>NZ_BMMM01000001.1:0-545861 GCF_014645835.1 Streptomyces albiflavescens
CAACGATCTTGGACGCCCTGTCTGCGTTGCCGGACACACCGTCAGCATTCGGAATGACTCGTCTAGCCGAGCTCCAGCGTCGTGACGCCGTAGACGCGCTCCTGGGCGAAGGGCCTGACCGGGCCCGTGTACATACGGGCCGTTTCGAAGGAGGGGGCGAGGCCGAGTTCCTCGACAAGGGCGATGCCCGCCGCGTTCGTCTCGGGGACGTCGACGGCCAGGGCGCTTCCGGCGGCGTCGGCGGACAGTGCGGCGAACAGCGCCCGGGCGTCCTCGGCGGTGTCGGCGAACAGCGGTCCGATGCGCAGGGAGTCGCGGGCCGGGCGGATCACGGCGTAGCCGGTGAGGTGCCCGTCGTCGGCGAGGCGGACAAAGGTGCGGTGACCCGGCCCGGTCAGCCACCGCTCCAGGAAGCGCGGGCGTTCGGCGGGATAACAAGCACTGTCGTACGCCGTGATCGCCACGAGGTCCGCCTCCTCGGCAGGCCGCACTCCCGACGGCGCCTGCCCCACGGGGGTGACTCCACCGAAACGGACGGTGCGGTAGGCGAGTTCGAAGCCGGACTGGCGGTAGTTGTCCTGCTGTGCGACCACCCCGTCGAGGCCGACGGTGCGCCCGCCGGCGTGGGCGAGAGCCGTCTTCCAGGTGGCGATGCCGTAGCCGCGGCCGCGCTGGTCGGGGCGTACGAGGTAGAAGCCCAGGAAGGCGTAGTCGGCGCTGTAGTTGACCACCGAGACGGCCGAGACGGGTTCTCCCCCGATCCGGCCGATGAAGAAGCCCTCCGGGTCCTGGACGAAGAAGCTCGTGCTGTCGGACAGCCCGGGATTCCATCCCTCGTCCGCCGCCCATCCGCCGACCACCTTCCAGTCGTCGAGCGAGGCGTGAGAGACGACGAGGTCTTCGGGTCCCGGAGGGGTCATGTGGGCGCTCCATTCCATACGGGGTCGCGGTGGTGCGGTGGTCGGTCGCACCCGCAGCATCCTTCCCGATCTCCACGCCGTTCGCAGCGGCAATCACCGGGCGTGGGAGGGGATTTGGCCAGGATCTCCCGCGCCGCTGAGCGGATCCCGGTTGCGGCAGCGCCAACCACCCGTCCGGCCTAGGGTTGCCCTTCATGAGCGTCGAACGCGTGACCTTGCGCCCGGTGGCCGAAGACGACCTGCCCGTCATGGAGCGGTTCCTGCTGGAACCGCGGACAGCCGAACCCTTCCAGTGGTTCGGCTGGTGGGACATCCGGCGCTGGCGGCGTCAATGGGCGGAGACCGGCCTGATCACCGAGGAATCGGGCCAGCTGATGGTCGTGAGCGACGATGAGCGGCTGGGATTCGTCGCCTGGCGGAAGATCGTCTCCAGCCGGACCACGCACTACTGGAACATGGGGATCGCTCTGCTGCCGGAGGCGCGTGGCAAGGGCGTGGGGACCGAAGCGCAGCGGCAACTGGTCCGGTATCTCTTCGCCCATACGCTCGTGATGCGCATCGAGGCCGACACCGAGTCGGACAACTTCGCCGAGCAACGTGCCCTGGAGAAGGCCGGATTCACTCGCGAGGGCGTGCTGCGCAGCGTCGTGTTCCGTGACGGGCGCTGGCGCGACGGCGTGCGGTACAGCATCCTGCGCGATGAGATTGGCGCGGACGCGTCACGCAGCTAGCTTCCGAGAGCGCTCTCACTCTCCCTCTCGATCAGAGGTCGATTGACGATGACAACGTTGTCTCACCTGTCGCGCTGTCTGCGAAGAGCCCTGCCCCTCGTCCTCGCCGTCTCCGCGGGGTTCGCCCTCCCCCAGCCATCCGCGGCCGCACCCACGGCGACCGTGTGCAACAAGTACTGCGACGCCCGCGACCCCGCCCTTTCCCCGCAGGACCGCGCCCCGGTCTCCACCACCCTGTTCTCGCGCTCCTTCACCCTCCACTTCGACGACACGGACGCGATGGGCTGGGCGTCGCTGGACAACGGCAGCCCCGGAGACGAGGTGTGGCTCGACCGTTCCTTCGACGGCGGCCGCACCTGGAGTTCGGGCAGCCGACTCGGCGACACCACCGTGCCCGCGGGGCAACGAGGTTGGCGCACCCTCATGTACAACGTCGACGACTGGAACAGCCACGGCGTCGGCGCCCTGCGCGCCTGCGGCAAGGCAGGCGACCGCAGCGACATCGCCTGCACCGCGTGGGCGCGTACGACATGGAACGCGGGCGAGCGGCGGACAGCCGCGGCGACGGCCCAGATGATGTTCTACGACAACTCCACCGGTCTCTTCGCCACGACCGGTTGGTGGAACTCGGCCAACGCGCTCACCGCCCTGATCGACAACATCCGGGTCACCGGCATGGGCAGCTACCGGTACGCCGTCGCCACCACCTACGATCGCCAACTGGGCGCGCAGGGCGGGCAGTTCCGCAACGACTACCTCGACGACACCGGCTGGTGGGGACTCGCCTGGGTGGCGGCGTACGACCTGACCGGCGACAGCCGCTACCTCGACACCGCGCGGGCCGACGCCGACCACATGGCCGCGTACTGGGACACCACCTGCGGCGGCGGGGTGTGGTGGAGCACCGCGAAGACGTACAAGAACGCGATCGCGAACTCGCTCTACATTCAGCTCAACGCAGCGCTGCACAACCGCGTCCCCGGCGACAGCGGCTACCTCGCGCGCGCCCGGGCCGGCTGGTCCTGGTTCCAGTCGACGGGCATGGTGAACTCCGCGCACCTGGTGAACGACGGGATCAGCCTGTCGACCTGTCGAAACAACGGCGGCACCGTGTGGTCGTACAACCAGGGCGTACTTCTCGGAGCGCTGACCGAGCTGAACCGTGCGACCGGTGACAACGCGCCGCTCACCACGGCGCGGCAGATCGCCGACGCGGCGACCACCTCGTCGGCGCTCAACACCGCGGACGGGATTCTGCGGGATCCCTGCGAGAGCGGGGACTGCGGGGCAGACGGCCCGTCCTTCAAGGGTGCTCATGTGCGCGGCCTGGGCACACTCAATTCCGCCCTGCCCGACCATCCGTACACCGCGTATCTGAGGAGGCAGGCCGACGCCGCCTACGGCGGGGACCGCAACGCACTCGATCAGTACGGCCTGCGCTGGTCAGGCCCGCTGGACGGGATCGACGCGGCCCGGCAGCAAAGCGCTCTCGATCTGCTGAACGCCGCCGGGTGAGGGAACCGAGGAGACCCCACCGGCCATCGGCCCGGTGGGGCCTTCCGCCCTCGGCCCGCCGTGGATCAGTGAACCACGGCGGGCCGGAACCTCCGGTACAGGACGGCACCGCCCAGGACCAGGGCCAGCCCCCCGGCGATCGCGGGAACCGTCTGGTCCGCGCCGGTGTGGGCGAGGGAGGCGACGGGCTGCTGCGGGGCGGGACGGGGCGCCTTGGGCGGGGCGGACGGCTTGGGTGCGCGCCCGACGGGGTGGTGGGGCACATCCCCGGAGGTGTTCGTGGATTGATTGCCGGTGGCCGAGTTGCCGAGACCGACCACCGTCGCGGAGTTGCCGCTGACGTTCACCGGCACCTGCACCGGAAGCTGTACGCCGTTGCCCGAGAGCACACCCGGCGAATCCTTTCCGCTGCCGTGCGCGACGGCACCGCCGTGCGTTCCGCCGGGGTGTCCTGCCCCGCCACGGTCGCTCTTGTTGGCGCAGCTGTTGCCCACGGCCGGATTGAGCAGCCCGGCCACGTTCACGGTGTTCCCGCACACGTTCACGGGAACGTGCACCGGGAGCTGGATGGTGTTGCCGGAGATCAGCCCGGACGAACCCGCCGCGGTGCCGTCCGCCCCGGAGTCGGCGTGCGCCGGCATGGTCACGGCCAGCGCACCCGAGGCGGCGGCAGCGGCGGTGATCCAACCATTTCGGGTAACCCGTTTCATAGGTTCCCTGCCTTCCAGACATGGTCGCGGGCACTCGCCCGCATGGCGTAAAACGCGGAAGAACCATCTGAGTTATGGCTTATCGGCCTTTCACCCCATCGAGCGTCACCATTTCGAACAGGTGTGCCCGATGCGAGTGCGGGAACCGGACGTCGTGCGGCGTGCAGGACGAGGCACGACGGCCCCTTCCGCTCGCCCAGAGGCGTGGCCCCGGACCCGCGCTTATCGTGAGCGAGGGGGCATCGCCGGTCCACCGCCGGGGGTCCCTGGAGGCATGCATGCTGTCCGTGCACCAACGCGGCGCGTTCGTCGGAGCCGCGACCGTGACCCTGGCCCTGCTGGCGGGCGGGCTGCCCATGGAGGCGACGGCCGCCGACAGCCCGGATCTGTCCCGTTTCTACCGCCAGAAGATCACGTGGTCGGCGTGCAAGGGCGACGGGATACCCAAGGACATGCAGTGCGGGAAGGTGACCGTCCCGCTGGACTACGCGCACCCGGGCTCAGGGACGCTCGACGTGGCGCTGGCCCGCTATCGGGCCACGGGCAAGTCGCGGGGCTCCGTGCTGCTGAACTTCGGGGGCCCCGGAGCCGCAGGGATCAGCCAGCTCGCCCTCTCGGGCAAGGACTTCATGAGCCTGACGAACGGCTACGACGTGGTGACCTTCGACCCCCGCGGCGTCGGGCAGTCGTCACCAATCAGCTGTGGTGAGGGCGCAGACGAGGCCTCCGGCGCGATCGGCACCAGCGCCGACAGCAGTGATCCGCGCGCCGCACTCAAGGTCGTGAAGAAGGCCGCCGAGCTGTGCGCCAAGAACTCCGGTCCCGTACTGCCGCACATCGGCACGGTCAACGCCTCCCGGGACTTGGACGTCATGCGCCAGGCACTGGGCGACAAGAAGCTCAACTACCTCGGTTTCTCGTACGGGTCACGGCTCGGCGCGGTGTACGCGTCCCAGTTCCCCAAGAAGACCGGCCGGCTGGTGTTCGACGGAGTGGACACGCTCACCGAACCGCTGACGGAACAGGGCCTGGTGAGCGCCGAGGGTCAGCAGACCGCCCTTGAGGACTTCCTCACCTGGTGCACCAAGGACATGGGCTGTCCGTTCGGCCAGGATCCGCGCAGCGCGCGAGCGCAGGTCGTCCAGCTCGTCGACTCGCTCGACAAGGATCCGGTCCCGACGAACCTCGGCCGGCAGTTCTCCGGCCAGGATCTCGTGGGCGCCCTCAGCCAGGCGCTGTACAGCAAGGGGTACTGGCCCACACTCGAGCGGGCCCTGAAGCAACTCGTCGAGGACGGCGACACCCGCGGACTCACGCAGCTGTCGGGAGGCGTCGCCTTCCCGGGCGCCGCGGCAGCCCGACAGGACGGCGGCCTCGTCGACGAACAGGACATCCCCATCGACAACCTTCCCGCCGCCCTGATGGCGATCAACTGCGCGGACGACCCCGATCGGCCCACCGCCGACCAGGTCACCAAGGACATCGACAAGCTCCGCGCCTCGTACGAGGAGGCGTCCCCCGTCTTCGGCCAGTTCCGGCTCACCCAGGTGCTGCTGTGCTACGGGCGCCCCAAGGGCACCGACTACATCCGTGACAAGGTGCGCGACGTCCACACCCCGAAGATGCTGCTCGTCGGCACCCGCGGCGATCCCGCGACCCCCTACCGCTGGACCCTGGAGACCGCCAAGCGGCTCGGCTCGTCGGCGGTCGTGCTCGACAACAGGGGCGAGGGGCATACCGGGTACACGTCCTCCAAGTGCGTGCACCAGAAGGTCGACGACTTCCTGCTGTACGGGTCCCTGCCGGACAGCGGCAGCTCGTGCGGGCCGGAGTCCGACGACTGAACCCGGGTTCCCCGAACCGGGAAGTGCCACCACCGCGTAACACGGACAACTCGGCTACAACCCCTCGTCCACCCCGGCCGTCACACTGGGCAGGCGTCGCCGCGACCGGGCACGCCGTAACTGCAGGTGACCACAGCAGGGGGAAGTCCACCGATGCGCATCCGAACCGTTCTCGTCCTCTCGACCGCCGCCACCGCGCTGCTTCTCGCCGTGCCGCAGAGCGGCTCGGCCGCACCGCGACCCGCGAAGGCCGCCGCCCAGGCCGCGAAGGCCGCTCAGCCCGCGAAGTGCGCGGAGAAGGCGCTCAGGCTGCGGGCCGAGCAGTCCGCGGACCCCACCGTCGTGCACATCAGCGTCACCAACCGCTCCACGCGCGTCTGCACCGTCGACCGTATCCCCACCGTCACCTTCGGTGACCTCGACGGCGCGGCCCTGCCGACTCCCGCCGGGGAGAGCGGGCCCTACCGCATCGGCGCGGGCAGGACGGCGTACGCGGCCGTGCGGACGATCGCCGACCCGGGCGACCCGGAGGCCCGCCGGGTGGGCTCCATCGGGGTCTCCGCGAACCCGGCGTACGTCGGACGGTCCTTCACCGCGAAGGAGCTCGGCGCCGGCGACGCCGTCCTCGTGTGGGAGCCGGTGACGACGTGGTGGAAGCCGTCCGTGGCCGCCGCGGACAAGGCGCTCGGACTCAGCTGAGCGACACCTCCGGGGCGTACATCTCCATCCAGAGCGCCAGATCGAGGGTCCGTTCCAGGCCGCGCCGCGACGCCTGCGTGATCTGCGGGGTGTCGCGGTGAGCGGCCCGGCGGACCCCCTCGCGGTCGACGAGGTCGAAGACCGGGTGCGAGGGGCGGGCCAGCAGGTCCTTGACGTGCTCCTGGAGGGCGATCGCGTACTTGGGGTCCTGAGTGGACGGATAGGGGCTCTTGACCCTGTCGTACACGGACTTCGGGATCAGGTCCGCGGTCGCCTCCCGCAGCAGGCTCTTCTCCCGGCCGTCGAAGGACTTCAGGGACCAGGGTGTGTTGTAGACGTACTCGACGAGCCGGTGGTCGCAGAACGGCACCCGGACCTCGAGCCCGACGGCCATGCTCGCGCGGTCCTTGCGGTCGAGCAGGATCCGTACGAAGCGGGTCAGGTGGAGGTGGCAGATGCGGCGCATGCGGTACTCGAAGTCGCTCTCGCCGTCGAGGCGCTGGACGTCGGCGACGGCCGTGCGGTAGCCCTCGGCGATGTACGACTCCAGGTCCAGCGCCGTGGCGACGTCCGATCGCAGTACCTCGGCGTCCTCGCCGAAGTGCTCTCGGAAGCGCACGAGCCAGGGGAAGGTGTCGGCGCGGCGGGCCTCCTCGTCGAAGAACTGCAGGTAGCCACCGAAGACCTCGTCCGCCGACTCTCCGGAGAGCGCGACCGTGGAGTGCTCGCGGATGGCCCGGAACAACAGGTAGAGCGAGGCGTCCATGTCGCCGAAGCCCATGGGGAGGTCACGGGCGCGGATCATCTTCGCCCGTACGTCCGGATCGGCGAGGGCGTGCGAGTCGAGGACGATGTCCTGGTGGTCCGTGCGGGAGGCGCGGGCCACGTCGTGCACGAAGGGGGTGTCGGGGGTACCGCGCAGTTCGTCGGCGACGAAGTGATCGGCCTGGCCGACGAAGTCGACGGCGAAGCTGCGGACCTTCTCGCCGTGCTCGGCGAGCTGCCGGGCCGCGAGTGCGGTCATGGCGGAGGAGTCGAGGCCTCCGGAGAGCAGGGTGCAGCGCGGCACATCGGCGACGAGCTGGCGGCGCACGATGTCGTCGAGGAGCGAGCGGACGGTGGCGATGGACGCGTCGCGGTCGTCGGTGTGCGGCCGGGTCTCCAGCCGCCAGTAGACATGGCGGCGCAGTCCGCTGCGATCGACGGTGACGACGGTGCCGGACTCGACCTCGTGCATGCCGTCCCAGATGGCGTGCCGGGGTGTCTTGACCAGGGCGAACAGCTCCCGCAGGCCGTCGAGGCGGACCCGAGCGCGGGCCAGCGGGTTGGCGAGGATTGCCTTGGGCTCGGAGCCGAAGAGGACACCGTCGGGGGTCGGGTAGTAGTAGAAGGGCTTGATGCCCATGCGATCGCGGATCATGACGAGTTTGTCGTGGCGGCCGTCCCAGACGGCGAACGCGTACATGCCATTGAGCCGTCCGGGAAGCTGCTCGCCCCATTCGAGATAACCGCGCAGGACGACCTCGGTGTCGGAGTCGGTGGAGAAGCGGTGACCGTGGTCGGACAGCTCGCGGCGCAGCTCGGTGAAGTTGTAGGTCTCCCCCGAGTAGACGAGCGCGACCGTGCCGTCCGGCGTCTCGGCGGTCATCGGCTGGCGCCCGCCGGGCAGATCGATGATCGCGAGCCTGCGATGTCCGAGGGCGGCGGGGCCGTCGGACCAGGTGCCCCGGTCATCGGGTCCGCGGCAGGACATCGTCTCGGTCATTGCATCCAATGTCTCGGTCTCGGCGTCCAGGTCGCGGTCGAAGGAGACCCAGCCGGTGATGCCGCACATGCGTTACCTCCTGCGTCCGGTTCGCGTGGAGCACGGCGCCGACCTGAGGTTTCAGGGGCGTACGGCCGTTTCCGCAAAACCAGCTGTATTCAGCAGCTATATGACGAGGCTGTTTCATGCGCGGAGGGCCGTCAACACACCCGTAACCCGATCGGCCCAGCCACCCCCACCCTTTCGGCCGCGCTTCCCCCCGCCGGAACCGCGGAATCCCCGACGCCCGGCCGCGTTCTCAACAGGAATCGGCCACGGGCAAAGACTTGCTCAACATCGGGGGAACTCGAGCGGCTCGCCTGCTTTCGCCCCTTCCCTTTCCATGCGTTTGACTCATGGTGTGTGCCGGATGCTCTTGCTGCTGCTCGTCGCCCTCGGTGCGGTCGGGGCGCTGGTCCTGGTGTGCGCCGTCTCGTCGTGGTGGTGGTTCGCCGCGGGTCCCCTCCTGGCGCTCACCGCGCTCGGGGCGTGGGACCTGGTGCAGCGCCGCCACTCGGTGCTGCGGAACTATCCGCTGCTCGGCCATCTCCGCCTCCTCAGGGAAACGCCGCGCCCGGAACTGCGGAGGTACTTCGTCGAGCGGAACCACGACGGACACCCGTACGACCGTGACGTGCGCGGCATCGTGTACGAGCGCTCCAAGGGCGTCGAGGCCGAGGAGCCGTTCGGCACCGAGCGGGACGTGTACGGGGACGGGTACGAGTTCCTGGAACCGTCGATGCTCCCGGTCGAGGTGCCCACGGAGCCGCCCGTGGTCCGCGTCGGAGGTCCCGACTGCACCCAGCCGTACGACATGGCCCTGCTCAACGTCTCCGCGATGAGCTTCGGGGCGCTGTCCTCGAACGCGGTTCTGGCGCTCAACAGGGGCGCGGCGCTGGGCGGTTTCGCGCAGGACACCGGCGAGGGCGGCCTGTCGGAGTACCACTTGCGGGGCGGCGGCGATCTGATCTGGGAGATCGGTACGGGGTACTTCGGCTGCCGCACTCCCGAAGGAGGCTTCGAGGCACGGGAGTTCGCGGACAAGGCCGCGCTGCCGGAGGTCAAGTGCGTCTCGCTGAAGCTTTCCCAGGGAGCGAAGGCGGGCATCGGCGGAGTGCTGCCCGGCGCCAAGGTGAGCGCCGAGATCGCCCGGGCGCGCGACGTCCCGGAGGGCAGAACGGTCATCTCTCCGCCGTACCACCGGGTGTTCTCGACGCCGCGTGAAATGGTGCGCTTTCTCGCCCGTATGCGTGAGCTGGCGGGCGGAAAGCCGACCGGTTTCAAGCTCTGCGTCGGCTCGCGCCGCCAGTTCCTCGCGGTCTGCAAGGCGATGCTCGCCGAGGGGGTCACGCCCGACTTCATCGTGGTCGACGGATCGGAGGGCGGTACCGGCGCCGCGCCGCTCGAGTTCGCCGACAGCCTCGGCACGCCGCTCACCGAGGGGCTGATCACGGTGCACAACGCGCTGGTCGGTGCGGGGCTGCGCGAGCGGGTGCGGATCGGCGCGAGTGGCAAGGTCGCCATCGGTTCGGACATCGTCAAACGGCTGGCGCAGGGCGCGGACTACACGAACGCGGCCCGCGCGATGATGTTCGCCGTGGGCTGCCTGCAGGCCCGGCGCTGCCACACGAACCGATGCCCGGTGGGTGTCACGACACAGGACCCGCGCCGGGTCCGCGCCCTGGACGTGGCCGACAAGTCCGAGCGCGTCCAGCGCTACCAGCGGGCGACCGTGCGCAGCGCGAGCCGGATCATGGCCGCCATGGGCGTACGGGATCCGGGCGAGCTCGGGCCTCACCAGCTGCTCCGGCGCATGGACGCGACGACTGTGCGGACGTACGCGGAGCTCTACGAGTGGCTCGCGCCCGGGGTCCTGCTCCAGGAGCCGCCCGCCTCCTGGGAGTCGGACTGGGCCGCCGCCGATCCGGATGCCTTCTGAGGGTCAGAAGGCGACGGGGTCGCGCGCGATGGGGCAGGTCATGCAGTGGCCGCCGCCCCTGCCCTGCCCGAGTGCGGCGCCGTCGACGGTGATGACCTCGATCCCCGTCTTCCGCAGCAAGGTGTTGGTCTGCGTGTTGCGGTCGTAGGTGAACACCACGCCCGGTTCCAGGGCCACGGCGTTGTTGCCGCTGTCCCACTGCTGCCGCTCGGAGGCGTACACGTCGCCGCCCGTCTCGACGACCCGCAACTCGGAGAGGCCGAGCGCCTTGGCAACGACATCGGTGAAGGGGCGCGAGCCCTCGTCGGTGAGTTCGACGCCGGGAGCCTTGTCGCCCGGGCGGAGGGAGAACGTGTGGACCCCGTCCATGATGGTCGGGTAGAGCGTGACCAAGTCGCGGTCGGCGAAGGTGAAGACGGTGTCGAGGTGCATCGCGGAGCGCAGCTTCGGCATGCCCGCGATGATGACGTGCTCGGCCGCCGTACGCGTAGACGCCCGCGTCGAGGTCGGGTCTGCGGATCGCCGGCCGCTGGCAGACGAAGGCGAGCATCAGCATCCCGGTACCGGCGACGGCCGATGCGATCAGGGCGCCGGCCACGCCCGTCTCCTCGGCGAAGCGCCGCGGCAGCGAGAAGACCCCGGCCGCGACCATCGAACCGACGACCATCATGGTGAGGGTCAGCAGTGTCAATTTGGCGGCCGGCGGCGCCTGGATTTCTGCGTCGACCTGCTCATGGGCGTCCTGCGGAGACGGGCATCGTCGTACGGCGACCACGACGCGGGGAACCTCATCTGCCGACCCGAGCGACACTCACCATCAATTGCCCCAAATGCCTGATAGGCGAATCGGTCCTATGGTGCTGGTATGGAGCACGCACTCAGCCCCGCGACCCTCACCGAGCTGCGCAGGCCGCGGCCCTATCCGGCGGTGTCCGTGCTGACGCCGACGCACCGCCGCGAACCCGACAACGCACAGGATCCGGTCCGGCTCCGCAATGTCGTGGCCGAGGCCAAGAAGCAACTGGAGGCCGACCCCTCGGTCACCCGCGAACGGCGAACTGATGTCGTCGAGCAGCTCGAGCGGGCCCTGGCCGAGGTCGATCTGGCGCACGCCGAGGACGGCCTGGCGATCTTCGCGGCGCCGGGTGAGCACCAGGTCTGGTCGCTGGCCCGCACCGTGCCCGAGCGCGTGGTGCTCTCGGACACCTTCCTGACCCGCAACCTCGTCGCCGCACAGGCCTCCGAACGCCCGTTCTGGCTGCTCGCGGTCTCGCCCGACCGGGTGACGCTGTGGAACGGTGGCGCCGAACATGTCGTCGAGGACCACTCCGGTGGTTTCCCGCTGACCCGGGGCCGCGAGAATTTCGACGCGGAGCGCCAAGAGCAGATCGGCGACATCCCGAGCACCTTCCGCGACGAGGGCACCCGCCACTTCCTGCGCGACGCGGACACTGCCCTGACCGCGGTCCTGCGCGACCAACCGCGACCGCTGTACATCACGGGCGAGCAGGCCGCGCTATCGCTGCTCGACGAGGTCGGCATCGCCGCCAAGGACGCCGTCCACGTGCCGCACGGCGGTCTGGCGCACGGCACCCCCAACGCCGTGTGGCAGGCGGTCCAGCCGGTGATCGCCGCCGAGGACCGCAAGAGCATCGACGCGGTGAGCCGTGAACTGGTGGCGGCCCGCGGCCGGAAGGCGTTCGCCGCCGGTGTCGACGAGGTCTGGCAGAACGCCTCCGACGGCCGCATCGGACTCCTCGCGGTCGAGGAGAACTACCGCGTGACGGTCCGCGACGACGGTGGTGACCATCTGATCCCGGCCGAGAGCGGTGAGCTGGACGCCAGGGAGGACATCGTGGACGAGATCGTCGAGCGCTGTCTGGACACGGGCGCCGAGGTTCGTTTCGTCCCCGACGGCAGCCTCGGGGATGCCAAAGGCATCGCCGGGGTGCTGCGTTACTGATCTTTCCGACCGACAATCGCATCACGGGGACCGAGCTGTCGGCAGAAAGGTGCGGAGCGCGTGAGTGAGCTGTTGGGTGTGGCGGTCCTGGGTGCCGGACACATGGGTACCGACCACATACGGCGAATCGACCAAGTGGTGAGTGGCGCGAGGGTAGCCGCGGTGGCGGATCCCGACACCGGCCGCGCCAAGGACGCCGTGGCCGGCATCGACGGTGCCTCGGTCCACACCGAGGTACCGGCCGCCCTCGACGCGCCCGGCGTCCAGGCGGTGTTGATCGCCTCCCCCGGGCCCGCCCACGAGGAGGCGCTGCTCGCGGCGTTCGAGCGCGGTCTGCCGGTGCTCTGCGAGAAGCCGCTGGTGCCGGAGTCGGCCGGGGCGCTGCGCGTGGTGGAGGCCGAGGCGCGGCTCGGGCGGCGGCTGGCGCAGGTCGGGTTCATGCGCCGGTACGACGCCGAGTATCAGCGCCTCAAGTCGCTGCTGGATGGCGGGCGGTTGGGCCGTCCGCTGATGCTGCACTGCACGCACCGCAATGTCTCGTCCCCGCCCGGCTTCACCTCGGCGATGCTCGTCAACAGCTCCGTCTCGCACGAGATCGACGCGGCGCGCTGGCTGCTGGGCCAGGAGCTCACGGCCGTGACCGTACTCCGTCCGCGACCGTCCTCCAACGCCCCGGAGAGCCTGCTCGATCCCCAATTCGTGGTGTTCGAGACCGCGGACGGGGCTCTGGTCGACGTCGAGGTCTTCGTCAACTGCGGCTTCGGTTATCAGGTGCGGTGCGAGGCGGTGTGCGAGTCGGGGAGCGCGCGGATCGGGGACGAGCACGCCATGGTGGTGACGACGGCGGGCGGTGCGAACGAGGAGGTCGCCCAGGACTACCTCGTACGTTTCGCCGATGCCTACGACCGCGAGGTGCAGGCATGGGTGGATGCCACCCGGGCGGGACGGGTCACCGGGCCCAGTGTCTGGGACGGGTATGCCGCGTCCGCCGTCGCCGAGGCGGGGGTCCGGGCACTGGAGAACGGCGGCCGGGTGACCGTCGAACTCGCCCCGCGCCCGGACCTGTACGCGTGAACAGCGACGGCGGGCGCTCGGGCCCGCCGTCGTACCGGATCAGCCGCTGACGCTCGCCGCGCCCGTCTCGATGTGACCGGTGAACCGACGCGACCAGGTCGCGTCGGAGTCGACGGTGATCGTGAAGTCGTACCAACCGTCCTGGTACGCCACCGCGTTGAAGAAGTCCTCCGTCGAACCGCCCGCGGCGACGGTGTACGTCCAGGGACCGTCACCGCGGTAGTGGTTGGAGGTGATGGTGAACTTCACCGAGGCGGCCGAGGAGTTGGTCATCTTGAAGTAGATGGCCGTCTTCCCCGTACCGGGCTCGGTCGCGTAGCGGGTGCTCACCTCCGCCGACTTGCCCGCCTTCGTCGCGTCGCCCTTGAAGCGGCGCAGGAAGCGGTGGGGACCGACCATCGAAAGGTCGTACTTCCCGTCCCCATAGCCCGAGCCGATGTTGAAGTAGTCCGAGGCGGTGCCGCCCGCGTCGACCGTGTACTGCCAAGGCGTCGTGTCGCGGTAGGCGTTGGGGTGGACGGAGAAGTGCGCGGCGCTCCTGGCGGGCGTGCCCTGGTTGGCCACGGTGAACCACGCAAGGATCTTGCCGCTCGCACCGAACTCCAGGTGGTCCAGATAGCCGCCGGGCTGGTACGGCAGCGCACGAGCGGGCCGGGTACCGGACTCCTGCGTGGGCAGCGCGTTGGTGGTGGGCACCGGGTTGGGCAGGGGGCCGCAGGTGTCGTATCCGATGACGCTGGTCGCGGGCAGGGAGGCCGCGCCGTAGACCGGATGCGCGAAGTCGAAGACTCCGGTCAGGTCGCCGGTGACCTTACGGCGCCAGGCGCTGATGTTGGGGCAGGCCGCGGGCTTGCCGAGGGCGCTGGTCCAGGTCTCCAGGAAGCGCAGCACGGAGGTGTGGTCGAAGACCTCCGAGGAGACCCAACCGCCGCGCGTCCAAGGCGAGATGACGAGCATGGGAACGCGGAAGCCGAGACCGTACGGAACACCGTTGAGGAACTCCCCCGCCGTGCCCGCGGGCGGCGCCGGCGGCGGAACATGGTCGAAGAAGCCGTCGTTCTCGTCGTAGTTGAGGAACAGGACGGTCGAGTTGAAGACGCTCGAGTCGGCGGCGAGCGCCTTGTACACCAGGTCGACGAAGTGCGCGCCGTCGCCGGGCGGGGCGTAGGGGTGCTCCGAGAAGGCCTGGTTGGCCACCACCCACGAGACCTGGGGCAGGGTGCCCGCGAGGACGTCGGCCTTGATGGCGGCGGCGATGTCGTCGGGGGTGGAGCCGGTCACGTTCGGCACGGAGGCCATGCCACGGTCGTACAGCGGGTCGCCCGCCTTGGCGGCGGCGAACTTCTTGAAGTAGGCGCAGCCGTTGTCGCCGTAGTTGTCCTGCGCGTTCTGGTAGACCTTCCAGCTCACGCCGGCCGCCTGGAGTGCCTCGGCGTAGTTCTGCCAGGTCAGTCCGGACTCGTCGCCGCCGTCGTAGCTGGTGCTGTCGACCTTGCCGCTCCACAGGTACGTACGGTTGGGGCCGGTGGCGCTGAGCGCGGAGCAGAAGTAGGCGTCGCAGATGGTGTAGTTGTCGGCGAGCGCGTAGTGGAACGGGATGTCGGAGCGGTCGAGATAGCCCATCGTGCGGATATTGCCGACGCCCGAGACCCAGTTGTCGAGCCGTCCCTTGTTCCAGGCGGAGTGCTGCGAGGACCAGGAGTGCGGGAGGTCGCCGTTGCACTGCGCGAGGGTCTCGCCGTCCTTGCCGCCCGCAGCGGGCGTGGAGCTGAGCTTCCACGGGTACTGCCTGCCGCTGCCGCTCGGCTGGTTGAAGACGGAGTTGCCGCCGGAGAGCGTGATGCCGCTGCGGTCGTCGAAGCCGCGGACGCCCCTGAGACGCCCGAAGTAGTGGTCGAAGCTGCGGTTCTCCTGCATGAGGATCACGACGTGCTGTACATCCGAGATCGTGCCGGTCGCCGTCGCCGCGCTCGCGGCGGCGGCCGCTGGACGCGAACCGACGCCCATCGCGGCACCTGCCGCCACGGATGCGCCGAGCCCTACAAAGCCTCTTCGGCTGATCGGTGTCATTCGTCCGCCCTCGTCACCGGAGTGCCCCTGCGGCACACCGCGCGCCAGCGTGCACGCAGTGTTCGTCAAGGCCCATACCGGTGCGGTGAGGCAGGGGTGAACAGCGGTCGAAACTCGCCCGGCCCCCGGCACCGTCCCAACAACAGGTCGCCGACGACGAGATGAGCGGAGCGCGGCGCCGATGCGACCCCGATCGACGTGGGCCAGACCTTCACCGCGCCCAGTTCGGCATCCCTGTCTCGGCGTCGCCGTGGTCGGGCCGGGGGAGCCGAGGCGGCCGTGGTCGCGGAGTGCATGACCGACCGCCGATCGCGCCCGGTCCGTCGACATGTGTCCCGTCAGGCCCCGGGCAGTTCGCGTATCCCGAGTTGCTGCACCAGCAACAGACTGTCCGCGTTCGCCCAGTACTCGGCCAACCGGCCGTCCTCCACCCGGAGAGTGTCGGTTCCCGTGAACGCGACCTCGTTGCCGATCGCCTCCTCGGGGGCCCCCGGAAACCCGCCGCCGTAGATGCCCCGGGCCTGCCAGCGGACCACCAGATACTCATCGGTGGCGATGGGCCCCACCTGGATGCCGAAGGTCAGGTCGCTCAGCAGGGAGTGGATCCCGGCGATCCACTGGTTCAGCGCCTCCCGGCCGCGGATCTCGTCGGCGCCCGATCCTGTGATCGGTGCGGCGTGAGCGACGAAGTCGGGAGCGATGATCTTCTCCGTGAGGGAGAGGTCGTTGTTCCAGAGCGCTTTCCAGGGCTCGGCGAGTGCGGCGTTCTCCTGTACGGACATGGGTTACTCCTCGGGTGTATCGGTCTTGGGCGTATCGGTGTCGGAACGAACTGACTTCAGTGGGCGTCGGGCGCGTCCGGGGCCGGGTCGGGGACGAGGATGACCTTTCCGGTGACGGTCCCGGACTCGGCCAGCCGCATGGCCTCCGCGGCCTGACTGAGCGGGATGCGGGCCGCGACCTGCGCGGTGATGGAGCCGTCCGCGAGCAGGGCGAAGACACGACCGAGGTCGGTGCGCAGGCGCTCGTGGAAAGCGGCCGGACGGCGTTTGCCGGCCCAGATGTTGTAGAAGTGCGTACGCCGGCCGTTGGGCAGGATCTTCCAGAGGAACAGCCGTCCGATGAGCTTGAGGACGGGCAGCTTGGAGGACCCCGCGACGTCACGCGTTGCCGCGGTGCCGTACGAGACGAGCGTGCCGCCCCGGGCCAGCAGCCCGAAGGAGTCGACGATCCCGTCGCCGCCGATGTGGTCGAAGACGGCGTCGACACCCCGCGGCGCCAACTCCCTTACCCTGGCGGGCAGATCGGTCGCGCGGTAGTCGAGGGGAGTCGCGCCGAGCGCGCGCACCGCGTCGTGATGCCGGGGCGAGGCGGTGCCGATCACGCGGATGCCGGCCTGCGTGGCCAGCTGGACCAGGGTGGAGCCCACGCCGCCGTTCGCCCCGTGCACCAGAACGGTCCCTCCGGCGCCGACCTTGGCGATGCGGTGCAGCATCTGCCAGGCCGTGATGCCGTTGACGACCACCGTTTCGGCGTCGGCGGGGTCCAGTCCGCCGGGGACCTCGACGAGATCGGTGACGGGCAGGACGACCCGGCTCGCCCAGCCGCCCACCTTGGTCAGAGCGGCGAAGCGCCGGCCGACCAGTGACGCGTCCACCCCCGCGCCGGTCCGGACCACGACGCCGACCAGGTCGTAGCCGGGCACGAAGGGGAACGGCGGCTGGTCGTAGTACTTGCCGCGCCGCATCTGCTGTTCGGCGAACGACACGCCGGAGGCCTCCAGGGCCAGGACCACCTCACCGGCCGCCGGCTCCGGCGCGGGGCGCACGCGGATCTCGAGGCCGGAAGGCTCCACGACACCCGGGAGGACGACTTCGGTCATCGCATCGGCCACGGTCTCCGTGTCCATAACGGTCCACGCTCCTTCGTTATAGCTTCTCGTGTTCGTGATAGGCTCTAACTAAAGCTTGCTCCTCTATATTCCGTAAGTCAAGAGCCACCCACAGACGACGAAGAGGCGATGACATGGCGGCAGAGAGCCGGACCGAGCCCGGCCTGCGCGACCGGTTCCGCGCGCAGGTACGGCAGGAGGTCAAGACTGCGGCACTGCGACAACTGGCCGAGGGCGGCCCGGAGGCGCTGTCACTGAACGCCATCGCCAAACAGGTGGGCATGACAGGCCCCGCGCTCTACCGCTACTTCACCAACCGGGACAGTCTGCTGACCGAGCTGGTCATCGACGCCTACGGGGACCTGGCATCCACCCTCTCCCACGCGGCCGACGCCGGCACGACGGACCCGGTCGCCCGCCTGACCGCGGTCGTCGAGGCCTACCGCGCCTGGGCACTGGCCGAGCCGCACCGCTATCGGCTCCTGTTCCGGGCACCGCTTCAGGGCTACGACGCACAGTCCACGAGCCTGGTCGAGGCCTCCCAGCCCGCCATGAAGGTCGTACTGGAGGTGGTGGGCGCCCTCGCGAAGCCGGGCACAGCGGTTGCGGAGGGCCCGGCGGCGCAGTTCCGGGAGTGGATGAACCACCATGAAATCGTGGACGTGCCGGAGGCGGTCGCCCTGCGGACCACGATGCTGTGGGCTCATCTGCACGGCCTGGTCGGCCTGGAGATCGAGGGCAACTTCACCTCGATGGGGATCGACCCGGTCTCTCTCTACGAGTCAGAGGTGAAGGACTTCGTGCGCTCACTGTGAACCCGAGCGAGTTTGCCGGATCCGGTACTCGAGAAGACTTCGCACAAACGCCCCTCGAACAGAAGAATGAACCACGGTCGCGCATACCTCGCGGGACCCTCAAGTCGCGTAGGCCGCCTACGACTTGACCACGCCGGACGCGTACCGAATCGATACCGCACACCCGGTCCGGGAGGACTGCGGCATATGCCAGAAGCACCACCGTATCGTGTGTTGCCAAATCCCTTACAGCGCGTCGCAGGCTGTGCAACAGTCGTAACGGTCCTTCCGTCAGCCTTGGTCGTACCGTCCCCGCATCGGAGCACGTCATGCCCTCCCATCTCTCTGCGGACCGCTCAGCCGCTCAGCCGCCCCAGCGCGGCACGGTCGACGCGCTCATCTCGCAGACGCGGCGGCTGCGCGGCGAGGTGGACGCCGTACGGCGTGACGCTCCCGTCGACGGCGAGGACCCTCAAGGACGCTGGCAGCGCGCGCTGTGCAATCTGGCGATGCACCAACTCAACGACCTCGACGAGCACTTGGCCCAATTGCGGGACGGACCGCCCCCCGTGCGCGTCCAACCCACAGCCGTCCCCGCCGCCCGAGCCGTGCCGGCCGCGTCCCGGCGCGGCTCGCTGCTGAGCCGGGTCGGCAGCGCCGAGTGGAACCTCCAGACGGACGAGGCCAGTTGGTCCGGTGAGCTCTATCAGATCCTGGGCCGCGACCCCGCCGCTCCCCCACTCACACTCGACGAACTGCCGTCGGTGGTGCTCGACGAGGACCGGCCGAGGCTGACGACGATGGTCACGGACTGCCTCATCGACGCCAAACCCATCGACGGGGAGTTCCGCATCGTGCGTCCCGACGGCGGGGTGCGGACCGTGCACATGATGGGCGAGCCGGTGCTCGACGCCGACGGCAGCACCGCCTCGATGTGGGCCGTGCTGCGCGACGTCAGCGAACTGCGCCGCAGCCAGCGGACGGTGAGCGAGACCCGCGACTCGCTGCAACGCGAGCGGCACATCGCGCAGACCGAGCACCGGCTGGCGATCGAGCTGCAGGAGGCCGTGCTGCCGCCGTGGCGCGGCTCCCTGCGGTTCCCTCAGCGGGGCACGCAGACCCTGGACCTCACCGCCCGCTATCTGCCCTCGTCGACCAGCGCACTGATCGGCGGCGACTGGTACGACGCTCTCGAACTGCCCGACGGCGACACCCTGTTGAGCGTCGGTGACCTCACCGGCCACGGAGTCTCCGTGACCTCGGGCATGGCAATGCTGCTCGGCGCCCTGCGCGGCATGGCCATAACGGGCACCCAGCCGGGTCACATGCTGTCTTGGCTCAACCAGTTGCTCGACGCCTCCGTCCAGCCGGCCCTCGGCAGCGCCGTCTGCTGTCGCTACCGGCCCGAGACCCACACCCTCAGCTGGGCGCAGGCAGGACACCCCGCCCCGCTGCTGTTCCGCAACGGGACGGGGCGCGTGCTGGCAGCACCCGACGGCGTGCTGCTCGGAGCGACATCAGGTGCCGTCTACGGGCAGGCCGAGGAGAGCCTCGAAGAGGGCGACCTGCTGCTCCTGCACACCGACGGGCTGGTGCCCCGGCGATGGGGGTCCCCCCGCTCGAGCCAAGCCGAGAGTGGGGGAGAAGCCGAGAGCGCGGCAGGAACGGCGGCCGTCCAGAAGCTACTCGACCTGGCCCCGCGCTTCGACGAAGCCCGCTCAACCCAGGACTGTGTACGGATGGTTGTCGAGGAATTCGGCGAGACCGAGCGCGAGGACGATGCCTGCGTGCTCATCGCCCGGGTCGGCTCCTGACGACGCTGTCCATCGGGGTCATGCCGCGACCCCGGCTCCTAGACCGACCCGTGCTGCCGGCACGGGCCCCCCTTACGCCCGCGCGCTGTGGCCGCCCCTGGGCTTCAGCGAGCCATGGGGAAGGGCGAATTTGATCTCCTCACGCAGGTCTTGAATCTTCGGATAGCTGGAGTACTGCCCGGTGAGCCGGTACATCTCGCGCAGCCGGTCCCAGGTGCGGTGGGAGGAGTTGGCTCCCATCGACGTCAGGGCCAGTCGCGCGTACCGGTCGGCCTGTTCGGGGTCGTCGGCGATGAAGCAGGCCGACGCGAGGGAGATGTGGTCGAAGATCTTCGACCGCTCCCGGCCGGACTCGCGCAGCTTCAGTGCCTCCTTCGCATGGCGCTGCGCGGTGGCCGCCGCGGCCGGCTCGTGTTCGGCGAGGGTGCGATAGGCCAGAGCCTGCATGCCGTGCATGTCGGCCTCGTCGAACAACTGCATCCAGCTCGGCGGAGGTACGTCACCCCGGTCGGAGACGAACAGGTCCTCCGCCTGACCGAGCGTGCGCCGCATGGCCTGGCCCTTGCCCATGGACGCCTGTGCCCAGGCCTCGATGGTGTGGAGCATGGCCTGGGTGCGGGGCAACACCTCTTCGCCGGAACCGGACTTGGCGAGCTTCATGAGGTCGAGTGCGTCGTCGGGCCGGCCCAGATGCACCATCTGGCGAGCCGCTCGGGAGAGCGCCTCCCCGGCGCGGGGCCGGTCACCGCCTTCTCGGGCCGCGTGGGCGGCGATGACGAAGTACTTCTGGGCCGTGGGCTCCAGGCCGACGTCGTGCGACATCCAGCCCGCGAGGACGGCGAGGTTGGCGGCGACGCCCCACAGGCGCCGCTGCAGATGGTCGGGGTGTCGGTAGGAGAGCATGCCTCCCACTTCGTTGAGCTGGCCCACCACAGCCTTGCGCTGCAGCCCGCCACCGCGGGCCGCGTCCCAGGCCCGGAACACCTCGACCGAGCGCTCCAGTTCCTCGATCTCCTGCGACCCGATGGGGGCGGCCTCGTAGCGGTCGAACCCAGCGGGGTCGGCGTGCAGGGGATCGTCGAATTGGGGAGCGTCGGCCGAGAGGGCCGGATCGGTGTGAAGCCAGTCGTGCATGGCCGTACTGAGTGCGGATCCTGCGGCGAGCGCGGCACCCGCGCCCACCAAGCCGCGTCGGTTGAGCATGAGGTCCATTCCCGTGAATTCGGTGAGGACCGCGGCGGTTCGCTCGGGCGCCCACGGCACACCGTCGGGATGTTCCGCATTCCCGCCGCCCTGCCGCTTCCCCACGCGCCCGTGCCGGACCAGACCGAGGTCCTCGATGGTCACGACACGGCCGAGACGCTCGGTGAACAGAGCCGCCAGCACCCTCGGCACCGGATCGCGCGGGATCTCTCCCATGTCGATCCAACGCCGCACCCGCGAGGTGTCGGTCGCCAGTTGGGGGTGGCCCATGGCCGCCGCCTGTCGGTTGACCATCCTCGCGAGCTCGCCCTTGGACCAGCCGGCGAGGCCGAACAGGTCCGACAGGCGGGTGTTGGGTTGTCCGTTCACGTCAAGCCCCCAGGTTCTCGGCTGATTTGACAGTAACCGCCTGTCAGTTGCTGAGCGACTATTCGCCAGGGTTCGCCAGGGTGCGCCAGATGGTGTGCCAGTGGACAACGGGTGTCAGGTAGGAACGCGCCACCCCGACCCGGTTGCCCCACGGACATTCCCCAGGGTGCACCAGGGCGGCCGGGGCGGGTAGCGCAGCAACTTGCAGGCACACGAAGGGATCTGTATCGCCCATGTACGCAGCATCGTCCTCCGTGTCCGCTCCGCCCCGGTCGCTGCACCCCCGCCCGGTCGGCGGCGGCCCCTACCTCGACCCCGCGCGCCCGGCGGCGGCCCCCGTGCTCGGCGCCGGCAGGGCCCGGCGCGTTCCGGGGCTCGGTGCCCAACCGCTCAGCGGGAGACTCGACTTGTCCGGCCCCCAGGGCGCGCAGCTGCGTACGGCGCTCGCGTCGGTGCACCGGATCTGCCCGGAGTTCGCTCCGGTCCAGGTGCTGCGCCGCAGCGGACGCTCCGTGCTCCTCGTCGGCACGACGGGGCGCAGCACGGCCGTCGCCAAGTGTTTACTGGACCACTCCCCCATCTGGACCGAGCGGATCCGGCATGAAATAGCGGCCTACCGCTCGTTCGTGCGGCACCGGCCGCCGGTGCGGGTGCCCCGGCTGATCGCGGCGGATCCGGACAACTGCACGCTGGTGATCGAGCGGATGCCGGGCCGGGTGGCCGCTCTGCAGCGGCATCCGGCGGAGGCCCCGCCCCGCGCGGACATCCGGGCGGCGCTGGGCGCGATCTGCCGGCTGAACGCGTGGCGGCCGCCGGCGGGGACGTTCGACGCCCCGTTGAACTACGCGGAGCGGATCTCCCGTTTCCATGAGCTGGGTCTGCTCACGGACCGGGACATGGGCGATCTGCAGAAGCTGGTGCACGGCATCGCCCACTCGGCGGGCCGGCAGGGCATGGGCCAGTTCTGTCACGGCGACGCGCTCCTGTCGAACATCCTTCTCTCACCGGCCGGTCCAGTGCTGGTGGACTGGGAGCACGCGGGCTGGTACCTGCCGGGGTACGACCTGGCAACGCTGTGGACGGTCCTCGGGGACGCCCCCGTGGCCCGGCGTCAGATCAGCCAGCTCGCGCAGTCGGCGGGGCCCGCGGCGCGCGACGCCTTCCTGGTGAACCTGATGCTCGTCCTCACCAGAGAGATCCGTACGTACGAGACGGCGCTGCAGCGTTCGATGCACGACACGACCCCGGCGGCACCGGGACCGGCCCACTCGGGTGCTGCGCCGTCCGGCGAGGAACAGCGGCTGTTGCTGAGGCGGCTGCACGACGACTGCCAGTTGGCCCGTCGGGCCGTTCGAGCGGCGGTCGGCACTCGCTGACGGGGACGGAGGTCCGCGGTTGCGCCAGGGACAGGGGCGCACCGCGGACCTTCGTCGTGTCCGGCACCCCTTCCCCGTGCGCCGTACCCGAGCGTCCCCCGTTCGGACTATTGGTCCACTCCACTGACGCGCCGCAGGCCGGGTGACCGCCGCCACGAAAATCCCTTCACCCACCGCTGACGTGGGAAATCGCCTGTCTCTGGGCATGATTGACGGATCGTCGGAGAGCGGGTACCACTGACCACGATCGGCCCCCGCACGCCCCAGCACGCTCGACCGTCCCAGGAGGCTGCATTGCGAGGAACCGCCACCGACCCCAACGCCACCGCCGGGCACAGACGGGCGCGCAGAACCGCGGGAGCCGTGGCCTCCGCTGCGCTGCTCCTGCCGTTGCTCGGCGCGGCCCCGTCCGGCACCGCCCCGCAGGCCTCCTCCGCGCAGTTGCAGCGGGCCTTCGCCGACGCGGCAGCCGAATACCACGTGCCGCAGAGCGTCCTTCTCGCGGTCTCCTATCTGCAGTCCCGCTGGGACGCGCACGCCGGTGCCCCGAGCGTCAGCGGCGGCTACGGCCCCATGCACCTCACCGACGCCCGTACGGCGATCGTCGAGGCACCGCACCACAGCGAGGGCACCGAGGACGCCCGCGGTGACAGCTCGCGTGCGGCCCTCCTTCCCGACACGAAGGTGCCGGAGAACTCCGAACTCCCGGCCCGGCTCAAGACATTGCCGAAGGCTGCCGAGCTCACCGGCCTCTCGGCGGAGCAGCTGCGTACGGACGCGGCCGCGAACGTCGAGGGCGGCGCCGCGCTCCTCGCCGCCGCGCAGCGGGACCTCGGCGAGCCGCTGAGCGACGACGCGGCCGACTGGTACCGGGCGGTGGCGCGCTTCTCGGGCGCGGATGACAGCGCGACGGCGGCGACGTACGCCCATGACGTGTACGACGTGATCCACGAGGGCGAGGAGCGCTTCACCGACGCCGGACAGCAGGTGGCGCTCGCCGCCCAGCCCGAAGTGAGCCCCGACATGGCACAGCTCCGGCGGGTGGGCCTGCGTGCGGCCTCGGCCGATGGCACGGAGTGTCCCGAGAGCGTGGCCTGCGAGTGGATTCCGGCTCCGTACGAGGAGTTCGGCGAGGGCGACTACGGGAACCACGACCTCGGCGACCGGCCCGTCTCGCAGAGCATCAAGTACATCGTCATCCATGACACCGAGGGCACCTGGGACGGCGTCCTGAAGCTGGTCCAGGATCCGACCTATGTGTCGTGGAACTACACCCTGCGCTCGACCGACGGCCACATCGCCCAGCATGTGAAGGCCAAGGACGTCGCCTGGCACGCGGGCAACTGGTACATCAATGCCAAGTCGATCGGCCTGGAGCACGAGGGCTTCCTCGCCTCGCCGGACGCCTGGTACACGGAGGAGATGTACCAGGCCTCGGCGCGGCTGGTGAAGTACCTCGCCAAGAAGTACGCCATTCCGCTCGACCGGCAGCACATCCTGGGACATGAGAACGTGCCCGGCCCGACGGCGTCGAACATCCCCGGCATGCACACGGACCCGGGCCCGTACTGGGACTGGCGGCACTACTTCACACTGCTGGGGCACCCCCTCCAGCGCACTACGCGGCAGGCCGGCGGGCTGGTGACCGTGCTGCCCGACTTCAACAAGAACCAGCCGGTGTACACGGGCTGCGTCACCAAGGGCGAGCCCTGCGCGGCGCACGGCTCCGGCGAGGTGCGGCTCTACTCCCAGCCGGACGAGACGTCACCCCTCATCCAGGACATCGGTCTCTACCCCAAGGGCGACGCCTCGACCATCGACGTGAACGATGTCGCCTCGCGCGTCTCCACGGGGCAGCAGTACGCGGTCGCCGACCGCGACGGTGACTGGACGGCGATCTGGTACCTGGGCCAGAAGGCCTGGTTCAAGAACCCGGAGAAGCAGCCGACGGCGGTCAACGCGTCGGGCTTGGTCATCACGCCCAAGGACGATCTCAAGGAGATCCCCGTCTACGGGCGCGCCTACCCGGAGAAGGAGGCCTACCCGGCGGGTGTGCCCGTCCAGTCGGTCTCACCCCTGCCCTACAAACTCCTCGCGGGCCAGAGGTACGCGGTCGGCGACAAGGTGCCGGGTGAGTACTTCTACGCGCCGACCTTCGACACCGCACCGCACAGGGTCGTGATCGGCAAGGACATGTACTACGAGATCCAGTTCGGTCACCGGGTGGCGTTCGTGCGGGCCGCGGACGTGAAGGTGATGCCGTCGCAATCGTGATGGCCTGGGCCGGGACCGATGTACGCGGTCCCGGCCTCTGCCGTCAGGTGCGGTCGGGGAACCGGGAGGCCGGTGTCATGGGTGCGGGCCACGGTCTCCCGGATCAAGGAGTGCCGGATGACGTACCCGTCCCGCGGACCACGACGAGTTCCCGTCCGACCAGCGTCTTCACGGCGGCCCGCAGCGCGTATTCGGGCAGGGCACCGACAGCGCCCAGGACGTCGTCGGTGAACTCGCCAGCCGCGACGACGAGGGCGGACCGCACCTCGCACGCCGGCTCAGGCAGGCCTGCCATGCGCTCAAGCGGGAGGGTCCGCAGATCGCTGTCCGGCGCTTCGTCGGCGCTGCTCAGCGCCTCGACGAGCAGGGGGCCGTTCAGCCCTGCTGGAAGAGCTCCGCGGGCAGGGGCTTGAGCAGCGCGTACAGGTCGTCGGTGATGGGACGGTCCCAGGCGGCGATGGTCACCAGGACATTGTCACTGCGGTCGAACTGCACGCACGAGATGCGGGTCTCGGAGAGCTTGAGACGGCGCACGATCATGAGGTTGTCGCCCTGCATCACCGGCATGTCCTCGGTCCCGGTGACGGTGACCTCCTCGTCGTTCTCCAGCGCGAGCAGCAGCTGGGCCACCTCGAAGGGGACCTCCCCCTCGGCGACGTCACGGGCCGGGGAGCCCTCCGGCAGATTGCCGATGATCATCGCGGGGCCGCGGCCGCCGAACAGGTCGTAGCGCAGGAAGACGCCCTGGCAACTGCCGTCGGGGGCGGGCAGCAGGCCCGCGCCGAGATTGCCCGGCCAGTCGCCCGGATCCATGGCCAGAACATCGAAGTCGGGCCCGGCGGGCGTGGCGCTGCGGCGGCGGAGGAAGGACATGCCGCAATGGTACGTGCACAGGCGTGAACCGGGCCCCGGGGGCGCCCCGTCGGAGCGGCCAGGAGATGGCTGCACCCCCTGTGTGGAGGACAGCCGGCCCCGGCTATGGCGCCACTCGTTCGCCCAGTGCGGGGCCGAGTCCCGAGCGGTCCGTGCCCACCTTTCGGTAGACCGCCGACAGCAGGCGCACGACGGTCGGCTCGTCGGTGTGGAGTTCGTCGGCGATCTCGTCGGTCCCGCGGCCCCGGACGATGAGCGCGGCGGCGGCGCGCTCACGGGCCGTCAGTGTGTCCGTCTCGGTGCTGTGCAGCCGACGCGGCCGCAACCCGGCGGCGGCCAGCTCGTCGCGGGCTTCTTCGACGAGCCCGTCGGCCCCGCACTGGACGGCCGCGTCGAGCCCCCGGTAGAGGTGTTCGGCGGCTTCCTTGGGGCGTCCGGCGCGGCGCAGTTCGGTGCCGAGCGCGACCAGGGCGCAGGCGAGCTCGTACGCGGCCGGGGAGCGCTCCAGATGCCCGACGGACTCTTCGAGGAACTTGACGCGGGCCGAGCCGGAGGAGACATCGGCGGCGGCGCGCAGTGCCTGGCCGATCGCGGAGGGCGTGCCGTACTGGCGGGCGCGGTTCACCGCTTCGAGTGCCGTGGCGACGGCGCGCTCCGGAGCGTCGTGGCTCTCGGCACGGGCGAGGTGGAGCTGCCAGGGGCACCACGCGGGGTTGCGCATGCCGCGCGGGTCGAGACGGCGCCCGGCTGCGGCCAGCTCGGCTGCGGCGTCTTTGGTGAGGCCGCGGGCGAGCAGCAGCTGGCCGTGCACGGTCTGGGCGTCGGGGAAGGTCACGGCGGCCGGGAAGGGCGCCTCGAACGCGTAGTCCTCGCCGGTCTGCGCGGCCTCGGTGATCCGGCCGCGGGCGAGCAGGATCTCGATGAGGATGCCGACGGCGTACCAGTGAACGGGGGTGCCTGGTCCCACCCGCTCGGCGAGCCGCAGACCCGCCCGGACGAAGTCCTCGGCCTCGGCAAGGCGACCCCGGCGGTAGCGCAGGTACCCGAGCAGCGTGTAGCCGAAGGAGAGGTGCGCGCCGTGCCAGCCCTGCGCCTCGAAGTCGGCGATTCCGGTGGCGAACAGTTCCTCCGAGCGCCCCGGCCGGTCCGCGTACATGAACGTGAGTGCGACCAGGACGGGCACCTCGAAGCCGCGGTCGGCCTCGGCCCAGCCGAATCCTCCGGCGAGGGCGCGTTCGGCGTGGTGCAGGGCGACGTGGGCGGGTTCCCCGCGCAGGGTGGCGTCCCACGCGCGCAGGCCGATGACATAGCGCTCGGTGAGTTCACGGCCGGTGAGCCGGTCCGCGAGGCGGGCCAGTCGGCGGGAGCGGGCGGGCGACTCGGGTTCGTCGGCGCGGAACGCGTCCCACATGAACTGCTCGGACTGCATGCGCAGCCGCACCCGGGCGTCGCCCGTCACGCGGATCTCGCGGGCGAGTGTCTCGGAGGCTTCGGCGAGGCGGTCGCTGTGGGCGAGGACCTGGGAGAGGCGGTAGACGATGTGGTGGCGCAGTTCCGGCGCGGCGATGGGTTCTTCGAGGGCGGCACGCAGATGGTTGACCGTGGTCGCCGGTTCGGTGAGCAGGGAGGCGCAGCCCAGTTCGTACAGGACGGCGGCTCGGTCCTCGAAGGGCGGTGGTTCGCGCAGGGCCCGGGCCAGATAGCGACGGGCGGCGTCGGGTGCTCCGGCACGGAGCGTCTCACGGGCGGCGGCGCGCAACTGATGGACGACCCAGGCGTCGCCGTCGGGGTGCGTCTCCAGGAGGTGGCGTGCGGCGGCGGACGGGCCGAGGCCTTCGTCGACGACACACCAGGCGGCCTGGCCGTGCAGCGCGACGCGGACGCCGCCGGGTATGGCGCGGTAGACCGCGGTGGCGATGAGGGGATGGACGAACTCGAGGGTGTCGGCGCCGGTGAGGATACGGGCGCCGCGCAGGGCGTCCGCCGCGTCAGCGGCCTCCTCGGAGCCGAGGCCCGCGACGGCGGCGGCGAGCGTCGGATGGATCTCGGTGCCGAGCACCGCGCAGGCCCAGGCGAAGCGGACGGTAGACGGGCCGAGGCGTTCGAGCCGGGCGATCAGGCCGCTTCCCTTGACGGCGGCCGCCAGGTCGCGCAACAGGTGCGCTCCGGCCTCCGTCGGGGTCAGTCCGCGGTCGCGCACCTTCGCGGTCAGCTCGACGGCTTCGAAGGGGTTGCCGGCGGTGACCGCCCAGCACTCACGGCAGAACGCGTCGTCGGCCTGGGTGCCGAGATCCTCCCGTACGAGCCGGGCGACGGCCGCCGCGCTGAGCGGTTCGAGGCCGATGGGGCGCTGGCCCGCGCGCCCCGGCAGGCCCCTGAACGCCTCGGCGTGGTCGGGGAGTTCGTCGGGCCGGTAGGCGACGGCCAGGAGCAGCGGGAGTTGCTCGGCCCGCGGCGCGAAAGCGGCGAGCCAGCTCAGCGACTCCGGGTCGGCCCAGTGCGCGTCGTCGAGGACGAGCACCATCGGGGCGCGCTGCACCGCGAGATGCGTGAGCACCCAGTCGAGGCCGTCGCGCAATCCCTGCTGGTCGGGCGGGGCGCCCTCGGCCGGCGCGCACAGCCCGAGCGCGGGGCCGACGATCGCGTACCAACTCCCCAGCCGGTCACGGAGTTCGGGCTCCGGTGCCCCGGCGAGCTGCGGCTGCAGCAGCTGGCGGGCGACATGGAAGGCGACGCCCTGCTCCTGGTCGCCACCGCGGGCTGACAGCACGGTGCAGCCCTTGGCGGCGGCACGGCGGCGCACTTCGGCGAGGAGGGTGGTCTTCCCGATTCCGGCACGGCCCGCGAAGGCGAGGAGCGCGCCGCGAGGGCGCTCGGGTGGCTCGCCACTGTCCCTGTGCAGTCCGGTGAGCTCGCGCAACGCCTCTTCGGCAGCGGCGAGTTCACTCTCGCGCTCGAAGAGCGTCCGTCGACTCCGTAGGCTGCGTTGCCCCATGATGCACCCCCTGCCACGGTGGGGCAGCCGGCGCGGGGAGCAGGTGCGCACCGTGACCTTCAGGCACCTCAGCGTACGCCTGGAGCGAGCCGACGGTGCCCGCTCGACCACTACTGACCGGAAACGTTACGGCACTTCGCCAGACCTGCCCCGACCTGCACGGCGCCCCTGCCTCCCGATACCCCTGTGCGCGTCACGTGCAGATTTTCGGCGACTGACCGCGCAGCGAAGCGGCCCCGCTCTGCACGACGCGATCGGAGATCTCGACGTGCTCCTTGACGGCCGCCGCACGCCGTGTCTACTGAGGCCGGCTCCAGTGGGCCTCGAGGGGCCGCTGCGACCTCGGCCGGCTTCTGCAGCACAGTCCGGTGGTTGCAGTGGAGCCTCAAGATCCGGGAAGCCCGCGGAGCTGAGCCGAGCTTCTCGCCGAACTCGCTCTGGCAGGCCGGGTCGAGCGCTCCCCAGAACACCAGGGCCGGCGCGGACGCGTTCACCAGGCCCTCACTGACACGTCCCGCGGAGGTGGGGTTACCCGCTGGAGGCGACCCATTGTCGGGTGAGTTGGGCGAAAGCCCGGGCGGCGGCGCTTTGGTAGGAGCCCGAGCGACGGAGCAGAGTAACGGTGCGCTCGGGCAGGGGCGGGTCGAGGGGGATGGTGCGCAGACGTGGGTGATCGTGGGCGATGGCCTCAGGCAGGACGGAGGCCAGAGGGGTGCGCTGAATCATTTCGGTGAGGACATTGATCGAGTTGGCTTCCACCGCGATGTGCGGCGTGGTGTGGTGCTGACCGAAGTAGGTGTCAATGTGCCCGCGAGTGGCGAAATCGCTGCTGAGCAGGGCCAGGGGGCGTCCCTCCAGTTCTCGCACGGGTAGCGGTCCGGTGCGGTCGGCGTAGGGGTGGTGGGTGCCGACGACGAGGCTGAGGGCTTCGGTGAACAAGTCGCCCGTGGTGATGCCGGGCAGGTGGGAACCGTGAAAGGCGATGCCGAGGTCGAGGTCGTCGGCAAGGAGGGCGGACTCGATCAGATCCTGCGTCATCTCCTTGATGCTCAGGCTGATGTGGGGATGGCGGGCGTGGAACTGTCCGGCGAGGGGGCCGATGAGGTAGGCGGTGAAGGTGGGGGTGACCGCCAGGCGCAGGCTGCCGCGGGAGAGGTCGGCCACGTCGTGGACGGCGCGTTCGGCCGTGGCGAGTTCCTGCAGGGCGCGACGGGCGTAGTGGACGTAGGTCTCACCGGCGTCGGTGAGTCGTACGGCACGGCCCGTACGGTCCAGCAGCTGCGTGCCCATCACGCGTTCCATCTGTTTGATCTGCTGAGACAGGGTCGGTTGGGAGATGTGCAGGGCTTCGGCGGCGCGGGTGAAGCTGCCGTGTTCGGCGACGGCCAGCAGATAGCGCAGATGACGCAGTTCGAAGCTCATGACATCAACTATAGATGTGACCAATAGATCTTATATTCAGGGCGTCTTGGACGCTATAGGCACAGTTCATGCATGGTAGATCTCGCGAACGCCACCACGAGTCCGGCACTCGCGAAAGGAGTGACCATGCAAGACCTCGCAGAGGGAGTCGCACATTTTCAGCGGGGCGTCTTCCCCGCCAAGGCGGCCCGCTTTCAGCATCTCGCCACCACGCACCGGCCCAGCACCTTGTTCATCAGCTGTTCCGACGCGCGCGTCATACCAGAGCTGATCACACAGAGCGAGCCGGGCGAGCTGTTCGTCATCCGTACGGCCGGAAACCTGGTGCCCGCCTACCCCAGCGCTGATGGGGTCGCGGCGAGCATCGAGTACGCCGTCGCCGTCCTGGGCGTGTCCGACATCGTCGTCTGCGGGCATTCCGCCTGTGGCGCGATGACCGCCCTGGCCGACGGCCACGACCTCGCCGCCCTGCCGGCCGTCGCCAACTGGCTGCGACACGCGGACGCCTCCTGGGCCCGTGCGGCCTGTTCCGGGCCCGGCGAGGACAAGGTAAGTGCTCTGGTGCGGAACAACGTGATCGCTCAGCTGGCGAACCTGGCAACGCACCCCTGCGTCGTCCGGGCGCTGGCAGCAAAGACCGTCACGTTGAGCGGCTGGGTCTACGACATCCCCACGGGCGCGGTCGACCAACTCGACCCAGTCACAGGCCGCTCCGCCGCCCTCGCGGCCTGAGCTGTCCTGCCCCTCTTCTCCAGGCCGCCATCCGGCGATCTGGCCCCCCGACCGTACGACTCCGCTGTGCCCGCCGCGGTGCGGGCCGGCATCTTGGAAAGGAACATCCTCATGATGCACGCTCAGTTCGACCCCGCCGCTCGCCAGGCTCTGGCCGCTGTGGTTGTCGAGGCCAAGACGCGCAAGGACCTGACCTGGCAGCAGATCGCCGACGTCACCGGCCTGTCGGTCGCGTTCACCACCGCCGCTCTGCTGGGTCAGCATCCGTTGCCGGAAGCCGCCGCGAGGTCGGTCGCCGAACTGCTGGACCTGGACGAGGAGGCGGCGGTACTGCTGCAGACCATCCCGACCCGCGGCTCCCTTCCCGGCGGCGTACCGACCGACCCGACGATCTACCGCTTCTACGAGATCGTCCAGGTCTACGGCACCACGCTCAAGGCCCTGATCCACGAGCAATTCGGCGATGGCATCATCAGCGCAATCAACTTCAAGCTCGACGTCAAGAAGGTCGCCGACCCCGAAGGCGGCGAGCGCGCGGTGATCACCCTGGACGGCAAATATCTGCCCACCAAGCCGTTCTGATCCGGCGATTGGCCATGCCGGAGGCCATGACCGATGAGGCGCCCGGCGGGCATGCCGACCAGCTTCGAGCGATCAGGGCTGTCGCTGCGGGCCCCTGCCACTTCCCGCGCCCCAGCACGACGGGGGCTCGCGGCGAGGGGGCAGGGGCCTTGGGCCCGCTCCGGCCATGACATCGGCCAGGCCGTCGGCCGTCGGCCGTCGGCCGTCGGCCGTCGGTCAGCGTGCCGTCAACGCGTCTCCCGCACCCGGGTCCGGGCACTGGGCGAAACAGGCCGCGGCGCCGCACCCATGACGTGGGACCAGTCTCACGTGTGTCCTGCTCACTGGGCGCCACCCGGGGGAAACGGGAGACGGCACGAGAGGCGGCGACCGCGTACTCAGGCGGCGGCGACGATGTCTGTGTGAGCGGTCAGCAGCAAGGTACGTGCGGCGTCCTTGGCCTGACGGGCAGGCTCTGGCGACCCGGAGATGGCCGCCGTGGTCATCGCGCCCTCGGCGAGGAGCAAGAGCTGGTCGGCCAGCCACGTGGGCACGTCCGCCGCGACCACGAGATCGGCGAGATATCGCCGGAAGGCATTCTTGTGGGCCTTCGCGATATCGACCACGGCCGGGGAGGTCGCTCCCAGCTCCCCGAAGGAGTTGATGAAGCCGCAGCCGCGGAAGCCCGGCTCGTTGAACCAGCGGAACAGCCAGTCGAAGACCGCCAGAATCCGCTGCTCGGGTGCGTCGTAGGTGTCCACGTACTGAGCAAGATCGCTGTGCCACCTCGCGTCCCGCCGCCTCAGATAGGCCTCGACCAGGGAATTCTTGGAAGGGAAGATCTGGTACAGGCGCTTGAGGGGAACTGCGGAGGCGGTGCGAATCGCATCCATTCCCACCGACTGTATGCCCCGGCCGTAGAACAGCTCCTCGGCAGCGTCGAGGATCCGCTGCTCGGTCGTTTCGAGTTCCACCTCGATCACCTCATTCTCGAAAACGGTCGTTCTCCTACGGTACAGCGCATCGGGCCACAAGCTGAATTCCCAGGTGCAGGCCGCCCCGGCGCACCGTACGCCCCCGCTCGGATCAGGGCCGGGCGTGTTGCCCGTCGCCGAGTCTGCAACCTCGATGCAGTGGCGGGCTGTGCGTACCCAGCGTTCCTCGGCGGGAAGGGCGATCACGCCGTGCTGGTGCATGCCCGCATGAACGCGGGACGGAGCAGGGGTCGCGGAGGTTACCCGGGGCCGTTCACCGGACGCACACGGGGCCGCCGGCGGGAGTTGCGCTGCGGTTTGCGAGAGGGGCATGGGGCGAAATGATGGCGTCGCTGAACAACCTTCGATGTACGCGACGGTCTCTGCCGCAGGTACGGTCTCGCGCCGACGCGACCCGCCGTAGATCCAGCGTCGGGCCCGGATCTACGGCGGGGGGGCCGGGCGGTCAGAGGTCCAGGTCGCTCAGGCCGGGGTGGTCGTCGGGGCGGCGCCCAAGGGGCCAGTGGAACTTGCGCTCCGACTCCTTGATGGGGAGGTCGTTGATGCAGGCATAGCGCCGTCGCATCAGGCCGTTGTCGTCGAACTCCCAGTTCTCGTTGCCGTAGGAGCGGAACCAGTTGTGTGAGTCGTCGCGGCATTCGTAGGCGAAGCGCACAGCGATGCGGTTGCCGTCGAAGGCCCACAGCTCCTTGATGAGCCGATACTCCAACTCCCGGCTCCACTTGCGGGTGAGGAGGGCGATGATCTCGTCACGGCCGGTGGCGAACTCCGCGCGGTTCCTCCATCGCGAGTCCACGGTGTACGCCAGGGCGACCTTCTCCGGGTCGCGGGAGTTCCAGCCGTCTTCCGCCAGGCGGACCTTCTCGATGGCGGTCTCCCGGGTGAACGGCGGGAGCGGAGGACGTGGGTGGTCAGTCATGTCGTTTCCTTGGGTCTGTGCCGTATCGCCGTCCGCGGGTACGTGTCCCGTCGGCGCGGGCCGTCAATGAGAACGTTCGTTCTCTCTGTTGGGTCAACCATAGGAGAACGATGGTTCTCGCGCAAGGGTGACTCGACCTCGATCGAGTTGGCGGCCATGCCCCTGTCATGCCACTGAACGGGCCGCAGCTCGTGAGGGTGGCCATCAAGGACGTCCAAAAGGGCTTCAGCTCGCCCCGGCCGTCGCTGCTCTACGGCGCATCGCGGGGCGCCTCCTGCGCCGGGCTGACTCGGCTGGATTCGCCCCACCGGGGCCACCCCAAACGAACGAGTGAGACCCACGTCACACCCAGTTGCCTGTCACACATGGCCGGGCCACCGGGTCAATAGTGTGTATCCGCCAACACGGCAAGGAGATCAACGTGGAATCGCGTCTCAACTACTTCGGCCACCCCCTCGCGGGAAAGGTGCTGAAGCACATCAACTCGGCCAGCAAAGTGGTTTCGGACTCAACACTGCCGGCCGTGATCCAGGAGCTGGTGAAGATTCGCGCAAGCCAGATCAACGGCTGCGGCTTCTGCACCGACATGCACACCAAGGACGCCGTGCACGCCGGGGAGAGCGCCCAGCGCCTCCACCTGGTCGCCGCCTGGCGCGAGGCCAAGGTGTTCACCGAGGCCGAGCGCGCCGCGTTGGAGTTGGCGGAGCAGGGCACCCGCATCGCCGACGCAGCCGGTGGTGTCACCGATGAGGCCTGGACGAACGCCGCCAAGCACTTCGACGAGGACCAGCTCATCGCCCTGATTTCCCTCATCGCCGTCATCAACGCCTACAACCGCATCAACGTCATCAACCAGCAGCCTGCCGGGGACTACCAGCCTGGCCAGTTCGGCTAGCCGGCACCAGCCGGACCAGGCCCGCACGGTCCGTCTCCGCGATGCCTCGCCCCATGGCGCGGAGACGGACTGCGGGCGCCCACGATGGGCCGGGTTGTACGGAGGACTCCGCCACCTCACGGCCCGGGACGCCATCAGTCGACCCGGAACGATGTCTTCCAAACACAACAATCTTTTTCACACGATGGCATCTGCAAGCCTCTGATATTTGTTCCACATCCCACGAACCAAGAGGGCCATGCCCAGCTCCGCCCCACCACGCTTCGAGGACCGAGTCGCGATCGTCACAGGAGCAGGATCGGGCATCGGCCGGGCCACCTCGATCGCCCTGGCCGAGTTGGGAGCACGCGTCCTCGGCGGGGGACGCCGGAAGGAAGCCCTGGAGGAGACGGCTCACGTCCACTCCAACATCGCGGTCCTGCCGCTCGACATCTGCGAAGACGACGCCGCGGACACGGTCGTGGCCACCGCCGTGGAGTGGTGGGGCCTCTGGCCGGAGGAGACCACTACGCCGCCACCAAGAGCGCCATGGAACAGCTGACGCGGAGCTGGGCACTCGAACTCGCGCCGGAGGGAGTGCGGGTGAACGCAATCGCCCCCGGCCCCACCAATCGCTCCGGGCCTCCGGGCTGATCGCCGTGGCAGCGCTGCCGCTGCTCGTCGGCATGGGGCCGGACGCGTAGCGCTCAGGCGCAGCCTTCGACGCGTCATTCAGCCGTGCCATGCCGATATGCGCGGCCATCCAGGACAATCCGGCGCCGCTCCTCGCCGCTCAGCGGTGGGACTCGGGTTCGACGTACTCGAAGGTCGGGCCGGCGGTTGTGCCGTCTCCGTCGGGCGCCTCCATCAGGCCCTGCGCCTGTGCCTTGAGCGCGTACATCATGCCGGTCGCGGCCCCAAGCTTCTTCGGACTGCCGTTGAACGCCTGATCCAGTAGATGGAGCAGTACGCAGTACGTCTGGTTGAACTCCTCCTGGGCAATTCGGATCGGACTGCCCACAGGGTGATCTGCCAGCCGCTGATTGGGGCGCATCGGGTGGACGCTGCTGTCCGCTGGGCAAGGAGGAGCGCGATTCGTTCCTCGTGCATCCTCGACCGCATCCTGCCGTGACGCCCCCGTGGCGCCGAGCTTGTCACAGATGGCGCGACGGCCCGGTCGTAGTGAATGACAACCTTTGCGATCGGAGAAGACCGTGGCTATCACCGAACAACGTCTCGCCACCATGGTGCTGGTGATCGGCACCGGAGGAGCCGGGCTGCGAGCAGCGATCGAACTGGCTGAGGCCGGTGTCGACGTCCTCGCGGTCGGCAAGCGTCCGAAGGAGGACGCTCATACCGCGCTTGCCGCCGGAGGCATCAACGCGGCCCTGGCCACCATGGATCCCGAGGACAGCTGGCAGCAGCACGCAGCCGACACTCTCAAGGAGAGTTATCTGCTGGCCGACCCTCGCACTGTCGGGATCGTCACCCAGGGCGCGGCCCGAGGCATCGACGACCTGGAACGCTACGGCATGGCCTTCGCCAGGGAAGAGGACGGCCGCATCTCCCAGCGCTTCTTCGGCGCGCACAAATTCCGCCGGACCGCCTTCGCCGGTGACTACACCGGACTGGAGATCCAGCGCACGCTCATCAGGCGCATGGACCAGCTCGACATCCCCGTGCTCGACGGCGTGTACATCACTCGGCTCCTGGTGCACGACGGTGCTGTCTTCGGTGCCTACGGCTTCGACGTCACGAACGGAAAGCGCTACCTGATCCACGCGGACGCAGTCATTCTCGCTGCCGGCGGCCACACGCGAATCTGGCGGCGCACTTCCTCGCGGCGCGACGAGAACACGGGCGACTCCTTCCGCCTGGCCGTGGAGGCCGGAGCCCGCCTGCGCGACGCCGAACTGGTCCAGTTCCATCCTTCCGGGATCATCGAGCCGGAGAACGCGGCCGGCACCCTGGTCAGCGAGGCCGCCCGGGGTGAGGGCGGGGTTCTGCGCAATGCGCTCGGGGAACGGTTCATGGCCCGCTATGACGCCGACCGTATGGAGCTGTCCACCCGCGACCGCGTGGCCCTGGCCTCGTACACGGAGATCAAGGAAGGGCGGGGGACCCCCAAGGGAGGGGTGTGGCTCGATGTCTCCCACCTGCCACGGCAGACGATCATGACGCGGCTCCCCCGTGTCTACCAGACTCTTCTGGACCTGCAGATGCTGGACATCACCCGCGAACCGATCGAGATCGCGCCCACCGCGCACTACTCGATGGGCGGGGTGTGGGTGCGTCCCGAGGACCACAGCACCGATGTGCGTGGCCTGTACGCGATCGGTGAGGCGTCGAGTGGGCTCCACGGCGCCAATCGCCTCGGCGGGAACAGTCTCATAGAGCTGCTGGTGTTCGGCCGCATCACGGGTCAGGCGGCCGCCGCGTATTCACAGTCCCTGACCGCGCAGCCGCGGTCGGCGTCGGCAATCGCGCATGCCCGTGAGGAGGTCGACGATCTCCTTGCCGCAGACGGGCCGGAGAACGTCCGCGCCTTGCAGCGTGCCATCCGCAACACCATGACCGAGCATGCGGGAGTTGTACGCGACGAAGAGGGCCTACGCACCGGGCTGGCGGAACTCGCGGTGATCGAGAAGAGGATGGAGGACGTCGGCATACACCCGGACATCGCCGGCTATCAGGACCTCGCGCACGCCTTTGATCTCAAGTCCGCCGCCCTGGCAGCCCGGGCCACCCTGGAGGCGGCGCTGGAGCGCCGTGAGACCCGTGGCTGCCACAACCGCAGCGACTACCCCGACCTGGATCCCGCCCTGCGGGTCAATCTCGTGTGGTCCCCGACGACGGGCATCACCCGCGAGAGTATTCCGGCCATCCCCGACGAGATTTCCTCTCTGATGGAGGAGGTCTCGACCGACGGGAAGCTTGCCGAATGACCTGTCTCGTCCGACCAGGCTCCTGATGGCCGATTCGGAGAATTTTCTCGATTCTTCCGAACACGCTGTCACAAGTGAAGGAGCTGTCCTGTCTCTTCCAGTGGAGACCGAATTAGTTCGAGTGCCGGTGAGCAGCTCATCTCAGAATGCGCGCCGCACCATGAAAACCTCCGAGAGGAATCCGTTATGAAGGTCGTAGTGATCGGTGGAACCGGGCTCATCGGCTCGAAGCTGGTCGGCAAGCTCAATGATCACGGGCATGAGGCGGTCGCGGCCGCGCCCAACACCGGGGTCAACACCCTGACGGGCGAAGGTCTGGCCGAAGTCTTGGAGGGCGCGTCGGTCGTCGTCGACGTGTCCAACTCCCCCTCCTTCGAGGACCAGGCCGTCATGGACTTCTTCCGCACCTCCACGACCAACCTCCTGAAGGCGGAGGCCGAGGCCGGCGTGCAGCACCACGTGGCGCTGTCCGTGGTAGGCACCGAACGTCTCCAGGAGAGCGGCTACTTCCGCGCCAAGCAGGCCCAGGAAGAGCTGATCAAGGCGTCCGGCATCCCCTACTCCATTGTCCACGCCACCCAGTTCTTCGAGTTCATGAAGGGGATCGCCGCAGAGGCCACCAAGGGCGACACCGTGCGTCTGGCCCCTGTCAAGATCCAGCCCATCGGCTCCGACGACGTGGCCGCGGCCGTCGGCCGCACCGCCGTCGGCACTCCGGTCAACGGCGTGGCGGAGGTAGCGGGCCCCGACGAGTTCCAGCTCGACGAGCTCATCCGCAAGGGGCTCGCCGCCAAGAACGACCCCCGCACGGTGGTCTCGGATGTGCACGCCCGGTACTTCGGTGCCGAGCTCAAAGAGACCACCCTCCTGCCGGGGCCTGACGCGCACATCGCCGCAACTCGGTTCGTCGACTGGCTCGCGCAGCAGCAGTAAGTCATGCGGGTGGCCCCTGTCAGCAGGCGGGGGCCACGTCTGCGCTCCAGCCGTGGGTCAAGAGTCCGGGCTTCGACGTTCATGACCCGCAACACTTCCGCCGAGCAGCAGCCTTGAATTCAGATGCGGGGCCGCAGCGTACCGGAATTCACCCCAGCTGAGATGTACGCAAAGAGGAGCCGACTCGCCATGCTGAGCCGCGGGGAAACCAACGCGCCTGTTCTCGCGCCCCATGAAAGGCTGACCGGTGTCTACACTATTGACCCCGTCCACAGCACGATCGCCTTTTCCGTCCGGCACGCCATGATCACCAACGTGCGCGGGAATTTCACCGCCTTCGAGGGACTCCTCAAACTCGATGGGCGCCAACCCACCCGGTCCGAGGCCTACGTCAGTGTCCAGACCGGCAGTCTGGACACGGGATCCACGGAGCGGGACGCCCATGTCACCGGCCCGGATTTCCTCGACTCCGCGTCGTTCCCCCTCATGAGCTTCCGCTCCACCGGAGTCCTCGACGCCGATGACGACCAGTTCCGTATGGCCGGATACCTTCGGATCAAGGACATCGAACTGCCCGTTCACATCGACCTCGAGCTCGGTGGAGCGAGCCGGGACCCCAACGGTCTGAACCGTGTCGGCTTCGAGGGCACGGCCATCCTGCGACGTTCCGACTGGGGACTCGACTGGAACACGGCATTGGCCGCAGGCGGGGTCCTGCTCAGCGACAAGGTGAAGCTGATTCTCGACATCTCCGCAGTCCGGCTGGAGCAGACAGGCGCCGCCTAGACCCCCATTCTTTCCGCTCTCTGCCGCAGAAGGACGCATGATGACTCGAGCCACTGAGACCCCAACCGACATCGCGACCACAGTCGTGTCGCTAGCCACTGAAGCGACAGAGCTGGAGACCCGTGTCAACGAGCTTCGCCAAGAACTCGCGAACCTCAAGGACCGGATGAGGGCCATCTCCACCGCTCTGCAGCAGATTCCCCCCACTTAAGCTGCCGGACCGTTCAGCGACGTGATGGCCCGAGTGGGAATGGAGATGAATCAGCATGTTGCTCCAGACAGCCACGTATCTCGCGGGCGGGGTGAGGTTCAAGCCGAGGCCGTTCAGTTCGAAGTCCGGCGGATACGTCGGGATGCCATCGGGCGTTTGAGTCCGGCCCATGGTCACAAAGCCGCCGGCGACGACTACTCGCTCGCCTTCTGGGTGGTGAACTGGGCACACATGCACGACTGTCACCGGGTAAATGATCGCGCGCCGCGCCCCCGGGATCGGCGTAATCGCCCAACTCCCAGGCCAGGATGGGAACAGACCCCACCCGCAATGCATTTCTCCCTGAGCCCGTGTATCAGCGTCGGTGTCTGCTGGTGATCTCCTGATACTCATGCGCCGTCGGCTTGATGATCTGCGTACCCTCGCCGTAGAGGTTGCGGCTGAGCACGGCACGCAGGCGGCGCGCAAGGCGGAATCCGGCATCCGTGCCTCCTCCATTGGCCGCGGGGACCAACCGGCATTCGCTCTCCGTCAAGCCGCCCCAGATGCCTTCCACCTGCCCCGCCTGGAGGACTCCGTCCGGCCGGACGGAGCCTCGTCACCGGTGGTGCTGGGAGGGGGGTTGACTATACGAGCCGGCTGACAGCCGGGACCTCACCAGAGCTCTGAACCAACGCGGCTGAGTCACATCGGTTTCCGTGCTCAACCATCGGTGGCCCAGTGCCATCGATGGTTGAGTGACACCATGGACAGCTTCGAGATCGATCACAGCTTGGTGCGCTCCCTGGTGCGAGAGCAGCATCCTGACCTTGCAGGCTTGGACGTGCGTGAGGTGGCCGGCGGTTGGGACAACCAACTGTGGCGTCTCGGGGACGAGTTGGCCGTGCGCATGCCGCGCACGGAGCGAGCGCCCTCCCTCCTGCGCAAAGAGCACCGGTGGCTGCCGACCCTGGCCCCGCGCCTTCCACTACCGGTCCCGACCCCCATGCGGATCGGTGAACCGTCCGCACGCTTTCCGCGGCCATGGACCATCGCAACCTGGGTTCCCGGCGAACCAGCAGACCGCGCCCCCATCAGCCACGACCGCTCGGCCGACACTTTGGCGGGTTTCCTCAAGGCGCTCCATGTGAAGGCGCCCGCCGAGGCACCGGTCAGTCCGGATCGCGGCGTTTCCCTTAAGACGCTCACGGACGGTTTCGAAAAGATGGTCAGGGAAGTCGCCTCCGGAGGCGTTGCCGCCGACCTCCAGAACGTCCGGGACGTCTGGAACGAGGCCGTTGCGGCCCCCGATTGGCAGGGTGCGCCGGTATGGCTGCACGGCGACCTTCATCCGGCGAATGTCGTCGTCCTGGACGGGACACTCTCGGGCGTGATCGACTTCGGCGACATGTGTGCCGGCGATCCGGCGGTCGATCTCGCGGCTGCGTGGGTACTCCTTCCCGCAGGCGCGGTATCACGGTTCTTCGACGCGTACGCGCACACCGACGAGGCGATGATCCGGCGCGCTCGAGGGCTGGCTGCCTCGAAGAGCCTCTTCCTCATCCTCATGGGCCAGGCCGGGGAGCGGGGCCTGCCCGGCGGCAAACCGAAATGGGGACCTGCGGGCCGGGCGGCTCTTGATCGTGTTCTGGCATCGATCTAGGAGGCCGGACACTCCCGCTGGCTCGACTTCGGTGGCACGGCAGGGGCGCCACACGTGTTGCACACCGGCAGGAGGCCCCAGAATTCGCTCACGGTCTTTTCGGTCTCCGCGAAGAGGTACCGGGGGCTGTCAGATGAGACGGACAACCGGGCATGTGTGACACGCAGCCGCGTTCCACGTCCCGCTGCGGGGGACGCTCCACGGGACAGCCCGTGTCACAAGATCCGCGTGTGCCCGGTCTTACGGAGTGAGCCGAGAATGTGAACAGGTGCGTCGTACGGCTGGACACAGCCGTCGGCTACTGCAACGTTCGTGCCGGGCACAGGGGCGTGCTTCGTGGCACACCGTCGGGACGCCGAAACCACTGAAGCCCTCCTGAACGTCCACGGAGTTGCTGCATGCGGTTGGGTTGTGTGGTGCCGTGCGGGAGGGAGGATGCCGTATGGACGAGGCTGACGCGGTGCCGATCGCGGAGTTGCTTGACGAGCGTCGGTATCTGCTGGATGTCGCCTACTGGATGTTGGGTAGTGCCGGTGAGGCGGAGCGTGTGGTCGATGAGGTCTACCGTCGGTGGTACGGGCTGTCGGATACGGCGCGCCGGGAGATCGTACGGCCGCGGTGCTGGCTTGCGAAGACCGCGGGCAGGAGCTGTCTGATGCGGCTTGCCCTCGCCGACCGGCTGGATGACGGGGACTTCGGGGCTGGGGTCTTGGAGGCCGTCGAGGTGGCTGAGCGTCCCGCTGCCGCGCTGGAGGTGGAGGTGGAGGTGAGTCGGATTCTGCTGGACGGGCTGGGTTGCCTGTCAACGGCCGAGCGGGTGGTGTTCGTGCTCAATGATGTGTTCGGGATGACCCCCGACACGGTCGCGGACATCGTGGGGCGCTCGGAGCCGGAGTGCGCCGACCTGGCCGAACGGGCCCGTGACTGCCTTCGGGCCCAGCGCTCGCATCCCACGACGCCGCGGGAGCACGATGTGCTGGTCCGCGCCGTCGGTCGGGCCTGTCTGGCCGAGGACGCGGAGTTCCTGGCGTCGTTGCTGTGTCCGGACGTCACGGCGTTCTTCGACGGCGGTGGCAAGGTGAGGGCGTTGAGCAGGCCGGTACACGGCGGCCGGCAGGTCGCGCACAGTCTGCTGACCCTGCTGGCCCGTCGGCCGCGGACCACCCTGACCCCTCAGTCCGTCAACGGTCGTACCGGCCTGGTCGCCCGCTACGACCACCAGGTCGCCGCCGTCATCAGCCTCGACATCGCCGACCACCGGGTCACACAGGTCTGGGTCATCCTCAACCCCGACAAACTACGCTCCTGGAACCCACCCACCACCCGCGATGGCCGCGCCTCACACCGGCTCCCGTCACAGCGTGGGGACAGCTGTTCCTGATCGCTTTTTGAGAGGCGTGTTCGAAGTCGTCGGGCATGGCAGCAGGTCGTCCCACAGCGTCCGCGCCCCGTCGGGAAGGCCTCGTCCCATCGCCACAGTCACACACCGTCCGGCGCTGGGCCGAGGGCAGTGGTGAAGCGGGACCGTGAATCGAGGAACGCGGCGATCTTGCTCGGGTTGAACACCCACATCACCTTGTAGATGCCTTCCTTCGCGGCGGCTATCGTCAGGAACGTGCTGGGTTCGCCGTCTCGGTAGATCATCACGCCCGTACGGCCGTTGGCGGCGACCAACTCGACACCCACGCTCTGCCAGAACCGCGGATACGCGGTCGCCAGGTTGGCTACGCGTGCACGGCCCAGCACAGGCTTGCGAGCAGCGCCTCGGATGCCGTTGCCATCGGACAGGCTGACGGCATCGGGGGTGAGAAGGGCTTCCAGCGAAGCCACGTCTCCCGTTTGAGCTGCGGAGACGAAGGCGTTCAGAAGGCGCCGGTGCTCTGCCGTGTCCACGCTCTCTCGCTGCCCGTCCGCCAGATGCTTGCGAGCGCGGCTTACGATCTTCCGCACGTTGACGAGGCTGAGTTGAAGGATTTCAGCGATCTCGGCATAGGCGTAGTCGAATGCCTCGCGCAGTACGTATGCGGCACGCTCGGTTGGGCTCAGCGTCTCCAACACCAGGAGCAGAGCCAGCTCCAAAGCCTCTGCGCGCTGTGCGCCCACCTCCGGGTCCGCGCTCGTGTCGATGGGCTCGGGCAGCCACGGTCCGATGTAGGTCTCCCTGCGCACGCGCGCCGATTGCGCGACGTTGATGGCCAAGCGGGTCGCGGTGCTCGAGAGGAAGGCCACCGGGCTGACCACCACAGAGCGGTCGGCGTTCTGCCAACGCAGCCACACTTCCTGGACCACGTCTTCAGCCTCGACCGCGCTGCCGAGTATGCGGTAAGCGATGCCGAAGAGACGTGCCCTGTGCTGTACAAAGACCGAAACAGCCTCTTCAAGGTCACTTGCCGTGGGGGACGGTTCGAAATGCATGCTCCCGCGGTCTCCGTTCCTCCGATTGCGGCTGTCTACGGTCGAGACCACGCGGCTACCGCGTGGTTGCCGACGACTCCATGGTGTGTTCGGGTGCTGCAGGGACTGTGGTCACGGAAAGTCACGGCTGTTCCAATCGCTTGCTTCATGGACCGGGGTGAGCGCGTCCCTGTGACAGGACTGGGCAGAAAAATGCCGGCCGGCTGCTGACGGAGGAGTCGACTCCAGGCGGACACACGGTGTTTTCGCAGCCCATGACACGATCGTGTGGGCAAGCCCAATCACGTGGAATCGTTCCCAACAGTGCCATTAAAACATTGACACGTTGTGGATCAGCACGCCGGTCGTTCCGCTTCCCGTCGAGGCCCGAAGTTGGTCTGACTCGACATGGCTGTGTCGCTGTCAGGTTCGGGGCGTGATGGGTTGGTCGACGCGCGCATCACAGCAGTCGCCGACACGTTGCCCCGGCTGCGCTCCAGGCTTCCACCGCTGAGGCTGCGGACGGTGAGAGTCACTGCGGATCCTTCGCGCGAACGGATGCCGACGGTCTCAGCGATCACGCCTGCGGGGATGGGGCAAAGCACTCCATGCCCTGCAGGCCGTGAAGGGGACATACCCGTTGCATGAGCCGTGAACAGTGGCAACAATTGGTGCGGTTGCTTCCGTGGGCGAGTCTCTTGGGAAACCGTGGGGCTGTCCAGTGCATCTACGTTCCGCCTGGGCTGCTGCATATGATGTCGAGGGGTACCCATACCCGCGTCCAGACCGAGCGGCACCGCAGGTGAGCCGGGGCGCGGCACGAAGGGTTGAGGATGAGAGGAACCCATGGTCTCCGTAACCCACGCGGCGCACAACATCGAGATCACTGCTGAAGGCCTTCAAGAGGAACTGGCCCGCCTGGAGCTTCAGAAGGAGGCGCTGGAAAGGGAATTGGCCGCGGTCATGGCGCATCTCGGCTCGGTGCGGCGGACCCTCAGCGCCTTTGAGTCACTGATGCGCGCCCCGACTGCTGCGGCGTCGACGGGACCGACCGGATCTGCAGCTGCGGAGCGCGGCCAGGCTGCAGCCCCGGCCGCCCCGCAGACATCCGTCGCCTCCCCCGGAGCCACGGACACCACAACGCCATCCGCAGCACCCAAGGCTCGGAAGCCGGAGAAGGGCAAGACCGCGGAACGTCCGGTTTCCACCGACACCGACGCGGACGGGCAGAAGCAGTACGGCAAGCTCACCGAGCAGATCATGGAGTACTTCGCCAAAGTCGGCGACGTCGACGTGCGGGCTCGCGAAGTCGCAGCTGCTCTCGGCCGTGACTCCGACAGCGGAAGCATCAACGCGGTCCGCAGCACACTCGATCGCCTTGTCGGTACGTCCCGTGTCCGGCGAACCGGCCGGGGCCTCTACCGCGCCAAGCGTTCCTAGGCCGTACCCCTGGCGGTCCGGGGCACAGCAGTAAGCAGTCCGGCTGTGCCCGAGAAGCAGTCCGGCCCTGCCCGAGTGCAGCACCAAGAATGTGATGACCACACCTTGTGTGCGCTGACGCCGAGGCGTGGCCAATCGTCGCGGCCGTCGCGTCCCTCGACAGCGCTGCAACCCTGCAGACGCTCGCGACACTCCCCCATCAGCAGCCAGTCAGCCACGGCAGGACTGGTTGCCGGGCAGATCGCGGCACCGGCGTACGTCGGCGTGGTCGGGCACGAGGTGTGGTGGGTGGAACCACGCCCGGAGGAAGACGGCCGGACTTCCGTTTCGCTGCGCCCTGAGGCCCGGGCCGTGTTCCGGGCGCCACTCATCGGGGGAGTGCGTGGCGCCCGGAACACTATGTTGATCCTATCAATGTTTTGCTTCCTTGCCGACGATGTTGGCACCGCCCATGCATGTTGCCACCTCGTCCGTCAAGCCATCGCTCCATACGGGACTCGATCTGGCGCTGGAGCCTGACGAGTGTGCCCCACCGTTTGATCAGCGACATGTTCTCGCTCATGGGGCCGCGTGGTCACTCGCTCGGCTCTCGCCGGAACGCTCCGGATTCGCGCTCGTGACGAACGCGTCCCGTGGGTGCTGCACAGAGGCGAGGGAGACAAGATCCCGGCCGAACACGGCGGCGGTGAGCCAGACAGTGAGAACCCGGATCTTGCGCTCCCAGGAGGGCACGGCCAGGACGTGATAGCCCCGGTGCATCAGCCAGGCAGGAAGTCCCTTGATGACGATGCTCTTGTACTGGAAGATGCCTCGCCCCAGCCCCAGTGTCGCCACCACTCCGAGACTGCTGTGGCGGTAGTTTCGGATTCTTCCCCCGTGCAGGCTCGCCGCGATGTTCTTGGCAAGGCGCCTGCCCTGCCGTACAGCATGCTGCGCGTTCGGTACCGTGCGAGCCTCCGGCACGGACGAAGCCAGATCGGGAACGGCCGCGTCGTCTCCGGCCGCCCACACATCCGGCACAGGTTCGCTGTCGGTGCCCGCTCGCAGGTCAGGCCGGACCACGAGCAGGCCACGCTCGTCGACCAGGAGATCGGTGTGGTTGTGCACGACGGGGTTCGAGGCGTTGCCGGCGGTCCAGACGATCAACGCCGAGTCGAACTCCTCTCCGTTGGAGAGCACGACATGCCCGTCTTCGACGGAGACGAGTTGCGTGTTCAGGTGGATGTGCGCGCCACGGCGTTCCAAGGAGCGCACCACCCAGGCACCGGGTTTGTCGTTCACCTCGGGCAGGATGCGGCCCCGGGCCTCGACCAGGTGGAAGGACAGGTCGTCGATGCTCAGCTCCGGATATGACTTGAGCATCGCAGTCGCCAGGGACAGCAGCTCGCCGAAGCCTTCGACGCCGGAGAACCCGCCGCCCACGAACGTGACGGTGAGCAGCCTCCGCCGCTCGGCGCCGGGCGGCAGCGAGGCTGCCTGATCCAAGGCGGTCATCAGCCGGTCGCGGATGGCCACCGCCTCCTCCACGTGCTTCAGGCCGATCGCCTGCTGCGCAAGCCCGGGGATGGGGAAAGTGCGGGTCACGGCACCGGCTGTGACCACGAGGATGTCGTAGCGCAGTTCGTAGTCGTCTCCGTTCGCAGGTCGGACGGTGGCTGTCCGGTCCGCGTTGCGGATCTCGATCACGCTTCCCGCGATCAGTCGGGTGGAGCGCAGGTGCCGTCGCAACGACACTGCGGCATGACGCGCCTCAACCGATCCAGCCGTCACCTCCGGCAGAAAGGGCTGATAGGTCATGTAGGGGCGGGGATCGACAACCGTGACCCGCGCCTCACCCGCACGCAGCCTCTTCCCGAGGCCCCATGCCGTGTAGAAGCCTGCGTAGCCGCCGCCGACGATCACAATCTCACGCATGATTCCCTCTGTCTGTTGGCCGACAACAGATAGACAGGGCGGGGCACGCTCGTGTGACAGACGACGGTGGCAAAGCGGCCGAGGCGTGCCGCACCGGGCTGGCTACGGGTGAGAGGCGGCGGGGCGGTGCACTGATGACAACGTGTGTGCGCTCGTCAGGCCCAGGCCCAGGCCGTCACCGGCACGAACGAACCGTCCTGCCGGAACAGTCGGACAACGACTCGCTGCCTATGCGGACTTCTTGTGCCGCTCGTGGTGCCGGGCGACCCTGGCTCGGTTTCCGCACGACGGTTTGCACCACTCCTGGCGCGGGTGCTCCTTGATGAAGTACCGCACGCAGCGCGGCGCGTGACAGGCGCGCAGACGCCGCCGGTCGGGGCTCGCGAGGAAAGCCGTCGCGGCGCGGGCGAGGACGGCCGCGAGCGGAATGTCCCCGTACGGGGCCTCCTCGCGTACGACGGGGTCGGCGTCCTCGTCCCATACGAGGACGGGAACGGTCGCGGTGAGCGCGGCCGCCTCGTTGAGTCGCGCCACGGCCTGCGGTACGGGAAGCAGCCGGGCGCTGTCGGCCGCGCTCGGCTCACCCGGGCGTACGGCGCGGGCGAAGAGGGCACGGACGGCGGCGCGGAGGACTCGGACGGCGGTGAGCGTCGCCTGATCGGCGACGAAACGGTCGGCTCCCGGCAGCGTGTCGCGGTGCGCGTCGAGCCAGACGGTCAGCCCCGCCGGGTCGGCGAGATCGTCGGCGACACCGCCGTGACCGTCGTGCCGGATGGTCAGGGCGAGGTCCAGGGCGAGCCGGGCGTCCCCGCTGATCGAGTCCTCCATGGCGCTAATGATAAGTTCAGCGACTTTCATTAGCGCACGACGACGTCGCTCACTCCGCGGCGGCCGCCGGTGGCACCACCGCGACCGGGCTCGCCGCGTGCAGGAGCGCGGCCTGGGTGACCGAGCCGATCATGCGGGCGGGTGCGAGGAGGCGACGGCGGTGGCGGCCCACGACGAGTAGTTCGGCGTCCTTCGAGGCCGCGACGAGGTGGCCGGCCGCGTCTCCCGGTGGCACGTAGAGGTCGACCTGGAGATCGGGGTGTCGTTCGCGGTGTGGGGCGACAAAGCTCTCGGCCAGGGTGCGGGTCTCGCCCTCGACGGCGTCCTGGTCGAGCGTGGCGGGTGCGTAGTCACCGGGCACGGCCCACGTCGGATCCGGCCAGGTGTACGCGGCGACCACCTGGACGCGGGCGGCGCGCAGGGCCGCCTCCCCGAACGCGAAGGCGAGCGTCGCCTCGTCCGGACTGTCCACGTGAAGGCCGACGACGACACGCGGCCCCGGTTCGACCGGGGGTGCGTCGGGCACGTCGCGTCCGGGGCGCGGCACCACGACCACCGGGCAATCGGCGTCCCGCGCCGCGGCCATCCCGCTGGAACCGAGCAGCAGACCGACGAAGCCACCGCGGCCCCGGGAGCCGAGTACCAACAGCTGGGCGGCGGAGCCGAGTTCGGGCAGCACGGCACCCGGGGTGCCCTCCAGGGCCACGTACTCCGTCGCCGGCGGGTCGGCCCGCCCCGCCAGGTGGGTGCGCACCTGGTCGAGCACATGATCCTCGGCCGGATCCGGTGGTCCGGCGACCAGGACGTCCGGTTGCCCCCAGGGCGCGTACTGCCGCACATGGACCACACGCAGCGGCGCCCGGCGTGTCCGGGCAGCCGCGAGGGCCCAGTCCAGGGCGCGCAGGCCGTCGTCCGATCCGTCCACCGCCGCGATGACCGGCAGGGTGCTCATGAAATCCTCGCCTTCGGCACGCCATTGATCTTCCTTGGGTCAGCCTGACTCAAGGACGGCCGCAGGACGGGCCGGCGGGGCGTGTGTCCGGGAATCCGGAGGATCTCGGCACGAGAGGCGGGGCGGCAGAGGGCGCGGTCGGTCCGCGCGGCAGTCGGCCATCGCGGTCGGTCCGCGCGGCAGTCGGCCATCGCGGTCGGTCCGCGCGGCAGTCGGCCATCGCGGTCGGTCCGCGCGGCAGTCGGCCATCGCGGTCGGTCCGCGCGGCAGTCGGCCATCGCGGTCACGACGGCCGCGCGACCGACCGCCGCCGAGACGGGCCGCGGCACGGCCCGACCGCTGTCGGCTCAGGTCAGATCGAACTCGCCCTCTCGGGCACCCGATACGAACGCGCCCCACTCCGCGGGTGTGAAGATCAAGGAAGGGCTTTCGGGCCGGCCGCTGTTGCGCATCGCGATGAAGCCCTCGACAAAGGCGATCTGGACGTCTCCCCGCCCTCGGCTGCTGGACTGCCACTCGGCGTTGCTGAGGTCCAGCTCCGGCTTGTCCCAGCCCTTGAGCGGTTGCTGCTCGATGGTGCTTTCGGCCACGTCCGTGCTCCTCCCGGTTCGTCGTCCGCCGCCAGCCTAGCGATCGGTTCCGGCGGCCGACAGGCCACGTGAGGAGGACGGTTTCAGGAGGCGGGAGGCGCGGCGCCGACCAGCCACATGGAGAAGAACTGGGATCCGCCGCCATAGGCGTGCCCCAGCACCCGGCGAGCCCCGTCCACCTGGTGTTCTCCGGCCTGCCCACGCACCTGAAGTGCCGCTTCGGCGAAGCGGATCATGCCGGAAGCGCCGATCGGATTGGTGGAGAGGACCCCGCCCGACATGTTGACGGGCAGGTCCCCGTCCAGCTCCGTCACCCCGGACTCGGTGAGCTTCCAGCCCTCGCCCTCCTCGGCGAACCCGAGGTTCTCCAGCCACATCGGCTCGTACCAGGAGAACGGCACGTACATCTCGACGGCGTCGATGTCACGGCGCGGGTCCGCGATGCCGGCCTGCCGGTACACGTCGGCCGCGCAGTCCTTGCCCGCCTGCGGCGACACGAAGTCCTTGCCCGCGAAGAGGGTGGGTTCACTGCGCATCGCTCCGCCGTGCAACCACGCGGGCGGTCGCGGCGATCGGGCGGCCCCCGCACGGTCGGTGAGGATCATCGCGCAGGCCCCGTCCGAGGACGGGCAGGTCTCCGAATAGCGGATGGGGTCCCACAGCATGGGCGAGGCCTGGACCTTCTCCAGCGTGAGGTCGTGCTCGTGGAGATGCGCGTAGGGGTTCTTCAGCGCGTTGCGGCGGTCCTTGTACGCGACGAGCGAACCGACCGTGTCGGGTGCGCCGGTGCGCCGCATGTACGCGCGCACGTGCGGCGCGAAGAAGCCGCCGGCCCCGGCCAGTAGCGGCTGCTGGAAAGGGATCGGCAGCGACAGGCCCCACATGGCGTTCGACTCGGACTGCTTCTCGTAGGCCAGGGTCAGGACAGTGCCGTGGACGCGTCCCGCGATCAGGTTCGTGGCGACGAGGGCGGTCGATCCGCCGACGGAGCCGGCCGTGTGCACCCGCAGCATCGGCTTGCCGACCGCGCCCAGCGCGTCCGCGAGATACAGCTCCGGCATCATGACACCCTCGAAGAAGTCGGGCGCCTTGCCGATCACGACGGCGTCGATGTCGGCCCAGGTCAACTCTGCGTCGTCCAGGGCACGTTGGGCCGCCTCGCGCACCAGGCCGGCGATGGACACATCCCGGCGGGCCGCCACGTGCTTGGTCTGGCCGATGCCTACGACGGCCACGGGCTCCTTGCTCATCGGGCATCCCCTTCGAGTACGGCGACCAGGTTCTGTTGGAGGCAGGGGCCTGAAGTGGCGTGCGCGAGCGCCCGGTCGGATGCGCCCCGATGGATGCGCGCGGCGGCCTCACCGATGCGGATCAGCCCGGCCGCCATCACCGGGTTGGCGGCGAGGGCGCCCCCGGAGGGGTTGACCGTCACGCTCTCCGCGAGCCGCAGCGCCTTGCGCAGGACCACCTCCTGAGACGTGAAGGGGGCGTGCAACTCGGCGGTGTCGACGGGACGTTCGAAGACGCCCGCCTTCTCCGCGGCCAGGCGCGCGGACGGCGAGTCGGTCAGGTCGCGGACGCCGAGGCCGTGCGCCTCGATGCGGTGGTCGATGCCCCGGATCCAGGCGGGCCGTTCGCACAGCTCGCGGGCCCGCTCACCCGTCGCGAGGATCACGGCGGCGGCACCGTCCCCGATGGGCGGGCAGTCGCCGGTACGCAGGGGACGTACGAGGTAGTCGCCCTGAGCCACCGAACCACGAAGCTGTGCATGGGAGTTGGCGGCCGCCGAGGCACGGCTACGGGCCGCGACGGAGGCAAGAGCGGGCTCGTCGGTCTCGCCCGCGTCGATGAGCGCCTGCGCCTGAAGCGCCGCGAGCGCGACGGAATCCGGCCACAGGGGCGCCACGTAGTACGGGTCGAGCTGCCGCGTCAAGACGTCTCGTACGGACCCGGGCGAGGACTTGCCGTACGCGTACACGAGCGCGGTGTCGACCTCCCCGGTGAGCAGCTTCGTCCACGCCTCGTACAGCGCCCAGGCGCCGTCCATCTCCACGTGCGACTCGGAGATGGGCGGCCAGGCGCCCACCCCGTCGAGCGCCATCGTGAAGGAGAAGGCACGGCCCGCGAGATAGTCGGTGGAACCGGAGCACGTGAAGCCGATGTCGCTGGTCTTCAGACCCGTCTGGTCGAGGACGTCGTGCAGGACCGGGATGAGCATCTCCACCTCGGAGAGCTCGTCACTGGTGCGTCGGTGGTCGGTCTGCGCGAAGGCGACGACGGCGATGTCCCTGATGGGCGGCATCTACAACAGCTCCTTGTACGTCTCGTAGTCCGCGTCCGGTTCGCCGGTGGGCCGGTAGTGGTCCGGATGGCGGCCGCCTTCCGTCCACACCGGCTCCACGCGCAGCCCCATGCGCACCTCGTCGTAGGCGATGCCGCCGATCCGGCCGTGCAGCGCGAGGTCGGCGCCGTCGAGGGCGATGTGCGCGTAGACGTAAGGCACTTCGATGTCGAGGTTCTTCGCCTTGATGTTGACGATGCAGTACGTGGTGACTGTGCCCCGCGGGCCCACCTCGACCTGCTCCGAAGTGGCGACACCGCAGGTGGGGCAGGCGCCCCTCGACGGGACGTACACCTTGCGGCAGGACGGGCAGCGTTCGCCGACGGTGCGCTGATCGGAGAGAGCGTTGATATAGCCGCTCTGGGCGCGACCGGGCGAGTAGACGTAGTCGAGGCGGGCGGGGGCGACGATGCCGGTCACCATGTCCTCGAACCGGCCGCTGTGGCCCGTGAGTTCCGCGATGCCCTCGTACGGCTCGAAGCAGGCGATGTCCGTGATGGCACCGGAGCGCTCCTCGGCCCAGCGGACGCGGACGCGCATGCCCGTGTGTACGGCGTCGGGGCCAGGAGCGTCGAGGGCGTGCAGGAGGGCGGTGTCGGCGCCGTCCAGTTTCACCAGTGCCCAGGCGAAGGGGGTGTCGAGGGGCTGGCCGCGGCGGGGTTCGTGGTTCCAGGCCCAGGTGGTGACCGTGCCGGTGGAGGCGACCTCGACCAGGTCGTGTATCTCCTCGGCGGTGACCGGGTCGTACTCGACGGGCGGGACGAGTGTGCGGCCGTCCGTGGTCTTCACGCCGAGGACGACGCGCTCGCGCAGGCCGGTGAGGAAGGCGCTCTGGACGGGGCCGAGCGAGCGGGTGAAGGGGAATTCGACGACGAGTGGGGCTTTGAGGACTTCGGGCATCCCGGGTGTCTCCTTCGGAGGGTCGGACACGCCATTCCCCACAGGGGGTGGGGCGCGACCGGGCGCGGGCTTCGGATCAGGCGCGCCGGTAGACGGGCGGGCGCTTCTCGGCGAAGGCTCGGGAGCCCTCCTTGGCGTCGGCGGTGTCGAAGACCGGCCAGCCGCGCTTGAGCTCGGCGGCGAGCCCGTCGGTCTCGGTCATCTCGGCGGTCTCGTACACCGAGGCCTTCACGGCCTCGACGGCGAGTGGGCCGCAGGCGTTGATCTGCTCGGCGAGGGCGAGGGCTTTGTCCAGCGCGGTGCCATCGGGGACGACATGGCCGATCAGGCCGATGTCGGCGGCTTCCCGGGCCGAGTACGGGCGTCCCGTGAGCAGCATTTCGAGGGCGTGGGTGCGAGGGATCTGGCGTTGCAGCCGAACCGTCGAACCGCCGATCGGGAACAGGCCGCGCCTGACCTCGAAGAGCCCGAAGGTCGCGGACTCACCGGCGGCCCGGATGTCGGTGCCCTGGAGGATCTCTGTACCACCCGCCACGCAGTGCCCTTCGACAGCGGCGATCACCGGCTTGCGGGGGCGGTGATGGCGCAGCATCGCCTTCCAGTGCAGATCGGGGTCGGCCCTGAGCCGGTCCCGGTACTGCTCGCCTTCCATCCCCTTTCCGGCCAGCGCCTTGAGGTCCATTCCGGCGCAGAAGGCACCCCCCGCTCCGGTGAGCACGATCGAGCGGATCGCGTCGTCCTCGTCGGCCTCGACCCAGCCGTCGTACAGGCCGACCAGCATCGGCAGCGAGAGCGCGTTCTTGGCCTCGGGCCTGTTGAGCGTGAGTACCAGTGTGGCGCCTTCGCGCTGCACGGTGAGGTGTTCCGTACCACCCATTGCCGTCCTCCCGTCTCGGATGCCAGAACAGGTTGCAGGAGGGGCCGAGCCAGTACAAGGGTTTTCTGACAGACAGTCAGATTTCTTCTGCCGGGACCCTTCACAGTTGCGTGCGGCTTTGCTCTGATGACCGTCGAGCCGAGTGCAGCCACGGACGTTCGGGGTCAGGAGGAGCGGTGGAGTACAACCTTGCCGACCTGTTCGAGTCGGTCGTCGACGTGGTCCCGGGGCGCGAGGCGCTCGTGTACATCGACCACCCGGGCACGGGCGCGGAGCGCCGGCTGACGTACGCCCAGCTGGACGCCGCCGCGAACCGCGTCGCGCACCACCTGATCGACAGCGGCATGCGCCCCGGCGAACACCTCGGACTCCACCTGTACAACGGCGTCGAGTACCTGCAGACCGTACTGGGCTGCCTGAAGGCTCGGATCGTGCCGGTGAACGTGAACTACCGCTATGTGGAAGAGGAGTTGGTCTACCTCTATCGGGACGCGGACCTGGTGGCCCTGGTCTTCGACGCGGAGTTCACGGACCGGGTGGCCGCGGCGCTGCCGCACGCTCCGGCACTGCGGCATGTCGTACGCGTGGGATCCCCCGCATCCGGTGCGGCCTCGTTGGACGCGGTGGAGTTCACGGACGCCGAGGCCGCCGGATCTCCCGAACGGGGGTTCCCGCCGCGCTCGCCGGACGACCAGTTCATCATCTATACCGGTGGCACGACAGGGATGCCCAAGGGGGTGATGTGGCGGCAGGAGGACCTGTTCTTCTCCGGCCTCGGCGGTGGCGCTCCCACCGGTGAGCCGGTCAAGAGGCCGGAGGAACTCGCCGAACGCGTCGCGGCCGGCGGCGACGGGATCACCTTCTTCCCCACTCCCCCGCTGATGCACGGCACCTCGACGCTGACCGCCTTCATCGGCTTCAACTTCGGCCAACGCATCGTGATCCACCGCAAGTTCGCACCCGAGGAAGTCCTGCGGACGATCGAGAAGGAGAAGGTCACCAGCATGTCGCTGGTCGGTGACGCGATGCTACGGCCCCTGATCGACGCGCTGAGCGGACCCATGAAGGGCACCGACTGCTCGTCGATGTTCAGCGTGTCGTCCTCCGGCGCGATCATGTCGGACACGGTGCGCGAGCAGTTCCAGGCGCTGGTCCCGAACGTGATGCTGCTGAACAACTTCGGCTCGTCGGAGTCCGGCTTCAACGGCACCGCGACGGCGGACTCGGGCCCGGCGCGCGGCTTCCGGGTGCGCGTCAACTCTCGTACGCAGGTGGTGGATCCCGTCACCTACGAGCCGGTCGCCGTCGGCGAGCCCGGCCGCATCGCCCAGCGCGGCCATGTGCCCCTCGGCTACTACAACGACCCGAAGAAGACCGCCGAGACGTTCTTCCAGAAGGGCGACGAGCGCTGGGTGCTCCTCGGCGACATGGCCACGGTCGACGAGGAGGGCATCGTCACCGTCCTCGGCCGCGGCTCCCAGTGCATCAACACCGGCGGCGAGAAGGTCTATCCGGAAGAGGTCGAACAAGCCCTCAAGTCGCATCCGGACGTGTACGACGCCTTGGTCGCCGGGGTGCCCGACGCGAAGTGGGGCAACCACGTAGCCGCGGTCGTTCAGCTCCGCGAGGGCGCGGGCCGACCTTCCCTGGAGGACATCCAGAGCCACTGCCGCACCCACCTCGCGGGCTACAAGATTCCCCGCCAGCTCGTCATCACGGACACCATCCAGCGCTCGCCGAGCGGCAAGGCGGACTATCGGTGGGCTCGGTCGGTGGCCGCAAGGGCGGCCGGCTCAGAGAACTGCTGACCATCAGCCTTCTCCTCCATGGTCGGATCCGCCTTCGAGGAGTGGCGGGGTGGGTCCCATCAGTCGGGGCCTGGCTATGGATGGGCCCAGGGGCGGATGCTCGGTGGCGTGTTTCAAGTACTGCCGAGTGGTGTGGGCGACGACGGCCGGGAGTACGTCGGTGAACGCCTTGAGCGTGGGTACGCCGTTGACGGCCATCCGGTGCTCGGTCCGCCGGTCCCGGTCGAGGATCTTGGGTAGCGTGCGGTCCAACTCCGCTATCAGCTTTCGGCCCTCGTCGTGGCGCTGCACGTCCCGGTTCCCGGGAACGATCGCGCTCACCCAGGGCCGGGCGTTCCCGTCGAATGCCTTGAGCCGGCGTCGCCGTTCCTCGTCGGTAAGCGCCCACCGGTCGACCAGGAGGATCTGGGGCGCCGACACGCCTGTCTTGTCAAGGTCCTCGCCGGTGACCTCTTCATCATCGAACGAGGAGACGGTGACCCGGTAGTCGAGCGCCCGGATCAGCTCCTCGGCCACCGTGGGCAGGGGACGGGTCGACTCCGAGTGGTAGGGGTTCCAGTCCCGAGCGTCATCGCCGTACGCTCGCACATCGCGGTGCTCGCCAACGCTCTCGCGCGTGGGTGCCACCACGGTCAGACGGATGCTCCGGGGCCCATGACCGCGCGGCTTGAACGCGCTCGGCGTCGACGCGTACGGCCGGGGTCTGCTGGGCGGCAGCGGCGACTCGTGGGCGACCCGCACGATCCGCTGGGCGAGCCCGAGGACGGTCTCCTCGTACTCGTCGCGCAGCCGGTTCAGCTTGATCAGACCGTAGATCCCGTTGGCGGCGTACCGGTCGCCGAACGCCGCGTGATCCAGATGAATGTGCCGCATGGAGTCCGGGAGTTGAGCGTAGTCGACATGGGTCCACAGCGCGGGGACGATGGCCGACACGGCACCGGAACCGGCGGCCCGCGCCCGCAGAATGCGCTCGTTGAACGCGAACCATTCCCGCCCGCAACTCTCACTCGTGAAGTACCGCGGCGAGAACAGCGGCACGAACACCCGGCACGTCGCGAGATTCTCGCTCAGCTTTTCCGGCCAGCCGTCCCCCGAGCGCATCTCCCGGTCCATGAAACCCGCAGGCGCGCCCGCCGGAAGATCGGTGAGCGCCATGATGTGATCGCACAGGTCCTTGAAGAGGACGTGCACCCAGTGATCCGGATCGCCGCCGCCGGGCCCCCAGGCCGGCGTGTGCGCGTAACTCAGGAAGAAATAAGGCCGGTTGTCCAGCTGTCGCTCCGGCAGATCCAACCCGCCGGGTCGCGACGTCATCACTGGTCTCCAGGCCCCTTCGCCGACCCCCACGACGTCCTCCGCCGACAGGCCGAGCAGCTCCAGCGTCCGCCGGGACGCCTGCCCGAACGCCTGGAGTTCAGCAGCGACGTCGACCCGGGCTTCCGGGTGGTGTGCCACCGTGGGCAGTTGGCCGCGGTGGTTCTCGCCGGCCGACACATGTCGACTCAGGGCTCTGTTGATCTGCCAGACCTCGTACTCGGCGAGATCCTGTCTCAGCCGTCGCTGTACGGCTTCGGACAGGCTCAGTTCGACCTTTCCCAGCTCATCGACGTCAAGCGCGATGAGTCCACTGGTGAGCAGTTCGGCGACATCCGCCACCTCGGACTCAGGCACCAGCTCCTGACGAATGAGATGCAGTAGGCGCATGCTCAGACGGTCGAAGGCGGAGCACAGGACCGCCAGACGCGCGGCCGCGGGCGAGGCGGTACGCAGGAAGCCCTCCGCGGTGACTCTCCCCAAGCGCCGTCGTGCGTGCTCCTGGGGCCGTCCCCCGTGCGGGACCAGCACCGCGCCGCAACCCTCGGGATCCGCGCGCATCACCGTTCGTGACCAGCGGTCCAGCGAATACGGAGACAGTGAGAGCATGGGAATGGGCAGCAGCTCGTCCTCCTTCCCGTCGGCAACTTCCCGCAACAACACCTGCGGCGCATCGAAGCCCAGCCGGGAATTGGCCGAGCCTGGCGCGCCGTTGGAGACGCGCGCCGTCGGTAGGTCGAGCCCCGTTCGACGCCATAGCCTCGTCGGCAAGGGATTGAGCAGCACGACCGGCGTCGTCGACGCCCAATCACGCAGCTGTCGCCACACCGCCGTTTCCCGCCAGCCCGGGGCCGCGCAGTCGGACACGACCACCAGCAGCCGACGCCCGTCGGGCGCCCTGAGCTGGCCTGGACTCATCAACCGGCCTTGACCGTCCCGGAGTTCGGGTCCGCGATCCCCCAAGTCGAGACCGCGCACCTGGAGCGTGCGGAAAGCACCGAGCCGGTCCAGTACGACCGTGAAGTCGGCTACCGTCTCCCGCCACACCCGCATCGCGGGAGAGCGGTCCACCACCAGGACGAGGTCGAACCACCGCTCGGGCGCCGGTGCGAACACCGGAAGAAGTTCGCCGCTGCGGGCGTAGTCGTCCACCGTCGCCTCGATGTCCAGGGCCGACCGCCGGCCTTGGCGCCAGGGCCGTTTCCAGGGCCGCAGCGCTCGGGTCACCTCCAGGGTCAGCGGCAGGCCGGAAGCCCTTGCCACCGCCACTGGGTCGCCCCGGACGCGCGAGCCCGCCCCTCCCAGGCGTTCGTGCAGTGCGCGTCCCGTGTCGGGCAGGGGTGAAGCCACGTCCTCGGGATCTGTCTCGGGCGCGGGTGTTCCGTGAGCGTGGTGCTGCTCTCTTGACGCGGTGGACACGTCTTCCGTGTCCCTGTCCATGCGCGAGGCGAGCCAGAGAAGCTCGGCCAGCGCCGTGCCGTCCAGCTCCGGGGCCGCGGCGCTCAGCGCCGCCACCACCCGCGCGAGCCCGTCCGGCCCGGCGGAGCGCTGTTCAGGCACGGGACAGCTCGCGCAGCACCAGATCCATGACTTCCTGCCTCTCCGTCGCGGCGAGGGTGCCACCGGTCAACAAGTGGGCGGCGTTCAGCAGTTGGTCGATGGCCAGGCTCTCGCCCGCCGTGAGGCGCTGGTAGAAGTCCTGGACCAGGATGCCGACCGTGGCCTGCATCGGCCCCTCGCCGATCCGTAGATGCGCCTCCACCACCCTGCGCAGCTCGTCGACCGACGGCTTCGGCATGGTGAACCGGATGCAGCGTCGCAAGAAGGCCGCCGGGAAGTCACGCTCGCCGTTGCTCGTCATCACGATGAAGGGAAAGCTGTCGCATTGCACGAATCCCCCCGTGATGGGGCTGCGAGCAGGATTGCGCGGATCGCCGCCCCACTCGCGTACCTCGACGACGGCCTGGGTATCGCTGTACCGGGCGAGTTCGGGGATCTCGAACTCACCGCGCTCCAGTACATCGAGGAGATCGCTCGGCAGGTCCAGGTCGCTCTTGTCGATCTCGTCGATCAGCAGGGCCCGCGGATGCTCGACCGGCAGCAGCGCCGTCCCCAGTGGCCCGAGTTGCAGGAAGGGGGCGATGTCATCGCTGTCGTCGGGGCCGGCGAGCCGTTGCGCGTGAATGCGGCCCAGGGCGTCGTATCGGTACAGCGCTTCCTTGAGTGTGCTGCGCGAGGTGATGTGCCAGCGCAGTACGTCGCCGAGCTTGAGCTCCGCGGCGACCTGCTCGACCACCGTGGACTTACCGGAGCCCGCCGCACCGGTCACCAGGAGCGGCCGACGCAGTACGAGCGCCGCGTTGACGGCCTTGACCAGGCCGGGTGGCGGTTGGAACTGCTGGTGGAGTGCCTGCCGGGGGAAGCTCCGCCAGGGAGGCGGTGTGCCGAGATCGACGTCCCGCGGCGTGCCGTCGCCGACGTAGAAGGGCTGCCAGGTCATGCGGAATTCTCCCCCTCGCTGGTGAACTGCTCGAACCAGTCGCAGAAGTCGAGCCATTCGGCGTCGTGCCAGACGGTTCGCCACTGGGCCAGATACTCAAAGCCGTCGAGCTCGTCCTGTGCTCCCTGCTCCCAGCTGCGACGATAGGCCTTGCTGAATTCCGCGGGCAGGAGATGCCAGACCGTATCGAGGCTGTCCCGGAATTTGTCGGGCACACAGCCCTCGGCGCCCGGCCAGAGCACGATCGGCGTGTGTGCGAGGAGCAACTCCATCACCTGTTCGAATCGCTGCGGCCGGTGCTCCAGGGCAACCGCTCGCGCGTAGGTGCTGCGTCCCAGTCTCTTCTTGAGATCCTTGACCAGTTCGGTCTCACGCAGGCTGAGCCAGTCGACAGGCGCGCCTCCCGCTCCGTGCGCGTTCATCGCCGCCAGCCCTTGTCTGGCACGATCGTTGATCCACCACAGATGGCTGCGCGGACCTAGTCGCTCGCTCCAGCGCAGTACGACGTCGTGCCGCTCACCCAGTCTCTCTCCGAAGTAGGTCTCCTCGGGCCGCCAGCTCAACAGCAGAGCGGCGGAGGCGGCGATCTCGACCCTGCGGAGCCGCACGCCGAGTTTCCTCGCTCGCACGGACGCCCAATTGAGTATGCCTGCGAGCCTCTCCTCGACCCCGGGCTGATCGGGCGCACAACGGAACACCCTGTGCGTGTACATCTCTCCGCGGTCCAGCAGCCACGCCTCGAGGGTCTCCGGCCACTCGTCGGCGACGGCCGCATGCAGACTGACGACCAGCCTCAGCCGCATCCCGGCGCTCCTGCGCCGTACCCTCTCGAAGGCGTCGCCCAGCTCTACGACACCCACCGCGTTCGCCCACGCGGTCAACTCCGCAACGTCCTCTGCCAGTTGGTCCTCGACAGCGAGCGCGGCGACAAAATCCGCGAGGGGAGCGGCGCGTGTCCGCCTGAAGTCCGGATCAACGGCCGGAGTACGCAGTCGCAGATACTCCACCGCGTCCCGCATCAGTTCGCTTCCGGACGTGTCCGGCAGCCCGTCCGTGGTGCGGCCGGCGGCCAGCCACAGGGCGCGCCGCAGCCGCTCCGACGTGAGCCGCTGTCCCGGCCAGGAAGTGAGCAGGTCGATGGTACGAAGGCTGTCCAGCAGCCCGTCGACGACGCCCAAGCACCAGTTCAGCTCATTGCGGCTACCCGACGAACGCTCTGGCAGAACGAGGCGCAGACATTCCAGTACATCGGCACCGGTGACCGGGGTCGCCAGCAGCTGCGAGCAGCCCAACGGGTCCAGCGCCTGCTCAAGTGCCTCGGTCCCCACGGGCCCCAGTACGGACCCGAACCGCACGAGATGGCTCGCGTTGCGCGCGAGCCACGGCTGCTCGCCCACCAGGGCGCCGTCATACTCCACCCGGCGTGCGTCCTGGCCCGGTGCCGCGTCTCGTACGGCGTCGAGCACCGCGTCGGCCCGCAGGAACTCGCCCGCTCCGCGGATGCCTTCCGTAAGAACGTGGACAACGCCCCGCGAGAAGGCGAGCCGGTACGCCTTCTGCGCGGCGCCGACCGACATGATCATGGAGAACCGGGCCGCGCCCTGGCGCACCCCACCATCCGTCCGTGCGAGGTCGGGTATCGCGCCGCCGGCGTGGCAGGTGTCGATGAGGGCGAACACGCCAGGAAGTCCCGGTGTTTCCAGCACCTGTGTCAGCAGTGCCCCGACGTTCACCGCGGTACCGATCTCGTCGGCCCGGGAGTTGCCCGCCATCAAGTAGAGGGTGGAGTTCCGGCCGGGAGTGATGCCGTGCCCGATGAGGGCGAGGACGAGCACGGCGCCGGCCCGCCCCGCACGTTCGGCGGCGCCCCGGACCGCCGCTTCGATCTGTGCCTGCTCGACGGACGTACCGCACAAGAGCGAGGACCCGAGGCTCCCTGTACACGCTCCCCGCCACTGGTCCACGAGCAGCCCGCGCAAGGACCCGGCAACCTCCTCCAGTCCGTCGAGCAGTCCCAAGTCCGGGCACTGCGGTGCGACAACGAGGACGTGGCGGCGGGGAGTCGGTGCTCTCATGGTTGCGTGGCCGTCTCGATCGCCTCGACGACGGGACCCGCGACGTCACCCTTCGCGAGGTATTTGGCGGCAGGGTGTACCCAGACGCCGTCCGAGTCCACACGTCCGGTGCGGGGAGGCACAGAGTGCCGGCCTGGCCGTACGACCTTCTCCAGTAGCGGCCGTACGGCTATGAAGTCGTCCCGGTCCCAGAAGTTGAGCCATCTCTCGACGGAGTCGGGCACCTGCAACGGCTGGGGGCGCATCCGAGGGCGCACGGCCGCACTCATTCCCATGGGCGACCCGAGAGTGACCAGGAGCGGAACCCTTGCCCGGTGCGCGTGCAGCGTCTCCAGTGAGACGACCGTACCCAGGGAATGTGCGACGACGATGGTGGGGCCGGACGGGTCGAGGGTCCCTTCGACCCGGCGGCGGATGCGAGCGTCGAGCGTCAGCCCCTCCTCGTCCGGCTCACCACGGCGCAGATAGCGAGCTACCTGACGCAGCTGGCCCACCATCAGCCCCGCGCTCGCCCAGCCGCCGAAGGTGCGCAGGCCGGGCAACGACAGCAGGGTATTGGCGGCGGTCAGTACGTGTCGGGCGACCGAGCCCGCGCCCTGCGGCTCGCCCTCAGGCGTGAGCTGGGCGTGGGCGCGACGCAGCACCCGCGCCTCGTCGTCCGTGGTGGGCCCGGCGAGCCGCTCCTCGACGGCCTCCAGAAGCAACTCGCCGACAAGGTCGTCCTCGTCCTCCTCCGGCTCCGCACCTTGGCCTTGAGCCGTGCCGAACAGGTCACCGTAGTAGGCGAATCGCGTGTCGGCCGCCCATCCCTGGATCAGATCCAGGACTCGGCGTGAATGACCCGAGGCGCGGGCGCCCGCAGCCAACGCGCGTAACCATGCGTCGAGTTCGGTGACCGGGTCCCGCGGTCCGCCGATGCCGTGCACAAACACCAGACGAGGCTTCATGTTCCCCCCGCAAGCCTCGGCCCGGGGCTTCCGGGCGGTTCTCCAGATTACAACTGCCGGGCAGGCAGGGCTCCTTGTCGGCCAAAAACAGCGCGAGGCAAGGTCTCCACCCGCCGAGCGTGCCGAACGTGTCGGCAGCGCGCCGACCGCCGAGCCCGGCCCGCCCGGTCAACGCCAGTCGGGAGCGCCCGAGGCCGGCGGCAGCAGGGATTCGATCTTCGCCCGGATCTCCCGCATGACGGAGACGATGTGGGCCTCGTGGTCCCCCGTGAGCCGGTTCACCGGCACCGAGCAGCTGATGGCGTCGGTGGCCGGGGTGTCGTAGCGCAGGGCGAAGCCGAAGCCGGCGATGCCGGGCACGGTCTCCTCACGGTCGATGGAGTAGCCGCGGTCGCGCACCTCGACGAGGTCGGCGCACAGGGTGGTGCGATCTGTGTGGGTGTTCTCGGTGAGGGCGGGCAGCGGATCGGGGGGCAGCGGGAGGTCGTCTTCGGGGCGCTCGGCGAGGAGGGCCTTGCCGAGGGCGCCGGCGTGGGCCGGGATCCGGCGGCCCACCCTGCTGATGGTGCGCGGGTACTCGTGGGACTCACGGGTCGCGAGATAGACGACGTCCGGGCCGTCGAGCCGTGCCATGTGGAGGGTCTCGCCGAGTGCCTCCGAGGCCTCGTCGAGGTACGGGCGGACCATCCGTACGTACCGGTCGCTGTCGAGATAGCTGGTGCCCGTGAGCAGCGCGCGGATCCCGATGCCGTAGAGGGAGCCGGTGGTGTCGGTGCGCACCCAGCCGCAGTCGACGAGGGTCTGCAGCAGCTGGTACATGCTGCTGCGCGGCACGCTCAGCTCCTCGGCGAGTTCGTCCAGGCGCGAGGGCCGGTCGCCGCGGTCGGCGAGCAGTTCCAGCAGCGCGACGGTGCGGGCCGCCGACTTCACTCCACGGACCCCTGGGCTCTCCGGCATGGGCCCCATCGTAAATCCGCGCCGTCGCACCCATTGACCTCGCAGGGTTCACGAACCTAGCCTCCATTCTCATACGTAGACGTCATCTGCATATAGGGATGAGATTCATGACAGGGTTCAGCGCAGAGGTCGAGGGCGTGGTCCAGCGGCTGCGGGACGGGATGGCGGGTGGGGTGCTGTCCTTCCCGCTCACGAGCTTCCGAGAAGGCGGCGAACTCGATCTGGAGTCCTACCGGGCCTACCTGACCACCCAGTTGGCCACCGCGCCGGGTGCGGTGTTCCCCGCCTGTGGCACCGGCGAGTTCAGCGCACTGGACGAGGACGAGTACCGCGCGGTCCTCGAGGCCACGGTCGAGATCGCCGGCGGTCGGCTGCCCGTGGTCGCCGGTATCGGCTACGGCTGGGCACAGGCGCTGCGGTTCGCCCGGATCGCCGAAGAGGCCGGCGCGGACGCCGCGTTGGTGCTGCCCCACTATCTGGTCGAGGCCCCGCAGGACGGTCTGGTCGAGCAGCTGCGCCGAATCGCCGCCGGCACCCGGCTGCCACTCATCGCCTACCAGCGCGGCCCCGTCGCCTTCACCCCCGACGGTCTGCGCCAGATCGCGGAGATCCCCACGGTCGTCGGCCTCAAGGATGGGCACAGCGACCTCGACCGGCTCCAGCGCCTCACGCTCGCCGCCCCCGACGGTTTCCTCTTCTTCAACGGCGCCGCGACCGCGGAGATCCAGGCCCGCGCGTACGCCACCGTCGGCGTCCCCGCCTACTCATCGGCCGTCCACGCCTTCGCGCCCGAGATCGCCGACGCCTTCTTCGCCGCGCTTCACCACGGCGACGACGCGACCGTGACCAAGCTCCTGCGCGACTTCTACGTCCCTTTGGTCGAACTACGCGACCGGGTGCCGGGCTACGCCGTCTCGCTGATCAAGGCCGCCGCCCGGCTGCGCGGCCTGCCCGTCGGCCCGGTACGCGCGCCGCTCACCGACCCCGGCCCGGCCGACCTCGCCGACCTGGAGAAGGTCCTCGACGACGGCCTGAACCTGGTCGGCGCCGTACGACGCCTCGGCTGACGAAGGCCGAAAGACCACCCACCTCACCGCCTGCGACCGCCCCGCAGGCGACCCCCACGCAGCCCGGACGGTACCCGGGCCGCCCCCACATGTGCTCCGGCTGCCCGTTCCACAGTTCAAAGGGGAACTGCCTTGCCTCTCCTCGTAGTCGGGATCAGCGTTCTGATTCTGCTGCTCCTCATGACCAAGCTGAGACTGAACGGCTTCGCCGCCCTCCTCCTCGTGGCGGTCGGCGTCGGCGTCGTCCGCGGGATTCCGCTGGAGAAGATCCCGGACGTCCTCTCGGAGGGCATCGGCGGCCAGATCGGCGACACGATGCTCACCATCGGGCTCGGCGCCATGGTCGGCCGTGTCATGGGCGACTCCGGCGCCGCGCAGCGCATAGCCGGCAAGCTCCTGGACGCCTTCGGCCCCCGCTGGGTCCAGGTGGCCATGGTGGTCACCTCCATGCTCATCGGCGTCACCATGTTCTACGAGGTCGCCTTCATCATCATCGTGCCCATCGCGTTCACTCTGGTGCGGGTCACCGGCGCGAGGCTGCTCTGGGTCGGGCTGCCGATGTCGATCGCCCTGTCCACCATGCACAGCTTCCTGCCGCCGCACCCCGGCCCCACCGCCGTGGCCTCGACCTTCCACGCGTCCATCGGACTGACCCTGTTCTACGGCCTGTTCATCGCCGTTCCCGTCGGTGCCCTCATCGCGCTCGTCTGGCCGCGTCTGCCGTTCATCAAGGCGATGAACCCCGCCATGCCCAAGGGGCTGGTCAGCGAGCGCGAGTTCACCGACGAGGAGATGCCGGGCCTGGGCTGGTCACTGGGCGTGGCGCTCTTCCCCGTCGTCCTGATCGCCGGCGCGGCGGTGACCGATCTGGCCACCTCCGCCGAGACCCCGTTCCTGCACTTCGTCGCCTTCATCGGCTCGGCACCGATCGCGCTGCTGCTGACCCTGCTCCTGGCGGTATGGGCGTTCGGACCGCGGATCGGCCGGAGCCTTGCCGACGTCAGCGCCTCGTGCACCTCGGCGGCCCAGGCGATGGCGATGATCCTCCTGGTGATCGGCGCCGGGGGTGCCTTCAAGAACGTCCTCGTGGAAGGCGGGATCTCCGACTACATCAAGGACGCCACGGACAGCTGGTCCATCTCGCCGATCATCCTCGCCTGGCTCATCGCGGTCATCCTCCGCATCGCGCTCGGCTCGGCGACCGTCGCCGTCGTCACTGCCTCCGGCGTGGTGCTGCCGCTTCTGGCAGGCAGCGGGACCCACCCGGAGATGATGGTGCTGGCCGTCTCCTGCGGCTCCATCGCCTTCTCGCACGTCAACGATCCCGGATTCTGGCTGTTCAAGGAGTACTTCAACCTCTCGGTCACCGACGCGATCAAGGTCCGCACCACCTATACGACGGTGCTCGCGATCCTCGGCCTGGGCGGCGTCCTGGCCGTCGAGTGGGCCCTTGACGTCCTCAGCCTCTGATCACCGCGCCCGCAACACCCCCGTACACAAGGACTTCGATGAGCATGAACACGAGCATCAGTACAAGCATGAACAAGCAGCCGACCGTCACCGAGTTCTCCGTCTATCCCGTCGCCGGCCGGGACTGCATGGAGCTGAACCTCTCCGGCGCGCACGGCCCCTACTTCACCCGCAACGTCGTCGTCCTCAAGGACTCCGAGGGCCGTACCGGTCTCGGCGAGGTCCCCGGCGGGGAGAAGATCACCCGGACGCTGCGGGACGCCGGGTCCCTCGTCGTCGGCGCGAAGGTGGGCGACTACCAGCGCGTCCTGCGCGAGATCGGGGACCGCTTCGCCGACCGTGACGCCGGTGGACGCGGCGCGCAGACATTCGACCTGCGGACCACCGTCCACGCCGTCACCGCCGTCGAGTCGGCGCTGCTGGACCTGCTCGGGCAGCACCTCGACGTGCCGGTCGCGGCGCTCCTCGGCGACGGCCAACAGCGGGACTCCGTAAGAGTGTTGGGCTATCTCTTCTACGTCGGCGACCCCAACCGAACCGACCTGGACTACGTCCGTGAACCTGACGCGGACGTGGACTGGTACCGCATCCGGCACGAGGAGGCCCTGTCGCCCGAGGCGATCGTCCGGCAGGCCGAGGCGGCCTTCGACCTCTACGGCTTCCGGGACTTCAAGCTCAAGGGCGGTGTCCTGGAGGGCGCAGAGGAGGTCCGGGCCGTCCGCGCGCTCAAGGAACGCTTCCCCGAGGCCCGGATCACCCTCGACCCCAACGGCGCCTGGTCGCTGCGCGAGGCCATCGAGCTGTGTACACCCCTGGTCGGCACGCTCGCCTACGCGGAGGACCCTTGCGGAGCCGAGGACGGCTACTCCGGGCGCGAGATCCTGGCCGAGTTCCGGCGCGCCACGGGACTGCCGACCGCGACCAACATGATCGCCACCGACTGGCGGCAGCTGACCCACGCCCTGGCGCTGCAGTCGGTCTCCATCCCGCTGGCCGACCCGCACTTCTGGACGCTGCAGGGCTCGGTGCGCGTGGCCCAGCTCTGCAACGCGATGGGCCTGACCTGGGGCTGCCACTCGAACAACCACTTCGACATCTCGCTCGCCATGGTCACGCACTGCGGAGCGGCGGCCCCGGGCGAGTACAACGCCCTGGACACGCACTGGATCTGGCAGGAGGGCCTGGAGCGGCTCACCGTCTCGCCGCCCCGCATCGCCGACGGCGAGATCGCCGTCCCCGACGCCCCGGGCCTGGGCCTCCAGCTCGACATGGACCGCCTCCTCGCGGCGCACGAGCTCTACCGCGAGAAGGCGTTGGGCGGCCGGGACGACGCGATCGGGATGCGGTACCTGGTCCCGGGCTGGGAGTTCGACGCGAAGCGTCCCTGTCTGGTGCGCTAGCCACTGGCCCGGCCTCGCGGCGCGGAGCGCCACGGGGCCGGACGGTGTTCGCCGGAGTGCCTGGCTACATGCCTCGGCCGGCTTCCTCGGCGATGCGCTCCAGCCGATCACGATGGCTCTCCCACCACGCCGAGTCGCCGGAGGCCATGTTGTCGCCGCCCTTCCTCAGTCCCGCGACGCCGTCGATGAGTTCGCGGACGAACAGGGCATCGCGGGCGTCCCGCAGGTAGAGGTGGAGGTCTGCCTTGGGATCTGATCCGGCCATCGCGCCAGTCTGCGCCGGCGCGATCTTTGTCCACCGAGTTTGTCACCGACCTCTTGCACTGAGCCATGACACCTGAATTACTGATCCTGAACAGCTCGACCGAATGATCGGTCGCCCGTAATCGTGCGGTTGGTGAGGGAGAAGTCCCTATGGCGGATTCCAGGGACCCGAAGGGTCTGCTCGACGCCGGAGAGCGGCTCGACGCGGACGGATTGCGGGAGCTCCAGCTGGAGCGACTGCGGGCGTCGCTGCGGCACGCGTACGAGAACGTGCCGTTCTACCGGGAGTCCTTCGACAAGGCGGGGGTGCGCCCGGACGACTGCCGCGCGCTCGCCGACCTGGCGCGATTCCCGTTCACGGTCAAGGGCGACCTGCGCGAGAACTACCCGTACGGAATGTTCGCCGTGCCGCAGGACCGGATCCGGCGCATCCACGCGTCGAGTGGTACGACCGGCCGCCCCACGGTCGTCGGCTACACGGAGAACGACCTCTCCATGTGGGCCGACATGGTGGCCCGCTCGATTCGCGCGGCGGGCGGACGCCCGGGTGACAAGGTCCATGTGGCGTACGGCTATGGGCTGTTCACCGGCGGACTCGGCGCACACTACGGCGCCGAACGGCTCGGTTGTACGGTGATCCCCGCCTCCGGAGGCATGACGGCCCGTCAGGTCCAGCTGATCCAGGACCTGAAGCCCGAGATCATCATGGTGACCCCCTCGTACATGCTGACGCTGCTCGACGAGTTCGAGCGGCAGGGCGTCGACCCGCGGGGCACCTCCCTGCGCGTGGGGATCTTCGGCGCCGAGCCGTGGACCGAGGAGATGCGGCGGGAGATCGAGGAGCGGTTCGCGATCGACGCGGTGGACATCTACGGCCTGTCGGAGGTGATCGGCCCGGGTGTGGCACAGGAGTGCGTCGACACCAAGGACGGGCTGCACATCTGGGAGGACCACTTCTATCCGGAGGTCGTCGACCCGATCACCGGCGAGGTGCTGCCGGACGGCGAGGAGGGCGAGCTGGTCTTCACCTCGCTCACCAAGGAGGCCATGCCCGTCATCCGTTACCGGACCCGGGACTTGACGCGGCTGCTGCCCGGGACGGCGCGGGTCTTCCGCCGGATGGAGAAGATCACCGGCCGCAGTGACGACATGGTGATCCTGCGGGGCGTCAATCTCTTCCCGACGCAGATCGAGGAGATCGTGCTCCGCACGCCGGGCGTCGCCCCACACTTCCAGCTGCGTCTGACCCGTGAGGGCCGCCTCGACGCACTCACCGTGCGGGCCGAAGCGCGGTCCGGCGCCACACCCGAGATCCGCGAGGCGGCCGCACAGGCCATCACGACGGCCGTGAAGGATGGCATCGGCGTGTCGGTCATGGTCGAGATCGTCGAACCGGAGTCGCTGGAACGGTCGGTGGGGAAGATCAGACGGATCGTGGACCTGCGTCCGCATTGAGGCTCGCCAGAGCGACCTTCCGGGATCACCCCGCGCACGCGCCGCCTCGTGCTGCCGGCCCACTGCGGCAACATGGCCTCCTTTACCGTGCTGCACGCCCTGCGTGACACGCCGGCCGACGCCTGCGAGCCCGGGAGTTGGGGGTGTCGTGCTCGCGGTGGGCCCCGGACTCGCCTACGAGACCGTGCTGTTCAGGCATCCGCAGAAGGGCTCGAAGAAGAGTCGGAAGACTGGTCCGCGAACCGGTCCCGCAGCTCCCGCTTGAGGATCTTCCCGCTCGCGTTGCGCGGCAGTTCGTCCACGAACAGGACCCGCTTGGGCGCCTTGAAGTGGGCGAGCTTGCCGCGGGCGTGGGCGATGAGTTCGGCCTCGGTGACCTCGCCCCGGGGGACGACGACGGCGGTGACCGCTTCGATCCAGCGCTCGTCGGCGAGACCGATCACGGCCACTTCGGCGACCTGGTCGTGTGTGTAGAGGGCGTCCTCGACCTGGCGTGAAGCGACCAGTACGCCACCGGAGTTGATGACGTCCTTCACCCGGTCGACGACGGTGAAGTAACCGTCGTCGTCCCGCACGGCGAGGTCCCCGGAGTGGAACCAGCCGTCGCGGAAGGCTTCGGCCGTCTCCTCGGGCTTGTCCCAGTAGCCCTCGCACAACTGCGGTGAGCGGTAGACGACTTCACCGGGTGTCCCGTCGGGCACGTCCTTGCCGTTCTCGTCGACCACTCGGGCGTCCACGAAGAGGACGGGACGTCCGCAGGAGTCCATCCGCCCCTTGTGCTCGTCGGGTCCGAGGACCGTGGCCAGGGGGCCGATCTCGCTCTGGCCGAAGCAGTTGTAGAAGGCCAGTTTCGGCAGCCGTTCGCGCAGCCTCTCCAGGACCGGCACCGGCATGATCGACGCGCCGTAGTACGCCTTGCGCAGCCCGCTCAGATCGCGCGTCGTGAAGTCGGGACGGTTCGACAGGCCGATCCACACGGTGGGCGAGGCGAAGAGGCTGTCGGCGCGGCCCGTCTCGATCAGGTCGAAGAGCTGGTCGGCGTCGGGCGAGTCGAGGATGACATTCGACGCGCCGACCGCGAGATACGGGAGCAGGAACACATGCATCTGTGCCGAGTGGTAGAGCGGCAGCGAGTGCACGGGGAGGTCCCCCGCGCTCAGGTCGAGGGCGGTGATCGCGCTCAGGTACTCGTGCACCAGGGCGCGGTGCGTCATCATCGCGCCCTTCGGAAGGGCCGTCGTGCCCGACGTGTAGAGCAGCTGCACGAGCGTGTCGCCGCGCGGCTCGGCGCCGTCGTACGGTGGGGCTGTGTCCAGCCGGGCGAGCAGTGAGTCGTCGGCGTCGCGCAGCGGCAACCAACGTACGCCGCACGGGAGTTGACCGGCGAGGTCGGGGTCGGCCAGGACCAGCGTGCTCCCGGACTGGTCGACGATGTACACGAGGTCGTCGCCGGTCAGGTTCTGGTTGACCGGTACGTGCACGAGTCCCGCGCGGGCGCAGGCGAGGAAGCCGATCAGATACGCGTCCGAGTTGTGGCCGTAGGCGCCGACCCGGTCGCCGGGGGCGAGCCCCTGGTCGAGGAGCACGCTCGCGGCGCGGGAGACGGCCTCGTCGAGTTCCGCGTAGGTCCAGGAGCGTTCGCGGTAGTCGAGCGCGACGCGTGCCGGGGTGCGCCGGGCGCTGCGTCGCAGCACCCCGTCAACCGTGCTGCCGTGTCCAGGCGTCATGACACATGATCCTCGGTCCGCGGCGCGGGGAGGTCAAGGAGAAGGCAGGGACGACGTCAAGGATGGGGACACGGGACGACTTCGAGCCGGACTCGAAGGGCCGGAACCGATGCAGGGAGATCGTGACAGCGACCCCGCCGCCGCACATACCCGTTGGTACGCTCAACCACCCCTTCCCCCCATGATGTTGGGAGGCACGATGCGCACCCGCCTGAGACGCTTCGTCGTCATGGCCGTGGCCCTGCTCACCGCCACGGCTTCGCTGCCCGCCGCCGCGGCCCAGCGACAGGGCCGTCAGGAACATCCCTCGCACGGCGGCCTGTCGGCCGTGATCCGCTACACCGAGTACGGCATCCCGCACATCGTCGCGAAGGACTACGCGAACCTCGGCTTCGGCACCGGCTGGGCGCAGGCCAACGACCAGGTGTGCACCCTCGCCGACGGCTTCGTGACCGTGCGCGGCGAGCGGTCCCGCTTCTTCGGGCCCGACGCGGCACCCGACGGCTCGCTGTCCTCGGCGGCAAAGAACCTCTCCAGCGACCTGTACTTCCGCGGGGTGCGGGAGACGGGCACGGTGGAGAAACTGCTGGCCGAGCCCGCACCGCTGGGGCCGAGCCGCCAGGTCAAGGACCTGATGCGCGGCTGGGCGGCCGGCTACAACGCCTGGCTCGCCCGGAACCGGATCACGGACCCCGCATGCCAGGGCGCCGCCTGGGTCCGCCCGGTCACCGCCATGGACGTGGCCGCACGCAACTTCGCGCTGGCCGGCCTCGGGGGCCAGGGCCGCGCGGTCGACGGCATCACGGCCGCACAGGCGCCGACGACGTCCACTGTCACGAGTACACCCGGCAAGCAGAGCACCGCCGCCCCCGACGCGAAGCAGACCGCCGAAGCCGCGCGGGAACTCTTCGACACCGCGGACATGGGATCCAACGCGGTCGCCTTCAGCGGTGCCACGACGGAGAACGGCCGCGGCCTGCTCCTCGGCAATCCGCACTACCCCTGGCAGGGCGGCCGCCGCTTCTGGCAGATGCAGCAGACCATCCCCGGTGAGCTGAACGTGGCGGGCGGTGCGCTGCTCGGCTCTGCGACGATATCCATCGGGCACAACGCGCACGTGGCATGGAGCCACACCGTCGCGACGGGCGTCACGCTCAACCTCCATCAGCTGACGCTCGATCCGGCCGATCCGACGACGTATCTGGTGAACGGCACGCCGGAGCGCATGACCAAGCGGACCGTGACCGTCGATGTGAAGGACGGCACGCCGGTGACGCGCACCCAGTGGTGGACCCGGTACGGCCCGGTTGTCACCTCACTGGGCACGCAACTGCCGCTCCCCTGGACCGCCACGACGGCGTACGCGCTGAACGACCCGAACGCGGCCAACCTCCGCGCCTCCGACACCGCGCTCGGCTTCAGCAAGGCCCACAGCACGGCCGACGTCCTCACGGCCCTCCGGCACACCCAGGGGCTGCCGTGGGTGAACACGATCGCCGCCGATTCGGGCGGCCACTCGCTGTTCACCCAATCGCAGGTACTCCCGCGCATCACGGACGAGTTGGCGCAGCGCTGCTCGACGTCGCTGGGCAAGGTCACCTATCCGTCGGCGGGTGTGGCGATCCTCGACGGCTCGCGCGGGGACTGCGCGCTGGGCAGCGACCCGGACGCCGTACAGCCGGGGATCTTCGGGCCCGCGAAGATGCCGGTGCTCACGGACGCGCCGTACGCGGAGAATTCCAACGACAGTGCCTGGCTGGCCAATGCGGACCGGCCACTGACCGGGTACGAGCGGGTCTTCGGCACGATCGGCACGCAGCGCTCGACGCGCACGCGCGGCGCGGTCGAGGACGTCACGGCGATGGCCGCGAAGGGGCGTCTGACGGTACGGGACCTTCAGGCGCAGCAGTTCGCGAACCGGGTGCCCGCGGGTGATCTCGTGGCGGACGACGCGGCGCGTGCGTGTGCCGCACTGCCGGGCGGCACCGCAACGGGCAGTGGCGGCAAGGCCGTTGATGTGACCGAGGCCTGCGCTGTGTTGGGGTCGTGGGACCACACCATGAACATCGACAGCCGGGGCGCGCTGCTCTTCGACCGGTTCTGGCGGAAGCTGACGGCCGCGGTGCCGGCCGCGCAGCTGTGGAAGGTCCCGTTCTCGGCGGCGGACCCGGTCCGTACCCCGAACACGCTCAACAGCGATGCGCCGGGCTTCACCACGGCCCTCGCGGACACGGTGACCGAGTTGCGTACGGCGGGCATCGCGCTGGACGCGCGGCTCGGCGCGAACCAGTTCGTCGTGCGCGGTGAGCAGCGCATTCCCGTGCCGGGTGGCACGGAGTCACTCGGCGTGTGGAACAAGGTCGAGCCGGTGTGGAACCCGGCGGCCGGTGGATACACCGAGGTCACCACCGGGTCGTCGTACATCCAGGCAGTCGGCTGGGACGGCAGCCGCTGCCCGGTCGCCCGCACCCTCCTGACGTATTCCCAGTCGTCGAACCCGAACTCGCCGCACTACAGCGACCAGACGCGGCTGTTCTCGGGCGAGCGGTGGGTGACGTCGCGGTTCTGCGAGAAGGACATCCTGTCCTCGCCGGGGCTGCGGGTGATCCGGGTCGGCGACCACCGCTGACCACAGGGGGCGCGGCGTACGGACGCCGCGCCCCCACGCGTCACAGCGCCATGTGCCCCAGCTTGTCGGGGTTGAGCACCGCGTAGACGCCGTCGATGCGCCCCTCGCGCACGGAGACGGTGACGACCTGCTCGACACCGTCGACCGTCAGCGCCAGCGCGGGCGCCCCGTTCGCGTCCACGACGCGTGCCGCGCCGAACGGATAGCGGGCGACCAGACCGGCCATGAACGCGATCACGTGCTCGCGCCCCTCGATCGGGCGCAGCGCCGCCCTGACCTTGCCGCCACCGTCGTTCCACGCGACCACGTCCTCGGTCAGGAGGTCGGTCAGGCCGGCGAGGTCACCGCCCTGCGCGGCGTCCAGGAAGCGGATGAGCAGTTCGGCGTGTTCGGAGTCGGAGAGGGTGAACTTGTCGCGCCCGGAGGCGAGATGACGGCCCGCGCGGTGGTGCATCTGGCGACAGTTGGCGGGTGTCGTGTCGAGGACGCGCGCGATCTCGTCGTACGGCAGCTCGAAGGCCTCCCGCAGGACGAACACGGCGCGCTCCGGCGGCGACAGACGCTCCATCAGATGCACGGTCGCATAGGCCACGGTGTCGCGCAGCTCGGCCGTGTCGAGCGGGCCGAGCGCCTCCGTCGCGACGGGCTCCGGGAGCCACGGCCCGGTGTACGCCTCCCGGGTCACGCGGGCCGAGCGCAGCTGGTCCAGGGCGAGCCGGGAGACGATGGTGATGAGAAAGGCGCGCGGCTCGCGGATGTCCGCCCGGTCGGTGCTCGTCCAGCGGAGGTAGGCGTCCTGGACGACGTCCTCGGCGTCCCACATGCTGCCGAGCAGCCGGTAGGCGAGGCCGAGCAGCAGCGGGCGGTACGCCTCGAACCGCTCGGTCGCCGCAGCTTCGCCCGCCGTCTCGGAAGTCTCCAACTCACGTTCCTTTCCTCCTGGTTGTACGCCTTACCGGGGGGTCGTCGCGCCATTCAACTCGGCCGCGAATCCCTCGCGCCAGGAGGCGTACCGGGGCCGCCAGTCGAGGGTGAGCACGGCGCGGGCGTTGTCGGCTCCGCGCAGTCCGTTCATGAACGCCACCCCCCAGCCGCCGACGGCGAGCCGTGCGAGCGCCGCCGGCGCCTTCTTGGGCTGCGGGGCGCCGATCACGCGGGCCAGCTCGGGCAGCCACTCGCGCAGCGGCGCCGGGTGGTCGTCGACGATGTTCAACGGGCGGCTCGCGGGCTTGTCGAGCGCGGCGATCACCGCGGTGGCCGCGTCATGGGTGTGCGTGAAGGAAAACACCGAGTGTCCGCCGCCGACCAACGGGACCTTCCCCGCCCCGACCTGCCGCATGAAGGAGCCGTCGGGGGCGTAGATCGTGCCGGGCCCGTAGAGGTGCCCGAAGCGCAGGACCGTGCCGCCGGCGTCGGCGGTGCGCAGTTCCAGCTCCTTGAGCGCCTCGAGCACCGGCACGAACTGCTTCGGCGGACGCTGCCACAGCGGGGCGTCCTCGTCCGCCGCGCCCTGACCGGCCGGGTCGTAGGCATACGCGAGTCCCTGCGCGACGAACTTCTCGACCCCGGCGTCGTGTGCGGCCTCGTAGAGATTGCGGGTGCCCTCGGTGCGCAGCCGGTTGGTCAGGGCGAAGTCGCGGGCCAGGTGGCGCGGGTCGATGGCGGCCGGGATGGCGGTGAGCATGTTGACCACCGCGTCGGGGGCCGCCTCGCGGACGGCCCGGTGCAGGGCAGAGCGGTCGAGGGCGTCGGCGGCGACGGTGCCGTCACCCGGCGTACGCGACAGGGCTACTACGTCATGGCCGACCGAGGTGAGCAGCGGGACGAGCGCCCGCCCGATGACTCCGGTGGCTCCGGCGACGAGTACACGCATGGCAATCCATCTCCTGATGTCGGGCCCCCGGGCAGTCCGGTGAACGGCTCCCGGGGGCGTTTCGGCATCAGGACGGGCGAGTGCGCCTTGGTGTGACAGGTCGCGAATGTGACCTGCGCCACAACAGTGGAGCCTGTGTCACACCGCCCGTGAGCGGCCCTCCCAGTACGGATCCCGCAGCCGCCGCTTGTACAGCTTCCCGTTCGGATCACGCGGCATGGCCTCGATGAAGTCGACACTCTTGGGACGTTTGTACCCGGCGAGCTGCCGCTCGCAATGGTCCAGGACCGCGGCGGCGAGGGCCGGGCCCGGCTCATGGCCGGGGGCGGGCTCGACGACGGCCTTGACCTCCTCGCCCCAGTCGTCGTGCGGGATACCGAAGGCGGCCGCGTCCGCGACGGCGGGGTGGGAGAGCAGCGCGGCCTCGATCTCGGCCGGGTAGATGTTGACTCCACCCGAGATGATCATGTCGATCTTGCGGTCACGGAGGAAGAGATAGCCGTCCTCGTCGAGGTAGCCGAGGTCTCCTACGGTGAAGAAGTCGCCGATGCGGTTCTTCTTCGTCTTGGTCTCGTCCTTGTGGTACGAGAATCCGCCGGTGCTCATCTTCATGTAGACGGTGCCGAGTTCACCGGGCGGCAGTCGGTTGCCGTCGTCGTCGAAGACGGCGAGTTCGCTGATGGGCCACGCCTTGCCGACCGTGCCGGGCTTCTTCAGCCAGTCCTCGGCGGTCGCGAAGGCGCCACCGCCCTCACTGGCCGCGTAGTACTCCTCGACACTGTGGCCCCACCACTCGATCATGGCTCGTTTCACATGGTCCGGGCACGGGGCGGCGCCATGGATGGCGTGCCGCATGGACGACACGTCATAGCGCGCCCGCACCTCGTCGGGAAGCGCCAGCAGACGGTGGAACTGGGTCGGGACCATATGGGTGTGCGTGCACTTGCGGGCGTCGATGACACGGAGCATCTCCTCGGGCGTCCACTTGTCCATCAGCACAAGACGATGACCGATGTGCAGGGACGCGCCGGCGAATTGCAGCACCGCGGTGTGGTAGAGCGGCGAGCAGACCAGGTGCACGTTGTCGCCGTAGGGCTTGATGCCGAAGATGCCCAGGAAGCCGCCGAGGTACGACTCCTCGGGGAGTTTGCCGGGCAGTGGGCGCCGGATGCCGCGGGGGCGCCCCGTGGTGCCCGAGGTGTAGTTCATGACCCAGCCGAGGGTGCGGTCCGTCGGCGCCGACTCGGGCTGTCCGTCGAGGAGTTCGACGTACGGCCGGAAGCCCTCGACCGAACCGACCGCGTAGCGATGCGTGGCCGGGACCTTCGCCTCGTCCGCGGCGTGCCGGGCGGCGTCCGCGAACCGCTCGTGGGCGATGAGCACCTTCGCACCCGAGTCGGAGACGATCCAGGCGATCTCGGGGCCGACGAGGTGGTGGTTGACGGGGACGAGATAGAAGCCGGCCTGCGAGGCCGCGAGGTAGGCGACGAAGAACTCGACGCCATTGGGCAGGACGACCGCGAAGGCGTCGCCGCGTTCGAGGCCCGCGGCGCGCAGCCCGTGGACGAGTCGGTTGGCCGCGGCGTGCAGCCGTCCCGCTGTCCATTCCTCTCCGCGCGGCGTGACGAGGGCGATGCGCCCGGGGTCGGCGGCGGCCTGGGCCCAAAAACCGTTCGGCGGCGTGCTCACGACTGGGCGCTCCTTCCGGCAATGCGGTCGATGCGATCGACGGCCTGCTCGAAGCCCCGTGTCAGGTCGTCGAAGACGGCCTGGACGCTGCGTTCGCTGTTCATCCGGCCGACGATCTGTCCGACGGGCGTGCCGAGCAGTGGCTCCACCTCGTACTTCTGGATGCGCGAGACCGCCTCGGCCACGAGCAGCCCCTGGAGCGGCATGGGGAGCGTGCCGGGGCCGTTCGGGTCGTCCCAGGCGTCGGTCCACTCGGTGCGCAGCTGGCGCGCCGGCTTACCGGTCAGGGCGCGGGAGCGGACCGTGTCGCCGGAGCCGGCTGCGAGCAGTTTCCGGGTCACGGCGCGCGAGTGCATCTCGGCCTCGGTGACGGTCAACCACACGGAGCCCAGCCACACGCCTTGGGCGCCGAGGCTGAGCGCGGCGGCCACCTGCTGTCCGCTGCCGATGCCACCGGCCGCCAGCACGGGCAACGGGTCGACGGCGTCCACGACTTCGGGCGTGAGCACCATCGAGGCGATCTCGCCCGTGTGCCCGCCCGCCTCGTACCCCTGGGCGACGACGATGTCGATGCCGGCCTCGGCGTGCTTGCGCGCGTGCCGGGCGCTGCCCGCGAGCGCGGCGACCAGGACGCCTTTGTCATGGGCGCGCTCGACCACGTCGACGGGTGGTGAGCCCAGCGCGTTGGCGAGCAGTTTGATCGGATAGTCGAAGGCGACGTCGAGCTGGGTGCGGGCGACCTGCTCCATCCACCCCGTGATGCGCCACCCCGACGCTTCGCCCTCGGCGAGTTCGGGCACGCCGTATTTCGCGAGGGTGTCCTTGACGTACTGCCGGTGCCCCTCGGGGATCATCGCCTCGACATCGGCCTCGCTGACGCCCTCGACCTTCTTGGCGGGCATCACGACGTCCAGTCCGTAGGGCCTGCCGTCGACGTTCGCCTCGATCCAGTCGAGGTCGCGTTTGAGGTCGTCGGGTGCGGTGTAGCGGACCGCGCCGAGCACACCGAATCCGCCCGCGCGGCTGATGGCCGCGGCGACGGCGGGAAACGGCGTGAAGCCGAAGATGGCGTGCTCGACTCCCAGTTTCTTGCTCAGCTCCGTCTGCATGGCCGCAGGATGCCGCAGTCCTCCGGACGAGGGAAGGGGTTTTCTGATGCTCCGTCAGATTCCTTCAAGCCATCCAGGGAGTCTTGACACACCCACGCCTGACAGGAAAGTTTCACTCCGCAAGGCGAACCGGGAAAGATACTTTCAGGCGGCGCGGCGGGAGGCCTCTCGATGACCGAAGGTGCGAAGGACAGAGCATGCGACGGGCTGACCCGTCGTCAACTGGGCCGAAGAGTACTGGCCGTGGGCGGAGCCCTGGCCGTCGCGCCTTTCCCGGCAGGACCGGCGGCGGCCTCGGACGCGTCCGGTCGCCCGACACTGTGTCACGGTACGGCCGAGCGCGCGGGTCTGCTGCCGGAGCACCTGCGCCAACTGGTCACCGACGCGGAGGCGTTCCTCGGCCCCTCCCCCAAGCACCCCTGGTACGCGAGCGCCGTGCTCCTTGCCGGACGCGGCGGGACCGTGGCCCTGCATCAGCCGATCGGCATGGCGGTGCGCTACTCGGCGTACGACGAGAAGACGGACACCGGCGTCGAGTTCCCGGCCGATCAGCAGATCGCGGCCGCCGGGGACACGGTCTACGACCTCGCCTCCGTCTCGAAGCTGTTCACCTCGATCCTCGCCGTGCAGCAGATGGAGCGCGGCGCCCTGGAACTGGAGGCGACGGTCGCCTCGTACCTCCCGGAGTTCGCCGGCGGCGGCAAGCAGGACATCACGATCCGCCAACTCCTCACCCACACCTCGGGATTCCGCGCCTGGATCCCTCTCTACAACGCGCCGACCCGCGAGGGAAAACTCCAGCTCATCTGGGACGAGGCACCGCTCAACCCGCCGGGCACCAAGTACCTCTACTCGGACCTGAATCTCATCTCGCTCCAGCTGGTGCTCGAGAAGATCAGCGGCCGCAGCCTCGACGCACTCCTCCACGACGAGATCACCGCCCCGCTCGGCATGCACCGCACCCGCTACAACCCGCCCGCCTCGTGGAAACCGAAGATCGCGGCCACCGAGGACGCCCGGCTGCCCTGGTCGGGCCTGAACCGCGGGCTCGTGTGGGGCGAGGTGCACGACGAGAACGCGTACTCCCTGGGTGGGGTGGCGGGTCATGCGGGCGTCTTCTCCTGCGCGTGGGACCTCGCGATCCTCGGCCGTACGCTGCTGAACGGCGGCACGTACGGCAAGGCGCGCATCCTGAAGCCGGAGACGGTGGACCTGATGTTCACCGACTTCAACACCGCCTTCCCCGGCGACGAGCACGGCCTCGGCTTCGAGCTCTACCAGCACTGGTACATGGGCGCGATGGCCACGCCGCGCACCGCGGGCCACACCGGCTTCACCGGCACCTCGCTCGTCCTCGACCCGACGACCGACTCCTTCCTGATCGTCCTCGGCAACTCCGTCCATCCGGTGCGCGGTTGGCGATCCGGTTCCGCTCCCCGGGTCGCCGCCGCGAACAACCTGGCGCGCGCCGTACCGGTGCGCCCCGCGCGCGGCCGCACGTCCTGGTTCTCCGGAATGGCGAGCGCGGCAACGGCGACACTGACGCTGCCCGTGCTCGACACCACGGCGGGCCCCGCGCGCATGGACTGCGCCCTGTGGTGGGACACCGAACCCCAGTCGGACCCGCTCTTCCTGGAGGCCTCGGCCGACGACGCGACGACCTGGCAGCCGGTCCCGTTCAGGACGGTACTGCCGGGCGAGGACCCGCAGGAGCATCCGGCCGGTACGGCCACCGGCTGGTCGGGGCGGGTGTGGCACCGGCTCACCGCGGACCTGCCCCGGGCGCAGCGGCTCGCGCTGCGCTGGCGGTACACGACCGATCGGCTGTACGTCGGCCGTGGCGCGTACGTCGACGGGCTGCGGGTCGAGGCCGGGGACCGGGTCGCCTTCGACGAGGCACGCCCTGCTGACGCCGCGCGGATCGAGGCGGTGGGTTGGGTGGCATCCCGGGACTGAAGGCGAGCGGCCGCACAGCGAGGTCGAGAGCGGCCCGGTCTCTTGATCACGAGCGTGGTCAACGCCCGTGATCACTACACCTGGGCTTTGTCCTCCAGCACCGCCATCGCCGCGTTGTGCCCGGGCACCCCGCTCACGCCGCCGCCCCGTACCGCGCCCGCCCCGCACAGCAGCACGTTCGCGTGCCGGGTCTCGACGCCCCAGCGGCCCGTACCTTCCTGCGCGTACGGGAAGGCGAGGTCGCGGTGGAAGATGTTGCCGCCGGGCAGCCGCAGGTCGCGCTCCAGGTCGAGCGGGGTCTTCGCCTCGATGCACGGGCGGCCGTCCGCATCGGTCGCGAGGCAGTCGGCGAGCGGTTCGGCGAGGTGCGCGTCCAGCTGCGCCAGCGTCGACTTCAGCAGCTCCTCCCGTACGGAGTCGTTGTCGCGCTCGAACAGTCGGGCGGGTGTGTGGAGGCCGAAGAGGGTGAGGGTCTGATAGCCCTGCTCGACCAGGTCCTGGCCGAGGATGCTCGGGTCGGTGAGCGAGTGGCAGTAGATCTCGGAAGGCGGGGCGGTGGGCAGCTCCCCGGACGCCGCCTGGGCGTGGGCTCGTGCCAACTGCTCGTAGCCCTCGGCGATGTGGAAGGTGCCGGAGAACGCCTCGCGCGGGTCGACGGACGCGTCGCGCAGCCTCGGCAGCCGCTTGAGCAGCATGTTCACCTTGAGCTGCGCGCCCTCGGCCGGGGTGGGCGGCTCATCGCCTGTGAGGTGCGCGAGCTCCTGCGGCGACGCGTTGACGAGGACGTGCCGGGCGGCGACGACGCCCTCCCCGTCCACGGTCCGGTAGGTGACCTCGGCGGCCTCGCCGTCCGTCTCGATCCGCAGCACCTCGTGGCCGGTGGCGATCACTGCGCCCGCGTTGCGCGCCGCCGCGGCGATCGCGTCGGTGAGTGCGCCCATGCCGCCGACGGGCACGTCCCAGGCGCCGGTGCCGCCGCCGATCACGTGGTAGAGGAAGCAGCGGTTCTGCCGCAGCGAGGGGTCGTGGGCGTCGGCGAAGGTCCCGATGAGGGCGTCGGTCAGGACGACACCGCGTACGAGATCGTCGGCGAAGTACTCCTCGACGGCCGTGCCGATCGGCTCCTCGAAGAGCATCCGCCAGGCGTCCTCGTCGTCGATGCGACCGCGCAGTTCGTCGCGCGCCGGGAGCGGCTCGATGAGCGTCGGGAACACCCGCTGGGCGACGCGGCCCGTCATCCCGTAGAAGCGCTGCCAGGCCTCGTACTCGCGGTCCGATCCGGTCAGCCGGGCAAAGGCCTCGCGGGTGCGCCGCTCGCCGCCGCCGACGAGCAGTCCGGTGGGCCGGCCGTCGCGCTCGACGGGCGTGTACGACGAGATGGTGCGCCCACGGACCCGGAAGTCGAGGCTCAGATCCCGGACGATCTTCCGGGGCAGCAGGCTCACCAGATACGAGTAGCGCGACAGGCGCGCGTCGACCCCGGCGAACGGCCGGGTGGACACGGCGGCGCCCCCGGTGTTCCCCAGGCGCTCCAGCACCAGCACGGACCGGCCGGCCCGGGCCAGGTAGGCGGCGGCGACCAGTCCGTTGTGGCCCCCGCCGACGATCACGGCGTCGTATCCCTCGTGTGCAGGCATGGTTCTTCGTAGCACGTGATGATCTAGGTCGGCCAGGGGTGCGCGGCAAGCGGCGGGCACCCGGACGAGGAAGTGGACACCTCGGCGCAGGCGTGGTGCCCCGAGGCGGGGAGAAGCTCAGTGCCCCCCGGCCGCCCGCTGCTGCCGTAACGCCGCCACCCGCCGATACAGTTCGACGGCCTCCTGGCCACGCCCCAGCTGCTCCAGGCAGTGGGCCTCGTCGTTCCGGCTGGCGAGGGCGTCGGGATGGTCGGCGCCGAGCACCCGCTCGCGGGCGGTGGCGACGCGGCGGTACTCGATGAGCGCGTCGCCCCAGCGGCCCAGCCAGCCGAGGCCGACGGCGACCTCTCGGCGGCTGACGAGGGTGTCCGGGTGGTCGGCGCCGAGGACACGCTCGCGGATGGCGCAGACGTCGCGGGACTCGGCGAGGGCCTCCTCCCAGCGGCCCATGCGGCCGAGGTTCACCCCGAGGCCGTGCCGGGCGCGCAGGGTTTCGGGGTGCGCGGGACCGTGCACCCGGGTGCGGTCGTCGATCAGGTCGCGGTACAGCTCCAGAGCCTGCGCACTGCGGCCTAGCCGGCCGAGGCTGATGCCTACCTCGTAGCGGGCGGCCAGCGTGTCCGGGTGGTCGGGGCCCAGCGCCTGCGCACGGGCCTCGGCCACCTCCTGGTAGGTGTGCAGAGCCTCGGGCCAGCGCCCCAACTGGCCGAGCGCGTAAGCGACTTCGTACCGGGTGACGAGCGTGTCGGGGTGGGTCGGGCCGAGCACCCGGGCGCGGGCGGCGGCGACCTCGGTCGCCATGCGGTACGAGTCCTCCAGGCGCCCGAGCCTGCTCAGGTTGAAGGCGAGGTTGTGACGGCAGCGCAGGGTGTCGGGGTGGTCGGGCCCCATCGCGCGCTCCCGGACGCCGAGCACGGACGTGTAGGCCTGGTGCGCCTCGAAATGGCGCCCCAACTGGCCCAGTACGTACGCCATTTCCTGGCGGGCTGCCAGTGTGTCGGGGTGGTCGGCGCCGAGCACCCGCTCCCTGACCTGGGCGACATGGGCGTACTCGCGCAGCGCCTCGGCCGGGCGTCCGGTGCGGCTGAGGGTGAAGCCGACCTCGTACCGGCTGGCGAGCGTGTCGGGGTGGTCGGGCCCGAGGGCGTGTTCCCGTTCTGCGGCGACCGCGCGGTGCACCTCGCCCGCCTCGGTCCACCGGCCGAGCCGCCCCAGGCTCAGACCGGCGTTGTGCCGCCCCACCAAGGTGGTGATCAACTCCGGTGAGGGGGTGGGCCGTTCGTGGCGCTCGGGCTCGCGTGCGAGGGCCGTGGAAGGGCGGGCGATCCACTCTCCGGTGAGGCCCGCGGCCGCGTCCGGCGGGGTGGTGCGCAGTCCGGCGCCGGTCGCCTTGTGACCGGTGGTCATGCCCCGGGTCCAGGACGGCAACCGGGGTTCGCGGGACGGCGGCAGTTCGGGGCGGGACGCCGCGGCCGCCGAGGGACCCTGCTCCGCGGCGGGGTGCCGCAGGGCCGGGGTCACCACGGTCGGCACGTACACGGGTGTGGTGCGGCCCGCGCTGATGCGGCGGCCGAGTTCACGGGCGTCCTGCGGGCGCTGGTCGGGCCGTTTGGCGAGCAGGTCCAGGATGATCTTCTCGACGTACTCGGGGAGTTCGGCCCGGTGGCTGCGGGGCGGTGCGGGCGGCGTGTCACGGTGACCCACGAGGACGGCCCAGGCGTCGTCGAGGTCGAACGGCGGCGCCCCGGTGGCGATTTCGTAGAGCACGCATCCGAAGGAGTACAGGTCGCTGCGCTGGTCGACATGGGCGCCGCTGATCTGTTCCGGCGACATGTAGTGGGGGGTGCCCATCGCGATGCCGGTGCCGGTCAGCCGTGCCGTGAAGCCGATGTCATGGCCGAGCCGAGCGATCCCGAAGTCGCAGATCTTCACCGTGCCGTCGGCGAGTCGCATGATGTTCGCGGGCTTCAGGTCCCGGTGCACGATGCCCTGTTGGTGGGTGTACGCGAGCGCGGCGGCGACCTGCTCGGCGATCTCGACGACATCGGCGACCGGCAACGGATGCTGCTTGTTGTCCTCCAGGAGCTGGCTCAGATTCCGGCCCTCCAACAGCTCCATCACCAGATACAGCACGCCGTCCGACTCGCCGAAGTCGTGGACGACGGTCACCCCGCGGTGCTGGAGAGCCGCGGCCACCCGGGCCTCCCGCCGAAACCGCTCCCGCAGGACACGAGTGAAGGACTGATCGTGGTGCGGGCCGAGCGGCTTGAGGCACTTGACCGCCACCTGCCGGCCCAGCGACTCGTCGCGCGCCCGCCACACCTCGCCCATGCCGCCACGCCCGATCAGATCGAGCAGTCGGTACCGGCTCTGGATCAGCCTGGTCTCCGCCATCTCGTGCGATCGCCCCCGTCGCTGCTCAGCCCCGCGCCCTCCCCCGGTCCGTCCAGTATGGCGACCTATCTGCCGACTTTGTATGGCGCGGGGCGCGAGCCGGGGCCGAGCCGTGACATGGCGCGCACAATGTGTTTGGGCGGGAGTTGCCAGCGCAGACGTGCGGGAATACAGCGCAGCAAGGTGCCCGTGACACGCAGGCGCCGAGTCACTGCGGCGGGCGGCGGGGCCGCCCTGCCGTACAACTCGTGGGCGTACGGCGGCAGAGAGGCGTACGCCAGATGCGCCACGCGCCGCCACAGCAGTGCGCGCGCCGGGACGAGCAAGGGGTGGGTCGGCGGACGCACCAGGAAGTCGTCCACCTCCCGCGCCTCGGGCCCCGCCGCCAGCTCCGGCTGCACCTTCTCGAAGTAGGCCGCCAACTCCGCCTGATTCGCGGGCACGTCGGCGGGATCCAGCCCCACCAGCCGGGCGCTGACGCGGTGTTCACCGATGTAGCGGTCGGCCTGCGCGTCCGTGAGACGGAACCCCGACCGGCGCAGGACATGCAGATAGGAGTCGATCTCCGCGCAGTGCACCCACAGGAGCAGCTCGGGTTCGTCGATCCGGTACCGCTCCCCGGTGCCCGGGTCCGTGGCCTTGAGCATCGTATGGATCTTCCGCACCCGCGCGCCCGCCTTCTCGGCGGCTGCGCCGGTGCCGTACGTGGTCGTCCCGACGAAGTTCGCGGTCCGCATCAACCGGCCCCAGGCGTCGCGTCGGAAGTCCGAGTTCTGCATGACCCCGCGCACCGTGCGCGGGTGCAGGGCCTGGAGATAGAGCGCGCGGATCCCGGCGACCCACATCATCGGGTCGCCGTGCATCTGCCAGGTCACCGAGGAGGGTCCGAAGAGCCCCGGGTCACCAGTCTGAAAGGCCTCCACACCAGCAGGCTAACGCCGGACCCGCGGCATCCCCAGACCGATCCATGAGATGATTTCGCGCTGGATCTCGTTGTTTCCGCCGCCGAATGTGAAGATCACCGCCGATCGGTAGCCGCGTTCCAGTTCGCCGTGGAGGACGGCTCCGGTGGAACCCTCCTTGAGGACGCCGGGTGCGGCGACGACCTCCATCAGCCAGGCGTAGGCGTCGCGGCGCGCCTCGGAGCCGTACACCTTGACGGCGGAGGCGTCCTGCGGGGTGAGGGTGCCTTCCTGGACTGCGTTCACCATCTGCCAGTTGAGGAGTTTCATGGCGTCGAGCCTGGTGTGGGTCTGGGCCAGGCGGCGGCGCACCCACGAGAGGTCGATGACGCGGCGGCCGTCGGCGAGCTTGGTCTCCATGGCCCAGCGCTGGACGTCGTGCAGGGCGCGGATCGCCATGGTGCCGTGGGCGGCGAGCGTGACGCGTTCGTGGTTGAGCTGGTTGGTGATCAGCCGCCAGCCCTTGTTCTCCTCGCCGACCCGGCGCGAGACGGGGACGCGGATGTTCTCGTAGTAGCTCGCGGTGGTGTCGTGCGAGGCGAGGGTGTTGATGATCGTGCACGAGTAGCCGGGGTCCGAGGTCGGCACCAGGAGCATGGTGATGCCCTTGTGGGGCGGGGCGTCCGGATCGGTGCGGACGGCGAGCCACACCCAGTCGGCGGTGTCGCCGTTCGTCGTCCAGATCTTCTGCCCGTTCACGACGTACTCGTCGCCGTCCCTCACCGCCTTGGTCTTGAGCGCGGCCAGGTCCGTGCCCGCGTCCGGCTCGCTGTAGCCGATCGCGAAGTCGATCTCGCCGGAGAGGATCTTCGGCAGGAAGTACGCCTTCTGCTCCTCCGTGCCGAACTGCATGATCGTCGGACCGACGGTGTTCAGCGCCATCAGCGGCAGCGGGACGCCCGCCTGGGCCGCCTCGTCGAAGAAGATGAACTGCTCCATGGGGCTCAGCCCGCGCCCGCCGTACTCCTTGGGCCAGCCCACGCCGAGCCAGCCGTCGCCGCCGAGGCGGCGGATGGTCTCACGGTAGAAGCGCTTCTGCGCGGCCGGGTCCGCGTAGCGGGCGTAGGCGTTGTCCGGCACCAACCGGGCGAAGTAGCCGCGTAGTTCGGTGCGCAACCGCTGCTGCTCCGGCGTGTATTCGAGATGCACGGCGCCTCCTGGCTCCCCAAGGCCGACCTGACGGCGCACACCGTAGAACGCGTTTCAGAAATTGGGAATGGCGATGCGCGTTCCACGACCGGGACCGGGCTTTCCCACGCACTGTCCTCAGCGCAGCGTCGCGAGGAAATCCGTGCACGCCTGGGCGCATTCGCGGCAGGCCTTCGCCCCGTCCTCCGCGCCGGCATACCGGTCGAAGGCCTGCGCGCACTCCAGGCAGACGGTGCGGCACCACTCCACGCGGGCGCGGATGCCGTTCTCGTCCTGGAGCTGTTCGGACAGTACGAGACAGGTCGCGTCGCACACTTCCGCGCACATGACCCCCTTGCGGCGCAGGAGTTCCTGTTCCCGTGGCCCGTCCGGATCCATCACACTCGCGCGCAGCGCGCACGCCCGCGCGCACTCGGTGCAGGCCTGCGCGCAGGCGAAGCGGTCCTCCAGGAACCGGATGGACTCCCGCTCGGATTGCCGGTATCGCTGATGCTGCTGAGATGTCGTCGATGTCACCAGGCACGGGTAGCCGGGGGGAATCGCGTCAAACCCTGAGCGCCGCAGGAGCGTTGCCTACGCGCCCGACGCCTCCGCCGCCTCGCGCGAGATCCGCTCGAACTGCGCCCCCATCGCCTCGGAGAGCGCCTGGGCGGCGGTCAGCGGGCGGACCATGACCATCAGGTCGTCGATCCGGCCGTCCTCGTCGAAGTGCAGGAAGTCGCAGCCGTTGATCTCCTTGTCTCCCACCTTCGCAACGAAGAGCAGCGCGTGGTCCCGGCCGTCGGCACCGGCGATCTCACGGACGTACCGGAAGTCGGTGAAGACGCGGGAGACGCCGCGCAGGATGGCCGCGGTGATCGCCTTGCCCGGGTAGGGCTTGAAGGCGACGGGGCTGGTGAACACGACGTCGTCGGCCAGCATGTCCTCGATCGCGGCGAAGTCTCCCGCCTCCACGGCCTTGCGGAAGGAATGCATCACGCCCGCCTCTCTTGATACTCAACTAATTGATTAGGTGCGCATCAGATTAGTCGCGGGGATGTGCGCCGTCTAGCCTTGGGGCATGGCATTGCGCAACGCGGTCCTGGCCGCGCTTCTGGAGGGCGAGGCGTCGGGATACGACCTGGCCAAGGGGTTCGACGCGTCGGTGGCCAATTTCTGGATGGCGACTCCACAGCAGCTGTACCGGGAGCTGGACCGGATGGAGTCCGAGGGGCTCATCGAGGCCCGACTCGTCCAGCAGGAACGTCGGCCGAACAAGCGGGTGTTCTCCCTCACCGAGGCGGGCCGCGGCGCCCTGCGCGCGTTCACCGCCGAGCCGGCGAAGCCCCCGGCCATGCGAGATGAGTTGATGGTCAAGGTCTACGCCGTCGACGAGGGGGACGACGAGGCCGTACGGGCGGCGATCACCGAGCGACTCGAATGGGCTCGCGGCAAGCTGGCCCACTACGACCGGATCCGTGCCCGGCTCCTCGACGGGCGCACCGAGGACGAGTATCTGGCCGGGGCCGATCGCGTCGGCCCGTATCTCACGCTGATGGGGGGCCGCGCGTACGAGCGGGAGAACATCCGTTGGGCCGAGCAGGCTCTGCTGATCCTGGAACAGCGCGCCTCCGTACCGCGACAGTTCGGCTCCCCCGGCACTGCATGAGTGTCGCTCCCCGGTTCCCGGCCAGCCATTGGAAGTCCTATACCTGCAAACGGCTTCCCTATTGGTCACCTATGTCCGGCCCGCATACCGTCGAGGACATCGCCGCACTGACGATCTGAGCGCGCAGCGTCAGGGCGTTCGACCGCCTGCACCCGTTCAGGGCGTTCGACCGCCTGCACCCGTTCAGGGCGTTCGACCGCCTGAGCCCGTTCAGGGCGGCGTACGACCAAGACACCGCCCTCAGGTCCGTCAGGGCCCGCACCCTCGGAGAGACACACCATGTCAAAGATCCTTTTTGTGATGACCGGCGTCGACTACTGGACGCTCGCCGACGGCACCCGGCACCCGACCGGCTTCTGGGCCGAGGAGGCCGTCGCCCCGTACGAGGCCTTCAAGGCCGCGGGCCACGAGGTCGTCGTCGCCACGCCGGGCGGCGTCGTGCCGACCGTGGACAGGGGCAGCCTGGCGCCCGAGGTGAACGGCGGTCAGGAAGGCGCCGACCGGATCGAGAACGTCCTTGCCTCGATGGTCGAACTCCAGCAGCCGATCAAGCTGGAGGAGGTGGACCTGGACGACTACGCGGCCGTCTTCTACCCCGGCGGCCACGGCCCCATGGAGGACCTCGCGGTCAACGCCGACTCCGGACGGCTCCTCACCCTTGCGCTCGACTCGGGCAAGCCGCTCGGCGTGGTGTGCCACGCCCCGGCCGCGCTGCTCGCCGCCACCCGCGAGGACGGCGGCAACGCCTTCGCGGGCTACCGGGTCTCCGCCTTCACCAACGCCGAGGAGACCCAGGCGGGTCTCGCCGACAAGGCCAAGTGGCTGCTCCAGGACCGGCTGGTCGAGGCGGGCGTCGACTTCCAGGAGGGTGAGCCGTGGGCCCCCAAGGTGGTCGTCGACCGCAACCTGGTCACCGGCCAGAACCCGTCCTCCTCCGCCCCGCTCGCGGCCGAGCTGCTCAAGAAGCTGGGCTGACCCTCATGGCCACCGACCGGCTCGACGAGGTCCTCGACGCCGCCTACGACTGCCTGACCCGGTACGGCGTACGGCGCACAACGATGGACGACATCGCCTCCACCATGGGCGTGTCCCGCTCGGCGGTCTACCAGTACGTCCGCAGCAAGGACGACGCCTTCCGCCGCCTCGCCGCACGCCTGCACGAGCAGGCGCTCGGCCGGGCCCGGGAGGCGGCCGCCGAGGACGCCCCGCCCGCCGAGCGCGTGCGGGGCGTCCTCGCCGCCAAGCTCGACCTGGTGCTGCAGCTGGCCGGCGCCTCCCCGCACACGGCCGAACTCCTCGACGAGAAAGCCCGGTTGTTCGGCGACGTCTGCCACACCTTCACCGGGGATCTGCGTCGCCTCCTGATCGCCCTCTTCGCCGAGGCGGTCTCCCCGGCCGGCGTCGAGCCCGCGGAAGCCGCCGACATCTGCCTCGCCCTGGTCGTCGGCCTGGAGTCGGCGCCCGACAGCAGGCGCCTGCTCGCCCCGGCGACGGACGCGTTGCTGACCGGGTTGCTGGGCGCCTCGGTCGGGCCCGGTCCGGCTCGGCCCAACTCGCTCCAAGAGGGGGCCAGTTGCGCTACGGGGCCGTAGCCGAGCACTGCCGATCAGCTCAATGCCACCGCCGTTTTGGCACCGGCCCGACCGCGCGGTGGTGCCGTGGTACCGCGGACTTCGAGGGTCGGGGCGGTGAGGACGACCTCGCCGGGGCGGGCGGGGTCGTCGATCCGGTCGAGCAGGCACTGGGCGGCGCGGCGGCCGACGTCATGGCTGGCGTTGTCCACCGTGGTGAGCCACAGGTGCCGCAGGCGTGAGAGGTACGTGTTGTCGTAGCCGACGAGGGAAAGGTCGCGCGGCACCTGGAGGCCGAGCTCCTCGGCGGCCGACAGGGCGCCGACACAGGCTATGTCGTTGAACGCGAAGACGGCGGTGGGGCGTTCAGGGGCGCTGAGCAGCCGGACCGTGGCCCGGTAGCCGCCCTCCTCGGTCAGGTCGCCCTGCTCCACGATCGCCGCCTCGGCCGGTCCGTGCTCGCGCATGACCGCCTCGAAGCCGCGGCGGCGCAGCTCACCGACCATGCCCTGCCCCGCGATGTGGGCGATACGCCGGTGGCCCAGGCCGATGAGGTGCTCGGTGGCGAGGCGGGCGCCGCGCTCGTCGTCACCCGCGACGATGTCCACGCCGGGCAGCACGGGCTCCCGGGCACCCGCGACCACGGTGGGAATCCGCCCGGCCGCCGTACGCAGTGCCTCGGAGACCGGCAGCGTGCCGACGGCGATCAGCCCGTCGACCCCCAGGTCCATGAAGGTACGGGTGAGGTCTTCGCCGAGACGCCGGGTGAGGTGGCCGTCGGCGAGCAGCATGTGCAGCCCGGAGTCGTGCAGCCGGGAGTTCAGGCCGTCGAGCAGCTCCACGAACCAGGGGTTGCGCATGTCGTTGAGGAGCACCCCGACCGTACGGGTGCGCCGTTCGCTGAGGCTGCGCGCGGCGGCGTTGGGCCGGTAGCCGAGCTCCTCGACGGCGGCCAGCACGGCCTGCCGCTTCTCGTCACGGACCTGGTCGGAGCCGCGCAGCACGAGGGAGACCAGCGACTTCGACACTCCGGCCCGCTCGGCGACGTCGCGAATCGTCGGTGCTCTCATGGTCTGGACCGTTCCACACGGCGGTCGAGGTTGTCAAAGGGCTTGACACCTCACACAACGACGTTCAATGTGAGGCCCGAACTTGTTGGACCGGTCCAAAGAGAGGCAGTCATGGTGCGTTCGCTCGGCGTTGCCGTCGTGGGGTTCGGCTGGATGGGACGGGTGCACACCCAGGCGTACGCCCGCGTGCCGCACCATTTCCCGGGGCTCTCCCTGCGGCCCGAGCTGGTCGCCGTCGCCGACGAGGTGCCCGGCCGCGCCGAGGAGGCAGCGGCCCAGTACGGCTTCGCCACCGCGGCCCGGGACTGGCGTGAGGTCGCCGCCGACTCCCGGGTCCAGGCGGTGAGCATCGCCGCGCCGAACTTCCTGCACCGCGAGATCGGGACCACCATGGCCGAGGCGGGCAAGCACATCTGGATCGAGAAGCCGGTGGGCCTGACCGCCGAGGACGCCCGCGCGGTGTCGGACGCGGTGGCCAAGGCCGGGGTCCAGGGCACCGTCGGCTTCAACTACCGCAACGCGCCTGCCGTCGCCGCAGCCCGCGAATTGATCGCCTCGGGCGAGCTCGGCGCCGTCACCCATGTCCGCATCCGGCTGTTCAGCGACTACGCGGCGCATCCTGAGGGCGCGCTGACCTGGCGGTACGAGCGGGAGCGGGGCGGCAGCGGGGTCCTGGGGGATCTGGCCTCGCACGGCGTCGATCTGGCGCGCTTCCTGCTCGGCGAGATCGCGGCGCTGACCGCGGACACCGCGATCTTCCTGCCGGAGCGGGCCCGCCCTACGGGCGCGACCGCCGGTCACACACGCGCGGCAGGCGGTGAGCTGGGCCCGGTGGAGAACGAGGACTACGTCAACTGCCTGCTGCGCTTCGCCTCCGGCGCGCGGGGCGTGCTGGAGGCCTGCCGCGTCTCCGTCGGCGAACAGAACAACTACGGCTTCGAGGTGCACGGCACGAAGGGCGCGGTCTTCTGGGACTTCCGGCGGATGGGCGAACTGGGGGTCAGCCGGGGTACGTCGTACCAGGACCAGCCGGTCAGCACCGTGTACGTCGGTCCGGGGGACGGAGAGTACGCGGCTTTCCAGCCGGGCTCGGCGAACGCCATGGGCTACGACGACCTCAAGGTCATCGAGGCGCACCACTTCCTGCGCTCCATCGCTGACAACACCCCGTACGGCGCGACGCTGGTTGACGCGGTTCACAGCGCGGCCGCGCTGGACGCCATGTCACGCTCGGCCGAGCGGGGAACTTGGGTGTCACTGGCCTGAGGACGCGGGGGGCGTACTCCCCCACGCCGACCTGGCCCATCGCCGCCGTACGGGCCGGAAGCCGGTGCTGTGCGAGAAGCCGGACTAGGCTGAGAAGTGCTCGGGCGGCCGCGCGCACCGAGGGATTCGCCTAGGGCCTGTCGTCACATTCACGTCGTCGCCCGAAGGGCGGCCCCGCGGCGTCTGGTGCGTGCTCTCGGCGTGCCGGGCGGAAGTCCTCGTACTGGACGTACTTGGGCTTTCGCCGGCGAGAGTGCGTGCCAGGCGTCGCGGGGCAGACGGGAATGTGACGACAGGCCCTAGAGGCTCTCCCGATGTCGATCTTGTGGCCGGGCGGGCGCGCCGTATGCGTCCACGGTCCCGTCTTCTCCGGTGACTTCTGGGCGCGGTACGTGGCCGACGTCCGCACCAGGCTGTACGTGCTCTGCCGCCGGGGTACCACTTCGCGTGGTCGGCAGGCTTGCACATCAGGCAGGTGAAGAGAAATGACTTGGAATCTGAGCGGCACCTATCTGGAGAGCTGCAACTGCGACTCCGTGTGTCCATGCACCACCTCGGGCATGACCGCACCCGCAGACCACGAGCGCTGCCAGGTGACTTTGGCGTTCCACGTCGACCGCGGCGAGGTCGACGGTGTGGACGTGTCGGACCGCAGCGTCGTCGTCTTCGCCGACACGCCTCGTGTGATGGCCGAGGGCGGCTGGCAGGTGGCGCTGTATGTCGACGGTTCCGCCGACGACAGCCAGGCGGATGCGCTGGGCAAGGTCTTCTCCGGGCAGGTGGGCGGGCCGATGGCGGCACTCGTCCCCCTCATCGGCGAGGTCCTCGGCGTCGAACGCGTCCCCATCGAGTTCCGCAACGACGGTCGCCGCCACACGGTGGAGGTGGCCGACGCCATCGACATCGCGATCGAGGACCAGGTGGCCCCGCAGTTCGGCGAAGACGGCCCGGTGATGGGGCTGACCGGCATGTTCCACCCGGCGAACAGCACGCTGACCATCGCCCGGTCCACCCGGGCTGTCGGCAAGGGCGTACACGGCCGGTCCTGGGACTTCACCGGCCGCAACGGTCACGCGGCACCCTTCTCGTGGGCGACGTGACCAGAACAACGACCACCGTGCTGCACGGGGCGACATGAGCCCCGGACGGCGCGGTTCGGCGAAGGCGCCGCGTGTCTCAGCCGCGCCCGAGGCGGAGGTCGGCCACGGTCGACGACGGGGATCGGCATGCGCGGCCCCGGACTCGCGCGACGTGCGGTGCTGATCGCTCGGCGCCCTTCTCGGACCGGTCCGCAGCGTCCCGCAGTTGCCCGACTTTTTGTTATCGGCCGCGTTCCACGGCGTCTCCTGTGCGTAGGCATCCCAGGCACCGAGCGCTAAGGAACCACGTCAGTGACAGCACAGATCAGTCGCCGAACCATGCTGAAGATCGCCGGTGCGGCCGCGGGCGCCGCCGGAGCCGGCACTGCCGTCGCGGCGGCCCCGGCGTCGGCGGCGAGCGGTGTCTTCGCCCATCCCGGGATGCTGCACACCCAGGCCGACCTGGCCCGCATGGCGGCCAAGGTGAAGGCGGGGGCGCAACCCTACACGGCGGGCTTCGCCAAGTTGACGGCCAACCGGCATGCGCAGAGCACCTGGACGGCCAACCCTCAGGCGACCGTCTATCGCGGCTCGGGCACGCCCGAGAACTACGCCACGCTCTACAACGACATCCACGCCGCCTACCAGAACGCCCTGCGCTGGCACATCACCGGGCACACCGCGCACGCCGACACCGCCCGCGACATCCTCAACGCCTGGTCGGCCAAGCTGACCAGACTCGACGGAAGCGCCGACCGGTTCCTCGCCTCGGGCCTCTACGGCTACCAGTTCGCCAACGCCGCCGAGCTCATCCGCGGCCACGGCGGCTTCGAGCTGGCCCGCTTCCAGAAGATGATGCTCAATGTCTTCCATCCGCTGAGCGAGGACTTCCTGGCGAACCACAACGGCGCCTACATCAGCAACTACTGGGCCAACTGGGACCTGACGAACATCGCCTCCGTCCTCGCCATCGGCATCCTGTGCGACGACCGCACCAAGGTCGATCGGGCCGTCGCGTACTTCAAGCACGGGGCAGGAATGGGCTCCATCAAGAACGCCATCCCGGTCGTGTACTCCGACGGCCTCGCCGAGTGGGCCGAGGCCGGCCGCGACCAGGGCCATGCCCTGCTGGGCGTCGGCCTGATGGGCACCATCTGCGAGATGGCCTGGAACCAGGGCATCGACCTGTACGGCTACGACGACAGCCGCTTCCTCAAGGGCGCCCAGTACGTGGCCAAGTGGAGCTTGGGCGCGGACGTGCCCTACACCCCGTACACCCGGAAAAAGGGCGCGCCCGGCATCTGGTCGGGCACGGAGACCGCTTCCGCGGCGGCGGCCGTCGACCCGGCCATGGCCCGGCCGATCTGGGCCATGATCGCCAACCACTACACCAAGCGCCGGGGACTGGACGCGCAGTACCTCACGCGGATCGCGGCCCGCTTCGCGCCCGAGGGCGGCGGCGGGGACTACGGCCCCAACAGCGGCGGTTACGACCAACTCGGCTTCGGCACCCTGGCGTTCACCCGCGGCCGGGCCACCACGGCCGGGACGACGGCATCGCCGACACCCTCCACCACCGGATCCGACGCGTCGGGCTCCGGAGTCGCGTCCGCCGCCCCTTCCTCCAGCGCGAGCCCGCTCGGCGGGAGGAGCGGCGACCTGGCCGCCACCGGATCCTCGGACCTGCCCGCCTGGACCGCCGCCACCGGCGTCGCCGCCCTCGCGGGCGGCCTGCTCCTGCTGCGTCGCCGCGGACAGGCCCGCCGCGACTCCGGGCAGTAGGAGGGAGCCCGGAACCGGCTCCCGACCGCAGCACGGACGGGAGCCGGGAGGCCGCCGGAAGGGTCAGAAGTCGGCCGTGGCCGCCTGGAGGGCCGGACCACCGCGCGCGAGACCGTCCTCGCCCCGCGGCCCGTCGTCAGGGGCACGACGACCGCGGCCGACTGACACGGCGGGGGCGACTTCAGGAACGTACGAGACTCCAGGACCGTACGCCCGCACGCGCTGTCTCAGGCGCGGACGAGCAGCTGGAACTCGAAGGCGTACCGCGAGGCGCGATAGATGTGGGTGCCGTACTCGACCGCGCGGCCGGTGTCGTCGTAGGCCGTGCGCCGCATGGTGAGCAGGGCGGCGCCCGCGGGTTCGTGCAGCCGCTCGGCCTCCTCCGGTGTGGCCGAGCGGGCTCCTACGGACTGGCGGGCGCTGTGCAGGGTGATGCCGGCCGCGCGCATCATGCGGTACAGGCCGGTCGACTCCAACCGGGCGGTGTCGACGTCCAGCAGTCCCTCCGGAATGTAGTTGCACAGGGCCGCGACGGGCTGGCCGTGAGTGAGGCGCAGTCGGTCCACGCGGTGCACGCCGCTGCGCTCGGCGATGCCCAGGGCAGCGGCGACCTCCGGGGAGGCCGGTTCGACCTCGTTGTGCAGCACCTGGGTCGTGGGGCTCTGGCCGGCGGTCTCCAAGTCGTCGTAGAGACTGCTCAGTTCCAGTGGACGCTTGACCTGGCTGTGCACCACCTGGGTGCCCACGCCGCGGCGGCGGACCAGGAGCCCCTTGTCGACCAGGGTCTGGATGGCCTGACGGACAGTGGGGCGGGACAGACCGAGCCGTCCCGCGAGCTCGACCTCGTTGCCGAGCAGGCTCCCGGGGCTCAGCACGTCGCGCTGGATCGCGGACTCCAGCTGTTGTGCGAGCTGGTAGTAGAGCGGGACGGGGCTGCTCCGGTCGAGTGCGAAATCCATGCCGGCGAGCGTGGCGGCGGCGCTCGCTCGTGTGGATCCGGCGGTCCGGTGGGGGGAAACCCTTGCCATCGCATCGTCCTGACGTTCGGTCCTGAAGGCGGCCGGTGCGGAAGGCTGCGGATCCGTTCCCGCACCGGCCGCCGCTTGACGCGGGAAAAGGCTCAGGAGTGGCTGGGGAAGCCGAGGTTGATGCCTCCGTCGGCCGGGTCGGGCCAGCGGGTGTTGATCACCTTGCCCTGGGTGTAGAAGGCGATGCCGTCGTTGCCGTAGATGTGCAGGTCGCCGAAGAGGGAGTCCTTCCAGCCGCCGAAGGAGTGGTAGCCGACGGGCACCGGGATCGGCACGTTGATGCCGACCATGCCTGCCTGGACCTCCAGCTGGAAGCGGCGGGCGGCGCCGCCGTCCCGGGTGAAGATCGCGGTGCCGTTGCCCCAACGGGAGCTGTTGATGAGCTTGATGGCGTCGTCGTAGGTGTCGGCGCGCACCACGCACAGGACCGGGCCGAAGATCTCGTCCTTGTACGCGTCCGCGGTCACCGGCACCTTGTCGAGCAGCGATACGCCGAGGAAGAAGCCGTTCTCGTGGCCCTCGACGGCGTAGCCGGTGCCGTCGACGACGACCTCGGCACCCTGGGCCGCCGCACTCGCCACGTAGGAGGCGACCTTGTCACGGTGCTCGCCGGTGATGAGCGGACCCATCTCCGAGGCGGGGTCGTTGCCCGGGCCGATCTTCAGCCCCTTGGCGCGCTCGGCGATCTTCCCGACCAGTTCGTCGCCGGTGTCGCCGACCGCGACCACGACGGACACTGCCATGCACCGCTCACCGGCCGAACCGTACGCGGCGTTGATGGCCTGATCGGCGGCGAAGTCCAGGTCGGCGTCGGGCAGGACGAGCATGTGGTTCTTGGCTCCGCCCAGGGCCTGCACGCGCTTGTCGTGCTCGACACCCTTGAGCTGGATGTACTTGGCGATGGGCGTGGATCCGACGAAGGAGACCGCGACGACGTCCGGGTGCTCCAGGAGGCGGTCCACGGCGACCTTGTCGCCCTGCACGATGTTCAGCACGCCGTCCGGCAGTCCGGCCTCGGAGGCCAGCTCAGCCAGCCTGAAGGAGGCCGACGGGTCCTTCTCGCTCGGCTTCAGCACGAAGGTGTTGCCGCACGCGATGGCGAGCGGGAACATCCACATCGGCACCATGGCCGGGAAGTTGAACGGCGTGATGCCGGCGACGACGCCCAGCGGCTGGCGAATCGAGGCGACGTCGACCCGGGTCGAGACCTGCGTGGACAGCTCACCCTTGAGCTTCTCCGAGATGCCGCAGGCCAGCTCGACGATCTCCATGCCGCGGGCGACCTCGCCGAGCGCGTCGGAGTGGACCTTGCCGTGCTCGGCGGTGATCAGCTCGGCGATCTCGTCGCGGTGGGCGTCCAGCAGTTCGCGGTACTTGAACAGGATCGCCGTGCGCTTGGCGAGCGAGGCGCTCCCCCAGCTCTCGAACGCGGCCTTCGCGGTGGCGACGGCGGTGTCCACCTCGTCGACCGAGGCGAAGCCGACCTGCTTCTCCTGGGCGCCGGTGGCCGGGTTGTAGACCGGGCCGACGCGTCCGGAGGAAGACTTGACGGGCTTGCCGCCGATCCAGTGGGTGATGGTCTTCATGGTGCGGGGGCCTTTCGTGGGCGGGGAGGTCAGAGGAGTCAGAGGTGGCGGCGGCGCGCTGCGGCGTGGCCGTCGTACCGTTCACGGGCGTTCAACGCGGCTTCGCGCGAGGCCACTTCGGCGACGGGTACGTCCCACCAGGCCTCGGCCGGAGGGGCGGTGGGCGTCCGGTCGGTCTCGACGTACACGCATGTCGGCCGGTCCGAGGCGCGCGCCGTGGCCAGCGCGTCCCGCAGTTCCCGTACGGTCTTGGCGCGCAGGACGTCCATGCCGAGGCTGGCGGCGTTGGCGGCGAGATCGACCGGGAGCGGGGCCCCGGAGAAGGTGCCGTCGGCGGCGCGGTAGCGGTAGGCGGTGCCGAAGCGCTCGCCTCCCGTCTCCTCGGAGAGGCCGCCGATGGAGGCGTAGCCGTGGTTCTGGATCAGCACCAGGTTGACGGGCAGGCCCTCCTGGACCGCGGTGACGATCTCCGTGGGCATCATCAGATACGTGCCGTCGCCGACCAGCGACCAGACCGGTGTTCCGGGGGCGGCCTGCTGGACGCCGATGCCCGCGGGGATCTCGTAGCCCATGCACGAGTACCCGTATTCCAGGTGGTACTGGCGTGGGCCGCGCGCCCGCCACAGCTTGTGCAGGTCGCCGGGGAGCGAGCCGGCCGCGTTGATGACCACGTCGTCGTCGCCGACGACCGCGTCCAGGGCGCCGAGGAGCTGGGTCTGCGTGGGCACGGCGGAGTCCTCGGCCCGGTAGGCGGTCTCGACCACTTCCTCCCAACGCGCCTTGCCTGCGCGGTACTCGGCCTCGTACGCCTCGTCCACCCGGTGGCCGGACAGCCCCTCGGTGAGAGCCTCAAGGCCCGCCCGCGCATCCGCGACCAATGTGCGGGCGGCGAGCTTGTGGGCGTCGAAGGCGGTGATGTTGAGGTTCACGAACCGGACGCCGGGCTCCTGGAACAGCGTGTGGGACGCGGTGGTGAAGTCGGTGTACCGGGTGCCGACCCCGATGATCAGGTCGGCGGTGCGGGCGATGTCGTCGCAGACGGCGGTGCCGGTGTGGCCGATGCCGCCGAGGTCGGCGGGGTGGTCGTACCGCAGGGAGCCCTTGCCCGCCTGCGTGGAGGCGACCGGGATGCCGGTGGCGTCGACCAGGGCCTTCAGCGCGCCCTCGGCCTCACTGTGGTGCACTCCCCCGCCGGCGACGAGCAGCGGACGCTCGGCTGCGCGGATCGCCCGTACGGCTTCGGCGAGTTCGACCGGATCGGGGGCGGGACGGCGTACGTGCCAGACCCGCTCGGCGAAGAACTCCTCCGGCCAGTCGTACGCCTCCGCCTGCACGTCCTGCGGCATGGCGAGGGTGACGGCGCCGGTCTCGGACGGGTCGGTCAGGACCCGCATCGCGTTCAGGGCGGACGGGATCAGCATCTCGGGGCGGGTGATCCGGTCGAAGTAGCGGGAGACCGGGCGCAGGGTGTCGTTGACGGAGACGTCTGCCTCGACGGGGTGTTCCAGCTGCTGGAGCAGCGGGTCGGCCGGGCGGGTCACGAAGTAGTCGCCCGGCAGAAGCAGCACCGGGAGGCGGTTGACCGTGGCGAGGGCCGCGCCGGTGACGAGGTTGGTGGCGCCGGGGCCGATGGACGTGGTGACGGCCTGTGCGGACAGGCGGTTGAGCTGGCGCGCGTAGCCGACCGCGGCATGCACCATGGACTGCTCGTTGCGGCCCTGATGGAAGGGCATGGTGTCCTCGCCGGCCTCCAGCAGCGCCTGGCCGATGCCCGCCACATTGCCGTGGCCGAAGATGCCCCAGGTGCCGGCGATCAGCCGGTGCCGTACGCCGTCGCGTTCGCTGTACTGCGCGGACAGGAAGCGCACCAGTGCCTGGGCGACGGTCAGACGGCGGGTGGGGGTGCTCATCAGGACTTCTCCGGTGCCGTGTAGAGGGGGAGGCGGGGGTCGACCGGCCGCTCGGGCCAGGTGGCGCGGATCCAGGTGTGGTCGGGGTGATCGCAGATCAGCCAGGCCCGGTCCGGCCCGGGACCCGCCATGACGTTGAGGTAGTACATGTCGTGTCCTGGCACGGCCATGGACGGTCCGTGCCAGCCGTCCGGGATGAGGACGACATCGCCGTCGCGCACCTCGGCCAGCACGTCGGTGTTGGTGCCGTGGCCCGAGGGCGAGACCCGCTGGTAGCCGAGGCCGGGCGTGCCCTCGTGGGCGGCGAACTCGAAGTAGTAGATCTCCTCCAGCTCCGATTCCTCGCCGGGCCGGTGCTCGTCGTGCTTGTGCGGCGGGAAGGAGGACCAGTTGCCGCCGGGCGTGATCACCTCGACGGCGATCAACTTGTCGCACTCGAAACCCTGTCCATCAGCACCTCCGGCACGGGCCGCCGCACCGAAGTTGTTGACCTGGCGCGAGCAGTTGCCGGTGCCGCGCATCTCGACCGGGACGGAGGAGGCGGGCCCGTAGCGGGCCGGCAGCCTGCGGGCGCAGCGGGCACCGGTGAGCGCGAACCGTCCGCCGTCGCGCGAGGCGATCGAGGCCTGGGCGTCCCGGGGGACGTACGCGAAGTCGCTCACCCCGCTGAAGACGCTCTCGCGCCCGGCGAGCCGGAATGTGTCGCCTCCGACGGCGACGGTGCAGCCGCCCGACAGCGGGAGCACGATCCACTCGCTGTCGCCGGTGTCGAAGGCGTGCCAGCCACCGGGCGGCAGTTCGAGGACACGCAGGCTGGAGTAGCCCCAGCCGGCCGACTCGGGGGTGACGTCGACGGTGTAGGCGTCGGCGGTGGCCTTGCCCGCGGGAAGGTGGTGCGTGGTGGTCATCGGGTGGCTCCTGTACGGGGCTCAGAACAAGCTGAACAGGGGTTCAGAAAGGGCAGAACGGGCATTCAGAGCAGGCCGACCGCGGTGTCCACCGCGGTCTCGACGCTGCCCTCGGCGGGGTAGAGCAGCGACCGGCCGACGACCATGCCCTGGACGGTGGGCAGTCGCAGGGCCTTGCGCCATCTCTCGTACGCCCCCTCCTGGTCCCTGCCGACCTCGCCGCCGAGCAGCACGGCGGGCAGGGTGGACGCCTCCAGTACCTCGGCCATGTCGTCGGGGTCGTGGGTGACCGGCAGCTTGAGCCAGGTGTAGGCGGAGGTGCCACCGAGCCCGGAGGCGATGGCGATGGACCGGGTGACGGCCTCGGCGCTCAGGTCGTTGCGGACCGTGCCCTCCACCCGGCGGGATATGAACGGCTCGACGAACAGCGGCAGTCGGCGGGCTGCCATGTCGTCGACGGCGCGGGCCGTCGTCTGCAGGGTCTCCAGGGAGCCGGGGTCGTCGTAGTCGATGCGCAGCAGGAGCTTTCCGGCGTCGAAGCGGAGCCGCTCGATGTCCTCGGCGCGGTGGCCGGTGAAGCGGTCGTCCATCTCGAAGCAGGCGCCCGCGAGCCCGCCACGGTTCATGGAGCCCATCACGACCTTGTTCTCCAGGACGCCCAGGAGCAGCAGGTCCTCCAGGATGTCGGCGGTGGCCAGCACCCCGTCCACACCGGGCCTGGACAGCGCGACGCAGAGGCGTTCCAGGAGGTCGGCGCGGTTGGCCATGGCCAGGCGGTGCTCGCCGACACCGAGGGCGCCGCGCGCGGGGTGGTCGGCGGCCACGATCATCAGGCGGCCGCTGTCGCCGATCAGCGGGCGGCGGACACGGCGGGCGGCCGCTTCGGCGATGGCCTCCGGGTGCCGGGCGCGCACCGTGACGAGGTCGGGGATGCTGATGCTCAAGACAGGCTCCGTTCAGGGGTGGCGTCGGTCGGCCGCGTTCGCGGTGCGCCTCGGCCTCGGACTCGGTCAGCCGCGTACGAGGAGGTCCTCGACCTCGGACTCGGTCGGCATCGCGGAGGAGCAGGCGAGCCGGGAGGCGACAAGCGCGCCGGCCGCGTTGGCGTACCGGATGGTCTTCTCCAGCTCCCAGCCGGACAGCAGACCGTGGCAGAGCGAGCCGCCGAACGCGTCTCCGGCGCCGAGGCCGTTGACGACCTCCACCGGTACCGGCGGGACCTCGGCGACGGTGCCGTCACGGTGGACGGCCAGGACTCCCTTGGGACCCTGTTTGACGACGGCGAGTTCCACACCGGCGTCGAGGAGAGCCTGGGCACAGGCCCGTGGTTCGCGTACCCCGGTGGCGATCTCGCACTCGTCGAGGTTGCCGACGGCGACCGTGGCATGGCGCAACGCCTCGGCGTAGTACGGGCGCGCGCTGTCGGGGTCCTTCCAGAACATCGGGCGCCAGTCGAGGTCGAAGACCGTGGTGCCCGACTTGGCGCGCGCCTTCAGGGCGGCGAGCGTGGCCGAGCGGCTGGGCTCCTCGCTCAGACCGGTGCCGGTGATCCAGAAGATGCGGGCCGCGCGGATGGCGAAGAAGTCCAGCTCGTCGGTGTGGATCTCCAGGTCCGGCGCCTTGGGCCGCCGGTAGAAGTACAGCGGGAAGTCGTCCGGCGGGAAGATCTCGCAGAAGGTGATCGGCGTGGGATACGCGGCGACGGGCGTGACCCAGCGGTCGTCGACGCCGAACTCCTTGAGCGCCTGGTGGAGATAGGTGCCGAAGGGGTCCTGGCCGGTGCGGGTGATCACCGCGGTGGCGCGGCCCAGGCGCGCGGCGGCCACCGCGACATTGGCCGCCGAGCCGCCGAGAAACTTTCCGAAGGACTCGACCTGCGCGAGCGGCACACCCGTCTGCAGGGGGTAGAGATCGACGCCGATACGTCCCATGGTGATGACGTCGAAGGATTCAGCGGACTCAGGCATGCGTGACGCTCCTGATGCGTGGGATGCGGGCAAAGGGGCGCCCGATGCCTCTTAGGTGTAGGACGCACAGCAAGCTCCTGTCAAGACTTTGTACTGACATTCGGACCTGCTCAGGAAATGATGTCTTAACAAAGTATTGACAGGTGGGTGCAACAGGGACTTGTATCCCGTCCCAACGAAACAGCCTCGTCACCGGCTCAAGATCCGGACCTGCCCGTCCGGGCCCGCACGGGCACCGCGCCCCGCGCCGTCCCGTTCCCTTCCCCTGTCGCACAGTGAGGTGCTGGAAAGATGGACCGCACGTTTCACCCCCGCTCTCGCAGAATCGCCCCAGTCGTAGCGATCGCGGCGGCATCCGCCCTCCTCGTCGCCGGCTGTTCCAGCGGCTCGGGAGGCAAGAAGGCAGAGGAAAGCGGCGCCGCCGCGTCGGCCGGCAAGGCCAACACCCCTCGCATGACAGTCGCGCTGGTCACCCATCAGGCTCCCGGCGACACGTTCTGGGACATCGTCCGCAAGGGCGCCGAGGCCGCCGCGGCCAAGGACAACATCAAGCTGGTCTACTCCGCCGACCCGAGCGCGGGCAGCCAGGCCAACCTCGTCCAGAACGCCGTCGACCAGAAGGTCGACGGCATCGCGATCACCCTGGCCAAGCCGGACGCCATGAAGGACGTCGTGAGCAAGGCGAAGGCGGCCAACATACCGGTGGTGGGCCTCAACTCGGGGGTGAGCGACTGGAAGAAGCTGGGCCTGATGGAGTTCTTCGGACAGGACGAGGGCGTGGCGGGCGAGGCGCTCGGCAACAGGCTGAACTCGATCGGCGCCAAGAAGGCCGTCTGTGTGATCCAGGAGCAGGGGAACATCGGGCTCACCCAGCGCTGCGACGGTGTGAAGAAGACGTTCTCGGGCACGACCGAGACGCTGTACGTCAACGGCACCGACATGCCCTCCGTGAAGTCGACGATCACCGCCAAGCTCAAGCAGGACAGCGCGATCGACTACGTGGTCACCCTCGGCGCCCCGTACGCCCTGACCGCGGTCCAGTCGGTGGGCGACGCGGGCAGCAAGGCGAAGGTCGCGACCTTCGACCTCAACAAGGACCTGACCAAGGCCATCAAGAAGGGCGACATCCAGTTCGCCGTCGACCAGCAGCCCTACCTCCAGGGCTACCTCGCCGTCGACTCCCTGTGGCTGTACAAGAACAACGGCAACTACAGCGGTGGCGGTGAGCAGCCGGTGCTGACCGGCCCGGCCTTCGTCGACAAGAGCAACGTCGACGCCGTGGCCTCGTTCGCCGCGAAGGGCACTCGGTGATGAGCATGTCCCCCCAGGCTGCGCCGGCGGTGACCACACCGCCGGCCCCCGGCCCCAAAGAGACCGACGGCCGCACCTCACAGCGCCCCTTGGCGCTGCGGCTGCTCGCCCGGCCCGAGGTCGGTGTCTTCCTCGGCGCCGTCGCGGTGCTCGTCTTCTTCCTGATCGCGGCCCCCTCGGTCCGCCAGGGCAGTTCGATGGCCACGGTCCTCTACCAGTCGTCGACCATCGGCATCATGGCGCTGCCGGTGGCCCTGCTGATGATCGGCGGCGAGTTCGACCTGTCGTCCGGTGTCGCTGTGATCACCTCGGCGCTGACCGCGAGCATGCTCAGCTACCAGCTGACCATGAACGTGTGGGTGGGCGTGATCGTCGCACTCCTCGTGTCGCTCGGGATCGGCGCCTTCAACGGCTGGATGGTGGTCCGCACCGGATTGCCCAGCTTCCTGGTCACGTTGGGCACCTTCCTGATCCTGCAAGGCGTGAACCTCGCGGTCACCAAGCTGGTCACCGGCAACGTCGCGACCGACGACATCAGCACCATGGACGGCTTCGACCAGGCGAAGAAGATCTTCGCCTCGTCGTTCGACGTCGGCGGTGTCCAGGTGAAGATCACCGTCGTGTGGTGGCTGGTCTTCGCGGCCCTGGCCACCTGGGTCCTGCTGCGCACCAAGTACGGCAACTGGATCTTCGCCGTCGGCGGCAACAAGGACAGCGCACGCGCGGTCGGCGTGCCGGTGAACTTCACCAAGATCACACTGTTCATGACCGTCGGCTTCGGCGCGTGGTTCGTCGGCATGCACCAGCTGTTCTCCTTCAACACCGTGCAGTCCGGCGAAGGCGTCGGCCAGGAGCTGATCTACATCGCGGCGGCGGTGATCGGCGGCTGTCTGCTCACCGGCGGCTACGGCTCCGCGATCGGCCCGGTCTTCGGCGCCTTCATGTTCGGCATGGTGAACCAGGGCATCGTGTACGCGGGCTGGAACCCCGACTGGTTCAAGGCGTTCCTCGGCGTGATGCTGCTCGGCGCCGTCCTGATCAATCTGTGGGTCCAGCGCACGGCGACCCGGAGGTGACCGCATGACAACCAACGGAACCGGAACCCACGGCGCCATCATCGAGGACACCATGCCCGAAGAAGACCGGCCGCTCGTCGAACTCCGCAACGCGGGGAAGTCGTACGGCAACATCCGTGCCCTGCACGGCGTCTCGCTCACCGTCCAGTCCGGCAAGGTGACCTGCGTGCTCGGCGACAACGGCGCCGGCAAGTCCACCCTCATCAAGATCATCTCGGGGCTGCACCAGCACACCGAGGGCGAGTTCCTCGTCGACGGCACGCCGGTACGGTTCACCACCCCCCGCGAAGCCCTCGACAAGGGCATCGCCACCGTCTACCAGGACCTCGCCACCGTCCCGCTCATGCCGGTGTGGCGGAACTTCTTCCTGGGCTCCGAAATGACCAAGGGCCCCTGGCCCGTCCGGCGCCTGGACATCGAGAAGATGAAGAAGACCGCCGACGAGGAACTGCGCAACATGGGCATCGTCCTCGACGACCTCGACCAGCCCATCGGCACCCTCTCCGGCGGCCAGCGCCAGTCCGTGGCCATCGCCCGCGCCGTCTACTTCGGCGCCCGCGTGCTCATCCTCGACGAGCCGACCGCCGCACTCGGCGTCAAGCAGTCCGGCGTCGTCCTCAAGTACATCGCCGCCGCCCGCGACCGCGGCCTCGGCGTCATCTTCATCACCCACAACCCGCACCACGCCTACATGGTCGGCGACCACTTCAGCGTCCTGCGCCTCGGCACCATGGAACTCAGCGCCGACCGCAGCGAGGTCAGCCTGGAAGAGCTCACCAACCACATGGCCGGCGGCGCCGAACTCGCGGCCCTCAAGCACGAGTTGGCACAAGTCCGCGGCGTCGACGTCGAGGAGCTCCCCGAAGCCGAGGACCTCCAGGCACCCGTGGCGGCCTCCTCCGAAGGGACCTCCTGAGATGACCACTCCCCTCGACCGCATCCGGGTCGGCTCGGCCCCCGACTCCTGGGGTGTCTGGTTCCCGGACGACCCGCAGCAGGTGCCCTGGGAACGGTTCCTGGACGAGGTCGCCGAGGCCGGCTACTCCTGGATCGAACTCGGCCCGTACGGCTATCTGCCGACCGACCCGGCCCGGCTCACCGACGAGGTGAACAAGCGTCGATTGAAGGTGTCGGCCGGCACGATCTTCACCGGGTTGCACCGCGGACCCTCGGTCTGGGAGTCCACCTGGAAGCACGTCAGCGAGGTCGCCGCGCTCACCCAGGCGTTGGGCGCCAAGCACCTGGTGGTCATCCCGTCCTTCTGGCGGGACGACAAGACCGCCGAGATCCTCGAGCCGCCGGAGCTGACCGCCGAGCAGTGGGCCCACCTGACCAAGGGTATGGAGCGGCTCGGCCACGAGGTCAAGGAGACGTACGGACTCGACATCGTCGTCCACCCGCACGCCGACACCCACATCGACACCGAGGAACACGTCGAGCGCTTCCTCGACTCGACCGACTCCGACCTGGTCAACCTCTGTCTGGACACCGGGCACTACGCCTACTGCGGCGGCGACAGCGTGAAGCTCATCGAGACCTACGGCGAGCGGATCGGCTATCTCCACCTCAAGCAGGTCGACCCCGACATCCTCGCCGACGTCGTCAGGAACGAGGTGCCCTTCGGTCCCGCCGTCCAGCGCGGCGTGATGTGCGAACCCCCTTCCGGTGTACCGGAGTTGGAGCCGGTACTGGTCGCGGCCCAGCGCCTGGGCGTCGAACTGTTCGCCATCGTCGAGCAGGACATGTACCCCTGCGAACCGGACAAGCCGCTGCCCATCGCCGTGCGCACCCGCACGTTCCTCCGCTCCTGCGGCGCCTGAACCACCCGAAGGGACCACCGAACACCATGACCCAGCGCGGAACGCTCGGCATCGCCGTCATCGGCACCGGCCGGATGGGGGCCGACCACGTACGCCGTATCACCGAGGTCATCAGCGGGGCACGGGTGACCGCCGTCGCGGACCTCGACGCGGAACGGGCCAAGCAACTCGCCGCGGGCATCGACGGCTGCACCGCGTACACCGACCCGTCCGCCGCCATGGCCGCGGACGACGTCGACGCCGTGATCATCGCCTCGCCCGGCCCGGCCCACGAGGCGGCGCTGCTCACCGCCTTCGAGCACGACCTGCCGGTGCTGTGCGAGAAGCCCCTCACACCGGACGCGGCCTCCGCGCTGCGCGTCATGGAGGCCGAGCAGAAGCTCGGCCACCGGCGGGTCCAGGTCGGATTCATGCGGCGGTACGACGCCGAGTACCTGAAGCTCAAGTCACTGCTGGACAGCGGCGAACTGGGCAGGCCGCTGATGCTGCACAACCGGCACCGCAACGCCGACGTCCTGCCGTACTTCACCGAGCAGATGCTGATCAACGACTCCGTGGTGCACGAGATGGACGTCGCCCGCTGGCTGCTGAATCAGGAGATCACCGCGGTCACGGTGATGAAGCCGAAGCCCTCCGGCAACGCGCCCGAAGGCCTGTCCGACCCGCAGTTCGTCGTCTTCGAGACGGACGGAGGCACCCTGGTCGACGTCGAGATCTACGTCAACTGCCGCTTCGGTTACCAGGTACAGGCCGAAGCGGTCTGCGAGAACGGCACGGCACGGATCGGCGAGGCCCACGGGATGCTCGTCAACACGGCGGGACGGTGGGGCGGTTCCGTCGCCCCGGACTTCGTGGAGCGGTTCGTGGACGCCTACGACCGCGAGGTCCAGGCCTGGGTCGACGCCACGCTGCGCGGCGAGGTCACCGGGCCCAGCAGCTGGGACGGATACGCCGCGGCAGCCGTCTGCGAGGCGGGCGTCCGCGCCCAGGCGGAGGGCCGCCGGACGGAGGTCCGACTGATCGAGCGCCCCGCCCTCTATCGCTGACACACCGAGGGCGCTCCCCCAGGAAGTTGTCGGTCTTCCTGCGCGAGAAGACCGGCGTGCACCTCGCCCACGTGCCTCAGTGGCGCGTGAGGCGGTGCACGCGGGCGGCGAGCACGGCGACGTCGTCCTCCGCGGGACCGCTCATCAGCTGGGCCAGGACATCGTCGACGATCTTGTCGAGACTGTCTCGTGGAGAGAGTCTCAGCCGAGTGAGGCGGCGGAGGGATTCGTCGATGTCCTCGTCCCGGCGTTCCACCAGGCCGTCGGTGTAGAGCAGCAGGGTCCCGCCGGGCACACCCGGGCGCGTGACGGTCTCGTACGAGCCGAACCCGGTGCCCAGCGGTGGACCCACCGGAAGGGGCACGATCTCGGGGTGTCCCTGCGGAGTGAGCCGAAGGGGAGGCAGGTGTCCCGCGTTGGCGTACGAGACGGTGTTGGCATGGGGATCGCCGAGGGCCACCAGGCAGGTGGCGACCCGGTCGAAGCCGGCGTCGGCGACCATGCGGTCGGCGTGCTGGAGCATCTCGTGCGGTTGCAGTCCGGTGTCCGCCAGCGCCCGCATCATGGACCGGTAGTGGCTCATGGCGACGGCCGCCTCGACTCCGTGGCCCATGACATCGCCGATGACCAGGAGGTTGCGGTCACGGGACAGGGCAAGGGCGTCGAACCAGTCGCCGCCGACCACCGTGGTGTCGTCCGCCGGCAGATACCGAAAGGCCGTCTCCAGGTTCGGGTGGGGGACGGTCGGCTCGGTCAGCAGGGCCCGCTGCAGCTCCAGGGCCATCGCATGGTCGCGGGCATAGCGGACGGCCCGGTCCAGGGCCCGGGCGGCGCGGGCCGCCAACTCCTTTGCCACCACGGCGTCCTCGCGCGTGAAGGAGGGTGAGGGTCCGGCGCGGATCATCGACAGGGTGCCGAGGAGACGGTCCTCGGTGCCCAGGGGTGTGATGAGGAGGGAATGGACCCCGAGGGCGCGATACCGGGCGACCCGGCCGGCATACGGTCCCTCGGGCACGTCGCCCGCCGAGAGGTCGTGCATCCAGGACTCTCCGGCGTCCAGCCGCCGCCGGATCGGTGACCCCGCTTCGTATTCCATAGACACACCGATCGCGCCGATCTCCCGCAGCGCGGACCTGAGCTGCGGTGCGAAGCTGGCCGCGGCCCGGCGCAGCCGCATCACTCCGGGCGGAGTCCCGCGCCGCCCGGAGGGCCGATCCTGCTGGAACAGCTCCACGCCTGCGGCGTCGGCGAGCCCGGGGACCACGAAGTCGGCCAGCTCGGCGCAGGTGGCCTCGACGTCCAGGGTCGTGCCGATCCGCGTGACCGCGGTGTCCAACAGCGCCATACGCTGCTGGGCGCGCTCCAACTCGCGCAGATACTGGCTCGGTTCGGTGATCTCCAGAGCGACGCCGACCAGCCCGACGATCCTGCCGTGCTCGTCCTCCAGCCGGTGGTACGTCGCCCGCCACACGCGGCGCGCGGGAGGCGAGGGAGCATGGGTGAACCCGGTGGCGACCAGCTGGCGGGGCCGCCCGTCCCGGAGCACCTCCCGCAGGACTTGCTCGGCGTGATGCACTCCCGGCAGGACGTCGGTGAGGGTGCGGCCGAGGTGGGCCTCGGCCGGCAGCCCGTCCACCCGGGCCATGCGCGGGTTGACGTACAGAAAGCGCAGTTCGGTGTCGAGTACGGCCACTCCCGCCCTTGTGCCCTCCAAGATCCGGCGCAGTACTCGGTACTCACGGCCGAGCGGCAGGCCCGCGACAAGGCCGCCCGCCGCCGCCAGCACCGCCTCGACGTCGCTGGAGATCAGGGGCTGCGCGGCAGGAACGTCCGGCGCCACCGGCATCCTCCTCGGGTCCCGGGAGTCTGCGACCCGCTGAACATCCATGATCGGTCACACGGGCGTGTCGCGCACGCGCGCGTGAGGTCAGAGGGCGGCGAGCGGTGACGTCCAGGCGGCCGCCGGGCCCCGGCCGGGCGGGGGGGCCATGCCTCCTGCAGCCGGGCGAGGCGGCCTGCGCGAGGGAGAACGGCGTTCCCTCCGTGCTGCTCGCGGCGGCCCTGCGCGCCGCGGCGCCGTTCTACTCGCCCGCGGCAAGAGGGGCCGGCGCGGTGCTGTCGCGCACCACGAGTTTCGTGGGGACGAGCGTGGTGCCGTGCTCCGCCCCCTCGTGGCGCATCCGCCGCAGCACTCCCTCGACGCAGAGGCGTCCCACCTCGGCGAAGTCCTGGTGGACGGTGGTCAGGGGAGGCAGGAAGGAGCCGGCCTCGGGGATGTCGTCGAAGCCGATGACGCTGACGTCGTCGGGGATCTTGCGGCCGCGCTCGTGCAGGGCCCGCAACAGCCCGAGTGCCATCTGGTCGTTGGCGGCGAACACCGCGGTGCAGTCCTTCTCGCCGGCGAGTCGCAGACCGGCGCGGTAGCCGGACTCCGCCGACCAGTCGCCTCGTACGACGGGTGGCAGGACGCGTCCCGCATCGGCGAGTTCGAGGCGCCAGGCGTCGGCACGGCGCTGTGCCGCGAACGACTCCTCGGGACCGGCCAGATGCCAGACCGTGCGATGCCCCAGGTCCAGGAGGTGGCGTACGGCGGCACGGGCTCCGCCGGCCTGGTCGGTGTCGACCACGGTGTAGCGGTCGCCCGCGTCCGAGTCGGCGACCACGACCTGGACGTGGGGCGGCAGGGAGATGGTCGCCGCGTCGAGCAGATGCACTTCCATGATGACGATGACGGCGTCGACGGCGAGCTCGCCCAGCCGGGAGAAGGCGCCACGCACCTCGTCCTGGGTGGGAACGGCGACGGGCAGGAGCGTGACGGCGTAACCCTCCTGCGCCGCGGAGGTGGCGATCGCCTCCAGGGTGCGCATATTGCCCGTGGTGGAGAGGTTGAAGGTGATGACGCCGATGGTGAGGAACTCGCCGCGTTTGAGGGCGCGGGCGGCACTGTTGGGCCGATAGCCCAGCTCCTTCATGGCCGCGAGCACCTGCTGCCGGGTCTCCTCGTTGACCCCCGCGTAACCGTTGGACACCCGGGAGACCGTCTGCGAGGAGACGCCGGCCAGGCGCGCGACATCCGCCATGGACGCACTCTGTGTGCGCCGCGCGGCCCGCTTCTCCGTACGCGTGCGTGCCCGATCCCTGCTCGTCGAGGCACCGTCCGCTGTGTCCACCCGTCTCCCTCGATTACCTGAGTCGCTGTTTCATCAGGCGACCCTTGACCGCCGACATTGGGGCAGTGTAGACATGCCGCCATCAGATGTTTACGTAAACATAACAGCCGGAGGCATCCTCCGGACCTTGATGTTTGCGTAAACATCGCGACGGCGTACGACGCCGGTTCCGAGATGGACGAGCGAGGAACGACATGACGACGCTACAACCGCCCGCGGCCGCGACACGGCCCCCGACCCCACCTCCGGCGAAACGGGACCGCCGTTCCTGGACAGGGTGGGGGTTCATCGGCCCGTTCGCGGTGGTCTTCGCCTTCGTCTTCCTGGCTCCGATCGCGTACTCGATCTACCTCAGCCTCTTCCGCACCCAGCTCATCGGCGGCACCACCTTCGTGGGCCTGGACAACTACCAACAGGCCCTGCAGGACCACCAGTTCTGGGACTCCCTGGCACGTGTGTCGCTGTTCCTGCTGGTGCAGGTGCCGATCATGCTGGGCATCGCCCTGCTCGTCGCGCTCGCGCTGGACAGCGGACGGCTGTACGGCAAGGACTTCTTCCGGATCTCGATCTTCCTGCCGTACGCGGTACCCGCCGTGGTCGCCACCCTCATGTGGGGCTTCATGTACGGCACCCGTTTCGGCCTGGTGAGCGACATCAACGACGCCTTCGGCGTCTCGCTGCCCAACCCGCTCGGGCCCGATCTGATCCTGGCATCGATCGGCAACATCGTCACCTGGGAGTTCGTCGGCTACAACATGCTGATCTTCTACTCCACGCTCCGCGTCATCCCGCACTCGCTGTACGAGGCCGCGCAGATCGACGGCGCCGGACAGATCCGCGTCATCACCGCCATCAAACTCCCGGCGATCCGCGGCGCCCTCGTCATCGCGACGATCTTCTCGATCATCGGCACGTTCCAGCTGTTCAACGAGCCGAGCATCCTGCAGAAGTTGGCGCCCAACTCCATCACCACCGACTACACCCCCAACTACTACACGTACTCGCTGTCCTTCTCGGGCCAGCAGAACAACTACTCCGCGACGGTCGCCATCGTCATGGGCGTGATCACCATGGTCATCGCCTACGTCGTCCAGCTGCGCGGCATGCGCAAGGGAGCGTGAAGCGATGAGCGGCTCTGTCACCACCGTCTCCCAGCCCGCACGTCCTTCGGCCGGCTCGTCCGGCGCCGTGCCCCGGCTGCGCAAGCCGCGTCGGCACAGTCCCGGGCGCCCCCGGCGCAGTGTGCTGCTGACCGTGCTCACCGGACTGATCCTGCTCTACTCCCTCGTACCACTGGTCTGGCTGGTCATCAGCGCCACCAAGACCCAGGAGGGGCTGGCCCATTCGTTCGGGCTGTGGTTCAACGGCGACTTCGCCCTGTGGGACAACATCAAGGAGACGTTCACCTACAACGACGGCGTCTTCTCCCGCTGGCTGCTGAACACCGTGCTGTACGTGGCGCTCGGGGCCGGGGGTGCCACCTTGCTCGCGGTGCTGGGCGGTTACGCGCTGGCGAAGTTCGACTTCCCGGGCAAGCGTGCGGTGTTCGCCGTCGTCATCGGTGCCGTCGCGGTGCCGGGCACCGCCCTGGCCGTACCCACCTTCTTGATGTTCAGCAAGATGGGGCTGACCGACACCCCGTGGGCGGTGATCATCCCCTCCCTCATCTCCCCCTTCGGCCTCTACTTGATGTGGGTGTTCGCCACCGAGGCCGTGCCCGCGGAGCTGATGGAGGCCGCCCGCATCGACGGCGCGGGCGAGCTGCGCACCTTCTTCCAGGTCGTCCTGCCGCTGCTGGCGCCCGGCATCGTGACCGTCTCACTGTTCACGATGGTCGCCACCTGGAACAACTACTTCCTGCCGCTGATCATGCTCAAGGACCCCGACTGGTATCCGCTGACGCTGGGCCTGAACAGCTGGAACGCCCAGGCGGCGACCGCCGGCGGCACCCCTGTCTTCCACCTGGTGATCACCGGCTCACTGATCACGATCCTGCCGCTGATCGCCGCGTTCCTCCTGCTCCAGAAGTACTGGCAGTCCGGGCTCGCCGCCGGAAGCGTCAAGGAGTAACCCCCTTCAAGCCCCCGCAACAACCCCTCTCTCGCACAGTTCTCAACCCTCATCAGGCACGGTTTCGGCCACGACGAAGTGGAAGCACGTCCATGCACATGAACCCTCGCCGCCTGCTGCGCGGCCTCGCCCTCGTCTCCGCTCTCGCCCTGGGGGCGACCGCCTGCGGAGGCTCCGACGACAGCGGCTCCAGCTCGAAGCCGGTCTCCGCGAAGGACGTCGACGCGGCCCTGAAGAAGGGCGGCAACCTCACGGTGTGGGCCTGGGAGCCCACGCTCAAGCAGGTCGCCGCCGACTTCGAGAAGGAACACCCCGCGGTCCACGTCAACTTGGTCAACGCCGGCACCGGCAACGACCAGTACAAGGCCCTGCAGAACGCCATATCGGCGAAGAAGGGCGTCCCCGACGTCGCGCAGATCGAGTACTACGCGCTGGGCCAGTACGCCCTCACGAAGGGGCTCGACGACCTGACGCCGTACGGCGCGGACAAGCTCGCGAGCAAGTACTCCCCCGGCCCGCTGAACGCCGTGAAGGCCGGCACCAAGAACATCTACGCCCTGCCCATGGACTCCGGGCCCATGGCGCTGTTCTACAACAAGAAGGTCTTCGACAAGTACAAGATCAAGGTGCCGACCACCTGGGACGAGTACCTCACCGCGGCCCGCGCCCTGCACAAGGCCGACCCCAAGGCGTACATCGCCAATGACACCGGCGACGCGGGCGAGACCACCAGCCTGCTGTGGCAGGCCGGTTCGCGGCCCTACAAGGTCGACGGCACCAAGGTGACGATCAACTTCTCCGACGCGGGCGCCAAGAAGTACACCGCCGTCTGGCAGAAGCTCCTCGACGAGAAGCTGCTCGCCCCCATCTCCGGCTGGACCGACGACTGGTACAAGGGGCTCGGTGACGGCACCATCGCCACCCTCGCCACCGGCGCCTGGATGCCCGCCAACTTCGCCACCGGTGTGAAGGGCGCCTCCGGCGACTGGCGCGCGGCACCGCTGCCCGCGTGGACCGCGGGCGACAAGGCCAGCGCGGAGAACGGCGGCAGCTCCCTCGCACTGCCCACCCTGGGCAAGAACAAGGAACTCGCCTACGCCTTCGCCGAGTACGCGAACGCCGGTAAGGGCGTGCAGACCCGCCTCAAGGCGGGCGCCTTCCCGGCGACCACCGCTGACCTTCAGTCCAGCACCTTCCAGAACACCGAATTCCCGTACTTCGGCGGGCAGAAGGCCAACAAGATCTTCGCCGATTCGGCCGCGAACGTCGCCTCGGACTGGTCGTACCTGCCCTACCAGGTCTACGCCAACTCGATCTTCAACGACACCGTCGGCAAGGCCTATGTCTCCGGCACCAAGCTGACCGCCGGTCTGCAGTCCTGGCAGGACGCCTCCGTCAAGTACGGAAACGAGCAGGGCTTCACCGTCCAGAAGTAACCGCCTGAAGGCTGCCGCTGAGGAGCAGGCGCTCAGCGGCAGCCGCTCGGAAACAACCACGTACCTCGCGCCGCCCCGTGCAGCACACCGGAAGGACCACCATGATCTCCACCCTCCTGTCCCAGTTGCAGCACGGGCCGGACGGTGACCCCACCCCACGCCTCGCGTACGGCGCCGACTACAACCCCGAGCAGTGGCCGCGCGAGGTGTGGGAGGAGGACGTACGGCTGATGCGCGAGGCCGGCGTCACCATCGTCTCGGTGGGAATCTTCTCCTGGGCGCGCATCCAGCCGGCCGAGAACGAGTGGGACTTCACCTGGCTCGACGAGGTCATGGACCTGCTGTACGCGGGCGGTATCGGGGTCGATCTGGCCACCGCGACCGCCTCCCCGCCGCCCTGGCTCAGCACGGCGCACCCGGAGATCCTCCCGGTGACCGCCTCCGGTGAGACGCTGTGGCCGGGGGGCCGCCAGCACTGGCGTCCCACCTCGCCCGTCTTCCGCGACCACGCGCTCCGCCTGGTGCGGAAGATGGCCGAGCGGTACGCGAACCATCCCGCGCTGGTGGCCTGGCACGTCTCCAACGAGCTGGGCTGCCACAACATCTACGACTACTCCGACGACGCGGCCCGTGCCTTCCGCGACTGGCTGCGCGCCCGCTACTCCACACTCGACGGCCTCAACCACGCCTGGGGCACCGCGTTCTGGTCCCAGCGGTTCAGCGACTGGGAGCAGATCCTGCCGCCCCGGCTGGCCGCCTCCTACCCGAACCCGACGCAGCAGCTGGACTTCAAGCGTTTCTCCTCCGACGCGCTGAAGGAGTATCTGCGCGCGGAGCGGGACCTGCTGCGCGAGATCACGCCCGGTGTTCCGGTCACCACGAACTTCATGGTGATGGGCGGCACCAAGGGGATGAACTACGCCGACTGGGCCGACGAGATCGACTTCGTCTCCAACGACCACTATGTCCTGCCCGGCCCGCAGGACCGGGACGAGCTGTCCTTCTCCGCCAACCTCGTCAGCGGGGTCGCGGGCGGGCGTCCGTGGTTTCTCATGGAGCACTCCACCAGTGCCGTGAACTGGCAGCCCGTCAACCTGGCCAAACGGCCGGGCGACCTGGCCCGTGACTCGCTGCTGCACGTCGCGCACGGCGCCGACGCCGTGTGCTTCTTCCAATGGCGCCAGTCGGCGGCCGGCGCCGAGAAGTACCACTCGGCGATGGTTCCGCACGCCGGGCGCGACAGCGAGGTCTTCCGTGCGGTGGCCGACCTCGGCCACACCCTGCGGACGCTGGCTCCGGTCGCGGGAACCGAGCGCGAGCCGGCCCGGGTCGGCATCGTCTTCGACTGGGAGTCGTGGTGGGCGAGTGAGCAGGACTCCCACCCGACCTCCCGCCTCGACTACCGTCAGGAGGCGCTCGACTGGTACTCCGCCCTCCTCGCTCTCGGCGTGCGCGCCGACATCGTGACCACGCGGACCGACCTCGACCGGTACGAGGTGCTGATCGCCCCCGTGCTGCACATGGTGTCCGCGGCGCTGTCCAAGGAGCTCACGCGGTACGTCGAGCACGGCGGTCACCTGGTCACCACGTACTTCTCCGGCGTCGTGGACGAGAACGACCACATCTGGCTGGGCGGATACCCGGGAGCCCTGCGCGAGCTGCTCGGCATCAGCATCGAGGAGTTCGGGCCGCTGCTCGACGGCGACACGGTCGAGCTGGAACCGGGGCCGGACGGCGGCACCACGGGCACCCTGTGGACCGACCGGATCACCGTCACCGACCCGGAGGTGGAGGTGCTGTCCCACTACCGCGGCGGCCCCTACGCCGGTCGCCCCGCCGTCACCCGGCGCACGGTGGGCCGGGGTTCGGCCGCGTACGTCTCCACCCGGCTCGGCGTGGACGGCCTCACCGGCCTGCTGCCGCGGCTGCTCGCCCCGGCCGATGTCCGCAGTGAACTGCCCGACGGCGCACGGGGCAGCGTCGAGCTGATCGTGCGCCGCGGTGCCGACAGCCGCTATCTGTTCCTGGTCAACCGCACCGACGAGACGGTGCCGCTGACCGGACTCTCCGGGGAACTCCTGATCGGTCACGCCGGAGACGACGGCGCCCCCGTCCTCTCCCCGAGGGACGTCGCCGTGCTGCGACAGCCCGCGACCTGACGACGGGGCCCCGTCCTCTCCCCGAGGGTCGTCGCCGTGCTGCGGCGGCCCGCGACCAGAGGACGGGGCTTCGTCACCGAAACGTCCACCGACGAGTTGGGAGCACATCTCGGCACGCCGTACCCGCACACGACGGCTTCTGGGATCCATCGGAGTCACCGCCGTCACGATGTGGACTCCGAACTCCGGATCCAACCAGCGGTGGAAGGTCAGGGACGTGACCGACCGGACCGGTTCGTAGTCCTTCGGGCGGCTCGCCTCTGCGCCCCACGGCACCAGGGGGCGCAGAGGAGAGCCGCTGTCTTCAGGCGGTCCAGCTCCAGTCGGCCACCTCGGGCAGGTCGGTGCCGTGTTCGCGGATCCAGGCGTGGTGCCGGGTGCGGACGTCGGCCATCTGCTGGCGTAGGGCGGCGGCACGGACGCCGAGGCCGGGGACCCGGTCGATGACGTCCATGACCAGGCGGTAGCGGTCCAAGTCGTTGCGGACGACCATGTCGAACGGCGTCGTCGTGGTGCCCATCTCCCGGTAGCCGCGGACATGCATGTTGGCGTGGCCGGTGCGGCCGTAGGCGAGCCGGTGAATCAGCCAGGGGTAGCCGTGATAGGCGAAGATGACCGGCTTGTCGGAGGTGAACAGTCCGTCGTACTCGAAGTCGCTCATCCCGTGCGGGTGTACGTCTCGCGGCAGCAGCCGAGTCATGTCCACGACGTTCACGACACGGACGCCGACCTCGGGCAGATGGCGGCGCAGCAGATCGGACGCGGCCAGGACTTCTTGGGTCGGGACGTCTCCCGCGCAGGCGAGGACGACATCCGGTTCTCGGTCTCCGTCGGTGGACCCCGCCCAGTCCCAGATTCCGGCACCGCGGGCGCAGTGCACGCGGGCCTGGTCCATGGAGAGCCAGTCGAAGCAGGGCTGTTTGCCGGCGACCACGACATTCACGTAGTCGCGGCTGCGCAGGACGTGATCTGCCACGGACAGCAGCGTGTTGGCGTCCGGCGGCAGATAGACCCGTACGACCTCCGGGCTCTTGTTGAGTACGTGGTCCACGAAGCCGGGATCCTGGTGGGAGAAGCCGTTGTGGTCCTGGCGCCACACGTGCGAGGTGAGAAGGTAGTTGAGCGAGGCGATCGGGGCGCGCCACGGCAACTCCCGCGATGTCCTGAGCCACTTGATGTGCTGGTTGACCATCGAGTCGACGATGTGCACGAAGGCTTCGTAGCAGGAGAAGAGCCCGTGCCGGCCGGTGAGCAGATAGCCCTCCAGCCAGCCCTGGCAGAGGTGTTCGGAGAGAATTTCCATGACCCGGCCGTGCCGGTCCAGGTGTTCGTCCACCTGAAGGGTCTGCGCCTGCCAGGCCTTGCCGGTGGCACCGAAGACCGCCTCCAGGCGGTTGGAGGCGGTCTCGTCGGGGCCGACGAGCCGGAAGTCGCGGCGATCTGCCGTGTCCCTCATGACCTGTTCGACGAGTTTGCCGAGGACCCGGGTGGGCTCGTGCAGGGTGGCGCCCGGCTTGTCGACGGGGACGGCGAAGCGGTCGAGGGGCGCGATCGGCAGGTCACGGACGCGGAGACCGCCGTTGGCGTGCGGTGTGGCGCCGAGGCGCTTGGAGCCGTCGGGAACGCAGGCGAGGACGTCGGCGGTGGGCCGTCCCTCGGCGTCGAAGAGCTCCTCCGGACGGTACGAGCGCATCCAGGTCTCCAACTGCCGCAAATGATCCGGGTTTTCGCGGACACCGGCCAAGGGCACCTGATGGGCGCGCCACGTGCCTTCCACGGGTACCCCGTCGACCTCGGCGGGCCCGGTCCAGCCCTTCGGCGTACGCAGCACGATCATGGGCCAGCGCACCCGCTCGGACACACCGTTCTCACGTGCTGACCTCTGCGCGAGCGCGATGCGATCGAGGGCCTGGTCGAAGGCGTCGGCCATGGCGCGGTGGATCTCGTGCGGGTCGTCGCCGGTGACGTGGATCGGCTCATGGCCGTATCCCTTGAGCAGCGCGTCGAGTTCGTGCTCGGGGAGACGGGCGAGCACGGTCGGGTTGGCGATCTTGTAGCCGTTGAGGTGCAGGATCGGCAGGACGGCGCCGTCGTGCACCGGGTCGAGGAATTTGTTGGAGTGCCAGGAGGCGGCGAGCGGCCCGGTCTCGGCCTCGCCGTCGCCGATCACACAGGCCACCAGCAGATCCGGGTTGTCGAGGGCCGCCCCGTACGCGTGAGCCAGCGAGTAGCCCAGTTCACCGCCCTCGTGGATCGAACCCGGCGTCTCGGGGGCCACGTGGCTGGGTACTCCGCCGGGGAAGGAGAACTGCCGGAAGAGCCTCTCCATGCCCGTCGCGTCCCGTGTCACGTCCGGGTAGGTCTCGCTGTAGCTGCCCTCCAGCCAGGAGTTGGCGAGGACGGCGGGCCCGCCGTGGCCGGGGCCCCACACGCACAGCGCGTCGAGACCGCGAGATGTGATGACGCGGTTGAGATGGGTGTGGACGAGGTTCAGGCCGGGTGAGGTACCCCAGTGGCCGAGCAACCGCGGTTTGATGTGCGCGGGGGTGAGGGGCTCGGTCAGGAGCGGATTGGCCAGCAGGTAGATCTGGCCCACGGCAAGGTAGTTGGCGGCCCGCCAGTGGGCGTCCAGGGTGCGCAGTTCCTCGTCGGTCAGAACGGTGTTGGCCTGGGTTTCGACCTTGGGCATGGTCACTCCGTAAGTCATAGAGGTACGTCATCGAGAGGTGTCGTCGAGGTACGTCATCGGGCGGAGCGGGCGGCGTGTCCGAGGGCACGGCCAAAGAGGTCTCCGAGCGTTGGGGGACCCCGGGTCGCGCGGACCGCGCCATGAGCCGCCGCGCGGCGGGCCGCGCCGGTGTCGAGCACATGCGCCCGACCGCGCGATCCCGATCGCCGCGTTCCCGATCACGCGGCAGGTCTCCGAGCCGGTCACCGCGTTCGCATCCGCTGCGGTACGACGGCGACCGGACAGGCCGCGTGGTGCAGCACGGCGTGCGCCACCCTGCCGAGCTGGAGCCCGAAGTGGCCTTGGCGACGCTCGGCCCCGACGACGAGCAGGTCGGCGGTGGCCGAGGCGTCGAGCAGCGCCTTGCGGGCGGAGCCCTCGACGGTGCGCCGGTGCAGCTCCACGGACGGGTGGTCCGCGGCGGCCTCGCTCAGCGCGGCGTCCAGGGTGTCCGTGGCCCGCTGCTCGTGGACACCAGCGGGTTCACCGGCCGGCGACGGGTGGCCGGTGGTCTCGTGCGGAGGGTGGCGCCAGGACCGTACAGCCACCAGAGCGACTTTTCGTGTCTCCGCCTCCTGGAAGGCGAAGCGCACGGCCGCGGAGTTCTGCGGCTCCTCGCCGACACCCAGCACGATGCGCTGTCGGGTTCCGGACTTCGCCTGGTTGTCGTGGCTGCCGCGCAGCACGATCACCGGGCAGTGGGCGCGGGCGGCGACGGCGAGACCGACCGACCCGAGCAGCAGTTCGGCGATGGCGCTGCGGCCTCGGGCGCCCAGGACCATCACGGTGGCGCTGCGGCTCTCTCGCAGCAGTGCGGAGACCGGCTCTTCGGGCAGCACATCGGTGGAGACCTTCACCTCCGCGTCACGGCGGTGTGCCCGCCGAGCGGCCGCGTCGACGATGTCCTCGGCCATCACCTGTTCCGAGGGGCGGTCCAGGCCCTGAGCGAGCGAGGTGCCCTCGTAGCGCTCCCAGAGCGAGGCGTACACCAGCCGGAGCGGTAGTCCGCGCAGGCCTGCCTCGTCCGTCGCCCAGTCCACGGCGCGCAGGCTCGGCTCGGAACCGTCGACACCCACGACCAGCGGCAGCTCCATGATCCTCACCTTCCGTCGGGGAACTCGAAGACGGTCCGCGCGTCGATCTGGCCGTGCGGGACGTCCTGGAAGGATGCGTCGGCCGAGGCCGAGGGGCGGGACGGGGAGACCACCCGGCTGCAGCCCGCGGCGGGTGGCCGGAACACCTCGTCGGGGGCCTGCCGGGTACCCACGATGGAGCCGATCACGCGGTGGCACGGGCGCGGAGCCTCGACACGGTCCGGTTCGGGCTCCCGGACGTGGACCAGCGTCAGCCGCAGTCCGCGCATCTCGGCCTCACGGGCCGCCGATTCGGCGGCCGTCCGGCTCTTGGGCGAGCCGTCGAGGCCGGCGGTCACGGTGTGGGGCATGGTCTCCACCTCCTGAATCGGGGGAACCGATTCCAGCGTCGTGTCCAGGGTGTTCGTGCTGGAGGGGCCAGAGGTACTCGGCGGGGGCCGATCGGCCCTATGACTGACCGCCGGGGCGGCAACCTTCACGGCCTCCGCGATCGGCGCAGTCGGCTGTCGACGCATGCGCGGGCGCGCGGCACGACGTACGCCTGCTGCCGCCGACCGGGGCGTGCACTGCAGCTGAAGACGCCGGCCGAGGCGTGCGCCGCAGCCGAAGACGCCGGCCGGAGCGTGCACTGCGGCCGAGGACGGCGCGTGATGCCGGGTGTACCGGGCGTGGGGCCAGGTGGCCCATGGTTCGGGCCGAAGCCCCGGCACAGAATGGAAGCGGCAGGTTCGTCCGTCCGTCCGGGAGGCCGGTCATGAACGCTCCCTCCACCGCCGGCATGCTGCGGGCACTGCCCATCGAGCACCGGCAGCGGCTGATGCATCTCGCCCGCGAGGTGTCGTTCCCCCAGGGAATCCGCCTCTTCCACGAGGGTGGGCGCGCCGACCGGTTCTGGATCATCCGCACCGGCACGATCGCGCTCGACATGCACGTACCCGGCCGCCGGGCGGCCGTCATCGAGACCCTCGGACCCGACGAACTCGTCGGCTGGTCCTGGCTGTTCGCACCGCACTCCTGGCATTTGGGGGCGGAGACGACTACCCCGGTGCGCGCGTACGAGTTCGACGCCATGGCCGTACGGGCGATGTGCCACGACAACCCCGAGCTGGGCCTCGCGGTCGCCGAATGGGTGGGCGGCATCGTCGCCCACCGTCTCCGCTCGGCCCGCACCCGGCTGCTGGACCTGTATGCCCCGTACGGCAGCGGCGGTCATCGATGACCGACCCACGAACCGCCGCGACCAAGGAGTCGCCACACACGGCCCCACATCGTGAGCGATGTCATGAACGCCCATGGTCGCCGCAATCTGCCGCGGGGCGTCCGGCCTGGTCGTCCGCGTCGCAGCTACCAACAGCGGCGCGACCCGCAGAGCTCCGCTTCATCCTTCGCCCGCCTCCGCCTCGCCTGTGTGAAGTACGTGGCTGGGTCGCCGCGGGCGCTCTGGTGCCGAGGGTGTGAGCCCCTCCACGACGCCCTGGACATCGCCGAGATCGCGCCGCGATCGTCGACCGGCTGACCTTCAACGGCGCGATCATCCAGACCGGCACCGAGTCCTACCGCCTGGCCCACACCAAGGCCCTGGCCGAAAAAACCGTCGTCGGCTGACCAGGCAGGCGGAAGACTCCGGGACCCGTCGAGGGCCACGACAGCCCGGGGTCTCCCGCCACCGGTCGCCGTCCGGCTGAGTTACGGCCCCCGGACCAAGGCCGGCGGAGAGCTGGTACCGACGGCACATGCATGGGTCTGTCACAGCCCCAACACGCACAGTCCGCGTCAGGACACGGCCACGTCGGCCGCAATCGGTCGAGGTGTCCGGCCCATCTGGTGAGAGGGGCCGGGGCTGGCTTGTGTCCAGGCCACCGTCAGAGCGTGAGGGTCGCTCGTCGTCGGGTGCGGGCCGAACGGCCCTGGGTGTCGGCCGGCCGGCCGGGGGAGGCTGGGAAGCAGAGACACCGGCGGCCACCGTCCGGCGGCCACCGACGGGGGGCCGGACTCGGAGGTGATGAGCATGATCCCAAGGCGTGTACATGTCGCTGCTGTGGCGGCCCTGGCTCTGGCGGGCACCGTGGCCATCGGTGGCTGCGGCCAGAACGGCAGCCCCTCCTCCGGTGCAGCCGCCATCCACACCCCCGCAGTTTCGGCCAGCCCCACCGCCCCAGGCAGCAGCACACCGAGCACTCCCGGCGACACCTCCACTCCGGCGGGCCCGACCAGCGGGTGGGGCCCAGATGTGTGGAGCGACAACGGCGGCTCCAACATGATGGGCGGCTCCTCCGGCTCGTGGGGGCCCGGCATGATGGGCAACGGCATGATGGGCAACTGGTGGCTGGCGGGCAACGGCAACCGGGTACAGACCCTTGACCAGGCCAGGCAGCGGGCGACAGCGTTCGCCGACCGGCTCAGCCTGCGGGTCGGCGAGATCATGCAGTTCTCCCGCAACTTCTACGCCGAACTGCAGACCACCGACGGCCATCCGGCCACCGAGGTCCTCGTCAACCCCGCTGACGGAGCCGTTCAGATCGAGTACGGGCCGGCGATGATGTGGAACACCGACTACGGCATGCACTACGGCAGCCGAAGCACGGCCCGCATCTCGGCCGCGCAGGCCCAGTACATCGCCCAGCAGTGGCTCCACGACCACGACAGCACACTGACCGCAGGCGATCCGGAGTCCTACCCCGGCTACTACACCCTGCATACCATGAAGTCCGGGAAGATCACCGGCATGCTGTCGGTCAACTCCTCCACCGGACAGGTCTGGTATCACACCTGGCACGGCACCTACATCGCCACCAGCCAGCGGTAACCCACAGCCGGAGCTTCCGTGGGCAGACAGGCCAAGCCGCTTGTCCATGCCGAGGCGGAAGGTGGCGTGGGACGCACCGCCCAACTGCTGGAGCCGCAGTGAGCCATCATCTCCGGCATCACACGGCAAACCTTCGCACCGCGCCCTGGCTCGAGATGGACACGCTCACGTCCATGACCAGCCCGCTGTGCCGACCCTGACGGGCTGACACAGCGGCACAGTGACATCGATTCTCACCGACATTGATCATGCAAATGCGCGCCACGTGGCTCCCGAACTCGCGTCGAAACGACATCCACGAGAAGTGACACAGCCACCACCGGCACGCTCCTGGGCGCCCTCGCGGCCGACGCCCACACCGCCGACTACCCGATCAGCGAATTCGACATCACCGTCGGGAACACGTACGCGAGAGACCTCATCACCTGGTACGACCGTCGGTCGTTGTGGACGGGGAGCACAAGTCGGTGAGCGCGGCCGACGTGGCCAGTTGCCGGGCGCCCCGTGCGCACACCCTCGACGCCCACGACGGGCAGTTGGGGGACGAACTCAGCCCCAACGTCGTGTGTGGCTCGAGCACCCACTCCAGCTTCAGCTTCATCGTCCCGGCGGACGTCCCCGGCGGAGCCGCAGTCGTGCGGATCTGCCTCACCGACGGTTCCACAATCCCCTGCGCTGCGAGCGCTGCAGGCGCTGATCCCCGTCCCGGTCCCGGCGTACCGGGGCGAGCCTCGGCCCACGGGTACCGGTCGCCCGCCGCGCGCACCTCCGGCTCGGGGACCGTCGCCCAGCCGCACGCCGGTCGCCGACGGCTCGGTTGGCGCGTTGGATCAGCGCAGTCGACCCCGGATACGTGGAGCGGGAGAGGACGCGGTGGAAGCCCGACCGCGTCGGGCCCTCACCTGGTCTTGCGCCCCCACTGCGGCCCGACCTGGTCCCATTCCTCGCCCCATCGCTCGGTGGCCCGACGCTCGATGCGCAGACGCGCCGTGAGTCCGCCCACGAGGATCAAGAAGCCGCCGGCCAGGGCGGCCCCCGTTCCGGCCAGCGCCACACGCGCCGCCCCCTCCGTCGGGCTGGTGGGAGCCGTCACCAGCCGACCGTGTCCGTCCGTCCACACGGTCGCTGTGGCGCCTGCCCTGGCGCCGGCCTTCACGGCAGCCTGGGCCGTGCGCACCGTCCCGTCCTTGTCCGTCCAGCGCACCTTTGTCTTCACCTGGTCATATTTCACGCCGGTGGCCACATCACGCACGCCGGTCGGCGCAGTCTCCAGCAGCACGGCGACGACCGAGTGTCGCCCCGCGCGCTCGTGTTGGACCGCGCTCTCCATGGCGTGCGCCCCGACAACGCCGACAGCAGCACCGCCGACCGTCGCTGTCGCCCAGGTGGCCAGGACGACCCACGCCTCCACCGCATCGCTATGCCGCCGCAGCGCATTGTGCCGCCACCGCCACCCTCGGACCTTCGTGCGCTTTACCTTCCGCATCGGTCACACCCCCTCACCGGCACAACAAGCACGAGTTCCGTCACCGCATGAACGGTGTCACCGGGTGATCGTCGCCGGGAGGGGCCGCTGGTCCGCGGCGAGTGGGCAGGACAGGGCAGATGATGGAGAGGAGTGGGGCCGGTCGGCCCTGGTGCACCCGGTCCCGGCGGGCGGTGACCGTCGTGACGGACAGCCCGTAGTCCGTCAGCCACATGGGAACTAAGGGGGCGTCATGACCAAGGCACGCACCTCCACGGAGCAGAACCCGATCCGGGTCTTCCTGCTGGACGATCACGAGGTCGTACGACGCGGACTGTCCGACCTCTTGGAGGCCGAACCGGACATCCCGTGGTCGGCGATGCCGAGAATGCCGAACACGCGCTCGTCCGTGGCCGGGTGCTCCGCCCGGATGTCGCCGTACTCGACGTACGTCTGCCCGGCGGAGACGGGATCGCGGTCTGCCGCGAACTGCGCAGCCAATTGCCGGAGCTGGCCGTGCTGGTGCTGACATCGTTCGACGACGAGGACGCCCTGCTCGACGCGCCGGCGCTGCGGGTTATGTGCGCAAGCAGATCAAGGGCTCCGATCTGACATCGGCTGTGCGCACCGTCGCCTCGGGCTGGTCCATGCTCGATCCCGCGACGACCGCCCGGCTGATGCGCTCCCTTCGCGCGGTCCCGCCGATGCTCCGGCCACCGCCCCCGAACTGGCCGGCCTTTCACCGCGTGAGCGGGACATCCTCGCGCTCATCGGGGACGGCCTTACCAACCGTCAGATCGGCAAGAAGCTCTACCTCTCGGAGAAGACGGTCAAGAACCGCATTTCCCGGCCGCTGGCCAAGCTGGGCGTCCACCGCCGGGTCAGGCGGCGGTTCTCGCCTCCTAGTGCCGCGGCAGGCAACGTTTGCCCGTCAAGGAGCGGCGTCCGGTGCGTGCTCTCGGCGTGCCGGGTGCAAGCCCTCGTACTGGATGTACTTGGGCTTGTGCCCGGTGCGGCGAGAGTGTGTGCCGGGCGTCGCGACGGGGCGAACGTTGCCTGTCGCGGCACTAGCTGGACCAGCCCGATTCCGGTGAGCGTCCCCCGAGGTGACACACAGCTGGGCCATCCGGCGCCGCGAGAGGCCTCACGGCCCCTCCTGCCGCCACTCCCGGACGCCTCACGCTGGGAGCGCCAACCGAAAAGCCCCGCCGCCCGCGCGGCGCGGGGCCGGGAGGAGTTCCCGATGAGTACCCCGACGCTCGACGTCCCGACCCTGGAGACCCTGGTCTCCGCGGCTGTTGCCGCCCCCTCGATCCACAACACTCAGCCCTGGCGCTTCCGGCTCGACCGGGACACCGTTGCCCTGGAGATCCGCGCCGCTACGAGCCGCGGTCTGCGTTACGCCGATCCGGCCGGGCGCGCCCTGCACGTCTCCGTCGGCTGCGCCCTCCTCAATCTGCAGGTGGCGGTCACGCACTTCGGCTGGGAACCGGTGACCCGCCTGCTGCCCCGTCCCGACGAGCCGGACCTCCTTGGCACCGTACGCCTCGGCGGCCCCGCCAGGACTCCCTCGCCCGCGCACCTGTACGCCGCTCTGTGGCGTCGGCACAGCAGCCGTCTCCCCTTCTCTGAGCGGCCGTTGCCCGCCGCCGTACTCACTGAACTCGCCGAGGCCGCCCACACCGAAGGCGCGCGGTTGAGCCGTCCCTCGCCCCGTGAAACCGACCGCCTGCTGCAGATCACCACCGAGGCGGAACACCGCAACACCGCCGACCCCGACAGGGCTGCGGAAAGTCGCCGCTGGGTGCACGAGCCGGACCGCACGGCCTTGGGAATGCCGCCGGAGGCTCTGGGACCACAGGATTTCCGGGAGCGCGTCCCCATGCGGGACTTTCACGCCCACCGGCACCCGGCCGTGCTGGCCGCGCGCCTCTTCGAGAAGCAGCCGTCGATCGTCGTGCTGTCCACGGCTCACGATCGGCGGACCGACTGGCTGCGCGCCGGGCAGGCGCTCGAACGCGTCCTGCTGGTGGCCACCGCCCATGGCATACGGGCGTCGCTGCTGCACCAAGGACTGGAGTGGCCCGATCTGCGCGAGCAGCTCGTACCGCCGACGAGCGACCGGCGCGATCACGCGCAGATGATGATCCGCCTGGGGTACGGCCCGGAGGGGCCCCGTTCGCCCCGTCGCACGGCGCAGCGGACACTGGCCGAGGCTGAAGAAGCGCCTTCGGTCTCCCGCTGAAGCCGGCAAGCGCCTTCAGTCTCCCTCCACGCCAGGCCGAACGCCGATCCTGCCCTGCTACCGCTCCGCCTTCGATGCCCTGACCGACTGACTCGCCTAACCAGGGCACACCCTGTGATGCGGTCATCGCGCTGATCTCCTTCCAGAACTTGGTCCTCTGGAAAGATCAGCCGGGGGACGCTGCGCAACCGCGTGTTGCCGCCGACCGGCCGCGATGCCCAGGTCGGCGGCCACCTGCCGCCTCTCGATTCTCGGTCTGTCAGGTCTGCGGAAGCCGGGCGGCTACGTACTCGGTGAGGTCGAGAAGGCGGTTGGTGTACCCCCACTCGTTGTCGTACCAGCCAAAGACCTTGACCAGTTCGCCGTGCACCTGGGTGAGCGGGGCGTCCAGGACGCACGAGGCAGGGTCGCCGACGATGTCTCGGGAGACGATCGGGGCATCGGACACACGCAGGATCCCCTTGAGCGGTCCGTCGGCGGCTTGGCGGAACGCGGCGTTGAGCTCGTCCGCGGTCGCGGGCCGGTTCAGCACCACGGTCAGGTCCGTCAACGAGCCGTCCACGACCGGCACACGGACGGCGATGCCGTCCAGAGTGCCCGCAAGCTCCGGCAGGACAAGACCGACCGCGCGGGCTGCGCCGGTACTGGTCGGGATGATGTTCACGGCGGCCGACCGGCCGCGGCGCGGGTCCTTGTGCGGGCCGTCCAGGACCACTTGGTCGTTGGTATAGCCGTGGATGGTGGTCATCAGGCCCTTGTCGATGCCGAACTGCTCGTCCAGCACCTTCACCATGGGTGCCACGCAGTTGGTGGTGCAGGAGGCGTTGGAGACCACGTGGTCCCGCTCCGGGGCGTACGTGTCCTCGTTGACACCCATGACCAGGGTGGCGTCGACTCCCTTGCCCGGTACGGACAGCAGTACCTTGCGCGCGCCGGTCTTCAGGTGCAGTCCGGCGTCCTCGCGGGTGCGGAAGCGGCCGGTCGACTCGATGACCACGTCCACGTCGAGCTTGCCCCAGGCCAGGGCTCCGGGGTCTCCTTCCGCGGATACCGTGATGCGATGCCCGTCGACGGTGAGTGAGGTGTCGTCGTGCTCGACGGTGCGGCGTAGTCGGCCGTAGGTCGAGTCGTACTCCAACAGGTGGGCCAGCGCCGCCGGGGAGGTGAGGTCGTTGACCGCCACCACCTCGACCTGCGTGCCGTTCCCACTCTCTGCGCGCTCCAGGACGCAGCGCAGATAGTTGCGCCCGATGCGGCCGAAGCCGTTGATTCCCACCCGCACGCTCATGTCCGTTGTCCTCCCGATCGGTCCGCGTCTGGTGTGCGCTGCCAGCCTGCTCGCAGGGATCGGATCGGGCTTGGGCCGTACGGGGGCCGGGTGAGGGACGTTCGGGCCAGTGGACCGCGGCCCCGTACAACAAGGCGTCTCAGTGCCTGTCCTGCTTCAGCCGTTCCTGTGCCTGGGTGGCGATGACCGCGGCTTGGATGCGCCGGTCCACGCCGAGTTTGGCCAGCAGGCGGGAGATGTGGTTCTTGACGGTCTTCTCGGCGAGGTAGAGCCGCTGGCCGATCTGACGGTTGGTCAGGCCTTCGCCGATCAGGGCGAGGATCTCCCGCTCGCGTCCGGTCAGGTCCGGCAGGGCGTCCGGTTCGGGTTCCTTGGTCTGCTCGCCGCGCAGACGGGCCATCAGCTTGCTGGTGGCGCTGGAGTCGAGCAGGGACTGGCCGGCCGCCACCGTGCGCACCGCCGACACCAGGTCCGAGCCCTGGATCTGCTTCAGTACGTAGCCGGACGCGCCGGCCATGATCGAGTCGAGCAGCGCCTCCTCGTCGTCGAAGGAGGTGAGCATCAGGCAGGCAAGGTCGGGCATGCGCGAGCGCAGTTCCCGGCAGACGGTCACGCCGTCGCCGTCGGGCAGGCGGACGTCGAGCACGGCCACGTCCGGGCGCAGGGCGGGGACGCGGACCAGAGCCTGTTCGACGGTGGCGGCCTCGCCGACCACGGTGATGTCCGGCTGGTCGTCCAGCAGGTCGTGCACCCCTCGCCGTACGACCTCATGGTCGTCCAGCAGAAAGACCCGGATCGGGGCCTTGGGGGCGGTCTGCTCGCTGTCCGTCATCAACGGCTCCTGTCCTGCGTCGTCCCTGTCCTGGTCCGGAATCCACCTGCTGGGTGGGACCGGCCCTCTCCTGTCGCAGATCTTGCGCGATCCCGGGGCGAACTCCCAGGGCCGGTCGGCCCGTTTTCCTCTGGTGTTCCGCCGTTCCATGGGATGTCCGCTTCCGGCGCCTACCCAGATCCGGCCGCTACCACCGTCGGTCCGGACAGCTCCGCCGAGATTCTGGCCGCAGCCGACCGCGCCGCCCGTGAGACACAGCGCCGCACGCCGCCTCCGCATCTGGTGCACGCCTGGATCCGGCAGCCACACGATGGGCCCGCCGCGCGGGGACCTGGACACCACAGATGCTGGTGGTGGGCTCCAACGGCCACGGCGCCGTCGCCGGTCTCCTGCTCGACTCCGTCGGGCAACAGGTGCTCGTCCGGGTCCGGCGCCCGGTGGTGATGGTGCCGTCGAACGCTCGATCGGCCGCCGAGCACGACGGTGGTCCGATTGTCCACGCCGTGCTGCTTCACGCAGCTGCCCCGGCCGCAATCCCGCACGACTGCGGGCCGTTTTCGTCGGGCTTGAGGGCCAAGCGGCCCCACCGCCGAGGCCGTCCAGTACCTGCCGCCGCGCCAGGGTCCGTTCGACGCTGGACGCGCACCGAACAGCCAGACCTGAGGAGCGTCAGATGAAGGCAGCAGTCGTCCGGTCATTCGGCCGGCCGCTCGTGATCGAAGAGCGCCCCGACCCGGAGCCAGGCCCTGGCCAGGTCCGTATCCGTGTCGAGGCGTCCGGGCTGTGCCACACCGATATCCACGCCGCGATGGGCGACTGGCCGGTCAAGCCCACCCCACCTTTCGTCCCGGGCCATGAGGGTGTCGGCATCGTGGAGGCGCTCGGCGAGGGGGTGACCCACCTCGCTGTCGGTCAACGCGTGGCCGTTCCCTGGCTGGGATGGGCCTGTGGGCGCTGCGAGTACTGTCTGTCCGGCAGGGAGACGTTGTGCGAGCAGCAGCGGAACACCGGCTACAGCGTGGACGGCGGGTATGCCGAGAAGATGCTCGCGCCCGCCGACTTCGCCGCGCCGGTCCCCGACGGCATCGACCCGTGCGACGCGGCCCCGCTGACCTGCGCCGGTGTGACCACGTACAAGGCCCTCAAGATCGCGGGGGTCCGTCCGACCCAGCTGGTCGCGATCTCCGGCGTCGGCGGCCTCGGCCACCTCGCCGTGCAGTACTCAAAGATCGCCGGGGCGACCGTCGCCGCGATCGACGTCACCGACGACAAGCTCGAACTCGCCCGGGAACTGGGCGCCGACATCCTCATCGACGCCCGTAAGGAGGACCCGGCCGAGGTCCTGAAGCAGCACGGCGGGGCGCACGCCGCCCTTGCGCTGGCGGTCAACGAGCAGGCCTTCGTCTCCGTGTACGGCGGTCTGCGGCGCGGCGGCAAGCTGGTCATGGTCGCCCTGCCCGCCGGCGGCACCATTCAGGTGCCGATCTTCGACACCGTCCTGAACGGCACCTCCGTCATCGGCTCGATCGTCGGCACCCGGCAGGACCTGGACGAAGTGTTCCGACTGCACGCCGCCGGGCGCACCCAGGTGATCTACGAGACCCGCCCTCTGGACACCGTCAACGACTCCATCGCCGAGGTCCTCGACGGACGGGTCAAGGCACGCATCGTATTCGAGATGTGAGCCCCTGCTGCCTGACGCCGCACGTCGTGCGCCACCCTGCCACGACGCGCGGCGGAGGACCGGTCCCAATTCTTTCGGAAGCCGGAAGGAACAGCACCGTCATGGTCCAGTACGTGTACGAGTTCAGCGAGGGCGACCGCAACATGGCCGGCCTGCTCGGCGGCAAGGGCGCCAACCTGGCCGAGATGACCCGAATGGGTCTGCCGGTGCCGCCCGGCTTCACGGTCACCACCGAGGCCTGCCGGGCCTTCCTCACCACCGGGGCCGAGCCGACGGGACTGGCCCTCGAGGTCTCCGACCATCTGACGACTCTGGAACAGGCCGCCGGACGGCGGCTGGGGCAGCGGGACGAACCGCTGCTGCTCTCCGTCCGTTCCGGGGCCCGCTTCTCCATGCCCGGCATGATGGAAACGATCCTGGACATCGGCCTGAACGACGACTCGGTGCTCGGCCTGGCGAAGTCGTCCGGGAACGAGCGCTTCGCTTGGGACTCCTACCGCCGTCTCGTGCAGATGTTCGGCAGCACGGTCATGGGCGTCGACAGCGCGCGGTTCGAGAACGCCATGGCCCGCCTCAAGGAGGCGCGCGGCGCGGCCGACGACCTGCAGCTGGACGCGACCGACCTCTCGCGGCTCGTCGAGGCCTACAAGGAGCTGATCCGCCAGGAGACCGGCGAGGACTTCCCGCAGGCTCCGGCAGAGCAGTTGCGGCGGGCGATCCTCGCCGTCTTCGAATCCTGGAACGGCGAGCGCGCCCGGCTCTACCGGCGTCGCGAGCACATACCCGACGACCTGGGCACCGCGGTCAATCTGCAGCGCATGGTCTTCGGCAACCTGGGATCCGACTCCGGCAGCGGAGTCGCTTTCACCCGTGACCCGGCCACCGGCCGCCGCGGCCTGTACGGCGACTATCTGCCCAACGCGCAGGGCGAAGACGTCGTCGCGGGCATCCGCAACACCGTTGCACTGACCGACCTGGAGCACCTGGATCCCCGGTCGTACGCCCAACTGTGCGGCCACCTGCGGACGTTGGAGAACCACTACCGGGATCTGTGCGACATCGAGTTCACCATCGAGCGCGGCACGCTGTGGATGCTGCAGACCCGGGTCGGCAAGCGTACCGCCGAGGCCGCGTTCGCGATCGCCGCCGAGCTGGTGGACGAGGATCTGATCACCCCCGACGAGGGCCTGGCCCGCGTCAGCGGGGACGGGCTCGCCCGACTGATGTTCCCCCGCTTCGACACCTCAGCGGTCGGCGACGCGCTCGCGCACGGCATCCCGGCCTCGCCGGGCGCCGCCGTAGGCGCGGTGGTGTTCGACTCCGCCGAGGCGGTCCGCCGGGCCTCCACCGGGGAGAAGGTCGTCCTCGTACGGCAGGAGACGACCCCCGACGACCTGCCCGGCATGGTCGCCGCCCAGGCCGTCCTGACCAGTCGCGGCGGCAAGACCAGCCACGCGGCCGTGGTCGCCCGCGGCATGGGCAAGGTGTGCGTGTGCGGTGCCGAGGAGATCACCGTGGACACGCAGAAGCGCCGCTTCAGGGTGGGCGACACCATCGTCGAAGAGGGCACGGTCATCTCCGTCGACGGCTCCGAGGGCACCGTCTACTCAGGCGCAGCTCCGCTGGTCGACTCCGCAGTGATGCGGTACTTCGAAACCGGCGAGCGCTCGGCCGGGCTGGTCGACGCCGTGGTGGGCGCCATGCAACAGGCTGATGGTGTACGGCGGTTGGGGGTGCGGGCGAATGCGGACAACCCCGAAGACGCCGCCCGAGCCCGCCGGTTCGGCGCCGAGGGCATCGGGCTGTGCCGCACCGAGCACATGTTCCTCGGCGACCGGCGGCAGCTGGTCGAGGCGATGATCTTGGCCCGCGCCGACGCCGAACGTGAGCGGGCGCTCGACGCGCTCCTCCCGCTGCAACGGCGGGACTTCGTCGGCATCCTGGCGGCAATGGACGGTCTGCCGGTCACCGTCCGTCTCCTGGATCCGCCACTGCACGAGTTCCTGCCCGACCGCACGGAACTCGCCGTGCGTATCGCCGCCGCTGAGGCGCACGGCAAGGCGCCCAGCACGCACGACGCCGAGCTGCTCGACGCCGTGAACCGCATGCACGAGGAGAACCCGATGCTGGGCCTGCGCGGCGTACGTCTGGGGCTGGTGGCTCCGGGCCTGATCGCCATGCAGGTGCGGGCGATCGCCGAGGCGGTCGTGGAACGCAAGCGGGCCGGCGGCGATCCGCGGGCGGAGATCATGGTTCCGCTGATCGACACGGTCGAGGAACTGCGACTCGTGCGGGAGGAGATCGAGCGAGTACTGGCCGAGGTCAGCAAGGTCACCGGCGTCCTTGTCGATTGCCCGGTCGGCACGATGATCGAGCTGCCCAGGGCGGCCCTCACCGCCGGCCGGATCGCCCAGGAAGCGCAATTCTTCTCCTTCGGCACGAACGATCTCACCCAGACCACATGGGGCTTCTCCCGCGACGACGTCGAGGCAGCGTTCTTCTCCGCGTATCTCGACAAGGGCATCTTCAAGGTGTCCCCCTTCGAGACGATCGACCGCGAAGGCGTGGGACGCCTGGTCGAGATCGCGGTCGCCGAGGGCCGCGCCGCTCGGCCCGGACTGAAGATCGGAGTCTGCGGCGAGCATGGCGGCGACCCGGACTCGGTGCACTTCTTCCACAGCGCGGGACTCGACTACGTCTCCTGCTCGCCGTTCCGCGTCCCCGTCGCCCGCCTGGAGGCCGGGCGGGCCGCACTCCCCGAGACGGAGGCCGGCGACAGCAGGTGACCGGAGGCCCGACCTCTCCTGCTGCGCTGAGACACCTCACGGCGACCGTCGGCCAGCAATCCAGCTCGGTGTACATGCCGACCGTGTAGTGACCGGCGAAGTTGCAGACCAACTCATAACGGCCGGGCTGCAGCGTCACCGTGGTCCAGGCCATCACGCCGGTCGCGATGCCGTTCCCCTCCCCCGCACCGCAACTGCGCGAAGCCTCACCCAGGCTCCCCGACTCATTGACCCGCCCACCAGAACCATAGAAGCGCGCGCGGGCCTGCGCGGATGTATCGCATCGTCCAGCGCAATGCGCACTTACTGGCGGGCCTCCGAAGTCACCCGCGCCGGCGGCCGCTTCGCACAGCACATAGCACCCACGGCACAGCGATCCTGGCCGAGGTGAACGAATCCGACACCCAGGCCCTGGTGGTACTGCTGGTGTGCGCCGCGTCCGGTGCACGAGCGCGGAGGCTCCGCCGACGCGCAACACGGGTAACGGCGGCCCCGATCCCCGTCGGCGCGCGCCCGCCTCGTTCGCCCGTCGTCCCCTGTCACCTGTTTCTCTTCATGTTTTGGGGCGAGCGCGGGGGCGTGCAGAGGGGGATGTCGGGCTTCCGACCACGGCCAGACGGGCGTGGTGACCTGTGGATATGCCGCCCACGGCGTGGCAGCACGCTGTCAGTTGTCGGAGGGGATATCGGCGGGGATGTCGGCCTGGTCGTCAGGGGTGTTGTCGCATCGTGACCGTGGTCGGGCCATCATGGTCGGCGGTCGGGTCGGGGTCGGATGCTGGTGTGGCCGGTACACGCGGCGCCGGACAGGACGGCGCCGCCCCGTTGCCCCATGGGCGTCTGCCGGAGCCTTGCAGGTCGTAGCCCCAGCGGTCGGCGACGGCATCGATGAGGAGCAGTCCGCGGCCCGACTCGTCGTCCTCATCGGTCTGGCTGAGCGCCGGCAGGCGCGACGGTTCTTCGTCCGCGACCCCGACACGTACCCGTGTCGCGCTCGGCCGAGATCTGGGGCGTGAGAGTTACCGTGCGTGAATGGACACCACGCGCAACACTGTTCTTGAGGCGTGGATGGCCGAACGCGGCTACAGCTCCAACAGCCTTGCCGACGCTGTGAACACGGCTTTAGAGAGGCTGACCGGGCGGCCAGGCGGCCTCGACGGCTCATCGGTCCGGGCCTGGAAAGCAGGCCGGGTCACGTGGCCAAAGTCTGCTACCAGCAAGGCACTTGAGGACGTCACCGGACTACCCGCCATCGCTTTAGGGTTCGTGCCACGGGGCCGCCTTCGTCCACCCCAGCCCCACCGCAGCAGGAGGACCCCGACATGAAGCGCCGTACCCTCGTCGGCGGCATTGCGGCGGCTGCCGCCGCAGCAGCAGCCGCGCCCGGCACCGCGTCACCGCGCCGCATCGGCATGAGTGACGTCAACCGCCTCAACAAGCGCTTCGCCGAGATCATCGCCAGCGACCACCGCCACGGCGGACAACTCGGCATCGAGCAGCGGGCCGCCGCCCTCGCCGACGAGGCGCTGAACCTCCAGAACGCGGGCAGCGCCACCCAGCGCGTACGCAGCAACCTCTACGCCTCCGCAGCAGCCTTCCGCTCCTCGGCGATGTGGGCCGCCATCGACGGCCGACGCTACGACGTCGCCAAGGCGCACAGGCGTGAGGCCCAGGCCCTCGCCGAGATGTCCGGCGACCAGGCGATCAAGTTCCGCATCTGGAGTCACGCGGGAACCATGTGCCAGCACATGGGCCGCCCCGCCGACGCGCTCGCCGCCAACGCCGTCGCCCGCAACCTGCACCTCACCCGCCGAGACCCCTGTTCGCCTCCCTTGGCCTGGCCCGGCAGGCGGCCATCCACGGCGCGGCGCAGGACCGCACCGGAACCCGCCCTTCCACGACATGGGAGATGCCCACCTCCCTCGCGGCCGCGGCGCAGCAGACCGGCAAGCCGGCCCGCGCCGGGGTGATCGCAGGCAGTGACTGGTGGGCCAGCGTCGGCACTTGTCTCGGCCTCAAGCGGGCTTGTCCTCAAGGCGATCTGGTTCGAGCCGTGGCTCGGCGTCGGCGTGCTGCTGGACGTGGGTGACATCATCGCGGTGGCATCCACCTGGCCCGACGCCGTCTGCTTAACCACCGCTCACAGCCCAGGTCATGCGGTGCCGCCGCCGCTCCACACGACAACACGCGGGCCCCGGGAAGTTCATTCCCGGGGCCGCACGAACCGTGCAGAGCGTGCGCTCAGTCGTGTGGGACCACCGCGACCGGCGCGGAGGCATGGTGCAGCACTGCTTGGGTCACCGCACCGACATGGCTGCCGAATGGCGTGTGACGCTTCCTGCGTCCGACGACGACCAGGGCCGCGTCACGGGAGGCGTCCACCAGATGGGAGCCCGCTCCGCCGATCACAGCCTGCTCGTTCACCTCGACGCCCGGGAACTTCCCGCGCCACGGCCGCAGCGCGTCGGTCAGCCTGCGCCGCACCTGCGCCGCCAGTTCGGCGTTGAGCTCAGGGTCGAGAGCACCGCCGTAGCCGTAGTAGTAGGGCGGCAGGGTCCAACCGTGGACGACGCGCAGGTTCGCCGCACGACGCGCAGCAGCGTCGAACGCGTACTCGATCACGGTGTCGTCGGGGTTCTCCAGGTCCAGCCCAAGCACGACGTCGCGGTACGGGGTAGCGGCGGACGCGATGCCGCCGGTGTCCGGCAGATGCTCGTTGTCGGCGCGCTCACCTGCGCGAACGAGGACGACCGGCCGCTCGGCGCGGGCCACGACGCCCAGTGCGACGGAGCCGACCAGGAAACCGGCGACTCCGCTCAGTCCACGAGACCCGAGTACCAGCACCTCGGCTTCCTCAGCAGCGGCCAGAAGAGCGGGGACCGGCTGCTCCGCCACCTCGCTGGCGCTGATCCGCAGGTCGGCATAGCGGCGCGAGAGCACGGCCTCGGCCTCGTCCCGCACGCGCTTGGCCCAGCTGCGCTCGGTATCGATCGCTTCCGGTGGCAAGGAGACCCCGCCCAGCGGGGTGTACGTGTAGGGCTGCCATTTCCAGGCGTGTACGAGGCGCAGGGGCAGGCCGCGAAGCAGCGCCTCGCGGGCGGCCCAGTCTGCCGCGGCAAGGCTCTCGGGCGTGCCGTCCAAGCCGGTGGTGACGTTGCGGGGCATGTAAGTACCTCTCTCAGGCGCGGATGCATTCGAGTCTCGCGGCCGGAGCCGTGCGACTGGAGAGGCCGCTGGTCCCCGGTTGGGGCCGACCGGCCCATGCGGTGGCACACGGCCCGAGCCGGCACCATCCGTGGCCCATGGCCCGCAGCCACGCAAACGGGGCGCCACCGCGTCATCGCGGTGGCGCCCCGATCCGGGCCGACTGGCTGTGTCAGAGCAGCCAGGGGTTGCGGCTGACGAACGGGATCCGCGCCCACACCTTGCCCAAACCCCAGGTGGCGCCCGCGCCCGCCGCCGCGAGGGCGATCAGGACCACCGCGTAGATGAGGTGATAGTCGACGAACGGGTTCGTCGACATGCTGAGCGAGCCGTCGGACAGATGCTTGGCCGGCGGCCACTCCGCGATCCACATCAGCGCCATCATCGCGGTGCCCGCCACCGCGGCGAACCGCAGCGCGACACCGGACACGAGCGCCAGGCCGATACCGAGCAGGCCGAGCATGAACAGCCAGTCGGCCCAGCCCGCACCCGCCCAGTCGTGGAACGTGGACTCCATCGGACCCGCGGCGACACCGCTGAGGAAGCCCTTGGTCGGCGAGCCTCCGTCGATCCAGCCCTTGCCAGATCCGGTCGCGTAGCCAAAACCGAATGTCTTGTCCAGGAAGGCCCACAGGAAGACGAACCCGGTCAACAGACGCAGGCCCGCGAAGACATACGAGCGGGTCGCCGTGACCGCCGCAGCCGCCGTCGCACCGGAAACGGACGCGGTGCCTGTCCTGCGAAATGACGGGAGGCGGAACCCCGTGTGCCGGTGGGGGTGCTCGTGGACTGCCATGATGCTCATCCCTTCCAGAAAGCCGTTTCGAGAGGACGTTCCGACTCTCGTTTCACCTCCAATGTCCCGCTGCGGCACGGGAGTTCAGAGGGTCTGCGGGGCCCTGACGATGAGGCCGAACGTCCCTCGGTGAAGGGCCCGGTCAGCTACCCCAGGTCCAGTCCGCTACCTCGGGCAGGTCGGTGCCACGTGCGCGGATCCAGTCGTGGTGGCGCAGCCGGGTGTCCTCCATCAACTGCCGTACGGGGGCGGCACGTACGGCCAGGCCCGGCACGCGGTCGATGACGTCCATCACCAAGCGGTAGCGGTCCAGGTCGTTGCGGACCACCATGTCGAACGGAGTGGTCGTGGTGCCGATCTCCTTGTAGCCACGCACGTGGAGATTCGCGTGGCCGGCCCGGCGGTAGGCCAGGCGGTGGATCAGCCACGGGTAGCCGTGGTACGCGAAGATCACCGGCTTGTCGCGGGTGAACAGTGCGTCGTACTCCGCGTCGGGCATGCCGTGCGGGTGCTCCTCGGCGGGCAGCAGCCGGGCCAGGTCGACGACGTTGACGACCCGCACGACCAGTGCCGGCAGATGTGTACGGAGCAACTGCGCGGCGGCCAGCACCTCCTGGGTGGGGACGTCGCCCGCGGCGGCGAGCACGACGTCCGGTTCCCGTTCACCGTTCTCCGTGCCGGCCCACTCCCAGATACCGGCGCCCCTGGCACAGTGGGCCCGGGCCTGGTCCATCGTGAGCCAGTCGAAGCAGGGCTGCTTGCCGGCGACCACGACGTTGACGTAGTCGCGGCTGCGCAACACATGGTCGGCCACCGACAGCAGGGTATTGGCGTCCGGTGGCAGATAGACCCGTACGACCTCGGGGCTCTTGTTGAGTACGTGGTCCACGAACCCCGGGTCCTGGTGGGAGAAGCCGTTGTGGTCCTGGCGCCACACGTGCGAGGTCAACAGGTAGTTGAGGGAGGCGATGGGCGCGCGCCACGGCAGCCGCCGGGTGACGCGCAGCCATTTGATGTGCTGGTTGACCATCGAGTCGACGATGTGCACGAAGGCTTCGTAGCAGGAGAAGAGCCCGTGCCGGCCGGTGAGCAAATAGCCCTCCAGCCAGCCCTGGCAGAGGTGTTCGGAGAGAATTTCCATGACCCGGCCGTGCCGGTCCAGGTGTTCGTCCACTTCCAGAGTCTGGGCCTGCCAGGCCTTGCCGCTCGCGTCGAAGACTGCCTGGAGCCGGTTGGAAGCCGTCTCATCCGGGCCAACGATCCGGAAGTCACGGCGCTCGCCGGTGGACTCCATGACATGCTCCAGCAGATCGCCGAGGACACGAGTCGGCTCGTGCAGGGTCGCACCGGGTTTGTCCACCGGGACGGCGTAGCGTTCCAGAGGCGGCAGCGGCAGCTCGCGCAGCAGGAGTCCGCCGTTGGCGTGTGGGGTGGCGCCCAGGCGCCGGGCGCCGTCGGGAACGCAGGCCAGCACCTGCTCGCGGGGACGGCCGTGCTCGTCGAAGAGCTCCTGGGGCTTGTACGACCTGAGCCAGGTCTCCAGCTGCCGCAGGTGCTCCGGGTTGTCCCGCACGGCCGCCAGCGGGACCTGGTGGGCGCGCCAGGTTCCCTCCACAGGAAGGCCGTCGACCTCGGCCGGACCGGTCCAGCCCTTGGGGGTGCGCAGCACGATCACCGGCCAGTGGGGCCGTTCGCGGATGCCCTCCTCGCGCGCGGTGCGTTGGATGAGCGCGATGCGGTCCAGGGCGTCGTCCATGGCGGCGGCCATGGCACGGTGCACCGTCATCGGGTCGTCGCCGGTGACGTGGATCGGCACGTGGCCGTATCCCCGCAAGAGTTCGTCGAGTTCGGGCTCGGGGAGCCGGGACAGCACCGTCGGATTGGCGATCTTGTATCCATTGAGGTGGAGGATCGGCAGGACCGCACCGTCGTGCACCGGGTCGAGGAACTTGTTCGAGTGCCAGGAGGCCGCCAGCGGGCCGGTCTCCGCCTCGCCGTCGCCGATCACGCAGGCAACGAGCAGATCCGGGTTGTCGACGGCGGCGCCGTACGCGTGTGAGAGGGAGTAGCCGAGTTCACCTCCCTCGTGGATGGAGCCGGGTGTCTCGGGCGCGACGTGGCTCGGCACGCCGCCCGGGAAGGAGAACTGTCGGAACAGCCGCGCCATGCCCGCCCCGTCGCGGCTCACATCCGGATAGGTCTCGCTGTAACTACCCTCCAACCAGGAGTTGGCCAGAACCGCGGGGCCACCGTGCCCGGGACCCCAGATGCACAGGGCGTCCTGACCGTGCGTCTTGATGACACGGTTGAGGTGGGTGTGGACCAGGTTCAGGCCCGGCGACGTGCCCCAGTGGCCGAGCAGTCGCGGCTTGACGTGCTCCGCGCGCAACGGCTCGGTCAACAACGGGTTGGACATCAGGTAGATCTGACCGACCGCCAGATAGTTCGCGGCACGCCAGTGGGCGTCCAGGGCCTGCAGTTCCCCGTCCGTGATCGGGGCGGGCGCCTGCTGCGGTAGGACGTCGGGCATGGTGGATTCCCTCCGGGTCGAAGTCACGTGCCGGTCCGCACTGACCCCACCCTGCGTCCACCCGCCCTGCCGCGGACAGGGCCGGTCGGTCCCGCTCAGGCCCCCTGGTGGGCCCATCCGTGGGCCTCCCGGCGAAGAGACGGGCCTTCGGCCCCGATCCGGGCCGTGATCGGTTCAGGAGCTCGGGCCGTCGCCCACCGCGACCGGGACCACCACCACCGGGCAGTGGGAGTGGTGCAACAAGGTGCGGGTCACAGAGCCCGGCCAGGGCCGGAGCCGACCGGGGCGGCGGTGCGCGGCGATGACGACGACATCGGCGTCGCGGGTCGCTTGGAGGAGCGCGTGCGCCGGGCCGGTACGGACCGTGCGGGTGTCGACGCCGACGTGTGGGTACCGCTCCCGCAGTTCTGCCACAGTGAAACGGGGCACCGCCTCCTCGCTCCGGGCGAGACGGACAGCCTCCACCTGGCCCGGGCTTGTGGCGGATACCAGTGCAGGCAGTTCGGGTGTGAGGTGCCGGTTCGTCCGTGCGTGCAGGACGTTCAGACTCACACTGCGGCGTTCGGCTTCCGCGAAGGCATACGCCGCCGCGTCGGCGTCGTTCTCGACACCAAGCAGCACCTTGCCGCATTCCCGCGACAGATGGTCGCCTCGTACGACGAGCAGAGGGCTGCGTGTGTGTGCGGCCAGACGCAGGCTCACCGAGCCGAGCAAGCGGCCGGTGATGCCGCCGAGCCCACGGGTGCCGACGACGGTCAGATCGGCGCCCCGCCCTGCACGCAGCAATGCGTCCACGGCGCGGCCCTCGAAGGCCGAGGCCATGACCGGCAGATCGGGGCGCCGGTCGCGCACCCGTGAGACGGCGGCCGCCAGGACCGGTCCGGCCTCGTCCCGGTCGGGCACGGCGTACACCATGTGCAGGGCTGCGCCGCGCCGCTTCGCCTCTGCCGTGGCTCGGTCCAGCGCCCGCGTGGCGACCAGGGAGCCGTCCACTCCGACGACCACATGGTGAGCAGTCATTTCCGTTCCCTCCCGTACTCGGTTGCCCGTCTCTCGTCAAAGCGCCCGCAGGCCGTACTCCCTGAACTGCCCGCGCACGCGCGCGGCGAGATCCGGGTCCGGCACGGGCGTGTCGCGCAGCGGGAAGGGGATCCCCAGCGCGTCGTACTTGTGGGCGCCAAGTTTGTGGAACGGCAGGACGTCCACGCGTTGCACGTTGCGCAGTCCGGCCAGGAAGGCTCCGAGTCCAGCGACGGCTCTCTCGTCGTCGGTCCAGCCGGGGACCAGGACGTAGCGGATCCAGACCGGGGTCTCCAGCCGGTCCAGACGCGTGGCGAAGTTGAGGGTCGGGGCGAGCTCTCCGCCGGTCAGTTTCCGGTAGGTGCCGATGTCGAAGGACTTGATGTCCAGGAGCACCAGGTCGGTGTCGGCGAGCAGTTCGTCGGTGGCACGGGCGCCGAGGAAGCCCGAGGTATCCAGCGCGGTGTGCAGTCCGGACTCCTTGCAGCGACGCAACACCGCACCCGTGAAGGCCGGTTGCAGCAGCGGCTCGCCGCCGGTGATGGTCACTCCTCCCCCGGCCGTGGTGACGAAGGCCCGATACTTGTCGATCTCCGCCATCACCTCGTCGACGGTGGCCTCTCGCCCGTCGCGCATGTGCCAGGTGTCGGGGTTGGCACAGTAGAGGCAGCGCAGCGGGCAGCCGTTGACGAAGAGGGCGAACCGGGTCCCGGGACCGTCCACGCCGGTGGACAGGTCCCAGGAGTGGATCCGGCCGCTGGTCACGGTCTTCACAGCGCTCCGTGGAAGGTGCGGCTGATCACGTCGAGCTGCTGCTCGCGCGTCAAGCGGACGAAATTGACGGCGTACCCGGAGACCCGGATGGTCAATTCCGGGTACTTCTCCGGGTGTTCCATCGCGTCCTCCAGCGTGGCCCGGTCCAGGACGTTGACGTTCATGTGGAAGCCGCCCGAGGACACGTACGCGTCGAGGATGCCGACCAGGTTCCCGGCCCGCTCGACCGGATCGTGGCCCAACCCCTCCGGGGTGATCGTCGTGGTCAACGAGATGCCGTCACGTGCCTGCTCGTACGGGAGCTTGGCGACCGAGAGCGCGGAGGCGGCCACTCCGTGGCGGTCGCGGCCGTTCATGGGGTTCGCGCCGGGTGCGAAGGGCTGTCCGGCGCGCCGGCCGTCGGGGGTGTTGCCCGTGTGCTTGCCGTAGACGACGTTCGAGGTGATCGTCAGCACCGACTGGGTGTGCTCGGCGTTCCGGTAGGTGGGGTGCTCGCGGACCTTCGCCATGAAGGACTCGACCAGCCCGATCGCGATGGCGTCCGCGCGATCGTCGTTGTTCCCGTACGCGGGCCACTCCCCCTCGGTCTCATAGTCCACAGCGAGCCCCGTGCTGTCCCGAATGACCCTCACCCGTGCGTACTTGACGGCGGACAGACTGTCCGCGGCGACCGACAGACCCGCGATGCCGCAGGCCATGAAGCGGTGCACCGGGTGGTCGTGCAGCGCCATCTCGATGCGCTCGTAGGCGTACTTGTCGTGCATGTAGTGGATGACGTTGAGCGTGTTGACATAGGTCGCCGCGAGCCAGTCCAGCATCCGGTCGTACGCCGCCGACAGTTCCTTGTACTCCAGGTACTCACCGGTCAGCGCGGGAGCCTCGGGAGCGATCTGCTCGCCGCTCATCTCGTCCCGGCCACCGTTGATCGCGTACAGCAGTGCCTTGGCGAGATTGACCCGTGCCCCGAAGAACTGCATCTGCTTCCCCACCGCCATCGCCGACACACAGCAGGCGATCGCGGTGTCGTCGCCGGTGCGCGGGCGCATCAGCTCATCGGATTCGTACTGGACGGCGCTGGTGTCGATCGATGCCTGGGCGCAGAACTCCTTGAACCCAGACGGCAGTCGGGGCGACCACAGCACCGTCAGGTTGGGCTCGGGCGCGGGACCGAGGTTGTAGAGGGTCTGCAGGAAGCGGAAGGAGGTGCGGGTGACCAGCGGGCGGCCGTCCGCGCCGATGCCGCCGATGGACTCCGTCACCCAGGTCGGGTCACCGGAGAACAGCGCGTCGTATTCGGGGGTGCGCAGGAAGCGTACGATCCGCAGCTTGATCACGAAGTCGTCGATCAGCTCTTGGGCACGGGACTCGTCGATCGAGCCCTCCTCCAGGTCGCGCTGCAGGTAGACGTCCAGGAAGGTGGAGGTGCGGCCCAGCGACATCGCGGCGCCGTTCTGCTCCTTCACCGCGGCAAGGAAGCCGAGGTAGAGCCACTGGACGGCCTCCTGGGCGGTGGCGGCGGGGCGGGAGACGTCGCAGCCGTAGGAGGTCGCCATCTCGTTGAGCTCACCCAGCGCCCGTATCTGCTCGGCGAGCTCCTCGCGGTCGCGGATGACATCCGCGCCGGAGGGCCGCTCGTCCAGCAGCGCCCGCTCGGCCCGCTTGGCCCTGATCAGCCGTGCCGTGCCGTAGAGTGCCACCCGCCGGTAGTCGCCGATGATCCGGCCGCGGCCGTAGGCGTCGGGCAGTCCGGTGATGATCCCGGCCTTACGGACGGCGCGCATCTCGGGGGTGTAGGCGTCGAAGACACCGTCGTTGTGGGTCTTGCGGTAGGTCCCAAACACGCGTGTGACGAAAGGGTCGGCCTTGTAGCCGTACGCCTTCAGCCCGTTCTCGACCATCCGCAGTCCACCATTGGGCATGATCGCCCGCCTGAGCGGGGCGTCGGTCTGCAGGCCGACGATCAATTCCCGCTCACGGTCGATGAAGCCCGGCCGGTGCGAGGTGATGGTGGACGGAGTGCCGGGGTCGACATCCAGGATTCCCTTCCGCCGCTCCTCGGGGAACAGCGCACTGACCTTGCGCCAGACGGCAAGAGTGCGCCCCGTGGGACCGACCAGGAACGCCGAACCCCCTTCGTACGGTGTGTAGTTGGCCTGAATGAAGTCGCGCACGTCCACGCGGTCGCGCCAGCGCTCCCCCACGAACCCACGCCACACCGACGCTTCTATCGAGGCCACCGTCGTCATCGCTTGCCTCCGCATACGTTCCCGACACCGTCCGCGGGATTCCTCGGACGTCTCCGGTTTCGATGCTTGTCCCCGGCAGCTACGGCGGACAGGGCCGTCGGGAGCCCGGTGCGGCGCCGTACGGCCCCGTCACGAGCAGGTCCCCTGGGGCCGATGGGGACGAGTCGCTGGGGCCGTTCGGCCCCTCTTCGCCCGGTGCCGCGAAACGACGCCGAATCGCAGGCCGACGACTGCTACACAGAGACCGCCGCCCAGTCGACGCGGCCCCTTTGCTCTCTCATCCCCCCTTTTCCCGGGAGGCTTCATGCTGTCCACAGAGTCCGCCGACGTGGTGCGGGCCACACTGCCCGTGGTGGCCGAGTCACTTGACGAGATCACCAGCCATTTCTACGGCGCCATGTTCCGCGACCGGCCGGAGCTGCTCGACGGGATGTTCAACCGCGGCAACCAGGCCAACGGCGCCCAGCGCCGTGCCCTGGCCGGCTCGATCGCCGTGTTCGCGACCGCGCTGCTGGAGGAGCCGGATGTCCGGCCCGACGCCCTGCTGAGCCGTATCGCCCACAAGCACGCCGCTGTCGGGGTCGCCGACGATCAGTACACGATCGTGCACAAGTACCTGTTCGGCGCGATGGCCGAGGTCCTCGGCGACGCGGTCACCCCGGAGGTGGCCGCCGCCTGGGACGAGGTGTACTGGCTGATGGCCGGTGCCCTGATCGGCCAGGAGGCCCGGCTGTATCAGAACGCGGGAATGCTGCCCGGCCGGACCTGGCGACAATGGACGGTCGTCGAACGCCGCGACGAGACCCCGGACGTGGTGTCCTTCGTGCTGCGTCCGGCCGACGATGAACCCGCTCCGAGGGCTCGGGCCGGTCAGTACGTGAGCATTCGCGTCCGCATGCCCGACGGCGTACTCCAGTTGCGCCAGTACAGTCTGTCCTCGGACCCGGGCGGGGAACTGCGGCGGATCACCGTCAAGCGGGTCGCCGGCCCGGCCGGCGGGCCGGACGGCGAGGTCTCCAACCTGCTGCACGACGGGGTTCGCACGGGCGACGAGCTCACGCTCTCCGCACCCTTCGGCGATGTCGTCCTCGACGATCCGGCCGACGCCACCGCTCCGCTCGTGCTCGTCTCGGCGGGCATCGGCTGCACGCCCATGACGGGCATGCTGGCTCATCTCACCGCCATCGGATCCAGCCGGCGGGTCCTCGTCCTGCACGCCGACCGCTCCCCTGCCGAACACGCCCTGCGCACCGAGACGCGGGGACTCGTCGAGCAATTGCCGGCCGCCCGAGCCGTGTTCTGGTACGAGCACCCCGGACCGGAGGAACCCGCCGCCCGCGTCGGCCTGATGGACCTGGACGGAGTCGAACTGCCCGACGGCGCCACGGTGTTCCTGTGCGGCCCGCTGCCGTTCATGCGCGCAGTGCGCGGCCAGTTGCTGCGCGCCGGAGTCCCGGCACGGCGCGTCCGGTACGAAGTCTTCGGCCCCGACCTGTGGCTGCCCGGTCCGATCGCCTGAACCACGACGGACATCCTGATGCTCTGAAGGAGAAATCCATATGACCGGCGACCACGCCCAAGCCCGAACCACTTCCGCGGTGCGGTTGCGCTCCGACGGCGCGGTGGACGAGGAGACCCTCACGTACGCGCGAGTGAAGATCGACGCCGTCGCGGGCCGGCCGGGACTGCCCGCCGTCACCGGTGAGGTGCGGATCACCAAGGCAGCCGCCCATCACGCGGACCGCCCTTGGTCGGCCACGGCCGAGCTGCACGTCGGTGACCGCCAAGTGGTCGTCCACGCCGAGGAGGCCACCGGCCACGAGCTCGTCGACCAGCTCCAGGACCGGCTGCGCCGTCAGACCGCCAAGGCCGCCCGGGACAGCGGCCACCGGGCGACGACCCCGCCCTGGCGCGGCGCCGACCCGGCCTCCCGTCCTTCCGAAGCGAGCGGCAACGCGGCGGACCCGCACGGGACGTGAGCGTCCGGTGCGCACAGCCCCGGTCGGTGACGGCCCACCGACCGGGCCGAATCCTCTTCGCGCGCCTGCGCGCGGGCGCTGTGCAGGGCCGTTCCAGGGCCGACCGGACCACACCGGTGACCTACGGCTCACTGACGGCGGCCACGGCCGCAGGAAACCGTGGGCTGTGTGATTCCCGGTCGACGGGCGAGAACGAGGAGTTGTGTGATGGCGAAGGCGTATCTGGTGGGCAGCGGCATCGCGGCGCTGGCCGCGGCGACGTTCCTGATCCGTGACGGAGGCTTCGACGGAACGGACATCCATCTCTTCGAGGAGCAGCGGCGGATGGGCGGCAGCCTGGACGCGGGCGGCACGGCGGACGCCGGCTACAGCATGCGCGGCGGGCGGATGTTCGAGGCCGAATTCCGCTGCACGTATGACCTGCTGTCCGGCATTCCCTCACTCGACGACCCCGCGGTGTCGGTGACGCAGGACATCCTCGCCGGGCACGAGGAGTTCGCCTGGAACGACATCTCGCGTCTCGTCGACGAGGAGGGAAAGATCGTCGACGCCCGCTCGATGGGGTTCTCCGAGCGGGACCGGCTGGACCTGGTCCGCTGTCTGGCAGTCCCGGAGGGACATCTGGACGGCAAGCGCATCACCGACTGCTTCGGCGAGCACTTCTTCACCACGAACTTCTGGTTCATGTGGTGCACCACGTTCGCGTTTCAGCCCTGGCACAGCGCCATCGAGTTCCGCCGCTATCTCAGACGCTTCATCCACCTCCTCCCCGAGTTCTCGTCGATGTCGGGCATTTACCGGACCCGCTACAACCAGTACGACTCCATCGTGCGGCCTCTGACGGACTGGCTGCGGGACCGCGGCGTCAGTCTCCACACCGGATGCCACGTCATCGACCTGGGACTCGTGCCGGGGCACCGGAGCACCACGGTCGACCGTCTCTACCTGTCCCGCAACGGGCGCGACGAGCAGATCGACGTGGCTCCCTCGGACCTCGTCCTGGTCACCAACGGTTCCATGACCGACGCCTCCAGCCTCGGCTCGCACACCACGGCACCGCCGCCGCCTCCCCGGCGCTCGGACGCGTGGCTGCTCTGGCACCGACTGGCCAGGGGACGCGACGACTTCGGCAATCCGGACGCCTTCGACAAGCACGTCAAGGAGTCCCGGTGGGAGTCGTTCACCGTCACGACCAAGGACCCGGCTTTCCTCGACGCGCTCAAGGAGTTCAGCGGCCGGGAGACCGGTAAGGGCGGCCTGATGACCTTCACCGACTCCAACTGGCTGCTCACCATCGTCGCCAACCGCCAGCCCGTCTACCGCGACCAGCCCGAGGACGTCGGAGTCTGGTGGGGCTACGGCCTGTTCCCCGGCCGGGCGGGCAACCACACCGTGAAGCCGATGACGATGTGCTCGGGCGGGGAGATCCTCGAGGAGGTCCTACACCATCTGCGGTTCGACAAGCACGTGACGGACCGCGTCCGGAAGACCTCCACCGTCGTGCCCTGTCTGATGCCGTACATCACCAGCCAGTTCCTCGTCCGACGCCGCGACGACCGCCCCGAGGTCGTGCCCAAGGGGTCGGTGAACCTCGCCTTCATCGGTCAGTTCGCCGAGGTGCCCGACGACGTCGTCTTCACCGTCGAGTACTCCGTACGCACCGCGTGGACAGCGGTCGCTCAACTCCTCGGGCTCGACAAGCGGCCGCCCGAGGTCTACAAGGGGCACCACGATCCCCACGTACTGGCGGGCGCGCTCGAGACCCTGCACCGGAGGTAGTTCGCGTGGCGCCGGTCTCGCGATGGCGCCGCAAACTCCGGGCGGGCGTGTGGTCGGAGTCCGGATGTTCTTGCCGCCGAAGCCGCTGTCGCGGACTAGGAGTCGGCCTCGGGGCTGTCGTGGTGTGCCGTGCACGGGTCAATCCCTCGTCGCGTGGGACGCCTTGAGGCGACCGGTCCCAGTTGCCGGGACCTTGGTCCCGCAGTACGGGTTCTGTCGCATCGGGCCCGAGATCCGGTGCACTTTGAACAGGAACCGTTCCATCCGCCGAGTGTCGGTCGAGTTGGCGTATGGCCGCGGGGCACGACAGCCCTCACGAGCTGCGGGCTACGAGTACCCCCGTGGATGCGCTGGTGGGCCGGAAGCGCCGGCACCGGCCTATTCCACGTCCAGCACATCCCGCACCGGTCGGCGTGGAGTGGCCGGGCCCTGCGGGCCGTACCCGAGGCGCAGGACCATCTGTACGTGGCCCATGTCCGACAGCGGATCGCGCGCCAGGCCACGCAGATCCGGCCACTCCAGGGCGTGCGAGGTGAGGGAGGTGGCCAGATCGTGGTGGGTGGCCAGCAGGAGGACGCGCTCCATTGCCTGTCCGGCGCACAACCAGTCCCTCGGCCGGTCCTCCCGTGTCCCCAGGAGCGCCAGGTGCGGGTTCCGCTCGAAGGCGGTGGCTCCGCGGTCGGCCACCGCCCGGCGGCCGGCGAAGTCGCGCACCGGTGCCTTGCCGTCCCGTTTGCGGGGGCCGAAGGCGTATTCGGGGATGCCCTCGACCGCCGTGTCCGCCTCGTCGGCGCCGATACGCGTCCAGCGCGCCACATCCTCCATGCGGCCGGGGTCCACCGCGTCGCGGCCCTCGGCGTCGTGGACCAGCTCCTCCAACAGATCCACGTGCCATGCGGAGGGGAAGAGCAGTTGGGCGCCTTCCTCCCGGGCGGCGTCGACGAGGGCAGCCTGAACGTCGGCCGGGATGTCGGTGTCCGCGAACGGCCAACGGCTGGTGTGCCGTCGGCGGATCGCCGGATACAGCTCAGCCAGGGAGTCTGGGGCCTCAGCGTCGACAGGATCGGACAGACGAACCGCGGCGAGCAGCGACTGGTCCGTGGAGTCGGGCAGCAGCTGAACGTCCGGCCGCCGGCCCGCCCGCATCGCGGCGACGCGCAGATTGAGCAGGGCCGCACCGCAGCCCAGATGCAGCGCGCGGCGGTCGGGGTCGGTACCGGGCATGGCGCGCTCCAGGTCGGCACGGAGCTGCACGGTCTGGCTGTCGCGTAGGAAGCGGAATCTCCAGGGCTGCGCATTATGCATCGACGGAGCGGCAGTCGCGTCGGCGACCAGCGCCGAAACGGACGTGATCTCAAGCGGTGGCACCGGCATGACACCTCCCTGGGGACCAACGGGCGGCTCTCGTCCGGCGAGCCTCGCCTGCACCTTGGAGCCCCTCGGACAGGTGGACTCTCCGACTGCGCCCGGACGGGACGGGCGAGGCCCCTTCCCCCGCCATTGTCTGACAAAAGCTCCACAACGCCCTCATGGATGAGCCCGGCGGTGCGTTCGCACTGGCAGGGAGCAGAGTGAAAGTCCCGGAAAAGCACAGTTCCAACGCGACTGATGCGGATGACACCTCTCACACTCAGGTCTGCCGGGCCGGCCGCCGTCAGCCGTTGCCGGGGCCTGCGGCGTGCACGCGGCTTCCGGGCCGTGGCTCGAGCGGAGCAACCTCTGTGAGTAGCGCATCCGCTGCCAGTGCTCCGGGCAGGTTTCGGCCCATTCGGCGGCCCATCGGCCGGGCAGGGTACGTCCCGGCCAGTGGGCCGATGCCTACCGCGTCCAGTACAGGCGCTCGACTGCGCAAGGGGCCACTCGGGCATGATGGGACCACGGTGTGAGGGAGGGGGACACGAATGGACCAGAGCGCGCACGATCCGCAGGCACCGGCCGCTGGTCCATCGATGCCGCAGCTGCGCCTGGACCAACTGCTGGAGGAGCTGCAGGAGCAGGTGAAGCGCGTCCGTGGCACCCAGAACCGGGTGCACACCCTGCTGGACGCGGTCCTGGCCATCGGCAGCGACCTGGACCTGGACGTGGTGCTGCATCAGATCGTGGAGTCCGCGGTGCAGCTGGTCGACTGCCGCTATGGGGCGCTCGGGGTCGTCGGCGACGAGGGCGGCATCAAGCAGTTCATTACGGTGGGAGTGGACGACGAGACCATCGCCCGCATAGGCCACTATCCGCTGGGCGAGGGCATCCTCGGCCTGCTCATCCGAAAGCCCCACCCGCTGCGCCTCTCTGTACTCAGCGATCACCCGGACTCCGTCGGCTTCCCGCCCGGCCACCCGCCGATGACCACATTCCTCGGAACTCCGGTCCAGGTCCGCGACCGGATCTTCGGCAACCTGTACCTGACTGAGAAGAACGGCGGGGCGCAGTTCGACGCAGAAGACGAAGCAGTACTGCGCACGCTCGGCGCGGCGGCCGGCGTGGCGATCGACAATGCCCGGCTCTACGACGACGCGCGCCGCCGCGAACGCTGGCTGGCGGCGAGCAGCGAGCTGACCCGTACCCTGCTGTCGGGCGCCGATCCCGCCGAGGTCCTGCGCTCCTTCACCGCCACGGTGCGGGAGTTGGCCCGCGCGGACCTGGTCACCCTGGCAGTGCCGGTGGGCGCGGCGGGAAACCTGGTCATCGAGGCAGCGGACGGAACCGACGCCGACCGGCTGCAGGGCCTGGCCCTGCCCGACGGCACCAGCCTGGCCGCCAAGGTGTTCAGCTCCGGTGAGACGATCGTCAGCACGTCTCTCAGCCAGGATCCGCGCGCGGAGGCCGAGAGTGCCTCTGCGTTGGAACTGGGTCCGGCGTTCTTGATTCCGCTGGGCACTCCCGAGCGCGTCCGCGGTGTCCTGCAGGTCGCAAACCAACAGGGCGGCCCCGCGTTCCCCGATGCCACCGTCGAGATGATCGCCGGGTTCGCCGGTCACGCCGCGCTCGCTCTGGAGATCGCCGAACACCGCCGTGACGCCGAGCAGCTGCTCGTCCTGAACGACCGCGATCGCATCGCCCGCGACCTGCACGATCTGGCCATCCAGCGGCTGTTCGCCAGTGGGCTCAGTCTGCAATCGGTCCTCAACCGCCTCACCGACCGACCTGAGGTGGCCGACCGCGTCCAGCGGGTGGTGGACGACCTCGACGACACGATCAAGGTCGTCCGTTCCACTATCTATGCCCTGCGCGAAAGTGACCGCTCCAAAGCCACCGGTCTGCGTGCCCGGCTGGTGGCCGAGGTGAGCCAGGCGGCGGAGACGCTTGGCTTCGCCCCCGCTCTGCGCATGAGCGGCCTGCTGGACACCGACGTCCCGGAGGACCACCGCGAACAGCTTCTCGCGGTGCTGCGCGAAGCCCTTTCCAACGCCGCCCGGCATGCCGGCGCCAGTGCCGTGGACATCGGAGTCGAAGGCACCGATGCCACCTTGCGGCTGCGGGTGGCCGACAACGGCCGCGGCATCGACCCCGCAGCCACCCGCCGCAGCGGTCTGGCCAACATCGCCACCCGCGCCGAGAATCTCGGCGGCACCTTCGCCCTCATGCCGAACGAGCCCACTGGCACCCTCCTGGAATGGACAGTACCGCTACAGGTCGACGCGGGATGAGCGCCGCGTCGACGCGGCGCCCACGCGAGCGCGCCTGCTGCCGTCCCCGCACCTCCGCCTTTGGGCTGCCCCCTCTGCCAGGCCAGTACCCGACCCACTGCGCCGCTAGCGGATGGGCCGTTCGGGCTGGACGAGGGTGCCCGACGTGCCGTGGACAATCCCATACGGCCAGGCGTTGATGAATCCGCCGCATAAACCGAAGGCCTCGCGGACGTATGCGTACGGTCCCCCACTGCCATCCAGGAACGAGGGCCGGTCCGGGCAACCGCTCATGCTCTGCGGGTTCAGTCACCACCGAGGCCCGACGGGACTACGGGGCGATGTGCCGAAGTCGTGTGCAGCGCCTGCCTGGTCCAGCGGCTACTTGTTGCGCATCCGAACGATGAAGGGGCGCAACGGAGTTGGACGCGACATCACGTGATATCCAGTCGGTCCGCCCACCGCGCTGGGGACGGGCGGGCCGAAGGGACCGGGGCTGTGCCTTCGACGAGCAGGGAAAGGCGATGGAGCCGGTGAGCAGGTTCCTGATCGACTTTGTCGCTCGGGACAACCGGGCTGGGAACATCCTCAGCTACGCCTACGACCCGCTTGCGTTGGTGGCGGTGGATGCGCGTGATCCAAGTCGAATGGGACCGGGCAACCCGCTTCCTTGACCGCCACCGAGCCGAGCGCCCGCAAGAGGGACACCGCGAGCCCGCCGAGCAGGAATGGCACGACTTCCAGCAGTACTTCGAGCTGCGCAAGGTCTCTCATGCCACCTGCGGACGGCCCTACGGCACCCCTGCGAGCACGAACACGCCTGCATCCATTGCCCCGTCCTCCAGATCGACGCCCGCCAGCGGCCCCGCCTTCTCGAGATCATCCAGAACCTCCGCGAACGCATCCGCGAGGCCCGAGGCAGTGACAGGCTCGGCGAAGTCGAAGGACTCCAGGGCAGCCTCGATCCCGCCACCGCGCCGGGGTCACCAGTCTCACCCGGGCCCCCGCAGACGGCCGCGGCCGCAACCGGTCGACCTTGGAATGCCCGTCTTCACCGACACCCCGCGCCCCTGACGTACGCGACGGGATGGGCCCTGAGGCTCAGCCCACTGAACCCCAGTTGCGCCATGACTTTGGAACGCCGCCAAAGGCTGGCTGGGGTCTCACGCTGCACTCGCGGGCCGGATGCCGCATTGCCGCAGGAGCCTTCGGTCGTCGGCCGCGCCGCGTCACGATGCCGGTGAGCACCCGTTGAGCAAGCCGGTGACCTGCGGATTGTGTCGGCGACCACCCTGCCGGCGACTTCAAATCACGTCGCGGCATGTTCAGTTACGCGTCGCCCCCCAAGCCGACACGGACCATGTCATCGTAGGTCTGTGGCGTGGCCCTCGGTGCCATGATTGGCCGCGCTCTTGTTCGACAGCGCGCGACGGTCCGTGTTCACAGATTCCAGGTCTTGGCCATGGCCTCGACGGCCCCCGGCCGCCCCTGTGTAGGAGCGGATCCGGTCCCCCAACCGCTTAGCCATGACTTACCTGCTGCTGTGTCTTCATGGACGCGGTGAGAGCGCAGCCGGGAGGCCGAACATCGTCGCGGGCGGGCCGCTGAAGACCCGGTACCCACGCTGCCGCAGGCGGGACTCCAGGTCGCCCGAAGCGCAGCATGCGATCTCATGGCCGGCCGCCAGGGCTCCCTCGGCCACGGCGAAAACGCGCGTCAGACCTCCCCAGGTCCCCATCAAGGGCGAGAACACCGGAATGAGAAGCCTCATAGGGCCTCCTCGGGTGAAACGCCTGGAATGTCCACTCTCCCGCAGCGCCCAGACCGGCGCCAACGTGGTGATCAGCTTCCCGGGGTGGCCTTTCCGGCGAAGCCGACCATCTGGCACGGGCCGGCCGCCGGCACCGACAGCGGGAGGCCGAGCCGCTGGAACCTCCACCACTCGACGACGTCCTCTGGCAACCACTCCCGCCACAGGTCCGCCCCTTCGTCGTCAATCGCGGGCCATTCGTTCAGCCCAACGAGACGGCGGTCAGGGGGAAGCGGGTCACCTGACTACCCGAAAGCCACCCACCAGTTACTTGTCGTCAGGTCCAGAGGTAGGAGTCCGGGACCGAGGAGGCCGTCTCGTGATCAATTCTTTAGTCCGGAAAAGAGGCGCGACCAGTTACTACGACGCTCCGGCCGGAGTGCGCGAGGGCATCCATGAGGGTGTCTGGTCGGACATCCTCCTTCGCTTCCCTTGGTCGGCAGCCTTGACGGCCACGGTGTCGTGGGGCTGCTCCCCGAGGACGACCTTGAGCACGCCGGTGTCGGCGGCCCGGGAGAAGACGTCGTACGCCTCCTCCATCTGGTTCAGCGGGAAGGTGTGGGTGACCAGGAACGACGCGGGCAGGCGTCCGGCGGCCATCATCGGCCGCACGGTCAGGTTGGGCCGGGCAGGGCGGCCTCAGGTGTGGCCCAGGCTTCCGTACGAGGCCACCCGAAATGTCGGAGTGTAGAGATGGGGAAACGCCGAAGGAGGCAGACGCCATGCGGCACCGCATTGTGAGCGAGCTGATGACGACAGCTGTCGTGAGCGTGCAGCAGAACGCGACCTTCACGGAGATCGCCAAACTGCTCGCGGAGCACGACATCACGGCCGTTCCGGTCGTGGACGACACCGACCGGCCCGTCGGAGTGGTGTCCGAAGCGGACCTGTTGCGCAGAGAGGCGAGCCGACTCGATCCAGCCGGACTGCTGCCTTCCCTGCACCCACGGTCGGCCGAGCGCACCAAAGCTGAGGCGACCACGGCAGACGGGCTGATGACCAGCCCGGCCGTCGTCGCGCACCCCGAATGGACCGTGGTCGAGGCGGCCCAGGCGATGGAGCGGAGCGGGGTCAAGCGACTGCCGGTGGTGGACGAGTCCGGTCGACTGATCGGCGTGGTCAGCCGCGCCGACCTGCTGCGGGTGTTCCTCCGTGGGGACCGCGCCATCCGCGAGGAGATCACCGGAGATGTGCTGATCCGCGCGCTGGGCTTCCCGCCCGACACGGTGACCGCGCATGTCGTCGACGGACGTGTCACCCTGCGTGGCACCGTAGACCGCAAGAGCGTCATTCCGGTCGCCCTGCGGCTGTGTCGCGGTGTGGATGGGGTGGTCGACGTCTTGGAAGACCTGAGGTTCGAGGTCGACGACACCGACGGCCCGGCCACCGAGACCGACTCTCCGCGCCGCTGAGCTCTCCCCCTGAAGGCGTGTGGAGGGAACACAGCACGGGGGCCGCCGCACCGGACGCTGAACGTCGACACCCCGGTGCTCCCTGCGGGAGCGTCCCCTGCGCCACTCCCGCAAAGGTACAGGCTCCACTGGCTTGCACCAGACGCGCGGTGCCCCCACGCCGCGGGACGCGACTGGTCACATCCTCGTCTTCGCCCCACGGCCGTCGAAAGTGCCCATATGGCACCTCAGGGGAACTAATCGGCCCTCCCGACCCGCCCCTCGTTCCCACTCTTTTGGGGCACATGCGCAAGACCCAGATCCAGTCCGCACCCCTCCTGCGCGAACATGCCGTCGGCAGGGCCCTCGTCGTAGAGCTGTACGGCGAGATCGACATCCTGACCGCGGTGCCCGTCTCCGCGCGCCTGGACGTCGCCCGCACACAGGTCGCCGCCGCATGGTCGCAGCCGGCCTCCTAGTCCGGCTCCATGTAGGGGCGGCGGAATACGGGGCCCGGTCGATGCCGTAAGGGCGAACGGCTGACAGCGCCCGGACGATCGAGGCCTCCAAGGGGCCGCTCGTGTCGACGACGACGGCTTCGGGCCATGGCGATTCCGCGGCCGCCATGGCGGCCGCCACCTCGAGGCCGGCGTCGGATGCCCCGGGTGTGCGGGTGGTCAGGCGGGCCGCCGACACCTCACCCGGAACCTGGCAGTGCAGAGCAACCAGGTCGGCGCTGGCGCGTTCCGCCATGCGCAGGGCGGCTTCACGCTGTCCCGTAGCGGACCAGGTGGCGTCCAGGACGACGGACTCACCGCAGGACAGCAGGGCGGATGCGCGGTCGAGCAGGACCGCGTAAGTCTTGTCGGTCCACTCCGGCGTGTAGAGGCCTTCGCCGTAGCCGGCGGCCGCGGGCGCCTCGGCCGGGATGCCCGCCAGCTCCTTGCGGAGGCGGTCACTGCTGAGCAGTGTCACTCCCAGGCGGTCGGCCAGTGCGCCGGAGAGCGTGGACTTCCCGCTGCCCGGGAGCCCGCCCACGAGCGTCAGGCTGACAGCGGCTGTACGAAGGTGCCGCAGGGTCGCTGTGATCAGTCGGCGTGCCGCTGCCTCCGCGCCGACCGCGGCCTGGCGTGACTGGATCAGCCCGACCTTGGCACGGACGAACGCGCGGTAGGCGACGTAGTGGTGCCAGAGAGAGGGCGCCTCTCCCTTCCAGGCCGTGGCGGTGAGACGTGGTCACGCGTGGTCACGCGTCAACCGTCTCAGAAACCAGACGCCCGCAGGCATCGGCACCAGTTGGAGGCCGGTCGGCCGGAGACGGGTCCGTTCGGCCCCCCGGCTGGGGCTGCCCGGGCCGTGCGGCGGCACGCCGCGCGTGGCACGTTGGGTACAGCACCATTCTGAGGAAAGGGCGGCGATCATGCGAGCTCACCTCGGCGATCAACTCGTTGTCGAAAGCCCGGCCACCGGCGGCGCCAGGCGCGACGGCGAGATTGTCGGACTCCACCACGAGGACGGAACCCCTCCCTACGACGTGCACTGGTCGGATACGGACGAGGTGACGCTCGTGTTCCCCGGGCCGGACGCGCACATCCATCACCTCGAGCACGGATCAGGAGGGAACCCTGCCCACCTTGGGCCGAGCACGAGTGAGGCACGTCAGCAGGTGGGTGCCGTGTCCGTCTCGACCCCGCCCGAAGGGGCGTCCAGCCCCAGTGACTTCGGCCGACGTGTGGCCGCCGAACGTCGGCGGCAGGGGCTCACCCGGGCAGAGACAGCCCGCCGCGCCAGAATGGCACCGCAGTACCTGGCATACCTCGAAGAGCGGCCGGCCGAACCGAGCCTGGCAAGTGTCATCAGACTTGCCGCCGCACTGGGCACCTCCGTCGCCGCCCTGCGCGGGGGCGGAATCGATCTACCGCCCGGCCAGGGCCAGGCACTCCTCGATCCTCAACTGCGGGACCTCAGCCCGGAGGAATGCCGAGCCCGGCTTTCCACACATGGCCTGGGGCGCGTCGCGGTGTCGACCCCTGACGGCCCGGCGGTCATTCCGGTCAATTACACGGTCGTCGACGACTCGATCGTCTTCCGGACCGCGCCGGATTCGGCCCCGGCTGCGGCCGTGGGAACGGAGGTCGCCTTCGAAGTCGACCATGTGGACGAGGCTATGAGCCAGGGCTGGAGCGTGCTCGTGGTCGGCCCCGCGCGTGTTGTTACGGAGCCCGACGCGGCGCGACGGCTGGCCGACCGCGTCCACAGCAAGCCATGGGCTGGAGGCGAACGCGAGATGTGGGTGTCGATCCGGCCCACACGCCTCACGGGGCGCCGCATCAGCCCGCCAGATCAGTGATGGGCAACGGGTCTGCCGTCTTTTCCCCGTGGGCATTCCACCGCGAGATTCCGCGACGGCCGAGGAGCGAACCCGCTCGACGGCTTCACGGACTCGCGAAAGGTGACTCCGCGCTCTCCGGTCCGGCCGGGGCGGACTCGTCCGAGAGTTGAGACTCGACGTCCACGACACCCTCCACGGCGCGAACCAGGCGCGTGGCGAGCGAGGTGTCGCGAACCGTTCCGCGGAGGGTGACGACTTCCTCGTGCACGCTCACGTGGATGCCGTGGCTCAAGGCCGGGAAGAGGGGGACACCACCGTCCGGCTGACCTCCTCCTCGATCTCCTCGTCCGGCCGCAGGAAGACCTTCAGCAGATCGGCACGGCGGACAATGCCCTGCAGCATGCCCTCGTCGTCGACCACAGGAAGCCGCTTGACGCGCCTGATGGCCGTGATCCTGGCCGCCTGGGCCAAGGTGGCGCCAGGGTGCACCGTGACAGCGGGGGTGTTCATGAACTCCTCCGCAGTCGCTGCCCCGGCCTTGGCAAGGTCGGACAGACGCCGGCCATGCCCGGTGGGGGTGTCCCCGGGCGAGCGGGATATTTGTCTGCCCTCCCGCCGTGGACTCCGTGCGCACGCCGTTGCTCTTTGTCGATTTCGTCCGCGCGGACCCCGCGGGTAAACGGTGGCTGCCGTGCAGACACCTCGATCAGGCGGGCATCGTGGAACGCGCGAGATCGACGTGTCTCCTTACGGCCAAGGTGGCCACCGCCGGCCCCGCTCCGAACGCCAACGGGCTGTGCTCAGGTGCCTGGCGTATCGTGGCTCAGTCGTGCGCGACGACAGCGACCGGGCAGGTCACGTGGTGGATCGCCAGGTGGGCAACACGTCCCGTGTGGCTCCCCACCGCCTGGCGGCGGACTTTGCGGCCGACGATCAGCAGGCCTGCTTCTTGTGCGGCTCGCGTCAGCGCAGGCGCCGGACGGCCATGGTGCGCCTGCGCCCGGACCTCCACGGTCGGATACTTCTCCCTCCAGGGTGCGATCACCTGGGCGAGGGCGCTCTCCGCATCCCGTTGGGCGGACGCGTCGCTTTCCTGGTCCGTGCCGCCCGGGCTGTGCAGCAGTAGTTGCCAGGCGTGGATGACCGACAGGGACGCGCCGCGATGCTTGGCTGCTTCGAAAGCGAAGTCGAGAACCGCGCCGCAGTCGTTCTTCGGGTCAACGGCCAGCATCACTTCGCGGCACGGCGTCCGTACAGAGGGGCGGCCGTCACTGTCCGGCATGTGATCGTCCGCCGCGCTCCAGCCCGCGCGCACCAACACGACCGGCTGCCGCACCTGCGCCACCGAAGCCAATGCCACGGAGCCTGCGAAGAATCCGCTGAGTCCCCCGAGCCCCTGGTTGCCGAGAACCAGGAGCTCCGCCTTCTCCGCCTCGGCCAACAGAGCGGCGATCGGGGGCTTGTTGATCTGTTCGGCGCTGACATACAACTGCGGACAGGTCTCGGTGACCCGGTCCAGCGTGCTGCGCAGAATCCTGCGCGCCCAGTACTGGGGCACCTGCAGTTCGGGCAGGGTGACGGGTTCGTCGTCACTCGGCAGCCCCTCCCAGGCATGCACGAGCCGCAGCGGCAGCCCGCGGCGCACCGCCTCCCGGGCCGCCCAGCTCGCGGCGGCGACACTCTCAGGCGAGCCGTCCAAACCCACCACGATCGGTTTGAGCATCGTCCTCACCTCCCTCTACCAGCAGCGTCTCGCAGCCAAAGGACCGCGTGGAGGGGCCACCGAGCCCCCGTCCAGGGTCGGTTGACACATGGTTCGTGCCGCTCGTACCCGGTGCTCGGCCGCCGCGTCGACCGCGACGGCCGCAGGCACGGGCGGTCCGGGGCACTGAACAGCCGCCGTGCGTCAGGCCACCCGGCCCCCGCACGAGTGATGTCCGTGCGTGCGCTCATCGCCCATCCCGTATCTCAGTCGTGCGGGACAACGGCCACAGGGCAGCTGACGTGATGGATTGCGGCGTGCGCGACGGGACCGATGCGTCGTCCCACCGGCCGCTCGGTGGTACGGCGGCCGACGACGAGCAGGCTCGCTCCGGAGGCGGCGCGGATCACTGCGGTCGAGGCCTTGCCCTCCGACACGGACTCCACGACGTCAACCTCGGGATGCTTGTCCCGCCAGATCTGCAGCACGGCCTTGAGGAACCCCTCCCATTCCCCCTCGCGTTGCGGAGGGCGCACCAGACCGATGTCCCCAGGTCCGAGGCTGACGGGAGAAGACGGCTGCCAGGCATGGATCACCCGGAGACGAGCATGGCGCAACCTCGCCGCCTCGAAGGCGAACTCGATCACCTCGTCGCACGGATCGCCCAGGTCGATGCCCAGGACGACGTCCCGATAGCCGGTCCGCATGGACGTGCTCCCGTCATCCGCCGGGAGATGCTCGTCCTCCTGGTCCTCGCCGGCTCGCACGAGGACTACGGGACGGGTGGCCTTCGCCACCACGCCCAGGGCTACCGAGCCCACCAGGAACCCGCTGAGACCGGTCAGTCCCCGCGAACCGAGCACCAGCAGTTCGGCCTGTTCGGCGGCGTTCAGCAAAGCCGCGGTCGCAGGACCCTCGACCTGCTCCTCGTAGAGGCGCACGCCGGGATGCGCGCCCTGGACGCGGCCCTCCGCCTGGTGCAGGACACGCCGCGCCAGATGCCGCTGAGCAGCGTTGTCGGTTGCTCCGTCCGCCGAGCGTGGGCTCCAGTTCCAGGCGTGCACCAGACGCAGCGGACACTCGCGGCGCACGGCTTCGCGGGCGGCCCACTCGGCAGCGGCCAGACTCTCGGCGGAACCGTCGATTCCAGCGACGACGGGCACAAGCATGTCGCACACCTCCTCTGTTGGATCCAGCTCCTTCGTGCCCTGCCAGCGTCTCGCCGCCTCAGTCCCGTTGGGAGTGGCCGCGAGGCCCTCGCCCAGGCCATCCGGCCCCTGCGCACACGCGGGCACTGAAGACCGATGTCAATGCCAGAAGGCCGTGCCCTCCGCCCGGGAGGTGAACTGTCATGGAGGGAGCGGTCGTTGCAGGAATCGAGCGATCTTTGCTCAGCCGACCGGGCAGCGCACGAGGCCTGCCGCGCGGGCTGCGGCTACGGATGGTCCATGTCTCGCCGCCGAACGGACTGGATGCGCCTGAGAAGCGGCCGTCCCCCAGAGGCCATGATGGAACCCATTCAGGCTCAACTCACCGTCCGGCAACCGGCGTTGACCGGCGGGGGCGGCTCGTCGGAGCGGCCGCGGCGGCACTGCGCGAGGAGGGGGGCTTCGCCGGCTACCAGGGCGACGGACCCGGCCGCCGCCGGGTCCTCCTACTGCCCTGTGATATCGCTGCCGCGCACCGTCGCCCGCACATGCACGCCTCATCAGCCGGACAGAGTCACGCTCGACATCGACGCCCATGAAGCAGCGGACGCAGCCGCCGAGTTCGCCGAAGCGACACACCCCAGGTCCGGGCTCTCGAACTCGTACGCTTGTGAGCCGTAAATTCCTGACCGACGGTCGGGCCCAGGGACTGGGCCCGGGACACTGTCACGCAGGCTGCGGCACGATCGCCACCGGGCAGTCCGCGTGATGCAGCAGGGTGTGGCCCACCCGTCCGAGCTGGAGGCCGAAGTGGCCGTGCCTGCGCTGGGCCCCGATGATCAGAAGGTCCGCGGCGGAAGAGCGGTGCAGGAGCACCTTGCGGGCCGGCCCTTCGACCGTCGTCCGGCGGACCCGGACACCAGGGTGGTCCGCCACCGCGTCGTGGAGCACGGCGTCGAGCAGGGCCGATGCCCGCTCCTCGTGGTAACGCTCCGGTTCGTCGGCAAGCCGGGGATGGTCGGTGGTCTCGTACGCGGGGCAGCGCCAGGCACGTACGACATCCAGAACGCACTTACGTGCCTCGGCTTCGCGGAAGGCGAACCGCACCGCCTCAGCACCGGTGGCAGAGTCCCCCGCGCCGAGCAGAATCCGCTCGTGCGCGTCCTCCAGTCCGGCCTTGTCGCCGCGGACCACGATCACGGGGCAGTGGGCGCGAGCCGCCACCGCCAGGCCGACCGAGCCGAGCAGAAGGCCCTTCAGCTGACCGCGGCCGCGTGATCCCGTCACCACGGCCGTCGCGTTGCGGCCTTCGCGCAGCAGGGCGTCCACCGGCTCCTCGGGCACCAGCTCCGTCGAGACCTTCAGACCTGGATTGCGCCGTCGGGCGCGCTCCGCCGCGGATCCGACGATGTTCTCCGCCACCACCCGCTCGGAGGGGCGTTCCAGACTGCCCGGTAGCGCGGCGCTTTCGTAGCGCTCCCACAGGGAGGCGTACACGAGCCGCAGCGGCAGGCCGAGCCGGGCCGCTTCGTCCACCGCCCAGTCGATCGCAAGAAGGCTTGAATCCGATCCGTCGACACCCACGACCAGGGGCAGTTCCATCCTCCCCACCGCCTTTCGTCCGGCTGCGGAGATCGCGCAGCCGAGGGGTTCACCGTCACCGTCACACCGTCGCCCGGGGAGATGTAGGGGCGGTTCGGCCTTTGCCGGGGACGTTCGGCCCGTGCTGTCCCCTATCGGAGAGGCCGAGTATGACCACATGCCCCAAGGGTGCGAAGAGAGCGGACGGATGGCTGTCGCGGCCCGAATCGTCGTGATCGGTGTCGGCAACGACTTCCGCCACGACGACGGGGTGGGGTGGGCGGTGATCACACGGCTCGCCGAGCGTGCGATCAGCCGCCCGCTGCCGCCCGGAATCGTCCTGGAGACCTGCGACGGCGACCCGGGCCGCCTGCTCGGCCTGTGGGAGAACGCCGAGCTCGCCGTGGTTGTCGATGCCGCACACGCCGAGCCTCCGCGCCCCGGTCGCATCCACCGACTGTCCCTCGGCGGAGCGCAGTGGAGGCAGGCGGGGGCGACGAGCTCGCACGGCCTGGGCCTCGGCGAGGCCATCGAGCTCTCCCGCGTCCTCGACCGGCTGCCGGGCCATCTCGTGGTGTACGCCGTCGAGGGCGCCGACAGGAGTCTCGGCGCAGGTCTCTCCGATCCGGTCGCGGCTCAGGTGGACGCCCTGGCCCTCAGCGTGGAGGGGGACATCGCGCGGCACCGCAGTGACACCGCGCGCGGTCCCCGCGAGGACGCACCATGAGCGAACGGATTACACAGCACATCGAAGTCTTCGGCCGGGTCCAGGGAGTCGGCTTCCGGCCGCACGTGCACCGGACAGCCACCGCGCTCGGCCTCGACGGATGGGTGCGCAACGTCGACGGCCACGTGGAGCTGACCGCCTCCGGCCGCCCTGCCGTCCTGCGCGACCTGGTCGCGAGGATCCGCAAGCAGGCACCACCTCTGGCTGCCGTCCGGCACGTGCGGGTGACGGATGTGCCCAGCGATATGACACGCACTCTCGGTGGGTTCGCCGTGCGGGCCAGCCACACGGACGCAGCCGTCCTGCCGCGCGAGATACCGCCGGACGCGGCTACCTGCGAAGCCTGCCTGCGGGAGCTGTTCGACACCGGGGACCGCCGCTACCGCTATCCGTTCATCAACTGCGCCGACTGCGGCCCACGGGCCACCGTGATCGACGACCTGCCGTACGACCGCGAGAGCACCACCATGCGACGCTTTCCGTTGTGCCCCGCCTGCGCCGCAGAGTATGAAGACCCGGCCGGCCGGCGCTTCCACGCCGAGCCTGTCGCGTGTCCCGTGTGCGGACCTCGTCTCGCTTGGGGCGGCTTGAGGGAGGACGAGGCTCTGCGGGCTGCGGTGAAGACGGTCGCGAGCGGCGGCATCGTCGCGGTGAAAGGAATCGGCGGCTATCAGCTGGTGTGCGATGCCACCCATCCGGTGGCGGTGGCCGAGTTGCGGCGGCGCAAGCGGAGGCCCGCGAAGCCGTTCGCGGTCATGGTGTCCGACCTCGCAGCCGCACGACGCCTGGCGTACCTCAGCCGCACGGAGCACGACGTACTCGCTTCGCCGCAAGGGCCCGTGGTGCTGCTCTCCGCACGGCTGCCACGACGTCCCCAGGGGCACTCTCCGGCCCGTCCGGATGAGCGGGTCGGCGGCACCGGCACGCTCATCGCTCCCGAGGTTCACCCCGGCACCCACCGAATCGGCCTCTTCCTCCCCACCACAGGGCTTCATCATCTCCTCCTGCGCGAGCTGGATCGACCGCTGATCGTGACCAGCGGCAACCTCACGGACGAGCCCATCGCCACGGACGACGCCGAGGCATGCCGGACGCTCGAAGCGGTCGCGGACGGCTTTCTGACCCACGACCGGCCGATCCGCGCCCGCTATGACGACTCCGTCGTCCAGACAGTCCGCCGCAGCGTGCTCACGCTCCGGCGGGCGCGAGGGTACGCCCCCGCGCCCCTTCCGCTCCCGGTCCCCGCCGCCCTCCCCCTGGTGGGAACCGGGGCCCAGCTCAAGCACACGTTCACGCTGGCCGAGCGCGGCCGGGCCCATCTCGGTCCACACACGGGAGACTTGGCGGACGCGGCCACATACGACGCCTTCCAGACCTCGTACAGGGATCTCACCCGTCTCACCGGCGTCGCCCCGCGCGCGGTCGCCCACGATCTGCATCCTGGGTATGCGTCCACACAATGGGCATACGCCCAGCCCACCGAGCACCGGATCCCCGTGCAGCACCACCACGCACACGTCGCGGCGGTCGCGGCCGAGCACGGCCTGAAGCGGCCCTTCCTCGGCGTCGCCTACGACGGCCTCGGCCTCGGTGACGACGGCACCCTCTGGGGCGGCGAGATTCTGGTCGCCGACCTGACCGACTATCGCCGCGTGGGGCGCTTCGGCCGCGCGCCGCTGCCCGGCGGGGAGGCCGCGATCCGCAACCCCGCCCGGATGGCACTTGGCTATCTCTACGGAGCGGAGCCGTTGGGCGTACCCCGGCCCGCACCATGGCTCTCGCAGCCGTTCACGCGCCGACTTGACGTGCGGGAGGTGGACTCGGTCCATGCCATGGTGGAGCGCGGGGTCAACTGCCCGCGGGCCTCCAGCGCGGGACGGCTGTTCGACGCCGCGGCGAGTCTGCTCGGCCTCGGAAACGCGGTTTCATACGAAGGGCAGGCCGCTGTCGCCCTGGAGAGCGCCGCGGGCAACCTCCGCACGGACGCGCTCCCCTGGCGCCTGACGCGGGCGGACGGCCTGTGGGTGTACGACCCCTCCCCCACACTCACCGCCCTGCTCGAAGGACTCGCCAACCAGGCCGAAGTGCCCCACCTCGCCGCCGCGTTCCATACCACCGTCGCCGAGGTCACCGCCGCGCTCGTCGAGCGTGCCGTCGCCGCCGGGGCCCCGCACACCGTATGCCTGGGTGGCGGCTGTTTCCAGAACAGACGGCTGCTGACCGACGTGAGCCGCCTGCTGCGCGCCCAGGGTCTGCGGGTCCTGACCGGCAACGCGGTCCCGGTCAATGACGGGGGCATCAGCTACGGGCAGGCGGCCGTGGCATCCGCCCTCCTCGCGAACCAAGCCACGGAAGGATGAGCGCCATGTGCTTGGGTATCCCCGGCCGGATTCTCGACGTTCGCGACAGCGCGGGTGTGCGGATGGGCACGGTCGATTTCGGCGGCGTACGACGCGAAGTGTGTCTCGCCTACGCGCCACAGGCGAACGTCGGAACGTACGTCATCGTCCATGTCGGCTTCGCCATCGCCGAGGTCGACGAGACCGAGGCCGAGCGGACCCTCGATGTACTGCGCGCGATGGCCGACGCAATCGAAACCGAACTCGGAGAGCCCTTGCCGGACCGGACGAGCGGGAGTTGAGGACGTCCGGCTCGCCCGCGTGCCCGCTTTTGCTCAGGCCCGGCCACCTCAGCGGGTCGCAGCACCCGAGGTCCGGAGGGACGACTCGCCATGACCGACATGCACCAAGTGCCCGTGTACGCCTTGCTGTCGGTCGGCGAGGCCGTTAGGACGCGTCAGCCCGAACCGTCGCTGCACGGTGTTGCGGATGGCCGACCGTGCATCTGTGAGCCGAAGTCCCCCGGCCCGACGGCGAGTTCGAGATGGAGCGCCTCGGGCCCTACCGGCACACCGGTACGCCGTCGATCACGCCCGTAATCCTCCGCAGCCGAGCTGACCGGGCCAACACCGCGTACATTGCCCGCACCAGGCGGGTCACTCGCGTCACGCCGGTGCCGGAGCGAATCCGCATCACCCCCGTGCCCCTCCTCGCGTATCCGGTCCTGGCGGCCCGCAGCTCAGCGGTGAGGTCCAGGAGCCGTGCATGGCCGTCCTGCGCCGACCGGCCCGCTCGGCGGCGACCAGCAGCCGCCGACTCGACGTGGCCTGGCTGTCCGCGAGCGTCGCCCGGTAGCCGTCGGCCTCCTGGGACCCGCCAGCGAACGGCAGTACCGGGCGTCCGACGGCGGCACCGCCGTTCGGCCAGTGCTCAAGGCGCGCCACCTTCCCAGCTTCGGTCTCTGTGCCAGACCTCAGTGGCCGACAGGCATACGGTGGTCCACCGTCACCGGCCGGGGCGACGCCGCCGTCGGCGACCTGTGTACGCGACGCCGCAGCAGCCGGACGGCGAGCGCGTCGAGCGCCACCATGGCAACGAACGTCACACCCACGGCCGCAACCAGCAGTACGGCGAACATCTCCCAGAACTGCGGTGTGAGACTTGTACCCACTGTTCTCAACTCCCTTCGCATCGGCGTCGTTTCCTTCACTCTCAGCCAACTCCGATGCAGGACAGGGCACATGAGCCGAGGGGCTCGACCTCAGGTCTGGAGGGGCCCCTGTACCACCGGGGCTCCCATCCCCACTCGGATACGCCTACGTCCGGGGTCTGCCCCCTCTCCAGGATGAGACGGGCCCATGCCTACCCGAGGAATTGTCCGGCGTGGTGCGGCGTGAGCCAGGTTCCGCGGGCCATGGCGGCCCTGTGCCGGTCGGTCCGGTGTGGAGGAGTTCAGGGTGCGGTCGACGTCTCCGTCGTCGTACAGCCGCTGCGCGGGCCGCTGCTTGGACCGCCCAGCTCATTCGCGTGCTCGGCGGCCTCTACCTGGAGCCGGGCACTGTCGCGGAACACGATCTGCACGAGCCGAGCGCTGTACTTCTCGTCACGATGCGGCACCGGCCCTGCGCCGCTCCTCCGGGAACAGCTCACCGGTCATCTCCTGCACGGCCCGGGTGCGCTCGGTCGGGCCGGCCAGGAAGTCCGCGTCGCCCTCGTACTGGTGTAGTTGGCGTGGCTGGGTCGCGAACGGCGAGCGACTGGGCCGGGTCACGGGGGTACGCCTGACCGATGAATTTGGCCGGCCGGTCGAAGCCGATCACGCCCTGGGGCTGCGCGCCGAGAACCCGGGCCCATTGCCGTGGGTCACGACGACAGTCGTTGTCATGGGCGAGAGCCGCGAGTGCGGTGACGGCTCGGTCGATGTGGGGCCGCTGGGTCTCCGCGTCGGGGCGTTCGTCCCGGTGCAGCAGGGCGTCGCCGCCAAAAGCGACGACGATGCCAATAGTCGGTCCTCCAGGGTGGCTATGAGCACGGCCTCTGCCCGGCGTGCAGCCGACACTCAGCCCTCCGATTGCAGAGCTCTCCGCGCGGTCAAAGACGACACGCGGCCCCTGGACGGTTCCCGCAGCTCGCGGCGCCGGGCCGACGACTCTCGGGACTGGAGGTCCATCCCATTCTCAGGACTGGAGATCCACCCCGTAGACCGTGCGCCCACCGACGAGCTCACGGCCGGTGACCAGTTCGGACTCGATGCGTATGAAGGCCTCCTTGGGTGAGGCCACCCACGACAGCGGACCGGTCCGCGACAACCGACGGTGCTCGTCGGGGTCGGTCACCACCGTGGCGCGGCCGGTGACCACGACACTCCAGCCGGAGTGCGCTGCGGCGTCGACTTCGTCCGCTTCGAAGGCGACCACCGCACCATCGATCGCACAGGCCAGTTCCGAGTCCTCCGAAGTACGCAGCAGTACGGCGAAATCAGCGTCCAGGCAGAAATTGACCGGTAGGACCGCAGGCAGAGCATGACGCGTGTGCACGATGCGGCCGACGGGAACCGTGGCCAGCAGGCCCAGGCACTCACTCCGGTCGAGTTCACGGAAGCCGTCGTTGGGGTACATAGCCGGGTTCAACTTTCACGCAGTACAGCCGTAGGCGTTCATCCTGCGGGCCGGAAAGGATCAAGGGCGAGGGCCCATCGGTCCAACACGTCCGGAGAGTGGCCCACAGCGACCTCGACGTTCGGCACCGGACCCTCAGCGCACGGCGATCCGGCGCCCGGTGATGCTGCGAGGATCGAGGCTCACCCACATGCCACGCTCGCCGCCAGCCCGGGGACCGCTGTACGCGAGCGCCTGCAGCCTGTGCACGATGTCCGGGTCCGTCACGGCCCAGGCACGGCCGCGTATCAGCACGCTCCAGCGCTGGCTGAGTGCCTCGTCGATGTGATCGACCTCGTAGGCGACATCGGCTCCGACGGCCGTGGTGCGAATCGGGTGCCGTCCTAAAGGTGACCGAACCGTCGACGAAGGTGTAGCTGCGACGAACGGCCCCTCCGGGGTGTCTATCGCGAGCCTTCCGATGCCGTGCCCCAAGAACCGTACCCGGCACTCCTCGGTGCTCGGTTCGATCAATTCGGCATGGCGGGCAGCCTGGCCGGCACCGGGCAGCGTCGCCGCCACGCAGAGCTGCCACGCCGGTCCCCAGGACGTCGGCAAGCCGGATGAGGACGCCGACAGATGGCGTCCGCATGGGCCGGCCGCTCCCCTTTGCCGGACCGAGTGCGGCCGTCAGGACCAACAGATCGCTGAACCACGAGTGCTGCGCAGCGGGCGGGGCGCGGGCTGCAGCGCATGTGACATTCGGCTGAGGGAAAGGCACTGAAGCCGCCTGAGATCGGCTCGGCAGGGAGCCGGTGGTCCCCCAGCCGGATGAATCCATCGCGCAGCTGCGCCATGAGCGGCACTCGGTCGGAGCCGTCCTCGTCGAAAGCACGGCCGGGGCGATGACGACCGGGGAAGGCACGACCTACGACCGGGTCCGGGCGAAGGTCCGCTGGACATCGTCGGACGGTTCCCTCCGCACCGGCCGGGCGCTGATGGACTCCGGGCAGAAGGCCGGATCGAAGGTCGTGATCTGGCTGGACGCCAAGGGGCAGCTCACCACGGAGCCTTCGACGGCCTCGGCGGCGGCCACCGAGGCGCCCCTGTTCGGCGCCGGGGCCGCGCTCGCCTTCGGCTGCCTCACCTACGCCGCGGGGCGCGTCGCACACTGGCGGCTCGACCAGCGGCGCTACGAGCAGTGGGACCGGGAGTGGGACCAGTTCGGACCGCAGTGGGGGCACCGGACCACCTGATCCGGGGCCGGTTGGGCCAGGGGAGTCCGGCAGGCCTCCCAATCGAGGCCCCACACGGCCCTCGCGGCGTCGCGCGGAAGGCGGCCAGGACGGGCCATGGGCCCAAACCGGCGGCTCATGGCCGGGGTGAAGGTGCTGGACGACCCTGGGGCTCCCGGACCGCCCGGTCCGGGTGATGGCACGTCTTGACGCGCCGTCGTCCTGGTGGTTGCGGCTGCTGAAGCGGATCCTGGCCATCTCCCACTACGTGGTGCTGTCCGTCCTCTGGATCGGCTTCACCGTGGCAAGCGTGACGTTCAGCCTCGGCGAGGACCCGGACTACCCCGCGCGACCCGACATCGCCCCTACCCACAGCGACTCTCCCGCGGCGTCGTGCTCGTGAAGTGGTGGATCCTGGCCATCCCGCAGTACGTCGTCATCGGCTTCTTTCTCGCGGCCACCGTCTCGGACGGTGGTCCGGCGAACTCGTCGTACCGAGCCGAGCCGACCGGCGTCGAACCGTGATCCGCAGCTCCTGAATGCTTGCCAGTGGATTGTTCTTCGCCCATCGAGCCTGGTGCCGGGGCGGGCGCATGCGCTGGGGCCGGGCAGGCCTTTGCGAGGGAACTTCAGCCTCGGTGGAGTCCCACGTGGGCGAGCCCGCGGCGTTCCTCACCCCACCCACCCGAGAACGAGCCATGCCGGATGGTGGCCAATGCCATGCGGCCCCGCCTCGGGGCCGGGTGGCCCATAGCGAAAGCCGGTGCTCAAGACGAGGTTGGAGTTGGCGGAGCCGCGCTCCAGGAAGAGGCAGGACCATGAACGCTACCCCCACATCCAGCATGCTGCGGGTGCTGCCTGCCGAACACCGGGAGCAGCTGATGCACATCGCCCGGGAGGTGTCGTTCCCACAGGGGGCACGCCTCTTCGAGGAGGGCATGCGCGCGGACCGGTTCTGGATCATCCGGACCGGCACCGTGGCCCTCGACATACGTGTGCCGGGCCGCCGCGCGGCCGTCATCGAGACCCTCGGGCACAACGAACTCATCGGTTGGTCCTGGCTGTTCGGGCCGCACACCTGGCATCTGGGGGCCGAGGCGACGAGCCCGGTGCGCGCGTATGAGTTCGACGCCGTAGCGGTGCGGGCGATGTGCCACGACGATCCCGCGCTGGGCCTGAGGGTGGCCGAGTGGGTGGGCGGCATCGTCGCCCACCGGCTGCGGTCGACCCGGACCCGGCTGCTGGACCTGTACGCCCCCTACGGCAGTGGCAGCCCCCGTTGACCACAATTGCCGCGTCGGCGCACCCACGGAACAGTAGGAATCGACGAAGGAGCCACGGTGCACGGCAGTCCGCACATCGTGAGCGATGTGGTGACCCACACCGTCGCCGCTATCGGCCGTGGAGCCAACTTCAAGGAGATCGTGCAACTGATGGAGCAGTGGCAGATCAGCGCTCTTCCGGTCCTGGAGGGCGAAGGCCGGTGCCCGCGGCCCAGGAGGGCACCGCCACCATGGGCCCGAGCCCGGACCACTGGAATTCACCCTCGCCCATGCGGGGATCGTTGCGCACCCGGATCAGCACGCCGAGAAAGAAGTGCATCTGCGGGTGATTGGCCGGAAAGCCATAGGACGCCGGCCGCTCCAGGAGCTCAGGCAACCGCAGTGGCTCCGACTGCCGGATGAGCTCGCCGAGCAGCCCATGCCCGCTGGGCAGCGCCCCGATCTGCCCTCTCCACCCATCGCCGATCTGCGGCAGATCCAGCCCCGGCCCCACCGACGGCACCGCCTCCAGCAGGCCGTGCAAGCGATCCCGGGTACCGCACACCGCATAGATGCTCACCCGTAGTTCCCCCAGCAGCCCATCGAGTCGCAGCTTGGTCGGATGCTGCTCGGAACCACCGCGCCCATCCCCGCTCGTCGCTTCCTCCGACCGGCACGACAGACAAAGCAGCTCGGACGAGTTGCCCGTGCCTTCGCCGTACTGTCCCTGAGTCCTGGTCATCACCATTCAAAGCGCCGAAGACAGGAATCCTGTACGCAGTACAAGCAGACCACCAAGGGTGTGCCGACCAACGGGACGACGGCGAACAACACATCCGCCCGGGCCTCGACGATGTCGCCGCGGCGCCTCAGTTGGTCCTTCCGCCACCTCCACGCCCTCGTCCGCGAGCGAGGGCATGGAGGTGGCGGGCGGGAGGCGGCCTGCACGGTTCAGCTCGTCTGCGACTCGTTCACGAGTTCGGCGCCGATGCGGACGGCCCATGCCTCGATCTGCCCGAAGTCACGGAAGTCTCCGCCCTTGCCCGAGGAGAGGATCTTTCTGGCGACGAATCCTTTGGCCCCTGCTTCGAGGCAGCCCCCGAACGTGGCGTACTCCTCGACGTCGAGCCGGTTCATGGCGCGGCGGACGCCGGGCACGGGCGGGATGTCCCGCTCCGAGGCCGTGGCGTCGAGCGGACCGCTGCTGAAGAACCACAGGGGCCGCCCGGCCAGCGCGCGGCGGTGCCGGCGGACGAAGCGGCGGGCGTCCTTGTGCCAGCGCCCCGCGTACAGACCGCCGCCGACCACCACGGCGTCGTACGACTCGATGTTCGTCACGGACGGAGCGGGCATCGCCTCGGCCGAGACCCCCTGCTTGCGCAGGACTTCGGCGATGGTCTCGGCGATGCGCGCGGTCGATCCGTTGGTCGTTCCGTAGGTGACCAGCACGTTGCTCGGCATGACGGTGCGCCTCCCCTCACAGCTTGCGCAGCCATTCCTCAGTGACCCCGTGCATGGCGGGCTCGTCCGGCCGCAGGTGCGAGTCGTCCTGCCGGTAGGAGAGCTTGTCGACCACAGCGACCACGCCGTCGATGCGGTTGGTCATGGAGACGGCGATCTCCGCCTCGCTCTTGCGCTCCACGTGGCCGTCGAGTGTGACCACACCCTCGACCACGGAGACCTCAACGGTCCGGGGCATCAGCCACAGCGAGCGGACCAGCACCTCTTCGATGACCGCACGGCGGATCACGTCGTCCGGCTGCAGGAAGACCTGGATCAGGTCGCGGCGGGTGACGATGCCGACGAGGCGGTCCTCCTCGTCCACCACGGGCAGACGCTCCACGCGGTGCTCCGCCATGGTCCGGGCGGCCTCGGCGATGGTGTTGTCGGCGTGCACGGTGACCGGTGGCACGGACATCAGCTGTCCAGCGGTCCGGGCGTGCGCCTTCGCGGCCCGTCGGCGGGCGTGGTGTGTCAGTTCGGCAAGCCGGAAGCGGCGCTTCGACCCGTACGGGTCCGGTGTCTCCGCCTGCCGGACGATCAGGTCGGTCTCGGAGATCACGCCGAGGACCTTGTCGTCCTCCTCGATCACCGGCAGCCCGCTGATGCGGTGCTCGGCGAGCAGCCGTACCACTTCCTTGAACGGGGTGCCGTATACGGCCGTGACGACCTCCGTCGCCATCACGGATCCGACCTTGTTCTGCCTCATGTCTGTTCCTCCTCAGCGCAGTCGGCGCAGATAGGGGTCCTGGGCACGGCGCGGCAGCAGGCGGACACGTGCGTCGAGCACGGTGACTGCGGCCGGTGTCGCGAGGACGGGGTTGAAGTCGATTTCGGCGACCTGCGACAGATCGCACGCCATGCGGGACAGGCGCAACAGGAGCTGTTCGAGGCCTTCGAGATCGGTCGGCCTGCTTCCATGTGCGCCGAACAGCAGCGGTGCGCAGCGCGGGGCGGTGATCAGGTCGTGGACGTCGTGGTCGGTCAGCGGGGCGAGGCGCGCGGCGTGATCGGCCAGCACCTCGGTCGCGGTGCCTCCGAGCCCGAACAGCACGAGCGGGCCGAAGACTTCGTCCTGGACGACGCCCGCGAACAGTTCGGTGCCGCGCGCGGCCAGCGGCTGGACCACCACTGCGGTCATGAGTCCGGCGAATCGGGTCTCGAGGTCCCGGAAGGCGGCGCGCACCTGGGCGTCTCCCTGGAGATCGAGGTGCACGGCGCGCTGTTCGCTCTTGTGGAGCAGGCCGGGCCAGTGAGCCTTCATGGCCACGCGGCCGTCGGGGCCGCGCAGCCGTTCGGCGGCGATGACGGCGTCGTCCTCGGTCTCGGCCCAGGCCCAGGGCAGTTGTGGAATGCCGTAGCAGGCGAGGATTTCGGCGCAGGTGCGCGGGTCGAGCCAGCCGCCGTCCGGGTGGTCGCAGAGGTAGGTCTCGGCGACCGTGTGCGCCCGGGCAGAGTCGACCTCCGCGAGCTCCGGGACCGTGCCGGCCGGCCGGTTCAGCCAGGCGGCACGACGGGCGGCGTGCGCCAACGCCCGTGCCGCCGCGCCGGGTTCGGCGTACGACGGGACGGTGCCGCCTTCCCGCGCGGGCAGCAGCTTGACCGGCAGGTCTTGCTCGAGCCGGACAACGGCCACCGGCCGTTCCCGACGGCCGGGCCCGTCGGTGAGGGCCCGGACGAGGTCGTCGCCGGTCGCTGCCGCGACCGCGGTGGGGACGAGGGCCAGCAGTACGGCGTCGACGCCGGGGTACCGCAGGAGCCGGTCCGCACCGTCCCTGAGCTGCTCTTCCGAAACGGCCGCCGTGGCATCGACGGGGTTGCCCACGGCAGCGCCCTGGGGCAGCACGTCGAGCAGGTCGTCGATCAGTTCGGGGCTGGGGGCCGGCAGGGACAGTCCGGCCTCGGCGCACGCGTCCGCCGCGAGGACGCCCGCACCGCCCGCGTTGGTGACGATCACCACCCGGGTCCCGGCCGGAAGCGGCTGGGAGTGCAACAGAGCAGCGGATTCGAGGAGTTCGCCCACCGAGCGGGTGGCGGTGATGCCCGCCTGCGTGAACAGCGCCTGCCGGGTCATGGTCCGGGTCGCGGCGGCCGCGGTGTGCGAGGCGGCGGCCCGGCGACCGGCCTCGGTGCGGCCCGCGTCGACGGTCAGGACGGGCATACGGCGAGTTACGCGCCGGGCGGTGCGCGAGAACGCCCGCGGGTTGCCGAAGGACTCCAGGTGCAACAGGGCCAGGTCGGTGCGGCCGTCGCTCTCCCACCACTGGAGCATGTCGTTGCCGCTGACGTCGTACTTGTCTCCGAGGGACGCGAAGGACGAGACGCCAATGCCGAGCCGGGACAGCCCGTCGAGCAGGGCGATGCCGACGCCGCCGGACTGCACGGCGACGCCCGCCGTGCCGGGGCGCGGGTGGTCGGCGGCGAAGGTGGCGTCGAGCTGGAGCCTGGGGTCCGTGTTGGAGATGCCCAGGCAGTTGGGTCCCACCAGCCGCATACCGTAGGTGCGGCACGCCGCCATGAGCCCATCCGCCTGATCACTGTCGAGCCCGGCGGACACCACGAGCAGGGCTCGTACGCCGGCCTTGCCGCACTCCTCGGCCGTGGCGGTCAGGGCGTCGGCCGGTATCGCGAGGACCGCGAGATCGGGCACCTTGGGCAGCGCACTGACCGACGGATAGGAGGGCACGCCGAACAGCGACGTGACCTTCGGGTTCACGGCGAACAGGCGCCCGCTGAAGCCGCCCGCGTGCAGATGGTGCAGTAGAGCCCGGCCCACCGACCCCGGCCTGCGCCCGGCACCGACCACCGCGATCGCATTCGGTCGCAGCAGCGGGACCAGACTCGCCACGTCGGCGGCCCGGCCACGCGCCTCAACCGCCGACAGATACGTCTCATCCTCTTCGAGCCGGACTGTGCAGCGCACTTCCGGGCCCTCGAAGTGGCGGGCCGTACGCAGGCCCAGGTCGGTGAAGAGCCGGAGCACCTCGTGGTTCTCGGAGAGCGCGTCGGCGGTGAACGTGGTGATGCCGTCCGCGCGGGCGGCGGAGACGAGGTGTTCGACGAGGAGGGTGCCGACGCCTCGGTGGTGCAGCCCGTCGGCCACGGCGATCGACATCTCGGCCGTGTCCCCGTCGTCGCCGGTCTCGTACTCGGCCAGGCCAATCACCCGGCCCTGGATCTCGGCGAGAAGGGCCCGGTATCCGGGGCGCGACGGTTCGCTGGCACGGTCGGCGGCCATCTCGCCGGAGCGGCGGCTCGCGGCGAAGAACCGCAGCCGGAGGTTCTCCGGGGACATCTCCTCGTACAAGCCCTGAAGCTGTTCGTGATCGCCCGACGTCACAGGACGTATGCACACAGTGGTGCCGTCCACGAGCAGGGCGTGCGCGGTGAGGCGGTCGCGGTTGTCGTCCGTCATCTCGGGCCTCCTCGAAACCTCTCGACCCTTCGAGCATCCAACGGTCCGGATGCCCTCCCCAGAGGCTGGTCGGGTGTGGTGTGTGGGCCGGTCGGCCCCAAGTACGGCTGCTCGCTGCGGTGGCCCGGTGCCACGGATTCGGGCTGAGCGTCCGGCGAAGGCCATCGGGGTTCCCTTTGAAGCCGTACGGCCCATGTGCGGCGCGCGGGGGTTCGACGGACGGTGAAGACATGAACTCTTCTGGGCACTGAGGGGTGAACTGACATGGCTCAGCCGATCGTTGTCGGGTTCGACGCATCCACACACAGCCGGACCGCGGCCGACTGGGCGGCGGATCACGCGGAGTTGCACGGATTGCCGCTGCGGGTCGTACATGTATCGGCGCTCGCCGAGGAGCAGTTGTTGACGACGTGGCCCTACTGCCGCGAGCCCGCTCCCGACGCGCTGGTGGAGTTGCTCCGGGAAGACCACCCCGGGTTGCGGATCGAGGGGGTCGGTGTCACCGGAGCGGTCGTTCCGGCACTGGTCTCATTCGGCGCTCAGGCCGACTGTCTGGTCCTCGGTTTGCGCGGCGCGGGTGGCTTCGCCGGAGTGGCCGTCGGTTCCGTGGCCCACGAAGTCGCGGAACGATCGGGCCGGCCAGTGGTGCTGGTGCCGAGCGGCCCCAGCCGTATGAGCGGCGAGCGGCGGGCGGACCAAGTGACGCTGGGCATCGATGCCCGCGATCCTGCGGACGCCGTCCTGGAGTTCGCCTTCGACGCCGCGCAGCGACGCGGCGCCCGGTTGCACGCCGTCCACGCGTGGCGGCTTCCCTCCCACGCCGAGCAGTGGATGCCGTTCGCGTTGCCCGAGGAGGACCGCGGCGCGTGGGAGGACCGGGAGGTCCAGTTGCTGTCGGACGCGCTGCGGCCGTGGCGGGAGAAGTATCCGCAGGTAAGCATCTACGAGGACGTCCGCCTGCAGAGCCCGTCGGCAGCCTTGGTTCGGGCATCGACCTCCTCGGAACTCCTGGTGGCGGGCCGCTGCGGCACGAGGCTCGGCCCCACCCTCCACTCCTTGCTGGAGCACACCACGTGCCCGGTGGCCGTGGTTCCGTATTGATGCGGCCGGCACTCCGGTGGGAGCCGCCTGGTCACCGGTCCGGCAGGATGAGGGCGCAGGATTCTCCGGGAGCCACGGAGACGGTGCGACCGACGAGGGTGATGCCGATCGGATCTCCGTCGGACGTGGGCACAGTGACCCGCAACTGGTCCGCACTCAGCCGTAGTTGTACGCCCCAGTGGCCCCGATACCGAATCGTGAAGCCGTACTCGGAAAGCTCCGGGAGCGGCACCGGGTCGAGCCGCAGCGCGCCTGCGCGGGTCTCGAGGCCGGTCAGGCCGCGCTGTACGAGGTCGAGGGTGCCGGCCATGGCGCCGAGGTGGATGCCCTCGCCAATGGTGCCGCCCTGGAGATCGGCGATGTCACCGTCCAGGGCCTCGTGCACGTACGTCCACGCCTCGGCGCGCCGGGCCCGGGCCAGCACCCACCCGTGCACCAGACTGCTCAGTGTCGAACCGTGGCTCGTGCGGCGCAGGTAGTGGTCGACGTCGTGCCCAGGTAGTGGACGGCGTCCGCCACGCACTCGGGGGCTGCGCCGCGGGTGGCGAAGTAGCCGTTGCCGAGCGTGCACAGCGATTCGCGCAGCCGTCCCCGTGCCGGGTCGCAGCCCTCGTAGTCCCAGGTCCAGTCGCGCATTGTCAGTCCTCCTGTGCGAGTAGTTCCGCAAGGTCGTCGACGACCAGGTCCGCGCCGTGCTTCAACGGCGTGCCCCGGGTGCGCCCCCAGTCCACGCCCCAACCGGACCGAAGCCTCCGCGTCACCTTTGCGGGCCTCTGCCGCCCGGACGGCGAGACGAGGCCGATCGGCCCTACGCATGACGCGCTCCCCCGATGTGATCGGCGCAGCACGCCCTCGCCGGCCTGGCGCGGCCGTGCTCTGCCTGTCACCGGAGAGCAAAAGGGCCTGTGCGTCCTTACGATTCGATCAGGAGGACCCCGTCGGGAGGGACCGTTGGACCCCTGCCGGCGTCGTGGCCGCTGGGTTGTGATGGGGAGGGGTGCCAGAAGGCACCCGCAGTAGCCAGAGCCGAGGACATCCCATGGACCGGCGCATCCCGTGGAAACCGTTCCGTCGCGCGTTCGCAGCTATCGCGAACCGACGGTTCGAGCCGGCGCTCCTGGCCGTCACGGCCGGCGCGCTGATCGCCGGTGGCATTGCCTGGCTCGCCGACGCCCGCGACATAGCCGACCTGTGCTGGGGCCTGGGGACCGTGGTCGCCGTCGTGCCCGCGGTGGTCTGGGTGCTGAGCGCACTGCAACGCGGGCACGCGGGCGTGGACCTGATTGCGGTCCTGGCGCTCGGCGGGACGCTCGCCGTGCAGGAGTTCCTGGCCGGAGCCCTGATCGCGCTGATGCTGGCCACCGGACGGACGCTGGAGGCCGCCGCCCAACGGCGCGCCTCGCACGATCTGCGCGCACTTCTGGAACACGCACCGCGCTCCGCCCGCCTCAGGACCGGCACCGAGGTTCGGGAAGTGCCACTGGCCGAGGTCGCGGTCGGCGACCTACTGGTCGTCGGACCCGGCGAAGTGGTCCCTGTCGACGGTCGGGTGGCCGGCACTACGGCGGTGCTGGACGAGTCGGTGCTCACCGGCGAGTCGCTGCAGGTCGAGAGGGCCGATGGCGCGCCGGTGCGCAGTGGCGTGGTGAACGCGGGCGGCGCCTTCGAGCTGTACGCCACCGCCACCGAGCAGGAGAGCACCTACGCGGAGATCGTCCGGCTGGCGCGACAGGCCGGTGCCGAGTCCGCCCCCGTGGTCCGCCTTGCCGACCGCTATGCGGCCTGGTTCCTGCCCCTGTCCGTCGCGGTGGCGGGGTTGGCCTGGCTGGTCAGTGGTTCCGCGGTGCGGGCGGTCGCGGTCCTGGTGGTCGCCACCCCGTGCCCGCTGCTGCTTGCCGCGCCCGTGGCGATCGTCTCCGGCCTGTCCCGGGCCTCCCGGCACGGCGTGGTCATCCGCGACGGGGGCGCCCTGGAGACCCTCGGCCGGGCCCGCACGCTGCTCCTGGACAAGACCGGCACGCTGACCTCCGGTCGGCCGCGGGCCCTCGACGTGGCTGCCGCACCGGACCGGCAGTCGACGGAGGTGCTGCGGCTCGCGGCCTCGCTCGATCAAGTGTCGCCGCACGTCCTGGCTCATGCCATCGTCGACGCCGCCCGGGCACGGGGACTGGACCTTTCCGTGCCAACGGACGTGACCGAGGAGCCGGGCCGGGGAGCCATCGGAACGGTCGACGGCCACCACCTCACCGTCGGCCGCCACGACGGCGCGGCACCGCATCCGCCATGGGCGCACGCCGTCGACAACCGCGCTGTGCTCGACGGCGCGGCCGTCGCCTGGCTGACGGTCGACGGCCGGCTCGCCGGTGCCGTACTGCTGCGCGACCCGCTTCGCCACGACGCTCCCCGGACGCTGCGTCGCCTCCGCGCGGCAGGCATCGACCGACTCGTGATGCTTACCGGCGACAGGGCCGAACCCGCTCGAGAGATCGCCGCCGTTCTCGGCCTCGACGACGTCCGCGCCGAACTCACCCCCGCTGACAAGGTCGCTGCGGTGCGCGCCGAACGCGCACGTGCTGTCACTCTGATGGTGGGCGATGGCGTCAACGACGCCCCCGCCCTCGCCGCCGCGGACATCGGCGTCGCCATGGGGGCCCGCGGCTCCAGCGCCTCCTCGGAGGCCGCGGACATCGTCCTCACCACCGACCGGGTGGACCGCCTCGCCGACGCCGTCACCATCGCCGTACGAAGTCGTCGCATCGCGGTGCAGAGCGCGCTCGGTGGCATGTTGATGTCCCTCGCCGCGATGGCCGCGGCCGCTTTCGGCCTGTTGCCCCCGGCGCCCGGCGCCCTGCTACAGGAGGGTATCGACGTCGCCGTCATCCTCAACGCACTGCGCGCCCTGCGCGGGGACCGGGCGGGCCGACCGCCCCTGCAGCCCACGACCGAAGCCCTCCTCCACCGCTTCGCAGCCGAGCACGACGACCTGCAGGACGTGCTCGAAGCCGTCCGCAACGCCGCCGACCAACTCTCCGACAGCCCCGGTCCGGTGGCCCTCGCAGCCGTCCGTGAGGCGCACCGGCTGCTCACCACCCGGCTGCTGCCGCACGAGTACGCCGAAGAACACCAGCTCTACCCCGCGCTCGCCGCCTCGCTGGGCGGTCCCGAGACCACCGCCACCATGAGCCGCGCCCACGTCGAGATCGAACGCCTGGCCAGGCGCATCGCCACCCACCTCACCCTCAGCGACGCCGACACCCACTCCAACACCAACACCAGCGCCGACATCGACAGCGACGGCACACTGCGCCCGGAACAACTCGACGACCTGCGTGCGTGCCTGTATGGCCTGTACACCGTGCTGCGCCTGCACTTCACCCAGGAAGAGGAGAACTACTTCTCCCTCGCCCCGTGAGTGGCTCCCAGGCGGCGCCAGTCCTGACAGACGCTCATGGCCATGGGCGGGAGTCGGGGAAGATTCGGTCGGTGCCGACCTCTCGGTCAGCCCGAAGGCGTCCAGGTCGTCGCGCAGTTCGTGTTTGATCCGGGCGAGCACGAAAACGATGCCACGGCGCGCCAGTTCTTGACGGAGGGCGTCGACCGCTGCGAGCGCGGTGATGTCCACGGGGGAAGACGGCGAGACACACCGACCAGGCACCGGCCTGAACCTGAGCCCTTGCCTGCGCGACGGCCCGCACTGGACCGATCATGCCGACCGGCGCAGGCTGGGATGAGCGAGGGGTGCCAGGCCGACTGGTCGGGCCGCCACACGAAGGCAGGGCGCCCACCCGACAACAGTCTGCCCCCTTCGCCACCTCCGCACAGGAGTGATCACGATGGAAGCCAAGCAGTGGACCGTTCAGATCTTCATCACCGAGGAGGACGACGACACCCATGCCCGTGCCGTCCTGACCACGCCGGACACGTCGACGGTCACCGGCAGGGGCGTGGCCCGACGCAACCCGATCGACCGCCCCATCCCGGAGATCGGCGACGAACTCGCCGCCAGCCGCGCCCTGGAGGATCTCGCCATCCGGCTGCACGACGTCGCCTCCGACGACATCGTGCAGCTGACCGGGCCGGCTGATCCACCACCGCCCGGCCGGTGAGCATCACCGAACGGAATACAGGCGTACGACGCTGAGCCACCGCCGGATCACGCCGTGCACATGGGCCGAACGACCCTCGTCCCGGTACCGGGCGGCCCGTGGCGCCTTCGTCTGTCGTGCGCCGACGCTGAGATCAGCAGCCCACGCGGCTACCGGAGGGGAACGATGACAGACAGTCCCGCGATCTCCGTCCTGGACAGGGAAGGCCTCGACGCCCTGGTCAAGACTTTGACCACCGAGGGCCGCACGGTCGTCGGTCCGACGGTACGGGACGGCGCCGTGGTCCTGTCCGAGCTCGCCTCGGCCGACCAGCTGCCTTTCGGCTGGGGCACCCGGGTCGAAGCCGGCCATTATCGCCTCATCCCCCGCGAGGACGGCGCGGCCTTCGCGCACACATCCGGCCCGCAGTCCTGGAAGACGTTCCTGCACCCACAGCGGGAGAAGCTGTGGAGCGCAGACCGTGGGGCCGACGGGCAGTTGTCCCTCACGGCCGAGCAACCGGAACAGCCGTCGTACGCCTTCCTGGGGGTGCGCCCCTGCGACCTGCGTGCCATCGCGATCCAGGACAGGGTCCTGACCGGCGGCCACTACCAGGACAGCGGCTATCGGGAGCGCCGGTCGGGAGCGTTCCTGATAGCCGCCGAGTGCACCGAGCCGGGAGCCACCTGCTTCTGCGTCTCCATGGGCGGCGGCCCAGCAGCTGACAACGGTTTCGATCTCGCGCTGACCGAGGTCGTGGACGAGGCCGGCCACCGCTTCCTCGTACGCGTCGGCAGCGAGGCCGGGGCCGAGGTGCTCTCCCATGTCCCCCGCTGCCAGGCCGACGTGGAGACGCAGACGGCGGCGCGACGCGCGGTGGACGCCGCCCGGGACCGGATGGGCCGGGCCATGCCGCCCGTGAGCCTGCGCACCCTGATGGGCCAGAGCCTGGAGGCCGACCGCTGGGACGATGTCGCCGACCGCTGTCTGACCTGCGGCAACTGCACGATGGTGTGCCCCACCTGCTTCTGCACCACCACCGAGGAAGTCACCGACCTCACCGGAGACCACGCCGAGCGCTGGCAGCGATGGGACTCCTGTTTCGACCTCGACTTCTCCTACCTCCACGGCGGCCCGGTGCGCTCCTCGCCGCGCAGCCGCTACCGGCAGTGGCTCACCCACAAACTCTCCACCTGGTACGACCAGTTCGACAGCTCCGGCTGCGTGGGCTGCGGACGCTGCGTCACGTGGTGTCCGGTCGGCATCGACATCACGGAGGAGGCCTCCGCACTGCACGACGAGCTTGAGGCCCGGCTGCGGCTCCAGGAACAAGCGGAACAACAGGAGCGAACGGAGAAAGTGCAATGACCTCTGCCACCACCATGCCGTTCGCCCTCGCTGCCGAGCATCGTGAACGGCTGATGCGGATCGCCCGCGAGGTCTCCTTCGGCGCGGGCACCCGCCTGTTCGAGGAAGGCCGCCGTGCCGACCGGTTCTGGATCGTCCGGACCGGCACCGTCGCCCTCGATCTGCACGTGCCCGGCCGCCGGGCTCCCGTCATCGAGTCGCTCGGACAGGGCGAACTGGTCGGCTGGTCCTGGCACTTCCCGCCGTACGTCTGGCAGCTGGGCGCCGAGGCCATGACTACGGTGCGGGCCTACGAGTTCGACGCGGTGGCGGTGCGGGCGATGTGCGCGGATGACCCCGGGTTCGGCCGCGCGATCGCTGTCTGGGTCGGCCGGGTGCTCGCCCACCGGTTGCACGCGGCCCGCACCCGGCTGCTCGATCTGTACGGTCCCTACGGCGGCGACGGCCGGCCATGAACGATGTGCCCCTGCCCTACCGGGTGACCCAAGTGCGCGACGAGACGGCCGACACGGTCAGCCTCGCGCTCACGCCCGCGGGCCCGACGTCACTCGCGCCCTTCGCTCCCGGCCAGTTCGCCATGGTGTACGCCTTCGGGGTCGGCGAGATCCCTGTCTCCGTATCCCGCATCGACCGCCGCGAGCTCGTGCACACGGTCCGCTCGGTCGGGGCGGTATCGGCCGCCCTGTGCGCACTCCGGCCAGGCGCCCACGTCGGGCTGCGCGGCCCCTTCGGCACCGGCTGGGAGCTCGACAGGGCGACCGGGCAGGACATGCTGGTCGTGGCGGGCGGTATCGGTCTGGCCCCGCTGCGCCCGCTGGTGTTCGACGCGCTGGCCGCCCCGCGCGCCTACGGACGCATGAACCTCCTGATCGGCGCCCGCACCCCGCACGATGTCCTCTACTCCCAGCAGGTACACGCCTGGACGGCGGCCCACGGCCCACTGCACTGCGGGGTCACCGTCGACCGCCCCGCCCCCGGCCGGCTCGGCCACGTCGGCGTCGTCACCACCCTGCTGAACGGTGCCCGCTTCGAGCCCCGGAACACCACCGCCTTCATCTGCGGCCCCGAGGTGATGATCCGGGCCACCGCTCGCGACCTGCTCCAACGGGGCCTGCCGGCGCACCGCATCCGGGTCTCGCTCGAGCGCAACATGCGCTGCGCCACCGGGCACTGCGGTCACTGCCAGCTGGGCGGGGTCCTGATGTGCCGGGACGGTCCGGTGATCGGCTGGGACCGGGCCGAATCCCTGCTCTCGGTAAGGGAGTTGTGACATGACCGCCCCCATGCTCGCCGTGTTCAAGCTGGCGTCGTGCGACGGCTGTCAGCTCACTCTCCTCGACTGCGAGGACGAACTCCTGGCCCTCGCCGGTCAGGTCGAGATCGCCCACTTCTTGGAGGCGTCGAGCAACACGCGGCCGGGCCCGTACGACCTCACGCTCGTCGAGGGGTCGATCACCACGTCCGCCGACGCCGAGCACATACGGAAGATCCGTGCGCAGTCCCGCTTCCTGGTGACCATCGGCGCCTGCGCCACCGCCGGGGGCATCCAGGCCCTGCGCAACTTCGCGGACGTTGAGGAGTTCCGCCGCACCGTCTACGCCCGCCCCGACTACATCGACACCCTTGCCACTTCGACCCCCGTGTCGGCCCATGTCGACGTGGACTTCGAGCTGCGCGGCTGCCCGATCGACCGCGGTCAGCTCCTCGAAGTCATCACGGCCTTCCTGACGGGCCGCAAGCCCGATGTTCCGAACCACAGCGTCTGCTTCGAGTGCAAGCGCCGTGGCACGGTCTGTGTCACCGTCGCCCACGGCACGCCGTGCCTGGGCCCGGTCACGCACGCCGGATGCGGTGCGATCTGCCCGGCGTACGGGCGCGGCTGCTACGGCTGCTTCGGTCCGTCCGGCTCGGTGAACCTGCCCGCGCTGATCCCACTCCTGCACCGCGACGGCATGGACGACCGTGACACCGAACGCTTCCTGCACACCTTCAATGCCGCGACCTTCGCGGAGATCGAGGAGAAGATGTGACCCACCGAGGCTCCCGCGTCCTGCATGTCGGCTCACTCTCCCGCGTCGAGGGCGAGGGGTCCCTGCATCTGCGCGTCGACGGCGGCACCGTCGAGGAGGCCCGGCTGCAGATCTACGAACCGCCGCGCTTCTTCGAGGCGTTCCTGCGCGGCCGTGCGCACACCGAGCCGCCCGACATCACCGCCCGGGTGTGCGGGATCTGTCCGGTGGCCTACCAGATGAGCGCCTGCGCGGCGATCGAGGACGCCTGCGGTGTCTCCGTCGACCCGGCAATCCGGGAGCTGCGCCGACTGCTGTACTGCGGTGAGTGGATCGAGAGCCAGACCCTCCACATCTACCTCCTGCACGCGCCCGACTTCCTCGGCTGTGCCAGTGCCATCGACCTCGCCCGCAGCCATCGCTCGGCCGTGGAGCGGGGTCTTCGGCTCAAGCAGGCGGGCAACGCGATCCTCGAACTGCTCGGCGGACGCGCCATCCACCCCGTCAACACACGCGTCGGCGGCTTTCACCGGTCACCCACGCCCGCTGAACTACACCCACTGGCCAATCAGTTGCGCCGCGCCGCCGACGACGCCTGGGAGACCGTGGGCTGGGTCGCGGACTTCGACTTCCCGGACGCCGCCGTCGACGCCGACTTCCTGGCTCTCGCCTCCCCCGGAACGTACGCCATCGAGAGCGGTACCCCCACTGCCCTGCGCACCGACGGGACCGTCGCTTCCTTCCCCCTCCGGACCTTCCTCGGCCACGTTCGCGAGGAGCAGGTACCCCACTCCACTGCGCTGCACTCCCGCCTGGACGGGCGCCGTCATCTCACCGGCTCCCTGGCCCGGTTCGCGATCAGCGGCCGACTGCTGTCGCCCACGGCGGTGCAGGCGGCGCACGAGGCCGGGCTCGGTGATCCAGGAGACGGCCCTGTGTGCCGCAACCCGTACCGCTCGATCCTCATCCGGGCCGTCGAGGTGGTGTACGCGGTGGACGAGGCGCTACGAATCATCGATGCCTACGAGCCCCCGCCTCATCCGTACGTCGAGGTACCGCCCTTGGCGGGCACGGGCCACGGCGCGACGGAGGCACCGCGCGGCCTGCTCTATCACCGCTACCAGCTGGACGACGAAGGCACCGTCACCGACGCCCGCCTCGTACCGCCCACCGCACAGAACCAGGGCGCCATCGAGGACGACCTGCTCCGCATCGCCCAGATCGCGATCACCGAACACGACGCAAACGACGAGGAGTTGACACACCTGTGCGAGCGGGCCATCCGCAATCACGACCCGTGCATCTCCTGCTCCACCCACTTCCTCGATCTCACCGTCGTCCGCACCTGACATCCCGAGGAGGAGACGATGCACGGCATCCCCCGCACCGTGAGCGATGTGTTGACCCACACCGTCGCCGCCGTCAGCCGCGACGCCCCGTTCAAGAAGATCGTCAAGACAATGGAGGACTGGGAGGTCAGCGCTCTTCCAGTGCTGGAGGGCGAGGGCAGCCTCAACGACCTCGCCACGGCGGGAACGGTGACCGTCGCCAAAGTGATGTCCTCTCCCGTCGAACCGATTCGCGTGCGTGTCGCGGACGGCGTCGTCACTCTCATCGGGACGACCGGCGCCCCCTTGGTGCCCTTGGCCATCCGGCCGGCGCGGGCCGTCGAGGGAGCGGTCAACGTGAAATGCCACCTCTCCGGAGGCTCAGACGCTCCGCACGCTTCCTCCCGGACCGAACCACAGTGAAGTACCTCGACGAATACCGCGACCCTACGCTGGCCCGACAGCTCCTCGACGAACTGCACCGCAGCGCGACGAAGCCCTGGCGGATCATGGAGGTCTGCGGCGGCCAGACGCACACGCTGGTCCGGCAGGGCATCGACGAATTGCTGCCGGCCGGCATGCGGATGATCCATGGGCCGGGCTGCCCGGTGTGTGTCACACCACTGGAGACTCTCGACCGGGCCATGGCCATCGCCGCGCGACCGGGCGTGATCTTCACCAGTTTCGGCGACATGCTGCGGGTGCCCGGCTCGGACACGGATCTGCTGTCGTTGCGGGCGCACGGGGCGGACGTCCGTGTCGTCTACACGCCGATGGACGCGGTCCGCATCGCCCAGGAGCATCCGGACCGGGACGTGGTCTTCCTCGCGGTCGGGTTCGAGACGACCGCGCCCGCCAACGCGATGGCCGTACTGCACGCCGACCGCTTGGGCCTGCCGAACTTCGCCCTGCTCGTCAGCCACGTCCTCGTGCCACCCGCCATAACCGCTCTCCTCGACGACCCTCACTGCGAGGTGCAGGCCTTCCTGGCGGCCGGGCACGTCTGCGCAGTGATGGGCTGGCGCGAGTACGAGCCGATCGCCGCCCGCTGCCGCGTGCCGATCGTGGTCACAGGATTCGAGCCGCTCGACCTGTTGGAGGGCATCCTCATGGCGGTACGGCAGCTGGAGTCGGGCCGCCACGAGGTGGAGAACCAGTACGTGCGAGCCGTGCGCCGCTCCGGCAACGCCGAGGCCCAGGACGCGGTGCGCACGGTCTTCCGCATCACCGACCGGGCGTGGCGCGGCATCGGCACACTGCCCGACAGCGGCCTCGAACTCGCCGACGCCTACGAGCGGTTCGACGCCGCGCGCCGCTTCGAAGTCGGCGGGCTGCAACCGGCCGAGGACCTCGAGTGCATCGCGGGGGCCATCCTCACCGGCGCCCGGCTACCCACGGACTGCACGGCGTACGGCACCCGTTGCACCCCGCGTCATCCGCTCGGCGCGCCGATGGTCTCCGCCGAGGGCACCTGCGCCGCTTTTCACGCCGCCGGCCGCACGAAGGAAGTGTCGATGCCATGAACGCCATGAACGCCATGAATATCGAGTGCCCCGTTCCCCACCACGAGGACGAAGTCGTCCTGCTCGGTCACGGCGCTGGAGGGCGACTCACCGCCGAACTCCTCGACACGCTGGTGCTGCCGGCCCTCGACGGCGAGAGCGGCCCGCTGGAGGACGCCGCACTGCTGCCCGGCCACCCCGACCTCGTGGTCAGCACCGACAGTTTCGTCGTCAGCCCGCTGTGCTTCCCCGGCGGGGACATCGGTTCCCTCGCGGTACACGGCACGGTCAACGACCTCGCGATGCGTGGCGCCTGGCCGCTCGCCCTGTCCGTCGCCCTGATCATTGAGGAGGGGCTCCCGCTGTCCGAACTCAGTTCCGTGCTGACCTCCTTGGGCAAGGCCGCCCGGGCAGCCCAAGTCCCGGTCATCACGGGCGACACCAAGGTCGTGAACCGCGGCGCGGTGGACAAGATCTTCATCAACACCACCGGCATGGGCAAGCGGCACCGGGAGCTGCACCCGTCCGCCTCACTCGCCCGTCCCGGCGACGCGGTCCTGCTCTCCGGTCCGATCGGTCAGCACGGCACCACCGTGCTCTCGACGCGCGAGGGACTCGGCTTCGAGAGCGACATCATCTCGGACAGCCAGCCTCTGCATCGCCTCGTACAGGCCCTTGCGCCGCTCGGTTCCCACGTCCACACCTTGCGCGACCCGACCCGCGGCGGTCTCGCCGCGGCGCTCAACGAGATCGCCCGCGACTCGTCCGTCGCCGTCGAGATCGAGGAGAGTGACGTCCCGGTGCCGCAGACCGTGGCCTCCGCCTGCGACCTGCTCGGTCTGGACCCGCTGGTCGTCGCCAATGAGGGCTGCTTGGTCGCCTTCATCACCCCGTCGGCGGCGGACGACGCTCTCGCCCTCATGCGTTCCGCCCCCGAAGGCAAGAGCGCGGTACGCATCGGTGAAGTCCCGGCGCACGGGCCGAGCGGCCGGGTGACGCTGCGCACGCTGGTCGGCGCCCGGCGCGTGGTGGACATGCCGCTGGGAGAGCAACTGCCGCGCATCTGCTGATCCTTGATGTCGCGGAGGGGGCGCGACAGAGCGGCAAGAAGGTCACGGGACAGGGAGATGTGCGCGGCCGGAACGACTTACCGACCGCGCACACGTGATGCGGCTCAGCGCGAACCCGCGCTCAGACGTGCCGCACCGGGATGGTCCTGGTGCCCGTCTTCGTCTGCGGCACCGGCACCGTGATGGTCAGGACACCGTCCTTGTACTCCGCTGTCGCCTCGTCGCCCTTGGCACCTGCCGGCAGCCGGACAGAGCGGGCGAAGGTACCGTAACGGAATTCCGTGTGGCGCTTCTCCGTGGTCTCCTCATTGCGCTCCGCACGCAGGGTCAGGACGTCGTCCGTGACGCTGATCTCGACGTCCTTGGACGGGTCGATGCCCGGAAGCTCGGCGCGCAGCACGTAGGTGCCGTCCGCCAGGTGTTCCTCGATACGGATGCCATGCAGCCCGGGAACCGTGTGCACTCCGGGAAGTCCGGCCTCGACCCAGCCGAACAGTTCGGGCAGCGCCGGCCAGGCAGGCAGCCGCTCCACCATGCCGCTCATGTCACCCTCCCTTTCTCGTTGGCTGCTTCCAGCGTGACGCACCCGGGCCGGCTTGTGGGTGGGCCGACCGGCCCCGCACGGGCCCGGTCGGCACCTGACAGCCGGTCTTCTCTCGCCAATCGGGTCCGACCCGCTGCCACTCCGCGTCCCCCTGCACCAAGGGGCGTCTGTCCAGACTTCCGTGTACCAGCCGTCCGCAGGCCGGCAGCACGGCCCCGGCGCTCAGCCCGACCGGTGCCGGCGCTCTCGTCGCGACGGGCGGCGTGCGCAAGGACCCTCGAGTGACCTACCAACCCGAGCGATGAGTCCACGGAGACGAACGCGTGGGTCATCACGTCACCCACGGTGCGCAGATGTTTCATGGCCACTGCCTCCCGCGCCGCACACCCGCGGCGGCTCGACGCAGCCCGCCTCGGCGATGCGTACGAACGAGTCCCGCAGCGCCGCCCGGGGCACGATTACCGCCACGCGTCGCATACAGACCGGCGTCACAGCCTCAGACCAGGGCATCGAACTCCTCCAGCGGCCGTCCACCCCGGGCTGCCAACTCCACGGCCGCCCGTACACGCCAGGCATCTACGGACAGCACCGCGACCGACCCCACGACCGTCCGGGGGCCGTAGCAGCCGTCGCGCAGCATGCCGGTGCCGTCCGTGATCAGGGCCCACGGCGTCTCGGCGCCCGGGTCGCCCACGGGGAGGCCGCGAGCGCGGCACGGAGGTCGCCTGGCGTCCCGGCACGCTCCAGGGTCCGCCAGGCGGTTTCCGGGGCACCGAGCCGGTACGGCTGCCACGCCTGTACCGCTGCGCGCAGACAGCCGGGACGCCACGTTCGCGATCTCGAAGCCTGCCGCGAGCGGGCGGAACAAGCGGGCGCCGCCCCGGGGCAGCCAGCCTGCCAGCACTCGCAGATGCCACAGCAGCGTGGCAGTGACGGCCCGCTGCGCCTCCGGCAGCGAGACGGTCGTCCGTGCGGACAACCGGTACGGCGTCTGCGCCAGGCGGTGCAGCGCTTCGTCCAGCGTTGCGGCGGCTGCCATCTCCCGCGCTCCGCTCGGGCACGGACACCGGCTGGTCAGGGCACGGGCCCGGACCCCGCCCGCAACCCATTCGGCACTCATGGCGCTCCGTCCGGCCGGTCCGCGATCCGCAGCGCGTCGGCCACCACGCGGACGACCAGACTCGGCACGCGCTCTCGCGCCCGCTCGCGCACCAGCGAGGCGGCGTGTTCCCCGACGGCGCGGACGGCGTCCGCGTCGCGCAGGGCGGCACGACGCACGGGCGCCGCCGCCTGTTGCCGCTCTTGTGGGGCCCGGGCTCGTGCCGACGCCACGTTCCGCAGCCTGCCGCGAGGCACTCTGCCGTATCGCCTCGGCGTCGTGCTCCGCCGCCGTCCGGATCCGGTCCGCCTCCTGCTGAACCTCTGTCAGGCGTGCAAGGGACGGCTCCAGTTCGGCAGCGCGCTCCGCCGCCCGGTCGACGGGCACCCCGGTAGTGGCTGCTCCCGGCGTGCCGGGCGGACGGAACCGCGCGAGGAAGTCCCGCAGGCTCATCACGAGCGTGCTGGTGTGTTCCTCCTCCAGTCTCGCCGCTTCCCAGCGGGCTCCCACCGGATAAGGCCGTCACGCTGCATCACCAGGGCCGTTCGGCCCTTGGCCCGGGGCAGTGGAGCGCAAAACTGGGACAATAGAAGACCCGACGGAGTCCGGAGGCTGCTGTGAACAAGCACGAGAACTTCTCCACGGACGCCGACGCCCGCCGTGCCGTGCCGTCGCATCAACACCGCCCCAGTGAGGAGGGTGGGCAGGATCTGCTCCTGCGCTATCTGGGTGCCGTCGCCACAGCGTCGGCCAGACACGCCGGGGCCGAGCGGCAGGCCGAGTCGGCCCCGACCGGCACGACCCCGGGCACGAGTCCGAGGCCGACGGCCGCCCCCGGTCCGCCCCCGGAGACGGAAACCGGCGGCCTCGCCGAGGGACGGCCACCACAGCCGCCCACTGAGCCCGAGGCCCCGCTCGTACGAGACTTGATGGACGTGCCCGCCGTGTCCATGCGGGACGACCTGCCGTACCGCGAGATCGCACGCCTGCTGGCCCGCGAACACGTCGGTGCGGTCCCGGTGGTTGACGCCGACGACCAGGTGGTCGGCGTTGTGTCGGAGTCCGACCTGCTGGCGAAGGTCGCGTTTGAAGCCTCCGGACATCGGCCCGGCCGCATCGGCAGGCTGCGGGACCGGCGGCTGCACGAGAAGGCCCGGGGCGAGACGGCAGCGGACCTGATGACCAGCCCTGCGGTCACCGTGCTGCCGGGGGCGACCATTGCGGAGGCCGCTTGGCTCGCGGCGCTGTCGCGCCTGAAGCGGCTCCCGGTCACCGACCACGACGGACGCCTGGTCGGCGTGGTGCGCCGCAATGCGCTGCTCCAGGCTCTCATCAGGGACGACGCCGGGATACAGGAGGAGATCGAGACGAAGATCCATGCCTTCTGCACCCCGACCGACCGTGACGCCGTCGTGGTGAAGGTGCACGACGGAGTGGTGCAGTTGACGGGGCAGATGTCGCAATCGTCGATGTCCAGGCTGGTGGCAGAGGTTGAGGGCATGGAGGACGTGGTCGAGGTGAGCAACCACCTCACCGCCGTATGACATGTCCGGAACCATGTGGCTCCCCATCGGGACGTCAGGGCATGCACACGCGATCAGTCATCTCCAGGGCAGGTGGCCCTTCCGAGGGCCCGTTGGTCGTCGGCAGGCACACCATGGTCGCTGGGGCCGTTGGCGCGTGACGGAGATGCGGTCGAGGCTGGGCTGAGGAACTGGTCCGAGTACCGGGCGTCTGGAGCGTGGAGGCCATACCAACTGGAGTGGTTTCACGCGGCGGCGCTGGAGGCACGGTTGCGGGACGTGGGACTGCGGGTGGTCCACGCCCTCGCCCATCCCGGCCATTCGGATGCCGTCGACGTGTCGGGACGTTCTTGACAGCCATGAAGCGACGCGGACGCTGAGCGGAAGCTCAGTCGTGCCACCTCGCCCCCTCTGGACGACGAGTCGCGGCGCAAGCCGGTGAGGCAAGACCATGAGAGAAAGGGGCGGAAAGGGCCCACTCGCTTCTCGCGAATCCTGATTGTGCGGTGCGCGGCTGTCGGCCGCTTCTCCGCATCCCGGTTCCGGGTCCTTTCCGTCAATTCCATGTAAGCATCCCGCGCGCGGTGCTCATAGGGCCCAATGGTTCCTGTCGCCCGGCCATCCGCCGTGAGACCCCCAGGGTGTCGGTTGCGTCCATGGCGATGGCGTATGGGTTCGACCACGTACGGCAACCGCCACCACGACGACGCGGCGGGGCGGGCCGCCTTCGCGGCTGTCCTCACCCGCACCCTCGGCCGCGGTGGCACGGTGGTCATCCCGGCTTTCGCCCTCGACCGCACCGAGGTCGTTTTGCACGAGCTCGCCGCGCTCCGCCGCGAGGGCGTTCTCCCGGCGAGCGTTCCGGTGTACGTGGACACTCCCCGTGGCCCTGGCCGCCCTCGACGTCTACCGCGACGCCATAGCCGCCCGCACTCCCGAGCTGCGCCCCGAAGTCACGGCGGCGGGCACGGCCGCGCTCTGCCCCGAGCCCTTCCTTGCCGCGCGCTCCATCCAGGAGTCCATCGACTACGGCCTCGTCCTCGGCCTCAATCGGTGGGTACTGCACGTCGCCGCGTACGCCGCCCTGGTGTACGCCATCGCCGGCGCCCGATTGATCGCGGGCAGCAGCTGGTGGGCCACGTTGGCTCTCGTCGCCGCCTCAAGTGGGCTTGTCCTCAAGGCGATCTGGTTCCCCCCTGGCTCGGCATCGGCATGCTGCTGGACGTGGGCGTCATCATCGCGGTGGCATCCACCTGGCCCGGCTCCGTCCACTGAACCACCGCTCACCGCCCGGGTCATGCGGTACTGTCGCCGCCCTCCACAAGCGACGCTGCATGCTCGGGAACGCACGTCTCACAAAGGGGTGCCGCGACGCTGCGTCCCTCCCCCCAACGCATCCACGGAGTCCTGGCGGCGAGACGGCCCAGGATTCAGGGACGTCGCAGCCGCCACAGCTCAGTCACGGCACCGGCCCGGCGGCGGGGATTTCCGACCTGGCGACAGAGATTCTCGACGTACTCCTGCCAGCGATTCGAATCCGGCATGGCGTTGCTCGACGGCTTGGCCGCTCCGGTTCCTCGGTCGACCGCATGCCTGAAAGGTTGCCAACGGCGTACAGGGCGATTGCACACCGTCGGAGGCTGGACTGAGCGGGCTACGTGCATGAGTCTCGCCGGGCCTGGCCGATCCGGATAGAGAGACCGTTCAGCTGCTGGTCCCAGCCGGCAAGCCCGACGGAGGGCCGAGGGAGCAACGCCGCAGGGGATCGTCGACGTGCCCGCGTACCAGTCGAGTGACGGCCACGCCCATGGCTCCCACCACATGATCCGCCATCCTCACAGACCGCATGCCAATATTGACAGCAGTGGCAAATCGCAGGGTCCTTGGCCATGACGCACCCCGGCGCATACGGGCGACCGCAGCACACATGCACATGCCGGCGAGCTCGACAGCGGCTCGGGTCGACCCCAGCCGATCGATGGCGCCGAGGTTCGTGACCCTGAACTGGCTTCCGTCGATACTGAGACCAGAGGCCGGAAGCCCAGCACGCTGCAGCCAACGAGAGCCTGACACATCATCAGGAAGGTCAGCATTCAGTCAACATCAGCCCCGCAAGACCCCGCCTCGGACCGCCCGGAAGCACCACGATCCACAACTGGTCGCACCCAGGCCGACCAGCTCAAACACAGGTCAGAGCCTTTACCAATCTCACCAGGAGGTTCCCATGAAGATGCTCATCAACGTGGCGGAGACGGTGGTCGCGGACGCGCTGCGGGGCATGGCGGCGGCACACCCGGAACTGACGGTGGATGTCGAGAACCGGGTGATCGTACGGCGGGACGCCCCGGTGGCGGGAAAGGTGGGCCTCGTCTCCGGCGGCGGCTCGGGGCACGAGCCCCTGCACGGCGGATTCGTGGGTCCCGGAATGCTGTCGGCGGCCTGTCCTGGAGAGGTGTTCACGTCTCCGGTGCCGGACCAGATGGTGCGTGCCGCGGCCGCCGTGGACAGCGGCGCGGGCGTGCTGTTCATCGTGAAGAACTACACGGGTGACGTGCTCAACTTCGACATGGCGGCCGAGCTCGCCGAGGAGGAGGGCATCCAAATCGCGAAGGTCCTGGTCAATGACGACGTGGCCGTCACCGACAGCCTCTACACGGCGGGGCGGCGCGGCACCGGCGCGACGCTGTTCGTGGAGAAGATCGCGGGTGCCGCCGCCGAGGAGGGCGCACCGCTGGAGCGCGTCCAGGCGCTGGCCCGGCAGGTCAACGAGAACTCCCGGAGTTTCGGCGTCGCGCTCAGCGCCTGCACCACTCCGGCCAAGGGCAGCCCGACCTTCGACCTGCCGCCCGGGGAGCTGGAACTGGGCGTCGGTATCCACGGCGAGCCCGGCCGCGAGCGGCGGGCGATGATGACCTCCAGCGAGATCGCCGACTTCTCGGTGCACGCGATCCTGGAGGACATGAACCCGCGCAATCCGGTGCTGCTGCTGGTCAACGGCATGGGCGCGACCCCGCTCCTGGAGCTGTACGGCTACAACGCGGAGGTCCAGCGGCTGCTGGGCGAACGCGGAGTCCCCGTGGCGCGCACGCTGGTGGGTAACTACGTCACCTCGCTGGACATGGCCGGCGCCTCGGTGACGCTGTGCCAGGTGGACGAGGAACTGCTGCGACTGTGGGACGCTCCGGTGAAGACGCCGGGCCTGCGCTGGGGCGTGTGAACCCGGTCAACAGGCGGCCGGCTGCCGACGATCGGCAACCGGCCGAAGCTCGTGACACACAGTCAATACCCGTCCCCGCGGTCAACGCTCGCTCCCCACAGTCACCGCTCGCACCGGGCAACCACGCAAGGAGATTCCGTGCTCGACGCCGATTTCTTCCGCCGTTGGATGACGGCGACCGCCGCGTCCGTGGATCGCGAGGCGGAACGGCTCACCGCCCTGGACTCGCCGATCGGCGACGCCGACCACGGCAGCAATCTGCAGCGCGGCTTCACCGCCGTGGTGGCCACGCTCGAGAAGGAGGCGCCGGACACGCCCGGCGCCGTCCTCATGCTCGCCGGGCGGCAGCTGGTCTCCACGGTCGGCGGCGCGTCGGGACCGTTGTACGGCACCCTGCTGCGCCGCACCGGCAAGGCGCTCGGGGATGCCGCCGAGGTCACCGAGGAACAGTTCACGGACGCGCTGCGCACGGGCATCGACGCGGTGATGGCGCTGGGCGGAGCCGTGCCCGGCGACGCGACCATGATCGACGCGCTGGTGCCCGCGGTCGACGCGCTCGCCGACTCCTTCGGCGCGGCGAAGACCGCCGCCGAGGAGGGCGCCGTCGCGACGACACCGTTGCAGGCCCGCAAGGGCCGGGCGAGCTATCTGGGCGAGCGCAGCATCGGGCACCAGGACCCCGGTGCCACGTCCTCGGCTCTCCTGATCGCCGCGCTCCTGGAGGCGGCCGGTGAGTGACTCCACGGACAAGCTCGTAGGGATCGTCCTGGTCTCCCACAGTGCCGCCGTCGCCGCCTCCGTGGCCGAGCTCGCGAGGAGCCTCGCCGGCGGCGGCACGACCGCTCCTGTCGCTCCGGCGGGAGGCACCGTCGACGGCGGCATCGGTACGAGCGCGGAGCTGATCGCGGCTGCGTCCGCGTCCGTGGACCGCGGCGCGGGAATCGCCGTCATCGCCGACCTGGGCAGTGCGGTCCTCACCGTGAAGGCGCTGCTCGCCGAGGGCGACGAACTCCCCGACAACACCCGGCTGGTGGACGCGCCCTTCGTCGAGGGCGCGGTGGCCGCGGTCGTCACGGCCTCGGCGGGCGCGGACCTCGCCGCGGTGGAGGCGGCGGCCGTGGAGGCGTACACCTACCGGAAGGTGTGAGCGCCCGGAGCACTGGTTCCGGGCCTGATCAGGAAAGTCCTTCGGCCGCGACGGCGAGGGCCGAGCGCATGGTCGCCACCAGCTCGGCCTGTGCCGTCACGGGGTCGGGTTCCTCCTCGTCGGTGCGCCACGCATAGTGCTCGACCGCCGTGCGCAGGGCAGCGTTGAGCATGGCGGCCCGGATCTCCGACCGCAGGTCCACGGCGGCCAGGCCGGCGCGGTCGGCGAGCGCGTGGGCGAAGACCGGCTCTGCCTCGTCGTGGGCCTGGAGCCAGACCGCGCGCAGGCCCGGCTCGGTGCGGGTCAGCCTCAGCAGCGCGCGAACCTTGGGCAGGTGCGGCCTCGCCATCGGGCGGTCGCCGGCCGTGGACGCCCCTTCCAGCGCGTCCGCCAACGGCTGGTCGGGGCGCCATGCGCGCAGTGCGGAGGCGATCGCTTCGATCCCGGCCGCGAACAGGGGGCTGACGCAGCTCTCCTTGCTCGGGAAGTAACGCCACAGGGTCCGAGCGGAGACGCCGACCGCCTGTCCGATCTGCTCGCCGGTGGTCGCGGCCACGCCCTGGGAGACGAACAGCTCCACCGCGGCGCGCGCGATCTCCAGCCGGATCTCCCCCTTGCGCTGCTCGGTCAGCGGGGGGCGCCCCGTACGGCCGCCCGCCGGGCCGGGGGGTTCGTTGATGGCGCCGTCCGGCACTGGTGACTCCCTGGTTCCGCCTGCGGCTGCTGCCCTGGACTGCCGTGAGTCTAACGATCTCGAAAAAGGCTCCCGGACTTTATGTCACTCAAAGACATTAAGTCGTACGGTGTGCAGCGCGGCGGATTCGCCGTGCCTCGCACGCACACCTCTGGGAGAACGTCATGACCACCACTGGACTGGCCGGCCGCAGCGTCGTCGTCACCGGCGCGGGCTCCGGCATCGGGCGCGCCACCGCGCTCGCCTTCGGGGCGCAGGGTGCGCGCGTGGTCGTGGCCGATCTCAACGCCGACGGAGCCGAGACCGTCGTGAAGGACATCGTGGCGGCCGGCGGTACCGCCCTGGCCGTCACGGGCGACCTGAGCGAGCAGGCCGTCGTCGACCGGGTGACCACGACCGCGGTGGAGCGGTTCGGCGGGGTGGACGTGCTGGTCAACAACGCGGGCATCATGGACCGCATGTCCGCGGCGGGAGACGTCAGCGACGCGGAGTGGGAGCGGGTCATCCGGGTGAACCTCACCGCCCCCTTCCTGCTCACCCGGGCGGTGCTGCCGCACATGCTGAAGGCCGGCAAGGGCGCCATAGTGAACACCGCGTCCGAGGCGAGCCTGCGCGGCAGCGCCGCCGGGGCCGCGTACACCGCGTCGAAGCACGGCATCGCGGGCCTCACGAAGTCCGTCGCCGTGACGTACCGGGACAAGGGCATCCGCGCCAACGCCATCGCCCCGGGCGGCACGCAGACCGGCATGGTCCCGGATCTCGACCAGGGCGCGACCGGCCCCACGGCCATCCTCGCGTACATGGGCAACGTCGGCCGCGTCGCGACCGCGGACGAGCAGGCCGCCGCCATCGTGTTCCTGGCCTCGGACGCGGCCAGCAACATCAACGGCGTGATCCTGCCCGTCGACAACGGCTGGGCCGCGGTCTGACGACGGTCCGGCCGCCGGTACCGACGGCGGGTCAGCGACCGCGGACGAACTGCCCGGCCAGCCGCTTCCCCTCCGCCACGGCTGCCGCGTGGTCCTCGATGGGCGACACCCTGGAGTTCCTGAAGACGATGTACGTGACTCCGGAGTCCGTCCCACCACCACGCGGATCGGGGCGGATGCCGAGCCCCTTGGCGGTGGCGTACGAGGCCTCTCCGATGAGGTTCTGCGGTCCGGTGTCGCCGACGACCGCGTACTGGACCCGGTCCCGGTAGATCACCGCGACGACCGACCCGCCGCGAACACCGTCGTCACGGGGGTCCCAGATGTCGCCGGCACGGGGCACGACGACGTACGGAAGGGTCTCGGCGCTCAAATACCGCCCGTCGGACTGCTGGTAGGCGGTGGTTTCGGAGGAGAACGGGTCGGTTCGCCGGTTACACAGGTCGCCGGGCCTGCCGTCGCAGTCGATGTCCATGTCGGCCTTCCAGAACACGGCGTCCCGTGTGCCGCAGACGGGGATGTCGGCGCGGGCTCCTTCGTCGCTGCGGTAGCGCCCCTTGGAGAGGGGAACACAGCCGCGTACCTTCGCGAGCAGATCGGCGGCCCGAACGTTTCCCTCACTCAGCGCCGCCACGGTTCGGGGCGGTTGGGCGGCGGGAGGCACCGGCGGAGCGGGAGCGAGCAGGGCGGCGCCGGCCGCGGCCAGCGTCAGCGACTGGACACGCACGATAAGAGACCCTCTCCTGGGGGATATTGACGGTCATTTGCGCAAATTTGGTGCGTATCTGACGATGCGTCCACTGGGAGGGGGCCGGACGGCGCACGGGCGCTCCGACGGGCGCCGTGCGGCCGAGGGCCCGAGCCACAGTCGGCTCGGGCCACTCGACCGCCCTCGCCGGCGCGGAATCAGCGACGACAGCGGTCCGCGCCGTGGGCGTGAACTCCCCTGAGAAAAGGGCGAGTTCACGCCGCGTCAGGAATCAGCATACGTACCCGCGCGACGGTCCGGCCAACAGCCGCCCCCCTCTTGATGTGGTCGCGTCAGCCGTGTCTTATAGGTACAGACCAATCCCGTCGAGGGAAGGCAGGCCCGTGCGACGCGTTCCCCCTGCTCTGCTGCGCGGCTCGATGTGCGGGTCACTGCTCTTCCTGGTGTCCTGCGGGTGGGGTGCGCACCAGGACGGCCAGGGCGAACGACTGCCCTCGGCACCGATGGGCGTCACCGCCGCGGCGGGCAGTGCGACCAGCGTGCACGTCATGTGGAACCTGGCTTCCGGGGATCCGGACGTGACCCGCTACGAGGTGTATCGCGGCACTACAAAGGTCAAGGAAGTGCCAGGCGCGGAGCACATGGTGGACATCACCCGGCTCCAACCGTCCACGACGTACGTCTTCACGGTCCGAGCCCGGAACGCCGCCGGGGACGCCGGACCGCCCAGCAAGCAGGTGCGCGCCACCACACCGGCGGCGGTCGCGGCCGATCACACGGCACCCACCCGCCCCGGCCGGCCGCACGGCAAGGCGGTCGGGAGCCGGGCGGCCCAGCTGTCCTGGGAGAAGTCGACGGACGACCGTGGCGTGGCCTCGTACGACATCTATCAGGGCACCTCGAAGATCCACAGCGTCGGCGGCGCGCAGACGGCGACGGTGGTCACCGGGCTGCGGCCCGGTACCCCCTACTCCTTCACCGTGCGGGCGCGCGACGCGGCGGACAACCTCTCGCCCGGGAGCGACACCGTCCGGCTCACCACCGCGCCCGGGTCGGACGACGGCCGGGGCACGGCGCCGACGGACTTCCGTGCGACGACCCACCGCGCGGACGGGGCGTACTACATCGATCTGTCGTGGGTCGCGCCGAAGGCGGACGGAGTGATCACCGAGTACCAGATCCATCTGGACGGGCGCCCGGTGACCTCGCTCGTGTGGGGCGGCAGCCCGCCGCGCGGGAAGTCCACGTACAGCTTCTACGTGGGCCGGGACGCCGGGGTCGCGCACCGGGTGCGGATCAGGGCGAAGCTGCCGGACGGCACATGGGGCGGGTTCTCGGCGGAGGGCACGGTGACGACGGGCAGCCGGCCATAGACACGGCCTAGAGTTGCTCGCATGCCCCATAGGGAAACCAATGCCGCCACACCCCTCGATCTCTCCCTGCTGCGCACCTTCCTCACGGTGCACCGGTCCGGTTCCTTCACGGCGGCCGCGCGGCTGCTGAGCCTTTCCCAGCCGACGGTGACGACGCAGATGCGGTCGCTGGAGGAGCAGTTGGGCCGGGAGCTGTTCGAGCGGGGGCCGCGTGGCGTGGCTCCGACGTCGGTGGCGGACGAGCTGGCCGCGCAGGTCGCGGCGCCGCTCGACGCGCTCGCGGCGGTCGCGGACCGCGGCGGCTTCGGCGCCGACCAGCCGCCGGACCCGGTCCATGTGGCGGGTCCGGCGGAGCTGCTGTGCACCAAGGCACTGCCCGCGCTGGCGCCGCTGACGGAACAGGGCGTTCGGCTGCGGATCAGCACCGGGCTCACCGACGACCTCCTGGAGGGGCTGCGCGGCGGCCGATTCGACCTGGTGATCGCCACGACCCGGCCGCGCGGGCGCACCCTGACGTCCGTACCGCTGATGGACGAGGAGTTCGTGCTCGTCGCCTCCCGGGCGTGGGCGAAGCGCATCGGCCCGGAGCGGGTGGCGGCCGAGGGGGCCGCCGCGCTGCACGGGGTGCCCCTGGTGACGTACGCCGAGGATCTGCCCATCGCCCGCCGCTACTGGCGGCATGTCTTCGGCGTACGGCTGACCGGGCAGGCCGCTATCACCGTGCCCGATCTGCGCGGCGTTCTCGCGGCGGTCGCCGCCGGTGCCGGAATCACGGTGCTCCCCCGCTACCTGTGCCTGGACGCGCTGGCCTCCGGAGCCCTGGTGCCCCTGCTGTCGCCCGAGGACCCGCCGATCAACACCGGGTATCTCACCCAGCGGCCCGGCGGCTCGGAAAACCCCCATGTGGCACTCGTCCGGGAGCGACTGCTGCAGGCGGGCCGCGCGTGGTGACCGACGGCTCACCGCCGTAGCGAGCACTCGGCAGTCGGCCGGACGAAGGAATTCATCACCTGCCCGGTCCCCGTCAGCATGCGGGCAGGGCCCGTGGCGCATTGGCTCTCCATGAGGCAGCACGGGCCTTTCCAACCCTCGGCGGCGCATGGGAAGTACCGCCAACCGTGCCGCCGGAGGGCAGTCCAATGCGTACCACTCAGATATTTCTCCGCTCCGGCCTGACCGTGGCCGCCGCCGCTGCGCTGCCGATCGCCCTGGCCGCTCCGTCGGCCGTCGCGGTCAGTTCCGGAATCTCCGTGAGCACCACCGGTTCCAACGTTTCGGTCACCACCAGCGCGTGTCCGAGCAATGGCAGCAGCTTCGGCAACGCCTCCTTGCTCACCAGTGGACAGACGAACTTCTCCCAAGGGCGCCAAGCGTCGCTGACGGGGACGAGCGCCAGTCAGTCCGCATCCTGGTCCAGCGTGAGCCCGGGCACTTATACGGTCATCGTGGTCTGCGCGAACGGAACGACGGCCGGCACCCAGTCCATCATCGTCTCGTCCCCCACGATCCCCACGGCCCCCAAGGAAAAAGCCCCCACGACCTCGTCGACGGCCTCACCGTCGCGCGGAGTCATGGGCGGTCTCGGCGGAGCCGTCAGGAACTACGGCACGGTCACCGTGGTCGGCGGAGCCGTACTGGTCGCCTCCGGCAGCGTGGCGGCGGTCTGGTACCTGCGCCGCCGGGCCAAGCCCAACCGGCTCTGATTCAAGGGCCCGTCACACCGGCAGCCGTCCACCCGACTCCGGTCGGAGGGACGGCCGCCTGTGCGGGGCGACCGCTACTCGGGCTCGGGCGCGGGCAGCCGCTCGAACTCCTCCAGCGCGTGAGCCAGCCACTGGGTCCAGAAGGTCTCCAGGTCGATTCCGGCGCGCAGCACGAGGTGCCGCAGCCGGTCCTGTGGAGTGTCCTTGTCCGGCGGGAAGTCACGCTCCTGAATCCCCTCGTACTCCGCCAACTGCCGCTGGTGCAGCGCAAGATGGCGGCGCAAGTCGGCCTCGACGCCCGCGGTGCCGACGACGGCCGAGGCGCGCAGCCGCAGCAGCATCGTGTCGCGCAGCGGCTTCGGATCCTGGGAGGCCGCGGTCCAGCGGGCGAGTTCGGCGCGGCCCGCGGGCAGCACCTCGTAGCTCTTCTTCTGCCCCCGGGCCGGCTGCTCGGAGGGCAGGGCGCGAATGTAGCCCTCCGACTCCAGTTTTCCCAGCTCGCGATAGATCTGCTGATGCGTCGCCGACCAGAAGTAGCCGATCGACTTGTCGAACCGCCGGGTCAGTTCGAGGCCCGACGACGGCTTCTCGAGCAGGGCGGTGAGGATCGCGTGCGGGAGTGACATGAGGTCATCCTAGGGAGGGCCGCTCCGCGGACCTGGCGCCCGGCCGCGGCCCGCCGGACGCCGCCACGGCCTTGCCGCCTCTCGTAGCCGGGATCTTGACGACAGGCCCCTAGGGGGCTTCTGATGGATCTCCGCGGCGTCGCGACGCCCGGCACGCACTCTCGCCGCACCGGACAAAAGCCCTAGTAGCTCCTCCCCCACGCTCGGCTTCGCTCGCGCGGGGGGACCCCCATCGAGGACTTCCGCCCGGCACGCCGAGAGCACGCACCGAACGCCGCTCCTTCTTCCACGGAGATCCATCAGAAACCCCCTAAAGCGCCGCCGCCAACTCCGTGCCCTGCTTGATGGCACGCTTGGCGTCCAGCTCGGCGGCCACGTCCGCGCCGCCGATGAGGTGCACGTTGCGCCCCGCGGCGAGCAGCTCCTCGTACAGGTCGCGGCGCGGCTCCTGTCCGGTACACAGCACGATCGTGTCGACCTCCAGGACCTGGCTGTGCCCCTCGACGGTGACGTGCAGGCCGGCGTCGTCGATCCGGTCGTACTGGACGCCCGGGACCATGGTGACGCCCCGGTGCTTGAGCTCGGTGCGGTGGATCCAGCCGGTGGTCTTGCCGAGTCCGGCGCCGACCTTGGAGGTCTTTCGCTGCAGAAGGTGGACGGCGCGCGGGGGCGCGGGCCGCTCGGGCGCGCCGAGGCCGCCAGGGGCCCGGTAGTCCATGTCGACGCCCCAGTTGCGGAAGTACGTCGCCGGGTCCTCGCTCGCCTTGTCGCCGCTGTCGGTGAGGTACTCCGCGACATCGAATCCGATGCCGCCGGCGCCGAGGATCGCGACGCGGTCGCCGACGGGGGCGCCGTCGCGCAGCACGTCGAGGTAGCCGACGACACTGGGGTGGTCGACGCCGGGGATCTCGGGGGTGCGAGGGCTGACGCCCGTCGCGACGACGACCTCGTCGTAGGCGTCCAGTCCGCCCGCGGTGACGCGGGTGTTCAACTGGACGTCCACACCGTGCAGTTCGAGCTGCGTACGGAAATAGCGAATCGTCTCGTCGAACTCCTGCTTGCCGGGGACCTTGCGGGCGACGTTGAGCTGGCCGCCGATCTGGTCGGCGGCGTCGTACAGGGTGACGTCGTGGCCGCGCTCGGCCGCGTTGACCGCGCAGGCGAGTCCGGCGGGACCGGCGCCGACGACGGCGACGCGCTTGCGCAGCCGGGTCGGCGAGAGGACGAGCTCGGTCTCGTGGCAGGCGCGCGGGTTGACCAGGCAGGAGGTGATCTTGCCACTGAAGGTGTGGTCGAGACAGGCCTGGTTGCAGCCGATGCAGGTGTTGATGGCCTCGGGGCGACCGGCTTGCGCCTTGGCGACGAAGTCGGGGTCGGCGAGCATCGGGCGGGCCAGCGAGACCATGTCGGCGTGGCCGTCGGCGAGCAACTGCTCTGCCAATTCGGGGGTGTTGATGCGGTTGGTCGTCACCAGCGGGATGGCGACGGCGCCCATGACCTTCTTGGTCACCCAGGCGTACGCGCCGCGCGGCACCGAGGTCGCGATGGTGGGTATACGGGCCTCGTGCCAGCCGATGCCGGTGTTGATGATGGTCGCACCGGCGGCCTCGACGGCCTTGGCGAGCGTGACGACCTCGTCGAGGGAGGAGCCGCCGGGCACCAGGTCGAGCATCGACAGGCGGTAGATGATGATGAAGTCCTCGCCGACCGCCTCGCGTACGCGTCGGACGATCTCGACGGGGAAGCGCATACGGTTCTCGTACGAGCCGCCCCAGCGGTCCTCGCGCTGGTTGGTCTGGACGGCGATGAACTCGTTGATGAGATAGCCCTCGGAGCCCATGATCTCGACGCCGTCGTACCCGGCCTGCTTCGCCAGTCGGGCGGCGCGGGCGTAGTCGTCGATGGTCTGCTCGACCTCGGCGTCGCTGAGCGCGTGCGGCGGGAAGGGGCTGATCGGTGCCTGCAGGGCGCTCGGGGCGACGAGGTCCTGGTGGTAGGCGTACCGCCCGAAGTGCAGGATCTGCATCGCGATCTTCCCGCCCTCGCGGTGCACCGCCGCGGTGATCTCCGCGTGCTGCTCGGCCTCCGCCTCGGTGGTCAGCTTGGCGCCGCCCTGGTACGGGCGTCCCGCGTCGTTGGGCGCTATGCCGCCGGTGACGATGAGGCCGACGCCGCCGCGCGCCCGGGTGGCGTAGAACTCCGCCATCCGCTCGAAGCCGCGCTCGGCCTCCTCGAGGCCCACGTGCATGGAGCCCATGAGCACGCGGTTGGGCAGGATGGTGAAGCCCAGGTCGAGCGGGTTCAGCAGGTGCGGGTAACGGCTCATCGGGCCCTCCGTGCGCGGTGTCGTGCCTCTGTTGTAGACGACGGCACCCTCTTTATGCAACTAGTTGCACAAGCGGGCTCGGGTCGGCGGGCTCGGGTCGGCGGGCAGAGGGCAGCACGCTCGGCTTGGCGGGCTCGGGTCAGCACGCTCGGGTTGACTCGTGCCGGCTGGTTCGGGTCTGCGGGCTCGGGTCGACCAAGGGGCACCCGGACGACCGGTGCGGCGACCGGTCCGGGCCCGGTCGACCGTCATCGGGCGGCCCGCTCACGGCGAGACACAGCGTGCCGCGCCGAACGGGCAACGTGCCGCGCCGGACGGGCAACCCGACGACTTACCGAACACGGCATGTCGGACGCGTCAGCCTGCGTGACTACGGCCGGACGCCGATCACGACGTTGGCGTCCATCTCCTCGGAAACCTCCAGCCGCGTGATCAGACCGCTGCGGGTGAAGGCCTCGACGGCCTGGGGTGCCTGGTGATCGCTCGTCTCGACGAGCAGGCAGCCACCGACGGCCAGCCACCGGGGCGCCTCGGCGGCGACCCTGCGCACGAGGTCGAGCCCGTCCGCACCGCCGTCCAGAGCGACCAGGGGTTCGTGGTCGCGGGCCTCCGAGGGCAGCAGGCCGACCTCCTTGGTGGGGACGTACGGCACATTGGCGGCCAGGACGTCGACGCGGCCGCGCAGCGTGTCGGGCAGGGCGGCGAAGAGGTCGCCCTCGTGGACGACTCCGCCGAACGGCGCGACATTCCGGCGGGCGCAGCGCACCGCGGCCGCGTCGATGTCGGCGGCGTGCAGCTCGGGGCCGCCGAGGGCCGCTGCCAGAGCGGCGCCCACCGCGCCCGCGCCACAGCACAGGTCCACGACGACGGACGCGCCCTTCGCGAGCGCCACGGCCTGGTCGACGAGGAACTCGGTGCGCCGACGGGGCACGAAGACACCCGGTCCCACGTCGATGCGCAGACCGTGGAACCCGGCCCAGCCGAGGACGTGTTCAAGAGGCAGTCCCGCGACGCGCCGGTCCACCATGGCGGTGACCTCGTCGGGGGTGCGAGCGGTGGAGAGGATCAACTCCGCCTCGTCCTCGGCGAAGACACAGCCTGCGGCGCGGAGCGCGGCGACGACGGAAGCAGAAGGAGGGGTCATGAAAGCGAGAGCCTTTCGCGGGGCCGAAGGGCGCTCTCGCGCTCACCTACAGGCGGTGAGCCGCATTGCCTCGAGGCGAGAGCACCCGACCTGACATAGCGGTAATGGGTCTCACCTCCTCGACAACTCCACGGCCGGGGCGGTCCACAGCCGGGACGGCCACCCTACAGGAATCGTCAGACGGCGACCGACTCCTCCAGCTCTTCCTCGACTACCTCCACTTGGGGAACGGCCTCTTCCCGTACGGCGTGACGGGCGCGTTCCCGTACGGCGCCACGGGCGCGCGCCCGCTCGACGGCGCCGGCGACGGCCGTGACCAACAGACCGACCATCAGCCACGCGACCAGTGTCCCCACGTTGCCGGACAGGCCGTCGCGGTCGAAGTAGAGGAGGCTGCGGATGCCCTCGACGAATCCGGCGCCGTTCCAGAAGGCGTGCAGGGTGCCGAAGAAGCCGTTCTGGAGCTCCGGCCGGAACAGGCCCCCGGAGCTGGTGAAGTTGAGCATCACGAAGAGCACCATCATGGCGAGCGTGGTCCACCGCTTGAGGAAGGTGTGGAGCCCGACGCCGATGAAGAGGATGCCCGCGGAGTAGAGCCAGCTCATCCCCCACACGGTCATGAGGTCGTGGTGTGCGAGGTGGAAGACGGGCCCGGCGAGCGCCGCGCCGATGACGCTCACGACGCCGGAGACCCCGACGGCCAGCAGCGCGCGTATCCGAAGGAGCAGCCCCGCACCCGCGGCACCGAGCGCGGCGACGGACGCGTACGAGCCGATGCTCACCGCGATCAGCAGGAAGAACAGGCCTTGGCCGGTGGGGTCGTCGTCGACCGGCGGGGCGACGTCGGTGACCCTCAGCACCGCGCCCTGCTGGGCGGCGACCGGTGTGAAGACCTTCTCGACCGCCATGGCACCCATGTCGGACGCGGCGGTGGCGACGACCAGTTGGGGCGACTTCGCGCTCAGTACGTAAGCACCGGTGATGTCACGGGACTTGAGCAGGTCCACCGCCTCGGTGCGGTTCGGGACGGTGCGGACGTCGAGCTTGTCCCCCGCCTTGTCCTTGACCGTCTGGGCGAAGACCTTCACCTCGGGGCCGGTGCCGACGACAGCGACGGGCAGGTGATGCGGCTCCGGCGTCACGAACGCGCCCATATAGGCCAGCCCCATACCGAGACACATCAGCAGGGGCGTGACCAGGTGCGTGAGCACATGGCGCAAGGCCGGCGAGCGCAGGCCGGTGTCCACAAGACCTCCATTGGTTGGCATATACAACCCTCTATCAAGTTGTACTATACAACCAGACGAGTGGAGGAAGGTCCCGTGAAGGCACCCGAAGAGTCCGATGAGACGGTTGTCACCACCGGCGCGTCGGCGGACGCGACCGGCACTTCGTCGGACACGGCCGGCACATCGGCCGCCGACGCGGCTGTCGAGAGCATTCAGCGCGAGATGACCGCCTTCGCCCGGCGGGCCCGGGCCACGGCGGGGCGCATGCACCCCGAGCTGTCCCTGGTCTCGTACACCCTGCTCGGTCACCTGGAGGAGTGCGGCGGCTGCCGTGCCACCGACCTGGCCTCGCACTACGCGCTCGACAAGTCCACCGTGAGCCGTCAGGTGGCCGCGCTGCAGCGGGCCGGGCTCATCGAGCGGCGGCTGGACCCCGACGACCATCGGGTGCAGGTACTGCATCTGACGGAGGCGGGCACCCGGATTCTCGCTCAGGTCACCGAGAGCCGCCGTGACGCGTTCCGGGAGCGGCTCTCGGGCTGGCCGGAGGAGGATCTGGAACGGTTCGCCGCGTATCTCGTGCACTACAACACGGCGCACGAACCGCCCGTCAGAAAGGGATCCGCGAGCTGAGGAGCTCCCGCCCGCGGTCGTCAGGTCCGCGTCGTCATCGGGCTCCCACGACCTCGTCCCCCAGGCGCTCCGGCACCCGTGTGGCCATGAACCGGGTGGTGCGGCGCAGTCGGAAGCCCAGGGATTCGTAGAGGCGAATGGCGCTGGTGTTGCCCGCGGCGGTGTGCAGGAAGGGGGTCTCGCCGCGCTCGCGGATGCCGTGGGCCACGGCCAGGATGAGCCGGGTGGCCAGGCCCTCGCCGCGGAAGCCGGGGTCGGTGCAGACGGCGCTGATCTCGGTCCAGCCCGGCGGGTGCAACCGCTCCCCCGCCATGGCGATCAGGGCGCCGTTCCGGCGTATTCCGAGATAGGTGCCGAGCTCGACGGTGCGCGGCAGGAAAGGGCCGGGTCTGGTCCGTTCGACCAGGTCGAGCATCTCGGGCACGTCGGCCGGACCGAGCCGCAAGGCCTCGGCGTCCGGCGCCACGGCGAGCCCGTCGTCGACGAGTTGGACGCCCTCCAAGCTGAAGGTCACCTCCCAGCCGTCGGGGGTCTGCCCGGTGAAGCCCGCCAGCGGGGCCTCGCCACCGGGGCCCACCAGGACCGCCAGATCCGCCCAGTCGACGGCATCCGGCGCGTCGGGCAGGGCCAGCCACGGCGATACGTCCGCGGGGTAGCGCAGGACGCGGCCGCGGCGTTCGGCGAAGTGGGCGTGCGGGCCCGTGAGGGAACCGAGGGCGGGATTGTCCAGCGGGTGCGGTCCGGTCGGCGTACCGAGCCCCGGATGCTCCGGCGAGTGCGCGCTCATGCGGACACCTCGATCACGATCTTGCCGCGCGCGTGACCGTCCTCGACGGTGCGCAGTGCCTCACCGGCCCGATCGAGCGGGAACGTCCTGGTCACGAACGGCCGCAGCTTTCCGTCGACCACGAGCTTCGCCACCTCGTCGAGCACGGCGGCCGTCCGGGCCCGTGCGACGGGTACGCCCCCGAGCCGCGCGACCGTCTCCCGGTCGGCACCCGTGATCAGCTTCGTACGGTCGGTCAGCAGCGTCGCCGCGGCTTCCAGAACCTCGCCCCCGACGAGGTCGAACACGGCGTCCACGCCGTCCGGCGCCGCCGCGCGCACCCGCTCCGCGAGGTCGGGCCCCGACGGGATGTGCAGGGCTCCGAGCGACTCGACGAAGTCCTTCTTGCCGTCGCCCGCGACCCCGACGACGCGCAGCCCGAAGGCACGCGCGATCTGCGTGGCGGCGACGCCGACCCCGCCGCCCGCGCCGGTGATCAGCACGGTGGCACCAGAAGGAAGATCCAGCTGGCGGATTCCGTCGTACGCGGTGGCCGCCGCGACGGGCAGCGTCGCGGCCTCCGTGAACGACAGCTCGGCGGGCTTGTGCGCGGTGACGGCGACGGGCAGGAGCGTGTGCTCCGCGTACCCGCCGGTCACCGGGTTGCCGAAGACCTCGTCCCCCGCGCTGAAGCCGGTCACGTCGGCGCCGACCTCCTCGACGACCCCCGCGACCTCATTGCCGAACACGGCGGGCAGCTCGGGCTCCGCGACGCCCGGGCGGCGGTACCCCGTCCGCTGTTTCCAGTCGACCGGGTTCACACCGGCCGCGCGCACTGTGACGAGGATCTGGCCGGGGCCCGGGCTCGGCCGGCCCCGCTCCACCAGGGCCTCGACCTCGGGGCCGCCGTACCGCGTGAAGACGTACGCCTTGGGCATCTGCTCCCTCTCTCCTTCACTGTCACCAGTCGCGGGGCCGCTGTCACCGGTTGTAGTTTTACGGGCCACCGGACTGGCTCTAGGGGGACGCCGCGGAGATCCATCAGAAACCCCCTAGCGGCAAGGAAGATCGCGGCACGGCTATTCCCCGGCCTCGGGAGAGTTCATGCGTCCGCAATGATCGGGGGGCGCCCCGGCACGGAGCAGGGTGCACCACGGCGTACGGTTGAATGCGTAAGCATTGATCAGGCTCGACCCGCGGGCCGCCGTCCCGGACGGCCTGGAGGCACCACCCGTATGAACGTCACGCGAGGCTTCACCGGGCGCCCGCGCGCCCACAACACCGGACTGCCGCCCGGGCAGTACGACGCGGGCGACGACTGGCCCGTCCTGTCCGCCGAGGTCACACCCGTCCTGGCGCCCGGCGACTGGACCTTCCGGATCGACGGTCTGGTGGCCGAGCCGCGCACCTGGGGCTGGGAGCAGGCGCACGCGCTGCCCGCCTCGGCGTACGAGGGCGACATCCACTGTGTGACGAGCTGGTCGAAGTTCGGGGTGCGGTTCGGGGGCGTGTCCCTGAACGCGTTCCTGGACATCGTGCGTCCCGACGCGACCGCCACCCACGCGGTGGCGTACTCGCACACCGGGTACACCACAAACCTTCCGCTCGCCGACCTCACCGGCGGCCGGGCCTGGATCGTGTGGGAGTACGACGGGAAGCCGCTGTCGGCCGAACACGGCGGCCCGGCACGGCTGATCGTGCCGCATCTGTACTTCTGGAAGAGCGCGAAGTGGATCGCGGGCTTGCGGATCCTCGACCACGACGAGCCGGGCTTCTGGGAGCAGAACGGCTATCACGCACGCGGCAACCCCTGGGAAGAGCAGCGCTACTCCGGTGACTGAGACGGCCGTATCCCCGATGACCGAGACCTTCGTACCCCCGATGACCGAGACCTTCGTACCCCCGACGGCCTTCGCCGTGCCCGGGCGGATCGCCGTGAGCAGTCGTGCCGCGGTCACCTGGCAAACGGCCACGCTCACCGAGATCCGCCGGGAGACACCGCACGCCGCCACCTTCCGGTTCGCGGTTCCGCAGTGGATGGGGCATCTGCCCGGGCAGCATCTGATGCTGCGGCTGACCGCCGAGGACGGGTATGTGGCGCAGCGCCATTACTCCATCGCGTCGCCGCCCGATGACACCGGGCACATCGAGCTGACGCTCGATCATGTCGAGGGCGGCGAGGTCTCCGGCTGGTTCCATGAGGTCGCCGAGCCCGGCGACTCGGTCGAGGTGCGCGGCCCGCTCAGCGGCTTCTTTGCCTGGCCCGGCGACCGGCCCGCGCTGCTCATCGGTGCCGGCTCCGGTGTCGTACCGCTGATGTCGATGCTGCGCCACCACCGCGCGCGGGCTCTGGACGTGCCGCTGCGACTGCTCGTCTCGGCGCGCAGCCCCGAGGAGCTCATCTACGCGCGGGAGTACGGCCCGGAGACCACGCCCGTGTTCACGCGCGGCGCGCCGGACGGTGTGCCGGTGGGACGTATGACGGCCGCCCATGTGGCGCCGCTCCTGGCCGAGCAGCCTCCCGGTGGGTGGGAGGCCTATGTGTGCGGCTCCAACGGGTTCGCGGAGCACGCCTCGCGATTGCTCGTGGAGGCGGGTCAGCCCGTGGACCGGATTCGTATCGAGCGGTTTGGCTGAGGCGTTTCCCGCGTCCCCGCCGTCAGTTGTGCGGCACGACGGCCACGGGACACGTGGCGTGATGGATGAGTGAGTGCGCGGCGCGGCCCAGGCCCTCATCCGAGCGGCGACCGATGACGAGCAGACCGGCCCGGGTGGACGCCTTCAGCAGATGGTGTCCGGGGTGGCCGTAGACGACCTGCTCGGAGACGGGCGTCTCGGGGAACTTGTGGCGCCAGGACTGCAACGTGCTGGTCAGCACGTTCCGCTTGCCGTCCTCCCGCTCGGCCGTGTCGCCGGGCAGGGGCACCCCGGGCGCGAAGCCGCGCAGTGGGGGCAGGGTCCAGGTGTGCACCACGTGCAGCGGCGCCGAGCGGACCGCGGCCGTGTCGAAGGCGTAACGGATGAGGTCGTCCGCCGGGTGGTCCAGGTCGAGGCCGAGGACCACCGGAAGGTACGGGGCGGCGCTCGGGGGTGTGCCGTCGACCGTGGGCATCCGTTCGTCCTCGGGGAGTTCGCCCGCGCGCACCAGCACGACCGGGTGTTCGGCGCCGGCCGCGACGGCGAGGGCGACCGAGCCGATCAGGAATCCGGCGAACCCGGTGAAGCCGCGTGAGCCGAGGACCAGGGTCTCGGCCTCCGCGGCCTCCGCGAGCAGCGCCGGGACGGCGGGGGTGTCGGTGGTACGGGCGATGATGTCCAACGCCGGGTGGGCGTAGGACAGTTGGATCGCGGCGCGGTCGAGTGCGGAGCGGGTGCGCCCGGCCGGGACGTCGACGTCCGGGATCCGCGCGGGCACGACGGGGTTCGGCCCGGCGTGCAGCAGCCGCAGGGGGAGACGGCGACGTCCGGCTTCGCGGGCCGCCCAGTCGGCGGCGTCCAGACTGGCGCGCGAGCCGTCGATGCCTACGGTGATGGTGCGGGTGCCGATGGTCATGGCTCCTGCCTTCCGGGGAGTTCGGTGGTCGGCCGGTCCAGGGCTGCCGTTCACCGCTCGGAGTGAGTGCGCGAGTTCCACAGCGGGCGCGGTTCAGTCGTACGGCGCTGGAATCGGCGCGGGGTCCGCTGTGGACGCTCGCAGCCGTCCCCGGTGCGCCGGGAGAGGCGAACCGGCCTCCCCCGTGGGCCGAACGGCCCGCGTGTCGCGGGCGCCCGAGCCGCTCGGCCCACGGGGAAGTGGAGGCGCGCACCCGGGGACACGGCCGGCACCGCGTCGCGCCGCTCCGACGTCATGGGGACGCGCCGAACCGGAGTGGAACAGGAGGACGGCGTGACGCGTGCGGTGCACTCCCCCTACGACAGCCGCGCACCCCTGTGAAGGGACCATTCGGCCCTGTCGAGGCATGCCGCAGTACGCGACGATCGATCGCGGGCCTCTGCCTCCGGGGCCCAGCATCCGGGGAGCAGTGGACCGTACAGGACGCAGTGGACCGTCCGGGGAGCAGTGGACGTCCAGGAAGCAGCGGACGTCCAGGAAGCACTGGACCGTCCGGGAAGCGGTGAACATGGACGAACCAGAGCACGCGCCGCCCACGCCACCCGTCAGGGTGTTCCTTCTCGACGACCACGAGGTGGTCCGCCGGGGACTGCACGACCTCATCGACGCCGAGCCGGACATGGAGGTCGTCGGGGAGGCCGGAACGGGTGCGGAGGCGCTGGTCCGTGGACCGGCGCTGCGGCCCGACGTGGCGATCCTGGACGTCCGGCTCCCGGACAGTGACGGGATCACCGTCTGCCGTGAACTGCGCACGCGGACGCCGGGGTTGGCGTGTCTGATGCTGACGTCGTTCGACGACGACGATGCGCTGCTGGACGCGATCATGGCGGGGGCGTCCGGCTACGTGCTCAAGCAGATCAGGGGCTCGGATCTGATTTCGGCGGTCCGTACGGTCGCCTCCGGGCAGTCGATGCTCGATCCGGCGACGACCGCGCGGCTGATGAGCGCCCTCAGGGATCCTCGGGGCGAGGGCGCCGCACAGCAGGAGGAGGACGCCCGGCTGACCGTACTCTCCGAGCGGGAGCGGGAGATCCTCGCCCTCATCGGCGAGGGGCTCACCAACCGGCAGATCGGCGAGCGGTTGTACCTCTCCGAGAAGACGGTGAAGAACGGGATTTCGCGGTTGCTCGCCAAGTTGGGGGTGGAGCGGCGCATCCAGGCCGCGGTGATCGCGGCACAGTTCCCGCCGCGGCCGGGGCGGGAGGGGTGACCCGGGCGGGACGGACTCAGCGTGACCGGAGCGGCACCCGCCACTCCAGGCGTGTACCGCCTCCCTGACGCGTCGTCACTGTCAGTCGCCCACCCAGCCGTTCGGCCCGTTCCGCGAGGTTGCGCAGTCCGCTGCGGCGGCCGCTGTCCGTCTCCATGCCGACGCCGTTGTCGTCGATGCGGAGCGTGAGGTGCCCCTCGCGCACGACGAGGGCCACCTCCGCCGCGGTGGCCGCCGCGTGCCGGGCCACATTGGTGAGAGCCTCGCCGACGACGGCGACGGCGTCCTCGGCGATGGCGCCCGGGACGTCCACGTCGATCAGCCCCTCCATACGCAGGGCGGGCGTGAAGCCGAGCACGCCCGCCGCCTCCTCCAGCGCGCGCACGACGCGGATGCGCAGACCGGCGTCGGGGGTCTCGTGGGCGCGCAGTCCGAAGATGGTCGACCGGATGATCTTGATGGTGGTGTCCAGGTCGTCGACAGCCCGGCCGAGCCGTTCGGCGGCCTGCGGATGCTGCACGAAGCGCTGGGCGCTCTGCAGGGTCATCCCGGTCGCGAACAACCGCTGGATCGCCAGATCGTGCAGGTCGCGGGCGATCCGGTCGCGGTCTTCGAGCAGGCTCATCTGCTCTGCGTCGCGCCGCCGTTCCGCCAGTTCCATCGCGAGGGCCGCCTGCCCGGCGAACCCGAGCAGCGGCACGGTCTCGACCTCCGTGAAGGGCGGCCTCGCGGCGCCCCGGGCCAGCACGAGGACACCGCGCAGCCCCTCGCGGGTGCCCATGGGCACGGCGACGGCGGGCCCGAGGCCCTCCCAGCGGTCGGGGCCGTAGGTGATCCGGGTGTCCTTGCGGACGTCGGCGGTGTTCACGAGCGTGCCCGCGGTCAGGGCGGCGCCGGCGAAGGTGCCCTCCCTGGGCAGCACGAGTCCCAGGTGTTTCCCGGCCTGGTGCCCGAGCGCGAGCGCCCCGCGCAGGTCGCCGGTGCCCTCGAGCACGAGGTCGACGACGCCCAGATCGGCCCCGGTGATCTCCCGGGCCCGCTCCAGCATGACTTCCATGACCTGCGTCTCCGGCACCCCGGACAGCAGCCCGCTGGTGATCTCCGCGCCCGCCTCCAGCCAGCGTTCCCTGAGCCTGACCTCGGCGTACAGGCGGGCGTTCTCGATGGCCACACCGGCGGCCACGGCGAGCGTGGCGAGGACGGCCTCGTCCTCGGGGTCGAACTCTCCGCCACCGCGCTTCTCGGTCAGATAGAGATTGCCGAAGACCGTGTCGCGCACCCGGATCGGGGCGCCGAGGAAGCTGCGCATCGGCGGGTGGTGCGGCGGGAATCCGGACGACGCGGGATGCTCGGACAGCTCCGCGAGCCTCAACTGCTCCGGGTTCCGGATGAGTTCGCCGAGCAGACCGTGCCCGGAGGGCAGGTCGCCGATGGCCGCCCTCACCTCTTCGCTCACGCCCACGGTGATGAACTGCGCGAGCTTGTGCCGCTGGCCGATCACGCCGAGCGCTCCGTACTCGGCGTCCACCACAACGACGGCGGCCTCGACGATACGGCGCAGCACTTGCGCCAGGTCGAGCTCGCGCCCCACCGACAGCACCGCCTCCAACAGGCTCTGGAGCCGGTCACGGGTGCCCCGGACGGCCTCGATCCGCCCCTGCAGCTCCTCCAGCAACTCGTCCAGGCGCAGCTTCGGCAACCCGGCCCCGTCCCCGCCCATGCGCCCCTCCCCAGGCGAGAGGCGACGAGACGTCACCACTCTGGCTCTCACCGTAGCCGCTGAACGTGGCCGGGGCAGCGGGGAGTCGAATGTGGCCGAGACGTGGCGAAGCTGCCCTGCGCACGACTTCGCGACCGGCCTCACCCACACCGGTGCGGACGCCGGACGCACGCACCGCACGAGGGGCTCGGACACCGGTGGGAGCAAGGCTTGGCGACCTCCGACGGCACCCGTACGGTGTGATCATCCGCACCCCTGATGTCAAAGGTGGTCCTTCATGGCCTTGTTCGACCTCCCCCTCGACGAGCTCCGCGACTACCGCAGCGCGTCCGCCGAGCCAGAGGACTTCGACGCCTTCTGGGCCAAGACGCTCCAGGAGGCCCGTGAGCACGACCTCGCCGCGCGCTTCGAGGCGTTCGAGACACCGCTCAAGACCGTCAAGGTGTACGACGTCACGTTTGCCGGATTCGGCGGGCACCCGGTCAAGGGCTGGCTGACCGTCCCGGCCTGGGCGAACGGGCCCCTGCCCACCGTCGTCGAGTTCGTCGGGTACGGCGGCGGACGCGGCCTCGCGCACACGCATCTGCTGTGGGCCTCGGCGGGCTTCGCGCACTTCGTGATGGACACGCGCGGCCAGGGCAGCGCATGGGGCGGCGGCGAGACCCCGGACCCGGTGGGCAGCGCGCCCGCTTTCCCCGGTTTCATGACGCGCGGGATCGAGGACCCCGAGGGCTACTACTACCGGCGGCTGTTCACGGACGCGGTGCGCGCCGTGGAGGCCGCACGCTCGCATCCGCTGGTCGACGAGGCACGCATGGCGGCCCTCGGCGGCAGCCAGGGCGGCGGTATCACCCTCGCGGTGGGCGGTCTGGTGCCCGACCTGGCCGCGATCGTGCCCGATGTGCCGTTCCTGTGCGATTTTCCGCGCGCCACGGTGATCACGGACCGCAACCCCTACCGGGAGATCGGCAACTACCTCAAGACCCACCGCGGCCGCACCGAGCAGGCGCTGCGCACGCTCTCCTACTTCGACGGAGTGCACTTCGCCGCCCGCGGCCGGGCACCCGCCCTGTTCTCGGTCGCCCTGGAGGACCAGACCTGCCCTCCGTCGACGGTCTTCGCGGCGTTCAACGCGTGGGCCCACGACGACAAGAAGATCGAGGTGTACGACTTCAACGACCACGAGGGCGGCGGCCCCTACCAGGAGGCGGCCCAGCTGAGCTGGCTGCCCGACCACCTCTGAGGCCCGCGATGGACACGGCTCAGGCGGCGCGGCGCTTCGTCAGGGTGTGGGAACGGGCCTGGGCGGCCCACGACGTGGACGCGATCCTGGAGTTGTACGCCACCGACTGCGTTCACCGCTCCATGCCGTTCCGCGAGCCGCACGAGGGCCGGGACGAACTCGCCACGTATGTACGGTGGTCCTTCGCGACCGAGCAGACGATCGACGTTCGATTCTCCGAACCGATCGTCGGGCAGGACGGCCTGGCCGTCGCCGAATTCCGCGTCCTCGCGGAGGAGGACGGGCAGCCGTCGTCGCTGGCGGGCTGTGTCTTCGTACGCTTCGACACGGCCGGTCTGGCGGTGGAGACCCGCGACTACTGGCACAGCACCCCGGCGTACGTAACCTCTCTCCCATGGGAGATGACTTAGTACAGCGAGCGCACTGGGGGAATCTGGAGGGACAGAACTGGGCCGGCTTGGCCCGACTATCCACCGAAGAGACCGAGGGCGAGATCTCCTCTGACGCTACGTCGGAGGAGGCTGCCCCTCGGTTCATCACCGGTAGGGACATCAAAAGCACGGAGGAGCAGGAGCGGGACGGTCGCGGGTTCGTCGAGAGCCGAGGCGGTCGCTACGTGCACACCTACATGGAATCTGACACGTCCGCGTGGAAGCGCAGGCAGGTGCGCCTGCCGGACGGCAGTGTCGGCTACCGCGTAGTTCGTCCCGTGTTCGAGGGCGCCTTAGAAGATCTCAAGCCTCGCCGAGATGCACATGGAGAAGGTCTCCATCTACTACGGCATGACCGAGACCTCGCCGGTCTCACTGCAAACGCGGAGGGACGACGACCTGGAGCACCGCACGGGCACCGTCGGGTGGGTGCTCCTGCACATCGAGGTCAAGGTCGTCGACCCGATGGACGGCGTGACCAAGCCCCAGGGCACCCCCGGCGAGCTGTGCACCCGCGGCTACAGCGTGATGCTCGGCTACTGGAGCGAGCCCGAGAAGACCGCCTAGGCCGTCGACGAGGGGCGCTGGATGCACACGGGCGACCTCGCCGTAATGCGCAAGGACGCCTACATCGAGATCGTCGGCCGCATCAAGGACGTGATCATCCGCGGCGGCGAGAACATCTACCCCCGCGAGATCGAGGAGTTCCTGTACGCCCATCCGAAGATCGCCGAGGTCCAGGTGGTCGGGGTGCCTCATGAGCGCTACCGCGAGAAGGTGCTCGCCGGCGTCATCCCCCGCGACCAGGCCGACCCGCTGACGCTGGAGGAGCTACGGGCCTTCTGCGAGGGCCGGTTGGCGCACTACGAGATCCCCAGCCGGCTGAGGATCCTCGCTTCCTTCCCGATGACGGTGTCGGGGAGGGTACGCAAGATCGAGTTGCGGGAGGAGCCCGCACGGGAGCGGTGACGCTCAGGTGACCTCCTCGGGCTCGGGCTGCTTGGAGGTGACGTCCGCCTCGGACTCGGGCCGCTCCGAGGCGACCTCCATTGTTCGCTTCCGGTCGGCCAGGCGCTGGTGCAGCTGCTCGGCGACCGACTCCTTGGCCGCCTCGGACAGTTCGGTCGACGTGGTGTCCGCGACCGGGTCGGGTGGCGTGGACGCGCGCTGCTCCTCCAAGGCCGACAGCAGCCTGGCGCGGGTGACCGCGCCGAGGCGGCGGCGGGCCGTGCCGACCGCGGCGAGGATGACCGCCATCTTGATGTCCCGGCCCGACACCTCGGACACGTCGGCGAGTTCGTCGAGTGAGACGTCCTCGTGCACGGGCAGTTCGGCGGGCAGGTGGGTCTGCCAGATGCGCTTGCGGGCCGCGTGGTCGGGGAGGACGAAGTCGACGTGCAGCAGCCGCGACTCGATCGCCGCGTCGTAACTGTGCGGCAGGTTGCTGGCGAAGATCACCAGCCCCTCGAAGGTGTCGAGCGCCATCAGCAGCTCCGTTCGCATGGAGTTGATGGCGCTCTCCGCGGCCTGCTGGGGCTGCGCGAACCGGCGTGAGAGCAGCGACTCGGCCTCGTCGACGAACAGGACCGCGTTCTGCTCCTTGGCCGTGGCGAACAGCGCGGCGAGGTTCTTGGGACCCTCACCGTGGTATTTGCTCTCCAGATCCGACAGCCGACAGGACAGGATGCGACGCTTCAGCCGGTGCGCGATGGCGTGGGCCGCCATGGTCTTGCCCGTTCCGGGCGGCCCGCGGAAGTTGACCGCCGTGGACGGATTGGGCTCGATCGACCTCAGATTCCAGGTGCCGAAGACGAGTGGGGTCACCTCGACAAGCGAGACGCAGTCGAGCAGCCGACTGATCGTTTCCTCGGGCAGCACCAACTGGTCGAAGGTGTAGAGAGGTTCGACCGTCGAGAATGTCGGCGTGCTCGGCTCCTCCTCCTCTGAGGTCGGGGCCGACGGGGTCTGCTGAAGGGGCGGTTCGGCGGATCCGGCGCTGAGGACGAACGGAGCGGGCTGGTAGCGGTCGATGACCTCACCGAGCAGTTCGAACAACCGCACTCTGAACTTCACCAGCTCACGCTCCGGCACGTCCGCGGGGAATCCGCTGAGGAAGAGCGGCGGCCGGGACCAGGAGCTCTCGCTCCTGCCCCGCTCCGACCGGTCCGGTTCATGTCTGGACACGGATCACACCCCCCGACGTACGGAGCTTGCGGACGAGTTCGGGATCCATGGCGTGGGCGTCCCAGGTCTGGGCGGCGGTCCTGACGCCGAACGGCGTGAAGACTCCGCCGACGACGTGGTAGTCCCCGCTGGCGAGGCGCTCGGAGAGGATCTCGGCGTATCCACCCCGCATGGCTCGCGCGTGGATCCAGGTGTGCACCATGTCCCAGGTCACCTGGGACAGCGCGGCTCCGGCGGCGAAGCTGCTCGCCAGCAGGAACAGGATGAGACTGATCGGTTCCACGGGGCGCCCCTCACTCGTAGACGACTAAGCCGCGGCCCGTCGCGTGGCTCTGTACGACTTGGGCGCCCGGTTCGCGCGAACTGGCGAGTGCGCGTGCGTCGAGCACCCGACCCGTGCGCGCGTCGAACAGGCCCTGAACGATGCGTGTGGAGGCGCTTGCCTGGGACGGACCGAAGACCCCGCTCACCTTTGCGTAGTCCTTGTTCTTGATGCGCTCGGCCAGTGTGAAGGCGATCGCGTCGGTGTTCTCCGCCTTGATCTTTCCACGAGCCCTGAACCATTCCGTGATGATTTCCACGGTGATGGCAATGATGACCACTGCGATATATCCGAAAGCGAAGATCGCAGCGGCCAGAGTTACTGGATCCACTGTTCTTTCCCCCGATACTGCTCGTTCGGTACTGTTCGTTTTCTACACCTTTTTGTTCACTTGCGGCGCCGGAACCACTGGTTCAGTTCCTCGTCGTCGATCCGCATATTCGATCGACGCCTCAGGCGTATCCGCAGAGCCGCGAGGAGCATGAGCGAAATGAAGACCATTCCCGCGGCCAGGCTCGCCCATTTCCACATGGATTCCTCCTTCGGTGATCTACTCGAAAATGATGAGTTCTTTCCCGGCGAGCATGCCCTCCAGCTCTCTGTCCAGCTGCTTCGCCGCCATGACCCTGCCGTACGGAGACCCGGAAGGCGCGAGGCACGGTTTGTTCTCCTGGTCGACGAACAGCTGAAGGCAGAGAACTCCCATGGGAAGGCCGTGTCGTGTCAGGAGGGCGCCGTGGTGCACCTGAGGGTCGTCCGGACGTTCGTCGACGAAATAGCGAATGATCTCGTCGAAGGTGAGTAGATCCCATGCGATCGGCCGCGGCACCTGAGCCTTTTTGATCGCCACTCCACCGAGCAGTCTCAGGAGGGCGGCGATCGCCTCCAGGGCGTCCGGTGACGGTGGTTCGGTCACCCAGCGCCGTCGTAGGCGCGCACGGTGAGAATGCGGATCATCGGCCATATCATCTCCCCCGAAGCCGGATATCCAGACGAGTGAGTGTAGCGGCGAAAGCCATTTCTCGCGCTGTCTTTTTTCGGGCTCTGCCTGTGCGATTTACTGTGCGATTCACAGAGTGCCGGTAGCGTTTCCCGGGGGAATTGGGGCGGGTGGTGCGAATGTCGCGGCGGCCGCGGCGCGGCAGGCTCTACGCGCTCCACGCCCCAGGGGCGATGTGTTCTCAGGCTGTGAGTCGCAACAGGGCTGTCGCGTGCTGGGGGCGTGGCTGGTAGTGATCGGCTGCGGTGGCGTTGTCGGTCCAGCCGGCTGGCGCATGAGTCCGATGGCAAGGTTGCGCAGGGTGGCTATGGCGCGGGGTGCGGTGCCGGTCCGTGCTCGCGAGGCATCCTCGCCGAACGTGACGTCTCTGACGTGGGGCAGGGCCTCAACTGACCAGTGATTCTGAACGAGTTCGGCGAGTTGGACCAGGTTGTCCTGTTCGGGCGGGGTGCTGGTGACCGCGTAGACGGTCTTCGTCTCGGCCTTGCCGGTCTTGCGGCGGGTGCGGCGCGGATCGGGTATCCGGCCCAAAACCTCGGTCAGGGAGGTGAACTGCTGTGGTTCCGGATACGGGCAGGTGACGTCGATGTCCTCTCAGCGGCGCTGCAGGACACCGATCAGGGAGGATGGCTCGCGAACGCGACCCCTGTTCGTGATCAAAGGCTTCGACAACCTTGATCATCAGGGGTCGCGTCTCTCGTTGCCGAACCGGGCGAACCGTGCGCAGCGGCACGTACGCAGGCGATCGACTCATCTCGCCGGCTGGGAACCCATCAGCCCTGCGTCGACGACGCGCACCAGATGGTGTGTCCGGTCCTGAAGGTCGTTACGGGCACTCTTGGATTCGTTCTCGGGGATCCGGGCTGGGCCCGCCGGGCCTCAGCGGCACTGGGATCCGATCGGCTCGTATGTGCCGCTGCGGAAGCCGGGGGCATGCGCGGCCCGGCCAACCTTCCGTGAATTCTGGATGGAGTCGGGTCAGCCGAGGGGGCATGCCGCAGACGTCATGACCGCATGCCCCTGAGCCTGTGATCATGAAGCTGGAGGAGTTACTCCTCGTCCGCCGCAGGGGTAAGGCCCGTCGGGCACGACGCCCCCCGGGGGTACTTAGCTTGACCCCCGTCCCGCCGATCCCGCAGTAGCCGTTAATGTTGCGGTCAAGATACTGCTGGTGTCAGTTCCCTCCCGGATATCGGGACTTGCCTGGCGGCGTTGCATTACCAGCCAGGCGGCAGGACGGTCGGTGTGCGGAGCCACCACCAGCGGGCTTCACGGCCTTCGGCGAGGGGCCGCCAGTACAGGGAAAGCTCGGCGCCGCCGTCAGAGGTGGTGACTGTCGTGTATCGCTCGTCGAGAAGGTCGAGCGTCCGGCGGATCTTGACGGCGACTTGCTGGGGCAGTGCTTCGACGTACTCCTCCAGTGAGTCGCGCACGGTGAGGTTGTTCAGGTACTCGTAGACCATGTAGTAGTCGGTCGACGGCCAGTCCTGTTCCATTCGTCGGATCAGCACCTGCCAGAGACGGAGGCAGGAGAGCACTCCGTAAGTCGGTTCCCGCAACTGGCTGGCGGTCTGCTCGCTGACACCGGCCCGCTCGACCTGAAGTCTTTGCAGGTCGAACAGGCTGACCGCGGCCCGGTCCTCCGGTGTGAGACGACGGACCAGGGCCTCCACCTCTGACAACCTCGCGCTTGTCATCCCTCGGCCGGCGCGACCCCGATCGGGCAGGAAACACCGGTCCCCCCGATTCCGCAGTAGCCGTTAATGTTGCGGTCGAGATACTGCTGGTGCTTGCGATCCCTTGCAGCGTTGATGTGACACCGATGCCGGCCCGGGTCTGCCGAGGCGGCTTGCATGGACTCAGAAGCGGTCATGCCATGGAGTTGAAGACTGCATCGGCATGCCTACTGAGACTGTCCATCAGGGTGCGGTGCGGTTCTGAGTGCCTCAGCAGCGCCGTCAGCCTCCGTCAAGGCCGTAGAGGTCACTTCCCCAATCACCAGTGCCTGAACGATCACATCGTTTGCCTGGCGGGCGCGTGTCATGCCCATGATGATCAAAAGCGTTGAGATGGCGAAGGTCAGAAGGAACAAGGGGGAAGCTCGCGCGGAGAGTGCGACAGCCAAGACGGCAACGCCGGCGCCGACATTGACTCGTAAGTCCGCCTCAGCCATTAGGCGATCATGATCAGCGTAGAGGGTTGAGTTCTTGGCATGGAGCCGCGTGCCCAACTGCCCAAGTTCGTCCAGGACGTAGCGCAGGAGGATCCTCTCAGCGACATCGCGATGCCGCTCTGACCTGTGGGATTCGAGCCACAGCGGGAGAGGGCTCGTACTCACGTGGGCCTGCAGGTCTGCCCAAGCCTGTCGTGTCAGCAGCCTGGTGTCCGTGAAGGTCGGATAGCCGACTATGGCCGTTGCTGTCCGGTACTGCATGAGCACCGGGCGTCCCTGAATGAAGGGCCATCGATCCGGGAGCACGACGTCCGGTTCCCAAGCATCATGCGTCGGCTCACGAAGAAGTTGATTCGCGGGAATGCTCACTACGCTCCCAACGAGGTACGCCGTGAAGAAGAGAGCAGCCCCAACGCCTGGCCTGCCAACCAGTTCTGCAAGATCGTAAATTCTTCTGGCGAAGCCGGTAGCTTCGGCCCGACTTGGGATCCGATCGCCGAGGGCAACCCATAGCGTAAGCAACCAGAGAACGCCCGTGGCCAGGGGCGTGCGCAGTTCTCGGAAGCCGGGAAGTACCTGTGTAAGCACAACCCCCCTCGGTCCAGCCGTCTCCAGAGGGCCATGATCCATCGTTCGTGCAACTGAGTCACGTGGGTTGGTGCTGTCTTTATTTTCAGGGGTGAGGATGCACTCAGCCGGGCCGAGGGGTGGGCGGTACGCCTCGCGGTGGCCGGGGTGACCCCACGTCGAGACGAGACCATGGGAACGGTGGCGCTCGCAGCGGCTGGTCGTTCTGTGGCGAATGCCGACACCAAGCCCTGGGTATCAAGGTTCGCTGCCGTGCTTTTCGTGGCTTAGCGCTCGACGAAGCGGGGCTCCGGCCATGCTGTGATTGGCTCGCTGGACGCCGAGTAGATCTCCAAGAACGAGAGATAGCCGTCCTGTGTGAACACCATTACCCCGGCGTCCCCCGGCGTCCCCCGGCGTCCCCCGGCACGACGTACCACGCGTCCGCAGCCGGGTTGCCGTGCGTCGGTGCAGGCGGCACCGCGGCGCGATCGACTGCCAGGTCGACGGTCGCGCAGCCGCATCCGCATGTGCCCGCCGCCTGCGCGTGCGGGATCTGAGCGCGGAGGGCGCTGCTCACCGGATTCGTACCGGTCAGCAACGCCCTCAAGGTCTCCGCAGCCTCCGGGGAGAGGGCCCAGCCATCTGCCTTGGCGACACCAATCGGGCAGGAGACGCCCGTCCCGCCCGTCCCGCAGTACCCGTTCGGGTTTTTGCTGCTTGAAAGGTACTGCTGGTGGTACGGCTCGGCCGGGTAGAAGTCGTGCCCTTCTCCGAGACGGTCCGCCCGTAGCCCGAAGCGGTAAGACCCTTCTGGCGCAGCATCGTTGCCAGAAAGCTGCATTCGCTGAGGTGTTGCGCATACCGTCATGGGCCATCAGGAGCCCACCGGCCCACTGTTCCTCACCTGAGCAGGCCCATCGGCCCGTCGTCCTCCTCGGCGCGACCGGGGACACGGCGACGGGCAGTGGGCCCGGCTCCGCGTCCGAACGACGGATGCGGTCCAGCGGCTTCCCTCCAGTCCGACCAGTCGGTACGTTCAACGGGCCCGGCCCCTTCCGGATTCATCCGCGGACGCATGACGGAGGCCCCATGTCCCAGCAAGCGCCTGATGTTCAAGGCCACTGCGATGCGCGCTTCTCGGCGGTGCGCGCCGCGTTCGAGGGGAACTTCCGCGAGCGCGGCGAACTGGGCGCGGCCGTGACCGTCACGCTCGACGGCGAGACCGTGGTGGACCTGTGGGGCGGCTGGGCCGACGCGGCGCGCACCCGCCCCTGGGAGCGGGAGACGCTGGTCAACGTGTGGTCGACGTCGAAGGGACCGACCTCACTGTGTGCCCACATCCTGGCCGATCGGGGGCTGCTCGACTTCGACGCCCCGGTGGCCACGTACTGGCCGGAGTTCGCGGCGGCGGGCAAGGAGTCGGTGCTCGTACGGCATCTGCTGTCGCACCGGGCCGGGCTGTCCGGGCTGCGTGAGCCGCACACGTTCGCGCAGCTCTGCGACTGGGAGCTGACCGTCGAGCGGCTCGCGGCCCAGGAGCCGTGGTGGGAGCCCGGGTCGCAGTCCGGCTATCACGCGCTCACGTTCGGCCACCTGGTCGGCGAGGTCGTACGACGGGTTTCGGGGCTGCTGCCGGGCGCCTTCCTGGAGCGGGAGGTGACCGGGCCGCTCGGCATCGACTTCACCATCGGGCTGCCGGAGAAGGAGGCCGACCGGGCGGCCGAGCTCGTGCATCCGCCGGCCGCGACCTCCAGTGAACAGGCCGCGATCTTCGCCCAGTTGGCGCCCGAAGCGCTGGCCGCGCTCGCCAATCCGCTCGTCGGCGCGGACGAGGCGAACACGCCGCGGTGGCGGGCGGCCGAGATCCCGGCCGCGAACGGCCACGGGACGGCCCGCGCGGTCGCCGCGCTGTACGCGATCTTCGCCCGGCGAGGCGCGTACGGCTCCCAGCGAGTGCTCTCGCCGGAGGCCGCCGAGCGAGTGCGCGAGGGCCAGGGCAGCTGCCGCGACCTGGTGCTGGGCGCCGGTTTCGAGAACGAGACGGAGGTCGGGCTCGGGCTGTGGCTGAGCGGCCCCAACGGGTCGTACGGACCCAACCCGCGGGCTTTCGGACACGACGGCTTCGGCGGCTCCTGCGGTCTCGCCGACCCGGAGGCGGGCGTGTCCCTCGGGTACGTCATGAACCGCATGGGCCCGCACATCGCCGACGACCCAAGGAAGATGGCACTCGTCGACGCCCTGTACAGCGCGCTCTGAGCACGTCCGCACCGTACGGAGGGTGCGGACTGAAATCGGCCGAACTGCCCGACCGCTCTTTCCTGGTGGTTTAGACCAATGCTAGATGTGGTGCCGCAACGAGCCCGCACGGCTACGTCTTGTCACCACACAGGAGGCGCGGACATGGCCCGCACCACCCATCCATCCGACCACGAGCCGCTGTACTCGCGGATCGCCACGCAACTGCTCGGCGAACTGCGGGACGGTTCCATTCCGCCCGGTGAACGACTGCCGGGGGAACGGGAGTTGGCCACCCGCTTCGGCGTGAGCCGGGAAACCGTACGGCAGGCGCTGCAGATGCTGCGGCGCAGCGGTCTGGTCTCCACCGACCGGCGCGGCAGCCACGCCACGCTGCCCGGCACGACCGCCGAGCACGTCCCGTCCCTCGACTTCCCCGTCGGCGCGCACACCGCCGAACCGTGCGCCGTCCGACGGACCACGGTGAACTGGGAGACTCCACCACCCGAACACGCGCACGCGCTCGGACTCGCTCCGCGACGCCCGACGCTGGTCCACCGTTACGAGTCGGCCGCGGCGGACGGCACCGGGCTGCGGACGGCCGTGACCTCCTTCTCCGCGGTCGCGGTGACCGAGGTCGAGGAGCTGGCGCGCTACCGCGACCGCGCGGACGGCACCGCGGAGGCGCAGCTGCGCCGGGCGTACGACTGGATGCGCAAGGCGGGGCTTACCCTGCACCACCGGGACTCGATCACCCGGCTCCCGCAGTCCGTGCGGGTCACCCGGCGGGTGCACGACCAGTACGACCGGCCCCTGGAGATCACCGATCTGGTGGTGGACGCCCAGCAGGACGCCCTGGTCTACGAGTTCACCCTGCCGGCGGCCGGGTGAACTCTCCCGGGCGACGGAAGTACATGCGTACGGTGGAGCCCGTGGGCCCGATTTCCTCGGCGACGAGATCGCTCAACTGCCGTAACACCCACAGGCCGTGGCCGCTCACGGACCGCGCGTCGGGCGGCAGCTGCCCGGGGAATCGCACGGGTACCGCCGAGTTGTGCGCGCCGTGGTCGACGATCTCGCAGATCACGTAGTCGGGATCGCTGCGCAGCCGCAGCACACCGCCTCCGCCGCCGAACCGCACGGCGTTGACCAGCGCCTCGTGGACCGCCGCCACCATGTCGTACGTCCGCTGTTCGGGCATGCCCGAACGGCGGGCGTACGCGGCGAGGGCACGGCGCGCGGCCGCCGACCGGCCGCGTGCGAAGCGGATGTCGTCCGGGCCGTCGGACAGTGGGGCCCGCGAGCGGGCGGCATCGCGCTCGGCGTACAAGTCGGCCGGGTCGGCGTAGTGTCCGCTCGGGGCGGACATGCGGGCGCCGAGGGCGAGTTCGGGGTGGGTGCGGGTCGCCGAGCGCACCACGTCGGCGGGGACGGTGCGGGTGTCGTAGGGGCACAGGATCCAATGGCCGGAGTGCACGAAGGCGACGTTCAGCAGCGACTCGTAGCGCATCCACTCGCGGGCCTCGAACTCCGTGCGGCCCGTCCAGACGGGTTCGCCGATGACCCGCACACGGCTTTCCTGGCCGTGGTCCGCGCAGTACGCGTGGTACTGGCCCAGGGTGCGGGAGGGGCGGAGGTACCAGTCGTCGGCGTCGACGAACTCTATGTCCCCGGAGCGGCGGCCGAGGGCCTCTTCGAGGAGCGCGATGTTGTGGCGTCGGACGACGGCGAGGACGGCGTCGCCCGCGGCCAGGCCGTCGTGGACGAACTCCAGGGTTCCTTCGAGGAATTCGTCGTCCGAGCCGTAGCGCAGCCCCTGGTGGACGAACTCGGTGCGGGTCATGGCGGATCCTCTCCCTGCTCGATCCGCAGGCCGGGCACACGGTCCCAGCCGGTCACCCGCATCACGCGCTGGACGTGCGGGGCGACGCCGTACAGGACCAGGGTGCCGCCCGCCGCATACAGGCCGAGCGCCGAGAAGACCAGTAGGCGCAGCGCGCCGACGTCGACGAAACGCAGGTCGCGCAGGTCGAGTCGGGTGCGGATGCCGTTCGCGGTGCGGGCGCGGGCGCGGGCCGTCTCGGCGTACAGCGCGCGGGCGACGGCGGTGACGTTCGTGTCGTCGATCTCCCCGGCGAGTGCCAGGCCGGGCGGTGCGAAGGTGCGCGTGATGGAGAGCAGTTCGTCCTGCCAGACGAGGTCGGCGGCGACCCGGCCGTGGTGCAGTCCGTCGAGCGGTGCCAGCTCCTCCTCGTCGAAGACGCGGCGGTCGTACTGGCAGATGCCGAGCACGGGCAGGGAGGCGAAGACGGGGTCGAGGAGGAGCTCGCTGTCGTGCAGCATCTTGAGGCTCTCGCCCGCCCCGCGGCACAACACCTCCATGCTGACGCGCAGCCCGAGGAAGCCGTCGGCGACCGCGCGGCGCGCCTCGCGGCGGATCACCTCGTCCAGGTCCCAGAGCCCTTCGGGCGTGGCGAGATGCGGGTCGACGGCCAGTCGTCCGGCCGCGATCTCTTCGTCCACGGGGCAGCCGTACGCTTCCAGAAAGGACAGGGCCAGGACCGCCGGAATGTCCCCGGGTGTGAGCACCAGCCCGCGCTGCCCGCTGGCCAGCCCGTCGAGGAGGAACACGGCGAGTACGGTCTCGCGCTGCTCGTCGGTGTCGTAGCCGAGCAGCAGATGGTCTCCGGGACGCATCTGCCCGACGGCTCGCAGCGGCGGTACGACTGTCATCCCCCGCACCCCCCAAGGTCGCCACTCGGTGTGCCGGGACGGTTCCACGCTACGCCTGACGCGGCTTCGGTGTGAGGGGGTTATCGTGACCGCCATCGGGACCGGTGAGGGGGAACGATGGCTGCCTCAGTGCGCAACGGCCGAGCAGGCAATCTGCCCGCCGAGGCCAATACCTTCATCGGACGCCAGAGTGAACTCGCCGACATATCACGCCTGTTGGGCACCGCGCGCCTCGTCACGCTCACCGGTCCCGGAGGTGTGGGCAAGTCACGGCTGGCGCTGCGGGCGGCGCTTGCGGCGCGGGAGGCGTTCACCGGCGGGGGGTGGCTCGTCGAACTGTCGGAGCTGCGAAACCCGGATCTGCTCACCAACGCCGTGGCCCAGGCGACCCGGCTGACCGAGCAGACCCTGCTGCCGCTCCTGGAGGCGCTCTGCGAGCATCTGGCCGGGGCACCGCCGCTGCTCCTTCTCGACACTTGCGAGCACGTGCTCGACGAGTGCGCGCGCCTGGTGCTGGAGCTCCTCGGCCGGGTACCGGAGTTACGGGTGCTGGCCACCAGCCGCCAGCCGCTGGGTGTGCCGGGCGAGCACCTGCTGACGGTGGCGCCGCTGCCGCTCGGGGAACGGGACGACGCGGTGGCCCTGTTCGCGGCGCGCGCGACGGCGGCAGTGCCGTCGTTCGCGCTGACCGACGCCAACCGGGCGAGCGTGGCGGCCGTCTGCGCCCGTCTCGACGGGATTCCGCTGGCCCTGGAGCTGGCCGCGGTGCGGCTGCGCGGGCTCCCCCTCGACCGGCTCCTCGAGGGTCTCGACTCCCGGTTCGACCTGCTCGTCTCGCCCGCGCGGCCGCGCCTGGCCCGCCATCAGACACTGCGTACGGCCATCGGCTGGAGCCATGAGCTGTGCAGCCCGCTGGAACGGCTGCTGTGGGCGCGTCTGTCGGTGTTCGCGGGCGGCTGGGACGTGGAGGCGGCCGAATTCGTCTGCCACGGCGGCCCGTTGGACGCCGAGGACATTCTCGGGCTGCTCGCCTCCCTCACCGAGAAGTCGATCGTGACGCGCGAGGACGACGGCGCGGCCGTGCGCTACCGGATGCTCGACACGGTTCGCTCGTTCGGCGCCGAGTGGCTCGACGGCCTCGGGGAGGCGGACGCCGTGCGCCGCCGCCATCGGGACTACTTCCGCTGGACCGCCCGGCAGGGCGAGGCCGAGTGGCTCGGCCCCGGCCAGCGGATGTGGGCCGAGCGGCTCAGCGCGGAGCACGCCAATCTGCGGCTGGCGATGGAGGAGTGCCTGGCGGCGTCGGAGCCGGAGACAGCGCTCGAACTCGCGGGCACGCTTTGGTACTTCTGGTTCGCCTGCGGCTTCGCCGAAGAGGGGCGCGGATATTTGGAGCGCGCACTGCGCCGGGCCCACACGCTGGGCCCCGAGCACACGCTCGCCATCTGGACGCACCGCCTGGTCACCGTCGTACCCGATGACCTGGACGCCGCGGAGTCCGTCAGCGCCGCGTATGTGTGGCTCGCCGAGGAACGCCACCTGCCGGTGCCCGCCCTGCCGTTGACCGGTGCGAGCCTGGCTGTGCGCGGGGAGTCGGCGCGTTCGGCGGTGCTGTACGGGAGTGCCCCGCAGTGGCCCGGGGCCGGTGGAGGCGCGGAGTTCTTCCAGTTGCTGACGCTCGCCGTGCAGGCCTATCTGCTGGCCAGCCAGGGCGCCTTCGAGCGGTGCGCGGCGGTGGCGGAACGGCTGCGCGCGGACTGTGCGAAGCGGGGCGAACTGTGGATGCGGGCCTGGGGCGACTTCTTCGTCTCCCTCTCCGGTATCGGCCTGGGCCGCCCGGACGAGGCGCTGCGTACGGGGCGCGAGGCGCTGGCCGCCAAGTGGCGCGTGCACGACCAGCTCGGCGCCGCGGCGGTCACCGACCTGCTGGTGGCCGCGCAGGCCTGCCGGGGCGAGCCGGAGCTCGCCGCGCAGCTCCTCGGCGTCAGCAGACGTCTCTGGTACGCGGCCGGGCTCCCCCGGCTCGGAAACTCCGAGACGACCGTCTTCCGCAGAGAGTACGTACGCCGGTTGCGCGCGGCCCTGGGCCAGGCCCGATTCGCCGAAGCGGTGCGCGAGGGCCACGAGTTGGGGCCGGACGCGGCGGTGACGCTGGCGCTGGGCGGGCTGCCTCAACAGCCTTGAGGCCGGCGAGGTGCCGCAAGTGCTGTGAGGCTCCCTCACCACGGATCGTGAGCGCCCGCCTGTACCGGATCTTCCATGAGCCGGGCACCGGCTCGCGGTCCGCGCCGCGGGACGCGCTGGACTCTCTGGGCCGCACGGGGACGGTGGGGACTATGGCGCGAGCACATCCTCGCCCCGTGCGGGCGAGTTCGAAATGGCCTTCGACAACGATCTCCTCGACTTCGTCCGCAGCTGAGCAGCCGGGCCGACCGGGCAGGGAGAGAGGTGAGGTGTTCGCCGCCGGCCTTCCCGGTCGACGGCCTCGGTGACGGCGGTGTCCCCATGTCCCGTCACCGCCTCCGCCTTCACGGACGAGAGAGAGCTGCCCCCGCCTTGTGCGGGGGCAGACCCGTCTCAGCTCTCCTCGGCCGACCACGAGGCGACGGCCGCGGCGCGCCCGGACCACAGCGAGGAAGCCAGCGAAACGCCCGCGCCGACCAGCAGTACCGCCACCACGACCCATGACGCATGGCCGATCGCGTCGGTGAAGGCGACCCGTGGATCACGGACTTGGCGCACGCGATCGTCGAAACGCGAGGTCATCAGCGTGCCGAGGACGCTGGTGCCGAGTACGGCGCCGATCTGGCGGGCGGCGTTCACCGTGCCGCCCGCCTCACCCTCGCGACCGCGCGGCACATGGCTGACGGCGAGCGCGGTGGACGGCGCGTTGGCGAGACCGCAGCCGAGGCCGAAGACGACGAAGGCGGCGGCGTATCCGCCGAACGTGGTGCCGGGATCGACGCACGCGAAGAGCGTGGCTCCGACGGCCGCGAGCAGCAGACCGGCGGTGATCAGGGTGCGTGGCCCCAGTCGCCGTACGAGCACTCCCGCGAGCACCGAGGCGGCGATGAACGTGCCGAATTCCGCCAGGAGTTGAGCGCCCACCTCCAGCGCCGTCAGCCCCCGCACCCGCTGCAGCCAGAGCACCTCCAGGAGGGAGAGGCCGACGAAGCCGAACAGGACGGCCGCGGCCAGCAGCAGCGAGGCACCGTAGGACGGGTCGCGCATCAGACGCAGGTCGACCATCGGGGCCGTCCGGCGCAGTTCGACCGCGGCGAAGGCGGCGAGGAGGACGACCGCTGCGGCGCCGGCCGCGAGGGCCCGGCCGGATCCGTAGCCGTGATGGCCGCCGTCGATGAGCCAGAAGACCATCAGGGCGAGTCCACCGATGGCCGTCGACTGACCTGCCCAGTCGAGGCGCTGGGAAGGGTTGCGCGACTCCTCCACATGGCGCAGGGCGACCGCCGCACCGAGCGCGGCGACGACCAGGTTGAGCCAGAACGCGGTGTGCCAGGTCCACCAGCGCAGGGCCAGGCCCGCGGTGACGGGACCGATGGCGAGGCCGAGTCCGGAGGTGGCCGCCCAGGCCGCGATCGCTCCGGCACGGCGGCGGGGATCCGGGACGGCGTGGGTGATGAGTGCGAGTGAGCTGGGCGTGATGAGCGCGCCTCCGAGGCCCGCGACCGCCTGTCCGGCGAGGACGGCGGCCAGGCTCCCGGCGAAGACCAGCACCACTCCGCCCGCGGCCATCGCGGCGGCTCCGGCGAGGAAGACACGCCGCCGTCCCCACCGGTCGGCGAGCGCGCCCGCCCCCAGCACACAGGAGGCGACGACCAGGGTGTACATGCTGGGCACCCACACCAGGTCGGCCGCGGCGATGTGCAGGTCGTCCTGGACGGCACTGAGGGTGCCGATCGTCTGAGTGGTCTGCAGGAAGACCGTGAACAGGCCCAGACAGGCGGCGATCAGGACCGGCAACGGACGCTCTCCACGGGCGAGGCGCGTCTCGGTCGCCGTGTCGCGCAGGTCAGACGTCATGAGGCACCCCACCGGGCAGCGGGACCTTGGCCTGGCGGGTGATGTCGACGGGCGTGGGCCGAGGGTCGGCGCCGCTGGCGAGCGCGGTGGCTCCGGTGATGTTCACGATCGGTCCTGGAGGGAGGTGTGAGGTAGTTAGTTTGGAAAGCAGACTCACCCTACCCAAGTGAGTTGGAAAAACAAATGCTTAAGGAGGCAGGGCTCTGCCCTGACAGATGGAACTGGAGTACCTAGGCAGGCGCCGTGCCAGGGCCCCGCGTGGCCACGACCATCCGGCACCGCGGGGCACCGTCCCGGCGATACCCGAGTTCGGGCAGCGCGTGAAGATCGACCTCGAAACCGGCCCGCGCCAGCTCTCGCCGTACGTCACCGAGACGGAACGCCCGGTAGTACATGACGAACGGCGGACGCCAGAAGGCGTTGCGCACCCGCATCACCGCGTCGAAGCCCAGCAGGGCCCAGTACCAGGGCGAGGTCGGCCCGGGCGGGGCCATGATCGGGAACGCGAAGCGCCCGCCAGGACGCAGTACGGAGTGGACCTGGGCGAACAGGCCCGGCAGCTCGCGCGGCAGGAAATGACCGAAGGCACCGAAGCTCACGACCAGGTCGAACGCGGGGCCGAAGGGGAGGGCACGGGCGTCGCCGCGTACCCACATGGCAGGGGGCCGGGCCGGCGGTGCCGCAAGGGACGACGGGCCGGCGCCACCCAGCCGCGCGCGCCCCACCGCCAGCATCCCCGCGCTGATGTCGACCCCGGTGACGCTCTCGCGACACAGGGTGCCCAGGACGTGCATGCCGGCCCCGGTGCCACAGCACAGATCGAGTCCCGCGTCGAACGGCCCCATGGGGTGCAGCGCCCGTCCCACCGCGTCGAGGATCGAGTCCGGTGTCCGAAACGGCGTGTGGTCGAACTTCGGCGCGAGCAGGTCGTAGCCGTGTTCGACGGACGAGAGGGCCTGCACGGCCAGTTCGCGGAGCGTGGGACCTTGCGGGGTGAACATCGCCTTCAGCTTAGGGGCAGCGGACAAGGAGTGCGCTGACCTATGGTCCCCTGCATGACTTCGTTCCGTCCCGCCCCCGCCTGGCTGGCCGACGCCGTCTTCTACCAGATCTACCCGCAGTCGTTCGCCGACTCGAACGGCGACGGCATCGGCGACTTCAACGGAATCGCCGAGCGCCTCGACCACCTCGCGTGGCTGGGCGTCAACACCGTGTGGCTCAACCCCTGCTTCGCCTCACCGTTCCGCGACGCCGGATACGACGTCTGCGACTATCTCGGCACCGCGCCCCGCTACGGCTCGAACGACGACCTCGCCGAGCTGGTGGACGAAGCGGGCCGCCGCGGCATCCGCGTGCTGCTGGACCTCGTGGCGGGTCACACCTCCGACGAGCACCCGTGGTTCAGGACCGCCGCGAACGATCCGACCGACGACCGGTACATCTGGGCGCCCGAGGGCCTGCCCGCCGGCTTCGTCCCCTCCCCTGGTACCCGCCCGGGCGGGTACCTCCCGAACTTCTTCGGCTTTCAGCCCGCCCTCAACTTCGGTTACGCGCGCGAGAATCCGGACGAGCCCTGGCGTCGACCGGTCGACGCCGAGGGCCCGCGCGCCAACCGGGCGACCCTGCGCGCGATCATGGACCACTGGCTGGGGCTCGGCCTGTCCGGCTTCCGCGTCGACATGGCCGCGTCGCTGGTGAAGGACGACGCCGACAAGACGGAAACCGCCAGGATCTGGACGGAGTTGCGCCACTGGCTGGACGGCGCCCATCCGGACGCGGTGCTGCTCTCGGAGTGGGGCGAGCCGGAGGTGTCCGTCCCCGCGGGCTTCCACGCGGACTTCTTCCTCCAGTTCGGCGGACCCACCGACGGCCGCGCCCTGCGCTCGCTGTGGAGCAACGCCGAGGGCACGGTCAACGAGGCGTGGGCCCCGCTCGACTGCTTCTTCGACCCCAGCGGCAAGGGCTCGCCCCGCCCCTTCGTCGAGGCCTGGCACCGGGCGTCCACCGCCGTCGGCGACAGTGGCTTCATCTCCCTGCCCACCGCCAACCACGACTTCTCACGGCTCAACTGCGGCCCCCGCACGGCCGATCAGCTCCCCGCCGCCTTCACCTTCCAGCTCACCTGGCCGACACTCCCGGCGATCTACTACGGCGACGAGATCGGGATGCGCTACCTCCCGGGCCTGCCCGACAAGGAGGGCAGCGTGCTGGGCCCCCGCTACAACCGCGCGGGCTCCCGCACCCCGATGCAGTGGGACGACAGCCCGAACGCCGGCTTCTCCACCGCCCCGCCCGACCATCTCTACCTCCCGCTCGACCCGTCCCCGGACCGCCCGACGGTCGCCGCCCAGCACGCCGACGACAGCTCCCTCCTGCATCTCGTACGCCGCCTCGTCGCCCTCCGCACGGGCACGCCGGAACTGGGCTCGGGCGGCTCGGTGGAGGTGCTGAACGCCGGCTGTCCGTTCGTGTATGTGCGGGGCGAGCGGTATCTCGTCGTGGTCAATCCGCAGCGGGATACCGTGCGTTACGTGTGCGACGGCACCGATGACGCACGTCCCCTGGAGTCCGCCGGCATCCTCTTTCATGACGGAACCATCACCGCACGGGGATTCGCGTACGGCATCTTCGAGCTCGGCCGGCCGGCCGGCCGGTGACTCAACTGTCGTTCTCGACATATGCCTTGGTGCGTGCTTCACTCGTGACATGGCATCAATTCGCCTGACTCGCCCCACCCTTGAGGTCCTCAAGGTGCTACTGGCCTCCACGCCCGACAACCCGGCGTGGGGGCTGCGGATCTGTGAAGAGGCCGATCTCGGCTCCGGCACGGTCTATCCGATTCTCGAACGGCTCGTCGACGCGGGATGGACGGTCCGCAGAGCCGAGACCGGCGAGCATCCCGGTCGCCCGAAGCGCTACTACTACGAGCTCACGGCCACAGGCCGGCAGGCGACCCATCTGGCGAGCGAACGCAAGCCGCGGCTCTTCGGGCTGCGCCCGGCCGATGACGGGGGTGCGGCATGAGCGTCGAGGAACGGCACGAGGAGCCCGTCCCGACGGCCGGCCCACTCGCTGTCGTCGCCGTCCTGGCCCCCGTGCTGGCTGGGACGTTTGCCGCCGTGTGCCTTCTCGTGGGCTACGGGCTGAAGATGCTGAGCCCGGCTCCCTCGTTCGCCGCCACGCTGCTCACCACGGGCTGGGTCTTCGGGGCCCTCACGGCGCTCGCCATCCTGGTCGCCGCGCTCGGCCTGCTGTTCACAGCCCTCCGCAACGGCAGCTCTTCAGCCGAGGAGACGCCCGCTGCGGCCCCGTCCGTCCCCCGGCGCCGCCCAAGTCGCGCGGGCAACGGCACGCTGGGCTTCGCCGCGTTCGTCGCCGGACGACGTCGCACCCACCTCCGCGAGGAGTGGGCGGCCATCCTCGCCGGTGATCCGGAGCAGGACATCGTGCTGTCCTCTCGCGCGCGGATGCGTTACGCGCTCGGCTTCCTGTGGGCGGCCGTCCGGATGCGCGTCCGCGATCTCGCCGCTCCCCTGTGGGTACCGGTGGACTGGCTGCTGACCGTCGAGTCGCGCACGAACGGCTTCATCGCAGCCGTCGTCGGAACCCAGGCGATCTACATCGTCGGCCACGGTGGTCTCCCCGCCCTCGTCACGGAGGTCTGGGAGCCCTGCGGGATCGTGGGCGGCGCCCTCTACGTCCTGGCCCGTTGGCTCCGCCGTATCCGCGGCATCGAGCTCGCCACGGCGACACGGGACGAACCACCCGGTGAGTGAGCACGAGTCGCGCGACAACGCCCCGCTTCGAACCGAATGCGGGGCGTCGTCGTGCTGCGGACTCCGTCCGTGGACTAGGGGGCTTCTGATGGATCTCCGCGGCGTCGCGACGCCCGGCACGCACTCTCGCCGCACCGGACAAAAGCCCTACGAAGTGGCTCCGCTCGTCGTCTACCTGCTCTCGGACGAGTCGTCGTACGTGAACGGCGCCGAGATCACCATGGACGGCGGCTACTCGGCGCACGGCGGCGTGAAGGCGATCACGAACGCGCTCGACTCGTAGTCACCAGCCGGTCCCGAGCCGGTCGTTCGGACCTGCGCAGCAAGGTGAGCGCGCACCCCAGCCCGACCGCGGCGAGCACGACACACGCGGTGAACGCGGCCCGGTAGCCGGCCGTCAGCCCCGCGAGCCCGGGGCCGCCGGTCCAGGACATGGCGACGGACGAGACCACCGCGACCCCGAAGGCGCCCCCGATCTGGAAGGCCGCGGTGTTGATGCCGGACGCCACGCCCGACTCCCGCTCCGCCACACCGGTAAGCGCCGCGATGGACCCGGCGACCGCGCAGGCGCCCAGACCCGGCCCGAAGATCAACAGCCCGGGGAACAGGTCACGGACGAATCCGCCGTCCACAGGAACCCCGGCCAGCAGCAGGCTGCCCACGCCCACCAGCGCAAGGCCGCCGACCGCGACCGGGCGTGCGCCGATTCGGGTGACCAGGGCCTGGCCCGCGTACGAACCGATGACGGCCGTCGCGGGCATCACGACGTTGTAGAGGCCGAACCTGAGCGGCGAGTAGCCGAGCACGCCCTGCCCGTACTGGGAGAGCGTGTACGACATCCCGAAGGCGCAGCTGCCGAGCAGGAACACCACGAGGTTGCCGCCGCTCACCGACCGCGTGCGCAGCAGCCGAAGCGGCACCAGGGGCTGCGTGGACCGTGCCTCGACGCGGACGAAGAGCAGTGCCAGCGCGGCCGCGACGGCGAACAGGCCGACCGTCTGCGCGGACAGCCACCCGGCGCGGGGTGCCTCGACGACCGCGTACACGCATGCGACGAGCGTGGCGGTGACGGTGAGTGCCCCGGCCGGGTCGTACGAGCGGGTGCCTGCCTCGGCCCGGCTCTCCCGCAGCAGCCGTGGGCTCAGGGTGAGCAGGAGCAGCGCGACCGGCGCATTCAGGAAGAAGACCCACTGCCAGCCGAGGACATCGGTGAGCGGTCCGCCGATCAGCAGCGCGGCCGTGGCGCCGAATCCGCCGCTGCCGGACCAGATGGCGAGGGCCTTGTTCCGTTCAGGGCCCTCCTCGAAGGTGTTGAGCAGGAGGGACAGCGCGGTGGGCGCCATGACGGCGGCGGAGACGCCCTGCACGGCGCGCGCCGCCACCAGCACGCCCGCGCTCCAGGCGAACCCGCACAGCAGCGAGGACACTCCGAACAACAGCGTGCCGGCCATGAAGACACGGCGGCGGCCCAGGAGATCGGCGACCCGGCCGCCGAGCAGCAGCAACCCGCCGAAGCTCAGCAGATAGGCGCTCATGACCCATTGCGCGCCGCCCGTCGAGAAGCCGAGGCCGTCCGCGATGGACGGCAGCGCGAGGACGACGATCTGCGCGTCCAGGATGACCATGAATCCGGCCAGGCAGAGCAGGGCCAAGGCGCGCCGGCGGCGGGGGTCGGGGGTGCCGACGGACGGTGCCGTGGGGGTGTACGTGGCGGTCATGGCTCAGCTCCCCAGGCGGAGGCCGGCGAGCCATACGTCCGGGGCACCGGGCCCTGGCTCGAGTTCCGGGGCATCTGGACCCGGTACGGGCGGAGCCGGGTCGACCTGGCCCGACACGACCGGATACGGCGCCGACGGGCCGGCCGAATCGGACATGGCGCCCGACGCGGCCGAGGCGCCGTGCGTCTGCGGCGTCGCCTGCCTGCGGGGCCCGAGCAGCCGGGCGAGGGCCTTCCTGACGGGCCGCGTCGGGACATCGACGGGGACGGTTGCGGTCACGGGAGCCTCCAGTGTCGCGATCGGGTCCTTGCACCCCACCGACGAACGGTCCCTACACCGATCGACACTCCGCGAGCCGTTTCTCCAGGAAGCGCCTCTCGGCGTCGTTCTCCACCTGCTCCAGCGCCCTGGCGTACGCCTCCGCGGCCTCCGGCGTGCGCCCCATGCGGCGCAGCAGGTCCGCGCGAGTCGCGGGCAGTAGGTGATAGCCCTCCAGCTCGCCCTCCCTTTCCAGTTTCGCCACCAGGGCCAGTCCTGCCGCCGGACTCTCGGCCATGCCCACGGCGACCGCCCGGTTGAGCCGCACCACGGCGGAGGGCACGAAGCGCTCCAACTCGCCGTAGAGGGCCGCGATGTCGGCCCAGTCCGTGTCCTCGGTGGTGGCGGCGGTGGCGTGGCAGGCGGCGATGGCGGCCTGGATCTGGTACGGCCCCGGACGCCCGCGGCGCAAGGCGGTTTCCAGCAGGGCGGCACCCTCGTCGATCGATGCCCTGTCCCAGGCCGTACGGTCCTGGTCCTCCAGCGTGACCAGTTCGCCCGCCGCGTCGACCCGCGTGCCGCGCCGGGCGTCGTGCAGCAGCAACAATGCGAGCAGACCCAGCACTTCGGGCTCGTCGGGCATCAGGCGGGTCAGCACGCGGGCGAGCCGGATCGCCTCCGCGCACAGGTTCGTGCGCACCAGATCGGCGCCCACCGTGGCGGCGTACCCCTCGTTGAAGAGCAGGTAGAGCACGCCGAGAACGCCCGTCGTCCGTTCGGGGAGGAGGTGCGCGGGCGGTACGCGGTACGGGATGCCCGCGTTGCGGATCTTCCGCTTGGCGCGGACCAGGCGCTGCGCCATGGTCGTCTCGGGGACGAGGAAGGCGCGGGCGATCTCGGGCGTGGTCAGCCCGGCGAGGGTGCGCAGGGTCAGCGCCACCCGGGCCTCGATGGGCAGCGCGGGGTGGCAGCAGGTGAAGATCAGCCGCAGCCGGTCGTCCTGGACCCCGCTGTCGTCTTCGTGTTCCGGGTCGTACGGTCCCTCGCCGCGCGCCAGCACGGCCACCTCCCGCAGCTTCTGTGCCCCCACCGCCTCCCGGCGCAGCACGTCCAGGGCGCGGTTGCGCGCGGTCGTGGTCAGCCAGGCGCCGGGGCGGCGCGGCACACCGTCGCACCGCCACCGGTCCAGGGCCTGGGCGAAGGCGTCCTGCGCGCACTCCTCGGCGAGGTCCCAGTCGCCGGTCACCCGGATCAGGGTGGCGACGACCTGACCCCACTCCTCGCGGAACGCGGCCGCGACCGCCTCCTCGACGTCGTTCACTCCCAGACCGGCCGCACCTCCACCGACCCGCCGCCCAGCGCCGCTGGATGACGGGACGCGAGCGCGATGGCCTCGTCGAGGTCGGCGACCTCGACGATGTCGAAGCCCGCGACGTACTCCTTGGACTCCACGAACGGACCGTCGCTGAGCAGGACTTCGTCGCCCTGGACGCGGACGGTGGTGGCGTCGGTGGACGGCCGCAGCCGGGCTCCGCCCTTCACCACGTCGCGGCTGCGGACCTCTTCGATGTACGAGGTGAAGCGGGGGTCGTCGGCGATCTCCTCGGGGCTGAGCTCCTCGCCGCCGACGGGGGTGCAGATGAAGAACACGTACTTCATGACCGTGCCTCCTCGTTTCCCGGGATTCCGGCGTCGAACGGGACCGATATGTGCTGGTGGACGATCTGCCACTTGTCTCCGGCCGCACGGTAACCGGTGGTCACCCGTGCGGTGGTGTCCAGCGCGTCGCCGTTGGTGAGCGTGGCGCGCATCCGCACGAGCGCGTGGCTGAACGCGACGCTCTCGTCGACCCGGACGCGGAAGTCGAGCACCTCGCGCTCCACGGGTCCGGCCAGCGTCGCCCACCACCACTCCTCGGCCTTGCGCAGGGCCTCGATCCCGCGCTGCTCCAGGCCGCTCATGGGGTGGAACACCTCGACGTCCTTCGCATAGCAGGCCATCGCCCGGTCGACGTCCCGCTCTCGGGCAGCGGCGGTCAGCTCCGCGTCCAACCGGCGGATCTCCCCCTCGGCGTCCTCGTCGTCCCAGAACGCGCGCACCTCCATGGCCCCGATGGACGCCACGGGGTGCTTGGCGGCCGCCTCGATCGCCTCCTCCATGGTGTCGCACTCGAGGATGTCGAACCCGGCGACGTACTCCTTCGTCTCGGCGAACGGCCCGTCGGTGCGCAGCACTTCGCCGTCGCGCACCCGCACGGTGACCGCCTCGGCGGGGAGCCGCAGCCGGTGGCCGTGCAGGCGTACGCCGCGCTCGGCGCCCAGCTCCTCGACCCAGGGTTCGACGGGCGCCATGCCGGAGGCGTCGGCGGTGTCGTCGCCGCAGACCAGCAGCATGTACTTCATGGTTCCTCCAGATGCTCACGAGGTCCTGACACCCCACCGACGAACGGGGCCGCTCCGAATCGACACCCTTCCAGATTCTCCTGCGTACGTCCGGACACGCGAGGAAGCCGGGGCGCGAGCCCCGGCTCCCGTCTCACACACCTGCGTACTGGACGGCCGCCGCCTCCGCCGCCGACTCGCCGGTGACGCCGACGGCCGCGCGGGCGGTGTTCTTGCGTACCAGCAGCAGGGTGACCACAGCGCCGAGCAGTGAGGCGCAGCCGCAGATCACCACGCCGAGCGCCATGCCGTGGCCGAGCGCGGTCCGGGCCGCCGCCCTGGCACCGACCGGTCATCTCGATCGGCACGGCGTTCACGGCCACCGAGGTCAGCGAGGACACGACGCAGATGAAGCCGATGCCGAGCAGCAGCACCGGGCCGATGAACGCCGCGAGGGACGTCGTGGTATGCGCGGGGTCAGCGGCGCAGCTTCACAGCAGCTCGCGGAGTCAGCCGCGGGAGGTTCCCGGCCGTACGGGGAGCGCTCGTACGCTGTTGCCCACGAAACTGGAGTGACGGGAGAGTTCCGTCTCGGACACGGCGAGGTCGAGGTCGGGGAAGCGGGTGAACAGCCGCTCCAGCGCGATGATGGACTCCAGGCGCGCCAGCGGGGCGCCCAGACAGTAGTGAGCGCCGTGCCCGAGGGAGAGGTGCCGGGCGGCGCCGGGCCTGCCGGGCCGGGTCACGTCGAAGCGGTCGGCGTCGGGGCCGTGCGCGGCCCGGTCGCGCCCCGCGGCCGAGTAACCGGCGAGCACCGGTGTGCCCTTGGGGATCACGGTCCCGTCGAGGGTGAGATCCCGCACCGGATACCGGAAGGGGAAGTAGCTGACCGGCGCGTCCCAGCGCAGCGTCTCCTCGACGACATCCGCCCAGCTCGCCTCGCCCTTGGTGACCAGGTCCAGTTGATCCCGGTGGCCGCACAACGCCCGTACGGCATTGGTGATGAGGTTCAGTGTGGTCTCGTGCCCGGCGATGATCATCAGCACCAGGGTGCCGATGAGTTCCTCCTGGCTCAGCCGGTCGCCCTCCTCGTCCCGGGCGGCGATCAACGCGCTGGTGAGGTCGTCGCCGGGCTCCTCGGCCCGCGCCGAGGCCACGGCGCTCAGGACGGCCACCAGCTCCCGGTTCGCGGCGACGGCCTGCTCGGGGCCGATGTCCGTGGCGACCACCTGGTTCGACAAATGGTGCAGCCGGTCTTGGTACTCCGCGTCGACACCGAGCAGCTCGCCGATGACCCCCATCGGCAGCGGCAGCGCGAAGTGCCGGCGCAGATCGGCGACTCCCCCACCGCCTTCGGCCGCGCGGTGAAGGTCGTCGAGCAATCCGGCCGTCAACTCATCGATACGGGGCCGAAGCTGCTCCACCCGACGTGCGGTGAACGCCTTGCTGACCAGCGACCGCAGCCGCCGATGGTCCTCCCCGTCCGCGGTCGTCATCCCCCGTACGGTCGCGAAGGTCGTCAACGGCCATCCGGCGGCTATCCGCCCCTCCCTCAGCGCCGTGAAGTGCTCCGCCCCCTTGGCGACTTCGGGATGCGCGAGGAACTCCTTCAACGCCTCGTGCCCGAGCACCGCCATGCCCGCCACCTCACCGGGCAGCACCACCGGTGTGACGGCGCCCCGCACGAGCAGCCGCGCGTTGTCGGCGTGCGGGCAGCCGCCGGCCGGGTCCATACGGTGCGGTGCGACGGGTGAGGTGTCCACCAATTCTCCTTGAGGGGCGCCGAGTCGGGACGTACGACGATCGATTCTGCCCGCTCACAGCACGGTACGCAGCAGCTCGGCGAAGCCCTTGGGGTGGGTGATGTTGCCGTCGTGCCCGCAGGGGAAGTGGAGCAGGCCGGCGCCGAGTCCGGCGGCCGGTTCCTGCGCGCAGCGGTGGTCGAAGACGTGGCCCGGGGTGGCGCGCCCGGCCGCGGCCGTCGCCTGCCGGGGCGCTGGGAACCGCCCGGTGCGCAGACCCCCTTCACCATCAGCGGCGGCCGAACGTGTCCAGCCCGATGTTGTCCGGGACGGGCCCGCTGCGCAGCCCGGTGTCGAGCGCGTCGATGGCCGCGACCTCGCCGGGGGTCAGCGCGAAGTCGAAGACGTCGAAGTTCTCCGCGATGCGGTGCGGCGTGACGGACTTCGGGATCGCGCACAGACCGTGCTCGATGTGCCAGCGCAGGACGACCTGGGCCGGGGTCCTGCCGTACTTGGCGGCGGCTTCGACGACGACCGGCTCCTCCAGGACGCTCCTGCCGCCGTTCGGGGCGTGGGGCCAGTAGCGGGTGATCCCGCCGAGCGGCGACCAGGCCTGGGTGACGATGCCCAGCCGGGCGTGCGCCTCGCGCAACTCCCCCTGGATGAAGTACGGGTGCAGTTCGACCTGGTTCACCGCCGGCACCACCTCGGTACGCTCCATGAGGTCGCTCAGGAGCCCCGGAGTGTGATTGGAGACGCCGATCGCCCGCACCCGGCCGTCGGCCAGCAGCTTCTCGGCGGCCCGGTAGGCGGCCGTCCACGGGTCCGGATCGGCCGGAGCCGGCTGGTGCAGCAGATACAGGTCCAGGTAGTCCAGCCCCAGGTTGGCCAGGCTGGTATCGAAGGCGCGCAGGGCGGAGTCGTAGCCGTAGTCGGACAGCCACAGCTTGGTCGTGACGAAGACGTCGCCGCGGTCGACGCCGGAGCGCACGAGGCCCTCGCCGACCTCCTTCTCGTTGCGGTACGCGGCCGCAGTGTCGATCAGGCGGTAGCCGTCCCTCAGGGCGGTGTCGACCGCGGCGGCGGTCTCCTCCGGAGGGCTCTGGTACACGCCGAGCCCCAGAGTGGGCATCTCGACGCCGTTGTTCAGCTTGAGGAGTGGGGTGCTGGACATGCAATTTCCTTGGAGAGAGAAGAGTTCACGGCTGGACGAGGACCTTCAGCGCCGCGCGGTCGGCCATCGCGCGGTAGCCGTCCGGTATGTCGCCCAGGCCGACGGTGCGGTCGAAGACGCGGCCGGGCTCGATCCGGCCCTCCAGCACGTCGGGCAGCAGTTCGTCGATGTAGGCGCGGGCCGGGGCCACCCCTCCGGTGAGGGTGATGTTGTTCATGAACTCCGTGAAGCCCAGGGGGATTTCGCCGTACTGGGGTGCGCCGACGCGGCTGACCGTGCCGCCGGGACGGACCACGCCGAGGGACATCCGCAGGGCCGGGAGCGTGCCGACGCACTCCAGCACGGTGTGGGTGCCGTCGCCGCGGGTCAGTTCCCGGACGCGCTCGATGCCTTCCTCGTCGCGCTCGGCCACGACGTCGGTGGCGCCGAAGTCGCGGCCCAGCTCGGTACGGTCCTTGTGCCGGCCCATCAGGACGATCCTCCCCCAGTCTCGGCTTCGCTCGACCGGGGGCACCCCCATGGCGCCGAGCCGCTTGGCGGCCAGCACGGCCGACAGCCCGACCGCGCCATCGCCGATCACGGTCACGGTCGTACGCGGGTCGACCCCGGCCGTCACCGCGCAGTGGTGGCCGGTGCAGAACACGTCGGAGAGGGTGAGCAGGGAGGGCAGGAGGGCCGAGTCCTCGGCGACGGGCAGCTTGACCAGCGTGCCCTGCGCCTGGGGCACCCGTACCGCCTCGCCCTGGCCGCCGTCGATACCGTCGCGCGCCCACAGGCCGCCGTGCCGGCAGGAGGTGTGCAGGCCCTCACGGCAGAAGTCGCAGGTGCTGTCGGACCAGACGAAGGGCGCGACCACCAGGTCACCACGCTTCAGCCCGGACACGTCCGAGCCGATGTCCTCCACCACGCCGAGGAATTCGTGGCCCATGCGTTCGCCTTGCTCGGTGGGCGGCATCGAGGCGTAGGGCCACAGGTCGCTGCCGCAGACGCAGGAACGCAGCACGCGTACGAGGGCGTCGGTGGGCTGTTGGATCTTCGGGTCGGGGACGTCCTCCACCCGGACGTCGCCGGCGCCGTACATCAGTGTTGCGCGCATGGGGATGCTTCCGATTCTCTGTTGTGCGATGCGGAATGGACGGTTAGTCGGTCCGCTTGTCAGTAGCGGCCGCCCGTCGGAGCGGGCAGGGCGTCCAGCTCGGCCAGGTCGGCCGCGCTCAGTTCGACGTCCGCCGCGCCGACGTTGTCGGCCAGGTACTTCGGGGTCTTGGTGCCGGGGATGGGGACGACGTATCGGCCCTGGGCGACCACCCACGCCAGCGCCACCTGCGCCGGGGTGGCCCCCACACGCTCGGCGATCTCCCGCACCCGGCCGACGATGGCGAGGTTGGCGCGCAGCGCGTCCTGCTGGAAGCGCGGCAGCCGGCGCCGGAAGTCGTCCTCGGGCAGGTCGTCGAAGGACGAGAACCGCCCGACGAGGAAGCCCCGGCCCAGGGGCGAGAACGGCAGGAAGGCGATGCCCTGCTCCTGGCAGTACGGCAGCACCTCGTCCAGCGCGTCGCGGGTCCACAGCGACATCTCCGACTGCACGGACGTCACCGGGTGCACGGTCTGCGCCCGCTCGATCTGCTCGACGGTCACCTCGGACAGGCCGATGTGCCGCGCCTTGCCCGCGGCCACGACCTCCGCCATGGCGCCCCAGGTCTCCTCGATCGGTACCTCGGGGTCGACGCGGTGCAGCTGGTAGAAGTCCACGTAGTCGGTGCCGAGACGGCGCAGGCTCTCGTCGATCGACTTCCGTATGTGCTCGGGGCGGCCGTTGTTGACGATGAGCGGGGAGCCCTCGGGCCCGCCGGCCGGGTCGGCTACGTACAGGCCGACCTTGGTGGCGAGAACCGCGCGTTCGCGATGACCGTCCGCGAGCGCCCGGCCGACCAACTCCTCGTTGGTGTACGGCCCGTACACATCAGCGGTGTCGATCAGTGTCGCGCCCAGGTCGAGGGCCTGTCGGATCACCTCGATGGAGGTGTCGTCGTCCCGCGGGGTCTTCACGTCGTACGCGAAGGTCATGCCCATGCAGCCCAGGCCGATGACGCCGACGTCGGGGCCCTTGCTGCCCAGTGTGGTGGTACGCATGGTCGCTGTCCCAGCTCCTTACTCAGATGTGCGGTTGTGGTCGGCTTCGGCGGCCTTGTCGCCCGGGCGGTCCCCGGGCTGCCGTCGCCTGTGCTTGGTTGCGTGGCGTCCACGACCTGTGCACTCAGTGGTGGTCGATCATGTCCAGGTGGTCCTTGCCGAGGCGGTCACCGACGGCAGGGGTGAGGTGGTCGAGCCGGTGGAGCACCTCGCCGGACAGCTGGATGCCGTCGGCCGCGACGTTCTCCTCCAGGTGGGAGACGCGCCGGGTGCCGGGGATCGGGGCGATGTCGTCGCCCTGGGCCACCAGCCAGGCCAGGCACAGCTGCCCCGGAGTGATGCCGGCCTCGTCGGCGATCACCTCGACCTCGTCGGCGACGCGCAGGTTCTGCCGGAAGTACGCGGCGTCGTTGAAGCGCGGCATGGTCGCGCGCAGGTCGACCTGGGGGTGCGTGACGCCGAGATCGAGCGCGCGGTGGATGGCGCGGATGCCTTCCTCGTCATCCGCGTTCGCGCCGGTGTAGAGCGCGTTGATGGGCATCGCACCCATACCGATTCGGGTGACGTCCAGCGTCCCGAGCTTGATGTGCTTCATGGGGGTGGTACTCCGTCCGTTCGCCGGATGCCGAGCGGCGTCCGTGGGCCGCGCGTGGGGACCGACTCCGACGGGATCAACCCTGCTGCGCGGGCGCGCCGCGTGGCAGACCGCGCTGTGCCGGGGAGCCGTGTTCCGGGGTGTGACAGGGCCCCTCAAGCGCCTACCGCCCAGGTCACGGCGTTGCCACACTCGATGGCATGACGAGCGAGCAGGACAGCGGCACAGAGTTGGGGCGCTTTCTGCGTGCCCGCCGGGCCCGGGTGACCCCCGCCGAGGTCGGCCTGACGGCCGGCGGCGGCCGGCGCCGGACGCCCGGGCTGCGCCGTGAGGAACTGGCCGCCCTCGCCGGGATCAGCATCGACTACTGCAGCCGCCTGGAACGCGGCAGGGAGACCCGTCCCAGCCCGTCCGTGGTCGACGCCCTCGCCCGCGCCCTGCTGCTGGACCAGGACGAGCACGAGCACCTGCGCAGTCTGGCCGCCCGCGCCGCCCGGACCGCGCCCGAACCTCCGACCGCGCCCAGCCGGACCGTACGGCCCGGCGTCAAACTGCTGTTGTCGAGCCTGCGACCCAACCCCGCGTATGTGGTCAGCCGTACCAACGACCTGCTCGCCTGCAACCCGAGCGGGCTGCGCCTGTTCGTCGGGATGGAGGACTGGCCGGCCGGGCAGCGCAACATCGCGCGCTATGTCTTTCTCCACCCGGCGGCGCGCGAGCTCTTCCACGACTGGCACCACCAGATCCGTGGCTGTGTCGCCCGACTGCGCGCCCTGGCCGGCACCGACCCCGATGCTCCGGACCTGACCCGGCTCGCCGGTGAACTGCTCCTGAAGAGCCCGGAGTTCGCCCGTCTGTGGGAGCGCTACGACGTGCAGGGCAGCACCCACGGACGAAAGACCTTCCACCACCCCGAGGTCGGCGAGCTCACTCTGGGTTACCAGTCCATGGAGCTGGAAGGCACCCCTGGCCACCGCCTGATCGCGTATTACGCCGAACCGGGCACCCCCGAGTACGACGCCTTGGTCCTCCTCGACCTGCTTGCGTCCGAACGCTCGTCGAACGGGGCCGTACCGAGCGGCGGACCAGCGGAAACCACCCCGAGCGGGGCCACGTCCCCTTCGCCCTGACGCGGCCGGCGGGTCGTCACGAGCCCAGGTCGTCGGCGAAGGACCGGAAGCCGTGCCGGTCCTGGTGCAGGCGCCACAGGGTGTCCGCGAGCACTGCCGGGTCCTTCCTGGCGTGTCCCGGGACGATCTCGCCGGGGATGATGAGCTGTGCGACGTGGATGCCCTCGGCCGCGAGCGTGTCGTGCAGCAGATGGCCGTAGGCGCTCTCGGCGGCGAAGGCGATCGATGTGCCGGCGCGGTCGCGGTCCGGGACCACGGCGGAGCCGCCGTTGACGAAGAGGATGGTGCCCCGGCCCATTGCGCGCATGCCGGGCAGCACCTGCTGTACGGCCGCGACGGGGCCGTACACGGAGAATTCGATCGGGCCGGCGAGGTCGGCGGCGCTGGTCTCCAGGACCGGCCGCATGAAGTCCTGGTGCGGGAGCGGGCTGTACTGCAGAACCTCGATGGGGCCCAGGGTCGCGGTCGCCGCGTCGAGGGCTGCCTCCAGGGTTTTCGGATCGCGCACGTCGGCGGCGAATCCGCGCGCCGTGATGCCCTCGGCGGCCAGATCCGCGGCGAGGCGGCTCGTCCGTTCCTGGGTGCGTGCGATGAGCGCTACGTCGAAACCCTCGCCGCCGAACCGCCGTGCGACGGCGGCTCCGAGGCCTGGTCCCGCTCCGATGATGGCGATGGTGGTCATGGTCCTGGCTTCCTTGGACGGCTCGAGGTCCTGGTGATTCCGAACGTACTGGAGGTCGTGGCGGTCAGCTCGGCGTCGAGCGTGATGAAGAAGAAGCCGAGTGCCGCCGCGGCCTGCGCCGCACCGGTGCCGGGAGGCGCCGCACCCGTGCCGGGGAGTGCTGTTCCGGGGTGTGACAGGGCCCCCCACGCAGCTGTCACGCAGGTCACAGGGCTGCCACACTGGAACACATGGCACGTGAACGGCGGAGCGGTGGCAGCGACGGCAGCGAGCTGGGAAGGTTTCTGCGTGCCCGCCGGGCCCGGGTGACCCCCGCCGATGTCGGCCTTCCTCAGGGCCCCGGGCTGCGCCGCACGCCCGGCCTGCGCCGCGAGGAACTGGCCACGCTCGCCGGGGTCAGCATCGACTACTACACGCGCCTGGAACGCGGCAAGGAAACCAACCCCAGCCCGTCCGTCGTCGACGCCCTCGCCACCGCCCTGCTGCTCGCGGGCGAGGAGCACGAGCACCTGCGCGACCTGGCCGCACGCGCAGCCCGCAGCAACGCCACCGAACCGCCGACCGTGCCCAGCCGGACCGTGGCTCGCGGTGTCGAGCTGCTACTGGAGAGCATGCGGCCCTGTCCCGCGCACGTGGTCAGCCGCACGATGGAACTGCTCGCCTGGAACCCCGGCGGGCTGCGGCTGATGGCCGGAATGGAGGACTGGCCGGCCGGGCAGCGCAACGTCGTGCGCTACGTCTTCCTCCACCCCGCCGCCCGCGCACTCTTCGACGACTGGGAGAACCAGATCCGCGGCTGCGTCGCCCGCCTGCGCACGCTGGCCGGCACCGACCCCGCCGCCCCCGACCTCACCGGGCTCGTCGACGAACTCCTGCTCAAGAGCCCGGACTTCGCGCGGCTGTGGGAGCAGTACGACGTCAAGGGAAACACCTCGGGCCGCAAGACCTTCCACCACCCCCAGGTGGGCGAGGTGACGTTCGGCTACCAGGTCATGGAACTGGAGGGCGCCCGCGGCCACCGGCTGGTCGCGTACCACGCCGAGCCCGGCACTCCTGAGTACGACGCGATGCTGCTGCTCGACGCGACCGCGACCCGGGAGACCTCGAAGGGGGCCACGCTCGAGACCAGCCCCTGACGCCGCTCCCTCAGCGGGTGCTGCTGCGGGGCGCTTGGTACTCGGCGTCGTCGACCTCACCCGGAGTGTGGGCACCAAGGCCCTGAACCACCCGGTCGCGGGCGCACTCACCCTCGATTGGGACACCCTCACCTGCACCACCGACCACGACCAGCAGCTCGTCATCTGGACCGCGGAACCCGGCACACCGTCGCACGAGGGCCTGCGCTTCCTCGCCTCCTGGGCGGCAGCCGAGCGCCTCCGGTCCTCGACCACGGGGCCGGCTTGACGTCGCCCTGCGCGCCGTCCCCTTCGCGGTACCGCGCACGCTGCGCCCCTCGGTGATCGTGCGGCAGCTGTCGGCGTGGATGCCGGTGGGCATTCTCGCGATCCTGGCGGTGACCGCCCTGCACGGCACCATCGCCGCCGAGACACACGCCACGTGGTGCGCACTGCTCGCGGTAGCCGTCACGGCGGGCGTCCACGTCACCTGCGGCCGCCGCACGATCCTGAGCGTCGGCATCGGCACCGCCGTTTACGTCGTCCTCGTCAACTCCCTCTGAAACCCGAGGCTGTGACGGGGGGTCTCACCCCACGTCCAGCACCGCCTTGCCCCGCAACCGCCGGTTCCCCAGGGCCTCCACCGCGTCCGCGATCTTGTCCCAAGGGCCGCGCCAGCCGACCGGCACGCGCAGCTTCCCCGTGGCGACCAAGCCCAGCAGTCGGCCCAACTGCGCTTGCCGGTCGGTGAGTCCGGCGCCGTTGTAGACGGAGACGATCGCCTTCGGTGCACGGCTGCCCAGGCTGGAGCCCACGGACAGGGTCGCCTCCTGTCCGGAGGCCCAGCCGACGCTCTGCAGGCTTCCGCCGGGCGCGAGCAGGGCGTACGCGGCGACCAGTTGGTCGCCACCCACGGTGTCGACGACGACATCGACAGGCGGCGTCACTCCGGAGGGGCCGATCGCCACCTCGTCCGCGCCGAGATCGGCCAGGCCCCGGGCACTCTCCTCGGAACCGGCGACGGCGATGACGTACGCACCACCGATGGCCGCGAGTTGCACGGCGAACCCGCCGACGCCGCCGGACGCGCCGGTCACCAGCACCCTGCGGCCCAGCAGCGGTCCCGCCTGCTCCAGCGCCCGCAGGGCCGTGCCGGCGGCGACCGGCAGTGTGGCCGCATCGCCCAGGTCGATCCCGTCGGTCACCACGGCCAGGTCCGCCACGTCCATGGCCCGCAGGGCGCCGAAGCCGCCGCCGTCCGCGAAGCCCACCACCCGGCTGCCGACCGCCGGCCCGCTGCCGTCGGCCGCGGCGGCCACGACGACACCGGCCGCGTCGAAGCCGAGCACGTCCCCGGGCTCGGCCCGCTGCGCGAAGAACAGTTCGGCCGCGTTGAGCGAGGTGTGCCGGACCTCGATCAGGGCCTGGCCGGGGCCGGGTACGGGGTCCGGGGCCTCGCCCAGTCGCAGCCTTCCAGGGACCGCGGGGTCAACGATCAGTGCGCGCATGAGAGGTTCCTTCTCTCGTCGACAGCGACTCGAAAGACTCCAACTCCCGCTGATCCGGCGTTCTTCCCACCGCCTTCTCCGGACCTGGAAGGTCGACCTCGATCGGTGGGCCGCGGCCCTCGCTCAACGTCCGCGCGCGGGCCACTGAGTTGCGCATCACAGCCAGTCCCGCTGCCGAGTGGTACAGTGCACTCAGCACTTGTGTACGCCCCGTCTCGGGCGCCGGTGCCGGTTCCCCTTCATTTCGCTGACACGCCCGTCGCTTTCCAACCGGCGGACCAGCGTCTCAGCATCACCTCTTGCGCACAGCCTCGGGCAGTCGATCCCGTCCGGCGTTCGCGAGGTGATGTCTCCCCGCCCGCGGAGGCGTGAGCACGCCGCCTCCCCCGCCGGCGCATCCCCCTTCCCTTCCTCATGACCTCATGAATCCGTCCTTGAAAGGACCCGCATCATGACCACCACACTCGAACACCCTCCTGTACAGCAGCAGCTCCCGGCCCGGGCGACCGGTGTCCTCGACATCGCGCACAACGGGCAGGGGTACTTGCGCGCCGCCGAGAGCTGCCTGCCCACACCGACCGACGTCCAGGTCTCCGCCGCGCTGATCCGCCGTTACGGCCTGCGCAAGGGCGACACCGTCGAAGGCGTGCGCGGCGGGCCCCGCGCACTCGCCGAGGTCGAGCGGATCAACGGCCGTACGCCCGAAGAGCTGCGCCGTCGCCCGCACTTCCGCGACCTCACCCCGCTGCACCCCCGCGACCGGCTCCGCCTGGAACACCCGGCGAGCGGTCCGGCAGGGCGCATCGTCGATCTGGTCTCGCCGGTCGGCAAGGGCCAGCGCGGTCTGATCGTCGCCCCGCCCAAGACGGGCAAGACGGTGCTGCTTCAGCAGATCGCCGCCGCCGTCGCGGGCAATCATCCCGAATGCCACCTGATGGTGCTGCTCCTCGACGAGCGGCCCGAAGAAGTGACCGACATGCGGCGCTCCGTCCGGGGCGAGGTCTACGCCTCGACCTTCGACAAGACGCCGAAGCAGCACATCGCGCTCGCCGAGCTCGTCGTCGAACGCGCCAAGCGGCTCGTCGAGCAGGGCGAGGACGTCGTCATCCTGATGGACTCCCTCACCCGGCTGTGCCGGGCCCACAACAATGCGGCCGCCTCCGGTGGCCGCACCCTCAGCGGCGGCGTCGACGCGGCCGCGGTGCACGGCCCCAAGCGGTTCTTCGGCGCCGCGCGCCTCGCCGAGGAAGGCGGCTCGCTCACCATCCTCGCCACTGCCCTCGTGGAGACCGGCTCTCGCGCCGACGACTACTTCTTCGAGGAGCTCAAGAGCACCGGGAACATGGAGCTCCGCCTCGACCGGGCGCTGGCAGCCCGGCGCGTCTTCCCGGCCGTCGACATCACCCCGTCCGGCACACGCCGCGAGGAACTCCTGCTGCCCTCCACCGAGTTGGCAGCCGTACGGGGGCTGCGGCGCGCCCTGCGGACGCGGGACGGCCAGGCGAACCTCGAAACCCTTCTGGAGCGGCTGCGCGCCACCCCGGACAACGCGACCTTCCTCCGCCAGGTCCAGCCGACCCTGCCCGCTGCCTGACGGCTCCCGCGTGCGGCATCCGGGTACTGGATCCCGCCGCTCGGCCCTGGCAGCCCGGCGTACGGCGACTCCGTTCCTACGTTGGCGGAATGACCATCGGATTCTCATCCCGCGCCGCCGCCTCCCGCGGCCGCCTCGCTCGCGCCGCCGTCTCCTGCTCCGCCGTCTGCGTGGTCGGCGCGCTGGCCCTCGCGCCGAGTGCGGCCGTCGCCCGGACGGCCACGGATCCGGGCACGCCCCGGCCTACGGCATCGCAGGCGCCGTTGTACCGGTCCGGGACGCAGGCGCGGCCGCGGGCTGGGGCGCCCGAGGTCCCCGAGGACGTCTCCGCGCTGTCCTGGCTGGTGGCCGACGCCCGCACCGGTGACGTGCTCGCGGCCCACGACGCCCACCTGAAGCTGCCGCCCGCCAGCACCTTGAAGACCCTGTTCGCCCTCACGGTGCTCCCGGCGCTGCCTGGCGGCATCCGGCACACCGTCAACGAGAAGGAGCTGGCGGACGTCGGCCCCGGGAGCAGCCTGGTGGGTGTCTCGGAGGGCCACACCTACCGTGTGGCCGATCTGTGGCGCGGTGTCTTCCTCAACTCCGGCAACGACGCCGTGCACGTGCTGGCCGCGATGAACGGCGGCTGGCAGACGACGGCCACCCGGATGCAGGCCAAGGCCCGTTCGCTGGGCGCCGTCGACACCCATGTCGTCTCACCCGACGGGTACGACATGCCCGGTCAGGCCTCGTCGGCGTACGACCTGGCGGTCTTCGGGCGAGCCGGACTGCGCAACGCGGACTTCGCGCGGTACTGCTCCACCGTCGAGTCCATGTTCCCCGGCGAGGACGGCGCGTACGAGATCGAGAACACCAACCGGCTGCTGACCGGCGCCGACGGGGTGGAGCCGTACCCGGGCCTGATCGGCATCAAGAACGGCTACACCAGCGAAGCGGGCAACACGCTGGTCGCCGCCGCGCGGCGCGGCGGGCGCACGCTCATCGTCACCGTGATGAACCCTCAGTCGGGCGACGGGTTCGCCGTCTACGAGGAGGCGCGCTCGCTGCTCGACTGGGGCTTCAAGGCGGCCGGGCACGTCGATCCCGTCGGATCGCTGCTCGACACGCGTGGCGTTCCGGCGGCCGGACCCGCGGCCCGGTCCGCTTCCGCGGCACTCCCGGACAGCGACGAAGCCGGCTGGCCCGAGGCCGCCGCTATCACGGGCGCCGCGGGGCTGGGTGCCGGCGGCGTGGCCCTCGCTCTGTGGCTCAAGAACGGGCGGCCCACACGCGGCTGACCCACGGGCAACCACAGCAGCAGCCCCAGCGTGATCCACGTATATGTGTTGCTCCCCAGGAATCCGTCGAGGCCCGACGCGTCGTCGAACCACAGCCACACCACACTGCTGCAGAGCACCACGTACAGGGCGCCCGCGACCCGCAGCCGGCGCCGGCGCAGCAGCACGGCGAACGACGGCAGCAGCCAGACGAGATGGTGCACCCAGGTGATCGGGCTGACGAGGCAGGCAGCGAGCCCGGTGAGGGCGAACGCGGCCGTCCAGTCCTCGTCGGCCAGCGCGCGGGAGGCCCGCCACGCCCATGCGCACAAAATCAGCAGGGCGGCCGTCGCCCAGGCGGCCCTGCTCGGTTCGTCCGGTGCCACCAGTCGGGCAAGGACGCCCTGCAACGACTGGTTGGAGACATAGGCGAGACGCCCGATGCGGGTCGTGTCCCACACCGCGTCCGTCCAGTAGAACCGTGAGGCGTCCGGTGCCGCCCAGGCGGCCAGCGCGGTGGCCGCCACCGCGACGGCCGTCGCGACCCCGGCGGCGCGCCAGCGGCGGGCGAGCAGCAGCAGGCCGATGAAGAGCGCGGGGGTGAGTTTGACCGCCGCGGCCAGGCCGATGCCGACGCCCGCCCGGCGTCCCCGTCCGGTGGACAGCAGCCAGGCGTCGCTCAGCACGAGGGCGAGCAGCAGCAGGTTCACCTGGCCGAAGCTGAACGTGTCGCGGACCGGTTCGAACAGGGCCAGCAGACAGCCCGTCAGGGCGTAGCCGAACCAGCCGTACCGGCGCAGCGCGGGCCCCACCAGGATCCACACGATGGCGGCGATGGCGGCGAGGTTGAGCAGCAGCTCGACCGCGATCGCCGTGCGCAGCCCGACCAACGCCATCGGCAGCATGCCGAGGGCCGCGAACGGCGGATACGTGAAGCCGTACGCCGTCCCCGGCACGTGGTAGTCGTAGATCCGGCCGCCATGGTGGACCCAGGCGTCGACCGTCCCGTAGTAGACGCGCAGGTCGAACCAGTCGCGCAGCAGCGGCACCGTGGCGGTGAACACGCCGACGGCACCCGCGAGTCCGAGCACGAAGAGCAAGCGCCGTCGATCGGTACTCAGCCCTCTCATCGCCATCAACACCTGCGTACCGCCCCGCTCCCGCTCGTCGTCCAGCCCTCTTTTGCCGTCCAGTCCTGTCATGCCGTCCGCCCGAGCACCGGTGTCTGCGCGGCCTGGTGGGCCTGCCAGAGCACGACGAGCGCGAGCACTCCGCCGGAGACGGCCAGAATCACCTGTTCGGCGTCCGGCGGTCCCCCGCTCGGCAGCACGGCGAGCGCGAGCACGGCGCTCGCGGCCGCGACGCGGTGACGCACCGAGGCGCTGGGCGCCGCCGCGGCGATGAGGAACAGTCCCCACAGCGCGTACCAGGGCCGGATCGCCGGGCCGAACACGGCCACCGCGGCCAGGCTCAGGCCCAACGCGTAGATCGGGCCGGGCCGTAGGCGCAGCCATATGAGCAAGACCACGATCACTGTCAATGCGAGTCCGGCCGTGTGCCAGACGGGCATGGCCAGCGGCGCGAGGCCGCTGCCGAGCTTCTCGAGCAGGGCGCCGGTGGCGCGGCCGAGAACGCTGGTGGGCGACCAGTTGTGCGGCGAGACGGGGGTCTTCAGGGCCGCGATCCAGCCATATCCCGTACCGGTCGCGGCGGTGGCCGCGACCGTGGTGGCGAGAGCGACCACGGCCGTGGTCAGGGCGGACTTCAGCATGCCCCGGCGTCCGCGCAGCGCGACGACCGCCAGCAGGCCGAGCACGGCGGGTGCCTTGACCAGCGCGGCAAGGGTGATGAGGACGACGCCCAGGACATGCCACCGGCCACGCGCGGCCACCAGTCCGACGCCGAGCAGGCCGAGCATGATGGCGTCGTTGTGCGCACCGGCCACCAAGTGGAGCAGGACGAGGGGGTTGAGCGCCCCCAGCCACAACGCGGCGGCCGGATCGGTGCCGCTGTGCCGGGCGAGACGGGGCAGCGCCACAGCCATCAGGGCGACGCCGAGCAGGGCGACCAGGCGCATGCCGAGCAGTCCTGCCGGTATCTCTCCGCGCGTCAGGCCGGACAGCGCCGAGGCGACGGCGAGGAAGACCGGACCGTACGGCGTCGTCGTCTGCTGCCACACCGGCGCGACCTCGTCGGCGAGCGGGCCGCCCAGCTGCGCCGGTCCGTGCGCGTAGACGTCTATGTGCGCGTCGACCATCGCGCCCTGCGCGAGATAGCTGTACACGTCCCGGCTGAACAGGGGCGGCGCGAGCAGCAGCGGGGCCGCCCACACGGCCAGAACGAGCAGCAGGGAGCGCGGAGTCGGCGGTTCGGGGCCACGTACGACGGTGCCGAGGAGCGCCCAGGCGGCGATCAGCAGGACGACGCCGAAGTAGACGCCGACCAGACCGAGCACGGCACGCCCCGACTCGGGGGCGAGGAGATCCCTCACGGGCAGCGCCCCGGCCGTTTCACCTCCCAGTGCGAGGAAGGCGGTACCGGCCAGGCCCAGAGCCTGGCAGCGGCGGAGATCGACGGGGAAAGCCATGGCCAACACTCGGAAAGCGTGTCAACGCCGGGTGGCCGGAAGGCGACGCGGGGCCCTCCGGGCGGGGGCCGTCGTGTGACCTCCGCGTGGGCGCTCCGCTGGGTTCGCCGGAAGACAGCGGGGAGTTCATCGACTGCCGGCAGGCCAGGGTGGGTGCCGCGGTTCCGCGCGCCCCGGCAGGGGCGCTCCACAACCCCTCAGAACACCGACACGCCTGTCAGTGTCGTGAAACGGTCCAGGGCCGCCACGCCCGCCACCGAATTGCCCCGCTGGTCCAGGCCGGGACTCCACACGCACAGAGTGCAGCGGCCGGGCACCACCGCGATGATGCCGCCGCCCACCCCGCTCTTGCCGGGCAGGCCCACGCGGTACGCGAAGTCGCCGGCCGCGTCGTACGTCCCGCAGGTGAGCATGACCGCGTTGACCTGCTTCGCCTGGCTCTGGGTGAGCAGCCGGGAGCCGTCGGCTCGGATGCCGTGGCGGGCCAGGAAGCCGGTGGCGCGTGCCAGGTCGGCGCAGGACGCCTCGATCGAGCACTGCCGGAAGTACTGGTCGAGGAGCACCGGTACCGGGTTGTCGATGTTGCCGTACGACGCCATGAAGTGGCCGAGCGCGGCATTGCGGTCGCCGTGCGCGGCCTCGGAGGCGGCCACGTCCGTGTCGAAGCCGAGCTGCGGGTTGCCGCTCTCGGCACGCAGGAACTCCAGGAGCGTGCCCGATGCGTCACCCGTCCAGGTCTGCAGCCGGTCGGTGACGACGAGGGCACCCGCGTTGATGAAGGGGTTGCGCGGGATGCCGTTCTCGTACTCCAGCTGGACCAGGGAGTTGAAGGGGTTGCCCGAGGGCTCGCGGCCGACATGCTCCCAGAGTTCGTCGCCCTCGCGGGCCAGGTCGAGGGCGAGGGTGAAGACCTTGGTGATGGACTGCGTGGAGAACGGCTGCCGCCAGTCCCCCACGCCGTACACCGTGCCGTCGAGCTCCGCGACGGCCATGCCGAAGCGGCGGGGGTCGCAGGCGGCGAGTGCCGGGATGTAGTCGGCGGGCCGCCCGCGCCCCGGCGTCTGCGCGATCTCGGTGGCGATGCGCTCCAGGACCGGCTGGAAGGTGAAGGACGACGGAGAGGCGGACATGATCACCATTCTGCCGCCAGGCCGGTCGCGCTGCTCACCGGCTGCCCGGACGACGCGGAGGCGCTGCTCACCGGCCGCTCGCCCAACGGTCTCCCGCTGCTCGTGGCTCGACCGATCGGTGTGCTCGCGCCGCCCGTCGGCCGATCAGGGACGTACCGAACCACTGCCCGCGACCACTTCGGGCCGCAGCAGCTCGGCGAGCCGCTCGGCGGGCAACAGCCCCTTCTCCAGGACGAGTTCGGCCACTCCGCGCCCGCTCGCGAGGGCTTCCTTCGCGATGTCGGTGGCCGCCGTGTACCCGATGTGCGGGTTGAGCGCGGTCACCAGCCCGATGGAGTTCTCCACGGCGGCACGCAGCTCCTCGGTGTTCGCCGTGATGCCCGCGACGCACCGCTCGGCGAGGGTGAGACAGGCGGTCCGCAGGTGGGTGATGGACTCGGACAGGGAGTGCAGGATGATCGGCTCGAAGGCGTTGAGCTGGAGTTGACCGGCTTCCGCGGCCATAGTGATGGTGACGTCGTTGCCGATCACCTCGAAGGCGACCTGGTTGACCACCTCGGGGATGACCGGGTTGACCTTGCCGGGCATGATGCTCGAACCCGCCTGCACCGGTGGCAGGTTGATCTCGTTGAGGCCCGCGCGCGGCCCGGAGGACAGCAGCCGCAGGTCGTTGCAGCTCTTGGAGAGCTTGACCGCGATCCGCTTCAGCACACCCGACATCTGGACGAAGGCGCCGCAGTCCTGAGTCGCCTCGACCAGGTTGGCGGCGGTGACCAGCGGCAGCCCTGTGATGTCCGCCAGGTGGCGGCGCGCCGACTCGGCGTATCCGGCGGGGGCATTGAGCCCGGTCCCGATGGCGGTGGCGCCGAGGTTGATCTCGTGGATCAGCTCGACGGCCTCGGCGAGCCGGCTGCGGTCCTCGTCCAGCATCACCGCGAACGCCGAGAACTCCTGCCCCAGCGTCATCGGCACCGCGTCCTGGAGCTGCGTACGCCCCATCTTCAGTACGTCGCGGAACTCGACGGCCTTGGCGGCGAACGCGTCCTGGAGCACGGCCATCGCCTTGAGCAGCCCGCGCACCGCGAAGACGGTGGCGACCTTGACGGCGGTCGGGTAGACGTCGTTGGTGGACTGGCCGAGGTTGACGTCCTCGTTGGGGTGGAGGTGCGGGTAGTCGCCCTTTTCGTGGCCGAGGAGCTCCAACGCCCGGTTGGCGACGACCTCGTTGGCGTTCATGTTCGTGGAGGTGCCGGCGCCGCCCTGGATGACGTCGACGACGAACTGGTCGTGCAGTTTGCCGTCCCGGATCTCCCGGCAGGCCTCGACCATGGCGGCGGCCTTGCGGGGCTCGAGGAGCCCGAGTTCCTCATTCGCGCGGGCGGCGGCCTCCTTGACGGCGGCGAGGGCGTCGATCAGGTGCGGGTACGCGGAGATCGGGGTGCCCGTGATGGGGAAGTTCTCCGTGGCGCGCAGGGTGTGGATGCCCCAGTACGCGTCGGCGGGGACGTCGCGGTCTCCGAGCAGGTCGTGTTCGCTGCGGTGGGCTGCGGCGGTCATGTCGGTGTGCGTCTTCTTTCGGAAGGGGACGGGTCAGGCGTACAGGGGGTGCGTGAGGGGATCGAGGGCTCGGGTCGGCCGGATGTGACCGACCACCGCGCCTCCCCCGAGCAGCGGCGCGCCCGTGAACTCGGCGAGCGCCGCCGGGTCGACCCCGCAGCGCGCGAGGGCGGCCGCGGCCACCGGGACGCGCGCCCGGTCGGCACCGTCGGCGATCTTCACGGCGACGGCCCGGCCGTCCGGCAGCGACGCGACCTGCACGCCTTCGAAGCCGTCCTTGGTGAGCAGCCCCGGCACGGCACGCATCAGCGCGGCGACGTCGCGCCCGGACCCGGAGGCCATCTCGGCGTGCTCGCGCATCGCGTCGGCGACCCGCGCTTCGGGGGTGCCCGGCGCGGCGGTGGTGATCCGGGCGGCGGCGCGGGCGAGCCCGTGCAGCGAGACGGAGAACAGGGGTGCGCCGCAGCCGTCGACGGTCACCTGGGCGATGGACTGTCCGGTGAGGTCCTCGACGATCTCCGCGATGGCCTGCTGGAGCGGGTGTGTTGGATCGAGGTAGTCGTCGAGCGACCACCCGTTGAGGTGGGCCGTGTACAGCATGGCCGCGTGCTTGCCCGAGCAGTTCTGGGCGAGCTGGGAGGGCATGCGTCCGTCGCGCACCCAGGCCTCGCGTACCACCGGGTCGAACGGCAGGTCGGCGACATTGCGCAGCCGATCCTCCGGCAGTCCCGCCAGCTCCAGGATCCGCCGCGTCCCGGCGAGATGCCGTTCCTCGCCGGAGTGGCTGGCCGCGGTCAGTGAGAGCAGTTCGCCGTCCAGCGGCAGCCCGGCCCGCAGCATGGCCACGGCCTGGACGGGCTTGAGCGCCGAGCGCGGATAGAAGGCGGCCTCGATGTCGCCGATCTGAAGCTCCACAGTGCCGTCGGCGGCCAGCACGACCACCGAGCCGTAGTGCATGCCTTCGATGACACCGCCGCGTACGAGCTGGGCGACGGGCGCGTGCAGGGGTTCGCGGATCACCGGGGCCGCAGCGAGCGAACTGCCGTAGGTCATGGTCGGGTTCACGCGTCTGTTCCGTCGTGTATCCCGGCGACCCGGCGGCGCACTCCGTACCAGCCCGCGACGAGCGCGGCCGCGATCAGCGGCAGGCACAGGACGGTCGTGCGGCCTGCTCCCCCGTCGGCGTACATCAGCACGAGCACGGAGGCGAGGAAGCCGATGGTGACGATCTCGGTCCATGGCGAGCCGGGCAGGCGGTAACTCGGCCTGGACAGCTCGCCGTTCTGGGTCTTCCGCCAGAACAGCAGGTGACAGAGCATGATCATGCCCCAGGTGGCGAGGATGCCGATCGCCGCGAAGTTGAGCACGATCTCGAAGGCGTCGGCGGGCACCACGAAGTTGAGACCGACGCCGAGGACGCAGATGCCGCTGGTGAGCAGGATGCCGCCGTACGGGACCTGGCTTCGGCTCATCACACCCGTGAACTTCGGGGCCGAGCCGGACATCGCCATGGAGCGCAGGATGCGGCCGGTGGAGTACAGGCCGGAGTTGAGCGAGGACATGGCGGCGGTGAGGACGACGAGGTTCATCACGCCGCCCGCGGCCGGGATGCCGATGTTGGACAGCACGGTGACGAAGGGGCTCTGGTCCCCGCTGTACTTGCTCCAGGGCAGCAGCATCGACAGGAGGACCACGGAGCCGACGTAGAAGAGGCCGACCCGCCACATGATCGAGTTGATGGCCTTCGGCATGATCTTCTCGGGGTTCGCGGTCTCGCCCGCGGCGACGCCGACCAGCTCGACGGAGGCGTAGGCGAAGACCACGCCCTGGATGATCAGCAGCATCGGCAGCAGACCGTTGGGGAAGATGCCGCCGTTGTCGGTGATCAGGGACGGGCCCGGGTTGTGCCCGTCGACCGGGTGCTGGGTGACCAGCAGGAAGATGCCGATGAGCATGAAGACGACGAGAGCGCTGACCTTGATGATCGCGAACCAGAACTCCAGTTCGCCGAACATGCGAACCGATATGAGGTTCACGGTGAGGACGACGGCGAGCGCGATCAGCGCGATCGCCCACTGCGGGATGTCGGAGAACATGCCCCAGTAGTGGGTGTACACGGCCACGGCGGTGATGTCGGCGATGCCGGTGGTGGCCCAGTTCAGGAAGTACATCCAGCCCGCGACGTACGCGCCCTTCTCGCCCAGGAACTCACGGGCGTACGACACGAAGGCGCCGGACGAGGGCCGGTACAGGACGAGTTCGCCGAGCGCGCGGACGACCAGGAAGGCGAACAGGCCGCAGACCGCGTACGCGACGAAGAGGGAGGGGCCGGCGTCGGCGAGGCGGCCGCCCGCGCCGAGGAAGAGGCCGGTGCCGATGGCACCGCCGATGGCGATCATGTTGACGTGCCGGGACTTCAGCGACTTGCTGTAACCGGCGTCTCCGGCGTCGACGTGCGCGGCCGGCTTCGCGGTCGATGGGGCCTCTTGCTGGAGGGACTGCTCGCTCACGCCTCGGGTCCGCCTTCCGTGGGGGTGTCCGTGTGCGCGGGGCGCACGATGTCGGTGAGGGTGGTCTCCACGCGGTCGAGGTGATGGGACATCGCCTCCACCGCGTCGTGTTCACTGCCGTCGATCAGCGCCTCGACGATCGCCCGGTGCTCGCGGTTGGACTGCTCGCGGCGGCCGCCGAGTTCGTTCAGGAACGCCGACTGGCGCGCCAGCGCGTCCCGGATCTCCTCGATGACCCGGCGGAAGACCGGGTTCTGGGACGCCTCGGCCACGGCGATGTGGAAGATCGTGTCCATCGCGACCCACGCCGTGGTGTCGGTCTCCCGCTCCATCCGCTCCAGCAGATGGGCCAGGTGGTCGAGGTTCTCCGGGCTGCGGCGCACCGCCGCGTACCCGGCGACGGGGATCTCGACGTGGCGGCGCACTTCGAGCAGGTCGCTCGCCGCGTAGTCGCCGAAGGTGGGGTCCTCGACCGTGTTGGCGAGCACGAAGGTGCCCTTGCCGGTACGGGACACGGTCAGGCCCATGACCTGCAGGGCCCGCAGCGCCTCGCGGAGCACGGGGCGGCTGACTTCGAGTCGGCGGCAGAGCTCCGCCTCGGAGGGGAGTTTGTCGCCGATGGCGTACTCGCCGCGCTCGATGGCGCCGCGGAGGTGGGTGAGTACCGCTTCCATGGCGCTGACGCGCCGCGGTACCGATCCACCTGTCTGGCTGTCTGACAGGTTCACGGAGGTGATCCTCCGGGTGACAAGCGAGGCTGTCAAGGGCGGCGAAAAGAAAAATTCAGGGGGCGTGAAGCCTGAAAACCGGCTTTACGCCCCCTGTGATCAGCGGTTTCTGTGCACGACCGACCGCTTCAGCCGCCGTTCTTTGCGATCAGTCGGCCGCCTCAGCTGTCGAGGACCCCGGTGGTCAACAGCCCGAACAGGGCCACGCCGATGACGATCCGGTAGATCACGAACGCGTTGAAGGAGTGCTTGGCGACGAACTTCAGCAGCCAGGCGATCGAGCCGTACGCGACCACGAAGGAGACGAGGGTGCCGACGGCCAGCGGGGCGGCACCGACGCCCGTACCCAGGGCATCCTTCAGCTCGTACAGACCGGCGCCGGTCAGCGCGGGGATGCCGAGGAAGAAGGACAGCCGGGTGGCGGCGACCCGGTCCAGGTCGAGGATGAGCGCCGTCGACATGGTGGCACCGGAGCGCGAGAAGCCCGGGAAGAGCAGCGCGAGGATCTGCGAGCTGCCGACCAGCATCGCGTCCTTGAACGAGGTGTCGTCCTCACCGCGCTTGTGCCGGCCCATCTGGTCCGCCGCCCACATCACACCGCTGCCGACGATCAGCGAGCCCGCCACCACCCACAGCGAGGCGAGCGGGCCCTCGATGAGTTTCTTCGCCGCCAGGCCCACGATCACGATCGGGATGGTCGCGTAGATCACCCACCAGGCGAACTTGTAGTCGTGATGGTGCCGCTCCTCACGGTTGCGCAGCCCGCGCCCCCAGGCGGAGACGATCCGCACGATGTCCTTGAAGAAGTACACGAGCACGGCGGCGATCGCGCCGACCTGGATGACCGCGGAGAAGCCGACGACGGCATTGTCGTCGACGGGGATGCCCATCAGCCCTTCGGTGATCTTGAGATGGCCGGTGGAGGAGACGGGGAGGAATTCGGTCACCCCCTCGACGGCTCCGAGGACGACGGCCTGACCGACGTTGATGACGCTCATGGGATCCAGTTCTGAGGAGTTGGTCGACAGTGCTGTAGACGGTGCTGGGGGACAGTCTTACCTATGCGCGCGGATGCCCGGCAGCTAGGTCCACAAAGCTTGTGCAAACGAGACCCCGGCGAACGCCGCGCCCAGGCCGGCCGTCACGCTGAGGATCACGTTGGTGACGGCGTAGAACGCCGCTCCGGCCTCGGTCAGCCGCAGCGTCTCGTAGGAGAACGTCGAGTACGTGGTCAGCGCCCCGCACAGGCCCGTGCCGATCAGCAGCTGCAGGTGCGGGGAGGCGTGGCCCGCCGAGGCCGCGCCGGTGAGGAGCCCCAGGACCAGACAGCCTGTCACATTGACGACGAGGGTTCCCCACGGGAAGACCGTGTCGTGTTTCATCTGTACCGTCCGGTCGGTCAGATAGCGCAGGGGTGCGCCGACCGCGGCACCGATGATCACCAGCAGCCAGTTCACAACGACTTCTCACCTTTCCCGGCCGCGTCGCCTGTCCCCTCCGCGGCGTCGGAGGTGTCGCGGCGGGTTTCCTCGGGCGTGCCACCCCGTCCGGCGTACCGGATGACCTCGCAGTCGTCGAGGATCACCAGCCCCTCGGTGACGAGTTCGTCGAGCTTCGGCAGGAAGGCCCGTACGCGCTCCTCGCTGTCCACGATCACGATGGCCACCGGCAGGTCCTCGCTCAGCGAGAGCAGCCGCGAGGTGTGGATCAGGGAGGAGGCGCCGAAGCCCTCGATGCCCCGGAAGACACTGGCGCCCGCGAGGCCGGCCGCGTGGGCGCGGTGCACGATCTCCGTGTAGAGCGGCTTGCGGTGCCAGGTGTCGTTCTCGCCGATGAAGATCGTCACCCGCAGGGCGCTGCCCGTCAGCCTCGTCATCGCTGCCTCCATGCCAGGACACGGCGTACCACCGTCACCGCGAGCCACACCGCCGCGAGCGCCGCGAAGACGGTCGCGGCCAGGTAGGCGAGCCCGGTCCCGGGGTGGCCCGCGTCAAGAAGTTTCTGGATGTCGACGGCGTATGTCGAGAAGGTGGTGAAACCGCCGAGTACTCCGGTGCCGAAGAAGGGCCGGACCAGGCGGTGAGCCGCCCACACATCGGTGATGACGACCATGAAGGCGCCGATCACGGCGCAGCCGACGACATTGACCCAGAAGGTGGTCCAGGGAAATCCCCCTGTCTGCACCGGCCACAGCAGCGCAGCACCGTAGCGGGCCGTGGCACCGACGGCGCCGCCGAGCGCGACCGCCGCGACGACGGGTCCCTGACCGTGCCAGGGGGACGCGGCCCTCCGCGTGGGCAGGCGGACGGGGGCCGGGGTGTCGGGTTCGTCGACGCGCTCGGGGTGCGGGACTGTCATGTACGTACTTCTCCTACTCGCCGGGCCCCGGGCCCCGGGGCGCACGTCATCGCAAGTAGGGACCGTTGGCGGCAGCCGTGCCGCGGTTCGGGTACGGCGGGCCCCACCGCCGCGCCGCGACACAAGATCGCGGCCGGTGAACAGGGTAACGCCGGGGGTCCCGGCCGCGCACACTCGGCTCAGTCCGTGACCACCGGCCGGGCGCACCTGCTCCCTCCGCGACGACCGGCCGTACGCATCGGCTCAGTCCGTGGAAGCGGGCAGGTCGCACACGGCGATCCCCCGTTCCCAGATGCTCCCCAGGACCAGTCGGCCGTCGGCCTCACAGGCGCTGGTGACCATGCGGAAGCCTGCACGGCGGCGTTCGAGGCGATGGAGGACGCGGCCCTCGTCATCGACCGCGATGGCCCCCGCGGTGGCCGGGGGCCGAAACGGCGCGCGCACCGCGAGGCGGGCGGCGGTATGCCGCAGTGCGGGGCCTCGGCGGTGAAGGAGTTCCAGGGCGGCGACGCGAGGTCCGGCCAGCGCGACCCAGATCGGTCCGCCGGGGGCGCGCCAGAGGTTGTCGGGCTGACCGGGCAGATCGTCCAAGAAGGTCTCGCCGCGGCCCTGCTTCGGCCCGGCGAGCCAGTAGCGGGTGAGGCGCCGCTCGCCCGTCTCCGCGACGACCAGGAAGGACTCGTCCGCCGCGGGTGCGAGTCCGTTGGCGAACTGCAGCCCCTCCAGGAGCACTTCGGGTTCCTTCTCCCCCGGCGCTAGGCGCAGCAGACGGCCGGTTCCGGTGTGCTCGACGAGGTCGCCGATCCACTGCTCCAGGGGGTAACTCCGGCTGGAGACGGTGAAGTAGAGCGTTCCGTCCGTCAGCGCGACCACGTTGCTGCAAAAGCGCAGGGGTTCCCCGGCCACCGTGTCGGCGAGGACGCGCACGACACCGTCGTCGAGCCCGATCCGCAGCAGTCCGCGCCGGGCGTCGCAGACCAACAGGCCGTCGTCCGGCAGCAGTTCGAGACCCAGGGGCCTGCCGCCCGTCTCCGCGAGCACCCGGACACGGGTGCGGTCCGGATCGCCGATTCCCTCCACGCGCACGATGCGGCCGTCCTCCAGGCCGGTCAGCACCCGGCCCCGGGAGTCGGCCACCACGTCCTCGGGGCCGCGGCCGTCGAGCGGGACGAAGCGCCGGGATACGAGCGCGGTGGGGCGGCCGGTGGCGCGCGAGTGAACCATGGGTGCCTCCTGCGGCCGGTGGGCCACGCCGCTACCAGCCCTTCTCGAAGAAGTGCGCGACCTCGGCGATCCGCCATTCGTCGCGGCGGTAGAAGGTCCGCCGTCTGACCTTCTTGGCCCGCAGCAGACCGACCCCGGTGAGCAGGTCGAGATGCGTGCGCGCCACGGCGCGGCTCACACCGAGCTTGGCGGCAAGGGCTTCCGGGCTGACGCCGTCCTCGACGAGGTCGCCGTAGCGCTGCGGTGGGAAGTGCGCGACGGGGTCCCGCAGCCACTCCAGTATGTCCAGCCGTTGCCCACTGACGGGAACCTTCAGCATCTCGTCCCCCTACGAACCGGTGGTCTCCCGCTACTGTCCCGCAGCCCGGGGCGGCACGCACGGGCTTCCGCGACCCTGGCCGGGGCCGAACGGGTAGAGCTCACCGGGCCGAACGGCCCCGGGCGCCGTCAGGGCCCGGCCGCCGGGGGCGGCCGGGCCCTCAGGGGCTCAGCGGTGACTGAACACCGACATGGCCGGAAGCGCCTTGTCGTCGAAGCCGAACAGGGCCTGGTTCTCCCAGCCGTTGCCCGACGTGGCATCGGTCGGATCCCAGCCGTTGCCGGTGACCGCCGTCCAGGTGGCCTCCCAGTAGAAGACACCGAGACCCCGGCCGTTCGGGACGGCCTCCACGATGTTCATCACGTCGCGCAGCCAGGCGGTCTGCCCGGCCGTCGAGGCCGGGTAGCCGGAGACCAGCTCACCGGTCGTGTCGATCTGGTTGACGAGCGAGTCGTCGCTGTCCAGACGGAAGGGGTAGGCCGTCTCGGCGACGAAGACCGGCTTGCTGTAGCGGGCCGCCGCGTCGTCCAGGGTGGTCTGGAAGTCGTAGAGCGAGCCGTGCCAGTAGCCGTAGTACGACAGGCCGATGGCGTCGAAGTTCACACCGTTGGCGACCGCGTTGTCGAACCACCAGCGGGTGCCCGTCAGGTCGCCGCCCTTGGCGAGGTGCAGCGCCACGACGGTGGACGAGGAGACCGCCTTGGCCGCGCTGTAGCCGGAGTTGAGCAGTCCGGCGAGCTGCGCCCAGTTGTCCGTGGAACCCTCGGACCACAGCATGCCGCCGTTGATCTCGTTGCCGATCTGCACCATGTCGGCCGTGGTGCCCTGCGCCTTCAGCGCGTTCAGCACGTCGTAGGTGTGGTTGTAGACGTCCGTCTTCAACTGGCTGTACGAGTGCCCCGCCCAGGCGGCCGGCTTGGTCTGGGCGCCGGGGTCGGCCCAGGTGTCCGAGTAATGGAAGTCGACCAGGAGCTTCATGCCCTGGGCCTTGATGCGCTGGGCCATCGCCAGGACGCGCGTCTTGTTGTTGTAGCCGTCGGCCGGGTTCACCCAGACCTTGAGGCGGGCGTAGTTCATGCCGGAGGACTTGAGGATGGCCAGCGCGTCACCGGTGGTCCCGGAGCTGGTCCTGTAGACCCCGCCGAGGGCCTCGCTCTTGGCGAGGGAGGAGATGTCGGAGCCCTTGACGGACAGCCCGGTGGTGCCCGAGGTGAACGTCAGGTCGTCGACGTTGATCCAGTTTCCGGCGTTGGCATCGGAGTACATGCTCGCACCATCTCGGCGCTGATGCGGTCCCAGGTGCTGCTCGCCCAGATAGGGGGCGAGGATCCGGCGGCGGTGATCCTGCCGACGGAGCTGGTGCGGCGCGAGTCCACGTGACAGCCCGCGGCTGAACCGGGACCGGGAGCAGCCGCGGGGTCCTGGGAGTACGGGGACCCCCGGATCCCGCGGGCCGTCGCGGCCCGGGGCCTCTAGCCTTCTGCCATGGATCACGGCCAAGAGGACGAGCCGCTGTACGCCTGGCGCGACCTTCTCCAACGCTGGAGTGACGAGTGGCTCGATCCGATCCTGCATGAGCAGGAGAGGCCCGAGCCGTTTCCCCAGGAGGTACGCGCCGCTCGCTGGCTGGGCACCTCCGGAGCAAGCCCCGATGAGGTCGAAGCCCTGGAGGAGCGGCTGGGCGCCGCGCTTCCGCCGAGCTACCGGCAGTTTCTGCTGACCAGTGACGGCTGGCTGAACACGACCACCTCCATAGACCGGCTCCTGCCTGCTCACGAGGTGGGCTGGGCCCGCGACGTGGACCCCGAGACGGTCGCCGCCTGGACCGATGGATACGGTCGCGACGTCCCGCGCGTCCCCGACGAGGAGTACTTCGTCTACGGCGATGAACAGGACACGGTCACGCTACGGCCCGAGTACCTGCCGCAGACGCTCGTCATCAGCCGGGCCCCGGACGCCACCGACGTCTACCTCCTCAACCCCTGCGTGATCACCTCCGACGGGGAGTGGGAAGCCTGGTACCTGGCTCACTGGCTTCCTGGTGCCGTCCGCCACCGCTCCTTCTGGGACTTGATGAACGCTGAGTACAGGACCTTCCGCGACGAGGAGTGACCGTACTGGCGTCGGCACGACCGGTCAGGATTCGAGAAGCCGTCCAGTGCTCCCCCGCCATAGCGTGAGAACGCGCCGACGGGAACGACCTCGGCGCGAACAGCGATGCGCACGGGATGACCCGAACCACGAAGGAGTCGCCATGACCGCCGGACTCAAGACCATCATCTACCCCGTCAAGGACCTGACACAGACGAAGGCACTGTTCAGCGCACTGCTGGGCGTGGAGCCCTACGCGGACGAGCCGTACTACGTCGGGTTCAAGGACGCGGGCCAGGATGTCGGGCTGGACCCCAACGGTCACGCCAAGGGGATGACCGGGCCCGTCCCCTACTGGCACGTCTCCGACATCAGGGGGACCCTGTCGGCCCTGCTCGACGCCGGGGCCGAGCTGCTGATGGACGTCCAGGACGTGGGCGGCGGCAAGCTCATCGCCTCGGTCAAGGACGCGGACGGCAATCTGATCGGGCTCACCCAGGATCCCTCCGCCGAGTAGGGCGGCCGGGGCAGCAGCCCGCTGAATGCATCTGCACTAGTTGCATGCTCAATGACTGGCCGGATCTCTGTTATCGTTCAGTTATGGCAGCGAAGACGCCCGGATCCCTCCTCGAAGACCAGTGGCGGGACATCCTCTCGGTGCACGCGCGCACGATGTGCGAGATCGACCGCGCGCTGCATCCGCACGGCCTCGGAGCCAGTGACTTCGAGGTCCTGGACATCCTCGCCTCGGCCTCGGCCACGGCCGCGGAAGCGGGCGAGCAGTGCCGGGTGCAGAACATCGCCGGTCAGGTCCACCTCAGCCAGAGCGCCCTGTCCCGCCTCATCGGCCGGCTGGAGAAGGACGGCCTGGTGGAGCGCACCGTCTGCCAGGAAGACCGCCGCGGAGTATGGGTCGCGCTCACCGAGAAGGGCCGCGACCTGCACTCCGAGGTACTCCCCCTGCAACGCGCCGTCCTGGCCAGGATATTGAAGGGCTAGGACGGCCGACTAGACGATGAACTCCGCGCCGTCCGGCAGGACTTCGACCCCGGTCCCGGTCACCCGCGCATGGGCGTCCGAGGCCTGATCGAGCAGCGGGTTCGTGTTGTTGAGGTGGGTGTAGATCCGGCGCGGGCCGGGATGCCCGGCCAGGGCGGCCAGGCTGCCGTGGGCGCCCGAGACGGGCAGGTGCCCCATCGCGGCCTGTCCGTCGGACGGCATCCCGGCCTGGCCGCCCGCGGCCCGCACCGCCGTGCCCATCTCGTCGGCCGCGTAGAAGGTGCCGTCGAGCAGCGCGCAGGTCGCCGTGGTGAGCAGTGCGTCCAGTTCGGGTGTCCAACTGCCCAGGCATGGCGCGTAGACGAGCGCTCCGCCGCTGGCCAGGTCCTCGATCCGGTACGCCGTCACCCAGCGGGCGTCCGCGGTGGGCCCGAAGACGTACTTCGGAGCCTTGGAGCCGACCGGGTGCGCGCTCACGACCAGACCGCCGGCCAGCACGAAGCCGCCCTCGGTCAGGCTGTCCGCCCACTCCCACGGGGCGTAGCGGTCGAGCATGGCGCGCAGCGGGGCAAGCGTGGCGAGGACGGGAGGCGCGGCATAGACCTTGAGTCCCGCGCCGCCCCGCAGAATCGTCAGCCCCATGACGTGGTCGGCCTCGGCGTCGGTCAGGAGCACGCCGCGTACCGGGGTGTCTCTGGGCCCCGGCCCGGGTGCGAGCGCGGGCGTGCCGGTGAGCTGCGTACGGATGTCGGGTGAAGCGTTGAGCAGCCACCAGTCGCGGGAGTTGCCGCTGACAGCGACGCACTCCTGTGTCCGCGTCGGCAGCTTGCCGTCGCGGGCGGCCGCGCACAGCGCGCAGGCGCAGTTCCACTGAGGGAAGCCGCCACCGGCGGCCGTGCCCAGCAGGACGACTTTCAACAGAACCCCACCCCTCCGTATCGGACCCTCCCGGGGATCTTCCCGCCAGGACGGGCCGAACTACCCGGCGGAAGGGGGCAGTTCCGGACGTCCTTCGCTCGGGCGCCGGTCCTGCGGCCGCCGGGGAGGGATCGGGCTGGTGGCGAAGTCCCGCGAGCCCGTCCACAGCGCGGGGACCACGTCGCCACGGCGGCACAATTCGTACGCGACCGTCTCGTAGTTGACCCGCCAGCCGTGGAAGTCCGGCCAAGCCTGTTTCGCTGTCCGCTCGGCGGGGAAACCGGCCTCTTCCAGCATGGCGACGGCCGCGTCGAACTCCAGGAAGGACAGCTGGATCGGCGCCCCGGGACTGGGGTCCTGGTCGAACTCGAAGCGCAGTGAGCGGGCGATGTCGCGCAGCGCGGTGAAGCCCGCGCGCAGCACCAGGCGTGCCTCGGGCGGGGCGCTGTTCGGGGTGAGCGCCAGCTGCATGGCCGCCGCGTCCATGACGGCGACCAGGCCGACGATCCAACTGCGGTAGGGCCGCGGCGAACGGAACGCCAGCAGGACCGGGTACGTGGAGTGGCTCTCACCGATGTCCGAGGCGAGTCGCTCCCAGGCGCGGTACAGCTCGGGCAACGCGGTCTCGGTGTCGACCAGCCACTGCCGGGCGAGGATCTCCGGACCCCAGGCGGGTTCGCCCGCGCGTGCCTGGAGGAGGGTCACCTCCAGTTCGCGGCGGTTGTAGGCGGCGTACAGGGTGGGCAGGTACGCGATCTGCAGGGCGATCACCACCGGCCCGGTGGCCGCCGCCAGGAAGTCCACGACGGACAGGTGCAGTCTGGCGCCGCTGGCGAAGCCCAGGGTGAAAAGGCTGGAACCGGCCTCCCTGATGGACTGGGTCCAGGACAGCGTGGACAGGGAGTGCAGCAGCAGTCCGAATCCGACCAGCGCGCCGCCGAGCCAGCTCGCGAGCATGCCGATCAGCATGAGCGGAGCCAGCCAGGTCTGCGCGCGGTCGTGCGCGTGGTAGCTGCCGCCGGGAGCGGCCAGACGCAGCAGCAGGCGCAGCGAGCGCCACCAGCGGATCACCAGCGGGGAGTAGAGCCCGCGGGGTACGACGAGGGTGCGCAGGATGCTGACGAGAACCAACACCAGGAGCAGTCCGCCGGCCACGCCGGAGATCCATTTCATGGGGTCATTGTCACGCCGGGAGCGTTCCGCTTCAGGCGGGGGTTGCCGGCTGCTCGCCGGGGAGCGCGCACGAGGGCGGTTGAGCTCGATCGTGTGAGGGTCGGCTTCCGGGCTTGCGGGCTTGTGGTGGCCTGGGCCGTTCGGGCTGCGGTGATCGTGCGATCCGGGACGCCGGGTGCGGGGTCGGCGTATGGGGCCCTGCTCCGCCGGAGTGATGGTTCAGGGCCTCCCCGTCGTCTCTGGCCGCGCCCATAGGGCCAGGTCGCGCCAGGAACGGTACGCGCCTCGGGGACGTGTCCCCTCGGCGCGGCGGTTCCGCAGGGCTCGCACCGACGGGCGACGGGCGGGACCGGAGCGGGCAGAGGGTGGGCCGGGGCGGGCCGGGCACCACGTGCCAGGTGCGCGGCGGTCGGCCGCCGACGCGGCGCACCGGTCACGGTTTCCGGACAGCGGCCTCGTGGCGTGGAGCGACTTCGGTGCCATAGGCACCTGGTTTGTGATCACGGCGGCCCTCGGGGAGCCGGGGAATGAGCGGTGTCGGCGCCGTCCATCCCCATCACGCCCGAGAACGGACGGCCGTCAGATCTGCGGCCGGGCCAGCAGGGTGCGTACGCCCTCGGAGCTGAGAGTCAGACCGTGCGGCGAGCTGGCGTCGATCGTGAGCGACAAGTCGTCCGACGGCCACTGGGAGGCGAGCGCACCGAGCGGCACGAGGCGGTACCGGGAGACGGACGGGAGCAACTCGGCCATCTCCAGCTCCGATGTGAACACCGGCACCACCTGCTCGCCGCCCGGCTGGTCCAGGACGGGCAGCGCCACGGCCGTGGGGTCGGCGGCGTCCCGCTCATCGGCATCGTCGGGCACCGGGACCAGTACGTCGCTGCCGGCCAGCGCGTCCAGGGCGGCGGTGTCCTGCGTGTTCTCGACGAGCGCGTTCAAAGCCTCCTGAGCCGGTGTCTCGCCCGTGGGCCGGTGGTGGTCGTTCAAGGGTGTGTCCATGTCAGATTCCCGGGTAGTGGCGGACGGACCACCCGGGACACATCGTTCCCGGGCGCAACGTCGGTCGCGTACCCGTCCTGAGCCGGGGCATTCCTCGTGTTCGCTTCAGGGCAGCAACGGGATGTCGTCCGACGGCAGGCCGAGGCGGTCGCGGCCGACGCGCCGGTGGAGCGGCTCGGCCATGGTCGGGCCGACATGGGTCCAGTACGTGGCCGCGTCCCGGAAGTAGCGCTGCATCCGCTCGCCGTCGCGCGCGTACCGGGAGCCCGCCGTGCGGAAGAGGATGCCGTGCAGCACATCCCAGGCCATGCGCCCCGCGGTGAGGAAGACGAGCGCGAGCCGGTTGTCCTCGGCGGGGGTGAACGCGGCCTCGCCCGAGACATTGCGCCGGCACGCCTCCATCCAGTCCTCCGCGTTGCGTTGGAGCGCCGCCTCAGCCGTGTGGATCGCTCCCAGCGCCTCACCCAAGTGCCGCTGGTAGTCGTGGAGTTCGGCCCGGGTGCGGCTCGCGTCCGCGATGAGCGGGCGTTCGGCGACGATTCGGGCGTACTCGTCCGCGGCCGCGTACGCGATGCCGATGACGATGGCGGCCAGCTCCCCGTGGAAGAAGCTGATCGCCCGTCCCGCGTACAGGGCGTCGCCGTGGAGTTTCGAGCCGGGTGTGCCGCCCTCGACGGGCAGGTCGAGCAGGCTCACCTCCTCGGTGAAGTGATTCGGGATGCGCCCCTGGTCGATGCGGATGCTGTTGGATCCGCTGCCGCGCAGGCCCAGTACGCCGTGCCAGTCGTCGACGACCGTCCAGATCGCGCGCGGCGCGACGAACAGGACGAACGGTCCAGGCGGATCACCGGGCTTCTCGGGGGCCCGCAGGGTCTGGCCGACGTAGTGCGTCGAGTAGGGGGCGCCCGACGCATAGGGCCAGGTCCCATCGAGTACGACGTGACCGTCGCCGTCGGGCCGGGCGACGCCGATCGGTACGACGGTGGAGGCGGCGCGGAAGTCTCCGTCGTCCCCGAAGATCTCGTCCTGCGCCTTCTCGTCGAAAAGGGTGGCGACCTGGAGGACGTGGGCGGCGGTGAGGGACAGGGCCCAGCCGGTGGAGGGACAGCCGCGGGCGATCTCGGTGACCACGCGGTAGAAGGTGGGCAGGCCGAACTCGTATCCGCCGTAGCGACGCGGTTGCAGGATCCGGTAGAACCCGGCCCGCAGGAAGTCGTCGTGGGTGTCCTTCGGATAGTGCGTCAACCGCTCGGTCTCCGGCTGCCGTTCGAGCAGTGCGGGCCGCATCGCCACGGCCCGCTCGATCAGTTCGCGTTCGGTGAGTCCCGGTTCGGGAACGGCGATCACAGTGCCTCCCGACGGGTGGGGCCGTCATTGCGCGTGCAATACATGTGATTGAACACGGCAACCGCTGCGGTGTACCCACCGGATAACGCCAAGTAGGTTGATCCGCCGGTCGGTTGAAGCGCTTGCCTGTCCGCCGGGGGGCGCAAGGGGAGTGACTTCCATGCGGGGCGTGCTCCCGTACGCCGCTCGCACAGGTTACTCACCGTCACCAAATTGCTGTAGATCTTTATACGGAGCGTGACGACGCAAGAGGCCGTCGCGCTGCCATCAGTCTACGAAAACCCACAGCTACAGGAACGAGGCAACCGATGCCGCTCGAAACAGTCACGGCCCCGGCCGGAGGCGCCACGACGCAGGATCAGGAACAGCAGAGCCTCGGTACGGCAGCGGCGCGCAATCTCGCCACGACGACCAAGTCCGAACCCCAGATGCAGGGCATCAGCTCGCGCTGGCTGTCCCGGATGCTGCCATGGGTGAACGTGCCGGGTGCCATGTACCGGGTGAACCGCCGCCTCTCGTACACCCTGGGCGACGGCCGGGTCTCGTTCGTGAAGACCGGCGCGAAGGTGCAGGTCGTCCCGGCCGAGCTGGGTGAACTGCCGCTGCTGCGCGGCTTCGTCGACGGCGACGTGCTCGGCGCGCTGGCGGACAAGTTCGTGCAGAAGGAGTTCGAACCCGGCCAGGTCATCGTGCACGCCGGCCGCAAGGCGGACCACGTCTACCTGATCGCGCACGGCAAGGTGGAGAAGATCGGCGAGGGACCGTACGGCGACGAGTCGATCCTCGGTCTGATGGCCAACGGGGACTCCTTCGGCGGCCAGGTCCTCGCGGGGAGTGCCAAGAAGTGGGACTTCACGGCGCGCGCCGCGACCGCCACGACAGTCCTCGCTCTGCCGCTCACCGCGTACAAGGCCGTCGCCGATCGCCACGAGGGCCTGCGCAACCACGTCCAGCGGATCAGCTCCAACGGACACCAGAAGATGAACAAGTCCGGCGAGGCCGAGATCACCCTCAGCTCGGGGCACGTCGGGGAGGCCGCACTTCCGGGCACGTTCGCGGACTACGAGCTGCAGCCGCGCGAGTACGAGCTGAGCGTGGCTCAGACGGTGCTGCGCGTGCACAGCCGGGTCGCCGACCTCTACAACGAGCCGATGAACCAGACCCAGCAGCAGCTGCGCCTGACCATCGAGGCGCTGCGCGAGCGTCAGGAGTACGAGCTGGTCAACAACCAGGACTTCGGGCTGCTCCACAACGCCGACTTCGACCAGCGGATCTCCACCTACTCGGGCCCGCCGACCCCCGACGACCTGGACGAACTGCTGAGCATGCGGCGCGGCACCCGCTGTCTGTTCGCCCACCCGCGCGCGATCGCCGCCTTCGGCCGGGAGTGCAACAAGCGCGGCATCTACTTCGGCGGCATCGAGCTGAACGGCCATCACCTGCCCGCCTGGCGCGGGGTTCCGCTGCTGCCGTGCGGCAAGATCCCGGTCAGCAAGGCCAACACCTCGTCGATCATCGCGATGCGTACGGGCGAGGACGACCAGGGTGTGATCGGCCTGTACCAGACCGGGATTCCGGACGAGGTCGAGCCCGGTCTGAACGTACGGTTCATGGGCATCGACGAGAAGGCGATCATCTCCTACCTGGTCAGCACGTACTACTCCGCGGCCGTCCTCGTACCGGACGCCCTCGGCATCCTGGAGAACGTCGAGGTCGCCCGTACGAACGGGAGCTGACGACTGTGTCGTTGATCTCCCGGGTCGTCGCACCCGTGGCGGGCCATGACATGGCGGGGCTGGTACGGGCGCTGCTGTCGGCGCGGTCGTCGGCACCACTGCGGCTGCCCGTCCCCTCTAAGGCGGCGCGCGGTCCACGGCTGCCGTCCGCTCCGACGGGGCTGGGCACGTCCGCGGCACGGATCGGCTCTCCCGCGGTGGGGATCGCCTCCCCTGCGATGCGGATCCCCACGCCTGCGGTGGGGGTCACCCCGCCTTCGCCCGCTTCGATGCGCTCCCCAGTCCTGCCCTCGGGGCCGACGGGACTGGGCACCTCGGCCACCCGGCTGCGGGCTCCGGAGCCACGCCCGGAGCCCGAACCGGCGGCGGATCCCGCTCCGAAACTGCACTGTCCGCCCGCCGTCCGCGACGACCGCGCCCTCGGCGAGACCGTCACCGAGCGGCTGGTCGAGTGGGCGGAGGAGGTCGGGATCTACCCTGGCCAGCTCGACAAGATCCGCAAGGCCGACTTCGGGCGGCTGATCATGCTGGCGCACCCGGAGTCGGACGACCCCGACCGGCTCCTGGCGGCGGCGAAGTGCGCGCTCGCGGAGTGGTCCGTCGACGACCACTACGTGGACGGAGAGGTAGAGGAAGCGCGGCCCGAACTGCTGGGGCAGCGCCTCGCGATCGCCCACTCGGTGATCGACCAGGCGCATCTCCCCCTGACATACGCACCGCAGTTGGAGGAGGTCGTGCGGGCGGACCCCGTCATGCGCGCCCTCCGGTCGAGTCTCGACAACCTCGCCCGGTACGCGACGACGTCTCAGGTACGCCGGCTCCGCCACGAGCTGGGGATCATGTTCGTCGCCTACAACCAGGAAGGCGTCTGGCACACGGCCGAACAGACCCCGCCGGTCTGGGAGTTCCTGATGCACCGGCACGAGAACAGCTTCGTGCCGTGCATGGTGCTGGTCGACGCGGTCGCGGGATACGAGTTGCCGTACGGCGAATTCGCCGACCCCCGGGTGCGCCGCGCCTTCACCATGGCGGGCACGGCGAGCGTGATCGTCAACGACCTCTACTCCATGGGCAAGGAGGATCCCACGGACTTCAGCCTGCCCCGGCTGATCGCGTCCGAGGACCAGTGCTCCCTGGAGGAGGCGGTCGACCGGACCGTCGAGGTCCACAACGAACTCATGCACACCTTCGAGGCCGAGGCCGCGGCCCTCGCCGCCGCCGGCTCCCCCGAGCTGCGCCGCTTCCTGGCCGGCACCTGGGCCTGGCTCGGCGGCAGCCGCGAATGGCACGCCGGCAGCGCCCGCTACACCACGGCCGCCTGATACCTCAACGCCCTTCACCCGCAAGGAGATTGGATCACCATGCCTGTCACCGACATGGAAATGATCGCCATGGACAAGGTCCTGCGCACCGAGTACCAGAAGTCCGTCGCCGACTACTGGAACGCGGAGAGGAACGCGGTCAACCTCCGGCTCGGCGAGGTCGACGACCTCTACCACCACCACTACGGCATCGGCGACTACGACCCGTCCGTTCTGCAGGGCCCCGCGGACACCCGCGAGCAGCGCATGATCGAGGAGATGCACCGCCTGGAGACCGCGCAGGCGGACGTCCTCCTCGACCACCTCGGCCCGATCAGGCCGGCGGACCACCTGCTGGACGCCGGCTCGGGCCGCGGCGGCACCAGCATCATGGCCAACGCCCGCTTCGACTGCTCGGTGGACGGCGTGAGCATCTCGGAGCAGCAGGTCGCCTTCGCTAACGACCAGGCCGCCCGCCGCAAGGTGTCCGACAAGGTCCGCTTCCACTTCCGCAATATGCTCGACACGGGCTTCGCCACCGGTTCGCGACGCGGCATCTGGACCAACGAGACCACGATGTACGTCGACCTCCTCGAGCTGTACGGGGAGTTCTCCCGGCTGCTGGAGCCCGGTGGCCGTTACGTGTGCATCACCGGGTGCTCCAACGACGTCAAGGGCATGCGCTCCAAGGCCGTCAGCAAGATCGACGAGCACTACACCTGCAACATCCACCCGCGCAGCGAGTACTTCAGGGCGATGGCCGCGAACAACCTCGTCCCCATCAACGTCGTCGATCTGACCGCGGCGACCATTCCGTACTGGGAGCTGCGGGCCAAGTCCTCCGTGACGACCGGCATCGAGGAGGCGTTCCTGACGGCGTACAAGGAGGGCAGCTTCCACTACCTGTTGATCGCGGCCGACCGCATCTGATGTGAGAGTGGGGCCCGGCTCCTCAAGATCCGGGCCCCGCACACCTGCACGGGATCGCAGAGCGAATGCACTGGATCGCAGAGCGAACGGGGCTCAGGGTGAAAACGAACCAGTAGTGGTGACCGGCGCCCACGCGCGGAGGGAGTGTCGGCGCCTAGCTTGGGTCCATGCCGATGCAACCCTGGTTCACCGATGCCAAGCTGGGCATCTTCATCCACTACGGCATCTACGCCGTCGACGGATGGGCCGAGTCCTGGTCCTTCTACACGGGCGAGGTCTCGCACGAGCAATACATGAAACAGCTCGACGGCTTCACCGCGTCGCACTACGACCCGCGGGCCTGGGCCCAGTTCTTCGCCCGTGTCGGCGCCCAGTACGCGGTGCTGACCACCAAGCACCACGACGGCGTCGCTCTGTGGGACACCGCCCACGGCGACCTGAACGTCGTCCGGCACACACCGGCCGGCCGTGACCTGGTCAGCGGATTCGCGGACGCTCTGCGCGAGCAGGGCCTGAAGGTCGGCCTCTACTACTCGCACTCCGACTGGAACCACCCCGACTACCCGAGCATCAGGCATGTCGAGCCCGGCGACGAGCCCCCGAGCCGGTACTCCCACGCCGAGCCCGGCAAGGAGGACCCGGCGGCCTGGGAGCGCTACCTGGCCTACCGCGACGGCCAGGTCGGCGAACTCGTCGACCGCTTCCGCCCGGACCTGCTCTGGTTCGACGGCGAGTGGGAGCGCACCGAGGAGCAGTGGGGGATCCGCGAACTGGCCGAGCTGATCCTCACGGGCAATCCGGACACCGTCCTCAACGCCCGCATGCTCGGTTACGGCGACTACGCCACTCCCGAGCAGGGCGTTCCGCTGCAGGCCCCCGACGGCCCCTGGGAACTGTGCCTGACGGTCAACGACTCGTGGAGCTACCGGCCGAAGGACCGCGACTTCAAGTCGGTGCGCCAGCTGGTGCGTTACTTCACGGAGACGATCGGGATGGGCGGCAATCTGCTGCTCGGAGTCGGCCCCCGGGAGGACGGAACGATCCCCGAGGAGCAGGTCGAACGTGTCGAGGGTCTGGGCGCGTGGATCGCGCACCACAGCGATGCCGTGTACGGGACGGTCGCCGGACTGCCCGCCGGACACCACTACGGCCCCAGCACCCTGTCCGCCGACCGGCGCACGCTCTACCTGATGTGCTTCGACGCGCCGCGCGAGTCCGTCGCGATCCGCGGACTGCGCAACGCGGTACGACGGGTGACCGTCCTCGGCACGGGCACCGAACTGGACCACCACATCACCGGCGGACTGGACGCGGTACCTGGCGTGACCTGGATCGACGCCCCTGCCGCGGCGGACCTCGACGCATACGCCACCGTGCTCGCGGTCGAGCTGGACGGGGAGCTGGACCTCTATCGGGGCACCGGGCGGGACTGAACGTGACGACGGGCCTTCGGAGGGAGTCTCCGAAGGCCCCTCCACGCCTGGAGGTCAGCCGAACTCCCGAGACAGCTGGAGGTGGTCGGGGTCGAGCAGGCTCACGACATGTTCGACGAAGGACCCGTCGGCCGCGCGGCTGTTAGCGAACCGGGATCCGGCTCGCAGAGGTCTGGGCACGCGGTGAGAAGCTGTGCCCGAACCGGCGTACTCAAGGTCGAGGGGCACCAGCCACCGAGCCCTTCCCTACCGGAGGTACCTCACCTGTGACCATCACCAAGGCAGCCCCGCCCCCGGTCGACCATCGCGATGCGGACGACCGGCAGGGCCGGCGGGGTTGGCAGATCAACTCCCCTCTCGTGCTGACCATGCTGCTGCTCCTGGTGGTCGCGGCGCAGGGGCCGGTCCGCCGGGCGCTGGCCGCGCCGGTGATGCAGAGCTGGATGACCGTGTTCGTGGCGGTGGTGATCCAGGCCCTGCCCTTCCTCGTCCTCGGCGTGCTGCTGTCGGCGGTCATCGCGGTGTTCGTCCCGCCGTCGTTCTTCGCCCGCGCGCTGCCGAGCAGGCCCGCCCTGGCGGTGCCGGTGGCCGGGATGGCCGGGGCGGTCCTGCCCGGCTGCGAGTGCGCCTCCGTGCCGGTGGCCGGGGCTCTGGTACGCCGGGGCGTCACGCCCGCGGCGGCGCTGGCGTTCCTGTTGTCCGCCCCGGCGATCAACCCCATCGTGCTGACCGCCACGGCCGTGGCGTTTCCGCGCGATCCGGAGATGGTCCTCGCCCGGTTCGTGGCGAGTCTGCTGGTGGCCTGCGCGATGGGGTGGCTGTGGCAACGCCTCGGCCGCACCGACTGGCTGCGTCCACCCGCCCGCCCGGCGCACGAGGGCCTCGGCAAGGGGGCGGCTTTCTGGGGATCCGTTCGGCACGACGTGATGCACGCCGGCGGCTTCCTCGTGGTGGGCGCCATGGCCGCGGCCACGCTCAAGGCCGTCGTACCGGCGAGCTGGCTGCACGCCGCGGCCGGCAACCCCGTGGTGTCGGTCCTCGCCCTGGCGGTTCTCGCCGTGCTGTTGTCGATCTGCTCCGAGGCCGACGCGTTCGTGGTCGCGTCACTGTCCCAGTTCTCGCTCACCGCCCGGCTGGCGTTCCTCGTCGTCGGACCGATGATCGACCTGAAGCTCTTCGCCATGCAGGTCGGCACGTTCGGCCGCGGGTTCGCGCTGCGCTTCGCGCCCGCCACGTTCGCGCTGGCGATTCTCATGTCGGTCCTGGTCGGGGCGGTGCTGCTGTGAACCGGCAGGCACAGGCGGCGGTTCTCTTCCTGGTCGGCGCGGCGGTGCTGCACGCCGGCACCACGGACCTCTACCTGCGGTACGTCAAGGCCGGGTTGCGGCCCCTGCTGCTCGGGGCGGGGGTTGTGCTGATCCTCGCGGCGTTCGCCACGGTGTGGTACGAGTTGCGCGGGACACGCACGACCGAGCAGCGCCAACCCGAGGCCGGCCACGGCGACGACCAGGACGGGCACCGAGTGGACCAGGACAGGCCTGGACCCGAGTACCGACACGGTCACGAGCACGGACACGGACACGGAGACGCCCACCGCGAACCGCGTATCTCCTGGCTCCTCATCCTCCCCCTGCTGGCCCTGATCCTGGTCGCCCCGCCCGCTCTCGGCTCCTACAGCGCCATGCGCACCGGCACGGCTCTGCAGGCGCCCTTCGGTTACCCCGCCCTCCCGGCCCGCGACCCGGTCCCCCTCAGCCTCGTCGACTACGCCGGCCGCGCGGCCTACGGCCACGGCCGCTCCCTCGGCGACCGGCGGATCAGGATCACCGGTTTCGTCGCCCTCGACCGCGCCGGTACGCCGTATCTCGTCCGCATGGCCCTCAACTGCTGTGCCGCGGACGCCCAACCCGTCAAGGTCGGCCTGACCGGACGGATTCCGCCCGTCCTCCAACCCGACACCTGGCTCGAGGTCACCGGCACCTACACCGGCAAGCGGACCAAGGATCCCGTCAACGGCGGCATCATCCCGTTCCTCGACGTCAGCCGGGCCAGGCCGGTCGCGACGCCGCACGACCCGTATGACGAGAGCTGGAACAACTGAGTGGGCGTGGCCCGGTCAAGGACTGGGCGAACTTCGGGGGGCTTCACCCGCCCCGGATCGTGCTGCTTCGCTGACAGGCCCCCTGGTGCACCTGCTGGTACGGATCGGCGTCGGATCCATCAGGTCCGTGTGGAGCTGGACACGGGACTACACCCGTCACGGACTGTCATGGATCTTGCGCATGGCGCACCGGTCGCGTCCGGTCGGGTTTAGACCGGTTCATCCCGGTCAGTCGTAGGCGTAGATCGCACAGTCGAAGCAGTGAGGACGTGATCCGCGTGGCCAAGAACCAGAAGGCACGGGCCAAGACGGAGCAGGCCAAGGGCAAGGCCGAGGAGGCCGCCGGGCGTGCTGTCGGCAACGAGCGCCTGACTGCCAAAGGCAAGGCGGATCAGGTGAAGGGTGACACCCGCCAGGCCAAGGAGAAGATGAAGGAAATCTTCAAGCACTGACGATCACCCAGGACGCAGGGCCCGCCGCACGCTCTTGCGGCGGGCTCTCCGCTGCCCGGACGACCGTCCCGGGCAGCGCTTGTGCCGATGAGCTCAGGCCGTGAGGGCCTGCCGGGGTGCACCGGCGGTACCCGGTGCACCCCTCACGGCAGGGCGTACCGGGTACGTGGTCTTCGCCGGATCGACCACCGGGTCCCCCAGCACGATCCGGCCCGCCGCGTGCAGCGCGTCGCACTCGTCGGTGGGCAGGGCCACATGACAGCCTCCCTGTCCGGCGCCGGCACCGACGGGTTGCCAGTAGCCGTACCGGCGACGGCCGTTGGCGTGCACGGTGAGACAGACGGGAACGCGTTGCACGGTGATGAGACGCAGAACCTCGGAACCGCCGGGGCCGAGTGGAGCGGGGGTGCGCGGGAGGGCTCGGAGCATCGTCAGCGGGCTCCGTTCACGGCTCGCGACACGGCGCGGCGGTGGAGAGTGGGCGTCATGTGCGGGCGGGCCTTTCGACGGACGGGGGTCGATCGCGTACCGCCGGGAGCGGTGACGTTCTCGCTGCCCGGACATTGTTGCGGAGGCCACTGACAACGCGATCGGGCCCATTCCGGAGCACTCCCCGGAGCCCACCGCCGGAAGCGCGGCGTCGGTGCGCGATCACAGTCCGCGCGCGATCACACTGCTTGAAAATGAAATAACGCCGGGCGGCCGTGCGTGGGAAGGCCGCCCACGCATGCCTGCTCGGCGCGGTGGGGACGCGAGGGTGGCAAGATGGAACCGAGCGTGAGCGGCGCGGGCGCTTCGACACGTAAGCAGGTGGCACATGTCGCACGAACACGGCGAGGTCTGGGAGCAATTCGCCGTCGCCCTCGCGGAGATGGCGCGGGATCTGCTCGCCCAGGACTCGGTCCAGGACACCTTGGACCGCATCGTGGATCATGCGACGGTTCTGATCAACGGGTGCGACGAGGCCGGCATCCTCACTGTGCGGCGGGGTGAGGTGCAGGCCCTGGCTGCCACGAGCGACGTGGTGCGCCGCGCGGACCGTATCCAGCAGGACCTGGGCGAAGGCCCGTGCTTCGACGCCGTGACGGACCGTCAGCAGATCTACTCCATCGAGGACTTGAGCCGACCGAACGAGCACTGGTCCCGCTTCGCCCCCGAGCTCAGGAAGCTGGGCATGGGGAGCATGATGGGCATTCTCCTCTTCACCGAGGACGACGAGCTCGGCGCGCTCAACCTGTACTCCCGGCGGCCGCAGGCCTTCGACGAGGCCGCTCGCCGGGCCGGCTGGGTCCTCGCCTCGCACGCCGCCGTGGCCTTCTCCGCGGCCCGAACGCATCAGCAGCTCGGCGACGCCCTGGAGACCCGCCACGAGATCGGCGAGGCCATGGGCATTCTCATGGAGCGGTACGGACTGACCGAGGACACGGCCTTCAAGCTGCTCAAGAAGGCATCTCAGGACCACAACATCAAACTGCGCGCGATCGCCCGCCAGATCTGCGAGACCGGCGAGAAGCCCGGCTGACACCGCGTCCTTGCCATCGCGTCGCATGTCGGTCGTCGCGGCGTCGCCCCGGGCGGCGGAGGCCCGCCGCCCGGTCTCGGACCGCGAACTGCCGCGACGGCGCCTGCGCGTCAGGCGGCAGCCGGGGACCGTCTCCTGCCGCGAGCCAGCGGGCCCAGCGCGAGCCGCGTGACGCGCTGCCAGTCGGCGGCGGGTCTGCGCAGAGGCGTACCCGGGCGGTTGCGCGGCACGCGGACCCGCAGCGCCCCTGCGGCGATCCGGCACACCACAGGTGCCGGCAGCAGCACATGTTCCCCGTCGATGCCGGCCGGGACGGTGTCCGTGTCCGCTTCGACGACCACCTCCTGAGCGGTGAGCCGCAGAAGGCCCGCGGAACGCGCGCCGCGCACCATCCGCGCCGCCTGCGCGGCGTTCTCGACCCGCACGCACAGCACGCCGAGCCGTCCGGAATCCAGCCGCTCCCGGCGACCCGGGTGGGTCGAGTCGACGGCCCGCAGGTAGGGGTTGTTGCTGACCAGCAGGGCCTGCAGCCCTTCGGCGCGCGCGGCGTCGGCGCGCATCCGCAGCCTGGGCGCGTCGGGGCCGGTGAGCAGTCCCGGCAGCACCTGCAGGGTCGTCTGCACCTTCGCGTCGCGGTAGGCAGGGTCGCCGACCACGGCCGCATACGTTCCGAACGAGGCGTTGTTGACGAACACCCGGTCGGCGGCGAATCCGAGGTCGACGCGGAGCTCGACGCCGTCGGCCAGGGCGTCCAGACCCGTCGCCGGATCGTCGCGGTCGAGGCCGAGATCGAGGGCGAAGTGGTTGCGGGTGCCGGCGGGAATCACCAGGAAGGGCAGGTCGTGGCGCGCCGCCACCTCGGCCACCAGGGCCTGGGTGCCGTCCCCGCCCGCCACCGCCAGCAGGTCGGCTCCGTCGGCCACGGCCTGCCGGGCCAGTTCGGCCACGTCCTGCCCGCCGGCGCCGAGCAGGACGACACGGGCGCCCGCCGCCCGCGCCTTGTCGACCAGATGGAACCGTCCCACTTTGCCGCCGCCGGAGCGCGGATTCATGAGGATCCAGGGATGGCGGGGTGCCTCGGCAGGTTCACCCTCGGGTGCGGAGTGGATACGTCCCGGCGCCACGGCGATCCGAGCGGCCGCCGTGCCCAGCGCCCACAGGCCCAGCGAGACAAGGGCCGGCCCCAGCATGCCGAACGCGGCGTACAGCGCGAGGACCGTGACCGGCGCGGTCAGCGACAGGACCACTCCCGCCACACGCACCACGCGGGTGTGGGCCAGGGTCCACCACACCCCGACGGCGGTGAGGGCAAGGCCGGCGATGCCGAACAGCGCCCAGACCACGCTCCGCAGACCGGCTGCGACGAGCGCCACCAGCACGCTCGTCAGCAGGGTGAGCAGCGCCAGCCGCGCCCACCCTGCACGCCCCTCACCGGCGGCTCCCGCGGGATGGCCTCCGGGCCCGCTCGCCTCCGTGCTGTGTCGTCCCACGTGGCGCCCTCCCCCGCGGTTTCGGCTGCCGCCGGTCTCACTGGACGGGCCTGGCGGTCCCGTCCTCCCGGGCCACGCACAGGGCCCAGATGACGAACCCCGAGAAAGCGATCATGACGATCGACCAGACCGGGGAGTACGGCAGGGAGAGGAAGTTGGCGATGATGATGAGTCCGGCGATGGCCACCCCGGCCACGCGCGCCCACATCGCCGTCTGGAAGAGTCCGAGACTGACGATCACGGCGACGGCGCCCAGAACGAGGTGGACCCAGCCCCAGCCCGTGAGGTCGAACTGGAAGACGTAGTTGCGTGTCGCGACGAAGACGTCGTCCTCGGCGATCGCCATGACACCCCTGAGGATGTCCAGTACGCCTGCGATCATGAGCAGGACGGCTGCGAAAGCCGTCAGACCTTCGGCCCAGTGCCGCTTGGCCGGGTGCGCGTGCGCGGTGGGAGTCGTGGTCATCGTGCTGCCTCATTTCAGTCGTGTGCGGTGCTCTCAGCCACCGGAGGTGGAGGTGGAGGTGTCTGCGCCCGACCGTTGCGCCGGGCCGGAGGCGCTCAGGACCAGTTCCTTCGCCCTGCGGAACTCCTCGTCCGTGATGTCGCCGCGGGCACGGATTTCGGACAGCTTGGCGAGTTCGTCGACACTGCTCGGCCTGCCCTCGCCGCCCTTGGCGGTCTCCCGGATGTAGCTCTCGAAGGCCGCCTGCTGCTGGCGCGCCTGCTGCACTTCCCGCTGCCCCATGTGCTTGCCGCGAGCGATCACGTAGACCAGCACGCCCAGGAAGGGCACGACGATGACGAACAGCAGCCAGCCGGCCTTGGCCCAGCCGCCCAGGTCGTCGTCACGGAAGATGTCGACGATGACCCGGAAGAGCAGGATGAACCACATGATCCACAGGAAGAACCACAGCATGGACCAGAAGACGCTCAGCAGCGGATAGTCGTACGCGAGGTACATCTGCGCGCTCATGTCTCTCCTCCGTCCCGGGCGTCGGCCCGGCAGCCGTTCTGTGCCGTCTTCAGCGTGCCCACGGCAAGGACCGGACGTCCTCACCCGAGGCGGGTGAGCGGTTTCCCGGCCATGGCTCAGAGCGGGTGCTCTTCCCTCAGGCTGTCCCGCCGCTGCCCTGCGGCTCCGCGACCCCGGACCTGCGGAGTGCGGCCCGCCACGCGAACGCGAGCACCACCTCGACCAGGCCGAGCACAACGAGCCACAGACCGAGCAGCCGGGTCAGCGCCCGGGCCGACTCGGTGGGCAGGGCCAGCACCACGATCCCCGCGAGGATGGCGATCACCGCGGCGCCGATGACGAAGCCGCGGTGGGGCAGGTCCTTGGTGGCGATGGCTCCGTAGAGGCTGAGGATGCCGGACACCAGCCAGACGATCCCGACGACCAACGAAAGCGCAGCGATCGTCTGGAATGGGTTCCTCAGGCAGAGCACCCCGGCCAGGACGTACAGCACCGCGATGAGCAGCCCGGACAGCCGGTGGCCGAGTTCGTCCCGACCGAAGGCCGCGACGAACCGGAACGCTCCGATGACAAGCAGATACAGACCGATGAGCACCGCCAGGACATGGAGGGTCTCGTCCGGCCAGACCAGTACCAGGATGCCCGGCACGAGCGTGGCGACCGCGGAACCCAGGATCCACGTCCACGAGCGCCCGAGTTCCGCCAGCACGTCCTCGGGGTCGCCCGACGGCCCGGAGGCCGCCCCGTCGGGCATGTGTTCCGGTCCGGTACGCGGTGTCGGACCACGCGACTCGGTCATGGCTCCTCCTCGCGCGATCGAGCGGATCGCTCCCGGACCGCCGACGGGGCGGTGTGTGGGGATCTCACTCAGCCAGCGTCCCGCCGACCGCCGGTCACCGGGTCACCCCGGGCGGGTGATCCGTACTCGCCACCGGGGCGATGACGTGGGTGCGGCAAGACCTGCCTCGGCGTACCGCGGTCCGTACAAAGAGACACGAGATGAACGATCCAGCGGCTGCCCGGACAGAGCCCGCCCGGAACCCGGCCTGCTCCGCCTGTTCGCGCAGCTGTGCGGGGCTTGTCCGGCGCGGGCCCACGCGCGCTCCGGCGATCCCGTCGCCATCGCCGCCTACCTGGGCGGGAGCGACCGCTTCGACCGTGCGCTCACCGGTTCGCCCAGGCCTACGCCGACCGGAACGAGCGGGACTTCGAGGTGCTGGGCGCCGCCGTCCGCTCCGGCAGGATCCACACAGAGAGCCTCTGAGGGAGCCCCCCGCAGCGAGGGACGCGTCACTCCGGCAGCTGGCGCATCTCCAGGACCCGTAGTCCCAGCGACTGACAGCGGGCCAACAGCCCGTACAAGTGCGCCTCGTCGACGACGGAGCCGAACAGGATTGTCTGTCCGGACATCACCACGTGTTCCAGCTCCGGGAAGGCACTGGTCAGCGTCTCCGACATGTGTCCTTCGACGCGGATCTCGTAGCGCATGAGCTGCTCTCCCCCGGGTGTCCTGGGACCGGCGGGCTGCACCCCTTCCCTGCGATCGTCCGCCGCCGCGCACCGCCCGGCCTCACCCCGTAGAGGTGATACGTCGCCCGGCACACGCTCCACCTGCGTCAATGCAACAGAAGGAGCTTGAACAAGATGATCAGCAGACCGAGCAGCAAATTCACCGAGGCGGCGACCGTCACCAGGCGCCACGAGGCACCTGACCGTCGAGCCGCGGCCGCCGACCAGCCCACCTGGCCCGCCACCGCAACCGTGAGCGCCAGCCAGAAAGCGCCCGTTACGTCGAGACCCAGGAGAGGGCTGACGGCCACGGCGACGGCCGGCGGAACGGCGGCCTTGACGATCGGCCACTCGTCGCGGCACACGTGCAGCACGGTTCGGCGATCCAGGCTCTGCTGTGCCAGGCGTGCCCCGAACAGCTGGGCATGCACATGCGCGATCCAGAACACCACGCCGGTGAGCAACAGCAGCAGCACCAGCTCCAGGCGCGGGAACGCGCCCAGGGTGCCGGCGCCGACGACCACCGAGGCGGCGAGCATGGATCCGTAGACGCCACCGGTGTAGTCGGCATGGGTCTGCCGCTCGGCGGCGCGCGCTCGCGCCGAGGCGTGCTCGGTCTCGGACATCGCGGCCTCCCTCGAAGTCAGCGGGACGCTCCCAGCGCGTCGGACGGGGCGCCACCGGGTTGCCTCGGAGCACCGGTCCGAGTCGGCAGATTCGGTGTGACCAGGAAACTGGCGAGCGTGATTGCCCCGGTGGCGAGGATCGCCGCCTTCAGGCCGTCGAGCTGCGCCGACGCGTACGAGTCCGTGAGGGCGTCCACCTCGGACCTCGGCAGCCCTGCTTGTTCGGCCGCCGAGCGCATCTGCTCGGTGGGCACGAAGGTGATCCCGGCTTCGAGGGCGACACCGGTCTGCCGACGGGTTTCCTCCGACAACCTCGGGTGGTCCTCCACCTGGGTGGTGAAGGCGTGGGCCAGTGCGCCGATGAGGATCGATCCGATGAGCGCGGTGCCCAGCGCGGAGCCGAGGTTCTGGGCGGTGAACTGCAGCCCGCCGACCTCGCTGCGTTCCTCCTCGCCCACGCTGGACTGGACGACGTTGCCCAACTGCGAGGCCAGCAGGCCCATGCCCACGCCGAGCACGGCCATGGCTCCGGCGAACTGCGCGTCGTCGATGACCGGGTCGATGGTGGCCAGCAGCCATACGATGGCGGCGAACAGGGTCGCCAGGGCCAGTCGGACCACCCGGCGCGGTCCGGCCACCCGCCCCAGCCGGGCGGCGACCATCGAGGCCGCGAGCATGGTGACGGACACCGGGAGCAGCCGCAGCCCTGTCTGGAAGGCGTCGAAGCCCTGAACCACCTGCAAGTACAGCGGGATGGTGAAGAACAGTCCCAGCAGGATGAGGTTCTGGCTCAGCAGCGACATCAGGCCGGATCGCAGCGCGGGCTTGCGCAGCAGGGGCAGATGCACCAGGGGCTCGGCGCCGCGAGCGTCCCGCCGTCTCTCCCAGTGCACGAAGACGGCCAGCACGGCCACCCCGGCGCCGACGACGAACAGCGTCGGCGCGAAGCCCAGGACGGTGAAGGGTGGGTTGCGGGGCTGCACCCATCCCCACGAGCTGCTCTGCAGCACACCGAGCACGCCCAGGGCCAGCCCGACCGCCGACAGCGCGGCGCCGACCCCGTCCAGCCGGGGGCGCGGACCGGTCCGGGGCGCCTCCGTGATCACCCGGTGGAAGCACAGGACGGCCACGACGACCACTACTTCACCGGCGAACACCAGCCGCCAGGTGAGGTAGGTCGTCACCCAGCCGCCCAGCAGCGGGCCGACGGCGATCCCGGCCCCGGCGAGCCCGCCGATGACGCCGTAGGCGACGGCCCGGTCCCGACCGCGGTAGGACTCGGCTACGAGGGCCGCCATGGCCGGCAGCACCATCGCGGCACCGAGTCCTTCGATGACCGACCAGCCCAGCGTGAGGACCCACAGCGTGGGAGCCACCGCGGTCAGGGCCGAACCCGTGCCGTAGACGACGAGGCCGAGCAGGAAGAGACGACGCCGTCCGAAGATGTCACCGAGCCTGCCGCCGATGATCATGAATGCCGCCATGACCAGCGCGTACAGCGTGATGACGGCCTGGATGGCGGTGACCTCGGTGTCGAAGTCCTCGACCAGTTGGCTGATGGACACGTTCATGACGGACGTGTCGAGGACCATCAGGAACTGGGCGATACCCAGGACGATCAGCGCCCGCCAGTGCGTCATGGTGTCCACCTCGCCGAGTCGGCCCGGGACACCGGCGGAGTCGGCCGGGCAGCAGCCGGCACCTACCGTGCCGGCAGCACCATCGCATCCGAAGAAGTCACCCGGCGCCTCACCCACCACGGGCGAGCGGGACGGGCGCGGCGGCTCGTGATGGACCCGGCCCTCACTGGCCCTCAGCGGCCCCTTCACGGTCGTGGTGGCAGGAGCCGCAGCTCGCGCGCGCGGCGCACCGCGTCGTGGCGCCGATTGACCCCCAGCTTTCGGTAGACGCTCTTGAGGTGGGTCTTGACCGTGTTCACCGACACATACAGATCGGCGGCGATCTCCTCCGTCGACATCATCTGGGCCAGCCGTTCCAGCACATCGCGCTCGCGTCCGCTCAGCTCCTCCACCACCGGCGTCGATGGCGGGCCCTCGGGCCGGGGCAGCCCACCGGGTGACGGCGTACCGGGTGTGAGCCAGCCCGCGGCCAGCTCTCGCAGGGACACCGTGCCCAGCAGAGGTCGGATCCACGGTCCGGCTTCGAGGAAGGGACGCCGCAGTCGCTCGCGGCGTGCCTCGTGGAGAGCCTGCGCGACGAGCCTGCGCGAGGTGGCGGAGTCTCCCGCCCCGTCGGCGGCCTGGGCCCGTACCAGCGAGGCCCGGACGGTCACCGCAGGGCCGTTGCGGCCCTCGGGACGCACCCTGTCGAGCAGCTCCATCGCCTCGACGGGTCTGCCCGCCGCGAGCTCGGCCCGTGCTGCCGCCACGACACACGCCGGCTGGTCGTCGGGCACCGCCCGTAGCAGCTCGGCTGCCGTCTCCGGCAGGCCGTCGGCCAGGCGCGCGGCGGAGGCCACCAGCGCCGTCTGCCCCTTCGCCCAGGGGGAGATGACGTCGGCGGCGACAGCCGATTCCGCCGCTGCGAGCGCGGCCTGTGTGTCGCCGCGGGCCAGCAGCAGACGCGCTGTGGCGATGGCCCGGCCCGCCTCCATCACCGGGTCCCGCATCACGTGGTGTGAGTCGGCCGCCGTGTCGAGGAGGGCCTGGGCCTGTCTCAGTTCGTTGCGGTCGACGGCCACGGCGGCCAGGACCAGCAGCTCGATGCCGGAGCCGGACGCCTGAGGCAGGCTGAACCGCTCCGTCTCGGTCATCGCCGCCCGGGCCTTGCGCTCCGCCCTGCCGAGCCAGCCGTTCAGGTAGTCGATCAGGGCCAGGTGCCCCAGGGACTCCTCGCGTGGCAGTGCCGTCGAAGCTCCCCCGGAACAGCAGGCCGCCGCGGTCAGGGCGGCACGTGCGTCCTCGAAGTGCCCGGCCCACAGCCGCGTCGAGCCCAGGTGGGTCAGCAGGAGGGCGGTGAGTTCGGGATGTTCGTCCAGGAGGTGGGCGGGCACCTCGTCCTGGAGTTTCTCGGCCGCCTCCGCGGCACTCTCCGCTCTTCCGGGCGAACCGGTCAGCCGGGCTGCCAGAGCTTCCAGCAGGGCACAACTCAGCCGGGCCGCCGCCAGGCCCGGTGAATCGTCCCCCGCCGACGTCCGCTCCTCGGCCAGGCTCTGCCCGGCGTTCCGCAGGTGGGCCAGGCCTCGGTCGAGGTCGCCCCGGGACAGCTCGCGAGACGCGCGGACGAGGTCCGTGGCGGTGCTCGATGCCTCGGGCCCCATCCGGGAGAACAGCCCGGCCAGATCGTCGCAGTGCAGGCCGGTGAAGAGCTGACCAATGGCGAGGTCGTCGACGAGGGCATCGGCGGTGAACTCCCAGTCGCCCGCCGCCGCACCGTGGCCGAGGGTCTCCGCGAGGGATCCGAAGCGCCGCAGCCATGTCGCGGCCCGCCGGTGGAGTTCGGGCTCCAGGCCGGGAGACCGCATCTGCAGATGTGCATGGAGGATCTCCCTGAACAGCGGGTGGAGGCGGTACCAGGTCTGCCCGAGGTGCTCGACAAACGCGTTCTCGCGGTGCAGCCCGGCCAGGATGGCCCCGGCGTCGGTGCGCTCCGTCAGCGCGTTCGCGAGCTCCGGACAGAAACGCTCGAGAACGCTGACCCGCAGCAGCAGGTCCTGTGTCTCGGGGGTCTGCCGCTTGAGCACCTCCGCCAGCAGGAAATCGGCGACCGTGGTGCGGTCGGCCTCGAACTCCTTCAGATACGTCTCCGGATCCGGCCTCTCCTGCGCGGCGAGGGCGCACAGCCGTAGTCCGGCGGCCCATCCCCGGGTGCGCTCCACGAGCGCGCCCGCAGCGTGCACGGGTAGGCGCAGCCCGTGCCGTTCCAGCAGCGCGGCCGCTTCCTCGGGAGTGAACGCCAGCTCCGCGTTCCTGATCTCCGTCATGTCGCCGGCGGCCCGGTAACGGTGCAGGGGCAGCAGGGGTTCCGTGCGGGTGACGAGGATCAGCCGCATCCCCCGTCCGGCGTGGTGCAGGACGAACTCCAACTGCTCCGCGATCTCCGCGTCGGTCACCCTGTCGTATTCGTCGAGCACCACGATCTGAGGCCGGTCCCGGGTACCCAGATCCTCGGCGAGCCGTGCCAGCAGGGTGTGGTCCACGCGGTTCGCGTCCGCGGGGAGGCCGACTTCGGAGGGCAGTGGGACGCCGGAGGCGCGCAGAGCCTGGAGCAGATACGCCCAGAACATTCCGCACCCCTGGTCCGAGGCCTCGGTGGTGAGCCAGGCGACGGGCCGGTCCCGCCCCGCGGCCCAGTCGGCGACCAACAGGGTCTTGCCCGCACCCGCGGCTCCGTTGACCATGGTCAGCGGCGTCAGCAGCGCCTGGTCGAGGTGTTTGACCAACCGCTCGCGCCGCAGGAACGTCGTGGGGCGCTTCGGTACGGCGAACCGCGTGCGCAAAAACGGGTCTCCCTGGGGATCGGCGCGCGGGGATGATTCCGGACCGTTGTCCTGCAACCCGGTCATGGCGCTCACCACCACTGTTCGTCAGGTCATGGGCAGCGCTCCTGCACTCAGCATCCCAGTGTTCCCGCGTATACGCGCGCCACAGAGGACCGAGTGGCCCCGACTCAAGGGCCGATGGGCGCCCGCCGTGCGACTCCCGTGGACCTGCGGGAGGACCCTTGCCCGGCCGTGGGTCCCGCACGCCTCGCCCTTCCCACCACGACGCTCTGCGGGTGCGATCGCGCCGCCCCCGCAGCACGCTGGAAGCACGCCCGGGACACGGGGCAGTGGTGCGCAGGACGGAGCTCGGAGGTGCTCCCCTTGGCGCACGGCGATCCCGGTCGGCGAGTGGACGAGACGGCGGCCTCGATGCTGCAGGCGCTCTTCACCCAGTCCCCGATCGGGCTCCACCTGCTGGACACCGATCTGCGGGTGGTACGAGTCAACACCGCCACCCCGTTCATGCGTAGGCGCTGCCCGACGTCACCGTGCCCGAGGACTCGCGCTGACCCGCGCGGACCGGGGCACTCAAGTTCGCCGCTGATGCGGGCCGGTCGACGCCGTACGCCCCGCTCTCTCACCCGTTCGAGCGGGGTGACATACAGACATATTTCACTATAAGGATCTCTTACTGACATAGTGCGGCCATGAAGATCACGACCGCCAGTGGCCGAGTCGGCACCATGACCGCGACCGGGAATCACGCCCGTCGGACGACCGGCCACCGCGTGCGCCGGCCGGTCACATCCCGCGACGCCCAGCGGTTCCTCCGGTGAGGGCATCGTTCGCGAGGTCCCTGAGGAGCCGTCCCCGTAGTGGCCTCCCCACCCGACGCACGACCCTGGCCGTCGCCCTCACCACTGCCGTCGGGATCACCGGTGCCGCCATCGCCATCGGTGCCTTCCCCCACGGGGGCCACCGCTCCCCCGCGCCCGGCCCCTCCGCCGCCTCGTCCGGCGAGACCCCGTCCCCCGGCGCCGCAGGCATCGGCGACCCGCTCCTGCCACTGGACGGCAACGGCGGCTACACGGTCCGCCACTACACGCTCGCCTTCGACTGGCGGGCACCCAGGACTCCGTTCGACGCGACGGCCACCATCAGTGCCACCGCCACGCAGGCCCTGTCCCGCTTCGACCTCGACTTCGCGGGCAACACGCTGCACACGGTCACCGTCGACGACGCACCGGCGAGCGCCGTCCGCGACGGCGACGAGCTCGTCGTCACCCCCGCGAAGCCGGTCCCCCACGGCAGGACCTTCACCGTCCGGGTCTCCTACACTGCCGACCCGACGCAGCAACGGCACCGCGGCGACGCGATCCAGGACTACGGCTGGGTGCCCACGTCCGACGGCACCCTGCTCTATGCACAGCCCGACGGCGCCAAGATGATCTTCCCGGCGAACGACCATCCGAGCCTGCGGGCGCCGGTCACCTTCCGCATCACCACCCCACCCGGCCTGACCGCAGTGGCCAACGGCCGGCTCGTCGAGCGCGTCCGGCGACCCGACGGACGGGTCCGGTGGACGTACGACTCCGAGCAGCCGGTCGCGGCGCAGCTGGTCCAACTGGCGATCGGAAAGTTCGTGTTCGTCGACAGCACCGGCCCGCGCGGGCTGCCGGTCCGGGACGTGGTCCCGGACGGCCTGGTCACCGACACCCAGGAGTACCGCTCGCTCACTGCCGAGCACCTTGACTGGCTCGAGCGGCGGCTCGGCCCGTACCCCTTTCGCCGCTACGGGGTGCTGGTCGGGGACACCGACCTGCCCGTGGCGCTGGAGACGCAGTCACTGTCCGTCCTCCCGAGGGCCGACCTGCTGGGCGACCGGGTCGACGCCGAGCGCAACCTCGTACACGAGCTGACCCACCACTGGACCGGCGACAGCGTCGCCATCCGGCGCTGGTCGGACCTGTGGCTGAGCGAGGGGCACGCCCGCTTCTACGAACGTCTCTACTCCGACACGCACGGCGGCCCCGGCATCGAGGAGGCGATGCGGGCGGCATACGAGCAGCACGACCAGTGGCGTCACGACGCCGGAGCGCCCGCGGAACCCACCGAGCGGACCCTCTTCAAGCAGATGCGGTACGACGGCTCGGCGCTGGTGCTCTATGCCCTGAGGGAGAAGGTCGGCGAGGAGACCTTCGACCGGATCGAGCGGTCCTGGGTGAGCAAGTACCGGGGCCGGGCCGCCGGCACCCGGGACTTCGTCGCGCTCGCCTCCGAGGTCGCCGGCGAGGACCTGAAGCCGTTCCTGACCCCGTGGCTCCACGGGGCCCACACCCCGGCCATGCCGGGGCACCCCGACTGGCAGGTGGATCCGGTCCAGGACTGAGCCGTCACACCGCAAGCAGCCCCCGTACCGATCGGTGCGGGGGCCTCGCGCGTCCTGCCCGCCGGAGCGGACGCGCTGCCGCCGACCGGGTGGCCTGTGCCGTGCGGCTGGTCCACCTCGGTGACGCTTGGCGCGACGTGGCGTGAAGGGCACGGAAGCGTACGAGGGGTGGCGTGAAGGGCAACTCCTTTGTCCTGGTTGCGTGTCCTGGTTGCGACGAGCATGGTTGGAGACCCTTGCAATGAGAAAACCTGTCGCCCCCCGTATCCCCAGCGCGAAGGTATGCGGGTGCCGCCTGATCGTGTGCGCGACCGCTTCGGCGGCACTCCTGGCGCCGCTACTGCTCGGCCCCCCGGTCTTCGTCGACGTGGCGGCCGACCAACGTCTGCAGAAAGCTTTCACCGCTGCCGCGGACGAATACCACGTGCCGCAAAGTGTGCTCATGGGCGTGTCCTACCTGCAGTCGCGCTGGGACTCCCATTCCGGGGCCCCGAGCGTCGTCGGGGGCTACGGGCCGATGCACCTGGTGGACGTCCGCCAGGCCGCGGCGACGCCGCCTCGCGGCAGTGCTCGGCCGCCCGCAGCGGCGGCGGGTCCGTCGGCCTCACACGAGGCGAACGCCGCGGACAGCGGCTTCGACGAGCCGGCGGACCTGCGACGAGCGGCCCGCCTGATCGGGGCCCCGGCAAGGCAACTGCGGACGGACGCCGCCACAAACGTGCGCGGCGGCGCGGCGCTCCTGGCGGCGACGCAACGACGGCTCGGCAAGCCGCTCAGCGCCGACCCGGCGGACTGGTGGGAGGCGGTGGCGGAGTTCCCGGGTACGGACGACGCCTCCTCGGCGGCGACGTACGCGAACGACGTCTTCGCGCTGATCCGGCGGGGCGCGCACCGCACCACCGACGCGGGACAGCACCTCACCCTCCCCGCCACCCCCGGCGTGCACCCCCGCCCCTCCCCGAAGGACGCGGCGCGGTCGAAGGACGTCGAGTGCCCGGTGGAGCTGTCCTGCTCCTGGCTCAGCGCGCCGTACGTCCGGATCGACGACGGGGACTACGGCAATCACGACCTCGCCGACCGGCCCAGGGACCAGAAGATCGAGTACATCGTCATCCACGACACCGAGGCGCCGCTCGCGTCCATGCTCCTGACCGTGCAGGATCCGACGGAGGCCTCCTGGCACTACTCGATCCGTTCCAAGGACGGTCACATCACCCAGCACGTCAGGACCAAGGACATGGCCTGGCACTCCGGGAACCAGTTCGTGAACGCGCGCTCGATCGGCATCGAGCACGAGGGATTCCTCAAGCAGCCGCACACCTGGTACTCGGAACAGATGTACCGGGCCTCGGCCCGTCTGGTGCGCTACCTGGCGAAGAAGTACGACATCCCGCTCGACCGGCAGCACATCTTCGGCCACGACAACGTCCCGTCCCCGACCACCGGCTCCATCCCCGACATGCACGACGACCCCGGCCCCTTCTGGGACTGGCGGCACTACTTCGACCTCCTCGGCGCGCCCCTGCGCGCCACGGGCGGAGCGAACAAGGACATGGTGACCGTGCTGCCGGACTTCGCCACCCACAAGCCGCCGTTCACGGGGTGCACCAAGAGTGGGGTGCCGTGTGCGCCGAACGGCTCCAGCGCCGTCCGCCTGTACACCGAGCCGGACGAGAAGGCCCCGCTGATCCAGGATCCGGGCCGGCACCCGGACGGTGAGGACTCCACGGAGGACGTCAACGACCTGGGGTCACGGGCCTCCGCCGGCCAGACCTTCGCGGTCGCCGATCGCAGCGGCGACTGGACGGCAATCTGGTTCCAGGGCGAAAAGGCCTGGTTCAAAAACCCGAAGAAGCACCCGACCGCCGTCAGTGCGAGCGGCAAGATGGTGACTCCGAAGGCCGGCTTGAGCGAGATCCCCGTGTACGGGCGCGCGCTCCCGGAGGAGGACGCCTACCCGGAGGACGTGCAGGAGCAGACCGAGTCGCCGCTCCCGTACACCCTCCTCGCGGGGCAGCGGTATGTGACACAGGCTCGCCTCGCCGGTTCCTACATCGACAGGTCGACCTTCGGCGACACACCCAACCCGGTGGTCAAGGGCCGGGAGCAGTACTACGAGATCCAGCTCGGACACCGACTGGCCTACGTCCGGGCGAGCGATGTGGACGTGGTGCACTCATCGGCCACGGCAGGCCCGCCGTCAGGACACGCGGCGCGCCCTTCCGCGCGATGACAGGGCACGGAACATCGGCGCCGGCCAAGCCCCGTCGAGGGGCTTCGCGGCCGCCACGCTCTTCCTTCCGGATCAGGCTCACACCACTCGTATGCAGTAGGGCGCGACCCGTGCTCGGTTCAGCGCCGTCCCGCTGGGCGGGATCGTGAACGAGGAGTGAATCGGGCGGTGAGCGCTCCGCGCCAACTGGGCCCGGCGTCCAGCGGCGAGGAGCCCCTGGCGCCGTCGAGAGCCAATGTCGCACCAAGGCGATCGAGTTCGAGTGGCAGCCCGACGGTGGACATTGGAGACTGAAAACGGTCTTGGAACTCGACAAAAGATCCCGACCTCACGACTTCCGGACAACTCGCTCCGGACATCGAAAAGCGCGAGTACAGGGCGCCGACCGTAATCGACGAGGGCGCTCGAAAAGTTCCTCAAGGAGTTCGCATGGAGGAGAAGTCCGTCGAAGTCCTGACGCCCGGACCGAATGAATCCGCAATCGACAAGCGCGGATACACCGGACGGAAGACCGGCATCGAGAGAGATCTCGCAGAGGTACTGGCAGACGTCATATCCGTCGAGCGGGTGTCGGTCGACAGCCACTTCTTCGACGACCTCGGCGCCAACTCGTTGGTGATGGCCCAATTCTGTGCACGGGTCAGGAAACGGGAAGACCTCCCCTCGGCATCGATGAAGGACATCTACCGGCACCCGACGATCCGAAGCCTGGCGACGGGACTCGCGGACGCCGCGCCCGCCCCCGTCGAGCCGTCGGTCCCGGCGCCGTCCACCGAGGTGACCACAGCCGGCACCGCACGGTACGCCCTCTGCGGGACGCTGCAGTTCCTGCTTTTCGTGGGATATTCCTTCGTCTTCGGAATTGTCACCGCTCAAGGCTACACATGGGTCTCCGCCGGCTCGGATGTCATCGACATCTACCTGCGCTCGCTTGTCTTCGGCGCCGCCGGATTCGTCGCTCTGTGCACTTTCCCCATCGTGGCCAAGTGGCTTCTCGTAGGGCGGTGGACAGCGCGCGAGTTCCCGATCTGGGGACTGACGTATCTGCGCTTCTGGACCGTCAAAGTGCTGATCCACGCCAACCCAATGATCTTCTTCGTCGGCAATCCCCTGTATGTGCTGTATCTGCGAGCCCTGGGCGCACGGATCGGCAAAGGGGTCACGATCCTTTCCCCCACCGTTCCGGCCTGCCCCGACCTGCTCACGGTCGGCGCCGGCACGGTGATCCGCAAAGACTCGTTCTTCCTCTGCTACCGGGCGCACGCCGGCCGTATCCAGACCGGCCGGGTCACCCTTGGCCGGGACGTCTTCATCGGCGAGAAGACCGTGCTCGACATCGACACGTCGATGGGCGACGGTTCTCAACTCGGCCACACGTCCACGCTGTACAGCGGCCAGACGGTCCCGGCCGGGCAGCGCTGGCACGGATCCCCGGCACAGCCCACGGAGCAGGACTACATGAGGATCGGGCCGGCCAAGTGCGGCACGCTGCGTCGAGCCGGCTTCGGCCTCGTCACCGTGCTTCAACTGTTCCTCCTGTACATGCCGCTGACTGTCGGGGGCGCGTACATGCTGGTCCATCTGATTCCGGCGCTGCACGACCGGCTGGGTCCGGGCTCATTGGGGTTCACGTCGCCGGCTCTCTACATCGACGCCCTGACCTTGTCCGCCGTACTGTTCTTCGGCTTCGTCTTCGTGGGCCTGGCCGTACTGTTCACCGTTCCGCGCCTACTCAACCTGGTCATCCAGCCGGACAAGGTCTATCCGCTGTACGGATTTCATTACTCGGCGCACCGGGCGATCGGGCGCATGACCAACCTGAAGTTCTTCAAATGGCTGCTCGGTGACAGCTCTTACATCGTCTACTATTTGCGCGTTCTCGGGTACAACTTGTCCCGGGTCGAGCAGACCGGGTCGAATTTCGGCACGGAAGTGCAGCACGAGACGCCGTATCTGGTTTCTGTCGGCAGCGGAACGATGGTCGCCGACGGGCTCTCCGTCATCAACGCCGAATTCTCCGATACGTCGTTCCGGGTGTCCCGGGCCTCGATCGGGCCACGCAACTTCATCGGAAACAACATCGCCTATCCCTCCGGCGCCAGGACAGGACAGAACTGCCTCCTCGCGACGAAGGTGATGATTCCGCTCGATGGCGAGGTGCGCGAAGGAGTGGGCCTGCTCGGCTCGCCGTGCTTCGAGATTCCCCGGTCGGTCGAGCGCGACTCCCGGTTCGACCATCTACGGAACGGCGAAGAGTTTCGCCGGAACCTCGCCGCGAAGAACCGCTACAACATCCGCTCGATGGTCCTTCTCCTGCTCGTGCGGTGGTTCTACTTCTTCGTGCTCACGGTGGTCGGCCTCGCGGACGCCGATCTCTACGATTCCTACGGGCATGTACTGATCGCCGTGTTCCTCGTCTTCAGCCTTGCTTTCACCCCTGTCTACTACGTACTGGTGGAACGCAGCATCACGGCATTCCGCGGGCTGCAACCGCAGTTGTGCTCCATCTACGAGCCGTACTTCTGGTGGCACGAGCGTCTGTGGAAGGTGCCCGAGACGTACCTCAACGTCTTCAACGGCACCCCTTTCAAGAACGTGATCTGGCGGATGCTGGGTGTTCGGATCGGCAGCAGGGTCTTCGACGACGGCTGCCATTTGACGGAGCGGATGCTCACCACCATCGGGAACGACTGCACGCTCAACGCGGCAAGCAAGATCCAGTGCCATTCGCAGGAGGACGGCACGTTCAAGTCCGACCGCAGCACGCTCGGCGTCGGTTGCACGCTCGGTGTCGGCTCCCACGTCCACTACGGCGTGACGATGGGCGACGGCGCGGTGCTCGCGCCCGACTCCTTCCTCATGAAGGGCGAGGAAGTTCCGGAGCGCGCTCAATGGGGCGGAAACCCCGCCATCGAGACGCGAAACGCCCCCTCTTGGCCGGCCCTGCCGACGCGGGAGGCACAGCGGGACCGTCCCGGTCAGCGCGTCCTACCGGCTGAACAACACGGCCGGCCCGCGGATCTGACGAAGAGACAACGACGGCTGTGGCGACCGTGAGCGGACGGGAAGAGTCGATGGGAGTGCACGTGGAAGCCGACCGGGAGTTCTGGAGCGGTGAGCTCGTAGCCGGTGGATTCACCGCGATCCCGCGGTGGACGCTCCATCCGGTGAAGGGCGTCGTCCATCACGAGGCGACGGTCCCGGAAGACGTCGTCGGACCGGTGCGCCGGCTGGCGGAGCATCTGGCGGTGCCGCTCGACTCGGTGCTGCTGGCCGCGCACGCCAAGGTGCTCGCCGCACTGTCCGGTGAGCGCGAGGTCGTGTCCGGCTACGTAGCCGCCGAGGGCAGCCGCCCGTTGCCCTGCCGACTGACGACCGAAGCCGATTCATGGCGGAAGCTGCTGCTGAGCGCCTGTCAGGCCGAGTCGGACCTGCTGGCGCACAGGGACTTTCCGGTCGATGATCTCAGGCGCGAACTCGGCCTGACCGAACCACCGTTCGAGACCGTGTTCGATCCGCACGGCGTCGGCGGCGACCTGACCGAGGACACCGTGTTGTGGGTGGCGTTCGTTCGGCGGGGCGGCCGGCTCGTGCTGCGGCTGCGGTACCGGACGGACGTGCTCGACGCGGACTGCGCCGGAAGAATCGCCGGCTATCACGTCACCGCGCTCGCGCTGATCGCCGCCGATCCGGATGCGGAGCACGGGCGGCAGAGCCTGCTCTCGCCCGAGGAACTCCACTTCCAGCTCGAAGGGCTCGCCGGGCCGCACCGGGACCTGCCGGACCGCCGGTTGCACGAGCTGTTCGAACAGCGGGTGACAGCACACCCGGATGCCGTCGCGGCCGTACACGGCGAGCGGGAGTGGACCTACCGCGAGCTCAACTCCCGGGCCAATCGGCTGGCCCGCGCTCTCCTGGCGCGAGGGCTGCGCCGGGAAGGGGTGGTCGCGGTGGTGACCGAGCGCAACCTGGACTGGCTGGCCGCTGTCCTGGCGGTCTTCAAGGCCGGGGGCGTGTATCTGCCCATCGAGCCGCACTTCCCCGCCGGTCGCATCGCCACCACGCTCTCCCGTGCGGAGTGCGCGCTCGTGCTGACCGAACCCGGCAGCACCACCCACCTCGACCAGGCCCTCGACTCACTGCCCGCTGTCCAGAAGGTCTTCATCGAAGCGGCCTACGACGCGGAACACGCCGACGACGATCTGGACATCGATGTCGCACCGGACCAGCTCGCCTACATCTACTTCACCTCAGGCTCCACCGGTGAGCCCAAGGGCGCGATGTGCGAGCACGCGGGCATGCTCAACCATCTCTACGCCAAGATCGACGACCTGGAGATCGGCGAGGGACAGGTGGTGGCGCAGACCGCACCCCAGTGCTTCGACATCTCGCTGTGGCAACTGGTGTCCGCACTCCTGGTCGGGGGACGGACCCTGCTGGTGGAGCAGGAGGTGATCCTCGACGTCCAGCGGTTCGTCGACAAGATCGTCGATGGCCGCGTCGGCGTCCTTCAGGTCGTCCCCTCCTACTTGGACGTCGTCGTGTCCTGTCTGCAGCAGCACCCTCGCGAGCTGCCGGACCTGCGGTGCGTGTCGGTCACCGGCGAGGCGCTGAAGAGGGAGCTCACGCAGCGCTGGTTCGCCGCCCAGCCCGGGATCAAGCTGGTCAACGCCTACGGGCTGACCGAGACCTCGGACGACACCAACCACGAGGTCATGGACCGCGTGCCGGAACGCATCCTGCTCGGCCGCGCGGTCAACAACGTGGACGTCTACGTCGTCGACGAGCACCTGAACCCGGTGCCGCTCGGCGCCCCCGGTCTGATCGTCTTCTCCGGCGTCTGCGTCGGCCGCGGATACGTCAACGATCCCGAGCGCACCCGGCAGGCCTACCTGACCGATCCGCACCGTGAGGGCGCCCGGCTCTACCGGGGCGGCGACTACGGCCGCTGGCACCCCGAGGGCAAGTTGGAGTTCCTCGGCCGCCGGGACACCCAGGTGAAGATTCGTGGCTTCCGGATCGAGATCGGCGAGATCGAGAACACCTTGCTGCGGGTGCCCGGTGTGCGCGACGGCGCGGTGGTGGTCGCCGAACGGGCGGACCAGAGCCAGCACTTGGTGGCGTTCTACTCCGGCCCGCGGTCACTCGAGGTCGACGTCCTGACGGACCTGCTCGGTGAGTCGCTGCCCGAGTACATGGTGCCGTCGGCGTTCCACTGGCGGGAAAGTCTGCCGCTGACGGCCAACAGCAAGATCGACAGGAAGGCGTTGCGGGCGCTTGCCGCAGAACTCGGCGTCGTCCAGGACGACTTCCACGCGCCGCACACGCCGGCCGAACAGCAACTGGCGGCCGCATGGGCGAAGGTGCTCGGCATCCCGCAGAACCGGATCGGACGGCGGGACCACTTCTTCGACCGCGGCGGCACGTCGCTTTCGGCGGTGAAGCTGGCGATCACCCTGGACCGTGCGGTGTCCCTCAAGGACGTCACCGGCCACCCGGTCCTTGCCGACTTGGCCGTGCTGATCGACAACAGGTCCAAGCCGCATGCCGGTCCGGTCGACGGCAGGTCCGAGCGCCGCTCCGGGCTGCTTCAGGCACTGTCGGCATCGGACGGCGCGCAGGCTGCCCTGGTGTGCTTCCCCTACGCGGGCGGCAACGCCGTGAACTTCCAGCCGATGGCCGGGGCGCTGCAGAGCGGCGGGCCCGCGGTCTACGCCGTGGAGTTGCCAGGCCACGATGTGGCAGCCGAGAGCGAGCCGTTCGCGCCCATGACACAGGTCGTCGAGCAGGTCGTCGACGAGATCGTCCGGCGTGGCCTGACCAGGGTCCTGCTGTGGGGTCACTCCTCGGGCACCGCGTTGGCCCTGGAGACCGCCGGAAGGCTGCAGGAGCACGGAGTGGACGTCCAACGGGTGTTCCTGGGCGCGCAGTTGCTGGGGAACGCCGCCGACCGGCGCGCCACCATCATGGAGCTGACCGGGCGAAGCAACGCCGAGATCGCCGCGAAGCTGAGCGCGGACGGCGGATACACCGAGCTCGGTGAGCTGGATGCGCGGCACGCCGAGCACATCGGTGCCGCCTACCGGCACGACTGCGTGTCCGCGCACGGCTATTTCGCCGACGCCCTGGACAGTCCACCGGCGCTGAAGCTGTCCGCGCCGGTCACCGTGGTCGTCGCCGCCGACGACCCGAGCACGGCGGACCACCGGCGCCAATACCTCGACTGGCAGCTCCTGGCTGAACGGGTCGATCTGCACGAACTCGTCGATGGCGGCCACTACTTCCTGCGCACCCGTCCGGCCGAGGCGGCACGGGCCGTGCTGCAGGCCGCCCAATTGTTCGCTTCTTCCTGAGTGGCAACAGAAAGGAAACGAGATGTCGTCCATATCCACGGCGTCGCTGGTCGACGTGGAACTCACACCCGGCAAACCTCCGCTCCTGCGGGCCGAGGCCGCCGGCGGCGCGCCGAGTTGGGCGGCCGAGCACCGGGACGCGCTGCGCGCTGTCGTCGCCCAGCACGGATCGGTCCTGGTCCGTGGCCTCGGACTGCGCGACGCGACCGAAACCGGCTCCGTCTTCTCCAGGCTTGCCACCGGTCTGATGACCGACAAGGAGGTCTTCGCGCCCCGCGAGACCTACTCCGACGGCGTGTACTCCTCGACGAAGTGGCCGCCGAACCAGCCGATGTGCATGCACCACGAACTGAGCTACACGCTCGAGTTCCCCGGCCTGATGATGTTCGCCTGTCTCAGCGCGCCCAGCGCCGGCGGGGCGACCGCGGTGGCCGATTCGGCGACGGTACTCGAGGCACTGCCCACTGAGTTGACCGAGCGGTTCGAGCGCGAGGGCTGGCTGCTCACCCGCAGCTACAACGACGAGATCGGGGCGTCCGTCGCCGAGGCGTTCGGCACCGAGGACCGTGACGCGGTCGAGCGCTACTGCCGCGCCAACGCGATCACGTTCGAGTGGCAGCCCGACGGTGGCCTGCGCACCACACAGCGCCGCAGCGCCGTGGTGCGTCACCCGGGCACCGGCCGACGCTGCTGGTTCAACCAGATCGCGTTCCTCAACGAGTGGACGATGGCCCCCGAGGTGCGCGAGTACCTGGTCGACCTCTACGGCGCCGACGGGCTGCCGTTCAACACCCGCTTCGGCAACGGCGACCCGATCGGCGAGGACGTCGTGGAGCTGCTCAACAGCGTCTACGAGGCCAACACCGCACGCGAGCCGTGGCAGGCCGGCGACCTGATGCTGGTCGACAACGTCCGCACCGCGCACAGCAGGGAGCCCTTCGAGGGACCGCGCGAAGTGCTCGTCGCCCTGGCCGACTCGACGCGTCTGGCCGACTGCTCGCCGACCGTGGAGGTGACCGCGGGATGACCACCACCGATTCCACCGCGACGAAGTCCGCGATGGCTGCCTCGACGGCCGTGCCGCCGTTCGCCGTGATCTCCGGTGCCCAGGTCCAGCGCGCACTGCACGGACGCGAGAAGCAGATCGTGGAGTTGGTCGAGGCCACCTACCGGGTGCACGGCGCCGGTGATTCCGTCAACCCGCCGTCGTACTTCCTGCGTTTCCCCGACCGCCCGTCCTCCCGGATCATCGCGTTGCCCGCCTCGATCGGCGGGGACGTACGGGTGGACGGCCTGAAGTGGATCTCCAGCTTCCCGGAGAACGTGAAGGCCGGGGTCCCGAGGGCGTCGGCGGTGCTGATCCTCAACGACCATGACACCGGATACCCGTTCGCCTGTCTGGAAAGCTCGATCATCAGCGCCACCAGGACGGCCGCGTCGGCGGCATCGGCGGCCGACCGGCTCAGCCGCCACCGGCCCCGCCCGACGCGCGTCGGGTTCTTCGGAGTGGGCTTGATCGCCCGCTACATCCACACCTTCCTGGCCGGGACCGGGTGGTCCTTCGACGACATCGGCGTCCACGACCTGTCCGCCGACAGCGCGGCGGGCTTCCGGTGCTACCTGGAGCAGTCGGGCGCCACCGCTCCGATCACCGTGCACGACAGCGCCGAGCAGTTGATCCGAAACAGCGACCTCGTGGTCTTCGCCACCGTCGCCGGTGAGCCGCATGTCAGCGACCCGTCCTGGTTCGCGCACAACCCGCTGGTGCTGCACGTGTCGCTGCGCGACCTCGCGCCGGAGATCCTGCTCGCCTCGACCAACATCGTCGATGACATCGAGCACTGCCTGAAGGCCAACACCTCGCCGCATCTGGCCGAGCAGCTCACGGGCAACCGGGACTTCCTGGACGGCACGTTGGACGACGTGATGGCCGGGCGGGTGACGGTGCCGACGGACCGGCCGGTGGTGTTCTCGCCCTTCGGCCTCGGGGTGCTCGACCTGGCGGTCGGCAAGCACGTCTACGACGAAGTGGTCCGCAGCGGGGAGTTGCACGTCGTCGACGACTTCTTCCACGAAATGAGCCGGTACGGATGAGCCGGCCGAAAGCCCAGGAGGCCTGTCCGGAGCCGGACCGAGGAGAGATCACCGGTCAAGTCGCCGTAGGTAGGACCAGACGAGACGGCGGCCACTGATGCAGGGCCCGCTCCGGCCCAGTTGGACTCGGGCTCCCGCCCCCGAGGCGAGATGCCCGCTCACGGTCGGACGGACGTTTCCGAAAGCGCTCTGCTCCAGATAGAGGAGACCATTGTGCCCGTCATATCCGTTCCCCACGACTTCAACGAAGAGGACCTCTATGTCGACCTTCGGTCGATCTTCGGGCACGCACTCTTCCTGAAGTGCGAGGGCTTCAACTTCGCCGGCTCGATCAAGTTGAAGGCCGCGACCGAGATGGTGGAGACCGCGGAGCGGGATGGACTCCTGACGCCGGATTCGATCCTGGTCGAGTCCTCGTCCGGAAATCTCGGTGTAGCTCTGAGCACGATCGCCGCGAGCAAGGGCTACCGGTTCCTGTGCGTAACGGACTCCCGCTGCAACCTGTCGACCAGGATGATCATGGAGGCCCTGGGCAGTCAGGTGCACATCATCGCCGGTCAGGAGGCCAACGGCGGCTTCCTCGGCGCGCGGATCGAGTACGTCCGCACGCTGTGCGCCTCCGATGAGCGGTACGTGTGGCTCAGCCAGTACACCAATCCGAGCAACTGGAAGGCGCACTACCGCAAGACGGCGCCGGAGATCGCCCGCCAGTTCCCGGAGCTGGACGTGCTGTTCCTCGGGACCGGTACGGCCGGGACCCTGATGGGCTGTGCGCGCTACTTCCGGGAGTGGCACCGGCCGGTACGGATCATCGCGCTGGACAGCGTCGGTTCGGTGGCCTTCGGCGGCACCCCGGGACGCCGGATGATCCCCGGCCTGGGGATGAGCATGCGCCCGCCGCTGCTCGACGAGTCCTACGTGGATGAGGTGATCCGGGTCGAGGAGGCGGACACCATCCGTGCCTGCCATCGACTGGCCAGGCGCGGGTTCCTGTTCGGCGGTTCCACCGGCACGGTGGTCAGCGGCGCCATGGGCTGGCTGGCCCGGCATGACGACCGCGAACTCACCGCCGTGGCCCTCGCCCCGGATCTCGGCGAGCGCTACCTCGACACCATCTACCAGACCAACTGGCTGCACGATCTCTACGGCGAAGACGTGCTCAAGTCGGACGAGGTACCCGCCGGTCCCTGGGCGGCCGCCTCCCCCACGCCACCCGCACGGTGGGGCCGACGGCTGGACCTGACGAACGGGGATCACCATGGCACACAGCGCCCTCAGTTCCAGGATCGTAGGACCTGCTGAGCCCGTCGAGTGAGCACAGGACGCCGCGTTCGAGGCGGCGCCCCGGCAACTCTCCGCACCGCGGCTCGTCCTGGGTGATCCATGACGAGTACGCGGGCGGGCGGGGGCGCTCGAACCGGGGACGCACCGACGGCACTCGCGCAACACGGGTGCCGCCGGGAGTCAGGTGGACCTCGGCGGCTTGATCCACCCCAGCGAACGCTCCACGGCTCGCTTCCAGTTGTCGTATTCCGACTCACGCCGCTCGGGGTCCATGTCCGGCAACCATTGGCCGGCCCGGTGCCAGTTGCGGCGCAGGACTTCGAGGTCCGGCCAGTAGCCGGCGGCGAGGCCCGCGGCGTAGGCGGCGCCGAGGGAAACCGTCTCGGAGACCATGGGCCGCACCACGGGCACGTCGAGCACGTCGGCCACGAACTGCATGAGCAGGTTGTCCGCTGTCATGCCGCCGTCCACCTTGAGCTGCTTCAGGGCGACCGAGAAGTCGGCGTTCATGGCGTCGACGACCTCGCGTGTCTGCCAGCCGGTGGCCTCCAGGACGGCTCGGGCCAGGTGTCCCTTGGTGATGTACGAGGTGAGGCCGACGATGACCCCGCGCGCGTCGCTGCGCCAGTGGGGTGCGAAGAGACCCGAGAACGCGGGGACGATGTAGCAACCGCCGTTGTCCTCGACCGTCCGCGCGAGCGTCTCGATCTCCGGCGCGCTGCCGATCAGTCCCAGACGGTCACGGAACCACTGGACCAGCGAGCCGGTGACAGCGATCGAACCTTCCAGGGCGTAGACCGGGGCCTGGTCCCCGATCTTGTAGGCGACGGTCGTGAGGAGTCCGTTCCGGGACCGCACGACATCGGTACCGGTGTTGAGCAGCAGGAAGCTGCCCGTTCCGTACGTGCACTTCGCCTCGCCCGGGGAGAAACACGTCTGGCCGAACAGGGCGGCCTGCTGGTCACCGAGGGCGGCCGTGATACGGACCCCCGGGAGGACCGCGTCGGCATCGCCGTAGCCCTCGGCCGAAGAACGGATCTCGGGCAGCATGGGGCGCGGAACCCCGAAGAACGCCAGCAGCTCCTCGTCCCAGGTGAGCGTGCGGATGTTCATCAGCATGGTGCGACTGGCATTGGTTACGTCGGTGATGTGCAGGCCGCCGCCCGCGCCCCCGGTGAGGTTCCAGATCAGCCAGCTCTCCATGGTGCCGATCAACACCTCGCCGTCCTCGGCGCGCTGAGCCAGTCCCTTCACATGGTCGAACAGCCAGCGGATCCGCGGCGCCGAGAAGTAGGTCGAGGGTGCCAGACCGCAACGCTCGATGAAGAATTCATCTCCGGGTTGGTCTCTCAGGCCCTCGACCAGCGGTCCTGTGCGGGTGTCCTGCCAGACGATCGCCCTGCCCAGGGGCGCACCCGTCCGCCGGTCCCAGAGCACCGTCGTCTCTCGCTGGTTGGCAATACCGATGGCGGCGATCTCGCCGGCGCCTACACCGGCGTCGGACAGCGCCTCGGGCATGATGCGCTGCAGATTGCGCCAGATCTCGACGGCGTCGTGCTCGACCCAGCCGGGCCGGGGGAAATGCTGCTGATGCTCTCGTTGGGCGACCGACACCAGCCGCCCATGGTGGTCGAACAGGATGCATCGGGTGGAGTTGGTGCCCTGATCGATGGACATCACATACCGTTCAACCATGATCGGGTCTGCCTTCCGATGTGTCGAGGAGGCGGGGGTTCACCAGCGGGTTGCTCCCAGGTCTCTGGAGATCGCCCGTGCGGCCTCGCGGAGCAGGGTGATCAGGCTCGGCCGGGGACGGCCCTGGCTGTCGCAGATCCTCTCCACCGGGCCGGACAGGCTGATGGCGCCCACCACGAGGCCGCCGTGCCCGCGGATCGGCGAGGCGACGCCGGCCTCGCCCATGCTCATTTCCTGCACCTCGGCGGCCCATCCGAGTTCCCGGATCTCGGCGAGCGCCCGGGTGAGCTGCTCCGGGACGACCAGGGTGTGCCGGGTGTAGGCCTCCAGCCCGACTTCCAGGGCCGGCTCGAGGGGCGCGGTCCCGAAGGCCAGCAGAACCTTGCCGAGCGAGGAGGCGTGGAGAGGGAGCAGCGAACCCACGTCCAGGGTCTGGAGCGTGTCGTCCGGCCGAAACACGTGGTGGATGACGAGGACGTTGCCCTCCAAGGGGGTGCCCAGGCGGACCGCTTCCCCACTACGGGCGGCGAGTGCGTCGGCCCAGTTGATGGAGCGTGACCGCAGCTCATTGACGTCGAGGTAGCTGGTGCCGAGGTGCAGCAGGGCCGCCCCGAGCTGGTACTTCCCGGTCGCCGCGTCCTGCTCCACGAAATCCACGTGCTGGAGGGTGCGCAGAATGCCGTGCGCGGTGCCCTTCGCCAGTCCGAGCGAGGCCGCCACCTCGCCGAGCCCGAGCCGACGGGGCCCGCCGGCGAGCAGACGCAGGATCGCCGCCGCCCGTTCGATCGACTGGACTGGGCCGGCCATGACACGAGCCTATTACCGTCATGGAGGGTCCGCTTTACGTGCAGGCGGGTGCTTCACCATTGAATGACCGTTGATGTTCGGTAATGCCGACCGTGATTCGTTGACCGGCCTCACCGCGCTCCATAGCGTGCTCTCAGGCCCGGCAACGTCCGCTGAGCCCCGGCATCCGGCCGACAGCGGTCACCGGAGGAGAGCACATGGCGCTACAGCTCTATACGAAGCCCCGGGAGGTAGTGGAGCACGTCTGTCCGCTGCCTCATTTCACCGGGGCCGTCTCGGCCGTACGCCGACAGGCGAGGGCAGTCCTCGCCGACTGGAACGTGTGCCCCGAGATCGTCGATGACGCACTCCTGGTGGTGACGGAACTGGTCACCAACGCGATCGTGCATGCCGTGCCCCCGGCGGAGCTACGGATGTCATGGGTCTGCGACGACGGGCTCGGCACCCTGCGCATCGAAGTCACCGACGCGGGACGTGTGCTTCCGACCGGACAGTCGCCCGCGGGAATCGACCCGGACGAGCACGGCCGCGGCGAGGAGATCGTCCACGCACTGGCGACTCGGCACGGCATACATGTCCACTCCGGCCGGATCACCCGGTGGGCCGATCTCCTCGCGGCATGAGAGTGCGCGCCTGGCACCAGGCGCAAGGCGGGCAATTCCCCGTTCCGAGTCCGAGCGACATCGTCGACTCGGGCGCTCGACCTCCTACGACACGCCTGAAGAGGTACAACCCCCGCGTCGCAGCCGTGCCGAGAGATGGTGCTGCATCGGCTGACCGACCGCCTCGAGGTCGTGGCTGAACGTGAGCGTGTCGTCGGTCAGCGTGTAGCGGCGACGGGTGGCGCCGACCTTCTTGGCCGTGGGGGCGAGGGCCACCTCGTGGCTGGACAGATCGACCGTGCCGGCGGTCGCACGGCCGACCAAGATCTCCGCGATGCCGGTGGGCTGAGTGATCAATGCCTCCACCCGGCCGTCGGGCTGAAGCCGCCACCAGCCGCTCTCCCGCGCCGACGGACGCAGCGGCGCGTCATCGGCGTCGAGCAGCCAGGCCCGGGCCTCGTAGCGCAGGAAGGGGCGCCCGTCGTGGCTGAAGGTCACTTCCTGCGCGTACGCGAAGTCCCCGGTGAGCGTCGGGTACCCGCCCTGGCCCCGACCGTGCCAGGAGCCCAGGAGGCCGAGCACGGGCTCTAGCAATGCGTGCGGTGCCGGGGCCTCGTCCGGTCGGTGACTGTCGGGGTACGGGTACTCCGGTGCGGGGTCGAACACGGTGCGCGCTCCTGGGGTCGGTGCCGATGCCGGGTGGCAGCCTAGGGGGTTGTCGGCGACGCGCACGTGAGGCTGTCCTCGGGCCCCTCACCGCCGTCCTGACGCCGGTGGTTCGGCGGCGTCATTCCTGTTTCGCCGCGAAACGATCATTGTTCCACGCCGCCGAACAGGTGCTGCCGACCGTCCCGGGCTGGGCCGCCGACTGACGAGTCACCCACGGTCTTCGACCAGGCCGAAGCCGGCGATCCCGCTTCGGGCCGGAGAGCGACGCTCCCATGGGCACCTGGCTCCATTCGCGCCCCGCGCCCCGAAGCGAGAAGAATCGGAACATGAGCTTCCGCAAAGGGCGGGCAATCTCCTGGCGCGGGCGCACCGTATATACGGGTATGCAAGGGTTCCGGGTTCCGGTGAGCCGCCTTCCGGACGAGGCGCTACTGTCCGGACTGGCCACCGGTGACCCGGAACTCGCCATTACCTTCGTGCGAAGGTTCCAGCACACGGTCTTCGGTGTCGCCATCGCCGTCATCGGGGATCCACAGCTCGCCGAGGACATCACCCAGCAGACGTTCGAGCGTGCATGGCGTCATGCGCAGATGTACGACTCGCGCCGCGGCTCGGTGACGACTTGGCTGACGACCATTGCCCACAACCTCGCCATCGACACCGTCCGCACACGGCGGCCGGAACCGGTGGCACCCGAAGATCTCGACGCCATCCTGGGCGTCGTCAGCGAGACACCCGAACAGCACGCGCTCGCCGACGAGGCGTCCTCCCGGCTGCGGGCCGCCGTGTCGGAGCTGCCGCGCGAACAGGGTCGTGCCCTGGTGATGGCGGGTATCTACGGAATGACGGCCCAGCAGATCGCCGACCGGGAGAAGATCCCGCTCGGCACCGCCAAGACGCGCATCAGGACGGCGATGGGAAAGCTGAGGACCACGCTCGCGTCTCCGAAGCGAGGCAATGATGTCCAGTGAAGTGACCTGCGAGAAGCTGCGGGAGCTCGGCGCCGAGCTGGCTCTCGGTGTGCTGCCCGCCCGCGAGCGGGCCGGCGCGGTCGCCCACTTGGACCACTGTGCGGACTGCCGGGAGTACATCGAGCAGCTGACCCTCGCGGGCGACGGGCTGGTCGGGTTGCTGCCGGGCCGCGAGCCGCCGGTCGGCTTGGAGACCCGGGTGACGCAGGCACTGACCCAGGCGGCGGCGCGCGAGGGGCGTCTGCCCGCCCGCGGGTCCGGCATCGCCCGCATGGGCCTCCGCGGCCGGGTACGGCTGCGGGTCGCCTCGGCCGTGGCCGCGCTCGTCCTCGCCGTCGGGTTCGGCGGCTGGGCGGTCGGCACCGTGATCGAGGAGGCCACGGCCGGCTCTGCCCAATCCACCGAGAACGAGGCGGGCCTGTTGGAGGGAGGACTGACCTCGGCGCACGCCCCCAAGCGGCCGACCGGTGAGATCTACGCTTACCCCGGATCTCCGGGCTGGATGTACATGAAGGTCAACCTCGCCGCGGCCGGTACTCCGTACACGGGGCAGGTCACCTGCCTGCTGGCCCACAGTGACGGCACCGTGGACCTCGTGGGCAACTTCACCCTGCGTGAGGGCTATGGCTTCTGGGGTGGCCCTGCCTCCGTCGACCCCTCAAAGCTCTCCAGCGCACGGCTGACGTCGCCCGACGGCACCGTGCTTGCCACGGCCCAGTTCGAGACGGACGACGTGACGTGACCCGGCAGGCGCCTGAGCCGCCGGCGCGCCGTGCGGGACGCCGTACCGGGCTTCAGTGGTGCGCGACGCGGAGCCCCTGGCGCGGAAGCATCGCGCCGAGGACCGCGGCCAGCTCGGGGACCGTGGGCCGGGCCGAGGGATCGTTCCCCAGGCAGCCGTCGATGGCCGAGGCGAGAGCCCTCGGCAGGCGCCGCCTCGACGCGATCGACGGGGCGCTCTGCTCCAGCTGCGGATACCAGTCGTGCCGAACCCCCGGGCCGTTGTCGTTCTCCGAGTCCGCGGTGCTCGCGTCGTAGGGCTCATCCGCGGTCTCGCCACGCTCGAAGGGCACGTCACCGCCCGCCACCTCGTACAAGGTGATCCCGATGCCCCACACGTCGGCCGCGGCCGACAGTTGTCCGCCGCGCGCCTGCTCCGGTGAGAGGTAGCAGAACGTGCCCACGCCGGGAGGAGCGGTTCCGGGCGGCCGCGCCACGCTCAGATCGAGCACCTTCGCGTGGCCGCAGTCCACCACGATGTTGGACGGCTTGAGGTCCAGATGCAGCAGGCCCTGACCATGCAGGTAGTGGATCGCGGAACACAGCTGCACACCGAGCAGGGCCACGTCGGAGGCGGCCGGGCGGCGCCTCAGGCGATCGATGAGGTGGGACAGTGTCTCCCCGGTGAGCGTTTCCAGGACGACGAGCGGCTCGGGCGACTCGAAGGTCTCGTACGCGCGGACCAGGTGCGGATGGGCGAAGGTCCGAAGCCACCGGCCTTCCTGCAGCAGCCGATCCCGCAGTAGCGCGTCGTCGTGGCGGTCCGGACGCATCATCTTGATGACGCACCGGCAGGCCCGCTGCTCGCTCCAGGAGTCGTACAGGTCCAGCCATCCCGTGCGCGTCAGGTGGCCCAGGATCTCGTAACCCGAGGCCGGACGGGCGCCCGGTGCCAAGGCCGGGACCGGTCCTGCCTGAGCGTCCGTCATGACAGCACCGTTCCCGCTGACGAGGAGCCCGCCTGCACGGGACCGGTCAGGGCGTGCAGCCGGTGGAGCCGGGCGTACGTCCCGCCGTGCACGAGCAGCTCGTCGTGCGGACCGGACTCGACGACCCGGCCGCTGTCGAGCACCACGATCCGTGTGGCGTCACGGACGGTGAGCAGATTGTGCGAGATGACGACGGTCGTTCGTCCGGCCATGAGGCGGCGCAGCGGATCCATGATCCTGCGGCCCGACTGCGCGTCGAGGCCGGTGGTCGGTTCGTCCAGGAGCAGTACGGGCGCGTCCCTGATCACCGCTCGCGCGATCGCCAGGCGCTGGCGCTGTCCGCCGGACAGTGTCCGACCGCGCTGGCCGACCATCGTGTCGTAGCCCTCCGGAAGCGACTGAATGAACTCGTGGGCGTCCGCGGCGCGCGCCGCCGCGACGATCTCCGCCTCCGTCGCCTCGGGTCGGCCGTAGGCGATGTTCTCGCGCACCGTGCCGTGGAAGACGAGCGTCTCCTGCAGCACCACCGCGACGCTCTCCCGCACGTCGGACAGGAGCAGATCTCGCAGATCGGTCCCGTCGAGTCGGACCGTGCCCTGATCGGGATCGTAGAAACGGAGCTGCAGCTTGGCGACGGTGGACTTGCCTGCCCCGCTGGCCCCGACCAGCGCCAGGGTCTCGCCGGGGGCGACGTGGAACGAGACACCGGACAGCGCCCAGCGCGCGGTACCGGGATAGCGGAAGGACACGCCGTCGAATTCGATGTCGCCCCGCGCTCGGCCGATCCGCCGGGCGTCGGCGGACTCGACGACCTGGGGGCGCTGGTCCAGCAACTCGATGATCCGTTCGGCGGACGCCGACGCGGCGTAGAAGCTGCTGCCGAGACGGGAGAGGCCGTGGATCGGGCCGTAGAGCTTGCCGATCAGCGCCAGGAAGACCAGGAGCCCGCCCAGCGTGAGCTCGCCCTGCGCCAGTTTCCAGGTGCCGAGCCCCATGACGGCAAGGGCGCCGGACACCTCGATGATCTCGACGAGCGGTCCGTAGACGGCATGGATCCGCGCCGACGCCATCGCGGCGCGGAACTTGCCGACGTTCTCGCGCTCGAAGCGGCGCTGCTCCCAGTTCTGCCGGTTGTACGCCTGGACCAGGGCCACGTTGCCCAACGACTCCTCGGCGACCGCGCTGAGCGAACCGCTGCGGCGTCTGCGTTCCCGCGACGCCTCCTTGATCAGCCGGGAGAAGTGGCGGGCGGCGCGCCAGAACAGCGGCACGATGACGAGCGCGAGGAGCGTCAGGTCCCACTGGAGGTAAAGGAGGAGACCGAGGAAGACGCCCAGCCGGATCACCTGGTAGAGCGCGTCCGCGACGCCCGAGAGCAGAAACGTCTCGACGGCGTCCACGTCACCCGTGACACGCGACAGCACGTCTCCGAGCCGCCGCCGCTCGAAGAACCCGAGCGACAGGCCCTGGACGTGCCGGAACACGTCGGAGCGCAAAGTCAGCAGGAACCGCTCGCTGACCCACGTGGACGTCAGGTCGTCGGCGAACCCCAGAAGGCCGGAGCCGACGATGAGTCCCAGATAGGTCGGCGCGATCCAGAGGAAGGGCCTCAGATCTCGTGGGACGAGCACCTCGTCCACCACGATCTTGAAGAGCCACAGTTCGGCCGCGTCGACGAGGGGTCCGATCAGGCTGAAGAGGACAAGAGGGACGAGCCAGCGCCGGCGACCGCGTGTGTAGGGCCAGAAACGCCGGAACACCTCACGCGGGGGCACTGGTGGCGCGGCCGCCACCACGGCATCGGCATCCTCGCCCACCGACAGCAGACGCCGCAGAATGTGCCGCGGGATACGCACCATGGCAAGGATCCGTCGTGGCTCGACGACGGAGCGGACCGGGTCCTCCAGGCCCCGGTCCGCTCAGCCCTCAGTGGCGGTGACCGTGGTCACCGTGGTCACCGCGGTGACCGTGGCGACCAGAATGGTGATCGTCGAACGAGTCACGACGATGGCGGCCGTGCCTCCTCATCGAGTTGTCGTCGTGCCTCGAGGTCGAATCCCTTCCGTGGTCACGGTGTTTGGCAGGAAAGAGATCACTGAAGATCGCCATTGCATTCCTCCGCTGAAATTACCCTCGTAGGAGATACGCGTCAGGGCCGGAAATGGATGGCGTCTCCTGGAAAAAGGAAGGATCTCTTTCCGGGGCTGCGGGGCTCGGGTGTGGCGACGACGGAGGCGGCCCTGGGGGACGGGGCGGGCGCCTGAAGCCGTGGAGACAGGCGTGAGCGGGTCTCCACTCCCCTGGGCGTCTGTGGGCCGTCGGCCGTGATGGGTACGGCCGACGGCCGGTTCTCCTGCACCCGCCGCTCAGCGCCGGGATGGGCGTCCGGTCACGGGGCCTGGTTGAAGAGCGCGACGATGCTGCGGTTCTGGTTCATGGTGATCTGGTACTGCGTCGTGGGGTCGGTCTGCTTCACACCGTCGACCTCCCAGCCCGCGAACACATAGCCGGCAGCAGGACGGGCGGTGACCGTCACCTGCGTGCCGGGGTCGTAGGGGCCGAATTCGCTGACCGTGACGGTGCCGCCGCCCGCCGGGGAGACGGACATGGTGAGGTTGTGCCGGGTGGTCACCTTCGAGGCGCGGTAGTTGGCCACGAAGGGCGTCGCGAGCTGTGCTTGGCCGGCGTTGTTGTTCTGGGCGTTGCCGAGCGCCTGACCGTTGGCCGTGGTGTTGATGGTGTTGGAGTACTGGTTGATGACCTTGCAGTTGGGCCGGCAGGGCGTGTTGTAGGCCATCAGCGTGTGGTAGGCGTTGTCCCCGGTGATCCAGCCGAAGTTGGAGGCGCCGGGCGCAGGCGTGCCCCCCTGGGAGATGTACGTCGCGCGGTCGTGATTCATGCCCAGGTTGTGACCGAGCTCGTGGCCGAGGTTGTCCCAGTCCTTCACGGACAGAACGCTAGTGACGGAGTAGGCGTACCCGCTGCTCTGGGCGTTCACGGTCGTCGGCAGGTCGGCCGCGCCGGAGCTGTTCTGGATCGGGACGGAGGCAAGCAGGGCCACCAGGTCGGCGCCGTAGGTTTCCCGGGCCGCGCGGGCCGGGATGCCGATGTTCAGATCAAAGGGATTGTTGAGCTTGTTGAGGAGGGTGTTGACGTCCTCGTTGGTCACACCGGACGGGAGCGTCTGGTAGGAGTGGACGACGTGCACGCTGGCCGGCACGTTGGTGATGGCGAGCGCCTTGTTCATCTGGCTCACGCCGTAGCGGATCCGGGCCTCCACCTCGGTGACACCGCCGAGTTCGGTGACGGTGGCCGGGGTGTAGGGGACGACGATGTCGATGGCGACGGGGTTCGAGGCGTCGGCCCTGGGCGCCTTCCTGGTGTCCTTCTTGGCGTTCCTGGGAATGTTCCCCGGCACGGTGTCGGCTCCCTGGCCGCTGGGGGGCAGCAGCAGGGTGTCGATCTCCTCGAGGCAGTACTCACCTGGCCGCTTGGGGATAGGCGTGAACAGGTAGTCCTTGGTGCCGATCTCGATCACGCCGTCGAGGGTGACCTGCCCGCCCTTGTCCTTGCCCTTGTCCTTGTCCTTGCAGGCTCCGATGATGGACAGGGAGACCGTGTTCTCGGGGTGCTTCGGGTCGTGGCCGTCCCAGTACACGGTCCCGTCCGTGTCCTTGCGGTAATAGTCCCGCACGGCGGTGATGCTCGGGGTGTCGCGGAAGAGACGGAATGTGCGGAGCTCCGGCACTCCTTCCTTCTGCTCACCGCAGAGCGAGGCGAACTCCTTGGCGTTGGCGCGCTGCACGGCGCTGCGCACCACCCAGGGCTCTTTGGAGCCCGTCGTGGCGAGCGCGGGGGTTGTGGTCATGGCCATGGGCACGGCGGTGAGGAGAGCGCTCGCCGCGGCGCAGGCGGTATGCAAGGAACGACGCATTGGGCACGTCAGCCTTTCTGTGGGGAAATTCGCCCCATAATCAGCCGATAAGAACGTGCCAGGTCATCGAACACGTACGCACAAGAGGGATCTCGTGCCGAGGTTCATCCAGTCGGCCGCCAACGAACGCACAGCGGTCGGGCGACACGCCCTCTCGGCACCGCACCCGCCGTCCGGCAGCGGTGACGTCTCTTCGGGACCACTCCGGGACAAGTGGTGCGCGAGGCGGAGGCGTTGCATGTCCGGCCGGAGGAGGTGGGCGAGGAAGGGGGCGGCCCGCGACAGGTGCCGGCATCCCCGGCGGTTCACGTGCGTCCGCGCGGCCGGTCCAGGTGCGGCTGCCGGTCAGAGCATGACGTGCTTGACCTGGGTGTAGTCGAGCAGGCCGGTGAGGGAGAGGTCGCTGCCGTAGCCGGAGTGGCGTACTCCGCCGTGGGGCATCTCCGACACCGTGGTGCCGTGGGTGTTGACCCACACGATCCCCGTGTTCAGGGCGCGGCCCGCGCGCATCGCCCGGTCGTGGTCGCGTGTCCAGACACTGGCGGCGAGCCCTTGCGGCACCCCGTTGGCCATGCGGAAGGCGTCGGCCTCGTCGGCGAACGGCTGGACGGTCACCACCGGCCCGAACACCTCGCTCTGCACGATCTCGTCCTCCTGTCGCACCCCGGCGACGACCGTGGGCTGGTGGAAGAACCCGGGACGGTCGAGGGCGGCGCCACCCGTGATGACCTCGGCGTTCACCGGCAGTCGGGCCAACAGGGCTCGCACGGAGTGGAGTTGGGCAGAACTGTTGAGGGGGCCGAAGTCGGCGTCCTCTTCCTCGGGGCCGCCGGGCACCTGGAGCGCTGCCCGGCGGGCGAACGCCTCCAGAAACGCGTCGTGGACACGGTGATGGACCAGGATCCTCGTGGCGGCCGTGCAGTCCTGGCCCGCGTTGTAGAACGCCAGCGACGACAACTGCTCCACGGCGTCCTCGAGATCGGCGTCGTCGTGCACCACCACGGGTGCGTTGCCGCCGAGTTCCAGGTGGAGCCGTTTGAGGTCGGCGGCCGCCGCCGCGGCGATCTCCTGCCCGGCCCGGACGCTCCCGGTGACGGCGACCAGCCGCACGCCCGGGTGGGCGACCAGGGCCCGGCCGGTGTCGCGGTCGCCGCACACCACGTTGATCACGCCCGGCGGCACATGCTCGGCGGCGATACGGGCGAGCAGCACGGCGGACGACGGGGTGGTGTCGGACGGTTTGAGGACGACGGTGTTGCCGGCGGCGAGCGCGGGGGCGATCTTCCACACGGCCATCATCAGCGGGTAGTTCCAGGGAGTGATCTGGGCGCACACGCCGACGGGTTCGCGGCGCAGCACCGACGTGCGGCCCGGCGTGTACTCGGCGGCCGCGGCGCCCGGCAGGTTCCGGGCCGCGCCGGCGAAGTAGCGCACGGTGTCCAGGATCGCGGGCAGTTCGTCGGCCGTGAACAGGGTCCGCGGTTTGCCGGTGTCGCCGACCTCGGCGGCCACCAGGGCGTCCGCCTGACATTCCATGGCGTCGGCGAGGTGCAGCAATGCCGTCTGCCGCTGCGCCGGGGTGGTGGTCGACCAGGTGTCGAAGGCGTCCCGGGCCGCCCGGCATGCCATGTCGACGTCCTCGGCGCCGGACCGCGGCGCCGCGCCGCCGGTCTGCCCGGTGGCGGGGTCGACCAGGCTCAGTGTGGCTCCGGAGGCGGCGGGCAGATCCTTCCCGCCGATGTGGTTGAGGACGGTCCTCGGGCGGCCGGTGTCAGCCACGGCGCAGCGCCTCCTCGGCGGCGGCGCGGCCGGTCCGGACGGCGCCTTCCATATAACCGGCGACCCACTGGTCGGAGCCGCAGACGTAGAACGGCGGTTCGTGCGTGCCGTGCAGCGGACCGACGGCCGTCACCTCACCCGGCGGCCACTGGGTGACGTATCCCTGGGTCCACGGGTCGGTGCCCCACAGCCTCAGGTAGGAGGCGAGCGGCCGGTGGGCCTCGTCGCCGAACATGCCGGCGATCTCGGCGAGCAGCTCGGGGGTACGCAGGTGGGGCGGCGTGCCGAGCAGGATGCCGTAGCGCTCGGGCGGTACCAGCGCCGAGAGGACGCCCTCGCTCTGCGGCCAGGTGGAGCCCAGGACGCCCTCGCACTCGGACAGGCCGTTCAGGCCGGCGTCCCGCCAGAACGGCGTGGCGTAGACGGCGGCGAACTTGGCCGCGGTCGCCTGGCGCTGGCGGTGCAGCGAGGCCAGGCGCGCTTCGCCGACGCCGCTGACGGCGACCGACCGCAGTGGCCCCACGGGCAGGGCGCTGACCACGGCGGCCGCGGTGAGCGTCTCGCCGGTCACCAGGCGGACGGTGCAACGGCCGGGCCGTACGTCCAGGGACGTGACAGGTGAGCCGAGGCGGATGCGTGGGCCGAGTTCGCGGCCCAGGACCTCGGCCAGGGTCGCCGAGCCCTCGGCCAGGCGCAGGCCTTCCCAGTCCTCGTAGTCGTAGTGGCCGCCGCTGGGGACGGCCGTGTGTTTGCGCAGCGCCGCGAGCAGGGAGATCCGCTCGTACGAGCCGCCGGCCAGGGCCAGTTGACCGATGTTCCACAGCCGTACGACGGCGGGCGTGGCGTGCTGGGCGCGGAGCCAGTCCCCGACCGACAGCCGGTCGAGGGCGGTGGCCTGCGGGTGCGACCAGGGGTCATCGGGATCCACGGTGTCGGCCAGCTCGACGAACTGCGCGGTGAGCCGCTCGTGCAGGGCCGCGTCGCCGGGCCCGAACCAGTGCGGCGGCTCGCCGGCCGAGCGGCCCTCGGGGGTGGCGCGGGTCATCCGGCCGGGTTCGGCGACGTAGCTGGGCACGGTCTTCAGGCCCAGTTCTTCGGCGAGTTCGAGGTACGCGGTGTGCGCGCGGCCCACCACTTCGCCGCCCAGCTGGACGGTGCGGCCGTCCGGCAGCCGGGCCTGCTCGACCCGGCCGCCGACGCGGTCCCTGGCCTCCAGGACCAGGACGTCGGCGCCACCAGCTGCGAGGTCCCGGGCCGCGGCGAGCCCGGCCAGTCCGGCACCGAGCACGATCACGTCATGATGCATCAACTTCGGTTCCTTCGTTCCTGGGCGGTCGAGGGGCGCCGGGGCGTGGTCAGCTCAGGACGAGGCAGTGCTCGGGCCGCCAGCCGAACTCCACCGTCTCGCCGCCGCTCCAGCGGTCCTCCATGCGGGACCGGGCCGTGTTCTGTTCGAGCACCGACAACGTCACTCCGGGAGCCAGCTCGATGAGGTAGGTCGTGGTGGGGCCGCTGTAGACGGTCTCGCGGATCACGCCGCTGAGCACCGACATGCCCGCTTCGAAGTCGGACAGCCAGATCTTCTCGGGGCGCACGGACACGCTGACCGCGGCGCCGTCGGCGATGCCGGCCCGCCGGCCGACCGGGAGCCCGGGACCGTCGGCGAGGGCGACCTCGCCGTTCCGGTAGGTTCCGGTCATCAGGTTGGAGGTGCCCATGAAAGCGGCGACGAACCGGCTGGTGGGGTGCTCGTAGACGTCCTCGGGGGTGCCGCACTGCTCGATGCGGCCCTCATTCATCACGGCGATCCGGTCGGACATGGTCAGCGCCTCGTCCTGGTCGTGGGTGACGAAGACGAAGGTGATGCCGACCTCGCGCTGGATCTGCTTGAGCTCCACCTGCATCTGCCGGCGCAGCTTGAGATCCAGGGCGGCCAGCGGCTCGTCGAGCAGCAGCACGGCGGGGCGGTTGACCAGGGCGCGGGCGAGGGCGACGCGTTGGCGCTGGCCGCCGGAGAGGGTGCGGGGCCTTCGCCGGGCGAGCCCGTCGAGCTGGACCAGGTCCAGCATCTCGCCCACCCGTTGCCGGATCTCGGCCTTGGCCACGCCGCTGCGCTTGAGGCCGAAGGCGACGTTGTCCTCGATGCTCAGGTGGTCGAACAGGGCGTAGCTCTGGAAGACGGTGTTGACGTTGCGCTTGTTGGGCGGCAGCGCGGTCACGTCCTCGCCCGCGAGCACGACGGCCCCCTCGGTCGGGTCGGTGAACCCGCCGATCATCCGCAGCGAGGTGGTCTTGCCGCAGCCCGACGGGCCCAGCAGCGAGAAGAAGTGGCCGGCGTCGATGTCGAGGCTCACGTCGTGGACGGCATAGGAATCGGCGAACTGCTTGGAGACGCCGTCGAGCCGGACAGCGGGGATCGCGTCCATGGAGTCACTCCCCGGAGAGGATGTCGAGGCCGCCGCGTCGGCCGAACAGGCGCGGTATGAACAGGGCCAGGGCGATCAGGGCGATGGATCCGGCGAGCATCAGCGTGCCCACCGCGTTGATGGTCGGCTGAACGCCGAAGCGGATCGCGGAGTAGATGCGCACGGACAGCGGCTGGGGGTCGACGCCGGTGGTGAAGTACGCGAGTACGAAGTCGTCGAAGACGAGCGCGAAGACCAGTACGGCGCCGGCGAGCACGGCGGGCAACAGGGCGGGCAGGGTGACCAGGCGCAGCGCCTGCCAGCGGGTCGCGCCGAGATCCATCGCGGCCTCCTCCACCTCGGGATTGAGGGCCGCGACCCGGGAGCGCAGGATGACGGTGACATAGGAGATGGAGAAGGTGATCTCCGAGAGCATCACCGTGCCGGTGGACAGGGTCACGCCCAGGCCCTTGAACAGCAGCATCGACGCGACGCCGGTGACGATCTCCGGGGTGATCAGCGGCACCAGCATGATCAGCCCGGCCAGTGAGCCGAGCCGGGTGCGGCAGCGCACCAGGCCGAGCGCGAGGGCCACGCCCAGGACGACCGAACCCGCCATCGCCACCAGGGAGATCCGCAGGCTGGTGCCCAGCGAGGAGATCAGGACGTCGTCCTGGAGGAACGCGCGGTACCAGCGCAGGCTGAAGCCGTCGAAGACGGTCAGGGACTTCCTGGCGTTGAAGGAGAACAGCGTCACGACGGCGATGGGCAGGTACAGCAGGGCGAAGAACAGGGCGGTGACGGCGATGAGGATCCGTGGTCTGCGCCCGGCACGGCGGCGCCGGGTCCGGATCCGCGTCCGGGCGGGGGTGGGGGCGGCGGAGGAAGGGAGGCGGAGCAGGGTCATCGGCGTGCCTCCGCCTCGTCCTTGCGGGTGCGTCGCAGGTAGCCGAGCATGCCGAGCAGCAGGACGAGCATCAGCAGCATGGTGAGCGCGGAGCCGAGCGGCCAGTTCTGTCCCTGGAAGAACTTGTCCTGGATGAGGTTGCCGATCATGATCTGGTCCGGGCCTCCCATGAGCTGTGCGCTGACGAAGTCGCCCATGGCGGGCAGGAAGACCAGGACGAGCCCGGCCGTCGCGCCCTGCCGGGTGGCCGGCAGCGTGACGAAGAAGAAGGTGCGCACGGGACCGCCGTACAGGTCGCGGCCGGCCTCGATGAGGGAGACGTCCAGCCGTTCCAGGGCGGCGTACAGCGGGATGATCATGAAGACCACGAATCCGTAGACGAGCCCGGCGACCACGCCGAAGCCGGTGTTGAGGATCTTCGTGCCGCCGTCGGCCAGCCCGAGGGAGCGCAGCGCACGCAGGAGGGGTCCGTCGTCGGACAGGACGACCGACCAGCCGTACATGCGCACCAGGTAATTGGCGAAGAACGGCACCACGATCGCGGCGATCATCGCGTGCTTGTAGCGGCCGCCGTACAGGGCGATGGTGTACGCCACCGGGTAGGCGATCAGCAGGCAGATGACGCAGGTCAGCAGGGCGTAGCCGAGGGAGCGCGCCAGGACCTCGGTGTAGGCGGGGTCGGCGAGGGCGCGGACACTGCCCAGGTCGAAGCCGAAGCGGGGGTTGCCGAGTTCGTCGGTGGTGCCGACGGCCAGGACGGCGACCAGCAGCAGCGAGGCGATCAGGAAGCCGGTCATCCACAGCGTGCCGGGGAGCATGAACCAGGTCCACATACGGGTTCCGGCGGCGCCCGGAGCGCGGCGGCGGGTACGGAAGGGGCCACGGAGCAAGGTCATCTCAGCCCGCCTTCACATGGGTCCAGGCGGTGTCCCGGGCGTCCTCCGCGGCGCGGCCGCCGTTGCGGAAGAACAGGTCCGCCTTCAGTTCGTCCTCGGTGACGATGCACTCGGGGAAGGGTTCGACCAGGGCGGCGTACACCTTCTCGGAGCCGGCCACCGGCATCGGGTAGCCGATGTACTCGATGTTCTTCTTCACGTTCTCCGGCCGGAGCATGTAGTCGATGAAGAGCAGCGCGGTGCCGGGGTGGGGTGCGTTCCAGGGGACGGCGTAACAGTCGGAGTTGATGGGCGTGCCCTCTCTCGGCGCCTCGAAGCCGAAGACGGAGGGGTCCTTGGCCTGGTTGAGCATGGCGGCCATGTCGCCGCTCCAGGCCTGGGTCATCACCGCGTTGCCGTTGAGGAGGTTGTTGTAGCTGTCGCTGGAGAAGCCGCGCAGCCGCGGCCGCAGGCTCCCCAGCAGCGCGGTGATGCGGTTCAGGTCGCCGGCGTCGCCGGTGCTGACGTCCAGGCCGAGTTCGAGGGCGCCCATGCCGAGCACCTCGTCCCGGTCGTCCAGCAGGAAGACCCTGCCGCTTGCCCTGTCGTTCCACAGGTCCTTCCAGGACCCGGTCAGGTCGCCGATCCGGTCGCGGCGCCAGCCGATGCCGGTCTTGTAGGCGGTGAAGGGGACGGTGTGCGCGGAGCCGGGGTCGTACCAGGGGTCGGCGAAGTAGGTGTACTTGCCGAACACGGCCTTGGAGTTGGCGAGTTGGGAGTGGTCGATCCGGCGCAGCCGGCCCCCGCGGGCCAGGCGCTGGGCCCACTTGGCGGTGGGGAAGATGATGTCGTAGCGGTTGCCGGCGTTGAGCTTGGCGACCATGCCTTCCATCGAGTCGAAGTTCGACTGGATGACCTTGACGCCGTACTCCTTCTCGAAGCCCTTGAAGACCGAAGGGTCCACGTAGTCGGCCCAGTTGAAGTAGACGAGGTCGCCGTCGACGCGGGCCTCGACCGGGGCCAGGTCCTTCTCGTCGGGTGTTTTGGCGGGCATGAACCCGCAACCGCCGGCCGCGGCGCCGAGCAGACCGCAGGCGCCTGCCCGCAGTACGGCACGCCGGGACGGTGGAGGTACCTCGGGGGACATGAACGTCCTCTCCGTCGAGGATCGGCACAACTCCAGGGCGGGACCGGGATGTCGGCTCACGGAGGCCCTGACTCCGTAGGGGTGACCGGTCTGAGGAGGGGAGAGCGTGCGTCAGTGCGGGCCGGATAAGCCCGACGAGAGGTACGCGCCCGGCGCGTGCGGCCCGTCCGTCGAGCGGATCACCGGACCTCCCCCTCCAGGTCGTCCCGGATCCGGCGGGCGAACCAGCCGACGGCGGCCTCGCGGCGCGAGAGCGGACCGGGCTCGAAGCCCGGGGTGGCCAGGCCGGCCTGTACGCGCTCGACGAGTTCGGCGTCCTCGTCGTTGGTGACCCAGCCGATGTGGACGTTCAGCCGCCGGGCCAGCCTGGTGCGGACGCTCTCCCCGCGCCGGGTGTAGAAGGCGCCCGGAATGGCCGCCCGGTCCTGGGCGGTGGGGAGCGCAGTCCACGCGAGCACGTGGTCAGGGTAGAAGTCGATGAGAGTGTTCGGGTAGATCACGGCGTAGCGCCAGACACGGCGGTCCGCCTCGGTCAGCCCCGGCATCGGGGTGGCGAGCCTCTGGTAGAGCCGCTCGGTCCAGTTCGAGGAGGGCTTGTCGCGCAGGGGCGACTCGAAGAGTACGTAGTCGTCCTGGATGTCGACCGTGTACGCCTGGTAGTCGAGCAGACGCATGAGCGCGGGGTGGGCCACGGGCACGTGGTAGCCCTCGAGGTAGTTGTCGACGATCACCTTCCAGTTGGCGTGCTGCTCCTCGCCCCCCGTGGTGTCGTGGATGCGGTGCCTGCCGATGGGTACGAGGTCGGCTCCTGCGTAGTGACCGACGGACTCGGCGAGACCGGCGCAGCTCTCGGCGAGCGGCACCGCGTCGAGGTCGAGGTTGACGAAGACGAAGCCGAGGAAGGACTCGACCTTCACCGGGTGGAGCCCGAGACGGGGCTTGTCCAGGCACGGGATCCTACGGGCCTCGGGGGCGCCGACCAGGCGTCCGTCCAGTTTGTAGGTCCAGCCGTGGTAGGGGCAGCGGATCGCCTTTCCCGACGGTTCCGGGTCGGTGACCAGGCGGGTGCCGCGGTGGCGGCAGACGTTGAGGTGGGCGGCGAGCGTCCCGTCCTCGGTGCGGACGACCAGGACCTCCCGACCGGCCGCGGTGGCGGCGAGGCGGGCTCCGGGTCCGGGGAGGTCCGACTCGTGGCAGACGAGCTGCCAGGACTTGGCGAAGACGCCTTCGGTCTCGGCCGCGGCGACGGCCGGATCCGTGTAGTAACGCGCGGGCAGCGCTTCCCCGGGATGGTCCGGGGGCGGGGCCGGCCGTCCGGGCGGAGCCGGGGAGGCGGCGGGTGCCCGAGTGGTCGAGGACTGCATGGGTTCCTCCTCCGCGCCGCGGCGGCGGCGATGGGCGGTGAGGCTACGCGGGGATCGGGGATCGGGGGCCGAGGTGGCTCCGGCGCTGCGCGATCCCGTCTGACTAATTGGTTAGTCAGACTGGGACCGGTGCAGGTCGATGTCAAGACTTGTGGGCTGACTAATTAGTTAGTTAGTCTCGCTGCAGGCGGACCGCCACGGCCCGCACCGCACAGCCGTCTGCACAGCCGTCTGCGCAGCCGTCCGCACCGGCGTTCGCACCGCAGGCTCGCGGACCAGGGATCGGCACGGCTCACGCAACGCGGACCGCATGACTCCTGCCCGCCGGCCCGCACGCCACGGGATCCCGGGCTCCGCGCGACCGACGCAACCGGATCCGGCTCACCACGTCGACGCGATATACCGCCCCCTCGGCCGGTACCTCGCACCGCTCCCCGCCCGCTTCCCCAGGGCACCGGAGCATCCCCCGTCCACGCCATCGCTGCGCCACCCCGTTCCGTACGACCGGAACGGTCAGACCCCGGAGGCACGCATGAGCGCTCACCGCAGTCTGGTCTGGCTCGGCCTCACCCCCGAGCCCGAACGCGAGCTGCCCGCCGCGGTGGCCGCCCTGCGGGCCCCCACGCCGGGCCGCACACCGGCGGATCCCGTCACGGCCGAGCGGCACCGTGTGGAACGGCTCGTCCTGCATGGCACCCAGCGCGGCTGGCTGCGCTACCTCGCCGAGGTCACCGCGCTGGTGGTCGACGCCGCCGAAGGGCCCGGGGCCGGCAATCCGGCCGCGGCGCTCGTGGCCGGCGAGGTCGTCCTGGACCACCACCGCATGCTCATCGGCCTGCCGGGCGCCGGGTACGAACGCGCCGCTCCGCAGCGCCGGGCCCTGGAGCGCGCGGTCGCGCACCTGAAGAACCGTTCCTGCCACGGCGAACCGGGGAGTACCGCATGACCGGCATCCTTCCGCTCGTCCCCGCCGGACAGCCCGGCCTGCTCACCGTCCCGCCGGGCGGGGAAGATCTCGCCCCCTACCTCGCGGCCGGCGGCTATGCGCCCCTGCCCGCGCCCGGCGCATTGCTCGGCCGAGTGGCCGCGACGGAACTGCGCGGCCGGGGCGGCGCCGGCTTCCCCGCCGCCGTCAAGCTCCGCGCCGTCCGCGACGCCCCCGGCCGGCCCGTCGTCGTCGCCAACGGCGAGGAGGGCGAGCCGGGCTCGGTCAAGGACCGCTGGCTGCTGCGGCACCGCCCGCACCTGGTGCTGGACGGCGTACGGCTGGCGGCGGCGATGACCGACGCGGCACGCGGCTGCGTCTACGTCTCCGACGTCCGCGCCGAGCAGGCCGTCCGCCGGGCCCTCGCCGAGCGGCCTGCCGACCTCCGCGTCGACGTCGTGCGCACCGAGCACAGCTATGTGGCAGGGGAAGAGACCGCGGTCGTACGCCGTATCGACGGCGGACCGGCGCTGCCCAGGGCCAAACCGCCGCGCCCCTACGAGAACGGGGTGGGAGGCGCACCCACCCTGGTCGCCAACGTGGAGACCCTGGCACGTATCGCCGTACTGCACTCCCACCCCGACGCGGCGGCCGCGATCGCCGGCACCTACCTGGTCACCCTCTCGGGAACGGCGGGCGAGCCCGCGCTGGTCGAGGCGCCCGCGGGCACGTATCTGAAGACCCTCGCCGACCTGCACGGCCACGGCAGGGCCGAGGCGGTCCTGCTGGGTGGGCTGTTCGGCGGGCTGCACGGGGCGGGCTGGACGGACCTCCGGCTCGACCACGACGGGCTGGCCGCGGCGGGCGGAGCGCTCGGCTGCGGAGCCCTGCATTTCCTGCGCCCCGAGGACTGCCCGGTGGCCGTGGCCGCCGACGCGGCCGGGTACCTCGCCGCGCAGAGCGCCCGGCAGTGCGGGGTGTGCGTCTCCGGCACCGGTGCGCTGGCCGGGACGCTCGCGGCGGTGGCGCGCGGCGAGGCCGCCGACGACGACATCGCCAAGCTGCTCCGCTGGTCGGGGCAACTGCCCGGCCGTGGCGCCTGCGGACTCCTCGACGCCGCGGCGCGCATCGCCGCCACCCTCCTCGCGCACTTCCCGGACCGGGTCCAGGACCACCGGGACACCTCCTGCCCCGCCTGCGGCGACGCCGCGCCGCACGACGGACGCCGCTTCGCGGTGGCCGTCCCCTGACCCGACGCGAAAGCCGCACCCCTCGCCCGTCACCGATCGCCGAAAGGACCACGTCATGAAACTCCTGCTGGACTCCACCCGCTGCCAGGGCTACGGCCTGTGCCAGGAACCCGCGCCCGAGCTCGTCGACCTCGACGAGTGGGGCTACGCCCGGCTGCAGGGGACCGTGGTCCCCGAAGGCGGCGCCGAGGCCGCCGCCGCGGCCGTCGCCGCCTGCCCCAACTCGGCCCTGCGGCTGGTGAAGTGACATGGGACGCGACCTGTCGGCGCTCTTCGACCCCATCTCCGTGGCGGTCGTGGGCGCGAGCGACGATCCCGCCAAGTACGGCCACGCCATCGCCGCCCAGGCCATCCGCGCGAACGGCCGCCGCCCCGTCCACCTGGTCAACCGCCGCGGCGGAACGGTGCTCGGCCGCACCGCCGCGCCCAGCCTCCGAGCCATCGGCGAGCCCGTCGACCTGGCGGTCGTCTCGGTGCCCGCGGCCGGCTTCGAGGCAGCGGTCGAAGAAGCCCTGGACTGCGGGGCCCGCGCGATCGTCGCCATCACCGCGGGGTTCGCGGAGACCGGAGCCGCCGGACGGGCCCGCCAACGCACCGTCGCGGAGCGCGTCCGCGCCGCCGGCGCCGTGATGGTCGGCCCCAACTGCCTGGGCCTCGCGGACAACACGACCGACCTCTTCCTGGCCTCGGACACCTTCACGCCCGGCGGCGTGGCACTGCTCAGCCAGAGCGGAAACCTCGCCCTCGAACTCCAGCTTCGGTTTCGCCCGCACGGCCTCGGCTTCTCCCGTTTCGTCTCACTCGGCAACCAGGCCGACGTCACCCTCGTCGACCTGCTCGCCGACTGCGCCCGGCACGAGGGCACCCGGGCCATCGCGGTGTACGCCGAGGACTTCGCCGACGGACGCGCCTTCGCCGAAGCGGCCTCGGTCGCCGGGAAGCCGGTGGTCCTGCTCACCGCCGGACGCGGTGACGCCTCCGCGCGCAGCGCCCAGTCGCACACCGGCGCCCTGACCACGTCCGCCGACATCGTCGCCGCCGCGTGCCGGGACGCCGGGGTCGAACTCGTCGCCACGCCGCGCGAACTCAGCGTCGTCCTCGCCTCGTTGGCGGGCGGACGCCGGGCCGCCGGCCGCCGGGTCGCCGTGCTCACCGACGGTGGCGGCCACGGAGTCATCGCCGCCGACGCCGTCGAGGCGGCGGGGCTGGCCGTGCCCGAACTCGAGCCGCCGACCCGGCGGCGCGTCCGGGAAGCACTGTGGGAACAGTCCGCCGTCGGCAACCCGGTGGACCTGGCCGGCATGGGCGAGCAGGATCCCGGCTCTTACGCCGAGACCGTCGCCGCGCTGCTGGCGGCCGAGGAGACCGACGCCGTGCTGATGACCGGCTACTTCGGTGGCTACGCGGCCGCGCAGGACGGGCTCGGCGGGGGCGGCGCCACGCTGGCGGAGGGGGAACAGGAGGCCGCCCGGCTCATCGCCGCCCACCACCGAGCCACCGCCAAGCCGCTGGTGGTCCAGTCGATGTACCCGCACTCCCCCAGCTGTCGCACCCTCGTCTCGGCCGGCATCCCCGTCTTCGGCGCGACCGAGGACGCGGCCCGCGCACTCGCCGCGACAGCGCCCACCGCCTACGACATCGGTCTCACGCCTCTCCCCCGCGCCGCCGGGCCGCTGCGGGAGACGGGCTACCTGGAGACCCGCCGGGCGCTGGAAGCCGCCGGGCTCCCCTTCCCCGCCGCGCGGGAAGTCCGCGACGAAGCCGAACTGCTGGCGGCCACACGCGAGTTCGCGGGCCCCTATGTGCTCAAGGCCCTGCACCTGCTGCACAAGTCGGACGCCGGGGGTGTGGCGCTGGGCCTGGCCGACCCCGACGAACTGCTCGCCGTCTTTCGCGAGATGAACGCACGGCTGGGCGCGCCGTCCTACTCCGTGGAGGCCATGGCGGACCTCTCCGACGGAGTCGAGCTGATCGTCGGCGTCGACCGCGACCCGCGCTTCGGGCCGGTCGCCATGGTGGGCCTGGGCGGAGTACTGGCCGAGCCGCTGCGCGACGTCACATTCACTCTGGCTCCCGTGCCGGCCGACCGGGCCCTGCGGCTGCTGCGGGATCTGCGCACCGCCGCCCTGCTGGACGGCGTACGCGGCCGGCCGGCCGTCGACGTGACCGCGGCAGCCAGGGCGATCGAGACCGTCACCGCGTTCGCGGCCGCCCACCCCGAGATCGCCGAGCTCGAGGTCAACCCGCTGCTCGTGCGACCCACCGGAGTCCTCGCCCTGGACTCCCGCGCCGTACTGGCCTGATACCCGCACCCCATCCTCCGTCCCCGTACCGAAGAGGTCCCCCATGGACATGCGCTACACCCCCGAACAGGCCGACCTGAAGCGGCGCGCGGCCGACTACGCGCGGCTGCTGATGCGTTACGAGGAACGAGCCGAGGAGGCCGGCGGCCCCCTTCCGCAGCAGACCGTCGCCGAACTGACGCGTGCCGCGATGGACGCGGGCGTCTACGCCATCAACATGCCCGTCGAGTGGGGCGGAGCCGGGCTCAGCCTGCTCGACCAGGTCATCGTCGAGGAGGAGTTCGGCAAGGTCACCAACTGCCTGTGGGACATCCCCTGGCGGCCCGCCAACGTCCTGGCCCAGGGCGACGAGCGCCAGCGCGAGAAGTACCTGCTGCCCATCATGCGCGGCGAGAAGTTCGACGCGTTCGCCGTCACCGAGCCGGGCGCCGGGTCCGACCCCGCCTCCGGCTCGTCGACCGCCACTCGGACCGACGGGGGCTGGCTGCTCAACGGCGAGAAGTGGTTCGTCACCTGCGGCGACATCGCCGACTTCCTGCTCGTCCAGGCGGACGCCGGACCCGAGCGGCTGCCCACGCTGTTCTTCGTCGACAAGGCCGCCCCGGGCGTGGCGATGACACGGGTGCCCCGCTTCATGCACTCCGCGGTCAACGGGCACCCCGAGTTCATCTTCACCGACGTCTTCGTCGCCGACGAGGACGTGCTCGGCGGCGTGGGCAACGGTTACGAGCTGACCAAGGAATGGTTCACCGACGAGCGCCTCATGATCGCGGCCCGCACGGTCGGCGCCGCCGAGCGTGCCCTGCAGCTCGCCCGCGACTGGGCCGTGGAGCGCGAACAGTTCGGCGCCCCCATCGCCTCCTACCAACTGATCCAGGGCATGCTCGCCGACTGCGCCGTCGACATCGCGGTCAACCGCGCCTACACCCACCAGGTGGCGTGGGAGGCCGACCAGCCGCACACCGACCGTAAGACCCTGCACGCCAAGGCCTCCACCGCCAAGCTCGCCGCCAGCGAGGCGGCCGGTCGGGTCGCCGACCGCTGTCTGCAGATCTTCGGCGGCCGCGGCTACGACCGCACCTACCCCGTCGAGCGCATGTACCGCGAACTGCGCGTCGACCGGATCTGGGAGGGCACCTCCGAGATCCAGCGGCTGATCATCGCCAACGAGCTCATCAAGCGCGGCACCCGTGCCCTGGCGCTGCCGACCCCGTAACCCCCTGGCCATCCACACCACACCGAGCAGCGAGGACTTCCATGGACTTCCGCCTCACCCCGCGCCAGGTCCGGCTCAAGGCCGACGCGCGTGCCCTCACCGACTTCATCACCGCCTACGAGCTCCCGTGCGAGGAGCGCAACGGCCTGCCCGAGAGCGCGCACGCCAAGATCCGCGACGCGGTGCTCGACGCCGGGTTGCAGGCCGTCAACATGCCCGCAGAGTGGGGCGGCGCCGGCCTCACCATCGCCGAACAGGTCACCGTGCAGGAGGAGTTGGGGCGGCTCACCGGCGCCCTTTGGGACATGGTCTGGAGGCCCGCCAACGCGCTGCGGCACTGCACGCCCGAGCAGCGCGAGCGCTTCCTGATCCCGGTGATCAGGGGCGAGCGCCGGGACTGCTACGCGGTGACCGAGCCGGGCGCCGGCTCCGACCCGCGACACCTGGCCACCACGGCGACGAAGAACGATCGCGGCTGGGTCCTGAACGGCGAGAAGTGGTTCGTGACCGTCGGCGACCACGCCGACTTCATGATCGTCCTCGCTGCGGCCGGACCGGACCGCGCGCCGACGCTGTTCCTCGTCGACAAGGACACGCCCGGCATCGAGATGACGCGCGTACCACGCTTCATGCACACCTTCGTCTACGAGCACCCCGAGTTCACCTTCACCGACGTGCAGGTCGGCGAGGACGCCGTACTCGGCGGCATCGGCGAGGGCCACGACATCACGCGCTCGTGGTTCACCGAGGAGCGCCTGATGATCGCGGCCCGCACCACCGGGGCGGCCGAGCGGGCGCTGGAACTGGCTCGCGACTGGGCCGTGGAGCGCGAACAGTTCGGCGCCCCCATCGCCACGTACCAACTGATCCAGGGCATGCTCGCCGACTGCGCCGTCGACATCGCGGTCAACCGCGCCTACACCCACCAGGTGGCGTGGGAGGTCGACCAGTCCTCGCCCGACGACCGCAAGACCCTGCACGCCAAGGCGTCCATCGCCAAGCTCGCCGCCAGTGAGGCCTCGGGCCGGGTGATCGACCGCTGTCTCCAGATCCACGGCGGCCGGGGCTACGACCGTTCGTACGCGGTGGAACGGCTCTACCGCGAGCTGCGGGTGGACCGCATCTGGGAGGGCACCTCCGAGATCCAGCGGCTCATCATCGCCAACGAGCTCGTCAAGCGGGGGTCGGGGGTCCTGGACCTGCCCGTCGCTCAGTGACGCTGCCGGGGCCCGCGCGGCCCCGGCCCAGCCCGTCTCGCGGCAGGCCACCGCGGAGGGCGCTGACGGATCGAAGACGGAGAGGAGAACCGATGGGCGCCATCCAACGGCTCGGAGTCGTGGGCTGCGGTCTCATGGGCGCGGGCATCGCCGAGATCGGCGCGCGGGCCGGAGTGCCGGTGACGGTCGTGGAGCGCGACGCGGCGGCGGTACGGGCGGGGCACGGACGCATCGTCCGCTCGCTGGACCGTGCCGTCGCGCACGGCAGGCTCACCGCGGAACGGCGTGCGACGGCCCTGGGCCTGATCACGGTGGTCGACGAGATCGAGGCGCTGCACGACCGCGACCTGGTCGTCGAGGCCGTCGCAGAGGACGTGCGGGTCAAACTCGACCTGTTCGAACGGCTGGACTCCGTGGTCACCGCGGGCGACGCCATCCTCGCCACCAACACCTCTTCGATCCCGGTCATCCGGCTGGCCGCGGCGACCTCGCGGCCCGGCCAGGTCGTCGGCGTGCACTTCTTCAACCCGGTTCCGGTGCTGCGGCTGGTCGAGGTCGTCCCGTCACTGCTGACATCGGCCGACACCACCGCTCGCGCCGGCGCCTTCGTCGTCGGTGTGCTCGGCAAGGAGGTCGTGCACGCCCAGGACCGGGCGGGCTTCGTCGTGAACGCGCTGCTCGTGCCCTATCTGCTGGCCGCGGTCCGCATGGTGGAGACGGGCGCCGCGAGCGTGGAGGACATCGACCGCGGCATGGTCCTGGGCTGCGCCCACCCGCTCGGTCCGCTCGCCCTGACCGACCTGATCGGCCTGGACACCACGCGGGCCATCGCCGAGTCGCTGTACGCCGAGTTCAAGGAGCCGCTGTACTCCCCGCCGCCCCTGCTGTCCCGCATGGTGGAGGCCGGCCTGCTCGGCAGAAAGTCCGGCCGGGGCTTCTACCCGTACCCGGAAAGGGCACCGGGTGAGGCGGCGGCACGGGTGACCCGGCCATGAGAGAAAATGGTGGTGATGTACAGCCGCCGGACGAGAGGAGTCGCAGGGTGTCGACCAAGGTGCGCACGGCAGACACGCGCGAGCGCATCCTGACCGCCGCGTGCGAGGTCATCGCCGAGACCGGTTTCGAGAAGATCCGGATGCGGATGGTCGCGGAGCGGGCCGGAGTGTCGACGGCGCTGCTGCACTACCACTTCGACACACGCGAGAAGCTGTTCACCGAGGCGATGACCCACTCCTTCGCCAACACGGCGGTCGACGTGGAGCGCGACGTGGAGTCCGTGTCGGCCGCCGTCACCCTGGCCCGCATTCTCCGCAGTCTGCTGCCGACGGACCCCCAACTGCACCAGGACTGGCGGCTGTGGCAGGAGCTGTGGGTACGAGCGCTGCGCGACGAGACGACACGGCAGTTCGCGGTGGACCTGTACGCCCAACTCCACGAGTGGGTGGCCGACGCGGTGCGGCGCGGCATCGCGTCCGGTGAGTTCACCGCGACCGACGTCGACGAACTCAGTACGCTCCTCCTCTCCCTGAGCGACGGCTACGGAATCCGGCTGATGCTCCGCGATCCCACCGTCACCCTGGAGACGGCCCTCACGGCCATCTGGCGCCACTGCTCCGCCGCGCTCGGCCTGCCCGCCACGATCCCGGAGGCCTGAAACCGCGGGCGGACATCCGTCACATCGCCCCGTACGACGCATCGCAGACATCACTCGTTCCTCTGCCGCGGAAACCAGCGCCTGGGCCGACATCGCGGCATGCACCCGGACCTTGAGGCGCTCTCCCTTGGACATGCCGCCGAACACCGGCACGATCCAGTCGTGCGCCTAGGGGGTTTCTGATGGATCTCCGTGGAATTGTCCGGGTCGATCGCCCCGCCCGCCTCGGGCCCCCACAGCAGCACGCCGTAGTGCACGAACAGCGGGAAGTTGCCGAACTGGGCGCCGTAGAAGGCCCGTTGCAGCTCGCCGATCGCTACCGCGCAGAAGCCGCGCCCGGGGGCCGGACGAGCTGCTGGAGCGCGCGGTGGCGTCAAGGCACCCGTAGGCCGTCACCGGTCGGTGGATCAAGTCTCAAAGCTTGAACACAAATTACACACATCCCCTCTACACACTGGCCCCGATGCTCTAGATTGACCGTGCTTCAGCTGTTCGGACATGAGGCGACGAATGACGCTTTAGGTCCGGCGCTACGGAAGACCAGCAGTCGTGTCCCCGGCACCGGACGTGGGGGTGGTCAATTCTTGGAGCCCGAGAGGGGGCCTTGGTGCGGGGAGCACCCGAGGTTTCGACGGGTTCCCACGCACCTCGAGAGTCTGGCAGGACATGCAAGTCCGCTGTCGCCAGGGTGGGTTGTTCACATGGCTCTGAATTAGCCGGGATGTCATGCGCGGGGGGCGGGGGCCTTCCGAGGGGAGGAACAGCGCGGCGGGGGGCGGGGACCTCCCGTGGGGAGGAACAGCGCGGGAGGCGGGGGCCTCCCGGAGGGGGCGAAACAGTGTTAGGCGAACACGTCGAACCACTGGGGACCTTGGGGGGTTCTGTGCGTCAAGGGGGACTAGTCGGCCCGTTTCCGTCTGCGCGCGGGCGTCTGGCGAACGGGGCAATCAGCCGGCCCGCGAGCGATTGGGAGCAGCGGTACCGCCGTACCGTGATCATCAGCGATACCGTGGCCACCGCCTTCGTGGTGGCGGCGATCGGCGACTTCTTCGGGGCCCGGGACGCGGCCAACTGGCACGAGAAGTGGGGAATTCTCGCATTCGGCACCCAGCTGCTGGTGCTGGGAGCGCTCGCGGTGAGCCGGTCGTGGGCTCCGGCCGTGCTTGGCCAGGGGGCCGAGGAATTCCGCCGGCTCGGACGCTCACTGTTCACGGCGACCGTCGTACTGGCGCTCGGCGGGATCGCCCTGACCTCGCGCAACATCAAACTCTGGATCTTCGTCGCGATCCCCGCGATCGCGCTCGTCACCATGACCGAGCGGTATCTGCTCCGCCTCTGGCTGCACAAACAGCGCAAGGAAGGACGGTGCCTGAGACCGGTGCTCGCTGCCGGGAGCCCGGCCACCGTGCGCGACCTGATCACCCGAACCCGCAAGTTCCCGCACCTCGGCTGGCGGGTGGAGGCGGTGTGCACGACGGACGGTCGCGGGCTCGACGGTGACCGACTGGACGGAGTGCGGGTCGTCGGCCGACTGACGGACGTCGCCAAGTACGTCCGCCACGACGGCTACCGTGTCGTCGCGGTCACACCGGACCCGCACTGGTCACCGGACCGGCTGCAGCGGCTGGCCTGGAACCTCGAAGGCAGCGATGCCGAGATGGTCGTGGCCCCCGTGCTGATGGAGGTGGCGGGCCCGCGGCTGCACGTCGACGCGGTGCTCGGGATCCCGCTGCTGCGGGTCAGTATGCCGACCTTCACCGGGGGCCGCCGGGCGATCAAAGAGGTCGTCGACCGGGTGGGCGCGGCGGTCCTGCTGGTGCTGTTCGCGCCGCTGATGGTGCTCGTCGGGCTGCTCGTGCTGGTGGACAGTCGGGGCGGGGTGTTCTACCGCCAGCGCAGGGTCGGCAAGGACGGCCGCGAGTTCACCATTCTCAAGTTCCGCACCATGATCGCCGGGGCTCATGGGGCACGTGCCGAGCTGGCCGACCTCAACGAAGGCGCAGGCCTGCTGTTCAAGCTCCGCCGGGATCCGCGGGTGACCCGGGTGGGAGCAGTGCTGCGCCGGTACTCGCTCGACGAGCTCCCGCAGCTTTTCAACGTGCTCACCGGATCGATGTCGCTCGTCGGTCCGCGGCCTCCGTTACCGGAGGAGTCCGCAGCGTACGGCCCGGACATCCGGCGACGGCTGCTGGTCAAGCCCGGGCTCACCGGCCTGTGGCAGATCAGCGGACGCAGCGACCTGCCGTGGGAGGAGGCCGTCCGCCTGGACCTGCGGTACGTGGAGGACTGGTCGCTCGCCCTCGACACAGTGATCTTGTGGAAGACGCTGCGTGCGGTGCTCCATGGGCAGGGGGCCTACTGATGTGCGGGGGGTCGGCGTCCGACGGCGCACGCATCGCAGGCCGGAGGGGCCTGCCTGGGGGGAGGAACGAGGCATGAGAGTAAGCGTCTTCGGGCTCGGCTACGTGGGCTGTGTGTCGGCCGCGTGCCTGGCCACCATGGGTCACCAGGTCATCGGGGTGGACGTGAACCAGGCGAAGGTCGACCTGGTCAACGACGGCAAGGCCCCGGTGGTCGAGGAGCGGATCGGCGAGCTCACCGCCGAGGTCGTGCGGACCGGAGCGTTACGCGCCACCGTCGACGTCCGCGAGGCGATCATGGACAGCGAGGTGTCGCTGGTCTGCGTGGGCACGCCGTCGGAACCCAACGGCAGCCTGTGCACCACGTACCTGGAGCGGGTCACCGAGCAGATCGGCGCCGCGCTGGCCGAGGGGGCCAAGCAGGGGAGCCGGCACACCGTCGTGTTCCGCAGCACCATGCTCCCGGGCACCTGTCTGAACCTGCTGGTACCGATCCTGGAGAAGTACGTCGGCGGCACGACCGGGGTGGACTTCGGGGTCGCGGTCAACCCGGAGTTCCTGCGCGAGGGCACGAGCGTGCGGGACTTCTTCGACCCTCCGAAGACCGTCATCGGCGAACTCGACCCGGCAAGCGGCGACACGGTGATGGCGCTGTACGACGGCTTGCCCGGCGAGGTGTTCCGGGTGCCGGTCCCGACGGCCGAGGCGATCAAGTATGCGGACAACGCGTTCCACGGCCTCAAGATCGGCTTCGCGAACGAGCTGGGCGCGGTGTGCCAGGCGCTCGGGGTGGACTCGCACCAGGTGATGGACGTGTTCCTGGCCGACCGCAAGCTGAACATCAGCCCCGCCTACCTGCGGCCCGGCTTCGCCTTTGGTGGCTCCTGCCTGCCCAAGGACCTGCGCAGCCTGGTCCACGCGGCGCAGCGGGCCGACGTCTCGGTGCCCATCCTCGCCCACGTGCTGACCTCCAACTCCGCACATCTGCAGCGCGCGGTGGAGCTGGTCGAGCGCACCGGCAAGCGCCGGGTGGGTCTGTTCGGGTTGTCCTTCAAACCCGGCACCGACGACCTCCGCGAGAGCCCGCTCGTCGAGCTGGCGGAGAGGCTCTTCGGCAGGGGGTACGACCTGCGGATCCACGACGCCAACGTGAGCCTCTCCCGGCTGATCGGCGCGAACCGCGAGTACATCGAGACCAGGCTGCCGCACCTCGCGCAGCTGCTCGCGGACTCCGTCGACGAGGTGCTCGAGCACGCCGAGGTGTGCCTGGTCGGGACCAGAGATCCGGCCGTGCTGTCGGCGCTGCCCCATGGCGACGGCCCGGTGATTGTCGACCTCATCCACCTTCCCGACGCCGACGCGCGCCGGGCCGAACCGGGGTACATGGGCCTTGCTTGGTAATGCAATAAGCGGCGACCAGCCGGACCGGCGCGCGCTGATCCTGGTGGAGAACCTGTCGGTGCCGTTCGACCGGCGGGTGTGGCAGGAGTGCACGACGCTGCGTGACGCGGGCTGGGAGGTGCACGTCATCTGTCCCCGGGGGGAAAAGCGGGACACGGAGCCGGAGGCGGAGATCGACGGGGTGCGGATCCACCGCTACCCGTTGCGCGCGGCCACCGGAGGACCGGCCGGCTACCTGCGGGAGTATGGATCGGCGTTGTGGCACACGGCCCGGCTGGCCCGCAAGGTCGGCCCGGTCGACGTGGTCCACGCCTGCAACCCGCCCGACCTGCTGTTCCTGCCGGCACTGTGGCTGAAGCGGCGCGGCGCGCGTTTCGTCTTCGACCAGCACGACCTGGTACCCGAGCTGTACCTCTCCCGCTTCGACCGCGGCGAAGATCTGCTCTACCGCGCCGTGTGCGCGCTGGAACGGCGGACCTACCGGGCCGCGGACGTCGTGCTCGCCACGAACGAGAGCTACCGGGACGTCGCGGTGCGCCGTGGCGGTCAACGCCCTGCGGACGTTTTCGTGGTGCGCAGCGCACCCCAGATCGACCGGTTCCAACCTGTGCCGCCCGAGCCGGAGTTGAAGCGTGGCAAGCCTCATCTGCTGTGCTACCTCGGCGTCATGGGCCCTCAGGACGGCGTCGACTACGCCTTGCGGGCGCTTGCGAAGATGCGCGACGAGCTCGGGCGGACCGACTGGCATGCGGTGTTCGTCGGCTCCGGCGACGCCTTCGACGCGATGGTGGAGCTGTCCCGGCGGCTCGGGCTCTCGGAGCAGGTGCAATTCACCGGGCGCATTCCGGACGCCGACCTGGTGCGCTACCTGTCCACCGCGGACGTGTGCCTCTCCCCCGACCCGCGCAATCCGCTCAACGACGTGTCGACCATGAACAAGGTCCTGGAGTACATGGCGATGGGCCGGCCGATCGTCTCGTTCGACCTGAAGGAGGCGCGCGTCTCCGCCGGTGACGCCGCCGTCTACGCGCCGGCCAACGACGAGGCCGAATTCGCCAAGCTCATCGCGCTGCTCCTGGACGATCCGGAGAAGCGCGCCCGGATGGGCAAGGTCGGCCAGGAGCGGATCAGCGGGCCGCTCTCCTGGCGGAACTCTCAGGCGTCGCTGCTCGCCGCCTACGCCGCCGCCTGCCGGGACCAGGCTCCGGCGCCGGCAGGTGGGCCGGTCCGTACGGGGAAGAGGCCGCTCCATTGAACGATGACACGATCCGCCTGGCCACGATCGGACGGATTCTCCGTCGGCGCTGGCGGCTTCTCGCCGCCCTCGCCGTGGTGGGTGCGCTCGTCGGCTACGGCGCCTCGGTGCTGGTGTTTCCGCCGCGGTACACGGCGTCGGCACCGGTACTGCTGCCAGGGGTGTGGGAGGAGCGCGAACTGCTGACCCAGGTGGACATCGCGACCAGTTCGGCGGTGGTCGACCGCGCCGCCGCCACGCTTGGCTGGAAGGGCGTCAGCGGCGCCGAACTGCAGGACCAAGTGAGCGCCAAGGCCGCCGACGGGAACATCATCAAGATCTCGGGTACGGCCGACACCCCGGAGCGCGCGCAGCGGCTCTCCGACCAGGTGGCCCAGCAGTTCGTCACCTTCGCCGCGCGGATCGCAGGCGGCAGCACCGACCCCGGAGCGGCTTCCGGGACCGAGGCGCTGCGGAAGAAGGTGGCGGAGACCAACCGCCGCATCACCGACCTGGCCAATGCGGCCGATCCGGGCCAGACCGTGGAGAGCGTGCAGGCTCGCACCGAGCTCGAGAAGCTGCGCACCGCGCTGGCGGACGCCATGAAGAAGCTGGACGAGGCCGACCCGTCGACCAACAAGGCGAGCATGGTCGTCATGGGGCCGGCGCCCCGGCCGACCGGCGCGGCAGCGCCGACGAGGATGCAGCTCATCGTCGCCGGGGCGCTGCTGTTCTTCCTGCTCGCGGTCATCGGCCATCTCGCCGCCGCACGGGTGAGCCGCCGACTGCGCACCGAAAAGGAGATCGCCGCGGCGCTGGGCTCGGCGCTCCTCGGCACCGTCGACGTGCCTGGTGAAGGGCGCGGGCACCGGCCGGAAAGCGGTGGCTCACGGACTCGGATCCGCCGACTTCTGGGCGTCGACGCCCCGTGGGACACACCGACCCCGCAGAGGTCCGGCGACGAGGCCGACCGGCGGATCCGCTACCGGCGGGTGTGCGCTCGCCTCCGGGACCAACTGCCGGCTCCCCGGCGGTTGCTGGTTGTCGTACCGGTCGGCGACGAGATCGCCCGCCGGGCCGCCGGGCGGCTCGTCGCCGAGGCCGAGAGCGATCCGCTGCTGCGGATCGTGGAGGTCTCGGTGGACCGGCCGATGGTGCCGGATCGCGACACCGAGTCCGGTGTCCTGGTCGTCCTCAGCGCGGGCGGCTGGACCGCGGAGGAGCTCGCCGGCATCGCCGAGGCCTGTGCGGACGCCAGGCACGAGGTCGTCGGCATCGTCGTCGCCGGCATGGTCCACGCCCGTCCGACGCCGCACGCCGATCGCCCTGCGGACGAGACCACTTTGACGTTCGCGGTTCGCGGCCACGCGACGGGAGGTTCAGTGTGACGACGAGCAAGACGCCGGAGTCGTCGGCCGCCGCTCCACTCCTCGACCTGCAGGCGCTGGTGGTGGCGGTGCGCAGGCGCCGCCGCCTCTGGTCCTGCATGGCGCTGCTCGGACTGCTGATCGGCGCGGCGGCGGCGGTCCTGCTGCCGCCGTCGCCGAGCGCGGTGACCAAGGTGCTGGTCGCGCATCAGGAGGACCAGCCCAACGACACCGGAACGCTGATCCGCACCGACGTCCAGCTGCTGGGGACCACACAGATCGCCGACCGGGCCCTGAAGTCCCTCAAGTCCTCGGAAAAACCGGAGGACTTCATGCGGGACTACCGGGGTACCGGACTGACCAACAACGTGCTGCAGATCGATGTGACGGGCGACACCGACGCGCAGGCGGTGGCCCGGGCCAAGGCACTGGCCGACGCGTTCGTCGCGGACCATGTGAAGCGGATACGGGACACCGCGGACGCCGAGGCCAAGGCCCTCCTCGACCAGCGTGACCGCATGCAGAAGGAGCTCGCCGAGGTCAACAAGGAGATCGGCGGCCGATCGCCGGACAGCGACCCGAAAGCGTCGGCGAGCATCGAGTCGCTCTTCGCCCGCCGGGCCGATCTCACGTCGCGGATCGCCGATTTCGGTCAGCGCGCGGAGGAGGCGCGCATCGGCACGCCGCAGCTCATCGTCGGCACGCAGATCGTGGACGCTCCGCGCGCGGTGCACCACTCCCTGCCCAAGGCCGTCGTCACCAACGCCGTGATCGGGTTCGTCCTCGGGCTCTTCCTCGGGCTCGCGCTGGCCGCGGTCGGCACGGTGGTGGCAGACCGCCCCGTGCTGCGCCGGGACATCGCGGCGAACCTCGGCGCCTCGGTCATCGCGGAGCTGCCCCGCCGGTCGGGCAGGCTGTGGCAGCGCCGACGGATCCGGGCGGCACGCGAACGGCTCACCGTGTCCCTGGCCCGCACCGTGCGCGGCTCCGCGGAACCGCTGTCGCTGCTGGAACTGGGCTGTGCGCGCAACACGAGCGTGATCGCCCTGAACCTCGCCCGGGCACTGGCGGCGGAGGGGCCGGCGGTCGTCGTCGACGGCCTGCCCGGCCCGCACCTCGCGAAGCACCGCCCGAAGCCAGGAGACCCCACCGTGGTCAGCGGCGAGAGCGCCGCGGCCCTGTCGCCTCAGGAGCGCCGGATCGGCGTCGGCTCGGTCGCGCCCGGCACGGCCTGGACCGACCTCCAGTACCTCGGCACCCAGACCGTGCTCGTCGTGCGCGCCGGGCACGGCAGCGCCGCATGGCTGCACACCGTCGCGCGGCAACTCGCCGACCAGCGCATCCCGGTGATCGGTGTGGTGCTGATCGACCCCGATCCGCGTGACCGGACCGACGGCACGCTGTGGGACGGGCTGCACACCGCGCTGCGCGGCCGGAGCGAGCGGCCGGCCCGGCAGAACGGGACGGGTCGGCGGCGCACGGAGCAGCAGCCGATGTGGGCGGGACGGGTCCCGGACAGCGACCAGGAGGCGCGGTAGCACATGTGTGGCATCGCAGGCACTTACCGATGGCCGGACGGGAAGGTCGTGACCGACCGGCTCACCGATACCCTCGCCCACCGCGGTCCGGACGGGGCGGGCCGGTACAGCCACCCCGTCGGTGACGCAGAAGTGCACCTCGGGCACCGCCGACTGGCCATCATCGACCTGTCCGAGACCGGCGCCCAGCCGATGGTCTCGGACGGCCTCGCCCTGACGTACAACGGCGAGCTGTACAACGCGCCCGAGCTGCGTGCGGAGCTGGCAGCCGCCGGGGTGTGTTTCCGCGGCACCTCCGACACCGAGGTGGTGCTGGAGGCCTGGCGGCGCTGGGGCACGGACTGCCTGCCCCGGCTGCGCGGCATGTTCGCGTTCGGGATCTTCGACGAGCGAACCGGTGAACTGGTGCTCGCCCGCGACCAGTTGGGCATCAAGCCGCTGTTCCTGCTCCGGCGCGGCGAGGGTCTGGTGTTCGCCTCCGAGCTCAAGGCGCTCGCCGCCGCGACCGGCGGGTCGCTGGAGGTGGACCATGCGGCGCTGGTGGCCTCGCTGCTGTACTACTGGGTGCCGGACACACGGTGCGCGTTCCGCGAAGCGGAGAAGCTGCCGCCGGGGAGCTGGCTGCGGTGCCGGCCCGACGGCCGGGTGGAGCGCGGCCGGTTCTGGAACCTGAAGGACGTCGCCGCCGAGGGCCGGGAGCGGGCCCGGGCCGGTGAGGTGCCTGATCTCGCCGCCATCGTCGAGGAGTCGACCCGGCGCCACCTGCTCTCCGACGTACCCGTGGCGACCTTCCTCTCCGGCGGCCTCGACTCCAGCTACCTGACCGCGCTGGCGGCCCGCGACCGACCCGGGATCTCCGCCTACACGATCGGGTTCCGCGCCGAGGACGCCAGGTTCGAGGCGATGCCGGACGACCTGCGCTATGCCCGGCAGGTGGCCGAGCGGTTCGGCGTCGACCTGCACGAGATCGAGATCGCTCCGAATGTGCTCGACCTGCTGCCGCAGATGACGTACCACCTGGACGAGCCGATCGGTGACCCCGCCGCGATCAACACCTTCCTGATCTGTTCGGCCGCCCGAGAGGCCGGGGTCAAGGTGATGCTCTCGGGGATGGGCGCCGACGAGCTGTTCGCCGGCTACCGCAAGCACCTGGCCAACCTGCTTGCGGTGCGCTACCAGCGCATCCCGCGACCTCTGCGGCGCGGCTTGTCCGCGACCGTGGACCGGCTGCCGGTCGCCACGGCCCGCCGGGGGTACCGGTCGGTGCGCTTCGCGAAGCGGTTCCTCTCCTTCGCCGATCTGCCGGAGGAGACCGCGTTCCGGCGCAGCTACACCATGTACGACCAGGACGAGCTGCTCGACCTGGTCGATCCGGACCTGGCCGGGACGGTCGAGGACGTGCTGACCGAGCATGCGGACGTCTACCAGGACAACGACCTCGACGACTTCGTCAACCGCATGTGCCTGGGTGACGCCCGGATGTTCCTGCCGGGCCTGAACCTCACGTACACGGACCGGTCGAGCATGGCCGCGTCGACCGAGGTGCGCGTGCCGTACGTGGACGTCGAGGTGGTCAAGGCGGCGTTCGCCGTGCCCGGCGATCGCAAGATCGTCGGACGGCAGGGCAAGGCCGTCCTCAAGGAGGCGGCCACCTCGATCCTGCCCCGGGAGATCGTCTACCGGCCCAAGGGCCTGTTCAGCGCCCCGCTGCGCGCCTGGATGAGCCGGGACCTGGCACCGCTGGTGCGCGAGGTGGTGAACGACGGCGTGCTCGTCAACTCCGGGCTCCTGCGCCGCGACGCGCTGGCGCGCATGGTCGCCGAGGACGCCGCCGGGCAGCGGGACTTCTCCAAGCATCTGTGGCATGTGCTGACCCTCGAGTACTGGTACCGCGACGCGACCTCCGGGACCGGCCGGAGCGCTCGCTCGGCGGCGTAGAAGACGGCGTAGAAACAAGGGGACTTCGGGTGAAACAGGTAGTTCAGAACTACAAGAGCGGCGAGCTGGCGGTGCTCGACGTGCCGGTGCCGGGGTGCAAGCCGGGCGGTGTGCTGGTCCGCACCGCCTACTCGCTGATCTCCACCGGGACCGAGCTCATGAAGGTGTCCGAGGCCGGCATGTCGATGCTGGGCAAGGCCCGCTCCCGGCCGGACCAGGTGGCCAAGGTCATGCAGAGCGTGGCCACCAACGGGGTGCCCGCCACCTACCGCAAGGTGATGGGCAAGCTGGACTCCTACACGCCGCTGGGCTACTCGCTGTGCGGGGTGGTCGAGCAGGTCGGCACCGGGATCGACGATGTGAAGGTCGGCGACCTCGTGGCCTGCGCGGGCAACGAGCACGCGTTGCACGCCGAGCTGAACTGGGTGCCGAAGAACCTCTACGCCCCGGTGCCGGACGGCCTCGCGCCACGGCACGCGGCCTTCGGCACCGTCGGGTCGATCGCGATGCAGGGCGTCCGCCGCGGCGAGCCGCAACTCGGCGACGTGGCGCTGGTCATCGGCCTCGGGCTGATCGGGCAGTTGGTGGTGCAGCTCCTTGCCGCCTCGGGAGTTCGCGTCGTCGGGGTCGACCCCGACCCGGTGCGCTGCGAGCTAGCCGAGCGCCTGGGCGCCGCGGCCTGCGGCGATCCCGCATCCGCGGCCGTGGAAGCCGCCGTCGCCGAACTCACCGGCGGTCACGGCGTGGACCAGGTGTACCTGGCCGCCGGCGGCGGCAGCAACCAGCCCGTCGAGCTGGCCGCCCGGCTCTGCCGGGACCGCGGCCGGGTCGTCGACATCGGCAAGTGCCGCCTGGACCTGCCGTGGAACGCGTACTACGAGAAGGAACTCGACGTCCGGTTCTCCCGCAGTTACGGCCCCGGGCGCTACGACCCGGAGTACGAGATCGAGGGGCGGGACTACCCGATCGGCTATGTGCGCTGGACCGAGCGCCGCAACCTGGCGTGCTTCCTCGATCTCGTCGCCCGCGGCCGCGTCGACGTGGAGCCCTTGGTCTCCCACATCGCCGACTTCGATGACGCCGTCGACACGTACCAGCGCCTGAAGGACGGCGACCTGAAGGCCGTGGCTGTGCTGTTCCGGTACCCCGAACACGCGGGGGAAGCGGAGGTCCCGGCGGTGGCCGTGCCCGCGGTGAGGCGCGGCGGCGGAGCGTCCGCCCCGTCCCGGTCCGCCAAGACGCCGGTACGGCTGGCGTTCGTCGGCGCGGGAAACTACGCGACGTCGATGCTGCTGCCGCACCTGGCACAGCGCGACGGCGTCGAGTTGTCGACCGTCGTCACCACGACGGCGCTGTCCGCGGCCAACGCGCAGCGGAAGTTCGGCTTCGCCGAGGCGACCACCGATCTCGACGCCGTGCTCGGCGACAAGTCCATCGACGCGGTGTTCGTGGTCACCCGGCACAGCTCGCACGCCGAACTGACCCGGAGGGCACTGCTGGCCGGCAAGACGGTGTTCGTGGAGAAGCCCCTCGCCCTCACCGAGGACGAGCTGGCCGGCGTACTCGCGGCGGTGGAGGAGTCCGGCAACGACCGGCTGCAGGTGGGCTTCAACCGCCGCTTCGCGCCGCTGTTGCAGGAGGCCAGGAAGCGGTTCGGCGCCCGGACCGGTCCGGCGAGCCTCCGCTACCTGGTCAACGCGGGCCGGCTGCAGCACGGCAGCTGGTACCTCCAACAGGGCACCGAGGGCTCGCGGTTCACCGGCGAGGGCGGACACTTCATCGACACGGCGAGCCGGCTGCTCGAGGCCGACCCGGTATCGGTGTACGCCGTCGCCACGTCCGGCAACGAGGACCTGCAGGTCGTACTGCGCTACCCGGACGAGTCCACCGCCACCATCAGCTACGTCACCACCGGCGCGCCCGGCTTCCCCAAGGAGACGCTGGACCTGGTCGCGGACGGCAAGGTGCTGAAGCTCGACGACTTCGTCCGTGCCGCTGTTTACGATGGCCGCCGCAAGCGGTGGGTCAGTTCGCGGCTGCCCAAGGCCCGGGACAAGGGCCAGTCCGCCGAACTGGCCGCGTTCATCAAGGCCGTGCGGACCGGAGGGCCGATGCCGGTGCCGCTGGAGTCTCTGGTCGCCACCACGGCGGCCACCCTCGCCGTACAGGCCGGCCTGGCCGGCGGCGCGCCGGTGACGCTGGCGAGGGCGCGATGACTGTGATCTCGGGGAGTCCGGGCTGGTACCTGCGGCGGCTGTCCCGGATGGGACCGCGGGAGGTCGGCGGCCGGGTGGGCGACGCGGTGCGCAGGCGGCGGTGGCGGTCGGCGCGGCCAAACTGCCCGAAGGTGACCGACGCCCGGTTCACCGCGGTACTGCCCGCCGGTACGATCGCCGCGATACCTCCGGACGCCGCGAAACGTCTCATCGCCGAGGCGGACCGGCTGATGTACGGGCACGCCGAGTATTTCGGGGTGGTCCGCGACGACCTGACCGACCCGGACTGGTGGTGCGACCCGAAGACCGGACGCCGGGCTCCGTGGGGCTACGCCTTCGACGTGCCGTACCGGAACGAGGACGCGGTCGGGGACATCAAGCAGATCTGGGAGCTGTCCCGGCACCAGTACCTCACCGTGCTCGCCGCCGCCTACGCGATCACCGGGAACGAGCGGTATGCCGAGCGAGTGGCCGAGCACCTGCGGTCGTGGTGGGCGGCCAACCCACCGCTGCGCGGCGTGCACTGGATCAGCGGCATCGAGCTGGGCATCCGGCTGCTGTCCTGGGTGTGGATCCGCCGGCTCCTCGACGGCTGGCCGGGTGCGGCCGGGCTGTTCGAGGGCAACCCGGTGGCGCTGAACCAGATCTGGCACCACCAGCGCTGGCTGGCCGCCTTCCCCAGCCGGGGCTCTTCGGCGAACAACCACGTCATCGCCGAGGCCGCCGGGCAGTTCGCAGCGGCCTGCGCGTTCGGGTGGTTCCCCTCCTCGGCACGTTGGCGAGCCGCCGCGCTGCGGTCGCTGGAGCGGCATCTGCGCAGCAACACCTTCGACTCCGGCCTCAACCGCGAGCTGGCCACCGAGTACCACGGACTCGTGCTGGAGCTCGGCCTGGCCGCGGTGGCCGAGGCGGATGCCGCAGGCGTGCCGGTCCCCGCGTCGATCCGGCTGGTACTGCTGCGGATGACCGACGCGCTCGCGGCCGTCGTGGACGGCCGGTTACGGCCACCGCGCCAGGGGGACGCGGACGACGGGCACGGTCTGGTCGTGGACGGCGCGGGCACCGACCGCTGGGCCTCGCTGCTGACCACGGGGGACGCCGTGTTCGGTCGGCTCGCCTGGTGGCCGGCGGTGACCGGCACCGATGTGCGCACCCCGCTGCTGGCCGCGCTCATCCGGCCGTACTCGAAAAAGGGAACCGCACCGGCCGTGACCCGCCCGGCAAGCCGACCGGCCCACTTCGCCGACGCGGGCATGACCATCCTGCGCGGTCCGGCAGAGATCTGGTGCCGCTGCGACGGTGGTCCGCACGGCTTCCTGTCCATCGCCGCGCATGCCCACGCGGACGCGCTGTCCGTGGAGGTCCGGCACGACGGGGTCGACGTGCTCGCCGACCCGGGGACGTTCTGCTACCACGGGCAACCCGAGTGGCGGCAGTACTTCCGCTCGACCCTCGGCCACAACACCCTGCAACTGGACGGCAGTGACCAGTCCGTCTCCGGCGGCCCGTTCCTGTGGACCCGGCATGCCCGCAGCCGCGTCCTGGCCGCGGACACCTCCGACGAGGGTGTGGCCCGCTGGTGTGCCGAGCACGACGGTTACCAGCGCTCCGTACACCGCCGCCGGGTGGAACTGACGGCGGCGAGCCAGGAGCTGAGGGTGATTGACGAGGTGCGCGGCCCGCGCCGGGCCGTGCACCTGGCGTTCCACCTCGGCCCGGCGATCGCCGCGGACCTCGCGGGCAACCGGGCAGTGCTCACCTGGACTCGGGACGGCGAGGACCGCTCCGCCGTGCTCGACCTGCCCGGGCAGCTGTGCTGGCGGGCGCATCGCGGCGAGACCGACCCGCCGCTGGGCTGGTACTCCGCCGGATTCGGGCGCAAGGAACCCACCACAACGCTGGTCGGCACCGGCTTCGCCGACGGCGCGGAGGGCTTCACCACCGTGCTCAGGTTCCGCGGCTAGGGGGGGCGCGTGGGGATCAAGAGGCGGCACTGGGCGTTGGCGGCGGCACCGCTGGCGCTGGCCCTGCTGGCGACCGGCTGTGTGAGCACGCCGGGCGCCGGGGCGGAGCCGAAGGCCGCGCCATCCACGTCCGCGGCCCTGCCCGTGGCCCGGGTGTGCGCCAAGCCCGCGGCCGGGCCGGCGAAGGCGCCGGCGGGCGCGGTGACCGTCGACCCCAAGGTGGTCGGCGACCTGGCAGCGAAGACCAAGAGCAGCCCGCCGAACACCACGTTCTGGCTTCGACCGGGCAAGCACAGCCTTGACCCGGACCGCTACGCCCAGGTCATCCCCAAGGAAGGGGACCGCTACCTCGGTGCGCCGGGCGCGGTGATCGACGGCCGGAAGAAGAACCAGTACGCGTTCGGCGGTACCGCCCGCAACGTCACCATCCGCTACCTGACCGTGCAACGTTTCGTGGCGCCGCGGGACGAGGGCGTGGTCAACCATGACTCGGCCGACGGATGGGTGATCGAGCACGCGACGATCCAGAACAACTCCGGCGCCGGGCTGATGGCCGGTGCCCGCCAGCAGGTCCGCGCCAACTGCCTGCGCAGCAACGGTCAGTACGGCATGAACGCGTACAAGGCCACCGGCCGGATCAGCGGCCTGGTGGTCGAGGGCAACGAGATCGTGGGCAACAACACCGGCGACTGGGAGCGGCGGCGGAAGGGCTGCGGCTGCACCGGAGGCATCAAGTTCTGGGCCGTCAACGGCGCCGACGTGCGCGGCAACTGGGTGCACGACAACCGCGGAACCGGGTTGTGGGCGGACACCAACAACAACGACTTCCGCATCGAGAACAACGTGCTCGATGCCAACGACGGTGCCGCGCTGATCTACGAGATCAGCTACAACGCGGTCATCCGGAACAACACGATCCGGCGGAACAACTGGGTCGAGGGCCGCAAGGCAGCCGACCGCGGCGACAACTTCCCGTACGCGACCGTCTACCTGTCCGAGTCCGGCGGCGAACCACGGATCCGAGCCCGCACCGACAAGATCGAGATCTACCGGAACGTGCTGGAGAACAACTGGTCCGGGATCACCCTGTGGGAAAACGCCGACCGGTTCTGCAACAGCCCGGCCAACACCTCCTCCGGTGACTGCACCTTGCTGGTGCGGAACACCGACCGCTGCGTGAAGCCGGCGATCGCCACCGCACCGCTCTACGCCGACTGCCGGTGGAAGACCCAGCGGGTGGACATCCACGACAACCGCTTCGTGCTGGACGAGTCCATCGTCAAGTGCACGGTGAAGTGCGACCGAATGGCGGTGCTGGCCAACTACGGCACCTATCCGGACTGGTCGCCATACAAGGGCGAACAGGTGGCTGAGGCGATCACCCACAAGCAGCACAACCGCTGGCACGACAACGTTTACCTCGGACCATGGAAATTCGTCGCCCAGGACCCGAGCCGGGTGCTCGACTTCGGCCAGTGGCAGGGCACGCCGTACCAGCAGGACGCGGGCAGCACCCTCGACCCAGGGGCCGGTGGTTGAGATGGGCGGCGACCTGACGCGCGGTGGGCTGCCAGGCGGACCGGATACGGCGGGAACGCAGCCCGGCGCCGAACCGCGCCCTGCCGGCGTACCGAGGATCGTCGGGATCGTCTGGGGGCTGCTGGTCCTCAACACGCTCGGCTCCGCCGGGGCGAAGACCATCATCCCGCTGCCCCGCTCCCTCATCCAGTTGGTCACCATGGGCGCGCTGGTCGCCGCGTTCGCGCTGGCGCTCGCGCTCAATCTCCGGCTGCGCATCCGACCCAGCGCCTTCCTGTCCCTGCTCACCCTGCTGCTGGTGCCGAGCGTGATCTCCAGCGCGCACCTGGAGTCCGGGTTCGGCGCGCTGTTCCGCTGCGCCCGCCTGGCTCTCTTCATCGGCACGCTGTGGCTGCTCAGCCGCTGGTGGGACGGCGGCCCGACGTTCGTCCGGCACCACATCCGGATGTACTTCGCCGTGCTCGGGTCGGTGGCCGCCGGCCTGGTCGTCTCACCGGGTGCGGCCCTGCCCGACCTCTACGGCGGGCGACTGGTCGGCGCGCTGTGGCCGCTCACCCCGCCGCAGATCGGACAGTACGCCGCGGTGATCATCGGGCTCACCGTGCTGCTCGTACTGGGCCGCCGGACCGACAGGGCCGGCGCGGCGGTCGTCATCGTGCCCTCACTCGTCCTGCTCGCGTTGACCCATACCCGGACGGCCACGCTCGGCCTGCTCATCGGGCTGGCGTTGGCGATCGGCTCACTCATCCTGACCAGCGCCGCCGCCCGCCGGTTCTTCACCTGGGCGGTGCTGTGCGCCACGGTGGCCGCGGTGGCGTTCGCCTCCGCGCTGCAAGCGTGGTTCCTGCGCGGGCAGAGCCAGGAGAACTTCTCCAGCCTCACCGGTCGGGCCAAGGTCTGGGACGCACTGCTGGCAGCCCCCCGGACGACCTCGGAGCAGCTGTTCGGCGTGGGCCTGGGCGACAAGTCGTTCGGCGGGCTGCCGATCGACAACAGCTGGCTGGCCGTTTACAACGAGCAGGGTCTGACCGGCGTCGCCCTCGTGGCGGCGATCATCATCGTGCTGGGCGGCGTCGCGTTGCTGCGGCCACCGTCGCTGCAGAGGGCCTGCGCGATCTTCCTGATCAGCTACTGCGCGATCGCGTCGTACACCGAGGCCGGGCTGGGCGACGCCTCGCCGTATCTGCTGCATCTGGCCGTGGCCGCCTCGCTCCTGGCGACACCTGCCGCGGCCACTCCCCTCCCGACGCCCGAAGGCCCTCGACGACGCGTCCCGCGATGGGCCCATAGATCGGAGGCGATCTGAGCATGCACGTCCTCGTGGTGCACAACCGCTACGCCTCGGCGCAGCCGAGCGGGGAGAACAAGGTCGTCGACCAGGAGGTGGCGCTGCTGCGCGCGGCCGGCCACCGGGTCGAGGTGTTCGAGCGGCGCAGCGACGACATCGCCGCCCGGTCCCTGCCAGCCAAGGCCGCGGTGCCGCTGCTTGTGCCGTGGAACCCGGCGGTCCGCGCGGAACTCGCCGCCCGGCTCCGCGCAGAGCGGCCGGACGTGGTGCACGTCCACAACGTCTTCCCGCTCCTGTCGCCCGCGGTGCTTGCCGCCTGCGCCGACGCCGACGTGCCCGCTGTCGCCACGCTGCACAACTACACCCAGGTCTGCCCGCCCGGCACGCTGCAACGGGACGGCCGGCCGTGCACCGAGTGCGTCGGCTCGACGCCGCTGCCCGCCGTCCGGCACGGCTGCTACCGCAACTCCCACCTTGCGACGGTGCCGCTCGCGGTCAGCCTGTCGGTCAACCGGCGACGGTGGTGGTCCGGCGTGGAGCGGTTCTTCTGCATCTCCGCGGCGCAGCGCGACGTCCTGGTGCGGGCCGGCATGCCGGCCGAGCGGCTGGCGGTGAAGCACAACTTCGTGCCCGAACCGGGCGCCCGCCGAGATGGCGACGGCGAGCATCTGCTCTATCTCGGCCGGCTCGCGGAGGCCAAGGGCGTGCGGCTGCTCATGGCTGCGTGGGACGAGCTCGCCGCCGACGGCGGTGTGGGCGTACCGCTCGTGGTCGCCGGCGCGGGGCCACTGGAGCGAGAGGTGACCGCCTGGGCGGCGGGCCGGGACGACGTGCGGTACGTCGGCCTGTACGACACGGCGGAGTGCCGGCGGGCCGTCGCGCGGTCGGTCGCGGTGGTGGCTCCCTCGACGTGGCTGGAGGCGTTCGGCCTGGTGGTCGTGGAGGCGATGGCGGCCGGGGTCCCGACCGTCGCGGCCGGTCACGGCGCCTTCGTCGAACTCGTCGAGGACGGGGTGACCGGGTTGCTGCACCGGCCGGGCGAGCCCGCCTCGCTCGCGTCCTGCATACGCCGGATCGCGGCCGAGCCGGGCCGCAACCGGGAGATGGGCCAGGCGGCCCGGCGCCGCTACGAGCAGGGGTTCAGCCCGGCCGTCGGCCTGGAGCGCCTGGTGGAGGAGTACCGCACCGCGATCGCGGGTCGGTCAGCACTGGCTCGCGGCGGGGACACCCGTGCGAGCAGGGGGGATGGGGACAGCAGATGACACGATGCCGACTGTGCGGCTCGGAAGCGATGGCGAGCGTCGTCGATCTCGGGGCTACGCCACCATGTGAGAGCTTTCTCGCCGCGGACCAACTGGACCAGCCGGAGCCGGCGTACCCGCTGCACCTGCGGGTCTGCACCGACTGCTGGCTTGCGCAGATCCCGCCGCTGATCACGCCGGAGGAGACGTTCAAGGAGTACGCGTACTTCTCCTCGTACTCGACCTCCTGGGTGGAGCACGCGCGCACATTCGTCGCCGACGCCGTACAGCGGTTGGGTCTCGGCCCCGAAGCCTTCGTGGTCGAGGTCGCGAGCAACGACGGGTACCTGCTGAGGCATGTGGTGGACCGGGGGATCCGCTGCCTCGGCATCGAGCCGTCGGTGAACGTCGGCGCAGCGGCACGGGACGCAGGTGTGCCCACGCTCACGGAGTTCCTGGACCCGGCCACCGGCGCCGGCGTCCGCGCCGAGCACGGCCCGGCGGACCTGGTCGTGGCCAACAACGTGTACGCGCACATCCCCGACGTGGTCGGGTTCACGCAGGGGCTGCGCGCCCTGGTCGCCGACGACGGCTGGGTCTCCATCGAGGTGCAGCACCTGCTGACCCTGATCGAGGAGAACCAGTACGACACGATCTACCACGAGCACTTCCAGTACTACACGGTCGCGTCCGCGACCCGGGCGCTGGCGAGCGGCGGACTCGCGCTCGTGGACGTCGAGTTGCTGCCCACGCACGGCGGCTCCATCCGGCTGTGGGCCCGGCCGGCCGAGGTGGCCGGCGAGCCGACGCAGCGGGTGGCCGACGTGCTGGCCCGGGAGAAGGCCGCCGGGCTGCAGGAACTGTCCGGGTACACCGAGTTCTCCGCCCGGGTGGCCAAGGTGCGCCGGGACCTCCTGCGGTTCCTCATCGAGGCGGCCGAGCGCGGCGAGACGGTCGTCGGCTACGGCGCCCCGGGCAAGGGCAACACCCTGCTCAACCACTGCGGCATCCGGCCCGACCTGCTCCCGTACACGGTCGACCGCAACCCCTATAAGCACGGCAGGTTCACCCCGGGCACCCGCATCCCGATCCTGCCGCCCGAGCAGATAGCCGCCGACAAACCGGACTACGTCCTCATCCTCCCGTGGAACCTGCGGGCCGAGCTGGTCGAGCAACTGTCCTTCGTGCACGACTGGGGCGGCCGGCTGGTCTTTCCCATCCCGGAACTGAGCATTGTCGAGGTCGCGTCTCGAAAGGTCACAGCATGAAGGTCGTTCTGTTCTGCGGCGGTTACGGGATGCGCATGCGCAACGGAGCCTCCGACGACGTGCCCAAGCCGATGGCGATGGTCGGGCCGCGACCGCTGATCTGGCACGTCATGCGCTACTACGCGCACTTCGGGCACACGGAGTTCATCCTGTGCCTCGGCTACGGGGCCCACCACATCAAGGACTTCTTCCTCAACTACGAGGAGACGACGTCCAACGACTTCGTGCTGCGGGGCGGGCGGACCGAGCTGCTGTCCACCGACATCGCCTCCTGGACGATCACCTTCGCGCAGACCGGCATCGAGTCACCGATCGGGGAGCGGCTGCGCCGGGTGCGGCACCACCTGGACGGCGACGAGATGTTCCTCGCCAACTACGCCGACGTGCTCACCGACGCCCCGCTGCCGGAGATGATCGACTCCTTCGCCCGGCGCGACGCCGGTGCGTCGATGATGGTGGTGCCGCCGCAGTCCTCGTTCCACTGCGTGGAGCTGGGCGAGGACGGCCTAGTGGGGGGCATCACGGCGGTGAGCGAACTGCCGCTGTGGGAGAACGGCGGCTACTTCGTGCTCCGCCAGGAGGTCTTCGACCACATCCCGGAGAACGGGGATCTGGTCGCCGACGGATGTGCCCAACTGGCCAAGCGCGGCCGACTGGTGGCGCATCAGCACCGCGGCTTCTGGAAGCCGACCGACACCGTGAAGGAGCGGGCCGCGCTCGACGACGCCTACGCCCGGGGCGACCGCCCGTGGGCCGTGTGGGAACACGGCGGCGCGGGGGCGGGCGCGACCGGAAGCCGGGCCGGCGCCGGGGCGAGGACCGCGTGATCCGGCTCGGGGCCGAGCGCCTGGACCGGATCGTCGCGGTGGGCGCGCACTGCGACGACATCGCCATCGGCGCCGGCGGCACACTGCTGACGCTGTGCCTCGCACGGCCGGGTATCCGCATCGACGTACTGGTGCTCTCCGGCGGTGGCAGCGAGCGGGAGCAGGAGGAGCAGGCCGCGCTCGCCGCCTTCTGCCCGGGCGCCGACCTGCGGCTGACCGTGCACAAGCTGCCGGACGGCCGGCTGCCGGCGCACTGGGAGGAGGCCAAGGCCGCGGTCGAGGAGCTGCGTGCGGGGACAGAGCCGGATCTCGTGCTGGCCCCGCGCACCGATGACGCGCACCAGGATCACCGCGGTCTGGCGAAGCTGATCACCACCGCGTTCCGCGACCACCTGGTGCTCGGGTACGAGATCGTCAAGTGGGACGGCGATCTCGGCCGTCCGGCGGTGTACCAGCCGCTGTCGCCGGAGATCGCCGAACGGAAGGTGCGGCTGCTGCAGGAGCACTACCCCTCGCAGCGGCACCGGCCCTGGTACGACCGGGAAGCCTTCCTCGGGCTGGCCCGGATCCGCGGCATCGAATGCCATGCGCGCTACGCCGAGGCGTTCGCCGTCACCAAACTCACTCTCAACCTGGGGGAATGAACCTTGCGCGTACTGCTGACCGGGCACCAGGGCTACCTGGGCACCGTGATGGCCCCGGTCCTCGCGGCCGCCGGGCACGAGGTCGTCGGGCTGGACGCCGGCCTGTTCGCCGACTGCGTCCTTGGCCCGACGCCCGCGGACCCGCCGGGGCCGCGGGTCGACCTGCGCGACGTGACGGCCGAGCACGTGGCCGGGGTGGACGCCGTGATCCACCTGGCCGCGCTGTCCAACGACCCGCTGGGATCGCTGGCGCCGGAGCTCACCTACGACATCAACCACCACGCGTCCGTGCGGCTGGCTCGGCTGGCCCGTGACGCCGGAGTGCGGCGCTTCCTGTACGCGTCGACGTGCTCGGTCTACGGCGCCGCCGGCGGTGACGACCTGGTGGCCGAGGACGCCCCGCTGCGCCCGGTGACGCCGTACGCGGAGTCCAAGGTGCGGGTGGAGGACGACCTGCACGAGCTGGCCGACGGCGACTTCAGCCCGGTGTACATGCGCAACGCCACCGCCTTCGGCTACTCGCCCCGGCTGCGCGCCGACATCGTGCTGAACAACCTGGTGGGGCACGCCCTTCTGTCCGGCGAGGTCCTCGTCCTCTCCGACGGCACCCCCTGGCGCCCGCTGGTGCACGCCGCCGACATCGCACGGGCCTTCGCGGCCGCGCTGGTCGCGCCGCGGGAAGCGGTGCACGACCGGGCGTTCAACATCGGCAGCGAGACCAATAACGTCACGGTCGCCGAGATCGCCGAGCAGGTCGCCGAGGCGGTGTCCGGCGCGAAGGTGGTGATCACCGGAGAGAACGGTGCCGATCCGCGGTCGTACCGGGTGGACTTCTCCCGGTTCCGCACGGCGATCCCCGGCTTCGACTGCGAGTGGACGGTGAAGCGGGGCGCGCTCGAACTCGCCGACGCCTACCGGAAACACGGGCTGACCCGGGAGAACTTCGAGCAGCGGTTCACCAGGCTCGCCGTGCTGCGCGCGGCGTCCGATGCCGGCACCGTCGACGACACCCTGCGGTGGCGCCGATGACCACGGCCGGGGAGGAGATGCACGCGCTGGTGGAGCGGATGTACCCGCTGTGCCGGAGCATCACCGGAGACGGCGTGCGCGCCACGCTGGACATCGTCGGCGAGTACGTCCCGCTGCAGGTGCACGAGGTGCCGACCGGTACCCAGGTGCTCGACTGGACGGTGCCGCAGGAGTGGAACATCCGGGACGCGTACATCGCCGACGCCACCGGCCGGCGGGTCGTCGACTTCGCCGCGTCCAGCCTGCATGTGCTCGGCTACAGCGTGCCGGTGTCGGCGACCATGCCGCTGTCCGTGCTGCGCGGACATCTCCACACCTTGCCGGACCACCCGGCCTGGGTGCCGTACCGCACCAGCTACTACAAGCCGGAATGGGGGTTCTGCCTGGCCCAGGAGACCCTGGACGCGCTGCCGGACGGCGACTACGAGGTGCACATCGACTCCACACTCGCCGATGGCCACCTCACCTACGCCGAGCACGTCGTCCCGGGGCAGGTCGCCGACGAGGTGATCGTCTCCTGCCACGTCTGCCATCCCTCGCTGGCCAACGACAACCTGGCCGGCATCGCGGTGGCGACGTTCCTGGCCCGGGCGCTGGCGGAGCAGACGCCGTACTACACCTACCGGTTCCTGTTCGCGCCCGGCACCATCGGGGCGATCACCTGGCTCGCCCGCAACGCGGAGCGGGTGGAACGGGTCAAGCACGGGCTCGTACTGGCCTGCGCCGGTGACTCGGGCCAACTGACGTACAAGCAGAGCAGGCGCGGCGACGCGGAGATCGACCGGGTGATGCGGCATGTGCTGGCCGCCTCCGAACGCCCGCACCACATCGCCGAGTTCACTCCGTACGGCTACGACGAGCGGCAGTTCTGCTCACCCGGGTTCGATCTCGGCGTGGGCTCGCTCAGCCGGACCCCGTACGCCGGGTACCCCGAGTACCACACCTCGGCGGACAACCCGGACTTCGTCTCCCCGGAGGCGATGGAGGACACGCTCGCCGTCTGCCGCGAGGCATTCGCCGTGCTTGACCGCAACCGGCGGTACGTCAATCTCAGCCCCTACGGCGAACCACAGCTGGGCCGGCGCGGGTTGTACGACTCGCTCGGCGGCCGCAGCGACGCGAAGCAGGCCCAGATGGCCATGCTCTGGGTACTCAGCCTCTCCGACGGCGAGCACAGTCTGCTGGACGTCGCCGAGCGGTCCGGGCTGCCGTTCGACACCGTTGCCGCCGCGGCCGACGCCCTGCACGACGCCGAACTGATCAAGGCGTGACACCGATGACCACCGAGGAGGAGAAGACGACGGCACCGGCGGCACCGGCCGGATCCGCCAAGCGGGCCCTCGTCGGCCGGCTGTCCTGGGGGCTGGCCGACCAGGCGGCCTCCAGCATCTCCAACTTCGCGGTGGGCATCTACGTGGCCCGCTCGCTGGGGGTGACTGCGTTCGGCGTGTTCAGCCTGGCCTGGGTGACCTATGGCGTAGTGCTCAACGTCTCCCGCGGGCTGGCCACCGACCCGCTCGTGGTGCGCTTCAGCGGCGCGTCGGAGACGTCCTGGCGCGGGGCGGTGGCCCGGTCGTCGGGTACCGCGCTCGGCGTCGGTACCGCCATCGGCGTGCCATGTCTGGTGGTCGGCCTTGCTCTCGGCGGCCGTGTGGGGCCCGCGTTCGCCTGCCTCGGGGTCATGCTGCCGGGGCTGCTGCTGCAGGACGCCTGGCGGTTCTCGTTCTTCGCCGCCGGCACCGGACGGAAGGCGTTCGTCAACGACCTCGTGTGGGGCATCGCGCTCGTCCCGGCCATGGTCGTGGCGGCCCACGTGGGCAGCGTGGCCGCTTTCGTGCTCGCCTGGGGCGCATCCGCCGCGGTCGCCGCCGCGTACGGCTGCCTCCAGTCCGGCATCCGGCCCCGGATGACCGGGGCGCGCGGGTGGCTTCGCGAGCAGCGCGATCTCGGCTACCGGTACCTCGTCGAGAACGTCAGCCTCAGCGGCGCGAGCCAGCTGCGGGCGTACGGGCTCGGCGCGCTCGTCGGGGTCGGCGCGGTGGGTGCGGTGCGGGGCGCCGAGCTCCTGCTCGGCCCGTTCCTCGCCGTACTGATGGGGCTGTCTCTGGTCACCGTCCCGGAGGCGGCCCGGGTGCTGCGGCTGGCCCCGCAGCGGCTCGGGAAGTTCTGCCTCCTCCTTGGCGGCGGGCAGGCCGCCGGCGCGCTGCTCTGGGGCGGGGCGCTGCTGCTGATGCCCGACCGGCTCGGCGAGCTCGTGCTCGGCGGAGTCTGGCACTCCGCCGCGCAGCTCATCGTGCCGATCACCCTCGGCGTCGCGGGCGCGGGCCTGGGCACCGGCGCGGCGGCCGGGCTGCGCGCGCTCGGCGCGGCCCGGCGCAGCCTGCGCTGCCAGCTGTTCGCCTCCGCCTGCTATGTCGGCGGCGGGCTCGGCGGGGCGGCCCTGGCCGGCACGGTCGGCTCGGCGTGGGGCGTCGCCGCCGCGACCGTCAGCGGCTCAGCCGTGTGGTGGCTGCAGCTGCGGTCCGCCCTGCGCGAGCGGCACCACAACTCCGTTCCCGAAGTGAGGACCTCATGACAGCCCAACCCAGGCTGAGCATCGGCCTGCCCGTGTACAACGGCGAGGAGTACCTGGCCGAGTCGCTCGACGCCCTGCTCGGCCAGACCTACGAGGACTTCGAGCTGGTCGTCTCCGACAACGCCTCGACCGACGCGACCCAGGACATCTGCCGCAAGTACGCCGCGCAGGACTCACGTATCCGGTACCTGCGTCTGCCCCGGAACATCGGCGCCACGCCGAACCACAACCATGTGTTCGCCGAGTCCCGCGGCGAGCTGTTCAAGTGGGCCTCCCACGACGACCTTTACGGCCGAGACCTGCTGCGGCGCTGCGTGGAGGCGCTGGACGAACGGCCGGACGTGATCCTTGCGCACACCGGCCAGGCGGTCATCGACGGCGACGGCCGGGTGAAGGTGCCGTACGAGTACACGCTCGCCACCGACTCGCCGCACGCGCCGGAGCGCTTCCGCAGTCTGCTGTTCGAGCCGGGCGGCGACGACTTCTACGGGGTGATGCGGGCCGACATGCTGCGCCGGGTGAAACGGATGGACAGCTACCACCACGCGGACCGCACGTTCGTCGCCGAGATCACCCTGCACGGGCCCTTCCACCAGGTACCGGAACTCCTGTACTTCCGCCGCGACCACCCCACCCGCGCCGAGCGGGCGAACCCGTCCAAGCGCTCCCGGTGCGTCAACCTGGACCCGCGCCGGGCAGGCCTGCTGCACCCGACGCCCCGGCTGCTCGCCGAGTACGTCTGGGGCTTCGCCTCGGCGATCCGGCGGGCGCCGTTGTCCCCGGCCGACCGGCGCGCGTGCTTCCGCCATCTGGCCGCGTGGATGACCAGCCGGGTGCGGCCGGGCGCCGGCGAGCGGGTGGAGGACCGCGCCCCGGTCGACCCGGGCCGGCTCACCGTCTCCGTCGACGCCCTGGTCGCCGGCCGTGAGGGTCGTACCGGGGGGCAGGCATGACGCCCGCGAACGGGAGTCCGGTGCGTGTCGGGGTGTTCGGTCTGCTCGGCTCCGGCAACCTCGGCAACGACGGGTCGCTGGAGGCCGTGCTCGGGTACCTCCGCGCCGCGCACCCGGAGGCGGTCGTGGACGCGCTGTGCGGCGGACCCGAGGTCGTCACGGCCCGGTACGGGATCCCCGCCACGCGGCTGCACTGGTACCGCGGGGAGTACCGGACCGCGTCGCGGGCGGGCGCGATCGCGGCGAAGGGTCTGGGCAAACTCGTCGACGCCGTGCGCACCGCCGCCTGGGCGCGCCGGCACGACGTGGTGATCGTGCCGGGCATGGGCGTCCTGGAGGCCACGCTGCCGCTGCGGCCGTGGGGCTTCCCGTACGCGCTGTTCCTGCTCTGCGCGAGCGGCCGGCTGGTCGGCACCCGGGTCGCGCTGGTCGGCGTCGGCGCCGCGCCGATCGGCAGCCGGCCAGTCCGGACCCTGGTGCGCTGGTCGGCCGGGCTGGCCGCCTACCGGTCGTACCGGGACGCCCCGTCCCGCGACGCGATGCGGGCGATGGGCGTGGACACCGCACGCGACGAGGTCCACCCGGACCTCGCGTTCGCCCTGCCGACGCCGCCGGCGAGCGCCCCCTCGGGCCCGTCGGGCCAGGTCTGTGTCGGCGTCATGGCCTTCCACGGCGGCAACGACGACCGCGCCCGGGCCGAGGAGATCCACCGACGCTACCTCGACGGGACGATCCGCTTCGTCCGCGCGCTGGTCGAGGACGGCAGGCCGGTCCGGCTGCTCAGCGGCGACGAGGTCGACCGGCCGGTGGTCGCCGCGATCCTCGACGCGGTGGACTCGCCGCTGGTCACCGCTGCCGAGGCGGCCTCGCTGGCCGACCTCATGAAGGAGACGGCGGCTGCCGACACCGTGGTGGCGACCCGGTACCACAACCTGATCTGCGCGCTGAAGGTCGGCACGCCGACGCTCGCCGTCAGCTATGCGGCGAAGAGCGAGGCGCTCATGGCCCAGATGGGGCTGGACGCGTACTGCCACCCGGCTCGCGAGGTCGACGCCGACCGGCTGCTCGAGCAGTTCCGGGACCTGGAGAAGCACTCGGCGGAGCTGCGGCGGACCCTCGCCGTGCGGAACCTGGCCGCCGCCCGGCAACTCCAGCACCAGTTCACCGTGTTGACGGCGGCCCTGTTCCCGGCGACCGACCACGCCCACGCCTTGCGGGAGGCTCCATGAAAGCGACCGAAGTCCCGGCGATCGCCGGCGCGTACCTGTTCGAGCCGACGCCGTATGCCGACGAGCGCGGCTTCTTCTGCCGCACCTTCGACGCCGACGTGGTCCGCTCGGTGGGCCTCGACCCGGACGCCTTCGTCCAGGACAGCCTGTCCCGCTCGGTCCGGGGCGTGCTGCGCGGCCTGCACCTGCGCTCCGGCGCCGGCGAGGCCAAGCTGGTGCGCTGCTCGTACGGGAGGATCTTCGACGTCGTCGTGGACCTGCGGGCGGACTCGCCGACCTACCGCAACCGAGCCACTTTCGAGCTGTCCGACGAGACACAGGTGACCCTGTACATCCCGGCGGGGTGCGCGCATGGCTTCCAGGCTCTGACCGAAACCGCCGACGTCTCGTACCGGATCGACCGCCCGCACGATCCGGCCGAGGACGTGACGATCGCCTTCGACGACCCGGAACTCGCCATTCCCTGGCCGCTGTCGGTCACATCGATGTCCCAGCGGGACCGGGAGGCGCCGAGCCTCGCCGAGGTCCTGAAGCAAAAGGAGAGTTGAGGCCGGCGTGGACACTGAACACACCGACAAGACCGGCGAGTTCCTCCTGCCCCGGTCGCGGATGGCGAACGAGCGACTGCACGCCATGATCCCCGGGGGCGCGCACACCTACGCCAAGGGCGACGACCAGTACCCCGAGAACCTGGCCCCGGTCATCAGCCACGGCCGCGGTGCCCACGTGTGGGACATCGACGGCAACCGCTACATCGAGTACGGCTCCGGCCTGCGATCGGTCAGCCTCGGCCACGCCCACCCACGCGTGATCGAGGCGGTGCGGCGGGAACTCGACCGCGGCAGCAACTTCGTCCGGCCGTCCATCGTGGAGGTCGAGGCCGCGGAACGCTTCCTGGCCACGGTGCCGACCGCCGAGATGGTGAAGTTCGCGAAGAACGGCTCCGACGCCACGACCGCCGCGGTGCGCCTCGCCCGCGCCGCCACCGGGCGCCCGCGGGTGGCCATCTGCGCCGACCATCCGTTCTTCTCCGTCGACGACTGGTTCATCGGCACCACGCCGATGTCCGCCGGCATTCCGGCGGCGACCAACGAGCTCACCGTGACGTTCCCTTACGGGGACCTGGCCGCCACGGAGGAGCTGCTCACCCGGTACCAGGACGAGGTCGCCTGCCTGATCCTCGAACCCGCCACCCACACCGAGCCGCCGTCCGGGTACCTCGCCGGCCTGCGCGAGCTGGCCGACCGGCACGGCTGCGTACTGATCTTCGATGAGATGATCACCGGCTTCCGCTGGTCCGAGGCGGGCGCCCAGGGCCTGTACGGCGTCGTCCCCGACCTCTCCACGTTCGGCAAGGCGCTGGGCAACGGATTCGCCGTCTCCGCGCTGGCCGGGCGCCGCGCTCTGATGGTGCGGGGCGGGCTGCGGCACTCCGGCGACCGGGTGTTCCTGCTGTCCACCACGCACGGTGCGGAAACGCACTCGCTGGCCGCCGCGATGGCCGTGCAAACCACCTACGTCGAGGAGGGCGTCACCGCGCGGCTGCACACCCTCGGCGAGCGGTTGGCCGCCGGTGTCCGCGAGGCCGCGGCCGGCATGGGCGTCGGCGACCACATCGTCGTCCGGGGCCGGGCCAGCAACCTGGTCTTCGCCACCCTCGACGAGAACCGGCAGCCGTCGCAGCAGTACCGCACCCTGTTCCTGCGCCGGCTCCTCGCGGGCGGGGTGCTGGCCCCGTCGTTCGTGGTGAGCAGCGCGCTCGACGACGCCGACATCGATCACACCGTCGACGTGGTGGCCCAGGCATGTGCGGTGTACCGGAAGGCACTGGACGCCGCCGACCCCACCCCCTGGCTGGCCGGACGACCGGTGAAGCCCGTATTCCGCCGCTTGGCGTGACGAGACGTGCCGTGCCGTGCCGTGCCGTGACGTGACGTCAGCGACGCTCCCGCCGACCGGCGTCGGCCGTCCGATCGATCTGCCGGTCGGCGATCCGGTCGACCAACCATGCGGTCACCGGTACCACCGCCAGCGCGGTGCACCAGCCGCCGAGGACGTCGGTCGGGTAGTGCGCTCCCAGAGCGACCTGCGCCCAGCCCATGGCGGCGCCTGCAACCAGCGCCCAGGCGAGCACGAGTAACGTGCCGGCCGTCCTGCCGAGGCCGAGCCGACCGATTACGAGTAGCGCCACCACGAGGGCGAGCGAGGTGGCCAAGGCGGCGTGCCCGCTCGGGTAGGACAGGTTGTCGCCGTGGATGGTGCGTCCCACCAGGTGCTTGAGCAGCGTCGTCGTCCCCACGGCCATGCCAACCCCAGCAACGACGAGCACCGCTGCGCGAGGACGCCGCAGCAGCAGGCAGCCCGTCACGGTGGCCACGACCAGCGTCGCCGCTCCGGCGGGCTCCCCCCAGAAGTCCATGGCCAGAGCGACAGACCGCCACGGCGGCCGCACACTGTCCGCCGTCGGCTGGATGATCCACCTGTCCACGGTGCCAGGCTCGCTGTGGCCGGCGTACAGGACCCCGAGCACGACGACCACCAGCGCGGCGAGCGCCGCGATCAGCCCGAGCCGCGCGCGCAGCGATGGGGGCAGCACCGCGGGCGCCGGCCGGCCGGTCATACGCCCACCGCGTCCGGTCGACCCCGCTCATGACCGAGACGGGGAAAAGCCCACACACCATCGCAGACCATCCGGCAGATGCGATGCACCTCCCCCTCCCGTCGGGGGCGACGCCATGTCACCCGCCGCTACCGCGATGCCGCGCCCCGAGGACTGCCCGCTGCTGCCCGCCGACATGGCCGGGATCGTCAGATGTACGGGCTGCGCACGGCTGGACCGAGCAAGATGGCAAACACGTCAAGCGCGCACTGGGCTGGGCCGACTTCCAGGCCCGCTCCGGCCAAGCGATCCAACGCCACTGACGCTGGTCGACGTGCCGTTCGGCTTCTGCTGGCGCCAACTCCCCAACAACGAGCCCCCCCGTCGTGTCTGACTTGGCCCGCGCAGGACCATGAGCCTGTGCAGCCCCGAACTCGCCGGCCTGTCCATCACCCTGGCCAAGAGCATCGGAATCAGTCTCCCTTTGCCACCCTAACCAACAATGCGGTCGCGGCGGACCGCCGTCGGAAAGTCCGCGGGTCAACACTCCGCATATTTCGGTGTTGGCTCACTGTTCCGTGCCGGAGCCACGGGTGGGGAAGAACTCGAAGACCGACCCCCCCATCGGGTCGGCGAGGGCTCGGAAAGGGTCAGCCCTGCCCTGGGCCGGCTCGTTGATGGAAGGTGCCGAGAGGCGGTCAGGGGCAACTGTCCGCCGCAGGCCGGCGTCCTCAGTTCGTCGTGTTCGAGGCCCGGCGAGGCAGCTTCCAGTTCGGTCGCGGGAAGTGGCACGTGTAGCCGTTGGGGTAGCGCTCCAGGTAGTCCTGGTGCTCGGGCTCCGCCTCCCAGAAGTCGCCCACCGGCTCGACCTCCGTGACCACCTTGCCCGGCCACAGCCCGCTCGCATCGACGTCCGCGATGGTGTCCACTGCGACGCGGTGCTGGTCTTCGTCGGTGTAGTAGATGGCGGAGCGGTAGCTACGCCCGATGTCGTTGCCCTGGTGGTCCTTCGTGGTCGGATCGTGGATCTGGAAGAAGAATTCCAGGATGTCGCGGTAGTTCGTGGCCGTGGGGTCGAAGAGGATCTCGATGGCTTCGGCGTGATCTCCGTGATGGCGGTACGTTGCGTTCGGCGTGTCACCGCCGCTGTAGCCGACGCGCGTGGACACCACGCCCGGCTGCTTGCGGATCAGCTCCTGCATGCCCCAGAAACAACCGCCCGCCAGCACGGCTCGCTCTGTTCCCACTGTCATCGGTCGCTCCCTGACGCTCGAGTCCGGCGCGGTCGTTGACGTGCCGGTTGCACAGTCACCCAGCTTATTGCTGCCCGCGAGCAACCGACCAAGGGGCCCCGTGGGCCGCAGTGCTGGTGGAACCGGGAACCGGCCGTGGTCCCCGTACGCGCTGCCGCCTGCCCCGGTACGTGCTCACGCCGGCTGCCGGCCGCCGCACGTCCGGGCGCGCGGCCACCCGGACCGTCAAGCGGCTCCTCGGCCCGCGCCGGGCGTCGGGCCTGCGGCGATCGAGAAGGCCAGCACGAGGCCGTTGTCGGTGGCGTGCGCGGAGGTCAGCGCGACGCCGCGGGGCAGTCCGGTGACGGGCACGGTCCGGGGCTCGAGCTCGTTCCGCAGCTCGGAGGCGGCCGGCAGGGCAGCGAGGTCATCGACCGCCATACTGCGGCCGAGGACGCTCACCGTCGTGGGCGTGATGGTGAAGGCGTCCGAGGTCGTGGACACCTTGGCTCGCACGGAGACCGGCAACCCCAGGGGGCCGACGCTCCCCCTGAGGATCAGGTCGCCGTCCTGGCCGCCGGCTGTCAGGCCGTCGCCCAGCGAGTCCAGGCGCCGGGTCACCTGGTCGTATCCGACGGTGGCGGTCCCGGTACCGCCTGCGCTGTTGCCATCCGTCGTCACGTCCTTCAAGCGGACGGTCACGTCCATGACCGCGTGCTGACGGCGTACGCCCTTGGCGCTCACCTCGATGTCGCCGACCTCCCCGCCGAGGGTGCGCAGCCCTGCGATCGGCGTGGTGAGATCGGCGTGCACCGGCCCTTCCGGCTTCAGTCGGCGCGACGCCTGGGCGGCGATCCGCCCCTCGGTCCTGTGCTCGACCAGGAGATCGGTCGCGCACACGAGGGCGGCCAGGGTCGCGGTGATCGCGGCGAGGATGCGGGTCTTGTTCCGACGGTTACCAGTCATGTGGTCACTTGCTCCGAAAGATCGGTCGGGCGGGTGAGGCGGTCAGGCGTGCAGGTGCGGGAGGACCCGGTCGAGTCGGCGGGGTGTCCACCAATTCGCCTTGCCCATAAGGAACATGGCGGACGGCACCAGCATCAAGCGGACCACCGTGGCGTCGACGATCACGCTGATCGCCAGCCCCAGGGCGAGCATCTTCACGACCACGGTCGGCGAGGCCGTGAAGGACAGGAACACCGCGGTCATGATGAAGGCCGCGGCGGAGATCACGCGGGCCGTTGCGGACAGTCCTTCTCCTACGGCGAGCCGGTTGTCACCGGTGCGATGCCAGGCTTCGGCGATTCGGGACAGCAGGAAGATCTCGTAGTCCATGGACAGCCCGAAGACGATCGCGAACATCATCATCGGGACGTACGACTCGATGGGCACAGGCTCGGACAGTCCCAGCAGTGAGTCGCCCCAGCCCCATTGGAAGACCACGACGAGCACGCCGTAGGACGCGGCCGTGGTGAAGAGATTGAGGACGACGGCCTTGAGGGGGATCACCACGCTGCGGAAGACCGTCATGAGCAACAGGAAGGCGAGGACCAGGACGATGCCGATGACGATCGGCAGCCGCTCGCCGACTGTGTCACGGAAGTCGGCCTGGCCGGCCACGCTGCCGGTGAGGTAGGCCGCGGCGCCCGTGTCGTCGAGGGCCTTCGGCAGGGTTCGCCCGGAGAGCGTGTCGAGCAAGGTGTCGGTCGCAGCGTCCTGTGGACCGGTGGTCGGGGTGACCGTGGTGACGAGGATCTTTCCGTCGGGGCTCGCCTTGACCGGGGTGAAGGACGCCACGCCGTGGGTGTCCTCCAGAGCCGCGGTCACGTTGTGCGAGATCCGGTCGACAGGCGTTTTCGCCTCGCTCACGTCGACCACGGTGAGGACCGGGCCGTTCGCCCCCGCTCCGAAGCCCTGCCCGTCGGCGTGCGCGATCCAGTCGTACGCGGTACGGGTGCTGCTGCCGGGTCGGTCCGCACCGGCGTCGACGTGGCCGAGGCGCATGGACAGCAGGGGTACGGAGCACACGCCGAGGATGGCCAGACCGACGGCCAGGAAGGTCCACGGGCGCCGGGAGACGAGTCCGGCGTAGCGATGCCAGCCGTCGTGCACTCCCCTGCTCTCGGCGACGGGGCGGCGCAGTCGGAGCCGGTCGATGTGCCTGCCGACCAGGCCCAGGGCTGCCGGAACCAGGGTGAGGGCGGCACCGGCGGTCACGACCACGGCGAGGGTGGCCGCCAGCCCTGTCTTGCCGATGAAGCTCAGCCCGCACGCGTACAGGCTCAGCATGGCGACGGCCACGGTCAGGGCCGCAACGAGGACGGCACGTCCGCTGGTGTGCGCCGTGCGTGCCGCGGCCTCGATCGGATCGCGCCCGTCGATGAGGTCCTGGCGGAAGCGCGTCGTCAAGAACAGGGCGTAGTCGATGCCGACGCCCAGGCCGATCATGCCGGCAAGGGTCGTGGCGGAGGTCGCGAAGGAGAGGGTGGCGGCGACGATCCCCACGATGCCGAGCCCGACTCCGACGCTGATCAGCGCGGTGACCAGCGGCAGCAGCGCGGCGAGGACGCTGCCGAAGGCCAGCAGCAGGATGACGAGGGCGGTGACGACGCCCACGCCCTCGCTCAGCTTGTCGTTGGCCGGTTCACGGACCACCTGTTCGAGGTCTCCGCCGTAGGCGACGCCCAGCCCTGCCGCCCGGGCGGGCTCCGTCGCCGTGTCGAGTCGCTCGGTGTAGTCGTGGCCGAGGTTCTTCAGCGGCTCGTCGAACGAGACGGTGGTGTACGCGGTGCGTCCGTCGTCGCTGGTCACGGGCGCGGAAGTGGCGGTGACGTGGGGCAGGTCGCGCAGGTCGGCCAGGGTTCGATCGAGGGCGGACCGCTGGTCGGCCACGGTGCCGGAGCCGACGTGGAAGACGACGCTGCCGCTGGGCCGCCCCGCCTGGGGCAGGGAGGTGGCGAGGAGGTCTGCGCCGGTGTGGGAGGCGGTGCCGGGCAGGCTGACCTGGTCGCTGAAGGTGGGAGCGGCGAGGTGCCGCCCGGCCAGGGCGGCAACGAGTATCAGCAGCCAGGCGGCGATGACCGTGGCCGGATGTCGGGCGCAGAAGCCGCCGAGTCGGCCGAGTCCGCCGCGTATCGGGGCGGAGTTCGTCGGCGGATGCACGTCGGTGCGCGCGTCGGCCGGCGCCGGGGGGTGTTGTGCGGGTCGGGGCACCGTGGTCTCCAAGAAAAGTGTCACGAGTGACACGAACTCTAGAGAAGAAGTGGCAGGAATGACAATTGGCACTCATGCCACTTTGCGATTGCGACGCCCCTCTCGTGACACGCGTGCCAATTGACAGTCGCGACACCATGGCGGAGGCTTCGACCCATGCCGAGTGAGATCGCCCCCGCTGGACTGCGTGAACGCAAGAAGGAGGAGACGCGGCGCCTGCTCCTCGAAGGAGCCGCGCGCCTGTTCAAAGAGCGCGGCTTCGAGGCCACCACAGTTGCGGACATCGCCGCATACGCGAACGTCTCGGTACGCACGTTCTTCCGCTACTTCGAGAGCAAGGAAGCACTGCTGCTGCCGGACGGCGTCGAGATCTTCGCCTACGTCGAGAACGCCCTGTCCGAGCGTCCGGCGGACGAGGAGCCCCTGGACGCGGTGTGCAACGCCCTGCTGGAGGCGGCCAAGCCGTTTGCGGCCTCCACCCTGACCGCCCTCAGTCACCCGCTCGAGGACATGGAGAACGTCATCACGGCACGTCTCGTGCAGGCATTCTCCGACTTCGAGGAGCGGCTCACCGTCCTGGTTCAGCGCAGGCTGCCCCTGGACACACCGGACGCCGACCTCAAGGCGGCCGTGATCGCGTGCGCTGCCCTCTCCGCAGTGCGTGCCGTACTGCGGACACGCCGGGCGCGCCGGGCTTCCGGCATCACGGACACGGGGCCGGCGCCCCTGCTGCGCGCCTTCGGGATCCTGCGCGAGATCGGCTCTCCCGAACGTCCGTGACAGCGGGCGAAGGAGGAGACCCCAGGAGCCGCCTGCGCAACTCCGTGCCTGCGAATGAGAGCCACCTTCCTCCATTCGAGGAAGGGGCGGACCCCGGTTGCGCCCCCCGGCCCCGGACAAAAGACCGTCGTGGATCCCGAGGTTGGTCGGTCCGGAGGACCGTTAGACGTCCTCGGCCACGTTCGGGACAGCCTCATTGCTGTGCGATGAGGCGAGGGCGAAGAACAGCGGCATTCTGTGCAGCGGCGGAGGTTCTCCTGCCAGGCCGAGCCGCTGCCAGGCCAGCCGAATCGACATCTTCAGCACCCGTCGCGCCCGCATGATGAGCAGGACGGCAAGAGGCAGTTCCACCAGCACGGCCGAGGCGACGCTCCCCCACACATCGTCCGTTCCCCAGCTCAGGGATATGTCGAACCAGGCATCGCAGACCAGGAGCGTGGCTGCAACGAACGACAACGGGACCAGGGCCTGCCGTCTCAGCCACACTGCCACTCCCGCACCGGCCAGCGACGCGAGCAGCATCACGTCGAAGCCCACCCACACCATGGGCCAGTGCCGGGCCTCATAGCGATCCGGCAGCGACACCGCCAGGTACACGGTCCAAGGCACGAGCACGAGTACACAGAAGCCGAGCTGCTGTAGAACCCGCCGGTGGCGGCGGCGCAGCGTGGAGCTGTCCAGTGAGAATGCGCCGGACGTCGTACCGGTGGGGGCAGTGGGGTCGCTCTGCTCACTCATCCTTGCCTGCTTCTGCCGACAGCTACTGGTCCAGCGAACCGCCGCCGATGGTGAACCGCCCTACTGGTTGCCTCGCACGGGAAAACACGTGGACGTCAGGCCGCGCCGCGAAGCCTGTCAACGGTCCCTTCATGCTACGGCCAGGTCACATCCCGCCTGGCACACGGAGCCGCGCTGACACGCTCCAGTACGGCGCCTGCAGGGCCCGCGCCGCGCCGCCACCAGCGGGAGAGGCGATGGCGTCCTCTCTCGTGCGCGGCCCCGCCGTCGCGCGCGAAGAGACCAGCGGGCGCCCGATCCCCTCGCCCGCCACCCGGCCGTGGCCTGCCCCGCGCCGGACGGGCAGATGGAGCAGTGGCCCGCGTAGACAGTGGTGCGGCCGGGGTCCGGCTCCGTCAGGACGCCGGAGCGGCTGCCCGGCAGTCGGGGCACAGGCCCCAGAACGTCACGGCGGCTTCCTGGATGTCGTATTCCGCCGGCAGATGTGTCTCCAGGCAGGGAGCCGCACCCACCGTGCACTCGACGTCACGGATGGCGCCGCAGCTGCGGCACACGAAGTGGTGGTGATTGTCGTGGCGCTCGATCTCGTAGCGGGCCGGATGACCGGAGATCTGGGTGCACCGGACCAGGCCGGCGTCCGTGAGGGCACGCAGCACGTTGTAGGTGGCCTGCAGAGACAGGCTGCCCGTGACCCGCTGAGCGCGCTCGCGCAGGGCGTCGGCGTCGAGATGGCCGGCCGACTCGGAGATCGCCATCAGCAAGGCCATGCGCTGGGCGGTCACCCGCATGCCCGACGTGCGCAGTCGTGCCAGGGCCAGGGCCATCGGTTCCTCGCCGGTCGTCGCGGTTGTCATGCGGCCTCGCCCTTCCAGTCGCCCTCCGGTGTGACCAGGCCGTCCGCGACGCCCCCGTCCTGCCACGGCGCGTTCTGCCTGTCCGGGGATTCCTTGTCGTCCAGCACCGGTGTGTCCGCCTCGGTGGAAAGCTCGAACCACACGGTCTTCCCGGCGGGCAGCCCACGCTCACAGCCCCACCGTGCGGCCAGCATGTCCACGAGTGCCAGTCCGCGGCCGCCCTCATCCTCAGGGCCGGCGTCTGTGGGTCGCGGAGGTTTCGAAGAACCGTCGCTGACCGAACAGCGCACGTCCGGCACCCGCTCGAGGGTGAGGCGCAGCGGGCCTGCGCCGTGCCGCAACGCATTGCACACCAGCTCGCTCACCAGCAGTTCGGCGGCCGGGACGAGCTCACCGAGACCCCATCGGGGCAGTACGTCGCGCACGACTGTCCGCGCCAGCCCACAGGCGGTCGGCGTCCACGGCAGATACCAGCACACCCTCTCGAGGGAGCCGGGGGCAGCCGTGTCGGCGGTCACTCCACCCGAGCGGGGTTCTCGGGTGATTGTGCGGTCCATGCGGACACACCTTCGGGGGGAGGTCGGGGAGAGGATTTCCATCTCCTTCGACGGTAACCCTTATCTGGAGTCAGTCAAGTCTATGGAGAGAAACACCTTTGGTGATTGATCCAAGTTTCTGGAGACCGTTCGGGTCGGCCCCTCACGGCGGTGGGGTGGGCCCGGTCGATCTCAGGGCCCACCCCGGAAACGTCTCAGACGCCGACGGGCTTGCCCGGGCCGGGGACGTTGCGGAACCGGAACGGCTCCGGTTCGCGGCCGGCCTGGATGAACCAGCACTCCCCGGTGCCGTCACCGGTGAGGATCCGCAGCACCGTGTCCGCGACGGCCTCGGCCGGGATGACCGGCAGACCCTGCTCGGAGAGCATGTCGCGCAGGTGGTCGATGATCCGCGACTCCGCGAACCCTGGGCAGACCGCGTTGAAGCGCACATTCTCCCGCGCGAGAGCCGGCCCCAGGGAGCGTGCGAGTCCCACGACCGCGTGCTTGTTGGCCGCGTACAGCGGATCGAGCGGCACCGCCGCCAGGCCCGCCAGGGACGCGGTCGCCACGATCGATCCTCCGCCGCGGGCCCGCAGCGCGGGCAGCACCGCGTGGGTGCCGAAGACCACGCCGTCGAGGTTGGCCCCCATCGCCCGGCGGTAACGCGCCGGGTCGAAATCCTCGCCGACGCCGCATCCGGTCGCCACCCCCGCGTTGAGCAGCGCGATGTCGACACCGCCGTACAGCTCCTGGGTGAACTCCACCAGCGCGCGGTTGGCGTCGAGGTCGGAGACGTCGCAGGCGCGGAAGTGGCCGCCGACCATGTCGGCCACTTCACGGCCGCCCCGCGCGTCGAGGTCCGCGACGACCACACGCGCCCCCGCCCTCGCCAGTGCGAGCGCCGTGGCCCGGCCCAGTCCGCTCGCTGCGCCGGTGACGATCGCCACCTTTCCCTGAAGCGCGGCGTCGTCTTTCTGTTCTCCCCGCGGGGCGGCGGCCCCGCTGTCGGCGGCGGTCACGCCAGCTCCAGCACGAGCTTGCCGACGTTCTCGCCACGGAAGAGCATCTGCAACGTCTCGGGGAAGTCGTCCACGGTGCCCCTCACCACATGTTCCTTGACCTTGATGCGGCCGGCGCCGATCCAGGCGGAGATCTCCTGCGCCGCCTCCGCATAGCGCTTGGCATAGTCGAAGACGACGAAGCCCTCCATCCGGGCACGGCGCACCAGCAGCGAGAGGTAGTTCGAGGGGCCCTTGACCGGTGTGGCGTTGTTGTACTGGCTGATCGCACCGCAGACCACGACGCGCGCGTGCATCGCCAGCCGGGTCAGCGCGGTATCGAGGATGTCCCCTCCGACGTTGTCGAAGTAGACGTCTATGCCGTCGGGGGCGTGCTCGCGCAGCGCCTTCTTGACGTCGTCGGCCCGGTAGTCGATCGCCGCGTCGAATCCGAGTTCGCCGGTGAGCAGCGCGCACTTCTCCGGCCCTCCGGCGATGCCCACGACGCGGCAGCCCTTGGCCTTCGCGATCTGACCCGCGATGGTGCCGACCGCGCCGGCGGCCCCGGACACCACGACGGTCTCGCCGTCCTTCAGCGCCCCGACGTCCAGCAGGCCGAAGTAGGCGGTCATGCCGGGCATGCCCAGCGCTCCCAGATACGTCGAGGGCGGGGCGAGCGAGGTGTCGATCTTCATCGCGCCCCGGCCGTCGGAGACCACGTACTCCTGGACGCCGAACGTGCCGACCACGTGATCACCCGGTTGAAAGCCGGGGTGGTCGGATGCGGTGACCTCGATGACCGATCCGGCGCGCATCACCTCACCGATGCCCACCGGCGGGAGGTAGGAGGGGCGGTCGTCCAGCCAGCCCCGCATCGCCGGATCCAGGGAGATGACGCGCGTCCGGCCCGTGAACCGGCCCGGGCCCGGTTCCTCGAGGGGTTCGCAACGGTGCTCCCAGTCTTGGGGTTTCACTTCGCCCACGGGGCGGGCTGCCAGACGGATCTGACGGTTGGTCGCGGACATGTCGCCTCCTGTCGTTCGCGGCTCTCCGCGACCATACCGACCAGTAGGTACGCATGTGGGCGTGATATTCCCCACAAGTCATCCACGCGCCAAGGGGCCTACGGTCCGGGGGCGTCGCCCGTCGCACGATCGCTGTCGACTGGATGTCGCATCGAACTCGAAGTGTGACCTTCAGCAGTCTTATCAGGCATACCAACCAGTCGGTACCGTGCGCGGCCACACCCGAGCTTCGCCGCCCACCTCCCACGCATCCGAGGCGCACCGGAAGGCCATGCGATGACACACCCCGACGACAACCCGTACCCGCACCCGCCACCAGCACCGCCGGGATGGCCGCAGCCGCAGGCCAAGCCCTATGCCCACGCCCCTCGGGGCACGTCGCATGAGCGGGATCCATGGCAGAAGTCGTACGGACACGACGTCCCGCAGGACAACTCGTATGGATACGACACCTCTTCCTACGACCCGTACGGGCAGGCACTCCGGCACGGGCCGTACGCGCCCGAGACCGATCGGCACGGTGGCGACCTCGCCGCCCTGCGCTCGGCCTACCGCCTGCTCCGCCGGATCTCCACGCTCGCCGCGCTCGGCTCCTTCGTGGTGTATGTCGTGCTGTCCTGCTATGCACCCGGCCTGATGGGGGCCAAGATCGCCGGAGAGCTGAGCCTGGGAATGGCCCTGGGGGTACTCCAGCTCGTCGTCACCTTCGCGGCGGTCTTCTGGTACGGACGCAGTGCACAACGCTCGGTGGATCCGTTGGCCCGCGCCGTCAGAGAGCAGGCGGTCGCCACCGGCCGGAACACGGGGGTGGCGAGATGAACAGCTTCAACTCCGGGACACAGGCCACCGTCCTGGTTCTGTTCACCACACTGGTCACCGTCACGCTGCTCATGTGCGTGATGGCGGGACCGGACCGCGACGACCTGACGGACTTCTACACCGGCTACCGCTCCCTCACCCCGTTCAAGAACGGCCTGGCGATCGCGGGCGACTACATCTCCGCGGCCACAGTGCTGAGCACCACGGGCATCATCGCGCTCGCCGGATACGACGGTTACGTTCTCGCGGTCAGCACCGCTCTGTCCCTGGTGCTGCTGATGTTCCTGCTGGCCGAACCCCTGCGCAACGCCGGCCGGTTCACCATGGGCGACGTCCTGGCCCGCAACATGCCCGGACGGGCCGTGCGTGTCGCAGCCTGCGTGGTGACACTTTCGGCGACCCTCCCGTTCCTGGTCGTCCAGCTCTCCGGGGCCGGGTCGCTGCTCACCTTCATTCTCAACATCCCGCACGTGGCGGGTGCCAGGACGGCGTGCATCGTCATCGTCGGCAGCCTGATGATCATTTACGCCGCGCTCGGTGGCATGAGAGGCACCGCGCTCATCCAGATGATCAAGATCGTGCTCCTGCTCGGCACCAGCGTCGTCGTCGCCGCTCTCGTACTGAACCGCTTCGACTGGAACCCCGGCGACGTCCTCAGGGCGGCACAGCATGGCAGCGGCGCGGGCTCCGCCTTCCTCCAGCAAGGCCTTCAGTTGGGCACCTCGGCCGTGGACCGGCTGGACTTCGTCGGTCTCCAGATCACCGTGGTCCTCGGCGTGGCCTGCCTGCCCCACATCACGATGCGTCTGTACTCCGCACAGGACGTGCCGGCCGTGCGTCGCTCCATGTCGTGGGCAGTCGGTACGGTCACCACGTTCTGCCTGCTCGTGATCATCATGGGTACAGGCGCGGCAGCACTGGTGGGATCGCGGTACATCACCGCGGCCGACCCGCACGGCAGGACGTCGGTGCTCATGCTGTCGCAGGTGCTCGGCGGAGCCTCCGCCTCCGCAGGCGCGACGATTCTCTACTCGGCCGTGGCGGGCATGGTGTTCATCACCCTGCTGTCGTCGGTCGCGGGGATGACCCTGGCCGCGGCCTCGTCGCTCGCCCACGACCTGTTCGCCCATACGGCGCGGCGGGGACAGGCCGAGCCGCGTACGGAGATGACGGTGGCGGCGTGGACGAGCGTGGCCGTGGGAACCGTTGCCATCGGGCTCTCCACCCTGGTCCAGAACTGGGACGTCGGCGTGCTGACCACTCTGGCCATCTGCATAGGGGCATCGGCGGTGGCACCCGCGCTCACCTACTCCCTGTTCTGGCGAGGATTCACGCGCACCGGCCTGCTCGCCACCCTCTACGGCGGCGCGGCCTGCGCGCTGCTGCTCATGGTCTTCTCCAAGGCCGTTTCGGGCACACCGTCCGCCGTCTTCCCGGACGCCGACTTCGACCTGTTCCCCATGCAGTCCACCGGACTGGTCTCCATCCCGTTCGGCTACCTGGCGGGGTGGCTGGGCAGCCGTCTGGACCAGCGGCGCCGCCTCGCCGACAGCCGCGAGAACCGGCGGCTGTACGAGGAGAGCGAGGCACGGCTGCTCGCCGCAGCCGAATGAACACGTCGGCGGGGGGCGGACTACACAAGCGGACTCGGTGCCGCCGCTGTAGTCCGCCCAGGGGCTCAAGTCCCGTCGCGCGGCCCCTTCATGGCAGCCGCGTGTCGACGCCACTTGCGCTCATGACATCAACCCGGGCTGGATTGCGGCTCGCCGAGGCAGACGCCAGGAGGCGACATCGTCCGGTGGCAGCATGCGGGTGCGGGCGATCAGCAGAGCGACGTCGTCGCTGGGGCGCGATGGCACGAGCGAGTCGACCACCGCTTGGCATGTCCGTTCCAGCGCGTCCGCAGGGCGGGTGAGCGCTGCGCACAACTTGGTCAGGCCGATGTCGGCATCGATGTGGCGTTCGCCGATGAGTCCGTTGGTGTACAGGCGCAGAAGGCTTCCCTCGGGCAGTTCCATCTCCCGGGCCTCGAACGGCAGTCCGCCCAGGCCGAGCGGTGGGCCGGCGGGCACGTCGAGCGGAGCCACCTGTCCATCCGGAGCGGTCACCACCGGCGGCGGGTGACCGGCGCGGGCCTGCGCCCGCCGGTTCCATCCGACCACGACGCCCCGGTCGTCGAGCACCGCCAAGGCGGCGAGGTGCAGCGCGAACGGATCGTCGTGGCCTTCGCTGAGCTCCGTCATCCGCTTCTCCACCGCTGGACACCGCTCGGAGTTCCCCCGTGCACGCTGACCTGCTGATGCCGTGCAAGCCTATGGAAACCTGGTGGAAGCCGGGGCCTCGCCCGCCGCGCCATGAGCGGGTCCTGCCGGGCCTCGCGGCGGTGTCCTCAGCTCGCGTGCCGCCAGCGCCCAGCTGAGCTCCACCGCGGTGTCCGGAGCGTCAAGGCTGGTGCCGGTCAGCTCCTCGAAACGGCGCAGACGGTAGCGGACGGTGTTGACATGAACGTGTGCGCTGCGGGCGACTTCGCGGATGTGCCGTCCCCTGTCCAGGTATCCCCGCACCGACTCCTCGATGAGCGCACCGAACTCCCCTTCCGCTTCCAGTGGGCGCAGATAGCGGTCGAGCAGCAACTCGGCGAGTTCCGGTTCGGCGACGACCGCCACCCGCCAGGACAGGTCGCTCAGGTCGTACACGCCGCGCATACCGTACGCGCGGGCGGCTTCCAGCATCCTGCCGGCGGCACGAAAGGAGCGGTGCACCGCGGCCAGGTCCGTCGGCGGGCCGAGCCCCGCCGTCACCTCCAGGTCACCGGTCTCCGGCTTTGCCTCGACGACTCCGGCGACAGCCTCGTCCAGCACGGTGAGCAGCGCACCTCGGCCGTTCCTGCGGCCGGGGGACTGCAGGCAGCGTTCCAGCGCGTCGGGACGGACGTTGCCGTTCGGCACAGCCCTGATGGCCCGGTACGGCCGCGACCGGTCCAGACCGTAGATCGCCGCACCGCTGTGGATCTCCGCCGCGCTCAACGTCCCGTAGAGCAGTCCACGCAGGAAGTCGGCGCGGCGGCGGGCGTCGAGCAGGGCGGAGGCGACCTCCGCCTGCCGGTGGATGGCGGCGATCTGCAGGCTCGCGACGTCCGCGAGTTCCCACAGGCACTTGGTGCGGTCGACGATGAGGCCGGCGTCCACCCCGTGTTCGGTCGCCTCGGCGATGAACAGGTCCCGTATCGCGCTCAGCGCCCGGCGGAAGGCGCGGAGCCCGTCGCTGAGCGGCACGCCTCGGGCGACCCGGTCCCGGGCCACATCGGCTTCGCCGAAGTCCTCCGGCGCGGGCACGGTCCCCTCTCGCACCACCGCGAGAGCCCGCTGGAAGTGCCGATGCCAGATCTCGTCCAGGAGTTCCCTCGGGACCGCACGGTAGGACGGGATGTGGTCCGTCAGATCCGTGTGCAACCGCCCGCCCACGTGCCTCTGCTGCGCGGCCATCGCGGCGATGACCCGTTCGAGGGGCGCCGCCGCGTTCGACTGTCCGGGCATGGACCTCACCTCCGCCCCTTGGGCACCGGCCGTTGTGCACCTGAACAAAATGCCGACCTCCGGCCTTGGCCGGGGAGCCGTCGACAACCCCCCGCCGCCGAAAGCACAGTGGCACGGCGGCGGAAGGAGCGCATCGGCGCGCACGCAGCAAGGCGCCGATCGATCGTGCTCGGACCCGCCCTCGTGCTACCGCCCCACCCTGACGACCAGTGCGGAGACCGCCATGACCGACGAGCACCATCACCGACCCCGCCGCCCCGCCGCCGACACCGGCCCGCGCCTCGCGCCACTGCCCGAGGACGGCTGGGACCCGTCCACCCGGGAGCTGCTCGCTCCGATTCCCCGGGACGCCGACGGCCATCTCGCCAACGTCTTCACCACGTTGGTACGGCACCCCGGCCTCTTCCGGCACTTCCTGCCGTTCGGCAGCCATCTGCTGCGCGACGGCCGTCTGCCGGACCGGACCCGGGAACTGCTGATCCTGCGCACCGCGTGCAACACCCGGGCCGGTTACGAGTGGGGGCGACATGTACCGCTGGCCAGGGCCGCCGGGGTCACCGACGAGGAGATCCGGCGGGTCGGCGCGGGCCCGGACGCCCAGGGGTGGGCGACGGCCGACGCCCGTCTGCTCCGCGCCGCCGACGAACTGCACCGGGACGCACGCCTGTCCGCAGCCACCTGGTCCGCACTCGCCGCCGACCACGACGAGGCACAGCTGATCGAAATCAACATGCTCGTCGGTCAGTACCACATGGTCGCGTTCTTCCTGAACTCCGCCGGTACCCGGCTCGAGCCCGGCTACGAAGTGGAGACTCTGCCCACGCCCACCGGGACCGACACGGACGCGGCGGAAGGGGAACACGGCGATGCCTGAGCCCCGGCACCCCGCGCCCCACCAGGTCGGCCTCCTGACCGGCCGGAAGGTACTGGTCATCGGCGCGGGCACCCGCCCCAGCGACGATCCGAAGGCACCGGTGGGCAACGGGCGGGCGGTGGCCGTGCTCGCCGCCCGCGAGGGAGCCTCCGTGGCCTGCGCCGACATCTCCGCCTCCGCCGCAGCGGCCACCGTCGCCCTGGTCGGTGAGGAGGGCGCTCGTGGCCTGCCCGTGGTCGGTGACGCCACGGATCCCAGCCAGTCCTCGGCCATGGTCGCCGAGGCCCACCGCGAACTCGGCGCGCTCGACGCGCTGGTGGTCAACGTCGGCATCGGCCTCGGCACGGGCTTGGCGGACACCTCACCGCAGCAGTGGGAACGCGTGCTCTCGCTCAATCTGAGCGCCCCCTTCCTCGCCGCCAAGTACGGACTGCCCGCAATCGCCGACGGAGGATCGATCGTCTTCGTCGGTTCCGTGGCCGGGCTACGCGCCGCCACCAACTCGCCCGCATACGACAGTTCCAAGGCAGGCCTGTTCGGTCTCACCCGTCACGTCGCCAAGGAGGGTGCGTCGCGCGGGATCCGCGCCAACCTGGTCGTCCCCGGCCTGATCGACACCCCGATGGGCCGCGAGGCCTCGGCCCGGCGGGCGTCGCGTTCCACCTCGTTCACCCGCATACCGCTCGGACGCCAGGGCACCGCCTGGGAAGTGGCGGAAGCTGTCACCTTCCTGCTCTCCGACCGCGCCTCCTACATCACCGGGCAGAGCCTGGTGGTGGACGGAGGGCTGAACGCCGTCTGAGCACGCGGGTCTGCTCACTTCGGTCGACGGGGCGAGGGCGGTCCCAGGGGTCAGGGCATCGACCGGGACCGCCCCCGCCGGCTCACTTCGTCAGCGGGCCGAACTCCTTGCGGGTGTCCACCGGCTTGCCGAACAGCTGCCACCGCTCGCCCTTGAACCGCATCAGCTGCATCGTCTCGAGCGGGAAGGCGTCGTCGTGGCCCGTGGACATGGTGACCCCGGGCAGCAGCATGCCCACCTTCACGTCCTTCAGGTTGCGCACCGCGTCCCGCAGCCCTTCCCTGGTGGGGCACTTCATCGTGTCCAGGGCCTTGTGCAGGCTGGAGGCGACGGCCCAGCCGTAGGCGTTGAACTGGTTGGCCGGGTCGGCGTCGGGGGCGTACTTGTGCAGAGCGTCCGTGTACGTCTTCATCTCGGGGTCGTCGGCCCAGTGCGGGTCGGCCGGGTCCTTGAAGTAGGTCGCCGAGACCACGCCTTGGACGTTCTTGAACCCGACGGGCTGGAGCACGGCGGCGGACGAGGACACGTTGTTCACGATGTGCAGCGGGTTCCACTTGGTGTTCTTGGCATCGGCGGCGAGGGCCTGGCTGCCGAACTTGGGGGTGGTGACGTCCAGCAGCACGTTCGCCTTGGAGCGGGCGAGGCTCGCCATCTGTGCCGACACGGACGGGTCGGTGACCTCGTAGCTCTCCTCGGCGACCACCTTGATGCCGCTGCCGGCGACGGCCTTCTTGAACCCACCGAGCAGGTCCTTGCCGAAGTCGTCGTTCTGGTAGAGAACCGCCACCTTGGCCTTGTGCCGCTCGTCCTTGAGGAACTTGGCGTACACCCGGGCCTCGGCCACGTAGTTGGGCTGCCATCCGACGGTCCAGGGATGCTTGTCGTCCGTGCCCCACGCGGAGGCACCCGTGGCGACGAAGGGCTGCGGCACCTTCTGCTTGTTGAGGTAGTCCCACACGGCCGCCGTGGACGGGGTGCCCAGGGTCTGGAACACGGCGAAGACCTTCTCCTGCTCGACAAGTCTGCGGGCCTCCTCGACCGCCTTGGGCGGCTGGTAGCCGTCGTCGCGGACGATGAACTGCACCTTGCGGCCGTCTATGCCGCCCTTGCCGTTGACGTACTTGAAGTAGGCGGCCACGCCCTTGCTGATCGTGCCGTACGCGGAGGCCGGTCCGGACAGCGGGTAGATCCCACCGAGTTTGATGGTCTTGTCGGTGATGCCGGTGGTCTGCTGGCCCTTGCAGGCACCGCCCGCGGCGGTGTCCTGTGCGTCCTGCCCTCGCTGGCTGCTGCAGGCGGTTGCGGTGAGCAGGGCGGCGGTCGCGGCCGCGGCCGCCCGCAGAGCGGTCGTCTTGCGCATGTGATTCATTCCTTTTCCGTGCGGGGCGGTGCGCCCACGGGTTCGGCGTCGACAACTGCGGGGTCCGCAGGGTCGAGGGTCGCGGAGGTTCCGGATTCGGTCCGGGACTTCGGCTCCGCATCGGGCGCGGATTCGGCCTCTGGCGTCCGGTCGAGAGCGGCGGCGGTGCGGGGCAGACGACGGGCGACAGCGCCCAGGACACGGCCCGGCAGACCGGCCAGTCCCGTCGGGGCCACGAACATCACCGCGATGATCAGCAGGCCGAACACCACTCCCGGCGCCGCCTCGCTGAGGTCCTGGGACACGCTCGGCACGTACATCACGAACGCCGCCCCCAGCAGGGGTCCGTACAGCGAGCCGAGCCCCCCGACCACCAGCCCGGCCAGCAGGGTGATGGACAGAACGAAGCTGAAGGAGTCGGGCGAGACGAAGCCGATCACCCAGGTGTACAGACATCCGGCGACACCCGCGAACATGGCGCTCCACGCGAAGGCGAGGGTCTTGTGCAACGACAGCCGCACACCCATGACCTCGGCGGCGCTCTCGTTGTCCCGCACGGCGAGCAGTGCCCGGCCGACCCGGGACCGCAGCAGGTTGCGGGCGAGCAGCAGGGCCACCGCGGTGACGGCGAGGACGACGAAGTACATCCACTGGTCCTCGGCCAGCCCGCTCCACGCGGGCGGCTGCAGCTTGTCCACGGTCAGGCCCATGGAGCCGCCCGTCACCGGTTCGAGCCGCTTGAGCAAGGGCGGCAGGAACACCGCGAACGAGAGGGTGACCAGGGCCAGGTACAGCCCGCGCAGCCGCAGGGCGGGCACTCCGAATCCGAGGCCCAGCAGGAAGCATCCGGCGGCCGCGACCGGCAGCGTGGCCAGGTGGCCGGTGTCGTACCGGTCGAGCATGACAGCCGCCGCGTAGGCCCCCGCCGCGAAGAACGCGCCGTGCCCGAGCGAGATCTGCCCGCCGAAGCCGACCAGCAGGTTCAGACCGGCCAGCGCGACGGCGTACAGAAGCACCATGGTCAGCTGGAAGACCTGGAAGGGGGCGAAGTAGAACGGTGCTCCGACGGCGACCGCCCCCGCGAACAACACGGTGAGTACGGCCCGCAGCCGCCGGGCCCGGTCGGTGCCGAGTGCCGCTGTGATCGTGCTCATGCGCGCTCCACCGCCGCCCGGCCGAACAGGCCCTGGGGCCGCACCAGCAGCACCGCCAGAATGATCACCAGGGGGACGCCCACCTTCAGATCGGCACCGATCACGTCCACGTACGCCCCGGTCAGCGTCTCGGCGACGCCCACGAACAGGCCGCCGACGACCGCGCCCACCGGGCTGTCGAAGCCTCCGAGGGTGGCCGCGGCGAACGCGTAGATCAGCACCCCGCCCATCATGTTGGGCTCCAGGAAAAGCACCGGGGCGACGAGTACGCCCGACACCGCGCCGACCGTCGCGGCCAGCCCCCAGCCGAGCATCAGCACCCGGCCCACCCGGATGCCCGACAGCCGGGCGGAGGAGGGGTTGCAGGCGACCGCCCGCATCACCAGGCCGATGGAGGTGTGCTGGAACAGCAGATACAGCAGGCCCATCACGACGGCCACCACCCCGATGATCCCGAGCGTCGACCAGTCCACACGCACCCCGGACAGGTCGATCGCGCCGTCGGGGAACGGCTGCGGGAAGTCCTTCACGGTGAACGACCAGATCAGGCCGGCCAACGCGTTGACGAAGATGAACAGGCCGACCGTGACGATGACCACCGTCAGCTCGGGCGCGCCTTGCACGGGACGGATGACGATCCGCTCGACCAGCATGCCGCCGGCGAAGGACACCGCGAGGGTGACCGGCAGCGCCAGCCAGAACGGCATCCCGGACGCCACCAGCTGCCAGGCGACGTACGTGGAGAGCATGGCCAGCTCGCCCTGCGCGAAGTTGACGATCCCCGTGAACCGGTGGATGAGCACCAGGGCCAGCGCCAGGCTGGCGTACACCGCGCCGGAGCCCAGTCCTTCCACCACTTGCTGGAGAAGATCGGTCACGGCGCTCACCCGGCCTTGCGGGAGAGGACGGAAACACCGAGGTACACCTCGGCGACCTGCCCGTCCTCGCGTATCTGTTGAGCCGGTCCGGACAGCACCAGGCGGCCGGCCTCCAGTACGTGCGCCTGGTGCGCGATGTCCAGCGCGAGCTGGGCGTTCTGCTCGACGACGACCACGGTGGTGCGTTCCTCCTCGTTGACGGCACGGACGATCTCGAACAACTCACGGGTGACCAGCGGCGCGAGCCCGAGGGACGGCTCGTCCAGGAGCAGCAGCGAGGGCCGCAGCATCAGCGCCCTGCCGATGGCGAGCATCTGCTGCTCACCGCCGCTGAGGCTGCCGGCGGGCTGACGCAGCCGCTGGCGCAGTTTGGGGAAGTAGTCGTAGATCCGTTCCAGGTCGGCGACCACGGCCGCGCGCTCGGCGCGGCCCCGCCGCCGGGGGCCGGTGCGGAGGTGGGCGCCGACGCGCAGGTTCTCCTCGATGGTCAGGTCGTTGAAGGTGCCCCGGCCCTCGGGCACATGCGCCACGCCGAGCCTGGCGGCCTGCTCGGGCGAGCGGCCCAGCAGTTCCGTGCCGTTCAGGGTGACCGAGCCGCGGCCGCGGACCATGCCGCACAGCGCCCGCAGCATCGTGGTCTTGCCCGCGCCGTTGGGCCCGAGGATCGCGCACACCTCACCGCGGGCGACGGAGAAGTCGAGGCCCTGCAGCACGCGGGCCTGGCCGTATCCGGCGTGCAGGCCGGAGACCTTCAGGAAGTCCGGCTCCGCACTCGCCTGGGCCTCGGTGCGGTCGGTGGTGGGCTCGCTCATGCGGCCACTCCCAGGTACGCCTCGACGACCGCCGGGTCGCGCTGGATCTCCTCCGGCGCACCTTCGGCGATCTTGCGGCCGAAGTCGAGGCAGACCACCTTGTCGCACAGGCCCATCACGAACCCCATATGGTGTTCGACCACCACGAGCGTGAGGTCGAATTCCTGGCGCACCGACCGGACCAGATCCGCGAATTGGCCGACCTCGCCGTGGCTGAGCCCGTTGACGGGTTCGTCGAGCAACAGCAGCCGGGGCCGTACGGCGAGCGCCCGCGCGAGTTCGACGCGTTTGAGCGTGCCGAACGGCAGCCCTGCGGCGGGGTGGTCGGCGACGTCCGCCAGGCCGAGCCGCCGTAGCAAGTCGTCCGCCTGGTCACGCAGTTCTCTCTCCTCCCGCTGGACGCGGGGCAGCCGGAGCGCCGCGGCGAGGTGTCCGGTGCGCCCCCGGCTGTGGGCGCCGACCATGACGTTCTCCCGGACCGTGAGCCGCGGGAACAGGCCCAGGTTCTGGAAGGTGCGGGCGATGCCGCGCCCGGCCACGGCGTGCGGAGGGAGGGCCAGCAGGTCCTCGTCCTCGAACCGCACGTCTCCCCCGTCGGGAGTGCAGCGCCTGGTGAGGCAGTTGAACAAGGTGGTCTTGCCGGCTCCGTTCGGCCCGATGAGCCCCACGGCGGTGCCCGGCTCGACGGTGAACGCGACACCGTCCAGTGCCGTGATCCCGCCGAAGCGCACGGTGATACCGTCGACCGCAAGCATGAGTGACGCCCCTTCCGACGTGCTGGGGGGTGGGCGAGCGTCACAGTAGGTGGGGGCGTTCCAGGCGCACATTGGGCGTGAGCACCCAACTTCCCGGTCGCCGAACTGTGCGCCGCGCACAGGTGCCGGGAGATGTCTCACGCCGAGCCTGTTGACGGAACACGAGGCGGACGGCGACGATCGGCGCCATGCCTCTCGGTCCTGCCCTGGGCACCCCCCAACTCTCCGAACCGCTCCGCCGGGAGCGGTGGCGGATCCTGCACGCCGTCCACGACCGGGTCGAGGAGGTGGCGGAGACCGCCGTCGAGGTGATGCGCGCGGAGATCCCGTCGTACGCACTGCAGGACGAACGGTTCTTCGAGGACGTACGGGAGCAGGTGCTCGAGCACTATCGGATGCAGTTGGCGGCGCTGGCCGGCGACCGCGACATGGCCCCCGAGGACCTGGTTTTCAGCCGCGCGGCGGCGATGCGCCGAGCACGCGCGGGGTTCGCCCTGGAGGACTGGATCAGTGCCTTCCGGGTCGGCCGGCAGGTGCTGTGGGATGCGCTGCTGGACTGCGCGGGCACGTCCGCCGAGGCCCAGCAGGCCGCGCTGTCCCTCGTCACCCCGCTGATGCGGTACGTCGACTACGCCAGCACCCATGCCGCGCAGGCATACGTCGAGTACCAGCAGCACGTGGTGGCGGACGCCGACCGGGAGCGCCGGGATCTCCTGGACCAGCTCCTGGCAGGCGTGGCACCGACGCGCGGTCCGCTGTTCGCCGCGGCACAGGCGTACGGCATCGGACCGCGCTCGCCGATGATGGCGGTCGTGGCGGTGTGTGTCGGCGACACACGCACCGGGGACCTCACCTCGGCCGAGAACGGGTATGCCACCAGCGCGTCGATCAGCGTTGCCGGGCCCTGGGCCGGCAGAACCCTGGTCGTCGTGCGCCACGGCGAGGTGGTGGCCGTGCCCGTGGTCCGGGCCGGCATGAACGCAGAAGACATATGCGCCCACTTCGAGGCCGTGCAGCGGCGGCTCGCGGGAGAGGGAACCATGCTGTCCATGGGCATCAGCACGGTCGCCCGGGGCCCGTCCGAACTGCCGCGCGCCTACGAGGAGGCGCGAGCCGCCCTCGACCTGGTGCCGAGCGGGGGCGGAGTGGCGGCGCTGCCGCGGCTGTCCCCGTTCGACTACCTGGCGCTGCGCGCCGACGACCTCGCTCGCCAGCTGGTCGATCCGCGCGTGCGGGTGCTGCTGGAGGAGGACCACAGGCGTGGCGACACACTGGCCACCACCATACGGGCCTTCGCGGAGGCAGACCTCAATCTGCGGCTGGCCGCCGACCGGCTGCGGGTGCACCACAACACGGCGCACTACCGGTTGCGCCGAATCGAGGAACGCACCGGCCGCAATCCGCGCCGGATCGCCGACCTCCTGGAACTACTGGTCGCCCTCGCCATCCGCGACGGCGCCAGGGAAGGTGAGGATTGCCAGTGAGCGGCATCGTGGAGTCTGCCGGGACCGAGGCGGCACGTCAGCCAACGGGCGGGCAGGGGGGCATGGGCTTGCCGGAGGGGCTCGCCGGGCAGAGCCGAACGGTCCGGCGTGCGCTGCTGGACGCCGCGCTGGAGGTGTTCACCGAGCGCGGTTACACCGACGCCGGCCTCACCGAGATCGCGGCGCGCTCCGGCATCCCGGTGGGCACCCTCTTCCAGCATTACGGCGGAAAGCGAGGGCTTTACCTGGCCCTTTGGGAGGAGTTCCGGGAGGAGCAGGAGCGCCTGACCGCAGTCACGTTGGCCTCCGAGCGCAGCCGTGGTGTGGACGACCCCATCGCTCTCTTCGTGACGGGCGCCAGGGCCTACCTGGAGGGTGCCTGGGACAATCGAAGGCTCGGCAGACTCCTCGTGGAGGACGATGGCCCCGCGGGCTTCGACGCGCTGCGCCGCCAGTGGGACCGCGCCTGGGTACGGCGCAACGCCCGGCTGCTGGAGGTGGACGAGCGGCGACGCGCCGGCCGGGTCCGGGTGAGCGTACTGACCACCGTCATCGGAGGGGCGGCGCGTGAACTGGGTGACTGCGGGGACGAGACGGAGGCCCGGGAGATCGTGGACGAGGTGTGCGGCATCCTGCTCCATCTGTCGGCACCGCCCGGCTGAATCGCCCGGCGCATGGCGGGGGCAAGGGGACCGACCACAGCCCGACGATGACCGAGCCCGATCCAGTCGCAGACAGGCGGCCCGGCGAAGTCGACGCCGAGGGTTTCGAACGAGCGGCTCACGCCCCGGCGTCGATTCCGACTGGCCTGCGACGCGTCGTACGAACCGATGCTCGCCCCGAAGGCCATGCCATCGACCGACGCGGTGTCGACAGCCGCGCCCGGATCAGCGGTCGCCGGGGAACCGCAGGGCGTTCGCCCAGAGCCGGGTGACCGTGGACACGAGTTCCTCGAAGTCCAAGGGCGTACCGTCTTCTTGCCGTTCGCCGAGCACGAAGGTGTTGTAGGCCATGACGCTGACCATGCCCGACAGCGCACGGGAGGCCATCGTCGGATCGACCTCACGGTCTGCGAAACCCCGGGCCTGCAGGTCGGCGATGCCGCGGGCATTGCGGCGGATGAACGCGTCGGCGCGCCGGCTTCGGAACTCGCGGAACTCCGGCTCCACTTGTGCGACCTGCTCGAGCAAGGCCATCAGCTTCGCGTTCCGTTTGTATGCCTCGAGATATGCACGATTGCTCGCCTCGAGTACCGCATAGGGATCGTCGTTACCCTGCACCCGACCCATGCCGGGGTGCATCATGTCCTCCTGCGCCTCCAGGAGGACGGCGGCAAGCACCTCTTCCTTGTTGGCGAAGTAGGTGTAGAAGGATCCCGCCGCGCATTGAGCCTCTTTGGTGATGTCGGTCAGGCGGGTGTCGAGGTAGCCCTCCCGTTCGAACACCTTCCGCGCGGCCTTCACCAAAGCGGCCCGCGTCCGTGCTCCCCGCTTCGTCGTAGGCGGCTCGCGAAGGTGCGAGAGGGGCGCCATGGGCGGTGTCTTCTCGCCGTCGATCTCCTCGTGCGCAGTGGTCTCCACCCCGCTCACGTTAGTTGAATCCGACGCCAGAGTCACAAATGCGCAAGGCGAACGGATCCTTCCGGTCGGGCCCTTGGGCAACGCGTCGACGAACCGGGCGCCGGATCTCGCACCGTCTCGCCGGCTGACCGACACTGCGCCCGGTCGGTCGATCGGTCGATCGGTCAGGCGCTGATCCCGAAGCGTTCGGCGAGTTGGCGACGGGTGTCGGCGGCGCTGGTGTGCAGCACGCCGCCGATTCCGATCCGTGCCGCTCCGTCGAGGTTCTGCTGCAGATCGTCGATCATCACTGCCTCCTCGGGGTCGATGCCGAGACGTTCACATGCGATCGCGTACATCCGTCGGGAGGGCTTGCGGATCCCGACCTCGGCGGAGATGACGACCACATCGGCGACAGCGGCGAGGTCGACGCCGTCGTAGGTTCCGGTACCGAACGAATTGGATACGAGGGCAACGGGATGGCCGGCCGCTCGAAGATCGCCGAGCAACGCGAGCATGTCCTGATCGATCGACATTCCCGCTTGCATCCGGGCCGTGAGCCCCTCGGCCGGAACGAGGGCTCCGTGGGCGCGGAGACGTTCGGCGAATCCTCGCTCGAAGGCCTCGGCGTCGATACGGCCGCACTCGTGGTCGGCCAGGAGGGTGCGTGATGGCTGGTCCCGGCCGAGGAGGTCCAACGGCAGACGTGGGTCGCCGCCGAGGGAGGCGCCGAACTCGGTGAAGGCCCGCAACACACTGGAGGTGATGACCCCGCCGAAGTCCACCAGGACCGCGGTTCGGGTCTTTTCCACCATGTTCGACACGGTATCCAAGCCTCTCTCTCGTGGTTGGCCTACCGTCGACCATGCGACGGCAGCCATGTTTCGTCGGCTCTCATGAAGTGCCTCAAGTGCCGCGCCCCGGCCGGACCTTGCCGCCCGTATCCAGAGGGATGCCGAGCTCAGGCGACCTCGAACAGTCCGGCTGCGCCCATTCCGCCGCCGACGCACATCGAGATCACCACATACCGGACCCCTCGCCGCTTGCCCTCGATGAGTGCATGCCCCACCAGGCGGGCACCGGTCATTCCGTACGGATGACCGACCGAGATCGCGCCGCCATTGACGTTGAACCGCTCCGGGTCGATGTGCAGTTCGTCGCGGCAGTACAGCGCCTGGGAGGCGAACGCCTCGTTGAGTTCCCACAGGCCGATGTCGTCGATGGTGAGGTTGTGCTGCTTCAGCAGTTTCGGAATGGCGAACACCGGGCCGATGCCCATCTCCTCCGGCCCGCAACCGGCAACGGTCATGCCCCGGTAGACGCCCAGCGGTTCCAGTCCGCGGCGCTCTGCCTCCTTCGACTCCATCAACACCGACGCCGAAGCGCCGTCCGACAACTGCGAGGAGTTGCCCGCCGTCACGCTGGAATGCGCGCTCACCTGACCGTCGGGCAGCACGGGCGCCAACCCGGCCAGGCCTTCGAGCGTCGTCGACGCGCGGTTGCCCTCGTCCCGGGTCAGGGTGACCTCCTCGTCCCGCACCTCCCCGGACTGCTTGTCGGGGACTTTCTTGACGCTGTTGAGCGCGACGATCTCCCGGTCGAACAGGCCTGCCTCCTGCGCCGCCGCGGTGCGCTGCTGTGACACCAGCGCGAACTCGTCCTGGCGTTCCCGGCTCACGCCGTAGCGTTCGGCGACGATCTCCGCCGTCTGCAACATCGGCATGTAGATACTCGGCTTGTGCTCGACCAGCCAGGGATCCGCCATGCGGTGGGTGTTCATGTGGTCGTTCTGCACCAAGGAGATCGACTCGACACCGCCGCCTACAGCGATCTCCATGCCGTCCGCGACAATCTGCTTGGCGGCCGTCGCGATGGCCATCAGGCCAGACGAGCACTGCCGGTCGATCGACATCCCCGACACGGTGTCCGGAAGTCCGGCACGGAGAGCGGCCTGACGCGCGACGTTGCCACCGGAGGACCCCTGCTGCACGGCGCAGCCGAAGATCACATCCTCGACCTCGCCTCCCTCGAGCCCGGCGCGCCGTACGGCGTGCGACAGGGCATGGGCGGCGAGTTCCTGCGCCTGGGTGTCGTTGAACGCGCCGCGGTAAGCCTTTCCGATCGGCGTCCGTGCCGTCGAAACGATGACTGCTTCCCTCATGTCGCCTCACTGTTTCCTGTTGGTCCGGTTCGTCCCGGGAGCTTCGGAGCCGGAATTCCGAGCTCCGTGAGCCGGGCTCGACGCCGGTAGGCGATGCCGAGCGCCAACTGCGGTGCGGTGAGGGCTCATTGACCGCCTCCCCCGGTGACCGATGACGTCAGCCATGGCCTCAGGGGGACGGGAGTCGGCCTCCGAACCGGTTATAGTTGAATTCGGCGTCATGTTCAACTAACCCCTCTCGGAGGCTCGGGCAGCGTGATGTCACCGCCCGACACGAAGGGCGCCGAAGCACCGTGCACAACTGCTGTTGAGGGCATGCCCTCATGCTCGCGGCCTTGACATCGCGATTCCCTACCTGAAGGCTACCGACCAGTCGGTATGAAGAGGTGGATCGTGACCGAGCTGAGCATCTCCACCGGTGCGGGCGTATTCCACGCGATCGTGGCCGGTCCGCCCGAGGGCCGCCCGGTGCTGCTGCTGCACGGTTTCCCGCAGACGGGGCTGACGTGGCAACGGCAGATCGCGGCGTTGGCCGCGCACGGCTACCGGGTGGTGGCGCCCGACCAGCGCGGGTACTCACCCGGCGCCCGCCCCCAGCGGCCCGAGGACTACCGCATCAGCCTTCTCGTCGACGATGTGGTCGCGATCACGGAGGAACTGGGCTGGACGGCGTTCGACCTGGTCGGCCACGACTGGGGTGGCGCGGTGGCCTGGTGGACCGCTGACGCCCACCCCAGCCGCGTACGCACCCTGACGGTTGTCTCGACACCTCACCCCGGCGCTCTGGCCACCGCCCTGCGCACCGACAAGGACCAGCGCGAGCGCTCGCACTACATGATCGACTGGCGCGAAACGCCCGCGACCGAAGAGCGCATGCTGGCCCATGATGCCCTGGAGCTTCGCGCCCTCTACGCCGGAAAGGTCCCGCAGGACAGTGCCGAGGCCTATGTGCGGCACCTGTCCCGGCCAGGCGCTCTCACCGCTGCGCTGAACTGGTACCGGGCAGGCCGCCCCGACGGCGCGATCGGCGTCATCGACGTGCCCACGCTGTACATCTGGAGCACGGAGGACAGCGCGTTCGGCGCGGCGGCGGCACAGGAGACCGGACGGTGGGTCAACGGGCCGTACCGGTTCGAGACCCTCCAGGGCGTCAGCCACTGGGTCCCCGAGGAGGCGCCCGAAACGCTGAGCCGGCTGCTGCTCGAACACCTGCGAGCGCACGGCGAGTACGGAACCGCAGCGAGTATCCCGTTCGCCGACTCTCCGAAGAGGTGACCATGAAGACAGCGCACGCGGCCTGGCGCCGACTGGAGCCCGTACACGGCATGATCTATTTCGTTCCCGAGGCAAGGCGACGGTACGCGGACCTCGGACTGAGCGGACGCGCCGGGTACTTCACCTCCCGGAGTGCCGCGTTCGGCCGAGCATCCGCCGAGCTGGTCATCTCGACCTTCTACAACTTCAACCCCGATTTCGTACGGCAGGCGGTCGACCGGGCCTGGGACGCAACGGCGCCGCAGAAGGTGCTCGAAGCTCGGTACGCCGCCGCGGGCGAAGCCCTGCGGCGGGCGGGCATCCACGAGCTGCCCGACTTGGACGAGGTCCTCGCGCTGACCCGCCGAGCCGCCGAGGCGGCCTGCGAACATCCGCAGGGCCGCCCGCTGTTCGCCGCGCATGCCGCTCTGCCTTGGCCGGAGGAGCCGGTGCTGCAGCTGTGGCACGCCCAGACGCTGCTCCGGGAGTTCCGTGGAGACGGCCATGTCGCGTGCCTGCTGAGCGAGGGCGTCGGGGGCTTGGAAGCCCTGATTCTGCACGCCGCCACCGGTGAGGTTCCCGTCGACTTCCTCAAGGCGAGCCGCGCATGGCCCGAGGAGGAGTGGGCCGGCACCCAGGAGCGCCTACGCAAGCGAGGTCTCCTCGACGGCGACTCCCTCAGTTCGGAAGGTGTCATCCTGCGCCGGCACATCGAGGACCGCACCGACCGCCTGGCCCTTCCCGCCTACGCCGCACTGGGTGACGCCGGCTGTGAGCGTCTCGCCGAACTCGCGAGCCCGTTCGGCCGCGCCGTGGTCGAAGCCGGCCTTCTCAAGCTCGGCTGACCGGGCCTCTTTCCCTCCTTCCGCCGCGTGCGCAATCTGCTGGAGCTGGTGGTCATGGCCGGCGAGGTCGTGCTCTCGCCCGGCTTGAGAACGACCGCCGCACCGACCTCCTCACCGAGATCGGCGTTGGGAAGGCCGATGACCGCGGCGTCGGCGACCGACGGATGCTCGCCGTCTTCGTTTGAGCCACCTATCCGAGCCTTCGAGGGTGGGCATGGGGACAGCACGCACAGCCTGGCCCCGAACTATGTTGTCCCACCACATGTGCGCCCGACCTGCATGTTCCTACCGTGTGCCCACACGTACCCGTCCCCACCGCACACGAGGAAGTGGCGCACATGGCCTCAGCAGCATCCGCTCCCCCGACCCCCGCCAATCTCAAGCGCATCGTCGCCGCCAGCCTCATCGGCACCACCATCGAGTGGTACGACTTCTTCCTCTACGGCTCGGCCGCCGCCCTTGTGTTCAACAAGCTGTTCTTCCCGGAATCCGACCCGCTCGTCGGCACGCTGTTGTCGTTCCTGACGTACGCGGTGGGGTTCGCGGCGCGGCCTCTGGGCGCGCTCGTCTTCGGGCATTACGGCGACCGGCTGGGCCGTAAGAAGCTGCTGGTGCTGAGCCTGCTGCTGATGGGCGGCGCGACGTTCGCGATCGGTCTGCTCCCCACGTACGCGACCGTCGGCGCGGCCGCCCCCGTGCTGCTGACCACGTTGCGCCTGGTGCAGGGCTTCGCGCTGGGCGGTGAGTGGGGCGGCGCCGTCCTGCTGGTGTCCGAGCACGGTGACGCCAAGCGGCGCGGGTTCTGGGCCTCGTGGCCGCAGACCGGGGCACCCGCCGGGCAGCTCCTGGCAACCGGTGTGCTCTCGCTGCTGACCGCCACGCTGTCGGACGACGCCTTCGGCTCCTGGGGCTGGCGCATCCCGTTCCTGCTCTCCGGCGTCCTGGTGATGGTCGGTTTGTGGATACGTCTTTCTGTCGATGAATCGCCCGTGTTCAAGCAGGCGTTGGCGCACGCCGAGGCCCGCAGGACAGCACGAGACGCGGAGCCTGAGAAGATGCCGCTGGTCTCGGTGCTGCGCCACCACTGGCGTGATGTGCTCGTCGCGATGGGCGCCCGCATGGCGGAGAACATCAGCTACTACGTGATCACCGCCTTCATCCTCGTGTACGCCACCACGTCGGCCGGCGTCTCCAAGCAGACGGCCCTCAACGCGGTGCTCATCGCCTCCGCCGTGCACTTCGCCGTCATCCCGGCCTGGGGCGCGCTCTCGGACCGGGTCGGCCGTCGGCCCGTCTATCTGCTGGGCGCCGCGGGAGTCGGCCTGTGGATGTTCCCGTTCTTCTCCCTCATCGACACCGGCGGCTTCGGGAACCTGGTGCTCGCCGTCACTGTCGGTCTCGTCCTGCACGGCGCGATGTACGCGCCCCAAGCCGCCTTCTTCTCCGAGATGTTCGCGACCCGCATGCGCTACTCGGGTGCCTCCATCGGCGCCCAGTTCGCCTCGGTCGCGGCGGGCGCGCCCGCACCGCTCATCGCGACGGCTCTGCTGGCCGAGTACGACAGCGCCACACCGATCGCCCTGTATGTGATCGCGGCGGCCGTCCTGACACTGATCGCGGTGGGAGTCGCCAAGGAGACACGCGACCGCGACCTGACGGAGGTCGAGTCCCCGGCCGACGAGCGGCCGACGGCGGCCCCGGCCGCGGACGCGCGCACCGTCTGACCCTCTGGTCCCCTTCACTGACCCCCGCAGGCGGATGACGCGTGCGGGGGTCAGTGCGGTGCGGCCGACGACAACCGGTGCAGCCGCAGGGCGAGTTGGATCTCCAGTGCGCGGGCCGGACTCTGCCAGTCGTCCCCGAGCAGCCGTCCCACGCGCTCCAGCCGCTGCGCCACCGTGTTCACATGCACATGCAGGTCGTCCTTCGTGCGCGCCGGGCTCATGCCGCAGGCGAAGTACGCGTCGAGGGTGTGCAGCAGATCGGTGCCGCGCCGTTCGTCGTACGCCACGACCCGGCCGATGGTGCGCTCGACGAAGCCGGAGAGGTCCCGGTCTCCGGCGAGCAGCAGCCCCAGGAAGCCGAAGTCCTCCGCGGCGGCACCGTCTCCGGCGCGGCCGAGCAGACGCAGGGCGTCCAGGCAGCGCCGGCCCTCCGCGTAAGCGGACGCCACCGCGTCCGGGCGGGCGGCGAGCTGCTCGACGGGCGCGGAGGCACCGACGGTGACCCCCTCGTGCACCGCGGTGCCGAGATGCTTGGCCGTACGACGGGCCAGGTTCGTCGCGGTGTCGCCGGGCGCGAGGGGGAGCAGCAGGACCGTGCCGCCGTCGCGGGCGGCGGCGAGCCCGTGCCGGGTGGTGGCGAGATGCGAGGCGGCGGACCACAGGCGTCTGCGGGCGGCCGCCTCCTGGTCGGCGTCTGCGGCTGCGGCGTCGAGCCGGGCGGCCAGCACCACATGAGGGCCGTCGAGGTCGGCGCGCAGGCGGGTGGCCCGCTCACGCAGCAGGCGTGGATCGCGGTCGCGGGCATCCAGCAGGTCGTCAAGGAGCTCGCCGCGGACGCGCTGTTCGGCCTCGGCGGCCGAGCGTCTGGCGAGCAGGAGCAGTGAGGTGACCATCGCGGCCCGTTCCAGCGTGCGCTGGTCGACGGGGTCGAGGCCCGGATGACCGCGCAGCACCAGCGCGCCGAGCAACTCGCCTCCGGCGGCCACCGCGGCGACCCAGTCGTCCCCGTGCCGCACGGCGTGACCCTCGGTGCGCGACGCCTCCACAGCTGCGGTCGGCGCGTCGCCCGATTCGGCGAACTCGACGGTGCCGTCGAGGACTTCGGAGACGGCGGCGGCCACGTCGTGCACCCCGCCGCCGCGCAGCACGAGCTCGGCGAGCCGGTCGTGGACGTCCGACGCACGCTCGATCACCCCGCTGCGGTCCCGGATGATCTCATTGGCGCGGCCCAGCCGGTCGAGGGCAGAGCGAGTCTCCGTGAGCCAGTTCGCCGTGTCGATGGCTGCCGCGGCCAGGGCCGCGAACGAGCCGAGGAGGGCGATCTGCTCCCGCTCGAAAACCCGCGCGCGACGGTCCGCCGCGAACAGCACCCCGATGACCTGGGGCCCGATCATCAGCGGCACCCCGAGAATCGCCACGAGCCCTTCGTCCCGTACGCCCGAGTCGATGGCCTGGGTGTGCTGGAAGCGCTCGTCCTTGAAGTAGTCGTCGGTGACATAGGGGCGGGCGGTCTGCGCGACGAGTCCGCCCAGCCCCTCCCCCATGCCGAGCCGCAGTTGCTGGAAACGTGCGGCGACCGAGCCCTCGGTGACCCGCATATAAGTGTCGCCCCTGGCCTCGTCGTTCAGGCTCAGATACGCCACGTCCGTGCCGAGCAGCGACCGGGCCCGCTGCACGATCGCCTGCAGTACGGCGTCGAGATCGCGCAGGCCTGCCAGGTCGTGCGCGGTCGCGAAGAGCGCGGACAGCTCGGCCTCACGACGGCGCCGTCCCTCGATCTCCGAGCGCACACGCAGGGCGAGCAGCTTGGCCTGTTCGAGCGCGGCGATGCGCTCGGGCGGCCGGCCCTCGGCGCGCGCGAGCAGCACGGGCTGTTCGTACGCGTCGGCGGACGCGCCTCTGGCCAGGAGTTCCAGAAACGGCGCCTCGGCGCTGTCGGCGGAGTGCTCGGCGGATTGCACGTGATCGCGGGACATGCTCACAGGATTACGCATCGGCGGGCCGACACCGGAAGACCTGTGGACAACTCACGCCCGGACTCCGGTTCCACTCCGGCTCAGTGCGCGGTCCAGCCCCCGTCCATCACCAGGGACGTACCGGTGACGAAGGCCGCCTGCGGGCCGCACAGATAGGCCACGGCCGCCGCGACCTCCGTCGGCTCGATGAGCCGCTTGACCGCGCTGTCCTGCAGCAACACTTCGGCCAGGACGCGCTCTTCGGGAATCCCGTGCGCCTGTGCCTGGTCGGTGAGCTGCTTCTCGACCAGTGGGGTACGCACATAGGCGGGGTTCACACAATTCGAGGTGACTCCATGAGGCGCGCCTTCCAGGGCGGCGGTTTTCGAGAGCCCCTCAAGGCCATGTTTCGCGGCCACATACGCCGATTTGAACGCCGAGGCCCGCAGCCCATGAACCGACGAGACATTGACGATACGGCCCCAGCCCTGCCCGTACATATGGGGCAGCGCTCCGCGGATGAGCCGGAACGGTGCCTCCAGCATCACGGTCAGTACGGTGTGGAAGACATCGGGCGGGAACTCCTCGATGGGGCGCACCAACTGGAGCCCGGCATTGTTCACGAGGACGTCGGTGCCCGCCGCCGCCTGCTCCGCCGCGTCGAGGTCGGTGAGGTCGAGGACGTGCGGCTCGACGGTGCCCGCCAGGCCTTGGGCCTGTTCGGCCAGCGCGTCCAGACCCGTGGCGTCCCGGTCGACCGCTCTCACCTTGGCACCGGCGGCGGCGAGCCGCAGCGCGCAGGCGCGGCCGATGCCGCCTGCGGCGCCGGTGACAAGGGCGGTGCGGCCGCCGAGGTCGAGTGCGGGGGCGTGGAGGCCCGGGAGGGCGCTGGGCGCGGTCATGCCTCGACCCTAAGCAGCGCCCACGCCCCAACCGATGTGGTCACCGCACACACTTCACCCTCTGGCCATGGGTGCAAACCATGTGGGTGCGTCGGACAGCGCCTGCTTGATCCGGAAGAGCGCGTGCTCGCTCAGCTCCGGCAGGGCGTCCACGTCGAACCAGCCGACCTGCAGCGACTCGTCGTCGTTGACGCGGGCTTCGCCGCCGACGGCCCGGCACCGGAACGTGGTGTCCATGAACTGACAGATGTCGCCGTTGTCGAAGGTGACCTGCTCCCCGGCTTCGACAAGGACGACCCGCTCGACCTCGCAGCGTACGGCGGTCTCCTCGTACACCTCGCGCACCGCACAGGCCGCGGGCTGCTCGCCGGGATCCGGGATACCGGAGATCAGCGCCCAGCGACCATTGTCCGAGCGCTGCCCCAACAGCACTCTGCCCTCGTCGTCGAAGACGACGGTGCTCACGCCGGGGAGCCAGAGAAGCTGATGGCCCGCGGAGGCCCTGATCGTGCGGATGAAGTCAGGAATAGCCATGACTCGACCCTAACGGCGCTGCTCCGTTACACCGGCGGTTCGAGAACCCGTCCCGCATGTCTAGCTGCCGGTGGTCCGACGTCCACGCAGCGTTGTAGCCACCGCCCAGCCGAGCCCGCCCGCCGCGACAAGCACCAAAGCCATCTCGGGGAGGATTCCGAGCTTCGTGGCGGGGGTCTCCGACGAGCGCAGCGGCACCTTCTGGACCAGCGAGTCGGCCACGAACATCCCGGTCTTCTGGGTGATCTTCCCGTCCGGCATGATCACGGCGCTGACGCCACTCGTCACCGGCACCGTGACGGTGCGGCTGTGTTCCACGGCGCGGACGCGGGACATCGCGAGCTGCTGGTAGGTCATCTCGCTGCGGTCGAAGGTCGCGTTGTTGCTGGGCACCGAGATCACCTGGGCGCCGTCGGTGACGGTGCTGCGCACGGCCCAGTCGAAGGCGGCCTCGTAGCAGGTGGCGAGGCCCACCTTGGCGCCGTCCATGGTGAACACGCCCGCCTTGGTGCCACGGCTGAAGTCCTGGCGCACCATGGTCGTCCAGTTCTTGTTGATGGCCCCGAGGAGCGAACGCATCGGAAGGTACTCGCCGAAGGGCTGGACCTGCCGCTTGTCGTAAGTGTCGACTGCGCCCTTGACCGGGTCCCACAGGATCTGCTCGTTGTAGAGCTTGCCGTCCCGCTCGACGACACCGCCCACCGAGATGGGGGCGCCGATCGCCTTGGCCGCGCCGTCGATCACGGCGCGCGCGTCGGCGTTGGTGAACGGGTCGATGTCGGAGGAGTTCTCCGGCCACAGCACGAAGTCCGGCTGGGCAGCCTTGCCCGCCTTGACCTCGGCGGCCAGCCGCTCGGTCTCCCGCGCGTGGTAGTCGAGAACTGCGCGCCGCTGGGCGTTGAACTCGAGCCCCGCACGCGGCACGTTGCCTTGGATGACCGCGACGGTCGCCGTTCCGTTCTCTGCCTTGTCACTCACCAGCGTCCGCGCGGCGACTGCCCCCGCCACGGGCACGACGACGCTGAGCAGCGCCGCCGCGGCGGCACCTCGCCGGACGACACGCGTACGGCGGCCCTCGACGACCAGGCGCACGATCTCGTACAGCCCGAAGCCGCAGAGCACGACCGCGAAGCCGAGCACCGGGGTGCCGCCCACGGCGGCGAGCGGAAGGAAGACGCCGTCGGCCTGCCCGAAGGCGATCTTCCCCCAGGGGAAGCCGCCGAACGGCGCACGCGCGCGTGCCGCCTCGCCCGCGATCCACACCGCGGACGCCCACAGCGGCCACGCGGGCAGCCGGGAGACGAGCGTGATGCCCGCACCGACCAGTGCTATGTACACCGCCTCCACCGCGACGAGAGCCAGCCACGGACCGGAGCCGACCTCGACACCGGTCCACACGAGCAGCGGCAGTAGAAACCCGAGTCCGAACAGGTATCCGAGCCCGAGACCCGCCTTCCAGGAGCGGCCGCGCAGCACCCAGGCGAAGACCGCGAAGGCCGGCAGGGCCAACCACGACACGGTCCGTGGCGGGAAGCTGACGTACAACAGCACTCCGGAGAGCGCCGCGGCGGCGGCCGGAACGAGACGCCGCGCCAGTCCCGCAGCGCGCGAGGCGGGTGCGGCCTGGGGTTCGAGCTGGTCCGGCTCGTCTACGGTGGTTGCGGTGGCGGTCACTCGGGGAGTGTACGGCGCGTGACCTTGGCGCCGACAGCACGGTCTCGTCGGCCTCGGTGGGCGAACGGCTGCCGGCAGGACGCTCCGCGCGTCTACTGCAACGTTCCTGCGCAAGATCGACTACAACCTGTATGACCTCCTGAAACGCCAAGGACATACAACTCCTGCGCGGCAGGCGGCCGGGAGGGGACCGTGATCGGCGAGGAGGCTTCGGCAGGTACGTGCACATTCAGGTCAGGTGTCGCGGCGCACCCGCAGGTTGCCGACGGCACGTTCCAGTTCGGCGATGCGGTCGGCGAGGTCAGCTGACTCGGTTCCGTCGGCGTCGCGCAGTTGCAGCTCGATCTGGGCGAGCCGCTCGGTGATCTCCGCCAGCCGCTCACCGCTGTCCGCCGCCGCACCGGTGCCTGGGGCCCCTCCTCGCGGCTCGTCCAGGGCATCTCCCGCGGATTCCGCCGGTTCTGGGGACCCCGCTGGTCCCGTCGATTCCGCGGGCGTCCTCTCGCCGACCAGCAACCGCCGCAGCTGCTCCGCTTGTGCGGCGAGCTGGCGGTTCTTGCGGTGCAGGTCCAGGAAGACGTTGACCTTGGTGCGCAGCAGCCACGGGTCGAAGGGTTTGGTGAGGAAGTCGGCGGCGCCGATCGCGTATCCCCGGTAGATGTAGTCCGTGTCGGCGTCGGTTCCGGTCAGCAGGATGATGGGAACGTCCTTGGTCTGATCCAGGCGCTTGATGCTGGCGGCGGTCTCGAAGCCGTCCATGCCGGGCATCAGGACATCGAGCAGCACGACCGCGAACTCCTGGCGCAGCATCGCCTTGAGGGCCTCCTCTCCGGAGCGGGCGCGTACCAGCTGCTGGTCGAGTGAGCCGAGTACGGCCTCCAGCGCTACCAGGTTCTCCTCCATGTCGTCGACGATCAGGATGTTGGCCTTCTCGGGTGTGGTCGGGCTCATGGCTTCTGCCTCGGCGGGATGCTTTCGTCGTCCTCGACGGTGTGTGGTTCTTCCGCGGTTCTTGGCTCCGGTGCCGGGCGGCCGTCCTGCGGGTCGAGCAGGTCGCAGATGACCGTCAGCAGGCGGTCCACGTCCACGGGCTTGGGGACGTAGTCGGAGGCGCCGCTGTCGATCGCTTTCTCGCGGTCGCCCGGCATGGCCTTGGCGGTGAGCGCGATGATCGGCAGCTCGGCGAGGTGGGGCGTGTGCCGGATGGCCCGAATCGCCTCATATCCGTCCATTTCCGGCATCATGATGTCCATCAGGACCAGCGACATGTCGGGACACCGGTCGAGGACCTCGATGCCTTCGCGGCCGTTCTCGGCGTACTTCACGGTGATGCCGACGCGACCCAGCACATGGGTGAGCGCGAAGACGTTCCGGATGTCGTCGTCGACGATGAGGATGCGGCGCCCTGCCAGCACGCGGCCGGGGCGGCCACTCAGCCACTCCTTGAGCCGTGTCGTCTCCGGCCAGGTGTCGTCGCGGCCGTCGGTGGCCTCCGGCGTTCCCCTGCCGATCAGACTGTCCGCGCTGCCGAAGACGCCGCTCGGCGCGTAGTCGGCTGCGGACGGCGACGGTCCTGCCGGTCCGAGGAGCGCGGCGGGGGTGGTGGCACCGGTGGTCCGCGGCGCTGCCGGGTCGGGCTCGGGAGGGACGCCGGGGTGGCGTGATGGAACGTAGAGGGTGAAGCGGGATCCGACGCCCAGTTCGCTCTCGGCGACGATCCGGCCGCCGAGCAGCGCGGCGATCTCGCGGCTGATGGACAGTCCGAGCCCGGTGCCCCCGTACTTGCGGCTGGTGGTGCCGTCGGTCTGTTGGAACGCGTCGAAGATCACCGACAGTTTCTCGGGCGGGATGCCGATGCCGGTGTCCTTGACCGAGAACGCGATGACGGTCTCGGCGTTCCGCAGCACCTGGTCCTCGAAATTCGTTCCCGGCACACGCTCGACGCGCAGTTCCACGCCGCCGGACGAGGTGAACTTCACGGCGTTGGACAGCAGGTTGCGCAGGATCTGCTGGAGGCGCTGCTCGTCCGAGAGCAGCTCGCTCGGCACGTTCTCGCCGACCGTGACCTCGAAGGTCAGACCCTTGTCGAGGGTCAGCGGGCGGAACGTGGCCTGCACGTATTCCAGCAGCTTGACCAGCGGCAGGGCCTTCGGGCGCACATCCATCCGGCCCGCCTCGATCTTCGACAGGTCGAGGATGTCGTTGATCAGCTGGAGCAGGTCGGAGCCTGCACGGTGGATGGTGGCCGCGAACTGCACCTCCTGGTCGGACAGCCTGCCGTCCGGGTTGTCGGCGAGCAACTGCGCCAGGATCAGAAGCGAGTTGAGCGGGGTGCGCAGCTCGTGCGACATGTTGGCCAGGAACTCGGACTTGTACTGCGAGGAGGTGGCGAGCAGGGCGGCCTTCTCCTCCAGCGCGGCATTGGACCGCTGGAGCTCATCCGAGCGCTTGCGCAGCTCGGAGGTGAGGCGCTGGGACTCCGAGAGCAGGGACTCGGTGCGGGAGTTGGCGATGATGGTGTTGATGGAGACGCCGATGGTGGTGACGAACTGGTCGATGAAGGCGAGGTGTACGTCGCTGAATTTGCTGAACGAGGCCAGCTCGATCACTCCGAGTACCTGGTCCTCGAAGAGGATCGGCAGGATGACGACGTTGGCCGGGAGTGCGGCGCCGAGCCCGGAGTTGATGGTGATGTAGTCCGCGGGGACGTCGGCGATGAGGATGCGCTTCTTCTCGAGGGCGGCCTGGGTGATCAGGCCGCGGCCCGGCGTCCCGGAGTCGAGCAGCGGGCCGCTCCCGCTGACCGCGTCGGTGCCGTAGCCGGCGATGAACTGAAGCCCCTCGCCCGGCCTGGCGGCCGCCTCGGTCAGGAAGAACGCCCCGAACTGTGCGTTCACCAGGGGCGTCAGCTCTCGCAGGATCAGGTCGGCGACCTCGACGAGATCGCGGTGGCCCTGCATGAGGCCGGCGATGCGGGTGAGGTTGGACTCCAGCCAGTCCTTGGCGCGGGTGGTCTCGCGGAGGTTGGCCACCATGAGGTTGACGTTGTTCTTCAGCTCGGCGACCTCGCCCTGCGCCTCGACCGAGATGGCGCGGGACATGTCGCCCTGGGTGACGGCGCTGGCGACCTCGGCGATCGCGCGGACCTGGGTGGTGAGGTTCGAGGCGAGTTCGTTGACGTTGGTGGTCAGCCGCTTCCACGTTCCGTAGACGCCCTCGACGCGGGCCTGGCCGCCCAGTTGCCCCTCGCTGCCGACCTCGCGGGCGACACGGGTGACCTCGGAGGAGAAGGAGGAGAGGGTGTCGACCATCGTGTTGAGGGTGGTCTTCAGTTCCAGGATCTCGCCGCGCGCGTCGACATCGATCTTCTTCGACAGATCGCCCTGCGCGACGGAAGTGGCGACCTGGGCGATGTTGCGGACCTGCGAGGTCAGATTGTCGGCCATGAAGTTGACGTTGTCGGTGAGGTCCTTCCACACCCCGGAAACGCCACGGACCTGAGCACGTCCGCCGAGCCGCCCCTCGGTGCCGACCTCGCGGGCGACGCGCGTGACCTCGTCCGCGAACGCCCGCAGTTGCTGGACCATCGTGTTGACGGTGTCCTTCAGTTCCAGGATCTCGCCGCGCGCGTCGACATCGATCTTCTTCGACAGGTCGCCGTTCGCGACGGCCGTGGTCACCTGCGCGATGTTGCGGACCTGCGAAGTGAGGTTCAGCGCCATGAAGTTGACGTTGTCGGTGAGGTCCTTCCACACCCCGGAGACTCCGCGGACCTGCGCCTGGCCGCCCAGGTTCCCCTCGGTGCCGACCTCGCGGGCAACGCGCGTGACCTCGTCCGCGAACGCCGAGAGCTGGTCGACCATCGTGTTGATCGTCGATTTCAGCTCCAGGATCTCGCCCTTCGCCTCCACCGTGATCGTCTTGCCCAGGTCGCCCTGTGCGACGGCGGTGGCGACCTGGGCGATGTTGCGGACCTGCGAGGTCAGATTGTCAGCCATGAAGTTGACGTTGTCCGTGAGGTCCTTCCACACCCCGGAGACGCCACGGACCTGAGCACGTCCGCCGAGCCGCCCCTCGGTGCCGACCTCGCGGGCGACGCGCGTGACCTCGTCCGCGAACGCCAACAGCTGGTCGACCATGGTGTTCACGGTGCTCTTGAGCTGCAGGATCTCGCCCCTTGCGTCCACGGTGATCTTCTGGCTGAGATCGCCGTTGGCGACGGCGGTGGTCACCTGGGCGATGTTGCGGACCTGCGAGGTGAGGTTCGAGGCCATGAAGTTGACGTTGTCGGTGAGGTCCTTCCACACCCCGGAGACTCCGGGCACCTGCGCGCGTCCGCCCAGTTGCCCTTCCGTGCCGACCTCGCGGGCGACGCGCGTGACCTCGTCCGCGAACGCCCGAAGCTGGTCCACCATCGTGTTCACAGTGAGCTTCAGCTCCAGCAGCTCGCCGGTCGCCTCGACCGTCACCTGCTGGGTCAGGTCGCCGCGCGCCACCGCCGTCGTCACGACCGCGATGTCGCGCACCTGCGCCGTCAACCGCGCGGCCATGGTGTTGACGGCCTCGGTGACGTAACGCCAGTCGCCCGACAGGCCCTGCACCTTGGCCCGTCCGCCGAGCCGCCCCTCGGTCCCGACCTCACGTGCGACCCGGGTCACCTCGCCCGTGAACAGGGACAGCTGGTCGACCATCCGGTTCACCACGCACCCCAGGCGCCTTAGTTCACCGCGGAGTTGGCGGTTTCCGTCATGCAGATCCACCCGCTGCGTCAGATCACCGGCGGCCACCGCGTCCAGCACCCGCGTCGCGTTCGCGACCGGAGCCACCAACGCCTCCACGAGCTGGTTCGTCGCCTCCACGCTCGTCGCCCATGCCCCCTGCCCGGGGCTCGCCGCGATCCGCTCGTCCAGTCTGCCCTGCCGCACGACCTCGCGGCGCACCCGCTGGAGCTCCGTGGCCAGATGCGCGTTCCGGGCGCCGATCTGGTTGAGCACCCCCGCCATCTCCGCCAGGACACCTTCATGCACACCATCCACGCGAACAGTGAAATCCCCGTCACACAACGAATTCATCGCCGCGAGCAACGGCCACAGCTCGGCAGTGCGCACCCATTGCCCGTCCGGGACGGAGCCCGGCCGGTCGGCGGATTCCGGGGAGCGAGCGGCCGGGGAAGCGGGAGGCGGGGCCGGGTCGAGTGTCATGGCAGCCCACTCTCAGTAATCAGTCAATATAGGGCGATTGTCGTAAAATACGTCACATAGCTGGAGTTTATGCCACTGGAAAGGTCATGGAGTCGCCCGTGGGGTCGTTGCCCTCTCATCCGCGTAAGTTCGTCTCGCGTACGACCCTTCCCGCCGACGACTCCGCGGCCTCCGCGGCACGCACGTTCGTGCGCGCCGTGCTCGCCGAATGGACCGACCCTGCACTTCCCTCCTCACCGAAGATCACCGGCCGGGTCGTCGACGACGCCGTGCTGCTGGTCAGCGAGCTCGTCACCAACGCCGTCGTGCACGCGGGTACCACGATCGAGGTCGTCTGCCGCCTGGAGGCGGGGCACGGTTGGCCCGCCTCGTCCCCACGCGACGTGGACAGGCCCGTCGGGGTCGTCATCGAGGTGGCGGACCGCCACCCCTCCCGCGCGGTGCACGGCGGGAAGGACGCACGGCGCGAGCGGTTCGGGCGTGGACTCCAGGTCGTCGGCGCACGGGCCGAATCGTGGGGCGTGACGTACCGGCGCGCCCAGAAGACCGTGTGGTTCCGGCTGGAGACCACGGCCGAGGAGCCGGAGACGGTCGGCGGCTCCTTCGACGAGGCATCCCACCGCGAGCCGCACGGCGAAGAGATCCTCGCGACCGCCCCGCCGCACGACCGCCGCGACGGCACCGCCGAGTGGGTCGAGCGCGGAGGGCCGTCGTTCCTCGCCGAGGTCAGCGAGCTCCTCGCCGGCCAGCTCGACCAGGACATGGTCGCCGCTCTGGCCGGGCAGCTGTTGGTGCCCAGACTCGCCGACTGGTGCGGCGTGTGGCTGTGCACCGAGAGCGGCGGGATGCGGCTCTCCTGCGTCTGGCACGCGGACGAACAGCGCATCGAGGCGCTACGCCGCGTGCTGGCGAAGGACCCGCCGCCGGCCAGGCTCGGCACGACCGGTATCCCCTGGCCCTGGCCTTGGCCAAAGGGCCCGGACACGGGCGACGCGGGCGGCTCCGCGATCGCCTTCCCCCTGGTCACGGGTAGCCGCTGCCACGGCGTGATGCTGCTCGGCCGGGCGGGACTGCTGCAGATGACCGACAGTGTCGTGCGGCTCGCTGAGGACGTGGCGCGGCGTGTCGCCCAGGCGGTGGTCACGGCCCGCCGGTACACCCGGCAGACCACCATCAGCCGGGCGCTCCAGCGCAGGCAGTTGCCCGCCTCCCTCGCCAGCATCCCGGGCGTCGACACGGCGATCGTCTACGAGCCGCACGGCCAGGGCCAGACCGTCGGCGGCGACTTCTACGACCTGTTCCCGATGGGAGACGGCCGCTGGGGCTTCCTGCTCGGCGACGTGTGCGGCCACGACCCGGAGGCGATGTCCGTCACCGGCCTGGCCCGGCACCTGGTGCGGCTGCTGGCGCGCGAGGGCCACGGCGTCGCATCGGTGCTCGGCAGGCTGAACGCGGCGATGGCGGAGGAGAGCGCTGAGGCCGTGGCGCTCAGCGGCGAGCAGGCCCGGCCCCGCTTCCTGAGCCTGCTCTACGGAGAGCTGGAGCCCGACCCGGTCGCGGGCGGCGCGCACGGCACGCTCGCCAGTGCCGGGCACCCGCTGCCCCTGCGGCTGTCCGTCGACGGCTCGGTGGCACCCGTAGCGGACCCGCAGATGCTGCTCGGAATCGGCGAGGACATCCAGTTCCACGCCAACTCCTTCGACCTCGCGCCGGGCGAGACGCTGCTCTGCGTGACCGACGGCGTGACCGAACGCCGCAGCGGGAACCGGCAGTTGGACGATGACGACGGCCTGTCCGAGCTGCTGCGGAGCTGCATGGGACTGAGCGCCAAGGCCATCGCGGAACGCGTACGGCAGGTGGCGCACGACTTCGACACCGGGCCGGTCGACGACGACCTCGCGGTGCTGGTGCTCGAGGCGGTCCCGATGCCCGCACCGGTGCCGGGGGCCGCTCAGGTGCGGCGCCAGGGATGATGCGGGACTCCGGATCGTTGTCGGGCACCAGGGCCTGTCGTCGCGGGGCAGACGGGAATGTGACGACAGGCCCTGGGCCAAGGCCGGACCCCGGCCTTGGCCCGCTCGGACGGATCGGGGTTCCCCGAGGAGTACACACCGCTTCACCTTCGGCGACTTCTACGCGAAGATCAACGGACGGACGCCACCTCGCTTGCCCCGCATGACCAGCATGTTTGCTAGATCGCCAGGTCGGTGCTTTCGCAGGCACGAAACGTTTCTGCGTAACGTGTCCACAAATCGGCGCATCACCCGTTACGGTGTGCCCGAGCCTCTGACGTGCGGCCGGATGCGGCCATGACGACCGGGGCCCGTCATACACGGGGGGCGACGGGGTGGGGTCCACGGGGATGACGTCCACGGCCGATTCCGCGGCCGCGGGCGAAAGACGCAACGCTTCGGACGCCGCGGGCGTGATCGTGCTCGCGGCCTGCGCCGTCTGGTCCTTGATCACGGCGGCCGCGCACGACGGCAGGCCCGAGGGCGTACTGCTGGCGGTTCTCGCGGTGGCGGCCGGATACGCCTCGGGGCGGATCTTCGGGGCGCTCCTGCCGGTCGCCGCGCCCTGTGCCGGCGCGCTTGCCGGACTCGGCCTCGCGATCGCCACTCCCGGCCCGCAGATCACCTCGCAACTCGGTCACACGGGTGCCACGGCAGCGCTGCTGACACTCTCCACCGGCGCCGCGTGCTGCGCAGCCTGGGCGGCCCGCCCGCCCGCGCTGCGCCTCACTCTGCGGCTGCTGGCCGCCGGAGTCGCGGTGACCGCGGCGGTGCTGGGGGCGACCACGGGGTTCGTCACCTGCGCCGGGGTCCTGCTGTGTTCGGTGGCCGCCGCCCGTATGCGCCGTCGCGCCCTCGGGCTCGCGGGACTGGCGCTCACCGCGGCGCTGGTGACCGGAACGACCTGGGCCATCGCCGAGGACGCGCTGCCCGACGGCCTGACCGCCTCTTTGGAGGGGCAGCTGACCCAGCACCGGGTTCTGCTCTGGCACGACGCACTCCGCCTGTCGAGCCAGGATCCGACGCTGGGTGTCGGTCCCGGACGCTACGGAGAACTCAGCCCGACGGTCGCACAATCGCTGCTGCCCGACGGCAAGCCCCACTCCGCGCCACTGCAGCAGGCGGCCGAGCAGGGCTTGATCGGCGTGGCACTGCTCGCGGCGGCGTTCTGCTGGGTCCTGTACGCGCTGTGGCGCACTCCGCGCCCCACGCCGATCGCGCTGACAGCCGGCGCGGCCCTGACCGCGCTGGCCGCCATCGCGTCGATCGGCAACGCGCTGAGCTTCACCACGGTGACGGCGGGGGCGGGACTGCTCGCGGGGCTCGCCACGGCACGGCCGTTGGCCGACGAGGGGCCGGAGAACGTGATGGACACCGTGGAGCGCCCTCGCGGCAACCACGTGGAGCCGTGAAGCGCGGTACGCCAGGCGGGCCGACCCTGGTCAGATCACGGTGCCAGGAGTGGCCGGGCGCAGACGGTCACGGATGATCCGTACCGCCGCCTCCGCGTTGTCCACCGTGATCGTGAACGTGTGGCCGTCCCCGAGGCGCAGCACCACGCCCTCGCCGCGCCGGACGATGACGGCGGTCCCCTTCTCGGGCCGCCAGCGATAGCCCCAGCCGCCCCACTGGCGGGGAGTGACACGGGGCTCGAAGTCGGCACCCACGACGCTGGAGAGCGGAATGCGGCGGCGCGGCAGACCGATGTGGCCGCAGCGCACCTCGACGCAGTCCTTGTCGACCTTCACGGCGACGTGCACGAACGCGAGCGTGCCGAACAGGATCAGCAGTCCGGCCGCGATGCATCCGACCACCGACATCACCAGCGGAGCCGTGCCCGACGTCCACACGGAATCGACGGCCAGCTCGATACCGAGCGCCAGGCATGCGGCACCGCCGAGTGCGGGCAGCCATTGGACGCGGTTGGTCGCTCGCCCGGTCCAGATCTCCGGATGCGTGACTTCGCCGTGGGGGTGGTCCCTCATACCCATGAGACTACTCAGGTTCCGCACCGCGGGCACCGTGTTGCGGAGCGTTACTCCTCCGGGTGGGCGGCCGCCGTACGGAGGGCGTCCCCGCGATGACCGATGGTGACCGTCGGTCAGCGTGCGGGGCTGACCGCCGACAGGAGGCGGCCTTCCTCGTACGCCAGCGCGGTCGCGGGCAGCGCGCCCTCATGGCCGCTGAGGAGGACCGTGACGACGGAGTCGGCGGGAGCCTCGGGGTCCGGGAGCTCGCCAATCCTGCGCAGTGCCTGGGCGGCGACCGCGCCGGCGGACCCGTGCAGGACGAGCGGCGGAAGGCCGGGCTGCTGCACGGCCGCGCGGATACGCTCGGCGACCAGCTCGTAATGGGTGCAGCCCAGAACGACGGCCCTTACATCCGCAGGGGTGCGCTCCGCGGCCGCGGCGATCGCGGCGTCGATGGCCGGCTGGTCCGCGTGTTCCACGGCGTCGGCGAGCCCGGGGCAGGCCACTTCGGTGACGGTCACTCCGTCCGCGAACTCGCGGATGAGTCCTCGCTGATAGGGGCTGCCGGTGGTGGCGGGTGTGGCCCAGATCGCGACGGGTCCGCCGCCCGCCGCGGCCGGCTTGATCGCCGGGACGGTGCCGATGACGGGCACCTCCGGCTCCAGACGGGCGCGCAGCGCGGGCAGGGCGCGCACGGAGGCGGTGTTACAGGCGACGATGAGCGCGTCCGGCCGATGCTCCGCGGCGGCCTCGGCGACAGCGAGGGCGCGTGCGGTGACGTCCTCCGGCGTACGCGGCCCCCAGGGCATGCTGCCGGGGTCCGAGGAGAGCACGAGATCGGCATCCGGCCGCAGTCGACGTACCGCGGCGGCAGCAGCGAGCAGTCCGATTCCGGAGTCCATGAGCGCGATCTTCACCCGGTCACCATAGACGATCCGCCCCAACGGTCGGCCGGGGTGGGGCAGACTGCGGCGGGTGAGCGCCGTTGTGTGGACCGCCGTGGGATCACTGGCCGCATGGCTGTGGCTGCTGCTCGGCCAGGGCTTTTTCTGGCGTACGGATGTACGGCTGCCGCCGCGTCGGGATCCGGACGACTGGCCGTCCGTCTGCGTCGTCGTACCCGCGCGGGACGAGGCCGCTGTTCTGCCCGCGAGCCTGCCGTCGCTCCTCGCGCAGGACTATCCGGGGCGGGCCGAGGTCTTCCTCGTCGACGACGGAAGCTCCGACGGCACCGGAGAACTCGCCCGTGAGCTCGCTCGCACCCACGGCGGCCTGCCACTCACGGTCGACTCGCCCGGAGAGCCGCCCGCGGGCTGGACGGGCAAGCTCTGGGCCGTACGCCACGGAATCGGCCTGGCACGCGCGCGTGGACCCGAGTATCTGCTGCTTACGGACGCGGACATCGCCCATGACGCCGACAGCCTGCGGGAGTTGGTGGCGGCCGCCCGCACCGGTGGCTTCGACCTCGTCTCGCAGATGGCCCGGCTGCGCGTGGAGAGCGTGTGGGAGCGGCTCGTGGTGCCGGCCTTCGTCTACTTCTTCGCACAGCTCTATCCCTTCCGGTGGATCGCGGTGAAGGGCTCACGGACGGCGGCCGCGGCGGGCGGCTGCGTCCTGCTCCGTACCGACGCCGCCGAGCGGGCGCGGATCCCGGACGCGATCCGGCATGCCGTGATCGACGACGTGGCGCTCGCCCGGGCGGTCAAGCGCGGCGGCGGCCACATCTGGCTGGGGCTCGCCGAGCGGGTGGACAGCGTGCGGCCGTACCCACGGCTGCACGATCTGTGGCGGATGGTCTCGCGCAGCGCGTACGCCCAGCTGCGGCACAATCCGCTGCTGCTCGTCGGCACGGTCGCCGGCCTGACCGTGGTGTACCTGGTTCCGCCGGTCGCTCTCGTCGTGGGCCTTGCCGCGGGGAACGCCTGGGCGGCGACCACCGGAGGGCTCGCCTGGCTGCTGATGACGGCCACGTATCTGCCGATGCTCCGCTATTACCGGCAGCCGTTGTGGCCGGCTCCGCTGCTGCCGGCCACGGCGTTCCTGTACCTCCTCATGACCGTCGATTCGGCGGTGCAGCACTACAGAGGGCGCGGCGCGGCCTGGAAGGGCCGCACCTACACACGCCCCGACACCGCCCTCGACGAGAGCTGATCGCTCACTTCCTGCCGGGGGTCCAGTTCATGCCCCACCCGTAGGCGTGGTCGACGGTGCGCTGGGGGCTCACGCCGCGCTCGGGGACCAGGTAGCGGGCCTCGCGCTGGACGACCAGGTCGCCGCCGTTGTTGGTGATGAGGGCGAGGGCGCAGACGGTCGAGGGCACCGTGCACTCGTCGAGAGAGAAGTCGACCGGCGCGCCGCCGAGCGGCTGGAGGGTGACCGTGGCGTGCAGGTCGGCGAAGGAACGCGCTCCTTCGTAGATAGTCACGAAGATGAGGATGCGCCGGAGGCTCTGCTTGTGGTCGAGGTTGATGGACAGGTTCTCGCCGCTGGTCACGGCGCCGGTGCGGTCGTCGCCGTCCAGATAGATGTACGGCGGCTGGTGCAGCGCCCCGAAGGCGTTGCCGAGCGCCTGGACGACGCCTTTGCGGCCGTCGGAGAGCTCGTACAGGGCGCACAGGTCGAGGTCGAGGTCCGCGTGCATCGCGACGGCCCGTCCCCGCTTGCTGCCCCACCCGGAGAACTGCTTGCGCACCTGCCAGTTGAGGTTCACGCGCATCGTGCCGGAGGTGCCGCCCTGTTTGGTGAGCGAGACCGAGGGAGCCTCCTTGGTGAGCGTCACCTTGGAAAGGCGGACCGGAGCCGTGGGTGCCGCGGGCGGGGCGGGCGGCGGAGCCATCGGGGGCGGCGGCATGGTGACGGGCGGCGCGACCGGCGGCGGCATGGTCACCGGAGGAGCCACGGGCGGTGGCGGACCCTGCACACGGGTACCGGGCGCCGGAGGTATGGCGGCGGACGGCGCCGCGTGCTGCGGCTCGTCCACCGTGATCCCGTAGTCCGTGGCCAGTCCTTCGAGTCCGCTGCTGTAGCCCTGCCCGACGGCCCGGAACTTCCAGGCGCCCTGGCGCCGGTAGAACTCGCCGAGCACAAAGGCGGTCTCGACGGTCGCGTCGGCACTGTCGAAGCGCGCGACCTCCGTGCCCTGCTGCGCGTCGAGCACCCGGATGTACAGCCCGGGAACCCGCCCGAAGGTGCCGCCGTCAGCGGAGGCGGCCAGCACCACGGTCTCGATGGCGGGCTCCACGCGCGCGAGGTCGACGACCAGCGCGTCGGTCACCTGACCGCCCGCGTCCCGCTTGCCCTCGTGCCGCACTGCACCGGAGGAGTGCGCCGGCTGGTTGTAGAAGACGAAGTCGCCGTCCGAGCGAACCTTTCCGGACACCAGCAACAGCGCCGAGGCATCCGCGTCGGGCACCCCCGGTCCTGAACGCCAGCCCAATTCGACGCGCAGTGCAGTCGTCGGCACGGGAACATTCGATCCCTTAGGCATTGACATGTACGCCCCCATCACGTGTCTCCGCGCCGGGCCGCGCCTCAGGCAGACCGCTGGCTCCGTTCCCGCCCAACCTAATCCCCCGGCCCCCCGAACTCCCATGACCCGCACAGGAAGATCCGTGGTCAACCGCCGGTAACCCACCACGAACTCGGCCTTTACACGATCCGAGCGCCGTTTGACGCCCTTTTTTGCCGAGTTCGCTCGCATTGGGGATCCCGCGTCACTGCCGACACGGAAAACAACCCTCTTATCGGTCTCCCCAACCAGCACATCGTGGGCTTAACTTATGTGCCATGACCTCCCCCCGCTCCACCTATGGCGGCGGTTACTACTCCGCGCCGTCCTTCTTTCCGGACACCCCGATCTACGACTCTCTCGTCGCCGAGCGGGGCACCCCCCAGATCGCTCCGATCCGGGTTCCCTCCGCCTACGACACGGGCAGCCATCTGCCCGCGCTCCCGTCGGCACTTCCCGCCCTTCCGGCCGGGCCCTCGCACCAAGCTCCCTCGTACGGCTACCCGCAGGCCCAGCAGCCCGCGCCGCTGCAGCAGGCCCCCGCGCCGTACATCCCCCAGCAGGTTGCGGGACCGCGCGGTTATCCGGGAGCCCAGCAGCAGCCGCAGCGTCCGATGGGGACCGGAACCGGCTACGAGGCGATGCGCCCCGCGGCACCCCGTCCCGCTCCGGCTCCGTACCAGGACCCGTACAACAACCAGCAGTACCGCGGCTACTGAGTAATTCACGCCGGATTGTCGGTGCCTGCTGGCAGCATGGCGGACATGGGGAATGCGGAGCTGCACTCGATCCATGTCCATCCGGTGAAGGCGTTCCGGGGCCAGTCGCCCCGGGAGGCCGTCGTGGAGCCCTGGGGGCTGGCCGGAGACCGGCGCTGGGTATTGATCGACGACGGGGGAAAGGTCGTCACGCAGCGCCAGCAGCCACGTCTGGCCCTGGCCGCCGCCGAGCTGCTGCCCGGCGGCGGCATACGGCTGTCCGCGGAGGGCCGTGAGCCGGTCAGCGTTCCCGTGCCCGAGCCGATCGGCACGACGACGCTCGACATCTTCGGGGACAAGGTGGAAGCCGTCCTCGCCGACGCCGCCGCGCATGACTGGTGCAGCGACTATCTGGGCGCCGAGGTGCGCCTCGTCCACATGGACGATCCCGCCATACGCCGACCCGTCGACCCGGACTTCGCGCGCCCGGGCGAGACCGTCAGCTTCGCCGACGGCTATCCGCTGCTCGTCACCGCACTCGCCTCGCTGCAGGCCCTCAACTCCTTGATCGCGCAGGGCGACCACGCCCATGAGGGTCCGCTCCCGATGAACCGTTTCCGGCCGAACGCGGTCGTGTCCGGCACGGCCGCGTGGGCCGAGGACGACTGGTCCCGGATCGCCATCGGCGAGGTCACCTTCCGCGTCGCCAAGATGTGCGGCCGATGCGTCGTGACCACGACCGACCAGACAACCGCCGAGCGCGACAAGGAGCCCCTGCACACCCTCGGGCGCCACCGCCGCTTCGGCGGCCAGTTGGTCTTCGGGCAGAATCTGGTGCCCGAGTCCCCCGGCACGGTGCGCGTCGGCGACCCGGTCACCGTCCTCGAATAGCCCGCGCGATCGTGTTGCGTGAATGTGCGCGCAGGGAGGGAACCCGGGCCCCGGGCACGATCGTTGAGACTTCGTGAGAAGTTCATGAGAGGCCCAGGGGCAGGGTGATTTCGCTCTCTCTTCCCCGACCTCTCGGGTGAACGGCTCCGCTGCGGGTTATCACGGACGCGGAAGGGGGTGCGGGACGGTGCGAACAATCAGCGGACTCTGGCGCTGGCGGCACAATCCGCTGCGCCGCACGACCGATCTGGTCGAGGCCTGGCTGGCCCTGGCGGCCGTGCTGCTCGTCCTCGTCGCCGCTCCCCTCATCGGCTCCCTCGTCGGGGCCGCGGCCCAGGACGCGTTGCAGCAGTCCGTGCGGGACCAGCGGCAGAGCCGCCACGAGGTGGCGGCCACCGTCGTCAAGAAGCTGTCCCGCGGCCCGCTGAATCCCGACCCCGAGACATCCTCCGGTCGGGACGCCCACAGCCGCGTCCTCGCCGACTGGACGGCACCGGACGGCACCGCGCGTCACGGCACGGTGATAGCCACCCTCAAGTCCCCCCATCACGGCGACCACTTCACGATCTGGACCGACCTGCACGGCCGAATAGTCGGCCGCCCGCTGGACAGCGCCACCGCGACGACACACGCCGTGCTGGCCGGATTCGGCGCGGCGCTGATGTGCGTGGGGCTCGTCGAGGGCGGCAGGCGGCTGATCGTCTGGCGCATGATCCTTCGGCGGTACGCCCGTTGGGACCAGGCCTGGGACAAGGCGGGCCCCGACTGGGGCAGGACCGGCACCGGCAGTTGACGGCCTTCCCGCTCCGGTCAACCAGGCGTCCCGGCGCACGCTACGGTGGACCGGCCGAAGTGTTCGGCACCGCCGTGAGAGGCTGTCCTTGATCCCGACGGGCTTTCAGTACGGCCTCGCAGGACCCGCGTACGACGAGGTGGGGGCACAGCAGCGCCATGGCACAGGGCACGGTCCAGGTGACGCACACCGGCACCTCGCGGTGGCGGCGCCGCACGGGAGAGTACGCATCGCTGGCCGCCGCCCTGGAGGCCGCGGCAGACGGCGATGTGCTCACCGTCGCTCCCGGCACCTACCGGGAAAACCTGGTGGTGCAGCGCGCGGTGACACTGCGTGGCCCCGAGGGCTCCCCGGGCTCCGTGCGCATCGCGCCCGTGGACGGGGTGCCGCTGACCGTGCGCGCCTCGGCCGTGGTCCAGGACCTGCACGTGGAGGGCCAGGACTCGGCTGCCCCCGCACTGCTCATCGAAGAGGGCACTCCGGAACTCCTGGACGTACGGATCGTCACGCGGTCGGCGGCCGGGATCGAGGTGCGCGGCGGTGCCCGACCGACCGTGCGCCGCTGCACGGTCGACAACCCGGCCGGTGTCGGCATCGCCGTACTCGACGGCGGCGGTGGGGTGTTCGAGGAGTGCGAGGTCGTCGCCGCCGGTCAGTCCGGCGTCGCGGTCCGCGGGGGCGCCCATCCGCGCCTGGAGCGCTGCCGGGTGCACCACACCTCCGGCGCGGGCCTCTCGGCCACTGGGGAGAGCTCGTCCCTGGAGGCGGTCGGCTGCGAGGTGTACGAGGTCAAGGGCACCGGGGTGCAGATCACCGGGCGGGCCACGGCTCATCTCACCGACTGCGATGTGCACCGTACGACCGCCGACGGGGTCACGCTCGACACCGACGCGGTGCTCACGCTCGCCGACTGCCGTATCCACGACATCCCGGAGAACGCGGTCGATCTGCGCTCGCGCTCGGTGCTCACGCTGACGCGCACGAGCGTGCGGCAGTTCGGGCGCAATGGTCTGTCGGTCTGGGACCCGGGCACGCGCGTGGACGCCAATCAGTGCGAGATCTTCGACAGCACCGGCGACTACCCCGCGGTGTGGGTCAGCGACGGCGCGACCGCGGTACTCGACTCGTGCCGCGTACACGACGTCCCGGACGCCCTGTTCGTCCTCGACCGCGGTTCACGCGCGGACGTCGTCGACAGCGATCTCTCCCAAGTGCGCAACACGGCCGTCTCGGTGAGCGACGGCGCCACCGCGCAGCTGGACGACTGTCGAATCCGGGACGCCGCGACCGGCGCCTGGTTCCGTGACCACGGCAGCGGCGGAACCCTGTCCGGCTGCACCGTGGACGGCACGCAGACCGGTGTGATCGTCACCAAGGGCGCCGATCCCACCATCGAGCGCTGCACGGTCACTTCACCGGCCGAGGCGGGCTTCTACGTGTCGGCGGGGGGCCGCGGCAGCTTCCTCAACTGCCGGGTGAACGACAGCGGGGGCTACGGCTTCCACGTGATCGACGGCTGCCGCGCGACGTTGAAGAAGTGCCGCACGGAGCGGTGTACCCGCGGGGGTTACGAGTTCGCCGACGGCGGCGCCCAGGGCTCGGGCGGCGGCCCGGTGGTCGAGGACTGTACGAGCGACGAGAGCGCCGGACTGCGTACCCCGGCGCCCGAGACCGCCGTACAGACATCGAGCCCGTCGCCCGGCCTGCTGGGGGCGATCCCCGGTCAGCGCACCACGGAGCAGGAGCCTCTCGTCGCCGCCACGGAGCCGGTGCAGCCGGCGCGCACGTCGAAGGCCGTTCTCGGAGAACTCGACGCGCTGGTGGGCCTGGAGAGCGTCAAGCGCGAGGTGCGGGCCCTCACCGACATGATCGAGGTGGGCCGCCGCCGGCAGCAGGCGGGCCTCAAGGCGGCCTCCGTCCGGCGCCATCTGGTCTTCACAGGCTCCCCCGGCACGGGCAAGACGACGGTCGCCCGGCTGTACGGCGAGATCCTCGCCTCGCTCGGCGTCCTCGAGAAGGGCCATCTCGTCGAGGTGTCCCGGGTGGATCTGGTCGGCGAGCACATCGGCTCCACCGCGATCCGCACCCAGGAGGCCTTCGACCGGGCGCGCGGCGGCGTGCTGTTCATCGACGAGGCGTACGCGCTGTCGCCGGAGGACTCGGGCCGCGATTTCGGGCGCGAGGCCATCGACACGCTGGTGAAGCTGATGGAGGACCACCGGGAGGCCGTGGTCGTCATCGTCGCGGGCTACACGGCCGAGATGGAGCGCTTCCTCTCGGTCAACCCCGGTGTGGCGTCGCGCTTCTCACGGACCATCACCTTCAGCGACTACGTCCCCGAGGAACTGCTGCGGATCGTGGAGCAGCAGGCCGAGGAGCACGAGTACCGGCTGGCCCCGGGCGCGGCCGAAGCGCTGCTGAAGTACTTCACGGCGATCCCGAAGGGACCCGCGTTCGGCAACGGCCGCACCGCACGGCAGACCTTCGAGGCAATGGTCGAGCGGCACGCGGGGCGGGTCGCCCAGTTGGCCGAGCCGAGCACGGACGACCTCACGCTGCTCTATGCGGAGGACCTGCCGGAGCTGCCCTGAGACGCGCCTCAGGGCAGCCGTCCTGAGGCGCACCGCCGGGACAGCCGACCTGAAGCATGCCCACCGGACAGCCGGCCCGGAACACGCCCACCGGTCAGCCGTCCTGAAGCGCACCACCGGACAGCCGGCCCGGAGCACGCCCACCGGTCAGCTGCTCTCGAGCACACCGCCGTCGTCGTCCCGCGCACGCGGGGCGGGGACGTCCGGCCTCAGTCGTCTCAGCAGCCGTTCCCGTTCGTCCGCGAAGGCCGGGTCCGCCTGGTAGTCGGAGTGGCCGAGGATCGGCGCGGGCAACGGCTGCCGCTCGGTGCGGCCGTAGGCGAGCGGATCCTTGAGGGGCTCACGGTCGACCTGGGGGCCGCAATCGCCGGGCAGCCGCACGGGGCCGCCGATGGGGTCGGTCAGGCGGTACAGATTGCGCCAGCAGGCGACCTCCCGGTGCAGCGAGGTGAGGGCGGCCGGGCCGAAGTGGGCGGGGAACCAGCGCCCGTACAGGCGCTCCAGGGGTGAGCCGTAGGTCAGCAGCGCGACCCGTTTGCGTACCGACGGCTTCAACTGCCAGGCCGCGGCGGCCGCGAGGACGCTGCCCTGGGAGTGCCCGGAGAGCACGAGCCGTCCGCCGGTGGCGCGGATCCAGGTGGCCATGCGCCAGGTCAGGTCGGGCACGGCGCGCTCGGCGTAGCAGGGTGGCGCGAAGGGGTGGGCGGCGCGCGGCCAGAACGTGCCGACGTCCCACAGGATGCCGATGGTGCGACGGGCGGCGGGGTCCTTGTAGGCGCGACGCCCCCAGGTGACGAACAGTATGAAGCCGAAGCCGATCAGCCAGGAGCCGAGCGCCTGCGCTGTCTCGGCGGCGCCCTGAACAAAGGCGTATGCCCCCTGCGCGGCCTCGCCAGGGGTGTCCTCGGTCGCCAGGGCGCCCGCCAGGGCTCCGGCGCCCAGGAGCAGCGTGACGGACGAGATGACGCCGACCATGCGGGGCGCCCGATCGGTGAGGGCGGCCATCGCGCGGGTGCCGGCGATGCGGCGCGTGCGGGCGGTGTCCTTGGGCTCTCCCTTGTAGTCGAGTTCCACGGTCTCCATCTCCCGGCCGCGCAGCTGCCAGGAGCGCCGGGCCAGCCAGCCGACGAGGGCCGCCAGCACGACGAGTAGCGGGGGGATCACGGAGGCCTGCCAGGTCAGCAGGACGGGCGGGCCCGGGAGCGACTCCCGGGTGCCGTCCAGCCAGTCGGCGACGCGCTGGGACACTCCGCCGGACATCACGCCGCCCAGCGCACAGGCGAGCATCGCGACGGCGGGACCGGCGAGGCCACGCATCGCGGTGCGCGTGTCAGGACGGGCGCGGTACAGGATGCGGGCCACCACGCCGAGCACGATGACAAGCAGACCCTGTACGAGGGCGATGCCTCCGAACGTCATGTCGCCGGGCAGCCGCCCCGTCGAGTGCCAGTCCGGGCGCGACCACCCGGCGTACACCAGGGTCAGGGCGAGCAGAGCGATCGAGCCCACGGGCAGCCAGCGTACGAGGGTCTGGTCCAGTTCCTGATCCAGCCGGTTCTCGCTGCGGCCACGGCGGCACACCACCCACAGCACAACGGCTGCGCCCACGACAAGGGTTGCGTCCAGGAGCCGTCCCAGCACGCCGAGTACGGCAGGGCCGCCGGAGAGGCGGTCGTAGCGGGCCGCGGAGGTACCGACCGCCGCTGCGACCGTCAGGAAGCCCGCGGCAGTGTGCGCCGCACGCAGCCGGGCCACCAGACGGCGCCCGTACCAGAACCCGGGCCTGCCGAGCCCGGTGCGGCCGGTCTCCTCGTCGGGCTCGGCCTTGCGGGACATCGGCTGCTGCGACTCGTACGCGCTCCAGGTGCGGTGGGACAGGTACCACAGGAGACCGGTCAGGGCGGCGGGCACCAGGCAGGCCAGGGCGAGGCGCCGACCCGGCTGGCTCCACCAGCCGCCGCCGGACACGTCCGGTGAGAGGAACCCCAGCCAGGAGTGCTCCTTTACGCACGCGCGCGTGCCCGCGCACTGCCAGGCGGTCAGGTCGAGGGCGACCTCGCAGGCGGCGGCCACCAGCAGCACGGTGAGGGTCAGTCCGGTGAGGCGGACCAGCAGGCCGTACAGGCGGACCACCCGTTTCCGGCCGCGGGTGGTGGGGCGCATCCAGTGCGCGAGGTTGACCACCATGAAGGGCAGAAGTAACAGCCACAGAGCACGGGCGCCGTTGCCGGAGGTGAGATTGCACCACACATAGGCCTCACGCACCGGTTCGCCCCGGTAGTCCTCGGGACGCTGCTCCGCGTCGGCGTCGTCGGCGCGTCGGAAGACGGCCGCCGTCGCGTCGCCGGTGATCCGAACCGTCCGTGGATCGTTGAGCATCTCCTCCGGTGTGGTCCCGCCGACCCCGTGGACCAGGAGTTCAAGAGCGGTCCCGGCCCCTTCGGACCGCTGTGCGGGGCTGTCGAGCTCCCCCGTCGAGGCATGTTCCCGTGCACGTTCCACTGTCTTTGCACTTCCCCCGTGCCGCGTGTGGCGTGTGTCATGTGCAGGCACAAGGATCTCCACTCCGAGCGGTGTGCACACCCGTAGTCACGGAATCTCCCCGATACGTGTGACAGTGGCGGCACGGGAGGGTCCCGGTGTCCGTGCGGTGCAGTGGCGCGACTGTCGGTGACCCGTGCGAGGATGGGGCGTCCTCAGGACCTCGGACAAGGAGAATGTCCACGTGGGAGTGGGTTCGGACGGAGTGTCGGGCAGCCAGTGGCGAAGGGACCGGAGCGGACGTGAGTGAGAATCAGAACCTCCTCGCGGAGCAGCGCCGCGCCCTGATCCTGGACGAGGTGCGCCGCCGCGGTGGCGTCCGCGTGAACGAACTGACCCGCAAGCTCGGCGTCTCCGATATGACGGTCCGACGCGACCTCGACGCCCTCGCCCGTCAGGGCGTCTTGGAGAAGGTGCACGGCGGCGCGGTGCCGGTGGTCGAGGCGAGTACGCACGAGCCGGGCTTCGAGGCCAAGTCGGGTCTGGAGCTGACCGCCAAGGAGGACATCGCGCGCGCCGCCGCCGCGTTGGTCGCCCCGGGTTCGGCGATCGCGCTCTCGGGCGGTACGACGACGTACGCGCTGGCCCATCAGCTCCTGGACGTCCCGGACCTCACCGTCGTCACCAACTCGGTGCGCGTGGCGGATGTGTTCCACTCCGCGCAGCGCACCTCGGGCCAGCGGCAGGGCGCCGCCACGGTCGTCCTGACCGGTGGGGTGCGTACGCCGTCCGACTCCCTCGTCGGGCCCGTCGCCGATCAGGCCATCGCGGCGCTCCACTTCGACGTGCTCTTCCTCGGCGTGCACGGGATATCGGTCGAGGCGGGCCTGTCGACACCGAACCTGGCGGAGGCCGAGACCAACCGGCGGCTCGTGCAGTCGGCGCGCCGTGTCGTCGTGGTCGCCGACCACACCAAGTGGGGCACGGTGGGCCTGAGTTCGTTCGCCGCGCTGGAACAGGTCGACACGCTGGTCACCGACGCCGGACTGCCGGCCGAGGCACGCGTGGAGATCTCGGAACACCTGAGGCGCCTGGTGGTGGCCGGTGAGCCCGGAGACGGTACAGACATCTGACGGTCCGCCAGCTATGGTGACGCTGCTCCGCGCCGCCGGTGACACCGTTCGCGCCGCCCTTGGTGCGGGCAGACCCTGGTCATCGCCCACTGCCGCCCGGGGCTCCGTTCCCGCAAGGGGGATTCGTTCATGGCACGCCGTCTGCGTCCGGTGGAAGCCGACTTCGTCGAGAACGCTCCACTACGTCTGGTCTTCGCACGGGTGGTGACCGCCCCTCCCGAGGCGGTCTTCCACTCGCTCGCCGAGGACGTGTCCGGCTGGAGCGAGTGGTTCTCGGCCGTGACGCTCGCCCGGCCGACCCAGGACGGCGCCGGGCGCGAGGTCCGGCTCAGGGGCGGCACGCGTTTCGAGGAGACGGTCCTGGTGGCCAGGGCCTCCGAGGTGTACGCGTACCGGGTGGACGTCACGAACGCGCCCGGAGCCCGGGCCCTGGTCGAGGAGTGGCGGCTCGCACCGGAGGGGACGGGCACACGGGTGCAGTGGACCTTCGCCGCCGACGGGAGCCCCCTCTTCCGGGCGGCCCTCACCATCGGTCGGGCCGGTCTGGGCCGCGCCTTCCGCGACGCGGTGACGGCGCTGGACCGACGACTGGCGTCGACGCCGGCCTGAAGCCGGGCCCGGGGGGGCTTTTGTCCGGTGCGGCGAGAGTGCGTGCCGGGCATCGCGACGCCGCGGAGATCCATCAGAAACCCCCTAGTCCGGCCACACCCCGGTCTCCAGCAGCGAGGTGATCGCCGCCGTGTACGGCGTGATGTCCAGGCCCTGCTCGGCCAGCCACGTGTCCGAGTAGTACTTGTCGAGATAGCGGTCCCCGGGGTCGCAGAGCAGCGTCACCACGCTTCCCGTACGCCCCTGGGCCACCATCTCGGCGACGATCTTCAGCGCGCTCCACAAGCCGGTGCCGGTGGAGCCGCCCGCCTTGCGGCCGATGGCCTGTTCCAGGGCGCGAACGGCGGCGACGCTCGCCGCGTCCGGCACCTTCATCATCCGGTCGATGGCGCCGGGTACGAAACTCGGCTCCATGCGCGGCCGGCCGATGCCCTCGATGCGCGAGCCGCAGTCGCAGGTGACGTCCGGATCGCCGGTGGTCCAGCCCTCGAAGAAACAGGAATTGTCCGGGTCGGCGACGCAGATGCGGGTGTCGTACTGCATGTAGTGGACGTAGCGCGCGAGGGTCGCGGAGGTGCCGCCGGTGCCGGCTGTGGCGACGATCCACGCGGGTTCCGGGAAACGCTCCAACTCCAGCTGGCGGAAGATGGATTCGGCGATGTTGTTGTTTCCGCGCCAGTCCGTGGCCCGTTCCGCGTAGGTGAACTGGTCCATGTAGTGGCCGCCCGTGTCGACCGCGAGGGCGGCGGACTCCTCGTACATCTTGCGCGAGTCGTCCACGAAGTGGCACTGCCCGCCGTGGAATTCGATCAGGCGGCACTTCTCGGCGCTCGTCGTGCGCGGCATGACCGCGATGAAGGGCACGCCGATCAGCCCCGCGAAGTACGCCTCGGAGACGGCCGTCGAGCCGCTGGACGCCTCGATGACGGGGCGGCCCGGCCGGATCCAGCCATTGCACAGCCCGTACAGGAAGAGGGAGCGGGCCAGGCGGTGCTTGAGGCTGCCGGTGGGGTGGGTCGACTCGTCCTTCAGGTACAGGTCGATGCCCCACTTCTCGGGCAGCGGGAAGCGCAGCAGATGCGTGTCGGCTGAGCGGTTGGCGTCGGCCTGGACCTTGCGGACGGCTTCTTTGAGCCAGGCCCGGTACTCCGCGTCGCTGTGGTCGACGTCGAGGGTTTCGCCGGTCCGGTTCTGTTGGGGAGTGCTCACGGCAGGGCTCCTTACGCATCACGCGGACGCCGGTTCACATGGTCGGATGCCTCGATCATAAACACCTTCCACACGCTTCTCACCTGCATAAACACACCTTTGAGCGGCTCAAAGGCAACCCTGGGGAACGGCTCGGCGAGGCGCCGGGGGCGCATCCGGGAGTGTGCTCCCACCGGGACCGCCACCTCGTCATGCGCACTGGTGCTCCTCGCCGCCTGCGTGCAGACTGCACGGCACGGGACATGTCCCGTGTCGACCAGACCGCGATCACGTGGGACGGCGGTCGGAACGGATGCACACTGGATCACGGACCACCGCGGGATCACGACGGGGCACAGCCGAAGCGCACAAGGGGGCGGGGCATCATGGCGGAGCCGGAGTTCACGGCCACGGGCGTGCGGATCGGAAAGAGGCTGCGCTCGCTCACCCGGGCCGGACAGGTCCGGATCAGCGACGGCAGGCTGCAATTGCTCACCAGTTACGGCAGCGAGATCGACAGCGCGCCGGTGCAGGCGGTGCGCGCGTCGAAGCCCTGGTTCGCCCACGAGGACCGGGCGTTGGCGGATGTCAACGGCACGCGTTACTCCCTCACCCTCGGCGAACACGACCCCGCGCCCGGCAAACCGGGGCCGCCCTCGGCGCGCCGGTTCATCGAGGCGGTGCGCAAGGCCGCGGGACGCGGCGCCTGAAGCCGTACGCAAGGCAGCGGGCGTACCGCCTGACGCCATTCGCCAGGCAGTCGGTCTCACCAGCTGAAGCCCGGACGCCGGGCAGCGGGGCGGAGCGGCCGAAGCCATACGCCACACGGCGAGGCGGTACGCGAACGGCGACAGCACGACCGCAGGGGCTGAAAATGCCGCGAGTTGCAGGACCGCACCCCCTGCGTCACGCTGGTCTCACGTCACTCTGGGTTTACCGGCGATAACGCTGCGAACCAGCCCGCCGGCCACGACAGCAGGCGGCCGTTCCACTCAGCCACTCTGCTGGATCCGATCTCCGTCTTCTTCCGGACCTCAATTCGGGGAGTCGCAGCCGTGATCAGCCAACCAAGCAGACATTGCACGGTGGAGCTCCAAGCCCTGCCGTCGCGGATCGGCCAGGTCCGCAGAATCGTCTCTGCGCAGTTGCGCTACTGGCATCTGGACCCCTTGATAGACCGGGCCGCGCTCGGCGTGACCGAGCTGCTGACCAACGTCCACCAGCACGCCCAGCCCGACAAGACGTGCACCGTGGAGATCGAGCTGCTGCTCGACCGGCTCACGGTGTCGGTGCACGACCACGACCCCCGCCTTCCCGAGATGCGGGACGTGGACCCCGCCTCCACCGGCGGACGCGGCCTCGCGATGGTCGCGGCGGTGAGCGAGAGCTGGGGCGTGCGCCCCGACGGCGAGTCGGGCAAGGTCGTGTGGTTCACGCTTCCGGCGCCGACGCCCGCGATGCCGGCGCCCGTCCTCCAGCCGTACGGCACGGCCCGCGAGACCACGCGCAGGCACACCGTCGACGGCCGCAGGCCGGAACACGCTCCCGCCCGGTCCGCCGTTGCCGGCTGACCGGGCGGTGACCCCCACCTCGTACGCCGCTCAAGGGCGCAGGGCGTACGTCTCTCGGTGGCTCACTCGGTGGCGATGGCGCGCAGCACATCCAGGCGTGCCGCCCGCCGTGCCGGGCGCAGTCCCGCGAGGGCCCCGGCCGCGAGGCCCACCAGCGCCACCACGACCAGCTGCGCGGGCGGCACCGCGAAGGCGAAGGCGCTGTCCGACGCACCGTCGGAGGCCTTGACGAGCACCCAGCCGAGGAAGGCGCCCAGGGCGAGCCCGCCCGCCGTGCCGAACGCGGCCACGAGGACCGACTCCCAGCGGACCATGGCGCGCAGCTGCGCCCGGGTCTGTCCGACGGCGCGCAGCAGACCGAGTTCACGGGTGCGCTCGTGGATCGCGAGCGTGAGCGTGTTGGCGATGCCGAGCAGGGCGATGAGCACCGCGAGGGCGAGCAGCGCATAAACCAGCGTCAGCATCATGTCGATGCCGCCGGCCGACGACTGCGCGTATGCGTCGCGGGTCTGCACCTCCGGGTTGCCGTACTGTTCCGCGACCTTCCGCACCGCGGCCTTGCCGTCCGCGGTGCTGACACCGTGCTTGAAGGAGACGGCGACGAGCGTGTCGGAGTCCTGGATGCGGTGAGGGGCCCAGGCGGCTCGGGTGATGACGTAGTCGCCCGCGAGTTCCGACTGACCGTAGACCGCGCGGACGGTGAAGCTCTCCTTCTTGCCGTCGGTGAAGGCGAGTCGGGCCGTGTCGCCGACCCTGAGGTGCTGCTTGTCGGCTTCCTTCCTGGTGATGGCGATGCCGTTGGTGCCGAGGTCGTCCAACGAGCCCTGCACGTCGCCGAGGTCGAAGACCTTGCCGAGGGTCACCGGGTCGGTGACCGTCAGCGCGCGTCCCTCGCCGTCGACTTCGGCGACGCCGCGGCCCAGGCCGACGGCGTTCTCGACGGACGGCTGCCGCGCGATCGCGGGGGCCAGCTTCGGGCTGAGCCCGCTGCCGCCGGCGCCGAACGACGGGGTGCTGACGGCGACGTCGCCCGCGAAGGACCGGGAGACCGTCTGGTCCATGGTGGCCTTGAGCGAGGCGCCGAAGACCGTGAACAGCGAGACGACCGCCACGCCGATCATCAGGGCGCTCGCGGTGGCGGCGGTCCGCTTCGGGCTGCGCAGCGCGTTGCGCCGGGCGAGTCCGCCCGTGACACCGCGCAGCCTGTCGAGAGGGCCGCCGAGGATGCGGACGGCTGTCGAGGACGCGACGGGCCCGAGGACCACGAAGGCGACGAGGGCGAGTACGGCGCCGAGCCCGGCGAGCCACAGGGACGGATTCGCCAGTACGCCGGTCAGGGTGGTGCCGACCGCCAGTGCGGCCAGGCCGCCGCCGACGATCGCACGCCCGCGCGAGGCCCCGGACTGGTCGACGGCCGTCTCGCGGAGCGCGGCCAGCGGTGCGGTACGTCCGGCGCGCACGGCGGGCAGCAGCGCGGAACCGAGGCAGACCACGACGCCGACCGCGAGCGGCAACAGCATGGACAGGCCGCTGATCACCAAGTCGCCCTCGGGGAACGGGAATCCGATGGCCGGGAAGAGCGCCTGCAGTCCTGCCGCGATGCCGATGCCGCCCGCGAGACCCGCGGCCGAGGCGGTCACGGCGACGGCGCTCGCTTCGACGAGGGTCGAGACGGTGACCTGGCGGCGGGAGGCGCCGAGTGCACGCAACAGGGCGTTCTCGCGGGTGCGTTGGGCGACGACGATCGCGAAGGTGTTGTGGATGGAGAAGGTCGCGACGAGCAGTGCGATGCCGGAGAACACGAGCAGGAAGGTCGTGAAGATGGTCAGGAACTGGCTGGAGATCATGTCGGTGTTCTCCTGGGCCGACTCCTGGCCGGTGACGGCCTCGACTCCCTTGGGCAGGACGGCAGTCAGATCGGAGACGAGCTGCTGCTGACCGACACCCGGGCCGGCCCGCACCCGGATGCTCGCGGCCTCGCCGGGCTTCGCGGTGAGGTACTTCTCGGCGTCGGCCTGCGTCATGCCGGTGAAGGTCACCTGCGCCATGCCGTCCTCGCCGCCGAAGGTCGCGAGGCCCACGATCGTCACCTTGACGGGGTCGGGCGTGCGCAGGATCGTCGTGTCGCCGATCTGCAGATCGCCCTTCTTGGCGGCGCCCTTGTTCACGACGACCTCGCCGGACTTCGACGGGGCGCGCCCTTCGGCGAGTCGGTACGCGTTGAGCTGGGGATCCTCGATCCAGTTGCCCGCGAGGGTGGGCGGGCCCTGGCCGCCGATGGGCTTGCCGCCCGAGCCGACGAGCTGGCCCGCGCCCTGGATGTCGGGCGCGGCGGCCGCGACGCCGGGGGTCCGCTCGATCGTCTTCACCAGGTCGGTGGAGACGGGCCGGCGCACCCCCTGGCTCTCGCCGGGCGTGGTGATGGTGTCGGCGCTGCGGACGACGGCGTCGGTGCCCTTCGTCGCATTGCCGAACATCGTGTCGAAGCCGGCTCGCAGCGTGTCGCCCATGACCAGTGTTCCGGCGAGGAAAGCGACGCCGAGGAGCACTGCCAGGAACGTACCGGCGAAGCGTCGTTTGTGGGCGCGCAGGGAGGAGACACTGATGCGAACCGAGGCGTTCATGACGGCGCCCCCTTGCCGTCGAAGGCCTTCATCCGGTCCAGGACCTTGTCGGCCGTCGGGGATTGCATCCGGTCCACGAGGCGTCCGTCGGCGAGGAAGACGACCTCGTCGGCGTGCGCGGCAGCCACCGGGTCGTGGGTGACCATGACGACCGTACGGTCCATTTGGCGCACCGCCCGGCCGAGGAGGTTCAGGACCTCCCCGCCGGAGCGGGAGTCGAGGTTGCCGGTGGGTTCGTCGGCGAAGACGACATCGGGCCGGCCGGCGAACGCCCGGGCCACGGCAACCCGTTGCTGCTGTCCGCCGGAGAGCTCGCTGGGGCGGTGGTGGAGCCGGTCGCGCAGGCCGACGACGTCGACGAGCGCGTCGATCCAGTCGCGTGAGCCCTTGGATCCGGCGAGGTCCATCGGCAGCGAGATGTTCTCCGCCACGGTCAGCGTCGGGACCAGGTTGAACGCCTGGAAGACGAAGCCGATGCGGTCGCGGCGCAGCAGCGTGAGGCGGCGGTCGTCGAGCGTGCCGAGTTCGGTGTCGCCGATGTACGCGGCTCCCGAGGTGAGTGTGTCCAGACCCGCCGCGCAGTGCATCAGGGTGGACTTGCCGGAGCCCGAGGGCCCCATGATCGCGGTGAAGCGACCGGCCGGAAAGCCGACGCTCACCCCGTCCAGGGCCCTCACGGCGGTGTCTCCGCTGCCGTACACCTTGACGGCGTCAGTGACACCCGCGGCATGACGCGTGGTGGTCGCGGTGGTCACGCCGCTCCCCCCTTGCCCATGCGCCCGAACTGCTCGTCCAGCACGGAGAGCCGGCGCCAGTACTCGTCCTCGTCGATCTCTCCGGAGGCGAAGCGGCGGCCCAGCACGGCGATCGGCGAGTCACCCGTCGGGCGGGTGTCGCCGTCGGGGCCAAAGCGGCCCATCGCACGCCACGGACCACGGCGGCCGCGCAGGCCGGTGCGGCGCAGCACGGTCACGACGCCGATCACGACGGCGGCCCAGATCAGCGGGAAGAACAGGATCCACGGGCCGGGTCCGCCGTCCCAGTTCGCCAGGGTCTGCATGGTGAGTCATCTCCTCGGTGGAATCTGTTGCGATGCTTCGAGATTGGCTCCGAGTGGGGGTCCGAGTCGTCGTACGGCCAGCGGCCGTGTGCGTACCTCCGTGGGAGTACGCGGGGCGTCCCGGGCTGCTCCTGGAAGACATCGACTTCTGTACCTACTGGTATGTACAGTTGGTCCATGAGCACTCCGGACCGACTGATCGAGTCCACCCGCGAGCTGTTGTGGGAGCGCGGTTACGTGGGCACCAGCCCCAAGGCGATCCAGCAGCACGCCGGCGCGGGACAGGGCAGCATGTACCACCACTTCAAGGGCAAGCCCGATCTGGCCCTCGCCGCGATCCGCCGCACCGCAGAGGAGCTGCGTGCTACTGCCGAGGGCGTACTGAGCGCACCCGGATCGCCGTACGAGCGCATCGAGGCGTATCTGCGCCGTGAGCGCGACGTGCTGCGCGGGTGCCCCGTCGGGCGGCTGACGATGGACCCGGACGTCATTGCGAGCGACGAACTGCGCGCGCCCGTCGACGAGACGCTCGCCTGGTTGCGTGAGCGCCTCGCCGGAATCGTCGAAGAGGGCAAGGAGCGGGGCGAGTTCGCGCCCGCGCTCGACGCGGAGGAGATCGCCGCGACGATCCTCGCGACCGTCCAGGGCGGTTATGTGCTGGCCCGCGCGTCCGGGTCACCCGCCGCCTTCGACACAGGAGTTCGCGGACTGCTCTCGCTGCTCACGTCGACACGTGTCCCGCCTGCACGAGCGTGACGAAGCCTGAGGAAGGACATCCCCATGCATGCCATGCAGTACGAGCTCACCTTCCCCGCCGACTACGACATGGACATCATCCGCGCGCGTGTCTCCCGGATCGGGCACCTGCTCGACGACTGGGACGGGCTCGGATTCAAGACGTTTCTGATGCGTGAGCGTGGGGTGGACGGTTCGCCGGTCAACCAGTACGCGCCGTTCTACCTGTGGAACACCGCGGAGGGCATGAACTCCTTCCTCTGGGGCGGTGCGTTCCAGGGGCTCGTCAGCGACTTCGGGCGCCCCGTGGTGCAGCACTGGACCGGTCTCGCGTACGAGGAGGGCGGCGCCGCCGGCTCGCCCGCCAAGGTCGCGGTGCGATGGCGGCGGCCCGTTCCCGAGGGAGTGGAGCTGTCCGAGGTGATGGAGGAGGCCGGGCGCGAGGCCGGGCGGCTGGCAGCGCTGGACGGAGCGGTCTGCGCGGCCGCCGCCGTCGATCCGCGGCACTGGGAGGTGGTGCACTTCTCGCTCTGGGACCACGACTCCCCCAAGGCTTCGGGTGAGGTCTTCCGGGTCCTGCACATGTCGGCGCCCGAACGCGACCGGTTGCCGCGAGGCCGACAGTGGTGAACACGGTTCGCACGGTCCTTGGGGACGTCCCGCCCGAGGAGCTGGGGGTGTGCGACGCGCACGACCACCTGTTCTTCGCCAGCCCCCAACTCCGCGGTCAGGAACTGCGCGACGCGTCCGCCGCGCGGGCCGAACTGGCCGCGTTCCGCGCGCAGGGGGGCACCGGTGTGGTGCAGTGGACGCCCTACGGCCTGGGCAGGCGCGCCGCGGACCTGCCGCCGCTCGCCCGCGACACCGGCGTCCACGTGATCGCCGCGACCGGACTCCACCAAGCGGCGCACTACACCCCGGAGTTGCTCACCGAGTTGCGCGGGAAGCTGGCCGAGGTGTTCGTGTCCGAGCTGACGGCGGGGATCGGCACGTCCGGGGTGCGCGCCGGACTGATCAAGGTCGCGGGCGGCTTCCATGCCCTGGACGCGCACGCCCGCTGGACGATGACCGCCGCCGCCGAGGCCCACCACGCCACCGGAGCGCCGATCGCCGTTCACCTGGAGCTGGGCACGGGCGCTCTCGACGTACTCGACCTGCTGTGCGGCGAGTTGGGCGTGCCCCCGCACCGGGTGGTCCTGGGCCACCTCAACCGCTCACCCGACTTCGTGGTGCAGCGCGAGGCCGCCGAGGCGGGCGCCCATCTCGCCTTCGACGGCCCCTCGCGCGCCCACCACGCCACCGATTGGCGCATGCCCGACGCCCTACGCGCCCTCGCCGACGCCGGTTTCGGTCACCGGCTGCTCCTCGGCGGCGACACGACGACCGCCGCCGCCCGCTCGGTCGACGGCGGCCCCGGGATGCCGTATCTGCTGCGCCGGGTGCGTCCCCGGCTCGAAACCGCCCTGGGCAAGGAGCTGGTGGACCGCATCCTCACCGAGAACCCCGGGCGCGCCTTCGCCGCCGAGTGGCGTTAGACCACCGACACGTCCGCGGAGTGACGGATTGGAGCTCGGTCATCCGCTCTTCGACCGCGGTCCGCGGGGGGTGTCGCCGACGGCCGAGGGCCACCGATTCCGTGAAGAGGCCGACCAGGCAATCGAGTTGAGGCGTTCCTACCGCGAGGAGCGCCCCGCCCCGGCAACGCGCGAACCGTTCCCGATCGGGTTGTGCGTGTGCCGAACCGACCTGCGGCGACCGCTCGTCGCGGCGCTCTGGAGTCTGACCAGTTCCTGACCCTCAGACCTCGGCCAGGGCCGCCGGCGGGTCGTCGAGCACCGGCTGCCACGCCAACTCGGCCGCGCCCACCAGGCTGTTGTGGTCCAGTGTGCAGGCGAGGATCGGTACGCCGCCGCTCTGCCCCCACAGGCTGCGGTCGGCGACCACGGCACGCAGCCGGTCCGGGTCGGCGTCGAGCAAGGTGCGGTGCAGCCCGCCGAGGATGATCCGGTCCGGGTTGAGGATGTTGACGAGGCCGGCGAGTCCCAGGCCCAGCCGGTCGATGAGCGCCTCGGTGGCCATGCGGACGCCCGGGTCGGCGTACTGACCGCGGATCAGGTCGTTGGCCTGCTGGAGCAGCGACACCTCGGGGCCGGGGGCGCGGCCGGCCGCGGTGAGGAAGGCCAGCGGATCGGCCTCGACGTCGAGACAGCCGCGGCTGCCGCAGTAGCAGGGGCGGCCCTCCGGGTTGACGGTGAGGTGGCCGACCTCGAGGGCGAGCCCCGAACTGCCGGTGTGCAGCCGCCCGTCGAGCACGAGCGCGCCACCGACGCCCCGGTGCCCCGTGGCCACGCAGAGCAGGTCGCGGGAGCCGCGGCCCGCGCCGTGGCGGTGCTCGGCGAGAGCGGCGAGGTTCACGTCGTTGGCCGCGAACGCGGGTCCCTGGATGCCGGCCGCGCGCACCCGCTCGGCGAAGATCTGGCGGACGGGGGCGCCCGCGGGCCAGGCCAGGTGCAGCGGGTTGAGCGCGAGCCCCTCGGGTTCGGCGACGGCGGACGGCACGGCGAGTCCGGCGCCCACGCAACGCCGCCCGGTCTCGCGGAGCAGTTCGGCGCCGGCCTCGACGACCGAGCCGAGCACCTTGGCCGGATCGGCGTCGACGGTCTCGCAGCCGGGCGCGGTCGCGACGATCCGGCCGCCGAGGCCGACCAGCGCGGCGCGGAACCCGTCGGCGTGCACCTGCGCGGCGAGCACGACAGGCCCGTCCTCGGCGACCTCGAGGCGGTGCGAGGGGCGCCCCTGGGAACCGGCGGCGGCCCCAGGTCGCGCGTCGACCCGGATCAGCCCCAGCGCCTCCAGCTCCGCGGCCACCGCGCCCGCCGTCGCCCGGGTGACCCCCAGTTCGGCGGTGAGCACGGCCCGCGTCGGCGCACGCCCGGTGTGCACGAGCTCCAGCGCCGGACCGAGCGCGCCGCGCCCCCGGTCCAGCCGCGTCCGCGTGTTCCCTTCCCCCGCCGCCCGGGGGCCCGCCTTGCCGTTCATGAGGGCGAGTCTCCCATGATCCGCTCATCCGGTGGCCCATGCGGTGGCCCAGCGCCTGATGCGCCGCACGGGCGCTGGAAGCCGCTCACCCGCAGCGTGACGTTGAGCCGGCCGGTGAGCCCCAACTCCGGCGGTGCCGTTCCCGCGTACACCCGCGGCACCCCGTGATACGCGAGCCGCGACGCCCCGCCGAACACGAAGAGATCCCCGCTGCGCAGCTCGACATCCGTGTACGGCCGCGCGCGGGTCTGCGTGTTCCCGAACCGGAAGAGACAGCTGTCACCGAGGCTCAGCGACACCACCGGCGCGTCCGACTTCTCGTCGCTGTCTCGGTGCATACCCATGCGGGCGTCGGCATCGTAGAAGTTGATCAGCGCGATGTCGTACGCCGCTGTCGCCGCCCGGGCTCCCAGGGCGTCCGTGACCGCGCGTCGGCCGAGATCGTCCAGCCATCGCGGAAAGGGTTTCACGGGGGCGCCGTCACCGTCGGCGACCGTGCGGGCGTACCGGTACGGGTACCAGTGCCAGCCCAGGCAGACCTGCCGGGAGGTCATCGTGCCGCCGCCGGGGGTGCGCACCGTGCGCAGTCCGGCCGGTGGGCGGGCCCAGACGCGGCAGGCTTCCAGGAGCTCCCGCTGGCGGTCGGCGTCCAGCCAGTCGGGGACATGCACCGCGTCAGGCGCGATCTCCGTCCGGCTCCGGGGGAACAGCTCCGCGTCCGTCGACATGGTTCCATCCTCGCGCACCCGCCCCGACCGGGTCTGAGCTGCGGCTCGGTCGAGCGGCAGCGGAGCATGCGGGCGGCGTGGGGGCGTGTCCTGCCCTCCCCCGGGTCGCATAGCCTTGACCCACGATGAACGACCGGATGAGCACACCCTGGGGCGAGTACGCGCTCGCCCGCTTCCCCGAGGACCCGCGCGAGCAGCTGCGTGCCTGGGACGCCGCCGACACCTATCTGCTGCGGCACCTCGCGGAGAGCGGAACTCCCCTGACCGGATCGGTCGTGATCCTCGGCGACCGCTGGGGCGCGCTCGCCACGGCGCTGTCGGCGCACCGGCCGACGCAGATCACCGACTCCTTCCTGGCGCACGAGGCGACTCGGGCGAACCTGGCACGGGCCGGTGCCGAGGAGGCCGCCGTACAGCTCCTCACCACGCAGGACACCCCTCCCGCGCGCATCGACGTACTGCTCGTGCGGGTGCCGAAGAGCCTCGCCCTGCTGGAGGACCAGCTGCACCGGGTGGCGCCCGGTGTGCACGAGGGGACGGTCGTCGTCGGCACCGGAATGGTCAAGGAGATCCACACCTCCACGCTGAAGCTCTTCGAGCGGATCCTCGGCCCGACCCGCACCTCGCTGGCCGAGAAGAAGGCGCGGCTCATCTTCTGCACCCCGTTCCCGGGCATCGCGCGGGACACCAACCCGTGGCCGTACAGCTACCAGCTCCCCGACGGCGTCGGTCCGGTCTCCGGCCGGACCGTCGTGAATCACGCGGGCGTCTTCTGCGCCGACCGTCTCGACATCGGCACCCGATTCTTCCTCCAGCACCTTCCGCGCAGCCGCGGTTCCGAGCGGGTCGTGGACCTGGGCTGCGGAAACGGGGTCGTCGGTACGGCCGTCGCGCTGGCCAATCCCGAGGCCGAGGTGCTGTTCGTCGACGAGTCGTACCAGGCCGTGGCCTCGGCGGAGGCGACGTACCGGGCGAACGCCGACGGGAGCGCGGAGTTCCGCGTGAGTGACGGGCTGGCGGGCATCCCCGCCGGAAGCGTCGACCTCGTCCTCAACAACCCGCCGTTCCACTCGCACCAGGCGACGACGGACACGACGGCCTGGCGGATGTTCTCGGGGGCACGGCGCGCGCTGCGGCCTGGTGGCGAGCTGTGGGTGATCGGCAATCGCCACCTCGGCTATCACCTGAAGTTGCGCCGTCTCTTCGGCAACAGTGAACTCGTCGCCGGTGACGCGAAGTTCGTGATCCTCAGAGCCGTCAAGAAGTAGCGCCGCGCAGTACGCGCGGTGGGGCTCCGAGTTCGCGGCGGCACGCCTTGTTGAAGGCCTGCAGGTCGGGGATGCCGACCGAGGCGGCCACGGCCGGGATGGAGAGCGTCGAGGCGCGCAGCAGGTGGTGGGCGCGCTCCAGTCTGCGGCGGCGGATGTAGGCCACGACCGTGGTGCCCGTCTCGGTGCGGAAGAGCCGCGTGAGGTGGTTGTGGGAGACCCCCGCGGCGCGGGCGATCTCGGGGATGGCGAGCGGGGCGGCCAGGTGGGCCTCGATGTGGGCGATCGCCGTGCCGACCGCGGGGTGAGGGCCCGGTCCCGTGACGGCGGAGGGTGTCAGATGGGCGATGCGCCACAGAGCGGTCCAGATCTCCGCCCGGGTCCGTTCGGGCGCGCCGGGAGCCGCCACGATCGCATGGAGCAACAGGTCGGAGAGGGCGGGGAGTTCGGGCCCCGCGTCCTGCATGACGGGGACCGTGCGGGGCGGGCCGACCGGGGCGATGCGCAGGTGGGCGTAGAGGTGTTCGGAACGGCCTTGATAGCGGTAGCGGACCGTGGTGCCGGGCGGTACGAGGCTCACCCGGCCGGGACGGATGAGGTGCGCCGTACCGTCGACGGTCAGTTCGGCGTCGTACTGGTAGAGGTGAAGCTGCCACAGCTCCGGCAGCCGGAAGACATCCGTGGGGCTCGCGACGCCGTGCACACCGACGCCGACGTTGACGACGGCGGGTGGCTCGCCCAGGTGCAGCTCGGTCTCCCGCATGGTGAAAAACTACCAGCAGTGATGAGTGAGGCCAACGCGCCGACCTGGGGCGCCGCCCTACGTTGGGACCCATGACCCACACATGGGAGCACACAACCGGCGGCCCGCTGTCGAGTTCGGTGCGGATGGCTCGCTTCGTGGCCCACGGCTCACTGCGGCTGGACGCCGTGGTGCCGCCGGAGATGAACGCCGAGGGGATGCAGGTGCTGCGCCGGGGCCTGCCCGATGTGCCGTACGGGAGCCCTGTGCCGGACGCCTACCCCAAGGGGTCCTTCGCCCGCCGGCTCCTCGAACTTCCGGTGGTGGCAGGGGCGTTGCGCAGTCTCGTCGGGCCCGACCCCACCGTCGACCATCACGCCGTCCACATCCGCGAGCCCCGTGAGGGACAGGCCCAGCCGCTGCACGGTGACGCGATCATCGATGTGCGCACCGACGCCTTCGACGTCCAGTTGATGTACTACCCGCAGGACGTCACCCTCGACATGGGCGGCACCTTGAGCGTGCCCGGCAGTCATCTGCGGCGCACCAACGAGTCGGACACCGGGCGCTACCAGAATCTGCGCGGGCAGAGCCGACTGGTCTGCCCGGCCGGCACCGTGGTGTTTCTGCACCATGGGCTGTGGCACGGCGGCCGGCGCAACGACAGCGACACGGTCCGCTACATGTTCAAGATCCGCTTCAATCCGACGGTGCGGCAGCGACGGCTGTGGGACACCTCGGACCTCGCGGACCCTCGGGTCGCCGAGGAACTGGCCACCACTTTCCCTTGGTACGAGCCCGCCACCGGCCGCCTCGAGATCTACAACCGCGTCCTGATGTGGCGCGCGCTCACCGGGGACGACACCTTCGACCTGGACCACTGGGTGACCCGGGTCTCCAACCGCCCTCAGGGGGAGGCCGCATGACCATCCGTCAGCAGGTCCTGGTTCTCTACCTCGCCACCTCCGCCCTGGACTCGGACGTGGTGGGCTGGTCGGCCTACGACGGCACCGGCCGCACCTCCCCCACGACCGGGGACGGTGACGAACCCCCGTACAGGTCCGGCGTGCACGCCCTGGAGGACGGCTGGCGGCTGTTCCAGGCGGCGCAGCTCATCCCGCCGTATCCAGGGCGCGAGTACGACGTGTCGTTCCTCAAGCACGAGTTCTTCTTCGAGAGGCTGGTCGAGACCGAGACCGGATCCGGGGCGGGGGAGCTGAGGCGGGGCCGCCTGAGGTCAGCCCCGTAGTACGCCGATGAGCCGTGCCACCGCCCGGGCCATCGCCTCCCGCCCCACGCTGAGGTACTTCCGGGAGTCCACCGCCTCGGGGTGGGCGGCGAGGAACTCCCGGATGGCGCCGGTCATCGCGATGTTCAGCGCGGTGCCGACGTTGACCTTGGCGATGCCGCCCGCGACGGCGGCGGCCAGCTCGTCGTCCGGCACTCCCGAGGAGCCGTGCAGGACGAGCGGCACGCCCAGCGTCGCCGTCAATCGCTTGAGGAGGTCGTGGTCGAGGGTGGCGGTGCGCGTGGTCATCGCGTGCGAGCTGCCGATCGCGACGGCCAGGGCGTCCACGCCGGAGTCGGCCACGAAGGCGCGGGCCTCGGCGGGGTCGGTGCGGGCGCCGGGGGCGTGCGCGTCGAGCGGCGGCTCGGCGGGCCTCCCCCGCCCGCCCGGCCCCGCCTTTCCGCCGACTTCTCCCAACTCGGCCTCGATCCACAGGCCTTGGGCGTGTGCCCAGTCGGCGGCAGCGCGGGTGGCGGCGAGGTTCGCCTCGTACGGCAGCCGCGCCGCGTCGTACATGACGGAGCTGAACCCGGCGCCGGGCGCCTGCCTCAGCAGATCGTCGCTCTGGACGTGGTCGAGGTGCAACGCGACGGGCACCGAGGCGCGTTCGGCCGCCGCGGTCGCGGCGCGGGCGAGCGGAAGCAGCCGTCCGTAGCGGAACTTCACCGCGTTCTCGCTGACTTGGAGAACGACGGGAGCGTCGACGGACTCGGCTCCCGCGATGACGGCCTCGACGTGTTCGAGGGTGATGATGTTGAACGCGGCGACGGCGGTCCGCGCCTCGGCGGCCGCGACGACAAGGTCACCGGTTGCTGCGAGGGGCACAACTCCTCCTTCTCGGTGGGTGGTCGAGCCAGGTCAGTGGACCGTCGGGCGGAGGATCACCGAGCGGGTGAGGTGGCGCGGCTGGTCGGGGTTCAGCCCGCGGGCCGCGGCGACGGCGACCGCCAGTCGCTGGGCGCGGACGAGTTCGGCGAGCGGGTCGAGCGCGCCGGCCACCCACAACCCGCCGGTCTCCCGCACCTGTTCGGCCAGCCCTTCGGGCGCCTCGCCGAACATCCAGGTGGCGGTGGACCGAGTGGTGATGCTGATGGGACCGTGCCGGTATTCCATCGCCGGGTACGCCTCCGTCCAGGCGAGCGAGGCCTCGCGCATCTTGAGCCCGGCCTCATGGGCCAGCCCTACGGTCCAGCCGCGGCCGAGGAAGGTGAACTGCGTGCAGTCGACCAACCCCTCGGGCAGCGGAGTCTCCAGGGCGGTGCGCGCGTCGGCCACGACGGCGTCGGTGTGCAGACCGAGGTGGGCCCTGAGCAGCGTGAGCGCGGTGGTCGCGAACCGCGTCTGCACCACGGAGCGCTCGTCGGCGAAGTCGAGCACGACGATGTCGTCCGCGGACTCCATCACGGGGGTCTCGGGGTCGGCGGTGATGGCGGTCGTACGCGTACGTCCCCGAAGGTGCCCGAGGAGTTCGAGTACCTCGGTGGTGGTGCCGGAGCGGGTGAGAGCGACGACGCGGTCGTACGAGCGGCCGTGCGGGAACTCCGACGCGGCGAAGGCGTCCGTCTCGCCCTGCCCGGACCGCTCGCGCAGCGCGGCCACGGCCTGCGCCATGAAGAACGAGGTGCCGCACCCCACGATCGCGACCCGCTCTCCTGCCGCGGGCAGCGCGGCTCCGTGCGCGGCGGCCTGCTGGGCGGCGCGGCTCCAGCACTCGGGCTGACTGTTCAGCTCGTTCTCGACATGCGTCATGCCGTACCCCTCCCAGCGATGCTTGTTCCTGCAAGATATAGCGAGCTTTCGAACATAATCAAGCATTCCGGTGAGAGCGGGGTGCGCTAAGGTCACGGAAGATCGAGGAATGGAGTGTGCGGATGTCGCGGGACGCCCGCTGGAAGGCGCTGCTGGAACTGCTGGTGGAGCGGGGCCGGTTGGATGTCGAGGACGCCGCTGCCCAGCTAGAGGTGTCGGCCGCGACGATCCGGCGCGACTTCGACCAGCTCGCCGAGCAGCAGATGCTCGTGCGCACCCGAGGTGGCGCGGTCGTCCACGGCGTCTCCTACGAACTGCCTCTGCGTTACAAGACCGCCCGCCACGCCTCCGAGAAGCAGCGCATCGCGAAGGCGGTGGCCGACCTCATCGCCCCGGGCGAGGCGGTGGGCCTGACGGGCGGCACCACGACCACCGAGGTGGCCCGCGCCCTGGCCGTACGCCCCGATCTGGCATCCGGCTCCCCCGCGCTGACCGTCGTCACGAACGCGCTGAACATCGCCAACGAACTTGCCGTGCGCCCCCAGTTCAAGATCGTGGTGACGGGTGGGGTCGCGCGCCCGCAGTCGTACGAACTCATCGGTCCGCTCGCGGACGGCGTACTCGGCCAGATCACCATCGACGTCGCCGTGCTCGGCGTGGTCGCCTTCGACGCCACGCATGGCGCGGCCGCCCACGACGAGGCCGAGGCCGCGATCAATCGCCTCTTGTGCGAGCGCGCCGAGCGCGTGATCGTCGCCGCCGACTCCAGCAAGCTGGGACAGCGCGCCTTCGCCCGGATCTGCGCGGCGGAGTCGGTGGACACGCTGGTCACAGACGCGGCGGTGGGGCCGGAGACGGTGCGGCGATTCGAGGAGGCGGGGGTGAGCGTTGTCGCCGTGTGAGGGCTGACAACTCGGTTCACAGCCGAACCGCTGGGTACCGCGAACACGCTTGAAGGGCGACAACTCGGTTCACAGCCGAGCTGCTGGGCACCGCGAACACGCTTGAAGGGCGATGACTGGGTTCACAGCCGCGTCGCCTGTGCCTCGGCCGACAACGGCCCTTACGGCTGAGCGCCCGCCCGGACCGTCGGCCCGCGCCTGCCGAGGCGTCGCCGACCCACCCCCCGGCCGGGCCCAGCGGACAACTGCGGACCCGCCACACGCCCGCGGACACCACCTCTCGCCATAGGAATCATGAGAAAATGTGCGAAATCGGCAGCGAGGTGGCGGCACCATGGCGGACGCGGGGATCGACTACGCGGCGGTGTTCCGGACCCTGCCCAGCATGGTGGCGCTGCTGACCCCCCAACTCGTCTACGCGGACGCCAACGAGGAATTCCTCCATATGTCCGGGCGCACACGGGAGCAGCTGATCGGCCGCTACCTGTTCGACGTCTTCCCGGACAACCCGAACGACGCCACCGCGACGGGCATGCGCGACCTCGCGGCCTCCCTGCTCCGGGTCGCGGCCACCGGCGAACGCGACGCGATGGCCCTGCAGCGGTACGACGTCGAATCCGTCGAGCAGCCCGGGCAGTGGGAGGAACGCTTCTGGAGCCCCATCAACGCGCCCGTGCACGGCCCGGACGGGAAGGTGGTGCTGCTGGTGCACCGCGTCGAGGACGTCACCGAACTGATCCGGGCCCGCGGCGGACCGAGCGGGAGCTGGGCCCGTGTGCTGGAGGCCGAGCTGTACACGCGCGCCCGCGAACTGCAGGAGGTCAACGAACGTCTGCGCCAGTCCCACGCCCGCGAGCGCGAGGTGGCGCTGGCCCTGCAGAAGGCGATGCTGCCGGCACCTCGTCAGCTGGGACACCACCGGGCCGCCGTGCGCTACCGACCCGCGGTCGGCTCACTGAACGTGTGCGGGGACTGGTACGACATGGTCGACCTGGTGGGCGGCGGCAACCGCATCGGCGTGGCCGTGGGCGACGTGGTCGGCCACGGGCTGGAGGCCGCCGGCGTCATGGGCCAGCTGCGCAGCGCGCTCACCGCCGCCTCCCGAGTCGCCGACGGCCCGGCACAGGCCCTGGACGTCCTGGGACGTTATGCCCATGTGGTCGACGGCGCCGAATCGGCCACCGCGGTCACGACCTTCATCGACTTCGACCACCACACCCTCACGTACAGCAGCGCAGGCCACCCTCCGCCCGCGCTGGTCCACGCCGACGGTCGCGTGGAGTTCCTCGACCAGGCCACCGACCCTCCGCTCGACGCCCACCCCGACCCGATCCCGAGGCCACAGGCCGACACCACGTTCACCGACGGCGCCGCCGTCGTGCTGTACACCGACGGCCTGATCGAACGGCGCGGCGAGGACATCGACACCGGACTCGACCGCCTCGCCACTTCCCTGGTCCGCCACAAGGACGCCGACCCCGAGACCCTCGCGGACGCCGTCCTCCACGAGCTGCTCCCGCCGGGGGGCGCCACCGACGACACGGCGCTGATCATCGTGCGGTTGTGACCCATACGCGGCGTGGGCGTTGCCGACGCCGACCGGGCGTAACCGACGCCGCATGGACGTAGCCGACGTCGAATGGACGCATGCCGGGCTGCTACGCCATGCGGGCGATCGACCGGGACATTCAGTAATCGCGTGATGACGTCAAGGCATCCTGCCTGTTGAGTGGTGTCGACCTCCCTGCCGACTACGGCAATCAGCCGCCCCGGCTACTGCTTCGGCCCGGCGCCTCCCGCCCGCCGCAACGGCATCGCGTCTCCGTCCCGACAGAACAGGAGCCCGGCATGCTCGTCACCCACCTTGCTCTGGTGTCCGAGACCGACCAGATCACCCCGTCCCAGCTCACCCGGGTCGCGGCCGCACTGCAGAAACAGGCCACCCGGGACTTCGACCCGATCTGGAAGGTCCCCGCCACCGTTGACGGCTTCGACAGGCTCAAGGACGTTCCGGTCGGCTACTGGCCCATGATCGTCCGTGACGACATCCAGCAGTCCGGAGCAGCCGGCGTCCACCTCGACAACAACGGCCAGCCGTTCTCATTGATCGAGTACAGCGACAGCTGGTCGCTGACGGCCAGTCACGAAATGCTGGAAATGCTCGGCGACCCCGGCGGCAATCGGCTGGTCGCGGGCCAGTCCCCCAAACCGGGCCAGGGCGTGGTGGAGTTCCTGGTGGAAGTCGCGGACCCCTCGGAGGCGCCGGAGAACGGCTACACCATCAACGGCCTGCTGATGTCGGACTTCTTCACCCCGCACTTCTACGACCCGGTCGCCGCCCCCGGTGTGCGCTACAGCTTCACCGGCAAACTGGACGGCCCCCGGAAGATCCTGCCCGGCGGCTACATCAGCTGGCACGACCCGGTCACCGACCACTGGTGGCAGCAGATCTGGTTCGACACCGACCAGCCCCGCTTCCGTGACCTGGGCCGTCTGACGGCCCGCGCGGGCAGCCTGCGCGCGGCCATCGACTCCCGCACAGGGACGATCAGGCGCATCGCCACCAGCGGCCCGGAGTCCGATCGTTTCGCCGCCGCCCGCACCCTGACCGCCGCGGCGAAGGAGTCCACCACGTCCCGCGCCGACGCGTGGCGCATCCAGATCGACGAATTGCAGGCCGGCCCTGTCATCGAAGGCGCCTGGGAAGGCGGCGAGCACGACAATGAGTAGGACGAGCCCACTGGGACCGCCCGGGAAGGAGGTGCGCTGTGGCAGACGAGAAGAAGGACAGCGAGGACCGCGCCGACCACCTGCATGCGGTGATCGATCGCCTCACGGCCGGACCGGCGACGGAATCGGCTGCCGTTACCCCCAAGGGGCCCGGTGGCATGAGTCTGCGTGAGGCCATCCACCGCCGGATGCACGAACTCGATGCCTCCGAAGGCGATTCCCCGCCCACGGAGCAGACGGTGAAGCCCGACGTCGAAACGTCCTGAGCCCCGTGACCGCACCGGCGCCCGCCGTCTCGAGGCCGTGCCGACGACACACCGGTCACGGACGCGGCGGTGCGGTAACTGTCGGGTGCCCCAGGACCGATGGGTGGCCGGGCACGACACGGGTGTCGTGCCCCGCCACCCGCGCCTTCGCCCGCGATCAACTCTTGCGATGTCGGCTGCACCGGAGTTCTTCGGCGTGGTGGCGCCCCGTCGGAAGAGCTACTGAGCCCGCCTCGAGCGTGGTGATCGCCCGACGCGTGAATCACCACCCGCCTGGGCAGCGGTCCGGCGGCCGGGGCGTCTCAGGCCCGGCCGGTCACGAACCAGTCGAGTGCCGAGGTGAGTTCCGCCGGCTTCTCCACCGGCAGTTCGTGGCCGGCGTCCACGATCCGCACCACGGCGTCCGGGTAGGCCTTCGCCATGCGCAGCATCTGCGAGACGGGCAGCTGGATGTCGTGGTACCCGTGCACCAGCAGGGTGGGCGTGCGGATCTCGCCGACCCGGTCCAGGACGTCGAAGGCCCGCATGGCGCCGTAGAGCGTCATGACCACCTCCCGCGGTGTGTCCGCGGAGGCCCGCACATACTCCCGGATCTCCTCGCGCGGGTAGCCGGGTGCGAAGGCCCGCTGGATGTTGGTGGCGACGAACAGCTTGAACGGCACCAGCGTGGACGCCCCCATCAGCAGACCCCGCCCCCGGCTGTAGGTCATGCGGCTGATCGAGTTCACCAGCGCCATGCGCTCCACCCGCTCGGGGTGGGAGAGGGCGATGGTCTGCGAGATCATCCCGCCCATCGAGTGACCGACCAGGACGAACCGCTCGACCTTCAGGTGGTCGAGGAGGGCGAGGACATCCCTCGCCAGCTCCTCGATCGTGCGCACCCCCGCCCCGCTGCTCTCGCCGTGTCCGCGCAGGTCGAGGCGTATCACCCGGCGCTTCGGGGAGAAGTGGGCCAGCTGGTGGTCCCAGCGATGCCGGTTGGCGGTCCAGCCGTGGATGAACACCAAGGGGACACCGTCGCCGTCGCGGGGGCCCTCGTCGTCGTACGTCAGTGCTGCGCCGTCGACTTCGAGCTGCGGCATGGGGCGCCTCCTGCGGTGCGGTCCGGTTACTGACGGGTACGGTAGCCGCCCGCCCGGGCAGCCGTCACCGTCGTTCGCCGAGGAATTCGAGGATGTGCCCGAATACGTCGAGGGCCGCGCCCCGGCCGAGGAACGTGTCGAGGTGGCCGTAGCCGGGAATCTGGGTGTACTCGACGTCCAATTGGGGCTGCCGGTGGGCGAGTACCTCGTGGCAGAGCTTCTGCGAGTCCAGCCACAGGCCGTTCTCGCTGCCCGCGAGCAGCAGGACGGGGGTGTCGATACGGGCGGCCGCGTCCAGGGCGTTGGGCGGCAGTGCCCGGTAGCGGTGGTCGGTGTCGTGCCAGCGGACCACGCTGCGGGCCAGTTCGATGCGGCGCAGATGCGGCAGGATCCACAGCGGCGCGGGGCCCAGCAGCTCCGCGAGCCGGTTGTGGGTGGTCCGGGACAGGTGCTCGTGCACGAACAGCGAGGCGCCCGTGCCCCACGCCGAGTTGTGCAGTATCTGGCAGGTCGGATCGGGGCAGCTCGCCTTCCGGGAAGCCAGCGCGAACAGCGGTGTGTACTTGGACCAGAGACCCACGTTGCGGAAGTCGACCGGGATGTGGTCGATCCGGGTCTTCAACAGCTCCCCGGCCACCGACATCCGCAGCGACGTACGGCCGGCGAGTTTCGGCGTCAGGAACACGCCCTGGGACACCACGCCCGCGAGGCCCGGCACCAGCCCCGCCGTCATGCTCAGCGAGAGGGTGAGGGAGCCGATGCAGTGGGCGACGACGAACAGCGGCCGGTCTCCGATGCGCCCGCGGATGTGGGCGACGGCTTCGGGGATGTCGTACAGGGCGACGTCGTCGTACGTGTACTTCTGGCCGGTTTCGTTGTACGGCAACCGGCAGCTGCCCCGCCAGTCGAGCAGCCACGGCTCGTAGCCGTCGTCGAGCAGGACGTCGACCAGGTTGCGGGTCTCCGGCAGCAAGAACATGTCGGCGGAGGCGGTGTGTCCGTGCAGGAGCAGCACGGCGGGCCGGTCCGTCTCGCCGCTGTCGACTCGGGTGAGGCCGAGCCGGACGCCGTCGCTCGCCCGAAAGGGGATCTCCTCGACGGCCGCCGGGTCGAGGCGGTGGTGGAGCGGGCGCAGGGCGGTGGTGGTCCTGACCCTGCGGAGAGCCGGCCTGGTCCGGGAAGTGGTGGTCGTCCTGAAGATCATCGGTTGTGCTCCGTGAGGGTGGGGGTGCGGCGCAGGTCGAGCAGGTCCGCGGCGGCCCGGGTGAAGGGGCCGAGCAGGCCCCGGCCCATCTCCAGGCCGAACCAGGCGAGCCAGGTGAGCTTGGCGGCCCGCTTCTCCTGGCCGGTCAGGCGCGGATCGACCCTGATGCCGTCGATCTGGTCGCGTACGTAGCTGTCGGCGGGCACCACGACCTCGCCCGCCAGGGTTGCCGGTTCGCCCTCACGGCCGATCTCCACGGTCAGGGCGCGGGTCTGCCGCCACACGTCGCGGCGGGCCCGGGCGTACTTGCGGCCCTCCAGCCACCAGAACCCGCCGTCGGCATCGCGCAACCTCAGCCGGTAGCGGAGAAGTTGATGCCGCAGACCGTGCTGCTGCGGGATGCCCTCCTCGGGGCGGATCCAGACGTCGCCGCGCTCCACGACCAGGGGTTCGGGGTGCACCGCCGCGCACATCAGCTCCCCGCTGACGTCCACCCGGCGCTCCTTCACCAACTGGTACATGCTCGCGATGGAGAGGGTGAGCGCCATCGAGCAGGGGGTGTCGGCGGGGGCGCCGACCGGGCCGACGCCTCCCTCGGTCGTCTCCGAGAACCACAGGTAGGGCTGGTCGTCCTTGTGCGGCAGCCTGGCCAGGCCGTCCTGGGCGAGCCGCTCGAAGGTCTTCAGCTGGGCCTGGGCGTCGTAGCGGGCCGCCGGCCGGAGCCCGAGGGCCTCGACGAGGGCGGCCGTGCGGTCGGCGTCGGCCGCCGGGCCCTTGAGCGTCGCCTCGCACAGCTTGAGGGCGGTAGGGCTCTGCAACACCCGGGTCAGGAAGGCGAGTTCGGGCACCGGCTTGGCCTCCAGACGGGCCAGAGTGTCGGTGCGCCACTCGTCCCAGTCCTGTACGCGTACGTGCATGCCGCCGAACGCCATGTCCCGTACGACGTCGTCGAGGGTGTTGGGCACACCGGTCAGGTTGTAGTCGTTGCCCCAGGCGTCGGGCTCGCAGATGACGCCGACCGCCACCCGGCTCACCCAGTCCACCGGGGCCGCGTTCAGGTGGCGGAAGGCGGGCACGGTGCGGAAGCGGCCGAAGGCGGAGATGAGACCGCTGCTGAGGTCCTGAGGGTTGTAGGCGCCGGTCTTGGTGTGACCGCCGATGCCGCCCGGACGCATCGCCGTGACGATCAGACCGTGGTCACGGGCCCGGCGGAGTGCGACTTCGGCGGCCCACTTCGTCTGGTCGTACCCGGCTATGAGGCGATCGACGTGGGCGAGCGGGTCGTCCTCTCCCATCGAGCTGATGCCGACCTCGTTGAAGACCGCGATGGAGGAGATGTGGTGCAGCGGCTTGGGCCGGCCGGTCGCGGCGAGTTCCGCGAGGGTCAGTGAGCCGATGACGTTGCTCTGCCGCAACGACTGGTAGCCGCGCAGGAAGTCCACGGCCGCCGCCACGCCGACGACGCTGTCCAACTCGTGGGCGAGCGTGTGCCACAGGTCATCGGACAGGCCGAGGCGCGGGCGCCGGATGTCGCCGGGGAGCACGGTCACCCGGCGGCGGATCTCCGACGACCAGGGCAGCTGGTAGCTCTTCAGCGCCTCACCGAGCCGGGCGATTGCCGCCTCCTCGTCGGCCGCGCGGACCAGGCAGTAGACATGGGCATCGCTGTGCCGCAGCAGATCGAGAAGCATGTGGCTGCCGAGGAAGCCGGTCGCACCGGTCAGCAGGATCCGACGCGGCGGCAGCGGCTCGGGCGAGGCCGTCCAGGGCAGCCGGTCGGCGAGGGCGAGGTCGGCCAGGATCTGGTCGAGGTCCTCGCGGCGGGCGGTGGCGTACGGGGTGTCGCCGCTGCCGGGCCGGAGAGTGGCCGCCACCGAGGGTGGGGTCCTCCGGGGGGACGGGATCGGAAGGGTGCTCGGGGCGGACAGGGGGAGGGTGCCCGGGGCCGGCGAGGCGCCGGTCGCGGTGGCCGCGCGGACCGAAGTGGGCCCGGCCGTCGGGGTTTCCGGCACGACGTGCGGCGCCGGAGTTCCCGACCCGGCCGTGGCCCAGGTCGCCGGGAGCGCGGGAGTTGCCGATGTACCCGTGTCCGACGGGGCGGCCGTGCCCCCGGTGGTCGAGAGCCAACGCTGGGCGAGGCTGCGCGGTCGGGCATCGGCGAAGACGTCGTCCAGGCCGATCTCCATGCCCAGCGCACGTTCCAGCTCCGCGACCAGTTCCACGGCGCCGACGGACGAGCCCCCGGCGTCGAAGAAGTCGGTGTCGGGCGACAAGTGCCCGTCGGGCAGAAAGGGACCCGCCGCGGCGGCGATGGCCGCGGCGAGGCCGTCCACGTCCTGGGGCACGGCGGTACCGACAACCGAGTCCGGCGGGCTGCCGGTCGGCCGGGGTGCGCTGAAGTCCGCATGGATGCCCGTCGGTTGGGATGGGGAGGGGCCCATGGTGATGGCAGGCGACACGGGCGAGGGGGAGTCCGTGGCGACGCCGGTCGACACGGGCGAGTCAGCGTCCGTGAAGACCCCGGCCGCCTCCAGCGAGTCAGCATCCATGACGACACCACCCGACTCCGGCGAGGCACCGTCCGCGACGACAGCCGACCGCGGTCCGGCACCGTCCGGGACGACACCACCCGACCCCACCGAGGCACCGTCCGGGACGACACCACCCGACCCCACCGAGGCACCGTCCGGGACGGCACCGGCCGACCGCGGCGCGGCGGAGTCCGCCCCGCTGCCCGTCGGCCCTGCCGAGGCCGCCGACCTGACCCTGGCCAGCAGGGCGTCCACGCCGAGTGCGGCGCCGCCCCGCTCGATGGACTCGGCGGTCGCCCGCTGTCCGTCGGCGTACGCCGACGCGTCCTCGTTCACATCACGCATGAGAGCCCTTCACGTTGTGCCTCGTCCTCTCGCTCACTGCTGCCGACGGCCGAAGCCGGCCGGTCACTGGCGCTGCCAGGAACGGAATGTCCGCAGGTGTTCCGGTGTGACCACGCTCTCCAGGCGCTCGTCGTCCTGGTTCCCGCCGCCGAGCGCGGCGAGCAGACGACGAGCCGGTACGTTGCGCGGCGTGCGCTCCGCCGTCAGCCGGACCTTGGCGCAGCCCAGCTCGTCCGCACGGTCGGCCAGCCACTGCAACAGGCGTTCCTCGACTCCTCTGCCCAGTGCCCGGCAGCTCATCAGCCAGGCCAGTACGTCGAGTTGGTCGCCGTCCGGACGGACGGCGAGCAGGCCGATCTGGCCGTAGTCTCCGAAGCGGTCCCGGGCCGCGGCCGTCCAGACCTCACCGCGCTCCCGCCACCGGGCGAGGTCGCCGCCGTCGGCCGACCTGGCGCGGAGGGTGAACTGGTTCGTACGGCGGACGAGTTGCTCGGCCCGCTGGACGTCGGCCTCGGACAGCGCCCGGACGTCGACCGCCAGCTCCAACTGGGCGAGGAACTCCTCGAAACCGGCCTGTTCGCGCACGGCCTCCCGTTCCCGCTCCTGCGCGTAGAAACCCGCCCGCAGCGCGTCCTCGGCCGTTGCCGCCGCAGGGACCAGCGGCCACAACCGGCCCAGGAACTCCTCCAGTTCGGCCGCCGGCGGGCAGGTCACCGACAGCACCTGCGGCAACGCCGACCGCACTCCCCCGACCTCGACCGGGTTGTCGTCCAGGAACAGGAAGCTGTCCAGCCCGAGGTTGAGCGTGCGCGCCGCCTCGGCCAGGCGGCCCGACTTGGGGCCCCAGGTGGCGGAGAGCACGCTGAAGTGCTCCGCCTTCAACAGGCTGTCGGGGCGCTCCAGAACGGCCCGGACCGTGTCCTCGTCGTTGTTGCTGACCAGCGCCAGCAGCGCACCCGCGGCACGCCACTGCAACAGCCTCCGCGCCAGCAAGGAGCGCGGACCGGTCAGGTCCACCGCCTCCGGGCCGATCTCCCCGGCGACCCCGCCCCACAGGGTCTCGTCGCCGTCCACCGCGATCACCTTCGGCACGGGCCGCCGGACCGCTCGTACGACCTCGGCCAGTCGCAGTGCCACCGCCGCCTGGAAGCGCGCGGTGAAGGGGAGATGCGCCAGCCGCTCGGTCCGCTCGTCGAAGCGTTCCTCGACGGCGTGGTGGCGGGTCCAGTCGTCGGGGCGGAGCACCGCGACGCCTGGCAACTCGGCCAGTTCGTCGGCGATCTCACGCTCCCAGCGCGCGAGCCGCTCCTCCTCCCGCACGGACGGCAGGAAGCCGACGATCAGCGGCTTGCGGGTCCGTTCGGACAGGGCTCGCAGCGCCGCCGGATACTCGGTGCGCAGCTCGGCGAGCAGCGCGTCGTCCACCGGGCCGAACCGTTCCAGGTCCGCCGCCCGCAACAGCACCACGCCCACTGCCGTGGTGGAGTCGGCGAAGACGCCGGAGGGGTCGCGCAGGCCGGCGAGCACCTGGTGGTACGAGGCTTCCGCGACCGTCAGACCCCCGTCCCGCGCCCCCTCGTTGGCCGCCGCCTCGCAGAGCGGTGGCAGGTTGCCGAGGGCGAAGGTGGCGGCGAGGGCGAGCGAGGGGCGCGAGGCGGCGGGCTCATCGCCGGTCGGGGCTCCGGCCTCGGCCCGGGCTTCCGCCACGACCGGGACGGCCTCGCCGGGAACGGCCTCGACCGTGGTACGGACCGCCGCCATCGGATCCTCGACCGCCTCCGCGAGCAGCCGCAGGAACTCCTCCCCCAGCTCGGTGGAGGTCGCCGCGTCCAGGATGTCGAGGTTGTGGTCGAGGCGGATCCGGCCCGCGTCCGGCGTCATGGTGATCATCAGGTCGAGGTCGGTGTAGCCCGTCCCGGCCGGCAGCACCTCAAGGTGGGTGAGGCGGCCCGCCGAGGAGCGTACGTAGTTGAAGTACACCTCCACCAGCGGCGCGTCGGTGCGGAACAGCCCCTGCCGGGCCAGCGTCGACAGCACGTCCGAGAACATGGCGCCCTTGGCGAGGACCCGGTCGAGTCGGCCGTCGGTGCGGCGCAGCACCTCCTCGATCCGCTCGCCGGGCCGGGCCTCGGCCGGGAACGGCACCGGCACTCCGAAGAAGCCCACCGCGTCGTACGCGTCGGCGTGGATGCGCGTGTCCACGGGCACGGCGAGCACGAACCGCTCCCGCTCCCGCTTCCGCGCCAGCAGCACGGTCAGGGTGCCCAGGCAGTAGGCGGCGGGCGTGATGGCGAGCCCGCTCGCGGCCGCCGAGACCCGCTCCATGAGCCCTTCGGGGATGGCCACGGTCACACTGCCGGCCCGATAGGAACGCGCCGCCGGGCGCGGCCGGGCGAGCGTCAGATCGAGACGCGCGCTGCCGTGGAAGGCCTCGCGCCACTCGGCCGCGCCCGTGCCGGGGGCATCGCCCGTCTGCTGGGCCTCGATCAGCAGATGGATGTCGCGGTTGGTCACGGCGTCGCCGAGCGAGGTACCGGACAGCTCGGCGTCGATCTCCCCCGCCACCAGCAGCAGCGACTGCAGATCGCTCACCGCGTGGTGCGCGCCGAACACCAGGATCTGGCCCCGCGCGCCGCCGTCGAGCAACTCGAACCGCCACAGCGACGTGTTCGCCAGGTCGAACGGCGGCTCCAGCAGCCGGCACAGCCCCTCGGCGGCGTCGAGTTCGCCCTCGACAGTCGTCCAGCTCAGGACCGGCCGCGCCGGCTCCCGCTCCACCCGCAACTGCCGCCCGCCTTCGGCACCGTTGACGATCGCCGTACGCAGGGCCGCGTGCCGTCCCGCGAGACGGGTGAGGATGTCGGTGAGCGCCTCTCGGGTGGTCGGCGTGACGAGCCGTACGGCCAGGCCGACGCCGTGCGCCGCGTCGGGCATGCCGGGCTGGGCGCTGCGCAGCAGCCGTACGACATCGCGGGTGGCGGGCCGCAGTTCGCTCTCGGGCACCTCGACAGCGACCTGGGGCTGCTCCTCCCCCCGTGTCTCGGTGTTCCGCTCGGGGAGCGCCTCGCCCAGGGTCCGTGCCAGGCCGCGGATGTCGGACGCCGAGAACACGGCGGCGGCAGGGAGCTCGACGCCCAGCTCGCGGGCGAAGGCGTTCCGCAGTCGCACGAGCATGAGGGAGTCCAGGCCCAATTCCTTGAGGGCCGAGGTCGCGAAGACGTCCACGACACCTCCGGAGACCTCGCCGACCCTGGCTCGTACGTACGCTTCGAGCCACTCGGCGCGGTCCTGGTCCGTCGTCGCGGCGAACACCTTCTTGACGAGGCCGTCGGAGTCCGCCGTGCCCACCGGGACGGTGACGAGGTCGCCCAGGATCGGGCGGGTGCGCGCCGCGTCCGGGTCGAGCGCCAGCATCTCCCAGTCCAGGGCGATGGGCGCGAGCTGACGGCGGGAGGTGGTCAGCACCCGATCGAACAGTTCGCCACCGTCCTGCGGGGAGAACGCGACCAGTCCCGACCGGCTGGTCTCGGCGGCCCGGGTGCCGGACTCGGCGACCATGCCGACGCCCTTCCAGGCACCCCAGTCCAGGCTCAGCGCCCGCCGCTCGGCGCGGGCGAGGTGGTGTGCCCAGGCATCGAGGAAGGCGTTCGCCGCCGAGTACGGGCTCTGCCCGGCCGAGCCCAGGAGACCGGCCGCCGAGGCGAAGAGGACCAGGTTCCCGGCTTCCGGGATCAGCTCCGTGAGGAGCGCGGTGCCCAGGACCTTGGGGGCGAGGACGTGCAGCACCCGTTCGTCCGTCAGGTTCGCCACAGTGGCGTCGTCGAGGACGCCGGCCGCGTGGACGACTCCGGTGATGGGGCCGGCTTCACGTCGTACGGCGTCCAGGGCGGCCGTCAGACCGTCACGGTCGGCGACGTCGGCGCGGGCCACGTGCACGGTCGCGCCACGCTCTTGGAGACCCTTGATCCAGTCGGCGGTGTCCGCGTCGGGCGTACCCCGGCTCATCAGGGCCAGTCGGCGGGCACCGCGACGGACCAGCCGTTCGGCGACGACGCGGCCGAGGCCGCCGAGACCGCCGGTGATCAGGTGGACGCCGTCCGGGGTGATGTCGGCGTGGCCGCCCTCGTCCGGGCGTGTGCGGGCCAGGCGCGGCACCAGACGGCCCGACTCCCGCAGCGCGACGAGCCGTTCGTCGTCGGCGTGCCGCAGCTGGGTCCACAGCGCGTCGACGCCGTCGGTGGCCGGCAGGTCGATCAGTGTGGTCGACAGTTCCGGGTACTCCTGGGCCACCGTGAGTCCGAAGCCCCAGGCGAGGGCCTGCTGGGGGTGCGTCACCTGGGTGCTGTCACCGGCGGCCTGGCTTCCTCGTGCGACCACGAACAGGCGGGGAGCTCGGCCCTGCGGGCGGTCGGCGAGCGTCCTCACCAGGTGCAGGGTGCTCAGGCAGCACAGCCGAGCCGCCTCCTCGGCGGTACGGGCATCCCCGATCGCCGGGGCGTCGAGCGCGGACAGCTGGACCACTCGCTCGGGCAACCCGTCCGTGAACGCCTCGTCGAAGAGCCGGGCCAGGTGCAGGGGATCGGTCGGGTCGAGCACGTACCGGCCCGGGGCCTCCAGGCCGAACTCCTCGCCCCTGCGGGCGATCACATGCGGTACCGACGAGCCCAGACGCTCGGCGAGTTCGGCGGCCACCCCCGTCTCGTCCGCCAGGATCAGCCACCTCCCGTCCGCCGGCCGTTCGTGCGCGTCCGGGCGCGGCTGCCAGCCGGTCTCGAAGAGCGCGCCGTCCAGAGGGGAGAGCGCGGCCAGTTCGAACTCTTCCATTTCCAGGACCAGTTGTTCGTTCTGGTCCCAGAGGCGCAGGTCCAAGGTCGCCGTGTCGCCCCGCACGGACCGCAGTACGCAGGTCACCCACGCGGGGGTGGTGCGCACTCCGGTGAACCGGAGCCGTCCGACCCCGGCGGGCACGAACGCCCGGCCCTCGGGCGCGTTGCCCGGCAGGGCCGCTGTGTGGAAGGCGGCGTCGAGGACCGCGGGGTGCAGCAGGTGGCCGGCGGCGGGCTTGTCGGCCAGCCGACCGAGGGCCACGGAGTCCGCTCGGTGTCCCGCTTCCAGGCCGCGGAAGGCGGGGCCGTAGTCGATGCCGAGGGCGGCGAGTCGGCCGTAGACGCCCGACAGGTCGACGTCTTCCGTGCACTGCTCACGCAGCGTGGCGAACCGCGCGTCGGCCGCGGGTTCCACGGCGCCGACGGCGACTTGTCCGACGGCGTGCCGCTCCCACCGCGTAGCCCGCTCCCCCCGAGTCGCCGAAGCGATGGTGAAGTCCCTGAAGCCGTCCTCGGCGGGCCGCAGGACGAGTTGCAGCCGCACGGGCCGGTCCGCGTCCAGCCGCAGCGGCCTGATGAACCTGACGTCGGCCAGCCGCACTTCACCGCCGTCGTGGAGCGTGGACGCGCCCTCCAGCGCCATGCCGAGGAAGGCGGCGCCGGGCAGCCATACCTCGCCGGTGACCCGGTGGTCCGTGAGATAGCCGAAACGACTGTCCCGCAGGTCGATGTCGCTCTGGAAGATGTGCCGTTCGGGCTCGTCGCTGGCCTCGATGTGCGTGCCGAGGAGCGGCGACGCGCCCGACGCGCCGGCCGGGGCGGGCGCGAGCCAGTGCCGTTCGCGGGCGAAGGCATACGTGGGCAGGTCGACCCGGCGGCCCTCCGGGAACAGCGCCGACCAGTCGGGCGTATGTCCGGCCTCGTACAACTCCCCCAGTCTGCGCAGCAGAACGTCGCGCCCGTCCTGCTGCCGGCCCAGCGAGCCGACGCCGACCGCGTCGATCCCGGCCTCGGCGGCGACCGCCTCGATCGACGGGATGAGCGAAGGGTGCGGGCTCAGCTCCACGAAGTAGCGGTAGCCGTCGTCCAGCATCCGTCGGATCGCGTCCGCGAAACGGACGGGTTGCCCGAGGTTGGCGAACCAGTACTCGGCATCCAGCCGGTCGCCGGGCACGGGTTCGGCCAGCACCGCCGAGTACAGCGGGGTCGGCGTCCACGTGCCCCGGACACCGGAGAAACGGTCGAGGAGCTCCTCACGGAGCGGGTCCATCAACGGGGTGTGCGAAGCGAACGCCGTCGAGAGCCGTCGGACGGGGATCGCCTGCGCCTCCAGGTGCTGCCGCAGCTCGGCCAGCGCCTCGGCCTCGCCGGAAACGGCCGTGGAATGCGCGCTGTTGACCGCAGCGACGAAGAGCCGGTCCGGGTACGGGGAGAGCAGCTTCTCGACCTCCGTGCGCGGCAGCTCCACGGCCAGCATGCCGCCGTGCCCGACCAGCGGTGCGACCGCCTGAGCCCGCCCGGTCACCACCGTCACGGCCTCGTCCAGGGTCAGGGCGCCCACACTGTACGCGGCGGCGATCTCGCCCAGGCTGTGCCCCACCACGGCATCCGGGGCGATGCCGAACGCACGCCAGACGGCGGACAGCGCCGCGTTGACCGCGAACAGCACCGGCTGGAGGTACTCGGTCCGGTCGAGCGGGGAGAACTCCTCCGGTGCCCGCAGCGCATTGAGCACCGACCAGCCGACGTGCCGCCGCACCGCCTCGTCGACGCGGGCGAGCTCCTCCCGGAAGGGCTCGCAGTCGGCCATCAACTCCAGACCCATGCCCGGCCATTGACCGCCATGGCCGGCGAAGACGAAGGCCACCTTGCCCGTCTGCTCCGCGCGCGGCGGCGCCGGCGGTTTCCGTCCGGTCGCCAACGCGTCCAGCACGGTGCGCAGTTCGTTCGGGTCGCCCGACACGATTGCGGCGCGTCGCTCGAAGTGGCTGCGGTGCCGCGCGAGGGAGTGGGCGATGTCCGGCAGGGCGGCGCTGTCGTCGCTCAGGTGCTCGGCCAGCCGGGCGGCCTGCCCCCGGACCGCGGTCTCGCTCCGCCCGGACAGGACGAAGAGCCGCTTCCCGGGCGGGAGTTCGACCTTGGGCTCCGTATCGGGCTCCGCCTCGGGCGCCGCCTCGACCGGCTCCGCCTCCTCCAGGATCAGATGCGCGTTGGTTCCGCTGATCCCGAAGGCGCTCACACCGGCCCGCCGTATGCGCTCCTGCGACGACGGCCAGGCGACCGGCTCCCGCAGCAGCTGGAGCCCGCTGCCGTCCCAGTCGACATGGCGACTGGGCGTGTCGGCGTGCAGGGTGCGCGGCAGGGTCTCCCGGCGCAGCGACTGCACCACCTTCATCAGCCCGAGCACACCCGAAGCCGCCTGCGCGTGCCCGATGTTGGACTTCAGCGATCCCAGATACAGCGGGCGACCGGGCGGACGCGAGTCGCCGAAGACCTCCGACAGGGCGTTCGCCTCGATCGGGTCACCCAGCGTCGTCCCCGTCCCGTGCGCCTCGACGTAGTCGATGTCGGCCGGGTCCAGCCCGGACCGTTCCAGCGCCCTGCGGATCACCTGCTCCTGGGCCGGACCGTTCGGCGCGGACAGCCCCTGGCTGCGGCCGTCCTGGTTGACGGCCGTGCCGCGCAGCACGGCCAGCACCTCGTCACCGTCACGCCGCGCGTCGCTCAGCCGCTTCAGTACGACCATGCCCGCGCCCTCGGCCCAGATGGCACCGTCGGCGCCATCGGAGAAGGAGCGGCAGCGGCCGGTCGGGGACAGCCCCCGCAGACGGCTGAACTCCACGAAGGTCCCCGGCGTGACCATCAGCGTCACACCGCCGGCGAGCGCCAGGTCGCACTCGCCGGACCGCAGCGCCTGCGCCGCCAGGTGCAGCGCCACCAGCGACGACGAGCACGCCGTGTCCACCGTCAACGCCGGGCCGCCCAGCCCCAGCACGTACGCCAGCCGGCCGGAGGCCACGCTCAGCGCCGACCCCGTACCGACGTAGCCGTCCAGCTGATCGAGCCGGGATCCCGACAGATAGTCGCTGCCGAACATGCCGACGTACACACCGGTGGTGCTGCCCGCCAGCTCGGCGGGCACGATCCCGGCGCGCTCCAGCGCCTCCCACGCCGTCTCCAGCAACAGGCGCTGCTGCGGGTCCATGGCTGCCGCTTCCTTCGGAGTGATCCCGAAGAAGCCCGCGTCGAAGGACTCGAGGCCCTCCAGGAAGCCGCCTTCCCGGGCGTACGACTTGCCCAGGGCCTCCGGGTCGGGGTCGTACAGCGACTCCACGTCCCAGCGTCCCGCCGGGAACGGACCGACCGCGTCACGGCCCTCCGCCACCAGGCGCCACAATCCGTCGGGATCGCTCACGCCACCGGGCAGGCGGCATGCCATGGCCACCAGAGCCACCGGCTCGTCGGACGCCGTCACCGTCGTACGGGTCGGCTGCGCGTCGGGGACGGTCCGGCCGCCCGTCGCGAGCGCGGTGGACAGCAGGTGTGCGGCGAGCCTGGTCGGTGTGGGGTGGTCGAACAGCAGGGTGGCGGGGAGCTTGACGCCGATGCGGGTGCCGATGCGGTTGCGGAGTTCGACCGCCGTCACCGAGTCCATGCCGAGTTCGCGCAGCGGCTGGTCGGGACGGACGGACTCCGCCGAGCGCAGGCCGAGGGTGCGGGAGGCCTCCTCGCGGACGAGGGCCAGGACGCGTTCGGCGCGTTCGGCCTCCGGCAGCCGGACCAGGCGGTCGGCCAGGCCGTCGCCGCCGCCCCGGCCGGTGCGGGGCGCGGGCAGCAGCGAACGCCACAGCGCCGCGGAAGTGCCGCCGGTGGTGGCCGGGTTGTCGCGCAGGCGGGGCAGGTCAAGGGCCCAGGCGACCAGGTGGGGTGCGCCGCGCCGCAGGGAGAGTTCGACGAGGTCGCGGCCCTGGTCGGGGGTGAGCGCGCGGTGGCCGAGGCGCGCCATCCGATCCAGGTCGGCGTGTTCGGCGGCGAGGCCCTCGCCCGCCCAGGCACCGAAGGAGACCGAGACGCCGGGCAGGCCCGAGGACCGTCGGTGGTGGGCCAGTTGGTCGAGGAAGACGTTGGCCGCGGCGTAGTTGCTCTGGCCCGCGTTGCCGACGACACCGGCGGCCGAGGAGATCAGCAGGAAGAGGTCCAACTGCGTGTCGGCGGTGAGCCGGTGCAGGTGGGCGGCGCCGTCGATCTTGGGGCGCAGCACCTGTGCGAGGCGTTCGGGCGTCAGCTCGGCGACCACCCCGTCGTCCAGGATGCCGGCGCAGTGCACCACACCGCGCAGCGGCGCCTCGTCGCCGATACGGTCGAGTACGCCGGCCACGGCCACCGGGTCCGCGATGTCGCACGACACCACCTCGACCTCGGCGCCGAGCGCGGTCAGTTCCGCGGTGACCTCGGCGGCACGCGGGTCGTCCGGTCCCTGACGGGACGTCAGTAGAAGGCGCGGGACGCCGAGTTCGACGAGGAGCCGGGCGATGTGCCGGCCCACCGCGCCGAGACCTCCGGTGATCAGTACCGTGCCGTCGGTGGGCGCCGGGGTGGGGCGGCCCACCAGATCGAGGACGAAGGGGCCGTCGGACGCGGTCCTCCGGCGTATCGCCTCGCGGGCAGCCGTGACGGGAAGGACTTGGGTGTGCGCGGGACGTGGCGGCCCTGCGCCGACGGCCTCGCGCAGGGCCGCACCGAGCTGTTCACGGTCCCCCGGGTCAGTGGGGGCGAGGGGCAGGGCGGCCGCGGCGGTGAACGGAAGGTCGTCCGGGAGCACCGCGACCAGCCGCACGTCGGCGACCGCCTCGGAGCCGGGCGCGCTGTCGGCGAGGGCGAGGACCCGCAGGCCGGGGGCGCACCCCTCGACGTCGGCGCCGACCTCGGTGAGCACACCGGCGCAGAGTGTCTCGCCACCGGGGAACGCGGCCGAGTCGGGGTGCACGGTGAGCGCGTGCACCTGGATCCTCACCTGGCCGGGGGCCACGGCGGCCTGGGCCGCCACCGCGCGAAGGGTCGGCTCCGCCGGGAGGTTGTCCAGCTCGTAGTGGTCCCCCGCCGGGATCCGCAGCGTGTCCGCGGCGCGGGCGCGCACCAGCCGCGGGACAAGCAACGCGCCCGCACGGACGGCGAGTTCGGGCTCGTCGGTGTGGGCGACGGCGGCCGGCAGAGCGCCCGCGAGGTCGCTGCCGTCGAGGTCGAGCAGGGTCAGCCCCAGGTCCGGGTGTTCGGTGCGGGCGCTGCGGGCCAGCCCCCACAGCACCGACTGGGCCAGGCCGGGCACGCTGTCCCCGTCGCCGGCCGCGACCGCGCCGCGGGTCACCCAGACGGTCCGGGACGGCGCCCCGCCCTCCGGGAGAGCGATCAGGGCTTGCAGCTCGGTCAGTGCCGTGGCCGCCAACTCCTGGGCTGCGGCGGCTGGTTCGTCCTCCGCTGCCGGGCGCGGCCAGAACCGTACGACGATGTCGGTGCCCGTCTCGCGCACCTGGATCCCCGCCGACTCGAGGCCTCGCAGGGCCCCGACGACCTCCGGGTCCGAGCGGTCGCCGACGACGGCCCACTCGGGGCCCGGCGTCCCGGCGGGCGCTTCGGGCGCGGCGGTCCAGGCCACCTCGTACAGATGCCTGCCGTTCTCCGAGACGCCGTTCAGGTCCGCCGGATCCGCGGCCCGCAGCCGTACGCCTTCCAGTCGGCCCGCCGGGAGACCGTCCGCGTCCCACAGCGTCACGTCAAGGGTGAGGTCCGTCCCGGAGCCGCCCGATCGCCGTACGAGCGCCGTGAGTTCGGTCGCGCCGCCGGGCGGCAGGACGCAGCGGCCCATCGCGACCGGCAGCAGCACCCGGCCGTCGGACACATCGAACGCGGCGGTCACGTGCAGCGCGGCGTCCAGCAGCGCCGGGTGGACCGGGTACGGGTCCGCCGCGTCGTGGGCCACGGCCGGCAACGAGAGCCGGGCCAGCAGCTCGACGCCATCGGTCGCGACCGCCGACCGCACGCCCTGGAAGGCCGGGCCGTAGCCGAGGCCGAGCCCGGTGAGCCGCTCGTACGTCTCCTCGCTCCAGGCCGGTTCGACGGCCTCCGGCCACAGTGGCGGCTGCCCCGCCGTCACCGCGGCGGGCTCGGCCGCCGACGCCGTGGCGTGCAGCGTCCAGCCCGTGGCCTCCCCTCCGCGCGGACGGCCGTGCACGGTGATCTCCGGTACGGGACCGGCGGTGACCACCTCGACGGACACCTCGGTCGTGCCGGACTCGGGCAGGGTGAGCGGCGCGAGGAGCAGCAGGTCGGTGATGTCACCCGGATCGTGCGGGCGGGCCACGGCCAGCGCGGCGCGGCACAGCTCCATCAGCGTGGTGCCCGACACCACGGTCCGTCCGAAGACGGTGTGGTCGGGCAGCCAGTCGGCGGTGGCCGGGGACCACTCGTTACGGAAGGTCCAGCGGGTCTCGTCGGCGGACTGCAGCTGGATGCCGAGCAGCGGGTGGGCGGCGCGGTCGAAGAGGCCGGGGGCGCCGGCGGCGGACTCGGGCTCGATCCAGTAGCGCTGCGGGTCCCAGGCGTACGTCGGCAGGTCCGCCGTTCCGGCGTCGGCGACCAGGCGGCGCCAGTCGATCTGCCGTCCGTGGACGTGGAGTTCGGCGGCGGCACGGTCCAGACAGGCGGGCCCGTCCTCGTGGCGGCGGAGCGAACCGACGGCCACCAGGTCGTCGTGGCCGGCGTCCTCGGCGACGGTGCGCAGTGCGGTGAGCAGGGACGGGTGGGGGCTGAGTTCGACGAAGTGGCGGTATCCGTCGGCCGTCATGCGCTCCACGGTGGGCGCGAAGCGGACGGGTTCACGCAGGTTGGTGTACCAGTAGTCGGCGTCCAGCTCCTCGGTGACCGGCTCGCCGGTGACGGTCGAGTACCAGGCGACGGAGGTCGGGCAGGTGACGACGCCGTCGAGTTCGTCGAGGATCGTTGTGCGGACCGGCTCGACCTGGGCGCTGTGGGAGGCGTAGTCGACGTCGAGGCGGCGGGCGAACACCTGCTGCCGGTCGAGGTCGGCGAGCAGGGCCTCCAACGGCTCCACGTCACCGGCGATCACCGTCGACCGGCCGCTGTTCACGGCGGCGACCGAGACCCGGCCGTCGTATGCGGCGAGGCGTGCCTCGACCTCGGTGTGCGGAAGGGCGACGACCGCCATGGTGCCGGAGCCGGACAGCTCGGTCAGGGCCTGACTGCGCAGGGCTACCACGGCCGCCGCGTCGTTGAGGCTGATCGCCCCGGCGACACAGGCCGCGGCGACCTCGCCCTGGCTGTGCCCGATGACGGCGTCCGGACGTACGCCCCGGGCCCGCCACACGGCGGCCAGGGACACCATCACGGCGAAGAGGACCGGCTGGACGACGTCCACACGGTCCAGGGACGGGGCGCCCGCGTCGCCCCGCAGGACGGCCGCCACCGACCAGGCGGTGAACGGACGCAGGGCGGCGTCGCAGCGATCCAGTTCGTCCGCGAACACCGGGAAGCTGTCGAGCAGATCGCGGGCCATGCCGGTCCACTGGGAGCCCTGACCGGGGAAGACGAAGGCCAACTTGCCCGAGGGAACGGCCTGTTGGGGGCCGACGATCAGATCGGTGTCGGGCTGTCCCTCGGCGAGACCGTGGAGCGCGGTGAGCAATTCGTCGCGGCCGGCGGCCTGGACGACGGCTCGATGCTCGAAGTGCGTGCGGTGGTGGACCAGCGACGCGGCCACGCCGGACAGCGGCAACTGCGGCTGGGCCGCCAGCGCTTCGGCGAGGCGGGCCGCCTGTCCCCGAAGGGCGGGGAGCGTGCGGGCCGAGAGGGGGAAGAGGGTCTTCGCGGGCGGTTCCGCGGTGGGCTCCTCGGCCGGCAGATGCTCGGCGGGCTCGGCGAGCGGCCGTGCCAGGTCCTCCGGTGCCTCCTCCAGCACCACGTGGGCGTTCGTGCCGCTGATCCCGAACGCGCTCACCCCGGCCCGCCGCACCCGGTCGCCGCCCCGTGGCCACGCCCGGGCGCTGCTGTGCACACGGAGACCGCTGCCCGCCCAGTCGACGTGCTCGGTCGGGGTCTCGGCGTGCAGCGAGGCCGGGAGCAGTTCGTGGCCGAACGCCAGCACCGTCTTGATGACGCCACCGATGCCCGCCGCGGCCTGTGTGTGACCGATGTTGGACTTCAGGGAGCCGACGCCGAGCGGCCGGTCGGCCGGGCGCCCCGGTCCGAAGACGGCGGCCAGCGCACGCCCCTCGATGGGGTCGCCGAGCCGCGTCCCCGTGCCGTGCGCCTCGACGTGGTCCAGGTCCTCCGGCCGGAGCCCGGCGGCGTCGAGGGCGGCGCGCAACACTCGCTCCTGGGCGGGGCCGCTCGGGGCGCTCAGTCCCTGGCTGCGCCCGTCCTGGTTGATCGCGGATCCCTTGACGACCGCGAGGACCCGGTCGCCGTCCCGGCGGGCGTCCGCGAGCCGTTTGAGCAGCACCAGACCGCACCCCTCGGCCCACACCACGCCGTCCGCGTCGGTCGAGAACGGGCTGCACCGCCCGGACGGCGACAACCCGCGCAGCCGGCTGAACTCGACGTGCCCGCGCGGTGTCACGAGCAGCGTCGCGCCGCCCGCCAGCGCGAGGTCGCACTCGCCGCTCGCCAGCGCCCGGGCCGCCAGGTGCAGGGCGACGAGCGAGGAGGAGCAGGCGGTGTCGACGGTCACCGCCGGGCCCTGGAGACCGAGGGTGTAGGCGATGCGACCGGAGGCCACGCTGGACGCCGAGCCCGTGCCGACGTGCCCGTCGAGCCGGTCCAGTCCGGCCGTGGCCTGGTACCCGCTGTCGTACAGGCCGATGTAGACGCCCGTGGAGCTGCCGTTCAGCGCCCGAGGGACGATCCCGGCGCGCTCGATCGTCTCCCAGGTGGTCTGCAGCAGGAGCCGCTGCTGCGGGTCCATGGCCGCGGCCTCGCGCGGCGAGATCCCGAAGAAGGACGCGTCGAAGCGGTCGATGTCGGAGAGGAACCCGCCGCGCAGCGTGTACGCCTTGCCGGTGGCCTCCGGGTCGGGGTCGTAGAGCCCGTGGGTGTCCCAACGGCCCGCGGGCACCTCGGCGATGGCGTCCTCGCCGGCGGCCAGCAGCTGCCACAGCGCCTCGGGGTCGTCGGCGCCGCCGGGAAAGCGGCAGGCCAGGGAGATGATCGCGATGTCGTCGTCGGCCCGCACGGGCGGGTCGGCCGGCGCCGGGTCGGTCGCCGCCGCACCGCCGGTCCGTTCGCCGAAGACCGCCTCGCTGATCGCTGCGATCGTAGGGTGATCGAAGACGAGGGACGGCTCCAGCGGCCGCCCGGTCCGCTCGGAGAGATCTGCCGCCAGCGTCACCAACTGCCTTGATCCCAAGCCGAATTCGGCGAGCGGCCGCTCCGGGTCGACGGCCATCGGGTCGAGCCCGGCCGCCTCGGCGACGGCCGACGCCAGCCAGTCCCGCGCTCCCTCGGAAGTCGTGACGGACATCTCGGGGAACTGCTTCGGGGTCTCGTTCGCGGGCATCTCGTTCGCAGGCATCTAGACAGGTGTCCTCGTGAACTCGGGCTCAGGCGGATTCCGTACGACCGATGCGGCGGGTACGCCTGATGGGCGTACGGCTGTTGGGGCCGACGTACGGTGGGTTGACTCGGGCGACGTACGACCGAGGAAGCGGCCTACGGCCGATATGGCCCGTACGACCGTCCCGCTGCCGCCGGCGCGGACGCGCGCCGACGACAGCGGGTGACGTCATTCAGTGGCGGGGGCGCCGACCACCGAGAGGGTGCCGTCGAGGTACGCCGCCCGGGAGGCACGGCGCTGGATCTTCCCGCTGGACGTCTTGGGGATGGTGCCGGGGTGGACCAGCACGACGTCGCGCAGCGCCAGGCCGTGGGCCTCGCCGATCGCGCTGCGGATCAGGTCGGTGATCTTCTCGGTCTCGCCCGCCGCCTCCGGGGCCGTCTCGGCGACGACGACGGGCTGCTCGCCGGCCACTCCGCCGTCCACGGCGAAAGCCGCGGTGCACCCGGGCCGCAGGGCCCAGTGGGACAACTCGGCGGACAGCTCCAGGTCCTGCGGGTAGTGGTTGCGCCCGTCGATGACCATCAGGTCCTTGAGGCGGCCGGTGACGAACAGTTCGCCGCCGCGCAGGAATCCGAGGTCTCCGGTCCGCAGGAAACGGCCCTCGCGGTCCTTGAGGGTGGCCCGGAAGGTCTCGCGGGTGGCGAGGGCGTTGCGCCAGTAGCCCTTGGCGACGCTCGCGCCGCCGACCCAGATCTCGCCGACCTCACCCTCGGGCAGCTCCACCTGCCGTTCGGGGTCGGCGATCACCACGGTCGTGCCGGGGCCGGGCCGCCCGGAACCGACCGTCGCCGCGTCCGCCGCGCCGGCGTGCGGCCCGGTCTCGGCGGCCTCGATCAGGGAGGGCGGGGCCTGCACCGAGCTGCCGGTGACCATCAACGTGGTCTCGGCGAGGCCGTAGCAGGGGTACAGGGCCTCTCGACGGAAGCCGACCTCACCGAAGGTCTCCGTGAACCGCCGCAGGGTGGCGGCCCGCACCGGTTCGGCGCCGTTGAAGGCGACCTTCCACCGGCTCAGGTCGAGCTTGTCGAGGAGGTCGGGCGTGGCGTGTTTCAGACACAGCTCGTACGCGAAGTTGGGGCCGCCGCTGGTGTGCGGGCGGTAGCGACTGAGGGCGGTCAACCAGCGTTGGGGCTGCTGCAGGAAGTGCAACGGCGAGAAGAGCGTGGCGGTCACGCCGAGGTAGACCGTGTTCAGGACGGGGCCTATGAGCCCCATGTCGTGGTACACGGGCAGCCAGCTGACGAACAGTTCGTGGTCGTACTCCGCGATCGCGTCCGGGGTGTGACCCATCCGCTCGGTGATGACCCGCTCGTTGTCCAGCAGGTTCCCGTGGGTCACCATCACACCGCGCGGGGCGGACGTGGACCCGGAGGTGTATTGGAGGAAGGCGACCGAGTCGGCGGTGAGGTCGGGTTCGCGCCAGGAGTCGGCCGCCTCGTCGGGGATGTCCTCGGTGGCGACGCAGGTGATGCCGTCCAGTTCGGGCAGGTGTTCCGCCATGGCGCCCAGAGCGGCGATCACCTCACGGCCGCCCAGGATCACCTTGGCGTCCGCGTCGGCTATCAGGCGCTTCATACGGATCAGGGCGCGATGGTTCTGCGAGCGCCCCTGCGGGGGCACGCCCGGCACGGCGACGACTCCGGCGGAAAGGCAGCCGAGATAGCCGCAGATGAACTCGAGGCCGGGCGGATACAGCAGCATGGCGCGGGAACCGGCCAGGCCGCGCTCCTGCAGCCAGGCGGCGACGGCTCGGGACCGGCTCGCCAGACGCGCGTAGGAGATGTCCTGGATCTCTCCGTCACAGTCACCCGTGACGAGATAGCGGTAGGCGGTCCGGTCGGGCTGTTGCGAGGCATGCGCGGTCAGCAAATCGACCAGGGAACGAGCCATATGAGGAGTCTCACCTGTTCGGATAAATGGGCGAGGGGGAACTGGAGTTCGAAGGCTGCGTCACACGTACGCGCAGAAGCCGCGGACACCTGGCCTCCTTGCCAGACCGTCCATCTCGGCCAAGCCGTCCGAGGAGCGGCAGCGATGCGCGCGCCGGCTCCTCGCGACTCCCGTTCAGCTTGCTACCAACGAGTAGCACGATAGCAAGTCTTCTCCGCTACACAGCGGTAACCCTGGGTATTCAATGAGGAATTGGGAAATCTGACACGCCGTTGCAGAAACGCTCCACCGGCCCGCGGTTGCCATACCACCCATGCGGCCTGCGGAATTGCGCCCGCCACCTGCCGCGGAGACCCTCACTTCGTCGTATTGCCGCCCCTGCCCAAGTGGTAGAGCTCACTCATGCGGCTGAACAGGCGCCGCTGGTCGACCATGTGCCGGTCCCCGCTGTCGCAGCGGTACCCCTACGACTCAACCTGCCGGGAATTCAACTGCGTTCAGCCGCCGACCGGGAAAACGGTTCCCGAGACCTGCCCCGTGACCCGGGCCGCTGCTGCCCGTCGATGGATTCGCACCGCGAACCGGAGGGCGTCGACCACTTGGCCCGGCCTCCCGCGAACTCGGCGGCGGTTCCCACCTCTTGAACCGGGACCGAGTCCAATGGGATGGGTGTGAACATGGCCGGCTCCTTATCCGGGGTCAGCGCCGTGGGGCCGTACACCCAGTCGGTGAAGCCGTAGTCGTACACGTCGCGTTCACGCATGATCGCGTTGCGCTGGAGCCGCTTCTCTCCGTCGAGATGCCACAGCTCGCCCCATGCGCGCGCCGTCGTCAGCACGCGGCGGCAGTGCTCGACGCGGACCGCTTCGTACGCGGCCAGGGCGGCGTCCCAGTCCGGCGGGGTGCCGTCGGAGCTCCTGCGAGCGATGTGCTCGGCGAGGACCCAGCCGTCCTCGATCGCCATGATCGCGCCCTGCGCCATGTATTGGAGCGGCGGATGGGCGGCGTCGCCCAGCAGAGCGATACGGCCGTACACCCAGGTCGAGACCGGGTCGCGGTCGAGCATCTGCCACCAGCGGTCGCGCCACATCAGCGGGATGCCCTGACGCACGTCGTCGCAGGTGGCTTCGAAGGCGGCATCGAGTTCGTCGGGCGTGCCCCACTCCTCCTGTCCGGCCAGTGCCTTGGGCGACTCGAAGACGGCCACCTGGTTGAACATCTCGCCGCCGCGCAGTGCGTACTGGACGAAGTGGCAGCGCGGTCCGACGTGGAGGACGATGTCCTTCTCCGCGACCCCGTTCTCCCGTACCCGGTCGATCGGGACGGCTGCCCGGTAGGCGACGTAGCGGGAGCTGACGACGTCGTCGCCGACGAGCTTCCGCCGGGCCACCGAGTGCAGGCCGTCGGCGGCGATGACGAGACGGGCTTCCTGGACCCCGCCGTCGTCGATGCGGACACGGGCCCCGGCGGCGGTGTTCTCGTAGTCCACGACCTTCTGGTCGGTCAGCAGGTCCACACCGGCCCGCCGACAGGCTCGCAGGAACATCCCGTGCAGGTCGCTGCGGTGGATGACCATGTACGGATACACGTAGCGCCGTTCCAGGTCCCGCAGGTCGATCCGGGTGAGCTCGCGGGCGTCGAGCGCGTCGCGCATGACCATGTTCTCCGGGAGCACTCCCAGGCTTCGCGCCTCGTCGAGCAGGCCGTACTCGTGGAGGATGCGGGTGCAGTTGGGCGCGAGCTGGATGCCGGCGCCGACCTCGCCGAACTCCCTGGCTCGTTCGAGGACGCGCACGCGCAGGCCTTGGCGGGTGAGGGCGAACGCGGTGCTGAGGCCACCGATGCCGCCTCCCACGATGATCACGTCGGGCTTGCCGCCGGTGGCGGGTGGTGTGGGGTTCATCGTCTCTTCCTTGAGTCGATCGGGTCAGAGCCAGGCGGCCAGGGTCGGCGCGGGTTCGCCACCGAGGGTGGTGTCTCGGCCGGTGAGGTACGCCGTGATCCCGTGCAGAGGGCCGGCGAGTGCGACCGGTCCGCCCTCGCCGGGGAGCTCCCAGCGGGCGCCGGTGTCCGTGGCCTCCAGGACCAGTGCCGGGCCGGGGCCACCGCCGCGCTTGGCGACGACGTCGTCGCAGAGTGCGGCAAGGAAGTCGGCCGGCAGGTCGGCGAAGGACAGCCCCGTCGCCAGGTCGATCGCGTGGACGCACACCTCGCGGGACCGCATCCAGGGCAGTTCGGTCGCGGGCACGGTACGGCCCTGCGCGGTCACGACCGGCGACTGCCACTGCTCGTCGCCGAGCGTGGCCATAGCCGATTCGAGCGTGTCCGCCGAGAGCCTCAGCCACGCGGTCAGTTCGGCGGCCGGCAGCCGGCCGCCGTGTTCGATGCCGGCGGCACGCTCCTCCGGAGAGGAGTACATCAGCGTCTTCTCTCCCGTCGCCGCCCAGTGAACGAGGTTTCCGAGGGCGTCGGCGTTGGCCGCGAGGTGGGCGAGCAGGTGCTTACGGGTCCAGCCGGGCAGCGCGCTCGGCGCGTCGAGCGCTTCGTCGTCCGCGGCCTTGATGAACAAAGCGGTGCCGAACCGCGCCCAGCGCCGGGCGTCGTCGAACGTCCGGGACATCAGGCGGCCTTCTCCTGGACGACCCGGTTCTCCAGGCGTCCGATGCCGTCGATCTCGGCGACGACGGTTTCGCCGCCGACGAGGAAGCGCTGCGGCTTACGCGCGTGGCCGACACCCCCGGGAGTGCCGGTGGCGATCATGTCGCCCGGGTTGAGGCGCGTGATGGCAGAGACGTACTCCACCAGCGCGACCGGGTCGAAGAGCAGGTCGGCGGTGGTGTCGGACTGCATGACCTCGCCGTCGACGAGCAGCCGGACATCAAGGGCGGGGCGGACGCCGCCCGGCAGCTCGTCGGGGGTGACCAGGTACGGACCGACCGGCGTGCTGGAGTCCCACATCTTGCCCTGCAGCCACTCACGCGTACGGAACTGCCAGTCCCGGCAGGTGATGTCGTTGAGGACGGTGAATCCGGCGATCGCCTGCTCGGCCTCCGCTCCCCGCGCACGGCGTACGGGCTTGCCGATGACCACCGCGAGCTCGACCTCCCAGTCGAGCTGGTCGGTCTCGTCCGGCCGGACGATGTCGTCACCTGCGCCGATGAGCGAGTCGGCGAACTTGGCGAACAGGGTGGGGTGTTCGGGCAGGTCCCGGCCCATTTCCTGGATGTGGTTGCGGTAGTTGAGCCCGACGCACACGACCTTCGACGGTACGGGAACCAGGGGCGCGTACTCCGCTTCGGCGGCCGCGTACGGAGCACCGGTCGCCGACGCGGCCGTCTCGGCCCAGCTGTCCTGGCTCAGGAGGGCGCCCACGTCGGGGAATCCGAGGTCGACCAGTGCGTCGCCGTCGAGCCGTACGGCCCTGGTCGTGTCGCCGGTCCGGATGGTCGCGAGCTTCATCGGGTGGTTCCTTCCCCATGGGTGCGGTGGAGATTGAGGGCTTCGAAGACCGGAGCGTCGCTGAAGCGGAACAGGTCGAGCGCGCCGGAGTCGGAGTCGGTGGCACCGGATTCGGAGCGGACGGAGAACGGCTGCCAGGACGGGACGACGAACAGGTCGCCGCGCGTCACGGACCACGACGTGTCGCCGACGGTGACGGTGCCGGACCCGTCGAAGACCTGGTAGACCGACGAACCGGTCTCGCGCAGCGGCGCGGTCTCGGCGCCGCGCGCGATGCGGTGCATCTCGGCCCGGATGGTGGGCAGTACGTCGCCGCCGGTGGCCGGGTCGGTGAACCGTACGGCCGCGTGGCCGGGCTCGACGGTGCCGCCGAACCCCTCGGCCTCGATGGCGAGTTGGTCGGCCAGGGCCCGGTCGGTGTGCTCCCAGCGGTACGCCGGCAGGGGCGAACCGGGAGCCGTCGTACCGGCCGAGACCGGCCGCAGCCCGGGGTGACCCCAGAGACGTTCGGCGCGCGAACGGTCCGGAGTGATCCGTTCGGCGCCGCTGATCTCGGCGCGGCCGAACTCGAAGAACTGGGCTTCGGTGAGGTACTGGAACGGGATGTCGAGGCCGTCGATCCACGCCATCGGCTCGGCGGTGGCGTTGTGGTGGGCGTGCCAGTTCCACCCGGCCTGCGGGAGGAAGTCGCCGCGCCGCATCGCGACCGGGTCGCCGCCGACGACGGTCCACACGCCCTCGCCCTCGACGACGAACCTGAACGCGTGCTGGGTGTGCCGGTGCTCGGGGGCGTCCTCCCCGGGCATGAGGTACTGGACGGCGGCCCACAGCGTGGGCGTGGCGAACGGTCGGCCGCCCAGCGCGGGGTTGGCCAGGGCGATGGCGCGGCGCTCGCCGCCCCGGCCGACGGGGACGAGATCACCGGCCTGTGCCGCCAGCTCGCGGAGCCGCTCCCAGCGCCACAGATGCGGTACGGCCCGCGAGCGCGGGTGCGCCGGCATCAGGTCGCCGATCTCGGTCCACAAGGGGACCAGCAGCTCCTGCTCGAAGCCCCGGTACAGCGTTTCGAGCGCCGGGGTGACCTGTGGTTGACCCTCCGCCGAGACGGCCTGCAGCCGAACGGGGGAGCCCGTAGCGATGTCGATGGGTGTCTGCGTCACAGCATTCAGCCTGCGCCGCGTTCACCAGGAAGACATCTGGATTCTGGAGAGCAGAATCACATCACTCGCACCGGACAGGTCATGGCCTCACGCTCCGCGCCCCGACTGCCGGAAGTGGCGCTGTGCGCTGCGCGAATGCCGTCGCGGCCTCCACGGAAATAACGCAACCATTCGCCCAACTCGGTTGTCTCACCCGATATCAGTCGCATGACCGTCTTGGGGGACACAATGAGACGAACAAGAAAAACATGGGTGACGCTGGCGCTCATGGGTGCCGTGGTGGGGATGGCTGCGGCGCCGGCCGACGCCACCGCACTCACCACCGCACAGGCCACGGCATGCCCCACCGGTTGGGGCAGCCTCGCGAAAACGGACGACTCCGCCACGACGGCGCCGGTGACGGACATCAGGACCGGCCGCCACGCCTGCTACGACCGGATGGTCATCGACGTCCCCGGCGCAGGCAGCAACGGCCTCGGCTACTCGGTCAGGTATGTCGACCACCTCTACCAGGACGGATCAGGTCGCCTCATACCCGTCGGCGGCGGAGCCGTCCTCGAGGTACGGGTGGCCGCACCCGCCTACGACCCCGAGACCGGCGCACCCACCTATCCCGGACGGGCGGGTCGCCCCCTGCCCGGAGTGGACCTCACCGGATATCGCACCTTCAGGGACACGCGGTTCGCAGGCAGCTTCGAGGGCGAGACCCAGGTCGGGCTGGGCGTCCGCGCCCGACTGCCCTTCCGGGTACTGCAGTTGACCGACCGTGTCGTGGTGGATGTCGCCCACAACTGGACCGGCGCGCGCTGACGGCCGCGGTTCGCCGGGCGCCACCACCTCGCGCGAGGAGGCAGGAGCGCCCGGCAGCAGACTGCCCGTCGGCCGGAATGCCTCTTCCGGCGTTCGAAGAACGGCGTCCGGCCGGAACCCGGTCACGCCGCAGCGCGGCGCTTCTCCCGCCCCTTGTGCAGGAAGCGCGACAATCGCGTCTGCGGCCAGGTGTTGATCACGTCGTCCTTGGTCAGCCAGCCACGCTGCGCCGTTCCCACGCCGTACCGCATGGCGGCCAGGTCGAGGACGGAGTGGGCGTCGCTGTCGATGGCGAACTTCACCCCGTGCCGCCTGGCCCGCAGGATGTCCTCGTCGCGCAGGTCGAGCCGCTCCGGATGGGCGTTGATCTCCAGGGCCGTGCCGGTACGCGCGCAGGCGGCGAAGACCGCGTCGAGATCGACGTCGATGGCCGGCCGCTTGCCGAGGATACGGGTGGTGGGGTGTCCGATGATGTTGACGTACGGGTTCTCGCAGGCACGTACGATGCGGCGGGTCAGTGCCGCGCGCCCCTGGTTGAAGTGCGAGTGAACCGAGGCCACGCACAGGTCGAAGCAGGCCAGGAACTCCTCCGGCCAGTCCACCTGGCCGTCGGGGTCGATGTTCAGCTCCACGCCGTGCAGCAGCCGCATGCCGCCGCGCCTGCCGTGTGTGCCGTACGTGCCGTCGAGCTCCTGTACGCGTTCGCGCTGGGCCAGCATCCGTTCGTCGGTCATCCGCTGCATCGACAGGTTCGGTCCGTGGTCGGTGATCGCGTAGTACGCGTAGCCGCGCTCGGCGGCCGTGGAGATCATCTCCTCGAGCGGGGCGAGGCCGTCGGTGAGGTTCGTGTGCGTGTGCAGGTCGCCCCGGAGGTCCGCCTCCGTCACCAGGTCGGGCAACTCGCCCCGCAGCCCGGCCTCGATCTCTCCGCGGTCCTCGCGCAGCGGTGGCGGGATCCACGGCAGGCCGAGCCGTGCGTACACCGCCTCCTCCGTCTCGGAAACGATCCTCTCCCCGCTCTCGACGTCGAACAGTCCGTACTCGGAGAGCTTGAGCCCCTGATGTACGGCGAGTTCCCGGGTGCGGATGTTGTGCGCCTTCGAGCCGGTGAAGTACTGCAGGGCCGCTCCCCAGGAGTCCGGCGGTACGACGCGCAGATCGACGGCCAGGCCCTTGGTGGTACGGACGGACGTCTTGGTCCCGCCCCGCGCGATGACCTCCGTGACGTACGGCAGCTCGGTGAACGCCCGCATGATCGGCGCCGATTCGTTCGCCGCGGCAAGGACGTCGATGTCGCCGATCGTCTCGCGGACGCGACGCAGCGACCCGGCGTACGTGCACCTCCGGCAGCCGGTCACCCGGGACAGTTCGGAGACGATGTCCTCGGCCAGGTCCATGGCGACGTCGAGCAGGGCCCGGTCTCCGGAGGACTTCAGGAGAGCGATGCCGTGGAGGATGTTCTCCTCCGTCCGGGGGCCGAAGCCCTTGAGATCGCGCAGCTTCTCTTCGTGGATGGCAACGACCAGCTCGTCGATCGAGGAGATGCCCAGCTCCTCGTACAGCGTCAGCGCCTTCTTCGGGCCGAGCGTGGGGATGGCCGTGAGGCGCCGGACACCGGAGGGGATTTTCGCCCGCAGTTCCTCGACCGCGGCCACGCTGCCGCTGCGGAAGTACTCGACGACCTTCTCAGCGATCGACTTTCCGACGCCGGGGATCTGCTGAAGGCCCTTGGCGTCGAGAGTGGAGACATCGGCGTGGTGGCCGCCGACCGCCCGGGCAGCCTTCTCATAGACACGTGCCTTGAACGCGTCTCCTCCGGTGATCGAGATCAGGTCCGCGTATTCGTGGAGCAGCGCGGCGACCTCGTCGTTGGACCGAGCCACACCTCCAGATTAGGCACGATTCACCCGAGGTGGTCCTCGCACCACTCCCTGGCCGCGTCGGCGACCTCCTCCAGTGCGCCGGGCTCCTCGAACAGGTGGGTGGCACCGGGCACCACGCGCAGCGAGTGCGCGACCCCCAACCGCCGGGCCGCCTCCTGGTTCAGCCGCAGCACCTCCTGGTCCCGGCCACCCACGATGAGCAGGACCGGGGCCTGTACCCGTGGCAGGGCATCGCCCGCCAGGTCCGGCCGGCCGCCCCGCGACACCACGGTCAGAACCCGGTCCGGCCGCTCCGCCGCGGCCACCAGAGCCGCTGCCGCTCCGGTGCTGGCGCCGAACAGGACCACGGGCAGACCCCTGGTGTCGGACTGCTCCTCCAGCCAGTCGATCACGGCAGCCACACGGCTTCCCAGGAGCGGGATGTTGAAGCGGTGCTCCCGCGTCCAGGCATCCTCGCGGTCCTCGCGTTCGGTGAGCAGGTCCATCAGCACGGTGCCGAGTCCGGCAGTGCGCAGGTGCTCGGCGACCATCCGGTTGCGGGGGCTGTGCCGGGAGCTGCCGCTGCCGTGCGCGAACAGCACCACCGCCCGGGCCGAGGCCGGCACCATGACATCACCCGCGAGCGACTCGCCGCCGACGGGCACCACGACCGACTGGGAGATCATGACCGTCGTCTTCTTCCTCGGGTCGTACGTTCCTGTGTCCGATGTTTTCGGTTCCTTCCCACCGCGTACCCCATACGCTGGATATCGATCGCTCAGGAGCGGACCGGACACTGCGCTGCCCGTCGTCGTATGCCCTGGCGCGTCACGGGTACCCGTGACGGCACAAGGGCACCACGGCTCAGGGCCGCCGGAGGTGGTGGGCATGGTCGGTGACATGGACGACGACATCCGGCTGCGGCGCCAGGGCGGCAGCGGCCACCGGGCGTTGCCGCACACAGCCGATATGCGGATCGAAGCATGGGGAGCGAGCCGGGAGCGCTGCCTGGTGGAGGCGGCGCGGGGGATGGTGGAGTGCTTCGCCGACGTCACGACGGCGCGGCCGACAGCCGTGGAGCACGTCCGGCTGGCGAAGGTCAGTGACGACGACCTGCTCGCCGCGCTGCTGGACGAAGTGATCTTCCGCCTCGAGGTGCACGGCACAGTGGCCGTCGACGTGGAGGCGGAGACGGTGGACGGCTGCCTCGACGTACGGCTGGCGTTGGCCGACCTGGCGGACGTGGAGATCATCGGCGCCGTGCCCAAGGGCGTCTCCTGGCACGAACTGCGCATCGGAGCCGACCCGTACGGCTGGTCGTGCGCGGTGACCGTCGACGTGTGAGGCGTCCGTCGGGAGACGTGTCAGGGGTGTCGGCCCGGCGACGTGTGAGGCGTGCGTTCGGCGTGTGAGGCGTGCATTCGGGCGGACGCGTGCTACAGGCGCGGGCGGACGCGTGCGACAGGCGCGTGCGACCGGGCGGGAGGGTATGCCCGCGCGGCGCGTGAGGGCGATGCCGCGCGGAGCGCGGAGGTCTCAGCCCTTCACCACGCCCAGCGGCACGAGCCGGGCGACCGTTCGGCACAGTCCCGCGCCCTCGCTCGCCGCCACCACAGCGCCTACGTCCTTGTACGCCTCCGGGGTCTCCTCCGACAGGCCGCGCAAGGACCGCGGGCGCACTGCGATGCCCTGCGCCTCCAGACGGGTCCGCAGCTCCTTCCCGCCGATCGCACGCGCGGCCTGGTGCCGGCTCATGACCCGGCCCGCGCCGTGGCAGGTGGAGAAGAACGCGTCACCGCCGGGAACGCCGGCCAGGACGTACGAGGCCGTGCCCATGGTTCCGGGGATCAGCACCGGCTGGCCCACCTCGCGCAGGTCCTCCGGAAGGTCGGGATGCCCGGGCGGGAAGGCGCGGGTGGCGCCTTTGCGGTGGACACACAGCAGGCGCGGCACTCCGGCCACCGGATGGGTCTCGATCTTGGCAAGGTTGTGGGACACGTCGTACACCAGCGAGAGGCGGGCGCCCGCCGTGCGGCGGAAGATCCGGCGTGCCGCATCCGACAGCAACTGTCGGTTGGCGCGACCGTAGTTGGCCGCGGCGGCCATGGCACCCAGGTAGGCCTGCCCCTCGGGCGATTCGACCGGAGTGCAGGCCAGCTGCCGGTCGGGGACGGTGATGCCATAACGGGACATGGCGCGATCCATCACCCGGACGTGATCGGTGCAGGTCTGGTGGCCGAGGCCGCGCGAACCGCAGTGGATCATCACGCACACCTGGCCGGCGGCGAGCCCGAACGCGGCGGCGGCCGTCTCGTCGTACACCTCGTCGACCTGCTGCACCTCCAGAAAGTGATTGCCGGAGCCCAGGCTGCCCACCTGCCCCAGCCCCCGCTCTCTCGCCCGCTCGCTCACCTGGCCCACGTCGGCGTCGGCGACCGCTCCGCCGTCCTCGCACCGCCCCAGGTCGCGCTCCTCGCCGTACCCCTCCGCCACGGCGTACTGGGAGCCGCCCCGCAGGATCCGCTCCAACTGCCTGGGCCCGATCGACCGCCACACCCCGCCGGGTCCCGCGCCACGCGGGATCGCCCGGTCCAGAGCGTCCATGACCGCGGGCAGCGCCGGCTCGAGCGCTTGCCGGTCCACGTCGGCGGCCAGCAGCCGTACCCCGCAGGAGATGTCGAAGCCGACTCCGCCGGGTGAGACGACACCGCCGTCGTCCACGTCGGTCGCGGCCACTCCCCCGATCGGGAAGCCGTAGCCCCAGTGGATGTCCGGCATGGCGTACGACGCGGCGACGATGCCCGGCAGCGTGGCCACATGGACCACCTGCTCCAGCGATTTCTCGGCGTCCCTGAGCAGTGCCCGGGACGCGAACACCACCCCGGGTACCCGCATCCGTCCCCGCCGGTCGATGCGGAAGCGGTGGGGACGTTCCTCGACCAGTTCCACGGCAGCCTCCCGTGCCGGCATCCCCCCGTGCTGCCGGGGTACCCCACGAGACACTTCCCTATCGCCCCGGCGCCCGGATCCTCGATACGACGGACGAGGTGTCGGCCGGTACGCGAGTTCTCGTCGCGGGGACGGCTCCTAGAGTGGAGACATGGCCGGCGGCGCGGTGACGCTGTTCGTCTGCGGTGATGTGATGCTCGGACGCGGTGTCGATCAGATCCTGGCGCGGCCCGGTGATCCCGCCCTGCGGGAGGACTACGTCCGGGACGCCCGGTCGTACGTGCGCATGGCGGAGTCGGTCAACGGCCCGATCCCGGCCCCGGTCGATCCGTCCTGGCCGTGGGGTGACGCGCTGCGGCTGCTGGACGCTGCCGCCCCGGACGTCCGGATCGTGAATCTGGAGACGGCCGTGACGCGCGACGACGCGTTCGCGCCCGGCAAGGCCGTCCACTACCGCATGCACCCGGCGAACCTGCCCGCTCTCGCGGTGATCCGGCCCGATGTCTGCGTCCTGGCCAACAACCACGTCCTGGACTTCGGCCGCGCGGGCCTGGAGGAGACGCTGGACTCGCTGGCCCGTGCGGGCCTGCGGACGGCGGGCGCGGGGCGGAACGCCGCCGAGGCGTGGGCGACCGTGGCGGTCCCCGTCCCCACCGGCGGCCGCGTGCTGGTCCTCGCCCTCGGGATGCCGTCCAGCGGCATCCCGCCCGACTGGGCGGCAAGCGACGATCTGCCCGGTGTCGCCTACGTTCCCGACCTGTCGGCGGGCTCAGCCGCAGCGGTGGTCCGGCGCGTGCGGCAGGTGAAGCGGACGGGCGACATCGCGGTCGTGTCCGTGCACTGGGGGTCCAACTGGGGCTATCGCGTTCCCCGGGAACAGATCCGCTTCGCACACGCCCTGGTGGACGGCGGCGTCGACATCGTCCACGGGCACTCCTCCCACCACCCGCGCCCCCTGGAGGTGTACCGCGACCGGCTGATCCTCCATGGCTGCGGCGACTTCGTCGACGACTACGAGGGCATCTCCGGCTACGAGGAGTTCCGCGACGACCTCCGGATCGCCTACCTCGTCACGGTGGCGGCGGACACGGGCCGTCTGACCGGTCTGCGCACGGTGCCACTGCAGGCCCGGCGCATGCGGCTCGAGCCGGCGCCGGACGAGGACCGTGCCTGGCTGCGCGCCACCCTCGACCGCATCAGCGACGGTGTGAGCATCACCCTGGAACCCGACGGCACGCTCTCGGCGGCACCTTCCACCACGCCACACGGCAAGGGAACCGGCCCGTGAACCGGTGACCGCGGCTCACGCCGCCCGGTGTCCCCGTGTGCCGCCACCCAGGCGCGATACGCCCCCGCTCACCGGCCGCTGTCCAGCGCGTCGAGCACATCGTCGTCCGTCAACTGCTCGAAGTCCTGGTACCACTCGCCGACGGCCATGAACGAGCTCGGCCGGTACAGGCAGACCACGTCGTCGGCCTCCTCCCGCATCCGGTCGACCCCTCTCGGCGAGCCGACGGGTACGGCCAGGACCACGCGCCCGGGTGCCTGGCGACGTACGGCACGCAGCGCGGCGCGCGCCGTCGAACCGGTCGCCAGTCCGTCGTCGACGAGGATCACGGTCTTGCCGCGCAGCTGTGGGGCAGGCCGGCCCTGCCGGTAGCGCTCCTCGCGGCGACGCAGTTCCTCGCGTTCCCGAGCGACCACCCCTGCGAGGGATTCCTCGGTCAGCCCCAGCCGGTCAAGGGCCCGCTTGTCGAAGAGGGGAGGGTCGTCGCCCGCGATCGCTCCGATGCCGTACTCCTCCTGGAACGGCGCCCCGATCTTGCGTACGACGAACACGTCCAGCGGGGCTTCCAGCGCCCGCGCGACCTCCCGGGCGACCGCGACCCCGCCACGGGGCAGGGCGAGGACCACCGGATCGGGAAGGGTGCCCTTCTCCTGCAGGACGCGCAGGTGTTCCCCCAGCTCCCGCCCTGCCTGCCCGCGGTCACGGAACTGCATTGCCTCCGCTCCCTCGCATCACGGGGATGCCGGTCGGCACCGTTCTCCTCGTCCGTCGCGAGTACCCCATGCGGCACCCTTCACACCATGTGCCGAGGGCCGCCCGTGACGGTGTCGACGCGGTCCGCGCCGGTTGCGCACAGCGGCTGGTCTTCACCTGGGGGCCCGATGGTGCACATGACCGGCCGGGTCCGGTCGTCATGAGGACGAGAGCACTGGGCATCAGGGACGTGTCACGACACGTCGGCGGCCGCAGGCAGATGTCGCGTTCCAGACCTGGGAACGCCGTCGACACCACCGCCGCCGTTAACGGCGCGCGGGCATGCGGCAGACATGCGCTGCTGCCTCTCCGCTCCCCTCGCCGCCCTGTCGTCCCTGCCCAGTCCCTGCGAAATCCTCCGCTCCGGTGCCCTCCTCGCCCCCGCCCTGCTGCGGGCCGCTGCCGATGCCCTGCACGACCCGGTACGCCGCAACCGTCCCCGTCACCCGGACACCCTCGCTGCCGTCAATCTGGAACTGGTCACTCTCACCGAGGACGGCGCCGTCATCACCTGGTACACCGGAGTGCCCGGCACCGGGGACGGTACGGGCCACATGCTCCCCGCGATCACGGAGGGTGAGGTCGTCTACGGCACCCATCCCGCCCGACTCAACCGCAGCGCGGCGGAGGACCGGCCCACCGCGCATCACCAGGTGGAGCTCACGGACCTGGAGCCGGGGCAGACCTACTACTACCGGGCCCAATCGCGGGGCGTGGCCGCGACGCCCACGCCGCTGCACCTGGTCCGCGGCAACGCCGTCGGCACCAACTTCCACGGTCTGGGCTCGAGCGGAGGTCCGTACTCCTTCACCACACCGCCGCCTCCGCCGGGGCGGCACCTGCTGTCGATCGCGCTCTGCAACGACCTGCACCTCGGGGAGACCACCGCGGGACTGATGGCGGGCGTACCCCTGATGCGCGGGGTGTCACAGGAGCCGGGGCGCGCGCCGTATCCGGAGGTCATGAGCCGGGCGCTGGTCGAGGAGGCCCGTCGGCGCGGAGCCGACCTGCTGCTGGCCGCGGGCGACATCTCGGCCGGTGGCTCGCCGCCGGACCTGGCCGAGGCCAAGCGGATCCTGGACGGTTTCGGCGCCCATGGCCGGGACTATTTCGTCGTCCGCGGGAACCACGACAGGCCTGGGCACAGCAACCACGGTTCCGTCGGGGACAGTTGCCAAGACGCCTTCCGGGAAGAGTTCCTCGGCGGCGAAGGTCCCGCGTACTTCGCCCGCGACCTCGGCGGTCTGCGTGTCGTCGGGCTGGACACCTACAGGAAGGACGGCAACGGCGCCGACTCCGGCGGACTCGGTGCCGAGCAACTGTCCTGGTTCCGGGGCCGGTTGAAGGAGCACAAGGACCAGCCCACTCTGGTGTTCGGCCACCATCCGCTGACCGTGCGGGACTCCGTGTTCCCCGTGACCGGCGGACAGCGTCTCGACCGCCGCGAGGCCCGCTCCGTCCTCGACGCCTATGCCGGGGCACCCGGCGTCTTCCTCTACCACGCCGGCCACACCCACCGCAACAAGCGCACGGTCCTGGCGCAGGCCCCGCACGTCACGATGCAGGAGGTCGGCGCCGCCAAGGAATATCCCGGCGGCTTCTGCCTGCTCCGGATCCACTCCGGTGGATTCGCTCTCAACCACTTCAAGTCCAGCGGCGTCCCGGCCCGCGAATGGGGCGAGCGCACCCGCCGGGTGGCGGCGGGGCTGTGGCCGCACCACGCCCTCGGCCGCTCGGTCGGCGACCGCAACAGCGTGAGCGCGCACGATCTGTCCGGCATCGCCCGCCCGGCCGAGCAGGGCCTCGCGTGTTCGCCGGTCGGTCGACCCTGACCGGGTGTGGGACGCCGTCCAAGCGGCGCCGCACACCCGGCGGGGGCTTGCTTCGTACCGATGAGTCGTACGGGAGTGCGGGGGGGCCTGCCGCCGGGAGCGCGGCCGGTCGCCGTTCCCGCTCAGCCGCTCACCCGCTCGACCGACGATCCCTCAGCCGAAGGCCTTGACGGCTTGGTAATACGTCCACGCCGTACCGTCGCAGGCACTCTTCGTCGCGCCGCTGTAGTTGGCGCAGACGCGCTTGAGGTCCTCGTACAAGGCACTGTCGAGGCGGGCCTTGTTGGCGCTGAAGGAGCCCGCCGCCTTGTAGTTGCGGTAGCCGAAGTCGTGACGGGCACAGGAGATGGCGAAGGGGAACCCGAACGGGTTGTCCGGCGAGGAGGAGCAGTAGTCGGTGGACCAGTCGAACTCGTACGTGGACCAGGCAGCCTGGTTCGCGCGGGCGGCGGCCCAGAGGTTGTAGCTCGACGCGCTGGTCTGGGTCCAGCTCGAGAGGACCTGGGGCTTGTCGGCGGGAACGGCGTCGGCGGCTGTGGCGGTGGCGGCGACGGTGATGAGCGCCAGGGTCGAGGCGGCAAGAGCGGTGGCGAGTCTGCGGTGCATCCCACACCTCCATGAGGCTGCGAACCGTCCGTCGGACCGCAGGTTCATGACAAGATGATCGGCACCTCGACAACTGCTTCACACCGCTTGTGTCCTAATGGTCCATTAACTCTTGGGTATGCCAGGAGATTTGAGACATCGGCCTCGCGACCCCGGCCCGGCAGCCGGGTCGGCGCCGACCGCGGGGCGGCGCCATTCACGGGTACGGCTGTGGCGCCATTCACGGGTACGGCTGCGGTGGCATTCGCGGGTACGGCTGTGGCGCCATTCGCGGGTTCGGCTGCGGTGGCAGACGCAGCAGCCGACGCCACAGTTCACTCCGCACGGGGACCGAGGGACGCCGCGCGTGGAACGCGGGGCAGACACCCTTCTCCGCGACGTGACACGTAACATCCGCCCCCGGGCGGGGCCGACCGCACAGCGCCGCGCGGCATCCGGTCCGCGGACGCCCTTCCCGTTGCGCTACGACGGATCGGGCGGCCTCGCGGGGCCACCGACGGTGACCTCACCACCGAGGCCACCGACACGCACCGCCGAGCGACAATGCGCCACGGCCCATAGGCTGGCATCAGGTCGCAGCGCGGCGCGATCCGCCGACGCTCCCCTTCGTGCGTGTCGCCGCCCCCCGCGGCACGTGCTTTCACCACATTCCGCATACCGTCGCATCGGCGGACTGGCGATTGGGGAGGTTCTCATGACTGCAGCCGTGGACCCGGACCGCTCGGAATGGGATGTCATCGTGCTCGGCGGCGCGGCCGCGGGTGAGAATGCCGCCCAGTACGCCAGCCAGTTCTCCGGCCTGTCCTCGGTGCTCGTGGAGAACAGTCTGCTCGGCGGCGAGTGCTCGTACTGGGCCTGCATGCCCAGCAAGGCGTTGCTCCGGCCGGTGGAGGTGGTGGACGCGGCCGCCCATCTGTCAGGAATCTCGACACGGCTGGACCCCGCCGAGGTACTCGCCCGGCGCGACCGTGTGATCAACGGGCTGGACGACACCTCTCAGGTGACATGGGCTCTGAACAACGCGATCGACGTGGTGCGCGGCCATGGGCGACTGGCCGGTGAACGCACGATCGCGGTGAGCCGGGCAGACGGTTCGACCAGGACCCTGACGGCCAGGCATGCCGTGGTCATCGACACCGGTTCCTGCCCAGCCGTACCGGATGTTCCGGGATTGCGTGAGGCACTGCCGTGGACCTCACGTGATGTGACCACGATGCGTGAAGTGCCGCGTCGGGTGGTCATCCTGGGCGGCGGTGTGGTCGCCTGCGAGGCCGCGACCTGGCTGCGTGGGCTGGGAGCCGCCGAGGTGACGATCGTCCATCGTGGCGAGCGGCTGCTCGCCCGGAACGAACCGTTCGCGGGGGCGCTCGTCGGTGCGGAGCTGAAGGAGGAAGGTGTGCGGCTGCAGACCGGACGCAGCATGTCCCATGTGCAGCGGTCCGACGCCCGTGACACGGGCCAGGGCCACGTACACGGCGGTGAGGTGCGGGTGACCCTCGACGACGGCACGGTCATCGTGGCCGACGAGGTCGTCGTGGCCACCGGGCGTACCCCCAACACCGACGACATCGGCTTGGAAACCATCGGCCTGTCCCCCGGTGGGTACCTCGACGTCGACGACCACCAGTGCGTGCGGGGGGCGACGGGCACCTGGCTGTACGCCATCGGCGACGTGTGCGGCCGTGCGCTCCTCACCCACATGGGCAAATACCAGGCGCGTATCGCCGGAGAGGTCATCGCGGCGCGAGCCGACGGTTCGGCCGACCTGCCGTCGGCCGCGGCAGGTCACATCGGGCTGCCCCAAGTCATCTTCACCACCCCCGAGGTCGGCAGCGCGGGCTCGACCGAGCAGCAGGCGCGCGAGGCGGGGATCGATGTCGAGGTCGTCGAGTACGACCTCGGCGCGCTCGCCGGAACCTACGTCATGCGCGCCGACTACCGCGGCCGGGCCAAACTGGTGATCGACCGAGCCAACGATCTGGTGGTGGGGGCGACGTTCGTCGGCGCCGGCATCGCCGAGCTCGTGCACTCGGCGACGACGGCGATCGTGGGACGCGTCCCCCTGTCCACCCTGTGGCATGTCGTGCCCAGCTATCCCACAGCCAGCGAGATCTGGCTCCGCCTCCTGGAGACGGTGCGCTCGCAGCGCCATGCGGCAAACGGCGGGTGAAACGCCGGTCGTCCGAAAGAGTCACTCCCGTACCTCGGGCCTCCGGCATCGGCAGTAGGCGCCGGTCTCGCAGGAAGTGCCAGTGGGACGAGTGCCTGACCAAGTGACGGAAACGGCAGTTGCGAGAACGGACGGATCACCTACTATTCGATCGGTTTCGACTCCTGCCCAGTTTTCGGGCGAACAACTCTTCTCTACGGGGACATATGTTCATACGTTCTGGCGCTGCCGCCCTGTCGGGCGCGCTGGCCCTGTCCGCCCTCGCCGTGACGACCGCCGACGCCGACGACGGTTCAGGGAACATCCAGGTCACCCAGGTCGTCGTCAACGACGGCAAGTCGGTCGTGGTCGGCGCCATCACGAAGAAGACGATCACGCTCAGCATCACCGTCAGTGACAACTCGGGGATCAAAGACGCCTACGGATGGCTCTACCACGGCTCGATCGACAACCCCGACGGCTTTGCGGGGCCCGGTTCCGAGGCGCCGCTGACCTGCACCCCTGTTCCCGGCAGCGTCACCGCCTCCACCTGCACCGCCAGCATCACCATCGACCCCAATGCGGCCCTCATCAACGCCAACGCCGGTACCTGGCACGTCTGGACTTCGGTGGACGCGAACGACTTCGACTTCGTCCAGAAGGACAGCGCGGGCACCTTCGTGATGAAGCGTGCCGCCAAGCTGACCGCAGATGCCTCCCCGGAGCCGGTGGCCGCGGGCACGACCATCACCATCAAGGGCGCCCTGACCCGCGCCAACTGGGGCAGCGGCGGCACCTACGGCGGCTACGCGGGCCATTCGGTGAAGCTGCAGTTCCGCAAGGCCGGCACCACTGCCTACACCACCGTGAAGACGGTCACCAGCGGTGTCGGCGGCGCTGTGAACGCCACCGCGACCGCCTCCGTGGACGGCTACTGGCGCTGGAGCTTCGCCGGAACCAGCACGACGGGATCGGCCAACGCCACTGGTGACTACGTCGACGTGACCGCGAAGTGACGCCGTACCGGGTCACCGGAGCCCGCCCCGTCGACGGGGCGGGCTCCGGTCATCGCAGTCGGTCGGCCTGAAACTCCCGGGCACCGAGGGGAGTTACCTCAGAACCGCCGCCTGGTGCGAAGCAGGAACAGCAGGCCCGCGATCATGAGAAGCGTGCCGGCCGCGGCCGGCCAGAGGTTCGTGCCGGTCTCGGCCAGCCCGCCCGTGACCGCCTGAGGCTCCGTCTGGGACCCGGCTGACGGAGCGTTCCCGCCCGCGGCCGGCGTCTGCGTGCCGTCGGCCGCCGCCTCGCTGCTGTGTTCGTCGTCCGAGCCGGTCTGCGGCTGAACGGTCGCATCGGTTCCGGCTGCTGAGGGCGTCGTATCGGCCTTGGGCGTGACAGAGGCCTTGGGCGTGGCAGAGGCCTTGGGGCTGACCGAGGCCTTGGGAGTCGCACCCTCGTCACCGTCGTCGCCGCCGTCCGAAGGAGGCGTTCCCGGCTCCGTGGTGGGGGGCTGCGCCGACTGCTCGCCGCCGGAGTCACCGGGATCGGCACTGGCGCCGCCGCCCGACGAAGCGTCAGGGGAGGGCGACGGCGTCTCCTGCGGCTGCTCACCGGCACCGGCGCCGCAGTCACGACCGGAGTTGATGCAGTCGACCACCTGGTCCATCAGGTTCCCGGTCATGACACTGATGAAGTCGTCGTGGTCGGTGATCGGCTTGTGCAGCTGCTCCGGGAAGCCGTCCACCGCGTACGCGTTCTTCACTTGCCCGTTCTCGATGGTCGGCTGCGGCACGCTGTACACCAGGCGCATCGTCAGCTGAGGGATCGCTTTGAAGCCGCCTGCGCAGTTGCCGCCGGCGTCGGCGAACGCGACGTGCGTGCGATGGTTGGCGCTGTCGATGTTCTGGCCGTCCCAGCAGCTCTGGAAGGCGAAGGTTCGCACCACATCGCTGCCCTGCGGGCAGATCGGGTACTTGTCCGTCAGCTGCACCTTGTTCTCGAAGCCGGTGCAGCTCCAATGCGCGTTGGCGTTGCCGGGGCCGTTGGTGAAGGCCTTCGCGTCACCGGTGATGATGCGCAGGAACTGCGGCATCGCGACGACCTTGCCGGTCGGGCTGCCGACGTACTCGATCTGCGCCTGCTTCGCCACGAGGATCTTGCCGACGTTCCCTTCCTTGCCACCGCCGTCGGCGTTCTGGTCGAAGTCCTGCGTCCCGTCCTGGACACGGACCACCGGCCAGTAATAGGACGACAGGTCGTTCTTGTTCTGGCAGCTGGTCCCGCCCTGGAGGAACGTGTCGTTGCTGGAGAACGCGTTGACCTTCTGGTTGCCGACGTAGTCGTGCAGGTGGTGCGCGCCGTTGGCCACGCCGGGAGCCACGATCACGTTGTCGGTGTTGTGGTTGCCGTTCTCGTTCGCACCACACACCGTGGTGAACGTACCGGTCGAGGCGTCGCCGGTCGTGCCGGGCTTGGCCGGGACGTTCGGCGCGACCTTCGTGATGTCGACGAAATCCGAGGCGGCCGGACCACCGGTGGCCTGACTGCCGTTGTTCTGCTGCCCGTTGTTCTGCTCGCCATTGTTCTGCCGGCCGTTGTCGCTCTGGCCACCGGAGGCGTTCTGCGCCGGGTCGGCCGTCATCGAGGTACAGGTGGCAAGGCCGTCGATCGACTCCGGGGCGGTGCCTCCCACTTGCTGGTAATCGGCCTTGATCCGGCCGATGACGTCGGTTCGCTTGTCCTTGAGCGGCCCGAGGATGGCGTTCTGGACGTAGTTCGCGTCATCCGCCTGCGCCTGGCGCGTCTCGGCCAGCCGGGTGTACGCCTCGGTGATCTGCTGGTCGAGCGTCGCCAGCTCCACATCCACCTGTGACTTCGCCGCGCTGGGCACGTCGGTCAGTTTCTGGCCGACATCCGGGCAGTCGATCGTGACCGTTCCCGACGCCGGTGGCTGCTGGACCGAATCGGCGCCCGAGCCGCTCTCGGTCGCGGAAGCGTAGACGTTCGCCATCACCAACCCTCCGCCGCCCAACATCAGCGCGACCGCTGCAAAGGTCGCGCGCCGTGCCCCCGTAGGGCGTCTGCGCGTGTTGCGTCTCAAGGAAGTACTCCTGCGCCTCGTGGTCGACTGGCATGGAAATCCCCCGCCCCATACGGAAACCGGCCCAGCAGCGTTCAAACGCCTCACGAATTCACAGCAACCCGATAGCAACCGCGCCGTACGCACTCCCAGGGCGACGTCAGCCGGTGCGCCACCCACCGACTCCTGGGCCGACGCTCACCGGCGCTGTCGGTCGAAGCGAAACGGTGCGAGGGCCTCCGGGCGGCGGCCGGTGCGGACGTATTCGGTGAGCTTGTGGCCGGTGACCGGCCCCAGAGTGACGCCGAGCATGCCGTGGCCGGTGGCCGCGAAGGTGTTGTCGTATCCGGGTACGCGGTCGATGACCGGGAGCCCGTCGGGCAGGAAGGGCCGCCCTCCGACCCACGGATCGCGGATCAGACCGACGAGGTCGTCCGGGTCGTCGAACCAGCGGCCCAGATAGTGCCGGCTGGCGAGCGCGACGGCGACGACCCGGCGCCAGTCGAGGCGGTTGTTGTTGCCGCTCAGCTCCATCGTGCCACCGATCCGTGTGGTGTTGCCGATCGGTGAGGCGACGGCCCGGCGCTCGCCGAAGTACAGGGTGTGCCGGGGCGCCGGGTCCAGGGCCACCGAGAAGCTGTAGCCCTTGCCGGCCTGAAGCGGCAGCGGCTGTCCCAGCGAGCTCAGCAGGCGTCCGGAGCGCATGCCGGCCGCGATGACGGCGGCCGCGCAAGGAATCTCGCCCTGCGCGGTCCGCAGCGCGGTGACGCGCCCCTCGGTGGTGCGGAACCCGATGGCCTCCGTGTTCTCGTGGATCTTCACCCCTGCTGCGGCCAGTGCCTCGCCGAGCCCGCGGGCGAACGCCTCGGGGTCGACCACGCCCTCTCCCTCGACCAGATACGCCGCGCGCACCCGCGGGGACAGCGCGTCGTCCAGAAGGCGGGCCTCGTCGCCCGTGACGACCTCGTCGGGCATCGGGTAGCGGCCGTCCGCCATCTCCCGTTGGAGGGTGAGGTGGTGACGGGCCTCGGCCGGTGACAGGAAGGCGTGCACCATGCCGGGACGGGTCAGGGTTGTTTCGACCCCTGCCGCGCGCAGACCGTCGAAGAGCTCGAAGGTGGTGCGGTTCAGCTCGGCGATCGCCGCGTAGCCGCGACGGAAGGCCGCCGGTGTGCTGCTGCGCCAGAACCGCCACAGCCAACGTACGAACGCCGGGTCAGGAAGGGGCCGCAGGTACAGGGGCGAGTCCGGTCGGCCCAGTGAGCGAAGCGCGTAGCGCACCACTCCGGGGGCCGGGACGGGTGTCGAATGGCTGAGGCAGATCCAGCCGGCGTTGCCCCGGGACGCCCCGGAGCCCAGGCCACGCCGCTCGACGACCTCGACCGGAAGGCCCGCCTCGGCAAGGTAGTACGCGGTGCACAGTCCTACCACGCCGCCGCCGACCACCACGACGGGACCGTCTCCGACCGGCCCCGGCGCGCCGGGCGCGCCGGTCATGAGGTGGATCCGTACGCGGCGAGGAACTCCCTGGTGCGGATCTGGGCGGGGTGGTCGAGGACGTCCTGGGGCCGGCCCTCTTCGACGATCCGGCCTCCGTCGACGAAGACGACGTGGTCGGACACCTCGCGGGCGAAGGGCAGTTCGTGGGTGACGAGCAGCATCGTCATCCCGTCCGCGGCCAGTTCACGCATCACGCTCAGTACCTCCCGGGTGGCCTCCGGATCCAGGGAAGAGGTGGGTTCGTCGAAGAGCAGCACTTCGGGCCTGAGCGCGAGAGCCCGTGCGATGGCGACCCGCTGCTGCTCCCCGCCGGAGAGCTGCTCGGGCTGGGCGAGGCCTCGGTGGGCCACGCCGACCCGGCGCAGCAGGGCGACGGCACGCTCCAGCGCCTCCTGCTCCGCCACGCCGGCCTTGCGCTGGGCCAGGACGATGTTCTCCACGGCCGTGAGATGCGGGAAGAGGTGGAACTTCTGGAAGACCATGCCGACGGTGCGGCGCAGCCGTGGCAGGTCGCGACACAGGGTCCGGCCACCGCTGTGCACCACTTCACCGGCGACCTCGACTGTGCCCCCATCGGGTCGTTCCAGCAGGTTGACGCAACGCATCAGGGTCGTCTTACCGCCGCCGCTCTGCCCGATGACGCTGACGATGCGGCCGCGGTCGACCTCCAGGTTCACGTTGTCGAGAACCGTGCGGCCGTCGAAGGACTTGCTCAGTCCCTCGATCCGTACGACCGCCTCGGTCCGGGCCGATGGGACCGTCTTCGCCGTGGTGACGGGCTCGGTCATACCGCCGCCTCCTTCCGGTTGGCTCCTGCGTCGAGGTCGGCGGCGAGCAGCGCACGGGCCGCACGCACCCGCCGCCGTCGCCACGGCGAGAGCGGAACGCCCGCCCGTACCTTCCTCTCCAGCAGCAGGAGCAGCTGGGAGAGCGGATAGCACAGGGCGAAGTAGACGGCGGAGATGACCAGATACACCTCCAGCGCACGGAAGGTGGCCGAGGTGATGAGCCGCCCCTCGGACATCAACTCGGCGGCGGAGACGGTGACGAGCAGCGAGGTGGACTTCAGCAGGTCGACCAGCATGGTGTTGGTGCCGGGCAGTGCCTGCCGGACCGCCTGCGGCAGGACCACATGGGCGAAGATGCCCACCCTGCCCAGTCCGAGGGCCTCACCGGCCTCCGTCTGCCCGGCATGCACCCCGCTGATCGCGGAGCGGAAGATCTCCGACAGGTAGGCGGCGTAGAAGACGATCAGGCTGAGACAGCCGGCGGTGAACACGTCCAGCCGGATCCCGGCCGAGGCCAGTCCGAAGTAGGTCAGGAAGATGATGGCGAGGAGCGGGACGTTCTTGAACACCTCGGTGTAGACGGCGGCGATGATGCGCGCGGGCCACGCCCTGTTCAGCCGGAGCAGCGCCACCGCGAGGCCGAGCAGCACCGCGCCGACGAAGCTGACCACCGTGTAGGAGACGGTGCGTCCGAGCGCGTCGAACAGGTCCGATCGGTAGTCGGACCAGGGGACTTGGAAGAGACCGGACATGTCATCCCCTCACTGGCCGGGCTGTCCGACGGACGGCGGCGTCCAGTCACTGGGCCGGTCCACGCCGCGCCGCGCGGTGGCGACATCGGCGGCCGGCTTGAGGAACTGCTCGGGATCACCGCCGTACTTCTTGACGAGTTTCGCCATCTCGCCGTTGGTGTACATGGTGTCGATCAGCGCGGAGATCGCCTTCTCCAACTTGGTTGCCTTCTTGGGGAGGTAGAAGCCGGTCTGGTACGGCTGGAAGTACTGGTAGGCGGGCTTCGCCTTGACCTCGGCGGCGGTCGGCGGCGTCAGGTACTCCGTGCTGATCTTCAGGTCCGGGCGCTGCTTCTGCGCCGCGATGATGATCAGCGGGTCGAGGAAGCCGACGTCGACGCGGCCGGCGCCGAGGTCGTCGAAGACGCCGTTGGCATCCGGGTAGGCGTGCAGCTTGGCGCCGGGGACGGACTGGATCGACTTGACCCAGACATAGCCCTCGACCGTGCCCAGACTCAGGCCTTTCAGGTCGTCGACCGTCTTGTACGTCTTACCGCTGCGCACGGCCATCGCCGGCGGTGAGTAGTAGGGCGGGTCGGTGAACAGTCCCTGCTTCTGCCGGTCGGCGGACCAGGCGACACCGCCGATGGTGATGTCCACCCGGCGGGACTGCACACCGGCGAGCATGCCGGCGAAGTCGGTTACCTGGGGCTTGACCTGGAGGCCCAGCTTCTTGGCCACGTAGGTGAGGATGTCGCCGTCGAGTCCGACGATCCTGCCGCCCTGGACGGTGGTGTAGGGCGCGTACGGCTGGACGGCCACCTTGATGACGCCGGGTGTGAGGGTGCCCAGCGCGGCGGTCTTCGCGGACACGTTCTTCGGGGCGTCGTCGCTGCCGGCACCGCAGGCCGCGATGGATGAAAACAGCAGCAATGCCAACAAAACGGATGCGAGGGGACGTGCACGGGTCATCGGCTTGGGCCTTCCGTCCGGGCGCTGAACGAACCCGCCGTTCACCGCGCTGTGCCGCAGGCGGGGATGTTGATTGGGCCCATACGCTAGAGACCGGCTCCGTGTGCGTCACCGGTCACTTCGTACGAAGTTGTGGCCGAAATCGCACGGCCCCCTGTACGGTGCGCCCAAACCTGGCCCATGCCCTGGCGGGAGGAACACCCGTGCTGAGCCCGTCACTCGCCCAGGAGATCGCCGCGGACACCTCGGCCGTCATCGGCTTCAACGTGCTGATCACCGATGCGGAGGGCATGGTCATCGGCAGTGGTGACAGCAGCCGGGTCGGCTCTTTCCACGAGGCGTCCGTCGAGGTCGTACGCACCCAGGAGCCCGCCACCCACAACGCCTCGCAGGCTCAACAACTGCGGGGTGTGCGGCCCGGAGTCACGCTGCCGCTGGTCACGGGCGGACGCGCGGTGGGGACGGTCGGGATCACCGGTACACCCGCCCAGGTGCGCCGCTTCGGCCTCCTGGTGAAGCGCCAGACGGAGATCCTGCTCCGGGAATCCGTGATGCTGCGCTCCCGCCTGCTCGCCGAGCGGGCCTCGGAGAAACTGCTCGCCGACATCGCTTCGTACGACCCACAAGTCGTCGAGGGCGAGTTCCTGATGTTCCGTGCCGCCGAACTCGGCTTCGATCTGCGGATGCAACGGGCCGCGGTGGCCATCGAGGTGACCGTGCCCCACACAGCCGCCCGGAGCCGCAGCGCCCGTACCCAGGACATGGCACTGGTCCGCTCGGAACTGCTCCGAACCGTCCGAGAAGTGTTCGCCGACCCCCAGGACATCGTCGCGACCACGGCTCCCGGCTGGATCGGCATCCTGCACCGGCTCCCCGCCCAGCAGCCGACAGCGTCGCTGGTCGGCGCCTGCCGGAGGGTCACCGACGTCATCGCCGCACAGGACGGTCTCAGCGCTCGCGCGGGCATCGGCGAGCCGGCCGCCTCCGTCGGCGGTCTGCACGACTCGTACCAGGACGCATGCGACGCACTCCGCCTGGGCGCCCGCCTGACCGGCGGTTCCTCCGTCCACGTCATCACCGATCTCCGGGTCCACCAACTCCTGGCGGCAGCAGGGCAGCCCGCACGCAGCCGCCTGCTCGCGCTCACCACGGCCGACCTGCGTGCCCAGGCGGACTGGCCGGCGCTCCGCGACACGATCACCGCCTGGTGCGAAAGCGGCTTCAATCTCGTCCGGGCCTCCGCGGCCCTGCACATCCACCGCAACACGGTCATCTACCGAATGAACAAGATCGAGCAGATCACCGGCCGCCCGCTGCGTGAGCACCGCACCACCATGGCTCTGTACCTCGCCTGCCTGTCGGATCAACTGGCCGGTGGCGGCGATGAGGGTTCTTGACAGCGACTCCGACCACAGCTCCCCTTGCGGAGGCGATCGGCGTCCATCCTGATGGGGTTCCCGGGTCGGTGAGGCCCGGTCTGTGAGGCCCGGTCAGTCGGCCGGCCCGCGGGTCGATACCCTCCCCTCCCCCTTCTGGTCAGCACGTCGGGCGTGACGGGTGACGCTGCGGTCCGCCGGGAGCGGAGCGCCGCCCATTCCGACAAGCGTGCCGGACAGCTTGTGGGTGTACAGCGTCACGCGTTCCCCAAGACATGGGTCAGGCCTGGTGCACGTCGTCGTGCACCAGGCCCGCGACGTGGGCGATGAGCGTGTCGAGGATTTCGGTCCAGGCGGACTCGTCGCCGAGCACGAGGTAGTTGAGGGTCAGGCCGTCGGTCATGGCAGCCAGATAGCGGGCCAGCACCGAGACGGGCACGCGGAGTCGGAGGTTCATGCTGCGGGTCAACTGGTCGATCAGAGCCGCGTACGCGTCGCTGTACAGCCCGTACTGCCGGCGCGCCAGATGCTCGAACCCCGGCTGACGCAAGGCGTATTGAGTCAGTTCGTAGGTGAGCATGTGCTCGTCGGGGTGGGCGCGCACGTGGTCCCAGTACGCCTGGAAGCCGGCCCGGACCGTCTCCTCGAGCGTGGCCCTGGGTCGTATCGCGTCCTTCACCACGGTCACGGAGTGGTCGGTGAGGGTCGTGATGACGGACTCGACCAGGGCCTGCTTGGAATCGAAGCAGTAGTGGAAGACGCTCAGCGACACGCTCGCCTCGGCGGCGATGGACCGGGTCGTCGTCTTGGCGACGCCGTCCCGGGCCATCGCCCTGATCGCCGCTTCCGTCAGCTGCCGGCGCCGTTCGGCCAACGGCATCCGTGCCATCCGTGTGTCCTCCGTGCTCGTGCCGCAGCTCAGCTGCTGTGGACGCCCACTTCGTAGAGCGAGTATCCCCAGTCGGTACCGCGTTCCAGGCCGTGAATACGGACGTAGCGGGCCGGTGTTCCGGTGAACAGGGCCGTGTCCAGGCCGCCGTCGCCGGACGTCGTGGACCAGGCGGTCTGCCAGTTCGCTCCGTCGGTGGAGAGTTCGATGCGGTACGACTTCCCGTACGCCCGCTCCCAGTCGAGCGTGACGCGCCCGACCAGGTGCGTGGAGCCAAGGTCGATGCGCAGCCACTGGTCGTCGCTCCAGTCGCTGGCCCAGCGGGTGTCCCGTGTGCCGTCCACGGCCCGGCTGGACGCGTAGCTCGTGAACGGGTTCCACTCGGCCGAACTGGCCGTGGCCGGCGAACCCTTGGCGAGGTTGACCCCGGCCTGGTGCTTCTCGGCCGCGCCCCACGTGTCGAGGTAGGACTCGGCGCCCCGGAAGAGGTCGTTCACCACGTCCTGTCCGCCGACGAGCCGGATGTCCTCGATCCAGTCCGGGACGAGGCCGTAGTGCGCGGCTCCGTCGGTGTTCAGGTCCCAGGTGCGCTCGCCGGTGGTCTGCCTGTCGATGACGGAGCCGCCGTCGACGCTGCGGAAGGGGTACGTGACCTTGTTGGCGGCATCCGCGCCGCGCGGTGCCGGCCAGCCGCCGACGCCGTTCATGTCCGTGCCGTAGCCGTAACCGACGTCGTACTTGTCCCGCAGCGCCTTCGTGCGGTTGGCCTCGGCGACGAATCCCTCCGAGCCGTGCATGTACTGGGCAACGAAGCCGCCGAGACCGTAGACCCGCTCGGTCCAGTTCAGATCCATCCAGCTGTGCGAGGAAATCACGCCGGGATACGACTCGGCCTCGAAGATGTCGAGCGCGCGGCCGACGGCCTTGACGCTCATGTGGTCGATCTCCAGCATCATCTTGCGTTTCATCATGCCGCGCACGGCATACTCACCGAGATCGGTGAGACCGCGGGTGTTGCACTGGGCGTCGCTCGCGTACGAGGGGACCTGCACGCCCGCCGGGAGCTTCCCCTCGGCCTCGGACGCCGAGGCTCCGTTGATGGGGTTGTCGTGCTGCGGGCCCGTGCACTTCTCCGTCTTCCAGAAGGTGCCGGTCGACAGGAACTGCCCGACGTTGATGGCCGTTCCGAGCGCACCCTCGTCGAAGCGGACCCCGCACAGGGCGTTGTCGAACTTGTGGCACAGGAACATGCTGCGCACGCCCAGCCCGTACAGCTCGTCCAGCCCTGCGTCGATGTCGGCCTTGCTGCACTGGGCAATGTCCAGGACCTGCTTGCAGCCGAACGGCTCGGAGGTCTCGACGCCCAGGATGACCGCCAGTTTGCCCTGCTTGATGACCTCGCGGGCCTGCGCGCTGTCAGTGACGATCCGGAACCATCCCTTGCCGGTACCGCCGTACATCTTGTCGACGTAGGCCTGCAGGTCGTACGTCAGCTTCGCCTGCAGCCGGATCGACGTCATCTCGTCGCAGCTGCGGTCCTTGAAGAAGTACACCGAGCAGATCACACCGTTGGTGACGAGATCGTTGACGAGCACCCGCTGGCCGCCGCGCCAGGCCCGTTCCACCCAGGCGTAGTAGTTCTGCTGGTGGGTCAGCGAGTCGTGCGCGGGCCAGTCCTTGAACGTGGGCCAGCCGACCGGGTCGTGTCGGCCGTCACCGCCCTTGGTGATGAAGTCGAAGACCGCGAGCGAACCGTCGGGGTAGTGCTCGGGACAGTCCTTGAGCGCGTCGGCTATCCCGGCCTCGGAGAACGTCTTGCCGCAGATGAGTCGCCCGCCGAAGGCCTCGTTGGCAAAGAGGTGGTCGTGGGCGTCGACGAAGCCACGTACCTCTCCTTGGGCGTTGGCGCCCGTGAACGGTTCGCCGGTGACGTTGATCTGGGAGTCCGGGGTGGGGCGTGCGGTCGGAGTCCACCAGTCGTTGCCGGCCGCCGAACTCGGCGTGGGGCCGAGGGCCATGGCCAGCACGAGGAGGAGCAGCGACACAAAAGTGACGTCTTTGCGCCTGCGGTACGAGCATCGATCCACGATCACTACCCACATCCCTCGGTCGGCGGGGATGACGCGGTCAACGAGCAGGCCGGCGGGGTCCGAGGACGGCCCCTCCCGGATTGTCATGACCGGTGCAAGTTATGCGACGAGAATCACGGCCGACACCTTGCGAGTCAAGAGTCCGGGACGATTGACCTGATGACCCCGTGCCGCTGACCTGATGACCCCGTGCCGCCCGCTCCTTGGGCCGGAGCAATGGGCCCAGGCCGGGAAGGGAGGGCACCGACACGAAACACCGGCGAGCGCGCCCCGGTCCCCGGCAGCGGCCGCGCCGCCCATCCCGCCCCGAAGTGCCGCCAGTCCCCCCGGCGTTGCCGGTACAGGACGCGGCCCCCTCGGCCGACCATGTGCGGAGCGGAGCCCGACGGCACGTCGGGCGGTGCGACGGACGATGCGGCAGTGTCCCCCCGCACGCCACTCGGCGACCCCCGCTGACCTTGCGAGGGCGTGCCGCTCTGATCCGCCCTTCAGCCGTCGGTCTTGCCTCTTGCCCTGACCTCCGTCACCGACCTAGCCTTGTTTTGTGCCGCAAATAAACAAAACCCGATCGCACAGCGTCGTGCCGGGCAACGACCTCACCCGCCTCCGCATCGCCCTCACCATCTTCTTCGCCCTCGACGGCTTCATCTTCGCCGGCTGGGTCGTCCGGATCCCGGCCATCAAGGAACAGACCGGCGCCTCCGCCAGCGCGCTGGGGCTCGCCCTCCTCGGCGTCTCCGCGGGTGCGGTGATCACGATGACGCTCACCGGACGCCTGTGTCGCCGCTACGGCAGCCACCCGGTGACCGTGGTCTGCGGCGTGCTGCTGTCACTGAGCGTCGCCCTGCCCCCGCTGACCCACTCCGCACTCGCTCTGGGACTCGTCCTACTCCTCTTCGGAGCCGCATACGGCGGGATAAACGTCGCCTTCAACAGCGCCGCCGTCGATCTGGTGGCCGCACTGCGGCGGCCGATCATGCCCAGTTTCCACGGAGCCTTCAGCCTGGGCGGCATGATCGGCGCGGGGCTCGGCGGGCTGGTCGCGGGGTACCTGTCCCCGACCCGCCATCTGTTCGGCCTCAGCCTGATCGGCCTGCTGGTGACCGCCGTCGTGGGACGCTCCCTGCTGCGGCTCGGGCCCCCGGCCCCGACGGATCACATGCCACAGGAGAAGCGTGTCCCGCATCGCCTGGACGCCCGCACCCGCGGACTGGTCACCGTCTTCGGCCTGATCGCCCTCTGCACGGCGTACGGCGAAGGAGCCCTGGCCGACTGGGGCGCGCTGCACCTGGAGCAGGATCTGAAGGCCCACCCGGGCGTCGCGGCCGTCGGCTACTCGTGCTTCGCCCTTGCCATGACCATCGGCCGGCTCAGCGGAACGACTCTCCTGGAACGCCTCGGACGGACCCGGACCGTGGTGGCGGGCGGCACCACGGCCGCGGTCGGCATGCTGCTCGGCGCTCTCGCCCCCTCGGTGTGGGCAGCCCTGCTCGGCTTCGCGATCACGGGCCTCGGACTCGCCAACATCTTCCCGGTCGCCGTAGAACGCGCGGGCGCCCTGGCGGGCCCGAGTGGCGTCGCGACCGCGTCCACCCTCGGCTACGGCGGCATGCTCCTCGGACCGCCCGCCATCGGGTTCATGGCGGACTGGTTCTCCCTGCCCGCCGCCCTCACCAGCGTGGCTGCGCTGGCCGCGGTGGCCGCGCTCATCGGGTTCGGCACCCGAAACGCGGCATCGAACTGACGACGCGCGCCCCTGTTGCGGTCCTCTTGCACCCGAGGCCGCCGTCGAGTTCCCTCCCGGAGGGGCTCGGCGACGTCGACAGTCCCGTGCACTCCTTCTGGGGGCGCTGGACGACCCCCGCCAGGCTTGCCGTGGACGACAGTCGCAGCCAGGTATACCGCGATGTTCAGGTGAGGATCCGTCAGGCTCGACATCCCTTCGAGGATCGCTTCAAGGAGTCGCCTGAGGGGATGCAGGAGCACGTCTTGCGCTACCAGCGTCATCCACGGGGCGACTCACGTGCCGTCGAACGCGGTCCTTGGCGAGACTCACACGGACTGGACGCCGCTCCACCCTGTTGAGTGTTCCTCGCCTTCCAGCGGGGCGGAGTCGCAAGCCCGCCCCAGTAGACGCTCGACCTGTCCAGGGTTTGAGGCATCTACCGGAGCGGGGGCTCACTCGTCCCGCGTCACGCGGGCATGGTCGGTCACGACACGGCGGAAGAGGGCATGACCGGTCCGGCCGGTATGGCGTAGGCACCAGTCCTGGGCCGCTTCCTGGTCTTCCAGAGCGCCGGACTTCTCGACACAGCCGGACGTCACGCAGAACGTTTCGAACGTGACTCCGCTGTCTGGTTCGTGCCGGATCGTGTGGCGCACGTAGCGCAGAACGGCGCGGCTCATCCGAACGCCTCAGCGGGCAGTGTGGGGCCGTCCTCGTGGTCGTCGGTGACCAGGGCGAGCGGAAGCGCGTTGAGTAGCTTCACCACTGAGCTGAGAGGGAACGTCCCCACTTCCACGTACGCGCGGCCCTTGCCGCTTACCAGGGCGCATACTCGCACGGCGTCATTCCCGGGGATTCCGGCGCGGATCAAGGCGGCGCGCAACAGCGCTGCCGTATGTTCCGCCTCAGCACGCGCGCTCTTGTACTGAGCCATGGGAATCATGATCGGCGCCCCTTGTGCGGGTGACTGCGAATCTCGATGTTGATATCTGAGACCTTGGACATGTCACCCTTGCCTTGCGCCTCGATTCGCTCCCGGTCCAGCGCATCGCACACGTCGCAGCCGGCACCCGGAGGCGGGTCGGCGTCGAGTCTCAGCGGTAGCTCGACGGGCGGACCGGGATACGTCGTTCGGTGAGTCATGGGGCCGTCCCCTCGCGGGCGTTGTCCTGATGGCGACAACGCTAGGAACGGCGTGGAGCCGACCTCAATGAACTTGCGCGAACTTGCACCCGGTCACCCGAGAGCGTCGATTGCCAAGGTGATGAGCCCACGCGCTGCGGCACCGTAGACGGCCAAGTCAGCTAGATCTGCGAAGGTTTGGGCGTACATGCCGACCTCGTGGGGCTGCGTGATCGTCAGGAAGGCAGAGACCAACTCGACGTTGACCTGAGCGTCATCGAAGATCCAGAAGTCTTCGACCGGCCACAGCGCCGTGCGGTCCGCGCTGAGCGGGATCACGCCCAGGCTGACGTTGGGCAGGGTCGCCAGAGACAGCAGATGACCAAGTTGACCGGCCATGGTCGCAGGGCCTCCGATCCTGTGCCGGAGCGCGCTCTCCTCCAGGATCACGGCGAAACGTCGCGGCCCTTCGTGCAAGATCCGCTGTTTGTCGACGCGGACTTGAACGGCCTCCTCCAAGTCGTCCGGCAGCGCGCGCCGATCACGAATCGCTGTGAGTAGCGCCTCGATGTAAGCGCGGGTCTGGAGCGGTCCGGGGATGAGCCACGACGAGTAGGCGCGGAAGTGCCGAGTCCGCTCCCACAGCGGGATGACCGACTCCTGCGCACGGCGCAGCCCGGAACGCTCCATGCGCCGCCACTCGACGTATGCGCCGTCGATGTTGCGCGCTGTGGCGATCAGGTCGGCCGTCTGGTCCGCGGCCCCGCAGTGCAGCGTGTACGTGCGCAGGTCATCGTCTGACGGTCCCGTACGGCCGCTCTCGATGCGGCTGCACTTGCTCTCATGCCAGCCGGCCCGAGAGGCGAGCTCCCGCGCTGTCAGCCCGGAGTCTTTCCGGATCTCACGCAGGCGCTGACCGAGAGCCTCTCGGGCTTGCTGGACGCTGGACGATGAAGTCACGTTCGATGTTCCGTCAGACCGGCTTGTACTCCTCGTGCGGGGTGGCGCGTTCCCACACGGCAGCGAATGCCGACGCACACAGCTCCACCACGGCGGGGTCAGTGACCAACTCTTCTCCGGTCATCGTTCCGTCCCCTGCGAAGTGGTTGAACAGGGCTGTCGTACCGTCGAACAGCCAGAAGTCATTGCCAGGCAGGGCCAGGCTGGAGGCTTGCCGACGGGGCAGCCAGCGCACGGCCTCACCGGCCTTGACGTTGTGTCCGCTGGTGAGTTCGTGCTCGTACCGCACGTATGAGGAGATCGGCTCGGAGACGATGCGTGCCCGGCGCACGGTTACGCCACGAGCCACGGATGCGGAGACGAGATCGATCCACCAGGGCCAGCGCTCCGCAGGGTCGAAGCGGTTGCCCGCCGTCCACTCCTGGTAGTCGTCATCGAGCCCGTATGCGTCCCGCATCTCCAGGTGGCACGCGCTGTGTTGAGCAGAGCGGAACAGGGCCTCAAACGTCGGCTCCGTCGCCACCAGTCACCTCCGGGAAGAACTGCATCATGCGCCTCGGGAACTCGATCACCGTTTCATGATCCGGGATGTTCATCTGCGCCAAGCGCTCAGCGTCCGTGACCCGCCACCCTTGCAGGATGTAGTTCCCGGTTTCGTCGTCCAGGTACACAGTCGGAGAGCCGTTGTTAGGGCTCTCGGGGTCCTTGCCCAACCGGTGCAACGTCATGGTGTCCTCCGGTGCAATCGGTGACGATCGACATGACCGAGCTTGCGCCGGAACACCCTCACGTGCCAGCAACTTGCACGAACTTCTACGGGCGTTCGGACATGCGAAACCCCGCTACCGGCCACCCAGGGGCCCGCAGATAGCGCGGCTCGCTGCGCCAGGCGTGCGTGCAAGCGACGCGGACAGGCAGTGGTTCATGGGCCGAGCTCGCGCGTCGCCAATGCCGACGCCCAGCGAGCGTACTTGACGCGAGCATGACAGCATTGCACACTCACCCACCGAGCCTCGAACGCATTTTTGACGCCCGCACAACCGCACCTTCCTCGCAACCGGCGACGACCTGCGAAGGTCCGGAGACAACGTTGTCACCCATTCCTCCCCGTGGAGGCCCCACATGGCGACACCTTCCATCCCGCGGTTCACGGCAAGACAGTTGGCGGCACCACCGTCCACGGCCGCACCCCTGCCCGCCCGGCTGTCACGCCGTGCCCTACTGCGTACCGCGGTAGGCGCCACAGCTGCCTTCGCCGCACTCGGCGGCCCGGGTTCGGTGCCCGCGTTCGCCGCGGCCGGACCGCCCGACCCCGCGCTCGCGGAGGACGTACGGCAGGAGTTCCTCATGGCCTGGACGGCGTATCGCCGCCTGTCTTGGGGCCGCGACGAGTTGCGGCCGGTCAGCGGCACCGGTTCGGACTTCTTCATCAGCGGGGTATCGCTGGGCCTGACCCTCGTCGAGTCGCTCGACACGCTCTACCTGATGGAGCTCGACGGCGAGTTGGACGCGGCGATCGCCTGGATCGACGGCAACCTCGACTTCGACCGCAACGCGAGCATCCACGTCTTCGAGACGATCATCCGGCTGGTCGGCGGACTGCTCTCCGGCTACCAGGCCACCGGCAGCGCCGTCCTGCTGGCCGGGGCCCGCGACCTCGCCGACCGGCTGCTCCCCGCGTTCACGTCGTCGCCAACGGGCGCCCCGTACCGGTACGTCAATCTGCGCACCGGCGCGGTCAGCGGCAACGCGGTGCCGCTCGCCGAGATCGGCAGCAACATCACCGAGCTCGGTCTGCTCTCCCAACTCACCGGCGACCAGAAGTACTTCAACGCGGCGAAGAAGGCGCTGAAGGCCGTGTACGACCGGCGGTCCTCGATCGACCTCGTAGGCTCGACACTCAACGTGGACACCGGCGCCTGGACCGATGCCACCGCCCGCGTCGACCCGCCCGTCGACTCGTACTTCGAATACCTCTGGGACGCCTACCAGTTCCTCGGCGACACCGAGATCCGCGGCTGGTACCAAACACTGACCGCGGCGATCCTGAAGCGCCTCGGGGAGACGTACGGCGGACGGCTCTGGTTCAAGTCCGTCAACATGAACACCGGCGCGCTGGTAGGCCGCGGGCAGTCGGAACTCACCGCGTTCTACGCCGGGTTGCTCGCCCAGGGGGGCAACCTGAGCGAGGGCGAGTCGTACCACTCCTCCTGGGCGGACGCCCTGGCGCCGCACAAGCTGCCGCCCGAAGGCATCGACTACACGACGCTCGCGGCGACGAGCAATGAGTATCAACTGCGCCCCGAATACGCGGACTCCGCGCTGTTCCTGTGGCTTCTGACCGGCAAGGAGGTCTACCGGGACCGCGCCAAGTGGCTGTGGAACGCGCAGAAGGCGCACTGCAAGGTCGCGAACGGCTACACGATCGTGTCGGACATGACGACCACGCCCACCACCAAGGGCGATCTCACTCCGGGCTACTGGTACTCGGAGAACATGAAGTACTTCTACCTGCTGTGGTCGGGCGCGCCGCGCTTCGACTACGCCACCAACTACCTCACCACCGAGGGAAATGTGCTGCGCGGCATCAACCGGGTCGCGGCGCCGGGCGTGAGCGGCACCTACCGGCTCCTCAACCGGGCGACCGGCCGGGCGATGGACGTGAGCGGCGCGTCGACGGCGGACGGCGGCGCGGTGATCGCATGGACGCCGCACACCGGCGCCAACCAGCGCTGGATCGCCACCACCACCGGCGGCTACACCAAGCTGACCGGCCTGGGCAGCGGCAAGGTGCTCGAGGTCCCGCGCTCCTCCACGGCGGACGGCACCGCACTGAACCAGTGGGCGCACAACGGCACCAACACGCAGCAGTGGACGCTCCAGTCCACCGGCGACGGCTACTACCGGCTCGTCAACCGCAACAGCGGCAAGGCGGCCGACCTCGACGGAACCGGCAGCGGCAGTGCGGTGGTGCAGCAGCCCGTCGGCGGCGCCGGCACCCAGCAGTGGCAGCTGGAGAGGGTATGACGGCGATGCGATCTCCGGTGAGACTCCTGCTCATACGCGCCCTTCTCGTCCTCGCCTTCCTCGCCTCCGTCCTCGGCCTGCCGGCCGGGCAGGCGCAGGCCGCGACCTCCGTCACCCTCAGCGGCACTGCGGCCGGCCGCGTCTTCGACGGGGTCGGTGCGGTCAGCGGCGGCGGGGGCAACGCCAAGCTGCTGTACGACTATCCGGAGCCGCAGCGCGGCCAGATCCTCGACTATCTGTTCAAGCCGGGCTACGGGGCGAACATCTCGCTGCTGAAGGTGGAGATCGGGGGCGACGCCAACTCCACGGACGGCGCCGAACCCAGCCATATGCACACCGCCGACGACCAGAACTACCAGCGCGGATACGAGTGGTGGCTGATGGAGCAGGCCAAGGCCCGCAACCCGGGCATCAAGCTGGCCGCGCTCGCCTGGGCCGCGCCGGGCTGGATCGGCACGTCCGACGTGTGGACCAAGAACATGATCACGTATCTGGTCAACTACCTGCGCGGTGCGCGCGACGTCCACGGCCTGACCATCGACTATCTGGGCGGATGGAACGAGAACGGCTGGGACTCCGGCTGGTTCGTCGACCTGCGCAAGGCCCTCGACGCGGGCGGCTTCGGGCACGTCCAATTAGTCGGCGCCGACGGCGGCTGGGACGTCGTCACCGACATGCAGAACAACCAGGCGTTCAATGACGCGATCGCCGTCGTCGGCGCCCACTACCCGTGCGAGGGCGTCTCGGAGTCCACCGGCGACCGCTGCGAGTCACCGGCCGCGGCGCAGAACCTCGGCAAGCCGCTGTGGGCGAGCGAGAACGGCTCACAGGACTACAACGCCAACGGCCCAGTGATGGCCCGCCAGCTAAGCCGCGGCTATATCGACGCCAAGATGACGGCATACATCAACTGGCCGCTGATCGCCGCCCTTCCGCCTGGACTGCCCTTCCAGACGACCGGCCTGATGGTGGCACCGCAGCCCTGGTCGGGGCAGTACAGCGTCGGCAAGGGCCTGTGGGTCCAGGCACACTGGAACCAATTCGCCAAGCCGGGATGGCAGTTCGCGGACTCGGCGAGCGGCTACCTCTCCGGCGACCGGAACATCGGCAGTTACGTCACCCTCAAGGCGCCGGGCAACACCGACTACACCACGATCATCGAGACCACCCGCGCCACCGCCACCGAGCAGTTCACCGCCCGTGTCACCGACGGACTGCCCACCGGAACGCTGCACGTGTGGGCCACCAACCTCAACTCCGCCAACCCGTCGGACTGGTTCGTACGCCAGGCGGACATCACCCCGTCCGGCGGCACGTGGTCCCTCACCCTGCAACCCGGCCGCATCTACTCGATCAGCACGGCCGGCGGACAGGGCAAGGGATCGGCGTCCGGCCCGGCGTCCGCGTCGTTCCCACTGCCGCACACCGACGGCTTCGACGCGTACGCCACCGGGCGCGAGGCCCGCTATCTCGCCGACCAGCACGGCTCCTTCGAGACCGCCGGCTGCGGCGGCGGCCGTGGCGGGCAGTGCCTGCGCCAGACGGCGCCCGTCGCGCCCATCCCCTGGCACCCGCACCAGAGCCCGGCGTACGCGCTGATCGGTGACAACTCGCTGACCGATTACACCGTGCAGTCGGACGTCATGTTCGAGCGGACGGGCGGCTCGGTGGCGCTGCTCGGCCGGTTCGGCGCCCGGGACTACTGGCAGGTGGGCCAGATCAACGCCTACTACCTGAAGGTCGGGCAGGCGGGCACCTGGCAGATCCTGCGGGGCGACACGGCCGGCGCACTCACCGTCCTCGCCTCCGGCACGCGGACGGCGCTGGACGCGAACACCTGGCACAAGCTCGCCTTCCGACTGCAGGGCTCAACCCTGACCGCGATCGCGGACGGCGTGACGCTGGGCAGCGCCGAGGACACCGCGTATGGGCTCGGCCCGGCGGGACTCGCGGTGGGGGTCGGCGAGAACAGCATCACCTCCCGTTGGCGGAACGTACAGTTCGACAACTTCTCCATCACTCCGGGCACGACCACCACGTACAAGATCGTCAATCGCAGCAGCGGCAAGGTGCTGGCGGTCGCGGGCAGTTCCTCCGACGACGGAGCGGCGATCGTGCAGCAGGCCGACACCGGCGTGGCGAGCCAGCGCTGGCGTGTGGTGCAGGACGGCGGCTACGTGCAGCTCGTCAACACGCGCAGCAACAGAGCCCTGGACGTGCCGGGCTTCTCCACGACGCAGGGGACACAGCTCGTCCAGTGGACCGTCAACGGCGGCGAGAACCAGCAGTGGACCCTCGGCACGGCGAACGACGGCTACCAGACGCTGGTCAACCGGCACAGCGGCTACCTGGCGGACGTGAGCGGCGCCTCCGGCGCGCAGGACGCGCCGGTCGTCCAGTGGCCGTCGAACGGCGGAGCCAACCAACAGTGGCAGCTGGAGGCGTCATGAGGACCACGGCGAGGAAACGGACGCTGATCGGCGGCATGGTGCTGGTGCTCGCGGCGTGGCTGGGCGCGACCCAGACGGCGACCGCGGACGCCACCACGACCGCGCGCCCCGGCATTGCCGCGGCGGGCAATCCGGTCGTGGCCATCTCCCCGACCGACACTCCCGCCCAGATCCGCGCCAAGGCGGCCACTGTCACTCCATCCACCCGGCAACTGACCTGGCAGCGACTTGAGTTGACCGCATTCGTGCACTTCGGCGTCAACACGTACGCCAGCCGCGAGCACGGTACGGGCACCGAGGATCCCAACATTTCCCAGCCCGCGGAGCAGGACACCGACCAGTGGGCGAGAGCGCTGAGGGACGCGGGCTTCAAGCAGGTGATCCTCACCTTCAAGCACCACGACGGATTCCTGCTGTTCCCGTCCAGGTACTCCGGCTTCGGCGTGACAGCGACCTCGTGGCGCGGCGGCAAGGGCGACGTCGTACGGGACCTCGCCGACTCGGCTCGCGCGCAAGGGCTGGCCTTCGGGATCTACACCTCGCCGGCCGACCTGCACGAGGCCCAGCCGGCGGCTGGGACTCCAATGGCAGCGCGGCCACGGACCGGACGATCCCCGCCGACCCCGCGGACGTGGTCGACGGACAGACGTTCTCCGTCACGGCCGACGACTACAACGCGTACTTCATGAACACCCTCTACGAGCTGCTGACCTGTTACGGAGACATCGCGCGGGTGCAGCTCTACACCTGTCACGGCGCTGCCAACAGCAGTGGCGCGCGTCCGGCGACGCACTCGTGAACCCGGCCTCGGGGCGCTGTCTGGATGTACCCGGCTTCAACTCGGCCAACGGCACGCAGGTGGTGCTGTGGGACTGCAACGCGGGTTCCAACCAGCGCTGGACTTCGCTCTGAGCCGGTGACGGAGACAGGCGGGACCAGCCCGCCGACTCCTCGGTGCCTCCGGTCGGCCCGCAAGCCGCCCGGAGGCACCGCACGGCTGTGCGTCGGCGCGTCAGCCGGTGTACGCCGCGAAGATCTTCGCGAACTCGTAGGGAGCCTGCGGGATGTTGGTGCACATGTACAGGGCGCCCGTGCAGGCGTTGCGGTCGCGGGTCGACTCCCAGAAGGCGAGTTCCCCGAGGTGCTTGCCCTGCGCGAAGGCCACCAGCTGGCGGGCGTCCGCTTGGTCGTAGAGGTGACCGTCGTCGTTCTGGCCGAGCATCGGTGTCACTCCGACCATGGCCCACACCTGAGCGTCCGTCCTACTCGGGTAGAGCGACTTCAGCTGGGTGAAGGTGCTCTGCGCGGCCTGCACGGCCGCGTCGCCGTAGTCGACGCTCCGGTAGTAGTCCATCGCCATGACGTTCACGACGTCGAGGTCCACGCCCGCGTCGCGCGCCGACTTGACCACGTTCAGTCCGTCGGTGGTCAGGCCCTCCGGAAGCACGGGGAGCGTGAGCGAGACCCGCAACTCCGGATGAGCCTGTTGCAGGCGTGCCAGGGCCTGGGACCGGCGGGTGACCGAAGCCGGGTCGGCGGTGGCGGCGCCCTCGATGTCGAAGTCGACGTACTTCAGGTCGTAGGCGGTGACGACCGCGTTGTACTCCGTGAAGAGCGCGTCCGCCGATCCGCAGGCCTGGGCCAGTTCGATACCGGTGGCGCCACCGAAGGAGACCTTGACGTCTCCCCCGCCGGCCCGGATCGCATCGATCTGGTCCTTGGCCCAACCGTCCCTCGGGTCATAGGCGTTGAACCACATCGCCTTGCAGCCGGAGGCGGTGACGAACGCCATGGTGTAGCTCTTGATCCCGCTCGCCGAGGCCATCTCGGGCATGCTCGGCGTGGGCCAGGCGCCCATGTCGACGTAGGGCGCGGTGCGCACACCGCCGCCCGGCTGGGAGCCACCGCCGGAGGAGGTCGTACCGCCGACCGCCGTGCTGTAGGCGGAGGTGTTGCCCGCGGCGTCCTTCGCCCGGACGCGGAACGAGTAACTCGTGCTCGCCTGAAGGCCGGTGGCGGTGTACGAAGTCCCGGTGACGGCGACCGGTGCTCCTCCGTCGCGGGAGACCTCGTAGCCCGCGACCGTACCGGAGTCGTCGGTGGAGGCGCTCCAGCGTACGGTGAGCGACGAACCGGTCGCGGAGCCGACGGTCACCCCGGACGGCACGCTGGGAGGCGTGGTGTCGCCGCCATGGGAACCGCCCGCGCACGACGCGCCGTTGAGTGTGCAGTTCGTCGGCGTACCGGTGCCGCTGGAGACCCACCCGAAAGAGGTGGTCGCACCGGGCGCCAACGAGCCGTTGTACTCACGGTTCTTGAAGGTGTAGTGGCTGCCGCTGTGCGTGAGCAGCGCGTCCCAGTACGACCCCACGGTGGTGCCCGAGGGCAGGTCGAACTCGACGGTCCAGCCGGACAGCGTGGTGCTTCCGCTGTTGGTGATGACGTACGCGCCCTGGTAACCGCCGTCCCAGGCCGAAGTCTTGGAAAACGCCGCGGTCGGGGTGGCCGCGGCGGCGGGTGGTGCCAGGACGAGAACGAGTGCGCCGATGAACATCGCGATCAGGGCCAACGGTCTTCGCATTGCTGCCTCCACTGGGGGGTTGGGGCGCCGGGGCGGCGCGCGGAGCGGCGATTGATTGGTCCATACCAAAGCCCTGTCAGTACGTACCGAGCCCGCGGCCCGGCGTCAAGGGGCGGGGTGGCACATCAGGGATTCGCGACTGGTCTTGACATGTTCTGAACACACAGCTGTGATGTGGTGGCTTTCGTTCGCCCTCGTTTGGTCGTGTGCAACATCACCCCCCCCTCGGAGCCGCACGTGTTCGCCGAACGACGCCCCCGCAGAACCCCATCCGTCATGGCCGTGGCCACGTTGTGCCTCGCCGCCTCGACCGCCGTGGTGGTGCAGCCCGTGGCCGCGCAGCCCGCGTCGGCCGCGCCGGCCACCGCGCCCACCGTGGACAACGGCCTCGCCCGCACCCCGCCCATGGGCTTCAACAACTGGAACTCGACGCACTGCCGTGCCGAGTTCGACGAGGCCATGGTCAAGGGCATCGCCGACGCCTTCGTCTCCCAGGGCCTCAAGGACGCGGGCTACACATACGTCAACATCGACGACTGCTGGGCGCTGCCGAACCGTGACGCGAGCGGCAACCTCGTACCCGATCCGGCTCGCTTCCCCAACGGGATCAAGGCGGTTGCGGACTACGTCCACTCCAAGGGCCTGAAGTTCGGGCTCTACTCAAGCGCCGGCACCAAGACCTGCGACACGCAAGGCTTCCCCGGCGGCCTCGGACACGAGCAGCAGGACGCCAACCTGTGGGCGTCCTGGGGCGTGGACTACCTCAAGTACGACAACTGCAACAACACCGGCGTCGACGCCAAGCAGCGGTACAAGGCGATGGGCGACGCGCTCAAAGCCACCGGCCGGCCGATCCTTTACAGCATCTGCGAGTGGGGAGAGAACCAGCCCTGGAACTGGGCGTCCCAGTACGGCAATGCCTGGCGCACGACGGGGGACATCTCCGACTCCTGGTCCAGCATGATCGGCATCGCCCACCAGAACCAGCCACTTGCCCCGTACGCCAAGCCCGGTGGCTGGAACGACCCCGACATGCTGGAAGTCGGCAACGGCGGCATGACCGACACCGAGTACCGCACCCACTTCAGTCTCTGGGCGCAGATGGCCGCACCGCTGCTGATCGGGAGCGATCTGCGCAATGTGTCGTCGGCGACGCTGGACATCCTCAGGAACAGCGACGTCATCGCCGTCGACCAGGACACACTGGGGCGGCAGGGCACGGTGGTGTCCTCCTCCGGCGGTCTCGTCGTGATGTCCAAGCCGCTGGCCGACGGCGGCCGTTCGGTGACGCTGACGAACGAGAACACGACGACGAGGACGGTGTCGACGACCGCGGAGGCCGTCGGTCTGGGCGGGGCGACGTCGTACTCCCTCAAAGACCTCTGGTCGAAGCAGACCAGCACCACGACCGGCGCGATCAGTGCGTCGGTACCGGCGCACGGCACGGTGATGTACCGCGTCACCCCCGGCACGCCGGTCCCGCCGCCGACCGGCGTCAACCAGCTCGGCGATCTGCCGTGGACCTCGGCGGCCAACGGCTGGGGCCCGGTCGAGCGCGACCTGAGCAACGGCGAGCAGGCGGCGGGCGACGGCCGCACCCTCACGATCAACGGCACGACGTATACCAAGGGCCTCGGCACCCATGCCTCGAGCGACATCACGTACTACCTGGGCGGCGCCTGCACGTCCCTCCGCGTGGACGTCGGGGTCGACGACGAGTCGACCAAGGGCGGATCCGTCGGCTTCCAGCTCTACCGGGACGCGACCAAGGTCGCCGACAGCGGTGTGCGGACGGCCAGTGATCCGCCGCTGAGGCTGACAGCCGATCTCACCGGCGGCACGAAGCTCCGACTCGTCGTCACGGACGGCGGCGACGGAATCGCCTACGACCATGCCGACTGGGCCGACGCCCGGCTCGCGTGCGGCAGCGGCCCCGCGGCGGGTACGCATGCGCTCAGCGACCTGCCCTGGTCCTCGGCCACCGGCGGCTGGGGCCCCGTGGAGCGCGATCGCAGCAACGGCGAGCAGGCCGCCGGAGATGGTCACACCCTCACGATCAACGGCACGACCTACGCCAAGGGCCTGGGCACCCATGCCGCAAGCACCGTCGCCTACTACCTCGGTGGCAGCTGTTCGGGGCTCACCGTGAGCGTCGGCGTCGACGACGAGGCCGGCGGCAGTAACGGATCCGTCGTCTTCCGCCTCTACCGGGACGACACACTCGTCGCGGACAGCGGCCGCATGACGGGCGCCGACGCGGCGAAGCCGCTCAGCGCGGACCTCACCGGCGGCCTCGAACTCCGGCTCGTCGTCACCGACTCCGGGGACGGCATCAACTACGACCACGCGGACTGGGCCGGCCCGCGGCTGGCCTGCGCCTGAGCGAGAGGGCGCGGCGCGGGGCAGCTGGGCTCGGCACCACATGACGACCGACTGAGGGCGAGGTACTCCCCCGCCCCCACTCCCTCCGGCAGACTCCCCGTATGGAGATTGAGTACTTCCTGGAAACCCTGGACAGGGAAGGCCGGTTGCTGGCCGCGGCAGCCGAGGAGGCGGGGGTGGACGCCAAGGTCGCGACCTGCCCGGGCTGGCAGGTGCGGGATCTGGTGCGGCACACGGGCATGGTGCACCGGTGGGCCACCGCGTTCGTCGCCGAGGGGTACACCTCGTACCACCCCGACGGCGGCCTGCCGGATCTCGACGGTGATGAGCTCATGGACTGGTTCCGGCAAGGCCACCGGCGGCTCGTCGACACCCTCACCGGCGCCTCGCCCGACGTGGAGTGCTGGAGTTTTCTGCCCGCGCCCTCGCCGCTCGCCTTCTGGGCGCGACGGCAGGCCCACGAGACGACCGTGCATCGGGTCGACGCGGAGTCGGCTCTCGGCGGGGAGCCGACCCCGGTCGTCGCGGACTTCGCGGTGGACGGGATCGACGAGTTGCTGCGCGGGTTCCACGCGCGCTCGAGGAGCAAAGTACGGGTGGAGGAGCCGCGCGTCCTTCGGGTGCGGGCCACGGATACGGGGGCGGTGTGGACCGTACGGCTGTCGACGCAGCCGCCGGTCAGCGGCCGGGACGAGGGCGGGGACGCGGACTGCGAGCTGGCCGGACCGGCCGCACGGATCTACCTGGCGCTCTGGAACCGCATGCCGTTCCCCGGCGCGACGGGTGACGCCTCGCTCGCCGCGCTGTGGCGGGAGAAGTCGGGGATCACCTGGAGCTGACGGGTGCCCGAGCCCGAGTTCACCCCGGGCTGAGCGACGCGGGTCCGGTCACCCGGAACTGAGCGGGCCAGGTCCCTCACTCGCAGGCGGTGGCCGGGCCGCCCGCCAGCATCCGCGTCAGCACCGCGCGCTGCACCGGCAGCACCTCGCCGTGCAGCTCGCGTCCCTTCGGCGTGAGGCACACCCGCACGCCCCGGCGGTCCTCCGCACACATGCCGCGCGTGACCAGACCGTCCTTCTCCAGTCGGCCGATCAGCCGCGACAGGGCGCTCTGGCTCAGATGGACATGCTCGGAGATCTCCTGGACGCGGTACGAACCACCGCCGTCCGACGCGGCGCCCTCGGCCAGTACGTCCAGCACCTCGAAGTCGCTGGCACCGAGGCCGTGCGGATGCAGTTCGCGGTCGATCTCGCAGAGGGTGCGCGCATGCACCGCGAGGATGTCGCGCCACTGGTTCACGAGCCCTTGCTCGGCCTTCTTCGCCGCCATGGGCGCACCGTAGCAAAAAATCGGCTTTGTTGCATCGGAATTAAATGTGCTTGCATCCAATGCATGTGCATGTAGTGTCTGGGGCATGACCTCTCCGCTCACCCACCCCGCTCCTCAGGAACGCTGGACCCCTCGACTGTGGGGCACTCTGCTGGTGCTCTGCGCCGCGATGTTCCTGGACGCGCTGGACGTGTCGATGGTCGGCGTCGCCCTGCCGTCCATCGGCTCCGAACTCGACCTCTCCACCTCGACGCTCCAATGGATCGTCAGCGGCTACATCCTGGGATACGGCGGACTGCTCCTCCTCGGCGGACGCACCGCCGACCTGCTGGGCCGCCGCCAGGTCTTCCTGGTGGCCCTGGGCGTCTTCGCGCTCGCCTCGCTGCTCGGCGGACTCGTCGATTCGGGTCCGCTGCTGATCGCCAGCCGCTTCATCAAGGGCCTGAGCGCGGCGTTCACCGCGCCCGCAGGCCTGTCGATCATCACCACGACCTTCGCCGAGGGCCCGCTCCGCAACCGCGCGCTCTCGATCTACACCACCTGCGCGGCCACCGGCTTCTCCATGGGGCTGGTCCTGTCCGGCCTGCTCACCGAGGCGAGCTGGCGGCTGACGATGCTGCTGCCCGCGCCCATCGCGGTCATCGCACTGCTCGCGGGTCTGAAGCTCATCCCCCGCAGCGAGCGCGAGAAGGACCACCGCGGTTACGACATCCCCGGCGCCATCATCGGTACCGCCTCGATGCTCCTGCTCGTCTTCACCGTCGTCCAGGCTCCCGAGGTCGGCTGGGGCTCGGCCCGCACTCTCCTCTCCTTCCTCGCGGTCGCCGTGCTGCTCACCGTCTTCGTGACCGTCGAGCGGCGCAGTCCCAGCCCGCTGATCCGGCTCGGAGTGCTGCGCTCCGGCAGCCAGATCCGGGCCCAGCTCGGCGCGATGGCGTTCTTCGGCTCGTACGTCGGATTCCAGTTCTTGGTGACCCTGTACATGCAGTCACTGCTGGGCTGGTCGGCCCTGCACACCGCGCTCGCCTTCCTGCCTGCCGGGGCGCTGGTGGCGCTGTCCTCCACCAAGGTGGGGGCCGTGGTCGACCGGTTCGGGACCCCGCGGCTCATCGCGGTGGGCTTCGCCCTGATGGTCGTCGGGTACGCGCTCTTCCTGCGCGTCGACCTCGACCCCGTGTACGCGGCGGTCATCCTGCCGACGATGCTGTTGATCGGCGCGGCCTGCGCGCTGGTGTTCCCCTCGCTCAACATCCAGGCCACCAACGGCGTGGACGACCACGAGCAGGGCATGGTGTCGGGTCTGCTCAACACCTCGGTCCAGGTGGGCGGCGCGATCTTCCTGGCCGTCGTGACGGCGGTCGTGACCGCGAACTCCTCCGAGGGCTCCTCGCCGCAGGCCGTCCTCGACAGCTACCGGCCCGGCCTGATGGTGGTGACCGGCATCGCCCTCGTGGGTCTGCTGATCACCCTGCCGGGCCTGCGGACACGGCGTCCGCAGCAGTCCGTCGTCGTCGCCAAGTCCCTCCAGGAGGAGGCGGAAGCGGAACGAGTGGCGGTCGGGGACTAGTACGTCTCCAGCGCGTGCGCCCGGCGGGGATCCTTGCCCCGCCGGGCGCAGGCCTGTTTGACTCGAAGGATGGCGAACGACGGGGGACGTGAACGGATGAACGACACCAGGAAACGGCGGACCGAGGCCCAGCGGGACGCGGTCACTGTCGAGATCGGATACGCCCTGTTCAGCGCGGCGTTCGTAGCGGCGATCGGATTCGCGGTGGTGGCCGGACCGGCGCTGTTCCTCGATCTGTCGGGCGCCGCGGTGCGGACACTGGTCGCCTCCGGCGCCACTCTCGCCGCCGTCCTCTTCGTCGTACGGGTCGCCACCGTGCTGATTCGCTTCGATCGTGCGGGCGCGGCTCAGCCCAGCCAGCCCGGCCGCACCAACCCCGACTCGTAAGCGAGAACGACCAGTTGAGCCCGGTCGCGGGCGCCCAGTTTGACCATCGTGCGGCTGACATGGGTCTTGGCCGTGAGCGGGCTGACGACGAGGCGGCGGGCGATCTCGTCGTTCGAGAGGCCGATGCCGACCAGGGCCATCACCTCCCGCTCCCGCTCGGTGAGTTCGGCGAGGGAGGCGGCGGCCGCGGGCTCCTTGGAGCGGGCCGCGAACTCGGCGATGAGCCGACGCGTCACCCCCGGGGAGAGCAGGGCGTCGCCCTCCACCACCGCCCGGACCGCACGCAGGAGTTCCTCCGGCTCGGTGTCCTTGACCAGGAACCCGGAGGCTCCGGAGCGGATCGCCTCGAAGACGTACTCGTCCAGTTCGAAGGTGGTGAGCATGACCACCTTGACGTCCTTCAGCTCGGCGTCGTCGGTGACGCGGCGGGTCGCGGCGAGGCCGTCGAGCAGGGGCATCCGAATGTCCATGAGGACGACGTCGGGGCGCAGTTCGCGCACCTTGCGCAACGCCTCCTCGCCATCGGCAGCCTCGCCGGCCACCTCGATGTCCGGCTGCGCGTCGAGCAACGCCTTGAAGCCTGCCCTCACCAATGACTGGTCGTCGGCGAGCAGTACGCGGATCACCGGTCCTCCTTGACCCTCAGCGGCAGTACGGCCAGCACACGGAAGCCTCCGTCGTCGCGCGGGCCCGCCTCGATCGTGCCACCGAGGGCCGCGGCCCGCTCCCGCATTCCGGCGAGCCCGTTGCCACTGCCGCCCGCGTCCGCGCCGGTCGCGGGGCCGTCGTCGTCGATCCGCAACCGCAGCGCGCCCTGCGCGGATTCGAGCCGCACACGCGCGTGCCGCGATCCCGAGTGCCGTACAACATTCGTGAGGGCCTCCTGGACGATGCGGAAGGCGGCCAGATCGGTGCCGGGCGGAAGCGTCGGGACCTGACCCTCGATCTCGACGGTCAGGCCCGCGCCCGCCGCCTGTTCGACGAGTTCGGGGAGCCGGTCGAGTCCGGGCGCGGGCGCGCGCGGCGCCTCCCCCGGGGCACGGAGTGTGTCGAGCACCTGGCGGACCTCGCCCAGTGCCTCCTTGCTGGCCGCCTTGATGGTGGTGAGCGCCGTGCGCGCCTGCTCGGGGTCCGAGTCGAGCAGCGCGAGGCCGACACCCGCCTGCACGTTGATGACCGAGATGCTGTGCGCCAGCACGTCGTGCAGTTCGCGCGCGATCCGCAGCCGCTCCTCGTCGGCGCGTCGCTGGGCGGACTGCGCACGCTCGGCGCGCTCGCGGGCCCACTGTTCGCGGCGTACACGGACCAGTTCCGACAGGGCCACGATCGCCACGATCCAGGTGGCGATGATGCCCTCCTGCCCCCAGGAGGCGGGCTGGTCCCCCGCCGGCGGCAGCCATCGGTAGAGCCAGTGCCCCACCAGAACATGCCCGATCCAGAACATCCCGACCGCCGTCCAGGCGGCTCTGCGGTGCCCGGAGACGACCGCGCTGAAGCAGCCCACGGCGACCACGAGGAAGACGGGCCCGTACGGATATCCGGCGCCCAGATAGACCATGGCCGCGGCGGCCGTGCCGAAAGCCACGAGCACCGGCTGTCGCTGCCGCCACAGCAGCAGGCCGGACCCCACCAGCAGCAGCGCCCGCCCGAAGGAGTCCAGGTGAGCGCGGTCGCCCGCCTGCGCGTGCGCCGCGAAATGGGAGCCGATGAGGACGAAGGCGGTCAGCAGCAGCGTGGAGCGCCACGGCCAGTGGGCACCGCGCTCCTCGTCGCCCCAGCGGCTCCAGCCGGGCGGCCCGTGCCGCCACCACGGGGGTGGACCGCCCCACGCCGGGGCCCGGGGAGTGCGCTGCTCTTCCATGGCCGCCACGCTAGACGGGACGGGGCGTCCGAGGCGTCCGCCGGGCGAGGTGATCAGGCGTACTCCCCGCGGAGTACCGCCGGGCCTGCCGCCGCGCGCCAGTGGGCGGCGAGGTCCGTCCCGGCGTTCAGGCCCCGTTCGCCCTGCCGGAATCCGTCCCCCGGCCGTTGGCACCATGGGCCGCGTTCGGGCGGGTCGGCCGGGGGAAGATCAGTCCCACACCGTGGGCGAGTTGATCCGCCGCGTGCCGGAAGAACGTTTCGCGGTCCTCCACGACCCGGTTGAACTGGCCGAACAGCTCGAAGCCGATCAGCCCGTAGAGCTGCGCCCACGCGGCCACGAGCGCCGCGACCACCTCGGGCGGAAGGTCGGGCGCGAGCTCGGCGGTCATCCGCTGCGCCTCGACCTTCAGGTCCGTGGGCAACGGCGGACGGGCCACCCCCTGCCCCTGATGCGCGTCGCGGACGATGCCGATCAGGAGCAGGCCCACACGGGAAGCCGCTGGGATGGTCGTCTCCGGCGCGGTGTACCCCGGCACGGGCGAACCGTAGATGAGCGCGTACTCGTGCGGATGCTCCAGCGCCCAGCGGCGCGCCGCCACGCACACCGCGATCCAGCGCTCCCGAGGACCGGCGTCGGCGACTTCGGCGTGCGCCGATTCCGCGGTCTCGCCAAGGGAGTCGTACGCGTCGATGATGAGCGCGGTCAACAGATCGTCACGGCTGGGGAAGTAGCGGTAGAGCGCGGAGGAGACCATGCCGAGCTCACGGGCCACGGCCCGCAGCGAGAGCTTGGCGGCGCCCTCCGCCGCGAGCCGTCTGCGCGCCTCGTCCTTGATGGCCGCGGTGACCTCGATCCTGGCTCGGGCCCGTGCCCCTCGTGCGGTACTCATGCCGGGCAGTGTGCCACGTTTTCAGAGCAGTGCACACAAAAGAGAGCGGTGCTCTTCATACGGAGCAGCGCTTCCAGGCCAGATCACCGACCCGATTGAAGAGCAGCGCTCAGAAAAGAGAGCGCCGCTCTTGCTTTGGAGCACCGATACGGCGCAGACTCTTCTCCAGCGAGAGCAGCGCTCACAAAGGAGAGCGGCGCTCTCCCAATCGATGGGGGTCACCATGTCCACGCACGTCCAGAAGCCCGGCTGGTTCACCGTAAACGTCTTCAATCGCGCCGTGGCCTGGGTGACCCGTCGCGGCATCAGCGTCTGGGGCTCCCGGGTCCTGGCCGTCCGCGGCCGCAAGAGCGGTGAGTGGCGCACGACCCCGGTTAATCTGCTCACCGTGGACGGACAGCAGTACCTCGTCGCCCCCCGCGGCCACGTCCAGTGGACGCACAACATGCGGGCAGCGGGAGGCGGCGAGCTGCGCCTCGGCAAGAACGTGGACACCTTCATCGCGACCGAGATCACCGACGACGACAAGGTCCCGCTGCTGCGCGCCTACCTGAAGCGCTGGAAGGCCGAGGTCGGCGTCTTCTTCGGTGGCGTCGGCCCCGACTCGTCCAACGAGGAGCTGCGGCGCATCGCCCCCGACCACCCGGTGTTCCGGATCACGGTCAAGTCGTGACCCCGGCGGCCGGGCCCGTCCGCCCTATCGGTCGAGCGCGGTCAGGGCGCGCCCGGCCATCGGGTGGGTGCGGACAAGCTCGCCGAGCGACGTCGAACCGCGGGTTATGCCCGCGAAGGCCTTCCAGGCGGGCCGGAAACCGGTGATCGCCGCGTGGAACATGCCGGGCCGGCGCGCGAAGGCGGTCAGCAGCCGCTTGCCGACGCTCATCTCGACGCCGAGCCCCGCCTTGATCGCGAAGGCGTAGTTCAGGGCCTGGCGTCGCGTGTCCACCGCGTCGTGCGCCTCGGCGATCCGTACCGCCCACTCCCCCGCGAGCCGCCCGGAGCGCAGCGCGAAGGAGATGCCCTCGCGGGTCCAGGGTTCGAGCAGTCCCGCGGCGTCGCCACACACCAGCACCCGACCACGCGACAGCGGCGAGTCGTCGGCCCGGCAACGCGTCAAGTGGCCGGAGGAGACGGCCGGTTCGAAGCCGGCGAGCCCGAGGCGGGCGATGAAGTCCTCCAAGTACCGCTTGGTGGCCGCGCCTTCGCCGCGCGCGGAGATCACGCCGACGGTGAGCGTGTCGCCCTTGGGGAACACCCATCCGTAACTGCCGGGCATGGGACCCCAGTCGATGAGAACCCGTCCCTGCCAGTCCTCGGCGACCGTCTCCGGCACCGGGATCTCCACCTCCAGGCCGAGATCGACCTGGTCGAGCTTCACGCCGACGTGCGCCCCTATCCGGCTGGCGCTGCCGTCGGCGCCCACGACCGCCCGCGCCAGCACGGTCTCACCCCCCTGCAACACCACCGCGACGGTGCGCCGGTCCGGTACGGCCGACCCATGCTGTTCGACGCGCGAGACCGTGACGCCGGTGCGCAGTTCGGCGCCCGCCTTCTGGGCGTGCTCTACGAGCTGCTGGTCGAACTCGGGCCGGTTGATGAGCCCGAACAGCATCTGCTTGGAGCGGCGGGTACGCACGAAGCGGCCGTCGAGCGAGAACGTGACCGCATGCACCCGGTCCCGCAGCGGCAGCTCGAAGCCGGGCGGCAACGCATCGCGCGAGGGGCCGATGATGCCGCCGCCGCACGTCTTGTAGCGGGGCAGCTCCGCCTTCTCCAGCAACAGGACGCTGCGTCCCGCGACCGCTGCCGCATAGGCGGCCGAGGCCCCCGCGGGCCCCGCGCCGACCACGACGACGTCCCACACCCGCTGCCCGTCGTCCGCCGAAGAGTTCTCGCTGCTCACGATGGTCTACTGCTCCCAGTCCAGCCGTCTTCCGCACGTGTCTCCCGCATCCTACGGCGGGCATCGCCGCAGGCCGCTGTGGGAGGATCGGCGGCGTATGCGCCCTGCACACCAGTCCGCGCGTACGCGCCACACGATCACCTGTACACAGAAGTACAACGTCGCACCTACAAGGAGCGTGCCCATGTCGTCGAATCCGGTCGCCGAGACCGTCGCCTCGCTCATGCCCCGGGCGAAGGCGGAGCTCACCGAGCTGGTGGCCTTCAAGTCGGTGGCGGACTTCGACCAATATCCCAAGAGCGAGAGCGAGGGCGCCGCGAACTGGGTCGCCGACGCGCTGCGCGCCGAGGGCTTCCAGGACGTGGCACTGCTCGACACCCCGGACGGCACGCAGTCGGTGTACGGCTTCCTGCCCGGACCCGAGGGCGCGAAGACGGTCCTGCTGTACGCGCACTACGACGTGCAGCCGCCGCTGGACGAGGCGGCCTGGGCCACCCCGCCGTTCGAGCTCACCGAGCGCGACGGCCGCTGGTACGGCCGCGGCAGCGCCGACTGCAAGGGCGGCTTCGTCATGCACCTCCTCGCGCTGCGCGCGCTGAAGGCGAACGGCGGCGTGCCCGTGCACGTCAAGGTGATCGTCGAGGGCTCGGAGGAGCAGGGCACGGGCGGCCTCGAGCGGTACGCCGAGGAACACCCGGAGCTGCTGACCGCCGACACCATCGTCATCGGCGACGCCGGCAACTTCCGGTGCGGCCTGCCGACGGTCACCACGACCCTGCGCGGCATGACCCTTGTCCGCGTCCAGGTGGACACGCTGGAAGGCAACCTGCACTCGGGGCAGTTCGGCGGCGCGGCCCCCGACGCGCTGGCCGCGCTGATCCGCCTACTGGACTCGCTGCGCGCCGAGGACGGTTCGACGACGGTCGACGGGCTGACGGCCGACGCCGCGTGGGACGGCCTGCAGTACGAGGAGGAGGCGTTCCGTGCGGACGCCAAGGTGCTCGACGGCGTGGAGCTGATCGGCTCCGGCACGGTCGCCGACCGTGTCTGGGCACGTCCGGCCGTCACGGTCCTCGGCATCGACTGCCCGCCGGTCGTCGGCGCGACCCCGTCCGTGCAGGCGGGCGCCCGCGCGCTGATCAGCCTGCGCGTGCCGCCGGGCATGGACGCGGCGGAGGCGACCAAACTGCTCCAGGCCCACGTGCAGACGCACACGCCGTGGGGGGCGCGCGTCAGCACCGAGCAGATCGGTCAGGGACAGGCGTTCCGCGCCGACACCTCCAGCCCCGCGTACGCGTCGATGGCCGAGGCGATGGCTGTCGCCTACCCGGGCCAGGAGATGCAGTACGCGGGCATGGGCGGCTCCATCCCGCTGTGCAACACGCTCGCCTCGCTGTACCCGCGGACGGAGATCCTCCTCATCGGCCTGAGCGAGCCGGAGGCGCAGATCCACGCGGTGAACGAGAGTGTCTCGCCGGACGAGCTGGAGCGCCTGTCGGTCGCGGAGGCGCTGTTCCTGCGGAACTACGCGGGAAGCTGAGGCGTTCCCGAGGGACGTGAAGCCCCTCGACATGTCGCGCGCTGTGCGCCTCGCCGCGCACAGCGACGTCTCCACGTCCCTGGCCCTGTGCAGCGACCACGAACTGGGAGAACTGGTCGCTGCGGGCCGGCCCCTCGGCTCCGGCATCGGCGGCAGATCCGTCCTGATGGACGTGGCGGACACTCCGGTCTTCGTCAAGCGCGTCCCGCTCACGGATGCGGAGCGACTGCCGGGGAACCTCCGGTCCACGGCCAATCTGTTCGACCTGCCGTCCTTCTGTCAGTACGGCATCGGCGGCCCGGGTTTCGGGGCCTGGCGCGAGCTCGCCGTGCACATCATGACGACGAACTGGCTGCTGGCCGGACAGTTCGGGGGCTTCCCGCTGATGTATCACTGGCGGGTGCTGCCCGACACCGTGCAGCCCCTGCCCGAGGAACTGGCCGACGTCGAGCGGGCGGTCTCCTACTGGGGCGATGCCCAGCAGGTACGCCACCGGATCGAGGCCCTCCGCACCGCTTCGGCGAGCGTCGCGCTGTTCCTGGAGTACATCCCGTACAACCTCCACGCCTGGCTGGGCACCCGGTTCCGGGACGAGGGGGTCTGCTCCCTGGTGGAGCGGGGCCTGGAGGCCGGCGTCTCCTTCATGAACGCGCGCGGGCTGCTGCACTTCGACGCGCACTTCGAGAACATCCTCACCGATGGGCAGCGGCTCTACTTCGCCGACTACGGCCTCGCCCTCTCCTCCCGTTTCCAACTGACCCGAGAGGAGACCGACTTCTTCGAGCTGCACCGGACGTACGACCGTTCCTATACCCGTACGTACCTGGTGAACTGGCTGGTCACCGCCTCGTACGGGTCGGGACGGGAGGAGCGTGAGGCGCTGGTGCGCGCGTACGCCGAGGGCGAGCGGCCCGACGGAATCCCGCCGGAGGTCGCCTCGATCCTCACCCGCCACGCTCCCCTCGCCGCCGTGATGGCGGACTTCAACCGCAGGCTCCAGCGCGAGAGTCGGCAGACCCCGTACCCGTCGGAGGAGCTCGCACGGCTCGGTCAGAGCAGCTCGACACTTTCCGCGTAGTGGCAGGCCACGGGGTTTCCTCCGCCCCGGTCGATCAGTTCCGGCACCTGCTCGACACAGGAGACGCGCTCGCTCTCCGTCAGCTCGTCCGCGAACTTGGGGCACCGGGTGCGGAATCGACAGCCGCTCGGCGGGCGAATGGGACTCGGGACGTCGCCCTGCACGGTGACGCGTCGGCGGGCCCGCTCCTTGCGCGGGTCGGGCAGCGGGATGGCTGAAACGAGGGCCTGTGTGTACGGATGGGCAGGGCGCGCGAAGAGCGTGCGGGCCGGGGCGATCTCGACGAGTCGGCCCAGGTACATGACCGCCACGCGTTGGGCTACATGCCGCATCACCGAGAGGTCATGGGCCACGAACAGGAAGGACAGGCCGAGTTCGCTCTGCAGGTCCATCAGGAGGTTGAGGACTCCGGCCTGGATGGACACGTCCAGCGCGGACACCGGTTCGTCCAGGACGATGACCTTGGGGCGCAGGGCCAACGCCCGTGCGATGCCGATGCGCTGACGCTGGCCGCCGGAGAACTCGTGGGCGAAACGGTTGCCGTGCTCGGGGTTGAGGCCGACCAGGCGAAGCAGCTCACGCACCTCGTCGCCCGCCCCGGGGCCGTACCGGCCGTGAATGCGCAACGGCTCGGCGACGATCTCGTGCACGGAGATCCTCGGGTCCAGGGAGGCGTACGGGTCCTGGAACACGATCTGCAACTCGCGCCGCAGGGGCCGCATCTGACGTCGGCTCAGCTCGGTGAGCTCTCGCCCCTGGTAACGAACCTGCCCGGATGTGGCGCTCTCCAGGTTGAGGAGTGTGCGGGCGATCGTGGTCTTGCCGGAGCCCGATTCGCCCACCAGGCCCAGGGTTTCGTTCTCGTGCAGGTCGAAGGAGGCACCACAGACGGCGTGCACGTCGCCCACGCGACGGCGTACGACTCCGCGCGACATGACCGGGAAGTGCTTGACGAGATCACGGACCTGGAGCACCGGCGCACCGGTGCCGCCATGCCCGGGGAGCGGAGGCGGGGGCTGGGGCACGCTCATACGGAGTCCTCGCTCTCGGTGTCGGCGAAGCGGGCCAACGCCTCGGCGTCCGCGCCGACCGCGTCGAAGATCTCCCCGGCCCCGGTGTCGACGAGCCGCTCGGCGAAGTGGCAGGCGCTCAGATGGCCGTCGTGTGCGGTCGTACGCAGCGGCGGTTCGTCGTGGTCGCACACGTCCTGGCGCATCGGGCAGCGGGGCGCGAAGGGACACCCGGGTGGCAGGTGGAGCAGTGAGGGCGGTGAGCCGGTGATCGGGGTGAGTCTCTCCTCGTCCCGGTCCATCCGGGGCAGGGAGCCGAGCAGGCCGAGGGTGTACGGCATGCGCGGGGTGTAGAAGATGTCCTCGACGGAGCCGGTCTCCACGATCCGTCCGGCGTACATGACGGCGACCCGGTCGGTGTGTCCGGCGACTACTCCGAGGTCGTGGGTGATGAGGACGAGGGCCGCGCCGGTCTCGGAGCGGGCGGTCTCCAGGGCGTCGAGGATCTGGGCCTGCACGGTGACGTCGAGCGCGGTGGTCGGCTCGTCGGCGATGATCACATCCGGGTCGTTGGCCATCGCGATGGCGATGACGACCCGCTGGCGCATGCCTCCGGACAGCTCGTGCGGGTAACTGTCCACGCGCCGCTGAGGACTGGGGATGCCGACCGTGCCGAGCAGGTCGACCGAGCGTTCGCGCGCCGCGCGCCCGCCCAGGCCCGGGTTGTGCCGCAGCAGCGTTTCGGCGATCTGGTATCCGACGGTGTAGACCGGGTTGAGGGAGGTCATCGGGTCCTGGAAGATCATCGCGATGCCGCTGCCGCGCAGATCGGAGAGCCGGGCGTCGGACAGGCCCAGCAGCTCCGTGCCCTCGAAGCGGACCGAGCCGCGTACCCGGGCGGTGGCCGGCAGCAGGCCCATGACGGCGAGGGCGGTCACGGACTTCCCGGATCCGGATTCGCCGACGATGCCGAGGGATTCGCCGCGCTCCAGTCGGTATCCGACACCGCGTACGGCCCGTACGACACCGTCCTCCGTGGGAAACTCCACGGTCAGGTCCTCGACTTCGAGGACCGCGCCCGAGCCGGAGCCGGCCTGTACGCCCTGACTGGTCGTCATCACTGTCGCACCCTTTGCTGCCGGGGGTCGAAGGCGTCGCGCAGTCCGTCGCCGATGAAGTTGATGGTCAGGGCGATCGCGATGATGAAGGCGCCGGGGATGTAGAAGAGCCAGGGCCGGGTGTCGACAGCCGTCTGGGCCTGGGCGACGAGCAGGCCGAGCGAGGTGTCGGGCGGCTGGACGCCGAAGCTGAGGAAGGACAGGGCGGTCTCGGTGAGGATGCCGGTGGCGACCAGGATGGTCGCGTTGACGATGATCGGGCCGAGCGCGTTGGGCAGCAGATGCCGGAAGATGATCCGGGCGTCGGACGCACCCAGCGCTCGGGCCGCCTCCACGAACTCCTTCTCGCGCAGCGACAGCACCGTGGACCGGACGACCCGGGAGACGTACGCCCAGGTCAGTCCGGCGATGACGACGGCGATCCAGTACCAGGAGCCGCCGCTGCGCGAGGAGATGACCAGGGCGATGGCGAGTAGCGGCAGCGTCAGGACGAGGTCGGCGATCCTCATCATGATCGCGTCGACGATCCCCCGGTAGAAACCGGCGATGGCGCCCCACACCGCGCCGACCAGGGTTGAGCCGAGCGCGATCAGGATGGCGATCTTCAGGGATGTCTGGGTGCCCCGCATGACCTGGGCATAGGCGTCGTATCCGGAGGCGTTGGTGCCGAACGGGTGCTTCCAGGACGGTGCTTGGGAGTTGTCGGGGGTGAACTTCCCGTACGAGTAGTGCCACAGGTGCGGGCCGATGAACGCCCACAGAACGATCAGCAGGAACACCACCAGGCTGATCATGGCGGCGCGGTGGCGTACGAAGCGGCGCAGGATCAGCTGGGTCTGGGTGCGCTGCTTGACGCTGAACTCCTGGTCGGCGCGCGGGACTTCGATACCGGCCGCACCGGCTGCCTCGGTGTCAGTCATAGCGGATCCTCGGGTCGAGTACGGCGTACAGCAGATCGGCGATGAGGTTGAACGCGATGACGACGACCGCGGAGAGCAGCAGCCACGCCATGAGCCGGTAGACATCGATGGTGGTCGCCGCGGTGACCAGCATTTCGCCCATGCCGTGCCACTGGAAGATGGTCTCCGTGACGACCGCCCCACCGAGGATGCTCGCGATGTCGAGCGCGGTGACGGTGGTGAGCGGAATGAGGGCGGTGCGCAGTGCGTGGCGGGTCATGACCCGGCCTCGACGGATTCCCTTGGCACGGGCCAGTCGTACGTAGTCGCTGCCCAGCACCTCGAGCATGGCGGCGCGGGTGTAGCGGGTCCAGGACGCGAACGACACCAGGGCGAGAGTGATGGTCGGCAGGATCAAGTGGCCCATGTGGTCGGTGAACTCGTTCCACCAGGTGTCGACTTCGAGGTAGGGGGACTTCTCGCCGATGGTGCCGAGGAAGGTGCTTCCGGTCTGCTCGTTGAGCCAGATCCCGGCCTGCTTGAGCAGCACGGCGAACCAGAACACCGGCATGGCGAGGAACAGGAAGCCGACGAAGGTGATGGAGTAGTCGGCCGCCGAGTACTGGCGGATGGCGCTGAACACGCCGAAGATCACGGCCAGGACGAGGGCGATGAGCATCGCGGCGGCGACCAGGGTGACGGTCACCCGGAAGCGGGTGAACAGGTCGTGACCGATGTCCAGGTTCGACTGGACGGACGGTCCGAAGTCGCCGTGCAGCACTCCGGTGATCCAGTTCCAGTAGCGCTCCACGGCGGGCTGGTCGGCGTGGATGTGCCGGGCGAACGCGGCGACGGCGGCCTTGCTCGGGGCGGGCTGCCGGGAGGTGGCGAAGTTGGCCACCGGGTCGCCGGAATTGACGACGACCAGGAACACGATGAACGTCGAGGCGATCAGTACGGGGATGGAGACGAGGATGCGGCGCACGGTGTAGGCGAGCATGCGGTCTTCTCTCGGAGGCCGACCGGTGTGGGATTGACGTCCGTGGGCGGGCCTCCGGCCCCGGGGTTGCCGGAGCCGGAGACCCGTACGCGTGCGGGGACTACTTCTTCAGCCCCCACTCGGCGGTGTTGTAGGGCGGGCCCACGTTCGTGGCGTTGTCCCGCATGTTCACGAACCGTGTCTGCACCGCCAGGAACGTCGGCTTCTGGTAGAGCGGCAGCACGTAGGCGTCCTGCACCATCAGCGAGTCCGCCTGGTTGAGGAGCGTGGCCGCCTTCGCCGCGTCCGTCTCGCCGACGGCCTGGGAGACCAGGGCGTCGACCTTCTTGTTGCTGTAGCCGCCGTAGTTGCCGCCACCCCCGGTCACCCAGTTCTGCTGGGCGTTGCTGCTCGGGAACGGTGAGGCGACCCAGGCGAAGACGATGATGTCGTACTGGTGACCGGCGAGCACCGTACCGAGGTCGGCGGCGCCGATCGGCTTGATGGTGATCTTGATGCCGAGGTTCGCCAGGTCGCTCTGCAGGATCTGGCACTCGCTCTGCCGGATCTGGTTCCCGGTGGTGTAGCGGCAGTTGAACGGCCCGACCGCCTTGCCGTCCGGCGTCTTCAGGGACGTACCGACACCCGTGAACTTGGCGTCGGTGAGGTACTTCTTGGCCTTGGCCAGATCACCCGAGCCCTGCCCGGTCGAGGCGACCAGGTCCTGGTAACCGGCCTGTCCCGGCACGTAGTTGTGGCTGCCGAGCTGCTTCACGTTCGAGTCGAACTGGCCGACCGTCTTGGCCATGATGTCCTTGATGCTGAGAGCTGTGAACATCGCCTGACGCAGCGCCTTGTACTGGCCCAGCACCGGGTTGTGCAGGTTGAGGTCGAAGTGCTCCCAGTTGAGCCCGCTGCCGATGGTGTACGTGACGTTCGGGATGTCCTTGATCTGCTTGACCAGGTCCACCTCGGGCTGCGGATAGATGCCCTGCACCTCGTTGTTGCGCAGCGCGATCGGTTCCTGCGTGGCATCCGTGATGACCTTGAAGATCAGCCGCTGCAGGGACGGCTTGTGCGCACCCCACCACTTGGGGTCGGGCACGAAGGTGGCGTGGTCGTTGTCCGTCCAGTCCTGCATCTTGTACGGGCCCGCCGTTGTGTACTTGCTGGGCGGGGTCTTCTGGAAGTACTGCCAGCCCTTAGTCATCTGAGCGCCCGTCATATGGGCGGCGTCACCGGCCTTGGCACCGGAGAGCTGCTCCGCGACGTGCGCCGGATAGAGCGGATAGCCCGCACCGAAGAGTTGCTTCCAGTCCGAGTAGGGTTTCGCCATCACGACGGTGACGGTCTTTCCGCCGTCGGAGCCGGTGACCGACTTGATCCGGTCGTAGCCTGCGGTGCTCTGCGGCAGACAGCCCTTGGTCTGGGTGGAGTCACTGGCGGGCGGCGGCGGGCAGTCCTTGCCGTTGTTGGTGCGCCAGTAGTAGATGAAGTCGTCGGCGGTGATGGCCGTTCCATCGTTCCACGACGCCTTCGGGTTGATCTTGTACACGAGCGTCTGCGGGCCGGTGCTCGTCTGGGTGGCCGAGGTCACCAGATCGGTGTTGAGCGCGATACTGAAGTCGGGCTGGGGGACGAAGACTTGGGGCAGGACGACGCCGAGGGCCTCGCCGTTCTCGAAGGTGTTGCCATTGGTGTCCTGCACGTTCCACTGCTGGATGTTCTTCTCCAGCGTGTACGTGAAGGTGCCTCCGGACTTGGTGGCCGCCGAGTTGCAGGTGTTCGCCTTGCCCTGTGTGCCGCAGGACGACAACCCCGCGGAGCTGCTCTTGTGGGTGCCGCTCCCGCCGCCACTGCTGCTGCAGGCGGCCAGGACCAGCGTGAGCCCCGCGGCGAGCGTGAAGCCCTTTGTGAGGGCGGATGAATGTGCGCGCATGTCCCTCCTTCAACCGGGGGTGAATCCGGTCCTGTTGGTGCGGCCCAGGGCCGCGCAGAGGTGAGCTGCACATTCACGGTAGGACTGTCAAATACCGTCGTAAGTTCCCGATCCATATCGGGATGGCGTCGATTCCCCCTCGCTTGCCCCTCGGTTCCCTTTCGCTTCCCTCTCGGAAGCCCACACACCAGGCAAAGTCACGACGTCAGCCGACCGGAACGCCGGCTTCCAGGTAGAGCGCCGCTCCGCGCTCGCGCGCCCGCAGGGCCCAGCGCAGCCGTTCGTAGCGCACGGGCGGCAGCAGGTCGGCCGCCTCCTGCTCGGTGGCGAAGCGCCAGTCGCGCAGTTCGGGTCCGGGCAGCAGCAGACGGCTCACCGCTGCCGTGTCGAGTCGGCCGCCGTCGAACAGGAGACGCAGGCCGCCGAAGCCGGGGGGCGTCGGCGACTCCCAGTCGACGACGAGCAGGCGGGGCACCTCGTCGAGCGTGATGCCGGTCTCCTCGACGACCTCGCGCATGCCCGCGCGCGCGGGGGCCTCACCGGGTTCGACGACGCCTCCGGGAAATTCCCAGCCGGCCTTGTACGTCGGATCGACGAGCAGCACCCGGTCCTGGTCGTCGAAGAGGAGCACACCCGCGGCGACGGTCTCCGCGGTGGGTTCGGGGGTCTGCACGATGTCGCACACAGGTACGTCCCCGGTGCGTACGGCATCGGCGATGCGCAGGGCGGTGTCGTACGGGGTGAGCGCGCTGGTGTCCACGGGGTGGGCGTCCGCGGTGAGCCAGGAGGCGAGCGCGGCGCGATACGGCTCGATGTGGTCGTAGGACCACTGGCGCACACGCATCTCACCGTCGGGCAGGTCCGGAGGCACCTCGCGCCCGGCTATTCGCTCGCGCAGGATCGTTTCCGCCGGGGCGAGGAGCACATGCCGTACGGGGATCCGGCGCGCGGCGAGGCCGCCGAAGATCTCGTCGCGGTACTCCTGGCGGAGCAGGGTCACCGGGACCACGAGGACGCCACCGAGTTCGGCGAGCATGGCGGCCGCGGTGTCGACGACGAGGCGTCGCCAGATCGGCAGGTCCTGGAAGTCGCCGACCTCGGCGAGGTGCTTGGCCGGCAGCAGGTGCGTGAGTGCGCCGCCGATGACCTCGGGGTCGAAGAGCGTGCTGTTCGGGATCAGCTCGATCAGTTCCCGTGCGGTGGTGGTCTTCCCCGCACCGAACGCACCGTTGATCCAGACGATCACGATTCCCCCTCTTCTGTTGGCCCCCTGTGGCTTGCCCGCTCCACCCTGCCACGGAAACCAGGCCCTGATGAGGGCGCCGACAGCGCGGCGCCGGTGCCCCGTCGCGGGGGCACCGGCGCCGTGGTCCGAACCCGTCAGCCGTTCTGTCCCAGTGCCTTGTCGTCCACGGCCAGACTGTCGCTGCTGATCGTGTGATCGACCGAGCTCAGCGTGTCGTCGACGTGCAGATCGCCCAGGGCGTCACTGTCGACGGCGTGGGAGGGGGTGATCGCCGCGACGACGAACCCGGTGGCGAGGGAGGCGATGGCGAGCATGCTGCGCTTCTTCATGCCCGGTTCAACTACGGAGCCACCGACGAGTCACGGGTGGGTCACGCACCTTCATACCGCCCACACGACGAAAACCGTACGGGCCACCGTCACCGCGCAGCTCGCCGCGGGCGGTGGCGGCACCGCGCGGCCCGCCGCGGGCGGTGGCGGCACCGACGACAACAGCGGCGGGGGCGCCGTGTACTACGAGAACTGCGACGTCGGCCGCGCGGCGGGGGGCCGCGCCCGTACGCGTGGGAGACCCCGGCCAGGGCCGGCACCTCGACCGGGACGGGGACGGCGTCGGTTGCGAGTGAGGGCCAATCAGCCCTTGACCCGACCCCGGCGTCAGGCCGCGGAGCGGGGAAGGCCAAGGGAACGGCTTTCCTCCACGACTTGGTAGCCGGCGCTCGTGTACAGGTTCATTGCCACCTCGTTGCCGCCCCACACGGTGAACATCAGCGCCGAGTCACCTGCTGCGAGCGTTGCCTGTTCGCCGGCCACCATCGCGGCCCGCCCGTACCCTTTGCCGCGGTGCTGCTCCTGGATGTGCAGCGAGTAGCCGTAGGTGGCCCCCGGGAGGTACCCGTGCTTCAACCAGCCGGTGCCGATCCGCTCGCCCGCCGCCTCGAGCACCAGGAACGTGTTGTCGGGCGTCGCCAGGCCCTCGGGAATCAGCTTCGCGAAGTCGCGGTCGGACTTGCGCATGGCCTCCTCGGGGCTCAGGGCTCCCGCCCGGACGATGTCGCCGACGTAGGCGACCTTCTCGGAGGCGAGCCACTCGGGATATTCGGCCTGTGTCATCGGCCGTGCGGTGACGCCATCGAGCGGTTGCGGCGGGGAACTGACGCGCCGCATCCGGAGCTGGCCGCGGACGCGGTAGCCGTCGAACAGCTCTCCGGCGGGCTCGATGAGCCGTATGTCCAGCCGGCGTGCGCCGCGCTCCGCGCACCATCCCTCGGCCCAGTCCCGGGCGGCCTGCTCGTGCCCCCGGTCGGCGTGGAGCGCGTCGACGCGGAGGTCACCGATACGGCCCGCGAGCGCGCCGTTGTCGTCGGCCACGACCACAGCGACGTATCCCACTCGGGTCCCGGCGTCGGTGATCTCCGCGACGGTCCAGTCGCCGATGCCGGCGCGTACCCCCTCGAGCATGGGCTCCACCGCGGCCGCACCGAGCCCGGACGCCGTGTACGCGGCGCGCAGCCGCCGCTCGAAGTCCTTCTGCCATTCCGTGTTGTCACCGAGGATGCTGAATTCTGTCACCTGATCACACTAGCCACGTTGTCATGGGCCTGAGCGGGTGATGTCCGACTGCTCGTTCTCGCATGCCTGGATCTTCGTTGTGCAGAGGGAGAGTTGAGGTTTCGATGTGACCGAGGACGCGGTGGTGGCGGGCGCGGTGGTGGCGTGAACAGAGCGCCCCCGAAGCCAACCTGGCTGTAGGGGCGCGAGACTCAGACAAGGGGCCGAAAGGGCAACGCCCCCGACCGGACAGGCCGGGAGCGTCACGCTCGGCGGGCTCAATCGGCGACACCCGCGAGCACGGCTTTCTTGCAGCTCGGACGCTAACCCTTGGTCGACCCCAGCGTCAGCCCCGCGATGAAGTGCCGTTGCAGCAGCAGGAACACCAGGATCGTCGGGAGGGCGACGAGGACCGAGCCTGCGGCCAGCAGGTTGTAGTCGGTGAAGAACTGGCCGCGGAGGTTGTTCAGGGATGACGTGACCGGGAGCTTGTCGGGGTTGGAGATGAAGATCAGGGCCCACAGGAAGTCGTTGTAGATCCAGGTGAATTCGAGGGTTCCGAGGGCGGCGAGGGCGGGGCGGCACAGGGGCAGCGTGATGCGCCAGAACTGGGTCCAGACGCCCGCACCGTCGACGATGGCGGCCTCCAGGATCTCCTGCGGCAGCGTCCGCATGAAGTTGGCCAGCACGAAGACGCAGAATCCCAGCTGGAAGCCGATGTTGACGATGATGACGGCCCAGTAGGAGTCGTACATCGTGAGTGAGTCGGACATCCACCAGGGCAGCGGAACCTTGTTGAAGAGGACGTACAAGGGGGTCACGATCACCTGCTGGGGCAGCAGGTTGCCCGCCGTGAAGAACATCAGCAGGACCAGGCCGCCACGCAGCTTCAGGCGGGAGACCGCGAAGGCGACGAACGAGGCGAGGAACAGGGTGATCAGAACGCCGGGCACGGCGATGAGCAGCGTGTTGGTGAAGTACTTGCCCATGCCCGACTCGGTGTAGGCCCGGCGGTAGTACTCGAAGGACAGATGCCTGGGGAAGGAGAAGTAGCCGTGCTGCGCCGTCTCCTCGTAGGGGCGCAGCGAGGCGTAGACGGCGAGCAGGAGGGGCGCGAGGAAGGCCAGGGAGACGCCCATCAGGAAGATGTGCACCCCGAAGCGGCCCGGGCGCGGCCCGCGGCGGGGCGTGGGCCGCTCCGTGGTCGTGGGAGCCGGACGGCGGGTGGTCGCGCCGGCGCGGATGTCGGCTGTCATCGGTCGCGCGCACCTCGCAGCTCTTGGACCAGGAACGTCACGATGAACCCCAGGGAGACGGTGAGCAGGACGACCGCGATCGCCGAGCCGAATCCGATGCGGCTGGCCTCGCCGATGATGTTGTCCGTGATGAGGACCGAGAGAAGTTCCAGGCCGTTTCGGCCCTTGTTGACCGCGTAGACGATGTCGAAGGCGCGCAGCGCCTCGATGACGGTGATGACGCCGACGATGACGTTGACGGGGCGCAGGGTCGGGAAGACGACGCGGAAGAAGGTCTGGCGCTCGTTGGCGCCGTCGATCGCCGCCGCCTCCTTCAACTGCGGGTCGACGGACTTGAGTCCGGCCAGATAGAGGATCATGACGTAGCCCGTGTGCCGCCAGCTCGCCGCGATCATCATCATCCAGAGGTTGAGGTGCGAGTCGCCGAGCCAGTCGATGGGGTCGTCGTGGTTGTTCAGGATCGTGTTGACCACGCCCTGGTCGGTGCCCAGGATCAGCTGCGCGATGAAGCCGACGATGGCGAGCGAGAGCACGACCGGCAGGTAGATCGTCGACTGGTAGAAGCGGCTGAAGCGGACGCCCCGGTCGATGAGAACCGCCAGGAACAGGCCGAACGGCGTCGCGATCAGGCCGAGGAAGAGCAGCCACAGGATGTTGTGGCGGACGGCCGGCCAGAAGACCGGGTAGTTCTCGACCATGTTCTTGTAGTTGTCGCCGCCCACCCAGTGGATGTCGCCGACACCGTCCCAGGAGGTGAAGGACAGTCCGACGGAGGCCAGCGTCGGGCCCCAGATGATGACGATGTCGAGCAGGATCGGTATGCCGAGGAGCACGCTGAGGACGACGACGTCGCGGCGGGTGAACCGCCGCAGCCGCCGCCGTCCGGCGCGCCGTGGGATGTTAAGCGCCACGGAACGTCTTCCCCCAGGTTCAGCCGACGGGCGACGAGAAGATGGTCTTCTTCTGTCGTTCGATGCTGTTGCAGAGACCGTCGACGTCCTTCGGATTTCCGATGAAGTCCTGGATCGCCTTGATCATCACGGTCGAGGCGAAGTCGGGCCGGGTGTCGCGGTCCATGAACTGTGAGATCTGCTTGGCGCCCGAGACGAGTTGGGCCGATTTCTTCTGCAGGGCGCTGTACTTGGAGGTGTCGGCGCCGTCGTTCACCGCCACGTTGTTGGGGTCGAGCGCGAGGTAGGTGTCCTCCGCCTTGGGCGTGCCGAGCCATTTCAGCAGGGCCTTGGCGCCGTCCAGGTTCTTCGACTTCTTGGCGACGAGGAAGCCGTCGATGGGGGCTTCCACGGCGTCCTGCGCGTACTGCGGGTCGATCTCGGGGAAGGCGAAGAAGTCGATGTCGTCGCGTTCGCTCTCCGGGAACTGGGTGCCGGGGTGCGGCATTCCGAAGACCGCCATGCCGGTCTTGCGCTGCTGGAGGCTCTGCCCGGCCTCCTCCCAGGTACGGCCGAGGGCGCCCTTCTGGTAGTACGGCATGAGTTCGCGCCAGGTGTCGAAGACCTTCTTGACCTTGGTGTCGGTCCACGACTCGTCGCCCGCCATCAGCGACTTGTGGAAGTCGTATCCGTTCAGGCGCATGTTGATGTAGTCGAAGGTACCCATCGCGGGCCAGCCGTCCTTGTCGCAGAAGGCGACCGGAGTGCCTTCCTTGGACATCGTCTTGGCGAGCGCGATGAAGTCGTCCCAGGTCTTCGGCTGTTGATAACCCTTGCTCTGAAAGAGACTCTTTCGGTGGAAGACGGCCCACGGGTAGTAGTAATAGGGGACGAAGTACTGCTTGCCCGCGTGCGTGGACTGTTCCTTGAGCGCGTCGGAGAATCCGCTGAAGCCGCTCCACACGTCGCTGATCTCGTGCAGCAGCCCCTTCTCCGCGAAGTACTGCATGCGATATCCGGCGAACCACATGAAGACGTCGTCGGGCGTGCCCTGGAGATAACGGTTGATGTTCTCCTGGAAGTCGTTGTGGTCCTTGGTGTTGACCTTGACCTTCTTGCCCGACTTCTTCTCGTACGCCGAGAAGGCCGCCGCGTAGGCCTTCTTGGGGACCGGGTCCGACGCGTTGGACCCCACCGTCACTTCGTTCTTGTTTCCACCGGGTCCGTCGCCGCACGCGGACAGCAGGGCGGGGAGTGTGAGCGCGCCCGCTCCGACGGCCGCACCACGCAAGAGATTTCGCCGGGACATCCGATGTCCTGTCGTGCCTCCGGGCACGACGAGCCCCTTCAACGATGACTGTGCCATGTCCCCTCCTCGGGGTGCCACCCAACACAACCGAACGCGAGGCTTGGATCTCACTCCCAAGCGGATGTGCCGTCAAGGGTTCTGACGAGATATCGAACAACCGTTACCACTTCTCTTCCAACAGAGTCGGACAGGTCCTACCGTAAACGCGCATCATTGTCGCGGACATGTAGACGTCCAACCTTTCGCGAGTTCGGAGGAACGTAACGATGCGTCACCTTCACACCCGCACAACCCGCCGAAGAGTGGTCGGAGCGCTAGCCGCAGGACTGTTGTGTACGACCGGGCTCATGACGCCCGCCTTCGCCGCCCCCGCCCAGGAACCCGCCTCCCCCACGTTGGCGGACGGCCTCGCCCTCACTCCGCCGATGGGCTTCAACAACTGGAACTCCACCCATTGCCGCGCCGAGTTCAACGAGGACATGGTCAAGGGCATCGCGGACCTCTTCGTCGACAAGGGCCTCAAGGAGGCCGGGTACCAGTACGTCAATCTGGACGACTGCTGGGCCCTGCCGTCCCGGGACGCGAACGGCAAGTTGGTCCCCGACCCGGTGCGATTCCCGGGCGGAATCAAGGCAGTCGCCGACTATGTGCACGCCAAGGGGCTCAAGCTCGGCATCTACACCAGCGCGGGCACGAAGACGTGCAACAGCGCCGGATTCCCCGGCGCTCTCGGCCACGAGTACAGCGATGCCCAGCAGTTCGCCGACTGGGGTGTCGACTATCTCAAGTACGACAACTGCAACAACCAGGGCGTGGACGCCAAGTTGCGGTACACGACAATGCGTGACGCCCTGAAGGCGACCGGGCGCCCCATCGTCTACAGCATCTGCGAGTGGGGCGAGAACAAACCCTGGGAATGGGCATCGGACGTCGGACATCTGTGGCGTACGACCGGGGACATCAGCGACAGTTGGGGCTCCATGCTGTCGATCCTCAAGCAGAACCTGCCCCTCGCCCCGCACGCCGGCCCCGGGCACTGGAACGACCCGGACATGCTGGAGGTCGGCAACGGCGGCATGACCGACACCGAGTACCGCTCGCACTTCTCCATGTGGTCGATCATGGCGGCGCCGCTGCTGATCGGCTCCGACCTGCGCAAGGCGTCCGCCGCGACCTTCGACATCCTCGACAACAGGGAGGTCATCGCGGTCGACCAGGACCCACTGGGCAAGCAGGGCACTGTGCTCTCCTCCGAGGGCGGACGCTGGGTCGTCGCCAAGGAGATGAAGGACGGCAGCCGGGCCGTGGCGCTGTTCAACGAGACGGGCAGCGCGCAGCGAATCGCCACGACCGCGCAGGCGGTGGGTCTGCCCGAGGCGGACGCCTACACGCTGCGCGATCTGTGGCGGCACAAGGGCTACAACACCGCGGGCACCATCTCGGCGACCGTTCCCGCGCACGGGACCGTGCTGGTACGGGTCTCGGTCGACCCCCAGTGGGCCAAGAACCCGCCCGCCGTCGAACTCGGGCTGGACGGCAGCCCGTTGGTCGAGGCGGGCAGGACGGCCTCCCTGACGTCGACGGTCACCGATCTCGGCCGGACGCCCGCCAAGCGCGTCTCCGTGACGCTGAGCGGCCCCGAGGGCTGGACGGTCGCGGCGACGTCGCCGACGGGCACCGGCACGGTGCCGACGGGCCACGCCCTGCGTACGCAGTGGCAGGTCACCGCCCCCGCCGGCGCGGCCACCGGCTCGTACGACCTGACGCTGAAGGCCAGTTACCGCTCACCGACCGGCGTACGCGCCGAGAGCGTGCTGCCGCTGAAGGCGTCCGTGGTCGTGGCCCCACCCTCCGGGGTCTCCTCCCTCGGTGACCTGCCGTGGCTGTCGACGACCAACGGCTGGGGACCGGTCGAACGCAACACCAGCAATGGTGAAAGCGCCGCGGGCGACGGTCATCCGATCACTCTGGGCGGAGTCGCATACACCAAGGGGCTCGGCGTGCACGCGGAGAGCGCCGTCGAGTACTACACGGGCAAGGCGTGCGAGACGGTCACCGCGGACGTCGGCGTCGACGACGAAAAGGGCGCCAAGGGCACCGTCGCCTTCGAGATCTGGGCGGACGGGACCAAGGTCGCCTCGACCGGTGTTCTCACCAACGCGATGCCGGCCCAGCCGATCACGGCGGATGTGACGGGGGCCCAGGTGGTCCGACTCGTCGTCACCGACGGTGGCGACGGGATCGACTCGGACCACGCGGACTGGGCGGACGCGAAACTGAGTTGCTGAGGCCGCCGAGCCGGGACTCCCGTCGGTCGGACCCGACGGTTCCTGTCCTGGCCGTTGGAAGCGGGGATCCGTTGGCGCCCTTGGTCGATCCAGGACGTATGGGGTCCACTGCCGTGAGGGTGGGTGGGGTTTTCGCTCCCTCCACCCCTACCCGTCCCGCACCTGGGGCTGCGTCCCAGACCCCGCTCCGCAAGCACCGGAGGGGCTGAATCTCTGCCGTCCGGGGCTGAGGCGTTCAGCCCCGGACGGTCGGCCACAGGTCGGTCAGGTCTCTGCGGGGCGCACCCCGAGCGGTCCGCGGGGGCCCCGGTGCACCCCGAGCGGTCCGCGGGGGCCCCACCGGCCGGGCCTCCGACCGCTCAGACGCCGGCCGCAGTCGCGCTCGGGTTCCTGCTGAGCGCGGCCGCGGCCGCGCCGACCAGACCGGCGTCCGTGCCCATCAGCGCGGGCGCCACGGTCAGTCGCCGTACGAAGGACAACGTCGCATAGGTGGCCAGGGCCTCGCGCAGCGGCACGAACAGGACGTCGCCCGCCTTGCCCACTCCCCCGCCGATGACGGCTATGTCGATCTCGACGAGGGTCGCCGTGGCCGCGATGCCCGCCGCGAGCGCCTGAGCGGCCCGTTCGAAAGAGGCCACGGCCACCGGGTCGCCCGCGCGGGCGGCCTCGGCCACCGCGGCGGCCGAGGTGTCGCCGTCGGGGCCGGGCCGCCAGCCGCCCTCCAGCGCACGGCGGGCGATGTTCGGACCGCTCGCGATGCGCTCGACGCAGCCGCGGGAGCCGCACGGGCAGGAGTCGCCGTCGAGGTCGACGCTGATGTGCCCGATGTGGCCGGCGTTGCCGGTGGGACCGGGGTGCAACTGCCCGTTCAGGACCAGCCCGCCGCCCACGCCCGTGGACACCACCATGCACAGCGCGTTGTCGTGGCCGCGGGCCGCGCCCTGCCAGTGCTCGGCCGCCGTGATGGCCACGCCGTCGCCGATCAGCTCGACCGGCAGCCCTGCCGCGGCCTTGCGGACCCGCTCGACCAGCGGGTAGTCCCGCCAGCCCGGGACATTCACGGGGCTCACCGTGCCGGCGGAGGCGTCCACCGGGCCCGCGCTGCCGATGCCGACGGCCCGCGCCCTGTTCCACAGCGGGGAGACCGTCAGCTCGCCGATCACGTCGTCGACGGCCCGCATCACGGTGTCGCCGCCCTCCTGCGCGGGCGTCGCGCGCTGCGCGCGCAGGAGGATCCGGCCGTGGCCGTCCACCAGCGCTCCGGCGATCTTGGTGCCGCCGATGTCGAGCGCAGCCACGAGGTCGGTGTGCATCAGAGTCAGGTCTCCCTGTGAACCATGAGAAAGGGGCAGGCCGGTCTCGCGGTGGGGCGCAGGCCGGAGATTGCGGTGGACAGTCTCTCCCGCATCTGACAACGTTGTCCAGGCTCTATGCTCGACGCCACATCCTCATACAACCCCATGGACCGACGCATCCCCGTGGACGACAGGACAGGACAGCACATCGTGGCCGAGACCGCCCGCCGATCCGAGAACCGCTACGGAAACCGTCCGACCATGAAGGACGTAGCGGCACGTGCGGGAGTCGGCCTCAAGACGGTCTCGCGCGTAGTCAACGGCGAGCCGGGGGTCACCCCGGACACCGAGCGCCGCGTCCAGGAGGCCATCGACGCGCTCGGCTTTCGACGCAACGACAGCGCGCGGGTCCTGCGCAAGGGCCGCACCGCCAGCATCGGCCTCGTCCTGGAGGACCTCGCGGACCCGTTCTACGGGCCGCTGAGCCGCGCGGTCGAGGAGGTGGCCCGTGCCCACGGAGCCCTGCTGATCAACGGATCCAGCGCCGAGGACCCCGACCGCGAGCAGGAACTCGTCCTCGCCCTGTGCGCGCGCCGCGTGGACGGGCTCGTCGTCATTCCGGCGGGTGACGACCACCGCTACCTCGAGCCCGAGATAAAGGCCGGCGTGGCCACGGTCTTCGTGGACCGGCCGGCCGGAAAGATCGACGCCGACGTCGTCCTGTCGGACAGCTTCGGCGGCGCCCGGGACGGTGTCGCCCACCTCATCGCCCACGGCCACCGCCGGATCGGCTTCATCGGCGACATGCCCCGCATCCACACCGCCGCCGAGCGGCTGCGCGGCTACCGAGCCGCCATGGAGGACGCGGGCATACCGGTCGAGGACGCCTGGATGTCCCTCGGCGTCACCGACCCGCAGCGGGTGCGGAAGGCGGCCGAGGACATGCTGTCCGGCCCCTCCCCCGTCACCGCGATCTTCGCCGGCAACAACCGCGTCACCGTCACGGTCGTCCGTGTCATCGCCGAGCGCGGCCGCCCCGTCGCCCTCGTCGGTTTCGACGACATCGAGCTCGCCGACCTCCTCCAGCCCGGCGTGACCGTTGTCGCCCAGGACGCCGCCGCTCTCGGCCGCACCGCCGCCGAGCGGCTCTTCCGTCAGCTCGACGGCAACCTCGTCACCCCGGAGCGCATCGAACTCCCGACGCGCCTGATCACACGCGGCTCGGGGGAACTGCCGCCCGCGCGCTGAGCCATGGGCGCCCCGGACCCCCGTTCGCTCGACGCCCTCGGCCTCGCCGAGGCGCCGCGCGACCATCCGCTCAGCTATCCGGGCGCTTGGCCCGAGGAGTCCGGACTGCTCGACGGGGACCGGCTGTTGCCCCTGACACGCCTGGTGTACGAGGACCGTGTCCCGGTCGTGGCCGTCGGCTCCAACGCCTGCCCCGGCCAACTCCGGCACAAGATGGCGGAGTCCGAGGTGTCCGGCACGATCCCGATGGTGAAGGCGCGGGTAGCCGGCATCGGCGTCGGCGTGTCCGCCCACGTGAGCCTCATGGGGTACGTGTCCGCGTCGCCGTTCCATGCGCCGGGCGCGGTCAGCGAGTTGTTCGTCACCTGGCTCGACTCGGAGCAGCTCGCCGCAATCGACAGGAGCGAGGGGGTTTCCTCGGCGACCGGGGCGTACGACCGGGCCCGGCTTCCGTCGTCCGACGTCCGGATCGAGCTGGAGTCCGGCGAGCTGCTGCCCGGTGCGTACATCTACGTCAACCGGCGTGGGGTGCTTCACGACGGTGCCGGGGTGCCCCGGGCGCACCCCGGCGAGCATGCGCTGCTCGTCTCGCTCCTCGCCGGATCACCGCGTCTGCGGGAGCTGTTCGGGCGGACGCCCGAGGAGTTCTGCGCCCGGGCGCGCTTCGACAGGGGGCTGTGCGAGCGGGGGACCCGGCTGTTCGCCGAGGAGCGGCTCACCATGGCCTCCGGCCTCGAGGGATGCGTTTAGGCGTTCGCTCCGGCTTCGAGGTGCGGGTCGTCCGTGGCCGGTCGCGCCCACGCGGCGGAGCCGCACAACGTCACAACCCCGCGGCCCCTTTCAGGGCGCCCGCTGCTTCCCCGAGATCTCGGGGCGCTACTTCCCCGAGATGGTCAGGTCTCCCCGCCTCGGGCTCGCGAAGCCCTCCAAGTCCGCTCGTGTCAGGCCCGTCACCCTCGCGACCTCCGCGATGTCCAGGGCGCCACAGTCCAGGCCGCGCAGGAGGTAGCCGCTGAGGGCCTTGGCGGTGGCGGGCTCATCCATGACGTCACCGCCGGCGTGGGCGGCGTAGCGGGCGAGGCGGGCGGCGGCCTGTTCGAAGCCCTCGCGGTAGAAGGCGAAGACGGCGGCGTAGCGGGTGGGGATGTGGCCGGGGTGCATGTCCCAGCCCTGGTAGTAGGCGCGGGCCAGGGCACGGCGCGTGAGGCCGTAGTGCAGCCGCCAGGCGTCGTGGACCTTCTCGGTCGGGCCGACCGGCAGAACGTTCGTGGAGCCGTCGGAGACACGTACGCCGGTGCCCGCGGCCGCGACCTGCATGATCGCCTTGGCGTGGTCGGCGGCGGGGTGGTCGCTGGCCTGGTAGGCGGCGGAGACGCCGAGGCAGGCGCTGTAGTCGAAGGTGCCGTAGTGCAGACCGGTGGCGCGGCCCTCGGCGGCCTGGATCATCCGGGCCACGGTCGCGGTGCCGTCGGTGGCGAGGATGGACTGGCTGGTCTCGATCTGGATCTCGAAGCCGATCCGGCCGGGCTCCAGGCCGCGCGCCTTCTCGAACTCCTCCAGGAGCCGGACCATCGCGGTGACCTGCTCCGCGTACGTCACCTTCGGCAGTGTCAGCACGAGCCCGTCGGGCAGGCCGCCGGCCGCCATCAGACCGGTGAGGAAGATGTCGAGCGTGCGGATGCCCCGTTCGCGTACCGGCGCCTCCATGCACTTCATGCGGATGCCCATGTACGGGGCCGCCGTGCCGTTCTGGTACGCCTCGGCGATCAACCGGGCCGCGCGCGCCGCCGTCTCGTCCTCCTCGGCGTCCGGGCGCGGTCCGTAGCCGTCCTCGAAGTCGACGCGCAGGTCCTCGATGGGTTCGCGCTCCAGCTTGGCCCGTACGCGGTCGTAGACGGGCTGGGCGAGCTCGTCGGTGAGGCCCAGGACGGCGGCGAAGGAGGCGGCGTCCGGGGCGTGCTCGTCGAGGGTGGCAAGGGCCTGGTCGCCCCAGGAGCGGATGGTGTCGGCGGCGAACACATCACCGGGGACGTACACGGTGTGGACGGGCTGCCGGGTGCCGGGGTCTCCGGGGTAGCGGCGCTCCAGTTCGGCGTCGACCGGGGCGAGGGAGGCGCTGATCTCCTCGCTGACGGCGCCCGCGAGGCTCGTCGCCACCTTCTCCTGCTGACCCTGACCCATCCCACACCCTCCACTTTTCCGCAGTACGGAATCAACAATCCGTAGAATGAAGTTATCTGGGGACCTTCCCGCCGGTCAACACCCTCTTGGATCGCGGGACACCCCGATGCCCCGGCCCTTTCACACTTGTCTCTGTTCCTTCTTCCACACTGCGGTGCACACCCTTCATCCTGACTCGCGACCGAAGGAGCACACGTGTCGAACTCCACCAGAGTGACCCGGCGCAGGGGGCTCAGGACCGCGGCGGCCGCCGCGATCGCCATGCCCCTGCTCAGTACGGCGCAGACCTCCGCCGCCCGTCAAGGCGCCCGCCGCCTGGACGTCATGACCTTCAATCTCCGCTACGCGAGCAGCGCGGAACCCAACAGCTGGAAGGTGCGCCGCCCTGTCATGCGCGAGTTGCTGCGCCGGGAGCGGCCGCATATCTTAGGCACCCAGGAGGGGCTCTACCAGCAGGTCCGCGACGTCGGGACCGATCTCGGACCGCATTACGAATGGATCGGCACCGGCCGCGGGGGCGGCAGCCGCGACGAGTTCGTGGCGGTCTTCTACGACACCCGCCGCCTCGCACCGGCGGAGTACGACCACTTCTGGCTCTCCGACACCCCCGAGGTGATCGGCTCGAACACCTGGGGCGGCGTCTGCATCCGCATGGTCACCTGGGTCCGCTTCCGTGATCTCCGCGACGGGGAGCGGGAGTTCTACTTCCTCAACACCCACCTGGACAGCGCGAGTCAGAACGCACGCGCGCGTGGCGCCGCCCTGATCGGCGAGCGGATCGCCGGGCTCGACCGGTCCCTGCCGCTGCTCGCGACCGGCGACTTCAATGTCGCGGCCCACAGGAATCCGGTCTACGACACGATGCTGGGCGCCGGTCTCGTCGACACCTGGGACACGGCGGCCGAGCGCGGCCCGCTGTACTCCACCTTCCATGGCTACAAGCCGCTGGTGCCGGACGGCGACCGGATCGACTGGATCCTCGCCACGCCGGGCGTGACCGCACACCGGGCGGCGATCAACACGTACGCCCTGAAGGGTCAGTTCCCGAGCGACCACCTGCCTGTGCAGGCCACGCTGACCCTGGGATGAGCCGAGGCCCCCGTGACCGCGACGGTCACAGGGGCCTCGTGCCTCGGGGATGCTCAGCCCTTGCGGGACTTGATCTCCTCGGTCAGCTGCGGGACGACCTCGAAGAGGTCGCCGACCACGCCGTAGTCGACCAGGTCGAAGATCGGGGCCTCGGCGTCCTTGTTGATCGCCACGATCGTCTTCGACGTCTGCATGCCGGCGCGGTGCTGGATCGCGCCGGAGATGCCGGAGGCGATGTACAGCTGCGGGGACACGGACTTACCGGTCTGGCCGACCTGGTTGGAGTGCGGGTACCAGCCGGCGTCGACCGCGGCGCGCGAGGCGCCGACGGCGGCACCGAGGGAGTCGGCCAGCGCCTCGATGATCGAGAAGTTCTCGGCGCCGTTGACACCACGGCCGCCGGAGACCACGATCGCGGCCTCGGTCAGCTCGGGGCGACCGGTCGACTCGCGCGGGGTGCGTGCGGTGACCTTGGTGCCGGTGGCCTTCTCGGAGAAGGAGACCGCGAGGGCCTCGACGGCGCCGGCGGCCGGGGCGGCCTCCACGGGAGCCGAGTTCGGCTTGACCGTGATGACCGGGGTGCCCTTGGCAACACGGGACTTGGTGGTGAAGGAGGCGGCGAACGCGGACTGCGTGGCCACCGGGCCCTCGTCGCCGGCCTCCAGGTCGACGGCGTCGGTGATGATGCCGGAGCCGATACGGACCGCGAGGCGGGCCGCGATCTCCTTGCCCTCGGCGGAGGACGGCACCAGCACGGCGGCCGGGGAGACGGCCTCGTACGCGGCCTGCAGGGCGTCCACCTTCGGGACGACCAGGTAGTCGGCGTACTCGGCGGCGTCGTGCGTGAGGACCTTCACCGCACCGTGCTCGGCGAGCGCGGCGGCGGTGTTCTCGGCACCGGAGCCGAGGGCGACGGCGACGGGCTCGCCGATGCGACGGGCCAGCGTCAGCAGCTCGAGGGTGGGCTTGCGGACGGCACCGTCCACGTGGTCGACGTAGACGAGAACTTCAGCCATGGGAATGCTCTCCTGCGTGCTTTCGAAGTCTGAGGGTCGGTAAGCGGGGTGGGCCTTAGATGAACTTCTGGCCCGCGAGGAACTCAGCGAGCTGCTTGCCGCCCTCGCCCTCGTCCTTGACGATCGTGCCGGCGGTGCGCGCCGGGCGCTGGGCCGCGGAGTCCACCTTGGTCCAGGCGCCCTCGAGACCGACCTCGTCCGCCTCGATCTCCAGGTCCTCCAGGTCCCAGGACTCCACCGGCTTCTTCTTGGCGGCCATGATGCCCTTGAAGGAGGGGTAACGCGCCTCACCCGACTGGTCGGTGACCGACACGACGGCCGGAAGGGAAGCCTCCAGCTGCTCCGAGGCGGAGTCACCGTCACGGCGGCCCTTGACGACGCCGTCCTCGACGGAGACCTCGGAGAGCAGCGTGACCTGCGGGACGCCCAGGCGCTCGGCCAGCAGCGCGGGGACCACACCGGCGGTGCCGTCCGTGGAGGCCATGCCGGAGATGACCAGGTCGTACCCGGCCTTCTCGATCGCCTTCGCCAGCACCAGCGACGTACCGATGACGTCCGTGCCGTGCAGGTCGTCGTCCTCGACGTGGATGGCCTTGTCCGCGCCCATGGAAAGCGCCTTGCGCAGCGCGTCCTTGGCGTCCTCCGGGCCGACGGTCAGCACGGTGATCTCGGCGTCGTCGGCGTCCTCGGCGATCTGCAGCGCCTGCTCCACCGCGTATTCGTCGAGCTCCGAGAGCAGACCGTCCACGTCGTCACGGTCGACGGTCAGGTCATCGGCGAAGTGCCGGTCGCCAGTGGCGTCGGGCACGTACTTCACAGTGACAACGATCCTCAAGCTCACGCCGGCTCTCCTACTGCATCGTCATTTCTGGGCTGCCTTCTTTCAGGCAGCATAGGCGCCTGAAGCGGCCGATCCCGGTCGGGGCGACCCGCGCTCCGAACGAAATATTACTCGTCAGTACATCCATTGAATGCCCACTAAGCAAGCGCTTTGAACTGTGACCTTGGCAACGCTGCGTAACCGACGGGTAGGACCGGCGAGTAGCTTCAGTCACGCAGGCCGTTGAAGCGCCCCTGGTGGTACAGGAGCGGGCGGCCCGCGCCCGTGGGATCGCCCAGGACGACCTCGGCCAGCACGATGCGGTGATCGCCCGCGGGCACGCGTGCGACGACCCTGCAGACGAGCCACGCGAGCACGTCGTCGAGGACGGGAACTCCCTCGGGCCCCTTACGCCATCGGGTGGGCGCGCCGAAGCGGTCGGCCCCGCTCCTGGCGAAAGTGGCGGCCAGCTCCTGCTGGTGTTCGCCGAGTATGTGGACGCCGACGTGGTCGGACTCGGAAATCGCGGGCCAGCTGGAGGCGCCGACACCGATGCCGAAGGAGACGACGGGGGGCTCGGCGGAGACCGAGGTGAGCGAGGTGGCGGTGAAGCCGACGGGGCCCCCGCCGCCGGGAACCGTGATCACGGCGACACCGGCGGCGTGCCGCCGGAAGACGGAGCGCAGCAGGTCCGGAGAGGCTAGCTGGGGAGTGCCGAGGTCGGGCGTGGCCGTCATGGAGTTGTCCTTCTGGGTGGAATGACGAGCGGATCCGTGGCTGCTCAACAGCCCGGACACCGCGCACTCGCGGTGCGGGCCAGGTCCACGTGGACACGCTCGAAGAGAAGGAGTTCCGGGGGCATACGGTCAGGCTGACGATAGGTGGTGGGTGCAGTCAAGTGCGTCCCAGGATCTGGGAGATGCGTCACCAAGATCGCCGCGGTCTCATACGGCCTCCCCCAACGCGGCGATCACATCCGCCTTGCGCGGCTGACCGGTGGCGCGGCGTACGACCCGGCCCTCCGCGTCGAGCACCAGCACGGTCGGGGTCTTCAAGATGTCGAGTTCGCGGACGAGTTCCAGGCGGTCCTCGGCGTCGATCTCGATGTGGGTCACGCCCGGGACCATCTCGGCCACCTCGCCGAGGACCCTGCGTGTCGCCCGGCACGGGGCGCAGAAGGCACTGGAGAACTGGACGAGCGTGGCCCGTTCACCGAGCCCCTCCCCCAACTCCGCCGCGCCGAGCCGCTTTCCGCCGTCGCGCCCGCGCACTCTCACCCTCCCGCTCCGCCGCTGATGCAGCACTCCGTACGCGCTCGCCAGCGCGAGCACCACCACGCACACCACAAGTCCGGTCATCCTCTGCACAAGCATTCACGAGACCGCAAAGATTCCCGACTCCACGGATCCCCCCTCATGCGGAATGCTTGATTCATGGACATCGATGTGAGGGGCCCGCGATTCGGTGCGGCGGTGACGACCGTCGTACTGGCGGTCGTGCTGATCAGCGGAAGCGCCTGGCTACTGGCCTGGCAGGTGCTGGCGTTCGCGCTGGGCGCGGCGGGCGGGGTGGCGCGCTCTCCGTACGGCTGGCTGTTCCGGAAGGTCGTGCGCCCCCGTCTGGGGCCGCCGACGGAGTTCGAGGCGCCCGAACCGCCGCAGTTCGCGCAGGCGGTAGGACTCGTCTTCGCGGTGGTGGGGCTGATCGGCTACACCGCGGGACCGCAGTGGCTGGGGCTCGCCGCGACCGGTTGCGCGCTCGCCGCGGCGTTCCTCAATGCGGCGTTCGGGTACTGCTTGGGATGCGAGTTGTACCTGGTCGTACGCCGCATGACGGTACGTCCGGAGTAAAGGCGGGTTAAAAGTCCGAGGTGGATCAAGTGATGGACGTGACGAGGATCTCGCCGCTCTGCGGCACCAGGACTGGCCCCCCGTCCGTTCTTCGGGCACGATCTGCCCAATGCCGTAAACCTACGGCTGCGTAACTTTCCCGCCGGGAGACCCCTTCCCAGGCAGAGAGAAGGGTCCACTCCGTCCATGGCAGAGCTTGTCTACCGTCCCGTCGTCGGTCTCGCCCAAACGTTGTTCAGGGCCTGGGACCTCAAGATCGACTGCAAGGGATCGGAGAACATTCCGCGCTCGGGCGGCGCCGTGCTGGTGAGCAATCACATCAGCTATCTGGACTTCATCTTCGATGGTCTGGCCGCCCTGCCGCAGAAGCGTCTGGTGCGCTTCATGGCGAAGGAGTCGGTCTTCCGGCACAAGGTCTCCGGTCCGCTGATGCGCGGCATGAAGCACATCCCCGTGGACCGCAAGCAGGGTGAGACGGCGTACCAGCACGCGCTGGAGTCGCTGCGCTCCGGCGAGATCGTCGGCGTCTTCCCCGAGGCGACCATCTCGCAGTCCTTCACCTTGAAGAGCTTCAAGTCGGGTGCCGCGCGCATGGCCCAGGAGGCCGGCGTCCCGCTGATCCCGATCGCCCTGTGGGGCACCCAGCGGCTGTGGACCAAGGGGCACCCGCGCAACTTCAAGCGCAGCCACACCCCGATCACCGTCCGGGTCGGCGGGCCGGTGGAGGCGCCGCAGGACCAGTACGCGGGCGCCATCACGCGGCGTCTGCGCGAGCGCGTCCAGGAGCTCCTGGAGGCCGCGCAGCGCGCCTATCCCGTACGGCCCAAGGGTCCGGAGGACACCTGGTGGATGCCCGCCCACCTCGGTGGCACGGCGCCGACTCCCGAAGAGGTGAAGGCGGCCGAGGCCCGCTGAATCGTCGCCTCCGGCCCGGCCGGGGACGCGCTGAATCGTCACTCCTGGGGCGGCCGAGCGCGCGCCGCATGATGACTAAGGCGCGGCGGCGCGCGCGGAATCGCCGTTCCAGGGCGGCCGGACGCTACTGAAGCGAAGCCGGGGCGTGGACCTCTTTTCCACTTCTCCACGCCCTCCGGCCGCGCTCTACGCCGTCTGGACGCTCCGTCAGCCGACGGATACCTTCCCGTATCGAGCGGAAGTCCGGGGAAGGGGGCCCGAGTTCCGTGCTGGCAGAAGTCGCGGCCGGCGTGATCGTGGAAGCCGTCACCGCAACGGCCCGGTGGCTGCGGCGCGCGTCGGCGAGTACGGGCGGCCGGGGCCAGGCCCTGCTCCGCTGGTTCGACACCTGTCAGCTCGTGCCCGCGCGGGGCCACGGCCCCGCGCGGCCGGTCGAGGAGTTCCTGCGCTGCGACGACGGCCAGGCCGTGGTGCACGAGCTGCTCGCCGCCCGACTCACCGACGCGCCGGAATCAGTGATTGCGGGGCTGCGCGAGGCGTATGTGTCCTGCGCCCGTGGCGTGGCCATTGCCCTCGTCGACCAGTGAGTTGCGTTCTTCGGGGTGCTCTCCAGTGTCCTGGTGACCACGGCGGCGACCTGCTCGTCGGTGACCGTCCTGGGTCCGCCGGACCGTGGCATGTCGCCCAGGCCGGCGATCCGGTGCTCGATACACCGAGCCCGCCAGCGTCCCACCGCATGGGGTGTCGAGCCGAGTTGGGCGGCCACATCCTTATTGGACGCCCCGCTCGCGCACGCCAGGATGATCCGGCACCGCAAAGCCCACGCCTGCGGCGTGGAACGGCGCCGCACCCACCCCTCCAGCGCACCCCGTTCCACAGTCGCAGGTATGCCTGCCAGAGACGGTCGGCGTCCGCCGGAGTGGCGTTGGTGCCGGACCACCACAGCCAGACCGGCTTCGGTGTTGCTCCGCTGGGCAGGTGGCCGATGTCCAGGCGGATCACCGTCCCTTCGACGATGGGGAGGGTGCCGTCGGCGGCTGCCCAGGAAGAGCGGTGGGTCAGTTTGGGGTGGAGTCGGTCCCAGGAACGGGCCCTGGCGGTGCCGTAGAGACGTGTGTCGGCAACCGTTTCGGTGTCCGGGGTGCCCCAGGTGTCAGGCTGCCCGAAGACGAACTCGCCGCCATGCCGGGGCGGTCGGCCCTGGGTGTGCGGGAGCCGCGGTGGGACAGCCCTGCGCAGGACGCGGTCGGATCGCATCCTGGCCAGCACCTGGACCGGCAGGTCTTTGAGGAGGAAGCCGAGGCGGGGTGCGTCGTATCCGGCGTCCGCGACGATGAGGATGTCGGGGTCGCCCGTCCGCCACTGCCCCGCGGTGATCAGTCGCTGAAGCAGATCGCGCAACTGCCGGGCGGTGACCGTGGCGGTGTCGTCCCCGGGTCTCAGACGCAGTGCGTCCAGCGGTGCGGTCCATGAGCTGCGGCCCGGCTCGAGCGCGCAGATGATCGAGTACGGCCAGCCGGGGATGGGGATGTGCTGGTCCTTGCCCCGGCCATAGGTGTGGCACAGGATCCGTTCCGGTGAGGTGTGGGCGTCGGGCCGCAGCCAGCAGGTGACATCGACAGCCAGGACCAGCCGGCCGTCGGCAGCCCGCGGCAGCGGCACTGCGGCCAGTGCCCGCCGCAGCCGGCCGGCATCGATGCGTCCACGGGCCACAGCCGCGTAGAGCCCGCCATGGCCGCGGCGGTGTTCACCCACCAGTGACAGCTCGGCCGGCGACCTCACCGGCCCATCGCCGCACAGAACGGCATCAGCCAGCTCGAACAACGCGTCCGAACGAGCGGTCAGACAGGCATAGAACTCCCCCCGGAAGCATGACAGTTGTGCCAACGCCTCTCGCCGGGCGTCGTGATGCAGCAGACTCATCCTCACGGCCTTCGTGCTGGACGTGTGTGTTCCTTGGTCGGAGCACATGTTCAGCCGAAGGCCGCTTCCATGTACGGCGGTTACCGGACCGGTGATCAAGTTCGACACACCATTCGACGCCGGACGTTAAAGATCAAGCTAGGGCCTGTCGCGAAAGTGGATCGGCTGTCAGACCTGCCTGGGATGCTCCGAGCATGGAGATGACAGCGCAACTGACGATCGACTGCTCCGATCCGCAGAGAATGGTGACTTTCTGGGCCGAGGCCCTGGGCTACGTGCCTGAGCCCCCGCCGGGCGGGCACGCCACGTGGCGTGCTTACTGGGCGGCGGTGGGGGTGCCCGAGGCAGACCTGCCAGCCGGTGCCGGGGATATTCCGGAGTCGATCATCGATCCCGCGGGACGTGGACCGAGGGTGTGGTTCCAGCAGGTTCCGGAGCCGAAGGTCGCCAAGAACCGGTGGCACTTCGACCTGAAGGTCGGTGGGGGCCGTGACGTCCCACTGGACGCCCGCACACAGCGGGTCAAGGCTACGGTGGAACGGCTGGTCAAAGCTGGTGCCACCATGCTGCAGATCAAGGATGAGCCGGACATGGGGCTCTACGCCGCCGCCATGCAGGACCCCGAGGGCAACGAATTCGACGTCGTCTGAGGGCCATTGGGACGGTGCTGGTCACAGCCACTCGTTCACGGCTGCGACCAGCACCAGCCGACGGTGACGACGCAGATGCGGTCGCTGGAGGAGCAGTTGGGTCGGCGGCCGCGCGGCTGCTGAGCCTTTCCCAGCCGACGGGTCCTCGATGTGATCAGCCAGGTGTCCGACAAGGTCGCACGGCACTTCGGCGGCACTCTCAGCTTCCGTGCTCTCGTCCCCGCCCCCGGGGCACGGACCGACTGGCGGCTGCCGGACAACAGTCGCTCCTTCGCCCGCGTCGCAGCCACGGTCCTCGCGGGCGTGGGCGGGCAGTACAAGGCGGTCGCAAAAACGCTGGAGACGGCGCTCGAAACCTCAGAGGCACGCCAGAAGATCGCGCCACCGAAGAATCCGCTGTCCGCCTCGCGAGGTGACAGCGTGTCGGGAGGCGCTGCTGTACGACGATCCGCACCGGCCTCTACCTGGATCCAACGACGTCCTGGAAGTGCCCTGAACCCGCCGCGTGCCTGGGCCCGGCGCGAGGTGAACTTCCTGCGACAGCCCTAGGTTGCGGCGCCTCACCACCTACTGCGGAGCATGCACCGTGATCTGCGCACCGGGGCTGAACTTCTCCAGCAGTTCGGCGAGTTCGGCGCCGGCGGACTCGACGTCGGCCACCGGCATCGGCGCCAGGCTCTCCAGCAGGAAGATCGCCGATACGGACTCTTCCGTGAGCCGGGTGCGCGGACCCTGCCGCCAGTTCCAGCGTCGGCAGGTGACGCCCGCGTCGTCGCGCCACACCACCTCGCCCGCGTCGGGGTGCTCGACGGCCTCCTCGCCGCCCGCGACGGTCACGAAGTCCTCGTCGCCGGTGGCGCGCACGAGTCGCATCGCGCCCTGGATGTGGTCGATGTCCTCACCGCCGACCGGGATCAGGTGGGCGACGCTGATCGCGTTGTAGACGTCCACGAGGACGTTGATCCGAGGCAGTCCGGCGTCCGAGAGGGCGCGCTTGGCCAGCGCCTCCGCCGAGTTGCGGGTGCGCGACGGCTTGGAGCCGAATGCGGTGTACATCTCCCGCCAGGCCGCCAGGTGCGGATCCTCGTGCGGAGCCCGACCGTCCAGGCGTACGGCAAGTCGTCGCGCCGCGTCGTCGAGCAGCGCCGAAGTCTCCGCGGTGCTGGGACCGTTGACCAGTCCGTACGCCCCGATGGCGACATGGGTGAAGCCGGGCGCGAGGGCGCGCACCTCGTCGGACACGGTGAGCGTGAGAGTCATCGTCTGCCTTGCCTGCCTTGGCTCAGAATGCGGTGGGGAGCGTCTGCCAGAGGGAGGGCCGGTCCGGGGCCTCCTTGAGGGCACGCAGAACGGCCGGGTGAGGTTCAGCGTACAGTACCGGGTAGTCCACCTCACTGGACTTCCGGTCGGGCACCCAGGCCAGCCGCTCGCCGTCGAGCGAGAACTGCGCGTCGACGCCGGGCTTGTTCCCCCGGCAGTCCTGCCGGTGCCAGGCCCCGTTGAACCGGACAGCCACCAGACCGTGCACGGCGTGCCCGCTGCCGTCGTCGTGCAGCAGCGACTGGTAGCACAGGGCCGTCGGGATGTCCTCCGCCCGCAGCAGCGCTGCCAGCGCGTGCGCCTTGGCGTGACAGATGCCGGTGCGCCGCTCCAGGACGTCGGAGGCGCGCCAGGTGACGCGCAGGTCACCCGCGTCCTGCGAGTGCGGAATGGCGTCGCGCACGAACTCGTATGCGGCCTGCGCATAGGCATACGAGTCGGCGGCACCCTTCGCGAGGCGTGCGGCCACCTCGCGGACGACCGGGTGGTGATGGTCGATGACCTCGCCGGCGGCCAAGTAGGCAGACAGGTCAGGGGTTTCCTGGATGAGCTCCATGCCTGCAGAGCATAGGAATACGGTCGACCGGGAGTCAATGACTTTTCGATCGACCGTATATCTATGCATTGCTGCAGGCTAGTGGTGGGCCATCTCCTCCTTGAGAGCCGCCACGAACCCGTCGACATCGTCCTCGGTCGTGTCGAAGGCGCACATCCAGCGGACGTCGCCCGCGGTCTCGTCCCAGAAGTAGAAGCGATAGCGCTTCTGCAGGCGCTCGCTCACGTCGTGCGGCAGCCGCGCGAAGACCGCGTTGGCCTGGACCGGATAGAGGATCTCCACCCCGTGCACCGCGCGTACGCCCTCGGCCAGTCGCTGCGCCATCTCGTTCGAGTGCCGCGCGTTGCGCAGCCACAGGTCCTTGGCGAGCAGCGCCTCCAGCTGTACGGAGACGAAGCGCATCTTGGAGGCGAGCTGCATCGACAGCTTGCGCAGATGCTTCATATGGCTGACGGCGTCCTGGTTGAGGACGACGACGGCCTCGCCGAACAGCGCGCCGTTCTTCGTCCCGCCCAGCGACAGGATGTCGACGCCGACCGCGTTGGTGAACGTCCGCATCGGGACGTCCAGGGAGGCAGCCGCGTTGGATATCCGGGACCCGTCCAGGTGCACCTTCATGCCGTGCGCGTGGGCGTGGTCGCAGATCGCGCGGATCTCGTCGGGCGTGTAGAGGGTGCCCAGCTCGGTGCTCTGAGTGATGGAGACGACCTGGGGCATCGCCCGGTGCTCGTCGTCCCACCCGAACGCCTGCCGGTCGATCAGCTCGGGGGTGAGCTTCCCGTCGGGCGTGGGCACCGTGAGCAGCTTGAGGCCACCCATGCGCTCGGGGGCGCCGCCCTCGTCGACGTTGATGTGCGCACTCTCCGCGCAGATCACCGCGCCCCAGCGGTCGGTGACCGCCTGGAGCGCTACCACGTTCGCTCCGGTCCCGTTGAAGACGGGGAACGCCTCCGCCGTGGCACCGAAATGGCTGCGGATGATCTGCTGGAGGTTCGCGGTGTAGTCGTCCTCGCCGTACGCGACCTGATGGCCGTCGTTAGCCAGCGCCAGGGCGGCCAGCACCTCCGGGTGGGCCCCCGCGTAGTTGTCGCTGGCGAAACCTCGGACGGCCGGGTCGTGGTGACGCTTCGCGTCGGTCTTCGGAGGGTTCACGGAGTCTCGGTGAGCCACAGACGGTTTCCGTTCACTTCTGCGGCGGACTTCTCCCAGACGCCGGCGATGGCCTCGGCCAGGTCCTTGACGTCCGTGAAGCCCGCGAACTTCGCGTTCGGGCGCTCGGCGCGCATCGCGTCGTGCACCAGTGCCTTGACCACCAGGATCGCAGCCGCCGACGTCGGCCCCTCGGCACCCCCGGCCTTGCGGAAGAAGTCGGCCATGGCCAGCGTCCACGCTTCGGCGGCGGCCTTGGCGGCGGCGTAGGCGGCGTTGCCCGCGGTGGGCTTGCTCGCGCCCGCCGCGCTGATCAGGAGGTACCGGCCGCGGTCGCTGCGCTGCAGCGCCTCGTGGAACGCGAGGGAGGTGTGCTGCACCGTGCGGATGAGCAGCAGCTCCAGGAAATCCCAGTCGTCGAGGCTGGTCTTGGTGAACGTCTCGCTGCCACGCCAGCCGCCGACGAGATGGACCAGGCCGTCGACCCGGCCGAAGTCCTTCTCGATACGGGTGGCCCAGTCGCGGGTCGAGTCCAGGTCGAGCAGGTCGACCGTGTCCCCGACGACGGTGGCACCGCCGTGCCCGTAGCGGGCCGCGTCCACGGCCTCCGCGAGCCGCTCGGGGTCGTTGTCCGAACCGACGACGATCGCACCCGCGTCGGCAAGCCGGGCCAGCGTCGCGCGCCCGGCGGGTCCACCCGCACCGGCCACCGCGATCACCGCACCGCTGAGAGCTCCGTTGCCCATCTTCTTCGCCTCCTGAGCGTCCTCGACGCGGGCGCTCACGCGGCGACCCGCTCGGCGCTCGTCGCGGTGATGCCCTTGGTGGAGGCGATCACGTTCTTCAGCTTCTTGGAGAGCGCCTCATAGAACATGCTCAGGGGAAACTCGTCCGGAAGCACGTCGTCCACGAGCTTACGCGGCGGCTGGGTCAGGTCGAGGGCATCCGGGCCCTTGGCCCACTGGGATCCGGGGTGCGGGGCGAGGTAGGTGGAGACCAGCTCGTACGCCTTGAACCAGTGGACGAGCTTGGGGCGGTCGATGCCGGACCTGTAGAGGTCCTCGATCTCGCCGCACAGCTGGTTGGTGACCTGCGGAGCGCGCTGCCAGTCGATGTGCAGCTTGTTGTCGGTCCAGCGGACGACGTCGTGCTTGTGCAGGTAGGCGAAGAGGAGCTGGCCGCCGAGACCGTCGTAGTTGCGGACGCGGTCGCCGGAGACCGGGAAGCGGAACATCCGGTCGAAGAGCACGGCGTACTGCACGTCACGGCCGTGCCCGTTGCCCTCGGCCTCCAGCTTCACGGCCTCCTTGAAGGCGGTGAGGTCGCAGCGCAGCTCCTCCAGGCCGTACATCCAGAACGGCTGGCGCTGCTTGATCATGAACGGGTCGAACGGCAGGTCGCCGCGGCTGTGGGTGCGGTCGTGGACCATGTCCCACAGCACGAAGGCCTGCTCGCAGCGCTGCTGGTCGTGGACCATGGCCGCGATGTCCTCGGGCAGCTCCAGGCCCAGGATGCCCACGGCCGCGTCGGTGACGGCACGGAACCGGGCGGCCTCGCGGTCGCAGAAGATGCCGCCCCAGGAGAAGCGCTCGGGCGCCTCGCGCACGGCGATGGTCTCGGGGAAGAGAACGGCCGAATTCGTGTCGTAGCCCGCGGTGAAGTCCTCGAAACTGATGCCGCAGAAGAGCGGATTGTCGTAGCGGGTGCGCTCCAGTTCGGCCAGCCAGTCCGGCCACACCATGCGCAGCACGACCGCTTCGAAGTTGCGGTTCGGGTTGCCGTTCTGCGTGTACATCGGGAAGACGACCAGGTGCTGGAGGCCGTCCTCGCGGTCCGCGGCGGGCTGGAAGGCCAGCAGCGAGTCCAGGAAGTCGGGCACCCCGAAGCCGCCGTCGGCCCAGCGCCGCAGATCCTTCACGACCGCCTCGTGGTAGGCCGCGTCGTGCGGCAGCAGCGGGGCGAGCCGCTCGATGGCGTCTATGGCACGGCGTACGGCCAGATCGGCGTCGGACGCGTCAGGGGCGCCCTCGGCCTCGAAGTCGATGGAGCCGTCCTTGGACTGCCAGGGCCGGATCTCCTCCACGGCATCCTTGAGCACGGGCCATGCCGGGTGCTCCACCACCCTGCCCACGGGAGGAACCCGCTCCTCCGTACCCACCTGCACAAGAATTTCCGTCATGTCCCATCCTTCACAGGAGAACCTCGCGTATGGACACCGTATGTAAGTGAGGTTCCTTCCCGCAAGGGGAGACTCTGGAGATTATCCTGCGCACCCCCCATCATCACCGCTCTTTTTCCTGTCGGACACCGTGGAAGCAATCACTTCCGCTACGTGCCACCGGGCGGCGCGGGCGTCCGCGAGAAGCTCGGGGAAGCCGAAGAATCCATGGAACATACCCGGATAGTGATCCTCGGTGACCCGTATGCCCGACTTGCTTAGTTTTGCCGCATATGATCGACCCTCGTCGCAGAGGAGGTCGAAGCCCGCCGTGACGATGTGGGCCGGCGCCAGTCCGTGCGGATCGGCCACCAGGGGGGAGGCATGCGGGTGCGCCCGGTCGCCGTCGGACCCGAAGTACTGCTCGACGAACCAGCGGCCGTGGGCCGGCGTGAGGAAGTACCCCGCACCGTCCCACCGGGAGGTGTCGCCCCGTGGCCGTACATCCGTCGCGGGATAGACGAGCACCTGGAGCGCGAGCTCCGGTCCGCCCCGGTCGCGGGCGATCAGCGCGGCCACGGCCGCCAGGTTCCCGCCCGCACTGTCGCCCGCGGCCACCAACGCGCCCGGCTCCCCACCCAGTTCGCCGATGTGCTCCGCGGCCCAGCACAGCGCGGCGTACGCGTCGTCGACGGCCGCGGGGAAGCGAGCCTCCGGCGCGAGCCGGTAGTCGACCGAGACGACGACCGCACCGGCGTCACGGCACAGGGCGCGCGCGATGGGGTCATGGGTGTCCAGGCCGCCGATGACCCATCCGCCGCCATGGAAGAAGACGACCGTGGGGCGGTGCACGGGTAGCCGGACCGGATCCGCATACGGCTCCGGCTCCGGCTCCGGCATCCGCTCCTGCTCCTGCTCCTGCTCCTGCATCCGCTGCGGCTGCGGCTGCGGCTGCGGCCGATAAATGCGTACGGGGATCTCCGGCGCCCCCTTCGGACCCGGTATCGCCCGGTTCTCGACCGAGCCCACGGTCGGCGGCTCGAAGGGCCACGGGGGCGCGGCTGCGAGGATGCGGCGAGCCTCGGCCGCTTCGGTGACGGTGCCTCCGAGGTCCGGGAAGTGGACCCTGATGGCGTCGATGAGGGCGAGGACGTCGGGCGCGGGTTCGGTGGGCATCGCGACACCTCTTCAGGTTGGTCGGAGGGACCCCTTGCCGGGGCCGAGTCATGACTAACCGTCAGTCCCGCAAGAGGCAAGGGCTGCGGCCGCCGGTCAACCGCCACGGGACTCGCCCACCCCAGAGTGACCCGTCGCGGCGGCCCGACGTGGATCTTCCCTGCCAGGCGCCGTCATTGCCCCGCGTACGAACGGGTACATCGCCCAGCGGGGCCATTAGGCTGCGGCCTTGCCGCGTGGGCGCCGCCGTCGGTTCCACGCGCGAGCCGAGCCGCCGTCGACGGAAGCGAGTCGAATCTTGAACTTCCTCACCATCGGTCATCGCGGAGTGATGGGTGTCGAGCCCGAGAACACTCTCCGTTCCTTCATCGCCGCCCAGCACGCGGGCCTCGACCTGATCGAACTCGATCTGCATCTGAGCAAGGACGGCGCTCTCGTCGTCATGCACGACGCCGAAGTGGACCGTACGACCGACGGCTCGGGGCCGATCGCCGAGAAAACACTCGCCGAGCTGCGCGCGCTGGACGCGGGACGCGGTGAGCACGTCCCCGTCTTCGAGGAGGTCCTGGACGCCGTCAGGACGCCGCTGCAGGCCGAGATCAAGGACCTGGCGGCGGCCAGGGCGCTGGCCGAGGTCATGCACCGGCGGGACCTGGTCGGGCGGGTCGAGGTGTCGTCGTTCCACGACGAGGCGATCGCGGAGATCGCCCGACTCGTGCCGGGCGTCCGCACCGCGCTCATCGCGAGCCGCTATGGCATCGATGTCGTGGAGCGCGCCACGGAGGCCGGCGCCGAGACCGTCTGCCTCAACATCCGCCGGCTGACCCTGGAGGTCGTCGAGGCCGCCAGGAAGGCCGACCTGCGGATCATCGGCTGGGTGGTGAACACCCAGGACCAGCTGCGGCTGGTGCGTGCGCTGGAGCTGGACGGCGCGACCACCGACTATCCCGAGATCAAGCGCACCGGCCGCTTCACCGCGTGAACGTCACGCCAGCGGCTTGACCAGCAGCTCGAACTGCAGGTCGTCACGCTGCGGAACGCCGAAGCGCTCGTCGCCGTACGGGAAGGGCGTCATCTTTCCCGTACGGCGGTAGCCGCGCCGCTCGTACCAGGCGATGAGGTCGTCGCGTACGGAGATCACGGTCATGTGCATCTCCGCGACACCCCAGATCTCCCGTGCGTGCCGCTCCGCCTCCGCGATGATCACCTTGCCGAGACCCCCGCCCTGCAGTGTGGGGCTGACCGCGAACATCCCGAAGTAGGCGTGGTCGCCGCGGTGCTCGAGCTGGCAGCAGGCGACGACAGCGCCGTCCCGCTCCACCGTCAGCAGTCGGCTGTCGGGCGACTTGATGACGGCGAGCACGCCTTCGGGGTCGGTCCGCTGCCCTTCGAGGATGTCCGCCTCCGTGGTCCAGCCGGTCCGGCTGGAGTCTCCGCGGTACGCCGACTCGATCAGCGCGACCAAAGCGTCCACATCGACGTCGGTGGCGTCGCGGAAGGTCAATCCGGCGGAAGCGGCGGTGTCCATGGAGCGTTTCTCCGTTCGGTGGCGCGGCTTGGGCACCGACGAGCGTAACCCTCCCCTAGGCTCCGGCTGCATGGTGCATGTACTGAGCAGCCGAACCCTCCTTCGCCCCACCGACCCGGAGCGCTCCCGGACCTTCTACGGCGAGCAGCTGGGCCTCGCCGTCTACCGCGAGTTCGGCACGGGACCCGAGCGCGGGACCGTCTACTTCCTCGGCGGCGGCTTCCTGGA
>NZ_BMMM01000001.1:545961-982793 GCF_014645835.1 Streptomyces albiflavescens
GAGGTGCTGCGGCAGCCGGTGAAGGAGCCGTGGGGACTGATCGAGATGTGGATCGCGGACCCGGACGGGACCGAGATCGTGGTGGTGGAGATCCCCGCGGAACACCCGCTGCGCTACCGCCCCTGAGGACGTCGCCAAAAGGATTGAACTCTGTTCAAAGAAACCTGAGCCTTGTTCATGAATCGGCATTCGCCTGGATTATTGATCCGCAAACAAAGCCCTTAACTCAACATCAACCTTACTGACGCGTATTCAGAAACAACCAAATCCAGCCCTTCCGATGGAATTAACAATTCCACATCCGGTGGCGCATAGAATGGATCAACCATGGCCCGTCACGGGGCACCCGCGAGCTCCGGCAGGGACTTCGGAGCAGGGGAGGGCAAGTGGAGAAGCCGCTGCGCTTCAAGATTCTAGGTCCGCTGAGCGTGCTCACGGACGACGGACAAGTGAAGGTGGGCGGGCCGCGTCACCGGACCATTTTGGCACTCTTGTTGCTGAATCCGGAGAGGACCGTATCGGTCGACAGGCTGGTCGACGCGGTCTGGGGAGACCAACCGCCCGCCACGGCACGTACACAGGTATCGATTTGCATAGCCGCGTTGCGCAAATCATTCAGGAAAGCTGGATTCTCCGAGGAAGTCATCGTCACGGCCCATCCGGGATATCTGCTGCGTGCCAGTGGACATCGGCTGGACAGCCTCGAATTCTCGGCACTCGTCTCCGGCGCCGAGCGCGCCGTGCAGGAGAAGCGGCTCCCCGATGCCGCCCGGCACTACTCCGAGGCGTTGCGGCTGTGGCACGGTCCCGCATTGGCGGGGGTGACCGGGGCGGCGGTCGAGGACGAGGCACGGCGTCTCGAGGAGTTACGTCTCAACACGTATGACGACGCGATCGCCGTCGAACTGGAACTGGGCCATCACCAGAGAATCATTCCGGAACTCGACGCCACGGTGCGCGCGCACCCCATGCGTGAGCGCACCCGACACCATCTGATCACCGCGCAGTACCGTTCCGGCCGCCGCGCCGAGGCCATGGAAACGTTCCGCCTCGGGCGCCGCCTGTTCATCAACGAGCTCGGCCTCGAACCGGGCCCCGCCCTGCGCGAGTTGCACGACGCGATCCTGCACGACGACGTGACTCCGGCTGCGGGCGAGCGGGGGCCGTCCGCCGCGGAGCACGAACAACCGCGGGATCTGGTGGGCAAGCCGTTCGAACTTCCCCCGGACGTACCTGGGTTCACCGGTCGCGTTCGGGAAATGGCGCTGCTGGACGCTCTGTTGGAGCGCACCGACGGGGTGCGCGGGCCGACGGCAGGACTCATCACCGGAGTCGGCGGACTCGGCAAGACCTGCCTGGCCGTGCACTGGGCGCACAGCGTCTCCGAGCACTTCCCCGACGGTCACCTCTTCGCCGACCTGCGTGGTTACGACGAGAATCACGAACCGGCCCCGGTCGGCGAGGTCCTCGGCCGCTTCCTGCGCTCGCTGGGCGTACCGGGCGACCGGATCCCGGTCGGTCTGGAGGAGCGGGCCTCGCTGTATCGCAGCATCCTGGCCGAGCGGCGGGTGCTCGTGGTGCTCGACAACGTGCATTCGTACCCGCACATCGTGCCGCTGCTGCCGAGCAGCCCCGGCTGCAGTGTGCTGATCACCAGCCGGGAACAGCTCACCGAGCTGGTCGCCTGGCCGCCGCAGTCCCGGGTGCAGCTGGGTCGGCTGACCGGGCCCGAGGCGGTGGAACTGCTCGGTCGTATCGTCGGTGAGCAGCGCGTCGCCGACGATCCCGCGTCCGTCGCCCGGGTCGCCGAGCTGTGCGACCGGCTGCCGCTGGCCCTCAGAATCGCCGGGGCGCGGCTCGCCGCCAAGCCGCACTGGACGGTAGCGCGGCTCGTCTCCCTGCTCAGCGACGAGCGCCGCCGGCTGGACGAGCTGAGCGAGGGCGAGTCACAGGTCAGGGCGGGCTTCGCGCTGAGTTATCGGTGCCTGAGCGATGCGGCGGCCCGGCTCTACCGGCTCCTCGGGCTCCTGGAGGTACCGGACTTCGCGCCGTGGCTGGGCGCCGCGCTCGTCGACGCCGATCCCGCGACGGCGGAACGGCTCCTGGAACAGCTGGTCGACGCCCAGTTCCTGGACGTGACCGGCGCCGACGCGATGGGCCGGCCGCGCTACCGCTTCCAGAACCTGTTGCGGCTGTACGCCCACGAGCGCGCCCACGACGAGGAGTCCGAGCAGGAGCGGCGGACCGCCCGCGAGCGGGTCTTCCGCACTGCGCTGTCCCTGGCGGAACTGGCCCACCGGCGCTTCTACGGAGGTGACTTCAGCATCCTGCACGGCACGACCCCGCGCCGCCCACTGCCCGACGACGTGGCCGCCGATCTCGCGGCCCGGCCGCTGCGGTGGCTGGGGGCGGAGCGACTCACCCTGTCCGCGGTGGTGGAGCAGGCGGCGGAGCTCGGCCTGGACGAACTGGCCTGGGATCTCACCATGTCCACGGTGGTGCTCTTCGAGACCCGTGACCACACCGACGACTGGCGTGCCTGCACGGAGCGCGCCCTCGCCGCGACGCGGGCCGCCGGGAACGTCCGGGGGCAAGGCGCGATGCTGCACATCCTGGGCGCGCTGGAGATGCGGCTGCGGCGCTTCCCCGAGGCCGACGAGTGCTTCGCCGCCGCTCTGGCGCTGCACACGCGGGCGGGGGAACGGCACGGGCGGGCGCTGGTGCTGCGCAGTATGGCGATGATCGACGAGATGCGCGGCGAGCTGACCCGAGCGATGAGCCGCAGCACCGAGGCACTCGAGGTCTTCCGCGAGGTGGGTGACCTCTCCTCCGAGGCCCATGTGCTGAACAACATGGCGCAGATCGAGCTCGACCGCGGACATGTCGACCGGGCGGCCGAACTGAGCCGCGAGTCCGTCCGGGTCGCCGAGGCCATCGGTGACGGCGGCTCGCGCAGTGTGGCGCTCGCCACCCATCGGCTGGGCCGGGTGCTGCTGGCCCAGGGCCGTTTCGCGCGGGCCGAGGAGGCCCTGCTGCGCATGGTGCGGATCGTGCAGGACAACGCCGACACGCTGGGGCTCGCGCACGGGCTGCTGGCGCTCGGGGAGGTACGGCTCGGGGCGGGCCGCCCGGAGCAGGCCCGGATGACGCTGACGCAGGCCCTCGACGCGGCGAACCAGGTCAGCAATCCGCTGGTGGAGGGGAAGATCAAGCTGGTGCTGGGCGAGGCCTGCGGGCAGTGCGGTCACCGTGCCCGCGCGCTGCGGTATCTGGCGGACGCCCGGGACTGCTTCGCGCGCATCGATGTGAAGCCCTGGCTGGAGCGGGTCGACCGTGCTGTCGAAGCGCTGGGCTCCGATAGGGCTCCGGCACTTCCTGCGGCGCAGACGTCCGGCGCGGGCGGGTCACCGGATCGTGCGAGCACGGGGCGGGCGGCGGCCGCCACGTCGGGGCGACGCCGCTGAGGGGTCCGGCGGTAGGTCCGGCCGACGGCGGAGTGCGGGACGAAGGCGGATCGATAGTGGCCCGAAGCCGCATGTCCCTAGTTTCGATTGCGAACGAAGAGGGCGGCGCCCGGCGCTTTCCCCTCACCCGCACCCGCTACGGCAGAAGACTCGGGAGTCGCCATGCAGAACACCTGGAGCACGACGGCCAGGCAGATAGTGATGCTCTGGATCATCGCGCTCTGCGCGCTCGGCGCGGCAAGTTCCCTGACCGCCGCCTCCACCGGGGCCGGCCCGGCCAGCACGACGGTCGTCAGCCCCGACGAAGAGGACTGGCACTGAGGTACCCGCCGTCGACTGACCGGTCCGGCTCCGCTGCTGCGGAGCCGGACCTGTGTCGGCCCGATTCAGGCCGAATGTGGAACTGTTGGCAACGCTGTCATCAGTGCGCGGCGGTGGACCGTTCCCGTTCGCGATGTGCAGTCGCGAGTGATTCGGCGAAGAGAAGCACCAGTTCGTGGAAGCGGTACAGCGGACGGCCGAGGCGGTCGACGCCGCAGATGTCGAGCAACGCCGCGTCCACCAGGTGCTCCAGGCTCTCCTCGGCCGCGGACTCGGGCTCGGCGAGATGCCGGGCAGCCCGCTGGGCGGGGAACGGCTCGGTGCCGATCCCCGCCAGGCGGACGAGCGTACGCCCGGCCTGTCTGGGCAGCTGCCGCAGCGACGGGAGCAGCGTGCGCCGCAACTCCAACCCTCCGTAGGAGAGTTCGCGCAACCGATGCTCGGGCTCGGCGAGCCGGGACGCCAGCCAGGAGACCGGCCAGTGCGAGCGCGCGGCCAGACGACTGCCCGCGATGCGCACCGCGAGCGGCAGCCCTCCGCAGTAGGCGAGCACCTCGTTCGTGGCGTCGGGCTCGGCGAGCAGCCGCCTGCGCCCGACTCCGGCCGCCAGCAACTCGTACGACATGTCCCGCTCGAAGGGTGTGAGGACGGTGGTGCGCGCCTGGGCCACCCGGGTCAGCCTCGCCCGTCCGGTGATGAGGACGGCGGCCGCGGCGGATCCCGGCAGCAGCAGATCCAGCTCGCGGCTGTCGACGGCGCCGTCGAGGACCACGAGCAGGCGCCTGCCCGCCGTGCGGGTGCGGTAGCGGCGGATCAGTTCGTCGAGGTCGGCGGTGCAACCCGTACTGTCCACCGGTGCGCCGAGGGCGCGCAGCAGTACCGTCAGGACCTCACCCAGCTTCTTGGGGCGGCCGTCCGGGTGGGCCAGTTCGGCGAAGAGCTGGCCGTCGGGAAAGTGCACGGCGCTGCGGTGCGCGGCCCGCACCGCGAGGGCGGTCTTGCCGACTCCCGCCATACCGGTCACCAGCAGGGCGCGGGGCCCGCCGCCCTTGCGTGATTCGGCCAACTGCCCGCACAACGCGGCCAGTTCCTCTTCGCGCCCGATGAAGTCCTCGATGTCCGGAGGAAGCGTCGCCGGACGCGGCTCGTAGGGGTCGCGCGGATCGCCCCCGCCGTACGACGCGGAGACCACCGTACGGGCCGGGGCTCCCTTCTTCGCGCCGAGGCTGCCCACGAGGACGGCCTGGTAGGTGGCGCCGAGGGCTTCGCCGGGCTCGATGCCCAGCTGCTCGTCGAGCACTTTTCGGCCCTCGTGATACGTGTGCAGCGCGTCGGCCTGCTGGCCGCAGCGGTAGAAGGCCGTCATGAGCTGGGCACGCAGCTTCTCACGCAGCGGGAACTCGGCGACCAGGCCGGTCAGTTCAGCGGTCAGCTGCTCATGCCGGCCGAGCTCCAGATCGGCCTCGACGCGGCTTTCCAGTGCGTGCAGCCGCAGTTCTTCGAGGCGGGCCAGCTCGGCGCCCGCCAGATACTCCGTCACATTGCCGAGCGCGGCGCCCCGCCACAGGCCGAGCGCCCGGCTCAGCAGGGTGCTGGCCTCCAGATGGCGCCCGCGGCTCAGTGCCGTGCGCCCTTCGCGGTCCAGCTGCTCGAACTCCAGGAGGTCGACCGTGCTGTGCGGCGCCCGCAGGACGTAACCCGGCGGGCGCCGGTCGATCTCGACTTCGTCGCCCAGCAGTTTGCGCAGGCGCGACATGTAGGTGTAGATCTGCGCTCCGGCCGTGGCGGGCGGCTCCCACCCCCACAGCATGGAGCTCAACCGTTCGTCGGACACGACGCGCCCCCGGGCGAGCAACAGGCTCGCGAGGACCGTGTGCACCTTGGATCCGGACAGTGCGATTCTTTCGCCACCCTTGCGGGCTTCCACCGGGCCGAGGACTTGGAAGTCCATTCGGCACCCCCCGTTCTGACATCTGCGGAACTTGGCTCGGTGGAGAAACTATGAAGGACCGTTATTCCTGCGTTATCCGTTGCCTTCTTTGGCCGGACGGTGCCTTGCGCTAGGCGGAGATGATCCTTCCGAGCGCGGCGGCGACGGCCCGGTGGAGCTCCTTGCCGTTGTCCGAATTCGTCATCACCACACAACCGGCGCCCGACCGCAGCCGCACCGAAGTGAGGGCGCGGAAGCCGGCGGTCTGTCCGCCGTGGCCGAACTCGGGCTCCCCCGGCGTGCCGTCGACCACCGTGCCCAGACCGTAGAAACTGCCGGGAAACGCCTCCGTGAGCATGACGCCCGCGAGCCGCGCGGACAACAGTTCGGACAGGCCCTGGTGGGCGCGGCGCAGCGTCCCGGCGAAGACGGCCAGGTCGGCGGGCGTGGACCACAGACCGCTGCCCGCCCGCACCGGACGCACCCGATGACCGCCGGACAGTTCACGTCCGTGCTGGTCGTGTCCGGCGGCGGCGTCCGGTGCGCCGGGTGCCCCGAAGCCGCTGTCCCGCATGCCCAGCGGCTCGAACACCAGCTCCTGGACGGCCTTGTCGAAGTCCTGCCCCGTGATGTCGGTCAGGAGCTGTTCCACGACCGCCCATTGGGCGCCGTCCTTGCGGAACAGGGAGCCCGGCTCGTGCTCCGCCCGGATCTCGTCCAGGATGCGGGAGAGGTCCGGCATGGCCTCGTCGGGACGCCACCAGGTGGCCTGACTGCCCGCGAGACCCGAGGTGTTGGTCAGGCACTGGCGCAGCGTGACGGGCCGACCGCCGGGCGCCCTGGGCAGCGTACGGCCGATGAGAAGGCCGTCCAGGTCCGCGTCGAGGTCGAGGATCCCGCGGTCCACGAGCCGCAGCGCGGCGAACGCCGTGACGTGCTTGCTGATCGAGCCCGCCTGGAACCGGGTGCGCAGGGTCACCGGCGCGCCCGTCTCGGTGGAGCGGACGCCGTGGGCGTGGACGCCGACGGGTTCGCCGTCCCGCAGGAGGGCGATGGCGGCACCCGGAATCCGGTGCTCCGCCATGACCCGTTCGATTTCGGCCGAGGAGAGGGGGGCGGTGGCGACTGTCGTCATCGTCGTCGTCTTTCCCGTGGGTGTGGTCGTTCCCGTTGCGCCGAGGGCCCTCGCGAGGTCCTCGATCGTGCCGTTGTCCAGGAGCATGCGCAGGGTGATGCCGACGCCCGCGCGGCGGGCCGCCGCGAGGACATGGACGATCCGCATGGAGTCGGCCCCGAGATCGGCCAGCCGGTCCCGAACGCCCACGTCCGGGACACCCAGCACTTCGGTACAGATGTCCGCCAGGAGCTGCTCGGTCGGTGTGCGGGGCGCCACATACGCCCGGTCGGCGATCAGCGCGGACCGGCCGGGGGCGGGGAGTGCCTTGCGGTCGATCTTTCCGGCCGCACTGAGCGGCAGTTCGTCGAGCAGGACGAAGGCGGCGGGCACCATGTACGCGGGCAGTTCCGCCGCCAGGCCGTCGCGCAATGCCTCCTGGTCCGGGCCCGCAGCGCGGTCCACCGCGACGTACGCGGCGAGCCACTTCTCCCCGCCGGCGTCCTCGAGGACCACGACGACGGCGTCCCGCACGCCCTCCCGGCTCAGCAACCGCTCCTCGATCTCACCGAGTTCGATGCGATAGCCGCGGATCTTGACCTGATGGTCCTCTCGGCCCAGATACTCCAGTTCGCCGTCCGCGCGATATCGGGCGAGGTCGCCGGTCCGGTACATGCGGGAGCCGGGCGCCCCGCCGAACGGCTCGGGCAGGAACCGATCCGCCGTGAGCGCGGGGCGCCCCACATAGCCGCGGGCCACACCAACGCCGCCCAGGTAGAGCTCCCCCACCACACCCACGGGGACCGGCTGCAGCGCCGGATCGAGCACATAGGCCCGCATGTTGTGGATCGGCCGGCCGATCGGCACGCTCTCCACGTCGGCCTCGACCTCCCAGCCGGTGGCCCAGATGGTCGTCTCGGTCGGCCCGTACAGGTCGACGAGCCGGTCCACGTGTCCGTGCAACTCCCGGGCGAGGGGCGGCGGACAGGCCTCCCCGGTGGTGATCCCGGTGACCGGGCGGTGCTCGAAGCCCGCCGCCCGCAGCAGCTTCCACCCGGCCGGGGTGGCCTGGACATGGGTGACGCCACGGCCGTCGATCAGCCCCAGCAAGGCCCCGGAGTCACCCGTCTGCTCGTCACCGGCGAGCACGACCCGGCCACCGGTCACCAGCGGCAGGTACAGCTCGGCGGCGGAGATGTCGAACGACAGCGAGGTGGCCGCCAGCCAGATGTGCTCGGGCCCGGACCCGAACCGCTCCCGCATCGAGAACAGCAGGTTCAGCAGCGAGCGGTGCGCGATCTGCACACCCTTGGGGCGGCCGGTGGAGCCGGAGGTGAAGAGGGTGTACGCGAGACTGTGGTGCAGCCCGTCCCGCGCTCCGAGGTCCGGTGGGGAGTCCGGCTGCCGCGCGATCGCCTCCCACTCGCGTTCCACATCGAGGAGTACGCCGTCGTAGTCACTCGGCGCGTTGCCCCGCGTGCCTACGCCGCCGTCGAGGGGGACGGCGTGCGGCTCGCCGGCGATCCGGTCCGCAAGCCCCGTCTCCGTCACCACCAGGCGTGCGCCCGCCGCGCTCAGCATGTAGCCGAGCCGCTCGCGCGGTAGCGCCGGGTCCAGTGGGAGGTGGGAGCCGCCGGCCTTCCAGATGCCGAGCAGCACGGGCAGCAGGCCGCGGCGGCGGCGCAGCAGCACGCCGACCACCGACTCAGGTCCGACGCCCGCGGCACGCAGCCGGTGCGCGACGCGGTTGGCCTGCCGGTCGAGTTCGCCGTACGTCAGTGTTCCGTCCGCCGCCTCGACGGCCACGGCGCCCGGGCGGGCGGCGGCGGTGTCCGCGAACACTTCGTGGACACGGCGCGGTCCTTGTCGGGGTCGGCTCGTTCCCGGTCGGGGATTGCTCATTCCCACTCCACCTCGGTGTCGTTCCAGTCCTGGAGGATCTGCGTGCGCTCCGCCTCCGGGACGACCGTCGCCTGCGCGTCGCCGTCCGGGCCCGCGGCCATGGCTTCCAGGACGGCCCGGTACATTCCGGCGAGCCGCTCGGCGTTGGGCCGGCTCAGTCCGGTGCTGATCGCGCGCAGGACGAGCCGTCCCGGCACATTGGCGAGGGACAGCGTGAACTCGTTCGAGCTGTCGCCCGCCCCCGCCTGTACGTCGACCGTGCCGGTGTCGACCTGGTGGAAGTCCTGGTAGCGGAACATGACGTCGAACAGGCGGCGGCCGCCCGCGAGCCGCTGTACGGCGGGCAGCGGATGACGCCGGTGCCCGTACACCTCGGCCTCGCGGTCGAAGACCTGTCGGACGAGTTCCCCCCAGGTGCGAGCGCCGCGCCGATGGGCGAAAGGCAGCGTGTTGAGGTACATGCCGTACACCCGCTCGACGCCCGGTACCTCGGGCCGTGCGCTGTACAACACGCCTGTGTGGAAGGCCTCTTCGTGTGTGAGGGTGCCCAGCACCTTCAGATGGGCGGCCAGCAGTACCGCCTTGAAGGAGGTCCCCGTCTCGGCGGCCAGTGCCCGCAGCGCGGGTTCGATGTCGCGGAACTCCACCGACAGCTTGAAGTCCTCACGGGGTGATCCCGGCCCGGTGCCCCAGTCCGACGGCAGGCTCCAGGGGGCGTGCTGCTCGACGATCCGCCGCCAGTACGCGCGGTCCTTCTCGGAGTCGAGCGAGGCGAGTTCGGCCGCGATGAAGTCGGCGTACCGCACGGGCGCGGGCTCGGGGGTCTCGGGCTCCTCCCCCGCCGCCCAGGCGTGATAGAGCCCCAGCACCTCCATCAGCAGGGACTGCTGGCTCCAGCCCTCGGTGATGGCGTGGCAGTGCGTGAATCCGAGGTGCCAGGCCTCGTCCGACTCGACGAGCGCGGAGATCCGCAGCAGCGGTGCCCGCCCGAGGTCGAACAGCTCGGCGCGCTCGCGTGCGATGTGGGCCCGCCGCGCCTCCTCGAACTCCTCGGCGGAGCTGCCCCGCAGATCCCGTACGACGACGGGGGCTTCGGCCGCCGCGTGCACCAGCTGCAGCGGCACCTCGAAGTTTTCCAGCTCGATGGAGGTACGCAGCATCTCGTGCCGCTCCACGACCGTGCGCGCGGCACGGGCCAGCGCGTCCTCGTCGAAGGGCCGCCCGTCCTTGATCCGGAACGTCGACGTGTTGTGGTACTTGTTCAGGCCGTCGTCGGCCAGCATTTCGAGCACCATGCCGAGCTGGACCTGCGAGAGGGGGTACGCGTCGACGACGTCCTCGGGCAGGGAGTCCCGGATGTCCGCGGAGACCAGCGCGAAGGGTGCCACGGCCGTGGGAGCCGATCGGTCCACCTCGTCCGCGCCGCCGTCGGTGCCCAGCGCCGCTGCGAGTCCTGCCACGGTACGGTGACGGAACACGTCACTGACCGCCGCCTCGAAGCCTTCGGCCCGCAGGGCACCGACCAGGGCGATCGCCTTGATGGAGTGCCCGCCGAGATCGAAGAAGTTGTCCTCGACGCCGACCTTGTCCAGGCCAAGCACCTGGCCCCAGATCGCGGCGATCTTCTCCTCGATCTCCGAGCGGGGCGCGATGTACGTGTCCGCGGCAGTCGCCTCCGCGGCCGGCAGGGCACGCCGGTCAAGCTTGCCGTTCGCGGTCAGCGGGATCATGTCCAGAGCGACGAACACCGAGGGGACCATGTACTCGGGAAGCGTGCCGTTCAGCCACTCCCCCAGGGCGTCCACGTCCCCGCCGACCACGTAGGCGACCAGTCGCTGGTCGTCGGTCACGGTCACGGCCGCGTCGGAGACCTCCGGGTGGGCGACCAACGCGGCCCGGATCTCACCGAGTTCGATGCGGTAGCCGCGCACCTTCACCTGATCGTCGATACGCCCCAGGAACTCCACGGCACCGTCGGCACGCCAGCGCACCAGGTCACCGGTCCGATAGATCCGGGACCCCGGCTCGCCGTACGGGTCGGGCAGGAACCGCTCCGCCGTACGCACCGCATCACCGGTGTAACCACGCGCAACACCCGCGCCGCCCACATACAACTCCCCTACAACCCCGACCGGGACGGGCAGTTGGCGCGCGTCCAGAACGCGCATGGTCATGTTCGGCAGCGGGCGGCCGATGGGCACCACACCCTCGTGAGCCTCCTCGACCGGGAACACACAGGTGCCCACAGTCGCCTCGGTCGGACCGTACTCGTTGACGAGCCGTCCGTCGCCCAGCAGTTGACGCCAGCGCTCCACGAGGGCACCAGGCAGCGCCTCACCCGCCACCACGATCCGTGTCGTCAGCGCGCGGATCTCCTCGTCGCTCAGCTGGCCGCCGATCACCTCCAGATGCCCCGGCGTCAGCTTCAGGAAGGAGAACGGGCCGGCCTCCGCCAGCGCCTGACCCAGCTCCGTCAGCTCACCGTCGAACAGCCACACCCGCTGCCCGGCCGCCAGCGGCGCCCACACATTCGGCACCACCAGATCGAACGCCACCGACGAAAACACCGGCGCACCACCCGAGCCACAGGAAGCCAACTCCCGCACCGCCCAGTCCACATGGTTGGCGAGACTGCGATGCGTGACCTGGACGCCCTTCGGGCGGCCCGTCGACCCCGACGTGAAAATCGTGTACGCCAGCGAGTCCAGCCCCACCGGCTCCAGCAGCCCCGCCTCCGGATGCTCCTCATCCACCCGCACCACATCGACCTCGAACCGGTCGACATAGGCCCCGGACGTCACCGCCACCGACACCCCGGCATCCGCCAGCATCCCGGCCACACGCTCACGCGGCAGCACCGGATCAAGAGGCACGTAACCGGCGCCGGCCCGCCACACCGCCAGCAACGCCACCACCAGATCCACCGAACGATCCAGCAACACCGCCACCGACGACTCCGGACCCACCCCCCTCTCACGCAGGCGCCACGCCAAGCGATTCGCCCGGTCCTCCAACTCACCGAACGTCAGCCGAAGACCCTTCGCCTCCACCGCCACCACACCCGGCGACTCCACCGCCCGCAACGCAATCAACTCCGGCACCGACACCTCACGCACCACAGCCGCCGTGTCATTCCACGACGAGAGCACCAATTCCCTTTCGCCACTGGGCAGATAGGTGGACTCCGCGCTCCCGTCGACATCCTGGGCCATGGCCTCCAGGACGGCCCGGTACATCGACGCCAGCCGGTCGACGGCGGCCGGGGTGAGGCGGCGGGGGTCGGCCGTGAGGAGCAGACCGCTCGCACGGGCCGCTATGGCGAGGCCGAATTCTGTCGCGCCCTCACCCATGCCGGAGTCCGCGTCGACGATGTCGGACTCGGCCTGGGCGTCCTTGAGATCGAGATAGCTGAAGCGGACGTCCAACAGGCGGTATCCGTCGGCCAGTTCGCGCTGCATCACGGGCATCGGGAAGCGACGGTGGGGCCAGAGGGCCGCTTCCTGGTCGTAGACCTGGCGGACGAGTTCGCGCCAGGTGCGGGCGCCGCGCCGGAAGGCGAACGGCACGGTGTTGAGGTACATGCCGTACACGCGCTCCGCGCCCAGGATCTCCGGGCGACCGCTGCAGACGAGGCCGGTGTGGAAGGCCTCCTCCGGAGTGAGCAGGCTCATCACCTTCAAGTGGGCCGCGTGCAGCACGGCCTTCAGCGAGGTACCTGTGTCACTCGCGGCAGCGCGCAATGCCGGCGCGAGGTCGGCAAGCGGAACGCGGACGGTGTGCGCAGGGCGCGACGTCTCGTCACCGCCCCAGCCCGAGGGCAGCTCGAACTTGGCGTGGCCCTCGATGACACCACGCCAGTAGCCGCGGTCCTCGTCCGACTCCAGGGAGGCCCGCTCGGCCGCCACGAAGTCCGCGTACCGCACGGCGGGCGCCTCCGGCGCGGGCAGCGACTCGCCGCCGCGCACCCGCAGGTAGCCCTCCACGATCTCGCTGAGCAGCGAACGGTGGCTCCACCCTTCGGTGATGGGGTGGCAGACGCTGACCGACAGCCACCAGGCCTCGTCCGACTCCACGAGCGCCGAAATCCTCAGCAGGGGCGGGCGCTCCAGGTCGAAGGTGGCGGCGCGCTCCCCGACGACATGCTCGCGACGAGCGGCCGCCTGGCTCTCCTCGTCCTGCCCCCGCAGGTCGTGCACGGTGACCGGAATCCGCGCGCTCGGGTGGATGAGCTGCAGCGGTACGGAGTAGCCCTCCAGCGCGAACGACGCCCGCAGCATCTCGTGCCGCTCCACCAGCGCCCGCGCCGCCTGTTCCAGCGCATCGGCGTCGAAGACCCGGCCGTCCCTGATCCGGAACGTGGTGGTGTTGTGGTATTTGTTCAGGCCGTCGTCGGCCAGCATCTCCACCAGCATGCCGAGCTGCACCTGGGCCAGCGGGAAGGCGTCGGCCAGTCCCTCGGGCAGCCTGGCCCTGTCCTCGTGCGAGATCAGGGCGAAGGGTGCCACGACAGAGGGATCCGCTTCGGGCGTACCGGTACTCGCGCGCAGCGCTGTCGCGAGTCCTGCCACGGTCCGGTGGCGGAAGACATCGCCCACGGCCGCCTCGAAGCCTTCGGCCCGCAGGGCACCGACCAGGGCGATCGCCTTGATCGAGTGCCCGCCGAGGTCGAAGAAGTTGTCCTCGACGCCGACCTTGTCCAGGCCAAGCACCTGGCCCCAGATCGCGGCGATCCTCTCCTCGGTCTCCGAGCGGGGCGCGATGTACGTGTCCGCGGCGGTCGCCTCCGCGGCCGGCAGGGCACGCCGGTCAAGCTTGCCGTTCGCCGTCAGCGGGATCCTGTCCAGCTCGATGAAGAGGGACGGCACCATGTATTCGGGAAGCACCGGCGCCAGTGCCTCTCGCAGGCCCTCGGTGCCGCCGACCACGTAGGCGACCAGTCGCTGGTCGTCGGTCACGGTCACGGCCGCGTCGGAGACCTCCGGGTGGGCGATCAACGCGGCCCGGATCTCACCGAGTTCGATGCGGTAGCCGCGCACCTTCACCTGATCGTCGATACGCCCCAGGAACTCCACGGCACCGTCGGCACGCCAGCGCACCAGGTCACCCGTCCGATACATCCGGGACCCCGGCTCGCCGTACGGGTCGGGCAGGAACCGCTCCGCCGTCCGCACCGCATCACCGACATAGCCACGCGCGACGCCGACGCCGCCGACGTACAACTCCCCCACGACACCCACCGGAACGGGCTGCCGGCGCCCGTCCAGGACGCGCATCGTCATGTTCGGCAGGGGATGTCCGATGGGGACCACGCCTTCGTGGGCCTCCTGGATCGGGAAGACACAGGTGCCGACGGTCGCCTCGGTCGGACCGTACTCGTTCACGAGTCGCCCGTCGCCCAGCAGTCGGCGCCAGCGCTCCACGAGGGCACCAGGCAGCGCCTCACCCGCCACCACGATCCGAGTCGTCAGCGCGCGGATCTCCTCGTCGCTCAGCTGGCCGCCGATCACCTCAAGATGACCAGGCGTCAGCTTCAGGAAGGAGAACGGGCCGGCCTCAGCCAGCGCCCGTCCCAGCTCCGTCAGCTCACCGTCGAACAACCACACCCGCTGCCCCGCCACCAACGGCGCCCACACATTCGGCACCACCAGGTCGAACGCCACCGACGAGAACACCGGCGCACCACCAGACCCACAGGAAGCCAACTCCCGCACCGCCCAGTCCACATGGTTGGCGAGACTGCGATGCGTGACCTGCACGCCCTTCGGCCGGCCCGTCGACCCCGACGTGAAAATCGTGTACGCCAGCGAGTCCAGATCCACCGACGGCAACAGCCCCGCCTCCGGGTGCTCCTCATCCGCGCGTACGACATCCACGGTGAAACGGTCCACATACTCGGCCGACGTCACCGCCACCGACACCCCGGCATCCGCGAGCATTCCGGCCACACGGTCGACCGGCAGCACCGGATCGAGCGGCACATAGCCCGCACCCGCCCGCCACACCGCCAGCAACGCCACCACCAGATCCACCGAACGATCCAGCAACACCGCCACCGATGACTCAGCGCCCACACCACGAGAACGCAGCGCCCCCGCAAGACGGTTGGCCCGCACGTCCAGCTCGCCGAACGTGAGGCGCAGCCCCTTCGCCTCCACCGCCACCGCACCCGGCGACTCGGCCGCCCGCTCCGCGATCAGCTCGGAGACCGACACCTCGCGAACCGGCGACGCCGTGTCATTCCACGACGAGAGCACCAACTCCCGCTCACCGCCCGGCAGGACAGCCTGCCCGGCGTCGCCGTCCGCGTCCGCGGCCATGGATTCGAGGACCGAGCGGTACATGGACGCGAGCCGGTCGACGCCCGCGCGGCCGATGATGTGCCGGTTGGCGGTGATCACCATGAAGCCGGCGCGGGTCGAGACGCCGAGCGGGAACTCGGTGGGGCTGTCGTCGATGGTCGCGGCGTAGTCGATCAGGTCCTGGTCGACCTGGCGGAAGTTCTGGTAGCTGAAGCGGACGTCCACGAGGCGTTCGCCGGCGCCGAATTCGCGTTGCATGGCGCCGAGCGGGTAGCGGCGGTGCGGCCAGACCTCGATCTCCTGGTCGAAGACCTGGCGGACGAGTTCGCGCCAGGTGCGGGCGCCGCGCCGGAAGGCGAAGGGCAGGGGGTTGAGGTAGACGCCGTGGACGCGTTCGGCGCCGACGGCTTCCGGGCGGGCGTTGGTGACCAGTCCGGTGCGGAACGTCTCCTCGGGGGTGAGCCGGCTCATCACCTTCAGGTGAGCGGCGTGCAGCACGCTCTTGATGGGGACCTGGGCCTCGCTCGCCAGGGCGCGCAGCCCGGATTCGAGATCGTGGTAGGGGACCCAGGCGCGGTGCAGGCCACGAGATGTGGTGAGCGGGTCGTCGCCCCATCCGGCGGGCGGTACGAACTTGGGGTGATCGTCAACGATGCCGTGCCAGTAGTCGCGGTCGTCGTCCGAGTCCAGGGAGCTCAGCTCGGCTGCCACGAAGTCCGCGTAGCGCACGGCGGCGGGCTCGGGCTCCTGGAGGGGCTGCCCGTCACGCAAGGCCCGGTAGGTGGTGACGAGTTCCATCAGGAGGGAGTGATGGCTCCAGCCCTCCAGGACCGCGTGGCACTCGGTGAGGGTGAGCCACCAGCTGCCGTCGTCGCGGGTGTGCGCGGTGAAGCGGATCAGCGGGGGCCGGGTCAGGTCGAAGAGTTCGGCGCGTTCCTCGGTCATGAAGGCGCGCAGGGACTGCTCGGCCGCGTCGGCGTCGAGGGCGGTCAAGTCTCGTGTGCGTACGGGTGAGTTGACACACGACGGATCGTGGACCAACTGGAGCGGCACCGAGAACCCGTCGAGCGCGAACGAGGTGCGCAGGATCTCGTGGCGGCCGATGACGACCTGCACGGCCTGCTGGAGCGCCTCGGCGACGAAGGGGTCCTCGTCGAGGATCCGGAAGCAGGTCGAGTTGTGGTAATGGTTGCGGCCGTCGTCGGCGAGCATCTCCACGACCATGCCGAGCTGCACCTGGGCGAGCGGATAGGCGTCGACGACACCCTCCGGCAGAAGCGCGCGGTCCTCGTCCGTGAGGAGAGCGAGGGGGGCGACGCCCGGTTCCGCGCGGGCAGGGGCCGGGCGTCCGGTGAGGAACTCGACGAGCTCGGCCGGCGTGCGGTGCGCGAAGACGTCGCGGACGGTCACGTCGTACTCGGCGTCGCGCAGCGCGGCGGCCAGGGCGACGGCGCGGAGCGAGTCGCCGCCCAGGTCGAAGAAGCTGTCCGTGACGCCGACCCGGTCGACGCCGAGGACCTCGCGCCAGACCTCGGTCATCCGTTCCTCGGCGGCGGTGCGCGGGGCGACATGGGCCCGTCCGACGGCGAGGGCACCCCGGTCGGGCGCGGGCAGGGCTGCCTGGTCGAGCTTGCCGTTGACGGTGAGCGGGATCCTGCCGAGGGCCAGGAAGGCGGTGGGAATCATGTAGGCGGGCAGCGTGCGGACCAGCAGGGCGCGCAGTTCGCTGGGGGCTACGACGGCCTCGCCCGCGAGCACGACGTAGGCGACGAGCCGCTTGTCTCCGGGGGTGTCCTCGCGGGCGACGACGACCGCGTCGCGCACCAGCGCGTGGGCCGTCAACGCGGCCTTGATCTCCCCGAGTTCGATGCGATGTCCGCGGATCTTGACCTGGTGGTCGATGCGGCCGAGGTAGTCGAGACCGCCGTCGGGACGCCGGCGTGCGAGGTCGCCGCTTCGGTAGAGGCGGGAGCCGGCCGGGCCGTACGGGTCGGGTATGAACCGCTCGGCGGTGAGCCGTGGGCGGCCCAGGTACATGCGGGCGACACCGGGGCCGCCGACATGGATCTCTCCGGGCACGCCGATGGGCACCAGTTCGCCGTGCGCGCCGAGCAGTTGCACCTGGAGGTCGTGCAGCGGTACGCCGACGTCATTGCCGTGGTCGGCGGTGAGGTCGGCGTCGGTGACCGGGTGGTAGGTGGTGTGCACGGTGGTCTCGGTGATGCCGTACATGTTGACCAGCGTCGTACGGTCGAGGCCGCGACGTGCGACCCACGGGCGCAGGGCCGGCATGTCCAGGCGCTCGCCGCCGAACGTGACGACCCGCAGCGCGAGTTCGTCGATCAGCGGGTGACCGTCGGCGGCGAGGGCGACCAGGCCGCGGAAACCGGACGGGGTCTGATTGAGGACGGTCACCCGCTCGTCGGCGAGCAGGCGCAGGAAGTCCTCCGGGGAGCGGGCGACGTCCGGGGGTACGACGACCAGGCGGCCTCCGTACAGCAGGGCGCCCCACAGCTCCCAGACCGACATGTCGAAGGCGTACGAGTGGAAGAGCGGCCAGACGTCGTGCTCGTCGAAGCCGTAGTGCTCCTCGGTGACGGTGAACAGGCGCAGTACGTTCGCGTGGGTGAGTCCGACGCCCTTGGGGCGGCCGGTGGAGCCCGAGGTGTAGATGGTGTAGATCAGGTCGTCGGGGCGGACGCCGGAGGCGGGGGCGGTGGTGGGCGCGGCGGCCAGGGCAGCGGTGTCGCGCTCCCCGTCCAGGTTCACCAGGCGGCCGTCGTGGGCGGCGGCGAGGTGCTCGGCGTGGGCGTCCGAGGTGACGACGATCCGGGCGCCGGCGTCCTTGAGGGTGTAGGCGAGACGCTCCGCCGGGTGTTCGGGGTCCAGCGGAAGGTAGGCCGCGCCGGACTTGAGGACGCCGATCAGGGTGGGGACGAGGTCGATGCCCCGATCCAGGCTGACGGCGACCAACTCCCCGGGGCCCGCGCCGAGTTCGCGCAGGTGGTGGGCGAGCCGGTTGGCACGGGTGTCGAGCTCGGAGTAGCTCAGCCGCTGTCCGCCGAAGACGATCGCCGTGGCGTCCGGAGTGGCGGCGGCCCGCTCCTCGAAGAGCTCGTGCAGGCACCGCTCCGGTGCCGGGAAGAGGCGCGGCGCGGGCGCGACAACGGCCAGGTCGGTGTCGTCAAGGAGGTCGAGCAGCGACAGCGCCCTGTCCGGGTCGGTGGCCGCGGACTCCAGCAGGCGCACATAGTGGCGGGCGAGTCGCTCTGCCGTTGCGCGGTCGTAGAGCGCGGTGCTGTATTCCAGCGTGCCGTGCACGGAGCCGTCCGCCCGCTCGCCCAGCTGGAGGGTGAGGTCGAACCGGGAGACGCGGGAGGTGGCGCGGAGCGGCTCGGCGGTCACCCCGGGGAGGCGGAAGGCCTCGGTGCGCTCCTGGTGCAGGGTGAAGGCGACCTGGCACAGCGGGGTGCGGGACATGTCGCGCTCGGGCTGGAGCTCGTCGACCAGCCGGGCGAAGGGGTACTCCTGGTGGTCGAAGGCGTCCAGGACCGTGGCGCGGGCGCCGTCGAGAAGTGTGCGGAACGAGGGGTCGCCCTGCCAGCGGCCGCGCAGCACCAGGGTGTTGATGGCGTAGCCGACGAGTTGCTCCAGCTCGGGGCGGCCGCGCCCGGACACGACGGTACCGACGGGGATGTCGGTGCGTCCGGTGTAGCGGGCCAGCAGAGCCTGATAGCCGGTGAGCAGGGTCGTGAAGAGGGTGGCGCCATGCGACGAACCGAGGGCGCGCAGCCGTTCGGTGAGCTCTGCGGGGAGGAGGACGGGTACCGCGTCGCCCTCCCAGCTGCGGGTGGCCGGGCGGGGCCGGTCGGTCGGTACCTCCAGGGCGGTGATGCCCTCCAGCTGTTCGCGCCAGTAGGAGAGTTGGGGGTCGAGGGTGCCGTCGGCGAGGCGGGAGCGCTGCCAGGCCGCGTAGTCCGCGTACTGGAAGTCGACCGAGGGGAGCGGATCGGGCCTGCCTGTCGTGAACTCCTCGTACAGGGCGGCGAGTTCGCCGAGCAGCAGGCCGACGGACCATTCGTCGCAGGCCACGTGGTGCAGTACCAGGGCCAGGATATGGTCGTCGTCCGCGAGGCGGATCAGCCGGGCGCGCAGTGGCCGGCCCCGCTCCAGGTCGAAGGGGCGGCCCGGTTCGGCCTCGGCCAGACTCAGCGCCTGCCGCTCCCGCTCCGCCGCGTCGGCCAGTCCCGTCAGATCGTCGACCGGGAGGTCGAACGGGCCCGGCGGGTCGATGAGTTGGACCGGCTCCGCGCCGTCGAGACGATAGCGGGTGCGCAGAATCTCGTGCCGGGAGAGCAGCGCCTCGAGGCCGCGGCGCAGCACGTCTGCGTCGAGCGGTCCCCGCAGCCGCAGGACGACCGGGACGCTGTACTCCCAGCTGTCCGGGTCGAGGCGGCTGAGGAACCACATCTGCTGCTGGCCGTGGGAGAGGGCCAGGGGACCGTCCCGGTCCGCCCGCCGCAGTGCGGCGCGCCGCCCCCGGCGGGCACCGGCGAGCCGGGCGCGCACCAGTTCCTCGCGCTGGTCCCCGGCTTCCTGGCCCGTACGAACTCCGCCCGTGCTCATGCTGAGCGCTCCTCCCCCACCGTGTGCTTCTTTCGGTTCTCGGCCGTGGTGCTGTGCGTGTGCGTGCGCCTCAGGACGGACGTCCCGGACGCCGGCCCCTCGGGCGGACGTCTCTCGGGCGCTGCCCTCAGGCGGACGCGTCTCAGGCGGTGGCCTGCTCCATGCGGCGGCGCAGGCTCGCCGGGCGCAGGTCCGTCCAGACCTCCTCGATGCGGTCCAGGCACTCCTGGCGGGTCCCCTCGGTGCCTTCCGCGTGCCAGCCCGCGGGCAGGTCCCGGTCCGCGGCCCAGATGGAGTACTGCTCCTCGTCGTTGAGCACCACCCGGTACACGCGGTCGTCGGTCTGCTCGTCAGCCATGTCGGCTCTCCCTCTCGGAGGTCTGTTCGGACAGCGGACCGGGATGCGAACCCGGATCCGCCGTCAGCTTCCGGTGGGGGCCTATACCGGGCCTCTACGCGAACTGTCGTACGCATGCATGCACGCCGGGGGTGGCCCCTGGGCATGGAAAAGCGCGCGACCCGGTCCCCACGGGGGGAGGGACCAGGCCGCGCGCGGTCTTTCGGGGTGAGCGTCCGCCCTATGCGCGGGCGTCCGACCGGTGGGACGTTGTCATTCGCGGGCGCCGACGAGTTGGACGATCCGGGAGCGCAGCGCCGCCGAGACCGGCAGCACCGTGCCGATGACGGCGAGCACGGTGGAGACGGCGGCGATGCCGACGACCACGAGCCACGGCGCCACGATCGGTGTCGTCCCGAAGAGTTGGAGCAGTGCCGCCCACAGGGCCGCGATGTTGACGGCGGAGGCGACCAGTGCGAGGACGATGCCGATGCCGGCCACCAGCAGCGATTCGGCGACGAAGAACCGTACGACCTGCTTGGGGGTGGCCCCCGCCAGGCGGAGCACCGCCAGGTCGCGACGCCGGTCGGAGGTCGCCATGAGCAGGGTGTTGAGGATCGCGATGAAGCAGAACAGCACGACGATCACGGCTGTCGAGCGCTGCCGCACCTCGATCAGGTGGCGGGCGTACGCGCTCTCCGAGGCGACCAGTGCGTCGCGGGTCAGGAAGCGTGCCCCCGTGCCCTGGACGGCCTTCGCGATGGCCGCGGTGGCGGTTGCCTTGTCCGTTCCCGGATCGAGGGTGATGTAGGCGCGGCGGGCGAGGCCGTCGCGGGCGTAGGCGGCGGACGGGGCGAAGCGTTCCGGGAGGTAGGCGACGTCCTCGCCGCGCATGGCCTTGTAGACCGCCGCGACCTTCAGCGTGGCCTCCTCGCCGTCGCCGAGGAGGATCTTCTGCGTCGTGCCGGCGTCCCAGCCCCACAGGTCGGGGGCGGCGATGCTGTTGTCGTCGAGTTTGTCGAGGGAGCCCTCGGTGATGGTGAGGTCCATGGTCCGCTTGAGCGCGGAGGTGTCCACGACCATGCCGTCGTTCTCGTCGTAGCGGTCCTCGTCGCGGGTGTAGACGGTGGTGAGGAGGGGCGCCGCGATCTGTACGCCGTCAATCTTCTTGACCCGGTCGACGACTTCGGGGCTGATGCCCGGGGTGCCGTCGGGGGCGAGGGCGTAGTCGGAGGCGACCTGGTTGCGCAGTCCGTGGTCGCGGGCCGCGCCGAGCGAGTCGGTGGCGGCGAGCAGCGACAGGGCGAGGCCGACGGTCAGCAGGATGGGTGCCGCGGTGGCGGCGGTACGCCTGCGTGAGGTGAGCACGCTCTCACGGACCAGCATCGCGGTGGGCCCGGCGGAGTTGCGGAAGGGCCACATCAGCAGTCGGGCCAGCGGGCCGATGGCGAGAGGCGCGATGACGGCGGCGGCCAGCACCGGGACGAGCAGTTCGGTGACATAGGTGTTGGGCGAGAGGATCGTGGCCGGTTTGCCCACCGCGATCCACGCCGCGAGCCCCACGCCGCCGCCCACGCCGAGGGCGCCGATCAGCAGTCGGCCCGGCGTCATCCCGGAGTCGTCGACCGCGGCCTCGCGCAGCGCCTCGACGGGCCGTACGCGTCCGGCGCGGTGCGCGGCGGCGGCCGCCCCGCACAGCGCCACCAGCACACCGACGAGGAACGCGCCGGCCAGCGGAGCGGTCACCGTCCAGTGCAGCGAGGGCCGCACACGGAACCAGGGCGGTGAGATGTCCAGGTCGATGAGCATGTCGGTGAGCAGTTGCGCCCCGTACAGGCCAAGGGCCGTGCCGAGCGCGGAGGCCAGCGTGCCCACGAGCAGGGCCTCGCCGCGGACCATCCGGCGGACCTGCTTGGGGGTGGCACCGACGGTGCGCAGCAGGGCGACCTCGCGGCGCCGCTGGATGACGGCGAAGGCGAAGGTGGACGCCACGACGAAGACGGAGGTGGTGCCCGCGACGGACGCCATCACCGGGACGAGCGTGATGGTGTTGTCGAGGGTTTCCCGGTCCTCGGCCTCGCTGGCGTCGGCCTTGTGCCGGTCCTTGCCGGTGAGGATTTCGGCGTCCTTGCCGACGGCGCCGCGCACCTGGTCGATCGGTCCGAGCGCCACCAGGGCCTGGATGCGCGGGGAGATCCGGGCGGCCTCGGCGTCGCCGAAGAACACCGCGTTCTCCCAGTCGACCGGGGCGACCGTGCCGGACACCGTGTACGTGGAGACTCCGGCGGCGGTCATCACCGTGACCTTCTCGCCGGTGTGCGCCTGGTCGGAGGGGACGACGATCTCCCGGTCCCCGGTGGGCTGTCGGCCGTTCGTCAGCTTGTAGCCGCCGAAGCGCGCGACCGCCCAGGGGTGGCCGACCTGGTTCTTCGGTCCGTCGTGGAGCTGGGCGTAGAAGGCCCGGTCGACGACGGTCTCCCCGGTGGCCGAGACCCGGCTCAGCAGGTCCTTCGAGACGCCCTCGGCCTCCGGCAGCGAGCGGACGCCGAGGTCGTGATGGGCTGGGTCCCAGTCGGGGTCGGTGGGCAGCACCACGGCCGAGGCCTGGGCGAACCGCTCGGGCGGTCGGTCGGGCAGGTCGAGCATCGTCATCAGCAGGACGCCCATCGCGGCCACCTGCGCGACGCCGAGCACGAGCGCCACGATGGTGCCGAGGAACGACACCCAGCGCGCCCGAAGGGTCTGGAGGGCGATGCCGAGCACTACGACACCGCCAGATCGGTCATGCGGGCGGCGACCGCCTCTGCCGTCGGCGTGGTCAGCTCGCCGACCAGCGCGCCGTCGGCGAGGAACACCACGCGGTCCGCGTACGAGGCGACGTTCGGGTCGTGCGTGACCATCACGATGGTGGTGGGCTCGACGAGCTCGGGGTCGTCGGCGGCCTGGCCGCCCATGACCGGGCTGCCCACCAGCTTCCGCAGCACTTCGAGCAGTTCGCGGCCGGTGGTGATGTCGAGCGCGCCGGTGGGCTCGTCGGCGAAGAGCACGGCGGGACGCGTGACGAGCGCGCGGGCCACCGCCACCCGCTGCTGCTGACCGCCGGAGAGCTGGCTGGGCCGCTTGCCGGCCTGGTCCTCGAGGCCGACCTGGGCGAGCGCCCGCAGCACGGTCTTCCGTCCGGGCTTACGGCCGGCCAGCCGCAGCGGCAGCCCGACGTTCTGTGCGGCGGTCAGGGAGGGCAGCAGGTTGAACGCCTGGAAGACGAACCCGGTGGACTCCCGGCGGAACTCGGTCAGTCGGGTCTCGTTCAGGCCGCCTATGTCGGTGCCGTCGATGAACACCCGCCCGGACGTGGGCCGGTCGAGTCCGGCGGCACACTGCAGCAGCGTGGACTTGCCGGATCCCGAGGGTCCCATCACGGCCGTGAAGCTGCCGCGCGGGAAGGACAGGTCGACCTCGCGCAACGCGCTGACCGCGCCGGTGCCCGAGCCATAGGTCTTGGTGAGCGACTCCAGCCGCACTGCGTCATCCATCGATTCTCCGTAGCGTCATGGTGGTGGGGGGACCGGCCGTCAGCTCGCGCTGAGGTCCGGACGCCTCGTCCTGGGCGCTCCGGTCTTCGCGCTCCGCCCCGGGGCGGGTGAACACGACGGTCGCCACCACGGCGAGCAGGGCCATCACTCCGGATGCGATGGCCAGTGTCCCGCGCGTACCGACACCTTCGAGGAGGTAGCCAGTGCCGAGCGCGCCGAGCGAACTCGCCCCGGAGACAAGGAGCATGACGACGCTGCCGACCCTCCCCTGCATGGCGTCCGGCGTGATGCGCACCTGATGGGACATACCGGAGACCGTAACAGCGGCTCCTATATGCGACGTTATGAAGAAGAGAATCCCAAGTGTCACAGGATGCAAGAGAAATACTGTTCCTGGCATGATCAGGGCCCAGGCGACATGCGCGTACATCATCACGCGCCGCATCGGCAGCCGACTGCTCAACCACCCGCCGCTGAAGGCTCCCAGAAGTCCGCCGATGCTGCCGGCCGCCATGATCAGACCGACCGTGCTCGCTGGTCTGCCCTGCTCCCTGACCATCACGGCGACGGTGAGGATGAGCCCCTGGAAGACGAGGTTGCTGCCTGCGATGATGAGCAACGCCGAGCGGAAATAGGCACGTTGCCACACCCAGCGCAGTCCGCTGGAGATCTCCTCGCGCATCCCGCGGGCGCTCTTGACCTTGCCGGAGCGCTTCTTGTGGGGGATCCGCAGCCGGGCGAGCGTCAGCAGGGACATCAAGTACAGCCCGGTGCTGGACAGAAACGGCACCCAGGCCGACAGGCCGAACAGCACACCGCTCGCCGGATGCCCGACGAAGTTCACCGCCCGGGAGCGCGCCTCGTTCTGCGCCATCGCGGTGGACACCTGCTGGGGCGGAACGACCCCACGCACGGCGGCCCGTTCGGAGAGCTGGTAGAAGACGGTGAGGCTGCCCTGGACGAAGGCGACGATCGCGATGTGCCAGACGCGTACCTCGTCCCCGGCGAGCGAGACGGCGACCGACCCGATCGCCAGCGCCCGACCCGCCACGCACACGAGCATCACCCGCCGTCTGTCCCAGCGGTCCACCAGCACACCGGCGGGCAACTGCATGACCAGCATCGGCAGCAGGGCGCTGAAGCCGACCAGACCCGCCGCGCTCTTCGACCCGGTGTGCCAGAGCACCAGCAGGGTGAAGGCCATGGTCGAGGAGCGTTCCGCCATGACCGACAGCGCGGAACCGCCCCACAGCAGCCGGAACCGCGCGTTGCTGCGCAGCGGCGGCAGCTTCTCCTCGCCGCCGTCCCGCGCCTCCAGTTCCGAACTGGTCATCGTCCGTCCGCCCAGCACCACTCCAGGACCGCCATCGCGCTGTGCAGCTTGTGCGTGGCCTGCGTGAAGGCGATGCTCGCCGGCCCGTCGAGGACCTCGGCGGTGACCTCCTCGCCGCGGTGGGCGGGCAGGTCGTGCAGGAAGGCGGCCTTCGGGCTGGACTCCCACAGCGCCCGGGTGACCTGGAACGGCGCGAAGACCTCGCGCCAGTCCTCGGTCGGCTTGCTGGTGCCGGTGGTCTGCCAGCGCGTGGTGTAGACGGCGTCGAGGTCGGCCGGCAGCGCGCTCATGTCGTGCCGCTCGCTCACCTTGGCACCACTGCGGACCGCCTGCTCCGCCGCCCGGGCGAGCACCTCCGGCGCGACCCCGTAGCCGGGCGGCGTACGCAGCTCCAGCTCGGTGCCGGGGAACCGGGTGAGGGCCAGCGCGAGAGCGGCAGCGCTGTTGTTGCCCTCGCCGACATACAGCAGCCGCAGGCCGTCCACCCGCCCGAAGTGCCGTTGCAGCGTGGTCAGATCGGTGAGCGCCTGGGTCGGATGCTCCTCGGCGCTCATCGCGTTGACCACCGACATGTCCCCGGCGGCCGCCCAGGTCCGCAGCTCCGCGGTGGCGTCGGCGGTCCGGGCCACCAGCAGGTCCAGCATCCCGGCGAGCACCCGCCCGGTGTCCTCGCTGGTCTCACCGGTGTTGGTCTGCAGATCACCGGGCCCGAACGTCACGGCCTGCGCGCCCAGGCGCAGTGCGCCGGCCGTGAACGCGGTGCGGGTCCGGGTCGAAGTACGCCGGAAGTAGACACCGACGACGGCGCCGTCCAGTGTCTTCGCCCGCTCTCCCGAGGCGAATTCGACGCCTCTCGCCACGATGCCGCGCAGCTCGTCGTCGGTCAGGTCGGTGATGGAGATGAGGTGTCGCGCGGATCCCATGGCGATGGGGGTCCCTTCTGGTGGGGCTCTTGGGGAACGGGAGGCGGGGCGAGTTTCAGCGGGCTTCGGTGAGGAGCGCGTCGATCTCGGCCCGCACCCGGTCCTCGATCTCCACGGCGAGCTGCGCCACGGTGGGGCGTTCGAAGGCGACCCGCACCGGCAGATCGAGGTCGTACTCGGTCTGCAGTCGCGAAATCAGCCGTACGGCGAGGATGGAGTGTCCCCCCAGGTCGAAGAAGTTGTCCTCGACGCCGACCTTGTCCAGGCCAAGGACCTGACCCCAGATGGCCGCGATGCTCTCCTCGACCTCGCTGCGCGGCGCGATGTACGTGTCCGCGGCGCCGGCCTCCGGATCCGGCAGAGCACGCCGGTCCAGCTTGCCGTTCGCCGTCAGCGGGATCCTGTCCAGCTCGATGTACATCGACGGAATCATGTACTCGGGCAGCACGGACCCCAAGGCGTCGCGGAGGTCGTCGACGCCACCGACGACGTAGGCGACCAGTCGCTGGTCGTCGGTCACGGTCACGGCCGCGTCGGAGACCTTCGGGTGGGCGATCAACGCGGCCCGGATCTCGCCGAGTTCGATGCGGTAACCGCGCACCTTCACCTGATCGTCGATACGCCCCAGGAACTCCACGGCGCCGTCGGCACGCCAGCGCGCCAGGTCACCGGTCCGATAGATCCGGGCGCCGGGCTCGCCGTGCGGGTCGGGCAGGAACCGCTCCGCGGAGCGCGCCGCGTCGCCGGTGTAGCCACGCGCGACGCCGACGCCGCCGACGTACAACTCCCCCACGACGCCCACCGGGACCGGACGCAACTCGGCGTCCAGGACGCGCATGTGGACATTGGGCAGGGGACGGCCGATGGGCACCACACCGTCGTACGACGTCTCGACCGGGAATACACAGGTGCCGACGGTCGCCTCGGTCGGACCGTACTCGTTGAATATCCGCCCGTCGCCGAGGAGTTGACGCCAACGCTCCACCAGCGCACCCGGAAGCGCCTCGCCCGCCACCACAATCCGTGTCGTGAGCGCACGGATCTGGTCATCGCTCAGCTGACCACCGATCACCTCAAGATGACCCGGCGTCAACTTCAAGAACGAGAACGGACCCGCCTCCGCCAGCGCCTGACCCAACTCCGTCAGCTCACCGTCGAACAACCACACCCGCTGCCCCGCCACCAACGGCGCCCACACATTCGGCACCACCAGATCGAACGCCACCGACGAAAACACCGGCGCACCACCCGAGCCACAGGAAGCCAACTCCCGCACCGCCCAGTCCACATGGTTGGCGAGACTGCGATGGGTGACCTGCACGCCCTTCGGCCGGCCCGTCGACCCCGACGTGAAAATCGTGTACGCCAGCAAGTCCAGCCCCACCGGCTCCAGCAGCCCCGCCTCCGGATGCTCCTCATCCACCCGCACCACATCGACCTCGAACCGGTCCACATAGGCCCCGGACGTCACCGCCACCGACACCCCGGCATCCGCCAGCATCCCGGCCACACGGTCGACCGGCAGCACCGGATCAAGAGGCACGTAACCGGCGCCGGCCCGCCACACCGCCAGCAACGCCACCACCAGATCCACCGAACGATCCAGCAACACCGCCACCGATGACTCTGCGCCCACACCACGAGAACGCAGCGCTCCCGCAAGATGGTTGGCCCGCACGTCCAGCTCGCCGAACGTGAGGCGCAGCCCCTTCGCCTCCACCGCCACCGCACCCGGCGACTCCACCGCCCGCTCCGCAATCAACTCCGGCACCGACACCTCACGCACCACAGCCGCCGTGTCATTCCACGCCTTGAGAAGTCGGCGCTCCTTGACGGAGGTGATGTCGACGGCGGAGAGGGAGGCGTCCGCGTCGGCGGCGACCGCTTCGAGGAGCTGGACGAAGTGGTGGGCCAGGCGCTCGACGGTGTCGTGGTCGAAGAGGGAGGTGGCGTACTCGAAGGCGCCGATCAGGGAGCCGTCGGACTGCCGCCAGACGAAGAGGGTGAGGTCCGTCTTGGCTACGCGCCAGGCACCCTGGAAGGCGTCCATGAGGACGTCGTCGGCGGCCACCGAGGTCGCGCCCTCGTCCTGGAGGTCGAAGGCGACCTGGTAGAGCGGGGTGCGTGAGAGGTCACGGGTGGGCTGGAGCTCGTCCACCAGGCGCTCGAAGGGCAGTTCCTGGTGGGCGAAGCCGGCCATGACCGTGGCCCGGACCCGCTGGAGCAGTTCGGCGAAGGTGGGATCGCCGCTCAGATCGCAGCGCATGACGAGGGAGTTGAGGAAGAACCCGACAGTGCTCTGGGTCTCGGGGCGGGTCCGGCCGGTCACCGGGCTGCCGATGCCGAAGTCGTCCTGGCCGCTGTAGCGCCCGAGGAGCGCGCCGAAGGCGGCGAGCAGCGTCACGTACGGGGTCGCGCCGTGCCGGCGTCCGATGCCGGTGAGGGCGTCGGCGAGCGAGGCGGGCACGGAGAACCTGACGCCGGAGCCGTGCGCGTCGCGCTGCGCGGGGCGGGGGCGGTCGGTAGGGAGCCTGAGTTCCGGCAGGCCCGCGAGAGTCTGCTTCCAGTGGTCCAGTTCGCGCGACGACGAGATGTCGGAGGCGTGGGCCGCCTGCCAGGCCGCGAAGTCGGCGTATTGCACCGGGACTTGGTCGAGTTCGGGGGCCCGGTACTCGGTCGCCGCGGCGCACAGTTCGCGCAGCTCGCGGTCGAGGACGACGGTCGACCAGCCGTCGGTGGCGATGTGATGGGCCGTCACCAGCAGGACGGGACCGCCCTTCGGGACGCGGACCAGCAGCGCACGCCACAGCGGGCCGTCCGTGAGGTCGAAGCCCCGGGCGAACTGCTCGCCGAACAGGCGCTCCAGGTCCGCCTCGGAGGCGTCCTCGACACGGAGTTCGACGGTGCCCGGCGCGACGACCACCTGGCGGGGTTCCTCGCCCTCGACGACATAGCGGGTGCGCAGCGACTCGTGCCGGGCCTCCAGCGCGTCGAGGGCGGACTGCACGACGTCGCGGGTGGTACCGGCAGGCAGCCGCATGAAGAACGGGGCCACCCACTCGGGACTGCCCGGGTGCATGCGGTCCAGGAACCACAGCCGGTGCTGGCCGAAGGAGAGCGGCAACGGCTCGTCGCGGCCGACCGGCGTCACACCGGGCAGGGCGGGACGGGCGTCCTCCAGGAGCTTGGCCTGTGCCTCGACCGTGAACGCGCCGAACAGGCCGCGCAGTTGGATGTCGTCGCCGGAGGCCCTGCGCAGGGCGTCGGCGAGCCGGGTGAGGACGAGTGAGGAGCCGCCGAGCGCGAAGAAGTCGTCGTGCGCGCCGACCTGCTCGACCTGCAGGAGTTGCTCCCAGACCTGCGCGACGAGCCGTTCGGCGGGGGTGCGCGGCGCGATGTACTCGGCGCCTTGTGTCTGCTCCGGAGCCGGGTCGGGAAGGGCGCCACGGTCCACCTTGCCGCTGCTGGTCAGCGGGAAGGCCTCCAGCGGCACGAAGAGCGAGGGGATCATCGGCTCGGGCAGCCGGCCGCGCAGGAAGGTGCGCAGCTCGTCCCGGGGGATGCGGCGGCCCGTCGTCAGATACGCGACGAGCCGCTTGCCCTCGCCGAGGAGGCGGGCGTCGACGACGGCACCCCGGACATCGGGGTGGGCGTTCAACGCGGCCTCCACTTCGGCCGGTTCGATGCGGACACCGTTCACCTTGACCTGGTGGTCGGCGCGGCCGAGGAAGTCCAGGGAGCCGTCGGAACGCCAGCGCACCAGGTCGCCGGTGCGGTACATGCGGCTGCCCGCGCCACCGTGCGGGTCGGGCAGGAAGCGCTCGGCGGTCTGTCCGGGACGGCCCACGTAGCCGCGCGCCGTACCCTCGCCCGCCGCGTACAGCTCCCCCACGACGCCGATCGGCACCGGGTCGAACTCGGCGTCGAGGACGTAGACACGCATGTGGTCCATGGGCCGTCCGATGGGGACCGCCTCGGTGTGCCGCTCGGGGTCGAAGAGCTGGGCGGTGACATCGATGGAGCACTCGGTGGGGCCGTAGGTGTTCCAGACCCGGGCGCCGCCCGGTTCGGCGAGGCGGCGGCACAGTTCCGCGTCCAGCGGCTCGCCTGCCGAGCACACCAGGCGCAGCTCCGCGCAGTCCGCCCAGCGGGGCTCGGCGACCAGGAGGCGCAGCACGGACGGCACGCCCTGCAGGACGGTGACGCCCGAGTCGGCGACCGTGGCCACCAGCAGCGCGGGGTCGGCCTCGGCGCCCGTCGGTGCCATGACGACCGTGGCGCCCGCGGCGAGCGGCGTGAACAGCTCCCAGGCGGCGGCGTCGAAGGTGAGCACCGTCTTCTGGAGCACCCGGTCGGCGGCCGTCAGCCCCTGGTTGCCGAGCGACCAGGCGACGCGGCCGGCGATACCGCCGTGCTGTACGAGCACGCCCTTGGGACGCCCGGTCGAGCCCGAGGTGTAGGTGAGGTAGGCGGCATGGTGCGCGGAGACCTCCACCCGCGGCGCCGTGTCGGCAAGTCCGGCGAGGGCGTCGGCCTCCTGGTCGAGGACCACGACGCCGCCGGGCAGCAGCTCCTCGAACGCGTCGGCGTCGGCCGCGGTCGTCACGACCGTGCCCGCGCCGCTGTCGGCGACCACCCAGGCCGTACGCTCCTGCGGATGCCCGGCGTCCAGCGGCACATAGGCCGCGCCCGCCTTCCAGACGCCGAGCAGCGCGGCGACCAGGTCGTGACCGCGCGGCAGGCAGACGACGACCCGGTCCTCCGCGCCGACGCCGCGGGCCGCGAGGAGGTGCGCGATCCGGTTGGCGCGCCGGTCGAGCGCTTCGTAGCTCAGTGGCCCCTGGGCGCTGTCGACCGCGACGGCGAGCGGAGTCGACACGGCCTGGTGGGCGATGAGTTCGTGCAGCGGGACTGTCATCTCTTCTCCAGGGAAGGTCATCACGTACGGCGGTGCGGCGGCCCCATGCGGCGAGGGGCGGGTGTGCGCGGCGAGGGCGGGCCGCTACGCGGCGGGCGCGGGCAGGAAGTCGGTGACCTCGCTGCCCAGGCCGCCGGCGCGGGCCCGGTCCCGCACGAAGCGGGCGAGCGCGAGGTCGAGGACACCGAGCCCGAAGGGCGAGTACACGAGCGGCTTGCCGGGGTGCGGGTCGAGCTTCGCGGTGCCGCGCAGCAGCGCGCCGATGCTCGCGTCGATGAACTCCCGGCTTCCGGTGGCGAGTTCGGCGAGGTGCACCGAGGTGTTCTCGCGGCACACATGGTCGGGGTCGTCGACGACGTTGTGGGCGCCGAGCACGGCCCGGGCCGTGAGGTCGCGCAGCGAGACATGCAGCACGACCGTGCCGGGCGGACAGGCGTCGAGCGTGGCGTACGGGGTCGCGGCCGTGGTGGCGATGGACACCAGGTCGTGGGCGGCCAGCGCCTCGTCGAGCGTGGCGCAGTGGCGCACGGTGGCCGACGGCAGCAGCCGCGCGTTGTCCTGGGTGAACCGCCTGGCGCGCTCGGGGTCCGTGTCGTACACCGTGAGCTGGTCGAGCGCGGGGTGTTCGACGGCGAGGAAGCGCAGCACCTCGCGGTTGATGACACCGCAGCCGATGAGCGTGACCCCGGAGGGCCTGCGGCCGCCGAGCAGCATGCGGGCGCCGACGGCGGCCGAGGCGGCGGTGCGCTGGGCGGAGATCAGCGAGCCCTCGATGAGTGCCTCGGGCTGGCCATTGCGCAGGTTGTTGAGGAGGATCGCGGCGCTGGCGCGCTGCACTCCGGAGGCGATGTTGCCGGGGAAGGAGGCGATCCACTTCATCCCGGCGATGTCGTCCTCGCCGCCTTCCGCGCTGCCACCGAGGTATCCGGGCAGGCCGATGATGCGGTCCCGGGGCCGGTCGGGGAAGCGCAGGAAGACGGAGTGCGGCAGGCTGGTGCGGCCCTCGTCGTGGCGCCGGTAGGCGTCGGCGACGAGGTCGACGACCTCCTTCTCGCGCCCTTCGAGGAGCCCCGCGACCGTCTGGTGGCCGATGATCAGCATGTTCCCACCGCCATGGTGTGCTCCGGTTCCTTCCACAGGTGGCTCACCTCGCCGAACTGGCGGCGCACCCATTCGTCGTCGTAGATCGTGTCGAGATAGCGGTCGCCGCGGTCCGGGAAGACCAGCACGCAGGTGCTGCCCGCCGGGATGCGGTCCGCGAACTTGCGCAGCGCGGCGGTGACGGCGCCGGACGAGCCGCCCGCGAGGATCGCCTCGCGCTGTGTCAGGGTCCGGCAGCCGACCACGCAGTCGAGGTCCGAGACCAGCACCACCTCATCGGCGAGGGCCGGGTCGAACAGTGCAGGGCGGACGGCCGCGCCGTGCCCGGGCAGCAGCCGCGGCCCCGGCGGACCGCCGAACAGCACGCTGCCGAGCGCGTCCACGCCGACCAGCGTCGTGGACAGGCCGCGCTCGCGGATGTACTCGGCGCAGCCGGTCATGGTTCCGCCGGTGCCGGTGGCGCAGAACAGGTAGTCCACCTTGTCGTCCAGCGCCTCGGCGATCTCGCGCATGGTCCGGGTGTGGGCCCGTGGATTGAGCGGATTCGCGTACTGGTTGGGCCAGTACGCGCCGGGCAGGGCGGCCACCAGTTCCCGTACCCGGGCGAGCCGGGCCGGCAGATAGGCGCCGGTGTCCAGGTCGGGTTCGGTGACCATGTCGACGGTGACCTGGTAGGCCCGCAGGATCGCCAGGTTCTGCCGGGTGGTCTTGGGATCGACCACGCAGATGAAGTCGATCCCGTAGTAGCGGCAGATCTGCGCGATCCCGATGGCCAGGTTGCCTGAGCTGGACTCCACGACCGTGGACCGGCCGGGGATCAGCTCGCCGCCCCGGATCCGGCCCAGGAGCATGGACAGCGCGGACCGGTCCTTGACGCTGCCGCCCGGGTTGAACCCTTCGAGCTTGGCGAGGACCCGGGAGGGGAAGCGGGGCAGCAGGCCGCCCAGCTCCACCAGATGTGTGTCGCCGATGGCGTCGAGGATGCCGTCGAGCACCGGTCGTGGCGTCATGGCCGCGGACTCCTGCCGGGTTCGTGATCGGTCACGGGATGCCCTGTGTGGTCAGTCACGGGAAGCCGTGCGTGGTCGGTCACGGAGTGCCGCCGGGTCCGCCGCTGCCGAGGGCGAGGAGCGCCCGGCGTTCCGCGTCGTCGGTCAGCGGGATCCGGGAGACGCGCTGGTCGGGATCGTCCGCGGCCGCCTCGACGAAGCGGACGAAGAGGTCGAACAGCCGCTCCGCGGTGGCCCGTTCGAACAGGTCCGTGTCGTAGCGCAGGGCCACCGTCAGCCCGTACACGTCACGGGTGATCTCCAGCGAGAGGTCGCACTGGCCCTCCAGGTGCGGGATCTCCAGGTACGTCGTCTCGATGCCCGCCACGATCATCGGCTCGCCCGAGGCGGCCCCGCCCATGCCGGGACCGAACCGGTCGGTGGCCACCATCGTCACCGAGATCCGGTACAGCGGGCCCGCCGTGGCCGCGTCGCGGGCGACCAGAGGGTACGGGTAGGAGACGCGCGCGGTCGCCTGCCGGACCCGGTCGGCCGCCCGGTCCATCGCGTCCGCGAGCGTGGTCACCCGGTCGAACCGGCCGCGGATGAGCACCGGGTTCACGAAGTAGCCCACGACCTCGGCGGCGGACGAGCGCCGCGTGGACGCCGGGCAGGCGAGCAGGAAGTCGCTCTGGCCGCCCCAGCGGTGCAGCAGTGCCTGGAAGGCACCGAGCGTGAGGGCGAACGGGGAGACTCCACGCCGCGCGGCGGTGCGCAGCACCTTGTCGGAGAGCCGGTCGGGCAGCCGACGCAGCAGGCTCGCACCGGCCTGCGAGGATACGGCGGGGCGGGGCCGGTCGGTGGGCAGTTCGGCGGCCTGCGAACCGGCGGCCTCCTCCTGCCAGAACTCCGCCTGCCGCTTGCCGCGCGAGGAATCGAGGAGCACCTGCTCCCGCTCCACGAAGTCGTCGTAGGAGACGGGGAGCGGTTCCCAGGCAGGCCGGTCCTCGCCCGTCGCGAAGGCTTCGTACGCCTGGAGCAGGTCGCGCCACAGCAGCCACTGCGAGAAGGCGTCGGTGGCGATGTGGTGGGTGACGACGAGTGCCACGGCGTCGTCGCGGCGGCGCAGCAGTACGGCGCGGAAGGGGCCCTCGGTGTCCAGCCGGAAGGGCCGCCGTACCTCGGCCGTCACGAGCTTGTCGAGCTCCTCGTCCGTGGCGTCCGGTATGTCACGGACTGTCAACTCGCCCAATACGCCGACCGCTTGGACGACGCGACAGGGCTGTCCGTCGGTCTCCGTGTAACGGGAGCGGAGCATCGGGTGACGGTCCGTCAGGGCGCGTACGGCGCGGCCGAGGATCTCCGGGTCCGGCGCGGGCGTCATACGGGCCCCGCCGGCGAGGTTGTACGTCGCGCTGTCGGGGGCCAGGCGCTGCAGCAGCCACAGCCCTTCCTGGCCCACCGACAGCGGGAGCGGTGTGTCGAGGACGGCTTCCGCCGTCAGCCCCCCGTGGTGAAGTTCCACCGTCAGACCTCTGCTTTCGCCGTGGCGAGGAAGGCGACGACGTCCCGCACGCGCAGCAGCTCGGCGACCGTCTCGTCGGGCACCGAGAGGCTGTAGTTCTTCTCGACGGCGGCCAGCAGGTCGACCCGCGTGAGCGAGTCCATGCCGAGCTCCTCGAAGCTGGAGTCGGCGTCGATGTCGCCCTCCAGGTCGGGGGCGGTGCGCTGGACGAGTGCGATGACCTCGGCGGTCAGGGCGTCGGTGGTCAGCTCGTGCGTGGTCATGTGAGATTCCGTCTCTCGCGTGAAGGGCGTGTGGGTGGGAGTGGGGCGGGCCCGGTCAGGGCATGCGGACGACTTGACCCGCGTAGGTGAGCCCGGCGCCGAAGCCGAGCAGCAGGACGTGATCGCCCGGGGTGGAACGGCCGCTGTCGTAGAGCCGGCTGAGCGCGAGCGGCACGGAGGCGGCGGAGGTGTTGCCGGTGTCGACGACGTCGTTGACGACACGCTCGGGCGGCAGCTCCAGCTCCCGGGTGAGGGTCTTGATGATGCGGTTGTTGGCCTGGTGCGGCACGAACCAGTCGATGTCCGCCATGGTGATCCCGGCGGCGGTGCAGGCGCGGTGGGCGACGTCCGGCATGGTCGCGGTCGACCACTTGTAGACGAGCGGACCGTTCATGGCGACGTACTCACGCCCGTCGGGCCGCTCGGTCAGGCCGAGGACGCTGTGCCGGGCGCCGTCGCTGCCCCACACGGCGGGGCCGATGCCGGTGTGCTCGGAGCGCGAGACCACGGCGGCGCCGGCCCCGTCGCCGAAGATCACGAAGGTGTCGGGGTCGTTCGGGTCGATCCAGTCACTGGTGCGTTCCGCGCCGACCACGAGAACGTGGCGCGCCTCGCCGAGCCGTACGGCGTTGGACGCCATCGCCATCGAGTAGGTGAAGCCGGCGCACACGGCGTTCAGGTCGTAGGCGCCCGAGTTGGGCAGTCCGATGCGGCTGGCCACCTCCGGGGCGATGCCCGGCATACGGCGCTTGCGGGTCGCGGTGGCGACGATGGTCAGGTCGACTTCCGCGGGGTCGATGTCGGCCATCACCAGGGCCTTCTCGCCCGCCGCGACCGACATGGTGACCAGGTCCTCGGCCTCGCTCGCGTGGTGCCGGGTCTTGATCCCGGTCCGCTGCTCGATCCACTCCGGGGAGACCGTCGTGCGCGGTGACAGCTCCTCGTTGGACAGCAGCCGGGTGGGCCGGTAGGCGGCGATGCCGGTGATGCGGGACCCATGGGTCGGCGGGGTCAGATAGGTCTCCAACGGGGCCCTCTCAGCCTCGGGCTGTGACATGACGTCCTCAACTCCCCCCGTCCGACGGGGCGTCGGACGGCTCGGCCATGGCCACGGCGATCCGCCGTGGCCCGGTGAACGGCTCGCGCGCGTGCGCGGTGAGCATGTTGTCGATGATCAGCACGTCATCGCGCTGCCAGTCGAAGCGGACGGAGTTGGCCCGGTAGACGGCGCGCAGATGGTCCGTCACCTCGTCCGGGATGGCTCCGCCGTCGCCGTAGTACGTGTGGGTGGGCAGGTCCTCGTCGGGGAAGATCGCCCGCAGTCCCGCCCCCACCTCCTCGGCCACGGTGGTGACGTGGAAGAAGGTGGCGTGGTTGAACCAGACGCGCTCGCCGGTCACGGGGTGGCGGTGCACGGCCGCGCGCTTCGCGGTGGTGCGCAGTCCGCCGTCGGGCCGCCACTCGGCGACGATGTCCCGCTCCTTGCAGTACGCGATCACGGCGTCCTGGTCCGTGGTGTTGAACGCCTCCTGCCAGGGCACGCCGAACCCGGTGTGGAAGTTGCGCACGACCTGCCAGCCGCGCCGCTCGAACTCCTCGCGCACGTCCGGGTCGAGGGCGGCCAGCACGCGTCGGGTGTCGGCGAGCGGGGTGGCGCCCTGCGTGGTGGGCGGCTCGGCGCAGTAGAAGTACAGGGTGCCGGGCCACACGGCCTGGTAGGAGTTCTCGTTGTGCAGGAAGATCTCCTCGCCCTGCGGATAGTCGGTCGAGGTGTAGACCTGCCCCTTGATGGTGCTGCGGGGCGAGGAGCGTTCCGCGTACGCCAGCGGCGGTGTGCCGGAGAAGGCGCGCACGACGGCGTCGAAGCCGTCGACTCCGCCGATGGCGTAGCCGCGCAGCAGGACGGCGCCCCGCTGGATGAGCAAGCGGCGCAGCGCGTCGCGGTGTTCGGCGATGCCGTCGAGGACGGACGCGCCCTCGGCTGCGGCGCGGTGCAGCGCGGGTGCGGTGCCGGTGCCGGCCCAGCCGGGCAGCACCTCTTCTTCAGTGGTCGTCATCGTGGAACCCCCGGCTCAGTCGGACATCGCGACGAGGACCCGGCGGTCGCCGGTGAACGGCCGTCGCCCGTGGGCCAGCAGCACGTTGTCGATGAGCAGCAGATCGCCGCGGCGCCAGTCGACGTCGACGGCGACGGCCAGGCCCCGGTCCCGGATCTGGGTGACGTACTCGGCGGGGATGGGGCTCCCGTCGGCGAACTTCACCATCTGCGGCAGCTCGTCCTCGGGGAGGATCGCGGCGAGTTCGGCGGCGGTGTCGTCGCCGAGCCCGGCGGGGTGCCACTGGTCGGCCTGGTTGAACCAGACCTCGACGCCGGTGACCGGGTGCCGGGTGGTGGACGGGCGCACGGACTCGACGCGCAGGCTGCCGTCGCGGCGCCAGGTCCACTCGGCGCCGGTGCCGGTCAGGAACTCCTCGACGTCGGCGCGTTCCTTGGTCTCGAAGGTGTCCTGCCAGCTCTTGCCGAGGCCGAACCCGTCATGCAGGTTCTGCACATAGCGCACTCCGCCCGCGAAGGCCTCGCGCACCTCGTCGTCGAGCGCGGCCAGCCAGCGGGCGGCGTCGGAGACCGGGGTCGCGCCGCCGCCGCCGGGCGTCACCTCGCAGTAGAAGGCGAGCCGTGTCGGCCAGGCGTGCGCGTAGCTCATCTCGTTGTGCATCGAGATGGTGTACTCCTGCGGGTACTCCGTCGACGTGTACACGTTGCCGCCGACCTTGGTGCGCGGCGAGTTGCCGTGGACGTACGCCAGCCGGTGCGGCAGCAGCCGGTCGAGCGCCTTGTCGAGCGTCTCCGGCGTGACGCCGAATCCGCGGAAGACCAGGCCCTTCTCGCGGACGAGGAGGTCGTCCAGGCCGGGGTCGAGGGTGTCGATCCGGGCGAGCAGTTCGTCGGCGCCGCCACCGTCCGCGGCCTTGATCTCCAGCGGCGCCCAGGTCTCGGTGTTGGTCATGGAGCTGTCCTCGCAGTCGTGACGATCGGGTGGGCGGATGCGCCGGCCCCGATACGGGACGGGTCGAGCCGCGCGGCGATGTCCGCGGTCAGCTCGGCCTCCCGCGGAGCCAGGTAGAAGTGGTCGCCGGGGAACGCGCGCAGATCGAAGTCGCCCGTGGTCAACTCGGCCCAGGCCGTGACGCGTTCGACATCGCAGCCGGGGTCGGCGACACCGACGTACGCGGTGATCGGGGCGCGCAGCCGTGACGGGTTCTCGGGGGCGTAGGTCTCGATGAGGCGGTAGTCGCTGCGCAGCACGGGCAGCAGCAGTTCGCGCAGTTCGGGTACGCCGTAGGGGTCGCCGCCCAGGGTGCCGAGCCGCCGGACCGAGGCGAGCAGGACGTCGTCGGCGGCCCGGTGCAGGGCGGTGCGGGGCGCCCGGTGCGGGGCGTTGCGCGCGGACAGGAACGCGTGGACGGGCTCGGGGCCGGTCTCTTGGAGGCGGGCGGCGACCTCGTAGGCCACGGCGGCGCCCATGCTGTGCCCGAACAGCGCGAGCGGCACGTCGCGGTACTCGGTCAGTGCCACGGCGATCGCGTCGGCGAGCTCGTCCATGGACACGACGCACGGCTCGGCCATCCGCTCCTGACGTCCGGGGTACCGCACGGCGAGCAGTTCGACATCGCCCGGCAGCCGGATCGACCAGCCGTGGAAGAGCTGGGCGTTGCCGCCGGCGTGCGGGAAGCACACCAGGCGCACCCGGGGGGTCCGCGCCGCGGGATAGCGGCGGAACCACAGGTCGTCGGAGGTCACAGGGCCATGCCTCCGTCGACGCGCAGCACCTGACCGGTGATGTACGCGGCCTGCGGGGAGACCAGGAACGAGACGAGGTCGGCGACTTCGTCGGCCTGCCCGAACCGCCCCAGTGGAATACGGGTGAGGGCGCCCTTCACGACGTCCTCGGGCAGTCCCGCGACCATCTCGGTCTCGATGAACCCGGGGGCGATGGCGTTGGCCCGTATCCCGTAGCGCCCGGCCTCCTTGGCCAGCGACTGGGTGAGGCCGATGATGCCCGCCTTGGACGCCGAGTAATTGGCCTGGCCCGCGTTGCCCGCGACCCCGGCGACCGACGAGAGGGTGACGACGGCTCCCGCGCGCTCCCGGATCATCGGCCGGATGACGGAGCGCAGCAGGTGGTAGGTGCCGCTCAGGTTGGTCCCTACGACGGAGTGCCAGTCCTCGTCCCCCATCAGGGCGAGTGGCCGGTCCCGGGTGATGCCCGCGGACGTCACCACGGCGTCGGGGGTGCCGAGCTCCGCCTCCACCGCGGTGACGAACTCCTGCACCTCCGCGCGGACGGCGACGTCCACCCGGCTGACCAGCGCCCGGCGCCCCGCGTCCTCGATCTCCTTCTGCACCAGCTGCGCCGCCGCCTCGTCCGACCGGTAGCAGATCGCGACATCGAAACCGTCCTGCGCCAGTCGTACGGCGACGGAACGTCCGATGCCCCGCGACCCACCGGTCACCACCGCCACCCGTGCCGCGCTGCCGTCCCGTCCCATGTCCGAGCCCCCTCATCCGTTCGAGTGAGTCGAGCGTGGGTTCGGTCGCTATATGGGGCCTATACGGTGTCCAGCACGGCCGTTCGAGACGGGGGCGGTGCCGGGGCCGACGCCCCGGATGGCCGGTGCGGCGGCCTGGGCTTAGCGTTCTGAGGGGGCTCGCTGCGGAAGGAACGCCATGAAGCTCGACAGGCCGGTGACCGGCGGACCCTGCTGGACCGAGCTCGGGACCAGCGATCTGGCGGCGGCCAAGCGCTTCTACGCCGACCTGTTCGGCTGGCGCCCGGTGACGGATCCGCGCCAGGAGGCGGGCGGCTACACGGTGGCGCACCTGGGTGACGCCGCGGTCGCGGCGATCACACCGCTGTACCAGGACTCACAGCCGGTCGCCTGGAGTGTGTCGTTCGCGGTGGCCGACGCGGACGCCACCGCGGAAGCCCTGACCGCCGCCGGCGGCACGGTGGTCCTCGGCCCGATGGACGTGTTCGACGTGGGCCGGTTCGCAGTGGCTCTCGACCCGGGCGGCGCGGCCTTCCAGCTCTGGCAGGCGCGGGCCTTCCCCGGCGCGGGGCTGTTCAACGCTCCCGGCGCGCTCGGCTGGGTGGAGCTGATGACCCGCGCCCCGGACCTGGTCAAGGAGTTCTACACGACGGTGTTCGGCTGGACCGTGACCGCCTCGGAGTACTACCCGCAGTGGGGCATCGACGGTGCCGACTTCGGGGGCATGGTGACGATGGACGACAAGTTTCCGCACGAGGTGCCGTCGCACTGGCTGCCGTACTTCGCCGTCGAGGACGTGGACGCCACGGCGGACGCCGCCGTCCAGGCCGGCGGAAACATCCTCATGGAGCCCACGTCCGTACCGGACGGCCCGCGCATCGCCGTCCTGCGGGACCCGCAGGGGGCCGCGTTCGGTGTGCATGTCGCGGGCGAGGAGGGCTAGGGGGCTTCTGATGGATCTCCGCGGCGTCGCGACGCCCGGCACGCACTCTCGCCGCACCGGACAAAAGCCCTAGTAGCTCCGCTACGAGGACTTCCGCCCGGCACGCCGAGAGCACGCACCGAACGCCGCTCCTTCTTCCACGGAGATCCATCAGAAACCCCCTAGGCCCAATGCAGTTGCCTTAACTGGCCACAACGACTCGCCCCCGCCGAGACAACGCGGCCGGTCATGGAGGTGCGCTGCGAACCCGACCATGATCCAGACTGCGACCCCGACCGCCAGCGCCCGCCCGTGTGTGGGGAGGGCTTTGGGCGCCCGCCGAGGGCAATGGCCTCATCGACTTCTTCACCTCGACGCAGACGATCCTCGGCATCGGGGCCGGCCTGATCGCGCTGGCGCTTCGGGGGGCGTTCACCGGTTCCGCTCGACGGGCAGTTCCAGGCAAAGCTCGTAGCCTCCTTGGTCCGTGGGGCCGGATGTGACGGTGCCGCCAAGGATCTCGGCTCGTTGGGCCAGGCCGACCAGGCCGTGGTGGGCGCTCGGCAGGGCGAACGCGGGTCGGGTGGGGGCGGTGTTGGTGATGGTGGTGCAGAGGGCACCGCCCCTGTGGTTGATGCGGACGGTTGCAGTGGCGCCGGGGGCGTGCTTGCGGACGTTGGTCAACGCTTCCTGAACGGTGCGGTAGACGGCACGCTGGACCGTGGGCGGAAGCTCGTCGGGCAGGTCGGTTTCCAGCTTCGCTTCGATGCCGCTGGCGTCGACCAGGCACTCCAAGTCAGCGAGGGAAGGCTGGGGGGTGAGCTCGGTGGGTCTGCTGCCGGATGCCCGCAGAACGCTGACCATGTGCCGCAGTTCTTCCAGGGTCTGCACGCTGAGGCGGCGGATTGTGGCCGCAGCCTGTCTCGTTTCGGCGTCCTGGCCGCCCACCTGGAGCGCTCCGGCCTGTACGGCGATGAGGCTGACCTGGTGGGAGACCACGTCGTGCATCTCCCGGGCGAGCTGGGCGCGCTCCTTCGCCAGAACGTTCTGGGCGGTCAACAGCCGTTCGTGCTCGCGGGCTTCGGAGATGTCGGCGAGCCGAAGGGAGAGTTCGCGTCGGGCCTGGACGAGTTGGCCCAGGAAGACGGGAGCGGCTGCGGTGGCCAGGGCGTAGCTGAGGTGGAAGAGGTTGTTCGTCTGGGCCATCTCGGAGGCATCCATGGACGACCACGGCCAGGGCAGGAAGTCGGTGACCGCGTAGATCAGGGCGCAGCCGCCCAGCAGGAGACGGTGGCGGCTGAGCGAGGAGAGCGTGTACAGCGCGGCCATGGGGGCCACCGCCGCGTCGGTGACCAGGGCGGTGGGAAGCGTCAGGACAAAGGTCGTCAGTGGCAAGCGGCGACGCAACGTGAGCGCGAGAGCGCCGAGCAGCGAGCCGGCCATGGCCGGTTGCTCCCCGGTGCCGACGTGACTCCATGCGTCCGCCAGCGCGAACCCGACGAGGACGGTGTCGAGCAGCAGAATGGGCGGCCGGCGGAGGCTCACCGGGCACCCTCGCCCTCAGGCGTGAGCAGGCCCGAGCGCTCGGCGATCAGAGCCGCCTGGACGCGGCTGCTGACCTGCAGTTTGGCGAGGACGTTGGTGACGTGGCCCTTGACGGTGCCGGTGCTCAGGTGCAGCCGTTCACCGATGTCGGGGTTGGCGAGTCCTTCGGCCATGAGGACGAGCACGGCACGCTCGCGCTCGGTCAGCCGGTCGGCGAGACGGGCGGCGGGCTCGCGAACGCCATTGCCGAGGTAGCCGTCCACCACCAGGCGGGTGACCTGGGACGACAGCGCGGTCTCGCCCTGGGCCAGGGTGCGCACAAGGTGGGGAAGCTGCTCGGGGTCGGTGTCCTTCAGCAGGAATCCGGCGGCGCCCGAGCGCAAGGCGGTCGCCACGTATTCGTCGGTGTCGAACGTGGTGAGCATGGCCACCACCGGGGGCTGCGGCATGCTGCGGAGGTCGGCCAGAATGGTGAGCCCGTCCACGTCCGGCATTCGGATGTCGAGCAGGACGACGTCAGGCTGCAGCTCCTGTGCAGTGCGCACGGCCTGGCCACCGGGTACCGCCGCGACGACCTCGATGTCGTTCGCCGTATTGAGAATGTGCGTGAAACCCGTGCGGATCAAGGATTCGTCATCGACCACCAGTACCCGGATCACGTGCGCTCCGCTCGTCGCATGCCCGCCGTTCGATGCGTACCACCGCGGGAGCCGTCTCCAGGCGACCGGCACGAAACACCCGCCGTTTGGCGGCGTGCTCTCAGCCGGTCGGCCGGGGCACGGGGCGCGCTGAGGGTGCCCCGGCCGGTTGGCAAGGGTTGCCTTGGCCGGTCGGCAGGGGTGGCTTCGGCCGGGCGGAGGGGTGCCTTCGGAAGGCCGCCGGGGTGGCTTGGGCGGGTCGCCGGTCAACACATGAGGCATGACCCAGCAAACACTCTTCTTCGAGCCGACAGACGTGTCACCGTCACTTGAGGGTGACCGTTTCCCGGTCCCCGCCGTCAGGTCCTCGGCGGGGCGGCTGATCGGTATCGACCTGGCTCGCGGACTCGCGGTATTCGGTATGTACTCCGCCCACGTCGGGCCCGACGTGACGGTCGGCGGCCCAGTGGGGTTCCTGCTGGAGACGGCGCGTGGTCGCTCCGCCGCCCTCTTCGCACTGCTCGCCGGCTTCTCCCTGGTCGTCATCACCGGCCGCCCGCACCCCCGTACCGGGCGCGCAGGCCGTCAAGCAGTGGTCAGGATCGCGATCCGCGCCATCGTCCTGCTGGCGCTCGGTTACGCGTTGACCGCCCTGGACACCGACGTCGACGTGATCCTCAGCTTCTACGGGCTGCTCTTCCTGACCGTCCTCCCGCTGTACCGACTGCGGGCAGGGACGCTCGCCCTCATCGCTGCCGTAAGTGCACTGATCCTGCCCCAAATCTTGTACGTGATCAGAACGTCCATCGAGGGCGGGAACTGGGCGGACGCCGTCACCGCTCGTGACCCGTTGGCCCTGATCAACGGCACGGACGGCATCATCGAGCTCTTGTTCACCGGCGAGTATCCGGTGCTCACCTGGATCCCGTTCCTGATCGCGGGCATGGCGGTGGCCCGTCTGGACCTCACTCGGACGGGCACTCGATCCCGGCTCTCGCTCGTCGGCGGGGCGCTCGTCCTGCTGGGCTACGGCGGCTCATGGCTTGCCCTGCGCCTGGTCCCCCACGCTCTTTCCGCCGTCGCCTCCGCCACGGGCGGCGGCTCGGCATCGTCTGCCTGGTGGTCCGACACCGTCGGCGAACCCAAGGGCCACACCCCCCTCGTCTGGTTGCTGGTGGCCGCACCGCACAGCCAGACGACCTTCTCCATCGCCGGCAACACCGGAGTCGCCCTCTGCGTCGTCGCTGCGTGCCTGACCGTCGCCGAACGGATGCCGCGCCTCACGCGCCTGACCGGACCCGTTGCCGCGGTCGGTATGACAGCGCTGACCGGCTACGTCCTGCACATCGTCGCGCTGTGGTTCTTCAGCGATGTCTGGTACGTGGCCGCGCTCGAGGGGCAGACCCTGTCCGCCCTGACGGTGCTGTTCGGCTTCATCGCAGCCGCCACGCTCCTTGCGACTGTGTGGACCCGACTGTTTCGGCGCGGCCCCTTGGAGCAACTTCTCCACATCGCCACCCAACCGGCACGGAACATCAAATAAGGCGGATGCGGTGCCGGCATGTGGGATGCGTCCCGCAACGGAAGCATGAACACCAGCAGCGCGTAAGCGGGCCTGGCTCAGTCATCGAGCGGGCCCGCTGCATGCACGAGGCCACCGCCCAGACAGTTCACAGTGGGAGGTCGCGCCAGCACCCTCCCGGCCTTGCCGCGTGATCTTTCCCTACCGTCAACCCTTCCACCCCTGCCATGTCCGGCGGATACCCGGATACCTGCTTGGTGGCGTTGCCTGTCTTCTCCGGCTCTCTCCACGCAGGCCGACCGTCTCGACGAGCGGGGTGCGCCTGTCCTCGTCGGAGCTCCGATGCGCCGGAAGGCGGCATACGCGGCACGGGACAGTCCGTCGACTGCGGACACAGCTACCGCGTCGCAGAGGGCGTAGCGCGGGGTGGTCTTGGGCAGCCCCGGAAGCCGGGCCTCAGGATGGGTGTCGGGCCAGTGGTGTCACCGCCACCCGGTCGATGACGGGGGCGTGTGCGGAGCGCTGCCGGTGTTCGTCCTGCTTCTGGTTCCGGTTCGTGAAGGTGAGGGTGTTGGCCCCCTCCTTCAGCGTCACCGGGACGGTGAGGTCGCGGAAGTCGTTGAAATGAAAGGTGGTGGGGAACAGGACTCGGCGCGCCGGTTCTCCATTGACGGAGATCTCCGCGTGGCGGCAGACCGGGTCCGGGTTGTAGTGGGTCGCGGGGGCCTGCTCGCCGTTGGAGTAGCGGATGGTGAGGGCGTACCGCCCGGTGTGCGCGGTCACCACGGTGAGGGTGAGTGCGTTGGCGGCTCCCTCGCCGATGCCGTCGACCGCCTTCCCGCCGGTGGCGAACGTGTGCGCGTCGGTCACCTTCGCTTTCCCCGTCACGGTGCCGTCCTCGGCTCCGTACACGATCGTCCGCAGGTGCCCCTCTCCTGGTGCCACCAGCAGTCGGTCCAGGACGAGCCGGCTGGAAGTCGCCGTGACCGTCACCTTGTTGATGCCGCCGACCAGGAACAGCGGAATCCGGCCGAGCCGCCCCACCTCCTCCCCGTTGACGGTCACCATGCCCTCGCCGTCGCCCAGTTGCTCCACCGTCACGGTCGCCTCGCCGTCGGCCGTCGCGTGCACCCAGAACGTGGCGGTGCCTCCGTGGGGCAGCACGGCGGCACCCGGACCCGAGGCCCCGCGGTGGGCATGGCTCACGTGCGCGCCGCCGCCGAGCACCGCGTACTCGGCCTCGTACAGCGCGGGAGCCGTCACCCTCTCGTCCCGCAGTGCCAGATCGAGCTTGTCGACGACCGCGTCGCCCTTGGTGACGCCGAGGTCGGGGTCCCGCGCGGCGAGCGTGATCGTGTGCTTGCCGGCGGTCAGCCGCACCCGGGTGTCGGTGTGGCCCCACACCGCCCACTTGTAGCCGAGCGGAAGCCGCAGCTCCTGCGGGTCTGCCCCGTCGACACGCAGAAAGACGGTGGTCGGGCCCTGCTCTCTGACCAGGTCGTCGAGGTTGTACGAGTTGGCGAAGACGCTCAGGTCGTACGTCCCGTCCTGGGGGACCTCGACGGCGAAAGCGAGGACTCCGTCCGAACCGGTGCGCAGACCGCCGATGTGGTAGGTGCCGGAGGAGGCGAACTTCTCGACGGCCGAGGGCGAACCCTCGGGACCGTTCCTCGAGTAACCGCCGCCCGTGTACGTGGCGTTCTCGGCAGCGTACGTCGCCCGCCAGCCCACCGACGGCGGTACGGGAACGGCGCCCCGGCCACCGGGCGAGAGGATGACCTCGTAGGCGGACATCTCGTGGAGGTCTGTCAGCGACAGGGTCGCCTTCCCGTCCACCACGGGCAATTCGCGGTCCTGGAGCCGCAACGGCTGGGCGGACGCTCCGACTTGTCCGGTCCAGGGGATCTCGTGGAGCCGCACATGCACCGTGCGGCCGAAGACCTCGGCCGGGACCTGGGCGAAGACCACGTCCGCGGCGCCGCTTTCACCGCCGAACAGCAGCCGGGCCTGCCGTTTGTCACAGTCGAGCGTGGCGATGCCCTGGAGGCTGTACTGGACATGGGCGCGGGGCGCGGTCACCCGCACCGTGTGACCGGTCATCCGGCCGTAGGCGTTGAACAGCCACCACTGACCGTTGCCCTTGTTCGCCTCGACCGCCGAGTCGTTGAGGTTGCCGTCGATGTTCCAGTACGCCATGTCGGCGTCGATCTTCGACTCCTCGATGGCGGAGATCCACTGGACGATCTGGCCCGGCACGGACAAGTGGTAGTTGTGCGCGTACTCGTTGATGTTCACGGGAAGCGGGCCGATCCCCAACTCACGTTCCATGCAACGGTACTTGGCGACGTTGGTGCGCATCGCATCGGGGGTGGACAGCTCGTGCCAGGTGATCACGTCGGGGAGCACGTCGCGGGCTTTGGCGAACTCCAGGAAGCCCTTGACCTCTTCGTACAGAATGCTGGTGTTGGGGCCCGCGACGCGCGCGTCCGGGTCGAGGCGCTTGATGAGCTGGACGGCGTCCTTCCAGGCGGCGAAGTAATGCCGCGGGTCGGTGCGCCAGGAGATCCGGTTGAAGCTCCACTCCTCCGTGCCGAACATGTTGCCTTCGGGTTCGTTGAACGGCACATACACGATATGGGACTTGTAGTCACCCGTCGCCGACACCCGCCTGACCTGATGCTCGATCAGCGTCATGAAGCCGGCAAGCCGCTCCTCGCCCGTGGCACCGGGCCACTGATAGGGGAAGCCGCGGTAGATGTCGGCCAAGTAGACGTAGACGTCCCTGCCACCGCAGTCGACGAAGGAAGGCAGGATGTCCAGCGCGTCGGCACCGGGATGCTGAATACCGTCCTGGGCCTTGGTGGAGACCGTGCGGACGTACATGCCCTCGACGACGTTGCGGCTGGGTACGCCGTCGCCGTACAGGCCGTAGAGAGTGCCGCTCGCGCCGCCGTGGAAGGGCCCGGTGTCGGTCCCCAGGTCGATGGTGAGCGTCACTCCGTCTCCCTCCCCGAGGCCTCGATGTCCTTCAAGACCCCACGTGTTCGACATGCTGTACATCGGCCGGAGTGCCGAACCGGTCCGCCCGAACGTAGGAGTGGCGCTCACCTCATGTCAACGGTGCGTAAACCGCGGCAGTCCCAGTCGGCCTTCCAACTGGCCGAGCAACTCGCCCAGCAGCTCGGCCAGTTCGCGTCGGCGGCCGTCGTCGATCCCGGCCAGGACCGTCGTCTCGTAGGCGAGTTGCTCGGGGAGGATGCGGTCGACGAGTTCACGTCCCTCGTCGGTGAGCCGGACGTGCGCGACCCGGCGGTCACGGGTGTCACCGCGCCGCTCGACCAGGCCGCGCTCGGTCAGCTGCTTGAGCCGCTTGGTGACGGCGGCGCCGGAGGAGAAGGTCTCGCGGGCGATCTCACTGGGCGTCAGCTCGTTTCCGGTGCGCCGCAGGGTGCCGAGGACGTCGAACTCGGGCCGGGTGAGCCCGGCCCGGCGCAGCGGGGCGTCCTCGGCCTGCTGCAGGAGCGCGGCGCAACGGTTGACGCGGCCGATGACCTCCATGGGCCCGGTGTCGAGGTCGGGACGCACCGTCTGCCACTGGCGCACGACGGCGGCCACGGTGTCTCCGGGCGCGGTCCGTCCGGCGGGGGCGCTCTCGTTCTCGACCCGCCCGGCCGAGGCGACGTCCGCCTCCGGCCGCCCGGCGGGGGCGCTCTCCGCCCCGTCCCGTCCGGGCCGGGTGGCGTCCGTCTCCGCCCGCCCGGCAGAGGCACCCTCCGTCTCGCCCCGCCCGGCGGAGATGCCGTCCGCCTCCGCCCGCCCATCCGCTGTCGTCATGCCTGTGCGCCCTCCACGGAGTGCAGTCCCTGCCGTCGTACCGTCGCCGCGAGCGTACGGTGTCCGGCCTGCTCGGCCCGCATGACCCGCTCTTCCGGCAGGGCGCGCTGCCACCATTCGCCGGCCGCGGCGTCGGCCGTGGCGCGCAGGTCGACGACGGCGGCCGCCAGGTCGCGTCGGGCGGACTCCAGGGCGCCGGACTCCGGACGCTTTTCGGCCAGCGTCGCGTCGGCGCGGTCGCGGGCGTGCTCCACCGTGGAGAGGGCACGCTCGATGCGGTCGCCGGCCCGCCGGTTGGTGACGGCGATCGCGGCGACGAAGCCGACGAGGGCGCCCACGAGGGTGTCCACGACGCGGTCGGTGATCAGCTCGCCGGGCTGCTGGACCCGTGCGAACTCGGTGATCAGCAGGGCCATCGGGGTCACACAGATGCTGCCGAGCCAGTAGTTGCGGCCGATCAGCGCCTCGGCACCGAAGTTGAAGGCGAGGCAGCAGAGCACGAGGACCGTCTGACTGAGGTGGGCGAGCGGGGCGACCGCCGCGAAGACCACTACGCCGACGAGGTTGCCGACGACGCGCTGCACGCCACGGCTCCAGGTCAGGGTGACGTTGGCCTGGTAGAGCGAGGCGGCGGTGACCAGCGCCCAGTAGGGGCGGCCGACGCCCAGCGCGAGCGAGACATAGCCGGCGAGGGCGCAGCCGAGCGCGGTGCGCAGGGCGATGGGTGCGAGAGGGCCGAGCCGGCGCAGCAGCGGCCGTTCACCGAAGGCGAGCGCGGCGTCCACGCCGAGGAGTTCGTCGGCGGTGTCCGTGAGGTCGTCCGGGCGCGGCACGGGTCCGGTGCCGCGCAGCTCGCGGGCCCATCCGCGCAGCCGGTCGGGCTCCGTGTCGGCGGGCGCGGCGAGCGCGACCTCGGCACGCACGACGAGCCGTTCGAGGGCGCGCCGGGGCTCGGAGCGGACTCCGGTGGACAGCAGCGACTGCCAGGCACCGTGCACGGCGGCGGCAGCGGCGGCCCGGGCGCGTGCGTTCCCCGGCGCCTCGACGTAGACCGCCGCGGCCTTCAGGGCGTGCGCGGTGGCGCGCCGCTCCGGCCCGTGCGGGCGGACGAGCCCGGGGGCCATGCCGACGATCCAGGCCCAGGCTCCGGCCGCGGCGCCGAGCGCGAGATGGCCCGGCACCTGGCCGAGGGTCTGCGGTGCGAACAGGGACGCGGAGGAGATGAAGGCGAGGACCACATGGCCGGGCGGACCGATGCGCGTGGCGTCGCACAGCACCTTCTGGACGGCGGCGAGGAGAGCACCGACCGTGACCAGTACGACGGCGTCCGTGGTGAGCGAGGCCGTGACGAGAGCGACGGCGAGACCACCGAGCATGCCGAGCACGACCCGGACGAGGACGCGGGCCCGGGCCGCGTACGGACGGTTGTGGGCGTACAGCGCGCAGAGCGACCCGGCCATCGTGTACATCGCCAGGTCCAGTCGGCCGAGCGCCAGGAGCGTCAGATTCGGCGGAGCCATCGCGACGACGGCGCTCAGCGCGGGCTTGAACCAGATGTCGGAGGGCCGGCCGAGACGCAGCACACCGGTCAGCGGGAGGCGCTGCACACGTGGGGGCATAGGACTGGGCGCACTACTCATACCCATAACCTTAACAGGTGTTTTACTCATAAAGTATCTGGCGGATCACATTCCCCACCTGCGATGCACCCCCGCACGCTCCCCCGCGTACACCCTTGCGCTCGCTTGCGCACCGGCCACCCCGGGCATGCCCTGAGCGACTGTCCCGATGTCCGACGTCGTCGAGCGGGGAGGTACGCCGTGCATGGACCGGCTTCGCCCGGCTGGCTGCTCGTGGTGCTGTGCGCGGCGACCGGGGCCTACTGCCTGCTGCGGATGCGCAGCCCCGTGGAGGAACAGCGGCGCACCGCGGGCGGCGAGGCGCTCATGGGCTTCGGCATGGCCGCGATGGCCTTGCCCGCGGCGGTGGTCACCCCGCCACGCTGGGCCTGGCTCGCCTACGCCGCCGTCTTCGGCGCCACCGCCGTACGCACCCTGTGGGCGTCCCGGTGGGCGTCCCGCACGAGCCCGCACCACCTGCATCACCTGATGGGCGCCGTCGCGATGGTCTACATGGCGGGCGTGATGGCCGCCTCCCCGGGACACCACCACGGCGGCTCCGGAATCCCCCTGCTGACCGGCGCGCTCCTCCTGTACTTCACCGGCTACGTCCTCCGCTCCGGCGTCCGCCTGCTCCCCTTGGCCACCGCCGCACCCGGAACCCCCCGCACTCTCGGCTGGGGCGACCGCACCGAACTCTCACAGGCTTGCCGCCTGTCCATGGGGATAGCGATGCTGGCGATGCTGGTCACGCTCTGAGACCGGGCCGCACGGATTCGAGGCGTGCGGCGGCACGCATGCGAGCCGTGGCGCTTTACGAAACCGTGGCGTACGTCACTTGGCGTCGCAGCCCGTATCCAGGGGCGACGCACCGCTCATAGGCTTCACCCCATGATGGTCCCCGCGGCACTGTTGCTGCTCGGCGCCCTGGCCGCCGTGGCCGCTCCGCGGCTGCTCGCCCGGGCGGACTGGCCGGACCGTGAACCGGTGGTCGCTCTGTGGGTGTGGCAGTGCGTGGTGGCGGCCGTTCTGCTGTGCTGTGTGCTGTCGATGACGCTGAGCGCGGCCGCGGCGTGGGTGGCGGTGCGCGGCCATGTGTTCGGCTCGGCGCCCCGTTCGGTCGTGGACGCCTACGCGCTCAGCACGGGCGGCACTTGGGCGGCGACGACCGCCGTGGCGCTCGCGTGCGGTGGCGCGTGGACCGCGGCGATGCTGGCTCGCGAAGTCGTACGGGCCCGGGCGCGCCGTCGGCAGCGGCGGACCGAACTCCTCGTACGTGCCCCGCTGTTGCCGGGCGAGGAGCCCGGACCTGATCGGCTGGTGGTCCTGGAGGGCGAACGTCCGGATGCCTGGTGGCTGCCGGGTGCGGCACCCCAACTCGTCATCACCACGGCCGCGTTGCGCCGCCTCAAGGGACGTCAGCTGGATGCCGTACTCGCCCATGAGCAGGGGCACGCGCGGGCCCGGCACGACTGGCTGCTGCACTGTTCGGCCGCGCTGGCCACCGGCTTTCCCCAGGTGCCCGTGTTCGCCGCGTTCCGCGGCGAGATGCACCGCCTGGTCGAACTCGCCGCCGACGACATGGCCTCGCGCCGCTTCGGCCGCCTCACCATCGCCCTCGCGCTGGTGGAACTCAACGAGGACCGGGGCGTGTTCGGCCCCAGCCCCACCCCGGACGCCCATCTCCCGCAGCGCGTCAACCGCCTCCTCACTCCCCCGGACCGGCTCACGGCGGCCCGGCGGCTGCGCCTGACGGCGGCGGCCGCGCTGGTGCCGGTGATCCCGCTGCTGGTGGCCTTCGTGCCGGGGTTGCGGGCGCTGGGGTAGCCGCCACTGCGGTCCGCGGCGCCCGCCTGCTGCCGGTGGGTGGGTCGGGGCCGTGCCGGTACATCCGCCCGTCGCCGGTGGATCAGACGTTGGCCTACCAGGAGCCGTTTCCAGATCCGGACGTAAGTGACGGGCATTCGATGTACCGGCACGGCCCCTCCCGTGCGTTCGCGGCCGCGGGTGCCTGGGGGATGACACACGGCCCCTTCCGTGCGCTCGTGGGAGTGACGGCAGGGCCCCGTCCGCCACCAGGTCCGGTGCCGCGAGGTTCGCCTCCCGCGCATCGAGTCGGCGAAGATCGCACCCATGCACTCCCCGCCCCACACCCCGGGTCCGCGCGTCTCGGCCCTCGTTGCGGCGGCTCTCGCCGCGCCGTCCGTGCTGCTCGTCCTGCTGGTCGCGTTCTCCTGGCACCCGCTGCTCACCCTCGACGGCGACATCGCCCGCACCACACACACCTGGGCGGTCGACCAACCCGGTGTCACCCATGCGTTCCGGATCCTGACGGACTGGGTGTGGGACCCCTGGACGATGCGCGCGGTGTGCGCTGCCGCCGTGGTCTGGCTGGTGTGGATCCACTCGGCATGGTGGCTCGCCCTATGGGTGGCGGCCACATGTGCGCTGGGCACAGGAGTGCAGCAGGGACTGAAGTCGGCGCTCGGCCGTGAGCGCCCGGTCTGGACCGACCCCGTGGACTCCGCCCGCTACGCGGCCTTCCCCTCCGGCCACGCCCTGACAGCCACGGTGGTGTGCGGGCTGCTGCTCTGGCTGCTCCACCTGTACGGCGCCGGACTCGCCCTGCGGCGCACGGGGCTCGTGCTGGCCGTGGTATCCGTCGTGGGCGTCGGTCTGTCACGTGTCTGGCTCGGCGTGCACTGGCCGTCGGACGTCGTGGGCGGCTGGCTCATCGGCGCCATGATCGTCGCGCTGGCGGTGGCCTCGTACGAGCGATGGCCCGGCCCGGGCCGGCTCGACCCGCGCGGGTCACTGCGCCCTTGACCCGCCAGAGCCATGCCGCGAAAGATCACCCTCATGACGGTCAAAGGCGTACTCTTCGACTTCTCCGGAACCCTCTTCCGTATCGAGTCCACCGAATCATGGCTGCGCGCGGTGCTCGCCGAGGCCGAACTCACTCTTCCTGAAGGGGAGTTGATCCGAGCGGCACGTGCCCTGGAGGCCGCCGGCGCGCTGCCGGGCGGCGCCTTTCCGTCACAACCGCTGCCGGACGACCTCGCCGAGGTGTGGAAGGTCCGCGACAAGTCCGCCGAGCTGCACCGGGCCGCGTACACCGGCGCCGCCCGCCGGGTTCCGCTGCCGGACCCTCGGCTCCACGACGCGCTGTACGAGCGCCATATGGCACCGGCCGCCTGGAGCCCCTACCCCGACGCTGCCGACGTGCTGGGCACCCTGCGCGAGCGCGGCGTCGCGGTCGGTGTCGTCAGCAACATCGGCTGGGATCTGCGACCCGTCTTCCGCGAGCACGGCCTCGACCCGTACGTCGGCGCGTACGTCCTGTCGTACGAGCACGGCATCCAGAAGCCGGACCCTCGGCTGTTCAGGGCCGCCTGCGACGCTCTCGGGGTCGCCCCCGAGGACACGCTGATGGTCGGTGACGACCGCCGGGCGGACGGCGGTGCGGCGGCCCTGGGGTGCGGGGTGCACTTCGTGGACCACCTGCCGGTGACGCGCCGCCCGGAGGGACTGCGACCGGTCCTCGACCTGATCGGCTGACGCCCCTGCACGCTCTCAGCTCTGATAGTCCTCGACCTGCGACGACGGACGGACGCGCGCCTCGTCCGGGTTCTCACCGAACTCGGACTTCGCGCGCCGCTGGCGCAGCAGGTCCCAGCACTGGTCGAGCTCACGCTCCAGCTGTCCCAGCCGCTCTTGTTCGGTCTCACTGTCGATCTGCCCGGATGTGAGGGCGTCGCGCAGTCGTCGCTCGTCGTCCACCATCGCCGTGATCCTGGCCAGGATCTGCTCTTGATCCATGTCCGTACGCCTCCTCGGGGACTCCAGCCCACTGTAAGGAGGACGCTGCGGCTCTGCGAGACGTACCGGCCGGCGAAAGTAGCCTCAGCACACCATCCGCGGCTTTGCACGCCCACCCTGGACGATCCCCCGCGTCGCCCAGGGTAGACGGCAGCCCGAAGCCGACCCTCGAAGGGTCTCGGCCCGAACGCGTTGAGTATAGTTGGCTGGCAGCCAGTCAACGCAGGAGTTACAGCATGTCCCCGCGCAGCGCCTCGGTCAATGAAGAGTTGCGGCGGCGTTCCCGAGAGCGGCTTTTGCAGGCCGCGGTGGAGCTGGTGAGCGAGCGCGGTTATGAGGCGACGACGCTCGGCGACATCGCGGATCGCGCCGGATCGGCGCGTGGACTGGTGTCGTACTACTTTCCCGGCAAACGTCAGCTGCTGCAGTCCGCCGTGCACCGGCTGATGCACCGCACGCTGGAGGAGGCGCTGGAGCGCGAGCCGCGTACCGAGGACGGCCGGGAGCGGATGGCGCGGGCCATCGACGCGATTCTGGGGCTCGCCCGGAGCCAGCCCGTGCTGATGCGCCAGCACATGGCCGGGCTGCTGCAGGCCGAGGGGTTCGTGCAGTGCCCGGAGCAGCAGCGACTGGCGCAGTTGCTGCGGGACACCGTCGCCGGACACGGCTCGCCGGACGCCGCCACCGACTACCCGATGCTGCGCGCGGTGCTGATGGGCGCGGTGTACGCGGCCCTGGTGCCCGGCGTGCCGATGCCGATCCCGACGCTGCGGGCCGAGCTGTTCAAGCGCTATCGACTCGACTGGGAGATGGGTGTCCCGCCGGACACCGAGGTGCCCGGCGGGACGTGTGAAACGGATCTGTCACGATTCTTCGCGACCGACCGCCCGACCGACGATCAGCCCGATCGGACGGCCGATCAGCGCGATCTGCCCAAACAGTCCGACGGTCAGTCCGATCGGCCCGGTTGACCAGTCCGATCGGCCCGGCGGTCAGTCGAAGTAGTCCGGCTGCGTCTGGACGTTGAGCTCACGCAGATGGACCCGCTTCGCCGGATCCGTGCGCCGGTCGCTGAGCTTCAGTACGTCGAAGCCCTTGGCGATGTCGTTCGAGTAGATGTAGCCGTTGTAGTAGTACGCCGACCACGAGCCGCCGATCTGCAGGGTGGCGGTGGACAGCGGGCCGCGCTCGAAGTAGGCGATCTCCTTCGGGTTGGCCGAGTCGGTGAAGTCCCAGACGGAGACGCCGCCCTGGTACCAGGCCTGGACCATGAGGTCCTTGTCCTTGACCGGAATCAGCGAGCCGTTGTGGGCCACGCAGTTCTCGGTGTCCGCCTGATGACGGGGAATCTTGTAGTAGCTCTTGAAGACGAGCTTGCGGTTGTCGCCCTTGCCAACGATGTCGTAGATGCCGTCGGCACCGCGGTTCGGCCCGATCGCCGCGTTGCAGGTGGCCGCACCGCCGCCACCCAACTCATCGGTGAACACGACCTTGTTGGCCTTCTGGTTGAAGGTTGCCGAGTGCCAGAACGCGAAGTTCACGTTGTCCTCGACCTGGTCGATAACCTTCGGGTGCTCCGGATCCTTGATGGAGAACAGGATGCCGTCGCCCATGCAGGCGCCCGCGGCCAGGTCCTTGGACGGCAGGACCGTGATGTCGTGGCAGCCGGTGGTCTTGGAGACGCCCGGGTTGGTCGGCGCGCCCGGGTTGCCGCCGCCGTCCGGTCCCTCGCCCGGGAACAGCACCGGGAAGTTCACGACGGCCGCCTCTTCGGGGGCGTTGCGCGGCACCTTGATGACCGAGATGCCGTCGTGCGGCGGCTGGCAGTCGGGGAAGGTGGCGCTCGGCGAGTACGAGGAGACGTAGATGTAGACGTTGTTGCGCTCGGGCACCAGCGAGTGGGTGTGCGAGCCGCAGGCGGTCTCGACGGCGGCGACGTACTTCGGGTTCGCCTTGTCGCTGATGTCGAAGATCTTCATGCCCTCCCACGACGACTTCTCGGTCGCGGGCTGCGAGGTGCTCTTGCAGGAGTTGTCGCTGCGCGAGGAGTCGGTGGACAGGAAGAGCAGGTTGCCGGAGACCGAGACGTCGTTCTGAGAGCCCGGGCAGAGCACCTGCGCGACCGTCGTGGGCGCCTTCGGGTTGCTGATGTCGAAGATGCGGAAGCCGTCGTAGTTGCCGGCGAACGCGTACTTGCCCTGGAAGGCCAGGTCCGAATTGAGGCCGGTGAACGCCTCCTTGGGGACATTGGCGAGGTGTTCGATGTTGTCGGAGTGGACGATCTCGTCCGTCCCCGGTATCTCCCCACTCGCCACCGCGGCCTTCGCCTCGGCGGCGTCGCTCTTGGAGACCTGCTCCCGCGTGGCGGGACTGTCCCCGGGGTCGGGGGTCGCGGCCGCCGGGCCGGCCGTGAGCAGTGCGGCCAGGAGTCCGGCCGCGGCCGCGGCAACTCCCAGGCGTCTGCGCCGCGTTCGGGGGTTGTTCAACAGGATCACTGTGTTCTCCCTTGTAGCCGTTCGCAGTTGAACGGTTCACGGACCCCTGAAGTATCGTCCGACCCATCGGGAGATCAACAGATGGCAACGTACTCGTAATGAATGATTTTGATCAGTCACGTGCGGAAGCGTGCTAGGACGGTCATCAACACCCTTGAGGTGTCCGCCCGTTCGTGTGCCACAGGAGGTCGCTGTGCTTGTTCGCCGTACGGCCCGTGCATCCCTGGTCGCGGTGTCACTGTTGGTCGCCGCGCTCGCGCTCGGGGGCTGTGACTCCGACTCCGAGACCAAGTCCGGGAAGGCGAGCGGGCCTTCGGTGATCGCACCCGGCAAACCCGGCGAGGCGGCCGAAACACTCTCCGCGCAGGACGCCGCGAAGCAGCGGGCCGACGACGACTCCCCCAACTCGGCGGACTTCGCGTACGCGCGGATGATGATCGAGCACCACGCACAGGCCCTGGAAATGACCGAACTCGCCCCGAAACAGGCCGAGTCGGGCCAGGTGAAGCGGCTCGCCGCGCGGATCGCGGCCGCGCAGGGCCCGGAGATCACCACCATGAAGAGCTGGCTGAAGGCTCACGGCGACGGGCAGGCCGGCACGGAGCACAAGCACGGGACGATGCCCGGCATGGCGACAAAGGCCCAGCTCGGAAAGTTGCGCGCGGCGAAGGGCAAGGTGTTCGACGAACTCTTCCTGAAGCTGATGATCACGCATCACGACGGAGCCATCACCATGGCCACGGACGTGAAGGCACAGGGCAACAACATCCAGATCGAGGAGATGGCCGACGACGTGATCGCGCAGCAGACGAGCGAGATCACGCGGATGCGCGAGATGGCGTAACCACCCTGCTCACCAGCCGGCATCAGGGGGGCCGGCAACCCCGCGTCGCGCGCCTCGGCGATCAGCCCGAGGGATGTGCGCGGCTGTGACCGGTGGCGCTCATGACCGCGAGCACCGGGTGGGCACCGTCGTCGCGCGCCGCGCGGTACTCCTCGGCGACCAGCCACCGCCCCTCGACACCGCGCGGCCACGGGGGGCCGGGCACGGCGCGCCGGTGCTTCCTCCGGTTCGTTCGACGGGGCGTTCGACGCGCCGAACGCCCCGGCGAGCGGTTCCTCGATCCAGTCGGCGCGCACCGTGAGGTCGTCGAGGGAGAGCGGCGGCTGAGCCCGCACGTCCTCGATCGTCCTCGATCGACAAAGGTCCTCCCGTACATACAGAACGCAATCGCATGATCACATTTCACAGGAACGGACACACGCCCGCGCGTCGCGCACCGCACCCTGTCAGCGGAGCTTCGGCGGTGCGATGCTGGAACCAACAGCGATCTCCTGTCAGCGTTCTCCGTGGTCCCCTCGGGTAAGGAGTTCGGCCGTGCTGCATGTCGCCGTCGTAGGCTCGGGACCCAGCGGGGTCTACAGCGCACAGAGTCTCGTCCAGCAGAGTCAGGAGCCCGGGGTCCGGGTGGACGTCCTGGACCGGCTGCCATGCCCGTACGGCCTGGTGCGTTACGGCGTGGCGCCCGACCACGAGAAGATCAAGTCGCTGCAGAACAATCTGCGCGCGGTCCTCGAGGACGACCGGGTGCGGTTCCTCGGCGGCGTCCAGGTCGGCCCGGGCGGAGTGCCGGTGGCCCGGCTGCGGGAGCTGTACCACGCGGTGGTCTACTGCGTGGGCGCCGCCACCGACCGCCACCTCTCCGTGCCCGGCGAGGACCTGCCCGGCAGCTGGTCGGCCACCGAGTTCGTGTCCTGGTACAGCGCGCACCCCGACTCCGTGACCGACGGATTCGTCCTCGGCGCACGGTCGGCCGTGGTCATCGGCGTCGGGAACGTGGCCGTCGACGTGACCCGGATGCTGGCCCGCGGCGCGGCGGAGCTGAGCCCCACCGACATGCCGCAGGCGGCGCTCACGGCGCTGGCCGAGAGCAAGGTGACGGAGATCAGCATGGTCGGGCGGCGCGGCCCTTCGCAGGCCCGTTTCACCACCAAGGAGCTGCGCGAGCTGGGCACGCTCCCGGACACCGACGTCGTGGTGGACCCGGAGGAGTTGGCCCTCGATCCGGCGTATCTGGACCCGTCGGACCTGCCCGCCGCCCAGCGCCGCAATGTGGAGGTGCTGCGGGGATGGGCCGCCGCGCCGCCGCAGGGCCGTCCGCGCCGGATCCGGCTGCGCTTCTTCCTGCGGCCCGTCGAGCTGCTCCCCGATGCGGGTACCTCCCTGCTCGATCGAAACCGAGAGCTTGGGGGAGGCCGTGTGGGTGCGGTCCGCTTCGAGCGGACGGTGCCGGACGGGCAGGGCGGGGTGACGGGCACGGGACGGTACGAGGAGATCGAGGCGCAGTTGGTGCTGCGCTCGGTCGGCTATCGCGGGGTGCCGCTGGAAGGGCTGCCCTTCGATGCCGACCGCGGAACGGTGCCGAATGTCGCGGGGCGGATCCTGCGGGACGGCGCGATCTCCCCGGGCGAGTATGTGGCGGGCTGGATCAAGCGCGGCCCGACGGGCGTCATCGGCACCAACCGGCCGTGCGCGAAGGAGACGGTGACCTCACTGCTCGAGGACGCCGCCGGCCTCGTGCAACGAGACGTGCCCGAGGATCCGCTCGCGGCGCTGCGGGCGGAGGGGGTCCGCCCGGTCGAGTGGGCCGGATGGCAGGAGATCGAGCGGGCCGAGGCGGAACTCGGGGCCTCGTTCGGCCGTGGCGTGGTCAAGCTTCCGGACTGGGAGTCGCTGCTGGCCGCGGCGCGGACGGCGGCTTCGTAGCAGAGTCGCGCGGCCTCCAGTGGGCATGACACCTGACGGCAACACACCAGAAATCAACAAACTGTTCAAGGCCCTTACGGTCTCGTGCTGTTGAACCGTCCGTCCCCACCCGCCGCCCCAGGAGTGCCCATGGCGACCGCAGCACCCGTGCATCCCGTCGACGAGGTCCCACCCGTACGCCAACTGGCCGCCTTCGGGCCGCAGCACGTACTCGCGATGTACGCGGGCGCGGTGGCCGTGCCACTGATCGTGGGCGGTGCGATGAAGCTGTCTCCCGCCGACCTGGCGTATCTGATCACCGCGGATCTGCTGGTGTGCGGGATCGCGACGCTGATCCAGTGCGTGGGCTTCTGGCGTTTCGGAGTGCGGCTGCCGATCATGCAGGGCTGCACCTTCGCGGCCGTGTCGCCGATGGTGCTCATCGGCACGACGGGCGGCGGACTGCCCGCGATCTACGGGTCGGTGATCGTCGCGGGCCTCGCGATCATCCTGCTCGCCCCGGTCTTCGGGAAGCTGCTCCGCTTCTTCCCGCCGCTCGTCACCGGCACGGTCATTCTGATCATCGGCGTCTCGCTGCTGCCGGTGGCGGGCAATTGGGCGGCCGGCGGCGTGGGCGCGAAGGACTTCGGCGAGCCGAAGAACCTGGCGCTCGCGGCCTTCGTACTGGCCGTGGTGCTGGGTGTGCAGCGGTTCGCGCCGGCCTTCCTGAGCCGGATCGCGGTGCTGATCGGGATCGCCGTGGGTCTCGCGGTCGCCGTCCCCTTCGGGTTCACGGACTTCGACGGGGTCGGGGATGCCGACTGGGTCGGGATCAGCACGCCGTTCCACTTCGGGACGCCGTCGTTCCACGCCTCCGCGATCATCTCGATGCTGGTCGTGGCGCTGGTGACGATGACCGAGACGACCGGTGACTTCATCGCGGTGGGCAAGATGACCGACCGGCCCATCCGGCCGCGTACGCTCGCGGACGGTCTGCGCGCCGACGGTCTGTCGACGGTCCTCGGCGGCGTGTTCAACACATTCCCGTACACGGCGTTCGCGCAGAACGTGGGCCTCGTGGGCATGACCCGGGTGCGCAGCCGCTGGGTGGTCGCCGCGGCGGGCGGCATCCTCGTGCTGCTCGGCCTGCTGCCCAAGCTCGGCGCGGTGGTCGCGGCGATCCCGGCGCCGGTGCTGGGCGGCGCGGGTCTGGTGATGTTCGGAACGGTCGCCGCGAGCGGTCTGCGCACCCTTTCCGAGGTGGACTTCAAGGGCAACGACAACCTGACGGTGGTGGCCGTTTCGGTCGCGGTGGGGATGCTGCCGGTCGGGGTGCCGACGATTTACGAGAAGTTCCCCGACTGGTTCCAGACGGTGATGAACAGCGGGATCAGCGCGGGCTGCCTGACCGCGATCGTCCTGAATCTGCTCTTCAACCACCTGCCGGGGAAGGCGAGTTCGACCGACGCCGCCGCCGAAGCGAAGGCCGGCGCGGCTTCAGCCTGAGCCCAGGCGGGCGGCCTGGCGGGCGGCGGCGCCGAGGACGCTGTCGAGAAGGCCGGGGAAGAGGTCGTCAAGGTCGTCCGAGCGCAGGGCGTTCATCTTTGCCGTACCCCGGTAGATCTGCCGGATCACTCCGCTCTCGCGCAGCACCCGGAAGTGGTGCGTGGTCGTGGACTTGGTGACCGGCAGGTCGAAATGCGAACAGGAGAGCTCGTCGCTCTCGGCGGCGAGCTCTCGCACGACCTGGAGGCGCATGGGGTCGGAGAGCGCGTGCAGCACCGATTCCAGCCGGATCTCTTCCCGCGCGGGGTGCGGCAGATCTCGGCCACTGGCGGCGGAGGCGGCGGTCGTCACGGTGGCTCCACTTCTTCCGGGAGCTTCATTGTACGAGTCCTCTCGTAGTTTGACACTCGACGTACTACGATGTCTATCGTACAAGGCGTACACCGGCCCCGCGACGAATGGAGTCCGCCGTGAGCGCGCTCTTCGAGCCCTACACCCTGCGTGATGTCACGATCCCTAACCGGGTGTGGATGCCTCCGATGTGCCAGTACTCGGCCGCCGACGAGGGGCCGTCGGTGGGCGCCCCGCACGACTGGCACTTCGCCCACTACGCTGCCCGCGCGACCGGCGGAACCGGCCTGATCATCGTCGAGGCGACCGCCGTGTCCCCCGAGGCCCGGATCTCCCCGTACGACCTCGGCATGTGGAACGACACCCAGGTCGAGGCGTTCCGCCGCATCACCCGCTTCCTGACGGCGCAGGGCACGGTGCCGGCGATCCAGCTCGCGCACGCCGGCCGCAAGGCCTCGACGGATCGTCCCTGGAAGGGTGGTGCACCGGTCGGCCCAGACGCGTACGGCTGGCAGTCACTGGCCCCGAGCGCACTGCCCTTCGACGACCGGCACCCCGTTCCCACCGAACTGACCGTCGCCGAAATCCAGGAAATCGTCGGGCAGTTCGCGGACGCGGCCCGCCGCGCGCTCGCGGCGGGCTTCGAGATCGTCGAGATCCACGGCGCCCACGGCTACCTGATCAACGAGTTCCTCTCCCCGCACTCCAACCACCGCACCGACGCCTACGGCGGCTCCTACGAGAACCGCACCCGCTTCGCCCTCGAAGTCGTCGACGCCGTGCGGGAGATCTGGCCCGACGACAAGCCGCTCTTCTTCCGCGTCTCCGCCACCGACTGGCTGGAGGCAGACGGCTGGACCGCCGACGACACCGTCCGTTTCGCCGGCGAACTGCACCGGCACGGTGTGGACCTGCTGGACGTCTCCACCGGCGGCAACGCCTCCGGCGTACGCATCCCCGTCGGCCCCGGCTACCAAGTCCCCTTCGCCGCCCGCGTGAAGAGCGAGACCTCGCTGCCCGTCGCCGCCGTCGGACTCATCACCGACGCCGAGCAGGCCGAGAAGATCCTCGCCAACGGGGAGGCAGACGCGGTACTGCTGGGCCGCGAGCTGCTCCGCAATCCGTCCTTCGCACGTCTCGCGGCCCGTGAACTCGGAGGCGACGTGCACGTGCCGGACCAGTACCACCGGTCCGTGTAGGGGATCTTCGCCCGGCGGCCGCCGGCCCTCGGGGATCGGGATCTCGAAGTGGGGTTCCCGGGAGTTGGACGTGGACCGAGTGCCGACGAAAGGGTGCCGGTGTTCCGCACGTGAGGCGAACACCGGCACCCTTCCTGTCAGGGGCCCCTGTCAGGCGGCCGGCGCGGTCGGCGCCTCGGCCTCGGCGAGCAGGGCGACCAGAGTCGCCCGGGCGCGCGCCACGCGGGAGCGGACGGTCCCGATAGGACAGTCGCTGACCTCGGCGGCCTCCGCGTAGGGCAGCCCCATCACCTGGGTGAGGACGAACGCCTCACGCCGGTCGTCGGGCAGGGCGGCCAGCAGGTCGAGGAGCGCGATGCCGTCGTCGAAGCCGGGCAGGTCGCAGGGCTGGGCGAGCTCCACGGTCACCTGCCAGTCGCGGGTGTCGCTCAGCCGCGGCCGGGCGGCTGCGTGCCGGAAGCTGTCGATCACCGCACGGCGTGCGATGGACAACAGCCACGCGCGGGCCGACGAACGCCCCTCGAATCGATGCAGGCCGGCGAGCGCCCGCAGGAACGTGTCCTGGGCCAGGTCGTCGGCGGCCTGAGGATCCGCGGACAGATGGGCGACGTAGCGCACGACGTCGCGGTGCAGGGCGCGCACGAAGCGTTCGACGGCATCCGGGTCGCCGCCACGGGCGGCCAGCGCCCAGGCGGTTATCGACGCGTCGATCGATGCCGTGTGCTCGCTCTTCTCGCTTGTGGCGCGCGAAACGGGCAGGGTAGAAGTGATCACCAGGTGTCCTTCTCGGGTCATCCGTGATCCGGACCGGCGCGAGAGCGCGGTGGTCCGGTGCGAGGTACGGCCGTACGGGGAGGTACGGCCGATGCCCGAAGCGCGCCCAGGCGCTTCGGGGAACCGGCTGTCTCAGGCGACAGCGGTCCCCACGGGCGGACCCCGAGAAGTGATCGCGTGAACGAGGAGAAGGCGCTGCGGCGCGCGGTCCGAGGAGCCGCGGCGCGCGCGGAGACGCGGACGGTGCGGTGGCGTGGGCAGCGCGAGCAGCAGCCGCAGTGGCGCGGCGAGCCGGCCGGCCAGGGCCCGCAGGATGCGGAAGGCGGCGCGCTCGCCGTACGCGAGCCAGAGGCCGCACAGCAACGCGGCGAGCAAGTGGGCGGCGAGCATGCCGGACGAGGACATGCCGCCGGCATCGGATCCCGGGTAAGCCATACCGTCCGAGCCCATGCGGCCCATGTGCGCCATATCCATGGAGTCCATGCGCATGGAGCCGATGTCATGTCCTGGGGAGCCCATGTCGTGCCCCATGGAGCCCGTCGACAGGACACCCATGTCCATCGAGCCCGAGCTCGAACTCGCCGACTGCGCCAGCGAGAACGCCGAGTGGAGCGCCCCCTGGGCGACCACCACCACGGACACGATCAGCGGAAGCCCGCGCTCGCGGCCGGCCAGGCACCAGCCCACGCCGCACGCGGCCAGAGCTCCACCGGCCAACGCCCACCAGGCCACGGAAGAGTCGGACATCATCACGTGCCCGAGGGCGGCAAGCAGCACACAGACGGCCGCGAACATCGCGGCTCGTACCGTGCGACAACACCACCCAGCAGTCATGACGTCGCTCATCCTTGCATCCGAGGTTCGGTCGCCATGAGTGGGTACGGAAAACCGCCGGGCGTCCCGTCAAGCACGAACCCGTGATCCACATCACTGAACAGGGCTGGAACTCAGGGCGATTTCCGCGCGGTGAGCTGCACACAGAAACCTACGGGCCGTCAGAGAGTGTCGGCAATGTCGTCTCACATGCAGATCCGGACATCGCCGTTGCCGACCGCGCGGAGCCCACATGAGCACCGTCGAACGACTCATCGTCATCGTCCTCTTCGAGGGCGTCGACCTGCTCGACGTCACCAGACCACCGGAAGTGTTCTCCCTCGTGCGGCGAGAGACGCATGACGCGACGGGCTATCACGTCGTCCTCGCCGCAGAGACCTTGGACCCCGTCACCACCTCCGCGGGGGTACGTGTCCTCCCCGACATCACCTTCTACGAGGCGTCCACGAGAAGCATCGACACCCTGCTGGTGCCCGGCTCGGTCGAAGTCGACGGCCATCGCCGTGTACACGCCCTCACCGACCCCGCAGTGGTCGGTCGGGTGAAGACCCTCGCCGACAGGACACGACGAGTCACATCCGTGTGCGTCGGAGCCCACATCCTCGCCGCCGCAGGACTGCTCGACGGCAAACGCGCCACCACTCACTGGTCGACCGCCCAACAGCTTGCCGCCGAGCACCCACTGGTCGAAGATCTCCGCCACTACGTCATGCGGAACCTCGGCGGAAAACTCAGCGTCGCGGACCTCGCCGGCCACGCCCACGTCAGCGAGCGACAACTCACCCGGATCTTCAGAACCGAACTCGGCACGACTCCGAGTTCCTACATCGAATCAGCCCGCGTGGAAATGGCGCGCAACCAACTCGAATCCACTGAGGCCACGCTGGAACGCATCGCGTCCACCTGCGGGTTCGGCACGCCCGACACCCTCATCCGAGCGTTCCGCCGGAAACTCAACACGACGCCGACGGAATATCGACGTCGATTCCGCGCCGGTCCCAGCTGTGGGTGACGAGGCACGAGGCCGACACGAGGAGCGCTGCGCAATCGACCCGAGCAGCGCTTCGTGGTCACGTCGGTAGAAGGGGAGTGCGCTGAAATGCTTCCGTTGGGGCCGACGGTGAGGGCCGCCACCTGAACACGTGCAGGTGGCGGCCCTCAGTGTGCTCCGTTGTATCCACTTCAGCCCACGACGATCACTACGAAGGAACCGTTGTTGTAGCCGTAGCCATTGCCATAGCCGTAGCCATTGCCGTAGCCGTAGTAGCCATTGCCGTAGCCGTAGTAGCCATTGCCGTAGCCGTAGTAGCCATTGCCATAGCCATAGCCGCGGTAGCAGTTGTTCCACCAGCCGCCGTAACCGTATCCACAGTTTCGGTGAGAATCGTAGGAAACCTGGGTCGGGTAGGAAACCTGGGTCGGGACGGCTGCCGAGGCCGTACCCGCCGCGCCGATCGCGGTACCGCCGGCCATGAGAACGCCGACGGCGGACACTGCGACGAGACGCCTCGCGCGTTGTGCATTCATGGACTTACCTTCCTTCCACCCCCACGTGCGGTTTTCGAGGCACGAGACGGATGGCCGCGGCCGCGGGGCACAAGCCCCGGCGCGGTCTTGGGATTGCCGCCCGAGTACACATGCAAGGTTGTCGGTTCCCTGATGATCAGGGACTGCGCCGGCGGTGGGCGTACCCGGCATTGCGGCTCTCACGAATAGATGGTAGTCGCCCATCGACCGCACAGCATCCTGGACGAAACGAGGTACGGGCTGCGCTACTACGGCATCCGCGCCCAGACCACGGCCGGGGCACACCGCCACCTGCCAGAACGTGCCGGGAACCCTACAGTCATGGCACGGGCGCCTTGCGGTCATGGCGTGATCCGAACGGTCATGGCGACAGCCGTACGTTCCTGACGCGCCCTCGCCAGGGCGGACCACGACAGCCACGATCCCGGGGGAGGTGGTTCCGAGAGTGCTGTAGGGCGAGCGTCACCCGAGACCGTCGGGGCCACCCTACATATCGTAGGGTTCCACCATCAGCCTCTTACGGATCGGGGGACCCCATGGAGGAACGTGACGCCGGACGCACGGGACGCGGACCGCTGTCCGTGCTGGCGCTGCTCGTGCCGAGCCTCGGGATCGCCGCGGTGGGTGTGTACCACCTGTGCGGGTTCGATCTGCACGCCGTGCACGGGCGTCCGCACCTCGACGACGGACTGACCATGGCGGGCGTGATCATGGCCGTGGTGATGGCGGGCGCGGCCCTGGGTGACCTCCTCTGGTGGGCGGCCAAGCGCGACCGCCCGGTCGGGGACAACGGTGAGCCCTGCCCGCATCACCCCTTGAGGAGTCCGCGCCCCAGCCGGTCGGAGTGGCCGCGCACACCCGGAAGCGCGAAGAAGTAGCCGCCACCGGTGGGCGTGATGTGGTCGACGAACGGCTCGTCGATCAACCGCTCCTGGGTCGCCTCGAAGGGGCGGACCACGTCCTGCCGGTAGCAGCAGGAGAGGAAATCAACGCGGCGGATCAATGCCCCTGCATCGGACGGGTAATTCGTCGTAGCGGCCACCGCATGCCGTGAGCATTCGACTCGGCCACGCGGCAGCGCGCGCCGGCAAGACCCACTCAAGCGGCTCCGACCTGCGGAAATGCCGACGTGAAGCAGAGGGGCGGCGGGCACGGAAGTCGACATCGGGCGCGACTTCGCCGCGCGGCAGCGCAACTGACCTGGCCCTTCGGTCAGCTCGCCGGCGCGGCGATTCTTACCGCCTCCTTACTCCTTGACCTCGCGATAACCCTTCTCTTCCCTACAACATGTAGGGTTCCCCGCCTCTGTCCCCACCGGTTCGCCCGGCCTCTCCCCAAGGTGATGCTCCACGGTGCCCGTACAACAGTCAGCGCTCCTCCCGGAACAGCGGAACCCGAGGTCGCGCCGGGCCGACCCGGCCGGACGACCGGCCGCCGGTACGCGGTTGCGGGCGGCCGCGTTCACCGTCTGGTACCTGCGGCTGCTCGCGCTGCTCAACATCGTCGCGGTGCTCTCGCTGCCGTTCCGCCAAGAGGTGCACGAGCACAACGGAGGTGGGTTCTTCACCCCGTATCTGGCCACCGCCGGCTTGATCTCGGCGGCGCTGGCCCTGTTCCTCGCTCTGGTGATGCGACGCCGCAAACGAGCGGCGTGGATCTTCAACCTGCTGATGGCCGGCCCCCTCTTCGCGCTGTACGCCGCGGCGCTCACCCAGGAGCGGTATCAACAGCACGGCTCCAACTGGATCTCGGCCCTGCTCACCGGCCTCTTCGTCGCCGCCCTCCTGCTCGGGCGCAAGGAGTTCCACGCCGTCGGGGACCGCTCCAACCCCCGACTGGCCCTGGCCGTCGGGGCCGGCGGGCTGCTGGTCAGCGCCACCCTCGGCACCCTGCTCGTGAGCGTCACCAACCGCGTGTCCGGGACACCGCTGAGCGACCGGATCGCGTACACGTTGTTGCGCGGGGTCAGCGTCGGCCCGCTCGCCGACCGCTTCGACAGCGTGGTCGCGCCCCGCTGGGTGGACATCCTGATCAACGTCCTGATGGCCGCGACCTTCCTCCTGGTGCTGTACGCGTGCTTCCGCGCGCCTCGCGGTCGCGAACTCCTGGGCGAAAAAGACGAGTCGCGCCTGCGGGAGCTGCTCGCCAGGCACGGCGAACGGGACTCACTGGGGTACTTCGCACTGCGCCGCGACAAGGCGGTCATGTGGTCCCCGAGCGCCAAGGCAGCCATCGCCTACCGGGTCGTCGGCGGCGTGACCCTGGCCTCCGGCGACCCGATCGGCGACCCCGAGGCCTGGCCCGGCGCGATCGAGGAATGGCTCAAGGAGGCGCGCCGACACGCCTGGACGCCCGCGGTGATGGGCGCGAGCGAGGAGGCCGGCACCATCTACGCCCGGCACGGCCTGGACGCCCTGGAACTCGGTGACGAAGCCATCGTGGACCGGGCCGACTTCACCCTGGAGGGACGCGCGATGCGGGGCGTGCGGCAGGCGCACAACCGGGTGCGCCGGGCCGGTTACACCGTGCGCATCCGGCGGCACGCGGACCTTCCCGAGGCGGAGATGGCCGCGCTGACCGACAAGGCGGACCACTGGCGTGACGGCGAGACCGAGCGTGGCTTCTCCATGGCGCTCGGGCGTCTCGGCGACCCGGCCGACGGCCGCTGCGTCATGCTGGAGTGCCACGACAGCCAGGGCGAGCCGCGGGCCGTGCTGAGCTTCGTGCCGTGGGGCGAGCGGGGGCTGTCGCTGGACCTGATGCGCCGCGACCGCGACTCCGAGAACGGCCTCATGGAGTTCATGGTCATCGAACTGCTGCTGCGCGCCCAGGAGATCGGCGTCGAGCGCGTATCCCTGAACTTCGCCATGTTCCGGTCCGTCTTCGAACGCGGCACCCGGCTGGGCGCGGGACCCGTACTGCGCCTGTGGTGCTCGGTGCTGACGTTCCTCTCGCGCTGGTGGCAGCTCGAATCCCTCTACCGGGCCAACGCCAAGTACCGGCCCGTCTGGGAACCGCGTTACATCCTCTTCGAGAAGAGCAGCGACCTTCCCCGCATCGGCATCGCGGCAGCCCGGGCGGAGGGCTTCCTCGCCCCGCCCGCCCTGCCGCGTGCCGGGTTCAGTGTGCGGCGCCCGGGGCCTGTGTCGTCGGGTGAGGCACGTCCGGCTCGGCAGCCGTCCGGGCAGCCGCCGGTGTCACCTGCGGTGCCTCCGACCCAGCGTTCTCGTCCTTCATCGCCTTCGCCTCGCTCTTGAGGATGCGCATCGACTTGGCCAGCACCTCGGCGCACGAATCCTCGAAGCCGCCGACCTCTGCCGCCACCGCTCCGTCCTCCCGTCGCGCCGACCCGGCCGTCTCGTACGACCGGCCGTCCTGGCTGAATCGCCCCAGTCCAGGCTGCCGCCGACGGCGTCCCGGGCGTCACTGTCAGTGCCGTGGTGCACACTCGCGATCAATGCCTTACGCCTGGGGAGGACACCGTGTTCACGGGGATCGACGAGGTCGACTGGGCCTCGATGCAGCATGCCTACGGAAGTGCCGAGGACGTACCGGAGTTGCTCCGGGGACTGGCCTCGCCGTGCCCGCAGGAGCGTGAGACCGCCCTCGACGGGATGTACGGGGCCGTGCACCACCAAGGCGATGTGTACGACTCGACGCTGGCGTCCATCCCCTTCCTGTTCGCGCTCGTCGCACACACCGAACTCTCCGACCGGGGCGGCATCGTGGAGCTGCTCGTCAGCATCGGTGGAGGGGACGCCGCGGACGGGTTCCCCCACGCCGAGGACGACGTCCTGGTCGACGCCGACGAAGGGGACGGTGCCGACGACAACTACGCGATGGCACGGGCCGCGATACGGGCGGGCGCCACGGTCTTCGTCGAACTGGTCGCGGACCGGGATCCGGTGGTTCGCCGCGCGGTGCCGAGCGCGCTCGTGCGGTTTCTGGACGAACCGGCGCGCGTGCTCAGCCTGTTGAGGGAGCGACTCGACGCCGAGCAGGAGGGCGGCGTCCGGCTCGCACTGGCCGAGGGCCTCGGCCTGTTCGCGCGGCTGCACACCGAGTCCGCCGCTGCGGCGGTGGACTGTCTGGTGACGCTCTGCGCCGCCCCGGACGATCCGGCACTGCGGCTCGCCGCGCTGGGTCAGCTCGCCGGCTGCGCACCCGATCGTCTGCCGGCCGACCTCGTGCCCACCGTCGTCGCCCTCCTCCGGGCCAGATCGCGGCGCCCTCGGGTGCCGGCCGAGCCCGAACGGCCCGATACCGACACGCTCATCGGCCATCTGCGGCGGCTGCGCCCCGCGGACGAGGAGGGCTCCCAGTTGCTGCGGACGCTCCACTCGGGGCTCGGCGGCCGCACCGCCGACCGGATCGCCCTGCTCAAGGGGCAGTTGACCAGCGCGGATCCCGCCGACCGGTGCAATGCCGTGTGGATGTCCGCAGGGCTGTTCCGCGAATGGCGCGCCGACTACGCCGAACCGGTCGCCCTCATCGGCGAGCAACTCACCTCGGACGAGGAGCGGTTGCGCGATGCCGCGGTGTCCGTCCTGGAGTCCCTGTTCACCCTGGCGGCCCCGGCCGCCGACCGCCTCGCCGTTCTCCTGGAGGCGGACCCGGAGTCCTGGGGGCGCGGGACGCCGACACTCGGCCGCCCGCTGAAGGCCTTGGCCAGAGCCGGAGATCCCCGGGCGGTACCCGCGCTGGCCCAGGTGCTGGCGGGGCCCGTCGTGCCGAACGACGTCGGCTACGCGATCGCGTACCTGGGCCCGGCGGGCCAGGAGCTGGCCCCGCTGCTGAGGGAGCGGCTCCGTGATGTCCCCCTCGACTCCCCGGAAACGTACGACCGGGCGGCGCCCCTGTTGGTCGCGCTCGGCACATTGCGGTACGAGGCCGCCCTACCGGAGGTGTTGCGGCTCCTGTACGGCATGCCGCGCGAACTGCGGCGCCGCGACTGGCTCGTGCAGGCGCTCGCCCGGACTCTCGGGGCGTTCGGGCCGGGCGGGCGTGAGGCGGTGCCGGCGCTGCGTGAGCTGCTGGACGGCGCATGCGCCGTCACGGCGGCCGACGCGCTCTGGTCGGTGGCGGGGGACGCCGACGCTGTACTTCCCGTACTGCTGCGGGAGTTGGCGGCAGAGCGGGCGCCGGCCGGACACCCCCGGACCGCCGCCGAAACCCTCGGCCGCCTGGGGCCGTTGGCCGCCCCCGCGCTCCCGGAACTCCACCGCTTGGCCGCCTCCACCGAGGTGTGGGAGCGGACGGCCGCCGCCTGCGCCCTGTGGGACATCGCCCGGGATCCGGAGCCGGTCCTCCCTGCGCTCCGCTCCGCGTGGCGGCAGAACGCGTACACCCGCGGCACCGTCACCGGGTGCCTCGCCCGAATGGGGAGCGCGGCCGCCCCCGCCCGGGATCTGGTCCAGGCAGAACTCACCGCCCCACGACGGCACCGGGCGCGTTCCGGGGGATACGGCAGCCACGACATCTTGGAGGACGAATCGCTCCTGCGCGGCTGCCGCACGGCACTGGATGCCATGCGGTAGCCACGGCTCGGTGCCACCGCGACCGGCCCCTCGAGACATCGCGCGGGGCGGCCGCCCGCGCACCGGGCATCACTCACTGCTTACGTGGGGTTACGGTCGGCCTCCGCTCATGAGATATGCCGCCCCTCGGGCGTACGGCGCAGACACGTCTGCGCGTCCGGTGCCGTGGACGCGCAGACGCGGTGCGGCACAGCGCGGGCCTGCGCTCAGATGTGCCGCACGGCAGGTACCCGCCTTCGTGTCGGTTACCTGCGCCTCGACTGACGTTTCCCTTCGTCGTCCGCCCCTCAGCGTTGCGCCGCGAGGCCGGGTCGGGCACGGGCCGACCGGCCCTGCCGAGGGCCCGGTCGGCCCGCGACGCGCTGCGGCCCGTGCGCGACGAAGCTCCCCCTCAGCTAGTCATTCGTCCCCACATGGGCCCGACCCGCTCCCACTCCTCGTCCCAGCGCTCGATACGCCGCCGTTCCAGCCGGCCGCGGAAAAGCCGTCCGCCGATGAAAGGCACCCCCGCGGCGCTCACGCCGACCAGGACGCCGACCAAGGAGGCCCGCAGCTGGGCCTGGGAGGCGGTGGCGGGCCTGGTGACGAGGCGGCCGTGAGGGTCGGACCACACGGTGACCGAGGTGCCCGCGGCGGTGCCGGCGAACACCCTCGCCTGGCCCGCGTGCAGAGACCCGTCCGCCGCGGTCCAGCGCACCTTCGCCCACACGAGATCGCCGCCGGTCTCCATGGCGCTCGCATCGGGCGCGTCCTCGGTGAGCAGGGCGGGGACGGAACGCCACTCGGCGCGCTGCTGGGCGAGACCCTGCTCCACGGACTGCGTGGCCGCGAGCCCGGCGAACAGGCCGCCGAGCACGGTGAGCACCCAGGCGACGAGCACGGTCCAGGCCTCCAGGGCATCACTGCGTCGCCGTAGCGGGTTGCGTCGCCACCGCCACAGCCACACCTTGGGACCACGGAATGCCGCCATCAATGGCATCCTCCTCACAACCGCGCCGACACGCCACATCTCCCATACGCGCTCGGCCCGCCCGATGCTCACGCCGCGCCCCGCTCCTCCTGCGCCCCAGTTGCCCCGGCGCCCCGCGGCCGAGCCCGGTGACGACGGGCGAGAAGCCCGACCGAGACCCGACACCACCGCCCTGACCTGCCGAAATGCCGCACACGGGGGTCGCTGTCAGTGGCTGGGTGCAGACTGGCCCGTGTCTGAGACAACGACGTCGCGGAGGTGGTCGGCATGGCCGACGTACTGCTCACCGTAGGCACGCGCAAGGGCCTCTTCATCGGGCGCCGGCGCGGCGGTGCGTGGGAGTTCGACGAGAGTCCGTACTTCAACGCTCAGGCCGTGTACTCGGTCGCGATCGACACCCGGGGCGAGAGGCCGCGGCTGCTGGCCGGAGGGGACAGCGCGCACTGGGGCCCGTCCGTCTTCCACTCCGACGACCTGGGCCGGACGTGGACCGAACCGTCCCGGCCGGCCGTCAAGTTCCCCAAGGACACCGGCGCTTCGCTGGAGCGCGTCTGGCAGTTGCACCCGGCGGCCGCCGAACCGGACGTGGTGTACGCGGGCACGGAGCCGGCCGCGCTGTACCGCTCGGAGGACCGGGGCGAGTCCTTCGAGCTCGTCCGTCCGCTGTGGGAGCACCCCACCCGCTCGCAGTGGGTGCCGGGCGGCGGCGGTGAGGGACTGCACACCATCCTCACCGACCGGCGCGACCCGCGCGCGGTGACGGTCGCCGTCTCCACGGCCGGGGTGTTCCGCACCGACGACGGCGGCGGGAGCTGGGCTCCCTCCAACTCGGGTGTCTCCGCGGTGTTCCTGCCGGATCCGAACCCGGAGTTCGGCCAGTGCGTGCACAAGGTCGCTCAGGACGCGGTGACTCCGGACCGGCTGTATCTGCAGAATCACTGGGGGGTGTACCGCAGCGACGACGCGGGCCGGCAGTGGACCGACATCGGCGAGGGCCTGCCGTCCACGTTCGGCTTCGCGGCGGCCGCCCATCCCCACCGCGGCGACACGGCGTACGTCTTCCCGATCAACGCCGACGCGGACCGTGTCCCGGCAGGCCGGCGATGTCGTGTCTACCGCACGGCGGACGCCGGCAAGAGCTGGGAGCCGCTGGCGGCCGGGCTGCCCGCCGAGGACCACTACGGCACAGTGCTGCGCGACGCACTGTGCACGGACGGCGCGGACCCGGCAGGGGTGTACTTCGGCAACCGCAACGGCGAGGTGTACGCGTCGGCGGACGACGGCGACAGCTGGCAGCAGCTGGCCTCGCACCTGCCGGACGTGCTGTGCGTACGTGCGGCCGTCGTGGCCTGAGGCTTTCTGATACCTCACCGCATCACACAAGATCATTCGGGAGGCTCCAACGGACCACGAACAAGCGCACCTTGTCTCGGGAGCACCCGGTTCGTCAACGTACCGGTCATCCTCGGTCGCCCCACGGACACCGGGTTGATCTCCGCTGTGTGTACGGCAGTAGGGTGACGCCCGTGGCACCACGACCGTTGCATGAAATCGTCGAACCGGGCTGGGCGAAAGCTCTGGAACCCGTGGCCGGACGGATCGCCGAGATGGGCGACTTCCTACGCGCGGAGATCGCCGCGGGACGCACCTACCTCCCGGCGGGGGCGAATGTCCTGCGGGCCTTCCAGCAGCCCTTCGACGAGGTACGCGTCCTCATCGTCGGGCAGGACCCGTATCCGACACCGGGGCACGCGGTGGGACTGTCGTTCTCCGTCGCGCCGGACGTACGTCCGCTGCCTCCCAGCCTGATCAACATCTTCCGTGAACTGAACTCCGACCTCGGGCTGCCCCAGCCGTCCAATGGTGATCTGACGCCGTGGAGCCAGCAGGGCGTACTGCTGCTCAACAGGGCGCTCACCACGGCTCCGCGCAGCCCGGGCGCGCATCGGGACAAGGGCTGGGAGGAGGTCACCGAGCAGGCGATCCGCGCACTGGCCGCGCGCGGCGGGCCCCTGGTGTCGATCCTGTGGGGCCGCGACGCCCGCAACCTCCGCCCGCTCCTCGGCGACCTCCCGTCGGTGGAGTCCCCGCACCCCTCCCCCTACTCCGCGGACCGCGGCTTCTTCGGCTCCCGCCCCTTCAGCCGCGCCAACGACCTGCTCGCCAGGCAGGGAGCGGAGCCGGTGGACTGGCGCCTGCCGTGACCCGGGGCGGCGCACTGCCGGCTGTGCTGGCCGTGGACTCGGGAGGGTCGGGGCTGCGCGCCGTGCTCGCCGTGCGAGGGGAGCCCTTCGGTGCTCCGCTGGCCTCGAAGGAACCGGTCCGTACGGGCCCGCGTGGCATCGACGCAGGGCATCTGCTGGAGCAACTGCTTCCGATGGCGCGGCGGTTGATGGCGGCGGCAGGGGTCGATGGGCTCGGGGCCGTCGCCGTCGGAGCCGCTGGCCTGGCCACGCTCGGCGCCGAGCTGCGCGCCGAGCTGCCGTCGGCGCTGAAGCGTGAACTCGGTGTGCGTCGGCTCGCGTTGGCCGCCGACGCGGTGACCGCGTACGCGGGTGCGCTCGGCCATCAGCCAGGTGCCGTGATCGCCGCGGGCACCGGCATGATCGCCATCGGAACCGATCTGACGAGTTGGCGCAGGGCCGATGGGTGGGGCCATCTGCTCGGCGACTGCGGCGGCGGGGCGTGGATCGGCCGCGCGGGCTTGGAGGCGGCCCTGCGGGCCTTCGACGGGCGCCGGGGCGGCTCGACGGCGCTGCTGGAGCGCGCGGAGGGGATGTTCGGCCCGGTATCGGACCTGCCGGGCAAACTGTATCCGCGCACCGACCGGCCCGCCGTCCTCGCCTCCTTCGCCCCCGAGGTGGCCGCCTGCGCCGGGCGCGATCCGGTGGCGGCGGACATTCTTCGTGCGGCCGCCCGGCACATGGCCGAGTCGGCGGCCGCGGTCTGCCCGGCCGATGGTGAGGCCCAAGTCGCCGTCACCGGGGGCCTGTTCAAGATGGGCGACGCCCTCCTCGCGCCTCTGGGTGAGGAGCTGGCGGAGCAACTGCCGCACGCCCGGCGGGTGCCGGCCGCCGGAGACCCGGTGGACGGCGCCCTGCGCATCGCCGTCGATCTCGCGAACGACGAGCTCGCACTCCCCCGTGACCAGCGGATGCTGTACGTAGTGACCGAAAAGACGGATTGATCCGCCCTGTCGGACAAGTGCAGTTGACGCAGGCCGCAGGACGTGGTGCGTCGATACTGATCACTTCTGATCCTTACGTAACTCATCAGACAAAAGCGGACGGAAACCGCTCACCTGCACCCTCCCCGAACAGGGGAGCCCAAGAAGCCAGTAACATGCGGCGCCATGAGCTCCCCCACTGGGCCCGCGTCCGGCCTGCCAGTACGAATGCCGCGACCCCGCCAGCCCGGGCGGCACCGCCGCCCGGAACCCCTGGCGGCTCCCGAGGGCGCGCCCGCGCTCGTCCTCGCGGTGCCGGGCACCCCCAGCGCGGCCACGCGCAGCCTCGCCGAGGAGGTCGTGAGCATCGCGCGCTCCGAGCTCCCCGGCCTCGACGCTCGGATCGGATACCTCGACGGGGACGACGCCGAGTTCCGCACCCTGCAGTCCGTGCTGACGCACGCCGCCGAGGAGCGGGCCGCGCGCTTCGAGCAGGCCCGCGCCGCCGGTGCTGATGTGACCGAGCCCGACGGCCCCGTCGCCATCGTGGTGCCGCTGCTCGCCAGCCCGGACAACGCGCTGCTGCGCCGGGTCCGCCAGGCCGTCATGGACAGCCGGGTCGCGGCCGATCTCACCGATGTGCTCGGCCCGCACCCGCTGCTCGCCGAGGCGCTGCACGTGCGCCTGTCCGAGGCGGGTCTGGCCCGCGCCGACCGCGCCCGGCTCTTCACCGTGGCGACCGCCGCGGACGGCATCATCCTCGCCTCCGTGGGCGGCGAGGAGGCCGTGCAGGCGGCCGGGATCACCGGCATGCTGCTCGCCGCGCGGCTCGCCGTGCCGGTGATGGCGGCGGCGCTCGACGAGGAGGGCGCGATCGCGGCCACCGCCGCGCAGCTGCGCGGCTCGGGCTCCCAGCAGCTCGCGCTCGCGCCGTACCTGATCGGACCGGAACTCGACGCGGGCCTGCTCGACGCGGCCGCCAAGGAGGCGGGCTGCTCCGCCGCCGAGGCGCTCGGCCCCTACCCGGCGATCGGCAAGCTGGCGCTGGCCAAGTACACGACCGCGCTGGGCATCGCCCCGCAGCAGTCGCAGGGCACGCCGGTCCGCTAGCCGTCCGGCACACCGGTACCAGAACACCGTCCGGGCCCGTTCCTCCGAGAGGAGCGGGCCCCGACGGCGTACGACGCGGGCCGAGGTCAGCCGAAGACCACGCAGGACGCGGCGGGAGCCTCGACCGAGCCGCCGCGTCGCGGCATGCCTGTGTCCGGGTCGACCACGAACCAGGTCACGTCGCCGGAGCGCTCGTTCGCGGCGTACAGGTAACGGCCCGAGGGGTCGAGGGCCAGCGCGCGCGGCCAGGTGCCGCCGCAGGGCACCGTGGCGATCAGCCGCAGCCCCTCGCCGACCGCGTCGGGCGTGAGCACGGAGACGACGTCCTGGCCCCGTGTGGCGGTCCATACGAAGCGGCCGTCGCGCGACACGACGATGCCCGAGGGGTACGCGTCGCCATTCGGGACGCCCGACAGCACCGGTGTCTCGCCGACCGGACGCAGCCCGCCTTCCGCGGCGTCCCAGCGGCAGACGGTGACGGTGGGCGCGAGTTCATTGAGTACGAACGCGTGTTCGCCGCGTGGGTGGAACACGAGGTGGCGGGGGCCGGAGCCGGGGCGCAGCGCGATTTCCCGGTGCAGCGTGAGGGTTCCGCCGTCCAGCGCGCACACGCGTACGGAGTCCGTGCCGAGGTCGACGCTCACCGCCCAGCGGCCGCTGGGGTCGGGCTGCACCTGGTGGGCGTGCGGCCCCTGCTGGCGCGGGGTGTGCGGGCCCGAGCCGGTGTGCTGGAGCACGCTGGAGGCGGCGCCCGCGAGCCCGCCGCCGGGGCGGACGGGCACGGCGGTGACGCTGCCGGAGCCGTAGTTGGCGGTCAGAACGTGTCCGGCGAAGACGCTGAGGTGCGTCGGGCCGCTGCCGCCGACCGGCACGGGCGGCCCGGTCAGTTCCGGCTTGTCGCCCTTCACGCGGTACGCCGCCACCGCACCGTCGGCCGTCTCGCTGACCGCGTAGAGCATGTCCCGCTCGGACGACAGGGCGAGGTACGAGGGGTCGGGAACGCCGTCCACCGCGCTCAGGACGGTCAGCGCGCCGCTGCCCGGGTCCACGGCCGCGGTGATGACGCCGAGGCCTCCCGCCGCCGTGAACGAGCCGATGAACGCCCGTTGTTGCCGCCTGTCGCCGTCTGCCACTGCTGTCCCCTCTCGGTCCCGCGCCGTTCGGGGCGACGGTAGCAGTCGACGATCGACGGTCTAGACCAAGGCGGCGATCCGAGGACGGCCTCCTGGAGTGGCGTCCTAGAACAGGGCCGCGCCCTGCGCCCGTTCGAGTGCCTCCGGATGGTGAACATACGCGGGGCGCCGCTCCACGGTCTCGTAGGTGCGGTGGAAGACCGGCGTGGCGCTGCCGGAGATGGGTGGCACGATCCACGACCAGTCCGCACCGACCGGGCGGCCCTTGCGTTCCTCCTGGCCGAGGTGGGTCAGGAAACGCCGGGACTCGGTGTGGTGGTCGGTGACCGTGACGCCGGCCCGGTCGAAGGAGTGCAGCACGGAGCGGTTGAGTTCGACGAGCGCGCGGTCCTTCCACAGGGAGCGGTCGGTGCGGGTGTCGAGGCCGAGGTGGTCGGCGATGTACGGCAGGAGGTCGTAGCGATCGGTGTCGGCGAGGTTGCGGGCGCCGATCTCCGTGCCCATGTACCAGCCGTTGAACGGGGCCGCCGGGTAGCAGATGCCGCCGATCTCCAGGCACATGTTGGCGAGCGCCGGAACCGCGTGCCAGCGCAGTCCGAGCGCGCGCCACCAGGTGTACTCGGGGTGCGCGAGCTCCACTTCGAGCACCGCGTCGACCGGCAGCGAGAACCAGCGGGGCTTGTCATCGGCACCCTGGATCACCAGCGGCAGTACGTCGAAGGGGGTGCCCGGGCCGCCGGGCCAGCCGAGCCGCTGGGCGAGCGCGGTGAGGCCCGCGTTCCTCGGGTCGCCGGTCACGCCGCCGTCCGGGCGTGCGTAGCCCGCGTACCGGACGAGCTGTTCGTTCCAGATCCTGGGGCCGGGGCAGCCCGGCGCGTCGGGCGCGAAGACCGTGATGAGCGCCCGGATCCGGCCATCGCGCGTCGCCTCCCGCAGATGGTCCGCCGACGCCTCCGCGACGTCCTCCGCGTCCCTCACGTCCCTGCGGTCCCGCACGCACAGGGAGCGCCAGTACAGCCGTCCTATGCACCGGTTGGCGTTGCGCCAGGCGACGCGCGCGCCGAAGACGAGTTCCGCCCTCGTGTGCCGGTACGTCCCCGTGTCCGCGATCTCTGCGCGCACGGCGGCGATCCGGCGGGCCGGGTCGCCGAGGCGCTCCTCGGTGTGGTGGAGGGTGAGGAACTCGGTGGCGGAGCGGAGGAGTTCGTAGGGCGCGGAGACGGAGCCGGAGGAGACCTCGCCGTGAGCCGCGGGGGAACCACCGCCGACCAGTTGTCCCCTGAGACCCGGGGTCCGGGTCACGATGTCGGCGCCGACCTGCGCGTACGGGGTGCTCGAAGCCGTGCCGTCCCGCCTGCGGACGGCCGGAACCCGGTCCAGCCAGCCGCCCGGACCGTCGCCGTCGAAGGCCGGGTACTCGGCGCTGCCGTCGTCGGCCCAGCCCTCTGCGCGTCCGGTTCTGCGGGGGAAGTCCCGCATGGTGCCACCCCCAAGCGGATCGGCCCGCGGGCCGCTCCCGCACGATCCGCGGGTTCCGTGCGTCTGATAGCCGCGGGGTTACCCGTCAGGGGCGGTGATCCACCCTCTAGGTGGCCGGTAAAAGTGCGTCATTCCGGCGCCTGGTGTCCAGGCGCCGAGGTCGGACCTCCGTGCGGGAAGCGTCAGACGCTCATGAGCCGGGAGCCGCGCAGGGGCGTGGCCAGCGCGACGAGCGCGCGCTCCAGGCCGTGGAGGTGGGCGAGGGCCTGCTCGGCGCCGGGGTGGTGGCCCGGGGTGGCCGGATGGGCCGTCGGGGTGCGCTCCGGCACGGCGCCGACCAGGGACTCCATCGCCGTCTCGACGCGTCGGCACGCGGCAGTGAGGCGTGCGTCGTGGGAGGCGTCCGGGTCGGCGGCGACGGCCGCGAGACCGCGTGTCTCACGGGCGCAGTCGTCGAGGAGGGCGAGGATTTGGCGGGCCCGGACCTTGCGCGCCCGCATCGGGTTGAGCGGATGCACCAGGGGCGCGAGCGCCATGCGTACGCGCCCCAGAAGTGCTTCGAGCTCCGCCGCGCGGGGCGCCGGGTCGGCCTGGGTGTCACCCGCGAGCCTCCTGGCCGCCGCCGCGGTGCAGCCCTGCACCGCGTGCAGCGCCCGTTCGACCCACCGGTCGGTCACCGTGTGGGTCGTGATGGGCAGGATCAGCGCGACGGCGAGCGCGGCGCCGAGCGCGCCGATGCCGGTCTCGGCGAACCGGAGACCGAGCAGCCCGGGGTGCAGCACGCCCAGCAGCCCGTAGAGCAGGCCCGCCATGACGGTGACGAAGAACATCATCCAGCTGTACGAGGGTGCGGCCGTATAGAAGATCCCGAAGACGCAGACAGCGACGAGCGCGGCGGTGGGTGCCGCAGCACCGTGCAGCGGTACGGCGATCAGCAGGCCGGCCACGATGCCGGTGACGGTGCCGACGACGCGCCGGAAGCCCCGGATGAGCGTCTCGCCGCGCGAGGCGGTGTTCACGAAGATCCACCAGGCGGTGCCGACGGCCCAGTACCAGCGGTCGTGCGAGAGCAATTGGCCCGCGAACAGCGCGAAGGCACAGGCTGCCGTCGCCTGGAAGGCCTGGCGCGTCGCGGGCCGCGCGAGCCCGCGTCCGTCGAGCGGCGCGGGCGCGGCGGGCAGCGGAGTGCGCCGCTCGATGCACCACACGCCGAAGCGCACCATCGAGGACGCCGCCAGTGACAGGGCGAGAGCCGCGTACAGCTGAGGGAGCTGACCGGGGACGGCGTGCAGGAACTGCGTGGTGAAGAACATCATGAACGCGAAGATGCCGAGCGCATGCCCGCGCGGACCCCAGCGGCGGGCGTACACCCCGCAGAAGATCACCACGAGCCAGGTCCCGTCGCGCAGCGGCGGCATGCCGTGCAGGGCGGTCGCGAGCGCGAGGACCGGAAGGCCCACCACGGGCAGCAGTGCGGTGGTGAGGGCCTGGCCGCGCACGGTCGGGTCGGCGACCGTGAACAGCGCGAGGAGTGCCGCCAGCCCGCCCGTGATGGACGCGGGCAGCGAGAGCCCGGCCACCTCGGACAGGGTCACCGCGAGGCCGATGCCGACGACCGCCCGCAGCGAGACCCGCAACCGGAACAGTCCCGGATCCGGAGCCATGAACATCTTCTTCACCGTCGGCTGCCCGCCCCCACTTCGCTCTTGGCCTCGTGGTCCGAAGACCTCGACACATGCGAATGGCGCCGCGGGTCCGGTACGGCGTCCTTGCCGTCCGGCGCTGCGCAGCGCCATCAATACAGACAAGGTAAGCGGCAGACGGGAACTGGCTCAACAGGCTCGGTCCAGACTGAGCCATTGGTACAGTCGAAGGAGATCACCTCAGGCCACAAGGAGGCCAACGGACCATGGCCGTGGACGAGCTCGACACCCGCATCCTGCGGCTGCTGCTGGAGCAGCCGCGCACCAGCCTGCGCGAGTACGCCCGCATCCTCGGCGTCGCCCGCGGCACCCTCCAGGCCCGCCTCGACCGGCTGGAGCGGGAAGGCGTGATCACCGGGACCGGTCCGTCCCTGTCCCCCGCGGCTCTCGGCCACCCTGTTCTCGCCTTTGTGCACATCGAGGTCACGCAGGGCCATCTCGACGACGTGGGCGAGGCGCTGGCCGCCGTCCCGGAGATCATCGAGGCGTTCTCGATCACCGGCGGCGGCGATCTGATCACCCGGGTCGTGGCACGGGACAACGCGCATCTGGAGGATGTCATTCAGGCACTGATCAGCCTGCCGGGCGTCGTCCGCACGCGCACCGAGGTGGCCCTGCGCGAGCGCGTCCCGCACCGGGTGCTGCCGCTGGTGGAGTCGATCGGGCGGGCCTCGAAGAGCTGACCCGCGCCGCGTGGCCGGCCATCGCTCCTTGGCATCCTTGACCCCATGCGCACTCTCGGCAGCACCTCGATCATCTTCGATCTCGACGGAACGCTCGTGGACAGCGAGCCGAACTACTTCGAAGCGGGGCGGCAGACTCTGGCCGGGCAGGGCATCACAGACTTCACATGGGCCGACCACGAGCAGTACGTCGGCATCAGCACCCAGGAGACGCTCGCGCTCTGGAAGGAGCGCTACGGCCTGACGGCCCCGCTCGACACCCTGCTCGCCGAGAAGAACCGGCGTTATCTGGAGCTGGCCCGCGCCTTCACGCATGTGTATCCGGAGATGCGGAAGTTCGTGGAGTTGCTGGCCGCCGAGGGCGTCCCGATGGCCGTTGCCTCGGGTTCTTCGCCGACGGCCATCGAGGCGATCCTGGCGGGCTCGGGGCTCGACTCCCATCTGACGACCGTCGTCTCGGCCGACGAGGTCGCGCACGGCAAGCCCGCCCCCGATGTCTTCCTCGAAGCGGCGCGTCGCCTGGGTGCCGCCCCGGCGGACTGCGTGGTCCTGGAGGACGCCGCGCCGGGCTCAGCCGCCGCGCACGCGGCCGGGATGCGCTGCATCGCGATCCCGTACGTCGCCGCGCAGGCCGACGACCCCGCCTTCGCGACGGCCGGGCTGCTGCTGCGCGGCGGCCAGGCCGAGTTCACCGCGCAGTCCGCCTATGACTGGCTCGCGGGCACGACTCCGGCATCCTGAACTTCCACGACTTCAGGGAAGGTGGGCTCATGGGTGCTGCCGCCGTACTCGTCGCCAATCGCGGGGAGATCGCCGTACGCGTGCTGCGCGCCGCCTCCGAGCTGGGGCTGCGCACGGTCGCGGTGTACGCGGACGGTGACGACCCGCATGCCCGACGGGCCGACGAGACCGTGCCGTTGAAGGACTATCTCGACGCCGAGGCGATCGTGGCCGCCGCGCGGAACACCGGCTGTGCGTTCCTGCACCCCGGGTACGGGTTCCTGAGTGAGGACGCCGACTTCGCACGGCGCTGTGCCGCGGCCGGGATCACTTTCGTGGGCCCCTCCCCCGAAGTCCTCGACCTGTTCGGCGACAAGGCACGCGCGCGTGCACTCGCCGTGCGGCTCGAAGTGCCCGTCCTGCCGGGGACGGAAGGCGCCACCACGCTCGACGAGGCACGGGAATTCCTGGCCGGCGGCGCGGTGATGATCAAGGCGATCGGCGGGGGCGGCGGCCGCGGTATGCGGGTGGTGCGTTCCGACCGGGAGCTGACCCAGGCATGGGAACGGTGTCGTTCGGAGGCCCGACAGGGCTTCGGGCGCGGAGAGTTGTACGTCGAGCGACTGCTGGAGGGCGCCCGGCACATCGAGGTGCAGATCGTCGGCGATGCGACCGGAGCCGTCACACACCTCTGGGAGCGGGACTGCAGCGCCCAGCGCCGCCACCAGAAGCTGATCGAGATCGCCCCCGCTCCCGAACTGGCCGACTCCACAAGGGAGAAGCTGCTGTCCGCCGCCCTGCGGATGGCCCGCGCCACGCACTACACCGGGCTCGGCACCTTCGAATTCCTCGTCCGGGGACAGGGCGAGGGGGGCGAGAAGGGCGAGGAGTTCCATTTCATCGAGGCCAATCCGCGGCTCCAGGTCGAGCACACGGTCACCGAAGAGGTGACGGGCGTCGACCTGGTCGCCGTACAGCTGCGGCTGGCCGCCGGCGAGACGCTGGAGTCCCTGGGGCTCGCGGGGCCCCCGCCGGCGCCCCGCGGGTTCGCCGTCCAGGCCCGCGTCAACGCCGAGGTCACGTCCGCCGACGGGACGGTGCGGCCGTCGGCCGGGCGGCTCACGCGGTTCGACGTGCCGACGGGGCCCGGCGTGCGCGTCGACACGGCGATGCGCGCCGGCACCCAAGTGGGCGTCCGCTACGACTCGTTGCTCGCCAAGGTGATCGCTCACGTACCGCACGACTTCGCCGCCGCCTGCGAACGTGCCCGGCGAGCGCTCGGCGAGTTCGGGATCGAGGGCGTTCGGACCGGAATTCCCTTGCTGCGGGCGGTCCTTGACCGACCGGGGTTCTGGAAGCACACCGGCATCGTCGAGGAGTACTTGGCGGAGTTGCCACCTGAGGACGAGCAGCCCACCGTGGTCGAGGGGACGGTGTCCGCACCGATGAGCGGCACGGTGGTCTCGATCGCGGTCGCGCCGGGCGAACCGGTGTGCGCCGGGGAGCAGTTGCTGGTCCTGGAGGCCATGAAGATGGAGCACGTCATCCTCGCTCCGGTCGCCGGTGTCGTAGGCGCCCTGTACGCACGTGTCGGCGAAACGGTGGGCGAAGGGCATCCCCTTCTGGAACTGGGAGAGAGGAGCGACGCGACGGCCGAGGCACGCCCCGACGAGACGCCGGACCTGGACGCCATGCGTCCCGATCTGGCCGAGGCCGTGCGCCGTCATGCCGTCGGCCTGGACGGGAACCGCCCCGAGGCCGTCGCCAAGCGCCACGCCATCGGCCGTCGCACCGCCCGCGAGAACATCCAGGACCTGTGCGACGAGGGAACCTTCACCGAGTTCGGCGCCCTGGCGATCGCCGCTCAGCGACAGCGGCGCACGCTGGACGACCTGATCCGTTCGACGCCGGCCGACGGCATGGTCACCGGCACCGGGCGCGTGGGGGGGGGCGCCGTGCGTGGCGATGTCGTACGACTACACGGTGCTCGCGGGCACGCAGGGGTTGCAGAACCACCGCAAGACCGACCGGATGCTGGCGCTGGCGGAGGAACGGCGGCTGCCGGTCGTGCTGTTCGCGGAGGGCGGCGGCGGTCGCCCCGGTGACACGGACACCACCTCGATCGCCGGGCTGGACGTGACCACCTTCCAGCGGATGGGACGGCTCAGCGGCCTCGTGCCTCTGGTCGGCATCGCCTCCGGCCGCTGCTTCGCGGGCAACGCGGCACTGCTCGGCTGCTGCGACGTCGTCATCGCGACGCCGGACGCCTCGATCGGCATGGGCGGACCCGCCATGATCGAGGGCGGCGGTCTGGGCGTGTACCGCCCTGAGGAGGTCGGTCCGCTGACGGTCCAAGTCCCCAATGGCGTCGTGGACTTGGCCGTGTCCGACGAGGCGGAGGCGGTGCGGGTCGCGCGCCAGTACCTGTCGTACTTCCAAGGCACACAGGGCAGTTGGGAAGCGCCGGACCAGCGGCTGCTCCGGCAGGTCGTCCCGGAGAACCGGCGTCGCGCCTACGACATGCGCACGGCCGTCGAGACACTGGCCGACAGGGGGTCGGTGCTGGAGCTCCGGCAGGCCTTCGGAACGGGGGTGTTGACCTGCCTCATCCGTATCGAGGGGCGCCCGCTGGGGCTCATCGCGAGCAACCCGGCCCATCTGGGCGGCGCCGTCGACCGCGACGCCGCCGACAAGACCGCCCGCTTCCTGCAGCTCTGCGACGCCTTCGGACTCCCGGTCGTCTCGCTCTGCGACACCCCGGGCTTCATGGTCGGCCCGGACGCCGAACGTACCGCCACGGTGCGGCACTTCGCCCGCCTCTTCGTGACCGGCGCGAACCTCCGCGTGCCGCTCGTCGGCCTTGTCCTGCGGAAGGCGTACGGTCTCGGCGCGATGGCCATGCTGGGAGGTTCCACCCGCGCCCCCTTGGCCACCGCCGCCTGGCCGAGCGGCGAGTTCGGCGGCATGGGACTGGAGGGCGCGGTCCGTCTCGGCTACCGCAAGGAGCTGGCGGCGATCATCGACCCCGAGGAGCGCGAGCGGGCCTTCGAAGCGCGGGTGGCGGAGCTGTACGAGCACGGGAAGGCGGTCAACGCGGCGGCGGCGCTGGAGATCGACGCGGTGATCGATCCGGCGGAGTCGCGCGTGTGGATTCTGGCGGCGCTGGACGACGGCCCGGACCTCCCTGAGGAACGCGGGCGCTCGTTCATCGACACGTGGTGAGACGCGCATCGACACACGGTGAGGCGCGCGCCTGCGCGCGCCCCCACCCCTTCACGCCCGCTGTTCAGGCCTTCTCGCTCACGCCACCCGGAGCACGATCTTCCCGAGCCGGTGTCCCTCCTCCAGCGCCGTGTACGCCTGGGCGGTCTCGGCCAGCGGCACCACCCGCTCGACCCGCGGTTCCAGCTTGCCGTCGTCGACCAGTCGGGTCAGCTCGTCGAGACCGGTCCGGTCGGGCTCGACGATGAAGAAGACCCCGCCCTCCTTCGAGGGGTCCGGCGGAGCGACGATGCTCACCAGCGCACCACCCGGGCGCAGCACCTGCCAGGAGCGGTCCTGGGTGTCGCCGCCGACGGTGTCGAGGACCAGGTCCATGTCCTTGACGTGCTCCTCGAAGCGTTCGGTGCGGTAGTCGACGACGTGCTCGGCACCCAGCTCCCGTACGAAGTCCGCGGATGAGGCCGAGGCCGTCGCGGTGACGGAGGCGCCCAGTGCGGCCGCCAGCTGCACGGCGACGGAACCGACGCCGCCCGCGCCGCCGTGCACCAGCACGCGGAAGCCGGGGCGCAGCCCGCCGTGCCCGACCAACCCCTGCCAGGCCGTCAGCCCGGCGAGCGGAAGGGCCGCCGCACGGTCGTGGTCGAGCCGCGACGGCTTGGCGGCCAGCACGGCCGCGGGGACGGCGACGTACTCGGCGGCGGCCCCGTCCCTGGTGAACGGGATCAGCCCGTACACCTCGTCGCCCACGTCCCAGTCGGTCACCCCTTGGCCCACCCGGGCGACGATCCCGGAGACCTCCTTGGAGGGGATGATCGGCGTGCGCAAGTTGCCACTGCCGTCGAAGCTGTCGGTCCAGGTCGCGTCCCAGGTGAGCTCACCCAGCGTGATCGACGCCGATCGTACGGCGACCAGCACTTCCCCCGCGCCCGCCTCGGGACGCGGTGCGACCTCGTACGTCAGCTGCTCCGGACCACCGCGATGGTGACCGCGTACCGCATGCATCGTGCTCATGGCGACCTCCAGTCCTCCGGCTTCGCATCCATACCTCCAGACTGCGGTGCGGATCGTCGTTGTGCATGAGTCACCCGACCGCGGTCGCCGACACCGTCACCCGGTCACGGTGGATCGGCGTCCGCGATCCGGTGAGCGGAACGCCGCTCCCGCCCCGCCGGGCCGCGACGATCTCCGCCGCGATCGACAGCGCGGTCTCCTCGGGGGTACGGGCGCCGAGGTCCAGCCCGATGGGTGACCGCAGGCGGGCCAGCTCCCGCTGCGTGACGCCGACTTCACGCAGCCGGCGGTTGCGGTCCTCGTGGGTACGGCGGGAGCCCATCGCACCCACGAACGCGACCGGCAGGCGCAGCGCCGTCTCCAGGAGGGGAACGTCGAACTTGGCGTCGTGGGTGAGCACGCACAGGACGGTGCGGTGGTCGGTCTCGGTGCTCCGGAGGTAGCGGTCCGGCCAGTCGACCACGATGTCGTCCGCCTCGGGGAAGCGGACTCGAGTGGCGAAGACGGGACGGGCGTCGCACACGGTCACGTGGTAGCCGAGGAACTTGCCCGCCCGTACCAGCGCCGCCGCGAAGTCCACAGCACCGAAGACGATCATCCGGGGCGGCGGCACGCTCGCCTCGACGAACAGCGTCATGCCGCCCGGGCAGCCCGATCCGTTCTCGGAGATCTCGACGGTGCCGGTGCGCCCCGCGTCCAGCATCGCGCGGGCCTCCGCGGCAGCGGTCCGGTCCAGCTCCGGACGATCGAGGAGACCACCGTCGTGCGCGGCGCCGAGGCTCCCTTCGTACGACGTGTCCGACCCGTCGGCGTGCACCAGTAGCGCCCTGCCCAGCAGTTCGGCCGGTCCCCGGGCCACCCGGGCGAGAGCCGCCGTCCCGCCCCGGGCGGCGGCGGCCAACCATGCCGCGAACACGGACGCGTCCTTGCGGACACCAGTGGCCGCCCGTACCGGTGTCACCAGCACCTCGATGACCCCGCCGCAGGTCAGGCCCACCGCGAACGCGTCCTCGTCGCTGTAGCCGAACCGTTCGAGGACCGTCGCGCCGTCCTGGAGCGCCTGGACGCACAGGTCGTACACCGCCCCTTCGACGCAGCCTCCGGAGACCGAGCCGACGGCCGTTCCACGGCTGTCGACGGCGAGGGCGGCGCCGGGACCACGCGGTGCGCTGCCGTCGACGGCCACGACGGTGGCGACGGCGAAGTCCCGGCCCTCCTCGACCCACCGGTTCAGCTCGGCGGCGAGGTCAAGCACCCAGGGCTCCCTCAGCCGCCCCCAGGACCCGATCGGGCCGGATCGGCAGATTCCGGTGGCGTACGCCGGTCGCGTGCCAGACCGCGTTGGCGATCGCCGCCGCGGCGCCTACGACCCCGATCTCGCCGATGCCCTTGATCCCGACCGGGTCGTCCGGGTCGGGGTCGTCCACCCAGTCCGCCTCGATGGCCGGTACGTCGGCGTGCGCGGCGAAGTGATAGCCCGCGAGGTCCGCGCCGACATGGCCGCCGGAGGCCTGGTCCCTGACCGCCTCCTCGTGCAGGGCCATCGACAGTCCCCAGGTCATGCCGCCGATGAACTGGCCGCGCGCGGTGAGCGGGTTGACGATCCGGCCCGCGGCGAAGATGCCGAGCATGCGCTGCACACGCACCTCCCCCGTGGTGACGTCCACGGCGACCTCGGCGAACTGCGCCCCGAAAGTGTGCCGTTCCATCTCCGTCAGCGCGCCGACGGCCGCGGAGGTGTCGGACCGGGCGGTGATTCCCTCGGGCGGAACGGCCCCGCCCGGGACCAGTCGCTCGCGCAGTTCGCGCGCCGCGGCGATGATCGCCCAGGCCCAGGAGCGGGTGCCCATCGAGCCGCCCGCGATAATCGCCCGCCCGAAGTCGCTGTCCCCGATCCGCATCCGGATGCGCCCGGGCGCCACCTCCAGCGCGTCGGCGGCGACCTGGGTCAGCGCCGTCCTCGCGCCGGTCCCGATGTCCATCGCGGTGACGCGTACCGTGAAGGTGCCGTCCGCCTCCGCCGTCACGGCCGCCGTGGACGGAGCGGACAGCGTGGGGAACGCGGCCGCGGCCACGCCGGTGCCGAGCAGTCGGCGACCTTCCCGTCGAACTCCGGGACGCGGGTCGCGGTCCGCCCAGCCGAATCTGCGGGCGCCCTCCTCGAAGCAGGCACGGAGGTTGCGGCTGCTGAACGGCAGCCCGGACAAGGGGCCCACGGTCGGTTCGTTGCGCAGGCGCAGTTCGATCGGATCGATGCCGCACTTCTCGGCGAGTTCGTCGAACGCCGACTCCAGCGCGAAGGAACCCGGCGCCTCGCCCGGGGCACGCATCCAGGTCGGGGTCGGCACGTCGAGCCGTACGGCACGGGTGACGGTGTGGTGCGCGTCCGCGTCGTACACCGGACGCCCGAAATCGGCGCTGCGCTCGATGAATTCGAAGACGGTCGAGGTCTGGCACTCCGCCTGGTGGTCCAGCGCGCGCAGCCGCCCATCGGCATCGGCGCCGAGCCTGACACGCTGCGCGGTGGGGCTGCGGTAGCCGACGAGCGCGAACATCTGACGGCGGGTCATGACAACCCTGACCGGGCGGTGCAGGACGGTCGCCGCCATCGCCGCGAGCACCGAGTGCGGGCGGGTCCCCTTGGATCCGAAGCCGCCGCCGACGTGCTCGGACCGCACACGCACCGAGTCCGGGTCCAGCGAGAACAACTTCGCGAGCTCGTCCGCCACGAACCTGCTGCCCTGGTTGGAGTCGATGACTTCGAGCCGGCCGCCGTCCCAGCGCGCCGTCGCCGCGTGCGGCTCCATCGGGCTGTGGTGCTCTTCCGGTGTGGTGTACTCGGCGTCCACGACGACGGCGGACGCCGCGAGTTCGGCCTCCAGGTCGCCCTTGTGCGCTGCGGAGCCCTCAGGTGTGTACATTCCGGGGCGCCCCGCGAAGAACGCCACGTCGTGCGGCTCCTCGTCGTACTCGACCACGAGCGCCTCGGCCGCTTCCCTGGCCTGCTCGGGCGTTTCGGCGACGACCAGCGCCACCGGCCGGCCGACGTACGGGATCCGGTCGTGCTGGAAGAGCTGAAGGGCGGGGTCGGGCTGCCCGAACGGGACCGTGTAGTCCGACTCCAGCCGCGGGGCGTTCCCATGGTGCAGGACGGTGAGGACGCCTGGCATGGCCAGCACGGGGGCGTCCTGCACGGAGCGGACGCGGCCGCGGGCCACGGTCGACAACACCAGCCAGCCGTGGGCGAGTTCGGGGTGGGGGATCTCTCCGGCGTAGCGGGCCGCGCCGGTGACCTTGGCCAGGCCTTCCACGCGGGTGTGCGCGGTGCCGACGGCCCGCGTCGCCGCGGCTGTTCCGGTGGTCGTGGTCATCGGGCGGCCTCCTCGGCGAGTTCGGTCAGCACGGCCACGACGAGGTTGCGCATCAGCGGCACCTTGAATCCGTTGTGGGGCAGGGGTCGGGCGGCCGCCAGTTCGGCGTCCGCGGCGGCGGCGAACGCCTCGGCGCTCGCCGGACCACCGGTCAGCACCCGCTCGGCCTCGCCTGCCCGCCACGGCCGGGACGCCACCGCCCCGAAAGCCAGCCGCACTTCGCGTACGACATCGCCCCGGACATCGAGGGCGGCGGCGATCGAGCCGATCGCGAAGGCGTACGAGGCTCGCTCGCGCACCTTCCGGTACCGCGAGTGCGCCGCGACCGGTGCCGCCGGCAGCGTGACACCGGTGATCAGCGCGCCGGGAGGCAGAGCGGTCTCCCGGTGCGGGGTGTCGCCCACGGGCAGATAGAAGTCGGCGAGCGGCAACTCGCCCGGCCCGTCCGCCGTTTCGTAGGAGACAAGGGCGTCGAAGGCGGTGAGGGCGACCGCCATGTCCGAGGGGTGGGTGGCCACGCAGTGCGCGGAGGCACCGAGGATGGCGTGGTTGTGGTGCTCACCCTCGATGGCCGGGCAACCGCTGCCGGGGGCACGCTTGTTGCACGGTTTCGCCAGGTCGGTGAAGTAGCCGCAGCGGGTGCGCTGGAGCAGATTCCCGCCGACCGTGGCCATGTTGCGCAGCTGCCCCGAGGCTCCGGCCAGGACGGCCTGGGCCAACGCCGGGAAGTGGCGGCGCACTTCGGGATGCGCGGCGAGATCGCTGTTGGTCACGGTCGCCCCGATGTGCAGACCGCCGTCCGGCGTGAACTCGATCCGGTCGAGGGGCAGTTCGCGAACGTCGACGAGACGGGTCGGCCTTTCCACACCGGCCTTCATCAGGTCGACGAGGTTGGTGCCGCCGCCGAGGAAACGCGCGTCGGGGTCGTCGCCGAGCAGTGCGACGGCGCCGGAGACGTCGAGGACGCGTTCGTAGCCGAATTCCCTCACGCCGCCGCCTCCTTGGTGTCGTCCCCGGCCTCGGCGACCTGGGCCTCTGCCGCCCGCGCCACCGCCTGCACGATCGACACATACGCGCCGCACCGGCACAGGTTGCCGCTCATCCGCTCGCGAATCTCCTCGGCGGTGAGCGGAGGAACACCCGCTTCGGGCCGGACATCGGCGGTCACGGCGCTCGGCCAGCCCGCCGCATGCTCCTCGATCACCCCGAGGGCCGAACAGATCTGGCCAGGCGTGCAGTAGCCGCACTGGTAACCGTCGAGATCGAGGAACGCCTGCTGCACCGGATGCAGCCGCTCACCGTCCGCCACACCTTCGATCGTGGTGATCGCTCGCCCCTCGGCGGCGACCGCGAGTTGCAGACAGGACACCGTCCGGCGACCATCGAGCAGCACCGTGCAGGCGCCGCATTGTCCCTGGTCACAGCCCTTCTTGGTACCGGTCAGATCGAGCTGCTCGCGCAGCGCGTCCAGCAGGGTGGTGCGGTGGTCGACGGACAGCGTGTACTTCTCGCCATTGATGCTCAAAGTGATGGCGCTGTACGTCGACAAGGGGCCTGGGCCCATGATCAGCCTTCTTTCGCGTGTGCGTTGCGCGTCGAAGTCGAAGTCGATGGATCGATGAGTCGATGGGTCGATGCGGAGACCGCCGCGGCTCGAAAGTCCGCTTGATGCGCGAGAATGCCGGTCGGCCATCAGTTCCGGCCATGCCCACGGAGCGGTTCAGCCACTAGAGTGAGCTTTAACCGGACAGCTGTCCGTTACCAGTGAACCTAACGGACAGCTGTCCGCTTAGCAAGGGCGGCCTGGCCGTGATTTCGGAAGGAGGACGAGTGGACTCCGAGAAGGACGCGCCGCTTCGCTCCGACGCGCAGCGGAATCGCGAGCGCATCCTCGAAGTGGCCCTGGTGGAGCTGACGAACTCGGCGGACGCCCCGCTCAGCGCGATCGCGAAGAAGGCGGGCGTCGGACAGGGCACCTTCTACCGCAACTTCCCCAACCGCGAGGCCCTCGTCCTGGAGGTCTACCGCCACGAGGTGCAGCAGGTCGCCGACACCGCGGCCCACCTCCTCAAGACCCGCGCACCGGACCGGGCGCTGCGGGAGTGGATGGACCGGCTCGCCCAGTACGGCATGGCCAAGGCAGGCCTGGCCGACGCGTTGCGCTCGTCCACCGTGACGCGCGGCACCCTGACCAGACTGGGACACGGCTCGGTGCGCTCGGCCGTCACGCTCCTCCTCGAGGCGAACGAGGAGGCCGGCACGATCCGCCCGGGTGTGACACTGGACGACTTCATGCTGGCCATCGCGGGGCTCTGGCAGCTCGATCCGCACGCGGACTGGCAGCCGCGCGCCGCACGGCTTCTCGACCTCGTGATGGACGGACTGCGCGCGGGCGCGCCCGGGTCGGGCCGGTCGCAGAAGAGCCCGGCCCGAGAAGGCTGAGCCTGCCCCCCTTTCGAGGAAGGCCTCAGCGGCGCACCAGCCGGGCGTGCGCGACGGCGGGCGAGCCGACCAGCTCGGCGACCCGGTAGCCGTCGATCCCGTCTCCCAGGTTGTCCAACAGGCGCTCACCGCTGCCGATGAGTTTCGGGACGATGGCCAGGTGCAGCTCGTCGATCAGCCCGGCGCGCAGATACCGCTGAACGGTGGCCGGCCCTCCGCCGATGCGCACGTCCTTGCCCGCCGCGGCCTCGAAGGCTCGCTCCAGCACCGTCTCGATGGGCTCGTCGGTGAAGTGGAACGTGGTCCCGCCCTCCATCGGCAGCGACGGCCGCAGGTGGTGCGTTGGCCAGGCCACGGTTCCTGCGGATCAGCGGCTCCTTGAGGTCAGGAGTAGAAGTTGCGCTGCCACCGGTGCTTGGCCAGCACGGCGAGCTGGTCGGCGGTGAGCGGCCGCCCGTCGCTCAGGGCAGTGTTGCGCTCGACGTTGCGTACGGTGCGCATGCCGGGGATGACGGTGGAGACCGCCGGCGAACTCAGCACGAACCGCAGCGCGGTCTCGGCGATCGCATCGGGGGCGATGCCGAGGTCGGCGACGATCGCGGCCACCCGCCGCTCGACCTGTGCCGCGCGGTCATCGCGGAAGTAACGGTTGCGCCAGTCGCCCTCGGGGAACGTCGTACCGGCGGTGATCCGCCCCGTGAGGCCGCCCTCGTCCAGTGCCACCCGCACGATGACACCGACGCCGTTCTCCTCGCAGGCCGGCAGCAGCGCGTCGGCCGGGGCCTGGTCGAAGATGTTGTAGATGACCTGCACACAGTCGACGGCGCCGCTGCGGACGAGGGCCAGGGCGTTGTCCGGCTGGTGATCGTTGATGGACACGCCGAAGAGGCGGATCTTCCCCTCCTGCTTCAGCTGCGCGATCGTCTCCAGCCAGTCACCCCGGCCGACCCAGTCGTCACTCCAGACGTGGAACTGCACTACGTCGAAGTGGTCGAGGCCACTGGCGCGCAGACTGTTCTCCAGGCTGTCGCGGATGTGCTCGCCCGGAAAAGTCTCGGCCGGCTCCAGCCCGTCGGGCGCCGGCCACCTACGGTTCTTCGGCGGCACTTTGGTCGCGACGAGCACGTCGTCACCGGTCCGCTCACGCACGACCCGGCCGACGATCCGCTCGCTCTCGCCGTAGCCGCGCGCGGTGTCGATGAAGTTCACGCCGAGATCGATGGCGCGGTGCAGGGCACGTACGGATTCGTCCTCCGAGGCGCCGACCCAGGCGGATTCACCGATCCCCCATGCCCCGTAACCGATCTCGGACACCGACACCCCACCGCGTCCCAGCTCTCGGTAGCGCACCCTCACCCTCCACTTCGTCACCGCCCTCGTCCCCGCCGAGGAACAAAGGCGTCCGTCGGAAATCACGTTGACGATAGGCGAGTCGGGCGGTGAGGTCAGGTGGGTTTTCGGTGATCGTCGAAGGCGACCCGCGGGTGGATCGACGACTGCGCGGATGGATCGACGACCGAGGGGCCCTCAGCCATCGATCCACCCATGCTTCCCGCGAGGAACGGTCAGGCCTACGCGCCGCTCGCGTCGAGCATGTCCTCGCGCTCGACGATCTTCACACGCTCGCGGCCCTGCGGCTCGCCCAGGGCCTTCTCCGCGGCGTCCAGCCGGTGCCAGCCCTCCCACGTGGTGAAGCGGACGTTCCGCTCACCGAGGAACGCGTCCACGGCCTCGGGAGCGGGCGAAGCGGGTGTGTGCAGACGACCGTTCGCGTGGTCGTCCAGCAGGCCGGCCACCGTCTCGTTGGCGTCGCCCTTGGTGTGGCCGATCAGACCCACGGGGCCGCGCCGGATCCAGCCGGTGACGTACGTCGACTGCAGGTGCTCGCCGTTCTCCTCGATCACCCGGCCGCCCTGGTCGGGTACGGTGCCGGACTCGACGTCCCAGGGCAGCTTGGGCAGTTCGTCGGACAGGTAACCCACGGCGCGGTAGACCGCGGTGACGTCCCAGTCCTTGAACTCGCCGGTGCCCTTGACGTTGCCCGAGCCGTCGAGGGCGGTGCGCTCGGTGCGCAGGCCGACGACCTTGCCGTCCTCGCCGAGGATCTCGGACGGCGACTCGAAGAAGTGCAGGAACAACTTGTGCGGGCGGTCGCCGACATCGCGGATGGCCCAGTTCTCCAGCGTCTTGGCGACCATGTCGGCCTGCTTGTTGCCCCGCCGGGTCGCGATCGAGCCGTCGTCGTAGTCGATGTCCTCGGGGTCGACGATGACCTCGATGTTCGGGGAGTGGTCCAGCTCCCGCAGCTCCATCGGGCTGAACTTCGCCTGCGCCGGGCCACGGCGGCCGAAGACATGGACCTCCATGGCCTTGTTGGCCTTCAGGCCGTCGTAGACGTTCGGCGGGATCTCGGTCGACAGCAGTTCGTCCGCGGTCTTGGCCAGGATGCGCGCCACGTCGAGCGCGACGTTGCCGACGCCGAGGACGGCGACCTTCTCCGCCTCGAGCGGCCAGGTCCGGGGCACGTCCGGGTGCCCGTCGTACCAGGAGACGAAGTCCGCCGCACCGTACGAGCCGTCGAGGTCGATGCCGGGTATGTCGAGCGCCCGGTCGGCCGTCGCGCCCGTGGAGAAGATCACCGCGTCGTAGAAGGCGCGCAGGTCGTCCAGATTGATGTCCCCCGGGTAGTCGACGTTGCCGAAGAGACGGATCTGCGGCTTGTCGAGCACCTGGTGCAGGGCGGTGACGATGCCCTTGATGCGGGGGTGGTCGGGGGCGACGCCGTAGCGGATCAGGCCGAACGGGGCCGGCATCCGCTCGAAGAGGTCGATCGACACGCCCGGCTCGGCAGCCGCCGCGGATTTCAGCAACGCGTCGGCGGCGTAGATCCCGGCGGGGCCGGCTCCGACAATGGCTACCCGCAGGGGGCGAGGCATGATCAGGTTCCCTTCGAGGGGTGATAAACGTACTCGCCCGGAAGCCTAAACTAAGGCAAACCTAAGTCAGTAGTCGGGCCCGATCTATGACCTCATAAGGCCACCTTATGAGTCGTTTCGGCGTGGTTGTCCTGTGCCGATGCCACACCCGAGCCGTCGGACGGCGCGCCTCGGCGGTGAGCGAGGAACGGAGCCAGGCCGTCGGTGATCACCTCGGCCACCTTCTCCTGGTGCGCCGAGAGGAAGAAGTGGCCTCCCGACAGCGTGACGAGGTCGAAGGGGGCGGTTGTTCGAACGAGCAAGGCCACCTCCCTGCCCCACCCTCGCAGGCGGGCAAGGTTCCTCCGGGCAGAGCGACTGCCGCGCGATCGGCCGCCGTCTGTGATGACCTGGAAGTGTGTTCCGTACCTGGGCATCCCTCTCCGCGCCGATGCGGCCGGGCAATCTGCTCCCCGCCCGGACGATGACCGTCGCCTGGTCCCTCTTGCTTCTGCTGGCCCTCCTCGCGTGGCTCCTCGTGGTGGAGCAGGCCGACGGCATGGAGTTGGGGCCGGGAACGATGGGCCTCGACCTGCCGCTGTTCCTCCTGCTCTGGGTGATCATGATGATCGCCATGATGTTCCCGTCGGTGGCGCCGGTGGCCATCACCTGGGCCCGGGCCATCGGCCGTCAGTCCTCCGGTGCGGCCCAAGCGGCCCGGATCACCCAGTTCGTCGGCGGGTACCTGATCGCATGGGCGGCATTCGGTCTCGTCGTGTACGGGATCCTCATCGTGACGGGCAACCTTGTCGGCAGCCACCCCGAAGCCGGGCGCTGGATCGGCGCCGGAGCCTTCCTGCTCGCGGGACTCCACCAGTTCAGTCCGCTGAAGAACATCTGCCTGCACCACTGCCGGAGCCCCGTGGGTCAACTCGTGCGCTATGCCGGCTACCGGTCGCACGCCCGCGATCTGCGCGTCGGGGCCCACCATGGGCTCTACTGCGTGGGCTGCTGCTGGGGGCTCATGATCGTCCTCATCCCGCTGGGCACCATGAACATCGCGGCGATGGCCGCACTCGCGGTCGTCGTCTTCATCGAGAAGCTGTGGCGGCTCGGGCCGGTGTTCAGCGCCGCCGTCGGCGTCGCGTTCCTGGTCCTGGCCGTACTGGCTCCCTTCCAGAGTTGGCTTCTGCCGGGACTGCAGCATTCCGGGCCGTCGATGCAACCGATGACGTGACCGCTCCCCTCATGCGGCGCGTCGGCGGTCGCAGCCGCGTGAACAGTCATGCGCGAAAGCCGCTGAAGGGGATACCGAAGGCGACGAACAGGGGCTCGCGGACTCAGAACGGCAGGAGGTTGAGGAGTAGTCCGAGCATTCGGCCACTTCATCAGGTCCATGCCGGCACGCGCTGCGGTGGAGCCCACAGTTCCGGCAGCGAGATCAACTACGAGACCCACCAGCAATGGACCAGGTCAGCGCCTACACCCGGGATCGCGGTCGAGCTGTTCGTCGCCGCCCCACGCCAACCGTTCGAGCCGGGGCGACCCGTACGACGAAGGTCACACATACATATCGGACACTTCGCACTTCAACCTTCACACGAGGCGCACAAGTTGGCTAGGTTGACGGCAGACCGCACGACTCCCTCCGGCGAACCTCGCCGGGTCGCGCGGCCTCCGCCGAGTCCGGTGCGCCCCCGTGGCAGCCGGAGCCGGGGACCCAACCGACTTTGGGGTGAGTCGGCCCAACTGCCCAGCAGGGCAGGGGCCGTAGGGCATACCTTCCGGAACCGTCCGCCCGAACCCGACAGCTGACTCGGTAGGCGGAACACGGAAGGAGTGCGTCCCCCATGGCTCCCGACGCCACGCCGCCCGGAGCGGACAAGCCGAGCCGCGAAGAGGTCCGGCAGCTGATCAGCAGTCTCTACGACCAGGCCGAGACCGCCACCGGGAACTACAACGCGACCCGAGCGATGTCCACGGGGGCACGCAGGCGCTTCAACCCGGCGCCCGACAGCGGACGGCGGCCCACCGATCCCGCCCTCGACGACGTCACCAGACAATGGTTCGACACGGCGCGCACGCGGTTGGGGCCCACCGTCCCGGCAAGGCTGCCGGCCGACAGAATGCCGAACCGCCCGGCCGAGGCGCGGCCCACGCGTCCTGCGGAGCGTCCGGCGGACGGACTCGCCCACCATGGACGGGAGTTGGCCGCCCGCCCCCTCCCTGAGTTGACCGCCGGACCTGCCGTCGGGGTGGCCGGCGGTCCGGTGGCGGAGTTGACCACCGGGGCCGTCGCGGCCCTGCCGGCCGCGCTGCCGACATCGCAGGAAGTCGTCAAGGCCCTGCCGGCACCGGCCGCGCAACCAGGGCAGCCCACGGCCGCGTTGAAGACCTCCAAGGAGCAGATCCGGCAGAAACTCGCGGTGGCCCGCGCGTTGCTCTCCCGACACACCTCGCAGCTGATCGCGCCCTTCCCGGCGATCGAGTCCGGGCCGACGGAGGACGCCCGGCGTACCTTCGGCGAACTGCCCCCTCCCCGGCCCGAGGAGGAGTGGCAGCCACAGCAATGGACCACTCTCAGTACCCCCACGCCGATCGCCGAGGCCGTCCCCATCGGCGCAGACAGCGTCTCGGACTCCGGGCACGACAGCAAAGCCGCGCAGGTACTCGCCTTTGCCCGTGGACAGATCGGCAGGCCATGCGTCTGGGGCGCGTCCGGACCGGGCTCGTTCGACTCCTCGGGCCTCACCCAGGCCGCCTGGAGAACCGCCGGGGTCGCACTCCCGCGCACGGCGCGCGATCAGGCGACCGTCGGTACGGCCATCCCCCTCGCCGACATCCGCCCCGGCGACCTGATGTTCTTCTACGGCGATGTCAGCCACGTCGGCCTCTACATCGGCGACGGCATGATGATCCACGCGCCGAGCCCGGGGGCCTACGTGCGCGAGGAGTCGATCTTCTACGCCGGAGCGTCGGCGATCCACAGCGCGGCGCGGCCCGCGTGAACCGTGCCGCCTGATGCAGCACTCCAGCGGTGCCCCGTTCGGCCGCGGCACCGCTCCTGGATCGCGAGCGACGCAGAACGGCCAATCGACCAAGCAGAGAGTGAAGAGGGGTGGTTGGCAGGGTGAATAGTGCGCGACCATGGTGCGCATGACCGTGGCCGATCGCGCCATGACCCAACTGGAGTCATGGCCGAACCTGATAAGTGGCTCACCCCGATGCGCCGCTGGACGCGCCTTCGGGACGCCGGGGCACGACATCGTCCACTTCCACTCCGACGACGCCGCAGATCTGCATCTCACGCATGCGGCCGTCCACCGGCTGCTCCCACACCTGCGGGACAGCACCGCCGTGCGGGTGCACCCCGGTTCGTCATGGATCACCGTGCTGCTGGACTGCGACGCCGATGTGGCGCTCCTGCTCACGCTGATCAGCGTCGCTCTCAAGGAGCACGACGGGGCCGGAGGCACCGCACCTCCCGAGGACCCCTCGACGCTCTGCGACTGGCAGCCTCAGGCGGTTCCCCCGACCCGCGCGGGAGCCTTCGCGGCCGTCCGCCACCGGCGGGTTCCGGCCGCGTGGAAGGCAGTCGGCCGGTTCATCCCACACGGGCGCTGACGGGACTACGGACCGGCGGGCACAGCGACAACGTGCCAGTGCCGGCCCTCCAGGTCGACGTACAGGCCGGGGTCGACCAGCTCGTCGCCGTCCCGCTCGTAGATCTGCTCGGTGAGCAGCTCGGTGAGTCGGCACGGGCGGCCGCGGAGGTCGGTCCACGGCAGACGGATCCGGCCCTGGGCGGGCCGGTCGGAGAGGTTGACGACCACGAGGTGGCGGGCGGATCCGGTGGTCCAGGACCAGGCGACCAGGTTGTCGTGGGACGGATTGTCCGGCCAGCCCGTGCAGTCGAGCAGCCGCCAGTCCCCTCCCGTACGCATGCCGGACGAGGCGACCGAGGCCACCAGCCGGTGGTGGAAGGCGAGCAGTTCCATGTCGACGGGCTCCTCCGGGCGGCGGGAGAGGAAGACCGGCGGCCGCACCCGGCGCCCCTCGAACTGGCCCTCGTGCCACAGCGTCGCGCCGGGCAGCGTCGCGATGGTGACGGCCGCCGCCCGCTCCCGCTCGGGCGACATGGTGGCGGCGGCCCGGGGTTCGTCGTGGTTCTCCAGGAAGCGGACGAGCCCGCGCTGGTAGTCGAGGTCGGCCAGCAGATGCGGACGCACCGAGCCGGCGCCCTCGTGCAGCAGCCGGTCGTAGAGCCGCTTGTCGTAGCAGTGGTCGAACCCCTGCTGCTGGAGCGCCCATTCGAGGCCCCAGTAGGCCTCGGCCACGAAGAGGAGGTCCGGGTGGCGCTCGCGCACCTTGGGGATGACGTACGGCCAGAAGTCCTCGGCCGGTGCGGAGCCCGCCCGGTCGCCCCACGTCTTCGCGAACACGTCGGTCATGAGCAGCATGGCCATGTCGCAGCGCACGCCGTCGGCCTGGTCGCCGATCGCGGCGAGGGTGTCGACGGCCGCCGTACGGAGCTCGTCGCTGAAGGCGTTCAGCTGGACGACGTCCGGCCAGGGCGGGAAGTACGGGTCGCGGCCCCGGGCGAAGACCCGACCGCCGGCCTCGAGGAAGGCGTCGGGGTCCCGGGCCAGATCGTCCGGGGTGCCTGGGACGAGACAGCCCGGCCGTTCGGTGAGCCACGGATGGTCGGGTGCCACGTGGTTGGGGACGTAGTCGAGGATCAACCGTACGCCGCGTGCGGCCAGTTCGGCGCGGGCGACGGCCAGCCCCTCAGGGCCGCCGAGCGTCTCGTCGACGGTGTAGTTCCTGACGCAGTACGGCGATCCGGCCACGTCCTCGGGGCGGAGGTCGGGCAGCGCCGCGCGGAACGAGGCCTGGAGCGACTCGTCGCGCAGCGCGATCTCCAGCCCGGCCGGGCTGCGCTCCCAGACACCCATCAGCCAGACGGCGTCGACGCCACGCGGGACGACCTCGTCCCAGGCCACCGCGGGCACCTCGCCGAGGGTGACCGGGTGGCCGTACCGGCTGCTCAACTCCCGTAGCCAGATCAGGGTGTTGATCTCGTGGATCACCGGCTGGTCGGGCCACGCGGTCATGACAGTGGCTCCTCTCGGTCCCCGGTCGGGCGCAGGCTTTCGCGGCCACGGGCGGACCAGTCCTCGGCGCCGAGCGTGTGGAACAGCGTCGCGGTCACCGCCGCCAGGCCGGTCCAGCCCGTCTGGTGGGAGGCCCCGAGACCCGCGCCGTTGTCGCCATGGAAGTACTCGTAGAAGAGGATCAGGTCCTTCCAGTGCGGGTCCTTGGCGAATTTGGCCTGCGCGCCGTGCACCGGCCGGTGGCCGTCGTCGTCGCGCAGGAAGGTGGCGGAGAGCCGGTCGGAGATCTCGCGGGCGACCTCGTACAAAGTGAGCTGTCGGCCCGATCCGGTCGGGCACTCGACCGTGAAGTCGGTGCCGTGGAAGGCGTGCAGGTTCAGCAGGGCGCGGATGAGCAGCAGGTTGACCGGGAACCAGACCGGCCCGCGCCAGTTGGAGTTGCCGCCGAACATCCCGGAGTCGGACTCGGCGGGCAGATAGCCGACACCGTACGTCTCGCCGTGCACCTGGAAGGTGTACGGGTGCTCGGCGTGGTGGCGGGAGAGCGAGCGGATGCCGTGCGGTCCGAGGAACTCGGACTCGTCGAGCATCCGGGACAGGATCCGGCGGAGCCGGTCCTCGCCGAACAGGGCGAACAGATACCGGCCCGCGGCGTTCGGCCCCAGCGCCTCGTGGGAGGAGACAGTGGCCTCGACGGCCGGATGGCGCTCGACGAACTCCCGTGCTCCCGCGACCAGTTCGGGGAAGCGTTGGTCCGCCCAGCCACCGACCACGCTGGTGGCGGCGAGCGGGATCAGCCCGACCAGCGAGCGCACCTTGAGCCGGGTCGCCGTGCCGTCGGGCAGCCGCAGCACGTCGTAGAAGAAGCCGTCCTCCTCGTCCCACAGGCTGGCGTTGTCCGCGCCGATGCGGTTCGTGGCCACGGCGATCCACGCGAAGTGCTCGAAGAGGGACTGCGCCTGCTCGATGTAGACCGGGTTGTCCACGGCCAGCTCTATGGCGATTTCCAGCAGGTTCTGGCAGTACAACGCCATCCACGCGGTGCCGTCCGCCTGGTCGAGGTGGCCGCCGGTGGGCAGTGGTGCGCTGCGGTCGAAGACGCCGATGTTGTCGAGGCCGAGGAAGCCGCCCTGGAAGACGTTGTTGCCGTCGGGGTCCTTGCGGTTGAGCCACCAGCTGAAGTTCTTCATCAGCTTGTGGAAGGCGTTCTCCAGGAAGGCGCGGTCGCCCTGGCCGGTGCGGTGCTTCTCCAGCTCGTAGAGGAAGAGGGTTGCCCAGGCATGCACTGGCGGATTGACGTCGCCGAAGTTCCACTCGTACGCCGGGATCTGTCCGTTGGGATGCAGGTACAGGCGGCGCAGCAGCAGGTCCAACTGCCCTTTGGCGAAGGTGAGATCGACCATCGAGAGCGCGACGGTGTGGAAGGCGAGGTCCCAGGCGGCGAACCACGGGTACTCCCAGGTGTCCGGCATCGACATGATCTCGTCGTTGATCATGTGGTACCAATTGCTGTTGCGCACCCGGGGATCGGAGCCGAGCGGGTCGACGCCGTGCTCGGACAGCCAGCGCTCCACGTCGAGGTAGTAGTACTGCTTACTCCACAGCATCCCGGCCAACGCCTGGCGGACCAGCCGGCGTTCGTCCTCGCCCATGCCGGACGGGGTGATGCCGTCGTAGAACTCGTCAGCCTCGAATCGGCGTTGGACCATGATCGCATCGAAGTCCGCACGCCAGTCGGTCAGTTCGCGGTCGCTGAGGCGCAGGCGCACGGTGGCGCTCTGTCCGCCCGGGATGGCCGGCGCATGGTGGACGGCCGCCTTGGTCCCGGTCCGTTCGGGGTTCACTGCTCCGGTCTCCCCGTGGACGACGTACCGGTGGATGCCGTCCTTGACGTACGGGGAGGCGTTCGGGCTGTTGAAGATCCGCTCATTGTTCGTGTCGTTCTCGGTGAACAGGGTCGGCGCGTCCGTGTCGCAGTACAGCCACCGCGGGCCCAGCTCCTCGTGGTCGGCGCGCAGCGGGCCGCCGGGTTCCTGCCGGATGCTCGGTACGGCGGTGCCGCCGGCCCAGGACCAGGTGTGCCGGAACCACAGGGTGGGCAGCAGGTGCAGCGTCGCCTCGTCGGGACCTCGGTTGTGCGCGGTGATCTCGATCAGCAGATCCTCGGGTCCCGCCTTCGCGTACTCGACGAACACGTCGAAGTAGCGGTCCTCGTCGAAGACGCCGGTGTCGAGGAGTTCGTACTCGGCGTCGCGGCGACCCCGGGCCCGGTTGGTGGCGATGAGGTCGCCGTACGGGAACTCCGCCTGCGGGTACTTGTACAGATACCTCATGTACGAGTGCGTGGGCGTGCTGTCGAGGTGGAAGTAGTACTCCTTGACGTCCTCGCCGTGATTGCCCTCGGTGTTGGTGAGGCCGAACATCCGCTCCTTGAGAATCGGATCGCGTCCGTTCCACAGGGCCAGCGCCAAGCAGAGGCGCTGCTTGTCGTCGCTGACGCCCGCGATGCCGTCCTCGCCCCAGCGGTAGGCGCGGGAGCGGGCCTGGTCATGGGTGAAGTACGACCAGGCCTCGCCGTCCGGGCTGTAGTCCTCCCGGACGGTCCCCCACTGGCGCTCGCTCAGATACGGGCCCCAGCGACGCCAGAGCACTCCGGAACCGTCGGCCTCGGCCAGCCGCCGGCGCTCGGCGTCCGGTGTGCCACCGCTCGTCCCCATCGCCCGCCCTCCTCACGATCCGGCACATTCCCCCAGACTCGGGCGTCTCGGACTCGACGGCAATGGCTGTGCGCCGATCAGGCCGAGCTACCGCCTCGGCTGTCGGACGGCCGGCGCAAACCCTGGCGCTAGGGGGTTTCTGATGGATCTCCGTGGAAGAAGGAGCGGCGTTCGGTGCGTGCTCTCGGCGTGCCGGGCGGAAGTCCTCGATGGGGGTCCCCCCGCGCGAGCGAAGCCGAGCGTGGGGGAGGAGCTACTAGGGCTTTTGTCCGGTGCGGCGAGAGTGCGTGCCGGGCGTCGCGACGCCGCGGAGATCCATCAGAAGCCCCCTAGGCGCGATCCACGGCTCAGCCGATCTCGACCAGGAGATCGCCGCCCTCCACCTGCTGGATCCGGTTGATGGCGAGCCGGGAGACCTTTCCGGCCTTCGGGGCGGTGATCGCGGCCTCCATCTTCATCGCCTCGATGGTGGCCACCACAGCGCCTTCCGCCACCTCGTCACCCTCGGCCACCGCGAGCGTCACCACCCCGGCGAACGGCGCCGCCACATGGCCGGGGTTGGCCCGGTCGGCCTTCTCGGTCGGCGGAATGTCGGAGGCCGCCGCGGTGTCGCGTACCTGGATCGGCCGCAGTTGACCGTTCAAAGTGGACATCACGGTGCGCAAGCCGCGCTCGTCCGCCTCGCCGACGGCCTGCAGTTCGATGAGGAGCCGTACGCCGGGCTCCAGATCGACGGCGTACTCCTTCGCGGGGCGCAGCCCGTAGAAGAAGTCCTTGCTGTCCAGCACGCTGGTGTCGCCGAAGGTCTGACGGTGTGTTTCGAAGTCGCGCGACGGTCCGGGGAAGAGCAGGCGGTTGAGTGTCGTGCGCCGCTCCTTCACCAGTCCCGTACGATCCTCCGAGGTCAGCTCCTGCACGGGCTTGGGGGCGGTGCGGCCAGCCAGCGCCTTGGTGCGGAACGGCTCCGGCCACCCGCCGGGCGGATTGCCCAACTCGCCGCGCAGGAAGCCGATGACGGAGTCGGGGATGTCGAACTTGTCCGGCGTCGCCTCGAAGCCCTCCGGCGTCACTCCGGCACCGACCAGGTGCAGGGCAAGGTCGCCGACCACCTTGGACGACGGGGTGACCTTCACCAGGCGCCCGAGGATCCGGTCGGCGGCGGCGTACATCGCCTCGATCTCCTCGAAGCGGTCGCCGAGGCCGAGTGCGATCGCCTGGGTGCGCAGATTGGAGAGCTGCCCGCCGGGGATCTCATGGTGGTAGACACGCCCGGTCGGCGAGGCCAGGCCCGCTTCGAACGGGGCGTAGACCCTGCGGACGCTCTCCCAGTACGGCTCCAGGTCCCCGACCGCCTTCAGGTCGAGGCCGGTCGGCCGCTCGGAGTAGTCGGTCGCCGCCACGATCGCCGACAGCGACGGCTGCGAAGTGGTGCCCGCCATGGACGCCACCGCGCCGTCCACCGCGTCCGCACCGGCCTGGATCGCCGCGAGATAGGTGGCGAGCTGGCCTCCGGCGGTGTCATGGGTGTGGACGTGCACCGGCAGGTCGAACTCACGGCGCAGGGCCGATACGAGAGTCGCGGCGGCCGGAGCGCGGAGCAGTCCCGCCATGTCCTTGACCGCCAGGACATGGGCACCGGCGGCCACGATCTGTTCGGCCAGCCGGAGGTAGTAGTCCAGGGTGTACAGCCGCTCCGAAGGGTCGGACAGGTCCGCGGTGTAGCAGAGCGCGACCTCGGCGACCGCCGTTCCGGTCCGCCGCACGGCGTCGATGGCGGGCCGCATCTGCTCGACGTCGTTGAGGGCGTCGAAGATGCGGAAGATGTCGATGCCGGTGGCCGCCGCCTCCTGCACGAAGGCGTCGGTCACCTCGGTCGGGTAGGGCGTGTAGCCCACGGTGTTGCGGCCGCGCAGCAGCATCTGCAGGCAGAGGTTGGGTACGGCTTCACGGAGTGCGGCCAGCCGCTCCCAGGGGTCCTCCGCGAGGAAGCGCAGTGCGACATCGTACGTGGCACCGCCCCAGCACTCGAGAGACAGCAGTTGCGGCAGGGTCCGCGCCACCACGGGGGCGACGGCGAGCATGTCCTTGGTGCGGACCCGGGTGGCCAGCAGCGACTGGTGGGCGTCCCGGAACGTGGTGTCGGTGATGCCGATGGTCGGGGACTCACGCAGCCATCGGGCGAAACCCTCCGGGCCGAGTTCGGCGAGCCGCTGCCGGGAGCCGGCGGGCGGTTCGATGGTGGGCACAGGCGGCAGTTTGGTGGTCGGGTCGATCAGGTCGGGCCGCTCGCCGTGGGGCTTGTTCACGGTCACGTCGGCGAGGTAGGTGAGCAGCTTCGTGCCGCGGTCGGCGGAGTGCCGTGCGGTGAGCAGGTGCGGTCGCTCCTCGATGAACGACGTCGTGACCTGTCCGGCTTGGAAGTCCGGGTCGTCCAACACCGCTTGCAGGAAGGGGATGTTGGTGGCCACACCCCGGATGCGGAACTCGGCCACGGCCCGTCGGGCGCGGCCGATCGCGGTCTTGAAGTCCCGGCCCCGGCAGGTGAGTTTCACCAACATCGAGTCGAAGTGCGCGCTGATCTCCGTACCGGCGTGGGTGGTGCCGCCGTCCAGCCGGATGCCCGACCCGCCCGGCGAGCGGTAGGCGCTGATCCTGCCGGTGTCCGGGCGGAAGCCGTTGGCCGGGTCCTCGGTGGTGATCCGGCACTGCAGCGCGGCGCCGCGCACGGTGACGGTCTCCTGCGCGAGGCCCAGATCGGCCAGCGTCTCGCCGGCGGCGATGCGCAGCTGCGCCTGCACGAGGTCGACGTCGGTGACCTCCTCGGTCACCGTGTGTTCGACCTGGATGCGCGGGTTCATCTCGATGAAGACATGGTTCCCGGCGCGGTCGACCAGGAACTCCACGGTGCCCGCGTTGCGGTAGCCGATCTGCCGGGCGAACCGCACCGCGTCCGCGCAGATCCGCTCGCGCAGTGCCGGGTCCAGGTTGGGCGCGGGCGCCAGCTCGATCACCTTCTGGTGGCGGCGCTGCACCGAGCAGTCCCGCTCGAAGAGGTGAATGACATGGCCGTGCCCGTCGGCGAGGATCTGCACCTCGATGTGGCGGGGTTCGATGACGGCCTTCTCCAGGAAGACGGTCGGGTCACCGAACGCGGACGCGGCCTCACGGGCCGCCGCCTCGATGGACTCCCGCAGCAGGGCGGGATCCTCGACGCGGCGCATGCCGCGCCCTCCGCCGCCGGCGACCGCCTTGACGAACACCGGGAAGCCGATGTCCTCGGCGGCACGGACGAGTTCGTCCACGTCGGTGGAGGGCGCCGAGGAACCGAGCACCGGTACGCCGGCCGCGCGCGCGGCGGCCACCGCGCGCGCCTTGTTCCCGGTCAGCTCAAGGGTTTCCGCGCTCGGCCCGACGAACGTGATGCCCGCCTCCTCGCACGCGCGCGCCAGATCGGGGTTCTCGGACAGGAACCCGTAGCCCGGGTACACGGCGTCCGCATCGGCCCGACGCGCCGCACGGACGATCTCCTCGACGGAGAGGTAGGCCCGCACCGGGTGCCCCGGCTGACCGATCTCGTACGCTTCGTCGGCCTTCAGCCGGTGCAGCGAATTGCGGTCCTCGTGCGGGAAGACGGCGACGGTTCGCGCGCCCAGCTCATAGCCTGCGCGGAACGCGCGAATCGCGATCTCACCACGGTTGGCGACCAGCACCTTGCGGAACATGCACAATCCCTTCAGCCTGCCGGTGACGAGGACCATGGTGTCGGTGACGACTCCGCCGCGCCATGTGAGCCGGGCCACTCACCCGGTGGCGTTCCGCCACAGGCTCCAGGCGAGTCCCAGCCCCGCGAGGGCGATCGCAACCCGTAGTGGCGTCTCCGGCAGCCGTCGTACGACCGCAGGCCCCATCCAGGCGCCCACGAAGCAGCCGAGGCCGAGCGCGGCGGCGGCGCTCCAGTCGACCGGCGCGAGGAAGGCGTAGGCGACGGCCGCGGTGACGTTGGCGGCGCCGGTGGCGATGTTCTTGACGGCGTTGGTCACCGGCAGCGGCTCCGCCGCGGACAGGGAGAGCACGGCCAGCATCAGTACGCCTGCCGCGGCGCCGAAGTATCCGCCGTACAGACCGACCAGCAGAACCGCGCAGGCGAGCGGAATCCGCGGCACGGAGTCCGAGCCCGGGTTGAGCTTCGCGGTCAGGCGCCGCAGAGGTTCGCGCGCCAGGATCAGCACCGAGCCGAGGGCGATGAGCCACGGGACGACCAGTTCGAAGGCCGAGGACGGGGTACCGAGCAGCAGCGCCGCGCCCATCGCCCCGCCGAGCGCCGCCGTGACCGCGAGACGGACGAGCCGCCCGCGCTGCCCGCGCAGTTCCGCCCGGGATCCGGCGGCGCTTCCCACGGTGTTGGTGAAGAGGGCGACGGTGTTGGTGACGTTGGCCGCCACGGGCGGAAGGCCTGCGGCAAGCAGTGCGGGGTAGCTGAACAGCGAGGCCAGGCCCGCGACCGAACCGGCGAGCCCGGAGGCGACTCCTGCCGCGAGGAGCAACAAGGCCGCATCGAGTCCCGATTGACCGGCGATCAGTTCTTTCACGTGACCCTCTCGCTCCCGCACGACGCCGCCGTGCGCTGGAATACCCTGACTGGCGTTCTCTATTATGAACACCATCCACATAGGCAGACAGGCGGGCTCAGCCGACGAACGGGGCGGGCTCAGCCGACGAACGGCCTCAGTCGACGAACGGCAGGGGAGAGACCCCGGGCGGCATGTTGTACGGCGTCACCACCTGGATCGCCGAGGGCAGGGAGGGGCCGTCGTCCGGGAGCGCCTTGTGCGCCCGCATGACGGTCTGGCAGGCGCGCCGTACGTCCTGGCGCAGATCGTGGTGGAGGACCGCGGACAGACGGCGCTCGCGCAGCAGGCGGGTGTTGTCGTGGTCCAGGTCGTGGGCGATGAACACCGCGCACGTCCGGCCGAGGGCGTCGAAGGCGTCGAGGGTCGCGAGGTTGCCCCCTCCCATGGAGTAGACCGCGACGATGCCTTCGTCGCGCGCGAGAGCTTCGAGGACGAGGTCGCGCTGGGTGACGTCCAGACCGTCGCTGTCGGTGACCTCCACCAAGGATCGCTGGGGATGGGCGACGCGCATCGCGCCGCGAAAGCCCATATCGCGTTCCTCCTCGCCGCGGAAGGAACCTCGGCTGATGGTGGTGAGCACGTTGCCGGGCCGGTCGCCGAGCCACTGTCCGAGGAGGTAGGCGGCGGTGGCCCCGGCCGCACGGTTGTCGATCCCGACGTACGCCATGCGTGCGCTGCTCGGCAGATCGGTGACCAGGGTGACGACGGGGATGCCGGCCTCGACCAGCCGGCCGACGGCTGCGCCGATCTCCGGCAGGTCCGGCGCCTTGAGGATCACCCCTTGCGAACCGCGCTTGGCGATCTTGTCCAGGGTCGCGATCAGATCGGCGGAGGGGCCCGTCTCACGGAAGTGGAAGCGTGAGCGCACCACGGCGGGCCGCAAGGAGGGCAGTTCGGCCTCGAGCGCCTCGCGCACCGCGGTCGAGAACCGCTGCGGCGCCTGCATCACGATATCGATCATGAAGGTGCGTCCACCGATGCGGACCTGGGTCCGCTGCCGATCCAAGTCCTTGATCGCCTGACGCACTTCGCGGATCGTGCTCTCCCGCACGCCTCCCCGGTCATTGAGGACCCGGTCGACGGTGGCCGCGCTCAGTCCGGCCTGACGGGCGATCTCCCTGATCGTGTAGGGGTGACGCATCGCTGACCTCGAAAGATGATGATGGTTTTTTGATGTGTTTCTGCGGATTGAATGATGGGTTCGGGTTCATAAGACTGACAGAAGGACAGGGACGGCGAAAGGACCCGGGATGTCTCCCACACCTGCGGGATCACGGACTTGGCTGACCGAGGCGGACTGCGATCCGGACACGTTCCGTTCGCTCGTCGCCCAGCGCACCGATGCCGACGACTACCCCTCGGCCGAGCGGGTCGAGCAGAACGTTCTGCTCTACGACAGCGACCGGCTCCGCACCCTCGCGGTCACCCCCGAGGGCCGTCGGGCCCTGCAGGAAGAACTGGTGCGGGCTCTGCTGGACGGCCCCGGCATCGTGGTTCTCCAGCGGGCGTTCGCCGACGCGGCCGTCGTGGACCGGGCATCCGACACCTTCAACGCCCTGATCGAGGAGGAGCGTGCCACGGGCGCCGCCCACGGTGACCACTTCGCCAAGCCGGGCGCCAACGACCGCGTGTGGAACGCTCTGGACAAGGTGGCCGTGCGCGCGCCGGAGGTGTTCGCCGACTACTACGCCAACGACATGCTGGCGCTGGTCTCCGAGGCCTGGCTCGGCCCTGGGTACCAGGTGACCTCGCAGGTCAACGTGGTCAACCCGGGCGGCGCCGCGCAGAGCGCGCACCGCGACTACCACCTCGGGTTCCTCTCTCAGGAGCAGGCGGCGGCGTATCCCGCCCATGTGCACCGGCTCTCACCGGTGCTGACCCTCCAAGGTGCGGTGGCGCACTGCGACATGTCCGTCGAGTCGGGCCCGACGCTGTATCTGCCGCACTCCCAGAAGTACGAACCGGGCTATCTGGCCTGGCGGCTCCCCGCATTCGTCACGTACTTCGACGAGCACCACGTCCAACTCCCCCTGGAAAAGGGCGACGCGGTCTTCTTCAACCCGGCGCTCTTCCATGCCGCCGGACACAACCGCTCGACCGGCATCAAGCGCATGGCGAATCTGCTGCAGATCTCCTCCGCCTTCGGCCGCGCCATGGAGAGTGTCGACCGCGACGCGGTGGCGAACGCACTGTTCCCGGTGCTGCTGCGCCGCAAGGCCGAAGGGGCCCCCGAGGACTGGCTGCGCCGCGTGGTCGCGGCCACCGCCGAGGGCTACCCCTTCCCGACCAACCTGGACCTCGACCCTCCGGTCGACGGTCTCGCACCACCTGCCCAGGCGGACACCGTCTGGCAGGCCGTCACCGAGGGCTGGGCCCCGAAGCAACTGCGCCAAGCACTGCGGGCCGCCGCCAAGCGCCGGCAGAACTGAAGGAGACACAGCACTCATGGGACTGCTCGAGGACAAGGTCCTCCTCGTCAACGGCGGCAGCCAGGGCGTGGGCGCGGGCATCGTCAGGGCGGCCGTACGGGAGGGCGCGACCGTCGCCTTCACCGGACGCCGGGCCGAGCCCGGTGAGAGGCTCGCGGCGGACGCGGGCGCCCACTTCGTCCGCGCGGACCTCGCCGACCCCGCGCAGGCGCGTGACAGCGTCGTACGGACCGTGGACGCGCTCGGTCGCATCGACTGCCTCGTCAACGCGGCAGGGCTGACCTCGCGCGGCACACTCCTCGACACCACGCCGGAGCTGTTCGACGCGCACATCGCGGTCAACCTGCGGGCACCGTTCTTCGCGATGCAGGAGACCGTGCGGCACCTGGTGGACCGCAAGGCGCCGGGCACCATCGTCAACATCATCACCTCCTCCGAACACGGCGGGCAGCCGTTCCTCGCCCCGTACGTCGCCGCCAAGGCCGGACTCGCCGGACTGACCCGCAACGCCGCGCACGCACACCGCTGGGACCGCATCCGGATCAACGGGGTCAACATCGGCTGGACCGACACGGAGGGCGAGGACGCCACGCAGCGCGCCTTCCACGGCGCGGGCGACGACTGGCGCGAGCGGGCCGCCGCGGCTCAGCCCATGGGCAGGCTCGGACAGGTCGACGAGATCGCCGACTTCGTCGTCTTCCTGCTCTCGGATCGCAGCGGAGTGGTGACCGGCTCGGTCATCGACTGGGACCAGATCGTCCTCGGCGGACTCGACTGAGCCCCTCCGAGGGGCTGAAGGAGCAGGATTCTCATGCGCTTGGGCATCATGGGGCTGGGCCGGATCGGCGCGTTCCACACGGAAACCCTCGCCGGGCTGGACGCGGTGGACTCCCTGGTGGTCACCGACCCGATGGCCGCGGCCGCCGCCTCGGCCGCCGAGCGGTTCGGAGCCACCGCGGTGGGCTCCCCCGAGGCCGTGTTCGCGGCCGGCGTCGACGGCGTCGTGATCGCCGCCGCCACCGACGCGCACCCGGAGTTGATCCTCGCCGCGGTCAAGGCCGGCGTCCCGGTCTTCTGCGAGAAACCCGTGGCCCGCGGCATCGCGGAAAACCTGGAGGTACTGCGCGCCGTTCGGGACAGCGGCGTCGAGGTGCACATCGGCTACAACCGGCGCTTCGACGCGGGCTGCGTCGCCGCACGCGAGGCAGTGGTCAGCGGCGAGCTCGGCACACTGCACACCGTACGGTCCACCACGCTGGACCCCGCGCCGCCACCCGAGGCCTATGTGGCGGTGTCCGGCGGCATCTTCCGGGACTGCTCGGTGCACGACTTCGACATCGTTCGCTGGGTGACGGGGCGCGAGGTCGTCGAGGTGTACGCGACCGGCGGCAATCGCGGTGCCGAGTACATCGCGGCCGCGGGCGACGTCGACACCGCCTCCGCACTCCTCACGCTCGACGACGGCACCATCGCCGTTGTCTCCAACTCCCGGCACAACGCCCGCGGTTACGACGTACGCCTGGAACTGCACGGCATGCGGGACAGCATCGCCGTCGGTCTGGAGGACCAGCTGCCGCTGCGCTCCGTCGAGCCGGGCACGACCTTCCCGGCGGGCCCCCCGCACCACTTCTTCATGGACCGCTTCGCCGCCGCCTACCGCGCCGAACTCACCGCGTTCACCGAGGTCGTGGCCGGCACACGCCCCTCTCCCTGCACGGTGGCGGACGCCGTCGAGGCGAGCCGGATCGCCGAGGCGTGCACGCTGTCGCTGGCCGAGCACCGTCCCGTTCGCCTGGAGGAGGTGCGCACCGTGTGACGGACGAGCCCCGCACATCGGCGTACGGGGCGCGGACCGGATCGCCGAACGGTCAGGAGGCCGACGGCTCCTCGCCTGCCGTCGTCCCCTCGCACTTCGTCGCCCCGGGCGCGATGCGCAAGGTGACCGCGCTCGGCGAGCAGTGGCTGCTCTTCCGCCGCTCCGACGGCGGCCCGTCGATGCTCGCCGACCGCTGCCCGCACCGTGGCGCGCCCCTGTCCCTCGGCAAGCCTGCGCCGCCTCTACCGGGCGCAGGCCGAAGCGCAGGCGTCCAAGGGACGACCGTCCCCCGTCCGTGCTGTCAGTGCTGTCAGTGCTGTCAGTGCTGTCAGTGCAGGATGTTGACCGCCCGGGCGACCACCAGGACCACGGTCACCAGGGAGACCGAGGACTGCAGCATCATCAGCATCTTGGCCCAGCGCGACAGCGGCATCACGTCGGTCGGGCTGAACGCGGTGGAGTTGGTGAACGACAGATACAGGTAGTCCAGGAACGCCGGCTCCCAGTCCGGCGGCGCGGCCTCCGGGCTCTGCATCTGTACGAAGAGGAAGTCGGCGTACTGGTGGTGACCGCGGGCCCGCGCCATGGGGCCGCCGCGGTCCCACTCCCAGTACCACAGGGCGAACACGATGACGTTCGTCAGCCAGATGCCGCCGCCGGTCAGCAGCAGCGGCCCGGCGTCCTTCCCCTCGGTGCCGTTCACCAGGCCCGCCACCAGCTGGACCGCCGCCCAGCCGTTGGCCAGGCTGATCACACAGATCAGGGCCAGGCCCAGCAACCGAAGCCACCGGGTCCGCGGCTCCACCCGCCGGGGGTTCGCGGCGATCAGGCCGGCCAGCAGCACCAACTCCAGGACCGGCAGCACCCAGTACGGCTGGAGGGTGAGCCGGTGCGGCAGCATCAGCTGGAGAGCCACCGCCACCAGAATCACGGCGGTCACCGCCCAACGCGGCTCACCCCGCGTCGCCCGGCGCCACGCGGGCACCACCTCGCGCTCGCCGTCCGCCAGCATCCGCTCGATCCTGCTCAGTCGGCTCTCCGCGTCGCCCATACCCTCGGTCATGGCGACGATTGTCCGCCGGTCACATGTTGATCATGTGACCGGCCAGCCCGTGGATGGCCTCCTTGACCGCCTCGCCGAGCGTCGGGTGGCCGTGCACATTGCGCGCGACCTCGTGGACGGTCAGGTCCCACTGCTGAGCGAGGGTCAACTCCGGGAGGAGCTCGGTGACCTCGGGGCCGATCAGATGGGCGCCGAGGAGCTCGCCGTACCGGGCGTCGCTGAGGATCTTGACGAAGCCCGCGGTGTCGCCCAGCCCGTGCGACTTGCCGTTGGCGGTGAACGGGAACTTCGCCACCTGGACGTCGAAACCCTGCTCGCGGGCCTGCGCCTCGGTCCAGCCGAAGCTGGCGATCTGCGGCTGGCAGTAGGTCGCCCGCGGGATCATGATGTAGTCGAGCTCCATGGTCTCCGCGTCGGCGATCGTCTCGGCCGCCACGATGCCCATCGACTCGGCCGCGTGAGCGAGCATCAGCTTCGCCGTCACATCACCGATGGCGAAGATGTGCGGGACGCTCGTGCGGCAGCGTCCGTCGATGTCGATCGCCCCGCGGTCGGTGAGCTTCACACCGGTGTTCTCCAGGCCGTAGCCCTGCACGCGCGGCTGGAAGCCGATCGCCTGCAGCACCTTGTCGGCCTGCAGCATCTGCCGCTGACCGCCCGTGGTCACCATGACCTTGACCGAATCGCCCGAGTCGTTGATCGCCTCGACCCGGGTGGAGGTCAGCACATTGATGCCGAGCCGCTTGTAACGGCGGGTCAGCTCCGCCGAGACCTCCTCGTCCTCCAGCGGGACGATGCGGTCGAGGAACTCGACGAGGGTGACCTGGACGCCGTAGTTGTGCAGTACATACGCGAATTCGACACCGATGGCGCCCGCGCCCGCGATGATGATGCTCTCCGGGAGCGTGTCGGACAGGATCTGCTCCTCGTACGTCACCACGCGCTCGCTGAGCGAGGTGCCGGGCAGCAGCTTCGTGGTGGCGCCGGTGGCGATGATGCAGTGGCCGAAGGTGACGGTTTCCGTGCCCCCGTCGGCAAGGGCGACCTGCAGGGTGTGGTCGTCGGTGAAGGTGCCATGGCCCGTGTACTGGGTGATCTTGTTCTTCTTCATCAGGTAGTGGACGCCCTTGACGCGTCCGTCCGCCACCTTGCGGCTGCGGGTGAAGGCCTCGCCGTAGTCGAAGCTCACCTCGCCGTTGACCCGGATGCCGAAGGTCTTGGCCTCCTGCGTGAAGATGTGCGCCAGCTCCGCGTTGCGCAGCAGCGCCTTCGACGGGATGCACCCCACGTTGAGGCACACTCCGCCCCAGTACTTCTCCTCGACGACGGCGGCGCTGAGGCCGAGCTGGGCGGCCCTGATCGCCGCGACATATCCTCCCGGGCCGGCGCCCAGGACCACTACGTCAAAGTGTGCGCTCATGACGGCCAGCCTAGTACCCCGGCCGAATTCGGCGATCTTGCAGGTCGCGGACGGCGGCCTGTGGGTCCGCTTCAAGCAGCGGACGCCCAGGAAGTGGGCGGGGCCGGTGCGGTCGTGGCCCGGCGGCGGGGAAACGTGGTCGCTGCCCCGTCTCCCCGCCCTCTCCTGGGCCGGACGGGTGTCAGCAGATCCTCGGCAGTTGCTCCCCGATCGGCATGTCGACCACCCGGGTTCCGCCCAGCCCGGTGCGGGCCACCACCATGCCCGGATGGGCCTCGACCACCTCGCCGATGATCCTGGATTCGGTACCCAGCGGATGCGCCCGCATCGCGTCCAGTACGGCGTCGGCGTGGTCGCGTGGGACGAAGGCCACCAACTTTCCCTCGTTGGCGACGTACATGGGGTCCAGGCCGAGCACGGCGCAGGCGTTGGCGACAGCGGGCGGGACCGGGACGTCGCGTTCCCGGATGACGACGCCGGTGCCGGAGGCCGCCGCGATCTCGTTGAGCGAGGCCGCCAGCCCACCCCGCGTCGGGTCGCGCAGTACGTGCAGGTCCGGGGTGACGCCGAGCATGGCTTCGACCAGACCGCCGAGCGCCGCGCAGTCGCTCTCGATCTCCACTCCGAATTCCAGGCCCTCGCGGACGCTCATGATCGCCACGCCGTGCACGCCGATCGCGCCGCTGACCATCACGACATCGCCCGGAACGACCCGCTGCGGGCGCAGATCGACGCCCGCCGGGATGAGCCCGATGCCAGCCGTGTTGATGAAGATCCCGTCGCCGTGACCGGCTTCCACGACCTTCGTGTCTCCCGTCGCCACCTCGACACCCGCGGCCCGGGCCGCCGCACCGAGCGCCTCGGCCACGCGGGCGACGGTCTCCATCTCGACGCCCTCCTCCAGGATGAAGCCGCAGGAGAGGTAGGCGGCGCGGGCACCGCTCATGGCGAGATCGTTGACGGTCCCGTTGACGGCGAGGTCGCCGATGCTGCCGCCGGGGAAGAACAACGGCCGCACCACGAACGAGTCGGTGGAGAAGGCCATGCGGACACCGCCCAGCGACAGCGCCGCGGCATCTCCCAGCTGGCCGAGCACCTCTCCGCCGAAAGCGGGCGCGAAGACGTGCTCGACCAGTTCGGCGGAGAGCGCCCCGCCCCCGCCGTGGCCCATGACGACACGGGACTGGTCGCGCAGCGGAGCCGGGCAGGTCCAGGCCGCCACGTCGAGTACCGGCGTACGGAGGCCGGTGGTTTCTGTCGTCTCAGACAACGGGGCTCGCCTCCCGGGTCGCGGGGGTGAGCTGCAGCCGCCGGTAGAGGTAGTACGCGGCGCAGGCGCCCTCGCTGGAGACCATGGTGGCTCCGAGCGGGGTGCGAGGTGTGCACAGAGTGCCGAACGCCTCGCATTCATGCGGCTTGAGCAGCCCCTGAAGGACCTCGCCGCTGCGGCACTCGGCCGGTTCCCGGGTCTGGATGCCGTCGACCGAGAAGCGGTACTCGGCGTCGTAGTCACGGTACTTCGGGGACAGCCGCCAGCCGCTGTCGGGGATCACGCCGATGCCGCGCCAGGCCCGGTCGGTGACGTCGAAGACGTCCTCCAGCATGGCCCGCGCGGCCGGGTTCCCTTCCGGGCGGACGGCTCGGGGGTAGGCGTTGTCGACGGTGTGCTCGCCGCGCTCCAGCTGCACCACGGTCCGGCGTACCCCTTCGAGGATGTCCAGGGGTTCGAACCCTGTGACGACGATCGGGACGCGGAAGCGCTCCGCCAGTTCCGGGTACTCCCCCACACCCATCACGCTGCACACGTGCCCGGCCGCCAGGAAGCCCTGGACCCGGCAGCTCGGGGACCGCATGATCGCCTCGATGGCGGGTGGTACGCGCACATGGGACACCAGCAGGCTGAAGTTCGGGATGCCGAGCCTGCGGGCCTGATACACCGTCATCGCGTTGGGGGGCGCGGTCGTCTCGAAACCGATGCCGAAGAACACGACGTCCCGGTCCGGATTCTGCTGGGCGATCCTCAGCGCGTCGAGCGGCGAGTAGACGACCCGTACGTCTCCGCCCGCGCCGCGCACCTGGAAGAGGTCCCGTCCCGTGCCGGGCACGCGAAGCATGTCGCCGAAGGAACAGAAGATCACCCCCGGCCGGGAGGCGATCTCCAGTGCCTTGTCGATGACCTCCAGCGGAGTCACGCACACAGGGCAGCCGGGGCCGTGGATCAACTCGACCTGATCCGGCAGGAGTTGGTCGATGCCGTGCCGGATGATGGTGTGCGTCTGGCCGCCGCAGACCTCCATCAGCGCCCACGGCCTGGTGACTGTCGAGTGGATGTCGTCGAGCAGCCGGCGCGCCAGGTCCGGGTCCTGGAACTCGTCGATGTACTTCACTTCCGCGCCTCCTCTCCCGCGGGCGGCAGGGTTGCGCCCACTTCCGCGGCCAATTCCCAGGGGTCGCCGAACTCCTCCTGCAGCATGCCGAGGGTGGCGAAGAGCTCGAGCGTCTGCTTGGCCGACTCCTCGTCGAGGCGCTGCAGGGCGAAGCCGACGTGGACGATGGCGTACTCGCCGACCTGGAGATCGGGCAGGTACTCCAGGCACACCTCCTTGACCACACCGCCGAAGTCGACATGGGCCATTCGGGTGCCGTCACGTTCCTCGATGTCCAGCACTCTGCCGGGTACCGCCAGGCACATGGGCCTCTCCTCGCTCTGGGTCGTGCGTCGTCGCCCGGCGCCGCCGGGTCGGTTCGTCAGTCGATGGCTCGGGGACGGTCCGCAGCACGCGCGGCGACCACGAGCTGGCCGAGAGCCAGACCGCCGTCGCCCGGCGGGACCAGGTGGTGGCGCAGGACCGTGAAACCGTCCGCGTGCAGGGCGGCCGCGCAGGCCGAGGAGAGCACGGCGTTGGCATACACGCCGCCGGTCAGGGCGACCGTCTCCAGTCCGTGCCGCTCACGCGCCAGCACACAGATGCGGTGGACGAGACCGGCGACGGCCCGGTGGAAGCGGGCCGCGACCAGGGCCGGCCCCGCGCCCGCGCGCAGATCCTCGACGACGGCCGCGAGCACGGGCCCCGGATCCGCCACGAAGGGTGCCCGATCCGCCGGAACGGGTGCGGTATCCGTCCGTGTCGCACCGCCGCCCGTCGGCTCCGGACCGGCCACCGCCCGAAGCGCGCCGCCGCCCGGTTCGGCCGCGGCAGCCGCCCACGGCACGCCGCCCCTTGCGCAGGGCCCGGAATCAGCGCGTCGCGGGTCGCTGTCGGACCCGGAGCCGGTGGGCGCGCGCACCGCATCGCCGTCCGGCCCGATCTCCCGGACCTCGAAGGCGTACACGACGCTGTCCCCGGTTGGCGCCATCAGCGCGGCGGCTTCCAGTTCGACCGCCGCCTGGGCCTCGTATCCGGCCCGGTGGCAGACGCCCGCGAGGGACGACACGGCATCGAAGAGCCGGCCCATGCTGGAGGTGGGGACGCAGTTCAGGTGGCGCTCCAACTGCCGTTCCAGCACGAGGCGTTCGTCGGGCGGGCAGGCGGCGACGCAGGCGAGCTCGTCCGACCAGCGGATCCCGGCAGCCCACAGGTGTGCGAGCGCCATCCGGTACGGCCGGTGTACCGCGGCGTCACCGCCGGGCAGCGGCACGTACTGGAGATGCCCGAACCGGGTGAAGCCGTCGTAGTCCGCGAGCAGGATCTCCCCGCCCCACACCGCCCCGTCGTCGCCGTAGCCGGTGCCGTCGAAGGCGACACCGATCACCGGCCGACTGCCGTCCAGTCCCCGTTCGGCCATCGCGGCGGCGACATGGGCGTGATGGTGCTGGACGCGTACGACGGGTCGGCCCGCCGCGTTCCGGTCGGCCCAACGCGCCGAGCGGTACCCGGGATGCCGGTCGGCCGCCAGTAGTTCGGGGCGCACCGGAGTGATCGACTCCAGTTGTGCCGTGGCACGCTCGAAGGCCCGCTGGGTGGCGAGGTCGTCCATGTCCCCGATGTGGGCGGAGAGCCAGGCCCGGCGGCCCTCGCCGAGGCAGAACACGTTCTTGAGGTCCCCGCCGACGGCCAGGGCCGTGCGCACGGGCACCGGAAGGGTCAGCGGCAGGGGCGCATAGCCGCGGGCGCGGCGCACCAGCAGCGGCTCGCCGTCACACACGCGCACCACGGAGTCGTCGCACGGCACATGGATCGGCCGGTCGTGGGTGAGCCAGCCGTCGGCCAGGGGCGCCAGCCGCTCCAGCGCCTCCTCGTCGTCGGTGACGATCGGCTCGCCGGCCACATTGCCGCTGGTCATGACGAGCAGCCGGGAGCCCTCGGGGTCGCCGGACAGGCCGAACAGCAGGTGGTGCAGGGGGGTGTACGGCAGCATGACGCCGAGGTCGGGGCTGCCGGGTGCGACCGACTCGGCCGGACGTGGTGCCCCCGGTGCGACCGGTGCCTGCGTACGCCGGCGCAGCAGCACGATGGGTCTGGTGGCACCGGCGAGCAGGCTCCGCTCCTCGGGGCCGAGCCGAACGAGGTGTTCGATGTCGTCGACGCTCCGGGCCATGACGGCGAACGGCTTGTCCCCCCTGGCCTTTCGGCGGCGCAGCAGGGCGACGGCCGCGGGATCGGTCGCATCGCAGGCCAGGTGGTAGCCGCCCAGTCCCTTGACGGCGAGGATCGCACCGCTCGCCAGGAGCCTGCGTGCCTCGGCGACGGGGTCCGCTTGCGAGGACACGTCCGTCGGCGGCCCGCCGAGACCCGCCCGGGGGACGAGCAGACGCAGCCGCGGGCCGCAGGCCGGGCAGGCGACGGGTTGCGCGTGAAAGCGCCGGTCGGCCGGATCGGCGTACTCATGGGCGCAGTCGGGGCACATCGGGAAGCCGGCCATGGTGGTGTGGGCCCGGTCGTAGGGCAGACCGGTGACGATCGTGAACCGGGGGCCGCAGTGCGTGCAGTTGATGAACGGGTGGCGATGGCGCCGGTCGGCGGGATCGGCCAGTTCACGCAGGCACTCGGCGCAGGTCGCGGTGTCCGGGGGGATCAGCGTCCCGGCCGGTCCGTCCGTGCGGGAGGCGAGGATGGTGAACGCGGCGTCGCCGGTGACGGGCACCGGCCGGTGGTCGACGGAGTCCACCCGGGCCAGCGGCGGTGCGTGCGGGGCGAGCCGGTCGCAGAACCGGGCGACCGCCGCGGGTGTTCCCTCGACTTCGGCGATGACGCCCTCGGGGGTGTTGGTCACGTGCCCGGACAGGTTCAACCCGGTGGCGAGGGTGTAGACGTACGGCCGGAAGCCGACACCCTGCACCACGCCCCGCACGGTGACCCGACGGCGCTGCGGCGCCTCCGCGGCGACCGCGGTCGAGGACTGCGGACCGCTCACGAGCGGGACTGCGCCATGGCGCCGGTGCCGTGCGGGTGCTCATGGGTGTGCTGGTGGGAGTGCGCGGAGACGTCGGGCCGACGCGCCATGACGGGAGAGTGCAGGGGGGATCCGTCCGCGGCCGCCAGCGCCCGGTCCAGCAGGGCGCCGACGCCCCGGTCCCGGCGGGCCGAGGTGAGCAGCACCTCCACTCCGGGGTTGACCCGCTCGACGTTCGCGCGGAACGCCCCTTCGTCGAACTCGACGGCTTCGGCGATGTCGGTCTTGGTGACCACCACCAGGTGGGCGAGGCCGAAGGCGGTGGGGTACTTCAGCGGCTTGTCCTCGCCCTCCGTGACGGAGGCGAGCACGACCCTCAGGGTCTCCCCGAGGTCGTAGGAGGCCGGGCAGACGAGGTTGCCGACGTTCTCCACGAACAGCAGCCGGGTGCCGTCGGGCAGCCAGCCCTCCAGGTGACGGCCGAGCATCTCGGCCTCCAGGTGGCACAGCCCGTCCGTGAGGACCTGCTTGACCGGGACGCCCGAGCGCGCCAGGCGCTCCGCGTCGTTCTCGGTGGCGAGGTCGGCGGTGAGTGCCGCAACCGGCACGGACCGCTGTCGTGCCAGCACCAACTCCCTTTCCAGCAGGGCGGTCTTGCCGCTGCCAGGGCTGGACAGCAGATTGACCACCGTGGTGCCGCTGGCCGTGAGGCCGGCGCGCAGGGTGTGCGCGGTCGTGTCGTTCTTGGCCAGGACGGCCTGCTGCAGGTCGACCACACGGCACATGGGTCAGCGCTCCTCTGGAATCGGTTCGCGGGTGAGTGCGTGCGTGGGGCCGTCCTCCCACCGCACGCTGACGATCTGCAGTTCACGGCCCGACAACAGGTCGGTGGTGGCTCCCCCGCACCGCGGGCAGCTCAGCCGGGGCGGCATGCCGACGGCCCATTCGTGCGCGCAAGGAGCGCAACGGGCCCGGCCCGGCACGGAATCGGTGACCAGTTCGGCACCTTCCAGCACCGTCCCGGCGCAGGCCAGTTCGAAGCAGAAGGAAAGGGCATCGGGTACGACGCCGGCCAGCTCGCCCACCTGAATCCGCACCGAGCGCACGGCCGTGATGTCACCGGCCTGCTCCGCCGCCTCTTCCACCTGGCCGATCACCGCCAGCGCGATGGACATCTCGTGCATCGGTCTCCGTCCTGGCGGAGGCCGCTGCCCACCGACCGCCCTGCGAGCCGATCGTCTGTCGGGCAGGCGTCCGCCGCCCCTCATTAGAGAGGAGGCGGTACGGGGCGGCGGACCGGCACGCCGTCGCCGCCCGGCCGCCTACGCCGTTCGCCGCAACGGCACACGTCCGCCGCGCGGACGTCGGCTCACATGCACCGCATCCGCAGATAGCGCCTGATGTCGGGCAGGGACTGCACGACGACGACGGCGACAGCGGCGGCCAGCGCACCGCAGACCAGGGTCTTGATCATTGCGTGTCTCCTCACTTGGTGGCGCCGGCGGCCGTGGCCCGCGGCCCGGGCTCTCCCGGCTGGTCCGCCCGCAGCAACTCTTCGATCAGCCGGACGGCTTCGGGTACGGCGGCGGAGACGGGCGGGCTGAGCCCGATGCCCTCCGCCACCGAGGCGGGTTCGCATCCCACCACCAGGGTGCGCCGCGGCGGCTGCCCACCGGTTCCGGCACAGAGCGTGCCAAGCAGCGCGAGCACGGTGTCGGGCGTCATCCGGTGGCCGTCGATCGGTGCGCCGTGCGGCTCGCCTCCGCCGGCGGTGTCGTGCTCGATCACGTAGAGAGTGCCGGGATCCTCGCCCCGCGCGGTGGCGTCCACCAGGATCAGGGTGTCGTAGCCGTCGAGGACCTGGTAGGCGAGGTGCACGCCCCGTACGCCGATGTCCACGGCCTCGACGTGCGGGGGCAGTTGCCTCCCGGCGAGTACGCGCACGGTCTCGACGCCGAAGCCGTCGTCCCCGAGGAAGATGTTCCCGATACCGGCGACGAGCACCCTGCCGTGCTCCTGGCGGAGCGGGTCCGGGAGAACGCTCTCCCGGCGGGGCGGGTCCGCGGGAACGCTCTCCCGACGGGGCGAGTCCGGGGAAAGGCTCATGCGCCGTCCTCCAGGGGTGTGACCTCGTCGGGCTGGAAGTACAGGAAGCGTCCCTGCTCACGGCGGATGTCGGCGCCCGGGTCGTCCTCCACCGTCACCGCCAGGTGCACTCCGCCGTCCACGTCGTGCAGGACGGCCTCGACCTTCGCCGTACGCCCCGTCAGGAACAAGTCCTGCGCGTCGGTGCGCCGCAGTCCCGGTCGCAGCAGCACCCGGCTTCCCGCTCCCAGCGACCGGCCGTCGACGACGACCCGGTCGTGTCCCGGGTCGAAGCCGGCCTCACTCGCCGGGTCCCACCACGGGGTGTCCGGACGCTGCACGCCGTACTCGTCGGGAAACCCGGTGGCGGCCGGAGCGGGGGCCGATCCCGTCACCTCACGCAGACTGCGCACCGCCCCGTGCAGGCGCTCCAGGACCTCGGGAGGCATCGAGTCCGCGAGGTCGATCACGGCGGCCGCCCGTTCGTCGGTGCCGCGGGCCTCGCGCTTCTCCTCGTCGGTGAGGGCCGCCGTGCGCAGCGTGAGAATCTCGTCGATCTCGGTGGCGTCGTACAGGGCACCGGGGCTTTCCGGAGCGATGGCCGGATGGTCCTCCAGGATGATCGGTGAGGAGAGCACCACATCGGCGCGGCCGGGTTCGCCGGCGAGTACGGGCCAGGTGTGCAGATTGCGGCAGGACGCGATCGCGCCCTTCGCCCACTCGGGGGGATCGGTCATCGACAGGAACGACCCGGCGCTCAGTCCCATGAGGAGGTGGGAGGCCACCAGGGAGCGCGGGAGCGCCGCGTCACGGTCGGCGGCCGGGCCGTCCGGGGGTGTCCAGGTGCTGATGTTCTCGACGACGGCGGTCAGCCGCAACACCCGGTAGGGCCCGTCGAGTTCGCACGCCGACAGCCGGAGTGCGCCATGGATCTCCTCGCACCGGCGGACCGTGCGGCCGACGGGATGACCGGCCTCGTCGAGGACGGGCTCGCTCTCCTCTCCGGCGGGGCGGTCGAAGGGGATCGTGACCCCGTCGCCCATGAGTTCGTCCACCGGCACGACCGCCTCGACGCGCTCCTCGGTCCCCTCGTCCCAGGGGACCAGGATCCGGTCCCCGAGCCGGAGTTCGGGGACCGTGTCGAAGCCGCCGTCCGGGCGCGCCTGCTGGATCGTACGACGCCGGGCGCGCAGGAAGCGCAGCTCGACCGCGAGGGTGGCGCCCGCCCTCGGTTCCATCAGGCATTCGGTGTGCTGGAAGTCGTGCTCCTCGCACGTGGCGCCCCAGGCGGGCGGTACCAGTACGCCGAACTGCCAGCGCAACCGGTTCTTGGCCGCCGAGGCACGGTAGGGGTAGAGCACATAGCCCTCGAAGAGGACGGTGTCGGCCACCTGCCGGGCGACGGCGAGGCGTTCCTCGATATCCGGGGCGAACGCGGTCACGCTCACGGAGCGGTCCTTCCGGTGATGCTGGTCAGGGCCGGGCCCTGCCGGGGCGGGGCTGCCGTGCCCGCCTCGTCGAGCAGGGCCCGCACGGCCGCCTCCCAGGAGGGCAGGGCCCGTCGTGAGCGGAAGGCGAGCAGGGCGTCCATGGTGTCGCGGGGCAGCCGGATCCAGCCGCAGCCGGGGAAGTGCTGCTCGACCATCTCCCGCCAGACCGCGACCGGCATCCGGAAGGCCGCTTCCCGGTCCCAGGGGACGGGTTCGACGCGGAAGCCGCCCGCTCCGGTGAACGCCGTGCCCGAGAAGAGCATCAGCAGGGGTACTTCGCCGCCGGTGAGCGCGGCGAAGTAGCGGGTCGCGGCGATGTCCATGTCGTAGGTGCAGGGCACGACGAGGTCTGTCTCGGTCTCCCCGGTGAAGGCAGGGACCATGACGGAAACCTGGGCGAACTGCACCGGATGGAGGGTGCTGCCCCAGCGCGAGCGCTCGCCGAAGAGGTCGGTGAGAGCGCCGGCCTCGGCTGCCTCGTAGCCGCGCCGGGCGGGTTCGATGCGGATCTGGCAGCGCAGCGCCAGGGCATGGACCGGTTCGTCGCCGGTCGCGGTGATGCGCAGCCGGAACACCAGGGTGGGTCCGGCGGCGTACCGGTCGGCGCGGACGCCGGTGCAGGCGAAGGAGAACTCCGTCACGGCCGGCTCTCCTTCTCCACGGTGCGGGCGCGTTGCCCGACCTGCTCGAAGAACGCGTCGAGCGCGGCGCGGGCCTCGGCCCCGCCGTCGAAGCCCTGCCACAACAGGCGCATCCGGCCGACCAGTTCGTAGCAGATGTCGATCGGTACGAGATAGCACTCGCAGCGGCCGTCGGTGCGGCGCAGCAACAGCGCCTCCACATCGGATGCGAGTTGCTCGGCGAGGATGCTGTCACCGAGGACGGTCGCCCAGGTCGCCGGTTCGAGCTCACTCTCGGTGGCCCCGGCGGGGCTCGGGTAGAGGGCCACCAGCCGGTCGAGCGCGGAGTTGCGGAAGAAGAACGCGACGCCGACCGGGATCTGCAGTGCCTCCCAGGCACCGTCGTCGAGATGGTGGTCCGGGTCGATGAGGCAGCGGTCCGGCACCAGTCGGAAGCGGCCCGCGGCGGCACCCGGCTGCTCCAACAGCAGGGCGCAGGGCGGGCAGGCGCAGACGATGGCCCGGTTCTCGGTGTCCACCAGGTGCCGGTGGTGTGCCTCGTCCACCGCGACCGCGCACAGCCCGCACCGCTCCGGCTGCGGCTGACGCCCGGTCAGGAATCTGCGCAGTCCGGAACCGCGGGTGGCCCGACCAGGCGCGAAGGACGCGCTCATGGGGTCTTGGCCGGGGCCGGACGTGCGCCGGCGCGCGTGCCGGGGCCGACGCCGATCTGAAGCAGTGCGGGCTCCCTGGACGTACCGGCGGACTGCACTTCGACGACCGTGACCTCCGGAGCGAAACAGGCGAGCGCGTCCTCGGCCGCCTGCTGGGCCGTCGTACCGCCACCGGCGCAGCCGCAGCCCGCGGCGGCGGCAGCCCGTAGCCTGAGTGTCCCGGTCGACTCGTCGAAGTCCAGGACTTCCAGGTCGTGTTCGCCGACGCTGTCGAGCGCCCTGGCGATGCGGGTCGTCCGGTCCTCCGGATGGAGGTCGTGCAGTACGAGGAGGCCGGCGACCAGTTCGTCGCCGAGCAGGGCCGTCACGGGGGCGGCACCGCGGTTCTCAGGTGCGGAGAGCAACTGGAGCATCCGGGCCAGGCCCGCCCCGTAGAAGTCCATGAGAGCCTGCACCAGTTCCTCGGCCGCCGCGTGAGCTGCCGGGTCGCCGGTGGCGGCGAGCCGGTCGAGCACGTCCTCGATCCGCCGCCCGGTCTGCACCACGTCCACTGCCTGTGTCACCTTCGTCGCGTCGATGGTCGTGCCCGCGCTCATCCGCCCAGTCCACTCAGGCCGGTGGGCACATGCATCTTCTGTACGGTCTTGCCGCCACCGACGTACATGTGCACGCCGCAGGGCAGACAGGGGTCGAAGCTGCGGACGGTGCGCATGATGTCGATGCCCTTGAAGTTCTCCGGGGTGTTCTCCTCGAAGATCGGCGTGTTCTGCACGGCGTCCTCGTACGGGCCGGGCGTGCCGAAGCTGTCCCTGGTGCTGGCGTTCCACGGGGTGGGCGGGTACGGGTGGTAGTTGGCGATCTTGCCGTCGCGGATCACCATGTGGTGGGAGAGCACGCCACGGACGGCCTCGGTGAAGCCGACGCCGATGCTCTCGTCGGGCACCTCGAACTTCTCCCAGGTCTGGGTGCGTCCGGACCGGACCTCCTCCAGCCCCTTCTCCGCGAAGTGCAGGGCGACGGCGGCGGTGTAGGCCTGGAAGTAGGTCCGCGCCCGGTTGCGCTCGAGCGCGTTGCTCCACTTCGGGATCTTCCACTCGAAGGTGGCCTCGGGCTTGGTCATGGTGCGGGGCAGGTTGATGACCACGCTGTCGCCGGTGGCCTTCACATAGCCGGTGTCGACGAGCCCGGACAGCGCGGTGGACCACAGGCGGGCGATGGGGCCGCCTCCGGTGTCCAGGGCGAGATGGTCCTTGCCGTCGAACCAGCGGGGCGACATGACCCAGCTGTACTTGTCGTCGAAGTTCCGCTTCTGCGGGGCGGGGATGGTGTGCTGGTTCCAGGGGTGGCGCGGGTCGACCGGGTTGCCGAGCGGGTCGTGCGTGACGAACTGCTCCTGGCCCTGCCAGTCCTCGTAGTAGGAACTGCCCAGCAGGATGCGGATGCCGAGGTTGATCTCGGTGAGGTCGTTGGTGACGAGCTTGCCGTCCACGATGATGCCGGGGGTGACGAACATCCGTCGGCCCCAGTCCGTCATGTTGGCGTAGGTGAAGTCGCAGTACTCGGGGTCGTTGAGCGCTCCCCAGCAGCCGAGCAGGACCCGTCGGCGCCCCACTTCCTCGTATCCGGGCAGCGCCTCGTAGAAGAAGTCGAAGAGGTCGTCGTGCAGCGGGACGACGCGCTTCATGAACTCCACGTAGCGCATCAGGCGGCTGAGGTAGTCCGTGAAGAGCTGCACGGAGGCGACGGTGCCCACGCCGCCCGGGTAGAGCGTGGAGGGGTGCACATGGCGTCCCTCCATGAGGCAGAACATCTCCCGGGTGTAGCGGCTCACCTGGAGTGCCTCGCGGTAGAACTCGCCCTCGAGGGGGTTCAGGGACCGCATGATGTCGGCGATCGTGCGGTAGCCGTGCTCCCCGGCGTGCGGGGCCTCGGTGCGCTCGGCGAGTTCGAGGACGCCGGGGTTGGTCTCCTTGACCATCTTCTCGCAGTAGTCGACCCCGACCAGGTTCTCCTGGAAGATGTTGTGGTCGAACATGTACTCCGCGGACTCGCCGAGGTTGATGATCCACTCACCGAGGTTCGGGGGCTTCACGCCGTACGCCATGTTCTGCGTGTACACCGAGCAAGTGGCGTGGTTGTCCCCGCAGATGCCACAGATGCGGCTGGTGATGAAGTGGGCGTCGCGGGGGTCCTTGCCGCGCATGAAGACGCTGTAGCCACGGAAGACGGACGAGGTGCTGTAGCACTCCGCGACCCGCTTCTGTTTGAAGTCGATCTTCGTGTGGATGCCGAGGCTGCCCACGATCCGTGTGATCGGGTCCCAGGCCATCTCCATCAGGCCGCTACCGTCACCGGCCGCCTTCTTCGTCGGTGCCATCGTCTGGGTCGTGCCCTTCTTCGCGTGGGTGGTCCGGGAGGGTGTGGACGGATCGGGGGGTGCGGCTCAGGTGTGGCGGGGATTCACCACGGCCGCCGGTATCCGGTGGTGAGCTTGCGTCCCGTGTGGCGCCACTTGGGCTCCTTGTCGACGGTCTGCTGGGTGAGGGAGCGCAGTCTGCGGACGACCGCGCCGTAGGCGCCGCTGGCCTTGGTCGACAGCGCCGCTCCGGGGGGCTGGTCCATGAAGGGCATGAACTTGTCCGGGAAGCCGGGCATGGTGCAGGCGATGCAGATGCCGCCGACGTTCGGACATCCGCCGATGCCGTTCATCCAGCCCCGCTTGGGCACGTTGCACTTGACGACCGGTCCCCAGCAGCCGAGCTTGACCAGGCACTTGGGCGAGTCGTACGTCTGGGCGAAGTCGCCCTGTTCGTAGTAGCCGGCGCGGTCGCAACCCTCGTGCACGGTGGCGCCGAACAGCCAGGCCGGGCGCAGCTTGTCGTCGAGGGGGATCATCGGGGCGGAGCCGGCCGCCTGGTAGAGCAGGTAGGTGAGTGTCTCGGCGAAGTTGTCGGGCTGGATCGGGCAGCCGGGGACGCACACGATCGGGATGCCGGCCTGGGACTTCCAGTCCCAGCCGAGGTAGTCGGGCACGCCCATCGCGCCGGTGGGGTTGCCCGCCATGGCGTGGATACCGCCGTAGGTCGCGCAGGTGCCGATGGCGACGACGGCCAGCGCCTTGGGCGCGAGCCGGTCGATCCACTCGCTGGTGGTGATCGGCTGGCCGGTCTCCGGGTTGTCACCGAAGCCGCACCAGTAGCCTTCGGGCTTGATCGCCTCATTGGGGACGGACCCCTCGACGACCAGGACGAACGGGTCGATCTCGCCCCGCTCTCCCTTGAAGAACCATTCGATGAACGTGTCCGCGCCACCCACCGGGCCGCTCTCGAAGTCGATGAGGGGCCAGTGGACAGCGATCTTCGGCAGCCCCGGCAGCGCGCCGAGCGCGATCTGCTCGATGCTCGGCTGCATCGCTGCCGTGAGCGCGACCGAGTCTCCGTCGCAGCTCAGCCCGGCGTTGATCCAGAGAATATGGATCGTGGGCGTCTCGTCGGCAGGCGCACCACCGGCATCCGTTGCGCCGGCCGTGCTCGGCGTCGCCGCTGTCATGGGACCGCCTCCTCGGAGAGGTGAGGGATGAGAACCCGTAGGGGAAGGAAAACCCATATCGGGATGAAAACCTGTATTTCAACCGCCAGTCCTCTTCGTACCAGCCATCCGGCCCCAGTGAGAGGTCATTGCGGGCCGTTCCAGTGACGGGGCTCTGGACCACTCAGGCGCTACGGCCCCTCACGGACCGGTCCGGCCCCACCCCGTCCTCGCGGCCGCGGCGAGATCGAGGTGTGGTGGCGTGCAGGCTGGTCGATCCTTGCGTACGAAGGCGCGCCGCAGTGCGTGGAAGGGGGCGTCCGGGTCGTCGAACGTCCGGCGCATCCGGGCCAGCTCCCGCTCCCGGAACGCGGCCAGGGGCTCGCTGCTCTCCTGGCGGTCCAGTTCCGCTTTCTTCGCGGCGATCCGCGGCAGCGATCCCGGCAGTGACGCCAGCCGGGCCGCCAGCCGTCCGACCTCCGCGGCGAAGTCCTGCGGACCGCATTCGACCACTCGGTCGACGAGCCCGAGGTCGCGGGCGCTCCCGGCGCTCATCGGCAGGGCTTCGCGCAGAAGCCGCTCGGCCGTCACCGCGCCCACGCGGCGCGGCAGCGTGTACGTCCAGTACTCCGAGCCGTACAGGCCCATGAGCCGGTAGTGCGGGTTCAGCACACAGCCGGTGCGGCACCACACCTCGTCGGCGGCCAGGGCGAGCATCACACCGCCCGCCGCGGCGTTGCCCGCGACGGCGGAGACCACCAGCCTGTCCGTGGTGGTCAGGATCGCCTCGACGAGGTCGTCGATGGCGTTGATGTTGGCCCAGGACTCGGCGGCTGGATCCTCGGCGGCCTCGATGACATTGAGGTGGATTCCGTTGCTGAAGAAGTCCCGTTGCCCACCCAGCACGAGCACCGACGTGGGACGCGCGCACGCCTCCCGATACGCGTCGAGCAGGCGTCGGCACTGCGTGGTGCTCATCGCCCCGCCGGGGAACGAGAACGAGAGGAAACCGACGCCCCCCTCCTCCCGGTACGCGATGTCGGTCCACGTGCGCCGACGTGGGTCCGCGGAGTGCGGCGCGGCGATCTCCGGAAGGGGAGGCAGCCGATCGCCGAGGGCCAGCACCGCGGGCAGTTTGAACGTGGGGGGCTGCCCCGGACCTCGCCGACGGCGCAACTCGGGAATCCAGACGGCACCGTCCTTCGTCGCCCGGCAGACCGCGCCGGTCCTGGTGGCCAGCAGTTCACCCGGGACGCCGCGCAGGCCGGCCTCGGGATGGCCGCCGTGCAGGTACCACTCGGCGCCGAGCAGCACGTCGAGCACGCCGGGCTGCGAGTCCGCCGCACGCAGCTTGGCCAGGACGGTCCGAGTGCAGTCCGCGTCCCAGTCGATTCGGCGGACGCTCTGGTCGAGGTACGGGCGGATGCGCACGGGCGTGTCCGGTGCGTGCGCCCCGCCCTGTTTGCGCGGGGTGTAGGTCCCCGAGGCGAAGCGCTCCACGGCGAGCAGGACGGCCGACAGCGCCGCGTCGGCGATCTCATTGCGGTACAGGTCGCTCTTGCCCACCGGCGGGACCGGGCAGGCCACGGACGCCCAGACATCCCCGGCATCCATTTCCTCGCCGGCCTGAAGGACCGTCACGCCCCACCGGTCGGCGCCCTCCTGGATCGCCCAGTCCAAGGAGGACGGCCCCCGGTCCCCGAACGGCCCCGGGTGGACGATGAAACACGGGTACGCGGCCCACACCTCCCGGGGGATTGCCGTCTTCAGCATCGGGGCCAGAACGAGTTGCGGCGCGTGCCGCCGGACGGCCTCCGGCAACGGGCGGTCGCGCAGGGCGAGTTCCACCGCGACCGTGTGCCCCTGGTCGCGCAATTCGGCATGGACGCGCTGCGTAAGGCTGTTGAACGCGCTGGCCACGAGCAGGATGTGCACGGCGACCTCCTGGTGACGGTGCGGGCGGCTGAGATGGTCGGACACGCCGAACCGTCCCGCTCCGGCGACAGGCTGTCGAGTCACCCGAAAGCGGGCGCCGCGCCGCCACCCGGCCCCGACGCCCCGAGCCTCCGCCGGACTCAGGGGCTCCGGCGCCGACCGGTCGGTCCTCACCAGCACCGCCGTCAATCGTCTGCCGCACCGCCGCACCCCACCGAACCGCCGCACCCCACCGACATGTGATGCACAACACAAAGCAGAGTGCAAGATTTGCTCAGGGCAATGATGGATCGGTTCAGCCCGTCCGTACCTCCTGGCGTACCGGCCACTCACCTCAGGAGGCACGATGCGCCTTTCGCGCAACATGGCAGGAACCGTCTTCGTGGGCGGCGCACTGAGCCTGACTCTCGCCGCCCTCGCCTACCCCGCGATGCTCGGCGTGCAGAACGCGACGACCTCCCCGTCGCGCGTGATCGCCAACACCCGCTACGGACCGCTGACCGAGGCCGACCGGGACTTCGTCGTCAAGGTCCGCGCGGCGGGCCTGTGGGAGCATCCCCTCGGCCTGATGGCCATGAAGCGGGGCACCACGGCGGAGATGAAAGAGGCCGGCAAGCACCTGGTCGTCGGGCACTCACGCCTCGACGAAGCCTGCCGGAAGATCGCCCCCGAGCTGGGCATCGCCCTGCCCAACCAGGCGAGCCCGCAACAGCAGCAGTTCGTGGCCACCGCCGACGGGAGCACCGGCAAGCAGTTCGACACCACCGCGGTCAACATCATGCGGGTGACCCACGGCCAGATCTTCCCGGTCATCGCCAAGATCCGCGCCAGCACCCAGAACACCCTGGTGCGTCAGCTCGCCGATCAGGCCAACGACACCGTCCTGGACCACATCACGGTGCTGGAGCGGACCGGACTGGTCAATTTCGACCAGGCCAACTTCCAACAGACCACCCCGCCGAAACTCCCCAAGGACCAGCTGACCCCGCCACCTCCCCAGCCGGGATCCCCGGTCCTCTCCCTCACCCTGCCCCCGGGCCTGGATGTGAACACGACTTCCCCGACACCGACACCGACCCCGACCCCGACGATCGGATGACCGCCGACGGAGCTCCGGTTGGAGCCTGCGATCAGCCCGACCGACTCGGCGCCAGGAACAGGGGTTTCAGGCATCGCGCCCCGCGACAGCGTCCACCCAGCCCAGTGGATGCGGCTCAGGATCGTCCATCGCGGGAACCAGGGGTTCGCCGCCCGCCTCGTTGAACGCGGTGAGTGCCTCGACGAGCGCCGCGCGCTGCTGCGGGGCGAGCCGTTCGACGATGGCGGCGATCTCGGCGCGGCGTCGGGCGGTCACGTCCTCGACCGCGCGCCGCCCCTCCTCGGTGAGCTGCAGCAGGGTCTCGCGACGATTGTCGGGGTTGGTCTGCCGGTCGGCGAGCCCGGCCGCGATCAGCCGGTCGATCATGCGCATGGCGGTCGACGGCGCGACCTGAAGCAGGTCGGCGAGTGTGACGAGCTTGGTGGCCCCGCGGGTGGACAGCACAACCAGCATGCGGAACTGAGGCAGTGTCACCCGCTCCTCGACCTCGGCGAGAGAACGAGCGGAGACCGCGACCAGCAGCCGGGACGCGGTCAGCACCGCTCGGGTGACCGCATCGACATCGTCCGTGCCCCCTGCGGGGATCTCGCGCTCCGCCATGCGTCCTTTCTACCTCTGATCTTGCGTAGTGCTCCCCCGTTTACGGGGAAGGTGAAGCGCATCTCATAGCGGCTCTGACCCGCACGTAAGCACGGGGCTGCACGGTTTAGCTCAGCCCACGGGGCACTGCTGGTTCTCGATGTACTGGCGTACCACGGTCAGAAGACGCCACGCCGGTAGGGCCCGTGCGTATGTCGGGATCCGGTTTCCACCGTGGTGACATACGCCAAAAGATAGGGTGACCGGGTGAGTTGGGAACTTGGTCTGGAGAAGCGGCAGTTCGGGCACCGTGCCCGGCTGACGCTGAGCCCTGCCGAGATCCGGCTCGTCGACGACCAGGCCCACGCGGCCCGCACCATGTGGAACTGTCTGCACGCCTGGTGGACGATGTTGTCGAAGGACAAGCGGACACTGGCCGCCGACGACGTGGCGATACGCCGGGCCCGCATGGAGATCGACTGGCTCGGCGTTCTGCCGGCGCAGGCCGCGCAAGCGGTATTGAAGACCTACTACCAGGCATGGAAGAACTGCTGGGAAAAACGCGCCGACGAACCGAACTTCAAAAACCGGTTCCGCACGGTCATGAGCGTGGACATCCCGCAGGGGCGGGACTTGCAGATCACGCGGGTGCACCGTCGCTGGGGCATGGTCAACATTCCCAAGGTCGGCCGGGTCCGCTTCCGCTGGACCCGTGACCTGCCGGTGGGGAAGAAGGCGAACGCCGACAACCGGATCACCGGCGCCCGGCTGGTCAAGGATGCGCTGGGCTGGCACATCGCCTTCCGCATCACCACCCTGGAACCCAAGCCCCAGCCGCACCGGGGACCGGAGGCCGGCATCGACGCCGGGGTGAACATCCCCCTCGCCCTCTCGGACGGAAACCACCAGGACCACGGGCGATCACCCCGGCTCCCCGACAAGACCGCCGACCGGGACAAGTGGCTCAACCCCGATGAGAAGGCCAGGCTGCTGTGTCTGGAACGCAGGGCCGCGCACCGCAAGAGCCTTTGCAAGCCCGGGCAGCGCATGAGCAACCGGCTGAAGCGGACCTATGACCAGATCGCAAGCCTTCGTGCGAAAGCCAAGCGCAGGGCCAGTGACTGGCAGCACCAGACCACCACCGAGCTCGCCCGCACCTACGGCGTGATCGTGGTGGAACAACTGGACATCCCGGCCATGACCAAGAGCGCCCGGGGCACCATCGAGGAGCCAGGCAAGAATGTCGCGCAGAAGGCCGGTCTGAACCGCTCCATCAGCCAGGAGGCATGGGGCCGGACCATCACGCTGCTGACGTACAAGGCAGCCAGGCACGGCGGCATCCTGCACAAGGTCCCCGCTCCCGGCACCTCCCGACGCTGCTCAGCATGCGGCTTCACCACACCGGGCAGCCGGGAGTCCCAGGAAGTGTTCGTGTGCAAGAACCGGGACTGCGGCTGGTCGGGCAACGCCGACCACAACGCCGCCCGGAACATCCTGCACCTGTACCGGATGGGACTCGCGCTCATCCCGGCTGCCGGGAGGGCAGTCGTCAGGCGCCCACCCGGCGTCAAGCCCGCCACCGCAAGGTAGGTGGGAATCTCCATCCCGAGGCTTGCCGAAGGAAGGAGAGCACTTCAACGTGCCGAATTCACGACCCACTCGTCCTATGGGAACCGATTTACCATTGCGCGGCCGGATTCTCGTCGCCGGAACCGACCTGACGGAGACAACGTGCTCGGTGAGTGGATCGACGAGGGACCCACCGTCGCGACGAGCCTGCCGACCGAGTGAGGGCCCACCGCCTTATCAGGCCGGCCCGAAAGACCGCAACCACAGATAGATGGCAGTCCCGGCCTCACGGCCAGCCGGTGCCTCGCACAGCCGGTCGGCGTGACCTTCGTCGACCACCGCCGCGCACAGCCGGTCGGCATGGCCTGCGTCGACCACCGCCGCGAGCGTCGGGAGCGGCGTCGGCGCAGGTGAGCGCGGAGGCGAGGGCGTTGCCGTGCGGGAGCAGGGGGAGATCAATGGGCTGGGGTGTTGACGGCGAGGCGGTGACGGCCCAGCCGGAGGGTGCGGCCGCCGTCGGCGTACAGGTCGGTGCGGTCGTGCAGGGCACGGGTCGCCTCCTGGCGGGCCGCCTTCAGGCGTCCGGCGAGTTCCTCCGCCCTTACGTGGTCGCCCAGTTCGCGCCAGGGGACGGCCTGCTCCGGTGGTGCACGACTCCCCTCCGGGTTCCGGTGCCGGACACCTGCCGGTGTCCGGCACCGGAACCGTCCGTCGTGCTCCCCGCGGCACATCGTGCATGGCCGGGACCGGCCCGCGCATTGCCGGTGCCCGGCAGTGTTCATTAGGGTCTTGATGCCGGTCGCCGCTAAGAAGTCGTCACCGGGCCGTCAAGAAACCGGGGGACGACGTGACGCAGCGGGAGATACCCGAGCAGTATCTGGACGGCTATGCCCGGATGCTGTCCGAGGTTTCGGCCACCGGCCGCCGCCTCACCCGCGACGAGATCGAGTCACGCCGCGTGCTCGGGGAACGTGCCGCCGATTCCGGCCACGGGCTGCGCGCGCTGGTCAGCGCACACCTCTCCGCCGCCCGCGCCGCCTGGCCCGCCACGCCCGCTTCCGCCGACAGCACGCTTGCCGCGATCCAGCAGGTCATAGACGCCTTCGCCGAGGGCTTCGAGCGGGCACAACTCCTCGCCGTACGACAGGAGGAGGCGGCCCGCCGCGAGTTCATCGACGACCTCCTCTACGGCCGCAGCGACCTGGGGCGCCTCGCCGAACGCGCCGAGCGCTTCGGGCTGCGCCTGTCCCACGCGCACGCCGTCGCGGTCGCGCAGGCCACGACGGCGTACGACGAGGCCGACCCGGTACCGCGCCGACTGGAGCGGGCCCTCATCGCCCGCTTCGGGGACCGCAACATCCTGCTCACCACCAAGGACGGCCGGATGCTGTGCATCGCCCCCGGCGACCAGGAGGACGCCCTCACGTACTTCGCCAAGCAGGCGTACGCGGCCACCGACGGCGGACGCGTCGCCATCGGCCGGCCCCAGCCCGGCCCCGGCGGGGTCGTCCAGTCCTACGAGGAGGCTCTGAACGCCCTCGAACTGGCGGAGCGGCTCGAACTCGACGACCCGGTGCTGCGCGCCGCCGACCTGCTGGTGTATCCCGTCCTCACCCGTGACCGCCAAGCCATGACGGACCTCGTCCTCGACACCCTCGGCCCGCTCACCACCGCCCGCGGCGGCGCCCAGCACCTCCTGGACACCCTCACCGCGTACTTCGACTCCGGCTGCGTCGGGACCGAAGCCGCCCGCCGCCTCTCCTTGAGCGTCCGCGCCCTGACGTACCGCCTGGAACGAATCCACAAACTCACCGGTGCCAATCCCGCCGACCCGGCCCACCGCTACGTGCTCCAGACCGCGGTCATCGGTGCCCGGCTTCTGGACTGGCCCGCCAGGGAATTGTGAGTCCCGACCTCGGCGGAAAGTGATGGTGGCCGACGGCGTCAGTCCGATTCCCACGGCCGTACTCCTCACGTTCGTTCAACTGCGCTGCCCGGTCGTGCGGTTGCCGCGCCCGCGCGCTCCGCGTCCGCCGTCAGGACCCCGCGCTGCGCTCCGCTGCGACCGGAAACACCTGGCAGATGGAAGTGCGGAGAGCTATGCTCCCCGCGATGACGACTCACTCTGTTGACAGATTGGGGGACCCGTCCGCGCAAGGTGAGTGCTGATGCTCACTCAGACCGCGAACAGGGATTCCCGCCCTTCCTTCTGGCTGCGCGTGCGCGAGTTCGCCGTGCCGCCGTCCATGATCGAGACCGCGACCGCCCGCCGTCGTATCGGGGACTGGGCCGGAGCGTGTGCCGCCGCAGGCATCGATGTCGATCTCAATCCGCGTTCCTTGGCGCGTACTCATGGCCAGGAACTCGCAGCCCAAGTCCGGGCCGATCTGCGCCATCTGGCTCCCGACCTGTTGCGCTGGCACATGCCGAGGATCGCTCCTGATGGATTGCTGCGCCCGGGTCTGACCATCTCTCTGGCTCGCTACGACACCGCGGGACGCCACGGCCCATGCCCGGTGCACCTCGTGGCCCGGACTCCGCCGGCTTGGGCGGACGGCGGTCAGCGCATCAGCCTCGCGCTGTGGGACGGATCCCGCTCCGAGGCCGATGCCTGCCGTCATCCCCATTCCCGCCCCCATCCCAGGTTCCGCCTCGACCTGCACCGCCACCTGTGGGACGCACGCAGGACCGACGAGCTGCGGATCCGGTCCGGGGCCGATCGGCCGCCCGCCGACGGCCGCCTTGTGCCGGACGCGGATCTGCTACGAACGGTGCCGCAGGGGTACCGCTGCGCCGTTGACCGGTGGGCGGCCGAGGCGGGAATGCTGCTCCACACCGAAGGACGGTCCACCGGCACCGTCACTGTGCGGTTGGGGGCCCGACATCGACTGGTCCTCGACCTCGTCGCGGACAGCGACGGCGCCGGACCGCCCGCATTGCGCATTGCGGCCGCCGCCACGGATGCCGGCGGCTCCGCGCTGCCCGTCCTGCCCGACGCGGCGACCTGGGTGCTGCCCGACCTGGAACTGATCCGCACCGGGTCGATCGAGGTCGAGGTCGATCGGCTGCACCCGCTGGTCGCTTCCGCATTGGTACCCGACTGTTCGCCGGCGGGTTCGCCTCGGGTTTCGGACCGGGCGGGGCAACCGCGCCTCGTGGAGTGCCGGGGAGCGCAGCACCGGATCGGCCTGGTCAACGGGGTACTGGCGCCGCTGGACCACGACCCTGCCGAGGTCCGGCGGGAGGAACTGCTGGCCGCGCTGACCGGCACTCCGCTGCCCTGCCTGCGGGCAATCGACGAGGCGCACCGCCATCCGGACTGCCTCATCGGCGTCCGTGAACGCCTGGACCATGGCGACACGGCTGGTGCGCTGGCCGTCGTCGAAGGCCTGCTGGGCCCCGGCGCGCTGCTGCGCACCGGCGCGCTGCGGGACGAATTGGAGGCGGCCGCACAGCGGCGGATCGCCTACGGACTGTTCAGGGCAGGCCTGGTCGGACCCGGCCCCGGTCGCATCCGGATCCACCCGGACCGTCGCCGTTCCCGTGACCGCCGTTCGCACCCGCGCCACGCGAGCACTCGCTGACGCGGGGACCTTCGTCTCCGCACCCACTCGGCTCACTACGAACCCAAAGGTGATCACACATGCCCACATGCACCCCGTCCGTCGCAACCGGCACCTCTTCCGCCCCGCCCCACCCCTCCCAACTCGACGTCGCCGGCGAGTTGCTGACCCTGCTGCGCAACACCGCCACCGAGCCGCGCCCCGACACCCAACTGGCGGCCCTGACTCTCGCCGTGGCCGCCGACCTGCCCGTACTCCTGTGGGGTGAGCCGGGGATCGGCAAGACCGCGGCCCTGACACAGCTCGGCGCGGCCTTGGACCTTCCGCTGACCACAGTGATCGCCAGTGTGCACGAGCCGTCCGACTTCTCGGGGCTGCCCATCATCGGCGACGATCCGGCGGAACACGGTGTCCCGATGGCCCCGCCGGACTGGGCCGTGCGCCTGGTACGGGCCGGTCGAGGGCTGCTGTTCCTCGACGAGCTGTCCACCGCTCCGCCGGCCGTTCAAGCCGCTCTGCTCCGCCTCGTCCTGGAGCGGCGGATCGGTGCCCTCCAACTGCCGCCCGGGGTACGGATCGTGGCTGCCGCCAACCCACGTTCCTCGGCGGCCGACGGCTGGGAGCTGAGCCCGCCTCTGGCCAACCGTTTCGTCCATCTTCAGTGGACCCACGACCACGAGGTCGTCGTACGCGGCCTCGGTGGGACGTGGCCCCGCGCAACCCTGCCACGGCTCGACCCGGAGAAGTTGCCGGAGGCCGTGGGCTTCGCCCGCCGCGCGGTGTGCGGACTCCTCACCGGCCGACCCAGACTCGTGCACCAACTGCCCAGCAGTGAGACGCGCCGGGGCGGCGCCTGGCCGTCGCCCCGGAGCTGGGAGATGGCCCTGCGCCTGGTGGCCTTCGCGACCGCGGCCGGCTCCTCCCGGGAGGTGCTCTCCCTGCTGGTCAGAGGCACCGTGGGAGACGGTCCGGGGCTGGAGCTCCTGGCCGGCATGGACCGGATGGACCTCCCGGACCCCGAGGTGCTCCTCGCCGACCCGGCCGGTGCCGCTCTGCCCGAGCGCGGAGATCTGCGTCAGGCCGTGCTGGACGGTGTGGTGGACGCGATCCGCAAGCGCCCGGACAAGACCCGCTGGGACGCGGCGTGGGCGCTCCTGGTCCGGGCGGTGGAGACCGGAGCCCCGGACCTGGTGGTCGTCCCCGCGACCACCCTCGCTTCGCTGCGCCAGGAGGACTGGGACGTCCCGGCGTCCATCGAGCGGCTCGCCGGAGTGGTGACCCTGTCCCGGCGAGCCGACCACGCGGCGGCCCGGACCACCGTCGCCGCGAAGGCGGGCCGATGATCGCGGACGCACCGGGGACACTCGACCTCGACAAGCTCTTCGCAGCCCGACTGCATGCCGCTCGGGCCCGGCCCTACTTGGCGACGGCCCTGTTCGCCCTGCACACCGTCGAGTCCCGACAGGTTCCGACCATGGCCGTCGACCGGCACTGGCGCTGCTACGTCTCGCCGGCGTTCGTGGATCGGACGCCGGTGGAGGAACTGGCCGGGGTATGGGTGCACGAGGTCTCGCACCTCCTTCGCGACCACCACGGGCGCAGTGACCGGGTAGCGCGGGAGCGCTCGTGGACCGGTCAGGGCGAACGACTGCGCATGAACATCGCCGCGGACTGCGAGATCAACGACGACGTGTTCGGCGACGGGCTGGTCCGGCCCAAAGGCGCTGTGCGACCGAGATCCTTGGGGCTTCCCGAGGGGTGGCTCATGGAGGACTACCTGCGTGAGCTCCGGATCGAGCCCCTTACGCCGAGCGCCGCCTGGTTGGACTGCGGCAGTGGAGCCGACGGGCTGGAGCGGGAGTGGGACCTGGGACCGGACGGCGCCCACGGCCTCAGTGAGCAGGAGCGGGACGCGGTCCGGTTCCGGGTGGCGCAGGGCATCGCCGGCCGCCCGGGCAACGCCTCGAAGGGGTGGCAGCGGTGGGCGGAGGAGGCGTTCCATCCGCCGCAGCCCTGGCGGGAGTTGCTGGGCGCGGCGGTCCGCTCGGCGGCCTGCGGCCCAGGCGTCGGCGAGGACTACACCTACGGCCGGCCGTCACGGCGCTCGGCCGGAGTACCCGGCGCCGTACTGCCGAGCCTTCGGCGCAGCCCGCCCCGGGTCTCCGTGGTCATCGACACATCAGGCTCGGTCAGTGACACCGAACTGGGCAGCGCGCTCCTCGAGGTTGCCGCGATCTCCAGCGCCGTGGGCGGTCGTCGGGACCTGATCACCGTGCTGCCGTGCGACGCGGCGGCCCGCATCGTGCACCCGCTGTGCCGCGGTGAGGGAATCCCGCTGATGGGCGGTGGGGGTACGGATCTTCGCACGGGCTTCGCCAAGGCGCTCCGAGCGAATCCCCGCCCCGATGTCATCGTGGTCCTGACCGACGGTCAGACCCCCTGGCCGGAGACGCGACCGGCGTGCCGGACGGTGGTGGGTCTGTTCCCCCGGCAGCGGGCAGCCGGGTCGTGGGACGAGGACGATCCCGATTACGTGCCGGACTCGCCGCCGGGCTGGGCACGTGTGGTGGTCATCGGGTCGGCTCCCGCCACTCGGTGAGACAGCGCGACGGGAAGATCACGGCTCCCGGTGCTCGTGCGACGCCAATTCCAGGGCCTCGGCCTCCGCCTCGGCCAGGCGCGCCTCGGCATCGACATCGATCGACCGGGTGAGCAGCCAGTAGAGCACCGCGGAGACGGGCAGGCCGATGAACAAGGAGATGTCCGCACCGCCGAGCGCATCGGCGGCAGGTCCGACGTAGAGCGTGCCCACGGAGAAGAACGGCACCATGACAACGAACCCGACCAGGTAGGCGATGATGCCGTGCCAGCCCCAGCGACCGTAGATGCCGTGCGGATTGAAGATCTCGGCGACCGCGTAGTGGCCACGGCGCACCACGTAGTAGTCCATGAGGTTGACCGCGGTCCACGGAATGAACAGGTAGAGCACCAGCAGCAGGAAGTTGTTGAAGTTCTGAAGGAAGTGGGCGGTGGCGGCGAGCGCACCCACCACGGAGAGCGCCGCGGTGAGGCCGATCGTCACGAGCCGTACGGCGAGGGTCGGCCGTACTCTCTTGAACGAGTCGATCGCGCTGATGAGCGTGAGGGACCCGCCGTACATGTTCAGCGCGGTCACCGAGACCAGTCCCAGGGCGGCGAACAGCAGCACGATCGCGCCGAACCCGCTGAATACCTTGTCGCCCGCGGCGTTGATCGAGCGGATCGTCTCGAAACCCTCGCCCGCCCACGCGGCGAGCAGCGCCCCGAGCATCATCAGCCAGATACCGCCGAGTGCCGACCCGAAGTACGTCCAGTAGAAGGTCTTGCGGACGGTCACGTCCGGAGGGAGGTAGCGGGAGTAGTCCGAGACGTAGATGGCCCAGCTGATCTGGTAGCCGGCGACCACGCCGAACTGCGCGAGGAACGGCGTCCACTGGAAGCCGCCGAGGTCGAAGGAGCCGGGGGGATAGTGCAGGGTGACCAGCACGCCCACCGTGAAGATCCCGAAGATGACCAGGAAGGTGTAGGTGAGGACCCGCTCGGCGCGGTGGATGACGTCGTAGCCCACCAGCGCGATGACGAACGCGATGAGGGTGACCACGACGACCCACAGCTTGACCCCGCCGTGCACCGTGGTGTGCAGGGCCTCGCCGGCCAGGATCGTGTTGAAGACGTTGAATCCGGCGTACTGCACATAGGCGAACAGCCACACCAGCAGGGCTCCGACGTAGCCGAACTGCGGCCGTGACTGGATCATCTGCGGCAGTCCCAGCTGCGGGCCCTGCGCGGAGTGGAAGGCCATGAAGAAGGTGCCCAGGATGGTGCCCGCGGCGATCGCGATCAGCGACCAGATGAGGTTGCCACCCTCGGTGATGCTGATCAGGCCCACCGCCAGTGTGGCGATCTGCGCGTTGGACATGAACCACAGAGGCCCCAGGTGCCACAGCTTTCCGTGCCGCTCGTCCAGGGGAACGTAGTCGATGGAGCGGATTTCCAGACCCGATACCCGTGGCTGTGATCCCGTGGTCACGAGTGCCTCCTTTGAGGGCATTCACCATACGGTGAGAATATTCATCGCATATGGCCACGTTCAGCCCCCGGGCCACACCGGTCAAGGAGGGCCGTACCGGCCGGTGTGTCCGGCCGGCCTGCACTCCTCCGCGTCCCGGGCCGCCTGCCGGAGCGGCACCGATGAGCCACGAAGTGATAACGGGCGACAACCGTAGGGAAGTTGCCGTGGTCTAGCCCACCATGAAGATCTCTTTCCTGCTCCACAACGCCTACGGAATCGGAGGCACGATCACCACCACGTTCAACCTGGCCCACGCACTGGCCGAGCGCCACGAGGTGGAGATCGTCTCCGTGCTGCGGCACCGGGAGCACCCGACCTTCACCCTTGACTCGAGCGTGTCGCTGCGGCCGCTGGTGGACCTCAGGCATGAGCGGCGGCATCCGTTACAGCTGAGACCGGCGAGGGTGTTCCCACGCGCCGAGTACCGGTACCGGCAGTACAGCGAGTTGACCGACCAGCGGATCGGCGACTGCCTGGCCACGATCGACGCCGACGTGGTGATCGGAACCCGGCCGGGGCTCAATGTGCATCTCGCGCTCCAGGCTCCGCGACACGTCGTACGCATCGGGCAGGAGCACCTCACTCTGGACAACCATCCGCCACAGCTGCGCAACACGTTGCGCCGGGCCTACCGCCGGCTCGACGCGCTCACCACGGTGACCGAGGCGGACGCCGCCGCCTACCGGCGCAAGATGAGGCTGCCCGGTGTACGGGTGGAGACACTCCCGAACAGCGTGCCTGATCCCGCGCTCCCCGCCGCGGACGGCACCGCGAAGGTGGTCGTCGCGGCAGGCCGGCTGGTCCCGGTGAAGCGGTACGACCTGCTCATCGAGGCCTTCGCCGTGGTCGCCGCCGAACGCCCGGACTGGCAGTTGCGCATCTACGGCAAAGGGGAGCAACACGATCGGCTGCGCGAGCTCATCGCGGACCTCGGTCTGTGGAACAACGTCTTCCTGATGGGCGCGGCGGCTCCCATGGAAGCGGAGTGGGTCAAGGGCTCGATCGGTGCGGCCGCCTCCGACTTCGAGCCGTTCGGCATGACGATTGTCGAGGCGATGCGCTGCGGCCTGCCGGTGGTGAGCACCGACTGCCCCTACGGACCCGGCGAAATCATCGAGGACGGGGTCGACGGCCGGCTCGTGCCGGTCGGGGATCGTGACGCCCTGGGCGCGGCCCTGCTGGAGCTGGTCCGTGAGGACGACCGGCGCCGCGATACGGGCCGAGCGGCCTTGGAGAACGCGCGGCGGTTCGCTCCCGGCCCTGTGGTCGAGCAGGCCGAGCGCCTGTTCGCCGAGGCGGTCTCGGCGAGAAGGACGGGGCGACGGGTCGTGCAGGGACGCGCCGGCGCGCGCCGCGTCCTCGTCAGTCAGGGCTTCGCCGCCCGCGACGCCGCGCTCACCGCGGCCGGCAGCGCGCTGCGCAGGGTACGGAGGGGGCGGCCATGAGCAGGGACGACGGTGCGCAACCACGCGTGGGCTGCATGGTCGATACGGACGGCCGCATTACCTTCGACCTGCCGCCGCGGTGGCCCGAGGGCGGGCAGTTGCTGCTGGGGCTGCGTCCGAAGAAGGGGCAGCCCGAGAAGACCGTTCACGTCCTCGACCTGGAGGCCACCGACGAGGGTCGCCGGCGCGCCGTCCTGGGCGCGAACCCCGTTCTCACGGAGGGCCGGTGGGACGTGTACCTGGTCCCGGAACCGGGATCCCCGCGGCTACGTCTGCGCCCCGGTCTGCGCGACCTACGCGCCCTCGTCGACGGATACCTCCATGACCGGCCGTCACCGCTGGCCGTGCGCATTCCCTACGTCACCAAGGACGGCCATCTCGCGGTACGGGCCTGGTTGCGCCCCGCCCACGCGGAGGTCGACGGCATCAACGTCACGGACCGGTCGATCACGGTCGGCGCACGCCTGCACGGCGCCACGCTCCTGGAGGGAGCGGTGGTATGCCTGCGCCTGCGGGGCGGCAACGGCACCCAACGCACCGTGGAGCCCCGGGCCGGACAGGACGGCCGCAGCTTCTCCTTCACCGTCGACCACGAGGAGTTGGCCGCCGGGACGAGCACCGGGAGCGGTGTCTGGGACGTCTTCATACAGCCCGCGGCCAACGCACCTCTCATCCGGGTCGCCCGTCTCCTCGACGACGTGGCGGACCGCAAGGAAGTGTTCGTCTACCCGACGGTCACGCTCGGCGGCGCCGCCCTGCGCCCCTACTACACCGTCGACAACGACCTCTCCGTGACGGTGGCGAAGGCAGGTTGAGGCTCCGCCGGCAGCCTGCCTGGACCCAGGCAGACGATCAGTACTCCAGTTCACGGCACAGGGGGCCGCCGACCGCGTGGATCCCCGGCCGCCGCCGCGGCCGCCCCGAACGCCGAGCCGTCAGGGAGTCGTCAGCCGCCGCGACGGATCCGGGCGGCCTTGCGGGCCTCTGCAGTCAGGCGGGCCTCCGCGGAGCGGCGTGACTCGCCACCGGCGCGACCGGGCCGACCGGTGCGTGTCCCCAGACCGCGGAAGGGGGCACCGCCTCGCTTCGGGCGCTCCGCGACCGGCCCGCTGCCGCCGACCGGGACGCCGGAGGGAGCCTGGGCGCCGGTGATGCGGCTCAACTCGGCCTCGCCCGAGCGGACCTGGGTGACCTGCGGCCTGATGCCGGCGTCGGACATCAGACGGGCCATGTCCCGGCGCTGGTTGGGCAGGACCAGCGTCACGACACTGCCGGACTCACCGGCCCGTGCGGTACGGCCGCCGCGGTGCAGGTAGTCCTTGTGATCGCTGGGCGGATCGACATTGACGACGAGGTCGAGGTCGTCGACATGAATGCCACGGGCCGCGACGTTGGTTGCCACCAGCGCCGTGACGTCGCCGGACTTGAACTGTGCCAGGGTGCGGGTCCGCTGGGGCTGCGACTTGCCACCGTGCAGCGCCGCGGCCCGTACGCCGCTGCTCAGCAGGTGCTTGGTGAACTGGTCGACGGCGTGCTTGGTGTCCAGGAACATGATCACGCGCCCGTCACGGGCGGCGATCTCGGTGGCGGTGGCGTACTTGTCCGCGCCGTGCACCTGCAGCACGTGATGCTCCATCGTGGTGACCGCGCCCGCCGAGGGGTCGACCGAGTGGACGACCGGATCGTGGAGATAGCGACGGACCAGGAGGTCGATGTTGCGATCCAGCGTGGCCGAGAACAGCATGCGCTGGCCGTCGGGGCGCACCTGATCGAGCAGTTCGGTGACCTGAGGCATGAAGCCCATGTCGGCCATCTGGTCGGCCTCGTCCAGGACGGTGATGTTCACCCGGTCCAGACGGCAGTCCCGGCGCTCGATGAGATCCATGAGCCGGCCGGGAGTCGCGACGACGACCTCCGCCCCGGCGCGCAGTGCGCCCGCCTGCCTGCCGATCGACATGCCGCCGACCACGGTGGCCAGCCGCAGCTTCAGCAACCGGGCGTAGGGGGTGAGCGCATCGGTGACCTGCTGGGCCAACTCGCGGGTGGGCACGAGGACCAGGGCCAGTGGCTTCCGGGCGTCGGCACGCTGTCCAGCCGTGCGTACAAGGAGCGCGAGGCCGAAAGCGAGGGTCTTGCCCGATCCGGTGCGCCCGCGCCCCAGCACATCGCGGCCCGCGAGGGAGTTCGGCAGTGTGGCGGCCTGGATCGGGAACGGTTCGTTCAGGCCGAGGCCGGTGAGCATCTCCAACAACTCGACCGGCATGTCCAGTTCACCGAAGCTCGCCACCGCGGGGAGGGCCGGGGTGACGGTGACAGGCAGCGCGAACTCCCCTTGCGGTGCGGAGGGGCGGCGCCCGGTGCCGCCCGAGCCGACGCCGGGGCGCCCTTGACCCTGCGCCCGGAATCGGGCTCCCCGGTCGGTCCCGAAACGGTCGTTCGGACGAGCTGAGCGGTTCATGGAGAACCTTCCTCGATATGGCGCGCATCGAGGAATTCTCGGCATACATGAGCCGAACGAATTGCAAGAACGAGCCGAACGTAAGATTAAGAGAAGCAGGCCACATGACCCCGCACCAAGAAAAGTGCAAACCCCACAAAGAGCCACAAGTCACTTTGGGTGTTTACGGGAGCCGCAGCCGCAACTCGGGCAATTTTAGCACGGTGCACACATCCGGAAACGACGGCACTATTTTCCGCCCGCAATGCGCTGACCACGCACGATGCGAATTCTGAATCGACAGAACAAGATCATCCAGCCCCTTCTCGAGGCCGGACCTGTCACCGCCGGCGGGTCGCGGCGGCTCACGCCGCCACCGAGTTGAACACGGCTCAGCAACGGATGCCGCATGGCCGACAATCCACGTCAGCACCTCCTTGTGACGGGGATCACAGGAACTCCTCGACGCGGTCGGACGGTAAATGACATGCGAGGATTCCGCGGGCTGCGGAGCGGTGGGAGTACAACCCTTGCTCGCGGTCGGGGGTCTCCCTTGGTCGGTGTGGCCCAAACCTTTCGCGCTCCGCTCACGAATCGACACAAGGAGATCCGTTGACGACCGCCACCCCGTGGCACTCGGGCCGTCTGATGCCGAATTCAGTGCCTTCCGAGCTCCGCACCCCAGCACACGAGGGTACCGCGACACAGCATGCGTTGCGGCTCGACATCCAGGGGCTTCGTGCCCTTGCGGTCTCGTTGGTCGTTCTCTCCCACGCCGGAGTGAGCGTGGTCGGCGGGGGTTATGTCGGTGTCGACGTCTTCTTTGTGATATCGGGCTTTTTGATCACCTCGTTGTTGTCGCGCGAACTCCGCGCCACGGGCGGTATCTCGGTCCGGAAGTTCTACGCCCGCCGGGCGTTGCGCCTGCTCCCGGCATCGACACTCGTCGTCGTCACCACGCTCGGCGGTGCCTGGCTGTTCCTGTCGAAGATTCGTTTCGCGGACTACGTGGGCGATGCCCTCAGCAGCGCTCTCTACGCGGTGAACCTTCGGCTGGCGATCAACGGCACGGACTACCTCGCCCAGGGGAGCCCGCCGTCACCGTTCCAGCACTTCTGGTCGCTGGCCGTGGAGGAGCAGTTCTATCTGCTGTGGCCGCTGCTGCTCCTGCTCAGCTGGAAACTGGCCCGGCGACGTGCACTTCTGGTGGCGCCGCTCGTCGCGCTCTGCCTGGTTTCCTTCGGGCTGAGCGTGTCCGTGACGGAAAGCTCGCCGCCCTGGGCGTACTTCGGTCCGCACACCCGTGTCTGGGAACTGGGCGTCGGGTCCCTGCTCGCGCTGTTCGTCGCCCGGCTGGAGCAGCTGCCCCCCACACTCTCGGCGCCGATGACGTGGACCGGCCTGGCCTGCGTCGTGCTGTCGGCGCTCCGGTTCGACCAGGACACCCCGTTCCCCGGGTATCACGCGCTCCTGCCGGTTGTCGGAGCCGCGCTCCTCCTGGCCGGCGGCTGCTCGCCGGCCCGGTTCGGCGCCGGACGGCTGCTCTCGCGACAGCCGTTGGTCTGGCTCGGCGGGCTGTCGTACGGCTGGTACCTGTGGCATTGGCCGCTGCTGCTCATCGGACCGATCGCGCTGGGCCGACCTGCCACCGTGCGACTGGCGCTGGTACTCAGCGCGATCGCCCTGCTCCTGGCGTGGGCCACTGTGCACCTGGTCGAGAATCCGGTGCGGTTCCACACGGCGTTCCGCGGTCGGCACGGCCGGGCACTGGGGCTGGGCCTCGGCCTGTCGGTGGGCGCCGCCGTGCTGTCCTTGATCGCGGCGGCCTTCCCGCCCGCAATCGACTCCGGTGCGCCCGCGCCCACGCTGAAGGGCACTCTCGCGACCGCGCCGGACGCGAAGTCGCGTCTGACAGAGCTCCTGGATGCCTCGGAGACGCGCCTCCCGAGCAACCTCGCACCGGCACTGACCAAGATCAAGGACGCGAAGTCCGCGATCTATCGGGACGGGTGCCACGTGAACTACGCGAGCACGCGGACGCCGACGTGCGTCTACGGGAGCCGCTCCGCGGACAAGGTCGTCGTACTCTTCGGCGATTCCCACGCGGCCCAATGGTTCCCGGCGCTGAACCGGCTCGCGCAGGCGCACCGGTGGAAGCTGGTTTCGCTGACCAAGGCATCGTGCAAGGTGGCCGCGGTGACCATCATCCAGGGCGGCAAGCCGTACGTGTCATGCGACGCATGGCGCAGCAGAGCGCTCGCAAAGATCAAAGATCTCCGTCCCTCGCTGGTGATCGTCTCGTCGTCGGATGCGGGCGATCCGGCACAGCCGATGAGCAATCCCCTTCAGGGTTGGACCGCGGGATTCCGGGACACGTTCCGGACGCTCGCGGGCACCGGTGCCCAGGTGGCCGCCATCCTCGACACTCCTTGGCCGAAGGGTGACGCGGTCGACTGCGCGGCTCTGCATCCGCTGCGGCTGGGGCGCTGTACGAACCACGTCCCGCAGGCGATCAGGGACCAGACCCGCACCGACGCCATCAAGGAGGCGGCAAGGTCGACCCACACCGCGGTGATCGACCCGGAGCCCTGGCTGTGCACGCGCGAGGGCACCTGCCCCGTGGTCGTGGGGGACACATTCGTCTACCGCGACGACAGCCACATGGCCGAGGCCTACGCCGAGGCCATCGCTCCCGTGGTGGGCGATCGTCTCTCCGAGCTCTTCGGCACAGACCTGGAGCGAACCGGGCTCCGGTGACACGGGGAATGGTCTTCGGCACCCATGCCAGAAGCGGCTCGCCGAAGGCGTACGGCGGGGCTTCGGTTCGCGGTGCGTTCCCTGCCGGGCTCCGGCGCCGCCGAACGCGCGGCGACCGGCAACCGGCTTCGCCGGACCCTGCGACGGCCGGGCTCCCTTCGATCACCTGGCGCGGGGCGTCCACCGTGCCCCGCCGAAGGCCGGACAGGGCAGCGCCTCATGGGTCGGAGGGCTCCGCTCCCCTTCGGCGGCCCTAGGGGGTTTCTGATGGATCTCCGCGGCGTCGCGACGCCCGGCACGCACTCTCGCCGCACCGGACAAAAGCCCTAGTAGCTCCTCCCCCACGCTCGGCTTCGCTCGCGCGGGGGGACCCCCATCGAGGACTTCCGCCCGGCACGCCGAGAGCACGCACCGAACGCCGCTCCTTCTTCCACGGAGATCCATCAGAAACCCCCTAGGCGCCCGGCGTGTGCGCCGCCCGCGCCGACATTGCGGGCATCCGCCGGGTGGGGAAAATTGATCTCATGACGGTACGGGGCATCGCCGATGCGGGCGTCGCGTCGGGGGGCCGGTTCGGCGAGCCGGCGGCGGCCCCCGCCGATGGCGAACTCGTCGCCGGCATCTCGACCGGGTGGCCGGCGTCGAGACCGGGGTGCCGCTCCAGGCGGACACACTCGTCCCTGGCTTCTCGGTCGGCAAGGGCGTCGCTGCCACCGTCGTCGTGCTGCTCGTCGAGCGCGGCGTGAGCAGGGAGCCCGACATGCCCGCAGCAGACTCCGAGGTGGAGGTACTGATCGTCGGTGGCGGGCCGGTCGGGCTCACCGCCCGAGCGCTGCTGGAACGTTGGGGCGTACGGGCCTTGCTGGTCGAGAAACACGGCGAGCTGTCACCGTTTCCCCGGTCCCGGCTGGTCAACGCGCGCTCGATGGAGATCTACCGTCAGCTCGGGCTCGCTGCCACGATCACGGCGAACGCGTTCGCACCGGAGTTCGGCCGCATCCGCTTCCGCGACACCCTGCACGACCGCGACTTCGCCGCAGCGGCGATGGTCGGGATCAACGCGCCGATCGCCGAAAGCCCCGTGCTCGGTGTGGTCACCTCGCAGGATCGCTTGGAGCCCACCCTGCTCGGCGCAGCGGACGGGCAGGTGCGGTTCGGGGTCGAGCTCATCGACCTGGCCGAAAGAGCCGACAGCGTGGTGGCCCTGCTCGTCGACCACCGGCGCGGTGAGGAGAGGCGCGTCCGTGCCCGTTATGTACTCGCCGCCGACGGTGCGAACTCCACCGTCCGGCAACGGCTGGGAATCGACACCACCGGCCCCGGAGCCATGGCGGCCTTCACCACCGTCGTGTTCGACGCCGACCTCAACCGCTGGTGCGCCCACCAGCCCGCCGGGGTCTACTTCACCGCGCACGGATCATTCGCCCCGCTCTACCCCGAAGGAGGCTGGGCCTGGTTCGGTCCCACACCGGAAGACGCTGCGCGCGCCGACTGGTCCGACCTCGTCTCGCGCGCACTCGGCCCCAGCGCGGAAGTACGAGCCGACGTGTTGCGGGTTCAGCACTGGGTGATGAACGCGTTCGTCGCCGAACGGTTCCGTCACGGCCGGATCCTGCTGGTCGGCGACGCCGCGCACGCCATCCCCGTCTTCGGCGGCCTGGGTATGAACACGGGCATCGCCGATGTGCACAACCTGTGCTGGAAACTCGTGGGGGTACTTCGCGGGTGGGCCGGACCAAGCCTGATCGAAACCTACGAAGCGGAACGACAACCCCTCGCCCACCTGACTCTCCGCCAAGCAGTGGCCAACACTCAACTCGCGCTCCACGTACAAAGCCGACGCCGCGAGCAGCGCCTGACCGGCGAAGCACCACCGGCCCAGATCGAACTGCCCTGGTCGGACCGGTTCTTCGCCCAACTCGGTCTCGTGCTCGGCGTCACCTACCACTCCGGCGCCGTCCTCACCGACGGAAGCGAGCCACCCGAGCTGTCCGACGTAGGCACGGACTATGTCCCCACCGCTGAGCCGGGCCACCGCATGCCACACCTCTGGCTCACTCACCACCGCTCCACACTGGACGCCGTCGGCGAATGGTTCACCCTGCTCACCCCGGATCCCCCCTACTGGAAGCGGCAAGCCACCGCACCCTGGCCACTGCACGTCGAGCCCCTTCCCGACGCGCACACCGACCTCTGCGGCCTCGGCCCACACGGAGCACTGCTCATCCGGCCCGACGGCCACATCGGCGCCCGCTGGCGCGACCGTCCACCCATCGGCTCTCCCCTCCACCAGGCCCTGACCGCCATGACGGGCTCGACACCTCCCGCATAGCCCGGCCCCCACGGCCAGGCACCTCACCCGAGGTGGCCGAGCCGCACCTGGCGGTCCGGGGCATCCCGATGCGTATCCGCGAAACTCCGTTGAGGCACCCTTACGGGGACAGGGAGACACCTCCCGTGACGACCGGCCGGTCGAGATCACCGTACGCGTCGACACCGCCACGGCCCGCTGACCACCCCGAGCCACTCCTCGACAGGAGCCTTCGTGAACTACGACATCGCCGCCGTCCGCGCGCAGTTCCCCGCCCTCACCGCTGGCATCGCCCACTTTGACGGCCCGGGTGGGACGCAGACCCCCCAACCCGTCATCCAGGCCATCAGCGACGCATTGGCGCACCCGCTGTCCAACCGGGGTCAGGAGGTGGCCGGGGAGCGCAACGCCGAGACCATCGTCAGCGAGTCCCGCCAAGCCATGGCGGACCTGTTGGGGGCGGACCCGTCCGGGATCGTCTTCGGCCGCAGCTCCACCCAACTCACCTACGACTTCTCCCGCACCCTCGCCAAGACCTGGTCGCCCGGGGACGAGGTGGTCGTCACCCGACTCGACCACGACTCCAACATCCGCCCCTGGCTCCAGGCCGCCGAACTGTCCGGTGCCATCGTCCGATGGGCCGACTTCGACCCCACCACGGGTGAACTACCTCTGGAAGCCGTCCGAGCCGTACTCTCCGAGCGCACTCGGCTGGTCGCGATCACCGCTGCCTCCAACCTGATCGGCACCCGTCCCCCCATCGCCGAGATCTCCCGTCAAGTGCACGAGGTGGGAGCGCTTCTGTACGTCGACGGCGTGCACTACGCCGCCCACTCCCTGGTCGACGTCGAACAGTTGGGCGCCGACTTCTTCGTCTGCTCCCCCTACAAGTTCCTCGGCCCTCACCACGGTGTCCTCGCCGCCCGGCCCGAACTGCTCGAGAGCCTGCACCCCGACAAGCTGCTCCCCTCCACCGATGTGGTTCCGGAGCGCTTCGAACTCGGCACTCTGCCTTACGAGTTGCTCGCCGGAACCAGCGCCGCCGTCGACTTCATGGCCGGCCTCGACGCCGACGCCACGGGTACCCGCCGAGAGCGTCTGGCGTCCGCGTTCGCGGCACTTGGAACGCACGAAGAGACCCTGCGGGCACAGCTCGACAAGGGTCTCTCGGCGTTCGAACAGGTCACGGTGCACTCCCGGGCGGCCGACCGCACGCCGACGCTCCTGCTCACCTTCGAACGCCACAGCACAACGGACGCCTACCGCTTCCTGGCGGAGCGTGGCGTCCACGCCCCCTCCGGGTCCTTCTACGCCCTCGAAGCCTCCCGCCGACTCGGGCTCGGAGACACCGGTGGCCTCCGGGTCGGCCTCGCGCCGTACAACAACACCGAGGACGCCGACAGGCTCTTGGAGGGACTCGCGAACTTCCTGACGCCCTGAGCCGACGTGTCCGACTCCAGCTCACGGCTTGGTGTCGTGATCGGCCGGGGGCCCTTCCTCATCGGCGCGGGCGGCCCGACGGACACGACGCAGTTCGACGGCGAAGGCCACGGCCGAGGCACCGAACAGGACCGCGGTGATCGCCAGCCATCGGCCGAGGTAGACGTCCTGGGTCAACGCGGTGTCGCCTTCGTAGGGGACCGCCAGTTCGAGGATCAGGGGGAACCACACGAGCAGCAGTACGCCGGACAGGAAGGTGGGTACGCGCAGGTAGTTGATCCACGGCACCTGCGGTACGGGGTCGCCGCGATGCCGCAGCACGAAGTGGGCGGAGAGGTCGGCGACCGAGTACAGGGGCAGCAGGATCAGGTCATGGAGGATCGCCGCCCCCACGAACCAGATCGCCACCTCGATCGGCCGGAAGGCGAACAGGCGCACCATCGCGTAGCCGGTGAGGGCGAACGAACAGATCAGCACAAGGAGATGCAGGGGCCCGGAGCCGTACCAGCGGACGAAGCGTGCCATGGTCACGTCCTGAACGTGAGACGGCGGACCCACTTGGTGTTGTTCACACCCGGGTTGGCCGGAACGATGATGCGGGCGGGATAGCCGTGGTCGAGCGAGAGATCCGCGCCGTTGACGTGCAGGGCGAGCAGCGACCGCGGGTCGTGGATCTGGTTGCCGCGCAGGACCACCCTCCTGAAGGGGCCGGAGGATTGGACCGATTCCACCAGGACGCTTCCCGCATCGGGAAGGCCGGCCATGGCGGCGAGATCGGCCAGGCGCAGGCCGCTCCAGTGCTGGTCGGCGGTGGACCACCCCTCCACGCAGGCGATCGGCAGTGCGGCGGTGTGCCGGCGCATCGCGAGAAGCTGCTCGCGCGCGAGGACCAGTGCCGGCCCCTGTCCGTGCACCTCCAGTCGCCAGTTCGGGCCGACATCGGCCGCGGAGACACCCACGGCCGCGGCTGTCTTGTTGATCTGGAAGCCGTTCGGTCCACCACCTGGATTGCGGTTGTGCGGGGCGAGCAGGGCGGTGGTGCGCAGTCGGCCCCCGATACTCTGCCCTGCGGTCACCACGAGCAGGAGCAGGGATCCCGCTCCTACCATCGCCAGGGCGCCGCGCCGCGTCATGCTCGGCGCGTCGGGTGCGGTCGCCACCAGGCCATCGGGGTCGGGCGGCTCGGGCCGGGTGTGGGCGAGGTCGGTGCGCAGTTCGGTGACCAGATCGCGAGAGCGCAGGGCGCGTCTCATCCGACCGAGCTTGAGGCAGACGTGGACGACGAAGGCCGCGATGAACACCCAGGCGCCGTAGAAATGCAGGCGGTAGAAGGAGCCCGGGAAAACGTAATGGAGCTGGATGTTGAGGATCCCGGTGACGAATTCGAAGATGACGCCACCGACCAGCATCAGCAGGGACAACCGCTCCAGGCCGTGGGCGACGCTGCGGATCGGCAGCCACGTGAACAGCTTGGGGATGACCGACCACAGCTTGGCCAGCAGTACCGGGACGAGAACCACCCCAAGGGTGACGTGCACGCCCTGGACGAGCCGGTACAACCAGTAGGGATGCGTGGGCCAGTCGAAGAGGTAGAAGCCCAGCAGGCCCTTGTCGGGAGTCTTGTCGTTGAGCCCGCTCAGATCGGGGTTGTACGCGGCGTAGGACAGCACGCCGGTGACGAAGAGCACCGGAATGCCGACCAGCAGCACCAGGCCGAACACCGACGTCAACCACGGTCCGCGGAGGGGACTGCGCCAGAACCCGGGGCGGAAGGGTCCCGGAGGCGGAGGCGTCTGCCCGACCCGCTCGGCAATGGCCCGGACACGAGTGCCGGCCGCGGCGACAAGACCCGCCGCAGCGGCGACGGTCCGCTTCAGGCGCCGCCGCGGGTGCCCCCCGTCGGGCCTCGGGCGCTCCGGTCCTCCGCGTGAACCAGACTCCGGCGGCCGTCCGCCACTGCTCATCAGCCGTCTCCTCCACGCGGCGCCGCGCCCTCACCGACGGACGGCCCACCGCAAGACCCTCTTGCGACGCATGACTGGTGAAACCCCTACAAAATGTCACCGACTCACCCGAGGGCACACCCGTGTCGTGATCGCGGCTCCCGCTGATAGTCGTACGGCCGCACCCCACCAGCCGAACGGCGCAACCCGGCCCGCAGACAATCGCGACATGGAACAGTGCGCGCCCCGACGCCCACGCGCCGACCGACGATGATGGTGTGCAAGGTGGAGCAACACCGAAAGACAGCGCCGACCGGCCCAGCCACTCATCCCTGACCTGGGAGATCGGCTGCTTCCTGGTCATCGGCGCCGCCTCGACGGTGGCTCAGGCCCTGCTCTACTGGGTGCTGCGCGGCTGGTGGCCACCCGCCCTGGCCAATGTGGTCTCGCTGCCGACGGTCACCGTCCTCAATACCGAGGTCAACCGCCGGCTCACCTTCCGCAGGTACCCCGTGCCGGCCATGCGTGCACACCTCGCCGCGGGCGGCCTGTTCGTCCTGGCCTACCTCACCACCTCGGCCGCGGTCCTGATCTTCCGTCACTTCCGCCCCACGGCCTCACGTGTCGCCGAGACGCTCGCACTCGTCGGAGCCTTTGCGTTGGTGACCGTTTTGCGCTTCACCGTGCTGAGGATCGCGGTCTTCCGCCACCGCGTCCGCTGACAACGCCCGGCCCTGCCGGCGCCTCGAGTGTCTTCCGGTCATGGGGACCGAACCAACTGCAGCAAAGTCCTGACCAAGTCCGCCGTAGAGTTGCGCCGCACCACGCGCATCGCCTGAGCGACCGGTCAGCTCGTCCAACTCGATGCGTGCCGCGATGGCCTCTGGATGGGTGGGCCCGTGCTGGATCCGCACCTCACGAGCGCGCCGCTCGGTCTGTCGAATACGGCCCAGAAACCGGTATTCACGTGGGGCACGGCGGCCCCCGCCACGATCTGGTGAACCCGCGCAGACTGCTCCTTCATCCGGCTACGGAGCCCGGCTGCTCAGCGGCCTGCCGTCCCGGCCTGCGGCTTGGCGGTGCTGGACGGCCTGGTCGCCGCCACCATGCTCACGATGGGCCGGCTGCTGCCGACGCCTGACCGCCCCGCGTTGCGCACCGCTTTGCGCTCGTCGAGCTCCATCGCTCCCGGGGCGCGCATCATCAAAGGAGGGGAGACCATCGACGAGGAGTGGCGATGAGGTTGTCGTTCCTTGAACCCCTCTACGCGGAGCCGGGCCCGTTCGCCTCCGTGTACCTGGACACCTCCCGAAACGTCGAGCATCCCGACCGGGCGATCGCGCTGCGCTGGCGGCGGCTGCGCGAGAGTCTGTCCCGTCAGGGCTCGGACCGAGCGCTGCTGAACGTACTGGAGGAGGTGGTCGGCGCCGACACAGAGGTGCCGGGGGTGCACGGTCAGGCCATCTTCGCCGCCCACGGCACGCTCGTCCTGGACGGGGAGCTGCCCAGGCCGCCCGAGCACGACTCCGCGCGCTACAGCACCCTGCCGGACGCGATGCCCCTGGTCACCCAGCACGTTCCGGAGATCCCCTACATGGCCGTAGTCGTCCACTACGGCGGCCTTCCGACCGCCGAGACCCACGGCTGGGTCACTCTGGAGGCGGAGACCGGCATCTGGCCCGCGTCCACCGTCACCCCAGGTGAGCGGCTGCACTGCAGGGTCGCGGTGGCGACCTGGCACCGCACCTCCCTCCGGCTCGGCCACCGGCTGGACGAACGGGCGCGGCGCGCCCATGCCGACGCCGTCGTCGTGGGCGGGAACGAGTGGGCGTGCAACGTACTGATCCGCCGCCTGCCGCACACCCTGCGGGACAAGGTCGTACGCGTGGGCGGCCGGACCCCCACCGACACCGGACGCGCCCTGTTGGAGCCGCAGCTCGACGGCGTCTTCCGCGGCCGCATGGCCGCGCACGACCGCGAACTCGTGGACATCTTCATCGGCCGGCGTGCCCTGGACGGACCCATGACGGAGGGGCTGGCCGCCACCGTCGCCGCCCTCCAGCGCGGCCAGGTCGCGGCACTTCTGCTGAACCGACCCCCAGGGTCTTCGCTGCGGCTCTGGGCGGGCTCCCAGCCCACTCAGCTCGCCCTGACCGAGGCGGAACTGATGTCCTTCGGCGTGCGGGCCCCGCACGAGGAACGCGCCGACGAGGCCCTCGTCCGGGCCCTCGTCGGCACCGGCGCCGAGCTGGTCGTCGTACCGGAGAGCGAGCTGAGGCTGTACGAAGGCGTGGGCGCCCTGCTGCGGTACACCGACCCGGGGACCCCGTCCTGACTCCGACGCGCTGCGCCTCCCGGATCACGGGGCCCCTTGCGCCCGACCGCCCCGGATCGCGCCGCGCGCGAAACATGCCGACACTGGGCTGGAGCGGCAGCGCGGCGTATGAGCGGCGGATGGGGCACATGGACAGGAGCAGGAGCGGCGCGGAAGGAGACGGACGTTTCGATCACCCCGCCCAAGACCTGGGCGGTAGGCGTGCCGGCGGTGGCCAACCCGCTGCGGTACTCCCTGGAGCAGACGACGGTCCGCCGTACGGCGCTGACGCTGCTCAACCTCAACCAGACCGAAGGCTGCGACTGCCCGGGCTGCGCCTGGCCGGAACCGGACCCCGCTCACCGGCACCGCAACGAGTACTGCGAGAACGGCACCAAGCACGTGAGCAACGAGGCGACGTCGGGCGGCGAGCAGGATCACGCCGCGCGGCTTCTGGAACGCACCACGAGCGGGGCCACCGGCGCCACCGCCACGGCTCCGCGGTCCGATGATCCATGAAGGAACCCCCGAGGACCTGGTCCGCGCGGCCCATGCCGTGGGCGTGACCGACGCCCGTCTCCTGGAGGCCGTACGGAGCGTCCCCCGGGCGGAATTCGTCCCCGCGGACGAGGTGGCATCCGCGTACCGGGACACGCCCGTTCCGCTCCCCCACGGGCAGGTGACCACCCAGCCCTCGCTGATCGCCATGATGGTCTCCGCGCTCGGCCTCACCGGAGACGAACAGGTCCTGGAGGTCGGGACCGGATACGGCTGGCAGACCGCGCTGCTGGCCCGCTTGGCCGCGTATGTCGTCAGCGTCGAGCGCTGGCCCGACCTGGTCGACGAGGCCCGTCTGCGGCTGGCCGGGCAGGGTGTCGGCAATGCCGAGGTCGTACTCGGCGACGGGACCCTCGGGATGCCGACCCGTGCCCCGTACGACGCCGTCATCGTCTGCGCGGCCTTCCCGCGCGTGCCCGAGCCGCTCGTGGATCAGCTCCGCACCGGTGGCCGGCTCGTCCAGCCGATCGGGCAGGGCGGGCAGGAGCGCGTCGAGCTGTACGAGCGGCGGCCCCACAACCTGGTGCACCGCAGGACGGTCACCGCGGCCCGGTTCGTCCGGCTGTACGGCGCCCATGGCTACGACCAGCGGTGACGCGCTCAGCGCTGATAGGTCCCGACCAGGGTGCCGGAGGCCAGCTCCCTGCCCTTCAGGGCACGGTGCACGTCCTCGACGCCCGGGTGGCCGTGCAGCGGCAGCGGCTCGGACAGGGCGTACAGGCGGAAGAAGTAGCGGTGCGGCCCGTGCCCCGGTGGAGGCATCGGCCCTCCCCAGCCCACGCGGCCGAAGCCGTTGGGCCACGGCCGGCCCCCCTGGGGCTTCTGGCCCTCCGCCGCCCCGGTGGTCCCCGGATCGATGCCGGTCACCAGCCAGTGCAGGAAGGTCGTCCCCGGCGCGTCCGGGTCCTCGCACAGGAGCACCAGCTCCGTGGCCTCCTGGGGCACCCCCGACCAGGTCAGGGGCGGTGAGATGTTCTCACCCTCCCCGCTGTACCGACGGGGGATCACCGTTTTGTCGTCGAACGCTGTGCTGCTGAGTTCAATTCTGCTCATGCGTGCCGCCATACCCGCAACCGCGGCACCGGCACCGGTCCGCACCCCAAAACCCCCGCTCGGCCGAGCCCACCCGGGCCGCCTCCGGAAGCGGGGGTGAAGATGGCAGTGTGCCGACAAGGATCCTGATCGAGGGCCGCCCTGGCGCGGGCAAGACGACCGCCCTGCGTCGGCTGGCCGCGCTGCTGCCCACCCACGCGGCCACCGGCTTCACCACGGAGGAGATCCGGCAATCCGGCGCCCGCGTCGGTTTCGCCATGGAGACCCTGGCAGGCCGACGGGAAGTGCTCGCCCATGTCGACCTGCCCGGTCCGCCACGGGTGGGGAAATACGGCGTCGACCCGGGCGTCATGGAACGACTGGCGCTGCCGTCGCTTCGGCCGGCAGCAACCGAGGAGGCAACAGGGCGGCTCGTGCTCATCGACGAGTTGGGGCGGATGGAACTGGCGTGCACGGCGTTCCGGCACGCGGTCGACGCGCTGTTCGTCGCCGAGGTCGACGTCGTCGCCACGGTCCACACGCACCGCGATCCGTTCACCGACGCCCTCAAGCGGCGCGCCGACATCGAGGTCGTTCAGCTCACTCCGGCAAATCGGGACGTCCTGCCGGGGGAGCTCGCGGCCCGGCTGCAGCAGCCCCGGACGCACAATAGGCCTCCTTCTCACGGATGAGAGACCGGCCTCCGGCCTGCTGAAAGCAGAGTCGGGGCGACAGGATGTGAAGTCTCCCGGTCGGTGCGACCGGCGGCGCCCACTACCAAGGGTCAGTGCCTGCCCACCGAGTACGCGGCCGGCATCGCCGTCACCACCCGGTGCGGCGCCCGCCCCTCGCCGGCCGCCCGCTCTTTGGGTCGACGGAGCGCAGGCCTTCCATGCGGTTCAGGCGCAGCTGGACGTCGCGCTCGACAGCGGCCGGGCTGAAGGAGTGCCCGGCCCCGACCGCCTTGACCCGCAGCCCGTCGCGGACCGCATCCCGGACCGCGTCGGCCACCTCGGCCGTGCTCCCCGGCGTCCGTACGCACGCGGGCCGTGCCTCCTCGTTCCCCGCCCAGTTGCGCCATACCCCGGCCATTCCGGCTCGGGTACGAGTTCGGCATCCGGGATCCGCTGGAGCGCATACGGAATCCGCGTGCGCCTGGCGGGCGGCTCAACCGCGCTGAGCACGGATGAGGTCGCGGTACCACGCGAAAGACGCCTTCGGGGTGCGGACCTGGGTGTCGTGGTCGACGTGGACGAGACCGAAGCGCTGGTGGAAGCCCTCGGCCCATTCGAAGTTGTCCATCAGGGTCCAGGTGAAGTAGCCACGCACGTCCACGCCGTGGGCCACGGCGGCGTCGACGGCCTGAAGATGGGTGTCCAGGTAGTCGATGCGGTCGAGGTCGAGGACGGTGCCGTCCGCGTTGACGACGTCCTCGACCGAGCAGCCGTTCTCCGTGATGTAAACCGGCGGGAGTGCCGGGTATCGCTCCTTGAGGCCGACGAGCAGTTCCCGTAGGCCGTCGGGGACGACGGGCCAGTCGAAGGCGGTGCGGCGGTAGCCCTCGATGGGGGCCTCTTCGAATGGCAGCCCCTCGGACGCCGGCGCCTGGATCCGGGTCGGGTTGTAGTAGTTGATGCCGAGCGCGCCCAGGGGGGCCGAGATCAGTTCGAGATCGCCGTCCCGGACGGAGCCGCCGAGGGTGGCGTCCGCGCCGAAGGCCGACAGGTCGGGGTAGGTGCCCGTGAGGATCGGGTCGTTGAACAGGCAGTTGTGCAGGTTGTCATAGGCCCGCGCGGCGGCGCGGTCGGCGGGAGCCTCCGAGGCGGGCCAGACCGGGGTGCAGTTGTTGGCGATCATCACCTGGAAGCCGCGTGCCCGCAGCTCCCTCAGCGCCAGGCCATGGCCGAGCAGCTGATGGTGGGCGACCGGCAGGCAGTCGAGGAACAGGGTGCGGCCCGGCGCGTGGGTGCCGAGGCCGTAGCCCCAGACCATGTGGATGAACGGCTCGTTGAGGGTGATCCACTTCTGGACGCGGTCGCCCAGCCTGTCAGCCATGACGGCGGCGTACTCGGCGAAGCGGTGCGCGGTGTCGCGGTTCAGCCAGCCGCCGCCGTCCTCGAGGCCCTGTGGGAGGTCCCAGTGGAACAGGGTCGGGACAGGTTCGATGCCGCGTGCGAGCAGACCGTCGACCATCCGGTCATAGAAGTCCAGGCCCTGGAGGTTGACCTCACCCTTGCCGGTCGGCTGGATCCGGGGCCAGGCGATGGAGAAGCGGTAGCCGGTGAGGCCCGCCTCAGCCATCAGCGCGAGGTCCTCCTCGTACCGGTGGTAGTGGTCGCAGGCCACGTCACCGGTGTGCCCGTCGCGGATCGTGCCGGGGCGGGCGGTGAAGGTGTCCCATACCGACGGTCCGCGACCGTCCTCCTTGGTGGCGCCCTCGATCTGATACGACGCCGTCGAGGCGCCCCAGATGAAGTCCGCGGGCAGATGGTCCAGTGTCACGTCTAACCTCCTGAAACATGAGCAAGGCTCACGTTAGCCCGTTCGGTGGGATGATGGAAGCGTGAATCAAGACCGCACTGCAGGGACCCTCCGCCGGCTGCCGGTCCAGAAGCGCAGCGCTGAACGCTTCGAACGGCTGCTGGACGCCTGCGCCGAACTCCTGGACGAGGTCGGCTATGCCGCGCTGACCACCAAAGAGGTGGCACGCAGAGCCGGGGTGCCCATCGGCACCCTTTACCAGTTCTTCTCCGACAGGGAGGGGCTGATCGGCGCGCTCGCCGCCCGCAATCTGGAGGCATTCCTGGGGCGGGTCGCGGCCCGGTTGGAGCGCGAGGCGCCCGACGGCATCTCGGGCATGGTGGATGTGACCGTCGACGAGTTCGTCGCCATGCGCCGGACGATCACCGGTTTCGGCGTGGTCGACTTCGGCGCGGCGGGACAGGACCACATCCTGGAGCCGACCCTGGACAACAACACCGCGGTCGCCGGAAGGCTGCGCTCACTGACCGCCTCCCTGACCGGTGTCCAGGACAACGCCGAACTTGAGATCGCTGTGCGGGTGGCCCTGGAGTGCGCGGACAGCGTGCTGAAACTGGCCTTCCGTACCGATCCGCAGGGCGACCCCCAACTGATCGCCGAGTGCAAACAAGTCCTCAACAGCTACCTCAACGGCCGACTCCGGTGACGGGCAACCAGTTTGTGGTCGAGGCGTGCTTCGCGGCCGACAGCGCGAACGGCTGGGACCGCTCGGGCGCTGTCGTTGGTCACGTCGAGCAATGCCCTGGATCTGTCCCCACAACGTCCAGCGCCTGGCCTCCACGGAAAGCAACGGCGCCTCAATCACCGACGTGCTGCCGGAGGACACCGCCACCCTCCTGAGCGCTAACGGACGCCCTTGACCTTCCAGACCAATACCGCGCCCAAAGCGGACATGGCCGCGGAGCAGAGGAACAGTGAGCGGTAGCCTTCGGAAAGCGGTCGGGGTTGGGCCACCAGTCGCCGAGACCGGCCATGTCGCTGGTGCGGGCGCCGAACCAGGCGTCGTCCACGACGAAGACCTCGACGCCGAGACCCGCGGCCAGCTCGGCCAGCTCGGTCTGCTGCTTCTCGGTGATGTCGAACTCGGTCGCCTCCCACGAGTTGAAGATCAGCGGGCGTTCGGCAGGACGGGCGGGAAGCACCTGACGTTCGACGTAGGCGTGCCAGCGGCGGCTGGTGCCGCCGAAGCCGTCGGGGGCATACAGTCCGGTGAAGACAGGGGTTTCCAGACGCTCGCCGGCGCCCAGCTTCCAGACCAGCCCCTCGTGTCCGAACCCGCCCGTCCAGGAGGCGCGGCCATAGGGGTCGCGGCGCAGGGTGATCCGGCGGCTGCCGCTCCAGGCCAGGGCCGCGCTCCAGACCTCGCCGTGCTCCTCGGCGGCGTCCTGCGCGTCGAGCATCAGCCAGGGTCCGGCGTGCTGTCCCGTGATGCCGAGGCGGCTGGTGAACACGGTCTCCCCGACGGGCACCCGGTCGCGCTGGAGTTGGAACTCCCGGCCCCATTCCCCCACCACGTGACTGACCCGGTAGTCGTCGCGAGCGGGCAGCGTCCAGGCGGCGGAGTCTAACCGCAGGACGTCCACCGGCTCGTCCGCGGTGAGGACGGCCCAGCGCTCGATCTGGTCATGGCCCTCCCGGAGCCGGTAGTGCAGGTCGAGACCGAGGGAGCGGACCCGATCGGTGAAGGAGAGCGTGAGCCGGTCGTCCTCGACCGTGTGCGAGACGAACCGCCACTCGAAGCCGCGGACACCGTCGTCGAACCGGACGGTCAGCGACGGCGCCCCGAAGCGCAGGCCGCCCTCGACCACGTACTCCTCACCCCCGGGGTCGTCGCTGCCAGGGTCCTCGGTGGGCAGGTCGGCCGCGATCACGACGGCCTGCTCCAGGGTCAGCGGCCGGCCCCAGTGCACGTGCCGGGGGACGTCGTCGGCGTCCAGCCGGAAGGTGTAGGAGGTGCCGGGAGTGCTCAGAAGCCAGAGGCGGGCTTCGGAGTCGTGAGTGATCACTCGAATCCTCAAAGGTGAGTTGGGCGCATGTCTTACTCATCCACCGGGGCCGGCCGGATCAGGTGAGCCGATCCGGCCGGCCCCGTGCCTCAGTCGGCGTAGACGCCGACCTCACGGAGTGAGTAGCCCCACTGGGTGCCGCGCTCCAGCCCCTTGACGCGTACGTAGCGGGCCTGAGTTCCGGCGAAACGCGCCGTGTCCAGGCCGCCGTCACCGGAGGCGGTGGACCACACCGTCTTCCAGTTCGTGCCGTCTTCCGACAGCTCGACGCGGTACGACTTCGCGTACGCCCTCTCCCAGTCGAGGGTGACGCGCTTGACCGGCTTCGCGGATCCGAGATCGATCCGCAGCCACTGATCGTTGTTCCACTCGCTGGCCCAGCGGGTGCCATTGTCGCCGTCCACGGCCTTGCCGGGCGCGAAGCTGACGAACGGGTTCCACCATTCCGATGAGGACGCCGAGGCGGTGGCGCCCGAGGCCAGGTTCGCCCCGGACTTGTGCTTCTCGGTGTTTCCCCAGGTGCGGAGGTAGGACTCGGCGCCGGAGAAGAGGTCGTCCACGACCTCCTGGCCGCCGACGATCCGGATGTCCTCGATCCAGTCCGGGACCATGCCGTAGTGCGCCGCGCCGTCGGTGTTGAAGTCCCATGTGCGTTCGCCGGCGGTCTGCTTGTCGATCACCGAGCCGCCGTCCGTGCTGCGGAAGGGGTACTTCACCGGGTTCGGGGTGTCCCCGCCCCGTGGGGCCGGCCAGCCGCCGACGCCGTTCATGTCGGTGCCGTAGCCGTAGCCGACCTTGTACTTCTCGCGCAGCGCGTCCGTGCGTTTGGCCTCCGCACTGAACGCCTCGGAGCCGCTCATGTACTGGGCGGCGAACCCGCCGAGCTTGTAGAGCCGTTCGGTCCAGCCCAGGTCCATCCAGCTGTGCGAGGAGATGACGCCCGGGTACGACTCGGACTCGAGGATGTCGAAGGCTTGATCCGCGGCCTTGACGCTCATGTGGTCGATCTCCAGCATCATGTGGCGTTTCATCATGCCGCGCACCGCGTACGCACCCAGGTCGGTCAGCCCGCGGGTGTTGCACTGCGCGCCTGAGGCGTACGAGGGGACGGCCACGCCCTTCGGGAGCTGCTTCTCCGCCTCCGGTGCCGCCGCGTTGCCGATGGGGTTGTCGTGCTGCGGGCCGCGGCAGGTCTCCGTCTTCCAGAACGTGCCGGTCGACAGGAACTGGCCCACATTGATGGCCGTACCGAGGGCGCCGGAGTCGTAGCGCACCCCGCACAGGGCGTTGTCGAACTTGTGGCACAGGAACATGCTGCTGACGCCCAGTTCCTGCAGCTCGTCCAGGCCCCGGTCGATGTCCTCCTTGCTGCACTGCGCGATATCCAGGATCTGCTTGCAGCCGAACGGCTCCGAGGTCTCGACGCCCAGGACGACGGCCAACTTGCCCTGCTCGATGACCTCTCGGGCCTGCGCGCTGTCCGTGACGATCCGGAACCAGCCCTTGCCTGGGCCGCCGTACATCTTGTCGATGAAGGCCTGCATGTCGTATGTCTTCTTCGCCTCGAGACGAATGGCGGTCATCTCGTCGCAGCTGCGGTCCTTGAAGAAGTAGACCGAGCAGATCACGCCGTTGGTGACCAGGTCGTTGACCAGCACCCGCTGGCCGCCGCGCCATGCCCGCTCGATCCAGGCGTAGTAGTTCTGCTGGTGGGTCAGCGAGTCGTGGGCGGGCCAGTCCTTGAACGTGGGCCAGCCGACCGGGTCGTGCTTGCCGTCGCCCTTGGTGACGAAGTCGAAGATGGCGAGCGAGCCGTCGGGGTAGTGCTCGGGGCAGTCCTTGAGCGCGTCAGCGACGCCCTGCTCCGAGAACGGCTTGCCGCAGATCAGCCGGCCGCCGAAGCCCTCGTTGGACATGATGTGGTCGTGGGCGTCGACGAAGCCCCTGACGCGCCCCTGGGAGTCGGTGCCCTTGAAGGGCTCGCCCGTGACGTTGATCTGCGCGTCGGGCGTGGGCCGCGCGGTCGGGGTCCACCAGTCGGTCTCCGCCGCGGAGCTGGGCAGCGGACCGAGTACGAGGGCCATCACGGCGAGGAGCAGTGACGGCACTATGAGGGATCTGAGTCTGCGGCGCTGAGGTTGAACCATGGTCATCGCATGGATCCTTAAATGTGAGGGGGGCTCATGTTTCGCTCATACGTTAGAGACGCGAGCTCGCAACGCCAACCCCCTGACGGGGGCTATCGAAGATCGCTCCACCGGGGGCCCTCATGCCCGAGAAGGCGCGGGCGGCGAACACGCCGGAAAGTCAGCCGGGGCGCCCGATCAGCCTCTGGGCGAGGGGCCCGTCGGCGGGGGATGGCGGGAACAGGCCCTGCGAGAGCGGGCCGACCATCACGCCGAAGCCCACCTCACACCGCGCGATCTGCACGGCCAGCAGCTGCAACTGCCTGCCGGGACCGTGATCCACATCTGTGAGAATCCGCGCGTGGTGGAAGCGGCGGCGGACGCAGCCTGCGTCCGGCCCTTGGTATGCGCCTCGGGCAGCGCCGCCACGGTGGTCCTCACGCTCCTCGACGCCCTCACCGCCACAAGCTGCTGCTTCGCATATCACGGCGACTTCGACTGGCCGGGCATCGCTCTGGCGAACCGGATCATTCGCCGTTACGGAGTCGTGCCGTGGCGCATGGGCGCCGAAGACTACGAGCGCCTGGCCGCCCGCAGTCAGGCCGAGGGAATCCCTCAGCTACCGCTCGACGGCCAGCCTGTCGGCGCGGCCTGGGACCCGGATCTGGCCCCTGCCACGACCGCCCTCGGCGTCGCGCTCCATGAGGAGGGCACCCTTGACCTTCTGGTAGAAGAACTTCCAGGTCGATCGCAGGAAGGCTTTGTCCGCCACCCGACCGTGCAGAGTCCTGGCCCGCCACGGTCGTTCGGCGCGGCCGGACCTCACCGATACAGTCCCACCCAAGCGGGCAAGCGGGTCCCTAGCCGAAGAAGCTCAACCGGACCCGACGGTCCGTGTTGCTCCTGTTTGTGTCCACCAGACACACCGACTGCCACGTCCCCAACGCCAGCCGCCCGCCCAGCACGGGCAGTGTCGCGTGAGGAGGCACCAGCGCGGGGAGGACGTGGTCACGACCGTGGCCGGGGCTGCCGTGACGGTGCTGCCAGCGGTCGTCCGCGGGGAGCAGTGTGTGGAGAGCGGCGAGGAGGTCGTCGTCGCTGCCGGAGCCGGTTTCGAGGATGGCGATTCCGGCGGTTGCGTGGGGCACGAAGACATTCAGGAGGCCGTCGCGACCGGCCGCCGCCTCCCTCAGGAAGGCTTCACAGTCGCGGGTGAGGTCGACGACCGTCTCCGACGAACCGGTGGTGACGTTCAGGACGCGGGTACCGAAGGCATCGGGCATGCCCCCATCCTCGCCCATACGTCGAGGCCCGCGTCCGACCCGACCGCGCCTACGTCGCGTTCGTCCCCGCACACCCCCGCCCGCGCGGCGATACGAGGGGTCCGCTCCGCGAGACACCATTGACCGTACGCGCACCAGCTGGCTGGTTTCCGCCGCATGTTGCGTTCAGCCCTGCTCACCACGCGCGGTCACATCGACCTGCTGCGGGTGGCCTCCGCCGCGTGTCGCCGCGGCCGCTGACGCCCTTTCACCTCTTCTTTTCTCCTCGCCCGGGCTCCGCCCCGCCCGCGCGTCCCGCCTCACATGGTCACGCGAGTTCGTGACGCGACATGTGTTCACGCCGAGTTCGTGACGTGGCGGTGCCCTGGCGTACTCCTCTCCGGTCGCTCTCCTCCCCGTGGAGCACTCATGAGCATCAGCCATGCCCCGCCGGCTCATCCGGGCTCGATATTTCGCATACATCCAAGACCGATGCGCACCAACACGCACCTCCCGAAGTCGACTTCGCCGACTTCGTGGACACCCGGTTCAACGGCAGTCTGCCGCCGTCCACGACCACGCCCCGCGTCTTCAAGGAATCCTGATGACCGTCCATGTCACAAGGAGGCGTACTGGTTCGGGGAGGACGTGATTCCGGACCTGACGGCACCTGGGCTGCTCCCCGTACGGTCGCGGGAGGTGGCACGCCGCTGCCTGTCGCGCGTGGCCGCCGACACGGGCTCGTCGGGTGCCTCACAGGCAGCCCCCTCCGGGAAGATCCCGGACCCCGGTCCGGTTAGCAGATGCGTGAACAACAACGGGGTACGCGCGCGCGAAGTCGATGTCGTCGTCATAGGCGCTGGACAGGCCGGCCTGTCCAGCGCCTATCACCTGCGGCGCACCGGTTTCGAGCCCGAACGGGACTTCGTGGTGCTCGACCACGCGCCTCGTCCCGGCGGCGCCTGGCAGTTCCGCTGGCCGTCGCTGACGTACGGCAAGGTGCACGGGATGCACTCCCTGCCCGGCATGGAACTCACGGACGCGGACCCGGCGCGTCCGTCCTCCGAGGTCATCGCCGAGTACTTCGACCGGTACGAGCGCACCTTCGACCTGCGCGTACGGCGGCCGGTCGACGTCAAGGCCGTACGGGAGGGTTCCGGGGGACGGCTGCTCGTCGAGACCGACGACGGTACGTGGTCGGCGCGGGCGCTGATCAATGCGACGGGCACCTGGGACCGGCCGTTCTGGCCACGCTACCCGGGCCAGGAGACCTTCCGGGGGCGGCAACTGCACACGGCGCAGTACCCCGGCCCCCAGGAGTTCGCCGGTCAGCGGGTGGTCGTCGTGGGCGGTGGTGCGTCCGGCACGCAGCATCTGATGGAGATCGCCCCGTACGCGGCGGAGACGACCTGGGTGACACGACGCCCGCCCGTCTTCCGCGAGGGTCCCTTCACCGAGGAATTCGGCCGGGCCGCCGTCGCGCTCGTCGAGGAACGCGTCCGCCAGGGATTGCCGCCCAAGAGTGTCGTCTCGGTGACCGGGCTGCCGCTGAACAACGCGATCCGGCAGGCCCTCGACGACGGCGTGCTGGACCGCCGGCCGATGTTCGACCGGATCACGCCCGACGGCGTCGAGTGGGACGACGGTCGCCGCGTGGATGCCGACATCATCCTGTGGGCGACCGGCTTCCGGGCCGCCATCGACCATCTGGCGCCGCTGCGGCTGCGCGAGCCGGGTGGCGGTATCCGCGTCGAGGGGACGCGCGCGGTCGCCGATCCGCGGATCCATCTGGTCGGGTACGGGCCCTCGGCCAGCACCATCGGCGCCAACCGGGCCGGACGCGCGGCGGTACGGGAGATCCGGCGGCTGCTGGCGGGAGTACCGGTCACCGTCTGACACCTCTACGGCAGCTCAGCCGGTGCGGGTGACCGTGGGGTGGCTGTGGGGGTGACCGTCGAGGTGACCTTGGGGGTGGCTGTGGGGGTGACGCTGGGGGTGGCCCTGGGGGTGACGGCAGGGGAACCGGTGGGAGCAACGCTGTGGGACGCGCTGCTGCGGTTCTGGTTGAACTCGGCGACGTTCCTCTCGTGTTCCTCGTAGCTGGCCGTGAAGCGGGTCTCGCCCGGCTTGACCGTCACGAAGTAGAGCCAGTCACCCGGGGGCGGGTTGGTCGCGGCGCGCATCGCGTCCTCGCCGGGGTTGTCGATGGGCGTGGGCGGCAGACCCATGCGCTGGTACGAGTTGTAGGGGTTGTTGAGCGTCGTGTCGTTCTGGCTGGTGTTCAGGGTGGAACGGTTCAGCGCGTAGTTGATGGTGGAGTCCATCTGCAGCGGCATGCCCCGCTCCAGGCGGTTGAAGATGACCCGGGCCACCTTGCCCATGTCCGCCTTGGTCGCCGCCTCGGCCTGGGCGATGCTCGCGATGGTGACCGCCTGGTAGACGTTCATCGCGTTGCGCTGCGCCCCGGCGGCGACCGGAGCCTTCTTGAACCTCTGATTCGCGGTGTCGACCATGAACTTCAGCAGCGACTCCGGAGTCGCCTTCTTGCCGATCTGATACGTCGCCGGGAAGAGGTAGCCCTCGGGGTTGCCCTCGGCGTCGTTCGGCAGCTTCAGGTTGGCCTTCCCGAGCGAGTTCTTGGTGGTGCCCGGGGGAACCCGGAGGGCCTTGTCGACGGCCTCGTAGATCTGGCCGGCCCGCCAGCCCTCCGGGATGACGAGGGACCTCGGGTGCGCGGCCTGGCCGCGTCCCATGGTCAGCAGCGGCACCGCCACGGCGGTGGCCGCCACGACGGCTCCGGTCGCGACGAGGGCGATCCGGCCCCGGCGCGTCAGTCGAATCGTGCTCCGTGGCGGAGTGTTCATCTGCATGCGGGCACGTTAACGCGCCAATGACATCAAACCCGGCATATCGTCATCTTGTCGGCTCCAGTTGGGCATCCCGATGGACGAGTGCGGCGTAGCGCCCCTCCTGCTCCAACAGTTCCTCGTGCGTGCCGCGTTCGACCGTACGGCCGGAGTCGAGGACCACGATCTGGTCGGCGCCCCGAATGGTGGACAGCCGATGCGCGATGGTGAGCGTGGTGCGATTGGCCGACAGGGCGTCGATGGCCTGCTGGACGGCATGCTCCGTGCGTGTGTCCAGGGCGCTGGTCGCCTCGTCGAGGATGAGCACCGGCGGGTCGCGCAGGATCGTGCGGGCGATGGCGAGGCGTTGCTTCTCGCCGCCGGAGAACCGGTGGCCGCGCTCGCCGACGACCGTGTCGTACCCGTCGGGCAGGGACGCGATGTGGTCGTGGATCTGGGCCGCGCGCGCGGCCGCGTACAGCTCCTCTTCGGTGGCGTCCGGCTTGGCGAAGCGCAGGTTCTCGGCGACCGAGGCGTGGAAGAGGTACGTCTCCTGGGAGACGACGCCGACCGCACGCGCGAGCGAGTCGAAGTCCAGGTCACGGACGTCGACGCCGTCCAGCGTGACGCGACCGCCCGTGACGTCGTACAGCCGGGGCACCAGATAGCTGAGCGTGGACTTGCCGGAGCCGGTCGGGCCGACGACGGCGAGGCTGCCACCCGCGGGGACGGTGATGTCGATGCCGTCGAGGATCGGGCCACTCTTGTCGTCGTAGCGGAACTCGACGTCCTCGAAGCGGATCTCACCCTTGACCTGGTCGAGGTGGACGGGGCGCTCGGGCTCGGTGATGTCGATGGGGAGGTCGAGGTACTCGAAGATGCGCTGGAAGAGCGCGAGCGAGGTCTGGATCTGGACGCCCGTGGAGAGCAGGCTGACCGTCGGACGGAACAGGCCCTGCTGGAGCGAGACGAAGGCGACCAGGGTGCCGATCGAGATGGCGGCACCACCCACCTGGAAGGCGATGCCCGCGGCCCAGTAGATGACGGCGGGCATGGCGGCCATGACGATGCCGATGACGGACATGCGCCAGCGTCCCGCCATGTTCGACTTCACTTCGAGGTCGACCAGACTCTCGGACTCCGCTGCGAAGGACTTCGTGAGCGAGTCGGCGCGGCCCATGGTGCGACCGAGCAGGATGCCGCTGACGGAGAGCGACTCGGTGACCGTGGCGGCCATCGCGGCCATCTGCTTCTGGCGCTCGGTGGTGATCTTCTTGCGTTCGTTGCCGACCCGGCGGCTGATCCACACGAACACCGGCAGCAGAAGCAGCGAGACGGCGGTGAGCCGCCAGTCCAGGGCGACCATCGCGACGATGGTGGCGACCACGCTGGTGAGGTTCGAGACCAGCGAGGTGGCGGTGGAGGTGACGGTCGCTTGCATGCCGCCGATGTCGTTCGCGATGCGGGACTGGACCTCGCCCGTGCGCGTTCTGGTGAAGAAGGCGAGCGACATGCGCTGGAGCCGGCCGTAGACGGCGGTGCGCAGGTCATGCATGACGCGCTGGCCGACGGTGGTGGAGATGAGGGTCTGCAGCACGCCGAAGACGCTGGTGAGGACGGCGCTGAGAATCATGCCGAGCGCGAGCAGGCTCAGCAGGCCGGTACGGCCCTGGGGGATCGCGACGTCCAGGATCTCCTTCAGCAGGAAGGGCGTGGCGACGGAGACGAGGGACGCGGCGCCGACCAGCAGGCCGACGATCGCGAGTCGGCCGCGGTAGGGCCGGAAGAGCTTCAGAATGCGGCGCACCTGTCGCGGCTGTTCCGCGTCGACAGGTGGCGGGGTCCAGGTGGATTGGTCGGGACGCATGGGCTCCTACGGGTTGTGAGAGCGCCTCTCGGGGCGAGAGGCGACGACGACTGACGGAGCATAGCTCATTGTTACCTATACTCACAATGAACCAGGTCCTGATATTGTTCCCACATGACCACCCCCGATGCCGACGGCCTGCTCGCCGAGCAGCTGCTTCGACTGACACGTCGCGTGCACCGCATCCAGAAGCGCCATCTGGAGCAGCGCGAGCTGGGCATCACTCCGGCGCAGTCCCGGCTGCTGCGGACCCTCGCGCACTACAGCGCGCCGCCCCGCATGGCCGACCTCGCCGAGCGACTCGAAGTGGTGCCCCGCGCCGTGACCACCCTGGTCGACGGCCTGGAGGCGAGCGGCAAGGTGCGCCGGGTCCCCGACCCCACCAATCGGCGGGTCATCCGCATCGAAGTCACGGACGAGGGGCGCTACGCGCTGCGGGAGCTGCGCGGCGCGCGCCGGTCCGCCGCGGAGGAGATCCTGGCCCCCTTGACGGACGAACAGCGCGAGGTGCTCGGCGGGCTGCTGGACACCTTGGTGGACGGCGCGCCCACTGTGGAGCATCGCTGCTGAAGAGCAGTAGGAGCCGGGGCTGAAGCGGTAGGAGCGGCTGCTGAAGGAGGCCTCCTCGCGGGTGGCCGACCACGCGACGGGCCGCGGCTCACTCCGTGCTGCCGGGGTGGGAGCGCGCGACCCGTCCTGAGACCCTCAACCGGCTTCGGGCGCCGACTCCCCTCAGGAGCCTCACCCGCCCCTCTCAGGAGTCTCGGCAGCGGCCGCGGTCCTGCGTCAGCACTCCCTGAACAGTGGTCAGACTCCGGTCGTAGCAGCCCGACGAGCCGTACAGCCGATAGCGCTCGCGCGTCGTACCGACCGCGTGACGCTGGTCGCGCGGCACGTTCGCCGTATACGTCGCGTCGCCCGTGTAGGAGTCGTCGAACCGTGACCACGCGGTGCGGCGCCCGGGGCGGGTCTCCACGACGCCCGCCCGGTCGCCGAGCGTCAGGACGGTCCGCAGCCGGTCGTCCGCGCCGAGTGTCGTCGTTCCGTCCATCGCGTACGTGCGTCGTGTGCGCGTCGTCCTGGCCGGTCCGCGTCCGTCGACAGTGACCGTCTCGTCGTCGATCCAGGTGGCCTCGAGTCCGTCCGTGTTCTCGCCGTCCGTCCAGCGGTGCACGGAGGTGTTCGCCAGCGCGCGGCTGACGGTGGTCTTCACCCGGCCGTGCGAGGTGTCGACGTACCCGGCGACCGTCAGCCGGTGCCCGCCCTCGGTGTCGAGACGATTCTCCGAACCCGGTGTGTACATCGACGAGTTGGCGAGGTCTCCCGCCTTGACCTCGGTCAGCGCACCGCTCACGCGCTCACGCTGCGCGTCCTGCCAGACGAGGACGTTGACCGGGGTGCTCCAGCCCGTCTGCCCCTCGGGCACGCCCACGACCGACACGTCGAGCTGGTGCGGGCGGCCGTCGTTGAGGAGCCCCGCGAAGGGCGTGAGGTCGTACTCGATGGGCTTGATGTCGAAGGCGCGCGGGCCCGGAATCACGTACCAGAGAAACGGGTTGGACCAGCCGCCGGTCCACACGGTCGGGAACGGTTCGGCGATACCGGCGAGTTGGCCATCGACCTTGATCTGCACCTCGCGGTAGGGGCCTCTGTCCGCCTGGCAGGAGTACGGCGCGGAGGTCGGCACCGTCAGGTACCAGTACTCCTCACAGCCACCGCCGGACCCGGTCGCGTACACCTCGGCGACGATGCGTTCGCTGTTGCGCGGTGTGGTGAGGAGGCCGTTGCGGAGGGTGAGGACGCGGTCGGGGGTCGTCGTCGACGCCTGCTCGGCAGGCTTCTGCGCGGGCTTCGCCCCGGGGTTCGCGACGGACTTCTCAGCGGACTTCTCGGCAGACTTCTCGGCAGACTTCTCGGTAGCGTAGAAGGTGAGCGTGGCCTTGATGTCGAGGACGCCGGTGTACGTGTCGTCGACGACGTTCCCTATGAGCATCTCGACGTCGCGGTTCTGCCGGAACGTGTCGCTGTAGCGCGTCACGTCCTTCTCGACGGACCACTGGATACCGTCGGGCGAGGGTTCCGGAGTGGACGTACGGAAGATCTCGACACCGCCGATGTGCAGATAGCCGAGCCGGTCGAACTGCCGCCCCTTGACCTTGCCGTCGAGCCGCAGCACGACCTTGCTCCAGCGGTCACCGCAGCCGCTCGGCGGCATGTAGGTGCCCCTGTACGGCGTGAAGTCGCGGAATTGCGCCTCGGCGACCGTCACTTCGCAGGACTTGGTGGCGGGCTTGTCGATCGGCGGAGCGGCGGTCAGGGGGTCGTGCCAGTCGGTGCCGAACTCGGCGGATGGGTCCACGAGTTGGGCGGCCGAGACCGGGCTGACCCCGAGGAGGGCGCTCGCCACGAGGGTCACCCCGGCGAGCATGGACATGATGAGCCGTCTTCTCATGTGCCGTGTTCTACGGGGCAGTTGGCCCGCCCCGCAATGGGCCCCCTAGGGGGTTTCTGATGGATCTCCGTGGAAGAAGGAGCGGCGTTCGGTGCGTGCTCTCGGCGTGCCGGGCGGAAGTCCTCGATGGGGGTCCCCCCGCGCGAGCGAAGCCGAGCGTGGGGGAGGAGCTACTAGGGCTTTTGTCCGGTGCGGCGAGAGTGCGTGCCGGGCGTCGCGACGCCGCGGAGATCCATCAGAAGCCCCCTAGGCGTTCAGATCCGCCTTGTCCCCCATCACCACGACGGGGTGCTGATTCGGGTCGAGCGTGCGCAGCAGATACTCCATGGCCGACTTGGGCAGACTCACGCACGCCGACGTACCGCTGCCGTGGTCCATGTGCAGCCAGATTCCGCCACCCTTCGACTGGCCCTCGGGTCGGGTCGGGTCGTTCGGCGCGGTGCCCTTGACGCGGTTGTAGTCGATGGCGATGACGTAGTCGAAGTCGTGCCAGTGGGACTTGGCCCAGTATCGCGGCGCCTGGAAGGACGCCGACCGGGTGTACGGGAGCCGGGCGCCCGGGTCGGCGAGCACACCGCCCGCGTCGCTGAGCGTGAACACGCCGACCGGGCTGCGCTTGTCGCCCTCCCGATGATCGTTGGTCCAGCCCTTCTTCCCATTGTGCGCGGCCCAGCTGCGGGTCGTGTCCCACGTCGAGCCGGCCTTCGTGTACAGCACGACCGTGGAGTCCGCGGAGTCCTTGCCGTCCCCGTAGACCGCCACGACCTGGCGGGAGTCGGAGGGGATCCGCTGCCGCAACCGGTCGCCGATCTCGGGGATGCGTTTCAGATGGACAGTACGCGCCGGGGGTTGGACGTCCTTGCCGCCGGCCCCTCCCTCGCTCTTCGCCCCGCTCCCGCCGCCCGAACCACCACAGGCCGAAAGGGCGCCGGCGAGGACACCACATACCGCCGCGGCGAACCCCGCACGCATCGCACTGTTCCTTCCCATGCGGTCCATCGTCGCACCACACACTTATAGGCCTAATCGCCCACCCCCGCTTCTCGTCCCTTCACGGGCGGTTGGGGCCGAATCCTTGCCTCGCGGCGGAAAATCGCTTGCTTCCGACCACGCCGCGACGCGAACCTTTCACGGTTTGTTGCCGGCCTTCACGGCCGGCCGGTTGCCGACATCGCGGCTCCCTCCCCTCACTGACACGAGCCACTGGGACGTCATGCAGATTCAAGACCTTCCGTATCCCGACCCGGGTGTGCCGGACGCGCGCTCGGGTCCCCAATTCCTGCGGTGGCTCTTCCGGAACCAGCTCGGCGGGCAGTTCAAGGCCCTCGCCTGGGGTCTGCTGCACTTCGTGGCCGTCTCCGGGCTGCCGTTCTGTGTCGGCCTCGCCATCCAGGCCGTCGTCGACCGTTCCGGCACCCGCCTCGCCCTGACGGGCGGGCTGATGGTGCTCTGCGGCGCCTGTATCGCGCTGGGCGACACCATGCTGCACCGCGCCGCGGTCACCAACTGGATCACGGCGGCCGCGCGCGTCCAGCAGCTGCTGGCCCGCAAGACCGCCCAGTTGGGCTCCGCGCTGACGCGGCGTGTCGCGGCCGGTGAGGTCGTCGCGGTCTCCACCGGCGACGTCGAGAAGATCGGCTGGTTCGTCGAGGCCGTGTCGCGGTTCCTGGCGGCGGCGCTCACCGTGGTGCTGGTCTGCGTGGGCCTGGTCGTCTACCAGCCTGCGCTCGGCGTGATCGTCGCCGTGGGCGTGCCCGTCCTGGCGCTCGCCGTGCTGCCGCTGCTGCCCCGCGCCACCCGGCGCGCCGACTTCCAGCGTGAGAAGGCCGGACGCGCCACCGAGCTGGCCTCGGACACCGTCGCGGGCCTGCGGGTGCTGCGCGGCATCGGCGGAGAGGACCTGTTCCTCGACCGGTACCGACGTGCCTCGCAGGAGGTCCGCCGGGCCGCCGTGCGCAGCGCCCGGATGTGGTCGCTGATCTCGGCCATCCAGGTGCTGCTCCCCGGTCTGCTGCTGATCGCCGTCATCTGGCACGGTGTGCATCTCGCCCGCGACGGCAGGATCACGGTCGGCGAACTGGTCACCGTGTACAGCGCGGTCATGCTGCTCACCTATCCGCTGCGGCACTTCGAAGAAATCGCGATGGCCTACTCCTTCTCCCGCCCGTCCGCCAAGCGGGCCGCCCGGGTGCTGTCCCTCGAACGAGCCATGGACAGCGAGGGATCCCGTTCGGCGGAGGCGCCGAGAGGCGATCTGTACGACCCCGCGACCGGGCTGCTCGCGCCCGCCGGACGACTCACCGCCGTGGTGTGCGGCGACCCGGACGCGGCGGGACTGCTGGCCGAGCGGCTGGGTGGGCATCCGTCCGAAGAGGGCATCTCGGTGCTCCTCGGCGGCGTACCGCTGGACGAACTGCCGCTGGACTCGGCCCGTACCGCCGTCCTCGTCCAGGACAAGGACCCGGTGCTGCTCTCCGGCTCGCTGCGCGAGCTGCTCGACGTGCCCGCGCCCGGTTCTGTCACCGCCGAGGCCGCACTTGCCGCCGCGCAGTGCGGCGACGTCCTGGACGCGCTCACCCAGGGGTCACTGGACGCCGAGGACCCGCTGGACGCCCGGATCACCGAACGCGGACGCTCCCTGTCGGGCGGCCAGCGCCAGCGTCTGGCGCTGGCCCGGTCACTGATCACCGACCCCGAGGTGCTCGTCCTGGACGAGCCGACGTCCGCCGTCGACTCGCACACCGAGGCCCGGATCGCCGACGGCGTGCGTGCCCTGCGCGCCGGGCGTACGACGGTGGTCTTCACCTCCTCGCCGTTGCTCCTCGACCACGCGGACCGTGTCGTCCTGGTCCACGAGGGCGAGGTCGCGGCGGTCGGCATGCACCGCGAACTGGTGCACAGCGAGCTGCGGTACCGGGCCGTGGTGACCCGGGAGACCGACGAAGAAGCCGCTCTTGACGGCGTACTGGAAGAAATCGAGGAGACCGCATGATCGGCGTGGCGCCACCGGCGTACGACCCGGCCGCCCCGACGACGGCGAACACCCTGCCCGTCGGCGCGCCCGCGACCGTACGCGCCTACGTGGCCGAACTGTTCCAACGGCACCGCAGGGCCTTCCTGCTCCTGATCACCGTCAACACCGTGGCCGTCGTCGCCTCGATGGCCGGGCCCTATCTGCTGGGCTCGGTCGTCGAGCGGGTCTCGGACCACGCGCGCGAGCTCCATCTGGAGCTCACCGCCGCGCTGTTCGTCGCCGCGCTCGTCGTACAGGCCGTGTTCGTACGAGAGGTACGGCTGCGCGGCGCCATGCTCGGTGAGCGGATGCTGGCCGATCTGCGCGAGGACTTCCTCGTACGGTCGGTGGGGTTGCCGCCAGGGGTGCTGGAGCGGGCCGGGACGGGCGACCTGCTGTCCCGCATCACGACGGACATCGACCGGCTCGCCAACGCGATGCGCGAGGCGGTGCCGCAGCTGGCCATCGGTGTGGTGTGGGCCGCGCTGCTGCTCGGCGGGCTCACTGTGACCGCGCCACCGCTCGCCCCCGCCGTACTGGTCGCGGTACCGCTGCTGGTCGTGGGCTGCCGGTGGTACTTCAAGCGGGCGCCGTCGGCATACCGCTCGGAGGCCGCCGGTTACGCCGCCGTCGCCGCCGTCCTCGCCGAGACGGTCGACGCCGGGCGCACGGTCGAGGCGCACCGCCTGGGCGAGCGCCGCATCGAGCTGTCGGACCGCCGGGTCAAGGAGTGGACCGCATGGGAGCGGTACACGCTCTGGCTGCGCTCGGTCCTCTTCCCGGTCATCAACTTCACCCATGTGACGGTGCTGTGCTCGGTCCTGATGATCGGCGGGGTCTTCGTCCTCCAGGGCTGGATCGGCGTGGGCCAGCTGACGACGGGCGCTCTCATCGCACAGATGCTCGTCGACCCGGTGGGCCTGATCCTGCGCTGGTACGACGAGCTGCAGGTCGCCCAGGTCTCGCTGGCCCGGCTGGTGGGTGTCCGCGACATCGAGCCGGCCGCGGGCGACCCGGCGGTGGCTCCGGACGGGCGCGATGTGCATGCGGACCGGGTGCACTTCGGCTACCGAGCCGGAGTGGACGTACTGCGCAAGGTCTCCCTGGAGGTCGCGCCCGGCACCCGGCTCGCCCTGGTCGGCCCGTCCGGCGCGGGCAAGTCCACGCTCGGCAGGCTGCTCGCCGGGATCTACGCGCCCCGGGAGGGCCGGATCACCCTCGGCGGCGCCGAACTGGCCAACATGCCCGCCGAGGATGTGCGCTCCCACGTGGCCCTGGTCAACCAGGAGCACCACGTCTTCGTGGGCTCACTGCGCGACAACCTGCTGCTCGCTCGGACGAGCGCCGACGACGCCGAGCTGTGGGCGGCGCTCGACGCGGTCGACGCGGACGGCTGGGCGCGGGCGCTGGACGACGGCCTGGACACCGAGGTCGGCTCGGGCGGGCTCGCGCTCACTCCGGCCCAGGCCCAGCAGATCGCGCTGGCCCGGCTGGTACTGGCCGATCCGCACACGCTGGTCCTGGACGAGGCGACCTCGCTCCTCGACCCGCGAGCGGCCCGCCATCTGGAGCGCTCGCTGGCCCGCGTCCTCGACGGCCGCACCGTCGTCGCCATCGCGCACCGGCTGCACACCGCGCACGACGCGGATGTCATCGCCGTCGTCGAGAACGGCCGGATCAGCGAGCTGGGCAGCCATGACCAGCTGGTCGCGGCGGAGGGTGCGTACGCGGCACTGTGGCGGTCCTGGCACGGGTGAGCGAGCCGGCTCGGGGCGGCCCCGTCCGGGGTGGGGCGGCCTCCGTCCGGGGTGGGGCGGCCTCGGCGCCTGTCCCCTCCTGTGGGGAGGGGCGGGGCCACGTCGGCCTCCGGCCGTCCCTTCGTGGGCGGGCCGTTCCCATGGTCGGACCTTGTGGCGTTGCGCTGTGCCGAAGGGGGGTGGAAGGCTGGAAGTGGACACCGGCTCGGCGGACTCTGGCGAACCACCCGGTTCGCGCGGGGCGACGCCCGTGTCCCGTGGCCCGCACGCCCGCCGTCGAACGCGGCGGCAGCGGACCCCGCCCGCACCCCCTGGAGGTAGCCGTGGACAGCGCCGACGGATGGGGAGACGACGTCTACCAGCCCGACGGATCCGAGGTACAGGACGACGCGGGGCTGCTCGACGCCGAGGACACGCTGCTCGCCGACGGCGTCGGCGATCCCCTCGATCGGGGTTGGTCGCCGCCCGAGCGGCCGTGGGCGGTGGAGCACACCGGGGTGACCGCTGAGGAGCGGCGGAAGGGCGAGACCCTGGACCAGCGCCTCGCGGAGGAGCTTCCCGAGATCCCCCAACCCGACGGAGACGACATCGGCGACTGCCAGGGCACCGACGGCGAACCCCTCGACAACGAGGTGGGCGACCTTCGGTCCGGCCGCCTGGTGGCTCCCGACGAAGGAGCGCACGAGGACGAGGAGAGCGGGCTCATCGCCTCGGACGTGGGCATCGACGGTGCCGCGGCCTCGGCCGAGGAGGCCGCCATGCACATCGTCGACGAGGACTCCCTGTCCGGCTGACCTATCCCGCCACTCCCTGTCAAGGAGCACCCATGCAGCAGGACAAGCAGCCCGACTACCACCCTGTCGTCTTCCGCGACCGCGCCGCCGGGTACGCGTTCCTCACCCGCTCCACCGCGACGAGCGACCAGACCATCGAATGGGACGACGGCGAGACCTACCCGGTGGTGGATGTCGAGATCTCCTCGGAGAGCCACCCCTTCTACACCGGGAAGGCCCGAACCGTGGACACAGAGGGAAGGATCGCTCAGTTCGAGCGGCGGTACGGGGGTGGCGGCCAGGGAGCCGGCGCGGGCGACACAGCCTAGAGAGCGACCGAACGTCAGGTGACTGCACGCTGCCGCGCCAGGCACACTGCGTGCTCACCCCGCCCCCTCGACCCCTCGACCCCTGGCAGGCTGCGGTCCTGCTCGCCGCCCCTCGCCGCTGTCGACGAGCGCCGCCGACCCGACTCGCCGCAGCCCCAGGTCGACCGGGTCCGCGGCTACCTAGCGGTCGGCCTGCGGTCTGCGGTCTGCGGTCTGCGGTCTGCGGTCTGCGGTCTGCGGTCTGCGGTCTGCGGTCTGCGGTCTGCGGTCTGCGGAAATCCTGCGCATCAGCTTCTGCCGGTCTCGCCCCCGGGGCGTCCGCCTTCAGAAGACATTGAGCGCAGCCGCGCACCCCACCCCGCCCAGCAGCATGAACACCGGCATCAGCACCTTGAGCTCGACCCAGCTGCCGGCACGGAAGCGCATCGCCTTGGGCGGGCCGATCGGGTACCAGCGCTTGCGACCGACGGGGATGGGCCACAGGATCGGGCAGCCGGACACCGTCAGCGCGTCCCCGATGTCGTGCACGAGGGCACCCAGCACGATCGGGAGCCCGAGCCACAGGTATTCCTGGCCCGGCGCGGTGAACAGCCAGTCCGAGCCGTTGCCCGGCTTGTCCAGGACCCCGGCGAGGATCCAGGCGCTGGTCGCGGCCAGCAGCCAGACCAGGACATCGGCGCTGGAACCCCGGGTCGCCCGCCACAGCAGACCCTCGATGGCAAGCACCATGTGGACGAAGAGGATGGCCAGGACCGCCCACCGGCCGCCCGTGATCGCCACGACCGAGGTGCCCGCGCCGATCATCACCGCCCACAGCCAGGTGTGCGTCAGCGTGCGGTGGCCGCCGGAGCGTCGCGGGTCGCCCGGCTTCTTCGTCCCCTTGTAGACGGCGTACGAGAGCTTGTCGACGATCTCGCACAGGCCCCGCGAGAGCGGCCCGAAGGCGCGCGAGATGGTGGCCGCCTTGTGGTCCAGGTCCGGGGCGAGCGCGGCGCCCGCGCAGATCAGCGCGCCGACCAGGAGGACAGGCCAGGGCATGGTGTGGCCGGCCGCGGCGGCCGCCGCTCCGACGCCGAGCCAGGCCGCGGCTCCCGACAGTGAGTGTGCTGGTCCCATCATGGCCGTTCCCCGCCCCATTCCTCTTGTACCGCTGTCCAGTTGCCCGTGTGCGCTGACGCTGCGTCGGCGCCACAGCGTAGCTCCCGTGATCTTCCGACCAGCATCCGATTCCCCCATCGGGCGGGTTGACAGGCAAGATGGGGGCGTGACCCTTATCGATCAGCTGCCGCAGACCGCAGATCCCGACGCCCTCTACGAAGCCTTCGAGTCGTGGGCCGGGGAACGCGGTCTCACCCTCTACCCGCATCAGGAGGAGGCGCTGATCGAGGTGGTCTCGGGTGCGAACGTGATCGTCTCGACGCCCACCGGCTCGGGCAAGAGCATGATCGCCGCGGGTGCGCACTTCGCGGCGCTCGCCCGTGACGAGGTCACCTTCTACACAGCACCGATCAAGGCACTCGTCTCGGAGAAGTTCTTCGAGCTGTGCAAGATCTTCGGCACCGAGAACGTCGGCATGCTCACCGGCGACGCCTCCGTGAACGCCGACGCCCCCGTGATCTGCTGCACCGCCGAGGTACTGGCGTCCATCGCCCTGCGGGACGGCAAGCACGCCGACGTCGGCCAGGTCGTGATGGACGAGTTCCACTTCTACGCGGAGGCCGACCGCGGCTGGGCCTGGCAGATTCCGATCCTGGAACTGCCGCAGGCCCAGTTCATCCTGATGTCGGCGACGCTCGGCGACGTCTCGATGTTCGAGAAGGACCTGACCCGGCGCACCGGCCGCCCCACATCGGTGGTCCGCTCGGCGACCCGGCCCGTGCCTCTCTCCTACGAGTACATGCTGACTCCGCTCACCGAGACACTCACCGAACTGCTCGCGACCAAGCAGGCTCCCGTCTACATCGTGCACTTCACCCAGGCCCAGGCGGTGGAGCGGGCGCAGGCGCTGATGAGCATCAACATGTGCACCCGCGAGGAGAAGGACCAGATCGCCGAGCTGATCGGCAACTTCCGCTTCACCACCAAGTTCGGCCGCAACCTCTCCCGCTATGTGCGCCACGGAATCGGCGTGCACCACGCGGGCATGCTGCCCAAGTACCGCCGACTGGTGGAGAAACTGGCCCAGGCCGGACTCCTGAAGGTGATCTGCGGCACGGACACACTCGGAGTCGGAGTCAACGTCCCCATCCGTACCGTGCTGTTCACGGCACTGACGAAGTACGACGGCAACCGGGTCCGGACACTGCGCGCCCGCGAGTTCCATCAGATCGCCGGCCGCGCCGGGCGAGCCGGATTCGACACGGCCGGCTTCGTCGTGTCGCAGGCGCCCGAGCACGTCATCGAGAACGAGAAGGCTCTCGCCAAGGCGGGCGACGACCCGAAGAAGCGCCGCAAGGTGGTGCGCAAGAAGGCTCCCGAGGGCTTCGTCGGCTGGACGGACAACACCTTCGAGAAGCTCATCGCCTCCGAGCCCGAGCCGCTGACCTCGCGCTTCCGCGTGACGCACACCATGCTGCTGTCGGTGATCGCCCGGCCCGGCAACGCCTTCGAGGCGATGCGGCATCTACTGGAAGACAACCACGAGCCGCGCAAGCAGCAGCTGCGCCACATCCGGCGGGCGATCGCGATCTACCGCTCGCTCCTCGACGGCGGCATCGTCGAGAAGCTCGACGAACCGGACGCCACGGGCCGTATCGTGCGCCTCACTGTCGACCTCCAGCAGGACTTCGCGCTCAACCAGCCGCTGTCGACCTTCGCGCTCGCCGCGTTCGAGCTCCTGGATCCCGAATCCCCCTCGTACGCCCTCGACATGGTGTCCGTGGTCGAGTCCACGCTGGACGATCCGCGGCAGATCCTCGCGGCCCAGCAGAACAAGGCGCGCGGCGAGGCCGTGGCCGCGATGAAGGCGGACGGCGTCGAGTACGAGGAGCGCATGGAGCGGCTCCAGGACGTGTCGTACCCCAAGCCGCTGGAGGAGCTGCTCTTCCACGCGTACAACACCTACCGAAAGAGCCATCCGTGGGTCGGTGACCATCCGCTGTCCCCGAAGTCCGTGATCCGTGACATGTACGAACGGGCCATGTCCTTCACGGAGTTCGTCTCCTTCTACGAGCTCGCCCGTACCGAGGGCATTGTCCTGCGCTACCTCGCCAGCGCCTACAAGGCCCTTGAGCACACCGTCCCGGACGACCTCAAGTCCGAGGACCTGGAGGATCTGATCGCCTGGCTGGGCGAGATGGTGCGCCAGGTCGACTCCAGCCTCCTGGACGAGTGGGAGCAGCTCGCCAACCCCGAGGAGATGACGGCCGAGGAGGCCCAGGAGAAGGCCGACCAGGTCAAACCGGTCACCTCCAACGCCCGCGCCTTCCGCGTCCTCGTCCGCAACGCCATGTTCCGCCGCGTCGAGCTCGCCGCTCTCGACAACGTCGACGAACTCGGCGAGATGGATGGCGACTCCGGCTGGGACGCCGACGCCTGGGGCGAGGCGATGGACAAGTACTGGGACGAGTACGAGGACCTCGGCACCGGGCCCGACGCCCGTGGTCCCAAGCTGCTGTCGATCGTGGAGGAGCCGCAGAACGGCCTGTGGCGCGTCCGTCAGACCTTCGCCGACCCGAACGGCGACCATGACTGGGGCATCAGCGCGGAGGTCGACCTCGCGGCCTCCGACGCGGAGGGGCGCGCCATCGTCAAGGTCACCGACGTCGGCCAGCTGTGAGCACAGGAGAATCCCACACATGACGAACCCTGCCGAGAGGCTCGTCGACCTGCTCGACCTGGAGCAGATCGAGGTCAACATCTTCCGTGGCCGCAGCCCGCAGGAGTCACTCCAACGCGTCTTCGGCGGCCAGGTGGCGGGCCAGGCGCTGGTCGCCGCCGGGCGCACCACCGAGGGCGACCGGCCGGTGCACTCGCTGCACGCGTACTTCCTGCGCCCGGGCCGACCGGGCGTGCCGATCGTGTACCAGGTCGAACGGGTCCGGGACGGGCGGTCGTTCACCACCCGCCGTGTCACCGCCGTGCAGCAGGGCCGCACGATCTTCAATCTGACCGCCTCCTTTCACAAGCCTGAGGTGGGGAGCTTCGAGCACCAGCTGCCGCCGGCCCGCGAGGTTCCGGACCCGGAGTCGCTGCCGACGGTGACGCAGGAGATCAAGGAGCATCTGGGCGCGCTCCCCGAGGCGTTGGAGCGCATGGCACGGCGCCAGCCGTTCGACATCCGCTATGTGGACCGGCTGCGCTGGACGCCCGAGGAGACCAAGGACGCCGAGCCGCGCAGCGCGGTGTGGATGCGTGCCGTCGGACCGCTGGGCGACGACCCGCTCGTGCACACCTGCGCCCTCACGTACGCGAGCGACATGACCCTCCTGGACGCCGTCCGCATCCCCGTGGAACCGCTGTGGGGTCCGCGGGGCTTCGACATGGCTTCGTTGGACCACGCCATGTGGTTCCACCGGCCGTTCCGCGCGGACGAGTGGTTCCTGTACGACCAGGAGTCCCCGATCGCGACGGGCGGACTCGGACTCGCCCGCGGACGGATCTACGACCTGAAGGGACGGCTGCTCGTCTCGGTCGTCCAGGAGGGACTGTTCCGGGCGCTGTAGAGAAGTGCCCGGCCCTCCTCGGCGAGGTATTGCGACGCTGCCGGGGACGGTCGGTCAGTCAGGCGTTGTGCTCCACCGTGGCCACATCTCGCAGTGTCGCTGTGGCGATGGCGGCGACCTCGCCGGTGAGCCGGTCGATCTCGGCCAGCGCCTGGCCGGTGCGTCGCCGCAGTGTGCGGGAGATCTGCTTCAGGCGGCGTCCTGCTGATCGGCCGCGGTCCCGGAAGCGGGTGCGCCTGGCGGCGCCGGTGGCCTTGATCCGCTGCGGCGTACGAGTGTGAGCAGCGTCGTTGGGTGCGGTACCGGGGAGGTCCGCGGGATTCGGCAGAAACGCCGCCAGCTCAGCGAGTCCGCCTCGCGCCATCGACCGCCGGACCCTGACCCGGGTTCCCAGGCCACACGGCTTGACGGAGGAGCGCGGCGCGGCGGGCTTCAATCGGTCGAGACAGTGTGCCTCGAGTCCGGGGGATGGTCCCGCGACCTCGCCGGGCGAGGCCGAGGTGATGCTCTGCTCCCCGCGCCCGTGGGGGAGGTTCTTTTGGCTTTGTTCTCGACTTCCGGCAGCCACCAGGGTCTGTCGGCGGGGTTGGCCTTGGCGTCGTACCACTTGATGCATTACGAATGCCTCTGGCGGTGGCGAACGATGACGCTGCGGGTGCACGATGCAGCCGATCGCATCGATGTGCACGAGACCGTGCTCCGTGAGCGCACATCGCCGCCTGCGCACTGACTGACCTGGAGGGACCACAGCGTGATCATCTTTGGCACCAAGGGCTACCTGTATCAGCTCGCGATACTGACGCTGGTGTGCGGCCAGTGCGGCAATCCCTCCGCGCACACGCTCAGGAAGCGCGTCACGAAGTTCACGCTGTTCTTCGTTCCGCTGTTCCCGTTCTCGACGAAGTACGCGACGCAGTGCTCCTTCTGCGGCGCGGAGCAGAAAGTGACCAAGGAGCAGGCGGAGCAGCTGCTGGCGCAGCCCTCGAGCGGCCACGGCAGTCAGACGTTGGGGCAGCAGCCGTACCAGTCCTGAGCGGGTTCGTGCGCGCCTGCTCCCCGCGCCCGCGGGGATGGCCCGCCACGGTGCCCGCCGGTCCCCGTGTGCGGAACTGCTCCCTGCGTGTGCGGAGATACCCCTGGAGGGCCTTCGACGGCTACACCACTCACGGGCTCTCTGCGGGCCAGAACTGGAGGACGTGTTCCTCTACCTCGTACACACCGATGAGGAGGCGGCCCTTCCAGTGGTAGGGGGGTTGGAGGCCGGACCGGTTGAACAGGTGCTCCGGCGGCATGGGGTCTTGGAACATGTCGTCGGAGTCAGTGCCAGTAGTGAAGCTGGCCGGGGTGTCGGTGGCGGTGCAGGCGAAGGTTTCGGTGTGAGTCCACTCCCCCGGCAGTGGCTCGGGTTCCTGGTCGTAGATGAGGAAGCTGATCTTGATCGGCTCCCACTCGGTGGATCCTGCGGTGATGGTGAGGCAGCTCTTGTTGTCGGTGACGGTCATGCGGGTGTGGGAGGTCATGGAGGGCAGGGCGATGCCCTCGGGTTCTCCCATTCCGATGACATAGAAGGCGTGGTTCAGGGTGGCCATTCCGGTGTACTCAACTACCGGCACGATCTCTGTCATAGGCGTTTCTTTCCTCCGTCATAGGGTCAGGCCCCTCGCGCCAAGGGGCGTGAGGGGCCTGCCGGTGTTGGGTTGGCGGTGTTACGCGCCAGCCTGCACGTAGAACTTGTCCCCCGGCAGGACGTGGTAGCGGCTGTAGAAAGTTCGGATGATGCCGCCCTGCTGGCGGTTCTCCTTCAACGGCACCCACCTGATAGACCGGTTGGGCGGGTTGTAAGTCCGAGATGCGTGCCGGATAGACGCAGCCTGCGCCGTACTGGCGGTCCTCGTCGTCGCAACGGTAGGTGGATCCGACGTAGGCGGTTTCACCGCTGGTGTGGCCGGGCTTCTTGAAATCGAATTCGTAGCGGGTGTGGCTGGAACGCGGGTGGCCCCTGCTGACGGTGAAGGTGTGGTCCGCCGATCCGGTGTGGGCGGAGCCGTTCAGGGTGAACGGGGAGGCAAGGCCGCCGCCGACGTGGGCCTGGCAGCCGGAGCCGCAGGAGGGGTGGAAGGTGGTGCTGATGCCGCCGGCGCTGCCGGTAAGCGGACCAACACCTGCCGCAGTTCCGCGCGCTGCAGCGTCTGCTGGGCGTGCCGGTCACGGCACGCGGTCGTCACCGAGACGCTCGCCGCTGTCGGAGTCATCGCCGACCCCGTCGCCCCACGGGTCGACCAGCTCGCCAAGCCCAAGATCACCGAAGCTTCCCGTGCCGTGGCCGTGTCGAGTGGCTTCCGCCGCCCGTACCGCAGCCACGACCGGTGCACCGAGCGCTCCCTGGGCTCACCGCCCTTCAGAGGTCTGCGGACGGTGACCCTTCCGGCTGCCGCGCGTCCACGCCCAGGTGCTCGCCGACCCGGTTCACGAGAAGCGTCATCTCATAGGCGACCTGGCCGATGTCGGCCTCCGCGGCGCTGAGGACGCACAGGCAGCTGCCGGCGCCCGCGGCGGTGACGAAGAGCACCGCATCGTCGAACTCGACCATTGTCTGGCGCACTTGACCCGCGCCGAAGTGACGGCCTGAGCCCTTGGCCAGGCTGTGCAGGCCCGACGAGATCGCGGCGAGGTGTTCGGCGTCCTCGCGCCGCAGCCCCGTGCTCGCGCCCGTCACCAGTCCGTCGTTGGACAGCACCAACGCGTGCCGTATGTGTTCGACCCGCTCGGTCAGGTCGTCCAGCAGCCAGCCGAGCCCCGTGTTCTGCGCCATGTCCCGCTCTCCCCGTGTGTCCATCCCCCTGGCCGGAGGATCTGACCAGCCAGCCTTCCCCACAGCCGCCCTCCGGGCAAGGAGGATGGTCGGCATGGCACAGAAGATGACCGACGAGCAATGGCGGGCGTTCGTCTCGCACGGCACCCGCACCGGAAAGCTGTCCACTGTCCGAGCCGACGGAAGTCCGCATGTGACGCCGATCTGGTTTCTGCTGGACGGCGACGACGTGGTCTTCAACACCGCTAAGGAGAGCGTCAAGGGACGGAACCTGGCCCGGGACGGCCGGGTCGCGCTGTGCGTGGACGACGACCGGCCGCCGTTCGATTTCGTCATGCTTGAGGGACGGGCGACGCTGTCCGAGGAACTCGACGAACTGCGGCACTGGGCCGCTCGAATCGGGGCCCGCTACATGGGAGAGGAGCGTGCCGAGGAGTTCGGGAAACGCAACGGGGTTCCTGGTGAACTCCTCGTACGCGTACGGGTCGAGAAGGTCCTGGCCTACGCCTCCGTGGCCGACTGAGCGCATCGGCCTCGACGGGAGCGGCCACTGCCCCCGTGAGGTCGCTCCTCATATCAGCCGACGGAGTCGAGCAGCCGGGCGGTGTGCACCCGCCCGGCGTACTCGACGAGACGAATCAGCACCTCCTTCCCGGAGTCGCGGTCACGTGCGTCGCAGAGCACCACGGGCGTGCCCCGGTCGAGGTCGAGGGCGCGCGACACGTCCTGGGCGCCGTAGGCGCGGGCGCCCGCGAAGCAGTTGACGGCCACCACGAACGGGATGTGCCGGTGCTCGAAGTAGTCCACCGCGGGGAAGCAGTCCTCGAGCCGCCGGGTGTCCGCGAGGACGACGGCTCCGAGGGCGCCCTGCGACAGCTCGTCCCACAGGAACCAGAACCGGTCCTGCCCCGGGGTTCCGAACAGGTAGAGCGAGAGGCCGGACCTGATGGTGATGCGTCCGAAGTCCATGGCGACGGTCGTCGTGACCTTCTGATCCACGCCGTCGGTGTCGTCCACCGACTGCCCCGCCTCGCTGAGCAGTTCCTCGGTACGCAACGGCCTGATCTCACTGACCGCGCCCACCAGGGTGGTCTTGCCCACGCCGAATCCGCCGGCGACCAGTATCTTCAATGCCAGGGCGGTCATCTCGCCACCCGAGGCGTCGGGGTTCTCGGAGACCATCGATCACTTCTCTCGGGAGTGCCGACAACGGTCGACGTCGGTACATCTGTGCGGGACGTGCGTCCTATGTGGGCGGGTGTGCGTCGGTACATCTGTGCGGGAGTGCGAAGTCAGCATCATGACAACTGCGGCTCCTACTCGAGGGATTGGACCGCAATGTGACCGTTCTGACCGACTCCTGCCCAATCCGTGCCCGGAGGTGGGCACAAAGAGGTCCAAGGACAAACCGAGGTGATTCATCTAGAGCGCCCTCAGTCCCTCGATCACCTCACGGAGAATCCGCTCGTCGGGCAGTTGTGCGGGCGGTACGGGGCGGCTGACGGTGACGCAGCCCATTTCCAGGAGGTCACCGAGGAGCACCCTGACCACGCCCACCGGCAGGTCGGCGTCCGCGGCCAGTTCGGCCACCGACTGCGTCTCGATACGGCACAGTTCGATCAGTGCCCGGTGTTCCGGTCCGAGCGAGGTGTCGTCGTCGACGCCGGGTGCGCCCGCGTCGAGCGTGACCAGGGCGATCAGGTCGAAGCGCACCCCGGTGGGGCCGGGTTTGGTGCGCCCACCCGTCATCGCGTAGGGGCGGACGAGTGGTCCGGCCTCGTTGTCGTACCACTGGCTGCCCGGCGTGTCCTCGATCATCTGCACCGACCGTCCCCGGTCATCCGGCGGCGGGCGGCTGTGCGGCGACACGCGTCGGCGTGTACAGGTGCTCGCCGACGCGCTTGACCAGCAGCGCCATCTCGTACGCCACCAAGCCGATGTCGGCCGTGACGGCGGTGAGGAGGGCGAGGCACGAACCGTCCCCCGCCGCGGCGACGAACAGGAAGCCGTCGTCCATCTCCACCATCGTCTGACGTACGCCGCCGGCGCCGAAGTGGCGGCCCGCACCCTTGGCCAGGCTGTGGAAGCCGGAGGCGACGGCGGCGAGGTGTTCGGCGTCCTCGCGCCGGAGGCCGGTGGACGCGCCCACCGCGAGACCGTCGTTCGACAGCACCACGGCGTGTCGCACTTCGGCCACGCGCAGCACCAAGTCGTCCAGCAGCCAGTCGAGTTCGCCGGACCGCTGGGCGGCCCTCATGCTCGGATCCTGGATCATGCGGGGTCTCCTTCGCTGCTGTCGCTGCCCGCTTCCGGGTCGGGGGCGGCGCCCAGGCCGGGTGACCTGCCGCCGCCGCGTGCCCAGCCGTCGCGGTAGGCCGCCATACGGTCCCGTACGAGTTCGGGGGTGCGCTGGTCGTCGCTCCGGGGACCCGGCGTTTCCGCCGGCTCCTCGGAGCGCTGTGCGCGCAGTTGCGGGGCGAGGCTCGCCTGCCGCACACGCCGTGGGAGGTCGTCGGAGCCTTCGGAGTCGTCCGGGGGACGGTGCAGCCGCAGCGTGGTGACTCCAGGCGGAGGGCTTTCCGACGAACCGTTCACGGGGGCTTCGGGGGCTGCCTGTACCGGGGGCACCAGTGCGGGCCGCTCGGTGATGGCCTGGACCGAGTCCTGTTCCGGGGCCGCCGACACGCGCGCGTACTCCCGTTCCGCGGGCCTGTCGATGTCCGCCCTGCTGGGGGAACGTTCCGCCGCGCCGCCTTGCAGCAGGGCCGTGGGCAACAGAACGACCGCGGTGGTACCGCCGTAGGGCGAGGTCCGCAGGTGCACCTTGATGCCGTGCCGGGCCGCCAGCCTGCTGACCACGAACAGGCCGAGCCGGTCGCTGTCGAACAGGTCGAGCGCCTCGGACTGCTCGATGCGCCGGTTGGCCTCGGCGAGCGTCTCCTTGCCCATGCCGAGCCCCCGGTCCTCGACCTCGACCGCGTAGCCGTTGCCGACGGGCTCGCCGGTGACCCGCACCCGGGTGTGCGGCGGCGAGAACTGTGCGGCGTTCTCGACGATCTCCGCCAAGAGGTGCGTGAGGTCGGCCACCGCGGCTCCGACCACGGATGCCTCGGGAAGTTGTCGTACCTCCACGCGCGCGTAGTCCTCGACTTCGGAGACGGCCGCACGGACCACGTTCGTCAGTGAGACCGGCATGCGCCAGGCCCGGCCGGGAGCGGCTCCCGAAAGAATGATCAAGCTCTCCGCGTGACGCCGCATCCGTGTGGTGAGGTGGTCGAGCCGGAACAGGTCGCTCAGCTCGTTCGGATCCTCCGACCTGCGCTCCATGCTGTCCAGCAGGCTCAGTTGACGGTGTACCAGAACCTGGCTGCGGCGGGCGAGATTGACGAAGACCCCGGAGATTCCGCTGGCGAGTTCCGCACGCTCGACGGCGGCGCGCAGGGCGGCCCGGTGCACGGTACCGAGGGCCTCCGCGACCTGTCCGGTCTCGTCTTCTGCGGGCGGCCCGGGCGGGGCCTCGGCACGGACGTCGATCTCCTCCCCCGCTCGCAGTTTGCGCATGGCCTGCGGCAGTTTGCGGCGCGCGATCTCCAGGGCGCTGTTGCGCAGGCTCACCAGCTCGACGACGAGCCCGCGTCCGATGCGTACGGAGATGACGAGCGACGCGACGACGGCAGCGAGCCCGAACAGGACCGCGGCACCGGCGGGGGTGAGCAGACCGCGGGTGAACGGGTCGGCCCGGTCCGCGACACCGCGGCCCGCGTTCGCCTCGATCGTGTGCATTCCGTGCTGCACGCGCGCGTGGGCCGTGTTCCAGGCGGCCTCCGGCGCGGCGTCGATCGCCTTGCCACCGGGGCGGGAGACCAGCACCTTGTCCTCGACGGCGCGCACGTCGGCGTACGCGCTCCCCTCCACGAGGTCGTGCCAGGCGGCTCGCTCGGGCCCACGCAGATCCGCGACGGCCGCATCGGTCAGGGTTCGGCGGGTGTCGACGGCACCGGTGAACAGCCGCAGCCGTTCACCGTCGAGGCTCCCGGCGACCCGCGCGCCGGACAGCACCGCGTCCTCCTGGGCCAGTGACTCCCCGGCCCGGGAGAATTCGAGCAGCACGCGCGCGTCGGAACCGAGGTCGGCGTCCTGGATGCCGGTGAGGGCGCCGCCTACGCCGAAGGCCGTCGAGATGGTCCTGGTGTACTGCCCGTACGCCTCGTCCCATCCCGTACGGCGGTCCAGCACGGCGGTGCGCAGGGACGGCACTTGTTCGGCTGCGGCGACGAAGGCTTCGAGGCGCCCGGCCACTCCCGCCGGCAGGTCGGCACCGTCGGCGACGGTGTTGTGGTCGCCCAGTCGCAGCTTCGCCACCGCGCGGTCGGTGTGCCGTGCCAGTTCCTTGAGGTCGTTCGGCTGTTCAGTGGCCGGGTCGGTCGCGTAGCGGACGGCGGCCGCGCGTTCGGCCTGGAGGGCGGCGACGGCTGCGTCGACGGGGGCCCGGACGGTCGAGTCCACGCGCTGCAACTGCCGTAGCCGCGCGACGTCCTGGGCGGTGCTCACCGTGGCGTACGCCCACAGCGCGAGCAAGGAGATGACCGGCACCATCAGCAAGCAGACGATCTTGGCTCGTACGGTGCGGGGCCGGATGCGCCACCCGCCCGCGCGTGTGGGTGCCTCCGACGGTGGCCCCGCGACGGTTTCGTCGGCGTCCGCGCGCTCGTCGGCCGGCGGGCCGGCATGCGCGCGGCGACCGCGCGCCAAGGGCTGGGGCGGCGGCTCGGCGCCGGCTGTGGGGGTCCTACGGGGTGTACGCATGGCCTCCTCGCTCGGAAAGGTTCGGGGCGTGTCTTCCGGGCCGTCGTGGCTCCGGGCCCGCGACTAGCGGGCGACGCTCTCGACCGGCCGCTGGGCCGATGCGGATGCTTCGCGTTCGTCGGACGTCGGCGACAGCGCGACGAACGCCGATGTCAGGAAGAGATAGGACCCGAGGCCGACGGCGAGGGGGAAGATGAACTGCATCGCCGTGGCCCCGGGCAGGGCCTGGGCGGAGGGGCTGACGCGCACGCTCACCGCCATCATTCCGGTGTAGTGCATGCTGCTCACCGCGCCGCCCATGACGAGGGAGGCGACGGCGACCGCCACGGGCGACTTGATGTTGAGCGCCGCCCACAGGGCTGCGGTCGCCGCCACCACGGCGATCACGACGGAGAGCCCGACCAGGACCGGGTCGTAGCGCACTTGGCCGTGCAGCCGCAGCGCGGCCATGCCCAGGTAGTGCATGCTCGCGACGCCGAGTCCGGTGGTGAGCCCGCCCAGGACGAGTGCTCGGCCCCGGTCGCGGCCGTAGCCGACGGCGAAGACGCCCGCGCCGACGACGACCATGGCGACGAGCAGACTGAGGATGGTCAACGGCACGTTGTAGCGCATCTCCGTACCAGTGACGCTGAATCCGAGCATCGCCACGAAGTGCATGGTCCAGATGCCGGTACCGATCGCGGAGGCCGCGGTGAGGAGCCAGTTGCGGCGCGAACGCCCGGTGGTGCCGAGCGCGCGGACCGTGCAGCGCAGCCCCAGGGCCGCGCCTATGCAGGCCATCACGTACGACAGCACGGGGGTCAGCCAGCCGAAGGCGGCGTGGTCCAGGTGTCCCATGGCCCAGGGACGCTAGTCCGGGCAGGGGCGCGCAAAGGGGGCGCATTTCGAAAGCTGTTGGAATATGACGAAGAGATGTACCTGAACGATCGCGTCGCGCTCGAACGTGCGCACCGCGACGTCCTTCGTGTCGGTGAGGGATCATGCGGAACATGAGTGACGACCACACACACGTCCAGGAGTTCTTCACGGCCCGCGCGGCGGACTGGGACGAGCGGTTCCCCGACGACGAGCCGGCGTACGCGGCCGCGGTCGCCGAACTCGGTCTGCGCAAGGGCGACCGCGTGCTAGACGCGGGCTGCGGCACCGGCCGCGCCCTGCCGCCCTTGCGCGCGGCCGTGACGGCCTCCGGAGTGGTCGTCGGGGCCGATCTGACCCCGGCCATGCTGGAGGCCGCCGTACGGGCCGGACGGGACCGGGACGGGCAGTTGCTGCTCGCCGACGTCGCCGGGCTTCCGTTCCGCACGGAGTCGCTGGACGCGGTGTTCGCGGCGGGCCTCATCGCGCATCTGCCGAACCCGGCGGAGAACCTCAGGGAGCTGGCACGCGTGGTGCGGCCGGGCGGCACCCTCGCCCTCTTCCACCCGATCGGCCGGGCGGCGCTCGCGGCCCGTCAGGGCCGCCGGATCACCCCGGACGACCTGCGCGCGGAGGCCAACCTCCGTCCCCTGCTGGCCGAATCCGGCTGGGACATGACGTCGTACGTCGACGAGGACGACCGCTTCCTCGCACTGGCCGTACGCCGCGCCTGAAGAGTAGGACGCCGCCGGTAAAGCGTCGGGCCCCGCCCGGACACCGCCGCGGCTGAGCCGTCAGCCCTTACCGGCGATCTCCGCCGCGAGGGCGCCGGGGTTGTCGAACATGACGTTGTGCCCGGCCCCGGGCACCGTCACGACCCGCACTCCGGCGGTCTCCAGGCGTTCCCTGCCCGGGAGTTCACCGCTCAGCTCGCCCTGAAGGTAGACGCGGTCCACCGTCAGCGCTTCGAGCATCCGGCGCATCGTGGGGTTCGTGCCGCGCCCGAGGCCCGTCGCCGTGCGGTGCAGGGCCCGCGGATCGGCGAGCCGCATGGTGGCCGCCCAGGAGGGACCGATCTTCTCCAGCACGCGCGCGTGGCCGCCGTCTTCGACGTACTCGTCCTCCTCGTATGCGGCGATGCCGCTGCTGCCCGCGGTGCCCGTAGGATACGGGTCGAGGCTGGCCTCCGTCAGGACCAGACGTGAGACGAGTTCGGGCCGCCGATGGGCGAGCACGATGGCGACGGCGCCGCCCATGCTGTGCGCGACCAGCTCCGTGCCCGTAAGGCGGGCCGCGTCCAGAGCCGCCGCCAACGCATCCGCGTGCTCCTCCAGGGTGTATCCGAAGTCTGTGGGCCGGTCGCTGATGCCGTGACCCGGCAGGTCGACGAACAGGGTGCGGCGACCCGCCAACTCGGGCCTGGCCGCGATATGGGCGTGGTAGACCGTCGAGGCCGCACCCAGGCCGTGCACGTACACCCGCGCCGGTTCGGCGCCCGCCACCTCCGTCCAGCGGATCAGGCTTCCCTTGTCGTCGAATTCGGCCTGCTGCATCACGCACTCCCCTGTGCCGCTTCGTGGTGTCTCACGCCTCCAGGAGGATACATCGGTATCGATGTATAGAGGAAGCGATGTACAGCGAGCGTGCGGCAGAATGTGAGCATGCTGGAGCTGGCCATCCTCGGTTTTCTGTACGACGCCCCGCTGCACGGCTACGAGCTGCGCAAGCGCATCACCGCGCTGACCGGGCATGTGAAACCCGTGGCGGAGAGCACGCTGTACCCCGCCATCAAGCGGCTGGAGAAGGCGGACCTGCTGGCGCGGGCGACCCAGCCCGGTTCCGTGGCCGCCCCCCGTCATGTCCTGACACTCACCGAGACAGGAAGAAACGAGCTGTGCCGCCGGCTCGCGGAACCGGCACAGCGCGACATCACCGACGAGAACCGCTGGTTCACGGTGCTCGCCTTCCTCAGGCACCTGGACGACCCGAGCGCGCAGGCGGCCGTGCTGCGGCGCAGGCTCGCCTTCCTGGAGGAGCCTGCGAGCTTCTTCTACTCCGGTGACCGGCCGCTGCGCGCCGAGGAACTGGACGACCCCTTCCGCCGCGGCATCCTCACCATCGCGCGGGCCACGAGCCGAGCCGAACTGGCCTGGCTGCGCGCCACGATCGACTCACTCGACGCGGGGAGCCCGTGAGACGGGGCAGCCGCGGACACCGGGCACCGGACAGGTGCCCAGCTCGGCGACGCGGTAGCCGTCCGGGTAGCCCTTGATCTCCCAGTTCTGCCTCGCAAAGTGCGGGGAACGGCGCGGCGGCATCAGACGGACCAGTCGGCCACGCGCGCGCACCGCACGGCGGACCAGTGCGCGTGTGGCGGCGCTCGGGGGTTCGTACCGGAAGGCCTGAAGCAGCGGTTCGTCGAGCAGGGCGAGGGTCGAGGCGCGCAGCAAGGGTGCGAGAGGACGCGGGTACCAGGAGGCCATCAGATCCAAGGTCGCGTCCGAGACCCGCCGCGCACCCTCGTCCCAACCGAAATGGGCCTCCTCGTAGGCGTCGAGGCAGGCCTCGAACTCCTCGTAGGTCTCCGGGATGTCCTTGATGCCCATGTGCCGCCCCAGGATGCGGTAGTGCACGGTGGACGCGACGATCTCGTGGCGCGACAACCTGCGCCATCCATAGGCCTCGATCCACCGCTTGGGCATCACCACGAAGGTGCAGAGCACGTAACGCATGTCGTCATTGCTGATGTCGTAGCTGCCGTGCATCTGGTTGATGCGGCGGATCGCCGTCCGGCCCTCTTCGCCATCGAAACCGTGCTCGACGATGGCGTCGAGAAGCAGCGCGGTGTCGTCGTAACGCTTCTGCGTGCGGTCCGTGAGCTCCGCCGTCCGGGCAAGCAGGCGACCGATGCTGGGAACGGCGTAGGTGCGGTAGAGCGCCAGTTCCAGGGCTCGGGTGAAGTCCCAGGGGAATTCGTACGCGGAGGTGAGCCGATAGATCTCCGAGGCTTCCTTTTCCGGGTCCATCCGCCGGATCCGTGCGAGCCGCTCGTACCGCTTCACCGGGCCGTCCCCCTTCTGTCGCCGCGGCTCCAACTCTACGTTGAATAGCGGCAGATGAAAGATCGGCGATGACCATCGCGCAGGGGGAAGGTGGCCTGATGTCCGGCATGATCGGCAGACTCCGCAAGAAGTGGCAGAAGAAGACGGCCGAGGGGCCCGGGGAGCGGCGGCCCGTGACGCCGCGGCCGGAGAAGCGTGCGCACAATTTGTTCGAGGCGGCCGCGGCGTATGTGTCCGCGTGTGCGGAGGACGACCAGGACCAGATCGACGAGGCAGCGGCCTGGGTGTCACCGGAGGCGCTGTCGTTCGGGGTGAACGAACTCGCCTGCCGGGCCGTGATCGCCTTGGCGCGGGAGCGCGACGAGTCGCCCCGCACAGTGGCCCGCACACTGCTCGGGCTGCCCGTGGCCTGACCTCGGGGCCGGAACGGTCGTTTCGCCCCTGTCCAGCCGGATAACAGCAGCTCCGGGTGTGCTTCGGGCCCGTGACAAGCGCCTTCCGGTCGCATTATGGTGCGCCGACGAACGTAGCGATGGGGAGGCTGGGATGACCGGGACGGACGATGGCGCCGTCGCCACCGGGGACGACGACGCGCTGGACGATGACGCGCTGTATGTGCTGACGGCGGTGTTGCTGACGCCCGCCAAGTTCCCCAGCGTGCTGGGGGACGACTACCCGGAGGCCTGTGCGGCGCTCGGCCTCGCGCCGCTCGCCGACGGGTACGGTCTCGTGCTCGGCCAGGACGGCGAGGGCGCGCGGTGGACGGTGGTCGTGGACGACGTCTCGCTGGTCGCTGTCGCCATCGCGTCCTGGGACTGCGGCATGGAGCACGACCTGTCGCCGGACGAGCGCACGGTCGTCGCCGCGCTGCCCGGCTGGCCCCTCGAGGTCGCCGTCTCGGCCCCCGGGGTGCCGGCACCGCACGACCCTTCCGACGAGCTCACGGAGCGGCCCCCGCTCAGCCCGCCGGACACCACCACGTGGGGTCCGGCGCAACGGCGCCTCGGCGCCGACGAGATCGCGCTGCAGTGGGCGATCTGGCGGGAGCAGATCGACGACGCCGAGTTCGTGACGTCGGAGGGGACGGCCCAGGCCGAGGTGGCCCCGGCCGAGGACGCGGCTCAGGAGGAGAGCGGCGACGGCGAGGCACGCAGCGGTGTCCGCCGGGTCCTCGCCGAGGCCCGCTCGTATGTGGACACACCGCCTCCGCTCGGTCGTGTCCGCTCGTCCTTCGCCACAGGCGACGCCCGGACCCTGCGGGCCGACGGCCCCGGCTGGTCCTTGGTCGCGAGGACCGACGACATCGCGTTCGTCCTCCTGGACGAGGAGCCCGGAGAGGTCCTGCCCGTCGGTCGCGGACCGGAACTGCCCGGGCTCCTGGAAGCCCTCGACAAGATGGCGGTACGTCCCAGCTGAGGGGCTGTGCCACAGGTGATCCCCGTGGTACGGCCCCTGTCGGACACGCCTGCCCGCTCTGTCAGCGGCTCTCGTCCGGGTCGACGAGAAGGGCGGCCATGGCGGTGTCGTGATCGGTGTGGGTGCGCAGCGCGTCGAGTTCGGCCCGCCAGGGGTCGTCCCACCGGGTCCCGCGCCCTCCGAGACCGACCAGGTGGAGCGCGAGTCGGCCGGACGTGGGAGTCTGGCGGGTACGCAGCGTCCGTGTCGCGGCGAGCAGGGCCTCAGGCACGCGGGCCCTGTCGAGATCCACGGACAGGTACTGCAACGACCTCAGGCGTTGAGGCTGTGTCTCGCAGAGCCGCAACAGTCGTTCCCAACGGTGTTCTTCGTACTCACCCCGTCGTACGTCGGCCATGGCCGCGTTCCAGCTGAGGCGTGCGGCGTCGGCGTGTAGGCCCACGGCTTCCAGCGTGTCCACGAGTGTGTCGGCGACCTCCTCCCGTAGGTGCGCGCCCCCGTAGCCCGGCACCAGGACGTCCGGGCACCCGTGCAGTCGCCTGAGGGCATCGGCGCGGACCTGTGGGTCCAGCGACCCCGCGCGTTCCCGCAGTGCGTCGAAGGCGCCGCGCAGCGCGGCTTCGGTGGCCGCTCCCGGCGGGAGCCCGGCGAGGTGGCGGGCCGCCACGTTCCACACCGTGGGGCGCCGGTCCGGGGCGGCGAACGCTTCGACGAGCACCCTCATGGCATCGGTCGCGCCCGGAGTCAGCCATGCGGGCAGAGCGTGGCACGCGGCGACGGCCGTGTCGTCGTCGCCCTCCTCGACGAGCCGTGCGAGGAAGGCAGCGTAGGCCTCGCGGCTGGAGACCGGTACGGCTCCCACGCGCGGGTGCACGACGGCGTCCCGCACCACGGCTTCGCCGGCGGCCTCGACGAGGCGCCGTGTCACGCCCGGGCGGTCGATCCCCACGAGGAGGCAGCGGGCCAGCACGGCACGGACGTCGGGATGCTGCCCCGGCACGTCCCACGCCACCACCAGTGCCTCGAAGGCGTCCTCTCCGAAGAGGGCGCCCAGCGCCCGGACCGCTTCTTTGCGGGCGCCGACCGGAGCACGGGTCGAGGATGCGACCGGCGCCAGCAGGGGTACGGCCTCACGGTCGGGCAGCCGTTCAAGGAGCCGCCGAAGCGAGGTCATCGCGGCCCGCCCCCGCACACCACCCGCTGCCGCATGCCGGAGAAGGATGTCCCGCAGGACGGCGCTCGACTCCGCAGGGGGATCTTCGCCCAGTGCGGTGAGCGCCGCGGCGGCCACCGGTTGCGGAGCGCTGTCGGCCAGCGCTGTCAGCCGCCCCGGCTCCCGGAGCAGTGTCGCGGCGTCGGCCCTGGTGCGCAGGGGGGCTGCTTCGTCAGCGGCCACACGCGCGTGGTGTTCTTCCCACTGCTCCTGCTGCTGGGGAAGCCATCGGCGGACGACACCGGGGTGCAGCCTGGGCGCCCAAGATGTGGCGCGGGGGCGTACCCGACCGGAAAACCCTTCGCGAGCGGCGGTCAGGACGGGATCGAGCAGATCGGTGCGCCGTGCTGCGATCGTCCGCAGGACCACGGGCACGGTCGCGAACGTCGCGTCCAGGCCGATCAGTTCGGCGCAGCGGTGCTCCCGTGACTGTGGGGGCCGCACCCACGCGGCTGCGGCGCGAGCCGCGAGTTCCGGGTCGTCGACTTCGAGTGCGGTCCGGCGTACATGGTCGTCGAGGTCGGGCAGTGCGGTGAGATGATGCCCGAGGAGTTCGGCGAGCACCGTGCCCAGTTCGGGGCGTTGCAATGCGGTCGGTGCCATGGCGGACCAGAGAGTCCGGGTCGCTTCCTCACCAATGTTCAGGGGCACCACTGGTCCCGTGTGCCGTGGTGCGGAGACGACCTGGCCGAGCAACTCGATCGCGTACGCGGTCCGTGCGTGACGACCGGTGGCCGCGGCTCGCTCCGCGATGCGGCGCAGCAACCGTTCGGCGGCGGACAGGGTGGCGGCCGTGGAGTCGCGCGACTGGACCGTGGTGAGGACGGCGTCGCGCAGGACGCGTTCGGGCAGGGCCGTGAGCAAATGTGGCGCGGCTCCGGCGAGTTGCTGGAGGGCGGCGCAGCGCACTACGTCCTGGTCGTGCCAGGCGCGTTCGCAGTCACCGGCGATCCGTGCGAACTGGTCACGGTCCCCTTCGAGCTCCGCGCAGGCCAGCAGGGCCGGCCAGGCCTGGGCGCGATGGTGGACGCGGTGGTTGGCGGCGAGTTCGCGCAGCAGAGGCTCGCCCTGTGCCAGGGGCAGGGCCGCGGCCAGGCGCGCCGTCGACCAGGAGGGTCGTCCATGCCGCTCCAGCCAAGGGCCGAGCAGGTTCGCGCGATCGGCGGGGGCGAGGGCGGCAAGCGTGTTCAGCGTGACGCCGCGCATCCGGCCCCGGCCCACGGTGCGGCTCTCGACGATGCGCAACCGCTCGGCGTGCGGGAGCAGTCGCAGCAGGCCGTCGGCCACCACCTCGCGGCGGCCCGGGCCGCGTTCGCGGCTTCCGGTGGACGGGCAGTGTTCGGCCAGTGCGACGAGGTCCTCGACGGGCCGCTCCTCCAGAGCGCGGCGGTGGGAGGGCGACAAAGGCCCTGCGGGGATCAGGTGTTCGCGAGGTCGTCCGTCGCTGAGTGGCCGCGCGGCGTGCAGTACGGCGAGCGCTTCGGCGGGCAGCCGGAGGGCTGCGAGGACCGCGGGTGGAGTGAGGAGGTCGGGTGCCCGTTCCAGGAGAATCAGAGCCGCGTGTGGGTCTCGTTGCGCGGCGACCGAGGCTACGGCCCGGAAGTGGCACATGATCCGGTGCGCGTCGTGGGGTGTCCGCTCTTCCCGGCGTGCGGCGACGTACTCCGCCACCGCTCGAGGGGTCGTGCGGGCCAGCGAGTTCAGCGCCCCCAGGGGCACATCGAGGCGGGGCAGCCACTCGAGGACGGTTTCGGCTGGGCAGGCCGACAGCAGGCGGGCCGCTTCCCGGTCGCCGTAGCGCTCGTACACCTGAGGCAGCAGTTCGGCGGCGAGGGTTCGGCGGCGGCTGAGCCTGAGGAGTCGGTACGTGTCGTGGCGGGTCGCCCTGACGTCGCTCAAGGCGAGCCGCTCAAGGGCGTGTTCGGGAATCGGGAGTCGAAGGGCGGCCGATCGTGCGCGACGGCTCAGCAGCGAATCGGCGAGGGCATCGGTCACCCGATCGAGGTCGCGGCGGACGACGGCCAGGAACAGCGCGGTGTGCCGTTCGCTGGAGTCACCGGCGTCGAGGGCTCGGTGGAGGGATTCGTAGGCGTGCGGGGTGAGCGTGCGGGCGTAACGCGCCAGGGCGCTCATCCGTGCCGGGAAGGGCAGCGGGTCGAAATGGGCCCTCAGCCAGGCCGCTGTCAGCGGTGCCGGCGGCGTCCGGGGCTCTCGGGACTGGGGCTGCGGCGTCTGCGACGCCTCGTACTCGGCCATCAGCGCTCACCGTGGAGTCGCTGGGCCTCCTTTCCGTTCTTCATGCCCGTCATCGTCGGGGTTCGGCGATCAGGTGCGCAAAGGGTTTTTCTGTGACTCGTCGACGTCGTGGTTCTCCGAGGTGAGAAAGCCGCCAGACCTCGCTGCCCACGGGGCAGGCGGACGTTCGGCACGTTGGTGAGTTGCGCTGCGCAGTTGCAGCAGAGAGGGAGGGAAAGAACAAGGGCCCTGCTCGGTCGGTCACAGCCCCGGCAGACACCGGCCGTTCATTGCTGCAGAGTGCCAAGCCCCTACCTCAACGCGCGAGGCAGGGCATCCTTGCGTTCGGCTACTCCACGGCAGGATCCTCCTGGGCGTGCCGTGCGGCCGCCTTCGCCGCCTGTTCCACCTCGTCTCGGGACATGGTCACGTCGTCACGCGAGGCGTATTCGTCGACCGCTGCCTGGAACTTTTCGGACGCCTTCCGGCAGCGGCGCCACTGCGCCTGGTACTCGTCGCCGGCGAGGCCCGCGAGTTTCGCACGCTGCTCTTCCATGGAACGTTCCAGCTTCATCAAATTTTCGGGGATGTCAGCCACAGCCGGATCTTAAGCAGGCGGTGGCGCGACCCGGCGCACCGTGGAACGGTGGCGCGATGGCAACAAATGACTACGACCGTGTGCGCCTCGGCATCGAGGCCATGACCGCTTACATCTCCGGCAACAACCTCATGACGAAGTACATGATGGAGCGCGCCGAGTCCGACGGGAACCTCGACCAAGTCGCAGATGGAGCGACAGCTCTGTGCGCCCTGCTCCTGCGCCAGATGGCCGGCATGACGGGAAAGTCGGAGCAGGAGATCCTCCAGGAGATCGCCCGCGGCCTCAATCGCACGGAACAGCAGGAGCACTAGACGCCGACGTCGTGCGCTACGCCTCCCTCGCTTCCTCTGCTCGAGCTGGGCACGGGGAGTCGCTGAGGCTCCCCGGCTCAGCCTGACCCACGTCGTGATGCGCCACGCCCCAGCGGGACCTGCGGGACCTGCTCGCGGTCCGCCCTGTGCGGAAGCAGCGGAAGTGTGGGGGCGGCACCCTGTGCCGCCCTGTCGCCGAGCCAGGCAAGGAAGGCAAGGACGAAGAGCCCCTCAACCAACAGTGACAGGGGTCCGTACGGCGGCTCCCAGCCGGCTTCGTAGTAGCCATCGGGCAGGCCGACCGTACGCGAGAGCAGAAAGCCGACGATCATGCCGAGGCTGACGATCGACCCGGTCAGCCACGCGGTCAAGGGGCGTTTCACAACGACGATCGCCACCGCCACGACGACCATGGCGGCGCTTCCCACGGCGAACAGGAAGCCGATGTAGAACTTCTCCTCAAGATGATCGGGCACGAGGAGCAGGTGCAGCACTGCGTTGGCGACGGCACAGCCCACCCCCAGTCCCCTCAAGACAACTTCGGTGGCATGGGTGGAGGTCATCGCGACTCCAGCTGTTCATGTGCACGGATGAGAAGGCCCTGGCCGGAGGGGGTCGCCGTTGGTAGGCGGCCTGAACAGGGCTGCGGCGCATCGCTCGCAGGCGCGATCCGGAGTGTCGCGGGGCATGCGCCGCTCTGGTCCTGTCTCATCCCAGGCCGGATGGGTAGCCGGCCTGGAAGCCTGACTGATGCCGCAGACCACCGACGGGGAATTGGTCGCCGGCGGGGTGGGCGGACCGTTTGTCAGGAGGAGATGCCTCGTTAGTCAGTACGGGCAACACCCCCTTGACGGATTGCGCCTTTCAACAATTGATGGCCGAGGCGTCGCCCCTGCTTCTGCATCCCCGGATGCCGAGCCCCCGCGATGCCCGGGATGAGTTGCCCCCGTCCACATCTGTGACGACCGCGCGGGACTCGATGACAGCCTCGATCGAACCGTCTCGCCCCCCATATGCCGCTGCCATTCCATGTGGTCCGGCCCCATGGCCGACCCCGGGGCGAATGCGCACCATGAGGCAACGCTTCGCTTCTCTTCACCTCTCACGTCGTGTCACGGAGGTCGGTCATGCGTGTGTCCCGTGGCGTTCCCCTTCTCGCCGCAGCTCTGGTGGCGTTGACCGTGCCGGGGTCTGCCTCGGCCGGGTCCGCCGCGGGCGACGCCGGGCACTGCGCACGCCAGGAGAGGGTGGACGTGGCCGGGGCGGCGTTTCAGCAGAGCGCCTGTCTGGGTGACTTGACCACGTACGCGCTCGCCGGAACGCCCTACACGGACATGGCCGACCAGGCCGGCTTGACGGCCAGGGGGACCCGCAACCCGTCCGGGGTGCCGGGCGTGCAGATCGACGGGTATTTCCCTGACAGTTCGTACTTCAATGGCACGCATGGCTGGCAGCACGACGCGCAGTTCGTGATCCGGCTTCCCGACCGCTGGAATGGCGGTCTGGTGGTCACGGGCGCGCCGGGTACCCGCAGGCAGTACGCGACCGACACGGCGATCTCCGACCAGGTACTGGCCCAGGGATACGCATACGCCGCCACCGACAAGGGCAACAACGGACCCGACTTCTATCGCGACGGCGGGCGGCCCGGCGATGCCGTCGCCGAGTGGAACATGCGGACGACGCAACTCACCCGGGCTGCCCGGAAGGTCGTCGCTCAGCGCTATGGCCGCGCACCGCGGCGGACGTACATGACGGGCATCTCCAACGGCGGCTATCTCACTCGGTGGCAGCTGGAGAACCACCCTGAGCTGTACGACGGCGGCGTGGACTGGGAGGGCGCGCTGTGGACCGCGCACGGGCCCAGCCTGCTCACCTCACTGCCGGCGGCAGTGGCCCGGACGCTCGGATCGGCGGGCGACGAGGACCTGTACCGGGTGGGTTTCGCCCGTGGCTCAGAGTTCCTGTGGCCGTACCACGAGAAGGCGTACTGGGGTGTGACACAGAAGATCTACCGGGCCGAGTTCGATCCGTCGTACGACGTCGGCTGCCCCGGCGCGTCGGCCGGATCCACCGCGGAGCAGATCCTGGCGCCGTGTGCCTCCGACGCCACATACGACTACGCCGCGCGCCCCGCGTCCGTGCATCGCGCCGTGGCCCGGGTCGCCCTCACCGGGCGGATCGGCAGACCGCTGATCACCTTGCACGGTGACCTGGACGCGCTCCTGCCCAAGGCGGCGGACTCCGATGTGTACGCCCGGATGATCGACGAGAGCGGGCGAGGACGGCTGCACCGCTATTACGTGATTGATGGCGGCACTCATGTCGACGGGCTGTACGACACGTATCCAGAGCGACTGCGACCGATCCTTCCCTGCTACCGGTCGGCGTTCGACGCCCTCACCGCCTGGGTGGAGCGGGGCGCTCAGCCGCCCGCGGACCATGCCGTCGGCAGGCCCGCGAGCGGTGATGTGGTCGGCTCCTGCGCGCTGGACGGCGACGCACCTGGTCGGTGACGCCTCAGCGGCCGAGCTCCTTGCGCGTGACGCGGCGCAGCCTGCGCCGCTGCGAGGGGTCCAGCGCGAGGTATGCGGCCGCCGGGACTCCCAGCACGATCAAGAAGGCGGCCCACCAGGGCAGCCAGATCAGCAGGATGAGGCCGACCGCCACACCTCCTGCGGCGATCTTCGCGTTCTTCGACATGTGTCGCCTCCTTCGCGGCTGCTGCCGCTCTCTGTCCTGAGAACGGGTCTCTGCCTCCCACGGTTCCGGACCGCGACCCTGATACGTCCCTGAGCCGCGCCCCCTACTCAACCCTGAGAGGCTCCCCGACCTCGTGCATGTGGCGGAGGGCCTGCCGGTAGGAGTCGACGAGCCCGGTCTCCGTGTAGGAGATACCCAACTCCTGGCAGTGCGCGCGTACCAGGGGCTGGGCAAGACGCAAATGGGGGCGGGGCATGCTGGGGAACAAATGGTGCTCGATCTGGTAGTTCAGGCCGCCGAGGAACCAGTCCGTCAGGACAGCTCCACGGACATTGCGCGAGGTGAGCACTTGGCGACGCAGATGCCCCCAGCGCTCGCCGTCCGGGTCGGGCATTTCCATGCCCTTGTGGTTGGGCGCGAAGGCCATGCCCAGGTGCAGCCCGAACAGTGCCTGGTGCAGGGCGGCGAAGGCCAGGGCCTTGCCGAGGGACATGGAGGTGAGCAACAGGGTCGCGTAAGCGGCGACGTGGGCCACCAGCAGCAGGGCCTCCGCGGCCCGCTCACGCGGCGGCTGCCTGCGCAGGTCCTGGAAGCCGTGGACCTTCAGGGCGACGCCTTCGAGGAGGGTGAGCGGGAAGAACAACCAGGCCTGGTTGCGGGTGAGCCAGCGCCGGAAGCCGGACCGGGTCTTGGCCTGCTCACTGGTGAACACCAGGACGTCGGCGACGACGTCGGGGTCCTTGTCGATGTGGTTCGGGTTGGCGTGGTGGCGATTGTGCTTGTCGTTCCACCAGGAGTAGCTCATCCCCAGGAGCAGGTTGCCGTGGATCAGGCCGAGCAGGCGGCTGACGGATTTGTTGCCGGTGATCTGGGAGTGGCCCGCGTCGTGGCCTATGAAGGCCGTTCGGGCGGCGAGGACGGCGAGGACCGGGGCGAGGAGCAGCGTCCACCAGGAGTTGCCGATCAGGGCGACGCCGGTCACCACAGCGGCCAGGGCCAGCGCGTTCGTGGCGATCTCGCGCGCGTACCAGCCGTGGCGCCGCCTCAGGAGTCCCCGGTCCTTGACCGTGCGCAAGAGGGGCGCGAACTCGCTTCCGGGGGTCTGCCCGACGCTCGCCCCAGGGGGGTGTTCCGCGAGGACTGCGGCAGTCTGGGGCATGGCGGGTCTCCGGTCTCTCGGGGAACGGGCTGACCTGATGAAACGTACGAATCAGTGACCTTCGGCGACCATGGCGCCACCACCCGTGTCCGTGCGGGGGCCTCCCGGCGCACCGGCAGGGGGGTTGGCTACACCTCTCGCAAGGTGACCCACGTCATGACTCGGCCACGCTCGCCCGCCTCCGGAGTGCTGTACCCTCGGCGCCCCGGCCCCCAGTAGTCAAATTTGAGGATTGCGCCATCGCTGTGCAGAGGATTCCCACGGCAACCCCCGCCGAGATCTCCGAACTGGCCCGCTGCTGCGCCGTGTTCGTGCCCGCCGATCCGCCCCGTACCGGCACCGTCGCATTCTGGCGCCCTGAAGGCGAGTCCCCTCCCGCGGTGGCGTCCGGCTCCGCCGAGGAGCTGACCGTCGTACTGCCCGCGGACGAGGGCGTCGAGCTCCTGACCGTGCCCGCCGTGCTGCTTCCTGTGCGGGCCGCTCTGCCGGTCCTCACGCGCGCGCGCGGCGCCGCACAGGTTCAGCGGGCGACCGCATTCTGGGGCACGGCCGCCGTGCTCGCCCTGCAGTTCGCCGCGCGCGGACTGCTGCTGCCGGGGCTCACGGCCGACGACCACGACGCGTGGCGGGCGGGTCCGCTGCGCGCGGAGGACCTGGAGCGGATCCGCGAGTTGGCCGCCGCGATGCCGCCCCACGCACACGCGGTGCCGGTGGACGGCGCCGAACCGCTGCGGCTGCCCGAGCCCGAGCGGCTGCTGCATGCCTTCCTGGACGCGGTCGCCGACGCGCTGCCCCGCTCACCCGCGGCGGCGCTCGCGGCGGGTGGTCCGGTCTTCGCGGCGCCGGAGCCCCAGCACGTGCCCGAGCAGCGCGCCTGGGCCACAGATGTCGCCGCAGTGCACGACGCGGACGTACGGATCTCCCTGCGCGTCGAGGTGCTGGGGCTGGCGTCGGCGGTGTCGGACGAGACGCGGCTGCCGTTCCGCGCGGTGTTGCAGCTGCACAGCGTGAGCGATCCTGCCCTCGTGGCGGATGCCTCCGCCGTCTGGGCCGGATCCTCGGGCTTCGGCCCACGCGCGCGGATGGACGCCTTGCTCGCGCTGCGCCGCGCGGCCCGGGCCTGGCCCCCGCTGGCTCCCCTGCTCTCGGCAGCCGTGCCGGATGCCGTCGAGCTCGCCGACGAGGAAGTGGCGGAGCTCCTCGGCGAAGCCGCACGCACGCTGGCGTTCGCCGGTGTCGATGTGCACTGGCCGAAGGAGCTGGCACGGAAGTTGACGACCCGGGCGGTCATCGGTCCGCCGAACGAGGGAAAGGGCCCGGACAAGCTCTCGTCGGACGCGCCCTCGTTCCTGTCCGCGGACGCGCTCCTCGCCTTCAACTGGTGGTTCGCGGTGGGCGATCAGCAGCTCACTCGCCAGGAGCTGGACCAGCTGGCCGAGGCGAACAGGCCCATGGTGCGGCTGCGCGACCAATGGGTCCTCGTCGATCCCCGCGAGGTGCGCCGTGCCCAGGCACAGCAGGACCGCAAGGTCACGCCCATCGACGCGCTGAGCGCCGTTCTGACGGGCTCCACGGAGGTCGACGGCCGCCGGGTCGACGTACGTCCTACGGGATGGCTGGCGACCCTGCGGGAGCGGCTGGCGGACCCGGAGGGTCAGGAGCCGATCCGACAGCCCGCCGCGCTCCACGCGACGCTGCGGGACTACCAGGCGCGGGGGCTCAACTGGCTGGCCCGGATAACCTCTTTGGGACTGGGCGGCTGTCTGGCCGATGACATGGGCCTGGGCAAGACGATCACGCTGATCGCCCTGCATCTGCACCGGCAGACCGACGAGTCCGCCGCGGGCCCCACCCTCGTGGTCTGCCCGGCCTCCCTGATGGGCAACTGGCAGCGCGAGATCGAGAAGTTCGCTCCCGGCGCCCCCGTACGCCGCTTCCACGGCTCTCGGCGCAGCCTGGAGGGCTTGGCCCCCGGCGAGTTCGTGCTCACGACGTACGGCACGATGCGGCTCGACGCGCCCCGGCTCGACGAGGTGGCGTGGGGCATGGTGGTCGCGGACGAGGCCCAGCATGTGAAGAACCCCTACTCGGCGACGGCGCGGGCGCTGCGCACCATCGGCGCACGCGCGCGCGTGGCGCTCACCGGCACCCCGGTGGAGAACAACCTCTCGGAGCTGTGGGCGATCCTCGACTGGACGACACCAGGTCTGCTCGGCAGGCTCGGCACGTTCCGCACGCACTACGCGCAAGCCGTCGAGGGCGGCCTGGATCCCGCGGCGGCCGAGCGGCTCGCCCAGCTCGTACGACCCTTTCTGCTGCGCCGCCGCAAGTCGGACCCGGGCATCGCACCCGAGCTGCCGCCGAAGACGGAAACCGACCGAGCCGTGGCGCTCACCAAGGAGCAGACAGGTCTGTACGAGGCCATGGTGCGCGAAACCCTCGCGGAGATCTCGGGCGCGGACAGCATGGCGCGGCGCGGTCTGATCGTGAAACTGCTGACCGGGCTGAAGCAGATCTGCAACCATCCGGCCCAGTTCCTGAAGGAGGACCGGCCGAAGATCCCGGGCAGGTCCGGGAAGCTGGAACTGCTGGACGAACTGCTCGACACCATCCTCTCCGAGGGAGCGAGCGTTCTGGTGTTCACGCAGTACGTGCAGATGGCGCGCCTCATCGAGCGGCACCTGGCGACGCGCGGGGTGCCAACGCAGTTCCTGCACGGAGGGACAGCCATCAACGAGCGCGAAGCGATGGTGCGGCGCTTCCAGGAGGGCGAAGTCCCCGTCTTCCTGTTGTCGTTGAAGGCCGCGGGCACGGGGCTGAACCTGACACAGGCCGAACACGTCGTGCACTACGACCGCTGGTGGAACCCGGCCGTCGAGGCACAGGCCACGGACCGGGCGTACCGCATCGGACAGAGTCGGCCCGTCCAAGTGCACCGGCTCATCGCCGAGGGGACCATCGAGGACCGCATCGCCGACATGCTGCGACGCAAACAGAAGTTGGCCGACGCCGTCCTGGGCGGCACCGGTGAGGCGGCGCTCACGGAGCTGACGGATGCGGAACTGGCCGACCTGGTGGAGCTGCGAGGGGGCGCACGATGACGGATCGGAACGAGGAGCGCACGTTTGCCGCGCTGCCGCCCGCGCACGGGCGGGGTTTCGCGCAGACGTGGTGGGGTCTGGCCTGGCTGAAGGCCCTGGAAGACGCGGCGTTGGACTCGGAGCAGGTGAAGACGGGCCGCAGGCTCGCGCGCGCCGGGGCGGTGGGCGCCGTGTCGGTGCGTCCCGGGCGCATCACGGCCGTCGTCCAGGACCGCGACCGGACCGCACACCGCGCGGATGTCCTGCTTCAGGAGCTGTCCGAGGAGCAGTGGGACCACTTCCTGGACATGGCCGTCGAGCGCGCGGGGCACATCGCGGCGCTGCTCGATCGCGACATGCCGCCGCATCTGGTCGAGGACGCGGCGGCCGCCGGAGTCGAACTCCTGCCAGGACTGGGCGATCTGGAGGCGAAGTGCGACTGTGACGCCTGGGACCACTGCGGGCACACGGCCGCGCTCTGCTACCAGATGGCGCGGTTGCTGGACGAGGATCCGTTCGTTCTGCTGTTGATGCGGGGGCGCGGCGAACGCCGCCTGCTGGACGAACTCCAGGAGCGCGGCAGCGCGCCTGTCCAGGTACCACCGGACACGAGTCGGGAAGGTGTGGACGCCGCCGAGGCGTACGCGGTCGGGGACATCCTGCCGTCGCTGCCGGCCCTCCCGGAACTGCCTGCCGAGCCCGCGCAGGCGCCCACCCTGGACGTGGAGACCACGCCCGCGCCCGGAGTCGACCTGGCCTCCGTGGAGTTCCTCGCGACCGCCGCCGCGGGCGAGGCGTACCGGCTGCTCGCCGAGGCACTGGTTTCCGGACACGGACAGCGTGCGGTCGAGGCCGAGTTGACACCTGGCCAGGACGCGGTCCGGCTGGCCGCGGGCGGTCCGGAGAAGGCGATCGCCCAGCGCCTCGCCGAGGGTTCGGGACGCGATCGCGAGGAGCTGCAACACGCCATACGTGCGTGGCGGTACGGGGGTGCGGCCGCACTGTCCGTCCTCGATGACGAGTGGGCTGTGGAGGCGGAATCGCTGGCACGCGCGCGTGCGGCTCTGGAGTCCGCCTGGGACGAGGACGAGCGGCCGCGGCTCCGCGCCGCACACAACCGCTGGACGGCGGTCGGCGCGTCCACTCAGCTGCGTCTGGGGCGCGACGGGCGGTGGTGGCCGTATCGCAAGGAGCGGGGCCGCTGGGTGCCGGCCGGACCGGCGGCAAAGGATCCGGCAACGGCGCTCGCCACGGCGGAAGGAAACCCGATGAACGGTTGACGCCCGGAGTTCACCTCCAGGTCGCAACACGTTCGATGCCGGGGCCAACTCTGGCCGCTGTCAACGAACTTGTGCCCCAGGAGGCCAGATGTCCCCGCATGCTGTCGGCCGGCGCCGCGTCCACCGATCCGTCGCCACGGGTGTGCCGCTCGCCGTGCTGGCCGCCTTCGTGGTGTCCGGCACCGCGAGCGCTGCGGTCGACCCGTCGCAGCCGCGGGTGACCCGCACCGCGACGCTCGGCGACATCCCTCTGGGCGCGTTCAGCAACGCACTGCTGCCCGGGACGGTGGCCGACGACCGGGGCGTGGACCTCGGGGGAATCGGCAGTGACATCTATCCGGCCGGGCGCAAGGGCGAGTTCTGGACGATCACCGACCGCGGGCCCAACGGCCAGATCAAGGTGGACGGCAAGAAGCGGCGGACGTTCCCGGTGCCGGGCTTCGACCCGGCGATCGTGAAGATCAGGGTGTCCGGCGACACGGTGGAGGTACTCGACGCCATCCCGCTCACCACGTCCTCCGGGAAGCCCGTCAGCGGTCTGCCCAACCAGGCGGGGCGCGACGAAGCGCCGTACTCCTATGACGCGCAGACCCCGCTCACGTACGACCCGAACGGCGTGGACACCGAGGGCATCGTGCGGGCCGAGGACGGCACCTTCTGGCTCGTCGACGAGTACGGCCCTTCGCTGATCCATGTCTCCGCGCGCGGGAAGGTACTCACGCGCTATGTGCCCAAGGGGCTGAACCTGACGGGCACGGACTACCCGGTGGTCGAGGCGCTGCCGGCCATCCTGCTGCACCGGAAGGTCAACCGTGGTTTCGAAGGGCTCGCCCAACTCCCGGGCGGTGATCTGGTGATGGCCCTGCAGAGCCCGCTCTCGCTGCCGGACGGCGGCGCGGGTGACGCCTCGCGCACGACGCGGCTGCTGCGCTTCTCGCCCAAGAAGCAGGCCGTGACGGCCGAGTACGCCTACCGCTTCGACCCGGTGAACGTGGTCGACCCGAGCGAGGACGACACGTCCGAGCTGAAGATCTCCTCCGTGGTGGCCGTCGGCCGTGACCGGTTGCTCGTCGAGGAGCGCACCGACAAGGCCGCCCGCCTGCAGCTGGTGAGGCTCACGCGTGACGCGGACATCCTCGGCGACGCGTGGGACACCGACACGACGTCGCCCTCCCTGGAGCAGCTCGACGACCCGTCAGCTGCCGGCGTTCCGGTGCTGCGCAAGCGCCTGGTCGTGGACCTGGGCACGGTCGCAGGAGTGCCAGGCAAAATCGAGGGCGTCGCGCGCGTGGACCACGACACGCTCGCCCTCATCAACGACAACGACTTCGGGATGACCGACGGGGCGGGCGCGTTCGACGCGCAGGGCCGGCTGGTGGACAGCGGGATCGAGACGACGGTCACGTACGTGCGGCTGCCGCACGGCATCTGATCTCGGGGACTTTTCGTACAGCGCGCGCGTGGGCGATGAACGGCGGCCACGCGCGCGCGTGCGCTCACTTCAGTGGCTTGGTCAGCTTGTGGGTGCCTTTGCCGATGTCCGCCGCCAGGCTGCAGGCGACGTTGTCGATGCCGATCTTGTAGCCGCTGGAGTCCGGATACTGCACCAGGGTGCCGAGCACGGTGCCCGCGGGCTGCCTGGCCGCCTTGCGCTCCAGTGTCGATTCGCACAGCGCCGACGCGGCCTTCTTGAGGGCGGAGTCGGTCGAGTAACTGCCGTTGAGTTCGGCCACCTTCACGACTTCGGCGTCGTGCGGCTTGGTGCACGAGCGCTTGGCGGCCTGCCCGGGCAGGCTGTCGAACGTGTCGAAACAGTCGCCCTTCTTCAGCATGTAGTACGGCACTTCGTCGTTCGCGAGGGTCGGGAAGAGCGATTCCAGATCGCTCGGTACGACTCCGCTGGGCACCTCCGAGGGCAGTGTCGGTACGACACTGGGCACCTCTGAAGGCAGCGACGGCAGTTCGGACGGGATGCTCAGTGAGGGGCTGGGTGAGCGGCGTGTGCTCTCGGTGGGCGACTTCTTGTCCTGTTTCCCGTCACCGCCGAAGGCCACCACGGCCACGGCCACGATGGCTCCTACGGCCACGATCACGGTGAGCACGAGGAACAGGGGGCCGCGGCGCCGCCCTCCACCTCGATGGCCACCGGGCCCGCCGGGTGATCCAGGAGGCGGCGGCTGCCAGCCCCCGTCCCCCTGTCCGGGAGGCCAACCACCGCCCTGCGAGGGCGGACCGTAGCCATCAGGAGGGGGACCGTAGCCGCCGGGCGGCGGACCGTAGCCGCCGGGTGGAGGTCCGTAGCCTCCGGACGGAGGGCCAAAACCACCACCTCCAGGAGGCGGCGTGTCTCCCGGCGGCCGAGGGGGCTGAGGCGGTACGGGTGGCATGGCCATACCGTCAAGAGTCGCCTCGAACCGGTCATGACGCGACCCCCGCGCGGAAGTTGATACGGACTCATGCCGTGACTCCTCCCCCTGGATAAATCCAGGGAGCTTCTCCTGTCGGTGGCTAGGCCACGTCGGGAAGGACCAGCCCGGCCCTGATGGCGACGTTGAGTGCACCGACCTGGTCGGCGTTGGCGGTGTGTCCGCACCGGGTGCACTCGAACTTCTCTTGGGTGGTGCGGTTCTCGCCGGACACGTGCCCGCATTCGGGGCAGGTGCGGGAGGTGTTGCGGGGGTCCACCGGGATCAGTACACGACCGGCGCTTTCAGCCTTGTGCGCGAGGATGCCCAGGAACACCCCCCAACCCGCATCGTGGATGCTCTTGTTCAGCCCGGCCTTTGCGGCGGCCCCGTTGGGCAGGAATCTGCCGGGCATGTCGGGGTCGGGCTTGGGCTTGGTGGTGCGGACCATGTTCGCGATGCTCAGGCGCTCGTGCGCGATCACGTCGTAGGTGCGGACCATCGCCAGCGCGGTCTTGTGTGCGTGGTCGGTACGCTGCCGCCGGACTTTGCGGTGCAGCCTGGCGACCCTCTCCACCGCCCGGCGATGCCTGGTGGTGCGGTTCTCCCGTCTGCGTCGTGGGAACGCCTTGAGCGCCCGCTGAGCGTCGCCGAGAGCTTCTGCGCTGCGGCGGCCGTGCCTCGGGTTGGGCTGGTGCTCGCCCTCGGACGTGGTGAGGAAGTGGGCTATGCCCATGTCGATGCCGGTCACCGCACCCGTGGCGGGGAGCGGTCCGGCGGGCACGTAGTCACAGGCGAGGATGACGTACCACTGCTTGCCCTCGCGGTTGACCGAGACGGTCTTGACCCGGCGGAAGAACGCCTGCATCGCCTTGTCGAGACGGCGCAGTGTCGCCTGCTGGCTGGAGAAGGACCAGCGGCCGTGCCGCTCGGGGTCGACCGCCCGGATTTCTTTGAGCTGCGCGGACTGCTGCCCGTGTGGAAGCAGCAGATCAGGCATCGGCGGTGACACGGTAGTGCGGTGCGCTTGTCCGGGTAGGGAGCGCGGGCGGTGACGTGCTCGGTGAACGACAGGCTCAGTCCGGCGTCGGCAAGCTGCTGGTACAGGTCGCTGACCTCGGCGTCGGGCTGTTTGGCACGGTGGGCATGTCAGCGGCCGTGGCAAGGTGGATCAGGGCCCGGTGGCCATGCGGGCACCGGTACACGTGTCCCTGTCTCATTGCATGCCTTCGCGCGGCTTCAACAGCCCCGTGACCAACGGCAGCTGTCGGGTGCCAACGGATGTTGAGCGTGCCGTCCGGACCTTGACGGACGCGGGATCGTGTCATCGAAGCTGAAGCGGGCTGGTCAGAAGGTCACCGGGCGGCGTTCGACTCCGGAGCTGGGGGCTGCCGGAAGACACGGCAAGGGCTCAAGGTCCCTAACACATCACACATCACACATCACACATCACACATCGGCGTTCGGTGTAACCGAAAGCTGAGCACTGCCACCCGTGGTTGCCTCATCCTGAAGTCTCAACGAGTGGACAAAGGAGAGAGCATGATCGCGAGGGTGGCCGTTTGGGAACCGATGCCGACGGACGACCGGGACTGGGTGCTGGAGGCCGCCGCCACCGTGCCCGGTGTCCACGGCGCGTATCACCTCATCGATCCTGCGACTGGCAATGGGCTGGCCATCGCCTTCTTTGAGGACGAAGCCGCAGCTCAAGCCGCACGGCAGGCCATCGAGAAACGAGCCGAGGAGATCGGCTGGAACAACACCCCTCATGCGGCACCTGCCTCTCAGACGATCTACAACGTCATCCGGCACGCGTAGCCGGGGACCGAAGCGTGTGCATCAAGGTGACACGGACTCAAGATTCCGTGTCACAGGACAGCAGCTTCGGGCGGAGCATCTGGCACCGCGGCGGGCCACCGGGTTCTGGAGGCTGGCGCTGACGCCGAGGGGGACCTCGCAGGACACCGACCGGCACACCGCTTATCGGCGATCCGCGCAACGACGAGAACCTGATCCTCAGTCAGTTCTACGTGCTCATAGTCCAGTTCCACAACCAGGTCGTCGACAAGCTCGTCGCGGGAGAGATCACGGACGCTTCGGGCAGCCGCTCCCGCGCCGGCCGGAGCCCGAGCCACCGATGCAGCAGCCGGCATTCCGCTGGACCAGCTGCTCAACGTGGCGAACTACTTCGACACCGTCTTCGTCTCCGCCCGGCGGCTGGTCTCGGGGCACTACCCGTGCGGCCCTGATCATGTAGGCGTGCGCGAGGTGGAAGGGTGCAGCCTCGCCGAGCTCGACCGTCACCGGACGCTGATCAGCGCGCCGTGACGCTGGTCGGTCCTGGCGCGTCACGCCATGCAGGACCCGTGGCTGAGTGGATCTATTTCATGAATCCGCCGCGGCGGGACTTCGCGGCGACCCTGGCCTCGGACGACTACACGCACAAGGTCACCTGCAAGATCGCGGCGAGCAACAGCGGCGGCACCGCGAAGGTCGGCTACAAGCCGACGGCCGCGCACTGCACTTGGTCACCGGCGGTGACCCCACACACCTACCAGTGGAAGCGCAACGATACGGCCATCAGCGGTGCGACCAAGTCCACGTACGTCCCGAGCGGTCCGACATGGGCCAGAAGATCACAGTGAAGGTCACCACCCACCGCTACGGCTGGACCAACGGCCCGGCCACCACGGTGGCCGTCACCGTGCGTTGAGCCAAGGTGGAGCGGATCAGCCCAGGAAGCGGAGGGCGAAGCTGTCCCGAGTTCGTGCCCGCGCGCCTCACCTGAGCGGGAGGACTCCTCCGTAAAAGCCGTCATGCAGGACGTGTACGGCTCCGCCGACGTCCTCAAGCTGAAGTACGTCGACCGACTCTCCGCGGCGCCAGCGAAGTGCCGAGGGCCATGAGCAACCCGCTATCGACAACCTGAATGTGCGGCGCGCCCTACTCCTCGTACCACTCGGGCTGGCTCTTGAAGTCGTGCGTGGCGCTGATCACGCGGAGTCCCCTGCCGTCGGGCCGGATGGCGACGAGGCGGTTGGCGGGGTGGGTGAACTGGTCGTTCGTCGGGTCGAGCGCGAACATGATCCAGTCGCCGTCCGGTGACCAGGTCGGCTCGATCGGGAAGCCGCCCTTGGAGTCGGCGAAGACGCGGGTCACATGGCTGCCGTCGGGGTCGACCGTCCAGATCGCCCCGCTGGGCTGCAGCCGTTCGCTGGCGAACAGGATTCGGGAGCCGTCAGGGGACCACCGCGCCCACCAGTTGGGGGGCACCGCGTCGGTGGAGATCTGGTGCGGGTTGGTGCCGTCGGTGTTCACCACCCATAGGGAGCCGCCGAGGTCGGCGGGTCCGTCGTCTTCGCTGCGCGCAGCCCGGTAGAACACCAACTGCTTGCCGTCGGGTGAGAAGTCGAGCGGCATGTCGTGGGCTGATCCGGGACGGGTGGTCACCCGTACGAGGTCGGTGCCGTCGGGGTAGCTCGCCGTGTAGATCCCGGTCCGGTCGGGGTCGTCGAAGTCCCAGCCTTCGTAGGCGATCCGGTGTCCGTCCGGGGACCAGGCCTGCGGGACCAGGTTCAGGCTCGGGTCGGTCAGCGTGAGCTTCCGGTAGCCGGTTCCGTCGATGCCGACGGTGCCGCCGGTGACGGGCAGTTCGGTGATGGAGCCGGGCATGACCAGGATCAGCTGGTCGTCGGGCGAGACACGTAGGAGACAGCAGTACGCGCCCGGCCGGGTCAGCACCCGCTGGCTGTCGCCGTCCGCGGCCGCGGCGAAGTACGCCTGACGGTCACGGGGATAGGTCTTCCTGAAGAGGACGTGGCCGGTCGGGTCATCGGCCGTGTTCGCGTACGACGCCGACAGGGGCGCGGCGGTGGCGCCTAGGGTCAGCAGCGCGGTCGAAATGAGCCGTGCCGGGCGGAGCTTGTTCATGTCGGTGGCCTCCTTCGAGTGGCAACCAAGGACCCTAGGAGCGGCGGCACGCGGCGGAATCGGGGCGGGCGCGCGGCCGCCGGTGACGGGAATACGTGCCGGCACGTACGGTCGGGGTGCGGTTTCGGGTGTGCTGCCCGATGCGGGCAGGCATCGGCGCCGCCTACCTTCGGGGTCAACGGAGGGGGTCGCCATGCGGAACAGACGTCTGTGGGCGGGGCTGGGCGCCGTGACCGCACTGCTGGTCGCCAGTGGATGCGGTGGTTCGGTGGACAAGGCGGGCGGCGGCAGCGGGCCGCGGCCCACGGTTCTGAGAATGTTCAGTGGGCTCGACGAGGTGGAGCCGTTCATCCAGGCGGTCGGCGAGGTCTCCGAGGGGGAGCTGCGCATCGACCGGATCCATTCGAAGCACGGGGAGTCCGGCGAGGCGGACCTCATCCGCGCGGTCAGAGATGGCCGTTACGACCTGGCGGTGGTGCCCGTACGCGCCTGGCACGGCGCCGGTGTGTCCGACTTCGACGCGCTGGTCGCGCCGCTGGCCGTGGACAGCTACGCGCTGCAGCAGAAGGTGCTGGACGGCGATATCGCCGCGACGATGCTCAAAGGGGTCCGCAAGGCCGGCGTCGAGGAGATCGGCATACTGCCCGGGCCGATGCGCAAACCCGTCGGGATCACCCGGTTCTTGCGCGGGCCGGAGGACTACCGCGGTGCGAAGATCGGAGCCGCGACCTCGGCGGTCGCCGCCCGCACCTTGCGCACCCTCGGGGCGCGGCCCGTACCGCGCGCCTTCTACGGGGCGTCGATCGCCGGACTCGACGGTGTGGAGCATCAGGTGCTGAACGTGGCGCTGGACCAGTACGACGTCGCCGCGGAATCGATCACGGCGAACGTGAACCTGTGGCCGCGGCCGGCGGTCGTCGTCGGCAACCCGAAGCACCTGCGGGCGCTCAGCGGTGACCAGCGCGGCGACCTGCGCCGGGCCGCGCACACCGCGGTCGAGTCCATGACCACGGAGATGCGCCAGGCGGAGGCCGACGAAGGCACCGAGGCCCTGTGCCGGCGCGGCCGGGTGCGGTTCGAGAACACCACCGCTGCCCAGCTCGCCCGTCTACGCAAGGCCGTCGACCCTGTCTATGCGTGGCTGCGCCAAGACGCCCGGACCCGCGGGTACCTGGACCGCATCCGAGCCTTGCGACACGGCACCAAGGCGGCCCGGGATGCGGAGATCCCCTCGTGCGAGGGCCAGGGCGCCGATCGCTCACCCACCGAGCGAAGCGGACTTGATGGGGCGTACAAGATGACGACGTCCGAGGACGAGCTGGTCGCGGCGGGCGCCGCGGGCGATGAGGTCAAGCCGCAGAACTGGGGCGACTTTAGGCTCGTCTTCGCCAAGGGCCACTTCGCGTTCACCACCGAGAACACAGAGGCCTGCGTCTGGGCCTACGGTGAGTTCACCGTGCGGGACCGGCAGCTGACGTTGACGGTCGGGGGCGGCGGAGGGACCAGCCCGAATCACGCCGCGAACCAATTCGGCGAGCGTTTCGTCTTCCGGTGGAGCGCGTACCGCGACCTCCTGACGCTCTCCGGCGTCAAGGGCCAGGTCTCGCCGACGCCGTTCTGGGTCAAGCCGTGGCGGCGGATCAGCAACACTCCTGACGACGGTCTCCTCAGCCGGAAGTGCCCGCCACCTGCGGCGGCCTTCACGGGGTGACAGGCAGTCGGGCGCGTATCCGGGTGCCCTGGCCGGCCGGGCTGTCGACGTCCAGGGTCCCGCCCTGCACGTCGACCCGGTCCGCCAGGCCCCGCAGCCCGGAACCGCGCGCCGGGTCGACACCGCCGACTCCGTCGTCGGCCACCTCGACGATGACGACGCCCTCGGCGACGGTGACCGTGACCCGCGCCGCCGTGGCGAGCGCGTGCTTGACAGTGTTCGCCAGCGCCTCCGAGACCACGAAGTACACGGTGGCCGCGAGCGCCGGCGGAAGCGGACGCCCTCTGACCGCGGATCGCACCGGCAGCGGCGCTTCCCGGGCCAGCTCGTCCAGCGCCGCCGCGAGGCCGGACTCGGTCAGGGTGCGCGGGTGGACGCCGCGGGCGAACTCCCGGAGCTGGGTGCGGGCGGCGCGCACCTGGCCGGGGATCCCGTCCGGTGCGTCGTCGAGCAGCTCCGCGACGAGGCCGAGCCGCCGCTGAGCGCCCTCGGCGAGCTCACGCTCCAGCCGGTCACGCTCATCGTCCGCCGCGGCCACGATACGGCGACGGGAGGCCTCGACCTCGGCGACCCGGGCCCGTACCTGCGCCTGCAGCCGGGCGTTCACCAGCGCGAGCCGGACGATCGCCGCGACCGATCGCACCAGGTCGGGATCGTCGAGCACGGCACTGTCGTGCAGCAGCACCCCGACCCGCGCCCCATCCTCCTCCAGCGCCGTGACCGCCGTCCCCGGCGCCGCATCGGCAGGATCGACGGGGAGCCCGGACTCGTCGACGTAGCCGCCGGTCTCCGCAAGCCAGTACCCGACCGTCAGCGCCGGGTCTCGCAGCGCGTCGGCGAGCTTCTCCCGAAGGGTGCCGCCCTCTTCGAGATCACCGAGGTCGATCACCAGCCCGGTGAGCGCATCACTTCGGCGGCGCCAGCGCAGATCGGCGGCGAGCGCCACCGCGCAGCCGACGAGAGCCGCCTCGTACGCCCACAGCGCCGACCGGTTGTGCGGCTCACCGGCCAGCCGCGCCACCGCCCCCGCCGCCGGTGCCAGCATGACGGAGGTGGCCGCCGCCAGGGCGAGCGCGCACGACCGGCGCCCGGAGAGGTTCGTACGCGCGACACGGGTGCCCGCGGCCGCCACCACCGTCAGCGCGAGCGCGATCGTCACTGGCTCCGAGCGGGCGAGTGGATAGGCAAGGGCATCGGCGTACGCCAGCGCCACGACCACGCGGAGCGCGGGCCTGCGCAGCCGGCCCTCCGGATAGCTCAGCAGCAGATGTACGAGCGGCCCCCGGTGTAAGAGCGCGACGCCGGCGCCCAGATCACCGGCCAGCCACGATCCGCCCGTCGCGATCATCAGCGCGGCGACCGGCGTGCGCCGCCGCGGCGCGACCACGAGCCCGGCGGCCAGGAACGCGAGCCCGACACCGAGGTCCATGACGGCCGCGCCGCCGCCGGAGATCACAACCCCCGCAGCAGGAACAGCACGGCAAGCACCCGCCGGTGGTAGTCCGCCGACTCCGGCACGCCCAGTTTGGTGAAGATATGCGCGACATGTGCCTCGACGGTCCGCTGGCTGAGGAACAGCTGGGCCGCGATACCTCCGTTGGAATGGCCCTGCGCCATCAGTGTCAGGACCTCGCGCTCCCGCGCACTCAGCCGGTCCAGGGGCCCGGCCGCCCGCTTCTTCGCCATGAGCCGCGACACGATCGTCGGATCGATCACGCACTCGCCCTCCGCGATCCGCTGCAGGGCGTCCAGCAGCACCGCCACATCGGACACCCGCTCCTTGAGCAGATATCCGGCACGCTCGGGAAGCTGTTCGAGCAGCCGCAGGGCGTACCGGGAATCCAGGTAGTGCGACAGCACGAGCACACCGACCCCGGGGTGTGTCTCACCGATGGCCGCGGCAGCCACCAGCCCCTCGTCGGTATGGGTCGGCGGCATTCGGATGTCGGCCACTACAACTTCGGGGCTCTCACGTTCGACCGCCCGCAGCAGGGCGTTCGCATCGCCGACAGTGTCCACCACGTCGTGCCCGGTCTCGGCGAGCAGCCGCGCAAGGCCTTCACGTAGCAGGACCTCGTCGTCGGCGATCACGATGCGCATGGCAGCTCCACACGGATCAGGGTCCCGCCGTCCGGCGTGCCCGCCAGCGTCAGCCGACCGTCTAGGGCGCCGACACGGTCCTGCACCCTGCCCAGCTCCCCGGGCGGGCCGGCATCCGTCTCGACCTCCACCACCAGCCTCCCGTCCGCGCCGTCCACCCGAACGTCGGCCCGGCGACAGGCGCTGTGCCCGACCGCCGTCGCCACCACCAGGTAGCCCGCGAGCTCGACGGCCGGGACGCAGCGGCCCGTTGCTGCCGTGGCGACCGTGACCGGGATCGCGGCGCCTTCGGCGAGAACGCCGAGTGCGGCGTCGAGCCCCTCCTCCGCGAGCGCCGCCGGGTATAGCCCGTGTGCGAGGGTACGAAGATCGGCCAGCGCGGCCTGCACCTCCGACTCCGCGCGCGTCAGCCGGTCGGCCAGGTCCTGGTCGTCGGCCCGCAGCGTTGCGAGCCGGATCGCCAGCGCCAGCGCCACAAGGCGCTGTTGCGCCCCGTCGTGCAGGTCCCGCTCCAGCCGGCGCCGTTCGGCGTCCCGCAGTGCCACGATCCGGGCCCGCGACTCCCGCAGGTCCGCCAGCTGCGCCCGGGTCTCCGCCCGCAGCCGCTCGTTGTCCAGCGCCAGCCGGACCGTACGGGCGATGTCGTCGGCAATGCCGAGACCCTCGAGCAGCCGGGGCCGGTGCACCAGCGAGGCGACCACAGCACCGCGCCGCACCAGCCGGGTCACTTCCCGGCCGGTGTCCACCGCCACCGCCCGTCCGTCGGCGTCGACCTGGCGGCCGTCGGAGACGGGATACAACACGGCGAGCGACGGATCGCCCAGCAACTCGGCGAGCACACCCACCAGCCCGCCCGCCCGCGGGGTGCCCCCCGCCTCGATCACCAACCTGGCCAGCCTCGTACGGGTGCGCTGGGCCCGTAGCCACTCCCAGCAGGTGCCGGCGGCGACGGCGACGAGGGCGGCGGCCTGCCCGAGCCAGAGCCCGCGGTCCAGCGGATCGTTGCTCACGAATCCCCGGCCCAGCGCATGCACGTCATCGGCGACCACCAGGCCGAGATACACCAGGCCCGGCACCACGACCGGCACCACCCTCCGACGCAGCACCGCCGAGGCCTGTACCAGCCGCCCGCCGCACCACAAGGCCAACAGCGCCACCCCGGCACCGGCCAGCCACACCCCGACCCGGTTCACCGGGGTGAACGGACCGTCCACGACCATGAGCAGGTTCGCCGCGCACGCGGAGCAGCCCTGCGTCGCAGGACCGAATACCAGGGCAGGGAGTACGCCCAAGGCCCCGACCGTCGTGAGATAACCAACTCCGGCCACCACTCTGTCCACCCCGGGCAACCGCCGGTCCGGGTACACGAGCAGCGCGTGCCCGACCAGTGGTGGGCACGCCGCGTACAGCGCCAGCCCGACGGTGAACACGACGGACGAGGACACCCCGGCGCTGTTCCACTCCACGAGAAACCACGCGAACCCGGCCGCCACCAACAGCGGGCCGAACGATGCCCGCGGCCTCCGCGCTACGGAGAACAAACCCGCCAGCATCAGGCCGCACCCCGCGAGTAGTTCCGCCCCCACCGGCAACCCGCCGTCGGCGAGCCCGTAGCCGGGTGCCTCCGTCGCGATCCGCATCGTCACCAAGCCCAGCCCCAGGCCCGCGAGCAGCACCGCCCACCACGCGAGCACCCGTGCGCGCACCCTCATCCGCATGCGCACGCCTCCCCCCGATGGCACTGGTATAGCGGCGGTGTCTGCCGCCTTCAAGGGGCCGCCGGGGCAGCCACGTCCAGCTGGTGCAGCACGCTCGTCACCACCACCCCCGGCGTGAACAGCAGCCGCGCCCTCAGCCGCAGCGCGCTCTGATTGTGCAGCATCTGCGCCCATCAGCGCCCCAGTACGCACTCCGGGATGAAGACCCAGATCGCTTCGCACGGACTATCGCAGCGGTGATTGCGGAGTACTCCAGGGCCGGTGACCTCCCGGTACGGCGAGTCGAGGATGACCAGGGACACGTCCAGGTCGTTGGCGTCCGCGCCGAGCTCGGCAGGCCAACCGCGCGCTGCACACAATCGTGCTGGTCCGCATGCGTCACGACCCACGCACCCACCGTGTCTTCGCCACCAAGAGCCACCTCGCCCGGGACATGGTCCGCCGGGCCCATGCCTCCCCACTCCAATTCCGGTGGGTCACTGCGGACGCCGCCTACGGCCAGGACAGCCGCTTCCGACGCTTCATCGAAGACCTTCAGCTTTACTACGTCGTGGCCGTGCCCAAGTCCCAGCAGGTCCACGGCCCGCGCATCGAGGACCGCTTCCGCCGCGAGGCGCCGCCGGAGGCCTGGCAACGCTTGTCCGTCGGCCCCGGAGCGAAGGGCGAACGCTTCTACGACTGGGCCGGCGCCCTCCTGCCCGTCGTCCGGGAACGCGATGGTGACGAGCCCACCCGCAGGCGGTGGATGCTTGCCTGCCGCAGCATCTCCAACCCTGACGAGATCGCCTACTACCTGGCCAGCGCTCCGCTCGACGCCACTCTCGTGGACCTCGTCCGGATTGCCGGGTGCCGCTGGAAGATCGAGGAGTGCTTCCAGACCGCCACGAACGAGTGCGGCCTCGACGAGTACGAGGTTCGCCGTTACACCAGCTGGTACCGGCACATCACCCTCGCCATGCTCGCCCATGCCTTCCTCGCCGCCATGGCCACCCTGGAGCGCGAAAAGGGGGTCGTGACGACGACGCTCCCGACCTCGTGGACCTCACACCGGCCGAGATCCGCCGTCTCCTGGCAACTGGCCCTCCGCCCCGAGAATGCCGTGATCACGCCGTGAACTGGTCACGGTGGAGGCGACGTCACCAGTCACGCGCCCGCCACTGCCACTACATGCGACGCGACTACCTGTTCGCCGGCACCAGATGGAGAAGGCCCTCACACGCACGTGACGCCCCGGCTAAACTCCCCGCCACCAGGCCGCTGATCAGCACAAATACCGAAGTCCGGCTGGAGTATTGGCCGATGGATCGCATGATTCCGGAGTATTCCGCGCAGAGATCCGCAGAAGGAGACCGTGAGGCCCGGACCCGTCGGAAGGCGGGTACGGGCCTCACGAATCCGCCGGGCAGCAGGGCCGCACCGCGCAAACCCGCCAGAAGGCAAGGCCACACGTCCGAGGGAACCCGATCAGCCCCGCGCACCCAGCAGGTGGTCCATCGCCAACTGGTCCAGACGCTCGAAGGCCATCCCGCGTGCGGCGGCCGCCTCCACATCGAAGTCCTCGAAGGCCGTGCGGTCGGCGAGCAGCCCCTTCAGGCCGTCCGCCGCGGTGGGCTGCGCCAGCTCGTCCAGACGCGAGGCGCGCAGGGCCTCCTGGACCTCGGGGTCGGCACGGAAGGCCGAGGAACGCTCGCGCAGGATCAGATAGTTGCGCATGCAGCCGGCCGCCGACGCCCACACGCCGTCGAAGTCCTCGGTCCGCGGCGGCTTGAAGTCGAAGTGCTTCGGCCCCGCGTAACCAGCGCTCTCCAGGAGGTCGACCAGCCAGAACGCGGAGCGCAGATCGCCCGCCCCGAAGCGCAGGTCCTGGTCGTACTTGATGCCGGACTGGCCGTTGAGGTCGATGTGGAAGAGCTTTCCCGCCCACAGCGCCTGCGCGATGCCGTGCGGGAAGTTCAGCCCGGCCATCTGTTCGTGGCCGACCTCGGGGTTGACGCCGTACAGCTCCGGGCGCTCCAGGCGCTCGATGAACGCGAGGGCATGGCCGACGGTGGGCAGCAGGATGTCGCCGCGCGGCTCGTTCGGCTTCGGCTCGATCGCGAACTTCAGGTCGTAGCCCTGCGCGGTCACGTACTCGCCGAGGAGGTCGAAGGCCTCCTTCATGCGGTCGAGGGCCACGCGTACGTCCTTGGCGGCACCGGACTCGGCGCCCTCCCGGCCGCCCCAGGCGACGTACGTCTGGGCGCCCAGCTCGACCGCCAGGTCGATGTTCCGGATGGTCTTGCGCAGCGCGTAGCGGCGTACGTCGCGGTCGTTCGCGGTGAACGCGCCGTCCTTGAAGACGGGGTGCGTGAAGAGGTTGGTGGTGGCCATCGGCACCTTCATGCCGGTGGCGTCCAGTGCCTGCCTGAACCGCTTGATGTGCGACTCGCGCTCGCTGTCGGAGGACCCGAACGGAATCAGGTCGTCGTCGTGGAAGGTCACTCCGTAGGCACCGAGCTCGGCCAGACGCTGCACCGATTCGACCGGGTCCAGGGCGCGCCGGGTGGCGTCGCCGAACGGGTCCCTTCCCTGCCAGCCGACGGTCCACAGGCCGAAGGTGAACCTGTCCTCGGGGGTGGGCTGGTAGTTCATGCCGCGGCTCCTTGCTAGCTCCGACTATTTCGTCATGGCGGTTAACAAATTAGTATGCGAAGGCATCTCTGGGAAGAGACGAAGTGCGAAACCCGGGTCACGCTTGGTCCTGGGTACCTCAAAAACAGGCCGATCCCGCGGAGCCGCGGAAGAGGGAGAGCCCGATGTCAGCAGCCGAGGGTCCGCTCGTTGTCGGGGTGGACACGTCCACCCAGTCCACCAAGGCCCTGGTCGTCGACGCGTCGACCGGACAGGTGGTGGCGAGCGGACAGGCGCCGCACACCGTCTCCACGGGGGCGGGCCGCGAGAGCGATCCGCGGCAGTGGTGGGACGCGCTCCGCGAGGCCCTGCACCAGTGCGGAGAGGCGGCGCACGAGGCCGCGGCGGTGTCGATCGGCGGCCAGCAGCACGGGCTCGTCACGCTCGACGCCCAGGGCGATCCCGTACGCCCTGCCCTGCTGTGGAACGACGTGCGCTCGGCGCCGCAGGCGCGTCGGCTCGTCGAGGAGCTGGGCGGCTCGAAGGCCTGGGCCGAACGGACCGGCAGTGTGCCCGGCCCTTCGTTCACGGTCACGAAGTGGGCCTGGCTGGCCGAGAACGAGCCGGACGCCGTGCGTGCGACCGCGGCCGTACGACTCCCCCACGACTACCTCACCCAACGTCTCACCGGACAGGGCACGACCGACCGCGGCGATGTCTCCGGTACGGGCTGGTGGACGTCCGCGACCGAGACGTACGACGAGGAGGTCCTCGCCCACGTCGGCCTCGACCCGACGCTGCTCCCGCCCATCGTCCGGCCCGGTGAGGTGGCCGGAACGGTGCACGCCGGCCATGAGCTGCCGTTCTCCAGGGGAACACTGGTCGCCGCGGGCACCGGCGACAACGCGGCCGCCGCACTCGGCCTCGGGCTGCGCCCCGGCACCCCGGTGCTGAGCCTCGGCACGTCCGGCACGGTGTACGCCGTCTCGACGCGACGCCCCGCCGACCCGACCGGCACGGTGGCGGGCTTCGCCGACGCACGCGGTGACTGGCTCCCGCTGGCCTGCACCCTGAACTGCACCCTGGCCGTCGACCGTGTCGCCGCACTGCTGGGACTCGACCGCGAGGCCGTCGAGCCGGGCGCGGGCGTGACGCTGCTCCCCTACCTGGACGGCGAGCGCACACCGAACCTCCCGCACGCCTCCGGACTGCTGCACGGGCTCCGGCACGACACGACGGGCGGGCAGCTGCTCCAGGCGGCGTACGACGGCGCGGTCCACTCGCTGCTGGGCGCCCTCGACCTGGTGCTCGACGAGGACGCCGACCGCTCAGCTCCGCTGCTGCTGATCGGCGGCGGTGCCCGGGGAAGGGCCTGGCAGGAGACGGTCCGCCGGCTGTCGGGCCGGCCCGTTCAGGTGCCCGAGGCCAAGGAACTGGTCGCGCTGGGAGCCGCCGCGCAGGCCGCGGGTCTGCTGACCGGCGAGGACCCGGCCGCCGTCGCCCGGCGCTGGAACACTGCCCGCGGGCCCGTGCTGGACGCCGTGGAGCGGGACGAGGAGACGCTCGCGAGGATCTCCGGGGTACTCTCCGACGCGGCCCCGCTGCTCGAACAGGAGCCGAACAGGAACTGACCGGACACTGACAAGGACCGCCCCGAGGGGACCGTCCGGACGAGGACTGACGCAGGCATGACCGCACCGCTGCACGAGGTTCACCCCACCGGTTCCGGCCGCCGGCTGCCCGATACCCAGCAGGGCATGCGTCGCCGCAACCTCTCCCGGGTGATGCACACCGTGAACGCCGAGGGGCCGCTGTCGCGCGCCGCCGTAGCCTCCCGCATCGGCCTGACGCGGGCGGCCGTGTCGACACTGGTGGACGAGCTGATCCGCTCGGGACTCCTCGAAGAGCTGGGCCCCGAGCGGCCCGGCCGGGTGGGGCGACCGGGCTCGGCCCTCGCCATCAGCGGGCACGGTCCCGCGGGGATCGGGGCGGAGGTGGGCGTCGACCATCTCGCGGTGTGCGCGGTCGATCTACGGGGTGAGGTACGGGCCCGGGCCGTGCGGCACGGCACGAACCGGGGGCGGCCTCCCGAGCCGGTGATCCAGGAACTGACCACGCTGATACGTCAGGTGATCGCCGAGGCGGAGCGGGAGGGCCTGTGGCCCGCGGGCCTCGCGGTGGCCGTGCCCGGTCTGGTGGCCCGCGACGCCCGAACCGTGGTCCGCGCCCCCAACCTCGGCTGGCACGACACGGACCTCGGCGCGCTGCTGCCCGGGGAACTGCCGCTGGCCGTGGACAACGAGGCCAACTTCGGTGGTCTCGCGGAACTCTGGCTCGGCGAGGGGACGCCGCGAGACTTTCTCCATGTGTCTGCGGAGATCGGCATCGGCGCGGCGGTGCTCGTGGACGGCGGGCTGCTGCGCGGAACACGCGGCTTCGCGGGCGAGTTGGGGCATGTGCCGATCCATCCCGAAGGGCCGGAGTGTCCATGCGGTGGACGCGGCTGCCTCGAACAGTACGCGGGTGAGGAGGCCGTCCTGCGCGCAGCCGGCCTGGAGCCGGGCGAGGACCGGGTCGGGCTGCTGGCCCAGCGCGCCGCGCAGGGCGACACGGAGGTACGGCGTGCCCTGCGCGAGGCCGGAACAGCGCTCGGCATCGCGCTGACCGGGGCGGTCAATCTGCTGGACCCGGAGACTGTCGTGCTGGGGGGAGCGCTGTCCGGTCTCGCGCCATGGCTGCTGCCGTCCCTGGAAGGCGAGTTGGCGCGGCGCACGGCGGGTCCGGCCTGTGCCGTGTCCGTCTCGCGGCTGGGTCCCGAGGGCCCGCTGCTGGGCGCGGCCCACTCGGTGGTGCGGGCAGTGCTCGACGATCCGGCCGGGGCGGCGAGCCGGGCGTAGCGAGCGGGGGAACGCAGCGAGCGGGAGAGCGCAGCGGTCGGGCGGGCGTAACCGGCGGACAGGCGGAGCGGGCGACATGGGCCGAGAGGCGCGAGACGCCTCGCCTGGCGCCCATTCCCTCGTTCGGGTGGCCGAGTTGTCCACAGTCCCCGGCCTGTCCACCGACTCACGCCTCGCTCTTCCTGCCCAACCGGCAAGCGCCGTACCGTAATTCACGCGAGGCGCAGCCGTCGGACGGATGGCCGCGTGTCCGGCGAATCGGGGGGTTCACATGTCGGGGGAGACAGTTCCAGGACTGCGGCGCGAGGCGATCGGGCTGCGAGAGGTGCTGTTCCAGAGCATCACGGCCATGGCGCCGGCCGCGGCGGTCGCCGCGTCCATTCCGTCAGGAGCGGCCTTCGCGGGCGGCAGTCTGCCGTTGTCCGTGCTCATCGCTCTGGTGGCGTGCCTGTTCACCGCGTCGTGCGTGGCGGAGTTGGCACGGCAGTTGCCCGCCGCGGGATCGGTGGCCACGTACGCGGCCCAAGGGCTGCACCCGGCCGTCGGATTCCTCGTGGGTTGGGGCTATGTGTTCGTCGAGGCGCTGGTGCCGCCGCTGCTGCTCCTGCAGCTCGGGTTCACCACGGCGGGCACGCTGCACCAGGAGTGGTCCTCGTATCCGGACGACCTGTGGTGGCCCTGGTCGCTCGCGGGCGCGGCGGTGATCGCGGTGGCGGGGTACTTCGGAGTACGCGCCTCTGCCCGCTTCGGAACCGTCCTCGGAGTGTTCGAGGTGCTGGTCTTCGTGGTCTTCGCGCTCTGGCTGATCGTCAAGGCGGGCGGTGACAACACATGGTCGGTGTTCGGCACGTCGCACACGGCCGAGGGGTACCAAGGCATCAGCGGCGTGTTCGCGGGATCGGTGTACACCGTGCTCGCCTTCGCCGGGTTCGAGGCGGCGGCACCCCTCGCGGAGGAGACCAAGGACCCGCGCCGCACGATGCACCGCGCCGTCCTCGGCGCGGCACTCGCGATCGGCCTCGTCTACGTGCTGACGACCTACGCCATGACCGTGTACTTCGGACCCGACCGTTTCGCCGGGTTCGGAGCCTCCGGCGCCGCGTCCTGGGAGGGCGTGGCCCGCGCTTCGTTCGGTCTGTTCTGGGTGCTCGTGTTCCTCGCGGTGGTCAACTCGACGATCGCCAACGCCAACGCCTGCGCCACTGTCTCCACGCGAACTGCCTTCGCCCTGGGACGGATCCGGGTGTTCCCGCAGCTCTTCGCGCGCGTGCACCCCAGGCACCGCTCCCCCGTCGCCGGAGTCGCCGTGCAGTGCGCCGTGGCGCTCGCGGCCATGCTGGGGCTCGGCTTCTCCTACGACCCCGTGACCGCCTTCCTGCTGCTCGCGACCGTGATCGTCACGGTCGTGATCGGCGTGTACATCGTGGTGAACCTCGCCTGTGCGGGCTACTTCCTGCGCCGCAGACGGGAGTTGCTCAAACCGGTGCGGCATCTGCTGTTCCCGCTATTCGGCATCGTCGCCTTCGTCCCCGCGCTGCTGACCGCGGCGGGCCTGCCGGTCTTCGACTTCGTATCCGAACTGACCGCGCCCGTGTCATACGCGGGGCCCGTTGTCGGTGCCTGGATGTTCGCGGGAGTCGTGGTATTGATCTTCCTGCTGCGGCGTCACCCCGGGCGCATAGCCGAGACCGCCCGAGTCCATCTCGACGAGAACCCCACCCCCGATCCCCGGCAGAGCGGAGCCGTGCAGTCATGAGCGACCCCCGGATCCTGACCGTGCGGCCCGCACCGGGCGAGTACGCGTGGACGTTCGGCGGCGCGCCGCCCGTGGCGCGTATCGCGCCCGGCACAGTCCTCGATCTCTACACCGAGGACTGCTTCGCCGGACGGGTGCGCTCCGAGAAGGACCTGGTCTCCGAGGTGTGCGAGTTTCCGTTCCTCAACCCGCAGACGGGACCCTTCCATGTGGAGGGAGCCGAGCCGGGCGACACGGTAGCCATCCACTTCGTGTCGATCGAACCGGCCCGCGACTGGGCGGCATCGACGACGGTTCCCCTCTTCGGCGCGCTCACGTCCACGCACACCACGGCCACTCTGCAGCCACCGCTGCCGGAGACCGTGTGGATCTGGCAGCTCGACCGGCAGCGGCGCACCGCGCTGTTCAGCGCGCGTGACAGTGACATCCGGATCGAGCTGCCCATGGATCCGATGCACGGAACCGTCGGTGTGGCGCCGGCGAACCTGGAGGTGCGCTCCGCGCTGGTGCCCGACGCGCACGGCGGGAACATGGACACTCCGGAGATGCGGGCCGGCGTGACCTGTTACCTCGGAGTGAATGTCGAGGGCGCCCTGCTGAGCCTCGGTGACGGGCACGCGCGGCAGGGCGAGGGCGAGACCTGTGGAGTCGCCGTCGAGTGCGCGATGAACACCGTGGTGATCGTCGAACTGCTCAAGGGAGTGGCCACCCCCTGGCCGCGCATCGAGTCCGACACGCACATCATCTCGACCGGCTCGGCACGCCCCTTGGAGGACGCGTTCCGGATATCCCAGCTCGACCTGGTGCAGTGGCTGGTGCGTGACTACGGGTTCAGCGAGTTGGACGCGTACCAGTTCGCGACCCAGGCGGTCGAGTCGCCTCTCGCCAATGTCTGCGACACCAACTACACGTGCGTCGCCAAGCTCCGCAAGGAATGGCTGCCCGCGCGGGAGACCCATCGCGGACTGCACGCACAGCTGCGCGACACGGCAGCGGTACTCCGACGCTGAGCCGGGCGTCGTCCCCCCACCATCGAAAGGCAGACACTCCATGGAACGAGCCGGATCGTTCCCGAGCCGACGGCGGCTGCTGAAAGGCACAGCCCTCGCCGCTCTCCCCTACGCGTTACTCCCCCACACCCGGGCCGGTGCACAGCCTGCGACGGTGGACTATCCAGGCGCCGAATGGGCACAGGCGAGCGCGTCCAACTACACCGCGTCCAAGCGGCCGACGGCCTATCCGGTCAACTACGTGATCATTCATGTCACCCAGGCGACCTACCCCGACACCCTGTCCATCTTCCAGAACCCGCAGAAGAAGGTATCCGCCCACTACCTCGTGCGATCGGCCGACGGACATGTCGCGCAGTGTGTGAGGGAGCACGACATCGCCTGGCACGCGGGGAACTGGGACTACAACACACGCAGCGTCGGCATCGAGCACGAGGGCTGGGTGAAACAGCCCGCCTACTTCACCAACGCCCTGTACGAGGAGTCGGCCAAGCTCACCGCCGCGATCTGCTCCAGGTACGGCATCCCCAAGGACCGCTCCCACATCATCGGCCACTACGAGGTGCCGGGCACCGACCACACCGACCCGGGGCCGAACTGGGACTGGACACGCTACATAAGGCTCGTCAACTTCGCCTGATCCAAAGGGGCGAAGAGCCCTCGAGGGTGTCCGGAAGGCGACGGCGATGTGGGCGGCGGGTGCGGAGAACGGTCACACAGCTTGTCCGCGTCCGCACCGGAAGTGACGATGGTCCCAGCCGCATCGCCTTCCGGGAGGCCGAATTGACCGATCCATGGGTGGCCCTGGAACCGGGGACCGATCCCGTCGAGCGTGTGCGGCTCCTGCGTCGCGCCCACGAGGCGTTCACCGAGGCGGGCACGGTGCCGCGGCCGGTCCGATCCGTGGTGGCCGACTCGTGGCGGCGTTCGGCGCGGGCCGGAGTCGTTCCGGACGGCACCGCGCGCGTGGAGCTCACGGACGGGGATCTCGGCTCGTACCGGGCGGAACATCCGCTGGCCCGGGTGATGCCACTGTTCCGGGAACTCATGGGCACGTTCGCGGCGGACGGGGAGCACCTCCTGGCGGTGTGCGACGCGCAGGGTCGGCTGCTGTGGGTCGAGGGGCATCCGGTGACACGGCGGCAGGCGGGGCGGATGAACTTCGTGCCGGGCGCTCGGTGGTCGGAGACGGCGGTCGGTACGAACGCTCCGGGTACGGCCGTCGCCGTCGACCGGCCGGTGCAGGTGTTCGCTGCGGAGCACTTCATCCGGCGGGTCCAGCCCTGGACGTGCGCCGCGGCGCCCGTGCACGATCCGCGCACCGGGCGGGTGCTCGGCGCGGTGGACATCACCGGTGGGGACGGGCTCGCGCATCCGCACAGTCTCGGTTTCGTCCAGGCGGTGGCGCGCGCCGCCGAGTCGCAGCTGGCGTTGCTCACACCGCCGAAGGTCATGGACGACACCGTCGAACTGACCGCGCTGGGCCGCGACGAGGCGCAACTGCTCGCTGGGGGCCGGAAGATCAGGCTGAGTCGCCGGCACAGCGAGATCCTGGTGCTGCTGGCCCGGCACCCGGAAGGACTGACGGGCGACGAGTTGTTGTGCGCGCTGTACGAGGACGAATCGGTGACGCCGGTGACGCTGCGCGCGGAAATGGCACGGCTGCGCCGGGTCCTCGAGCCGGGCCTGCTGGGTTCGCGCCCCTATCGGCTGACGGCGCCGGTCGAGTCCGATGTCGCGGTGGTGGAGCGGCGGCTCGGCACCGGGGCGGTCGCCGCGGCCGCGGCGGCGTACGCGGGTCCGCTGCTGCCGGGTTCGGGCGCCCCGGCGGTGGTGCGTTTGCGGCACAGGCTCGCCGACGGGCTGCGTGCGGCGCTCATCGCCCGCCGCGACCCCGACCTGCTGGCCGACTGGGCCCGCGCGGCGTGGGGCGAAGACGACCTCGACGTATGGCGGGCGCTGGCCACCGTGCGGCCCACGGCGGCCGTGCGGGCGCGTCTGGAGGCGTTGGAGTCCGAGCTGTCGGCGCCCGGGGGCCTGCTGCGTCACGTACCGCGCGGGCGGGAGCGACCGGCGCGGCCCTGACGGACGCGCCCGAAGCTCCCGTCCACGCGAGCGGAAGGATGCCACGCAACGTCCATGCAACGTCCGCGTTCCTAGCCTCGCGGCGAGAGCTGCCCAACGGCGGGCAGCGCTTCTCCGGGAGGCAGACCAGCATGACCCGTTACGCGGCGCCCGGCACCGAGGGCGCGATCGTCTCCTACCAGTCGCGTTATGACCACTTCATCGGCGGAGAGTACGTACCGCCGGCTCGCGGGCAGTACTTCGAGAACCCGAGTCCGGTGAACGGGCAGCCGTTCACGGAGGTCGCGCGGGGCACCGCCGAAGACGTGGAGCGCGCGCTGGACGCGGCGCACGCGGCAGCGCCCGCCTGGGGTCGCACCTCCGTCACCGCGCGCGGCGACATCCTGCTCAAGATCGCTGATCGGATGGAGGCGAACCTGGAGAAGCTGGCGGTCGCCGAGAGCTGGGAGAACGGCAAGCCGGTGCGCGAGACCCTGGCGGCCGACATCCCGCTCGCGATCGACCACTTCCGCTACTTCGCGGGGGCGATCCGCGCCCAGGAGGGTTCGCTCGGCGAGGTCGACGACGACACGGTCGCGTACCACTTCCACGAGCCGCTCGGTGTGGTCGCGCAGATCATTCCGTGGAACTTCCCCATCCTGATGGCGGTCTGGAAGCTCGCCCCGGCGCTGGCCGCGGGCAACGCGGTCGTCATCAAGCCCGCCGAACAGACCCCGGCTTCCATCCACTACTGGATGAGCCTGATCGCGGATCTGCTGCCCCCGGGTGTGGTGAACATCGTCAACGGCTTCGGTGTGGAGGCGGGAAAGCCCCTCGCGTCCAGCCCCCGGGTGGCGAAGGTCGCGTTCACGGGCGAGACCACTACGGGGCGGCTGATCATGCAGTACGCCTCGGAGAACATCAAGCCGGTCACGCTGGAGCTCGGCGGCAAGTCCCCGAACATCTTCTTCGACGATGTGTGGGCGGCCGACGACGACTTCCGCGACAAAGCGCTGGAAGGCTTCACGATGTTCGCGCTGAACCAGGGCGAGGTGTGCACCTGCCCGTCCCGCGCGCTGATCCAGCGCGGCCACTACCGCGAATTCCTCGAAGCGGCGGTCGCACGCACCGAACTCATCAAGCCCGGCCATCCCCTGGACACCAACACGATGATCGGCGCCCAGGCCTCCAACGACCAGCTGGAGAAGATTCTCTCCTACCTGGACATCGGCCGGCAGGAAGGCGCCAAGGTCCTCACCGGCGGTGAACGCATCGAGTACGACGGGGAGTTGAAGGGCGGTTACTACGTCCAGCCGACGATCTTCGAGGGCGGCAACCGCATGCGGATCTTCCAGGAGGAGATCTTCGGCCCGGTCGTCTCGGTCACGTCGTTCGACGACTTCGACGACGCCATCAAGATCGCGAACGACACTCTGTACGGGCTCGGGGCGGGCGTCTGGACGCGGGACATCAACACCGCCTACCGGGCGGGCCGCGCGATCCAGGCGGGCCGCGTCTGGACGAACTGCTACCACGCGTACCCGGCGCACGCCGCGTTCGGCGGATACAAGCAGTCCGGCATCGGCCGCGAGACCCACAAGATGATGCTGGAGCACTACCAGCAGACGAAGAACATTCTCACTTCATACAGCCCGAAGAAACTTGGGTTCTTCTAGAGCCTCAAGTCGGTTGCCTGGAGGCACCGTTGCGCTCCAGGCAACCTGAAATGACGGCTGCCCTCTGTAATTAATTGGGTTCTTCGAGTTACTGTCTGACATCCGAGAGAGTTTCTCCGGGACCAGTCGTGGACCAAACGGCGCCGAAGGACATCACCCCACGAGCCACCCGCTCATGAGCGCCGCGAGTCCATGAGAACGCCTCCTGGCACCGCATCAGATTGAATGCCGGGTGTGCGTCCCATCACTCGCGCACCGACCGTCGCATTGGCCCTCAGCGGGTGGCGGGGGCGAGCGCTGCGGCGTACTGTTCGTCGGTCACGGGTTCCAGCCAGGTGGTGCCGTCGCCGTCGGCATCGCCGACGACCATGGCGATGTGCGCCATGAGGGTGGTGTCGGTGCCGCCGTGCCAGTGCTCCTCACCAGGCGGGCACTTGACGGTCTGGCCGGCGCTGACGCGTACGACGTCGCCGTCACGGGTGCCGACGAGGCCGACACCGTCGGTGATGTAGAGGGTCTGGCCGTTGGCGTGGGAGTGCCAGTTGGTGCGGGCACCGGGGGTGAAGCGGACCAGGGCGGTCGCCAGCCGGGCCTGCTCGGCGGGGGTCTCGATCATGTTGAGGTAGACGTCGCCGGTGAAGCGCTCGGCGGGGGCCTTGGCGGTCGGGGTCTGCGTGACGATTTCCACGGAAGGTGTTCCTTGCTGTGCGGCTGCGGGGAAGTGGTGTGCGGGTGTCAGGCGTCGCGCTCTTCGGTGAGCTTCTTGAGCTGGTTGATCGCGGTCATGGCGTTGGGCCAGCCGGCGTAGAAGGCCAGGTGGGTGATGGCCTCGGAGAGCTCCTCGACGCTCAGGCCGTTCTCCAGCGCCACGCCCAGGTGATAGGACAGCTGTTCGCTGCGGTAGAGCGCGGCGAGGACACTGACGGTCACCAGGCTGCGGTCGCGCGGTGAGAGCCCGGGGCGCTCCCATACGTCACCGAAGAGCACCTCGTTGGTGACCTCGACGAGCTTGGGCGCGATCGCCTCCAGCTCCTTGGGCGCGGACTGCTCGGGCATGCTGTCACTCCTTGTTGCGTATCGGGTCGGCCCCGCCGGGGGGAGCCGCTCGTCGGCTCGGTGGTCACTGGGCGACGTAGCCGCCGTCGACGGGCAGTGCGACGCCGACGACGAAGCCGGCGCCGGGGCTGCACAGCCACAGGACGGCTTGCGCGATCTCGTCGGCGGTGCCGAGACGGTTGATCGGCTGGTTCGCTTCGGCCGCGGCGCGGTCGAGTTCTCCCTTGGCGATCATGTCGCTCACCATGGGGGTGTCGATGGTGCCGGGGCAGATCGCGTTGATGCGGATGCCGCGCGGGGCGTATTCCAGGGCGGCGCTGCCGGTCAGACCGATGACGCCGTGCTTGCTGGCGTGGTACGAGGCGCGACCGGGGATGCCGACCAGGCCGCCCAGGGAGGAGCAGTTGACGATCGCTCCGCTGCCCTGGGTGCGCATGTGACGCAGCTCGTGCTTCATGCTCGCCCAGATGCCGCGCAGGTTGATGGCGTGGACGCGGTCGAAGATCTCGGCCGCTTCCTCGGCGGCGTCGGCGGGCGGGATCTGGATGCCGGCGTTGTTGTAGGCCATGTCCAGGCGTCCGAAGGTCTCCACCGTGCGGTCGACGGCGGCGGCGACCTGAGACTCGTCGGTGACGTCGCAGGTGAGGACAAGCGCCCTGTGGCCTTCGTCGGTGAGCTGCCGTGCCGCCGTATCGAGGGCGGCTTCGTTGATGTCGGCGAGGCCGACGGCGGCGCCCGCTTCGGCGAAGGCGCGTGCCGTGGCCAGACCCATGCCGGATGAGGCTCCGGTGACGAAGGCGACCTGGCCGGTGAAGTCGTACGTGGGGTTCAACGGGCTTCGCTCTTTCCGTGCGGTGCGTGGGGGCGGCGGCGGTATGCCGAGTGGGTGTGCGGGCCGAGTCAGGTCAAGTCAGGGGTTCGATGGTGACGCGGTGGGCGGTGGCCAGCCGATCGATGTCCTGGCTGTCGTCGAGGCGCCCGAGGATGACGAGGCCCGGGGATCTCTCGCCGTCGCGGTAGAAGAGGGCCAGGTTGCGCCAGGGTGCGTAGTGGGCCAGGTCCCCTGCTTGAGGGGTGGGCGCGTCCGGGGCGCCGGATGTGTCCAGTTTCCGTGGGAGGTCGGCGACCCGCTCGGTCCGGTGGAAGTCCTCCAGGCCGAGCGAGAGCGGGAGCAGCGCGGCGAAATCCCTGGCAGCGGGGCTGTCGTTCAGAGTGGCTCGGACGGGATGTCCGTCGAGGATGAGCTGGATGCGCACGGCGCTGCTCCTGTCGGACGATGGGGTGGGCTGGGTGCTGGCCGTCCGGGGGCGCCCGGAGGCGGTCGCCGGGGCGGACTGGTCGGCGGTCTGCTCGCTGCCGGAGCAGGCGGTCAGAGCCAGCAGTCCGACGGCCGCCGCGATCGCCGACAGGACCGGTCGGAGCGGCCCGAACAGCCGAAAGCCGAAGTGGCCAAAGTGGCACGCCCGGAGAGGGCGCCGGAGACTTGTCCACGGCTTGTTCGTCACTCGGGCATCGGCTCGGCGTAGTGGCGGAAGCCGTCGCGCTCGGTGTGCAGGGCGTACAGGCGCTCGGCCAGCACCTGAGGGCTGCTGTGCTCGGAATCGGGCCGGATCGCGCCGGGGATGATCAGCTGGGTGGCGTGGATGTTCTCGGCCGCGAGCGCGTCGTGGAGCATTCGGGCATAGGCGCTCTCGGCGGCGAAGGCGACCGAGGTGCCGGCCCGCTCGGGGTGCGGGCGGACCGCGCTGCCTCCGTTGACGAAGACAAGGGTGCCGCGCCCCAGGGCGCGCATACCGGGCAGGACCGCGTTCACGCACGTCACCGGGCCCTTGAGGGAGAAGGCGAGCGGGTCCTCCAGGTCGGCGGCGGTGGTGTCGAGGACCGGCTTCATGAAGTCGGCGCGCGGCACCGGGCTGTACTGCAGGATCTCGATCGGCCCGAGTTCCTCGGCCGCGTCCTGGAGGGCGCCGGTGAGCGCGACCGGGTCCAGGACGTCCGCGGAGAATCCGCGGGCTTCGATGCCGTCGCGGCGGAGATCGTCCGTCAGGTGCTGGAGGTGTTCGGCGCTGCGGGCGATCAGGGCGACGCCGTGGCCGGCAGTGCCGAAGCGGCGGGCGGTGGCCAGCCCCAGGCCGGGACCGGCACCGACGAGAGCGAACGTGGTCATGCTGGAGGCCCTCCTCGAGCGGGGCGAGGGGGCGTTCAGCCCCGGAAGCGGAATAGTGCGGGGTCAGGGCTTGAGGAGTGCCTTGATGGCTCGGCGCTCGTCCATGGTCTTGTATCCCTCGGCGACCTGGTCGAGGGGCAGGGTGAGGTCGAAGACCTTGCCCGGCTCGATCCGGCCGGTCACGACGCGTTCGATGAGGTCGGGCAGGTAGCGGCGCACGGGGGCGGGGCCGCCGCGCAGGCCGACGTGGGAGAAGAACAGCTCCTGCCCGTCGATGGCGACGTCGTGGGGGACGCCGACGAAGCCGACGTTGCCGCCGGGGCGGGCGGAGTGCAGCGCCTGCTGCATGGCCTGCGCGGTGCCCACGCACTCCAGCACGCTGTCGGCGCCGATGCCGTCGGTGAGGTCCTTGATCCGGGCGATGCCCTCGTCGCCGCGCTCGGTGACGATGTCGGTGGCGCCGAACTCGCGGGCCAGCTTCTGCCGGGACTCATGGCGGCTCATGGCGATGATCCGCTCGGCGCCCATCTCCTTGGCGGCGATCACCGCGCACAGGCCGACCGCCCCGTCGCCTACGACCACGGCGGTGGATCCGGGCTTCACCTCGGCGGCGTCGGCGGCCCACCAGCCGGTGCCCATGACGTCGGAGACGGACAGCAGACCGGGCCACAGCTCCTCGCCCGGCACCTCGTCCGTGGCGACCAGGGTGCCCTGGGCGTTGGGGATACGGACGTAGTCGGCCTGGCAGGTGCTCATGAACTCGCGATGCAGGCAGTTCGACGGGAAGCCGTTTCGGCAGTTGGCGCAGGTGTTGTCCGAGGTCGCGAACGAGCCGACGACGAACTGGCCCGGCTTCACGGCCGTGACCTCGGAGCCGACCTCCTCTACGAAGCCGACGTACTCGTGGCCCATCGGATGGGCGTCGCCGATCGGCTCCAGACCACGCCAGGGCCACAGGTCGGAGCCGCACACACAGGTGACGGCCGTGCGGATGACCGCGTCGGTGGGATGGAGGATCTTCGGGTCGTCCAGCGTCTCGAAGCGGACGTCACCGGGGGCGTGTATCACTGCGCCGCGCATGAGGGTTCCTTTGCTCACGTGAAGTCGGACTGCTGTAAGCGGTCCGCGTACGACCGTCCCCGGGTCGCGAGGCGACCGCGCGCCGAGGTCGGGCGGCCCCGTCCCCGCCGACGGACGGCCGGGGACAGCGCCACGTCCTCCAGGTAACCGCCCTTGGTGGCGGCCAGCCAGTCACCGTCGATGGGTGTACCGGCAGTACATCCCTCATGCGGCCCGCTGCACGTACGGTCGAAGGGTGGACAACCAACAGGAGGTCCGCGAGTTCCTCACCTCGCGGCGAGCCAAGATCACCCCCGGGCAGGCCGGACTGCCCTCCGGGACCCGGCGCCGCGTCCCCGGGCTGCGCCGCAGCGAGGTCGCGGCGCTCGCCGACATGAGCGTGGAGTACTACGCCAAGCTCGAACGCGGCAACCTCGCCGGTGCCTCCCCCGCCGTCCTCGAGTCCGTCGCCCGCGCCCTCCGGCTCGATGACGCCGAACGTGCCCACCTCCTCCATCTGGCCCAGGCCGCCGACGGCTCCGATACCCTCACCCGCCCCCGACGCCGTCGCCCCGCCCGGCAGTGGACCCCGCACCGGAGCCTGCAGTGGACGCTCGACGCGATCACCGCAGGCCCCGCCTTCGTCCGCAACGGCCGCATGGACATCCTCGGCACCAACGCCCTCGCCCGCGCCTTCTACAGCGTCGTCTACGCGAACCCCCACAACCAGGCGAACCTCGCCCGCTTCACCTTCCTGGACCCCGCGTCCCGCCGCTTCTACCCCGACTGGGGCCTGGCCGCCGACGTCACCGTCGCGATCCTGCGCACCGAGGCCGGCCGCAACCCTCACGACAAGGAGCTGCACGACCTCGTCGGTGAACTCTCCACCCGCAGCGACGACTTCCGCACCCGCTGGGGCGCCCACAACGTCCGCCACCACGGCACCGGCACCAAGAACTTCCACCACGAGGCCGTCGGAGATATCACCCTCGCCTACGAGGGCCTGGAGATGGCGGCCGAGCCCGGCCTCACCGTCACCATCTACACCGCCGAACCCGGCTCACCCTCCGAAGAGGGCCTGCGCCTGCTCGCCTCCTGGGCCGCGACACAGGAAGCCCTCGCCGGGCGGCCGCGAGAGAACTGATCTCCCTCCCCGCGGCGCACCCGCAGTCCCGGAAGGTGGCGACGCCTCTTCCAGAGAGCCAGAGCTGGCAAGGAGGCAGAGGCCATTCCGGAGGCGATCCGGCCCCGGGCCTTGGGCCGGATCGTGTCAGCGTCGCCGCTGGTCGGCCCGCAGCTCGAAGTCGCCGTAGCTGTTGTCGACCGGGTTGACCGTGACCCCGGGGGCGACGATCTCGTCGATGGCGTCGAGCACGTCGGAAGACAGCGTGACGTCGGCGGCGGGCAGGAACGCCTGCAGCTGCTCCATGGTGCGCGGGCCGATGATCGCCGAGGTGACGCCCGGGTGGTTGAGGACGAAGGCGACGGCCAGCTCGATCAGGGTGAGGCCGGCCTTCTCCGCCAGGACTGCGAGCTGTTCGGCGGCGTCGAGCTTGCGCTGGTTGGCGGGGGTGCTCATGTCGAAGCGGGCCTGGGGGCGCGCCGCGGAGGCGGGGCCCTCGGAGGCGTTCTTGCGGTAGCGGCCGGAGAGCCAGCCGCCGGAGAGCGGACTGTAGGTGAGCGTGCCCATGCCGTGACGGCGCACGGTGGGGAGAACGTCCTCCTCGATGCCCCGGACCAGGATCGAGTACGGGGGCTGCTCGGTCACGAACCGCTCCAGGTGCCGCTCCCGCGAGGTCCACTGAGCCTCGACGATCTGGGAGCCGGAGTAGGACGAGGAGCCGATGTAGCGGACCTTGCCCTGGCGCACGAGGTCGGTGAGGGCGCCGAGGGTCTCGGCCACGTCCATGTCCGGGCTGGGGCGGTGTACCTGGTAGAGGTCGATGTGATCGGTGCCCAGGCGCCGCAGGGAGTTCTCAACCTCGCGGATGATCCAGCGCCGCGAACCGCCTCGCTGGTTGGGGTCGTCCTGGTCCATCGGCATGAAGAACTTGGTCGCCAGGAAGACATCGTCGCGGCAGTCCTTGAGCGCCTTGCCGACGACCTTTTCGGAGACGCCGGCGGAGTACACGTCAGCGGTGTCGACGAAGTTGATGCCCGCGTCGAGGGCGCGGTGGATGATCCGCACCGAGTCTGCTTCGTCCTCGTTGCCCCAGGGGCCGAACATCATCGCGCCCAGGCAGAGGGGGCTGACTTGGACGCCTGTGCGGCCGAGCGGTCGGTACTGCATGAAGCATTTCTCCTCGCTGGTGTCCGTCTAGTCAGTCGTTCCCTGGCCGGTCGCTCCCGGAGGAGACGGCCGTTCCGGTGCTCACCCAACTGGCGAGGAGACCGAGTGCCTCCCGCTCTCGCGAGTCCGGTTCAGGGGTATAGAAGTTGAGCCGGAGGCCGGGGTCTGACGGCAGGTCCATCGCCTCGTAGGGCAGGGCGAGATCGCCGACCAGCGGATGGTGCAGGTTCTTGACGCCCGAACGGTGGAACTTCACATCGTGGCGCGCCCACCGGCTGGCGAAGTCAGCACTCCTCGTCGTCAGCTCTCCGATCAGATCGGTCAGCGCCTTGTCGTGCGGTGCCCGGCCCGTCTCGGTCCGCAGGAAGGCCACTGCGTCGTCGGCGCCCTTGTCCCAGTCGACCCAAAATTCCCTGCTCGCGGGGTCCAGGAACATGAAACGAGCACTGTTGACTGGCCCGCGCTGAGCGAACAGCGGCGAGTCGAAGACGGGTGCGTACAGCGCGCGGCCCAGTCTGTTGGTGGCCAGGATGTCGAACCGTGCGTTGCGGACGTATGCCGGTACGTCGGTCATGGAGTCGAGCAGCCGCAGGATCGTCGGCCGCACCCGGGAAGCGGTCACCGTGGGCCGTCGACTTGAGGGAGTGGCCGCACGGGCCAGGTCGTAGAGGTAGGTGCGCTCGGCCTCGTCGAGCTGCAGAGCGTGCGCGAGAGCTTCGAGGACCGAGTCGGAGGCTCCGCTGAGGTTTCCGCGCTCCAGCCGGACGTAGTAGTCCACGCTCATGCCCGCCAGCAGAGCAACCTCGTCACGGCGCAGGCCCGCGACACGGCGCTTCCCGCCGAAGACCGGCAACCCGGCCTGCTCCGGAGTGATCCGAGCGCGCCGGGTGCTCAGGAACTCGCGGACCTCGGCGGCCAGGTTCTTCTTCTTGTCACTCTCAGTCATGGTCAGACCTCTGGAGCTTGATGGGCAACGCGTCGGCGGGCGTGTCCTCGGACCGGTCGGCGTCGAACGTGGGGTGGGCGACAGCTTCGGCATGGGCGGCCAAGGGCGCGGGGACCTCCTCTTGCTCGGGCGGTGTGGATCTGGCCTGCACCCTCACGGTAGGTGCGTCGGTGAACGCCTGCGAGGTACTGCCATTACCTGGAAAAGGAGTGACTCCCACCTGCGCGTCCGCCCGCGGTTGTCTGGAGAAGGCCAAGGGCTGCAAGTCCTCAATGGGCCCGATGAAACCGACCTGAAGGAACATCGTGCGCGCAGCACTCATGTACAAAGCCGGCGACGTCCGCGCCGGACATAGCGTCGACCCGTACCTCAAGGAAGCTCAACGCCCTGAAGGTGCTGGTGCGGCTGTGACCAGGCAGCCTGTGATCAGCACGGTGGACGCCTCTGCGCGCCTCGCCGGCGCATCGTCCGCCGCGTGGGCGATCACCGGAACCGACGGCGGGACGCTGACGATGGGGCTGCTGACGCGATGACCACCACCGCACAGCGCGCGTCGGCACCTGCGGCGGCGCGACCCAACGGGACGCCGGTCCACGCGACGCTGATCCTCGCGATCATCTGCGTCAGCTACTACATGGTGATCCTCGACAACTCGATCGTCTTCACCGGGCTGCCGCAGATCCGCTCCGACATGGGGTTCTCCGAGACCGGCCTGTCCTGGATCACCAACGCCTACGTCCTGGTCTTCGGCGGACTGCTGCTGCTGGGAGCCCGGGTCGGTGACCTGTTCGGACACCGCAGGGTGTTCCTGTTCTCCCTGGTCGTCTTCTCCCTGACCTCGCTCCTGGTGGGCGCCGCGCAGACCCAGTGGTGGCTGATCGGCGCACGCGCGTTCCGGGGCATCGGGGCTGCGGTGCTGGCCCCGTCCGCGCTGTCCCTTCTGACGCGCAGCTTCGCCGAGGGCCGGGCCCGCAACCGGGCGATGGCCGCCTACAGCGCCGTCGCCGGTCTCGGCGCCGCGCTCGGCCTGGTCGTCGGTGGCTTGGTCGCCGACCTGATCTCGTGGCGGGCCGGGTTCTTGCTCAACGTGCCGGTCGGCGTCGTGATGGTGGTGCTGGCCCTGCGGTTCCTGCCCGAGACCGAACGCCGGCAAGGCCGCTTCGACATCGCCGGGGCAGTGCTGGCGACACTGGGTTCGACCGCACTGGTCCTCGGCATCGTCGACGCCGCCGACTTCGGCTGGACCGCTGTCTTGACCCTGGTGCCGCTGGTGGCTGGCGTGGTGCTGCTCGGGCTGTTCGTCCGGGTGGAGCGGCGAACCGCGCAGCCGATCGTGCCGCTGCGGCTGTTCGCCAGCCGGGAGCGCTCCGGCGCCTACCTCGCCCGGATGCTCTACATGGGCGCGATGATGGGGTTCTTCTTCACCGCGCAGTTTGTGCAGAGCGTCTACCACTGGACGCCGCTGCAGGCCGGCCTCGCGTTCCTGCCGATGACGCTGGTCAACTTCGTCTTCGCTGTCCAGGTCCCGCGGCTGCTGGAACGGGCCGCACGGCCGCTGGTGCTCCTGACCGGGGTTGTCCTGACCACGCTGGGCATGGCGTGGCTCAGCCGCCTCGACCTGCACATCCCCTATCTGACGGGCGTGGCCCTGCCCATGGTGCTGATCGGCGCCGGCCAGTGCCTGACGCTGGCCCCGCTGACCTCCAGCGGCACCGACGGCGTCGCCCCCGCGGACGCGGGGGCCGGATCGGGCCTGGTCAACACCGTGCACCAGATCGGCAGCGCACTGAGCCTGAGCATCCTGACTTCCGTCGCCGCCTCCGTCTCCACCGGGCACGCGGCCGCAGACATCGCGGCCCGCTCGGGAACGGCCCTGACCGGCTCCGCCGTGCTGCTCGCGCTGGCGGTCGTGACCGTCCTCGCCCTCACCGTGCCCGCACGGGCTACTCACCATGAAAGGTCCCTGTGATGCAGACCCTCACCCTCAACAACGGCGTCGAGATGCCCGCCCTCGGACTCGGTGTCTTCCAGACCCCGTCCGATGAGACCCAGGCCGCTGTCAAGGCCGCGCTCGACCTCGGCTACCGGCACATCGACACCGCCGCCGCCTACGGCAACGAACGCGAGGTCGGCCATGCCATCCGCGACTCCGGTGTGCCGCGCGACGAGATCTTCATCGAGACCAAAATCTGGATCAGCGACTACGGCTACGACGAGACCCTGCACGGCTTCGAGAAGAGCGCCGCAAAGCTCGGGGTGGACCGTATCGACCTGTTGATCCTGCACCAGGCCCTGCCCTCCGAGTTCGACAAGACCCTTGCCGCCTACCGCGCCCTGGAAGAGCTCCTGGCCGACGGCAAGGTGCGAGCCATCGGCGTCAGCAACTTCATGGTCGACCACCTGACCACGCTGCTGGACGCCACCTCCGTCGTGCCGGCGGTCAACCAGCTGGAGATCCACCCCTACTTCCAGCAGCGCGCCGTGCTCGACTTCGACGACCAGCACCACATCCTCAACCAGGCGTGGTCACCGATCGGAGGGATCACCTTCTACCCGGGCTATGGCGAGGACCGCAAGAGCGTCCTTGCGGACCCGGCCGTCACCCGCATCGCCGAGGCGCACGGCAAGAGCCCCGCCCAAGTGCTGCTGCGCTGGGGACTCCAGCAGGGCCGCTCGGTGATCCCCAAGTCCACCAAGCGCACCCGCATCGCCGAGAACATCGACGTCTTCGACTTCGAGCTCACAGCAGACGAACTCACCGCCCTGGACACGTTGGAGACCGGTCGGCGCGGCGGCCCCGATCCCGAGAACGTCACCCTCGCCAACTACGGACGCGCCATCCCCGAAGCCTGACCCACCCGCTCAAGCATCACCATGCACAAAGGATTCACTGTGCCCACCACCGTCAAGGCGTTCGGCGCCCACGATGTGCGTCAGCCGCTCGTCCCCCTCACCATCGAGCGCCGCGACGTCGGCCCGCACGACGTCAAGCTCGACATCCTGTACTGCGGCATTTGCCACTCCGACATGAACTTCGTCGGTGGCGAGTTCGGCCCGCTGCCTACCAGCCCGCTCATTCCCGGCCACGAGATCGTCGGACGGGTCGCCGAGACCGGATCCGCGGTCACCCGCCACCAGGTCGGCGACCTCGTCGGCATCGGCTGCATGGTCAACTCCTGCCGCGAGTGCGAGAACTGCCGAGCCGGGCAGGAGCAGTACTGCCTCAACGGCCACACCCTGGTCTTCGGCAACCCCGACCCGGCCGAGCCCGGCACCCACACCCAAGGCGGCTACTCCGAGGCGATCGTCGCACCCGAGGACTTCGTCGTCCGCGTCCCCGACAGCCTCGACCCGGCCGCCGCGGCGCCGCTGCTGTGCGCGGGCATCACCGTCTACGCGCCGCTCAAGCGCTACGGCGCCGCGCCGGGCACCAAGGTCGCGATCGGCGGCCTCGGCGGCCTTGGCCACCTCGGCGTCAAGATGGCCAAGGCCATGGGCGCCGAGGTCACCGTCCTCTCGCAGTCCGACCGTAAGCGCGAGGCCGCAGCCGCCCTCGGCGCCGACCACTACGCCGTCACCGGCGACGGGTCCGCCTTCACCGACCTGGCCAACACCTTCGACATCATCCTCAACACCGTCAGCGCACCGGTGGCGATCAAGGACTACCTCGGGATGCTGCGCCTGCACGGCACCATGGTCAGCGTCGGCGTGACCACACAGCCGATGCCGCTGGATGTCTTCCCCCTGTTGCAGAACGGCCGCGCCTACGCGGGCTCGCTGTTCGGCGGCATCGCCGAGACGCAGGAGATGCTCGACTTCGCCGCCGAGCACGGCGTGACAGCCGAGATCGAACTGATCGGCGCCCAGGACATCAACACCGCCTACGAGCGGATCCTCGCCTCCGACGTCCGCTACCGGTTCGTCATCGACGGAGCGACCTTCGCCGAACTGAAGGCTTGAGCCACCGTCCTGGGGGTGCTCTGCCCCAAGGCAGACCACCCCCAGGACGCCCGGCAGATGCGGCGAACGCGGACGCCGACCCCGCACCGTCCTCGGATACCCACCCCGAGGCCCGTGACCAGCCTGGACGAACGACCATGATGCACTGGAACGACGCGGACCTGGCGAAGGTCGGCGCGGCGGAAGAGCTGGACCTGGAGTCCGAGCGGGCCGACGGCACCCTGCGCGACCCCGTGACCATGTGGGTCGTCCGCGCCGGCGACCACCTCTACGTCCGCTCGGTCAAGGGCACTGCCGGCCCCTGGTACCGGGGCACCCAGTCCCGCCACCAGGGCCGCATCGACGCCGGCGGCGTACAGCGGAGCGTCACCTTCCGCGAGGCCGATCCTGCAGATCACGCGGCCGTGGACGCCGCCTATCGGGAGAAGTACGGCCGGTACACGAGCATCGTCGAGCACGTGCTGACCGACCGCGCCCGCGAGTCCACCCTCCGCCTCGAACCTCGCTGACACCAGCTCCCTCCCCCACTCCCTCTATCAGAGGAGATCCGCTCATGCGAGCCACCCTGATGCATGCCGCCCAAGATGTACGCGTCGAGGACGTCGCCGACCCAAAGATCCAGCAGCCGACTTCGAGGTCGCCGACGAGGCGCAGGCCGCACGGCTCGGCATGGCCGGCTCCCCGACCGTGCTCATCGACGGCGCCGACCTCTTCGCCGCGCCGGGTACAGCCGCCTCCGTCTCCTGCCGTCTGTATCGCAGCCCGGACGGGCGGACCGAGGGGGCGCCGACCGTGGACGACCTGCAGCGGGCGGTGTACGTCGCGGAGGCGGCCACGACTGCGACTGCCCGCCCATGAAGGGAGGCCCGAAGCCTCCTCGCTGACTCGGGGAGACGGGCGGTTCGGCCTCTACGGAGACCGTATCGCCCGTATCGCCCGTACCCTTCATGGTGTCTACGGCGTCACATAGCGGGCGCCAAACCACTGGAGGCAACACCACGTGCTGATCGCTCAGCGTCCGTCCCTGACCGAAGAGGTCGTCGACGAGTTCCGCTCCCGGTTCGTGATCGAGCCGCTGGAACCGGGCTTCGGCTACACCCTCGGCAACTCCCTGCGCCGGACCCTCCTCTCCTCGATCCCCGGTGCGGCAGTCACATCCATCCGCATCGACGGCGTTCTGCACGAGTTCACCACCGTGCCGGGCGTCAAGGAGGACGTCACCGACCTGATCCTCAACATCAAACAGCTCGTCGTGAGCAGCGAGCAGGACGAGCCGGTCGTGATGTACCTGCGCAAGCAGGGCCCGGGCTTGGTCACCGCCGCCGACATCGCGTCGCCGGCCGGTGTCGAGGTGCACAACCCCGACCTCGTCCTCGCCACGCTCAACGGCAAGGGCAAGCTGGAGATGGAGCTGACCGTCGAGCGCGGTCGCGGCTACGTCTCCGCCGTTCAGAACAAGCAGGTCGGTCAGGAGATCGGGCGCATCCCGGTCGACTCCATCTACTCGCCGGTGCTCAAGGTCACCTACAAGGTCGAGGCGACCCGTGTCGAGCAGCGCACCGACTTCGACAAGCTGATCGTCGACGTCGAGACCAAGCAGGCCATGCGACCGCGTGACGCCATGGCGTCGGCCGGCAAGACCCTGGTCGAGCTGTTCGGGCTCGCCCGCGAGCTCAACATCGACGCCGAGGGCATCGACATGGGCCCGACCCCCACGGACGCCGCGCTCGCCGCCGACCTGGTACTGCCCATCGAGGACCTCGACCTCACCGTCCGGTCGTACAACTGCCTCAAGCGCGAGGGCGTCCACTCCGTGGGTGAGCTCGTCGCCCGCTCCGAGGCCGACCTCCTCGACATTCGCAACTTCGGTGCGAAGTCCATCGACGAGGTCAAGGCGAAGCTCGCCGGCATGGGCCTGGGCCTCAAGGACAGCCCGCCCGGATTCGACCCGACCGCCGCCGCACTCGGTGCGGACGACGACGCGGACGCGGGTTTCGTGGAGACGGAGCAATACTGAACGCTGCGCTGCGCCGGTCATAGAGACACCTCGCGTACGGGGACAGGAGAACCTCCGCGCTGTTCCCTGCCCGCTGGGCGACCTCGGCCGGATCCGCGCCCGCGCACAAAACCTGGCGAAGGCAGCCGGCGACAAAGCGGCGCAGCTCCGGCACTTCACGTACAACCCGCTGCTCGGCCGGCCGGCGGTCACCGGCGTCCGGCCTTGCCTGCTGTGCCCGTCACCCCAGCTGGTCTGGCGCAAGGCGACCCCGGCCGGGGTTTCCCCGCCCTCCTCGGCCACACCGCCCAGGTCACCTCCACATGCCCGGCCACCGGGGACCCGGTCCGCCTCACCGCGACGCCCGACGGACCCACGGCCGTGGAGCCGGCCACCGCCGTGGTCTCCATCGTCACCCCCGACGCGCCGACCACGGTCCGTGCGTCCTTCTGCAACCAATTCCACTTCTTCGCTGGCGTCGGCGCCGGCGCCGACGCGGCCAAGGGCTGGCTGGCTGCCTGGCTGGCTGGCTGCCTGCCTGCCTGGCTGGCTGGCTGGCTGGCTGGCTGGCTGGCTGGCTGGACCAGCATCCCGGCGCCCGGGTCCTGCCCGTCGCCGACGCCTACGACGTCGAACGCCCCCTCATCGAGCAGACCCGCTCCGGCACCGCCGAGACCGGCTGCTGCTGAACGCGGCCGGAGTGGCGAGAGCGGGCGGTGACAGCAGCGTGGCGGCCCTGCGCGAGCGGCTCGTGGACCGGGGCCTTTGCCGGGATCAGGTGTCCTGCCCGACCGTACGGGGGAACGCGCGCAGTAGGCGCAGGAAGCGGGCGCGGGCGGGGGCGGGACCGGTGAGCGCGAAACCGAGTGCGGAAGCGCGGAATGCGGTCGGCTCCATGGTGAAGTGGGGCCAGGCGGCCGCGGGGCCGGTGACGGTCACGTCCGGCGGCCGTGCGGCCAGGCCGTCCTCCAGGCGCCATCCGTCCTCGCCGCCCTCGATGACGTAGCGGCCGTCCGGCCCGAAGTCCAGCTGCCGACAGGCGTGTTCGCGGTCGTGCCCGGTGCGTGCGATGGCCTCGACGTTCGCGCGGAGCAGATGCTCGATGTGCAGCGGCTCCCCGGGGCGGGGCGGGCGCCAGGCGTGCCGCATCCCCCACCAGCTGAGCGCGTCCACCACCGGCCCAAGTTCCGCCCCCGCCTGGGTGAGTTGGTACCAAATCGCGCCGCCCGCTGACCCGCTCGGCACGCAGCACTCCATTCTCCTCCAGCTCACGCAGCAGCCGGGTGAGGATCTTGGGGATGACGCCGCCCAGCCGGGCCATCAGATCCATGAACCGCTTGGGGCCGCCGATCGGATCGCGCACCGCTGCCAAGCAGGCGGCCGACGTCAGCACGGGACGCCACACATCCCGGTAACAATCTCACTCTCCGTGTAGGAGCCGCGCGAGCGCCGACTCGGGGATGGCACGGACGGTCCTCAGCCGGACCCGCCGCTGCGCAGCCGGTGGCGCTGGGCGAGGCGGATGACGTCGCGTGCGGTGATGATGCCGGTGAGGCGTTGGCCGTCGATAACGAGAATGCGTACGCCGCCGCCCAGTCGGAGATTCCTGAGAGTGTCCTCCAGGAGGTCGACCGGGGCACAGGTGCTGCACTGCGACAGGGGAGTCGCCGCGTCGCGCAGCCGCAGCGTCTCCCGCTGCGCCGTGGGAATCTTCGCGAGCTGCGACAGATGAAGCAGGCCGCTGGGGCGGCCCTCGAAGTCGAGCAGCGGCAGCGCCGAGTGGCGTGTATTCAACGTCGGCCCGTCGATGAAGCTCTGCACCGTTACCCAGTCGGGGGCGGTCTCCACGGGGGTGGACATGGCGTCGGCGGCCCGCAGCCCGGCCACGGCCTCGGCCAGGGCGGCCTGCTGCCGCTCGAGGTTGGCGGCGATCAGGATGAAGAAGCCGACGAACGCCAGCCACAAACCGCCCACCGCGCCGCGCAGGAGGGAGATCAAACCGAGGGCGATCAACAGCGTGCCGAGCACCTGGCCGCTGCGGCCGGCTGCTCGTTCGGCCCGCTCCCGGTCTCCGGTGCGCCACCACACCGCGGCCTGCACCACCCGGCCGCCGTCGAGCGGTGCGGCGGGCAGGAGGTTGAACACTCCCAGCAGGAGGTTCGTCCAGCCGAGCCACACCAGGACGGCCGCGGGCACCTTCCAGCCGAGTCCAGTGTCGAGTCCGATCCCTGCGCCGAGCGCCGCTCCGCCGACGATCAGGCTGGTGAGCGGTCCGATCACGGCCACGACGAAGGCCGCGCCGGGTGCGGGGGGCCTGCCCATCTCGGTCATGCCCCCGAGGGCCCAGAGGGTGACATCGTGGACGGGAATGCCTTTGCGCCGGGCTGTGACGGCGTGCGCGGACTCGTGAGCCAGCAGGCTCAGCAGGAGCAGCAGGGCGCCGATGAGTCCGCCGAGTGTGTAGGCGGCCTGGGAATGTCCCGGGGCCCAGGCGGGAAGGGTCTGGCCGCCCAGGCTGTAGCCGAAGAGGAACACCAGCACGGGCACGCTCCAGTGGAGGCGCAGGGGCACCCCAAGGACTCGCCCGATCTGCGGCGCGTTGTTCATCGCTGTCTCCTGCACGACTGAGCGTGCGTCCGTCCACGCGTGCCGGTGGGCCACGGCGCCCTCCGCGCGACCGGGCCTGCGCGGTGTCTCCTCACTTACAGTCTTGCTCCGGGGAGCCGCGTAACCGAGGACGTGGTAATCGAGGGCATAGACGAGATTTCTGCCGAGTAGGGCCGGGCGGCGACGGCCGTCGCCCAGGTTCAGGCGTCCGCCCCGATCCTGCCGAGGAGCCCCGCCGCATTGCCCAGCACTGCCCGTCACGCCCGTCGCGGAAGTGCCCGCGAAAACCGCGGCCCAGGACCCGATCGCCAACGGGTTGGCCGCCGTCGCGCAACGCGCACCTGGCCGGGCGGCGCGGCATGCTGGAAGTGACGTTGGCCAGCGCCAGGCTCTCTGCGCGCGGAGGGAAGGCGAGGCGATGAACAGGTATCCCGCGCGGTGGCCCGCTGAGCAGCGCGCGGTGATCGCGGTGTGGGTGTCCGGGGTCCAGCGGGCAGGACCATGCTGCACCGGCCGGTGCGGACAAGGCGCCCGCGTCGCCGGCCCGTGGAACCGCCCTGGCGAGGAGGCCAACGGCCAACGCGCGGCTTAGCCCCGCCCCGCTCGGGAGCCGGGCTGATGCGTCAGCCACATTCCGTGCATTTCAAGGCGGTGAGGTGCGCCATGGCAACGTTGGAGATCCACGGCCTGCACTGTTCGGTCCAGACCGACACCGGTCCGCGCGAGATCCTGCGCGGGGTCGACCTGACCGTGCAGCAAGGTGACACTCACGCGATCATGGGGCCGAACGGATCAGGCAAGACGACCCTTGCATACGCCCTCGCCGGCCACCCCAAGTACAAGGTCACTTCCGGCACGGTCACCCTGGACGGGGAGGACGTGCTGGCGATGAAGGTCGACGAGAGAGCCCGCGCCGGGATTTTCCTAGCCATGCAGTACCCCGTCGAGGTCCCCGGCGTCTCCGTGTCCAATTTCCTGCGCTCCGCTGCCACGGCTGTCCGCGGCGAGGCCCCTCGCTTGCGCATCTGGTTGAAAGAGGTCCGCGAGGCGATGGAGAGGCTCCAGATCGACCCGTCCTTCGCCGAGCGCAACGTCAACGAGGGCTTCTCCGGCGGGGAGAAGAAGCGCCACGAGATCCTCCAGCTGGAGTTGCTCAATCCGCGCATCGCGATCCTTGATGAGACCGACTCCGGGTTGGACATCGACGCGCTGCGCATCGTGTCCGAGGGCGTCAACCGGGTCCGCGCCACCGGGCAGACCGCCACACTGCTGATCACCCACTACACGCGCATCCTGCGCTACGTCCACCCCGACCACGTCCACGTCTTCGCCGAGGGCCGGATCATCGAATCCGGCGGCCCGGAGCTCGCGGACAAACTGGAGGAGGAGGGATACGAGGGATACGTCAAGGGCGTCGGCGACGGCTGACCGTCCCACCTCATGCAGGCCGGACGTCGACTGCGTCAAGGAGGTCGTTCGGGCACCGGGACCGGGGACGCCGGGCCCTGCCGCGCCGGTCACTACGGGACCGTCGACTCACCAGTGGCGCGCGCAGGCAGAGGGGCGGGCAGTTTGCGGTGGTCCAGCTGCGGTCGAACGTCGCGGTCGTAGGTACGGCGCCGTCGTGGTACGGGTGTTGAGGTCGTATCCCGCGCCTGCGGAAATGATGACGCCGAGCTGTCTACATGATGTCCATTGGTCTGGCCGGGTGGGCGCCCATAACCGACCGGCAGGGGTGACCGGCGCAGTTTCTGCCCGTCAGGTGATGTGCATCCGCACGCCAATCCAAGTCACAGTGGGCGACCCCGGCCAGCAGCGAGCGAGCCAAGAGTGGCAGTCGGGTCCGCCCCCTGGCATTTTTGCTACAGGACCGACGGCGATGCCCCACTCCAGAAGGGAGATCGCTGTCGGTGCTCCGGGCGGCGAACGGTGAGCAGGCGTCAGAAGGTGGTACGTGAGATCACGGGGGCTTTGACCGAGTTCGCAATGCTGCGGGCCACGCTGTCCCGCTCTCAAGTGCGCCTGCACGCCGTGCAGTCGCTGCTGGTGTCCGGGCTGTCGGTAATCGTGGCCGGCGAGCGGGTCACCCGGCTGCGGCGGGACGCCCAGGTCGAAATCGCCGGATCGGGGGCGCTGGGCGTGGCGTCCGCGACGCTGCTGGCATTGGCATTGTCATTGGCGCTGGCCGGGTTCGGGTTCTTCGCGGTCGGCTCGCTCGACATCCGCAGCCGCTTCCTGCCGCACACCTCGCTCGGTCTGTCGGTGGCGATCGTGCCGGTGGCGTTCGTGCTGATGATTGTCCGCCGGGACGTGGTGTCGCAGGCGGTCACCTTCTTCTCGCTGGAGAACGGGGTGTCGCTGGCCTCGCTGGTGGTGGCCGCCGGAATTCCGATGATCATCGAAGTGGCGTTCCTGTTCGACCCGCTGGTGGCCATGGTCGTGTTCGACGTGCTGATGCGCGTACACCATCACCGCACCAAGTCCCTGTCCACCGAGTCGCTGACGCTGCTGAGGGGGTGAGCGGGAGTGACCGTTGTTCTGATCCTGCTGGCGCTGGTGCCGTTCATCCCGGCCGGGCCGCGCTCGTGGCCCCGGTGTGGGTAGCCCAGGCCCTCACCGTCGTCTCCGGGCTCGCCTGCCCCGGCCCGGCCTTCGCGCTCGTCCCCGATGCGGAGCGCCGGGACCTGCACGCCGGGTTCTTGCGCGCGGAGGCCCTGTCGTTCGTTCTGGCCACGGCGTTCGTGTACGCGGCCTGCGCGGGGTGCGGCTGTCCTTCGTGCTTGCGGTGCTCGGCTTCGGCACCAAGGTCGGCCTGGTGCCGGTGCACACCTAGCACCGCGGCGTCCGTCGGAAGCCACTTCGACCGCGAACTTGCCCGCCTGCACCGAGCGATCACCTCCGCCTGGCGGGCAGCCTCTTCGGCCCAGGGCCCCAGGTCCGCGGCGGTCGGCTGAAGCGGGTCGGCGTAGCCCTCCCCCGTGCCGGCAGCGCGGGCCTTCACCCGCCATGCCCTCCTGTAGATCGGTGGTCTTACGCCCGGACAGCGATGCGTCGTTGGTGGTGAAACGGCATGGCTGACTGTGTTGTCTCGCAGGCAGACGTCACGCGGGTGACCACCGGACCAGAGATGGACGGCCCGGGCCCACCGGTCGTTCAGCCTTGTGCGTCAGGCCGTTGCTTCGCGCATCACCGGTGGCTGGTGGCTGGACGCGACGCCCTTGTGCGCCGCCGCGACGGTACGCTGCCCAGCGGGCCGGCCGGACTGGCGCCTCGCTAGCCCGCCTGTGCAGTGTGGCGAGTTGGTCGGCCTCCTCCCGGCGCAGGTCCGAAGGGGCCACGGTGGCCTGGTCCGTACGGATCGGTAGACCCGCGCGCTGCTCATCGCCCACCAGCTCGGCAAGCGGACAGGGGACACGCCGACCGGGCTGCCTCGATGCCCCGGCCCGCATCCGCCTCATACCCTCGGTGCTGTGACGCTGACAGACGGAACGTACCGGCTCGGGCCCTCGACCGCCCGCCTCCTGATCAAGACCGGCCGCGCCGGGCTGGGCCGCAGGGCGGGGCACGATCTCACAATCGAGGCCACCCGGTGGTCCGGGGAGGTGGTGTTGGTCGTCGGCGCCCCGGACAGCTCGTCGGTCAGTGTGAGCATCGAGACGGGCTCGTTGAAAGTCCGCGAGGGAACGGGCGGGCTGAAGACGCTCACCGACGCCGACCGGGCCGAGATCGAACGGACGCTGGCGGACAAGACTTTGCTGCACACCGCGGAACACCCGACGATCACCTTCCGTTCCACCCGTGTCACGGGAACACCGCAGTCCTTCGAGATCACCGGGGACCTCACCATCAAGGGCCGGCCCCACCCGGCGACGGTGCACGGGAAGGGAAACGGAGACGGGCTGTTGTCCGGCTGGGCGACCGTCACGCAGTCCACCTGGGGAATCAAGCCATACACCGCGTTCCTGGGCGCGTTGCGGCTGGCCGACGAGGTCCGAATGGAGTTCGAAGTGGCCCGCCTCGAACCGGCAGACGGGCCTCGGTAGCCGCCCGGCTGGCTGCTGCGGTCGGATCGGGCGTTCAGCCGCCTATCGTGGAGGCATGGGCGAGATCCTCGTCGTGTACGAGCTCAGCAAGGCGGTGGCCACGCGTGTACCGCGTGGCGAGGAACGGCCCGTCCGCCGCGTGCACGCGGCGCCCACCGCCCCGGGGGCGCCCACCGCGACTGGACCGCGAACCCTCTGCGGCAAGGACACCTTCGCCATGGAGACGACCTGCTGGAAGCCCTCTGAACACCCTGAGACTCACTGGTATCCCGAGGAGTACGCATCCGTGCTCTGCCCCGACTGCGATGCCGTGATGGAAACCTGACCGGTGTGCCGACTACCCTGACGTCGCTGCGTCGCCATGCCCGGTCACCGGCCACGTTGCTGCAACGGCGTATCGAGCACTGTCCAACCAGATCGAGCTGGTCGACATGTCGCCTCCGGCACTGCGCCGCCGTATGGCGCACGGCGGCATTTACAAGCCGGACAAGGTGGACGCGGCCCTGTCGAACTACTTCCAAGCGACGTGGCGCCGTGGACATGCGCGGGCCGGGTGGGCCTGGAACGCGAGCTGGAGCGGCCGGAAGACGCAGACGTGGACGTACCGGTCGGAGACCACGTGGCGCTCGCGCTGACCGGCCGCGTGCTGCCGGCCGAGGACCGCCGCATCCTCGCCGCGTTCGCCGCCCAGGCGGCGGTCGTCCTGGACCGCCAGCGCCTGCAGTCCGAGGCCGACCAGGCCGAGGAACTGGCCGGGGGCAACCTCATCCGCACCGCCCTGCCGGCCGCCGTCAGCCACGACCGGCGCACGCCACTCGCCGGGATCAAGGCATCGGTCTCCTCGCGGCCATCGAGGAGGGCGCCGACCGCCTCGAACACCTGGTAGACAACCGCCTCGATATGTCCCGCCACCAGACCGGCACCGGCACCCCGCTGATCCGCGAAGTGGACCCGACGAGGTAGCCCCCGTGGCCCTCGGCGGCACCCTCAACGCCGAGGACACGCCCGGCGGCGGCCTCACAGTGGTTCTCACGCTGCCGTTGGCCAACGGTCGCGCGTCGACGGTTCAGCGGGACCTGCCGACCGCGGCGACTTCATAGCCGAGGCGGAAGAGGGTCGGCGCAGGCGATTCGCCGACCGGGACAGGCCACCACGGCAGTGGACGTCTGCCTGGCCATGCGCCCGTGGAGGCGACGGCGATCGTCTCACCAACTGGAAGGAGCAGCCCGCCGATCAGCGCTGCGAGTCGTCGGCGTGCCGTTCCGCCACCGCGCAGCGCCGAGGTCACTCAGCGGGCCGGCAACAGCGTCTGGGTTCTCCTGCCCTGGTACGCACAATGCCTCTGCGACTGGTAGTCCATCAACAACCGCCGCTTCGAACACTGTTGCGCGCGTACGACCGGCCTCCCGAGGCGGATGAGCAGCCTTCGGGGGCGAAAGAGTCACGACCCTGATGACTGCTCCTCCGCACCGCTCACTCAGCGGCTTTCATTCATGGCCGGATCTCTTCAGGAATGGTCTGTCTCCTCAGGCACGGGAATAGCCTGCCGCCAACAGGTGGAAGAGTCGATCTTCGGTGCCAGACGGCAGAGCCATCGTGCCGTGGCCTCGGCGTCGTCCCGCACGGAGACAGCGATCAGGCTGAAAGGAGCCGTGGGCCACAGTTCGATGCACACCACGGGCCTGCCGGGCCGTACCGCCACGAAATCCTTTCCGCCGTGGTGGCCCCGCGTGCCGATGCACAGCGCACCGGGAATCCAGACGCCGCGCTGAGCGACTCCGCGCAGGGCGCGCCACCAGTCGGATTCCACCGTCACCCGGCACACCGCCGCCAATAGCACGCGCACTGTGCCGCGGCCTGCGGCCGCCTTCTCCCACCACGACAGACGTACGACGAGGTCGTCGCCCTTGACGAGGATCCGCGCCATCGTTATTCCCTCTCCTCCATACTCCCTCAGGCTTCACCGCGGGGCCATAAGCGGGGACGTCCTGTCGGCACCGGATGGGAGGCACCCCAAATGCGGTCGGCGCCCCACGGCATTTTGCCGGTGACGGGGAAGGCCGAGTGACGGTAGCGGAAAGCGGGCTCGGCGAGGAAGCCGGAGACGGTGGTGTCGGCTGCGGCCACGAGAGGGCTGGCGGTCATGGCCTCGGGCACTGGGACGCCCCGCAGGAGTACTTGGAGCGTGGCCTGCCCGCTCTCCGCAGTCGCTGAGGCGATCACGAACCAGCCGATGAGTACGAGCCAGGTGCCGCTGAACACGGCCCCGAGGAAGACCACGCACAGGCCCAGCACGCCGCTGACGTCACCGGGCGCAGCCGACGTCCAGCACTTCGATCACGTCACCGTGGCTGGTGTAGACAAGCCAGCACCATTCACCGAATACTGCGGCCAGCTCCGGGGCCTGTAGATTCGGGGCCCGGGTCACAGCAGTGATGAGCGTGATGATCTCCTCATGCACCTCGTCCGGGACGCCGAACAGCACGTTGGCAGCCTGTTGGATCAGTTCGACTTTCATTTCGCACCCCGCGGACCGCAGGAGCAGCAAGGTAGGGCAGCTGTGTACTCCACCCGTGCCTGTGGACGACTACGACCAGACTCCGTCATCGGTAGCAAGCGTCGCAAGGTGTTGGGGTCCCGGTAGTACTCGCTGCGAAACAACGGATACCGCTGACCAGCAGGGATGCGGCTTGGATCACTGATCAGCCTTCGTGGCTGGTGCTCTCGCGGTGCTTGCGTAGCTCTCGGTACAGCCTGGAGCGGCTGACGCCGAGCTCTGCGGCGACCTGTTCGGGGATAGCGCCGTCTTTGATCCGCTGGGCGGCTCCGGCGCGGGTAGTCGCGTTGAGCTTCGCGGGCCGTCCGGTCGGCAGTCCGCGGGCTTCCTTGGCAGCACGGGCGCCGGCGGCACGCCGCAGCATGTAGATCCGGCGGCCATCCCGAGCGGTGGCGAGGGACCCTCATCACCGACGATCCCAAAGAGGCCGCCGAGTACGTCGCCGCCCTCGTCGTCACCGACCTGGTGACCGAGTGGGAGGTGCGCGGCACCGGGCAGAGGCACGTACGCGTGATTGTCTGGGAGGACGAGGAAGGCGACGGCCCCGAGGACGCGGCCTTCACCGTGGAGATCCAGCCCGACATCGATGCAGACTGACCGATCCGGCCGCAGGGAACAGGCTCGGTGCTCTTCGGTTCCGCGGAGCGCAGGCGCGGCGGAACCTTCGCGCCGCGGTCAGGCCCGCGCGAAGGCTCCGAGGGCAAAACAGTCCCCGGTAGTGCTGCGCGTGTCCTGAAGCCTCAGTCGTCACTGTTGCCTCGGTATCGCGCCGGCTTGCCGGGGGCCTGAACCACATCCTGTCCAAGTCACTCCGCCGACTAGACGTCCTCACCGACTTTGTGGCTCTTTCGGTGTTGTGGTCTAGTCACCACACTGCACGAGATATGCCACGAGTCAATAGGATTTGGGTAAATTTTTCAGCATTCAGTGGGTGAAGGCGCAGGGCGGCGAGGACTCGGAGACCGGGGCGCACGAGGGCCCGAAGCGGGTGCGTCCCCGGCGGCCCGTTCCTCGCTCGCCCGGCAGGCGAGGCACACGAGCTGGGCGTCGCGTCCGTATAGGCAGGTCGGCCCCTGGCAGCGGGAGCATGGGTCTCTACCGCCCGATCGTATCCGCGATGCGCGGCAGTCAGATCACCCATGTCGGGAGCATTGTCTCCGGTCGGGTACCTACAGGACGGAGAAGGGACCAAAATGCAAAGTAGACCTCTACAGGCAGGGCAGCAAGTCAGGATCCCGCCGAAGCCTGGGCGTGTGCTGCCCGTTCTTCTCCCACAGCGAAGGAACCCCTCAGCTTAGCCCTGGGGCTCGCCATGAATGGCTGCGTGTGGCGTGGTCGGCGCGGTGGACTGGCCAGAGAGAGGCAGCATCGGCGGCACGCGGTGATCGCTACAAGGCGAAGAAGCCGAGGCTGGTGGCGCCGCTGCCGTCAGCTCGGGTTGCTCCAGCGGCGTCGGGGGAAGGCGTCGCCGGTCGGCCAGTGCTCGGGCAGACCGAGTGCGGTGTGGATCGGGCATACTGCGGGCCCGCGTTCGACCTGGACCTCGACCAACCGTACGGTGGCCCAGGTAGGGAGGATAGGGGCCGGAAGCGACTTGGGGTCGGGGCTTTGCCAGAGGACGGGGGCACGCGCCCCCGCAGCGTCAGCGGCGACGAGGACGCGCTGGAGCGAGCCCTCGCCAGTAATGCGACGCAACCTTACTCCGGCCCGCCGATAGACGCCGTCCCACGTACGCCTGCGTCGCCCCACCAAGATCCGGACCATACGTGGGCCGGAGCCTGCCAACTCCCCTATCGACGGTGCATACATACAGGTCAGAGGCATGAAACCGCTGTACCACCAGCAGACGAAGAACATTCTTTGTTCTTACAGTCCTCGGAAGCTCGGCTTCTTCTAGAGCCTCAAGTCGGTTGCCTGGGGGCTCTCTTGCACTCCAGGCAACCCGACAGACTGGCTGCACTTAGCGACCAGAGCAGAACTTTGCGCCACTGCGCGGGCTCCACGATGGCCGCCTTACCCCCCACCCCGGCCCCGATGGCAGCCCGGTCACGGTGGACGGGCAGCCGGTGAAGGAACCCGACTACGACTTCCACTGCTTCACCGAACCCCCGAGCCACGCCGGTCATCCGGCCCTCACCGTGCCCTGCGGGTTGACGAAAGAGGGTCTGCCCATCGGGCTCCAGGTCATCGGGCCGCACCACGCCGACGCCGTCCTGAGCGCGGCCGCCGTCTACGAGGCCGCGGGGTGGCACAGGCATCGACCTCGCAGTGTTCTAGAACCATGTGCCGAGGGTGATTCGGGCTGCGGGCCGGTACAGCGATCTGCGGCAGCATGCGGGCAATTCGGGGCAGGTAGCAGCAGACCCAGGGATGGGATGGCACGGCCGTTCGCCTCGGACGATCCCGTACGGAGGCACACGTCTTCCTCCGCCCACACACAGCGGGCTTTCCGGTGCCAGGCCAGGCAGCCATACCCCCGCAATCCCCTTTTCGGGGAGCACCACCAGCATGTCCGGTTCCGACCGTCCCACCGTCGCCGTCGCCTTCGCCTTCCATTCCGGCCACGGCCACACCGCCGTCCTCGCCGAGGCCGTGGCTCGCGGCGCGGTGGACGCCGGCGCCGAGGTGACCTCCGTAGCCGTTGACGCGATCACCGAGGAACATTGGGCATCGTGTCCGCTGCCTGCCACGACTTTGCCGATGCCGAGGCCCGCGGCAAGCGCTGGTACGCCCGGCTACTTCGTCGGCGCCGGCGCCCGGACCCCGGTCGATACAGGCCCGGAGGCCGTCCACAACTCCGACGTCGCCCACCGCCGAGGGCCTTGGCGCACGCGTCGCACGTCAGGCCGCGTTCTTCCGCGCTGACCGCACCGAACTCGCGGCCTGAGAGACTAGTGGTCGAGCAAGGCAGACAGCGCGACGGACCAGCGACGGCAGCCGGGGATTCAGCGCGTGAGCCAACCGGGGCTGACCATGCGGTACTCATAGGCCATGACCACGACTTGAGACCTGTCCCGGGCGCCGAGTTTGGCCATGATGCGGCTGACATGAGTCTTCGCGGTGAGAGGCGAGACCACCAGTCGTGCGGCGATTTCGTTGTTGGTGCATCCAGCGGCGATCAGCCGCATGACCTCGCGTTCGCGGCGGGTCAGGGCACCGAGGCGGTGGTCGGGCTCCCGGGTGTTGTCCGGGCGGTTGGCGAATTCGGCGATGAGCCGGCGGGTGACGGAGGGGCTGATGAGCGCGTCGCCCCGCGCAGCGACGCGCACCGCGTGCAGGAGTTCTGCCGGCTCGGTGTCTTTGACAAGGAACCCCGTGGCGCCCGCGCGCAGCGCCTCGTACACGTAGTCGTCGAGGTCGAAGGTCGTCAGCATGACCACCTTGACCGCCGCCAGTTGCTCATCGGCCGCGATGCGACGGGCGGCTTCGAGCCCGTCCATGACTGGCATGCGGATGTCCATCAGCACGATGTCGGGTTGCAGTTCGCGGCAGGCCGCGAGGGCGACCTGACCATCGGCGGCCTCGGCGACCACCTGCAGGTCGTCCTCGTCGTCGAGGATGCCGCGGATCCCCGCCCGCACGAGGCGCTGGTCATCCGCCAGCAGGATCCTGATCATCAGTTGCTCCGCCGATCGGCTCGTGGTGGTCTGAGAACGGTAGCCGGGCCAGAACGCCGAATCCGCCCGCGCTGCCACGCTCGACGCTCAGGGTTCCGCCCAGAGCATGCGCCCGCTCCGTCATGCCCGCGATCCCGCTGCCTTCCCCGTCCGCGGCTCGGGCCGCGCCCTGGCCGTCGTCTTCGACGCTGAGCGCAAGTTCCCTGTCCCCGTGGTGGATCCGGACGACGACGTGCTCGGCACCGCTGTGCTTGACGGCGTTGGTCAGTGATTCCTGCACGATGCGATAGGCGGCGAAGTCCACCGCTGCCGGCAGCGTGAAGGGTGCTCCGGTCTGCTGGATGCGTACATCCAGGCCGGCTCGGGCTGCTGAGGAGACCAGCTCGTCGACCCTGGACAGCCCCGGCGAGGGAGCGGTGGGAGCCTGTTCGTCGACCTGCCGCAGTACGCCGAGGGTGGCACGGAGCTCCTGCAGGCCTTCCTTGCTGCCCTGCTTGATTGCAGCGAGCGCTTCCTGCGCCTGGCCTGGGTCCTTCTGGATCCGGTGCAGGGCGGAAGAGGCCTGGACGTGGATCATCGACATGTTGTGGCCGATCACGTCGTGCAGTTCCCGGGCGATACGCAGCCGTTCCTGCGTGGCCCGCAGCCTCGCCTCCTCCTTGGCGTAGGCGACCCGGCCGTGGCGCATCGCGCCCAGCGCCACCACCGCGACCAGCCAGCCGGTCAGCATGAAGACGGCCGTACCGCTCACGTCTCCGGTACCGGCCAGAGCTCCAGCGCCAACCCCGACGATCATCACCGCGGCCATGGCGACCGATGCGTGGATGCGTCCTTGCGCCGCCAGCGTGTACAGCGCGGCGATCGGGATCACGACGAGCGGACCGTCGACCGAACTCAGCAGGTAGTAGACACCCGTGCCGAGGACGGTGAACCAACCCACCGCCACCGGGTGGCTGCGACGCAGCGGCAGCGGCACACACACCGCCACCGCAAGGAGCCAGGAGACGACCACCGACGTGGACGCGTCCCAGTCCGAGCCCAGTCGCTGCCCCTCGGCCACGCCTGTCAGAACCAGCACGAGCGCGGCAAGCATCATGTCGGCACGGGGCCCTGTGGGCAGGCGGAAGCGGGTTACGTCGAGGTGTGGCATTGCTTCATTCTGCCTGTGGCGCGGTCGAGCCCGGGGATCTGAATCCCCATGTGCGTCCAGGTGCGTGCTGGAGATGTACGCGGCGCCCGGGACGTACATCTGATGGTGTACGGCACGGCCCTTGCCTCCCGCCGATGGTGCAAGCCGACTGTCAGCCGTGGGCCGACGCCCGCGCCCGGGATGCGCGAGCACGATCGAGGGCATGTCGTCGTCCCCCACTCCCACCCGGCCCGGTGCCGCCATCGCCCGCGCACTCGTGGCCGGTGCTGTCGCCGGAACGGCCGTGGGCGTGGCGGTGACCCCAGGCAACACTCGCTCGAATCCGAGGTAGGCATCATGTCTTCCCCCCGCGGCTCCGCCGCGCCCCTCGCCCCGCCCCAGCCACAGGGCGGAACCGCGCCGCCCGGACGGTTCGGTGCCCTGGCCGGCTGGGCACAACGTCGTCGCTGGGCCGCCCTCGTGCTCTGGGTGGCCGTCGTGGCCGCCATCACGCTGGGCTCCACGGCGGCCGGCTCCGCGTACCAGAACGACTTCTCGCTGCCGGGCACCGATTCCCAGGCGGCCACCGACCTGTTCAAGAAGCACGGCAGTGACCAGGCGGGCGACAGCGTCGACATCGTCTTCAAGGACACCGCCGGCATCGAGAGCGCCCGACCCGTCGTCGAGCCGATGCTGGCCGAAGTGAAACACATGGCGGGGGTCGCCGACGTACGCAGCCCGTTCGCCGATACCTCGGCGGTGTCCAAGGACGGCACGATCGCCTACGCTTCCGTCACCCTGGAGGGCAAGACGGAAGACGTCCCCAAGGAAGACATCGCCAAGATCATCGACATCGCGCAGGGCATCGCGACCGAGCACCTCCAGGTCGAGGTGGGGGGCGAGGCCGCACGCAACGCGGAGGACAAGTCGGGCCCGACCGCCGAGCTCACCGGGATCGCGGCCGCCCTTGTCATCCTGGTGTTGCTGTTCGGCTCACTGCTTGCGGCCTCACTGCCGCTGATCACCGCGCTGTTCGCCGTCGGCGGCGCCATCGGTCTGATCGCCCTGGCCTCGCACGTCTTCACCGTCGCCGACTTCACCCCGCCCATCCTGATGCTCGTCGGCCTCGGCGTCGGCGTCGACTACGCCCTGCTCATCTTCTACCGCTACCGCCATGAGCTCCTGACCGGGGACCGGCCCGCGGAAGCCGGACGCAGGGCCCTCGACTCCGCCGGCCGCACGGTCTTCTTCGCCGGCTGCACCGTCATCGTCGCCCTGCTGGGCCTGGTCGCCCTCGGCCTCGGCTCGTTGCAGGGCATCGCCCTCGCGGTGGCCGTCACCGTCCTGATCACCATGGCCGCTTCCCTGGTGCTGCTGCCCGCCCTGCTGGCACTGTTCGGCAGGCGCATCCAACGCCATGTGCTCAAGCAGCAGGCCAAGGCCACCGAGAAGGGCAGGACCGAAGGCAACCGCTGGCGCGCCATGGCACGCGCCGTGCAGCGCCGCCCGCTCCCCACTCTGGTCGTCGGCGTGATCGCGCTCCTGGCCCTGTCCGCACCGGCGCTGGGCACCCGCCTGGGCTTCGCCGACTCCGGCAACGACCCCGAGGAGACCACCTCCCGACACGCGTACGACCTGCTCGCCGAAGGATTCGGCCCCGGCTTCAACGGTCCCCTCATCGTCCTGGTGAAGGGCGATCAGCAAGCCGGTAGGACCGTCCAGGAAAAGCTCGCCGCCACCGACGGCGTCGCCGAGGCCAGCCCCGTCATGCCCTCCGCGGACGGCGCCCTGACCACGGTCTTCGTCTACCCGACAACCGCACCCCAGGACGAGGGGACCGCGGACCTGGTCCACCACCTGCGCGACGACGTGGCCCCGCCCCTGGAACGGGCCACCGGCGCCGAGGTGTTGGTCGGCGGTGCCACGGCTGCCTCCCAGGACGTCTCGGAGGCACTCGCGAACCGGCTGCCCCTGTTCGTCGCCGTCGTCGTCGGCGTCTCCTCCCTGCTGCTCCTGCTGGTCTTCCGGTCCGTCTGGATCCCCGTCAAGGCCGCCCTACTGAATCTGCTGTCCATCTCCGCGGCGCTTGGTGTGATCACTCTGGTCTTCCAGCACGGCTGGTTCGGAGCGCAGCCGGGCCCCATCGAGGCGTTCATCCCGGCGCTGGTCTTCGCGATCGTCTTCGGGCTCTCCATGGACTACGAGGTCTTTCTCATCTCACGCATCCACGAAGAATGGACACGCACCAAAGACCCTTCGCAGTCCGTACGCGAGGGACTGGCTTCCACCGGCAAGGTCATCACCGCCGCCGCGGCCATCATGATGTTCGTCTTCGGGGCGTTCGTCCTCAGCTCCGACCGGATGCTCCAGCAGTTCGGGCTCGGTCTGGCCGTCGCCATCCTCCTCGACGCCGTGGTCATCCGGTGCCTCATCGTCCCCGCCGTCATGCAGATGCTCGGCAAGTGGGCCTGGTGGCTCCCCGCACCGCTGGCCCGGAGACTGCCCAAGGTGTCCATCGAACGCCCTGAGCGCAGCTGACCTCGCCCGGACGGAGCACGGGCTTCTCGAACCGCGACCGGTTCGAGAAGCCCGTGCCCAGTTCCCTGCGCTCCTTCATCGAACCGGTTCGCTACCGCATTCACCACGCCCACCAGGCAGAACGGCACGCGTTGCCCACCACCGCCTCCCACCCCGCGGCACAGGCCGTGGCGAGGCGGTGCTTGCGCCAGGGTGCGGTCGCCGACCGCAACGGCCTTCCCAGGTCCCCCGATCCACGGATGTCGGAGGTATTGACGCGTCTCGCTTCCCCATTTAGCGTCTGCCCGACTTCACGAACACCGTTCGATATTTCGGACAGCTCCCCCCGCTGCACAGGTAATCGGGGCCCCCGGGCCCGAACAAGACAGAAGCAAAAGCCGCACGGGAACAGGACGCCGAAGCGGCACAGGTGAAGCACCACCTCACGGGCGCCTGAACGCCGCGGAACGCCCTGCTCCTGCCGCACCCTGTCCACCCGCGCCCGGACGGGCCAACCCAACCACGACCGCCCCACTCGAACGACAACCGTGACGCGGCCCTTCCATGTCGCGCTCCAGCCGCGTCCATCCCGCCACAACGAGACCGAGCCAACCCCACCCCCCACCACTCCACCGCGCCCCTCGTCACCCGATGGTGGCGTGCGAAGGACGACAGGAGATGTACATGTCCGCGCTGCGCGCACGGCTGGCGGCGATATTGCTCGCCGCGTGCCTCCTCTTCACCGGCCAGGCCCTGACCACCCCGCAACATGCCGCCGCCGCCGATCCCGGCTACCTGATGGTGCACTTCACCGGGGACGGGTCGAACGGTCAGCAGATCTACTTCTCGCACAGCACGGACGGCCTGAACTGGAGCGACTTCAACGGCGGCGGGATAGCCCTGCGCTCCACGGTCGGCACACGCGGAGTACGCGACCCTGCACTGGTGCGCTCCCCCGACGGAAGCCGGTACTGGATCATCGCGACCGACCTGTGCATCGGCTGCGGGCAGAACTGGGACCAGGCCGTGAACAACGCCAGCCGCAACATCGTGGTGTGGGAGTCGACTGACCTGGTCACCTGGTCGCAGCCGTGGCTGCTCAACGTCGCAGCCGCGATCCCCGACGGGCGCAACGCATGGGCACCGGAGGCGATCTGGAACCCGGAGACCAACGACTACGTCCTGTACTGGGCGACGAACGCGACCCTCAACGGCGTACTCAAGCACCGCATCTACTACGCCCGCACCACCGACTTCCACACCATCACCACCCCGCAGGTGTACATCGACCGCCCCGGCACCCAGGGCATCATCGACACCCAGATCGTCGGGGTACCGGCCGGAGCAGGCAACTACCGCTACGTACGGGCCTCCGGCGACGGCCAGATCACGCTCGAAGGCAGCAACTCGATCCTCGGTACGTGGACCAACCTCGGCAACCTCTCCGGCATCGGCCTGACCGGCTCGCAGGTCGAACCCCGGTCCGGGTCCGTCCCGGACCGGACACTGACCCTGAACCCGAACGGCACGACCTTCAAGGGGCTCAAGGCAGGCAGTGCCACGCTGGCCGAGGGCAGGGACTACACCCTCTCCGGCAACCGGCTGACGCTGAAGGCCGCCACGCTCACCAGGCTGGCAGGCGACCGCGCCTACGGAGTCCGCACGACACTCCAGGCCGAGTTCTCCAAGGGTGTGCCCTGGCAGATCAAGGTGATCTCGAACAGCACGCCCGTACTCTCGAACGCCACTGGAACGACCGGCTCCTTGCGCATCCCCACCCAGTTCCGGGGCGACCTGTTGGCGACGATGGAGTCCAAGTATGCCGAGGGCGGCAACGCCGGACCGCTCGACTGGACTCCGTACCAGCAGTTCACCAAGGCCTTCTCGCCGAGCTACACCGGCAACGGCATCTCGCTCACGCATGATTTCCTCGACTCGCTTCGCGACGGCGCACGGGTGAACCTCACCTTCCATTTCTGGAGCGGTGCCAAGGTGACGTACCACGTGACCAAGTCCGGTGGCGCGGTGATCGGTACGACGTCCTGAACCACCCCTCGATGCAAGGGCGCCCGAAGGACCTGAGGCCGCTGACCGGCTTCCGGCCCTTCGGGTACGACCGGTGGCTGACTGGTGCGTCCGGCTGCACCTCTCACTGCCGGACGAGGAAGCGGAAGGGGTCTGCATGCGGGCTCTGATCTCCGCCGTCCTGGCCATGGCCTGAGGGCGCCCGCGACCGGCGGAGACGCGCAGACAGCACGTCACCCCGCCGGGCGAGTTGCCCGGCGGGGCGACGTGGATGACCGGTGACGGTTCAGGCGGTCAGCAGGTGGAGTTGGTCTGGGTGAGCAGGCCCATCCGCCAGGGCAGCGAGTTGTAGTCACCGCCGGCGTTGGGGTCCACGCCTTGGTAGACGTACTGCATATGGCAGGGGTCGATGGGGAGGGTCTGGTCGTTGCCGGCGCGGACCATCTCGCCGTGGCTGATGTCCTGGGTCCAGGCGCCGCCCGGGAAGGTGACGTTGCTGCGGCCGGCGAAGGGTTCGTCCCACGTGTCGGCGAGGGGGGTCCAGCCGCCGGTGAGGCTGCTCGAGGTGAAGGAACGGAAGTAGCGCCGGCCTGTGGAGTTGCCGATGGCCTCCTGAAGGAGCAGGTACTGGTTGCTGCCGGCGACCTTGTACACGTTGGTCGCCTCGAACAGGTTGTTCTTGGTGTCCGACATCACCATCTGCGTGTTCCCGAAACCGTTCGGGAAGTTGGCCAGGCTGGTATCGGCACGGTAGAGGTGGCCGTTGTCGTCACTGAAGAACAGGTGGCAGTTTGCCGTGTCGCAGATGACCCAGAAGTCGATCCAGGTGCCGTTGCCCTTGTTCTGGGTGACGATCGGCGGCTCCTGGGCGATGAAGGTGCGCGGCGAGGACCACGACTTCGGGTCGGCGGGGTTGGTGCTGGTGGAGTAGGTGGGCGCAGGGGTCTGGTAGACCATGTACCACAGGTTCTGTGGCGCGAAGTAGAACACCTGGGGCGCGGCCCGGTAGCCCGGTCCCATCGGCGACTGGTCCAGGTACGAGTGTGGTGCCGATGCGGCCTGTGACCAGTCACTGAAGCTGAACTGCTCCAGTCCGTAACCGAAGTTCGGGCCCACGGCCGAGGCGTAGACCACCCACTGGCCGTTGTTGCGGATCACCGAGAAGTCCTTGATGGCCACGGTGCTGTGCTGGGCATCCGGCTTCGGACCGGCCAGGACGCCGCTGGAGGACCACCGGAAGGTCGACGGCAGTGCGCCGCTGCCGCTGGAGCCGACGCGGACCAGTTGCCACTGCTGGTTGGCCCCGCCCCAGTCGGTGAACTGTACGACCTTGGCACCGTCCGCCGTCGAGGCGTTGTCCACCTCGACGGCCTTGCCGCTGTTGCGGTTGAGCAGACGGACGTAACCGTCCGACGAATCAGCCAGCCGGAACTGCTGGTTCGTGCCGTTGGCATCGCTCCACTGCGCGATGTCCGCATGATCGGCCGTGGAGTAGTTGAGCACATCCAGCACCTTGCCCGAGTGCTGCGCCTTCAGCCGGTAGTAGCCGCCGCCCGAGTCGACAAACTGGAAGTGCTGGTTGGCGCCGCCGGTTTGGGGCCACTGCGTGAGACTCGCCCCGTCGGCAGTGCTCGCATTCGCCACGTCGAGCGCCTTGCCGCTGCCACGGTTGACCAGCACGTACCACGCGCTCGTGTCCACGGTGGCCGCCTGCGCCGTCCCGGCGGCGCCCAACCCGGTCAGCAACGTTGCCATCAGGGCGGTCACCGCGGCGAGCACGGCCGTTCGCCTCCCGCGTCGCCACCACGGGACCCTGCATGCCGTACGCATGCCCGTCATCTGTGTCTCCTTCACTGCGTGCGGCTGCCTCGCCGCTGTGGGGGGGCGCGCCCCGGGCGGGGCCGGGGCACGCTGCAGTTGGAATCGCTGGTCGGCGTCCCGCCCCGTCTCACACCGCGGGTCGCTGGAACTGCTGGTTGGTGCCGGTACCGCAGGGCCACTGGATGAGGCGGGCGCCGTCGGCGGTCGAGGCGTTCGCGACGTCAAGGCACTTGCCGCTGTGCCGGGCGACCAGGCGGTAGTAGCCGCCTCCCTGGTCGTCGAACCGCCACTGCTGGTTGGTGCCCGTCGTGCAGTGGTACTGGTTCACGAACGCACCGTCGGCGGTGGAGCCCCCGTCGACATCCAGGCACTTGCCGCTGTGCTGGGCGAGCACCCGGACGTAGCCGCCGCCCGCGTCCTGCAGCCGCCACTGCTGGTTGAGGCCGCCGTTGCAGGTGTACTGCAGCGCGTTGGCGCCGTCGGCGGCCGAGTTGTCGGTGACGTCGAGGCACTTGCCGCTGTGCCGGGCGACCAGGTTGTAGTAGGGGCCGCCGCCCACTCCGGTGACCGTGCCGGCGGCCGTGTCGATGGCCACCTGCGGGTACCACGGCAGGTTCATGGTGGTCCGGGTCGGGAAGGTCAGCGGCAGCCATACGTACTGGGAGTCGTTGACCGTGCCGCCCATGGAGTTGCCCCAGCGGTCGCCCATGTAGAGGTAGGAGGTGCCCGAGGTGCCCTGCACGGGCAGCACGTACGCCGTCTGGGAGCCGTAGGCGGTGGCGTCGCCGATCTCGGTCATGGGGGTCCAGGGACCGGTCAGGCTGGTGGCGGTGGCGTACCTCTGCTGGTTGGGGTTCCAGCCGCTGGTGCCGGACGTGAGCATGAAGTAGACGCCGTCGCGCTTGAACAGCGCGGGTGATTCACGGAAGTTGTTCGGCCACGGGTTGGCGACCAGGCTGTCGTAGCCGGTGTAGTCGGCGGTGAGCTTGTAGATGTGCAGGTCGGCGTTGCCGGCCGCGGAAGTGACCTGGTACGCGGTTCCGTCGTCGTCCTTGAACAGGGTCATGTCCCGGGACGTCGTACCGGACGGCGGCCGGAAGCTGCCCCGCCAGGCGTAGTCGCCGTCGACGGTGTCGGAGACGGCCACCGCGGAACGGGACTCGTTGTAGTCCTTGCCGTTCTCCTTGTGCATCCACATCACGAACTTGCCGGTCGTGGTGTTGTAAATGACTTTCGGCCGCTCGATGTTGGCGACCGCCAGCTCGGGAGCGCTGCTCTGGGTCAGCACATTGCGCCTGAACTCCCAGGTCTTCAGGTCGGTCGAGCGGTAGGCGGACACGGCCTTGAAGGTGTTGTCCGGGTTGCGGTTCTCACCGAACCAGTAGTAGTACGCGCCCACCTTGATCACCCCGCCGCCGTGGGCATGCACCACGGCTCCCGTGGTGTCGGTGAACTGCGTCCCGTTGGTCACGGTGACCGGGGCGGCCTGGGCCGGGGCGCCGGCGACGAGCAGCGTGAACACGCCCAGGACAAGAGCGAGAAGAGGGGGGAACACACGTCTGAGCATCGGTACTCCGCTCCGAGCGGCCGGCAACTTGTTGTTGGAATCTGTTCGGATCCGTCGCAGGACACTAAGTACTGGGCATGCCCTCGTCAATAGCTACCGCACGGTAAATACATCCCATGTCGAGAGTTCGACAGCCCCGCAGGTGACACGTGAAAACCCTGACAAGATTGGGTAGTTACGTCTGATCTCTGGACAACAACCCGTTCGATACCCGGTAATACATCCAATGTTCTCTTGCGTCGCGGCATGGGCTCCATCACCGGGACGCCCCTCGACCCGCTCGCTTCGAACCTGAAACGGCACACCGCCCGTGCTGTTCTGTGAACAGTCAGGAGAGATCCTTGCCCGAACCGATCAGTCGCCGCAGAGTGCTGACCGGCATGAGCGCCATGACCGTTGCCGCAGTCGTCTCACCGGCGCTGGCGGCCCCCGCCCACGCCGCCTCCACCCCACAGCCCCTCCCCCTCCTCCCGCTGCGGGTCCCCCAACCGGACCTGGGCATCGAGCAGCAGTCCGACGAGAAGATCCGGTGGCTGCAGGACGCCAAGCTCGGCATGTTCATCCACTGGGGGGTCTACTCCGGCCCCGCCAGGGGCGAGTGGTACATGGAGAACTCCGCCGCCCCGCCGGAGACCTACCGCAAGTACTTCACCGACACGACCGGCGAGCAGTTCACGGCGAGCGCCTACAAACCTGCCGACTGGGCCCAGTTGGCCAAGGACATGGGCGCGAAGTACACCGTCCTGACGACTCGTCACCACGAGGGTTTCGCCCTGTGGCCGTCCAACCACCCGAACGCCTTCCACGCCGGACAGGCTCCGATGCGGCGGGACCTGATCGGCGAGTACGTCACCGCCGTACGCGACGCCGGCCTCAGGGTCGGGCTCTACTACTCCCCCATGAGCTGGCGCTACCCCGGCTACTACGACGTGACCGGCACCAACTGCCTGCCCAACAAGTGGGGTTACACCACCGATCCCGCGCACAAGGAGAACGCGCGGATCATGAAGAACGAGGTGTACCAACAGGTCAAGGAGCTGATGACCCAGTACGGCAAGATCGACGACATCTACTGGGACGGCGGCTGGCTGGGCCAGCACGGCTCCGACTCGGACTCCGCCTTCTTCTGGGAACCCGGCAAGCTCCGCGACACCGCCAACCAGTGGCCGGTGGACTCCGCCTACAGCGAGACCGACTCCGCCACCGGCCGCCCCCTCGGTGTGATGGGCCTGGTCCGCAAGCATCAGCCCGACATCGTGGTCAACCCGCGCTCCGGCTGGATGGGCGACTACACCAGCGAGGAAGGCGGCGCGATCCCCACCGGTGCCATGCGTACCGGCCGTCTGACGGAGAAGAACTTCACCATCTGCGGATCCTGGGGCTACAGAGCCGGCGCGCCCGTGATGAGCTTCGGCACCATCATGGACATCCTGGTCAACTCCTGGGTGCGCAACATGGTGTGCCTCCTCAACGTCGGCCCCGACCGCACCGGCGTCGTCCCCGCCGACCAGGCCGCCGTGGTGCGCAGGGTCGGCTCCTTCCTCTCCACCTGCGGCCAGGCCGTCTACGGCACGCGCGGCGGGCCGTGGGAACCAGTGGACGGCCGGTACGGTTACACGTACAAGGACAACACCTTCTACGTCCACCTGCTGCCCGGCTACAGCGGCACCTCCTTCACCACCCCGTCCACCGGAGACGCCAAGGTCACCCGCGTCTTCGAGGTCGCCACGGGCACCGACCTGTCGTACACCGTCGGCTCGGACGGCAGGGTGACGATCACCGGCGTCAACCGCACCCGCATCCCCGAGGACAGCGTCATCGGGGTCACGCTCGACCGTTCCGTGCAGCCGGCCGACATCGCCGTCGGCAAGACGGCCACGGCCGGCAGCGAGGAGACCTCCAAGGGCAACACCGCCGCCAAGGCCTTCGACGGCTCCACCGCCACCCGCTGGAGCGCGAGCAACGGCGACACGGGGCAGTGGCTCAAGGTGGACCTGGGGTCGGTGAGGTCGCTGACCGGAACCCGAATCGCCTGGGAGTCCCCGGGCACGAACTACCGCTACCGGATCGAGGGTTCCACCGACAACGCCGGCTGGACAACCCTGGCCGACCTGACCGCCACCACCAGCACCAGTCAGGTGCAGGTCTCGGTCTTCCGGGCGCAGGCACGGTATGTGCGGGTGACGGTCACCGGGCTGCCCTCGGGTGTCTGGGCGTCGGTCCGCAACCTGGAGGTCTACGACCGGCCCTTCAGCGCGGACGTCGGCACCGTCCGGCTGGTGAACCGCAAGAGCGGCAAGGTACTGGACGTCAGCGGCGCCTCGACCGCCGACGGGGGCGCCGTCATCCAGTGGCCGTGGGGCGGCGGTACCAACCAGCAGTGGAAACTGCTGCCCAACGCCGACGGATCCTACCGGCTGTCCAACGTCCGCAGCGGCAAGGTCCTTCAGAGCCCGGGCGGCTCGGCCAAGGGGGACGGACTGAGCCAGTGGACCGACGACGGCGGCGACAACCAGTCGTGGAAGCTGGTGCCCTCTCAGACCAGCGGTTACCACCAGCTCGTCAACGTCCGCAACGGTTGGTGCGCCGACGTCAAGGACGCCTCCACCGCAGACGGCGCCTCGGTCATCCAGTGGCCCGCCACCGGCGGCCCCAACCAGGACTGGCAGATCCTCGCGCTTTGACAACGCCGGGCGGGGGCCGTACCGCGTGACGGCGCGGTCCCCGCTCGTACTCCGCTCCGGCCGGCGCACCCCGTCCAGCGTCACGTGCGCCACGACGGCCACGGTCAGCGGCGGCGGCCTGCTGAATCTGCGCGGCACCTACTCTGCCGGTCAGCGGGCGTCCGGCCGTATGCAGCGGTGACCACCACGGCAACGGTCACGCGCGAAGTCCGCGTCGGCGATGGTCCGTCGCCCGCCACCGGCGCGACCTGACCTCTGGACAGCGCGATGACGTCGAACCCGTATCCGCCGATCGCGTCGCCCGAACCACCGCCGCGCGCACGGAGGCGTCGTCGGAGACGTCGGCGGTGAAGCCCCGTAGCGGCTCTTTCAGCGATGCGGGGTCGAGCTCTGACCGCCGGATGACCTCCGCTCCCGGGACCTCGGCCTTTCCGCCCTCCGGTCCCGGGAGAGCATCGGCGCCCGCCCGTCACTTCCCCGCTGTCGTCCCGAAGGGGAGCGGTTCGCCCGAGCGCAGGTGTTCCCGCAGCCACTGCTCGGTGTTGCTCACGTGCAGCAGTGCCGCTGCCTGGCTGAGGGTGGCGTCACGGGTGGACAGGGCGTTGAAGATGGCCTCGTGCTCGGCGAGAGTGCGGCCCGCCGCCTTGTCGTCGACCAGACCGCGCCAGATACGGGCGCGCAGGGTGCGGCCGGAGATCCCTTCCAGGAGGGTGAGGAGGGTCTCGTTGCCTGTGGCCGAGACGACGGCGCGGTGGAAGGCGGCGTCGTGGGCGTTGAGCCGTTCGACGTCGTCGCGGGCCTCGCGCATGGCGTCCAGGTGCTGCTTCACCTCGGCCAGTTGCTCATCAGAAATCCGCGTGGCGGCAAGGGCCGTGGCCATGGGTTCGAGGAGCCGCCGTACCTCCATGAGGTCCTGCAGGGCGACCGAGTCGCCCTGCAGCAGCTCCACCGCACCGCCGAGCCCCTCCAGGAGCAGGCTCGGCTGGAGGCTGGTCACATACGTGCCGTCCCCCCGGCGGACCTCCAGGACCCGCGCGACGGCCAGCGCCTTGACCGCCTCTCGGGCGAGGTTGCGGGACAGGCCCAGCTGCGCGGCCAGGTCCGGCTCCGGTGGGAGCTTCGAGCCCGGAGGAAGGGCACCGGTCCGGATCAGCTCACGGATCTGCTCGATGGCCTTGTCCGTCAGAGACACCGCACATCCCTCCCTCCACCGTGCCCCGCGAGCACGTCCGCCCTGATCAGCCCCTGCGCGCTCAGATCGTCCCAGAGGCCGTCCGGGACGTGCTGATCATGGAGTTCCACGTTTCGTCCGACCTGTTGCGGAGTCCGCATGCCGAGGGTGACGTTGATGATACTGGGATGGGTGTACGGGAAGGCGATCGCGGCGGCGGGCAGGCTGGTCCCGTGTTCCGCGCAGACCTCGGCGATCGCCCGGGCACGGGCGACCAGAGCCGGCGGGGCGTCCTGGTAGTCGTACTTCATGCCCTCGGCGGGCCGGTCACGGGAGAGCAGTCCCGAGTTGAACACGCCCACCGCCACCACGCTCTTGCCGAGGTCCCGCGCGGCGGGCAGGACGTCGTCCAGCGCCGACTGGTCCAGGAGCGTGTAGCGCCCGGCCAGCATCACCACGTCGGCGGCGGTCTCGCGCAGGAAGCGGGCGAGCATCGCCGACTGGTTCATGCCGGCGCCGATCGCGCCGATCGCACCCTGGTCGCGCAACTCCGCGAGCGTGGGCATGGCCTCCTCCGCCGCCTGCCGCCAGTGGTCGTCCGGATCGTGCAGGTAGACGATGTCCAGCCGGTCCAGGCCGGTGCGCTGCAGCGTGTCCTCGATGGAGCGCAGTACGCCGTCGCGGCTGAAGTCCCACTGTCTGCGCAGGTCGTCCCGTACGACGAAACCCTCGGCGTCGACTCCGCGTGACTCCTCGTTGGGCACCAGCAGCCTGCCGACCTTGGAGGAGATGACGTACTCGTCGCGCGGACGGTCTCGCAGCGCAGCGCCCAGACGGCGCTCGGAGAGGCCGAGCCCGTAGTGCGGGGCGGTGTCGAAATACCGCAGGCCGGCCTCCCAGGCCGCGTCGACGGCGGCGGTCGCGTCGTCGACGGGGGTGACGCGGTAGAGGTTGCCGATCACGGAGGCCCCGAAGCCGAGCTCGGTGAGCGAGACGGACGTGTTCTGGATCTTCCGCTGGTACAAGTCGTGCTCCTGGGGTACGGGCGATACGGGCGTCGTCAGCGTCTGACGTGGGCAGACCCGCCCGCGATGAGCGCCTCGACCTCGGCGAGCGAGGCCATGGAGACGTCTCCGGGCGTGGTCATGGTGAGCGCGCCGTGGGCGGTGCCGTAGGCCAGGGCGCGCTCCAGGCCGGCCTCGTCGAGAAGTCCGTGGATGAGGCCGGCGGCGAAGGCATCGCCGGAGCCGATGCGGTCCAGGACCTGCAGGCCTGGCATCCGGGGGCCGGCGATGAAGCCGGTTTCGGCTGACCAGGCGGCCGAGGACCAGTCGTTGACGCCGGCCGACGGTACGCCGCGCAGGGTCGTCGCCAGCACCTGTGCGTCGGGGAGCAGGCCGGCCAACTCGGCGAGGACGTCCGCCGCTTCGTCGTCCCCGATACGCGTCTGTCCCGGGTACGTCCCGGCCAGGCCCAGTGCGCCCACGATGACGTCGGCGTGCCGGGCGAGCCGCAGGTCGGCCTCGCGGGCGGCGTCGGCGCCGCCCCGGCCGGCCCAGAGGCTCGGGCGGTAATTGGGGTCGTAGGAGACGGTGACGCCGTGGCGGCGGGCCGCGGCCATGGCCTCGTCTGCGACGTCCACCGTGGTGTCGGACAAGCCCGCGAAGATGCCACCGGTGTGGAACCAGCGCACCCCTGCCGAGAACACCGTGTCCCAGTCCACATCACCCTTCCGCAGCTGGGAGACGGCGGTGTGGGCACGGTCGCTGACGCCCAGCGCGCCGCGGATGCCGTAGCCGCGTTCGACGAAGTTCAAGCCGTTGCGGGCGGTGCGGCCGATGCCGTCGTCCGGTATCCAGCGGATCAGCGAGGTGTCGACGCCGCCCTGGAGGATCAGGTCCTCGACGAGCCGGCCCACCGCGTTGTCGGCTAGCGCGGTCACGACGGCCGTCCGCAGGCCGAAGCAGCGCCGCAGCCCACGGACGACGTTGTACTCGCCGCCACCCTCCCAGACCTGGAACGTGCGGGCGGTGCGGATGCGTCCCTCGCCCGGGTCGAAGCGCAGCATCACCTCGCCGAGGGCCACCACGTCGATCACGTCATGCTCCTCTCCACCGCCTCGGCGGTCAGTCGGCGGATCGCCTCGTAGTCGCCCCGCTCCAGGTGGGCGGCGGTGGCCATCCAGCTGCCGCCGACGGCCAGGACCGTCGGGTCGGCGAGGTAGGCGGCCAGGCGGGAGGCGTCGATCCCGCCGGTCGGCACGAAGCGCGTCCGGGGGAAGGGGGCTGCGAGCGCTCGCAGCGTCCGCAGGCCGCCGAGCGGCTCGGCGGGGAAGAACTTGACGGTGTCGAGGCCCGCCTTGAGGGCGCGCATCAGCTCGGTGGCGGTGGCGATACCGGGCACCACGGGCACCCTCAACTCCCGGCACTTGGCGATGACTTCCTCGTCGAAGCCGGGAGAGACGACGAAGCGGGCCCCGGCCGCCACGGCACGTTCCGCCTGCTCGGGCGTGAGGACCGTGCCCGCACCGACGGCCAGGCCGCCATGGGCCGCCATCGCTTTGAGCACCTGCTCGGCGTCCGGGGTGCGGAAGGTGACTTCGGCGCACCGGGCACCACCCGCCGCAAGCGCCTCGGCCAGCGGCCCGGCGGTCGCGATGGACGGCACGGTCAGTACCGGCATGACGCGGGAGCCGGCCAGCACGGCGGCCGGGTCTGTGGTCATCGGCCCAGCCATCCGCCGTCGACGGGCAGGACGGTGCCATGGACGTAGGCGGCCGCGTCCGAGGCGAGGAAGACGGCGGCGCCCGCCAGGTCGTCCGCGCTGCCCCACCGTCCGGCGGGGATACGGTCCAGGATCGCCCTGCTGCGCTCCGGATCGTCCCGCAGAGCCTGGGTGTTGTCGGTGGCGATGTAACCGGGGGCAAGGGCGTTGACGTTGACGCCGTACGGCGCCCACTCGTTGGCCAGCGCCTTGGTCAGCCCGGCGATGCCGTGCTTGGCGGCGGTGTAGCCGGGGACGTTGATACCGCCCTGGAAGCTGAGCAGCGACGCCGTGAAGATGATCTTCCCCTGGCCGCGGGCCACCATCGCGGCACCCACCGCCCGGGTCAGGACGAACTGGGCGCTGAGATTGACCTGGAGCACCAACTCCCAGTCGGCGTCGGCGTGTTCCGCGGCAGGGGCGCGTCGGATCGTGCCCGCGTTGTTGACCAGGATGTCCACCGGACGCTCACGCCCGGCAAGGTCCGCGCCCAGGGCTCGTACGGCTTCCGGGTCGGCGAAGTCGGCGCGGATCGCCTCGAAGGTGCGGCCCGCGGCGAGGACGTACTTCTCGACCGCGCTGCCGGACTCCTCCAGGGTGGCGCTGACGCCGATGACGTCCGCGCCGGCCTCGGCGAGCGCGCGGGCCATGGCCCTGCCGATGCCGCGTCGGGCACCGGTGACGACTGCGAGCCGTCCGGTGAGGTCGAAGGCGGTCATGCGTCGGCTCCCTGGGCGTCGTCGGTGCAGTCCACGAGGATCTTCATCACGTCGCCGCCGCCCTCCAGGGCCTCGAAGGCGGCGGGCGCCTGGGTGAGCGGCACGACCTTGCTGATCAGCCGCTCAGCCGGGATGGTGCCGTCGGCGACCAGGGCCGCCGCCCGCTCGAAGTCGGAGCGGTCGTACAACCGGGCGCCCACCAGGGTCAGTTCGCGCCAGAAGAAGCGGTGCAGGTTCACCTCACGCGGGCGAGGGTGGATGGCGACCAGGCACAACCGGCCGCGCACTCCCAGCACGTCGACCGCCGTGTCCACGCCGGCCGCCGCGCCGGACACCTCGAAGGCGACGTCCGCGCCCGCGTCCCCGGTCCACTGCCGCACCGCCTCGGACACGTCCTCGGCGGCCGGGTCCCAGGCAGTGAGCCCCAACTCCTCGGCGAGCAGCCGACGGTGGGCGCTCACCTCCACCACCCGGATCTCGGCGCCCGCGGCCCGCGCGACCAGCGCGATCAGGATGCCGACCGGGCCGCCGCCGACCACGACGGCCTTCTCGCCCTCACGCAGCCCCGCCCGGCCCACGTCGTGCACGGCGACCGCCGTCGGCTCGACGAGCGCGGCCCGGTCCAGGGCGAGCGACTCCGGCAGCCTGATCAGCGTCGAGGCGGGCACCGTCCAGCGCTGCTGCATCGCCCCCGGCGAGTCGATACCGATGAAGTCGAGGTGCTGGCAGATGTGCTGATGCCCGGCACGGCAGGCCGGACAGGTGTCGTCCCAGCGCAGCGGCATCACGGTGACCGCGTCCCCGGGCTGCCAGCCCTCCACGCCCGGCCCGACCCGCACGACCCGGCCGGACATCTCGTGTCCCAGGACGGCGGGCGTCCGGACTCGGGCGTCCATGTCGCCGTGGAAGATGTGCAGATCGGTACCGCAGATACCGACGAAGGCGGGAGCCAGCTCCACCTCACCCGGACCGGGCGGCACACCGATCGCTGGAGCCGTGTCCAGGGAGCGGGCGGAAACGTAACGGACGGCGAGTGTCATCGTGTCGTCAGGGTCCCTTCAGCGCGGACGCCGATGGTCAGCAGCAGGTTGGCGTAGGTACGGGTGTCGGCGGTGACGATCGCCAGCGCCAGGTCGGGCGAGCGGGCGGCGGCGTAGAACTCGAAACGGCCGAGCGTGTCGACCGGGAGGGGCGCCAGCATCGAGCGGTACTCGGCGATGGCGGGCGGCTCCGGTTCGCCGTCGGGTGGCACCATGACGTGGGACGACTCGACGGGCAATGCACGCAGCAGGACGTCGAGCACCGTGGTGACGTCCAGCAGGCCTGGGGCGAGATTGAGATGGACGGTCCGGGCGCGCTCGCCGGTGGCGGTGCTCGCGGGGTAGTGGCCGTCGGCGAGCAGCACACGGGATCCGTGACCGGCTCCGGCCAGGGATTCGAGGATCCCGGGGTGCAGCAGTTCCGTCAGGAGCACGGTGTCACCTCCTTCATGGGATGGGGGTCGGGTGGTAGAAGGCGGTCGCGGTGCCGGCGAGCACCGCGTGGATCTCGGTGTCGGAACAGCCGTCCAGGAGTTCCTCGACGGTGGCGGCCCAGCGGTTCCAGCCGCCCGCGAGGTTCGCGACCGGCCAGTCGGAGCCGAACATCAGTCGGTCGGGGCCGAAGGCGGAGAGCAGGACGTCCCACACGGGGCGGATGTCGTCGACGGTCCACTTCTCGTGGTCCGCCTCAGTGATCAACCCCGACACCTTGCAACGGGCCTGGGGATGCCTGGCCAGCATCCTCAACTGCTGTGTCCAATCGGTGAGTTCGCGCCGCGCGATCGGCGGCTTGCCGGCGTGGTCCAGGACGAGCGGCAGCTCGGGGAGCCGTTCCGCGAGACGGATCGCCTGCGGGAGCTGGTGGGTGCGGATCAGCACGTCATATCCGAGCCCGCGCTCCCCGACCGCTCGCAATCCCCTTTCCACGTCCGGCCGTTGGAGCCAGTACGGATCGGACTCGCCCTGCACAAGGTGGCGTACGGACCGCAGGTACCGGCCTGCGCGCCCGGTCCGCAGGTCGTCGAGTACGTCGCCGATCGCGGGGGACGTCAGGTCCGCCCAGCCGACCACGGCCCCGATCAGCGGGTCGATGTCGGCCAGGGCGAGCAGGTCTCGGGTCTCGGGAACGGAGGCGACGCACTGGACGACCACCGTGCTCGTCAGTCGCCGTCCGGCGATCGGCCGGGTCGCGGCCGAGCGCAGGGCGTGCGGGCTGAAGTTGCGGCGGATCGGCTCGTGCCCCGGTTCGTCCAGCCAGGGCTGCGGCCGGACGTCCAGGTCCCAGACGTGGTGGTGGGCGTCGACCAGGTGCGGTGCGTCAGACACGAGCGATCCAGACGGGGCCGTCGGGGTAGGCGTACTCCTTGAGGGACGCCTGGTGCATCTGCGCGCTCAGCCCCGGCAGTGTCGGCGCAAGGTAGTGGCCGTCGACGATGCGCACCGGGTCGACGAAGTGCTCGTGCAGATGGTCGACGTACTCGATGACGCGGTCCTCGGTCGTGCCGGAGACCGCGACGTAGTCGAACATCGACAGGTGCTGCACCATCTCGCACAGGCCCACGCCGCCCGCGTGCGGGCAGACCGGGACGCCGAACTTCGCGGCGAGGAGCAGGATCGCGATGTTCTCGTTGACGCCGCCGACCCGCGCGGAGTCGATCTGCACGATGTCCACCGCGCCGGCCTGGAGGAGCTGCTTGAAGACGACCCGGTTGGCGACGTGCTCGCCGGTGGCGACCTTGATGGGGCTGACGGCCTTACGCACGGCGGCGTGACCGAGGATGTCGTCGGGGGAGGTGGGCTCCTCGATCCAGTACGGCTGGTAGGGCGCCAGGGCACGCATCCAGTCGATCGCGGCCTGGACGTCCCATCGCTGGTTGGCGTCCACGGCAATACGGATGCCGTCCCCGATGGTCTCGCGGGCGGTGCGCATGCGCCGTATGTCGTCGTCCAGGGAGGCGCCGACCTTCAGCTTGATCTGGGTGAAGCCGTCGGCGACGGCCTCGCGGGCCAGGCGGGCCAGTTTCTCGTCGGAGTAGCCGAGCCAGCCGGGGGTGGTGGTGTAGGCGGGGTAGCCCCGGTCGAGCAGGTGGCCGATGCGCTGGGCGCGGCCGGGCTCGGCGCGTCTGAGGATTTCCAGGGCCTCCTCCGGGGTGAGGGCGTCGGACAGCCAGCGGAAGTCGACCTGCGCGACCAGCTCCTCGGGCGACATCTCGCCGAGGAAGCGCCACACGGGCTTGCCGGCCCGCTTGGCGGCCAGGTCCCAGGCGGCGTTGACGACTGCGCCTGTGGCCATGTGCATGGCGCCCTTCTCCGGGCCCAGCCAGCGCAGTTGGGGGTCGTGTACGAGGGAGCGGGAGAACGCGCCGAGGTCGGCGCAGACTTCCTCGACCGACAGGCCCACCACGTGCGGGGCGAGAGCGGCGATGGCGGCGGCCTGGACGTCGTTGCCGCGACCTGTGGTGAAGGCCAGGGCGTGGCCCTCCAGTCCGTCGCCGACGTCGGTGCGCAGGACGACGTAGGCGGCGGAGTAGTCGGGTTCGGGGTTCATCGCGTCCGACCCGTCCAGGTGCTCGGACGTCGGGAAACGCACGTCCAGCACATCCAGGGCGGTGATGCGGGCAGAGGCCGGGGATGCCTGGGAAGAGGACAGGGCGGATGACATGGCGGCAACTCCTGTGAGGTGCGGGGGCGATACGACCCCTGGCGACGAGATGGGGTGCGGCGGAGGATGGCGGGCGTCCTGGACGCCCGCCGGTTTCACTCCTGGGCCTTGCCGCCCGTGATACGCGAGATGGCGAGGGCGACCAGGATGATCAGGCCGTTGAGAGCGCCGATCCACTGCGCGGGGACGCCCGCCAGCGTGAGCACGTTCTGGATCATGAAGAGCAGCAGGATGCCGCAGAAAGCCCCGAACATGGTGCCCTTGCCACCGTTTAGGCTGATCCCGCCGATGACGGCGGCGGCGAAGACGGTGAAGATATAGCCGTTGCCCTGCGCGGAGGCCACCGAGGCCAGGCGTCCGGAGAGCATCAGCCCGGCGAGGGCGGCGAGGACGCTGCCGGTGACGATCACGATCCACAGCACCCGGTCGGTGCGGATACCGGCCGCCTTCGCGGCGTCGACGTTGCCGCCGATGGCGTACAGCGAACGCCCGAAGCTGGTCCAGCCGAGCACCACGATCGCAACGGCGAACAGCAGCAGGCAGATCCAGATGGAGGCCGGCATCCCGAACCATTCGGCGGTGCCGAGGTAGAGCATCGACTGCGGCAGCTGGAAAAAGGTCTGGCCGCCGGAGATGCCGGTGAGGACACCGCGCAGCACGATCAGCATGCCGAGGGTGACGATGAAGCCGTTGAGGCCGAAGCGGATGATCAGCAGGGCGTTGATCACGCCGACGAGCGCGCCCACGGCCAGGGTGACGGGAACGGACCACGCGCCGGGGAGCAGTCCGAGTCCGTGCCCCGCGCCGACCGGCACGACCAGCCAGGCCGCGACGCCGGGCGCAAGACCCATGGTGGACTCCAGCGACAGGTCCATCTTCTTGACGATCAGGATCATCGTCTGGGCGAGGACCAGCAGCGCCATCTCGGACATGGTCTGCAGGACGTTGATGAGGTTGTCGGCCTGCAGGAACACCGGGTTGACGATCTGTCCGACAATCGCGATGACCACGATGGCCGGGACGAGCGCGAGGTCGCGCAGGCGGGCCAGGGGTATCCGGCCGCCGAGCAGCACGGTCCGCTTGGGCGCCGGCTCCGTGCCCTTGGCGGCGGCGGTGTCCGCGAGGACGGTTTCAGGCATCGAGGTCCACTCCTTCCATCGCCGCCACGAGGTCGTGGTCGTGCCAGCCGCGGGCGATCTCTGAGGTCACACGGCCCTGGAACATCACCAGGACCCGGTCGCACATGCGCAGGTCGTCGAGTTCGTCGGAGGCGATGAGCACTCCGGTGCCGGCGGCCGCGGTCTCCTCGACCTTGCCGAGGAGGAACTCCTTGGAGCGCACGTCCACTCCTGCGGTCGGGTTGATCAGGACCAGCAGCCGGGGGTCGTCGGCGAGGGCGCGGGCCATGACGACCTTCTGCTGGTTGCCTCCGGACAGGGCGGAGACGGGCAGTTCGGGGCCGGGAGTCTTGATCGCGAGGTTCTCGATCAAGCCTTCGGCGAGCCGGTCCCGGCGGCTGCGGCTGAGGAACCCGTTGAGGCCGAGCCTGCGGGGAACGGACAGGGTGGCATTGTCCGCGATCGACATGTCGGGAACGAAGCCCTGGTGGTGCCGGTCCTGCGGGACGAACCCGGCGCCTGCGGCGAGCGCCGCGGGCACGCTGCCCGGCCGGGGCCGCCTCCCGGCGATCTCCACCTCGCCCGCCGCTGCCGCCCGCAGTCCCACGACGGTCTCGGCGACCTCGGTACGACCGCTGCCGGCGGCCCCCGCGAGGCCGACGATCTCGCCGGCCCCGATCTGGAAGCTGACGTCGTCGTACGCGTCGCCCCGGAGAGCGCGAACGTTCAGTGCGGCCGTGGCACCGGAGTCGAGGGCGCTCGTGCGTTCCTCGCGCCGGTCGGCCGCCGCCTCGCCGGTCATGGCGGCGACGAGGTCGGTGCGAGGCAGTTCCGCGACCGGTGCGGTCACGATGTGCTGGGCGTCGCGGAACACCGTCACCAGGTCGCAGATCTCGTAGATCTCCTGAAGGTGGTGGCTGATGAACAGGAAGGTCACGCCCTGGCGTTGCAGGTCGCGGATGCGGTCGAAGAGCCGGTTGATGGCCGCTCCGTCGAGCTGGGCGGTCGGCTCGTCGAGGATGATGAACCTGGCCCCGAAGGACAGCGCGCGGGCGATCTCGACGAACTGCCGCTGCTCCACGCTCAGATCACCGGCCGGGGTCTGCGGGTCGACGTCCACCGACCAGGCCGACAGCAGGTCCTGTGCGCGGCGACGGGTGGCCTGCCAGCTGATGAGCCGGCTCTGTCCGTGGTCGTGCCGGTTCAGGAAGAGGTTCTCGGTGACGGTCAGCGTGGGGATGATCGTCGACTTCTGGTAGACGCAGGCCACACGCCGGCGCCAGGCGTCACGGTCGCCGAGCCGGGGGGCCGGCTCGCCGCCGAAGGTCACCGTTCCCTCGTCGGGGGCCTGAAGACCGGTGAGGACCGACACGAGGGTCGACTTGCCGGCTCCGTTGCGGCCGACCAGCGCGTGGGTCTCTCCGGGCCTGATGGTGATCCGGGCGCCGTTCAGGGCCACCGTCGGACCGAATCGTTTGACTATGCCCGTCGCCTCGACGACGGGCGGGTCCGAGGGGGCCCGCCCGTCGTCCGCCGGGGCGGGCGCGGGGGTGGCTGCTCGCTCCCCGTCGCTCATCTCAACCGCCTTGATCTCGTGGGCCGTTGTTCCGGAAGACGAATCAGCCGAGGTTGTTGCCCCACAGCGACTTGTCGTCGCTCTTGACGCTGGGCACGCCGCCGTAGGTGGCGCCGTCGGCGGTGACGAGCGGGGCGGAGAGCTGGTCCTCGAGCACGCCGTCGCGGACCTGGATGATGGTGCTGTCGTGGTCGGTCTTGCCGGGCTTGAACGTCTTCCCGTCGATCGCGGCCTTGACGTAGTACAGGGCGTACTTGGCGTACAGGTCGGCCGGCTGGGAGACCGTGGCGTCGATCTTGCCCTCGGCGATGGACTTGAGTTCCTCGGGGATGCCGTCGTTGGAGACGACGAAGACGTGCTTCTTGTCCTTCGGGCCCACCAACAGGCCCTTCTGCTTGAGGACTTGGAGCGTGCCGGAGAGCGCGAAGCTGGCCTCCATGTAGACGCCCTTGATGTCCGGGTTGGCCGTCAGGTCGGTCTGCAGCTTCTGGGCGGCGACGGCGCCGTCCCAGTTGGTGGCCTCGCCGAACACCTTGATAGCCGGGTAGTTCTTCTTCATGCAGTCGTTGAACGCCTCGGTGCGGTCACGGCCGTTGATGGAGTCCAGGCCGCCCTCCAGCATCACGACCTTGCCCTTGCCGCCGAGCTTGGTGCCCAGGTACTGGCAGGCCTTCTCGCCGTAGGCGCGGTTGTCGGCGCGCACGACCATGAACACCTTGCCGCTGTCGGGGCGGGTGTCGACGGTGACGACCGGGATCTTCTTCGCCTCCAGCTGCGCGAGGGTGGGCGCGATGGCGGCGGTGTCCTGCGGGGCCATCGCGATGCCCTTGACGCCCTGACTGATGAACGTCTGCGCGTTGGCGGTGAGTTTGGCGACGTCGTTCTGCGAGTTGGTCGTCTTCAGGTCCAGGCCCAGCTGCTTGCCGTACTGGGGCGTGTACTTGATGTAGGAGTTCCAGAAGTCGGTGTCGGAGCGCGGGTAGTCGACGCCGACCAGCGGCTTGTCGCCCGACGACGCCGAGGTGGTGGAGCCGCTGCTGCACGCACTGAGCAGAGCCAGTGCGGACAGGGCGGAGACGGCGGAACAGAGGGCGGTTCTGAGTCTCATCGGTGCTTCCTCGCGCCGGTCCCGTAGCGGGAGATGTTTCGCCTCGACGACATCTGCGTATCGCCGTGCAGTAGAGATGGGATGTTTATAGGCGCGCCCATAGCCTCCTGTCTACCCCCGCGATCGAAGGAGCACCGTAATACCAGGTCACGCCACACCTGGGATTGGTAGGGGGTGACACCAAGAAGGCAAGATCCATCCCATCAATCCTCGCGTTTGGATGATCCAGATCAGCCATGAAGCGCTGACAGACATGCCATGTTTAGGCAGTCGCAAATCGCATCAGAACCACCTCAAGTACGGCCAACTACCTTGCCATGCAGTGCATTTCATCCCTGCAAACCGGTTGACATCCCAGGGAGACATGGCAGACCTTCATGCGTAACAAGCGGCGCCCTGCCCTCCCCTGTCCCCTTCTGCATCAGGGATGTCTCCATGTCGAGTTCGATCAACAGACGCCACTTCCTGGCCGGTGCCACCTGCGTCGTCGCGGCGGCCGTTGCCGGAGGTGTGTTCGGTGCCGGGATCGCCCAGGCGGCGCCCAGCACGTACACGCCCGACTGGAACTCGGTCGACCAGCACCCGCCGGCCCCGGAGTGGTTCCAGGACGCCAAGTTCGGCATCTACTTCCACTGGGGTGTCTTCAGCGTCCCCGCCTACGACAACGAGTGGTACCCGCGCAACATGTACCAGGCGGGCAGCAACGCCAACCAGCACCACATCGCGACCTACGGCCAGTCATCGGCATGGCCGTACCACAACTTCATCAACGGCGCGCAGGACCTGGCGGGCAACTTCGTGAAGTTCGCGCCGAAGCTGAAGTCGGCGGGCGGGAAGTTCGACCCCGACGAGTGGGTGCAGCTGTTCGTCGACGCCGGCGCCAGGTTCGCCGGCCCGGTCGCCGAGCACCATGACGGCTTCTCCATGTGGGACAGCCAGGTTAACGAGTGGAACTCGGTGAACAAGGGCCCGGGCCTCGACCTGCTGCGGCTGTTCTCCACGGCCATCCGCGCCAAGGGCCTCAAGCTGCTGGTGGCCATGCATCACGCGTACCACTTCAACGGCTTCTACGAGTACGTTCCCGCCCAGACGGACCCCAGTCTCAAGAAGCTCTACGGCCAGCTGGGCTCGACCGCGGAGAACCAGCTCTGGTACGACAAGCTCAAGGAGGTCATCGACCGCGCCCAGCCCGACATCCTGTGGCAGGACTTCAGGATGGACGCCGTCGACGAGACACAGCGCCTGAACTTCCTGTCGTACTACTACAACCAGGCCAACTCGTGGGGCAAAGAGGTAGTCGCCACCTACAAGGACGGCATGGACGCCAGGGGCGAGGTCTTCGACTACGAGCGTGGCGGCCCGGCCGACATCACCACCCCGTACTGGCTGACCGACGACAGCATCTCCAGCAGCAGCTGGTGCTACACCCAGGGCATCGGCTACTACACCATCCAGCAGATGCTGCACTCGTTCATCGACCGGGTCAGCAAGAACGGCAACATGCTGCTGAACATCGCACCGATGGCCGACGGCACCATCCCGCAGGCGCAGAAGGACATCCTGCTCGGCATCGGGGACCACCTGAAGCGCTTCGGCGAGTCGATCTACTCGACCCGCGCCTGGACGGCGTACGGCGAGGGTCCGACGAAGATGGGCGGCGGCGCGTTCAGCACCCCGCACGCCGGCACGCCCCAGGACATCCGCTTCACCCGCAACAAGGCCGACAACGTCCTGTACGCCACCGTCCTGGGCTGGCCCGGCAGTTCGCTGACGATCAAGACGCTCAGCTCGGACCGGATCAACCTCTCGTCGCTGACCTCGGTGAAGATGCTCGGCACCACCGCGGGCACCTACATCGGCCTGCCCACGCCGGTCCAGAACTCGTCCGGCCTCACGGTCACCCTGCCCTCCACGGCCCCGTACAGTGCCAATGCCTACGTCCTGAAGCTCACCTTCTCCGGCACGATCCCAGGCCTACGGCCGCTCGCCGGCGCCGTCGCCTTCTCGGACGTCAACTACACCGGCAACTCGGCCGTGTTCGACATCGGCGACTACAGCGCGGCCGACCTGACCGCGGCCGGACTCGGCGTGCGCGCCCTCTCTTCCCTCCGGCCGGCCCCCGGCTACCAGGTGACCGGCTACTCCGGGGACAACTTCACCGGCACCGCCTGGACCTTCACCACCGACAACCCCGACCTGCGGGTCACCGGCAACAACGACCAGATCACCTCGCTGAGGGTCCAGTTCAACCCGGCGACGTACTTCCGGATCACCAACGTCACCGACGGTCTCGCCCTGGACAGCGGCGGCAACGTCGCCTCCGGGTCCAACCTCAAGCAGTGGACATGGGACGGCAGTTCCAACCTCCAGTGGCAGGCGGTGGCGGTCTCGGACGGCTACTACAGGCTGGTCAACCGCACGAACGGCATGGTCGCCGACGGCTGGGGCGCCACCGCAGACGGCTCCGCAGCCCGACAGGCCGCCTGGAACGGCGGCACCAACCAGCAGTGGAAGATCACCCACCGGGGTGGCGGCAGCTACTCGATCGCCAACCGCACCACCGGCCTGGTCCTCGACGGCGGCGGCAACGTCTCCTCGGGCTCCGTCACCAAGCAGTGGACGTACGGCAGCAGCACCAACCTGCTGTGGTCCTTCACGGCCGTCTGATCCCATTTTCCGCGGCCCCCGCCGCCGCCCGGATTCCGTTCCAAGTCGACCGGGCGGCGGTGGGTCACCACGACGACGGGTCACCGCTCCACTCCCCCACGACCACGCACCGCCGACCGGACACAGGAGTCCCCTTGACGGACAGCGCCATAGACCGCAGACGGTTCCTCACCGCAGCCGCACTGACCGCGGGAGCCGCGGCCCTGCCCGGCGGCCTGCTCCCGGGCAGGGCCGCGGCTGCCGTCCCCCCGCAGATCACACTCCCCGAGCGCGGCATCCACGACACGTCCCCGGCCTCCTCCTGGACCGACGGCTTCCTCACCGGCAACGGCGAATACGGGGCCGTGCTGTATGGCGCTCCCGCCCTGGAGAAGGTGGTCTTCAACTACCACCGGCTGGTGCTGCCGAACGGCACCCGTGACGTGACCCCGCCGGTGATCTCCGGCCGTCTGGAAGGCGCACGCGACAAAGCACTCGCGGGTGACTACGCGGGCGCCAACCGGGACTTCGCCGCGGGCTGGTCGCTGCGTTGGACGCAGGCCTACCACCCCGCGTACGAACTGCACATCGACACGCCCGGCATGACCACGGTCGACAACTACGCACGGGTCACCGACTTCCGTACCGGCGAGGTGAGTTCGAGCTGGACGGACCAGTTCGGCCCCTGGACCCGGCGGGCGTTCGTCTCCCGGGCCGACAAGGTGATCGTCCATGAGCTGACACCCGCTCCCGGCCGTACCGTCGACACCACGCTGAGCGCCAACACCGCGCTCACCGGGGTTCCCAGCAGCATGAGCTTCACCACGCATGCCACCGTCACCAGCGGCTCCGGCTACCTGAATCTGCGCGGCACCTACCCTTCGGGGCAGGGCGCCTTCGGCTACGAGGGCGTCACCCGCGTCGTCGCCTCGGGCACCGGCGCCACGGTCACCGCCAACGGCTCCACGATCGTGGTGGCCAAGGCGGCCAGGGTGCTGCTGCTGACGAAGCTGGGCCGCTACGAGTCGTCCACGGGCTGGGACTCCCAGCCGCTGCACACACAACTGGCCGCGCTCGGCACCGACTACACCGCACTGCTCTCGCGGCACACCGCCCTGCACACCCCTGTCTACGACCGCTCACGCCTCGACCTGAACGTTTCGGCCGCCGCCCGGCAGCTCTCCGTCAGTGAACTGATCGCCCGCCAGAACGCCGACCGCACGGTTATCGACACGGCGCTGCTGGAACGGCTCTACGACTCCGGCCGCTACCTCTTCCTCAGCTCCAGCGGCATCCTCCCACCTCGTCTCACCGGCATATGGGCCGGATCGTGGGGCGCCGCCTGGGCCGACGACTTCACCACCGACGCCAACGTCAACCTCCAGGTCGCGGGGGGCAACATCCTCGACCTGACCGAGTCCATGCAGGGCTACTTCGACCTGATCCTGGGCCAGCTCGACGACTGGCGTACCAACGCGAAGAACCTCTACGGAGCCCGCGGCTTCCTCGCCCCCTCCCGCACCGACGGCGAGTACGGCCACATGCTCCACTTCAACAACGGCAACTTCCCCGGCCAGTGCTGGACCGGCGGCGCCGACTGGCTGCTCCACCCGCTCCTGGAGTACTACCAGGTCACCGGCGACCAGGCGTTCCTGCGCGACAAACTCGGTCCCGCGCTGATGGAACTGGCCCTGTTCTACGAGGACTTCCTCACCCGCACCGACGCGGCCGGCAAGGCGGTCTTCGTCCCGTCCTTCTCCATGGAGAACGCCCCCGGCAACACCGGCGTGTACCTCTCGATCAACGCCACCGGCGACATCATGGCCGGCAAGCACGCCCTCCAGGCCGCCGTCGACGCGGCCAACACCCTCGGCGTCGAACAGGGTGGCGGCCAGGGCGTCGCCCGCTGGACGGCGCTGCTGAAGAAGTTCCCTGATTACCGCGTCAACGGTGACAGCGCACTGGCCGAATGGTCCTGGCCGAGCCTCACCGACAACTACAACCACCGGCATGTCCAGCATCTGTACGGTGCCTGGCCGCTGCATGAGATCAACCCCGAGAACGGACCTTCCCTGGTCCGCCCGGCGCAGCGGGCCCTCGAGCTGCGCGGCGACCAGAACGTCTCCGCACACGGCAGCCTGCACCGGGCACTGGCCTGGGCCCGGCTGAAGGACGGCGGACAGGTCTACGGCAACCTGCGGAAGATCCTCGGCAACAACATGGTCTTCAAGTCGCTGATGACCTCCCACAACCCGAACCTCGACATCTACAACGCCGACGCCGCGAACACCATCCCCGGCGTGCTGGCCGAGGCCCTGATCTACAGCCGGCCCGGAGTGCTGGAGATCCTCCCCGCGCTGCCCGACCAGCTGCCGAAGGGCACGATCACCGGCGTCCGGGCCCGCGGCCGGATCCAGATCCACAGCTTCGCCTGGGACCTGAACGCCCGGACCGCCACCCTGTCCGTCACCTCCGCCGTCAACCAGGACGTCACGCTGATCAGCCGCCGCGGCATGACCTCCGTGGCCACGACCGCGACCGTCATGCCCTCCCCCCTCGGCACCCACGCCAGGAAGGTCTCCCTGACCGCCGGGCAGCGCACGGACATGACCGTCTCCCTGCTCAGCGGCCTTTTTCGGCTCGAAAACCGGCGCAGCGGCAAGGTGCTCGACGTCGCCGGCGGCAGTACGGCCGACGGCGCCGGCCTCATCCAGTGGGGCTGGTCCGGCAGCGAGAACCAGCAGTGGCGGCTCCAGCCCGACGCCGACGGCTCCTTCCGCCTCGTCGCCCGCCACAGCGGCAAGGTCGTCGACAGCCCCGGGGGCTCCGGACAGGGTGCCCAGCTCATCCAGTGGCCGGACGGCAACAGCGACAACCAGCACTGGAAGGTGGTTGACGCAGGCGGCGGATACGTCCGGCTCGTCAACGTCCGCAACGGCCTGTGCGCGGACGTGGAGGGCGGATCGGCGGCCAACGGCGCCAAGGTGATTCAGTGGCCTGTCGGAGACGGAACCAACCAGCAGTGGCGGCTGCTCGCCCTCTGACCGTCGCCGCTCTACGGTCGGCCGAGCACCGTATCGGCGGTTCTGACCACCAGGTCGTGGTCACGAGTCAGCTGGGGCCGCAGCGACAGCCCGCCACCGGGGCCCGCGCACCGGAGGACCGGCAACACGCTGACGTCCCGGCGGTCGACGAGATCGCCGGCCGGCATCGCCAGGCGGATCTCCGGCCCGCCGTACGCGCTCAGGCGCAGATCCCACAGCGCCTCTCCCCCGGGATGGAGTTCCGCCACCACGTCGACCGGCAGGGTGATGGGGAAGGCGCCCCGCTGATCCACGAAGCAGGGGGCGCCGATGAGATCCCCGCCGTTGCCCTGGAGCCGCGCCAGGAAGCGGTAGTGGTACGCCCGCGCTGTCCTTCCGTGGAGCGATCCCTTCAAGCAGATCGCGACGAGCTGTGCTCATGGTGCCCCGCCCGTGGCTCGCCGTGTTGCACTCCTCCGGCCCGGAGCGCTTCCGCACGGGCTCCCGGACGGGCAGCACGGGCCTCGGCGTGACCATCGCGGTCGGCCAGGCCCGTCTGCTCGGCCCCCGTCTGACCTTCCGCAACCTTCCAGCGGGAGGTGCGGAGGCAGAACTGCAGCTGATGGACGCCCCGCGCACCGGTCCGGAGGACTCACCCCCGGGTCCGTGAGCGCGGCGCCGGGCAGGACTCGGCGACCGCTCCTCGCCGACAAGCCGAAAAGGACGTCGGCAACCTTTGCGCTTCCTGCGGCCACTGAACAGTGCACCGTCGACTCGACCATCCGAACGGACAGGCATGCAGACAGCAAGGCAAGCCGCGCGGCAGCGCAGGCGCAGACACAGGCTGCTGGTGGGCACTACGGTGGCGCTGGCCGCCGCGGGCGTCGTCGCCGCCCTGGTCATGGCGTTGCTCCCCGACCGCGGGGCCGACGGGGCGTCGGTCGCGGTCGCACGCGCCGCGGGCACCCCGGCGAAAGCCACGCCGCCGACAGCCGCCCCGAGTTCCACGGGCACCCCGACCGCGACAGGCACGCCGACGCCGAAGGCTTCCGAAAACACCCGGTCAGAACGACCGTCGGCCGCGTCCACCCCGCGGGCCGCGCCAACGACGTCGACCACGGCATCGTCGGCAGGGCGGATACGGCCCGGGACCACCTACCAAGGGGTCGCCACCGCCTACGAAGCCGGCGACGGAGACGGCGCCTGTGGATTCGGCCCGAGCGACGACATGATGATCGCGGCGATGAACACCACCGACTACGAGACGTCCAGGGCGTGCGGCGCGTACGTCCACGTCCGCGCGGCGAACGGCGCCGCCATCACCGTACGGATCACCAACGAGTGCCCCCTGCCCTGCGCACCCGGGCAACTCGACCTCAGCCGGCAGGCCTTCGCCAAACTCGCCGACCTCAAGGTCGGCCGGATCCCGATCACCTGGAGCCTGGTCAGCCCGAGCACGTCCCAGACGCTGTCCATCAGGTACAAGACCGGGTCCAACCCCTACTGGTGCGGCATCCAGACGATCGGCCAACGCAATCCGGTGATGCGGCTGGAGGTCCACACCGGGAGCGGCTGGCGGCAGTTGCCCCGCACCTCTTACAACTACTTCATCTCCGCCGACGGCAGTGGGTGCGGCAGCACGATCAGAGTCACGGACATCTACGGAGAACAGCTGACCGTCAGCGGGATCGCCCTGCGGCCGAACGTCGTGCGACCGACCCAGGTCCAGTTCGCCCGGCACTGATCGCGCCGCCCGGCGCGCGTCTCCTTTCACCGGACGTCGGGGCGGCGACTGCCGATTCAGTGGCTGTTCGTCAGGAGCCGCTCCGACTCGTGGCAGTACCGGATACGGCGGAGCCCACGGTTGGCGAGCGTGCGCCCACCCCGGTAGCCAGGAGTCGCAGCAGTACCCCGGGGTCCGATGAGCCGGGACAATCGCTCTCACGAACGCATTACCCACGCTGTCGGCCACGGAGATCACCACGGATCGGCTCCGGCTGCGGAAGGCTCACGGCGCCGACAAGGAAGCCGACCGGCACGGCAGTTGGGGCGCGGGACTGGCACGCGAGGCCGCCAAGGCTCTGCTGCGCGCCGCCGCCGACGAGCTGCCCGACCAGCCGGTCCTGGTGGTGACCCTGACGGCCAACGAGAGTTCCCCCGAAGTCGCCACCCGCCTCGGCTTCCATCGCGCAGATGTCGGACGTGAAGCCGACTCTTGGTCATGAGGGCGGATTGTCGAAGCGCATCGACAGCCGTGACCCCCTGCGAAGCTGTCAATGAGCAATAGGGAAGAAGGTTTCTTGGCGTATGGACTCTTGTTTCGCACGAAACTTCTCCGTTACCTTCGCCTGGAGGTGAAGCGCTTCGACAACTGCCGAGGATGAGCCGCCGCCGTGAGTCAGCGCATCATCGCGCCGGTGACGCCGCTGCGAGCGGTCGGCGGATGAACTGGGCGCGCTCCAACCTTTCCTGACGTCTCGTCAGGGAATCACGCGTCTCTCCGTACCCAAGGAAGCCTCATGACGGCACGCAGTATCACCGACCGCCTGGGCGGCCTCGCCTTCGGCGGCGACTACAACCCCGAGCAGTGGGACGAGCCGGTCTGGAAGGAAGACGACGAACTCATGCGCCGGGCCAGGGTCAACCTGGCCACGATGGGCGTCTTCTCCTGGGCCCTGCTCGAACCGGAGGAGAGACGCTACGACTTCACCTGGCTGGACGCCCACATCGAACGCCTCCACGCGAACGGCGTGGCCGTCGACCTCGCCACCCCGACGGCCTCCCCGCCGCCCTGGTTCACCCTCGCCCACCCCGAGTCGCTGGCGGTCAGAGCCGACGGCACCCGCCTCGTCCACGGCAGCCGCGACACCTACTGCCTCGCCTCACCCGCCTACCGCAGCGCGGCCCGCCGGATCGCCTCCGCCCTGGCCGAACGGTACGGCGACCATCCCGCCCTCGCGCTGTGGCACGTGCACAACGAGTACGGCACGCTCTGCTGGTGCGACCACGCGGCGACCGCGTTCCGGGTGTGGCTGCGCGCCCGGCACGGCTCGCTGGCCACCCTCAACGAGGCGTGGGGCACGGCCTTCTGGAGCCAGCGCTACACCTCCTGGGAGCAGGTACTGCCGCCCCGCGCGACGCAGTACCACAGGAACCCCGGCCAGACAGTGGACTTCCACCGCTTCTGGGGCGACGAGATCATCGCCGCCTACTGCGAGCAGCGCGACGCGATCCGCGAGCACAGCGACCGCCCGGTGACGACGAACCTGATGCTGCCCTACGACCTGCGGCTGAACGTGTGGGCGTTCGCCCGCGAACTCGACGTCGTCAGCTCCGACCAGTACCCGGACGCGAACGGTCTCGACGGCGCCGCACACGCGGCCTTCTACGCCGACCGCACCCGCTCCCTGGCCGGCGGCCGCCCCTGGCTGCTGATGGAGCAGGGCACCAGCACGGTCTACGACGACGATCAGGTGATCGGCAAGGAGCCGGGTGACGTACTGCGCCACAGCCTCGGCCACATCGCGCGTGGTTCGGAGGGCGCCCTGTTCTTCCAGTGGCGGCAGTCCCGGGCGGGTGCCGAGACCTGGCACTCGGCGATGCTGCCGCACGCGGGCCCCGACAGCCGCATCTTCCGCGAGGTCACGCAGACCGGCGAGGCGGTCGCCCGACTCGGCGAGCTGGCGGGATCGACCGTCACCGCACGGGTGGCCGTGCTCGACGACCCGGACGCCATGTGGGCGCTGGAGGTCGACGGCCTGCCCTCCTCCCGCCTCGACTACCACGCACCGCTCGCCGGGGCGCACCGCGCGCTGTGGGACGAGGGTGTCACGGCGGACTTCGCCCACCCGGAGCACGATCTGAGCCGCTACCGGCTGGTCGTCGCGCCCTCCCTGTTCCTGCTGTCCGACAAGGGTGCGGAGAACCTTCGCCGTTACGTCGAGGGCGGGGGAACGCTCCTCGTCCAGCGCGCCACCGGCTACGTCGACGACCGCATGCACGCCCGTCTCGGCGGCTACCCGGCCGCACCGTTGCGCGAGGCGCTGGGCATCCGCGTCGAGGAGCACCGGCCGCTGCGGACGGACGAGCGGATCACCCTGTCCGACGGCTCGCACGGCACCGTCTGGAGCGAGTCCCTGCGCACCGAGGGCGCGGAGACGCTCGCCGCCTACACCCACGGCATGCTCGGGGACAGCCCGGCACTCACCCGGCACCGCTTCGGCACCGGACAGGGCTGGTATCTCTCCACCCGCCTGGACGACGCCGACTACGGCGCCCTGCTCGGACGGCTCCTGAAGGAAGCCGGCGTCGAGCCGGAGCTGCCGGACCTGCCGACCGGTGTCGAGGCCGTAACCCGGCATGCGGCCGACGGCCGCCGCTGGCACGTCCTGATCAACCACACCGAGGACACCGTGCCCCTGCCGGATCCCGCCCTCGACCTGCTCACCGGCCAGGCGGCCCACGAACTGCCGCCCGGCGCCTGCGCGGTCCTGCGCGGCCACTGACCTGAAAAGGCCACCATGGAAAAGGAACAGCGGAGCTTCCGCTGGGGTCATGAGGCCCTGCACCTCGAGTTCGTCCTCGGCGACGACGGCGACGCCCGCCTGACGCACCTCGGACTGCCGGACGAGGCGGCCAACGGCCCCCGTGGGTCCCTGCCTCTGGTGGAGGTGACGGCCACGGGTCACGGGCGCGACTGGTCGGGCAGCCGCCTGGTCCAGACGGCGATCGGCGGGCGGCTGCGCCACCGGGCCCACCGTGCGGCCCGCGACGGCGACTGGCACACCCTGACCGTCCAACTCCACGACCCGGACACCGGTCTGGTCGCGGAGGTGACCTACCGGTCACCGGACGGCATACCTGTGCTCCGCAGCGAGGTGACCCTGCGCAACGAAGGGCCGGACACGCTCCACCTGGAGTCGGTCAGCTCGTTCGCCATGGGGTGCCTCACCACGCCGGACCCGGCGGACCTGGACGCCGCCGACCTGCTGTGGGCGGAGAACGACTGGCTCGCCGAATGCCGCTGGCAGCGCCGGCCGTTGCGGCTGACCACACCGGACCACCGAGGACGCGTGAGCCACGCGAACGGCCGTTCCGGCTTCGCCCTGACCGGACAGGGCACCTGGTCCAGCTGCGGGCGCCTGCCCATGGGTGGCCTCACGGACCGGCGCACCGGCCGCAGCTGGGTGTGGCAGATCGAGCACAACGGCGGGGGCTGGCGCTGGGAGTGCGCCGAGCGTGACAAGACGGCCTACCTGGCACTGTTCGGGCCTACCGACCTCCACCACGGCTGGCGGCAGCCGCTGGAACCGGGTGCCGTCTTCCGCACCGTACCCGTGGCCCTCTCCTTCGGCGCCGACGGCGGCCCCGACGCCGCGTTCGCCGCGCTGACCCGCTACCGACGCGCCCAGCGCCGCCCGCATCCCGACCACCGGGGTCTGCCCGTCATCTTCAACGACTACATGAACTGCCTCATGGGAGACCCCACCACCGAAAAGCTGCTGCCGCTGATCGACGCGGCGGCCGAGGCCGGCGCCGAGTACTTCGTCATCGACGCGGGCTGGTACGACGACGGCGGTGACGGCTGGTGGACCACCGTCGGCGCCTGGGAACCGGCCGCCTCACGTTTCCCTGGGGAGGAGGGCATCCACAAGGTGCTGGACCGCATCCGGGAGCGCGGCATGGTGCCCGGCCTGTGGCTGGAGCCGGAGGTGATCGGCGTACACAGCCCCATGGCCGAGTCCCTGCCCGACGAGGCGTTCTTCCGCCGCGACGGCGTCCGGGTCACGGAGTCCGGCCGGCACCATCTGGACCTGCGCCATCCCGCCGCCCGCGCCACCTGGACCAGGTCGTGGACCGTCTGGTCGGCGAGTGGGGCGTCGGCTACCTCAAGCTCGACCACAACATCGACCCCGGCTCCGGCACCAGCGCCCACCCCGGCGAGAGTGCGGGCGCCGGACTGCTCGGCCACAACCGGGCGCACCTGGACTGGCTCGACGGCATCCTGGACCGCCATCCGCACCTGGTGGTGGAGAACTGCGCCTCGGGCGGCATGCGCTGGGACCACGCCCTGCTGTCGCGGCTGCAACTGCAGTCCACCAGCGACCAGCAGAACCTGCACCGCTACGCGCCCATCGCGGCCTCCGCGCCCACCGCCGTCACCCCCGAGCAGGGCGCCGTGTGGGCCTATCCGCAGCCGGAGGACTCCCTCGACGAGGTCGCCTTCACCATGGCGAGCGGCCTCCTCGGCCGTATCCACCTCTCCGGCCTCCTGCCGGAGCTGGGGCCCGAGGCCCGCGCCCTGGTCCACGAGGCGGTCGCCGTGTACAAGGCCGTCCGCGCCGACCTGCCCGGGGCCGTGCCGTCCTGGCCACTCGGGCTGCCCGGCTGGGACGACCCCTGGATCGCTCTCGCCCTGTACACCCCCGACACCACGTACCTCACCGTCTGGCGCCGCCCGGGCGGCGAGGCCACCACCACCGTCCGGCTGCCGGAACGGTCGGGCGGCGCAGCCTGTGTCGAGGTGTTGTACCCCGCCGCACGTCAGGCCGTTGCCGCCTGGAACCCCGACACCGCCGACCTCACCGTGACCCTGCCCGCAGCGCCGTCCGCGGCGCTGCTCCGCATCACCCGCACGGAACCGGACGCTCCCTGAGCGCCGCCCCTGCCGCCCACCCGACGAAAGGACGATCAAGGGTGCCCGCTCAGACCCCGCCCGCCCGCGCCGCCAACCCCGTACTCCCCGGGTTCCACCCCGACCCCAGCGTCTGCCGGGTCGGCGACGACTACTACCTCGCCTGCTCCAGCTTCGAGTACTTCCCCGGCATACCCCTCTTCCACAGCCGCGACCTGGTGCACTGGCGGCAGATCGGCAACGTCCTGGACCGGTCCGAGCAGTTGCGTCTGCCCGCCTCCATGCCGTCCTCGGGCGGCATCTACGCCCCCACGCTGCGCCATCACGACGGCCGTTTCTGGCTGATCGTCACCAACTGCAGCGAGGGCGGCGGCAACCTGATCGTCACAGCGACCGACCCGGCCGGACCGTGGTCGGATCCCGTCTGGGCACCGGGCGTGCCCGGTATCGATCCCGACCTGGCCTGGGACGAGGACGGCACCTGCTGGTGCACGGTCGCCGGGGTGTCGCAGGTCCGTATCGACCCGTCCACCGGACAGACGCACGGCACACCGCACAAGCTCTGGTCCGGCGGCCCCGGCGCGAAGGCACCCGAAGCGCCGCACCTGTACCGGGTCGGCGACTACTGGTACCTGCTCATCGCCGAGGGCGGCACCGAGCGCGGCCACGGTGTGTCGATCGCCCGCGGCCGTACGCCGACCGGCCCGTTCGAACCGCACCCGGCCAACCCGATCCTCACCCACCGCGGCACCGACCACCCCGTGCAGAACACCGGCCACGCGGACCTGGTCCAGGGCCCCGACGGCTCGTGGTGGACGGTCCTGCTCGGGGTACGGCCGCGCGGCGGCACGCCCGGCTGGCATGTGCTCGGCCGGGAGACCTTCCTGGCCCCCGTGACCTGGGAGGACGACTGGCCGGTCGTCGGCGAGGTCGCCCTGGACCTGTCCGCGCTCCCCTGGCCGCTCACCCCCGCCCCCGTCCTGGCCGAGGAACGGCGCGACGACTTCGAGCTCAGCGAACTCGGGCCGGCCTGGATCTCCGTGCGGGACCGCCCCGCCGAACTCTGCACCACCAAGGAGCGCCCCGGATGGCTGACGCTCCGCGCGCGGGGCGGCTCCCTGGACGAGCCCGACGTGGTGTTCACCGGCCGCCGCCAGCAGCACCACACCTGCCGGGCACGCACCCTGGTCGACCCCGGGCAGGGGCGCGGCGGCCTCGCCGTCCGGCTGGACGAGCGGCACCACTACGCGATCGAGGCGTCCGGCGCGGAGGTGCGGGTGATCGCGCGCGTCGGCTCCCTGCGCACGGTCGTGGCCGCCCAGTCCGTGCCCGCCGGACCTGTGGTCCTCGCCCTCACCATCGCTGACCCGCCGTCACCGCACGGGCCCTGCACCGGCCCTGACGTCGTCTCGCTGGGCGTCGAAGGCCCGGACGGAACGTTCACCGAGCTCGCGACTCTCGACGGTCGCTACCTGTCGACGGAGGTGGCCGGCGGCTTCACCGGCCGGGTCATCGGCATGTACGCCACGGCAGGCACCGTCCACTTCGACTGGTTCGACTACGAGCCCCTCGACGGCTGAACCCGAGGACGTCACGGCGCACATCATCCACGCCCGAACGAAAGGAAAGAAGATGAAGGACATACGGCTACCCGCCCGCCACCGCCGGCGCAGCCCCGGACGCCTGGCCGGCCTGCTGATGGCGCTCCTCCTCGTCATCCTGGGACTGTCCGGCAGCGCCGCGATCGCCGCGCCGGACGGCACGGCTGCTCCGGCACCGTCGAAGGTCAGAGTTCCGGCCCGTGCCATGGACGCCGTCGCCGCGATGCAGCCCAGCTGGAACCTGGGCAACACCCTGGACGCGATCCCGGACGAGACGTCCTGGGGCAACCCGAAGGTCACCAAGGACCTGTTCGACACCATCCGCGCGCAGGGCTACCGCAGCGTCCGCATCCCGGTGACCTGGACCGACCACCAGTCCGCCACCGCCCCCTACACCATCGACGCCACCTTCTTGAGCCGCGTCAAGCAGGTGGTCGACTGGGCGCAGTCCGACGGCCTGTACGTCGTGCTCAACGTCCACCATGACTCGTGGCAGTGGATCTCGAAGATGCCCGCCGACCACGACAACGTACTCGCCCGCTTCAACGCCGGCTGGACCCAGATCGCCTCGGCGTTCCGCGACGAGCCGCGCACCCTGCTCTTCGAGAGCGTCAACGAACCGGCCTTCGACAATGCCACGGACGCGCAGAAGACCCAGCTCCTGAACGAGCTGAACACCTCCTTCCACAAGGTCGTCCGCTCCTCGGGCGGCGGGAACGCGAACCGCCTGCTCGTCCTGCCCACGGTGGGCTGCACGCCCTCCCAGAACTTCATGGACTCCCTGTCCGCCACGATCGGCGCGCTGCACGACAGCAATCTGGTCGCCACCGTGCACTACTACAGCTGGTACCCGTTCAGCGTGAACATAGCGGGCGGCACCCGGTACGACGAGTCCGCCCAGAAGGACCTGAACGAGGCCTTCGCGCGGATGCACGATACGTTCGTCGCCAAGAACATCCCGGTCTACCTCGGCGAGTACGGTCTGCTCGCGTGGCCGGACCACAACCACCCCGACCGCGTGGAGCGCGGTGAGGCGCTGAAGTACTTCGAGCACCTCGGCTACGCGGCGCGCGTCGCCGGCGTCACCACCGCCCTGTGGGACCCCGGAACGTTCGCCTACCTGAATCGCGAGACGCTGAAGTGGAGCGACCCCGCCCTGTTCGCCTGGATCAAGTCGAGCTGGACCACCCGCTCGGGCACCGCCTCCTTCGACAAGGTCTTCGTGCCGAAGTCCAGCCCGATCACGGCCAAGACGCTCACTCTGAACCCCAACGGCACCAAGTTCCGCGGCCTGTGGCAGGGCAGCACCCCGCTTACTCCGGGGCTTGACTACACCGTCACCGACAACCAGCTCACCCTCACGGCGCGCGCACTGACCCGGCTGACCGGCGATCGCCGGTACGGGGTCAACGCGACGCTCCAGGCCCGGTTCTCCCGCGGGCTGCCCTGGACGATCGACGTGATCACGTCCGACACTCCGGTGCTGTCGAACGCCACGGGTACGACCGGCTCGTTCACCATTCCCACCCAGTACCGGGGTGACGTACTGGCGACCATGGAGGCCAGGTACGCCGACGGCAGCAACGCCGGTCAGGCCGGCTGGACTCCGTACCAGGAGTTCAACGCGGCCTTCTCACCGGACTACCCGGGCGGCACGATCATTCTGACTCCCGACTTCCTGAACGCGCTGCACGACGGCACAGCGGTGACGCTGACCTTCCACTTCCACAGCGGCGCCACCGTCACCTACCACGTCACCAAGTCCCAAGGCTCGGTCACCGGCACGACATCCTGAACGACCGACCCCCTCGCCCTGGTTGCCCCTCCCGGCGACCAGGGCACCGCCCCTTTCGCGCGCGGTCGCGTCACTCCTCCTTGGGCGGTGCCGTGCTCTCCCGGACGGTGAGGGTGGTCGCGATCTCCAGTCCCACCTGTGGCACTTCCTCGCCGCGGCCGAGCGCCAGGGCCAGTTCGGTAGCGGCCGTCGCCATCTCGGCCAGCGGCTGATGGACCGTGGTCAAGGGCGGATCCATCCAGGCCACGGCCGGTACGTCGTCGAAGCCCACCACGCTGAGATCGTGCGGGATGCGCAGGCCCAGCTCGCGCGCGGCCTGGTAGACCCCGAGCGCCTGCATGTCGTTGGCGGTGAACACGGCGGTGGGGCGATCGGGGCGGGACAGCAGCTCCCGCGCGGCGGCGTACCCGTGCTCGCGGGCGAGCTGGGTCTTCACGATCAGTTCGGGTTCCATCGGCAGGCCGGCTTCCGCGAGAGCGGACGAGTAGCCGGACAGCCGGGCGAGGCAGAAGGGGTGATCCGGCCCGCTGATCATGGCGATGCGCCGGTGCCCCAGTCCGACCAGATGCCGGGTTGCCGCCTGCCCGCCTCTCCAGTTCGTGGCTCCCACGAACGGCACGTGGTCGGGCAGTTCGTCGATCGGGTCGAAGACGACGAATGGAATGCCCTTCGCCGTCAGTTGTTCCCGCTCGGCTTCCGAGAGCTGGGCAACCGACAGGACGCATCGCGGGCGCCGACCGACCGTGTCGTCGATGGTCATGCCCGAGGCGTCATGGAGTCCGAACTCCGACACCAGCACACCGATCCGGTTCCTGCGGGCCACGCGCTCGACACCGCGGATGATCTCCACGGCCCACATGCTCTCCAGTTCGCGGAACACGAGCTCCACGAGATTGCTGCGGTTCTTCGGGGGCTTGCGGTAACCGTGCTGATGGATGAGCTGCTCGACGCGGGCCCGGGTCTCGTCCGACACCCCCGACCGGCCGTTGAGCACCTTCGACACAGTGGGCACGGAGACACCCGCGGATTCGGCGATGTACGCGATCGTCACCGATGGGGGTCCCTCGCCGCGTTGACCGTGTTCTCCCGTCGAAGGTGTGCCCGCTCGGTTGTCCGGCACGGTCGCTTTTCCCCCTCCCCTCGCCTGCTGTGGCGGCCATTGTCCTACAGTCCGCGAGAGAACAACGCATGGGAGCGCTCCGAAAAGCCGGGGAAGGCGACCACAAACGCACTGCGGGCCGAGGCCGCCGCGACTGGAGCAGGACGCGGAGCCGACCTCGGCCCTGATGATGGGTCAACCGCCGTTGATGGTCAGGTCGTTGGTGTTGAAGTTGAGCCCGCCGGACGACGAGGTGATCTCATAGCCGAACTGCACGTCGCCGATGATCTCGCTACCGGGCATCCAGCCCTTGGTGTAGGCGATCCAGTTGAGGATCGGCTTGACGTCCACGGTGCCGGAGCTGGAGTTGGACGTCCGCAGGAACGAGAACACCTGGTTCGACCCGTTGGTGCCCTTGTAGACGTTCCAGTTGTGGCCGCCGAGCGTGACGTTGGCCTGCCAGCTGCCGATCGGGCCGACGGCTCCGGTGTGATTGACCCAGAGCATGATCTCGTACTGGTGGGCGTTGTCCCAGATGTCGTACGACGTGTTGTACGCGCCGGACGACGGGACGCTGACGTCGTAGTTGCTGGTGAGCCGGCTGAGGGTGTCGATCGACTTGTTGATCGACTTCGTCGAGTTCGCGTAGGACTTGATGCCGCCGGTGTTGGGGTGGTCGGCCCAGACACCCCAGCCGGTCCCGGAGTTGGCCCAGATGCACTGGCCGCCCGCACCGGAGCCCCAGATGTTGTTGTAGAGCCTGTAGCCGTCCAGGCTGGTGCCGGCCCACCGGTCGCAGGAGCTCCAGACGGCGGCCGAAGCGGGGGCGGAGGCGAGGCCGACGGTGGCACCGAGAGCCATCGCCGGCGCGAGCACCGCCATGGTGATCTTGTGTTTGACCATGGTGTCCCTTCCACGGGTGGGGGGAAATGTGGGGGTTGCCACCACGCCCCCATGCTGAGGACGTGGTCCTCTCCGGCGACGAGGTCGAGGGCTCAGCCCTTGATCGCTCCGGTGAGCATGCCCTTCTTGAAGTGCCGCTGGACGAAGGGAGAAGCCACTGCGACGGGGATCAGAGCGAGGACCATCACGGCCATCTGCAGGCCCAGAGAGGAGAGTTGCCCGGTACGGACCGCCTGCTGCAAGCCCGTAGGAGCCTCGGTGTTCTTCTGGACCAGCTGGATGAGCACGTTCTGCAGCGGCATCATCTCCTGGTCGGAGAGGTAGATGGAGGCGTTGAACCAGGCGCTCCAGTACCCGACCGCGTAGAACAGCGAGATGACGGCCAGCACCGCGCGCGACAGCGGCATGATGATGGTCAGCAGGATGCGCAGGTCACTGGCCCCGTCGATGCGGGCGGACTCGGTGAGTTCGGGCGAGATGCCCATGAAGAAGGCCCGCAGGACAAGGATGTTGAAGACGCTGACCGCGCTCGGCAGGACCAGGGACAGGTAGGTGTCGGTCAGGCCCAGAGACTGCACCAGCAGGTACGTCGGGATGAGCCCGGCTCCGAAGAACATGGTCGCCATCATGGTCATCAGGAAGAACCGGTGCCCCAGACTGCCCGGCCGTGACAGGCCGTAGGCGGCCAGCACCGACACCGTCATCGAGAACAGCGTGCCGAAGAGCGTGACACCGACCGAGACCGTGATCGCCCGACTGACCTGGCCACCGCTGAGCAGTTCTGTGTAGTTGACGAAGGTGATGCCCTGGGGGATCACGACGAGGCCGCCGACCCGGTCGATCACCGGTTTCGGGGAGAGGCTGGTGACGATCACGATCCACAGCGGACCGAGCACCCCCAGGCAGCAGAGCACAAGGAAGCCGCTCTTGGCGGTGAGTCCTGCCTTGTTCGGAGGCTCCTCCCACACGGGGCGGGCGGGCGCCTGGAGGCTGCGGATGAGCTGCGTGTTGAGGCTCACTTCTGGTACACCCCCTGCTCCCCCAGCAGGTGCGCGACCTTGTTCGCCCCCAGGACGAGACAGACTCCGATGAGTCCCTTGGCCAGGCCGACCGCGGCCGCGTAGCTGAAGTCGCCGTTCTTGATACCCATGTTCCACACGTAGGTGTCGAGGACCTCGCTGGCCCCCGCGCCGACCGCGTCCCGCTGGAGCAGGAACTGCTCGAATCCGACGCTGAGCGCGTCGCCCACCCGCAGGACCAGCAGCAGCGCGATCACCGGACGCAGCGCGGGCAGCGTCACGTGCCACATGCGGCGCCAGCGCCCCGCGCCATCCATGGCGGCGGCCTCGTACAGGTCGGTGCTGACGGCGGCCAGCGCGGCGAGGAAGACGATGATCCCCCAGCCGGCGTCCTTCCACACCGCCTCCGCGATGACCAGGTACTTGAAGAGGCTCGAGTCGGTCATCAGGTCGAAGCCGCTCCACCCGTGGTTCTCGAGGGTCTGGGCGATGATGCCGGCGCCACCGAGGACCTGCTGGAAGACGGTGACCACCAGGACCCAGGAGAAGAAGTGCGGCAGATACATGATCGCCTGCGCCACGGCCCGCACCCGGGGCCGGATCACGCTGTTGATGAGCAGCGCGAGAGCGATCGGGATCGGGAAGAAGAACACCAGTTGGAGCACGAACAGGACGAGGGTGTTCTTCGCGGCGCCCCAGAACAGCGGGTCGTCGAGCATCCGCGAGAACTGCTCGACGCCGACCCACGGACTGTGGAGGATCGCCGTGACGCCGTTGCTGGAGACGTACGGGTCGTAGTCCTGGAAGGCGACGATGTTGCCGAGCAGCGGGACGTAGTTGAAGAGCAGAAGCAGCACGATGACGGGCAGAGTCATCAGGATGAGCGCGCGGTCACGGCGCAGCCGGATCCGCCAGGGAACCCTGCCTGCCTTGCTCGTCCTGCGTGGCGCCCGCACCTTGGTCCCCGCGGTGGCGACCGCGACCGTCGGTTCCTCGACGGCCGCGGGGGGACGAGTCCCGTCGGGCCTGCTCCGGGCCGTGAGAGACATCAGTTGCCGCTGCCGTTCTTGTCGAGGAGTTCCTTGTACCAGTCGCGCAGCTTGTCCCCGCCGGAGGACCTCCAAGTGGAGATGGCCGCCTGCACGTCGGACAGCTTCTTGTTGCCCCGCACGTAGTCGATCTGCAGTTGCTCGAACTGGCTGGAGAGGCTGGCATAGCGGGTCGGCTCGACGATGTTCATCCCGTACGTGGACGTCTTCTTCATGAAGGCCCCCATCCGCTGCTGCCACTCGGCCTGCTTGCGGGCGATTTCCGGGAAGTCGGGGTGGGCGAAGTAGGGAGCCGGGGCCGCCAGCATCGTCCAGGCGTTGATCACCTCGGAGTTGCCCTGGTCGGTCTTGACCGGGACGCCGTCCTTGACCGTGTAGTGGGTGCCCTCGACGCCGTAGTCGACGAGCATGCGCTCCTTGGTGCCGTACGGCGCGGCCGCGAAGTCGGCGGCGGCCAGCGCGTTCTCGACCGTCGACTTCGAGGCGCCCTTGCGGATCATCGACCAGATGGTGGCGGGCGCGGAGGCGTACAGGGTCGGGTTGCCACCGTCGGCGCCGAAGATGTCCATCGCCTCGATCCGGAAGTCCGGGTTGGCATGGGCCTGTTCGGCGGTCTTCGTGTACCAGGCGGAGGAGTCGCTGTTGAAGACCAGGATCTGTCCGGCGGTGAAGCGCTGGCCCGCGTCGCCGGTACGTGCCTTGTCGTCGGGGTGGACCACGCCGGCGTCGAAGAGCTTGCGGGTCCACTCCAGGGCTTCGAGGTATTCGGGCCGCTCGATGCCGTACCTCAGCTTGCCGTCGGCATCGATGTTCCAGCCGGGGGCGGCGCCGAAGATGCTCCCCGAGACCCAGCTCATGTCACCGCAGGCGTACACCTTGGCCCTGGCGCTGGTGGCGTCCTTGGCCCAACTGAGGAACTCGTCGGCCGACTTGGGTACGGAGTAGCCCTTCTTGTCGAAGATGTCCTTGCGGTAGTACGGCATGATGAAGGAGGCGGGGGCGGACGGCATCGGAATGCCGCGCAGCGCGCCGCCGAAGATGCTCATGCGCCAGGAGTCGGATGGGATCGCGGCCAGGTTCGGGTACTTCTTGACCTTGTCGCCCGCCAGGTAGGGGCCGAGGTCCATGAACTTCGCAATGACCGCGTTCGGGAGCTTGTTGCTGACCAGTATCCAGCTCGGCACGACCACCATGTCGGGTATGGAACTGGAGGCGAGGACGGCGCCGAGCTTCTGGGCGTAGGTGTTGCCGTCCTGGTTCTGCCAGGTGACGTTGGTGCCCGCCGCCGCGTCGACTGCCTTGTAGTAGGCGCACCCGTCCTTCGGCGGGGTGCCCCAGAGTGGGGACATGATCTTCAAGGGAGCGCCGGTACCGAGCTTGTTCGGGACCGAGGCTTGGAGACCCGCTAGGTCGATCTTGCCGGTGTAGCCGGCCGACGAACCGTTCTTCGACGGAAGATCCGGCTTGGCGACCGTGCTGGCGACGTATGCCGGAAGGAGCTTGTCGGCGGCCTTGCCCGATGTGGTCCCCTCGCCCGACCTGCTGTCCGACCCGCCACAGGCGGTGAGCAGGGGCATCCCACCGGCCACCGCTGCGGTGGCGACCACCGTGGAGGCGAGGAAGCTTCTCCGGCTGGGCCCTGAGGAGGTGGAGGCGGCATTCGGTGTCATTGCGTCAACCCTTCGTGGCGCACCAGGACACCCGGCGGTGGCCGTCGGCTGCGGTGTCTTGAGTGGAATTGGCTGAGCTGGAAGCGGACATCCCATGACTGCAACCCGATCAACAGTCGAAGCGCTTCGACGTTCTGTGAGATTAGGTGAACACCCAAGGGTGCACAAGAGTCGCTTCCAAGATTCCTCCCATGTCTTGGAGGCGATCAGCGCTTATCCCACTTGACGCGCCAATGTTGATCTCTTGACGCGCTTCTGGCATGGGGCAAGCATCGAGTGATCGAAGCGCTTCGAAATCCCTGTCACTGGACCCCAAGGACATCCAATGTGTCCGCGCGGAGAGGGCGCGAAGGTCCCAGTCCAAGTGGCTCCGGTATCAGGAGTCGGATGTCTCTGGTCGGATCCGTGATGCTCCTGGTCGGTCGGTGCCGTCACCAGTCTGTCGGCAGAGCGGAGATGAACGAGGTGAGCCGGTCGGCGATGAGTCGGTCGTCGTGGGCCGAGTAGTGCCAGTCGCAGCCCAGGAAGTCCAGGCCCGTGTCGTCGAGGAACCAGTAGCGGACCCGGCTGTCGCCGGCGTCGTTGCGCGCCTTGACCACCTGCTGTACATGGCCGGCGTACTGGCCGGCTCCCACCGCCACGATGGTCGTGTCGGCCCCGTAGCGTGTGCGCAGCTTCTGGATGAAGTCGCCGTAGGCGCTGCGGTAGGCGGCCGCGAGGCTGTAGAGGCATCGCGGCAGCGGTGGCAGGCGCCCGGTACGGGGTGTCCGTCCAGTTGCCGACTCGGCCCTTCGGGTATCGACAGCGGTGAAACCCCCGGCGGCGGCCGAGGGTCGTGTCAGTCGTCGGCGAGTGCCTCGTGGACGGAGGAGACCGCGCCGGCGCCGTCGCCGACGGCGGTGGCCACTCTTTTCGTCGAGCCCGCACGAAGGTCGCCGGCTACGAAGACCCGGGGTGCGCTTGTCTGGAACGGCAGGGCCGTACCGAACGGTTCGGCAGGCAGGCGGCTGTCCGTGAGGACGAAGCCGTTGTGGTCCTTGGCCACGCCGTCCAGCCAGCCCGACACCGGGTCGGCGCCGATGAAGCAGAACAGGGCGCGGCAAGCCAGCCGGTCCCGCCGCCCGTCGGACTTCTCGGCGACGATCGACGCGAGGGTGTCGTCGCCGCCCAGTTCGCGGATCGTGCTGCTGGTGTGGACCTGGATCCGCGCATGCGCCCGGATCCGGTCGGTCAGGTAGGACGACATCCGGGCTCCGAGATCGGCGCCGCGGACGATCAGGTCCACCGTCGCACCACGGGCGGCGAGGGACAGGGCCGCTTGCCCGGCCGAGTTGGCGCCGCCGACGACCGTCACCGGCTGGTCTTCATAGCCTCGGACGTCCAGCTCGGTCGCGGCGTACCGGACGCACCCGGAGCTCTCGAAAGTCGTCCATTGCGGCAGGTCGAGGTGCCGGTAGTGCGCCCCGGTCGCGGCGATCACCGCGCGGCAGCGAATGCGTGCGCCGTCCTCCAGCAGGACGGCCGGGCGTCGCTCCTCCGAGAGGTCCAGGCCGGCCACCGCGCAGGGCGCGTGAATCCGTACACCGAACTTGAGTGCCTGGACCATCGCCAGACGGGTCAGGCTTTCGCCGCTGACTCCGTGCGGGAAGCCCAAGTAGTTCTCGATGCGGGCGCTCTTGGCGGCCTGGCCACCGAGCCCGGCGCGGTCCAGCAGTACGGTGACGAGACCCTCGGACGCCCCGTACACGGCGGCGGCCAGACCCGCCGGGCCGGCGCCCACCACGACGAGATCGACCGGACGCCCGTCGGCCCGATAGGTGAGACCGAGCACCTCGGCAAGAGCTCTGGGCGTCGCACGCCTCAGCAGCGAACCGTTGACCATCGCGGCCGGGAGGTCGTCCTCGCCGAGCCCCGCCCGTCTCATCAGCGAGCCTCCGGGGTGCGAGGCCGCGTCGAGCCAGGAATGCGGCAGGAGCATCTGCGTCACATAGGTGCGTAGTTCCAGCGTCCGCGCGGCGTACGACCGGCCGACGAGCTCCAGTACGCTGCCTGCCGCCCCGCGGATCACCTCGCGCCGTTCCCTGAACGCCTCGATCAGTGTGTCGGCGATGTCGACCTGCTCGGCGAGGGCCCGGCGCAACATCGCCGCCCGGATCCGGACGACTGTCCCGGCGGACACCACCCGGGCGGTCAGGTAGACGTGCTGACCGGTCAGCAGGTTGAGCTCACCGAGGAAGTCTCCGGGGCCGCCCCGGTAGATCAGACGCTCCGGCTCGATCGCCGTCGCGTCCCGGACGATGTCCACGGTCGCCGACCGGAGCAGGAAGAAGTCGTAGGTGTCGTCGCCGGACGTGTACAGATCCCGGCCGGGCTCGGCATGCTCCACCTCACCGTACTCGGCGAGCCGGCGGAACTGCTCGTCGTCCAGGACCGGCCCACGTTGTGCCGCACCGTCGTTCAAGTGATTCCTCCGTCACACCGGACCACGAGGGTCTCTTGCCAGAGTGCTGGTCGAGTCGAGCAGTTCAGGCGCGAACCGGAACGGGCGCCGGCTTCACCCGGGCGACGGTCATGACGTACAGGAGCAGACCCGCGGTGGTGAGGACGAAGCCGGCCCACACGGTGGACAAGGTCCCCCAGCCGGCGTCGAGGGTGACCGCGCCGCCGATCGCGCCGAGACAGTTGGCCAGGTTGAGGGCGGCCAGGTTGAGCGTTCCCATCAAGGTCGGGGCGTCCGGTGCGAAACTCGTCAACCGGACCTGGATGGCGGGGATGGCGAACATCATGGTCGCGCCGACGCCGAACAGGCAGGGCAGCAGAATCACCAGGTTGCCGCCCGCCACGCCGATCAGCGCCAGGAACGCCAGAGCACCGCCATAGCCGGAGATCAGACCGCGGTTCTCGTACCGGTCGGCGACACGTCCGCCGACGTGGTTGCCGACCGCCATGCCGAGGCCGAAGACGGCGAGCGCGATCGGGATGAGCGAGGCGTCCCGCAGCGCCGCGTCGGTGACGAACGGGCCGATGAACGTGTAGACGGCGAAGATGCTGGAGATGCCGAACGCCGCGATGGTGACCATCAGCCAGACGCCACGCCGCCGGAGGGCGCCCAGTTCGCCCGTGAGGGAGCTGCCGCGCAGGTCGTCGGTGCGCGGCAGCCAGGCCACCAGGGCAGCTCCGGCGAGGAGGCCGACGGCGACCACGGTCCCGTACATGACGCGCCAGCCGGCGTGCTGGCCGATGAAGGTGCCGAGCGGCGACCCGGCGATGGTGGCGACGGTGAGTCCTCCCATCACGGTGGCGAACGCCTTGCCGCCCTTGCCCGGCCCGTACACGTACGCGGCGACGACGGCACCGGCGCCGAAGAACGCGCCCTGCACGCTGCCCGCGACGAACCGGAACACGACGAACAGCACGATGTCCGGCGCCAGGGCGGAGAGTCCGTTGCCGACCAGGAACAGTCCGATCAGGCCGAGCAGCAGAGTGCGCCGGTTGACCCGGGCGGCGAGCAGGGTGATCGCCGGAGAGCCGATCATCACCCCGAAGGCATACGCGGTGATCGCGTATGTCGCGACCGGAACGGACACTTCCAGATCGGACGCGAACAGCTGGATGATGCCGTTGCTGCCGAACTCGCCGGCGCCGATCGCGAAGGTCCCCAACGCCAGTGCGAACAACGTCAGTTTCGGATTCCTGATGGGCGACTTCGCGGAGGTGTGCCGCTTCTCCTCGGCAGTGCACTGGCTGTCGTATGCGCGCTGATGCATCGTCTCGTCCTTGGCAGGAGGGTCAGTTGGACGGCGTACGGGCCGGTGCGGGACGGAGATCGGGCGTGGGGGGCGGGTCGTCGCCCTCCCGGAGGCCGTGGCGGGCGTAGAAGCGCCGCAGGGGCGCAGGCGCCCACCAGTTCGCGTTGCCGAGCAGGCGCATCGTGGCCGGTACCAGCAACGCCCGGACGATCGTCGCGTCCACCAGGACGGCGATGAGCATCGCCACCCCGATCAGCTTGATGAACGTGATTCCGGAGATGGAGAACAGCCCGATCACGACCAGGATGAGCAGCGCGGCGCTGGTGATGATCCGGCCGCTGCGCTGCAGCCCGACCGCGACCGCCGCGGTGTTGTCGCCGGTCCGGTCGTACTCTTCGCGGATCCGGGACATCAGGAAGACCTCGTAGTCCATCGACAGCCCGAACACGACCGCGAGGACCAGGATCGGCTGGGTCGCCTCCAGCGTCCCGGTGGGGGTGAAGTCCAACAGGCCGGACAGATGGCCGTCCTGGAAGATCAGGACCAGTGCGCCGAACGAGGCGCCGAGCGACAGGATGTTCATCACGATCGCCTTGATCGGCAGCACGACGGAGCCGAAGGCGAGGAACAGCAGGACGAAGCCGGCGCCGCCGATGATCAGCGCCATCCAGGGCAGAAGATCGCCCACGGCGTCGAGTTGGTCGGCCAGCTGCGCGGTCTGGCCACCCACCAGCGCCTCACCACCCGGCGGTGCCGGTACGGCCCGGATCCGGCTCACGAGATCCCGCGACCGGGGCGATATGGGGTCGCCCTGGTACATGATCGTGACCCGGGCGACGTCGCCGGACCGACCCGTGACCTCGGCTCCGGACACCCCGTCGACAGTCTGGACGGCGTCGACGTAGCGCTCCAGACCGGCCCGGTCCGACGAGGTCACGATCGCCTCGACCGGCTCCTGACCGTTCCGGACGAAGTCCCGGTCGACGGTTTCCGAGACCACACGGCTCTCGGTACCCGTCGGCAGCACCCTCGGGTCGATACCGCCGAACTCGACGCGCAGGAACGGCGCGGCGGCCAGCAACAGGACCGTGAGCACCCCGGTCGCATAGACGACCGGGTGGCACATGATGCTGTGCGCGAGGCGGTACCAGAACCCGTGCACGACCTCGTCCTGCGGGAGAGCCGGCGGCGGGCGGCGGAACAGCCGTCGCACCGAAAGTGCCTCGACCCGGGGGCCGAGGACGGCGAGCAGGGCGGGCAGCACGGTCAGTGCCGCCACCATCGCCACCACGACCGCGGACAGACCGCCGAGACCCATCGAGCGGAGGAAGGCCATCGGGAAGATCAGCAGTCCGGCCAACGAGACGGCGACGGTGACGCCGGAGACCGCGACCGTACGACCCGCGGTGGCCATCGTGCGGGCGACGGCGTCCTCGACATTGAGCCCGCGGGCGATCTCCTCGCGGAACCGCCCGACCATGAACAGGCCGTAGTCGATCGCCAGACCCAGCCCGAGAATCGTCACCACGTTGACCGAGAAGACCGAGACGTCGGTCAGGTAGGTCATCCCGCGCAGCGCGGTGAACGCTCCGAGGATGGCCAGACCGCCGATCGCGAGCGGCAGGCTCGCCGCGGCCACACTGCCGAAGACGACGACCAGGAGCACGAGCAGCACCGGTATGGAGATCGTCTCGGCGAAAGCGATGTCCGCCGCGACCCGCTCGCGGATGTCGCGGTCGACCGTGGTGGCGCCGCCGACCTGGGTCCGCAGGCCGGGCGCGGCCAGTTCGTGCTCGATCTCGTCCAGCCCTTCGCCGCGCCGCGCCTCGTCGTCGCCGGCCAGGGTCAGCACCGCGTAGGTGGCGTGCCGGTCGTGGCTGACCAGGGCCGGGCTGCCGGTGCTCCAATAGGTGACGGTCCGGGCCACCACGTCGTGAGGAAGCGCTTGGAGCGTCTCCGTGACGGCTCGCCGGAACGCCGGGTCGTCAACTGTCGCGCTGGGGCTGGTGTACAGGACCACCGCGTCGTTGCCGGTCCGGCCCAGCGTCGCCTCGGCACGTGCGGCCGCGCGCGAGCTCTGGCCGGCCGGGTCGTCGAACCCTCCGGTGGTCAGCGAGCCGAAGACCCGCGTCCCCCAGATGCCGCCGAACGCCAGGAAGGCCGCGGCCAGGCCGATCACCCACCACCGTCGGCTGACCATCGTCCGCCCCAACCGCTCGAACATCGCCGTCCCCTCCTGGCTTCGTCGGCTTGGTGGTGTCAGCGCGCGGCGCGCTTGATGAGGGCGGCCGTCGCCGCGGGCTGCGCGATCATCGCGACATGCGAGGTGTCGGCCTCGAAGGTGTGTGCGCCGGCCCGGCGCGCCATGAACCGCTGCGCCGCCGGGGGCAGCACCTGGTCGTCGCGGCCCACGAGGTACCAGGACGGAATGGTCTTCCAGGCAGGGGCGCCGGACGGCTCCCCGAGGGTGCGCACGTCCGCCGGCCGCTGGCCGGCCCACATCAGCTCGGTGGTCGCCTTCGGCAGGTCCCCGGCGAACACGTCGTGGAAGAGCTCCTTCTTGATGTAGCCGTCGACGAGGCCCTCACCGTAGGGACGGAAGTCCAGCGCCTCCTCGCTGAGCCTGCTTCCCGGGTACTTCGTCTGCAGGCCCAGCAGCGTCTCACCCTGATCGGGCACGAACGCGGCCACGTAGACCAGCGCCTTCACGTTCGGGTTGCCGGTCGCGGCGTTCGTGACGACGATCCCGCCGTAGGAGTGCGCGACGAGGACGAGCGGGCCGCTGAGGGTCGCGAGGATGCCGGCCAGATAGGCGGAGTCGGAGGCCACGCTGCGCAGTGGGTTGGGCGGTGCGATGACCGGATAGCCGTCGCGAATGAGCCGGGAGGCGACCCCGTTCCAGCCGGAGGCGTCGGCGAACGCGCCGTGCACGAGTACTACGGTGGGCTTCTGGCCGCTGCCACTGCCGCTTCCGGTGTGTGCCTGCGCGGCGGGCGCGTCGAGTGCGGCGCCCACCACGACCGCGGCGGATCCGGCCAACAGCCCCCGGCGAGTTGTCGTCATCGATATATGCCCTTCGGTATCCGGTGTTCTCAGTGGTGATCGCGGGTCAGCGTAGAACCGGTTACTTGACGAGCACTGAACAGAAATCCGGGCGCGCTCCCGGGGCCGCTTCACCATCAGTTCCGTTGTTGTCAAGCACGTCGAAGCAGCCTGCGGACATGTAGCCGATAAGGAGCGAAGCTGCCTTCGCACAAAGCCGGAATACGCGTCGGTGAAATACCCGTCGGCGAAATTGAGTGACAGACACTGAGTCGGTGCCCCTCGGGGTCAAGTCGTGCCGAGCGGCACCAACCGAACAAGTGAGCTTGGGCTACGGCGGAGTTGCGGGCGCAGCGGATCATGTTTCGACAACGCCGCCGCCCGCGCAGCGTGACGATCAAGAGTCCGCGATCACGGGGATACTTCAACGGCACGCGGCGCCTCAGTGTGGGCGTGCTTGTCCAAGGTGTACCGGCGTTGCAGCACGATGGCGATCGTCATGAGCACGGCCGGCACCAAGGTGAAGCCGTAGCGAACGGCCGCCAGCGCGCCGGAAGACTGCGTGGTGTGCTCGCCTGCGGTACTGGCCACGAACCCGCCCGCAGCCAGGCAGGCCGAGTACACGTACGGCCCCAATGCGCCGCCGGTGGCCTCGGCGGCGGTCCACACGCCGGTGTAACTGCCCGCACTGGCACTACCCGTCGGCCCGGCGGCGGCGATGACGTCGGGCACCATCGACAGCGGCATCAGTTGCATCGCGGCGAACGCGACGCCCAGCACCGCCACGGCTGCGATCAGCAGGGGCAGGCCGGCCGCGGCGCCCAGTGCCAGCACCAGCGAGCCGGCCACGAACGCGGCCTGGGCGGCGAGCAGGCTGCGCTGCTTGCCGAGACGCCGGGCCACCAGTACCCACAGGGGCGTGGTCAGGACCGCCGGCGCCATGAACGCCGCGATGAGCACGGTCGTGAGCGCGGAGCGGCCCAGCTCGTACTCGGCGAAGTACGGCATGGCGGCCAGTACCAGGTTCATCGTGATCGCGACGGTCAGATAGGACGCGGTCAGCGCACGGAACTGCCGGTCGCGCAGCGCCACCAGCAGCCCGCCCCGGTGCCCCGGCTCGGCCGAGGTGCCCGGCGCAGCCTGGTTGAGGCGCGCGACGCCGGTGATGCCGACCAGCATCGCCGCAAACATGACCAACCCGAGCAGCAGGGCCATTCTCGTGTAATCGCCGACGCCCGGATCATCACCGGCGACCACCGGCGCGGCCACTCCGGCGAGCAGGACGCTCACGGTGATCACGACATTGCGGTAGCCCATGAGGCGGGTCCGCTCGTGGTAGCCGATGCCCAGGTCGGCCGGGGTGGCGAGGTAGGAAACCTGGTAGCACGAGTAGAGCAGGTTGCCGGCGACCAGCGCCACCGAGACCCATATCGCGGCGGTCGTCCCGTGCAGGTCCGACGGCACGGCGAACATGGCCACGAAGGCGAGCACCACGACGGAGCCGACCAACATCAGTTGCCGGCGGTGGCCGCGGCCGGCCAGGTTTGCATCGGAGATCCGGCCCACCCACGGGTGCAGCACTATGTCGGCGACATTGGGCAGCAGCAGTGCGAGGCCGGCCGTCTGCGGCGGCACGGCCAGGACGTCGGTCAGGAAGTACAGCAGGAAGATGCCCGGCACGGTGACCCAGATGCCCATGCCGACCGAACCGGCGGCGAACGGGACGAGTGCGCGGAGGGGGAGCCGAACGTTGGTCATGAGCGGCCTTCCGGGAATCTGCCGTAGGGGACTGTCGTTACTCGCTTGCGCCCTCAGAAGGCCAGGGCCAGTCGGCGTACGGCCTCGCGCAGTTCTTCCGGAGTGCGGTCGCTGTAGGACAACCGCAGGTGCCGGGCCGAAGACCGCCGCCGGGGGTCCGCCGCGAAGAACTCGCCCGGCTGGTAGATCACACCGTGGGCGGCCGCCCGCTGGAACAGCGCCGCGGGGTCCACGGCGTCGTCGGTGAGCCGCGGCCAGAGGAACAGCCCGCCTTCGGGAGCCACGATGTCGAGGGCGCCCGGGAGTTGTTCCTGCAGGGCGTCGATCAGCACGCCGGCGCGTTCTTCGTACAGCGCGGTGGCGCCGCGCACGATCCCGTCGAACCAATCGGCGTCGTCGGTGAGCAGCCGTTCGATGATCGCCTGGGCCACCGAGGACGTGTGTACGTCGAGGCGGTTGCGCAGCCGGATCACCGGGTCCACGAGGTGGTCCGGCAGCACCAGCCAGCCCACGCGCCAGCCGGGGCCGAGGGTCTTGGTGAAGGTGTTGACGTGGATCGCCCGGTCCGACTGGTTGAAGACCGCGACACCCTGGTCCTGGCCGGCGAAGCGCAGTTCGCGGTACGGATTGTCGACGATCACGTAGAAGCCGTACCGCTCGGCGAGCTCGATCAGTGCCTGCCGCTTCGGCGCCGAGAGACTGACCTGGGCGGGGTTGTGGAAGTCGGGCACGGTGTAGGCCGCGGCGACCCGGGCGCCGGTGGCGAGCCGCCGGGCGAGGTGTTCGACATCGAAGCCGTCGGCCACGACCGGTACCGGCAGGGTCCGCGTCGTCGATACCTCCAGGGCCCACAGGAAACCCGGGAACACCGGATCGTCCACCGCGACGGTGGCACCGCGCTCGACCACGGTCAGCACCGCCAGTGCGAGGCCGTGCATGCCACCGTTCGTCACCACGATCCGGCTCGGGTCAACGCCCTCCCGTTTCGCGATCCAGTCGCACAGCGCGGCGGATCCACGCGCCGGCGAATACTGCAGGCTCGCGACCGCGGCGTCGGGGGCCTGCCAGAGCTGCGCCGATGCCTTGCCGATCGCCTCGACCGGCAAAGCCGCAGGCGCAGGGATGCCACCCAGCAGGCGAATCGTTCCGGGGGCAGGGGCGGCCAGGCTGGCGTCGACGAATCCCTTCGGCGCCGAGAGCCCACGGGCCAGGGCCGTCAGCCCGCTCTGTTCCTCAGGGCCTGCGGTCACGCATTGCCTCCAGGTCCTGAGAGGAGTCGTTCGGCGCGTCGCGCGAACAGGTGCGCCTCACATGCGGTGGATTGCGTGTAGGCCCATTGGGCGGCGGCCCGGACAGCGGTGAGGGGTGCACCGCGGGCCTGCAGCAGGCGCGCCTTCAGCAGCAGGAGCAGCCCTTCGGCATAACGCTGGCCGTAGTCCCACATCGCCTGGTCGGCTCGGTCGAGAGCGGCGTCGGCCCGATCGGGCGATCCGGCCGCCAGCCACATCTCGGCGATCAGTGCGTAGTGGTAGGCGATGCCCCATTGCGGCGGATCGAGCAGGTGGGCTGCCAGGAGTTCCTCGGCCTCGGCCGCGGCGTCGGCCGGATCCTCGCCGGTGAGGGCACGTGCCCAGCACCAGAACTGCCGGATGTAGTGGTCGATGTGGGCGCTGAGGCGGGCGAGGCCGGCGGCGACCCACCGCTCGCCGGCTCGCCGTGCCGTTTCCGCGTCCCCGGCCATGGAAGCGATCATGGTCGTGTAGTAGACCCAGACCGAGGCCGCGTACGGGTCCCCCGGGGTGTCCCAGGTGTCGACGAAGGCCAGCGCCGTGTCGACATCACCGTGCAGCGCGGTCATGACCGCCCGCCAGCCGGGTCCTTCCCCGGGAACGCTGCCGTCCCGCCGGAGCGGTGTCTCTTCGTCCGGGGCTACGGTGCCGCCGGCGGCGGCGACATCCTCCTTGCTCAAGGACCGGTACGCCTCGCCGATGTTGCCGATGTCCCACTGATGCAGGCCCCAGGCCTGCCGGCCGTAGCGTCGGACGGCGGGAGCGGAGGACGCCTGACCGAGCTCGTGCATGCGGCGGGCCAACTGCCCGCGGCCCTTCTCCATGGAGGTGTAGGCGCCCATCAGACGGATGAAGAGGAAGTCGGCGGCCTCCGCCTCCCGGCCGAGGGTGCGGGCCAGGTATTCGGCCCGCCCCAGCAGATCGAATGTCGACGCGTCGTACCCCGACTGTCGTCTGACGACGATGGCGAGCAGCGTGAGGGCGGAGAACTCCAGCTCCATGAGTCCGGAGGCCCGGGTGACCTGTACGGCGGAGCGCAGCTGTCGATTGGCGGACTCGAAGGCAAGCTTGGCCGCCGCGCGGCGCCCGGCGCGGATCAGCGCCTCCGCGGTGCGAACGGGTTCGGCGAGGGGGCCGGCGGCCCACAGGTGGTACGCGAGGCGTTCGGCGACGTCCTCGTCGTCGGCGTGGATCTGTTCGAGCGCGTCCGCGACGCGCAGATGCAGCTGGGTGACCTGCTGTGTCGTCGCGGTCTCGGAGACCGACTCGCGAACCAGGTCGTGCGCGAAGCGGAGCGAGGACGGGTCCTGCGGCCCGGGTTCGAGCAGCCCGAGGGTATGCAGCGGTTCCAGGCGATGGAGACAGTCCGCGACGTCCACACCGGTGGCGCGGGACAGCAGCCTGAGGTCGACGTCGCGGCCGATGAGCGCGGCCACCTGCAGCAGGTCGCGGGCGCGGTCGTCGAGCCCGGCCATCCGGTCGCGGACGACGTCGTGGACGGTGGAGGGGACCCCGGCCGATGCGGACGTGTCGCCGTCGCCGATCGCGCCGGCGCCGCTGAGGAGCCGGGACAGTTCGCGGACGAAGAACGGATTGCCGGAGGTGCGGGCGTGGATGGCGCGGGCGACGGCGTCGCCGGGATCCTGGCCGGCCTCGTGGCGGATGAGTTCGGCCACGTCGGCCGGACCGAGCGGGCCGAGCCGGAACCTCCGGTGGCCGGGCCGCCGGCTGGCAGCGGCCAGCACCCGGGAGAGGTCCGGGCTGAGTGCGGGTGCGCGGTCACGTAGCGCGCCGATGATCGCGGTGCCGTGGGGCAGCCGCCCCGCCAGGTGTTGCAACAACTGCAGGGAGGTGGCGTCGGCCCATTGGAGGTCATCGAGTATCAGGAGCGTCGGCCGCCGCGCCGAGGCTTGTCCGACGAGGGCGACGACCTGTTCGAACAGCCGGAACTGGGCGTTGCCGTCGGGAAGTTCCCGGGTTGCGTCGTCCCGCGCCGCGAGGAGGCTTCCCAGCCCGCCGGTGAGCCACTGTTCGCTCGCCGGAGCGGGCAGACTGTGGACGACCTGGCTCAGTGCCTGCTCCCATGGCCACATCGCCGGTGTCCCGTCGCCCTCCAGGCAGGAGCCCCAGACGGTGAGTGCGCCCAGCCGGCCCGCCACGACGGCGGCCTCCTCCAGCAGCCGGGTCTTGCCTGCGCCCGGTTCGCCTTCGACAACGCCGATCGCGGTGTCGCCGGCGAGTGCGCGCTCCACGATGCGCCGCAGCGTGGCGAGTTCCTCGGTCCGGCCGATCAAGGTGGCCGCCGTGGTCGGCCCGACCTCCTCGTCCGCCTTCCGCACAAGCGGCGACGCCAGGGGCTGCGCGAGAATCCGCCGCTGTGCGTCCTCCAGCGCCGGACCCGGGTCGATGCCGAGCTCCTCGGCGAGCCGGTCACGGACCTGACGAAACACCGACAGCGCCTCCGCCTGGCGTCCGGCAGCGCCGAGAACGCCGACGAGACCGGCCAGCACGGGTTCGTTGAACGGTGCCATCGATGCGGCCAGTTGTAGAGCCGCAAGCACCCGCTCCGGTTGGCCCAGCGACACGGCGAGCTCCGCCGCCGCCGTGCACGCGTCGTAGAACTCGTTGTCGAGTGCGGCGAAGACCGTCGTGGCGATGGTCCCGTCGGCGATGCCGTCGCCCGCCGGGCCATGCCAGAGCACGAGCGCTCCGACGTAGTGATCGAGGGCCGCCTCGTGATCGTGCCGAGTCAGCGCGGCCCTGGCGGCATCGACGAGTTCTCGGAAGGCGACGAGGTCCAGCGTGGCGGGGCCGGCGGCGAAAAGGTAGGAATTCCCGCGACGGTGGAGGAACGATCCGGCTTCGCGGGCGGGCAGCAGAGGCTCGAGCAGCCGTCGCAACGCGCCGACGTACTTCTGGAGAATGTTCACGGCCGACGCGGGAGCGTCCTCGGCCCAGATCAGGTCGACCAACTCGCTCGTACTGATCGGCTTGCCCGCACGGGCGAGCAGCACCGCGAGCAGGTACGACTGCTGCCGAGGCCCAGCGTCCAGTTCGACGCCGTCCCGCCAGATCCGCAACGGACCGAGAATCTGCAGACGCAGATGTCCGCCGGAGGAAGCCATCCCCACCCCTACCCCCACTCACGGGCCGACCACGATCGGCTGCGGCGTAGCCACTTTACGGTTGCTTTGCGGCCTGGGTCCATCCGCCGGGGCGACCGCTGGGCGGTGCTGTCGTGGCGGAACCAGGTTCCCGATCGGCCGGTACCGATGCGTCGGCGGCCCGCGGCCGGTCCACGTGCCGATCTGCGGGGGCCCGGTGTGATTCGGCCTCGGCCACCTCTGCCGGCGCGACCGAACTGCCGATCGCCGAGCAGCAAGGTTCCAGAGGGAGTTCCGTCCCAGATCCACGCAGTGCAGAGGCTGCTCCGGTCACCACTACGCCGATTGCGTGTTCTTGACGTGCCTCGGACGGCGCCCCAGCGCGCGTCGGGCGGCGCGTCCAGGCGCTGTGCAGTCCTCGTCAAGTACGTGGATCTGCCGTGCCGTGTGCGCGGGCCGGCCTCGCTCACCGGCCGTCGGCGTCGTGAACACGGATGTCAGCGGGTTGTGTTGTCCGCAAGCTCGGCCAACAGTTCCCCGGCACGGCGGGCGAACAGGTGGGCCTCGCGATCGACGGACAGTGCGTGCGCCCGCTCGGCAACGGCCCGAAAGGTGGCGGTCGGCTCGCCGCGTGCCTGCAGCACCCGTGCCCGGAGCAGAAGCAGCAGGCTTTCGGCGTAGCGCTGGCCGTACGTTTCGATGGCCGAGTCCGCCCGGTCGAGCGCCGCGTCGGCCTCGTCCAGCTTTCCGGCTGCCAGCCACATCTCGCTGAGGAGCCCGTACCAGGTGGCCAGGCCCGAGCGTGGCGGGTCGGAGAGCGACGCGACGATCAGATCCTGCGCCTCTGCGGCTGCGCCGGCCGGGTCCTCGCCGGTCACGGCGCGCGCCCAGCAGCGGGCCAGCCGTTGGTAGGCGCCGAGGAAGCCGAACGAGAACGCGGGGTCCACGGCGATCCCGCACTCGGCCGCGCGCAGCGCCCGCGCCGGGTCGCCGATCAAAGCCGCGACTCTTGCGGAGAACGCCGCCCAGACCGTGATCGCGTAGGGGTCGCCTCCCGCGGCGGCCTCCATCGTGGCGAGCTGAGCCAGTGCCCCGTCGACGTCCCCGTGCAGTGCGGTCATCATCGCGAGCATCCCGGCCGCGAGCAGTCGCAGATCGCGCCGGAGCGGGTCCTCCTCATGGTGGGCCAGGTCGTCCAGAACGGTCCAGTCGGTCCGGCTCAGGTACCGGAACGCCTCTCCGATGTTGCCGACACCCCACTGGTGAATGCCCCAGGCGTACCAGCCGTAGGCGCGCACGGCAGAGTTGTCGGACGCCTCCCCCTGCGCCAGCAACTGGCCGGCCAACCGGCCGGCGCGGTCCAGCTGTATGCCCTGGGCGTACGCGGCCCAGCGGGAGAAGAGGAAGTCGGCGGCCTCCCGTTCCCGGTTCAGCCCACGGGAAAGGTGTTCGGCCCGCTCCAGCAGATCGACCGCCGAGCCCACGTATCCCGCCCGCATGCCGTCCACCGCGGTGAACAGTGACAGGGCAGCCAGCTCCAACTCCGCCAGGCCCGCTGTGCGTGCCACCCGCGCGGCCGAGTGAAGCGGGCGCGCGGCTGCCTCGAGCGCCAGCTTGGCTGCGGCGCAGCGGCCGGCCCGGACGAGCGCGGTCGCGGTTCGGGCCGGATCCGCGAGCGGCCCGGCAGACCACAAGTGATGGGCGAGGCGCTCGGCCACCAGTTCGATGTCCGCGGCCCTGTGCTCCAGGGCGTCGGCGACCAGCAGATGCAGCCGGGCCGCGCGCGGCGACGATATGGTCTCGACCACCGATTCGCGGACCAGGTCGTGCGGAAATCCGAACGAGTAGGGGTCGCCGGGCGAAGGTTCGAGCAGGCCCAGCCCTTCGCACGCCTCCAGGCGGTCCAGACACGTCTGGTGGTCCAGACCGGCGGTGCGGGCAAGGAGAGCGAGGTCGACGGTACGGCCGATGAGCGCGGCGATCTGCAACAGGCTCCTGGCGTCAGCACCCAGTCCGGACATCCGGTCGCGAACGACATCCCGGACAGTGGCCGGTACCGCGGTCCGGGCCGCGGTGGCCTCCGTGAGGACATCGCCGTCGGCGAGAAACCGGGACAGCTCGCGGACGAAGAAGGGGTTGCCGGCGGTGCGGATGTGGATGAGGCGCGTGGCACCCGGGCCCGGGTCCTGCCCCGTCTCACGGCGGACGAGTTCGGCCACCTCGGCCGGGCCCAGCGGGCCGAGCGGGATCCTGCGGTGACCGGGCAGCCGACTCGCCGCGGCGAGCATCCGCCCCAGTTCCGAGCTCGGCGCGGGCGCACGGTCGCGGAGCGCCCCGATCACGGCGGTGCCGGCCGGCAGCCGAGCCATCAGGTGACCGAGCAGCTCCAGCGAGGCGGCATCGGCCCACTGAAGGTCGTCGACGACGAGCACCACGGGTCGCCGCGCCGATACCTGGCGGACGAGCGCGACAGCCTGCTCGAAGAAGCGGAACCGGACGCCGCTGTCCGGCAGGGCCGACGTCGTGTGGCCGCTGCCGCGCGGTGTCACGAGACGACCGAGTTCGCCCGCCTGCCAGTCCTCGCGCGCCGCGGCCGGCACGTCGTCCAGGAGCGCGCTGATGACCTGCGCCCACGGCCACATCGACGGCGTGCCGTCCCCCGGCAGGCAGTGGCCCCGGACAACGAGCGCGCCACGCCGGTTCGCCTCGGCACCGGCCTCCTCGAGCAGGCGGGTCTTGCCCACTCCGGGTTCTCCTTCGACGAGCACAAGCCCCGTCGATCCGGCGAGTGCCGATTCCACCGCATGCCGCACCACCGCCAGTTCCTCGGCCCGGCCGACCAAGCAGTCGGTAGTCGACGCCCCGGTGGTGGGTGCCGCAGGCCGTTCATAGGGCATTTCCTCAGCCGGTGCCCGTTCCAGCACACGCAGGTGAGCGGCCACCAGTGCCGGGCCGGGGTCGACGCCCAGTTCCTCGGCCAGCCGGGCGCGGACGGTCCGGAACACCGACAGCGCCTCGGCCGGCTGGCCGGCGGCAGCCAGGGCGGCGATGAGACTCGCCTGCACTCTCTCGTGCAACGGCGCCATCCGGGCGGCCATGTGCAAGGACTGGAGCACACGTTCAGGCTGGCCGAGCCTTATCGCCAACTCGGCTGCCGCCACGCAGGCGTGGCGGAACTCGCCGTCCAGCCCGGCGAAGATCGCCATACCGGTCGAGCCGTAGGCGACCCCGTCGCCGGCCGAGCCGTGCCAGAGCCCCACCGCTTCCAAGTACCCGTCGAGTGCCGCAGCGAGCCGCTGCTCCGCGACGCCGGCCTCGGCCGCTTCGACCAGCTCACGGAACCTGACGACGTCCAGTGTCCCGGGGGCAGCCACGAACAGGTACGCGCTACCGCGACGCTGCAGGTACGAGCCGGGTTCACGCGCGGGCAACGCCGGCTCCAGCAGCCGCCGCAGCGCGCCGACATACTTCTGGAGGATGTTGACCGCCGAGGCCGGGACGTCCTCGGCCCAGATCAGGTCGACCAACTCGCTGATGCTGACCGGCTCGCCCGCACGGGCGAGGAGAACGGCGAGCAGATACGCCTGCTGCGGCGGACCGGCGTCTAGTTCCACACCGTCTCGCCAGACCCGTAGCGGACCGAGAACCTGCAGACGCAGAGATGCGTCGGAGGAGGCCATTCCATTTTCCATTCCCAGTCCCGGGTCGCCCTCCTTGCCATCCGCTGCCCGTGGTGACCGACGTCGCGCGGCAGGGAAAGCGACTACTGCCAATGGCCGGCCGGAAGGGCCAGGCAAACGACGAGAGGCGACAGCAGTGATCGCGGCAGGTTCTTCAGCGGGGCAACGCGCCGGGTGCCACTGGAATGGACAGGCTGGAGTCAGAAGCCGTTGTCCGTCGTGCTGTCGACGGGACGGCGCGGACAGTGACCGCGGCCGGCCCGTCCTACTGGCCGATCACCAGGTCCTCGGTGGGCAGTGTCTGGCAGGCCAGCCGCCAGCCCGCCGCCAACTCGTCGGCGGAGAACATCCCCCGGTCGTCGGTCTCGTAGGCGCCGGAGAGCACCCGCACCCGACAGGTACCGCAAGCGCCTTCGCCGCACGACTGGGGCAACGCGACGCCGACGGCGTTGGCGGCGTCAAGGACCGTCTGCCCGGGGCTGCACGGGAACGCCGGGGCACTGCCGACCGTACCGATCATGAACTCGGTGACACCGGCCGCCGCGGCGGCGACGGCGATGGCGTGCGCCTTCTCCCGGCGGGTCTCCTTGCTCCGGCCCGACACGAACGCCTCGGTGTGGATGGCCTCTCGCGGCACCCCCAGTTCTGTCAGGCGGCCGATCAGGTCCTGCATCATGGGCGCCGGCCCGCACAGGTGCACGCGGGTCGTCAGGCCTACGTGGGGCCGCAGCTCGTCCAGACCGATCCGTCCCTCCCGTTCGGTGACGAAGATCGACACCGCCAGCCCCGGCAGCCGGGACCGCAGCGCCGCGATCTCCGGCCCGAACAGCACCTCGTCCTCGGTCCGGTAGCTCGCCAGCAAGACGATCCGCCCCGTGTGACCGGCGTCGGCGGCCGCGAGCAGGACACTCATCAGCGGGGTGATCCCGACGCCCCCGGCGATGAGCAGGAGTGTGTCCGCCTCGGTGCCTGGATCCCAGGTGAACTCACCGTGCGGGCCGCTCACCCGCAACGCCAGCCCAGCCTCCAGTTCCTCATGCAGGAATCCCGAACCCAGGCCGTCCGGCTCGTGCTTCACAGCGATCTCCACGAAGCCGCTCTCCCCGGGGCTGCTGCAGATCGAGTACGACCGTTCGATCGGCTCGACGGCGACGGGCAGGGCGACCTTCACGTACTGCCCGGCGGCGAACGCGAACGGCATCGTGTCCCCGTCCAGGGGTTCGAAGCGGATCCTCCGGACCGTCGGAGTCAGCACCTCGATGCCGGCCACACGCAGATAGCCCTCCCAGGGCGTGGCCGAATCGCGGGCCACCGCGCAGGAACGGATGGCCTGCCACATCGTCCCGAGCTGCCGCGGTTTCAGGACAGCGTTCGCCGCCATCAGCCCGCCCGCCAGCGCCCCCACCACGCCGGACCCCCAGGCATCCTGCCCGGCCACGACGAGGCCCTTGACCGGAGTACGGCATCCCGCCCGAGCCGAGCGCAACCGCTGGGGAGTCGCCGCGAGTCCGTAGAAGGAGCCCAGCACGCTGTGCTGGTAGGTCTCGAACGACAGCGGCGTCGCCAGTTCGGCGAATGCGATCGTCTCCCGGAAGCCGGGCCACCGTGCGTCCAGGCGGGCGATCAGCCGGCCGGTCAGCTCGTCCTTGAACTTCCGGTAGCTGTCCGGCCGGTCGTTCTCGGGCGTCCCGCGCCACTGGTCGACCACCTTCGGATCGACGAGTTCCAGCAGCTCCACCGTGTGGAACCGGGCGGCGGGGTTGTTGAGCGACGCGAACGAGACGTACAGCGTGCCTTCCCCCGGAGGGCGATGAATGCTGTCGTACTCGTCGAGATCCGGCATGAACCAGTGGTTCTCGCCGCGCAGCCCGAACTCGGCCGGCGACCGGTTCAGTCCGAGAAACAGCATGACCGCCGACCGTTCCTCGGGCAGCTCCGTCAGTTCGTGGCTTTTCCCGATCAGGCGGTACGTGTTGCGAACTCCGGCCGCCGAGACAACGGTGTCCGTCCGCACACGGTAGCGGCGCCCGGTGGCGGTGTCCTCGACGTCGACGCCGGCCACCTTGCCGCCCTCGACGACGACCTCATGAACCCTCTGCCGGGAGCGCAGCACCACGCCGTACCGCTGAAGGATCTCCAGAACGACCCGGTTGAGCTCCTGCGGGCCGCCCACGGGATGTGCGGTGCCTTCCATGAAGAAGGTCAGCGGGACCGCCGCGTGATAGCCGAACGCGCTCGATGCCGGCGGAGTGCCGTACAGCCCCCAGCGCGCGGCCAGAACGGCCCGCAGACGCGGATCGTGGAAACTGCGGGAAACCTGGTCCCGCAATGATCGGAACGTCGACGGGAAGAGCCGCTCGACGATGGGCGCACCCGCTTTTCGTACGCCGGCGGGAAACGAGGCGAAGACATTGCGCGCGGCCAGCCCGGCCATGGCCCAGCGAGTGGTCCGGAAGAAGCCGTCGATGGCGTCGGCCTCGGCGGGGAACCGTTCCTTCAGGCGCGCACGGAACCGTTCCTTCGTGGCGGGGACGGCGAACTCGAACTCCGGGAAGTGCATTGCGTCGTAGTCGTCCGGCAGGGGCGAAAGCTGCGCCCGTCCGTCCGTCATGAACCCGAGGAACGGGCCGGCGCTCGCGCTCATGTAATGCAGCCCGGTGCCGAACCGGTATCGCCCGGCGCGGGAGAACTCGTGCGTCATCCCACCGAGCGTGTAGTGCTGTTCGAGGACGAGAACACGCTTCCCGCCGAACTGCGCGATCGTGCGCGCCGCCGCGAGACCGCCCATACCCGACCCGATCACCACCACATCGGCTTCCTCGTCCGACACCATCGGCAACCCCCCAGTCATCTGTCCTCCGAGGCGCCCAGATTGGCCGAACCGGCTTGACGTCGACTGAATGATCAGTGAAGGCCACCCGGAACCAGGTCCCGGTCTCATTCCATTCCCGTCCAGTGCGACGTCGTAGCTTTGCGCCGAGCGTGAGGGTGTGGAGCCGTGTCGTTCTTCGCTGAATTCATCCGCAAACCCACCACGGTCGCCGCGGTCACGCCTCCGGTTCGTCGACCGACGTGTCCGGACACTTCCGGCGGTCGACGTCGCGCCGGCGAACGTTCCCCGCAAGCGGGGTTCGAAGAAGTGGTCGTCAGCCGGACGGTACGGGAGAACCGACACCCGCTCCGGTCCTTGTCGGCCGTCATCCGAAGGAGAGGTTGGTCCATGGTGAGCGGGAAACCGACGATCGTGCTCGTACACGGAGCCTTTGCTGACAGCAGCGGCTTCAACGCCGTCGCCAAGCGGCTTGTCGCCGACGGCTATCCAGTGGTCGCCGCGCCGAATCCACTTCGAGGGCTCACCTTCGACGCGATCCACGTCAAGGCGCTGCTGGACAGCATCGAGGGACCGATCGTGCTGGTCGGGCACTCGTACGGCGGTGCGGTCATCTCCACTGCCGCCGAGGGAAACGCGAACGTGAAGGCACTGGTCTACCTGGCGGCGTTCGTGCCGGAGACGGGCGAGAGCGCGCAAGCACTGGTCGAGCGGTTCCCGGGCAGCACCGTGGGCGAGTCCCTGAAGCCTGTGCCGCTGCCCGACGGACAGGTGGACCTCTACATCGACCCGAAGGTCTTTCATCCCCATTTCGCAGCCGACGTGTCGGCAGAGGAAGCCGCCCTCTACTCGATCACGCAACGCCCGGCCACCGGCGCCGCCCTGGGCGAGCCCGCCACCGGTCCGCAGGCATGGCACACGATCCCGAACTACAACCTGATCAGTGGCGCCGACAGGATCATCCCACCGGCCACGCAGGAGTTCATGGCCCAGCGCTCCGGCGCGAAGACCCAGGTGGTCGAGGGCGCTTCGCACATGGTGTTCGTCTCCCGGCCGGGCGCGACGGTGGCCCTCATCGAGAGGGCCGTAGAGGAGCAGACGCTCCCGCAATAGCACCGCCGGTCATCGCAAGTGCATCGATCCAATGAACCATGGGAGGGAAAATGCAGAAGAGCGAAAGGGCCATGAGGTGGGGCCTGCGGGTCCACTTTCTCTGGTACATCATCGCCAATGTGGCCCAGGTTGTGCTGTGGGCGATTCTCACACCCGACCACTTCCTCTGGCCCTTGTGGTCGATTCTGGGCTGGGGTATCGGGCTGGTGATCCACTTCTGGGTGATTCGTTCGAAGTCCCGATCACTCGTCCGGCCATGACCTGAACCATCGCAAGAAGGGCCAGAGAAGAATCATGTCCGAGAAAGTGATTCCGGGTCGCAACACCGCCGCCGCCGAAGGCGACGTCGTCGTCTTCCACATCGGGCTACGGATCAACCGGCTGCGAGCATTCTCCAGCTGGTTGCCGGCATTTATGTCGATGCCTCGCATGCTCCGTGAACTGTCGCAGGAAAAGACCAGCGGGCTTCTCGGTTACAAGGTGCTCTACGGCAGCCTCCGAGACTTCTACGTCGTCCAGTACTGGTCCGACAAGGAACGGCTCCTCGCCTACGCCCACCAGCAGGACAAGGAGCACCGGCCCGCATGGACGGCGTTCAACCGACGAGCACGTGCCGGGAAGGGTCATGTGGGTATCTGGCACGAGACGTTCATCGTCCCGGCAGGCTCCTACGAATCGGTGTACGTCGACATGCCCGCATACGGCCTCGGCGCCGCGACAGGTGTCGTACCGATCGGTCGGCGCGGCGACACGGCGGCCCAGCGTCTGAGGGCGGCAGAGAGGTAGGCGTCCGTTCCGCGAGGATCGCTCACACTGAACCGCCCTGGCTCGTATGGAGACCACGTGGTCTCCGCACCGCAGTGCACCCGAGTACGAGGGTGTCGGCCAGGCTTGCCGGGCGCCGAGGAGGCGAACGCCGACGTTCCAGGCGCGCGCCGATGGACTACGAGTGGATTTGGAAGCGTACGAGAAGAACAGCCGGCGCCGGGATGAGCCATCCCGGCACCGACCACTTCTATTTCGGCGTTCGGGCCCAGTCGAGCTCGACATCCTCCAGGCGGAAGCAGTGTGGATAACGCACCGCAAGCCAACTCGCAGTCACCGCACCGCCCGCGTCAGGACTCGCACGCCAACACCGCAGATCACGGACCAAGATCCGGACCGGGTGCGGACCAACTCGGCTCAGCAGCAGACGATTCCGCCCTTTGCCGCAGGTCAGAGGTGATGGTGAGCGGGTACCACCAGCAGGCGAAGAACCTCCTGGTGTCTTACTCGCCGCGGAAGCTCGGCTTCTTCTGAAGGCACGGGCAAAGGCGCCTGACCTAGGCTTTTGCCCGTCAGGCGCCTTCCGCTGCACCCGCCCGGAGGAGAGACCGGTGTCTGCTCCGATGCGAGCCCGGCGATGGTGCGTTCGACCCGTGGATTCAGATCGTTCGGCAGAGGCGGGCCGCGTCCAGCATCGCGGCGTGGACGTTTCTGCTCGCCACCGCATCCCCTATGCGGAACAGCTGGAAGGTACCGTCCTCGTTCCGCACCACCGACTGGGGCCGACGGGCGAGCAGGTCCTCCAGGTCTACGGCTCCCAAGTTGCTGGAGGAACCGAGCAGTTCGTCATAGAGTTCCTGGACGGGATCGGTGCCCAACTCGGCCACGACCGCGTCGAAAGTGCGGTGCTCGCGGAACTCGAAGCCGTCCACGCCGAGTTCCGCCGCCAACCCCTGCGGCGTGCCGGTGACCCCGAGCAGCCGTCGCAGGACGGTGATCGTGACGCTGTTCTCCGCCAGTGAGTTGAAGTAGCCGGATGCCGTGAGCGAGCCCACGTCGGGGGAGAGCGTTCGCTCCGGTGTGACGATCTCGACGGTGGCGCCTTCTGCGACGAGGGCCTCCACGGCGTCGAGTGCCTGGTTTCCGCCGTGGTCGTCGTAGACCATCACACGCCCCTGCGGCCGTCGCACCCCCCCGAGCACGTCCCAGGTGTCATGGATCAGACCCGCTCCAGGAATACGGGGCGCCGCAGGAGTGCCACCGGTCGCCACCATGACGACGTCCCAGGCCTGCCGGAGAAGCGCCCGGCCGTCGACGTAGCTGTTCAACGAAATCGGAACGCCCAGACGAGCGAGCTGCTCGGTTCGCCAGTCGATGATGCCGCGCAGGTCGCGGCGGCGCGGGGCCCGTGAGGCAAGCAGCAGCTGTCCGCCCACCTTGTCCGCGGCCTCGAAGAGATGCACGTCGTGACCGCGCTCGGCCAGGACTCTGGATGCCTCCAGGCCGGCGGGTCCGGCGCCCACGACCGCTACGCGCTTTACCACGCTCGCGCGGTCGATGCGCTGAGGGACCTCCAACTCCCGTCCCGTGGAAGGGTTGTGCATGCAGAACGCCGCACCCGAGGCGTAGATGCCGTCGATGCACATGTTGGCGCCGACGCACGGCCGGATCTGGTCCGTACGGCCGTCGCGGACCTTGTTGGGCAGTTCGGGGTCGGCCATCAGCGCCCGCGTCATGCCGACGAGATCGAGGAGGCCCTCGGCGACGGCGTACCGTGCGGTGGCGACGTCGCTGATGCGGGCGGCGTGCATGACCGGGACGGAGAGCTTCTGCCTGATCCGGCCGGCGAACTCCAGGTGCGGGGAGGCCGGGGTGGACATCGGCGGGATCGTGCGGGCCAGGTCGGCGTCTGTGCCGATCGAGCCCTTGATGAGGCTGATGAAGTCGATGCCGGCCTCGGTGATGTCCTGGGCGATGCGCAGCGCCTCGTCGGTCTCCAGACCGCCCTCGCGCTCCTCGTCGAAGGTCATGCGCGCGCCGATCACGAAGTCGGGGCCCACTGCTTCCCGTACGGCGCGGATGACCTGGAGCGGGTAGCGCATGCGGTTCTCGTACGAGCCGCCGTACTCGTCGTCGCGGTGATTCCAGAACGGCGTCCAGAACGAGTCCAACAGGTGGCCCCACGCCATGAGTTCGATGCCGTCGAGGCCCGCGGACCGACATCGCTGGGCGACGACCACGAAGTCCTTCAGCACCCGGTCCAGGTCCCACTGCTCGGCCGCCTTGGTGAACGCGCGGTGCGCGGGTTCGCGGACGTTGCTCGCCGAGATGGCCGGGAGCCAGTGGTCGGTGTAGTTGCTGGTGCGGTGGCCGAGATGGGTGAGCTGGGTCATCACGGCCGCGCCCTGCTCGTGGACCTCGTCGGCGAGGCGGCGCAGCCAGGGCTCCGCCTCGTCCTTCCAGAGCTGGAGGTTGCCGAAGGCGGGCGCGCTGTCCCGGCTGACCAGCGCGCTGCCTCCGATCATGGTCAACGCGACGCCGCCCCGGGCCTTTTCGACGTGGTAGGCCCGGTAGCGGTCCTTGGGCAGGCCGTCCTCGCTGTAGGCGGGTTCGTGGGACGTGCTGACGATACGGTTGCGCAGGGTCAGGTTCTTCATGACGAACGGACTCATCAGGGGATCGTTGACGCTCATCCCACACCTCCCAGGGGTTTTTCAGCGGCCGTGGTGGTGCATGACGTGCTTGGTGCGCGAGTAGTCGTCCAGCGCGTAGATCGACAGGTCACGGCCGTAGCCGGAGCCCTTGAAGCCGCCCCAGGGGACTTCGCTGGACAGCACCAGATGGGAGTTGACCCAGACGGTTCCGAAGTCGAGGCGGGCCGCGATGTCGTGGCTGCGGCGGGCGTTCTCGGTCCACACCGATGCCGAGAGGCCGAGGGGGACGTCGTTGGCCCGCCGTACCGCCTCCTCCTCGTCGGTGAAGGTCTCGACCGTGATCACCGGGCCGAAGATCTCCTCGTGGGCTGCCTCGGCTCCTTCAAGCACGTCGACCAGGACGGTCGGGGCCACGAAATAGCCCGGTCCGTCGACGGCCCCGCCTCCGACGGCCACCCGCACGCCCTCCTTCTTCGCCCGCTCCAAGTACCCGGTGACCCGTTCGAAGTGGGCCTTCGAGACCATCGGGCCGACCTCGACGTCCTCACCGGCGGCAGGCTCGCCGACGATCAGTTCCCGTACTTCGCCGACGAGTTGCTCGACGAACCGTTCGGCGACCGACTCGTGGACGAGGACACGGCAGGCGGCCCCGCACTCCTGGCCCGAGTTCCAGAAGCCCGCGACGCGCAACGCCGATGCCGCGGCCGCCAGATCGGCGTCCTCGAAGACCACCACCGGTGCCTTGCCGCCGAGTTCGAGGTGGACGCGCTTGAGGCTCTCGGCGGCGGCACGGGCGACGGCACGGCCGCTGTTGACCGAGCCGGTCAGGGCGATCATGTTCACGTCCGGGTGCTCGGCGAGCCGGGCACCTACGGTCGCCCCGTAGCCGTTCACCACGTTCAGCACACCGGCAGGCAGAAGATCGGCGACGAGCTCGGCGAACTTCAGGGTGGTCAGCGGGGTCTGCTCGGAGGGCTTGAGGACCAGGGTGTTGCCCGCGCCGAGGATGGGGGCGATCTTCCAGGCCGCCATGAGCAGCGGGTAGTTCCACGGGGTGACCACACCGATCACGCCCAGCGGTTCGCGCAGCATGACCGACAGGTGGTCCTCGACGTAGTCGCCGGCGGCCAGGGAAGTGGTCGCGCGCACCGCACCGGCCATGAAGCGGAAGGTGTCCACGGCCTGGCCGACGTCGTCCGTCGACACCGCAAGCGGCTTGCCGGTGTTCGCCGACTCCAGCCTGCTCAGGAGCTCGGTGTGCTCGGCCAGCCGGTCGGCGACGGCGTGCAGCAGCTCCGAGCGCTCCTTGGGAACGAGCCGGGACCACCCGGCCTTGGCCTGGAGAGCGGCACTGACCGCTCGGTCGATGTCTTCGGCGGTGCCCTCGGGGATGCGGGCGATGACGTTCTCCGTACAGGGGTCGACCACGTCGACGACGCGCTCGGTTGAGCCCTCGGCGAAGGTCCCGTCGATGAAGTGGCGGGCCGGAGGAAGGTCTGCCGCGGTGATCAGGGGGCGTACGTCGGTCACGCGTCGAACGGTGGCCGTCGAGACGGCGGCGTCAGTGGTCATGATCAGTGACTCCTTGGTGTGAGAGGGCCGGCCAGTCGACGCTGCGGGAACGGACGTCGTGCTCGTCGAGGAATCGCATGGTTCAGTGAGCGGCCGTCAGTGACGGCAGTGCCTCCACCAGGGAGGCGATCCTGGCGGTGGTGTCGGCATCGAGCCCAAGGAGCGGTTCACGCGGCTCGCCGACGGGGAACCCGGTCGCGTTCAGGGCCGCCTTGACGGCCGGGATGAACGGGGCGGACATGATCGCGTCCATCAGCGGGTAGATCCGCGCCCACTCGGCCCGCGCCCGGTCGAGGTCGCCGGAGGTCAACGCGCGGTGGATCGAGACGAGTTCGGCCGGCATCACGTTTGCGGTCCCGGCCATCACACCCGCGGCGCCCTCGGTGATCGCCTGGAGCAGCAGGCTGTCCCAGCCGATGAAGGTGGAGATGACGTCGCCGTGACGGTGGATCAGCTGCCCGGCCTGGCCCATGTCGGCGCTGGTGTCCTTGATGTACAGGATGTTGTCGACCTCGCGGGCCAGCTGCCCGACGGTGTCCGGGTCGAGGTTGACGCCGGTGGCCCCGGGCAGGTTGTAGAGCATGATCGGGATGTCCACGGCGTCGGCGACCGTACGCAGGTAGCGCAGCGTCTCGTCCAGCGTGAGCGGCTCGTAGTACGGAGTGACCACCATCAGGACCGAAGCCCCGGCGTCCTGCGCGTGCCGGGAGAGTTCGACCGCTTCCCGGGTGCTCAGCGCACCGGTCTGCGCGATGACCGGCACACGTCCGGCCGCCTGGTCGACGACGGTCTCGATGATCTGGCGCCGTTCCGCTCCGGTCATCGCCGCGAACTCACCTGTGGAACCGCAGGCCACCACGCCGTCCACGCCGCCGTCGATGCTGCGATCGACGAGGCGGCGCAGTGTCTTGTCGTCGATCCGCCCTTCCGACGCGAAGGGGGTGGCGAGGGCGGTCAGGACACCGCTCAGCTGTGCAGACATGCTCAAGTCTCCTTAGGGGGTGCGGGTTTACGCAGCGGTGGGCGCCGACGCGTTCGGGATTCAGGCCAAGATGCGCGTCGACACGCACGGGGTTTACGGCGCCGTGTGCGCCGACGCCAGGTCGCGCCGCGCGGTCTGCCGGCCGGTGGCCAGCAGGCTCCGCACCTCCTGGGCGGCGGACAGTCCGGACGAGATCGCGGTCTCGGTGTAGAGGGTGCCGAGGTAGTCACCGGCCAGGAACACGCGGTCGCCGCGCCGGGTCAGGGTCTGCTGGAGCTTGCCGCGGCCGGGGAAGCAGTACGGCGCTCCCGTGGGCCAGCGCTGCACCTCGGCCTCGACGACGTGGTCGGAGAAGCCGGGCAGCACCTGGTCGAGGTCGTCGAGGTAGATCCGGCGGATCTTGTCGTCGTCGTGCTCCAGCAGTTCGCGGGCCAGGCTGCCCGGCGAGAAGGTCATGATGCTGCTGCCGGGCCGGCGCTCATGGGCGTAACCGTGCACGACGTTCGACATGTTGAGCGCGACGTTGAAGGACCGCTTCGGCGTGGCGATGCCGTAGGCGTCGTCCCAGACCTGGCGGCCCGTCTCGTCGGAGAGGAAGGCCGCGCTGACGTAGGGCCCGTACACGACCTTCGACAGGGCCTCGCGGACGTCACGGTCGAGGTCGACCGCGACGCGGTGGCTGACGGTCGCGGGCGTGGCGAGGACCACGTAGCGCGCCTCGACCTCCTGCTCGACGCCGTCCTGGCGGTAGCGGACGACGACCGAGTCCTTCTTGTGGACGATCTCGTCGACGGACGCGTTCAGCCGCACCCGGTCCCCGAGGGCCGCCGCGATGGACTCGGTGAGGGTGGACGGGCCGCCGAGGATGCTCTGGGACAGGCCGGCGCCGATGTTCCACACGAGGCTGAAGTAGCCGACGCCGGCGCCCGCCGAGAGCTGGTCGATATCGGCGGCGGAACGGGTCACCGTCGGCTTGAAGAGGGCTTCGGCGTCCTCGGGGAGGTCGCCGATGAAGTCCTTGAAGGAGCGGTCGTTCATGAAGTCGTAGATCCGCTGCTGGCGTTGGGCCTCGGTCTCGCCCCGCCGCCGGCCCACGATCCGGGCGTAACGCGCCACCTGGACCGCGACCTTGGCGCCCGCCTTGACCATGCCGATCCGCGATTCCATCGACATGGGGATGCGGAACGGGTAGCTCTCCACGCGGCCCTTGAGCAGCAGCTTGCCGTTCATCGACAGCCCGGCCAGCGAGCCGGGCACCGGGACCGAGTCGACGCCGGTGTTGTTCAGCAGCCACGAGGTCGCCGAGTCACCGCCCGCGTAGACGTGTCCGCCCCAGTTCATCCAGTACGGTCCGCGGCGCTCCGAGCGGATGCGTCCGCCGATCCGGCTCTCGGATTCGAGCAGGAGCGTGTCCCAGTGCCGCAGTCGCCAGCCGGCGGCCAGGCCTGCGATGCCGCCGCCTACGATCACGACGTCTTTCATGGAAAACCTCCTGAACAGTTACGGGTGAAGAGCTCGAGCCGCCCGGGCCCCCAGCGGGTGGGGGCCCGTTGCGACGGTCGGTGACGGTCAGACGGCCGCGGGACGCTCGGCGGCGGCGACGTCCGTCCGGGGCGTCAGCGCGGCGGCCTCGTGCAGGGCCATGCCACGCGTCTCCGGCGCCCACAGGACGGAGACGACGGCGCCCACGGCGTTGATGGCGGCGGCCGCGATCATGGTGCCGCCGATGCCCCAGCCGGTCAGGGCCATGGGGACGAGGTAGGTGCCGACGGCGGCGCCGATACGGCTGGCGGATGAGGCCAGGCCCACGGCGGAGCCGCGCACCTCGGTCGGGAACAGCTCGTTCGGGTAGATCCACTGAAGGATCTGGGTGCCGCCAATGATGAGCGCGTACACGGCGAAGAGCACCATGATCACGGCCGCGGGGGCGCCGGGGAAGACGCCGAGGAGCAGCAGTGCCAGGCCCGACCAGACGAAGCTGTGGATGACCAGGGGACGCCGGCCGATGCGGTTCACGAACAGCAGGGCGATCACACAGCCGATGAGGAACATGACCGTGATCAGGGCGGAGCCGACGTTGGCCAGCGAGCCTTCCAGCTTGAGGGCGCCCAGGATCTTCGGGCCGAAGGCGTAGATGGCGAAGAGCGGGACGATGGAACAGGTCCAGAAGACGGAGATGTAGAGCATCCGCCCGCCGTAGCCTGCCCGCAGGATCGCCTTGAGGTCGACGTTCTCGCGCTCCTCCGCCTCGTCCGGCAGGTCGGCGATCGTCGCCTCGGGACCGTAGACCTTCTTCAGGACGGCCTCGGCCTCCTCGACGCGCCCCTTGTTCGCCAGCCAGCGCGGGGACTCGGGGGTGCCGAGGCGCAGCAGCACGATGACCGTCGCGGGCAGCGCCGCGCTGGCGAGCATCCATCGCCAGCCGTCGTCGCCGGTCTGGAGGAGCAGCTCGCCCACGATGTAGGCCACGGCGGCGCCGACGAACCACATGACGACCAGGCCGCCAAGCAGCGGTCCCCGGTAGCGGCGCGGTGTGAACTCGGCAAGCAGCGAGGTCGCGATCGGGTAGTCCGCGCCGACCGCCATGCCGATCAGCAGCCGCAGGACGAACAGCCACACCGGGTCGTTCGCCCAGAACTGGGCGACGGAACAGCCGATGATGGCGACCAGGTCGATCGTGTAGAGCACCTGGCGGCCGAACTTGTCCGTGAGATAGCCGCCCACGAACGCGCCGAGGAAGATGCCGATCAGCGCGGACGCGCCGATCAGTCCCTCGGCGGACGACGACAGATCCAGCTGCGGCGAGATCTGCACCATGGCCACGCCGATGATGCTCAGGACATAGCCGTCGAGGAACGGACCCCCGGAGGAGTACAGGGCGAGCTTCTTGTGGAAACGCGACAGTGGCGCGTCATCCACTCGGTTTCCTGCGTTTACGGTCATCACAGCCTCCGGGAGCGGTACCCGGACATGCCTGTTTCAGGGTAGGTCCGGGCCAGGTCGGGGTTTGATGTGCTGGTGCGCGAACTCGTGTGCTGCCCGGCGGGTGTGGGGGTCGGGCCGGGGCTCGCCGATCAAGACGAACTCGCGGTTTCGCGGGGACGCCGGCGGCGTGGCCACCGGATGGCTTCGAAGTATGTGAAGGCGTGGCCCGGCCAACAATGCCCCCGTCACGGCACCCGGCACGGGGCTGTTACCGAGTCATAAGTTCGGCTACGGTTCCCGGCATGGCCGGCCGTCCCCGCGATGCCGTGGTCCTCACCGAGGACGAACGCACCGAACTGATCCAGTGGTCCCGCAGCCGCACCTGCTCACAGGCCCGTGCCCTGCGCGCCCGGATCGTGCTGGCGTGCGCGGAGGAGCCCACCAACAGCGATGTGGCCAAGCGCCTCGGCGTCTCCCGCGACATGGTCGGCACATGGCGCACGCGCTTCCTGGCCGACCGGCTGGCCGGCCTGGACGAACAGCCTCGCCCCGGCCGGCCTCCCACGGCCGACGACGACACCGTCGCGCATGTACTCGTCCGCACGCTGACGCCTCCCCCGCCGGACGCCCGGCAGACCTGGTCGACCCGTTCCATGGCGGCCGAGACCGGCCTGAGTCAGAGCACGGTGAGCCGGATCTGGCGGACCTACCGCATCCAGCGGCCGGACCGCCTCACGGCCGGGCCGCGCCGGGCGTACTCCCTGCCGGACCGCGCCGAAGAGGTGGTGGGCCTGTTCATCGCCCCACCGGTGTGCGTCCTCGCGGTGACCACGCCGGCAGGACGAGGCGGCGGCGCACGCACGTCCGTGGCAACCGACGCGAGCCGGCTGTTCGGCAAGGACCGGGAACCGTCCCATGTACTGGCCGTGGCCTGCGCGTTCGCGGCCCTGCGCGGCCCGCAGTGCGGCGAGAAGGCGGCCGGGACGGACGACTCCGCGGTGCGCTCGTTCGTGGAGCAGGCGAGGTCGGCAGCGGGGGGCGGCACCAGCGTGCACCTGCTGGCGTACGGCCTGTCCGCACAGGCGTGCGCGCCCCTCGACGGCCCGGACCATGCCGCGTCTCCGCGCCTGCACGTGCACCACGCACCCGGTCCGGAGGAATGGACCGACGAGGCTCAGCGCCTCCTCGCCGCCGACGGCCATGCCCTTCGGGAGACGGCACCCGACGTTCCCCGGCTCCGCGACGCGCTGCTGACCTGGTCAAGCACCTGGACCCCCTCCGCGGCCCCCTTCACGCGGATCGCCGCTCCGCGCCCGTCGTACGACGCTCCCGCCATCTGCGGCCCTGACAGTGACTCGAACGTCGAGGATGTGCGCGCCCGCGACCCCCAGGCCCTGCTCGGCGCGGCGGAGATCACATCGGCCGACGTGTCTCCCGGTGCGCCCATCACCACTGATCCCGCTGTCGGTCTGTTGCGTGAAGCCCTCTTGACCGGCGGCTACCGGCCGGGGGACCGCGTCCTGGAGGCGCCGCTGGCGCTCCGTCTCGGCCTGTCCCGTCGTGGTGTGCGCGCCGCACTGCACGCGCTGGCCGAGGAGGGCATGCTCGACCTGCTGCCCGGCGGTGCGACGGCGATCCCCGCCGTCACGGCGAAGGACGTGCTGGACCTCTACGCCCTGCGCGCGAGTCTGGGTGCGCTGCTCATGCGCCGGATCGCCATGCTGGGCCGCGAGAACCTCGCTCCGGCCTCGGCAGCGCTGGCGGAGGTACGTGCCGCCGCCCGGGACAACGACCATCTCCGCATCCGTGAAGTGGACTTGCGGTACCAGGACGCACTCGCTCGCATCGCGGACCTTCCGCAGGCGGCCGGTACCTTCGAACGCCTCACGGCCCGTCTGCGCATGTTCGTCAACGTCCTGGACATGGACTACAGCCAGGCCTGCGACACCATCGCGAACGAGGACAGCGCCGTCCACGACGCCTTGCGCGACGCCGACGGGAACGAGGCGGCCCGCCTGTGGCGGGTGAAGATCGAACGCTGCGTCCGCTACATGATCGCCCAGCTGCCCGAGGACGACGCCGCGCCCTATCTGTGGACCACGTTGGCGGGCAGGCCCCGTATGCGCCCAGGGGAACCGCGGGGCGCGGCGCACTGAAGCAGAGGCGCTGAAGCGGAGGCGCTGAAGCAGAGGCACTGAAGCTGAGGGCCAAGGCGGCCCGGCTCGCCGACGGGCGAGGACCTCCGGCGCGTGCCGCGGCTCAGATCACGCCGCGGATCGCCGCCTCGAACCCCTCCACGTGTCCCGCGGCAAGAGCCGCGGCCTTCTCCGCGTCGCCGTCGATGACGGCGCGCAGCAGGGGCCCGTGCTCGTGCACGTGACCCGCGAGGCCGGGGAGCCGGTCGAGGAACAGACACCAGATCCGCGTGGCCAGGTTGTCGTACCTGATCAGGGTGTCTTCCAGATAGGGATTCCGGGTCGCGGCGTAGATGGCGCGGTGCACGGCCATGTCGAGCCGGATCAGGCCCGTACCGCCGTCGGACACGTCCGCCAGCCGGGACAGGAGCCGGTCGAGGTCGGCGCGGTCGCTCTGGCCGGCGCGCTGGGCGGCCATCCGCGCGGCGAGGGGCTCCAGTTGCTCCCGGACCTCCGAGATGTGTCCGAGGTCGGCGATCTGGACCTCGGTGGCGAAGGTTCCGCGCCGGGGGTAGGCGACGATGAGGCGCTCGTGCTCCAGACGCTTGAGGGCCTCCCGGACCGGTGTACGACCGAAGCCGAGTTCGGCGGCGATCCGCTCGTCGTTGATGGGCTCACCGGGGCGGATCTGGAGGGTCACCAGGCGGTCCGAGATGGAGCGATAGGCCTGATCAGCCAGCGTTCCACCGCCCTGGTCACCAGCGATGGTCGACGCGGTCACTCGAATTCCTCCCTTGACGCGAGCCGATCGGGGCTCTTAGCGTAGCGCAACAGCAGGTTGATATATCAGTCGCATTTCAGTCGGTCCCCAGATCCCCAGGGAGTTCTGATGACTGCCCACACCCCCGACCGGCAAGTGGCCCGATCCGCGGTGCTCAGCGCCCGGCTCGACGACTTCGACCCGGAGATCGCCACCGCGATCGGCGCGGAACTGGCCCGGCAGCGCGGCACCCTGGAGATGATCGCGAGCGAGAACTTCGCGCCGCTCGCGGTCATGCAGGCCCAGGGCTCGGTGCTGACCAACAAGTACGCCGAGGGCTACCCCGGACGCCGCTACTACGGCGGCTGCGAGCACGTCGACGCCGTCGAGCAGATCGCGATCGACCGCATCAAGCAGTTGTTCGGAGCCGAGGCCGCCAACGTGCAGCCCCACTCCGGCGCGCAGGCCAACGCCGCTGTCATGGCCGCTCTGCTCCAGCCCGGCGACACGATCCTGGGCCTGGACCTGGCCCACGGCGGCCACCTCACCCACGGCATGCGGCTCAATTTCTCCGGGCGCCTGTACAAGGTGGCGGCCTATCAGGTCGGCGAGGACGACCACCGCGTCGACATGGAGCAGGTCCGCAAGCTCGCCCACGAGCACCGGCCGAAGCTGATCGTGGCCGGCTGGTCGGCCTACCCCCGGCAGCTCGACTTCGCGGAGTTCCGTCGCATCGCGGACGAGGTCGGCGCCTACCTGATGGCCGACATGGCCCACTTCGCGGGTCTGGTGGCCGCCGGTCTGCATCCTTCGCCCGTGCCGCACGCCCACGTCGTGACCACGACCACCCACAAGACCCTCGGCGGCCCTCGCGGCGGGGTGATCCTGTCCACCGCCGAACTCGCCAAGAAGATCAACTCCGCGGTCTTCCCGGGCCAGCAGGGCGGCCCCCTCGAACACGTCATCGCGGCGAAGGCCGTGGCCTTCAAAATGGCCGCACAGCCGGAGTTCGCGGACCGTCAGCGCCGCACCCTGGAAGGGGCGGCGATCCTGGCCGAGCGGCTGCTGGCCGAGGACACGAAGGCGGCCGGAGTCAGCGTGCTGACCGGCGGCACCGACGTACACCTGGTCCTGGTGGACCTGCGCCACTCCGAGCTCGACGGGAAGCAGGCCGAGGACCGGCTGCACCGGATCGGCATCACCGTCAACCGCAACGCCGTCCCCTTCGACCCGCGCCCGCCGATGATCAGCTCCGGCGTCCGCATCGGCACCCCGGCGCTGGCCGCGCGCGGCTTCGGTACGGAGGAGTTCACGGAGGTCGCCGACATCGTCGCCACGGCCTTCCTGCCCGGCTTCGACGACCAGGTCGCCGCCGCGCTGCGCCGCCGCGTCCAGGTCCTGACCGACCGCTTCCCGCTGTACCCCGTCGACCCGCAGCTCGTGGCCGAGGAGGCTGCCCAGTGATAGGCCCGCGCGACAACGCCCCCGCCCGCCCGTCTCCCACCACCACCCTCAATCGAGCTTCGCGCCCCTCTGCCGGGCCCGGCGACGCCCTGCCCGACCACCCCGACTTCCTGTGGCGCAACCCCGACCCCAAGCCGTCGTACGACGTCGTCGTCGTCGGCGGCGGCGGACACGGCCTGGCCACGGCCTACTACTTGGCCAAGAACCACGGCGTCACCAACATCGCGGTGCTGGAGAAGGGCTGGCTCGCGGGCGGCAACATGGCCCGCAACACCACGATCATCCGCTCCAACTACCTCTGGGACGAGAGCTCCGGCATCTACGAGCACTCCCTCAAGCTCTGGGAGACCCTCGAAGAGGACCTCGACTACCCCATCCTGTTCAGCCAGCGCGGTGTGCTCAACCTCGCCCACAGCCTTCAGGACATCCGCGACAGCAAGCGCCGTGTCTATGCCAACCAGCTCAACGGCATCGACGCCGAGTGGCTGGAGCCGGAAGAGGTCGCCAAGGTCTGTCCCATCGTCAACATCTCGCCCGACGTGCGGTATCCGGTGCTCGGCGCCACGTATCAGCCGCGCGCGGGTATCGCCAAGCACGACTACGTGGCCTGGGGCTTCGCCCGCAAGGCCGACGCGTACGGCATCGACTTGATCCAGGACTGCGAGGTCACCGGCCTCGATATCGTCGACGGCCGGGTACGCGGAGTGCGGACGACTCGCGGCGACATCGCCGCCGGCAAGGTCGCGCTCGCCGCCGCGGGCCACTCCTCCGTACTGGCCGCCATGGCGGGTCTGCGGCTACCGCTCCAGAGCCACCCGTTGCAGGCCCTGGTGTCCGAGCTGTTGGAGCCCGTGCACCCGACCGTGGTGATGTCGAACGCCGTCCACGTGTACGTCTCTCAGGCGCACAAGGGCGAGCTGGTCATGGGCGCCGGCATCGACAGTTACAACGGCTACGGACAGCGCGGCGCGTTCCACATCCTGGAGCGCCAGATGGCCGCCGCCCTGGAGCTGTTCCCCGTCTTCGCCCGCGCCCACATGCTGCGCACCTGGGCCGGCATCGTCGACACCACCCCGGACGCCTCCCCCATCGTCGGCCTGACCCCCGTCGAGAACCTCTACCTCAACTGCGGCTGGGGCACCGGCGGTTTCAAGGCCACCCCGGGCGTCGGCTGGTGCTTCGCGCACACCGTCGCCACGGGCGAACCGCACCCCTACAACGCGCCCTTCACGCTCGACCGCTTCACCACCGGCGCTCTGGTCGACGAGCACGGCGCGGCCGCCGTAGCCCACTAGCCGTCGCCCACCAGCCAAGGAGTAACGACATGCAGCTCATAGCCTGCCCCTGGTGCGGTGAGCGCGAGGAGATCGAGTTCCACTACGGCGGTGAGGCGCACATCGCCTACCCCGAGGACCCCTACGCGCTCGACGACGAGCAGTGGGCCCAGTACGTCTTCTTCCGCGACAATCCCAAGGGCCCGTTCGCCGAACGGTGGGTGCACTCGGCCGGCTGCCGGCGCTGGTTCAACGCGCTGCGCGACACCGTCACCCACGAGTTCCTCACGGTCTACGGCATCGGGGCCGAGCGCCCTTCCCACACGAGCACCGCACCCGCCGCCCCGCGGGCGAAGGGCCAGGAGGCCAGCCGATGAACACCCCCTTCCGTGCCCCCGGCCACGGTCACGTCGACCGCGACACCACCCTCTCCTTCACCTTCGACGGCACCGCCTACACCGGGCACCCCGGCGACACCCTCGCCTCGGCGCTGCTGGCCAACGGCGTGCACCACGTGGCCGACAGCATCAAGCACGGCCGCCCGCGCGGTGTCCTGGCCGCCGGAGCCGAAGAGCCCAACGCGCTCGTGCAGATCGAGGCCCCCTTCCCCGAGCCCATGCTCACGGCCACCACCGTGGAGCTGTACGACGGTCTCGTCGCCCGGGGTCTGTCCGGCCAGGGCAGGCTGAGCAGCGAGCCCGACACCGCCCGCTACGACACCATGCACGCCCACTGCGACCTGCTCGTCGTCGGCGCGGGCCCGGCGGGCCTGGCCACCACGCTGGCCGCCGCCCGGTCCGGAGCCCGGGTGATCCTCGTCGACGAACTCCCGCAGCCCGGCGGGTCGTTGCTCGGCAGCCAGGAACTGCTCGAAGGCGCACCGGCGAAGGCATGGGTCGACGAGGTCGTCGCGGAACTCGACGGCCTCGCCGACGTACGGATACTCCAGCGCACCACCGCCTTCGGCCACTACGACGACGGGCTCGTCCTGGCCCTGGAGAAGCGCACCGACCACCTCGGTGCCGCGGCGCCCCCGCACGTCTCACGGCAGCGGATCTGGCGTATCCGCGCCCGGCAGGTCGTGTACGCCACCGGCGCCTACGAGCGTCCGGTCGCCTTCGACGACAACGACCGCCCCGGGATCATGCTGGCCGGCTCGGCCCGCACCTACCTCAACCGCTTCGGCGTGCTGCCCGGCGAGCAGGCCGTCGTGTTCACCACGAACGACAGCGCCTACCCGGCCGCCCTCGAACTGGCCGACGCGGGCGTGCGGATCGCCGCGGTGATCGACGCTCGCGAGGAGGTGCCGGAACACTGGCGCACTGCCTGCGACGAACGCGGCATCGGCATCCGCGCGGGCCACGTCGTCACCGGCACGAGCGGCATCGAACGCGTCACCCGCGCCCATGTCGCCCCCTTCGGCCACGGAGACCTCGGCGAGCGGCAGGGCATCGACTGCGACCTGCTGCTGGTCTCCGGCGGCTGGAACCCCGCGGTGGCCCTGTTCAGCCAGGCCCGCGGCACCCTGCGCTACGACGCCGGAATCGGCGCCTTCGTCCCCGGGGAGGCACTGCGCACCGTCCGTGCGGCGGGATCGGCCGACGGTACGTTCACCCTGTCCGGCTGTCTCGCCGACGGAGTGGACGCCGCCTGGCAGGCGCTGTCGGCCATCAGCAGGACCGGCCAGATGATCGCCCTGCCGACGCCCGCTCCGCTCCCGGAAGCGGCACCCACCCGGGTGCTGTGGCGGGTGCCGAGCCCCCAGGAAGGTCTGGACGGCGTGCTCCAGTTCGTCGACCTGCAACGCGACGCGACCGTCTCCGACGTGCTGCGGGCGACCGGGGCGGGCCTGCGGTCGGTGGAGCACGTCAAGCGGTACACCACGATCGGCACCGCCCACGACCAGGGCCGCACCTCGGGCGTGATGACCTCGGGCATCGTCGCCGAGGCACTCGGCGTGGATGTCGCCGACCTCGGCACCATGCGCCTGCGCCCGCCGGCCGTACCGGTCGCCTTCGCCGCCCTCGCCGGCCGCAACCGCGGTGAACTGTTCGACCCGGTCCGGGTGACCGCGCTGCACCCCTGGCACGTCGAGCAGGGCGCCCTGTTCGAGGACGTCGGCCAGTGGAAGCGTCCCTGGTACTACCCCCGGCCGGGCGAGACCATGGACGAGTCCGTGCTGCGCGAGTGCCGGGCCGCCCGCACCGGCGTCGCGATGATGGACGGCTCCACGCTCGGCAAGATCAATGTGCAGGGACCGGACGCCGGCGTACTGCTGGACCGGCTCTACACGAACCTGATGAGCACCCTCAAGGTGGGCCGGGTCCGCTACGGCGTGATGTGCGGCGTGGACGGCATGGCCATCGACGACGGCACCGTGATCCGGGTGGCCGAGCAGGAGTTCCTGCTGACCACGACCACCGGCAACGCGGCCAAGATCCTCGAATGGATGGAGGAGTGGCTGCAGACGGAGTGGCCCGACCTGCGCGTGCACCTCACCTCCGTCACCGAGCACTGGGTGACGATCCCCCTGGTCGGCCCGCGCTCCCGCGACGTACTGGCCCTGGTGGCACCGGACCTGGACGTCGACAACGACGCCTTCCCCTTCATGTCCTGGAAGGACACCACCGTCGCCGGGGTGGCGGCGCGCGTGTGCCGGATCAGCTTCTCCGGTGAACTCGCCTACGAGATCAACGTGCCCGCCTGGTACGGCATCACCGTATGGAAGGCCCTGTACACGGCAGGCAGCGAGTTCGGCCTCACGACGTACGGCACCGAGACGATGCACGTGCTGCGCGCCGAAAAGGCCTACCCGATCATCGGGCAGGACACCGACGGCACCATCACCCCGCAGGACCTGGGCATGTCGTGGGTCGTGTCCAAGAAGAAGCCGGACTTCGTCGGCAAGCGGTCCTTCACCCGAGCCGAGAACCAGCGCGACGACCGCAAGCAGCTGGTGGGTCTGCTGCCCGTCGACGAGCGGGTCCTGCTCCCCGAAGGCGCCCAGATCATCGCCACCAGCGACATCCCGGCGCCGCCGGTCCCCATGCTGGGCCACGTCACCTCCAGCTACCGCAGCGACGCCCTGCAGCGGACGTTCGCCCTGGCCCTGGTGCGCTCGGGAACCCGGCGCATCGGCGAGACCCTCTACGTCCCGCTGGACGGCCGGACCGTCCCGGTGACCGTGACCGACCCCGTGCTCTTCGACAAGGAGGGAGCTCGCCGTGACGGTTGAGACGCCCATTCGCTTCAGCCCGCTGTCCGAGTGGCAGGACGACTTCGCCCAGCTGCCGACCGGACTCCAGGTGCGGGAACTGCCCTACCTGACCCAGCTCACCCTGCGGGTGGCGCCCGGCAGTGCCGCGGCGAAGGCCGTGGAATCCGCCCTGGACATCACCCTCCCCGGTCCCCTGCGCGCCGAACTGTCCGGCGACGTCAAGGTGTTGTGGATGGGCCCGGACGAATGGCTCCTGGCGGCCCCCGAGGGCCTGCAGGACGAGCTCCTCGCGCAGCTGCGATCGGCCATCGGTGACGAGTTCGCCGCCGTCACCGACGTCTCGGCGCAGCGCACCACGCTGGCCCTCTCCGGGCACCTCGTCCGCGAGGTCCTGGCCCAGGGCTGTGCCATCGATCTGGACCCGCGGGCAACACCCGTCGGCTCCTGCCTGACCACGCTGCTGGCGCAGGCGCCGATCACCCTCGTGGTGCGCGGCGAGGGGGCGTCCAGCGTCTGGCTGCTGGTCCGCTCCTCGTTCGCCTCCTACCTGGCCACCTGGCTGGTCGACGCCGGCACGGAATACCGGGGAAGCAGCGGATGAGCATCAGCGTCTTCGACATGTTCAAGGTCGGCATCGGCCCCTCCAGCTCCCACACCGTCGGCCCCATGCGCGCGGCGCTCTCCTTCGCGAACGCCTTGGAGCGGGACGGTCTGCTGGAGGAGACGAGCCGCGTCCATGTCGAGCTGTTCGGTTCGCTGGGCGCCACCGGGCACGGGCACGGCAGTGTGAAGGCCGTGGTCCTCGGGCTGGAGGGCGAGGGGCCCGAGCTGGTCGACCCGGCCGTCGCGGAGCCGACGATGGACCGGGTCCGGGCGACGCGGAGCCTGCGGCTGCTGGGCAAGCACGCCATCGCCTTCCAGGTCGACGAGGACGTTGTCCTGCACCGCGGCAAGCGGCTGGCCTTCCATGCGAATGCCATGACCTTCGAGGCCACCGGCCATGACGGCAGCTGCCTGGTCAGGCGCACGTACTACTCCGTCGGCGGCGGATTCGTCGTGGACGAGAATTCGGCCGACGGACCGCAGATCGTCCCGGACAGCACACCGGTGCGCTACCCGTTCACCACCGGAGCCGAGTTGCTGGCCCACACCAGGGCCACCGGGCTGCCGATCAGCTCGATCATGATGGCGAACGAACTGGCCTGGCGCAGCGAGGACGAGGTCCGCGCCGGCCTGCTGCACATCTGGTCGGTGATGCAGGAGTGCGTGCGCCAAGGCACCGCACACGACGGGGTGTTGCCCGGCGGGCTGAAGGTGCGCCGCCGGGCGGCCGCCCTGCACCGCAAGCTGGTGGCGGCGGATGCCGAGGCCGAGACCGACTCCCTGCACGCCATGGAGTGGGTCACCCTGTACGCGCTGGCCGTCAACGAGGAGAACGCGGCGGGCGGCAGGGTGGTGACCGCCCCGACCAACGGTGCGGCCGGCATCGTCCCGGCGGTGCTGCACTACTACGAACGCTTCGTGCGCGGTGCTGGGCCGGACGGGATCGTCCACTTCCTGCTGACCGCGGCCGCCGTCGGTGTGCTGTTCAAGGAGAACGCCTCCATCTCGGGCGCCGAGGTCGGCTGCCAGGGCGAGGTGGGTTCCGCCTGCTCGATGGCCGCGGCAGGCCTGGCCGAGGCCCTCGGCGGAACCCCGGAACAGGTGGAGAACGCGGCCGAGATCGGCATCGAGCACAACCTCGGCCTGACCTGCGACCCCGTGGGCGGTCTCGTCCAGATCCCCTGCATCGAACGCAACGCGGTCGCCTCCCTCAAGGCCATCACCGCTGCGCGGATGGCCCTGCACGGCGACGGCACCCACCACGTCTCTCTCGACCAGGCGATCAAGACCATGCGGGAGACCGGAGCCGACATGAAGGACAAGTACAAGGAGACCGCCCGCGGTGGTCTCGCTCTCAACGTCGTCGAGTGCTGAGGAGCCCCCCCATGAAGACCGAGTTCGTCCTCACCCTCAGCTGCCCCGAGCGTCCCGGCATCCTCCACGCCGTGACGTCGTTCCTGCTCGGGCACGGATGCGACATCACCGAGCACCAGCAGTTCGACGACGCCGACCACGGCATCGTGTTCCTGCGCACCAGTTTCGCCGCCCTCGACACCGAGGTCACCGTGGACGGTCTGCGGGACACCTTCGCGCCCGTGGCCGCCGAGTTCGGGATGGAATGGCAGCTCAGGAACGCCGCACTCAAGCCGCGCGTGCTGGTGATGGTGTCCAAGTTCGACCACTGCCTGGCCGACCTGCTCTACCGGTGGCGCAGCAACGCCCTGGACGCAGAGATCGTCCTGGTGGCCTCCAACCACCCCGACCTGGAGCCACTGGTGGCAGCCGACGGAGTGCCGTTCGAGCACATCCCGGTGACGGCCGACACCAAGCCGCAGGCGGAAGCCCGGCTGCTCGCTCTGGTCGAGGAACACCACATCGACCTCATCGTCCTCGCCCGCTACATGCAGGTGCTCTCCGACGACCTGTGCAAACGGCTCGAAGGCAGGGCCATCAACATCCACCACTCCTTCCTGCCAAGCTTCGCCGGTGCCAAGCCGTACCACCAGGCCCACCGCCGCGGGGTGAAGCTCGTCGGCGCGACCGCCCACTACGTCACGGCCGATCTGGACGAGGGACCGATCATCGAGCAGGAGATCATCCGGGTCGATCACCGTGCCGGCGCCGACCGACTCGTCACCGTCGGCCGCGACGCCGAACGCCTGGCGCTGGCCCGCGCCGTCAACTGGCACTGCCAGGGCCGCGTCCTGATCCACGGCAATCGGACCGTGGTCTTCAGCTGACCCTCACGACCAGGACCATACGCGGGCCAAAGTCCGCCGACTTCCCCGCGGCCGACACATTCGCACTGGTCAGGACCATGCGACAGCTGTACCGCCAACAGACGATGAACCTGCTGGTGTCGCACTCGCCGAAGAAGCCCGGCTTCTTCTGGTCGGCGATCGTGGTGGTCCCTCAAGGGGAGCATGTCCAGGGGCGTGGCGCGCCCCCCGGCGGCGCCCGCCCGTGGTCGCCGTCAGGCGTGTCCGGCAAGTGCGGCGAGCAACTGCCAAGACACAGGTCGAAACGTTCAATCAAACATGCGTGCATCCGGGTCACAAACAATGCTGCGCCAACAACAACCAAAACGAGAGGGGCGCACAACCCAAGCAATTCGGCTTTTGCATATCATCCGAGCTTCGCAACCACTCTTGCCTTGGTCTCACGCTCTGCAGCTAGCTATGTGCTGCGCCCACTTCCTGGCCCGGGTTCCCGATGAACCCTGGACCGACCGGCGGCATATCGGCCAGTCCTCTGGCCCGTCGGTCAGGGAGGTGGTCGGGAAAGCTGCATGTGAGGAGTAGTCATGAAGAAGGCCTATGAGGCGCCGACGCTCGTCCGGCTCGGTACGTTCCGGAAGGAGACGGGGCTCCTGCAGCGCCACGGCAACGACCGACTGATCCTGAGCAAGAACTGACGACCGACGGTCCCTGACCGACGTCATGACTGAACTGCACGAAAGTGCGGGGACGGGCCCCGGCGACGCGCACTTCGCGGTCTTCACGGACCGTGCGGACGCGGCCGCCGTGGCCCGCTCCTTCGCCCGCCCCGGAAGCCGGACCCTCGCGCATGCGTCGGGCCGGCCCTGGCTGGTCGGCCACTGGCACGAGGACGAGGTCATCACGGCCAACGCCGGCGGTGCCTCCGTCGCCGTCGTCGGCTGCTGCCCGATCCAAGCCGACGACCTGCGGCGCCGGGTCGCACGGCTGCGTGATCTCGCGGAGCTCGACGCACTGGCCCATTCCCTCCCCGGCAGCTTCCACCTCGTCGCCGCCCTCGACGGACAGATCAGAGTGCAGGGCACCGCCTCCGGACTGCGCCTCGTCTTCCACGCGGAGATCGACGGCGTGCGGGTGGCCGCTACCCGAGCCGACACGCTCGCCGCCGTCCTGGGCCTCGACCCCGACGTGGAGGAACTGGCCGTAAGGCTGCTGTGGCCCGCCCCGTATCCGCTCTCCGAGACGTCCCTGTGGCGTGCGATCACCGCCGTTCCTCCGCAAGACGCCGTGGTCATCGCCGCGGAAGGCCGCGGCGTACGGCACACCCGGTGGTGGACGCCGCCGGAGCCGGTCCGGCCGCTTGCCGAAGCGGCGCCCCTGATCCGGAAGGCACTGGAGGAGGCCGTCGGCGCGCGTACCCTTCAGGGCGGCGTGGTGAGCTGCGACCTGTCCGGCGGCCTGGACTCGACCTCCGTCTGCTTCCTGGCCGACCGCTCCCCGGCCCGCGTGGTGGCCAGTACGTGGCCGGGACGCGATCCGGCGGACACCGACCTGCACTGGGCCGAGCGGGCGATGGGGTACCTCCCGGACGTCGAGCACGTGGTCTGGGACGCCGACGCCTCGCCGCTGGTCTACGAGGACCTGCTCGGTATCGACGACCTCCTCGACGAGCCCACCATCGGCGTCATGGACCGCTCCCGGGTCCTGCACCATCTGCCCGGCCTCGCCGCACGCGGCAGCCGGTTGCACCTGACCGGCATCGGCGGCGACCACGTGGCATGGTGCTCCGAGGCGTACTACCACCGCCTGCTGCGCACCAGTCCGCTGTTCGCCCTCCGACAGTTGCGTGGGTTCCGGGCGCTGTGGCAGTGGCCGCTCGGCGGCACAGTCCGCGCTCTCGCCGACTCCCGGCCGTACGGCAAGTGGCTCGCCGACGCCGCCGGCCACCTACGCGGCCCGTTGGCCCCGTCCGTCTCAACAGGTCTCGGCTGGGGCATGGCCCCGCGCCTGTTCGACTGGGTGACTCCCGAGGCCGAACGACTGGCCCGCCGGGCATTGCTCGGTGCCGCGGCGACGGCCTCGCCGCTGCATCCGGACCGTGGACTGCACGCCGACCTGGAGCAGATCCGCTCGTGCACCCGCGTCATCCGGCAGTGGGACCGGATGGCGGCCCGCGCCGGCCTGCCGATGGCCTCTCCCTTCCTCGACGACCGCGTCATCGAGGCGTGTCTCGCCGTACGCCCGAGCGAGCGCGTCACGCCCTGGCAGTACAAGCCCGTCCTGAGCGCCGCGATGCGCGGGATCGTGCCTGACGCCTGCCTGCGGCGGGCCAACAAGGCCACGGCCGCCATGGATGCCTCCAACGGGCTGCGCCAACACCGCGCCGACCTGCTGGCCCTGTGGGAGGACTCGCGGCTGGAGGAGTTGGGCTTGGTGGACGGCGCCGAGCTCCGCCGCCTCGCCCGGCGGCCCGCCTCCCCGGGGTTGTCCGACGCCATCCTCTACTCCACGATCGCCGCCGAGGTGTGGCTCCGGGGTCTTGCCCGCAGCCACACCCGTGTCCCATGACCCTGACCACATCCCCATGTCAGAAAGGCCCTCATATGCCCCTGCGGTTCGGCGACGACGTCTCCACGGCCGAGACCGACTACGGCACAGTGCTGCTGGACGAACGGGCCGGCGCCTACTGGGAGTTGAACCCGACTGCCACTCTCGTGGTGCGGACGCTGCTCGACGGCGGCGAGGAAGCGGACGCGGCCGCCGCCCTGGTCCAGGAGTTCGACATCGACCAGGCACAGGCCCTGCAGGACGTCGGGACGCTCGTACGGCAGCTGCGCAGCTCGGGGCTCGCCTCATGACGACGCCCAGCGCGCTGGAGCGACCCACCGGTGTGCCCCTGGCCCGACGCCTGGCCGCCCGCCTCGTCCTGCTCCCTGCCGTCACCTTCGCCCTGCTGCCGCCCCGCCGCATCCGCACCGTACTCGGCATCCTGCGGCACGGTGCCGCGCCCGCCACCACCGCGCAGGCCCAGAACGCGCGCGACGCCATGTGCGCCGCCAGCCTGCGCTGCGCCGGGCCGAAGGGGTGTCTGCCGCGCTCCTTGGGGGCCGCACTACTGTGCCGGCTCGGCGGAACGTGGCCGACCTGGTGCACCGGTGTACGCGTCGTCCCGCCCTTCACCGCGCACGCCTGGATCGAGGCGGAGGGCCGTCCCGTCGGCGAGGGTTTGCCGGAGGGCTACTTCGCCCGGCTGGTGGCCGTCGACCCGCTGCCACGGCCGACGGACCGATGACCGGCGCGACGGTGCTGCACGGCGACCGGGCCGCGGCTGCCGAGGGTGACAAGTCCACCCGCGCGGCGGTGGCCACGATGTACCGGCTCACCACCGGGCACCGGAGCGCCATCGCCGTCGCCACCGTATTGACCCTCATGGGCTCCGCCCTGGGACTGGCCCAGCCGCTCGTCGCCAAGCACGTCGTGGACGCGAGCGGCCGCGGACAGGTCATCTGGCCGCTGCTGGGCCTGCTCGGCGCGCTGTTCGTCATCGAGGCGGCGACGGGAGCTGCGGGGCGCTTCATTCTGGAACGGACGGGCGAAGGCGTCGTACAGCAGCTCCGTCACAGGCTGGTGGGACAGCTGCTCCGGCTGGAGATGAGGGAATACGACCGCCACCGGGGCGGCGACCTCATCTCCCGGGTGACGGCCGACACCACCCTGCTCCGGGAGGTCGTGTCGCAGGCCCTGGTCGATCTGGTGACGGGGAGCCTTGTCGCCGCCGGGGCGATCATCCTCATGGCGTGGCTGGACCCCTTGCTGCTGATCCTGGTCGCTGTCACCGTGGCATCGGCGGCCGTGGTCGTCGCGTCGCTGCTCACGGGTATCAGATGCGCGTCCGAACACATGCAGGACTCGGTCGGTGCCATCGCCGCCGATCTGGAACGCGCCCTCGGCGCCCTTCCGATGGTCCGCGTGCACCGCGCCGAGGAGCGCGAGGGGGCCGGCATCGGTGCGCGCGTCGATGCGGCCTACGGCGCGGGGGTACGCACCGCGAAACTCGCCTCCGTCATGAGCTCCGCCGTCGAACTCGCCGTCCAGGGCTCCTTCCTCATCGTCCTGGTCGTCGGCGGCCTGCGCGTCAACGGCCACGCCGGCTCCCTCGGCGACCTCGTCGCCTTCCTGCTGTACGCCTCGTATCTCGTCCTGCCGCTGTCCTCCGTCTTCCGTGCCGTGGGTCTCGTCCAACGTGGAATGGGCGCCTACCAGCGCATCGACGAGGCGCTCTGCCTGCCTGTCGAGCCCACCGCGCCCCAGATCCCGAGAGATCGCACACCCACACCGAGGCCGCCCAGGCCGTCCTTCACTCGCGAACAGCCCGCCCTCGCCCTGCGCGACGTCCACTTCGGCTACGACCCGGAACGGCCGGTCCTCCGCGGCGTTTCGTTCGCCGTCCAGCACCGCCGCCACGTGGCCCTGGTGGGCCGGTCCGGAGCCGGCAAGAGCACGGTGTTCGCCCTGGTGGCGAGGTTCTACGAGCCGGACGCGGGCACCGTCCTCTTCGACGGACGGCCCGCGACCGAACTCACCCGTGACGCATGCCGTCGACGCATCGCCGTCGTCGACCAGAACACCCACGTCGTCCACGGCAGCCTGCGCGGCAACATCACCTACGCCGTGCCCGACGCCACGGAATCGGAGATCCGGCGCGTCGTCGAACTGACCCGACTCGAAGAAGTCGTCGACCGGCTGCCCGGCGGCCTGGACGCTGTCATCGGCGAACGCGGCAGCACCCTCTCCGGCGGCGAACGCCAACGCGTCGCCCTCGCCCGCGCGTTGCTGGCCCGCCCCTCACTGCTCCTGCTGGACGAGCCCACCTCCCACCTCGACGCGATCAATGAATCGGCGCTCGCCACCGTCATGAAGGACGTAGCCCAGGAGTGCGCCCTGCTGGTCATCGCCCACCGCCTCTCCACCGTGCAGCACGCCGACCACATCCTGGTGCTGCAGGACGGCCGCACCACCGCCGGCGGACGCCATGAGGAGTTGCTGGCAGGCAGCGACCTTTATCGCAAGCTGGCCGCGAGCCAGATGCTCCGGCCGGGCGGGGAGGCCGGGAGCGGCAACCGAGGATGGACGGACGATTGAAGCCGTCCATCCTCACGGCCCAGCCGGCCGAGATCCGGTCCGTGCACGGGCCATCCCCCCACGGTCGCGACCATTCCTGCTGGTCAACAGCCTTGCGGCTGCCGTACCACCATGAGACGAAGAACCTGCTGGTGTCGTACTCGCCGAAGAAGCTGGGCTTCTTCCAGACGCGGGAAAGGGCGCCTGACCAGGCAAGATGCCCGTCAGGCGTTCTCCGCAGCGCACGGCCGAGCGGTAAGGCGCCGTACGCCGAGGCATCGATGTAGTTCCCCGCCGCGTTGCAGAACAGATGTCCGTCGGGCGCCACCCCGAAGGTTCGTATGTGCTCACGCACCATACGGACGAGCACAGGTGGGATAGGAACCGGCCGCGTGGCGTTGGCTACCGGGGACGCGGCAGCCCGCGCGAGGGACGCGATCAGCGTCGGCGTCCTCGCAGAGGTGTTATCAGGCGTCCTCGCAGAGGTGCTATCAAGGGTGTATGGAAGTATTTTCCGGGCGCTCTCAGAGCCCGGAACGGCATCCGCCCGTCGGACGCTCGCGCGAACATCGCGCTTCCCCGCTGGACCTGCACAGTGCGGCCGGTCAGGTGTTCCTTCTCCAGGTCGTGATCGTGGTCCTGCTGGTCGTGGCCGCGGCGGGGGCCGTTGTGCTCCAGACGGCGGTTGACGCGGTGCAACAGGGGCGTAGGGAGTCGATCGTCGCGGCGCAGTCGTTCGCGAGCGCTCCTGGCACGGCCGCGGCGCTGCAGAGCCGGGATCCGACAGCGGTGCTCCAGCCTCGGGCCGAGGAGGCTCGGAAGCGTGCGGGCGTGGATTTTGTCGTCGCCATGAACACGGAGGGGATTCGTTATACGTATCCCTACCCGCGGGAGATCGGGAAGAAGTTCGTCGGCACCATCGCACCGGCGCTGAAGGGCCGTACCGTCGTCGAGCAGGCCGGCGGGCCGCCGCTGCCCGCGGGCAAGGGGACGGCCGTGCAGGCGGTGGTCCCCGTGACCGACTCGCACGGCAAGGTGGTCGGCCTGGTCTCCGCCGGAATCACGGTCAAGAACGTGGCGAGACTGTGGATGCCACAGCTGCCGATCATCCTGGGCAGCGGCGCGGCCGCGCTGGCGCTGGCCGTGACGGGAACGACGCTGGTGTCCCGGCGGCTGCGGCGGCAGACGCACGGCCTGGCCCCGGCGGAGCTGGCGCAGCTGTACGAGCACCACGACGCGGTCCTGCACGCGGTACGGGAAGGAGTGCTGATCACCGACGCCGACGGACGACTGCTGCTGGCCAACGACGAGGCGACACAGCTGCTCGGACTGCCGGCGGACGTGCGGGGGCGCCCGGTGCGAGAGCTGGGGCTGTCGGAGCCGATCATGCGTCTGCTGTCGTCGCCGGAGGCGGTCACCGATGAGGTGCATCTCGCGGGGGACCGGTTGCTGGCGGTGAACAAGCGGCCGACGTATCCGCAGGCCGACCGGGGAGGCAGCGTGGTGACCCTGCGGGACACCACGGAGCTGGCGGCGGTCTCGGGGCGGGCCGAGGTCACGCGGGAGCGGCTGAAGCTGCTGTACGAGGCCGGGGTGGGGATCGGGACCACGCTGGAGGTGGAGCGTACGGCCCAGGAGCTGGCCGACGTGGCGGTGCCGCAGTTCGCCGACCTCGTGACGGTGGATCTGCTCGAAGCGGTGCTGCGGGGGTGGGAGCCCACGGCGGAGGGCTGGCGGCATCTGCGCCGGGCGGCGATCGGCGGCGATCGGCGGATGTTTCCGGTGTATCCGCTGGGCCAAGTGATCACGTTCTCGCCCCGGACACCGCAGATGCGGGCGCTGCAGGAGCGACGGGTCATGCTCGAGGCGGACCTGCGGCAGGCACAGGGCTGGCGGGAACAGGATGCGGAGCGCGCCAGGAGGGCCCTGGAGCGCGGGTTGCGTTCCCTGGTGGCCGTGCCGTTGCAGGCGCGGAACGTGGCGCTGGGCGTGGCGAACTTCTACCGGACGGTGGACTCCCCGGCGTTCGAGTCGGAGGATCTCACCTTCGCGGAGGAACTGGCCGCGCGGGCGGCGGTGGCCATCGACAACGCCCGGAGGTTCACCCGGGAGCACGCGATGGCGGTGACGCTGCAGCGCAGCCTGCTGCCGCGGGGGCAGCCGGAGCAGGACGCGCTGGAGGTGGCCTGGCGGTATCTGCCCGCGGAGGCGGGGGTGGGCGGGGACTGGTTCGACGTCATCCCGCTTCCGGGCGCTCGCGTGGCCCTGGTCATGGGGGACGTCGTCGGTCACGGACTGCACGCGGCGGCGACGATGGGCCGGCTGCGCACCGCGGTGCACAACTTCTCCACCCTGGACCTCCCCGTGGACGAGGTGCTCGGGAACCTGGACGACCTGGTCGCCCGCATGGACGACGAGGAGAACGCCGACAACGGCCGCGAGGGGGAGGGGGTGACCGGAGCGACGTGTCTGTACGCGGTCTACGACCCGGTGGCGGAGGCCTGCACGATGGCCCGTGCGGGACACCCGGAACCGGTGGTGGTGCGCCCGGACGGGACGGTCACCTGTCCTGACGTGCCGGCCTCGGCGCCGCTCGGCCTGGGCGGCTACCCCTTCGAGACCGCCGAGCTGTCCCTGCCGGAGGGTTCACAGCTGGTGCTGTACACCAATGGCCTCGTGGGGGACCGCACCCACGACATCGACGTCGGGATGGAGAGGCTGCGCCAGGTATTGGACGGTTCCGGGCGCCGCACTCCGGAGGAGACGTGTCAGGCGGTGATCGACGCGCTGAAGCCGTCACAGTCCTCCGACGACATCGCGCTGCTGACGGCACGTACCCGGAAGTTCCCGCCCTCGGGTGTGGCCGTGTGGGACGTGCCGCCGGACCCGGCGGCGGTTCCCTCGGTGCGGGCGCGATGCAGGGAGACGTTGCGGGAGTGGGGACTGGAGGAGGCCGGATTCTCCACGGAACTGATCCTCAGCGAGCTGATCACGAACGCGATCCGGTACGGCTCGCCGCCGGTCGGCGTACGGCTGCTGCACGGACGCTGTCTGATCTGCGAGGTGTCGGACGGAAGCGGCACCTCGCCGCGCCTGAGGCGGGCGGCGACCACCGACGAAGGCGGGCGGGGGCTGTTCCTGGTGGCGCAGTTCGCCCAGCGATGGGGGACGCGGTACACCACCCACGGCAAGGTCATCTGGGCGGAACAGCTTCTTCACGACGGCGCATCCGCCGCCACGGGCCTCGCACCGGTCGACTTTCTTCTCGACCAGTTCGATGATCCCGGCCCGTGAGCCGGCGTTGAGAGAGCGGGGCCGGCTGCCGGCCTGTCCGGTACGCGCGGCGCCAAAACGGTGCCGCGCCCGACGGGAAGCGAGCGGACGGCGATGACAGACGTGGACGCGGGCGACGGCGACCGGCTGGCGACGGCGGTACTGGTGCAGTACCGGATGGCCACCACCGAGCAGATGCACCGAGTGGAAAAGGGCGTCGATGCCCGGCAGAGGCGTCCTGCTGTGACGGGGCGACGGGCTCACGCGTCTACGACCGGTCGGCGGCCAGGGTGCCCTCAAGTACTAGGGTCATCCGGTGACGAGCACCGACGCGACGCGTTCCCATGTCCTCGACGACACCCGTCCCATGGCGGCGCCCGGCGCGTGGACGAACCGTCTGCGCCTGTTCGGGTACACCGGACGCCCCCGTACCAACATCCGCGAACGTCTGGTTCCGCCCTTCCCGGAGCCGGGGACTCGCGTCTGGGAGTTCATGGGTCTCAGCCCGGTACTGGCGTACCGCGTCGCGAAGGCCATGGGCTGGCTCGGGCCGGTGCTCGTCGCCGTCACAGCGGGGGCGATCCGCTTCTGGCGCCTCGATCGGCCGCAGAACATCATCTTCGACGAGACCTACTACGCCAAGGACGCCTGGGCCCTGCTGCGGTTCGGCTACGAGGGCACCTGGCCGGACCGCAAGATCTCCGACCCGCAGATCCTGGCGCACCCTCAGGTGATCCCGCTCTCCGACACCGGGGCCTTTGTCGCGCACCCACCGACGGGTAAGTGGGTGATCGCCCTCGGCGAGTGGATGTTCGGCCTCAACCCGTTCGGCTGGCGCTTCATGACGGCGGTCCTGGGCACGCTGTCGGTGCTGATGCTGTGCCGAATAGGACGCCGCCTGTTCCGGTCGACGGTGCTGGGCTGCCTGGCCGGCACGCTGATGGCGGTGGACGGCCTGCACTACGTGATGAGCCGCGCCGCTCTGCTCGACCTCGTCGTGATGTTCTTCGTACTTGCGGCGTTCGGATGCCTGCTGATCGACCGGGACAGGGCGCGGGCCCGGCTCGCGGCAGCCCTGCCAGTGGGCGGGGACGGCCACGTGGGCCCCGACCACGACACCGGCAGCCGGGCGGGAACGGGACTGCGTCCATGGCGGCTCGCGGTCGGCGTCTTCCTGGGGCTGGCGGCCTCAAGCAAGTGGAACGGCCTGTACGTCCTGGCCTTTTTCATGGTCCTGACCGTGCTGTGGGACGTCGGCGCTCGCCGCGTCGCAGGGGCACGCCACCCGTACCGCGCGGTGCTGCGCAGGGACCTCGGCTGGTCGGTGCTGTCGGTCGTTCCGGTGGCCGTGGTGACCTATCTGGCGACGTGGACCGGCTGGTTCCTGTCCGACGACGGTTACGGACGGCACTGGGCGGACGGCCGTGGCGGCACTTGGTCGTGGATTCCGGCTCCGCTCCGCAGCCTGTGGCACTACGAGTACGGGGTCTATCAGTTCAATGTGGGGCTGCACGCCGCGCACCGGTACGAGTCCAACCCGTGGAGCTGGTTGGTCCTCGGTCGTCCTGTGCTGTTCTCCTATGCGTCGCCGCAAGCCGGAGAGGACGGCTGCCACGCGGCGTCCGGCTGCTCGCAGGAGGTACTCGCCCTGGGGACGCCGCTGCTGTGGTGGTCGGCATGCTGCGCGCTTGTGTATCTGCTCTACCGGTGGGCCCTGCGCCGCGACTGGCGCGCGGGCGCCGTCCTGTGTGCGGTGGGGGCCGGCTGGCTTCCCTGGTTCCTGTACCAGGACCGAACGATCTTCTCCTTCTACGCTGTCGTCTTCGTGCCGTACCTGTGCCTGGCCGTGGCGATGATGGTGGGCGCGCTGCTGGGTCCGCCGGGGGCGGATGAAAAACGCCGCATACGGGGTGCGGTGGCCGCAGGCGCTCTAGTGCTGCTCATCATCTGGAACTTCATCTATTTCTGGCCGCTGTACACCGGCACCGCGATCCCCATCGATGAATGGCGGTCGCGGATGTGGCTGGACACCTGGGTCTAGCCCACAGATGCCCCATGCGGCGTGAGCGGCTCACCTCAGCCGTAGACTCCCCCGAGCCTTACCTTGGAGGCTGTGCGAGCTCCGTCTGAACGGGTTCGATGGACCCCGAGGATCTGCTCATGCTGTCTTGCACCAGCGTCATCAACCGTTGAGGAGAAGGCCTCCACTGCCTGCCTCCCCAGACCATTGCGGGACCGAGTAAGAGCACCAGCGCGCCTGGTACGGCCGCCGCGATCGGAACACCTAGTGAGACGGCTGTAGCGAGCCCGAGAGCCGCCGTGGCGGAACCCCCGATGACGATCCACCCGTCACGGCCCCTCTCCGTGGCCTGAAAGGCGAAGCCCTCGGCTTCGCCGTGCGTCCCGTCCAGGTCAAGGAGGCTCAACCATCTCTCGGCGACCAGGCGATCAACCAAGGCCGATACTGTGACCACTAGACGTGTGACGCCCGGGGGACCTTCACGGAACAGCCCTCCCGCCACCGAGATCAGTTCCTGCTGCACTGCCGACACGTGCCTGCGGACCTGATCGCGCTGCGCCTCAACCGGGAACGCCTCTTTTTCTGAAGTGAACTCGCTCAGGGCGGTGCAGATGTCCGCAACGAGCACATTCATCCACCGGCTGCTCCCAGGGTGGCGTATCAGGAAACCACAGCTTGCGAGGACGTCAACGCACTCAACAAAAGCCCTGTAATCACCGATGAGCCGAAACCAGTACTGGCACGCTCTGTGCAACGCCAGCCATGCCCCAGCCCCGCCTATGAAGGCGGTTCCCGGCGCCAGCACGTACAGCAGCGTGGCTCTGCCCCCACGTGGCATGCCATGCGCAAGGGACAGGGCCGTCATGACAGCAAGCCAGACGACCGGACCGCCCACCAGGACGATGCCGCAGAGCCACTCGACGCGGCTGACCCTCTTCTTGACCTTCTCAGCTTTCGCCAGTCTTCCAGCGAGTGCTTCGACAGTCGATTCCATGCGCCGGCCGCAGTACCGGGAGAGGGCAGCCAGCGAGATCACACGGCGCCGGTGTTCGGCCTCCACGACCGGCTTGCTCAAGTCCCATCGGAAGGTCGCCCACCGACACAGCTCACGCGTCAGAAGGTAGGAGGTGCCGCCCACCACACCAACCCAGAGCCCCAATTGCACCCCAATGGACCACATAGGCACCCATCCCCCGCTCGTCACGGACCGCAGCCCCGCGGACACGGCAGACCAGACAGCCTAACCACGGGATCTTCCGCGCATGGGGCAACTGGCGGTGTGCTCCAGGGTCATAGGACACAGCCGCTACCTCTCGGCGAAACCGACGGCCGCCGAGCCTCGCCCCTGACGTGTTCGCTCAGCTGAGCGGAACAGGCCTGGGTGAGCATCCCAAACAGAAGGCTGCTCACGCGTCGAACAATAGAGATGCGGATACCGCAAGCGCCCATCGCCCAGCAGGCGAAAATTTAGCCCGCGCAGAGCAACCCACCTCGCCTGGATCATCCGACAGGCACACAATCTCCACATGCCCGACGAACAGACACACGAACAGCCCACCAAAGCGAGACCCTCGCTTATCCGTCACCCCGTCCGCTGGTGGGCGGATTGGAAACGGCGCTGCCATGACAGGAGATTAGAGGTCGGCTCCTGGGAGCTTCGAGAGGTGGTTCGTTCCGATATCTACGAGCTGGAAGCACTCCTGGAGAGTAAGCCAATCCTGCCAGGGAAAGAAGCGCTAGCCGTCAAGATCAGGGAAGAACTAGGAGAAGCGTCCGAGAAACTTGGACATCATGAGCACCCAGGCCACCTGGTCGGTTCGCATCTGACTGTCGCACAGATTCACGTGAATACTGCCCGCGCACTGCTCTTGCAAGCCATCCCCCCTGATGAAGTCTTGCCATTGCTACCAGGGTTGGTAGGTGTAATCAGGGAGCAACTCCGCGAGGACGACCCCCGAAGGGTCCACTCCGAGAAAATCCTGCATGACGGCACACTCGACGAAAGCAAAGTCCAGACGATTCTTGACGCTGTAGGCGTCTCCCAATTGGAAGCTCTCCGAGAACACCTGCGAGTAGGAAGCTTCGTCCGGATCGTCCAGGTCGTCACCGCAGGCCTCGCAGCCTTGGCAGTGACCGTTGGCGTACTCACCGCCATTTGGCCATGGCTGGTTCCATTGTGCTTCATCCCCCAGAATCCACCTGACAGCAAGAAGCCGTACCGTGTCGTCTGTCCCGTATATAGCGAACTAGTAACAAGCGGACCGAGTTTTCTCCCCTCGGAGAATTACACAGCTGTAGCCCAGGCGGACTACGCAGTTGTTGAAGTTGCCGGCGTACTGGCTGCGTCCATCTCGGCGACTTCGGCCCTGCGGAGAATTAACGGCACTGCAACCCCTTACCCGGTGCCGGTTTCACTGGCTTTGTTGAAGCTTCCGACCGGCGCACTCACGGCCGTGCTTGGCCTACTCGTCATGCGCGGTGGCTTCATTCCTGGCCTAAGCGCTTTGGACTCGACGGCTCAGATTATCGCCTGGGCGCTCGTTTTCGGCTACTCTCAGCAGCTCTTCACGAAGTTCGTAGACCAACAGGGCCAAGTTATCCTCGACGCCGTACGTGGACCGCTTTCAGGCGACCCGAAAGCCCGCGGCACAACCGCAAGCGGCGTAGATATGGCACACACCTGAACCAGGTGGCCCCCGCGCCGGGGACCGTGTCCGCGGCGCTGAGCATGACCGTCGAAGGCCGCAGTCCGGCCGGCGCGCCAGGATGTGGCTCGATACCTGGATCTGAGCACCCACCGCTCCACCGCCGTACCGCTGTCAGGCCGACAGGACCGAGCCTGGGGCAAGACACTACGCAGGGCCCGGCCGGCAAGGCCGGATGTGGGTGGCAGGGCCCGTCGTATGCAACCCTCTCGCAACCTCGCACGATGTTCGCTGGGTCACCGGACCGACGAGGGTCCGGTGACCAAGAACCGGCTTGCATGGGGTGGTTGGCGTGATCGAGGAAGTCCCGCGCGTGGAATTGACCCCCGCGGCCGCCGACCTGCTGCGGCGACTACGGGCGGTCCACGGACCGTTGATGTTCCACCAGTCCGGCGGCTGCTGTGACGGCAGCGCGCCCATGTGCTATCCCGAGGGCGAATTCCGTACCGGCGGGTCCGACGTGCTGCTCGCCGAGTTGTCGGTCGAGGGGGTCGAGGAGCCGGTGACGTTCTGGATGTCGAAGAGTCAGTACGAGGTCTGGAGCCACACCCGGCTGATCGTCGATGTCGTGCCGGGCCGCGGCAGCGGCTTCTCTCTCGAGGCACCCGAAGGAGTGCGTTTTCTCATCCGTTCGCGCGTTGTCGATGCCTAGCCAACGACACGGTCACCGCCATCTGGTGCACTCGCCTTGAGTCCTGGGAGAGTTGACGAGACATCAGGGGGCACGTGTGACGCGTCTCAACGGACGTTTCAGAACGGCACTGACGGTTGTCGTGGCATGGAGTGCGCTGGCCGGTACCGCCCTGGTGGGGGCGGCACCGGCCAGCGGCGCGGAGGGGGCCACGGACACTGCCCTCGCCCCCGGCGTCGACTACACACAGTTGGACATCCCGGCCGCCAAAGGTGTGGCGCACGCACATGTGCTGAGCGTCGATCTGCGCAATCCACGAGTGCGGGTCGACCTGCTGTATCCCGGAGCCGTGGCGTCCCGGGCGCCCGTCTCCCAACTGGCCGACTCCCGGGGCGCCGTCGCGGGTGTCAACGGCGACTTCTTCAACATCACGGAGACCCAGCATCCGGGCGTCGAGGCGACGGGGGCGACGGTAGGCCCGGCGATCGCAAGCGGACACGAGCTCAAGGCGGCGGTGCCAAACGGTCAGCGCTTCGGGCCCGCCCTGCCGCCCGGCACGACCACCGAGGACGTCCTCGGCGTGGGCATCGATCGCAAGGCCCGGCTCGACAGCATGGCCCTCGAAGGTTCCGTACGCAGTGACGAGGGGCGGTGGCCGCTCGGCGGGCTCAACCAGTACGCCCTGCCCGAGGGTTCGATCGGCGCGTTCACCTCGGACTGGGGAAGCGTCTCCCGGGTGCGCGCCACCTGCGGCACGGACGTCAACCGGGCCGCGCCGTGCAGTACCGACACCTATGAGGTGACGGTCGAACACGGTCGGGTGGTGTCGGCGGCCAACACTCCCGGCGGCGGCCCCATCGCTCCGGGCACCACGGTGCTGGTGGGCCGCGAGGAAGGCGCCCAGCAGTTGCGGAAACTGCCGGTGGGCGAACCCGTCGCAGTGCGGCATCGTCTGGTGGCGAAGGCCACCAGGATCCCGTTCCGCTTCGCGCTCGGCGGCTACCCGGTGCTCGTGGACGGCTCACCGCTTCCCGGCCTGGACAACACGACCTCGGCCGTACGGACCGCCGTAGGCATCTCGGACCACGGACGGCGCCTGCTGCTCCTCGCTCTCGACGGCGCGCCCGACTTCCGCAGCGGACTCACCATCGCCGAAGTGACTAAGGCCATGCGGGAGTTGGGGGCGGACGATGCCTTCAGCCTCGACGGCGGGGGCTCCACCACGATGGTCGCCCGGCAGCCGGGGGCGGCCGCCGTCAGCGTTCTCAACCACCCCAGCGGGGGCGCCGAACGCCCCGTTCCGAACGGCATCGGTGTGTTCTCCCGGACGTGACCCGCGGGCCCGTGACGTGACGGGCCCCGCGTGTCACGGCTTCAGGCTGCCCACGAGGTCCGCCGTCGCGGTGAGCCCGCTGGTGATGGTCGGCGCCATGCTCGTGCTCGCCAGATAGAAGCCGAGCAGGGCGCAGACCAGGGCGTGGGAGAACTTCAACCCGCCGTTGCGCAGGAAGATCACCGCCAGGGTCAGAAGCAGCAGCACCACAGAGATGGAAATGGCCATCGTCAACCTCCTCCGCCACGTCCGCTTCGCGGCGTACGGCCGCAAGTGTGGCGTAGCGGAGGGTTCGTCCGGGCGGCTGACATGTCCTCCGAACGTGTGGTGTCTGTACCGGCTAGTACGTGCGTTCGTGGGCGTCGAGGAACGCCTCAAGGCCCGCGAGGTCGTCGGTGTTGAGGTAGTCGACGTCGGCGGCGAGCAGTTCGCCCCACAGCGCGTCACGGGCCGGGCCCGCCAGATCGGGCGTCGCCCAGAACCGGACCTTCTGTCGGCGCGCGTGGGCCGCCGCGATGATGCCGCGCAGCTTCTCCCGCTCGGCGTCGGGGAACGGGCCGTCGCCCAGCCAGGTGAAGTTGAGCGTCCAGTTGTCGGAGATCAGCGGGATGAAGGAGGCGGGTGCCGCGCTGCCGAGGTCGGCGAGCCGACCGTCGTAGAAGGCGCGACGCACGCTCTGCACCTCCATGGGCGTACGGGCGGCCCGGTCGCCGGAGATCACGGCCGTGACGGGACCGGGGTACACGCGACCGTGCGCGTACGTCGTGAACAGGTGCCGGTAGCGGCGCAGATGACGGTCGAGTTCGAGGTAGGTCGACGAGCCCTCGGTCTTGATGTCGATGAGGAGTTGCAGCGGCGTGCGGTAACCCCGGTACACCGCACCGTGGTTGGCCTTGACGCGGGCGGCGAGGGGGTCGAGGTAGAGGGATTCGAGGGTGCGGGTCGGGTCGAGCTCGACCGGGTCGTGGGCGACGAGCAGCTGGTCGCCGACCAGGTAGATGTCGGCCTCGACACTGCCGAAGCGGTGGTCGAGGGCGTCGAACAGGGGGCGCGGGTGCTCGTAGTCGTTGTGCGCGTGGGCGCGCCACAGCGGGCGCCGACCGTGCTTCTGCTCGCCCGCCCGCGCGTACGCGGCGGGCAGCGCGATGGAGCCCGCGAGGGCGGCGCCGAGGGTGGTGAGGGCTCTGCGGCGGGTGGTAAGGGCCATGCTCTGCCTCCCTGGAAGTGCCTACGGAAACCAGGGGGGTGCCCCCGGTCGAGCGAAGTCGAGACTGGGGGAGAGTATGCGTTCCGAACAGTCCCAAGGAGCAGTGCCGTGCAGGGAGTTGGCCGGACTGCCGCTGTGCGTTCACTTCGGCGGAGCAGGGCGCACGGAAAAGCCCGCCCCGGTTGGGGCGGGCTTCTCACGGGTGTGCGTCAGCGGGCGTGCGTCAGCGTCAGCGGGTGTGGTCAGGGCGCCTGGAGGTCGACCAGTCCGGCCAGCGCCTCGCGGTGGGCACCCGCCGTGCCGTACGCGATCGAATCCGCCTTCGCCCGCTTCAGGTACAGGTGCACGGGGTGCTCCCAGGTCATGCCGATCCCGGCGTGCAACTGGAGCGCCTCCTCGGCGGCGTGGACGGCGACCGGCGCCGCGTACGCCTGGGCGACGGCGATCGACACGTCGGCGTCCTCGCTGCCGTGGGCGAGCGCGTCGGCGGCGTTGCGGGCCGCGGCGCGCGTGTTGACGACCTCCAGCCACAGCTGGGCGAGCCGGTGCTTGAGCGCCTGGAAGCCGCCGACGGGCCGGTTGAACTGCTTGCGCTCCTTCAGATAGCGGACGGTCTCCGTCAACGTCCAGTCGGCCAGACCGAGTTGCTCGGACGCCAGGAGACCGGCACCGGCGCGCAGGGCACGTCGTACGGCCGTCGGGGCGTCGGAGGTCACCAGCCGCGCGGGCGCCCCGTCGAAGGTGACCTTCGCGACCGGCCGGGTCAGGTCCAGGGACACCTGCGCAGTGACCGTCACCGCGTCCGCGTCCACCGCGTACAGCGCGCCGTCCTCCGCCGGAACCAGCAGCACATCGGCTGCCACCGCCTCCGCGATGCCGGTCAACTCCCCGTGCAGGGCGCCGCCTTCATGGCGTACGGCCTTGAACGGCGCACCGGGAGCGGTCGCGAGGGAGACGGCGAGCGCCCCGACCGTGCGGCCGGAGGCAAGTGCCGTCAGCAGCCGGGCGGCCTCCTCGCCGTCGCAGGCAAGCAGTGCCTCCGTCGCGACGACGGCGCTCGTCAGATATGGCACGGGGGCGACGGCCCGCCCCAACTCCTCCAGCACCACGGCGACTTCGCGGTGCGTGGCGCCCTGGCCACCCTGCGCCTCGGGCACCAGCAGACCCGCCAGGCCCATCCCGACCGAGAGCGACTTCCACAGCTGGGGGTCGTGCGGTGTGCCGGATTCGGTGCGGGCGATGACGCCCGGCGCGTCGCAGTGGTCGGTGAGAAGGTCGCGGACGGCGGCGCGCAGCGCCTCTTCCTCCTCGGTGTAGAGCAGATCGGTCATCGAGCCAGGTCCTTCCAGGCGACGTCCTTGTCGGTGCGCGGCTCGGACGGCAGTCCCAGGACGCGTTCGGCGACGATGTTGAGCAGGACCTCGCTGGTCCCGCCCTCGATGCTGTTGCCCTTGGAGCGGAGGTATCGGTAGCCGGCGTCGCGGCCGGTGAAGTCCACCAGTTCGGGGCGGCGCATGGTCCAGTCGTCGTACAACAGGCCCTCCTCGCCGAGGAGTTCGACCTCCAGGCCGCTGATCTCCTGGTTGAGGCGGGCGAAGGCGAGCTTCATGCCGGCGCCCTCGGGGCCGGGCTGGCCGACGGTGAGCTGCTGGCGCAGGCGTTCGCCGGTGAGACGGGCGACCTCGGCCTCGACCCACAGCTTGAGCAGGCGCTGGTGCAGGTCGTGGGTGCGCAGCTCCGGGCGCTCGCGCCAGGTCTTGGAGACCGGGCCGATCATGCCGCCCTCGCGGGGCAGCCGCATGCCGCCGATGGCGACGCGTTCGTTGTTCAGCGTGGTCTGCGCGACCCGCCAGCCGTCACCGACCTCGCCGAGGCGGCGGGAGTCGGGGATGCGGACGTCCGTGAGGAAGACCTCGTTGAACTCGGCCTCGCCGGTGATCTGCCGCAGCGGACGGACCTCGACGCCGGGGTCGGTCATGTCGCAGATGAAGTACGTGATGCCTGCGTGCTTGGGCACGCCCGGGTCGGTGCGGGCGATGAGGATGGCCCAGCGGGCGACGTGGGCGCTGGAGGTCCACACCTTCTGCCCGTTGACCACCCATGCGTCGCCCTCACGAACGGCGCGGGTGCCGAGCGCGGCCAGGTCGGACCCGGCGCCCGGCTCGCTGAACAGCTGGCACCAGACCTCCTCGCCCGTCCACAGCGGCCTCAGGTACTGCTGCTTCTGCTCCTCGGTGCCGTAGCGCAGGATCGTCGGCGCCGCCATCCCGAGGCCGATGCCGATGCGCCGCGGGTCGTTGTCGGGGGCGCCCGCGGCCTCCAGTTCGGTGTCCACGACGGCCTGGAGGGAGCGCGGGGCACCGAGGCCGCCGAGGCCCTCCGGGTAGTGCACCCAGGCGAGCCCCGCATCGAATCGGGCCTTCAGGAAGTCCCCACGGCCGGTGGTCGCCGGCGGGTGAGCCGCCAGCAGCTCGGCCGTACGGCGCTTGAGTTCGGCTTCGTCGGTCATGCGGCGGCTCCATTCTCCAGCGACGGTACGACCGCGACCCGGCCGGTGGTGACGCCGTCGGCGACTCGCTGCACGGCGGCCGCGGCCCCGTCCAGCGGCACGCGCTCGCTCACCAGCGGCTTGATCGCGCCCCGGGCTGCCAGCTCGGTGAGCTGCTCATGGCAGTGCTGGACCAGCTTCGGGTTCTTGGTGTTGTACAGGCCCCAGTGCAGGCCGAGGATCGAGTAGTTCTTCACGAGGGCGTGGTTCAGCGCCGGGCTGGGGATCGTCCCGCTCGCGAAGCCCACGACGACGATACGGCCCTCGAAGGCGACGACCTTGGCGGACTGGGCGTAGGCCGCACCGCCGACCGGGTCGTAGATCACATCGGCGCCCCGGCCGCCGGTCGCCTCCTTCACGGCGGCGACGACGTCCTGCGTACGCCGGTCGATGACGACGTCGCAGCCCAGCTCCCGTGCCACGACGGCCTTGTCGGCCCCGCCGACCACGCCGATGACATTCGCGCCGGCCGCCTTCCCGAGCTGTACGGCCGCGCTGCCGACCCCTCCGGCGGCAGCGTGGACGAGCAGCGTCTCACCGGCTTCCAGCCCGGCGCGCCGGTGCAGACCGAACCACCCCGTCTGGTATCCGATGTGCAGGGCGGCCGCCTCGGCGTCGTCGAGGGCGTCGGGCGCGGGCAGCAGCGCGGCGGCGTCCGCGACGGCGTACTCGGCGAAACCGCCGTAAGGCAGCGCGGGGTTCGCGAGCACACGGCGTCCGTCCTCGGTCTCCCCGCAGATCTCCACGCCGGGCGTGAACGGCAGCGGGGGCCTGACCTGGTAGTGCCCCCGGCACATCAACGCGTCCGGGAAGTTGATGTTCGCCGCGCGCACCTTGAGCAGGACCTGACCCTCGCCGGGCTGCGGACGCTCCACTTCCTGGAGCTGCATCACCTCACTCGGCTCGCCGAGCTCGTGCACTTGCCATGCCTGCATGCGGGGCCTCCACGGGACTGCTCTGTCTGACCGGGCTCGACCGCATACTAAGCGGTCGCTTGCCCTTCAGGGAACAGTAGCGTCCGTCACGCGCCGACGCGGCCTCCTATGACCGGGCGGGCCGGGCCCGCACATGCATCCGCTCCCCCTGGGGCCCGAACAGGCTCAGGAACTCCACGGGCCCCTCCCCCGTCGACCCGAACCAGTGCGGCACGCGGGTGTCGAACTCGGCGGCCTCTCCGGGACCGAGCACCACGTCGTGGTCGCCGAGCACGAGCCGCAGCCTCCCGGAGAGTACGTACAGCCACTCGTACCCCTCGTGCGTGCGTGGTTCCGGTGCCATCGACCGCTGCGGCTCGAGCACCTTGAACGCCTGGAGTCCGCCGGGCTGCCGGGTGAGCGGCCAGTGCGTACGGCCGTACCGCACGATCGGCTTGGACCGCACCCGCGGATCACCCACCTCGGGCGCCCCGACCAGCTCGTCGAGCGGCACCTGGTGGGCACGGGCGATCGGCAGCAGCAGTTCCAGGCTGGGCTTGCGCAGCCCGGACTCCAGGCGCGACAGCGTGCTCACGGAGATACCGGTGGCCTCCGACAACCCCGCGAGCGTGGCGCCCCGCTCCTTCCGGATCCGCCGCAGCCGCGGCCCGACCTCGGCCAGCACCTCGTCCGTCTGATCCGTCTCCGCGTCGTCACTCATGTCCATATTGCAGAATCGGCAAAGCCGTTTGTCAATTCGTCCGCGGCCGGGCGACCTTTTCCGTGGAGGTGGTCACCATGACCGAGATATACGAAGCGGTAGTCATCGGCGGCGGCGCGGCGGGGCTGTCGGCCGCGCTCGTCCTGGGGCGCGCCCGGCGCCGCACGCTCGTCGTCGACGCGGGCGAACCGCGCAACGCGCCCGCCGCCCACATGCAGGGCTATCTGACCCGGGACGGCATGCCGCCCGCCGAATTCCTCGCGGCGGGGCGGCGCGAGATCGAGGCGTACGGGGTCGAGCTCGTCCGCGACCGCGCGGTGGACGTGGCCCGGGACGGCGCCGGGGAGTTCGACGTCACCTTGGCGACCGGGCCCACGGTGCACGCGCGCCGGCTGATCGTCACCACAGGCCTGGCCGACGAACTGCCGCCGGTGCCGGGGGTTGCCGAGCGCTTCGGGCGGGACGTGCTGCACTGCCCGTACTGCCACGGCTGGGAGGTCCGCGACAAGGCCTTCGGGGTGCTGGCCACCACGCCGATGAGCGTGCACCAGGCGCTGATGGTCAGCCAGTGGTCGAAGGACGTGACGCTGTTCCTCCACACCGTCGGCGAGGACGAACTGTCGAACGAGGATCCGCTCAGGCTCGCCGCCGCCGGGGTCGTCGTGGTGCCCGGCGAGGTCGCGGGACTGCGGGTCGAAGGCGACCGGCTGACCGGGGTGCGTCTCGCGGACGGCACGGCACACGACCGCTCGGTGCTGTTCGTCGCGCCCCGCGCCGTCCCGCGCAGCGGTCTGTTCGAGCGACTGGGCGCCGAGCTGCGGGAGACGCCGTTCGGCACGTATCCGGTGGTCGACGAGACGGGGCTGACGACGGTGCCCGGCGTCTGGGCGGCGGGGAACGCGATCGGCTTCGCGGAGCAGGTCGTGAACGCGGCGAGCGGCGGGTACCGGGCGGCGGCCACGCTCAACGGGGAGCTGCTCTTCGCGGACCTCGACGCGGCCGTCGCCCGGGGGCAGGGCTAGGCCCTGTCGTCAAATTCCCGTCTGCCCCGCGACGCCATGCACGCACTCTCGCCGCACCGGGCACAGACCCAAGTACATCCAGTACGAGGGCCTGTGCCCGGCACGCCGAGAGCACGCACCTGACGCCGCAGGGCCCGCCCTCCGGGCGGACGACGGGAATGTGACGACAGGACCTAGCCGGCTCCGTACCCGCTCCGGCGTGGACCCGAGCCGTGCCCATACGGACCTGGATCCGGTCTGTGCCCGCACAACCGTGGCCCCGTTCCGTACCCGTACGGATGGGGCCTTGTTCCGTACCCGTAGGGGTGTGCACCCGACGTCCGCGTTGCACCATGGCTGCATGCTGCTGAGCCGGCTCGCTCATGTGTCCCAGGAGATCGCCGCCACCTCGGCGCGGTCCCGGAAGATCGCGCTGCTCGCCGAGCTGTTCCGGGACGCGGAGGCGGACGACGTGCCGATCGTCATCCCGTATCTGGCCGGCCGCCTGCCACAGGGGCGGCTGGGCGTCGGCTGGAAGATCCTCAGCCGCCCGGTCCCTCCGGCGCCGGATCCTTCCCTCACGGTGCGGGAGGTGGACGCCCGGCTGACGCGGCTCGGTGCGGTCACCGGCACCGGTTCCCAGGCCGAACGGGCGCGCCTGGTGGGCGAGCTGATGGCGGCGGCCACCGAGGACGAGCAGCGCTTCCTGTTCGGACTGATCAGCGGCGAGGTGCGGCAGGGCGCACTGGACGCGGTCGCGGTCGAGGGGCTCGCCGAGGCGACCGGCGCGCCCGGCGCGGACGTACGACGGGCGGTGATGCTCGCCGGTTCGCTGCAGACGGTGGCACAGGCACTGCTGTCCCACGGCCCGGAAGCCCTCGACGGCTTCCGGCTCACCGTCGGCCGCCCGGTGCTGCCGATGCTGGCGCACACGGCGGGGTCCGTCTCCGACGCGGTCGAGAAACTGGGCGCGTGCGCCGTCGAGGAGAAGCTGGACGGCATCCGCGTGCAACTCCACCGCGACGGCGGCGACGTACGGATCTATACCCGCACCCTCGACGACATCACCGACCGGCTGCCCGAACTCACGTCCGCGGCACTGGAGTTGAAGGGCGAGCGGTTCATCCTGGACGGCGAGGTGATCGCGCTGGACGAGGACGGCCGGCCGCGCTCCTTTCAGGAGACGGCCGGACGGGTGGGCTCGCGTGTGGACGTGGCGACGGCCGCGAGGACCATGCCCGTCTCCCCCGTCTTCTTCGACGCACTGTCCGTCGACGGCCAGGATCTGCTCGATCTGCCGTTCACCGAACGACACGCGGAACTGGCTCGGCTGGTCCCCGAGCCCATGCGGGTGCGGCGCAGTCTCGTGGACGGCCCCGCGGACCTCCCCGCGGCGGAGCGGTTCCTCGCCGACACCCTGGAACGCGGCCACGAAGGCGTCGTGGTCAAGGCCCTCGACGCTCCCTACAGCGCGGGCCGGCGCGGTGCCTCCTGGCTGAAGGTCAAGCCCGTACACACCCTCGACCTGGTGGTCCTGGCGGCCGAGTGGGGCCACGGGAGGCGCACCGGCAAGCTGTCCAACCTGCACCTCGGCGCGCGCAACGCGGACGGGTCCTTCGCGATGCTCGGCAAGACGTTCAAGGGCATGACCGACGCGATGCTCGCCTGGCAGACCGAGCACCTCCAGGAGCTGGCCGTCGAGGACAACGGCTACGTGGTGACCGTACGACCGGAACTCGTCGTCGAGATCGCGTACGACGGTCTGCAGAAGTCGACCCGCTACCCGGCCGGCGTCACCCTCCGCTTCGCCCGTGTCGTGCGCTACCGCGAGGACAAGACCCCGGCCGAGGCCGACACCGTCGGGACACTGCTCGCCGCACACCCGGAGGTCACCCCGTGAGTGGGAAGCGGAGCGCGGGACTGTTGTTGTTCCGACACACCGACCGCGGTCTGGAGGTGTTGCTCGGCCATATGGGCGGGCCGTTCTTCGCGCGGCGCGACGCCGGGGCCTGGACCGTGCCCAAGGGCGAGTACGAGCCCGACGAGACCGCCTGGGACGCGGCCCGCCGCGAGTTCCAGGAGGAGCTGGGGCTGCCGCCGCCCGAAGGCGAGGCCATCTCGCTGGGCGAGATCACGCAGACCAATGGCAAGGTCGTCACGGCCTGGGCGGTCGAGGCGGATCTCGCCCCGGCGGCCGTGGTCCCCGGCACCTTCGAGATGGAGTGGCCGCCGAAGTCGGGACGGCGGCAGGAGTTCCCCGAGCTGGACCGGGTGGAGTGGTTCGACCTGGACCGGGCCCGGTCGGCGATCGTGAAGGCGCAGGCGGAGTTTCTCGACCGGCTCTCGGAGCACTCGGGCTGAGAAGGCCGGGGTGCGCCTCCGGGTCACCCGCCCGAGCGTCTCGCCCCACGAGGAAGGGCCTTCCGCGTTGCGCCGTACCGCGCCGCGCGGGAGGGTCGGAGCACAGCCCGCAGTCAGGAGGTCGGCCATGCCCATCGCAACGGTGAACCCGGCGAACGGCGAGACGCTCAAGACGTACGACGCCCTGGGCGCCGAGGAGATCGAGCGCAGGCTCGCGGCCGCCGAAGCCGCTTTCCGTACGCATCGCACCACGTCCTTCGCCGAGCGGGCTCGGCTCCTGCACAGGGCCGCCGACCTGCTCGACGAGGACCAGCAGAACATCGGCCGGGTGATGACCACGGAGATGGGCAAGCCGGTCAAGCAGGCGCGTGCCGAGGCAGCCAAGTGCGCGAAGGCGATGCGCTGGTACGCCGACCACGCCCAGGGGCTCCTCGCCGACGAGGAGCCCGCCGACTCCGACGTCAAGGACTCCGGGGCCTCCCGTGTCCTCGTGCGCTACCGGCCGCTGGGCCCGGTCCTGGCCGTCATGCCGTGGAACTTCCCGCTCTGGCAGGTGATCCGGTTCGCCGCGCCCGCGCTGATGGCGGGCAATGTGGGCCTGCTCAAGCACGCCTCGAACGTGCCGCAGACCGCCCTCTACCTGGAGGACCTGTTCCGCCGCGCGGGCTTCCCCGAGGGCTGCTTCCAGACGCTGCTGATCGGCTCGGGCGCCGTCGAGGGCGTCCTGCGCGACCCGCGCGTCAGGGCGGCCACGCTCACCGGGAGTGAACCGGCGGGCCGGGCGGTCGCCTCGGTCGCCGGGGACGAGGTCAAGAAGACGGTTCTGGAGCTGGGCGGCAGCGACCCCTTTGTCGTCATGCCGTCCGCCGACCTCGACCGGGCCGCGAAGGTCGCCGTGACGGCGCGTGTGCAGAACAACGGGCAGTCGTGCATCGCTGCCAAGCGGTTCATCGCGCACACCGATGTGTTCGACGCCTTCGCCGAGCGGTTCGCCGCGGGCATGCGGGCGCTGAAGGTGGGCGACCCGCTGGACGAGGACACGGACGTCGGTCCGCTCTCCACCGAGCAGGGCCGCAGCGATCTGGAGGAGCTGGTCGACGACGCGGTGGAGAACGGCGCGACCGTCCTGTGCGGCGGCGAGCGCCCGGACGGCTTCCGGGACCGCGGCTGGTTCTACGCGCCGACCGTCCTCGCCGACATCACCCCCGAGATGCGCATCCACCAGGAGGAGGCCTTCGGGCCCGTCGCCACGCTCTACCGCGCGGCCGATCTGGACACGGCGGTGGCCCTCGCCAATGACACCCCGTTCGGGCTGAGTTCGAACGTCTGGACGCGCGACGGCTCCGAGGTGGACCGATTCGTCCGTGATCTGGAGGCGGGCAGCGTGTACATCAACGGGATGACGGCGTCCCACCCGGCCTTCCCGTTCGGCGGGGTGAAGCGGTCGGGCTACGGGCGTGAGCTGTCCGAGCACGGAATCCGCGAGTTCTGCAACATCACCACCGTATGGCACGGAGCGTGAGCGTTCCGCAGCTACGATCCCCTCTGTGAACCGCGAAGTGACCCTGCCTCTGATCGTCGACGACCGCGGCACGTTGCAGGTGGCGGCCGCCGACGTCAGCAAGCTGCTGCGCACGGTGGGCGGCCGGTGGCTGCATCTGGTGGAGGCCGGCCAGGACGGGCTCGACGAGGATACGGTGGCGGCGCTCACGATCGAACTCGCCAAGCTCGCCGACCGCATCGACGTGGCCTGCATCGCGCACAGCAGTGGGACGACGGCCGGCTGACCGTGCGTCAGGCGACTCGCTGGTCCAACTCCCACAGGGCGTGCCAGAACTTCGCCTCATAGGCCTGGAGCAGCCGCCCGTAGCGGTGCACCGCGTCTTCCGAGACCTGTCCGGTGTCGAGTCCCGCCTGCACCGCTGCCAGCGCCTTCCGCTCCAGGTCCGGAGCGGGCTCGGCGAAGAAGTCGAAGAAGCCGCAGGCCTCGTCGGCGAAGCCGTAATGGCGGCGCAGGGCCTGGGCGATCGTCGCGCAGTAGCCGCCCCACGCGGCGAAGTTGGCGCTCAGCGTGAGCACGACGTCGGCCAGTGAGCCGTTCAGGGCGAGCCAGGCGACGTACGCGGGATAGGTCTGGCAGTCCGCGAGCGGCTCGTACGCGGCCTCCTGCGCCTCGTCGGCCCCGACCGCGGCGGCATACGCACCGAGCCGCTCCCAGGCCACGGCTTCACCCTCCGCAAGCATTTCGAAGAAGGCGGCGCTCTCCGGCGCGGCGGCCGACATCTCGGCGCCGGCCGCCGACCGTGCGGCCAGATGCAGGAAGGCCCGGCGGTCCGCGGCGATCACATGGCGCTGTTCGAGGGCGAGCGCGGCGAGGGTCGAGCGCCGCGCCGCGCCCCGGGCGATCAGGGGCAGAAGCCGGTTGGCGTGCGGGTCCGGGGCGAGTTTCCCGGTCGTGCTCTCCAGCAGTTCCCTGGCCGTCCGCGTCATTGCTGCTCCTTGGGTTCGGCGGTCCCGGGGCCCTTTCCACCAGGGTCCCACACCATCCCAAAGATCCCCGGAATGGAGTAATTCGACGAGATATCCGCGCGCAGCCGGGTGATCGTGGGTGGACCACCGAGGGACGAAGAGTTCCCCGGACGGCGGAAAGAAGGCGTGCTCCATGGCGACTTTGTGCAGACCCTCGGTCTCGGTTCCGGAACATGTCATCACGATGGAGGAGACGCTGGAGCTATGCCGCTCCCGTCACGCCGACCACCCACAACTGCCTCTGGCGCTACGCCTGATCGAGAACACGGGCGTCGCCACCCGGCACATCGTCCAGCCCATCGAGGAGACGTTGAAGCACCCGGGCTTCGAAGACCGGAACAAGGTCTACGAGAGCGAGGCCAAGGCCCGCGTCCCCGCAGTGGTGCAGCGGGCACTGGACGACGCCGAGCTGCTCACCACCGACATCGACGTGATCATCTACGTATCGTGCACCGGGTTCATGATGCCCTCACTCACGGCCTGGCTGATCAACTCGATGGGCTTCGGCAGCGACACCCGGCAGATACCCATAGCCCAGCTGGGCTGCGCGGCCGGCGGCGCCGCGATCAACCGCGCGCATGACTTCTGCACGGCGTACCCCGACGCCAACGCGCTCATCGTGGCCTGCGAGTTCTGCTCGCTCTGCTACCAGCCGACCGACCTCGGCGTCGGCTCGCTGCTCTCCAACGGACTCTTCGGCGACGGCATAGCCGCCGCGGTCGTCCGCGGCAAAGGCGGCACCGGCGTCAAGCTGGAGCGCAACAGCTCGTACCTGATCCCCAAGACCGAAGAGTGGATCATGTACGACGTCCGGGCCACGGGCTTCCACTTCCTGCTCGACAAGCGGGTGCCCGGGACGATGGAACCCCTCGCCCCCGCGCTCCACGCCCTCGCGCGAAAGCACGGCTGGGACGCCTCCGACCTGGACTTCTACATCATCCACGCGGGCGGCCCCAGGATCCTCGACGACCTCTGCAAGTTCCTCGAAGTACCGCCGGAGGCCTTCCGGTTCAGCCGGGCCACCCTCACGGAGTACGGGAACATCGCCAGCGCCGTCGTCCTGGACGCGCTGCGCCGGCTGTTCGAGGAGGGCGGCGCCGAGCACGACGCGCGCGGACTGCTCGCGGGCTTCGGCCCCGGCATCACCGCGGAGATGGCGCTGGGCAGCTGGCGCAACGCGGGCGACGAGATGGTGTGACAGGCATGAGCGAAGACACCATCACCGAACCACTGCCACCCGTCCACCCCTGGCCGGTCGTCGACCTGCCAGGCGTGGACTTCGACCCGGTCCTCACCAAGCTGATGCGGGAGGGCCCGGTCACCCGGATCCAACTGCCCAACGGCGAGGGCTGGGCGTGGCTGGTGACGCGGTACGACGACGTGCGCACGGTGACCAACGACGCCCGGTTCAGCCGTGCGGCGGTCATGGACGGGCGGGTCACCCGGCTCGCCCCGCACTTCATCCCGTCCCGCGGCGCGGTGGGCTTCCTGGATCCGCCCGACCACACCCGGCTGCGCCGCTCGGTGGCCCCCGCCTTCACGGCGCGCGGCGTGGAGCGGGTGCGGGAGAAGTCCCGGCGGATGCTCGACGAGCTGGTCGACGAGCTGCTCCAGGACGGGCCGCCCGCCGACCTCACCGCGACGGTCCTGAGCCCCTTCCCCATCGCCGTCATCTGCGAGCTGATGGGCGTCCCGGCCACCGACCGGCAGAGTATGCACAGCTGGACCCAGCTGATCCTGTCCTCGTCGCACGGCGCCGAGGTCAGCGAGAAGGCCAAGGCGGAGATGAGCGCGTACTTCGCGCGGCTCATCGGCGATCGGCGCGACAGCACCGGCGAGGACGTCACCTCGCTGCTGGGCGCCGCCGTGGGCAGGGACGAGATCATGCTGGACGAGGCCGTGGGGCTCGCCGTGCTCCTCCAGATCGGCGGCGAGGCGGTCACCAACAACAGCGGCCAGCTGTTCTACATCCTGATGACCCGCGCCGACCTGGCCGAACAACTGCGGGCCGAGCCGGAGATCCGCCCCCGGGCCATCGACGAGCTGCTCCGCTACATCCCGCACCGCAGTGCGGTCGGGCTGTCGCGGATCGCGCTGGAGGACGTGGAGATCAGCGGCGTGCGGATCCGGGCGGGCGACGCGATCTACGTGTCGTACCTGGCCGCGAACCGCGACCCGGACGTCTTCCCGGACCCGGAGGCCATCGATTTCTCACGCATCCCCAACCCGCATGTGTCGTTCGGCTTCGGCCCGCACTACTGCCCGGGCGGGATGCTGGCCAGGCTGGAGTCCGAGCTCATGGTCGACGTGCTGCTCGACCGGATGCCGGGGCTGCGGCTCGCCGTGCCGCCGGATCAGGTTCCCTTCAGGACGGGCGCGTTGATCCGTGGCCCCGCGAACCTGCCTGTGACGTGGTGAGCGGCCGATGACAAGGACCGAAGGGCTACTCGTGCCGCCGGGGCACGGCCGTGTCGTGCAGACGCCCGCGCAGCACGTGACGTTCAAGGTGACCGGCTCGCACTCGCGCACGGCGTCCACCTTCGAGGTGCGCGTGCCGCCCGGCTTCGACGTCGGCGCCCATGTGCACACACGCAGCGAGGAGTTGTTCTATGTGCTCGAAGGCGAGCTGGACGTGCTCGCCTTCGAGCCGCGGGTACGGACCCCGGACAACTGGCAGAAGTGGGAGTCCGGTTCGGGCAGCCGGGTGGTCCGGGCGACCCCCGGCACGGTCATCGTCGTGCCCCCAGGCTGCCCGCACGCCTTCTCCAACCCCACGGAGACCCCGGCGAAGATGTTCTTCCAGGCGTCACCGCCCCCTGACCACGAGCACTACTTCGAGGAACTCCTGGAGATCCTCGGCAACGGCGGCCCCCCGGACCATGCGGCGATCGAGGAGCTGCGTTCCAGGTACGACATCGAGCAACTCACACCCTTGAAACACCGCTAGCCGGAGCGCCCCTTTCAGGGGGTGCGGGGAACTGCGCGACCGGCCACAACCGGTCCGCAGCCTCCTCGAAACCGCTAGCGGATGGGCATCCCGGACAACGTCCGCGCGATCACCAGCCGCTGAACCTCACTCGTACCCTCGAAGATCGTGTAGATGGCCGCATCCCGGTGCATCCGCTCCACGGGGTACTCCCGGGTGTACCCGTTGCCACCGAGGATCTGGATCGCCTGCGCGGTCACCTTCTTCGCGGTCTCACTGGCGAACAGCTTCGACATGGACCCCTCGGCCGCGGTGAACGGCTTGCCGTTGACCGCCATCCAGGAGGCGCGCCACACCAGCAGCCGCGCCGCGTCGATCGACGTCCGCATGTCGGCGAGCTGGAACGCGACACCCTGGTTGTCGATGATCGGCCGCCCGAACTGCTCACGCGTCTTCGCGTAGTCGAGGGCCACCTCGTACGCGGCCCGAGCGGTACCCACCGCCATGGCACCCACCGCCGGGCGGCTGGCCTCGAACGTCGCCATCGCGGCGTTCTTCACGCGCTCGCCGCCCGCCTTGGCGCGCTCACGGGCGCGGGCCAGGCGCTCGTCGAGCTTCTCCTTGCCGCCGAGGAGGCAGGAGCCGGGGATACGGACGTTCTCCAGGACGACCTCGGCGGTGTGCGAGGCACGGATGCCGTGCTTCTTGAACTTCTGGCCCTGCGAGAGGCCCGGCGTGTTCGGCGGGACGATGAAGGAGGCGTGCCCCTTGGAGCCCAGCTCGGTGTCGACGACCGCGACGACGACGTGGACGTTGGCGATGCCGCCGTTGGTCGCCCAGGTCTTGGTGCCGTTGAGGACCCACTCGTCCTTGGCCTCGTCGTAGACGGCGCGCGTGCGCATGGAGGCGACGTCGGAGCCGGCGTCGGGCTCGGAGGAGCAGAAGGCGGCGACCTTGACATCGTTGGCATCGCCGTACATCTGGGGGATCCAGGTGCCGATCTGCTCCTCGGTGCCGTTGGCGAGGACGCCCACGGCGGCGAGGCCGGTACCGACGATGGAGAGGGCGATGCCCGCGTCGCCCCAGAACAGCTCCTCCATGGCCATCGGGATGCCGAGGCCGGTGGAGTCGAAGTACTGCTGGGCGTAGAAGTCGAGGGAGTAGATGCCGACCTTCGCCGCCTCCTGGATGACCGGCCAGGGAGTTTCTTCGCGCTCGTCCCATTCGGCGGCCGCGGGGCGGATCACATCGGCGGCGAAGCCGTGCAGCCAGTCGCGGACCTCCTTCTGTTCGTCGTTGAGCTCCATGGTGAACTCGGCCATGTCCCCTCCAGGGCTGCACTAAGCTGTTACTTGCGGTAACTGGAGTGTGTTACTGACCAGTAGGAAAAGTCAACTCCTGAGCCACGCTCGGTAGCCCGTTCGATACCCATACGCCGACGAGTGTTAGTTTGCGCAGGCGTCACCGAATCACCACGGGTGGGGAGAGCACATGGACACCACACAGCGGACCGATCAGCAGAGGTCCGCCGACCGCCGCCGGCGCGAGCTGCTGGAAGCCGCCGACCGGGTGGTGCTCCGCGACGGCCCCGGGGCATCGATGAACGCCATCGCCGCCGAGGCGGGCATCACCAAGCCGATCCTGTACCGCCACTTCGGCGACAAGGGCGGACTCTACGCCGCGCTCGCCAAGCGGCACACCGACGCCCTCCTCGAAGCGCTGCGGGCCGCACTGGACGCGCCGGCCGAGCGCCGGGAGCGGGTCGAGTCGACACTCGACACCTATTTGGCGGCCATCGAGGCACGCCCCCAGGTCTACCGTTTCCTCATGCATCCGGCGGAGGGCGGCCAGCCGGGCGACCAGGGTTTCGACGTGGGCAAGCACTCCGCGCCGTTGCTGCGCCGCATGGGCGAGGAGCTCGCCGAGGTCATCGAGGAGCGCGTCGACCTCGGCCCCGGCAGCCAGCAGCTGGCCCGGGTGTGGGGCCACGGGATCGTCGGCATGATGCATGCCGCCGGAGACTGGTGGCTGGGGGAACGGCCGTGTCCTCGGGCCGAGTTGGTGCGGAGTCTGGCCGACCTGCTGTGGGGCCGCCTGGCGGCGGCGGGGGACAAGATCGGCGGTCCTGGGTTCTGAGCCCGGCAACGGGGCACGGGGTCGCGCGAGCGGCCACGGACGGCCCGTGGCCGAGCAGACGGAGCTCAGCGGCTCCAAGACGCCCGCGCCGCCTGGCGCATGACCCGCCGACGCCGCCACCCGGTGAGCCGGTCCACGTACACCCCACCGTCAAGGTGATCGCACTCGTGCTGCAGGCACCGCGCGAACCAGCCGGTGCCGTGCACGCTCACCGGCTCGCCGGTCACGGTGTACCCCTCGACGACCGCGTGGTCGTAGCGCTCGGTCCCCGCCTCCAGGCCCGGCAGCGACAAACAACCCTCCGGGCCCCGGAGCACCACACCGTCGGCCTCGACAAGGCGTGGGTTCACCACATGTCCCACGTGGCGGACCTCCTCGTCGTCGGGGCAGTCGTACACGAAGACCCGGAGCGACTCGCCGACCTGGTTGGCCGCGAGGCCGACGCCCTCCGCGGCGTACATCGTCGCGAACATGTCCTCGACGAGTTGCCCGAGTTGGGGGCCGAACCCGGTGACTTCTTCACACGGTGTGTGCAGGACGGGGTCGCCGAGCAGGGTGAGGGGCCGGACGCGCCCGTGGGTGCCCGGGATGGAGCCGTGTCGCATGGCGGCAAGGGTACGGTCCTTGATGGCGCGTGCATGTCGCGCCGGCACCGTGGTGGTGCCGCGATTCGGGCACGTGAGTGGATCTCGATAGGCTGAGGCCCACACGGTGCCGGGGGCAGGGGCGCGGCGCGTACGCAAGGAGGATCGAGAAACGATGTCAGGCAACTCGGACCCGCTGACGCCGCGGGCCAAGCTGGCCGTGACGGCGGGCAAGGCGGCAGCGGCCGTCTCGCGTGCCGCCGGACGCGGCAGTGGATCGGTGATCGGTGGCCGGGTGGCACTCAAGCTCGACCCCGACCTGCTGGCCCGGCTGGCCACACACCTGGACGTGATCCTGGTCTCGGCCACCAACGGCAAGACCACCACCACCCGGCTGATCGCGGAAGCGCTGCGCGCCGCGGGCCCGGTCGTGTCGAACGCGCTGGGTGCGAACATGCCGGCCGGTATCACCTCGGCGCTCGCGGGCGGTTCGGACGCCAAGTACGCGGTCATCGAGGTCGACGAGAAGTACCTCGCCGGTGTCGCGCGCGACACCGACCCCAAGTGCATCGCGCTGCTCAACCTCTCCCGCGACCAGCTCGACCGGGCCGCCGAGACCCGGATGATGGCCGAGCACTGGCGCGAGGGCCTGGCCGGTTCCAAGGCCGTCGTGGTGGCCAACGCCGACGACCCGCTGGTCGTGTGGGCCGCGTCCTCCTCGCCGAACGTCATGTGGGTGGCGGCCGGTCAGATGTGGAAGGACGACGCCTGGTCCTGCCCGTCCTGCGGTGGTGTGATGCAGCGCCCCGGCGACGACTGGTTCTGCGGCGAGTGCGGCTTCCGCCGTCCGACGCCGACCTGGGCGCTCTCCGGCGACCACGTCCTCGACCCGCACGGCTCGGCCTGGCCGATCCACCTCCAGCTGCCGGGCCGCGCCAACAAGGCGAACGCCGCCTCGTCGGCCGCCGTCGCCGCGGTCTTCGGCGTCCCCCCGCAGGTCGCCCTGGAGCGCATGTACCAGGTGCAGGCCGTGGCCGGGCGCTACGACGTGGTGCAGTTCATGCAGCGCGACCTGCGTCTGCTGCTCGCCAAGAACCCCGCGGGCTGGCTGGAGACATTCTCCCTGATCGACCCGCCGCCGACCCCGGTCATCCTGTCCGTGAACGCGCGCGGCGCCGACGGCACGGACACCTCGTGGCTGTGGGACGTCGACTACACGCGCCTGACCGGGCACCCGATCTTCGTTCTCGGCGACCGGAAGCTGGACCTGGCCGTGCGCCTGGAAGTCGCCAACCAGCACTTCCAGGTCTGCGAGAACCTCGACCAGGCCGTGCAGATGGCGCCGCCCGGACGCATCGAGGTCATCGCGAACTACACCGCTTTCCAGGATCTGCGGCGTCGTGTCGGCAACTGAGCCACGGAGGACGAAGAGAATGAGTGACAACAGCCTGCGTCTGGTGTGGATCTATCCGGACCTGCTGAGCACCTACGGCGACCAGGGCAACGCGCTCGTCGTGGAGCGCCGGGCCCGCCAGCGCGGCCTCGACGTGGCCCGCCTCGACGTGCGCAGCGACCAGCCGATCCCGACCTCCGGCGACATCTACCTGATCGGCGGCGGCGAGGACAGGCCGCAGCGGCTCGCCGCGGAGCGCCTGCGCCGCGACGGCGGTCTGCACCGCGCGGTCGGCAACGGCGCGATCGTCTTCTCGGTCTGCGCCGGCTACCAGATCCTCGGCCACGAGTTCATCAACGACCTCGGCCAGCGCGAGCCGGGTCTCGGCCTGCTCGACGTGGTCTCCACGCGCGGCGAGGGCGAGCGCTGCGTCGGCGACGTCCTCGCGGACATCGACGCGCGCCTCGGCCTGCCCCAGCTGACCGGCTTCGAGAACCACCAGGGTGTGACCCATCTCGGCCCCACCGCCCGTCCGTTCGCGAACGTGCGGCTCGGCAAGGGCAACGGCACGGGCGACGGCACCGAGGGCGCGTACAACGACACGGTCTTCGGTACGTACATGCACGGCCCCGTCCTCGCCCGCAACCCGCAGATCGCCGACCTGCTGCTGAAGCTGGCGCTCGACGTGAACGCGCTGCCGCCGATCGACGACCGGTGGTACGAGGCGCTGCGCAACGAGCGCATCGCGGCTGCGCAGCAGCCTGCGTGAAGACAGCCGCAGAGCGGCCTGCCTGACCGGTTGGAGACCCGCCCGGCCCTCTCGAGAAACGGTTCCGCAGGGCGCGGGCGGGAGCCCGTCTGACAAGGCCTCCGCTCACGTGTGCGGGGGCGTCCAGCAGGCGGACGCACGATGCGGACCCGCCCCCTGCCGCCGGTAGGGTGGCGGGGTCCAGCCGGACAGCGTGGTCCGGTCTCCGGCCCACGTTGAGAAGGTATTTCGGGCTATGCGCATTGGTGTCCTCACGTCCGGCGGCGACTGCCCCGGCCTGAACGCCGTCATCCGGTCCGTCGTGCACCGTGCCGTCGTCGACCACGGCGACGAGGTCATCGGCTTCCGGGACGGCTGGAAGGGCCTCCTGGAGTGCGACTACCTCAAGCTCGACCTCGACGCGGTGAGCGGCATCCTGGCTCGCGGCGGCACCATCCTCGGCTCCTCCCGGGTCCAGCCGGCGCATCTGCGTGACGGCGTGGAGCGAGCCAAGGGCCATGTCGCGGAACTGGGCCTCGACGCGATCATCCCGATCGGCGGTGAGGGCACCCTCAAGGCGGCCCGGCTGCTGAGCGACAGCGGGCTGCCCATCGTCGGCGTGCCGAAGACCATCGACAACGACATCGCCGTCACCGACGTCACCTTCGGTTTCGACACGGCAGTCGGCGTCGCGACCGAGGCCCTGGACCGGCTGAAGACCACCGCCGAGTCCCACCAGCGTGTCCTGATCGTCGAGGTCATGGGCCGCCACACCGGCTGGATCGCGCTGCACTCCGGCATGGCGGCCGGCGCCCACGCCATCGTCGTACCGGAACGCCCCTTCGACATCGAGGAGTTGGCCGCCAAGGTCGGCGAGCGCTTCGAGGCGGGCAAGCGGTTCGCCATCGTCGTGGCCGCCGAGGGCGCCAAGCCTCGCGCGGGCACGATGGAGTTCGACGAGGGCGGCAAGGACATCTACGGGCACGAGCGGTTCGCGGGGATCGCCCGGCAGCTCTCGCTGGAGCTGGAGGAGCGGCTCGGCAAGGAGGCCCGTCCGGTGATCCTCGGGCACGTTCAGCGGGGCGGTACGCCGACCGCGTACGACCGTGTCCTCGCGACGCGGTTCGGCTGGCACGCCGTGGAGGCCGTGCACCGCGGGGAGTTCGGCATGATGACCGCGCTGCGTGGCACGGACATAGTTATGGTCTCGCTCGCCGAGGCGGTCGAGACGCTCAAAACGGTTCCGGACGAGCGGTACGCCGAAGCCGAGTGCGTGCTCTGACGCATACGTAGGTGGAACTGCCCCCGGTCGCAGCCGCGACCGGGGGCAGTTCTACTCTGGTGCGGACAGACAGCGCACAACCCTCCCCCAGTGCCTTAAAAGGGCCTGGGAGGTACCCCCAGAATCAGGAGCCGGCGGATGGATCACAGCGGGCACGGCATGACCATGGATCTGCCGCCGTTCACGCTGGGGCGGGGGCTCGAATGGTCCGCGGACCCGTTCTTCCTCGTCGCCTGCCTGGTGGGGCTCGGCCTGTACGGCTGGGGGGTCGTGCGGCTCGCGCGACGCGGCGACAAGTGGTCGTGGGGCCGGACCGCCGCCTTCGTCGTCGGTGTACTGACCGTGATGCTCGTGATGTGCACCAAGCTGAACGACTACGGCATGGTCATGTTCAGCGTGCACATGGTGCAGCACATGGTGATCAGCATGCTGTCGCCGATCCTGATCCTGCTCGGGGCGCCGATCACACTGGCGCTGCGCGCGCTGCCGGTCGCGGCGAAGCGGGGCAACAAGGGACCGCGTGAGCTGCTGCTGATGTTCCTGCACAGCCGGTACATGCGCCTCATCACGCACCCCGCGTTCACCATCCCGCTGTTCATCGCGAGCCTGTACGCGCTGTACTTCTCGCCGATCTTCGACTTCCTGATGGGCTCCAAGGCGGGCCACATCGCGATGATGTGCCACTTCCTCGCGGTCGGCCTGGTGTTCTTCTGGCCGATCATGGGCGTCGACCCGGGTCCGCACCGCCCCGGCTATCTCATGCGGATGCTGGAGCTGTTCGCGGGCATGCCGTTCCACGCGTTCTTCGGCATCGCACTGATGATGGCGTCCTCTCCCATGGTCGAGACGTACAAGAACCCGCCCGCTTCACTCGGCATCGACGCGCTCGCCGACCAGAACGCGGCGGGCGGCATCGCCTGGGCGTTCAGCGAGATCCCCTCCGTCCTCGTACTGATCGCGCTGCTGTTCCAGTGGTACGGCTCCGAGCAACGGCAGGCCAGGCGCGCGGACCGGGCTGCGGACCGCGACGGCGACAAGGAACTCGAGGCGTACAACGCCTATCTGGCCTCACTCAACACACGCGGTCGCTGAATTAACTTTTCTCTTCGCGTTGCGTGAAAGGCGTTTCCATTCAGTAGCATGGAATGTGAAGCCCCTGCGCCCGGCCTTCCGGTGCGCGGGGTCCACGGGGGAAACCGCAGGGGGAGCGGTCATGACATTTCGTGCGTCCATGCAAAGGGCTGGGATATCGGCGGCCCGCAGGATCGCTCTACTGCTGGTTTCTGTGCTGATAGTCAGCGGGTGCAGCAAATCCGATCAGTTGTTCGTAGTGCGTGCCGTGGCCGCGGGGATTTCGCAGGCCAGCCCCTTCTTCAAGGAGGACGGCAAGCTCGGCAGGGACACCCGCGTCCCCGAGGCACGACCGGCCGGCGGGGTACAGGCCAGCAACAGTCCGGGGCTGTACGGGGGCACACCGGGCGGCGGGAACAGCCCGGGCGGAGACAGCACCGGCGGAAACGGCACGGGCGGGGACAGCACGGGCGGGGACAGCACGGGCGGGGACAACGGTTCGCCAGGACAGGATGGTGGCGGTGGGTCCACCGGTGAGTTCGGCGGGTCGACCAAGCCCGGCACCTGCGTCGTGGCGAAGCTGAAGAAATTCCTCACCGCTCCCGAGAACTCCGCGAAGGCGCGGGAATGGGCACGCGTCCTGCATATCAGCACCGCCGAGATCCCGAATTACATCGATCAACTCACACCCGTCGTGTTGCGCCACGACACTCTGGTGACGAATCACGAGTACAAGCACGGCAAAGCCGTCCCCTTCGACGCCTTGTTGCAGGCAGGAATCGCCATTCTGGTCGATAAGCAGGGACTGCCCGCCGTGAAGTGCTCCTGCGGGAATCCACTGCGTCCGTCCGAGGTGAACATCAAAAAGACCTCGGTGCAGTTCAAGGACGGAAACAAGAAGTGGTCCGGATATCGGCAGGACCACATCGTGATTGTCGAACCGCCGCCGGGGAACCCCAAGATCGACCGGCTCCAGCTCATCGACGTCGACGACCCCGATCGCGGGATCGCCCGCGAGCTGGGCGTCGACGGTGACGACACGTCCTTCGACCCGCACGCGCAACAGACCGTTCCGGCCGTCACCGGCATGACGTTCGCCCAGGCGGCGCAAAACCTCACCGACGCCGGGCTGGCCCTGGCATACGACGGCGACACCCTGCCGCCGGACGACGCCCAGGTCACTGCCTCCCAGCCCGTCCAGGGCAGCACGCTGGAGTGGGGCGCCTCCGTGACGCTGTTCGTACAGTCCGCCGACGACGGGCAGAGCACCCCCCAGGATTCCGGTGGGGTGACCACGGGTCCGGACGAGTCGAGCACCGGACCTGGCGGGGCGAGCACCGGCCCCGGCGAGTCGAGCACCGGGCCTGGCGGGGTGAGCACCGGACCGGATGAATCCACCACCGGCCCCGGCGAGTCGAGCACCGGACCGAGCGGGTCCAGCACCGGCCCCGGCGGGTCGAGCACCGGACCGAGCGGGTCCAGCACCGGCCCCGGCACGACGCCGTCGACAACGTCGACGGCACCGACAACCGGCGGCACGGACTCCCCGCCCGTGTCGGGCACTACTCCGCCGAGCACGTCGACGAGCGGTTCGGCCACCTCCTCGGAGTCCGTCTCGACCGCCCCGCTCCCCACCCAGCCGACGGACAGCGGCGCGCCGGGGTCGAGCGACTCCTCCTCGGTCGACCCCGGCGTCAGCGACTCCGCGCCCGGTGCCTCCTCCTCCGCGACCGACGCGACCGACTCCGGTGGGCTCACCGGAGGCACGTCCTGACCCGCGTACGAATCAGCGCAGAACCCGGGGAGCAACCGGATGGCATCAGGATCACCGCAATCGGGAGTGGGCCGGATCATCGCCGGCCGGTATCGGCTGCTGGACCAGGTCGGCTCGGGCGGGATGGGTCATGTGTGGCTCGCCCACGACCAGCGGCTCGACTGCGATGTCGCGCTCAAGGAGATCAGGTTCCGCACCATGCCGGAAGGCAATGAGGAGCACGAGTCCCGCATCGCGCGCGCCCGCGCCGAGGCACGGCACGCGGCGGTGCTGCGCGGGCACCCGCACGTGGTGACCGTGCACGACGTCCTGGAGCACGAGGGCCTACCGTGGATCGTGATGGAGTACGTGGCGGGCGCGGAGGATCTGCGCGCCTGGCTCGCCCGGCGCGGTCCGCTGGCTCCCGCCGAGTGCGCCCGCATCGGCCTCGCGGTCCTTGACGCCCTGACCGCCGGGCACGAGCGCGGCATCATGCACCGGGACGTCAAACCCGCCAACATCCTGCTCGCTCCGGACCGCACGGGCACACCGGGCGCCCGGATCCTGCTCACCGACTACGGCATCTCCGTCCAGCCGGACTCCCCCGAGACCCGCTGGACCAGGACGTCCATTCTGGTGGGCACGGCCGGCTATCTGGCGCCGGAGCGCGCCACGGGCGGGCCGCCGACCGCGGCGGCCGACCTGTTCTCGCTGGGCTGCACCCTGTACTTCGGCGTGGAGGGCCACGGGCCGTTCGACCGCGACACCGATCTCGCCGCCATCACCGCCGTGGTCCTGGAGGAGCCGCCGCCACCACGGCGGGCCGGGGCGCTGCGGCCGGTCGTCGAGGCACTCCTGGTCAAGGATCCCGCCCGGCGGATCTCCGCGGAGAACACGGCGGCGGCACTGGCCCGGATCATCACGCCCGAACCGCATCCGCCGACCCGGGTCGACACGGGCTCGCAGCCGCCGTGGGCGGGGCTCGTCACCTCCGACGGGCCCTCGGCTCCGGGCGGCGCGGTCGGAGACCGGGGATCCGCCTCTCCGCACGCGTACACGCCCACGGTCATGGGTTCCGGCAGCCCGGCCGGCGACCAGGGCCTGGCCGCACCGGCCGCCTACGCGCCCACCGCCCAGGCACCGGGTGCGTACACCCCGACCACACCGGGACCGGGCGCGTACACCCCGCCGGGCCAGGGGTTCGGCCCGCCCGGGTACGGGGCACCGCCCACTCCTCCGCCGGGGCCCGGAGGCCGGCGTCGGCGCAGGCGCCCTCGCGCCCTGCAAGCGGTGGCGGCGGTACTCCTCGCGCTCGGGCTGACCGCCGGCGGGGTCTGGTACGCGATGGCGCACAAGGCCGAGCTGCCGTACGGCGCCGAGGTGGGACTCTCCGAACCGCTCCAGAAGGGCGACTGCGTCCTCGGCGACCCCGCCCCGTGGAAGGTGGCGGGTGTCCCACGTCTGACGCTCGATCCGAGCTGCAAGGCCCTGCGCCCCGACGGGCAGGTGATGGCGCTGTACAAAGCCCCCTCGTTCGAGATCGCGCGACGCCAGGGCGAGGACCAGTGTCTGGAGCGGACGAAGGAGACCGCGGGCAGGCTCGCGTGGAACGTGCGCAGCATGGCCGTCGTCCCCACCCGCGAGGGGTTCGGCGCCACGGGGGGCAATGTCGCGTGCCTGCTGGTCGGGAAGGACGGCCCGGTGTACGGCCCGCTGGGCGGCCTTCGCCCGTACGGGATGACCTTTACGGACGCCACCCAGATACAGCGGGGGGACTGCCTCGGCCATGTCGACGGCGACGCACGGGTCAACGATCACTACGAGCTGGTCGCCTGCGACAAGGAGCACGTCGGGCGCGTCGTCGACATCACGCACCTCACGACCTACGCGCCGGGCGAGGACCCCCTGGACCAGGCGAACGCGCAGTGCGAGAAGGACGCCCCACCCGAGAAGCACCACTACAGCCCCACCACCCACTGGAGTCACGGCCTGCGCAGCACAGGGATCTGGTCGAACGGCACATACCTGGTGGTCTGCAGCATCGAGCGCGTGGACAAGGCCCTGATGCCCGCGGTCAACTAGACCACCCGGCTCTGGCGAACCACCTTCCTCCGGGTGAAAATGGGCCCAAGGCCACGGCCCGCGCCGCGGACCCGCCTGGAGGAGGGTGCTGCGATGCCCGGTTCGACGAAGGCGATGGGCGTGATCACCGTGAGCGGGCTCGTCGTGGTGACGGCCTACACGGTGGCGCTCGACAGCAACGGCTGGTTGTGGTTCGGCTGGGTCGTGCTCGGCCTGATCACGCTGGGGATGCTGTCCTCGCGCAGTACGTAGGGGTCACTCCCGGGGCAGCCGTCCCGCCGAGTGCACGCCCGGCTGGTACTTGGGCAGCCGGGCGGTGATCTTCATGCCGGCCCCCACCGCGGTCTCGATGACGAGGCCGTGATCGTCCCCGTACACCTGGCGCAGGCGTTCGTCGACGTTGGAGAGCCCGATGCCGCCGGAGGGGCTGACCTCTCCGGCCAGGATCCGGCGCAGCCGGTCGGGGTCCATTCCGGTGCCGTTGTCCTCGATGACGACCAGCGCCTCGGCGCCCGCGTCCTGAGCCGTGATGCTGATGTGGCTCTTGTCGGTCTTGCCCTCCAGGCCGTGCTTGACGGCGTTCTCCACGAGCGGCTGGAGACAGAGGAAGGGCAGCGCGACCGGCAGCACCTCGGGCGCGATCTGCAGGGTGACCGACAGACGCTCCCCGAAGCGGGCTCTGACCAGGGCCAAGTAGTGATCGATGGCGTGCAGTTCGTCGGCGAGCGTGGTGAAGTCACCGTGCCGACGGAACGAGTAGCGGGTGAAGTCGGCGAATTCCAGCAGCAGTTCGCGGGCGCGCTCGGGATCGGTGCGGACGAACGAGGCGATCACCGCGAGCGAGTTGAAGATGAAGTGCGGTGATATCTGGGCGCGCAGTGCCTTGATCTCGGCCTCGATGAGCCGCGTACGGGACTGGTCGAGGTCGGCGAGTTCCAGTTGCACGGAGACCCAGCGGGCAACCTCGCCGGCGGCCCGTACGAGGACGGCGGACTCGCGGGGCGCGCAGGCGACGAGCGCCCCGTGTACCCGTTCGTCGACGGTGAGGGGCGCGACGACGGCCCAGCGCAGCGGGCAGGCGGGCTCGTCACACGACAGCCGGAAAGCCTCTCCGCGGCCGGTCTCCAGCGGTCCGCCGAGCCGCTCCATGATCTCGGCGCGGTGGTGCGCCCCCACTCCGGCCCAGGCGAGGACCGTCTCCTGGTCGGTGAGGCAGAGCGCGTCGGTGCCGAGCAGCGTGCGCAGTCGTCGCGCGGACCGGCCCGCCGTCTCCTCCGTGAGTCCCGCGCGCAGCGGGGGCGCGGCGAGCGACGCCGTGTGCAGGGTCTGGAAGGTGGCGTGCTCGACGGGGGTACCGAGCCCACCGAGGCTCTCGGGCCGCGCGGTGCGCCTGCCGAGCCAGAACCCGGCGGCGAGCAACGGCAGTACCGCGACGCAGAGCCCCGCGAGGAATCCACTCATGCCGCCGATTCCCCCAGCACGCCGCGCACGCTTCGCCCCTCGTCCGTCCCCCGCACTCCTCGCCCTCCGCCGACCGCCACCACGCCCCGGCTACGACCGATCCCCCAGGCGCCTCCACTCCCGCCGACCCCCGCCACGCCCCGGCTCCCGCCGATCCCCCACACGCCTCGACGCTGGTCCGTCCCCCGCAGGCGCCGGCCCTCGTCCCTTCCCCGCACGCCTGGCCTCCCGCCGCTCCCCCTCACGCCCCGACCTCCTTGGCGCTCACCGCGGCGCGCACCTGAGCGCCGGCCAGTTCCTCCGGCAGATGGAACCGGGCCAGGATCGCCGCCGTCCCGGCCGGCACCCGTCCCGGCGTGGCCAGTGACACGAGCATCATCGTCACGAATCCGAGCGGCACCGACCACAGCGCGGGCCAGGCGAGCAGTGCGTGCAGGGAGCCCGTGCCCGGATAGCCCGCCATGGTCGCGCCGACCGCGACCAGCGCGGAGCCGCCGCCGATGAGCATCCCGGCGGCCGCGCCCGGCGGGGTCAGCCGCCGCCACCAGATGCCGAGCACCAGCAGGGGGCAGAAGGACGAGGCGGAGACGGCGAACGCGAGCCCCACCGCGTCGGCCACCGGCAGCCCGCCCACCAGCACGCTCGCCGCGAGCGGCACCGCCATCGCGAGCACGGTCCCGAGCCGGAAGTGCCGTACCCCACGCGCGGGCAGCACGTCCTGCGTGAGCACGCCCGCCACCGCCATGGTCAGTCCGGACGCGGTCGAAAGGAACGCCGCGAAGGCGCCGCCCGCCACGAGTGCGCCCAGGAGGTCCGCGCCGACTCCGCCGATCATCCGGTCGGGCAGCAGCAGCACCGCGGCGTCCGCGTTCCCGATGAGGCTGAGCTCGGGGGCGTACAGCCGTCCCAACGCCCCGTAGACGGGCGGAAGGAGATAGAAGGCGCCGATCAGACCGAGCACGGCGACCGTGGTGCGGCGGGCGGCGACGCCGTGCGGGCTGGTGTAGAAGCGGACGACCACATGCGGCAGTCCCATCGTGCCGAGGAAGGTCGCGAGGATCAGTCCGTAGGTGGCGTACAGCGGGCGCTCCTCGCGCCCGGCCGCCAGCGAGGTCGACATGCCGCCGTTGCTGCCGCGGTCGGCCACCGGGACCGGGTCGCCCTTGGTGAAGGTGAGCCGGGCGCCGCGCTCGATGTGGTGGACGCCCGCGGGGAGTTCGACGCGCTCACCCTCGTACCGGCGTCCGTCGACGCTGCCCGTGGCCGTGACGCCCAGCGGCCGGGAGAGCTTCAGGTCGAGGGTGTCGTCGACGCGTACGACCCGCTGTTCGCGGAAGGTCGCCGGCTCGTCGAAGGCGTCGCGGGGTGCGCCGTGGGCCTGCCAGGCGAGGACCAGGAAGAGCGCGGGGACCAACAGGGCGGTGAGCTTGAGCCAGTACTGGAAGGCCTGCACGAAGGTGATGCTGCGCATGCCGCCCGCCGCGACGGTGGCGACCACGACGACGGCGACGAGCACTCCGCCGAACCAGTCGGGCGCGTCGGTCAGCACGGCCAACGTCAGTCCCGCGCCCTGGAGTTGGGGCAGCAGATACAGCCAGCCGACGCCGACGACGAAGGCACCGGCCAGCCGCCGTACCGCCCCCGAGCCGAGCCGTGCCTCCGCGAAGTCCGGCAGGGTGTACGCGCCGGAGCGACGCAGCGGGGCCGCGACGAACAGCAGCAGCACCAGATAGCCCGCCGTGTAGCCGACCGGGTACCAGAGCATGTCCGGGCCCTGGACCAGCACGAGGCCGGCGATGCCCAGGAAGGAGGCGGCCGAGAGGTACTCGCCGCTGATCGCCGCCGCGTTGAGCCGGGGGCCCACGGTGCGCGAGGCGACGTAGAAGTCCGAGGTGGTCCGGGAGATGCGCAGGCCGAAGGCGCCGACCAGGACGGTCGCGACGACGACGAGGGCGACCGCGGGAACGGCGTAACTCTGGTTCACGGCTCAGCGGTCCTCGACCAGGCGCACGAAGTCCTTCTCGTTGCGCTCCGCCCGGCGTACGTACCAGCGGGCGAGCAGCACCAGCGGGGGGTACACGCAGAATCCGAGCACGGCCCACTCCAGACTCGCGCCGTCCGGCATCGCGGCGAAGACGAGGGGAAGGGGACCGACGAGCAGTACCAGGACCGCGAACACCACGAGGGCGACGCGGAGTTGACTGCGCATCAGGGAGCGGACGTAAGTGTGGCCGAGTGTGGTCTGTTCGTCGATCTCGGTCCTGGGCCGGTAGTAGCCGGACGTCCGGCGGGTTTGCCGGGGCACGCCGGTGACGACCACACGGCGCTCGGTCGGGTCCTGCGGCACGCGGCCCTCCTCAGCTCGTGGTCCGGCGCAGCAGCAGGTCGCGCAGTTCGCGCGCGTGCCGACGGCTGACCTGGAGTTCGACGGAGGCGACGAGGACGCTCACCGTACCCGCGTCCAGCCGGAGCTCGCCGATGTGGCGCAACGCGACGAGGTGGCGCCGGTGGATGCGGACGAAGCCTCGGGAGCGCCAGCGCTCTTCGAGGGTGGACAGCGGGATGCGCACGAGGTGACTGCCCTGGGCGGTGTGCAGGCGGGCGTAGTCGCCGTGCGCCTCGACATGGGTGATGTCCTCGACGGCCACGAATCGGGTCACCCCGCCGAGTTCGACGGATATGTGGTCGGGGTCGGGCTCGTGCACGGGAATCAGCGGTGCGGTGTCCCTGAGCTGGGTGGCTCGCCGGACGGCCTCGGCGAGCCGCTCCCGGCGGACGGGCTTGAGGACGTAGTCGACGGCCTTGAGGTCGAAGGCCTGCACGGCGAAGCCCTCGTGGGCGGTGACGAACACGACAAGCGGCGGTTGGGCGAAGCCCGTGAGCAGCCGGGCGAGGTCGAGCCCGTCCAGCCCCGGCATATGGATGTCGAGGAAGACGACGTCGATCGCCTCGGGCCCACCGGGTCCGCACTCCAGCGCCCGGTTGATCCGGCGCAGCGCCACGGTCGCGTCGCTCGCGCCCTCGACGCTGCTGACGCGTGGATCGGCGTTCAGCAGATAGAGGAGTTCCTCGAGGGAGGGTCGTTCGTCGTCGACGGCGAGCGCGCGCAGCATGAGAGTGGAGTGTAAGAGCGATTCGCGGGACTGGACATGTGCGGGGCGTGGACCTTGCCGCTGGATGCGGCATGGATGTTGCGCCGGACGGGGCCCGGGCGGCGCGCTGGATACAGTGCCGCCATGAACAGCAAGCCCGCGATGTTCGACGACCTCGACCGCAAGATCATCACGGCCCTGATGGCCAATGCCAGGACGAGCTTCGCGGAGATCGGCGCGGCGATCGGCCTGTCCGCCACCGCGGTCAAGCGCCGCGTCGACCGGTTGCGCGAGACCGGCGTGATCACCGGCTTCACGGCCACGGTGAAGCCGACGGCGCTCGGCTGGCGCACGGAGGCGTATGTGGAGGTGTACTGCGAGGGCGCGGCCCCACCCCGGCGGCTCGCGGAGGTCGTGCGCAACCATCCGGAGATCACCGCGGCGATGACGGTGACCGGGGGCGCGGACGCGCTGCTGCATGTGCGCGCCACGGACGTGGAGCACTTCGAGGAGGTGCTGGAGCGGATCCGTGCCGAACCCTTCATCCGGAAGACGATCAGCTACATGGTGCTGTCCCACCTGCTGCCCGAGGCCCCGGAGGCGGGCGCGACCCACGCCGCGCCGGATGACGCAGCAACCGTGCGCTGACCCCCCGGATTGCGCAGCAAAGCTGCGCACACGCGCAGCTCTCGTCGCTTGTCGCCCGTATCCCCCGTTTCCTACCGTGGAGGCACCCCCAGCCAACACCGCAGGAAGCGGAGGTACCTCTCTGTGCCCGACAGCCGTGTGCCGCGCCCCCGGCGCTTCCTCGTCTGCGAACCCAGACACTTCGCCGTGCAGTACGCGATCAATCCCTGGATGCACCCCGACACCCCGGTGGACGTCGATCTGGCCCGCGGCCAGTGGCAGGCGCTGATCAGCGCCTATCGCGCCCACGGCCACACAGTCGACTCCGTCGAGCCCGTCGCCGACCTCCCCGACATGGTGTTCGCGGCGAACTCCGCGCTCGTCCTGGGGGGCCGTGTCTTCGGCTCGCTCTTCCACGCGCCGCAGCGCCGCCCCGAGTCCACCGCGTACGAGACCTGGTTCAAGGCGGCCGGTTTCGACGTCTACCGCCCCGAGTCGGTGTGCGAGGGCGAGGGCGATCTGGTCCCGACGGGCCGGTACGTCCTGGCCGGCACCGGATTCCGTACGACCCCCGAGGCCCATCGCGAGGTGCAGGAGTTCTTCGGCGTCCCGGTGATCGGCCTCCAGCTGGTGGACCCGCGGTTCTACCACCTGGACACGGCCCTCTTCGTCCTGGACGACGGGCACGAAGCGAACATCGCGTACTACCCGGAGGCGTTCTCGCCGGGCAGCCGAGAGGTGCTCGCCCGCCTCTTCCCGGACGCGGTGCTCGCGACCCGCGAGGACGCCATGACCTTCGGCCTCAATTCCGTCTCCGACGGCCGCCACGTCTTCATCTCGCCGCGCGCCGAAGCCCTCGCCGACCAGCTCGTACGCCACGGCTACGTCCCCGTCCCCGTCGACCTGTCCGAGTTCCACAAGGCCGGCGGCGGCATCAAGTGCTGCACTCAGGAGATCCGTTCATGACGGCACCCACCCGTATCCCCGCCCGTACGCGCACCTCCGCCGACCTCATCAGCGCCGAGGAGCCCGTCCTCGCGCACAACTACCACCCGCTGCCCGTGGTCGTCGCCCGCGCCGAGGGCACCTGGGTCGAGGACGTCGAGGGACGCCGCTATCTCGACATGCTGGCGGGCTACTCGGCGCTCAACTTCGGCCACCGCAACCCGGTGCTGATCGAGGCGGCGCACCAGCAGCTCGACCGGCTGACGCTCACCTCGCGCGCCTTCCACAACGACCAGCTGGCCCACTTCGCCGAATCGCTGGCCGAGTTGACGGGCCAGGACATGGTCCTGCCCATGAACACGGGCGCGGAGGCCGTGGAGAGCGCGATCAAGGTGGCCCGCAAATGGGCGTACGAGGTGAAGGGCGTCGCGCCGGACCGGGCGACGATCGTCGTGGCCGCCGACAACTTCCACGGCCGTACGACGACCATTGTCAGCTTCTCCACGGACGAGACGGCCCGCACGGGCTTCGGCCCCTTCACGCCCGGTTTCCGTGTCGTCCCGTACAACGACCTCGCCGCGCTCGAAGCGGCGGTCGACGAGACCACCGCGGCCGTGCTGATCGAGCCCATCCAGGGCGAGGCGGGGGTCGTCATCCCCGACGACGGCTACCTCACCGGCGTACGCGAACTGACCCGGCGGAACGGCTGCCTGTTCATCGCGGACGAGATCCAGTCGGGCCTCGGCCGCACGGGCACCACCCTCGCCGTCGACCACGAGGACGTCGTCCCGGACCTGCTGCTGCTCGGCAAGGCACTCGGCGGCGGCATCGTGCCGGTCTCCGCGGTGGTCGGCCGCCGGGACGTCCTCGGAGTGCTGCGGCCCGGCGAGCACGGCTCGACGTTCGGCGGCAATCCGCTCGCCGCGGCGGTCGGTTCGGCCGTCGTCGAGCTGTTGGAGACCGGTGAATTCCAGCGCCGCGCCACCGAGTTGGGCGCGGTCCTGCGTGGAGGCCTCTCCGCACTCGTGGGCAAGGGCGTCGAGGGCTTCCGCTCGCGCGGGCTGTGGGCGGGCGTCGACATCGACCCGGCCATCGGCACGGGGCGCGAGATCAGCGAGGGCCTGATGCGCGAAGGGATCCTGGTCAAGGACACCCACGGTTCGACCATCCGGCTGGCCCCGCCGCTGACCATCACCGGCGAGGAACTCCGGTCGGCGCTCGGGGCGTTGGAGAAGGTCCTGACCCAAGGCGTCTGATACCGACGGCGATCGGGTCGGGGCGTCACCTCGGCCCGCGCAGGGCGATACGGCGACGGAGGTTCCGGGGCCGGTGGGGCCGTGAAGGTCCCACCGGCCCCACAGCCGTCTTCCGGTGCGGCCGCGGGGTCCGGAGGTGTCAGAGCCGTACGGCCACGAGGGCGATGTCGTCGCGGGCGCCACCGGTGACACCGAGGCGGGCCAGCAGGGCGTCGGCCAGGCGGTCCGGGCCGAGCCGGGCGGAGCGGGACAGGGCGTCGGTGAGGCGGTGGAGGCCGGCGTCGATGTCTTCGCCCCGGCGTTCGATGAGCCCGTCGGTGTACAGGACGAGGGTGTCTCCCAGGGTGTAGGGGACGGCTGACTGGGGGCGGGCGACGTGTTCGGGGCGTGCGCCCAGCGGTGGGTCGGTGGCCCGGTCGAGCAGCCGGCAGGTGCCGTCGGAGTGCAGCAGCACGGGCGGCGGGTGGCCGGCACTGCTGTAGGAGACCTGCCGGCTACCGGAGTCGATCAGTGCGGCGACCGCGGTGGTGGCCATCGCACCCTCGACCGACCGGGCGTACAAGCCGAGCACCTCCAAGGCTTTCGCCGGCCCCCCCACGGTGCGGATGGAGGCACTCAGTGCACTGCGGAGCATGCCCATGACAGTCGCGGCCTCCAGGCCGTGGCCGACGACGTCGCCCACCGCGACGGCGAAGCGGTCGCCGGGCAGGTCGACGACGTCGTACCAGTCGCCGCACACGTTCAGGGAACCGACGGCGGGCAGATACCGCACCGCGATGTCGGGGTGCCGGGCGAGGTCCGGGGAGTGCAGCATGGCTTCTTGCAGGGTGACGGCGACCTGGCGTTCGCGGGAGTGGGCCAGGCGCAGTTCCTCGTTGAGGCACTGCAGTTCCCGGGCGCGGGCGTACAGCTCGGCCTCCATTCCCTCCTCGCGCTCGCTCACGCTCGCGTTCACGCCGTACAGCCGACGGAAGGTCTGACGGGCGCGCACGAACGCGGTGACGTCCTCCACTCGGTGGATGATCCAGGCCACCGTTCCGTCGGGTGCCAGGACGGGGGTGTTGATCGGGGACCACCACCGCTCTTCGAAGTGGCCCGGCCGCTGCATGATGGGAATGTCGTATTTCTGCAGCGCCATGGTGTCGGGTTCGCGCGTCGCGAGGACCCGGCGCAGCGAGGCGTCCAGGTTGCGCACCCCGTCGGCGTTCGGGTCCCCGGGGTTGTCGGGGAAGGCGTCGAAGATGTACTGCCCCACCAGGTCGTCGCGGCTGCGGTTGGTCGCCTGCAGGTAGGCCCGGTTCACATCGACGATCACCAGGTCGGGCCCCAGCACGAGGTAGGGGCTCGGCGTGGCCGCGAACAGCGCTGCGTAGTCGATCTCTGGTGATGTCACGTGCTTCCTGCCCAGTCCTGGTGACGCGCCACTTCCAATCTACGAAGCATCCGCCGCTCGCGCCCGACGAGGAGCTGCGGCTTCGCGAAACCTGCAGCAGGAGTACCCCCGGGGACACAAGACCCACCCGCTTGCCAGCAGGCAGCCGTGATTGCGCCACACTGCGCCATCAGGTTGATGTGTACCGGTCAGTAGCAGCAGGCTGGACCAGCGATCGTCCCGACCTGCGCAAGAACACGCCCATCGCACCCTGACCTGCCGTCAGGAAAGCGGTCATGGGTCAGCATGAGTCCGTTCGGACACGGTTCCGGCCGGCTGCGCCTGCACATAGACTGGCACTCCGCGACATGCCGGTTGACCTGCTGGAACGCGGCGGTTGAGCCGATCCGCCAGAGTGAGGAGCGACCCCATGTTCTACTACGTCCTCAAATACGTCCTTCTCGGGCCGCTGCTGAGGCTTGTCTTCCGGCCCCGGATCGAGGGCCTTGAGCACATCCCGCCGTCGGGCCCCGCCATCGTCGCCGGCAACCATCTGTCGTTCTCGGACCACTTCCTGATGCCCGCGATCCTCAAGCGGCGGATCACCTTCCTCGCGAAGGCCGAGTACTTCACCGGCCCCGGCATCAAGGGCCGGCTGACCGCCGCATTCTTCCGCAGCGCCGGGCAGATCCCGGTGGACCGCTCCGGCAAGGAGGCAGGCCAGGCCGCGATCCGTGAGGGACTCGGCGTCCTGCGCAAGAACGAACTGCTGGGCATCTACCCGGAGGGCACCCGCTCGCACGACGGCCGTCTGTACAAGGGCAAGGTCGGCGTCGCGGTGATGGCTCTCAGAGCCCAGGTCCCGGTGATTCCCTGCGCGATGATCGGCACCTTCGAGGCCCAGCCCCCGGGCAAGGTCATCCCGAACATCCACCCCGTCGTGATCCGCTTCGGCAAGCCCCTCGACTTCTCCCGCTACGCCGGCATGGAGAACGAGAAGGCCGTCCTGCGTGCCATCACCGACGAGATCATGTATGCCATCCTCACCCTCTCCGAACAGGAGTACGTCGACCGGTACGCGGCCGTCGTGAAGGCCGAGGAGGCCGCCGAGAGCGCGGCGAAGGCCCGCCCCTTCCGGCGGATGCCGCTCAGCTGACCCCCGCGGGCCCCGCGAATCTGCCGAGGGCTAATCCACTGAGAGACCCGTGCTCGCCGCCGTACGGTCTTGTCATGAGACGAGCTGTGGTGATCGGGGCGACGGGACAGATCGGGCGTGCGGTCGTGGGTGCGCTCGCGCGGGACGGCTGGGACGTGACGGCCGCGTCACGTGGCGGGGGCCAGGACGAGACCTGGCCCGAGGACGTACGCAGCGCGCGCCTCGACCGCGAGGACGACGCGGCACTGGGATCGGTGATCGGCGACGGCTGCGACGTGGTCGTCGACATCGTCGCCTATGGAGCGGGGCACGCAGGACAGTTGACGGGCCTGGCCGGTCGCGTCGGCTCCGCCGTGGTGATCTCCAGCGTGTCGGTCTACGAGGACGGCAAGGGGCGCGGCTTCGACACACAGTCGCAGCCGGACGGCTTCCCGGAGTATCCGGTGCCGATCCCGGAGGGTCAGCGCACCGTGCGGCCAGGTGACGACACGTACAGCACCCGGAAGGTCGCCCTGGAGCGCGAACTTCTCTCCCTGGGCGACCAGTTGCCCGCGACCCTGCTGCGCGCGGGTGCCGTCCACGGGCCGCACTGCCGCTCGCCCCGCGAGCTGTATTTCGTCAAGCGCAACCTCGACGGCCGCCGCAGACGGATCCTCCCCTTCGGCGGCACGAGCCGCTTCCATCCGGCCGGCGTCCACAACCTCGCCGAGCTGGTCCGCCTGGCGGCCGAGCGGCCGGGATCGCGTGTCCTCAACGCCTGTGACCCCGAGGCACCCACGGTGGCGGAGATCGGCGCGGCGGTCGATGCGGTGATGGGCGTCGAGAGCGAGAACGTCCTCGTGGATGGGCCCCCTCCCGCCCCCACGGTGGGCGACACACCCTGGTCGGTTCCGCATCCCGTGATCTGCGACATGACCGCGGCCGAACGGGAGTTGGGCTACCGCCCCGTGGTCCGGTACGCCGAGTCCCTCCCGGAGACGGTCGCCTGGATCGAAGGCCGGCTCGCCGGGCGGGACTGGCGCGAGGCGTATCCGGAGATGTTCCGGGCGTACGGGGATCTCTTCGACTACGCGGCGGAGGACGCCTGGTTGAAGAAATGAGGGAAGGGCGGCCGGAACTCCGGCCGCCCTTCGGTCACTTGACGACGAGCTAGGGCGTCGGCGTGGCGTGCGGCGTGCACGTCACGTCGCTGCTGTCCGTCGTGCCGGTCAGCAGGTAGGCGTCCACCCGGGAGTTGATGCACGGGTTGACCAGACCGGTCACGCCGTGCGAGCCCGCGTCCTTCTCGGTGATCAGGCGGGAGCCCTTGAAGCGCTTGTGCAGTTCGACGGCGCCGGGGTACGGAGTGGCGGCGTCACGCGTGGACTGGACGATCAGGACGGCCGGCAGCCCCTTGCCGGTCTTCACGTCCACCGGGGTCTGCTGCTTGACCGGCCAGGTGGCGCACGGCAGGTTCATCCACGCGTTGGCCCACGTCATGAACGGGTAGTCCTTGTGGAGCCGCGTGTTGTCCCGGTCCCACTTCTTCCAGCTGGTGGGCCACTTGGCGTCGGTGCACTCGACGGCCGTGTAGACGGCGTTGCCGTTCTCCGAGGCGATGTTGCCCGCGGTGTCCGACAGGTCGGGCGCGGCGGCGTCGACGAGCGCCTGGGTGTCACCGGCGACGTACTTGCTGAACACCGTCGCGACCGGCACCCACGAGGAGTCGTAGTACGGGGCGCTCTGGAAGAAGGAGATGAGCTCGGCAGGGCCGACGACGCCACCCAGCGGGCTCTGCTTCGCAGTGGCGCGCAGCTTCAGCCACTGGTCCTGCACCTTGGCGCGGGTGTCGCCGAGGTGGAAGGCGGCGTCGTTCTTGGCGACCCAGTCCTCCCAGTCCTTCCAGCGGCCCTCGAAGGCGATGTCCTGCTCCAGATTGGCCTGGTACCAGATGTTCTCGCGCGACGGGTTGACGACACTGTCGACGACCATGCGACGGACGTGGCCCGGGAAGAGCGTGCCGTAGACGGCACCCAGGTACGTGCCGTACGAGACGCCCAGGTAGTTGAGCTTCTTCTCGCCGAGTGCGGCCCGGATGACGTCCAGGTCGCGTGCGGTGTTCGGCGTGGTCATCTGCGGCAGCATGGCGCCGCTGCGCTCGGCGCAGCCATCCGCGTACTCAGCGGCCAGCTTGCGCTGGGCGCTCTTGTCCGCCTCGGTGTCCGGGACGGGGTCGGCCTTGGGCGCCTTCACGAACTCCTGAGGGTCGATGCAGGAGATGGGAGCCGAGTGACCGACACCGCGCGGGTCGAAGCCCACGAAATCGTACGCCTTGGCGGTGTTCGCCCAGATGGGGTTCTTGGTGGTGACACGGCGCGGGAAGCGCATGCCCGAACCACCGGGGCCACCCGGGTTGTAGACGAGGGCGCCCTGACGCTCCTCCTTGGTGCCCGTGTTCCCGATACGGTCCACGGCCAGCTTGATCTGCTTGCCGTTCGGGTGGGCGTAGTCGAGCGGCACACTGACCCAGCCGCACTGGATCGGCTTCTCGAAGCCCCAGTCCGCGGGGCAGTCCTGCCAGTCGATTCCGGCCTTGGCGGCTCGCTCCGCGGCGATGGCCGCTCCGCGCTGCTCCCGGCTCTGACCGTGGCGTGAGTCGGCGGTGGCCGACGGGGCCGCCACGGCCCCGGCTATCAGGGTCGCCGTGACGAGCGCTCCGGCGGAACCGAGCGCTGTCACCCGTCTCGACGGTCTCATGGACCTCAAGTGGGACCTCCCCGTACGTCGTTGCGATTGGTACGGGGATCCTTTCGGCTGTGAGGTCCCTGAGAACAGATGTGACCGGCCTTCTTTACTAATCCGATAGCCGGTATCCACTGTTCCGTTGAGCGGAGACGCCTTCTTTCAGCCGAGCATCCGCAGCGCCTCGTCCAGCACGCGCCGCAACCGCAGCCCGTCGGACGCGAGCGCGGTCACCAGCACGGCCGGTCCGGCGAGCGGCGTGAGCGCCGCGTACTCCCCCAGCAGTCGCGCCTGCGGCAGCTCCGTCTCGAACTCCGGTCGTACGACCACGAGTTGCCCCAGGGCCCGAAGCCCCGCGAGGACGGCGGGCCCGTCCCAGCCGCCGGGCGCACCGGGTCCGCACGCCAACTCCTGGTCCAGCAACGGTCGTCCACCGAGCCGCACGGCAAGACGACTGGTGAGCCGCCCGGGTTCCTCGCCTACCCGCCCGAGCACCTGCTCCTCCCGGAAGACGAGCCGAGCACCCTCGTCGAGTTCGATGCGCGAGGAGACGTACAGATCGCTGCCGCCCGCCGAGATCAACTGCTCGGGCAGCCAGCGCAGTTCTCCCCCGTCGGCGACGTGGAGCCGCACGCCGTAGTGCGCCTCCCCCTTGTTCTGCCCCGGCAGCGCGATGGTGGCGGCGGCCGACCCGACGTGCAGCCGCGCCCCCTCTCCCACCTCCGTCTCGACCGTGAAGTGATCACCGCCGAGCGGACCGCTCATCGCGCCGACGAGCAACACGCGCGCCTCGGTGCCGTCGGCCCGGGTACGGCGCAGGGCGAGCGGCCCGTTCCCCTCCAGCACGGGCAGCGAGGTCCCGCCCCGCCCGTCGTCCCGTGCCGAAATCCGTGCGGTGGCCCGAACTCCCCCCGTCGTCATACCGTCCACGCGGCGAGCCGCTCCCGCACCCACTCAGCGACGTCCGTGACCCCGGCCTCGGTTCGGAGCGACTGGAAGACGACCGGCAGCTCGGCCCGCTGCGCCTTGGCATCGGCCGCCATGCGCCCCAGATCGGACCCGACGTACGGCGCGAGGTCGGTCTTGTTGACGACGAGCAGATCGGCCGTCGTGACACCGGGCCCGCCCTTGCGCGGAATGTCGTCCCCGCCCGCCACATCGATGACGAAGACCTGCGCGTCGACCAGCCCCTTGGAGAAGGTCGCTGTGAGGTTGTCACCCCCGGACTCCACCAGAATCAGATCCAGTGGCCCCACCTCGTCCTCCAGATCCTCGACCGCTTCGAGGTTGGCGGAGATGTCGTCCCGGATGGCGGTGTGCGGGCAGGCCCCTGTCTCGACGGCGGTAATCCGCTCGGGCGGCAGCACGGCCTCCCGCAGCAGGAACTCGGCGTCTTCCCGTGTGTAGATGTCGTTGGTGACGACCGCCAGGGACAACTCGTCACGCAACGCCTTGCAGAGCGCGGCGACGGTGGCGGTCTTCCCGGAGCCCACGGGCCCGCCGAGCCCGATCCGCAGCGCGCGACGAGCCCCGTCGGGCCGGTGGGCATCAGCGCTGACGGCGGAGGGACCGTCGTGTGAGTGGGAGTGGTCGAGGTGCATGGCGTGGCTCCAATGTTTCAGCCCGGCGGGCTGCTTTCCGCCCGGTCGGCGTTCGGGGACGAGGCCGTTCGGGCCGAAAGCGGGGGTCCGGGGACGCAGCCCCCGGATACAGGACGGGTAGGGCGGAAGGGCCGAGGATCTCCCTATGACGCGAAGAGACGTACAGGCCACGCCGCGTGTGCCTCAGCGCTGATCTCCAGCAGCGGAGCCGACGCGGCAGGCAGCGCATCGACCCCGTGGTCGAGGACACTCCGCGCGGCATCCACCGCCTGCCGGGCGACGAGATCCAGCGACGGCGCGAGGCGCGCCAGCACCCCCGTCGCATCGAAGGGGTCGAGACTGAGCAACCGCACGGTCGCGGTCGCCGGTGCGCTCACACACTCGTACGCGGAGCAGTACGCGGCGTCATCGGTCCCAAGCCCGGCAGCGCGGACGGCCAGCCCGAGCACCACGGGCTGATGCGCCCCCTTCGGAAACTCCCGGGCCACCGCGTCGAGTTCCGCCGAAGGCCACGTCGCCCGAGCCGCCCGCATCAACTGCCGCCCGAGCCTGCGCGCAGCGACCCGCAGCGCGGGCGACGGCGTACGGGCGTCCGCGGCCGCGTCCAACGCCACCGGATCGACGCCGAGCGCACCCGCCGCGGCGAGCGAGGCCGACACGAGCCCGGCCGTGTGCAACCGCCCCCGGCAGAACTCTTCCAGACTCGCCGCCCCGGTGATCCGCCCGGCCTTGACCGCCGCCTCAGCCCCGCCGGAGTGGGCATGTCCCCCGGCGGGAAAGCGGCCGTCGGCCAGGACGAGCAGTGCTGCGCGGGACATCAGAAGAGGAAGTAGCGCTGGGCCATGGGCAGTTCGGCGGCCGGAGTCGCCTCGACGAGCTCCCCGTCGATGTGCACGGCGAAGCTGTCGGGATCGATCCGCACGTGCGGCCGCGCGTCGTTCTCGCGCATGTCGGCCTTGGTCACCCCACGCGTCGATTCGATGGCGACGAACCGCTTCCCGAGCGAGAGCCGTTCCGGCAGCCCGTCCTCGATGGCGAGCGGCGCCACGAAGTTGAACGAGTTCGAGGCCGGGGCCCGCCCGATGGCCCCGTACATCGGCCGGGGCAGAATCGGCTGCGGCGTCGGAATCGAGGCGTTGGCATCGCCCATCTGCGCGTACGCGATCTGTCCGCCCTTGATGACGAGATGCGGCTTGACCCCGAAGAACGCGGGCTCCCAGAGCACGAGGTCGGCGAGCTTGCCGGTCTCGACGGAACCGACCTCGCGGGCGAGCCCCTGGGCGAGCGCCGGGTTGATCGTGTACTTGGCGACATAGCGACGTACGCGATGGTTGTCCGCGCGCCCGTCACCGGGAAGAGCCCCTCGCCGCCGCTTCATCACATGTGCCGTCTGCCAGGTCCGCATGATGACCTCGCCGACGCGGCCCATGGCCTGGGAGTCGGACGAGATGATCGAGATGGCGCCGAGGTCGTGCAGGATGTCCTCGGCCCCGATCGTGGAGGGCCGGATCCGGGATTCCGCGAAGGCCAGGTCCTCCGGGACGGCCGGGTTCAGGTGGTGACACACCATCAGCATGTCGAGGTGTTCCTCGGCGGTGTTGACGGTGTAGGGCCGGGTCGGGTTGGTGGAGCTGGGCAGCACGTGCGGCTCGGAGACCACGGACATGATGTCCGGGGCGTGGCCGCCGCCCGCACCCTCGATGTGGTACGCGTGGATGCCGCGCCCGCCGATCGCGGCGAGCGTGTCACCGACGAAGCCGGCCTCGTTGAGGGTGTCCGTGTGGATGGCGACCTGAATACCCGTACGGTCGGCCACGGTGAGCGCGGCGTCGATCGCCGCCGGCGTCGAGCCCCAGTCCTCGTGGATCTTCAGGCCGAGCGCGCCACCCCGGATCTGCGAGTACATCGCGTCGTGCGAGACGGTGTTGCCCTTGCCGAGCAGGCCGAAGTTGAGGGGGTACCCCTCCATCGCTTCCAGCATCCGGGCCAGGTGCCAGGGGCCGGGCGTGACGGTGGTCGCCTTGGAGCCCTCTGCGGGACCCGTGCCGCCGCCGACCAGCGTCGTGATCCCGGCGGCGAGCGCCTCGTCCGCTATCTGCGGACAGATCAGATGGACGTGCGCGTCGATGGCGCCCGCGGTCAGGATCCGCCCGTTGCCCGCGATGACCTCGGTCTCCGGACCGATCACCAGGTCGGGGTGCACACCGTCCATGGTGTCCGGGTTTCCCGCCTTGCCGATGCCGGTGATCCGGCCGTCGCGGATGCCGACGTCGGCCTTGACGATCCCCCAGTGGTCGATGATCACGACACCCGTGATCACCGTGTCCGGGGTGCCGTCCGCGCGCGTGGCGCGCGCCTGGCCCATGGATTCGCGGATGACCTTGCCACCGCCGAACACCGCCTCGTCACCGGCGAGTCCGGGGCCGCCGGAGCGATCCTCCTCGATCTCCACCAGCAGATCGGTGTCGGCGAGCCGGATGCGGTCGCCGGTGGTGGGGCCGAACAGATCGGCGTACGCGGCACGCGAGATCTCAGGCATCGAGGGCACCTCCAATCTCACCGCGCAGTCCGGGCACGACACGGGCGCCGGCGAGCGGAACGAGTTCGACATCGACGGGGATCCCCGGCTCGAAGCGCACGGCGGTGCCGGCGGCGACGTTCAGCCGCTTGCCGCGCGCGGCGGCACGGTCGAACTCCAGTCCGGGGTTGGCCTCGGCGAAGTGGTAGTGGGAGCCGACCTGGACGGGCCGGTCGGCGGCGTTGAGGACGGTTAGCCGGGTGACCTCGCGGCCTTCGTTGAAGACGACGGGTCCGTCGGCGAACAGGATCTCTCCGGGAATCACGGCTCGCGCTCCCCCGTCAGACGATCGGGTCGTGGACGGTGACGAGCTTGGTGCCGTCGGGGAACGTCGCCTCGACCTGGACGTCATGGATCATCTCGGGGATGCCCTCCATGACGTCGTCCCGGGTGAGGATCTTGCGTCCGGAGGACATCAGCTCGGCGACGGTACGGCCGTCACGCGCGCCTTCGAGGATGTGCGAGGTGATGAGGGCAATGGCCTCGGGGTGGTTCAGTTGCAGCCCGCGGGCCCGCCGCTTCTCGGCCACGTCGGCGGCCACATGAATGAGCAGCCTCTCCTGCTCGTGCGGGGTCAGTTGCACGGCGTCCCACCTCACATCCTCGCTCCGGACCGTGCGGGGCCCGGTGGCCGAAGCCACCGAAAACCCCTGGTGGCATGGATGCGCACGGTAGTTGGCCGGAGTTTCGAGGACGTTAACCAGCCCCTGGTCCCTTCACGGCCGCACGGTGGACTCCCCCATGCCCATCAGGGCCCGCAGAGCGTCCCTGAGGACCACCGCCGAGGAGGCGCCGAAGACGGCCGTCCGCGCCGCGGACCCCTGCGCGAGCGCGATCACCGTGCGCGCCATGGCGTCGGCGCGGGCGTCCTCGGGCATCAGCCCCGCCGCCTTGTAGTTCTCGACGAGTTTCGCCCAGGCGGCGCGCGCCTTGTCGTACCCCGCGGTCGTCAGGGCCGACAGTTCGTCGTTGCGCAGGGCCTCGGTCCACACCTGGATCATCAGCCGGGGGAACACCCCTTCGCCGTTGTCCAGCCTGCCTGGCCCTACCTCTCTCCATGGTCGCCGTGATCGCCCGCGACGCCATCGAGCACCGGACCGTATACGGCGCGGTCGTCGCCACCGCACAGGGACCCAAGCCGTTGACCGGCTCCACCACGAGCCCACCCGTCGCCCAGCTGCTCCAGCAGGCAGTGGCCCGGCGGGCCGGCGGTCGGCCCTGGCCGGGGCCGCGGGCGCGTCACTGCCGCGCTCGGTGTCGTACTTCGACGGCGCCGCCGCGATCCGACCTGCGCCGTCCCTGACCTGGCGGCCGGCTCACCAGGGCGAACTCCCGCTCGGCGCCCGCCTCCGTGGTGGCGGACGGCGTCTCTTTGTTCCGCCGTTCCCGGTCGACGTTTCCGATCCTCTATGTCTGTGGTGAACCGCCTTGCGCCTAGGGCCTGTCGTCACATTCCCGTCGTCGCCCGAAGGGCGGCCCCGCGGCGTCTGGTGCGTGCTCTCGGCGTGCCGAGCGGAAGTCCTCGTACTGGACGTACTTGGGCTTTCGCACGGTGCGGCGAGAGTGCGTGCCAGGCGTCGCGGGGCAGACGGGAATGTGACGACAGGCCCTAGGAGGCGTTGGGCCCCCGGTGCTCCGCGGCGATGCCGAACCGCTGTCGCTCGCGCGGCGCGGACGCGACCTCGCGGACGCTGGAGAGGGAACTGATCACCTGCTCGTCCGCGGGGTCCTGGAGTTCTTCGAGGCGTTCCAGGTCGGCGGCGGAGACCAGGGCGACGAGGGGCTTCCCGTGCCGCGTCACAACGACGCGCTCACCGCCGTACACCACGCGGTTGATCAGATCGGCGAGCTCAGCCCTGGCTTGCGTCACCGGAATCTCGTAGGCCATGTCCTCCAGCTTAGACCGGCCCCCGACACCCCTCGCAGAGCGGACGATCTCGTTCGGATCCGCCACATCTCCCCCTGCGGCGCATTTCGCTGTCAGCGAGGGCACCCCCACGGAGAGCGTACGTCCTGTACATTTTTTACAGATGTCGATCAGAGGAGGCACGTGCCATGGAGAGCCCGTCCGCCCGCTACGTCCTGCCCGAGTTCACCGAACGGACCAGCGCGGGGCACCGGACCCTGGATCCGTACTCGAAGCTGCTCGACGAACGGATCGTGTTCCTCGGGACGCCGATCGACGACACGTCGGCGAATGACGTGATGGCCCAGTTCATGCACCTCGAGTACCTGGCCCCGGACCAGGACATCTCGCTGTACATCAACTCTCCCGGCGGCTCGTTCAGCGCGATGTCGGCGGTGTACGACACGATGCAGTTCGTCACCTGCGACGTGGAGACGGTCTGCCTGGGGCAGGCGGCGTCGGCCGCCGCCGTGCTGCTGGCCGGCGGTACACCGGGCAAGCGGCTCGCGCTGCCGGGTGCCCGCGTGCTCATCCACCAGCCGTCGATCCCCGAACCGATCCAGGGTCAGGCGAGCGATCTCACCATCCAGGCCGAGGAGTTGGTACGCACCCGGAGGCTGCTCGAGGAGATGCTCGTACGGCACACGGGGCAGAGTCCGGAGCGAGTCGCCGCGGACATCGAGCGGGACAAGATCCTGGACGCGCCGGCGGCGGTGGCGTACGGACTGATCGACCGGATCATCCCGAGCCGCAAGGCCTCGCGCACCACGCCCGGCTCCAGGTGATCGCCCGATGATCCCCGACCTGCCCCCGCTGCCCGCGCTGACCCGCGCCGAGGCCGAGTTGATCGACCGTTACCTCGACGTGGTCGATCTGGTCGGACGCATCAACCCCGCCCGCCCCGGGGACACCTACCGCGGCCTGAGGGCCGCTCAGGCGCTGGTCGGCAAGGCGACGGCACTGCGTGACGCCCTCGCGCTGATGCACCAGCGGGGCGAGAGCGAGGTGCACGCCCCGACCCTGGCGCAAGCCCTGCGCGTCCTCGACGGCGAACGGCGGGCGGCCCGGGTCACCCTGCCACCCGACTCCGGCAGTTGACGCAGGGACACCCGGGCCGCGGTGCGCGTCGCGACGCGAAGCGTCCGGCCCGGGTTTCAAACGGACCGAATGATGTACCCCCCGATGGAGTAGACACCGGTCCTTTCAAGAGCGCGCAAAAGTTGCGCAACGCGCGTAGCTCAGAGGCGGAATGAACCCCTCCATCGCAGGTACGAGCGTGGTCGACTTCCTCAACACCCCCTCGAACGGAGGGGTGTCCACCCGAACGGGTGAGTGGTGAGTAACCCCACAAACCACCGATTCAGCTCGGTATTTCCGTCACTCATGAGTGAAGATCCCTTCCGACGACAAGCCCCCGCCACAACGGCGGGGCGGTCCGGGCGGACGCCGAGTCCTGCCGCTGCCCGGATGACCGGTCGACAGAAGTGGATCGGCAGGAGTGGAGGACCCAGCACGACGGGCCGCCGGAGAGATCCGGGCGGTCCTTGGGGTGAAGCCGCTTACGCGGCCGGGCTACTTCGCCAGCCCGAATCCGACAGGTCATCCTTCACAGGCGGCTGACGAAGGGTTGCGCATGACTGCGCTCAATCGTGTCCCGTCGCTGTGGACCAGGGCCGGTACGGCCTCGGCCCTCACCATCGCCGCCGTGGGCGGCAGCCTCGTGGTCCCGGGCGTCGCACCCGACGCCGAGGCGGCCACTCTTGCGGCGAAGGCACTGCAGATCGCGGCCTCCAAGAAGGGGTCCCCGTACCAGTGGGGCGCCGCGGGGCCGCGCCGCTTCGACTGCTCCGGGCTCACGCTCTACTCGTTCAAGAAGGCGGGCAAGAAACTGCCTCGTACGGCCGCGGCGCAGTACAACAAGACGCATCACATCTCCGCCTCGCACCGCAAGGCCGGAGACCTCGTGTTCTTCCACTCGGGCCGGTACGTGTACCACGTCGGCATCTACGCCGGGAAGGGAAAGATCTGGCACTCCCCGAAGACCGGGGAGGTCGTGAAGCTCCAGAAGATCTGGACGAAGAGCGTCTGGTACGGCCGAGTCAGCTGACCCGGCCGAGGGGGTGACGGCGCGCGCCGCCGTCACCCCCTCGGTGCGTGAAAGCGGGCGGAACCGGTTACTCGTGCACCATGGCCGAGCATCCTCACCCCGAGGCACGTGACGAGACGCCCCTCGAACGAGCGGACCGCAATTTCTCGGAACTGCTCCAAGAGCTGCGCGTCGTCCAGACCGGGGTACAGATCCTCTTCGCCTTCCTGCTGACCCTGGCCTTCACCCCGCGCTTCCCGTCCCTCGACACCGTGCAGCGCGCCGTCTACGTCACCACACTGCTGCTCTCGATGCTGGCCGCCGCCCTGTTCACGGCCCCTGCCGCCCTGCACCGGGCGCTGTTCCAGCACAACGTGAAGCGCGTCATCGTGCGGGTCTCATCGCGGCTCGCCCACATCGGTCTGTACGTGCTGATGCTGGCGTTCACCGGTTCGGTGCTCCTCGTCGTGGACGTGGCCCTGGGGCGCGGCGCGGGCATCGCCGCAGGAGCGGGCACGCTGGTCGTCTGCCTGGGGCTGTGGGGCCTGCTTCCCCGGCTGGTGCAGCGTGGCGTCAGCCCCTCAGAGGTTCGAGCAGAAGCACCAGACCGAGCACCGTGAGCGCGGTGCCGGTGACCGCCTCGACGGCCCGGGCGGCACTCGGCCTGCGCAGCCACCGGCCGAGCCGGTCCACCAGGAGGGCCACCGCGGGGAACCACACCAGGGCGAGGACGACCACGATCAGCGCCAACAGCAGGGTCCGGGGCATCGCGGGGCTGCCCGCGGGCACGAACTGCGGCAGCAGGCTGAGGAAGGTGATCGGCGCCTTCGGATTGAGCGCGTTGGTGACGAAGCCCTGGCGCAGCGGGCGTGCGTCGGACGGCGCCTCGTCGGGAACCGCCTGGCGCGGCCGTCCCAGCGACCGCAGTGTCCGTACGCCGAGGTACAGCACATAGGCGCCGCCGAGCAGCTGCAGCGCCCGGAACAGCCCGGGTACGGCGGTGAGGACCGCGGCGACCCCGGCGACGGCGAGCGCCGTGTGCAGCAGCAGCCCACCCGTGATCCCGAGCGCGCACGCGACTCCGGCCCGGCGTGAGGCCAGGGCATTGCGTACGACGACGGTCAAGTCCGCGCCCGGCATCGCGACCATGCCGGCCGCGACCCCCGTGAAGGCGATGAGCTGTGCGTCCATGAGCACCAGACTGCCTCCGCCGGGCCTTCAGCAGGTATGTCGAATATCCTGGGTGAGCCTTAAGCAATCGTTTAGACCCAAGGACTCGAGGGAGCCCAGAGCCTGGGGGGAGCCCAGGCAGCGGGAGGGGCACGATGTACGACCCGACGCGGCTCGCGGCGCTGGTGGCGGTCGCCGAGGCGGGGTCGATCACCCGGGCCGCCGAGCGCCTCGGTTACACCCCGCCCGCGCTCTCCCAGCAGCTGGCGAAGCTGGAACGGGAGGCGGGCGCGACCCTGCTGGTGCGGTCGCATCGCGGGGCGCGGCTGACGGACGCGGGCGAGCTGCTCGTGGCGCGGGCACGCCGGGTCCTCGACGAGATGGAACGGGCGCGGCACGAACTGGCCCGCCTGGCAGGCCTGTCGGGCGGCACACTGCGGCTCGGCACCTTCCAGACGGCGGGCATCCATCTGCTGCCGCCGGTGCTCAGCGCCTTTCGCCGGGCTCATCCCGACGTGGAGCTCGCGGTGGCCGACTACGAGCCTCCGGAGGGCGTTTCGGCGGTCGCGGCGGGCGAGGTAGACCTGGCCCTGACGCACGTCTACGAGCCCTCCACCCCCGCACCACTGCCTTCGTCCGTGCGCGCGGAGCCGGTCCTGGTGGAGGAGTTGGTGCTGGTGACCGCTCCCGGGCATGTCCTCGCGGGCGGCTCGGCGCGGCTGCCGCTGACCGAGCTCGCCGGACAGCCGCTGATCAGCATGGCCCCGGGCCATCCGCCCCGGCAGGGCGTGGAGGCCGCGCTCGCCCGGGCGGGGGCCACCCCCGCGGTGCTCGTCGAGACCCCGGGATACGCCCTCGTCTGCGCGCTGGTCAGCGCCGGTCTCGGAGTGGCGGTCGTACCGGAGATGGTGGCCGCGACCGCGGCGACACCGGTGGGGGCGCGGCTGCTGGAACCGGGTGATCTGCGCCGTACGATCTCAGTCGTCCACCGGACCGACGAGGCGGCACCCGCGGCGGATGCCTTTCGTGCCCTGCTGCGCGGCGCCTTCGGACGGGTCGGGCAGTACAGGCACGACGCCGGGCAGCACAGACACGACAACCGCGCCTCTCCTCAAGGCTCTTGAGGTCCCCCGGCCGCCACCGGCTGGACGGACGCCGTCCAGGGCAGTTCGATGGAGACCGTCTTGCCGCCCTCCCGGGTGGGCCGGACGATGAGTCTGCCGCCGCACTCGGCGGTCAGCCAGCGGATGATCACCATGCCCCTGCCGTTGTCCTGTTGGACGGCTGCGGGCAGCCGTTTCGGGAAGCGCGGGTGGCTGTCGGTGACGCCGAGGCGCAGGTGTTCGTCTCGGTCGAGCCGCACGTCCACCGTGAAGGTGGGCGACTGCCCGAAGGTGTGCTGGACGGCATTGGTGGCTAGTTCGGACACGATCAGGCGTACGGTGTCCGCGACTTCGCAGTCGCACGGCAGGCCCCATTCGGCCAGCACGTCGGCGACAAATTTCCGGGCCGCGGAGACCGAGGCGGGATCGCTCGGCAGAGTGACGGATGCTTCCTGATGATCTGCCATGGCGACGTCGTCCCTTTCCCACGGGACCGGAGTCCGACACGGAGCGGATGGTTCGAGTACGGTCCCGAACTGGTGCTTCGCGCCAGACTGCCATCACCGGGCCGGTCACGGGTGCGATCCACCAAGATGTGCATATATCTGTCGCTCGAAGCGGTGAACTCTGCGACGGCAGACCGTATTTGGGCGGCTCGGAAGGAGTAAGGAGTACGGCCATGCAGCACGGTCCCGCGGTGCGCCGCCGCAAGCTCGGTGCCGAACTGCGCGCGCTGCGCGCCGAGACGGGTCTCACGAGTGGTGAGGCGGCCCGCCTCCTGGGCTGGCATCAGTCGAAGGTGAGCCGGATCGAGACCGGCACCAGCGGGGTGAAGCCGGCGGACGTAGCCCGACTGCTGGACGCCTACGGCGTCGAGGATCCCGAATTACGAGACCTCCTGGTCGTGTTGGCGGGCTCCGAGGGCAACGGAGGGCACCACTGGTGGCACGCCTATCGCGGGGTGCTGCCGCCGACATATCGCGACTTCATCAGCCTGGAGTCGCAGGCCAGCGGGATGCGCACGCTGGAGACCTCCGTCGTGCCGGGGCTGCTGCAGACGCCCGAGTACGCCCGTGCGGTGACGCAGGCCGCGGTGGACGGACTGGAGGACGGCAAGCTCGACGCGCTCGTCGAGGTGCGCCTCGCCCGCCAGGACGTGCTGCGTTCGAATCCGCCGCTGGAACTGAGCGCCGTCCTGGACGAGGCGGTGTTACGACGGGAAGTCGGCGGACCGGAGGTCATGGCACGGCAGCTGGAGCGGCTGCGGGAGGCGGCCACACTGCCTCAAGTGCGCCTTCAGGTGCTGCCGTTCGCCGCCGGAGCACACATCGGGGTCACCGGGCCTTTCGTTATCTTCTCATTTCCGAACACAACTGATCTGGATGTGGTTGTTCTCGACCACTTGACGAGTAGCCTCTACCTCGAACGGAAAGAAGACCTTCAGGCCTACAGCGAGGCCTTCAACGCCCTTCAGATCCACGCCCTTTCGCCCGAGGACTCGTTGGATTACATCGCCGTGATTGGTGACGGCGCGTAAGGAGGCACCATGTCTGCACTGCCTCGGTACCTGCCTTCCAGCACTTCACTGCACGACGTGCGATGGCTGCGCAGCAGCCGCAGCACGGGAATGAACAACTGTGTCGAGACGGCGCGCCCCGGACCGGGCCCCTGGTCCGGACTGGTGGCCGTGCGCGATTCCAAGAACACGGCGGGTCCCGCCGTGCTCTTCGCTCCTGCCGCCTGGGAGGGATTCATCGCCGCACTGAGCTGACCGCTACCCATTCACCGCTTCTGGCTGATCACGCGTACGGCGTGCTCGATCTGCTCCTCAGTGAGGTCCGCGCGGGCCGTCAGCCGCAGCCGTGAGATGCCGTCGGGCACGGACGGGGGACGGAAGCAGCCGACGGCCAGTCCCGCCTCACGGCAGTCGGCCGCCCACCGCACGGCCCGTTCGGGGGACGGCGCACGCACGGAGACGACAGCGGCGTCCGGTCGTACCGCTTCCAGACCTTCGGCCGTCAGACGGGTGTGCAGCGCGGTCGCCACCGCGCGCGCCCGCGCCGCGCGCTCCGGTTCGCGACGCAGCAGCCTCAGTGCCGCGAGGGCCGCGCCCGCCGCCGCGGGCGCGAGGCCGGTGTCGAAGATGAACGTACGCGCCGCGTTGACCAGGTGGTCGATGACCGGGGCGGGGCCGAGGACGGCGCCGCCCTGGCTGCCGAACGACTTGGAGAGGGTGACGGTCACGACGACGTCCGGGTCGCCCGCGAGCCCCGCCGCGTGCGGAGCGCCCCTGCCACCGTCGCCCAGGACTCCGAGCCCGTGCGCGTCGTCGACGATCAGCCCGGCCCCGTACTCTCTGCAGGCGACGGCGAGTTCGGACAGCGGCGCTGCGTCCCCGTCCACCGAGAAGACCGTGTCGGAGACGGCGACGGCGGGGCCCGCGTGGGTGCCGAGCGCCTTGCGCACGGCGTCGGGGTCGGCGTGCGCGACGACCTGGGTGGTGCCGCGGGCCAGTCGGCATCCGTCGATCAGCGAGGCGTGGTTGCCCGCGTCCGACACGACGAGCGAGCCGTGCGGCGCGAGCGCCGTGACGGCGGCGAGATTGGCCGCGTACCCGGAGGAGAAGACGAGCGCGGACTCGAAGCCGCAGAAGTCGGCCAGCTCGCGTTCCAGTTCGCCGTGGAGTTCCGTGGTGCCGGTGACGAGCCGGGAGCCGGTCGCGCCGCCGCCCCAGCGGCGTGCGGCGTCTGCCGCCGCCCGGGTGATCTCCGGATGGCGGGCGAGACCGAGGTAGTCGTTGCTCGCGAGGTCCAGGAGCGGCGAGTCGGCGGGGCGCGGGCGCAGGGTGCGCACAAGTCCGGCCCGGCGGCGCACCTCGGCCTGCTCGTCGATCCAGCCGAACGCCATGTGTCCTCCGGGCCGTGGTGACGGGTGTTTTGTAGGCAGTGCACAGACCCTAGCGGCCGGACCAGCCGCCCAGGATGTGGCAATACCCACACGTCGAACCGTCTCTGTTGTGCAAACTCTCCTTGGCCGAGAGCGGTCGCATAGGCCAGGATCGGACCTCATGGACCTGCTGAACACGCTGGTGGACAAGGGGCTTCGGCGCGAGCTGCCGACCCGGGACGAAGCTCTGGCCGTGCTGGCCACCTCCGACGACGACGTGCTCGACGTGGTGGCCGCGGCCGGCAAGGTGCGCCGCCACTGGTTCGGGCAACGGGTGAAACTCAACTATCTCGTCAACCTCAAGTCGGGCCTGTGCCCCGAGGACTGCTCGTACTGCTCGCAGCGGCTCGGCTCCAAGGCCGACATCCTGAAGTACACCTGGCTCAAGCCCGACGAGGCCTCGCAGGCGGCGGCGGCCGGACTCGCCGGGGGCGCCAAGCGGGTCTGCCTGGTGGCCAGCGGCCGCGGCCCGACGGACCGCGACGTGGACCGGGTCTCCGACACCATCAAGGCGATCAAGGACCAGAACGAGAACGTCGAGGTGTGTGCCTGCCTCGGCCTGCTCTCCGACGGCCAGGCCGAACGCCTTCGCGAGGCGGGCGCGGACGCGTACAACCACAACCTGAACACGTCCGAGGGGACGTACGGGGACATCACGACCACGCACACGTACGCCGATCGGGTGGACACGGTCCAGAAGGCGCACGCGGCGGGGCTGTCCGCCTGCTCGGGCCTGATCGCCGGAATGGGCGAGTCGGACGAGGACCTCGTCGATGTCGTCTACTCGCTGCGCGAGCTCGACCCCGATTCCGTTCCGGTGAACTTCCTGATCCCCTTCGAGGGCACCCCGCTCGCCAAGGAGTGGAACCTCACCCCGCAGCGCTGTCTGCGCATCCTCGCGATGGTCCGGTTCGTCTGCCCTGACGTCGAGGTCCGCATCGCGGGCGGCCGCGAGGTCCATCTGCGCACCATGCAGCCGCTGGCCCTGCACCTCGCCAACTCGATCTTCCTCGGCGACTACCTCACCAGTGAGGGCCAGGCAGGCAAGGCGGACCTGGACATGATCGCCGACGCCGGCTTCGAGGTGGAGAGCGCGGGCGAGGTGACTCTGCCGGAGCACCGGGGTTCGGTCGGTGGCGGGTGCGGCTCGCACGCGGACGCCGGGTGCGGGTCCCACGGGAGTGCCGGATGCGGCTCGCACGAGAGTGCCGGGTGCGGGTCCCACGAGGGGGGCTCCGTGTGCGGTTCCGCTTCGTCGGCTCCTGCGGCTTCTGCGGCTTCTGTAGCTTCAGCGGCTTCTGTGGCTTCAGCGGCTTCTGCCGAGAAGCCCACTGACGCCCGTACGGACCTCGTCGCCGTACGCCGCCGAGGCGCCGGAACGGATCTCGCGCCCAATGCCTGACCTGTCCGTCGAGGAACTGCTCGACCTCGACCGACGGCACGTCTGGCATCCCTACGGGCCGATGCCCGGCCGCCAGGAACCGCTGGTCGTGGAGTCGGCGAGCGACGTACGCCTGCTGCTGGCCGACGGCTCGGGTGAACTGGTCGACGGCATGTCGTCCTGGTGGTCGGCCATCCACGGCTACAACCACCCGGTGCTCAACGACGCGGTGCGCGACCAGCTGGGGCGCATGAGCCACGTCATGTTCGGCGGGCTCACCCACGAGCCGGCCGTTCGGCTGGCGAAGCGCCTTGTCGACATCTCGCCGGAGGGCCTGGAGCACGTCTTCCTCGCCGACTCCGGATCGGTCTCGGTCGAGGTCGCCGTCAAGATGTGCCTCCAGCACTGGCGCTCGCTCGGCCGCCCCGGCAAGCAGCGGCTGCTGACCTGGCGCGGCGGCTACCACGGGGACACCTGGCAGCCGATGTCGGTGTGCGATCCCGAGGGCGGGATGCACGAGCTGTGGCAGGGCGTGCTCCAGCGCCAGGTGTTCGCCGATCCGCCGCCGGTCGCCTACGAGGAGTCGTACGCCGATCAGCTGCGCGAGCTCATCGAGCGGCACGCCGACGAGCTGGCCGCGGTGATCGTGGAGCCGGTGGTGCAGGGCGCGGGCGGAATGCGGTTCCACTCCCCCGCTTACCTGCGCGTGCTGCGGGAGGCGTGCGACGCGCACGACGTGCTGCTCGTGTTCGACGAGATCGCGACCGGCTTCGGCCGTACCGGCACGCTGTTCGCGGCTGAGCACGCGGGCGTCACACCCGACGTGATGTGCGTCGGCAAGGCACTGACCGGCGGCTATATGACGATGGCGGCGACGCTGTGCACCTCGCGCGTGGCCGACGGCATCTCGCGGGGTGAGGTCCCGGTGCTCGCGCACGGGCCGACCTTCATGGGCAATCCGCTGGCCGCCGCCGTGGCCTGCGCCTCGATCGACCTACTGCTCGGGCAGGACTGGCAGACCGAGGTCAAGCGCATCGAGGCGGGGCTGCGGGAGGGACTGGCTCCGGCTGCGGAGCTTCCCGGGGTTCGCGACGTGCGTGTCCTGGGTGCCATCGGCGTCGTGCAGTTGAACCACGAGGTGGACATGAAGGCGGCGACGGCGGCCGCCGTGCGCGAGGGCGTGTGGCTGCGGCCGTTCCGCGACCTCGTCTACACGATGCCGCCGTACGTCACGAGCGACGCCGATGTGGCACGGATCGCCCGCGCGGTGTGCGCGGCGGCTCGGGAGGGATGACATGGCGGTACTGGTGATCACGGGCACGGGCACGGAGGTCGGCAAGACGGTCACGACGGCCGCCGTCGCCGCGGTGGCCGTGGCGTCCGGGCGGTCCGTGGCCGTACTCAAGCCCGCCCAAACCGGTGTACGTCCGGACGAGCGCGGTGACGCCGACGAGGTGGCCCGGCTCGCGGGCACCGTCACCACACTCGAACTCGCCAGGTACCCGGAGCCGTTGGCGCCGGCGACCGCCGCACGACGCGCCGCGCTTGCGCCGGTTCGACCCCGGGAGGTCGCGGAAGCGGCGGCCAAGCTGGCCACCGAGCACGACCTCGTGCTGGTGGAAGGGGCGGGCGGACTGCTCGTACGGTTCGACGACGAGGGGGGCACCCTGGCGGACGCGGCGCGGCTCCTCGACGCGCCGGTGCTCGTGGTCGCCTCCGCGGGACTGGGCACGCTCAACACGACAGAGCTCACGACCCGTGAACTGCGGCTCCGTGGGTTGGACTTCGCCGGTGTGGTCATCGGCAGCTGGCCCGACGACGCGGACCTGGCGTCCCGTTGCAACCTCGCGGACCTGCCGACGGTGTCCGGCGCCCCACTGCTCGGTGCGCTGCCGTCAGGCGCGGGGGCCTACCCGCCGGCCGACTTCCGTGCGGGGGCGCCGAGCTGGCTGGCACCCACGCTGGGCGGCAGGTGGAACGCGAGTGCCTTCGCCTCGTCCCACGCCCCCTGAGAGTCGCGGAAAGCTGTGCCCGGAGGTCGGCGCAACGCGTGTGGCGGACGCCCCGTGGGGACAATCACCGTAAAACCCGTCCTCCCGGGAGGTCCGTCATGCCGCTCAGGTCAGCCGACTCCGGCAAGGTGACACGGGGCCCCGTGCACCATCCGCTGTTCGCCCGCTACTACGCCCGGATCAGCGTGACCGCCGAGACGCGGTTGGGCATGGGCGGAGTGCGCGAGCGGATGCTCGCCGGGCTGTCCGGGCGGGTCATCGAGATCGGCGCGGGCAACGGTCTGAACTTCGCGCACTATCCGAGCGCCGTCTCGGAGGTCGTCGCCATCGAACCCGAGCGGCTGCTACGGCAGTTGGCGGTGGAGGCCGCGTTGCGCTCCGACGTTCCCGTCGACGTGGTGCCGGGCGCGGCGGAGGCTCTGCCGGTCAAGAGCGAGGCGTTCGACGCGGCCGTGGTCTCGCTGGTGCTGTGCAGCGTGCGCGATGTGCCACGCGCGCTCGCCGAACTGCGCCGCGTGCTGCGCCCCGGCGGCACCCTGCGGTTCTTCGAGCACGGGAAGGGCGGCGGGCGCGCGATGGCCTACACCCAGCGCGGCCTGGACCGCACCGTGTGGCCGCGGCTGAACGGCGGCTGCCATCTGGCCCGCGACCCGATCGCGGCGCTGCGCGACGCCGGGTTCGAACTCGGTCCCTACCGGCAGCTGTTGATGCCCGAGAAGGGGCCGCGGCTGCCCACCTCGTACTGCGTGCTCGGCACGGCGTGGCGCCCGGCCTCATAGGCTCCACTGGCGCAGCTGCTGCGCGATGTCGTGCACGGTCGCGTCGCCGCCCTTCACCAGGCGGGCCAGATCGCGCACCTGCTCGGGCGAGGTGACGACCTTCAGACCGCTGGCGACGAGATAGGCGTACGCGACGGCCGAGGCGAACATCGCGTTGGAGCGTTCGAGCGCCGGTACGTGCAGCAGGAGCTGGAGCAGCGCGGCGGCGCGGGCGTACGGGCTATCGTAGACGGGAATGCCGAATATCTCCGCCTCGTGCCGGCTGACGGCGGCGACGAGGGCTCCCCAGTCGGTGACCTGGGGATCTCCGGGCGTCTTCTGTTCGGCGATCATGAGGAGCCAGGCAAGGTCGACTCTGAGACTGCTCAAGGGATCAACGACGACCTTCGCGTGTGCCTTCGCGGTCCGCGCCGAATTCCTCGGCGAAGACGGACTCGTACTGCTTCATGAAATCGGCGGCGGCGTCCACGAAGGTGTGGCCCACTTCTCCGGTGTCCTGTCTGACCAGCTCTTCGATGTAGCGGTTCACGCTCATCCCGCGCTCCAGGGCTCGCTCGCGGGCGGCGCGGGCCGTGCCCTCGTCCACCCGTACGTTCAGCTGTGTCTTCGCCATGCTTTGAAGCTAGCGCCGAATTGCTAGCACCGGCAAGAGAGCCTCGGACGGAGAGAGGGGTGGAGGGCGCGGGTGGAGCGTGCCCCTTACACGGATATCAGGGGCACGACCTGGGGCGGAGAACGCGCGGGACCTCTGGGGGATACCGAGTGTGCCTCGGATCACATTAGGCTCGGCCGGACAAGGGAGTCAGGACGTCCATCACCTAGGAGGCGGCCTTGTCCACACCTGCTCCGGAGCATGCCGTCGGCCGCGCGGAGGCGGATGGGATCGCCGCCCGCGCCCGCGGCCTGACGAAGGCATACGGCTCGGGCGAGACGACGGTGCTCGCCCTCGACTCGGTCGACGTGGACATCGCGCGCGGGCGCTTCACCGCGGTCATGGGTCCGTCGGGCTCCGGGAAGTCCACCCTCATGCACTGCCTGGCGGGGCTCGACAGCGTCTCGGCCGGACAGGTGTGGCTGGGCGACACCGAGATCACGGGGCTGAAGGATCGTGAGCTGACCCGGCTGCGGCGCGACCGGATCGGCTTCATGTTCCAGTCGTTCAACCTGATCCCGACGCTCAACGCGGCGGAGAACATCACGCTGCCCATGGACATCGCGGGCCAGAAACCCGACCAGAAGTGGCTGGATCAGGTCATCGACACGCTCGGTCTGCGCGACCGGCTCAAGCACCGGCCGGCACAACTGTCCGGCGGCCAGCAGCAGCGCGTCGCCTGCGCCCGCGCGCTCGCCTCACGCCCCGAGCTGATCTTCGCGGACGAGCCGACGGGCAATCTCGACTCCCGCGCGGGGCTCGAAGTCCTCGGCTTCCTGCGCGAGGCGGTCGACGAACTGGGCCAGACCGTCGTCATGGTGACGCACGACCCGGGCGCGGCCGCCCACTCCGATCTGGTGCTCTTCCTCGGGGACGGGCGGATCGTGGACGAGATGGAGCGGCCTTCGGCGGAGGCGGTGCTGGAGCGGATGAAGCGGTTCGACACGATCCGGGTGACCTTCGACGGCGGGGGCGGCGGATCCGACGGGGCGCCCCCTGCCGGCACCTCGGGCGACGTACCCCTTGATGACAGCCCCGGCGCGGCGTTTCTCGACGGCGACTCCGGCGACGTAACCCTCGAGAAGGACTGAGGCGGGCGTGCTCAAAGCGACTCTGCGGAGCTTTCTCGCGCACAAGGGGCGGCTTCTGCTGTCGGCGCTGGCCGTGGTGCTGTCCGTGGCGTTCGTCGCGGGCAGCCTCATCTTCTCGGACACGGTGACCCGGACCTTCGACCGGCTCTTCGCCTCCACCTCGGCCGATGTGACCGTGGAGCCGAAGAACGATCTCAGCTCGCAGATCCCGACCGGCGCCACCCAGACCGTGCCCGCCTCGCTCGCGGAGCGACTGGCGAAGGTCGACGGCGTCGCCGCCACCCATGTGGACGCGGCGGTGGAGAACGCCACGGTCGTCGACAGCGAACACGAGTCGGTCGGTCCGACTACGGGCGCCCCCACCATCGTCACCAACTGGGAGGTCACCGAGCGCAGCCCGGTGAAGCTGACCTCCGGTCATGAGCCCCGGGGCGACGGCGAGGCGCTCCTGGACGCGGACACCGCAAAGAAGAAGCACGTCCGCATCGACGACACACTGACGGTGCAGGCACAGCCCGGCCCCTTCAAGGTGCGGATCGTCGGAATCGCCACCTTCACCACCACCAACCCCGGTGCCGCGCTGATCTTCCTCGACACCCCCACCGCCCAGACCAGGCTGCTCGGCAGCCCGGCCGCCGCCACCAGCATTTCCGTGGACGCGGCGCCAGGAGTCGGCGACGCCCAGCTCAAGCAGCGCATCGCCGCCGAACTCGGCACGAAAACCTACGACTTGAAGACCGCAGAGGAACAGGCCAAGTCCGCCGCCGCCCAACTGGGCGGATTCCTCGACGTCATCAAGTACGTGATGCTCGGCTTCGCCGGCATCGCCGTGCTCGTGGGCGTCTTCCTCATCGTCAACACCTTCTCGATGCTGATCGCCCAACGCACCCGTGAGCTGGGCCTGTTGCGCGCGCTCGGCGCCGACCGGCGTCAGGTGCGCCGGTCCGTGCTCACCGAGGCACTGCTGCTCGGCCTGGTCGGCTCGACGCTCGGACTCGCCGCGGGGATCGGGCTCGCGCTGGGCCTGATCAAGCTCATGACGGCGTTCGGCATGAACCTCAAGTCGACCGAGATGGTGATCGGTTGGGCGACACCCGTCTCGGCGTACGTCGTCGGCGTCGGCGTCACCTTCGTGGCGGCGTATCTCCCGGCCAGACGCGCGGCGGGCGTCTCCCCCATGGCGGCCCTCGCGGACGCCGAAGTCGCCGGTGTCGGTCGGCCGTTGCGGGTGCGCGCCGTGGTGGGCACGGTCGTCGGCGCGTTCGGTGCCGCCGCGCTCGCGGGGTGCGCCGCGTCGTCGAAGACCTCGACGGCCGCCTCACTGCTGGGACTCGGCGTCGTCCTGACGCTCATCGCCACGGTGATCGCGGGTCCGCTCCTGGTGCGGCCGGTGATCAGGGTCCTGGGTGGGGCCTTCCCCGCGGTCTTCGGCTCCGTCGGCCGGATGAGCCAGCGCAATGCGCTGCGCAATCCGCGGCGCACGGGCGCCACCGCGGCCGCCCTGATGGTGGGCCTCGCCCTGGTCGGTGGAATGTCCGTGGCCAGCGCGTCCATGACCAAGTCCTTCGACCACCAGATCGACAAGACACTGGGCGCCGACTTCGTGATCCAGAACAGCAACTTCGTGCCGTTCCCGCAGGACCTCACCGACAAGGTACGCGGCACGCAGGGCGCCGGGCTCGTGGTCCGCCAGCGGTTCACGCCGGTCGCGGTCAGGCTGCCGGACGGCAAGCGCATCGAGACGACCGCCGCCGCCTACGATCCGCGGCTGGACGACGTCGCCCACGTCACATACGCGCAGGGGAACACCGCGGCGGCGCTCGGCGACGGACACATCGCCATGGACGTGAAGTTCGCAAGAAAACATCACGTGCGCCTCGGCAGCGTGATCCCCGTCGAATTCCCCGCCAAACGGAAGACCGAGCTGACGGTGGCGGCGCTCACCGACCAGGACGCCGCCGAGGGCTTCGGCATGCAGGGCGGTCTGTACTTCGGCTTCGACACCATCGAGCGGTACCTGCCCGGCGGGCAGGACTCCGCGCTGTATGTGAACGCGGCCTCGGGTACCGGCGCCGACCAGTTGCGCGCGCGGCTGGAGAAGACGCTCGACCCGTATCCGCAGGCAAAGGTCCTCGACCAGGCCGACTACAAGAAGCTGATCCACGACCAGATCGCCGTGCTGCTCTACCTCGTCTACGCGCTGCTCGGCCTCGCGATCGTCATCGCGGTGCTCGGCGTCGTCAACACGCTCGCCCTGTCGGTCGTGGAGCGCACCCGCGAGATCGGGCTGCTGCGCGCCATCGGGCTCGCCCGGCGCCAGCTGCGCCGGATGATCCGCCTGGAGTCGGTGGTGATCGCCGTGTTCGGCGCGGTCCTCGGGCTGGCACTGGGGATCGTCTGGGGTGTGTGCATCCAGCAGGTGCTCGCGCTGCAGGGCATGAAGTCGCTCGCCATCCCCTGGACGACGATCATCGCGGTGGTGGTCGGTTCGGCGGTCGTGGGCATCGTGGCGGCGCTGCTGCCGGCGTTGCGTGCATCGCGCATGAATGTGCTGGCGGCGATCGCGCACGAGTGATGCACTCGCCTCAAGTCGCCTCCGAACAAGGAGAGTTCATGCCGCGTCCCTTCCGTTTCGGCGTCAACCTGCTCAGCCTCGCGCCCGCCGACGAATGGCGCGCCAAGTGCCGCCGGGCCGAGGAACTCGGCTACGACGTCATCACCGTGGCCGACCATCTCGGCATGCCCGCCCCCTTCCCCGCCCTGGTCGCCGCAGGCGAGGCGACCGAGCGGCCCCGCCTCGGCACGTTCGTGCTCAACACGGGCTTCTGGAACCCCACACTGCTGGCCCGCGAGGTGGCCACCACGGACGCGTTGACCGGCGGACGTCTCGAACTCGGCCTCGGCACCGGCTACGTACAGGCGGAGCACGAGGCCGCGAATCTCCCGTGGGGTTCGCCGCGTGAGCGGGTCGACCATCTTCAGCGCACGGTGGAGGAGTTGGACCGACTCCTCGGCTCGGAGGCGCTCCCCCAGTCTCGGCTGCGCTCAAGCGGGGGGACCCCCATTCCGCAGGCGGTGCAGAAGCCTCGGGTGCCGCTGCTGATCGGCGCCAACGGCGACCGGATGCTGCGGCTCACCGCCGAGCACGCGGACATCGCGGCCTTCACCGGCGCGCGCACTCTGGAGGGCGGCACGCTGGAGCCCCTCACGGCCGAGGAACTCGACGAACGCGTCAGCCGGTTCCGGGAGTCCGCCGCCGGGCGCAAGGAGCCCGCCGAGCTCAACCTGCTGATGCAGATCGTCACCGTCACGGACGACCGCGGTGCCGCCGTCCAGCCCTGGCTGCCCCGCATTCCCCACCTGACCGAGCAACAGGTCCTGGAGCTGCCCATCGTGCTGGTGGGCACCTTGGAGCAGATCATCGAGCAGGTGCGGGCGCAGCGGGAGCGGTACGGATTCTCCTATCTGACGGTGCTGGAGCCGAACATGGAGGCGTTCGCCCCCGTCGTCGAGGCGCTGCGCGGCGAGTGACGTCCGGATACTGGAATTTCCGTAGCGAGGGCGAGGCCTCGTGATGGGATCGCGGCATGACTGACCTGCGTATACGGGCCGCGACACCCGACGACCTCGACGCCGTGCTGGCCTTTTGGAAGGTGGCCGCCGAGGGCACCAGCATCAGTGACGACCGCGGCGGCGTGGAGCGGCTGATCGCCCGTGATCCCGAAGCGCTGATCCTCGCCGAGCAGGACGGCGAGCTGGCCGGCACGGTGATCGCGGGCTTCGACGGCTGGCGGTGTCATCTGTACCGTCTCGCGGTGCACCCGCAGCGGCGGCGTCTCGGTATCGGCTCGGCGCTCCTCGCCGCGGCCGAGGAGCGTTTCGTACGGCTCGGCGGGCGCCGCGGCGATGCGATGGTGCTCCAGCGGAACGAGAGCGCGCACCACGCCTGGCGGGCGGCCGGGTATGCGCCCGAGGAGCACTGGCGCCGCTGGGTGAAGCCGCTCACCGCCTAGGGCCTGTCGTCACATTCCCGTCTGCCCCGCGACGCCTGGCACGCACTCTCGCCGCACCGGGCGAAAGCCCAAGTACGTCCAGTACGAGGACTTCCGCCCGACACGCCGAGAGCACGCACCAGACGCCGCGGAGCCGCCCTTCGGGCGACGACGGGAATGTGACGACAGGCCCTAGGACCCACCGCCGACGAGAGCCTTTTGCCGATCCTTTACTATTGGAGGATCACTCGATCCTCCAAGGAAAGGCGTGAGCGTCCGCCCATGGGCGAGCCTCCCAGCACCCGACATCGCGCGATCCCCCCGCCCCTGGCCGACCATGGGACGGAGGTGACCCGATGACCGAAGTGCTCCTCCTCCTGGTGGCGGTCCTGCTCTCACTGGCCTGTGGCGCCTTCGTCGCCGCGGAGTTCTCGCTGACCACGGTCGAGCGCAGCGAGCTGGCGCGGGCCGTCGAGCGCGGTGAGCGCGGCGCCTCGGGTGCCCTGAAAGCGGTACGGAATCTGACCTTCCAGCTCTCCGGCGCTCAGCTCGGCATCACCGTCACCAACCTGGTCGTCGGCATGCTCTCGGAGTCGTCGATCGCCAAACTGATCGCGGGTCCGCTGGAGTCGGTCGGGATCTCGCCCTCCGCGTCGAACTCGGTGGCCCTGGTCATCGGTACGGCCCTGTCGACGGTCTTCCTGATGGTCGTCGGCGAGCTCGTGCCCAAGAACTGGGCGATCTCCTCGCCGCTCGCGGTGGCCAAACGGGTGGCGACGCCGCAGCGCTGGTTCAGCGCCGCGTTCCGCCCGTTCATCACGCACCTCAACAACGCGGCGAACCGCATCGTGCGACGCTTCGGCCTCGAACCCGCCGAGGAGCTGGCCTCCGCACGCGGACCTCAGGAACTGGTGGCGCTCGCCCGGCACTCCGCCAAGCAGGGCGCCCTGGAGGCGGACACCGCCGAGCTGTTCGTGCGCACGCTGAACCTGGCCGACCTGACCGCGGAGAACGTGATGACCCCGCGCGTACAGGTCATCGCGCTGGATGTGCAGGCGACCTGCGAGGACGTGGCGAACGCGACACGGGCGACCGGACTGTCCCGCTTCCCCGTCTACCGCGGCAACCTCGACTCGGTCGTCGGCATCGCGCACATCAAGGACGCGCTCGCCGTGTCGGCGGAACTACGGGCCCGTACACGCGTCTCCCAGATCATCCGTGAGCCGCTGTTCGTGCCGGAGTCACTGACCGTCGACCGGCTGCTCGACCGGCTGTCCGGCAAGCGCACCATGGCCATGGTCATCGACGAGTACGGCGGCACGGCCGGCGTCGCCACGCTGGAGGACATCGTCGAGGAGGTCGTCGGCGAGGTGCGGGACGAGCACGACCCGCACGAGACGCCCGATCTCGCCCCGGCGGGCGCCGATGACCAAGGACGGGCGCTGTACTCGGCCGACGGATCGGCCCGCACCGACCAGCTGGCACGGGTCGGGCTGCGGGTGCCCGAGGGACCGTACGAGACGCTGGCCGGTTTCATGGCGGCCGAGCTCGGCCGCATTCCCGCCGTCGGAGACACCGTCGAGGTCGCCGGGTGGCTCCTCGAAGTGGTGGACGCCTCCGGGCGGCGAGCCGCGCGCGTGCTGTCACACGCACCGCTCGACGACGAGGAGGGGGAGCGATGACCGCCGTACAGCTGCTGATCGGCCTCGCGACGCTGGTTGTGAACGCCTTCTTCGTGGGCGCCGAGTTCGCGCTGATCTCGGTGCGGCGCAGCCAGATCGAGCCGCACGCCGAGCGGGGCGACCGACGGGCGCGCAGTGTGCTGTGGGGTCTGGAGCACGTGTCCGCGCTGCTGGCGGCCGCGCAGCTGGGCATCACCCTGTGCACGCTGGTCCTGGGCATCGTGGCCGAGCCGGCGATCGCACACCTTCTGGAGCCGGTGTTCCACGCGGTGGGCGTCTCGCAGAGCGCGGGCCACGCGGTTTCGTTCGTCATCGCGCTCACTCTGGCCACGTATCTGCACATGCTGCTCGGCGAGATGGTGCCGAAGAACATCGCGCTCGCCGAGCCGGTGCCCACCGCACTGCTGCTCGGCCCGCCGCTGGTCGGGCTCTCGCGCGCGCTGCGCCCGGTGATCTTCACGGTCAACGCCTTTGCGAACGGGCTGCTCAAGTTGTTGCGGGTCAAGGTCAAGGACGAGGTCACGGCGACCTTCTCGGACGACGAACTGGCCCGGCTGGTCAAGGACTCCAGCGCCGCCGGGCTCATCGACGACCGCGCCCAGGAGCGACTGCACGACGCGCTGGAGCTGGGACGCCGACCTGTGCGCGACGTCGTCCTCCCCGTGGAACGCGTCGTCCACGCGCGCGTGGGCGTCACTGCGGAGGAACTGGAACGGCTGGCCGCCGAGTCCGGCTTCTCCCGCTTCCCGGTCGTCGACGAGGGCCGGCGCATCGTCGGCTACCTGCACGTCAAGGACGCGCTCGACGCCATGCCGCGCGACCTGGCCTTCCGCGTGCAGGACATGCGGCCCATCGCCCGCGTCCGGGAGAGCACTCCCCTGGACGACGTACTGACGGCCATGCGGCGCAGTCGTACGCACCTCGCGGCGGTCATGGGCAGCGACGGGCGGCTCGCGGGGCTGGTGACCATGGAGGACGTGCTGCGGGAGTTGTTCGGGCAGCCGGTGTAAGCAGGCCGCGCCACCTGGGCGTCCGCGTCCGGGTGGCCCGACCGACCGACGGGTATGCCGTCCGGATACCATCTTTTCCGCCATGCAGACGAATGCCACTTACACCAGCCTTGTCGCGGTCGGCGACTCCTTCACCGAGGGCATGTCGGACCTCCTGCCCGACGGCTCCTACCGCGGATGGGCCGATCTCCTCGCGGCCCGGATGGCGTCACGGACGCCCGGCTTCCGGTACGCCAACCTCGCGGTCCGCGGAAAGCTGATCGGGCAGATCGTCGAAGAGCAGGTGGACGTCGCGGCCGCGATGCGGCCCGACGTGATCACACTGGTCGGCGGGCTCAACGACACCTTGCGCCCCAAGGTCGACATGGGACGCGTCCGCGGTCTCCTGGAGGAGGCCGTGGAGAAGCTCGCCCCCGCCTGCAACCAGCTCGTCCTGATGCGCAGCCCGGGCCGCAACGGCCCGGTGCTCGAACGATTCCGGCCGCGCATGGAGGAGCTCTTCGCCGTCGTCGACGGCCTCGCCGAGCGGCACGGCGCGCTCGTGGTCGACCTGTACGGGGCGCCCTCGCTCGCCGACCCCCGCATATGGGACGTGGACCGGCTGCACCTGACGGCCGAGGGGCACCGTCGCGTCGCCGAGGCGGTGTGGCAGACGCTCGGGTACGAGCCAGAGGACGCGGAGTGGCGCACGCCGATGCCGGCCACGGCGCCGCCCGGCTGGGTCACGCGCCGCACCGCCGACGCCCGGTTCGCCAAGCAGCACCTGCTGCCGTGGATAGGACGGCGGCTGACGGGCCGCTCGTCGGGTGACGGACTCCCGGCCAAGCGGCCGGAGCTGCTGCCGTACGAGGGGCCGGTGGGGTAGACATACGGCGGAAGGGAGCCGCATGCCCACCACCGTGATCAATCTCAAGGGCCGCATCCACGACTTCGGCCCCCGGCTGGAAAAGGCGCCGGCCGACCTCGTCTACATCGGTCGCCGCTGGACCATCGGCCACTGGGACCTCCCGCAGCACCCGCTCTACAACCCGTTCGCGCCCGACACCCCCACCAAGAAGCGCGACGGCCCGCGGGCCGAGGTCATGGAGAAGTACCGGGCGTATCTCCTCGAGCGCCCCGACCTCCTCGCCCAGGTGCCCGCCCTGCGCGGCAAGACGCTGGCGTGCTGGTGCGCGCCCGAGTTGTGCCACGGCGACATCCTGGCGGAGCTGGCGGACGCCTCGTAGGCCGAGCCCGGGCCCGTCACTCCCGTGGCTGTCACCGATGGCGTGGGCGCGCCACTGCCTGCTTTCTGGACCGAGAGAGGAATCGGAAAAGAAGGCGAGCGTCGATGGAGCCGAGGGACGAGCGCCTGCGGACGCCGCGGGCCGCCGGTATGGCAGGGGCGGTGTTCGCCGTCCTGATGGCGGCGGCGATCGTACTGGTGCGGATCGCCATCCCCGCGGGGAACGCCGCCGACGCGAAGGTCGATCCGGGTGAGAGGTGGGCGGTGCGGGTGGCCCTGGAGATCCTCCCGTTCGCGGGAATCTTCTTCCTGTGGTTCATGGGCGCTCTGCGCGCGCAGGTCGGGGACGCCGAGGACAGATTCATCGCCACCGTGTTCCTGGGCAGTGGACTGGTCTTCGTCGCCACCACGTTCGGTGCCGGCGCCGCGGCGGGCACCGTACTGAATGAGGCTCAGCCCTCGGGCTTCGGCCGCCAGTTCGCGTACACGCTCATGACGACGTACGCGCTCCGCATGGCGGCCGTGTTCGTCTTCACCACCTCGACCATCGCGCACCGCCTCGGCGTTTTCCCCCGTCCGCTCGCCGTCCTCGGGTACCTCGCGGGCCTTGTGATGCTCATCTTCGGGTCCGGCCTGCCCTGGTCCGAGCTGGTCTTCCCGGCCTGGGCGCTGGTCGTCAGCATCCACATCCTGCGCGTCGGTCTCCGCGAGCCGCTCCCTTCCGCGGGTGCGCGGTGAGTTGCGCACCCGACGGGTGCCTCGGCGCGCGGCTTCGCACCCACTCGCGCATGCTGAGGAGGACGGAGCGAGAGGGGGCTACGGAAAGGCGGATCCTCGGTGAGGCTTGTCGTCGATCTCAACCGCTGCCAGGGATACGCGCAGTGCGCGTTCCTCGCTCCCGATGTGTTTGCCATGCATGGAGAAGAGTCGCTGCTCTACAACCCGCTGGCCGAGGAGGAGAGGCACGAGGAAGTGGCGCGAGCCGTCGCCGCGTGCCCCGTCCAGGCCATCCTCGTGGAGGCGGATCCCTCGGCCGAGGCCCCCCGGACCCGACCGGGAGGCGACCGGTGAGCGGTGACGGATCTTTGGACCGGCTCAAGCGCGACGGGCGCATCGTCGTCGTCGGCGCCTCCCTGGCGGGGCTGCGGGGCGCGGAGACGTTGCGCGAGGAAGGGTTCACGGGCTCGCTCACGATGATCGGGGACGAGCCGTACGAGCCCTACGACCGCCCCCCGCTGTCCAAGCAGATCCTGCTGGGCAGGGCGACAGCGGATCACACCCTCCTGCCCCGGCGCCGGGCGATCGACGCGGAGTGGCGCCTCGGAGTGCCGGCCACCGGTCTCGACATGGCGGCCAGGCGGGTTCGGCTGGGCGACGGCGACGAGGTGGAGTACGACCGGCTGCTCATCGCCACCGGTGTACGGGCCAGACCGTGGCCGAAGGAGGACGAGGCGGAGCTCGACGGAGTGTTCGTGCTGCGCACCCGCGACGACGCCTACGCGCTGGAGCGCTCGCTCGCGCAGAGCCCCCGCCGGGTCCTTGTGATCGGCGCGGGGTTCACCGGCTCGGAGATCGCCTCCGCCTGCCGGGAACGCGGTATCGCGGTCACCGTGGCCGAACGGGCCGCCGCACCCCTGGTCGGAGCGCTCGGCGGAGTCATCGGCGCGGTCGCGGCCGAGTTGCACCACGAGAACGGCGTCGATCTGCGCTGCGGCGTCATGGTGACCGGTCTCGAGGGCGACTCCACGGGACGCGTCCGCACCGCCCATTTCTCCGACGGGAACTCCGTCGAGGCGGACGTGGTGGTCGTCGCCCTCGGTGCCACGCGCAACACCGAATGGCTCGCCGGATCCGGGCTCGGCGCGGGCCCTCGTGGCATCGCCTGCGACGCCGGCTGCCGGGCCTTCGACATCCGGGGCATCGTGACCGACGACATTTACGTGGCCGGAGATGTCGCACGGTCCCCGCATCCGCTGTTCGGATACCAGTTCCTGTCCCTGGAGCACTGGGGGAACGCCGTTTCCCAGGCCGAGACCGCGGCGCACAACATGATGAGTGAAAGCGCGGACCGCCGCCCGCACATCTGGGTGCCCGCCTTCTGGTCCTCCCAGTTCGGTGTGAACATCAAGTCCGTCGGGGTGCCGACGATGGGGACGGAGATCGTCATCGCTCAGGGCGCCCTCAACGAGCGCAGATTCACTGGCGTGTACGGGTATCAGGGACGCGTCATCGGGGCTGTCACCTTCGACCAGTCGAAGTGGCTGCAGTTCTACCAACAGCAGATCGAGACCACAGCGCCCTTCCCCCCGCCCTTCCCCACGGTGGACCGCCGCCTCGAGGGGCAGCACCCGAGGGACGCGGACTTCCCCGACCCGTCGGTGCCCACGCACGGCCCGACCGTCACCCTCAGCGGATATGCGCCGGACGACCGGCGGCTGACGTTCACCCCCGCTCGGCACTGATCCGACGCTCACGAGGACGCACCATGACGCAAGCCATCCTGCGGGAGATTCTCGACTACGCCCACCGTGCCAATCCGTATCCGCTGTACGAGGAGCTCCGCAAGACGCCGGTGCTCCACGAGGCGGACGGACCGTACGTCGTCAGCAAGTACTACGACATCCAGAGCCTGCTGCACGATCCGCGGGTCAGCTCCGATGCCCGCAATCTCAAGTCGCCGGCGGCCGACCCGCTGGCCGCCGACGCACAGGAGGAGACGGCGCTGCCGCCGAGCTTCCTGCGGCTCGACCCTCCGGAGCACGACCGGCTGCGGCGTATGACGAACCGGCCCTTCGGGCCGCCGCACTCCCCTCGACGTGTCTACGACATGCACGGCGAGCTGAAGGACATCGTCTCCGGGCTCATCGACGGGATCGACAACCCGGATCGGATCGACCTGGTCGACCAGGTGTCCTATCCCTTCCCCGTGACGGTGATCTGCCGGGTGCTGGGGGTGCCGCGCGAGGACGAGTCGCGGTTCCACACCTGGGCGGACACCATCGCCGCCGGCCTGGATCCCGCCCCGGACGCCGATCGCGAGGAGCGCGACAAGATCGTGCACAACGCCCGCACGGAACTCGGCATGTATCTGGCCGGGCTCATCGAGGAACGCCGCAAGAAGCCCGGCGACGACATGCTGTCGGAGCTGGCCTCCTCGCACGGGCCGGACGGCGCCATGACGACGATGGAAGTCCTGAGCACGGCGGCACTCCTGCTGATCGCCGGTCACGAGACGACGGTCAACCTCATCACCAACGGCATGCTGACCCTGCTGCGCAACCCCGACGTCCTGGGGCGGCTGCGCGAGGACCCCAAACTGTCCGTCCCGATCGTCGAGGAGTTGCTCCGTTTCGAGCCACCCGTGCAGTTGGTGCCGCAGCGCACCACGCTCGCCGACATCGAGGTCCGCGGAGTCACCATCCCCAAGGGCGCGTCCCTGTGGCTGGTGCTGGCATCGGGCAACCGCGACCCCGACCGCTTCGATCACCCGGACCGGTTCGACCCGGAACGCGGGGACATCCAGCACCTGGGCTTCGGCAGCGGCATCCACAGCTGCTTCGGCGCCCCCCTGGCCCGGCTGGAGGCACAGCTCGCGCTGAGCGAGCTGGCCCGCAGACTGGAGAACCCGCGGCTGCTGGAGGACCCGCCGCCCTACCGGCAAAACGCGGTGCTTCGCGGTCCGCGCCACCTCCCGATCGCCTGCGACGGCATCCGTCCTTAGAGCTTCATCAGACTGGCCGCGGGGCTCTGAACTGTGTGGACGTACGGAGCCCCACCGGACGCCGGGTAAACTCCCTACACGTGACTGCCGCGCCCGCAAAGCCCCGTATCCCCAACGTCCTCGCCGGACGCTACGCCTCCGCCGAGCTCGCCACGCTCTGGTCCCCCGAGCAGAAGGTGAAGCTGGAGCGTCAGCTCTGGCTCGCCGTACTGCGGGCCCAGAAGGACCTCGGGATCGAGGTGCCGGACGCCGCCATCGCCGACTACGAGCGCGTCCTCGACCAGGTCGACCTCGCCTCGATCGCCGAGCGCGAGAAGGTCACGCGGCACGACGTGAAGGCGCGGATCGAGGAGTTCAACGACCTCGCCGGGCACGAGCACGTACACAAGGGCATGACGTCCCGGGACCTCACCGAGAACGTCGAGCAGCTGCAGATCCGGCTCTCGCTGGAGCTGATGCGTGACCGCACGGTCGCCGTCCTGGCCCGCCTCGGCAAGCTCGCGGGTGAGTACGCCGAGCTGGTCATGGCCGGTCGCTCGCACAACGTGGCCGCCCAGGCCACCACCCTCGGCAAGCGCTTCGCGACCGCCGCCGACGAGCTGCTCGTGGCGTCTGGAAGGGTCGAGGAGCTCCTTGCCCGCTACCCGCTGCGCGGCATCAAGGGCCCGGTCGGCACGGCGCAGGACATGCTCGATCTGCTCGGTGGGGACGCGGCGAAGCTCGCGGACCTGGAGCAGCGCATCGCCCAGCACCTCGGCTTCTCCCAGGCCTTCACCTCCGTCGGCCAGGTCTACCCGCGCTCTCTCGACTACGAGGTCGTCACCGCACTGGTGCAGCTGGCGGCCGCCCCGTCCTCGCTCGCCAAGACGATCCGGCTGATGGCCGGGCACGAGCTGGTCACCGAAGGCTTCAAGCCCGGCCAGGTCGGCTCGTCCGCGATGCCGCACAAGATGAACACCCGCTCCTGCGAGCGCGTCAACGGCCTCATGGTCATCCTGCGCGGCTACGCGTCGATGACCGGCGAGCTGGCGGGCGACCAGTGGAACGAGGGCGATGTGTCGTGCTCGGTCGTACGCCGAGTCGCGCTGCCCGACGCGTTCTTCGCGCTGGACGGCCTGCTGGAGACCTTCCTCACCGTCCTCGACGAATTCGGTGCCTTCCCGGCCGTCGTCGCGCGTGAGCTGGACCGCTACCTGCCGTTCCTCGCGACGACCAAGGTCCTGATGGGCGCGGTGCGCGCGGGCGTCGGCCGCGAGGTCGCGCACGAGGCCATCAAGGAGAACGCCGTCGCCTCCGCACTCGCCATGCGTGAGCAGGGCGCCGAGCGCAACGAACTGCTCGACAAGCTCGCAGCGGACGAGCGCATCCCGCTGGACCGCGCCCAGCTCGACGAGCTGATGGCCGACAAGCTGTCGTTCACGGGTGCCGCTGCCGACCAGGTCGCCGCCGTCGTCGGCCGTGTCGAGGAAGTCGTGAAGCAGCACCCGGAGGCCGCGGGCTACACGCCGGGTGCGATCCTCTGACGCGGCTCACCCCCGCGGACCTGGAGGCCGCCCGCGACCGGCTCGTGCCGGATGTCGTCGCGGACGGCCTCCACGTTCTGTTCTGCGGGCTGAATCTCTGGAAAATGCCAACGCTCCGCTGAGTGACAGAAGCACGAAGAGGCCCCGCCCATCCGCCACGGGGGAGGCAGACTTGCCCAACTCGAAGGTTTCGAAGCTGGAGTTGGGCAAGCAGACTGCCAGCCCGGACGACCTGTACCAGTGGGCGGCGGCATGCGGCCGGCCCGACTCGTGCGAGGAGCTGCGCGCCCCGCTGGCAGGCTCGAGCCGCACATCCGCTCCTGGCGGCGGCAGCTCGTCGGCGGGCACAAGCCCGTGCAGGACGCCCACAGGCAGCGCGGCACGCGTGGCACGGACGCCCACAACGAGGCGCAGGCCAACTCGAAGGTGTTGCGGGCATGGGAGTCCTCGTGGATCGTCGGCGTCCTCCAGACGCCCGACCATGCACGCGCCGTGCTCACCCGCTCCGCCGAACCGCACAGGTCTCCGCGGGGCATCGAGGAGGCGGTACGGGCCCGCATGAAGCGCCAGGAGCTGCTCTACAACGGGGCAGGCGCTACCGCATCCTCCTGTGGGAGCCGGTGTAGCGCTCGCTGGTCTGCCCGCCCTCGGTGCTCGCCGTCCAGCTCGACCGCCTCACGGCGTCATCGGCATGGACACCGTGGAGCTGGGGATCGTGCCGCTCACTGCGTCGCTCAAGGTTCCGCCCGGCCTGGGCTTCTGGATCTACGACGACCGCCAGGTGGTCACCGAGACCTGGCACGCGGAGCTGTGGCTCGACGACTCCGACTCGATCGCCCTCTACCTGCGGACCTGGAAGACGCTCCAGGAGTCCACGGTGTACGGAGCCGACGCCCACAACGTGATCAACGCGGCGCGGCGTGCGCTGAACCTACGCTGAGTATCGGCATCGTGATCTGCCGAGGAAGGGCCCACGACTGCTTCGCTGCCCCTCGGCCACGAGCTGCTTCGCCGCGGCCAAGATGCAGTCGCGCGGCACCACGACCACCGTCTCGTCGTCACCGACGGACGCGCCCTGCTCCTTCAGCCGGACCAGCAGCTCGGTGCCCGAATCGAGGCTGAGCCCGAGAAAGGTGAGCTTCCCGATCACGGGGAAGTCCCCGTCGTCCAGCTCGATGACGTCCGGGCAGTTGTTGTAGCCGGCCCACCCGCGCTCGGCAGGCGTCGATCCCGATGCGGCGCACGATGCTCCTTGCAGTGGCAGGATCGGTGCTATGGGCACCGAGACGGACTGGGTGTACCGGGTGTTCGAGCCGCACGGCTCGCAGGGATGGCGCCCCTACGGCAGCGACCCCGAACGGTGGCGGGGCACGATCACCGCCGACGATTCGAGCGAGGGCCCCCAGTACGCCCTCTCACTCGTCCTCGTCGACCTGATGACCGAGTGGAAGACGCGCGGCCTTCACCGGGCGAAGCACGTGCGGGTCTGCCTCTGGCGCGACGAGGAGGGCGACGAGGCAGACGCCGACGCCATCGTGGAGCTCCGGCCGAGCCTCCACGCCGAGTTACCGAGGGGGTGTCCGATTCGCCTTGTCTATGCCGATCCTGCGCCGGGCGTGTCGGAGGGGTCCGGCCTACCCGCCGGTGAGGAAGGGGCGTATACACCGACGGGTAACCCCATACCCCCTGGTCGGGGGCGGGGAGGGTTTCGTCACGGTCCGTGACCGTCGGGTTCGGAGAGGGAGGGGGCGGAAAATTTTTGCGAAGGCAGGCCGCCTGACGCTTCCGAGGGGACCCATGATCGCGACCCGCGTACGCCCTGCCGCTCCCCCGCCCGTACGGTGCAGCGCCCCCGTCGGCGTGCCTGCCGCGTACCGTCCACGCTACGCGGCCGCGACCTGCGGCGATACGGCATACGTGCAGCTCAGCGGGTGCGGTGGGGGCGGGTGCGGTGGGGGCGTGCGTTGCCTGCACAGTGGTGGTGGTGGCGCGCGCGACCGACCGGGTCGCCACCATGGAGCGCTTCGAGCACTACGTCTCCATGACCGTGCACGGGAATCGAGTCGGGCCGGTGCAGCTGCGCGGACCGTACGTCGACGCCGTCTTCGCCGCTCAGGCCCGACCCTGACGGCCCTGGTCGTCGACATCGTCGCGACGGTCCGCCAGTGCCGCGGACCGGACGAGGTGATCGCTCTGCCCGAGCGCCCCGAACTCGCCCACAGCCTGCGGCTGTTCGCCGCTGCGGTCGCGCTCGACCTGGTCTACGTCGCGGGGACCGCGACCGCCGTACTGGCCGCCTCCCAGCGCGAGCACGGCCTCGATGTCCTGGCCGCGCTCGGTTCGGTCGCCAGCAGCAGCGCCCTGGTCGCCGGCTACGGTCTCGCAAGGCCGGCGCTCACCGCCCGCGCAGCCGAGCGCCGCGACCACCAGGCCCTGCTCCCCCTGCGGGAAGCCGTCACGGTCACCAGGCAGCCCGGCCCTCGATATGCGACTCGGTGGAACAGCCGGTACGCCCTCACCGACCTCGTGGTCGAAATCCTCGACGACATCCGGGTACTGCACCCCTGGACGAGCGCTGCCGCCGACGAGCCCGTCAGCGCCAGGCTGAAGCAGCACCAGGCGGAACGTGTCGACGTCGACGCCCTCACGGCGGCGGCCGCCGTGCGGCACGCGCGGCGGCTGCGGGACGGCGCGGAAGTGCAGGACCAGCCGCCGCAGCACCAGCCCAGTCCGTCGGCGCTCGCCTGGGACGGCGTACCGGCAACCCGCCAGCGGGCCCACCTGATCCCGGTAGCCGGCTATCCGAACCATCCCGTGGTGACCGCCGCCCTGGACCACCTCGCCTCCACTTCAGCCCAACTTGCCGCGCAGGAAGCGACTTCGGACCGCACACGGGCTCGGTAGCCCCGAAAAGCGGGTTACACGTGGCCAACGCCACGCACCGGACGGGATTGCCCACTGAAACGCCACGGGAATTGATCACGGTGCCATCTCCGTGAAGGGATTGACCGTGCCCATCGCTGCGCCTCCCCCCATACCCAAGGCAGCAGGATCGTTTCCGCTGCTCGGCCACGCGATACCGCTCATCCGCAACAACCTCGCTTTCATCGCCTCGCTGCGCGACCAGGGACCGCTCGTCGAAATCCAGCTGCAGCCCGGCCAGCGGACCATCGTCCTCAACGACCCCCCACTGATCCGCACCATGCTCGTCGAGGTTGCCTCCACCCTCGACAAGGGCCGCTTCTTCGAAAAGATGGGCCAACTGCTCGGCGACTCCGTGGTCACCGCTGCGGGCGCCGAGCACGTCCGCAAACGCCGCCAACTCCAGCACGCCTTCCGCCACACCGAGATCACCCGGTACGTCGATCTCATGCGCGAGCAGGTCACCGCCACGATGAACGGCTGGCGTCCCGGCCAAGTCCTCGATGTGCGCGAGGTCATGGTCAAGCTCTCCCTGGACATGCTCTCCGCGACGGTGTTCTCCGGCAGCATCGACGAGCAGGCCTTCCACCAGCTGCGCCGCGACCTGTCCGTCGTCATGAACGGCGTCGGCGCCCGCATCATGCTGCCGGACTGGGTGGAGAAGCTGCCGCTGCCCGCGAACCGGCGCTTCACCGCCGCCCGGGATGCCGTCCGCGCCACCATCGACGCCGCGGTCGCCGAACTCCGCGCCGCCGACCGGGATACCGGCGACATGCTCTCCCTGCTGCTTCAGGCGACGGACGAGGAGACCGGCCGGCCGCTGACCAGCCACCAGATCTGCTCCGAAGTCCTCACCCTGGCTGTAGCCGGCACCGAGACCACCGCGTCCGTGCTGTCCTGGGTGCTCTATGAACTCGCCCGCTACCCCGCGATCGATGCCCGTCTGCAGGCGGAACTCAACGACGTGCTCGGTGACCGCCCGATCACCTTCGACGACCTGCCCAACCTGCCCTACCTGGGCCGCGTGATCACCGAGGCGCTGCGCCTGCACCACACCGGATGGCTCGTCACCCGCCGCACTTTGGAGCCGACCCGCCTGGGCCAGTGGGAGATTTCCGCGGGAACCGAGCTGGCGTACTGCCAGCATGCCCTGCACCGCGACCCGGCTTTCTTCCCCGATCCCCTGGCGTTCGATCCCGACCGTTGGCTGGACGAGAAGCAGGAGCTGCCGGAGGGGGCCTGGCTGCCCTTCGGGGCCGGCAAGCACAAGTGCATCGGCGACCGCTTCGCCCAGGCAGAGATCACCACCGCGATCGCAACGCTCACCCGGACCTGGCGGCTCGACCTCACCCCTGGACAGACCATCCGCCCGGTGGCCCGGGCCACGGTCCGGCCCAGCACCCTCGAGATGACCGCCAGGCCCCGAGAAGGGGCCCAAGTAGCGGCGACGACCACGCCAACTGGGCCGTGAACGCCCTCGCCTGCAGACGAAATCCGGACGGTCCCAGGCCAATGGTGTCCCTGCACTCCATCCTGGGCCGACACTGCTCCCGGTGATCCCCCTAATTGAGGAGAAGACTGGCGTGTTTCCCGTTGGAATGCCCCGTTCGGTCGCGCGGTTGACCGCGCTCGGCAGGGCCTACGACCGGCTGAAAGACAAGCTGCGACTGGCGAAGAGGAACCGCTAGCCCCTCACAGCCCGTGAACCCGACGGCCCCCGCCACCGAATCGCCGGAGCGGGGGCCGTCTACGCAGACCGGGAGCTCAGCCGTCCTTCTCCACCTTCCCGGAGCCGGGAGCCGGCGGTACGCCTTGACGGTCTTCAACTGCTGGAGGAGCGGGGCGACATGCGCGGCAAGTGCCTCGCTCTCGCTGAGTGAGCACCATCCCACGGGCACGCCGAAGAACCTCTCCAAGGCGGCGGCGACTTCCCGCCCGGGCTCGCTGCGCCCGTTCAGGAGATAGTGCACGTTGTTGTACGACAAGCTGACGCCGTAGGACGCGCTGACCTCGCTGGCGATCTTCCGGAGGGAGAGCTTCCTGCCGCGGGCATCCAGGCGTGTGTCACGCAGGAAGGTCAGCCGCTCGCAGAAGCGGCTTCGGCCGCCGCCTGGGGGCGCCCCGGCCAGCCGCTCCCCCACACGCTCCGGAGCAACGCCCGTGGCATTCACCACGTTCTGTGATCGGCTGCGTTGCGCGGCAGCGGCCAAAGAGCTTCCCCGGCACGGCAGGAGTACTCGACCCGGGGTCAGCTCTGCCGGGCGCGGGCGATGGTGTCGAACACCCACTCGTGAAACACAAGCCGCGGGAAGAACCGTCCTTCGACGTCGAACTTGAGCGAAAACGATGGGCTCATTCGCAGATCCCGGTGCACGGTGCGGACGGAGACGAAGGTGTCCGGAAAGTGCCGGCCCGATCCGATGGGGCCGATCCGGTTGATCCTCGCGTGAATACGGTTCCCGTGGACCAGAGCGGCACAGCCGTGCTTCCTGGCTTTCGATGCCGGGACGCCGGCGGCCCAGCGGCTGAACTCGTCGAGATACCCGTGCTCGGACAGCTCCCGCAGGGTGATCTTCTCCATCCGCACGTTCTCTGGGCCGTCGAGGAACACCATGAGCTGCGGTACCCCCCTGCGGCGCTGCCAGTGAGCGGGGAGGCCCCGCACTACGCAGTCCAGCACGCGCAGGACGTCCGCGCGCACCGCGGGATCCAGCGACTGGAGTTCTCTCAGCATGTATGCGCCGTCCTCGTTCACCCCACAAGCTTCCACGAGAGGGACCACTGGCTCAACAGTGCGGTCAGCGGCTTGATTTCGTGTCCATCCGGGCGCGTCGCCGGGCGTCCACCAGAGGCTTTGGTGACAGTCGGTCTGCTTTTGTGACAACTATCGCGCTTCGGCTCACCTGTCGGTTAAGCCTTCGGGCATGGCCTCTCCTCGTCAGAACGAGACGTCGATGTAGTCGATTTCGATGAGCTCGACTGCGAGGTGGTCGGCGCGGCGGCCGTTGTCCTTGAAACAGATTTCCTGCAGGCCTTCGACGACGATTTCGCGAAGTTGAGCGTCGCCGGCACCCTGCTGCTGGGCCTCGAAGAGGCGGCTGGCGTACGCGGCGGGGAGGTGGACGGTCAGGCGCCGCATCCGGGGGTCGTCGGTCGTGCCGACGGGGGCGGTGTAGCCGAACCGGGCCCGGGTCTCGATGGTGATGCCGGTGCTGGTGGCGGCCTTCTTGCGGTGCATGTTCACCCGCGCCTTGGCGATGACCGTGCCGCGCCATCGCTTCCGGCCTACGTCTGTCCCCCATACCGGCGCCATGCAAAGAACCGTGCTGCTCCAACGGCTGCCCTCAAGAGGCCGGCAGCGGCCCCGCCAAAAAAAGGTGGGTTCCCTTCCAGGAAAGCGCCGTTGCTCACCTGCCCCGGTCGCGGAGTGCCGGCTTGGCCAGCGCGGCCGTCCGCGTCGGCGACACCGTGTGCGGCACGCGGTGCGCGTCGGCCGCGGGAGAGCCGGGCGGTAATGCTGGACGACATCCCCTGTGTGCAGGTCGCGGCGCAGGCGGCGCCTGATCCCGGCGGTTCCCAGCGCGAGCTTGGCGTCGGCGCCCCGGGTCCCGGATGCCCGTTCCTGCAGGTCAGAACCGGCGCCCGCCGCCTCGGCCGCCGTCGCGTCATTCGTGCCAGTCGACCCCTCCGACGTGCTGTGATGAGCCTCACAACAAACATGAGGGTCCCCTCCGGATGATCCTCACAGTTCGGCGCCCGGCCGATCCGGATTCCCCGGATCACGGACAGGACGGCCGCCCGGTCAACGGAATCGCGGCACATCACAAGGAGATGGCCATGAACAAGTGGATCAAGCGCGTCTCGACTGCTGTCGCTTCTACGGCGCTGGCAGGCGGAGCCCTTCTCGGAGTCAGCGGCACGGCGTCAGTGGCGACGGCCTCGGCACCCGGGGAGCACACGCAGTCCGCGAGCACCGCCTTCGCCACCGGCGGCGACCGCGCGGACGGATACCAGAGCGCTCACCACGAGGCACAGGACGACAGCTGGGGCGCACCCCGCGGCTGGTACACGAACGACGACCGCCAGGGCCACTACGGGGAAGAGCGCTGGAACGGTAACCACGTGTACGTCTGGGACGGGTACCGCTGGGACGAGGCGACGGCGTGGCACCGCGTCAGCGCCGAGCGCTGGTACCTGGACCAGGTCGCATGTCGGTGTCGATACATACCGACGGTGCGCTGGTCGGGGCATTCCTCTGGTGGATCCGGCAGCGATGACGCGGGAGTTGCCAGCCCCCCGGCCAAGCCTCTGCACAGGGGCGCGGCGATGGCTGCGGTGCCAGCCTATGATGTGGGCGGGTCCAGCTGACGCTCCAGCCGTACCTCGGTCACGCTCACGCCCTCCGGAGCGCCGAACGCCTCAACCATCACGCCGTTGTTGATGTCGGTGACCTCCAGAGCCAAGTGCTCGGCCCCCACGCGCACGTCGAGCCTTGCCACGGGCTCGCCCGAGAAGTCCGGCATGCGGTGGATCCGCGCCGCCGGGTAGTTCAGGCTCGTCAGCTTGTCCTGCATCTCCCCGTACGTGGCCGTGTCCTTCCCCGAGAACGCCCTGCTGATGCGCAGTTGGTGCCTCTGGGCGGCGCACTTCTCTGGCACGGTCAGTGGCACCGGGTCAACCAGGACGGGCAGGGTGGAGTCGGGGGTCGGCTCCGCTGCCGTGGCATCGGCCT
>NZ_BMMM01000001.1:982833-1141571 GCF_014645835.1 Streptomyces albiflavescens
CGATGCCACGGCAGCGGAGCCGCTGGAGACGTCCGGGGCACAACTCTGCGAGATGAGGTTCGCCATCTCGAGGAACCGCGCCTCCGCGTCGTCGTCGCTCGTCGCCGCGACGGTGCTGACCATGGAGGTCTGATCGGCGGTGGCATTCTGCGCGCCGAAGCCGACCAGGACGACGACGACGCCGAGCGCGGCCGCCAGCAAGGACTTCGGGAGGAGAATCGATCGCATGTCCATACCATGCGGGCTGCCGACCACCGCCCACATGAGTACCCGTACTCAATCCACCAGCACATCAGCTCACCAGCGACCCTCAATCCATCAAATCCGCCGCCGTCAGCAGCCACGTCGGATCCGTCCGCGAACGTACGTGCAACTTCGGGTAGACGCACGTCAGATGGACTTCCACCGTCTTCCGGGACGCGAACAGCGTGGCCGCACCGAGATCGACACCGGCAGCTTCGCCAGGAAGCAGTAACCGACCAAGGCTCGCGACCAGTAGTCCTGCCCCAAGCCCACCACGAAACGAACATCAACCTCTGAACCGGCCTCTCAGGTCCACGGCATGTGGTGGATCGTCATCTGCTCGGCACTTGGGCCGCGGGCAACCGCCCGCTGTGTGGGAGCTTCTGCGGTCCCTTCCCCTCCCCGGAAGCCATCCGCTCTGTCATGACCAAACGGCCGGCAAGGGGCGGCAGTTGGGTACAGGCCCGCCGACGACGGTGCCCGGGGCCCAACACGCACCGACTGAGGTTCAGGCCACGGCGCAGGCCTTATCGAACTGCCCCCTCCCGCCGCGCGATTGAAGACAATGGGTTGTGGGGCGTGCAGCCATCCACCCGCATCGTCCCCTACCGGCGTCCGCAAGCGCTGCCCGGCTCCAGGTCACGCGCGAGATCGCGATGTCGCTGGGCTACACCGAGCCCGAAGACGACGCCGCCGCCGACACGACGATCGCCCAGCCCGCCTACCTGGCCATTCTCGCCGAGTTCGAACGTGCCGACGGTCCGCTGCGCGCCGGACAGCTGTGTCAGATCCTCGACGTCGGTACCGAGCCCAAGCACCGCGAGGGCATGCGCTCACGCCTCAAGCGGCTGGCCGCCCGCGGCATCCTCACCGAGACCGAGCCCGGCTTGTTCACCCTCGTGGCCAAGACGGAACCGGCCCAACAGCCCTGATGCTCCCGGGTGCCTGAATCGGGGCAGGGCACCGCGGGTGAGGGCGGGGGTCAGCCGCGGATGGTCTGGGCGGTGGTGACGGCGCCGTCCTCAAGGTCCCAGTCAGCGAGAATCTTGCCGTACTCGCCGCTGGCGATGAGCGCGTTGAGGGCCCGCTGGAGGGCGTCGCGCAGTGCGGTGTTGGCGCTGTCCACGGCCATGCCGACGGGGGCCTCGTTGACCAGGTCGCCGTCTGGCAGGTGGAAGTCGCCGCCGGAGTCCTTGGCCTCGTGGACGGCGAACGGAAGGTCGGTGACCACCGCGTCTATGGAGCCGTCGCGGAGAAGTCGCGGGATGGCGAAGATGTCCTCGGAGGTCTGCTTGATCGGCTTCGGGCCGCACCCCTTGTAGGACGCCTTCCGGACCACTTCCTCATCGCCGTCGACGTGCATGCCGCAGAGGTCGGCCCACGAATGGATGTCCTGGGCCGTGCTCCACGGGGCGTAGACCGTGTATCCGTAGTCGAAGTAGTGAATGAAGTCGACGCTTATCCGTTCCTCCACGTCGAAGGAGGTGTACTTCGAGCTCGGCATGACCACGTCGTACTGCGTCCCAAGCGGCTCAAAAGGGTTGTTTGGGCCAAACACTTCGATGCCGACGAGCTTTACCCGCAAACCGAGTTGGTCGCCGAGTGCTGTGGCCAGGTCGGGGTCGGGGCCGACCCAGTCGCCGGGTTTTGCGATGACGTCTCTGTCCTCGACAGTGGTCTTGTCGAGCCAGCCACTGTCGTCGGCGGCGGCAGCGAGATGATGTGCGCTACCCGTACGGACGCCGGACACGGCGATCGTGAGGGTTCCGGGCTTCACGAGCTGCAGTTTGTTCGCCTGAGGGCCCGAGCTACCGTCTCCGCCTGCCGCCTCTTTGCTATCGCCAGAGGAATTGCCCAGGGCGTACGCCGTGACCGCGACCAGCACGGCGGCCACGATCGTCGCCCCGGCGATCAGCCAGGGACGCCTACGGCGAGACGGGGCGGCGGGCGGTGGCACGGGGCCCGGTGCCCGAGCCGGGACCGGGGCGGTCTGGGTGGTCTGAAACGCCTCGGGGAGCTTGGCCGTCACGCCCGTGCTGCTTTCCGCAGCGGCCAGCATGGCGTCGAGCCGCTCGGCAGCGGGCCTCGCCGCTGGGTCTGTTACGAGGAGTTCCGTCAGCACGGGCGCCAGAGCCCCGGCCCGGACGGGCGGTGGCACCGCGCCGTCCAGGACGGCCGCCATCGTGGCCAGCGCGGTCTGACGGCGCAGCGGGTTGTGGCCCTCGACGCAGACGTACAGCATGATGCCCAGCGACCACAGATCCGAGGCGGGGTCGTCGTCCGTGCCCCGGATGCGTTCGGGGGCGAGGTAGTCGGGTGTGCCGATGAGTTCTCCGGTCGCGGTCAGCGGCGCGGAACCGACGGCGGAGTCCATTGAGCCGGTTCGCTGAAAGGCGGCGATTCCGAAGTCGGTGAGTACCGCGTCGCCGTCCGGGCGCAGCATCACGTTGGCGGGCTTCACGTCGCGGTGACGGATGCCAGCAGCGTGCGCGGTGCGTAACGCGGCCAGCACCTGGCGGCCGATCCGGGCGGCCTCCTGCGGCGTCAGGAGCGTTCCTTCGTACAGGAGCTCCGCCAGGCTGCTACCCGGTACCAGCTCCATCACGAGCCAGGGGTAGGAATCTTCGCCGTCGTCAATGACGTGATGGATCGTCACTACGTGAGGGTGGCTGAGCCGAGCCAGTGCACGGGCCTCGCGCAGCACGCGTTCGCGCAGCACCCGGGAGGCGTCGGAGCCCTCGGGGGCCAGTTCCGGAGCGAGCGGGCGGACCTGCTTGACCGCGACCTCCCGATGCAGCGCGATGTCCCGCGCCCGCCATACCGTGCCCATCCCGCCGCTACCCAGCCGCTCTATCAGCTCGAAGCGCCCGTCAAGGACTTGCCCGCTCTCTCCATCGATCACGCAGGGAGCGTACGCGCTTGCGCATGCCCCCAGCACCCCTTCAGTCGCCGTAGTACGTCGCGGGATGCTCTCTGTCGCCCTCCCGCCGGGCGGCATCTTCGCGCAGGCAGGTGCGGTGGGCTGCGACAGTTTTTTCGACCGTGGTGGCGAGGTTCTGCAGGCGACGGCAGCCGTTACTGCGCTCCGCCCCGTCGCGGTGAACGGCACCCCTGGGCACTGCCCGCCGGCTCCCGTACGCACGCACCCGGAAGGCCACGAAATGCTTCGGAAGGAGTTACTGAAGTGAGCTTGTTCCGATTTGACGGACACCATCGGTGTGGTGGTCAGTCCGTAACGGCGGCCTCGTACTCGGCGGGACTGCGGTAGTCGAGGCTGCTGTGCAGACGGTGCAAGTTGTACCAGTCCTCGATGAAGTCGAAGATCGCTTCCCACTGGCGATCGTCGGCTCAGATTCCCGTGCCGCGTGCGAGGGTCCCCTGCAGATCTCCCGAGTCCAGGCAGGTCTGCCATGAACCCAGCAGTCCCGTCGCTGCCAGCCCCCCACGCAGGGGCCAGGTGTTGCGGGTCATGACGGTGTTGACAGCTCGTCCGTGCCAGACGACTGGTGTGCGGGCACGGCGTTTTCTCGTCAGCGGATGTCGTGGTCGGGGTGGGTCTGGTCGTATGCGTGCCGTGCTTTGGCGATGACGGCACGGTGGGCGAGTGACCAGTCGGCGAGTGCCTTGACCAGGTGGGTCAGGCCGGCCCCGGTCTCGGTCAGGCGGTAGTCGACCTGGGCCGGGACGGTCGGGTACACGGTGCGCAGCACAAGGCCGTCGCGTTCGAGCCTGCGGACGGTAAGGGTGAGCATGCGCTGGGAGATGCCGTCGATGGCGCGCTGCAGTTCGCGGAACCGACGCGGCCCGCCCGCAAGCTCAACGATCACGAGCACCGACCATTTGTCGCCGATGCGGTCCAGGACGTCGCGGATGCCGCAGTCGGGGTGGTCTTCGCGGCCGCAGGGGTCGAGGTCGGCGGGGGTGGTTACCCCGGTGTGCGTGAGTGACATCAAACTGCCTTCTTGTGGCCGGTGGGCGTGCGATCAAGGATCAAGCGTAGTCAGGGATGAGAACCACGACGGAAGACTGCGATTGACATGATCTTGGTGACGGGAGTAGGCGGGAACCTCGGCTCGGCCGCCCTGGCGGCGCTGCGTGCCGGCGGCGCCGCGGCGACGGGCAGCAGCCGCACGCCGGGCGAGGGGACGCGGCACCTCGACTTCGACGACCACGCGAGCCTCGACCTCACCGGGGTGTCGACCCTGGTACTGATTTCCGCCGGTTATGCCGAGGACGACCAGGTCGTCGGGCGGCACAAGGCGGTCCTGGACGCCGCCGTGCGCGACGGCGTTAACCACGTCGTCTACACGAGCCTGACCACGGCCGGCGACCATCTCGGTTTCGCGCTGGCGCACCGTGCCACCGAGCGCCTGGTGCGGGCAAGCGGACCGCCATGGACGATCCTGCGTAACGGCCTGTACGCCGAACTCTTCGGCGGCCTGCTGATATGGGCCGGCGATGGTGTGGAGTCCGCGTTCGGGGATGGTGCCCTGGCGGCGGTCGCGCGGGAGGATCTCGCCGATGCCGCGGCGGCCGTTGCGGCGAATCCGGCCCGACACAGTGGGCGGGTCTATGACCTCGTCGGTACGCCGATCACGGCGGGTCAGGTGGCCGACCAGCTCAGGGTCCCGCACCGCACCATCGGGCTGGGCGAGTACCGGCGCAGGCTCCTCGACGAGACGCCGGGGCTCCTGCCGTTCCAGCCGCCCCTGCTCGCTTCGATCGCCACGGGCATCCGACATGGCTTCCTGGACGGCACCGCTCCCGACCTGACGGACCTTCTTGGCCGCCCGGCCCGCGATCCTCTGGCTATGGCCGTTGCAGCCGCGTCTGCCACACGGCCGGAAGCAAGCCTCTAGACCAGCGACCCAGGGTCGGGCCGGAGTTCTTGGGCTGCTACTCGGTCTGCTGCCGCTGGCCGGAGTTGCAGCCAGACTTCTCACGTCGAAGACCGGTGCCGATCTTGCCGAATTGGCCGATGTTCGCCGTTGGTGATGGAGGCCTGGCGGGACGGTGCCGCGAAGCGTGTGCAGCTGACGGGCGGGGACCACGGCGGGCCGAAGGACGAGAAGTCCAAGGCCGACGCAAGACCGCCACCCCCGATGGCCAGGCCTCGCGCGCGAAGGCCCACCGACGCACGCGAGAGGGCCCCAGCGGCGCCCGACCCACGAGCCCTCCTCCCGATCCCTGAGATGACAGAGCACCACCGCTGCCACACACGATCGCCCTCTCGCCGTGTCCGGGCCAGATCAGACCGTCAGTGCCACTCCAGGTCCGACCACGCCGAGGGCACGGGGTGTGCTGGGATCAGCGCAGTCCGGCGAAGAGGTCGTTCTCGGGCACGGCCGCGCCGGTGTTGTCCTGGACCCGGACGAAGGTCTCCACGCCCATCAGCTCGGTGAACCTCTCCTGGCCCATCTTGAGGAAGAAGATGTTCTCGCTCTGGCTGGCGTGCGCGGCCAGGGCGTCGAACTTCTGACCGCCGAACTCGGTGGTGTCCACCCAGGTGGTGATCTCCTCGTCGGGGAGTCCGATCTCGGGCATCACGGCGGCTTCGGCCGGATCCGGCTCCTCCCAGTCCGCGCCGAACTCGCGCATGGTCTCCCCGAACCGCTGCATCATCGAGCGCGGCGCCGTCGTCCAGTACACCTTCGGCGTCATTGCGGTCATCGCCAGCGCCGCCATGGTGATGCGGTTCGCCTGGATGTGGTCGGGGTGGCCGTAGAAACCGTTCTCGTCGTAGGTCACGACCACATCGGGCTGATAGCGCCGCAAGAGTGCGGCGAGGCGGGCAGCGCTCTCCTCCACGGGCGTCTGCCAGAAGGACCCGGGGGCGTCATTGGCAGGCCAGCCCATCATCCCGGAGTCGGCGTACTCCAGCATTTCCAGATGACTGATCTTCAGGACTTCGCAGCTCGCCTTGAGTTCTTGACGCCGCATCGCGGCGACGGCGGCCGGATCATGGCCGGGCTCGCCAGGCTTGGCTCCCCCCGGTCCGTCACCGCAACCGCCATCGGTGCACGTGACGAGGACCGTGCGAATGCCCTCCGCCGCATACCGCGCGAGGACACCTCCTGTTCCCGTCGCCTCGTCGTCGGGGTGGGCGTGCACCGCCATCAGCGTCAAGGGCCGGTCGCTCATAAGAAAGTCCTCCGGGTTGAAAAGTGCTCGGTCCGAGTCTGGGCGCCGGATCAGGTTGGGGCGGATGACCTGGTGATCTCTACTCCCCGCCCGTGCGGCGCCGGTCCCTCGATCAGTCCAACAGCGGCGGCCAGACCTGCTGTTCCCAGCCATGCGCGGGGATCTCCCCAGCGCCGGTGCCCGCGTCCATAGGCTCCCCTTCCAGACTTGCCCGTCTGTGTTCGCGAAGTCGTTGGTTCGTCATTTGGGCCTGCGCCGCGGCAGGCCGGTGCGCGGATCAGGACCGCGCCGGGCGGCGCAGTCGGGGTGCGACCAGTACCAGCAGGGCCAGTGCGATGACCGCGAGCGCGTACACGGTCGTTGTCGGCAGCAAGCCGGCGCTGGTCGCGGCGAAGCCGGCGGCGACGGCAGGGAGGCTGAAGGCGAGGTATGAGATCAGGTAGACGACGTCAATCCACTTCCGCGTTGAGCCCACGCTCTCCAGGACGGCGCGAACACAATCATCGACTTCCTGCTGGCAGTCAACAACCGGCACGTGGCTGTCAAGCTGGATGAGGAGCGACGTGGCTGTTGCGCGCACGTGGGCCATCCCGAGCGGATGCGCCCACCACTGCCCCCGGTGCCCAGTTTGGCGAGGATCTCCGCCTCGAGATGGGCCTGCGCTCCCGTGGCGGCGGGGATGGGACGGCGATTGTCTGCACTCTCCACAGCAGCCTTCGCGAGCTGGAAGGACTCCCCTGTGTGTTGCTGTCGCATCCGGGCCGCTACGGTTCCCCGCTTCGCGTGGCGCCTGTCCCGCCGAGAGCTTCGTTCCGGCGGAATCGCAGGCCTCTTCGACGACATCCCCGAGGAGGGGCCCGCAGAGCTGGGCCCGGGCTCGACCAGGGGGATCCCGGCACCGTACCGGGCGGCAATCGCGTGGTGGCAACGACGAAGCCGGTACCCGCAGGGGTACCGGCTTGGTGCGGGCGAGGTACGCGCCAACGTGCCCCTGCCGTGTGCGTCCCTGTCGTTACGGTTGCAGCCAGTAGCAGTTCAAGGACATCCGCGGGCCGGGATGAACCGGCCTCGTTGTTATCTGCTGCTCAGCATCATCTAGACAGAGGGCGGGCGGCAAGCGGAGTGTGGACGCGGCTGCACCAATGAGGGGGCTTGACGCCCTGGCCGTGAGCCGCAAGGCCTGATGGGGCCGGGTGAAGGCCCTCCGGCCTGCGGGCGGGCGGAGTTGGGGCCCTGGACACCCCTGAACCAACGATGCCGCAAAAGCGACTTATAGGTCATGAGGCCTCGGGCTGAGTCTGCGAGTGGCAGGCCGGGCCTGGGATGATGAGGGCATGCCCGGGTGCGTGGTCGGCGACGCCAATCGCCCCTGCACCAAAGGGATTTGCAGCCAGTAGCCGTTTCGTGCCCCTGGTGCGCGTCGCGCGTATGCCCGCATTGCGCCAGGGCTTGTGAGAGGACTTCCCCAGTGCTCAGCGACACCACGCCTTCCTGCCCGCCGCCGGACCGCACGCCGACGCCGCAGGCCATTACCCCTGACACCCCGGCCCGCTTCGGCACCGCGCAGGCGATCCCCGCCGTCTTCTTCCCCGCCATGGGCACCGTGCTACTCATGACGGGCACGCCGATGCGCGACATCTTCCTTCTCCTCGGAGGCTGCGGGGCCATCGCCGCCGCGGTTGTCCTCACCGTCAGCAGCGGTCGCCGCCGGGCCGCCTCGCTCGCCGCCGCGGTGCTGCGCGCCGCTGCCGGGAAGTAGGGGGAACCGGCGTGGGACGTCCCGAATGCCCCGTCGACCACAGCGCCCCCGCTCGCGGCCGCCTCGCCCAGCACCTGCGCCGCCATCGCGAGCTGGCTCAGCTGACCTACGGTGAACTCGCCCGGCGCACCGGCCGGTCGGCGGCCACCCTCAAGCGGGCCGCGTCGGGAAAGACCGTGCCCAGGCTCAGCACGGTCGAGGCCTACATCACCGGCTGCGCAGACGACGCGGACGCGGTCCAGGCCGCGACCGCGCTGTGGCGCGCGGCCCGGATCGAAGAGCGCGGCCGCCTCGGCGCCCTGCGCGCACCGCGCCCCGAGCTCATCGGCGACGCCGGTGACCTCAGCAATGCCCTCGAGGTGCTGTACGAGAACGCCGGAGCCCCGAGCCTGCGGGAGCTGCGCGAGCGGTCGGGCAACCTACTGGCGCTGCCCGTCAGCAGCGCCGCCCGCATCGTCAACCGTAAGGCCCTCCCCGCCGATGCACCGCAGCTGAAAGCGTTTTTGACCGGCTGCGGCCTGTCGGCCGAGCAGCACGGCCCCTGGGAGAGGGCCTGGAAGAAGATCGCCTCCCGGCGGACGGCCGGCTCCACCGCAGGCACCGCCGCCCTGCCGTCCCCCGGGTCCGCCCACCAGCTGCTCCCGTCGCGCAGGCCGGCCCGGGCGGACTGGTCCGAGTTCACGGCCCATGCGTATCCGCCACAGGAGGAAAACCACGAGCCCGGGCCCCGAAGGGCCGACGCAGCAGCGCAGCTTCCGGCCCGGGCACGCTACCGCCTCGTGGCACTCAAGGAGCTCCTTGAGGCCGAGGCGCAGCGCAACGGTGTCACCCTCGACGCCGCGCTCCGCGAAGCCTGGCGGCCCCATGCTCTCCTTACGCCGACTGAGTGACACTGACGGCGGCCAAAGCGATACCACGGGCCAGCCCAGGGCCAGCCGCAGGAGCCGGTTGATCTGCCGGGCCACGTTGAGGGGCGCGGCGAGGTCTCCCCCGCCGCGCGGCGGGCGTTCCGGAGGGCGGGACCCGACTGCCAAGCTCAAGCAGGATGAGATCCGGTCTTGCCCGAGCGGCAGTCTGCCGACAACAGCCCATAGGTGAGCTGAGTTCGGGCGCGACCTCCGGCAGGACTTCCCAGGCACCGCGGGGGCCCGAACCCGTCGGCAGGCCGTGACGGCTGGGGCGGTACCTATGCGCCGCCCCAGCCGTCACGGGACGATCAGGCGGTGGTCCGGAACGGTCCGGCGACCTCGTAGGTGATGCCGCCGGAGGAGCTGCCGGACGTACCGCGCTGGCTGGAGAAGTAGAGCCGCTTGCCGTCGGGGGAGAATGCCGGGCCGGTGATTTCCGAGCTGGACTGGCCGGTGATGCGCAGGAAGGGGGCCACAATGTCGTCGGGGGTGATGATGCAGATCTCCATGTTGCCGCCGTCCTCGGCGACGAACAGGTCGCCTGAAGAACTGCCGGTGACGTTGTCCACGCCGGTCAGCGGTGCGGTGCCGTTGGTGACCAGGCTGTCGTCGTAGGCCAGTTCGTAGGTGCTGCCCAGCAGGTTGAGCTGCCAGACGCGGTTGTCGCCCTTGGTGGTGAACCAGACGGTGTCGCTCGCGTAGTGGCAGCCCTCGCCGCCATTGAAGATCTTGGCGCCGGAGACCTGGTCGCGGGTGTAGGTCGGGGAGCCGTCCGGGTCGGGCACGTTCGTCCAGGTGAAGGAGCCGGAGGTGCCGGTGCCGGCGACCAGCACCTGCAGGGTGCCGGAAGACAGGTCGCCCCAGGTGGTGGGGATGAACCGGTAGAAGCAGCCGTCCGACTCGTCCTCGGTCAGGTAGATCACCTTGCGCACCGGGTCGGCCGCAGCCGCCTCGTGCTTGAAGCGGCCCAGCGCGTCACGGCGGATGGCGGCCTGAACCCCCCACGGGTCGGTCTCGTAGACGTAGCCGCGGCTCACTTCCTCACAGGAGAGCCAGGTGTTCCACGAAGTGGCGCCACCCGCACAGTTGTTCCGCGTGTTGGACAGGATGCGGTAGGCACCCGTGATCGTGCCCGAAGAGTTGAACTTGACGGCGCCCGCGCCGCCACCGGTGCCAATCTCCGAGTTGGAGACGTAGATCCAGCCCGTGCCGTCGGCGAAGCACGCGCCGCCGTCGGGGGCGTTGTGCCAGGTGTACGAGGTGCCGGGGACCGTCTGGCCGGAACGGGCGATGACTCTGCTGGTAAAGCCGCTGGGCAGCATGATCCCGTTGGCGTCGGCTGCCAGCAGGCCACCGTACGGGCTCGTGCCGTTCTGGGCCGGGGCCGCGTAGTGCTGGGTTCCTCTTTCGCTGGGTATATGTCCTGGTGGCGGGGTAGTTGAGGGTGCTCGGGGGCGGGTGCTGGACGATGGTTTTACGGGCACGACCGGGGCGTGACGAGGACGAACGGGCCGTCGTTCGCCGATTGGCGCGGGCACGGAAGGCTCCGCGGGATGCAGTGATGCGGGCCCAGATGATCGAGCTGAGCTGGTCGGGGCTACGAGTGCCGGCGATCGCCGTAGAACTGGACTGCAGCCAGAAGACGGTCCGGTGCTGGCTGCACCGCTTCAACCGCTTCGGCCTGCAAGGGCTGGATGATCTGGGCGGGCAGGGCCGCAAGAGGCGGATCACCGAGGAGGAACGGTCGAGGATCATCTCCCTGGTCAAGACCGTGCCGCCGGGTCGGCTGCGTTGGGAGCCCGTCGGGGAGCTATGGGCCTTCGACGAGTCCGGGCCATCCGAGTGGACGCTGGATTCTCTGGCCGCGGCAGCGCGGGCCGAGGGGATCGAGGTGGGCCGCTCACAGGTCCGCCGCATCCTGCTCGCCGAAGGCGTGCGCTGGCGCCGCACCCGGTCCTGGACGCGATCGAAGGACCCGGACTTCGTCCCAAAAGGACACGGATCATCGGCCTCTACACCCACCCGCCCGACGACGCGACGGTGATCTGCGCCGACGAGCTGGGGCCCGTGATCCCGCGGACCTTCCCGCCCGCACCCGCCTGGTCACCCGACGGGCACCGGATCAAAGCGGAACTCGACTACAGCCGCGGACCCGAGAAAACCTGGGTCTACGAGGCCTTACGCGTCCGGGACGGCCAGCAGATCACCATGGCCGCTTCCTCCCGCAACAGCGTCTTCTACCAGCAGTTCCTGCAACAGATCGAAGACGCCAACCCGACCGGCGAGCTCTGGATCGTCACCGACAACCTGTCCAGTCACAACAGCCTGTCCACCCGGACCTGGCTCGAAGACCATCCCCGCATCCACCACGCCTTCATCCCCGTCGGCGCGTGCTGGCTCAACCTGCAGGAAGGCTGGTGGCGCATCTTCCGCAAAGCCGCCCTCGCCGGCCGCTCATTCGCCCACCGCGACGACATCGAACACGCCACCACCCTTGCAACCAGCCAGCTCAACTCCCGTGCCACCGCCTGGGTCTGGGGCAGACCCGCACCGCCAACCCGCCGACTACGGCGCCGATATGTGTACACCGTTTGAGGAACCCAGCACTAGGCCTGCCCCGCGAGAGGATGCCTTCACGTCTCGGCGCGGCGGAACTTACGGTTTGTGGGTTACCCAGAGCAGTTCCGCCGGCCAGCGGTGTGCCCAGTCGGGTGGGTCGGTTTCGTTGTAGCCGTTGAGTGTTCCGAGTTCGGGCCGCGGCTCGATGAGGTCGTCGATGATGAGACCCGCGCCGCGCAGGACCTTGACCCAGTCGCCGTAGGTGAGCTGATAGCTGGTCGCGCCGTCGTCTTCGGCGATGGTGTTCAGCCCGAAGTAGTCCTGCTGCAGCGTCGTGGTCACGCGGCTGGCGGCTTCGTCGTAGCAAGCTTCGAACCATGGGCTGGCGACGTTGAACACCAGGCGCCCGCCTCGGCCCAAGACGCGTGCGGCCTGCGGGACGGCCAGGTGCGGGGGCGCCCAGCTGAGCCCACCGAAGTCGCAGAACACCAGGTCGAAGCTGTCGGCGGCGAAAGGGAGTTGTTCGGCGGCGCCTTGCACCAGCGGGTAGCGGGCCGCTCCCATCGCGCGGGCCGCTGCGGCGAGTTGGGCTTCGGACAGGTCGAGCCCGACCACGGTGGCGCCCTCGGCGGCGAGCTCCCTGGACCACTGGCCGGCGCCGCAGCCGAGTTCGAGGACGCGTTTGCCGGTGACGTCGCCCAGGGCGTGCAGGTGCGCGTCGGGGATGGAGTACATGCCCCACAGCCGGGGTGTGGCGCCGATTTGCGGGTCGTGCTCGTGCTGGTAGGCGCTGCTGATCTGGTTCCAGAGCCGCCGGTTGGCGGGGATGCTGTCCACGTGCCGACTCCAGCACTGCCTGCCGGGGGCGGTCAACACGATTAGGGCACTGGCCGGCCCTCGCCTCGGTCCGGCCCTGGCTCGCCCCATGATCCGCCGGACGAGCCCTAGGGACGGACCGCGTCTGCGCCGCGGCGGCGCACCGAAGCCCGGCGACAGCAACCAGCCGGGCCCTCTCGCCCTGGCCTCGATCCCTCCCCCGCCGCGCGTACGCGTGACGACGCCCTTTGCACGGTCCACACGGACCGCGCAGGGGGCGCCTCTTCGTATCCGGGATCAATGGAGGGCGTCGATGGGCTTCACGATCAGGGCGCGCGCGTCGACGCCATAGGCGGCGAGCTCCGTGAGCCTGGTGAACGCCCGTAGGTAGATGCCCAGTTTCGCCGGGGCCGTGACGGTCACCTTCGCGGCGAGCAGCTCCACGTTGACCCGCACGTCGTCGATGACCGTGAACTGCTCCAGCGGCCACATGAGCTGTTCCCGCGGAACCGCGGCGGGAATGATCCCCAACGATGGACGGCAACGCCATGGACGCCAGGAGGGCGCCGAGCTGTCTGGCCATCACCCCCGTGTCGCCGACGCGAGGGCGCAGGACGTTCTCCTCGACGAGCGTCGGGAAGCGATGGTCGCCTTCGTGGACGACGCGGGAGCGGCGTATGCGGGCGTCGACTGCCCCGCTCACATCGTCGGGGGTGCCGCGGAAACCCGGGCCGTCGCGTAGCCGGGCTTTCGTGACGGATGCGAAGGAGCGATACGGAGTGGCCCTGATGTTGGTCAACTGAGGCGTCACGGTGACGTCAGCGTCGATCCGCAATCGCAAGAGTCCCCTTTGGGTCGCGCTCCCTCGCCTGAGGCTTACGGATTGACCGGCTGCCCGCTCACTTGACAGGTGCGAGCGGGCAGCGGCGCTCCCAACTGCACGCCGCACTACTGACCGAGCTTCGCACGACCTACTTGCCGTTCGGCACGGCGCGTCGATGAACGGGTTCCCGAACGGCAGCGGACGATTCCGGATCTTCGTGCGGCTGCGGGCGATGACCGGTGTGGACATAGTTTGTCCAGACTCGGTCAAGTAGTGAGTCCGGGGGGACCCGACGACCGGCGATCTAGGTGTCGTCCTCACCCGCACATCGCGTCCTCCTGCAATGCCTTCAGCGCGCCGTCGATCGGATGCGGCTGCGGATTCCCCTCCCCGTCCAGCTTGTTCCACCTCATCAGGTTGAGCGCTATCGACATCTGGCGGGTGCCGTCGGAGCGGGTCATGGACATCGTGACAGCACCCCAGACCGTCCCCCCGTTACCCCAGAACGTGCCGCAGCCCGGGATGTCGATCTTCTCCAGGCCCAGGCCGTAGGCGGATGTCGAGCCGTCCAGTTCGATCACGGGAGTCGTGCGTTGCATCTCCCTCAGCGACGCGCGGCTCACGATCTCTCCGTCGAGCAGTCTTCCGAAGAAGCGGTTGAGGTCGTTCATGGTGGACACCAGGTCGGCTGTGCCGGCCACCCACGACATGTTGTAGACGCTGTAGTCGCGCGGCGGGTCGATCAGGCCCCACAGCGACTCGTACATCCGGGCGTGCGGGCCCTTGATGTGCGTGCCCGTCGGGAAGTAGGTGTGCTTCAGGCCCGCCCGCCGGATCACGTTCCTCGTGATGTAGTCCTCGGCCCGCACGCCGGTCACCTTCACCAGCAGCTCGCACAGGATCAGGTAGTTGGTGTTCGAGTACACCCCGGGCGTGGCGTCCGGCTCGCCCGCCGGCGGTGCCGACAGGCCCAGTTCGATCAGCTCGGCCCGGCTGAACTGCCGGAACCGGTTGTCGTCCACGCTCTTCGGTGAGGGCACTTGGAGCGACGGGAAGGCGTACCGGATGTGGTCGGGGATGCCGCTGGTGTGGTTCAGCAGCATGCGGATCGTGATCTTCCGGCCGCGTTCGCCCTGGACCACGTCCGGAAGGTAGTCGGCTATCGGCGCGTCCAGGCGGATACGGCCCTCATCCACCTGCTGCAGGATCGCCGCCGCCGTGAAGGTCTTGGTGATGCTGCCCACGCGTTGCAGCATGTCCGGGGTGACCGGGCGGCCGGTGGCCACATCCGCCACCCCAGACGCGCCGCGCCACGCCCGGCCGGAGTCCCGTACCTCCGCGAACACCCCCGGCACGCCCGCCTCGTGGACACCGTCCAGGGCGGACTGCAATGCGGCCGCCCGGTCCGAGGTGTCTTGTGGCGGAGCCGCCGCCACCGTCCCCGCGCAGATGCCCAGCGCGGCCACGCCACCGCATAAGGCCATTCGGATCTTCATGACTGTCGTCCCTTCTCCATCACATTCCGTCGGTCAGCGCGCGCCGCAGCGCCTCCGCGATCGCCGCCATCTGCCGCTGCGAGATCTCGGCGGAGAGGATCGCCTGCGAGCCGTGGAAGGTGCCCGGCCACTGGTGCAGCTCCACCGACACGCCCGCCTGCAGCAGCCGCAGCGCGTACGCGATGTCGTCGTCGCGGTTCGGGTCGTACTCCGCCGTGGCGACGTAGGCCGGCGGCAGGCCCGACAGGTCCTCCGCACGCCCGGCCGCCGCGTACGGCGTCGCGGTCGTGGACCCCAGGTAGTGCCGCCACGACAGGGCCGCGATGTCCCGGGTGACCCACGGCGTCTCGGTGAAGTTCCGCTGCGACCAGGTCTCCTGACGGTTGTCGAGCTGCGCCTCGTTGAGCAGCTGGAAGCGGATCCGCGGGCCTTGCTCGTCCCGCGCCCGCAGGGCCACGGCGGCTGCGAGGCCCCCGCCCGCGCTGTGCCCGGCGACTGCGATCCGCTCGGGGTCGAAGCCGAGTTCGGCCGCGTGTCCGGCAGCCCAGAGCAGCACCGTGTACACGTCGTCCAGCGCGGCCGGGAACGGGTCCTCGGGGGCCGTCCGGTAGCCCACCGAGATCACCACCGCGCCGGAACCCTGGGCCACCCGGGCGGCCCACGCGTGCTCGGTGTCCACGTCGCCGACGACGTATCCGCCGCCGTGCAGCCAGATGACCGCGCCCCCTGCCCCGCGCGGACGGTAGATCCGCACCGGCACGTCGGGATCGGCGGGTACCAGGTGGTCCTCGACCTCCAGGTCCGTGGTGTCCGGGGCGGGCCGGGCGGCGGCCAGTTCGGCGTACCGCTTGCGTTCGGCGACCGGGTCGGTCAGGTCCGCCTTGGGAAACAAGGGGACGAATGCCTCGAGTTCGGGATCCATGACGGCCATCCTGACGGCCGCCCGCCGGCGGATCATCCGCCATCCGTCGCGTATCCCGCCCCGATCGCACGCCGCCCGGCGCGCACCCACCCGCCTATCCTTGTCCGGCATGGAGGCACTCGCCGTACGACTGTCGGGACTGGATCCGTACGTTGGCGGCGCGATCCGCGTCGTCGCGTTCTACGACACCATGATGCGCCGGAGAGTCGACCTGCCGGCCCTCACCCGGGCCTCCTCGGGGCTGGCCGAGTGCGTCGCCGGGCTGCGGCTGCACGGCTCGGGGCGGGCGATCCGTATGGGACCCGACGGCCGGGAGCCCTCCGGCCCGCCGTCGCCCCCGTCCAGCAGCGCGCCCCTCACCCTCGACGACGAGGAGATAGGCACGGTCTGGCTGGAACGCCCCGGCCCGCCCAACCCCCTCGACGAGGTCCTCCTCGACCGGCTCGCCATCGCCGCCGCCGCGGCCGTCGAACGGTACGGCCCCGCCCGCACCACCATGGCCGACCCCGCCCTTGTCGAACTGGTCATCAGCCCCGACACCGACGAGGCCGCCCGGGCCCGGGCGCTGCGGCTCCTCGGGTTCGCCGCCGAGCTGCCGGTCCGCGTCGCCGCTGTACGGTCACCGGTTCCACTCGACCGGGTCGGCGCGCTCGTCTGCCCGGGCCACCCGGTGAAGGCGGCGCCGCTCGCCGACGTGGGTGTGCTCCTGGCCATGACCCTGGACGCGGCCCGCTTCCCGGCCGATGTGCGCGCAGGCGTCGGTGCGGCCGAGAGCCCCGACCGCTCCTGGCGGCAGGCCCGCACCGCCCTGCGTTTCACCACCCCGCGTGAGCCCGTCGTCCGGTACGCCGACCTCGGTGCGCTGGCCCTCCTCGCCGAGCTACCCCCTGACACCGCGCGCGCCAACCCGGACGTGGCCGCCGTGGCCCGGGTCGCCGCGAGCCCGGAGAACCTGGAGACGCTGGACACCTACTGCGCCACCGGCTCCCTGCGCCGCGCCGCCGACCTCCTCCACCGGCACCACAGCAGCGTCGCCCGCCGCATCGAACAGCTCGGCCGGACCCTCGGCATCGACCTCACCGACCCCACGGGACTGACCCGCGCGCGGCTCGCCCTCACGGCGTGGCGGCTGCTCGGTGAGTGAGCCACGCAGCCCCATCCCCATGTCCGATTCCCGCTAGCACCTCATGGCGCGCTGCCGAACACTGGACAGCGTGATGGACGAGGACACCAGGTGCGAGGCCGTGCGCAGCCAGGACGCCCGGTTCGACGGGGAGTTCTTCTTCGCCGTACGGACCACCGATATCTCCTGCCGGCCCAACTGCCCGGCCGTGACGCCCAAGCGGGGCAACTTGCGGTTCTTTCCGACCGCCGCGGCCGCGCAGGGCTCCGGGTTCCGGGCCTGCCGGCGGTGCCTGCCGCGGATGGTCAGCCCCTCGACCTGCTCGGCGAAGGTCCGCCGTGCGCACGACGGCTCCTGGCACCGGAACTGCCGCACGGTCAGCCGTATCACCACGGGGCGTCCGCCGACCGCGGCGTCAGCGATTGTCCGCCGGTAACTGTCGTGAACACGGCTGGAGTTGATCCCGCAGCATGGACACCGTGCTGCCTCAGCAACGGTCGAAGGCGGTGATCCTCACCCTGGCCTCGACGACTCGGATGTCTTCTATGGCCACGGCAGCCAAGTGCGGAGGGAGCAGGTCAAGTATCTGATCGCGTAACACATCCGTTCAAAAGATCGATCTACTGAACGGTCACGCTCGGCGATCCCGAAATGTTGATCAGAGCCATTCCGACTGGCCGCCGTCACGTGTCGCCGATCATGCTGACCTTCCACCTTCTTGGCCGTGGTACAGCCCCTGGGGCCACATCCGGGGCGGCGGGACTCCAGGAGTCCGAGGGCGATGAGTTTCGCCGTGGTGGCCAGTCTGTATCCCCAACACGCGATCAACCGGACTCAAGGAAAGCATCATGACCGCTACCTACACATTCGACGTCTTTTCCAGCCTCGACGGCTTCGGCGCCGCCGGCGGCAACTGGACCGGCTATTGGGGCAAGCAAGGCCCCGAGCTGCTCGACCACCGCCTCGCCCTGTACGGCGAGGAGCAGCGGATGGTCTTCGGGGCCAACACGTATCGGGCGTTCGCGCGGATGCTGGCCTCGAGCACCGAGGAGTCCGAGGTGCGTGACCCATGGGTCACACGGATGAGGAGCCTGCCGGCAACGGTGGTGTCGACCACGCTGGAAGGACCCCTCGACTGGCCGGATGCGAACGTCGTGAGCGGTGACGCCGTCGACGTCGTCGCTCGTCTCAAGGAGGAGTCCGAGGTGCCGTTGCGCTCGCACGGCAGCCTGTCGATGAACCGGGCGCTGATGGCCGCCGGTCTGGTCGACCGCGTCCAGGTGACGCTCTTCCCTGTGATCACCGGTCAGACCGGGCTGGACCCGATCTTCCAGGGTGCGGCCGACTTCGACCTTGAGCTGATCGAGTGCCGGACGCTCGACGGCCACATCCACGAGCTCATCTACCGGCCCACCCTGCATGTCTGAGTCCACGGGGCCAGATGTCAGGCAACTGTCAGGAGTGCGGGTCGGTTGAGATGTGTCACGCTGCGACGGGTTACTCGGGGCGTTCGACGAGGTGACCGTTCTCGAAGCAGGCGCCGGCCCGGACGAGGGCGACAAGGTGGGGTGCGGTCACAGCGCGCCGGCGGGGCGGACTCGACAAGGTTGAACACCATCGCCAGGGCGACGGCCGGGCTGCCCGCGCTGCGGGTGGCCTTCGTACGGAGTTTCACCGTGGAGAAGGACGACTCGATGGGGTTGGTGGTCCGCAGATGGATCCAGTGCTCGGCGGGGAAGTCGTAGAACGCCGGCAGCTCGTCGACCTCATCGGTGATCTTCTTCACGGCCTTCGGCCATTTCGCGCCGTACGCCTTCTCGAACGCCTTGACGGCCTTCTTCGGCGTGGGTGCGGTCCTCGGCGTTGTAGATCTCCTGCAGGGCCTTCTTCGCCCCCGATCGCCAAGAGCCGGCCCTCCCAGTGGTGCCTGGAGGCCAACAACCTTGCCATCCAGGTCCACGGCGGCTACGGCTACACCCGCGAGTACAACGTCGAGCCGTTCTACCGGGACAACCGCGTCAACCCCATCCACGAGGGGACGCACGGCGTCCACGGCCTCGACCTGCTGGGCCGAAAGGTCGTCATGGACGGCGGCACGGGGCTCCGCCTGCTCATCGAGACCGTCTCCATGACGACCGCCCGCGCGGCGGCCGCGGACGACCAGGCCGCCGGCTTCGGACGGCAGCTGGACGCCTCCGTCGCCCGCGTCGCCGCCGTGACACGGCGCCTGTGGGAGGCCGGGGACGCCGAGAGCGCCCTCGCCAACGCCTCGGTCTGTCTGGAGGCCGTGGGACACGTCGTGGTTGCCTGGATGTGGCTGGATGTGGCTGGAACAGATGCTGGCCGCCGCCGGACGCAGCGGCGCCTTCTACGAGGGCAAGCGCCGGGCGGGTCAGTACTTCTTCCGGTACGAACTGCCCAGGACGGAGGCGCAGTTCGCGCTGCTGGGAAGCCTCGACCGCACCACCCTCGACATGCCCGCGGACTGCATCTGAGCTTGTCCTACCTTCCAAGCGTGGGTCTGAGCCGGGCCTTCTGACGGCATCAGTCGATACAGAACTCGTTGCCCTCGATGTCCTGCATCGGGATGCACGAATCATTGCCGTCATACAGCGTTCGCACGTGTACCGCGCCGAGCGGGACCAGTCGTGCGCATTCGGCCTCAAGCGCGGCGAGGCGCTCTTTACCCACGAGTCCGGTGCCGACCCGCACGTCAAGATGCAGCCGGTTCTTGGCGGCCTTCCCTTCGGGGACGCGCTGGAAGTACAGTCGCGGGCCCACACCTGAGGGATCAGTGCAGGCGAACCATGAATCCCGCTGCTCAGGTGGCTGCGAGCGCTTGAAATCGTCCCAAGTGGCAAACCCCTCCGGTGGCGGCGGTACGACGTACCCCAACACCTCGCACCAGAAACGAGCGAGGCGCTCAGGTTCTGCGCAGTCGAAGGTGACTTGGAACTTCTTGATCGACGTCATCGGTCCACCATATTGGCGCGTGCTGTTCACCGAGATCCCGGGTTTCATCGCCGTGCGGGTCGAGGTCTCGCGTGACATGAGTAGCGCCTGTGGGTGGGAAAGCCGCAGGAATGCGGTGGCGTGGGGCGCGGTGGGGGCGAGGGTGTAGGTGACGATGGTGAGGCCGAGGTCGGCGGGGACTTCGAGGGCGTCGTAGTCGAGGTCGAGGTCGCCGACGTCGGCGTGGTGGAAGCGTTGCCGGCCGCTGCGGTAGTACTCGACGTCGTGGGCGTCCCAGCGCTGGGCGAATTCTTCGCTGTGGGTGGCGAGTTCGTCGATGAGGTCGGCGAGGTCGGTGTCGGCGGGGGTGCGGGCGGCTTCGGTGCGCAGGCTGCCGACCGCGTCGTGGGCGATGCCCTCCCAGTCGCGGTGGAAGCGTCGGGCTCGGGGGTCGCGGAAGACGAAGCGGGCCAGGTTGGGCGGCCGCTCGTCGCTATCGAGGGCCTCCTCGCACAGGGCGCGGGCGAGAGCGTTGGTGGCGAGGATGTGCCCTCACTGATCGTGCCGCGGCGGAGCATGCCACGGCACGATCAAGGGTTGGCGGGAAAGCGGTGTGGTATCAGAGGCTGAAGACGCGTTCGGCCTCGTCGCGGTGGGTGGTGTGCAGCTCCCAGTAGACCGGGGAGATCTGTTCGGGCTTGGCTGTCGGGAATCCGGGGATGACCGACATGCCGATCGACACGTCGATGCCGACGTGGGCGGCCTGGACGCCGCTGTCGGCCAGTTCCTTGTGCAGGTTGATCGCCCAGTTGCGCAGCGCCGCGGCGGCGGCGTTGACGTTGCCGACCTGTGGCACGGGGTCGATGGACCCGGCGCCGGTGGTGTACAGCAGGGTGCCGGCGCCCGCCTCGCGCATCGCGGGCAGCACCGCCTGCGTGGCAGTGATCGCCCCGTAGAGCTGGAACTCCATCTCGTGCTGCACCTGCGCGGGCTCAGTCGCACTCGGGGTGGTCAGGACGGTCGAGTCGAGCCCCCCGACCGGGGAGTACTCCAGGACGTCGATGCCGCCGAAGTGTGTGGCAGCGTCCTGCAGCGCCTGGGTGAGCGCGTCGCGGTCGAGGACGTCGGCGGGGAAGGCGGCGGCGGTGATGCCGTCGGCGGCCAGCTTGCCGGTCATTTCGTCGAGCTTGGTGCGGTTGCGGGCGATCAGGGCGACGTTGTGGCCCTGGGAGCCGAAGGTGCGGGCGATGGCGAGGCCCAGCTGGGGGCCGGCGCCGACGATGGCGATGGTGGGCATGGGAAGCCTTCCGAGTAGAGATGGATAGGGCTATCCGATTCCCGATCCGGAAAGCCCTATCCGGTTCACAGGGTGAGCGTAACACGGGAATCGGATAGACCTTTCCGGTTTGCTAGTCTGGCTGGTATGAACCCTCGGGACCAGCACACCGGCGGCAACGGCAGCACGGTCGACTCCGTCGCCCAGCCTTTGCGCAGCGACGCGGAGCGCAACCGGGCACGGATCATCGCCGCCGCGCGTACGGTGTTCGGCCGCGACGGGCTCAACGCATCGATGGCCTCGGTCGCGCGGGAGGCGGGAGTGGGGATCGCCACCATGTTCCGCCGCTTCCCCAGCAAGGAGGAGCTGCTCGCCGCGGTCTTCGCGGACCGGATGGACGCCTACGCGCAAGCCACCGCCGAGGCCCTCGCCGACCCCGACCCGTGGAGCGGCTTCACCGGCTACATCGAGACGGTCTGCGCGATGCAGGCTGCCGACCGCGGTTTCGCCGACATTTTGACCATGAGCTTCCCCGGCGCCGAGGCCCTGGAGGCGCGCCGCGCCGAGGCATATCAGGGTTTCCTTGAACTCATCGCCGGCGCCAAGGACAGCGGGCAGCTGCGTGAGGACTTCACCAGCCGGGACCTCGTCCTGCTGCTCATGGCCAACGCCGGCGTCCTGACCGCCACCGGCGACGCGGCCCCAGACGCCTGGCGCCGCCTTGTGGCGTGGATGATCCAGTCCTTCCGAGCCCCCGCCCGCGGCCCGCTGCCGGACCCGCCGGAGGACGCCGCGCTGTATCAGGCAATGCTCCGCGCAAGCCGGGACATCACCGCATCCGAAGCCGGAAAGGGCGGGAGGGGGAAGTAACCGGGGACCCGGCCGGCACCCCGGATCACAGCTGCAGAAAACACGGGGAACGTCTCGGCCGCCTCGGCTTGAACTGGCCCCGCGCGGGCGGACGATGCTCAGCATCTGGCAGGGCGACTTCCCCTCGGAGTACACGGGTCTCGGCGGACCCGGCACCGTACCCGCGCATTCCTATCACCCCAACGGCTACGGCCTCTTCAACACCGTGGGAAACGTGTGGGAGTGGACGGCCGACTGGTTCGTCCCGGACATCTCCCGCGTCATGCGCGGCGGCTCATACCTGTGCCACGACTCGTACTGCAACCGCTACCGCGTCGCGGCCCGCAGCCGTAACACCCCCGACAGCTCGACGGGCAATATCGGCTTCCGCGTGGCGGCCGACGGCCGGTAGCGCGCTCCCTGGCGGGAGGGAGTAGCCCCCGGGGACCACAACCTCAGACCAGATTCACCGAGCGAGCCGACGTCGCCTCGATCTCCTCCGCGAGCTCGGCCGGCATGACGGCCATGAAGCCGCTCGGCCTGCTGCTGGGCGGGATGGTCACCGCCGCAGACACCGGCGACCGCACCGCCGCCCATGTGTCCGGCAGCTGACCGCGCCCGGCCCTCTCGGAGCTGAACGCGGCCGGTCGCGCCCCGACCGCGGCTACGCGCTGGGCGGCGAACACTCGATGCCGGAGACCGTCGTGGCCGCCGAAGGCGTCTGGTCGGGCGCGGGGGCGGCGCCCTCGTCGAGCCCACGGCCGGTGTGGACCCGCAGCAGTCCTTCGATGCCGCGCAGCAGGGTCTCGCCGGCCTGGACAGGGTCGCCGAGGTAGCCGGCGCTCATCGCGCCGTCCCGGAGCATCACGTAGTGCCGTCCGGCGTGCTCGGCGGCCTGAGCCGCGATCTCGGCGAACAGTCCGGTGATCGTCTGCAGGTACCACTCGCGGTGTTGCACGACGGCCCGGTGGACCGGGTGGTCGGGAGTGGGGAATTCCGCTGCCGCGTTGAGGAAGGCGCATCCGCGGTACCCGGGCGAGCGGATCTGCTCGACCAGGGACGCGCCGATGCCCCGCAGGATGCCGTCGGTCGGCAGGTCCGCGGCCATCAGGGAGCCGATCTGGGTGCGGATCGCCTGGTCGACACTTCCGATGTAGGCGACGGCCAGGTCTTCTTTGCTGCGGAAGTGGCGGTAGAAGGTGGCGTTGGTGATCTTCGACTCGGCGACCAGGCGGTCGACGCCCACCGTGTGGATGCCCTCCGCGTAGAAGAGCTGCCCGGCGGTCTTCAGGAGCCGCTCCCGGGCCTCGGAGACCCTCCTGCCGGTACCGGCTTCCGTCTGCGTCATATCGCCCAATGTAGCAGGTAGAACGATCTCTCTTGTTTTGGTGGCAGGAGTGTGCCAGGCTGCAGATAAGAGAGAACGTTCTCTCTACTTCGAAGGGAAGTTTCCTGTGATCCGTCCTGCCGTCCGTCCCTCACTCCGGCACCGGGCGACCCGAACGTCAGGGCGCTGGTGTACGTCGCGGCCCTGGTGCCGGACACCGACGAGACGCCGGCCGACCTGACCTCCCGTCCCGTCGCCCGCCCGTTCCGGCCCTGCCGCTGCAGCAGGTGGCCGTCACGCAGCCGGACGGAACCCCCGGCACCGACCTCTCCATCGAACCGTTCAAGTTCCGGGAGACCTTCCCCGCCGACGTCAGCCCGGCCCAGGCGGCCGACCTGACCGACGCGCAGGAACCGGCCAGCACCGCGACGAGCACCCAGCCCGCCTCGCGGTCCATCCCCTCGTGGTACCTGGTCGCCAAGCAGGACCACGCGCTCAGCCCGGACCTCAAGCACTGGATGGCCGAGCGCGCCGGAGCGCACACCGTGGAGATCAGCGCCTCACACGCCGTCATGGTCAGCCACGCCGCTGCGGTCGAGAACCTGATCGAGCAGGCGGACCGTGGCACCCGCTGACGCACCCCGCCGCCCGCTTCGGAAAAGCCCGCCTGACCAGGCCCGGGCGGCCGAACCCGTCCCGTACCCATCTCCGTACTCATTCCCGCACTCACTGGAGAACCCCATGACATCCGCCGCCTCCGTCGAGCACGTCAGCGCCACACCCGCCCTGCGCCGGCTGTACGTCATCCGCTTCGTCTTCGCCGCCGCGTGGGCCGCGCTCCTGCTGGTGTCCGGCTCCGACCTCACCACTGAGGCCAAGCTGCTGCTGTTCGTCTATCCCGCCTTCGACGTGGCCGCGGCCGTCGTCGACGCCAGGTCGGCGCGCGCCGCCGGGCCGATCAAGGGCCTGTACGCCAACATGGCCGCCAGCGCGCTCGCCGCCGTCGGCATCGCGGTCGCCAGCACCTCGGACGTCGCCAACGTGCTGCGCGTCTGGGGCGCGTGGGCCATCGTCTCCGGCCTCATCCAGCTCCTCGTAGGCGTCGCGCGCCGGCCGATGGGCGGCCAGTGGGCCATGATCCTCAGCGGCGGCATCTCCGTCCTCGCCGGCGCGACCTTCATCCGAAGCGCCACACAGGACGACCCCTCGCTGACCACCCTCGCCGGCTACGCCACGCTCGGCGGGATCTTCTTCCTCGTCTCGGCGATCCGCCTGTCCCGCTCGACCCCCAGGGGCTGACCCGCGTCGACCAAGGATCGCGGAGACCAGACGCAGCACGCGAGTCGGGACGTACCCGACAAGGTCCGGCTCGGCGACAGGCCGGTGCGGCGGACGGCGTTCGGCACCATGAGGCTGGCCGGGCCGGGGATCTGGGGGCCGCCGGCGGTCACCTCGATCTGCCAGCGGTCCATCGCCTCGCCCCGGTGCTTGCCCCGGGCCGGCTCTCCCTTGAACCGGAGGTGGTGCTCGGTCCGTGTGGCCGGGGCCGCGTCGGTCCGCATGAGGATCCATGCCGCGCGGGTATTGCCCGCAGCCCGGGTGCTCAACTGCTCCCAGCCCTTGGCGGCGTCGCCGTTGGCGAAGCGGATGTCCCACTCGTCCTGGGCGGGCGGTGGGGCGGCGCATGCTGAGCCTCCTCGATCTCGTTGTCGGTGAGCTCGACGGCCCCAGGAGTCAACTCGGCGGCGTACGCGACTTTGACGTGCCCGGCTGACCAGGACTCGGCGGCGGATGCACTGACGCCGAGCAGGCGTTGGGCAAGGCAGCGCGTCTGCTCACTGGTCGGGGTCGGACCAAGTCGCCACAAGGGCTCGCCGATCTGGAAAGCGGGGACCGGAGACCATCTCCTGGGTCGTCTCACCGTTGAGCCAGCACACTTGCTCGGGGCCGCCGTCGCCGGTGTCGAACAGGCAGCACACTCCGCCGCTGGCGGCGGTGAGGCCGGTGAACACCTCCCTGACGCGGGCCGACCGCGCGAACATGCGGCTCATCGCCGACGTCGCTGCCCAGAACTCCGCTGACGCGTAACGAGGATGCAGCAAGGACTCGAACCGGATCGTCAGGTAGACGTACCCGATCCCGACTCGCCCGTCCTCCTCAGTTTCATGGCCGTGTGCCTCTCCGTACTCGCGCACCGCGTCATCGACGCCGAACATGATGGACGTGTCGAGCTCGAGCGTGCTGCTTGTGGAGCAGTCGACCGGGTCGCTCTTGAAGTGGGACGTGAACGGGAGGACGAGCCGGTCACCGCCGGGCAGTGTGAGCTCAAGCGGCGGCACGTCACGGGTCGGTGGCGCCAGCTCGGCCAGATTGGCCAGCGCCCTGGCGACGTTCCGGGGACGCAGGTAGATGTCGTAGCCGTAGGTCAGCCCCATTTTTTCCCCCTCTGCTGAGCCGAACCGCACCTTCTCATGACCCGCCCTTGGGGAGCCTGCCGGTTTCGGAGAGACGCGCCTATCCGGCGCCACAGTCGTTTCCAGCTGCTCCTTGCTTGCGTGGGATCACCGTGATGTGTCTACCGGCCCTTGTGAGGCGGGTTCTGATGGTGCGTCACCCGTCTGCATGGCGCGGGCGTGGACGCACGCCGAGGGGCCGGTGGGGCTGGTCGCTGCGCCTGCACCCGCTGCCGTCCCGATAGCGAACTCGGGATCGTCGGCTTGGCGTCTCTTGCTTCGGCAGGCCCTGCACGTGCCCGGAACTGTGGCTTCCACCACGGTGAATGTGGTCTTGTTCTGGTGAGATCGCCGGATGCTCGGTTTCCTCCTCCGTCTCCTGCCGTTCTGGGTCCGCGAGCCCCTGCTCATCGCGGTCGGGTCCGTTCTCGGCGTACGCATCATGTATCTCGCCGTCCGCGATCACGATCGGGTCGCGGCCGGTCTCGGCGTGGTGTTCCTCGTGTTCACCGCAATACGCGTCCACGCGGTGATCCGGGCCCTGCGCGCACGCAGGAACCCGAGTCCGACAGCCTCCGCAGACGGGGCGGCGGTCGATGCTGCCGCCCAGGCCCAGGCCGGAGCTCGGCCGCGTCCCGGCCCGGACACTCCGGAGAAGGAGCCCAACGCCTGGGGCCAGGCCGTCGCGGCCGTGGCCGTGGTCGGGGCACTCGCGGCCGCACTGTGGGTGGCCCCACGCGTGATGCCGTCCGACGACAACACCCCGCAGCCCGCCTCGTGTTCGGGCGGGGCACACGAGGAGCTGCCGAAGGCCTACACGCAGACGCCCCAGCCTGTGACCGGTGAAGAGCTGTGCAAGGCACTCAACCGGCCAGACCTGGCCAAGCTCCTTGGAACGCCCGGAGAGACCGCGACCACTGCTTCCGGCACCAGCAACACCGCTCCTCTGACTGATGGGAAGGTCGCCCAACCGGAGGCCGAGGTCACGTTCGACACGTACACCGTGAATGTCTCGGCCACTTACAACGAGCTGTCGACCGACCAGTACGTGAAGCTGATGAAGTTCGGGGACGAGAAGGACATCAAGACGCTTACGGTTCTCGGTCGGCCCGCGGTCCTCTCCTCGGACCACACCATGAAGCTCGAGATCAATCTCGGGAGCGGCGGATCCGGCGGACCGGTCGAACAAGGTCCCCTGGCCCGGACGCTGTCCGTGGCCCTAGACCGTAACGACCGGGGCGGCTACTGCGACATCACCGTGTGGAGCACGTCCGGAGCCCTCCCGGACGACAGCGTTCTCCTCGACATCGCTGAGAAGGTTCTTCCGAGGATCCCCGAACGGCCTGCTCGATGAGACGCCGAGAACATTTCGGCGAAAAGATTTGGTCCCGTCGCGCCGCCGGCGACGGCATCAGTCTTGTGACGGGATGCGTGCCGCGATCTCCTTGGCTCAGCGCCCGGCCGACGGCAGCATCCGGCGGACGGTCTCGGCCCCGGTCTCCTATCTCTGACCCACGGTGCAAAGTAGCCGCGCGGGGCGGCCGATCACCCTGCTCGTGGGCCTCGCGCAGCCGCTCGCGCTCGTCGAGCGCCTCCGGTTCCAGCACGCAGCGCCTTGCGAGATCCGGTCCGCCTCGGGGCGGCCAGGACCAGATCGTCGACCGTGACCGGGACCAGCCGGGCCGCCACGCCGATTCGCCCTGCAACCGCACGGGCCCGTTCGGAGTCGTGATCACGTGGCTGGGAAAGGATTGGCCAGGGTGATGCTCGGGCTTGTAGCTTGCAGTGGACCGTGACACCGCCCGAGGAGGTGAGACCCATGAACGCTGTATCGATGTGGGTGCTCCCCCTACCCGTCACGGTCGGGCGATTGACGTAGGTGTCGCCGGGAGCGCCTCGACAACAAGGCACTCCCGAAAGGCAACACCTATGGACTCTCCACAGTTCACCGCCGAGCCGTCGTCGAACGATACGGTCGAGCGCGACTTCACCGTGGGCGACGTCCCCGGACTCCGGTCGCCGACCTCCGACGCCGATCGCGCGCCCCTCATGTTCGACGTGATCATTGCCGGGTGCGGGCCGACTGGCGCGATGCTGGCCGCCGAACTGCGGCTGCACGATGTGCGGGTACTCGTTCTGGAGAAGGAAGCCGAGCCCGTGTCGTTCGTCCGCATCGTCGGTCTGCACATTCGCAGTCTCGAGCTGATGGCAATGCGCGGACTGCTGGATCGCATTCGCGAACACGGAAGACAGCGTCCGGCCGGCGGATTCTTCGCCGCGATCAACAAACCCGCGCCCCAGGGCCTGGATTCCGCGCACGCCTATCTGCTGGGCATCCCGCAGCCGGTCATCGTTCACCTGCTCGAAGAACATGCGACCCAACTGGGTGCGCAGGTCCGGCGCGGTTGTGCGGTGGCCGATTTCGAGCAGGACGACGAGGGTGTGACCGTCAAGCTGGCCGACGGCGAACAGCTGCGTTCGCGCTATCTCGTCGGCTGTGACGGCGGGCGCAGCACGGTGCGCAAACTGCTCGGCGTCGGCTTCCCCGGTGAGCCCTCGCGGACCGAGACGCTGATGGGCGAGATGGAAGTGGGTGTGCCGAAGGAGGAGATCGCCGCCAAGGTGACCGAAATCGGCGAGACCAATAAGCGATTCTGGCTCAGGCCCTTCGGCGAAGGGGCATATAGCGTCGTAGTCCCCGCCGCGGGAGTCAGCGATCGCGCGGAACCACCCACCCTCGAGGATTTCAAACAACAGCTGCGCACCATCGCCGGAACCGATTTCGGCGTGCACTCCCCGCGCTGGTTGTCCCGCTTCGGGGATGCCACCCGGCTAGCCGAACGCTATCGGGTCGGGCGGGTGCTGCTGGCCGGCGATGCGGCACACATCCACCCACCCACCGGCGGACAGGGCCTCAACCTGGGCGTTCAGGACGCATTCAACCTCGGCTGGAAACTGGCCGCACAAATCCGCGGCTGGGCGCCAAAAACACTGCTCGACACCTACCAGGCCGAACGCCATCCGGTCGCCGAGGACGTGCTGGACAACACCCGCGCCCAGATGGAACTGCACTCCACCGAACCGGGCCCGCAGGCCGTGCGCAGGCTGCTCACCGAACTGATGGACTTCGACGAGGTGAACCGCTATCTCATCGAGAAGATCACCGCGATCGGCATCCGCTACGACTTCGGCGAAGGCCCCGACCTGCTCGGCCGCCGCCTGCGCGACATCGACGTGAAACAGGGCCACCTCTACGGTCTGCTGCATCGCGGCCGCGGCCTGCTGCTGGACCGCACCGAACGCCTGACCGTCGGCGGCTGGTCAGACCGGGTCGATTACCTCGCGGATCCCTCTGCGGTACTGGATGTTCCGTGCGTCCTGCTACGCCCCGACGGCCACGTCGCCTGGATCGGCGACGATCAGCAGGACCTGGACGACCACCTCTCCCGCTGGTTCGGCAAGCCCGCCAACTGATTTCGCCTGAGCAACCGAAAAGGCCCGTGAGGAGGATCGAACAGCCACGATCGACTGACCATCGGAAGGCTGGAGACAGCATCAGCCGTGGTGCTCCGGCGCCAGGATCGGCCTGCGAGGAGGGTTGGCCTCCGAGTGACGACCGGAAGACGGCGAAAGAGCACCGCGGAGTGGATCGGCGCAGGCAGCCCCGCGTTCGTCCAACGATGGCACTCAAGTGATCAACGCACCACCCAGCCCTCTTGCACCGGCCCGCCTGATGTCTCCCGACATGCCCTTGTGGTCCAGCGTCACCTCATGGCCGTGCCGCTCGACCACGAGGCGGGACCGGCCGCAGCGTATTCCCCGACGGCCACGCTTCTCGCCGCCGCCAGCAGCCACGACACGGTGCAACTGTGGAACCCGACGGCGGCGATGGCCGAGGAGTGCGGGCGTCTGGGGGAGGCCGCGCAGGCTCCCTGAGTCACGGTGGGTCTATCTCCGTGACCACGGCCAAAAGCTGGAACGGCAGTTCCTTGTCCCATTGCGAGACGCCGAGGACAACCCAGCGGTCGTGCCCGACCGCGTCCCAGAGGTGCACGTCGGGCACATGGGAACTCAGGATGCCCCATGGCTCGGGTATGTCCTCACCATCCATCGACCGGTCGAAAATGCTCGACAGGCTGAAGACCCGCGGACACCCCCAGCGCCGGGTGAGCAACGCCGAAAGGCCGTCCCGATCGGCCTCGTACTGCTCCTCCGTCTCCTCCCGTGCCGTGCCGTCGTCCTCCCAGAAATCCTCGCTCGTCGCCAACTCGGCTATGTGGTAGCCGGGTCCCGCGGTGCCGACGTCCGACCGGCCGTGCTCCGTGGGGAAGGCCTCGGAGCACAGCCGCACGATCGTGGCGAGGTGCAGCGCGCTGGTCATGAGATCCAGTAAAGCGGCTGCCACTGACAATTGGTGTGTCGTCAGTACTGTCCAGTGACGTCAGGCGTCGCGACGCCTGAGGCCCCACGCGCCGGTCGTCAGGGCTGCCGCCGCCCAGGCCGCGGTCACGGCGAGCCCGGTCCAGGGCCCGAGGGCACCGTCCCACGTCTCGTGGAGCGCCACCTGTCCGGCCTTGTCCGGCAGGAAGTCGGCGACATTGCCCGACGCTCCCCCGACGACGAACGAGACGATCAGGAGGAACGGGATCAGGATGCTCAGGGTGGCGACTCCGCTGCGCAGGACGGCCGCGAGTCCGGCCGCGAGCAGCGCCATGAGCATCAGGTAGATGCCACAGCCGACGACAGCACGCAGCCCTTCGCCCCAGGTCAGCCCGTTTGCCCTGGTCCCGAGCACCGCCTTGCCCACGATCAGGCTCACGCCCCCTGTGACCAGGCCGACGACCAACGCCGGTACGCCGATGGCCACCGCCTTGGCCGCGAACCATCGCATGCGGTCCGGGACCGCGGCGAGCGAGACGCGCAGGGCGCCGCCCTGGAACTCGGCCGAGACCGCCTGGGCGCCGAAGGTGATCGCCGCGATCTGTCCGAAGCTGACACCGAAGAACGCCGAGAACAGCGGGTCGAAGTCCTGGTCCCCCGAGTCGTCGAGACCGGCGAGCGCGGAGAACGCCGCGGTGGCGAGGAGGACGGCGGCCAGTCCCCACAGGAGTGATCGCAGCGTACGGATCTTGATCCACTCCGAACGGAGTACGGGTGCGAAGGTCACTGCGAGGCCCGCTCGGGCCGTATCCGCCTTGGTCAGGCCTTGTGCGGCTGCGTCGGTCATGGTCAGGCCTCCTGAGGCTCGGTGGGGTTCGGTGTGGCGGCGAACTCGGTCTCGGTGGCCGTCAGATCCAGGTAGGCCTGCTCCAACGTGCCTTCCTCCGAGGCGAGTTCGAGAATCGGCAGGCCCGCGGCGGAGGTGAGACGCCCGATGTCCTCCACACGCGCGTCGAGGGCGGTCCAGCGCCCGTCCTCGCCCTCGACGGCCTCGATGCCGTTGCTCGCGAGCAACGCGCTCAACGCTCCGTCGTCCGTGGTGCGCACCCGCACGCGGGGCTGCACGCGCGCGTCGATGAATTCCCTCATGGGCATGTCGGCGAGGAGTCGGCCCCGGCCGAGGACGACGAGGTGGTCGGCGAAGGACGCGGTCTCGTTCATGAGGTGGCTGGAGACGAGGACCGTTCGCCCCTCCTGGGCCAGTCGGCGCATCAACTCCCTGATCCAGATGATGCCTTCGGGGTCGAGCCCGTTCGACGGTTCGTCGAGCAGCACCACGGGCGGGTCACCGAGGAGCGCCGCCGCGATGCCCAGGCGCTGGCGCATGCCCAGGGAGTACGTCTTCACCCGGCGCCGCGCGACCGAGGCGAGGCCCGCCTCCTCCAGCACCTCGTCCACGCGGCGTTCGGGGATGCGGTTGCTCGCGGCGAGCGCCCGCAGATGGTCGCGGGCGGTCCGCGATCCGTGCGCGGCCCCCGCGTCGAGCAGGGCGCCCACCTCACGCAGCGGCTCGTGGAGGGTGGCGTAGGCACGCCCGCCGACGGTGGCAATGCCGGACGTGGGCCGGTCCAGGCCCAGCACGAGCCGCATGGTGGTGGACTTTCCGGCGCCGTTGGGGCCGAGGAAACCGGTGACGCGGCCGGGAAGAACGCTGAAGGTGAGGTGGTCCACGGCGCGCTTGCTGCCGTACTCCTTGGTCAGGTCTTGGACGTCGATGCTGGTCATGGGCACAGCCTGGCCGTTGCTGAGGGGGCGTCACCTCCCCCGCGAGTGGAGATCCTCTCCCCCGCTCGGGGGAGGCTCGTTGTCAGTGGCGCCTGGCACGATGACGCAATGGTCCGCTTTCTGCGCCCGCTGGTCCGGGGGACGACGTACACGCGCTGGTTGCACCTGTGGGTGCCGATGCTGTTCGAGAGTGTGTGGCTGTTCATCGACATGTCGAAGCCGTGGGTGCCCGCGGTCCTGCTGATTCCGCTGGGACTGATTCCGGCCGTGCGGCGGGGCGAGGGCGTGCAGGCGCGATACATGCTGGCGTGGGACAGCCAGGACGCTGCGATCTCGGTCACGCCGTCGGTCACCTGGCGGGACAGGCTGCGGACCGTGCTCTGGCTGGAGGCACGCATGGTCCTGGGCTGGGTGGCGGGACCTCTCACCGTCTGGTTGCCCGCAGCAACCGTCCTCCTGGTCGGCGCCGCGTTCGGCTCGGGACCGATCCACACGCCGGTCATGACGGTGACGCTTCCGCAGTGGACCTGCGCACTGCTCGCCCCGCTGCCGCTGCTCGCCCTGTACGGCTCGGTGGTCGGCCTCGGCGAGCTGATCACGGCCATCGCGCGCCGTCTCCTGGGCCCCTCCCCCATCGAGCGGCTCGCAGCCATGGAGGAGCGCACCGAGCAGCTCCTGGAGCGCAACCGCATCGCCCGCGAGCTCCACGACTCCATCGGACACGCGCTGACCGTGGCGGTGGTGCAGGCGGGCGCGGCGCGGGCGGCCGGGGACCCGGCCTTCACCGACCGGGCCCTCGCCGCCATCGAGGACACCGGCCGGGCGGCTTTGGAGGACCTGGAGCGGGTGCTGGGCGTGCTGCGCGAGGCGGAGCGCCCCGCGAGCAGCCGCCCGACGCTGACCGAGGCCGACCGGCTCCTGGAGTCGGCGCGTTCCTCGGGAGCCAAGGTCGACGCCGAGGTGAGGGGCCCAGTGGAGACCGTGCCGGGTCCGGTGTCACGGGAGGGCTACCGCATCCTCCAGGAGTCCCTGACCAATGTGCTGCGGCACGCGGGGAGCGTCCCGGTCCGGGTGCGCATCGAGGTCGTGGACGGGACGCTCGGTCTGGAGGTCCGCAATCCACTGACCGCGGACATACCAGGACCCGGCCGGGGCAGCGGCCTGCGCGGCATACGGGAGCGGGCCGCGCTGCTCGGCGGCCGCGCGCGAACGGGACCGGACCAAGGTGACTGGCAGGTGCATGTAGAGCTGCCGCTGCGCTGATCTACGCTGGCCGGATGCCGGTCACCGTTCTCCTCGTCGACGACGAACCCCTCGTACGCGCCGGACTGCGCGCCGTCCTGGAGGCGCAGCCCGACATAGAGGTCGTCGGGGAGGCTGCCGACGGTGCCGCCGTGATCCCGCTCGTGCGGCAGCTGCGGCCCGACGTGGTCGCCATGGACGTGCGTATGCCCCTCCTGGACGGCATCGAGGCCACGCGCGCGGTACTGCGCACGGTGAGTGACCCGCCGAAGATCCTCGTGGTGACGACGTTCGAGAACGACGAGTACGTCTACGAGGCGCTGCGCGCGGGTGCCGACGGTTTCCTGCTGAAACGGGCCCGGCCCGCCGAGATCGTGCACGCGGTGCGGCTGGTCGCCGAGGGCGAGTCGCTGCTGTTCCCGGCCTCCGTACGGCAGTTGGCCGCCGAGTACGGAGACGGCGCCGGGAACGCGGCGGCGCGTGCGGCCATGGAACGGGCGGCACTGACCGAGCGGGAGGCGGAGGTGCTGCGGCTGATGGCCAGGGGGCTGTCGAACGCGGAGATCGCCGCGCGCCTGGTCGTCGGAACCGAGACGGTCAAGTCCCACGTCAGCACGGTACTGGCGAAACTGGGGGCCCGGGATCGTACTCAGGCGGTCATCGCGGCGTACGAGTCGGGGTTCGTGGCGCCCGGCTGATTCCGACCCGTCGGTAGGTCGATTCCGACTCCTCGGTAGCCAATGGGGTCCCCAGCACTCGCCGGGGTGCGCGGCGCCGAGTACGATCCGGCCAACACGCGCACGAGCTGGGAGGACGGACGTTGGGGCGGTTGACCGGCGGGGACCCCTCTCTGCTGCGAAGGATCAATTCCGCGGTGGTGCTGCACGCGCTGCGTGCCACGGACTGCGCGACCCTCACCGAGATCACCCGGGTGACGGGATTGTCCCGGCCCACGGTCGAGGGCGTCGTCGAAGGGCTGATCGAGAACGGACTCGTCGTCGAGAAGGCGGCCGAGGAGGGCGCTGCCCGGCGCCAGGGGCGTCCGGCACGCAGGTTCCGGTTCCGGGCGGAGGCGGGCCATCTGCTGGGCCTGGAGATCGGCCCGCACCGCGTGGCCGCGCTGCTCGCTGATCTGGACGGCCGTGTGCTGGGTGCCATGGCCAAGGAGGTGGACGAGGGCGCTTCGGCGGACGAGCGGCTCGAACGGCTGCGGATTGCGGTCGCCGAGCTGCTGCGCCGCGCGGGAGTCGCCCGCAGTTCGCTGCGGGCCGTCGGCGTGGGCAGCCCCGGGATCGTGGAGGCGGACGGCACCGTGCGGCTGGGCACGGCGCTGCCGGAGTGGACCGGGCTGCGGCTCGGCGAGCGGCTGAGTCGTTCCTTCAAGTGCCCGGTACTGGTCGAGAACGACGCCAACGCGGCAGCGGTCGCCGAGCACTGGAAGGGCGCTGCCACCGAGTCCGACGACATCGTGTTCGTGCTGGCGGGGCTGAGCCCGGGCGCCGGTTCACTCATCGGCGGGCGGCTGCACCGGGGGTACGGGGGCGCGGCCGGCGAGATCGGCGCGCTGCATCTGCTGGGCCGCGAGGTCACTCCCGAGACGCTGCTCTCCACCACGGACGAGCCGCTCCATCCGCTCGACGAGCAGGCCGTCGCCGAGGTCTTCGCGCTTGCCAAGGGCGGTGACCAGCGGGCCCGTGCGGCGGTCGACCGCTTCATCCAGCGCCTCGTGCACGACGTCGCGGCGCTCGTCCTCGCCCTCGACCCCGAGCTGGTCGTCGTCGGCGGCTGGGCGGCCGGCCTGGACGGCGTGCTGGAACCGCTGCGGCGCGAATTGGCGCGCTACTGTCTGCGGCCGCCCAAGGTGACCCTCTCGCTGCTGGGCGAGGCGGCGGTGGCGACCGGAGCGCTGCGGCTGGCTCTCGATCATGTGGAGGAGCAGCTGTTCGCGGTGGAGGGGACCGTTACGGCGCGCCGCTGACCTCGCACCCCATGAACGACGTCGCGCCCCGGATTTCTCCGGGGCGCGACGGATGCGGCTCGACGGGCGGCTTGGCGCGCGGCTCAGGAAGCGCGGCGCTCCGGGTCGTGGTGAATCTCCACGCCGCCGGAGTCGCCGAAGGTCAGCCGACAGGTGTCGGCGCGGTACGTGGCGACTGAGACCGCCGCGGTGCGCCCCTCGGCGAAGAAGCGGGTCGTGACGACGAGGACGGGCGCTCCGGGCAGCCGGTCGAGTTCCTTGGCGTCCTCCGCGCGGGCCGAGCCGAGCTCCACGGCGCGGTCCTGGCCCTCAAGCTCCAGGCGCTGCAGCTCACGCAGCACGGCACGCGCGCGTGCCGCACCCGAGGGCGCGTCGATCGCGGACAGGTCGGGCACCGAGGACGCCGGGATGTAGAGCAGCTCGGCGGCGACCGGCTGCCCGTGCGTCACGCGTGAGCGGCGCACCGTGTGTACCTGCTCGCCGTGGACGGTCTCCAGGATGTCGGCCACCGACGCGGGCGGGACGGCCACCGTGCAGTCCGCGGGCTGCCAGGCGTCGCCGACCGCGCCCGGCCACACGTGCTGCTCGGATCCGACGGCCACGCCCACGCGCGGCGGAGCGACGGTGGTGCCCACTCCGCGGCGGCGCTGCAGCCGTCCTTCCAGTTCGAGCTGTTCGAGAGCCTGGCGCAGCGTGGCCCGGGCGACGCCGAAGCGGGCCGCCAGGTCGCGCTCGTTGGGCAGGATCTCGCCCACGGAGAACTCGGAGTCCAGTGCCTCACTGAGCACGGTCTTGAGATGCCAGTACTTAGGCTCCGGCACCGATTCCAGCTGCTGGGTCCCCACCCTGTCCTCCGCAATCGCCGTGGCCCGGCGGCGTTTTAGCGCCCTTGTTTATTAAAGGTTCTTGCACTATCTCTGCGACCATAGGGCCGCCCCCACCCTTGGTCAAGACCAATCCTCGATCGCTTACGGATTGCACAGGTGCGTTGCCGCAGAGCGTTCACAGGGCGTTCGTGCTGGGCGATGTTCGTGACACAACGCCGAAAGCCCCCGTCCAGAAGACGGGGGCTTTCGGCGTCGCACGGGCACGGGGCTGATGCGGCACGGATTGCCTATATGGCGGACAGAGACACCAGCTTCTCGGGATTGCGCATGATGTAGACGCACTGGATGCGGCCGTCCGCGACGTCCAACTGGAAGACGCTGTCCGGCTTGCCGGCGGAGAGGGTGAGCACCGCGAACCCGCCGTTGATCTCCAGGAAGCGGAACGAGACCTCGGGCACGCCCTTCTTCGCCACACCGACGAGGAAGCGCCCCACCTTGTCGGCGGAATCGAGGACCCGCCTCGGCGCCTGGGACAGGCCGCCGCTGTCGCCGACCAGCCGCGCGTCCGGCGCCAGGAGCGACATGAGCCCCTCCAGGTCGCCCTCTGCGGCAGCGGCGAGGAACCGTTCGGTCAGATCGCGGCGTTCGGCCGGATCGACCTCGTAGCGCGGACGCCGCTCGTCGACGTGCTTGCGCGCCCGCCCGGCCAGTTGGCGAACCGCGGGCTCTCCGCGGTCGAGGACGGCGGCGATGTCCGCGTACGGGTAACCGAACGCCTCCCTGAGAACGAACACCGCCCGCTCCAGCGGCGACAGCGACTCCAGGACGACGAGGACGGCGAGCGAGACGGAGTCGGCGAGCACGGCCCGCTCCGCCGTGTCGGCGACGGCGTCCCCGAAATCGGTGACATAGGGCTCGGGGAGCCAAGGCCCCACGTACGCCTCGTTGCGCGACTGCGCCTGGCGCAGCCGGTCGATGGCGAGGCGCGTGGTGATGCGGACCAGATAGGCGCGTGGCTCGCGCACCTCGGTCCGGTCCGCGCCGGACCAGCGCAGCCACGCCTCCTGGACCACGTCCTCCGCGTCGGCCACCCGCCCCAGCATCCGGTAGGCGACACCCATCAGGACAGGACGGTGCTCTTCGAAGACATCGGTCGCGGTATCGATTGCCACCGTCCCATCCCACCCGACGGCTCTCACCGTGTCCAGGCGGAATCGGCGCCGACCGGAGCACAATGACCCGCGGGCCACCGGTGGCCGGCGGCCTCCCAGTGGAGGAGTGACGATGCGGTACGCGGTTCTGGGCACGGGCGAAGTGGGGCGCACCCTCGGCGGCAAGCTGGTCGAACTGGGTCACGAGGTGTCGTTGGGTTCGCGCACGAAGGACAATCCGGCCGCGGCGGAGTGGGCCGACAACACGGGGCCCGGGGCGGGTCACGGCACGTTCGCGGAGGCGGCGGCCTTCGGCGAGGTGGTCGTGAACGCGGTGGGCGGGCAGGTGGCCGTCACCGCACTGAAAGCGGCCGGTGTGGAGAATCTGACCGGCAAGGTCGTCCTCGACGTCTCCAATCCCCTCGCGTTCGAGGACGGTCAGGTGCGCCTCTCCCCCGTCGAGTCGGACAGCGTGGGCGAGCAGATCCAGCGCGCCTTCCCGCAGGCTCGCGTGGTGAAGAGCCTCAACACCGTCAACTGCCATCTCATGGTCGACCCCGCGCTGGTACCGGGCGAGCACCAGATCTTCGTCTCCGGGGATGACCAGAGCGCGAAGGAGCAAGTGACGGCCCTCCTCGGAGAGTTCGGCTGGCCGCCGCACCGCGTGCTCGACCTGGGCGGCATCCGTACGGCGCGGGCCGCGGAGATGTACCTGCCGCTGTGGCTGACCCTGTTCCAGCACATCGGGCACCCGGAGTTCAACGTGGAGGTACGCAGGGCGCATTGAGGGACGCACGCGCGCGTGGAGCACGACGGCACGCAGGCACGCACGCGCGTGCGGGTTCGTGGCAGCGGGGGGCTACCCGTCGGTAGCAGTTGCTGACAAACTGTCTACAAGACTGTCCGTCAGCGTGTCCCAGACGAGGAGCAGCCCCATGTCCGCCACGGTCTCCTTCAGCCTCCCCTCTCCGCGCGGCCCGAGGACCGTGACCATGTCCTACGCGCGCGTGGGCACCGGTGAACCGCTGCTCCTGCTGCACGGCATCGGTCACCACCGACAGGCCTGGGACCCGGTCCTCCACATCCTGGCGGCCGAGCGTGACGTCATCGCCGTCGACCTCCCCGGGTTCGGCGAATCACCGGCGCTGCCCGAAGGACTCACGCACGACTTGTCGACGGTGGTGCCCGCGCTCGGCGCGCTGTGCGAGGCGCTGGAGATCGAGCGGCCGCATGTGGCGGGCAACTCCCTGGGCGGACTGCTGGCCCTGGAGCTGGGCCGGGAGAAGCTCGTACGGTCCGTCACGGCGCTCTCGCCCGCCGGGTTCTGGTCGCCGGTCGAGCGGCGGTACGCGTTCGGTGTGCTGATCGCGATGCGACAGGGCGCCCGGCGACTGCCGCTCCCGGTGGTCGAGCGGCTCTCGCGTACGGCGGCCGGGCGCGCGGCGCTGACGAGCACCATCTACGCCCGCCCCGGTCGCCGTTCACCCGAGGCCGTCGTCGCCGAGACCCTTGCGCTGGCCCACGCCGAGGGCTTTACCGAGACCCTCCGGGCAGGCAGCACCGTCCAGTTCACGGACGACATCCCCGGGCTCCCCGTCACCGTGGCCTGGGGCACCCGTGACCGGCTGCTGGTGCGCCGCCAGGGCGTCCGCGCCAAGCACATCATTCCCCGGGCGCGGCTGGTGCGGCTGCCCGGCTGCGGGCACGTCCCGATGAACGACGATCCGGCGCTCGTCGCCCGCGTCCTCCTCGACGGCAGCCGCTGAACGGCGCCCCAGGGCGCCCAACGCACCGGATCCCAGGGCGACTCCCGCGCCGACCAGGGCGCTCCCTGCGGCCTGCGCGGCGCCGTACGCGCCCGTGCCGACGAGCGGCGCGGTGCCGGCGGCCGCCACGGGGATGAGCCCGGAGAAGAGCGTGGCGCGTTCCGCACCGATGCGCTGCATGCCCATGTACCAGCACACGAAGCCGACGACTGTGACGACCGCCGCCTGCCACAACAGCGCGGCGGCCTCGGTGGTGTCCGGCAACCGCAGCCACGCCGCTCCGTCGGCGAGCACCCCGGCCACCGCCGACTCGACCGCGGCGATCCCGCAGACGGTGGCCGACAGCAGTCGTGGCCCCAGCGGCCGCAGGACCGGCACGGCCAGGACCGCGAAGCCGACCTCTCCGGCCAGCGCACACACGGAGTACGCGATCCCGGCCGCGTCCGTACGACCCCACCCCTGGACGGTGAAGGCACCCAGCGCGACGAACAACGCCCCGTACAGGACGAGGCGTTGGGGACGGCGTCCCTCCTGAAGGGGCACGAAAACGGCCACGACCACTGGGGCGCAGCCCACGAAGACGCCCGGAACTGCCGGTTCCGCCGTGCGTTCGGCGGCGATCACCGCCAGATTGAAGCCGACCATGCCGATGGCCGCGAGCAGGGCGAGGCGGCTCCACTGGCGCGCGTCGAGCCGGCGCAGGGGCACCGCGCCACCCCGGCCGACCAGCGGCAGGAGCAGGACGCAGGCGAGACCGTAGCGGAGGAACTGGCCACCCGCATACGGGTAGAGCCCCAGGACGCTGTTGGCGGTGAAGGAGCCTCCGACGAGGACGCAGGCGAGGGCGGCGAGCAGCGTGCCCCGGGTGGTGGTGTTCATGACGGTGACGCTATGAAGGGACGTGGTCCGGTTTAAGGTCCACTCCCATGACGTCATCGGGGACCAATTCGAGCGGCCCGTCGTCCGCATCGCCGGGGCCCTCACCCTGGGCCGCCGCCTGGGAGCTGCTGATACCCGCCGCTTCGGCCCCGGCACGCGCGCGTGGCCGGACACTCCGGGCCGCGCTGCGCGAGGCGGTCCGTTCCGGTCTGCTCGCTCCGGGCACCCGGCTGCCGTCCAGCCGTGAGCTCGCCGCCGATCTCGGCGTGTCCCGGGGGCTGGTCACCGAGGCGTACGAGCAGTTGACGGCCGAGGGGTACCTCCGCAGCGATCGGGGTGCCGGGACCTGGGTCGGCGGCGCGGCCCGGGCGGCGAGCCCCCGCGCGCGTGATCTCGCCCCACGGCCCGCCGGCGCGCGGGTCGACTTCGTTCCCGGCACGCCTGACCTGTCGCTGTTCCCCCGTGCCGCGTGGGCGGCCGCGCAGCGCGGCGTACTGGCCGAACTCCCGCACCACGCACTGGGCTACCCGGATCCGCGCGGACTGCCCCGGCTGCGTACCGCCCTCGCCGAATTGCTCGCCCGGCGCCGGGGCGTGGTCACGGACCCGGAGCGGCTCGTCGTGGTCTCCGGAGTCGCGCAGGCGATGACGCTGCTCGGATTCGTGCTCCACGCGCGCGGGGTGCGCGATGTCGGCGTCGAGGATCCGGGGAGTCCCGAACACGGTGCGCTGTACGCCTCGGCCGGCATCGGCACCGTACCGCTGCCGCTGGACGAGGAAGGGCCGGCCACCGGACCGCTGGAGGCGTCGGGCGTACGCGCGGTGGTGACGACGCCTGCCCACCAGTTCCCTTCCGGGATCGCGTACTCCGCGCGGCGCCGCGCGGAACTCCTCGACTGGGCGCGCTCGGTGGACGGTCTCGTGATCGAGGACGACTACGACGGGGACTTCCGCTACGACCGTGCCCCGGTGAGCGCCCTGCAAGGGCTCGACCCCGAACACGTCGCCTACACGGGGTCGGTCAGCAAATCCCTCGCACCGGGGCTGCGGCTCGGCTGGCTGCTCGTCCCCGCGTCCTTCTCCGACGAGGTCGTCGAGCGCAAGCGCACGATGGATCTCGGGAACCCGGTCGTCGACCAGGCGCTCCTCGCGCGCTTCGTGGAACGGGGTGACTACGACCGACAGCTGCGCCGCTGCCAGCGCGCCTACCGGGAACGGCGCGACGCGCTGGTGTCCGCCCTGGAGGAGCATTTTCCCGGCGCGGAGGTGTCCGGAATCGCCGCGGGTCTGCATGCCATCGCCGCGTTGCCAGACCGCTACGGCCCTCAGGACCATTTCCTGGAACGGGCCGCCGCAGCCGGAGTGGCGGTGCGTCCGCTGGCCCACTACGGGGCGGCGGACCAGGGCGGCGTACAGCTGGTGCTGGGGTACGCGCACCTGTCTCCCCCGCGGATCCGCGACGGGGTGCGGTTGATGGCGGAGGCGGCGCGTGGCTGAGCCGCCCCGGAGCCGAGGGTGATGCCGGTACGTGACCGAGCCGCCCCGGAGCCGAGGGCGAAGCCGGTACGTGACCGAGCCGCCCCTGAGCGCGGGGCGGAGGGCGGATGCCTCGCGCGGCTGAGCCGCCACGAAGCGGAGGTCGGGCGCCGTGCGCGGGCCCTTCGAGGCTCCTGCGGCTGAGGTGACACGCAGCCCGGGACGGACGCCGTGTGCGGCTGAGAGGCGGCTGAGTCGCCCCGCCGTCGCACACCAGTCGCACTCCGGATCCCCTGTCTCTGGGGTCAGTTGTTCACTTGTGGTTTCCGTGTGCGCTGCGGCGCCCCAGTAGTTGTGGCATTGCACACTGGCCGAATCCGTCCCTGGAGGCGCATTCATGTCACACCGTCCGCAGAGCCCCTTCCCCGGTCGCCGCAGCGTTCTGCGCGGCTCCCTCGCCGCGTCCGCGGCGCTGGCCCTGCCCACCACGCTCGGCGCGGCACCGGCGCTCGCCATCTCCGGGCGGCCGAAGGCGGGGTGGGGCGTCCAGGCCGGCGACGTGACCGCCGACTCCGGCCTGGTGTGGGTCCGTTCCGACCGCCCCGCCCGGATGATCGTCGAGACGTCCGCGACCGAGGCGTTCCGCAACCCGCACAGATGGCATGGTCCGCTGCTCGACGCGGACACCGACTTCACGGGCACGACACGGCTGCGCGGGCTGCCCTCCGGCGAGCAGATCCACTACCGCGTCCTGCTGGCCGACCCCGACGACCCGCGGCGCACCGGCGAACCGGTGACCGGCACCTTCCGCACGACGCCGGTCGGCCGACGCGGCGGGGTGCGCTTCCTGTGGTCGGGCGACCTGGCGGGGCAGGGCTGGGGCATCAACCCGGACATCGGCGGCTACCGGATCTACGACGCCATGGCCAAGCTCGACCCGGACTTCTTTCTCTGCAGCGGTGACAACATCTACGCCGACGGGCCGATCGCGGCGACAGCGGCGCTCCCCGACGGCAGCACCTGGCGGAACATCACGACCGAGGAGAAGTCCAAGGTCGCCGAGACGCTGGCCGAGTTCCGCGGCAACTTCCGTTACAACCTGCTGGACGAGAACCTGAAGCGCTTCAACGCGCAGGTGCCGTCGATCATCCAGTGGGACGACCACGAGGTACGCAACAACTGGTACCCGGGCGAGGTGATCGCGGCCACGGACACGCGGTACACCGAGAAGAGCGTCGACGTGCTGGCCTCACGGGCCCGGCGCGCGTTCAGCGAGTACTTCCCCATCTCGACGCTGCGGCCCGGCGACAAGGACGGCCGCGTGTACCGGGTCATGCGGCACGGCCCGCTGCTGGACGTCTTCGTGCTCGACATGCGGACGTACCGCAACGCCAATTCACCCGACGACCGGACCACCGACCCGCAGGGCATCCTCGGCGCCGAGCAGCTGGAGTGGCTCAAGCGCGAACTGTCGCGGTCGCGGGCCGTGTGGAAGGTGATCGCCTCGGACATGCCGCTCGGCCTGGTCGTGCCCGACACGACCGAGGGCAAGCCGAACATCGAGGCCGTGGCCCAGGGCAACCCGGGCGCGCCGCTCGGGCGCGAGCTGCAGATCGCCGAGCTGCTGCGGTTCATCAAGTACCGGAAGATCACGGGCACCGTCTGGCTGACCGCCGACGTGCACCACACCTCGGCCCAGCACTACCAGCCGTCGCGGGCCGCCTTCACCGACTTCGAGCCGTTCTGGGAGTTCGTCTCCGGCCCCCTCAACGCCGGTGCCTTCCCGGCGAACGCGCTGGACAACACGTTCGGCCCAGAGCGAGTGTTCGTGAAGGCGCCGACCGCCTCGAACGTCTCGCCCGCCGGCGGCTATCAATTCTTCGGCGAGGTCGACATCGACGGCGACAGCGGCGAGCTGACGGTGCGGCTGCGCGAGCAGGACGGGACCGTGCTGTTCACGCAGGTGCTGCAGCCGGGGCGTGTGGGGCAGTAGCGGGGGCGCTCGGGGACGCCGGCGCGGCCGTGGAGGCCCGTGACCGTCTCCGACTCCCGTACCCTCGAACCGTTGGGCCGCGCACCGGAGTCATCCCCCGGTGCGCGGCCCCGTTCGTCCGTCGCCGAACCCGGCTCGCGAGCGCCTTTTCGCAGGTCAAAGCCAATTGTCAGTGGTCGCCTCTACGGTTTTTTCCATGACGCGATCTCTGCAGGCCGTGGCCTACACCCGATCCTCCGCGCTGGAATCCGCACCGGGCGGACGGCGCCTGGGACTTGAGACCTCACGTGGTGCCACGCCCATGGGGTTCGAGGAGCATCCGCAGTTCTTCGCAGGCTTCTTGACGTCGCCTCAGGTCGCCGCCGCCGGGCTGCTCGCGGTCGCCGACGTGGCGGCGGCCCGTTACTACCAGCGGCAGCTGCGTGCCTCGCTGGACCCGGTGGTCACGGGCAACGGCGACCGGCTCCGCTTCGAGTCCTTCTCCGGCTGCGGCGGGGTGTACGCGCGTCTGGACGTCATGACGGCGGGCCTCGACGGCGGCGAGGTGGGGCACGGGACAACCAATGTGGACGTCAACAACCCACTGCGGGAGGCGCTTTCGCGGATCGGCACGGACGATCCGCTGCACCTCCGGGTCGGCCCGGACGAGATGGCCGTGACCACCCTGGACGGCCCCGTGGTGGAGAAGAAGGTGCCGTTGCCCGACCGCTGGCTGCGCGGTTTCGCCGAGGCTCAGGTGATTGCGGCCGGGTTCGACCTGCGGGCCGAGCTGCCGGCTGCCGAGGCCGTGCGGTTCCTGCGCTCGCTTCCGCGCGGCTCCGCACGCGGGGCCGCGCGCGGCGCACAGTGGGTGGTACCCGCGGGGCGCGGTCTGCGACCGACGACCCGGCCGGTACCGGGAGCGGTGTGCCTGCCCGGCCCTGAGCGGCTGATCGCCCTGCAGCGGGTGCTGCGCCATGCGACGGCCCTGCGGGTGTACGGCCCTCCGGTCACCCGTGAGGCCACCGCCGCCGGCGCGTGGGAGGCCGTCCTGCCCGGCATGCGGCTCACGCTCACCCTGTCGCCGGACGCCTCGCGCGGGTTCTCCGGGGAGGGCGCGGTGCTGGACGCGCTCGCCGCCGACGAGGCCACCGAGGACGCGGAGTTGATCGCCGTCCTCCTCGCCTGGGAGCCGCGCATCGATGTCGGCGAGTTGGCCGCCGCCTCAGGCCTGCCGACCGAGCGGGTGCGCGCCGCACTGGTGCGGCTCGGCACGTCGGGGCGCGTGGGGTACGACACGGCAGAGTCGGCGTACTTCCACCGCGAACTGCCCTACGACGCCGAGCGTGTGGAGCACCACAATCCGCGGCTGCGCGCGGCCCGCGCCCTGGTCGCCGCGGGTGCGGTCGCCCTGGACGGCGCGCTCGGCACGGTGACCGCCGACGACGGACATGTGCACCGGGTCCGCGACGACGCCGGGACGCTGAGTTGCTCCTGCTTGTGGTGGGCGAAGTACCGGGGTGGGCGCGGGCCCTGCAAGCACGCGCTGGCGGTGCGCATGGTGCGGCGGGGAGCGCAGGCACCACACGAACGGGTTCTGGTCGACGGGGGCGATGTGCGATGAGCGGCGAAGCGCTGGTGCGGGCGGTACGAGCGGGGCAGACGGTGGAGGCAGCAGGTCACCTGGACGGGATGACCGATGCCGAACGCCGAACCTGTCTGCCCGCGTTGAAGGAACTCCGCAAGGAGCTGCGCACCGCGCAGTGGAGCGAGTCGTCCCGCAAGGCCTATCCCGCGCTGCACGCGGCGGGGGCCGCGTGTCACACGGGCGCCGCGGGCGCGGCGACCTGGATCGCGTCCGCCGACATGCGCTGGTCCCAGGCCTCCCCCGGCGTGTTCCTGCGTGTGCTGGGCGACCGCGAGCCCGCTTGGCTCGGCGACGTGGCGCACCGGCTCGCCGAGCGGCCGGTCACCTCTCGGATCTCGTATGCGCTGCTGTCAGGGCTCGTGCAGCTGTCCGGCTGTGAGGTGCCCATCACCGACGCCTATGTGGAGGGCTGGTTCGAACACATCGGCAGTACCTGGCATCGCGGGGGCACCGTGGTGGAGCGTCTTCGCCAGGAGCCGCACTTGGCGCGGATGATCGCCGCGCTCTTCGACTCCCTGGACGTGACCAGCCGGGTCGCCTGGCTCTTCGGCGACGGGCCGGGCAGCTGGTACAACGCGCTCGCGGAGCTGGCCGGGGAAGGCACCCTCGACCGCGAGGTGCTGGTCGACGCCTGCGTGGCCCGGCTGCTGCGCGGCGGTGCCCCCGCCGATCAGCGGGTGTTCCTGAAGCTGTTGACGTGCCTCGACCTGTCCCGGGACGAGGAGCGGGAGCGCTCCGCCGACTGGATCGCGCTCGCTTCCCAGGCGACGTCGACGGTGGCGTGGCACGCCCAATCGGTCCTCGCCTCCCTGGCGCTGGCCGACGAGTTGACGCCCCGACAGCTCGCCGAGATGTCGTCCGGCGTGCTGTTCCGTACCGAGAAGAAACTCGTACGGGCGCAGCTCGTCCTGTTGGGCCGGACGCTCAGGCGCGATCCGTCCACAGCGGGCGAACTGCTGCCGGCGGTGGCGCAGGCCTTCGGACACGAGGACACGGAGGTGCAGGAGCGTGCTCTGAAGCTCGTGGAGCGGCACGTGGCCGGGCCGGACGTCCCTGAGGGCGTCCGTGAGCAACTCGTCAAGAAAGCTGCCGAGTTGAGCCCTGGAGTGCGGATCCACGCGGAGAGGCTGCTCGGCGCCGAAGCACTGAGCGCCGCACCGGTGATCCACGTAGAGGTACTGCCGCCCGTGCCGGAGCGGGCTCGGCTCGCTCCCGCCCCGGCTTCGGCGGCCGAACTGGCCGAGGAAGTGGGCGCCCTGCTGGCGTCGGGCGGCGACGTGGCCGCATTCGAACGCACCTTGGACGGCCTGGTCCGGCAGGCGTACGACGATCGCGACGGCCTGGTGGAAGCCCTGCGCCCAGTGGTCGCCCGACGCTGGTGGATCGACGCCGATCCGCATTACCCCAACGTGGACACGTACTTCCGCGAGGCGCCGTACGGCTTGGAGGTCGTCCTCGCCACCCTGCTCGGTCATGTGCGTACCGACACACTTCACGCGGCGGTCCAGCAGGGGACGACGAGAGGCGGCTGCCGGCACGCCGCTCTGTCGCGCGCCTTCGACGCACGCCTGTGGGAGGTGGCCCACCGGATCCTTGTCGAACCGCTGCCCTTCCTGCTGGCCACGCCCACCTGGGGCACGGGGCTGTTGGAGCCGGAGGAGCTGGTGGCCCGCCTCTCCGCGTACCGACGGCTCGATACCCGGCCGGGGACGGCGGACTTCGCCCAGTCACTTCTGAGGGTGCGGCGGGACGACCGTGCGACGGCGGAGGCGGCCGCGGGGCGGGCCCGCGCCCTCGGCACCCCTGAGGGGTACCGGCTGGCCCAGTGGCTCACTGCCGAGGGGCCGGACCTTCCCCTCAGCCGACGGCGGACGTCGGGCGTCCGCATCCTGCTGGAACTGGGCGAACTCGAGGAGTTGCAGGGACAGTTTCCGTCGGAGTTCCGCGGGTTGGGACGTCCGCTGTCCGTCTTCAAGGATCGTTGGTACTGCCCGCACTGGGACCAGTCGGATCGGCAGCACTGGTCGGCCGTCGCGCCCGGGCGGCGGGAGTTGGTAGCGGCACGCGTGCTGGACGACCTGTCCTCGGTGGCCGTGGACGACAGCCGTCGAGGAGCCGCCATCCTGCCGCTCCTCGCCGAAGCCGACGGTGAAGCGGGCGAGGCCCTTCATCTGTGCCTGGCATACGGGCTCGGGGCACGGCACACGGAGGACCGGCTCTCCGCCGTGGACGCGTTGCTGGTGCTGGCCGCACGGGGACAGCTCGACGCGGGGCGGCTCGGCGGCGACCTCGGGCAGTTGGTGCGCCGGGGGGCCGTCAAGCCGCTGCGGCTGGCCGAGTCCATACGGACGGCGGCGGCCACGGGAGCGTACGCCACCGTCTGGTCGGTGCTCCGCGAGACGCTGCCGATCCTGTTGGCCGATCTCTCGACGGACGCGACGATCGGTACGCCCGCGCGCGGGCTCGGGGATCTGCTTGCCGTCGCCGCCGACTGCGCCGAGCGGACCGGGGCGCGCGGTGACGTCGCGCATCTGGCGCAGGCGGCCGGGAGGCGCGGCTCGTCCAAGTTGGTGACTCAGGCCCGTCGGCTGAGGACGGCACTGTCCCAGGGGGTCGCCGCCTGACCAGGGTCGTAAGCCCAGCCGTCCAACCCGAGCAAAAGACCCGTAAAAAGAACTGCAAAAGGGGCAGAACTACACTTAACCGATCAGTCACAAACCGTTCGTGATCACGCAACACCCTTCCTTCACAGTAGTTGCATGACTCCAGACATGTCAGATGTGACCCGTGCGAGGCACGGTCGACCTGTCCACCACTGGCGGCGGGACGTCGTCGAACTCGCCGCGCTGTTCACGGCCGTCGCGGTCGCGGACGCCGTTGCCAACCTGATCGGTCACGGACCGGACGGACCCGCCCTGCTGCTGATCTCGGCGATGATCCTCGTCGCCACGGCCGGGTTCCACACCTGGTGGGCACGACGCCACGGTCACGCGCCGCCGACGGACGATACCGGCGCCCGGCCGATCGCCGACGTGCGACGGGCCGGGCCGTCCGAGCAGCGCGAGCGGGCCGGGGAATCCGGCGCGACACCGGAGGCCGTCGCCGGGGCGACCGTGCTGTGGCGGATGCGGACGACGGTGAAGGACGCGCCGGGTTCGCTGGCCGCGCTGTGCACGGCGCTGGCGCAGCGACAGGTCGACATCCTGAGCCTGCAGACGCACCCGCTCGCGGAGGGCACGGTGGACGAGTTCCTGCTGCGCGCTCCCTCGGAGCCGACGGCGTCCGAGATCACCCGTGCGGTGTCGCAGGCAGGTGGCACCGGCATCTGGATCGAGCGGGCAGACACCCACGACCTGGTGGACGCGCCGACGCGGGTGCTCGGCCTGGCCACCCGTACCGCCCTGGACGCCGCGGAACTTCCCCTCGCGTTGCGGCAGTTGCTCGGCCGCTGCACCATCCGCTCGCTGCCCGCCAAGTCCCCGGTTTCCGGGCGTGCGGAGGAGGCGGCTCCCGTGGAGGGGGCGCTCGAGGACACCGTGATGCGGCTGCGGGCGCCGGAGGGTGGGGTGATCACGGTGGAGCGGCCGTATTTGCCGTTCACGCCGACCGAGTTCGCGCGGGCGCGGGCGTTGGTGGAGCTGGACGCGCGGCTCGGTCCGCGGATCCCGCACGGCCAGGACATGTTGACGCTGCCTCAGGGAAACGCCATCACCGTGCGACGCGCCGACGTCTCCGACGTCGAGGCCGCCAAGGCGATGCACGAGCGCTGCTCGTCCCGCACGCTGGGCATGCGCTACCACGGCCCGGTCGGCGACGTGGACCGCTACCTCAACCATCTGCTCAGCCCCCGCTTCGGACGCACCCTCGCCGTGCAGACGGCATCCGGGCGGATCGTCGGGCTCGGCCATCTTCTGTGGGACGGCGACGAGACGGAGATCGCGCTCCTCGTCGAGGACGACTGGCAGCGACGCGGTATCGGCGGCGAACTGCTCGGCCGCCTCGTGACGATGGCCGTCGAGGCCGGCTGCGAGAGCGTGTACGCCGTCACGCAGGCCTCCAACACCGGCATGGTCGCCGCCATGCGCGGCCTCGGCCTCCCCCTCGACTACCAGATCGAGGAGGGCACCCTGGTCATCACCGCCCGCCTGGAAGCCACTCCGGTGGCTTCGCGACTGCCGTACGACGAGGGGCAGCGGGGAGAGCACGCGGTGCGGGACTAGGCCGTTTCTCTTGCGCGGGTGGGGGACGGTGCCGCCCGCGGCATGGGCGGCCACAAGCCCCAGGCCCTGGGGCGGCCCCGGACCTGTGGCGCGCCTCCGGGGGACCGGCGCGGCGGTGACTTCGGGTGGCTGAGGCGGCGACGTTCGTCACGGAGGCCGCCGTGGCCTGGCGACGCGTCCCGGACCGCCCGCCGCACGGACGCACGACCCACGCGGGCACCGCCATGCCCATGCCCGCCCGTCCCGCCCCGGCCACAGCTCAGCCCCGGAGTCCCCTGCTTCCCTCCCCGAACTCCATCAAGCCCCCAACGCCACCTCCAGGTCCTCCCAAAGGTCCTCCACATCCTCCAGCCCCACCGACAGCCGGAGCAGGTGGTCACTGACGCCCGCGTCGTGGCGGTCCTGGGAGGGGACGATGCGGTGGCTGATGGAGGCGGGGTGCTGGATGAGGGTGTCCACGCTGCCGAGGCTGACGGCGGGGGTGATCAAGCGGACTCCGGCGATGACGTCGTGCGGGTCGCCGTGGACCTCGAAGGCGATCATGGCACCGCCGATACGCGGATAGTGGACGCGGGCGACGCGGGGGTCGGCGGCGAGCCGCCGGGCGAGTTCGGCGGCGTTCGAGGAGGCGGCCCGGACCCGTACGGGCAGGGTCGACAGGCCGCGCAGCAGCAGATAGCCGGCCAGCGGGTGCAGGACACCCCCCGTCGCGAAGCGGACTTGGCGCAGTCGACGGGCGAACTCCTCGTCGCAGGCCACCACTCCGGCCATCACGTCGCCGTGTCCGCCCAGGTATTTGGTCGCGCTGTGCAGGATGAGGCGGGCGCCGATGTCGGCGGGGCGTTGCAGGACGGGCGTGGCGAAGGTGTTGTCGGCGAGGAGCGGGACGGAACCGCAGGCGTGGGCGATGGCGCGCAGGTCGAGTTCGGCGAGCGTGGGGTTGGCCGGGGACTCGACCATCACCAGGCCGGTGTCGGGGCGGAGGGCGTCTGCGATGCCCGCCGGGTCGACCCAGGTCACCTCGGTGCCCAGCAGCCCGGCCGTGAGCAGATGGTCGCTGCAGCCGTACAGGGGGCGCACGGCGACGACATGGCGCAGGCCCATCGCGTTCCGTACGAGCAGTACGGCGCTCAGCGCGGCCATGCCGCTCGCGAAGGCCACCGCGCTCTCGGTGCCTTCGAGGCGCGCGAGCGCGGTCTCGAAGCGAGCGACGGTCGGGTTGCCGAGCCGGGCGTAGACGGGCGGCCCCTCCGGTTCGGCGCCGTCGGCTGCGAACGCGTCGATCCGGGCGGCCTCACCGCGGCTGTCGTACGAGGGGTATGTGGTGGACAGGTCGATCGGTGCCGCGTGCAGCCCCTGCGCGGCAAGATCCTCCCGACCGGCGTGTACGGCCTCGGTGGCGAGCGCCCGGGCCGAGGGCGCGACACGGACCTGGCCGGTTCCGCTCAGGTCGGACTGGGCGTCGTATGCGTCGTATGTGTCATACACCACGGATTCCATGCCCGGAAGTCTGAACACCGGCCGGGGTCAGCGTGCCGTATCCCGTGTTACGTTCGCGCCATGGCCGATTCTGTCGTACTCGATCCGGTGGATCTCCATCTGCTGCGGCTGTTGCAGAACGACGCCCGGACGACGTACCGCGATCTCGCGGCCCAGGTCGGTGTCGCGCCCTCGACCTGCCTGGACCGGGTGACGAGGCTGCGCCGGGCAGGAGTGATTCTCGGCCATCAGCTGCGGCTGGACCCGGCGAAGCTGGGGCGGGGTCTGGAGGCCTTGCTGTCCGTGCAGGTCAGGCCGCATCGACGGGAGCTGGTGGGGCCTTTCGTGGACCGGATAAGGGCGCTGCCGGAGTCCCGTACCGTCTTCCATCTCACCGGACCCGACGACTACCTCGTGCATGTCGCCGTCGCGGACATGGCGGACTTGCAGCGACTCGTGCTCGACGAGTTCACCTCGCAACGCGAAGTGGCGAGGGTCGAGACGCGGTTGATCTTCCAGCAGTGGGACTGCGGCCCGTTGCTGCCGCCCCAGCGGGATCCCCGTCCGGCCAGGCCGCCCGCGGACGAGTCCACGGCGAAATCAGGTTGATACGGGCGCGAGGCCCTGCTTATCGGGCTGACGCCGACCGCATCCTCGTATGAGGATGTCCGCATGTCAGAGACGAAGAGCCCGCTGCCCCGAGAGGTCGCCGACGCCTATGTCGACGATCTCATCGCCCTCGACCCGGTTCTCGGTACGTACCTCGGTGCGAAGGAGAGTTACCACAAGCTCCCCGACACCTCGCCCGCCGGCCAGGAGGCCGTCGCCGAGCTGGCGCGGGCGACCCTCGCGCGGCTGGACGAGGCGGAGCGGCAGCCCGGTGCCGACCGTGACATAGAGCGCCGCTGCGCCCGGCTGCTGCGCGAGCGCCTCACCGCCGAACTCGCCGTCCACGAGGCGGGCGAGGGCCTGCGGTCGGTCGGCAACCTGCACACGGCGGCGCACGGGGTGCGGCAGGTCTTCACCCTCACGCCGACGGAGACTGACGAGGACTGGGCCGCGATCGCCGAGCGGCTGCGCGCGGTACCGGCCGCGTTGGAGGGGTACCGCGCGTCCCTCGCCCTGGGCCTGGACCGCAAGCTGTACGCGGGCCCCCGCCCGACCGCGACCTTCATCGACCAGCTCACCGAGTGGTCGGACAGCGACGGGCAGGGCGTCGGCTGGTTCGAGGACTTCGCCTCGGCGGGCCCCGAGGCGCTGCGCGACGAGCTGGACACGGCCGCCCGCGCCGCGACCGAGGCGCTGGTGGCCCTGCGGGACTGGATGCGCGACGTGTACGCGCCCACGATCGAGGGCGCGCCCAACACGGTGGGCCGCGAGCGGTACGCGCGTCTGGCGCGCTACTTCAACGGTACGGATCTGGACCTCGACGAGGCGTACGCGTACGGCTGGGCCGAGTACCACCGCCTGCTCGCCGAGATGAGGACCGAGGCCGAGAAGATCCTGCCGGGCGCCGAGACGCCGTGGGTGGCGCTCGCGCACCTCGACGAGCACGGCAAGCACATCGAGGGGGTCGACGAGGTCCAGGCCTGGCTTCAGTGTCTGATGGACGAGGCGATCGAGGCCCTGGACGGCACGCACTTCGAACTCGCCGAACCGGTACGGAAGGTGGAGTCCCGCATCGCGCCGCCCGGCGGTGCGGCGGCCCCGTACTACACCGCGCCGTCGGCTGACTTCTCGCGGCCCGGCCGTACGTGGCTTCCCACGATGGGGCAGACCCGCTTCCCCGTCTACGACCTCGTCTCGACCTGGTACCACGAGGGCGTGCCCGGGCATCACCTGCAGCTCGCGCAATGGGTGTACATCGTCGAGGACCTGTCCCGCTACCAGGCCACCGTCGGCCGGGTCAGCGCCAACTGCGAGGGCTGGGCGCTGTACGCGGAGCGCCTGATGGACGAGCTGGGCTTCCTGACGGACGCCGAGCAGCGGCTCGGTTACCTCGACGCGCAGATGATGCGCGCCGCCCGGGTCATCGTCGACATCGGCATGCACCTGGAGCTCGAGATTCCGGCCGATTCGCCCTTCCACCCGGGCGAGCGGTGGACTCCTGAGCTGGCGCAGGAGTTCTTCGGCGCGCACAGCAGCCGCCCGGCGGACTTTGTGGAGAGCGAGCTGACCCGCTACCTCACCATCCCCGGTCAGGCCATCGGCTACAAGCTCGGTGAGCGTGCCTGGCTGCTGGGCCGCGAGAACGCGAAGAAGCGCCACGGCGACGCCTTCGACGCGAAGGCCTGGCACATGGCGGCCCTCTCCCAGGGCTCCCTGGGCCTGGACGACCTGGTGGACGAGCTGTCCCAGCTCTGACGATCACTCGCGGCGGCCGGTCTCAAACCCCACGGCTCGAGCCAGGCCACCGCGAGTTCGTCCCCACACCGGGGAGCCCCGTGATCGCCGGCGTCAGCGACGAAACCCGCCCTCCGAGTCGATGACCTCCCCGGTGATCCACGCCGCCTCGTCCGTGGCGAGCCAGGCGATGAGACGCGCGGGATCGTCCGGCTGCCCCCAGCGTCCGGCGGGAAACATCGCCGCGACGGCCGAGTGGGCGTCCCCGGTCAGGTAACCGGTGTCCACAGGGCCGGGGTTGACGGTGTTCACGGTGATCGCGTGCTCGGCGAGGGCGGTCGCCAGCGACCGGGTGATCGACGCGAGGGCGCCCTTCTGCAATGCGTAGGCGATCTCGCCGGGCATGCCGCCGGCGATGTCCTGGCCGGAGGTCATCATGACGACGCGGCCGCCTGGCCCGCCCGAGGGCCGGGCCGCCCGCAGTCGGACATAGGCCTGGACGAGGAGGAGCACCGAGCGGGTGTCGACCGCCCAGTGGGCGTCGAGCATCGCGGCGTCGATGGTGTCGAGGGTGCCGTCCGACCCGCTCAGCGCATGGTTGGCGACGAGGATGTCGACACCTCCGCCGAACGCGTCCGCGGCCGTCCGGATCAGCCGGGCCGGCGCCGCCGGGTCGGACAGGTCACCAGGCCCCTCGACGACCAGGGCCGCGGGGTCGCCGAGCGCCTCGCGCACCCCGGCGGCCACCTCCTCGGGGCGGTCGGCGCCCCAAGGCATCGCGGCATCGTGCGGCACGTGATGGTGCAGATACACGCTCGCCCCGTAGGCGGCGAGCCGCCGGGCCACGGCGTAGCCGATCCCTCCGCGTCGGCCCGCCCCGGTGACAAGGGCGCTCCGGCCGCGCAGCGGGAGCACGTCTCGACGGAGTTCTTCGGCGGTGGGGTGCTGAAGGTGGGGCATGACCGACCATGATGGGCGGTGTGCGGGTGCGGTGCACGCGAATTCCCGCGCACCAGGGGCTTCCTCAGGACGTCAGCCGACGCAGTTGTACGAGCCCTACCCACGTCTCGGGTCCCGGCTCCACGTACGCCGCGCGCACCGCATACCGCCCCGGCGCCAGCGCGACCCTCAGGTGGTCCGTGCGCGCCGAAGCGGTTCCGGGCCAGGCAGCGTCGAAGAGGACCACGGGACCGGGCACGTTCCACTGCACCTCCCGCTCCCACTCCGCGGCCGCCAGGGCCGCGGGGACTCCGGCGAGCAGTTCGTCCTCCGACTCGGCGGCGCACCACCGTACGAAGGTGCCGTGCTCGGGCAGGTAGGAGGTCGAGGCGGGCTCGTCCCCGAGGACCAGGGCCCTGGTGTCGCCGACGGGCACGAGACCGATGAATCCCTCGACGTCACAGGCCCGGTCGTAGTCGGAGGACATGTCGTCGCCGTCGGCCCCCGACCAGAACGGCAGCACGACTTCCGGGATCGCTATGAGCGGTCCACCACCCGACTCCACCCACTCGACGGCACCTGGGTCCGCGTATCTGGCCATGCGCAGAAGTTACACGGTGGGGATTCGCGGGAAATTCGGTGTCCCCTCCCCTGTCCGATACGCGACCCTCGCCCCCATGAGAACCCGAACTCTCTTCCTCTCCCCGCGCGTCAACGCCACCGGGCAGGCGCTCGCCGACGCCGCGCGGCGACGTGGCATGCAGGTCGAGACGCTGCGCGACTGGCGAGTGCCGGACGAGTGGCGGGGGACGCCGGGAGCGACGCTGTATGCCGGGCCGCTGTTCGCGGACGTCGTCGCCGGGGAGCCGGGACTCGGGCTCGGGCTCCTCGAGGCGCCGCCGGACTGGCTGGCCCGGCTGCCGTACGAACTCAAGGGCAGGGAGATCGAGTTCAGCACCGTCGCCGAGGCCCGACAGCTGCGCCGTCCGGCGTTCGTGAAACCGCCCAACGACAAGAGCTTTCCGGCGCGCGTCTATCCGGACGGCAGTCGGCTGCCCGGGCCGGACGCGGTGGACGACGACACGCCGGTCCTCGTGAGCGACATCGTGGCGTTCGCCGTGGAGTACCGGCTCTTCCTCCTGGACGGCCAAGTCCGCACCGGAAGCCGGTACTTCGCGCGGGGTGAACTGGACGTCGCACCTCTCGACGAGGACCCGCGACGGGACGAGGTGCTGTCGTTCGCCGCGCGCCTCTCCGAGATGGGGCTGCCGAGTGCCGTCGTCGTGGATGTGGGCCTGCGGGCCGAGGACACTCCGCGGTGGGCAGTGGTCGAGGCCAACGCCGCCTGGGCCAGCGGGCATTACGCCTGCGATCCCGACGCGGCTCTCGACGTGGTGCTGCGCGCGGCCCGCCCGGTGGCCGAGTTCACGGCGGCGGACCGCCAGTTCCTGCGCCCGCTGCCCGAGGTCGTACGGGACTGAGCCGGGCGCCCGGGGCCGTACGGGACTCGGCGTGAGGTCTCGGGTCGTATGAGACGGCAACCGACGCTCGAAGCCGTACGGAGTACAGGACTCGGCCTGACGCCCGGAGTCGCACAAGACAGAAGCCGACGCCCGAGGTCGTGCGGATCTCGCGGTGAGGTCCGAGACGGGTCAGCAGCCGCAGTCCTCCGCGTCGACCGGCGCCGTCAGGGGGTCCGCGGCGCGCCGCTCGCGACCCTCCCAGGTCTCGAACTCGAAGCCCTCGCGCACCCAGTACTCGAAGCCGCCGAGCATCTCCTTGACCTGGAATCCGAGTTCGGCGAGGGCGAGGGCGGCACGGGTCGCGCCATTGCAGCCGGGGCCCCAGCAGTACGTGACGACGGGCACCGACTTGTCGAGGAGCTGCTCGGCCTGCTCGGCGATGAGCGCGGTGGGCAGGTGGATCGCGCCGGGGACGTGTCCCTGGTCCCACGACTCGGTGGAGCGGGAGTCGAGGACGACGAAGCCGGGGTCGACGTCGGCGGCGAGGGCGGCGGCGACGTCGGACACGTCGGCGTGGAAGGCGAGGCTCGCGCCGAAGTAGGCGGCGGCCGCGGCCGGGGACGCCGGTGCGACGCGCAGCACGGGGTTCGTCACCGTCGCGGAGGTGGTCGCGGTGCTGGTCGCGGTGGTGTCAGCGGTCACAGTCATGGTCTGGCCCTTCCCTCTCGGGTCCCACGGATCCGGTGGCGCCGCGCGATCGCCGGCTGCCGCTTCCGGCGCCCCCGGTGCTTCTTCGGCACCGGCCACGCGGGACTTCCTGGCCAAAAATCTACGGTCGGTGATCCACTTCCTGAAGTGGCGATCCACGGCATCACTCTTGAACGGCCGGGGATTTCCCTGCTATCCATCGCACATGACCGCGTATTCCCCGGACGCCACCGACTGGCGCATCCTCGATGTCCTCCAGCGCGAGGGCCGGTCCAGTTTCGCCGAGCTGGCCCGGGCCGTCTCCATGTCCGCGAGCGCGGTCACCGAGCGGGTACGGCGCCTGGAGGAGGCGGGCGTCATCCAGGGGTACGCGGCCGTCGTCGACCCGGAGAGCCTGGGCCTGCCCATCCTCGCCTTCGTCCGCCTCAGATACCCCAACGGCAACTACAAGCCGTTCCACGACCTCGTCGAGGCGACGCCCGAGATCCTGGAGGCGCACCACGTCACGGGCGACGACTGCTTCGTCATCAAGGTCGCGGCGCGCTCGATGAGGCACCTGGAGGAGGTCTCGGGCAGGATCGGTGCGCTGGGTTCGGTGACCACGAGTGTCGTCTACTCCTCGCCCCTTCCCCGGCGTCCCCTGGGCCGCTGACTCAGTCCTGGACGCCCCGCTGTCGCACAACCGACCCCGTTCTGCCCTTCACCACCTCCAGCTGGGCGTGGATGCGCCGGCGCAGGTCCGCGACATGGCTGACGATGCCGACGCTGCGGTCGCGCTCCCGCAGCGAGTCGAGGACGTCGAGGACCTCGTCGAGGGTCTGGTCGTCGAGGCTGCCGAAGCCCTCGTCGATGAAAAGCGTGTCGAGCCGCACTCCCCCAGCCTCGTCCGTGACGACGTCCGCGAGGCCGAGGGCCAGCGCGAGGGAGGCGAAGAACGTCTCGCCCCCGGAGAGGGTCGCCGTGTCGCGCTCCCGGCCGGTCCAGGCGTCGACGACGTGCAGCCCGAGCCCGCTGCGCCCACGGCCCGCACGGTCGTCGGAGTGCACGAGGGTGTAGCGCCCGGAGGACATCCGCTGCAGCCGCGCGGTCGCGGCGGCGGCGACCTGCTCCAGGCGCGCGGCGAGGACGTACGACTCGAGGCGCATCTTGCGCTCGTTGTCCGCCGACGTGCCTGCCGCGAGTCCGGCCAGGCGGGCCACCCGGTCGTACTCCTCGCGCAGCGGCGCCAGGCGGCGCACTCCTCTGGCCGCGCGTGCGGACAGCCCGTCGAGCTCCGCACAGCGCCGCGCGGCCGCGTCCTGCGCGGAGGCGGCGTCCCGCAGGCGCCGGGCGGCGGTCTCGGCGGCCTGCTCCGCGGCCCGTAGGTCGGCGAGCGGCTGCTGGGCGGCGGCCGCCGTGTCGGCCTCGGCGAGTACGGCACGCACCGCGGACTCCTCCGACTGCCAGGCGTCGAGCCGCCGTTGAAGCTCCCGGTGGGCCGCGTCGTCGAGCAGCGCATCGGCCGCCGCCTGCGGCGTGTCGAACCGGGCGCGGAAGGCCGCGTCGGCGAGTCGCGCGTCGGCCTCCTTGAGGCGCTGCGCGGTGTTCTCGGCCCCGCGGACGGCGTCCGCGGCCTCGGTGAGCAAGGCGACCTGCCGCTCCAGCTGCGCGGCGCGCACGGATACGCTGCCGGCGGCACCGCGCGCCTGCGCCAGCTCCCCTTCCAGACCGGCCCTCTCGCGGTCCAGGGCGTCCCTGAGAGAGGCGCGTGACGCGACGCGGCGGGCGGCCGCCTGTTGGGCGGACAGCCGCCGCTCGTGCTCGGCCTCGGCCCGCTCCCGTGCCTCACGCGCGGCGTGCAGCCCGGAGGCGGCGGCGCGGGCCTCGGCGTACTGGCGCTCCAACTCCTCGCTTTGGCTGGCGAGTTGCGCCAAGGGGGCGTCGCCCGCCTCAGCACTCGCCGCGGCCAGCGCCTCGCGTACGACACCGAGCCGCCGCTCGTCCTCGGCGGCCTCCTCGTCGGCGCGCTGATACGCGGCGAGGGCGCGCTCCTCCGCCTCCCGGTCGACATGTCCCGCGATCCTCCGCGCGGGCGCGGGGTGTTCGGTGGCGCCGCAGACGGCGCAGGGCTCGCCGTCGACCAGTTGGGCGGCGAGTTCCGCGGCGATGCCGTTCAGGCGCTGTTCCTTCAGGTCCAGCCAGTGGGCGCGCGCCTCCGTGGCGCGTTCGCGGGAGGCGAGGGTCCGCGCGGCGGCGGCGTCCGTGTCCTGGGCGAACTGGTCGCGCTGTCGGGCGGCGTTGAGCCGCTTCAGCGCCGGTTCGCGCTGGACGGCGAGCTGCTCGGCGAGTGTCGCGGCTTCCTGCGCGGACTCGATCCGGGCCTCGATGCCCGCGCGGGTCGCCTCCCACGTGGCCAGCCAGCTCTCGGCCTCTTGGAGGGCGTCCTCGTCGGCGCGCTCCTGCCGGTCCAAGTGGGCGCGCTCCTCGACGAGTTCCGCCACTTTGCGCTCGGCTCGGCGTGCCGATTCCAGGCCGCCCAGCTCCTCGGCCGCCTTGCGCGCCGCCGCCGCGAGTCCGGGCGCACCGGCGTCGGCGAAGGTCCCCGGCAGGGCAGCACGCGTCTGTGCCTCCTCGGCCGCCGCGTGCCGGTGCTCGGCCTCGGCGGCCTCGCGCAGGTCGAGCGCGGGGGCCACCGTCTCGGCCTTGCGGGCGCGCTCCATCCGCGCCTGGGCCTCCCGATGGGCGTCGGCCCGCTCCTCCAGGCTCGCGGCACGCTCCCGTGCCTGAGCGAACCGGTGCTGCAGCCGGGCCACTTCGCGTACGTCGTCGAGTACTCGGTCCGCCGCGGCCTGCGCGGATTCGGCGGCCATACGGGCCCAGTGGGCGATCGTGAGCCGTTCACGGGCGGTGCTGCGGGCCACGGCGGCCCAGGCCAGAACGGCGCCGGCGAGGCCCGGATCACCGGGCGCCAGGTCGGGCAGCGAAATCTCGACGGTGTTCCCGGCCTCCTGCTGCATCCGGTGCGCGTCGGCCAGCAAGGCGGCGTCCCCGGCGCGCACTTCGGCCTCGGCCGCTCGCCGCCGCTCGGCGAGGCGCTTCTCGACCTCGGCGAAGCGGTGGGTGTCGAAGAGGCGGCCGAGCAGCTTCCCGCGGGCCTCGGCGTCGGCCCGCAGGAAGCGCGCGAAGTCGCCCTGGGGCAACAGCACGACCTGGCAGAACTGCTCGCGGCTCATGCCGAGCAGCTGGGTGACCTCCTCGCCGATCTCCTGGTGGGAGCGGCTGAGGTCCTTCCAGGAGCCCGCCGTCGCGTCGAACTCCCGCAGCCAGCTCTGCGCCTTCTCGGTCGTCGTGCCGACGCCGCGCTTCTTGAGGCGCTCCCAGGGCGGCTGCCGGGTGATCTCCAACCGGCGTCCGGCGACGGTGAGTTCGAGGCGGATCTCGGTGCGGGTGGCGGGAGCCGCGTGGTCGCTGCGCAGGCCGAGACCCTGGCCGCTCTGGCGGGCGCCGGGCACCGCTCCGTACAGCGCGTAGCAGACGGCGTCCAGGACGGAGGTCTTGCCCGCGCCCGTCGGCCCGTGGAGCAGGAAGAGACCGGCGGCGGACAGTTCGTCGAAGTCGACCTTCTGGGCGCCGCCGAAGGGCCCGAAGGCGGTGATGTCCAGGCGGTGCAGCCTCATCGGTCCCCCTCGAAATCCAGCGAGAATCGGGCCTTCGCGGAACCCGTGAGGCATCGGGCCTTCGCGGAACCCGTGAGGCATCGGGCCTTCTCCGGGCCCCCAAGGCATCGGACCTTCGTGGAGTCCACAAGGCATCGCGCCTTGTGGGAGTCCAGTGCGCGTGATCTCACCGGGCACCCTCCGTGTTCCCCAGCCGTCGCTTCACCGGGCGACCTCCCGGACGGCCTCGTCGGCGCGGACGGCATCGAACGCGTCGCGCAGCACGGCCTGTTCGGCCGCGTCGGGGCCCGCGCCGCGCACATGGGCCACGAAGTCCTCCGCGATCTGCTGCTCGCTGCGGCCCGCCAGACGCCGGGCGTAGGAGATGTCCGGGTCCTCGTGAGCCCGCTCCGGGTCGAAGACGAGGCTGAGCGTGTGCGGGAAGCGCTCCGTCAGCCGCGCCATGGGGTCGGCCGGGCGCACCGGGTCGGTGAGGGTCGCCTCGATCCACGCTTCCTCGTGACGCTCCAGGGCCGGGTCGGCGAGCAGGTCGTCCAGGTGGCCGCGGATGCGGGCGAGCTCCCGGGGGACGGGGCAGTCGATCCGCTCCGCGCTCAGGGAGCCTTCGGGGTCCAGGTCCACAAGCCACATGCTCTTGCGGTGGTCGGTCTCCGAGAACGAGTACGGCAGCGGGGAGCCCGAGTAGCGCACGCGCTCGGTGATGGTCTGGCTGCCGTGCAGATGCCCGAGCGCGGCGTAGTCGACGCCGGCGAAGACCCCGGCGGGCACGGAGGCGACCCCGCCGACGGTGATGTCCCGCTCACTGTCGCTGGCCTCGCCGCCGGTGACGAAGGCGTGGGCGAGCACGACGGAACGGGTGCCCGGCGCGCGCGTGGCGAGGTCGGCGCGGACCCGGTCCATGGCGGCGGCGAGCACGGTCTCGTGCCCGGCCTTCTCGACCCCGAACTCGTCCTTCACCAGGGCCGGTTCGAGATAGGGCAGCCCGTAGAAGGCCACGTCGCCGTGCGCGTCGGTGAGCACCACCGGTGTGCCGCAGGCCGAGGCCTCGGTGCGCAGATGGATGCCGGCGCGCCCGATGAGGCCCGCGCCGACACCGAGCCGGCGCGCCGAGTCGTGATTCCCGGAGATCATCACCGTGGGCACACCGAGGTCGGCCAGCCGGTGCAGGGCGTCGTCGAAGAGCTCGACGGCGGCGAGCGGCGGCACCGCCCGGTCGTACACGTCCCCCGACACGACCACCGCGTCGACCTCACGCTCGCGCGCGGTCGTGACGAGGTGGCCGATGAACTCGGCCTGGGCGCCGAGCATGTTCACCCGGTGGAACGCCCGGCCGAGATGCCAGTCGGAAGTGTGCAGAAGCCTCATGATCCCCGAGACTAACGGGCGGGTCGGACATCACGGGCGGCTACTCCCGTATCGGCCCGTGCTGCCCCGCCTACGCGTCCCCGTATGCCTCTCCACCCAGTTCGAACCCGGCCGTCCCGGCGGTGACGTCGGCCAGCCAGGCCCGGAAGGCCTCCACATCGGAGTCCGGCAGCCCGATCTCGATGGTGACCGCCTCGCCGTAGCGCACGTCACGCACCTCGCGCCCGGTGGAGCGCAGATCGTTCTGCACCTTGCCGGCGCGCTGGTGGTCCACCGTCACCGTGGCCAGCCGAAAGCGTTTGCGCGTGAGGGTGCCGAGTGCGTCGAGCGCCTCGCCCACCGAGCCGCCGTACGCCCTGATCAGTCCGCCCGCGCCCAGCTTGACCCCGCCGTAGTAGCGGGTGACGACGGCGACGACGTACCGCATGTCGCGGCGCAGCAGCATCTGGAGCATGGGGACGCCCGCGGTGCCCCCCGGTTCGCCGTCGTCGCTCGCCTTCTGGACGCCGGCATCGGCGCCGATGACGTACGCGTAGCAGTTGTGCGTGGCGTCCGCGTGCTCCTTGCGGACGCCGGCGATGAACTCCTGCGCCTCCTGCTCGGTGGCGGCCGGGGCGAGGGCGCACAGGAAGCGGGAGCGGTTGACCTCGGTCTCGTGCACGCCGGTGCGGGCCACGGTGCGGTACTCGTCCTGCATCACGCCAGCGTATGTGCTCCACGCGCGCGTCACGGACGGCGGATCCTCAGCGGGCTGCCCCCGGCAGCGGCGCGGGCAGCGATGTGGTGGATACTCGCTCGTCGTTGTCCAAGGCCCCCGGCCAGACCATCGGCCCCGCGGGGCCTGACCGATCGCAGGGAGATCGCACCATGACCGGCACCCAGGTGGAGAGTAAGGACGCCGCCGAACCCGACGAACCGGGGCCCTCCGCTGCCACGCCCCGCTGGCGGGCCTGGCTCCTGGAGGGCCTGAGCGAACAGTCGGCACGGCACCCGGGCCCGCACGCCACCCCGGACGCCGAGCACCAGGGCCACAAGTGGTGGCGGGTCATGTGCCTCACCGGCGTGGACTACTTCTCCACGCTCGGCTATCAGCCGGGTATCGCCGCACTCGCGGCCGGGCTTCTCTCCCCGCTCGCGACGCTCGTGCTGATCGCGCTGACCCTGCTCGGCGCGCTGCCGGTCTACCGCCGGGTCGCGCGCGAGAGCCCGCACGGCGAGGGCTCGATCGCGATGCTGGAGCGGCTGCTGCCCTGGTGGGCGGGGAAGATCTTCGTTCTTGTGCTGCTCGGGTTCGCCGCCACCGACTTCATGATCACCATCACGCTGTCGGGCGCCGATGCCGCCGCGCACGTCGTGGAGAATCCTTTCGCTCCGCACTGGATGCACCACGCCAACGTCTGGATCACCCTCGTCCTGGTCGCCGCCCTGGGTGCGGTCTTCCTGAAGGGCTTCAAGGAGGCCATCGGCATCGCCGTGGCGCTCGTGGCGACGTATCTCACACTCAATGTCGTCGTTCTGGCCGTCGCCGCCTGGGAGGTGCTGAGCCACCCGGTCAGGATCGGCGACTGGACCGACGCGATGACGGCCGAGCACTCCTCGCCGCTCGCCATGATCGCCGTGGCGCTCCTCGTCTTCCCCAAGCTGGCGCTCGGCATGTCCGGCTTCGAGACGGGTGTCGCGGTGATGCCCCAGGTCACGGGCGACCCGACGGACAGCTACGCGAAGCCGACGGGCCGGATCCGTGACACCCGCAAGCTGCTCACCACGGCCGCCGTGATCATGAGCGGCTTCCTCCTCCTGTCCAGTCTGGCGACGACGATCCTGATCCCGCAGGACGAGTTCAACAGCGGCGGCTCGGCGAACGGGCGCGCCCTCGCGTATCTCGCGCACGAACACCTGGGCGAGGCCTTCGGCACGGTCTACGACCTCTCGACCATCGCGATCCTCTGGTTCGCGGGTGCCTCCGCGCTCGCGGGGCTCCTCAACCTCGTGCCGCGCTATCTGCCGCGCTACGGCATGGCACCGGAGTGGACCCGTGCGGTGCGCCCGCTGGTCCTGGTCTTCATGGCGGCCGCGGTCTTCATCACACTGTGGTTCAACGCGGACGTCGACGACCAGAGCGGCGCGTACGCGACCGGTGTGCTGGTCCTGATGCTCTCCGCGTCCTTCGCCTCGGCGGTCGCCGTGCACAAGCGGGGCCGTCGGGCCGCCGCGACCGGATTCGGCGCGATCACCGCGGTCTTCGCGTACACCCTGGTCACCAATGTGATCGAGCGTCCGGACGGCATCAAGATCGCGCTGATCTTCATCCTCGCGATCCTGATCACCTCCTTCGCGTCCCGCGTGCGGCGCGCCTTCGAACTGCGCGCCGCCGACGTCACCTTCGACGAGGCTGCGGCACGGTTCATCGACGAGGCCGCCATGAGTGGCCCCTTGCAGTTGATCGCGAACGAGCCGCAGGAGCACAGCACACGGGAGTACCGCGCCAAGGAGTACAGCCAGCGCGAGCACACCCACATCCCCGACGGCCGCCCGGTGCTGTTCCTGGAGGTCTTCGTCACGGACTCCTCGGACTTCTCGGCCGACCTGGCGGTGCACGGCGACGAGAAGCACGGCGTGCGCAGGCTGCGGGTGGAGGGCGCGACCGTGCCCAACACCATCGCCGCCGTCCTCATGCAGCTGCGCGAGCGCACCGGTCAGGTCCCGAACGCCTACTTCAACTGGACCGAGGGCAATCCGCTGAGCCACCTCGTGCGCTTCCTCGTCTTCGGCGAGGGCGAGGTCGCCCCGGTCACCCGAGAGGTGCTCCGGCGCGCGGAGCCCGACCCGCAGCGCAGGCCCCGGGTCCATGTCGGCTGAACCTCAGGGGTGGGGAACTGCTCGCCGGGGAGCATGCATGAGGGTGATTTAGCTCGATCGTGTGATGGTCTGCTCGCAGGCTTGCGGCGCCCTGGGCCGACGGGGTTAGCGTGATCGTGCGATCTGGGACACCGGGTACGGCGTCAGCGTGCGGGGCCCCCGCTCCACCGGAGTGATGGTTCGGGGCCTCCCCGTCGCCTCTGGCCGTACCCATCTGGCCAGGTCGTGAGGGAGCCGGCCTCCTGGGATCGGACCACGGACAGGATCCGTGTCGCCGCCCCAGGGTCGAGTACGCCGGGGACCAGTACGCCCAAGACCGTTCGGGGCGTGCGGCTGAGCGGACTCACTTCTGCTCAGTCCTCAGGAACGGTGCTTCTTGCCCCTCGGCACGATCAGGTCCGTCAACAGGGCCGTGCCGGGGGCGAGTTCCCCCCAGCTGTTGCCGTGCCAGGCGAGGACCGCGACGGCGGAGGTCGGGAACTTCGTGCGTACGCGGTCCAGCGCGTCGTCGAGCCCGTCCCCGGCGAGTTCGAGGACCAGCTCCTCAAGGCCGGGGTTGTGCCCGATCAGCAGCAACGTCCGCACCTGGTCCGGGACTTCGTGCACGGCGACCAGCAACTCCGGTACGTCCGCCCCGTACAGCCGCGCGTCCAGCCGTACGGGCGGCGGGGTGCCCCACTGTTCCGCGGCCAGCTCCCAGGTCTGGCGGGCGCGTACCGCGGTGGAGCACAGCGCGAGGTCCGGCAGGCAGTCGGCCTCGGCGAGGGCGCGCCCGGCCGCCGGGGCGTCGCGCCGGCCGCGCGGTGCGAGGGGCCGCTGATGGTCGGCCACGCCCGCGGGCCAGGCGGACTTGGCGTGCCGCAGGACGACGAGTCTGCGCAGCGGGCCGGCTCCGGCGCGCGCCATCACAGCGACGCCCCGATCTCCCGGGTGAGTTCGAGCCCGAGAAGACGGTCCGCGTAGGCGTAGGTCTCGAAGCGCGCCCCGTCCGGCACGTCGGACGTCTCCACCCAGCGCAGGACGCGGAGGACGGCGGGTACGTCCAGGTCGTCCTCCCAGGCGGCGCGCAGCCGTTGGCGTACGTCCTCGGGGACGGGCCGGGACGGCCGGGTCGCCCAGCCGGCGACCGCACCGCGCCAGCGCGCGAGCGTGTCGCCGGCGTCCGCCAGGGTTGCCGCGTCGAGCCGCACGGGCTCGTCCCTGCGGTGCGCGAGCAGGGCCAGCCGCAGGACGGAGGGGTCCACGGGACTGTCGCCGGGCTCGACCGGCGCGACCTCGACGCGCACGTCGCCCGGCGCCGCACCCTCGGTCGTCCCGTCGCCCACCGTTGTGCAGTCCGGGCCGAGTACGTGGATGGTCTGCGCCTCGCCCGGCCCGGTCCCGGCCTCATGGTGCTCCTCGAACGGCCGGATACCGAGCGTCGCGGCGCCGGATCGGAGTTCCGCCCGGTCCGCCGAGCAGCTCAGGGTCGCCCAGACGGGAGTTCCACCGAGTTCCAGGGCCCGTACGAGGACATCGGCGACGAGGAGCACCCGGAGACCCGTGGTGTCGTACCCGCCCGCCCGCGCATGGACACGGACCAGGCTGCGGCGGGCACGGGCGGCGTCGGTGAGCTCGCCCGTCCGGGCGTCGATGATACGGAGCACGAGGTGAGCGTAGGCGGGCCGGGGGCCGTGCGCAGGGAGGTGGGACCCATTCCGGACATGCGATGGCGTTTCAAGTTGCCCGTCGGCGTGCGACCGGGAGGACCGACGACAGGGATTCTGGCTCTGGGGCAGCCCGGGCGGGTCCCGGTCCCGGACCCGGGCCGCAGGGTTCGACCGGCTTCCGCACGCTTCACCCGGCCTGCCGCGGAGGGCCCTGCGGCCGAGGCCGCCGAGATCGCCCGGCAGCCCGGGCCGGTGTTCCGGCGGCGTTCATCGCCTCGCCACACGTGTGCCCCCGGGACCTGAATGAGTGGTTCCGCTCAGTGAGTCACTCGGAGGCACCGGAGGGCTGCCCCATGGCCGGGACCGAACCCGTGTCCGCGATCAACCGCCGTCGATTTCTGCTCGCCTCGGGCGCCGCCGCCGCAGTGGGGACGGCCGGCACGACGGCGGCGTTCCTGCCCCGGCCACGCCGGCCCCATTCCGCGAAGCCCGAACCCGCCGTACGCGCTGCCGCCCAGCGGTCCGCGCCGCACGCGACGACCACCCTGGAGACGACGGCGCGCCTCGGGGGTGCCGCGCACCCGGGCACCTACCGGCGGCTGGTCTCGGGCCCCGGCTGGCCCGTGGTCGTACGGGGTGACCTGGCGCCTCCCCGTGCCGGGCGCGAGGACCGGCGCACGGCGCTCGCGTGCTTCGTCCAGTTCACCGACCTGCATCTCGCCGACGTGCAGAACCCGCTGCGCACGGAGTTCCTGCGGTCCCGCACGCCCACCGCGTGGCGGGCACAGGAGGCACTGACGGTGGCGGGTGCCGTCTCGCTCGTGGAGCGGGTGAACGCGCTCGACGGCGGCCCGCACACCGGCCTGCCGCCCGCGTTCGTGATGACCACGGGCGACAACGTCGACAACAACTCCGCGATCGAGCTGGAGTGGTTCCTCACGCTGATGAGCGGCGGCCGGATCACCCCCGACACCGGTGACCCGGGGGCGTACGAAGGCGTCCAGAACTCCGGGCTTCCCCTGTACTGGCATCCGGGCGACGCAGCGCTGCGCGACCTCGACAAGCGGCGCGGGCTGCCCCTGATCCCCGGCTTCCTCGACGCCGCGACCCGGCCGGTGACCAGCCCGGGACTGCGCATCCCCTGGTACTCGACGGTCGGCAACCACGACGATCTGCCCGGCGGTTGCCTCTCGCCCGCCCTGAGCGACTACGCGGTCGGCTCCCGCAAACTGCTGTCGGTACCGCCGGCGGACGCCGCCGCCTACGCGAAGGCGCTGGGGTCGGGCGACGATCCCAAGAGCGAGGTGCTCACGGCGATCCTGAGCAGGAACAAGGCATCGGCACGGACCGTGACGGCCGACGAGCGGCGCCGGCTGTGCACCCCGCACGACTATCTGGCCGCGCACCTCGACCCCGCCCACGCCGGTGCCGGTCCGGTCGGCCACGGCTATACGGAGGACCATCTCGACGGCGATCGGATGTACTACTCCTTCCAGGTCGCCGAGAACGTCATCGGGATCAGCATCGACACGACGTACCGGAGCGGGCACTACGAGGGTTCGCTCGGCACCGACCAGCTCCGCTGGCTGGAAAGGACACTGGCCGCGCACAGTTCCCGGTCCTACGACGCGGACGGCCGTCTCATCCGCAATCCCGGTGCCGACGACGCCCACATCCTGGTGTTCAGCCACCACCACAGCCCGAGCATGACCCGCCGCCCCGACGCCGCCCGCACCGACGAGCCGCGCCACGACGGCGCCGAGGTCATCGCCCTGCTCAGCCGGTTCCCGAACGTGGTCGCCTGGATCAACGGGCACAGCCACGTCAACCGGATCACACCGCACGGGCACGCGACGCCCGCCCGCTCCTTCTGGGAGGTCAACACCGCCTCCCACGTGGACTATCCGCACCACGCCCGGCTGTTCGAACTGGTCGACAACGAGGACGGGACGCTGTCCCTGTTCACCACCCTCATCGAGTCGGCCGCCCCGCACCGCACCGCCCCGGACTTCGACGATCTGTCGGCGGTCGGCCTTGCCTCCCTGTACCGGGAGCTGGCGTACAACGCTCCCGGCCTGGCCGACGGCATGAGCGCCGGGGTCCAGGAGGGCTGGGCGGGCGGCGCCGGCGATCGCAACACGGAGCTGCTGAGCACTGCGCGGCCCGGCGCCCCACACGCACAGTGAAGCTCCGCGTACATGTCTCGGCAAGCGTCCACGACGGCCGCGTGGGCGTGACGGCCGTACGCGACCAGGCGCAGGGCCCCTCCGGCCGCCGGTACAGCAGGCCAGGCCGGGAAGGAGTCACGAAGGGGCACCGGAGCAGTGGGCAGGGCGCGCGGTCCGGCAGCAGGGCGCGCGGTCCGGCAATGGAATACTGGCGTAGCGATTAAACATTCAATAAAGTGCATCTGGCGGCGGCCCCACGGGAGGCTGGCATGGGTACACCTTCGACTTCGAGCGCATCGATGTCCGAGCTGGGGCTCCTCGACACCAGCGGCATCCTGCGCCAGTCCTGGGTGAGCCCTGAGCGGACCAGCTCAGGCCTGGGCTGGGAGCACGCGTATGTCTCCACCCAGCGAGAACGCCCGTATCACGCGACATTCGAGGCTGCCCCCACCCATCTGCTGATCCTGCACCTGGGCGGCCCGGTGACCGTGCGACGCCGAACCGGCCGTTCGATGCAGACCGAGCGGATTCCGGCCGGGGGGTTCTTCCTCCACCCGGCGGGCCGCGCGCTGGACGTGGAGCTCCAAGGGAGACTCGACACCGTCCACCTCTACCTCGCCGACTCGGTCCTGCAGGACGCGCACGGTGAGGGCCAGGCGGTGGAAATCGCCGAGGAGCTGGGCAGCTCCGACCCGCTGATCGAACAACTCGTCCTGGCTCTGGACGGCGTAGTGCGGCGCTGGGAGCCCTCCGCCCGCACCTACGCGGACCACCTTGTCGGCACGCTCGCCGCTCACCTCGCCCACGCGCACGCGGCCGGCCGGCCCGTGGACCGCGACAGTGCGTCGCCAGGACTGACCGGTCAGCAGCTCACGTCCGCACGCGAGTTGATGGAGTCACGCCTCTCCGAGCCGCTGCCGGTGGCCGAAGTGGCCTCGGTCACCGGTCTGAGCACGAGCCAGTTCACCAGACGCTTCCGCGCCAGCACCGGGAAGTCACCCCACCAGTTCCTGCTCCAACTGCGACTGGACCACGCACGCCGCCTGCTGCGCACCACAACGGTGCCCATCGCCGACGTGGCCGTCCGCTGCGGCTTCTCCCACCAGGAACACCTCACCCGCGTGATGCGCGACAAGCTGGGCACCACCCCGGCTGTCTTCCGCCGAGCGGCCTGACCTCCGGTTCCTCCGGCGGACTGACCTTCGGTTCCGCAGCCCGGACCGCCCCTCACTCGCGCTCTGCCGCCGTACTGCTCCCTTGCCCCGCCCCGCCGCGGTCCGCCGCGGCCCAGCACGGTCCGACGTGCCCCGAACCGGTCCGCCGGGCCTGGCGAGCACTGCGCCGATCCTGCAGAAACACGCGTCGAACGTGCAGGAAACGGAACGTCAACGGCCCCGACACTCGGTGGCAGACGTCCAAGGACCCACGGCTCACGCGAAGGCGGACAACGATGAGGAACTTCGTCTACACCTCCCACCCCTCACGGGTCATCTTCGGCACCGGAACGGTCGGCCAGGTCCGCGACGAAGTCGAGCGGCTCGGCTGCTCCCGCGTCCTCCTCCTGTCCAGCCCGCCGGTGGCCAAGGCCGCCGCCCGAGTCCGTGACATCCTCGGGGACCTCACCGTGGCGGAGTTCGACGGTGCCGTGATGCACACCCCGGTGGAGGTCACCGAGCGAGCGCTCGCCGTGCTCCGGGAGCACTCCGCCGACTGTCTGGTCGCTGTCGGCGGCGGTTCCACGACAGGGCTGGCCAAAGCACTGGCGCTGCGCACGGATCTGCCGCAGCTGATCCTTCCCACCACGTACGCGGGTTCCGAGGTCACCCCCGTGCTGGGCGAGACGCAGGGCGGACGCAAGACCACACAGTCCTCGGCCGCGATTCTGCCCGAGACCGTCGTCTACGACGTCGAGTTCACCCGGGACCTGCCGGTGGACATGTCGCTCACCAGTGCCGTCAACGCCCTGGCCCACGCCGTCGAGGCGCTGTACTCGCCGCAGGCGAACCCGGTGATCGACGCCCTCGCGCTCGACGCGGTCGCCCGGATCGCCCGTGCCCTGCCCGCTCTCGTCGCCGAGCCGTCCGACACCGAGGCACGCGCCGACCTCCTGCATGCCGCCTGGCTGGCAGGCACCTGCCTCGCCTCTGTCGGAATGGGCCTGCACCACAAGCTGTGCCACACGCTGGGCGGTGCGTACGGCCTGCCACACGCCGAGACACACACGGTGATCCTGCCGCATGCCATGGCCTACAACGCCCCTGCCGCCCCGGACGTCATGAGCCGCATCGCCGAAGCACTCGGCGTGCAGGACGCCCCGAGCGGAGTGTTCGACCTGATCGCCTCCCTCGGCGGCCCCACCTCGCTGGCCGCAGTGGGCATGGCGGAAGCGGATCTGCCGCAGGCCGCGCAGCTGGCCACGGCCACGCCGTACCCGAACCCCCGGGAACTGACGTCCCAGGGCATCGAGGACCTGCTGCGTGATGCCTGGCGGGGCCGCCGTCCGGCGGTTCCCCCGGTCCAGGCCCCCTCGGCACTCGAGACGCCCACGGACCTGGAGCGCCTGACCGATCAGGTGGTGGCGAGCTTCGCGGACACACCCGATCCGCGGGTCGGGCAGCTGCTCGATGACCTCGTACGGCACCTGCATCACTTCGTGACGAGCAATGACGTCACCGAATCCGAGTGGCAGTACGCCGTCGACTTCCTGACCCGTACCGGGCAGATCTGCACCAGCACCCGCCAGGAGTTCGTGTTGCTGTCCGACACGCTCGGGGTCTCCAGCGTCGTCGATCTGCTCACCAATTCACGCACCCCCGAAACCACACCGTCGGCCGTCCTCGGACCGTTCTACACGGACGGTCCCCCGGAGACCGCACAGGGCGACGACATATCTCTGGGGGTCGCGGGCACTCCGCTGTGGGCCGACATCCGAATCACCGACACGGACGACCGGCCCGTACCGGACGCCGTCGTGGATGTCTGGCAGGCGAACAAGGACGGGTTCTACGACGTCCAACTGCCCGAGTGCGAAGGGCCGGTGCTCCGGGGCCGCCTGCGCACCGACGAGCAGGGACGGCTGCGCTTCTGGAGCATCCTGCCGGCCGAGTATCCGATCCCGGACGACGGGCCGGTGGGACAGATGCTCAAGGCGGTGGGCCGTCATCCCTACCGTGCCCCCCACCTCCACTTCATGATCTCCGCACCGGGCCACCAGCGCCTGGTCACCCAGTTGTTCGTGAAGGGCGGCCGCTACATGGACTCCGACACCGTGTTCGGAGTCAAAGAGGGCCTGGTCGTCGACTTCGCGCCCCGCGTCGGAACGCCCCCGGGCGGCCGTGCGATCGACGGGGAGTGGCGCAGCCTGCAATTCACCTTCCGTATCGCCCGCCTCGCCGACGAACCCGCCCGCTGATCAGGAGCAGTCCCATGGAATCGACCCACGCCTACGACACCGACGTCCTTGTGGTCGGCAGCGGCCCCGCCGGCGGATCCGCCGCCCTGCTCCTGGCCACCTACGGAATTCGCACGCTGCTCGTCACCAAGTACGGCTGGCTGGCCAACACCCCCCGCGCGCACATCACCAACCAGCGCACCATGGAGGTGCTGCGCGACCTCGGTGTGGACGCCGAAGCCGCCGCGGCCGGCAGCCCCGCCGACCTCATGGGCGACACCGTCCTGTGCACCGCCCTGACCGGTGAGGAGATCGGCCGGATCCGCAGCTGGGGCACCGGCCCGCACACGGCCACCGAGTACGGTGCGGCCAGCCCCACGCAGATGATCGACCTGCCGCAGACGTACCTCGAACCGATCCTGGTCAAGAGCGCCGCCGCGCGCGGAGCCAAGGTCCGCTTCGACACCGAGTTCCTCGACCTGGAGCAGGACGCCGACGGTGTCACCGCTCGGCTCCGGGACCGGGTGCGCGGGGACGAGTTCACCGTGCGGGCCCGCTATGTGATCGGTGCGGACGGCAGTCGCAGCCGGGTGGCGGAGCAGATCGGACTGCCGATCGCCGGGCAGAGCGGCAAGGCCGGCAGCATGAACATCACGTTCAAGGCCGACCTGTCCCGGTATGTGGCCCACCGCCCGAGCGTTCTGTACTGGGTGCTGCGTCCGGGCGCCCACATGGGCGGCATCGGCATGGGCCTGGTGCGCATGGTGCGGCCGTGGAACGAGTGGCTGCTGGTGTGGGGGTACGACATCGACCAGCCCCCGCCCCAGATGGACGAGGCGACGGCCCGGGACATCGTTCACGACCTCATCGGCGCCCGGGACATTCCCGTCGAGATCACATCGAGCTCGCTGTGGACGGTCAACCACAGCTACGCCACGACGTACTCGGCCGGGCGTGTCTTCTGCGCCGGAGACGCGGTGCACCGGCACCCGCCGTCCAACGGTCTCGGTTCCAACACCTCGATCCAGGACTCGTACAACCTGGCATGGAAGCTCGCCATGGTCATCCGTGGTCAGGCCGGGCCGGGCCTCCTGGACACCTACACCGCGGAGCGGGCACCGGTCGGCAAGCAGATCGTCGATCGCGCCAACCTGAGCCGCGATCAGTTCGGCCCGATCTTCCAGGCCCTGGGCCTCGACGGATACAGCGCGGACGACGACATCGCGAACGGCCTCGCCGCGTGCCGCAGCGAGACGGCCGACGGCAGCAAGCGGCGGCAGGCGCTGGAGGAAGCCATCCAGCTGAAGAACTACGAGTTCAACGCCCACGGTGTCGAGATGAACCAGCGCTATGTGTCCTCCGCGGTCGTCCAGGACGCCGGCCCCGCCGAGGTGTGGACAGGGGACCCGGAGCTGAACCACCAGCCCACGACCCGCCCCGGTGCCAAACTGCCGCACGCCTGGCTCGTCGACAACGACGGCCACCGCCTGTCCACGCTGGACGTCGTCGGCAAGGGAACCTTCACGCTGGTGACCGGGCCGTCCGGCGGCGTGTGGGGGGCCGCCGCGGCCGCCTGCGAGTCCGCCCTGGGTGTTCCTCTCAAGTACGCGCGCATCGGCGGCGAGAACAGCCGCGACGCCTACGGCGAGTGGCGCCGGGTATCAGAGGTCGCCGAGGACGCCTGCCTGCTCGTCCGCCCGGACGGATACATCGCCTGGCGGTCCTCCACGACGCCGGAGGACGAATCCGCGGCCGAGGCCGAACTGCTCGGCGCGCTGAGGACTGTGCTCCAGCGTTGACGGCGGGGCCCGGGCCCCCCACAGAACCACACGAAAAACCGAGGCAGACGCCGGTCCGGCGAGCTGCCCGAGCCGAACGGAGTGCAGTGCCCATGGACAAGGTGGTTGCCACCGCCGAGGAGGCGCTGGCCGGTGTCGAGGACGGAGCGTCGCTGGCCGTCGGCGGCTTCGGCCTCAGCGGTGTCCCCAACGTGCTGATCCAGGCGCTGTACGCGACCGGCGCGAGCGGGCTGAGCGTGGTGTCGAACAACTGCGGTGTGGACGGCGGCGGCCTCGGCATCCTCCTCGCCGCGGGTCGTATCGCCCGTGTCACCGGCTCATATGTCGGCGACAACAAGGAGTTCGCCCGCCAGTACCTCTCCGGGGAACTGCTGCTCGAGCTGACGCCGCAGGGCACGCTCGCCGAGCGCCTGCGTGCCGGCGGCTGCGGAGTCCCCGCCTTCTTCACCCCCGCCGGTGTCGGCACCCAGGTCGCCGAGGGCGGTCTACCCTGGCGCTACGCACCCGACGGCACCGTGGCAGTCGCCTCACCGCCCAAGGAAACACGCGAGTTCGACGGCCGGCGTTACGTGCTCGAACGCGGCATCACCACCGACTTCGCACTGGTCCGGGCCGCCAAGGGCGACCGCCACGGAAATCTCGTCTTCCACCGCTCGGCCCGGAACTTCAATCCGCTGGCCGCCATGGCCGGCCGCGTCACGGTCGCCGAAGTGGAGCACCTGGTCGAGCCCGGCGAGCTGGACCCGGACGAGATCCATCTCCCCGGCGTCTTCGTCCAGCGGGTGGTCGAACTGACGCCGGAGCAGGCCGCGGACAAGCAGATCGAACGGCGCACGATTTCCGCGCCTCCGACACGAGGGACGGTGCACCGCTGATGACTTGGACCAGGGACGAGATGGCCGCACGAGCGGCGGCCGAAATCCGGGACGGCGACTACGTGAACCTCGGCATCGGACTGCCCACGCTGGTCCCCCAGCACATCCCCGAAGAGGTGCATGTGGTGCTCCAGTCGGAGAACGGTATCCTCGGTGTCGGCCCGTACCCGGCCGACGAGGACGTGGACCCGGACCTCGTCAACGCGGGCAAGGAGACGGTCACGGTGCTGCCGGGCGCGAGCTTCTTCGACTCGTCGTTGTCCTTCGGGATGATCCGAGGCGGTCACATCGATGCCGCGATCCTGGGAGCCATGCAGGTCTCCGCCGCCGGCGACCTCGCCAACTGGATGATCCCGGGCAAGATGGTCAAGGGCATGGGCGGCGCGATGGATCTCATCCACGGCGCCCGGCGGGTGATCGTCGTCATGGACCACTGCGCCAAGGACGGCAGCCCGAAGGTCGTAGAGGCATGCACCCTGCCCCTGACCGGCAAGGCATGCGTCGATCGCATCATCACCGACCTCGGTGTCCTGGACGTCACCGAGGACGGTCTCGTCCTCGTCGAGACGGCTCCCGGCGTCAGCGCCGACGACATCGTCAGCCGTACCGCCGCGGGCGTACGCGTGCCCGACCCCGTCGGATGACCGCGGGTCGGCTCCCCCCGATCGCCCGCCGGCCGGGTTTCCCGGACAGCACCCCGGACCGGCGGGCCGACATCCCTCACCTTCCGCTTCTCCCTCGCCACCCCAAGGAGTCCCGATGAACGAGCGCCTGCGGGACGTCTACGTCGTCGACGCCGTCCGTACACCGATCGGCCGCTACGGCGGCGCGCTGTCGTCAGTGCGCCCCGACGACCTCGCCGCCGGCGTGCTGCGCGGCCTGCTCGACCGCAGCCCCGCCCTCGACCCCGCCCTCGTCGGCGACGTGCTCTTCGGAAACGCCAACGGTGCCGGGGAGGAGAACCGCGATGTGGCCCGCATGGCCGTTCTCCTGGCCGGCCTGCCCGTCGCAGTCCCCGGAGCCACCGTCAACCGACTGTGCGGCTCGGGTATGGAGGCCGTCATCCAGGCCGCCCGCGCGGTGGCGCTCGGCGATGCCTCCATCGCCGTCGCAGGCGGAGTGGAGTCCATGAGCCGCGCCCCCTGGGTCCTGCCCAAACCGGACCGGGCCTTCCCCGTCGGCAATCAGCAGCTGTACTCCACCACCCTGGGCTGGAGGATGGTCAACCCGCGCATGCCCGAGGAATGGACCATCCCGCTCGGCGAGAGCGCCGAGCTGATCGCCGACAAGTACCGAATCACCCGCGAGACGCAGGACGCCTTCGCGCTCGCCAGCCACGAGAAGGCCTCGCGGGCGTGGAAGGACGGTGCGTACGACGCAGAGGTCGTCCCCGTCGACGGCGTTGACCTGCCCCGTGACGAGGGAATCCGGGACGACACGTCCCTCGAGGCGCTGGCCCGCCTCAAGCCCGTCTTCCGCAAGGGCGGCACGGTCACGGCCGGCAACGCCTCGCCCCTCAACGACGGCGCGGCAGCCCTGCTGCTGGCCGACGAGGCCGGGCTGGCCGAGATCGGCCGTGAGCCGCTGGCCAGGATCCGGGCGAGCGCTGTGACCGGTATCGACCCGCAGTACTTCGGTCTCGGTCCGGTGGACGCCATCCGCAAGGCGCTGACGAAGGCCGGGCGCGACTTCCACGACCTGCACACCGTCGAGCTCAACGAGGCCTACGCCGCACAGGCGTTGGGCTGCCTCGCGGCCCTGCCCGACCTCGACCCCGGCCTTCTCAACCCGAGGGGCGGCGCGGTCGCCCTCGGGCATCCCCTCGGTGCCTCGGGCGCCCGCATCACCGGAGCAGTCGCCCACCAGCTCTCGGCGGCGGGGTCGGGCACGGGTCTGGCCGCGCTGTGCATCGGTGTCGGGCAGGGCATGGCCCTGATCCTGGAACGCTGAGTCACGCCCGGATCCCGGAACGCTGAGCGACCTCCGTTCCTCGGTGACCCTCGTCACCGAGGAACGCCGACGCCGACGCCGACGCCAACGCCAACGCCAACGCCAACGCCAACGCCAACGCCAACGCCAACGCCAACGCCAACGCCAACGCCAACGCCAACGCCAACGCCAACGCCAACGCCAACGCCAACGCCAACGAGAGAATGTCGCAGGACACGCGGGACATCCCTGCGATCCCCCCACCGAACGCGTCTGCATCCGCAGGGAGTTGCACCCGAAATCCGCAGGGAGTCACACCCTCATAGCGGGCGGGTCTCCCGGAAAACGGATCAGGATGAGTGAGACGTGATCTTTCGCTGATCCCCGCATGGTCCTCGGCCTTCGGCCACGGCCGTTCCACAAGGGCGCCGACAGAGAAATCGGCCTCTCATTCCAGCGCGTGGAGAAGTGGTCGGATTACTGCCCAGGGCCAAGTGGTCGGACGGATCCACGTTGCGGGAACGACGAACCGAAATTCCACGAGCCCGGCTTCGCGAATACGGGGATTCACCCTCAGCGACGGTGGCCCTCGTCCTGGCGATCCGAGTGCTCGCGGATGCTGTGGTGCACATCGTTCGAGACGTGCCGCTGACCGGAGTCGCCGGGGTGCACGAATGCCACCAGCTGATCCTTGATCCAGGGATCGAACATCGCCAGCTGGCCTGCGACCCAGGGGTCGATGTGATCATGCGCACTCCGGTGCACATCGGTGTAGGCGGCCCGGGCGGGGATGTGTCCGTCGGCCGGAAGTGGGAGACGCCACCCGATCGACCCGAACCTGGATCGGCCGACGCGAGGACGCCACACCTCCGATCGCCGATCAGTACCCTCGGCAGCCCGGAAGCCCGGAAGGCGGACATCCCGGTGCGCCGGGTCGCTCAGCCTCCAGGGAATGGCCACCCGCAGCACGATGTTGCTCCGCTCGACAGCACCCGCAGAGACTCCAAGGAGGCCGACCGTGTACAGCGACCCGGCAACGATCCGCAAGATCCTCACCGAGCTCGGCGACACCTGGGCAATCGTCGGCCTCTCGACGAACCAGCGGCGCGTGGCATACGGCGTTGCGGACGTCCTCCAGCGTTTCGGCAAACGCGTCGTTCCCGTCCACCCCAAGGCCGAGACGGTCCACGGTGAGAAGGGATACCCGACCCTCTCCGCGATCCCCTTCGACGTGGACGTCGTCGATGTATTCGTGAACAGCGACCTCGCCGGCCCGGTCGCCGACGAAGCCGCCGCCATCGGCGCCAAGGCCGTTTGGTTCCAACTCGACGTCATCGACGAGGCCGCGTACGACCGGACCCGGGCATCCGGGCTCGACATGGTGATGGACCTCTGCCCGGCCATCGAGATCCCGCGGCTCGGCTGACCGGCTGCCGCCTCCGAGGTAAATACGGTTGACGTCCCGTGGGCGACACCGGTTTTCTGCACCTCGTGCCCATCCTTCGCATCGAGCAGCCGGACGACGAAGCCCGTCTCAGGGACTGGCAGCACGTCCACAATGTGATCGTCCCGCCCGCCGCCATGTCGCTCGACGACGTGCGGGAGCGCGTCCGCCGCAACCACCTGGAGGTCGCGTATCTCGGCGACGTCCTGGTGGGCTGCACGACGGTGCGCCCGCCCACGAACGAGACCGCCACGGCCACGGTGATCGCGCGCGTGCTCGCCGAGCACCGCGGGCAGGGCTTCGGCGAGGAGCTGTACGCACGCGGGCTGGAGCAGGCGCGCGAGCTGGGCGCCGAGGTGATCGAGACGGTCGTCCTGGCGGCCAACGAGGACGGTCTGCGGTTCGCGCAGAAGCGCGGGTTCGTCGAGATCGAGCGGTATGTGCTGCCGGGCGAGACCGCCGAGTGGATCGACCTGCGGCTGGCCTGAGGCTGTCACTTCCCCCGGTCGAGGAAGTCGGCGACGGTCTCGCTGAAGCCGTCCGGATCGTCGAGCCACGGGAAGTGACCGGCGTCGGGCTGGACGGTCAGTTCGACCTGGGGGAAGAGTTCCGCGATGGCCGCGGCTACGCGCGGCAGCGGGCCGCTGTCCAGCGCGCCCGCGAGGAGCAACACCCGCGCGCCCCAGGCGGCGACGACCGCGCGGGCCTCGGCGGGACGGAAGGCACCGGAGGACGCGTACAGTTCGGCGGCCTCCTCATTGGTCTGCGCGGTGTCGGTCGCGGCATGCGCCTGGGCGACCGCGTCCCAACGGCCATAGAAGAAGGGGACGATGGCGTCCCAGTCGGCGTCGCTCACCGAACCGGCCCAGATGCGTTCGTAGGCCTCGTGGGCTGCCTCGAACCACGGCTCCGCCTTGCGCAGGGCGGCCGCCTCCCTGCGGTGCTCCTCGGTGAAGTCGACACCGAGGGCGCGCGCACGGGCGGTGACCAGGGTGAGGGAGCGGACGCGCCGCGGGTACCCGGCCGCGTACAGGAGGGCCAGGTCGCCGCCCGCCGAGTGGGCGAGCAGATCGACGCGTTCCAGCCCTAGGTGCGCGCGGAGTGCCTCGACGTCGCCGACCTGCCGGTCGCAGCGGTATGTCACCGGATCGGCCGGGACGCCGGAGTCGCCGGTGCCCCGCAGGTCGAGCCTGATCAGCCGGCGGTGCCGTGACAGTCCACCGAGGTCACCGAGGTAGGCGGAGGCGCGCATCGGCCCACCGGGCAGGCAGAGCAGCGGCTCGCCCACCCCCGTGACGTGGTAGGCGAGTTGGGTCCCGTCGGGGGCGGAGAAGGTGCGCATGGGGCCATCCTGATGACCGTGTGACGATCACGGCAAGCGGTTTGCGCGGCGGGCGACGGGGCAGCCGCACACGTGCCCCACTGCGCCCTGTGGGGACTCCGTCCGATACGCCCGCACACACATGTTCACCTTTACTCCGGCATGCGTGGGCCTTGTTTCCGGTTCGCCGTGTGTACGCCACGCCGTCTTCGCCCTCGGTGTCCTGGGCCCGGCCCGGGTTGAGGCCACGCCCGACGGCGACGGCGGCAGCGACGCGCTGGGGTTCACCCGGGCCGGGCTCTGCCCGGACCCGAGCATCGTGGGCGCGGCGGCGAACCTGCTGGAGGCGGGTGAGGACGACACCGACGACTGAGCGGGGCGACGACCATGGGGGCGTACGGCCTCCTGGTCGCCCTCAGTCGTGGGTGGGCCGGTCGTTGATCCGGTGGTCGGCGAGGCTCAGTGCCTCGTCGACCACCCGGCGCAGATGGCCGTCGCCGAGCGAGTAGATCACCCGGCGGCCCTCCTTCCGGGTGTTCACGAGCCCGGCGAGCCGGAGCCGGGCCAGATGCTGACTGACAGCGGGACGCGCGGCACCGCATGCCTCTGTGAGCGTGGTGACGTCGGCCTCGCCGCCGGTCAGGGCATGGAGCAGCGCGAGACGCGTGCGATCGCCGAGAAGAGCGAGGAGTTCGGCGGCAAGCGCGAACTGCTCCTCGCCGGGGGTGCGCGGGTGCGCATCATGCGCAGGTGATAGGTGCATGCGTGCGCTCATACGCACATAATGGCCTTGTGGGCACCGACACGTCCACTCCCGCACGGCGGAAGGGGTCCCACGTGAACGACCGGCACCACCACGAGCACGGCAACGAACAGCCGCACGCACACGAAAAGCCGTACGAGCACGGGCACCGCCACGGGCACCCGCACCGCCATGAGCACGGCCCGGATCGTCGGCACGGACACGAGCACGGCCCCGATGACGCGCACGGCCCGGATGGCCCGCACGGACACGAGCACGGCCCCGATGACGCGCACGGCCCGGATCGCCCGCACGAACACGACCGCACTCACCGGCACCCGCACGGGCACCCCCACGCTCACCCCCACCCGCACGCGCACGCCACCCTCGCGAGCCGCCTGCGCCACCTTCTCACCCCTCACTCCCACGAAACCGCCGACAAACTCGACTCCGCGCTGGAGTCGTCGGCCCGAGGTATGCGGGCGCTCTGGCTCTCCCTGGCCGTCCTCGGCACAACGGCCCTGGCGCAGGCGGTCGTCGTGGTCGTCTCGGGGTCGGTCGCACTGCTCGGCGACACCGTGCACAACGCCGCCGACGCGCTGACGGCGCTGCCGCTCGGGATCGCCTTCGTACTGGGCCGCCGCGCGGCGACGCGCCGCTTCACCTACGGCTACGGGCGGGCGGAGGACCTCGCCGGCATCGTGATCGTGCTGACGATCGCCGCGTCCGGGACGTTCGCGGCCTGGACGGCGGTCGACCGGCTGCTCGACCCGCGGCCCATGCGGCACATCCCGGTCGTCGCGGCGGCCGCACTCATCGGCTTCCTGGGCAACGAGTGGGTGGCCCGGCACCGCATCCGCGTCGGCCGCGAGATCGGCTCCGCCGCACTCGTCGCGGACGGACTGCACGCCCGAACGGACGGATTCACCTCGCTCGCCGTACTGGTGGGCGCGGGCGGTGCCGCCCTTGGCCTGCAACTGGCCGACCCGCTGGTCGGGTTGGCGATCGCGGCCGCGATTCTGCTGGTGCTGCGCGATGCCGCCCGCGAGGTGTTCCGGCGCGTGATGGACGCCGTCGAACCGGAGTTGGTGGACCGCGCCGAGCGGGCGCTGCGGCAGGTCGAGGGGGTACGCGACGTGGGTGAGCTGCGGCTGCGCTGGATCGGGCACCGGCTGCGGGCCGAGGTGGCGGTCGTCGTGGACGGCGAGGCGACCGTCCGCCGGGCCCATCGCATCGCCGTGGACGCCGAACACGCCCTGCTGCACGCCGTCCCGAAACTCACCGCCGCTCTGGTCCACGCCGATCCGGCACCGGCCCCCGGCGAGACGGATCCGCATCTGGCGCTCGCCCACCACGCACCGTCGTGATCACGAGGCGGCACGCCGAAGACCCGGTGAGCCGTGGGTGACCGCATCGCTCGTCGAAGAACACGAGGCGGCACGCCGAAGACCCGGTGAGCCGTGAGTGACCGCATCGCTCGTCGAAGAAGGTGTCGCCGGACGCTGCGGACGCGGGTACGACTTCGACGGCACCGAAGGCGACGTCAGGACTCCCCCGCACTCACACCGAGCCCGTCCAACACCACCGCGTTCGGCAGCTCCGCGAACACCTTCCCCGGCACCAGCAGCTTCCCGCGCCGTCGGCCGCTGCCCACCAGGACGTACGGCAGCTCGACGACGGCCGAATCCACCAACACGGGCCAGTCGCCCGGGAGTCCGATCGGCGTGATGCCGCCGTACTCCATGCCGGTCTCGCCGGTCGCCGTGTCCATCGGCGCGAACGAGGCCTTGCGGGCGCCGAGCAGGCGGCGAACCGCGCCGTTGACATCGGCGCGGGTGGTGGAGAGGACGACGCACGCGGCGAGCGTGGTCTCGCCGCCGCGCCTGCCCGCGACGACCACGCAGTTGGCGGACTGCTCGAGCAGCTCCTGGCCGTAGTGCTCGACGAACGTGGCGGTATCGGCCCACTGCGGATCCGTGTCGACATAGACGATCTGTTCGGCGGGGATGCTGCCCCGCCACTCGCGTACGGCGTCGGCGACCGGGCGAATCAGTTCGTCGAGGCACTCGGGGGCGGGCGTGGCGTGGTCGAAGTGTCCGATGGGTGCGCGCATGACCGCACGCTAACAGCCGAGTCGGCGCCACCCGCCGGGCGTCTCATTGCACGAGCGGAACGGACACCGCCATGATCATCTCGACCGGCACATCGCCGTCATTTCCGTACGTGTGCGGAGTGTTGGCCTCGAAGGAGGCGCTGGCGCCCGCGGGGACGCGGTGCTCGACTCCGTCGACCGTGAGGGTCAGTTCGCCCGCCATGACATGGACGAGCTCGACGGTGCCGGTGGGATGCGGGTCCGAGGGGCTGGCCTCGCCGGGCATGAGCCGCCAGTCCCACATCTCCAGCGGGCCGGGCGCCTCGGTGCCCGCGAGGAGCCGGTTGTAGCTCCCCGCGTCCGTGTGCCACAGGCGCACGGCCTGTTCGGCCGGGACGACCCGGACCTTGGGGCCCTGCTCGTAGTCGAGGAGGGTCGTGATGCTGACACCGAGGGCGTCGCCGATCTTGACGACGGTACCCAGGCTGGGATTGGTCCTGGCCTGCTCGATCTGGATGAGCATGCCGCGGCTGACTCCGGCGCGAGCGGCGAGCGCTTCCAGGGTGAAGCCACGCTCGGTGCGCCAGCGCTTCACGTTGCGCGCCAGGGACTGAGTCAGCAGGTCGAGGTCCGACACGTTCCGTCCAATATTCTGGATGACAGAGTTCAATCTGGTGAACTATCGTGTGGTGCACCTGATCGTTCACCGAACTGTACTGCGAGGTACCCCGTGACAGCACTCTTCGCCCTGGCCACCAGCCTCCTGTGGGGCCTGGCCGACTTCGGCGGAGGCCTGCTGACCCGGCGTACGCCCGCTCTCACCGTGGTCGTCGTCTCGCAGACCATCGCAGCGGTGGTGCTCGGCGCGATCGTGGTCGCCACCGGTGGCTGGAGCGCGGCGGGGCCACAGCTGTGGTTCGCGTTCGCCGCGGGACTGGTGGGGCCGGTCGCGCTGCTCTCGTTCTACAAGGCGCTCGCCCTGGGCCCGATGGGGGTCGTCTCCCCGCTCGGCTCGCTGGGCGTGGCCGTCCCCATCACCGTGGGACTCGTCCTCGGCGAGCGTCCCGGGCTCACCCAGTTCGCGGGCATCGCGGTCGCTGTCGTGGGTGTCGTGCTCGCGGGCGGACCACAGCTGCGCGGCGCCCCCGTGCAGCGGCAGGCGATCCTCCTCACGCTGCTGGCGGCGCTCGGTTTCGGCACGGTGTTCGCGCTGATCGCGGAGGCGTCCTCGTCGGTCACCGGGCTGTTCCTCGCGCTGTTCGTCCAGCGCGTGACCAATGTGGCGGTGGGCGGCACGGCCCTCTTCGTCTCCGTGCGGCGTGGCGCCCGGGCCCTCCCCGAAGGAGGTTTCCCCTGGGGCTCCCTCCCCGCACTCGCCTTCGTCGGCCTCGCCGACGTCGCGGCCAACGGCACGTACTCGGTCGCCGCCCAGCACGGTCCGGTCACCGTCGCCGCCGTCCTCGCCTCGCTCTATCCGGTGGTCACGGCCCTGGCCGCACGCGGCATCCTCAGCGAACGGCTGCGCGGCATGCAGGCGGCGGGCGCGGGCCTCGCGCTGGTCGGCACGGTACTGCTCGCCACCGGTTGAGGGCCCTGAGGGCTCAGGACTCGGCGCGTACGTCCCCGGAGGCGCCCTCGGCATCGAGGTCCAGCTCCGCCAGACGCGCCGCGGTCTCCTCGTCCATCCCCGACAGCGCCAGCAACTGTTCCGGCGTCACCCCGTCGGGAATCGGCACCGGCGCCGGCGTCCGCAACGGCGGCTGCCACCCCTGCACCGGGTCCCAGCGCCGGACGACGCGCGCGGGGGCGCCCGCCACGACCGAGTGGTCGGGCACCGCCCCGCGGACCACCGCACCGGCCGCCACCACGACGTTCCGCCCGATCCGCGCGCCGGGCAGGATCACCGCCCCGGTCCCGATCCAGCAGCCGGGCCCGATCTCCACCGGCTCCATCCGCGGCCACTGCTTGCCGATGGGCTCGTGCGGATCGTCGTACGAATGGTTGGTGGACGTGACGTACACATACGGCCCGAAGTAGCAGTCGCTGCCGATCGTGACCGTCGTGTCGGCGATGACGTGACTGCCGCGGCCGAGCACCACGCCGTCGCCTATGCGCAGGATCGGGTCGGGGCCGAGGTCGAGGTCGGGCATCAGACCGGCGGTCAGTGTGACCTGCTCGGCGACGATGCAGTGGGCGCCGAGGTGGATCCACGCCTCACCGAAGACCGTGCCGAGCGGGAAGGCCAGTCTGGTACCTGTTCCCATGGCACCGAAGCGGAATCGCCCCGGGTGCTCGGCCGTGACCGCACCCGTGCGCTGCACCCAGGCCCAGCCCGCGTGGACGGCGCGCTGCGCGAGGCGGCGCCGCCATGATGAGAACGTGTTCTTGCTCCTGGGCACCCGCTCACGGTACTCAGCGCACGGTGCGCCGATGACGTCGTACGGCTGTGATCTTCACCCCACCGGGGCCGCAACCGATGGCATACGGTGCCGGTGTACCGAACTGCGAGGAGACGGTGATGACGCAGCAGGCGCTGATCATGGGGATCGGCGGCAAGGATCCGCAGGTGGGCCAGGAGGCGTTCGCGGCGCCCACGTCCGTGGTCATCGGGGACGTCACGCTGCACGAGGGAGCGAGCGTCTGGTACGGCGCGGTGCTGCGCGCCGACTGCGGGCCGATCGTCATCGGCGCCAGCAGTAATGTCCAGGACAACTGCAGCCTCCACGTGGACCCGGGTTTCCCCATCTCCATCGGCGAGCGCGTCTCCATCGGGCACAACGCCGTGGTGCACGGCGCGACCGTCGAGGACGACTGCCTGATCGGCATGGGCGCCACCGTGCTGAACGGCGCGGTGATCGGCGCCGGTTCGCTGGTGGCCGCGCAGGCCCTGGTGCCGCAGGGGATGCAGGTGCCCCCGGGTTCGCTCGTCGCGGGCATCCCCGCCAAGGTCAGGCGCCAACTGACCGACGAGGAGCGCGAGGGCATCTCGCTGAACGGCACGCTGTACGTGGAGCTGGCAAAGGCACACCGCGAGGCGCACGGCACCTTGTAGAGGCGCACGGCACCTTGTAAGGGGTGCGGGGGCGGCGCGGCCGGCCTCAAGCGGCCCGCCGTTCCGAACCGACAGAACCTACTCGGCGGCGGGCACCGGCTCGGGCTCCGCCGCCTCGCGCTCCGCCGCGGCTTTCCTGGCCTTGCGGCGAACGATCAGCATCGAAGTGAGTCCGATGAGCACCGCCGCCACCAGCCCGAGCCACGAGAACCGCTTGAGCCAGGACTCGGCGACCACACCCACGTAGTAGATGACCGCGGTCGTACCGCCGGCCCAGATGATGCCGCCGAGCACGTTGGCGATCAGGAACTTCCAGTACGGCATCCGCAGCACACCCGCGAGCGGACCCGCGAAGATCCGCAGCAGGGCGATGAAACGGCCGAAGAAGACGGCCCACATGCCCCACTTCTGGAAGGACCGCTCGGCGGTGGCGACATGGCCTTCGCTGAAGTGCTTGGGGAACTTGGCGCCGAGCCAGGCGAGCAGGGGGCGTCCGCCCTTTCGGCCGATGGCGTAGCCGATGGAGTCGCCGACGATCGCGCCGAGGCTGGCGCACGCCCCGAGGATGACGGGGTTGATGCCCGCGTGCTGCGAGGAGAGCAGGGCCGCCGAGACCAGGATGATCTCGCCGGGCAGCGGGATGCCCAGGCTCTCCAGGCCGATGACCAGGCCCACCAGCGCATAGATGCTGACCGCGGGCACCGTCTCGAGCCACTCCTGGACGTGCAAGGCCGGTTCCTCCCGTTTCACTGTGCGTGCCCCGGGCGTGCACCGTGCGTGTGCCGTACGTGATCACCCGGCGTGCGCTCCCCCCTTTGGCGCACGCCGGGCAGCCTACCTGGTTCGCCTTACGAGACGGAGTCCCAGAGGTCGCACCGGTGCTCGTGAGCGACGGTGGTGCTCAGGGTGTTTCCGCCCGCGGAGGCGGTCCGCAGTGAGAGCACCGCACCGGTACGGTCGGGCATCGCGGGCTGTCCGTCCGCCCGGGGCACGCCACCCCGGACGAAGGATCCCCAGTACTGCACCATCTGCCTCGACAGCACCCGCTGCTCCGCGTTCAGCGGTGTTGCGAGCCCGAAGTGCTTGAAGAGGTACTGCACCTCGTTGACGTGGGTCGCACCGAAGTCGAAGTCCGTGTGCAGATTGCGCAGCGAGGCGAAGGGCGGCGAGGTGCGGTCGGCGAACTCGTACGCGTAGACCGGACCGCGAGCCGCGAGCGCCCCGTCGAGCCGGAGCGCCGGGCAGGCCATCAGATAGTCGCCGAAGGCGGTGCCGTACGCGATCGTGGGCGAGTCGGCCGGCGGCCCCCGCCGAGCCGGTAGTTGACGGTCACGACGACCGCGCCCGTCTGCCGGGCGAAGGCGTCGGGCACGACGTCCTCGCCCGCGCCCGCGGTGAGCCCGCCGCCGTGCAGCCAGACCATCACCGGACGCCCTCCGGCGCCCTCGGGGACGTACACATTGAGGTCGAGACAGTCCTCGGTGTGGCTGGGCTGTTCGTATCCGGGGTCCCAACTCGCCGTCTGCATACAGCGGTTGACGAAGTCCTTCGTGGTGCGCACACCGTGCCAGGGCTCGACGGGCCGAGGGCTCTTCCAACGGAGATCGCCGACGGGCGGCTCTGCGTACGGGATGCCGAGGAACTGCCGTCCCTCGGAGGTGGTCTCGCCGCGGACCCAACCCGCGTCCGTGCGCACGAGGGTGTGCCGCGCGGAAGAAGCGGAGGCGGACTGGGCCGGTGCCGCGCCGACGAGGACGGTGGCGAGGGCGGTGAGCCCGATGCCCAGGCGTCGTATCACGCGCTCACCTCCGCGGTCGTCTTCAACCGAAGATCGCGCGAGGACGCACCCACCCATAGAGTGCGGTGCCCGGTGCCGAGCACCCAGTCGTGCCGCTTCGCGTCCCAGGACGAGAGTGTGCGCGCCGACACCCGCACGGTGACCTGGCGCCGCTCCCCCGCCCGCAGCGCGAGCCGTCGGTAGCCGCCCAACACCCTGACAGCCTGGTCCAGTTGGAGATGCGGCGAACGGCCGACGTAGACCTGGGCGACCTCGATGCCGTCGCGTCGCCCGGTGTTGCGCACCGTGAAGGTCACATCGAGACCGTGGTGGGCTCGGCGTACGCGCAGATCGTCGTACGCGAAGGACGTGTACGAGAGCCCGTGCCCGAAGGGGAACAGCGGGCGCATGCCCTCGGCGTCGTACCAGCGGTAGCCGGCGTGGATGCCCTCCGAGTACTCCTCGGTGCCGTCGACGCCCGGATAGCGGCGTGGATTCCCGGCGACCGGATGGTGTTCGTCGTCGACCGCGAAGGACTGGGTGAGCCGTCCGCCGGGGTCGCAGTCACCGAACAGGACGGCGGCGGTGGCGGCCGCGCCCTCCTGGCCCGGGTAGTACATCTGGAGCACGGCGGCCGTGCGGTCCAGCCAGGGCATGGAGGTCGAGGACGAGGTGTTGAGGACGACGGTGGTACGAGGGTTCGCCGCCGTCACCGCCTCGATCAGCCGCGCCTGGTGACCCGGGAGCGCGATGGTCGTGCGGTCCAGGCCCTCGGTCGCGTCCTCGTAGGCGAACAGGACGGCACTGTGCGCGGCCCGCGCGGCCTTCACGGCCTCGGCGACGTCCTGCGCGCGGGTCGCGCCGGTGATGCGTCGCAGCCGGAAGAGCTGCCCGCCGCTCCCGCCCTTCGCGGTGATCCGAAGCTGGTGCGCGCCCTTGGCCAGGTCGAGGGTCTTGCGGCGCACGGACAGGCCGTCGGGGGCGGCCGAGACGAGGCCGCCCGAGAAGTACTCGCCCAATCCGGGTGCCACCGGGAAGAGGTCCTCGCCGTCGAGGACCACCTTGGGGCGCTCGCCCGAGTAGTGGATGACGAAGGTCCACTCGTCGGCGTCCGCGACCGTCAGCGTCCCGTCGTACGTCCAGGTCCGGCCGGCGGCGACGGCCTGGGCCTCGGTGTTGAAGGCCGGGCTCGGGGCGCCCGCCGGGATGGGCTTTCCGAAGAGGTCCTCGCCGAGCGAGTACGAGACACGGGCGCCTCGTCCCGCGCGGGACTTGATGGCGTCCAAGGGGCTGTCGGCCCGGTCGGGGACGACATGCGCGCTGCCGCCGCCGCTGACGAAGGGAAGCGAGCCGGTGGGTCCGACGACGGCGATGCTGCGGGCCGCGGCTCCGGTCAGGGGCAGCGCGTGGCCATCGTTGCGCAGCAGGGTCGCCCCGGCCTTGGCGACCTCCAAGGCCACGGCGGCGCCCGCCTTCGGGGCGCGGCCCGGGCGGGGCGGGGCGCTTCCGTCGAGCAGCCCGAAGCGGTCCATCACCGTGAGGACGCGGCGCACGGCGCGGTCGACGTAGGTTCCGGAGACGCTGCCGTTCTGGACGGCCGACTTCAGGGCGGAACCGAAGTAGGTGCCGTCGGGCATCTCCATGTCGAGGCCCGCGGTGAGCGCGGCGGCGGTGCTGTGGGCGGCGAACCAGTCGGTCATCACCCAGCCGTCGAAGCCCCATCGGTCCCGTAGGACGTCGGTGAGCAGGGTCTTGTTCTCACAGGCGAAGGTGCCGTTGACCTTGTTGTACGCGCCCATGACAGCGCCGGAACGGGCGGCGATCGCCGCCTCGAAGCCGCGCAGTTCGACCTCGTGCATGGTCTGCTCGTCGACCCGCACGTCGATCGACATGCGGTCCTTCTCCTGGTTGTTCAGCGCGAAGTGCTTGACGGTGGCGATGAGGCCCTCGCCCTGGATGCCGCGGATCTCGGCCGCGACCAGGTCGCCGGCCAGCAGCGGGTCCTCGCTGAAGGTCTCGAAGTTGCGGCCCGCGTACGGGGTGCGGATGAGGTTGACCATCGGGGAGAGCAGCACGTCCTGGCCCAGGGCGCGGCCCTCGCGCCCGATGACCTGGCCGTAGCGGCGGGCGAGACCCGGGTCGAAGGCGGAGGCCAGCAGGACGGGGGCGGGCAGGGCCGTGGCGTGCTGGGTGACGCGGACGCCTGCGGGCCCGTCGGCGAGTCGGAGCGGAGGGATGCCGAGGCGCGGGACTCCGGGCACGTATCCGGCTTGGCCGAGCGAGTCGGGGTCGGTGGCACCGTGCAGCAGGGAGATCTTCTCGTCGAGGGTGAGCTTCCCGATCAGGCCCTCCACGCGAGGGCCGGCGCCGGATCTGGACTCGGCGTAGGCGAACGGGGCGGAACCGGTGCCGGCGGCCGCCGTGGCGACCGCGATGGCGCCGCCCAGCAGTCGCAGGGTCGATCGCCGGGAAAACCCATCGGAAGCAGCGTGGGACATGAGCCGTCACTCCTTCGGTGCGCGGGCACATCGTTGTGGACCGCGTGTACACGTGCCAACGGACGTCACGTTCGGCCTTTGAACGCACTGTCCCTCAGGGTCGGCTTGACATGCCGTCAGGCATCACGGGTACGGCGCGAAAACTATGACCGGAGGTGACTCGTGTCAATGAAGTGAACAGAAACAGCTGACACACCGACAAGAACCGAAGGGGCCCTCGCCGCGGAGCGCGGCTGGAACCTGCTGAGCACCGGCACCCACCCCGGATACACCGTCACCAACCCGCAGACCGCGGGCGCGAGCCGCGGGCGCGACAAGCCGAAGCGGTCTCTGCTCAACGCGCTCGGCTTCCTGCCCAAACAGCAGGTCGAGCAGGGCACCGAACCGCTCCTGTACGCGGCGACCAGCCCCGACGCCGTGGCGGGCGGCTACTACGGTCCGGGCTGCCGCTTCGGTCTGGTGGGCCCGACGAGACCACGGCCCGTATCACCCGCAGGGCTCTGGACCCGGCGGTCAACGCCCGGCTGTGGACCGAGGCGGAACGCCTCACCCGCGTCGCCCTGCCCGCGACGGCCGCCTGAGGAGCTGCGTCGCGAGCAGCAGGGTCGGCGAGCCCCGCATGAACGACCAAGGGCCTCGACCGGGTCGCGCGACCCGGTCGAGGTCCTGCGTACGGCGCGCGGCTCAGCCGTTCGGGCGGAGCGTCCAGACGACCGTCATCTCGCCGGTCACGGCACCGTCACCGCGCTGGATGGCGATGGCGACGGGGAACTCAGGGCGCTGCCCTGCGTCGAGTTCGGCGACGACATCGGCGGCGGGCCGACCGAGCGTCGCGGTGGCCGTGACGGGTCCCATCGCAAGCTTCTTGTACGAGATTTCGGCGCTGACCGCGAGCGGCACGGCGCGCGAGAGCTGCTCCCCGAACGCGGCGAGGACGATCGCCCCGCTCGCCGACTCCCCCAGCGTGAACATCGCTCCGGCGTGTGGCCCGCCGACATGGTTGTGGTAGTCGCTCTGGTCCGGCAGCGCCACTACCGCCTTCTCCGGACTGGTCTCCACGAACTCCAGGTTCAGGGTCCGGGCCATCGGCACGGTGGCGGCGAGCATCTCGCCGATCGTCATCTGGTCTGCGCTCATAGCGCCATGTTACCCGTGAGTAGCAATCCTTGACCAGCACCCGCTGGTGATCGCCGTATCGTTACGCCGCATGTGGCCAGGAGAGCAGCCGCCAGGGGGCGCGCAGAATTCGCAGCGGAACATCGGCGGCGGGCAACCGCACGCGGGAGGGGGGCAACCGCACGCGGGAGGAGGGCAGCCGAATCCGTACCAGCAACCGGGATATCAGCAGCCCAATCCGTACCAGCAGCAACCGGCACCATGGAACGCCCCGACAGTCACGGCAGGTCCTGGGGCACCGCCACCGACCGGCGGCGACGGCAACAGGACGAAGGTCATCGCGATCGTCGCGGCGTCAGCTGTCGTGATCGCCGCCGGAGTGACCGGATTCGTCCTGCTCGGCGGCGGCAAGGACGACAGGACCGACCCCGAGCCGACCAAGTCCCCGTCCCAGCAGTCGAGTCCGGCGAGCGACCCGCGAGGCACCGACGGCGCCGACAAGCCGACCGTCGCCGGCTGGAAGACCGTGGTGAACCCCAAGCGCGGCATCGCCTTCGACGTGCCCGCGGACTGGGGGCTCAAGTCGACCGGCTGGGTCACCTACGTCGCGGAGAACGACGACCCCGAGGACAAGCCGCTCATCGGTGTCGCAGCCCCCGCGCTCCTCAAGGAGAAGTGGTGCGGCTCCGACGAGGACAAGGACGGCACCGAGGAGTACACGGTCCTCGCCGGCGCAGGGACCAAGCTCAACAACGGTGCGAAGAGCCCCGAAGAGGCCGCCCGTGACGACGCGGCGACGTGGGTCTACGGCGCCTACACCCAGCCCGACAAGAAACTCGTCACGTCCGGCGCGATGGAGTCGTACACGACGAAGTCCGGGATCAAGGGCAGCCTGGCCACCGCCTCGTCGTCGGGTGTGCAGAAAACGAAAAAATGCGCCTCCGACGGGAAGGCCACAGTCTTCTCCTTCAAGGACCCCTCGGGCGACATCGTGTCGTGGGAGTTCTTCGGCGCCAAGGGGGTTTCCGAGGAGGTATCGGACGCGACGGTGCGGAAAATCGTCGCCACCGTACGCCTCTACAAGGTCCCGTCAGACTCCTGACCGGTACATGCCTGACGAATCGCGGTGACCGAAACGTGTCACAGGCGGCACTAGGGTTACCGCCCATGTGGCCAGGACAGCAGCCGCCCGGGGGCGAGCAGAACCCGCAGGACCAGAATCCGTATCAGCAGCCGGGGTACCAGCAGCCGAATCCCTACCAGCAGCCGGGATACCAACAGACCGGCGGGCAGCCGGGATACCAGCAGCCCAACCCGTACATGCAGCAGCCCGGTCAGGCGCAGTGGGGCGCCCCCTCTCCCGCGGGGGCGCCCGAACCCCCCGGCGGTGGCGGGAACCGGACGAAGGTCATTGCCATCGTGGCGGCCACGGCCGTGGTCGTGGCCGCCGGTGTGACCGGCTTCCTCGTCCTCGGCGGCGGCAAGGACGACAAGGCGGACGGCGGCAAGGACTCGAAGCCGTCGGTCAGCCCCTCGCAGGACCCGAGCGCGTCGGCCTCGGACAACAACCCCCGGGGCGGCGACGGGGAGAAGCCGACCATCGCCGGCTGGAAGGTCGTCGTCAATCCCAAGTGGGGCACCGCGTTCGACGTTCCGGCGGACTGGGAGGTCGAGTCGCCGGGTACGTCGATCGGCTTCGAGAAGCACAACGCCAAGGCCGGCGACAAGCCCATCATCATGATGTCGGCACCCGCGTACTTCAAGTCCAAGTGGTGCTCGTCCGACGACGACAAGGACGGCCGTACGGAGGACACCGCTCTCGGCGCCGCGGGCACCAAGGGCGCGAGCGGAGCCAAGAACACCGACGAGGTCGCCGTGAACCAGGTGCCCTGGTGGGTCTACGGCGGATACACGCAGCCGGACAAGAAGAGCATCACCTTCGACAACAAGGCCAAGCCGTACACGACCAAGTCGGGCGTCGAGGGCAGCGTCGCCTGGGCCAGGTCCAAGAACACGCCCCAGAAGGGCAAGTGCGCGAGCGACGGCAAGGCCATCACGTTCGGGTTCAAGAACGCCGCGGGCGACTACGTGGCGTGGAACCTCTACGGGGCCACCGGCGTGGACCACGAGATCCCCGACGCGACCATCCTGAAGATCCTCAGCACCGTGCGGCTGCACGGCGATCCGACGGAGTCCTGAGCCTGCGTCCTGAGCCAACCGGCCGGGTGCCCGGCCCATTTGCGGACCGCCGTGGCACTCGGGTCCCGGGCCCCTCTATCGTTACCGCCCATGTGGCCAGGACAGCAGCCGCCCGGGGGCGAGCAGAACCCGCAGGACCAGAATCCGTATCAGCAGCCGGGATACCAGCAGCCGAATCCCTACCAGCAGCCCGGATACCAACAGACCGGCGGGCAGCCGGGATACCAGCAGCCCAACCCGTACGGGCAGCAGCAGTGGGGGGCTCCGCCGGAGCCCCCCGGCGCGCCGCAAGCCCCGGGGGGCAACGGCGGTGGAGGGAACAAGACCAAGATCACCGCGATCGTCGCGGCCACGGCCGTCGTGATCGCGGCCGGGGTGACCGGCTTCCTGGTCCTGGGCGGCGGCGACAAGGACGACAAGGCGGGCAGCGATCCGTCGAAGTCCCCCAAGCCGTCCGTCTCCTCTTCGCCGAGTGAGAGCGGTGGCAACGACAACCCGCGCGGCGGCGAGGAGGAGAAGGCGACGATCGCTGGCTGGAAGGTCGTGGTGAACCCGAAGTGGGGCACCGCCTTCGACGTGCCCGCGGACTGGGAGGTCAAGACGCCCGGCACCTTCATCGGCTTCGAGGACGAGAAGAAGGGCGACGGCTCCTCACTGATCGGGATGTCCGCGCCCGCCTTCCTCCAGGAAAAGTGGTGCACGTCCGACGACAACAAGGACGGGTACGAGAACGACACGGCGCTGGCCGCCGCGGGCACCAAGGGACAGAGCGGTGCCAAGAACACCGACGACCCGGCGCGCAACGACTCGGCGTGGTGGGTGTTCGGCGGCTACACCGACCAGAAGGACGCCTCCAAGAAGCTCCTCACCATCGGCAAGCCCAAGCCGTACACGACGAAGTCGGGCGTCAAGGGCAGCGTCGCGACGACGTATTCGACCGGTGTGCCGAAGAAGGGCAAGTGCGACTCCGACGGCAAGGCGACCACGTTCGCCTTCAAGAACTCGGCGGGCGACTTCGTGTCCTGGACGTTCTACGGTGCCAAGGGCGTGTCCGACGAGGTGTCGGACACGACCGTGCAGAAGATTCTCAGCACGGTACGCCTGCACGGTGAACCGACGGAGTCCTGAGCCGCGGACGGACGCTCAGGCGCGTCCTGGGCTGTGTGGACACATGCAATGGGTTTGGCAAGTCGAGGCTCGGGCGGCGATAGTCGCCCGGTGACCTCTGCCGCCGACTCTCCCCGACGCCCGCGCCGCCCTTCCTGGGCGGGCCGGAACTACACTCTGCTGACCGCCGCCGCGGTCGTCACCAACCTGGGCAGCCAGGGCGCGCTGATCGCCGCGGCGTTCGCGGTGCTCGACGCGGGCGGCGACGGGGGCGACGTCGGCCTGGTCGCGGCGGCGCGGACGCTGCCGTTGGTGCTCTTCCTGCTGATCGGCGGCGCTGTCGCGGACCGGCTGCCGCGGCACCGCGTGATGGTCGCGGCCAACGCCCTCAACTGTGTGTCGCAGGCGGTGTTCGCGGCCCTGGTCGTCGCCGGCCAGGCGCACCTGTGGCAGATGATGCTGCTGTCCGCGCTCGGCGGCACGGGGCAGGCGTTCTTCAACCCGGCGGCCGAGGGCATGCTGATGTCCTCGGTCGGCGGCGAACAGGCGAGTCGCGCCTTCGCGATGTTCCGGATGGCGATGCAAGGGGCGGGCCTGGGCGGCGCGGCCCTCGGCGGGGCGCTGGTGGCCGTGATGGGGCCGGGCTGGGTGCTCGCCGTGGACGCCCTGGCCTTCGCGGTCGCCGGGGCGCTGCGTTCGTTCCTCGACGTGGGCCACATTCCGCCGCGCGAGCCCGGTGGCGGCCTGCTCGCCGATCTCCGAGACGGCTGGCGCGAGTTCATCGGGCGGCCCTGGCTGTGGACGATCGTCGCGCAGTTCTCCGTGGTGGTCGCCGTCGTCGGTGCCGCCGACGCCGTCTACGGCCCGCTGGTCGCCCGGGACAGCCTCGGCGGCCCGGGGCCGTGGGGGCTGGCCCTCGGCGCGTTCGGCGCCGGAACCGTCGGCGGAGCACTCCTGATGACCCGCTGGAAACCGCGCCGCCTCCTGCTCGCGGGCACCCTCTGCGTCTTCCCGCTCGCCGCCCCGGCCGCAGCACTCGCGGTACCGGTACCGGTGGGTCCGCTGTGCGCCGTGATGTTCGTCAGCGGTCTGGCGATCGAGGTGTTCGGCGTTTCGTGGATGACCGCGCTCCACCAGGAAATCCCCGAGGACAAGCTCTCGCGTGTCTCGGCCTACGACTGGTTCGGCTCGATCGCGATGGTGCCGCTGGCCACGGCCCTCGCCGGCCCGGCGGAGCAGGCCCTCGGTCGTACGACCGCGCTGTGGGGCTGCTCGACGCTGGTCGTGGTGGTCACGGCGGCGGTGCTGTGCATGCCGGACGTGCGGAACCTGACGCGGCGGACCAGGCCGGTGGCTCAGGGGACGCCGGTGCCGGACCTCGTGAAGGGGTCAGCCGATGCTGAAGGCTCCGTCGGGCGGCTCGGGTGAAGGCACCGCGTTCTCGTCGCGTACGGGTTCGGCGGCGCCGATGAACTCCCGCAGTGCGGGGCCGTGTTCAACGCGCGCGGGGAAGGCGTCGGAGGCGGTGCGGCGGGCGAGCGTGGCCGTGTCGAGGGGGCGGTGGGACGCCACGAGCACCGCGTTGCCGAAGCGGCGGCCACGCAGGACGCCCGGTTCCGCGATGACGGCCAGCTCCTCGAACACCGTGGAGAACGTGGCGAGTTGGGAGCGGAGGAAGACGAAGGGTGCGGCGTCGGCGAGGTTGGCGAGGTAGACGCCGTCGGCGCGCAGCACCCGCTCGGCGGCGCGCGCGTACGCGGTGGAGGTCAGGTGCGCCGGCACCCGTGAGCCGCCGAAGACATCCGCGATCACGATGTCGGCGGAGTCGGGCGCGACGGCTTCGAGCCAGGCACGGGCGTCCGCGGCGTGCACGGTGATGCCCGAGTCGTCGGGTACCGGCAGATGCTCTTCGACCAGGGACAGCAGACCGCGGTCGGCCTCCACCACGTCCTGCCGCGAACCGGGCCGGGTCGCGGCGACATAGCGAGGCAGGGTGAGCGCCCCTCCGCCGAGGTGCAGCACGTCCAGGGCCGCCCCCGGTTCCACCACCGTGTCCAGCACATGCCCGAGCCGTCGCGCGTACTCGAACTCCAGATGCGTCGGCGCGTCCAGATCGACATACGACTGGGGCGCCCCGTCCACCGTCAGCAGCCATGCCCGCTTCCGGTCGACGTCCGGCATCAGCTTGGCGGTCCCGTGATCCACGGCCCGTGTCACGGGTATCGGTTCGTCCACGGGTCCATTGTGCCGTCATACCTGCCGAGGCGGCCTGGCCCTCGTCTCCGTGCCCGTCCCAGTCCCCGTCCCCGTGGCGACTCCCGTCTCACCCCTGCCACACCTCGGCGGCTTCCGCCGCGTGTATCGCGGCCTGTTTCCGTCCGGCGCGTGCCGCGGCGGCCCTGACCGAGAGGTCCAGCGGGTTGCGGCCGAAGGACTGCTTTGCGGTGCGATCCGGTGTGATGACCGTGACCTTGGCGCCGTGCTCAGTGAGCCTGCGGCCCTGCTCGGCGGCCGAGGCCAAAGGGCCGCCGCCCGCCGCGACGGGAGCCAGGACGACCACGCGCGCGTACCCGGCGGCGAGGTGGGCGTTGGCCGGTGAATGGGTGCCGCCGTCCATCCAGCGGCGGCCGTCGATCGTGACCGGCGGCCACGCTCCCGGCACCGCGCAGCTCGCGGCCATGGCGTCCACGAGCGGCACCGCGCTGTCCTTGTCGAAGACGCGCAGCTCGCCGGTGGCCGTGTCGACGGCGGGCATGCGCAGCGACCGCGCCGGCCACTCGGGCGAGGCGAGTCTGCTCTCGATCGCGTAGCGACGCGACGCCTCGTCCGGAGTGCGCGCCGCCAGTGCCATCCGGCCGATCTTCCGGCCGTAGTCCTCGGGGGTGCGTGAGGTCAGCGTCGCCCAGGCATAGCGAGCGTAGGCGCCCACGCCCAGGCGCCCGCTCAGCTCGCCGCTCTGCGGGCCGAGTTGGCGCTGGTACAGCTCCAGGAGGGTCAGCCGGCCCGAGGCGAGCTGAGCGCCCACGGACGAGCCCGCCGACGTACCGATCACCACATCGGCGTCGCTCAGGTCGACGCCCGACTCCAGGAGCCCGTACAGCATTCCGGCGAGCCAGCCGATCCCCCCGCTGCCCCCGCCGCCGAGCACAAGTGCCTTGTCCCCCATGGCTTTCCCACCCTTCAGCGCCCCTGACGCCCCCGTCTGCGACCAGTCTCGCGCACGGCACTGACATCGGTACGAGCGGGTGCCCACCCCTCTCGGGGCGGGCACCCGTGTCCCTCGACCGCCGCTCAGCCGACCGACGTCACCGTCCCGGCGCCGACCGTCCGGCCGCCCTCGCGGATCGCGAAGCCCAGGCCGGGCTCCAGCGGGACCTCGCGCCCGAGCTCCACGGTCATCGTGACGGTGTCGCCGGGCCGGGCGACCGCCGTCTCGCCGAGGTCGACATCGCCGACCACGTCCGCGGTGCGGATGTAGAACTGCGGGCGGTACCCGGTGGAGACGGGTGTCGTGCGTCCGCCCTCGCGCGTCGACAGGACGTACACCTGCGCCGCGAAACGGCGACTGGGTACGACACTGCCGGGCGCGGCCACGATGTGCCCGCGTCGCACCGCGTCGCGCGGTACGCCGCGCAGCAGCAGCGCCACGTTGTCCCCGGCCTGCGCCTCCTCCATGGGCTTGCCGAAGGTCTCCAGACCGGTGACCACCGTGTCGACGGCGGCGCCGAGCACTTCGACACGGTCGCCGACCCGGATCGTGCCGCGCTCCACGGCACCGGTGACGACCGTCCCGCGGCCCGTGATCGTGAGCACGTTCTCGACCGGCAACAGGAACGGCGCGTCGAGATACCGCTCGGGCATCGGCACATAGGTGTCGACCGCGTCGAGCAGCGCGTCGATCGCCGCCGTCCAACGGGGGTCGCCCTCAAGGGCCTTGAGGCCGGACACCCGTACGACGGGTACGGCATCGCCCCCGTAGCCGTGCGCGGAGAGCAGTTCCCTGACCTCCAGCTCCACGAGGTCGGTGAGCTCCTCGTCGCCCGCGTCGGCCTTGTTGAGGGCGACGACGATGTGGTCGACGCCCACCTGGCGGGCGAGCAGCACGTGCTCGGCGGTCTGCGGCATGATCCCGTCGAGCGCCGAGACGACGAGGATCGCCCCGTCGAGCTGGGCCGCGCCCGTGACCATGTTCTTGACGTAGTCGGCATGGCCCGGCATGTCCACGTGCGCGTAGTGCCGGGTGTCGGTCTCGTACTCGACATGCGCGATGTTGATGGTGATGCCGCGCGCGGCCTCCTCCGGCGCACGGTCGATCCGGTCGAACGGAACGAAGGTGCCGGAGCCGCGCTCGGCGAGGACCTTGGTGATGGCGGCGGTCAGGGTGGTCTTGCCGTGGTCGACGTGACCCATCGTGCCGATGTTCAGGTGCGGTTTGGTGCGCACGTAAGCGGTCTTGGACATGGCTGTACCTCGAAGCCTCTTCAGTGTCAGCGGAACTGAGTGATGGCCCCGGCGCACACGGGCCGGGACGGGAACCCCAAGGACTTGCCGACCCTCCCCCTGCGGGGTCCGCCGGACGATCCGGGAAGGGTCAGCTTCGGGCGCCGTCGACGGCGGCCACGATGATCGGGACGGCAGCCTTCGGGGCATCCGCGACTGCGGATGCTGCGAGGAGGAAGGCGTACCGGAACATGAGGAGATCATCGCCGACGCGTCCGCCCACGTCGAATGGTTTTCCGCGCCCGGGAGTCGGGGGCTTCGGGCGGTGCGTCCGGGTACTGAAGGTGCTTCAGGTGCTTCAGGTGCTTCAGGTGCTTCAGGTGCTTCAGGTGCTTCAGGTGCTTCAGGTGCCGATGTTCTTGAGCGCCTCACGCACGGACAGCGGCGCGAGCCTCCCCCGCTCCCGGGCGACGAAGTCCCGTACCGCCTGCGGGTCCGTCTTCGCGTACTCGCGCAGACACCAGCCGATCGCCTTGCGGATGAAGAAATCGGGGTGCCCGGACTGGCGGACGCAGTACCCGAAGAGGCGCTCGGTGTCGGTGGTGTCCTTGTAGCGGAGCTGGTGGAGCAGGGCCGTACGCGCGACCCACAGGTCGTCGTCCTCGATCCACGCGTCCATGTCGGTCTTCAGCTTCGGATCGGCGGCCACCAGGCCTCCCACCACGTGGGAGGCGAGTGCGTCGACGGTGTCCCACCAGGGGACCGTGCGGACCAGGTGACGTGCCACCGGCAGGAAGCCCGACGACAGCCGCTTCACATGACGGCGCAGGTAGTCGACGGCGAAGTAGTGGTACTCGCGCTCGGGCAGCTCCCAGCAGCGCAGCGCGAGCGCCGCGCAGTCGGCCTCGTCGGGGCGGGCGATGTCCTGGAGGACGGTCCGCGACAGGGCGCGGCGCTCGGGCGTGGTCAGCCCGAGGAAGGGCGCCACATCCTTCATGTAGGCGCGCATCGCCCCGGCCCGTTCCGCGTCGGCGGCCGCGGCGTAGGTGGCGGTGAGCCGTCGCAGCACGGTGCCCGCGACGACGCTGTCCGGCACCTCGAACCGCGCACCTGACGTTCCGGAAGCTGTGACGCCCATGAGACGTACCATACGGCGATCACACACATTGGTCGGTTAGTGTCGCCGGATGCTCGATGCCACCACCCGCTCTGGGGGCACCGCCACGGCCACTCCCCAGGCCGCCGCCACGGAGCTCGCCGTCGCCACGGACCTGGCCGTCGCCGCGGAGCTCGCCGTCGCCGCACCCACAGTCCTGACCGCCGCCCGTACCGGCCTGACCGCCCGCTGCGCGAGAGCACTGCTCTCGCCCTGGTCGAGGCTCACCCTGCTCGTGGTGCTGCTCGCGGCCGCCGCGTCGAGCGTGCTGCTCTTCGAACCGCAGCGGCTGCTCGCCGACGGCTGGCCGCCACAGCTCGGCGGTGCCGCGGCGGCCGTCGCGTTCGCTGTGGCGTACGGGCTGTGCACGGTCGCGTTCGTGCCCCGGCCACTGCTCAATCTGGCGGCGGGCGCCCTCTTCGGCTCCCAACTGGGCCTGGGCACCGCGCTCGTGGGCACGGTGCTCGGCGCCGGCATCGCCTTCGGGCTCGGCCGGCTCCTCGGGCAGGACGCGCTGCGCCCACTGCTGCGCGCCCGCTGGCTGAAGGCGGCGGACGGACAGCTCAGCCGGCACGGCTTCCGCTCGATGATGGTGGCCCGGCTGTTCCCCGGAGTGCCGTTCTGGGCCGCCAACTACTGCGCGGCCGTCTCCCGCATGGGGTGGCTGCCCTTCCTCCTCGCGACGACGCTCGGCTCGATCCCGAACACCGCCGCGTACGCCGTCGCCGGCGCCCGGGCCTCGGCGCCGACGTCGCCGGCCTTCCTCATCGCGATGGGCTTCATCGCCGTGCCGGCCCTGGTCGGAGCGGTGGTGGCCTGGCGCAAGCGCCACCACCTGCGCGGCCGCTGAAGCACCGCGCGGTCACGGAGGCGCTGACGGCCTGGGCACCACCGCGGCCGCGCTGCACGGCCACCGGCACTAGACGGCTTCCAGCACCATCGCGTTGGCGAGTCCGCCCGCCTCGCACATCGTCTGCAGCGCGTAGCGGGCTCCGCGGCTCCGCATGGCGTGCACGAGGGTGGTCGTCAGACGGGTGCCGCTCGCGCCGAGCGGGTGGCCGATCGCGATCGCTCCGCCGTGCACATTGACCTTGGAAAGGTCGGCGCCCGTCTCCTGCTGCCAGGCGAGGACGACGGCCGCGAAGGCCTCGTTGACCTCGAAGAGGTCGATGTCTCCGAGGGCCAGCCCCGCCTTGCGCAGCACCTTCTCGGTGGCCGGGATGACGCCCGTGAGCATCAGCAGCGGGTCTGAACCGGTGACGGCGAAGCTGTGCAGACGGGCGATCGGGCGCAGCCCGAGGCGGGCCGCGGTCTCGCTCGACGTGATGAGCACGGCCGACGCGCCGTCGTTGATGGGGCTCGCGTTGCCCGCCGTGACGGACCAGTCGATCTGCGGGAAGCGCTCGCCGAAGGCGGGGTCGTAGTAGGCGGGCTTGAGTCCGGCGAGTATCTCCGTGGTGCTGGCCGGCCGGACGCACTCGTCGCGGGTCACTCCCTCCAGGGGCGCGACTTCGGCGTCGAAGAGGCCGTTGTTCCACGCCGCGGCCGCCTTCTGGTGCGAGCTCACCGCGAAGGTGTCCATCTGCTCGCGCGAAATGCCCCACTTGGCGGCGATGAGTTCGGCGCTGATGCCCTGCGGCACCAGGCCCTCCGGGTAGCGCTCGGCGACGCCGGGCCCGAAGGGGTCCTTGCCCGCCGGCACGTTCGACCACATCGGGACGCGGCTCATCGACTCCACACCGCAGGCGACGACCATGTCGTACGCGCCCGACATGACGCCCTGCGCGGCGAAGTGCACGGCCTGCTGCGAGGAGCCGCACTGCCGGTCCACCGTGGTCGCGGGCACCGTCTCGGGGAATCCCGCGGAGAGTACGGCGTACCGGGTGGTGTTCATGGCCTGCTCGCCGACCTGGTCGACGGTGCCCCCGATGACGTCGTCGATCAGCGCCGGGTCGACCCCGGTGCGCTCGACGAGGGTGCGCAGCGTGTGGGCGAGCAGCTCCACGGGATGGACATGGGCGAGGGAGCCGTTCGGCTTGCCCTTGCCGATGGGGGTGCGTACGGCTTCGACGATCACGGCGTCACGCATGGGATGCCTCTCAGGTCTTCGAGGTCAGGGAACCGGCTACTGAGCGAGTTCGTTCTTCGAACTCACTGAGTTTGCTTTTCAAACCTGCTAAGTGACTCAAGAGTAGCTCAGTGGGTTGGACAAACCAACCCACCCCTTAGACTGGTGCCATGAAGGACGCACGCCCCTGCTCGATCGCCGACACCCTCGCTCTCGTCGGCGAGAAGTACTCCCTGCTCGTACTGCGTGAGGTGTCCTTGGGCGCCACACGGTTCGACCAGCTGGTCCGTAACATCGGCGCCCCGCGCGATGTGCTGACGGCCCGACTCAAGCGGCTCGTCGACGCCGGCGTCCTGAAGAAGGTCGAGTACAGCGACCGCCCCAAGCGCTATGAGTACCGGCCCACCGAGGCCGGCCTGGAGCTGGTGCCGGTCCTGTGGACGCTCATGGCGTGGGGCGACCGCCATCTCCACGCCGACGGCGACCGCCCCATGGTGATCGAGCACATCTGCGGCCACGAACTCGTCCCGCAGGTCGTCTGCGCCGAGTGCGGCAATGAGGTGCAGCACGGCGATCTGTCGGCGCACCCACAGGCTCCGGGCTGGACGGTCACGGGCCCCGCGGCGGCTTAGCACGCGGTCCGGGCAGGTCTGAACGGTCCCCTTACAGGGCTGGACGGTCCCGCATTCCCGGCCTGGACAGTCCTGAGGACAGGCCTGGACAGTCCTGAGGACAGGCCTGGACAGTCCTGAGGACAGGCCTGGACAGTCCTGAGGACAGGCCTAGACGGTCCCCTTGTAGACGTCGAGCCGTCCGCACATCCCGAACCGGCCGTACGCGGACGGCTGCTCGGCCCGCACGACGGCGTCAGCGAGGTGGGACGTGTCGCCCCGTTCCAGGCGGTCGAGCTGGTCCCCCGTGGCCGCGGCGGCCGCCTCCGCTCCGCGGCGCCACCGCTCGCGCCACTCCGCGAGGCGGGGCCGCACCAGCGCGGCAGCGGCCCGGTGGAACGCGGTGAGCGGCTCGGGCCCGTCCGCGTCGCGCAGCGCCCGGTAGCCCTCCAGGGCGAGATCGCGCCGGGCCCGGGCGACCCGCGCCTGCTCCTCCTCGGTCGCGTCCGCCGGGATGACGGTCGCGACCGCATAGGTCTCGGGGTCGGCCAGATACTCCGGGGGCAGCGTGAGGACCGCGTCGCCCGCCTCCGGGAGACCGTTGTTCTGCATGAGGACGGTGATGCGCAGGTCGTCCTCGTTGACGAGCCGGTGGATCGTGCCGGGCGTGAACCACGCGACCGTGCCCGGGACGAGCGGTGTGACCTCGTACCCCGACGTCGTCAGCGTCTGGACCGATCCGCGCCCGCCGGTGACGACATACGCCTCTGAACAGGTCAGGTGCAGATGGGGAGTGCCGCCGCGCACCCCGTCGACCGCGGGCCAGTCGTAGACGCAGAGGTGCGAGACGGCGACGGCTCCCGGGAGTCCGGTGAAGCCGGGAATCACGGCGCTCACCAGGGATGCTCCTCCAGGTACTTGGCTACCTCCTCGCGCTCCCAGGCCCCCTCGGCGACGACCACCCGGTAGCGGCGGGTGAGCGTGTCCCCGGGCGCGAGCTCCAGTTCGTCGAAGAAGGCGAGCGAGGGGGCTACGGCGGCGAAGGGGTCGTTGCGGACGAACCAGTGGGCCGGGTGAGCACCTCGGGATCCGGAGTGGTCGTTCTCGGGGGCATGCGCGAAGACGAGGGTCGCATGGCCGTCGGAGCCGTCGTGCTCCCCCGAGTACGCGAGCCAAGGCGCCTGCCGCCCCATCAGCTGGGGCCCTTCGGAGTCGGGCCCGATGACCCGGCCGCCCCGGAAGGCGCGCGGGCCACGCCAGAACAGGCCCGTATAGCCTGCCATCTCCCGCCCCGCGGTGGTGGGACTGCCGAAGCGCAGTGGCTCCTCGCGGCGGTTGGTGACCGCGGTGGTCCAGGTCAGCGCCCAGGAGCCCGCCCCGGGATCGATGTCATGCACCTCGATGCGGCGCTGCTCGTCGGCCCACGGATCGCCGTCGTACGGATGCCAGGTGAGGCGCTCGGCGATGACCGCGCGACCACCGTCCGAGGCGACCTCGTCGAACGTGACGTGCGCCATCGACCCCACACGCTCCGGGAGTTCGAGATATCCCTTTCCGTGGACGTATGTGTTGCCGCCCCACAGGTTCTGGCCGGAGAGGTGCGAGGCCGTCATCTGGAGGCCCTTGTGCCAGCGGTGGTCGTTGGGCCGGTAGTCCGTGACGACGTTGTTCGCCAGCGTCCTGAGCGGATGCAGATACGGCTTCGGGGACTCCCAGGCGGCCTCGGGCCGGTAGACATAGTTCAACAGGTCCACGCCGCTGGTGACTTCACTGACCGTGACGCGCTCCCCGTGTGTGTGGACGAGGCGCAGGCCCCCCTGCGAGGACGTGGTCACGCCGGCACCTCCTGGTCCAGGGGCACCTCGGGATCCACAGGAGCCCAGCCGGGCGCGCCGCCGTGCAGGGCCGCGTAGTACGGATCCCCCGGGCCGATCTCCCCCGCACGGACGGTCGCGTCCGTGAACGCCGACTTGTAGAGCGCGGTGATGAGTTCCAGGCTGGTCCGTCCGTCGGCGCCGCTGCTGCGCGGCCGTTCGCCGGCACGCATGCTCGCGACCAGCTCCCGCAACTGCGCGAGGTGCGAACTCGGTACGTCCGCGCCGAAGTCCCGCCAGGCCGCGACATCGGCGTCCGGCACATCCGGTGCCGGAGTGATGCGCCAGTTGTCGTTGCTGTGCCCGTACAGGTGCGTGAGCTCGACGGTGCCGCGTTCGCAGTCGATGCGGATGCGGCTCACCTCGTCGGGGCTCAGAACGCTGTTGACGATGGTGGCCATCGCGCCGCTCGCGAAGCGGACGAGGGCAGTCGAGACGTCCTCCGTCTCCACGTCGTGCACCAGGCGCCCGGCCATCGCCCGCACCTCGCTCCACGGCCCCAGCAGGTCGAGCAGCAGGTCCATCTGGTGGATGCCGTGTCCCATCGCGGGCCCGCCGCCCTCGGTCGCCCAGCGTCCGCGCCAGGGCACGGCGTAGTAGTCGGCGTTGCGGTACCACGTGGTCTGACAGTGCGCGACCAGGGGACGGCCCATGGCCTCCTCGGCGATCAGACGCCGTACGTGCCGCGCGCCGGAGCCGAAGCGGTGCTGGAAGACGATCGACGCGTACGGACCCCCGTCCGTCCCTTCCTCCGCCTCGACGGCGTCGAAGTCGGCCAGCGTCGGGACGGGCGGCTTCTCGCACCACACCCAGGCGCCGGCGCGCAACGCGGCGACGGTCTGCTCGCGGTGCAGGGTCGGCGGGGTGCAGATGGCGACCAGGTCGGGCCGCTGCCCTTCGAGCATCCGGTCCAGATCGGTGTAGGCGTGCGGGATGCCCGCCTCGGCGCAGAACTCCCGGACCGCGCCCTCGGCGATGTCGACCGCGGCGACGATCTCCGTCTCGCCCTCCTCGGCGAGCCGCGCCAGCGCCGGGTAGTGGCTGCCGCGCGCGATGGCGCCGGCGCCGACCAGGGCGGCCCGGATGCGGCGGCCGTCGAACGCGGTCGCGGGGCGGTTCGCGGAGGTCTCCGGGATACCGGCGGTGCGGGATGTACTCATGTACGTGATCAGCGCTCCATCGGACGTGACGTCAGACGTTGGCCAACGCATGATGACCCCGAGCGGAACCCCGGTGGCAGCAAGCGCTTTCTCGGTTGCTGCAACGTATGCGGCGATCCAGCGGGCGGTCAACACCCCGGTCACACCATGGACAACGTTGCCGCGCACCCCGGGCGGGGCCGCCCCGTACGACCGCGAAGCCCCTGTGGCCGGCCTGTCACGGACGGACGCTACGCTGCCCCCGACACCCGTGATCACCCGAACGGCGGCACGACGTGCCCGTCACCCCCTCCCACCATCGGCACTTGGACCACGTAACTTCATGTCTTGGTTTGAATCCCTCGTCCTCGGACTCGTCCAGGGGCTGACCGAGTTCCTTCCCGTCTCCTCCAGCGCCCATCTGCGTCTGACCGCGGCGTTCGCGAGCTGGGACGACCCGGGCGCGGCCTTCACCGCGATCACCCAGCTCGGCACGGAGGCCGCGGTCCTGATCTACTTCCGCAAGGACGTCGGACGGATTCTCACGGCGTGGTTCCGCTCGCTCACGAACAAGGCGATGCGGCGGGACCACGACGCACAGATGGGCTGGCTGGTGATCGTCGGCTCCATTCCGATCGGTGTGCTCGGGGTGACGCTCAAGGACCAGATCGAGGGGCCCTTCCGCGATCTTCGGGTCACCGCCACGATGCTGATCGTGATGGGCGTGGTCATCGGCGTCGCCGACCGGCTCGCGGCACGCGACGAGACGGGTGGGAAGCACCGGGCGGCCAAGCAGCGCAAGACACTTGAGGATCTGAACGCCAAGGACGGCCTGCTCTACGGCCTCTGCCAGGCGATGGCACTGGTCCCCGGAGTCTCCCGATCCGGCGCGACCATCAGCGGCGGCCTGTTCATGGGCTACACCCGCGAGGCGGCCGCCCGTTACTCCTTCCTCCTCGCCATGCCGGCCGTCCTCGCCTCCGGCACCTTCGAACTCAAGGACGCCGCCGAGGAGGGGCACATCTCCTGGGGCCCGACGATCTTCGCGACCGTGATCGCGTTCGCGGTCGGCTACGCCGTCATCGCCTGGTTCATGAAGTTCATCTCGCACAAGAGCTTCATGCCGTTCGTCTGGTACCGGATCGCGCTCGGCATCGTCATCATCGCCCTGGTGGCGACGGGCGGTCTGAGCCCGCACGCGGCGGAGTCGTCGGGCTGACGCCGGAAGCCGCCGCCTCCGCCGTCGGCTTCGAGGGGTTCCGCGGCAACGTAAGGGACTACCTGGTCGAGTACTTCCTCGCACTGCGTGCCTTCTTTCGCGGCGCGCAACTGCGCGGTCAGTGCGTCGTCGTCCGGATCGACTGAGCCCGTCCGAGGCGGTGCGCAGCGGACAGCGCGTCGGATTCCCCGCCGGCCGTGACGAAGCACATAGGGCATGAGTAGCCGCCCGGTAGCGCACTGTCAGTCCTTGCCCCTAGGCTTGTGCGCATGTCCCCCGATTTCACTCCCTCTGGTTCCGTGCGGTCCGCTGCCGCGTTAAACGAGCAGATCCGCGCTCTGTGGACGCGTGCGGGCGGTTCCCTGTCCGCCCAGGAGCGGGCGGAGTACGAACTGCTGGTCGTGAAGTGGGCGGAAGCAATACGGGGAGAGGTCGTCGAGGCGGCATGAGAGCCGCGGAGTGAGCGCCGACCGGGCCTGACTGCCCACCGGTCGACGCCGACGCATCTCCACGGCAGCGGCCCCGTGGATGCCGACACGCCTCCAGGACAGCCGGCCGGCCGAAGCCGGCACCTCCACATCCGGGCGGCAGCCCACCGGCCGAAGTCGGCACATCCACATCCGGTCGGCAGCCCACCGGCCGAAGCCGGTACATCCCCACGGCAGCCCGCCACTTGAGGCCGGCGCACCCGCGCTTCGGCGCCCGACGCCGAGCGGCGCTCCGTCACCGCCCTCCGGACACCCGAAGCACGGCCCCCGTCGTGTACGACGACTCGGGCGACATCAACCACGCGATGGCGGCGGCGATTTCCTCGGCCTGACCGACGCGGCGGAGCGGAATCGAGGCGGCGGCGCGCTCGGCGCGGCCCGGGTCGCCCATCGTCGCGTGCATCTCGGTGTCGATCATGCCGGGTGCGACCGCGTTGACGCGGATGCCATCGGGGCCGAGTTCTTTGGCCAGACCCGTCGTCAGCGCGTCGACAGCCGCCTTGGTGGCCGCGTAGTGCACGAACTCGCCGGGACTGCCGAGCGTGGCGGCCGCCGAGGACACATTGACGATGACGCCGCTCCCCCAGGCCGCCATGGACCGGGCTGCCCGGCGCGAACACAGCAGCGTGCCCAGGAGGTTGACCTCCAGCACACGTCGCAGATCGGCGGGGTCGGTGTCCGCGAGCCTGCCGAGGGGGCCAGTCACCCCGGCGTTGTTCACGAGCCCCGTCACGGGCCCCAGCCGGTCCGCCGCCGTGTCGAAGAGCCGCTCGACGTCGTCCTCGTCCGAGGTGTCCACGCGGACGGTGACACAGCGCGCTCCGGCGGCGCGGACGGCGGTCGCGGTCCACTCGGCGGCCGCTCCGTCACTGACGTACCCCACCACCACGTCGTGCCCGTCCGCCGCGAGGCGCGTGCATGTCGCGGCGCCGATCCCCCGGCTGCCGCCCGTGACGACGGTGACAGGACGTGACATACACGCCTCCTCATGCCGCAATGAGTCACCCGTGATCGGATCATCCTACGACTGCGCATGTGCCGACACGTCCTCGCTAAGCGGGTACGGCCGCTCCTCGGGCAACAGCGCCGCCGCGCCGTCTGGGTCCCGCGCGTGTACAAGGGTGTCGGCGTTCGCGGTCACCGTACGTACACCCCGGACTACGTGGTGATCACTGCTGTGAGGCCGTCGGCATCATCAGGTGCTGCATGACAAGTTCGTACGACCTCAGGCGGTCGGCCAGAGCGTAGATGGGCGTCACCAGCATGAGTTCGTCCGCACGGGTCGCGTCCACCAGGTCCATCAGGCGCTTCGCAACCGTCTCGGGTGAGCCGTGTGCCTGTTGGGCGCGGAAGCTCGTCAGCGCCTGAACTTCTTCTGCGGTGAACGAGTGGGCCGATGCCTCTTCGGGCGTGGGGAAGGGAATGTCGCCTCGTCCCTTGAGGAGTCCGGCCTTGACGACATCCATCGGGCCGGCGAGCCGGGCCGCCTCCTGCTCCGTCTCGGCGCACACCGTTTCCACGCAGATCAGCACGCGCGGGCGCCGGCACCAGCGGGAGGGGGAGAAATGCTCGCGGTAGTGGCTCAGCGCGGCCAGGGTGTTGTCAGGGCGAATGTGATGGGCGAGGGCGATCGGTAGCCCGAGTGCCGCGGCGAGCGCGGCACCGGCCGTGCTCGAGGACAGCAGCCATGGCTCCGGGAGCGGGCCGAGCGCGACCTCGTCCACCAAGAAACGCAGAGTCGACGACACATCGTCGCGGTACTCGTCGTCCGTTGTCGGACCGGCCCCACGGCGCAGCGCCCGCGCCGTGGAATCGTCGAAGGTGCCCGGGCCACGGCCGATGCCCAGGTCGATCCGGCCCGCGTGCAGTGCGGCCAGCGTGCCGAATTGCTCCGCCAGCATGATCGGGGCGTGGTTCGGAGCGAGAACGCCCCCGGATCCGAGTCGGATGGACGACGTCAACGCGGCCGCGTGTGCGGTCAGGACGACAGGCGGGAACGCTCCGATGGCCGGAGAATGATGATGCTCGGCGTACCAGAGTCGCAGGTAGCCGAGGTCTTCAAGACGTCGGGCGAACTCGGTGGTGTCTCGTAACGTGTCTGCGGCTGGGGCACCCGTTTGGACCATGGCCACTTCGAGCGCGCTGAGCGGAACGGAGATCATTCCGTCAGTATAGGAAGCGCCATCAGCGCCCAAGTCCCCTGCGCACAGGGCTGGTTGGACCGCCCTGTGGCACGAGGCCATGCGGTCGCCGTCCGGCCTCCCGTGTCGTCCCTCGTTGGCCCCACGACCATCCGTTAGGCTCGCGTCGCCACACAGGTCCCGATCTTCACGGAGGACAGAACGGCGGGGATCAATCGCGAGCGCCTCGTCAGAACGCTGACGTTCTGGCTCCGTCCCGCCTTCGTGTTGCGGGTCATCAACCGGTTCCAGAGAATCGTGGGCTTCGACCGCTCGATGGCTCTGTCGTCCAGCGCGCTCACCGCGATGATCCCGCTCGCGATCCTCAGCGGCGTCGTCCTGGGCACATTCACGGACTACAACGCCGCGGAGCGGGTCATCACGCGCTACGGCCTCACCGACGGAGGCGCCGATGCGGTCAGATCCCTCTTCTCCCCTGCCGGGAAGACCAGTACGAGCGTGGGCCTCTTCGGGGTCGTGTTTCTGCTGATCTCCCTGCTGAGCTTCGCGCGAGCCGCGCAACGGCTGTTCGAACAGACCTGGCAACTGAAGCCGCTCAGCGTACGCAACACCCGGAACGGCCTGTGGTGGATCCTCGCTCTCGGTGGCTATACGACGGCCACCGCGTGGCTCCATGCGGTCCTCGACGGGGGCCGGCTGGGTCTGGCGGCCGCGGTGTGCGGGGTACCGGTGACCGTCGTCTTCCTCGTCTGGAGCGGCCGGCTCCTGTCGGCGAAGCGGATCGATGGGCCGGACCTGCTCCCCTTCGGCATCATCGCGGCCGTTCTGGCGGGGCTCTACTCGGTGGGCGCGGCCATCTACCTTCCCCATCTCTTCAATTCCTCCGCCTCACGCTACGGAGCGGTCGGCGCCGTCTTCGCGATGCTCTCGGCACTCTTCGGCGCCATGCTCGTCGTCGTCGCGTCGGCGGCAGTGGGACGCGAGGTACGCGATGAGCTCACCCGGATCCGTGCGGGCCAGCGCCCTTCCGACAACGAGATCCGCCGGCAGTGGGACAGCGTGGTCGAACAGAGCCGATCGCGTTGGCGCACCGCTCGGGAGCAGGTTCCCCACCGTCGGTCAAAGGACTCGGACAGCTCAAAGGACTCGGACAACTCATAGGCCTGGGCGACCACCGCCGGCCCGCGCCGACACGTGGGAGGCCGACCGTTTGGACCCACGTGATCCAGTCCAGCTTCCACGCGGGCGGAAGGGATTGATGACCCACCGGCAAAAGCGTCCACCGGGTGAACCTTCCGGAGCCACGGAATATCACCCGCCGAATATCACCGCACGGCCCTTGGCGTGGCACGCTCCGTGGCCAACACTGAGCCGATGACGCAGCGTGTGGAGCTCGCGACCGTGTTGGACCGGTTCGCCGTGGATGGACTCGTCACCGACTACGCGGTGGCGGTGGACGACGGCGACTGGGAGGCGTACCGGGGGCTGTTCGCGCCGGACGGGCGCGCGGACTACCGCTCGGCCGGCGGCATCGAGGGCGACGTCGACCAGGTGGTGGGATGGCTCGCCGAGAGCATGGAGCTGTTCCCGATGCGCCAGCATTTGATCGTCAACCGGCGCGTCCGGTTCGGGATCCTGGAGCAGGACACGGGCGACACGGCCCGGGTCCAGGCGGATTACATCAATCCGATGAGGTTCGCGGGACACGACGGAGGATCCACCGCGCCCGACTTCGTGTGCGGCGGCCGCTACGCCTTCGGGTTGGTGCGCACCGACGACGGCTGGCGGCTGCGCCACGTGATCGTCCAGGAAAAGTGGCGCCGCACCCCGCGGACGCTTCAGCAACCGGCGGCCACCTGAGCGCGCCCGCTCCCCCATGGCACCCGCCACCGAACCGGGCGCCCACCGATGACACCCGCCACCCCAGCAGGCGCCCCACCAATGACACCCGCCACCCCAGCAGGCGCCCCACCGATGACACCCGCCACCCCGGCGGCTCCTGCCACGGCACCTGCCGCCGGAGCGGCCCCCTGCCGACCGCACTCACCACCAGAGGCGCCCCCGCCGATGCCCCCTGTCGGAGATCGTCCCCGACGCGCACACTGGAGGCACGCACCTGGGGAGGGAGGCGCTGCATGAAGAGGCCCGACCAATGGCTCGCCTCTCCTTGGTGGCGCGGGATCATCGCCGCGCTGGCGGGCGCGCTGCCCGTGCTCGCCTTTCCCGCCCCGTCCTGGTGGTGGTTCGCGTACATCGCGCTCGTGCCCTGGATCCTGCTGGCCCGCTCGGCCCCGACCGGCAGGAGGGCCGCGTTCGACGGCTGGCTCGGCGGGCTGGGCTTCATGCTCGCGATGCACCACTGGCTGCTCCCGAGCCTGCATGTGTTCACGGTGGTCATCGCGGCCCTGCTCGGTGCGCTGTGGGCCCCCTGGGGCTGGCTCGTCCGGCGGTTCCTCGCCGGCGTGCCCTCGGCTGGACGGGTCGGCGCCGCGCTCGTCGTACTGCCGTCGGGGTGGCTGGTGGTCGAACTGGCCCGGTCCTGGCAGGGCTTGGGCGGCCCGTGGGGCCTGCTCGGATCGAGCCAGTGGGAAGTGGCGCCCGCGCTGCGGCTGGCCTCCGTCGGCGGGGTGTGGCTGCTCAGCTTCCTGGTGGTGGCGGTCAACGTCGCCGTCGCCGTACTGATCGCGGTACGTGAGTCCCGTAGGCCTGCCGTGGCAGGACTGCTGGCGACGGCCGCCGCGACCTCCGCGGCGTGGGTGTGGTCGCCGCGCCCCGATGTGGACGGCCGGGCCCGGATCGCCGTCGTACAGACCGGGATCGTCGATGGCATGGGCAGCCCCGTCAAGCGGTTCGCGCGCGAGGAGGCGCTCACCCGTACGCTCGCCGGGCAGAACGTCGCCCTGGTCGTCTGGGGCGAGAGCAGCGTCGGATTCGACCTGGCCCACCGCCCCGACCTGGCGAACCGGATCGCCGCGCTCTCCCGCCTCACCGGCGCCGACATCCTGGTGAACGTCGACGCGCGCCGCTCCGACCGGCCCGGCATCTACAAGAGCTCGGTCCTGGTGGGACCGCAGGGCCCGACCGGCGACCGCTACGACAAGATGCGGCTCGTGCCCTTCGGCGAGTACGTACCCGCGCGATCCCTGCTCGGCTGGGCGACCTCGGTGGGCAAGGCGGCGGGCGAGGACCGCAGGCGCGGCACCGAACAGGTGGTGATGAACGTCGGGCACGGTCTGCGCATCGGCCCCATGGTCTGCTTCGAGACGGCCTTCCCCGACATGAGCCGCCATCTCGCCCAGGACGGCGCCGGGGTGCTCCTCGCGCAGTCGTCGACGTCGACCTTCCAGAAGAGCTGGGCACCCGAGCAGCATGCCTCACTCGCCGCGCTGCGGGCCGCCGAGACCGGCCGCCCCATGGTGCACGCGACGCTGACCGGCGTCTCCGCGGTCTACGGCCCGAGCGGTGAGCGCATCGGCTCGTGGCTCGGCACGGACGCGAGCACGACGATGGTCTACGAGGTGCCGCTGGCCCGAGGTGTCACGCCGTACGTCAGGTTCGGCGACTGGCCCGTGCACGCGGCCCTGCTGGTGCTGACGGCGCTGTGCGCGACGGAGGGCGCCCGCGCGTTCAGAGCGCGGCGGCACGCTCCTCAACCACACGTACCACCCGCTCGCACAGTTCATGAGTCGCCAGCGCGTCCTGGGCGCTGAGCACCTTGCCCGCGCGCACCGCGTCGAGGAAGGCGATCACCGCCTGCTCCATACCGCGCTGCCTGGCGACCGGCACCCAGTCCCCGCGCCGCCGGACGGTCGGCTGCCCCTTGTGGTCGATCACCTCGGCGAGGTTGACCACCTGACGCTTGGTGTCCTGGCCCGAGACCTCGAGGATCTCTTCGTTCGAGCCGCTGAGCCGGTTCATGACGCCGAGCGCCGTGAAGCCGTCTCCGGCCAGTTGCAGCACGACGTGGTGCAACAGCCCATTCTCTACGCGGGCCCGTACGGTCACGTCGTCGACCGGCCCCGGCACCAGGAACCGCAGGGTGTCCACGACATGGATGAAGTCGTCGAGGACCATCGTGCGCGGCGCCTCGGGCAGTCCTATGCGGTTCTTCTGCATCAGGATCAGCTCACGCGGGTGATCGGCGCACTGCGCGTAGGCGGGCGCGTAACGCCTGTTGAAGCCGACCGCGAGACTGACGTGCCGCTCCTCCGCGAGCCGCACGAGCCGCTCGGAGTCGGCGAGTTCGTACGCGAGCGGCTTGTCGACGTACGTCGGTACCCCTGCCTCCAGCAGCCGCGTGACGATCTCTGGATGCACGACGGTGGCGGCGTGCACGAACGCCGCGTCGAGATCCTGCGCCAGGAGCTCCGACAGATCGGTGTGCCGCTGCGCCTCGGGAAGGTGGAGGCTGTCGGCGACCCGGTCGAGCGTCGCGGGGCTCCGCGTCTGCAGATGCAGTTCCCACCCCGGCTGCGTGCCCAGCACCGGCAGATATGCCTTCTGCGCGATGTCGCCGAGTCCGATGCAGCCGACCTTCACAGGGGTCTCCTCAAAGGGTGCGTTGCGGGTTCCTGACCTCGGGGGAAGCATACGGCTGCCCGGGCGGCCGCCAGTCGGCGATGCCGTCGAAGCTCCGCAGGAGCAGCGCGGGCCCCGCCTTGGACAGCGCGGCGATCGCGGCGTTGCGTACGGCGATGCCGGCGCGGTTGCTCATCAGGTTGAGCCGGGCCACCTGGGCGGCCTTCCGCGCGATGGCGGTCGTACGGGGCTTGCGGTCCGCCGTGTACGCGGCCAGATCGGTCCCCACCGGGCGCGCGTGGTGGGCGAGCACGATCGCGTCCTCGACGGCCTGGTTGCCCCCCTGCCCGAGGGTCGGCGGCATGGCGTGCGCGGCGTCGCCGAGCAGGGCGACCCGTCCGCCGTGGAAGGCGGGCAGCGGCTCGGTGATGTGGTGGACGTCGTGGCGCAGTACGTCCGTCGGGTCGACGGCGGCGATCAGGGCCGGGATCGGGTCGTGCCAGTCGCCGAACCGGCGCAGCAGCTCGCGCCTCTCGTCGTCTTCCGCTCGCTCCCCGGCGGGGGCCAGGGCGGCGCCGTATGCGTAGATCCTTCCGTCCTTCAGCGGCTGCGTTCCCCAGATGCGGCCCCTGCCCCAGGTCTCGTGCGCCGCGAAGCGCAGCTCCGGCGCCTCGATCACGATCCGCCACGTGGTGAAACCGGAGTAGACGGGCCCGGGGTGGCGGGGAAAGAGTGCCTGCCGTACGGCGGAGTGGATGCCGTCGGCGCCGACGACGAGCTCGGCCTCCACATGGCCGCCCGGGGTGCGGACCAGGGCGGGGCGCGTGCCGTTGCCGGGGTCGACCAGGGTCGCGGCGGCCGCCGTGCGCACGGTGCCCTCGGGGAGCCGGGCGGAAAGCCGGTCGATGAGGGCCGCCCGGTGCAGGACCACGAGCGGGCCGCCGAAGCGGGCGGCGAGGGCGGCGGCGCTGGTGCGGGACACCCAGCGGCCGTCCGGGGTGCGCATCCCGCCGTCGCCCTGCCAGGCGGCCGACTCACGAATCTCGTCGCCCATGCCGATCACGTCGAGCGCGCGCAGGGCATTGGGGGCGAGGGAGATGCCGGCGCCGACCGGGGCCAGCGAGGGGGAGCGTTCCAGGACAATGACCCGCCAGCCACGCACCCGGCTCGCCCTGTTGGAGGCCGCCGTACGGAGGCTCGCGGAGCGCGAGGCACAGGTGCTGACGCCCGACGAGATGCCGGATCCGCGGGGCGGGGTCGACGCGCTCGCCGACGGTTTCGCGCTCGCCCTGCACCGGTATCTGACGCGCCATCGCGAACTGCTCGTCGCCCGCTACGAGCTGGCCCTGGAGGCCACCCGGCGGCCGGAGTTGCGGGAGTTCTTCGACGCGGCGGGGCAGCGGCTCCGGGATCCACTGAACGCGCTGGTCACGGCGGCGGGGTCACGCGATCCCGCTCGGCACGTGCTGTCACTGGTCGCGTGGTGCGACGGGCTGATGTTCTCGTGCGTGGCCGGTTCGTTCCACGACTCCGTGCCGAGCGTCGACGAACTGCGGGAGAGCTTCCGCGAGCTGTTGAGGGGGATGCTGACGCCATGAGGACGAGCGGACCGAACCCCCGCCGCGCACGCCGATGAGCGGTCTGATTCGGGAGCGGATCGACGGGATCCGGGAGCGGATCGATGGCGCCACCGGCTGGTGAGCCACGGGGCACGGCGCCGACGAGATGGCCGACACGCACCACGGCGGCAGCGAGAGCACGAGGCGCGCACCACGGCGGCAGCGAGAGCACGACGCGCGCAGCACAGCACCGACGAGTTGGTGAGGCACGCACCACGGTGCCTGCGGAGGTCGAGTCACCCGGCGCCGGGTCACCCTGCTGACGGCGACACCCGCCGGAGGAGCGGAAGGATCACTCGTGCGGGGCAACCTTCGCTTGTCCGCTCCCCAAGGACGGCCCGACCCAGCAGAGTTGCGCGGGTGCATCGAACAACGACGACCGCAACGCTCATGGTCACTGTGGCTGTCACTGCCCTCACCGGCTGTGTGACCGTCCAGCGATCGCCCGCCTCGGGCACCGCGCCCGTGCCGTCCCGGCATGACGCACCGCGTCCGGACGGCAAGGCCAAGCCACAGATCGTGCAGGCACCGGCGCGGGAGGCGCTGGAGCACATCGGGCCGTCCCGGAAGCCCGCACCGAGCGCGGGGACACCGCGTCGTGCGGCTCCCCCGCCGCCCGCAGCGGCACCGGCGATCCCTCCGCGCCGCCCGCATCCCGCCCCGCATCCCGAGCCACGGCGCCCCGAGCCGCACGTCGCCGTCCCGCCCGCAGTCCCCGATGTGCCGCAGAACCCGGACGTGTGTGCCCTCGGCAGGAAGTACGGGGGCTGGCAGACGGACAGTCCCGAGGCGACCATCTGCCGGCGGGCCTACGGACCTTGACGGAGTCGGCGCCCGTCGCAAGCGGGTGCGTCGTCGCGAGGGCGCGCCACCGGTGCCGGCATGCGGCCGGTTACCCCACGGATCCGAGACGGCCGGCCGGCACGCACACGCTAGGGCCGCTGCCTCGGCGGCCCCAGCGTTTCGCCTCCGGGCCCGCCGAGGCGGTCGGGTCCGGGGCCCTCCCCCGTTGCCCCGGCACCGTCGAGCCGCAGCTCAAGACGGCCGATCGCCCCCCGGACGCCGTCCGCGTAGCTGTCGTCCCGGAGGGCCCCGACCGCGCCACGGGCCCGGCGCAGATGGCTGCGGGCGGCCTCGGAGCGGCCGAGCTTCACATAGTCGGCGGCCAGATTCAGATGCAGCGACGGGTAGAACGCGCGCGCCGCGAGCGACTGGTGGTGCTCGACGACCCGCCCGTCGCTGAGCTCCTCGGCCGCCGACAACGCCCGCAGGTCCCAGGCGAGTTCGTCCGAAGGATCGTCCTGCGTGTCGGCCATGTAGTGCGCCAGCGTGCAGCGGTGCAGGGGGTCGCCGTCCTCGCCGATCTCCGCCCACAGGTCCAGGAAGCGACCCCGAGCCTCTTCGCGGTCACCGCCGTGGTGCAGCATGACGACCTGCCCGATCCGGGTCATCATGGCGTCCGGCGCCGCCTGCTCCTGTTGCTCCGCCACCGCGTCCTCCAGGCTCGTCGCTGTCCCTCACGACGCTAGCCCGAGGCACTGACAATCACGCTCAGGCGCCCCCGTGCACCGCTGAGCCAGGCCGGTGACGGCCGGGCCCAGCGGCTCCGGTGTCAGCCCAGGTCCGGGATCTGCCAATCGATGGGCTCGTGGCCCTGTCGGGCCACCGCCTCGTTGATCTGCGTGAACGGACGCGAACCGAAGAACTTCTTCGCGGACAGCGGCGAGGGGTGCGCCCCCTTCACCACCACGTGCCGCTCCTCGTCGATCAGCGGGAGCTTCTTCTGCGCGTAGTTGCCCCACAGCACGAAGACGGCCGGGTCGGGCCGGTCGGCCACGGCGCGGATCACCGCGTCCGTGAACTTCTCCCAGCCCTTGCCCTTGTGCGAGTTGGCCTCGCCGGAGCGCACCGTCAGCACCGCGTTCAACAGCAGCACACCCTGCTCGGCCCACGGCATCAGATAGCCGTTGTCCGGGATCGAGGTGCCCAGCTCCTCCTTCATCTCCTTGTAGATGTTGCGGAGCGAAGGCGGGGTCTTCACCCCCGGGCGGACCGAGAAGCACAGGCCGTGCCCCTGACCCTCGCCGTGGTAGGGGTCCTGACCGAGGATGAGCACCTTCACCCGCTCGTACGGCGTCGCGTCGAGCGCGGCGAAGACCTCCTCCCGCGGAGGGTAGACGGGGCCCTTCGCGCGCTCCTCCTCGACGAACTCGGTGAGTTCCTTGAAGTAGGGCTGCTGCAGCTCCTCGCCCAGGACGCCGCGCCAGGACTCGGGCAGCATGGCGATATCGGTCACGTCAACTTCCTCCGATGTGCGGTCACTTCCAGACCACAGAACCTACCGTCGCCCACTGACAATGGGCTCCCGCCCCGCTCCCGCACGGCTGGTCCGGCTGGTCCGGCCGCGCGCTACCAGCTGGTCTTGCGGTGCAACTCCCACATGGCCATGATCGTCGACGGGTCCAGGGCCCGCTCGCCACCCGAGATGTCCTCGCTCGCGGCCACGTACTGCTTGCCCTGCCACAGCGGCAGCAGCCGGGCGTCGTCGACGAGGATCTGCTGGGCCTCCTCGAACTCCCTGACCACGGCGCCGCGGTCGCTCTGACGGCGCGACTCGGGCAGCAGGTTGTTCGTGATCCGCGGGGCCGGATAGGGCGTGCCGAGGGCGTTCTGATCGCCCACGAAGGGCGCGATGAAGTTCTCGGCGTCCGGGAAGTCGGGGAACCAGCCGCGCCCGAACACCGGGTACTCGCCCTTGCGGTAGCCCGCCTCGTACGTCTTCCAGGGGCGGCTCTTCAGCGTGACGCGGAACAGGCCGGAGCCATCGAGCTGGCTCTTGAGCTCCCGGAACTCGGGTGCGGTCTCGGAACCGTAGCGGTCGGTCGTGTACCAGAGCGTGAGCGGGACGGGCTCCTTGATGCCCGCCTTCACGAGGATCTTGCGGGCCTTGGACGAACTGGGTTCCCCGAAGTCGTCGAAGAACCCGGCTCTGTGCCCGACCAGACCCGCGGGGATCATGGAGTACAGCGGGTCGACGGTGTCCTTGTAGACCTTGTGGACGATGGCCGGCCGGTCGACGAGCTGGGCGATCGCCTTGCGGACCGCGAGCTTCCCGGCCCACGGGTCCTTCGGGTTGAACACCAGGTAGCTGATTTCGGTACCGGCGCCTTCGAGGAGCTGAATGCCCTTCTGGGAGTCGCGCCCCTGGAGCTCGACGATGTCCGAGGCGGCGAGCCCGCGGTAGGTGACGTCGATCTTCTTGTTCCTGAGCGCTTCGACCATCTGGGTCGAGTCCGGGAAGTAGCGGATGGTGACCGCGTCGTTCTTGCGCTGGGCGAAGCCGTCGTAGTGGTCGTTCGTGACCAGTTCGGCCTTCTTGCCCTCCTCGTAGGACTGGAGGATGTACGGCCCGGATCCGAAGACCTTGCCGTCCGTGCGCAGGGCGTCGGCGGGATAATCCTCGGGGTCGACGATCGACATGGCGGGGGTGGCCAGGACGAACGGGAAGGTGGCGTCCGGCTTGTTGAGGTGGAAGACGACCTCGCGGTCACCCAGCACCTGGACCCGGTCGAGGCTGCCGAGCAGGCCCGCCGGACCACCGCGGACCGCGATCTTCCTGATGCGGTCGATGGAGTGCTTGACGGCCCGGGCGTCGAGCGTGTCTCCGTCGGCGAACTTCATGTTCGGGCGGAGCACGCAGCGGTACGTGCGATTGGACAGGTCCGTGAACGCGCAGCTCTTGGCCGCGTCGGGCTGGGGCGTGACCGCGCCGTTGGGGTAGCTCAGCAGCGTCTGGTAGATGTTGCGGAACAGCTCCCAGGAACCGTCCCAGGAGGCGGCCGGGTCCAGCGTGCTCGGCGCACTGGTGGTGCCCACGACGATCGGCTCCTTGTCGCCGGACGATCCCGAGGAGAAGACGCCGCACCCGGCCACCAGGGTTATGGACGTGGCCGCCGCCAGTTGTCGCAGGAATCGGTTCCGGTTGAACACGCGCGCGCTCCTCGATCTGCCGTACCAAGGGTCGGCAGACCATACCGCAGTGCCCTGCCGGTGGAACCACGTTCCCGGCAGGGCACTTGATCAGCACGGATGTGACTACGTTGTCAGACTTCTGTGAACCCGTTGCAGAAGCCTCCGTCGAAGTCGACCTCGGTCGACGCCGTCGCAGTTTTTGTCAACTCTCCACAACGTGCGGGCTACTCGACTCCGGCGTTCAGGAACTTGCCGCCGTCGACCACGAGCGTCTGGCCGGTGACCCAGTCCGCCTGCTGCGAGGTGAGGAACGCGGCGGCGCCCCCGATGTCGGAGGGCAAGCCGAGCCGGCCGAGCGGGTAGCCCGCGGCCGCCTCCGCCTCGCGGCCCTCGTACAGGGCCGCGGCGAACTTGGTCTTCACCACGGCGGGCGCGATGGCATTGACCCGTACCTTGGGCGCGAACTCGTGCGCCAGCTGCACGGTCAGGTTGATCATGGCGGCCTTGCTGATGCCGTATGCGCCGATGAACGGCGAGGGAGCGAGGCCCGCGACGGAGGCGATGTTGACGATCGCGCCGCCGTTCTCGCTCTGCCAGGCCTTCCAGGTCTGCTGGGCGAAGCCGAGCGCCGAGACGACATTGGTCTCGAAGACCTTGCGCGCCACGTTGAGGTCCAGCTCGGCGATCGGCCCGAACACCGGGTTCGTACCGGCGTTGTTGACCAGGTAGTCGACGCGCCCGAAGGCCTCCATGGTGCGCTCGACGGCGACGGCCTGGTGGGCCTCGTCGTGGGCCTTGCCGGCGACGCCGATGACACGCTCGGAGCCGAGCGCCTCGACGGCCTCCTTCAGAGCGTCCTCGTTGCGGCCGGTGATGCAGACCCGATCGCCGCGGGCGACGAGGGCCTCCGCGATGCCGTAGCCGATGCCGCGGCTCGCGCCAGTGATCAGCGCGACCTTGCCCGAGAGTTCGGGAAGTGTGGTCATGTCCGTGCCTCCCGGCCCTAGTTGAGCGGCCCGCCGGCCACGTACAGCACCTGGCCGGAGACGAATCCGGCGGCCTCGCCGGTGAAGAAGGCGATCGCGTTGGCGATGTCGTCGGGGTTGCCGACGCGCGCCACGGGGATCTGCGTGGCGGCGGCGGCCTGGAACTCCTCGAAGCCCATGCCGACGCGGGCCGCGGTGGCGGCGGTCATGTCGGTGACGATGAAGCCGGGCGCGACGGCGTTCGCGGTGACGCCGAACTTGCCGAGCTCGAACGCGAGCGTCTTGGTGAAGCCCTGCAGACCGGCCTTGGCAGCGGAGTAGTTCACCTGGCCACGGTTGCCGAGCGCCGAGGACGAGGACAGGTTGACGATCCGGCCGAACTTGGCGTCCACCATGTACTTCTGGACGGCTCGCGTCATGAGGAAGGAGCCGCGCAGGTGCACGTTCATGACCGTGTCCCAGTCGGACGCGCTCATCTTGAACAGCAGGTTGTCGCGGAGCACGCCCGCATTGTTCACCAGGATCGTCGGCGCGCCGAGCTCCTCGGCGATCCGCGTGATGGCGGCCTCGACCTGGGCCTCGTCGGAGACGTCGCAGCCGACGCCGATGGCCTTGCCGCCGGCGGCGGTGATCTTCTCCACGGTGTCCTTGCACGCGGCCTCGTCGAGGTCGATCACCGCGACGGCGCGGCCCTCCGCGGCCAGTCGTACGGCGGTCGCGGCGCCGATGCCGCGCGCGGCACCGGTGACTACGGCGACGCGCTGCTCAGTGGTGGACATTGCTGGTTCTCCTCGCCCTTGGAAAAGCCTGTCGGAAAGCCTGTGGGAAGGCCCGTCTCGGCAACCTTGGCACCCTCGCGGACGCTTCGGCAGTCCTGAAAGGCCTGCGGCTCACGGTACGCCCCTCCGGTGAGCGACCGCTTAGTACCTTCAGTAGACGTGACGCTAGAAGCCCTGGCACTCGGTGTCAACGGCACACCGCGTGCGTGTGATCCATTACCTGACCAGCAGGTCGAGCAACCGCTCGACCTCGGCCGCCGGATCGGCGGTGAGTCCGGTGTGCACAGGCCCCGGCTGGACAACCGTCGAGCGGGGCGCGATCAGCCAGCGAAAACGCCGCCCGGCGTCATCGCGGGCCGCCTGACCAGCCGCTTCTCCTCCGGCACAGACCCCTTCGACGGCGCGCAGCGCGGCCCGTACGCCCGCCACGTCCGCCTCCGGGTCCAGCGCCCGCAGCTTGGTTTCGTCCAGATGTGTCCGCGCCGCGACGAAGGACTTGGCGCGGCAGTACACCAGCACGCCCGCGTTGAAGCACTCGCCGCGCTCGACCAGCGGCACCACGCGCAGCAGCGCGTACTCGAAGACGTCCCGCTCGCTCACTTGTCCCCCTCGATGCCCTTGATGCGTTCGTGGATGACGGTGGCGCGTGCCAGGAGCGGCTGCGCGTAGGCGCGGCGCAGCGCGTCGGTCGAGTCGAAGCCGGGCTCGTCCGCCAGCCACTCCTCGGGAATCTCGGCGGTCACCTCGGCGAGCAGTTCCTCGGTGACCAGCGGCGCCAGCTCGGCGGCGGCCGAGGCGATGTCCGGCCCGAAGGGCGCGAGCGCGTGGTCGGAGACGTCGTACGGCTTGGCGGCGGAGGCCCCTGCTCCGGGCCAGTGATGGTGCCAGATCATCGTGGCGCCATGGTCGATGAGCCACAGGTCGCCGCTTCGGACCAGCATGTTGGGGTTGCGCCAGGAGCGGTCGACGTTGTTGACGAGCGCGTCGAACCAGACGATCCGGCCGGCCTCCTCGGGGCTCACGTCGAAAGCGAGTGAGTCGAAGCCGATCGCGCGGGAGAGGAAGTCCATCCCCAGGTTCAACCCGCCGCTCGACTTCAGCAGCTCCTGGACCTCCTGGTCCGGCTCGCCGAGTCCCATGACCGGGTCCAGGTCGATCGTCACCAGACCGGGTACACGCAGGCCGAGCCTGCGGGCGAGTTCACCGCAGACGACCTCCGCCACGAGCGTCTTGCGCCCCTGTCCGGCACCGGTGAACTTCATGACGTACGTCCCGAGATCGTCGGCCTCGACGAGCCCCGGCAGCGAGCCGCCCTCACGCAGGGGCGTGATGTAGCGGGTCGCGATGACTTCCTTGAGCATCGCCCCAGGCTACTGGGGCGACCGCGGGCAGCGGACGCAGCTGTCGACCTGCTGTCGATTGGGTCAAATAATCCCAACGCCCTGAACAGGGCCCACGGGCGGACCGTAGTTCTGTACAGATCACCATCACGTCCGTTGAAGGGAAAGTCAGCATGACCAGCGAATCGCTTCAGCCCGTCTCGGCTCCGGCCCGCCGCACCGTCGTGGCGGCCGTCGGCGCGGCGGGGCTCGCCGTCGCGCTGACCGCGTGCGGGTCGGACGACAAGAAGTCGTCCGGTTCCACCGAGGTGAACGGCGGCGGCTCCGGAGGCGACGACAACGCCGCGGCCGGGAACGCCGGCGCCAATGTCCTCGCCAAGACCAGCGACATCCCCGAGGGCGGCGGCAAGGTGTTCGCCGACCAGGGTGTGGTGGTCACCCAGCCGACCGCGGGGACGTTCAAGGCCTTCTCCTCCAAGTGCACCCACCAGGGATGTGCGGTGAAGGGCATCTCGAACGGCGTGATCAACTGCCCCTGCCACGGCAGCCAGTTCTCCGCCACCGACGGCAGCGTGAAGAAGGGGCCCGCGACGAGCGCGCTGGCCGCCGCCAAGATCACTGTCGACGGCGACTCGATCACGCTGGCGTGATCGCCGGGGACTTCAGCGGTCGACTTCGCGCGGCCCCTGGGGACTTCAGCGGCGTGGTCGCTTGAAGCAGGCCAGCACGTCGTCGGTCGCGGTAATGGTGGCGACCAGGGCGAGCGTGTTGCGGATCATCGCGGGGGTGTAGTCGGAGGGCACCCCCGCGATGGCGTCCGCGGGCACGACTGCGGTGTAGCCACGGTTCACGGCGTCGAACACGGCATTGGGGATCGCCACGTTGGCCGAGACACCGGTCACCACGAGGGTGCGGCAGCCGAGGTTGCGCAGCAGCGGATCTACGTCGGTGCCCGCGATCGGCGAAAGGCCGTGCAGCCGGCGTACGACGAAGTCCTCCTCGGCGACCTCGATGGGCGGCGCGATCCGCACGGCCGTGGTCCCCGTCAACTGCTGCACGGGCAGCCGCTCGGCCGCACGGAACAGCCGGGCATTGCGGTTGGCGCCCCGGCCGTCCGGACGCCGCTCGGCGACCGCGTGGATGACCTGCACCCCGCTCTCGTGCGCGGCGGCCACCAGCCGGGCGACGTGGGCGAGCGCCCCCGACGACCGTGCCTCCTTGGCGAGTTCGGGCAGCGCGCTGTCCTGGCCCACGACACCCTGCTGGCACTCCACGGTGAGCAGCACCGTGGTGGCGGGGTCGAGGAGTTCACTGAGCTGTTCGTACGACGGCATGGCTCCCCTTGTCGTCGGAGGTCGGAGCGGGCGAGCGTAACGACCATTGCGTGGGGACGGAAGACGGCCCATGCTTTTCTGACGCGATGTCAGAGGATCTCTGTCGGCTCGGACGAGGGCCGACGCGGAAGAAGAGGGGACCGCATGGCTGTCACTCAGCGCAGGGGCCGGAAGATCATGATGACTCCCGGCGAACTGGACGAGTTCCTCACCACCCAGCGCACCTGCCGCGTCGCGACCGTGTCGAAGGACGGCGCCCCGCATGTGAGCGCCCTCTGGTTCGCCTGGGACGGGACCTCGTTGTGGCTGTATTCCGTGGTGCGCAGCAAGCGCTGGGCGGAGCTGCGCCGCGACCCGCGCGTCGCCGTGGTGATCGACTCGGGTGAGGAGTACGGGGACCTGCGTGGCGTCGAACTGTCCGGCACGGTGGAGTTCGTGGGGGAGGCCCCCCGCACCGGGGAGCTGTGCGCGGAACTCGACGTCCCCGAGACCCTGTTCGCACGCAAGAACTTCGGCCTGGAGGAGATGCCGCACGACGGCCGTCACGCCTGGGCGCGGCTGACTCCTGAGGCGATCGCTTCCTGGGACTTCCGGAAACTGCCTCCTCTGTAAGGCACTTGCCCCAGCGTCGCACTCGGCTCCGCAGCTCACTCGACGCCTTCCCCGGCCCTGCGCAGGGCATCCACCGCCGCCCTGATCGACGGCCGGCGGTCGGCGTCGGCCCGCCACACGACGTAGACATGGCGCCGTACGCGCTGCCGCACCGGCACCGTGACGACCCCCTCGGGCATCGGATGGCGCCCGAGCAGCGGAGCCACGCACACCCCGAGCCCCGCGGCGACCAGGCCGAGTTGGGTGTGCGTCTCCGCCGCGCGGTGCCCGATGCGCGGCTCGACGCCCTTGGAGCGCAGCGTGAACATCAGCCACTCGTGGCAGAACTCGCCCTCGCCCCAGGTGATCCACTCGTCGTCGGCGAAATCACCGAGGTCCACCTCGTCACGGTCCGCGAGCCGGTGCCCGACCGGCATCGCCACATCGGCCGGGTCGTCGAGAATCGATGCCTTCACCAGGCCGTCGGGCAGCGGCATCGGCTTGTTGTACCAGTCGAGCACGACCGCCAGATCGAGATCGCCGCGCACCACCCCGGCAACCCCGGCCTCCGGCTCCAGCTCGCAGGAGCGCACCCGCAGCCCGGGATGATCGGTACGCAGAGCGGCGAGCGCGGCGGGAAAGAGCCCGCGCGCGGCGGTCGGGAACGCCGACAACCGCAGCTCACCCACCACCTGACCGCGCTGCGCCTCCAAGTCGGACTGGGCGAGCTCGACCTGGGACAGGATCCGCGCGGCATGGTCGGCGAGCAGCCGTCCGGCGTCGGTGAGGCGCACGCCCCTGCCGTTCTTGGCGAGCAGCTGCTGCCCGACCTCGCGCTCCAGCTTGGACATCTGCTGGGAGACGGCCGACGTCGTCACGTGCAGCCCCTCGGCCGCGGCGCTCACCGAGCCGTGCCGTGCCAGGGCGTCGAGGGTGCGCAGGCGCTCGAGATTCAACATGTAAGCAATGCTACGAGATATCGCTTGAAAAATCTCGCTTGTGCTAAGAGATGGCTCTGCCTCATCGTTGTCATCATGAGCACCGTCACCGGCCGTCGAGCCCCCGCCGCCACCACGACGACTTCACGTCGCCCCACCGCCCTCGACTGGCGACTGCGTTTCGGCGCCCTCTCCCTGATCTGGGGCTTCAGCTTCCTGCTCATCAAGGTCGGCACGGAGGGCTACGCCCCGTTCCAGGTCACCTTCGGGCGGCTGCTCTTCGGGACCGCGGTGCTCGCGGCGGCGATGGTGGTGAAGCGGGAGCGACTGCCACGCGGGGCGCGCACCTGGGGGCATCTCGCGGTCGCGGCCTTCCTGCTGAACGCGCTGCCGTTCTCGCTCTTCGCCTACTCCGAGCTGACCATCCCGTCGACACTCGCGGGCATCTGCAACGCGACCTCGCCGCTGTGGGGCATGGCCCTGTCCCTGGTCGCCCTCTCCGAGGACCGGCCGACCCGCCTCAGGGTGGCCGGCCTCGGCATCGGCTTCCTCGGCGTGCTCACGGTCCTCGGCGTGTGGCAGGGCTTCCACGGCCTGGACGCCACGGGCACGGCGATGGCCCTGCTGGCCTCGCTGAGCTACCCCATCGGCTGGATCTACGTCCGCCGCACCCTGGCCGGCGCCGGTCACTCGCACCTGTCGATGACCGGCGCCCAGCTGCTCCTCGCGACCGCCCAACTGGCCCTCGTCACACCGCTGTTCACCACGCTGCCCAGCCACTTCCCGGTCATCCCCCTGCTCGCGATCGTCGCCCTGGGAGCCCTCGGCACGGGGCTGGCCATGCTCATCCAGTACGGCATCGTCGCCGAGGTCGGGCCGACCACGGCCCAGATGGTCACGTACTTCATCCCGGTGATCGCCACCGCCGCGGGCGTCGCGATCCTCGGCGAGTCGCTGACCTGGTCGACTCCGGTCGGAGCGGTGGTCGTCCTCGCGGGCGCGGCGCTCACCCAGGCGAAGGCGCGCCGCTGATTCACACGTAGCGACGTGCGGGCGCCGGGCCGACGGCGGAGGCGACCGCGTCCGCCAGCGGCTCGATGTCGTCCGGGGTGAGTGTCGAGACGGTGATCCGGATCCCGGGCGGCGCACTCATCCGAAAGCGCGCCCCGGGCGCGACCGCCCAGCCGGAGTGCAGCAACCGCGCGACCGCCCCCGTCTCGTCCGGGACGGGGAGCCACACGTTCATCCCGCTGCGCCCGTGCGCCTCGATGCCACGCTGCTTCAGGGCATCGATCAGAGCGTCCCGGCGCCGCCCGTAAGCCGCCGCCACGGCCCGTGCATCCACCGCCCCCGCGGTCCACAAGTGCACCACCGCGCACTGCAGCAGACGGCTCACCCAGCCGGGGCCCAGACGCTGCCGCCCGTGCACCCGGTCGACCGTGACGGGATCCCCGGTGAGCACGGCGAGCCGCAGGTCGGGGCCGTACGCCTTGGCGACGGAGCGCACCAGGGCCCAGCTGTGCGTGACCCCTGCCACGGGATGCAGAGGCAGGTCGACAATCCGATGCCCGTGATCGTCCTCGATGAGCAGGGTCTCCGGGTACGCCTCGAGCACGGACCGCACGGCACGCGCGCGCGTGGCGCTCACCGCGGCACCGGTCGGGTTCTGCGCCCGGTCGGTGACGATCAGGGCCCGCGCTCCGGCCTCCAGCGCACGGCGTACGTCGTCGGGGAGCGGGCCCTCGTCGTCGACGCCGACGCCGACCGTGCGCAGCCCGAGCGCCGGGGCGAGGTCGAGCAGGCTGCCCCAGCCCGGGTCCTCGACGGCGACGGCATCCCCCGGTTTGAGATGGACCGCGAGGACGCGCTCAATGGCGTCGAGCGATCCCGAGGTGACGACGACGGGTCCGTCGGGCACCCCGTCCGCATCGAGGTCGGCGCGCGCGAGACGCTCCAACTCCGGTTCGACGGCGGCGGCCCCGTACATCACCGGCGCGCGGTCGGACCGCTCGGCGGCGGCCGCGAACGCCTCCGCGAGTCCCGGCAGCAGCGCGTGGTCGGGGTTGCCGTCGGCCACGTCCCGTACACCCTCCGGCACCTCGACGCGGATGTGCTCACGCCCCGTGGTGGCGGGCTTCGAGCGCACCCGGCTGCCCCGGCGGCCCGCGGTCTCGATCACCCCGCGCTCACGCAGCGTGCGATAGGCGGCCGCGACCGTATTGGGATTCACTCCGAGCCGCTCGGCCAACTCCCGCATCGGCGGGAGCAGTTGACCCGGCTCCAGGTCACCCGACCCGACCCCGCCTTCGACGCTCGCGGCGATCTCGGCTGCGCGACGCCCTTGGATCCGATACTCTTCTAGCACAAAGAGTATTATGCACTAGTGCAATGGAGAAGGCAATGGCACAGACGATGCCGGAGACGAGCACCCAGCCCGGGACGACACAGCCCGCTGCCTACACCCCGACCGACCGCACCGTCCCCACCCGCTCCAAGGACCGAGCCGCGTACGACCACGAGCTGGTGCACGCGATACTCGACGAGGGCTACGTCTGCCACCTCGGCTTCGTCCGCGACGGCGCCCCGGTCGTCCTGCCGACGCTGTACGGACGTGTCGGCGAGCGTCTCTATGTGCACGGTTCGACGGGCTCCCGCCCGCTGCGGATGACGGGCCAGGCCGATCCCGGGCTGCCGGTCTGCCTGACCGTGACCCATGTCGACGGCCTGGTCCTGGCCCGCTCGGCCTTCCATCACTCGATCAACTACCGCTCCGTGGTGGTGCACGGCATCGCCCACCAGGTGACGGACCCGGACGAGAAGCGCACGGCCCTCGACGCCCTGGTCGACCACGTCGTCCCCGGCCGCTCCTACGACTCGCGCCCCGCCAACGCCAAGGAACTGGCGGCCACCGCCGTGATCCGCCTCGACCTCGACGAGGTCTCCGCGAAGCTCCGCACCGGCGGCCCGAGCGACGAGCCCGAGGACCTCGCACTCCCCCACTGGACCGGAGTCCTCCCCCTGGCCAAGGGCCATGGCGCCCCGATCCCCGCCGACGACCTGGCCCCCGGCATCGAGTTCCCCGACTACCTCGCGGCTCTGTGATGCTGATCCACCCCTGGGACGCGCCTCACGACGACGCCGAGTGGCAACGGTGGCTCGCCGCCCACGACTTCGGGCAGCTCGCGGTGAACGGACCGTCCGGCGAGCCTCCGTACGTGCAGCCGCTGCACTTCGCGTACGACGCCGAACAGGGCGAGGCCCTGACCCACTTGGCGCGCCCGAACCCGCTGTGGCCCGCGCTCGAGGCGAACCCGGTCGTGCTGTTGAGCGTGGTGGACGACTACGCCTTCATCCCCGGCCCCTGGCAGGCCCCGCCGGACGTACCGCCCGAGCACGGCACGCCGACGAGCTTCTATACGGCGGTCCAACTCCGCTGCACCGCCCACGTCGTGGACGACCCGGCGGAGAAGGCCGACCTGCTGAACCGCCAGGTCGGCCACTTCCAGCCGGACGGCAGCTCCGCGACCGCCGCCGTCGGCGAGGCCCCGTACGGCCGCCTCCTCTCCGGCATCCGCGGTCTGCGGCTCGAAGTGACCGACGTACGAGCGAAGTTCAAGTACGCGAGCCACAAGCCGACGGAGGTGCAGGAGCGGATCGCGGCCGGGCTGGCGGCGCGCGGTGGACCGGGGGACGCGGCGGCTCGGGAGCACCAGGTGCGCAGGCGGGGCAGGGGGGTGTGAGCCCGGTGGGCCGCGCCCGGGCCCGCGCGGCCGCACGGGCCCGACCTACGAGGACGAGCACGATCATGCATGCGATGCGTTCGCCCTGGCGATCCTCGGGACGTCAGCAGGCGGGCGGGCCGGCGAGTGCGGTCCTCGGGCTAGGAACTCGAAACGCAAGGTCGGTGGCATGCACGCCACCGACCGGCCGCCCCTTGGCGCGCGACCCTGAGTTGCGCGCCTTGGAGCGGACATCCGATGCCGTACTCAGGGAGTTGTCATGCAGGTAGCCGTGGTCACCTTCGACGGGTTCAACGAACTCGACAGCTTCATCGCCTCCGCGCTGATCAACCGGTGCCGAAAGGACGGTCTGGAGGCCTTCATCACGACACCGACGCCGGTGGTCACGTCGATGAACGGCGTCGAGGTGACCGGGCAGCGCCCGATGGACTTCGTGACCCAGGCCGACGTCGTGCTGATCGGCAGCGGGGTGAAGACGCGCGACGTGGTCGCCGACGACCGGCTGATCTCCAGGCTGCCGCTCGACCCCTCGCGACAGCTGATCGGTGCGCAGTGCTCCGGCGCGCTGGTGCTCGCCCGCCTCGGGTTGCTGGACGGCATGCCGGCTTGCACGGACATGAAGAGCCGACCCTTTGTCGAAGCCTGCGACATCGCCGTGCTCGACGCGCCGTTCCACGCCGAGGGGAACATCGCCACAGCGGGGGGCTGCTTGGCGTCGCAGTATCTCGCCGCATGGGTGATCACCCGAACGCTCGGGGAGGACGCCGCGCGCGACGTCCTCGACTACGTGGCGCCGGTCGGTGAAAATCGGGAGACTGTCGAAAGGGCCATGCGTGCCGTCCGCACGGGCGAGGTCGTACTGGGCTGATGCCCCGCGATCAGCCTTGCGGCCGCCCGCCGTCTTGACCAGGTCATGGCCGCAATGGGCGGCCCGGTCCCGGACCGGGCCGCCCGGCGTGCCGCCCCTCCGTCGGCCGAGCACCGCACTCGTCCTGGCCGGACCCGCGGCCTGCTGACGCTTCGAGCCCCATCGCCTGGCCACCCCGGCGCAAGCTCAATCGTGCTCATCCTCGTCGGCCGAGCGGTGCGGGGCACGGGTTCGCCCGGCGGGCCCGGGTGAGCCCGCACCCCGCACTCCGCACCGCGCGCCTCAGACCAGCGCCGATTCCTCCACGGGTACCGGGCTCCCGTCCGCCCCCGCGACGCGGGTTTCCGCCAGCGCGAGTCCCGCGACCGAGCCGAGCATCAGCAGGGTGCCCACCAGCGTCGGCGCGGTGAGTCGCTCGCCGAGCAGCCCGACGGCCAGGGCGGCCGCACTCACCGGCTCCAGGAGCATGATCACGGAGACGGTCGCGGAACGGACGACGGCCGCGCCCGCGAAGAACAGGGCATAGGCCAACGCTGTGGGAATGGCGGCGATGTACGCCAGCAGGGCCAGCATGTGTACCGGTTGAGCGGCGTGCGGGACCAGCCCTTCGGCCAGGCCGAGCGGCAGGAGGAGGACGGTGGTGACGGCGAACGTCCACGCCGTCGTGCCGGACCCGTCAGCTCGGCCCTCGCGTCCCCACCACCGCGTGAGCAGCGTCATCGTGGAGTACCCGGCCGCCGACACGACCGCGAGCAGGACACCGCCGGGGCGCACCGTCGCATCTCCGCTGCCCAGCACCAGCACGCCGAGCCCGGCGAGCGCCCCGGCGACGGCGGCGATCCCGCCGCGCCCGAGCCGCTCCCCCATGGTCAGCCGCGCGCCGAGCGCGATGAGTACGGGCCCGGCGCCCAGCGTGACAACGGTCGCCACCGCGAGGCCGGTCGCCTCGACTGCGGCGAAGTACGCGGTCTGGAAGACAGCGAGCCCACAGCCCGTGACGCCGATCCGCAGAACCTTGCGGCCGAGTGGCTCACAGACGGCGGACCGGACCCGCCGACGCCGCGGGCGCACGGTGAGCAGGAGGACGAGCCCGCCCGCGCACCGCCAGAAGGAGAGGGCGATCGGTCCCATGTCGCTGGCCCGGTAGACCAGTGACGCGGCCGCGCCCGCGGTGCCCCAGGCGGCACCGGCGACGATCAGATAGAGGAGGCCTCGCCCGATGGGCAGGCCGGATGCAGTGTTCGACACGTGTTCTCTCCGCAGATACGCAGAAGCTCAGGAAGGGACCACGTCGCAGCCCGTGCTGACGGGCAGGGGGCGTACGGAAAGGTCCTCGGACTTCTTCTGCGGGCAGCACCGTTGCGCCCGGCTCGGGGCCGGGCGTGGATTCCGGAGGGCCCGCCTCAGGCGGCCGGAGGCGGAAGAACGAGCGTCGACGGCATGATCCGCACCCTACGCTGCGGTTCCGTGGGCCGACAACTCCCGTTCGAGGTCGCTCCCGCCGCTCGCGACGGGGCCGTCCGACGGCTTCGCGGGCGCCGACGACTGCGCGATGAACGCGCCGAGCAGCACCACCGAGCCGCCGACGATCTGCGGTGCCGAGAGATGCTCGCCCAGCAGCACCCAGGCGAGGATCGTCGCGATCACCGCTTCGAGGCAGGCCACGACGCCCGCGACCTGCGGAGAGAGCCTGCGCACGGAGAGCACTCCGGTGCCGTACGCGACGACGGTCGCGATCAGCACGATCCAGCCGAGGAGCAGCGCGGCGAGCACGGACGTCCCGTTCATGTCCGCGCTGCCTCCGAGCACGGACCAGTCCATGGTCCAGGGCCGCGCGATGACCGTCAGCACGAGGGCGCCGACGAGCAGCCCGTACGCGATCACGCCGAGCGGGTCCGGCGCCTCGTCGCCGGCGTCGCTGCCCTGGTCGGACAGGACGAAGTAGCCGACCTGGCAGCAGGCGGCGCCCAGCGCGAGGACCAGTCCGATGGCGTCGAAGCTCAGCCCGGACCACACCTCGACCACACAGGCGAGTCCACCGACCGCGAGGACGACCCCGAGGGCCGCGGCGCGTGTCACGGGCCGACGCTGCACGAAGCGCACCCAGCCGAGCACGAGTGCGGGCGCGAGGTACTCGACGAGCAGTGCGACGCCGACGGGGATACGGGAGATCGCGGCGAAGTAGCAGGCCTGGACGCCGGCCACACCGAGCAGTCCGAACCCGGCGAGCAGTGCGGGACGCTGCCGCAGCAGCGCCCGGTGGCGTACGGCCAGCGGCAGCATCGCCAGCGCGGCGCCCGTGACACGCAACCACACCACGTGGAGCGGGTCGAGACCCGCCTCGATCAGCGGCTTGGCCGCGACACCCGATCCGCCGAACGCGACCGCCGACACGAGCGCGAGGCCCAGGCCGACGCCCCTTCCACGGTTGCCCTGACTGCCCTGAGACGTATGCACCGGCACATGATGACAGGCGTCGACAGGAGCGTCATCCCCAATGACACCTGTCTCATCGGCTGGACATGGACGCGCCGACTCGACGTCAAGGTCTGCCACCCTCGGCCGGGCTCGGCGGGACACTCTCCCGGCTTGGCGAATGACTCTCTCCCGGCCCGGCGAGCGGCGCTTCGCCCGGCTCTCCCCGGGCTCGGCCACCGGCCCCCACCGGGCTCAGCCCCCTGCCCGCCGTGGACTCAGTAGGCGCCGTCGCCCCGCGCGGCGCACTCCTCGCATCCGGCCTCGATGCGCCCCAACAGCGCCCGGGCGTCGACTCCCGCGCGTCCGAGGACCTCGACCGCCCGCGACTGGGGATCGGCGACGACCGCCGCGAGCAGATCGAGACCGCGGGCCCGCTCGTCGCCCCGCAGTACCGCGCGCTCGTACGCTTCCTCCATGGCACCGGCCGCCACCGGGGACCAGCCCGCCTCGGCGACCACGGGCACGGCACCGGAGTCCTCGACACTGCTCTGCCAGCGCAGCCCGTAGCCGATGCTGCGCTGCACGAGGTAGCCGAGCAACCGGGCGACCTGCGGCCCGCCGTCGAAGACCGCGCGCACCTCGGGGTCGGACTCCAGCAGCGAGTGCAACAGATGGGCCGTGTCGATCTGCCGGTCCCCGTCCCGCAGCGCCCTCCTGCGCGCGCCGGAGACCACCGAGGCCAACTCGGCACTGAGTCCGGCTTCGACTTCCGTACGGTTCGGGCCGCTCTCGGCGGCGGGCTGCTGGGGAATACGGGATGGCACAACCCCTACCCCATCAGTCTCGGCGAGCCGGGTCATCCCCGGCTGGCAGCATTTCGGCGTCCCGCACAGGGTGGGCATCCCTGGGCGAGTTCTCCTCCTTACGGATGACTTCGCGCCGATTTCCCCCTGGGGCGCGCGCCGTCTTGCTTCGCGCCCCGCACGCAACCGCGTCGCTCCGGCGCTCGTCCCCCGGGTCATGGAGAGCAGGTGCTGGCTGGTGGCCCTGCCGGCGATCGACGGCAGGCAGTACGTGTACCGGGTGTACGCCCCGGAGGAGGCGCTGCCCGCCGACCTGTTCTGGGAGGCGTGGCACTGCCACGAGGAGGGGCCCCACCCGCGGGCGTGGGACCTGTTCGACGCGGCGGTGATACGACGGGTGGGCTGACCCTCTGTACCCACCGCCCCCGCCGCACCCTCCCGCTGCCGCCTCTCCCTCCACCGCCCCCCTCCACCCCCCGTCCGCCGCCTCCTACACAATTTCTGACAGTTCATCAGTATTGAATGTTCCGGGACCTGCGGCTACGTTCCGCGACACCGTAGCCCGACACGAAGAGGTGGTCGCATGGCCGAAGTCAGCGCGGAAGCTCGCATGGAGGCGCCTGCCGAGAAGGTCTGGGCGCAACTCACGGACTTCTCCTCGTACGGCGAGTGGAACTCGACCCACACCAGCTTCCCGAAGGGCGGCCCCGCGTCACTCGAGGTCGGCGGCACCTTCGAGGAGAACATGAAACTGATGGGCTTCCCGGCCGAGGTCAACTGGACCATCGAGGAGCTGGAGACCGCCCGCACCCTGGCCATCCGAGGCAAGGGCCCGATGGCGGTGAACGTCGCCACGCGGTACACCCTGACCGCCGACGGAGACGCCACGACCGTGCGGATCGACGGGGAGTTCACCGGCGCCGCCGTCTCGCTCATGGCGGGCAAGCTCAAGGATTCGGCGACGGCCGCCCTCAACGAGTCGCTGCGCAAACTGGCCGGACTGGTCACCTGAGCCTCGAACACCATCGCCCGCCCCGGAACGGCACCCCGCGGTCCCGTACGCGGAAAGGCGCCCCGCGGAAACGCTTCCGCGGGGCGCCGTCAGGTACCACAGCACGCCGTCAGTCCTCGTCGGCGAGGATCAGGTACAGCTTCTTGCGGGCCTCGTTGATGACCGCCACCGCCTTGTCGCGCTGGTCCTTGCTGCCGGTCTTCCAGACCTGACCGAAGGCCTCCATGAGGCCGAAGCCGGCCTGCCGGATCTCGTGCAGCGTCTCCCAGTCGACCCCGCGCCCAGCCTCTTCCCAAGGCGCGTCGGGACCCTCATCGGCCGCGCTGCGGCCCGGCTCGGTGAGCGAGAACAGCTTCTTGCCGCCCTCGGCCTCGCTGGTGATCAGACCCTCGTCCTCCAGCAGCTGAAGGGTCGGGTACACCGAACCCGGGCTGGGCTTCCACGCCCCGCCGCTGCGCTCGGCGATCTCCTGGATCATCTCGTACCCATGCATGGGCCGGTCCTTGAGCAGGGCCAGGATCGACGCGCGCACGTCGCCGCGCCGCGCCCTCCCCCGGGGCCCGCCCCGGCCGCCGCGCCCGCCCCACGGGCCCGGGCCGAAGCCGGATCCGCCGAAGCCGGATCCGCCGAAGCCGGGGCCACCGGGACCACCCGGTCCGAAGGGCCCGAAAGCCCCGCGCCGCCCCTCGAAGCCGCCCCGACCACGAGGACCGGGGCCGCCGTGGTGTCCATGTCCGTGTTCGTATCCGAAGTCTTCTCCACGGGAACGCATCGCCATCACTCCATTCCATCGTTGATCAGTCGCGATGCGTCAACGATATATCGGAACCCATCGCGTGACAACCCCCTTCGGTTGAAACCATGGAGCGGGGAACGCCGAAGAGGCCGGCGATCTTCTGGACCGTCTTCTCCCGCGCGTCGTCGGGCTGTTGTGCGAGCGCGGCCTGGTCCGTGGTGGGCCGGCGCCGGCCGCGGGCGCGTAGGGAGGGAGGCCGTAGTTTGTGTGCGCCACGGGTCGCACGACATGGCCTCGACGATGGCGATCGAGACCTGGGCCTGGGGGCGGCCGAGCTGCATGGAATCGAGCGGGCCTGAAAATTCTTTCGGCGGGTTGTCGATCTGCTGCCTCGCCGTTCGTCATCCCAGTGTTGCCGCACTACGGGCAACGCACGAACCCGACGAAAGACGACAGAGGAGTTCACCGTGAAGTACATGCTGCTCATCATCGGCACTCAGGACGCCGAGCCCCAGACGGCCGAGGCCGACCAGGGGCTCATGGAGGAGTTCATGGCGTACCACAAGGCGGTTTACGACGCGGGGGTCATGGTCGACAGCAACGTGCTGGACTCCTTCGAGACCGCCACCTCCGTCCAGGTGGGCAAGAACGGGGAGCGCATGGTCACCGACGGGCCCTTCGCCGAGACCCGGGAGTATCTGGGCGGCTACTACATCCTCGACCTCCCTGATCTGGATGCCGCGATCGACTGGGCTGCCCGCTGCCCCGGGGCCCGGGCCTGGCGGGTCGAGGTGCGCCCGATTCAGGACTTCGACCTGTCATGACCGGTGGGCGGGCGGCCGGCATGGTCGAGGCGGTGTTTCGTGAGGAGCGGGGCCGGCTGCTCGCCATGCTCGTGCGCCAGTTCGGTGACCTCGACCTCGCCGAAGATGTCGCGTCCGAGGCTGTCGAGGCCGCGCTGGAGCGCTGGCCCGTCGACGGGGTGCCGACGACGCCCGTGGCCTGGTTGCTCACCACCGCGCGGCGCAAGGCCGTCGACCGGTTGCGGCGGGACAGGGCCTACGCCGAGCGACTCGCGATCATGCACGTCGAGGCGCGGCAGCTCCTCCCCACGGTGCCAGAGCGGGAGAGCGACGATGTCCCCGACGAACGGCTGCGCCTGTTCTTCACCTGCTGCCATCCCGCACTGTCGGTCGAGGCCCAGGTCGCGCTGACGCTCCGGTGCCTCGCGGGGTTGTCCACACCCGAGGTGGCGCGGGCCTTTCTGGTGCCGGAGGCCACGATGGCGCAGCGGATCGTGCGGGCCAAGCGCAAGATCCGCAACGCGCGGATCTCGTTCCGTGTGCCCGAGGCCGATGAATTGGCCGGGCGCATTCCCGGTGTGCTGCGGGTGATCTACCTGATCTTCACGGAGGGCTACGCCGCCAGCGCGGGCGAGGACCTGGTGCGGGCCGACCTGACCGACGAGGCAGTCCGGCTGGCACGGATCCTGCACCGACTGTTGCCCACCGAAGCCGAGGTCAGCGGGCTGCTCGCGCTGCTGCTGCTGGTCGACGCCCGCCGCGCCGCCCGCGTCGACACGGCGGGGGAGCTGGTGTCGCTGGAAGACCAGGACCGCGCCCTGTGGGACGCCGACCGCATCACCGAGGGCCGCGACCTGGTCGTCGCCGCCTTGTGCGGGCCTCGCTCCGGCCCGTACGCGCTGCAGGCGGCGATCGCGGCCGTGCACGATGAGGCTGCCGACGTCGCCTCGACCGACTGGCCGCAGGTCGTGGCGCTCTACGACGTGCTGTTGCGGGTGTCCCCGTCGCCGGTGGTCGAGCTCAACCGGGCGGTGGCCGTGGCGATGCGCGACGGTCCGGAGGCCGGTCTCGCGGCGTTGGACGCGCTGAACGCCGAAGCGTTGCGGGGCTACCACCCGCTCCCGGCGGCGCGGGCGGATCTGCTGCGCAGACTCGGTCGCACTGCCGAGGCGGCCGCGGCCTACCGGGCCGCGCTCGAACTCGTCGACAACGAGCGGGAGCGGGCCTTCCTGCGCAGGAGACTGGCCGACCTCTGATCACTGACAAACAGGTGGGCAACAACCGCAGGCGGTAGGCCAAGCCGCTTGTCCACACCGAGGCGAAACGTGCCGTAGCGGTTGATGTTCTACCAGAACGGTGCGGTCAGACCGCGCCGGTGCTCGTCGTGGAGCTTCTTCGCCCAGGCCGGTGGTCGCACGCGAAGTTCGTGCGCGGTGCGGCAGAATCGCGGGCTGTGAAGATCACCGTGCACGAACTCAACCGGGCCACCCTCAGCCGCCAACTGCTTCTGGCGCGGGAGCCGTTGACCGTCCTGGACGGAGTGCGGCGCGTGGTCGCGCTCCAGGCGCAGCACCCGGCCTCACCGTATCTCGCGCTCTGGAACCGGCTCAGCGGGTTCGCCGCGGCCGAGCTGGACGCCGCGTTCACCCGGCGCTCCGTGGTCAAGGCGTCCCTGATGCGGATCACCCTGCACGCCGTGCACACCGATGACTACCAGGTCTTCCGCGCGGCGATGCAGCCGACGCTGTACGGCTCCCGGCTGGGTCATCGCTTCGCCGACGTAGGGCTGACGCCTGCGGACGCGGAGGAGCTGGTGCCGGAGCTGTTGGCCTTCGCGAACCGGCCGCGGAGCGAGGCCGAGATGCAGGCATGGGTCGAGGAGCGGCTCGGCACCCCGCGGAAGGACGGGGCGTGGTGGGGCCTGAAGGCGTACGCGCCGCTGCACCATGCCCCCACGGACGCACCATGGTCGTTCGGCGTCCGGCCGTTCTTCGTCGCGGCCGGAACAGGGCCCCTGGCCACGGGCCGGGCGGTGGATCCGGAGGCCCTGCGGACCCTGATCCTGCGCTATCTGGCAGGGTTCGGGCCCGCGTCGGTGGCGGACGTCGCGCAGTTCGCCATGGTGCAGCGGGCGCCCGTTCGCGAGGCCCTCCGTGCTCTGGACGGCGCCGTCGAGCAGCTCCAGGGACCGGACGGCGTCACGCTGTTCGACCTCCCGGGCGCCTCCCGGCCGCCCGGGGACACCCCTGCTCCGCCCCGGCTCATGGCGATGTGGGACAGCATTCTGCTGGCCTACGCCGACCGCAGCCGGGTCATACCCCCGGCCTATCGCCCTTCGGTGATCCGGAACAACGGCGACGTGCTGCCCACCTTGCTGGTGGACGGATATGTCGCCGGTGTGTGGCGGCCGGTGGACGGCGGCATCGAGGCCATGGCCTTCCGCCCCCTTTCGCCCGCCGCCTGGGACGGACTCGCCGCGGAGGCCCAGTCCCTGACGGCGCTCCTCGCCGGCCGCGAGGTGGCGGTCTACAGCCGCTACCACCATTGGTGGGCCAAGCTCCCCAAGGCCGACGTACGGCTACTGCCGCAGTCGCTGTGACCATCGGTCCTGTCGCTCGAACCTCGATGGCACACACTCCAGGTGCGCCGGCACGGGACAACGGCGGCCGCGCGACGGCGCCTGGTGATCGCGACAGCGCCTGGTGATACTGCGCGACGCCGGGGAGGGGAATCCCGCCTTCGCACCAGGCGGCTGGTTCGCCCTCGGACGAGGGATCGGCATGACCCGGAGCCGAGCCGGCAACGAGATCAACATGACGGGGAGCCCGAGTCGGCAAGAGCTCCAGCTCCCCGCGATTGGCCTTGTTCCGCGACCGCGGCGGGCGGTTAGCGTCGCGCCATGCGGATTCGAATCGTCGACGCCTTCACCGACCGCCCCTTCACCGGCAACCCTGCCGGTGTCCTCCTCCTCGACACGTTCCCGGACGACGCCTGGCTCCAAGGCGTGGCCCTTGAGGTCAACCACGCCGAAACGGCGTTCGCCCGCCGCCTTCCCGAGGGCGGCGATGCCGACTGGGCGCTGCGCTGGTTCACGCCCGCCACCGAGGTCGCGATGTGCGGGCACGCGACGCTGGCCACCGCGCACGTGCTGTACACCACGGGCGTCCACGAGGGGCCCGTACGGTTCGCCACGCTGAGCGGCGTCCTCATCGCCACGCCCCACGAGGACGGTTCCGTCACGCTGGACTTCCCGACCGCGCCGCTCACCCCGGTCGAGGTCCCGGACGGCGTCGCCGAGGCGCTGGGCGCCGAGCCACTGACCGCCTTCGACACCGGCCCGAACATCGGCGACCTGGTGATCGAAGTCGCCGACGAGAGGGTGGTCCTGGGCCTCGCGCCGGACCACAAGGCGCTCACGCGGTACTCCGAGCGCGGCATCATCGCGACCGCTCGCGCCGAAGATCCTTCCCGGGGCTACGACTTCGTCTCCCGCTGCTTCTTCCCGAATGTCGGCATCGACGAGGACCCGGTCACCGGCAGCGCCCACACTGCCCTCGCCCCCTACTGGTCGGAGCGCCTCGGCCGCACCGACCTCACGGGCTTGCAGGCGTCCCCGCGCTCCGGCCTCGTCCGCACGCAACTGCGCGGCGACCGCACCCTGCTCACGGGCCGCGCGATCACGGTCATCGAGGGCGACCTGCTCGCCTAGGGGGCTTCTGATGGATCTCCGCGGCGTCGCGACGCCCGGCACGCCGAGAGCACGCACCGAACGCCGCTCCTTCTTCCACGGAGATCCATCAGAAACCCCCTAGTCCCCGCCGCGCCGCCGAGCGTCCGCCGCGCCGCCGGGGACGCGCCACGCGGAATACAAGAGGGGGCGTACGAGAGTGTCGTACGCCCCCTGAGACCGGCTCACCCGGCTCACACCGCTCACGCCGTCGGCAGCCACCCCACCTTGCCCGCCAGCAGCGCGTAGCCCACGAACGCCCCGATGTCGAGCAGCGAGTGCGCGACCACGAGCGGGCCCACCCGCCCCCATCGCCGGTACAGGAAGACGAAGACCACACCCATCGCCATGTTGCCGACGAAACCGCCGATGCCCTGGTAGAGGTGGTACGAGCCGCGCAGCACCGAGCTCGCCACCAGGGCGGTGCCCGGCGTCCAGCCCAACTGGCCGAGCCGGCGCAGCAGATACCCGACGACGATGACCTCCTCCAGCACGGCGTTCTGCACGGCCGACAGGATCAGCACCGGGTACTTCCACCACACGTCGGGCAGCGCCTCGGGCACCACGGTGAGGTTGAAGCCGAGCCCCCGGGCGGCCAGATAGAAGGCGATGCCCGTGCTGCCGATCACCGCCGCGATCACGGCCCCGCGCCCGAGGTCCGGCCACGGCCGCGTGCGGTCGAAGCCGATCACGCGCAGCCCCTGGCCCTCGCGCAGCAGGAAGTGCGCGACCAGCGCGACCGGCACCAGAGCCGACGCGATTCCGAACAGCTGCCATGCCAGATCAAGCCAGGGCCGCCCCGGCGCGGCCGAGGCGTTCAGGGTGGCCGCCTGGTCCTTGAGACCCCCCGGTTTGGTGACCGATCCGACAAAGCTGATCAGCGCGGACACCCCGCTCGCACCGAGCGAGAGCCCCAGGACGAGCAGCGTCTCGTCCCGGAAGATCCGTCGTGTCAGCCGCTCCTTCGGAAAAGAATCGGCCACCGAACCCGCCTCCACCTGCACTCCCGCCTCCAGTTGAGTAATCCCGCCTCATCCCCATCTTCGCCCCGCTAGGGTCTCGAAAGAAGTTACGAAGATCGTGCGCGACAGGCCGTTGGGGGGACGGGCGCCGTACGGGGCGTACCTCCCCTATGTCTGCCTTACGGCTGTCTCACGGCTCAAGGCTCAACAGGGAGGGGCACTAACGTCATGGGACGTCACAGCTTGCCCGACGAGTACCGGGCGGGCGTCGCCGACCCCCGACCCCGCACGCGCCGCCGCAACGTGGCCATCGCGACGGTGCTCGTACTCACGGTCGCGGCGGGCACGGCGGTCGCCGTCCGCGGTGGCCTGCTCTCCTTCGGCGGCTCCTGCCAGGACAACGCCGTCCACCTCGAGGTCGCCGCGTCCCCGGACATGGCGCCCGCCCTCAGAGCCACCGCCGATCATGCCCGCAAGAACAACATCACCTCCGACGGCCGTTGCCTCGACGTCACCGTGACCGCGCGCGAGTCGTACAAGTTCACCGACGCGCTCCGGTCGGGCAAGACGTCCGACGTTCAGGTGTGGGTGCCGGACTCCGACGTGTGGGTGCAGCGCGTCAGCGCGGACAGCGCGGCGACCGGAGTGACCAACGCGGGCAACGTCGCGTACTCCCCGGTCGGCGTCGCCGTGGTCCCGTCGGCCGCGAAGACCCTTGGCTGGCCCGAGAAGACATACACCTGGACCGAGTTGGCCGGCGCGACGATGACGAGCGATCGGTTGAAACTCGGCGCGGCCGACCCGACCCGCAGTGCGTCCGGACTGCTCGCGCTGACGCAGCTCAGCACCGCCGCGGCGCGGACCAAGGGCGGGGACACCCAGGCGGCCGCCATGGCGAAGGCCCTCTCCCAGCGCACCTCCGACAGCGACAGCCAGGTCCTGGACACGCTGCCGCGCGACTCCTCCGGCACCGAGCAGGGCAATCCGAAGCGCAACCAGGCGCTGATCCTCTCCGAGCAGGCGGCGTTCGCGCACAACGCCTCGGCCGACAGCGGCGACGGGCTCGACCTCTTCTACCCCAAGGACGGATCGCCCCAGCTCGACTACCCGTTCACGCTGGTCGACGAGCCACGGCTGAGCACGGACCAGAGTCGCGCCGCCCTGCGCTTCATGACGCTGCTGGGCGAGTCGGAGCCGCAGAAGATCCTGCAGAAGCACGGTTTCCGCACGGATGCCGCGACCGCCTCGGACGCGCTGGTCACCAAGGCCGGCGGTCGCTCCCCGCAACCGTACGTCCAGGCCTCGGCCGAACCCGCGTCGGCGAAGGCCCTCCAGGAGACCCTCGGCATGTGGACGATCACGGTGCAGAGCGCCCGGATCACCACGGTCGTCGACGCCTCCGCGTCCATGACCGAACCGGTGCCGGGCACCGACCAGTCCCGTATGGACGTCACCAAGGCATCCCTGCTCCAGGCCCTGGCCACCTTCACGCCCGAGGACGAGATCGGGCTGTGGAAGTTCTCCACGAAGCTCGACGGCGACAAGGACTACCGCGTGCTCGTCCCGACGGAACGCCTAGGCGACCGCAAGGGCACCGGCACCCAGCGGGACAGACTGTCGGCGGCCTTCAGCGCCCTGGAGCCCGTCCCGGCCGGGGCAACGGGCCTGTACGACACCACACTGGCCGCGTACCGCGCGGCCATCTCCTCCTATGTGAAGGGGAAGTTCAACGCGCTGGTCGTCCTCACCGACGGTGTCAACCAGGACCCGGGCAGCATCTCGCGCTCCAGCCTCGTCGCCCAGTTGCAGAAGCTGACCGACCCGGAGCGCCCGGTACCGCTGATCGCGATCGCGGTGGGCCCGGACGCCGACAAGGAGGAGGTCGACCAGATCGCCAAGGCGACCGGCGGCTCGGGTCACCAGGTCAACGACCCGTCCCAGATCCACTCGGTCATCCTCAAGGCGATCGTGGAGGCGGGCAGTCAGAGCTGACGCCGCGGGGAGGCGGGCAACTGGGGCCGACGCCTGTACGAACGCCTCTCACCCGAGCGGAACCGGCTCCGGCAGCCCCACCGGCCAGGTGTGCACGGGCTCCCCGAGGTGCATCAGCTCGCCGTACCGCCGGGTCGTCGCGGCCAGCGCGGTATCCCGGGCATGCCCCTTCTCCAGGGCCCGGTGGAAGGTGGCCGCCTGCCAGCTCGCGCCATTCACGCGCAATCGGCACCGGTCCTCGATCACGCCGAGGTAGAGGTCCCGGTCCGCGGGCTCGACACCCCACGCGTCCAGTCCGGCGGCGGCGAGCGGCAACAACTCGTCGCGGACCAGGTTCACGGCGTCCACCCGCGCGGTCCCGCCGTACCGGCCGCGCCGCGGCCACTCCAGACGCGCCTCGATGCCATGTCGGCAGGCGGCGTCGAAGTTGGCGGCGGCGGACTCGAACGACAACCGCGTCCAGACGGGCCGCGCCTCCTCGGCCAGCGCGCGGACGAGCCCGTAGTAGAAGGCCGCGTTGGCGATGACGTCGGTGACGGTGGGGCCGGCCGGCAGCACCCTGTTCTCGACGCGCAGATGAGGGACGCCGTCGGCGATGCCGTACACCGGCCGGTTCCACCGGTACACCGTGCCGTTGTGCAGCACGAGTTCGGCGAGCTTGGGGATGCCTCCGTCGTCGAGGACGGCGAGCGGGTCCTCGTCGTCGCAGATGGGCAACAAGGGCGGGAAGAAACGCAGGTTCTCCTCGAAGAGGTCGTACGCCGAGGAGATCCACCGCTCGCCGAACCAGGTGCGCGGCCTGACTCCTTGCGCCTGCAGCTCGGGCGGCCGGGTGTCGGTGGACTGCTGGAACAGCGGGGGTCGCGACTCGCGCCACAGCTCACGACCGAACAGGAACGGCGAGTTGGCGCCCACCGCGATCTGTGCGGCGGCCACCGCCTGCGCCGCGTTCCACACGTCCGCGAAGCGGCCCGGGGTGACCTGGAGGTGCAACTGCACGGAGGTGCAGGCGGCTTCGGGCGCGATGGACCCCGATGTACAGACGAGGCGCTCCACACCGTCGATGTCCAGGGCGAAATCCTCGCCGCGGGCGGCCACGATCTGGTCGTTGAGCAGGGTGTACCGGTCGACGTCCGACAGGTTCGAGGAGACCAGATCGTTCTGGCCGAGGGTCGGCAGAATACCGATCATCACGATTCCGGCGTCGACTTCGCTCGCTTTCCGGTGGGCGTACCCGAGCGAGGTGCGCAGCTCCTCGGCGAGCCGGTCGAATACCCGGCCGCCCAATCGATGGGGGGCTATGTTGACTTCCAGGTTGAACATGGCGAGTTCTGTTTGGAAATCGCGGCTCGCAATCCTTTCGAGCACTTGGGCATTCATCATTCTGGGCATGCCGTCAGGTCCTGCGAGATTCAGCTCGATCTCCAGTCCCATGAGATTCTGCGGACGATCGAACCGCTTCTCCTCCAGCAGCCGCTCCAGCCCCGTCAGACACTTCCGGAGCTTGCCGCGGTAGCGCTGCCGATCGGACAGGTCGAACGGCCCTGCCACGACCTTCTCCCCCATCGAAGTGTCCCTCCTCGGATGGGCAGGCCGATGCTCCGGCCTCTGGCGTCCCGGGTCACGGGGGATGATGCCCAGACAAGGCGATCGATAACGCCCTGGGCACACCCTCTGCCCGCTACTCTGTACCCAGGTACCCGCGGCACATTCACCGGGCATGATGCATGGTGCAAGTTTCAGCCCGACATGATCTCGTGAAAAACGCCGACGAGAATCGGCCGACCGCTCCGGCGAAGCATTCCGAGGTCATCGTGGTACGCGGCCACAGAAGCGGGATGAACATCGCGTTTCGCCGACCGAATAGTGCCTTGCTCTTCATATTCGGGACGGCTAGACGAAACATCGTCTGAACACGTGTCGTATAAACTCCGCAAACGAGGCAGAGAGTTGGCGCTCGCGGTCCTAGGTCCTGTCGTCAAGGTGACGTACGGCAGGCCACACCCTGTTGGCAGATCCAGACCCCCTCGCCCTTCTGACCCCGAGAGCTGACAGCGCCGTCCGCCCCGGCCCTCGCGCCACTGTGCCTGTCGAATGAGAGGCGACCCACCATGCCGCTGCACGTACCCCCGGCTCCCGCGCCGGCCCTGCGCACCGTCCTCACGGCACTCGGTTCCCCCACCGCTGTCCGCGAGGCGCGCACTCCGTCCCTGCGTCTGGCCCAGGGACCCGTCACGCCCGAACTCCCGCTGCCCGTGCACGTCCTGGACCGGATCACTCCCGCGGGCGCCTCCGCCACCCGGCTCGCCGGCTGGCGTTTTCTGATCCGCTGCGGGGACCGCTCGGTGGCTGCCGCCGACACCATGCTGACCCCTGACGGCTGGGCCTTCTCGCGCTTCTTCGAGGGCCCGTACATCACCGCCACCGAACGCGCCCTGCGACAGGCCGAGACCATGCAGCAGCCCTACCAGGCACGCCTGTTGTCCGTGCCCGAGCTCTACATGCTCACGCTCTGGCTGCACGGCGACTGCGCCGCGGACGGCGCCTCCGGCCACCCGGCCGCCACCGACCTCCTGGTGCCGCTGGCGCCCGCCCCGCCCGGCATCGCCGCGCACCGCCCGCACCGCGTCGCCGAACTGCTGCCGGTCCTGACCCTCCGGGTCACGCGCGCCCCACTACTGAGCTCCCCCGCGGAGGTCCCCGCATAGGCCCTGGCGCAAGTGAGACAACCGTGCCCCGCCGCCGTTCGTCCGGCCGCGGGGCACGTTGCTCGTTAGGGCCGCACCCCGCTCGTACGAGGGGAAACGTGCGGCTCGCCCCGACCGGACTAGCCCCATTCGGCCACCCCGAACCACCCGAAGGGACAGTGCAGTTGGAATGAACCGACCGCACGGGTGATGCGTCATCAACCTGTAAGAAGCGGTGCAGCTAAATCCCTGCGGATTGACGCTCGTAGGGCAACACTGGGTTCCAGACCACACACCAACGGGGGGCGGCCATGAACACATCGAGCCGCGGGACAGACACCACAGCCATCACTCACATCTCGACCCAGCGAAAGATCCCATCCATGTGCCAGCACCAGCCACCGTGTCCGTCAGCCGAATCCGCCGACCGGGAGTCCGCCCGTCTCGTGGCGCACCACCCGGAGCAGGGATGGAGCCTGCTGTGCAACGGCGTTCTGCTCTTCGAGGACACCGGTGAGCTCCTGCCGGACGGCCAGATCATCGCCCCGCATCGCCCCATGGGCAGCGAACACGTGATGACGGCCGCCTGAGCCTCACCACCGGGTGGCCTCGCCAGCGGAGCCACCCAGACATAAGAGGGGCCGGCCCGGAGACGTACTCTCCGAACCGGCCCCGACGCATGTCCGGGGGCGATCACTCCCCGTAGCCGTCCAGGTCCCGAGCGCTGATCAGTCCTCGTAGGCGTCCAGCGGCGGGCAGGAGCAGACCAGGTTCCGGTCGCCGTATGCCTGGTCGATGCGGCGCACCGGCGGCCAGTACTTGTCCGCCGTCGAGACACCGGCCGGGAAGACGGCCTCCTCACGCGTGTAGGCGTGCTTCCAGTCCCCGCCGAGCGCGGCGGCCGTGTGCGGCGCGCCCCGCAGCGGGTTGTCCTCCGCCGACCACTCGCCCGAACCTACCTTCTCGATCTCCGCGCGGATCGCGATCATCGCGTCGCAGAACCGGTCGAGCTCGCCCAAGTCCTCGGACTCGGTCGGTTCGATCATCAGCGTGCCGGCCACCGGGAACGACATCGTCGGCGCGTGGAAGCCGTAGTCGATCAGACGCTTGGCGATGTCGTCGACGGTGACGCCGGTCGCCTTGGTCAGCGGACGCACGTCGATGATGCACTCGTGCGCGACGAGTCCGCCCGGACCGGTGTAGAGCACCGGGAAGTGCGGCTCCAGGCGCTTGGCGATGTAGTTCGCGGACAGGACGGCCACCTGCGTGGCCCGCTTGAGGCCCTCACCACCCATGAGCCGGACGTACGCCCACGAGATCGGCAGGATGCCCGCGGAGCCCCAGGGAGCGGCCGAGATCGGGCCGACACCGGTCTCGGGACCGGCCGCGGGCTGCAGGGGGTGGTTCGGCAGATACGGCGCCAGGTGCGAGCGCACACCGACCGGGCCGACGCCCGGACCGCCGCCGCCGTGCGGGATGCAGAACGTCTTGTGCAGGTTGAGGTGCGAGACGTCACCGCCGAAGTGGCCCGGCTTGGCCAGGCCCACCAGTGCGTTGAGGTTGGCGCCGTCGACGTAGACCTGACCGCCCGCCTCGTGCACCTGCGCGCAGATGTCGGCGACATGCTCCTCGAACACACCGTGCGTCGAGGGGTACGTGATCATCAGCACGGACAGCTCGTCGCGGTACTGCTCGATCTTGGCGCGCAGGTCCTCCACGTCGATCTCGCCGTCGTCCGAGGTCTTCACGACCACGACCTTCATGCCGGCCATCACGGCGCTCGCGGCGTTCGTGCCGTGCGCGGAGGACGGGATGAGGCAGACGGTGCGCTGCTCGTCGCCGTTGGCGCGGTGGTAGCCACGCACAGCCAGCAGACCGGCCAGCTCGCCCTGCGAACCGGCGTTCGGCTGGAGCGAGACCTTGTCGTAGCCGGTGACCTCGGCGAGACGTTCCTCCAGCTCACGGATGAGCGTGAGGTAGCCCTGCGCCTGCTCGGCGGGCACGAAGGGGTGCAGCTGGCCGAACTCCGGCCAGGTGACCGGCTCCATCTCCGTGGTCGCGTTGAGCTTCATCGTGCAGGAGCCCAGCGGGATCATGCCGCGGTCGAGCGCGTAGTCGCGGTCGGAGAGCTTGCGCAGGTAGCGCAGCATCGCGGTCTCGGAGCGGTGCTGGTGGAAGACCGGGTGCGTGAGATAGCCGTCGGTGCGCAGCAGCGCGGCCGGCAGCGTGTCCTGCGCCGTCGCGTCCAGCGCCTCGACGTCGCCCTCGACGCCGAACGCGGCCCATACGGCGGCCAGTTGCTTGCGCGTGGTGGTCTCGTCGCAGGCGATCGACACGTGGTCGGCGTCCATGAGGTGGAGGTTGACACCGCCCTCGCGCGCGGCGGCGACGGCCTCGGCGGCCTTGCCCGGCACCCGCACGGTCAGCGTGTCGAAGTACGCGCCGTGCACGACCTCGACCCCGCCCGCCGTCAGACCCGCGGCGAGGATCGTGGCGTACTGGTGCGTACGCCGCGCGATGGTCCGCAGGCCCTCGGGGCCGTGGTAGACGGCGTACATGCCGGCCATCACGGCGAGCAGCACCTGAGCCGTACAGATGTTGCTGGTCGCCTTCTCACGGCGGATGTGCTGCTCACGCGTCTGCAGGGCGAGGCGGTACGCCTTGTTCCCGTCCGCGTCGACGGACACGCCGACGAGTCGACCCGGCAGGCTGCGCGCGAAGGTCTCGCGCACCGCCATGTATCCGGCGTGCGGCCCGCCGAAGCCCATCGGCACACCGAAGCGCTGCGTCGTACCGACCGCGATGTCGGCGCCGAGCTCGCCGGGCGAGGTGAGGAGGGTCAGGGCGAGCAGGTCCGCGGCGACAGTGACGACCGCGCCCAGCTCGTGCGCCTGCTCGATGATCGGCTTGAGGTCGCGCACGGCACCGGAAGCGCCCGGGTACTGGATCAGTACGCCGTTGATCTCGCGCCCGGCGAGCTCGCCGGGGATGCCCTCGCCGAGGTCCGCGACGACGACCTCGACGCCGGTCGGCTCGGCGCGGGTCTCGATGACGGCGATGGTCTGCGGCAGCGCGTCCGCATCGACCAGGAACAGACCCTTCTTGTTCTTGCCCATGCGGCGGGACAGCGCCATCGCCTCGGCCGCGGCGGTGCCCTCGTCGAGCAGCGAGGCGCCGGAGGTCGGCAGCCCGGTCAGCTCGGCGACCGCGGTCTGGAAGTTCAGCAGCGCCTCGAGACGGCCCTGTGAGATCTCCGGCTGGTACGGCGTGTACGCGGTGTACCAGGCCGGGTTCTCCATGACATTGCGCAGGATCACCGGCGGCGTGAACGTGCCGTAGTAACCGAGGCCGACCATCGAGTCGAGCACCTGGTTGCGGTCCGCGAGGGAGCGCAGCTCGGCCAGCACCTCGGCCTCGGTGCGCGCGCCCGGCAGGTCCAGGGCGTCGGCGTTCTTGATGACGTCCGGGACCGCGGCGGCCGTCAGCTCGTCGAGCGAGCCGTACCCGACCTGCGCGAGCATCTTGGCCCGTGCCTCGGAGTCGGGCCCGATGTGGCGCTGCTCGAAGGGGATTCCCTGTTCGAGCTCGGAGAGCGGAATGCGATGGGCGGTCATTGCGGAGGCCTCCTGGTCTGACGCGACCTTCGAGGGGCACCCCGGCACGGGTGCCCCGACGGCCTCCCCCTCTGTCATCTCAACCTGAGAGTTTCACCGGCCCGTTCGCTGACGACCCGGTTTTCACCGTCGGTGAGAGCGGAGGCCATCGACGCCCGCCCTGCTTTCCAGAGTGACCTCGTCCGTGCGGTACGTGAGCCTGAGAGATTCCGGGGAGGATTTGCTCCTTCGGCGCCTCCGATGAAGTCTGGAGGACTCTCCCGCACGGGGTCAGCAGCCGCCTGCCAGCCTACCAGCGAGGACAAGACCTGAGTCTTCGAGTGGCCGCCTTCCTGAATGTGCTCTTTTGTAGTGCTTACGAATGAGTTGCGACCAAGAGGAGGGCCCGTGCAGACCGACATCGATCCGCGCAACCTGATCGGCCGCAAGGCGTTCGACCGCAATGGCACCAAGATCGGCACGATCGACGAGGTCTACCTCGACGACGCGACCGGGATCCCGGAGTGGGCGGCCATACGCACGGGCCTGTTCAGCAGGGACGCTTTCGTGCCCCTGGAGCCCAGTGAACTCGTCGAGGGCGCCCTTCGCATCCCCTTCGACCGAGCCCTGATCAAGGACGCCCCCGACTTCGGCGTCGGACGCCACCTCTCCCCCGAGCAGGAACTCCAGCTCTACCACCACTACGGTCTCGACGTGGCGCCCCCTCCGCCCCCGCCGGACCGCGACTTCGGGCGACTCGCCGGCACGGAGGACGCCTGAGGTCCGGGGTCCGCAACCCGGGGCCCCGGATCCCCCGGTCTTCGCTCCACCAGAGGCAGCGGGTCCGCCGCCTCCAGTTCCGGATCGTCGGTCCGGAACGTCCGCACGCGCCCCGGCTCGGAGTACGGCGTCTCGAACCGCACGGTGACCCTCCCGAGGCCACTGCCCTGTACCCACCCGTGCCCGTACTCGGCATGCCGCACGTCGTGCCCCGCGGGCCACCGCCGCTCGGCGGGCGGCACATGCTCCTCGGCGGACTCCTCCGGCGCCTCCTGAGCGGAGTGCTCTGGGACCGCAGGCTCCCCTGCGGCGGCCTGCGCCTGTGCCTGCGCGAACAAGTCCTCCTGGGTGTAGTCGGCGAGCCCGGTCACGCCCACACCCAGCAGTCGGACGCCACCGGTCGTGTCCACCGCCTCCAGAAGCCGCGCGGCGGCCTCCCGCACGACCGTGGGGTCGTCCGTGGGCCCCCGCAGGGTCTCGGACCGGGTAAGCGTCGAGAAGTCGTACCTACGCACCTTCAGGACGATGGTCCGCCCGGACAGACCGGCTCCGCGCAGCCGCCGTACACACCGGTCGGCGAGCCGCTGCACCTCCAGACCGACCCGCACACGGTCATGGATGTCCACGTCGTACGTGTCCTCGACCGACACCGACTTGGCCTCCCGCTCGGCCACCACGGGCCGCTCGTCGTGGGCCAGCGCCATCGCGTACAGCGCGTGCCCATGGGCCTTCCCCAGCAGTCGTACGAGCTCGTCCTCGCCCGCCTCGGCGATCTCGTCGACCGTGGTGATCCCGGCACGCCGCAGATGGTCCCCGGTGGCGGGCCCCACGCCCGGCAGCGTCCGCACCGACATCGGCCCCAGCAGCGCGCGCTCGGTCCCCGGCTCTATCAGGACGAGGCCGTCCGGCTTGGCCTGCTCCGAGGCGATCTTCGCCAGCATCTTGGAAGCGGCGAGTCCCACCGATCCCGTGAGCCCCGTGACGGCCCGGATGTCCGCGCGCAGCTTCGCCCCTGCCAGCCGCGCCGAGCCCTCGTCCCAGGCCGTTCCCCCCGCCTCCAGGTCCACGAAGGCCTCGTCCAGGCTCAGCGGCTCCACCAGGGGCGACAGAGCCCGCAGCAGCGCCATGACCTGCTCGCTGACCTCCCGGTAGAGCCCGAAGCGCGGCACGAGATACGCGGCGTTCGGCGCGAGCCGGCGCGCCTGAGCCATGGGCATCGCGGAGTTCACTCCGAAGACGCGGGCCTCGTACGAGGCGGTGGCGACGACTCCGCGCGGCCCGAGCCCGCCGACGACGACCGCCTTCCCGCGCAGGCTCGGCTTGGACGCCTGCTCCGCCGAGGCGAAGAAGGCATCCATGTCGAGATGCAGGATCGTGGGCGCGGTTCTCACATCTCCGATGCTGCCCTACGCCACTGACAATGCCCCGGTACGGCCGGCGCCCTGTGGACCTCGCCCGCCGGGGCCGGCTCCCCTACTGCCTCGCCCGGGCCTCAGACGGCCCGGTTGCGCCGTCGCGCCAGCTCGTCCGTCGGGTTGTGGCCGACGAGTGTCTCGCCCGTGTCCACGCGCTCCCCGTGCAGCTGCGAGAGTGCGCTCTCGACGTCCCGCCACACCACGCCCACAGCGATGCCGAAGACACCCTGGCCGCCCTGGAGCAGCGCGTGAACGTCATCGGGGGACGTGCACTCGTAGACCGTCGCGCCGTCGCTCATCAGCGTCATCCGCTCCAGGTCCCGGAATCCGCGCTCCCTGAGGTGCTGGACGGTGGTGCGAATGTTCTGCAGCGACACCCCGGTGTCGAGGAACCGTTTGACGATCTTCAGGACGACCACGTCCCTGAAGCTGTAGAGGCGCTGCGTACCCGATCCGTAGGCGGGCCGCACACTCGGCTCGACCAGACCGGTCCGCGCCCAGTAGTCGAGCTGCCGATAGGTGATGCCCGCGGCGGCACACGCCGTGGGACCGCGGTAGCCGATCTCCTCGGAAACCGCCCCTCCCTCTCCGGGCACTGCCGTCGGCCGCTGCGGAACGTGATCGGCCGCGCTGCCGTGATGGGGGTACCCCCTGCTCGAGCGAAGTCGAGAGCTTGGGGGAGGGTACGGGCTGCTCTCCCCCAGACCGCGTCCGGGGGCACCCCCAGCCGTACCGTCGCCGCTGCTTCTCACGCCGACCTCCGTCCTTGACCTGCCTTCTCGACGGTAGGCAGTCACCAGGGGTGCGTCAACGATCGCCACACTCGGCACGCCGAGTGATAATCACCCTAAGAGTGGTTTCCCGTGCCCCACCGCGGGGAAAGGCTAGCCGAATGCACTCGGAGCGGACCGCGGCACACCACACTGGCCGCGGGCAATTGCCGCCCCGAGCGGCCTGACGCATCGGGTCGTCACTGGCTGTTGGTGCCGAAGTCCTCGGGCGAAATCTGGTCGAGGAACTCGCGGAACTTCTCCACCTCGTCCTCCTGCTCGTCCGGGATCGCGATGCCGGCGTCGTCGAGCACCCCGTCGCTGCCGTAGATCGGCGTCCCGGTGCGCAGAGCCAGCGCTATGGCATCGGACGGCCGCGCACTCACCTCGACGCCGCTGGCGAACACCAATTCCGCGTAGAAGACGCCCTCACGCAGGTCCGTGATGCGCACTTCGGTGAGCTCCTGGCCGACGGCCTCCAGCACGTCCTTGAACAGATCGTGGGTCAGCGGTCGCGCCGGGGCCATGCCCTGCTGCGCGAAGGCGATCGCCGTCGCCTCCCCTGGTCCGATCCAGATGGGGAGGTACCGGTCGCCTCCCACTTCACGCAGAAGCACGATCGGTTGGTTGGAGGGCATTTCGACCCGGACACCTACGACATCGAGCTCGTTCACACAGTAACCCTAGGCCGTGCCCGGGACGTTTGGGTAGTCGGGCACAGAACGGGTGGACGATCCACGGCTTGGGCGGGCGCCCCGGATCAGGGCAGTCGCACGCCGAGCGCGGTCTGCACCAGCGCCGCGTGCAGTTTCACCGTGAGCCCCGCCAGCTCCTTCGTACGGGCCTCCGCGTGCGCCCTGGTCTGCGGATTGCGGTGGCGGCGCAGCGGAGCCACCACCTGATCCACAAGGCCCGCGTCACGGTCGGCCGCGGCCTTCATCGCACGCAGATGGCGCGGCTCGATCCCGAACCGCCCCAGCTCGACGACGAGCGCGGCGACGGTCACCGCCTCGGCGTCGTACGCACCGTCCGGCAGCGGCGCGATCAGCCCGTACGACTCCCACTCCTCGAGCTCCTGCTCACCGATCTCCGCCGCGGCCAGCAGCTCGGCACGGCCCACCCGTGCCGCTGCCGGCGCCTCGGGCTCTCCGAAGAGGTCACCGAGCGACTCACCGTCGCCGGAGTCGCGCTGACGCCCCGGGGACGGCGGCCGCACCGGCTCACCACGCTCCAGGGCGTCCAGATGCTCGCGGATCACCTTCAGCGGCAGGTAGTGGTCCCGCTGCATCCTCAGGACGTGACCGAGGCGCTCGACGTCGTTCGCGCTGAACTTGCGATACCCCGAGGGGGTTCGCTGCGGCTCGATGAGGCCCTCCGACTCCAGGAACCTGATCTTGGAGATGGTGACTTCGGGAAACTCGTCGCGCAGCACGTTCAGCACCGCGCCGATGCTCATCAGCCCACTGTCCGTGGCGGCGGTACCGCTTCCGGCACCGCCGCTCGGTCTTTGAAGCATGGACCTTCCTGGGGGTCCCCCCGGACGGAGCCCGGGGGAGGGTCAGATACCCCGCTGGCTCGCGTAGAAGACCAGCCGGTACTTGCCGATCTGCACCTCGTCACCGTTCGACAGAGCGACCTGGTCGATCCGCTCGCGGTTGACGTACGTGCCGTTCAGGCTGCCGACGTCGGCCACCGTGAACGATCCGTCCGCCGCGCGGCGGAACTCCACATGGCGGCGCGACACCGTCACGTCGTCCAGGAAGATGTCGCTCTGCGGATGACGCCCGGCCGTGGTCAGCTCGCCGTCCAGCAGGAAGCGGCTGCCCGAGTTCGGGCCACGGCGTACCACCAGGAGCGCCGAGCCGAGCGGCAGGGCGTCGACAGCCGCCTGCGCCTCCGGGGAGAGCATCGGCGAGGGCGTCTGGCCCGTCACCTCGGCGTCGTAGGCCTCAAGGCCCGAAATGGAGATCGTGGACGTCGTCTCGGACGGACGCTCCGCGCCGCCCCGCAGCGGCGCACCACAATTGGAGCAGAAGCGGCTGTTCTCCGCGTTGCGGTTACCGCACCTCGTACACACCAGGGCCGACATGGACGGATCCTCCTGCCGCGGCTGCCCACCAGGGGCATGGGACGCGTACGGGTCGGAGGTAAACCCTCCACCCGTACTTGAGGTCGACGGATCCCCGAAACCTATGCGGCCGGACTGGGCAGGGTCAACAGACGGCGCGCCCTGACCACCGGAAAGGTCACCGACCTGGTCCCGGAACAGCGGGCGGTCGCCGCCCTGGCCTTCCATGTCTCCATGGCGCGGTGCGCGGTGGCGAGCAGTCGCATTGTCACCGCTGCCCTCTCGCGCGCTCTTGCCGAACAACTTCGCAAACAACTTCACGGGCGATTCCCCTTGACCGAAACAGACCCGCCCGTGGGGCAGGACGAACCCTGATTGAACACACCGGTCGACCCGGACATCCTCACAACGTCCGTAACCACCAGACAGTTTCCACCACGCACCACCCATTCGGTGCGCCGACCCCCCGCAACCTCATGCCCTCGCGGGGCGCCCCCCATGCGGCCCGGGCTCATTGGGAGGACGACCGAGCGTAGTCAGGCCGCTTCGCCGGTCGCAAGGCGTCTACAACGATCTTCGTCGAGCGGTCCACCGTGACGGTGGCCTGCTCCTTCTCCATTGTCTGCACCACGCCTCCGGGGATGTTGAGTGCCGGTTCCAAGTCCTGCGGCTTGCCGATGACCTTGAAACGGTAGGGCTGGGTGATCTTGTTCCCGTCGACCTTCACTCCGCTTCCGGAGTCCGTCAGATAGGTGCCGGCGACGACACGTACGCCGTTCACCTGGATCGCCTCCGCGCCGGCCGCGCGCAGCTCCTGGATCGCGTCGAGCAGCATGTCCGCCTTGACCGTCCCCTTCGTGTCCTCGATCGTCAGGGTGATGCCAGGTCCCTGCGCAGCCACGGTGCCCGCCAGAATGCCGAGTTGCTTCTCCTTCTCGACCGTCTGCTTGCGCGCCTCCTCAGCCTGGTCCGAGCTGTTCTCCAGTTCGGTGCGCTGATCTTCGAGACCTTGCTTCTCGTCCTCAAGACGCTGAGTTCGGTTGTCGAGTTCATCGAGGATGCGTACGAGATCTTCTTGGCGTGCACCGCGCAGTGCGCTGCCGCTGTCGCTGTTGGACGCGACCTGGACGGCCAGGCCGAATCCGAGGCCGAACAGCAGCACGGCGACGATGAGTTGCGCGCGCGTCACCCGCGGCGGCCACAAGCCCTTGCCCAGTCGCTGCCGGCCGGTCAGCGAGGGTTCGGCGTCCCCCTGGTGGCCGCCTTGCTGGGAATTGTCGGGAGCGGCCGCGGGCACCTCGTCGGGAAGTTCCTTGCGCAGCCGGTTCTCCGGCGTCTCGGACGGCCGGGGGGTCCCCGAGGGCTGGGGGGTCCCCGAGGGCTGGGGGGTCCCCGAGGGCTGGGAGGTCTCTTCCTCTTTGCTCATCGGCCTCACGCCCGGAAGACGTGCCGGCGGATCGCCGCGGCGTTGGAGAAGATTCGGATACCGAGGACGACCACGACCCCCGTGGAGAGCTGGGCGCCCACGCCCAACTTGTCGCCCAGGAAGACGATCAGCGCGGCCACGACCACGTTCGACAGGAACGACACCACGAAGACCTTGTCGTCGAAGATGCCGTCGAGCATCGCGCGCAGGCCTCCGAACACGGCATCCAGCGCCGCCACCACGGCGATCGGAAGGTAAGGCTCGACCACCGCCGGAACCTCGGGCCGGACCAACAATCCAGCCACGACTCCCACGACGAGGCCCAGTACGGCGATCACGATGTGCCCTTCTCTGTGCTCGGCTGTGCTGTACGTACGATCACACTTGGTGCGGCGGACAACCGGATGTCGTTCTCGACGGAGATGCTGGTCCGGATGCCGAAGTTCTCTTGCAGGGCATTCAGATACAGCCCGTCGGCACTGTTCTGGAACCTGGTGCTGAGCCGCTTGTCGTCCCCCACCGCGAGCACCGTGTACGGCGGCACCAGCGGCTTGTTGTCGACCAGTATCGCGTCACCCGCGGCCCTGATCGCCGACAGGGCCGTCAGCCGCTGTCCGTTGATCGCGATGGCCTCGGCGCCCGACTCCCAGAGCCCGTTGACCACGCGCTGCATGTCACGGTCGCGCACGCGTCCGGTGTCGGAGAACCCCGAGGTCTCACGCGGATTGCTGCCGTCACCGCCCGTGCTGGCTTCCTTGGCGTCGTTCACGACGAGCTTCACGCCGGGGCCGTGCACATCGGTGGCGCCCGACAGGATGCTCACCAGGTCGGCCTGCTCGCCGCCGCTCTTCTTGAGCGCCTCGCGCTGCCGCGCGCTCACATCGGCACGCAGGGTGTCGACATTGCTCTCGAGCTTGTCGGCGGCCGCCGTCTCACGCTCGATGCGGTCGATGAGCTCCTGGCGTTCCTTGGCGACGACCGGGGCCGCAATCCTCGCGTTCGCCGCCCCCACGGTCACCACCAGGGCCGCGAGCACCAGACCGGCGGCGAGGCCGAGCTTCGCCCGCACCGTCTTCGGCATGCCACCGCCGCCCTCGGCCTTCTTACGGGCGGCCGCCTCGGCGTATCCGTCGTCGAGGCTGTGGTCCATGACGTTGGTGAGCAGCGACATGGAGGCGTCCGGGCGCGAGGGGCGCGGAGCGCTGCTCCGAACGGGGGGCTGCTGCGGCATGCCGCACATCGTCGCACGTCGCGGGCGATACCTCCGAATGGCCCCACCGGCGTGCCGGACAGGCCCCCTTGGGGGCACTTGTCCGGCACGCGCGCGTGCTGGTTGTTTCAGCGACCGGCGCTGTCCACGACGGCCGCCCACTCGTCGAGCAGGGCTTCCGCGGACTCGTCGTCGGGCCCTTCGGCCCACAGATGCGTGACGGCCTCGGCGGGGTCCGGGAGCACCATCACCCAGCGCCCGTCCGTCTCCACGACCCGCACACCGTCGGTCGTGTCCACGAACCGATCTCCGGCCTCTTCCACGACCCGGCGCATCACAAGTCCCTTGACGGCCCAGGGGGTCGCGAGATCGCGCTTGAGGACGTGCGCCCGTGGAATCCGCGCGTCGATCTGGCTGAGCGTGAGCTGCGTCCGCGCCACCAGCCCGATGAGTCGTACGAAGGCGGCCGCGCCGTCGAACACGCCGCTGAACTCGGGAATGATGAAGCCACCGCGCCCGTCGCCGCCGAAGATCGTCGACTCTTCGCGCCCGACCCTCGTCAGATCGTCGGGGGACGTGGTCGTCCACTCCACCTGTGTGCCGTGGTACGCCGCCACCTGCTCGGCGATCCGCGTAGTGGTCACCGGCAGCGCCACCCGCCCACTGCGTCGCTCCGCGGCCACGAGGTCGAGCATGACAAGCAGGGCCCGGTCGTCCTCGACGATCCGCCCCTTCTCGTCGACGAGCGAGAGCCTCTCACCCACCGGGTCGAAGCGCACCCCGAACGCCGCCCGCGCGGACGCAGCGATCTCACCGAGCCGCACCAGACCAGCCCGCCGGGTGTCCGCCGTCTCTGTGGGCCTCGACTCGTCGAGACCCGGGTTGATGGTCAGCGAGTCGACTCCGAGCTTGCCCAACAGGCTGGGCAGAACGAGCCCGGCGCTGCCGTTCGAGGCGTCCACGACCACCTTGAGTCCGGACTCCGCGATACCGCTGGTGTCGACATTCCTCAGCAGCGACCCTGTGTACGAGTCGAAGACGCTGGACGGGAAGTGCAGGTCCCCGATCTCACCGGGGAACGCACGCCGGTACTCCTGCCGCGCGAAGACACGGTCCAGCTTCCGCTGCCCGGCCTGCGACAGATCTGCGCCCGCTCCGTCGAAGAACATGATGTCGACGGAGTCCGGCACACCGGGCGTCGTCCGGATCATGATCCCGCCGGCACTGCCCCTGGCAGTCTGCTGCCGGGCCACTGGCAGCGGCACGTTCTCCAGGTCGCGTACGTCGATGGCGCTGGCCTGCAGCGCCGAGATGACCGCCCGCTTCAGCGCGCGAGCGCCCCGGGAGTGGTCGCGGGCCGTCGTGACGGTGGAGCCCTTCTTGAGGGTCGTGGCATACGCCCCCGCGAGGCGCACGGCCAGCTCCGGGGTGATCTCCACGTTCAGGATGCCGGACACGCCACGGGCGCCGAAGAGATGCGCCTGGCCTCGCGACTCCCAGATCACCGAGGTGTTGACGAAGGCGCCGGCCTCGATGGTCTTGAACGGGTAGACGCGTACATTGCCCTGGATGATCGATTCTTCACCGACGAGACATTCGTCGCCGATGACGGCACCGTCCTCGATCCGCGCGGCCCGCATGATGTCGGTGTTCTTTCCGATGACGCAGCCGCGCAGATTGCTGTGCTGACCGATGTACACGTTGTCGTGCACAACGGCCCTGTGCAGGAAGGCGCCGCTCTTGACGACGACATTCGAGCCGACGACGGTGTGCTCGCGGATTTCGGCGCTTGCCTCGACCTTGGCGTAGTCCCCGATATAGAGCGGTCCGCGCAGTACCGCGTCGGGGTGTACTTCGGCGCCCTCGGCGACCCATACCCCCGGGGAGATCTCGAATCCGTCGATCTCGACGTCGACCTTGCCCTCCAGGACATCGGCCTGCGCCTTCACATAGCTCTCGTGCGTACCGACGTCCTCCCAGTAGCCCTCGGCGATATAGCCGTAGATCGGCTTGCCTTCCTTCATCAGCTGAGGGAAGACATCGCCGGACCAGTCGACGGAGACATCGGCCTCGACATAGTCGAAGACCTCGGGCTCCATGACGTAGATACCGGTGTTCACGGTGTCCGAGAAGACCTGACCCCAGGTCGGCTTCTCCAGGAAGCGCTCGACCTTGCCTTCTTCGTCCACGATGGTGATGCCGAATTCAAGGGGGTTCGGTACGCGCGTCAGACAGACGGTGACGAGCGCGCCTTTTTCCTTGTGGAAATTGATGAGGTCGGTGAGATCGAAGTCGGTCAGAGCATCGCCGGAGATGACGAGGAAAGTGTCGTCCTTCAGCGCCTCCTCGGCGTTCTTGACACTCCCGGCGGTACCGAGTGGCTTCTCCTCATTGGCATAGGTGAGCTCCATGCCGAGCTCTTCGCCATCACCGAAGTAGTTCTTGACCAGTGACGCCAAGAACTGGACAGTAACGACGGTCTCGTTGAGCCCATGCCTTTTGAGCAGCCTGAGCACGTGCTCCATGATCGGGCGGTTGACCACGGGCAGGAGCGGCTTGGGCATGCTTGAGGTCATGGGACGAAGACGTGTGCCTTCGCCTCCGGCCATCACGACGGCCTTCATGTCGGAAGCGTCCTCCTTGAAGAGACGACGGTCTAGCCGACTTCACCCGTCCAGATTGTCCCGCACTTTTCGTTCGCGGGCCAACGAGCCACTACAGCCCGCTATCGGCGAGCTCAATCGGCGATGGTGTCCGCCCTGACAAGACGGCGGACCTGAACCACGTAGAGGATCCCTGCCCACCAGTACAGCGTTGTACCCCATCCGGCGAACGCCCATCCGAAAATAGCAGCGAGTGACGCGATCCATCCACTTCCGTCACTGAGCAGTAGCAACGGGAAGGCATACATCAGGTTGAACGTGGCAGCCTTGCCAAGGAAGTTGACCTGAGGCGGCGGATAGCCGTGGCGCCTGAGGATGCCCACCATCACCAGCAGAACCAGCTCGCGCGCCAAAAGTACAGCGGTCAACCAGAGCGGAAGAATCTCGCGCCAGGTCAGCCCGACGAGAGTCGACAGAATGTAGAGCCGGTCGGCCGCGGGGTCGAGCAGCCGGCCAAGGCTGCTGATCTGGTTCCATCGACGGGCGAGCTTCCCGTCCAGATAGTCGCTGATCCCGCTCAGCATGAGCACGAGCAGCGCCCAACCGTCGCTCTTGGGACCGCCGAACTCCGGCCTGAGGATCAGCCACAGGAAGATGGGTACGCCGACAAGGCGCGCCATGCTGAGGATGTTCGGGATGGTGAGGACCCGGTCCGTCTGGACACGGGTCTCCTGGACCTCCACCCGGGGGCCTCCTGTGGGAAAGAGCCAACGATGCCCCCTGACCTTACCTGCAGCTCACACGCGGCGATGCGGAGGGGTGGAGACGCCATCGGGAAACTCCTCGGGAAAACAAAAAAGCTCCGGCTCTTGGGCGATATGCCCAAGAGCCGGAGCTCTAAAAGAAGTTCGGCGGCGTCCTACTCTCCCACAGGGTCCCCCCTGCAGTACCATCGGCGCTGTAAGGCTTAG
>NZ_BMMM01000002.1:0-56279 GCF_014645835.1 Streptomyces albiflavescens
AAACCCCCGTACCGGGAAACGGTACGGGGGTTTTCTGCGTTCCGGATCAATTTCCGGATCGATTCCAGGGGCCTCCTTGTAACAAGAGGCCCCTTTTTTGCGTCCGCTACAGCCGCCCCGCGGCCTTCAGTGCCAGATACGCGTCCGCGAGAGCAGGCGCCAGGTCGTCCGGAGTCGCATCGACGACCGTGACACCGTGGCGCTGAAGTTGTTCGGCGGTGCGATGACGTTCTGTCTGGGCCTGGGCCGCGGCGGCCGCTTCGTACAGCCCTTCGGCGTTTCCCCGCGCCTTCGCCATACGGGCGATGTGCGGATCGGCGACCGATGCCACCAGGACCGTATGGCGCTGAGTGAGGAGCGGGAGCACGGGAAGCAGGCCCTCCTCGATGGGGGCCGCGTCGAGGCTGGTCAGAAGGACGATCAGGGAGCGGCGTGGGGCCGTACGGAGTGCCGTGGCGGTGAGGCCGCGGGCGTCCGTCTCGACGAGTTCAGGTTCGAGGGTCGCCATCGCGTTGACCAGGGACGGGAGGACGTCGCCCGCCGCTCGGCCCTGGACGAGGGCGCGCACTCGGCGGTCGTATGCGAGAAGGTGCACGCGGTCGCCGGCCCGGGAGGCCAGCGCCCCGAGGAGTAGAGCCGCGTCCATGGAGGCGTCGAGGCGCGGGGCGTCACCCACACGGCCTGCGGAGGTGCGGCCCGTGTCGAGGACCAGAAGGATGTGGCGGTCGCGTTCGGGGCGCCAGGTTCGTACGGCGACCGTGGTCTGGCGGGCGGTGGCGCGCCAGTCGATGGAGCGGGTGTCGTCGCCGGGGACGTATTCGCGAAGGCTGTCGAACTCCGTGCCCTCGCCCCGCGTGAGCACGCTGGTGCGGCCGTCGAGTTCGCGGAGCCGGGCCAGTTTGGAAGGGAGGTGCTTGCGGCTGGTGAAGGGCGGCAGGACTCGTACCGTCCACGGGACTTTGTGGCTGCCCTGCCGGGCGAAGAGGCCGAGTGGGCCGTACGAGCGGATGGTCACGCGGTCCGCCTTGCGGTCGCCGCGGCGGGTGGGGCGCAGGCGGGTCGTGAGGCGTCGGCGTTCGCCGGCGGGGACCGTCAGGCGGTGGCGTGAGGCGGCTACCTCGGTGCCAGGTTCCCAGCTGCTCGGTGGCCACGCGTCGCGGAGGTGGGCGCGCAGGGGGCGGCCGGAGGCGTTGGTGACGGTCAGGGCGACGTCGGCGGTTTCGCCGAGGCGTACCGAGGTGTCGCCGGAGCGGGTCAGGCCGAGGCGTCGTACAGGCGCCGCGAGGGCGGCGTCGCAGGCGCAGGCCAGGGCCAGGGGCACGTTCACGGCGAGGATGCCTGTCCAGCTCGGCTCCCAGATGCCTACGGGGAGTGTGCCGAGGGCTGCCAGGAGGGCGGCGCGTCCGGTGAGTGCCATCAGCGGGGGACGGGGACGTGGGCGAGGATCGCGTTGATGACGGAGTCGGCTGTCACGCCCTCCATCTCTGCCTCGGGGCGGAGTTGGATGCGATGGCGGAGGGTGGGCAGGGCCAGGGCCTTTACGTCGTCGGGGATGACGTAGTCGCGGCCGGTCAGCCAGGCCCAGGCGCGGGCCGTGGCGAGGAGCGCTGTCGCACCACGGGGGGACACGCCGAGGGTGAGGGACGGCGATTCGCGGGTGGCGCGGCAGATGTCGACTACGTAGCCGGTGATTTCGGGGGAGACGGCTGTCTCGGCGACGGCGGCGCGTGCGGCTTCGAGGTCGCCGGGGCCGGCCACGGGGCGTACGCCGGCGGCGCGCAGGTCGCGCGGGTTGAAGCCCTCGGCGTGGCGGGTGAGGACGCTGATCTCGTCCTGGCGGGACGGCAGAGGGATCGTCAGTTTGAGGAGGAACCGGTCCAGTTGGGCTTCGGGGAGGGGGTATGTGCCCTCGTACTCGACCGGGTTCTGGGTCGCGGCGACCAGGAACGGCTCGGGGAGCAGTCGAGGGGTGCCGTCGACCGTGACCTGGCGTTCCTCCATCGCTTCGAGGAGGGACGCCTGGGTCTTGGGCGGGGTGCGGTTGATCTCGTCGGCGAGGAGGAGATTGGTGAAGACCGGGCCCGGCTGGAAGGAGAACTCTGCGGTGCGGGCGTCGTAGACGAGGGAGCCCGTGACGTCGCTCGGCATCAGGTCGGGCGTGAACTGGACGCGCTTGGTGTCGAGTTCGAGTGCGGATGCGAGGGCGCGGACGAGCAACGTTTTGGCGACTCCGGGGACTCCTTCAAGGAGAACGTGTCCGCGGCAGAGGAGGGCGACGACAAGACCGGTCACGGCGGGGTCCTGGCCGACCACGGCTTTGGCGATCTCGGCCCGCAGGGCTTCCAGGGAGGAGCGGGCGGTGCCCGGATCCCCGGCGTACCCGGCGTTGTCAGTGGTCGGGTCCATCATGAACGGCGTACCTCTCTTTCGAGGGCGTCGAGTTGGTCGGCGAGTGCGATGAGGGCCGCGTCGTCGCGGGGCGGCGGTCCGAAGAGGAGGGAGTGCAGGGCCTGGCCGTCGCCTTGGAGATGGGCGGACAGGGCGGGGAGCAGGGCCTCGGGCGCGTGCGCCTGGGCGGGGGGTACGCCGATGAGGGGGGCGAGGCGGGTGCGGGTGGTGGAGCGCAGAGCGCTCGCGGCGCGGTCGCGGGCGTTGGCTTTGCGGTAGAGGCGGGCGCGGCCTTCGACGGTCTCGGAGGCGCGGATCGCGACGGGGAGACGTTCGGGTACCAGGGGGCCGAGTCGGCGTGCCCGCCAGAGGGCGGCCAGGGCTGCCGCGATGAAGAGCTGCAGCGTGCCCCAGAGCCAGCCCGAGGGGAGCAGGTCGAAGAAGCTCTGGTCGCCCGCGTCGGTGGCCGAGGTGTCGGAGAGCGAGGGGAGGTACCAGACCAAGTGGGACCGGGAACCGAGCAGTTGAAGGGCGAGCGAGGCGTTGCCCTGCTCGTCGAGGCGGTCGTTGTAGAGGATGTCGGGGGCGCCGAGTACGACGGTGTCGCCGCTCCCGGAAGCTGCCGGGAGGCGCAGGAGCGTGGGCAGGCCGTCGCTGGGGTAGCACGCGTCGGCGCCTGGATCGGTGGTGGTGTAGCGGACGCCGCCCGTGTCGGCGCTGCCCGCTCGCCGGGCGGCGGGCAGCGTGCAGTCGGGGGAGAGCGTCGAGTCGAAGCTGACCGCAGGGTCGGCGGTGACCCTTGGGGCGAGGGTGCCGAGGGAGGGCGGCCCGGGGGAGATCAGGATCGTGCGGCCGGCGGAGTTCTCGGTCGCCGTGTGGAGGAGTGTCTGCTGACGTTTGGTCAGCAGGTCGGGGACGGCGATCAGGAGAGTGGTGTCGGAGTCGGCCGCGGCGCGGGCTTCGTCCAGTGTGGTGACCATGCGCGTGGACACCCCCCGTTCGGCGAGGAGCTCGGCGACGGCGCGGCTGCCGTAGGGGTCGGCGGAGCGCGGGTCGAGGCGGCCGTGCTGGGCGTCCGAGCGGACTGCGGCGATCGCGACGGCGGCCGCCAGCAGGATCACGAGCGCGATGACGATCCCACGGGCGCGGGTCCATACCTGGCGGGCGGTGGGCGAGACCGAGGTGGACGTGAGGGTGGCCCCGGTCATGAGGCGCCCTCCTGGCGGGCGTTGTGGGCCGTGCTCTGGGTGCTGTTGGCGAGTACGGGTCTGGTGCGTTCCAGGTCGCGATCGAGTTCGGTGAGGCGTTGGTATGTACGCGAGTCGGCGGACCGTCCGCCGTATGTGACGTCGTCGAAGTCCCGGGACGCTGCGCGCAGTCGGTCCGTGTGGGAGGGCAGGGTGCGGCTCGCTTCGGCGGCTGCCTCGTCCGCCGTGCGGCCGGGGCGCGGATCGAGCAGGGCGCGCTCCTCCAACGAGCGGACGACGGCGCGCATGCGTTCCTGGACGGCCTGGTTCCAATGGGCCTGGGCGGCGTGTGCCTCCGCGGCCGCGCGGTGTTCGGCGGCGCTCTTGGGGCGGTCGTCGAAGAGCGCGGCGGACGACGTGGGAGTCCGGTGGGGGGTGCCCAGACGCCACCAGAGGGCGGCGACGACCGCCACGACGGCCAGCACGATGACGACAAGTCCCAGCGCTCCGCCGGGCGTTGCGGCGGAGGCGGCGCTGAACAGCTTGTCGACCCAGTCCCAGAAGGCGTTCAGCGCACGTTGGACCAGGCCGGGGTCGTTCTCGTGGTACATCCGCTTGGACAGCTCGCGCTTGGCCGCCTCCCGCGCGGGGTCGCGCGGGATCGTCACCGGTGGTTCGTCGCCGCGCGGCAGCGCGAGGACCGCTGTGGCGCCGGTGTGCGGCAGTGCCAGTACCGCCGTGAGTACTCCCCCCGCCGGGTTCACCGCATCAGCTCCCCGGAGTGGTGCCAGGGGCGTCGGAGCCGTAGTCCTCGCCGGCGGCGCGGGCCAGGTCGAGGTCGAGCGCCTCGCGGCGGATGCGCTGGTCGATGTAGAGGAGCACGGTGACGCCCGCGGTGATCGGGAAGGTGAGCATGGATCCGATGACCGAGCCGATGCCGCTGACGATCAGGAATGTCCAGCCGAGGTCGCCGCTGCCGCTTTGGAGGAAGCCGGTGACGCCGTCGCCGCTGAGGGCCGCGGCCAGGAAGGCGAACGGGATCACGACGATCGACGCCACGATGTTGGCGATGATCGTGGCGAGCAACTGGATGCCGAAGACCCGCCACCACGAGCCGCGCACGAGCTTCGCGGAGCGGCTCATCGACTTCCAGATGCTCTGCTTCTCCAGCATCAGCGCCGGCGAGGCGAGCGAGAAGCGGATCATCAGCCAGAGGGCGACGATGCCGGTGCCGAGTCCGCCGAGAATGGCGAGTGCGGCACCCGCGTCACCGGCGCCGGCCGCCGCTGCGAGTACGCCCGGCAGAGCTCCGACGGCGACGACCGCGACGGCGATGAGCGGCAGCAGGAAGGTCAGGCCGAACAGCTTCGGAAGCTGAGGACGCGCGTCCTGCCAGGCCTCGGCCGTGGTGACCGACCTACCGAGCACCGCGCGGCTGGTCACGCTCGTGAGCAGGGCCGTCGCGACGATGGTGCCGAGCAGGGTGATGAGCAGGATGACGCCGGAGTTCAGCAGCGTGTCGCCCAGGGCGCGGCTCAGCTCGCTGACGGTGGCGCTCGGGTCGTTGAGGGCGTCCGTGTTGGCGGTGTCGTTCAGGACGAAGCCCTGGAGCAGGATGACCGCGATCTCCGTGACGACGGCGACGGCCAGCGAGATACCGAGGACGGTGCGCCAGTAGGTGCGCATCGTGGAGACGGCGCCGTCGAGGATCTCGCCGACGCCGAGGGGCCGGAGCGGGATCACGCCGGGCTTGGCGGCGGGCGGCGGCCCGCCCCAGTTGCCTCCCCAGCCGGCGGGACCTCCGCGACCGGGGCCTCCCCAGCCGCCGTAGCCGCCTCCCTGGCCTCCGCCGCCGGCGGGGCCTCCCGGGCCGCCGGGATGCCCGCCGCCCCAGCCCGGGCCGGGCGGAGGTGGTGGCGGCGTCTGGCCGGGGCCCTGCGGGCTGGGAGCGGACCACTGGCCGGGCGGGGGCTGCTCCTTGGACCACTTCGAGGGCGGTTCCGGCTGGTCCGTGCCGCCCTGGCCCGAGGGCTGCTCCGTGGGCTGCGCGGGGCCGGAGGAGCCCGGCTCCTGTCCGTCGGAGGGGGCAGATCCGGGCGAGGCCCAGCCCGGAGTGTCTTTCATCGTCGCTCCTTCACGGTGCCCGTCCGCGGTCGCGGCGGCAGGTTGGCAGCCATCGTGCCACGGTGTGCCCGGCAAGTGACCGGGCGCCGTATGGGCTGCGCACCTTCAATTGTCCGCCCGGTACGGGGCAGACTGGGCGGATGGCTGATCAGTACGCGCAATCCCGCGAGGACAGCGGGTCGACGGAGATACCGGTGCTCCGCTGGGACGAGCCACCCGAAGGCCCCGTACTGGTCCTTCTCGACCAGACGAGACTGCCGGCCGAGGAAGTCGAGTTGGTGTGCACCGACGCTCCCGCGCTGGTGGAGGCGATCCGCGCGCTCGCCGTGCGCGGGGCGCCGTTGCTCGGCATCGCGGGGGCGTACGGCGTCGCGCTCGCCGCCGTGCGTGGCTTCGACGTCGACGACGCCGCCCGGGCGCTGGCCGGCGCCCGGCCCACCGCCGTGAACCTTGCTGTCGGCGTGCGCAGGGCGCAGGCGGCGTACCGAGCCGTGCTCTCCGGCGGCGGTGATCAGAAGCAGGCTGCCGGGGCGGCGCTCGCCGCGGCTCGGGCGTTGCATCGGGAGGACGCCGAGGCCAGCGCCCGGATGGCCGAGCACGGCCTGGCGCTGCTCGACGAGCTGTTGCCGGGCGGCGGGCACCGGATTCTGACCCACTGCAACACGGGGTCGCTGGTGTCCGGTGGGGAGGGCACGGCGTTCGCTGTGGCCCTCGCGGCGCACCGAGCGGGGCAGCTGCGAAGGCTGTGGGTGGACGAAACGCGGCCGTTGCTGCAAGGTGCTCGCCTGACGGCGTACGAAGCGGCGCGCCACGGAATGGCGTACACCTTGCTCACCGACAACGCGGCGGGCTCGCTGTTCGCGGCGGGGGAGGTGGACGCGGTGCTGATCGGGGCCGATCGGATCGCGGCCGACGGTTCGGTGGCGAACAAGGTGGGGAGCTATCCGCTCGCGGTGCTGGCCCGGTATCACCACGTGCCGTTCATCGTGGTGGCACCGGTGACGACGGTGGATCCGGACACCCCGGACGGGGCGTCCATCGAGGTCGAGCAGCGCGCGAGTCATGAAGTGACCGAGGTCACAGCACCCCAGGTGCCGGTGGCGGGAGCGGAAGCGGGAGGCGGGATACCGGTGGCACCTCTGGGGACCCAGGCGTACAACCCGGCGTTCGACGTGACGCCGCCCGAGTTGGTGACGGCGATCGTCACCGAAGTGGGCGCCGTGTCGCCCGTGACGGCTGAGGCGCTCGCCGAGCTGTGTGACAGGTCACGCCAGGTAACGATTTAGTTAATGGGATGATGTCGTTTATGAAGGGACGAGTCCTTGTCGTCGATGACGACACCGCACTGGCCGAGATGCTCGGCATTGTGTTGCGTGGTGAAGGTTTTGAGCCGTCTTTCGTAGCCGACGGCGACAAGGCGCTGGCCGCTTTCCGTGAGACCAAGCCCGATCTGGTGCTTCTGGACCTGATGCTTCCCGGCCGGGACGGCATCGAGGTGTGCCGCCTGATCAGGGCGGAGTCCGGGGTGCCGATCGTGATGCTCACGGCGAAGAGCGACACCGTCGATGTCGTGGTGGGCCTCGAATCGGGCGCCGACGACTACATCGTGAAGCCATTCAAGCCAAAGGAGCTGGTGGCGCGGATCAGGGCGCGGCTGCGCCGTTCGGAGGAGCCGGCGCCCGAGCAGCTGGCCATCGGCGATCTCGTCATCGACGTGGCCGGTCACTCTGTGAAGCGGGACGGGCAGTCGATCGCGCTGACGCCGCTGGAGTTCGACCTGCTGGTGGCGCTGGCCCGCAAGCCGTGGCAGGTCTTCACGCGTGAGGTCCTGCTGGAGCAGGTGTGGGGCTACCGCCACGCGGCGGACACCCGCCTGGTCAACGTCCATGTCCAGCGGCTGCGCTCCAAGGTCGAGAAGGACCCTGAGCGGCCGGAGATCGTGGTGACCGTTCGTGGTGTCGGTTACAAGGCCGGACCGAGCTGACATGTCCCGGGACAGTGCCGCTTCGGCGCCCGGCGAGCCGGGGGTCCGTTCGGGGCGGCCTGTCGGCCGGAAGGTGACGGGCTCCCGCTGGGGACGATTCATGGGGGGCGGGCTGCTGCAGGGCGGAGTCCAGGGCAGCCCGGTCCTTCGGCTGTTCATGCGCTGGGTGCGTAGGCCGCTGCTGCCCGTGATGCGGCTGTGGCGGCGCAACATCCAGCTCAAGATCGTCGTCACGACGCTGCTGATGTCGCTCGGAGTCGTGCTGCTGCTCGGCTTCGTGGTGATCGGGCAGGTGCGCAACGGGCTGCTGGACGCCAAGGTGAAGGCGTCGCAGAGCCAGGCCGTGGGTGGGTTCGCGGTCGCCGGCCAGAAGGCCGACAGCGCGGCGAGCGCGAGCGGCGGCGACGACAACTCGGGCTCCGACGGCAATCCCGTGCAGAACGTCAGCGGATGGATGAGCGATCTCGTGGAATCGCTCTCCAGCGGTGGCCAAGGCGCCTTCGACGTCGTGACCCTCAGCACCACCGCCGCGGACAACGAGAACAGAGGGCTCGGACAGCGCGCCTCAGGATTCGTCGAACCGACCCTCAGCGTGCCGGACGACCTGCGCAAGCGCGTCGACGCCGGTACCGGCGTGGCCCAGAGCTACACACGCATCAGCTACACCGACAACCGGGAGACCCAGCCGGCGCTCATCATCGGCAAGCAGGTCAACGACCCGAACGGAGACCCGTATCAGCTCTACTACCTCTTCCCGCTGACGCAGGAGGAGAAGTCGCTGAGCCTGGTCAAGGGGACGCTGGCCACGGCCGGACTGTTCGTCGTGGTGCTGCTCGGGGCCATCGCCTGGCTCGTGGTGCGCCAAGTCGTCACGCCGGTGCGGATGGCGGCGGGGATCGCCGAGCGACTGTCCGCCGGGCGCCTCCAGGAACGTATGAAGGTCACCGGCGAGGACGACATCGCACGGCTCGGCGAGGCCTTCAACAAGATGGCGCAGAATCTGCAGCTGAAGATCCAGCAGCTGGAGGACCTGTCGCGGATGCAGCGACGGTTCGTGTCCGACGTGTCGCACGAGCTGCGTACACCGCTCACGACCGTCCGGATGGCGGCCGACGTCATCCACGACGCGCGCGCGGACTTCGATCCGATGACCGCTCGGTCGGCCGAGCTGCTCGCCGATCAGCTGGACCGTTTCGAGACGCTGCTCGCGGACCTGCTGGAGATCAGCCGGTTCGACGCGGGCGCGGCGGCCCTGGAGGCCGAGCCGATAGACCTCCGCGAGGTCGTACGGCGGGTCGTCGGCGGGGCCGAGCCGCTCGCCGAGCGCAAGGGCACGCACATACGGGTCGTCGGCGATCAGCAGCCGGTGGTCGCCGAGGCGGATGCCCGGCGCGTGGAGCGGGTACTGCGCAATCTCGTCGTCAACGCCGTGGAGCACGGCGAGGGCAAGGACGTGGTCGTCAAGCTCGCCGCGGCGGGCGGGGCGGTCGCGGTCGCGGTGCGCGACTACGGCGTCGGGCTCAAGCCCGGCGAGGCGACCCGGGTGTTCAGCCGCTTCTGGCGAGCCGATCCGGCACGCGCGCGTACCACCGGTGGAACGGGGCTCGGGCTGTCCATCGCGCTGGAGGACGCCCGGCTGCACGGCGGCTGGCTGCAGGCGTGGGGTGAGCCGGGCGGCGGTTCGCAGTTCCGGCTGACGCTGCCGCGGACGGCGGACGAGCCGCTGCGCGGATCGCCGATACCGCTGGAGCCCAAGGACTCCCGGCGAAATCGTGGACTCAATGACGCCGGTCTGCCGCTCGGCGGCAGCGGCAAGCTCGCCACCGTGCCGATGCAGCAGCCCGCGGGCGGCCATGTGCCGCCGCGCGCGCCCATCGTGCCGCGACTGGCCGGAGTGTCGCCCACGGCCGACCCGACGGCGCTGCCCGGCAACGGCGCGCGCGTGGTGCCGCGTCCCACTGGGGCGGCGCGACGGCCGGACGACACACCTGCCGCGGGCGGAGAGCTGACGGTCGAGGAACGCGGGCCCGACGGCGGGGAGCCGGAGGAGCTCGGACAAGGGGAGGCATTTCGTGGGCGCTGACCGCGACAGGCGCGGCGGCCGTGGGCGTCCGGTGCGTGCCGGGGTGTACGTCGGCTGTGGTGCGCTACTGCTGGTGGGGTGCGCCTCCATGCCCGACAGCGGAGGGCTGAGCGGGGTCGAGTCGACGCCGCGGCAGGACGCGCAGGTCCGGGTGTTCGCAAAGGCACCGCGTCAGGACGCTTCCCCCGCGGAGATCGTGCAGGGCTTCCTGGAAGCGCTGACCAGCGACGATCCCGACTACCAGACGGCGCGCCAATATCTGACGGCGAGCGCCAGGAAGGCGTGGAATCCGAACCAGACCACGACCGTGCTCGCGGAAGGTCCGAACCACGAGTCGGTGCGCGCGGGGGACGGGGAAGGCGCCCACGAGTTCCTGTACCGGCTGGGCGGCACCAAGGTCGCCACGGTGGACAAGCAGCACGCGTACGCGCCGGACTCGGGCCCGTACAGCAGGATGGTGCATCTCACGCAGCTGAAGAAAACCAAGGAGTGGCGCATCGACGGGCTGCCCCAGGGTGTCGTGATGGGCAGGTCCGACTTCCAGCGCAACTACAAGTCGGTCAACAAGTACTACTTCGCTTCGAACGTGTCCCAAGAGACGGGCGGACAGCTGGAGACCGTCGCCGATCCGGTCTATGTGCGCAAGCAGGTGGACCCGATGACGCAGGTGGTCCGCGCGCTCCTCAAGGGCCCCACGAGTTGGCTGGACCAGGTGGTCGGTTCGAGTTTCCCCTCGGGTACGGAGCTGAAGACGGGCGTCAAGTCGCTGTCGCCCGACGACCGCAACCGGGTCACTGTGCCGCTGAACGAGAAGGCCGATCACGTCGGACAGGGGCAGTGCTCCAAGATGGCGGCCCAACTCCTCTTCACGTTCAAGGATCTGACGCCCACCGGGGTGGACGAGGTGGAGTTGCAGAAGTCGGACGGTTCGCAGCTGTGCGTGCTCACCGAGGTCCAGGCCGAGGGCATCGCCTCGAACGGTACCGAGCGTCATGCCGACTACCAGTACTTCATCGACGGCAAGCAGCGGCTCGTGCGGCTGCCCAGCAGCGGCAGCGACAAGAAGCCCGAGCCGGTGCCCGGCGCGCTGGGTGAGGGCGACAAGAAGCTGCGGGCGGCCGCGGTGTCGCGGGACGAGAGCAGCGCGGCCGGGGTGTCGACCGACGGGACGTCGCTGTATGTCGGCTCACTGGTGTCGGGCGGTTCGCTCGGCGAAGCGGTGCTGCACAGCCAGGGCAAGTCGGCGGACGACGACCGGCTGACGACGCCCAGCTGGGACGGGCGGGGCGACCTGTGGGTGGCCGATCGCGATCCGAAGAACCCCCGGCTTCTTCTGCTGCAGAAGGGCGCGGGCGATCCGCTGGTGGTCCAGACGCCGAACCTCAACGGGCGCATCGAGGCCGTACGGGTGGCCGCCGACGGTGTGCGGATCGCGCTGATCGTCGAGAAGGACGGCAAGAGTTCGCTGCAGATCGGGCGCATCGAGCGCGACACGAAGTCCGGTGAGCCGCCTGCCGTCTCCATCATGGATCCGCGCTCCGTGGCCCCCCAGCTGGAGGAGGTCACGGCCATGTCGTGGGCCGGGGACAGCCGGCTCGTGGTGGTCGGGCGCGAGCAGGGCGGCGTGCAGCAGATGCGATACGTCCAGGTCGACGGCTCCACTCCGGTGGGCACCGCGCCCTCCGCGCTGACGGGCGTCAAGGAGATCACGGCGTCCGAGGACGAGCGGTTGCCGCTGGTGGCGCACTCGGAGGAGGACGGCATCGTGCGGCTGTCGTCCGGGGAGCAGTGGCAGAAGGTGGTCAGGGACGGGACCGCGCCGGTCTATCCCGGATAGGTCCGTGCGTCCGTCCCGGATCCGTTCGTGCGTCTGTCCCGGATCCCTTCGTGCGTCTGCCCTGGGTGGGTCCGTGCGGCTGTCCCGGGTGTGGTCCGGGCGCCGTTCCCGGGGGTGGACGTGCGCGTCCTCTCCGGGCGGACCTGTTCATCTGTCCCGGGAAAGCCCGCTCCTTGCCCTGGGTGAGCCTGCCTGCCCGTTTGCCCCGGGCAAGTCTGCTTGTTTCCCCAAGTAAGTCCGCTCGCTTTCCGGGTGGGCCTGGCCGCGCGCGACGTCTGCAGGAGTTATCCACAGGTAGTTATCCACAGGGGTGGCCGGTCTGCTCGTGCCTTGGCACAGTGATGGGCATGCGGGGGTGGTGGCAGGACCTCACGGATCTGGTGCTGCCAGCCGAGTGCGGAGGCTGCGGGAGGCCTCGCACGGTGCTCTGCCCCGAGTGCCGTGCCGCCCTGAGTGGGGCCGTACCGCGCCGGGTGCGACCGGTGCCGGAGCCGGTCGGGCTGCCTGTGGTGCACGCGGCGGCTCCCTACGAGGACGAGGTGCGTGCGGCGCTCCTCGCCCACAAGGAGCGGGGCGCGCTGGCGCTCGCGGCGCCGCTCGGCGTGGCGCTGGCCGGGGCTGTGCGGGCAGGGCTGGGGCACCTGCGACGTCCTGGTCCGGGCGGGCGGCCGATGGCTCCGGACGGGCGGCTGGGGCCCAGGAAGGGGGAAGCGCGGGGCGAGGGTGGTCGGCCGGGGTTCGGCGACGGACAGCCGATGTCGGCGCAGAGCGGACGGGGTCGGCCGGAGGCTGCCGCCGGAGTCGTCCCGGGGCCCTTGCTGCTGGTTCCGGTGCCGTCGTCGCGGCGGGCGGTGCGGGCGCGGGGTCATGATCCGGCGCGGCGGATCGCGCTCGCGGCCGCGGGTGAGCTGAGGCGTACGGGGATGTCGGCCCGGGTGCTGAGCGTGCTGGTGCAGCGGCGTGCCGTGGCCGACCAGTCAGGGCTCAACTCCCGGCAGCGGCTGGACAATCTTGCGGGCGCCCTGGAAGTGGCCGCCGTGGGTGCCCGGTTGCTGGCGGACGGTGGCAGGGTCGTGCTCGTGGACGACCTGATGACGACGGGCGCCTCGTTGACGGAGGCGGCGCGGGCCGTACGGGCCGCGCGGGCAAGGGCGCAGGGGACGGATGTGACAGAGGTGGTGCGGCGAATGGCGGGTACGGGTGAACTTGGCGACGTCGGCGGCGGAACGATCTGTGCGGCCGTGGTCGCAGCCGCACCGGACTCTTTCGAAATAAACCGGAACTGACTGAGAACTTGCATCGTTGCAGGTAATGAGAGGGTCAATTCACCTGAATGGAGGTACGCCGCAGTAGAGGGTGACGACATCCGTCCGGGCGAGATATGTTCGGTTGTGAGGCAATGGCGCTGGCCGTACCTCGCCAATCCGAATGTTGTCCTGCGGGTTTTCGCAATCACCCGCCTCGGTGGGGTGTAGATCTTGTCCTTGGGGGAGGAGGAGGTGAAAGTCACCGAGTCCGAGGTTCCGGGACACACCGGAGCCTGGTGCAAAAGGGAGATGCTCCGCCAGTGGAGCGGGGCTATCCGGGAACGGAGTTCTGCGTGGACATCGTCGTCAAGGGCCGCAAGACCGAGGTGCCCGAGCGGTTCCGCAAGCACGTGGCCGAGAAGCTGAAGCTGGAGAAGATCCAGAAGCTCGATGGCAAGGTGATCAGCCTCGACGTCGAGGTGTCCAAGGAGCCCAACCCCCGACAGGCAGACCGTAGCGACCGAGTGGAGATCACGCTCCGCTCCCGCGGTCCGGTGATCCGGGCGGAGGCAGCAGCAAGCGACCCGTATGCAGCACTCGACCTGGCCGCGGACAAACTCGAAGCCCGGCTGCGCAAGCAGCACGACAAGCGCTATACCCGCCGTGGCAACGGCAGGATCTCGGCCGCCGAGGTCGCCGACCATGTCCCGGGTGCCGCGACGCTGAACGGCAACGGCAGCGTCGTCCACGACGAGGAGCCGGAGGGTGTGCCGACCAAGAAGATCGGCTCCCTCGAGATCATGGGGGAAGGCCCCTGCGTCGTCCGCGAGAAGACCCACGTGGCCGCCCCGATGACGCTCAACCAGGCTCTCTACGAGATGGAGCTGGTCGGGCACGACTTCTATCTGTTCGTCGACTCCGAGACGAAGGAACCGAGTGTCGTCTATCGGCGGCACGCGTACGACTACGGTGTCATCCACCTCAGTACGGACCCGATGGTCGCCCAGGCCGGAGCGGATGCGCCGGGCGGTGCGCTCGGCGGCTGACCCTCCCCGGTGACAGCTGAACCGGTGCCCCTGGAATGCGTGTGCGCCCCCAGGGGCACCGGTGTGCGACCACTTCGCGACCCGCTCTGTCACCGCACTGTCGTCCGGGCATGGAATCATGGCCGCACCGGCCCCAACCGGTGGGCCGTTGCCTTGGGTTGGCGATGGCACAGAAACACAGGCCACGGCCTTCAGGGGGAGGAACGATGGCGGACAGCTTCGGACCGATGCGTGACGAGGATGCCGACGACGGCGTCGTCGGCATGGGCCCGGACGCGGGCACTCCACGCAAGGAGCCCATCAGGGTCCTTGTGGTGGACGATCACGCCCTTTTCCGCCGCGGTCTGGAGATCGTGCTCGCGGCCGAGGAGGACATCCAGGTCGTCGGCGAGGCGGGCGACGGGGCGGAGGCGGTCGACAAGGCCGCCGATCTGCTGCCCGACATCGTGCTGATGGACGTACGCATGCCGAAGCGGGGCGGCATCGAGGCGTGCACCTCCATCAAGGAGGTGGCCCCCAGCGCGAAGATCATCATGCTGACGATCAGTGACGAGGAGGCCGACCTCTACGACGCGATCAAGGCGGGCGCGACGGGCTATCTCCTCAAGGAGATCTCCACGGACGAGGTGGCCACCGCCATTCGCGCGGTGGCCGACGGGCAGTCGCAGATCAGTCCCTCGATGGCGTCGAAACTCCTCACCGAGTTCAAGTCGATGATCCAGCGGACGGACGAGCGCCGGCTGGTACCCGCGCCGCGGCTCACCGATCGCGAGCTGGAGGTCCTCAAGCTCGTCGCCACGGGGATGAACAACCGGGACATCGCCAAGGAGTTGTTCATCTCCGAGAACACGGTGAAGAACCATGTGCGCAACATCCTGGAGAAGCTGCAGCTGCACTCCAGGATGGAGGCCGTGGTGTACGCGATGCGGGAGAAGATCCTCGAGATCCGGTAGTCAGGCGGCCGACTACGGCTGTGGTGCTCGGTCGGCCCGGCCTGTGGCTACGCGAGGGCGCGGGACAGCTCTCTGGTGAGCGGCTCGCGCAGCTCCGGCGCGTCCACCCGCTCCACCCGTACGTCCGTGCAGTCCACCCAGCTCGCTGCCTCGACCAGGGCCTGGGCCACGGCCGGGACGGCCTTGGCGCCGTCCAGGGTGACCTGCTTGGCGACCAGGGTGCGGCCCTCGCGGGCGGGGTCCACGCGGCCGACGAGGTGGCCACCGGCCAGCACCGGCATGGCGAAGTAGCCGTAGATCCGCTTCGGCTTGGGTGTGTACGCCTCCAGACGGTGGGTGAAGCCGAAGATCCGCTCCGTGCGGGCCCGTTCCCAGATGAGTGAGTCGAACGGGGACAGCAGGGTCGTACGGTGGCGGCCGCGCGGGGCCGTCTCCAGTGCCGCCGGGTCGGCCCACGCCGACTTGCCCCAGCCCTCCACCGTCACCGGGACCAGTCCCGAGTCCGCGATCACCGCGTCGACCTGCTCGCCCTTGAGGCGGTGGTAGTCGGCGATGTCCGCGCGCGTGCCGACGCCGAGGGACTGTCCCGCGAGGCGGACGAGGCGGCGCAGGCACTCCGTGTCGTCCAGTTCGTCGTGGAGCAGCGCGTCGGGGATGGCGCGCTCGGCGAGGTCGTACACCCGCTTCCAGCCGCGGCGCTCCGCGCACACCACCTCGCCGTACATCAGGGCGCGCTCGACGGCGACCTTGGTGCCCGACCAGTCCCACCACTCGCTGGTCTTCTTCGCGCCGCCCAACTCCGTGGCTGTGAGAGGGCCTTCGGTGCGGAGCTGCTTGATGACCTGGTCGTAGGTGCCGTCGGGCAAGGCGTGGTTCCAGTGCGGGCGGGCTCGGTAGGCGCGGCGGCGGAAGGCGAAGTGGGGCCACTCCTCGACGGGGAGGATGCAGGCTGCGTGGGACCAGTACTCGAAGGCGTGCGGTGCGCCGTCCGAGCCCGGCGTCCAGTAGGCGGTGTCGACCGTTGTGCGGCCCACCGTGCCCAGGCGGGCGTACGGGATGAGTTCGTGGGAGCGGGCGAGGACGGAGATGGTGTCGAGTTGGACCGCGCCCAGGTGCCGCAGGACTCCGCGGACGCCGGCCCTGCGGTCCGGGGCGCCCAGGAAACCCTGGGCCCGGAGGGCGATGCGGCGGGCTTCGTCGGCGGAGAGTTCGGCGGTGGGACGCGGGAGACTCGTCATGCCCACACGGTAGGCGGTGCCACTGACAACGGGGCCGGCCTGGGGTTTGGGGGCCGCCGGGCCCGAGAGCGTCCGGTTTGCGGGTGGCCGGCGTGGGTGTCTTTCAGGGGGATTTCACCCCCTCCGCCCCTACCCTCCCCAAGCTCTCGGTTTCGCTCGGGCAGGCCCGCCTTTGTCCCTGGGGGCTGCCGTCCCCGACCCCCGCAGTCGGCCTTGACGGCCTCGTCCTCAAACGCCGGACGGGCTGGATGGCGCCGGGAGGTACGGGGCCGTCGACGGGATGCCCAAGTCCGAGGGGAGCAAGGAACCCACCCAGCAGTCCCGGCGTACTCCCTTGTTGTTGATGGCTGAGCGGAGGGTGCCCTCCACCGTGAAGCCGGCTCGTTCGGCCACCGCGCGGGAGCCGGTGTTGCCGACTTCGGCGCGCCATTCGACGCGGTCGACGGACAGATCCGTGAAGGCCCAGCGGGCGGCGGTGGTGGCGGCTTCGGTGATGTAGCCGTTGCCTCGATGTTCCTTCGCCGTCCAGAAGCCGATCTCGCCGACGCCCAGGGAGCGCATGGTGATGGCGAGCATGCCCACCAGCTCCCCGGAGGGGAGGAAGACGCCGAAGGTGAACATGGAGCCGTCCGACCAGCCGTCGGGCACCATCTGGTCCGTGAAGCTCACCGCGTGCTCGCGCAGATAGGGCGACGGGATCGTGGTCCAGCGCTGGATGTCGGGGTCCTGGACGGCGTCGTACACGGTGTCCGTGTCGTGCGGGCCCACGGTGCGCAGGACGAGACGGTCGGTAGTCAGGGTGACGGGGTCCATCGGCCGATTCTGCTCGGGCAACCGGAAGGACGCCATTCCTTTGCTGTGAGTGAGAGAGCCATTACTTTACGCAGCGAGAACGCGGCACCTTCAGCAACCCCCGTCCGTTGTCCTAGTGGCTGTCACTGGCAGACCTCCCGGCGCGGTGTGGTCCTCGCTTACGATGGCCGTTGCTCAAGCTGTGATTTGTCACTGTCATTGAAACCGACCGTCCCAGGCCCGACCGGCAAGGAGACAAACCCCCGTGTCCGTCCTCTCGAAGATCATGCGTGCAGGCGAAGGCAAGATCCTGCGCAAGCTGCACCGCATCGCGGACCAGGTCACCTCCATCGAAGAGGACTTCGTCGACCTCTCCGACGCCGAGCTGCGGGCCCTCACCGATGAGTACAAGCAGCGGTACGCCGACGGCGAAAGCCTCGACGACCTGCTGCCCGAGGCGTTCGCGACCGTCCGTGAGGCGGCCAAGCGCGTGCTGGGCCAGCGTCACTACGACGTCCAGATGATGGGCGGCGCCGCCCTCCACCTCGGCTATGTCGCCGAGATGAAGACCGGTGAGGGCAAGACGCTCGTTGGCACCCTGCCCGCGTATCTGAACGCCCTCACCGGAGACGGCGTTCACCTCATCACGGTCAACGACTATCTGGCCGAGCGCGACTCCGAAATGATGGGTCGCGTCCACAAGTTCCTCGGGCTGACCGTCGGCTGCATCCTCGCCAACATGACGCCGGCCCAGCGCCGCGAGCAGTACGGCTGCGACATCACGTACGGCACGAACAACGAGTTCGGCTTCGACTACCTGCGCGACAACATGGCATGGTCGCAGGACGAACTGGTGCAGCGCGGCCACAACTTCGCGATCGTCGACGAGGTCGACTCCATCCTCGTCGACGAGGCCCGTACGCCGCTGATCATCTCCGGCCCGGCCGACCAGGCCACCAAGTGGTACGGCGACTTCGCCAAGCTGGTCACCCGCCTCAAGAAGGGCGAGCCGGGCAACCAGCTCAAGGGCATCGAGGAGACCGGCGACTACGAGGTCGACGAGAAGAAGCGCACCGTCGCCATCCACGAGCCCGGCGTCTCCAAGGTCGAGGACTGGCTGGGCATCGACAACCTCTACGAGTCGGTGAACACGCCGCTCGTGGGGTACCTGAACAACGCCATCAAGGCCAAGGAACTCTTCAAGAAGGACAAGGACTACGTCGTCATCGACGGCGAAGTCATGATCGTCGACGAGCACACCGGCCGTATCCTCGCCGGCCGCCGCTACAACGAGGGCATGCACCAGGCGATCGAGGCGAAGGAAGGGGTGGACATCAAGGACGAGAACCAGACGCTCGCCACGATCACCCTGCAGAACTTCTTCCGCCTCTACGGCAAGCTCTCCGGCATGACCGGTACGGCGATGACCGAGGCCGCCGAGTTCCACCAGATCTACAAGCTCGGTGTCGTCCCGATCCCGACCAACAAGCCGATGGTCCGCAAGGACCAGTCGGACCTGATCTACCGCACCGAGGTCGCCAAGTTCGACGCGGTGGTCGACGACATCGCCGAGAAGCACGAGAAGGGCCAGCCGATCCTCGTCGGTACGACGTCGGTCGAAAAGTCCGAGTACCTCTCGCAGCAGCTCTCCAAGCGCGGCATCCAGCACGAAGTGCTGAACGCCAAGCAGCACGACCGTGAGGCGACGATCGTCGCCCAGGCCGGCCGCAGGGGCGCCGTGACCGTGGCCACGAACATGGCCGGTCGTGGTACGGACATCAAGCTCGGCGGCAACCCCGATGACCTCGCCGAGGCGGAGCTGCGTCAGCGCGGCCTCGACCCCGAGGAGCACATCGAGGAGTGGGCCGGCGCGCTGCCCGCCGCTCTGGAGAGGGCCGAAAAGGCCGTGAAGGCGGAGTTCGAGGAGGTCAAGGACCTCGGCGGGCTCTACGTCCTCGGCACCGAGCGGCACGAGTCGCGCCGTATCGACAACCAGCTGCGCGGCCGTTCCGGCCGACAGGGCGACCCGGGCGAGTCCCGCTTCTACCTGTCGCTGGGCGACGACCTGATGCGCCTGTTCAAGGCGCAGATGGTCGAGCGCGTCATGTCGATGGCGAACGTGCCCGACGACGTGCCGATCGAGAACAAGATGGTCACGCGCGCGATCGCGTCCGCCCAGTCGCAGGTCGAGCAGCAGAACTTCGAGACGCGTAAGAACGTCCTGAAGTACGACGAGGTCCTCAACCGGCAGCGCGAGGTCATCTACGGTGAGCGCCGCCGCGTCCTGGAGGGCGAGGACCTGCAGGAGCAGATCCAGCACTTCACGGACGACACGATCGACGCGTACATCGGGGCCGAGACCGCCGAGGGCTTCGCCGAGGAGTGGGACCTGGACCGGCTGTGGGGTGCCTTCAAGCAGCTCTACCCGGTGAAGGTCACCGTCGACGAGCTGGAGGAGGCGGCCGGTGACCGTGCCGGTCTGACCGCCGAGTTCATCTCCGAGTCCATCAAGGACGACATCCACGAGCAGTACGAGGCCCGTGAGACGCAGCTCGGCTCCGAGATCATGCGTGAGCTGGAGCGCCGGGTCGTGCTGTCGGTCCTGGACCGCAAGTGGCGCGAGCACCTCTACGAGATGGACTACCTCCAGGAGGGCATCGGCCTGCGCGCCATGGCGCAGAAGGACCCGCTGGTCGAGTACCAGCGCGAGGGCTTCGACATGTTCTCCGCCATGATGGACGGCATCAAGGAGGAGTCCGTCGGCTACCTGTTCAACCTGGAGGTCCAGGTGGAGCAGCAGGTGGAGGAGGTTCCGGTCGAGGACTCGGTGCCTTCCCTCGAGAAGGAGGACGTCGTCCCCGCGGGCGCGCGTCCGGAGATCCGTGCCAAGGGCCTCGACGCCCCTCGGCGCCCCGACCGGCTGCACTTCTCCGCGCCGAAGGTGGACGGCGAGGGCGGTATCGTCGAGGGCGACTTCATCGATGACAACGGCGACGAGCCCGTGCGCTCCGAGGTGGACGGCCTCACGCGTGCGGAGCGCCGCAAGCAGCAGAAGGGCACCCGTCGGCGCAAGAAGTGACGGTCGCCGCGGGCGGGCGGTAGCGCCGCCGCGCAGCGCCGGTCACGGTCGCTTGTGAGGGCCGGGCACCTTGGGTGCCCGGCCCTTTGCGTTGCCGGAGGAGGGCGGACGGCCGCGGGTCGGTTCAGTCGTCGTCCGCGTGGGGCATGCGCGGACCGCCGAGCTCCACCGCCGTGCAGCGCCAGCGCAGGTCCGGGCCCTGTTCCAGGCGGAACGCCATGGCGCGCAGCTGTTCGCCGGCGCCGATGCGGGCGAAGGCCTCGATCGCGCCCGGGCGCGGTACGTAGTAGCCGATGTCGCGGACGACCGGTCGGGTGCCGCGGGCGCGCAGGGGGCCGCGCTCGGCGAGCCAGGCCAGTTCGTCGTAGGCACGGCCCGCGGTGTGACGCAGCATGCAGTGGACGGGGCGCCGACCGCTCAGTACGGCGAGCAGACGGTCGGCGAAGAGGTCGGTGGGGCGGGGTTGGGGAGTGGGCCTGCGCGGGACATCGGCGGGTGCGGTGACTGGCGCGGCTCCGCCACCGGGGAACGGCGAGGGCGCGGTGTCGCCCCGTGCCGGGCTGTCGCCCTGTGCGGGGCGCAGGGGGCCGCGGGCGGGTGTCGTCAGCAGGGCGGCCGCCGGTGCCTCCAGGGACGCGCCCGCGCCCGGTGGGGCCGGTTGTGGTGCGCGTGCGCCCGGTGGGGTGGGTCGTGACGCACCTGCGCCCGGTGGGGTGGGTCGTGACGCACCTGCGCCCGGTGGGGTCGGCCGAGGTGCACCCGCGCCGGGCGGCGCCGACGGTGGGGTGCCGCCCGGGGTCCTGCGCGGTGCTCCTGCTCCCGGCGTGCGGGGTGGCGCGCCGCCCGGGCGGCGGGTGTCCTGGCGGCCGGGTGGGCGGGCGCCCGGGTGGCGCTTCGTCCTGGTCATCACCTTGTTCATGCGTCGTCCCCGCTCGTTGGGGCCCGATTGATACCGGGCGGTAACTTTCGCGTTGGGGATCTTGTACGAGGCGGGTGCGGGCCTCCGCAAGGACGCCGGACGCGCGCCGGAGCGGCCGGAAAGTTCACCTATCAGGGTGGCCGGACGGTGTGCGGGCCTTGGTGGGAGCGGGGTGTACCGGGTGAATCCGTGGCCCGGGGTGGACGCCCCGGAGGGTGCGGTCGGGGGCTCGAAAGGGGACGCCCGCACGTATCCTGAAGGCCCTCCCGGGAGGCGCGGGACCGCCCTCCTCGGAGCCCTCCGACTGCGAAGATCGGAGCCCTCCGACTACGAAAGTGGCCAGCCATGCGCGTCTACGTCCCCCTGACCCTCTCCGGTCTCGCCGAGGCGTACAAGACGGGAGAGCTGGAGGCGGGACCTTTCGTCGCGTACGCCGTCACGCCCGCGTTGCGTGAGTGGTATCTCTCCGACGACATCGAGGAGCTCGAGTACGCGGCGCTGAACCGGGCCGCGCTGGCCTCGCTGCGGCTGCTCGCGGTCGACCCCGGAGTCGTTCGGCGGCGGGTGGTCGTCGCGGTCGACGTCCCGGACCGGGCCGCGGTCGCCGATCCCGACCGGGGCCTCGATCCCGCCGCGCTCGGTGAGGTGCGGGTCTCCCAGGCCGTGCCGCTGGCCAAGGCGGCCGCCGTGCATGTCGACTCGACCGATGCCGAGACGGATGTCTCCGCCGCCGCGGACGCGCTGGGCGCGGCGGACGTCGGGGACGACGACGCCCAGTTCATCGTCGACGGGGCCGAGGACCACGAGCTGCTGTGGTTCGCCACACAGGAGATTCCCAACCTGGTGGGGCCGGGGGACTGACCCCGGCCTGCGTTCCCGGTCACCCGGCGTCCATGGCTCCAAGCGCCCCCGCGCGCTTTCGTGTGCCTCCGGGTGACGGGGCCATTGTCAGTCGCGGCGGGTACGTTCTTGTCATGGGGATGAACGGAACTGCGCACATTGTGTGGGACTGGAACGGCACGCTGTTCCACGACAATGAAGCGATCATCGGGGCGACGAACGCGGCGTTCGCCGAGCTGGGGCTGGAGCCGATCACGCTGGAGAAGTACAGAGCGCTGTACTGCGTGCCGGTGCCGAAGTTCTACGAGCGGCTGATAGGGCGGCTGCCGACGGATGCCGAGTGGCAGGTCATGGACGAGACCTTCCACCGGTACTACGCGGAGCACCGGACCGCCTGCGAGCTCACCGAGGGCGTGCCGTCGCTGCTCGCCGAGTGGGGGTTGGCGGGGCACAGCCAGTCGCTCCTGAGCATGTACGGGCATGACGAACTGGTCCCGCTGGTGCGGAGGTTCGGGATCGAGCCGCACTTCCTCCGTGTCGACGGGCGGACCGGGCCTTCCGGCGGCAGCAAGGCCGAGCACATGGTGCGGCACGTGGGCGCGCTCGCCGGTGTGGAGCCGTCCCGCGTGGTGGTGATCGGCGACGCGGCCGACGACGCGGTCGCCGCACGGCGCGTGGGGGCGGGGGCGGTCCTCTACACCGGGGGCTCCCACAGTCGCGCCAGCCTGGAGGAGGTGGGCGTGCCCGTGGTGGACAGCCTGGCGGAGGCGGTCGAGGAGGCACAGCGGCTGGCGGCCTGACCGGGGGTGGGCGGCGCCGGACGGCGCCGCGCGCGCCTCGTGGTCTCGCACTCGGGCTGAGGCGGGACGGCTGCCCTCGTCGGTGGGGCAGCCGCCGCTCGGGTGGTTCGGCTCAGCGGGGCCGAGGGTGGTTCGGCTCAGGGGGGCCGAGGGTGGGTCGGCTCAGTGGGCACCGGATGGGGCGGTTCAGCGGGGCCGAGGGTGGGTCGCCTCAGCGGGGCGCCGGATGGGTCGGTTCAGGTCACCGGGGCCTTCGCGCGCAGCACTGTCAGGAACTCGCGCATCCAGCTGGAGTGGTCCGGCCAGGCGCGGGAGGAGACCAGCATGCCGTCGACCACGGCTTCCGCGTCGTGGAAGGTCGCGCCGGCCGCCTGCATGTCGAGTTCCAGCGCGGGGTACGCCGTGACGCGGCGGCCGCGGAGCGCGTCGACGGCTGCCGTCAGGAGGGGGCCGTGGCAGATCTGGGCCACCGGCTTGTCGGTGTCGAAGAAGGACTTGAGGATCTTGCGGAGTTCGGGGTCGTTGCGGAGGTACTCCGGGGCTCGGCCGCCGGGGATGACCAGCGCGACGTACTGGCCGGGGTCCACCTCCGCGAACGAGAGGTCCGCGGGCCAGGTGTAGCCGGGTTTCTCCGTGTAGGTGTCAAAGCCCGGTTCGAAATCGTGGACGACGAATTGGAGCTGCTTGCGGGTGGGGGCCGCGATGTGGACTTCGTAGCCTTCCTCGCGCAGGCGCTGGTAGGGGTACAGGACCTCCAGTGACTCCGCCGCGTCGCCGGTCACTATCAGGATCTTCGCTGTCATGTCTGTGCCGCTCCCCTCAGCCTTGCCTGAGCCATGCGTCAGCCATGCCTCAATTGTGCTGCGGTCTCCGTTGGGCGTCCTGGCCAACTTGCCTCGGGTGTGGAGTCTTGCCAAGGGGGCGGGCGCTCACTTCAGGGCCCGGGGCCGGGAAGGGGCTCTGGGTGGGTCACGCAGCCCGGCGCCTAAACGGGGCACCGCTGCATCCACCCGTGGCGCCCGTGGCGGGGTGCCGCCGCGCCCACCCGTGGCGCCCATGACGCCCGTGGCGGCGCGCCTGCCCGCGCTGGGAAATCGGCCGGGACGTCCACAGTCACCACAGCCGCCTACGGGATCCCCGTCCCTTTCGTCCCTGTGCATACTGTCAAAGTTCCACCCCTGGTTTTGTACACATACGGCTCATGACGACTCCGGGGTAGGGGGCGATAGCCTTGTGGCGTGATCAGCGCGATATCTCGCGGGGGCATCGTCGCCCCTGCCCTGCGCCCGGAGAGCACGGACGACATCCGTGGCCGGGCGACGGTCGCCGATCTTCGCGGGCGGGTCGGGGCGTCGGAAAGCGCACTCCGGACGCCGCTGACACCCCGGGTACGGACGTCGCCGAGAGCAGCGTCACAGTCTCCAGGGGGGCCGAAAATGGCTGATAACCCCCCGCTCATCTCACCTTGCGGCATAGCGTCGAAGCAGACCGGACACCCCGCGTCGTGGCGTTACGTCGGAAGAGAAGAGACCGTACTTCCTTCAACGTCACGCAACGGCGCGCGACAGGAGCCAGAGGACAATGCAGACCAAGCTGGACGAAGCCAAGGCCGAGCTGCTCGAACGGGCCGCCCGGGTAGCTGAGAACAGCCCGGTCGGGGGGCACCTACCGACTGGGACGACGGGCGAGGGCACCCCTGACAAGGACACCGTGCTCGCGTTCCTCCAGCGCTACTACCTGCACACCGCCCCGGAGGACCTCACCGACCGCGACCCGGTCGACATCTTCGGAGCCGCCTTCTCCCACTACCGGCTGGCCGAGAACCGCCCGCAGGGCACGGCCAACGTGCGGGTCCACACCCCGACCGTCGAGGAGAACGGCTGGACCTGCAGCCACTCCGTCGTCGAGGTGGTCACCGACGACATGCCCTTCCTCGTCGACTCGGTCACCAACGAGCTCTCCCGCCAGAGCCGCGGCATTCACGTCGTCATTCACCCGCAGGTCGTCGTGCGGCGTGATCTGACCGGCAAGCTCATCGAGGTGCTGCCCGGCCGGCCCACCGCCGAGGAGCTTCCCCACGACACCCACGTCGAGTCCTGGATCCACGTCGAGATCGACCGCGAGACCGACCGCGCCGATCTGAAGCAGATCACCGCCGACCTGCTGCGCGTCCTGTCCGACGTCCGTGAGGCCGTCGAGGACTGGGAGAAGATGCGCGACTCGGCGCTGCGCATCGCGGAGGAGCTGCCCAAGGAGCCGACGGCGGACGACCTGCGCGACCAGGAGGTCGAGGAGGCCCGTAACCTGCTGCGCTGGCTCGCGGACGACCACTTCACGTTCCTGGGGTACCGGGAGTACGAGCTGCGCGACGACGACTCGCTGGCGGCCGTGCCCGGCACCGGGCTCGGCATCCTGCGCTCCGACCCGCACCACGCCGGGGAGGACAGCCACCCCGTCAGCCCGTCCTTCGAGCGGCTGCCCGCCGACGCTCGGGCCAAGGCCCGCGAGCACAAGCTGCTGGTGCTGACCAAGGCGAACAGCCGGGCGACCGTGCACCGGCCGTCGTACCTCGACTACGTCGGCGTCAAGAAGTTCGACGAGCACGGGAACGTCGTCGGGGAGCGCCGCTTCCTCGGGCTCTTCTCGTCCGCCGCGTACACCGAGTCCGTGCGCCGTGTGCCCGTCATCCGCCGCAAGGTGGCGGAAGTCCTCAAGGGCGCCGGCTTCTCGCCCAACAGCCACGACGGGCGCGACCTGCTCCAGATCCTGGAGACCTACCCGCGCGACGAGCTCTTCCAGACTCCGGTCGACGAGCTGCGCTCGATCGTCACGTCCGTCCTGTACCTGCAGGAACGGCGGCGGCTGCGGCTCTACCTGCGCCAGGACGAGTACGGGCGCTACTACTCCGCCCTCGTCTACCTCCCGCGCGACCGCTACACCACCGGCGTACGCCTGCGGATCATCGACATCCTCAAGGAAGAGCTGAACGGCACCAGCGTCGACTTCACGGCCTGGAACACCGAGTCGATCCTGTCCCGGCTGCACTTCGTGGTCCGCGTCCCGCCGGGCACCGAGCTGCCGCAGCTGTCCGACGCCGACAAGGAGCGCATCGAGGCGCGACTCGTCGAGGCCGCCCGCTCCTGGGCCGACGGTTTCGCGGAGGCGCTGACCGCCGAGTTCGGTGAGGAGCGCGCCGCCGAGCTGCTGCGCCGCTACGGAAACGCCTTTCCCGAGGGCTACAAGGCGGACCACAACCCGCGTGCGGCCGTCGCCGACCTGGTCCACCTCGAAGCGCTCACGCGCGACAAGAGCAAGGACTTCGCGCTCAGCCTGTACGAGCCGGTGGGCGCGGCGCCCGGCGAGCGCCGTTTCAAGATCTACCGCACCGGTGAGCAGGTCTCGCTCTCCGCGGTGCTGCCCGCCCTCAACCGCATGGGCGTCGAGGTCACCGACGAGCGCCCGTACGAGCTGCGCTGCTCGGACCGTACGACCGCCTGGATCTACGACTTCGGGCTGCGTCTGCCGAAGTCCCTGATCGGCAACGGCGACTCCCTCGGAGACGACGGCCGTGAGCGGTTCCAGGACGCCTTCTCCGCCACCTGGACCGGGCAGGCCGAGAACGACGGCTTCAACGCCCTCGTCCTGAGCGCCGGGCTGACCTGGCGGCAGGCGATGGTGCTGCGCGCGTACGCGAAGTACCTGCGCCAGGCCGGTGCCACCTTCAGCCAGGACTACATGGAGGACACCCTCCGCAACAACGTCCACACCACCCGGCTCCTGGTGTCGCTCTTCGAGGCGCGGATGTCCCCGGACCGCCAGCGTGCCGGTGTCGAGCTGACCGACGCGCTGATGGAGGAGCTGGACGCCGCGCTCGACCAGGTCGCGTCGCTGGACGAGGACCGGATCCTGCGGTCCTTCCTCAACCTCATCAAGGCGACCCTGCGCACGAACTTCTTCCAGGAGGCGTTGGGTGCCACGTGGCACGAATACGTGTCCATGAAGTTCGACCCGACGGCCATCCCGGACCTTCCCGCGCCGCGACCGGCGTACGAGATCTGGGTGTACTCGCCGCGCGTCGAGGGCGTGCACCTGCGCTTCGGCAAGGTCGCGCGAGGTGGCCTGCGCTGGTCCGACCGCAAGGAGGACTTCCGTACGGAGATCCTCGGCCTGGTCAAGGCGCAGATGGTCAAGAACACCGTCATCGTGCCGGTCGGCGCCAAGGGCGGCTTCGTCGCCAAGCAGCTGCCCGACCCGTCGGTGGACCGCGATGCCTGGCTGGCCGAGGGCATCCGCAGCTACAAGACCTTCATCTCGGCGCTGCTCGACATCACCGACAACATGGTGGCCGGCGAGGTCGTGCCGCCCGCGGACGTCGTCCGGCACGACGAGGACGACACGTACCTCGTGGTCGCCGCCGACAAGGGCACCGCGACGTTCTCGGACATCGCCAATGAGGTCGCGGAGAGCTACAACTTCTGGCTCGGCGATGCCTTCGCCTCCGGCGGCAGCGCCGGTTACGACCACAAGAAGATGGGCATCACCGCGCGCGGTGCCTGGGAGTCCGTGAAGCGGCACTTCCGGGAGCTGGGCGTGAACACCCAGACGCAGGACTTCACCGTGGTCGGCGTCGGCGACATGTCCGGTGACGTGTTCGGCAACGGAATGCTGCTGTCCGAGCACATCCGCCTGGTCGCCGCCTTCGACCACCGGCACATCTTCATCGACCCGACCCCGGACGCGGAGACGTCGTACGCCGAGCGCCGCCGCCTCTTCGAGCTGCCGCGCTCCTCGTGGGCGGACTACAACAGCGAGCTGATCTCGGCCGGCGGTGGTGTGTTCCCGCGTACCGCCAAGGCCATCCCGATCAACGCGCACATCCGCGACGCCCTCGGCATCGAGCCCGGCGTCGCCAAGATGACCCCGGCCGACCTGATGAAGGCGATCCTCAAGGCGCCGGTCGACCTGTTGTGGAACGGCGGCATCGGTACGTACGTGAAGTCGTCCGCCGAGTCGCACGCGGACGTCGGCGACAAGGCCAACGACGCGATCCGCGTCGACGGCGCCGACCTGCGCGTCAAGGTCGTCGGCGAGGGCGGCAACCTGGGCCTGACCCAGCTCGGCCGGATCGAGTTCGCCCAGCACGGCGGGAAGATCAACACCGACGCCATCGACAACAGCGCGGGCGTGGACACCTCCGACCACGAGGTGAACATCAAGATCCTGCTCAACGCGGTGGTGGCCAACGGTGATCTGACCGTCAAGCAGCGCAACAAGCAGCTCGCCGAGATGACCGACGAGGTCGGTGCTCTGGTCCTGCGCAACAACTACGCGCAGAACGTGGCGATCGCCAACGCGCTGGCCCAGTCCGGGAGCATGCTCCACGCCCAGCAGCGGTTCATCCGCCATCTGGTGCGCGAGGGTCACCTCGACCGGGCCCTGGAGTTCATGCCCACCGAGCGGCAGATCCGCGAGCGGCTCAACAGCGGGCAGGGCCTTACCGGTCCGGAGACGGCCGTCCTCCTCGCGTACACGAAGATCACGGTCTCCGACGAGCTGCTCTCCACCTCGCTGCCGGACGACCCGCACCTGCAGAACCTGCTCTTCGCGTACTTCCCGACGGCACTGCGCGAGAAGTTCCGCGAGCAGATCGAAGCGCACGCGCTGCGCCGCGAGATCGTCACGACCGTTCTGGTCAACGACACGGTCAACACGGGCGGTACGAGCTTCCTGCACCGCCTGCGCGAGGAGACGGGTGCCTCGCTGGAGGAGATCGTCCGGGCGCAGACCGCGGCCCGCGCGATCTTCAACTCCAGCGCGGTGTGGGACGCGGTGGAGGCGCTCGACAATGTCGTCGCCGCCGACGTGCAGACCCGCATCCGGCTGCACTCGCGCCGGCTCGTCGAGCGCGGCACGCGCTGGCTGCTCAACAACCGGCCGCAGCCGCTCCAGCTCGCCGAGACGATCGGCTTCTTCAGCGACGGCGTCGAGCAGGTCTGGTCCGAGCTGCCCAAGCTGCTCCGCGGCGCGGACCTGGAGTGGTACCAGCAGATCTACGACGAGCTGTCGGGCGCCGGCGTCCCGGACGAACTCGCCACCCGCGTGGCCGGGTTCTCCTCCGCCTTCCCGACGCTGGACATCGTCGCGGTGGCCGACCGCATGGGCAAGGACCCGATGGCCGTCGCCGAGGTCTACTACGACCTCGCCGACCGCCTCGGCATCACCCAGCTCATGGACCGCATCATCGAGCTCCCGCGCGCCGACCGCTGGCAGTCCATGGCCCGCGCGTCGATCCGCGAGGACCTGTACGCGGCCCACGCGGCACTCACCGCCGACGTCCTGGCGGTGGGCAACGGCACCTCCACTCCCGAGCAGCGCTTCAAGGCCTGGGAGGAGAAGAACGCGGCGATCCTCAGCCGGGCCCGCACGACGCTGGAGGAGATCCGGGGTTCGGACTCGTTCGACCTCGCGAACCTGTCGGTGGCGATGCGGACGATGCGGACGCTGCTGCGGAACCATTCGTAGTCCGCACGGCGAGGTAGTCCGCACGGCGAGGTAGTCCGCACGGCGGGGTAGCCCGCACGGCGAGTTAGTCCGTACGGCGGGGTAGCCCGCACGGCGAGTTAGTCCGTACGGCGATGCAGTCCGTACCGCAATGGGGGCGCCCCCGGTCTTGATGGCCGGGGGCGCCCCGTTTTTTCTTGTCGATCTCTGGGGGAAACCGCACCTGAAATTTACCTATTGCTGATAAAAGGGACAATTGTGACTGTGAACCTCTCCGGGGAGCGGGCCCGCGTGGGCCGTCAGGCCCCCGCGCCGACCCTCGTCCAGCCCGTCCCGAGTCCCAGTCCCAGTCCCAGTCCCAGTCCCGGAGCGTTCGCGCGGACGCGGCGGATCGCTCTCGAGGTGGCCAAGTTCGGGGTCGTCGGCGGCAGCGGAGTCGCGGTCAACATCCTCCTCTTCAACCTCCTGCTGCACGGCCTGAAGTGGGCCCCGATGGTCGCCACGGTGATCGCCAGCTGCATCGCCATGGGCACCAACTATCTGGGCTTCCGTTACTTCGCGTACCGCGACCGGGCCTCGCGCACCAGGCGGCAGATCGTCCTCTTCTTCGCGTTCAGCGGGCTCGGCGTCCTCATGGAGAGCGGACTCTTCTACGTCGGCTATCAGGGCCTGGGTATGAGCAGCCCGCTCGGCTCGAACATCGCCAAGGCGCTGTCGATCGTGCTGGCCTCGGCCTTCCGCTTCCTGGTGTACCGGACGTGGGTGTTCCAACACACCAAGCACGGTCGATAACACGGCACAGCGGGGAGGTATGTCTAGGATTAATAGGATGAATGTGGATCAGCTCGCCGCGCCCGCCGTGTCCGTGGTCGTCATCGTCTACAACGACGCCGCGCGGCTGCCGACGGCCGTGCGCTCCGTCCTCGACCAGACGCTGCGCAGCGTCGAGGTCGTCGTCGTCGACGACCGGAGCACGGACGGTTCGTACGAGGTGGCACGCCGGCTGGCCGCCGAGCACCCCGACCGCGTACGCGCCTTCCAGCTGCCGGAGAACAGCGGCGGCTGCGGAGCTCCCCGCAACCACGGAGTCGGCCAGGCCCGGGGCGCCTACGTCCTCTTCCTCGACAGTGACGACGTACTGGAGCGCAACGCCTGCCGCAACATGCTGGAGGCCGCCGAGAGCACCGGCGCCGACCTCGTCTGCGGTCTGTGCGTCCGGGTGCACGTCGACTCGCGCACGGGCAAGGAGGTCAAGTGGTACCCCTGGCTGTACGAGCGCACCCGCACCCTGGAGTCGATCTCCGAGCTGCCGGACCTGCTGGTCTTCGACACGCTGTCCACGAACAAGTGCTACCGCCGGCAGTTCCTGCTCGATGAGGGACTGGAGTTCCCCGTCGGCATCCACTACGAGGACCTGCTCTTCTCCGCCCAGGCATATGTGGCCGCCCGCCGCATCACCCTCATCCCCAACCGGGTGTACGACTGGCGGATCGTGGAAAGGGCGGCGGCGAAGTCGATCAGCAACCGCCGTGACGAGATCGCCAACTTCACGCACCGGATGGAGATCCACCGCCGGGTCGACCAGCTCCTCGCGGACAACGGTCTGTTGGAGCTGAAATTCGCCAAGGACGTCAAGTGGCTCAAGCACGACCTCGTGCTGCATCTGCGGGAGCTGCCGTTCCGGGACGCGTCCTACCGGCAGGAGTTCGCCGCGATCGCCCGGGAGTACCTGGAGTCGATCGACCGTGCCGCCTTCGACGAAGCCGAGCCCATCCACGCCATCTGCGCCTATCTGCTGCAGAAGGGCGACTGGGACAACCTCCTGCCCGCCGTGGACACGCTCACCAACCGCGACAAGATCTCCTCTCCGCTCGTCGAGCGCGACGGGCGCGTGTACTGGTGCGTCGAGCACCTCGACGAGGACGACGCCTTCGGCCGCCATGTCCTGGACGTCACCGAGCTCGGCTACCACACCAAGCCGGTCGGGAAGATGTTCCTGCGCAACGTGCTCACCTCCTATGGGGAATCCCAGGGCAAGGTGCGGCTGGCCGGGCGGATCACCAACCCGCTCGGCGTCATCCCGCCCCGCGCCCCGCTCACGGGGGAGCTGGAGTTCTACGCCCGCCGTCGGGGTGTGCGCTTCCAGACCTTCCGCTTCCCCGTGGCGCGTGTGCGCCACGAGGGCGAGGCCCTCGTCTGGGAGACCTCCGCGGACCTGGCGGTGGTCAGGCCGCTGGGCATCGTGGACGCCGTGTGGGACGTACGACTCCACCTCGACGTCGACGGCGTGCGCACCACGACCCGGCTCACCGTCGCCGAACCCGACCTGGCCGGCGGCCAGGTGCCCGTCCGGCCCCGCCTCACCCGGCTGGTCGCCGACCGCATCGAACCGATGGTCTCCTCGCGTGGTCACCTCGCCTTCCGGCTCGTCCCCGACAAGAAGGCGAACGAACTCGTCCAGCGGGGTGTGAACGGCCGGGCCGCCACGCTCGCCAAGTCCGGCTACCGCAAGGCCAGGGCGCTGCGCAAGAAGCTCACCTCCGGCGACACCAAAATCCGGCTGTACCACGAGGTGTTCAGCCGGCTGCCGGTCAAGAAGGGCCTGGTCGTCTTCGAGAGCCATCTGGGCCGGCAGTACAGCGACAGTCCCAAGGCGATCTACGAGGAGATGCGCCGCCAGAACCTGGAGTGCGAGGCGGTGTGGGCGTACGCGGACCGCCCGGACGGGTTCCCGGCCGACGCCACCCTCGTACGCCGCTGGTCGCTGCCGTATCTCAAGGCCCTGGCGCAGGCCGAGTTCTGGGTCGACAACCAGAGCTACCCGCTGAAGCTCACCAAGCGGCCGGAGACGACGTACATCCAGACCTGGCACGGCTCCGCGCTCAAGCGGATGGGCTTCGACGAACCCGAGTGGAGGGTCGGGTCCCGCGAGCGGCAGGCCGCGCAGCAGCGCACCCTCGACCGCTTCGACCGGTTCCTGATCCGCTCCGAGCACGATGTGCGCACCCTCGCGCGGGCGTTCCGGCTCCAGGAGAAGACGCTGCTCAGGGTGGGCTACCCGCGCAACGACGCACTGGTGCGGGCCAGGGAGCGGGAGGAAGCCACCGGACGCCGTGAACGCGGGCCGCTCGCGGCCAAGTTGGGCATCTCGGAGGGCAAGCGGGTCCTGTTGTACGCCCCGACCTTCCGTCGGCGCGGCGGCGGGCAGCGGTTCGAGCTGCCCTTCGACGTGGAGCGCTTCGCCGACACCTTCGGTGACCGGTACGTCCTCCTGGTCCGCTCGCACTACCTCAACCATGTCGTGCTGCCGCCGTCCGTGCGCGGCCGCGTCATCGACGTCACCGCCCACCACGACATGACCCCGCTGCTGGCGCTCGCGGACGGACTGATCACGGACTACTCGTCGGTGATGTTCGACTACGCCCTCCTCGACCGGCCGATGTTCTTCTTCGCCTACGACTACGAGGAGTACGTGCACGAGGGCCGCGGGACCTACTTCGACCTGCTGGAGAGGGCGCCCGGTCCCGTCGTACGCAGCGAGGACGAACTGCGGGCGGTGCTCGGCTCGTTGGAGGAACAGGCGACCAAGTACGCAGCCAAGCGGGAGCAGTTCGTCGCCGAATTCGGCGAGTACGACAAGGGCACCGCGGCCCGGAGCATCGTCGAGCAGTTCTTCGCGCACGGGAGGCGTGGATGACCGAGTATCCGCAGCGGGACATCTTCTTCGTCTCCAACAGCGTCGACGAACTGGGCGGGGTGACCAGCTGGTCGCACCAGATGGCCCACCTGTTCACCGAGCGCGGCCACCGCGTCCACGTGGTCGGCATCACCGAGCCCGCGGTCGTCCAGGTACTCGGCGAACTCCCTTACCCCACCACGACGCTGTACGACGTCCACCCGCCGCGCGTCGGCCCCGCGCGCGGCATCAAGGGGCGGCTCAATGTGGCCGAGCGGAGGGTGCGCGCCGCACGCGCGGCGGGCATGCGCGAGCAGGCCGCCAAACTGACCGCGCTGTTCCGGGCCGCGCGCCCCGGCGCCGTCGTGATCGTCACGCAGGTGTGGGCCATGGAGTGGGTGGAGCTCGCCGACACGACCGGTCTGACCGTCATCGGCATGAGCCACGAGTCCTTTGCGTCCTGCAAGAAGACCTCGCGCTTCCGGCGGGTGCAGAAGCACTACAGGGACGTCGACCGGATGCTGGCGCTCACCCGCGAGGACGCCGACCTGTGGATCAGGCAGGGGATGAACAACGCCTCGTTCATGCCGAACCCCATCCCGTTCCTGCCCGAGGTGCCCTCGCCGCGCACCGAGAACGTCGTCCTCAGCGTCGGCCGGCTGCACGACCAGAAGGGCATCGACATACTCCTCGACACCTGGGCCGAGGTCGTGCCGCGCCACCCCGACTGGCGCCTGCGGATCTACGGCTCCGGCGAGGACGAGGAGATCCTGAAGAAGCAGTGCACGGCGCTCGGACTCGACGACTGCGTGGAGTGGATGGGGAGTACGAGGGACGTGCCGGGCGCCCTGCGCGGCGGCTCCGTCTTCGTGCTGTGCTCACGCGGGGAGGGTTTCCCGCTCGTCCTCATGGAAGCCATGGCGACCGGCCTCCCGGCCGCCGCCTTCGACTGCGCCCCCGGCGTCCACGAGATCATCCACGACGGTGAGGACGGCCTTCTCGCCACCCTCGGCAACACCGGCGAACTGGCCCGCAGACTCGACACGTTGATGTCGGACAAGGAGCTGCGGGACGCGATGGGCGAGGCGGCCCGGGTGAACATCCAGCGCTACACGGAGGACGAGATCGTGCGGCGCTGGGAGGAGCTGTTCGCCTTCCTGGAGAGGTAGGGGCGCCCCCCGAGGAGGCCCCCCCGAGGAGGCCCCCCCGAGGAGGCCCCCCCCGAGGAGGCGCCCCCCGAGGAGGCGCAGCCCCTTACTTCCCCGTGAACTTCTCGTACTCCTTGAGCACCTCGTCCGTGGGTCCGTCCATCCGCAGCTCCCCCCGCTCGAGCCACAGCACCCGGTCACACGTATCCCGGATCGACTTGTTGTTGTGGCTGACGAGGAAGACGGTGCCCGCGGACTTGCGCAGCTCCCGGATCCGCGCCTCGGAGCGCTTCTGGAAGGAGCGGTCCCCGGTCGCCAGGGCCTCGTCGATCATCAGCACGTCGTGGTCCTTCGCGGCGGCGATGGAGAAGCGCAGCCGCGCCGCCATGCCGGAGGAGTACGTCCGCATGGGGAGGGTGATGAAGTCGCCCTTCTCGTTGATGCCGGAGAAGTCGACGATCTCCTGGTAGCGCTCGCGGACCTGTTCCCTGGACATGCCCATCGCGAGACCGCCGAGGTAGACGTTGCGCTCGCCGGTGAGGTCGTTCATCAGGGCCGCGTTGACGCCGAGCAGCGAGGGCTGGCCGTCGGTGTAGATCTTGCCGTTCTCCACGGGGAGGAGGCCGGCGACGGCCTTGAGCAGGGTGGACTTGCCCGAGCCGTTGGTGCCGATCAGGCCGATGGCCTCGCCCTTGTAGGCCGTGAAGGAGACGCACCTGACGGCGTGCACCTTGCGGACGCCCGCGGCCTTCTCGGCCTGCTTGCCGCGCAGGATGCGGTTGAGGGCGGCGGTGGCGCTGCCCTTCCCGGCGCCGGTGCCGTTGACGCGGTAGACGATGTCGACGCGGTCGGCGATGACGGTGGGGACGGGCGCCGCGGAGGTGCCCCGCGGAGTGTCCTGGATGGCGCTCTTGGTGATGGTGTCAGCCACGTCCGTACGTCTCCTCGGCCTTCCAGAAGTAGATGAAACCGCCGACCCCGGCGACCAGCGCCCAGCCGATCGCCAGTGCCCACACGTGGTGCGGCAGCTGGTGGGCGTGGAAGCTGTCGATCAGCGCGAAACGCATCAGGTCGATGTAGACGGCGGCCGGGTTGCTCGCGAGCGCGATCTCCACCCAGTGCGGCACGCTGCTGTGCTTGAGCATCTTGTCGATGCTCCACATGACACCGGAGACGTACATCCAGGTGCGCAGGAGGAACGGCATGAGCTGCGCGATGTCCGGCGTCTTGGCGCCCATTCGGGCCATGACCATCGCCACGCCCGCGTTGAAGATGAACTGCAGCGTCAGGATGGGCACCGCGAGCAGCCACGACGCTGCCACCGGCACACCGAAGCAGAGCAGGATGACGACCAGCGCGGCCATCGAGAACAGCAGCTGCTGGAGCTGCTGGAGGGCGTACGACACCGGCAGCGCGGCCCGTGGGAAGTGCAGGGCGCGGACCAGGCCCAGGCTGCCGGAGATCGCCCGGGTGCCCGCCATGATCGAGCTCTGGGTGAAGGTCCAGATGAAGACGCCGGTGACCAGGAACGGGATGAAGTCCGCCACACCGTGGCTGGTGCCGAGCAGCACACCGAAGATGAAGTAGTAGACCGCCGCGTTCAGCAGCGGGGTCATCACCTGCCAGACCTGGCCGAGCTTCGCCTGGCTGTACTGGGCGGTGAGCTTGGCGGTGGCGAACGCGGTGATGAAGTGGCGGCGCGCCCACAGCTGCCGGACGTACGCGGGCAGCGACGGGCGGGCGCCGCTGACGGTCAGGCCGTACTGGGCGGCGAGCGCCGCGGCGTCGTCGGCGTGGGGGCCCGGTGTCGCTGTCGGGGGCGGTGTGTGGAGGACCTGGCTCACATCCGCTGCTTTCGCTCGGGGGTGGAGTGCGCGGGGTCCGTCCTTGACGTTTCTTACTGCGCCTTTGCCAGTTTCTTACGTCGGGACGGGACCGTATCGTCGCAACGTGAGCGTAGGGCTTTCAAACGTCGGAACGCAACCGTTTCGTCGTAACGGCCTATGCTGGTCCGCATGACGACGAACGCCGATGCCCCCAAGACGCAGCCGCGCCGACGGGCCCCCGCCGGGGCGGCCGTCCTCCGGGAGGAGGTGACCGAGGCCATCCGTGCCGCCGTCTTCGAGGAACTCGCGGCCGTCGGCTACGCCCGGATGTCCATCGAGGGCATCGCGCGCCGGGCGGGCGTCGGCAAGACCGCCGTCTACCGGCGCTGGCGGTCCAAGCTGCATCTGGTGCTCGACCTGGTCTCGGCAGTCGCCGTCCAGGGGTTGCCCGCCCCTGACACAGGCTCCCTGGAGGGCGATCTGCGGCTGCTGTACGAGGTCACCTCGCGCGCCCTGCGCCACCCCGTCGCCGGGCAGATCATCCCCGACCTGCAGGCCGAGGCGGCCCGCAACCCCGACATCGCCGACGCCATGCAGAAGGCGCTGCGCGAGGGTCAGCAGGGGGTCGCGAGCGGGATCGTCGCGGCGGCGGCCGCGCGGGGCGAGGTGCGCGAGGGCATCGACCTCGAACTCGCGCTCGACCTGATGTCCGGCCCTCTGTACTGGCGGGCGGTCGTGGTCCGCGGGCCCAAGCTGCCCAAGGGGTATCTCGCGAGTCTGGCCCGGGCCACGGCGGCGGCGCTCAAGGCGTTGTGATCACGCGGCGGCCTTCGAAAGGGCCGGTCGCGCGGCTGTCCGACGGTCCTTGAGAAGGCTGACCTCCCCGACAGTGCCGTCAGCAAACACAGCGACACTGTGTTCCTGAAGCAGGCCCTGCCGACGGCCGACGGCCGACGGCCGACAGCGGACAGCGTACGGCCGACAGCGGACGGCGGACACCGAAGAGCGCCGTCCGGTCTGGCGTACCTCAACGGGGGGCCGTGACCTCAGTGGTCTTCCTGGCTCTTCACGGCGAGGAGGCCGAACAGGTCGGGCACGCCGCCCGGCCCCGCCTCGGCGGTGCGCACGATCCGCAGGCCGGCCGCGGTGGTGGCGTTGAGGAGGTCCGCGAGCGGGAGGTGCCAGGCGCCGACGCGGGCCCGGACGCCTGCCGGGTTCCACGCTTCGAAGCTGCGGGAGCGGTCGGCGTACCGCTCGTCGAGCAGCACCTTCGGCCGGTCGCTCCAGTCGGCGAACGCGCCGATGAAGCACGGATGCACCCCCGGGTGCACGAACCGCCCACCGGGCCGCAGTACCCGGGCGACCTCCCTCAGCACGGCCGCGTAATCGGGCACGTCGGTATGGGCCAGCACGCACGCGACAGCGGGTACGACCCCGTCCCCGAACGGCAGCGCCGTCGCGTCACCCGCGACGGCGGTCAACCGCCGTACCGCGTACCGCAGCTGACCACTCGACAGATCGACCCCAAGGGGCGTCCACCCCAGTTTCGCCAACGCCGGCGCATGGGCCCCCGTCCCGCAGCAGACGTCCAGACACGCCCCCTGGCCGGGCCCCAACAACTCCTCCAGCGTGGCGTGCACCCGCTCGATGTACGCCCCTGCCGTGGCGGCCGACATGAAGTCGTTGTACCAGTCGGCGTGTTCGTCATACGTCGCTGCGCTCGCCCCAGGTCCCATGCCGTTGATGCTAGGGCCTGTCGTCACATTCCCGTCGTCGCCCGAAGGGCGGCCCCGCGGCGTCTGGTGCGTGCTCTGGGGGTCCCCCCGGCCGAAGGCTGGGGGAGTGTCGGGCGGAAGTCCTCGTACTGGACGTACTTGGGCTTTCGCCCGGTGCGGCGAGAGTGCGTGCCAGGCGTCGCGGGGCAGACGGGAAGGTGACGACAGGCCCTAAGGGCACCCAGGGTCGTACGGGGCTGTTCGCTCAGGGCATGGCGTCATGCTGCGCCTGCCGGGCCGCCGGTCACGGCCGCGACCCGGACGGCGTGGCCGTGATGCCTTGAGGGGTGTCGTGGGTCAGGGCAGGTCGGACCCGGAGACCTGCCCCCGGCCGGTGCGTGACGCCGTGGTTACGGGAGTTGCGGACCCTACTCGGGCGCGCACCCCCGCAACATGTGTGCGATCACGTCATCGAGGCCGTGTTCGAGCGCCTCGGCCGGCAGCATGTCGCTCACCGCCAGACTCGCGAAGCCGTGCAGGGTCGCGAAGAGCGGCAGGCCGACGCGTTCCATCGGGCCCTGTCGCACCTCGCCCCGGTGTTGTCCCTCCGCGATCAGCTCCACGAGCTGCTCGCCCCACCGCTGCGACGCGGCGACCAGCGCCTCGGACGCCGTCGGGTCGTGCTTTTTCGCATACATGAGGTCGAGCAGCTCGGCGTTGGCGGTCGCGAAGTCCACGTACGCGCGGGCGATGGCGCCGAGCCGCTCGGCGAACGTCTCGCCGACATCCTCCTGCGATGCCGCCAGAGTTTCGGCGAGCCGGTCGAAGCCCGTCAGTGCCAGCGCGTCCAGCAGGGCCTGCTTGTCCTTGAAGTGGCGGCTCGGCGCGGCATGGCTGACGTCGAGGTCGCGGGCCAGTTCGCGGAGGGACAGGGCGGCGGGCCCCTTCTCCCGGAGCGTCTCCTCGGCGCGGGTGAGCAGCGCGGCGCGCAGGTCTCCGTGGTGGTAGCGGCGGGTCTGCATGGGCGTCATGACGGTCAGTGTATCGGTCATGTGATCACCGACTACATTGTTGGCACCGTCACCATTGTTGTCATTGACAGCATTGTTGGCGGCGTCTACATTCGGGGTCATGGCTACTGAGCAGAAGAAATGGAACGTAAGCGACATCCCTGACCTGACCGGCCGCACGGCCGTCGTCACCGGTGCCAACAGCGGGCTCGGCATCGCCACCGTCGACGCGCTGGCCCGTGCGGGTGCGCATGTGGTGCTTGCCGTGCGGGACCCCAAGCGCGGCGAGGCCGCCGCGGCCACGGTGCAGGGACGGGGGAGCGTCGAGGTGCGCCGCCTGGACCTGGCCGACCTCGCCTCCGTGCGCGAGTTCGCCGCCGGCTGGCAGGGCGACCTGGACCTGCTGATCAACAACGCCGGCGTCATGAACATCCCCGAGGCCAGCACCAAGGACGGCTTCGAGATGCAGTTCGGCACCAACCATCTGGGGCACTTCGCCCTGACCAACCTGCTGCTGCCGCACGTCACCGACCGCGTCGTGACCGTGTCGTCGGGCGCGCACAAGATGCCGGGCAGCCCGTACATCCACTTCGACAACCTGAACCTGACCGGCGAGTACGCCCCCATGACCGCTTACAGCCAGTCCAAGCTGGCCAACCTGCTGTTCACGCTGGAGCTGCAGCGCCGCCTCGCCGAGGCCGGCTCCCCGGTGCGCGCTCTCGCCGCCCACCCCGGCTGGGCCGCCACCAACCTCCAGAGCCACGACGGCAGCGCCCTGCGCCGCGTGTTCATGCGCGTGGGCAACCGCGTCTTCGCCCAGGACAACAAGGCCGGCGCCCTGCCCACGCTGTACGCCGCGGTCCAGGACCTCCCCGGCGCGAGCTACCTCGGCCCCGACGGCTTCGGCGAGATGCGTGGCGGCCCGACGCTGGTCGGCCGCTCGGCCGCGGCCGGCGACCCCGCCTCGGCGCGCCGCCTCTGGACGGCCTCCGAGGAACTGACCGGCGTCATGTTCCCCGAACTGGCCGTATCCGTACGGAGTTAGGGCCTGTCCGGCGGGGAGACGCGCGGTCAGCCCCGAGCCGCCTTCGGATGCAGCCGCACCCAGCCCGCCCAGGCCGACGTGATCATGTCCTGGACGTCGTACTTGGCCTTCCAGTCCAGTTCGGTGGCGATGCGGTCGGCGGAGGCGACGACGCGGGCCGGGTCGCCGGGGCGGCGGGGGGTGGTGACCGGGGGGCGGTCGTAGCCGGTGAGGGCGTTGATGCGGTCGATCATCTCGCGGACGGAGACGCCTTCGCCGCGGCCGATGTTGAGCGTGAAGTTGCTGCCGGGGGACGCCTGAAGGGCGCGGGCAGCGGTCACGTGGGCCTCGGCCAGGTCGACCACATGGATGTAGTCGCGGACGCACGTTCCGTCGGGGGTGGGGTAGTCGTCGCCGAAGATGCGCGGGGGCGCGTTCTCCGTGAGCTTTTCGAAGACCATGGGGATGAGGTTGAAGACGCCCACGTCGGCCAGTTCCGGGGACGCCGCTCCCGCCACGTTGAAGTAGCGGAGGGAAGCGGTGGACAGGCCCGTGGCGCGGCCCGTCGCGCGGACCAGCCACTCGCCCGCCAGCTTCGTCTCGCCGTACGGGCTCATCGGCACGCACGGCGTCTCCTCCGTCACCAGATTCACGTCCGGCATGCCGTACACCGCCGCGGACGACGAGAAGACGAACGAGCCGACCTCCGCGGCCGTCACCGCTTCCAGCAGCACCCGCAGGCCCTCGACGTTCTCCCGGTAGTAGTGCAGCGGGAGCTCCATCGACTCGCCGACCTGCTTCTTCGCCGCCAGATGCACGACACCGGTGACGGAGCGCTCGGTGAGGGTCCGGGACACCAGCTCGCCGTCCAGGACCGAGCCGACGACCAGCGGGACATCGGCGGGTACCCGGTCCGCGATCCCCGTGGACAAGTCGTCGTAGACCACGGCCTGTTCGCCCGCGTCGAGCATCGCGCGGACGACGTGCGCCCCGATGTAGCCGGCGCCGCCGGTGATCAGCCAGGTCATGTGCGGACGTCCCCTCGTCAGTGAGCCGTGGTGTGCGTGTGTCGTGCGGTCGCGTATCAGTGAACCAGGCGTTTGAGGCGGCGGTGTACTACATCGGTCAAACCTCGCCATCCGGACGCCGTGCGCAGCGCCAGCGCCCCCGCGTGCGTGCGGTACGGCTGTACGAGCAGGACGCCGCGGCGGGTGTCCGGGACCGCGCGGCGGCGCAGCAGGCCGGGGCCCGCGAGCGGGTGCGCCGTGGCCTCCCGGCTGCTGCCGTCGCGGAAGCGGAGCTCCAGCCGGAGGTCCCACGTTCCCGCGCCCAGCGCCGCCAGGTCCACCGGTGTCTCCGCCGTCCAGACGTCGCCGTACCGGTCCGGCAGGAAGTTCACCTCGCGGCGCAGTCCCACGCTGCCCTCCTCCCGGTGCACGAACCTCACGTCCACCGACGCCGGACCGGCTTCCGCGATCCGCCCGTACAGCTCGTGCAGACGCAACCGCAGCCGGGTGCCACGCGCGCGTGGCCGCAGTTCGGCGTCGACTGCGGCCGGCAGCAGGCGGGCCGGGCGCGTCAGGAAGTGGTCCAGCGTGACCTGAGGGAGGTCGTCCGACCAGATGGGTGTGGTGTCGGAGGCGCGGGCGTACGGCGGGAGCAGCCGGGCCGGGCGGGCCGCCAGCTCCTTGAGGCGGGGCAGGTCGCGGGGGGTGGGGGAGGCCAGCACGACGCGGGCGACGAGGCGGCCGGGGGCGGTCGGGTCGACGGCGAAGTCGGTCGCGTCGAAGGACGAGAGATACGCGCGCGTGAGCTCCCACCAGGTGCGCCGGTACTCCGGGTCGCGCAGTTCGAGTTCGCGCGTGTACATCCGCAGCTCGTGGTCGAGGAACTTGGCGTGCACCGCCCGCGCGAGCCCCTTCTCGCCCGCGCCGAGCAGGATCTCGTACGCGGCCCGGTTCGCCTCGGTCCTGGCCCGCCAGTTGGCGATGTCCGCGCGGTCGAGCGAGATCGAGAGGTGAGCGGCCTCGCGCCGTACGTGCCAGACGTACACCGTGTCCGGGACGAGCGCGATACGTGGCCCGACGGCCAGCACGCGCGCGGTGAACACGAAGTCCTCGTAGCGGAAGCGGCCTTCGGGGAAGCGGATCCCGTGCTCGCGCAGGAAGTCGGTGCGGTACAGCTTGTTGACGCAGAGCGTGTCGCGCACCAGGCGTGTGCGCCGCGCGGGGTGGGAGACGAGGGCGGGCTTCGCGTAGAGCGCGCGCTCCCAGGGGACCTCGCGGCCGGAGGGCAGCTCACGGCGCACGCACAGACCGGCCGCGACCTGGGTGCGCTGCCCGTCCGCTGCCGCGAGCAACGCGTCCACCGCGCCGGGCGGCAGCACGTCGTCGCTGTCCAGGAACATCACGTACGGGGCTGTCGCCGCGTCGATTCCGTCGTTGCGGGGGCTGCCGCAGCCGCCGCTGTTGACCGCGCGGCGGATCACTCTCAGGCGCGGCTCGGCGGCGGCGAGGCCGTCGAGGAGGGCCGCGCTGCCGTCCGTCGAGCAGTCGTCCACGGCGATCACCTCGCGGACGGCCGGGCCCTGCGCGAGCGCCGAGCGCACCGCCTCCGTCACGTGGGCGGCGTCGTTGTACCCGATGACGACCACACTGACCTGGACGTGCTGAGTGTTCATGGGATCCACGGGCCGAAACGGTAGGTGTTGCGAGTAATTTTCCGTTAAGAGGCACTTAGTGTCTCGTGCGGAAGGCGGCATGAATCGGGTGCGCGTTCCGTGGCGGCTTGTCGGATGTGGCCCGGTCTGCCGTATTTGCCATGGCCATGGGAAGGCCCGACCGCCACAGCCGCGCGAACGAGAGCCCCGCGGCCGTCGCCAGCAGACCGTTGCGTACGAGCATCAGCAGGCAGCCCGTCCAGGTGCTGTGGGCGACTTCCCTGTAGAGGCCGGGGTACGCCACCGAACTGACGGCCGTCGCCGCCACGATCAGCGCGGCCACCGGGCGCTGTGTGGTGTGCCGCGAGGTCAGGCACACGGCGGACAGGCCGAGCAGCCACACCATGTACTGGGGGCTGATCACCCGGCTCGTCACCGTGAACAGCAGCACGGCCGCGAGCGCCGCGTCGTAGGCGGTCGCCGCCGTCCAGCGCCGCGCCCGCACCCGCCACAGCAGCAGGAGCCCGAACGCGGCGACCGTGAGGGCCAGCGAGACCGCGGCCACCGCGGAGACGTACGGACCCACGAACTCCAACGCTCCGTACTGGTAGCGCACCGTGCCCGGCCACCCGGCGCGGTGCGCGAAGCCCAGGACCGTGCCCCCGAGCGACTCGATCTGCACGCCCCGGCCGCCCTGCTGGTGCAGGAAGTCGAAAGGGTCGCTGAAGACGGCGGTCAGCAGGGCGAGCAGTGCGACCGCCGTGATCACCGCCGACGCCCAGACCTCCCGGGTCGTACGGCCCCGGGGGATCCCGATCAGCGTCAGCGCGGGCCAGACCTTCACCAATGCCCCCAGCGCGGCGAACGCGCCGCACGCGCGCGTGGAGCGCGACAACGTCAACAGTGAGATGACGGCGAAGGCGGTGGCCTGGACGTCGTACCGGGCGAGCGGGATGTGCAGGAGCAGGGGGAGGCCGCATGTCCACAGGGCGGCGCCGCCCAGGCTGCGCCCGGGCCGCCGCCCCGCGCGCGTGAGGGCGTAGGTGATTCCGGCGTCCGCGAGGAGCGTGAGCGTCACGAACGCCGTGAAGTACGTCAGCGTCGGCAGCAGGGCGGGTGCGAGCAGCACCGGGCCCGCGCCCGGCGGGTACTGCCACAGGCGGTCGCCGACCGGAAACGCGCCCTGCGACAGGACGCCGTACCAGTGGAAGTAGAGGTGCTCCACCTCGCGCGAGACCCCGCCCCGGCCGAGCGCGGCGAGGCCGTCGTGGGCGAGCAGCCACAGCATCAGGGAGCGGGTGGCGAGCCAGGCGGCGGCGAGGGCAAGCGGGCGGTGGGGTCTCTTCAAGGCGCTCATCAAGCCCGGATCGTAAGCCGCATGGATGGGTCATGGCAGTTGATACGCCGTCAATCACCATCAAACGTTGGGTAATAGCAAAAAATCGGTCGCATGGAGAGGGCGTGGGTGAGGTGGTCCGGGGCCGGGCGCGCGGGAGCGGCAGCCGTCCTGCTGCCCATGTCCGCCATGCTGGCGATCGGGCTCTGGGGGCTCGACCGCGGCGGCATGTGGCGGGACGAGGCGGTGACGTTCCAGGTCGCGCGGCGCTCGGTGCCGCAGATCTGGCAGCTGCTGCACTCCGTCGACGCGGTGCACGGCCTGTACTACCTCCTGATGCACCTCGCCCTCGCCCCGCACCCCGGCGAGGTCGCCCTCCGGCTCCCCTCGGTCTGCGCCGCCGCCACCACCGCGGGCCTCGTCGCGGCCCTCGGCGTCTGCCTGTGCCGCCCGCGGGTCGGCCTGTGGGCGGGGCTGCTCTACGCCGTCACGCCCATGGCCGGGCACTTCGCGCAGGAGGGCCGGTCCTACGCGCTCGTCGCGGCGGGAGTGGCGGGCGCGACCGTGCTGTTGGTGCGGGCCATGGGGATGCCCCCTGTTCGGGCGAAGCCGAGATCTCGGGAGAGCGTGGGGGACTGGTGGGCGTACGCAGGGGTGGTCGCCGTCACGTGTCTGCTGCATGAGCTGGCAGTGCTTCTGCTGCTCGCGCACGCCGGGACGCTGGCGCTCGTGCGGGTGCCGGCGCGGGTGTGGTGGCGGTGGGGGTGCGCGGCGGGCGCCGCGGTCCTGGGGCTGGTGCCGCTCGTCCTTGTCTCGCGAGGGCAGTCGGCGCAGGTCGCGTGGCTGCCGCGGCCCGGTGCCGGGAGCGTGGAGCGACTGCTGGCGGCGTTCACGGGGTCGACGCTGCTGGTGGTCGTGCCGTATCTGGTCCTCGTCGCCCTCGCCGTGCGGCCGCCGCTCGTGCGCCGGGGCGAACTGTCGCTCCCGGCGGTCGCCCTGCCGCTGATGGTGGTCCCGCCGGCGGTGCTGATGACCGTCTCGCAGTTCTGGCCGCTCTACGACGACCGGTATGTGCTGTACGCCCTCTCCGGGGCGCCCCTGCTCGCCGCGGCGGGCGCCGAACGGCTGGTGGGTCTGATGCCCCGGCTGCGCCTCACCGTCCCCACCGGACCCCGCATCACCCTCACCGGCGTCTTGACCATCACCTTCGCCTTCGCCGTCCAGCTCCCCCTCCTCCGCCAGGACCGCACCGCCGACCACCGCGCCGACAACCTCGCCGCCGTCTCCGCCACCGCCCACAGCGAACTGCGCCCGGGCGACCCGGTGTTGTTCCTGCCGTCGATCGTGCGGCGGTCGGCGCTGGCGTATCCGAAGGGCTTCCGCGGGATCCGGGACGTCGCGCTCAGCGCGCCGGGGCCGGCGTCCGGAACGCTCTACGGGCTGGAGGCGGACCCGGGAGAACTGCGCCGCCGCCTGGCCCGGCTCGACCGGGTGTGGGTGGTCGCCGAGCCCTTCGCGCTGCGCCCGACCTGGTATCCGGCCAGCCCGACCGAGCAGGTCAAACTCGCCGTGGTCGACGAGGAGTTCGTACCCCTGGAAGAGGTCGCACGAAAGGGCGTGACCATGCGCCTGTATGTGCGCAGGGCGCCCGTACAGGGGATGCGATGGGCGATCGACTAGGGGGTTTCTGATGGATCTCCGTGGAAGAAGGAGCGGCGTTCGGTGCGTGCTCTCGGCGTGCCGGGCGGAAGTCCTCGATGGGGGTCCCCCCGCGCGAGCGAAGCCGAGCGTGGGGGAGGAGCTACTAGGGCTTTTGTCCGGTGCGGCGAGAGTGCGTGCCGGGCGTCGCGACGCCGCGGAGATCCATCAGAAACCCCCTAAACGCAGCCGGGCGTCTCCTCCAGTGCCGCCTCGTCCAGTGCCGCCGTCAGGCGGTCGAGGCGGGCCCGGAGGTCGCGGATCTCGTCGAGGTCGGCGCCCGTCGCCGCGGCGATCCGGCGCGGCACGTGCACCGCGCGCTCGCGCAGGGCGACGCCCTCGTCGGTGAGATGGACGTGCACGGAGCGCTCGTCGCGGGCGTTGCGCTCACGCCGTACGAGGCCGGCCGCCTCCAGGCGCTTGAGCAGCGGCGACAGCGTTCCGGAGTCGAGCCGCAGGTGCTCGCCGACCTTCTTGACGGGCAGCTCGCCGTGCTCCCACAGCACCAGCATCACCAGGTACTGGGGGTAGGTGAGCCCCAGGTCCTTGAGGATCACGCGGTAGACGCCGCCGAAAGCGCGCGAGGCGGCGTTCAGCGAGAAGCAGATCTGCTGGTCGAGACGGAGGTAGTCCCCGTCGGAGGGGGTGGGCGGCGCGGAGGGCGCGGAGGGCGCGGAGGGCGCGGACGGCGCAGAGGGCGCGAAGGGGGTGGGTGGCGCCGACGGGGCCTCGGGGCTCGGGGTGGGCATGGCGGTCATGGCTCCAGGATAGCTCTTGCGAGCCATTAAGTTGTGCGCAATTGAATTGCGTGCTCTAATTGAGGTCGTGAGGCGGTCGGACCGGCCGCCCCGGCAGGACTTTGACTTGAGAGGGACGGTTTCCATGGACGCGATCTACACCGCTGTCGCCACCGCAACCCACGGCCGCGACGGCCGCGCCTACAGCTCCGACGGCAAGCTCGACGTCCAGCTGGCCCCGCCGGTGGAGCTGGGCGGGAACGGGCAGGGCACCAACCCCGAGCAGCTCTTCGCCGCCGGTTACGCCGCCTGTTTCGCCAGCGCCCTCGGCCTCGTCGGCCGCGCGGCCAAGGTCGACGTCAGTGAGGCCGCGGTGACCGGTGAGGTCGGCATCGGCAAGCAGGGCGAGGGCTTCGGCCTCAAGGTGACGTTGCGGGTCGAGCTGCCCGACTCCGTCGACCAGGCGACCGGCCGCGGGCTCGTCGAGCAGGCCCACCAGGTCTGCCCCTACTCCAACGCGACCCGCGGCAACATCGAAGTCAACATCGTCGTCGAGTAGTTCCGGTCGTCGTGAACCACGCTCAGTGCCCCGCACCCGTAAGGGGTGCGGGGCACTGAGCGATGGCGGCGCTGAGCGATCGGCCCTCACCGACCCGCAGTGGCCGAACGACGTTTTCACGGTCCGACCCGCGCCAGTACCTCCCCCGTCTCCCGGCTCCAGGCGACCACCGTCGCCTCCTCCGGCACCCGCCGCCAGCGCGTCAGCAGCAGCCAGTGGACGTGATACCGCCGGGCGACGGCGGAGCGCTCGGCACGGGTCGACGCCGGGTCGAGATACGCGCGAACCGCGGCCAGCCGCCGCAGCCGCTCCCCCTCGTCGAGCGCGAGGTCGGGCCAGGCGGGCGCGGCGAGGTCCGGCCCGTAGCCCGCGATCAGGTGGACGGAGTAGTACCCGTCCGTGATGACCGCCTCGCCGGGCTTGATGTGCCGTGCCGCCCACACGTACGTCGGCCAGTGCGGCGGCTGGTCGAAGCCGACCGGGTCGAGCGCGCTCGGCACCACCGCCCCCGCCTGCACGGTGAGGAAACCGACGCACGCCCCGACGGCCGCCGCCCAGCCCAGCAGCCGACGCCCGAACCCCCACGGCCGCGCAGTCGCCAGCTCCACCCCGAGCGCGAACTGCAGCGGCACCAGCGTGAGCCCCAGGATCCTGCCGTACGTGTAGTGCCCGCTGACCCAGCCGTACGCCACCGCCAGGCACTCCAGCGCGAACATCAGCACCAGCGGATCCCGCCACCAGTGCCCTTCGCTCCGCCCGGCCCGCCGCGCCCGCAGCCACAGCGCGGGCACCCCGATCAGCGCCAGCCAGAAGTGCCCGGGCATCCCCTCGTACAGCCGCTCGTGCATCGCGTCCACGCTGCGGTCCCCGGTCAGCGCGAAGACGTCGAAGTACGGCCAGAAGGACGCGACCAGCAAGGCCGTCCCGCCCGCCATCGCCCACCGGCCGACGACGGCGGGCCGCCATCCGTGCTGCCATCCCGCCACGAACGCCGCCGCGCCGAGCGCCGTCGCGATGGACGTGATCGGGTGCACGAGCAGGATCAGGCCGTACAGCGCGCCGAGCCCCTTGTACCCCCACAGGCCCCGGAGGCCGCTCGGACCGACGTACCGGACGAGTCCGCCGGTGCCTCGCGCGAGCTTGCCCGTCAACGCCCAGGCCCAGAAGGACAGTCCGATGGCGAACGTCGACGGATAGCCGAGGTTCCCCGTCATCGACATCAGCCCCAGATACCCGCTCCACCAGGCCCGCTCGGTGCCCCACAGCAGCACCATCGCGAACAGTCCCAGCACCGGGGCCCATGGGCGAGGTGTCAGGACCCTGACGAAGCGGCCGATGCCGGTCAGCAGGACCAGCAGGTTGAAGGGGCCGGAGAGCCGTACGACCTCCCAGCCGCCCAGGCCTGTCAGCCGGGCGAAGGCTCCCTGGGCCACCGCGTACGGCGAGTAGTACGGGCTGCCCGCGCCGGGCAGATCCGCCATCGGGTGGAGAGGGTGGAGGAGATGCGCCTTGAGGCGCTCGACGACCGCCGCGTGCTGGCCGGCGTCGCAGCACAGCGGGACGCGCCAGTACGCGAGCGACATCACCAGCCAGAACAGGAAGCCGAAGAGCTGGTACGGGGTAGGACGCCAGGCGGCACCGCCGCGCAGCGCGGTGGCACCGCGCGCGACCCTCCGGACGAGGACGTCGGCGCTCACCGGGCGGAGGAGGAGGACTGAGTGGCGGTTCGCAGCATTTGCCGTATATGCCCTCCATGGTCAACGGCCTAGCCGGTCGTCACCTCATCGAGCGACCTCGGTGTGCCGCTCGAGGGGCCCGGCACCGTACCCGAGGCCTGCATCCGTGGCCGCACGACCTCCTCCAGCAGCAGCGGAAGCCCTACCACCGGGAGCAGCCACGCCAGCACGATCAGCCGGTCGCCCCAGATGTTGATGTCGGGGTGCCCGGCCTGGTTGAGGACACCGGTGAACGCGGCCGCGAGCAGGAACGCCGCGAAGGCCGGGCGGCGGCGGAGCGCTCCCCACGCGGCGGCCACCAGGGTCGTCAGAAAGAGCGGCTCCCAGAGCTGTCGGCGCAGCCACTCCACCCAGAAGTTGAGCTCCAGATGGAGGAACTCCGACCACAGGCGGGTGCGGTCGGGGCGGGAGAAGTGGGCCGTGAGCAGGTCCTGCAGGCTCTCGGACTCGGACGGGTAGTGCAGCACCTTCGCCACGACGACCGTGGCCACCGTTCCGCAGCCCGCCACCACGGCCAGGGCCCGCAGCGGACCCGTGAGCCCTCGCAGCGGCTGCCGCGGCCTCCCGCGTCGTACGCCGATCACCGCGCACGCGCCCGCCAGGCACAGCCCGAGGAACAGCGCGTGCGAGTGCTTCACCGTGAAGAGCAGCGCCAGGGACCCGCCGACCAGCCAGGTTCCGGCCCGCGCGCGGCCCTCCAGTACCAGCGCGCAGCCCCAGAGCGCCGCCAGGGTCAGTGTGAGCAGCAGGCCCTCGGTCATCGGGCGCATCGCCGTCGTGCCGCACGGCAGCACATAGAAGAGGGCCTGCCCCGACAGGGCCGCGGCCGTGGGGGCGCGCAGGGTGCGCAGCACGAGGAAGGCGAGGACGCCTCCGGCGACCGTGACGAGGACGCTCGACGCCCACAGGCCCCACTTCACGCCGAGCACCGTGATGAAGGGGACCAGCAGCGCCGGATACCCCGGCCGCACCTCGAAGATCCGCATGAAGCGCGATGACATGAACGGCACGGTGTGTCCCGCCGTCTCCCCGGCGGCGAGCCGCTTCGACACGCCCCACCACTGATCGTGCCGGCACTCCGCCATGACCCGCTTCGTGGGGCTCGGTCCGTGGAAGCGCACCACGTCGACGCTCTGGTTGCGGCGCGCGATGGACGCCTTTCCGGCGCAGGCGTAGTCGATGGTGAGCGCGGCGGCGTCGTGCTTGCTCTCGCCGCGCAGACTCAGCGCGTACGACAGGTAGTTCTTGGTGTCGGGGGTGTCCCGGCCGGTGACGTTCGCGAGCTGCAGGACGGCGAACACGGCAGCCAGGACGGTCACCCAGAACCGTGGGGAGCGCGGCGACCGGGGCCCCACGACGAAGCGCACGAGCACGCTCACGACGATGCGAGGACGTCGTGCCCCGCCTGCGCGGGCACCGGGACGGCGGGGGCCGGCTCCTCGGCCTTCTCCCCGAGCATCAGCGTCCGCACCACCCGCTCGGCCGCCCGCCCGTCGTCGAACTCGCAGAACCGCGCCCGGAATCCGGCCCGCAGCCGCGCCGCGTCCTCGTCCCGCCACGCCCCGGACGCGAACAGCCACGCCAACTCACGGTAGGAACCGGCGACATGGCCGGGCGCGTCCGCCGTGATGTCGAAGTAGGCGCCCCGGCTCGCCGCGTACGCGCCCCAGTCGTCGGTGTGCAGCACGATCGGCCGGTCGAGGTTGGCGTAGTCGAACATGAGGGCCGAGTAGTCCGTGACCAGGACGTCCGAGGCGAGCATCAGGTCCTCGACGTGCGGTTCGTCGGTCGCGTCGACCACGACCTTGCGGCGATGCAGTTCGGACAGGCCCATCCCGCGCGCCGGACCGTCCGCCAGCGACGGATGCAGCCGTACGACGAGGGTGTGGCCCTCGCCGAGATCGTCGGCGAAGCGGGCGAGGTCGATGCGGTCGATGTGGCCGCCCCGGGCGTAGTCGCGACGCGTCGGCGCGTACAGCACCACCCGGTGGTCGGCGGGGATGCCCAGACGCGCGCGGACGGCCGAGCCGTCCTTGGGCCGGGCGCGGACGAGGACGTCGTTGCGCGGGCTGCCGCTGCGCAGCGAGGTGAAGTGGCAGGGGTAGGCGCGGTCCCAGACCAGCTCGGAGTGGCGGTTGGCGACCAGGCTGTAGTCCCAGCGGTCGGCGCGGCGCAGCATCTGCGGTACGTCGAAGCCGTGCCGGGCGCCCGGCTTGTTCAGCAGGTCGGCCGCCATGTACTTCAGCGGGGTGCCCTGGTGCGTGTGGACGTGGACGCTGCCGGGGCGTTTGACGAGTGTGCCGGGCCAGTTGACGTTGTTGACGAAGTACGTGGCCCGCGCGGTGACCTGACGGTAGCGCAGGGAGTCGAGGAGCACGTGCTCGACACCATCGGGAAGCAGCGCCGCCTCTTCCTCGCCCCGTACCACCCACACCCCGCGGATGTGCGGGGCGATCTCCCGCGCCTTGTGGTACACGGCCGCCGGGTCGCCGAGCACCCCGCGGTGCGAGAACGCCGAATACACCGCAAGGTTCGGGTCCGGCGAACGGTGTTCGTGCACCGCGGACCAGCCGCGCTTGACCCGCGTGGCGGCCGCCTTGCGCACCTGCTGCCCGCGCCGGCCGAGCTCCTTGCCGAGGCGGTCCGCCTGCTGTTGGGCCCGGTAGCGGGTGAAGCCCCCTTCCAGGACCCGCAGTTCGCGAGGCACCGGTTCGGCGGTCCTGTGCTTGCGGAAGAGCGCGGCCGTCAGCCGGAAGAACTCGCCCTTGTCGGACTCGGGCAGCCGGTCCGGCTTGGAGAGGATGTCCAGACAGTGCTCGCCCATCTTGCGGTGCAGATACGGGCGCCAACTCGCCAGTTGCGGACGGGAGTCGAGGAACGCGAAGACCCGCTCGTACTGGTCGTGGATGTCGAAGTGCTTGCGGCTGGTGGTGGACAGGATGTTGCCCTGGCGGCGCTGGCGGTAGGCCAGGCAGATCCGGTCCAGCGTGGCGATCCGCTCCGCGCTGAGCATCACCGGGAACGTCCAGGGCGTGTCCTCGTAATACCCGGGCGGGAAGGCGAAGCCCTCGCGCTCGACGAACTCACGGCGGTAGACCTTGTTCCACACCACCATCAACAGCTCCAGGATTTCCGGGTGTTCGGCGGCCCTGAAAGTGCCGTCGCCCGCCTCCAGGAGCACCCGCGCGAGGACGTTCCGGCGCGTCCCGCCCCACCAGTACGTGCGCGCGTAGTCGAAGACGAGGACGTCGGGATCCTCCGGGTCGGCGGTCTCGTCCAGCCGGTCGGCGATGGCGCGCAGGGCGCCCGGGGTGAGCGTGTCGTCGCTGTCGAGGAAGAAGAGGAAGTCCCCTGTGGCGTAGGGCATTCCGGCGTTCCGGGCCCTGCCGAGCCCCACGTTCTCGGGCAGGTGCAGCACCCGTACGCGCGGGTCGCGGGCCGCGTACTCGTCGAGGATCGCGCCGCAGCCGTCCGGGGAGCAGTCGTCGACGGCGATCAGTTCGAGGTCCGTGTACGACTGCTCCAGGACCGAGTCGAGGCACTCGGCCAGAAAGCCCTGCACCTTGAAGACGGGGACGATGATGCTGAAGCGGGGCACGTCAGCTCCTTACGAGGGTGGACGCGGCGGGAGCCGGAAGACGCTCGGCGAGCGGCACCACGGGCGGGATGGCCTCCGGCGGCTCACCCAGGAGCACTCTTCGTACGACCCGTTCGGCGGCCCTTCCGTCGTCGAACTGGCAGAAGCGCTCACGGAATCGGGCACGCAGGGCCGTGGACGTCGGGTCCGCGTAGGAGCCCTCGGTGAAGACCCGGGCCAGGTCCTGCGGGGTGCGGGCCACCGGCCCCGGTGGCGCCTCCATCACGTCGAAGTAGACGCCCCGCGTCTCCCGGTAGATCTCCCAGTCGTCCGCGTACACGACGATCGGACGGTCCAGGTTGGCGTAGTCGAACATGATCGACGAGTAGTCCGTGATCAGCGCGTCGGCGGCCAGGCAGACGTCCTCGGAGGAGCGGTGTCCGGTCACGTCGATGATCCGGCCGCTGCTCCCGCGCCGGTCACCCTCGTCGTAGAAGTAGTGGGCGCGCAGCAGGACGACGAAGTCCTCGCCGATCTCCTCGCAGAAGGCCTCCAGATCGAGCCGGGCCTCGAAGCCGGTGCTGTAGTCGCGGTGCGTGGGCGCGTAGAGGAGGGCGGTTCTGCCCTCGGGGACGCCCAGGCGTGCGCGCACGCGGGCCACGTCGTCGGCGGTCGCCGTGTAGTAGACGTCGTTGCGCGGGTAGCCGTACTCCAGAGCCTCGTACGTGCCCGGGAAGGCGCGCTCCCACATCCGGGTGGAGTGCCGGTTGGAGGAGAGGTTGTAGTCCCAGCGGTCCACCCGGGTCAGCAGTTTGCTGAAGCTGCCGGTCGCGGCGGCCACCACCGGGTACGTGGACTGGTCGACGCCCATCTTCTTCAGGGGGGTCCCGTGCTGGGTCTGTACGTGGACGCTGCCGGGGCGCTTGACGACGTCGTCCGCGAAGTTGGCGTTGTTGATCAGGTACTTGGCGCGGGCCAGTACCTCCCAGGAGCGGCGGCTGCCGATCACCGCGTGGTCGATGCCCTTCGGCAGCGCGGCCACCGCTTCGGGCTCGACCAGGAACACCGAGCGGATGTGCGGGGCGAGGTCGCGGGCCTTGGCGTGGATGGCGGCCGGGTTGCAGGCGTAGCCGCGGCCCCAGTACGCGCAGTACACGGCGAGGTTCTCGTCGAGGGGGCGACGGAGGTGGGTCGCGTAGAGCGCGCGGGTGCGCAGCATCCTCGGGCGCGGCACCCGCTGAGCCGCCTTCGCGGCAGTCTGGTTGGTGCCGCGCAGCGCCCGGAACGCGCTGTAGGCACCGATCGCGAGCAACCGGTGCTGCACCCCGAGACTGCCCGGCGGCGGCCGGAACCCGGCCGGGCGGTGGCGCCGGTAGAGCCGGCCCGCGCGGCGGAAGAAGGCGCGGCGGCGACGCGCGGGCACCCGCGTCGGATGGGCCGCGGTCTTCAGGACGAGGGCGAAGAGCTGGCCGAACAGCGCGTGCGACTTGGCCGCGGACACGGTCTGTTCGGCCGCGCGGGTGAGCACCGATTCGACCTGGTCGAGGACTTCGAATTGGTGCTCACCCGGGGCGTTGAGGCGACGGCCCTGGCGGCGCAGGTGATGACGTACGCAGACCGTGTGCAGCACCGCCGCGCGTTCGGTCGCGAGGGTCACCAGGCCGCCCCAGCCCGCGTCCGTGAAGTGCCCGCCGGGGAAGGTGAGCCGGTGCTCGGTGAGGAAGGCGCGACGGTAGGCCGCGCTCCACGCCGGGGCGTATACCCCGATGATCTCCGGGTCCTTGTCGAGCGGGGGCCTGCTCGACTCGCCCTCCCACCAGTGCACCCGCTCGTGCCCGAAGTAGAGGACGTCGGTGTCGGCCCGCAGCTCGGCGTCCAGGGCTCCCAGCGCGCCCGGTACCAGATCGTCGTCGCCGTCGAGGAAGAGCAGATATGTGCCGCTCGCCGCCGCCATCCCGGTGTTGCGCGCCGCGCTCAGCCCGCCCGACGGCGGCGAGTGGACCGGAGCGACCCGGGAGTCCCGCGCGGCGTACGCGGCGGCGACCGTCCCGGCCGGGGAATCCGGCGCGTCGCACACCGGGATCAGCTCGAAGTCGCCGAAGGACTGGGTGAGGACCGAGTCCAGCGCTTGGGCCAGTCGCCCGGCGACTCCATGGGTGGGCACGATGACGCTGAAGCGGGGCATTCTGCTCTTTCTCTCAAGGGACACTGAGCCGGGTTTTCATCGCCCCGGTCGCCCGGCGGGCCGCCAGGTGGCCGGCCGGGTGGGGGTGGGCCGCGACGGGCTGGAGGGCACGCGGACTCCGGTTCACAGGTTCTCGGTGACGGGGACGGCGGCGCCGGGCGGCGGCACGGTCGCGAGGGGCGTGACAGGGCGGGCCGCGGCCGCCGACGGGACCGGGTGGCGTTCGGCGAGCGGGATGAACGGCGGCAGACCGGCGGTCTCGCCAAGGACCACACGGCGTACCACCCGCTCCGCGGCGCGTCCGTCGTCGCACGGGCAGAAGCGCTCGCGGAACGCCGCCCGCAACTGCGCGGAGCGCGAGCCGCGCCAGTGCCCCGTCGCGAAGATGTCGATCAGCTCGTCCTCGCTGCGCGCGACCGCGCCCGGCGGGAACGCGCGCAGGTCGAAGTAGGTGCCGCGGGCCGCCTCGTACGCCTCCCAGTCGTCCGCGTGGATCACGATCGGCCGGTCGAGACTCGCGTAGTCGAACATCAGGGACGAGTAGTCGGTGACCAGCGCGTCCGAGGCGAGGCACAGCGACTCGATGCTCGGATGGCCGGACACGTCGATGAGGCGGTCGCCGGACGCGCTCGCCAAAGGGGCGCCGTACGCGTGGTGGGAGCGGGTCAGCACGACGAAGCGCGGGCCGAGGCGGCGCAGCAGGCGTTCCAGGTCGAGGGTGCGGCGCTGGGTGCGGGAGTAGTCGCGGTACGTCGGCGCGTACAGGACGGCGACCGCGCCCTCGGGGATGCCGAGCGACTCGCGCAGCCGGGACACGTCCGCCGAAGTCGCCTGCTGGAACACGTCGTTGCGGGGGAGGCCGTACTCCAGAGTCGTGTACGAGGACGGGAAGACGCGCTCCCAGACCAGGGTGGAGTGGCGGTTGGCGGACAGGCAGTAGTCCCACTTGTCGACGCTGCGCAGCAGCTCGGCGAAGTCCGTGCCGCGGGCGGCCGCCGGGCGGTCCTGGAGGTCGAGGCCCATGCGCTTGAGCGGGGTCCCGTGCTGCGTCTGGATCATGATCTGGCCGGGGCGCTTGACCAGCCGCCGGTCGAAGTTGACGTTGTTCACCAGGTACTTGGAGCGGGCGAGCGCCGTCCAGTACGCGGCCGTCCCGGGGCACAGCCTGCGCGTCGGGGCCGGAATCGTGTGGTGGTGCTCGGCATGCGCGATCCACGTGGTGGTGATGTGCGGCGCCCAGGTGCGGAAGGCGGACTCCAGAGCGCCCGGGTTGCAGCCGTGGCCTCGGCCCCAGTAGCTGGAGAAGACGGCGCGGTCGGCGCGCAGCGGGAGGCGGAGCTGGACGCGGTAGTGGAGTTGCAGCGCGGCGCCGCGGGTCCTGCGGAGCAGCGTCTTGGTCCGGCGCACCAGCTGTCTGCGGACGCGGGACGCCAGTGACAGCAGGCGGTACGCGCGATGGGTGCCCAGCCTGACCAGCGCGTGCCGCACGCGCGTGCGGAGCCGGACGGGGGCTCCCGGCGTGCGGTAGCGACGGTAGTGGACACGGGACTTGCGCAGGAACTCGGCCCGCGAGCCGCGTGGCAGCCGGCCGCGCTTGAGGAACACCGTCGAGAAGTGGTCGACCATGCGGCGGAACAGGACCGGGCGCCAGTGGGCCAGCTCCGGACGGCTGTCGATGTGTGCGAAGACGCGGTCGTACTGCTCGAAGATGTCGAAGTGCTTACGGCTACTGGTGCCGAGGATGCTCCCGTGGCGCCGCTGGCGGTAGTGGACGCAGACCCGGTCGAGGGTGGCGATCGTCTCGGCGGACATCAGCACCGGATAGGTCCAGGGCGTGTCCTCGTAGTAGCCGGGCGGGAAGGCGAAGCCCTCGCGCTCGACGAACTCCCGGCGGTACGCCTTGTTCCACACCACCATCAGGACCCGCATCAGCCCCGGGCGGTCGTCGAGCCGGAACGGCGCCGGGCCCTCCTGCGTCAACTGCGCCGCGAACTGGTTGCGGACGGCCTCGCCCGACCAGTACGTGCGCGCGTAGTCGTAGACCAGGACGTCCGGTTCGGAGGTCTCCTTCAGCCGGTCGGCGATGGCGCGCAGCGCGTCCGGAGTGAGACTGTCGTCGCTGTCCAGGAAGATCAGGTAGTCGCCGGTGGCGTGCTCCAGACCCGCGTTGCGGGCGCGGCCCAGACCCACGTTCTCCGGCAGGTGCACGGCGCGCACACGGGCGTCGCGGGCCGCGAACTCGTCGATGATCGCTCCGCACGCGTCGGGCGAGCAGTCGTCGACGGCGATCAGTTCGAGGTCAGGACAGGACTGTTCGAGGACGGATTCCAGGCACTCGTGCAGGTACGCCTGAACCTTGTACGCGGGGACGATGA
>NZ_BMMM01000002.1:56387-443060 GCF_014645835.1 Streptomyces albiflavescens
AACGACGAGGGGCGGGCCGGTGTCCGGCCCGCCCCTCAAGTGCGATGTCGCCGACCCTACTTCACCGCGCCCGCCATGACTCCGGACACGAACTGCCGCTGGAACGCGAAGAACACGGCCAGCGGGATCACCATCGAGATGAAGGCGCCCGGCGCCAGCACGTCGATGTTGTTGCCGAACTGGCGTACCTGTGTCTGGAGTGCGACCGTGATCGGCTGGCTGCCCGAGTCGGAGAACACCAGCGCGACCAGCATGTCGTTCCACACCCACAGGAACTGGAAGATCCCGAGCGAGGCGATCGCCGGGCCGCCGAGCGGCATCACGACCCGTACGAACAGGCGCAGTTCACCGGCGCCGTCCAGCCGGGCCGCCTCCAGGAGCTCACGCGGGATCTCCGCGAAGAAGTTCCGCAGCAGGAACACCGCGAAGGGCAGGCCGAAGCCCACATGGAAGAAGACCACGCCGATGATCGACCCGAAGATGCCGATCTTGCCGAAGAGTTCGGCGATCGGGATCAGCGCCACCTGCACGGGAACGACCAGCAGTCCGACCACGCCCAGGAACCACCAGTCGCGGCCGGGGAACTCCATCCACGCGAAGGCGTACCCCGCGAGCGAACCGATCACGACGACGAGGACGGTCGCCGGAACCGTGATCAGCACCGTGTTCAGCAGCGAGTTGGTGATGTCGCTGTTCTCCAGGAGCTTTTGGTAGCTGTCCACGGTGAGCTGTGAGGGCTCGCTGAAGACCTTCCACCACCCGCTCGCGCTCATGTCCTCCGGCTTGCGCAGTGAGGACAGCAGCAGCCCGATGGTCGGCACCAGCCAGAACAGCCCGACGAGGAGCAGGAAGACCCGCAGGATCCCGCCACTGACCCCGCTCGCCAGCCGCGAGCCGAGGGACTGCTTCGCCTTCACGGCCGTCGCGGGCTCCGCTTCCGCCAGACTTCCGGCGTGGGTGGTCATCGCCGTACCTCCCGCCTGAGCCTGCGGACGTTGAACAACATCACCGGGATCACGAGCAGCAGCAGGAACACCGCGATGGCGCTCGCGATGCCCGGCTGGTCCTCCGAGAAGCCCTTGCGGTACAGCTCCAGGGCCAGCACGTTGGCGTCGTCCTGGGCCGAGCCCGGCGCGATGATGAAGACCAGGTCGAAGACCTTCAGCACGTTGATCATCAGGGTGACGGTGACGACCGCGAGCACGGGTGCGAGCAGCGGCACCGTGACCCTTCTGAAGACCTGCCACTCGCTCGCCCCGTCGACCCGGGCGGCCTCGAGGAGCTCGCGCGGCACTCCCGCGAGCCCCGCCGCGATCAGCACCATCGCGAAGCCCGCCCACATCCAGATGTACGAGCCGATGATGGCCGGGGTGACCAGGGACGGGCCGAGCCAGTCGAGGCCGTTGTACGGTTCCTTGAAATTGCTTGCCGGGAGCCGGAGTTGGGCCCCGCCAGCCTTGTCCGAGAGTGTGAACGTGCCGTCGTCGCGCACCTTCGTCGAGTCGACGACCTTGCCGTCCTTGACGGCCTCGATCTTCATGCCCGCGTAGCCGAGCTCACCCGTGTCCACCTGGCCGAGCTTTCCGACGCCCTTGCCGCGGGTGAAGTCCTGCCAGGCCGTGCCGGTGACCTTGCCGGGCTCGGCCTTGGCCTGTACGGCCTTCTTGGCGCTGTCGGGCATCTGGTCGGGGGCGACCCCGACGAGGGGGAGGGTGACGGACTGCCCGGCCTGGACCGGGCTCTTGGTGATGAACCCGCCACTTCGGGGTTCGAGTGGTGACTGCCGTCCCGGGTGGGCCTTCGGGAACGCGGACGACTCGGCGAACGTGTCGTGGATGCCGACCCAGACCGCGTTCGCGACCCCCTTGTCCGGGTCCTGGTCGTACACCAGCCGGAAGATGATGCCCGCGGCCAGCATCGAGATCGCCATCGGCATGAAGACGACCAGCTTGAACGCCGTGCCCCAGCGCACCCGTTCGGTGAGCACCGCGAAGATCAGCCCGAGCGCGGTCGCGATCGTCGGCGCGAACACCACCCAGATGATGTTGTTCTTGAGCGCGGTGCGGATGCCGTCGTCGGTGAACAGGGACTTGTAGTTGTCGATGCCGGCGAAGCCGTCGCCGGACTGGTTGTAGAAGCTGCGGACGACCGAGTATCCGATCGGATAGACCACGAGCGCGCCGAGCAGCACGAGGGCCGGCAGCAGGAAGAGGGCTGCCACGGTCTTGCGGGTGCCGGTCACACTCTTGCGCGGGCGGGGCGCGGCGGGGGTCGGGGGGACCTCCGCCGCCGCTGCCGACGTCATCGCCTGATCAGCTCCCGCTGCCGTACGCCGCCGCCGCGTCCTTCTCCAGCTTCGCCTGGGTGCCCGCGACGTCGGTCGGGTTCTTCAGGAAGTCCTGGAGATCCTTCCACTCGCCCTTGCCGGGCGTGCCGCCGAAGGCCTGCGGGGTCTGGTCGGACATGTCGAAGCGGAAGTCGTCGCCGGCCGCGATGAGCGCCTTGGCGATCTTCTGTTGCACGGCGTTCGGGTACGCCGAGTTCGGCACGTTCTTGTTGGGGGAGAGATAGCCGCCGAGCTTCGCCTGGATCGTCGCCGCGTCCGGCGAGGCCAGGAAGGTGGCGAGTGCCTGGGCCGCCTTGGAGTCCTTGAGGATCACCGCGGCGTCGCCGCCGGAGACCACTGGCGCGGTGTCGCCCACCGTCGGGAACGGGAACACCTTCGCGCCCGTGCCCACCTTCGCCTTCGTCTCCGCGATGTTGACCTGCACGAAGTCGCCCTCGTAGACCATGGCGGACTTCGGCTGGTCGCCGCCGGTGAAGGTCTGCGTCACGGAGGCCGGGAACTCGGTCTGCAGCGCGCCTTTCGCACCGCCCGCGACAAAGTCCTTCTTGCCCCAGATCTGGGCGAGGGTCGTGAGGGCCTGTTTGACGGACGGATCCGTCCACTTGATCTTGTGCTGGGCGAGCTGGTCGTACTTCTCCGGACCCGCCTGGGAGAGATACACGTTCTCGAACCAGTCGGTGAGGGGCCAGCCGTCGGCGCCGGCGACGGAGAACGGGGTGACACCGGAGTCGTAGATCGTCTGCGCGGTGCTCAGGAGGTCCTGCCAGGTCTTGGGCTCCTTCGCGCCCGCGTTCTCGAAGACCTTGGTGTTGTACCAGATCAGCGACTTGTTGGCGGCCTTGTAATAGACGCCGTACTGCTTGCCGTCGACCTTGCCGATGTCCTGCCAGCCCTGCGAGTAGTTCTTGCTGAGCTCCGCCTGTGCCTCGGCGCCGATCGGCTTCGCCCATTTCTTGTCCACGGCCTGCTTGATGGCCCCGGGCTGCGGCAGCATCGCGACGTCCGGCGGCTTGCCACCGGCGATCTTCGAACCGAGGAAGTTGATGATCGGGTCCTGCGCGGGTACGAAGGTGACCTTCGCGCCGGTGCGCTTCTCGAACTCCGCCAGCACCTTCTTGAAGTTGGCCTGCTCGTCGCCGGTCCACACGGCGGCGATTTCCAGGCTGGCGCCGTTGAGCTTGGGAAGGGTGACGGTGTCGCCGCCACTGCCGCTGCTGCTCTCCTTGCCGGTGCCGTCGTTCCCCTTGTCCTTGTTGTCGCTGCTGCATGCGGTGAGTGTGAGCGCGCCCGCGATGACGGCGGCCGCGGCGGCTCGTGCGGCTCTGCGTGACCTGTGTGTGGAGTGATTGGTGGAGTGATTGGGCGACCTGCGTACACGAAGATTGCTGCGCATCACTGCCCCGTTCTTCGTTCCTCGTCGAACGTCCGAGCGCTGTCCCGTGCGCTCTGGTCTACGCCCGGGGCTTGAGGGCGGCAAGAGCGCCTGCCGTGTCAAGTGAGCGATCGTGATTGGGTCGTGACGTGTTGTCGCCCCCGCCCCGTCAGGGGCGCGGGGAACTGCGCGACCAGCCCTCACCGGTCCGCACAAAAAGAACGACCAGGGGGTCTGGGGGCGCAGCCCCCGGTTACAGGACGGGTAGGGGCGGAGGGGGCGAAAAACCTCCCGGCCCCACCCACCCGCACCGGACGCTAAAGCAGCGACGGCACCTCGACCGCGGCCACCGACCGAGCCGCCCGCTCCAGCGCACTGGCGAGCAACGCCAAGTCCGTGGGCCCGTTGCCGAGTTCGCGAACGGGCCGCCGTGCCGGCGGGTCGCCCATGCGATGCCACTCCAGGGGCACGACGGTGGGGCGCAGGGTAGCCGTACGAGGAATGCGCCCGGTGACCCGACCGCCCTGGAAGGGCGTGTCCCGCCCGTCCGGGCGAAGCAGCCGTCCCCGCCCGGGAGCCGGCTCGTCCGGCCCCGTGGACACCGCGTCGAGGACGACCCGCACCGCGGCGGAACGCCCCAGCTCGGACGCCGCCGTACGCCCGTCGACCCCGGCCGCCGCCACAAGGTGCACCCCAAGCCGCTCCCCCTCACGGGCAACGGCCTCAAGGGCCCGTATGACGGATCCGGCCGCGGGCCTCCCCGGTGACCCCAACGGGGGCGACAGCAGCGCGTCCAGGTCGTCGACCACCACGACAAGACGGGCGAGCGGCGGCCCCGGCTCCGTACGCTCCCGCGCGGCGGCCGGCCGCAACCGCAGCGTCGAACTGGGCGGCGCGTCCAGATCCCCGGCGCCGGACGACGCCCCGGTCACCATCCCGGGCGACGACGACTTGGCCGAACGCTGGGCCACGATCCGGCCCGACACCTCGCGCCGGGTGTGCCACTCCGCGAAGTCGAGCCGCCCGAGCAGCTCGGCCCGCCGCTTCAGCTCGGCGCTGAGGGCCTGGGCGAACTCCCTCATCCGTACGGGGTCGTTGGCGGTGAGGTGGGTCGTGACATGCGGCAGGTCCGTACAGACCTGGAGCCCCTTGCCCCGCCCCGCGCCGCTGCCCCCGGTACCGTCGCACCCGTCTATCAGGACGATCCCGAGCCGGTCGGGTCGCTCCGCGGCGGCGAGGGACGCGGCGACGGAACGCAGCAGCTCCGTACGACCGCTGCCCGAAGGCCCTTCGATCAGCAGATGCGGGCCCTCGGCGGGGAGATCCACGGCGACGGGCCCGCGCGGCCCGGCGCCGAGGACGACCCGGCCGCGCCCACCGAGCGCCTCGGGGTCGTCGGCCGCGTCCGCCCAACGCGCCATCAGCGAGGCCGGGGTGGCCCGTGCGAGCCCCAATTCGTCGAGCAGACGTGCCGCTTGAGGCAGCGGCGCGGACACGCGCGGGTGCCGGTCGCCGTGCGTGCCGTCGGCCCGCAACGGCGCGAGCGCCCGTGCGAACCGCTCGGCCCACGCGACCGAGACGGCGTCGATCGCGGCGACGGTGCCGTGGCCCACGGGGCCGCGTGCCAGGTACCCGGTGGTGCCGAGGTGGGTGTGACCACCGCGCATCGAACCGGCATCCGCCCCGAAGGTCCCGGCGCGCGGGGAGCCTCCGTGGGTGGCGTCGGCGTGCGGGGGCCCGTCATGCGTCGGGCCCCCGTACGCCGACGCGCCGTGCGTCGGACCGCCGTGTGCGGGCCCGCCAGGTGTCGCGCCGCCGTGCGTCGGACCGCCGTGTGCTGTCCCGCCGCGCGTGGGCTCAACCCCGCCGCCGCGCGCGCGGTCCGCGGAGCCGCCCCGCGAGGACCCGCCGCGTCCGTCCTGCCCAGACCCGCCGAGCACACCCCGCCCGGCCCCCGCGGCGTCGGCCGCCGTGCTTCGTGCGGCCGCGCCCTGGGCGGAACCGGCAGGCCCGCCCGGCGCGACCCGCATCAGCCGCAGTGCCGTGGCCACGTCCCCACTGAGCAGCGCGACCGCTCCGCACTCACGGAACGCCGGCGATGCCTCGCACGCCGCCTCGTACGTCTCCGTCACCGGCGACGCGGGCGACGCCGCGGGGGCCTCGGCGAGGCACACCACATGGATCCCGGCCCGCGCCCCCTCATGGGTCAGCCGCATCACGGCCTTCCGCACATCGGCGCCCCCGGGGTCCCCGTCCACGACCACCACGGTGTACGGCCCGTCGAAGGCTCCGTCCGCCTCGTCGTCGTCCCGTGCCCAGGACGGCCGCCGGGCCGCGCCCCTCACATCGTCGTCGGGACGTGGGCCTCGGCGGGCGGCCGTACTGCCCGGTGTGCGGCCCGCTTCGGTCAGGTGGTCCTCCAGACGGCGGAGGAGTTCGTCCGTACGGGCCGTCGCCTGCTCGCGGTCGTAGGCGAGGAGGAGGCGGCAGTCCTGGCCGTGCGTGGGGCGGAGGTGAGGGAGCCAGCCGAGCCAGGACCACTCGGCGGTGCGCTCCTCCATCGTGCGGGAGCGGTCCGTGCTGATCAGAACGATTTCGAGGGCGTCGGGGGAGTGCAGCGCGGCCAACTGCGCCACGACCGCGCGGGCCAGCCCCGCGAGGCGCGGACGCGGCCCGGCCAGGCCCAGCGCGCCGACCTCCCGCAGGCCGGCGGTCACCGGCACCGCCGGCAGCAGGCCCGCGCCGTCGGGCGCCGCCCGGTCGGCCGTGCCCAGCCGCACCGTCAGTGCCTCCGGGTGCCCGGGGCCGCGCTCCCACAGCCGCGGTCCCGGCCCCAGCGCGGTGAGCAGCAGCGTCGCGGGGTCGGGCCAGCTCTCCGGCGACTGAGGCGCGGCGGGGAGGGGATCCTCCACCGTGGCTTCCTCGCCGTCGTACGGGTCCTGATCGGCTCCCGCCGGGCCAACGCGCCCTCCGGCCAGCCGCCGCGCCCAGGCGCCGATTCCGCCCCGCCTGCGCACACCCGACGGGACGTCCGTGCCCCGAGGGGGAGTGCCCTTGCGGGTGCTCGCGGTGCCCGCGCGCGCGGAGTCCCCGGTCTCCGTGGCGGGCTCGCCGTGCCCTGCGGGCTCGCCGCGCCGTTCGGCGCCGCCGCGCGGACGGCTCTCGATGCGGGGTGCCCCGCCCTGTTCCGGCACGACGGACGGCGAGGGAGACGGCCCGCCCGAGGGTGCGGTCTGCGGTACGGCCCGCCCGTGCTCCTGCGCGTCCGGGACTCCCCCCGCCGCTCCCCACTCCGCCGCTCCGTAGGCGTGATGTGTGTCGCCGGCGGACGGCGGGACCGGGGTGCCGTCGGTCGGCCCGGCGGCGGGGGTCCGGGCTGCGACGCCCCCCACGCGTGCGGGGGGCACGGTCGCGGTGGGCGATGCCGGCCCCGGGCGAGCGGGGCCGCCGTCACCGGGGGCACCGCTCTCCGGCCCGGCGTCCACGCTCACGCGTACATGCCCCTCCCCGTCCGGCGCCGTGCCCAGCGCCCCCGTACCCCCGGGCGGAGCCAGCCGCAGGGCGGACTCGCCGACGCGCAGGAGGGCCCCCGGGGCGAGGCGGACGGGGCGGGTGCCGACGCGGGTGCCGTCGAGTGCCGTGCCGTTCGTGGAGTCGAGGTCGGCGACCGAGACGCGGCCCTCGGGGGTGACCGTGACCGCGCAGTGCAGGCGGGAGACGTCGGGGTCGTCCAGGGGCACGTCCGCGTCGCCGGAGCGGCCGATGTGGACCTGGCCGCCGTGCAGGAGGTGGACGCCGCCCGCGTCGGGGCCCGCGACCACATGGAGCTGGGCGGCGCCGTCGTCCACGTCGGGGCCGGGCTCCGTGGGCGCGCCCAGGGACAGCACGGCGCCGTCCGTCAGGGGCGGCTCGCCCAGCGTGCAGCGCTGTCCGTCGAGCCGCTCCGCACCCGCGTACAGCACGACCTGGCCTCCGCCGGGCTCTCGGCTGCGCTCGACCGGGGAGGTGCCGCCGTCCCCGCCGACCGCCGAGGCCAGGCCCGACGCGACCGCGGCCAGCGCCGTCCCGGCGGGCGCGGTGACCAGCACATCGCAGGCCGCGGCTCGCCCCCGCGGCTCCGAGGGCGAGCCCAGCGGGTCTACGACGGTCAGCCGGATCTGCATCGCCGTCAGCGATCCCTTCCGCGCAGGTGTCCGCGACGAGGACGAGGCTGCGCTGCGGTCCCCCACCGCAGATTCCCCCACCGCACACGGGCACGTCGGCCAGTACTGGAGGCATCCTCGCACCTGCCACTGACAACGCGCCCGCCCCCCACCCGTAAGTGATCTTGATTGGTCGGCTCTGCCCGTAAAAGTGCCTGACCAGTGCCCGACCGATGCCCGCTTGAGATCGGTCACGTCCACCATTCGGCAACCAAGTGACCGGACCGAGCGTCTTTCCATCGAACACGGATGGGAAGGCGTACGTAAGCGCTTATGCGAACCACAGGCGCCTACGGGAAGCACAGCAAGGGGACAGCCCAGTGCCATGTGTGACGGCACTACAGTTGGGTCGGAACACCTGTACCACGGTGATCACGGTGGACGGACCAGGCAAGCAAGCAACAGGGAGCGCATGACGTGCGGCCGGTAGGGAGCAAGTACCTCCTTGAGGAGCCGCTTGGGCGCGGCGCCACAGGCACCGTCTGGCGGGCCCGCCAGAGGGAGACCGCGGGCGCCGAGGCGGCCGTGGCCGGACAGCCCGGCGAAACCGTGGCGATCAAGGTTCTCAAGGAAGAGCTCGCGAGCGACGCGGACATCGTGATGCGGTTCCTGCGGGAGCGGTCCGTACTGCTCCGGCTGACGCACCCGAACATCGTGCGGGTACGGGACCTCGTCGTCGAAGGCGAACTGCTCGCGCTCGTCATGGACCTGGTCGACGGGCCCGACCTGCACCGCTACCTGCGCGAGAACGGGCCCTTCACGCCCGTGGCCGCCGCCCTCCTCACCGCCCAGGTCGCCGACGCGCTCGCCGCCAGCCACGCCGACGGTGTCGTACACCGCGATCTGAAGCCGGCGAACGTCCTGCTCAAGCAGGACGGTGGCGAGATGCATCCGATGCTGACGGACTTCGGCATCGCCCGGCTCGCCGATTCCCCGGGCCTCACGCGCACCCACGAATTCGTGGGCACGCCCGCGTACGTCGCGCCCGAGTCGGCGGAGGGGCGTCCGCAGACGTCCGCCGTGGACATCTACGGGGCGGGCATCCTGCTGTACGAGCTGGTCACCGGGCGTCCGCCGTTCGCCGGCGGATCCGCCCTCGAGGTGCTGCACCAGCATCTGAGCGCCGAGCCGCGTCGCCCGTCGACCGTCCCGGACCCGCTGTGGACCGTTATAGAGCGCTGCCTGCGCAAGAATCCGGACCAGCGGCCCAGCGCCGAGAACCTCGCGCGCGGGCTGCGCGCCGTCGCCGCGGGCGTCGGTGTGCACGCGAACGCCGCGCAGATCGCCGCCGCCGAGGGTGTGGGCGCGCTGCTCGCCCCCGACCCGGCCCCGGCGACCGTCCCGGACGTGCCCGGCTCGGCCGACCCCACCCAGGTGCTGCCGCAGGGCGCGGGCGCGTACGACCCGCACGCCGCGACCAGCGTGCTGCCGCACACCTCCGGAGACGCCGACCCCACGTCCGTCCTCCCGAACCGTGGCGCGGCCGACCCGACCGCCGTCATGCCGCCCGTGCCGCAGCACCAGCCGGGCGGACAGCAGGGTCAGCCGGGCCGGCCCGAGGACCCGCATCCCTGGCAGAACCAGCTGCGCGCGGCCCGCGACCGCAATGAGCAGACGCAGGTCCAGTACCTCGACCCGAACGAGGATCCGCTGCGCCGGCGCCCGCAGCGGCAGGTCGCCCGGCCCCAGCAGCAACAGCGCCAGCAGCGTGGGCAGCAGCAGCCGCCGCCCGGATACGGATATCCGCAGCAGCAGCAGTACGCGCCTCAGCACCAGCAGCGGTACGCCCCCGCGCCCCAGCAGCAGCCGCAGCGGTACGCGCCTGCCCCTCAGCAGCCCCAGCAGCCCGCGCCGCGTCAGTCGCGCGAGCCGCGGCAGCGCAGCGCCAACCCCATGAAGATCCCGGGGCTCGGCTGCCTCAAGGGGTGCCTGTTCACCATCCTCATCCTGTTCGTCGCGAGTTGGCTGATCTGGGAGTTCAGTCCCCTCCAGGACTGGATCGGCTCGGGCAAGGGGTACTTCGCCCAGCTGAAGGATTGGTACAACACCGTCAGCGGGTGGATCGGAGACCTCGGCGGGGGCGGCTCCTCCGGCAACTGACGCCGGGTCAACCGCCCTTCGGGGCACGCGACTCTGGGGATTTGTCGACATCTGACGGGTGATTTCCGTCTCCGCGGTGAAGATTGGCTCGTCGGGCGCGTAGTTTTGTCGGCTGGGGGTCCGGGGGGTGGCCCCCGGGATGACGCAGCAGCGACAGCACGTGTCTCGGTAGGAGCAGTCTTGGCACGCAAGATCGGGAGCCGGTACACCGCGAACCAGATTCTGGGGCGGGGCAGCGCCGGCACGGTGTGGCTGGGTGAGGGGCCCGAGGGGCCCGTCGCCATCAAGCTGCTGCGCGAGGACCTCGCGTCCGACCAGGAGCTCGTAGGGCGCTTCGTGCAGGAGCGCACGGCGCTGCTCGGTCTCGACCATCCGCATGTGGTCGCCGTGCGTGACCTGGTGGTGGACGGCAACGACCTCGCGCTGGTCATGGACCTCGTCCGGGGGACCGATCTGCGGACCCGGCTCGACCGGGAGCGGCGGCTCGCCCCCGAGGCCGCGGTCGCCATCGTCGCGGATGTCGCGGACGGGCTCGCGGCCGCGCACGCCGCGGGGGTCGTCCACCGGGACGTGAAGCCCGAGAATGTCCTGCTCGACATGCAGGGCCCGCTGGGTCCCGGCGGATCCCACCCCGCCCTCCTGACCGACTTCGGTGTGGCCAAGCTCATCGACTCGCCCCGCCGGACCCGGGCCACGAAGATCATCGGCACGCCGGACTATCTCGCGCCCGAGATCATCGAGGGGCTGCCGCCGCGGGCCGCCGTCGACATCTACGCCCTGGCGACCGTCCTGTACGAGCTCCTTGCCGGGTTCACGCCCTTCGGGGGCGGGCACCCGGGGGCGGTCCTGCGCCGGCACGTCACGGAGACGGTCGTACCGCTGCCCGGCATCCCGGACGAGCTCTGGCAGCTGATCGTGCAGTGCCTGGCGAAGGCGCCGGCGTCGCGGCTGCGGGCGTCGGAGCTCGGGGCGCGGCTGCGGGAGCAGTTGCCGTTGCTGGCGGGGATGCCGCCGTTGGACGTGGACTCGCCGGACGCGGAGTCGGCGGACGGGGACGAGGCGTACGAGGAGACGGCGGAGCCGTCCGCTCCCGCGGCGCGTGAGCGGCGGGGGGCTGTGCCGCTGGTGCCGGGGGCCGCGACGGACTCGAACCGGGATACGCATACGTCGATGCGGGTGCCCGGGCCGGACGAGCTGGCGGGGGGCGCGCGCGGTACGGCTCGTGCGCCGCGTGCTGCGGGCGCGCCCCGGCCGGGGTCGGCCCGGCATCGGGCCTCCGCGCGGCGGCGGCGCATCACGCTCGCGGCGGCGGCCGTCGCCCTTGTCGCCGCCGTGGGCGTCGGCACCTGGCTCGCCACGTCCGGTGACGACGCAGGGGCGACGCCGCCGGACACGAAGAACTCGGCTCCGGCGTCCCCGTGACCGCCCGGTGGGGGCGAACAAACCCCGCCCCAGCTGCGGCGGTGCCCGGTATACGGGCTCCGTAGGGGCGAGGGGCGAGGCTCGCTTGTCGTAGCCGTTACGCTGGAGGCGTGGCAGTCGTCGATGTATCCGAAGAGCTCAAGTCCCTCTCCTCGACCATGGAGTCGATCGAGGCCGTCCTGGACCTCGACAAGCTGAGGGCAGACATCGCCGTGCTCGAGGAGCAGGCGGCCGCGCCGTCCCTGTGGGACGACCCGGACGAGGCGCAGAAGATCACCAGCAAGCTGAGCCACCTCCAGGCGGAGGTCAGGAAGGCCGAGGCGCTGCGCGGGCGTATCGATGATCTGAGCGTGCTCTTCGAGATGGCCGAGGAGGAGGACGACCCGGACACCCGTGCCGAGGCTGAGTCCGAGCTCGCTTCCGTCAGGAAGGCGCTGGACGAGATGGAGGTGCGGACGCTGCTGAGCGGTGAGTACGACTCCCGTGAAGCCGTCGTCACCATCCGTGCCGAGGCCGGCGGCGTCGACGCCTCCGACTTCGCCGAGAAGCTGCAGCGCATGTACCTGCGCTGGGCGGAGCGGCACGGTTACAAGACGGAGCTCTACGAGACCTCGTACGCGGAAGAGGCCGGCATCAAGTCGACCACCTTCGCCGTCCACTCGCCGTATGCGTACGGAACGCTGTCCGTGGAGCAGGGCACCCACCGGCTCGTCCGCATCTCACCCTTCGACAACCAGGGGCGTCGCCAGACCTCCTTCGCCGGTGTCGAGATCCTGCCCGTCGTCGAGCAGACCGACCACATCGAGATCGATGAGTCGGAGCTCAGGGTCGATGTGTACCGGTCGTCCGGGCCGGGCGGTCAGGGCGTCAACACCACCGACTCCGCGGTCCGCCTGACCCACCTTCCCACCGGCATCGTCGTCTCCTGCCAGAACGAGCGGTCGCAGATCCAGAACAAGGCCTCGGCGATGAACGTTCTGCAGGCCAAGCTCCTGGAGCGGCGCCGGCAGGAGGAGCAGGCCAAGATGGACGCCCTCAAGGGCGACGGCGGCAACTCCTGGGGCAACCAGATGCGTTCGTACGTCCTGCACCCGTACCAGATGGTCAAGGACCTGCGCACCGAGTTCGAGGTCGGCAACCCCGAGGCCGTGTTCGGCGGCGAGATCGACGGCTTCCTGGAGGCCGGAATTCGCTGGCGCAAGCAGCAGGAGAAGTAGGCGGGCAACAGGCGGGCGCATTCGTGCCCCATTGAAGCCTCTTTGTCGACAAGGCAACTGCCGTCCATCGGACGGCAGTTGCCTTTTGTGTGTAGGTTGTCTGGGTCTTACGTCACAGTCACATGTCCCCACGGCAGGCAAATGATGTTGATCCGGACATCGCGTGCGCAACGACCTTGACGTTGCTTTGAAAACTGGGAAGGCTAACGCGTGGCATGCGTATCTCTGGGGCGCATGTGAACCGGGGGGTTTGAGAGAAGCCACCTGTGACGCCGTGGCCCCGGGCGCTGCTCCATTGACGATCAGCTACTGGGGGTAGCAGGCAGATGACCAAGAAGACGCGGATCCGTGTGGCGCGGATAGCCGCCTGTGCGGTTATTGCCGCCGGTGCTTCGCTGACCGCTGCGGGTGCCGCTTCGGCGCTCGATGTCGGCGTGAAGGTCGGCGGACTGAGCGTGGGCGCCAACGCCGACGAGACCGGTGTGGGCGTGAACGTCGGTCTCGACGACCCGACCCCGACTCCGACCGAGACGGGAATTCCGACCGGGGAGCCGACCGAGCCGACTGAGGAGCCCACGGAGCCCACTGAGGAGCCCACGGAGCCCACCGAGGAGCCGACCGAGCCCACCGAGGAGCCCACGGAGCCCACCGAGGAGCCCACCGACCCGACCGCCGAGCCGAGCGACCCGGGCAACGGGAACGGCAACGGGAACGGCAACGGGAACGGGAACGGGAACGGCAACCACAACACCGACCCCGACGGTGGCTCCTCCACCCAGGAGGAGGGCTCCTCTGCCCTCACCGACACCGGCTCGGACACCTCGTCCGACACGTCGGCGCAGGGCAAGAAGGACGGTGAGCTGGCCGAGACGGGTGCCGGTCAGACCACGTTCCTGCTGATCGGTGCCGCCACGATGATCGCTGGCGGTATCGGCTTCCGCATGCTGCCGCGCCTCGCGGGCGGCCGCGGCGGTGCCGCCGCCTGACGGACACATGTGTGACGAAGGGCCCGGAGCAGTTCGCTCCGGGCCCTTCTCGTGTCAGGGACGTCTCTCACGGGCGGGCGCACCGCCCGCGCCCGTCTCACACCGTCTGGTGGGCCACCAGCGCCAGTGCGGCGATCAGCACGGCCAGCAGGGCGATCAGTGCCATGGGGTTCAGGCCCGCGAAGGGGCTCTCCTGCTGGAGTCGCTCGCGGTTCGCGCGGCAGACGGGGCAGCGGCCCTCACTCACGGGCGCCGCACAGTTCGCGCACACCAATCGGTCGTACGTCATGCGCTCGCCCTCCTTGCGCCGTATCCCCGCACACAACGCTCTACATAACGCCGTGGGGGACGCAACCGTTCCCCCTCCACTGTGCCAGGTTCCGCCGATTTCGGCGCGGTTCGCTTTATCCTGCCCCGCGCTCCAGAGAGCAGTCCCTGGAAAACGGTGCTCTCCGAGGGGTGGCCGGGCTGCGAGGCCGCGGGTCTTTTGTGATTGCTCTCACTTCCCCGCGCCCCCATGGGCGCTCCCTGCGGCGTCTCCAAGATCGGCACCAGGTCCCCGTGTCAAGCCCTGGACAAAGACCCGCACAAAACCGCACAAGCCTCTCGCAACCCCTGCCGGCGCCTGCGCTTGCACGCCTGACTCGCGTATGGTCACGCACACCTACCCCCGGCGACCCGTGGTGCATCCGTGATCCGATTCGACAATGTCTCCAAGGTCTACCCCAAGCAGACCCGCCCCGCTCTCAGGGATGTCTCCCTGGAGGTCGAGCGCGGAGAGTTCGTGTTCCTCGTGGGGTCCTCCGGCTCCGGAAAGTCCACCTTCCTGCGGCTGATCCTCCGCGAGGAGCGGTGCAGTCACGGTCAGGTGCACATCCTGGGCAAGGACCTCGCGCGCATCTCCAACTGGAAGGTGCCGCAGCTGCGCCGCCAGCTGGGGACCGTGTTCCAGGACTTCCGCCTCCTGCCGAACAAGACGGTCGCCGAGAACGTGGCCTTCGCCCAGGAGGTCATCGGCAAGTCCCGCGGTGAGATCCGCAAGTCCGTGCCCCAGGTGCTCGACCTCGTCGGCCTGGGCGGCAAGGAGGCCCGGATGCCCGGCGAGCTGTCCGGTGGTGAGCAGCAGCGCGTGGCCATCGCGAGAGCCTTCGTGAACCGGCCCAAGCTCCTCATCGCCGACGAGCCGACCGGAAACCTCGACCCGCAGACCTCCGTCGGCATCATGAAGCTGCTCGACCGCATCAACCGGACGGGCACCACCGTGGTGATGGCCACCCACGACCAGAACATCGTGGACCAGATGCGCAAGCGCGTCATCGAGCTGGAAAAGGGCCGCCTCGTCCGCGACCAGGCGCGCGGCGTCTACGGCTACCAGCACTGATCATCGTCCACGGAAAGGTCTGAAGAAGACGCCATGCGCGCGCAGTTCGTTCTGTCGGAGATCGGTGTCGGTCTCCGCCGCAATCTGACCATGACCTTCGCGGTCGTCGTCTCGGTCGCCCTCTCGCTCGCCCTGTTCGGCGGTTCGCTCCTGATGAGCGACCAGGTCAGCACGATGAAGGGCTACTGGTACGACAAGGTCAACGTCTCGATCTTCCTCTGCAACAAGAGTGACGCCGAGTCCGACCCCCACTGCGCCAAGGGCGCGGTGACCGCCGACCAGAAGAAGCAGATCCTCGCCGACCTGGACAAGATGTCCTCGGTCGTCCAGAAGGTCAGCTACGAGTCGTCGGACCAGGCGTACAAGCACTACAAGGAGCAGTTCGGCGACTCCCCGCTGGCCAGCTCGCTCACGCCGGACCAGATGCAGGAGTCGTACCGGATCAAGCTGAAGGACCCGGAGAAGTACCAGGTCATCGCGACCGCCTTCGACGGGCGTGAAGGCGTGCAGTCCGTGCAGGACCAAAAGGGCATCCTGGACAACCTCTTCGGGCTGCTCAACGGCATGAACTGGGCGGCGCGCGCGGTGATGGCGATGATGCTGGTCGTCGCGCTGATGCTGATCGTCAACACGGTGCGTGTGTCCGCGTTCAGCCGACGGAGGGAGACGGGGATCATGCGCCTCGTCGGCGCCTCCGGCTTCTACATCCAGGCGCCGTTCATCATGGAGGCCGCGGTCGCCGGACTCATCGGCGGCGGCGTCGCCTGCGGATTCCTGCTGGTCGCGCGCTACTTCATCATCGATCATGGGCTGGCCCTGTCCGAGAAGCTGAATCTGATCAACTTCATCGGCTGGGACGCCGTGTTGACGAAGCTGCCGCTCATCCTCGCGACGAGTCTGCTGATGCCCGCGCTGGCCGCGTTCTTCGCGTTGCGCAAGTACCTGAAGGTGTGACGCATGCCAAGAGGGCCGTACTGCCAACCGGCGGTACGGCCCTTTGCGTTGTCCTAGACTCACCGGCATGTCAGGCCGTGACCTGTTCTGTCAGCCCCGCCGCATCCGCCGCGGGGCCGCCCTGACATTGCTGTTCGCGAGCGTTCTCGTCACCGGTGCGGCGACCGGATCCTTCTCCGACCCGGGCCGGAAATCCCCTTCGTCCCCCTCCCGTTCGACGCTCACGGGCCATCACGAGGACGTCACCGAGGCCGCCGCCGAGGCGATGGCCGACGGCAAGTCGCCCATGGAGGCCGCCGAGCGCGCCGTCAGCCGCAGCGGCGACCGCTGGGGCGCGGTTTACTCCCGGGGCGAGTACGAGGAGTTCGAGGAAGCCCTCGACGGCCAGTACACCGGCGTCGGGCTCTGGACCCGGCGCGAGCGTGACGGGCGGATCGAAGTCACCCGCGTGCAGACCGGCTCGCCCGCGGCCGCCGCCGGAATCCGCAAGGGCGACCGGCTGCGCAGCATCGACGGCGAGAAGGTCGACGGCCGGCCGGTCACCGAGGTCGTCTCCTTACTACGCGGCGACGCGGACGACGCCGCCGCCGGTACGCAGGTCGCCCTCGGCCTGGAGCGCGGCACGCGCGCGTGGTGCCGGACACTGCGCCGGGCCAAGCTGTCCACGGACTCCGTGACCGTCCACAAGCTCCCCGGCGGCGTCACCGTGATCAAGGTCGCCGCCTTCACCAAGGGCTCGGGCGATCTCGTACGGACCGCCGTCGCCCAGGCCCCCCGGCGGGCCGGAATCGTCCTCGATCTGCGCGGCAACTCCGGAGGCCTGGTCACCGAGGCCGTCACCGCCGCCTCCGCCTTCCTCGACGGCGGCCTCGTCGCCACCTACGACGTCAATGGCGAGCAGCGCGCCCTGCACGCCGACCCCAGCGGTGACACGGCCAGACCCCTGGTCGCGCTCGTCGACGGCGGCACGATGAGCGCGGCCGAACTGCTCACCGGAGCCCTCCAGGACCGCGGCCGCGCGGTGGTCGTGGGCTCCAGGACCTTCGGCAAGGGCTCGGTCCAGATGCCGAGCAGGCTGCCCGACGGCTCCGTCGCCGAGCTGACCGTCGGGCACTACCGCACCCCCTCCGGGCGCGGCGTCGACGGCCGGGGCATCACCCCCGACCTGGAGGCGGAAGAGGGGTCCCTGCAGCGGGCCGAGACGGTACTGAGCGGGCTCGGGGACGAGTCGTAGCCGACCTTCGCGGTTCTCGTGAGCGACCGTTCGACGGATTCGTAATCGGCTTTCCCCCTGACCCCCCTGTAGTGCGAAAATGGCCAGCACTATGAGCAAGGGAATGTACGTACCGAAAGAGTCCCAGCCCAAGCAGGGCGGGGCGGCCTCCGCCAAGGCCAAGGACGGCAAGCGCAAGATCGTCGCCCAGAACAAGAAGGCGCGGCACGACTACGCGATCATCGACACCTACGAGGCCGGGCTCGTGCTCACCGGCACCGAGGTGAAGTCGCTGCGCCAGGGACGGGCCTCGCTGACCGACGGCTTCGTCCAGATCGACGGGAACGAGGCGTGGCTGCACAACGCCCACATCCCCGAGTACAGCCAGGGCACCTGGACCAACCACTCCGTGCGCCGCAAGCGCAAGCTGCTGCTGCACCGCGAGGAGATCGACAAGCTGGAGTCGAAGTCCCAGGAGACGGGTCACACGATCGTGCCCCTCGCCCTGTACTTCAAGGACGGTCGCGCGAAGGCCGAGATCGCGCTCGCCCGCGGTAAGAAGGAGTACGACAAGCGGCAGACACTGCGTGAGAAGCAGGACCGGCGCGAGTCGGACCGCGCGATCGCGGCGGCGAAGCGCAAGCAGCGGGGCGAGTAGCCGCGCGGCCGGAGGGAATACGCTGGCACCCGGCCGCGTTGGTCACGTACGATGGACCAGTCCCGCTGGTGACGGGACACCGGGTTCGCCGAGTTCTCAGCGAATCCACCTTTGAAAAATCAACATGGGGATGATCGGTTTCGACAGCGGCTGTTGAAGCAGGGGAAGCGTGTCGAGGAAGCGGCAATGATCTCGTAAACCATATGTCGCAAACAATAATCGCCAACACCAAGCGCGATTCCTTCGCCCTCGCTGCCTAAGTAGCGACTTGCGAAGTGTCAGCCCGGGGCTGTTCCCGACCCGGATCCTGGCATCAGCTAGGGAACTAAACTCCTAGACCCGGTCACGGGGTGTAGGAGGAAATCAAACAGTGGCTGGGCCCGTCGGCGACTTGTTCGCGTGATCGCCGGGGCCGAGAAAATCGCAGCGAACTGCACACGGAGAAGCCCTGATTTTGCACCGTTGGACGCGGGTTCGATTCCCGCCATCTCCACTCATCCCATGTGGGTCGAGCCCCGCTGCCGTGGCAGCGGGGCTTTTTCCTTTCTGCGGGGCTTCAGCGAAGCGAGAACGTCGACAGGCGCAGACCGTCGCTCAGCACCAGATACACGTCCTGGCGGCCCTTCGCCGCCGAGGTCAGGGCGCTGGTCACGGTCTCGTAGTCGTACGCCGATGCCGTGCCGTCCGTGTGCGCCGTACCGACCAGCGTGCCCGTAGGGGATCCGAGACGGACCTCGACCGTGCCGGAGGCGGTGCCCGCCACCCGTGCGGTGAAGCCCGCCGGCCCCGAACCGAGCCGGGCGTCCGCGAACTTCAGCCAGGCACCGTCGGCGGAGGCACCCACCGCCGTCCCCCGCGCCTTCGACTCGTCGACCAGTCGGACGTCCGCGTAGTCGTCGAAGTTCTCCGCGCGGGTCACCTCGGCGAGATCCCGGGCGGGGATCGTCTCGCCGTGCGCCGTCAGCGTCGTACGAGCGCGGATGTCGGACGAGGACGCGCCGACCAGGACGTCGTACGTGCCGCTCTCCACCACCCACCGGGAACGCGTGACGTCCCAGTGCGCGAGGTCCTTCGTGCGCAGTTTCAAGGTCACCGTCTTCGTCTCGCCGGGCTTCAGCGACACCCGCGCGTACGCCTTCAGCTGCTTCAGCGGTTGTTTGTCGCGCGAGATCCGCTGGTGCGTGTACAGCTGGACGACCTCGTCGCCGGCGCGGTGTCCGGTGTTCGTCACGGCCACCTCGTACCCGCCGTCGACGCGCTTCGGCGCGCCGTAGCGGAAGGAGGTGTACGAGAGGCCGTAGCCGAAGGGGTAGAGGGGCTGCCCCTTGAAGTACTGGTAGGTGCGGTCGGACTTGATGATGTCGTAGTCGAGGATCGACGGGAGGTCGGACTCCGACCGGTACCAGGTCTGGGTGAGGCGGCCCGCCGGGTTCGCGTCACCGTAGAGGAGGTCGGCGAGGGCGTTGCCGGTCTCCTGGCCCGCGTGGGTGGTCCACAGGAGGGCCGGGACCTCCTTCTGGAGGGCGCCGAGGGTGGTGGGGTAGCTGTTCTCGACGACCACGACTGTCTTCGGGTTGGCCGCGTGCACCGCCTTGACCAGGGCTTCCTGCGAGGGTGCGAGTCCCATGTCGGTGCGGTCGTGGTCCTCGCGGCCGTTGATCGAGGGCATCGAGCCGACCACGACCACCGCCGTGTCCTTGCCCTTCACCGCGGCGACCGCCTCGTCGACCCCGCTGCGGACGACGTCCTTCGTGTAGTGCGCGGCCCGCTCCTTGGGAACCAGGCCGAGGGTGCCGTCGTCGCCGGTCGGGCCGAGGTAGACGGGGTTCGACCACCAGGACTCGGCGGTCTCGTATCCGGCGTACCGGAGCAGATACGTGCCGTCGTCCTGGCGCTCCAGCTTGAACTGCTGCTGGACGTACCAACCGTTGGGCTGCACCTGGTCGTTGACGAAGTTCGACCAGGTGTAGCCGACGTATCTGCCGTTGGCGGCCGAGCGCAGGGTCACGATGCCGGAGCCCCAGTCGAAGACGTCGAACTGGGCGGCCGCGCCGGTCTCCGCGCTCTCCTTGAGAGCCGCTCCCGCGTCGGAGGTCCCCGCCGTGACGTACTTCCCCGTCGCCGTGTCCTTCAGCGCGATGCGGTCCGCGCCCTCGCTGCTCGCCACCGAGGTGCCGAGTTTCGCCTCGATGCCCTGCTTGGGGGTGATGGCGTACGGCAGCATGCCCGAGTACCAGTCGGTGTAGAGGGTGTCGGCGAGGGGGCCCACGACGGCCACGTCGTTCGCGGACTTCCTCAGAGGAAGCGCGTTCTGGTTCTTCAGCAGCACGGCCGACTCGGTCGCCGCCTCGCGGGCCAGCTTCCGGTGGGCCGGGCTGTCGATCACGGACTTGTCGATGGAGCCGTACCTGCCGCCGTTCGGATCGAATTCGCCGAGCCGGACGCGGACGGCGAGGACGTGGGAGACGGCCGTGTCGATGTCCGATTCCTTCAGCAGGCTCTGCTTCAAGGCCGAGTTGACGGCCGTGACCGTCGGGCCGGAGTCCGCGCTGTTGTCCGTGAAACTGTCGATGCCGGCCCTCAGCGCGGCCGCGTCACCCTCCGCGAGCGTGGGGTAGTAGTTCTGGGCGGCGGGGAGCAGGTTGCCGGGGGCGAAGGCGTCGGTGACGTTCAGCAGATCGCGCGAGGTCCAGGACCGTACGACGTCGTTCAGGTCCGGATCGACCGTGTTCGGGCGGCCGTTGACCAGGTTGTAGGAGGACATGACCCCGGTCGCCGCGTCCGCCTCGATCGCCGGCTCGAAGGCCGCCTCGTCGTACTCGTGCAGCACGCGCGGGCGCAGATCGGAGGACGTGGTCGCGCGGTGCACCTCGTTGTTGTTGGCGAGGTAGTGCTTGAGCGTGGGGGCCGCCTTGAGATGGTCGGGATCGCCGCCGGTCAGGCCGTCGCCGTACGCCGTGGAGATCGAACCGGTGAGGTACGGGTCCTCGGAGTAGCCCTCCTCGTTGCGTCCCCAGCGCGGGTCGCGCAGCAGGTTCACCACCGGCGCCCAGAGGTTGAGGCCCCAGCCGTCCGGGCGCTCCTGCTGAAAGCCGCGCGCCTCGTCGCCGACCGCCGAACCGACCCGCTCGATCAGCGCCGGGTCCCAGGTCGACGCGAGCCCGATCGCCTGCGGGAACACGGTGGCCTTGCCCAGCCAGGCGACGCCGTGCAGGGCCTCGGTGCCGGTGCGGAACGCCTGGATGCCGAGGCGGGGGATCGCGGGCTCGTACTGGTGGAGGAGGGAGATCTTCTCGTCGAGGGTGAGGCGGCCCAGCAGGTCGTCGACACGCTGATCGACGGAGAGCCGCGGATCGCGGAACGCGTACGCGGGGTCGTCCGCCGCGGCCGGCACGGTGGCGCCGAGCCCTGCGATCAGGGCCATCGCGACGAGGACCGTGGTTCTCCGCCTTCCCTGTCTTCCCTTGTTTCTCTTGCCTTTCATGACACGGCTCCTTCGGCTAGGGCCTTGCACTCGGGCGGTTCAACGGCACTTCACGGGGCCGCACGGCAGGCCGTGCTCGCCCGCTCCGTCAGCCGGGGAGCGAGCAGCGTCGCCTCGGGCACATCGGTGCCGCCCAGCTTCTTCATCAGCAGCTCCACCGCCCGTGCGCCCACCTCGGCGGACGGGATGGCGATGGAGGTGACGGGGACGCGGACGCCCTCGGCGAGTTCGTCCGGGCAGATGGCGGTGACGGACAGATCGCCGGGGACCCGCAGACCGAGCTGCTCGAAGGCGTCGATCAGCGGCTCGAGGATCGGCTCGTTGTGCACGACCACACCGGTCAACGCCGGCTGTTCGCGCAGCAGTTGCTCGGCGACCCGGCGGGCGGCGCCGGGTGACGCCTCGCAGGGGTGGACGGAGGAGGCGAGTCCGTTGCGGTCGGCGGCGGCGGTGAACCCCTCCACCACACGCTGGGCGAACGCCGTCCCCCGCACATACACCTCGGGCGGCGACCCGACCAGCGCCACAACCCGGTGCCCGAGCCCCGCAAGGCGCTCGACGCACAGCTCGCCCGCCGCCTTGAAGTCCAGGTCGATGCAGGTCAGCCCCTCCGGCGTCGCGGGGAACCCGATGAGAACGGACGGCCGGTCCAGCGCGCGCAGCAACGGCAGCCGGGGGTCGTGGAGCTGGACGTCCATCACGATCAGCGCGTCCACCAGCGCGGTGTCCGCGACCCGACGCAGCCCGTCCTCGCCCTCCTCCTGGGTGAGCAGCAGGACGTCGTGGTCGTGTCGGCGCGCAGCCGTCACCACCGACACCGCGAACTGCATCACGACCGGCACATGGATGCCCGCCCGCAGCGGCACGACCAGCGCCAGCACGTTCGACCGGCTGCTGGCCAGCGCCCGCGCACCCGCGTGCGGCCGGTAGCCCAGCTCACGGATGCTCGCCGCGATGCGCTGCCGGGTCTCCTCGGAGATCGGGCGCTTGCCGCTGAGGGCGTACGAGACGGTGCTCGGGGACACCCCGGCGTGCCGTGCCACATCGGTGATCTTGACCATGCTCAGTTCAGCTCCATCGACAGGAAGCCCGTCCCGGCCTTCGCCCGCACCCCACGCCCGCCCACGGCCAGCCCCCAGGGCGCCGAGGGGTCACTGGACGAGGCCCGCAGGGTGTCCCCCTCGCGTACGACGGTGAAGGTCACGCCGCCCACCGGCACCGTGACCTGCGCGCCACGCTCCAGGCCGTACGCGCGCAGGGTGACCCCGTCCACGTGGTCGTAGTCGGGCCGGTCGTCCACCGCGCCCACCGGGATCACCGCCCCCGGCCGCACCAGCAGCGGCACGCTCAGGAAGCCGTGCCGCTCGCGCACCCAGCGCGGGCCGGCCACCGTCTGCCCGCTCAGGAAGTGGGTCCAGGTGCCTTCGGGCACGTAGTACGAGACATCCCCGTCGTCGCTGAAAACGGGCGCGACCAGCAGATCGGGACCGAGCATGTACTGCCGCTCCAGATGCGCGCACCCAGGGTCGTCCGGGAATTCGAGCACCATCGCCCGCATCATGGGCACGCCCTCCGTGTGGGCGGCGCGGGCGGCCTCGTACAGATAGGGCATGAGGCCGAGCTTCAGCCGGGTGAACAGCCGCAGGACGTCCACGGCCTCCTCGTCGAACAGCCAGGGCACGCGGTACGAGGACGAACCGTGCAGCCTGCTGTGCGAGGACAGCAGCCCGAAGGCGATCCACCGCTTGAACAGCGCGGGCGTCGGCGTCCCCTCGAACCCGCCGATGTCATGGCTCCAGAACCCGAACCCCGACATCCCGAGGCTCAGCCCGCCGCGCAGCGACTCGGCCATCGACTCGTACGTCGCCTCGCAGTCGCCGCCCCAGTGCACCGGGAACTTCTGGCTCCCGGTGGTCGCCGAGCGGGCGAAGACGACGGCCTCCTGCTCGCCCCGGTGTTTGCGGAGCACATCGAAGACGGTCTGGTTGTAGAGGTAGGTGTAGTAGTTGTGCATCCGCTCGGGGTCGGCGCCGTCCGCGTAGGCGACATCGACCGGGACCCGTTCGCCGAAGTCGGTCTTGAAGCAGTCGACGCCCTGGGAGAGCAGCGCTTCCAGTTTGGCGGCGTACCACTGCCGGGCCTCCTCGCTCGTGAAGTCGACGAGCGCCATGCCCGGCTGCCACAGATCCCACTGCCAGACGCTGCCGTCCGGCCGCCTGAGCAGATGCCCGAGAGCCCGCCCCTCCGCGAACAGCGGCGACCGCTGGGCGATGTACGGATTGATCCATACGCAGATCCGCAGCCCCTTGTCCTTCAGCCGGGCCAGCATCCCTTCCGGATCGGGAAAGACCCGCGGATCCCACTGAAAATCGCACCAGTTGAACTCGCGCATCCAGAAACAGTCGAAGTGGAAGACGGAGAGCGGCAGTTCACGCTCCCGCATTCCGTCGATGAAGGAGGTGACGGTGGCCTCGTCGTAGGAGGTGGTGAAGGACGTCGACAGCCACAGTCCGAACGACCAGGCGGGCGGCAGGGCCGGACGGCCGGTGAGTGCCGTGTACTTGCGCAGGATGTCCTTCGGGGTCGGCCCGTAGATGACGTAGTACGTCAACTGCTGTGTCTCGGCGCTGAACTGGACCCGGGAGACCGCCTCCGAGCCGACCTCGAAGGAGACCCGGCCCGGGTGGTCGACGAAGACGCCGTACCCCGCGTCCGTCAGATAGAAGGGGACGTTCTTGTACGCCTGTTCCGTCGCCGTGCCGCCGTCGGCGTTCCACATGTCCACGACCTGGCCGTTCTTGACGAGCGGCCCGAAGCGCTCGCCGAGACCGAAGACCTGCGTACCGACGCCCAGGTTCAGCTGCTCGCGCAGATAGTGGGCGCCGGTCGCGTCCCGCATGATGCCCATGCCCTTGGGGCCGCTGGTGGTGAGGGTGCGGCCGTGGGCGAGGAAGTCGATGTGCCAGGGCGTGGTGCGGGCGACCCGGACCGACAGCGCGCCCGCGGTGAGGGTCGCGTGCTCGTCGTCGTACTCGGCGTGGGCCCTGAACTCCGCTGTGTGAAGCTCGAACTGGGGCTTCCTCGGCTCCTCGCCCTGGAAGTGCGTGAACGTGACGCCGATGACGTCGGGCATCGGCGCGTGCGCGCTGATCGTCACGACCGGTCCCTTCAGCAGGTCGCCGCGGTGGCGGATGGGCTGCGTCGGCGCGTGGATCTCCAGGCCGCCGCGCCCGGAGGTCACATCGAGGACCTCGACCGGGTGGGCCGCGGTGACACCCTCGCGCAGCAGCCAGTAGCCGTCGGTGAACTTCACGCCCGCACCCCTTACTTGACCGCGCCCACGGCGATGCCGCGGGTGAGGGTCCGCTGGAAGACGAGGAAGAAGACGATGGCGGGGAGGACGCCCAGCAGGGCGGCCGCGTTCGTCATCGTGGCGTCCATCAGGCGCTGGCCCTGCAGGACGCCGAGTGCCACCGACACCGTCTGGTTGTCGTTGGAGATCAGCATGACCAGGGGCAGCAGGAATTCGTTCCAGGTCCAGATGAAGAAGAAGACGAGCAGCACGCCGATGGTGGGGCGGCTGACCGGGACCACGATCCGCCACAGCACCTGCCACTTGTTCGCCCCGTCGATCCGGGCGGCCTCGATGATCTCGCGCGGGAACTGCCCGAGGACGGAGGAGAGCAGATACGTGCCGAAGGCCGCCTGGACGACCGTGAACACGATGATCACGCTGAGCCGGGTGTCGTAGAGACCCGCCTGCTTGCTCAGGTAGTAGATCGGATAGACCAGCGCCTCCTGCGGCAGCATGTTCGCCAGCACGAAGAAGGCGAGGACCCAGGTGCGGCCTCTGATCCGGCCGATGCCGATCGCGTACGCGTTGAGGACGGACAGGACGGCGGCCCCGATCGCCACGAAGCCCGATATCAGTACGGAGTTGATGAGCTTCTGCCCGAAGTCGACGCGTTCCCAGAAGTCCTTGATGCCGTCGAAGTAGAAGCCCCGGGGCAGGCTGAGCGGCCCGTGCTCCGAGTACTCGGCGGGGGACTTGATCGCGTTGATCGCGACGATGAGGAACGGCAGCACCATGAACAGGGCCGCGATGACGAGCGCGACGAGCACCGGATAGCGGCGTAGGGCGGTCATGCGCGGATCCCTTCCTCGGCGTCCTCGGCACGGGTCTGCAAGGTGAGGCCGATGAGCGCCAGGACGAGGATGATCACCGTCAGCACAGTGGAGATCGCGGCGCCGTAGCCGACCTGGGTCTTCTCGAAGAAGGTGGTGAAGGAGAAGTAGGAGGGCACGTCCGTGGCGCCGCCGGGGCCGCCCTTGGTGAGGACGTACACCGCTCCGAACACCTTGAGCGCGGCGATCGTGCACCACAGCAGCACGACGTAGATCTCGGGTCTGATCTGCGGCAGCGTGATGTGCCAGAAGCGGCGCCACCAGCCCGCGCCGTCCAGCTCGGCGGCCTCGTACAGCTGCGGGTCGACGCGCTGCAGCCCCGCCATGAAGACGACCAGGGGGAAGCCGATCTGCACCCACACCATCACCCCCATGACGCTGTAGAGGGCGATGTCGGGGTCCCCGAGCCAGTCCTGTTGCCAGGAGCCCAGGCCGACCGCCTTCAGCAGCTCGTTCAGGGAGCCGTTGTCGGGCGCGAGGATCCAGCTCCACACGATGCCGGCGACGGCGATGGGCAGGACCTGGGGGAGGTAGAAGCAGGCGCGGAGGACCGCGGCCGTCCTGGTCCCGAAGTGCTTGCCGACGAAGTCGAAGAGGGCGGCGGCGAGGACGAGTCCGATGACGGTCGGTATCGCGGCCATGGCGACGACCATGAACAGGCTGTGCCGGAAGGACGCCCAGAACTCGGAATCGTCCATCAGCTCACGGTAGTTGGCCGGCCCCGACCATTTCGGGGAGCCGACGCCCTGCCAGTCGGTGAAGCTGACGCCGGTGTTCATCAGGAACGGGACGACGACGACCGCGAGGAAGGCGAGGAAGCCGGGGAGCAGGAAGAGCGCGTAGGAGTTGCGGGGGCGGCGCGGGTGCCTCACTTCGTGCTGCTTGTGGATCACCCGGCCGCCCCGCTCGACGGTGACCGTCATGTCTTCGGTAGACCCTTGTCGTACGCCTTCTGCAAGGCGCTCAGATAGGCATCCGGTTTCTCGCTCCCCGTGATCAGCTTCTGGGTCTCCGAGACGAGGACGTCGTAGAAGCCGGCGACGGGCCAGTCGGGATAGAAGGCCAGTCCGTCCTTGCCGGACAGGGCGTTGAAATGGGCGATGAGGGACTTGGACTGCGGATCGGTGATCGCGGCGGGGTCGGCGGCCACGGGGACGCCGCCCTTGTTGCCCAGCAGGTTCTGGATCTTCTTCGACATGGTGATGTCGATGAAGTCGTAGGCGAGTTCCTTGTTCTTGGCGGCCTTGGGGACGACCCAGAGGTTTCCGCCGGAGCCGAGCGTGAGGTTGCTGCCCGGCCAGAGGAAGGTGTCCCAGGCGAACTTGTTCTCCGTCTGGAAGCGGCCGTACCACCAGCTGCCGCTGAACAGGATCGGGCTCTTGCCCTGGATGAAGGAGACGCCCGCATCCTCGGCCTTGGTGCCGGTGGACTTCTTGCTGATGTAGCCCTTCTTCACCCAGTCGGCGAAGGTCTCGGCGGCGTACGTCCAGGCGGCGTCGTGGAAGTCCGTTTTGCCCTTGTAGAGCTCGTACTTGTCGACCCAGGAGCGGTCGGCCTTCGACAGCGCCAGCTGGTAGAGGTACTGCTGGGCCATGTACTCGGCGCCGGCGTTCGCGAGCGGGGTGATGCCCTTCGCGACGAACTTGTCCATCGCGGCGGTGAGTTCGTCGAGGGTGGTGGGCTCGGCGACGCCGTACTTCTTGAAGAGGTCCTTGTTGTAGAACACCATCGTGTACTCGGCGTAGTTGGGCACGCCGTACCACTTCCCGGAGCCCATGACCCCGTCGGCGTCGTACTGGCTGATCGTCCGTACGCCGCCGCTGATCTCCTTGTCCCAGCCGCGCTTGGTGGCCTCGGCGGTCAGATCGGTGAGCAGGCCCTGCTTGGAGAGTGCGCCCGCGGTCGCGTTGCCCTTGTTGTACTCCATGATGTCGGGCGCGTCGTTCGAGTTGAGGACCATCGGGGCGGTCTTCTGGATCTGTTCGAAGCCCTTCTCCTCGAACTTCACCTTCACGCCGGGATGCTTCGCCTCGAACTCCTTGATGGCCTCCTTCCAGGCCACGCCCATCGCGCTGTCGGGTCCCTCGTAGTGCCACAGCTTCAACGTCTTGCCGTCGGATCCACCGCTGTCAGAGCCGCCGCACGAGGCCAGCAGCAGCGTCCCCGCCAGGGCCACCGCCGTCGCCACCGCACGCCTTCGTGTCGTCAACATCCATTGCCTCCAGGGGAGTTGGATGGGTTCCAGGATCGCCACGCAGCGTTCGTCGAATCGTTTCGATGCGTGACGTCGAAGCGCTTCGACGGGGGAAGGTATGTGGGGGCCGTGGACGCGTCAATGGGGTGCGCGGGAATTGGGGCGGGGGTTCGGCGGGTCGGACAGCGGGGGTCGGGCTCCGTTCGCCCCTCAAGGGGCGCGGGGAACTGCGCGACAAGCCCCCACTCACCCGCAGCCGAGAGGCAACCCAAGGGGTCCGGGGCGGAGCCCCGGGTACGGGACGGGTAGGGGCGGAGGGGGCGAAAACAAACCGGGGTCGGCACCGATCAGGGCCCAGGCCAGGGCGTGTGCCCAGCGGGTTGCCCGCGCCGCGCATGGGCGTCTGCGCTCAGCCTCGTGCCGGACGCCGCGCGGCGTGGCGTACCGCATGACGTGCGGCGCTCACCGTCGCGATCGCGAGGGCGAGCGCCGCCGCCGTGACCGGAACCCCGTACCCCGCCGCAGTCGACACGTGCTCCACCACCCACCCGCCGACCGCCGAACCGCAGGCGATCCCGCCGAGGAGGCCGGTCACCGCGAGGGTCATGCCCTCGTTCAAGCGGCCCTCGGGGGTGCGGCGCTGGACCAGGGTCATGCCGGTGACCATCGTCGGGGCGGTGGCCGTCCCGGCGATGAGCAGGGCGCCCGCGAGGACCAGGAGGGAGCCCGTCAGGGAGGCCGCGAGCAGCGGCAGGGTCATCATCACCGTCATCGCGGCGACGCACAGCGGGTAGCGCCGTTCGGCCGGACCGGCCGGCTTCGATGCGCCGTACAGCAGCCCGGCCACGCACGAGCCCGCCGCCTGCAGTGCGAGGACCGCGCCCGCGGCCGACTTGTGGCCCTGCGCGTCGGCGAACGCGATCGTGACGACCTCCATCGACCCGAAGACCGCGCCGGTGGCGAGGAATCCGAGGAGGAGGGCGGGCATTCCGGCGGCCCGGACGGGGGACCCGACGGCTTTCGTACGCCGCTGGGGCGGCGGCTGCGTCGATCGCTGGGCGGCGAAGATCAGGACGCCGGTCATCAGCAGGACGCCCCCGACCAGCGTGCCCGCCTCCGGGAAGAACGTCCCGCACAGGAAGGCCGCGCACACCGGGCCCAGCATGAAACACAGCTCGTCCGCGGCCTGTTCGAAGGAGTTCGCGGTGTGCAGCGCGGCCGGGTCGCCCTTGAAGAGGTGCGCCCAGCGGGCGCGTGACATGCCACCCGTGTTGGGCGTCGTGGCCGTGGCGGCGTACGCGACGAAGAGGGTCCAGTCCGGCGCCCCGTAGTGCACGCACAGCACCAGCGCGATGCCGCCCAGCAGGGCGAACGCCGTGGCGGGCACGGCGATACGGGCCTGACCGTGCCGGTCGACCAGACGCGCGGTCCAGGGGGCGACCACCGCCGTCGCCGCCAGTCCGGTCGCCGTGACGGCGCCGGCGAGCGCGTACGAGCCCCGCGAACCCGCGATCATGATGACCGCGCTCACGCTGAACATGCCCATGGGGAGCCGCGCGATGAGATTCCCGAGGGTGAAGGCGCGGGCGCCGGGGGTGGCGAAGAGGCGGTGGTACGGGGACCGGGGTGTCCGGTGGTGCCGAGCCGCCCGCCGGCGCGGCTGAAAGTCGACGGCCACCAGAGTGTCTCCTGTGACGGTGTAGAGGGGCGGGGGCGTCTGTTCGGTGGTCCGGTGCGGCATGGATCAACCGTCGCCCGGGACGGCGTGAGCGGTCCAACACTTACTCCGTCGCGATTGACGCACCTGCGTTGTAAGTTCGCCGGATGCCCGCGGACTTCGTACGCCCAGAGTCGACAGAGGGCGCGAGCCCGGGTGCGACTCACCTCGACCCCCGCCTCCTGTGCGCCTTCCTCGCCGTCGCCGAGGAACTGCACTTCACGCGTGCCGCCGCCCGGCTGTACGTCGCTCAGCAGGCGCTGAGCCGTGACATCCGGCGGCTGGAGCGCGAGCTCGGGGCGGAGCTGTTCGTGCGGACCACCCGGCAGGTGACGCTGACGGCGGACGGCGAGCGGCTGCTGCCGTACGCGCGGCGCGTGCTGGAGGCGCAGGACGCGCTGCTGGCCGTGTTCGCGCGCGGCCCGCGTGAAGCGCGGCCCCTGCTCGTCGACGTCAATTCCCCGGGGCTCATCTCCAGCCGGATCCTCGACCGGGCCCGCGAACTCGCCCCCGGCAGTGAGCTGATGGCCCGCTTCGAGAGCGGGCTGACGGGAGCGGCGGGGGAGCTGCTCGCCGGTCGGCTGGACGCGTCGTTCGGTCGGTTCGCCGGGCTCGACCCGGTGGTGCGGGCCCGGCTGGAGCAGCAGCCCGTACGGTACGAGCCGATGGCCGTTGTACTGCCCGAGGAGCATCACCTCGCCGCCCTGGACGAGGTACCGCTGGACGCGCTCGCGGGGGAGACCGTGTACGCGGGTGCGGGAAACCCCCGGACGCTGGAGTGGACCGATCTGGCGCGTCACCTGTTCGAGGGACGCGGCATCGAACTCGCGCCGCCCGCGCCGGTGGCCATCGGTGCCGAGGAGTTCCAGCGGATCATGGCCAAGAAACGGAACCCCGTCCTCGCCGTAGTGGATTTTCCGGCCATGCCCGAAACGGTACGGAGACCCCTCGTCGACCCCGTTCCCCTGTCACCCGTGTCACTGGTGTGGCGGAAGGGGCTGGTGCATCCGGGATTCGACGCGCTTCGACGAGCGGCCATCGAGCTCACGGACGAGGAGGGCTGGCTTCAGTGCCCCAAGGAGGGATGGATTCCGGCCACCGATGCACTCGTCATGATGAGTCACAGATGAGACGCGAGCGCACAGGTCCTCCATGTGCGCTACATTCTCCGTCCGGGCGCAGTGTGATAAGGGGGGCGCTCGGATCGGGTGGGGGCCCGGTCCGGACGACAAATGAGTAGTGCCCGGAGTCGTCGCGCACCCGAGAACTGTCCCGTGGGGGGATGTGCGTGCGCGTGGAAAATTGGCGGAAAGACGCCCAACCGGCTCGACGAGATGTCGATCAGCCGCAGGGGCGCCGAACCGATCCGTCACCTGGGCAAGGAGCCGACGCATCAGGCGTTCGGCGAGGAGCCCAAGACTCTGTCGTCTGGCCGGAAGCCGGGGGTAGAACGGCGTCCTGGCCACGGGCCGGGCAGAGCCCCGAGCTTCCTCGGGAGCCGCAGCCGGAGCCGGAGACCGAGGTGCTCTCGAACCCGGTTTCGGGCGCGGGCAACGATGCCGGCGCGGGCCCTGGTGCCGACGCGGATCGCGTTTCCGGCGTGGACCCCTTCCACGGGACAGCCCTTGCCGCGGACCAGGAGCGCGGGCACCGTGGCCACTTTGGCGAACACCCCTCCTGGGAGGACCCCGAGGCCCCCGGTCACACCCACGATCCCCATGAGGTGACGGTCCAGCTCGACGGTGTCGGACGCCAGTTGGAGGACTGGCTGGTCCAGCAGGCCAAGGACGCCCCGGGCGCCCAGGACGGCTCGGACGGCCCGGTCTTCGTCGACGCGTCGGGCCGCCGCAGCCGCAGATTCCGCCGCCTCGGCATCCTCGTCGGCATCGCCTGCGCGGTCTACGCCGTCGTCATCGTCGCCACGCTCGTGTCGGGCAACTCCAACGCGCCCTGGCTCCCGGTGCCGGGCCAGCAGGACGACCCGCCGGCCGGCCAGGTCGACACCTCACCGCTGCCCGCCGAGTCGGTGAGTCCGTCCGGCACGGGCAGTGCCTCGCCGGGCGCGAGCGCGACGGCCAGTGACGGCACGACGCCGTCGCCGGGCGCGAGCCCGACGCCGGACGCCTCGGGCACTGCCGCCGACCCGGGCACCTCCAGCGACCCCAAGCCCTCGTCGTCGGCGACGACGAAGCCGAACCCGGGCACGAGCACCACCAAGGACCCGGACCCCGGGGCGACCGACCCGGTGGTCGACCCCCCGACGCCCACAGCCACGGACACCGGCACGGCCACGGCCGATCCCACGGAGAGCGCGGTCATCGACGGGTCCGGTTCCGGAACGGTCGCGGACGGCGCCGCCTCGCCCCTCGAACAGAGCCACTTGGAGCACGAGCAGAGCGGCACCGGCTCCTCGTACTCCTCCTCGTACCCGGAGAACGTTCTCTGATGGCATCCCGCACCAGCCGTCACGGTCCCGCACCCAGTACGCGGCGGCCCGAGCCCAACGCCCGCCGCCGACGCGTGCCCATGCGCTTTCTGCTGCCCTCGCTCATCCTCGTGGCCCTGATGGCGATGCTGATGCTGCGCGGTTACGTGCACAGCGAGATCCTCGCCGACCACCGCATCCAGCCCGAGGCGTCCACCGACGAGGTACCGGAGAAGATCCTCAAGGGCGGCCCGGTCATCGACACCCGCAGCGGCCGTACGACCAGCATGAACGTGCCGGACCACCGCCTCGTCCTCACCTTCGACGACGGCCCGGACCCCACGTGGACGCCGAAGATCCTCGACGTCCTCAAGGCGCACCACGCGCACGCCGTCTTCTTCGTCACCGGCACCATGGCCTCGCGCTATCCGGAACTGGTGCACCGCATGGTCGAAGAGGGCCACGAGGTGGGCCTGCACACCTTCAACCACCCGGACCTCTCCTACCAGTCCACGAAGCGCATCGACTGGGAGCTGTCCCAGAACCAGCTGGCCCTGGCGGGCGCGGCCGGCATCCGTACGTCCCTCTTCCGGCCCCCGTACTCCTCCTTCGCCGACGCCATGGACGACAAGTCCTGGCCGGTGACGCAGTACATCGGGACGCGCGGCTACATCACCGTCGTCAACAACACCGACAGCGAGGACTGGCAGAAGCCCGGCGTCGACGAGATCATCCGCCGCGCCACCCCGCACGGCGGCAAGGGCGCCATCGTCCTGATGCACGACTCCGGCGGCGACCGCCACCAGACGGTGCAGGCGCTCGACAAGTTCCTGCCCGACCTGCAGGGCCAGGGCTACGAGTTCCAGAACCTCACCGAGGCGCTCCACGCCCCCAGCGCGCACACCGAGGTCGCCGGCCTCGACCTGTGGAAGGGCAAGGCCTGGATCCACCTGGTCCAGGCCTCCGAGAAGATCACCGACGGCCTCGTCGTCGGCATCGCCATCATCGGCGTCCTGGTCTTCACCCGCTTCGGCCTGATGCTGCTGCTCTCCGCCGCACATGCTCGCCGGGTGCGGCGCCAGGACTTCCGCTGGGGCCCGGCCCCGATCACGGAACCGGTGTCGGTGCTGGTCCCCGCGTACAACGAAGCGAAGTGCATCGAGAACACCGTCCGTTCGTTGATGGCGAGCGAACACCCCGTCGAGGTCATCGTCATCGACGACGGTTCGAGCGACGGCACGGCCCGCATCGTCGAGAGCCTGCGCCTGCCGAACGTACGCGTCGTACGCCAGCACAACGCGGGCAAGCCCGCGGCCCTCAACAGGGGTCTGGCGAACGCCCGTTACGACATCGTCGTGATGATGGACGGCGACACCGTCTTCGAACCGGCGACGGTCCGCGAACTGGTCCAGCCCTTCGCCGATCCGACGGTCGGCGCGGTCGCCGGCAACGCGAAGGTCGGCAACCGCGACTCCCTCATCGGCGCCTGGCAGCACATCGAGTACGTGATGGGCTTCAATCTGGACCGCCGGATGTACGACATCCTGCGCTGTATGCCGACCATCCCGGGCGCGGTCGGAGCCTTCCGTCGCTCGGCCCTGGAACGCGTCGGCGGCATGAGCGACGACACGCTCGCCGAGGACACCGACATTACGATGGCCCTGCACCGCGACGGCTGGCGCGTGGTGTACGCGGAGAAGGCCCGGGCCTGGACCGAGGCCCCGGAGTCCGTCCAGCAGCTCTGGTCCCAGCGCTACCGCTGGTCGTACGGCACGATGCAGGCGATCTGGAAGCACCGCAGGGCACTGATCGAACGGGGTCCGTCGGGCCGCTTCGGCAGGGTGGGCCTCCCGTTGGTGTCGCTGTTCATGGTCCTGGCCCCGCTGCTGGCGCCCCTGATCGACGTATTCCTTCTGTACGGCGTCGTCTTCGGCCCGACGCAGAAGACGATCGTGGCGTGGCTGGGCGTACTCGCGATCCAGGCGGCGTGTGCGGCGTACGCGTTCCGCCTGGACAGAGAACGCATGACGCACCTGATTTCCCTCCCCCTCCAGCAAATCCTCTACAGGCAGTTGATGTACGTGGTCCTTCTCCAGTCATGGATCACTGCCCTCACCGGAGGCCGTCTGCGCTGGCAGAAGCTGCGGCGCACGGGCGTGGTGGAGGCACCGGGATCGATCCCGCGGCAGCGGGCGGCACGCAGCGGGAACGATCGGAGGCCGGTGGGATGACGACGCACGAGTACACGGCTGGTGCTGGTGCCGGTGCGGGTGCTGGTGCTGCTACTGGTGCTGCTACTGGTGCGACACCGCCGCTGGGCGCGCCGCGGGTCGCTGCCCCACCCGCTGCCGGGCGGAAGCCGGGCGGCCGGGACCGCTACCTGGACCTTCTCCGCTCGATAGCCCTGGTCCGAGTGGTGGTCTACCACCTCTTTGGCTGGGCGTGGCTGACGGTCATCTTCCCCTCCATGGGCGTGATGTTCGCGCTGGCGGGTTCGCTGATGGCACGCTCGCTGAGCCGCCCGGCGCTGAGCGTGATCCGCGGCCGAGTACGCCGACTGCTGCCGCCCCTCTGGGCGTTCAGCGCGGTGGCGCTCACCCTGATGTTCGCCGGCGGCTGGAGTGTGACGAAGGACCCGGACCACGGCGGTACATGGGGCCTGGTCGAGATGATCAACTACGTCATCCCCTTCGGAGCCCCGCCCTTCCCCTGGCACATCGGGGACAAGGCGGGCCTCCTGGAGGACACGTGGGCGGTCCAGGCGGTGGGCCCGCTGTGGTACCTGCGGGCGTACCTGTGGTTCGTGGTGGCGTCACCGCTTCTGCTGTGGGCGTTCCGCCGGGTTCCGTGGGCGACGCTGTTCTTCCCGCTCGCGTTGACCGCGATCGTCGGCACGGGCCTCGTGAACATCCCCGGGGAGACGGGCAACGCCATCTCCGACTTCGCGGTCTTCGGCGGCTGCTGGGTCCTGGGCTTCGCCCACCACGAAGGCATACTGGTGAAGGTCCCCCGCTACGTCGCGATCTCCTGCTCAACCCTGCTCATGGCCTTCGGCCTGTGGTGGGCGTCGGGCCACCTGGGCCCCGACGGCTGGGACCTGAACGACATCCCGCTGGCCCAGGCGACGTGGTCCTTCGGCTTCGTCGTGATCCTGCTCCAATACTCCCCGTCGTGGCAGGAGTTGCCGGGCCGCTTGGCCAAGTGGGACAAACTCGTCACCCTGTCCAACAACCGCGCCGTCACGATCTACCTCTGGCACAACATGCTCATCATGGCCACGGTCCCGATCATCGACCAGGCGTACAACTTGCCGTTCATGCAGAGCGACCGCGCGGTGGGGGCCCTCGACACGACGTACATGCTGTGGATGTTCGTGTTGGTGTGGCCGCTGATCGGATTGACGATCGTCGCGTTCGGGTGGATCGAGGACATCGCGGCGAAGCGGAGTCCTCGGCTGTGGCCGAACGGAGCGAAGGGGCGCGGCCGCGCGGCGCGAGCCGGTTCCCACCGGGGCTGACGGCTTTGCACCGGCCAACGCCGGTCAGGATTCCGGCGTTTCACGTCACTCAATCGAGGGTTCAGAGCGCTGTTTTAGCCGGCTTCTGTGGTCATATGCCTGATTTATCACGGCGGTTGACGTAATTCGCTCTGGTGTCGCCACACACGTCACCGATACCGTATCGGGGCCCTCCCGAACCCCACGTCGCACAGGAGCCTGCCGTGAACCGCCGTACCCGCCTGCTCACTACAGCCGCCGTCGGTGCGGCGGCTGCACTGCTTCTGACCGCCTGCGGCGGGGACGGCGGCGGCTCGAAGGGGAACGACAAGATCGCGGGCGCGGATACGGGGGGTTCGGCTTCGCCTAGCGCGAGCGCGACGGAATCCGCCGGGCGGCCCAAGATCACATTGCCATCCGACCTGACGCTGACCTTCGAAGGATCGAAGACCGGCGACTCCATCAAGGACGCCGTTCTCGCCGACAGCGCGGAGCGCATGCGGGCTGTCGACGCAGCGATCACCGGGACGGATCCCAAGGGCGAAGCGATCGGGTTCTACAACACCGGCAAGGCTCTCGAAGCGGCGCTGACCTGGGTCCAACAGTTCAAGGACGCGGGTGCCACCCTCACCGGTGAGGCGCGGTACTACGACCGCACCGTGACGCTCAAGGGCAAGACCTCGGCCTCGCTCACATTCTGCGCGGACGAGAGCAAGGGCTACAGCAAGGACAAGAAGACCAACAAGATTGACAAGACGCCGGTCACCAAGAACAGCTACGTCTTCTACAACACGCGCTTGGACAAGAACTCCGAGGGTGTCTGGCAGACGTCGCAGATCATCTCCACAAGGGGGGCGGCTCAGTGCCAGCCGTAGCGAGGAACGCCGTTCGTGCCACTCTGCTCGCCAGCGCCCTTGTACTCGCCAGCGGTCCCGCTGCCCGGGCGGACTTTGTGCCGGGCGGCAAGGGCACAGGGTCCGAGACGCAGGTAGACGGTGGACAGAAGGACCAGAAGGTCGCTGCGACTGCCGGCGCCGTTGTCTTCGACCGCTCGAAGAACGGCTCAGGCGACTCGGCGGGACCGGTGACATCCACGACCACCTGGACCCCGCCCGCGTGCTACTACGCCCCCAAGTACACCCCGAACGAGCTGCAGAAGTACCTGGAGCCGATCTGGAATGCCGAGTCGACCGGGTCCGAGTGGGACTTGCAGCAGCGGAAGCACTATGTGACCGACGACTACAAGGACTTCAACAAGGCCAAGACCGGCAAGGGCTACTGGTGGGACTCGTACGTCACCAAGGGCCGCGAGGGTGACCCGGGCGCCCTCGACTGCGACAAGCCCATCTTCTGGGTGGACAAGGGGGCGCCGCCGCCCGCGGACATCCCCGAGGCGATCACGCCCGAAATGCTGGCGCAGCTTGCGTACGCCGAGATACGCGTCCCGTCGACGAAGGTGGAACTGGCCCCGGCGGGCACCACGAAGGTGAACCTTCCGACGTGGGCGTGGCTGGACACGGCAAAGTTCAAGCCGGTGTCAGTGACCGCCTCGGTTCCTTTGCTCAACGTCTCGGCGACAACCACCGCGGAGCCGATCGCGCTGAAGATCGAGCCCGGCACGGACGACGCCACGACGTACCCCGCCTCCGGTGTCTGCGAGTTCGACAACGGCAACGGCCACATCGGTGAGGCCTACGCCAAGGGCAAGTCCGACGAGACCCCGCCCTGCGGCGTGCGCTACCTGCGCTCCTCGGGCGACGGTTCGTACAAGCTGAAGGCCACCATCACGTGGAAGATCCACTGGACGGGTACCGGGGTGGCCCGCGCACAAGGTCTGCCGGACGGCACGTTCGGGGCCGAGCAGGATGTCGTCGTCCAGGAGATCCAGTCCGTGAACCGCTGACGGCAGTCACGATCCGTGTCCGGTAAGTGCTCCCTCTAAAGAGGGGAGCGCTTACCGGGGCGTCACGAAAGATCGCCGACGTCGTTCCTCCCCGTGGTGCAGGTGCACCGGAAGAGGGGGCGGGGCGCATGGCGGAACGGCTGGTCGTGGACGGTGACGAGCTCGCGCATTTCATGAGGATGCTCAGGAAATCGAGCGACTCGCTGAAGGGCCTGCGAAGGGCGCTGGAAGACGCGACTGTCACGGGCCTGGGTACCGATGATCTCGACACCGCCTGTGAGGACTTCCAGGAGGACTGGAAGTACGGGGCCGATCAGATCGGTGAGCAGACCGAAGATCTCGCCAAGATCATCGGTAAGAGCAGGGACAGCTACCGCGAGGTGGACAAGGCGCTGGAGGAGGCCCTGAAAAAGTCCACGGTCGCCAAGGGCAAGGTCGGGGCTTCGAAGTGACGTACCCGCCCGGCGATTCGGGAGCGGCCCTCGACCCGCAGTCCCGAGCCGACCGCGACAAACCACAAGGCCTCAAGTCCGCCCCGCGCATCCCGAACCCCGACTACCCGCACCTCGGTTTCAACCCTGTCCCAGGCAGCACCGAGACGGTAAGCGGCCTGCGCAAGAAGCTCGCGGGGTGTGCGAAGGTCCTTGAAGAGACGCATGGCCTCGTCACCACGTTGATGGACGGCAGCTACTGGAAGGGCGACGCGGCAGTCGCCTTCCGCGAGCAGCTCGACGGCGGCCCGTTGCCTCTGAATCTGAAGAACGCCGCGCACTCCATCCGCAAGGCAGCCAGGCAACTCGACCGCTGGGAGGGGGAGCTCGACGACTTCCAGCGTCGGGCGAAGCGACTCGAAGAAGACGCGAAAGAAGCGCAGGCCGCCGTGGACCGGGCGAAGGGCCACGCCTCCAAGGCGGGCGACAGCCCTGACCTGGACAAGAAGGGCGCCAGGCACGACGAGGCGCAGAAGGCCCTGACCAAGGCGAACACGGCCGTGGACGACGCCGAGGACGCGCTCGAGAAGATCCGGAGCAAGGCCCGCAAGCTAGCCGACGAACACGAGCTTCAAGCCCAGCGCCGGGCACGCAAGATCCGCGACGCCACAAAGAAACTGGCACCGCACGAGCCGGGCTGGTTCGAGTCGGCTCTGGACTGGCTCGACGAGAATCTGCCGGACATCCTCAGCGCCGCGGCGGCCGTGATCGGGCTTGTGGCGCTGTTCGTGGTGTCGGGCGGGACGGCGGCTGCCGTTCTGCTGCTCGCCGCTGCGGTTTTGAGTGCGGCGGCGTTAGGGATGAGGGTTTTTGGCGACCCAACGCTGGGTGCCTCGCTGTGGGACGGATTCACCAAGGGCGAGTTCGACACGGACTTCTGGAGCAACCTCGTTACGGTCGGTGGCGACGCCCTCGGCATGTTGCCCGGGGTCGGTGCTGCGGGCAAGGGCGTTGTGGCTGCCGTGCGGGCAACTGGCGAGGCGGGGGAGGCACTCACGTTCGTACCGCGAGTGGCCCGATTCGGAAGCAGCACCATGGAAAACGCGAAGACCATTTCCGACCTGGACAACGCTCTGCTCGGCTTTACGATCCGAGGTGCCCGAGCAGCACAAATCACCAGAGCGGCCGAGGTCACGTCAGCCTCAGTCGGAGTGGCCACCGCGGGTTTCGGGCTGGTCATGACCGCGGTCGACACCGACGACGACGGGGTCAAGGACGGCTCCATGGCCAGTATCGACGGAGTACGGCTTGGCCTGGACGTCGGCGAGCTCGTCAATGTTGCCCGGCACGCCTTCTGAGCCCCGAACGGAGAGCTCACCACATGAATCCGACCAATTACCGCACTGCTTGGGAGCATCCTCCAACCAGGCGGGCCTGGATCCAACACATGATTATGATCGTGTTGCGGCTGGTCGGCTGGGCCGCCGTCTGGCTCGGAAGTCTCTTTCTCATCGTGGCAACACCCCGCTGGATCGGCTGGGTCTTCCTCCCTTTCCTCGTGTACGCCACCTTCCGCGCCGTAATTCAGCTCCCCCACTTCCGTTCCTCCATCTACATCCAGCGTGTCCTCTGGCAGTACCCCTGGCAGCTCCTCACCGGCGTCCCGCGCGGCCGAAACAAGCACCCCCAGGTCCAGGAGGACGAGATGTGGTTCGAGTTCCCCAACCCGGAGAAGCCCGAGGAACAGATCCCCCTGCTGTTCCTTGCGAACATGCGCACCTTCTGGTGGATGCGACGCTTCGGCACTGCCCGCACGAAACCGGAGCTGAAAGCCCAGATCGAGCCGCTCTGGTTCGCCGGCGACCCTCGCTTCATCGCCGTCGTCGCGGCCACCGGCCGCCGCGGCAGCGCACCCAGACGGCTGCACCTCCTCTACCAGCGCACAGCCACGGGCCGCCGCGGTATCGAACCGACCGACTGGAACGCGAGCCCCGCCGCCCTTGAGCGCGCCCGCCGCGCCGGAGCCCACGTTCCCGACTCGGCGTCCTCGCAACCGCGCCCGTACTGACTCGTATCGAACAGGACCCCATGACCACGGCCCCCTACTTCGTTGTCGCCGACTCGGCCAGGGACCCAGACGCCGACATCTGGTTCGTCGAACCCGCAGGCTTTACAGCATTGCCGCTGGATTCTCTGCTCGCCCCGCCAGGTTCTGCGGCTGCTGACGAACTGCGCACGGCCTTCGCCCCGTTCCTGGACGTCGCGCCGAACGAGGCGATTCGCCAGCAGTTCGTCGCGCAACTCGCGGCAGGCCGACAACTGCTCGGGGCGCTGTGCGAGGTCGGCACCGTCCACTGTTCGATCGGCCTCCACCGCGACGACGTAGACGACACCAGCAGTGGTGGGGGCCAACCTCTGCTCTCCCTCTTCACGCTCTCTTGGCGAGACACGACCGTGGCCGCACGTGCCGTCACTGCCGCCCGCGCCGTGACGGGCGCTGAGGAGCACACCCGCATCGAGTACGCAGAACTGCCTTGCGGCCCAGCTACATTCAGCGAGACGCTACGCACCCCCGGGGCCGACATGGGTCTTCCGCAAATGCCACTTCTTCAGATCCACGCCCACCTGCCGCACCCGGACTGCAAGCGTCTCGTCGTCCTCACGCTCAGCACGACGACTGTGGCCCGACGCCAGCAGTACCGCGCGATCCTCCAGCAGATCGCCGAAACAGTCAGCTTCGACCATCCACTGGAACCCGACACAGGCGAGGCGCGTTGATCGTGGAAACCGAGAAATAGGGATTTACCAGCGGAGACGGCGGTCCGAAGCGTCAGCGCGGCCTGACGGTCTCATCCTGGTGGGCCTCGTCCTCGGGCTTTTGGCCGCCCCCTTTGACTGGGCCTGGGCGGTGGGAGCCGTCGTCTGCGTCGTCACCCTTGAACTTCTAGCTGACGCCATACCGCGGCTGCCCGTCAGCAATTGGCAACTTTCGGCCACCGGGAGCGCGGCGACACCCGTCGTACCTGGTGCTGGGGGATGACTGGCTGGCCCGAAGTTGCCAATTGTCAGGCGCTGTGCGTGGAAGGGGGCGCCTTCAGGGTTCGTATCAGCTCGTGTAGGCGGGCGCGGGTTGTAGTGAGGATGACATCCGGTTCGTCGCTTTCACGGAGGTGGATCGTTCCGGTGGGGGTGGCGGCGACGTATACGCAGTTTGAGGCGTCAGGGCTGTAAGTGGACTTCTGCCACTGGGGGTTGGGCACGGCCGTCTCTCTCAGGTGTCCTGGGCGATGCGGTGGATTAGGTCACGGGACGCGGCGGGTTTGAGCGCGTTCGCCTCCATGCGGTCCAGCACGTGACGGTACTTGTCCAACTGGGACTCCGCGTCCAGGAATTCGCAACCGTGGTGGGTGTCCAGCTGAACAGTGTCGAGTTGCGGGACCGTACCCACGAGGTAGTCGACGGACTGTCCGGTTCCGGGGAAGGAGCCTTTGCCGAGCGGGATGATCCGGACGGTGACATGGTCCAGCTCGCTCACGCTCAGGAGATGCTGGAGCTGGGCGCGGACAGTGACCGGGCCGCCGTATCCCATGTGGAGGGCGCACTCGTGAATCACCGCCGTGTACGGGGGCGGGGTCTCTCGATAGAGGATGCCCTGCCGCTTGATGCGGTGGGTGACCCGGTGCTCGATCTCGTACTGTCGCAGGGGCGGCACCGCCTCGTTGAAGAGGGCGCGGGCATGGTCGGTGGTCTGCAGTAGGGCGGGGATGTGGACGACCAGCGCCACGCGCAGAGCCGCCGCGTGGTGCTCCAGCTCCGCGAGGTCGATGAGGCCGACTGGCAGGTTTTCGCGGTACTCCTCCCACCAGCCGCGTGGGCGCCGTCCCGTCATCGAGGCCAGGGCGTCAGTGAGCTGTGCGTCGGAGCAGTCGTACGCGTGGGACATGGCGCGGACGCGCTCGGCGCTGAGGGGGCTGCGTCCGGTTTCGATCATGCTGACGCGGCCCTGGTTGACGCCCAGGCGTGCGGCGGCCTGCGTGGCATTCATGCCGGCTCTCTCACGGAGCTTGCGCAGCTCGGTGCCCAGTCTCCGCTGGCGCAGCGTGGGATTGCTGGTGGGCGGCAAGGCGCCTCCTTTCGAGGCCGCAACGCGGCACTCTTGTACCCCACACGAGGTAATCAGGGGCACTTCTCCCAATTTCGGGAGAAGTATCTCACTTGCTGCATTACGTTGAGTCCTGTCGCCCAACTCCCCGCGCCCCTAAGCCGGAAGCGCACCAATCCAGGCATTGCCGCCGCACGGTGCCGACGTTGAGCGAGCCCAAGCCCCCTTCCTTCCCGGAGGTGTTCATGGTCACCGTAGCCCCGCCCGATACCTGGGTGTACGCCCTTCGACTGCCCCATGACCCCCGCGCCGCACGCGTCGCACGTATGACCGTGCGGGCCGCGCTCGGTGGGCATGGCCTGCACGAAGTCCTCGACGTGGTCGAGCTGTTGACGTCCGAGTTGGTCACCAACGCGTACCGGCACACGAAAGGGCCTGCCTCCCTGCGCCTGACGGCGTTGGGGGGTGGGCGGTTACGGGTTGGGGTGTGGGACAGCAGCCCGTACATTCCCGCACCCTTCGGCAAATCGCCCGGGGACAGGGTTCGCCCCCCTTGCGAGAACGCCGGCGGCGGGCGCGGGCTGCTCCTCGTACAGGAATGCGCGGACTCGTGGGGTGGTTGGCCGCTCGGCGACGACCCGCTGGGGAGGGCAGCCGGAAAGCTGCTGTGGTTCGAGGTCGGCAGGCCTGGGAATGCCCAGGCCGCATCTCCTTGACTGAAGGCGGGCCCGTACGGAGGCGGATCGGTGATCTTCACCCGCTCGTACGGCCACGACCTGCTGGGCCGCCGTACGCGTCACACCAATCCCAGCGGAACCACCAGCAGCTGGTCCTACGACGCCGCAGGCAACCCCGCCAGGCTGACCACAGGCGGGCGGGCCATCGCCTTCGACCTGGATCCGCCCGGACGGGTCACCGCCGTCCGAGCCAGGGACTGGTCCGAGCGCTACGCATTCGACGAGGCGGGCAACCAGACAGACGCCTCCTGGCCCACCTCTCACCCGGCCCCAGCCGTCTCCTTCGAGGTTGTGGAAGACCTTCGAGTCGGTGGACCACCAGGCCGCGGGGTCGAAGGTGACGGTGGAGCCTTGCGGGTGAGCCCGATGTTCAGCTCGTCCGGTGTGAACCCGTCACGTCCGCCAGTACGCCTGCCCCCCGCCCCGGAGTCTCGTCCCAGAGGCGGATGCGGGACGCGGTGGTGGTGAGGCGGGGGTCGCCCGGGCGTACGGCGATGTAGAAGAGGGACTCGTCCGGCTTGGGGGCGTGGCCGCCCCAGCGGACTACGCCGCCCAGTTCGGTGAGGATGTCCTCGATCACCAGGCGCTGTTGGGGGAAGAAGCCGCCCCGGGTGCCGGCGGGGTAGGAGCCGGGGCGGATCTGGACCGCCGTGCCGGAGGCCTGGTTGGACTCCGGGAGGCCCTTGCGGACCTTGCCCGGGGAGCGCCAGCCGACGATGTCTCCCTTGCGGAGTTCGTCGATCTCGTAGTGGAAGCGGCGTACGACGTGGACGAGGACCGTCTCGACGTCGCCCATGCGTACCGCGATTCCCGCGGTGCCCGTCAGGGGGGTGCCGGGGACCGGACGGGTGAAGATGTTGCCGCCGTCGTCGGCGGCCCGCTCCATCTCCCAGCCGTTGCGGGACGGCTTGCCCGTCATCACCCGTCTGGCGCGGGCCTCCGCCTGGCGGACGGCCTCGCGCACCTTCGCGGAGAGCGGGTTCGTGCCGGGGACCGGGTCCTTCCCGGCCGCGTACGCCGGGCTCGCCAGGAACTGCGAGGCCGGGAGCGAGACCGCGATCGCCGCGCCCGTGATCACCGCCGTGCGGGTGAGCACCGTACGCCGGGATACGTGAGGATTGTGCTGTGGCTTGTTCAACTTGTCTTCTCTTTCCTGAAGTTGTCTCTGGCGCGGAGCTCCGAGGCGAACGCCGCGAAGACTCCGAGCGCCACGGCGGTCAGGGCCAGCCCCAGGGCTGCGGGGTTGACGTAGTCCGGTACGGCCGCGGCGTACGTACCGGCGCCCCTGACATGGCAGTTCAGGTGCAGGGGGATGTACGAGACGTCCGCGCCGGTGATGTCGGCGGCGTGCTCAGGGCCCACCGCGGCCCGGCACGCGTCGGTCGTCATCGACTCGTCCTTGACGAGGTGGAGGGCGCCCCAGACGTACATGGCGGCGGCCGCCGCGGCGGCGACGCCGGCGAAGCCGCGGAGCATGACGTCCTTCTCCGAGCGGCGGACGCCGTGCCGGGCCAGCGTGGTGAAGCCGAACACCGCGAACCCGCCCGCCACGGCCAGGCCGACGAGGCCGATCAGCAGGATGGCGAGGATGTTGGGTTGGTCGTCACTCATGGGGCTTCCTCATCGGGCTTTCCTGATGGGCTTGCTCACGGGGGCGCGCTCAGGGGGGGGGCGCGCTCAGGGGGCGCGCTCAAGGGGCTTCCTGATCAGGGCCGCCCGGGCTCACTCACTGGTTCCGGACTATGCCGTTGTACTTCTCGAAGATCTGGTAGAGCGCCATCCGCTTGGTCGCGTGTTCCTCCGCCTCCTCGCCCCAGCCCTGGTAGCGCCGCAGCACCTGGAAGATCTCCGACTCGGTGTAGTCCAGGCGCATGGAGCGCAGGGTGGTCTCGCCGGCGGGCGGGTTCTGGCCGCCGGGTTTGCCCTCCGCGTCCCACAGGTGGATCAGGGAGACGGTCTGCAGGGCGTAGGCGTTGTCCTTGTTGACCTTCTGCCACATCGTCCAGATGTCGGCGTCCTTGGCGGGGTCGAGGATCGTGCCGGAGACGTAGCCCTTGGTGATGCAGTGGTTCCAGGCACGGATGCCGACCTCGCCGCTGATCTGGGCGATACCCGTGGACGAGTCGCGCTTCGGGGTCATGCCGCCGCCGACGCCGGTGTGGTAGTAGACGACGGCGGCGTCCACGGCCTGGTCGATGATGTCGTAGTGGCGCATCTCCCAGTACGCGGACGTCTGGATCAGCGCCTTGCGCATGCTGTAGCGGTTCGACTGCGCGGTGACCACGTCGTCGTTGGCGAGGACCGTCTCGAAGCACTGGGTGTGGCTGAAGATGCGGTTGCCGCCGTCGTTCGGGAAGCCGATCGACTGCATGTACTTGCCGATGTCGTCGTGCAGCGCGTTCAGGTAGCCGCCGAGGAAGCGGACGTCCGGGAGGACCCCGCGCGGCTTGTCGAAGGAGTTCTCGCCGATGTCGCGGCCGGAGGCGATGTTGTTGTCGATCTCGATCTTTCCGTCGCCGGAGCCGACGGTGCGCGTGACGATCTGGTCGTAGGCCCAGTCCGCGGGCAGCGGGTAGCCGTAGTTCCCCGAGAACCCGGAGGACATGTCGGAGACGAACGAGGCCGAGGAGTGGCCGGCCTCGGCGACTCGCGTACACACGTTGCGCGGACCGTACACACCGACCTTGAACGGGTTCCCGGCGTCCGCCATCGAGTCCTCGATGCCCTTGAAGTGGGGCAGGACGTTGCTGGTGACGTCCGCGTCGAGGGCGTCGAAGTCGACGGCGAAGAAGATCCGGGCGCCCGGCTTGAACCCGTGGTCCAGCGCCGCGTTGACGGCGGCGTAGCCGGCGGCCCGCCCGGCGGGGTAGGTGAAGCCGGAGGCGTCGCGGCCGAAGGTCTGGTAGATCGGGAAGCAGCGCAGGCCGCTCGTGGCGATCGTCTGGAGTTCGCCCGGCTGGATCGCCTTCTCGGGCAGCGAGGTCGTGCTGGGGTTGGTGAGGTAGCGGCCGACGTACTTGATGCCGTCCGCCTTCAGGGCCGCCGCCCGCGCCGTGGTGATCTTCGTGACGCCGTCGCAGGCCTCGCCCTTGCGGTCCTGGTCGCCGTAACTGACGAGGAGCGACGCCCAGGTCTGGAAGTCGCCGCTGCCGTTCACCGGGAGCTTGGCGAAGGACTGGAACGTCCGGACCGCGTCGGCCAGGGAGGAGGAGAAACTGGAGGAGAAGGAGACCGGCCGCTGGTTGAGGATCATCGCGGCGGAGAAGAGGGAGACCCAGGTGCCCGTCGAACCGCTCGAGACGGTGTGCGACTTGAGGCCGGACTTCGTGCCGGGACCGAAGACGCCGTTCGCGGTTCCGTCGGCCATGCCCAGCTCGTACTGGATGGCGTAGAGCATGGACTTGGACACGTCACGGGAGTTGTGGCCGTCGCACGGGATGACGAAGAAGTCCGCGCGGTTCACGTAACGGCCGTTCAGCCACCGCTGCACACTGCGGATGCCGTCGGACCCGGAGTTCACGGTCACATAGGCGTCCATGTTCAGCAGGCCCTTGAAGACCTTGGGCACCAGGTCGCCGCCGGGGAACGCGCCGTCGACGCCCATGTCCGTCTTCAGCTTGGCCACCGAGGACGCGACGCGGGAGTTGTACTTCCCGTCGATGTCACCGCCGTCGTAGCCCTTGCAGTACAGAGCGGACTGGATGATGCGGGCGAAGTTCGCCGAGGGGGTCGTCGAGGCGTTCAGCTTCGGGAACTTCGAGGCGAGCGTCGTCAGGGTGGTCGGGCCGAACGTGTCCGACAGGCTCGAGATGCCGAGTTCGTACTGGAGCGCGCGGGTCAGCGCGAACATCGTCGTCCAGCCGGTCTGGCCGTTCTCGTCCAGCGCGGGGATGCCGAGCATGTTGGGGTAGGTGCGGTTGATGAACTGCTGAGCTCTCCGGACCATCTCGTCGGCCATGGGGCGCGGGTTCTCCTTCGGTGGTCGCGTACGGCGTACGGCATACGGCGTACGGCGGGTGGCGTGCGGCGTGCGGGCGGCGCGAGGCAGGGCAGGGCAACAGCACGGCGGAGCACCAGGCTTGAGGGCGACCGGTCGGTCGGCAGACCTGTCCGGCCGAGGCGTGTGTGGCGGAAGTGGTGTGGCGGAAGTGGTGAGACCGATCAGGCGCGTGAGGCGCGCAAGCCACGCAGGGCAGAGGCACGCACTTCAGGTACGGCAGAGACACGCACGCCAAGCACGGCTGATGAGGCGCGTACGACTTGTGCGGCGCGTGCGGCGTGTGAGGCCTGTACGGCGCGTACGACACGTTCGACGCGTAGGACTACTGCGGCGCGTACGACTGCCGCGGCGTGTACGGCGCGATCCCCCGTGAACATGGTTCCCCCCATGGTTCCCCCGGTGTCGGTCGGCGCGTCCGGGATGCCTGGTCAGGGCCCCGTGGCGCGGCGATCACCATAAGCATGGGGGCGGAGCGCCGAGCAAGAGTGATGCGGGGCCTGGCCGGATCGCGACGGCCGGGGCCCGGGGCCGTCCGGAGCGGCCCGACGGGTGTCTGGATTCGCCTGGGACCTGTGTGTTTCCAGTGAAACTCGGGCACGGTCGAGGTCTCACCCCATGCGCTCCCCCTGGCTCGTCCCGTGCGCGGAATTGGCTTGGTCTCGACGGTCTCTGTCAAGGCGCGGTCAAGGCCCGGTAAATCAGGTTGCCTTGCCGTTCTTGGTGGAGGGGCGCGTGAAAGGCTGGGCCGGTTGCGGATGTGAACGGGTGGGCCCGGTGGGGAGTTGGGGCGGCATGAGCAAGCGGCAGATTCGGAAGATGTTCCAGTTGATGGCCGCGGGGGAGGCGGTTCAGCTCACGAGTCCCCTGGCCTCGGTGAAGAAGTTGGCCCGACTCGCCTTCTTTGCCCAGCAGTTCGGGTACGAGTACGCCGACGTACGGCAGGGAAGCGGGCGGAACAACGCGCTCACGATGCTCATCGTGCCCGATCCCAGCCCGCAGGCCCAGGCGCGGGCCGCGCAGAACTGGGCGCAGTTCCCGCAGGCCGGGGATGGGCAGTCGCTGCCGCCCGTCATTCCCGACGCGCTGGAGCTGCTCAAGGCCCGCATCAATTTCGACCTCACCGGCAAGAACGCCGAGAAGCGGATGCTGTACGGGGTCGTAGGCGTCACCGTCGGGTGCGTGGTCCTGGGGGCCCGGGCCGGTGGGGATTCCGTCGCCTTCGCCGTGGCGGGCGTGGTGTGGGCGGTCCTCATGGCCGTCTTCGGCATCGGTCTCGTCGTCACCCGCAAACGCAACGCCAAGTTCGCGGCGCGGTTGCAGGCCGCCGGGTTCGTGCCCGTCACGGAGGAGGGCGGCCGGGTGCGGTACCTGCCGCCCGCGCCGTACGCGCAGCAGGCCGCCGGACCAGGGACATACCCTCCGCAGGCGCCGGGTCCGTACGGCCAGCAGCCGGTTCCCGGCCAGTACGGCCAGCAGCAGGCCCCGGGTCCCTACGGTCAGCAGCCGACCCCGGGTCCGTACGGCCAGCAGCCGGTTCCCGGCCAGTACGGCCAGCCGCAGACCTCGGGCCCGCACGGCCAGCCGCAAGCGCCCAACCCGTACGGCCACCAGCAGCCCCCCACCCCGCCGTACCCCGGTCAGCCGGCCCCAGGCCCCTACGCCCAGCCCCAGCCCCACCCCCAGCCCGGCCCCATCCCCCCACAGCACTGAGTACTAAGGACTGAGGACTGAGAAGGCGAACCCCGCCCTCACCGCCGCCCCCGCGCCCGAGTGAGAGCAACGTTCCCTTCCAGTCACCCACAGCCACAGGCCGGAAACGCGTCCTCCCTACCTTCGGTTGTCATCCCCAGGAAGACACGAGCACCGCACCGGAGAACCGTGGAGGCGTCATGACAGCCCCTAGTACAGCCCCCGCACAGAGCAGGGGAGGCCGCTGGATCGAGGACTGGGATCCGGAGAACGAGGCCTTCTGGGCAGAGACGGGTGAGAAGGTCGCCCGGCGCAACCTGCTCTTCTCGGTCCTCTCCGAGCACATCGGATTCTCGATCTGGACCCTGTGGTCCGTGATGGTGCTCTTCATGGGCCCCGAGTACGGGCTCACCCCCGCCGACAAGTTCCTGCTCACCTCGATGGTGACGCTGGTCGGGGCGGTCGTGCGGGTGCCGTACACCTTCGCGGTCGCGATCTTCGGCGGGCGGAACTGGACCATCGTCTCCGCGAGCCTGCTGCTCGTGCCGACCGTCGCCGCCTTCGCGGTGATGAAGCCGGGGACCTCGTTCTCCACCTTCCTCGTCGTCGGTCTGCTCGCCGGTATCGGTGGCGGCAACTTCGCCTCCTCCATGACCAACATCAACGCCTTCTTCCCGCTGCGGAAGAAGGGGTGGGCGCTCGGGCTCAACGCGGGCGGGGGCAACATCGGCGTACCCGTCATCCAGCTCGTGGCGCTCGCCATCATCGGGGCGAGCGGCGGGCCGAGGGTCCTGCTGGGGATCTACATCCCGCTCATCGTCGTCGCCGCCGTCCTCGCCGCGCTCTTCATGGACAACATCTCGTCCGTGAAGAACGACACCGGTGCCGCCAAGGACGCCGCTAAGGACGCGCACACCTGGATCATGTCCTTCCTGTACATCGGCACGTTCGGGTCCTTCATCGGCTACGCCTTCGCCTTCGGACAGGTGCTGCAGGTCCAGTTCGGGCGCACGCCGCTGCAGGCCGCGTACCTCACCTTCATCGGTCCGCTGCTCGGCTCGCTGATCCGGCCCGTGGGCGGCTGGCTCGCCGACCGGTACGGCGGTGCGAAGATCACGCTGTGGAACTACGTCGGCATGGCGGCGGCGACCGGAATCCTCGTCGTCGCCAGCATGCAGAAGTCGCTTCCCCTGTTCGTCAGCGTCTTCGTGGTCCTGTTCGTCCTCAGCGGGCTCGGCAACGGGTCGACGTACAAGATGATCCCCGGGATCTTCCAGGCCAAGGCCCTCGCCAAGGGACTGGAAGGCGAAGAGGCCGCCGCCTATGGGCGCCGTCTCTCCGGGGCCTCCATGGGGCTCATCGGAGCCGTGGGCGCGCTCGGCGGCGTCGGTATCAACCTCGCCTTCCGGCAGTCCTTCCTCTCCTCCGGCTCGGGTACCGGCGCCTTCGTCACCTTCCTCGCCTTCTACGCGCTCTGCTTCGCGGTCACCTGGGCCGTATACCTTCGCCGCCCGGCCGCCCAGGCTCAGGCCAAAGCTGCCGCCTCCGAGGCGAAGCCGCAGCTCAGCTACGCCGAGGTGTGACGTAACACGAGCGACATGAAGCCGAACCGAGCCTGTCATGCACCGTTGACAGGCTCGGTCGGCATGTAGGTGCAACGACTCCAGGCGAGACGAGAGCCATGTACGACGAACAGCAGCGACCAGCCGCCGGCCCCCTCGCCGGATTCACCGTAGGCGTGACAGCCGCGCGCAGAGCCGACGAGCTCGGCGCGCTGCTCCAGCGGCGCGGCGCCTGCGTCGTGCACGCGCCGGCCCTGCGCATCGTGCCGCTCGCCGATGACAGCGAACTGCTCGCTGCCACCAAGGAACTGATCGACCAGGCACCGGATGTCGTGGTGGCCACGACCGCCATCGGATTCCGGGGCTGGGTCGAGGCGGCCGACGGGTGGGGGCTCGGCGAGGACCTGCTCGGCCGGCTGCGCGGGGTCGAGCTGCTCGCCCGCGGGCCCAAGGTCAAGGGGGCGATACGGGCCCAGGGCCTGACCGAGGAGTGGTCTCCGTCCTCCGAGTCCATGGCCGAGGTCCTCGACCGGCTCCTGGACGAGGGTGTCGACGGGCGCCGTATCGCCATCCAGCTGCACGGCGAGCCCCTGCCGGGATTCGTGGAGTCGCTGCGCGCCGCGGGCGCCGAGGTCGTCGGGGTCCCCGTGTACCGGTGGATGCCGCCGGAGGACATCGGTCCCGTCGACCGGCTGCTCGACGCGGCCGTCACCCGGGGCCTGGACGCGCTCACCTTCACCAGCGCGCCCGCCGCCGCCTCCTTGCTGTCCCGGGCGGAGCACCGGGGGCTGCTCCCGGAACTTCTCGCCGCGCTGCAGCACGACGTGCTGCCCGCCTGTGTCGGCCCGGTCACCGCGCTGCCGCTGCAGGCCCGGGGCATCGACACCGTCCAGCCCGAGCGCTTCCGGCTCGGTCCCCTCGTACAGCTGCTGTGTCAGGAACTGCCGGGGCGGGCCAGGGCGTTGCCCATCGCCGGGCACCGGGTGGAGATCCGTGGGCATGCCGTGATGGTGGACGGGGCGCTGCGGCCCGTGCCGCCGGCCGGGATGTCGCTGATGCGGGCCCTGTCGCGGCGGCCCGGCTGGGTGGTGGCCCGGGCCGAGCTGCTGCGCGCGCTGCCGGGTGCCGGGCGGGACGAGCACGCCGTCGAGACGGCGATGGCCCGGCTGCGTACGGCACTGGGCACGCCCAAGCTCATCCAGACGGTGGTCAAGCGCGGCTACCGGCTCGCGCTCGACCCGGCCGCGGACTCCAAGTACGCCGACGCGTAAGACCTTCCGGACCTTCCGTACCTTCCGTACCTTCCGTGGAGAAGGAGCGCGCGTGCCAGGCACACCAGCGCGAGCGTCGACAGCAGAGCCCGTACGACGTTCCACGCCACCCACGTGTCCTCGAACTTCTCGCGTACGGCGGCCGGGTCGGCGATCTTCGCCGGGTCGCCGGCGTTCGCGAGGTCGTTGTTGAGCGGGATGTTCACGACGACGGTGAAGAGGAAGGCGAGCGTGTACGCGGCGAGGGCCGCGAACACCCACCACCGGTAGGGAGAGTTCCGCGCCTGCCAGGCGGAGATCGCCGTCAGCGCCAGTGCGCCCATGAAACTCAGGAAGAACACCGGGTTCTGGATCACGTCGTTGATGTTCTGCATGACCTCGATGAAGACGCGGTCGTCACTGCGGGCCAGTGACGGCATGACGTCGCAGGCGAATATGTAGAAGACCCCGGCGATCAGGCCCATCGCGACCGTGGCCGCACCCAGTACACCTCCGGCGGTCGTACGCCGCCCCGTGCTGTTGTCTGTCATGTCCTTGAGTCAACCGGCGCCGCGGCACGGGTGACATGGCCGAGACGCGCGGCCCCATAAGCGCGCGTCCAGCAGATGAGCGGTACTGAGTCTTCCGGCCGCGCGTGCGGGCATGCACTGTAGGGAGTACGACAGCGGGTAACCCCAAGGCGGTGACAGGCACATGGCATCGGGCATGGCCACGGCCTCGTACGAGCTGCGGTTCGACTCCGGGCGGATCTGCCTGGACCTGACGGCGACCACCCATCCCGAGGAACGGCTCGACTCGGCCGCCCGGCTGCGCGCCTGGATCGCCGCGTCCGGACTCGTGCCCGGGGGGACGCCACTGGCATCGGTCGACGAGGCATGGCTGCTCGGCTTCCGTGAACTGCGCGGACATGTCGCCCAGTTGGTGCGCGGCGAGCTCGACGCCCGGCCCGCCGACGCGGCACTCGCCCGCGTCAACGCGGTCGCGCTGGGCAATCCGCCCGCCCCCTGGGCGGTACGCGCGGACGACGGTTCGCTGCACCGCAGGCTGCGCACCCCGCCCGGTTGCGCCGAACTGCTCGCCGTCGTCGCCCGGGACACCCTGGAACTGCTCACCGATCCGTCGGCGCGGGCGAGCCTGAGGCAGTGCGAGGGGGACAACTGCCCGATCGTCTACCTCGACACCTCCCGGGGCCGGCGCCGGCGGTGGTGCTCCAGCGAGGTGTGCGGCAACCGGGAGCGGGTGGCCCGGCATCGCCGCCGGGCGGCTCTCGCCCGCGCGTGATTGCCGTCACATACGGCCCCTGTCGTGCATGAGGGCGATGACGTGCGGACCTCGCCTCGCGTGATCGCGCGGTCACGGAGCGCGTAATCGGCGTCCATATGTGATGTTGCGACCACGTCAAGTGATCAAGAAAACCCTTGCATTCTCTCTTCACACCTTGAACAAGAAATAAGTGCACGCTCTTTGAACACACACACGCCCACGCACGTACCCGGAGATGAGCGACCGACTGGGGGAACCCCCGGACACCGGAGGTAGGCGTGCGCAAGGATTCCGCCGTGGCTGATGAACACAGGCCAAGGGCCCGACATCGCATGTCCCCGCAATCCTCGTCGAGCGAACCCGACGAGGAGCTGATGCGTGCGTTGTACAGGGAACACGCGGGGCCCCTGCTGGCCTACGTGCTGCGGCTGGTCGCCGGAGACCGGCAGCGCGCCGAGGACGTCGTGCAGGAAACGCTCATCCGTGCCTGGAAGAACGCCGGTCAGCTCAATCGTGCGACCGGTTCGGTACGACCCTGGCTGGTGACGGTCGCCCGGCGCATCGTCATCGACGGCCACCGCAGCCGGCAGGCCCGGCCGCAGGAGGTGGACCCGTCACCGCTGGAGGTCATTCCCGCGGAGGACGAGATCGACAAGGCGTTGTGGCTGATGACACTGTCGGACGCGCTGGACGACCTGACCCCTGCTCACAGGGAAGTTCTGGTCGAAACGTACTTCAAAGGGCGTACGGTCAATGAGGCGGCCGAGACGCTCGGCATACCCAGCGGCACCGTGCGCTCCCGGGTGTTCTACGCCCTGCGCTCGATGAAGCTGGCGCTGGAGGAGCGGGGGGTGACGGCATGAACGCGTACGGGGGTTACGGAACGGGCGGTCCAGGAGCCATGCAGGGACCACGGGGACAGCAGAATCCCGGTGACAACATCCACGAGACCGTAGGTGCCTACGCCCTTGGGATTCTCGACGACGCCGAAGCAACCGCTTTCGAGGCACACCTCGCCACCTGCGAGTGGTGCGCCCAGCAACTCGACGAGCTCGCGGGCATGGAACCGATGCTCGCCGCGCTCGCGGATCTGCCCGCCTCCCAGGGCACCCCGGCCATCGGCGACTCTCTTGCCGCCCGCCCGAGCCCACAGCTCGCGGAACGGCTGGTCGACGAGGTCTCGGAGCGGCGCGCCCAGAAGCGCCGGCGCGGGATGTACCTGGTGGCGGCCGCGGCCGCGCTGATCATCGGCGGTCCGCTGACGGTGATGGCGGTCACCGGTGGGGACGACACCACCAGCAACGAGGCCGGGATGGCGCACCCCACCAGCCCCGCCAAGGCCGCCTTCGACGTCATGACGGACAGGATCTCGGCGACGGACCCGAAGACCCAGGTCAACGCCGTCGTCGCCGTGGAGAAGAAGGACTGGGGCACCCACGCCGTCCTCCAGCTCAAGAACGTCAAGGGCCCGCTCAAGTGCTCCTTGATCGCCGTCGGCAAGAATGGCGAGCGCGAGACGGTGACCTCCTGGGCGGTCCCGAAGTGGGGTTACGGCATCCCGAACGCCAAGACCGAAGAGGGGAAGAACCCGCTCTACGTGCACGGCGGAGCCGCCTTCTCGCCCAACCAGATCGACCACTTCGAGGTCATGACTTTCGACGGGAAGCGGCTCGTGGAGGTCAACGCGTGAGCGAACCCGGAGCGCACGCGTAGCCTACGGGCCCCCCTTCGCGTACGGTTGACGGCTGCCCAGCACGTCAGAAGGGGGCCCGGTGGCCGCTCAGGCTCAGCAGGAAACCGCGCTCGGCTCGGTCCACGCATCCGTGAAGGACGACTCCGTCAAGGACGACTCCGTACGGGACCGGGAGATCAGCGTCGAACAGGAACATCTGGACCGGGTGTACCGGCGCCTCGAGGAGAAGATCCACGAGGCGGAGTTCCTGATGAACGACGCCGCCAAGCGCGGTCAGGTCGGTACGCCGGGGGCGCTCGCGGAGCGGGACGCCCAGGTGTTCCGCGCGGGAGTTCACCTCAACCGCCTCAACAACGAGTTCGAGGACTTCCTCTTCGGCCGTATCGACCTGCTCCTGGGGAGGGACGGCAAGAAGGGCCCGGACGGCGCGTACACGGCGGTGGAACCGGCCGAGGGCGCCGTCCGTGAGGACAACAGCGCCGACATCGCCGAGACGCTCCACATCGGCCGGATCGGCGTTCTCGACGCGGACTACGCGCCGCTGGTCATCGACTGGCGGGCGCCCGCCGCTGCCCCCTTCTACCGCTCGACGCCGGTCGACCCGGGTCGTGTCGTACGCCGTCGGGTCATCCGTTCCAAGGGGCGCAAGGTCCTCGGTGTCGAGGACGACCTGATGCGCCCGGAGCTGAAGGCCTCCCTGGGCGGCCGTGAACTCCCGGTGATCGGCGACGGCGCGCTGATGGCCGCGCTCGGGCAGGCCCGCAGCCACACCATGCGTGACATCGTCGCGTCGATCCAGGCCGAGCAGGACCTGGTGATCCGGGCGCCCGCCGCGTCCGTGACGTACGTGGAGGGCGGCCCGGGCACGGGCAAGACGGCGGTGGCCCTGCACCGGGCGGCGTACCTGCTCTACCAGGACCGTCGCCGTTACGCGGGCGGCATCCTGATCGTCTCCCCGACCCCGCTGCTGGTCGCCTACACCGAGGGCGTGCTCCCTTCCCTCGGCGAGGAGGGCCAGGTCGCCATCCGCGCGATCGGCTCGCTCGTCGACGGCGCGGAGGCCACGCTGTACGACTCCCCGGCGGTGGCCCGCGCCAAGGGCTCGTACCGGATGCTGAAGGTGCTGCGGAAGGCGGCGCGCGGGGTGCTGGAGGGGCCCGGTGGCGGCACCGGGCGGTCCGCCGGGGGCACGGGCACCCTGCTGGGCAGGACCGACACGGCCGGGGCCCCGGGGAACGGCGGCGTGGACGCGCCGGGCCCCGGCGCGCGGGCCGGCGACCGCGGCCCCCACGCCGAGCAGCTCGCCTTCGGCGAGGAGGCCGGGGCCGCCGGCGGCGGCTCGGAGGGTGGGGCCCCCGCGGGTCCGCCCACCCGCCTGCGCGTCGTTGCCTTCGGGCGGCGGCTGGAGCTGGAGGCGCCCGAGCTGGACCGGATCAAGCGCAACGCGCTCGGCGGGACGGCGCCCGTCAACATGCTGCGGCCGCGCGCCCGCAAGCTGCTGCTCGACGCGCTGTGGGCGCACTCGGGCGCCGGGACGCGCCACACGGACCCGGAGCTGGCCGCCGAGCTGCGGTCGTCGTTCGACGAGGACATCGCGTCCGAGGACGGCTTCATCGAGTTCCTGGACGCGTGGTGGCCGGAGCTGACCCCGCGCGGCGTGCTGGCCGCCATGGCGGACGAGCGGCGGCTCGGACGCTGGGCGCGGCGGATCCTCAACCCCGGCGAGATCCGCCGGGTGGCGCGCTCGCTCAAGCGGGACGGGCTCTCCGTGCACGACGTGGCCATGCTTGACGAGCTCCAGGCGATTCTCGGTACCCCGGCCCGGCCCAGGAAGAAGCGCGATCTCGATCCCCTGGACCAGCTCACCGGACTCGAGGAGCTCATGCCCGTGCGCGAGGAGTCGCAGCGCGAGCGCGCCGAGCGACTGGCGCAGGAGCGGACCGAGTACGCGCACGTCATCGTCGACGAGGCGCAGGACCTCACGCCCATGCAGTGGCGGATGGTCGGTCGGCGGGGCCGGCATGCCACCTGGACAGTGGTCGGCGATCCGGCGCAGTCCTCGTGGTCCGACCCGGACGAGGCCGCCGAGGCCCGTGACGAGGCCCTCGGGACCCGTCCCCGGCGTCGCTTCACCCTCACCGTCAACTACCGCAACCCCGCCGAGATCGCCGAGCTGGCCGCCAAGGTCCTCGCCCTCGCCATGCCCGGCTCCGCGTCCCCGTCCGCCGTACGGTCGACCGGCGTCGAGCCGGGCTTCGCCGTCGTACGGGACTCACTCGCCCAGGCGGTGCGTGCCGAGGCGGCGCGTCTTCTCGACCGGGTGGACGGCACCGTGGGTGTCGTCGTCGCCATGAACCGGCGCGAGGAGGCCGCACGCTGGCTCGCCGGGCTCGGCGACCGCGTGGTGGCGCTCGGCAGCCTGGAGGCCAAGGGGCTGGAGTACGACGCGACGGTGGTGGTCTCGCCCGCGGAGATCGCCGACGAGTCGCCCGCGGGGCTGCGCGTGCTGTATGTGGCTCTCACCCGGGCCACTCAGCAGCTGACCATCGTCTCGGGGGACCGTGACGAGCCCGATGCGAACGGGGTTCCCGACCTGCTCCGGGACTGATGCCGGACCCGGTCTCCCGTTCGCCCACCCGTCTCGTTTCTCTCAAAGAACTCTCCAGGCGGGAATTGCCTTACGGGGATCGTTTGTTACCGTTGACGTGGCACCGGCCCGATCCAAGCCCCCGGGCCCAACCTTCGTCGCTACGAGCGACCACTTGCCGCGAGGCGAGCATGGCGGGTCGGTGTCATTGAACGTATGAGAGACCCACGTCACCCCGTGACGTGGGTCTCTTTTGCTGTGCTCCCACTTCTCGTATGGTGGAAGACGCTTTCCGAAAACTGCTACCGCTCGCGAACAATACGTTCGCAATCCGGGGCGGCTACCGCGTACTCGACGGTAGGTGCGACGATCGGACGGCATACCAGCGACACGGTGAAAGCAGAGGAAGTCGGCCATGGCAACGGCGCCCAGCGTCTCCTACTCGATTACGGTCCGGCTGGAGGTGCCCGCGAGCGGAACCGCGGTCTCCCAGATCACCACGGCCGTAGAGTCCCACGGAGGCTCGGTGACCGGCCTCGACGTGACCGCCTCCGGCCACGAGAAGCTCCGGATCGACGTCACCATCGCCGCGACCTCCACGGCCCACGCCGACGAGATCGTCCAGCAGCTGCGCGGCATCGAGGGCGTCACGCTCGGCAAGGTCTCCGACCGTACGTTCCTCATGCACCTCGGCGGCAAGATCGAGATGGCGTCGAAGCACCCCATCCGCAACCGTGACGACCTCTCCATGATCTACACGCCGGGTGTGGCCCGCGTCTGCATGGCGATCGCCGAGAACCCCGAGGACGCCCGCCGTCTGACCATCAAGCGCAACTCCGTTGCGGTTGTGACGGACGGCTCGGCCGTGCTGGGCCTCGGAAACATCGGGCCCAAGGCCGCCCTCCCCGTCATGGAGGGCAAGGCGGCCCTCTTCAAGCGCTTCGCCGGCATCGACGCCTGGCCGCTGTGCCTGGACACCCAGGACACCGACGCGATCGTCGAGATCGTGAAGGCGATCGCCCCCGGCTTCGCGGGCATCAACCTGGAGGACATCTCCGCGCCGCGCTGCTTCGAGATCGAGGCGCGCCTGCGCGAAGCCCTCGACATCCCGGTCTTCCACGACGACCAGCACGGCACCGCGATCGTCGTACTCGCCGCTCTGACCAACGCACTTCGCGTGGCCGGCAAGGCGATCGGCGACATTCGTGTCGTCATGTCCGGCGCGGGCGCGGCCGGTACGGCCATCCTCAAGCTGCTCATCGCGGCGGGCGTGAAGAACGCCGTCGTCGCCGACATCCACGGCGTCGTGCACGCCGACCGTGACGACCTGGTGGACGCCGCCCAGGGCTCGGCGCTGCGCTGGATCGCCGACAACACCAACCCCGAGGGCCTCACGGGCACGTTGAAGGAGGCCGTGCGCGGCGCTGACGTCTTCATCGGCGTCTCCGCTCCGAACGTGCTCGACGGCGACGATGTGGCGGCCATGGCCGACGACGCCATCGTGTTCGCGCTCGCGAACCCCGACCCCGAGGTCGACCCGGCAATCGCCCGCCAGACGGCGGCAGTTGTCGCCACCGGCCGCTCCGACTTCCCCAACCAGATCAACAACGTCCTGGTCTTCCCGGGCGTCTTCCGTGGCCTCTTGGACGCCCAGTCGCGTACCGTCAACACGGAGATGATGCTGGCCGCCGCGACCGCCCTCGCGGACGTGGTGACCGAGGACGAGCTCAACCCGAACTACATCATCCCGAGCGTCTTCAACGACAAGGTCGCGGGCGCGGTCGCCGGAGCGGTGCGCAACGCCGCGCGGGCGGCAGGGGTGACGGAAGCAGACAACACGACCGCGTGAGCGTGGCCGTGCCGCGGCTGTGACGGGTGCCACGACCGCCCGGGGCCCCGGCGCGTCGCGGAACGCGCGGCCTGGGCCGCCTTTAGGGTGGCGGCCAGGCTCAGCCCTGCCCCAAGCCTCTCCAGGGCCTTTTCGTGTGACTCCCAAGGGTGTTCGTGTGACTCCCAGGGGTGCCGGATTGGCTTTCCCGCCGCAGGTGGGGGCAGGATGCGTCTTCGGGCGCGAGGGTCTGGCTACGGACCCGGGTCCGGGGACCGACCGAGGACCCTGGCAGCATCGACTCCGCTGTGCCCAATATGCGGCTCCGCCGCGTGGCACGCCTCAACGGCAAGAAGAACACGGGAGTAACAACATGAACCGCAGTGAGCTGGTGGCCGCGCTGGCCGACCGCGCCGAGGTGACCCGCAAGGACGCCGACGCCGTTCTGGCCGCGTTCGCCGAGACCGTCGGCGAGATCGTCGCCAAGGGCGACGAGAAGGTCACCATCCCCGGCTTCCTGACCTTCGAGCGCACCCACCGTGCCGCTCGCACCGCGCGCAACCCGCAGACCGGCGACCCGATCCAGATCCCGGCCGGCTACAGCGTGAAGGTCTCCGCGGGCTCCAAGCTCAAGGAAGCCGCCAAGGGCAAGTAAGCCCGCCTGTACGTTCCTGTACGCCACGGGACGCGTACGAGGCGCCGATAACGCCAATGGGGCGGCCCCCTTCACCGGGGGCCGCCCCATCGTCGTACATACGACTGCCGCTGTTACCCGAGCGCCTTGCCCGGCAGCTCCACCTTGGCGCCCAGCTCCACGAGCTTCTCCATGAAGTTCTCGTAGCCGCGGTTGATGAGGTCGATGCCGTGGACCCGGGAGGTGCCCTGGGCCGCGAGGGCGGCGATGAGGTAGGAGAAGCCGCCGCGCAGGTCGGGGATGACCAGGTCGGCGCCCTGCAGCTTCGTCGGGCCCGAAACGACGGCCGAGTGCAGGAAGTTGCGCTGGCCGAAGCGGCAGTTGGAGCCGCCGAGGCACTCGCGGTAGAGCTGGATGTGCGCGCCCATCTGGTTGAGCGCGGAGGTGAAGCCGAGGCGGGACTCGTACACCGTCTCGTGGATGATCGAGAGGCCGGTCGCCTGGGTGAGGGCGACGACGAGCGGCTGCTGCCAGTCGGTCTGGAAGCCGGGGTGGACGTCCGTCTCCAGGGCGATCGACTTGAGCTGGCCGCCCGGGTGCCAGAAGCGGATGCCCTCGTCGTCGATCTCGAAGGCGCCGCCGACCTTGCGATAGGTGTTCAGGAACGTCATCATCGAGCGCTGCTGGGCGCCGCGGACGTAGATGTTGCCTTCGGTCGCCAGCGCCGCGGAAGCCCAGGAGGCGGCCTCCAGACGGTCCGGGAGGGCCGCGTGGGTGTAACCGCCGAGGCTGTCCACACCCGTGATGCGGATCGTCCGGTCGGTGTCGATGGCGATGATCGCGCCCATCTTCTGCAGGACGCAGATGAGGTCCTCGATCTCGGGCTCGACGGCGGCGTTGGCGAGCTCGGTGACGCCCTCGGCCAGAACGGCCGTCAGCAGCACCTGCTCGGTGGCGCCGACCGACGGGTACGGCAGCTGGATCTTGGTGCCGCGCAGCCGCTGCGGGGCCTCCAGGTACTGGCCGTCCGCCCGCTTCTCGATCTTCGCGCCGAACTGCCGCAGCACCTCGAAGTGGAAGTCGATCGGCCGCCCGCCGATGTCGCAGCCACCGAGTCCTGGAATGAACGCGTGCCCCAAACGGTGCAACAGCGGACCGCAGAACAGAATCGGGATGCGCGACGAGCCCGCGTGGGCATCGATGTCGGCGACGTTCGCGCTCTCGACGTGCGATGGGTCGAGCACCAACTCGCCCGGCTCCTCACCCGGGCGTACCGTCACACCGTGCAGCTGCAGCAGACCGCGTACGACACGCACGTCGCGGATGTCGGGGACATTGCGCAGTCGGCTCGGCGCGCTGCCCAGCAGGGCGGCGACCATGGCCTTGGGTACGAGATTCTTCGCACCGCGGACACGGATCTCGCCCTCAAGCGGGGTTCCGCCGTGGACAAGCAGGACATCGTCATTGACGGTCATGTATCTCGCGTTCCGGTGAGTTGGGCAGGTGTGTGTCGTCGGCAAGCCGGTTTGCGGGAGCCGATGAGCAAGGGTAATAGCCGCCCACCCCCCTTCAGTAAGCCCCAGTACCACCCAGCTACGTCATAGCTTTGCCACAACACGAACCGTTCCGAATCGGGCACACGGGGTCACCGGTACGGGCGTGCGCGGGGGGCGCTTCTCTGCGCCCTGAGCTGCATTCACTCCCGAACCGGCATTGCCTCCCCACACGAAGGGAAGATGCGGGATCATGTCTGGCATGACCGAGGTGTCCTCGCTCACAGGGCGGCTGCTCGTGGCCACGCCCGCCCTGGCGGACCCGAACTTCGACCGCGCGGTGGTGCTGCTCCTCGACCACGACGAGGAGGGCTCCCTGGGCGTCGTCCTCAACCGGCCCACACCGGTGGACGTCGGCGACATCCTGGAGGCCTGGGCGGACCTGGCCGGCGAGCCCGGCGTCGTCTTCCAGGGCGGCCCGGTGTCGCTGGACTCGGCGCTGGGCGTCGCGGTCATCCCGGGCGGCACGTCCAGCGAACGCGCGCCCCTCGGCTGGCGGCGCGTGCACGGTGCGATCGGCCTCGTCGACCTGGAGGCCCCGCCCGAGCTCCTCGCCTCGGCCCTCGGCTCACTGAGAATCTTCGCCGGGTACGCGGGCTGGGGCCCGGGCCAGCTGGAGAACGAACTGGTCGAGGGCGCCTGGTACGTCGTCGAGTCCGAACCCGGAGACGTCTCCTCCCCGTCACCCGAACGGCTCTGGCGCGAGGTGCTGCGCCGCCAGCGCAGCGAGCTGGCGATGGTGGCGACGTATCCGGACGACCCGTCGCTCAACTGATGCGCGCGGGCTTCAGTACCCTTGCACTCATGAGCACTCTTGAGCCTGAGACCGAGCCCCAGCGAGGCACGGGGACGGGGACCCTCGTAGAGCCGACGCCGCAGGTGTCGCACGGCGACGGGGACCACGAGCGCTTCGCCCACTATGTCCAGAAGGACAAGATCATGGCGAGCGCCCTCGACGGCACGCCCGTCGTGGCCCTCTGCGGCAAGGTGTGGGTCCCGGGCCGCGACCCGAAGAAGTACCCCGTCTGCCCCATGTGCAAGGAGATCTACGAGTCCATGGGCGCCGGCGGCGACAAGGACAAGAGCGGCAAGGGCGGCGACAAGAAGTAACGCCCCTGGGCGGTCCGGCGCAGTACGCCGCGTAGACCGAGCATGGCCGCGGCGCCCCTGGTCAGGGGCGCCGCGGCCTTGTCGTACCCGGAGGTGGGGCGTGGAGTTGTTGCTGCGGGCGCGGGAACTGGCGGGGGCGCGCAAGTTCCGCGAGAGCCGGGCGCTGGTGGAGCGGGCGGAGCCGGAGAGCGCGGAGGAGTTGAGCCTCGCGGCGTCGGTGCTCCTTCAACTCCGCGATCCGGAGGCGGCATTGCCGTTGGCGGAGCGGGCGGTGCGGTTGGCGCCGGACGACTGGCGGGGATGGGTCGCGGTCGCCGACGCGGACCTGCTGCTCGGGCGCACGGACGCGGCCGTGGCCGCGGCACGGACCGCCGTCGGGCTGGCGTCGGACGAGGCGGCGCCGCACCGGGTTCTGGGGGCTGCCCTGAACAAGGTGATCGGCTGCGGCGCCGAGGCCCGGCAGGAGCTGAAGCGGGCGAAGGAGCTCGGGGGCGGCCGCAAGGCGCTGCTGATGCCGGGGCGGCCGAGCCCGTGGGGGTTCGCCGTGCTGGCGGCCTTCCTTCTGTTCGGCACGCTGACCTTCGTGGGGGACTGGCCGGACGGGCTGAAGGGTGTCTTCCAGATCCTGCGCACCGCGTCGCTCCTGGGCCTCCTCTTCTTCTTGAGGGCCCCTCGGCGGGCCGGTCTCGCCTGGCGGGCGCGGACGGCGGAGATGCGCGCCGCGAACGAGCGGTTGTACGGCGGCGGAGGCCGTGAGGCGAGCGTGAAGGCCGCGACGGCGCTCGCTCCGTGGGGGGCCGCGGTCGGCGGATGCACCATGCTGCTCGCGGGACTGGGCACCTCCGGGAATCCCGTTCCCCTGTGGGTCGTCCTGCCCGTCGTGCCGATCGGCGGCTGCCTGCTCCTCGTGGCCGCCCGGCGCTGGGTGCGCTGGTGGTACGGAGAGCGGTTCCTGCGCGAGGTGTTCGCGCCGGACGTCCTGGTGCGCGTGCACCTCGTCGCGGCGGGCGCGCTCCTCGGCGGCATTCTCCTGCTCGCGCTCGGGGACGCGGAGGAGCAGCAGTGGAAGGTGCTGCTCCTCGGTGGGCTCGGGTGGCTCGTGCTCGCGTCGATCGGCACGCCCTTCGCGGCGGGGATCAGGGACGGCGTCCGGAAGGACCGCGAAAAGGCCGCCGACGCCTGACCGTTGCACGGAGTGCGTCCCGTGGTCACAGAGTGGTTGAGACCTCTTGTGGGCATGTTCATGTACTCCCTAGCCTCCGTTGTGCAGAGCAAAACCGCCATTGCGCATGTTGCAACGCACCCCCATCGGAGGATGCTCGATGAAGCTCCCTGCGAAGCTCTCTGTCCGAACGGCCGCCGCCCTCGCGGCCCTTGTCGTCGCCACCGCCTGTGCCCCCCAGACCTCCGACAACTCCTCCTCCGGCAAGGACGAGAAGACCGGCACCCTGCGCGTCTGGCTCTTCCAGGAGGTCAACAACGCCCCGAAGCAGAAGGTCGTCGAGGCGGCGCTCGACACCTTCAAGAAGGCCCACAAGGGCACCAAGGTCACCGTCGAGTACATCCCCGTGGAGACCCGCGCCCAGCGCATCAAGGCGGCCTTCAACGACCCGAAGAGCGCCCCGGACGTCATCGAGTACGGCAACACGGACACGGCCGGCTACGTGAAGGACGGCGGACTCGCCGACGTCACCAAGGAGTTCACCGACTGGAGCGAGGCCAAGGACACCGACCCGACGGCCAGGCAGTCGGTGACGGTGGACGGCAGGATCTACGGCGCCCCGTACTTCGTCGGCGTACGCGCCCTCTACTACCGCACCGACGTCCTCAAGGAACTGGGCCTCGAAGTCCCGAAGACCCAGGCCGAGCTGGCCGAGACCGCCCGGAAGATCCATGCGGCCAAGCCTGACCTGTACGGTCTCGCGGTCGGCGGTGCCTACACCTACGGCGCGATGCCGTTCATCTGGTCCCACGGCGGTGAACTGGCCGAGGGCAAGGGCGGTTCCTACGCCGCCACCATCGACAGCGCGGACGCGCAGAAGGGCATCAAGGCCTACACCTCGCTCTTCGGCAACGACAACTGTCCGGCCGCCAAGTGCGCGGGCATGGGCGGCAACGACACGGTGACCGCCTTCGCCTCGGGCAAGGCGGGCATGGCCATCGGCGGTGACTTCAGCCATGCGGCGATCGAGGCCGGGAAGATCAAGGGCAAGTACGCGGTCGTGCCGCTGCCGGGCCTGAAGGCGGGCGAGATCGCCCCGGCGTTCGCGGGCGGCAACAACATCGGCGTACTGAAGAGCACCTCGCACCGCACGCTCGCGGTCGACCTGATGAAGCAGCTGGCGTCGAAGAAGACCCAGGGCGAGCTCTTCGACGCGATGGGCTTCCTGCCGACGTACACCGACGTGCGCGACGACGTCGCCAAGAAGGAACCCTTCCTCGCCCCCTTCGTGAAGACGCTCGCCGCGGGCGCCAAGTTCGTGCCCGCCTCGCCCGCGTGGGCGCAGATCGACGCCTCGCTCGTGCTGCCGACGATGTTCCAGGAGATCGTCAGCGGCAAGAAGGACGTGGCGGCGGCTTCGAAGGACGCGGCGAAGAAGATGAACGACGCGTTCAGCTCCGCTGGGTGAAGCCGATGAAGAAGCGCGCAGCTTCGACGGGTGTCCCGCCCGAGGACGACTCGGGCACCGCCTCCGACGCCGGCCGCGGGTCTGGTACTGGTACTGGCACTGGATCCGACTCCGGGGCCGGCGCGCCCGTGTGTGACCTGCTGCCCGTGGCCGCTCAGGCGGTGGCCGGGTACCCCCGCAGGTCCGGGCCCGGGAACGGCACCCTCCGTCGCGGGACCGCCCATCCCCGCCGTGGTCCCGGCGCATTTCGCCGCACCCGAGCCGGCTGGACCCCCTGGCTCTACCTTGCCCCCGCCCTCCTCGTCCTCGGCGGCCTGCTCGTCTACCCCATCTACCAGCTCGGCCTGATCTCGTTCCTGCACTACACGCAGGCCCAGGTCAGCGGCGGTGAGCCGACCACCTTCGAGGGCTTCGGCAACTACACGACGCTCTTCGCCGACGACCAGTTCTGGCAGGTACTGTTCGCGACCCTGGTGTTCGCGGCGGCCTGTGTGGTCTCCACCCTGGCCGTCGGCTGCGCGCTCGCGGTGCTCCTCACGCGTGTGCGGGCCGTGCCGCGTCTCGCGCTGATGCTGGCCGCGCTCGGCGCCTGGGCCACCCCGGCCGTCACCGGCTCCACGGTCTGGCTGTTCCTCTTCGACCCCGACTTCGGCCCTGCCAACCGGGTCCTCGGGATCGGTGACCACTCATGGACGTACGGGCGTTACAGCGCCTTCGCGCTCGTGCTGCTCGAAGTGGTGTGGTGCTCCTTCCCGTTCGTGATGGTGACGGTGTACGCAGGGATCCGCGCCGTACCGGGTGAGGTGCTGGAGGCGGCGGCCCTGGACGGCGCCTCGCAGTGGCGGATCTGGCGCTCGGTGCTCGCGCCGATGCTGCGGCCGATCCTGGTGGTCGTCACCATTCAGTCGGTCATCTGGGACTTCAAGGTCTTCACGCAGATCTACGTGATGACGAACGGGGGCGGCATCGCCGGACAGAACCTCGTGCTCAACGTGTACGCGTACCAGAAGGCGTTCGCCGCCTCCCAGTACAGCCTCGGCTCGGCGATCGGTGTGGTGATGCTGGTGATTCTGCTGGCGGTCACCTTGGTCTATCTGCGGCTGCTGCGCAGGCAGGGGGAGGAACTGTGAGCATCCCGACAGTGAACTTCCTACGAGGTGTCGTACGGCGTCCATGGCGGCTGGCCGCCGAGGTGTCCGCGTTGCTGATCGCGGCCGTCGTCGCCTTCCCCCTGTACTGGATGGTGCTCAGCGCCTTCAAACCGGCCGGAGAGGTCGAGTCGACCGAGCCCCGTCCCTGGACGCTTTCGCCCTCCCTGGATTCCTTCCGGCGTGTCTTCGGGCAGCAGGAATTCGGCCGGTACTTCCTCAACAGCCTTGTCGTGGCGGGCTCCGTGGTCGTCGTCTCGGCGCTCGTCGCGTTTCTCGCGGCGACGGCGGTGACGCGATTCCGCTTCCGTTTCCGGACCACCCTGCTGATCATGTTCCTGGTCGCGCAGATGGTGCCCGTCGAGGCCCTGACGATCCCCCTCTTCTTCCTCATGCGGGACTTCGGTCAGCTGAACACGCTGGGGTCGCTGATCCTGCCGCACATCGCCTTCTCGCTGCCCTTCGCGATCTGGATGCTGCGGGGTTTCGTAAAGGCCGTACCGGACGCGCTGGAGGAGGCTGCGTACATCGACGGGGCGAGCCGGGCGCGATTCCTCTGGCAGATTCTGTTCCCCCTGGTCTTCCCGGGTCTTGTGGCCACGAGCGTGTTTTCCTTCATCTCGGCCTGGAACGACTTCCTGTTCGCCAAGTCCTTCATCATCAGCGACACCTCGCAGTCCACCCTGCCGATGGCCCTTCTCGTCTTCTACAAGCCGGACGAGCCGGACTGGGGCGGAGTGATGGCGGCCTCCACCGTGATGACGATTCCGGTGCTGATCTTCTTCGTACTCGTACAGCGACGACTGGTCTCCGGCCTGGGCGGAGCGGTAAAGGACTAGCGGTAAGGACTGATGGCATGACGGACGTGCAGCTGATTCCGACGCCCCGGGAGCTCAACTGGTCACCACCCGCCCCGGGGTACGAGAGCCTGGACGCGGAGACGACGATCGAGGCACGGCCGGGCACCGCGGGCGTGGCGCGCTGGCTGCGCTTCACGCTGGGCGCGGCCACCGGGTTTCCGCTGGCCGACGGCCGGGACACCGACAATCGCATCGTCCTCGCCATCGATCCGGAGCTCGCCCCCGAGGGCTATCGCCTCGTCGTCGACGGGTCAGCGCGGCGCATCGAGGGAGGCAGCGCCGCCGGGGTCTTCTGGGGTGCCCAGACCTTCCGGCAGCTGCTCGGACCCGACGCGTACCGACGGGCTCCGGTGCGGCCGGGACGGGACTGGGAACTTCCGATGGTGACCATCGAGGACGCGCCCCGATTCCGCTGGCGGGGCCTGATGCTCGACGTCTCCCGGCACTTCATGCCCAAGGACGGAGTCCTCCGCCATCTCGACCTCCTCGCCGCGCACAAACTCAACGTCTTCCACTTCCACCTCACCGACGACCAGGGCTGGCGTGTCCATATCAAGCGGTACCCGAAGCTGACGGAGGTCGGATCCTGGCGGGCGCGCACGAAATTCGGCCATCGCGCCTCGCCGCTGTGGGAGGAGAAGCCGCACGGGGGCTTCTACACGCAGGACGACATCCGCGAGATCGTCGCGTACGCCGCCGAGCGGCATATCAGCGTCGTCCCCGAAATCGACATCCCGGGCCACTCGCAGGCCGCCATCGCCGCGTATCCGGAACTGGGCAACACCGACGTCATCGACACGACCTCCTTGACCGTCTGGGACAACTGGGGCGTCTCCAAAAACGTACTCGCCCCCACTGACAACACCCTGCGCTTCTACGAGGGGGTGTTCGAGGAACTCCTGGAGCTCTTCCCGGCGGACGCCGCGCCGTTCTCGGGGTTCGTCCACATTGGCGGCGACGAGTGCGCCAAGGACCAGTGGAAGCAGTCGCCGACGGCTCAGGCGCGCATCAAGGAACTGGGGCTCGCGGACGAGGACGAGTTGCAGTCCTGGTTCATCCGCCACTTCGACAACTGGCTCTCCGCACGCGGGCGTCGGCTGATCGGCTGGGACGAGATCCTGGAGGGCGGGCTGGCGGACGGTGCGGCCGTGTCCTCGTGGCGCGGCTACCAGGGCGGCATCACAGCCGCCCGCGCGGGCCACGACGTCGTCATGTGCCCGGAGCAGCAGGTGTACTTGGACCATCGTCAGCACACCGGCGAGGACGAGCCGGTGCCGATCGGCTATGTCCGCACCCTGGAGGACGTCTACCGCTTCGAGCCGGTCCCGCCGCAGCTCACCGCGGCGGAGGCACGGCACGTGCTGGGCACTCAGGCCAACGTGTGGACCGAGGTGATGGAGGACCACGCGCGCGTGGACTACCAGACGTACCCCCGGCTCGCGGCCTTCGCCGAGGTCGCCTGGAGTGTCCTGCCCGCCCCCGCCGAACGGGACTTCGCGGACTTCGAGCACCGGATGGCCGCCCACTACGCGCGACTTGACGCCCTGGGAGTCGCCTATCGCCCGCCCGCGGGACCGCTGCCGTGGCAGAAGCGACCCGGTGTGCTCGGACGCCCGATCGAGGGGGCGCCCCCAAACGTGTGAGGCGACTCCCAACCGGTGTGTCCCTTCGGGTTCACCCTGCCACGGTGGCCCCACAAGGGAAAAGGCACCCAAGGGTCACCGAAGAGCGGCAATTCACGCTCGCCGGTGATGTCGTGCGAAAACGGACCATCCCCCTGGTGAGGGGGGCGAATGCCTCCTAGCGGACCCCCGCGTCGAGGGTCGGGGAAGATGTGCCAGAGTTGCCACGTCCGCCCTGTCAGCACGTACCGTACGGCAGCACAGGTGGGACCAGGTGGGGCAGCGGGAAGGGGCAGCCGGTTTGACCACGCACGCACCGCAGGCGGCGCAGGCCGTGACGCTGCCCGCCTCGCTGGACGAGGCAGTGGCGGCGCTGGCCGCCATGCCCGCCGCCGTTCCGGTGGCCGGCGGCACCGACCTCATGGCCGCGGTCAACTCCGGACAGCTGCGGCCCGCCGCGCTCGTCGGGCTCGGCCGGATCAGCGAGATCCGCGGCTGGCAGTACCAGGACGGCCACGCGCTGCTCGGCGCGGGCCTCACCCACGCCCGTATGGGGCGCCCCGACTTCGCGGCCCTCATCCCGGCGCTGGCCGCCGCCGCGCGCGCGGCCGGACCGCCGCAGATCCGCAACGCGGGCACCCTGGGCGGCAACATCGCCTCGGCCGCCCCCACGGGGGACGCGCTGCCCGTACTGGCCGCCCTCGAAGCCACGCTGATCATCGCGGGCCCGGACGGAGCCCGCCGCGAGATCCCTGTCTCGCACCTGCTCGCGGGCGTGGACATGCTCCGTGGCGGCGAACTCATCGGCTACGTGCGCGTGCCGCTGCTGCACGCGCCGCAGGTCTTCCTGAAGGCGACCGGACGCACCGGGCCCGGGCGCGCCATCGCGTCCGTGGCGCTCGTCCTCGACCCCGCTCGGCGCGGAGTGCGGTGCGCGGTCGGAGCCATAGCGCCGATGCCGCTGCGGCCCCTGGACGCCGAGGCGTGGGTCGCCCAGCTGATCGACTGGGACGGGGAGCGGACGCTCGTGCCCGAAGCGCTGAACGCCTTCGGGGAGTACGTCGCCGCGGCCTGCATCCCCGACCCGGTCCCGGGCGAGGACGGCTCCGTGCAACCGCTTCCGCCCGCCGTACTGCACCTGCGGCGCACCGTCGCCGCGCTGGCCCGACGAGCACTGGGGAGGGCACTGTCGTGACCGACGACCAGCACGGAGAGGGCACTCCGCAGAGCGGCGGCCGATGGGACCCGCTGCCCCAGGGCGACTACGACGACAGCGCGACCGCCTTCGTCCAGCTTCCCGAAGGCGGTATCGACGCCCTCCTCGCGGACCGGGACAGCCCGCTCGCGGCGCCCGGACACGGGTATGTGCCCCCGCAGATCACGATCGCGCCCACGGCACCCGGGGCGACGGACCCGGCGGCCACCGGAACCTGGTCGTTTCCCGCCGAGGCCGTCCAGTGGCCGGATCCGAACGCCGCGCCCCAGGGGGGCGAGTCCCAGCAGGGCGTGAACGACCGGTTCTCGTACCAGCCGGGAGCCACCGGACAGTGGGACTTCGGCCAGGCGGTCGGACAAGAGGCCGACACCGATGGGCATTCCGGACACTCGGCGCACTCCGGGCATGACGTGACCGGGCAGTGGTCGATTCCGGTCGCCGGTGGTGATCTTCCGGATGAATCGGGCGAGTTCACCACGTCCGCGCTCGTCGAACAGTGGGGCGGGACACCACCGGCCACGCTCCCCGGCGGCGCGGCCGCTCCCTGGGCGACGGAGACCATCGGACAGGCGTGGACCGCCGAGCCGGAGAAAACGGCCGCTGAGGCTCCCGAGGAGCCTCCGGCGCAGGCGCGTACGGAATCGCCCGCGCAGGCCGCCCAGCGGGCCGCCGAGCCCGCTCACGGGGCTCCCGAGCCGGTCGCCGGGCCCGAGCCCGTGGCCGGTGAGCCTGCACAGGCACCCGAACCGGACCCGGCACCCGAGGATCGGGAAGCCTCGGAGACCACCGAGAGCGCCGTCGCCGAGGAGGCGCGGGACGCGGACGCCCCCGCCCCGCCCTTGCACGACGAGCACCCCCTCGCCTCGTACGTCCTGCGCGTCAACGGCGCCGATCGTCCCGTGACCGACGCCTGGATCGGCGAATCGCTGCTCTACGTGCTGCGCGAGCGGCTCGGCCTCGCGGGCGCCAAGGACGGCTGCTCGCAGGGCGAGTGCGGCGCCTGCAATGTGCAGGTCGACGGACGGCTGGTGGCGTCCTGCCTGGTGCCCGCCGTCACCGCCGCCGGCAGCGAGGTGCGCACCGTCGAGGGCCTGGCCGCCGACGGGCAGCCCTCCGACGTGCAGCGGGCGCTCGCCAAGTGCGGCGCCGTGCAGTGCGGTTTCTGCGTGCCGGGCATGGCGATGACCGTGCACGACCTCCTTGAGGGCAACCCCGCGCCGACCGAACTGGAGACCCGCCAGGCGCTGTGCGGCAACCTGTGCCGCTGCTCCGGCTACCGCGGGGTCCTGGACGCCGTGCGCGAGGTCGTCGCCGAACGCGAGGCGCACTCCGCCGCCGACGCCGCGCCGGACGCGGACGAGGCACGCATCCCGCACCAGGCGGGCCCCGGCGCGGGCGGCATCCACCCGTCGGCGTACGAGGACACCGCTCCGTACGATCCCCGAGCGCCGCATGAGCAGCCGTACGGCCAGGACGGAGGCCAGGCGTGAGCAACGAAGCCGCGACCGCGACACCGGCGGCATCCGAGACCGGCCCCGAGCCCGTGCCGCACGGGCTCGGCGTCTCGCTGCCCGCCGCCGACGCCCGTGCCAAGACGGAGGGCACCTTCCCGTACGCGGCCGACCTGTGGGCCGAGGGCCTGCTGTGGGCCGCCGTGCTCAGGTCGCCCCACCCGCACGCGCGCATCGTGTCCATCGACACCAGCCACGCGCGCGAGATGCCCGGCGTGCGGGCGGTCATCACCCACGAGGACGTGCCCGGCACCGCGCTGCACGGCCGCGGCAGGGCGGACCGTCCGGTGTTCGCCTCCGAGGTCGTACGCCACCACGGGGAGCCCCTCGCGGCCGTCGCAGCCGACCACCCGGACACCGCGCGCATGGCCGCGGCCGCCGTCATCGTGGAGTACGAAGTACTCGATGCCGTGACCGATCCGGAGCAGGCGTTCGAAGCCGAACCCCTGCACCCCGACGGCAACCTGATCCGGCACATCCCGCTGCGCCACGGCGACCCGGCCGCGGCCGGCGAGATCGTCGTAGAGGGCCAGTACCGCATCGGCCGGCAGGACCCGGCCCCCATCGGCGCCGAGGCCGGCCTCGCCGTGCCCCGCCCCGACGGTGGGGTCGAGCTCTACATCGCCTCCACCGATCCGCACGCCGACCGTGACACGGCCGCCGCCTGCTACGGCCTGGAACCCGAGCGCGTGAAGGTCGTCGTCACCGGCGTCCCCGGCGCCACCGCCGACCGCGAGGACCAGGGCTTCCAGCTCCCGCTGGGCCTGCTGGCCCTGAAGACCGGCTGCCCGGTGAAGCTCACCGCTACGCGCGAGGAGTCCTTCCTGGGCCACGCCCACCGGCACCCCACTTTGCTGCGCTACCGCCACCACGCGGACGCCGAGGGCAAGTTGGTGAAGGTCGAGGCACAGATCCTGCTCGATGCGGGCGCCTACGCGGACACCTCCGCCGAGTCGCTGGCCGCCGCCGTCTCCTTCGCCTGCGGCCCCTACGTCGTCCCGAACGCCTTCATCGAGGGCTGGGCCGTACGCACCAACAACCCGCCCTCCGGCCACGTGCGCGGCGAGGGTGCCATGCAGGTGTGCGCCGCCTACGAGGCGCAGATGGACAAGCTGGCGAAGAAGCTCGGCATCGACCCGGCGGAACTGCGCCTGCGCAATGCGATGGCCACGGGGGATGTGCTCCCGACGGGCCAGACGGTGACGTGCCCCGCGCCGGTCGCCGAACTCCTGCAAGCCGTCAGGGACTTCCCGCTTCCCGCCCTTCCCAAGGACACGCCCGAGGACGAGTGGCTGCTCCCCGGGGGCCCCGAAGGCGCGGGCGAACCCGGTGCCGTACGCCGTGGTGTCGGCTACGGCGTCGGCATGGTCCACATGCTCGGTGCCGAGGGCGCGGACGAGGTCTCGACGGCCACGGTGAAGGTCCACGACGGCGTCGCCACGGTGCTCTGCGCGGCTGTCGAGACCGGCCAGGGCTTCACCACGCTGGCCCGGCAGATCGTCCAGGAGACGCTCGGCATCGACGAGGTGCATGTGGCACCTGTCGACACCGACCAGCCACCGGCGGGCGCCGGCTGCCGCGGCCGCCACACGTGGGTGTCGGGCGGAGCGGTGGAACGGGCCGCGAAAATGGTCCGCACACAACTGCTCCAGCCCCTGGCGCACAAGTTCGGCATGTCCACGGAGCTGCTGCAGATCACCGACGGCAAGATCACGTCGTACGACGGTGTGCTGTCGACGACGGTCACCGAAGCGATGGACGGCAAGGAGTTGTGGGCCACCGCGCAGTGCCGCCCGCATCCGACCGAGCCCCTGGACGCCGCCGGGCAGGGCGATGCCTTCGTGGGCCTGGCCTTCTGCGCGATCCGCGCGGTGGTGGACGTCGACATCGAGCTCGGCTCGGTCCGTGTCGTGGAACTCGCCCTCGCCCAGGACGTGGGCCGGATCCTCAACCCGGCGCAGCTCACCGCCCGGATCGAGGCGGGCGTCACCCAGGGCGTCGGCGCCGCGCTGACGGAGAACCTCCGCACGGCCCGCGGCCTGGTCCGCCACCCCGACCTGACCGGGTACGCCCTCCCCACCGCGCTGGACGCCCCGGACATCCGCATCGTCAAACTGGTCGAGGAACGCGACGTGGTCGCCCCCTTCGGCGCGAAGGCGGTCAGTGCGGTGCCGGTCGTGACGTCCCCGGCGGCGGTCGCGTCCGCCGTCCGAGCGGCGACGGGACGCCCGGTCAACCGCCTCCCCATTCGCCCCCAGGCCGCGGTGGTGACGCCGTCATGAGCGTTCCCGAGCCCGAGCCGCCGCGCTATGAACCTCCGCCCAGCGTCGGGAAGCTGATGCTCTGGGTGCTGCTGTTCGTGTTGGCGGCCGTGGTGGTCGTCGTGGGTGGCGTGTACTTCAGCTGAGGGTTCGGTGGGTTGGGCGTTGTTTCGCCCCCTCCGCCCCTTCCCGTCCCGTACCAGCCCGCTTGTCGCGCAGTTCCCCGCGCCCCTTTTTCAGGGGCGCGGGGAACTGCGCGATCTTTTAGCGGGGGTCTGGGGGCGCAGCCCCCAGGTACGGGAATGGGCAGGGGGGGAGGGGGCGAAAAACCAGGGCCTCGCGACGGTGGTCCGGGCCGGGTCCCGGGGGCTCCGGGGCGTATGTTTCCGGGGCGTGGGCGGCCCGTTCCTGCGTGTTTCTGGCGTTGTCAGTGGTGCGGCGTATGGTTCTCGGTCAGTGGGGAACTGCCGCTGGGCGGCGGGGTGTTCCCACCTGGGGGAAGCACGATGCGTTCACATGCGCGGGGGAGCCATGAGTACGACTGACACCGATGTCGGCGGGGCGATCACACTGACCGACGACGAGCTGGATCCGTACGTCACGCACGCGGCGACGCGGCGGTGGCTGACGGGTCCAGGACTGCCCTCCGACGGCGCGCTGCTGGGGTTCGGCACGCTGCGGGAGCACGGGCTGCGAAGGCTCGTGGAGCTGGCGGGCGACGCGGAGAAGCTCGCCGAGGAGCTGAGGGACCAGCTCGTCATAGGGGCGTTGCGGAACCTCGACAGGGACCTGGAGTCGATCGTGCTGGACGGGACGACGGGGGAGGTCTCCACGACGTACGTCTTCCGGAACCCGCCCCTGATGGACCTGTCTCCCCTCGCCCCCTCCCTGGAGGCGCTGCTGCGCTTCGCCGCCGCGACGGAGGACCTGACGGCCTCCCGAGGCCAGTTCGGCCCGAAGGCGGTCGCGGAGGCATCGGACCGTCTGACCGCCGTCTTCGAGTCGGGCGCGAGCGACGAGGTGCCGGCGTACTGGCGGATGGCCGCCCTGATCCGCCCGCTGGCCAGGATCGCGGGCCCGGGTGACGGGCTCGTCCTGGACCTGCCGAAGCGGCTGCTGGACGAGGAGTTCGGCGCGGGGGAGATCATGCGCTTCGAGGACGTCGACTTCCCGTCCGCGCTCACGCACGAACCCACACGCCGGTTCCTGCGGGAGACGGGCCTGCCCGAGGACGGGCTCCTCTTCCAGCTGGACACGGAGGTGCCGCTGCCGGCGCTCAGCGAGTACTACGCGGACGAACGCCCCGGCGACTTCTCCGCCGACGAACTCCCCGCCGCCGCGGACCGTCTGATCCGCCTCGGCCACCTGCTGGAGGACACGAGCCTCGTCGTGCACGGCACCACGGGCGCGGTCCTCGCCTGGAGCGAGCCGGACCTCACCCTCCGCCCCCTCAACGCCGACATCTCCACCCTCGCCTTCACCCTCTGGCTGCTCCACCGCGAGAAGGCGATCGACGCGGCCCACGACCTGACCGACTCCTACGAGCAACTCGCCGCCACGATGGCCCAGACCCTCGCCACGGTCGACCCCGTCGCCTGCGACCCGACCCCGTCCCTGCCGGGCGACGACGGCTGGCGCTACTGGCCGGAGATATTCGAGGACCAGGCGGGCGGAACGCTGTACGCGTAGACGGACGCCGACCGCACGTCCCGCAGAAGCGGATCGGCCGCCCCCTGGACGGGGACGGCCGACACCGTCGGGGAGGCCGTGGCGGGAATCGAACCCACGTCACTCGCTTTGCAGGCTTGTCCGCGCAGGTCAGAGCACGATCCAGGCTGGTTCGCCCGCGTTCATTCCCGTACGGGCGTTGTGCCTGTCGGGGCGCAGCGAACGGTCCCGGCCGGCCGCGTACGGCGATGAATGAGACGGAAGCCGAGACGGGCGCGCTCCGTGAGCGAGGGCATCGTCGTCCGTCACCGGTCCAGCAGCGCATGCAGTAGTGCCATCACTCCGACACCGGCCAAGAGGGCTGCACGGGCTGTCGGTCGCGCGTTGTCCCTCTCGGAACCACACTGGTTATGGGGGCGTCCCGCTGGAGGAGCGTGCCCACGACGGAAGGACGGACCCATGTCCACGGACACGCCTCCCGCGCTCCGATTCCTGGTCTTCGGGGCGGCACTGCGGGCCGATTCGGCCAACGCCCGCCTCGCCTCCCTCGTGGCCCGGCTCATCTCCGACACCGGTGCCGCTGTCGACCTTGCCGCAATGCGCGACTTCGACATGCCCTTGTACGACGGTGACATGGAGGCAACCGAAGGGCTGCCGCACGGTGCCCTCGCCCTGCGCGAGCGACTCGAGCAGAGCGACGCCTTCGTCATCTCCTCGCCGGAGTACAACGCCTCCATGCCGGGAGTACTGAAGAACGCGATCGACTGGGTCTCCCGTGTCCGGCCGCAGCCGTTCAAGACCAAGCATGCGATGCTCGTTTCCGCGTCGCCATCCCTGGTCGGCGGCAACCGCGGGCTGTGGGCCCTGAGGATTCCCCTGGAGCACCTGGGCACCCGTGTCTACCCGGACATGTTCAGCGTGGCCGATAGCTACCAGGCCTTCGCCGAGGACGGAACGCTGGCCGACCCGGGGCTGCAGCAGCGCCTCACAGAGACCGTGTCGGGTTTCCTCAGCCTCGTCGAGGCGGACGTGCGCTACGTCTGCTTGGAACGCCGGTGGTACGAATTCCTGGGAGACCGCACCGAGGCAGCCATCACCCAACGGGCCGAGGCATGATGCCGGGACGCCATGAGGCACTGCGCCCGGAGCGTCGGTACGGGAGGCTGATCCTCCGTGTCCCCGAGCGGGCCACGGACGACTAACAAGGGGCGGCACCCATGTGGAGTGCCGCCCCTTACATTTTGTCCGGTGGCCGAGGTCAGCTGTCGAGCAGCTCGCGCGCAACTTTGGAGAAGTCGCCAACTGCCTTCTTGGCGGCCTTCCTAGGGGTCGTCCCGGAATGGACACGCGATGAGGGGGTTCACTTTCTCCGGCGTCTGGCCATTTAGACTTTGGCCGTCACACAGCGTGAGAGATGACGTGAGAAGGATAAACGAAATGCTGCGTATGCGTAGGCTCCCGCGCCCCCTTGTGCTCCGTGCGATTCTTATCACCACGTTCGTCGCGCAGTCGGTTGCGCTCATCGTCCAGGACACGCAGATCGACAATCTGCGGGTACAGCACGTCGACCTTCAGGCACAAGGCGTCGCACCCGGCCCCTCCGGCCCGCCAGGCCCGTCGGGTCCGCCCGGCGTTACCGGCCCGGCAGGAAGGAACGGGCAGGATGGGAGAAACGGGGCGAATGGGAGGCCCGGGCAGAATGGGAGGCCCGGCAAGAACGGCAAGAACGGCAAGAACGGCAAGGACGGCAAGGACGTTTTTGCCACTCCAAGGCCTACCGTCACCGTCACCCAGAGCCACAGCTGAGCCCCACGTTCACCATGGGTACGTCAAGGATGGGGCTCTCTCGGACATTTCCTCCGTCACGCCTGGATGTTCAACCAGCGTGTAACCGGACGGGGGGACTTGCGGTTGCGGCCGGCAGTACACGGCGAACTACGGAACCAGCACCGGTACCTCACAGACGAGCGCGTATGCCGCGCGTCGGGAACGCGTCCGCGGGCCCCTTGGTCCCTGCCGTTCCACCGTCCCCCCGTCCCCCGCGGGATCCGGTGCGCTAGTGGCGCGTTGGGGCCGCACTCACCCTCGCTCGGGCTTCGCCTTGATGACGTCGCTTTGAAGGCGTGTGGCCGAGGTCAGCTATCGAGCAGCTCGCGCGCAACTTTGGAGAAGTCGCCAACTGCCTTCTTGGCGGCCTTCCTAGGGGTCGTCCCGGAATGGACACGCGATGAGGGGGTTCACTTTCTCCGGCGTCTGGCCATTTAGACTTTCGCCGTCACACAGCGTAAGAGATGACGTGAGAAGGATAAACGAAATGCTGCGTACGCGTATGCGTAGGCTCCCGCGCCCCCTTGTGCTCCGTGCGTTGGTTATCACCACGCTCGTCGCGCAGTCGGTTGCGCTCCTCGCCCAGGCCGCGGAGATCGACAATCTGCGGGTACAGCACGTCGACCTTCAGGCACATGGCGGCGCAGTCGGCCCCTCCGGCCCGCCAGGCCCGTCGGGTCCCGCCGGCCCTGCCGGCCCTCAGGGAAGGAACGGTCAGGACGGCAGGAACGGGCAGGAGGGGAGGAACGGGCGGGAGGGTCAGCAGGGCAGGGACGGCAAGGACGGCGAGGACGGCCGGGACGGCAAGGACGCTGTTGCCACTCCAAGGCCTGCCGTCACCGTCACTGTCACCAAGAGCCAAAGCTGAGCCCCGTGCCCCGCGTCGCGAACGCGTCCGCGAGTCTCTTGGTCCCCACCGTTCCACCGTTCCCCGCGGGATCTGGTGCGCCAGTGGTGCGAGTCGCCCTTCCTCCATCAACTTCTGCAGGATGGCCCTCGGTCGAGCAGTCTCCAGTGCCGCCTCGGGGCCCTGGGTGGCACTCACCCTCGCTCGCGCTTCGCCGCGATGACGGGCTTCAGTGCCTCCGTGCGGTGATCGACGAGCTGGCGGCGTTCGCGGCCGCTCTGGGGCGGGCGCGCGACGAGGAGGACAGGCTTGTCCACTCCCTGTCATTTACATCCTTCCATCACGTAGCGTGAGGGACAATGTGAGAAACGTAAAAGAGAAACTGCTTAAGCGGCGCCCACTCGTGCTTGGTGCCGCCGTGATCGTCGCGCTTGTCGCGCAGTCGGGCGTGCTCGTCGCCCATCAAATGCAGATCGACGATATGTGGGCAGGGAACGTCGAACTCCAGACGCACGGCCTCGAGGTGGGCCCTTCCGGTCCGCCAGGCCGCACCGGTCCCCCCGGTCCGCCCGGCCTCACCGGCCCGCAGGGCAGAAGGGGGACGGACGGGCGGCCCGGGAGAGGCGGGGACGATGGGGAAGACGGGGACGATGGGAGGAGAGGGCATCGCGGAAGAAACGGGAGAAATGGCGCAGTAGTACTGCTGCCCAAATAGCAACGCCGTTCAGTTGTCAGGGGATGCGCACCGTTCGGCCTGTCCGAGTGGCCCGAGGAGTACTCCGCATAGAAGCTCATCAAAGGTGGAGGAGAGGTGTATTCAGAGTGAATGGAAGGTAAATGGAATGCGTCTCATCAAAAGACTGGGCGTTGCCTTGGGCGCTCAGAGCACGGCAGGTTCCTCACGGCGCGGTCGTGGCGGGGCGCATTGTGAATCTCGCGGCCGATTGGCGTCAGGACACTTGCGTTCATCACGTTCAGTTTCCTCTTCACCCCGCGGCGCGGGCGGCGATGAGCGTCAGCGCGTGGTCGCTGACGGCGCGACGTGACCAGCTAATGACAAGGCTTACCCGCCGCTCTAGCAGCACCAACCTGGTGGTTGACTCACCCTTGATGACCCGTTGCCTGTCACCTTCAGCACGTCGTCAATGAACTCAGTGCTGAGAGTCTTGGGCTTTGTGGCACTGCGGAGAGGGGTCTTCCTTGCCGGCACGGGGTCTCCCTGGTGTGTGGGCCTAGGCAAGTACGAGGCAGCCAAGCGACTTGCCTGGACCGGTTCCGATGGGAGCCCCACCAGGGAGAGAGCCTGCCTGACCTGAAGACTTCCCAGGTCAGACCCTGCTTCAGAGGCCGTGGCGGGAATCGAACCCACGTAACTCGCTTTGCAGGCGAGTCCCTAAACCACTCGGGCACACGGCCGAACACATTGGCCGCCACTCAGGTAGACGCCCAATGTCAGGTGCGGCACGGCTCACTCGTTCCGAACCTGATGAGAAGACCGTAGGCGGGGGCGCGGGCGGGGCTCAAGGGATGGGCGGGCGCTGCAACGGGACTGCCATACGCCGTTCATGAACCGCCGGGTGGCCCGGGTCTCATGAACTGCCGGGGGCCCCGGGTTCGTGGCTGGTCGTACGACCAAAGGCCCAGTCGATCACCGTCTCCGGACAGGGGCCAATGTTAGTTGTGCCCCTTACGCTGACGGACATGGCAGCCCTGGAAACGAGTGAGGCCGCGACGGCACCGTCGGAGGTGGCAGGCGGTGTGCTGAGCCGCCCGTACCGTGCGCTCAGCGTTGGGATCGTCTCCGTCGTGCTGGTGATCGCCTTCGAGGCGACCGCCGTGGGGACGGCGATGCCCGTGGCGGCGCGCGACCTCGACGGGGTGTCGCTGTACGCCTTCGCGTTCTCGGGGTACTTCACGACGAGCCTGTTCGGGATGGTGCTCGCCGGGCAGTGGTCGGACCGGGACGGGCCGCTGGCGTCGCTGACCGCGGGGATCGCGGCGTTCGCGGCGGGGTTGTTGCTGTCCGGGACGGCGGCGTCCATGTGGGTGTTCATCCTGGGGCGGGCCGTGCAGGGGCTCGGTGGCGGGCTGGTGATCGTCGCCCTGTACGTGGTGGTCGGACGGGTCTATCCGGAGCGGTTGCGGCCGTCGATCATGGCGGCGTTCGCGGCCGGCTGGGTGGTTCCGTCCGTGGTCGGCCCGCTCGCGGCGGGTGCGGTGACCGAACACCTGGGCTGGCGCTGGGTGTTCGTCGGGATACCTGTCCTGGTCGTCTTTCCGCTGGCACTCGCGCTGCCCCAGATACGGCGGCGGACGTCGGGAGGGGCGGGGGAGGCCGTCCCCGCGCCCCTCGACCGGCGGCGCATCCGGCTGGCGCTCGGGATCTCGCTGGGCGCCGGGCTCCTCCAGTACGCCGCCCAGGACTTGGAGTGGCTGTCGCTCGTCCCGGCCGCCGCCGGTGCCGCGCTGCTCGTCCCGGCCGTCCTCGGGCTGCTGCCGCGCGGCACGTACCGGGCGGCGCGCGGGCTGCCCTCCGTGGTGCTGTTGCGCGGGGTCGCGGCCGGGTCGTTCATCGCCGCCGAGTCCTTCGTGCCGCTCATGCTGGTCACCCAGCGGGGGCTCTCGCCGACACTCGCCGGGTTCTCGCTCGCGGCGGGCGGCGGGACCTGGGCGCTGGGGTCGTACGTGCAGGCGCGGCCGCGCGTGGAGCCGTACCGGGACCGGTTGATGTTCCTCGGCATGGTGCTGGTCGCGGCCGCCATCGCCACCGCGCCCAGCGTGCTGATCCACGCCGTGCCCGTCTGGATCGTCGCCGTCGCCTGGGCGTTCGGCTGCTTCGGCATGGGTCTGGTGATCGCCTCGACCAGCGTGCTGCTGCTCCACCTGTCGGCATCCGAGGAGGCCGGCGCCAACTCCGCCGCGCTGCAGATCTCCGACGGTCTGTCCAATGTGCTGCTGCTCGCCGTGGGCGGCGCGGCCTTCGCGGCGCTGGGCGGCGGCACCGTCACGGACGCGGCCACGTCCGCCTCCGGTTCGCATCCCGCCGCCTTCGCCGCCGTGTTCCTGCCCATGGCCGGGGTGGCGCTGGTGGGTGCCTGGGTGACGACACGGCTGCGGGAGCGGTGATCGTAAACGCGTCGGCTCGGGCCGGTGCCGTGCTTTAGCGTCTCCGCATGGAACTTCGCCTCGACCTCGCCCTGGCGCAGGCCCTCGACGACCTCGCCGACGCGCAGGACCGCCTGCCCGAGGAGATCGCCGAAGAGGCCGTACGCAGGTATCTGCGGGAGGAGGGCGCGCACGTCCGCGCCCTCGCCACCCGGCTCGCGAAGGAGCACGCCGAGCTGTTGAGGAGGCTCGGCGAATGACCGGGACCCGCACACGTCACCTGACCGTCGCCGAGGTGACGGACCTCGCGGAGGTCGCCTTCGGCGGCCGCGCGCCCGAGGCCCGGGAGCCGGGGCTGCTGGCCTCGGCCGTCCACCGCCCCCGCGCCCGGATGCTCGGCGTCGCCGCGTACCAGGACCTGTACGAGCAGGCCGCCGCGCTGCTGCACGCCATCAGCACCAACCACCCCCTCGTCGACGGCAACAAGCGGACCGCCTGGCTCGCCGCCGCGACCTTCCTCGCCGTCAACGGCGTCGACCTCGCGTCCTGCGACCAGAACACGGCGTACGACCTGGTCATCGACGTGGCCTCCGGTGAGGAGAGCGACATCGGCGTGATCGCGGACCGGCTGCGCGGTCTGTGAGGTGGATCCCATCCACGGGTGACCCGGCGTCGTCGGCGCGTTGACACATCCGGGTCGCCGGTAGGGTGGCCCGGTTGTCATACGTAGCAGAGCCGCCCGCCCGTCTCCCACCACCGCCCTACCTGACGCGCTGCGCGCGGCCCCTTTAATTCGACTCCCACGGAGACCGTGACTACCACCGCCGCCACCTCCTCGCACCATCTCTCACCCGCCTTCCCCGGCCGCGCCCCCTGGGGCACCGCCAACAAGCTGCGCGCCTGGCAGCAGGGGGCAATGGAGAAGTACATCCAGGAGCAGCCGCGCGACTTCCTGGCCGTCGCCACGCCCGGCGCCGGTAAGACGACGTTCGCGCTGACGCTCGCGTCCTGGCTGTTGCACCACCATGTCGTGCAGCAGGTGACCGTGGTCGCGCCGACCGAGCATCTGAAGAAGCAGTGGGCGGAGGCGGCCGCGCGGATAGGGATCAAGCTGGATCCCGAGTACAGCGCGGGGCCGCTCAGCAAGGAGTACCAGGGCGTCGCCGTGACGTACGCGGGTGTGGGCGTGCGGCCGATGCTGCACCGCAACCGCTCCGAGCAGCGGAAGACGCTCGTCATTCTTGACGAGATCCACCACGCCGGTGACAGCAAGTCCTGGGGTGAGGCCTGCCTTGAGGCCTTCGAGCCGGCCACCCGCCGGCTCGCGCTCACCGGTACGCCCTTCCGGTCCGACACCAACCCCATCCCCTTCGTGACGTACGAGGAGGGCAACGACGGGATTCGGCGGTCCGCCGCCGATTACACGTACGGATACGGGTCCGCCCTCGGCGACGGCGTCGTGCGGCCCGTCATCTTCCTTTCCTACAGCGGCAACATGCGGTGGCGTACGAAGGCGGGGGACGAGATCGCGGCGCGGCTCGGTGAGCCGATGACCAAGGACGCCATCAGCCAGGCCTGGCGTACCGCCCTCGATCCGCGTGGCGAGTGGATGCCGAGTGTGCTGCGCGCCGCCGACCAGCGGCTGACCGAGGTGCGCAAGGGCATTCCGGACGCCGGGGCCCTCGTCATCGCCTCCGACCAGGACTCGGCGCGCGCGTATGCCAAGCTCATCCGCGAGATCACCGGTACGAAGGCGACCCTCGTCCTCTCCGACGACACGGGTGCCTCGAACCGCATCGACGAGTTCAGTCACAACGACGACCGGTGGATGGTCGCGGTGCGGATGGTGTCCGAGGGCGTGGACGTGCCGCGGCTCGCCGTCGGCGTGTACGCGACCACGATCTCGACCCCTCTTTTCTTCGCGCAGGCCGTCGGACGCTTCGTGCGTTCCCGGCGGCGCGGTGAGACCGCGTCCGTCTTCCTCCCGACCGTCCCCGACCTCCTCGGCTTCGCCAACGAGATGGAGGTCGAGCGCGATCACGTCCTCGACAAGCCCAAGAAGGAGGGCGAGGAGGACCCGTACGCCGAGTCCGAGAAGGAGATGGAGGAGGCGAACCGGGAGCAGGACGAGGACACCGGGGAGCAGGAGCAGTTCTCCTTCGAGGCGCTGGAATCGGAAGCCGTCTTCGACCGGGTCCTTTACGACGGCGCCGAGTTCGGGATGCAGGCCCACCCGGGCAGCGAAGAGGAGCAGGACTACCTCGGGATTCCGGGGCTCCTCGAACCCGACCAGGTTCAGCTGCTGTTGCAGAAGCGGCAGGCCCGGCAGATCGCGCACAGCCGCAAGAAGCCGGACGAGGAGGCCGATCTCCTCGAACTCCCCGCCGAGCGGCGGCCCGTGGTCTCCCACAAGGAGATGCTGGAGCTCCGCAAGCAGCTCAACACCATGGTCGGCGCATACGTCCATCAGAGCGGCAAGCCGCACGGTGTGATCCACACCGAGCTGCGGCGTGTGTGCGGGGGGCCGCCGAGCGCGGAGGCGACGGCGGGGCAGCTGCGACAGCGGATCGCCAAGGTGCAGGAGTGGGCTACCCGGATGCGGTGACGCCGGGCGCCGTGTCTGAGCGGGGCCCTCGGGGCGCGAGGCGGGTGACCTCACCGCGTTCGGTGCGAGTGAGGAGGTGACATCCGGGCGTGTGTTCCCGCCCTACAGGCGCGATGTCCCGCCGTAGGGGCGTGTGTTGTGCCGTGTGCGCTGTGTACAAGGGTGGTGCACGCCGAGTGGTGGGCGCTGTTTCGTATCGGGACAAAGAGAAAGAGTCCGTACCAGCCACTGCCCGGATTCTGGACGGAGACTTCCGCTGAGCGGACCGGCTCGCTACTGTCCCGCTACGCACACGCCCCGTGGCAGCGCCGCCGCGGAGCGCAGCCGTGAAGCGACTCACGCCCGGGAAGAACCCGGGTCGTCAGCCGACCGGCGGCCTCTGAAGCGCGTCGCCGACGGGACTCGGTGTCGCAACCGCCGCGAGGGGGCCGTCGACCTCACCACTAAGGAGTGGGCGTCGTGACCGCGGAGACCTCTCAGACGCTCGACCGGGGACTGCGCGTCCTCAAGCTGCTCGCCGACACGGATCACGGACTGACCGTCACCGAGCTCTCGAACAAATTGGGTGTCAATCGGACCGTTGTGTACCGCTTGCTCGCCACGTTGGAGCAGCACGCTCTCGTACGCCGTGATCTGGGTGGCCGGGCCCGGGTCGGGCTCGGGGTGCTGCGGCTGGGCCGCCAGGTGCATCCGTTGGTACGGGAGGCCGCGCTGCCCGCGTTGCGGTCGCTGGCCGAGGACATCGGGGCCACCGCTCATCTCACGCTGGTCGATGGGACCGAGGCGCTGGCCGTCGCGGTCGTGGAGCCGACGTGGACGGACTATCACGTGGCCTATCGCGCCGGGTTCCGGCATCCGCTCGATCGTGGTGCCGCGGGGCGGGCGATTCTTGCCGCTCGGCAGGCGCCGGTGGGGGAGCCCGGGTACACGCTCACGCATGGGGAGTTGGAGGCGGGGGCGAGTGGGGCTGCGGCTCCGTTGATCGGGGTGACCGGGGTCGAGGGAAGCGTCGGCGTGGTGATGCTCGCCGACTCCGTCCCCGAGCGGGTCGGGCCCCGCGTTGTGGACGCGGCCCGAGAGGTGGCTGACGCGTTGCGTTGAGCCTGGCCGAGGCCGCCCCCGCCCCGGCGGCCGATGGCTCACCGCTGTGGCGGCCATGGCGGCTACGCCCCGCCCGCAGTCGCATATGTTTCCCTTCGAGGCCCGGCTTTGGCCGACCCGCCAAACCGTTCCCGCCATCTCTGGCCGATAGGCCCACCGCCCGCCGTCCCGTCCTCCGCATCATCAGGGCACTGATGGCGGAACGGTGGAGGGAGTGCCCCGGTGGAGACAGTGCGTACGCGGACGGATGTCGGGCAAGAGAGCGGGTGGGCGGCTCGGCTGACGCGGCGGCAAGGGGTCGGGGCGCTGGTCGCCGAGGCTGCCGGGAGTCCGCTCAAGCGGACCATGGGGGTCGGGCAGCTCACGTTGCTCAGTGTGGGGGCCACGCTCGGGACCGGGATCTTCGTCGTGCTCGGGGAGGCCGTTCCCGAGGCCGGGCCCGCGATCGTGGTGTCGTTCGTGCTCGCCGGGGTGACCGCGCTGTTCTCCGCGCTGTCGTATGCCGAGCTGGCCGGCATGATCCCGGGCTCAGGTTCCTCGTACAGCTACGCCTACGCGACCCTCGGCGAGCTCGTCGCCTGGGTCTGCGGCTGGTGTCTGATCCTGGAGTACGGGGTGTCCGTGGCCGCCGTCGCGGTCGGCTGGGGGCAGTACGTCAATGAGTTGCTGGACCTGACCGTCGGGGTGACCCTGCCCGATTCCCTCAGCGCGCCGCCCGGTGACGGCGGTGTGCTGAACATCCCCGCCGCCGCCATCGTCGTCCTCGCCATGGTCGTGCTGCTGCGGGGTGCCCGGGAGAGCGCCGTCGCCAACACCCTCATGGTCGGCGTGAAGATCGCCGCCCTGGTCATGTTCTGCGCGGTCGCCTTCACCGCCTTCCGCGCCGGGAACTTCACGCCCCTCTTTCCGCTCGGCACGGCCGGCATGAGCGCGGGCGCCGCCTCGCTCTTCTTCTCCTACATCGGCTTCGACGCCGCGTCGACGGCGGGCGAGGAGGCCAAGAACCCGCAGCGCGATCTCCCTCGCGCGATCATCCTCTCCCTCGTCCTCGTCACCGCGCTGTACGTCCTCGTCGCGGTCGCCGCGCTCGGCGCCATGCCGTGGCAGAAGTTCGAGGGGACCGAGGCCACGCTGAGCCAGGTGCTCGTGCAGTCGGTGGGCGGCGGCAGTCTGTGGCCGATCCTGCTCTCCATCGGCGCGGTCGTCGCCACCACCAGCGTCGTCCTCACCGTCCAGTACGGGCAGATCCGCATCCTCTTCGCGATGTCCCGGGACGGACTCGTCCCGCCGCTGTTCTCCAAGGTGCACCCCACCACCGGGGTGCCGCGCGCCAACACGGTCATCGTCTCCGGCTTCATCGCCGTGCTCGCCGCGCTCGTCCCGCTGGGCGCCCTCGCCGACGCCACCAGCATCGGCACGCTCTTCGCCTTCATGCTGGTCAACCTGGCCGTCATCCTGCTGCGCCGCCGCAGCCCCGGGGCGCCCCGCTCCTTCCGGGTGCCCTTCTCGCCGGTCACGCCGATCCTGGGCGTCGGCTTCTGCGCGTACATGCTGTTCAGCCTGGGGACGGACACATGGGTCGCGTTCGGCGCGTGGATGGCCGTCGGCCTGGTGATCTACTGGCTGTACGGGATCAAGAACTCCAGGCTCAACCAGCGCCCCGAGCTCCAGGAACCCGACCTCACGCAGGAATCCGCATGACCGTCCGGAACACCTCCCTCGACCTCACCACCGACGTCGTCGCCCTCACCCGCGCCCTCGTCGACATCCCCTCCGAGAGCGGCGAGGAGGTCCGGCTCGTGGACGCCGTGGAGGCGGCCCTCGCCGCACTCCCGCACCTCACCGTCGAACGCGTCGGCAACTCGGTGGTCGCCCGCACGGACCTCGGCCACCCCGAACGGGTCGTGATCGCGGGCCACTTGGACACCGTCCCTGCCGCCGGGAACCTGCCCTCCCGCCTGGACGGCGACCTGCTGTACGGCCTCGGCGCCTGCGACATGAAGGGCGGCGTCTCGGTTGCCCTGCGGCTGGCGGCCACGCTCCCCGCGCCGGCCGCGCGCGACATCACGTACGTCTTCTACGAGTGCGAGGAGGTCGAGGGCGACCGCAACGGGCTCGGCAGGATCGCCGCCGAGCGGCCGGAGCTCCTCGATGCCGACCTCGCGATCCTCATGGAGCCCTCCGACGCCGGGGTCGAGGCCGGCTGTCAGGGCGTACTCATGGCCGACATCACGGTGCGTGGCGAGCGCGCGCACACCGCGCGCGCCTGGATGGGCGTGAACGCCGCGCACCGCGCCGGGGCCGTCCTCCAGCGGCTGGCCGACCACACCCCCGCGCGGGTCGTGATCGACGGCCTGGAGTACCGGGAAGGGCTGAACGCCGTCGCCGTACGGTCCGGGGTCGCGGGCAACGTCGTACCCGACGAGTGCGTGATCACGATCAACTCCCGTTTCGCGCCCAGCCGTTCGCCCGAGGAGGCAGAGGCATACGTGCGCGACCTCTTCCCGGAGTACGACATCGACGTCACCGACGTGGTGCAGGGCGCCCTGCCCGGGCTCGGCCAGGACGCCGTGGCCTCGCTTGTCGACGTACTGGGTGTGGTGCCCCGTCCGAAGCTCGGCTGGACCGATGTCGCCCGGTTCGCCGCGCTCGGTGTCCCGGCGCTCAACTACGGCCCCGGGGACCCGGTGCTGGCGCACACGGCGGGCGAGTACGTGCCGGTGGCGCAGCTGCGCGTGTGCGAGGAGCGGCTCAGGGGCTGGCTGGCGGTGTCGCCCTGAGCCCCGCCAGCGTCCGCAACTGCAGCCACAGCACCAGCCGTTCGTCGGGATCGTCGAGGTCGATGCCGAGCTGCTGCTGGGCCTGCCGGAGGCGGTAGCGGCAGGTGTTGGGGTGCACGGCGAGCAGCCGGGCCGCGCCCGCCATGTCGCAGCCGGCGTCCAGCCAGGAGACGAGGGTGCGGGCGTAGTCGGTGCCGTGCTCGCTGTCGTACGCGAGTACCGTCCGCCACGCCCCGGCGTTCAACTCCCGCTGCTCGCCCAGGACTTCGGTGAGGCGCAGGAGGGTGACGCGGGGCCGTACCTCCGCCACGGACGCCACCGGCAGCTCCGGTCCGAGGACGCGCAGGACGAGGTCCGCGTCGGCGCGGGAGGCCGTCACCTCCGCGAGCCCGGGCACGACATCGCCAAGCCCCGCCCGCACCGGCACCCGCAGCGCCTGACCCGCCCGCCGCACGATGTCCTCGGCGAGGCGCTGGTGCCGGGCTCCGCCGCGCTCTCCGAGCGCGGGCAGCAGCGCGTACACGACTCCGTCGACGAGGACGCAGGCGTGCCGCCCGTAGCGTGCCTCGCACTGGAGCCGTACGAGGTCCAGAAGCCGGAGCGCGGTCTGCTCGACGTCCGCCGCCGAGACGGCCGAGTCGAGGACGAAGGCGGCCACGCGGACGGGCGCCGGGTTTCCGTCCGGGCCGAGTCCGAGGCCCAGGCGGTGGGCCGCACCGGCCGGGTCGGCGGTGCCGTCGAGGAGGCGGCGCAGCAGGTCCCCGTTCTGGTGCCGGGCCAGCTCCTGCGCGGCCCGTGCGCGCAGCAGGAGCAGCGCCGCCGTGGACGCGCCCTGTGCGAGGGCCTCCTCGGCGTCGGGCGCGAGGTTGCCGTCGTCCACGACCCAGAGCGAGCCGAGGGTCTCGCCGCCGGCGCGGACGGCGACGGCGAGGCGGGGGAGAAGGCCACCCGGGTCACCAGGGTCACCAGGGTCACGCGGGCCACCCGAGTCACCGCCGATCGCGGGCAGCCGGACCGGGCCGTCGGCCGCGAACAACAACCGGTACTGCTCCGAGTTCTCCGGGCTGGTCGGCACCTGAAGGCCGAGGATGCCCTGCCTGCGGTCCTCGTCGACCGGCTGCCCCGGCACGGTGGAGTACGCGAGGATCCGCTGGCGCGGGTCCTCGACGGCCGTGGCGCCGCCGACGGCCGTGGCCACCGCGTCGGCCAGCGCGAACAGGTCCCCGAGTCCGCTCCCCGCGGTCGATGGGCGGGCGCCGATCGCCGAGGCGAGCAACAGGTGCACATGGTGCCAGGCGGCGTCCTCGTCCACCGACAACAGCGCCACCCCCGCGGACTCCGCTTCCGCGAGCGGGCCGCCCGGGCCGCGGACCACGAGCCCGCTCATGCCCGCCTCCGCCGCGGCCCGCGCCAGCGGACCCGCCGCGGACGCGCGCACCCCGACCGCGAGCAGCAGCGCCCCGGGCGCTCGGGGCAGCGGGGCGTGGGCGTCGTACAGCAGCGCCTCCGTGACCGGCACGGTGAGCCCGGCGGGCGCGGTGTGCAGGCGCACGGAGGGGCCGCCGATGACGTCCAGCAGATCGCCGAGCGTGCAGGCGTCCATGGGGTTCCCTCATCCGTGCTTGGCCGATCTCATCAGGAACGTACGCGTCTGTTGTCCTGATGCACAACGCGAGAGTCGTCGACAGCTCCGAGACTCGACCTCATGACAGGAGACGGCATGGCAGGCGGCCTCATGGCAGGCGACCCCGTGGCCGAGGGTTCCGTGGCAGCGGCGACGGACTCGGCGCCGGGCGGGACAGCGGCGACCGGTGTACGAGATCTCGCGTCTGTACGAGATCTCGCGTCGGCAGCCGCCGGCGCGGCAGGTGTCACCGTCGGCACCGTCCACGACGTCACCGGCATCGCCGCCGTGGCTGACTTCTTCAGCGATGTCTGGCAGACCCCGCGCAGCACCCCGCCGTACCCGGCCGAGGTGCTGCACAGCCTCGTCCACGCGGGTGGTGCGGTGCATGCCGCGTACGCGCAGACCGGGGAGCGGCTCGCCGGAGCCTCCGTGGCCGTCTTCGGGCCGCCCGGCGACGCGGACGTGTACTCCTTCGTGGCCGCGGCCGTGGCTTCCGACCGCGGGGTCGGGTACGCCGTGAAGCAGGCCCAGCGCGTCTGGGCCCTGGAGCGCGGCGCCCGCACCATGCGCTGGACCTTCGACCCGCTGGTCGGCCGCAACGCCCGCTTCAACCTGGTCAAGCTGGGCGCCGTGGGCACGGAGTACCTCGTCGACTTCTACGGGCCGATGGCCGACGGCGTGAACGACGGCGACGAGAGCGACCGGCTGACGGTGACCTGGGACCTCTTCGCGCCCCCTTCCCGTACAGCGGTGGAAGGCGACCGCTCCCGTACGGCGGTGGAAGGCGACCGCGACACCGCGCCCGCCACCCACTTCGCCCCCGACGGCGACCCGCTGGCCCGACGCGACCTCTCCGACAGCCACGTCTGGTGCCGGGTACCGGACGACATCGTCAAGCTGCGCGCCGACGACCCGGTGCTGGCACTGCGCTGGCGGCACGCCGTCCGGGAGGTCTTCACGGAGGCCTTCGCCGAGGGGTACGCCGCCACGGCGATGTCCCGGGACGGCTGGTACACCCTCACCCGTCCGTCCAAGGAAGGCCGCGCATGAAACTCGAACGCGTCGAAGTCGTCCACATCGCCCTGCCTCTCGTCACGCCCTTCCGTACGTCCTTCGGGACCATGACGACGAAGGACACCTTCCTCCTGCACGTCGTCACGGACGTGGCGGAAGGCTGGTCGGAGTTCGCCGCCGACCCCGAGCCGCTGTACTGCTCGGAGTTCGTGGCCGGCGCGGAGATCGTGCTCCGCGACTTCCTGGTGCCGCGCGTCGCCGCCCTCCCGGAGCTCACGGCGGCCGCGCTCGCGCCCGCGATGGCGAAGGTCAAGGGCCACGAGCTGGCCAAGGCGGCCCTGGAGACGGCCGTCCTCGACGCCGAGCTGCGGGCGCACGGCATGCCGCTCGCGACCTACCTCGGGGCCGTGCACGACCGCGTACCCGCCGGGGTGTCCGTCGGCATCAAGGAATCCGTCCCGGCACTCCTCGACGATGTCGAGCGCTATCTCGCCGAGGGGTACGTCCGCATCAAGCTGAAGATCGAACCCGGCTGGGACCTGGAGCCCGTACGGGCGGTGCGCGAGCGCTTCGGGGACGGGCTGCCCCTCCAGGTGGACGCGAACACGGCGTACTCGCTCGCGGACGCCGAGCACCTGCGCAGGCTCGACGCGTTCGGGCTGCTGCTCATCGAGGAACCGCTGGAGGAGAACAACCTCCACGCGCACGCGCAGCTCCAGAAGCGCATCGCCACCCCCGTCTGTCTCGACGAGTCGCTGCACAGCGCCCGCGACACCGCGTCCGCGATCGCCATGGACGCGTGCCGGGTCGTGAACGTGAAGCCCGCCCGGGTCGGCGGTTATCTGGAGGCCCGCCGCATCCACGACGTCGCGCACGCGCACGGGCTGCCGGTGTGGTGCGGCGGCATGCTGGAGACGGGCATCGGCCGCGCCCCCAACCTGGCGCTCGCGGCGCTGCCCGGCTTCACCCTCCCCGGCGACACCTCCGCCTCCAGCCGCTACTTCGCCGAGGACATCACCGAGCCCTTCGTCCTCGAGGACGGCCATCTGCCGGTCCCGCGTACGCCCGGCATCGGCATCGAACCGCTCCCGGAGGCGCTGCGCCGCTTCACGACCGCACGGCGGGACCTGTACGGGGGCCGCGTCGAGCGGTGACGTTAGATTGATCCTGTGCTTTCTCGTCTCACGCGCCCCAAGGCCGTCGCCATCTGTGCCCTCCCCGTCGTGGCTCTGCTCGCCACGGCGGTGTTCGCGCCGCTGCCGTTCTCCGTGGCGCAGCCAGGCCTGACGGCGAACGTGCTCGGCGAGAACAAGGGCGACCCGGTGATCACGATCAGCGGGGCGCCCACCCGGGACACCAGCGGGCAACTGCGGATGACGACGATCGAGGCGACGGGCCCGGACGCGAGCGTCTCGCTCAGTGATGTGCTCGACGCCTGGTTCGCCACCGACCGGGCCGTGTTGCCGCGCGACTCGGTCTACCCGACCGGCAACAGCGTCAAGGAGATCGAGCAGCACAACGAGCAGCAGATGAAGGAGTCCCAGGACACGGCGACCGAGGCGGCGCTCGCGTACCTCCACGAGAAGAACGACGTCAAGGTCACTCTCAAGCTCGCCGACGTCGGCGGGCCCAGCGCCGGACTGCTCTTCTCGCTCGGCATCGTCGACAAACTGGACGGCGACGGCAGCGGCGGCGACCTCACGGGGGGCCGCACCATCGCGGGTACGGGGACGATCGACGCCGACGGCACGGTCGGCGCGGTCGGGGGCGTCGCCCTCAAGACCCAGGCCGCCCGTCGCGACGGCGCGACGGTCTTCCTGGTCCCGAAGGCGGAGTGCTCGGATGCGAAGTCCGAGCTCCCCAAGGGGCTGCGGCTGATTCCGGTGACCACCCTGAAGGGCGCGGTGGACTCCCTGGTGGCGCTGGAGAAGGGGAAGGGCTCGGTACCGAGCTGCTAGGACCTGTCGTCACAGGCCCTAGGCGACGGCCGGCCTCGGGGCGGCGAGGCGGAGGCCGACTTCCACGAGGGTCCAGCCGAGGCGGGTGCGCAGTTCGCCCGGCTGCTTGGCTTCGGCCGCGAGCCGGTGGGCGTCGGCCTCGGCGCGGAGCTCGGCGGCGCGGGTGTGGTGCAGGGCGAGGTGCGTGTCGGGGTGCAGCATCGGTGCCTCTCAGTCCTGGCTGATGGGGAAGACGTGGGTGTGGATGCGGACCTGCTCGGCGTCAGGGGTGCCCTCGGCGGGCGCCGACGCGCGGTAGGTCTCCATGAGTTCGTGCATCCTGGCGACGAGCTCGGTGGCGAGTTCGGGCGTCAGCCGTAGCGTCATGTCGCTCATGTCCGTGGCCCCGGACCACTCCGTGGGCCACTCGTTCCGGGTGGCGATCCAGGTGGACAGCTCGCGGGTGTGGGTGTTCGCGATCTCGTGCAGGAAGGTGTCCGCCGCTCCGCGCAACTCGGGGTCGGAGCCCGTGAACCGGGTGCTGTCGTAGATCAGCCCCTGGTGGACGGCCTTCCACCAGCGCTCCCGCCCCTTGCCGTGGCCTGGGGCGTCCTCGACGAAGCCGTGTGCGGCGAGCTGGCGCAGGTGGTAGCTGGTCGCTCCGCTGGACTCGCCCAGTTTCGCGGCCAGTTGGGACGCGGTGGCCGGGCCGCCGCGCCGCAGCGCACCCAGCAGCTGCATGCGCAGCGGGTGCGCGAGGCCGCGCAGTGAGCGGGCGTCGAGGGTGCGGGGGGCCAGTTCGTCCGAGGCCGGTGTCGTCGGTTCTTCGCGCTCCTGCATGCATGCAAAGGTAGCGTTGCAAAGAAGTGGTTGCAAGGGGTTCTTTGCAACCACTTCTTTGTAAGCCGCGGGGCCGAGTCTCCGTACGCCTCGTACGCGCCTGGGCCGAGTCTCCGTACGCCTCGTACGCCTCGTACGCCTCGTACGCCGCGGGGTCGAGTCTTCGTGAGCCTCGTACGTCCCGGGGTAACCTCACCCGCCCCTGACGAACCCCTCCGCCTTCATCCAGGCCAACGCCACCTGGTGCGGATCCTCCCCGTCCACGTCCACCTTGGCGCTCAACTCCTGTGCCACCGTGTTGTTCAGCTTCTTCGTCACCGGCTCGATGACCTCGGCGATCGCCGGATGCTCCTTCAGGGCCTTGGAGTTGATCACGGGCGCCGCGTTGAAGTGGGGGAAGAACTTTTTGTCGTCCGCCATCACCTCCAGGTGCATCGACTTGATGCGCCCGTCGGTGGTGAACACCTCCCCATAGGTGCAACTGCCCTTCGCCACCCGGGTGTAGATGATCCCGGTGTCCATCTGCGTGATGTTCTTCGCGGGCACGCTCATCCCGTACGCCTTCTCCACGCCCGGCAGCCCGTCGGCCCGGTTGGCGAACTCGCTCTCCACGCACAGCGTCACCGCGCCGGGGTTCTTCTTGGCCAGCGCGGCCACGTCGGAGAGCGTCTTCGTGCCGTGCTTCTTGAAGTCGGCCTGGTTCATGGCGAGTGCGTACGTGTTGTTGAGGGCGGACGGTGGCAGCCAGGTCAGGCCGTTCTTGAGGTCGGCGTCGCGCACCGCCTCCCACTGCTGCATCGGGTCGGGGATGGGCGCGCTGTTGCCGAGGTAGGTGATCCAGGCCGTGCCCGTGTACTCGTACATGGCGTCCGCGTTGCCGCTCTTGACCGCTTCGCGGGCGCCGATCGACCCCTGGATGCCGGTGCGGTCGAGCACATCCGCTCCGGCCGCCTGGAAGGCGATGCCCATGATCGCGCCGAGGATCAGCTGCTCGGTGATCTCCTTGGAGGCGACGGTCAGGTGGGCGCCCTTGAGCGGCTCGCCCTGCGCGATCGAGCCGGGCTCGACGTCGTCGACCATGGGGGAGCCGCTGGTCAGCCCGCACCCGGAGGCCAGCAGCAGCCCGCCGGCGAGCGCGCAGGCCATGCGGCACCTCATGACCCCGCCTCCAACCCGTGCGGCCTGAGCAGCAGTTCGGCCAGTGAGGCGAGCCAGTCGACGAGCAGCGCGAGCGCGATCGTGAGGATCGAGCCGAGGACCAGGACCGGCATGCGCTGGGTGGTGATGCCGGTGGTGATGAGGACGCCCAGGCCGCCGCCTCCGCCGAAGGTGGCGAGGGTCGCCGTGCCCACGTTCAGCACGAGGGCCGTCCGCACACCCGCGAGGATCAGCGGCACGGCCAGCGGAAGTTCGATCCGGGACAGGACGCCCAGCGAGGACATGCCGATGCCGCGTGCGGCTTCGAGCAGCGTCGGGTCGTTGGACTTCAGGCCCACGATCGTGTTCGACAGCACCGGCAGGACGGCGTAGACGATGATGCCGATCAGCGCGGCCTTCTGGCCGGAGCCGAGCCAGATGACCAGGAGTGCCAGCAGACCGATCGCCGGTGTGGCCTGCCCCATGGTGGCGACGGTCATCGTGATCGGGGTGGCCTTCCGGAGCATCCTGCGGGTGAGCAGGATGCCCAGCGGGATGGCGATGATCAGCACGAAGAAGGTGGAGATCACGACCAGTTGGATCTGCTGCCACAAGGCCTTCGACACCTGACCGTTGGACAGGGCGCTCTCGGAGATCGGGTCGAGGCTCGCCTGCTCGAACCAGAGCCAGGTGGCGAGCAGAAGGGCCACGAGGACAGCGGGCAGAAGAGTCAGCTTCCGCCAGGTGATCCGGCGCCCCAGCGTGACGGGCGGCGGCGGGGCCTCCTGCTCGGCCTCGCCCTCGTCCCGGAAGGCGAGCCCCTTGACGTCGTGCTCGCCGTCGGGCCGCTGATCGGTGGGCGGTGTGTTCACGCCTTCGCCTCCCCGGCGTCCACGTCCTCCTGCTCGAAGTGGGTCTGCTGGGCGCGCGCCTCCTCCCGCTCGTGCCGGTGCTCCATCGCCCCCAGCCGGTCGGCCTCCAGCAGCTCGTGCACGGAGTTCATCAGCGTCTCCATGTCGACCACGCCGATGTACTCGCCGCGCCGCCCGGTGACCGCGACCCGGCCCGTGTTGTCCGTGAGCACCGCCTCCAGGGCGTCCCGCAGCGTGGCGTCCCTGGTCACCGTGTCGTGTACCAGCGTGCCGGCCCGCGCCGGCGAGCCCTCGGCCCGCATCAGGTCGCCGCGCCGCAGCCACTTGTACGGGCGCCGGCGCTTGTCGAGCAGCAGGATCTCGTTCGTACCGCTCGCCCGGAGCAGGTTGAAGATCGATGGGAGGGGATCGTCGACGGTCACCGTCGGACAGTCGGTGACCTCCACATCGCGTACGCGCGTCAGATTGAGTCTCTTCAGGGCCGCCCCCGCGCCCACGAACCCCGACACGAAGTCGTCGGCCGGATGGGTGAGGATCGCCTCCGGGGTGTCGAACTGCGCGATGTGCGAGCGCTCGCGCAGCACCGCGATCCGGTCGCCCAGCTTGATCGCCTCGTTGAAGTCATGGGTGACGAAGACGATCGTCTTGTGCAGCTCCTGCTGGAGCCGGATCAGTTCGTCCTGCAGATGGTTGCGGGTGATCGGGTCCACCGCACCGAACGGCTCGTCCATCAGCAGGACGGGCGGATCGGCCGCCAACGCCCGTGCCACGCCCACACGTTGCTGCTGGCCGCCGGAGAGCTGGCGCGGATAGCGGCCGTGGAACTCGCCCGGGTCGAGCCCGACCAGGTCCAGCATCTCCTCGACCCGTGACCTGATCCTCGGCTTGGACCAGCCGACCATCTTCGGTACCAGCGAGATGTTCTGGGCGACCGTCATGTGCGGGAAGAGCCCGGAGGCCTGGATGGCGTACCCGATCTTGCGGCGCAGCCTCACCGGGTCCATATGGGTGACGTCCTCGCCGCCGATGCGGATGCGTCCGCCGGTCGGCTCGATCAACCGGTTGATCATCTTCAGGGTCGTGGACTTGCCGCATCCGGACGGGCCCACGAAGACGACGAGTTCGCCCGCCTTGATCCCCACGTTGACGCTGTCCACGGCGGGTTCCCGGCTGCCGGGATAGCGCTTGGTGAGGTGCTCCAGCTCGATGGTGGCGCCCTTCGTGGACGCGTGCCCTGCAGTGGCCTTCTCGGCGGTCGCGGTGGCCTCAGGCACGGATCCCCCTCGGAATGGTCAGCCGCCCGACGAGGACGTACGCGGCGTCGAACAGCAGCGCCAGGATGATGATCCCGAGCGTGCCCGCGAGCACCTGGTTGAGCGCGTTCTTGCTGCCCAGGGAGCCGATGCCGCGAAAGATCTCGTTGCCGAGGCCGGGCCCGGAGGCGTACGCCGCGATCGCCGCGATGCCCATCAGCATCTGTGTCGAGATCCGGATGCCGGTGAGGATCGGCGGCCAGGCCAGCGGCAGCTCCACCCTCACCAGCCGGGCCGGCCGCGACATCCCGATGCCCTTGGCGGCGTCCACGAGCGAGGGATCGACCCCGCGCAGGCCGACGATCGAGTTCCGCACGATCGGCAGCAGCCCGTACAGCGTCAGGGCGATCACCGTCGGCGGCACGCCCAGGCCGACGATCGGGATCAGCAGACCGATCATGGCGAGCGACGGGATGGTCAGGATGGTGGCGGTGGTGGCCGTGGCGAGGCTGCCGCCCCACTCGCTGCGGTAGGTGACGATGCCGATCCCCACGCCGATGACCGTCGCCACGATCATGCACTGGAAGACCGCGCCGGCGTGCTGGTACGCGTCCGTGAGCAGCTGCTGATGGCGGCTGCTGAGGTACTCCCAGAAGTTCACGCCACCTCACCCCGGTCGTCGGTCAGTGCTCGGTCGCCGCCTGCTCCACCAGCGGGATGATCCGCAGCGGAACGGGGTTTTCCATGACGATCGCCGTGGAGGCCCGGACGATGCCATCAAAACCGACAACACGGTCGATCACACGTTGGAGATCGGCGTTCGAGCGGGCCACGAGCCGGCACAGCATGTCCCCGCTGCCGGTCGTCGTGTGCAGTTCGAGCACCTCGGGCACGGTCGCCAAGTGGGCCCGCACGTCGGCGCCTTGCCCCTGCCGGATCTGCAGGGTCGCGAAGGCCGTGACCGGGTAGCCGAGCGCGGCCGGGTCCACCTGCGGCCCGAAACCCCGGATGACGCCATTCGATTGAAGCCGGTCGAGCCGGGCCTGCACCGTGCCGCGCGCGACCCCGAGCCGCCGGGACATCTCCAGGACGCCGATGCGCGGTTCCTCGGCGAGCAGCACGAGGAGCCGGCCGTCCAGATGATCGATCGCCATGAGAGCCTCCGAGATGGTCATCCTGTACAGAACGCCCGCCGAGACGCGCGAGCCTCTGAGCAGATTGTCCAGCTGATACGCAAACTATTGCGCACCTTGCGGAACGGAGGGAGCCTGCGGCCATGACTCAGACCACCCACCACACTCCCGACACCGCCCGGCAGGCCGACCCCTTCCCGGTCAAGGGAATGGACGCGGTCGTCTTCGCCGTCGGCAATGCCAAGCAGGCCGCGCACTACTACTCCAGCGCTTTCGGCATGCAGCTCGTGGCCTACTCCGGACCGGAGAACGGCAGCCGCGAGACGGCGTCGTACGTCCTCGAGAACGGCTCGGCGCGCTTCGTCTTCACCTCCGTCATCAAGGCCGCCACCACCTGGGGCCACTTTCTCGCCGAGCATGTGGCCGCGCACGGCGACGGCGTCGTCGACCTCGCCATCGAGGTCCCGGACGCCCGCGCCGCGTACGCCTACGCCGTCGAGCACGGCGCCCGCTCGGTCGCCGAGCCGTACGAGATCAAGGACGAGCACGGCACGGTCGTCCTCGCCGCGATCGCGACGTACGGCGAGACCCGCCACACGCTGGTCGACCGCTCGGGCTACGAGGGCCCCTACCTGCCCGGCTTCGAGGCCGCGAAGCCGATCGTCGAGCCGCCGGCCCGCCGCACCTTCCAGGCCATCGACCACTGCGTCGGCAATGTCGAGCTCGGCCGCATGAACGAGTGGGTCGGCTTCTACAACAAGGTCATGGGCTTCACGAACATGAAGGAGTTCGTGGGCGACGACATCGCGACCGAGTACAGCGCGCTGATGTCGAAGGTCGTCGCGGACGGGACGCTGAAGGTCAAGTTCCCGATCAACGAGCCCGCGATCGCCAAGAAGAAGTCCCAGATCGACGAGTACCTGGAGTTCTACGGCGGCGCGGGCGTCCAGCACATCGCGCTGAACACGAACGACATCGTCGAGACCGTACGCGCCATGCGCGCCGGGGGCGTTCAGTTCCTGGACACGCCGGACTCGTACTACGACACCCTCGGCGAGTGGGTGGGCGACACCCGCGTCCCCATCGACACGCTCCGCGAACTGAAGATCCTCGCCGACCGCGACGAGGACGGCTATCTGCTGCAGATCTTCACCAAGCCGGTCCAGGACCGTCCGACCGTCTTCTTCGAGATCATCGAGCGGCACGGCTCGATGGGCTTCGGCAAGGGCAACTTCAAGGCCCTGTTCGAGGCGATCGAGCGGGAGCAGGAGAAGCGCGGCAACCTGTGAATCCGTAGAACCCGCAACCGGTGAAGGCCAGTTGACACTCTCATGTCCTGTGGACGCCAGGGGGCGCCCACAGGACATGGGGGGACCTGTGGACGAGCGCATCGACCTCGCCGTACCGGCCGTCCGCTGGCTGTGGAAGAAGGCCACGCTCCAGGAGAAGACGGTTCCGCAGTCCTTCGCCTTCGACGAGGTGAACAAGCGGCTGTACGTCCTGCAGGTCGCGCCGGGCGGGAGGGCGCAGGGCAACCTGTGCCTCACCCGGCTCGACTACGCCGGCAACCGGCTGGGCCACATGTATCTGCCGCGCTTCGGGCACGGGGTGAGCATGGGCGTGCAGAACGCGTCCGACGGCACCGTGTACATCTGGACCGAGGCGCAAGCGGTCCAGGGCTACGGCAACGGCGTCACCCGCTTCCGCTTCGTCGACGGCGTCACCCGCACCCTCGACAAGGTCAAGGTCCGCCACCCGATTCCGGGCTCCGTCAACAATCAGCCCTCCGTCTGCACGGCGACCGGCCGCATCGCCGTCCGCCACCGCGTCTCCGGTACACCGCGCTACCGCGTCTACGACCTCGACGCGTTCGTCGCCGGCGACTACTCGACCCACCTCGCCGACTTCCCGCAGACCGGCGCGCACCCGGACCCCGACGTCCCGTTCCAGGGCTACGCGCTGCACGGCGATCACCTCTACCAGCTGGCAGGCACGGCGTACGACGACGCGACCAACCCGCGGTCGGGCCACGGCAACGCGTACCTCTCCTGCCTGGACATCCGCACCGGCAAGCTGCTGCAGCGGGAGCGGACCGAGGCCGGGTACTCGCTCGACCATCGCGAGCCCGAGGGCCTCGCGATCCGGCACAAGGGCGGCCTGAGGCTGTACCTGGGGCTCGCCTCCGGCGCCGAGGGGGCCCGCACGTTCTCGATCTACTACAAGCCGTACACGCCCCCGCAGTCGTAATCTGACCGCATGGCCAGGATCAACGACGTGGGCGGCATGCAGGGTTTCGGTGCCGTCGACACCACCGACGACACCGAGCCCTTCCACGCGGACTGGGAGGCGCGGGTCGTCGGACTCTTCAACGCCCTGCGCGCGCAAGGGATGTTCAACACCAACGAGTTCCGGGACGCGATCGAGTCGATGCCGGCCAAGGAGTACCTGGCGGCCTCGTACTACGAGCGGTGGTTCACCGCCATCTGCGCCCTGCTGGAGCGCAAGGGCGTGATCGAGCCGGGCGAACTGGACGAGCAGGGTGAGCCGACCGAGCAGGGTGAGCCGGCCGGGCTGGAGGCGCGCGAGCGGGCCGAGCAGGGTGAGTCGGCCGAGCTGGAGGCGCGCGATGGCTGACCGCTTCGCGCCCGGCGCCCGGGTCCGGACCTTCCGCCACGACCCGCCGCACCACACCCGCCTGCCGCGGTACGCGCGCGGCAAGCGGGGCGTCGTGGTCGAGCCGGAGGGCCGGGCGGAGCTCGCCGACGTCAGCGCGCAGGGGCACGGGGACGCCCCCGTCGAGCAGGTGTACGCGGTCCGCTTCGCGGCCCGCGATCTGTGGGGCGAGGGCGACCACCATGTCGTACTGGACTTGTGGGAAAGCTACTTGGAAGAGGTTCGGGACGATGAGCGGTGACCACCACGACGATGCGCTGATCTCCCGGCGGGTGCGCCGCCTGGAGACCCTTCTGGAGGAGAGGGGGGTGCTGTCGGGCGGGGCGCTGGACGAGGCGATCGACGCGTTCCTGGCGCAGTCGTCCCCGGCGAACGGCGCGCGGGTGGTGGCGCGCGCCTGGGTCGACCCGTCGTTCAAGTCCCGGCTGCTCGCCGACGGCACGGCGGCGGTCCAGGAACTCGGCTACATGGAGGGCTCGTACCAGCGCCTGAGGGTCGTCGAGAACACGGAGAGCGTGCACAACGTCATCGTCTGCACCCTCTGCTCCTGCTATCCACTCCGCCTCCTCGGCCCCTCCCCGAGCTGGTACAAGTCCGAGTCCTACCGCTCCCGTGTGGTCCGCGAGCCCCGCGCCGTCCTCGCCGAGTTCGGCCTCGCACTCCCGGCCGGCACGGAGATCGCCGTGTGGGACTCCAGCGCAGAGACCCGCTACATGGTCCTCCCACGCCGCCCCGCCGACACGGAGTCCTTCCCGGAGGAGGAACTGGCGGCCCGGGTCACCCGCAACGCGTTGATCGGCACGGCGGCGGTCTGACTGCCCGCCGCCGCTCAGTGCGACGCCGAGCGCCTCGGTGCGGGGGGCTGCGGGGGCTTCGGTGCGGACGTCCGTGCGGGCTTCGCCGCGGGCGTCCGCGCGGGCTGCGGTGCGGGCTCCGCCCCGGGCGGCTCCGGGTACTCCTCGGGCTCCTCCTCCGGCGGCTCGGGCGGCCCGCCGGCGGGCGGCTCGCCCAGACCGTCCAGGGCCTCCCGGGCCAGCGGCGCGAGGAGCGGCGAGAAGTAGGGGTTGATGCGCAGGGCATCGGTGAGATGGCGGCGGGCCGGGCCGGAGAGGTCCAGGGAGCGTTCGATCTCGCCCAGGTGATACATGTACAGCGCGCTGCGCACGCCACCCCCGTGCTCCTTGTCCAAGACCTTCGAGGCGAACTTGACCGCCTCCTCGTCCGCCCCGGTCCGGTGCAGCGCCCAGCCCAGCGCGTCCGCGACGGGAATCGCGGGGCGCCGATCCCACTCGTCGCGCAACCGCTCCACCGCCTCCGCCGGGTCGCCGTGGTCCGCCTCGAAGAGCCCGAGGACCAGCTCGTCGTCCACACCCCCGGCGGTGTCCTGCCGCACCCGCTCCCGCAGCAGGTCGTACTGCTCGCGTGCGGCCCGGCCGATCCCCAGCTTCTCGTACAGCTCGCCCAGCTCCAGCGCGTACCGCGGCGCGGGCCGCTTGGCCAGCGCCGTCCGGTACGCGTTCAGCGCGTCCGAGGTGCGCCCGAGCGCCGCCAGCGCGCGCCCCTGACCGGCGAGGGCTCCGTGGGCGTCGGCGTCGGCCCTCAGCGCGGCCTCGTAGTAGCGCAGCGACTGCTCCGGGTCGCCGCGCTCCCACGCCAGGTCACCGGCCTGCTGAAGAAAGACCGCCTCCTCGGCGGGTGTCCCCGCGCCCGCGGCCGCGTCGGCGATCGTGGCCATCGCGTCCTCCCGCCAGCCGCGGTCCCAGTAGACCCGTGAGGCCTGCGCCAGCACCGCCGGCCCGGAGTGCAGTTTCTGCAGCTTTTCGAGGGTCTTGCGGGTGGCCTTGTAGTCCCCGATGCCGGCGTACGCGTCGATCAGCAGCGGATACGTCGTCCATCGCTTCGGCGACTGCTCCACGGCCTCCTCGCCCCACTCCTTGGCCTCCTGGAACTCGCCCCGCGCGTTGGCGAGCGCGGCAAGGCCTTCCAGCGCTTCCGTGTTCCGCTCCGGTCTGAGCTGCAGCGACGTATGCAGCGCCTTCTCGGCCTTGGAGTAGTACGCGGGCGTCGCGGTGCGCCGTGCTTCCTCCACATAGGCGCTGCCGAGCACCGCCCACGACTGCTCGTCGCGCGGATGGGCCCGCAGATGGGCCTCGCGATCTCCGATGAGCGCCGTCAGATCGGGCAGCGAGGCGGGCACCCCGGCCGCGACCGCCCGCTGCGCCCGGCTCACCGCGCCCGGTCCCGGCGAGGGCGGCACCATGGCATGCCGCGCCGGGGGCAGCAGCACCAGCACACCGCCCACCACGGCACCGCCCACGACCACGCGGAGCAGTACACGCTGGGCGACCGGGGAGAAGCGCGGCCCGCGGGGCTCCTGGAGCTGCAGCCCGGAGAGAACCGGCTGCTGCTTTTCGATCTCCATGCCGCTCACTGTGCGCCAGTACGAAGACCACATCCCGGCAGTAAAAGCCTCGGGCGGACGGGGTTCACACCGATGGCCCCGAGTGCGACGCTGTGATCATGAGCCGTATCGAAGCCCCGCACGATGAAGACACGGCAGCGACCGGCACCCTCGTCGACCGCCTGCTGAGCGGCCTGCCGGCCGAGGCCGTCCTCACCGACCCGGACGTCACGGCCTCGTACGCCAACGACATGGCGAGCTTCTGCGAGGCGGGCACGCCCGCCGTGGTCGTCATGCCGCGCACGGTCGAACAGGTCCAGCACGTCATGCGCACCGCGACCGAGCTGCGCGTCCCGGTCGTCCCACAGGGCGCCCGCACCGGCCTGTCGGGCGCCGCCAACGCCTCGGACGGCTGCATCGTGCTGTCCCTGGTGAAGATGGACCGGATCCTCGAGATCAACCCCGTCGACCGCATCGCCGTGGTCGAACCCGGCGTCATCAACGCCACGCTCTCCCGCGCGGTCAACGAACACGGCCTGTACTACCCGCCGGACCCCTCCAGCTGGGAGATGTGCACGATCGGCGGCAACATCGGCACGGCCTCCGGCGGCCTGTGCTGCGTGAAGTACGGGGTGACGGCCGAGTACGTCCTCGGACTGGAGGTCGTCCTCGCCGACGGACGGCTCATGAACACCGGCCGCCGTACGGCGAAGGGCGTCGCCGGGTACGACCTCACCCGCCTCTTCGTGGGATCGGAGGGCTCGCTCGGCATCGTCGTACGGGCGATTCTGGCCCTGAAGCCGCAGCCGCCCCAACAGCTCGTGCTGGCCGCCGAGTTCGGGTCGGCGCGCGCCGCCTGCGACGCCGTCTGCCGGATCATGGAGGGCGGCCACGTGCCGTCCCTCCTGGAACTCATGGACCGTACGACGGTGAAGGCCGTCAACGACATGGCCCACATGGGCCTGCCGGAGACCACCGAGGCCCTGCTCCTGGCCGCGTTCGACACCCACGACCCTGCCGCCGACCTCGCCGCGGTCGGCGCGCTGTGCGAGGCCGCGGGCGCCACCCAGGTCGTACCGGCGGAGGACGCGGCCGAGTCCGAACTCCTGCTTCAGGCACGGCGGTTGTCGCTCACCGCGCTCGAAGCGGTCAAGGGCACGACGATGATCGACGACGTGTGCGTGCCGCGCTCCCGGCTCGGTGACATGCTCGAAGGGATCGAGCGCGTCGCCGACAAGTACGCCCTGACGATCGGGGTCTGCGCGCACGCCGGTGACGGCAACACGCACCCCACCGTCTGCTTCGACGCGTCCGACCCCGACGAATCCCGGCGCGCCCGCGAGTCCTTCGACGAGATCATGGCGCTCGGGCTGGAACTCGGCGGCACGATCACCGGCGAGCACGGCGTGGGCGTCCTGAAGAAGGAGTGGCTGGCGCGGGAGATCGGCCCGGTGGGAGTGGAGATGCAGCGGGCGATCAAGACGACGTTCGACCCGCTGGGCATCCTGAACCCGGGCAAGCTGTTCTGACACCCAGCGCTATTCACCGCCCTTGGACTTGTCCGACGGCCACGGGTCGCGCAGCCACAGGTCGTCGACCGTCGGGAGTCCCCCCTGCTCGAGCGAGGCCGAGAGCTTGGGGGAGGGAGCGAGCAGCTCGGCCAGGCCGTCGTCGATGCCGAGCTGCTCGGCCTCGGAGCCCGGCGGGACCGCCGTCAGGGTGCGTTCCAGCCAGGACGTCACCTGCGCGGCGGGCGCTTCGAGCAAGGCGTCCCCGTCGGGCGAGCTCAGTGCCATCAGCAGGACACTGCGGCCCGCGACCTTCGTCGGCCACACCCGTACATCGCCGTGCCCGCACGGCCGGAACACCCCCTCGACGAGCAGCTCGCGGGCGAAGGTCCAGTTGACGGGATGGTCGGTGCCGATGTGGAAGGTGATGTGGACGGCGTACGGGTCGTCGGTGCGGTAGCTGAGCCGCGCAGGGACGGGAATGCCGCGCTCGGGCGACAGGACGAGTTTGAGTTCGAGTTCGCGTTCCACCACGGTGTGCATGTCGTGCGTTTCCTCTCGTGTCCGGGGCCCTGTGGGCGGGCCCGTACGAGTGGAGAGCGCGTTGGTCCGGAACCATTACGCGAGTTCCGGGAAATTTCTTCGGACCGGCTTCAGCCGGCGCCGAACCAACTTCGGGCGCCCTCTGCGACGAAGGGCGGTTTCTTCCCGGACAACACCGGAACCCGGCTTGCAAGACGTGGCGGAACGTTGCCCGAAAGGGGTGGGTACGGCGGGAGCGGCCGTGACGCGTGCGCCGGTCTGATAGATGTGGAGCCCTCAAAAGACCCCCGAGCAGATACGGGACGACGGACATGAGCGCCCCAACCCCGGCCCCCGGTGACGACAGGCCCCGCGAAGGGTATTACCCGGATCCCTCCATTCCTGGATATGTCCGGTACTGGAACGGTGCCTCCTGGGTACCGGGTACGAGCCGTCCGGCCCCGTCCGACGGCGAACCGCTCGCACCGCCGCCGGGCGTGCGCCCGGTCCATGTGCCCGCACCGGCGCCGGCTCCGGCCGAGGAGACGGGTCCGCACTTCTTCGACGAGGACCCCCAGCCCCCGGTGTCCCCCTCCGAGGCGCAGCACGGCAGTCGGCCCGAGCCCGCCGCGGCGTGGGGTGCCGACCGCTCCCAGCAGTCCGGCTTCGGCGGTGAACAGGACCGCCGGGTGTCCTGGGGCGCGCCGCAGGGCGCCGACCCCCGGGTGCCCCGCGCGGCGCAGCCGGGCGACGACATCGTCCAGCCCGACGGCAAGTCCTCCCGCACGGACGGTACGGCGACGATCCCGCCCGCGGACTCCGGCAGCGACCGGCAGCCCCCGGCGTCCGGTGGCACCGTGGTGTTCCGCCGTCCCACGGGGCCGGTGCGGCCCTCGGGGCCACAGGACACGCCGGGCGCGGGCAGCACGGGGAACCCGGGTTCCGCCACGCCCGGCGCCAAGGACTCCGTGCCTTCCGAGGGCACCATGGCCTTCCGTGCGCTCTCCCCGCGCACGGAGCGGCAGCACGGGGCGCAGACCGGGGGCACGGGCCCGGCGGCGGGCGCACCCGGCACGGCCGCCGCGGCCGGCACTTCCGGTGCTTCCGCCGTTCCTGGCGCTGCCCCCGCTTCCGGCGCTTCCCCTGCTTCCGGCGCGAGCGGCCACGCCGGTGGCGGCTTCGGCGCGGGGCAGGCCGCCCAGGCGGCGGCCGCCGCTCGCAACGCCCCCGCCACGCCCGCCACTCCCTCCGTACCCCAGCAGTCCGGTGGCCCGGCCCCCATGACCTCCGGCCCCGGCGGCGGACAGCCCTCCTGGGCCCAGCAGGTGCACCGGCTCGCGGGTGCCGCGCCCGACGAGGGGCAGCCGGTCGCGCCGTGGAAGCCGCCGGTCGACGACGTGTTCCAGGCGGCCGCGCGGCGGCAGTCGGCGGCGCGGCCCGCGGGCCTGGGCAAGCGGCTGGCCGCACGGCTGGTGGACACCGTCGTGCTCGCCGGTGTCACCGCCGCGGCCGCCGTGCCGCTGGGCACCAGGGCGATCGACCACATCAACGAGAAGATCGACGCGGCCAAGCTGTCCGGCGAGAAGGTCACGGTCTGGCTGCTCGACGGCACGACGACCGGTTGCCTCGGCATCGCCCTCGCCGTCCTGCTCCTCTTCGGAGTCCTGTACGACGCGCTGCCCACCGCCAAGTGGGGCCGCACCCTCGGCAAGAAGCTGTGCGGCATCGAGGTGCGCGACATCGAGGGCCACGAACCGCCGACCTTCGGTGCGGCCCTGCGCCGCTGGCTCGTCTACAGCGTCCCGGGCCTGCTCGGGGTCGGTGTCGTCGGCGTGCTGTGGTGCCTGTTCGACAAGCCGTGGCGGCAGTGCTGGCACGACAAGGCGGCCCACACTTTCGTGGCCTCGTCCTAGTGAAGTTCGTGGCCTCGTCCTCGTGAAGCCGTGTCCTTCCTGAGGGCCGGCCAGGCATAGCCGTCCCGGTCCCCCGGACGGCCCTCGCCGGATGCGGAGCCGGAGGGTTCGCGGTCGACTCGGGCCATGAGCAGTGAACCGCCGCCCCCCGGCTCCGGTCAGCCACCGGACGAAGACCCGTTCAAGAAGCAGCCCCCGCCCGCCGAGGGCGGCGGTTCCCCGTACGACAGCCCCCCGCCGCCCTCGGGCGGCGGCTCTCCCTACGGCGATCAGCCCCCGCCGTACGGAGGCGGCCAGCCACCCCCGGGCGGCGGAGGCGAGCCACCCCCCTACGGCGGCGGTCCCTACGGCAGCGGCGGTCCCTACGGCGGCGATCCGCTGGCCGGCATGCCCCCGCTCGCCGACAGCGGCAAACGGGTGCTGGCGAGGATCCTCGACATGATCCTGGTGGGCATCGTGGTGTGGCTGCTGTCCTGGGCCTTCGGGTTCACCCAGTACACAATGGACACGGACAAGATCAAGTTCGGCGAATCCTTCGGCAAGGAAGTGATCGCCGCCGTGTGCTACGTCGCGTACGACACCGTCATGATGAGCCGGTCGGGACAGACCCTCGGCAAGAAGCTGCTCAATCTGCGGGTCGCCAACCTCGACAACGGTTCCACGCCCTCCGTGCAGACCATGCTGACCCGCTCGCTGGTCCTGTGGCTCCCGTTCGCGTTCTGCTGCGCGTGCATCTGGACCGCGATCGCGGGTGGCTGGAGCTTCTTCGACAAGCCCTACAAGCAGGGCCTGCACGACAAGGCGGCCAAGACGGTGGTGGTCAGCACCAGTTGACGTACACGGTCGGCCTCGTACGGGCTGATCCCAGGGCGGCGGCAGCGTTCCGAAGGCCGGCGGGTCCCTGCTTCACGGGCCCGCCGGTTCATGTGCGTGGCGTGCCAGGCGTCATGGGCCGGCCGGTTCGCGTACGGGCTCGGGCGCCGCGGCGGCGGACACGGATGCGGTCTCGCGCTGTACGGGCACGCGCTCGACCGGAGCGGGAGCGGGAGCCGGAGTCGGAGCCGCCGCGGACGGCGTGGGCGTCGGCAGCGGGACCGTCACGGCGACGAGCAGCCCGAGCGCGAGCGCCGAGAGGGTGATCAGCGCGATCCCCAGGCCCGAACTCGTCTGAGACAGCAGCAGCATGGCGAGGGTGGAGAAGATCACGGTGCAGGAACCGTAGGCGAGCTGTGCGGCGGTCGGACGAGGCATGGCAATCGTGTCCTCGGATGGGGGTTCTCCCCCCGGGTGCCTCTCGCGATGGGGGAGGGTGCGGATAAGAATCGGGGGTGAGACAACGGTGTCGGCTTGGCTTTCCGCCGACTTCCGACGCTCCGCCAAGCGACTCTATTCGCCTGCATGCCCGAGTGGAACGGCTGGTAAGCGTGACCTTACCCACGGTGCCGGTGCACAGGGGGCGCACGGAGTCATCACGTCCACCAAGTGGACATACGGGCGCGCCCGTTGGGGGTTGCGCGGAGCGTTCGGATAACGAACCCCCGCTCCGCATAGTGCACTTGCCAGGTTCAAGTCAAGACCTGTCTTTTCTTTGGTAACTCCGGTCAAATGTCGTCACTTGAATCGCGTATACGCGCGCGGACTTCCATGACCGGGACCCCCCATCCGCGCGAGCGGGCGCGGGGGAGGACATCAAGTGACCAGCAGACCATGGACGTTCAGAGCAGCAGCGGTGGGCGTCGCCCTCGCGGCGGCCACCGCCACGTTCTCTACGTTCGCCGTGGCGGAGGCCGACTCGGCCGCCAAGTCACCGGCCGTGGACCGCCACGACCCGCAGCCGGCCAAGAACACGGTCGACCACGACCTCGACGGGCCGCTCAGCAAGACCCGGAACGCGCAGCGCCAAGAGGCCCTGAACCAGGTCATATCCGGCGACGCCAAGGTGCAGAACCGCAACGGTTCGCAGGTCGTCCAGCTGAAGAGCAAGAAGGGCGACAGCAAGTACGTCGAGCTCGGCCGCGAGAAGACCGACAAGATCTTCACGATCCTGGTCGAGTTCGGCGACAAGGTCGACAGCACGGCCGGCGGCACCGCCGGCCCGCTGCACAACCAGATATCCCAGCCGGACCGCACCAAGGACAACAGCACGGCCTGGCAGGCGGACTACAACCAGAAGCACTTCCAGGACCTCTACTTCGGCACCGGCAAGCACGTCGAGTCGATGAAGAAGTTCTACGAGAAGCAGTCCTCGGGCCGCTACTCGGTCGCCGGCGAGGTCGCGGACTGGGTCAAGGTCCCCTACAACGAGGCCCGTTACGGCAACAACGCCTGCGGCTCCACCAACTGCCCGAGCGTGTGGAACGTCGTCAGCGACGGCGTGACCGCCTGGGTCGCCCAGCAGAAGGCGGCCGGCAAGACCGACGCGGCCATCAAGGCGGACCTGGCGAACTTCGACCAGTGGGACCGCTACGACTTCGACGGCGACGGCAACTTCAACGAGCCCGACGGCTACATCGACCACTTCCAGATCGTGCACGCCGGTGAGGACGAGTCCGCGGGCGGCGGCGTCCAGGGCACCGACGCGATCTGGGCCCACCGCTGGTACGCGTTCGGTACCGACGCGGGCGCCACGGGCCCGGCCGACAACAAGCTCGGCGGCGCGCAGATCGGCGACACCGGCATCTGGGTCGGCGACTACACCATCCAGCCGGAGAACGGCGGACTCGGCGTCTTCGCCCACGAGTACGGCCACGACCTCGGTCTGCCGGACCACTACGACACCGCGGGCGGCGACAACTCCACCGGCTTCTGGACGCTGATGTCGTCCGGTTCCTGGCTCGGCACCGGCAAGGAGTCCATCGGCGACCTGCCGGGCGACTTCAACGCCTGGGACAAGCTGCAGCTGGGCTGGCTCAACTACGACACGGCCAAGGCCGGCAAGCAGTCCACGCACAAGCTGGGCGTCGCCGAGTACAACACCTGGAACAAGCAGGCCCTCGTGGTCAACCTGCCGGACAAGGCGGTCACCACGACCGTCGTGACCCCGGCGCAGGGCTCGACCCAGTGGTGGAGCGGCAGCGGTGACAACCTCAAGAACACGCTGACCCGTTCGGTCGACCTCACCGGCAAGTCCAAGGCCGCGCTGACCCTGGACGGCTACTACGACATCGAGGCCAACTACGACTTCCTCTACACGGAGGTCTCGACCGACGGTGGCGCCAACTGGACCGCTCTCGACGGCACGGTGGACGGTCAGCCCATCCCGCACGACGCCAGCGACAAGCCGGCCCTGACCGGCACGGTCGACGGCTACAAGAAGCTGTCGTACTCCCTGGACGCCTACGCGGGCAAGAAGATCGACGTCCGCTTCCGCTACCAGACCGACGGTGGCGTGGCCCAGAAGGGCTTCGCGGCCGACGAGATCATCGTGACCGCCGACGGTTCGGCGCTCTTCTCGGACAACGCCGAGACGGCCGACGCCGCTTGGACGGCGACCGGCTTCTCGCGGATCGGCGCGTCCTTCACCAAGGACTACGCGCAGTACTACCTCGCTGAGAACCGTCAGTACGTCTCGTACGACAAGACCCTCAAGGTCGGCCCGTACAACTTCGGCTTCTCGACGACCCGTCCGGACTGGGTGGAGCACTACCCGTACCAGAACGGCCTGTTGATCTGGAAGTGGGACACCTCGCAGGCGGACAACAACACCAGCCAGCACCCGGGTGTCGGCCTCGCGCTTCCGGTCGACGCGCACCCGAAGGCCCTGTGGTGGGACAACGGGACGCTGATGCGCAACCGCATTCAGGCCTACGACTCGACGTTCAGCCTGTACCGCACGGACGGCATCACGCTGCACAGCGCGGACGTCGCGACGAAGATCCCGTCGTCGAAGGGGGTGTCGGTCTTCAACGACCACACCAGCGACTACTACGACAACAGGAACCCGACCGGCGGCGTCAAGATCACTGACACCAACACCAAGATCCAGATCGTCAAGGAGGCCAAGGACGGCTCCACGATCTCGCTCCGGGTCGGCCCCGCGGTGAAGTAATCGGTATTTCTGCAGGTCAGAGCATAATCGGCGGCGACCCCCTGGCGGGTTGCCGCCGATCGTGTTTAGGTGCGTCCTGTGCCTCGCTTATTGACACTGACTCGCACGGGGGTGTGACCGCATGGCCGCAGGAGGTTTCTGCAAGCTGCCGAACGGCAGCGTGGTGGTGGCGTTGAATCTGCCCAGCCCGTCGGGTTCGGGCGGCGGCTGCGTGCGCTTCCTGGTCCTCGCCCAGAACCGCGCCCGAGCCCTGACGCGGCTGCGCAACCTGGGCCTGCGTGCGGTCTACCTCCGCGGCAACGCGGCGCCTCCCACCCCGGACGAGATCACCGCGGTCCTGCACCACCCCGACGGCCTCATATGGCGTACGGCCCCAGACACGGGTTTCGCGGGCCCGGAAGCGGTCCAGGAGCTCTGGCACCCGATCAGAGCCCTGCTGAGACGGCCTGCGGCGCAGGCGTGAGACGGGTGTCGTGAGGGGGCGGGACCTCTGAATCCGCCGGGCGGACGGATTCCCGCCGCGACGGTGAGTAGCCATGATGACCGCCGACGGCGACGGTGAGTAGCCATGATCCGCCGACGGCGACGGTGAGTAGCCGTGACGGCAGGCAGCCATAACGGGCCGGCCGTCATGGCGGCGGGCAGCGGCGGCGGCGCGTTCCGGTGCTGTGCCGTACCGCGGACCCTCCGTGGGGTGCTCCCCGCCGGACAGGTCCTAGACGACAGGCTTGCCCGTCAGTTCCACACCCGCTGCCCGCAGCTCCTCCAGGGCCCGCTCCGTCGTCTCCTCGGCCACCCCGGCCGTGAGGTCGAGCAGCACCTGGGTGCGGAAGCCCTTGCGGGCCGAGTCGAGGGCGGTGGCGCGCACGCAGTGGTCCGTGGCGATGCCGACCACGTCCACCTCGTTGATCTCCCGGGCCCGCAGCCAGTCGCCCAGCGAGACCCCGTTCTCGTCGACGCCCTCGAAGCCGCTGTACGCCGCCGCGTAGGCACCCTTGTCGAAGACGGCGTCGATCGCGCCGGAGGCGACGACCGGGGCGAAGTTCGGGTGGAAGCCCACCCCCTCCGTGCCGGCCACGCAGTGCGCGGGCCAGGAGTGCACGTAGTCGGGGTTGTCGGCGAAGTGGCCGCCGGGGGCGATGTGGAGGTCGCGGGTGGCCACGACATGGCGGTAGCCGGCGGGCGCCTGCCCGATCAGCTCCGTGATGGCGGCGGCCACATCGGCACCCCCGGCCACCGCGAGGCTGCCACCCTCGCAGAAGTCGTTCTGCACGTCTACGACGATCAAGGCGCGGCGCATGGTCGGTGTCCTTCGGTTTGGCAGGAGGTCGGTGGATGGGGTGCGGGCCCGGCCGTTGCTCCTCGTGTCCCGGGGGACACCCCCGGACCCCCGGCCGGAGGACGGCCTGGGCTCCTGAAGGCGTTTCCACGGGCACACTTGGTGTACCGAGCCTAAAGACTTCAAGTGCGCTGCGGGAGGGGGCTTTTGGCTTCCGCGAGCCGCGTAGGCACGCTGCCGTTGCATTCCCGCTGACCGGTTGTTCATGCGTGCCCGCACGAGTGGGCACCAGTGGGGCCACTGGGGCGCCGTCCCGGTGAGGCCGACGCCCACGTCGCGGGCGTACTCCGTGGATCTCGGACGTACTGCGTGGGTCAGACGTATTCCGTGGGAATCACCGGCTCTCCGCGCGAGAGCTGCGTCGCCGACAGCGGCAGGTTGGCGCGGGCCGCCGCGTGCCGGTCGCGTACGACGTCGAGGGGCTCGCGGGCGACCGCCTGGCCGCCCTTGATCAGCTCGACCAGGAGCTGGTGGTCGGCCAGCTCACCGGGGACCGGCCCGGTGCCGATCACCTCGGCCTCGGGGACCCCGAAATCGTCGGGCCGCCGCGCCGCCCACTTGCGCCCGCCGATGGACGTCTTGCCGCCGGTGGACTTCTTGGCCACGGCCTCCAGCGGAGCCTTCGGGTCCGCCGACTCGGCGCGGGCGACCAGTTTGTAGACCATGGAGCAGGTGGGATGGCCGGATCCCGTCACCAGCTGGGTGCCGACGCCGTACGCGTCCACGGGCGCCGCCGCCAGCGAGGCGATCGCGTACTCGTCCAGGTCGGAGGTCACGATGATCTTCGTGTGGGTCGCGCCCAGCTCGTCCAGCTGCTGACGTACCCGGTGGGCGACCAGCAGCAGGTCACCGGAGTCGATGCGCACCGCGCCCAGCTCGGTGCCGGCGACCTCGACGGCCATCCGGACCGCCTCGGTGACGTCGAACGTGTCCACGAGCAGCGTGGTGCCGCGGCCGAGCGAGTTCACCTGCGCCTGGAAGGCGTCCCGCTCGCGGTCGTGCAGCAGGGTGAAGGCGTGTGCGGAGGTGCCGACGGTCGGAATCCCGTAGCGGAACCCGGCCGCCAGGTCGGAGGTGGTGGCGAAGCCGCCGATGTACGCGGCCCGCGAGGCGGCGACCGCGGCCAGCTCGTGCGTGCGCCGGGCGCCCATCTCGATCAGCGGCCGCTCCCCGGCGGCGGAGGTCATCCGGGAGGCGGCGGCCGCGATCGCCGAGTCGTGGTTGAGGATGGAGAGGATCACCGTCTCCAGCAGCACGCACTCCGCGAAGGACCCCTCCACCCGCAGGATCGGCGAGCCCGGGAAGTACACCTCGCCCTCGGGATAGCCCCACACGTCGCCACTGAAGCGGTACGAGGCGAGCCACTCCAGGGTCGGTTCGTCCACGATCCGCCGTTCGCGCAGAAAGCCGAGGAGGTCCGCGTCGAAGCGGAAGTTCTCGACGGCGTCGAGAACGCGGCCGGTCCCGGCCACGACCCCGTAGCGCCGCCCGTCGGGCAGCCGCCGCGTGAAGACCTCGAAGACCGAGCGCCGCTCGGCGGTCCCCGCGGCCAGCGCGGCCTGCAACATCGTCAGCTCGTACTGGTCCGTGAAGAGCGCCGTCGAGGGAACATCCACCGGCAGGCCAAGGTCCGCTGTGTTCATGACGGGATCGTACCCCCATCTCGTCACTCTGACGATTTATGGGTCTCTTGAGTGGGCCCCGTTTGTGCGGGTACCCGTGTCTGGTGGCAGCATGGGCCGTGTGACGGCTCCTGCACCCCTAGAGATCGAAAAGACCGAGTCGGCGGAGGAGGTGTTCGCCGTACCCGAGCCGGACGTCCCCTGGGTCACGATCGTCCACAACGACCCGGTCAACCTCATGAGCTATGTGACGTATGTCTTCCAGACGTACTTCGGCTACACCAAGGACAAGGCCACCAAGCTCATGCTCGACGTCCACCACAAGGGCCGGGCGGTCGTCTCCAGCGGCACGCGCGAGGAGATGGAGCGCGACGTACAGGCCATGCACGGCTACGGTCTGTGGGCCACCCTTCAGCAGGACCGAAAGTAACCCGAACGCAGCCCGAGCCCCGGAAGCCGGAGACGGCCAGCAGGACCGGAAGGCAGCCCGCACAGCCAGCACACGTGGCGCAGGACCGGAAGTAGCGAACTCACTCCATGCCAGGACACTTCGAACCGCTCCCCGGCGGCGGCGCGGCCGTCGCGCTCGACGAGGTCGAGATCTCCATCATCCGCTCCCTCGCCGTTCAGCTCCTGGAGCTCATCGGTCCCGGCCCCGCGGAGAACGCCCCCGACGACCCGCTGGCCGAGCTGTTCGCCGAGGGCCCCAGCGAACCGCCCACCGACCCCGTGCTGCAGCGTCTCTTCCCCGACGCCTACAGCGGCCCCGGCGTCGAGGCCGACTCGCCCGAGCAGGCCGAGGAGCAGCGCGTGTACTCGGCGGAGTTCCGCCGCTTCACCGAGAACGACCTGCGCGCGGCCAAGCGCGAGAACGCACTCGCGGTGATCCGCTCCCTCGACGCGCTCACCATGGCGGGCGACGGCGGCGCCGTCCTCAAGCTGTCCCCCGAGGAGTCCGAGCAGTGGCTGCGCGCCCTGAATGACCTGCGCCTGGCGATCGGCTCCCGGCTCGACGTCGTCGACGAGGAGGACACCGACCTCCTCTACCGGCTTCCGGACGAGGACCCGCGCAAGCCGATGGTGATGGCGTATCTGTGGCTGGGCGGCCTCCAGGAGAGCCTCGTCGAAACGCTCATGCCCTGACTGACCTGCCGAAACTCTTATGCCCTGATCTGTCGGCATAAGTGCCCTCTGGTGTTCGCTCAACGGACGCTCAATTCCGGATAACGATCGCGTCACCGCTGTGGCCGGTTATGTACCGCTAGATAGCCGTTCGTCCGCTTTTTCCTGTGGCGTGCCTTACAGCAGCCACCACCGATCAATGTTGCGGCCGTGATAAATCTTCACGACCGCCCGACAGGACACCACCCATGTCCAGTCGGGTGCGCCACCAGCCGGCGGATCGCCGGCCAGGCATAAAGCTCCACCATCCGGGGGGATCGGAACCCGATCCGAAGCCAAGGGACTGGCTCGGATCGGCATGGAGAAAGGCGCACCACACATGACCTCATCGCAGGTCGACAAGCAGTACGACGGCAGTGAGGCCGTGGGCGGCGACACCCCCGAAGAGGGGTACGAGCGCGGGCTCGGCAGCCGTCAGGTCCAGATGATCGCGATCGGCGGCGCCATCGGCGTCGGCCTGTTCCTGGGAGCCGGGGCGAACATCGCCAAGGCCGGACCCAGTCTCATCTTCATGTACGCCCTCGCGGGCGTGATCATCTTCTTCATCATGCGGGCGCTCGGCGAGCTCCTGCTCTATCGCCCGGTCTCGGGCTCCTTCGCGGAGTACTCCCGCGAGTTCCTCGGCCCGTTCTTCGGCTACTTCACCGGCTGGACGTACTGGCTGATGTGGGTCGTCACCGGTATGGCCGAGCTCACGGCCGCCGCGATCTACGTCCACTACTGGTTCCCGCAGGTTCCGCAATGGGTGACGGCGCTGGTCTTCCTGGTCGTCCTGTTCGTGGCCAACCTGATCTCGGTGAAGCTCTTCGGCGAGATCGAGTTCTGGTTCTCGATGGTCAAGGTCACCGCACTGATCGGCATGATCGTGATCGGCCTCGGCGTCCTCACCTTCGGCTTCAGCTCGGCCGGTGACACGGCCTCCGTCGCCAACCTCTGGCAGTTCGACGGCTTCTTCCCCAAGGGCATCGGCTCGTCCCTGATGACCCTGCAGGGCGTCATGTTCGCCTACCTCGCCGTCGAGCTCGTCGGCGTCACGGCGGGCGAGTCCGAGAACCCGGAGAAGACCCTCCCCAAGGCGATCAACACCCTGCCCTGGCGCATCGCCCTCTTCTACGTCGGTGCCCTCACGGTCATCCTCTGCGTTGTGAAGTGGACGGAGTTCGCACCGGGTGTCAGCCCGTTTGTCGAGGCCTTCGCGAAGATCGGCATCCCGGCCGGCGCCGGAATCGTCAACTTCGTCGTCCTGACCGCGGCCCTGTCCTCCTGCAACTCCGGCATGTACTCCACGGGCCGCATGCTGCGCACCCTGGCCGACAACGGCGAGGCGCCCAAGGTCTTCAACAAGCTCTCCTCGACCAAGACCCCCGCGATCGGCATCACGGTCTCGGTGCTCTTCATGGGCATCGGCGTGGTCCTGAACTACATCGTCCCGGAGAAGGCCTTCGGCTACGTCACCTCGGTGGCCACCGCGGCCGGCATCTGGACCTGGCTGATGATCCTGGTCAGCCACATCCTCTACCGCCGCGCGGTCGACGCAGGGCGCCTGCCCGCGTCCTCCTTCCCGGCCCCGGGCGGCGCGAAGTGCAGCTGGATCGCGGTCGTGTTCCTGCTCTTCGTCACCGGCCTGATCGCGTACGACGCCGACTCGCGCATCTGCCTGTACGTGATGGCCGGCTGGGCCGCCGTCCTGGCCGTCGGCTGGGCGATCCTGAAGGCGCGGAACCCGGAGGTCGCCGAGCGCCGCGAGCCGGAGTTCGAGAAGGTCGGCTGACCTTCCGGGCAAGGTCGGCCGGCGTTCCTGGCCGAGGTCGGCCGACCTCCCTGGTTCACCATGTGGGCCGCTCTGTACCACCCTTCGGTACGGAGCGGCCCTTCTGCTTATCCTGGCCAGCATGCTGACCATCACCCAGGCCCTCTTCGACCAGATCGTCGCGCACGCGCGCCAGGACCACCCCGACGAGGCGTGCGGCGTCGTCGCGGGTCCGGTGGGCAAGGGCCGCCCGGAGCGCTTCATCCCGATGCTGAACGCGGCCCGCTCGCCCACGTTCTACGAGTTCGATTCGCAGGACCTGCTGAAGCTCTACCGCGAGATGGACGACCGCGACGAGGAGCCGGTGATCATCTACCACTCCCACACGGCGACCGAGGCGTACCCCTCCCGCACCGACATCTCGTACGCGAACGAGCCCGGCGCCCACTACGTGCTGGTCTCCACGGCGGACGCGGACGCGGCCGGCCCCTTCCAGTTCCGCTCGTACCGGATCGTCGAGGGCGAGGTCACGGAGGAGGAGGTCAAGGTCGTGGAGGCCTACTGATCTCACCTGTCGGCCGAAAACCGTCCGGAATGCGAGATCACACTCCGGGACCCGGACCGGGAATCGATACGATGAGCCCATGGTTTCCCACGACGTGAGCGACAAGACGCCGGGCATGCTGCTCGTGGCGCGGCTGCACGTCGACCTGTGCAGGCTGCAGAGCGCCATCTGTACGCGCTGATCCCTGCCGCCGCCGTACGGCCGTGAGCCGCGGCTCCGCAACCGGCGTACTCCCTGCTTTTCGCGCTGCCGCGCGCCCACCGACTGACTTCCTCCCGACAGGAGCCCCAAGCCATGGCCATCGAGGTCCGCATCCCCACCATCCTCCGCACCTACACCGGCGGCGAGAAGGCCGTCGAGGGCGGCGGCGCGACCCTCGCCGAGCTCCTCGCCGACCTCGAGACCCGGCACGCGGGCATCCAGGCCCGCATCGTGGACGGCGGCGAGCTGCGCCGCTTCGTCAACGTCTACCTGAACGACGAGGACGTCCGCTTCCTCGACGGCATCAACACCAAGCTGACCGACGGCGACAACGTCACGATCCTGCCGGCCGTCGCCGGTGGCATGGCCTGATCGGCTGCTGGCCTCCCATGCGCTACGACTCCCCGCTCGCCGCGGTGGGCAACACCCCTCTGGTGCGCCTGCCGCGGCTCTCGCCGTCCGCGGACGTCCGCATCTGGGCGAAGTTGGAGGACCGCAACCCGACGGGTTCGGTCAAGGACCGTCCGGCCCTGCACATGATCGAACAGGCGGAGAAGGACGGCCGGTTGACGCCCGGCTGCACGATCCTGGAGCCGACCTCCGGCAACACCGGCATCTCGCTGGCCATGGCGGCCAAGCTCAAGGGCTACCGCATGGTGTGCGTGATGCCCGAGAACACCTCGCAGGAGCGCCGTGACCTGCTCGGCATGTGGGGCGCGGAGATCATTTCCAGCCCCGCCGCGGGCGGCTCCAACACCGCCGTGCGCGTCGCCAAGGAGCTGTCGGCCGAGCACCCGGACTGGGTGATGCTCTACCAGTACGGCAACCCGGACAACGCCGGCGCGCACTACGCGACGACGGGTCCCGAGATCCTCGCCGACCTCCCCTCGATCACCCACTTCGTGGCGGGCCTGGGCACCACCGGCACGCTGATGGGCGTCGGCCGATTCCTGCGCGAGCAGAAGCCCGGCGTCAAGATCGTCGCCGCGGAGCCGCGCTACGACGACCTGGTGTACGGCCTGCGCAACCTCGACGAGGGCTTCGTGCCCGAGCTGTACGACGCGTCGGTCCTCACCTCCCGCTTCTCGGTCGGCTCCGCGGACGCGGTGACCCGTACCCGGGAACTCCTCCAGCAGGAGGGCATCTTCGCGGGCGTCTCCACGGGGGCCGCGCTGCACGCCGCGATCGGCGTCGGCAAGAAGGCCGTCGCCGCCGGCGAGTCCGCCGACATCGTCTTCGTCGTGGCCGACGGCGGCTGGAAGTACCTCTCGACGGGCGTCTACACAGCGGCGACCACAGAGGAAGCGATCGAGACGCTGCGGGGGCAGCTCTGGGCGTAGGGACGCGGCCCGTCCCCGACTGCGCAGTTCCCGGCGCCCCCTTCAGGGGCGCGGGGAACTGCGCGATCTTTTAGGGGCGCGATCTTTCAGGGGGGTCTGGGGTCGGAGCCCCAGGTAAGGGACGAGCAGGGGCAGAGGGGGCGCCCCCCCGGCCTCAGCCCGCCAGGTAGCGCACCTGGTCCCACAACACCGGGTCCACGACCCCCACCCGGCGCCGGAAGTCCCACACGGACATGTCCCGCAGCTCATCCGTCTCCAGGAAGCTCGCCCGCCCGTGCGCATCCCCCACGGCCCCGGGCGGCAACGGAATCACCCCGGCCCGCTCATCGTGGTACTTGCTGGTGATCTTCGCGACGGTAGCGCGATCCCCCCGCACGGCCAGCACCAGGCAGGGCCGGTCCTTGACCCCCGGCCCGTCCTCGTACGGAACATTCGCCCACCAGATCTCCGCCGGCCGCGGCCGAGGCGCCCCCCGCCGCCGCAGCACACCCGCCCGTCCGGGCGGACGAGTACGCTGGGCAGGCCGACGCCCACGGCGCCCCCAGCCGTCCACCAGCGTCGCGACCAACGCGAGCAGCACCACCGCCGCCAGCGCGAGCCACCAGGACGTGTCCATACCAATGAAGGTACCGGCGCGTATCCCCGCTCGCCCCTCGCCCGGAACGACCCGCCGGGGCGCGGCCCACTCCACGTCCATCCGAACCGGTGACACCACAGGTGAGTTCGCCCACAACAGCCCCTGGCAGAGGGGCGACCGGCCCTTTTGCCCCTTACGCTCGACGGACCGCACGACCCCCGTTTTCCGTAACTGCTCCGAGTATCTGCACCCCGCATCTACTCTCTGCACTTCCTGCCAGCGCGGAGGTTCCAGCTCTTATGAAGCTCACCGTCGTCGGCTGCTCGGGGTCGTTCCCGTCCGCGGAATCGGCCTGCTCGAGCTACCTCGTAGAGGCCGACGGCTTCCGGCTGCTTCTCGACATGGGCAACGGTGCCCTTGGCGAGCTGCAGCGCCACTGCGGTCTCTACGACCTCGACGCGATCTTCCTCAGCCATCTGCACGCCGACCACTGCATCGACATGTGCGCGTACTTCGTCGCGCGCTACTACCGCCATGACGGCGGTCGCTGCGATCCGCTCCCCGTCTACGGACCCGAGGGCACCGAGCAGCGCCTGACCACCGCGTACGCGGACACCCCCACGGCCTCCTCGATGAGCGAGGTCTTCGACTTCCACACGGTCAAGCCGAGCACGTTCGAGATCGGCCCGTTCACCGTGCACACAGAGCGGATGCGCCACCCCGTGGAGGCGTACGGCATCCGGGTGGAGCACGAAGGGAAGTCGCTCACGTACTCCGGGGACACGGGGGTGACCGAGGCCCTGGACGAACTCGCCCGCGACACGGACCTGTTCCTGTGCGAGGCCGCGTTCACCCACGGCAAGGAGAGCATCCCCGACCTCCACCTCAACGGCCGCGAGGCGGGCGAGACCGCCGCCCGTGCCGGCGCCCGCCGCCTCCTGCTCACCCACATCCCGCCGTGGACGGACTCCCAGGCCAATCTGGAGGACGCGCGCGCGGCGTACTCGGGTCCGGCGGAACTGGCGATGCCTCGACTGTCGTACGAGATCTGACGGCTGACGTACGAGATCTGACGGCTGTCGTACGAGATCCGACGGCCGAGCCCCCTACGCACGACAAGGCCCCCGGAGAGCGCTCCGGGGGCCTTGTCGCGTGTCGGGGGAGGCTACTTGGCCTCGGCCTTCTGCAGCTCCGCCAGCTCCTCGTCGGACTCACGGCCCGGCGTCGGCAGGTTCCACTTCGTGATCGCGAAGCGGAAGACGACGTAGTAGACCGCCGCGAAGCAGAGGCCCACCAGGACCAGGCCCCACGGGTTGGTCGCGATGCCGAGGTTCAGGCCGAAGTCGACCGCGCCGGCCGAGAAGCCGAAGCCGTCCTTCATTCCGAGGGCCCAGGTCAGCGCCATGGAGACACCGGTGAGCACCGCGTGGATCGCGTACAGGACCGGCGCGATGAACATGAACGTGAACTCGATCGGCTCGGTGACACCCGTGACGAAGGAGGTCAGCGCGAGCGAGAACATCATGCCGCCGACGACCTTGCGGCGCTCGGGACGGGCGCAGTGAACGATCGCGAGGCAGGCGGCCGGGAGCGCGAACATCATGATCGGGAAGAAGCCGGTCATGAACTGCCCGGCGGTCGGGTCACCGGCCAGGAAGCGCCCGATGTCACCGCTCTTGCCGTGGTACTCGCCCGCCTGGAACCACGGGAACGAGTTCAGCAGGTGGTGCATGCCGATCGGGATCAGCGCGCGGTTGGCGACACCGAAGATGCCCGCGCCGACGGCGCCCGAACCGACCAGCCACTCACCGAAGTTGTGCAGACCCGTGCCGAGGACCGGCCAGATGTAGCCGAAGACGATGCCGATCAGCAGGCCCGCGAAGGCGGAGAGGATCGGGACGAGCCGGCGGCCGCCGAAGAAGCCGGCCCAGTCGGGCAGCTTGGTGCGGTAGAAGCGCTGGTAGAGCAGGGCGACGACGATGCCCATCACCACGCCGCCGAGGACCTTGGCGTCCACCGGCGCGTCGACCATGACCACCTTGCCGTCGACGGCCGTGGCCACCTTGGGCAGGTTCTTGTCGGAGAAGGTCGCCAGCACGTTCTTGAAGACCAGGTAGCCCACCACGGCCGCCAGCGCCGTCGAACCGTCCGACTTCTTCGCGAAGCCGATCGCGATGCCCACGGCGAACAGCAGCGCCATGTTGTCGAGGATCGCGTTGCCGCCGGCCGACATGAAGCCGGCGATCTTGGTGAGGAACGTGGGGAAGGACGGGCGACCGAGCATGTCGGTGTTGCCGAGGCGCACCAGCAGCGCGGCGGCGGGCAGAACGGCGACCGGCAGCATCAGGCTTCGGCCGATACGCTGCAGAACAGCCATCGCGCCGGCGCCCTTCTTCTTGTCGGCCGCGGGAGCGGCGCTGGCCGTGGACACAACTTCCTCCTGGGGGTCCCCCCGGCCGGAGGCTGGGGGAGGGCAAGGCGCCGCCCAGGGGACAAGGGAGTTTGGGACGGCGTGGTCTACACCACTCAGTGGTGTAGACCTGTTGTAGCACGGTGAAGGCCGGATAAGGAACCCGCGAATTTTGCGGCCTGGACCATGCGGCCTGGACCATCTGGACAATAAGGGGAGGAAGCTGTTCCGGATAGGACGAAGGGCCCCCGGACCAGCAGGTCCGGAAGCCCTGTACCGCCTTCGTGGGGAAGTCCTACGGAAGTCCTACGCCTTAGTGATGTCCTCCCGCTCCTCCTCCGGCTCCCGCCCCGGCGTCTTCAGGTCGAACTTCGTGATCGCGAACCGGAAGATCACGTAGTACACGACGGCGAAGCACAACCCGATCGGGGTGATCAACCACGGCTTGGTCGCCAGGTTCCAGTTGATGACGTAGTCGATGAGACCGGCGGAGAAGCTGAACCCGTCGTGCACCCCCAGCCCCCAAGTCACCGCCATCGACACACCCGTGAGCACCGCGTGGACCGCGTACAGCAGTGGCGCGACGAACAGGAAGGAGTACTCGATCGGCTCGGTGATGCCCGTGACGAACGATGTCAGCGCCACCGAGAGCATCAGCCCGCCGATCTCCTTGCGGCGGTTCGGCCGCGCGCAGTGCGTGATCGCCAGGGCCGCCGCGGGCAGCGCGAACATCATGATCGGGAAGAAGCCCGAGGTGAACTGGCCCGCGCTCGGGTCGCCCGCCAGGAACATGTTGATGTCACCGTGCTTCACCTGGCCTTCCGGCGTCGTGTAGGTGCCGAACTGGAACCAGATGGGCACGTTCAGGAACTGGTGCAGCCCGATCACGAGCAGTGCGCGGTTGGCCACGCCGAAGACGCCGGCGCCCCAGGCGCCCAGCCCCACCAGCCAGTCGCTGAAGTTCTCCAGTGCGTCACCGATCGGCGGCCAGATCCACAGGCACAGAGCGGCGAACGCGATGGCCACGAACGACATGATGATCGGCACCAGCCGGCGCCCGTTGAAGAAGCCGAGCCAGTCCACCAGCCTGGTGCGGTGGAAGCGCTGCCAGAAGTACGCGGTCATCAGCCCCATGATGATCCCGCCGAAGACCCCCGGATTCTGGTAAGTGAACGCCGTCACAGAGAAGTCGGGCGCCTGGCAGCCGATGTCCTGGATGACCTTCGCCTGCTGTGCGCAGCTCTCCGGGAACTCGTGCAGCACGCCGAAGTAGACGAGGAACCCCGCGACCGCCGCCAGCGCGGTGGACCCGTCCGCCTTCTTCGCCATGCCGATGGACACGCCGACGCAGAACAGCATCGGCAGCCCGAACTCGCCGTCCAGCAGCGCGCCGCCAGCGCCCTTCATCACCTTGGAGACGTTGTCCCAGCCGAGCCCGTCGGGGCCGAACACGTCCGGCTGCCCGAGCCGGTTGAGTATACCGGCGGCCGGCAGCACCGCGATGGGGAGCTGGAGGCTGCGGCCCATTTTCTGCAGGCCCTGGAACAGGTTGTTCCAGCGGGCTCGGGCGGGGGAGACAGCGCTGTCGGCACTCATCGGTGTCCTCCCGGCGGGGCCGGTTTGGCGACTGCCTGCACACTGGTGTAGACCAGTTGGCGACCGGTCGCTCTGTCGTGATCGCCATCATTCGGTACCTACGACATGACCGCTCGCGAAGATGGGCCAACTGTGGGTTACTGCGACAAAGCGGTTCGGATCAGGGAGTAGGACATGGCCACCAAGGCTGAGAAGATCGTCGCCGGGCTCGGCGGCATCGACAACATCGAGGAGATCGAGGGCTGCATCACGCGCCTGCGCACCGAGGTCGCCGACCCCTCGCTGGTCGACGAAGCCGCCCTGAAGGCCGCCGGCGCGCACGGAGTCGTCAAGATGGGCACAGCCATCCAGGTCGTCATCGGCACGGACGCGGACCCGATCGCGGGCGAGATCGAAGACATGATGTGAGACCCGGGGTTCCCGGGAACCTTGGCTCACCCCTGGTCGACCGGGGAACGTGCGGTCCGGACACCGAAGTGTCCGGACCGCGTTCGTGTCCGGACCGCGTTTTTGCGCGATGCGCCGGCCGGGCGGGCGGCTCGGTCGGGCGACGGTGGTACCCACTGACGGCCGCGACCGCCGGCCGTCGGACCCTCGGCTTCCGTGACCGGCGGCAGCCCCTCAGCCGTATACGGCTAGGCTCACCGCATGTCTCGAATCGACGGCCGCACCCCCGAACAGCTCCGCCCCATCACCATCCAGCGCGGCTGGAGCAAGCACGCCGAGGGCTCCGTCCTCGTCTCCTTCGGCGACACCAAGGTGTTCTGCACCGCCTCCGTCACCGAGGGCGTCCCGCGCTGGCGCAAGGGCAGCGGCGAGGGCTGGGTCACCGCCGAGTACTCCATGCTTCCCCGCGCCACCAACACCCGGGGCGACCGCGAATCCGTACGCGGCAAGATCGGCGGCCGCACCCACGAGATCAGCCGCCTCATCGGCCGTTCCCTGCGCGCCGTCATCGACTACAAGGCGCTCGGCGAGAACACCATCGTCCTCGACTGCGACGTCCTCCAGGCCGACGGCGGCACGCGTACCGCGGCCATCACCGGCGCGTACGTGGCGCTCGCCGACGCCGTCACGTGGGCGCAGAGCAAGAAGCTGGTGAAGGCGGGCCGCAAGCCGCTGACCGGCACGGTGAGCGCCGTCTCCGTGGGCATCGTCGGCGGCGTCCCCCTCCTCGACCTCTGCTACGAGGAGGACGTGAAGGCCGACACCGACATGAACGTCGTCTGCACCGGCGACGGCCGCTTCGTCGAGGTCCAGGGCACCGCGGAGGCGGAGCCCTTCGACCGCAAGGAGCTCAACGCGCTGCTGGACCTGGCGGTCGTGGGCTGCGACGAACTCGCGGCCATCCAGCGCGCGGCCCTGGAAGCGACGATCGAGGCAACCAAGCGTTAACGCTTCGCGTTCTAAGGGGTACGGGCGTACGGTCCAGCCGTGCGCCCCGCCGATCACGTCACGGGGCGAGTCGACCGCATCACCGGTCGAGCCGACCGCACCACGGGGTCGGACCACATCATGCCCACGGGGAGGGACCGTTCCATGGCCGCGCGCCACCGCCGCCGCACCGCCGCATTCGCCGTTGTCACCGCACTCGTCGCCCTGCCGGCGGCCGTCGGCTGCGACGCGGTCAACAAGGCCCTGGACTGTGTCCAGACCGCCGATTCCATCGCCGACAGCGTCACCGACCTCCAACAGGCCGTCGAGAACGCGGCGAACGACCCGACGCAGACCGACGAGTCCCTCAACTCGATCGAGAAGAATCTCGACAAGATCGGCGACAAGACCGACAACGCCGACGTCAACAAGGCGGTCGACGATCTCAACAAGGCCGTCGGCAATGTCCGTACGGCCATCAAGAACGGCGACAACACCCCCGATATCAGCCCGGTCACGGACGCGGCGGGCGAACTGACGAAGGTCTGCACCCCCTAAGGGCCGGCGGGTGAACTCGGAGATACTGGCGACCATGACCCGCCTGATCCTCGCCACCCGCAACGCCGGAAAGATCACCGAGCTGAATGCGATCCTCGCCGACGCAGGTCTCACGCACGACCTCGTCGGCGCGGACGCCTACCCCGACATCCCCGACGTCAAGGAAACCGGCGTCACCTTCGCCGAGAACGCCCTGCTGAAGGCCCACGCCCTGGCCCAGGCCACGGGCCTGCCCGCCATCGCCGACGACTCGGGCCTCTGCGTCGACGTCCTGAACGGCGCCCCCGGCATCTTCTCCGCCCGCTGGGCAGGCAGTCACGGCGACGACAAGGCCAACCTCGACCTCCTCCTGGCCCAGCTCGCCGACATCGACGAGCCCCACAGGGGAGCCCACTTCGCCTGCGCCGCGGCCCTCGCCCTGCCGGACGGTACGGAACGAGTGGTCGAGGGCCAACTGCGGGGCACCTTGCGCCACGCCCCGGTCGGCACGAACGGCTTCGGCTACGACCCGATCCTTCAGCCGGAGGGGGAGACCCGGACATGCGCCGAACTCTCGCCCGAGGAGAAGAACGCGATCAGCCACCGGGGGAAGGCGTTTCGGGCGCTGGTGCCGGTGGTGCGGGAATTGTTGAGCTGAGGCCGCGCACAAGAACGGCCTGCGTATCCATCGATTCGCAGGCCGTTTGCTGTGCGGCGGAAGGGATTCGAACCCTCAAGCCGTTTCACGGGCCACAGATCCTAAGTCTGCTGCGTCAGCCGTTGCGCCACCGCCGCTAGCCGTCTGACATGGTACCGGTCACGAGGCTGCCGGTGAGCAGGGGTTTCTGTCACGCCGCTTCCCGGCTTCGGCTGCCTCCCCTGCACCAGGTGCTGGTGATTGCATGACAGTTGGGACACAACAGCCGCAGGTTCTCGCGCCGATCATCGCTCCAGTCGCCGTTGACGTGGTCGATCTCCAGTGTCATGGGTTTGCCGTTCCACTCGGGTGGAGTCCCGCACATGTCGCACCGCTCAGGAACACCGATCTCCGACAGGGCTCGGCGCAGCAGAAGCGTGCGGGTGCGACGCGGCCCGTCGTGCTTGGCGAGGATGTCCTCTGCATGTCTCACCGGTGTGGTCCCGGGTTTTCCTCGCCGATGGGCTTGCCCGAGAAAGTGAGTGATCGAGAGCCTGTCTTGCTCGATCCACTCGCTCAGAGCGGCCCTTCGGCTGCCGTTGTCGGGAAACCCAAGCCTCCGTAGTGCCTCCGCCAGGGATGTCGAGTCGGCCACGACCCGGCGCAGTAGATGGGCTTCCGGCTTTGGGACGCGAGGGCGGCCGCTCACGAGGCCGACCCCGTACGGTGGCGCTTGTTCCTGCCTCGGTATGAGTCTGTTGTCGCATGGCAGTTGGGGCACAGCAGGCGCAGGTTCTCCGGCCGATTGTTCCGCCAGTTTCCGTCGACGTGGTCCACTTCGAGTGGCAGTGGACACCCTCGCCAGAGTGGTTCCGTGCCGCACAGTGCGCATTGCGCAGACCTGCCGAGATCCAGTAGGGCGCGCTTGAGTCGATCCGGGTGTTCCCGGCGCCTGTCCTTCGGCTCGTGTTGGACGAGGACCTGGTCGATCGTCCGCGGCCGTCGACCCTCCTTCGACCGGCGGGGGTGAGAGGTGAAGTGCGAGGTGTCGAGACCGTACTCCCTGATCCTGCGGCTGATGTTGGTGTGGTGGCCGCCCACAACTTCGAGGCCGAGGTGACGGAGTACGTCGTTCACTGACTCGGATGCCGCGACGGCGGGTGCGAGTACCGCTCTGCTCCAGCGCGTTCCCTCGCGCTCGAAGTGGGACGTGTTCACCCCCAGCCTCTTCATGCGTCCCCGGATGTACTGCCGAGTCGAACTCCTCGGATCCACCCCGAGCTTCGTCAGGGCCTCCGACAACGTCCGCGACGAACGGGCTGCCTCCTCCAGGCGTTCCTCGGTGTACGGGCTGACCGGCATGTTGTCCCTCCGTTCCGGTCACGCGTTCGTGACCTCGCACGGAGTAACGAACCGTTTATCGGATGGTCACGTCCGCCCCTTGGTATTCTGCTGATCAGCAGTCAGGCCTTCCGGGCTCGGACACATGTCCGCCGGGAGGCTTTTTTCATGCCCGAAAACCACAGGAGGGGGACCGTGCTCGACATCACCGTGCGTCGTGCGAACGCCGTCGACCGTCCTGTGCTGGAGCGCTTCTGGCCGCTGTTCCAGCACGACCTGTCCGGGTTCCGGGGCGGGCTGCCCGACCCGGACAGGTCGTTCCGCAGCGAGTGGCTGGAGGCGGAATGCACCGACGCCGACCGGGTGCCGTATCTGGTGACGAGCCTGGAGCGCCCCGTCGGGTTCGCCTTCGTGTGTAGCCTGGCCGGTCCGATTCGAGTGCTCAACAGCTTCTTCGTCGTGCGCGGGGCCCGGCGGGTGGGGATCGGATCGCGTGCCGTGCGGGAAGTCGTCGCCCGGCACCCGGGCCCCTGGGAGGTCGCCTTTCAGGACAACAACCCGCCCGCCGTGCGGTTCTGGCGCCGCGTCGCCGCCGAGATCGTCGGTGACGCATGGCTGGAGGAGCGCAGGCCGGTGTCGGGGCGACCGGACCTGCCTCCCGACGTGTGGATCTCCTTCCGACCCCGGATCCCCGGGACCCGACCTCAGATCCCCAGGTCCTTGATGATCTTCGCTACGTGGCCCGTGGCCTTCACGTTGTAAAAGGCCCGCTCGACCTTGCCCTCCTCGTCCACGACGATCGTGGAGCGGATGACGCCGACGTACGTCTTGCCGTAGTTCTTCTTCTCGCCGTAGGCGCCGTAGGCCTCGATGACGGTCGTGTCGGGGTCGCCGACAAGCGTCACCTTCAGGTTCTCCTTCTCCCGGAACTTGGCGAGCTTCTCGGGCTTGTCGGGGGAGACGCCGATGACGTCGTAGCCGGCGCTCGCGAGGACGTCGAGGTTGTCCGTGAAGTCGCAGGCCTGCTTCGTGCATCCGGGAGTCAGGGCGGCCGGGTAGAAGTAGACGATGACCTTGCGGCCCTTGTGGTCGGCGAGGGAGATCTCGTTGCCGTCGGCGTCGGGCAGGGTGAAGGCGGGGGCGGTGTCGCCGGGCTGAAGTCGCTCGCTCATCGGTACCTCACGTGGCCGGGGGATGGATACGGATACGGAACGAGCGTAATGGGGGGTGCCAAGGGGTGCGGCTCGGTCGGAGCTGACAGACTGTCGACCGTAGGGACTCGGACACGACCACGGAGGCAGCGCGGTGTCGGATACGTCGAGAACGTCGGATACCAGGACTCCGGCGCAGATCGAGGCGGACATCAAGAGCCGCCGCGAAACGCTCGCCGCGACGCTCGACGAGATCGGCGTGCGCGTGCACCCGAAGACGATCGTCGGGGACGCCAAGGCCAAGGTCGTCTCCCATGTCGATCACACATTGGGGCGCGCCTATGTCGGCGTCAACCGTGTCGTCAGCGATGTGAAGGGCCAGCTCGTGACGGAGGACGGTGCGCCGCGGCTGGAGCGCATCGTGCCGGTGGCCCTGGTCGTGGTGGGGATCGTCGGGCTGTTCGCCGTGGGGTCGCGGCGGCGCAGGGGCTGACCCACCGACGTACGAAAGCGGCCGAGGCAGGTAGGTTCGGGGTGTGAGCGCCAATCGGGAAAAGCACAGCACCCAACACGACAAGTTGCCCATCCGGATGCTGCACGACCGCGTACTGGTGCGGCAGGACGCCGCCGAGGGCGAGCGGCGTTCCGGCGGCGGCATCCTGATCCCCGCGACGGCGGCCGTCGGCCGGCGTCTCGCCTGGGCCGAGGTCGTCGCCGTCGGGCAGAACGTCCGGACGGTGGAGCCGGGCGACCGCGTCCTGTACGACCCGGAGGACCGTGCCGAGGTCGAGGTGCGCGGGATCGCGTATGTGCTGATGCGTGAGCGGGATCTGCACGCGGTGGCCGCGGACCGGTTCGAGGGGTCCGAGGACTCGACCGGCCTGTACCTGTAACGACCGACTTTGCCTGTGGATCGCAGGTGAAAGGGGCTGGTGACCCTCGTCACCAGCCCCTTTCGTCGTTGCTTTGCTACGTTTGAAGGACCCCGACGAGACGCGCCGTACCGGGCGGAGAGCGAGAGAGCCTCCGGGCAAAGACGACGCACCCCCTGTTGATCGACCACGGAGGTGCCTCTCATGGCCTGGGTTCTGCTGCTCGTCGCCGGTCTGCTGGAAGTCGGCTGGTCGATCGGCATGAAGTACACGGACGGATTCACCCGGCTCGTCCCGAGCGTCCTCACGGGCGCGGGCATCGTCGCGAGCATGGTTCTGCTGTCGTACGCCGCCAAATCCCTGCCCATCGGCACCGCCTACGGCGCCTGGGTCGGCATCGGCGCGGCCGGGGCGGCGGTGCTCGGCATGGTCGTGCTCGGTGAGCCGGCGACCGCCGCCCGGATCTTCTTCGTCTGTCTGCTGCTGGTGGCCGTGGTGGGACTGAAGGTCACCTCCGGTCACTGATTGCCACTGTTCGGCCCGGCCCGGTCCTGCTCAGGTGTCCCCGGCCTTCCTCAGTGTTTTCGTGGGGCGGGCCCGCTGAGCGGCCCCGTCCCTGCGGTGGTCCCGGTCGTCCCGCCGTCTGTGCTCCCGCCGTCTGTGCTCCCGCCGTCCGTGGTCCCCCCGTCCGTGGTCCCGCCGTCTGTCGTCCCGCCGTCTGTCGTCCCGCCGTCTGTCGTCCCGCCGTCCGTCGTCCCGCCGTCCGTCGACCCGCCGTCCGTCGACCCGCCCGTGGAGCCGTCCGTGGTGCCCCCGTCCGTCTGGCCTTGGGACTGCCCCTCGGTCTGTCCCTCGGTGTCCTGGCCGCCCGTCTCCGTGCCGCCGTCGTCCTGGCCGCCCGTCTCCGTGCCGCCGTCGTCCTGGCCGTAGGTGGGGGGCGTGCTGGGTACGTAGGTCGGGGGCTCCTGCTGCTCGGCGCCGGGCTGGAGCTGGAGGTCGAAGCTCGTCGCGGGGGTGCCCTTGAGGGCGGCCTTCGTGAACTGGGCCCAGATCTGGGCGGGAGAGCCGCCGCCGTTGATGCGGTTCTGGCCGAGCGCGCCGTACAGGGACTTGTGGGCGCCCGTCTCGGGGTCCTGGCCCATGACGGAGACGACGGTGGCGAGGTCGGGGGTGTAGCCCGCGAACCAGGCGGCCTGGTCCTCCTCTGCGGTGCCGGTCTTGCCCGCGGCGGGGCGGTCGGCGGCCAGCGCGGCCGTGCCGGTGCCGCCCTCGACGACGCTCTGCAGGATGGACGTGGTCGTGTCCGCGGCCTCCCGGCTCACCGCCTGCTCGCTGTCCTTGTCCGGCAGCTCCACATCCGGAGCGCCGTCCTTGGTGATCTTCTCGATGAGGGTGTACGTGCCGTGCTTGCCGTGGTTCGCGAGCGTGGCGTACGCCTCCGTCATGTCCAGGACGCTGGCGGTGGCCGCGCCGAGCGCGATGGACGGGGAGGCGGTCAGGTCGGGGGTGTTGGACGGGATGCCGAGGTTGACGGCCGTCTGCTTGACCTTGGCCGAGCCGACGTCCACGGCCATCTGCGCGTACACCGCGTTGACCGACTTGTCGGTGGCGGTGCGTACGGTGATGTCGCCGTACGAGCGGCTGTCCTCGTTCTCGGGCGCGTAGGAGCCGCCGCTCCAGCCCTGCACGGGGCGCTTGTTGGTGCCGTCGTAGATGGTGTTCGGGGTGATGGTGCGGCCGTCCTGCGTCCTCGAGCCGTTCTGCACGGCCGAGGTGAACACGAACGGCTTGAAGGTGGAGCCGACTTGGTAGTCGCGGCGGGTCGCGTTGTTGACGTACTGCTTGGTGTAGTCGATGCCGCCGTACATCGCGACGACCTTTCCGCTGGACGGGTCGATGGCGACGCCGCCCGCGCGGACGTAGTTGTCGACCTTGCGGTTCTTCTTGTCGAGCTTGTCCATCACCTGGTCGTCGACGGCCTTCACGAAGGCGTCCTGCTTGGGCTTCTGGAGGGTGGTCGTGATGCGGTAGCCGCCGGTGGTGAGGGTGTCCTCGTCGAGGATCTTGTTGCTCGTCAGGTAGTCCTTGACGGCCTGCACGAGATAGCCGCGCTGGCCCGACATGCCCGCCGAGCCCTTGGCCTGCTTCGGCATCGGGAACTTCACGTTGTTCCGGTCCGACGGGGTCAGCCACTTCTCCTTGACCATGCCGTCGAGTACGTAGTTCCAGCGGGCGACCGCCGCGGACTTGTTCTCGGGGTGCGCGATCACGTCGTACTCGCTCGGCGCGTTGAGGAGCGCGGCGAGGTAGGCGCCCTGGCCGACCGTCAGGTCCTTGGCGTCGACGCCGTAGTAGGCCTGGGCGGCGGCCTGGATGCCGTACGCGTTGCGGCCGAAGTAGCTGGTGTTGAGGTAGCCCTCGAGGATCTCGGCCTTGCTCTTCTCACGGTCGAGCTTGATGGAGATGAAGAACTCCTTGAACTTCCGCGTGGCGGTCTGCTCTTGGCCCAGGTAGTAGTTCTTCACGTACTGCTGCGTGATCGTCGAGCCGGACTGCCTGCCCTTGCCGGTGACCGTGTTCCAGCCGGCGCGGATCATCGCCGTCGGGTCGACGGCCGACTCGGAGTAGAAGTCGCGGTCCTCGGCGGCGAGGGCCGCGTGCTGGGCGTCCTTGGAGATCTGCGCGAGCGACACGTTCTCCCGGTTGACCTCGCCGTCGCGGGCGAGTTGGCTGCCGTCCGCGTACAGGTAGACGTTGCTCTGCTTGGTCGCGGCGGCGTTCGCGGGCGGGATCTTCACCAGGTAGTAGCCGAGCGCGAAGAGGCCGATCAGGAGCAGTAACACGCCGAGGGCCGTGCCGAGGACCATCCGCCAGGTCGGGAGGAGCCGACGCCACCCAGTGCGCTTCCGCTTCTGCTTCTTGCCGGGCTTGCCCGGTGCACCCTGTGGTCCCGGCCCAGGCTCCGGCCCTGGTCCCGGTGTCGATCCTGGTCCCGGTTCCGGTTCTGGTGCCGATCCCGGTTCCGGTTCCGGTGTCGATCCCGGTCCCGGTTCCGGTTCCGGTCCCGGTTCCGGTGCCGGATCCTTTGGTGCCCAGCCCTGGCTGTTCTGCTGCGGCTGCGGCTTGTTGCTCATTTGTCGCCGGACTCCTGTTTCGCGTGCGTACGTTCCCGTACGCCCTCGTACGCCTTGTGCGCCCCCTCTTGAAGACTGTCGCACCAAGCGTTCCGTTCCCTCGGCCCGGCGCGCGTCGCGCCCGGAAAATGCCTGGCGGGTCGCGTCAACCCGGGGCTAGGCTCCTGCGCTTTGGCTCAACGCGGCGAACAGGGGCGGAGTTGTGGGCACAGGGCGGTTGTACGCGGCCGTCGCCGTGGGCGGGTTCCGGCGCTTCGCCACCTATCGGACGGCCACGGCGGCGGGGGTGTTCACCAACACGGTCTTCGGGCTGATCCTGGCGTACGTCTTCATCGCACTGTGGGACACCAGACCGCACCTCGGTGGCTACGACCAGGCGCAGGCGCTCACCTATGTGTGGCTGGGCCAGGCGCTGCTCATGGTGGTGGCGGTGATGGGCGGGGGCTTCGAGGACGAGCTGATCGAGAGAATCCGTACGGGTGACATCGCGATCGACCTGTACCGGCCCGCCGACCTCCAGTTGTGGTGGCTGGCCCAGGATGCGGGCCGGGCGTTGTTCCACCTGCTGGGGCGCGGGGTGATCCCGCTCGCCTTCGGCGCGGTCTTCTTCGACCTGGCGCTGCCCGCCTCCCCGTTGACCTGGATCGCCTTCCTCCTCGCGGTGGTTCTCGGGGTGGTCGTCAGCTTCGCCCTCCGCTTCCTGGTGGCGCTGTCCGCGTTCTGGCTCCTCGACGGGGCGGGCACGGCCCAACTGGCCTGGATCACAGGGATCTTCTGCTCGGGGATGCTGCTGCCGCTCAACGTCTTCCCGGGCGCGCTCGGCGAGGTCGTACGAGCCCTGCCCTGGTCGTCGTTGATCCAGGCGCCGGTGGACGTCCTACTCGGAACCGCCGACCCGGTGGGCACCTACGCCTTCCAGGCGGCCTGGGCGGTCGGGCTGCTGGCGGCCGGGCGGCTGGTCCAGTCGGTGGCTACGCGCAGGGTGGTGGTGCAGGGTGGCTGACCCGGTGGACGAGAAGCCCGGGTTCGAGCGGTCGGTGCGTGGCGATGGGCCGGGGCGGGCCGACGCGTCGTGGGCCCGGCAAGGGGCGTACGCCCGTCTGCGGGAGGGAGTGCGCGCCTACGGCATGATCGCCGCCATGTGGATCCGGTCCACGATGGCCTACCGCGCCTCCTTCGTGATGACCACCATCGGCAACTTCGCCGGGACCGCCCTCGACTTCGTCGCGATCCTGTTGATGTTCTCCCAGGTCGACCGGCTCGGCGGCTACTCGCTGCCCGAGGTCGCCTTCCTGTACGGCGTCGCGGGCACCGCCTTCGGGATCGCCGACCTGGCGCTCGGCTCGATGGACCGGCTCGGGCGCCGGGTGCGCGACGGCACGCTCGACACGCTCCTGGTGCGCCCGGTGCCCGTCCTCGCCCAGGTCGCCGCGGACCGCTTCGCGCTGCGCCGCCTCGGCAGAATCACGCAGGGACTGCTGGTCCTCGGGTACGCCATCGCCGTACTCGACATCTCCTGGACACCGCTCCGGCTGCTGATGATCCCGCTGATGCTGCTCAGCGGCGGCGTCATCTTCTCGGCCGTGTTCGTGGGCGGCGCGGCCTTCCAGTTCGTCGCGCAGGACGCCTCCGAGGTGCAGAACTCCTTCACGTACGGCGGCAGTACGCTCCTGCAGTACCCGCCGACCGTCTTCGCCAAGGACCTGCTGCGCGGGGTGACCTTCGTGTTCCCGCTCGCCTTCGTCAACTGGCTGCCCGCGCTGTATGTGCTGGGCCGGCCCTATCCGCTCGACCTGCCGACGTGGGTCGCCTTCACACCGCCGCTGGTGGCGGCGGGCTGCTGTGCGCTGGCCGGGGTCGCCTGGCGCGCGGGGCTTCGGTCGTATCGGAGTACGGGGAGTTAGGGGAGTTGGACGTGGCAGTCGGCGTGCACAGTGAATTCAGCGGCGTGGAGGGCGACTTCATCGAGCTCGACGGCGTCGAGAAGGTCTTCGACGTGCGCAAGAAGACCGGCTTCCTGCGCAGCGAGCGGCGGCAGGTGCGCGCCGTCGACTCCCTCTCCTTCACAGTGCCGCGCGGTGAGATGGTCGGCTATATCGGTCCGAACGGCGCGGGCAAGTCCACCACGATCAAGATGCTGACCGGCATCCTCACCCCGAGCGGTGGCCGGCTGCGGGTCGCCGGCATCGACCCCTCGCGCGAGCGGACGCGGCTCGCGCAGCGCATCGGGGTCGTGTTCGGGCAGCGCACGACCCTGTGGTGGGATCTCCCGCTGATCGACTCGTACCGCCTGATGCACCGCATGTACCGGATCCCGGACGGGCGCTACCGCGAGAACCTCGACCGCTGTGTCGAACTCCTGCAACTGGCCGATCTGTTGGACGTGCCCGTGCGCCAACTCTCCCTGGGACAAAGGATGCGCGGTGACATCGCGGCCGCGCTGCTGCACGACCCGGACGTGCTCTATCTCGACGAGCCGACCATCGGCCTCGACGTGATCAGCAAGGCGCGGGTCCGGGAGTTCCTGCGCGATCTGAACGCGGAGCGCGGCACGACCGTCCTGCTCACCACGCACGACCTCACCGACATCGAGCAGCTGTGCCGGCGGGTGATGGTCATCGACCACGGGCGGCTGATGTACGACGGCCCGCTGACCGGGCTGCACGAGGTGGGGGAGAGCGAGCGGACGCTGGTCGTGGACCTGGAGCGGGAGCTTCCGCCGATCGAGGTGGAGTCGGCGCGGGTGGTGAAGGTGGAGGGGCCGCGGCAGTGGCTCGCCTTTCCCGCCGCTTCGTCGGCGGCTCCGCTCGTGGCGCGGATCGCGGCGGAGTATCCGCTGGTGGACCTTTCGGTGCGGGAGCCGGACATCGAGACGGTCATTGCCAAGATGTACGCACAGGGCGGCGCGGAGAAAGCGGTCTCCTAGCGAGGTCCTCGCGGATTGGCGGGCCGCATGGCCCGTGGGCCGGGGAACTCGTAGGCTGCTTACATGACCGACGACGAACTCCCGGAGCTGCGTGCCTCCGACGCCGATCGTGAACGAGTCGCCGAACAGCTGAGGGACGCCCTCGCGGAGGGCCGCCTCGACATGGAGGAGTTCGAGGAGCGGCTGGAGGCGACGTACAAGGCACGCACGTACGGAGAGCTGACGCCGATCACCCGCGATCTGCCGGGTGCGGCGGCCGCGGCCCCCGTCTCCATGGTCAAGCAGCCTGTGGAGAGCGGGAGTTGGGCGGGGCGGATCGTCGGCGGCGAGGGTTCGTCCTCGTGGGGGGTGGCGATCCTGTCGGGGCTCGAGCGCAAGGGGCGCTGGACCGTGCCCCGGCGCTTCAACTCCTTCGCCTTCATGGGCGGCGGCGAGATCGACCTGCGCGAGGCGAACTTCGCGGACCGTGAGGTGGTCATCAACTGCGTCGCCGTGATGGGCGGGATGAACGTCGTCGTACCGCCCGGCGTCGAGGTCGTCGTGCGCGGCATCGGCATCATGGGCGGCTTCGACCACCGTGAGGAGGGGCAGCCCGGTGAGCCCGGCGCTCCGCGCGTGATCGTCACGGGCTTCGCCTTCTGGGGCGGCGTCGGCGTCGAACGCAAACTGACCCGCGCCGAGCGGCTCCGCATCAAGGAGGAGCGCCGCCAGGAGAAACTCGAACGGAGGGCGGCCCGCAAGGAGTTGCAGGGTTCCCAGGGGGCGCGGAGCGACGGCCTGAGCGACATGTTCGACGCGCTCGACGAGGCCCGCGACCTGATCCGCGAACACCACGAGGACCGCCGCGAACGGCAAGAGGAGCGCAGGGAGCGCCACCGGGAGCGCCGCGAGGAGCGTCACCGCAGGCGCCACGGCGACTACTGAACTCCGGGCGACTGGAACGCCCTTCAGAGGGCGCGGGGTTGTGACATCACGCGGCTCCGTCACGTGGGCGCGACCAGCCGGGACGGCGCCGCGGCCGAGGGACCGCTAGGGCCTGTCGTCACCTTCCCGTCTGCCCCGCGACGACGGGAATGTGACGACGGGCCCTACAGCTGCGCCGGAGCCGACCCCTTCAGATCCTCCAGGTCGAACACCTCGGCCATCCGCTTGAACCCCTTGTCACTGGGATGCAGATGGTCCCCCGAGTCATAATCGCCCCGCAGCCGCCGGGGGTTGTAGGGGTCACGAAGCGCCGCGTCGAAGTCGACGACGGCGTCGTACACCTTCCCCGCACGGATCTCCGCGTTGACGGCCTGCCGTACGGCATTCCGCGCGTCCGTGTACCCCCGGTGCCCCTGAAACGGCATCAGAGTGGCGCCGACGACCCGCAGCCCGCGGGCGTGCGCCTGCCGCACCAGCTTCCGCAACCCGTCGGTGATGGTCCGGGGATCCACCTGATTCGGGTTGCGCAGAATGTCGTTGACCCCGAGGTCGATGACGACGGCCTTGACGTTCGTACGGTCGAGCACGTCACGCCCGAAGCGGGAGAGGCCACTTGGATTGTCGGCAGGGCGGCCGAGCCCCGCGGCCAGGATCTGGTTCCCGCTGATGCCCTGGTTGACGACGCTGTAGCGCGGCACGTCGTCCGATCCGGCCGCGTCGCGCAGCCGGTCCGAAAGGGCGTCGGTCCAACGGTGGTTGGCCCCGACCGTGGAGGTGATGCCGTCGGTGAGCGAGTCGCCCAGCACGACGACGGTGCCCGCCGACTCGTCGCTCAGCACGTCGAGGGCGGTCAGATAGCGCCAGTACTCGCTCTGCTCGGTGTACGCGGTGCCGGTCACGTCCTCCGTGCGGTCGCCGTCGGCGACGTACGACATCTGCCGCGCGTGCGGGTGGTAGGTGACCGGGCCGGACGGGGTGGGCGTGTACGTCGTCACGAGGACGTCCGAGCCGTGCGGGATCCGCACACGTACGGCGTCGCTCAGCACCTGCTCGCCGGCCGGGATGCTCACCGAGGTGCTGCCGCCGAAGGTGAGGCGGCGCATGGTGTCGGTCGCGGCGGCGGCGTTGTTCATGGTCGCGGCGACGGCGATCGTGGCGTGGGTGATGTTCAGCGGCTGCTGCCCGTAGAGGTTGGACAGCGTGACGCGGGCACTCGTGCCGCCGGTGTTCGCGTGCACGACGTTGCGCACGGAGCGGCCCGCCATGCCGGTCGTCTCGGTGCCGGGCTCGGCTCCGACGGGGGAGGCCGACCAGGCGCCGACCCAGGTGCCGGTGGAGGCGGGGGCGGCGGAGTTGTGCGGGGTGCGGCCGCCGGCGAGGTTGTTCTGGTCGCCGCCCTCGTCGGCCGAGACGCCGACGTATATGGCGGCGGAAAGAACCACGATCACGGTGATGATCGCGGCGAGCATGGCGCCGTGCCTTGCGGGGGCTGCTGACATTGGCTGCTCCGCAGCGGGCCCCGCACCCCCGGCGTGACGCTTGGTCATGCGGTGCGTGTCTCCTCGGGCGATGGGAGCCCGAGGCTCCGATGTGATCACCCCATGATGCGTCACGGGGTGGAAGAAGACCGACAGCGCCCCCTAGGGGGCTTCTGATGGATCTCCGCGGCGTCGCGACGCCCGGCACGCACTCTCGCCGCACCGGACAAAAGCCCTAGTAGCTCCGCTACGAGGACTTCCGCCCGGCACACCGAGAGCACGCACCGAACGCCGCTCCTTCTTCCACGGAGATCCATCAGAAGCCCCCTAAGGGTCCCCCCGGACGATTCCCCGACCGAACAGACGCCGGGAACTCCTGTTTCGTTCCAGGAGTCGGTCAGGAAGGGACAATGTGTACGAGGTCACCGGACGGGTGGAGCGGATGGAACGCACGAAACGGGAAGAAGCGGGTGCCGAAGGGCAGCATGCCCGGCCGGAGGCCGCCGTGAACCCCACGGTGACCGCCTCCGGGACGCCGCCTGGCCGGGCGATGACCTCCTTCAGTCCCGCCGACGAGGAGAAGCGTCGCGGCGTCCGCCGGATGAAGATCACAGCGACCGGCCTGCTGCTCTTCGTCGCACTGGTGTACGTCCTCGCCAAGTGGGCGGAGAACTCGGGAGCCGGTGTCTGGGCGGGCTATGTCGCCGCGGCCTCCGAGGCCGGCATGGTCGGCGCGCTCGCCGACTGGTTCGCGGTCACGGCCCTCTTCCGCCGCCCGCTCGGCCTGCCCATCCCGCACACGGCGATCATCCCCACCAAGAAGGATCAGTTGGGCGTCTCGCTCGGCGAGTTCGTCGGGGAGAACTTCCTCTCCCAGGAGGTCGTACGACAGCGGCTGCGCGCCGTCGGCATCGGCAGCCGGCTCGGCTCCTGGCTCGCCGAACCGGAGCACGCCGACCGCGTGACGGCGGAGCTCTCCGCTGCCCTGCGCGGCGCGCTCACCGTGCTCCGCGACTCCGATGTGCAGGCGGTCGTCGGTGAGGCGATCACACGGCGTGCCGACGCCCAGGAGATCGCGCCCGGCATAGGGAAGATGCTGGAGAAGATCGTCGCGGACGGCGGCCACAAGCGGGTCGTGGATCTGATCGTCGCGCGCGCCCACGACTGGCTGGTGCTGCACGACGAGCAGGTCATGGACGCGATCGAGGGCGGTGCCCCCGGCTGGACCCCCCGTTTCGTCGACAGGAAGGTCGGCGAGCGTGTCTACAAGGAGCTGCTCCGCTTCGTCACCGAGATGCGCGACGCCCCCTCCCACCCGGCCCGTGGCGCCCTCGACCGCTTCCTCACCGACTTCGCCTCCGACCTCCAGTCCGACACGGACACCCGGGCCCGTGTGGAGCGGCTCAAGGTCGAGGTCCTCGGCCGCGGCGAGGTCCAGGATCTGATCGCCTCCGCCTGGACGGCCGTACGGTCCATGATGGTGTCCGCCGCGGAGGACGAGCGCAGCGAGTTGCGGCTGCGGGTCCGGGCTTCCCTGCTGTCCCTGGGCGCCCGGATGTCGGTGGAGCCCAAGCTCCAGGCCAAGGTCGACAGCTGGGTCGAGGGCGCGGCGGTGTACGTCGTGACGACGTACCGCACGGAGATCACCTCGCTCATCACGGACACCGTCGCGGGCTGGGACGCCGAGCACACGACCCGGAAGATCGAGGCTCACATCGGCCGCGACCTGCAGTTCATCCGGATCAACGGCACGGTGGTGGGCTCGCTGGCAGGGCTGCTGATCTATGTGGTGTCGCGGGGGCTGGGAGCGTAGCCGCCCCCGCGCGGGGAACTCGGGCAGGGTTCGCTCAAGGGAGAGGGAGCCATGACCCCACCAGCCTCACCGGCGTCCGTACCGGGCTCCACCGGGACCGTCACGACGGACGTACCCGCCCGCCTGGATCGGCTGCCGTGGTCCAAGTGGCACTGGATGATCGTGATCGGCCTGGGAACCGTCTGGATCCTGGACGGCCTGGAGGTCACCACCGTCGGCAACATCGCGAGCCGGCTCTCCGAGGACGGCAGCGGCCTGTCCATCTCCTCAGCCCAGGTCACCGGTACCGCGGCGGCTCTCTATGTGGCCGGTGCCTGTGTGGGCGCCCTCTTCTTCGGCCGGCTGACCGACCGCCACGGCCGCAAGAAGCTCTTCATGGTGACCCTCGCCGTCTACCTCTCCGCGACCGCACTGACCGCGCTGTCCTTCGACGCCTGGTGGTTCTTCACCTTCCGCTTCCTCACCGGTTTCGGCATCGGCGGTGAGTACGCGGCCATCAACTCGGCGATCGACGAGCTCATCCCCGCCAAGTTCCGCGGCCGGGTCGACCTGATCATCAACGGCAGCTACTGGCTCGGCGCGATCGGTGGCGCACTGTTGTCCATCGTGATGCTGAACACCGACATCTTTCCCCAGGACCTCGGCTGGCGGCTGACCTTCGGTCTCGGAGTGGTCCTCGGGCTGGTGATCCTGCTGGTCAGGCGGCATGTGCCGGAGAGCCCGCGGTGGCAGTTCATCCACGGTCGCGGCGCGGACGCGGAGGCGCTGGTCAGCGAGGTGGAGCGGGAGATCGAGGAGGAGAGGGGCGAGCCACTGCCGCGTCCGCGGGGCGAGATCACCATCCAGCAGCGCAAGAGCATCGGCTTCGGCATCATCGCCAGGACCGTCTTCCGGCGCCATCCGAAACGGGCCGTGCTCGGCCTCGCCCTCTTCATCGGCCAGGCCTTCCTCTACAACGCGATCACCTTCGGCTTCGGCGCCATCCTCACCAAGTTCTTCGACGTGCCCTCCGGCGGCACCGGCTACTACTTCGCCGTCATCGCGGCCGGCAATTTCCTCGGCCCGCTGCTGCTCGGCAAACTCTTCGACACGGTCGGCCGCCGGGCGATGATCTCCTCGACGTACCTGATCTCGGGTCTGCTGCTCTTCGGCACGGCCTGGCTCTTCGACCAGGGCTCGCTGAGCGCGGTGACGATGACGGCGTGCTGGTGCGTGGTGCTCTTCTTCGCCTCGGCGGGCGCCTCCAGCGCCTATCTGACCGTCTCCGAGATCTTCCCGATGGAGACCCGGGCGATGGCCATCGCCTTCTTCTACGCCATCGGAACGGCCGCCGGCGGCATCAGCGGACCGCTCGTCTTCGCCGACCTCACGGAGTCCGGAGTCGTCGGCGACACGGTGCTCGCCTTCCAGATCGGCGCGGGCCTGATGTGCGCGGCGGGCCTGGTCGCCGCGTTCCTCGCGGTGAACGCCGAGCGACGCTCCCTGGAGGACATCGCCACACCGCTGTCGGTGGTACCGGCCGGGACCACCGCGCCCTCCACGCCGGCGACATGACGCCGTTGGGCGCCGCACGACTGAGTACTTGGCTGAGTAGGTGGTTCTGAGTACGCGTACTCTGTCGGCCGGCCGCCCGGGCCGGAACCCTCGTACGCATGACCGAGAAGCTGCTCCGCCCCTTGCGAACGCGCCCCTGGCCGGAACGCTGGCTGACGCGCGTGCTCGGCGCCGCCCTCTCCGCGGCGGCGTATCTCCTCTGCCTGCCCTGGGACCTGCGCAACCGTCCCGAGACGGCGGACTCGCCCGTCGAGACGACGCCGGTGACCGGCCTGGGCGTCGTGTTCCTCGTCCTGATCCTGCTGCTCCTCGCCGCCTACTTCGGCCACCGGGACGCGCTGGCCTGGCCGTTGCTGCTGGTGGCGGTGCCGCCGGCGACCCTGCTGTACGTGTCCCTGCGCACGCACCCCGGGCCGCCCGACGGCTTCGCGAACGCGTGGCCGCTGACGTGGGCGTTCTTCACGCTGCTGGGGGCCGCCGGGGTACTCGTCGTGGCCGCGGTGGCACGGCAGTTCAGGGCGGATCTGGTGGACGAGGAGCTGATCCTGGCCCACCACATGTGACACGAGGCGAGGCGCCGGGGGGCGCCTCAAGCCTCTCGCCGGCCGGGCCTCTCGCGTCGGCCAGGCCTCTCGCCGGCCAAGCGTCTCGCTGGCCGCCCACGGGCCTCTCACTGGCCGTAGAAGTACCGCGACCCCTTCTCGATGAAGTACGAGGCGTAGACGCGCCCGAGGGCCGGCTTGCCGCGGTACATGCCCACGTACTGGCGCGCGCTGTCGACCACGACAGGCCGCGTCATGCAGGCGAACTTGATGCGCTGCTGCTCCTCCGCCCACCGCACGGCGGCCGGATCGACCCGGTCGCTGACGAGCACCGGGAAGGCACCGACCCCGTTCTGCATGCCGACGGGGAGGCCGCCCTTGGTGTCCTTGGCGTACTTCATCACCTGGTCGGTGAAGGCGGAGATGGCGGGGACGGTTATCTCCGGGACCGCCGCGGCCACGGTGAACAGGTGCAGCTTCGTCGCCATCCAGCGCATCTTGAAGTCGGCCCGCCGCCCCACGAGGACGGGCACTCCGGCCCAGTTCTCCCACCGTGTGGCGCATCCGTCGGCCGTCAGCCGGCCCTCCACCGAGGCGAGGTAGGCCTGCGGCGCCGCTTGCTCTTGCTGTCCGTACATGGGCGGGATCCTAAGCCCCCGCGCCGGGCACTGGTCGTCGGTGTGTTCGGGGGGCGCTACGCCCCTGTGGTGGACCCCGGTCGAACGATCATCAGGATCGTGACGGTGGCCCAGAGGAGGTTGAAGACGCCGGTGAACATGGCGAGCCGAACGGTCGTTTTCCGCCCCACCGCGACCTCGCCGCCTCCTGCGTCCCAGCCACCCTCCGCGAACGCGGCCTGCCCGGGCAGGACCAGCGCGATGAGGACGACCGCGGCGAGGGCCGTCAGCGCGATCGAGACGATCAGCCAGGTGTCGCCGAGCACGCCCATGTTGCTCGCCGTGGCGAATCCGAAGACGGGAACGACGACGGCGACGGCGGCGTACACGCGACAAATGCGGTGCAGCAGCCGCACCGTCGACACGGCCTGGGCGTTCCCCGGCTCTGCCAGAACCTTGCGCGCGCTGGGCGGGAACATGCTGGCGGCGACGGTAATGGGCCCGATGGCGACGATCGCGGCGAGGACATGGACGGCGAGAAGGAACTTGGTCACGGGGTGACGTTATGCGCGGCGCGGATCTTGCAGAAGTGGCACTTTTGCCACCACCTCACGGATTCTCGCCACAGGTACCTGCGGATTCTCGCCACGGGACCCACCAGGAGGTTTTCCAGCGGTCTCGGGGCATCTCCCGTGGCCCCACCGGACAAGGGTGCCGGGAACTCCGGGTGTGCGACCCGGCTGACCACAACCTGTCGTACCCCTACCCTCTAGCCATGCACACCGTGGCCGTACTGGCGCTCGACCAGGTCATCCCGTTCGACCTCTCCGCCCCGATCGACACCTTCGGCTGGGCCCGGCTGCCGGACGGCCGGGCGGCCTACCGGATCCGGGTCTGTTCGGTCACGGCGGACGAGGAGGTGAGCGCGGGCCCGTTCACGGTGCGCGCGCCGTACGGTCTGGAGGCGCTGGCGGAGGCGGACACGATCGTCCTGCCCGGCGTCGCCGACCCCACTGTCCCGCTCCCGCCAGGCGTGGCGGAGGCGCTGCGCGCGGCGGCCGCGAACGGCACCCGGATCGCCTCGATCTGCGTCGGCGCCTTCGTCTTCGCCGCCACCGGCCTGCTGGACGGGCTACGCGCGACCACCCACTGGATCGCGGCCCAGGACCTGGCGGCCAGGTACCCGGCCGTGACCGTCGACCCGAACGTCCTCTACGTCGACAACGGCCAGTTCCTGACCTCGGCGGGCGCGGCCGCGGCCCTCGACATGTGCCTGCACATGATCCGTATGGACCACGGCTCCGCCGTCGCCGCGCATGCCGCCCGGATGTCCGTCATGCCGCTCGAACGGGAAGGCGGCCAGGCCCAGTTCATCGTCCACGACCAGCCGCCGGTACCGGCCGGCACCACGATGGAGCCCCTCCTCGCCTGGCTGGAGGAGAACGCGGGCCACGACCTGACCCTGGAGGACATCGCCGCCCACGCCGGCATGAGTACCCGTACCCTCAACCGCCGCTTCCGCGAACAGACCGGCACGACGCCTCTCCAGTGGCTGCACCGGGCGCGGGTGCGACGGGCCCAGTACCTCCTGGAGACGACCACGTATCCCGTCGAACGCATCGCGGTCCAGGCGGGGTTCGGCTCGCCGACGGCCTTCCGGGAACGGTTCAAGCGGGTGGTGGGAACGAGTCCGAACGCGTATCGGCGGGCGTTTCAGGGGGCGGGCTCGGCGCCGGGGCCGAGGTCGGGGTCGGTGTCCGCGTCCGGCCCCGTGGCGGTGTCCGCGTCCGGGGTTGTCTCCGTGTCCGCCGCCGCGGCCTCGTAGGCGCGCAGAGTGTCGATGACCAGTTGGCGCTGATCCGGAGTCAGCGGTTCCAGCGCGCGGCGCCAGGCGGTGGCGCCACGCGACAACCACGTGGTGATGGACGGCCGTTGGGCGTCGGTGATGCTGACGATGCGTCGCCGCCGGTCGGCCGGGTCCTCCTGCCGCTCCAGGATGCCCTTCCCGCTCAGCTCGCCGACCATGAGGCTGACGGTCGTCGGCGCGACCTCCAGACGGGTGGCCAGGTCGTTGACGGTCATGGGCCCGTCGAAGAGCAGATACGACAGCAGCGAGAGGTGCCGCGGAGCCAACGCCAGGGACTGGAGTTCCTCGGGCACCGGGATGCGCTTGGCCCGGCCGACCATGCGGGGCATGAGGAGCAGCAGCGCACGTACGGCGTCGTCGACGCCCGGCTCGGAGCGACCCTCGGTTGACATCGGCCACCCCTCCAAATAGCTTTGCGACTAAAGATGCTTTGCATCTAAAGGTGAATCGACCACTTGTCTCTGTGTGATCACTTATCTACGTGATCGCTTGTCTCTGTGTGATCACTTGTCTGTCCGTGATCAATTGTCTGTCTGTGATCACTTGTCTCTGTGTCACGACTGCCGCGACCGAACGGAGATCCACCATGCCGCACTTGACCGTCCAGATCCGCGAGGAGACGCTCGACGGTTCGATCGAGTCGAAGCTCATCCGCGCCCTGACCGACGCGGTGGCCGCCGTGGTCGGCGATTGGGCACGCGCGGTCGCCGTCGTCGAACTGTTCGGCGTCCCGGAGCACCGCTGGGGCACCGGAGGCATACCCGGCGAGGCGCCCGCGCCGGTCATCACCCTCGTCATGCGAGAAGGCGGACTGACCCATCCGCAGATCCCCGACGCGCCCGCCCGCCTGATCAAGTCCCTCACGGAGGCGGCGGTCACGGTCCTCGGCGAGGCCGTGCGGAAGCAGGTGACCGTGCTGATCGCCGGGGTTCCGGCGGGGCGGTCGGGGGTCGGGGGCGACGTCGTCTGAACGGGCGCCGCCGCCGACCCGGCTGCGGCGTGGGCCGGGCTCAGGCCCGGCGGTCGGCCACGGCCCACGAGGCGAGGGCCACGGCCCCGGCGACGCCGAACACGGCGGGCCAGGCGCCCACCTTCTTGGCCAGCGGATGAGACCCGGCGAAGGCGGCGACGTACGCGGCGGTCAGTGCCCCGGCGGCCTTCCCGCCCGCCTGTCGCTTCCACTGCTGTGCGGCCGTGGCTCCGGCGGCGGCGAGCACGACCCCGCCGAGCTGCCGCTTCTTGGTCCAGCGGGCCACGCCGTATCCGCCGATGAGCCCACTCGCGGCCACCGCCGCGGCCGGTACCTTCGCCATTGCTGCCTCCCGCTGCTGCGTCTGTCGAACGAACCGAGGCTAACTCGTGCGTGTTCGCCGTTGGACGCCCGCCCGCCTTGCGGCTCTCCGACCCCTGTCCCGCGTGAACGCAACGCTATACGCGGGTACACCCGATATGTACGGGTACTCGCTTCGCGGGGCCGGGGTCGGAGCCCCGCCCGGAGGGCGAAGCGAGTGAGCACCGGAAGGCGAGGAGAGCCCGAACGATGAGCCTCTTGAGCACCGCGAGAACGACGAGCGAGACGGGCCGTACGAGCGCGACGGCCACCACGACCGCGATGGACCCGGCGTCCACCACGACAGCGGCGGCCACTGCGGGTACCGCGGACACTATGGCTGCGGCGGCCACTGCGGGTGCCGCGAACCCCATGGTCACGGCGGCCACTGTGGGTGCCGCGAACACTGCGGCCATGCCCCCGACCCGTATGACATGGACCGAACTGGTCGACTCCGTAAGGGAATCCGGCCAGTACGCCACCAGGGCGGAGGCGGAGAGCGTCACCCGTATCGTGCTGTCCGCCTTCGGCGGCCATGTGGTCGGCGACGAACGCGTCGATCTGGCCCGCCGACTCCCCGTCGAGGCGGCCCGCCTCGTCGCCTCCCAGATCCCCGTCTCCCGACAACTGACCGCCGCGCAGTTCGTCGAGAGCGTCGCCTTCCGCGTCCTGGGCGCCACCCCGGCCACGGCCCGCTGGGACGTCAGCTCGGTGCTGAGCGTCCTGCCCCGAGCCGTCGGCGACGACCTGGTGGACCGCATCCTGAAGCAACTCCCGCCCGGCTACGCCCTGTTGTTCGGCCGAGCACAACTCACCCCGGCGGCTTGAGGGCACGCCCGACACATCCGACACATCCAGCACGTTCTACACGTCCAGCACGTTCTACACGTCCGACACGTTCTGCACGTCCTACACATCCGGAAAGCTCATCCTCCCAGCACGTACGGCGGCCGCCTGTTCCGCGCGATCAGGCGGCCGCCGTACGTCCGTCTCCGTGACCGGTGAGGCCGCACTCATCCTGATCGAGGCCGGACCGGCGGGCGAGAACCCCGCGCTTCCCTCCGAGACAGTGGCCTGGCTGGACAGCTGGCCCACCCCTTTCAAGTCGCCTGCCGCCGCAGCGGACTTCTTCGGCCACGAGGCCTGGGCGAGAGGCCTGGAAGAACGCGCGGACGGCTGGTACCCCCGAGTGGACCGCGACACGATGGTCTCCGCGGTGGCTGAACTGGCCACCCACTCCTACTGGTTCGACTGGGGCAGAATCCGCTGCCCCACCCTCGTCGTCCGAGGTGTCGACGGAACCATGCCGGAGCCGGAGGTCACGGAAATGCAATCCTGCCGCCCTGGCACAACAGCAGTCCAAGTGATCCCCGACGCCTCCCACGACGTCCACTTGGACCGGCCGACCCACCTGCATGCCACAGTGACCGCCTTCCTGAAGCACATCTGAGCGGACGAATGGCCGCCGCCGAACGCGAGGGTGGGGGGCAGACCGGCGCCTGCTCGCGGTCTTCGCCCTGTGCGACCCGAGCTTGGAGGACCCTCGGGCGGGACTGTCAGTGACACCCGCTTGGATGGGGCCCATGACCGCTCACGATGTCGCCCAGGCGCTCCCCGATATTGATTCCCTGAGAGATCTCTGCCGCTCGATGGCCATGGCGGAGGCGATACTCAACCCCGATGGCGAGCGCTACCACTCGTACAACGCCAAGTGGTCGGAAACCGAGGAACTGGCCTCGATGAGCAACGGATCCGGCGACGAGTACGACATCGTCTTCGCCCCCATCGGCGCATACCTCCGCGGCTTCGACCACGAGTCCCCCCTGAGCCCGTACCACCACGACGACGTGCCCACCCCATGGCCGGGCGTCCTGGACTCCGTACCCGAGCCCTTCCAGTGCTACGTCGACGAGCCCGACTTCACGGACGAGGACGGAACGCCCGTGGTGACGGTGTGCGTGTGGCGCGAGGCCGACGCCCGGTCCTGGAGTGCCGGCCGGATCGCCTTCCCCGAAGGACACCCGGACCCCGACGGCTCGGACTGGCTGTTCGAGCTGCTCCTCACCCCGACGCCGGAGGCCTTCCAGGAGTTCGCCGAGGACTACTACGAGACGACGGTCGACATCGAGGCCGTACGCCACCTGTACGACCTGCGACCACTGGACCGGGCACAGATCGCCAGGCTCAACCCCTCGGCGTCCGTCGAGGAAGTCGCTGAGGCCGCTGCGGTGATCGGCTATCCGATGGCCGAGGACCTGGTGTCGGACCCGGCGGCCTGACGTAGTGGGGTCGTAGAACCAAGCCGGGGTCTGCATGAGGGCAACCGAACTGGTAGACAAATTCGCCCACTCGAAGCCCGCGAGTAATGAGGTGGCCTGGCATTATTACGCTGCGTGAGGGATAATGACGGGAGAGTCAACTCATCCGCTGGGGAGGGAGAGTTGCTGCGTCGCCGGACGCCTGCTGGGGGGTGAGTGCGTTGGCCGTGACCACTGTGGAGTCGGAGTACGAGCCGGCCGTCCTGGAAGCAGGATGTGCGGAGGCCCCGGCCGCGTCGCCGCGGCAGGTGGCGGGGCCTCTGGATACGTGGGCTGCGCTGCTGCGAGACCGGTCGCCGTCGGCCGAGACCGCCGCCGCCCTGGACGCCCTGGACTGCGAGCAGTTGTCGCCGCGCGGGCGGATCGATGCCCTGGCGGTGCTGGAGCGGCACATGTCATGGCTGCAGGCCAAGCAGGTCGAGTTACTGGCCGCGATCGCAGCTCACACCGACACCCCTGAGCTTTCCGCCGAAGAACCCTCCTCGGGAGAGGAGTTCGACGAGCGGATGCTGGCGACGTGGGACTGCGCCGCGGAGGAGGTGGCCTGCGCCCTACGCCTGGCCAATGCCACGGCGGGTCAACGCCTGGCCACCGCCACCCTTCTCCACACTCGTCATCGGGCAACCCTCGGCCTGCTGGCGGGCGGCCAGATCTCCTACCCGCAGGCGAGGGCATTGGCCGACCAGTGCAGGGTCCTGTCGGACGAGGCGGCGGGACAGGTCGAGTCGGTGATGGTGGCCAAGATGCCGTCGCAGTCGGCCGGGCAGACCATGGCGGCAGTGCGCCACCACATCCACCGGGTAGACCCGGAGGGAGCCGAGCAGCGGCACGCACAGCGAGTCCGGGAGCGGAGGACGCTCTCCTACCCGCAAGAGGATGGGATGGCCTTGTTCGGCGCCATCCTGCCCGCCCAGCAGACCGCCATGATGGAACAGGCCGTGGACACCCACGCCGCGACGTACGTCGACGACGGCCGCACCTTGGATCAGAAGCGAGCGGACGCCCTCTACGACCTGGTCGTCAACCAGCCGCGGCCGGCCGCCGCATCAGGCACGGCAGGCTCCCCGGCGGGACGAGGCGCAGCGGTGGTGCAGGTGACGGTCCCCTTCGACATCCTCCTGGGTGCCGACGAGGGGCCGGCGGACCTGAAGGGCTACGGCCCGATCACCGCCACGCAGGCGCGCGAGATCGCCTTCGCCCCGGGCACGATCTGGCGCCGCCTGCTCACCCGGCCGGAAACAGGCCTGCTCATCAAGTCGGACCCGACGACCTACAGGCCGACGGCGGACACGGCTCGCCAGGTGATGGCCCGCGACCGGTACTGCGCGTTCCCGTCCTGCCGCATGCCGGCCCACCGTTGCGACCTGGACCACATCTCCCCCTTCAACCACACCCACCCAAAACACGGCGGCCAGACAACCCCGGACAACCTCCAGCCCCTGTGCCGCCGCCACCACCGCCTGAAAACCCACCACCCAGGCTGGAAGGTCACGCGCGACCCCCACACCGGCACCACGACCTGGACTGCACCCACTGGCCACACCTACACCAACACCCCACCGGTGTACCGCGAGTAAGCCCACGCGCGCCCATGCGAACAGCACCGGGTTATCCCGCTCGCCCACCGACGTCAAGCCGCCAAGCTGAAACTCGGCGCGCGCCGAGACGCGTCCGCGTCCCCACCGGCTGCCCGCAGCCGCTGAGCCGACCCAGCGAGCGCGCCGCCGAGAGGACCAGCGCCCACGAGCTCCGGCCGACAGCCGAGCCCGCCCGAGGGCGCACCTACCCAGTCACACTGTCGCCGGAGCGTCGCTCCCCAAGGCCTGTATGAAGGACCACCAGACGCCTGCGCGGAAGGCGACGACAGGCCCACAGGGCCGCTTGGAATCACGCACGAGGGCGCCGTCCACGCTGTGGGCGCACTCGACACACTCGCCGCCTGCGCCGTTGCTGTAGGAGGACTTGAACCAGGGAGAGACGCGGAGGGAAGCGGACTGCTCAGCGTTCATGTCGCGTATTCCTTCAGGGCGGACTCGATCAGTCGGATGGAGCGCTGAGGGCTCAACGCCGCTGCTCGCAAGCCGTCGAAGGCCCTCGTGTACTCACGCACATGATGAGCCCCTTCCAGATAGACGGCATCGGTGATGCCGTCCCGATACACGATGTCCGGATCCTCCTGGTCGGGGAAGCCGAGCATGGTGAACGATCCTGTGACCGGGCAGGTGCCGGAGTCGAAGGGGAGCACCTGCAGGGTGACGCTTGGCAACTCCACTGATTCCAAGATGCGTTCGAGCTGCTCCCGCATCAGGGGTCGATCTCCGACGACTTTGCGGAGGGCACCCTCGCTCACGACGAACCAGGCATCCGGAGCTCCAGGGCGCGTCAGCATGGCCTGGCGCTCCATGCGTACACGTACAGCACGCTCAATGTCTTCGGCAGGCAGGTGCGCGCCCGTCTTGTGGAGCTCAGAGGCGTACGCCGGGGTCTGCATCAGGCCGGGCAGCAGTTCGCACTGGTACTGGCGGAACGTCGAGGCGTCCTGCTCCAAGCCGATGTAGATGTTGAACCACTCAGGAACACCCGCGCCGTGAACCTGCCACCAACCGCGCGTCTTGGCTTGCCGGGCCAACGACTTGAGAAACTCGCGCAACTCGTCACTGGTGCCGTAGAACCGGCACAGTGCGTCGATGTCGGACGGCTGAATCCTGCCGCTTCCGGTCTCCATCCGGTTGACCTTGGAGCCGCTCCAGTCCAAAGCCTCGCCGACCTGAGCGCAGGTGAGGGCGCTTTTCTCGCGGAGCTTCTTCAGCTCGATCGAGAGGCGACGACGGCGTGCCGTTGGCGAACCGGCCATCCCAACCTTCTTCCTTGTAACGGGAGTTCAGTCTCACGCCAAGACGTGTGCTTGCCAATCACTCGGAAGTGGGAATCCCGCCGTGCACATTGCACGGCGGGATGCGCGGGCGCCATCCTAGCGAGCGACGCCACTCAGCGTGAGCGTGTGTAACGCTCCGCTGATCAGGTGGGGCTCAGGTAGAGAGGTGCCGACCGGTGAGAGGGGTCTCGGTGATTCAGCCGGCGTGTATGCCACGGAAGCCGTGGGACTTGGCCTTTACGGCAGAACCGGAGGAAGTAGCCGCCCTGCGCCGCATCATGCGGCTGCATCTCGGCCTCTGGGGTCTGCACGACTCCATCGACACGGCCCAACTCTGCGTCAGCGAAATGGTCTCCAACGTGATCGCGCATGTGGGCCCCGGCACACCAACCACCCTCGCCGTCTCGATAAACGGCACCTATCTGCGCATCGAGGTCCACGACCCCGACACCCGGGCTCTTCCGGCACTCCTGGATGCAGGCGTCGAGGCCGAGGGGGGACGAGGTATGGCACTTGTCGATGCCATTGCCGATCGATGGGGTGTGCAATTGAGTGCCGATCGGAAGGTGACGTGGTGTGAGCTGGCTACCTGCCTCCCCTCGGTGAGGGGGCAGGGGGAGGGTGCTCGTCTGATGCGAGTAGAGGCGATGCTCGGCCTGTATGGAGAGGTCAAGCTGCCGCGTGTGACGAGCTTCAGCCCGTTAAGCGTGGCTGTCGCGGAGGAAGCTGTGATCGACGTGATCACTGACCTACTTCATTGGCTGAGGGCGTATGGCCGCGACGCTGACGAAGCTCTGGACAAGGCTCAGATGCGCTTCGAAGCGGACGGGTGTGGGTGAGGTCGCGTTCTGTATGCACTCATGTTGATACGTAGGCGCGCGATCCGGCCGTGGTCCGATTATTTTCAGCCATTGGGGACGTGGCTGAAGCGAGAGTGATTGTCGTTGATCGTTCGGTCGGCAGCATGTGTGCATGAGTGCATACGAGGTCGTCATCGGGCATGTGAAGGGCATCGTGCCGGGGGAGCTCTTCGGTTCGCGGATGGCGGTGAAGCGAGCCGGGCTCACCAAGGAGCAGCAAGCGGGGATCTCTTGGGGGTTGGACGCGGAAGGCGTGCCCCTTGCTGACGCGATCGTGCTCAATAAGGGATATGAGGATGATCGTGATGGATGGGGCGAAGTTCTCTATACGGGTGCAGGTGGGCGTGATGAGTCGACCCGTCGGCAGGTCGAAGATCAGAGTTGGGAGAATCCGGGGAACGCCGGATTGGTGCGCAGTCACACCTTGGGGCACCCGGTACGCGTGATTCGCGGCTATAGGGGAGAGCCGAGCTATTCGCCGACCAGCGGATACCGCTACGACGGGCTGTATCGGATAGCTCGGCACTGGCAGGAAAAGGGCATATCGGGATTTCAGATATGCCGGTTCGAGCTGCAGAGGCTCGCGGATGATCGGCAAGAGCTGACCCCGCTCGAGGAGCAGATCCACGATGTGATCGAGGGTCAGCCTCCGAGGAAGGCGAGCACGGTCGAACGCATCGTTCGCGATACGGCGGTCATTCGTCGGGTGAAGCGGTGGCACGGCTATCGCTGTCAGGTGTGTCGTCTTGCCCTGGCGATAGGTCCGGATGACGCCAACTACGCCGAGGGTGCCCACATTCAGGCGCTGGGGAAGCAGGGTAATGGACCCGATGTGGACGGGAATGTCCTATGCCTCTGTCCTAACTGCCATATTCGGTTGGACCGTGGGGCTATCTACCTGACGGATGCATTGGACGTGATCGACAGGTTCGGGTCAGAAGCAGCCCCACGGATGACCAAGCTGGCAACGGTGCCTGAACATCGCATACAGCAGAAGTTCGTCCGGGCTCACCGACGGTTTTGGAACATTGACAGGGTGGACGTCTAGCTCACTGGCAGCGATGACCGGTGCTTAGTCCCGGCTAGCACGTCGGCTGCCGGTCATTCGGCATTCCCCCCGTGGCACTCCGCGTATGTCCGGCCCGACCCGCACCAACACATGGCCCCCTTCTGCGGCGGCCAAGCCACCGCCCGCCCCCGGGCCGCCAAGGTCGTCGCGTACTGCGGTAGCAGCGTCGCGTCCGACGGTGACGATGCCTCCGAGGCGGCGAAGGCCTCGTACGACGGGACCGTGCCCGTGACGATGCCCAGGTTCGGGGTGCCGGAGGCCGCCAGCTCCCGTAGTGACGCCTCTATGGTCGCCAGGTGGTCATCGTGGGACGGGTACTCCGAGGACAGGGGCGCGTACGCCGTCAGGAGCTCTGCCAGTTCGTCGGCCGGCCAGTGGAGGACCGCCACTGGGAACGGGCGGGAGAGGGCCTCCCGGTACGCCCCGAGTTCCGCTCGGAGGCGGCTGATCTCCGCCTCCAGCTCCGCCGGGTTGTCCGAGCCGAGGGACCAGACCCGCTTGGGGTCGTGGAGTTCGTCCAGGGAGACCGGGGACGAGTGGAGGGTGTCGGCCAGGGTGTCCCAGTCGTCGTGGGTCGCGCCCAGCATCCTGCGTACCCGATGGCGGCCGAAGAGTACGGGGAGGGTGGAGTACGGGGGCTCCGGGACGTCCGCCAGCAGCAGGGTGGCGGCCTGCGTGAACGTCTCCTGCGCCGCCTCCAGCTCGTCGTGGTTCTCCAGCGCCTCCGCGACGATCACCCAGGGGGCGGGGTCGCGCGGCGCCGCGGCACGGACACCGTCGATGATCGCGCGTGCTTCCGCCTCGTGGCCGTACTCCCAGAGGTTCGACGCCTTCAGGGCGCGGACCAGGTGGGGGCTCTCGAGCGGGGTGGAGGAGGACAGCAGGCTGTCGTAGAGCGACGTGGCGCCGGGGCGGTCGCCGGACAGTTCGAGGTGGGCCGCGGCCTGCAGGAGCAGGTGTTCGGCATCCTCGGGGTAGAGGCCGGCAATCCGCTCCAGGCGTGCTGCTTCGGCGTTGTGGTCGACGTTCTCGGCAGGCGTGTCGGGGCGCATGGGGGACACCGTACTGCCGTTGACGTACCAGGGAGAGATAGCTGCAGGCCAGAGGGCAGGATCATGCCGCTGCCCGGCCTCCCGGCCTCCCGGCCTCCCGGCCTCCCGGCCTCCCGGCCTCCCGGCCTCCCGGCCTCCCGGCCTCATCAGTACCGGTATTCCTCCGGCAGCGGCGTCGCGATCCGGATCAGTACCGGTATCCCTCCGGCAGCAGTGTCGCGATCCGGATCAGTACCGCCGTCAGCGCGCCCGCCCACAGCAGGACGCCGAGCCATGCGCCGAGCACCGCCGAGCGGTAGCGGTCCGGGGCGTCCAGGGTCACCGAGTCCGGGGAGCCCGGCGTGCACAGGAGGCGGACGCGGCTGCCCTCGGGCAGGGCGTGGGCGCCGATCGTGTCGGGGACCGCGCGTTCGTGCTCCACCCCGTCGTCGCCGGTCCAGCGGACGACGGGGTGGAGGGTGGCGTACGTCGCCTCGCGGGAGGCTATGTGACCGGTGACCGTGCCCTCCACGCGGCGGGCGGTGCGGCGCAGGACGTGTTCGGTGACGGCGACCATGCCCTGTTGGCCGGTCACCGCCACGCCTGCGAGGAAGGGGATCAGGGCCAGCAGCCAGTACGCACTCATGGCCAGGGAGTTTATGGGGGTGGGGAGTTGGGGGCACAGCGTGCCCGGGATGTGGCGTCTCCGGGCCGGGCCTTTCCCCTCTATAGAGCCCTCGCGCAGGGCCCGTCGCACAGGGGCCCCTCCCACAGGGGTCCTCGCGCAGGGCCCCCTCCCACAGGGCCCCCTCCCACAGGGGTCCTCGCGCAGGGCCCGTCGCACAGGGGTCCTCGCCCAGGGGTCCGTCGCACAGGGCTCCTCACATAGGGCCCCTCACACCACCACCCCGTCCACCTGCAACGTCTGCACCGCCCCCGCCGCGAACGGCACGGCGACCGACTTCCCGCTCAGGTAGGTGTCGGAGTGCGCCGTGTACCGGTCACCCGTGCCCGACGTCAGCGTGTTCCAGCGCGGGACCAGGCCGCCCGTGCCGCCCGTCACCGTCGAGAAGCGGGAGAGGTCGAACGTCAGGGTCTGGGAGGACGTCGCCTTGTTCACTGCCACCATCACCAGGCGTTTCGCCGTCGCGTCGTACGCGCCCACCGCGTAGTCCACGCCCACGTCGACGATCGTCATCCCGGGGCGGATGTGGCGGGTGAATTGCGCCATGACGTAATACTTCGTCTGGACCGCGCCGGCTGTCAGCGTGCTCGCGTCGTACGCGATCGTCGCCCAGCCCGAGGACGGGTCCATGACCTGCCAGTAGACCCAGGCGGTCGGGTGCAGCCAGCGGAAGTCCAGGAGGAGGTTGCTCGCCATGGTGAGGCCGGTGCCGTCGCTGTCGCCGTACTCGGAGTTCCACAGGCCCTTGCCCGCCGTGGTCACCACGTCCGTGTAGAGAAGGTCGCGGCGGCCGCCCGAACCCTGGTAGCCGTGTACGTTGACGCGGTTCACCAGCGCCTTCGTCGACGTCCCGAACGAACTCCACGTCGTACGGGCCAGGTCGTAGCTCGTCTCGTCCGATGCCGAGATCTTCGTGCCCGTCAGGCCTCGTTTGTCCAACTCGCTGCGCAGGTACGGGAGTACGGCCGCCTGGACCGACGCGTCCATGTGGCAGCCCTCCTGGGTTCCGGTGGCGGTCCACCAGCTGGAGGACGGTTCGTTGAAGGCCTCGACCGTGGAGAAGTTCACGCCCCAGTTCGTCTTCGCGTAGAGGGCGACCGCCGCCAGGTGGGAGGCGTGCTGGCGGTAGTTCCAGGACTGGAGGTTGTTGCCGCCGCCGGATGCGCCCGAGGGGTTGTGGTTCAGGCACATCCACCACATGGGGGAGTTGGCGAACAGTTCGCTCGTCGCGCCGCGTGACGTCGCCTTCAGCAGCATGGCCCGCTGGGTGGCGTCGGCCGTCCACTTCCAGGCCGAGGAGGTCGGGTCCTCGTTGTTCCAGTCCTGCCAGTAGCCCTCGATCTGCTTGAAGGAGGGGATGTTGGCGGAGGCGACCATCGATTCGCCGTTCACGCTGTTCCAGCTGCACGCGCCCAGGTTGTAGCGGGCGATGTTGAGGCCCAGGCCGGGGAGCGACGTGCCGTTGTACGTCGTCGACTTGGTGGTGAAGAAGATGTCCGCGAAGTCGTCCCGGGCGCCGAACACGTTGGCCCACCAGGCAAGCGAAGTGCCCCAGCCCTCCCATTTCCCGTATGTCGTGGTGGGGTTGACGGCGATCGTCGCGTCCGCGCGGGCGGTGCCCGTCGCCAGGGCGCCGCCGAGGACCGTGCCGCCCGCCGCGGCCAGCAGTGTTCTGCGTCGGATCATGGCTTCTCCGTCCCGCTCGACTGCCGGTCGTCCCATCGGCGCCGGCTCGTTCGGCCGATGCCCTCCCGAGGCATCGGTAGGAAGCATCGGGTGTGGCGTGTGAGGTTGTCGAGGGTTGTGACAGCCCTTTCTAAAACCGGTGTATGAAGTGCTCTCTGGCTTGCGAGGCTGTCAGGAGGCGTACAGGGCTGGTGACTTGGAGGAGCACCGCTTATCGTGCGGGCCCGGCGAGGAGGCGTACCGGAAGGAGGCGTACGGATGCCGGCTCCCGCGGTCGTCCATCACGGCACCCGGCGGCGGCGTGCCGCGTACGCGCGCGTGTTCTGGGCCGGCGGCGAGCTCGCCGTCACCCTCGGAGTCGTCCTCCTGCTCCTCGTCGTCCATCAGCTGTGGTGGACCAACCGGGAGGCCCAGCACAACGCCCAGCGCAAGGTGCAGGCGCTGGAGCGGGAGTGGGGGAGTCCGTCGTCGACGGGAGACGTGAACGGCGCGGAGGGTGCCGGGAGTTCCGACGGCTCGGGTGCCGCGGGCGGATCCGGCGGTCGCGGAACACCGAACTCGGCCGGCGCGCGAGGCGCTGACACCGGCGCCGGCAACGGCGCCCGGTCGGGGCCCCGTTGGTCCCAGGCCTACGCCATCCTCACCATCCCCCGCCTCTCCCTCCGTGTCCCCGTCGCCGAGGGCGTCAGCAAGCCGAACGTTCTCAACAAGGGGTATGTCGGCCACTACAAGGGCACCCAACAGCCGGGCCAGGCAGGGAACTTCGCGCTCGCCGGGCACCGGAACACCCACGGCGAACCGTTCCGGTACATCAACCGGCTGAAGCGCGGCGACACGATCACGGTCGAGACGAAGACCGCGCTCTACACGTACGTCGTCGACAAGGCCCTTCCGCAGACCTCGGCGCGGGACAGCGGGGTCATCCGCAGTGTGCCGCGCAGCACCGAGCGGCCGTCGTACGGGTACAGCGAGCCCGGGTACTACATCACCCTCACCACCTGCACTCCCGAGTACACGTCCAAGTACCGGATGGCGGTGTGGGGGAAGCTGCGGTCCATGCGGCCTCGGTAGACCCGTGGGCCTTATGGGTTCTTATGGCCTCTCATGAGCTCTCATGGGCTCTCATGGGGCCTTATGGGGTCTCGCGGAGCCTCGTGCTGTATCAGGCGGTGTTCCGGACTCCGCACTCTTGTCGATCTCGCGGGTCAGCCTTCGGAGGGACGCGGGGCGCGCAGGTGCGCCCGTTCCTTCAGCTCCTCCTCGTCGACCAACGTGAGCATCGGCTGACCCGGCGCGCACACCATGGTCACCACGAACTTGGTCGATGCGTCCGACAGGGCGTTGCCGTCCTGGTAGTGGATCACGTCACCGCCTGGCTCCCAGAACGTTCCACCGGCCTCGACCACACGCTCCGGCTCACCCTCGAGCTCGAACCGGAGCGCGCCCTCCATCACGTAGCCGAACGACGGGCCCGAGTGGCGATGCGGAGGGAGCCCGGGGTGACCGGGAGGCCACTCGACGAGGATGGTCATTCCCGAACCACCTTCGGGAAAGAAGGGCGGAGTGACTTCCTGCAGCAACTTGACTTCGGGCGGCAAGGAGACCTCGGGGGCGCTCCCGTGCTCTGGGTTCTTCGCTGACATGTACCACACCTCCGTAAGCCCGCCCGGAATGGACGATCTTGCGTCGGCCACCGCATTCCGGACCGGTATTCCGACCCACTCGTTCGGCGGCGACCGAGTTCGCCGGTTCCCGGCTCACACCACTCGCTTCATGATGAGGACAAGCCGCAGCCCGCATCCGTGACAGGCCGTGTGCCTTCTGCCTCGCCCAAACGGTCTCGACACCACCCTGCCTCGCGTCGGCGGCCGCCACAATCCGGGAGCCAGCGGCATCGAGACCGCGTCGCGCCATGTCATCGGCGGGCATCTCTCGTCGCGCCATGTCATCGGCGGGCATCTCTAGAGACGTGGCGGACCCGGCGGGGTCACCGCCGGTCCCCTCCCCTGCGCGTGCAGCAGCGCGGCCAGTTCGTACTGCGCCACCACGTCGCCCGCCTCGGCGTGCGTGCGGTACAGCGCCTCCGCCTCGGCGTAACGGCCCAGCGTCACCAGGCACCGGCCGAGGTCCCGCCAGCAGAAGCGGTGCCCGAGCTCGACCGCGAGGCGGTACCACTCCACGGCGCCCGCCGGGTCGCCGTCCCGCCGCTTCCAGTAGCCCAGTTGACCGGCGGCCCGTGCGCTGCCAGCCCGTGCCATCCCGGCCACCAGGTCCTCGGCCTCGGCCACCCGCCCCGACGCCCAGCGACGCATCTCCTGCGCCATCGTGACCAGCCAGTCCGGGTCCTGACGCACCTCGGCCTCGCGGCGCAGCCAGTGCTCGGCCTCGGCCTCGTACAGGGAGTCCTTGTACGCGAGTCCGCTCGCGCTCCAGGCCAGCTTGCGTACCGCTTCCGCGTGACCGGCCTCGGCCAGGGGAACCAGCCAACGTTTCGCCTCCTCGCGGCGTCCTTGCCGCAACAGGTCGCTGCCGAGTTCGTACCGGGCCGAGGTGTCCATGATCAGAACTTTGGAGTCGCGGGTGTCAGCTCCGCTCCCGAAGCACCAGCACGCTCACCGCCGCCACCGCCGCGAGTCCCGCCGACACGGCGATCGCGATGTCCCAGCCGTGGCCGATCCCGCCGGAGGAGGTCACCAGCGCGATCGTGAGGGCGACCCCGGCGCAGGAACCGATGTAGCGGAACGTCTGCTGCGCGCCCGAGCCCATCGCGGCGCGGGTCGCGGGGACGGACTCGACGGCGAGGTGCGGAAGGGAGGCGTTGAGGAGGCCGCTGCCCACGCCGGAGACGATGAAGCCGGGGAGCAGCCGCGTCCAGGAACCGGCGTCGAGCGCGCCGAGCATCGTCAGGACGCCGACCGCGTGCAGCGCGAAGCCCAGTGCGAGCTGGTGGCGTGGTGAGACCCGGCGCGCGAGGCGCCGCGCCTGCAGGGCGACCGCGAAGGACAGTCCGGACCAGAGCAGGACCAGCCACGCCGTTTCCAGCGCCGACAGGCCGAGCGTCCGCTGGATCAGCGCCGGCAGGAAGCTGAACACGCCGATCACCGCGAGGCCCGTGAACAGCCCGCCCGCGGACGAGGCGAGGAAGCGGCGGTGCCGGAACAGACCGAGGTCGATCATGGGCGTACGGCTACGGCTCTCGATGGCGACGAACACGGCCATCAGGACGAGGAACGCCGCCAGCAGCAGGCCCACCGGGGCGCGCAGCCAGCCGTCGCGGCCCAGGGTGAGCGCGGCCACCAGAGCCATCAGCGCCAGGCCGAAGGTCAGGGCTCCCGCCAGGTCGGGGCGGCCGTCCCGGGGTGCGCGGGACTCCGTGAGAGCGCGGGTCCCCAGCGCGGCGACCATCAACGCGGCCGCGCCCAGCACCGCGTACGCCAGCCGCCAGTTCCACTCGGCCAGCCCGCCCGCGAGCAGCGGGCCCACCGCGATGCCGCCGCTGACGAAGGCGCCCCAGACGCCGGTCGCGTGCAGCCGCCCGCGCGCGGTCGGGTAGGCGTGGACGATCAGCCCCAGGCTGCTCGCGAGGAGCGCCGCGCTCGCCGCGCCCTGTGCGATGCGGGCCAGGGTGAACAGCCAGGTCGAGTTCGCGAGGGCGCCCAGCGCCGTGGTGATGCCGAGCGCGATCGTGCCGGCCAGGAAGATCCGGCGGCGGCCGTAGTCGTCGGCGAGGCTGCCGGCGACCAGGAGCAGCGCGGCCAGGCCCAGCGGGGTGCCGTTGAGCAGCCAGGCCTGGGCGGAGACCGAGGTGTGCAGCGCGGTGGCGGTGTCGGGGAGCGTGACCAGCGGCGCGGTGTACGTCATCAGGGCCACGGCGGTGGCGGCGCTGGTGATGGCGAGGGTGGGGGCCGCGCGAGGTATGGCCTGCGTCGACGCGGGGGTGGCCGGCGCGGCAGGTGTCGGGTGCGTGGTGGTGTCGGCGGTCGGGTCGAGCCGGGTCATGGCCTGCCCCTTCGGAGCTAGTGAGTTCGTTCAATGAACCTTCGTGGGGTTCGACCGTAGCATCCTAGGTTCGTTCACTGAACCAAGATGTCGAAAAGTGGCTACAGTGGGGTCATGGCTCTGGGCAAGGACTACGCGACGCAGGAGTGCTCGATCGCCCGCGCGCTCGAAATCGTCGGCGAGCGGTGGACGCTCCTCGTCGTACGCGACGCGCTCTACGGCGTACGGCGCTACAACGACTTCCTCGTCCACCTCGGCATCCCGCGCGCCGTCCTCGCGGCCCGCCTCCAGCTGCTCACGACCGAGGGCATCCTCGAAAAGCGCCGCTACCAGGAGTCGCCGCCGCGCGACGAGTACGTCGTCACCGACCGCGGCATCGCGCTCTGGCCGACCCTGCGCTCGCTCGGGCTGTGGGGCCGCGAGCACTTCAGCGAGACCCAGCTGCGCGCCTTCCGGCACGCGGCCTGCGGCACGGAGCTAGGCCCGTACGGCGAATGTCCCGCCTGCGGAACCGTCGTACCCCTCCCGGACGTCGAAATGGTGCCGGGACCGGGACTCGATCCGGACCCGACGAATCCGGTCAGCCGGGCACTGCTCAAGCCGAAGCGGATGTTGGAGCCGATCGAGACGGTTCCTGTATGACGGCCGGCAGGGCAAGCTGATGTGGCCGGCCGGTATGGGCAAGCCGGTATGAGACCGGTAGGGGTAAGCCGGTATGAGACCGGTAGGGGCAAGCCGGTATGAGACCGGTAGGGGTAAGCCGGTATGAGACCGGTAGGGGTAAGCCGGTATGAGAAGGGGGAGCAGCCGATGATCCGGAGCTGGGCGAACATGCGCCCCGCCGCCGCGCTGCTGCTTCTGCTGCTCGAAGTCGCGCTGCTCGACACCGGCAGCCTCTCCGCCGCCGTCGCCGTGGCCATCGCCGCGACTGCCGGAGCCGGCTCCGCGCTCGCCGTCTGCACCCTCATCGGCTCGCGCTGCGCGCCCGCCGTCCCCCGTACGCGGGTTCGGACCGCCATCCGCGACCGTGAGCACCGTACGGCCTTCCTGCCCCAACGTGATCCCGACGCCGCGGGGCGTACGCGCCCCCGGGCGCCGGGGCGTGCCCTCCTGACGGCCGCCGCGTAGGGAAACCACCACTGAGGGACCCCGCGCGGGTCGTCATGCCGAATTGCGGTTTCCGCATTCCTTCACCCCGGCACGACGAGACCCCCGGAGGGCTCACCCATGTCCACGTTCATGTCCGCTTTCGCGAGCCTGGTCGAGCAGCTCGCCGACCTGCTCCAGCCCCTGTTCCACGCCTCGGCGGCGGCCGCCGCGATCGTCCTGTTCACCGCGCTCGTACGACTTCTCGTGCATCCCCTGTCGAGGGTGGCGGCGCGCGGTCAGCAGGAGCGCGCCAAGCTCCAGCCGAGGGTCGCGGAGCTGCGCAAGAAGCACGCGAAGGATCCCGAGAAGCTGCAGAAGGCGGTGCTGGCGCTGCACGCTGAGGAGAAGGTGTCGCCGCTGTCCGGGTGCCTGCCGAGCCTGTTCCAGATGCCGGCGTTCTTCCTCCTCTATCACCTGTTCTCCAGCTCGGCGATCGGCGGCGAGGCCAACGCCCTGCTCGACCACAAGCTGTTCGCCGCGCCGCTCGGCGACCGGTGGGCGGACGCGCTGGCGAATGGGGGAGCGTTCGGGGCGTCGGGGCTCGTCTACCTCGGGCTGTTCGTCCTCGTCGCCGCGGTCGCGACCTTCAACTACCGTCGTACGAAGCGGATGATGGCCGCCTCCGCTCCGGTGGCCGACGGTGATCAGCAGGTGCCCGGGCTCGCCTCGGTCAACAAGATCATGCCGTTCATGTCCTTCTTCACGCTCTTCACCGTGGCGGTGGTACCGCTGGCCGCCGCGCTGTATGTGGTGACCAGCACGACGTGGAGTGCGGTGGAGCGGGCGGTGCTGTACTCCGGGCCCGCTCAAACGGCCTGAGTGGTCCGGGCCCGCTCAAACGGGCTGAGTGGTCCGGGCCTGTTCAGACGGGCTGAGTGGTCCGGGCCTCGGGTGGTTACGGTCCAGTCCGTGAACGGGGTATTGCGGACTGGACGGCAAGCTTGGAGGATCGACCAGTCCTCCGATGGCTGCACCCATCGGTCGACTGCCGCGATCGAGGGAGATTGTGATCATGAAGCTGCTGCGAGTCGGTACGGCGGGGTCGGAGCGGCCCGCGCTGCTCGACGCCGAGGGGACCCTTCGGGATCTGTCGGGCGTCGTCCCGGACATCGACGGGGCGCTGCTCGCCGACGACGCGGCGCTCGGCCGGATCCGTTCCGCCGCCGAGGCCCGTGAGCTGCCCGCGCTGGACGCGGCCGGGCTGCGCGTCGGGCCGCCGCTCGCCCGCATCGGCAAGGTCGTGTGCATCGGGCTGAACTACCACGACCACGCCCGTGAGACCGGCGCCGAGCCGCCCGCCGAGCCGGTGATCTTCTTCAAGGCGGCGGACACGGTGGTCGGCCCGAACGACACGGTGCTCGTGCCGCGCGGGTCGGTGAAGACCGACTGGGAGGTCGAGCTGGCGGTCGTCATCGGACGTACCGCCCGTTATCTGGAGTCCGGCGAGGAGGCGCTCGCGCACGTCGCCGGGTACGCGGTGGCGCACGATGTCTCCGAGCGCGAGTTCCAGATCGAGCGCGGCGGCACCTGGGACAAGGGCAAGAACTGCGAGACGTTCAATCCGCTCGGGCCGTGGCTGGTGACGGCGGACGAGGTCCCGGAACCGCAGAACCTGGCGCTGAAGCTCTGGGTCAACGGTGAGCTGAAGCAGGACGGGACGACCGCCGAGCAGATCTTCCCGGTGGCGGAAGTGGTGCGGTACGTCAGCCAGTTCATGACTTTGTACCCCGGCGACGTCATCAACACCGGTACGCCGGCGGGGGTCGCGCTCGGGCAGCCCGAGCCGAAGCCGTACCTGCGGGCGGGGGACGTGGTCGAGCTGGAGATCGAGGGGCTCGGCCGTCAGCGCCAGGAATTGAAGGACGCCTAGGCGCTCCGCCGGGTGGGGCGGGGGGACTGCGGTGCTTCGTTCGCAGCGGTCCGTTGTGGCTGATCGCGCAGTTCCCCGCGCCCCTGACAGGCCCTAGCCGGCGGTGAAGAGTTCCAGGGCCTCCACCACCATGCTGTGGTCCTCCAGTTGAGGCAGGCCCGACACCACCACCGTGCCGATCACTCCCGCGCCCTCGACCGTGATCGGGAACGCGCCGCCGTGTGCCGCGTACACGTCGGGGTCGAGGCGCGAGGACTCCTCGAACGTCGTGCCCTTGGCGCGGAAGCGGGAGCCGACCAGGAGTGACGAGCTGCCGTAGCGCTCGACGACACGGCGCTTGCGGTCGATCCAGGCGTCGTTGTCCGGGGTCGAGCCCGGCAGTGCCGCGTGGAAGAGCTGCTGGCCGCCGCGGCGGATGTCGATGGCGACGGGGGCGTGACGGTCCCGGGCCAGCTCGACGAGGAGTGTGCCGAGGGTCCAGGCGTCGTCGTACGTGAAGCGGGGGAGCGTCAAGCGGCGCTCCTGCTCCTCGAGTTCGGGGATCTGCGGCGCGTTCACAGGGACACCACCACTCCCTCGCGGGCGGAGCGCCGGGCCGCCTCCAGGACGTCGAGGGCGGCTGCCGCCTCCAGCACGGTCACCGGGTTCTCGCCCTTGCCCTGGAGTGCTGCGGCGATCGCCGCGTAGTACGCGGGGTACGCGCCGGGGAGCGTGGGCTCGGGTCGGCCACCACCCGTGAGCGGGGATTCTCCCCCAGAGCTGAACGCCTGGGTGGAGACCCCAGCGCCGACGCGGCCCCACAGGGACTCGGGCTCGACACCCCACTCGGCCGGCGTGCCGGGCCGCTTGCCCTCGCGCAGGTCCGCCTCCTGCGGGTCGAGGCCGTACTTCACATAGCCGGCCTGCGAGCCCAGGACCCGGAAGCGCGGGCCGAGTTGGGCGGTGGTCGCGGAGACGTAGAGGTGGGAGCGCACCCCGCTCGCGTGCGTGATCGCGATGAAGGTGTCGTCGTCGGCCTGCGCGCCCGGGCGGCGGATGTCCGACTCGGCGTACACCGAGGTCGCGGGGCCGAACAGGACCAGTGCCTGGTCGACGACGTGGCTGCCGAGGTCGTAGAGGAGACCTCCGATCTCTGCCGGGTCGCCGGACTCGCGCCAGCCCCCCTTGGGCTGCGGGCGCCAGCGCTCGAAGCGGGACTCGAAGCGCCAGATGTCGCCCAACTCGCCCTCGGCGAGCAGCTTGCGGACGGTCAGGAAGTCGTTGTCCCAGCGGCGGTTCTGGAAGACCGAGAGGAGGAGGCCGCGTTCATCGGCCAGGGCGGCCAGCTCACGGGCCTCCGCGGCCGTACCGGCGATGGGCTTGTCGACCACGACCGGGAGGCCCGCCTTGAGGGCGGCCGTCGCGATCGGGACGTGGGTCTTGTTCGGGGACGCGATGACGATCAGGTCCAGTTCGTCGGCGCGCGCCCACAGCTCGTCGGGCGTGGCGGCGAACCGGAGGCCGTCACCGAACTCGGCGCGGGCCTGCTCCTGCCGCTCCGGGCTGGACGTGACGACCGTGTCGAGGGTCATCCCCTCGGTCGCGGCGATCAGCGGGGCGTGGAAGACGGAGCCCGCGAGGCCGTAGCCGACGAGGCCCACACGGAGGGGGGTATCAGTCATGCCTGTCATGGTGCCCACTTTCGCAACGCTGTTGCCAAAGTGCAAGCGCGGGGGACAATGGGGGACGTGAACAGGAGCGATGCGGGCGATGGGGACGCTGTGGGGTCGGGTGTGGGGGTGCCGGAGGTGCGTCGGCAGCAGGGGCGGGAGAGTGGCCCCGGCGTGGCGGCGGGGACCGGCGTGCCGACCGGAGCGAGCACGTCGGCGGGAGCGGGCGTGGCGGCAGGAGCGGCCTCGTCCGGCTTGCGGGGCCGGCATGCGGAGGCCGGACCCGGAGTGAATCTGCTCGCCCTGCGCAGTCACAACGCCGCGCTCGTGCTGGATCTGCTGCGTACGGCCGGGCCGTCCGGGATCAGCCGGCTCGAACTCGCCGAGCGGACCGGGCTGACCCCGCAGGCCGTCAGCAAGATCACCGCCCGGCTGCGGGCGGACGGCCTCGCGGCCGAGGCGGGGCGGCGCGCCTCCACCGGCGGCAAACCCCGTACGGTGCTGAGGCTCGTCCCCGAGGCCGGGCACGCGGTCGGGCTGCACCTCGACCGGGACGAGCTGACGGCGGTGCTCTGCGATCTCACGGGGGCCGTGGTGGACGAACGGAGGGCCCCGCTGGATCTGGGGGCCGGGGCGGAGGCGGTCGTCGAGGGGGCGGCGGGCGAGGTGGAGGCCCTGACCGCGGGGTCGTCGGTGCTCGGGGTGGGGGTTGCGCTGCCGGGGCCTCTCGATCATGTGCGGGGGGTTTTGCACCGGGTCACCGGGTTTCCCGAGTGGGACGGCTTCCCTTTGCGCGATGCGTTGGTGGGGCGGTTGGGGACGCCGGTGGTCGTGGACAAGGACACGAACGCCGCCGCGTTGGGGGTCGCGGTGCGGGGTGGCGCCCCAGGGGACGCTGGGGCCGGCGGGGTCGCCGAGGCCGTCGGAGGGTCCTTCGCGTATCTGCATCTGGGTACGGGGCTGGGGGCCGGGCTTGTCATCGGTGGGGGTGTGCATCGGGGAGCCCGTACCGGGGCGGGGGAGTTCGGGCATCAGGTCATTCAGCTGGACGGGCCGGTGTGTGGGTGCGGCAACCGCGGGTGCGTCGAGGTGTTGTGTCTGGAGGCGGTGAGGCGGGGGGCCGTGGATGAGGCGGCGCGCGTGCTGGGCGCGGGCGCGGCGAATCTGGTGGGCCTGCTGGACATCGATCTCGTACTGCTGGGCGGGCGCACTGTCGCGGCCCATCAGGAGGCCTTTGTACGGGGGGTCGGGGCTGTGCTGGAGGAGCGGGCTCGGCGGGAGGGGGTGGATGTGGCGGTGCCCGTGCGGGTGGCTCCCGGCGGGGCGCGGGGTGTCGCGGAGGGGGCGGCGCAGTTGTTGTTGGCGCCGTTGTTCGGGCGGGGGGAGGGCTGACGGTGGCTGGGGTGGCTGGGGCGGTGCGGGGCGCTGGACGAGGAGAGCTTCAGGGCCGAACGAGGGTTGCGGTGGGCGTGGCGGACCGGCGGGGGCAGGTGGGCGTGGCAGCGTCATGGGTGCCGTTGCCCGATATCGCCTGATGATTCCGGTCCCGATTCCTCCTGTCCCCGATCGGCCGAAGGCCCCCTCATGCGACTGCGCAAGTCCCTCCCACTCGCTCTGACCGCGACCCCCGCCCTGGCTCTCGCGCCCGCCCCCGCTCTCGCGCTCACCCACACCCCCGTCCCCGCGAGCCCCCGTCCGACCTGCGCCGCCCCCGACACCCGGGACTTCCCCATCAAGACCCGGATCCACGGCGGTCCCGCCACCTATGACGTCGGCGGTGACTTCCGGACCTGGTACATCGACCTCACCAACACCACGGCGCACTCCTGCGCCAGCATTCACCCGATCGTCGTGCTCGTGGACGCCAAGGGCGTGTTGCGGCCGGGGCAGGCGCGGTTGGAGTTCTACGAGGGGGAGCGGACGCATCCGGTGACGTTCGAGACGAGCGACGAGGCCGAGAACGTGGGGGCGTTCGACGACGGGTTCCCGGGGTTCACCGTGGGACCCGGGCGGACGCTCACCGTGAAGGTGCGCCTCTCTGTGACCTCCGACGCGACCGCCCCGAACGACGTCGTCGCGAACGCGGCGGTCGTGCAGCGGCACAACGACGACGGGGACTGGGTGGGGGAGTCGAACGAGTACCGGTTCCGCATCCAGGACGAGGCACAGAGCGAGAGCGAGAGCGAGAGTGGGATCGGGAGCGAGAGCCCGCGCCCGAGCCGGAGCCCGAGCCCGAGCCGGAGCGGGAGTGAGAGCCCGAGCGCGAGTGAGAGCACCGGCCAGGACGCCGGCGCCGCGGTCGGGGTCGAGTCCAGCGCCGACTCGGGCGGTGGTGACGGGCGTGGCGGCAACGCCACGCAGGATCAGGTCCCGTCCCCGGACGAGTTGGCCCGCACCGGCCCGGGCGCGGGCCATCGGCTCGGCGTGGCGGCCGGCCTCGTGCTGTTCGTCGCGGGAGCCGCCCTGTTCGCCGTGACGCGCCGGGTACGCCTCCGCCGTCGCTGATCCCTGCCGCCTCGTGTGCCACCCGTGTCGTCTCCTGTGTCACCGGTCGGCTCCTGCGGCACTTGTGCCGCCTCCTGTGTCACCGGTCGGCTCCCTGTGTCGTCTCCTGTGCCACCGGTGGGCTCCCGCGGTACCTGTGTCGTCTCCTATGCCACCGGTGGGCTCCCGCGGTACCTGTGTCGTCTCCTGTGCCACCGGTCGGCTCCTGCGCCACCCGCGTCACCTGTCTCATCGCCGTGACCCGGCTCATCGGTGTCACCTGTGCCACCTGGACCTCGCGGCGCGAACCCCATCTGCGACGATCCCCCCGTGGACTACCCGAACGACCAGGCCCCCGGCGCCCCCGTCCGCTCCGGCATCCCGGAGCACGGCCGTATCCCGAAGTACTACGCGGTGAAGGCGCACATCGCCCTGTTGATAGAGGAGTTGGGCGAGGGGGGCCTCCTGCCCACCGAGCGTGATCTCGCGGAGAAGTACGAGGTCGCCCGCGAGACCGTGCGCCAGGCCCTGCGTGAGCTGCTGCTCGAAGGGAGGCTGCGGCGGCAGGGGCGCGGGACGGTCGTCGCGGGACCGAAACTGGAGCAGCCGCTCTCCCTCGCCAGCTACACCGAGGGCGTACGGCGTCAGGGGCGCACCCCCGGACGTACGCTCATCTCGCTCGACCGCTTCCCCTGCCCCGAGGCGCTGGCCGCCGAGGCCGGGCTCACGCGGGGCGAACCCGTGTGGCACATGGAGCGCGTTCTGCTCGCGGACGACGAGCGGGTCGGGCTGGAGAGCACGTACGTCGCCGTGGCGCGCGTACCGGGGCTGGACCGTGACTTCGACCCGGACTCCTCCTTCTACGCGTACCTCCACGAACGGCTCGGTATCGCGTTCGGTGACGCCGACGAGCGGATCGAGACCGTGCTGGCCACCCCGCGCGAGGCCCTGCTCATCGGGACGCCGCCCGCGCTGCCGATGCTGCTGATCCACCGGGTCTCGCGGGATACGGAGGGGCAGCCGCTGGAGCGGGTGCGGACGCTGTACCGGGGAGACCGCTTCTCCTTCACGGCCCATCTCGGTGCTCACCTCGGCGGCTGATCCCAGCAGGTTCCCCTGTTTGCGCGGATTCCAGCCGTGATCGGGCGGGCTTCGCCCCGCCCCTTTTTTGATCACGCCAAGATAACGGGTCTAGCCCAAACGTGATGGGCAGTTCACCATCTGGTTGCCGGTCGGACCCTTCCGATTCCCCCGTCCCGAGGAGCGTTGCCGTCGTGAGAGTGATAGTCGTCGGAGCCGGAGTGGTGGGCACCCTGCACGCCTGGCATGCAGTGGAGCGCGGCCACGAGGTCGTACAGATCGAGCGTGAGGCGGAGGCCCGCGGGGCCTCGCTGCGCAACTTCGGGCAGATCTGGGTGAGTGGTCGCGCCGGAGGAGAGGAGCTCGAAACCGCCCTGCGGGCAAGGGAGTTGTGGGAGGCGATCGGGGCGCGTGTGCCGGGGCTCGGGTTTCGGGCGTGCGGGTCGCTGACCCCCGTACGGGGAAACCTCGAACTCGCCGTCGCCGAGGCCGCCCTGGCCCGCCCGGACGCTGCCGCACGCGGCTACAAGCTGCTCACGGCGGACGAGGCGCGCGGCATGAACCCGGCACTGCGGGGCGCGTTCGACGCCGCGCTGTACTGCGAGCGCGACGCCGCCGTCGAGCCGCGCACCGCCCAACTGGCTCTCCGGGAAGAGCTGCTGCGGTCCCCGAACTACACCTTCCTGCCGGGGCGCGAGATCCGTGACGTCGTCGGTGAGAACGCCGTGCGCGACGACCACGGGGAGGTGCACACCGGTGACGTCGTCGTGCTGTGCACGGGGGCCTGGCTGAGCGGTCTCGTACGGGAGTTGGCGGGGCCCGAACTGCCCGTGCGGCGCGTACGGCTGCAGATGATGCAGACCGATCCGCTCGGTGAGCCGCTCACCACCTCCGTCGCCGACGCGGACAGTTTCCGCTACTACCCCGCGTACCGCAGCCCCGCCCTCGACGAACTCGACGCGCACCAGCCGCAGGCCGAGACCGCCGCCACGCACCGGATGCAGCTGCTCATGGTGCAGCGCGCGGACGGCGGGCTGACCATCGGCGACACCCACGAGTACGAGCACCCCTTCGCCTTCGACACCCTCGAAGACCCCTACGACCACCTCATCGAGGTCGTCGAGTCCTTCCTCGGACGGCCGCTGCCGAAGATCCGGCGCCGCTGGGCGGGGGTGTACGCGCAGTGCACCGACCCGAGCCGGGTCGTGCACCGGCAGCGCGTACGGGGCGGGGTATGGCTGGTCACCGGGCCCGGTGGGCGCGGTATGACCTGTTCGCCCGCCATTGCCGAGACAACCGCCAACGAGCTGGGATGGTGACCGAGTTGAACCCCCTACGTCTTGTCGTCCTCGACATGGCCGGCACCACCGTCGCCGACGGCGGGCTGGTGGAGCAGGCCTTCGCGGTCGCGGCAGGGGAGCTGGGCGTCGAGCCCGGCTCCGCCGATCACTCCGAGAAGCTCGACTACGTCCGGGCCACCATGGGCGAGTCCAAGATCTCCGTCTTCCGGCATCTGTTCGGTGAGGAGGCGCTCGCCCAGCGCGCCAACTCCGCCTTCGAGAAGGCGTACGGGGAACTCGTCGACGGCGGGCGGATCGCGCCGATCGCCGGGGCGCGCGAGGCGATCGAGGAGCTCATGGCGGGCGGGCGGACGGTCGTGCTCACCACCGGGTTCGCCCGCGTCACCCAGGACGCCATCCTCGACGCCCTGGGCTGGCGGGACCTGGTGCCGCTCACGCTGTGCCCGGCCGACGCGGGAGGCCGGGGGCGGCCGTACCCCGACATGGTGCTGGAGGCCTTTCTGCGGACCAAGGCCGCCGAGGGCGTCCAGCAGGTCGCCGTCGTGGGCGACACCTCGTACGACATGCTCAGCGGCGTACGCGCCGGCGCGGGAGTCGTCGCCGGGGTGCTGACCGGGGCCCATGACGACCAGGCGCTGCGGGCCGCCGGGGCCGGGCATGTGCTCGGTTCCGTGGCCGAGCTGCCCGCACTGCTCGACGGGCCCGCGCTGCGCGACGGAGGCGGGCGATGAGCAGCGGTATCCGCTTCGACCGGGTGTCCGTCGCGTACGGGGGCAACACGGTTCTCGACTCGCTCGACCTCACCGTCGAGCCCGGCGAGGTGATGGCGCTGCTCGGGCCGTCCGGGTCCGGGAAGACGACCGCGCTGCGGGCCGTCGCCGGATTCGTGCGGCCCGCCTCCGGGCGGGTGCTCATCGGCGACCGCGACGTGACCGATCTGCCGCCGTACCGGCGTGGGATCGGCATGGTGGTGCAGCAGTACGCGCTCTTCCCGCACATGCGGGTCGAGGACAACGTCGCCTTCGGGCTCAAGGCGCAGAAGGTGGCCAAGGGCGAGATCCGCGGACGGGTCGCCGAGGCGCTGGAGATGACCGGGATGGCCGCCTATGCCCGGCGGTACCCCCGCGAGCTGTCCGGCGGGCAGCAGCAGCGCGTCGCCATCGCGCGGGCGCTTGCCATCCGGCCCGGTGTCCTGCTCCTCGACGAGCCGCTGTCCGCGCTCGACGCGCAGTTGCGGTCCGGGATGCTCGCGGAACTGGCACGGCTGCACCGGGAGTTGCCGGAGGTGTCCATCCTGTACGTCACCCACGACCAGGTCGAGGCGCTCACCCTGGCGGACCGGATCGCCGTCATGGATAAGGCGCGGTTGCAGGATGTCGGGACGCCGCAGGAGTTGTACCGGGCGCCGCGGACCGAGTTCACGGCGTCGTTCGTGGGCAACGCGAATCTGTTGCCCGTGACCGTGGCCGCGGACGGGGTTTCCTTCGGCGGGGTCGAGCTCAAGGTCGATACGGGGGGTGCGACGCGGGGCGCCTCGGCCACCCTGTGCGTACGGCCCCATCTTGTGGGGCTGGGTGCGGGGCCCAACCAGGTCGTCGGGACCGTGAGTGAGATCCAGTGGCGGGGGGCCACGCATCGGCTGTACATCGATGTGGACGGCCATCGGGTGATGGCGGATGTCCGTGAACTTCGCGAGCCGCCGGGGCACGGGGAGTCCGTGACTGTGTACTTCGCGCCCGAGGATGCGGTGTTGCTGGCCGCAGGGGTGACCGATGGGTAGGCCCAGCGAGCCCCCGGTGACAAATGGCCCGGCGGCGGTAGCTGTGCCCACCCTCCCCCAAGCTCTCGACTCCGCTCGAGCAGGGGGGACCCCCATCGCCCTGCGGAACGATTGCCCACAGCGGGACCAGCCGGACCAGCGGGACCAGCGGGACCAGGCGGACCAGCGGGACCAGGCGGACCAGCGGGACCAGCGGGACCAGCGACCGGGGCCGTATCAGGCGTACCTGTGGGCCCTGCCCCCCGTCGTCGTCCTCTCGCTCGTCTTCCTCTATCCCCTCGCCCTCGTCGTCCAGCAGTCCTTTCAGCCGGACTCGGGTGGTACGTCCGCGCAGGCCTACGGTGACGTGTTCGCCTCTGCCGCGTTTCGGGAGGCGCTCGGGACGACCGTGTGGCTGGCGTCGGGGTCGACGGTCGGGTGTCTTGTGCTGGGGTTCGTGCTGGCCCTGGTCATCGCGTTCGTGCCGTTCCCCGGGGGGAAGGCCGTCGCCAAGTTCATCGACGTGTTCCTCTCCTTCCCCTCCTTCCTCATCACCCTCGCGCTGCTGTTCATCTACGGCACCGTGGGCATGGCGAACGGGCTGTGGACGGACGCGACCGGTGCCGCCGAGGGGCCGTTCCAGTTCCTCACCACTCCGTGGGGTGTGCTGCTCGCCGAGGTCACGTACTTCACCCCGTTCGTGATGCGGCCGCTGCTCGCCGCCTTCTCGCAGATCGACACCGCGCAGTTGGAGGTGGCGTCCTCCCTGGGGGCACGGCCCGCCCGGATCGTGCGGCAGGTGATCCTGCCCGAGGCGCTGCCCGCGCTCGCGGCCGGCGGCAGCCTCGTCCTGGTCCTCTGCCTCAACGAGTTCGGGATCGTGCTGTTCACCGGGGCCAAGGGGGTCACCACCCTGCCGATGCTCGTCTACAGCAAGGCGATCCTGGAGTCCGACTATCGGGGCGCGTGTGTGGTCGCCGTCGTCAACGTCCTTATTTCCGTGGGGCTCTACGTCCTCTACCGGGTGGTGAGCCGCCGTGTTGGTGCATAGCCGCAAGGGGAAGTGGGCCACCTGGGCCGTCTTCTTCGTCCTCTTCCTGCCCTTGTTCGCCCTGCCGCTGCTGGTCGTCCTCGCCGCGTCCTTCGCCACGAACTGGTCGAGCGCGTTCCCGTCCGGCTTCACCACCGGGCACTACACGGCCGCCACTCGCGGCGAATCGCTCCAGGCGCTGACCACCAGCCTGGTCACGGCGGTCACCGCGAGCCTGCTCGCGCTGCTTGTCGGCACCTGGGCGGCGCTCGCCGCGCACGCACTCGGGAAGCGGGGCAGGCGGGTTCTGGACGCCCTGTTCATGCTGCCGGTCGCGGTGCCCTCGGTCGTCGTCGGCCTGGCCGTCCTGGTCGCCTTCTCCAAGCCGCCGATGCTGCTCAACGGCACCCGGTGGATCGTCATCCTCGCGCACACCGTTCTTGTCACGGCGTTCGCCCACCAGTCGGTGTCGGCCGCCATCGTCCGTCTCGACCCGGCGTACGCGCAGGCCGCGGCCTCGCTCGGCGCCCGGCCCTCGTACGTGCTGTGGCGGGTACGGCTGCCGCTGCTGCTGCCCTCGCTGACCGCCGCCGCGGGGCTCTGCTTCGCCCTGTCCATGGGCGAGTTGAGCGCCACCATGATGCTCTACCCGCCGGACTGGACCCCACTGCCGGTCCAGATCTACGCGGCCACCGACCGCGGAGCGCTCTTCACCGGCTCCGCCCTCGCGGTGGTCCTCATGACCGCCACGGTCGTCGTCCTGTTCGTCGTCTCCCGGATCCGCACCAAAGCGACCTATCGCTGATCCATCGACCCGCGCCACACCAGCGGCTCGCCTTCCGCTGATCCACCAACCCTCGCAAGAGAACGAACGCAAGGAGTTCGCCTCGCCATGCCCAGAAACTCGCGCCTCAAGCCGATCGCCGCCGTCCTCGGCAGCCTCGTCCTCGCCTCCTCCCTCACCGCCTGCGGCGGCGAGTCCGCCGCCTCCGACGCCAAGGTCGTCACCGTGTACAGCGCGGACGGCCTCAAGGGCGAGAACGGCGACGGCTGGTACGACCAGGTCTTCAAGGACTTCGAGAAGGAGACCGGGATCAAGGTCAAGTACGTGGAGGGGGGTTCGGGCGAGATGGTCCAGCGGGCCGTCCGCGAGAAGACCAACCCGCAGGCCGACGTCCTCGTCACCCTGCCGCCGTTCATCCAGCAGGCCGACGGCAAGGGGCTGCTGCAGAAGTACGCCCCCAAGGGCTCCGACCAGGTCGACGGCGCCGACAAGGCGGCCGACGCCACCTGGACCTCCGTCGTCAACAACTACTTCGGCTTCGTCTACAACAAGAAGGAGCTCAAGCAGGCGCCCACCACCTGGGACGAGCTGCTCGACACGACGTACAAGAACAAGCTCCAGTACTCCACCCCGGGTGTCGCCGGCGACGGAACCGCCGTGCTCATCAAGGCGATCCACGACTTCGGCGGCAAGGAGCCGGCGCTGGCCTACCTGAAGAAGCTCCAGGCCAACAACGTCGGCCCGTCCGCCTCCACCGGCAAGCTCGCCCCCAAGGTGGACAAGGGCGAACTCCTCGTCGCGAACGGCGACGTCCAGATGAACTACGCGCAGTCCAAGGACATGCCGAACCTGGGCATCTGGTTCCCGGGGGCCACCGACAAGGCCGCCGACGCCGCCGGAAAGCCCACCACCTTCGCCCTCCCGTACGCCGGGGGGCTCGTCACCAAGGCCCCACACTCGGAGAACGGCAAGAAGCTTCTCGACTTCATGCTCTCCGCCAAGGCCCAGCAGCAGGTCAGCGAGATCGGCGGAGGCTTCTCCGCCCGCAAGGACGTCAAGGCCACCGACGCGAACGCCATCGCCCTGACCAAGCTCATGGACGGCGTCGAGGTCTTCGAGCCGGACTGGGCCGACATCGACAAGAACCTCCAGTCGTACGTCGAGGACTGGAAGTCGGCCACCGGCAGCTGACCTCTCCCGCACAGCGCTCCACCCGCAACGCCCCTGGAACCACCGGGGGCGTTGCCATGCCCGAACACGCCGCAGCCCCTCATCCGTGCCCCACACCACTCCCCTCGACGGAGGATCCCGTGTCGTCACGCAGGCACCCTGCTGAACCGGATCAAGGACGCCGACGCCCCGAATCTCGACGCCCTGACCTTCACGCACACCCCGCCCAGCGGCTGGTCGGTGGACAACTCCGTGATGGGCACGGGCGGGGTCATCGAGTGGCGCGGCTGGTCCTTCACCACGGACGAAGGGCGAGGTGCTCGTCTCCTACGACGGTGCCGCGCCGGTCCCGGTGCGGACGTACACCGCCGACGTGTCCTCCCGTACGGAGGCCATCGGCCTCCAGGTACCGGCCGGCGCGACGACGGCCCGCGTGCGTTTCCGTTACACCGGCGGCAACAACTGGTACTGGGTGATCGACGGAGTGGCGATCAAACAGGCCTGACGAGATGGCGACCGTACGGTCCTGACTAGGCTGTGGGCGTCGGCACAGCGTCGTTCCGGCGCCCCCGGATCGTGTGCGTACGTACGCCAGGACGGCAGGAGACCCAGCACATGTCAGAGCGCAAGCCCATCGAGTCATGGCTCACCGACATGGACGGTGTGCTCATCCACGAGGGTGTGCCGATCCCCGGCGCAGACGCCTTCATCAAGAGGCTGCGGGAATCCGGCCGACCCTTCCTGGTGCTCACCAACAACTCGATCTACACCGCTCGCGACCTGCACGCCAGGCTCCAGCGCATGGGCCTTGACGTCCCGGTCGAGAACATCTGGACCTCCGCGCTGGCCACCGCCAAGTTCCTGGACGACCAGCGCCCCGGCGGCACGGCGTACGTCATCGGTGAGGCGGGCCTGACCACGGCACTGCACGACATCGGGTACGTCCTCACCGACCACGAGCCGGACTACGTGGTCCTCGGCGAGACCCGTACGTACTCCTTCGAGGCGATGACCAAGGCGGTCCGGCTGATCAAGGGCGGCGCCCGCTTCATCGCCACGAACCCCGACGAGACGGGCCCGTCCACGGAGGGCCCGCTCCCGGCCACCGGCGCGGTCGCCGCGCTCATCAGCAAGGCGACCGGCAAGCAGCCGTACTTCGCGGGCAAGCCGAACCCGCTGATGATGCGGACCGGCCTGAACGCCATCGGGGCGCACTCCGAGACCAGCGCGATGATCGGCGACCGCATGGACACGGACGTCCTGGCAGGTCTGGAGGCCGGGATGGAGACGTTCCTGGTACTCACGGGACTGACCACTCCCGCGGAGATCGAGCGGTACCCGTACCGGCCGTCGAAGGTCGTGGACTCGATCGCGGACCTGGTCGACCGGGTCTAGGCCCTGTCGTCAAATTCCCGTCTGCCCCGCGACGCCATGCACGCACTCTCGCCGCACCGGGCACAGACCCAAGTACATCCAGTACGAGGGCCTGTGCCCGGCACGCCGAGAGCACGCACCTGACGCCGCAGGGCCCGCCCTCCGGGCGGACGACGGGAATTTGACGACAGGACCTAGGGCCTGTCGTCACGCGCACACCGGGCGGGATCCGGAACGCGGAGCCGACCCTCCCGGCCCGGGCGCGGCTAAACCATTCACAACTCGTACGGAGCAGTCGCGCCCCTCTGAAGATGCGCGCCGCCGTCCCGAGGGGGAGTCTCCAGGTATCTGGAGGTTCACGATGCGCTCAATGCGACTCACTCTCTGTGCCGGGGCGGTGGTCGCGGCCGCGTGCACACCCCTCGCGTACGCGGCCGACGACGGCGTCTCCGTGACGCCGTCGTCCCCGGCCCCCGGCAGCGACATCCAGCTGCGCGCGACGGGCTGCACGGACCAGGCGGGCACCGCGAAGTCGGCTGCCTTCGTGACGGACGCGCAGCTCACCGGCCAGGGCGGCGGTGTGCTCCTCGGCGAGACACGCGTGCCCACCTCGCTCACGCCCGGCACGTACGCGATCAAGGTCAGCTGCGACGGCGACGACGGCAAGGTCGGCGGCACGGTCGTCGTCGTACCGCAAGGCGGTTCGAACGCGGCCGTGCCCGCCTCACCGGTCGCGCCCGTGCAGGCGGGCGGCGGCGGCACCGCGCGCTTCGCCTCCGTGGACGCCAAGGCGACCGGACCCGGTACCAAGCAGGCGGTGATCGGCCTCGTCCTCGCGAGCGTCGCCGCGGTGGCCGTGGCGCTGCGCAGCGCACGCCGAGGCCGCGACAGCCGCGACTGACATGTCCGAACGGGAGCGTTCCGCCGGCGCCGGGCGTCTGATCACCGGTGTCGCCTGGGTCGTGCTGCTGCTCGGTCTGTGGCTGTGGGGCCGCGAGGTGACGGACGCGGGCCAAGGCATAGCGGCGCCGACCACGGGGGACATCGCGGCCGTCGGGCGGCCGCCGGAGGTGAGCCTGCCGCCCGCGGTGAAGCCGCTCGGGAACGCGCGGCCGCAGCGCATCGACATCCCGGCGATGGGGGTGCAGGCACCCGTCGTGGCCCGCGGGCTCGACGCGCGGGGCGCGATCGATCCGCCGCCGTTCGACCAGTCGGGCGTGGTCGGCTGGTACGCGGCCGGGACGAAACCGGGGGCCGCCGGTACCGCGCTGTTCGTGGGGCACGTGGACACCGAGACCAAGCCCGCGGTCTTCTACAAGCTCAGCACGATGCGGCCGGGCGACAGCGTCCGGGTGATCCGCGACGACGGTACGGTCGCCGAGTTCACCGTGGACGACGTCCAGGTCCTCCCGCGCGACGGCTTCGATGCCCAACAGGCTTACGGAGTGCGCGAGTCGGGGCGGGCCGAGCTGCGGCTCATCACCTGCGGCGGCGCGTTCGACCGGGTGAGCCGCACCTACACGGCGAACGTGATCGTCTCGGCGTACCTCACGGGAACGGGCCTCTGACACCCACCGGAAGCCGATCGTGAGCCGGATGCGAACCGCAGCCCGGATGCGAGTCCTGTGCGAGCCGGGTGCAGCCCGGATGCGAGTCCTGTGCGAGCCGTACCTGGCCCGGTCGACGGCCCGCTCCCCCCGAGACCGCCGACCGGGCTGGTCCTCGACCGCGCGCGCACGGGCTGCGGGAGTAACCCGGCGACCGGCGCGGGAGGTTCTGGGGGCCGTCTGCGAGGCGCGGGCGGACGGCGCAACTGGCTGGGGGCTGGGGTCGTTTGAGGCAACTGTAGAACGGATCAGCGTTCCGGCCTAGAGGTTGTTTGACGCCAAGTCGACCATCCGTGGCTTTGTGTTATCCGCGCAGGTGGATGGCCGCTTTTATGGGAGCGTTCAGGTGGACCGCGGCGGCTCGCCCCCCAGATCGTCCCGGTCCACCGAGCCGTCGATCACCCCCGTCGCGACCTCGTCCAACGGCAGCCGGTGCCGGCGCGTACCGGCGCAGCGTCATGAAGGCCTGGTCGACCCTCGTCCCCTCGCTCAACCGCGCCTACCCGGAGGGTCAGGGCTGTAACAGCTCTCCGACAAGGGTCGGGCGACCTCGTGGGCGGCGCGAGACGTATGTCAGGATTGAGACTTAGGACGGTGCACCCAAGGGGGAGTTGGATGTACGGCACGAGGGGGGCCGGGGCCCGGGCGTCCGTTGCGGTGGCGGGGGCGGCACTGCTGCTCGCGGGGTGTTTCTCCTCCGGGGGCGACAGCGACAAGGGCGACGGTTCCGGTTCCAAGGTCACACAGCAGCCCAAGAACTCGGACCCGTTCTGGGTCAATCCGGATGGGAACGCGGCCGAGCAGGTCGCCACGTATGTGAAGGCGGGCAAGAAGGACGACGCCGAGCAGATCCGCAAGATCGCCGAGCAGCCGACCGGCGAGTGGATCGGGCCGGAGAACCCGGAACAGGAGGCGCGCGGCTTCACCGAGGCCGCCGAGAAGGCCGACCGCGCCGCGATCCTGGTCCTCTACAACATCCCGCATCGCGACTGCGGTCAGTTCTCGCAGGGAGGCGCCGCGGACGGCAACGCCTATCGGGCCTGGATCGACGGGGTCGCCAAGGGCATCGAGGACCGGCCCGCCACGGTGATCCTGGAGCCGGACGCGATCCTGCACCTGGTCAACCAGTGCACCCCGGACGAGTACCACGAGGAGCGCTACGACCTCCTCAAGGGCGCCATCGCCAAGCTCAAGGCCCTGAAGAACACCAAGGTGTACCTGGACGCGGGCAACGCGGGCTGGGGCCACCCCGACCAGATCTTCCAGCCGCTCCAGTGGGCGGGCATCGACCAGGCGGACGGTTTCTCCGTCAACGTCTCCAACTTCTACTCGACCCAGGATTCCCTCGCGTACGGCAAGCAGCTGTCCGCGAAGGTGGGCAACAAGCACTTCGTCATCGACACCAGCCGCAACGGAAACGGCCCGTACACGGGCGGCAAGGCGGACGAGAACTGGTGCAACCCGCCGGGCCGCGCGCTGGGCGAGAGCCCGACGACCAAGACCGCCGATCCGCTCGTCGACGCGTACCTGTGGGTCAAGCGCCCCGGTGAGTCGGACGGCACATGCAAGGGCGGACCGAAGGCGGGCCAGTGGTGGGCGGACTACGCGCTGAAGCTCGCGAAGGCCTCCGAGTAGCGGCCTGTACGTGACTGGGGGCGCCCTCCACCGCGCGGGCGGAGGGCGCCCCCAGTCACGTAACGCTCAAAGGATCAGGGCACCTTGACCCACTGGGCCTTGCTCGGTGTTCCCTGGTCGTCCGTCACGAACAGCATGTACCAGCCGGATTCGACGAGGTTGCGGTTCTTCGGCACGGTCACCGTGATCCCGGTCTTCGTCTTGGTGAAGTCCAGCGCGATGGACCGCTGGTCGACGTCGGTGACATGGGTGGAGGCGCTCGGCCGGATCAGCCGGGCCGTCTTGATGGACGACGCGTGCTGCGAGGTGAACGTCGCCGAGGCACCGCGGGCGATCGTCTTCGGGCCGCCGGAGAGCGAGGGCCGCGAGTCGCGGTAGAAGTACGGCGGCGTGTAGATCTCGATGCGCTGCTCGAAGGTGGCGGGCTTGGTGTTGGCCTTGTCCGCGTAGAGCGAGTTGGAGCCGAAGAACACCACGCGGCCGTCGGGCAGCAGGATCGAGCCCGAGTGGTAGTTGCGGCCCACCAGCGGGTCCGCGACCCGGTCGAAGGTGTTCGACTTGGGGTTGTAGATCCGCGCCTGGAGGATGTTGGAGTCGCTGCGCCCGCGGTAGTCCTCGGAGCCGCCGGACACCAGCACGGTGTCGTCGGGCAGGATCGAGGACTGCGGATAGCGGGTGCCCTTCTCCAGCTCGGGCCCGTCCACGAACTTCGGGTTCTTGGCCTTGAGGTCGATGAGCCGGGTCTTCTTGCTGGACAGCTCGGACTCGCCGACCCCGCCGCCGCCGATCACCATGTACTTCTCGTCCTGCGCGGGCGGCAGCAGCACCGTGCCGGAGGTCTCCATCATGTTCGGGTCGCTCAGCCCGGGGACCTTGGTGAACTTGTTGCCGGCCAGGTCCCAGATGCCGGGGTCGCGGCCCACGTCATCGGGGCCGTAACCGGCGTTCGAGCCCGAGTAGAAGAGCTTGCCGTTCTGCATCAGGGAGATCGCCGGGTAGGTCGGGAACTGCCGGATGCCCTTGGTGTAGGTCCACTTCTTGGTCTTCGGGTCGAAGACCTCGTTCTTGCCCGGGACCAGCTGGCCGATCTCGTCGAGGCCGGAGAGGCTGAGGACCTTGCCGTCCGACAGGGTGGTCAGCGTCGGGTACCAGCGAGCCTCGTTCATCGGGTCGACCTTGATGTACCTCTCGGCGACCGGATCGAACTCGTAGGCGTCCCGGATTCCCTGGAAGTCCTTCTTGTCCAGGGCGAGCTTCTGCGCGATGCCGTATGTGTTGCGGGCGTCCGCGCCCGTCAGGCCCTGGATGCGGTAGTTGTCCTGGGTGCCCGTCTCGTACTTCTGGCCGCTCTTCTGCGCCTCGACGTAGATACGGCCGAGGCCCGGGTCGTTGCGCAGGAACTTGCCGGTCGCCTTGTCGAAGACCTTCTTGGCACGCGGTACGAGCACCGGGTCCTTGGAGACGAACGTCTTGCCGTTCTTCTTGCCGGTGAACTTGGTGCCCGCGGGCAGCGTGATCGGCTGGTCCGGGTTCTCGTTGTGCACCACCATCAGGCCGCCGGCCTTGGTGACGTCACCCTTCAGCGTCTCGTACCGCTTGGTGCCACCGGCGATCAGCAGATTGCCGTTGGCGAGCTGGGTGTGGCCCGTGCAGAACAGGTCGGCCGGCGTCGGGATCTTCTTGATGGTGCCCTTCACCGGGTCCCAGATCCGCGTGTCGAACTTCTTCGCGTCGAAGTTGTCCTGGTTGTTTCCCGAGCCCGCGATCAGCAGGATCTTGCCGGTGTGCAGCAGAGCCGCGTGGATCGTGTTCAGCCGGTACTGCTGGGGGAAATTGATGATGTCCCAGTGACCGTTGGCGGCTTTGTACTCCGGCTTGTTGATCGTGTACTGGTGGTACTTGTCCGTTCCGAAGCGATACAGCCACGGCCCGTTCATCCCGGCCAGCGCGAGCACCACCACCCCGGTTATCCCGAGGCGGCGGGCACGGCGGCGGCGGGCACCGTCTTTCATTTCTTACTTCCCCCAAGGGTGATCTGCATCGTCTGGTCGTTCCCGCCGGTCGCGGCCCAGGTGGGCTTGTGCTGCGGCGAATGCGGGGCGTGCTGTTCCTGCTGCGGCACGGAGGCCTGGGGAGGAACGGTGACGGCTTCGGGCGGCACCGGGGGCTTCTTCCGCTCCTGGCGCATCGCCCAGCGCCAGGCGAAGATCGGCGAAGCGGTGATCAGGAGGGCGAAGGTGGCCCAGGTGATCATCGCGGGGTGGGAGTGCCCGAGCATGACGCCGGCGACGATGGAGCCGGCGAAGACCAGAATGAAGAACAGGTGGATCCGGAAGGTCCCGAACAGCGTGTCGGGGCTTGCCGAATCGCCCTTGGGCGTCACCACGAACTTGCTCTTGCGGCGCAGCACGGCGTCCATCAGGGAGCGGGCGTAGATGGGCGCGGAGAGCGCCGACATCACCATGCCGGCCACGCCGCCCGAGCCCTCGGGCTCGTGCGGGGAGACGTTGTGGCGGCGGTTCCAGATGTACAGGCCGATCTGCAGCGCGGACGCGTTGCCGTACAGCATCAGCCAGACCGTCGGGTCGATGTTCACACCCGAGGCGCCCAGGCCCAGGAAGAGCGCGCAGCTCAGCGCCGCGAGAATCCAGTTGAGGGCCGACATCGGGTAGAAGATGATCATCATCGTGTAGTTGAAGAGCTTGCTCGGCGGCAGCGAGTAGAAGCCCTTCCAGTACTGCTTGAGGATCGTCTCGTACGTGCCCCTGGACCAGCGCAGCTGCTGGGTGAAGAAGTCCGTCCAGGCGTTCGGGCCCTCGCCGACCGCGAGCACGTCCGGGGTGTAGACCGAGCGCCACTTCTTCCCCGTGGCGGGGTTCTTGTGGCGGTGGATCTCGAAGCCGGTCGCCATGTCCTCGGTGATCGAGTCGTACAGACCGCCGATCTGCTTCAGCGCCTTGATCCGTACGGCGTTGGAGGTGCCCACGAACATCGGCGCGCCGTAGGCGTTGCCGGCCCGCTGGATCAGCGCGTGGAAGAGGAACTGCTGGGACTCGGCGGCCTTGGTGATGGGGTTGTCGTAGTTGCCGTACACCTGCGGACCGATGACGAAGCCGACGTCCGGGTCGCGGAAGAAGCCGAGCATCCGCTCCAGGTAGTTGGGCAGCGGCACGTGGTCGGTGTCGACCGAGGCGAAGTAGTCGTAGTTGTCGCCGTGGGCTTCCAGCCAGGCGTTGTAGTTGCCATGCTTGGTCTTGGCGCGGTGCGGGCCCTTGGCCTGGTTCCACTTCGCGATGCCCTTGCGGGAGAAGTGGTGCACACCCAGGCGTGCGCACACCTCCTTCACCTCCGGGTCGTCGCCCTCGTCCAGGAGCCAGACGTGCAGAAGGCCCCGGTGGCGCAGCTTGACGGCCGCCTCCAAGGTCTTCGTCACCATGGCGAGGGGCTCCTTGCCGGGCACGAAGGAGGTGAGGAAGGCGACTCTGGTGCCGGTCTCGGGCACCACCGGGATGGGGTCGCGGGCGACCAGGGTGGCGTGCGCGTTCGACAATACGTTCATGCAGCGGAAGAACTCGATCAAGCCGATCGAGACCAGCATCACGATGTCGAGCGCCGGCAGGAAGTCGTAGGCCGGGTAGTCGCGTTCGGTCCAGTGCTCGGGCTGGAGCAGCCAGCCGAGCAGGATCAGCGAGAGCAGTGGCGCGGCGCCCAGCATGAGCGCGGCCCTGATGCGGTGCGGCTCCTGTGACAGCAGCGTGCGGTACTGCACCTTGTACGGCTTGCTCGGATCGGGCTGCGTGAGGGGGCCCGCGAGCCGGCTGTAGTGCTCGTAGTCGTATCTCGGCAGGCTCTTCCTGATCCTGCGGAAGCCGCCGGTCCGGTGCGATGGCACCCGGAGCTGGGTCGTCTCTGACGGGTCGAAGTTCTGCCGGGCGCCCGTCGGCGTCGACGTCATGAGTCATCCCCCCGCACGCACGGTCGGGTGCGTGTTCGTCGGTTCCTGTCGTCCATTCGGGTCCCCCTCGACCTTCACGGACGCATCACTGGCAGGCCAGCGTCACCACATCATCCACACCCTATAGACATGGAACGACGACCTTCCGGTTGCATGATGCCCCCCTCGGCATCTGTTCATGAACGAGGCCCCCAACCCCCCATGTCCGCAACCGGCCATGCCCCCAACTGTCATGTGTCGACAGTCCCTTGAAGCCCAGGGTTCTACGCCGTCCGTCATGATCGCAAGATGCGAAACGCGGTGTTAACCGGTCATACGCGCTCAATGGGACGCGTGTACGAGCCTGGGGTCGGTGTGTGCGTACGACGATGGGGGCCCTCGCGGCTGCGAGGGCCCCCATCGGTCGGTGCGCCGCCAGGGACTCGAACCCCGGACCCGCTGATTAAGAGTCAGCTGCTCTAACCAACTGAGCTAGCGGCGCCTGCTGACCTGAGAACTCTACCCGACCGGGCGGGGTGCTCCGGACCGTCGGAGAGGCGCTCCGGGGCAGGTCGGAGGGGTCCTGTACATCATTCGGACCGTCAACATGCGACACCGGAGGACAGTTGAGAAACTGACGAGTGTGCAGAACTGCGGACATTTCCACCTGGAGTGTGAGGGGATTCGCATGGCGGCTCCGGTATTCGAGGAATTCGATCCCGCGAGCGACTGCGACTGCCCCGGATGCGTTCACTGGCGACGCGTCATGCCGTATTCCTCGCTTTCCGGGCCCTTGGGCCATCCGGCGGCCCTCCCCCAAGCTCTCGGCTTCGCTCGGGCAGGGGGGACCCCCGTGGCGTTCGTCCTCGCCGCCGCCGCGGGCACCGTCCTCGGTGTGGGCCAGTCGGTACCGGCCGTCGCGGTCGCGCACGGACCCGCCCGGCCGGGCATTCCCGCAGGTGACGAGCCCGACACCCCGCAGGGTGGCAAGGCCCCGCTGCACGAGCCCGCCGACGGGCCGGCGAAACCCGGAAAACCCTCGACGGTGGCCGAGGCGCCCACGACGACCCGAGCCGAGATCATCAACCGGGCCAAGAAGTGGGTGGCCGCGCAGGTGCCGTACAACATGTACGCGTACTGGCCGGACGGGTACCGACAGGACTGCTCCGGATTTGTCTCGATGGCCTGGGGCCTGCCGGGAAACGAATGGACCGGCACCCTGGGCACCTTCGGCGTGCGGATTTCCCGCGACCAGCTGCAGCCCGGCGACATTCTCCTCTTCCACAACCCCGCCGATCCCGACAAGGGCTCGCACGTGGTGATTTTCGGCGGCTGGACGGACTACACGCACAGCTATTACCTCGCGTACGAGCAGACCCGCCCGCACGCCCGGAAACAGGCCACCCCGTACGCCTACTGGAGCAACTCCGACCGCTATGTGGCCTATCGCTACAAGGGGCTGACCGAGGGGACGAGCGGCGCGAGCGCGTCCGCGGCGGGGGCGAAGGGGACCGGCTATCCGGGCGACGCGTATTTCGGTCCCGGCGCGAACAACGCCTACGTCACCCAACTGGGCCGCCTCCTCGTGGAGCGGGGCGCCGGCCGCTTCTACGCCACGGGCCCGGGACCGCGCTGGTCGGACGCGGACCGGCAGGCCATTCGGGCGTTCCAGCGGGCGCAGGGCTGGGCCGAAGTGGACGCCGACGGGCTGCCGGGGCCCGAGACGTGGTCGTACCTGGTGGGGAAGAAAGGCAAGGACATTCCGGGTGCGGCGACGGGTGACCCCGGGGACGAGGGGTCTCCCGGGGCGAAGGGCTCCACGGACACGTCGGGCGCCTCCTCGCACGGGGTGCCCGGCTATCCGGGGCGCGCGATGTTCCGGCCGGGCGCGCAGAACGCCTACGTCGCCCGGCTCGGAAAGCAGCTGATCAAGAAAGGGTTCGGCAAGTACTACAGCGCGAGTCCCGGACCGTGCTGGGACGAGGCGGACCGGCGCAACGTCGAGGCGTTCCAGCGCTCCCAGGGCTGGCGAGGCGGCGCGGCGGACGGTTATCCGGGGCCGGAGACATGGCGGCGGCTCTTCTCCTGAACACCGTTCGAATCCTGCACACCATTCGAGTTCGTGCGACATCCCGAGTTCCGGGCGGTATCCCGAACTCGGGCGGGATTCCGAACTCGGACGAGATCCCGAGTTCGGGTGACATCCGAGTTCTTACGAAACTTCCAGGCGCGGAGGCATGGAGGCACGTATGAGTACGACGACTTCACACACCCCGGAGTCCGAAGGGGCAGAGGCGGGGTCAGACGCATCGGCATCGGAGCCGGCATCGGCATCGGCGTCGGCATCGACATCGGCACCGGCACCGGTATCGACGGCGGAGGGCGGCGGTACGCGCTCCGCACGGCTCATTCAGAACGAGGTGACCACCGAGATCCCCGTCCACCTGCTTTTCCGGGACGACCCCGAGCCGGTCTCGGTGCCCCTCGCGCCCGCCGTCGTGGGCCGGCGGCGCGGCACCGGCGAGCAGCCGCGGATCCGGCGGTCCGCACCCGGCAGGGCCCCGCGCCCGGTCCCGGAGGTCGACCCCGAACTGGTCGAGCACCCCGCCCGCGTGCTGCCCGGAGTGGCGGGAGTGCTGGCCGGGGCCTGTGGTGTGGCCGGATGTGTGCTCACCTCGTGGTGGGCGGGGGCGCTGCCGCCGCCCGTGCTGACGGCGCTGGACCTTCCGAGGCACGTGGGCGCCGGGCTCGGGCCCGCGCAGTGGGCCGCGTATGCCGGGGCCGGGGCGCTCGGCCTGTTCGGCTTCGGCGGACTCGCCCGCGGTCGGACAGGGCGGGCCTGGGTGCTCGGTCTCTTCGGGCGTTACCGCGGCACGGTCCGGCGCACCGGACTGATGTGGGTCAATCCGCTGGTGCTGCGCCGCCGTGTCGACGTCCGGCTGCGGCACTGGCGCAGCGAGCCGATGTCCGTGGTCGACGCGAACGGGGTCGCGCTGCGGGTGGTCGTGCTCGTCGTCTGGCGCGTCAAGGACACCGCGCGTGCCACGCTCGGGGTCGAGGACCACCAGACGTATCTGCGTGAGTGCGTGGAGGCGGCGCTCTCCCGGGTGCTCTCCCAGCTCCCGGCCGAGGTGCCGCCGGCCGTCGTCAAGGACGTGACCCTGCGCAACACGGACGCGGTCGGCGAGGCGCTGACCCGGCTGATCGCCGCCGACACGGCACCCGTCGGGCTGCAGGTGTTCTCGGCCCAGCCGACCCGGATCGAGTACGCGCCCGAGGTGGCCGCCGTGATGCAGCGCCGGCGGATCGCGGCGCTGGACGCCCAGCACCGCGACACCGTGCTCACCTCCGTCGTCGACTCGGTCGAGGACACGGTGACCCGGCTGACCATGCGGGGGCTGGTCGAACTGGACGACTACGAGCGCAAGGCGTTGGTGAAGGACCTGACGGTGGCGTTCTACACGGGGCGCAGGGAAAGCTCGCCGTGATTGGTATGGACATGTTCAACTCTCGGCAATAATCTGGGACTTGGTCTAGACCTGAACCCTGCGCGCACAGCTCACGAGAACTTCCCCCACGTCCTCCAGGAGCGGCAGCATGCGCAAAGCCAAGTTCTACGCGGCCGCGCTCGGCCTCGCCACCGCGGGCACCTTCGTGCTCTCGACCGGCGGCGCCAGCGCCCACGGCTACACCGACCAGCCCCTCAGTCGGCAGAAGATGTGCGCCGCCAACGGCGGCACCGTCGCCAACTGCGGTGACATCCAGTGGGAGCCCCAGAGTGTCGAGGGCCCGAAGGGCTTCCCCGCGGCCGGGCCCGCCGACGGCCGGATCTGTTCCGCGAACCACACCAACTTCAGCCAGCTCGACCAGCCCAAGACCCCCGCGGGCACGGCCTGGCCGACGACCAAGGTCACCAGCGGCCAGAGCTACAGCTTCCGCTGGCAGTTCACGGCCATGCACGCCACGACCGACTTCAAGTACTTCATCACCAAGACCGGCTGGAACCAGAACCACGCGCTGACCCGCGCGGACCTGGAGACCACCCCGTTCCTGACGGTCCCCTACAACGGACAGCGCCCCCCGTCCACGTTCTCGCACACCGGCACGCTGCCGACCGGCAAGAGCGGGCACCACATCATCCTCGGCGTGTGGACGATCGCGGACACGGCGAACGCGTTCTACTCGTGCGCGGACGTGATGTTCTGACGGCGCCCGATTTCTGAGGATCCCTTGAGGCGCAGCCCCGGCACCCGCGGGTATGTTCCCTGCACGCCGTCATGACCACGACGGCGTGCAGGGCGCTGTAGCGGACGCGCGAGTGCGCGAACACGGGGGAATCTCATGGACGACTTCTTCTACGTCATACCCGGACTGATCATGGCCGTGGTGCTTCTTGCGGCGGCCAAGGTGGTCCGCCGCGCGCTGGAGCTCAGGAGTGCCTGGAACAGCGGACTGACCGCGGAGGCGCGCTGTCTGCGCTCGTACACGACGACCAGCGGCGGCGGTGGCGACACATCCGTGACCACGACGCTGCACCACGTCTACGAGTTCATGACGCGTGAGGGCCGCACGGTCCGCTTCGAGGAGGCGAACGGCCCCTCGACCGTCGTCGAGGGCGACATCGTCGTCGTGCACTACGCGGCCGAGCGCCCCGAGAAGGCAACGGCCCAGGCGCCGAGCCCGGTCAAGGCCGCCGCGGGCACGGTCGGCATGCTGGTGTTCTTCGGCGTGATCGTCGCCTTCTGTGTCGGCTTCATGGTCACGTACCACCAGGTGTCGGCAGCGAGCGACGGGTTCCTCGGCGGGATGTAGGCCGCAGGGACGGTAGGGACGTCGTTGCGCCCCTCCCCATCTGACGGTACGTCAATTATGGTGCGCCCCTATGGGGTCCATGAGGCGTACCGTCGCGGAGCTCGTGCGGGAACGGTGGGGCGACCACCGTCCGGGGCTGTGGTTCGAGGGGCGGGTCCTGAGCCACCACCGGGTGGCGGCGGGCGCGGCGGCGCGGGCGGCGCTGCTCGCCGATCTGCTGCCGCCCGGCGCCGAACCGCACCTCGGGGTGCTGCTCGACAACACCCCCGAGTTTCCGATGTGGCTGAGCGCGGCCGCCCTCGCCGGTGCCGCCGTCGCGGGGATCAATCCGACCCGGCGCGGCCCCGAACTGGCCCGCGACATCCTGCACACCGAGTGCCGCGTCCTGATCACCGAGCGGGCCCACCTGCGCCTCCTCGACGGCCTCGAACTCCCCGGCGTACGCGTGCTGGTGACCGACACGGACGCGTACGCCGACCTCCTCGCGTCGTACGACGGCGCGAAGCCGGACGCGTCGGGGGCGACCCCCGACGACCGACTCCTCCTCTACTTCACCTCCGGCTCGACCGGCGCCCCCAAGGCCGCTATCTGCAGCCAGGGCAGGCTCGCCGCCGCCGGGCAGTCACTCGTCGACCAGTTCGGGGTGCGCCCGGACGACACGCACTACATCTGCATGCCGATGTTCCACGGCAACGCGGTGATCGCCGACTGGGCGCCCGCGCTGGCGGCGGGCGCGACGGTCGCGCTGCGGCGGCGGTTCTCCGCGTCGGGGTTCCTCGCCGACGTACGGGCCTGCGGGGCCACGTACTTCACCTATGTGGGCCGCGCCGTGCAGTACCTGCTGGCCACGCCCGCCCGCCCGGACGACCGTGACAATCCGCTGCGGATGGGCTTCGGCACCGAGGCCGGCGCGGTCGACGCGGCCGCCTTCGAGGAGCGCTTCGGGGTGCGCCTCGTGGAGGGGTACGGCTCCTCGGAGGGCGGCGCGGCCATCCAGCGGGTGCCCGGCACTCCGGCCGGGGCGATCGGGCGGGCGGCGCCCGGCGACGACCTCGCGGTGGTCGACCCGGCGACCCGGCGGGAGTGTCCGCCCGCCGTCTTCGCCGAGGACGGGCGGCTCCTCAACGGGGCCGACTCGATAGGAGAGTTGGTGAACCGCGGCCGCAACCTCTTCGAGGGCTACTGGCGCAACCCGGCCGCGGATGCCGCCCGGCGGCGACGGGGGTCCCCCCGCGCCGAGAGCGGGGGAGAAGTCGAGAACGGGGGAGGCTGGTACTGGACCGGCGACCTCTTCTACCGCGACGCCGGCGGATTCCTCTACTTCGCCGGACGCACCGACGACCGCCTCCGCGTCGACAGCGAGAACCTCGCCGCCGCGATGATCGAGAACATCCTCGCCCGGTACCCGGACGCTGCCGCCGTGGCGGTGTACGCGGTGCCGGATCCCGTGGCCGGGGACCAGGTGATGGCGACGGTGGCCCTCAGGGCGGGCGTCTCCTTCGATCCGCTGGACTTCGGTGCATTCCTCCTCGACCAGCCGGACTTGGGCACGAAGATGGCGCCCCGTTTCGTGCGGATCGTGGAGCGGATGCCCGTCACCGCCACCAACAAGATCCATCGGGTGGGGCTGCGAAGGGAGGGCTTCCGGTGCGCGGATCCGGTGTGGTGGCGGCCACCGGGGGAGTGCGCGTATCGGAGGCTGGCGGAGGCGGACGTCGACGGGCTGATGGCCGAGTACCGGGCGCGCGGTCGCGAGGAGTTGCTGATGCGCTAGGTGGGGCTGGGCCCACCACTGGCGCACCCGCTGCTCGTATGGTCCCTGCTGCCCGGCGCCGCCTACCGTGGCCGCATGATCCGCAGGAATCCGGTACGCCCGGTGGGGTATCTCGTGAGCGGCGTACTCGTCGGCGTCCCGCTGCTCGTCGGGCTGCTGGTGCTCGGGGTCGTCGGCGCCGCGCTGACCCCCGTGCTCGTCGGGCTGCCCCTGCTGGCGCTGCTCGCGCTGACTGGAGTGCCCGTGGGGGTGGTGGAGCGGTGGCGGCTGCGGCTCGTGGACCCGGCGCCGGGGACCGGCCTCTCCCAAGGGCGGGGGAGTTTCCAGCCCGACGGTCGGAGGAGCCTCCGGCTCGACGGCCGAGGGAGCCTTCAGCCCGACCGTCGGGGGAATCAGCATCCGGAACATCCGCATACGGAGCATCCGCGTCCGGGGAACCCGTATCCGGGAAGTCCGCATCCGGGAAATCCTCATCGCACGCCGGACGAGCCGGGACTCGCCGCCTGGGCCAGGCTCCGGTTCACCGAGCAGGCGACCTGGCGCGAGCTCGCGTACGCCGTCCTGCTGGCGTTCGTGCTGTGGCCGGTGGACCTGCTGGTGCTGGCGGCGGCGCTGGGCGTGCCGGGCGCGATGCTGGGGGCGCCCGTACAGCTGGCCGTGTCCGGCGGTGACACCCGGATCGCCAAACTGTGGCTGATCGACGCGTACGGGCCGGCGTTCCTCTGCGCGGCCGGCGGGCTGGTCCTCCTGCTCGTACTCCTGTGGCCGCTCGCGCTGTACGCCCGTGCCCGCGCCGCACTCGCCCGGCTGCTCCTCGCCCCGCGCGAGCCCGAACAGCGGCTCGCCGAGGTGACGAAGTCCCGGGCCCGTCTGGTGGCCGCGTTCGAGGCCGAGCGGCGGCGGATCGAACGCGATCTGCACGACGGGGCGCAGCAACGGCTGGTGGCGCTGAGCATGACGTTGGGGCTCGCGCGTCTGGACGCGCCGCCCGAGCTGGCGGAGCGGCTCGCGGCCGCGCACCAGGAGGCGGACCAGGTGCTGGGCGAGCTACGGGAGTTGATCCACGGCATCCATCCGCAGGTGCTCGCCGACTACGGCCTCGGGGACGCGATCGCCGACGCCGCCGACCGGTCCGCCGTACCCGTCGAGGTGGACCGGATCCTGAGCGAGCTGCCGCGGTTCGCCGAAGCGGTCGAGTCCGCCGTGTACTTCGCGGTGCGGGAGGCGCTCGCGAACGTGGGCAGGCACAGTGGGGCGGGGCGGGCGTGGATCAGCGGGCGGTACGGCGAGGACCGGCTGCGGATCGAGGTGCGGGACGACGGGAGTGGGGGAGCCGACCCGGGGCGGGGGTCGGGGCTCACCGGTCTCGCCGACCGGCTGGCGGTCCTCGATGGGACACTGACCGTCGACAGCCCGCCGGGTGGTCCGACCGTGCTGCGTATGGAGATCCCTTGCTGAGAGTCGTGCTCGCCGAGGACAGCGTGCTGCTGCGGGAGGGGCTGGTGGGGCTGCTGGCCCGTTTCGGGCACGAGGTCGTGGCGGCGGTCGGCGACGCGGCGGCGCTCACGGAAGCCGTCTCCGCGCACGTGCCCGACCTGGTCGTCACCGACGTACGGATGCCGCCCGGCTTCCAGGACGAGGGACTGCGCGCGGCGCTCGCCCTGCGGACCGCGGATCCGCGCCTGCCGGTGCTCGTCCTCAGCCAGTACGTCCAGCGGGCGTACGCCGCCGAACTCCTCGACACCGGGGACGGCACCGGCGTCGGCTATCTCCTCAAGGACCGCGTCGGACAGGTCGAGCAGTTCGCTGAGGCGGTGCAGCGGGTGGCCGAGGGCGGGACGGTCGTGGACCCCGAGGTCGTACGGCAGCTGCTGCGCCGTCGGCGCGATCCGCTGGAGGCGCTGACACCGCGCGAGCGCGAGGTCCTCGGCCTGGTGGCGGAGGGCAAGTCCAACGGCGCGATCGCCCGCCAACTGGTCGTCACCGAGGCGGCCGTCGGCAAGCACATGGGAAACATCCTGGGCAAACTGGATCTTCCTCCGGCCGAGGACACCCACCGGCGGGTGCTGGCCGTGCTGGCTTATCTGCGGGGCTAGGGGGCTTCTTTCGAAGGACGGTCGGGGGTCTGGGAAGAGCTCTGTCGAAGGACGTGTGCGAGAGGAATTCCTCTCGCTCCTCGGGGGGAGGATGCACCCGGACACCTGTGTCGAGGGAAGAGGGAACATGCGGCGCCTGAACCGAGTCACAGACATCGAAGCCGTCGACGGTGTTGCGGTGTGGGGTCCTACGGCCCCTCGGGGACGGCTCGTGGTGCGTTGCTCGTGACGGCCGACGGGCGCTATCGCGTCCTGGTCGCCGGCTACTCCGTCTCCTCGTACGGCACCTTCCTCAACATGGTGGCCCTCAATCTGTTCGTCTACGCCACCACCGACAGTGCGCTCGCCATGGGGCTGTTCATGGCGGTGCGGCTCGGGGCGGGGTTCCTGGCCGGGATGGTCGCGGGGCGGACGCTGGCCCGGTTCGCGGTCAAACCGGTGATGCTCTGGGCCAATGTGGTGCAGGCGATTGTCATGCTCCTGCTGGTCGTGACGCCGGACGGCGGGCCCCGGACCGGGGTGCTGTTCATGGTGTCGGCGGCCGTCGGCGCGTGCAGCACCGTCTTCATCGTCGCGCTGCGCAGCTCCATCCCCGACCTGGTCGGGGCGGACCGGCGCGGCTGGGCCAACTCCCTGATGGTGAGCGGGCGTTCGCTGGCCATGGTCGCCGGGTTCGCCTCGTCCGGTGTGGTGGTGCCGTGGCTGGGCTTCACCGCCGCGTTCCTGGTGGACGCGGTGAGCTTCCTGGTGTGCGCCGGGGCGGTGGCCTGGCTGCCCGGGGTGGCGCGGACGGCCGTGTCCGAGAAGCCGGTGTCCGGCGGTGAACTCCGCGAGCGGAAGAGTGTGTTCGGGGCGGCGACGGCCTTGACCGCGGTGCCCGCACTCGGGCTGATGGTGTGTCTGCGCGGGATCGACGCGCTCGGCTCCTCCTCCCACAACGCGGCCCTGCCCGTCTACTCGAGCGCGCTGGACCCGGACGATCCGGCCGCGTTCGTCAGCCGCTTCTGGCTGTTCTGGGCGTTGGGCAATGTGCTCGCACAGCAGGTCATCCAGCGCTGGGCCAAACGCACCGGCCGCTCCGTCGGGGCGCTCGGCTTCGGCCTGGGCACAGTGGTGATGTCCTCGGCGTTCATCCTCGGCTTCGCCGGGTTCCCGATGGCGGCGACGATCGGGATCGCGCTGGGCGCGGGCGCGGCGGACGGGCTCACCGAGGTGTCGTACACCTCGCATCTGCAGACCCTGCCGGAGACCCTGCGCGGCCATGCCTTCGGCCTGTCGGCCACTCTCGAGAACCTCGGCTTCGGGCTCGGCATGATCGCGGTGTCGGCGGCCCTCGAATCGTTCTCGGCGCTCACCGTGGTGGCCTGGTCCCACGGGGTCGCCATCGTGGTCGCGGGGATCTATCTGCTCAGGTTGTACGCCGTCCGGGGAGCCGACGCGAAGGGGGCGAGTGGTGCGTACAGCGATCGTCGGGATGGCGCTGAGGTTTCCGGGAGCTGACTCGCCCGCCGCGTACTGGCGGGACATCCGGGCCGGCGTCTCGCACGTACGGCGGTTCGGTGAGACCGAGTTGGCGGCCGCCGGGTACCCGCCCGAGGAGTACGGCGCCGCCGACTTCGTCGCCGCGAGCGCCCCGCTGCCCGGGATCGACGGCTTCGACGCGGCCTTCTTCGGGTTGAGCGCGCGCGAGGCCACCGTCACCGACCCGCAGCAGCGGCTCTTCCTGGAGTGCGCCCACCACGCTCTGGAGGACGCGGGGTACGCGCGGCCGCGGGCCGGCTCCCCCGGATTACGGATCGGCGTCTGCGGGAGCACGGGATACCGGCTGTACTCACTGCACAGCTACCTCGCCAACAACCTGGCACAGGAGGTGGGTTCGGGAGACTGGCAGACGCTGAAGCAGGTGCAGGTCGGGAACTACCCGGACTTCGCCGCGAATCGGGTGGCGTACCGGCTGGGGTTGACCGGGCCCGCGGTGAATGTGGCCACGGCCTGCTCGTCCTCGCTGGTGTCCGTCCATCTTGCCCGCCAGGCCCTGCACTTCGGGGACGCGGACCTCATGGTCGTGGGGTCGGCCGCGCTGCACATCCCCCAGGTCACCGGCCACCGGCACGCCAAGGGCTCGACGATCTCACGCTCCGGAGCCGTACGGGCCTTCGACGCGGACGCGGACGGCACCGTCGGCGGCAACGGCGTCGCCGCCGTCGTCCTCAAGCCATTGGAGCGGGCGCTCGCCGACGGCGACACCGTGTACGCGGTGATCGCCGGGTCCGCGGTCACCAACGACGGCTCGGACAAGTCGGCCGCGGGGGGCGGTTTCGCCGCTCCCGGCGTGGCCGGTCAGCGGGACGCCGTCCTCGGGGCGCTGCGCGCGGCCGGGGTGCCCGCCGACTCCATCGGCTATCTGGAGGCCCACGGCACCGGCACCCTGAAGGGCGACCCGATCGAGTTCGCGGCGCTCACCGAGGCGTTCCGGCTGCACACCGACCGCGTCGCATTCTGCGCACTCGGCTCCACGAAGCCGGCGATCGGGCATCTCGACAGCGCTGCCGGGCTCGCGGGACTGATCAAGGCGGTTCTCGCACTGCGGCACGCGGAGATACCGCCGCTGGTCGGCTTCGCCCGGCCCAACCCGGCGCTGGATGTCACCGGCAGCCCCTTCGTCCTCCCCACACGGCCCCGGCCATGGCCCGCGGAGGAGGGGCGGCCCCGGCGCGCGGGGGTGCACTCCATCGGCATGGGCGGCACCAACGCGCACGTGATCCTGGAGGAGCCACCGATCCCGGCTCCCCGGCCACGGGACCGCACGCCCGCGCCCGCGCTGCTGCCCCTGTCCGGCCACACGCCCGAGGCGCTCGCCGCGGTGGCGCGGGGCTTCCGCGATCACCTCGCCGCGCATCCCGGGGTCGATCCGGCGGACCTCCTGCTCACGACGGCGCTGGGGCGGCGGCAGCTGGGGCATCGGGTGGTGGTCACGGCTTCGGACTCCGATGCTGCTTCCGATTCGGCTTCGGACTCGGCTTCGAAATCGGCTTCGGCTTCGGCTTCGGCTTCGGACTCCGATTCTGCTTCGGCCTCGGTTTCGGCCTCGGTTTCGGCCTCGGTTTCGGATTCGGCTTCGGATTCGGCTTCGGAATCGGGCGGGGCGGGCGGTCTGGTGGCCGCGCTGGATGCCTTCCTCGAGGGCGAGCCGGGGCCGTATGCGCTAGGTGCTGTGGGAGAGGAGCCGGGCCGTGGTCCGGTGTTCCTCTTCAGCGGGCAGGGGAGCGGGTACGACGGGATGGGGGCGGCGTCGGCGGAGCGGTTTCCCGTGGCGGCACGGACGTTGGAGGAGTGCGCGCGGATCTACCGGGGGGAGACGGGGGAGGGTGGGTTCCTGGAGCGGGTGGCGGGCGGGGGTGTGGTGCCTTCGGGAGACGCCCGGGGGGTGGGTGTCCCGTCGGCCGGGGACAGCTCTGGTGCGGGTGGCTCGGGCTCGGGTGGTGCCGGCGGTGCGGTTGGCGCGGCCGTCTGGGACACCGCCTTCGCGCAGCCCGCGCTCTTCGCGCTCCAGGTCGCGCAGGCGCGGCTGTGGCGGCGGTTCGGGGTCGAGCCCGGAGTCGTCGCCGGGCACAGCGTCGGGGAGTACGCGGCGCTGTGCGTGGCCGGGGCGCTGACGCTGGAGGACGGACTGCGGCTGGTCTGCCGACGGGGGAGGCTGATGCGGGACGCGGTCGAACCAGGGGGCATGCTCGCGGTGTTCGCCGCCGAGGAGGTCGTACGAGATCTGGTGGCCGACGTCGAGGGGCTGGAGCTCGCCGTCGTCAACGGGTCCGCGCAGTACGTCGTCGGCGGTCCGCCGGACGCGCTGGGCGCCGCCCGGTCCCGGCTCGCCGAACTCGGGGTGCCCGCACACCTGCTCCCGGTGGACCGTGCCTTCCACACGGCCCACCTCGCGCCGATCCTCGACGACTTCAGGGATGCCTGCGGGAAGGTCCAACTCCGGCCCACCCGACTGGAGTTCGTGAGCGGGCCGGACGGTGTGCGGCATCCCCCCGGCTGGCTGCCGGATGCCGACTACCTCGTACGGCAGACACGGTGGCCCGTGGACTTCCACGCCGTACTGCGAACCTTGGACGGTGAGTCGGCGTTCGTGGAGATCGGCCCCGACGCACCCCTCACCGGGCTCGTGGGGCGCGTCCGGCCGGACGCCGTCGCCGTCCCCACCCAGCGGCGTGCCGACGCCGGGCTCGACACGCTCTGGGCGGCCGTGGCCCGGCTGCACTGTGCGGGGCATCGCCTGGACTGGGCCGCCCTGCTCGACGGCTGCGGCGGCCGGCGGATCCCGCTCCCCCTCTACCCCTTCCAACACCGGTCCTACTGGGCCGGACCGCCTCCCACTCCCTTGGCCGACGAACGCGACGGCAACCGCAGCGACCACCGCAGCACGGAGGATGGCATGACCGAACAGGCCGTACTGGACCGGGTGTTGAAGCTCAGCGCGCGTCACCTCGGTTACGCGCCCGAGGAGATCACGGCCGAGCAGACCTTCGTCGGCCTCGGCGCCGATTCGCTGCAACTCATCGGGATGCTCCGCCAGCTGGAGTCCGAGTTCGGGGTGGAGATCGCGATGCGGGAGATGCTGGAGGAGGCGGGCACGCCTGCGCTGGCCGCGCGGTTGATCGCGGAGAGGGCGGGGGCGGGGGCGACTGCGTCGGGTACGGGGGAGACCGGTGTCCCTGTCGCGGGCGGTCGCGCGGCACCGGCCGCGCCGCGCCCGGAGGGGGCTTCGCCGGGCGTGGAGGAGCGGGCGGCGGTCGGGGCGTCGGAGGGGGCGGCGGCTTTCCCGCCGGCGGCGACTGCCCCGGTGCCGGCTCCGCGATCTGCGTCGGCTTCCGCGCCCGCGCCGGTTTCGGCTCCCGCGCCCGCGCCGGATTCGGCTCCCGTGTCGGCCTCAGTGGCGTGGGATGTCGAGGTGTGCGGGGCGACGGACGGTGCACCGGGCTCGGGGCCTCGTAGGACTGAGGCGTCGTCCGCGTCCGAGTCGTCCGGTCAGCGGCCTGTTTCGGGGTCGGCTGCCGCGGTGTCGTCCGCTTCCGTGCCGGCCGCGCGGCCCGCGTCACCCCTGAGGTCGGATGGCGTCGCGGCGGAGGCTCCGCCGGGTGCGCAGGACCCCGCGTACGCCACCCGCGCCGAGGTCGAGGAACTGACCCGTCAGATACGTCAGTTGGCCGAGACCCAGGCCCGTATGCTCACTCAGCTCTCGGACGCCGTCGCCCTGCTCACCGACGCTCGGCCGGGGACCGCCCGATGACCACGGCGCATGTGAGGCCCGGGGCGGACGCGGGTGCCGCCGTCGCGCGCGCGGCCGCCCTCTCCGACCAGCTCGACGAACTCCTGGCGGCGGCCCGCCGTCCCCAACGCCAAGCCGAAGCCGAGTCCCAGGCCGAAGCCGAGCGCCAAGCTGCAGCCGAGCCCCGAGCCGAAGCCGAGCGCCAAGGCGAAGCCGTGCCCGGAGCCGGAGCCGAGTCCCAGGCCGCAGCCGAGCCCCGAGCCGCAGCCGAGCGCCAAGCCGAAGCCGAGCCCGCGCCTCGAACCACACCTGCACCCACACCCGCACCCACCCTCAACCCCCCACCCCTCCAACACGGCCCCCACGTACCCCTCCCCCCAACCTCCGGTATGTCCGGCGGCACCGCGACCCCCGCCCAGCGGGCCCACGCCGACGACCTGATCCGGCGTTTCACCGAGCGGACCCGGACCTCGAAGGAGTTGGCTCAGCGGCATCGGCGCGTTCTCGCGGACAGTCGGGCCGTGGTCGGGTTCCGGGCGGCGACGAAGGAGATGCTGTACCCGATCGCGGCCCGCTCGGCGCGGGGCGCCCGGCTGACGGACGTGGACGGGAACGAGTACACCGACATCACCATGGGCTTCGGTGCGCTGTTACTGGGGCACGAGCCCGAGCCCGTGGCGGAGGCCGTGCGGCGGCACCTCGCCGACGGGCTGCGCCTCGGCCCGCGTTCCGAGGACACCGGCACAGCCGCCGAGCTGCTCGCGGAGCTGACCGGCATGGAGCGCGTGGCGTTCGCGAACTCCGGTACGGAGGCGAACTCGGCCGCCGTACGGCTCGCCCGCGCGGCCACCGGACGCGACCGCGTGGTCATGTTCCGCGGCTCCTACCACGGTCACATCGACGCGGTCCTCGGCCGCCCGGGCCCCGACGGCCGCCACGCCGTCCCCGTCTCGCGCGGCATCCCGGCAAGTGCCGTCTCCGAACTCCTCGTCCTCGAATACGGCAGCCAGGAGAGCCTGGACGTCATCGAGGAACTCGGCGACACCATCGCGGCGGTCCTCGTCGAGCCGGTCCAGTGCCGCAACCCCGGCCTCCGGCCCGTCGAATTCCTGTGCAGCCTCAGGGAGTTGACGGCCCGCCGCGGCATCGTCCTCCTCTTCGACGAGATGCTCACCGGTCTGCGCCCGCACCCCCGCGGCGCCCAGCACCACTACGGCGTCGTCCCCGACCTCGCCACGTACGGCAAGGCGCTCGGCAGCGGGCACCCCATCGGTGCGATCGCGGGCCGCGGCGACATCATGGACGGCGTCGACGGTGGCTTCTGGCAGTACGGGGACGACAGCCGGCCGCCCCGCGACACGACCTTCTTCGGCGGTACCTACAACCAGCACCCGCTGTCGATGGCCGCCGCCCGCGCCGTCCTGACCCATCTGAAGGAGGCGGGACCGGGGCTCCAGCAGGTGCTGAACGCCCGTACCGACGCCCTCGCCGCCGACCTCGGCCACTTTTTCCGCGCCGAGGAGTTCCCCCTGGAAATGGCCCACTTCGGGTCCATGTTCCGCTTCACCCACCGCGCCGACATGGAGCTGCTCCACCACCATCTGCTCCTGCGCGGCATCTACGTGTGGGAGTGGCGCTCCTTCTACCTCTCCACCGCCCACACCGACTCCGACATCGAACGGATCGCGGACGCGGTCAAGGGCTCACTGCGGGAACTGCGCGCGGGCGGCCACTTCCCCACGAAGGACTCCTCCGCGAGGGCCCGCCGGGGCCCGACCGCGGCTCCCGAACGCCCGGCCCCCGACTTCGGCGTCTACTTCTTCGGCGACCACCCGGAGGACGAGAGCGGCGCGCAGGCCTACGACCGCATCGTCGAGACCGCCCGGTTCGCCGACGAACGCGGCTTCAGCACCCTCTGGCTCCCCGAACGCCACTTCCACTCCTTCGGAGGCCTGTTCCCCAACCCGTCCGTGCTGGCCGCCGCGCTGGCCCGGGAGACGCGCCGCATACGGCTGCACGCCGGCTCGGTCGTCCTCCCCCTGCACGACCCCGTGCGGATCGCCGAGGAATGGTCGGTGGCCGACAACCTCTCCGGCGGTCGTGTCGGCATCGGCTGCGCGACGGGCTGGCACGCGAACGACTTCGCCCTGCACCCCGACCGCTTCGGCAACCGCACCGAGATCGCCTTCCAGCACCTGGAGGACGTACGGCGGTTGTGGCGCGGCGAGAGCATCCGACGACGTACGGGTGAGGGCCACACCTTCGACGTCCGCGCTCATCCACGGCCCGTGCAGGAGCGGCCGCCGTTGTACCTGGCGACGTCCGGGCGGCGCGCCTCGTACGAGGAGGCGGCCCGCCGCGACCTGGGGATCGTCACCAACCTGATGAACCAGACCGTCGAGCAGCTCACCGAGAACGTCCGGCACTACCGTCGGGTCCGCGCCGAGCACGGACTCGACCCCGACGCGGGCCGCGTCACCGTGCTGCTGCACACCTACCTCGCCGAGGACCACACCGCCGCCCGGGCCGCCGCGCGCGAGCCGATGAGCCGCTATCTGCGGTCCTCGCTCCAGATGCGTTCCGCCGCGACCGCCCTCGGGAACCGGCCCGAGGACGTCGCCGGCGCGAGCGACGCCGACCTCGACTACCTCTTCGACCGCGCCTACGACCGCTACTGCGACCAACGGGCCCTGATCGGCACCCCGGACACCTGCGCCGCCACCGTCGACGTCCTGCGCGCCGCGGGCGTCGACGAGATCGCCGCGCTGGTCGACTTCGGGCTTCCGCCGGAGCTGCTGCGGTCGGGTCTGGAACAGCTCGACGTACTGCGGCGCCGCTACCACGAGCGCCCCCGGCCCCCGGCCGGGCGTCGCGCCCCCGCGACCCCCGCCCAGCGGCGTCTGTGGCTTGCCGCCACGCTGATCGCCAACCCGGCCGCGTACAACGAGATCCAGGGGGTGCGGCTGCGTGGCCCGCTGGACGTCGAGGCGTTGCGCACCGCGGTCGACGGCCTCGCCCGGCGCCACGACGGACTGCGGACCGTCTTCCGGGCCGGGGGCGAGGGGGTCGACCAGGTCGTACGGGAGGAGTCCCGGCCGCGATGGGTGGTCAGCGACGTACGCGGTCAGGACGCCGACACGGCGATACATGCCGCCCTGCGGGAGGAGAGCGCGCGGGCGTACGACCTCGCCGAGGGGCCGCTGTTCACGCCCCGGCTGCTGCGACTGGCCGATGACGACCATGTGCTGATCCTCGGCACGCATCACCTCGTCACCGACGCGCACTCCGCCGAGCTGATGGCCGCCGATCTGGGAGAGCTGTACCGCGCTGCCGTGGAGGGGCGCGCACCCCGGTTCGAGCGGGCCGCCGGAACCACGCTCGGCGTCGCGGGCCCGCCCGTCGTGGCGGCGGACCTCGAGTGGTGGCGCGCGCACCTCGGCGGCACGCCACCCGTGCCCGCGCTGCCCACCGACCGGCCGCGCGTTCGTACCGTCGCCGGACGCGGCGGCGCGGTGGGTGTCCGGCTCGAACGGGATCCGGTCGCACGACTGCGGGAGTGGAGCGGGGAGCGCGGGGTCACGCTGTTCGCGACGCTGCTCACCGCCTGGCGGATCGTGCTGCGGGCGTCCACGGGGCAGGACGACTTCGTCATCGGGTCCACCTTCGGGCGCCGTACCCCCGAGACCCGCGACACCGTCGGCTTCCACGTCGCCCTGCTGCCGCTGCGCGGGGCCCTCACGGACGACACCGCGCTGACCGACGCCGTACGCGCCGCCCGGGACACGCTCTTCGCCGCCGACGAGCACCAACACGTCGACATGGACGCCTTGTTGGCTTCCGTCCACCCCGACCCGGGCAACCCCCGTCCCCTCGTCACGGTCTCCGCCGACCTCGACAGCGCACCCCTCGCGACGCTCGCCCTGCCGGGCCTGCGCGCCGAACTCCTCGACGGAGGAACGGAGTCCGCACCCCTCGAACTCGCCCTGATGGCCACACGGGCCCCGGACGGATCTCTCGGTCTACGCATCCGGTACGACGCCGATCTCTTCGAAGAGCCGACGGCGCGGGAGTACCTCCGCCGACTGGAGCAGGTGCTCGCGGGGATGACCGCGGGCGCCGCGGAGACGGTCGGCGACCTGGCGCCCCGCACGGCGGCGACCGTCGCCCCGGCGAGCGTTGCGGGCACGGCCGAGTACCTGCGCGGCCTCTGGCGGGACGTCCTCGGTGTCGAGCGGCAGCTCACCGGCGACACCAACTTCTTCGAGCTGGGAGGCAATTCGATCACAGCGATCAGGCTGGTCAACCGGGTCCGTGACACGCTCGGCGTGGACTACCCACTGGCCGACTTCTTCCGTGACGCCTCGCTGGGGGCGATGACCGCCCAGCTCGCGCCGACGGCGGGCGTGACCGTCGTGGACAGCGCGCCGGTGAGCGACCAGCAGGCCCGCATGATCGCGTCGGTGCTGAGCATGCCCCGCCCCGAGGTGTGGAACATCCCGACCCGTATCCGCTTCACCGGCCCCTTGGACGCGGCCGCCCTGCGCACGGCGCTGGCCCAGCTCCTCGAACGCCATCACGGGCTGCGCCTCCGCTTCGTGCCGGGCCCGGCCACCCCGGACGACGACGGCACCGGCTGGCGTCAGGAGGTCCTCGACCTACCGCCCCCTCCGCTGCCCGTCGAGGACCTCACCGCCCTCACGGACGCGGAACGCGCCGCCCGTGCCGACGAGTTGTGCCGCGAGGCGGCCGCCACGCCCATCGAGCTGACCGCGCCCGTCCTCCCCGTTCTGCGGCTCCTGCGCCTCGGCCCCGACCGCTGGACGCTCATGTTCGTCGTGCACCACATCTGCATCGACGGCTGGTCGCTTTCGCTGGTCCTCGACGAACTGGCGGCGCTCTACACGGCCGCAGCGCGGGGCCGCCCGCACGGTCTGCCCGAACCGGCCACCCAGTGCCCGGACTACGCGCGCCGGCAGCGGGACGACGCCGACCCGGAGCGGGAGGCACGCAGGGCGGCGTACTGGACCCGGTACCTGGACGGGATACCCGCGAAGGTCGAGATACCCGGCGACCGGGCCCGCCCCGCCGTGCCGAGCGGGCGCGGCGACACACTGCGGGGCACGGTCCCGGGCGACCTCCGCGCCGCTGTCGAGAAGTTGGCGGCGGACCGGCACACCACGCCGTTCGGGGTGGCCGTCGCGGCGCTCGGCGTGCTGCTGGCCCGCCGGTCCGGGGAGCGGGACATCGTGATGGGCACGCCGTACGCGAACCGGGAGCGCGGCGCGTTCGAGTCGCTGGTCGCGTTGACGGCGACGAGCGTGGTCGTCCGGGTCACGCCGGACCCGGACGAGACACGGGGCGCGCTGGTGGAGCGCACGGGCGCGGGAGCGCTGGAGGCGACGGCCCATGTGCTGCCGACGGCCCGGATCGTCCGCGCGCTGCGCGAGAGCGGTGCCCGCGAGGTGCCCGAGCGCTTCCCGCTGACCATCGCCTTCCAGAACTCCCTCGACACGGACATCGAGATCCCCGGACTCGACGTGGAGGTGAGCGACCTCGCCCCGCCCGTGTCCCGTGTCGACCTCTGCTTCGGACTCGCCCCGTGCCGCGACCCGGCCCGGGGCTACCGCACGTTCCTGGAGTACTCCACCGACCTGTGGGACCCCTCCACCGCGCGGGCACTCCTCGACGACTGGATCGCCGTCATGGCCGAACTGTGCACCCGGCCGGACGACCCGGTAGCGCCCCTTCTCCACCCTCAACAGCACCTGAAAGGCACTCATGTCCCCCACGCATGACACGCATGGCACGCACGACGAGCAGGACACGCACGACGAGCAGGACACGCACGGTTCGTACGACCGCGCCCACAGCGACGACCTGCTCACCTTCGTCAAGGCCAGCCCCTCGCCGTACCACGTGGTGGCGAGCGCGGCGCAGCGGCTGGAGAAGGCGGGCTTCGAGGAGCTGCGCGAGACGGACGACTGGACGGTCGGCGCCGAGGGCGGCAGGTATGTCGTACGAGGGGGAGCTCTGCTCGCCTGGTACGTCCCCGAAGGCGCCCCGGCCCACACCCCGTTCCGGATCATCGGCGCCCACACCGACTCGCCGAACCTGCGGGTCAAGCCCGCGCCCGACACCAGCTCGGCGGGGTGGCGGCAGATCGGCGTGGAGATCTACGGCGGCGTACCGCTCAACACCTGGCTCGACCGCGACCTGGGCATCTCGGGGCGGCTGACCCTGCGCGACGGCTCGACCCGGCTCGTCTGCGTCGACAAGCCACTGCTGCGTGTGCCGCAGCTCGCCATTCACCTCGACCGCACCGTGAACGAGGGCCTCGCCCTGGACCGGCAGCAGCACATGGCCCCGGTGTGGGGTCTCGGCGGCACCGAACCCGGCGCCCTGCTCCGCCGGATCGCCGACGAGGCCGGCGTCGGCTTCGCCGAGATCCTCGGCTGGGACCTGATGCTGCACGACATCCAGCCGCCCGGATATCTGGGCGCCGACGAGGAGTTCATCGTCTCGCCGCGCCTGGACAACCAGATCTCGGTGCACGCCGGCGTCACGGCCCTGGTCGCCGCCGCCACCTTGCGGCGGCCCGCGCACCTTCCCGTGCTCGCCGCCTTCGACCACGAGGAGGTCGGCAGCGGTTCGGTGTCCGGCGCCCAAGGCCCGCTGCTGGAACAGGTGTTGGGCCGCGGTGTCACGGCGCGTGGCGGCAGCGGCGAGGACTTCAGCCGGGCCCTCGCGGGTGCCTTCTGCGTCTCCGCCGACATGTCCCACGCCGTCCACCCCAACTACGCCGAGCGGCACGACCCGGACCACCAGCCGCTGCCCAACGGCGGCCCGGTCATCAAGGTCAACGTCAACCAGCGGTACGCCACCGACGGCACCGGAGTCGCCGCCTTCGCCGCGGCCTGCGAACGGGCCGACGTGCCCTGGCAGCCGTTCGCCTCCCACAACACCATGCCGTGCGGCACGTCGATCGGTCCGATCACCGCGGCCCGCCTCGGCGTGGCCACCGTGGACGTGGGCGTACCGGGGCTTTCGATGCACTCGGCGCGGGAGTTGTGCGGGGCGCGGGATCCGGGGCTGCTGACCCGGGTGCTGACCGAGTTCGTGACGTCGGAGTAAGGCACGGGGGCAAGGAACCGTCCGTCAGTCGAGCAGCCCGTGGGAGAGAAGACCGTGGAAGAGACCCACCTCATCTGTCTGCCCTTCGCCGGGGCGGGCGCGTCCTTCTTCAGGCCCTGGCAGGAGCGGGCACCGCAGGGCCTGCGTGTCCTGCCCGTGCAACTCCCGGGCCGCGAGGAGCGGTTCGTGGAGGAGCCGTACACCGATGCCGTGCGGGCGGCCGCCGAGGCGTACACGGCGGCGACCCGGCAGTTGCCGGACGGCGCACGCGTGGCCGTGTTCGGGCACAGCCTCGGCGCGGTGCTGGCGTACGAGCTGGCGCACCGGCTGGCGGAGGACCCCGGGGTCCGTCTCGACGCGCTCGTCGTCAGCGGCTCGCCGGGGCCGTGGAGCGGGCGGGCGGACCGGGCGAGCGGGCTGCCCGACGAGGAGTTCCTGGCCCGGGTCCGCACCTTCGCGGGCTATGCGCACCCGGCCCTGGCGAACCCGGAGATGCGCGACCTCCTGCTCCCGCTGCTGCGGGCCGACGTACGGATGCACGAGACGTACCGGCCCGCTTCCGACCGCCCGCTGTCGGCGCCGGTCCTCTCGTTGCGCGGCCGCGACGACGAGCTGGTGAGCGCGGCCGAGACAGCCGAGTGGTCCGGGGCCACCACCGGCAGGCTCACCACGGCCGATCTGGACGGCGGGCACATGTACCTGACCGAGAACCCGGGAGCCCTGCTACGGCTGATCTCCGCCGAACTCCACGCCGGACGGGCCCGGTGAACCCGCATTCCACCGGGCGCACGGCCCCACGTCTGTCCGGCAAGGTCGCCCTCGTCACGGGAGCCGCCCGTGGCCTGGGCCGGGCCACGGCGGTCGCCTTCGCCCGGGAGGACGCCGACCTGATGCTCGTGGACATCGCGGCGGACCTGCCCGGAGTGCCCTACCCGCTGGGCTCCGAGAGCCAGTTGGCGCACACGGCCGGGCTGTGCCGGGAGGCCGGGGCCGCGGTGCTGACGGCGCGGGCCGACGTACGGGACCTGGCGGCCGTGGAGGCGGTGGTGAAGGAGACCACGGCCCGCTTCGGACGCCTCGACGTGCTCGTCAACAATGCCGGGATCGCCGCCCCTTCGGGCCGTCCCGCGCACGAGATCGAGGAACACGAGTGGCAGCTCATGCTCGACGTGGACCTCTCCGGAGCGTGGCGCGCGATCCGCGCGGCGGGCGCCCTGATGGTCGCGCGCGGCTCCGGCTCGATCATCAACATCGCCTCCACGGCCGGCCTGGTCGGCTACCGCCACTTCGCCGGGTACGTCGCCGCCAAGCACGGCCTGATCGGCCTGACCAAGGCGGTCGCCCTCGACTACGCGCCGCGCGGGGTCCGCGTCAACGCCGTCTGCCCCGGTTCGGTCCGCGACGATCCGCGCGTCGAGGGACGCATGCTCGCCGAGATCGCCCGCTCGCTGGACGTCCCGGTCGCCGAGCACGAGCAGACCTTCGTCCGGTCCCAGCCCATGAACGCCCTCGTCGAACCGGGCGACGTCGCCGACGCCGCCCTCTGGCTCGCCTCGGACGAGTCCCGCCGGGTGACCGGCACCGTCGTCACCGTGGACGGCGGCTACTCGGCCCACTGACCCCACCGGCGCCCGCTCACCCGACAGTTGGAGCCCGCACGTGACGTGCCACGCCCTCGCCGCCACCCTCCCGCCGGGTGACCGGCACCGTCGTCACCGTGGACGGCGGCTACTCGGCCCACTGACCCCACCGGGGTCCGCTCACCCGACAGTTGGAGCCCGCACGTGACGTGCCACGCCCTCGCCGCACCCCTCCCGCCGTCCGCCGATCCCGCGCCCGCCCTGGAGGAGGCCGTACGGCACTGGTGGCCCGAACTCCCCGACCGATGGCCCGTGCTGTGGCGCGATGCCGTACCCGCCCGATGCGCCGAACACCGCCTGCGCGCCGAACTCCACCGGCCCGTCGGCCCCTCGGGCCCGGCCTTCCGCGCGGTCCTGCTCCGGTACGAGGACGGCGGCGCCCATCTCGTCCTGGTCGCCCACCACGCCGTGCTCGCCCCCGCCGCACTCCAGGACATCGGGCACGTCCTGCTCGGCGGCCGCCCGGCCACCGACCTCGCCCCGCCGCTCGGCACCGCCGCCCTTCCAGAAGGCCCGCGCAACCCCCGAATCGACTGGGCGACGGGAGACGAGCGGGCCGGAGACCGGACGGGCGTGGTCACCGTCCCGGTGCCGGCGGGGGCCGCCGCGGCGGCCCTCGTCCTCGCCCGCTACGAGAACCGCGACCCGGCGGACGAACTCCCCATGTACGCCATGGTCCTCGGCGACACCGGCCCTCCCGACCCCACCTTCAGCCACCAACTCCCGTGCCAGAGCGCCCCCTTCCCGATGACGCTCGCCCCCCGAGGGGCCACCGTGGAGCTGCACCACCAGCTCCGGCACATCGACCAGGAGTCCGCCGACGCCTTCGCCCGCCATCTCGCCCGCGCACACAGCCAGTTGGGTCGTCGCCCCCTCGCGGAGATCGAGCTGCTCCCCCGCGAGGAGGCCGAGCTCATGCTCGCTTCCCCCGAAACCGCGCCCACCCCTGCCCGCATCGACGCCGCCTTCGACGAGGCCGGCTGCCGTCCCACGGCCGCTGCCCGCATCGACACTGCCTCCGGCGACCGGGCCGGCCGCCGTCCCACGTCCCCCGCCCGCATCGACGCCGCCTTCGACGAGGCCGACTGCCGTCCCACGGCCGCTGCCCGCATCGACGCCGCCTTCGACGAGGCCGACTGCCGTCCCACGGCCGCTGCCCGCATCGACACTGCCTCCGGCGACCAGGCCGGCCGCCGCCCCACCGCCCCCGCCCGCATCGACACTGCCTTCGACGACCAGGCCGGCCGCCGCCCCACCGCCCCCGCCCTCGTCCACGACGGCACCACGACCACGTACGGCGAGCTGCGCGACCGCGCCGAGCGGCTCGCCGCCGGGCTGCGCACCGCCGGGGTGCGCCCCGGCGACCGGGTCGGGATCTGCCTGGAGCGGTCCGCCGACCTGGTGGTCAGCATGCTCGCGGTGCTGAAGGCGGGCGCCGCGTATGTGCCGATGGATCCGGCCCACCCCGAAGAGCGTCTCGACCGCACGGCGCGCGATGCCGACGTACGGCTGGTGGTCAGGGACACCGCGCCCTACCTGGGCGCCACGCGCCTCGACGCGCCGTGCGGTGGTACCCCGCAGGACCCGGCCTACGTCATCCACACCTCGGGCTCGACCGGCCGCCCCAAGGGCGTCGTCGTCCCCCACACCAACGTCCTCGCCCTGCTCGACGCCACCCGGGAGGACCTGGGGTTCTGCGCGGAGGACACCTGGACGCTCTTCCACTCCGGCGCGTTCGACTTCTCGGTGTGGGAGATCTGGGGCGCACTGCTGACCGGGGCCCGGCTGGTGATCGTGGACCACTGGGTGGCGCGCTCGCCGGCCGAGTTCCACGATCTGCTCGTCCGCGAGTCGGTGACCGTGCTCAGCCAGACGCCCTCCGCCTTCGGCCAGCTGAGAGCGGTGGACCGGACCGCGAAGGAGCGGCTGCCGGTGCGGCTCGTCGTGCTGGGCGGGGAGGCGCTGGACACCCGGCCGCTGCTCGACTGGTTCGACCGCTACCCGGAGGACCGCTGCCGGCTGGTGAACATGTACGGCATCACGGAGACCACGGTCCACGCCACCGCCACGACGGTCACCCGGCGCGAGGCCCTGGCCGCCTCCCGCTCGGTGGGCCGCCCGCTGCCCGGCTGGTCGGTGTCGGTGCGCGACGAACGGGGGCACGTGCTGCCGCCGGGCGCGGTGGGGGAGATCTGGGTCGGCGGTGCCGGGCTCGCCCTCGGATATCTGGGGCGGCCCGAGCTCACGGCGGAGCGGTTCGTGACCGACCCGTACGGCGGGGGGCGGCGCTACCGCAGCGGCGACCTGGGGCGGCTGCGGGCGGACGGTTCGCTGGAGCACCTGGGCCGGATCGACAGCCAGGTGAAGGTGCGCGGTTTCCGGATCGAGCTGGACGAGATCCGCGCGGTGCTGCTGGAGGACCCGGCGGTCACGGCGGCCGCGGTGGTGCTGAGCGGAGATGCCTTCGAGGACGCGGCGGGGGTGCGGATCGACGCGTATGTCGTGATCGACGGGGGCGACACCGGGGGCGTACGCCGTCGGGCTGCCCGGCTGCTGCCGGATCACATGCTGCCGACGACGGTCACGGGCCTGCCCGCGCTGCCGCTCACCCCGAACGGCAAGCTCGACCGGACGCGGTTGCCCGCACCGGCGGCGGGCGCCTCCGTGCCGACGGCCGCTCCCGTCGGAGGGCTGGTCGCGGTGCTCACCGAAGTCTGGGAGGAGATCCTCGGCGTCCCCGTCCGCCCCGACGACAACTTCTTCGAGCTCGGCGGGAACTCCCTCTACGCCATCCGGCTCGGCACCGCTCTGCGCGCACGCGGCCTGCCCCCGCTGCCGCTGCGCCTGCTGTACACGACCCCGACGGTTCGCGCCCTGTCGGACGTGCTGGAACATGCGTGAAGGCCCCCCACTGCTGTGGAGGGCCTTCACCGAGGTGCGCCGCCAGGGACTCGAACCCCGGACCCGCTGATTAAGAGTCAGCTGCTCTAACCAACTGAGCTAGCGGCGCATGACTCCCGCCTCCCGCTCTCGCGGTCGGCGACAAAAGAAATACTACCTGGTCCGCAGGGGTGCTCCTGACCACCCGGAGATGCCCCGGATCGCGAGGAGCCGGAGACCCGGATCGCCAGGGACGGGCGGCCGAGATCACGGGAGTCAGGAGGCCCGGATCGCGGGAGTCAGGCGGCCGAGATCGCGGGAGTCAGGCGGCCTGGATCGCCAGGGACAGCAGGACCGGGGTCGCCCCCCGGTTCAGCGTGTCCGCGGCCTGTCGGAGCCGGTGGGCGTGCTCGACCGGCAGGGACAGGGCGAGGCAGCCGACGGAGGCGCCCGCCGTGATGGGGACGGCCGCGCAGACCGTGCCGACCGCGTACTCCTGGAGGTCGAGCACCGGCACGGTGGGCGGCTGGGCCTCCAGGCGGGACAGCAGGAGCCGCTCGCTGGTGATGGTGCGCGAGGTGAGGCGGGCCATCTTGTGGCGGGCGAGATGGTCGCGCCGGCCGTTGTGGTCGAGCTGGCCGAGCAGGCTCTTGCCGGCCGCGCTGGCGTGGGCGGCGGAGCGGAAGTCGACCCACTCGTTGACCGCGGGGGCCGAGGGGCTCGTGGCGCACTGGGTGACGTGCACCTCACCGTCGATGTAGCGGCTGATGTAGATGGCGGCGCCGACCGAGTCGCGCAGCCGGTCGATGGTCTGCTGGAGCTTCTCGCGCAGCGCCTGGTCGCGGCCGTGGGCGGCACCGAGCCGGCCGAGGGCGACACCGGTGACGTAGGCGCCGTCGGCGATCTGCTCGACGTACCCCTCGCGGCGCAGCATCCGCAGCAGTGCGGTCAGGCGCTCGGTGCCCAGGCGAGTCTGGCGGGCGAGTTCGGCGTCGGTGACACCGGTCGAATGCCGCGACACCGTCTCCAGGACGCGGAGGGCGTCCTGAGCCGAGTGGTACGGCGCGGTCGGCTCGTGCATCAGCGCCACGGTTTCCCCCTGCGCTTCATGGACCCGGCTCGAACAAGACACAGCCCGGACAACCGGGCTCCCTCCACGATAACCGCCAAGGGGCTTGCCGGGAGCGTGTGTTGAGGAGATTCATGGCGCGCTCCGCCCCTCTCAACAGGAGCGCGCCACGCTGGCATATGCCAGCGTCATGGCACCTGGGGCATGCCCCAGGTGCCGGACCTCGCAGCTTGCCGCGCCCGTCCGCGTCGACTCCTCGTCGTCACAGAACGGCGCTGAGAAATTCCCGGGTCCTGTCGTGCTCAGGATCGCTGAAGATCTTCTCCGGCGAACCGGCCTCGATGACGCGGCCGGAATCGAACATCAGGACCTGGTCCGAGATGTCCCTGGCGAAATTCATCTCGTGGGTCACGCAGAGCATCGTGATGTCGGTGGTGTGGGCGATGTCCCGGAGGACGTCGAGGACACCGGCGACCAGTTCGGGGTCGAGCGCGGACGTCACCTCGTCCAGAAGCAGCACCTGCGGACGCATCGCCAGCGCCCGGGCGATCGCCACACGCTGCTGCTGGCCGCCGGACAGCCGGCTCGGCCGCTCGTCGCACTTGTCCGCGAGGCCCACCAGGTCGAGCAGCTCGCGGGCCCGTGCCTCGGCCTCGTCCTTGGAGAGGCCGAGGACGGTGACGGGCGCCTCGGTGATGTTCCTCAGCACGCTCATGTTCGGGAACAGGTTGAACTGCTGGAAGACCATCCCGATCTTCTTGCGCACCTCACGGATCTGCTTCTCGTCCGCCGGGAAGAGCCGGTCCCCGGCGACCGTGATCGTGCCCTCGTCCGGCTTGGCCAGAGTCATCAGCAGCCGCAGGATCGTCGTCTTGCCCGAGCCGGACGGGCCGATCAGGGTGACGTGCTTGCCGGAGTCGACGCGGAAGTCGAGCCCGTCCAGGACGGTGTTGCTCCCGAACCGCTTGGTGACCTTGTCGAAACGGATCAGCTCGGCGCCGTCCACCGGGGGATTGGCGTGCGCGTCGGGGTCTTTCATCAAAGGGGTGTCAGCGGACAAGACGTCGCTCCAGGGCTCGCATGAGGAGGGAAGCCGGATAGGAAATGAGGATGAAGGCCACGCCGATGACCGTGAGCGGCTCGGTGAACTGGAAGTGCTGCTGCGAATACAGCCGCGCCTCGCCGAGCATGTCCAGCACGGTGATCGCCATCAGCAGGGGTGTGTCCTTGAGCATCGAGATGACGTAGTTGCCCAGCGCGGGCACCACGCGGCGGATCGCCTGGGGCAGGATCACCGCGGTCCAGGTGCGCCGCACGGGCAGGCTGAGCGCCGTGGCCGCTTCCCATTGGCCGGGCGGTACGCCCTCGATGCCGGCCCGGTAGACCTGCATCGTGTACGTCGAGTAGTGCAGCCCGATCGCGACGACACCGGTCGTCAGCGCGGAGAACGTGATGTTCCACTCGGGCAGCACATAGAAGAGGAAGAACAGCTGCACCAGGAGCGGGGTGTTCCTGATGAACTCGGTGACGACCCCGATCGGCCAGCGCACCCACCGGGTCGGCGTCCGCATCAGCAGCGCCCACACCAGTCCGAGGGCGAACGAGATCAGCGAACCGAGGGCCAGCGCCTGCAGGGTGACCAGCAGTCCGTCCCAGAAGTGCGGCATGAAGTCGCCGACCGCGCTCCAGTCCCACGTCATGCGGCACCTCCGGTCGTCCGCGCGCAGCTCATGTGGCTCATGCGGCACCTCCGCTCGCGGCTCCCACGCCCGTCGTTTGTGCGCGCTTCAGTTCACGCGCCGCCGCTTCCGTCCCGGGGTCCCGGCCGATCCCGGCCTTCAGCCGCTTCTCCAGACCGCGCATCAGCCGAGTGAGCAGGAAGGCGATCACGAAGTAGATCAGCAGGACGTACGAGTAGATCTCCGCGCTCTGCTGGAGGGCCAGCCGTACGAGATTGCCGCTGAAGGCCAGATCGCCCATCCCCATGATGGAGACCAGGGCGGTGCCCTTGAGCAGCTCGATCAGCAGGTTGCAGAAGGAGGGGATCATCTCCGGCACCGCCTGCGGCAGCAGGACCAGCCGCATCCGCTGCCAGGGCGTGAAGCTGAGCGCGATACCGCCCTCGCGCTGCGCCGGGTCGACCGCGTTCAGGGCGCCGCGCACGATCTCCGCGCCGTACGCCCCGTACGTCAGCCCCAGCGCCAGCGTGCCCGCCCACATCGGGACGAGCTGCCAGCCGAAGGCGAGCGGCAGCACGAAGTACACCCAGAAGATCATGATCAGCGCGGAGGTGCCACGGAACACCTCGGTGTAGAAGCCCGCGAGGAAGCGGACGATCCATCGTCGCGAGGTGCGCGCGATCCCGACCGCGAAGGAGACGGCACCGGCCAACAGGGCGCTGAAGACCAGTAGTTGGACGGTGATCCAGATCCCTTTGAGTACGAGTTCCCAGAGTCCCGAGGTCATCCGCCGCAGAGCTCCTTCGCGGTCATGTCGGTCATCTCGGCCTTGGTGAAACCGAAAGGCCTGAGGATGCGGAACAGTTCGCCGCTGTCCTTCATCTTCTGCAGCTCCACGTTGAAGGCGTCCCGCAGCTTCGTCTCGGCCGACCGGAACGCGAAGCCGCCGCCGTCGACGTGCGGCTTGCCCTTCACCAGGGGCGCGAAGGGCTTGGTGCTCTCCGCCTTGCGGGACTTCTTGACCACTTCGCGTGTGGTCAGCGCGGTCCCCGCGAAGACATCGGCGCGGCCCGCCTCGACCGCGTTCAGCCCGGCCACCTGATCCGGCACGATCAGGATGTCGCTCTCCTTGTATCCGGCCTCGACCGCGTACTCGATCTCCGCGTACCCCGTCCCCGTCGCGAACTTGGCCTTCTTCGCGACGATGTCCTTGTAGTCGTGCAACCCCTTCGGATTGCCCTTGCGCACGATGAACGCGTCGAGCATCTGGTAGTCCGGGTCGGCGAAGATGACCTGTTGGCAGCGCTCGGGGTTGATGTACATCCCGGCGGACACGACGTCGAACTGCTGCGAGTTGAGACCGGGAATGAGCGAGCCGAACTCGGTCGGGACCGGCTGGACGCGATCGACCCCCAGCCGCTTGAACACGGTTTTCGCGAGTTCGGGTGCCTCGCCGGTCAGTTCGCCGTTCTTGTCGATGTAGCCGAAGGGGATCTCGCCCGCGATGCCGAGTCGTACGACACCCTGAGCCTTCAGCCGGTCGAGCAGATCACCGCCGTTGTCGGACGCCGTGGCGACCCGGGTGCAGCCGGCGGCGCCCAGCGCCCCGACGGCACCGAGCGCCGAGGCACCCACGAGCAGCGAACGCCGGCTCGGCCCTCGTTTCCCTGTGTCATTCCCAAGTGGTGGAGCCATGGCCGCGCGACTACCCGGGACCATGCGATGTATTCGGATCGATTTCGGCCCCGTCACCTCCCGATGCCACCTTGACCGCCGCGGGACCATGGAATGCATGGCCGATCGCTTCATTGAAATCTCCCTGGTCAAGCGGGGAGTCCACTGCATGGCGAAGCTCCTCGACGACAGGGCGCCGATCACCTGCGCGGCGGTGTGGGACGCGCTCCCGCTGGGCGGCGACGTCTACCACGCGAAATACGCGCGCAATGAGATCTACGCGCTTTTCCCTCCTTTCGCGAAATCGGAGCCACCCCTGGAAAATCCGACAGTTACCCCGATTCCCGGAGACCTCTGCTATTTCGCCTTCGCGGGCACGGAGTTGGGCACCAAGGCCTACGGCTACGACAGCGACGTACGCCCCGGCACCACCGTCGTCGACCTCGCCCTCTTCTACGAGCGCAACAACCTGCTCCTCAACGGCGATGTGGGCTGGGTGCCGGGCATCGTCTGGGGCCAGGTGGTCGAGGGCCTCGACGCGATGGCCGAGGCCTGCAACGACCTGTGGCGCTCGGGCGCGCTGGGCGAGACGCTCAGCTTCCGGCGGGGCTAGGGCCTGTCGTCACATTCCCGTCGGGGCAGACGGGAATGTGACGACAGACCCTAGGGCGCCGGGACCGGGGGAGTCACTCCCGCGGCTCCCGCCTCGTACAGGGCGTGCGCCGTCCGCAGGACGAGGTCGTCCCGATGCCGGGCGGCCACGATCTGCAAGCCCACCGGGAGGCCGTCCGCGTCCCCCCCGACCGGTACCGTCGCGGCGGGCTGCTGCGTCATGTTGAAGGGGTACGTGAACGGGGTCCACCCGGTCCATCGACGCTGCCCGGAGCCCTGGGGGACCTCGGCGCCCGCCTCGAAGGCGGTCAATGGCAGGGTGGGCGTCACCAGGACGTCGTACGACTCGTGGAAGCGCCCCATCCGCCGCCCGAGCTCCATGCGGACGTCCACCGCGGCGAGATAGTCCAGCGCGCCGAACCGGGCGCCGAGGGCGCAGATTTCGCGGAGGCCGGGGTCGAGCAACTCCCGCTGGTGGGGCCCGAAGTGCTGGGTCACGCGGGCCGCCCCGCTGAACCAGAGCGTGTGGAAGGCGTCGACCGGGTCGGTGAAGTCCGGGTCGGCCTCGGTGACGTACGCGCCGAGGCCCGCGAGCCGCTCCACCGCCCGCCGTACTGCCGCCGCGACGGCGGGACGGACCGCGACCTGCCCGCCCAGCGAGGGCGAGTAGGCCACCCGCAGCCCCCGCACCCCGCCCTCCAGCGCGTCCACGAAGGACCCGCCGACCGGCCCCAGCGCGGACCAGTCCCGTGCGTCGGGCCCGCTGATCACGTCCAGCATCAGCGCGGCGTCGGCGGCGTCCCGGGTCATCGGCCCCACGTGCGAGAGCGTCCCGAAGGCGCTCGCGGGATACAACGGCACTCGCCCGTACGTCGGCTTCAGCCCGAAGATCCCGCAGAAGGCGGCCGGGATACGGACGCTGCCGCCGCCGTCCGTGCCGAGAGACAGCGGGCCCGCGCCCAGTGCCACGGCCGCCGCGCTGCCGCCGCTGGAGCCGCCGGCGGTGCGTGAGACGTCGTACGGATTGCGCGTCACCCCCGACAGCGGCGAGTCCGTGACGCCCTTCCAGCCGAACTCGGGCGTCGTCGTCCTGCCGAGGAAGACCGCGCCGTGCTCGCGCAGCCGGGCCACGGACGGCGCGTCCTCGTCCCAGCGCCCGTGCGGATCGACGGTCCTGGAGCCACGCAGGGTCGGTGCCCCGCGCATGAGCAGGATGTCCTTGACGGTGACCGGGACGCCGTCCAGCAGGCCCTTCGGCTCGCCGCGCCGCCAGCGTTCCGCCGACTCCCCGGCCCGGGTGAGGGCTTCGTCCGCGTCGAGGCGTACGAAGGCGTTCACGACGGGCTGGACGCGATCGGCGCGTTCCAGGGCCGCGCGTGTCGCGTCCACGGGGCTGAATTCGCCCTTGCGGTAGCCATCGACGAGTTGTACGGCGGTCAGCTCGGTGAGTTCCGACATCGGCCCCTCCAAAGGGAGTTCACTGCCCCGGCACGTACCCACGTTTCTTGTCGACGACGTTCGGCAGCGGCTTTCCCGCAGCCCAGCGCTCGTACAAGTCCACGAACTGGGTGCCCAGTTCGTCCCGCCAGCCGGCCGTGTCCCCGCTCATGTGCGGCGACACGATCAGCCCGGGGACCTGCCACAATGGGCTGTCGGGGCCCAGCGGTTCGTGCTCGAAGACATCGAGGGCCGCACCCGCGATCCACCGCTTCGACAGCGCCTCGGCGAGCGCGTCCTCGACGACGAGCTGCCCGCGCCCGACATTGATGAAGCGCGCCGACGGCTGCATCACCCCGAAGCGCCGTGCGTCGAACATGCCGCGCGTGACCTCGGTGAGCGGCGCCGCGCACACCACCCAGTCGGCGCGAGCCATCAGCCGGTCCAGCTCCTCCGGGCCGTGCACACCCCTGCGCGCGGCGCGCCCCACCAGTGCCGTCGTGACGTCAAGTGCCTTGAGCGTCCCGACGATCGCCTGTCCGATGGGCCCGGAGCCGACCACGCACGCGCGGGTCCCCGCGACCCGCTGCGACTCGCGGTGCCGCCACTCCCGCTGCCGCTGCAGCTCCCAGGTCCGCGGCAGATCCTTCGCCATGGCCAGCACCAGCGCGGCGACGTACTCCGCGATCGGCTGGTCGAAGACTCCGCGCGCATTGGTCACCACCGTGTCGGACGCGGCGAGCTCGGGGCACATCAGATGGTCCACACCCGCGCTCGCCGTGTGCACCCAGCGCGGCCGCGGACCCTCGCCGGGCCAGGCCCGGCGCACGGCGTGCGAGGTGAAGTCCCAGACCAGCAGGACGTCCGCGTACGGCAGCCGCTCGGCCAGCGTGGACTCGTCGGCGTGCTCGATCCGCACCCGACCGGTGAGCCTGCCGAGGCGGGGGAGGGGGTCGGCGTCGAGGACGAGAAGGGTGGTCATCGGGGGCAACCGTTTCGCAGGGCGGGTCCGCTTTTGCGGGGCGGTGCGGGCCGCGCGGGGCGGGGAGGGATCAGGGCCGCTTTCCAGGGTTTTCCGGAGAATGGGGGGTATCTGGGTAGGTGTGAGGGAAAAAGTGTGTGCGGGCCGTCTGAGATGCGCGGATTGACCACGCTCGCACCCGAACCTACCTTCGTCAACACGGGCCCGCGTACGGTCCGTTGTCCACCCGTTTCTGTTCGTGAGGCAGGTGCCTGCCATGGATGTCTCCTTTCTGGGTGGCCCTCGCCCGCAGCGCGGCATCGGCGTCGTCGCCCCCTTCGACTTCGCCCTCGACCGGGAGCTGTGGCGCTGGGTGCCGGACGACGTCTCCCTGCACCTCACCCGCACCCCGTTCGTGCCGGTCGAGGTGAGCCTGGACCTGGCCCGCCTGGTCTCCGAACACGAGACGCTCGGCGACGCGGTGCGCGCCCTGAACGCGGTCGCGCCCGAGGTCGTCGCGTACGCCTGCACCTCCGGCAGCTTTGTGGGAGGGGTGGCCGGGGAGCGCGCGATGTGCGAGGCGATGACGCGGGCGGGCGGGGTCGACGCGGTCACCACGTCCGGCGCCCTCCTCGCCGCGCTGGAGGAGCTGGGTGCCCGCCGCATCGCGCTGGTGACCCCGTACACGGTCTCGGTGACCCAGTCCCTGGAGGAGTACGTGGCCGAGGCGGGCATCGCGGTGTCGGGCCGTGCCTTCATGGGCCTGACCAGGCACATCTGGAAGGTTCCCTATCGCGATGTGGTGGAGATGGCCCACCGGGCGGTACGGGGTGAGGTGGACGCCCTGTTCATCAGCTGTACCAACCTTCCGACGTACGACGTCATCCCCCAGCTGGAGGCGGAACTGCGCATCCCGGTTCTCTCGGCCAACCAGGTGACGATGTGGGCTGCGCTGCGTCAGCTGGGTACCCGGGCCGTGGGTCCCTACCAGGCTCTGCTCGACGAGTCCGCTCGTCGGGGGCCCGTACTGCCGGAAGAACAGGAAGGTTGGGCATGACCGCACTCGGATTCCTCTACCCCGGTCACTCGGGCGAGGACGACTACCCGCGCATGGAGCAGTTGCTCGGCAGCGACATCCGGCTTCCCCTCGTCCACACGGAGATCGGCGAGGACGCGCACCGGGTGGACGCGCTCCTCGAGATGGGCTCGGCGGCCCGGCTCGCGGCGGGCGTGGAGGAGCTGCGCCTCTCCGGTGCCGAAGCGATCGTGTGGGCCTGCACCAGCGGCAGCTTCGTGTACGGCTGGCAGGGCGCCCATGAGCAGGTCCGCGCCCTCGCCCGGGCCGCGGGGCTGCCCGCCTCCTCCACGTCCTTCGCCTTCGCGCACGCGGTGCCGGAGATCGGTGCCCGGCGGGTCGCGGTCGCGGCGACCTATCCGGAGGATGTGGCCGCGCTCTTCGCCGCGTTTCTGAAGGACGCGGGGGTGGAGGTGGTCGCCGTGCGCGGCGCCGGTGTCATCACCGCCGTGGAGGTCGCCACCTGGGGGGTCGAGCAGGTCCTCGCCCTCGCCCGTGAGGCCGACCACCCCGACGCGGACGCGATCCTCCTCCCCGACACGGCCCTCCATACGGCATCCCACATCCCGGCCCTGGAGGCCGCTCTCGGCAAACCGGTCCTCACCGCGAACCAGGTCACCGTCTGGGAGGGCCTGCGCCTGGCGGACCGCCGGGTGAACGCCCCCGAGCTCGGCACGCTGTTCACGAGGGAGCCGATCGTGCAGGTGTGAGGGTGGTTCTTCGCGCCCCTTTAAGGGGCGCGGGGAACTGCGCGATCTTTTAGGGGGGTCTGGGGGCGCAGCCCCCAGTACGGGACGGGAAGGGGCGGAGGGGGCGAAACAACCCCCCAACCCCCACGCCGCGCCCCACCCGGGAATAAGCGGAGACCGCCTCCTGTTCGTACCCGGCGGACAACTACGCGCACGCATCAGGAGGCACCCGGTGGACGAGACGGACGAGATCCGAGGCACGGCGACGGGCACCGCCCCCGTACCCCTGTCGGTCCTGGACCTGGTCACCGTCGGAGCGGGCCGCACCGCGACCGACGCCCTGGGCACCAGCGTCAAGCTCTCCCGCCTCGCGGAGTCCCGCGGCTTCCACCGCTACTGGGTCGCCGAACATCACTCGATGCCGGGCGTGGCATCGTCCTCGCCCGCAGTGATCCTGGCCCACCTGGCCGCCCACACGACCCGCATCCGCCTCGGCTCGGGCGGCGTCATGCTCCCGAACCACGCCCCCCTGGTCATCGCGGAGCAGTTCGGCACACTGGAGGCGATGGCCCCGGGCCGTGTCGACCTGGGCCTCGGCCGAGCCCCGGGCACGGACGGCGCGACCGCGGCGGCCCTCCGCCGCACCGACCGGCTCGACGAAGGCGGCGACGACTTCCCCCAGCAACTCGCGGAGCTCACCCGCTTCCTGGACGACGACTTCCCCGACGGCCACCCCTACGCCCGCATCCACGCGGTGCCCGGCCCCGTCCAGTCGACGTCCCCCGGCGGCGTGCAGTCTCCGCACCGTCCTCCGATCTGGCTCCTTGGCTCCTCCGGCTTCAGCGCCCGCCTCGCCGGAGTCCTGGGCCTCCCCTTCGCCTTCGCCCACCACTTCTCGGCCCAGAACACGATCCCGGCGCTGGACCTCTACCGCGAGTCCTTCCAGCCGTCAGCGGTGCTGTCCTCCCCCTACGCCCTGATTGGCGTCTCCGCCCTCGCCACGGACGACGAGAAGGAGGCCCGCCGCCAGGTCATGGCCGCCGCCCTGAACATGGTCCGCCTGCGCACCGGCCGCCCGGGTCTGGTCCCGACGCCCGAGGAGGCGGAGGCATACGAATTCAGCCCCATGGAGCGGGAGTTCATCACCAGCTGGAACGCCAATGTCATTCACGGCACCGCCGACGAGGTCCGCTCCGGCCTCGACGACCTGCAAAAGCGCACCGGCGCCGACGAATTGATGATCACGGGCAACGCCCACGGCGGTGATGTACGCCTGCGCTCGTACGAACTCATCGCGGACGCGTACGGGTTGCCGAAGCCCTAGTAGCCGAGGCTTGAGGGGTCTCAGGCCTGAGCGGGTGTCTCAGGCCTGAGCGGGTTTCCGGCCTGCGGGAGGGGCGAGCGGTTCTCAGGCCTGAGCGGGTTTCCGGCCTGAGTAGGTCTCAGGCCTGACGGCAGTCGATCGCCGTCAATAGTGCGGAGATACGATCCGGCGCCACCGGCCGCGAGTACAGCCAGCCCTGGCCTGTGTCGCAGCCGATGCCGCGCAGCCGGGAGGCCTGCGAGGCGGTCTCCACGCACTCGGCGGTGACCGTCAGGCCCAGCCGGTGGGCGAGTTGGATGAGGGCCTCGACGATGACCTCGTCGGCGGGATTGGGATGAGCCCCCGTGTCCTCGTACTGGAAGCCCCGTACGAAGGAGCCGTCCAGTTTCAGGACGGAGACCGGGAGACGGCTGAGGTAGGCGAGGTTCGAGTAGCCGGTGCCGAAGTCGTCGATGGCGATGCGGACGCCCATGTCGCTGAGGGCCTGGAGGGCCTGGAGGGGGCGGCCGGCCGAGCCCATCACCGCCGACTCCGTCAGCTCCAGCTGGAGCAGGTGCGGGGCGAGGCCGGTCTCCGCGAGGATGTCCGCCACATCGGCGACCAGGTCGGAGTCCCAGACCTGGCGCACCGCCACGTTCACGCTGACGAAGATCGGCGGCGCGTCCGGGTGGTCCAGCTGCCAGCGGCGGGCCTGGCGGCAGGCGGTGGCGAGCACCCAGCGGCCGAGCTGCACGATCGAACCGTCTTCCTCGGCCAATCCGATGAACCGATTCGGCGTCAGCGTTCCGAACTGCGGGTGGTGCCAGCGGACCAGGGCTTCGACGCCGCGCACGCCGCCGTCCTCCATGCCCACCAACGGCTGGTACTCCAGGGCGAATTCGCCGCGCTCGACGGCCGCGCGGAGGGTGGAGGACAGTGCCTGGCGGGTCATCCGGTGGGCGTTGCGCTCCGGGTCGAAGAGGGTCCAGCGGCCTTTGCCGTCGGCCTTCGCCCAGTACAGCGTGGTGTCCGCGGCCTGCATCAGACCGGTCGCGCTGGTCCCGGCGGCGCGCCGTTCGACGACTCCGATCGACGCGGAGAGCGAGAGCCGCTGACCCGAGAGGTCGAACGGCGCCTGGAGCGCCTTGAGAACGGATTCGGCAAGGTCGGCCAACTGGTCCGTGCCCGTGGAGTCCTCGACGAGGAGCGCGAACTCGTCGCCGCCCAGTCTCGCCACCAGGGGAGTGGCCGCTCTCGCGTAACCCGCTTCGTCGGCGCAGCGCGTCAGACGTTCGGCGACGGCCGCGAGCAGCCGGTCCCCGACGCGGTGGCCGAGCGTATCGTTGACGGCTTTGAACCCGTCGAGGTCCAGGTAACAGAGCCCGATCCGGCCGGTGCCGCCCTCCTCGTACACCTCCGCCTCCAGGGCGGCCGAGAGGCGCTCGAAGAACAGGGTGCGGTTGGGCAGCCGGGTCACCGGGTCGTGCATCTGCAAGTGGCGCAGCCGCGCCTGGAGTTCGCGCCGGGCGCTGATGTCGGCGACGGACAGCAGCACGGCCTGCTCCTGCGGAGGCAGCGGCGAGACCGTCACCTGGACCCAGAGGGAGTGCCCGTCGGGGTGCTTGAGGCGCCTGGTGCAGCGCAGCCGGGCCTGCCGCCCGCGCAGCACCTCGCGGTAGGAGTGCCAGGTGCGGGCGTCGGACGCCAGGTCCACGAGATCGGCGGCGATCCGCCCGGTGAGGGCGTCCGCGCCGCCACCGAGCAGGGTGCCCAGCGACTCGTTGGCGGTGACGACCAGGCCCTCGCGGTCGACGACAGCCATGGCGAGGGGCGCGGTGGCGAAGACGGCCCGGAAGGTACGGGGTGACGTTCCGTCGGGCACGGGCGTGTCGGGGGGCGTCCCGGTAGGGGCGTACGGGTCAGGAGGTGACCCGGGGGCGACAGATGCGCCGGGAGGCGGCCCGGCGGACATACGAGGAGATGCGCCGATGTGACGCTCTGTGACGGCCGGCCGGACGAGGTCTGCCGCGGGCGCCGGCCCTTCGGACGTTCCGCTCACCGCTCGCTCCCGCAGTGCACTCGTTCTTCGTATGGGTCTCTCGGGGTGGTCGGCCGGTGCTGGACGGCCGAACAAGCCGTGTCCGTGCAGGAAAGTGTGCCGATCATAGAGGGTGGCCTCGGGGAGTTGCAGCCACTGTCCAGTGTCCCGGAACAACTGCCGGTTCTGACAGATCGTTTCTGCCTCCATCTGGGCGGGTTCCTTCCCTGGCCGATCGCATGTGACGTTCCGTGAGTGTTCGGGGTGTCGGCCTCGTCCGGCCCCTCACCCTTCTGGTGCAGGCAAACAGGGCAAAGTAATACAAACTCACCCAGGCTGGGTGCGGTGTCCCGAAGTCCGCATCCGGAGGTCGACGTGCCGCGTCCGCTCCCCCTGGGAGGCCTCACCCGTGAGGCCCTGCAGGGTTTCACCCGTGAGGCCCTGCGGGGCCTCGCCCGTGACGGGACGCCACGCTGGCGCAGCACCGCGGCCGTGTTCACCTCGATGACCGCGCTCGCCGCGACCTCGCTGATGCCGGGCCCCGCGCTCGCCGAACCCCGCTCGGCCCCCTGCGCCCTGGAACGGACCGAGGCGCACCACTCGGAGGGCGTCGACACCTGGAACGCCACCTATGTGCGCCCCACCCACCCGCTCGACGCGGTGATGGTCTTCCTGTCCTTCCCGGACTCCACGCCCCGGACCACGCCCGCCGAACTGACCACCGACTACTTCCCGGCCACCAGCGACTTCTTCGAGCGCGCCTCGTACGGCAAGTTCACGGTGCGTCCGCATCCCCTGCCCGCCTGGATCCGGATGCCGCACACGTCCAAGTCGTACGCCATACAGCGTGACTGGAACTCCGAGCACCGCGCCGCCTATCTGCGCGACGCCCTCGCCGCGGCCGACCGGCAGGTCGACTTCTCGCGCTACGACATCGTCTACTTCGTGGCCGACCCGGACGCGCCGGGCGTCGACTCGGACGCCACGAAGGTCGTCAACCTCGACACGCCCCTGCAGGCCGACGGCAAGGACATCAGCCGCGTCGTCACGGTCTTCGAGAAGCACCCTCCGGACCGCCTCGTCCTCGCCCACGAGACCGGCCATGTCTTCGACCTGCCCGACCTCTACCACCGTCCCACCGGCGGCAAGGGTGACTGGGACACCTACGTCGGCGACTGGGACCTCATGGGTAGCCAGTTCGGCCTCGCGCCCGACCTGTTCGGCTGGCACAAGTGGAAGCTGGGCTGGCTGGAATCGCACCAGGTGGCATGTGTGCGGGGCACCGGCAGTACGTTGCTGACACTGGAGCCGCTGGGGGCGGAGCCGGCGACGGTGGGGGCGGCCGGGGTCGGGGCGTCCGGTTCGTCCTGGGTCCTGGGGGGCGCCGGGGCTGCGTCGTCCGGTGCTTCCGGGGTCCCGGGCGTTTCCCGGGTCCCGGGTTCGTCGGGGGCATGGGGTCCACCTGGGCCCTTGGCTTCGTCCGGGTCTTCGGGGCCGCCCGGCCTCTCGGGGACGCTCGGCTCCTTGGCTTCGTCTGGCTCCTCGGGGACGCTCGGCTCCTTGGCTTCGTCTGGCTCCTCGGGGACGCTCGGGTCCTTGGCTTCGTCCGGGTCCTTGGCTTCGTCCGGGTCCTTGGTGCTGCCGAGGGTGTCGGGTGCGCCCGGTGTGGCGGGGGCGGGGGCCTTCGGTTCCGGTCGGGGCACCAAGCTGGCGGTGATTCCGACCGGCGCCAACAGCGCACTCGCCCTCGAAGCGCGCGGCTCGGCGGGCAACGACGGCAACACGTGCACGCAGGGTGTCCTCGTCTACCGCGTCCGCAGCGACACCGAGTCGGGCGGCGGCCCGATCGAGGTCCTCGACGCACACCCCCGCACCGAGTCCTGCTGGGAGGACTCGGTCTACCCGCCACTCGCGGACGCCCCGGTGGCGCTCGGGGAGACCTACACCGTGCCGGGCGAGAAGGTCCGGATCGAGGTCGAGGACCGGACGGTTTCGGGGGCGTGGACGGTGAAGATCACGACGGGGTGAGCCGGCCCTCGCGACTCCGGTCGGGCCGACCTCGCGGGGGTGTGGGCGGGGCCCGCACAGCGTGGGGCACAGCCGCGCGAAAACAACGATGGCGAGGCCGGTTCGCGTTTCCGCGAACATGCCTCGCCATCGCTAGCGTGCGCCGCCAGGGACTCGAACCCCGGACCCGCTGATTAAGAGTCAGCTGCTCTAACCAACTGAGCTAGCGGCGCCTGCTGACGTCGTAGACCTTAGCACCCTGATCGGCGGGAGGAAAAATCGATATCCGCACCGCGGCGGAGGCTGCCACGCGGGCCGCCCGGACGGCCGCCCAGAGCAGGATCTCGGGGCCGGGAAGCCAGGGATGCCGGGTGTCGGGGGCGACGAGCCAGCGGGATTCCAGGCGGTCGGCGGCGCTCGTTCCGGCGCCGTCGACGCTCAGTGCGGGGACGGTGACCGCGTCCCCCGTGCCGTGGCAGAGCAGCGGCGGCACCGCGCCGCACCGCCCCACGTGAGCGGCGTCCTCCTGGCCCTCGGCGCGGCGGGAACCCCAGTCCTCCCACTCCAGGAGTGAGGGCAGCCGCTGAGCCGTACCGGGCGCGGCGAACAGCAGCATCCGCCCGCGGTACGCCGCCACCGGGCCGGAGCCGGGCCCGTCGTCCCACAACCGGTCGAGCATCCGCCGCCCGAAGATCGCCGGAGCGTTGACGACGTCGAAGGTGCTGCCACAGGGCAGGACGACCGGGGCGCTCGGCCGTTCCGCCCACAGGGCGAGCGTGCTGCGCGGATATGTTCCTGCCGAGGCGAGCCAGGCGGCGCCCTCGGAGGTGACGCCCGCGATGTCGAAACGGTCGGGCAGCGGTGCGCCGGGGCCGTGGGGGGAGGCGCTTGCCGGGTTCCGTGTGCTGCTCATGCCGATTACATCTACCGGCGGTAAGCGTCCCGTCGCGAAGGGTTGCCGGAAATCGGGACAGGAGGGGGTGAGGGGGAGTATCTTGCCCCGCTGGCATATGCCAGCGAACCTTGTGGCGCCTTGGCGGGCACGGCGGAGTTCAGCCGGCGACGGGTGCCCCCCTCGGCCCCGAATGAGCCGTCGGCTCCCCGGTCCGCTCCGGATGGCCCGTCGGCTTCACGGTCGGCACCAGATGGCGCCGACGGCGGTCCCTCCGCGATCGCCACGCCCCGGCTGGTCGCCGACCTCGCCGCCGAGCGCGACCGCATCGACCGCACGATCGCGGATCTGGTGCGGTCGCGAGAGGTACTGGACGAGGTGATCGACGCGGCGACGGGGTGACGAGGGCTTTACGCGCTTCCGGGCCGCGCCCCGTCAGGGGCGCAGAGGCGGCGGGGTGAAAGCCCGGGCGGGCACCCCCAGGTCAGGTGAGGTCAGGCGAGATCAGTCACGCCATGCCCATGCTCGCTTTCCTCCACCCCACGCAACAGGTCCCGTCCGAATTCCACCATCTTCTTCGCGTAATCCTCGGTCCACTCGGCCCGCTCACCGATGGCTGCCGGCGTCAGCCGGTCAAACCGCCGAGGATCGGCAAGCTGCGCCGCGGCGATCGCCTGGAACTCGACAGCTCGGTCCGCCGCAGCGCGAAACGCATTCGTCAGCTCCGTGGCCCGGTCCAACAGCGCACGCGGATCATCGATCGACTCCAGATCGAAGAAATGCTCCGGATCCCCGGCGGCTTCCGCGGGCTCGAAGAGCAGGGGCGCGGGGCGTAGCCGCGGTTCGTTCCGACGCGGCGTGGGCTCCGCCATGTCTTCTCCTCCTCGTACGGTTCAGCGACCCACCCTCCTCGTGGGTGGGCCACCCTCTATTGTCCCCCGCCCACGCAAGTGGGACCGGGGGACGGGACCGGGCAGGGATCCACAGGGCCCACCGGGGATGGATCCCCAGGATCTATGGCCGCCAAGCCACCCGATGCTCCCCCAGATGGGACAGCACCGCGTGATTCGCCTCCCACCCGTCAGGAAACTTCACCGTGACCCCCAGCTGCACGGGCTCCGTCGACGGATGGTCGTCCAGCAGCTCCGTCACCCCCGCCCGGCACACCACGATGCACGCGTGCCGGTGCCGGGAGGCGAGTACGCACAGCCGACCGGTCTCCAGATGGAACGCGGTCGCGTCCGGCCGTCCCGACAGCGGATGCAGCACAACCGTCACATCGAACTCCCGCCCTTGAAGCCGGTTCGCCGTGTCGACGGTGACGTCCGTGACACCGAGGTCGGCCAGCGCGGCCCGTACGGCCGCGGCCTGGTCCCGGTGTGCCGTGCCGACGGCGATCCGGTCGGCCGTCAGCGGCACCGGATCGTCCGCCCGCTCCGACGTGGCCGCGCCGCCCCGGTCCAGCAGCCGGCGTACGACCTGGGCCACGGCCCGCACCGCCTCGGGGTCCGTACGAGGCGTGTGCCGGGCCGGCAGCTCCAGCAGCCCCCAACCAGCCTCCGCCGCCTCGTCGATGACCCGGTCGGGGCCCGAACCGTCCGACGGTACGGCGAAGTTCAGCCGCCGGTCCTCGTGCCCCGTCCCGCTGCGGAACGGCGTGTACGGATAGAACGCGTCCGAGACCAGCGGTGCCGCCGTAGCGGGCAGCCGCCACGACACCGGCAGACGATGCTGCGGCAGCTCCGGATTGTGCGCGAGCAGCGTCGTCACCGCGGACGCCGACGGGTCGTACGACAGCCCCGCCCACTGCTCGGAACCCACGATCGCGAACGGGTCCAACTGCCCGGGGTCGCCCACGAACAGTGCCCGTTCGAAGAGCCCGGCCACGGCGAGCAGGGCGTCCGACCGCATCTGGTACGCCTCGTCGACGATCGCGTGCCGCCACGGCTCGACGCCCTTGACGTGAGCCCACTTGGCCGCGGTCGAGATGACGATGTCGAGGCCCGCCAGGTCGGCCGCCTTGGTGGACTTGCGCACGTTCTCCAGGCTGTCGAGCGCCTTGTCGTACGGGTCGGAGTCACTGCTGTGCAGCCGCCCGACCGGCAGTTCGGGATCCTTCTCGGCGAGCCGCAGTACCAGGTCGTCGACCTGGGCGTTGGTCTGTGCGATGACCATCAACGGGCGCCCCGCGGCGGCCAGTTCCAGCGCCGCGCGTACGACGAGGGTCGACTTGCCGGCGCCGGGCGGGGAGTCGACCACGACCCCGCGGTGCGAGCCGTGCAGCGTGTCGCGCAGGATCGCCTCGGTGGCACGGGTGGCTTCGGCGCCGGGATCGAACGGGGCGGCGGGTTTCACGGGGACGTCCTCTTCGGTCGCGTGGCTCACAGGACGTCCTCCTCGGTCACCGGGTCGGCGTCCGGAACGGTCGTCTCACCCGGCGGCCCCCCATGCGTCCACGGTGTCTCCTCCGGGTCGGGCAGCTTCGCGCCGCCCCGCTGCTCGTGCTCGAAGAGCGTGAAGCAGACGAGGTCCCCCTTCTCCGGCACGGACCCGGCCTCGGGCTCCTTGCCGCGGCCCATCTTGTCGACGATCCGCAGCACCACGGCGGCACCCCCGGAATCCTCGAACCCGTCGTATCCCACGAACTCCGCGGCCTGCGGCTTTCCTCCCGACGACCGGTACACCTTGGCCCGTTCCCCCAGATGCGGCCGGTCCTCCGTGCGGACCGTCACCAGGGGGCGCGGGCTGGGGCGCTTGCCCTCGCTGTACGCCATCACGACATCCGTGACCTCGCCCGCGAACGCCTCTCCGGCGAGCCGCCGCCCGGCCATGACGAGCGGGTCGTCCAGGGCCTCCTGGGCCTCCAAGCGGGCCTGTTCGCGCTCGCGCGTGGCGAGCTTGTTCGCCGCGGTGACCGCGTCGTCGCGGCGTGGCTGCGGGGGCTCGCCCGCGGTGACCCGGTCCCGGTGGCCGGTGAACGACCAGCGGTCGCGGGTCCAGCGGTCGGCGGCGTGCGTGCCCTCGGGGAGCGCGCGCAGCAGGTCCAGTCCGCGCCACACCGCGTCCCAGGTGGGCCGGGTGACGCTCTCGACGAGGGCCCGGATCTCCCGCTCGGCGGCGGTGAGCGCGCCGAGCCGGTCGTCCGCCTCGACACCGTCCTCGGCGGCGGCGAGTGCCGTACGCGCACGGTCGTAGCGCTCGATGGCGGGTGCCAGCAGTGTGTTGTCGAAGGCGGGGTCTGTGGCGGGTCCCGCGGGCGGGCAGACGAGCTGACCCCGGGCGTCCCGCCGAAGCTCGGCCCGCAGCGCGGCCTCCGCGCCCGACTCGCCCTCCGGTGGGTCGATCCAGGCGAGCAGCGCGCCCAGGTGCTGGTCCTCCAGGCTGCTCTGTCCGGTGGCCCAGTGCCGGGGCAGCACGTCGGTGAGGGCGAGGAGGAGGGAGGAACCCGGCACCCGGGCCCGCTCCCCGTAGTGCGTCAGCCACCGCCCGAGCAACGGCACCCGGGGCGGCGCCGGATGGGGCGTCTCGGGATCCTGCTCGGCGGTACGCCTGAAACGCATGGAACGCCCGAGCAACCGTACGAACTCGATGCCGGCCCGGCTGGGCACGATCAACTGCGGAGCGTCCGCGCACAGTTCGACCTCGACCTTGACCCGCTTCCCGGACTCCGGATCGGTCTCGTTGCGCTCGGCCGCCTCGACCACGTCCGCGTACGCGTCGATGTACGGCAGCACGACGTCGGCGAGCTCCGCGAGAAACGCGAACCGCAGATCCCGGTCCCGGGGCTGCGGCACGACGAGCAGCCGGGGCGCGTCCCGCTCGGTCCCGACGAGCGCTCCGAGCGGAGCCCCTGCCTCACCGGCGGTGATCAGCGGCACGAACACCAGTGGCCGCTCGGTGAGATGGCGGTGCCGCACGGTCGCGGTGGCCTGGGCCACCCCGCTCTCGACGGCCTCCAGCCGGGCGAGCGTGGCGATCAGCGACATACGACCCCCTCCCGCGCTGCCGATGCCCGGGCTCCCAGCGCCTCGGCCCGCAGCCTCGCCGCTCTCCTCAGTGCCGCGACCGCCGGGTCGTCCGGATCCCCGGCCTCGCCGTGGGCCGCCGCCAGCACGTCCCCCACCGTCGTCAGCCCGCCCAGCTCCGCGCGCAGTGAGCGCCCCAGGGACGTCACCGCGCCGTCGGCGCGGGAGCGATCACGGCAGTGGAAGGCCAGTTCGCAGGCGGAGAGGCACTCGGGGGCGTAGGTCGCCGGGACGGATTCGACGGCGGTCGTCAGGTCGGCGGCGGGCAGGTCGGGGGAGAAGCAGGTGCCCTCGGGGAGGGCGGCGGCGATGTCCTCGACGCGGGTGAGGCGGGCGAGCTGGCGGCGGGTGACCGCGCGCTGCTTGCGGATGTCGACGGCGGACGCGGTCGGCAGGTTGGAGAAGTCCTTGGGGCAGACCAGGAGGACCCGGTGGCGGACCTCGGGGACGGCGGCGCCGTCTTGGGCGCTGCGCCCCTCCGGCTCCGCGCCGAGGCGCGCGCCGACCTCCTCCAGGGCGAGGACGTACACCGCGGACTGGCGCGCGGCCGCGCCCACCTTCGCCGGGTCCGCCGAACCGTCCAGCATCGGGAAGGACTTGATCTCGACGACGGTCCAGCCGCCGTCGGGGTGCACGACCACGGCGTCCGGCTCCAGGAAAGCGGGGGAGCCCGCGACGTCGAGCGCGAGCATGGGGTGGTCGAGCAGCGTCCAGACGCCGGCCGCGGTGGCCTCGCGCAGCGCCAGCGCCGTACGGGCCGCGCGTCCCTCGGGGCCGACGGCGCTCAGGTCGGGGACCACACCGGCCGTGGGCGGCTCGGCGCCGGGGTCCAGCCTCTCGTGCACGAGCCGCAGCAGCTCCGCGCCGCCGTCGGCCTTGACCCGTGCCTCGAACGCGTTGCCCCGCATGAAGGCGAACTGCGACTGTCCGAAGGCGGACGGCGATCCCAGCGCGCTCGCCAGCTTCGCCTTGTCCACGCCCGCGCCGTCCAGGAGGGCGCGCCGTTCACACCCGGGGTTCGCGGCGAGCGCCGCGAGGGCGCGCGCGTCGAGCGCCTTGGGTGGTACCGCAGGGCCGCGCAGCTCAGCGAGCTGCTGCCGGAGTGCCGTCCCCCGCGTCCGTGGGAGAGGCACCCGGCTCCGCCGCTCCTGGCCCGGTTCGGGACTCGCGTTGTCGGGGAATTCGCTCACCCGTCGAAGTCTGGCACCCCGCACTGACAATTGAGGAACCTGCACCGCGCGGGGCATCCGAGACCCTCGGGATGCGGTCGCCCAGCAGTGTCCTGAGCCGGTCCGCGAGCCGCATCACGAACGGGGTGAGCAGCAGCCCGACGCCCATCACACAGGCACCCGCGACGGCGTCGAGGAAGTAGTGGTTCGCCGTGCCCATCACGACGATCGTGGTGAGCAGCGGATACGCGACACCCGCGACCTTGGCGGCAGGCGTGCGGCCGTACCGCCACAACATCACTCCGCACCACAGCGCCCAGCCCACGTGCAGGCTCGGCATCGCCGCGTACTGGTTCGTCATGCCGCCCAGACCCCGTGGCGCGCTCGCCTCGCCGGCCCACCAGCCGTACGAGCTGTACTGCGCCATCGTGTCGACGAAGCCGTGGCCGGGGGAGAGCAGCCGGGGCGGGCAGGTCGGCAGCAGCGTGAAGCCGATCAGGCCGATGAACGTGGACGTCATCAGCCAGGTGCGGGCCGCGCGGTAGCGCACGGTCCGGGAGCGGAAGAGCCAGATCAGGATGGCGGGCGTCACCAAGTAGTGCAGGGACGCGTACCAGAAGTCGGCGGGCACGCCCAGCCAGGCCTCGCGGGTGAACAGCCGGTTCAGCGGGTGCTCGGCGTTGAGGCGGAAGACCTTCTCGATGCGCAGGATCTCCAGGCCGTGGTGGACGGCGCTGGAGGTGTCGCCCCGGGCGAGCAGCCGGCCCGCCGAGTACGACGCGTAGACCAGCAGGATCAGCGGCAGCTCGGTCCACCAGCGGAGCCGGGCGTGCGGAGCCGCGGAGTTGCGCAGGTCCGTCCACCGGCGAAGCCGGGCGCGAGGTGCCGCCTCGGCGCGCGGTGCATCGGTCTGCGGCATCCGATCGCCCTCCCCCATCTGCTTGCGGTGACCCGCCGCTCTGCTCAGTCTGCCGAGGACGATCCGTGGCCACATGCGATTTTACGGTGTAGTGATCGCCCTGAAGGGGGCGCCCCCGGTCCTCATAGACGCGGAGATCGCCCGGCGGGTTGCTCGATGTCCCGGTGAGCGATGATGGAGTGACCCACTTCGCATTCGCGCCCGTGGACCCGACTCCGGCTCCGGAAAGGCAACTCTTCATGGAACCGCGCATCCTGCTGGCCCGGCACGGACAGACGGAATGGTCGCTGTCCGGCAAGCACACCGGCAGGACCGACGTCCCGCTCCTTGAGGAGGGCCGCCGCGGCGCCAAGCTGCTGGGGGAGCGGTTGCACCGGGCACCCTTCGACGGCCTCCCGGGTTTCGAGGTGCGCACCAGTCCGCTGGCACGCGCGCGTGAGACGTGCGAACTCGCCGGGTTCGGGGAGCGCGCGACCACCTGGGACACGCTCATGGAGTGGGACTACGGCGCGTACGAGGGCATGACCCCGGCCGAGATCCAGGGGGTACGGCCGGGCTGGTTCATCTGGCGCGACGGCGTCCCCGAGGGGGAGACCCTGGAGCAGGTCTCCGCGCGCGCGGACGAGGTCGTCGCCTGGGCCCGTGCCGCCGACCGTGACGTCCTGGTCTTCGCCCACGGGCACATCCTGCGCTCCATAGGGGCCCGCTGGCTCGGCCTTCCCCTCGACTTCGCGGCCCGCATCCGGCTCAATCCGACCTCGCTGTCGGTGCTGGGGTGGGCCTACGGGGAGCCCGCGATCGAGACGTGGAACGACTGCGGGCATTTGATGGGGTAGCACCTCCGGTGCGGGACTTCGCTGTCACGGCACCGGCCTGGGTGGGTCCCCGGGCCGGACCCCCATCGTCCCTGGCGGCACGCATCCCCACAGCTGCCCACGGCGCTCACGCCGTGCGCGGCATGCTCGCGTGGCGTTCCAGGAAGGTCGAGACGCCCGACGCCCTGCGGTGGGGGAGCAGGACGCGGGCCGTTCCCGCCAGCATGGTCTGGATCCGGGAGGACTGGACCTCGCCCAGGAGGTCCAGGACGCGCAGGCCGGCGAGGGCGGCCTCGTCGGGGCGGCCGCCGCGGGCCAGGTCGTCGGCGAGTTCGGCGGTGTAGAGGGCGATGTTGCGGGTGAAGTGCGGGTCCTGGAGTTCGGCGGCGCGGCGCGCGTGGCGGGCCGCGCGGGGCCAGTCGCCCAGCATCGACCAGCACTGCGCCTCCAGGCCCTCCAGCTCGGCCTCACCGTAGAAGGTCATCCACTCGGGATCCGTCTGCGAAGGGCCCCGTTCGTAGAGTGCCTGCGCTCGCGCCAGTGCCTGTTCGCACCCAGCGCGGTCGGCGAGCCCCGCCCAGCCGCCCGCCTCGCGCAGCGCGAGCAGGGAGAGCAGACGCGGGGAGCCGAGGGGGCGCGCGGCGCGCTGTGCCGCCTGCGCCGCGCGCACGGCCTCGCGCGGGCGTCCCGCGTCGCGCGCCAGGAACGCCGTATTGCAGAAGGCGTGCGCCTCCAGGCCCGGGTCGCCCGACATCCGGGCGGTCGCGAGGGCCTCCGCGTAGTGCGAGCGAGCGTCGTCGAAGCGCCCGGAGTCGTGCGCCAACCAACCTACCGAGATGGCCAGTTCGCCCGCCCCGGCGTACAGCCGGTCGGCGGTCGACTGCCGGGTGGTGCCCGCGTCGAGCAGCGCGTAGGCCGTCCGCAGCGGTGCCGCCGCGCGCCGGTAGAGGCCGTCGGCCCCGTGCCGGTCGTCGAGCAGCCGGATCTTGCGTACGGCCTCTTCGAGGGCGCCCGCCTCGGACGTGCCCGCCCGGTGGACGCGCCGTTCCGCGGCCGCGGCGGTCGAACTCAAGGCGACCGCGAAGGGCCCCAGTGAGGCCGCCATGGTGGCGGTGCCTCCGGTCATGAATGCGCGACGTTGCACGTCGCTCTCCTCGTGGTTCTGATCGTGGTCCTCGTACGGGTCGTACGTGTCGTACGGGTCATGCGGGTCGTACGGGATCTGGGTGTGGTGCGGGTCGTGCGGGAAGTGGATGTGGTGCAGGTCGTGCGGGATCTGGAGGTGCTGCGGGTCCGGCGTCTCATACGTCGCGTACGCCCCCTCCGTCTCATGCGAGGCGTGCGAGAGGCTCGTGGAGTGCGGAGGGGGCGCCTCGTCCATGTCGCGCGCCCCGCGCCCGCGTACCGACGAGCGGGGCGCGAAACCCAGGTCGGTCAACGTGCGGCCGGGGAACATGTGCAGGAACACCCGCTCGTACGCGTAGTTGGGACAGCGGATCTCGCCCGCCTCGACGCGCCCGATGTAGCGCGCGTCGCAGCTGACCCGCTCGCCGATCTCGCGCGCGGCCCGCCGCACCGCCGCGGCGAACTCGCCCGGCGAGCGCTGTCCGCGCAGCCGCCGGAAGGCGAGATTCGGCCGCGGTGGCCGGGGGGACTGGGACGAGGTCACCGTTGACGACGCCATGGCCGGGCCCTCTCTTGCGAACCGTCGAACCATGCCGGATCCAACGCGAGTTACCCGGGTTGTGCCCTGTGGGTGCCCTGCTTCCGGCGGGGCAAGAACGTACCTGCTGTGACGACGCCGCCACGTTGGGTTTGGCTACAAACCGGATATCTCATCCACGATCTGCCATGAACTGCCATCCTTTGCGGCGGTGTTCCGCCGTAGCCGTTGACGTCCTGGCGCGTTGAACTCTGCGGACCGGGAGCCGCCCGAACTCCCGACCCACTCGTCATGAGGAGGGGTTCCGTTGGAGGCCGGGATGGAGACCAGGCAGAGCACCGAGTTCCGTACGTCGCTGTCGACCGCGCAGCACAGGCCGTCCCCGGAGTGCAGCGCCCCACCACAGCCGGTCGCCGAATGCGACCTGGTGACCGTTCCCACGCGACAGGGCCTGGAGGCGGTCGACATCCTCCGCCGCGGCTCCTGCGACGCCGTCGGACCCGTGCTCCACGACGACGGCTGCGACACCCTCGGCTTCCTCGTGCCGCCGGGCACAGCCGACGCCTGGGACGTGCCGGGCAGTACCTGTACGCAGACCAACGGCCGCGGCAACAGCCTGGCGCCGGAACCTCCGGTCGAGGGCTCGGACTGGCTGCTGCCGCCCGACGAGGCGGACCTCGCGACCGACCCGGCCGTACTCCGGGCCGCGCTGGGGGAGGCGGCCCGGCTCATCGAGGCGGCGGACAACTGCCAGTGACCCCGCGGGACCGCCGTTGAGTCGACCCGCCCGTACGCCCCGATAATGGCGGGATGGCAAGGGCGAGGAACAAGCGGTCGGACGACGGGCGCGAGGCGGGGCGCAGCGCGCGGCGCGGGCAGGCGTCCGCCGAAGCCGTCGTCGAGCCGGTCGACGGCGGGCTCGCCCAGCTGATTCCCGACCGGGACCGGGCGCGCGCCTGGACTCTGCTGATCGACGGCGCCCCGCAGTCGCACGTCGACCTCGACGACCCCGCCTACCTGAGCTTCGAGTACCAGCGCCGCCTCGGCCATGTCATCGACCTCGTCGCCCCGCCCGGCAAGCCCGTGCACGCGGTGCACCTCGGCGGCGGCGCCTTCACCCTCGCCCGCTACACCGCGGCGACCCGCCCCCGGTCCACCCAGCAGGTCGTCGAACGCGACGCGGCCCTCGTCCAACTGGTCCGCCGCGAGCTGCCGTTGGACCCGAACGCACGCATCCGGGTGCGCTCCCTGGACGCCCGCGAAGGGCTCGCCAAGGTGCCCGACGGCTGGGCGGACCTGGTGATCGCGGATGTGTTCAGCGGGGCGCGGACGCCGGCGCATCTGACGTCCGTCGAGTTCGTCGCGGAGGTCCGCAGAGTGGTGAAGGCCGGTGGCGTCTACGCCGCGAACCTCGCCGACGGGCCCCCGCTCGCCTACCTTCGCGGCCAGATCGCCACGGTGGCGGCCACCTTCCCCGAACTCGCCCTGGTCGCCGACCCGACGGTGCTGCGCGGCAAACGCTTCGGAAACGCGGTCCTCGTGGCCTCCGACCACCCGCTGCCGATCGCCGAACTCACTCGTCGCGCGGCCTCGGACCCGCACCCCGGACGGGTCGAACACGGCAAGCAGCTCACCGACTTCACCGGAGGCGCGACCCCGGTCACGGACGGTGCGGCGGTGGCGTCACCGGCACCGCCCCCGTCGGTCTTCCGCTGACCGGCGGGCCGGGGTGGTCGGTCGTCCACTGACCGGCAGGCCGGGGCGGTCGTCCACTGACCGGCAGGCCGGATCAATACGTCCCGATCTCCACGTGCGGCGGCCCGTCGTGCCAGGTGCAGAACACCGACACCCGGTCCGCGCCCGAGGCGAACTCCACGCGGATCCAGGTCTCCGTCTTCCACACCTGCATCGACCAACCGGCGCCCGGTGTCGCGGACACCAGCGTCGCGGACGTCTTTCCGAGGTCGAAGACCGCCCGGCCGCCGTCGGTGTCGTAGCTCTTGATCTGTCCGGACGAGGCCGGGGAGGGGGAGACGCTCGAGGGCGTCGACGAGGAGGGCGTCGGGCTCGGCTTCCGGCTCGCGGGCGGCTTGCTCGACGGGCTCTTCGAGGGCTCGGCCCGCCGTGTGGAGGAGGCGAGCGGCTTGGACTCCTGCGTCGTCGCGTCGCCCGCCGTGATGGGCAGGGCGCGCGGCGGGTCGTACGCCGTCCCCGTCATCACCGTGTGGACACCCCACCACGACAGCGTGACCGCCGCGCCCGTGGCGAGCGACCAAGCGAGTACGTGAATGAGTCCTCTGCGCATCGCGGCCATACTGCACCACGAGCCCCACGGGTGTCTCTTGGGTGCGTCACAGTCCTGGTTGTCCACATCCTGGTGATCCGAGTTGTCCACGGGGCCCCGAGCGTCCCCCACTCCCGGCTTCGCTTGAGCGGGAGGTACCCCCATGCCCCTATGGCGTACGGTGCCGCCCATGGCAAGTGTGCTCGTGGTCGAGGACGACCAGTTCGTACGCTCGGCCCTCATCCGGCATCTGACCGATGCCGCGCACACCGTGCGCAGTGTCGGCACCGCTCTCGAGGCGCTGCGCGAGGTCGCCCATTTCCGTTTCGACGTCGTCATCCTCGACCTCGGTCTGCCCGATCTGGACGGGTCCGAGGCGCTGAAGATGCTGCGTGGAATCACCGATGTCCCCGTGATCATCGCCACCGCCCGGGACGACGAGACGGAGATCGTCCGCCTGCTGAACGACGGCGCGGACGACTACCTGACCAAGCCGTTCTCGGTCGAGCACCTGTCGGCGCGGATGGCGGCGGTGCTGCGCCGCTCGCGGACGAGTGCCGGGGACGCGCCGCCGTCGACGGTCATCCGGGTCGGCGGGCTCGCCATCGACCCGCTGCGGCGCCAGGCCGAGTTGGACGGCGTACGGCTGGACCTGACGCGGCGCGAGTTCGACCTGCTCGCCTTCCTGGCCGGGCGGCCCGGCGTCGTCGTACCGCGCAAGGAGCTGCTCGCCGAGGTGTGGCAGCAGGCGTACGGCGACGATCAGACCATCGACGTCCATCTGTCGTGGCTACGGCGGAAATTGGGCGAAACGGCGGCGCGGCCGCGCTATCTGCACACCCTGCGGGGGGTCGGCGTAAAGCTGGAGCCGCCGCTATGAGGTGGGCGCCGGGCGAGGGGTGGGCGTCATGAGGTGGGCGCTGGTCAAGGTGTGCGTGGCGGTGACCACGATGGTCGTGGTCGCCTTCGCGGTCCCGCTGGGTCTGGTGATCAAGGAGATGGCGCGGGACCGGGCGTTCTCGAACGCCGAGCGGCAGGCCGCGGCCATCGCGCCCGCGCTCTCCATCACCACCGACCGGGACCAGTTGGAGCGGGTCGTCGCCTCCGCGGGTTCCGACTCGGGGATGGCCGTGCACATACCCGCCGCCGACGGCGCGGCCGCGGTCGAGATCGGCAAGCAGCGCGCCGCCGGCAAGGACATCGAAACGACCCAGAAGCTGGGCCGCGCCTCCACCACGGAGGTCTCCGGTGGCTCGACGCTGCTCCAGCCCGTCGCGCTGAGCTCCGGCGAGATCGCGGTCGTCGAGGTGTACGTCCCCGAGTCCGAGGTCAGCAACGGCGTCGGCACGGCCTGGGCGGTGCTCGCCGCGGTCGGGGTCGCGCTCATCATCGGCTCGGTCGCGGTCGCCGATCGGCTGGGCGTACGGATGGTGCAGCCCGCGCAGCGCCTGGTCGAGAGTGCGCATGAGCTGGGGGAGGGGAAGCTGGGGGCGCGGGTACCCGAGGAGGGGCCGACGGAACTGCGGCTGGCGGCGGTCGCGTTCAACTCGATGGCCGATCAGGTCGTACAACTGCTCGCGAATGAACGGGAGTTGGCGGCAGACCTCTCGCATCGTCTGCGTACGCCGCTGACGGTGTTGCGGCTCAACACGGCCTCGCTCGGTGACGGACCCGCCGCCGAGCAGACCCGGGCCGCCGTCGCGCAGCTGGAGCGCGAGGTCGACACGATCATCCGGACCGCCCGGGAGGCCAAGCCGCAGACCGCGGCGATCGGTGTCGGCGCCGGGTGCGACGCGTCCGAAGTCGTGCGCGAGCGTATGGACTTCTGGTCGGCGCTCGCGGAGGACGAGGGCCGCAAGGTGCGGGTGGCCGGGATCGACCGGCCGGTCCGCATACCCGTCGCCCGCGCCGATCTGGTGGCCGCGCTCGACGCGCTCCTCGGCAATGTCTTCCGGCACACCCCGGAGGGCACGGCCTTCGCGGTCGACGTGCACAACGGCGAGGACGCCGTGATCGTGCTGGTGTCGGACGCGGGCCCGGGGATCGTGGATCCCGAGGCGGCCATGGCGCGCGGCCGCGGCTCCGGGAACGACGGGTCGACAGGGCTCGGCCTCGACATCGTGCGGAGGCTCGCGGAGGCGACGGGCGGGGATGTACGGATCGGTTCGTCCGTGCTGGGCGGGACCGAGGTGCGGATCTGGATCCAACTGGACGGCCGGGCGACCCCTCTCCGGCGGGGGCACCGGGGGACAGTACGCCGCCGTCGCCGCGGGGCGGGCGTGAGCTGACGGTTCGCCGCGGGCCTTGGCTGACGGGCGCGTCGCCGCGCGGGCTTTGGCTGACGTGTGCGGTTCGCTGCGCGGGTTTTGAGCGGTGTTCGGGCTTCGGCGTGCCGGGCTCTGCCGGTGCGGGCCTTCCGCTGCCAGGACGGTCTTCTGCGCCGCTCCGCGGCGGCTTTGGGCGCCCGAATTGGTCTCTACCTTTAACCGTCCCCGATGCCTTCCTTAAGCGCACCCTAAGATCCTCAACCTCCGTCCGGATGAGGCGGTTTGCCTGATTCCGGATCGCTAGCGTGCTCCGCACCCACCCCTGGGAATCCCTGTGAACCCCCGTGAAACCGCGAAGGCAGGCACGCGATGAGCAGCACGCACCGGCGCAAGGTCAGTGGCAGGAACAAGGCGATAGGCGGCATCGTCGCCGCGGCCGTGGTCGGCGGTGGCGCCATCCTGCTCACCGGGACCGCGCACGCGGCAGGCGTCGGCGCCGCGTACACCAAGACCAGTGACTGGTCGACGGGTTACACCGCGCAGTACGTCATCACGAACGACAGCAGCCAGGTGAAGGGAGACTGGACGCTGGAGTTCGACCTGCCGTCCGGCGCCAAGCTCAGCTCGCTGTGGAACGGCGAGTCGAGCGTGAGCGGGCAGCACGTCACCGTGAAGCCGCCGGCCTGGGACAAGGACGGCCTGAAGGCCGGCGAGTCCGTCACCGTGGGCTTCGTCGTGAACGGCACCGCGGACCCGACGGGCTGTCTCATCGACAGCGCCAAGTGCTCGGTGGACGACGGCGCGACGCCCGAGCCGAGCGGTCGCCCCACGCAGTCCGCGACCCCCAACCCGACGCCGACCCCGACCGCCACCGCTTCTCAGAGCGCGACGCCCACTCCGACCGCGACGGCGACCCCCTCTCCCTCGCAGAGCTCCGGCAGTGGCAGCACGACGACCGCCGGCTTCGCGCCCTACGTCGACACCTCTCTCTACCCGGCCTTCGATCTGGTCGCGAGCGCCACGGCCACCGGTGTGAAGGACTACAACCTGGCCTTCATCACGGACGGCGGCGGCTGCACCCCCAAGTGGGGCGGCGTGTCCGACCTCGCCAGCGACGGGGTGGCGTCGCAGATCGGCGCGTTGCGCGCCAAGGGCGGCGACGTCCGCGTCTCCTTCGGCGGGGCCTCCGGTTCGGAGCTGGCGACGACCTGTTCCTCGGCGGACGCGCTGGCGACGGCGTACGGGAAGGCCGTGGACGCGTACGACCTCACGAAGGTCGACTTCGACGTCGAGGGCGGCGCGCTGCCGAACACGACCGCGAACACGAACCGAGCGAAGGCCATCGCCAAGCTCCAGCAGCAGCACCCGAACCTGGACGTGTCCTTCACCCTCCCGGTGATGCCGGAGGGCCTCACCCAGGACGGCGTGAACCTCCTGTCCAACGCCAAGTCGAACGGCGTGAAGATCAACACCGTGAACATCATGGCGATGGACTACGGCGCCTCGTACAGCGGTGACATGGGCACCTACGCCGAGCAGGCCGCCACGGCCACGCAGGCGCAGGTGAAGAGCGTCCTCGGGCTGTCGGACAGCGCGGCGTGGAAGGCCGTCGCCATCACCCCGATGATCGGCGTGAACGACGTGTCCTCCGAGATCTTCAAGGTCGACGACGCCTCGCAGCTGGTGACCTTCGCCAAGTCCAAGGGCCTCGGCTGGCTGTCGATGTGGTCCGCGACCCGCGACAAGCAGTGCCCGGGCGGCGCGAAGAACTCCGCGGACGCAACGTGCAGTTCGATCGTTCAGGATGCGGGCGCCTTCTCGAAGACCTTCGGCGCCTACAAGTAGCTATCAAGTAGCCATCACCGAAACGGGGGTTGCGCGCCCTGGCCGGATCTCCCCCCACCCGGCCGGGGCGCGCTTCGGCGTACAGCCGTGGCATCCGGCTCATTTCGTACGGCGTCGACGCCCACCGTCGACGCCCAGGGAGCACGCGAGGACCAGGCCGCGGCAAGGCGACCTGGTCCGAGCCGGGGTGCGACTCCCGGGTGAGTGAGGGCCGTCAGCCCTCGGCCGGCGCGCTCCCCTCTGTCAGGCCCAGCCTGCCGTGCACCGCGCGCAGTGGCTTCGGGGCGTACCAGGCCGTTCGGCCCAGGAGCCGCATGGCCGCCGGGACCAGCACACCTCGTACGGCCACCGCGTCGATCAGGATCGCCAGACCGCTGCCGAGGCCGAACATCTGGATGAAGCTGACGTGGGCCGTGCCGAAGGCGAAGAAGCTCACCGCGAGGAGGCCGGCTGCCATCGTGACGATTCGGCCGGTGTGGGAGAGCCCGCTGGTGACGGCGGTCTCCGTGTCGGCGCCCGCGTCGTGGAGTTCCTTGATGCGGCTGGTGACGAAGACCTCGTAGTCCATGGACAGACCGAAGGCGATGCAGAACATGAGGACCGTCATGGACGTGTCCATGGGTTGCGGGGTGAAGCCGAGCAGGGATGCCAGATGGCCGTCCTGGAAGATCCACACCATGACGCCGATGGCCGCGGTGAGGCTGATGGCGTTGAGGACCAGCGCCCGCAGTGGCTGCACCACGCTACCGGTGAAGAGGAAGAGGATCAGGAAGGTGGTGCCGGCGACGAGGCCGATGGCGTACGGGAGCCGGTCCGCGATCGACGACTTGGAGTCGACGAGGCGTGCGTCGGTGCCGCCGACCAGCGCCTCGGTTCCGCCGGGCACGTCCACCGCTCGTACGGCCTTGACCAAGTCCTGTGCCTCGTCCGACTTGGGGGTCAGGCCGGTGACGACGGTGATCCGCTGGGCGTCGGGGCGGGCGAGTGCGGCCGCGGCGGGGCCGGGCCGGGCGGACCGGCCGTCGGTGTAGGTACCGGCGGAGGTCTCGACCCGGGCCGCACCGTCGAGCCGCGAGAGAGCGGTCGCGTACGTACGCAGGTCGGCCGGGGCGACCGGCCCCGTCGTGACGATCTGCACCGCCGACTCGTCGCTGCCGGTGAAGTCGTGCTGCACCGCGGTGGCGACCTGACGGCTCTGCGCGCTCTCGGGCAGCACCCGCTCGTCCGGCGTGCCGAACGTGACGCCGAGCAGCGGACTCGCGGCGAGCAGCAGGACGGCGAGGACCGGCAGTGCGGTCAGGGCGGGCCTGCGCATGACCGTGCGGGACAGCCGGGCCCAGAGGGGGGCCTCGGCGCTCCGCACCGTCTGCGCCCAGGGCAGTCGGCCGTTGTTGATCCGGTGGCCCAGCACGGCGAGCAGCGCGGGGATGACGAGCAGGGCGCTGACGGCGGCGATGGCCACCACGCCGATGCCCGCGTAGGCGAAGGACCGCAGGAAGAACTGTGGGAAGACCAGCAGCGCGGCGAGTGCGGCGGCGACGGTCGCGGCCGAGAAGGTGATGGTCCGCCCGGCCGTCCGTACCGTGTGCCGCAGTGCGTCGGGGACCTCGGCGCCCTCGGCGAGGTGCTCACGGAACCGGCTGATCATGAGCAGCGCGTAGTCGATGCCGAGGCCCAGGCCGAGCGCGGTGGTGAGGTTGATCGAGAACACCGACACGTTGGTGAGGCTGCCCAGTACATAGAGCTCGGCGAAGGTTCCGACGATCGCGATCAGCCCGATGACCAGGGGCAGCAGTGCCGCTACGACGCTGCCGAAGGCGATCACCAGCAGGATCAGGATCAGTGGCACGGCGATCGACTCGGCCAGCGCCAGGTCCTTGGCGACCTGCGTGGGCACCTCGTCGCCGACCGCGGCCTCGCCGCCGGCCCGTACGGTCAGCCCGTTCCGGTCGCCGGTGTACCGCTCGGTGATCACCGAGGCGTTGTCGCCCTGCTCGGTGTCGTCACCCTTCACGTGGGCCAGGACCAGCGCCTCCTTCCCGTCCCGGGAGGTCAGCGCGGAGCTGCCGGTGTCCCAGTACGAGATCACGTTCGCCAGGGTGGACTCGCCCTTGAGCTGCGTGGTGAGGGTGCGCCCCGTGCGCTCGACGGCGGGGGAGTCGATGCCGCCGTCCTTGTCGGCCCGGACCAGCAGGACCAGGTTGCTCTCGCCGCCGAACTTCTCGTCGATGAGCTGCTGCGCGCGGGCCGAGGGCGCGCTCGGATCCTCGAAGCCGCCGCCGAGGAGCTTGCCGAACGCCCCGAAGCCAATGGCCCCCATGGCGACCACGGCCACCACGGTGAGTGTCAGTACGAGCCGGCTCCGGTGGAGCGACAGCTCGGCGATGCGGTCGAACACGGTGATCGCCTCCGGATATGTGCGCCATCATGTTTATGGCGTTAACATGGACAGTGACACAAGATGTTAACGGCGTCAACATAGGAATGTTAATGGCGTCAACTTGGGGCAGGATGAGGTGGTGGATTCCGAAGGGACGGGGCGTGGGGCCGTCAGGCCGTGGGCCCGACAGATCGTGGGGCCCGACAGATCGTGGGGCCCGACAGGTCGTGGGGCCCGACAGGTCGTGGAGCCCGACAGGTCGTGGGACCTGGCAGATCATGGGGTCCGACAGGTCGGGTTCCTGGGTCCCGCAGGGACGGGGGCAGGATTCGGGCAGGATGGAGATCATGGAGTCGATCACGGGCGGCAAGTCCCGCTATCACCACGGCGACCTCCGCAACGCGCTGATCGAGGCCGCCGTCGAACTCGCGGCCGAAGGCGGCCCGGAGCGTGTCGTCCTGCGCGAGGCGGCCCGCAGCGTCGGCGTGTCACCCACCGCCGCGTACCGCCACTTCAACGGCCAGGGAGAGCTCCTGGAGGAGGTGAAGATCCACGGGCAGCAGGCGCTCGCCGCCTCGATGTCCGAAGCCGTGCGCGTACTGCCCGGGCTCGACGATCCGGGCGAGGAGGCCGTACGCAGGACCGAGGCGATCGGGCGCGGGTACGTCCGGTTCGCGATCGAGCACCCCGGGCTCTACCGCACCGCCTTCTGTCGCACATCCGCGGCGGAGGAGCACGACTTCACGGGCCTCGAAGTCCCCGACGGCAGCCCGGAGTTCGCGGCGTTCAGAGAACTCTCGGACACCCTGGACACGCTGGTGGCCGCGGGCCGGATGCGGCCGGACAACCGTCCCGCGGCCGAGGTCGCCGCCTGGTCGGCCGTCCACGGCCTCTCCCTGCTCATTCTCGACGGGCCGCTCGCCCTGCTCCCCGCCGACCAGCGCGACGCGGTGGTCGAGCGCACCCTCACCACCATCGTGGCGGGCCTCACCCGCCAGTAGTCGGCCTCAAGCCCGGGGCCCGAGAAGCTCGACCCCCGAGAACCCCGGGGCCCCGAGCGGTGGACGCACCGCGACCCGAAATCGGACGCCGGCGCGCCGCCTGTCGCCGGCCGGTGCGCCGAGGACGTACTGCACGGCCCCGGACGACACGGGGCGCGGCACCCCCCTCAGGTGCCGCGCCCCGTCCCCCGCCATCCCCCGGTCACATGGTCTACTCGGCGGCCGCCGGCGGCGGCAGCGTGCCCGTCCGCGCCGCCTGCCCGTACCAGAGGGCGCTCGACTTCGGCGTACGGGTCTGGGTCGCGTAGTCCACGTACACCGCGCCGAAGCGCTTGCCGTAGCCGTACGCCCACTCGAAGTTGTCCATCAGGGACCACAGGTAGTAGCCGCGCACGTCCGCGCCGTCGGTGATGGCGCGGCGCACCGCGGACAGATGGCCGTGCAGGTACGCGATCCGCTCGGGGTCGTGGACGCGGCCGTCCGGGTCCGGCTTGTCGTCGTAGGCCGCGCCGTTCTCCGTCACGTACAGCGGCAGACCCGGCGCCTCCCGCGTGTAGCGCATGATCAGGTCGTGCAGGCCCGTCGGGTCGATGGTCCAGCCCATCTCCGTGCGCTCGCCCGGGGTTTGATGGAAGGCGACGTCGTCCGCGCCGGGCCAGGGGGAGTAGGAGCTCGCGCCGTGACCGTCCGCGCGCGGGCCCGCCGCGGTGGCGTCCGCCGCCGAAACCAGCGTCGGTGTGTAGTAGTTGAGGCCGAGCGCGTCGAGCGGCTGGTGGATCGCCGCGAGGTCGCCGTCCAGGACGTACGACCAGTCCGTGAGCGACGACGTCGCCGCCAGCAGTGTCTTCGGGTACGCGCCGTGCAGCATCGGGCCGTGGAAGACGCCGTTGGCGAGGTCGTCGATGCGCCGCGCGGCCGCCAGGTCCGCCGGGTCCTGCGAAAGTGGCCTGACGACTGAGGAGTTGAGGCTCACCGCGACCGTGTTGCGGGCCGGCATCGCGCCGCGCAGGGCCGAAGTGCCGAGCCCGTGGGCCAGGTTCAGGTGGTGCGCCGCCCGCAGTGACGCCACCGCGTCCGTACGGCCCGGGGCGTGCACCCCGGAGCCGTACCCCAGGAACGCGCTGCACCAGGGCTCGTTGAGGGTGATCCACTGCTCGACGCGGTCGCCCAGTGCCTCGCCGACGATCTGCGCGTATTCGGCGAACCGCAGCGCCGTGTCGCGCTCGGGCCAGCCGCCCGCGTCCTCCAGCTCCTGCGGGAGGTCCCAGTGGTAGAGGGTGACGGCGGGCTTGATGCCGTGGGTGAGCAGCTCGTCGACGAGCCGTCGGTAGAAGTCCAGGCCGCGCTGCACGGCGGGCCCGCGACCGGTCGGCTGCACCCGCGGCCAGGAGACCGAGAAGCGGTACGCCGTCAGGCCCAGCTCTGCCATCAGGGCCACGTCGTCGCGGTAGCGGTGGTAGTGGTCGACGGCCACGTCGCCGTTCTCACCGCCCGCCGTCTTGCCCGGCGTATGGCTGAAGGTGTCCCAGATCGAGGGTGTGCGGCCGTCCTCCCGCACCGCCCCCTCGATCTGGTACGCGGAGGTCGCCGCGCCCCAGAGGAAGGCGGGAGGAAAGGTCACGGGGGTAACGGGCTCAGGCATGGAAGCGCTCCCATTAGGGGTCGTGGAGACCGACGAGTCGTAGGAAGGGGAAGAAGGGGACCGGGGCGGCGGTGACCCGGCCCCCTGGAGACGGAAGGGTCAGCCCTTGATCGCGCCCTGCATGATGCCGCCCACGATCTGCTTGCCGAACAGCAGGAAGGCGATCAGCAGCGGCAGCGTGCCGAGCAGCGCACCCGCCATGATCACCGACTGGTCGGGGATGTAGCCGGTGCCGAGGCCGTTCAGGGCGACCTGGACGGTGGGGTTCTGCTGGTTGAGCGCGATGATCGGCCAGAGGAAGTCGTTCCAGGCCATCACGAAGGTCAGCAGCCCGAGCACCGCCATCGCCGGCCGCGCCGCCGGGAAGACCACGTGCCATACGACGCGCAGACTGCTCGCCCCGTCGACCCGCGCCGCCTCGATCAGCTCGGTGGGCAGCGCCTGCACCAGGTACTGCCGCATGAAGAACGTGCCGAAGGCGCTCACGAGGGTGGGCAGGATGACCGTCTGCAGCTGATTGGACCAGCCCAGGTCGCTCATCCACAGGTAGAGGGGTACGACGGCCAGCTGCGGCGGGATCATCATCGTGCCGATGGTGAGCAGCAGCAGGGTGCTGGAGAACTTGAACCGCAGCTTGGCGAAGGCGAACCCGGCGAGCGTGGAGAACAGGACCGTGCCGAAGGTGATGGTCCCGGCGACGATCACGGAGTTGACCATCGCGGTGCCGAGCCCGGCCTGGTCCCACGCGGTCTGGAGGTTCTTGAACAGGTTCCCGCCGAACCACAGCGGCGGCGGTGTCTGTGCGAGCCGCTCGTTGTTGCGTGAGGCCGCGATCGCGGTCCACAGCAGCGGCGCCAGCGAGACCAGCGCGAGAACCGTCAGGACGACATAGGTGGCCGGGCCCGCGTGCAGCTGCTTGCCCGCGCCGAGCACGCGGCGGCGTGCGGGGCGCCCGCCGCCCGCGCCCTTCTCCTTCGCCTGAGGCAGCGTCAGTTCACTTGTGGTCATTGGGATTTCCTCAGCCGTCGGGTGATCAGCAGATTGATCGCGGCGACGATCAGCAGGATCAGGAACATCGTCCAGGCGATCGCGGACGCCTTACCGAGGTTGCCGATGCCCCAGCCCTGGTCGTACATGTACAGGCCGAGCGTCTGGTACTGGTGCGCGGAGCCGCCCTTCGAACCGCTCACCCCGCCGAACAGCAGGGGCTCACCGAAGAGCTGGGTCGCGCCGATCGTGGAGACCACCACCGTGAACAGGATCGTCGGCCGGAGCATCGGGACCGTCACATGGCGGAACTGCTGCCAGCGGCCCGCCCCGTCGAGCGCGGCCGACTCGTACAGATCGGTGGGGATGGCCTGCATCGCCGCCAGATAGATCAGCGCGTTGTAGCCGGTCCACCGCCAGATCACGATCGAGGAGACGGCGAACTGACCGCCCCAGTCGGACTCGCGCCAGTTGATCGGGTCGATCCCGACGAAGTGCAGCAGCCAGTTGATCATGCCGCCGTCCCACGAGTACAGCAGCGTGAAGACCAGCGTCGCCGCCGCCACCGAGGTGGCGTACGGGGTGAGCATCACGACCCGCCACACGGTCGAGCCGCGCAGCCGGTAGTTGAGCAGATGCGCGATCCCGATCGCCATCAGCAGCTGCGGCACCGTCGAGATCACACCGATGGTGAAGGTGTTCTCCAGGGCGTTCCAGAAGAACTCCGAGGACAGCAGGTTCTTGTAGTTGTCCAGGCCCACCCAGGTCTGGTGGTCCAGGCCGGACAACTGCACGTTGTGCAGCGAGTACCAGGCCGTGTACAGCAGCGGCACGAGCCCGAAGGCCCCGAAGACGATGAAGAAGGGGGCGATGAACGCGTACGGCGACGCCTTCATGTCCCAGCGGTACAGCCGGCTGCGCCAGGAGCTCGTGCCCGGGGGCGGCGTACCGCGACCGTGAGCGCGGCGGGCCGCGCCCGGCTGGTCACCGGGCGCGGCGTCGGCGCTCGACGCGGTCTGCGCGAGAGCCTGCTTGGAGCTGGTCACTGGCCGAGCACGTCCTTGATCTCCGACTTGGCCGCGTTCCAGCCCTGGTCGGGCGTCTTGCCCTTCTGCTCGACCTGGAGGATGCCGACGTCCGTGATGGCCGTGCCGATCGGCTGGTCCTTGACGCCGAATATCTGCGTCGGGATGGTCTTCGCCGAGTCGGAGAAGATCTGGGTGATCGGCGCGTCCGAGAAGTACGCCGTGGTGTCGGCCTGCGGCTTCAGAGACGAGTACGCCGACGGGGTCGACGGGAAGCTCGCCTGCTTGCCGAAGACCTTCGCCTGCTGCTCGGGGGCGGTCAGCCACTTCGCCAGCGCGACGGCCTCCTTCTGGTGCTTGGTCGCCGTCGGCACGCCGATGAACGAACCGCCCCAGTTGGCCGCGGTCGGCGCCGCCGCCACGTCCCACTTGCCCTTGCCCGAGTCACCGGACTTCTGCTCGATGTAGCCGATCATCCACGCCGGGCAGGCCACCGTCGCGAAGGAGCCCTTGGCGTAGCCCTGGTCCCACGTCGGGTCGAACTGCTTCAGCTTCGCCGACATGTTGCTGGTCGCCACCGCCATGGCGGCGTTCCAGGCGTTCTTCACGCCCGTCGACTTGTCCCAGATGACATTGCCGTCCTTGTCGTAGTACCGCTGGCTCTCGCCGCCGAGCGCCGCGTTGTAGACCGAGGAGGCGGAGTCCACGTACTTGGTGCCCTTCGGCGCCTTCTTCATGTACTCCTTGCCGAGGTCCACGTACTTGGACCAGTCGCCCTTCCACTGCTCGGCGAGCTTGGTGCGGTCCGTCTCGAGGCCGGCCTTCTGGAACAGGTCCTTGCGGTAGCAGATCGCCATCGGGCCGATGTCGGTGCCGAGCCCGATCAGCTTGCCGTCCTTGGTGGTGGCCTGCGCGTTCTTCCAGTCCAGCCACTGGGACTTGTCGACCTCCTTGCCGAGGTCGACGAACTTGTCGGCCTGCGTCTGCACGGCCTCGGTGATGTTGCCGACTTCGATCGCCTGGATGTCGTCGGTGCCCGAGCCGGCCTGGAGGCGGGTCAGGGTCTTCGGCCAGTAGACGTCGGTACGGGTGGTGACGTTCTCCTTGATGGAGATGTTGGGGTGGAGCTTCATGTACTCGTCGTAGAGGCCGGCCTGCTTGTAGCCGAAGACACCGAAGGTCCCGATGGTCAGCGTGGTCTTACCCTTGGCATTGCCATTGCCGCCGTCCGAGTTCGACGAGCCGTCGTCCGAGTCGTTGGCGCAGCCGGCCAGCAGCCCTGTGGTCAGCGCGGCGACGACCGCGAGGGCCCCCAGCCTGCGGGACCGACGGGTACTCGTGCTCATTGAGTCCTCCTGTTGCCTGACGTGCCGACCCCCCGGCCAACTGCTCTGTTGGGCCCGTTGGTTCTCGCTGCGGCTCGGGCGGGGAACGTGCGGGATGTGTATGTGTCAGGTACTGTGGGAGCGCTCCCACAGGTGATGTGTTGAAGAGTCGTCGGTTCGCGCGGGGGTGTCAAGGGTGGGAGCGCGGAGATATGTGTTCAGTTATCGGCCCGTTAGCTAACTCCGGGACTGGAGGCGGAGGCCGTCCCGGGACGGGTGAGGTGGCTCGTGTCAGTGTGCCCGCCCGGTGCGGGAGGACGAAGTCCGGCGGGACCGGCACCTCGCGCCGGGACTCCCGTCCATGAACACGACTGTTAGATTCCAGGCCAGTCGCGGAGCGCGCGGTGTCGACGGGAGGCGGACCATGGCAAGCCACGGAGCGCGGGGCCGGGGTGGCGGCCGGCCGACCTTGGAAGAGGTCGCCGCGCGCGCCGGAGTGGGCCGCGGCACGGTCTCCCGGGTGATCAACGGCTCCCCACGGGTCAGCGACGCGACCCGCGCCGCCGTCGAGGCGGCGGTCGCGGAACTCGGCTACGTCCCGAACACGGCGGCCCGCGCCCTGGCCGCCAACCGCACGGACGCCATCGCCCTGGTCGTCCCCGAGCCGGAGACCCGCTTCTTCGCCGAGCCGTACTTCTCCGACATGCTGCGCGGTGTCGGCGCGGAGCTCTCGGACACCGAGATGCAGCTGCTGCTGATCTTCGCGGGCAGCGACCGGGAGCGGCGCCGCCTGGCCCAGTACCTGGCCGCGCACCGGGTGGACGGCGTCCTGCTGGTGTCGGTGCACGCCGACGACCCGCTCCCCGACCTGCTCTCCCAGCTGGAGATCCCGGCGGTGATCAGCGGTCGCCGCTCGGCGGACGAGACGCTGCCGTCGGTGGACTCGGACAACTACGGCGGCGGCCGCGCGGCCGTCGAGCACCTGATGGCTCGGGGGCGGCGCAAGGTGGTCCACCTCGCCGGACGCCTCGACGTCTACGGTGCCCAGCGCCGTGTGGACGGCTACCGCCAGGCCCTGCTCGACGCCGGCCGGGAAGTCGACGACCGGCTGATCGTCCCCGGCGATTTCACGGAGAACGGCGGCCGCCGCGCGATGACCCTGCTCCTGGAGCGCTGCCCCGACCTCGACGCGGTCTTCGCCGGCTCCGACGTCATGGCGGCCGGTGCCCGCCAGGTGCTGCGCGAGGCGGGCCGCCGCATACCGGACGACGTGGCGCTGGTCGGCTACGACGACTCCGCCATCGCCCGCCACATGGACCCGCCGCTGACCAGCGTCCGCCAGCCGATCGAGGAGATGGGCCGCACGATGATCGACCTTCTCCTCGGCGAGATCGCGGACCGCCGCCCGGCGGTGTCGCGGGGGCTGGAGAAGCGGCAGTTGGTGCTGCCGGCGGAACTGGTGGTGCGGGCGTCGTCGTGAGACCGCCCGCCGGTTCCGGTCGGCTCCGACACCGGTGAGCGCCCGCCCGAGGTTGTCCGCGGATCCCGTACGGGGCCGCGATGACGGCGGTCTCTCGGAGCGGCCCGGTCGACTCGGCGGGCAGCCGACGCCCCAGCCGCCGTTCGGCGCATCCGCCCCGACAAGATCCCCCAACCTGGCCTCGGTCGACACTCCTCCCGCCGCGTCTGTCCACATGGCGGCACTCTCGTGAGGCACTCTGGCGACATGGTCCTGCACCCCTTGCTCGGAATCGAAGAAGTGCCCGCCGTGGAGCCGTATCTGGGCCGGGTGGGTGAGGTGTTCAGGGAGTTCCGGGAACCAGACTCGGGGCGCGTGTCGTACGGGGTGCGGCTGCTCGACGGGGCGCGTTGGTTCGTCAAGGAGGCGGTCACGGATCACGCGCGCGAGTCGCTCGCGCGCGGCTGGGCGTTCCACCGGGCCGTACGGCACTCGGCGATCGTCCCGCAGGTCCACCGGATCGCCGTACGAGGTGGCGGCTGGGCGGTGGTGATGCCCTGGCGGGAGGGCGAGGTGCTGTACTGCCCCACCCGGAGCGGCCCCCGCGGCCGTACGAGCCCGGAGAGCCCGCTGGCCCGCTTCCGCGCTCTGCCGACGGGCCACGTACTGCGCGCCTTCGACCGGATTCTGGACGCCCACCTGGCGGTGGAGGCGGCCGGCCATGTCGCGGTCGACTTCTACGACGGCGCGCTTCTGTACGACTTCGCCCGCGACGCGACCCACTTGATCGACCTCGACGAGTACCGTCCGGGCCCGTTCGTCCTCGACGAGGAACGCCTGCCGGGCTCACGGCGCTTCATGGCCCCCGAGGAGTTCGTCCGCGGCGCGGTCATCGACACCCGCACGACCGTCTTCACCCTGGGCCGCACCGTACGCCTCCTCCTGGACGCGGGCGACGAGGAACGCGCCTGGCGCGGCACCCCGGCCCAGCAGGCGGTGATCGTCCGCGCCACGCGCGCCGACCCCGGCGACCGCTTCGAGAACGTCCACGACTTCGCGACGGCCTGGCGAGCCGCCGACGGCCGTCTGCCGTGAAACGAAACAGGGCCCGGCCTGCTGTCGCAGGCCGGGCCCTGTTCATCAAGGGTGAGTGACGGGACTTGAACCCGCGACATCCTGGACCACAACCAGGTGCTCTACCAGCTGAGCTACACCCACCACGACCGGTCTTGGTTTCCCTGACCGGCCGAGAAAAAGTGTACAGGGTCCGAAGGGGTGCTCGCGCACGGCTTTTGTGGGGGCCCGGAAGGGCCCCGGCAAAAGCCTATTCGACGGGCAGGACGTGCTTCGCGGCGATGGTGCGGGCGGTGTCCGAGTCGGGGCCGGGCTGGGGGACGAAGATCGCCTCGCGGTAGTAGCGGAGCTCGGCGATGGATTCGCGGATGTCGGCCAGGGCGCGGTGGTTGCCGTTCTTCTCCGGGCTGTTGAAGTACGCCCGGGGGTACCAGCGGCGGGCCAGCTCCTTGATGGAGGAGACGTCCACGATGCGGTAGTGGAGGTAGTCCTCGAGGGTCGGCATGTCGCGCAGCAGGAAGCCGCGGTCCGTGCCCACCGAGTTTCCGCACAGTGGGGCCTTGCCCGGCTCCTTGACGTGCTCACGTACGTAGGAGAGGACCTGCTCCTCGGCGTCCGCCAGGGTCGTGCCCGCGGCCAGCTCGTCGAGGAGGCCGGAGGCGGTGTGCATCTGGCGCACCACGTCCGGCATCGTCTCCAGCGCGGCGTCCGGCGGGCGGATCACGATGTCCACGCCGTCGCCCAGCACGTTCAGCTCCGAGTCGGTGACCAGCGCGGCCACCTCGATGAGCGCGTCATCCGACAGCGAGAGCCCGGTCATCTCGCAGTCGATCCACACCATGCGATCGTTCATACGTCTCACCCTACGGCTCGCTCCGGCCGACTGGACCCGCCCGTGCGCCCCGGCGAGGGCCCGCACCGCTGGAGAAGGGGCCCGCACCCATGGCGCGGACCCCCTTCCCCTCGCGCTACGGCCGTACTACGGCGCGCTTCGCTGCCCTGGCAGGCTGGGCCTGCCCGCCGCGTACAGCTCCGGGCCGGGCTTGCCCGTGTCCGTGGAGAGAGACGCCGACGATGCAGCCGGGCCCAGGGAGCTGGCCGCCGCCGTGCGACGGGTCTGCATCGGGACCGGGCTCTCCTGGGGCAGCGCCGGCGGTGGGCCGGCCGGACCCGCGGAGCCGTCCGTCTCCGACGATCGGTCGGCCTGCGGCCTGCGGGCGCGATACGCCGCCCGGTACGCGGCCGGGGACGATCCGAGCTGGCGCCGGAAGTGACCCCGCAGCGCGACCGGCGAGCGGAAGCCGCAGCGGCCCGCGACCTCGTCGACCGAGTAGTCGGAGGTCTCCAGGAGGCGCTGTGCCTGCAGGACGCGCTGGGTGATCAGCCACTGCAGGGGAGCGCTCCCTGTGAGTGAGCGGAACCGACGGTCGAAGGTGCGGCGGCTCATGTACGCGCGTGCCGCCAGCGTCTCGACGTCGAACTGCTCGTGGAGGTGCTCCAGTGCCCAGGCGACGACCTCCGCGAGGGGGTCGGCGCCGATCTCCTCCGGTAAAGACCGATCGAGATAGCGCTCCTGACCGCCGCTGCGGCGCGGCGGGACCACCAGACGCCGGGCCAGCGCGCCCGCCGCCTCGTTGCCGTGGTCCGACCGCACGATGTGGAGGCAGAGGTCGATTCCGGCCGCCGTACCCGCCGACGTCAGGACGTCGCCGTCGTCCACGAAGAGCTCTCGTGGGTCGACGTGCACCGACGGGTACCGCTTGGCCAGCGTCGGTGCCGTACATCCAGTGGGTCGTCGCCGGGCGGCCGTCCAGCAGGCCTGCCGCCGCCAGCACGAAGGCGCCGGTGCACAGCCCGACTATGCGGGCGCCCTCCTCGTGCGCCCGGCGCAGTGCGTCGAGCGCATCCTCCGGTGGCGGCGAGGTGATCGACCGCCAGGCGGGCACGACCACCGTGCCCGCTCTGGAGATCGCTTCCAGGCCATGTGGCGCAGTGAGTTCCAGGCCCCCTGTGGTCCGCAGCGGGCCTTCCTCGCCGGCGCACACCAACAGGCGATAGCGCGGCACGCCGGCGTCCTGGCGGTCAATCCCGAACACCGACAGCGGTATGGAACTCTCGAAGATGGGGCCGCCGCTGAACAGCAGCACCGCGACGATCTCCTTGCGGCGTCGCCCGGAAAGCTTCCGGGCCGCGGCTTCCGGCGCGGCAGTGGAGTCGTGGCTCATACTGCTAAGCCCCCCTCGGTGGTCGCGGCTCCTCGGTTGTGTCGCTCCTGCACGTTTCCCCTCGGTCCTGCACGAGTCCCCCGCCGTAAGACAAGATCGAATCTACTGTGTCCTGTGGCGCCAAGGTGGCCAGTTCTCCACTCGGGAGAATGTCGACATGGCAACTTGGCGTGAAGCATTCGATCACGAAGCGTTGCACTCGTGGGCCGTGCAGGGAAGTGCGCCTTGTCGCAGTGGCCAATCCACGTAGGGTGTGCGCGCCCTCCGTGGCCCTTTCGGTGCAGGTCGAACGAGGGTTGGAGGGTCGTTCGACCAAGGGGTGCGCGATATGCAGAAGTTGGCTGAAAAGAAGCGGGGGCGTGCGCGCAAACCGGTCAGTCAACCGGCTTGTTTCCCGCACCGTGCCGACCGCCTCTGTGAGCCCCCGCACCACTGCGGCCGTACCCGCCGCCCATGACGCCCGCGCCACCGCGGCCGTGCACGGTGCCCATGACGCCCGCGCCACCCCTGCCGTGCCGTCCGCGGTGCGGGGCCCGCTCCTCGGCGCGCAGCAGCGCCGCGCCGCGCTCAGACTGCCTCAGCAGTACCCGGCAGGCCCCGGTGACGGCTGCCAGGCCCAGGGCCGTACCGGCCGCTCCGGCCAGTGAGGTGCCGTACCAGAGGAGCACCACCGGGACGAGGACACAGCTGAAGGCCGCCCAGCGCACCACGGCGCTCGCCGTGTCGGGCACGGGGGGTGCCGCGGAGTCGGTTCCGGGGAAGTGGTGGGGCGCGGTCTCGGGTCCGGGCACGGTGTGCTCCCTAGTACTCCAGTGCTCTGCATGATCTCCATGGCGGTGGCTCACCGGTTCAACGCGTGTTCGACCGGCCGGTCACTGCCTGGTCACCGGTGCACGACGGGGAAAGGCACTGTTCCCGCGATGAATGGCCTCGTCCCTGGGTGAACCCTGTGCAAACCGCCTGTACGGGGCAGCAACCATTGCGTTACGGGCGCCTCTCATGCATGCTCCGGGGAACGCCGCACAGCGCGCGCGGGATCTGGGCAGAGGGAGGCGTGCCGCCGTACCCTTGGGGGTATGGGGTTGGGAAGATGATTCCCGGACACTGCTCTGCCGATCGTTGTCGTCCCCACCACGAGGATCCAAACGCCGAGATACCCATGGCCGGTCACGAATTCTTCGATCCCGCGGACCGCAAACGCCCGCTCGCCGATCCCACGGCGGCCGAGCCCCTGGCGGCGGAAGAACCCCGCCAGTCCTGCGATCCTGCCTTCAAGCACGGCGTCGTCGTCGGTTTCGACGGTTCGACGTCCAGCGAACGCGCCCTCGCCTACGCGATCGGCATGGCCCATCGCTCCGGCTCGGGCCTGATCATCGTGCATGTCGCGAACCGGCTGCCCACCACGGTGTGGGCGGGCTGTGAGCCACCGGTCTTCGTCGATGTGCCGGACCACCGCACGGAGGTCCTCGGGCTTGAACTCGCCTGCGCCGAGTATCTGGCCGAGGTGCCGTGGATCCTCGTCGAGCGCGGCGGAGACATCTGCCACGAACTCGAAGAGGTGGGACGGGAGTACGAGGCGGACGCGATCGTCGTCGGCTCCACGCACGGCATCGTCGGGCGCATCTTCGGCTCGGTGGCCGGACGCCTCGCCAAGCGCGCGAAGCGCCCGGTGATCGTCATCCCTTGATCCGTGCGGTCGTGCCGTGATGCACGGAGCCATTCCGTGATCCGTGCGATCGTGCCGTCATTCACGGGGTCATTTCGTGATCCACGCGGTCGTCCTGTGCCCCCGGGGTCGTCCCGCTGCGCACCCGGTCGTCCCGTGATCCGCGGTGCCGGACGTTCCTGAGGCGTTGCCGTTCCGTAACTCGCCGTTGTCCCAGGTGAGATGAGTCGTGGGCAGGGCCAACTCCCTTTCGCCGCAGCGTAAATCTACTCGCGCGTAGAGGTGGTTTGTGCCCTTGTGAAGGGTACATACCGGTCGCCGGACCAACCGTACGGCCGGTACCACGCAGCACAACTGCACATGCCTGAAGGGAGCCCGCCGTGGACAACGACGTCTCTGCGGGAAGCACCACAACATCGACCCTCGGCCAACTCGCGCTCGGACTCACCCTGCTGGCCTTCGGCCTCGGTCACACCCGAGTGATCGACGGCGTCACGGCGGCGGACTCCGTCTCCCTCGCCACCTATGTCGGTGGCATCGCGCTCTTCGTCGCCGGTCTGTTCGCCTTCCGCGACCATGACGCCTTCACCGGTACGGCCTTCTCCGCACTCGGCGCGCTCTGGTTCACCTGGGGCGTCACGTCCGACGCGCAGGTCTCCGCCAACGCGGCCGGCCTCTTCCTGCTCCTGTTCGCGCTCGTCGCGCTCAGCCTGACGGTCGCGGCCTCCGGCGCCTCGACACTCGTACGCGGCACGTACGGGCTGCTCTTCGTGGGCCTTCTCCTGCTGGCCATCGGGCAGTTCGGCGACTCCAGTGGGCTGGCCAAGGTCGCCGGCTGGTTCGCCGCGGCCGGTGGGCTGCTGGCCTGGTACGGGGCCACGGCGGCGCTCGCCAACTGGCCCACCGCACTGCCCGGACGCGCCGCCGGCCGGGGGGTGACGGCCACCGGCTGAGCCTGGCGCGGGCCGGGGTAATGGGCGGCCCCGGCCCCTGAAAGAACGATCCCCTGTGTGAAGGTGGCACACACAGGGGATCGTTCAGCTTTTTTTGCGCCTAGACCGGCGCCGCTCTCGCGGACCTGGATGCGCACCTTTTGCGCCTAAACCGGCGCCGCTCTCGCGGACCTGGTTGCTCGCCGCGGGTGTTCCTCAATTATCGCTTCGGTGGTCTTGTGGATTTTTATTCGACCGTGACCGACTTGGCGAGGTTCCGCGGCTTGTCGATGTCCCGGCCCAGCGCCAACGCCGTGTGGTAGGCGAGGAGTTGCAGCGGGATGCCCATGAGGATCGGGTCCAGCTCGTCCTCGTTCTTCGGGACGACGATCGTCTGGTCGGCCTTCTCCTGCTCCTGGTGGGCGACCGCGAGGATCTTGCCGCTGCGGGCCTTGATCTCCTCCAGGGCGGCGCGGTTCTTCTCCAGGAGGTCGTCGTCGGGGACGATCGCGACCGTCGGCAGGGCGGGCTCGATGAGCGCCAGCGGGCCGTGCTTGAGCTCGGAGGCGGGGTAGGCCTCGGCGTGGATGTACGAGACCTCCTTGAGCTTCAGGGAGGCCTCACGGGCCACCGGGTAGCCCCGGACACGGCCGATGAAGAGCATCGAGCGGGCCTCGGCGTACTGCTCGGCCAGCTTCTTGATCTCGTCCTCCTGCTGAAGGATTTCGGAGATCTGGCCGGGCAGCTTGCGCAGGCCCTCGATGATCCGCTTGCCGTCGCGGACCGACAGGTCGCGGGTACGGCCGAGGTGCAGGGCGAGCAGCGCGAAGGCGACGGTGGTGTTCGTGAAGCACTTGGTGGAGACGACGCAGACCTCGGGGCCCGCGTGGACGTACATGCCGCCGTCGGCCTCGCGGGCGATGGCGCTGCCCACCACGTTCACCACGCCCAGGACCCGCGCGCCCTTGCGCTTGAGCTCCTGGACGGCCGCCAGGACGTCGTAGGTCTCACCGGACTGGGAGACGGCGACGTACAGCGTGTCGGGGTCGACCACGGCGTTGCGGTAGCGGAACTCGGAGGCCGGCTCGGCGTCCGCGGGGATGCGGGCGAGCTCCTCGATCATCTGGGCGCCGATCATGCCCGCGTGGTACGAGGTGCCGCAGCCGAGGATCTTCACGCGGCGGATCTGGCGTGCCTCGCGGGCGTCCAGGTTCAGGCCACCCAGGTGCACGGTCGAGAACCGGTCGTCGATGCGGCCGCGCAGCACACGGTCCACGGCGTCGGCCTGCTCGTGGATCTCCTTGTGCATGTACGTGTCGTGGCCGCCCATGTCGTACGACTCGGCCTCCCACTCCACGGTGGTCGGCTCGGCCGTCGTACGGGTGCCCTCGGTGGTGTACGTACGGAAGTCGTCGGCCTTGAGGGTGGCCATCTCGCCGTCGTCGAGGGTCACTATCTGGCGGGTGTGGGTGACCAGGGCGGCGACGTCGGATGCGACGAACATCTCCTTCTCGCCGATGCCGAGGACGACCGGGGAGCCGTTGCGGGCCACCACGATGCGGTCGGGGAAGTCGGCGTGCAGGACGGCGATGCCGTACGTGCCCTCGATCAGGCGGAGCGCGTCGCGGACCTTGTCCTCGAGCTTCTCCTGCTGCGAGCGGGCGATGAGGTGGGTGAGGACCTCGGTGTCGGTCTCGGAGAGGAACTCGATGCCGTCGGCCTCGAGCTTCTTCCGCAGGTCGGCGGCGTTGTCGATGATGCCGTTGTGGACGAGCGCGACCTTGTTGTCGGCCGACATGTGCGGGTGGGCGTTCACATCGGAGGGGGCGCCGTGGGTGGCCCAGCGGGTGTGGGCGATGCCGGTGGTGCCCTTGAAGCGCGCGGGGACCTTGGCCTCCAGGTCACGGACCCGGCCCTTGGCCTTGACCATCTTCAGGCCGGCCGACTTCGGGGTCGTGACGACGATGCCCGCCGAGTCGTAGCCGCGGTATTCCAGGCGCTGCAGGCCCTCCAGCAGGAGCGGCGCCACATCACGCTTTCCGATATATCCCACGATTCCGCACATATAAGGTCCTTCTGTCCTCTCTGTTGATGAGTGCTCGCCCGGCGTCGGTCGTAGCCGGGGCGGTCAGCCGTAGACGATGCGCCGCAGCTGCCTGAGCGTGAGCTCCGGCGGTGCGACCGCCCGGTACTTCAGGTCCGCCTCGATCCGATCGAAGATCGCCGTGTTCACCAGGCCCTGGGCCTGGAGCTCGCGGTGGCGGCGACGGACGTAGTCCTCGGTCGTCTCGTCGAAATAGGCGAGCACGTCCTGGATCACCCGCAGCGCCTCGCCCCGGTTCAGGGGCGAGGACCGCGTCAGATGATCAACAAGTTCGTCGTGCACCCGGTAGATCCTGGGGTACCGGCGGCCGTTTCGCAAGAATCCTGCCCGATATCGGGCAACGGTCTGTTGAAAGTCTTATGGGGGGCTGTTTGGAAGCTGTCCATCCTGTGTCTTGCGCCGCGTCGATTGCCGGGAGCAACTTCTGTGGCCATGGACACTCCACGCATGGGCGTACCGGAGCAGCTTGCCGAGCGCATGAGCATGGCCGAGCAGCACGAGTACCTTCGCGCCAAGTTCTCGCGGCGCAACATGATCAGAGGCGGCGCCGTGACCCTGGGCGCCGTCGCGGGCGGCGCCTTCGTACCGGGCGCCGTCGCACAGGCCGCGGTGCCGACGCAGCGGACCGCGGCTTCGGCGGAGAAGGTCGACGGCGCGCTCGTCGCCCCCTTCGGCCGCCACCTCGCCTACGGCGCCGATCCGCGCACCGAGATGACCGTCTCCTGGCAGGTTCCGACGCCGGTCGACAAGCCGTTCATTCGCATCGGCGCCCACCCCTGGGACCTCTCCCGGAAGATCGAGGCCGAGGTCCGCACCCTCTACACCCCGGCCGGCGTCGGCGCGAGCGGCGACCACACGCAGTACTACGTGCACGCCCAGCTCGCCCACCTGCGCCCCGGCAAGACGTACTACTACGGCGTCGGCCACGCGGGCTTCGACCCGGCCGAGCCCCACCTGCTGGGCACCCTCGGCACCTTCACCACCGCTCCCTCGCACGCCCAGCCGTTCACCTTCACGGCCTTCGGCGACCAGGGCGTCAGCTACCACGCCCTGGCCAACGACAGCCTGATCCTCGGCCAGAACCCGGCCTTCCACCTGCACGCCGGCGACATCGCCTACGGCGACCCGGCCGGCGCGGGCAAGACCACCGACACCGGGTTCGACTCGCGCACCTGGGACCAGTTCCTGTACCAGACCGAGTCGGTCGCCAAGCAGGTCCCGTGGATGGTCTCGTACGGCAACCACGACATGGAGGCCTGGTACTCGCCCAACGGCTACGGCGGTGAGGAGGCCCGCTGGACCCTCCCCGACAACGGTCCGGACAAGAAGAACCTCCCGGGCGTCTACTCCTTCGTCTACGGCAACACGGCGATCATCTCCCTGGACCCCAACGACGTCTCCTTCGAGATTCCGGCCAACCTCGGCATCTCCGGCGGCACCCAGACGAAGTGGTTCGAGGGCCAGCTGAAGAAGTTCCGCGCCTCGAAGGACATCGACTTCATCATCGTGTTCTTCCACCACTGCGCGTACTGCACCTCCACGGCGCACGCCTCGGAGGGGGGCGTGCGCCAGGAGTGGGTGCCGCTGTTCGACAAGTACTCGGTCGACCTGGTCATCAACGGCCACAACCACCAGTACGAGCGCACGGACGTCATCAAGGGCAACCAGGTCGTCAAGAAGCTGCCGATCGGCGAGACGGCGTACTCCGACACCGAGGGTGTGGTGTACGTCACGGCCGGCGCGGCGGGCCGCAGCCTGTACGCCTTCACCGCCCCGGACTCCTACGAGGGACACGAGAACGAGGTCGACTCCGTGGCCTCCTTCGTCAACCTCAAGGACGGCAAGCAGAACGAGACCGTCGCCTGGTCGCGTGTTCGCTACCTGAACTACTCCTTCCTGCGCGTGGACGTCACCCCCGCGCCGAAGGGCCACTACACCACCCTGAAGGTCCAGGGCATCGCCGAGACCGGTGACCGGATCGACCACTTCACGGTGGCGCGCAAGGCGAAGTAGCCCCCACCGTGCGCCCGGACGGCGGGCGCACGACATCCGGGCAGGCGGTCCGCACCGGCGCTGTTCCTACATGCGCCTGAGGACCGCCTGCTTGGCCAGCGCGAACTCCTCGTCCGTCAGGACGCCCTCCTTGTGCAGGTCGCCGAGCTCGCGCAGGCGGCGCAGCAGGGCGTCGTGGTCGGCCTCGGCGGAGGCCGACGCCGCGGCGGGCCGCGGTTCTTTCCCCCGCTCCTGATCGACGGGAGCCGTCGGATGCGGCAGCCGCGCCTGCACGGCCGCCGCGACCAGCGCCATCAGCGGGTCCTTCTTGAAGCCCCACAGCTCCACGGAGTTGGGGTCGTACTTCGGCGGGGCCTTGGTCTCCGCGCCGCGCACGACGAAGCGCAGGCAGCCGTTCTCCAGGCCGACCGCGGGATGCCACTCGACGGCCGTGATGTCGCCCAGGGCGAGCGAGCGGGCGCCCGCGGCGGCCTTCGCGTCCTCCGTCTTCCAGTTCCATTCCAGGCGTACCTGTTCGCCGTCGAAGCTCGCGGTGCCGTCACCGGCGGAGGCGGACAGCGGCACGGAGGGGCCGGGCAGGAGGTAGCCGTCGACGGGGTCGGACGGCACCTGGTCCAGCAGCAGCGCGTTGCGCACCTCGTCCACGAAGTACTCGGCGACTCCGTAGCGGTCGGACTCGACGGTGAGCTGGTACGGGTCGTTCGGCTCGGCGAGCTTGCCGCCGGTCGCCTGGAGCAGCGGGTCGGCGCCGTCGCGCAGTCTGAGCCTCAGCCGCCCGGTCTTCTTGCCCTGTTCGAAGGAGACGCCCGCCAACGCGCCGAGTGGGACCGCCAGTTCACCCAGGGTCTTGCGGAGCAGGCTGACGTTCTTGTCGCGTCCCGGTGTCAGCCGCAGTGCGTCGCCGTCGAAGGCCCATGTGCCGTCCCGCTGGATGATTTCCGCCATGAGGGGGATTGTTTCACCGGGTCTGCGGGAGAGTGGTCTTTACCAATTTGCGGGGCCGTGCGCAGGATCATGCGCACGGCCCGCGCGAAGGGCCATTCGAAGGGAGCGCATGTGAGACAGCACCACAGAACGCCCCGCCTTCTCGGTACGCTGCTGCTCGTGGCAGCTGCCGGTATCTCCGTCGTCGGGGCGGCACCCCCCGCGGCCGACCGAACCGCGACCCCTCTGGGGCAGGTGGTCCCGGCGCCCGCCTCGGTCCACGCGGGCGGACCCGCGTACCGCATCACCGGTGACACCCGTATCCGTATCGACGACGACTCGCGGGAGGCCCGCCGGGTCGGCGAGTATCTCGCGGACATCCTGCGTCCCTCCACCGGCTACCGGCTGCCGGTCACCTCGCACGGCGGGGGATCCATTCGACTCCTGCTCGGCGGCAAGGGACTGGGCGACGAGGGTTACCGCCTCGACAGTGGCCGGGGCGGTGTCACCATCACGGCCGGCGGGCCCGCCGGGCTCTTCCACGGCGTCCAGACCCTGCGCCAGCTGCTTCCGGCCTCCGTCGAGAAGAACTCCGTGCAGCCCGGACCCTGGCTGGTCGCGGGCGGCACCATCAAGGACATCCCGCGCTACGGCTACCGCGGCGCGATGCTCGACGTCTCCCGGCACTTCTTCACCGTCGGCCAAGTCAAGCGCTACATCGACGAGTTGGCCCTCTACAAGGTCAACAAGCTGCATCTGCACCTGAGTGACGACCAGGGCTGGCGCATCGCGATCGACTCCTGGCCGCGCCTCGCCACCCACGGCGGCTCCACGCAGGTCGGCGGCGGACAGGGCGGCTACTACACCAAGGCGCAGTACAAGGAGATCGTCCAGTACGCCGCCTCGCGCTATCTGGAGGTCGTCCCGGAGATCGACATGCCGGGGCACACCAACGCCGCGCTGTCCTCGTACGCGCAGCTGAACTGCGACGGGGTCGCGCCGCCGCTCTACACCGGCACGGACGTCGGCTTCAGCTCGCTGTGCGTGGCGAAGCCGGTGACGTACGACTTCGTGGACGACGTGATCCGGGAGCTGGCCGCGATCACGCCCGGCACGTACCTGCACATCGGCGGAGACGAGGCCCACTCCACCAGCCACGCCGACTACGTCGCCTTCATGGACAAGGTGCAGCCCATGGTCGCCAAGTACGGCAAGACGGTGATCGGCTGGCACCAGCTGACCGGGGCCACTCCGGCGAAGGGCGCCATCGCACAGTACTGGGGGCTCGACGACACCAGTGCCGAGGAGAAGGCGCAGGTCGCGAAGGCCGCGCAGAACGGGACGGGCCTCGTCCTGTCGCCGGCCGACCGGCTCTACCTCGACATGAAGTACACCGCCGACACCCCACTGGGGCAGGACTGGGCGGGCCTGGTCGAGGTGAAGCGGTCCTACGACTGGGACCCGGGCGCCTACCTGCCGGGGGCCCCGAGTTCGGCGATCCGGGGAGTGGAAGCGCCGTTGTGGACGGAGACGATTCTGAACTCCGCCCACATCGACTACATGGCGTTCCCGCGGCTGCCCGGTGCCGCCGAGCTCGGCTGGTCGCCCGCGTCGACGCACGACTGGGACACGTACAAGGTGCGGCTCGCGGCGCAGGCGCCGCGATGGGAGGCGCTGGGGATCGGCTACTACCGGTCGCCCCAGGTTCCCTGGCCCGCGTCCCGGTGACGGAGGTGGGGCTCAGGAGGACCGTCTCCTGAGCCCCACCCGGCTTCAGAGACTCGCGATCGGGTTCTTCAGGTTGCCGACCAGTTGCAGCGCGCCCGACGGATCCGCCAGGTCCACCATTTGCCTGTTGTCGCGCAACTGGAGGCGGTTGAGGCAGGACAGCGCGAACTCGGGCGCGAACATGTCGTACTGCTGGAATTTGTCGGCGAGTTCGGGCGTCGCGTCCTGGTACTCGCGCACGGACGCGGCGACCGTCCGCCAGAAGTCGTCCTCGTCGAGGATGCCCTCGTCGGCGAGGTTCGCGGCGAGGAAGCGGAAGAAGCAGTCGAAGACGTCCGTGAAGATGGACAGGAGCTTCTTGTCCTCGGGCACCTCGACGCGGATCCGCTCGACCGCGGGCGGCAGTACCGCCTGCGGGTCCATGACCGCGATCTCCTCGGCGATGTCCTTGTAGATCGCGCGCTGTACGGCGCCGTCCTTGAGGACCAGGATGACGTTCTCGCCGTGCGGCATGTAGACGAGGTCGTACGCGTAGAAGCTGTGCAGCAGCGGCGTGAAGTAGGCGCGCAGATAGCGGCGCAGCCACTCCACCGGCGTCAGCCCCGACTGTTCGATCAGCGCGCCCGCGAAGGACGCGCCGTCGTGGTCGACGTGCGCGAGGGACGCCATGGTCGCCAGGGTCTCGCCCTCCTGGAGCAAGGGCACCGGGCTCTCGCGCCACAGGGCGGCGAGCATTTTGCGGTACGGGGAGTAGCGGTCCGTGGCGGCCTCGTACTCCAGGTGGCGGTAGCCGACCGCGGCACGCTCGCGGATGACCGACAGGCCGGTCGACTTCAACACCGGGTCGTTCTCGACGAGTTGCGCCAGCCAGTCGTTGATCGCCGGGGTCGCTTCCATGTAGGCGGCGGACAGACCGCGCATGAAGCCCATGTTGAGGACGGAGAGCGCCGTTTTGACGTAGTGCTTCTCGGGGCGGGACGTGTTGAAGAACGTCCGGATCGACTGCTGGGCCAGATATTCGTCGTCGCCCTCGCCGAGGCAGACGAGGTGCCGCTGGGCGACCTCGGCCGCGAAGGTCACGGAGAGCTTGTTCCACCACTGCCAGGGGTGGACGGGGATGAGGAGGTAGTCCTCGGGGTGGAGGCCCTGACCGGCGAGCGTCCCGGTGAACCGCTCGACCGTCCGCTCGCCCAGCTCCTCGCGCACGAAGGACTCGTAGTCGATCCCCACGCCCGCCGTGAACGCGGCCCGCGAGCGGTGTGCGGCCAGCCAGACCAGGCGGACCGGGCTCGCGGTCTCGGGCGCGTACGAGAGGTACTCGTGCACCCCGAAGCCGAGCCGCCCGTTGTTGGCGACGAAGCAGGGGTGGCCCTCGGTCATACCGGTCTCGATGGCCTGGAAGCCCGATCGAACCAGTTCGCCGACCGGGATCTGCGGCTTGGTGAGCTTGAAGCAGGTGCCCGAGAGCGTGGAGGAGATCTCCTCCAGGTAGACCGGCAGGACCTCGTCGCTCAGTCCGAGGGACTTCTTCAGCTCGATGAAGAAGTCGAGCGCGGCGAGCGGCAGTTCGCCGCCGTCGCGGTGCCGGGTGATCGACTCGGCGTCGACCTGCCAGTGGTCGAGGGAGCGGAGGCGGGCGGTGAAGCGGTAGCGGGTGAGACCGTCGTCGCTGCGGACCTCGTAGCGGCCGTCCGGGAGGCTCTCCGGCGTGATGAGCCGCTCGTGGGTGAACTCGGCGAGCGCCTTGCGTATCAGGAGGCGGTTGGCGCGGGCCCAGCGTTCGGGGGAGAGGTGGGCGACGGCGTCGGCGAGGCTCACGCGGGCACCGCCTTCTCGAACTGCTCCCGGGTGCAGAAGCTCAGCAGCGCCTTCTTCTCCGGCTTCTGGATCTCGCGCTCGGGCAGGAAGCCGACGGCTTCGTTGAGGGCGTGCACGGCCTTGTTGCGTACGTCGGGCTCGACGACGACGCGCGCGGTCGCCGGGTCGGCGAACAGGTGCTCCATCACGGCGGTGATCACGGCCCGGGTGAACCCGTGCACGGGCGTGTCGCTCGGCGCGACGAGGAAGTGCATGCCGACGTCGCCGGGTTCCGGCTCGTAGAGGCCGACGAGCTCGACGTGCGCCGGGTCGTAGCGCTCCATGAGGAAGACGGGCTCACCGTCCAGCAGCCCGAGGAACGCGTCGTGGTACTCACTGGCCGCGATGGCCATGTACGCGCGCTCCACGTCGTGCAGTTCGGCCTCCTGCATCATCCAGAAGGCGGCCTTGGGGTGGGTGACCCAGCCGTGCAGCAGCTCCGCGTCCTCGGTGGGGTCGAGCGGGCGGATGGTGAAGGTGCCGATGGCGCTGTTCATACGGCTCGTGGTGCTCATGCGGCGAACTCCTGGAACGCGATCGTCTTCTCGACGGGGTAGTACTCGGTGCCGAGCAGCTCTCGGATGATGTACGCGTTGCGGTACGCGCCCATGCCGAGGTCCGGGGACGTGATGCTGTGCGTGTGGACGCCGGCGTTCTGGAGGAAGACGCCCCGGCCCGTGGTGTCGATCGAGTAGTTGCGGGCGATGTCGAAGTTGCCCTGTGAGTCGTGGCGCAGCCGGTCCTGGACGGGCTTGAGGAACTCCGGCTCGGCGTACTTGTAGCCGGTGGCGAGGATCAGGCCCTCGGAGCGCAGCTCGTAGTCCTTCTCCTGCTCCTCCTGACGCAGGCCCAGCTCATAGACCCCGTCCCGGTAAATGACAGTGTTCAGCGAGGAGTTGGTGAGCAGACGGGTGGGAACCGGGCCGCCGAGGTTCTTCTGGTAGAGCAGGTCGAAGATCTCATTGATCAGGTCGCCGTCGATGCCCTTGAACAGGCCCTTCTGCTGGGCCGTGAGGCGGTAGCGGGTCTGCTCCGGCAGCGCGTGGTAGTAGTCGATGTACTCCGGGGAGGTCATCTCCAGCGTGAGTTTCGTGTACTCCAGCGGGAAGAAGCGCGGCGAGCGGGTGACCCAGTTCAGCCGATAGCCGTGGACGTCGATCTCGCTGAGCAGGTCGTAGTAGATCTCGGCGGCGGACTGGCCGCTGCCGACCAGCGTGATCGACTCCTTGCGCTGCAACTCCGTCTTGTGCCGCATGTAGCGGGAGTTGTGGATGAAGTCGCCGCCCAGGCCCGCGCAGGCCTCGGGGAGGTACGGTGGGGTGCCGGTGCCGAGGACCAGGTGGCGGGCGCGAAACGTTTCGCCGGCCTCGGTCCGTACGAGGTAGAGATCGTCCTCGTCCTCGTACGTCACTTCGGTCACCGTCGTGCCGAAGCGGACGTTGGTGAGTCCGTTGGCGGCCCAGCGGCAGTAGTCGTCGTACTCGACCCGCAGCGGGTAGAAGTTCTCGCGGATGTAGAACGAGTACAGTCGGCCCTTCTCCTTCAGGTAGTTGAGGAAGGAGTACGGCGACGTCGGGTCGGCCAGGGTGACCAGGTCCGACATGAACGGGGTCTGGAGGTGGGCCCCGTCGAGGAACATGCCCGCATGCCACTCGAAGTCCGGCTTCGAGTCCAGGAAGACGCCGTCGAGTTCGGCGATGGGCTCGGTGAGGCAGGCGAGGCCGAGGTTGAAGGGCCCGAGCCCGATCCCCACGAAGTCGTAGGTCTTGTTCGAGGCTTCAGGAAGCGCGGTCAAGGGACTCTCCCAGGTACTGCTCGGCATGGCCGGCGATCAGATCGAGCACGGCGGCGATGTCGTCCGTCGTGGTCTCGGGGTTGAGCAGGGTGAACTTCAGGTAGTGGCGCCCGCCGACCTTGGTGCCCGCCACGACGGCGTCACCGGAGGCGAACAGGGCCTTGCGGGCGTACAGGTTGGCGCGGTCGATCTCGGCCGGGTCGGTGATGGCGGCCGGGATGTAGCGGAAGACCAGGGTGGAGAGGGACGGCTCGACCACGACGTCGTAGCGCGGGTCGGCGGCCAGCAGCTTCCAGCCCTCCGCCGCCAGGTCGCAGACCTCGTCGAAGAGTTCGCCGATGCCGTCGGCGCCCATCACGCGCAGCGTCATCCACAGCTTGAGCGCGTCGAAGCGGCGGGTGGTCTGCAGGGACTTGTCGACCTGGTTGGGGATGCGCTCCTGGACCATGCGGAGGGGGTTCAGGTACTCCGCGTGGTAGGTCGCGTGGCGCAGGGTGGAGGCGTCCCGGACGAGCACGGCGGACGAACTGACCGGCTGGAAGAAGGACTTGTGGTAGTCGACGGTGACGGAGTCGGCGCGCTCGATGCCGCCCAGGCGGTCCCGGTTCTTCAGGGAGGTGAGCAGTCCGCAGCCGTATGCCGCGTCCACGTGCATCCAGGCACCGAACTGGGCGCACAGCTCGGCGATTTCGGGCAGGGGGTCGATGGAGCCGAAGTCGGTGGTGCCCGCGGTGGCGACGACGGCCATGGGGACCAGGCCGTCGCGCTCGCAGCGCTCCAGTTCGTGGGCGAGGGCGACCGTCTGCAGGCGCTGGTCGTGGTCGACGGGGATCGAGACGACGGAGTCCGCGCTCAGGCCGAGGAGTTTGGCCGACTTCTTGACACTGAAGTGGCTGACCTCGGAGGCGAAGATCCGTAGTGTGCCGAGATCGGCTGCCCCTTCCCACCCTGTCCGCACGGGCTTGGCCTCCTCGCGGGCCAGCAGCAGCGCCTGGAGGTTGGACTGGCTGCCGCCGCTGGTGAACACACCGTCGGCCACCGGGCCCAGGCCGATGCGTTCGTTGGTCCAGTCGATGAGCTTGCGCTCGATGAGGGTGCCGCCGGCCGACTGGTCCCAGGTGTCCAGCGAGGAGTTGACGGCGGAGAGGACGGCTTCGCCGAGCACGGCCGGGATGACGACCGGGCAGTTGAGGTGCGCGAGATAGCGCGGGTGGTGGAAGTAGATCGCGTCCCGGAGGTAGACCTCCTCCAGCTCGTCGAGGACCGCCGTGGTGTCGTGCAGCGGGCGGTCCAGGTCGATCTGCTCGATGCGGGGAGCGAGGGTGTCGACCGTGACGCCGGTGAACGGACGGTCGGTGGTGGCGAGTTTGGCCGCCACCCGCTCGATTCCTTCGGTCACGGAGCGGCGGTACCGATCCGCGGTCGTGTCATTGAGCAGGTGCGAGCGCATGTGGGGGTCCTCCGGTGGGGACAGTCCGTGCGGGACAGGAGCCTTCAACTTAGGTTAGCCTAACCTAAGTTGTTGACCCCGAAACCCGCCCCTCCCGTGACCGCCGTCACGCCCCCCTTTTTTTTGGTCGTTCGCCTCCGGGGCGCTCCAGCCGGTACAGCTCACTCTGTTTCGCGCAGTTGCTCCTCGCTGAGCCCGCGCCGCCAGTAGCCGACGAAGGTGACGCGCCTGCGGTCGATCCCGCGCTCGCGCACGAGATGGCGGCGCAACTCCTTCACCTGACCGGACTCGCCCGCGATCCAGGCGTACGGCGCCTCGGCGGGGGGAAGTCGGGCGGCTCGCACGGCGTCGACGGCCATGAGGGTGGGGGCATCTCCCACGCCGTCAAGGCGGTGGGGGACGTCGCCGCGTACGAGCCAGGTGATCTCGGCGTCGGCCGAGGTCACCAGGTCCTGGATGTCGCCGGCGTGATGGACCTCCAGCCAGGCGCGGACGCGGGTGTCCGCCGGCAGTGATTCGAGGATGGCCGAAGCGGCGGGCACGGCGGTCTCGTCGCCCCAGATGACGACGAGGTCGGTGTCCTCGGGCGGGCGGAAGCGGATCGCCCTGTTGTCCTCGATCGCCGGGCCGAGCAGGACGACGCGGTCGCCGGCGGCCGCTCGGGATGCCCAGAGCGACGCGGGCCCCGCGGGTGTCACTGCCCCCGGCTCCACGCCGTGCAGCGCGAAGTCGATGTCGATCTCGTCGGGGTTCCGCCGCAGGGCGCGCAGGGTGTACGAGCGCATCACCGCCCGTACGTCGTCGGGGAGTTCGCGCCAGCCCTGCCACCAGTTGTCGCCCCGTTCGATGGGGATGACGGGCTCGGGCTGGCCCGGGTGCGGCAGGAAGAGCGACAGACTCTGGTCGCGTCCGGCGGAGTGGAACGCGTGCAGATCGGGGCCGGCGAAGGTCACCCGGACCAGAGACGGGCCGAGCCGCCTCGTCCGTACGACCTGGAGGGTGAAGAAACGGAACGGGGCGGCTACGGCCGTCGTCATAAGTGCTCCTGAGTCATCGTCAGGGGGTCACGGCAGGGGGTGTCAGGCGACCTTCTTGGCCTTCTCGATGGCCTCGGCGAGGTTGTCGAGGATCGGGGTGCACTTGTCGTAGGACAGGATCGGCTCGGGCGTGCGCGCGATGACCTGTCCGGCCTTGACGGCGGGCAGCTTCTTCCAGGTGGCCTCGGTGATGTCGGCCGGCTGGATGGTCGAGGAGCGGTCGTCCATGATGATGATGTCGGCCGGGTACTTGTCGACGTTCTCCCAGCTCAGGTTCTCGAACCAGCCGCCGCTGGCCTTCAGGGCCTTCGCGGACGGCTCGACGATGTTCACGCCGAGCGCCTTGAAGTACTCCAGGTCGATGGAGAGGTTGGAGCCGGAGACGTAGAAGATGTCCTGGCTCGCGGAGCCGGCCAGGACCTTGATCTCCGGGCGGGACTTGGCGGCCTTGCGCAGACGCTCGGCGGCCGTCTCGAACTTCTTCTTCGCCTCGGTGATCTTCGCGGACTTCACATCGGCGCCGAGCGACTCGGCGAGCGCGAGCATGCGCTCCAGCGGCTTGGGCATCTGCACGTCGTAGACGGAGATGCCGACGCTCGGGGCCAGCTTGAGGATCTTGGCCTTGGACTCCGCGGGGACGTACCAGAGGGTGCCGGCGGCGTCGAACATCGTCGAGATGAGGACCTCGGGGGCGAGGCCGGCGTACTTCTCGATGTTGAACTGGCCCCACTCGTTGCCGAGGATCGTCACCTTGCTGATGTCCATGTCGCCGGCCTGGACATCGGCCTTGCCGTCCTTGGTCCTGGTCGGGCCGAAGACGCCCTTGACCTCGATGCCGTAGTCGTAGAGCGCGGCGGCGACACCCGTGAAGGCGACGATGTTCGCCGGGATCCTGTCCGTCTTCACCGTCGTGCCACGGTCGTCCTCGAAGGTCCAGGGGCCGGACTTCTCGGCGGCCTTCGTGGAGTCCGCGCCACCGTTTTTCGAGTCTTTGTCGTCGCCACAGGCGGCGAGGACGGCACCGAGGCCGAGGGCGCCGCCCGCGGCGAGGATGCCGCGACGAGTGAGGTGGGTGGCACGGGCGTTGGGCATGAGTGTGACTGCTTTCGGCACGGGGCAGGAACGCCCGCCGGACAAGTTCGAAGATAGGTTAGCCTAACCTCATCTCCTGTCCAGGGGACGGGGATGTGCCGGGGTGATCAATATGTTGCGGGCATGACATGTGTCACCTGCGAGTGATGATCCATATCCGTTGTGGATCACCCTTTTCTCTCCTTAGTGTTCCGATCAACACACTTGGCCCCAGGTCGAGTTGACGGGACATTGGGCAACGGAGGGAATCATGGGCAGATCCAAGAAGGGGCTTGCCGTCGCGGTTGCGGGGGCGGCGCTGACGGTGGGGATGTCGGCCGGGCCGGCGTCGGCGACTTCGTACACGCTGTACTGCGACACCTCGTCGGCGTCGGGCGCCGGCACGATCAACGGCTGGGTCAGCGGTGCGACGAGCCTCGGCGTCATCCTGTCCGTGTACGACGCCAAGGCGGACGGCCACCACGTGGCCATCCGCCTGATCGCCAAGAACGACGGCGGCGGGGTGCTCACCCCCTGGCCGTGGCACCACAATTATTCGGGATACGGCGAGAGCCTGACTCTGAGCACCACGGCCGGCTACTCCGCGGGCATGTACGACGTCGGAATCGAGGTCGCCACCTTCGAGGGCGACACCGAGCTGAACTACTGCAGGGACTGGCTGCGCTCCGACCAGACCTGACGGCCCGGCGGACGGTCTGCGCCGGCACGCCGGACCGCCGGAGTGCCGGTCCGCACCCGCAGGGGCGCGGACCGGTCGATGTGTCCCTGGCCGATCAGGCCTTGCTCGGGTGGGCGGCGGAGGTCAGCCCACCAGCCCCAACTCCCGTGCGATCAGCATCCGCTGGACCTCGCTCGTGCCCTCGCCGATCTCCAGGATCTTGGAGTCGCGCCACATGCGGGCGACGGGGTACTCGTTCATGAAGCCGTAGCCGCCGTGGACCTGGGTGGCGTCGCGGGCGTTGTCGACGGCGATCGTGGACGAGTACAGCTTGGCGAGGGCGGCCTCCTTCTTGAAGGGCTCCCCGCTCACCAGGCGGGACGCGGCGTCGCGCCACGCCAGGCGGGCCGTGTGGGCCTTCATCTCCATGTCGGCGATCTTGAACTGGATCGCCTGGTTCGCACCGATCGGCCGCCCGAACGCGTGCCGCTCCTTGGCGTACTTCACCGACTCGTCGACACAGCCCTGCGCCAGACCCGTCGCCAGCGCAGCGATGGCGATCCGGCCCTCGTCGAGGATCCGCAGGAACTGGGCGTATCCGCGGCCCTCCTCGCCGAGCAGGTTGGCGGCCGGGACGCGCACGTCGGAGAAGGACAGCTCGCGGGTGTCGGACGCGTTCCAGCCCACCTTCGAGTACGGCGCCGCGACCGTGAAGCCCGGGGTGCCGGACGGCACGATGATCGCGGAGATCTGCGGCTTCCCGTCGGGTGTGCGGCCGGTGACCGCAGTGACCGTCACCAGACCCGTGATGTCCGTACCGGAGTTGGTGATGAAGCACTTGCTGCCGTTGATCACCCACTCGTCCGTCTCGGGGTCGAGACGAGCCGTCGTACGCGTCGCGCCCGCGTCCGAGCCGCCGTCCGGCTCGGTCAGCCCGAAGGCGCCGAGGATCTCGCCGGAGCAGAGCCGGGGGAGCCACTCGCGCTTCTGCTCCTCGGTGCCGAAGAGGTGGATCGGCATGGCGCCGAGCGAGACGCCCGCCTCCAGGGTGATGGCCACGGAGGAGTCCACTCGGGCGAGCTCCTCCAGGGCGATGCCGAGGGCGAGATAGTCGCCGCCCATGCCGCCGTACTCCTCCGGGAACGGCAGCCCGAACAGGCCCATGCGGCCCATCTCCCGCACGATCTCGTACGGGAACTCGTGCCGCTCGTAGAAGTCGCCGATCTTCGGCGCCACGACGTCGTGCGCGAACTCCTCGACCGTACGGCGGAGTTCTTCGAGTTCTGGGGAGAGGCGGTGATCGAGGGACATGGGGATCACTCCTGGTGGGAGAGGGCTTTGACGGTGCGGGACGGGCTGGGTCGGCCCAGTTGTCCGGCCATCCACACGCTTGTGGCGGTGAGGCGGCCGAGGTCGACCCCGGTGTCGATACCGAGGCCCTGGAGCATCCATACGAGGTCTTCGGTGGCGAGGTTGCCGGTCGCGGACTTCGCGTACGGGCAGCCGCCGAGGCCGCCCGCGGAGGCGTCGACGGTCGTGACGCCGTGCTGGAGCGCGGCCAGGGTGTTGGCGAGCGCCTGGCCGTATGTGTCGTGGAAGTGCACGCCGAGGGCGCTGGTCGGCACGCCTTCCTCGTTGAGCTCGGCGAGCAGGCTCTGGACATGGCCCGGCGTCGCCACACCGATCGTGTCGCCGAGGCTCAGCTCGTCGCAGCCCATGTCCATCAGGGACTTGCAGACGCGGACGACCTGATGGATGGGGACGGCGCCCTCCCAGGGATCGCCGAAGCACATGGAGAGGTAGCCGCGGACGTGCACCTTGTCCGCCTTGGCCCGTGCCACCACCGGTTCGAACATGGCCAGCGCCTCGTCGACGGATCGGTTGAGGTTGGCCTTCGCGAAGGACTCCGTCGCGCTGGCGAAGACGGCGACGCGGCGGGCGCCGAGGGCGAGGGCGCGGTCGAGTCCTCGCTCGTTCGGCACGAGGACCGGCAGGTGTACCCCCGGCAGGTCGCTGACCAGCGGGAACAGCTGCTCCGCGTCCGCCAGTTGGGGCACCCACTTGGGGTGCACGAAGCTGGTGGCCTCGATCGTGGTCAGGCCCGCGTCGGCGAGGCGCCGGACGAACTCCGCCTTGACCTCGGTCGGCACCGTCGCCTTCTCGTTCTGCAGCCCGTCGCGCGCGCCGACCTCGTGGATCCGCACCCGGGCGGGCAGGTCCTGGGCCGGTACGGCCATGGGCAGTCCCTGAACGGTCATTCCGCCTCCTCATGCGGTGCGATCACGGCCAGCACCTGGTCCATGGCGACGGTCGTGCCCGGGGTGACGTCCAGCTCGCTGACGGTCCCGGCGTGCGGCGCGGAGATGACGTGCTCCATCTTCATCGCCTCGACCACCAGCAGGCTCTGTCCGGCGGCCACTTCATCGCCCACGGCGACCTTCACGACGGTCACCGTGCCGGGCATGGGGGCGGTGAGCGAGTCTGCTCCGGCGTGCGCGGCGCCGGTGAGGGAGGCGGCCACGGGGTCGTGGTCGCGCACGTGCCAGGCGTCGCCGTCCCTGCCGAGCCAGTCGGCGGCGCGGTGGAAGGTGTGGCGTACGCCGTCCAGGGTCACGGAGACCTGGTCGGTGGTGACGGTGTGGGTGCCGCGAGGGGTGTACTCCACGGGGTCGAGTACCCGCAGATGGAAGCCCACCGGCTTGGGTTCGCCCCCGAGCCGCCAACCGCTCGGCGCGGAGAAGGGGTCGGTCCAGCCCTCGCCCCGGGGCCGCAGCGCTTCGAGCCGTACGGCGGCCGCGGCCTCGTACACCTCGTCCGGTACGTCGCCGGCGACCAGGGAGTCCGCCTCGCGCTCCACCAGCCCCGTGTCCAACTCGCCCGCCACCACTGCCGGATGGGCCAGCAGCCGCCGCAGGAAGCCCGCGTTCGTCTGCACTCCCAGCGTGACCGTGTCCGCGAGGGCCGCCCGGAGCTTGCGCAGCGCGGTCGCGCGATCGGGGCCGTACGCGATGACCTTGGAGAGCATCGGGTCGTAGAGCGAACCGACCTCCGTGCCCTCGCTCAGCCCCGAGTCGGTGCGCACGCCGTCGCCCCCCGGCTCGTGCAGTGCGAGCACCGTGCCGCCGGAGGGGAGGAATCCGCGCGCGGGGTCCTCGGCGCAGACGCGTGCCTCCACGGCATGCCCCGTGAGCCTGATGTCCTGCTGCCCGTACGGCAGCTGCTCGCCCGCCGCCACGCGGAGCTGCCACTCCACCAGGTCGATGCCCGTGATCAGCTCGGTGACCGGGTGCTCCACCTGGAGGCGGGTGTTCATCTCCATGAAGTAGTACGACGACGGATCGCCGCCCGGCACGATGAACTCCACCGTGCCCGCGCCCCGGTAGCCGCAGGAGCGGGCCGCCTGGACCGCCGCCTCGCCCATCGCGGTGCGCGTGTCGGCGTCGAGGAGCACGCTCGGCGCCTCCTCGATGATCTTCTGATGGCGCCGCTGGAGGGAGCACTCGCGCTCGCCCAGGTGTACGACATTGCCGTGGCCGTCCGCCAGGATCTGGATCTCGATGTGCCGGGGGCGGTCGATCCAGCGCTCGACGAGCAGGGTGTCGTCGCCGAAGGAGGCGCGGGCCTCGCGGCGGGCGGCGGCGATCTCGTCGGCGAGCGACGCCGTGTCCCGCACGAGTCGCATGCCCTTGCCGCCGCCGCCCGCCGAGGGCTTCAGCAGCACCGGCATGCCGATCTCCCGGGCCGCGTCGGCCAACTCCGCGTCGGTGAGCCCGCTGCCGCTCGAACCGGGCACCACGGGGACCCCGGCCGCCTGCACCGTCTCCTTGGCGCGGATCTTGTCGCCCATCAGGGAGATCGCCTCGGCGGGAGGCCCGATGAAGACGAGCCCCGCGTCGGCGCAGGCGCGCGCGAAGGACGCGTTCTCCGCGAGGAAGCCGTAGCCCGGGTGCACGGCCTGGGCTCCGGTCCGCGCCGCCGCCTCCAGGAGCCGCTCCACGGACAGATAGCTCTCGGCGGCCGGCGCCGGGCCGATCCGTACCGCCGTGTCCGCCTCGCGCACATGACGGGCGTCCGCATCGGCGTCGGAGAAGACGGCCACGGAGCGCACGCCCAGCGATCGCAGCGTACGGATGACCCGGACCGCGATCTCTCCCCGGTTGGCCACAAGAACGGTGTCGAACATGGTCAGAGGTCCCTCACATCCGGAAGACGCCGAACTGGGGGTCACCCAGGGGCGCGTTGGCGCAGGCGGTCAGGGCGAGACCCAGCACCTGCCGGGTCTCCATCGGGTCGATCACGCCGTCGTCCCAGAGCCGGGCCGTCGCGTAGTAGGCATTCCCCTGGTGCTCGTACTGTGCGCGGATCGGATCCTTGAAGGCCTCTTCCTCCTCGAGGGGCCAGGACTCGCCGCGTGCCTCCAACTGGTCGCGCTTGACGGTCGCGAGGACCGACGCGGCCTGCTCGCCGCCCATCACGGAGATCTTGGCGTTGGGCCACATCCACAGGAAGCGCGGCGAGTACGCCCGGCCGCACATCGAGTAGTTGCCCGCGCCGTACGAGCCGCCGATCACGACCGTGAGTTTGGGGACCCTCGTGCATGCCACGGCCGTCACCATCTTGGCGCCGTGCTTGGCGATGCCACCGGCCTCGTACTGGCGCCCGACCATGAACCCGGAGATGTTCTGCAGGAAGACCAGCGGGATGCCGCGCTGGTCGCACAGCTCGATGAAGTGGGCGCCCTTCTGGGCGGACTCGGAGAACAGGATGCCGTTGTTGGCGACGATCCCGACCGGGTGCCCGTGGATCCGGGCGAAGCCGGTGATCAGGGTCTGCCCGAATTCCGCCTTGAACTCGGCGAAGCGTGAACCGTCGACCACGCGCGCGATGACCTCGCGTACGTCATAGGGGGTGCGGGAGTCGACCGGCACCGCCCCGTACAGCCCGTACGGGTCCACCTTCGGCTCGACGGCCGGCTCGACCGACCAGGGCAGCGGTCCGCGCGCGGGAAGCGTGGCCGCGATGTTCCGAACGATCCGCAGCGCGTGGGCGTCGTCCTCCGCCAGGTGGTCGGTGACACCCGACACGCGCGCGTGGACCTCGCCGCCGCCCAGTTCCTCGGCCGTGACGACCTCGCCGGTGGCGGCCTTCACCAGGGGCGGGCCGCCGAGGAAGATCGTGCCTTGGTTGCGCACGATCACGGCCTCGTCGCTCATGGCCGGGACGTAGGCGCCGCCCGCCGTGCAGGACCCGAGGACGGCCGCGATCTGCGGGATGCCGGCGCCCGACATCCGTGCCTGGTTGTAGAAGATCCGCCCGAAGTGCTCGCGGTCGGGGAAGACGTCGTCCTGCATCGGCAGGAAGGCGCCCCCGGAGTCGACGAGGTACACACAGGGGAGGCGGTTCTCGAGGGCCACCTCCTGGGCGCGCAGGTGCTTCTTCACCGTCATCGGGTAGTACGTGCCGCCCTTGACGGTGGCGTCATTGGCGACGATCACGCACTCGCGCCCGCTGACCCTGCCGATCCCGGCGATGACGCCGGCGGCCGGGGCCTGCCCGTCGTACATCCCGTCGGCGGCGAGGGGCGCCAGCTCCAGGAAGGGCGACCCGGGGTCGAGGAGGGTGTCCACGCGGTCGCGCGGGAGCAGCTTCCCGCGCGCGGTGTGCCGTTCCCGGGCCCGCTCACCGCCGCCGAGCCGGGCCGCGGCCAGCTTCTGCCGCAGCTCCTCGCCCAGCGCGCGGTGCGCCGCCTCGTTGGCCCGCCAGGCCTCCGACGCGGGGTCTGCCGCGCTCGTCAGCTCCGGTGCCTCTTGCATCCTGCGGTCCCCTCACCAGTGGTCCACCAGTTAATGAGCGTTAACGCATTTCCTTCAGGTTAACGACCGCTAACCTCCCTGTCTAGAATTGCTTTCATGGCCACCAGAACCGACGCCCCCACCCGCCGCGAGCAGATCCTCAAGGAGGCCGCGCGGCTCTTCGCCGAGCGTGGCTTCCACGGTGTCGGCGTGGACGAGATAGGAGCGGCCGTCGGCATCAGCGGCCCCGGTCTGTACCGGCACTTCGCCGGCAAGGACGCGATGCTCGCCGAGTTGCTGGTGGGGATCAGCGGGCAGCTGCTGACGGGGGGCAAGCGCCGGGTGGCGGAGACCGACGGGAACCCCGAGGCGCTCCTCGACTCGCTCATCGAGGGGCACATCGACTTCGCGCTCGACGACCGCCCCCTGATCACCCTGCACGACCGCGAGCTGGACCGCCTCCGGGACAGTGACCGCAAGCTCGTACGCCAGCTCCAGCGGCAGTACGTCGAGCTGTGGGTGGAGGTCGTGCGCGAGGTCTACCCCGCGCTGGCCGAGCCGGCCGCCCGCTCGGCGGTGCACTCGGTCTTCGGGCTGCTGAACTCGACGCCGCACCTGGGACGGCCGGGATCGCTGCCGGGGCGGGCGGGCACGGCGGAGCTGCTGCACCGGATGGCGCGGGGGGCGTTCGCGGCGGCGGGAGTCTGAAGTGTCCTCCTGGCTGGGGCGGGCGTGACGAGCGTCTCGCACTGGTTGCTCTGGACGACCGTCGTGACCGACGGGTAACCTGGCATCTGAGCAAGCGCTTAGACAGAAACCCCAGGTGGAGGTGGCGGCGGTGCGCCGTACTGTGTTCAACGAGGACCACGAGGCGTTCCGGGAGACCCTCCGGGCCTTCATCGAGGCCGAGGTCGTCCCCGTCTACGACGAGTGGTTCGCCGCGGGCCAGGCGCCGCGCGACTTCTACTACAAGCTCGCCGAGCTCGGCATCTTCGGCATCCGTGTCGACGAGGAGTTCGGCGGCGCCGGCATCGACTCGTACAAGTTCGAGGCCGTGATGTACGAGGAGACGGCCCGCGCGGGCGTCCAGTTCGGCGGCTCCGGCGTGCACGTGCTGCTCGGCCTGCCGTACATAAAGATGCTCGCCGACGACGAGCAGAAGAAGCGCTTCCTGCCGAAGTTCGTCTCCGGTGAGGAGATGTGGGCCCTCGCGATGACCGAGCCGGGCACCGGCTCCGACCTCGCGGGCATGAAGACCACCGCGAAGCTCTCCGAGGACGGCACGCACTACGTCCTCAACGGCGCCAAGACCTTCATCACCGGCGGCGTCCACGCCGACCGCGTGATCGTCTGCGCCCGTACGTCCGCGCCCAGCGCCGAGGACCGCCGCTTCGGCATCTCCCTCTTCGCCGTGGACACCAAGTCCGAGGGCTACTCCATCGGCCGCAAGCTGGACAAGCTCGGCCTGAAGACCTCCGACACCGCCGAGCTCGCGTTCGTCGACGTCAAGGTGCCGGTCGAGGACCTCCTCGGCGAGGAGAACAAGGGCTTCTACTACCTCGGCCACAACCTCGCCTCCGAGCGCTGGGGCATCGCCTTCGGCGCCTACGCGCAGGCCAAGGCGGCCGTCCGGTTCGCCAAGGAGTACGTCCAGGAGCGCGCCGTCTTCGGCAAGCCCGTCGCAGCCTTCCAGAACACCAAGTTCGAGCTGGCCGCCTGCCAGGCCGAGGTGGACGCCGCCGAGGCGGTCGCCGACCGCGCCCTGGAGGCCCTCGACGCGGGCGAGCTGACCCCGGCCGAGGCCGCCAGCGCCAAGCTGTTCTGCACCGAGGTCGCGCACCGCGTCATCGACCGCTGCCTCCAGCTGCACGGCGGCTACGGCTTCATGAACGAGTACCCGATCGCCCGCCTGTACGCGGACAACCGCGTCAACCGCATCTACGGCGGCACCAGCGAGATCATGAAGACGATCATCGCCAAGGACATGGGCCTGTAAGGTCCGCGAAAAAAGTTCACGATACAACTGACGTCATGAGTCAGGCACTTCAGTCCCTGCTCGATCTGCTCGACCTGGAGCGGATCGAGCAGGACATCTTCCGCGGCCAGTCCCGCTCCGCCGTCGTCCCCCGAGTCTTCGGCGGACAGGTGGCGGCGCAGGCACTGGTCGCCGCGGGGCGCACGGTCCCCGAGGACCGGTTGGCGCACTCCCTGCACGCGTACTTCCTGCGTGCGGGGGATCCCGGCGCGCCCATCGTGTACTCGGTGGACCGCATCCGCGACGGCCGTTCCTTCACCACGCGCCGGGTGGTCGGAATCCAGCACGGACAGCCGATCTTCCATCTCTCCGCGTCCTTCCAGACGTACGAGGAGGGCATGGAGCACCAGGCCGAGATGCCGCCCGCACCGGACCCGGAGACGCTGCCCACGGCCGCCGAGCTGCTGCCGCTGTACGCCGACGTCTTCTCGGACCCGGTCGTCCCGGCGCGCCTCCTGGAGGCCCGTGAGTCCGTCGACCTGCGCTACGTCGACGCGCCGCCGTATGGCACCGTCGGCGAGGTCCGCGAGCCGCGCTCCCAGGTGTGGTTCCGCACGAACGGCAAGCTGGTCGACGACCCGCTCCTGCACGTCGTTCTCGCCACGTACGTCTCCGACATGACGCTGCTGGACTCCATCCTGCTCGCGCACGGGCGCGGCGGCTGGGTGACCGGCGACGTCGTCGGGGCTTCGCTGGACCACGCGATGTGGTTCCACCGCCCGTTCCGCGCCGACGAATGGCTGCTGTACGACCAGGAGTCGCCGTCCGCGTCGGGCGGACGCGGGCTCGGCCAGGCCCGCATCTACACGCAGGACGGCCGGCTGGCCATTTCGGTGATCCAGGAGGGCGTGGTCCGGATCCCCAGGTAAGACTGATGCATGGCTGAAGCAGCGGAGCAGAACGGCGGCGGCGAGAGCACCTTCACGGTGATCGTCGCCGCCGTCGCCAATCTGGGGATCGCAGCTGGTGCAGGGGCCGCGGGAGGCGCTGGTCGCGGCCAAGGTCGACTTCAGGGACGTGTCGACCGCGGCCCAGATCGAATGGGCCTGCGAGCAGGCGGAACAGCGGCTGCGGGAGGCGTTTCCCGCGGTGAGCCGGGTGTATCTGGATCCGACGCCGGGGTTTGCGCAGCGGCGGACGGAGGGGCTGAATCCCTGGCCCTGAAGGCCGGTTGAGGTGGTTCGGTGATTCCGTGGTTTCCCGAGGTCCCGAGGTCTCGTGGCCTGTGGTCTCGTGGGCCCGTGGTCCAGTTGTGCGGGATGGGATCTGGGCCGGGCGCCGGTGCGGGTGCGAGGATCGGCCGCCTCACGTGTCGGAGCGTTTCGGACCCGAGGGGGCGGTATGAGCCGTACGGAAGAGTCGTGGAACTGGCGCGGGGGACGGATCCGGGAGGCCTTCCTGGAGGCGGCCGGGACGGTGGCCGAGCTGGTCGCCGAGCCCGCCGTCGCGGCCGCCTGGGAGAAGCCCAGCGCGCTGCGGGACTTCGGCGTCGGGGGACTGGCGGGGCATGTCGCCTGGCAGGAGCTCGCCCTGCCGGAGCTGCTGGCGGAGCCGGTGCCGACGGAGCCGGTGGTGTCCCTGCGGGAGTACTACCTGGAGAGGGTGACCTGGCTGGACGCCGGAGTCGACGGCGCGGTCAACATCCGTATCCGGCGCGGCGGGGAGGCTACGGCGGAGGACGGGCCCGAGGCGCTCGTGGCGCGCGTGCGGGAAGCGGTCGCGCGACTGGGGACCGAACTGCCCGAGGTGCCCGCGGGGCGCCCCATCCGGATGCGGTCCTGGGGCGACTGGTCCCTCGACCTCGACGACTTCCTGCTCACCCGGCTGATGGAACTCGTCGTCCACGCCGATGACTTGGCGTACAGCGTGGGTCTGCCGACCCCGGAGTTCCCCGAGCACGTGACCGCGCCCGTGGTCGAACTGCTCGCCCGGCTGGCGGTGCGCCGACACGGAGCGGTGGACGTGATCCGGGGGCTCGCCCGCGTGGAGCGTGCCCCCGCGTCGATCGCCGGGCTCTAGAAGGGACTTGGACGGGATTTGGAGGGGACCTTGGGGGACTCGGACCGGACTGGGGACCGGACCTGGGCCGGACGTGCGGGACTTACGCGAGTCCCGCCGCCGTGAGCAGGTACGTCGTCATCGGGTCGTAGTACCGGGGGCTCTTGACGTGGTCGTCCAGGGGGATCGTCACCTGGACCGTGCCCTCGGCCTCGGCGAGGAACAGGGCGGGGTCGTTGCAGTCGGCGTAGCCGATGGAGTCGAGGCCGAGCTGGCCGGCGCAGCCCGCCCAGCCGTGGTCCGCGACGACCAGGTCGGGCAGCGGGCGGCCCTCGCGCTCCAGCCCGGTGAGGATCGCGCGCATCGGCTCACCCGAGTGGGTGTGCCACAGCGTCGCGCCGTGCTCCAGGACCGCGACGTCCGCGAACTGGAAGACGTACCCCTCGTCCGTCTGCAGCCCGTCCGGGATGACGACGATCTCGCAGCCTGCGGCGCGCAGGGCTGCGGCGGTGGCGCGGTGCACGTCGAGGAGGCCGCCGGGGTGGCCGGTGGCGAACAGCACCCGCTGTTCGCCGTCCGCCGCCTTGCGCAGCCGGGCCGCGGCACGCTCCAGGGCGTCCACCGTCAGCTCCGGGTCGATGGTGTCCTGCCCGTACCGGTACTCCGGGTCGTCGCTCACGCCGCATCGCTCCGCCATCACCGCGAGTACGTCCTGCTCGTCGGTCCAGCGGTCACCGAGCTCCAGGCCGAGCCAGAAATTGCGGTCGCCGTTCGCGAGCTTGCGGTAGTGGGAGAGGTTGTTCTCGCGGGGCGTGGCCACGTCGCCCGCGATACGGGTCTTTACGAGGTGGTCGACGAGCTCGGCGCGGCTGGGGGTCCCGGGTATCGGCATGCCCCCCATTGTGCCGGTGCGCTCCGATCCTCGGGCCGGTGTCCTGAACCGTGGGACACGGGTCACTCGGCGGTACGGCGCCGGGTGGTCCCCGGGTGCCCTGTCACCGCCGCCCGGCGCGGGCGCTCCCCGCCGCTTCGCGACGGTGCCTGCCCCGGGCCCGGGATCCCTTGCTACCGCCGGCTGGTGCGGGCGCGCCCCGCCGCTCCGCGACGGTGCTTCCCACCCACCCGCCTGACCCGGTCAGTTGGAAAGCCGGCCTCGCGGTCCGGCGAGCCGGCGGCCTCTCGCCCCACGTCCCACGCCCCCTCCCTCCCCCCATCACCCCACCCGCAACGCGAACCACAACTCCATCCGTACATCAGGGTCGTCGAGGTCCGCCCCCAGCAACGTCGCGCACCGGGCGATGCGTTGGCGGACGGTGTTGCGGTGGACGGAGAGGGCCACGGCTGTGCGGTCCCAACTGCCGTGCAGGGAGAGCCAGGTGCGGAGGGTTTCGGTGAGGGCGGGGGTGGCGGCGATGGGGGCGAGGAGGGCGCGGGCGTGGGTCTCGGCGTCGGCCGGGGGGACGAGGTCCGCGAGGGCGGGGCGCTCGCCGTGGCGGACCAGCGGCGCCCGGGTCGCCCGGGCGCGGGCCAGGGCGCGGGCCGCCTGCGTGTCGGCGGCCGCCCACTCGTGCGGGCCGGCCGGCGCGCTGACCCCGCACGCCCAGCCCGCCTGCGCGGTGGGCTCACGGTCGCCGGGCACGAGGACCCGTACGACGTCGCCGCCCGCGTCGACCAGCGCGGAACCCAGCGCCGCCCCCAGCGCGGACGTGGCGACGGCGTCGGGTGCGGGGCCGTCCCCGGCGGGGCGCGCGTGCACGACGAACCACCGCTCGCTCCCGAGGAGCGGCGCCACGTCCTCGGGGGAGGCCCCGAGCAGCACCCGTACGAGCGCGGCGAGTCGCGCCGCCCCACTCCCGCTCTGGTGCTCCCCGGTGAGCAGTGAGAGCAGGACCGCCGCGACGGAGGCGATGGTGTGGTCCCCGGGTTCACGGTGCGCAGACCCGACGCCGAGCACGAAGCCCTGCCCGGCCCCGAGGGCGTAGGCGGCGAGATGGACACCGCCGACGGTGTCGGTGGCCGACGAGGGAGCGGTTCTCCCTTCCCCGGGTCGCACTACGGCGGCCAGCTCGGCGAGCGCCCGCGCCACGGGGGTACTCCCGGGCGGGGCCGCCTTCGCCACCCTTCCCGCCCCGGCCAGCTCGACCCCGTCCGGCCCGTACAGCACCGTCCAGCCCCCCACCCGCTGGGCCAGCTGTCGCAGCACCGCCGGTACCGGGTCCGGGCGGGCCGCGGCCGCCGCCAGGCTCTGCTGGGCCTCCGTCACCCGGCGCAGTTCCGCCAGGCGGGCCTGGGCCATGAGCTGCCAGACCGCGCGGGCCACACCGGAGAAGGTGGTCTGGGGCGGGACCTCCAGGAGGGGGAGGCCGTACGCGTCGCAGGCCGCGACCAGCGCGCGTGGGACCGTGTCGTGGACGGGGGCCAGGCCGAAGCCGAGGGCCGCGCCGCCCGCGGCGACGATCCGCGACACATAGTCGTCGAAATAGGTGCCCGAGCCCGCCGCCTCGGGGATGTGGACCCCGGCGGTCAGGAGCAGCTCGCCGCCCAGCAGATACGGGTACGGGTCGGCCATCTCCGACGTGTGCGCCCAGTGGATCACCGTGTCCGGGTCCGACGGGCCCGCGATCTGGCGCAGCCCCAGGTCCTCCCGGGCCAGGAGAGCGGAAAGCGGGATGGGTGGGGTCGGGGGGACAGGTGGGGCGGGTGGGTTGTGTGTGTCCGGCATGGTGGACGTTCCCTCCATCCGGTTCAGCGACAGTGGATGAAACGTACACTTCAGAGTCTCTTTCCGGCCACCTAGGGTCAGTGCCGTCGGCAGCCGCGGGTACGGGCGTATGTCCCCGCGATCCGCTGCCGGCCTCCCGGCTGGAAGCGATCCACTGCCGGCCTCTCGGCCGGACAACGCTCCCCGCCGCGTCCCCGGTTCCATCTGCACGACACGCCACCGAGAGTGCGCGAAGGAGGGCCCCACATGGCCGTCGACTACACAGTGATCGTCGTCTATCTGGCCGGCATGCTGGCCATGGGCTGGTGGGGCATGCGCCGCGCCAAGTCCAAGAGCGAGTTCCTCGTGGCCGGGCGGCGGCTCGGACCCGCCATGTACTCCGGGACCATGGCCGCCATTGTCCTCGGTGGCGCGTCCACCATCGGTGGCGTCGGGCTGGGGTACCAGTACGGGCTCTCGGGTGCCTGGATGGTGTTCACCATCGGCCTCGGGCTCCTCGCCCTCTCGGTGTTCTTCTCCGCCCGCATCGCCCGCCTGAAGGTCTACACCGTCTCTGAGATGCTGGACCTCCGCTACGGCGGCCGGGCCGGTGTCATCTCCGGCGTCGTCATGTGGGCGTACACCCTCATGCTCGCGGTCACCTCGACCATCGCGTACGCCACGATCTTCGACGTCCTCTTCGACATGAACCGGACGCTCGCGATCATCCTCGGCGGTTCGATCGTCGTCGCGTACTCGACGCTCGGCGGCATGTGGTCGATCACGCTGACCGACATGGTGCAGTTCGTCGTCAAGACGATCGGTGTGCTGCTGCTTCTGCTCCCCATCGCCGTCATCAAGGCCGGCGGGTTCAGCGAGATGAAGGCCAAGCTGCCCACCGAGTACTTCGACCCGCTGGGCATCGGCGGCGAGACGATCTTCACGTACGTGCTGATCTACACGTTCGGCATGCTGATCGGCCAGGACATCTGGCAGCGCGTCTTCACCGCCCGCAGCGACAAGACGGCCAAGTGGGGCGGCACCGTCGCGGGTACCTACTGCCTGGTGTACGCCCTCGCCGGCGCCGTCATCGGTACGGCGGCCAAGGTGCTCTACCCGAAGCTGCCCAGCGCCGACACCGCCTTCGCGACCATCGTCAAGGACGAACTTCCGGTCGGCGTCCGCGGGTTGGTGCTCGCCGCGGCGCTCGCGGCCGTCATGTCCACCTCCTCCGGTGCGCTCATCGCCTGCGCCACCGTCGCCAACAACGACATCTGGGCGAAGCTGCGCGGGGTGGTCAAGCGCGACGGCGAGGAGCACGACGAGGTCAAGGGCAACCGTGCCTTCATCCTGATCATGGGCGTCGCGGTGATCTGTACGGCGATCGCGCTCAACAACGTCGTCGAGGCGCTGACCGTCGCGTACAACCTGCTCGTCGGCGGTCTGCTCGTGCCGATCCTCGGCGGGCTGCTGTGGAAGCGCGGTACGGCGGCCGGCGCGCTCGCCTCCGTCGCCGTCGGCGGCCTCGCGGTCATCGGCCTGATGGCGACGTACGGCATCCTGGCGAACGAGCCGGTCTACTACGGGCTGCTGTCCTCGCTCGCCGCCTACGTGGTGGTGTCGCTGTCCACCAAGCCGACCGACGCCGCCGTACTGGCCGCCTGGCGCGAGCGCCTCGCGGGGCGCACCCCCGAACCCCTGCCCGAGCCGGTCCCGGCTCACCAGTAGAGTCGTCCTAGTAGCACATAGGTGTGCATAGCTGTACATACGCGATGACGCGTAAGAAGGAAGGCAATTCACTATGAGCAGCAACGAGACGCCCCGCGGGCCCGTCGACTCGTCCCGCATCCCGCGGTACGCGGGCCCCGCGACCTTCGCCCGGCTGCCGCGTCTGGACGAGGTCGGCACCGCCGACGTCGCCGTGGTCGGTGTGCCGTTCGACTCCGGCGTCTCGTACCGGCCGGGCGCCCGCTTCGGCGGCAACGCGATCCGCGAGGCGTCCCGGCTGCTGCGCCCCTACAACCCGGCGCAGGACGCCTCCCCCTTCGCCCTCGCGCAGGTGGCGGACGCCGGTGACATAGCGGCGAACCCGTTCAACATCAACGAGGCCGTGGAGACGGTGGAGGCGGCGGCCGACGAGCTGCTCGGCACGGGTGCCCGCCTGATGACCCTCGGCGGCGACCACACCATCGCCCTTCCGCTCCTGCGCTCCGTCGCCAAGAAGCACGGCCCGGTCGCGCTGCTCCACTTCGACGCGCACCTCGACACCTGGGACACCTACTTCGGCGCCGAGTACACGCACGGCACCCCGTTCCGCCGTGCCGTCGAGGAGGGCATCCTCGACACCTCGGCCCTCTCGCACGTCGGCACCCGCGGCCCGCTGTACGGCAAGCAGGACCTCACCGACGACGAGAAGATGGGCTTCGGCATCGTCACCTCGGCGGACATCTACCGCCGCGGCGCCGACGAGGTCGCCGACCAGCTGCGCCAGCGCATCGGCGACCGTCCGCTGTACATCTCCATCGACATCGACTGCCTCGACCCGGCGCACGCGCCCGGCACCGGCACGCCCGAGGCGGGCGGCATGACCTCCCGCGAACTCCTGGAGATCCTGCGCGGGCTGGCCTCCTGCAACCTGGTCTCGGCCGATGTCGTCGAGGTGGCGCCCGCGTACGACCACGCGGAGATCACCGCCGTGGCCGCGTCCCACACGGCGTACGAACTGACCACGATCATGTCCCGTCAGATTGCTGAGGCTCGCTCGAAGTGACCCACGACCACGACCTGGTACTCCGTCCGACGGCGGCGCAGACGGAGGCCGCGCTGAACCCTCCCACCGGCCGCAACGGCGGAGACCTGGTCGTGGAGACCCTCACCGGTCTCGGCGCGACGACCGTGTTCGGCCTGCCCGGGCAGCACGCGCTGGGCATGTTCGACGCACTGCGCCGGTCCTCGCTGCGGTACATCGGCCTGCGCGTCGAGAACAACGCCGGGTTCGCGGCGGACGCGTACGGCCGGATCACCGGTGAGGCCGCCCCGCTGCTGCTCTCCACCGGCCCCGGGGCGCTGACCTCGCTGGCCGCGCTGCAGGAAGCGGCGGCGGCCTCCGCGCCCGTCCTCGCGATCAGCAGTCAGATCCCCACCGCGGGGCTCGGCGGCGGCCGCCACGGCTATCTGCACGAACTCCCCGACCAGCAGGCGTCGTTCAGGGGCGTGGTGAAGTCGGTTCACACCGCCCGTACGCAGTCGCAGATCCCGTCGGCGATCGCGGCCGCCTGGGAGTCGGCGCTGACCGCTCCGCACGGCCCGGTGTGGGTGGAGATCCCGCAGGACGTCCTCCTCGCCGAGACCCACCTGCCGATGGTGACGGCGATGGACGCGACCCCGGAGGACGTCGTTCCGCGTCCCGAACTGACCGCGTTGGCCGCTGACTTGCTGTCACGTGCCGCTCGTCCCGCGATCATCGCGGGCGGCGGTGTCGTCCGCGCGGACGCGTCCGGAAAGCTCCGTCAGCTCGCCGAGAAGCTGAACGCCCCCGTCGTCACCACCTTCGGCGGCAAGGGTGCCTTCCCCTGGAACCACCCGCTCTCCCTCCAGTCCTGGCTGGAGGACCGCCACACCACGGACTTCCTGGAGGACGCCGACGTCCTCCTGGTGGTGGGTTCGGGCCTCGGCGAACTCTCCTCGAACTACCACACGTTCAAGCCCCGCGGCCGGGTCGTCCAGATCGAGGCCGACCTCGGCAAGCTGGAGTCCAACCACCCCGCGCTGGGTATCCACGCGGACGCGCGCCTCGCGCTGTCGGCGCTGCTGGAGACGGTCGAGGAGCGCACCGACCCGACGGCGGCGGACCGCGTGGCCGCGGTGCTGGCGAACGTCGCCGAGCGCATCGCCTCCCAGGAACTCATCCTGGAGCAGGACGTGTTGGCGTCGGTGCGCCGGGCCCTCCCGGACGACTCGCCGTCCTTCTGGGACATGACGATCCTGGCGTACTGGGCGTGGTCCGCCTTCGACGCGCGCGCGGCGAACACCATGCACTCCGCCCAGGGCGCGGGCGGCCTCGGCTACGGCTTCCCGGCCGCGCTGGGGGCGGCCGCCGCCGACCCCGGCCGCCCGGTCCTCGCGGTCTCCGGCGACGGCGGCGCGCTGTACTCGATCGCCGAGCTGGCGACGGCGAAGCAGTACGACCTGAACGTCACCTGGCTGATCGTCGACGACGGCGGCTACGGCATCCTGCGCGAGTACATGACGGACACCTTCGGCCAGGCGACGGCGACGGAGCTGGCCCGCCCGGACTACGTCGCCCTCGCGGAGTCGTTCGGCGTCCCGGGGGTCCGCACGACCCCCGAGACGCTGGAGGAGGACCTGGCGAAGGCGCTGGCGAGCCCCGGCCCGTCCGTGGTGCTGCTCCCGGCGGTCCTGCGGATGTTCGCGGCGACACACCTGGGCTGACGCCCGGCCGCCGGTGGTGGCGGGCTACCAGATCGCGTCCACCCACTCCGGGTGGTCGATGAACGGGTTGCGGTTGTGCTGGTAGGTGTCGTAGATGACCTGGTTGCGCTTCTCCTCGAACGCGCTCGGCGGGTCCTCGTCGTTCCACTGCTTGAGTACGGAGAGCTTGCCGATGTACGGGTTGCTTCCGTTGTTCACCTTCTCGTTGGGCTCGAGGTCGGCGAAGCCGTCGCCGCCGTCGTAGCGGACCGCCATGTAGAGGATCATGCGGGCCACGTCGCCCTTGTCCGCGTCGCGCGGCTCGAAGGAGTCGGAGTCGGTGAGGCTGCCGCCCCCGCCGCTGACCGCGCTGCCGCCGTTGTCGAAGTCCTTGTTGCCACGGATGCTGTTGACCTGGACGTCCGCGGGACGCAGGTGGTGCAGGTCCGTTCCGGGACCGGTCACCTCGCCGAAGTCGCCGTGGGACTTGGCCCACACGTGCTCGCGGTTCCAGTCGCCGGTGTCACCGCCGTTGAGGGACTTGGCGCGCGAGGTGCCGCTGTACAGCAGGATCACGTTGTTGCTGTTGTTCGGGTCCTGGTCGGTGACCTTGAGGGCGTCCCAGACCGCGGCGTACGAGATCTTGCTCTGGCTGCTGATGATCGTGTGCAGTGAGGACTTGAGGCTCGTGCCGGTCTTGCCGACCGCGTTCTTGTAGTACGTGCTGTCGTACGCGGTCGTCGTGGCACTCGCGGGAGTCGCGGTCATCGCCGGCAGGGTGAGGCCTACCAGGACGGCTGAGGTGGTCAGCGCCAGCGTCTTCCAGCGGCGTATGTGCGTGGCGGGCATGTGGGGGCGTCCGTTCTACGCGGGTTGATTGAGCGGGCAACCGGAGCGTGGCATGGACATGCGTTTCAGGGAATGAACGGAGCGTGTCGGTTGCGTGACGGAAACCGGCAAGTCCCTTGTTGTGTACGCGATGTGACAGGCCAAAAGGCCCCTGACCGGAGGCGAAACGGTCAGAGGCCCTTCGGCGTGCGGGGGAGTCAGTTCACGTCGGACGGATCCAGGCGGTAGAGCGTCGACGTCGACGTCGTCTGGCTGGTTTCCGACTTCGACTCCGACTCCGACTCCGAGTTCGTGGTCGAACTCGACTCGGACGACGCGGTCTTGCTGTACGCGCTCCCCTTCACGGCCGTGGCGTTCTTCTGCACCCAGGCGGTGACCGCGGAACTGACGCTGTTGTTGCCGCCCATGCCGCCGCCCATGCCCGAGCCGCCGACCTGGATGTAGTGCAGCTCGCCCTTCTTCACCAGCTCCTTGAGTTTGGCGACCGTCATGCCCTTGTCGGTGCCGGTGAAGCCGTACATGGAGATGACGGGCTTGTGGGTGCTCAGGATCAGCTGCCCTGCGGTCCCCGAGTTGGACACCGCGAGCAGCCACTTGGCGCCGTCCTGATGCTTCTCCAGGTACGAGATCAGCTCGCTGCTGGTCTCGCCGCCCATGCCGCCACCGCCGCCGAAGCCGCCGCGCTGACCGCCCGTGTTGTCCGTGCCGCCCATGCCACCTGGGGGCGTACCGTTCTGGCCGCCCGTGCCGCCGCCCGGGAACTCGCCGTTCTGGCCGCCCGTGCCGCCGGGGAAGCCGCCGTTCTCGCCGCCCTGCGGGGCGCCGCCGGGCAGTTCGCCGGTTCCACCGCCGCCGGGCGTCATCTGGCCGCCCTCCTGACCGGCCGCCTGGCCGCCCTGCTGGGTGCCGCCGGGCATCTCGCCGCCGCCCGGACCGCCCGCGTTGCCGCCGGGACCGCCCCGTCCGCCGCCGAAGCCGCCTCCGCCGGTCGACGGGCCGGCGGTCGGATTGGTGCCGCCCATGCCACCGCCCATGCCACCGCCCGCGCCGCCCGCACTGGCCGGAACGGCGAACGAGTAGGCCGCCGGGCCCGCGAGAGCCGCGACGATCGCCGCCGCCAGGGACGCGGCCAGCAGCCGTACGCGGTTGCCGGAGCGGAAGACGAACAGGCCGACGACGGCCGGCGCCATGACCACCGCGATGGCCGGCCACAGCCAGGTGTTCCAGTCGGTGGCCCGGCGCAACAGCACGACCGCCCAGATACCGGTGACCGCGAGCCCGGCGGGCAGCACCCAGGACCAGCGGACGTCGCCGCCGCGCAAGGCACGGAACAGCATGACGCCGCCGCCACCGCACAGGGCCGCGATGCCGGGGGCGACCGCGGTCGTGTAGTACGGGTGCATGGTGCCCTCGGCTGTGGCGAACGTCAGGTAGTGCAGCAGCAGCCAGCCGCCCCACAGCACCAGCGCCGCACGGGTCGGGTCGATGCGCGGAGCGCGCCCGCACAGCACCAGGCCGCCGGCGAGGGCGATGCCTGCGAAGGGGATCAGCCAGGAGATCTGGCCGCCCAGGATGTCGTTGAACAGCCGGCCGAGGCCCGCGGAACCGGAGAAGCCGCCGCCTCCACCTCCTCCGCCACCGCCGTTGCCCTCACCGCCGAGGACGCGGCCCAGGCCGTTGTAGCCGAAGATCAGGTTCCAGGCGGTGCCGTCCGTCGAACCACCGATGTAGGGACGGTCGTCGGCGGGCACCAGCGAGACGGCCGTCGCCCACCAGAAGCTGGACACGGCCAGGGCCACGGCGGCCAGCAGCAGGTTCCGGATCCGCTTCGCCCAGCCGAGGTCCGACGCGTACAGACAGACCGCGAAGACGGCGGGCAGCGCGATGTATCCCTGGAGCATCTTCGTGTTGAAGGCGAGCCCGAAGCAGACCGCCGAGCCGAGCAGCGGCAGCAGCTTGCCGTCACGGGTCGCGCGCAGTCCGAGGGCCGCGCCCGACACCATCAGGAGGAGGAGCAGGGTGTCGGGGTTGTTGTCGCGGTTGATGGCGACGGTGATCGGGGTGAGCGCGAGCACGAGCGCGGCGATCGTGGCGGCGGCGTGCCCGAACACCCGCTTCACCGAGGAGTGCAGGATCCAGATCGTGCCGAGCGCGGCCACGATCATCGGCAGCATCATCTGCCAGGTGCCGAAGCCGAAGACCCGGCACGACAGGCCCATGACCATGAGTGCGAGAGGCGGCTTGTCGACGGTCAGGAAGTTGCCCGCGTCGAGCGAGCCGAAGAACCACGCCTTCCAGCTCTGCGTACCGCTGAGCACGGCCGCGCTGTAGAAGCTGTTCAGGCCGGAGGAGGAGAGGTTCCAGGAGTACAGGATTCCGGCCAGCACCATGATCGCGATCAGCGCAGGGAGCGACCAGCGGGGCGCGGCGGGTGTGGGGGACGGCCCCTGGGGCGGCGCGGCGGCCGGTACGTCGGGGGCCATGGAGCGGCCGGGGGCCGGGGACAGTGGGTCGGTGGCAGATGTCACCAGTGCACCATGCATACGCCCGATGGGCGCGGGCTGTGCCCTGCCTGGGGGTGAGCTGTGCGTCGATGAAATGCGGGTAGGAGAGCGCCCGCCCCGATGGCCGGCAGGTTCCAGCGGTCCGAACCTCCGCCCCGGGAACGCACGTACAACTTTCGGCCACCCCCATGAGTCAAGGGATGCGAGTGCGCCCGTGGCGCATTCGTATCGGTTCAAGGGGATGGGAAGCCTCCATGACTCACCGGACGTCCCGGGCTACCCGTGTGCTCGCAGCGAGCCTCGGGGCCGGAGTGATCGTGCCGTTCGTGGCGGCCGCGGCGCCCGCCGCCGCTGCCACGACACCGACCGTCAGCTGTACGTCGGCCCAGGCGGGCCTGGCCGCCAAGCTGCAGAAAGACATCACCGCGGCGCTCGCGAACCGCAGCGGCACCGTCGCGGTCGGGCTCTACGACCGCACCACCAAGACGACGTGCAGCCTGCGCGCGAGTTCGGCCTACGACTCCGCCAGCGTCGTGAAGGTCACGGTCCTCGCCACGCTGCTGTGGGACGCGAAGAAGCACAACCGATACCTGACCGACCGTGAGGTCTCCCTCACCAAGGCCATGATCACCCAGTCGGACAACAACGCGACCACCGCCCTGTGGAAGCAGCTCGGCATGACGAAGATCAAGGGCTTCATCGCCGCGGCCGGCATGACCCAGACTGTGCCGGGCGCGAACGGCTACTGGGGCCTGACCCAGATCACCGTGACCGACGAGCAGAAACTGCTCAAGCTCATCACGGCCAAGAACACCGTGCTGAGCGACAACTCCCGTGCGTACATCCTCAAGCTGATGGGCCAGGTCATCTCCTCCCAGCGCTGGGGTACGCCGGCCGGGGCGCCCTCGTCCGTGTCCGTGCACGTCAAGAACGGCTGGCTGCAGCGCTCCACGCACGGCTGGCGCGTGCACAGCGTCGGCACCTTCAACGGGGCCGGTCACGACTACATGATCACGGTGCTCACTCACGGCAACAGCACCATGAGCTACGGCGTCACCACCATCCAGAACGTGGCCAAGGTCATCCACAAGGACCTGGTGCCGACGACGACCACGAGCAGCGCCACCGTCCAGCGGTACACCCCGACGGCCACCCCGCAGGAGGCGTTCCCGGCGGTGCCGTCCGGCGGCTGACGCCTCACGGGGAGTCCACCCCGACGGCATCAACCCGCCGTGACGGCCAGGCGCCCGAGAACCGTACTCGCGACCGTCACCGCCGCAGTGGCGGCGGCCACCTGTCTGTCCGCCGCCACTCCGTCCCCCAGGCTCTCGACTGTCGCTCGAGCGGGGCAGCGGCGTCGACGCCCTCACCGGTCAGGGCGGTGTACGCCTCGCACGCAAGACCCTCCTCGGCGACCTCGTGAACTGTCCTTCACGGGGCGCCCACGTCAAGCAGCCGCAGCCCGATCCCCATCCGCTCCTCGACGACATCGAGGGCCTCGCGGTCACCGGCCGCCCCCACGGCCGTCCGAACCTGCTCCTGGTCAGCGACGACATCCAGAAACCGGTGCAGATCACCCGCTTCTCCTCCCTGCGGGTCCGGCTGCCGTGGGCGACGATCATTGCGGAGGGATGAAATCCGCTTCATTCGGTGTTGGTGTGTTCCGGCGGAGTGAGATCTACGGGAGGCATCGGCGTGGCAGCGCAGCAGGCGGAAGTGCGGGGCCGGGCTGGGCGGGACAAGGGTGCCGGCTGGGCACGGCGCCTGGCCGGGTACGCGTGGCGGTACCCGAAGGACGTCGTCCTCGCGCTCGGCTCCTCGCTGGGCGGCATGGCCGTCATGGCGCTGGTCCCGCTGGTCACCAAGGTGATCATCGACGACGTGGTCGGGAACCACACCAGGGGCATGGCCCCCTGGGCCGGCGCGCTGATAGGCGCCGCCGTCCTCGTCTACGTCTTCACCTACATCCGCCGCTACTACGGCGGCCGCCTCGCACTCGACGTCCAGCACGATCTCCGTACGGAGATGTACGAGACGATCACCCGGCTCGACGGCAGACGCCAGGACGAGCTGTCGACCGGGCAGGTCGTCGGACGGGCGACGAGTGACCTCCAGCTGATCCAGGGCCTCCTCTTCATGTTGCCGATGACCATCGGCAACATCCTGCTGTTCCTGATCTCCCTCGGGATCATGGCCTGGCTGTCCCTGCCGCTCACCCTGGTGGCGCTCGCCGTCGCCCCCGCCCTCTGGTTCATCGCCAAGCGCAGCCGCTCCAAACTGCACCCCGCCACCTGGTACGCGCAGGCGCAGGCCGCCGCGGTCGCGGGAGTCGTCGACGGCGCCGTCAGCGGCGTACGCGTGGTGAAGGGCTTCGGGCAGGAGGAGCAGGAGACCGGGAAGCTCAGGGAGGTCGGGCGGCGGCTCTTCGCGGGGCGGCTGCGGACCATCCGGCTCAACGCCAAGTACACCCCGGCCCTCCAGGCCGTCCCCGCCCTCGGCCAGGTCGCGATGCTCGCGCTGGGCGGCTGGCTGGCCGTGCGCGGGCAGATCACGCTCGGCACGTTCGTGGCGTTCTCCGCGTATCTCGCCCAGCTCGTCGGGCCGGTCCGCATGCTCGCCGTCGTCCTCACCGTCGGACAGCAGGCCCGCGCCGGTGCCGAGCGGGTGCTCGAACTCATCGACACCGAGCCGTCGATCCAGGACGGGACGAAGACCCTGCCCGCCGACGCGCCCGCGACCGTCGAGTTCGACGACGTGTCGTTCGGATACGAGGAGGGGCGGCCGGTACTGGACGGGCTGTCGTTCGAGATCCGGCCGGGCGAGACCCTCGCCGTCGTCGGCTCCTCCGGCTCCGGGAAGTCCACGGTCTCCCTCCTCCTCCCGCGCTTCTACGACGTCACGCACGGCGCCGTCCTCGTCGGCGGCCACGATGTGCGCGAGCTGACGCAGGAGTCGCTGCGCGCCGCGATCGGGCTCGTCCCCGAGGACTCCTTCCTCTTCTCCGACACCGTGCGTGCCAACATCGCCTACGGCCGCCCGGAGGCGACCCAGGAGGAGATCGAGGCGGCGGCCCGCGCCGCCCAGGCCGACCGGTTCATCGCCGAGCTGCCCGACGGCTACGACACCAAGGTCGGCGAGCACGGCCTCACCCTCTCCGGCGGCCAGCGGCAGCGCGTCGCACTCGCCCGCGCGATCCTCACCGACCCGCGGCTGCTCGTCCTCGACGACGCCACCTCCGCCGTGGACGCCCGCGTCGAGCACGAGATCCACGAGGCCCTCAAGGGGGTCATGGAGGGCCGCACCACCCTCCTGATCGCGCACCGCCGCTCCACGCTCAACCTCGCCGACCGCATCGCCGTGCTCGACGGTGGCCGTCTCGCCGCCATCGGCACCCACGAAGAGCTCCAGCAGCGGTCCCCGCTGTACCGGCGGCTGCTCACCGACCCGGACGAGCTGGGCGGGGTCTCCCCGGGACACCCTCAGCCGGTGGCACCGCAGGAGGACACCTCCGTACGGGACGAACTGGACGCCGAGTTCGACGCCGAGCGCGGAGTCACACCGCACCTGTGGACCGGCGAACGCGAGCCCAAGGACAACGCGCTCGCCGGGATGCCCGCCACCCCCGAACTCCTCGCCCTGGTCGAGGCGCTGCCGCCGGCCACCGACACCCCCGGTATCGACGAGGCGCGCGCGGTCACGTCGGAGGAGTCGTACGGACTGCGGCGGCTGCTGCGCGGCTTCGGGCTTCCTCTCCTGGTGAGCCTGGGCCTCGTCGCCGTCGACGCGGGCATGAGCCTGCTGCTGCCCGTGCTGATCCGGCACGGCATCGACCAGGGCGTCACCCGGATGGCGCTCGGCGCGGTGTGGGTCGCGGCCGCGCTCGGGCTGATCACCGTGCTCGTCCAGTGGGCGGCGCAGATCGGCGAGACGCGGATGACGGGACGGACGGGCGAGCGGGTCCTGTACTCGCTCCGTCTGAAGATCTTCGCGCAGCTGCAGCGCCTCGGACTCGACTACTACGAGCGGGAGTTGACGGGTCGGATCATGACCCGGATGACGACCGACGTCGATGCGCTGTCGACCTTCCTGCAGACGGGTCTGGTCACCGCCTTCGTCTCCGTCGTCACCTTCTTCGGCATCATGTTCGCGCTGCTGGTGATCGACGTACAGCTGGCACTGGTCGTCTTCGTCACGCTGCCGCCGCTGATCATCGGCACGTTCTTCTTCCGCCGGGCGAGCGTGAAGGCGTACGAGCTCGCCCGCGAGCGCGTGTCGGCGGTCAACGCCGACCTCCAGGAATCGGTGTCCGGTCTGCTGATCCTGCAGGCGTTCCGGCGCGAGCGCTCGGGCGGGCGGCGGTTCGCGGAGGGCAGCGACAGCTACCGCCAGGCGCGGATTCGCGGGCAGTGGCTGATATCCGTCTACTTCCCGTTCGTGCAGCTGCTGTCGTCGGTGGCCGCGGCGGCCGTGCTGATCGTGGGCGCCCACCGGGTGGACGCCGGCACACTGACCACCGGCGCACTCGTGGCGTACCTCCTCTACATCGACCTGTTCTTCGCGCCCGTGCAGCAGCTCTCGCAGGTCTTCGACGGCTACCAGCAGGCCACCGTCTCGCTCGGCCGCATCCAGGAGCTGCTCCAGGAGCCGACCTCGACGAAGGCCGCCGACGAGCCGCTCGACGTCCTGTCCCTGCGGGGCGAAATCGCCTTCGAGGACGTCGACTTCGCGTACGGCGACGCAGAAGAAGCCCTCAGCGGTGTGGCGTTGCACATCCCCGCCGGACAGACCGTCGCCTTCGTCGGAGAGACCGGCGCGGGCAAGTCGACGCTCGTGAAGCTGGTCGCCCGGTTCTACGACCCGACGGGCGGGCGGGTGACGGTCGACGGTACGGATCTGCGGTCGCTGGAGCTGACCTCGTACCGCCACCGGCTCGGGGTCGTCCCCCAGGAGGCGTACCTCTTCCAGGGCACGGTCCGTGACGCCATCGCCTACGGCCGCCCCGACGCCACCGACGCGGAGGTGGAGGCCGCGGCCCGCGCGGTCGGCGCGCACGACATGATCGCCACGCTCGACGGCGGCTACCTCCATGAGGTCGCCGAGCGCGGCCGCAACCTCTCCGCGGGCCAGCGCCAGCTGATCGCCCTGGCCCGCGCCGAGCTGGTCGACCCGGACGTGCTGCTGCTCGACGAGGCCACCGCAGCGCTGGACCTGGCGACGGAGGCCCTGGTCAACCAGGCCACCGACCGCCTGGCGGGGCGCCGTACGGCCCTCCCGTCGCCCGACCACCACCCCTCAACGAGCGCTCACGCGCGCACCACCTTGATCGTCGCCCACCGCCTGACCACGGCGGCCCGCGCGGACCGGGTCGTGGTCATGGACCACGGCCGGGTGGCGGAGGACGGCACCCACGACGAGCTGCTCCGACTCAACGGTCAGTACGCCGAGTTGTGGCGGACGTTCGTCGGGGCGCCGGAGCCGGAGGAGCCGGTGAGTTCCACCGCCTGAGGTCCGCCGTTCCACCGCCCGACCGACGTCAGGACTTCGCCTTGATGTCGGAGATCTTCTTCGTCGCCAGATCCGACTGCACGGTCAGATACGTGTAGGTCGGATGCTGGGCGGAGCCCCAGGTCAGACGGACCGTCGACCATGTGTGGCCCATCCCGCTGTCGCCGGCCGTCACCTTCCAGGCGCGCGGCACGTCCTGGGCGCGCAGCACACCGTCGGCGTGCTGGCGGTTCTCCCACTTGGCCAGGCGCGACCGGAGGTCCGAGGTCAGATAGAACGTGCGCAGCTGGGAGTCGAGGTGACCGGATCCCGAGTCGGTCACCGCGTCGATGTAGGCGCCGTAGAAGTCGGCCACCCGGTCGTAGACGGGGCCGTTGGCGCCGCTGCGGGCAGGGGGCGGGCTGGTGGAGCTGGCGACCGCCGGTACGGAGGCGCCGGCCGCGGTGAGGAGGGCCGCCGCGACGAGTACGCGGACGGTCGTACGGGAGGGCTTGCGGGAGAGCTTCGTGCGTGCGGGCTTCGTGCCGGACATGGACTACCGCCTTTCGCTTTTGACCAGTTGGACACCGGGTAAACGGGCACGGTTGCCCCAAACACGGAAAAAACTCTCCTGGGTCAGTCCCGAATGAACGCAACCATCCGACGTACGTCGTGCGTCCGTACACCAGTACGCTGATTGCTGCGGGAGGGACGACAGTGGACAGTGGTGCGATACGCCGACGGTTGGCGCTCGGCGTGGCCGTGTTGACCGCGTCCGGGCTGTTCGCGCTCGCGAGCCCCGGCAGCGCGCAGGCGGCAACCTCCTACTGCTCGGGACGCAAGGTCCGCACGCTGCCCTTCTCGACCGGGTACGTGCAGGTCTTCAAGAGCGGCGGTTACGTCTGCGTGGTGACCTTCCCCAAGCACCAGGGGGCCCGCAAGTCGATGTCGGTCAGCGTGCAGGCGCGCGGCAGCCGGCCGGTGGTCGACTCGGGGCTCTTCGCGCATCACGCGGGCCCGGTGACCGTGCACGCCGGCCACCGCTGCGTCTGGATCAAGGGTTCGGTCGGCTCGGGCTCGGTGAGCTCGGGCTGGATTCTCTGCTGAGCCCTCGGGCCGGATCAGGACACATTCACAGGATTGGCCAACCTCCTCTGGTGTCACGGCAGTTGCTCCGCTAGGTTCCGGCGGACATCTGCGTATTCCCAGGGGAGGGTGCATGCGCAAGGCGCTCAGATGGCTGCTGGCGCTCACGGTGCTCATAGGCACGCTGAGCACGGCCGGGGCGGCCACCGCCGCCCAGCCGGAGGCCACGGGTAGCGGGGCTTCCGCCGACATGGACATCAAGGACCGGCTCCTCGCGATACCGGGCATGAGCCTGATCCAGGAGAAGCCGTACACCGGCTACCGTTTCTTCGTCCTCAACTACACCCAGCCGATCGACCACCGGAACCCGTCCAAGGGCACGTTCCAGCAGCGGATCACCGTGCTGCACAAGGACACCGCGCGCCCGACGGTCTTCTACACCGGCGGCTACAACGTCTCCACGAACCCCAGCCGCCGCGAACCGACCCAGATCGTGGACGGCAACCAGGTCTCCATGGAGTACCGCTTCTTCACTCCGTCCCGGCCCGCCCCGGCCGACTGGTCCAAGCTCGACATCTGGCAGGCGGCCAGCGACCAGCACCGTATCTTCGAGGCCCTCAAGCCGATCTACACCCAGAAGTGGATCTCCACGGGCGGCTCCAAGGGTGGCATGACCGCCACGTACTACGAGCGCTTCTACCCGCGGGACATGGACGGTGTCGTCGCATACGTCGCCCCCAACGACGTGGTGAACGACGAGGATTCGGCCTACGACCGCTTCTTCGCGGGCGTCGGTACCAAGGAGTGCCGCGACAAGCTGAACGCCGTGCAGCGTGAGGCACTGGTGCGCCGGGAGCCGCTGGAGAAGAAGTACGAGCAGTACGCGGCCGACAACGGCTACACGTTCACGACCATCGGCGGCCTCGACCGCGCTTACGAGGCGGTCGTGCTCGACTACGTGTGGGGCTTTTGGCAGTACAGCCTGCTGAGGGACTGCGACTCGATCCCGGCGGACGCCGCTCATGCGACGGACGACGCGATCTGGGACTCGGTGGACAGCATCTCCGGCTTCTCGGCCTACGCCGACCAGGGCCTGGAGACGTACACGCCGTACTACTACCAGGCGGGCACCCAACTCGGCGCCCCCACGATCCACTTCCCGTACATCGAGAAGAAGTACATCAAGTACGGCTACCAGCCGCCGCGGAACTTCGTGCCGCGCTCCATCCCGATGAAGTTCCAGCCGTGGGCGATGCGTGACGTGGACACCTGGGTCCGCCACCACGCGCACCACATGCTCTTCGTCTACGGCCAGAACGACCCGTGGGGCGCGGAGCGCTTCCGCCTCGGCGCCGGTGCGCGTGACGCGTACGTCTTCACGGCACCGGGCCTGAACCACGGCGCGAACGTCGCCGGTCTCGTCGCCGACGAGAAGGCCCTCGCCACGGCCCGCATCCTGCAGTGGGCGGGCGTCGCGTCGACGGCCGTCCAGTCGAACCCGTCCGCGGCCAAGCCGCTGGCGAAGTTCGACGCCAAGCTGGACGTGCGTGACGTGGAGCGCGAGCCGGCGCTGCGTCCCTGACGCACCCGCTGCGCCCGCCCGTCGATCACACCGGGCGGGCGCAGCCCACCGGCTTGCCGCCGCCCAGCTGGACGTAGAGGGCCGTCGACGCCGGGCACTTGGAGCGGGCGGAGACCGCCGACGTCACCTTGTACTCCGGGGGTTTCCTGCCCGTGCCGTCGCACGCCGTCTCGCGGACCTGGCCGCTGCCCGCGCTGTAGACGCAGTCGCCGACGATGGTGCGGGGGCCTCCGCCGCCGCCCGGGTCGCCGGGGTGCGGGGGTTCGAGCTTGCGCATGCAGGCGTAGCCCTGGGGGACCGCGCCGTCGCCGTCCTCGTCCGAGGCGGGCGCGGTCTGGCTGATGTGCAGGACGAAGTCCGTCGTCGCGGGGCAGGACGGGCCGTCCGCGACCTTGCCGTCGTAGCGGGCGATCACCCGCGCGGCGGCCCGTTCACTCGTGCAGGGCACCTCCGTGAAGCTGGTCGTCCCGAAGGAACTGCACTCGTCGACACCGAGGAACACCGCCCCGTAGCCGGAGGGGCGTGTCGGCGTCGCTCCCGCGCCGGGCGTGCTGTCCCCGGAATCGGAGGCGGACTGCCAGCGCTGACATCCGCAGAGCACGGCCGACGCAAGCAGCAGCGCGCACACCACCCCGATGGAACGCCGACCCGACGCGCTGGCTCGCATGGCTTCCCCCCGATACCCCGGTCCAGCGTGACCCGCCACAGCGGGCACACGCCAGACATGCGGGGCGCTTTGCGCCAGTTGGGGGTAGTGCGTCGGGTGTGCGGCGTACCTGTCGTACGACGGATGACCTGGCCGTACGACATCTCGTGTCCGAGCCGAACAGGGGCCCCGCCCGTATCCGGTGCGACCGGCGGCCCTGCCCGCATCCGGTGCGAGCAGTGGCCCTGCCCGCATCCGGTGCGACCAGTGACCCTGCCCGCATCCGGTGCGAGCAGTGGCTCAGCTCCCGTCCGGTCCGGTCAGTAGCTCAGCCCGTATCCGATCGGGTACAGCACCTGCGCCGGGTCGTCCGCCCGCTGCACCGGCACCGGCAGCCTGCCGTGCGGGTCGACACGGCCCGCGATCACCCGGACGGCCGCGCGCAGTTCCACGTCCGTCCAGGAGTACGTCGCCACGCAGGCGCCCACGGAGGGGAGTTGAGCCACGTCGTACGGGTTGCGGATGGCGATCGAGACGACCGGGACACCCGTGGCGACGAGCTGCTCCACGAGGATCTTCTGGGAACCGGTCGCCGTCACGTTGTACGTCCCGACCACCACCGCGTCCGCGTCCTGCGCCGCCGCGACCGCCTTGGCGATCGTCGCCGTCGAGGGCGCGGTGCCGGTGGACAGGGCCGTCGCCGTGAAGCCCAGCTCGGTGAGGGCGCGGGCGAGGACGGTGGTGGGCGGTCCGTCGGAGAGCGACGGGGAGGCGGGGTCGGCGCCCACGACGAGGACCTTCGGGGTGCGCCGACGGGACAGTGGCAGCAGGCCCTCCTTGTTGACCAGCAGGGTCGTCGTGCGCTCGGCGATCCGGTCGGCCGCCTTGAGGTGCTCCGGGATGCCGACCGTGCGGTCGACGTCGCCGTCGGTGACGTAAGGCTGGGTCAGCAGCCCCAGCTTCGCCTTGAGGCGGAGCACGCGCAGGATCGACTCGTCGAGGCGGGCCTCGGTGAGCTCACCGCCGCGCACGGCGTTCAGCACCGCGTTCCACGCGACGTCCAGCGAGGGCGGGTTGAGGAGCTGGTCGACACCGGCCTTGAGGGCGAGCACGGGGACGCGGTCGTCGCCGTACTTCTGCCGTACGCCCTCCATGCCGAGCGAGTCCGTCACCACGACCCCGTCGTAGCCGAGCTCCTCGCGCAGGATGCCGGTGAGGATCGGGTGGGAGAGCGTGGCCGGGTCGCCGGACGGGTCGAGTGCCGGGACCATGATGTGCGCGGTCATGATCGAGTCGATGCCCGCCCGGATGGCCGCCCGGAAGGGCACCGCGTCGAGGGTCGACCACAGCTCCCGGCTGTGCGTGATGACCGGGAAGCCGAAGTGGCTGTCGACGGCCGTGTCGCCGTGCCCCGGGAAGTGCTTGGCGGTCGCCGCGACCCCGGAGGCCTGATACCCCTTCACCTCGGCCGCGACCAGGCCGGCCACCGCGTCCGGGGCGGCGCCGAAGGAACGTACACCGATGACCGGGTTGGCCGGATTGACGTTCACGTCGGCGACCGGGGAGTAGTCCTGGCGGATGCCGAGGGCGTGCAGCTCGGCGCCGCCGATGCGGCCCACCGTGCGGGCGTCCTGCCGCGAACCTCCCGCGCCCAGCGCCATCGCGCCCGGGAACAGGGTCGCGGGCTTGCCCACGCGTGCCACTATCCCGTACTCCTGGTCGGTGGAGATGAGGAGGGGCAGTCCGTGCGGCTGGTCCAGGGCGGCCTTCTGAATCCCGTTCGACAGAGCCGCGATCTGATGGGGATCGCGGGTGTTGTGCGCCCAGGCGAAGTAAATGATCCCGCCGACGCGGTACTTGGCGATCAGCTCGGCGGCCGTCCTGACGCCGATCTCCTTGAGGTTGGCGTCGATGTCGGCCTGGTCGGGCGCGGTGGCCGAATGGCCGTACACCCGCATGACGAAGAGCTGGCCGACCTTCTCCTCCAGCGTCATACGGGAGATCAGGGCGAGCAGTTGCTTGTCGTCGTGCCGGTCGTCGTCGGCGGCGTACGCGGTTGCGCCGGAGGCGAGCGCGGCGGTGACGCCGGCGGTGGCGCCGGCGGTGGCGGCGAGAACGGTACGTCTGGATGGTCCGGCCGGGGCGGCCGGTCCGGCCGGTGCGGCGGGTCTCGACGGTCTTGCGGTGCTTCCCGTGCTGGAGTCGCGCACGAGCGCTCCTTCCCTCATGAAGGAAACTTCCGGAGAGCCACGAATATCCGGGAAGTTTCTTCCAGTCAAGGGTGTGCACAGTAACCCGCGTTGGGGCCGCCACCGGCGCAGTTGGAGGGGGGCGCGCCGGTGACGGCGTGCTGCCGGCCGCAGGCGGCGGAGAGGGTGGTCAGCGATCGCAGCCAGCAGCGAGGCCGACACCGCACAGCGGAGACTCATCCGACAGCGTGCGGATTGGACGAAGGGCGCTGTCTCGGGGTTCCCCGGTTTCCGGGTAACTCCGGAAGTCGGGACGGGGGTGTCGGGCGGGGGTGGTGAGGCGCCCCCATCGCGGGCAATCGTGCCGCGAAAGGGCAGCGGCCCACCCGCTCCGACCGCCGGCCGTCGTGCCGCGGCGCGGCGCCCGTCCGGCGGCACCCAAGAGGGTCCATCTGGCGGACGGTCCAGCGAGGGAGCAGGTCAGGGAGCCAGCATGAGGGCATGGCCGTAGTCGACATCCCCGGTTCCAAGTCCATCACCGCCCGCGCCCTGTTCCTGGCGGCGGCGGCCGACGGGGTCACCACCCTGCGGCGCCCGCTCCGCTCGGACGACACGGAGGGCTTCGCGGAGGGCCTGACCCGGCTCGGCTACCGCGTCGGGCGGACCCCGGACACCTGGCACGTGGACGGCCGCCCGCAGGGCCCGGCGGTCACCGAGGCGGACGTGTACTGCCGGGACGGCGCGACGACGGCACGCTTCCTGCCCACCCTGGCGGCCGCCGGCCACGGCACATACCGCTTCGACGCCTCCGCGCAGATGCGCCGCCGTCCGCTGCTCCCGCTGACCCGCGCACTGCGCGACCTCGGTGTGGACCTCCGTCACGAGGAGGCGGAGGGCCACCATCCGCTGCGGGTCGCGGCGGCCGGGGTGGAGGGCGGTGCGGTGACCCTCGACGCCGGCCAGTCCTCGCAGTACCTGACGGCCCTGCTCCTGCTCGGCCCGCTGACCCGCAAGGGCCTGCGCATCACGGTCACGGACCTGGTCTCGGCGCCGTACGTCGAGATCACGCTGGCGATGATGCGGGCGTTCGGGGCGGACGTACGGGTGGAGGGCGACGTCTTCGCGGTGGCGCCCGGCGGCTACCGCGCCACCACGTACGCCGTCGAGCCCGACGCCTCCACCGCGAGCTACTTCTTCGCGGCGGCCGCGCTCACCGGCCGCGAGGTCACGGTCCCGGGCCTCGGCGAGGGCGCGCTCCAGGGCGACCTGCGCTTCGTGGACGTACTGCGGCGGATGGGTGCCCACGTGGAGATCGCACCCGACCGCACGACGGTCCGGGGCACCGGCGAACTGCGCGGCCTCACGGTCGACATGCGCGACATCTCCGACACCATGCCGACCCTCGCCGCCCTGGCCCCCTTCGCCACCGGCCCGGTCCGCATCGAGGACGTCGGCAACACCCGGGTGAAGGAGTGCGACCGCCTGGAGGCCTGCGCGGAGAACCTCCGGCGGCTGGGCGTACGCGTGCGGACCGGCCCCGACTGGATCGAGATCCACCCGGGCACACCGTCCCCGGCCGAGATCAAGACGTACGGCGACCACCGCATCGTCATGTCCTTCGCGGTGACGTCGCTGCACACGCCGGGGATCGGGTTCGACGACCCGGGATGCGTACGGAAGACGTTCCCGGACTTCCACGAGGCGTTCGGGGCGTGGGCGGCGGAGGCCCTCCCGCGTGGCGGAGCCCGGCCTCACCGAAATGGGGAGCACACGCGCTCGGAGATCTGACAGAGTCGGGGAATTGTCATGTTCGACGTTCGAGGGGGCTCTCATGACGTATGAAATCGTCGCGCAGGATGTGGACGTCGCAGTGGGCGGCTCGACGCCGATGACTGCTTACCTGGCCCGTCCGAGCGAGGCCGGCAGCCGCCCGGCCGTGCTCGTCTGCTCCGAACTGTGGGGTGTGACCGAGGAGGTCCGGGACATCGTGAGGCGGGTCGCGGCGCTCGGCTATGTCGCGATCGCCCCGAACCTCTATCACCGCTCCGGCCCGGAGACCGCTGCCGGTCTGGAGGAGAGCGACGCGAACCGCAAGCGCGGCTTCGAACTGCTCGGTCAGCTGACCCGTGAGGGCGTCGAGACGGATCTGCGCGCCTGCACCGCCTACGTCCGGGACCACGCTGCCGCCACGGGCAAGGCCGGGGTGCTCGGCTTCAGTCTCGGTGGCCACATCGCCTACTTCGCCGCGAGCCGACTGGACCTCGCGGCAGCGGCGATCTTCTACCCCGGCTGGCTGCCCGTCGCCGGAACCGCGCTGAGCCGTCCGGAACCGCTGCTGGAGGCAACCGACAGCATCGCCGACCGTGATGTGCGCATGCTGTTGTTCTTCGCGGAACTCGACCATGTCATCGATGCGGACCAGCGCAGCCTGATCGACCAGGCGCTGACGAAGGCGGGGGTACGCCACGAGACGGTTGTGTATCCAGGAGCCCAGCACGCTTTCTTCTTCCCCGGGCGCGACGTCTACGACGAGGCCGCCGCGCAGGACTCCTGGAATCGTGTGCGTACCTTGTTCGCTGCCGAGCTCGACCAGTAGGGCCACTCTCCCGATCGCCGCCGCCCGGGGCCGTGCCGGAATTTCATTCGACGGCCCCGGTCCCGTACGGAACACTTCGCCCGGTGACTTTCAAGCTGGAGGGACCGGTCCTGGAAGGCGCGCTCGTACGTCTGGAGCCGCTGGACCATCGTCATGCCGCCGACCTGGCCGTCGCGGCGGAGCAGGACCGGGGCTCGTACGAGTTCACCTGGGTGCCCCGGGCCGCCGAGGTCGGGCAGTACATCGACGCGCAGCTCGCCCGCGCCGCGACCGGCCAACTCGCGCCGTACGCCCAGGTGTCGACGTCCACGGGACGCGCTGTCGGCGCCACGTCCTACTGGGAGCCCCGCTCCTGGCGCACCGGCGAGGGCCTCGATGCCATCGAGGTCGGCTTCACCTGGCTCGCCCGCTCGGCCCAGGGCACCGGCGTGAACGCCGAGTCCAAGCTGCTCCTCTTCCGCCACGCCTTCGAGCAGTGGGGCGTGGCCCGCGTCGACCTCAAGACCGACGCGCGCAACAGCCGTTCCCGCGCCGCGATCGAGCGCACGGGCGCCCGCTTCGAGGGCGTGCTGCGCAACTGGTCCCGCTCCTGGGCCCCGGGCGAGGACAGCCGCCTGCGTGACTCCGCGATCTATTCGATCACGGAGGCGGAGTGGCCGGAGTGCCGGGACCGGCTGTCCGCGAGGGTGAGGAAGGCGGTCCAGGCGGCGGGGGAGACGGTGAGGTAGGGGAGGTCCGGGGCCTTGGAGTCGCGGATGTGGATGACGGTGGTGGTGGCTATCTCGACGCAATCACCGCCGCTGCTGTCACTATGGCTGCTCTTCCGCCAAGAGAGCGCAGCTTCAAGGCACTCGCCGCCGGTCGAATCGCTGTAGCTGCTCTTGAACCACTTCAGGCCGTTCATAGCTCACCCGCCAACTGCTCGATAAGGCCGATGGATTCCTCCGGTCGGAGGGCCTGCCGACCGATCATCGCATAGCGGCGAGTGAGGATTCCGGCCTCATCCGGCCTGGATACGAGCGTGCTCTGCCCTTCGACCTCCATGTAGACCAGGGCCGTGTCCTCCGGAGTCTCGATCACAGTCATCGGCCCAGGGAGTCCTGCGTGCGCAGCCGTGGCCATCGGCATGACCTGGAGGACCACGTTGGGCCTCCTGGCGCAGGCGGTGAGGTACTCGTACTGCGCGCGCATGACCTCAGCGCCCCCGATCTTCCGTCGCAGCGCCGCCTCTTCCGTGATGATGTTGATGACACACACCGGCTTGCGGTCGAGCAGCGCCTTGCGCTCCATGCGCGCCGACACCAGTTGCTCGACGTCGGCCTCCTCCAACGGCGGAAAGGCGCAGTTCAGCACCGCCTGGGCGTATTCCTTGGTCTGCAGCAAGCCGTGAATGAGCTGTGTGCAGTACGACGACACGCTCAGGGCCTCCTGCTCCAGCTGCACAAACCCCTGAAAGTGCGCCGGATACCGCTCCAGCCGCAGATACTTGGACGCCGCCGAAACAAGCCCCCCGGCCTCCAACGCCTTCTCCGCCGCCTCGATGAACTCATCCGTCGCAGGCTTGGCGCAGGTCTCCACGGCGCTGACGGCCGCTCCCGAGTAGGCCATGCGCTCGCCCAACTCGTTCTGTGAGAGCCCCGCCTGCGTACGCAGCATGCGCAGTACCTCCGCGAAGTACTGCGCGGCGGGCGAGGACGAGTTCTTCTTGGGCTGCCCCATCGCGGCCACCACCCCTCAACACGGCTCAACGCCAATCAACCCGCGCGCAAACCCAGTTGCCGCACGCAGTCGTCGACGCTCGGTCACTGGTGAAGGTAGCGACCAGCGCCGACAGTTTCCGTATGAACACAGAAAGTGACGGCGTAAACCCCCAAGCCCGCTCCTGGCGGCGGATGTTCATGCCGTTGGCCGAAAACGCCTCCGAGGCCCGGCGCGGTGCGCGGCTCGTACTCGCCTGCTGGGCGGTCCCGGACGACGCGGCCGAGACCGTCGCGTTGATCGTGTCGGAGCTGGCCACGAACGCGATTCGGCACGCTCACGTGCCCCGCCGCTGTTTCGAGGTGGCTCTCACCCGCGACGGTGAGAAGGCCATCGAGATCGAGGTCTCCGACGCGTCATCGCGCCACCCGGTCGTGAAGTCCTTTGATCCGGAAGCCACTTCGGGCCGGGGCTTGCTCCTGGTGGAGGCTCTCTCGGACGCGTGGGAGGTCCGGGACCGCGAGTTCGGCAAGACGCTGTGGGCCAGGGTGCTCAGCTGACCAAGTCGGCGGCGGCGCGTAGTTGATCCCGTACGGCGGCCAGTACCGGGTCACGCTCCGAACCCGCGCGTACGGCCACGAAGACGTTGCGGGACGGCGCCGCACCCTCGGTGGGCAGCAGGGCGAGGCGGCGATGGGCATACAGCGGCTGGACCAGGCGGGGGATCAGCGCGACCCCCTGGCCCGCCTCGACGAGCGCGGCGAGTGCGCCCCAGTCGTTGACGGCGTGCCGGATGTCCGGCGTGAACCCGGCGGCCGCGCAGACGGAACGGGCGACCGCGCCGCAGCAGCTGCGCGCGTCGCCGACGATCCAGGCGTCGGTGGCGAGGTCGCGCAGCGCCACCCGGTCGAGGCCCGCGAGGCGGTGGCCGGCCGGGACGGCGAGGTCCAGGACGTCGGTGAACAGGTCGGTGCGGGTGTAGCGCCGGTCGGTGTGCGGCGGTGCGGCGGCGAAGTCGACGGCCACGGCGACGTCGACCTGGCCCGCGTCGAGCGCGGTGAACAGGTCCGGCGGCTCGGCCTCCACGACGTCGACGCGGACGTGCGGCAGTCGTACCGCCAGCGCGCTCAGCGCGCCGGGGAGCAGACCGAGGATCCCGCTGGAGAAGCAGCCGATGGTGACCGACCCGCGCCCGCCCTCCCCGTATGCCGCCAAGTCGGCCCGTGCCCGCTCCAGTTGCGCGGCGATCAGATCGGCGTGGGCCAGCAGGACGCGCGCCTGCCCGGTCAGCCGTACGCCTCTGCCGTCGCGCTCCGTCAGTGGTACGCCCGCCTCGCGGGCCAGCGCGGCGATCTGCTGGGAGACCGCCGAGGGGGTCAGATGCAGGGCCTCGGCGGTTCTCGCCAGGGTGCCGCGACGCCGGAGTTCACGCAGGACGGTCAGGCGGCGCAGATCGACAGTGAAGGTCTCACTTATCTGTTCCACCCGGAAAGATTAACTGGACCGGTGTGCCGGTGATCGGAAACCATCGCCTCATGACCACCAAGCACTTCCTGATCCTGCACGGCTGGCAGAACCACCGTCCTAAGGACCACTGGCAGCACTGGCTGGCCGACCGGCTCGCGGAGCTGGGCCATCAGGTCACCTACCCCCAGCTGCCCGACCCCGACGACCCGGACCCGGAGGTGTGGCTGGGTGAACTGGCCCGCCATCTCGACGGGCTGACCGGCGCCGAGCGCGTCGTACTCGCCCACAGCGCGTCCGCCGTGCTGTGGCTGCATGCCGTCGCACGCGGTCTGCCGGGCCTCGACGTCGACCGGGTGCTCCTGGTGGCCCCGCCGTCCGCATCCGTCCTCGTACGGCACCCGGAGGTCGCGGAGTTCGCCCCGCCGCCGCTCGACGGCCTGACGCTGCCCGGGCCCACCCGTCTCGTCGCGGGCGACGACGACCCGTACTGCCCCGAGGGCGCCCGTACCGTCTACGGCGACCCCTTGGGCGTACCGACCGAGATCATCCCCGGGGCCGCGCATCTCGACCTGGACGCCGGTTACGGCTCCTGGCCGGCCGTACTGGACTGGTGCCTGGACGGCTCGGCGGAGATCACCGGTCGTCCGGTGGCGTAGCCCCGTCGCGCAGTTCGGGTGTCGTCGCGCCCACGGCCGTGACCGCGAGCAGGCACAACAGGCCGCCGCTGACCAGGGCGGTCGCGCCGGAGCTCCAGCCGGCGATCAGGCCGCCGCGCAGGTTGCCGAGGTTGGGGCCCGCCTGGCCGACGATCTGCTCGGCCGCCGTGACCCGGCCCAGCAGGGCGTCCGGGGGTGCGGGTCTGCACGATCGTGCTGCGCGAGATCACCGAGACGGCGTCGGCGGCCCCGGCGAGGGCCTCACCCCGGGGCCGGGCACATGATCTGGCGTGCGCGGGCACCTACGCCGACTCGTTGAGCAGCCGGGCGAGGTGCTCGCGCCCGGCGTCCAGCAGCCCGGGAAGCGGCGCGGCCGCCTCGTACCACCGCTTCTCGTACTCCCAGCACAGCCAGCCGTCCCAGCCGTGGCGGGAGAGGACCTCGACGCACTCGGCGAGCGGCAGGACGCCGGCGCCCAGCGGCAGAGGTGTCGTGTCCTCGGCGGATGCGATGTCCTTGACCTGGACGTATCCGAGGTACGGAGCGAGCGCGGCATACGTCGACGACGGCTGTTCTCCGCCCAGCCAGGTGTGCATCACGTCCCAGAGCGAGCCCACGTGATGATGGCCGACCAGGCCCAGGATCCTGATCGCGTCCGCGCCGGTGCGGTGCGAGTCGTGGGTCTCCAGCAGGATCCGTACGCCCAGGTCGGCGGCGTACTCGGCGGCCGTGCCGAGGCGGCGAGCGGCCGTCGTGTCGGCCTCTTCGGGGCTCTGGTCCGGGCCGGCGCCGGGGAAGACCCGTACGAACGGGGCGTCCAGGTCGCGTGCGAGGTCGAGGAGCCGACGGATCTCGTCGATCACCGGCTCGTCGTCCCCCGGCGCCGCGACACGCGCGTACCCCGCGATTCCCAGCACCTCGATCCCGCCCGCCTTGAATTCCGCCGCCACGGCGGCCCGTTCGGCCGCACCGATGCCCGGATGCACCGGCTCCTCCGGATGCGCCCGCAGTTCCACGCCGTGACAGCCGTGCGTGACGGCGAGTCGTACGACGTCGGGGACGGGGAGCCCGGGCACACCGAGGGTGGAGAAGGCGAGCTTCATGATCTGGACCTTACTCGTCACCCCTGCGTGCCGTACGCGTCACTCCTGCGTGCCGTGCAGATCCAGCCGCCAGTCCTGGCCCACGAGATCCGCGCCGAAGGAGCGGTGCGGTTTCTCGGAGACGAGGACGAAGCCGTGGCGCTGGTAGATGCGGCGTGCGGCGGCGAGGACGTCGTTGGTCCACAGGACGAGGTCGCGATAGCCGACTCCGCGGGCGAAGTCGACGACGGCCTCGACGAGCCGCTCGCCGATGCCGAGCCCGCGCGCGTCCGGCTCGACGAGGAGCAGGCGGAGCCGGGCGGTGCCGGGCGCGTCGTCCCGTACGCACATCACGCACCCCACGGGGCGCCCGTCCACCTCGGCGATCCACACCCGTTCCAGGTGCGGATCGTGATCCTCGGCGAAGTCGGCGACGATCCTCGCGACCAGGCCCTCGTAGTCGGTGTTCCACCCGTACTCGGCCGCGTACAACGCGGCGTTGCGCTGCACGATCCAGCCCAGGTCACCCGGGCCGGGCTCGCGCAGCACGACGTCTTCCGCGCGGGGGCCCCGGCCGTCGCCCAGAATCGTCCGCACCGTGCGCATCGCCTCGGCGAGCCGCTCCCGGTCGGCGGGGGGCACGGAGGCGAGCAGCGAACCGACGGTTTCCCGGGCGCGCTCGTCGAGCAGGTCGGCGGCGTCCCGGCCGCGCGTGGTGAGGGTGATCCGACGGCGGCGCGGGTCCTTCTCGGACGGTGACCGCTCGACCAGCCCGTCCTGCTCGAACTTGTTGAGGATGCGGCTCAAGTATCCAGAGTCCAGCGAGAGTTCGGTGCGCAGGTCGATGGCGTCCGTACGCGGGGAGTGCGCGAGCTCGTAGAGGACGCGGGACTCCGTGAGCGTGTACGGGGCGTAGAGGTGGCGGCCGTAGTCGAGCGCGCCGATGACGTTCGTGTAGAAGCGGTTGAAGGAGCGGATGTCCTGGACGGTCATGATCGGCCCCGGATTGGTCGGCTCTGGTGATCGGCTCCGGCTGGTCGGCCTGGCTGGTCGGGCCATATGGCTGACTCAGTCAGAGATACCGTTGCCCCGAGCATAGAACGGACACCCGCGCGCCGCCTACCCCCTACGCGTCCACTCCGCCCCCTGTCCCCTGCCCCCTCCGCGCGTCCACGCCTTGTCGGTCCTCTACGCCTTGTCGGTTCTCCACCCGTCTACGCCTCGTCGGCCGGCCGGTAGACGCACACCTCCACCCCCGTCTTGCCGGTGACCGTGGAGACCCGTTCGAGCGGGCGCTTCACGCCGTCCTCGGGGAAGATCGTCTTGCCGCCGCCGAGGATGACCGGCATCCGGATGAGCTGCAGCTCGTCGACCAGGCCCTCGCGCAGGAGCGTGCGTACGAGCGTGGGGCTGCCCATCATCGCCAGGTCGCCGCCCTCGGTCGCGCGCAGCTCCCGGAGGCGGGCGACGGCCTCGTCGCCGGGGATGAGCGTGGTGTTGTTCCAGCTCGTCACGTCGTCCTCGCCGAGCGTCCCGGAGACGACGTACTTGGGGAGGGAGTTCATCCGGTCCGCGAACGGATCGCCCGCCCGCTCGGGCCAGGCCGCTGCCATTGTCTGCCAGGTGCGCCGCCCGAACAGCAGCGCCTCGGCCCTGCCCAGACCGTCGGCGAAGGCACTGCCGACGACCTCCGGGTCGAAGTACGGGTGCGACCAGCCGCCGTGCGCGAAGCCGCCGTCGGTGTCCTCGTCGGGACCGCCGGGGGCCTGCACGACGCCGTCGATGCTGATGAACTCGCTGACCACGATGCGCATGGGAGGTGCTCCTGTTCGTCGCTCGGGCGATTACGGCAATGAAGACCGGTGCTCCGCTCAAAACTCATCGCGGGGCGCCGGCGTACGTCAGCCTCGCGGCACCCCCGTGGACCCCCGCACCATCAACTCCCCGCGCACCGTGGCGATCCCGCCCGGCGGCGGCTCCTCGCGCCCCATGGCGATCCGCCCGGCGCGGGCGCCCGCTTCGGAGAGCGGGAGCCGCACGGTGGTGAGGGCGGGCACCGCGTCGATGCTGAAGGGCAGGTCGTCGAAGCCCGCGACGGAGACGTCGTCCGGGATGCGCAGGCCGGAGTCGCGCAGCGCGGCGCAGGCGCCGAGCGCCACCGTGTCGTTCGCGGCGACGACGGCCGTCAACGATGGGTCACGGCGAAGGAGTTCGAGGGTCGCCTCGTAGCCGGAACGGCGGTCGTAGCGGCCGTACACGGTGTGCCGCGGATCGTCCTCGACGCCGTGCGCGGCCAGTGCGGCCCGGTGTCCCTCCAGCCGGTGCCGGGTGGTCGTCCGCTCCTCGGGTCCGGCGATGTAGCCGAGCCGCCGGTGGCCGAGTCCGATCAGGTGCTCGGTGAGCTGCTGACCGCCCCCGCGGTTGTCGAAGGTGAGCGCGATCGCCTCGGCGGCCTCGGGCGCGGGGGGTCGTCCGCACAGGACGACCCGGGTGCCCGCCTCGGCCAGCTTGCGCAGCTTCGCGGCGACGGCGGAGGCGTGCGAGGTGTCCTCGACGGCGCCGCCGGTGAGGACGACCGCGGCGGCGCGTTGGCGCTGAAGGAGCGTGAGGTAGGTGAGTTCGCGCTCCGGAGAGCCGCCGGTGTTGCACACGACGCCGAGCCGTTCCCCGCCCGCGCGCCCCCCGGGGCCGCCGATCTCCGACTGGATCGCGGCCGCCATGATCCCGAAGAAGGGGTCGGCGATGTCGTTGACGAGGATCCCGACGAGGTCGGACGTCGCCGCGGCCAGCGAACTCGCCGGCCCGTTCAGTACATAGTCCAGCTCGTCCACCGCGCGCAGTACCCGCTCACGCGTGGACGCCGCGACGGGATAGTTCCCGTTCAGCACCCGGGACACGGTCGCGGGCGAGACCTGCGCACGCGCCGCCACGTCCGCCAGGGTCACGGTCATCTCGTCGTCCTCCGGTCACGCATCTCGTTGTCGTCGTCCTCAGGACGGCCGTCATGTGGCCGTCACGCGTCCGTCCTCAAGCACGGCCGTCGCACGTCCGTTCTCAAGGGCGGCCGTCCTGTGTCCTCAAGCACGGCCGTCCTACGCCCTCGAGGACGGCCGTCATATGCGGGTACATCCGACCCTGCGCACGCCCTCCGCGTCCAGCCGTCCGGAGGATCGAACATCTCGTCACCCACATGGTCTTGTCCAAGCGGCTGGACAGAGGCTAGCTTCTTCTTGGATAGAAAGCGCTTGCTGTCACGCTCACCAGTGGAGCCTCACACTCACCGTGGGACTCGCGCTCACCGTGGGGCGTACGCGGCGCGGAACCCGCGTACGAAGGGAATGACGTGACACGCAAGACGGTGCGTATCGCCATGAACGGCGTGACGGGACGCATGGGCTACCGCCAGCACCTGGTCCGCTCGATCCTCACCCTGCGCGACCAGGGCGGTCTCGACCTGGGCGACGGCACCGTGCTGTGGCCCGAGCCCGTCCTCGTGGGCCGCCGCGAGCACGCCCTCGAGGCGCTCGCCGAGCGGCACGGTCTGGAGCACTGGTCGACCGATGTGGACGAAGTCCTCGCCGATCCGACCGTGGACCTCTACTTCGACGCGCAGGTCACCTCCGCCCGCGAGGAGGCGATCAAGAAGGCGATCGCGGCCGGCAAGCACATCTACACCGAGAAGCCCACCGCGACCGGCCTCGACGGCGCCCTGGAGCTGGCCCGGCTCGCGCACGCGGCCGGCATCAAGCACGGCGTCGTCCAGGACAAGCTCTTCCTCCCCGGACTGCTCAAGCTCAAGCGCCTCATCGACGGCGGCTTCTTCGGCCGGATCCTCTCGATCCGCGGGGAGTTCGGCTACTGGGTCTTCGAGGGGGACTGGCAGCAGGCCCAGCGGCCCTCCTGGAACTACCGCGCGGAGGACGGCGGCGGCATCGTCGTCGACATGTTCCCGCACTGGGAGTACGTCCTGCACGAGCTGTTCGGCCGGGTCACCTCCGTCCAGGCGCTCACCGCCACCCACATCCCGCAGCGCTGGGACGAGCAGGACAAGCCGTACGACGCCACGGCCGACGACGCCGCGTACGGCATCTTCGAGCTGGAGGGCGGCGCCGTCGCCCAGATCAACTCCTCCTGGGCCGTGCGCGTCAACCGCGACGAGCTGGTCGAGTTCCAGGTCGACGGCACGGAGGGCTCCGCCGTCGCCGGGCTGCGCAACTGCCGAGTCCAGCACCGCAGTTCGACCCCCAAGCCGGTCTGGAACCCTGACATCCCGGCCACCTACTCCTTCCGCGACCAGTGGCAGGAGGTCCCCGACAACGCCGAGTTCGACAACGGCTTCAAGGCCCAGTGGGAGCTGTTCCTGCGCCACGTCTACGCCGACGCGCCCTACCACTGGGACCTCCTCGCCGGCGCCCGCGGTGTCCAGCTCGCCGAACTGGGCCTGAAGTCCTCGGCGGAGGGCCGCCGTCTCGACGTACCGGAGATCGCGCTGTGACCATCCGACTCCCGGACGCGAACGGCCGGTTCAGGACGTACGAGCCGCGCACCGAGCCCCTCGCCCTCGCCACCGGCGCGCCCTTCACCTCCCGTACGGTCTTCTCAGCCGCGCACGTCGTCGCCGACCCGTACGCGGACGTCTCGCCCGACTCGCCCGCGGCCGTCGACTGGGACGCGACGCTCGCCTTCCGCCGCCACCTGTGGTCCCACGGTCTGGGCGTGGCCGAGGCCATGGACACCGCGCAGCGCGGGATGGGCCTGGACTGGGCGGGCGCGGCGGAGCTGATCCGCCGGTCCGCCGCCGAGGCCAGGGCGGTCGGCGGCCGCATCGCGTGCGGCGTGGGCACGGACCAACTGGTGGGCCCGGCGTCCCTGGCGCAGGTCCGGGCCGCATACGAGGAGCAGCTCGCCCTTGTCGAGGAGTCGGGCGCGCAGGCGATCCTGATGGCGTCGAGGGCGCTGACGGCGGCGGCCTCCGGTCCCGAGGACTACCTCGACGTCTACGGCCACCTGCTCCGCCAGGCCGCCGACCCGGTGATCCTGCACTGGCTGGGCCCGATGTTCGACCCGGCGCTCGAGGGCTACTGGGGGTCGAGCGACCTGGACGCGGCCACGGATGTGTTCCTGCGGGTCATCGCCGCCCACCCGGACAAGGTCGACGGCATCAAGGTCTCCCTCCTGGACGCCCAGCGGGAGATCGACCTGCGCCGCAGGCTCCCGCAGGGTGTGCGCTGCTACACGGGCGACGACTTCCACTACCCCGAGCTGATCGCGGGCGACGAGAAGGGTTTCAGCCACGCCCTGCTCGGCATCTTCGACCCGTTGGGCCCGCTGGCCGCGCGGGCGGTACGGGTCCTGGACACGGGCGACACCAAGGGCTTCCGCGAACTCCTCGACCCCACGGTCGAGTTGTCCCGCCACCTCTTCCAGGCGCCGACCCGCTTCTACAAGACGGGTGTCGTCTTCCTGGCCTGGCTGGCCGGACACCAGGACCACTTCACCATGGTCGGCGGGCTGCAGTCGGCCCGCTCGCTCCCGCACTTCGCGCGCGCCTACGAACTGGCCGACGGCCTGGGCCTGTTCCGCGACCCGGAGTCGGCCGAAGCGCGTATGAAGACCCTGCTCGCCCTGTACGGAGTGACGTCATGAGTCTCGCCCGCTTCTCCATCAACCAGATGACGGTCAAGCAGCTGTCGATGCCGGAACTGGTCGAGGCCTGCCGGGAGTTGGGCGTGCCCGGAGTCGGCCTCTGGCGCGAACCCGTTCAGTCGTACGGCGTCGAGGCGACCGCCAAGCTGGTCCGCGACGCGGGCCTCGCGGTGACCACCCTGTGCCGGGGAGGCTTCTTCACGGCGATCGACCCGGACGAGCGGGCCCGTGCCCTGGACGACAACCGGGCGGCGATCGACGAGGCGGCGACCCTCGGCACGGACACCCTGGTGCTGGTGTCGGGCGGACTGCCGGCGGGCTCCAAGGACCTGCACGGCGCCCGGGAACGCATCGCCGACGCGCTGGCCGAGCTGGGCCCGTACGCGGCCGAACGCGGTGTACGGCTGGCCATCGAGCCCCTGCATCCCATGTACGCGTCCGACCGCTGCGTGGTGTCGACCCTCGCCCAGGCCCTGGATCTTGCGGAGCGCTTCCCCGCCGACCAGGTGGGCGTCACCGTCGACACGTACCACATCTGGTGGGACGACACGGCCCCCGCCCAGATCGCCCGCGCGGGCGCATCCGGCCGCATCCACACCTTCCAGCTCGCCGACTGGACCACCCCGCTGCCGGAAGGCGTCCTCAACGGCCGCGGCCAGATCGGAGACGGCTCGATCGACATGCGCGAGTGGCGCTCCCACGTCGAGGCGGCCGGCTACGACGGCCCGATCGAGGTCGAGCTCTTCAACGACGCGCTGTGGGCTCGGGACGGGCGGGAGGTGCTGGCGGAGACGGTGGAGCGGTTCTTGGAGCACGCGGGGTAGTACGGCGCGACGACGGTGGCCGGCCGCCCCGCACGCCGAGGGGGGACCGCCGTCGACGCCGTCGGGCTACCTCTGTGACCCGTGGGCGGCCCGCTTGCTCAGGACCGACACGAGCACCGGGATCAGCAGTTCGATCACCCGGGTCACCGTGGCCGGCGGCAGGCCCGTCTTCTTGGCGACCGCGTTCGCGGCCGGATCGGCGAGACGGGTGAGCAGACCGTCCATCAGGCCGCCGGTGCCGAGGCCGCCCAGGGTGACCACACCCTGGAGCGGGGCCTCCTGCGCTTCCGCGAAGGCCTGCTGGACCTCGTCGGGGGCCGTGACCGCGCGGTCCAGGAGGCCTCCGGAGATCTCCGACACCGTCGTGTCCACGAACTCGCGCGCCCCGGACGCATCCCTGCCGAGCAGCCCCTCGATCTCCTGGAGCCCGTGGTCGCCGAGCTCGTCGAGCACGTCGTGCTGGAGTGACTCATCGTTCATGCGGCAAACGCTACGTGTGCCCCGGTTCGTCGGCGCGCCGAAAAGAATCTCAAAAGACCGTGCAACCCTTCCCGGACCTGGTGGGTCGTACTTGGCATCAGGACTTCTGGAGGGGGATCCGGGGGGATCGCGGGGGTTCTGATACGGAGGGGAAAGCCGAGGGGCCCGGTCGACGGACCGGGCCCCTCGAAGTTTCTTACGCCGTATCGGCGGTGCTCAGCCGTATCGGCGGTGGCTCAGAAGAACACTCCGCAGCGCAGCAGTACATTCGCGTACGGCCGTGCCTCACCGGTGCGGACGATCAGGCGCGCGTTGGCCGACAGTGTCTTCAGTCTCTCGTGCGGGACCAGCTCCAGGGCGGGGAAATGTCCCTCCAGCAGCGCCGTCGCCCGAGGGTTCGCCTCGCGGACCTCGGTGGCCGCCGTGGCGCCCTCCACCACGAGTTCGTCCAGCAGCCCGTCGAGCACCTCCGCGAAGGACGGCACCCCGGCCCGGAAGGCCAGGTCCACCACCCGCGGGCCCGCCGGTATCGGCATTCCCGCGTCGCACACCAGGACCTCGTGCCCGTGCCCCAGCTCGGCGAGCGCGCCCGCGAGATGACGGTTCAGGATTCCGGCCTTCTTCACAGTGCCTCGGCCTCTTCGGCGGTGGGGAAGGACTCCTGCGCCCCCGGCCGGGTGACGGCTGCGGCTCCGACCCGGGCCGCGTACCCGGCGGCCTCTTCCGGGGACTCCCCGCGCCCCAGTCGCCAGGCCAGCGCCGCCGTGAACGCGTCGCCCGCCCCCGTCGTGTCCACGGCCTCGACCTTCACCGACGGCACTCGGGCGATGCCCTCCGCGGAGGCCACCAGCGCGCCCTCCGCGCCCAGGGTGACGACCACCGAGCGCGGGCCGAGGGCCAGCAGGGCCGTCGCCCAGTCCTCGGGGGAGTCCCCGAGAGCCGTACCGGCGATCACTCGTGCCTCGTGCTCGTTCACGATCAGCGGGTCGCAGGCCGCGAGGACCTCGGTGGGCAGCGGGCGCGGTGGTGAGGGGTTCAGTACGAAACGGCTGCCGGGAGCGAGACCCCGTACGACCTCCACGACCGTTTCCAGCGGGATCTCCAGCTGTGCCGAGACCACCCGGGAGGCCTGGAAGAGGCTCCCTGCGGCCCGCACGTCCTCGGGCGTGAGCCGGCCGTTGGCCCCCGGCGAGACCACGATGCTGTTGTCGCCGGACGGGTCCACCGTGATCAGCGCGACCCCGGTGGGTGCCCCGCCGACCAGCACGCCCTCGGTGTCGACGCCGGCCTCGCGCTGCGAGTCGAGCAGCAGCCGGCCGTGCGCGTCGTCGCCGACCCGGGCCAGCAGGGCCGTTCGGGCCCCGAGGCGGGCGGCGGCGACCGCCTGGTTGGCGCCCTTGCCGCCGGGGTGGACGGCGAGGTCGGAGCCGAGCACCGTCTCTCCGGCCGCGGGCCTCCGCTCGACCCCGATCACCAGGTCGGCGTTGGCCGATCCCACGACCAGAAGGTCGTAGTCGTACATGAACTGTCTCCCTGTATAGGTGAGTTGGTGCGCGGGTGCGGGCGGATCCCGTCGGATCCGCCCGTGCCCGTCTGCCGTCCGGCGGCCGGCGACGGTCAGCCGCCGAACCCGGCCACGTTCTCCTTGGTGACCACCTTCACCGGCACCTTCACCGTCTCCTGGACCTTCTTGCCCTCGGCGGACTTCAGCGCGTTGTCCACCGCGATCCGGCCGAGCTCCTTCGGCTGCTGGGCGACGGACGCGTACAGCGTGCCCGCCTGGACCGCCTTCAGACCGTCGGGGGTGCCGTCGAAGCCGATGACGGAGACCGACTTGCCCGCCTTGGAGCCGAGCGCCTTGATCGCGCCGAGCGCCATCTCGTCGTTCTCGGCGAAGACGCCCTGGATGTCGGGGTGCGCCTGGAGCAGGTTCGTCATCACATCGAGCCCCTTGGTGCGGTCGAAGTCCGCGGGCTGCCGGGCGACGACCTTGATGCCCGGGTAGGCCTTCAGGCCCTCGGTGAAGCCCGCGCCGCGCTCGCGGCTCGCGGACGTACCGGCCAGGCCCTGCAGGATCACGATCTTGCCCTTGCCGCCCAGCTTCTCGGCGAGCGCCTGGGCGCCCAGCTTGCCGCCCGCGACGTTGTCGGAGGCGACGAGCGCGGCCGTGTCCGCCTTGTTCACACCGCGGTCGACGCCGACGACGGGGATGTCGGCCTTGTTCGCCGCGCGGACCGCCGGGCCCGCCGCGTCCGAGTCCACCGGGTTGACGATGATCGAACCGAGCCCCGAACTGGTGAAGTTCTGCAGCTGGTTGGCCTGCTGCGAGGCGTCGTTCTGTGCGTCCGTGACGGTCAGGTCCACGCCGAGCTTCTTCGCCTCCTGCTGAGCGCCCGCCTTGATCTGGACGAAGAAGGGGTTGTTCAGCGTCGACAGGGACAGGCCCACCTTCTGGGTCGTCGACGAGGACGAGCCGTTGTGCAGGAAGGACATCGCGCCGACGATCGCCGCCGCGACCACGGCCGCGATGATGTACGTCGCCGCCTGCTTGCCCTTGCCGCCCGGCGTGCCGGCACCGGCGGCCACCGGAGTCGCCCCGGCCTTGCGCCGCACCGTGTCGAGCAGCACCGCCAGCGCGATCACCACGCCGATGACGACCTGCTGCCAGAAGGCGGACACGGACAGGAGGTTGAGCCCGTTGCGCAGCACCGCCAGGATCAGCGCGCCGATCAGCGTGCCGGACGCCTTGCCCGTGCCACCCGCGAGCGAGGCACCGCCGATGACGACCGCGGCGATCGCGTCGAGTTCGTAGCCCTGCGCGGCCTGCGGCTGCGCGGAGGAGAGCCGGGAGGCCAGCACGATGCCCGCGGCGGCCGCGAAGAGACCGGAGAGGGCGTAGATCGCGAGCTTCTGCTTCTTCACCCGCAGGCCCGACAGACGCGCGGCCTCCTCGTTGCCGCCGATCGCGTACATGGAGCGGCCGATGTACGTACGGCCCAGGATCACGGCAGTGATCAGGCCCATCACGACCATGACGAGGACCGGCACCGGCAGCCAGCCGCCGAGGGTGTCACCGAGATGCGAGACCGAGTCGGGGAAGGCGATCGGGCTGCCCTGCGAGATCACCAGGGAGAGACCGCGGCCCACCGAGAGCATGGCGAGCGTGGCGATGAACGGCGGCAGCTTCCCGTACGCGATCAGTACGCCGTTGACCAGACCGCACGCGATACCGGTGGCGACCGCGAGGATCACCGCGATCCAGACCGGGACGCCCTCCGAAGTCGCCATCCAGGCAAGGACGGTGGCCGACAGCGCGGCGACCGAGCCGACCGACAGGTCGATGCCCGCCGAGACGATCACGAACGTGACGCCGAAGGCGAGGATGGCGGTGACGGCCGCCTGGACGCCGATGTTGAGCAGGTTGTCCGTCGTCAGGAAATCGCCGGACAGTGCCGACATCGCGATGACGAGGGCGATGAGCGCGGTGAGCGCTCCGTTGTCGAGCAGGAGGCGGCGGACCGCCGAGGCTCCACTCGCGCCCGATGCGCTCTTGAGCGTGTCAGTGGCCACGGGTGGCCTCCCTTTCAGTGTTCGTGCTGACGGCGAGGGCCATCACGGAGTCCTGCGTCGCCTCGTCGGCGGAGAGTTCGCCGGCGATCCGGCCCTGGGCCATCACCAGGACCCGGTCGCTCATGCCGAGCACCTCGGGCAGATCGCTGGAGATCATCAGGACGGCGGCACCGGCGGCCGTCAGTTCGTTGATCAGCTGGTAGATCTCGACCTTGGCACCGACATCGATGCCACGGGTCGGCTCGTCGAGGATCAGCACCTTGGTGTCGGCGAGCAGCCACTTGCCGATGACGACCTTCTGCTGGTTGCCGCCGGACAGGGTGCGTACGTGCTGGCCGAGGCCCGCCATCCGGACGCCGAGCTGCTCGGCGATCCGCGCGGCGGCCTCCCGCTGGCCCTTGAGGTCGACGAGCCCGCCGCGGGTGGCGGCGCGCATGGTGACCAGGCCGAGGTTCTCCTCGACGGTGGCGTCCAGGACCAGGCCCTGGCCCTTGCGGTCCTCGGGGACGAGCCCGATGCCGGCCTGCATGGCGGCGTTCACGTCGTGGCGGCGCAGCGCGGAGCCGGCGACCTTCACGGCGCCCTTGTCGTACGGATCGGCGCCGAAGACCGCTCGTACGACCTCGGTGCGTCCGGCTCCCACGAGCCCAGCGATGCCGACGACCTCACCGGCCCGCACCTCGAAGCTCACGTTGTGGAAGACGCCGTCCTTGGTGAGCCCCTCGACGGTGAGCAACGCGGCCCCGGTGTCCGCCCGTTCGCGCGGATACTGCTGCTCGATGGACCGGCCCACCATGAGGCGTACGAGTTCGTCCTCGGGCGTGGACGCGGGCACCTGGCCGACGCTCTTGCCGTCGCGGATGACCGTGACCCGGTCTCCCAGGGCGGCGATCTCTTCCAGATGGTGCGTGATGAAGACGATGCCGACACCGGCCTCGCGCAGTTGGCGCACGATGGTGAAGAGCTTTTCGACCTCTTCGGAGGTGAGTACCGCTGTCGGCTCGTCCATGATCAGGACGCGAGCGTTCAGGCTCAGCGCCTTCGCGATCTCGACCATCTGCAGGCGTGCGATGCCGAGTTCGCGCACCCGCGCGCGGGGGGACACGTTCACCCCGACGCGCTTCAGCAGCTCGGCGGCCTCGGCCTCCATCGTCTTGCGGTCGATCATCCCGAAGCGCCGCGGCTGCCGGCCCAGGAAGATGTTCTCGGCGACCGTGAGATCGGGGACGAGGTTGAACTCCTGGTAGATGGTCGCGATCCCGAGGCGCTCGGAGTCCTGCGCACCCTGGATGCGGACCTCCTCGCCGTCGACGAGGACGCGCCCGGCGTCGGGGTGGTAGGCGCCGGAGAGCATCTTGATCAGCGTGCTCTTGCCCGCGCCGTTCTCGCCGAGCAGTACGTGCACCTCACCGCGGCGCAGATCGAAGTCCACGCTGTCGAGCGCGACCACGCCGGGGAAGGTTTTTCGTATGCCCTCGATGCGCAGCAACTCGTCCAGGTTGCTCACGACTGGCTCCTGTTCGTTACGGGGGACTCGCCGCACGAGCGGCGTACGACGAGACGGGCGGGGAGGGTGACGGACTGCGGGGGCCGCCCCTCGATGCGGTCGACCAGGGCGCGCACGGCGGCCCGGCCCAGCTCGCCCGTCGGCTGGGCGATCGCCGTGATCGGCGGATCGGTGTGCACGAACCAGGGGATGTCGTCGAACGCGGCGAGTGCGATGTCGTCCGGAACCCGCATCCCGCGCGCGCGGATCGCGTCCAGCGCGCCGAGCGCCATCAGGTTGTCGGCGGCGAAGACGACCTCGGGCGGCTCGGCCAGGTCGAGGAACCCCTCGGTGACCCGACGGCCGCTCTCGGCCTGGAAGTCGCCCTGGCCTATGTAGGCGTCCGGGAGGGGAATCCCGTACTCGGCCATGGCCTCCCGGAAGGCCTCGACACGCTCACTGCCGGTCGTGGTGGCCGCCGGACCCGCGATGATGGCGAGCCGCCGGTGCCCGAGACCGTGCAGATGGGCGACCAGGTCACGCACGGCCGCGCGCCCGTCCGCCCGGACGACGGGCACGTCCACGCCCGCGATCCAGCGGTCCACGAAGACCATCGGCGTCCCCCCGCGCGCGGCGTCCAGCATCCCGGGGGAGCCACCGTCGGTGGGGGAGACAAGGAGGCCGTCGATACGGCGGTCCAGCAGGGTCCGTACGTGGTGGTCCTGCAGATCGGGCCGCTCGTCGGCGTTGCCGATGATGACGCTGTAGCCGAGCGCGCGGGCCGCCTCCTCGACGGAGCGGGCCAGCTTGGTGAAGTACGGGTTGAGTACGTCGCTGATGACAAGGCCCAGGGTGCGGGTCTGGTCGGTGCGCAGAGAGCGGGCGACGGCGTTCGGGCGGTAGCCCAGGGCCTGCACGGCGGCCAGCACCCGGGTGCGTGCGTCCGCGCTGACCGACGGATGGTCGTTCAGGACCCGCGAGACCGTGGCGACGGATACGCCGGCCTCGGCGGCAACGTCCTTGATGCTCGCCATCGCCGCTCCACCTCCTCGTGGAATCGATTACACGAGGGATTGGAATCGATTACACGAGAGTTTGACAAGACCCCGAGACCGGATCGTGATGAAGTCGTCCCGGCGTCCGCGCGATGTCGGAGGCGGACGGTAGCGTCGGATCATGTCCAATCAGGCGGGGAACCGGCAGGTACACCTGGCGGTTGTGGAAGGCGTACTGGAGCGCATCACCTACGCCAACGAGGAGAACGGGTACACGGTCGCCCGGGTCGACACCGGCCGAGGCGCCGCCGACCTGCTCACGGTCGTGGGCTCACTCCTGGGCGCCCAGGTGGGCGAGTCGCTCCGCATGGAGGGCCGCTGGGGCTCCCACCCGCAGTACGGCAAGCAGTTCACCGTGGAGAACTACACGACCGTCCTCCCGGCCACCGTCCAGGGAATCCGCCGCTATCTCGGCTCCGGACTGGTCAAGGGCATCGGCCCGGTCTTCGCCGACCGCATCACCCAGCACTTCGGCCTGGACACCCTCCAGATCATCGAGGAGGAGCCGAAGCGGCTGATCGAGGTGCCGGGCCTCGGCCCCAAGCGCACCAAGAAGATCGCCGACGCCTGGGAGGAGCAGAAGGCGATCAAGGAGGTCATGCTCTTCCTCCAGACCGTCGAGGTGTCCACGTCCATCGCGGTCCGCATCTACAAGAAATACGGCGACGCGTCGATCTCGGTCGTCAAGAACCAGCCCTATCGCCTCGCGGCCGACGTCTGGGGCATCGGCTTCCTCACCGCCGACAAGATCGCCCAGTCCGTCGGCATCCCGCACGACAGCCCGGAGCGCGTCAAAGCCGGTCTCCAGTACGCGCTTTCGCAGTCCACCGACCAGGGCCACTGCTATCTCCCCGAGGAGCGGCTGATCTCCGACGCGGTGAAGCTGCTCCAGGTGGACACGGGCCTGGTCATCGAGTGCCTGGCCGAGCTGGCGGCACCGGCCGAGGACGGCGAAGAGCCCGGTGTCGTACGGGAGAAGGTCCCGGGCCCCGACGGCGGCGCCCCGGTGACTGCCGTCTACCTGGTTCCCTTCCACCGCGCGGAACTCTCCCTCTCCGCCCAGCTGTTGCGCCTTCTGCGCACCGACCAGGACCGGATGCCCGGCTTCCACGACGTGGCCTGGGACAAGGCGCTGGCCTGGCTGAAGGGGCGTACGGGCGCGGAGTTGGCGCCCGGTCAGGAGGAGGCCGTCCGGCTGGCGCTCACCAAGAAGGTCGCCGTGCTCACCGGAGGTCCCGGCTGCGGCAAGTCCTTCACGGTCCGCTCGATCGTGGAACTGGCGCGCGCCAAGCGGGCGAAGGTCGTCCTCGCCGCCCCCACGGGCCGCGCCGCCAAGCGCCTCGCCGAGCTGACCGGCGCCGACGCCTCCACCGTGCACCGGCTCCTGGAGCTCAAGCCGGGCGGTGACGCGGCCTACGACAAGGACCGCCCGCTGGACGCCGACCTGGTGGTCGTGGACGAGGCCTCCATGCTCGACCTCCTGCTCGCCAACAAGCTGGTCAAGGCGGTGGCTCCGGGTGCCCATCTGCTGTTCGTGGGGGACGTCGACCAGCTCCCCAGCGTCGGCGCGGGCGAGGTCCTGAGGGACCTGCTCGCCGACGGGAGCCCCGTCCCCTCCGTCCGCCTCACCCAGGTCTTCCGTCAGGCCCAGCAGTCCGGTGTGGTGACGAACGCGCACCGGATCAACTCCGGGCAGCACCCGGTCACCGACGGCATGAAGGACTTCTTCCTGTTCGTCGAGGACGACACCGAAGAGGCGGGCCGGCTTACGGTGGATGTGGCGGCGCGACGGATTCCGGCCAAGTTCGGCCTCGACCCGCGCCGGGACGTACAGGTCCTGGCCCCCATGCACCGGGGCCCGGCCGGCGCGGGCAACCTCAATGGCCTGCTCCAGCAGGCCATCACGCCCGGCCGCCCGGACCTGGCCGAGAAGCGCTTCGGCGGCCGCGTCTTCCGCGTCGGCGACAAGGTCACCCAGATTCGCAACAACTACGAGAAGGGCGAGAACGGGGTCTTCAACGGCACCGTGGGCGTCGTCACCTCGCTCGATGAGGTCGAACAGCGTCTGACGGTGCTGACGGACGAGGACGAGGAGGTGCCGTACGACTTCGACGAACTCGACGAGCTGGCCCACGCGTACGCGGTGACCATCCACCGCTCCCAGGGCAGCGAGTACCCGGCGGTGGTCATCCCCGTCACCACGGGTGCGTGGATGATGCTCCAGCGCAATCTGCTCTATACAGCCGTCACCCGCGCCAAGAAGCTGGTCGTCCTCGTCGGCTCCCGCAAGGCGATAGGCCAGGCGGTGCGCACGGTGTCGGCCGGACGACGCTGCACGGCCCTGGACTTCCGGCTCGCACCCCGCGCTGTGGAGGGCTGACGCCCGTTCTCCCGGAGGGCCGGCAACGGCCTTGATTCGGCGGCTCGGAGGCCCGCGCGGGCAGGCATCGCAAAAAATGATCGATCAAATGAGTCGCAAAGGTCACAGAGCACTTCCGGAACCCCGGCGAAGGGGGGCAGGATGAGCAGGTTGGCGGCACTGAGTGCCGCCAATAGGCCCAATGGTCGACCCCGAGTGCACTCTCCAGGGCCAAATGGGGGATGGTAGAGACAGTCAGGGCACCTCGAAGAAGAGGCACAACGTCGGTGAGGGATGACGTGAGCGACAACTCTGTAGTACTGCGGTACGGCGATGGCGAGTACACCTACCCGGTGATCGACAGCACCGTCGGCGACAAGGGCTTCGACATCGGGAAGCTCCGCGCCCAGACCGGGCTGGTGACTCTCGACAGTGGGTATGGCAACACCGCCGCCTATAAATCCGCTATCACCTACCTCGACGGTGAGCAGGGCATCCTCCGGTACCGCGGCTACCCGATCGAGCAGCTGGCGGAGCGCTCCACCTTCCTCGAGGTGGCCTCCCTGCTGATCAACGGTGAGCTGCCGAACGTGGACGAGCTCTCCACCTTCAAGAACGAGATCACGCAGCACACCCTGCTGCACGAGGACGTCAAGCGCTTCTTCCAGGGCTTCCCGCGCGACGCCCACCCGATGGCGATGCTGTCGTCGGTGGTCAGCGCCCTGTCGACGTTCTACCAGGACAGCCACAACCCGTTCGACGAGAAGCAGCGTCACCTTTCGACGATCCGCCTTCTCGCCAAGCTTCCGACGATCGCAGCGTACGCCTACAAGAAGTCGATCGGTCACCCCTTCGTCTACCCGCGCAACGACCTCGGGTACGTCGAGAACTTCCTGCGCATGACCTTCTCGGTCCCCGCCCAGGAGTACGAGCTCGACCCGGTCGTGGTCTCCGCGCTCGACAAGCTGCTGATCCTCCACGCGGACCACGAGCAGAACTGTTCGACCTCCACCGTGCGTCTGGTGGGCTCCTCGCAGGCGAACATGTTCGCCTCGATCTCCGCCGGCATCTCCGCCCTCTGGGGCCCGCTGCACGGCGGCGCCAACCAGTCCGTGCTGGAGATGCTCGAGGGCATCCAGGCCAACGGCGGCGACGTCGACTCCTTCATCCGCAAGGTGAAGAACAAGGAGGACGGCGTCCGCCTGATGGGCTTCGGCCACCGGGTGTACAAGTCCTTCGACCCGCGCGCCAAGATCATCAAGGCGGCGGCGCACGACGTCCTCTCGGCCCTCGGCAAGTCCGACGAGCTGCTGGACATCGCGCTCAAGCTGGAGGAGCACGCGCTCTCCGACGACTACTTCGTCTCGCGCAACCTCTACCCGAACGTCGACTTCTACACCGGCCTGATCTACCGCGCCATGGGCTTCCCGACCGAGATGTTCACGGTCCTCTTCGCCCTCGGCCGCCTCCCGGGCTGGATCGCCCAGTGGCACGAGATGATCAAGGAGCCGGGCTCCCGCATCGGCCGCCCGCGCCAGATCTACACGGGCGTCGTCGAGCGCGACTTCGTTCCGGTCGAGGCCCGCTGAGGTCCAGGTCACCCCGGGGTGCCCTACGGCGAGTGAGCCGAGGGGCACCCGGAGGCGATCCGAGCCCTGACATACGGAAAGCGCCCCGCTACCGGTCCCCCCACGGGCCGGCAGTCGGGGCGCTTTCCTTGTCCCGGTACGGATTCCCCCCACGGGATCCGGCCGGGCGTCTGCGGACAGCGCCTGAATCGCTGCGAGCTTGCTGCGAGCTAAACGAGCAAAACTCTCTGTACTGCGGTACCGCGATGCGATCTGCCGGGACGCGCACGGATCGGGAGGGCCGCTCAAAGCTCCCCGGTGTACGTGCCCCGGCAACGCAATTTCCGGGAACGTCCCCCAAGACATCCCCAGATGTCAGTCACGCCCCCCAAGACGCTTCTGACATCGCCAACTTAGACTCACGAACCCCTTCGATGGTTACGTTCACATCACTGTGATCTGCGTCTCTTGCATATGTCCTGAAGATGCGCAAGAGCCCCGATATGGCGATCGGGGCCCAAGCGTAAGGAAGATGCGCGAGCCTTGTGAAGAGCTTATGTGAGGCTGTCGTTGGACTCTAGAGGGACTCTTACCCCATCGTCATGAGAATGCTCTGAGCCGAAGACTGTTCGTCACCACGAATACCGACGAGAAGGCCATCGCAGCCCCGGCGATCATGGGGTTCAGCAGACCGGCGGCGGCCAGCGGCAGCGCCGCCACGTTGTATCCAAAGGCCCAGACGAGGTTCCCCTTGATGGTCGCGAGCGTCCGCCGCGACAGCCGGATCGCGTCCGCGGCCACCCGCAGATCCCCGCGCACCAGCGTCAGATCGCTCGCCTCGATCGCCGCGTCCGTGCCCGTGCCCATCGCCAGGCCCAGGTCGGCGGTGGCCAGGGCCGCCGCGTCGTTGACCCCGTCGCCGACCATCGCGACGGTCCGGCCCTCGCTCTGGAGCCGCTTGACGACGTCGACCTTGTCCTCGGGCAGCACCTCCGCCATCACGTCCGCGGAGTCGATGCCGACGGCCCGCGCCACGGCCTGGGCGACCGCCCGGTTGTCGCCGGTGAGCAGGACCGGGGTGAGCCCCAGGGCGCGCAGTTCGCGTACGGCTTCGGCGCTGGTCTCCTTGATCGCGTCGGCGACGGTCAGGACACCGAGTGCCACTCCGTCCCGGGCGACCACGACGGCCGTACGCCCCTCCGCCTCGGCTGCGCTCTTCGCGCGGGCCAGCTCGTCCGGGAGTACCTCCAGGAACCGGCCCACCGTGACCTCGTGACCGTCCACGTGCCCGCGTACGCCACGCCCGGGAACGTTCGCGAAGTGCTCCACCGCCGGGAGGTCTCCAGTGCGTTCCTGAGCGCCCACCGCGATCGCCTGGGCAATCGGGTGCTCGGAGGCGTGTTCCAGGGCGCCTGCGAGCCGCAGAACGTCCTTCTCGGCGGCGCCGTCGACGACGTACACCTGTTGAAGTTTCATCCGTCCCGTCGTCACCGTCCCGGTCTTGTCCAGGACGACGGTGTCGACGCGGCGCGTGGACTCCAGGACCTCGGGGCCCCTGATGAGGATGCCGAGCTGGGCGCCGCGGCCCGTGCCCACCATCAGGGCGGTGGGCGTGGCCAGGCCCAGCGCGCACGGGCAGGCGATGATCAGCACCGCGACGGCCGCGGTGAAGGCCGCGGCGGTGTCACTGGTGGCCGCGAGCCAGACCCCGAACGTGACCAGCGCGATCAGCAGCACCACCGGCACGAAGATCCCGGAGATCCGGTCGGCGAGGCGCTGCACCTCGGCCTTGCCGTTCTGTGCGTCCTCGACGAGCCGCGCCATCCGGGCGAGCTGGGTGTCCGCGCCGACCCGGGTGGCCTCGACGACGAGCCGGCCCCCGGCGTTCACGGTCGCGCCGGTCACGGCGTCGCCGACGGTCACGTCCACCGGCACGGATTCGCCCGTCAGCATGGAGGCGTCGACGGCGGAGGAACCCTCCACCACGGTCCCGTCGGTGGCGACCTTCTCGCCGGGCCGGACGACGAAACGGTCGCCGACCGTGAGCTGCCCGACGGGGACACGGATCTCACGGCCGTCCCGCAACACGGCGACGTCCTTCGCGCCCAGCTCCATCAGGGCGCGCAGCGCCGCACCCGCGCGCCGCTTGGAGCGAGCCTCCAGATAGCGGCCGAGCAGGATGAACGCGACCACACCGGCGGCGACTTCGAGGTAGATCGTGGACGCGCCGTCCATGCGCGAGATGGTGAGCCTGAAGTCGTCGTGCATGCCCGGCATGCCCGCGTCCCCGAAGAACAGTGCCCACAGCGACCAGCCGAACGCGGCGAGCGTGCCGACCGATACCAGCGTGTCCATGGTGGCCGCGCCGTGCCGCGCGTTCGTCAACGCGGCCTGGTGGAAGGGCAGTCCGCCCCAGACGACGACGGGCGCGGCGAGCGTCAGCGAGAGCCATTGCCAGCTGTCGAACTGCAGGGCCGGGACCATGGACATCAGGACCACGGGGAGGGCGAGGAGAGCGGAGACGACGAGGCGCGTGCGGAGGGAGGCGAGCTCGGGATCTTCCGCGGGCGCGGCCGCTTCCTCGGGCGACGCGGGCGGTGGGGGCTCCTCGGCCGTGTATCCCGTCTTCACCACGGTGGCGATCAGATCGGCGACCTGTACGCCCTGCGGGTAGGAGACCTTCGCCTTCTCCGTCGCGAAGTTGACCGTGGCGGTGACGCCGTCCATGCGGTTGAGCTTCTTCTCGACGCGGGCCGCGCAGGAGGCGCAGGTCATTCCGCCGATGGAGAGCTCCACTTCCGAGGTCGTGGAGGTCGTGGAGGTCGTGGAGGTCGCGGGTGTCTCGGTTGTCGCGGCTATGGCTGTCGCGGGTGGTGCGGTGGTCATGGTCCGGCTCCAGTGGAGGAACCGGGCCGTACGGAGCCAGTATCAGCTGGTCGGTACGGCCCGGTGTGGCGGAGATGGTTCCTGGGGGGTTGTTCAGGCCTTGCCGACGAACTCGAAGCCCGCCTCGTCCACCGCGGCGCGGACCGCGGCCTCGTCGAGCGGGGCCACGGAGACGACAGTGACCTCACCCGTCGAGGCCACGGCCTTCACCGAGCTGACGCCGGCGATCTCGCCGATCTCGCTGCTGACCGAGCCTTCACAGTGCCCGCAGCTCATCCCGCTCACCTGGTAGACGGCGGTGACGGAACCCGGGGTTTCGGTCTGGGCGGTCATGTCATTGCTCCTCAATGAGGCGTGTGGCGTGTGCCGTATGTAGGGGGAAGGGGCCCTTGGGGTCCCAGGTTTCCCCTCGATGCTCACCACACTATACCCCTAGGGGGTATTTCTCCAGGAGGTGTCGCGGCGCGCCAACGCGTGCATCCAGGCGATTCCCGAGAGCGAGACAAGGACCGGACCGCCGACCGAGAACAGCGTGAAGAGGTGCTTCTGCTCGTCGGTGGACTGCGGCAGATAGCCCTGCCCGAAGAGCGACCTGTCGAGCCCCGAGCCGGTCAGCCGCGCCACCAGCCACAGCGCGATGCCGTGTGTCGAGTCCCACAAGGCGTGCGACAGGGAGACGCCGAGGTAGGTGCCGAGCACCGGAGAGGTGAACTCGAAGCGCCCGTTCGGGCGGCGGTACGCCAGCAGCACCGCACCCGCGATCGCGGTCCACAGGCCGTGCCCGAACGGGGCGAGCACCCCGCGCAGGATCTCGGTCTCGAGGAGCGCCCGCAGATCCACGCCCCGCAGCGAGACCGCGGCGTTGAACGCGTACCCCGCGCTCTCCAGGGCCGCGAAGCCGAAGCCGACGGTTGCGCCGAGCACCAGTCCGGCCCGCAACCCGCGGATACGGGTCTGCCGGCGCAGCACGAACATCAGCGCGGCGAGCTTCCCCGCCTCCTCGATCAGCCCGACGCCGACGTACATCCACAAGGAGGGGTGGAGCAGGTAGTACTCCGTCACCGCCGCGCCGAGCACGCCGAGAGTGCCGCCCGTCAGGAAGCAGCCGAGGATGAGGTGCGCGCCCAGGTCGCGTCCGTGCCGCTCATACGCCCAGAGCACGAAGGTGACGGGGGCCAGGAAGCTGCCGAGCAGGATCAGCGTCGGCAGCAGCGTGGTGTTCTTCGTCGCGTACGTGACCACGGCGGTCAGCGCCCAGAACGCGAGCCCGATCGCCAGGCAGTGCCTCCAGAGTCCGGCGCGGATCTGGGGGTACGGCAGCGGGGGCTGTTGGGGTCCGGGAATACGGGCCCGGGGTGCACCGGGCTGCTGATTCTGGGTCACGGCTCATCCCTTGGGCTCGGACGGGTTGATCGACGCAGGCGAAGGTGAATCGGCACAGGCGCATCGATTTGTCCGAACCTTATGGCAAATGTCGCCTATGTCGCGGGTTGTGACGCTTCCTCATCATGTGCATCGCGGCGCTCGCGGGGTTCGGGGCGTTCGCGCTGCTTGCGGCCGCAGCGGTGTCTTGGTCGGTGCAGTGACTTGGTCGGTGCGGTGTCTTGGTCGGTGCGGCCGGTGGGGTGGGGCCCGCTGCGGTCGGCGGCGGGGTGAGGTTTGCCTAGGTGGTCGTCCGGTCGCCGATCATCGGTGCGAGATAGCGGAACAGGATGTTCTTCAACTCCCTGACGTACGCCTCGCGCTCGGCTCCTTCGTGGGCGAGGACCAGCTCCAGGCCGGCCTTGTACATGCCCAGGCAGACATGCGCGGTGCGGGTGACCTCGGCGGCGGGGGTGTCGGGCAGGAGTGAGGAGAGCAGCGCCTCGATCCGGGAGACCAGGGTCGCGTGCAGGTCGTCGTGCTCCTCGGTGATCCGGCCGGGGATGTCCGGACCGTGCATCAGCGCGAAGAACACGGGATGGTCGCAGTTGAAGGCGATGAAGCGGTCGACGGCGGCGCCGACGGCCTCCTCCAGCGGGGTCGCGGGGTCGACCGGGGCGAGTGCCTCGCCGTACGTCGCGCGCATCTCGTGGATGAGCCGGTCGCCCAGCTCGATGGCGATCGCCTCTTTGTTCGGGAAGAACTGGTACAGCGTGCCCGGGGAGACGCCTGCCTCGCGTGCGATGGCGTTCGTGCTGGCGGCGGTGTAGCCGGTCGTGCAGAAGACGGAGGCGGCGGCCTCCAGCAGCTGGGCGATACGGCGCTCGCCGCGGGCCTGCCGACGGCGGGGCCGTTCGTCGGCGGCCTGCTCCTTCTCGGGCGTCTCGGGCACGAGTTATCCCCAGTTCTCCGAACGAGATTGACAAACGCGAGCGGTCGCTCGCATTCTGGTGAAACGCGAGCGATCTCTCGCGTTTGCCAGTCTATGGCAAGAGACGACCCATGCTGCCTGAACGGATGGGCGGGATGCAGGGTCACGGTGAAGGGGACGCCGCACGATGACCGACGTCAGCAGCGAAGGCCACGGCCCTGAGAGGGGCGGGGGCGACGACCGCGGGAAGCGCTCGGTCGGCGGTCACGGGAGCGGTGCGGGCGGCGGCCGCGGGAGCGGTGCGGACGGCGGATCGCGGGCAGGGAGTGCGCGCGTGGGCGGCTGGACCCGTTTCGTGACGGCGCGGCCCCGGCTCTCCCTGCTCGTCGCGCTGCTGCTCACCGCGCTGGCCGTGGTCGCCGGCAGTGGGGTCGCCGACCGGCTGGGCAGCGGCGGCTGGCAGGACCCGACGGCCGAGTCCACCTACGCGACCAAGGCGCTGGAGCGGGAGTTCCCCGCCTCGCAGCCCAATCTGCTGCTCCTCGTCGAGTCGGGAAGCGCCTCGGTCGACGATCGCTCGATCGCCGCCGAGGCGAATCGGCTCGCGGCGCGGCTCGCCGGCGAGCGGGGCGTCACGGGCGTCGGTTCGTACTGGCAGTCCGGCTCACCGGCACTGAAGGCGAAGGACGGGCACGAGGCGCTCGTCACCGCGCGGCTGACCGGAGACGAGAAGACCGCCGGCGAGACCCTGGACCGCCTCGCGTCCTCCTATCGGGGCACGCACGGCCCGGTCGAGGTCAAGCTCGGCGGACCGGTCGCCGTGCAGCACGAGATGCAGACCACGATCCGCGAGGACCTGACGCGGGCCGAGCTGATCGCCCTCCCGGTGACCCTCGTGCTGCTGGTGATGGTCTTCGGCAGCGCGATCGCGGCTCTGCTGCCTCTCGTGGTGGGCATCATCGCGATCCTGGGCACGAACGCGGTGCTGCGCGGCCTCACCGAGTTCACCGACGTCTCCGTCTTCGCGATGAACCTCACCACGGCCCTGGGACTCGGCCTCGCCATCGACTACGCCCTGTTCATCGTCCGCAGATTCCGTGAGGAACTCGCCGCGGGCGCCGAGCCGTTGACCGCCGTGGGCACCACGCTGCGCACCGCCGGACGTACGGTCCTCTTCTCGTCCCTCACGGTCGCCGTGTCGCTGGCCGCCATGCTGCTCTTCCCGCAGTACTTCCTCCGCTCCTTCGCGTACGCGGGCATCGCCGTGGTGCTGCTGGCCGCGGCCGCCGCGCTGATCCTGCTCCCGGCGGCGCTGGTGCTGCTCGGGGACCGGGTGAACTCTCTCGACCTGCGGCGCCTGTTCCGGCGCGGCAAGCCGTCGGCGACCGGTGGAGGAGCCGCCTGGGGACGCATGGCCTCCCTCGTCATGCGCAGGGCGCCGATCTTCGCGGTGGCCACCACGGTCGGCCTGGTCGTCCTCGGGCTGCCCTTCCTGGGCGTGAAGTTCGGCACCGCGGACGACCGTCAGCTGCCCTCCGGCGCCGAGTCGCATGTGGTCCAGCAGCACATACGGGACGGCTTCCCGGGCAACCCCGGCGGGAGCCTGGAAGTGCTCGCCGAGGGGCAGGCCACCGAGACGCAGTACGCGCGGTACAAGGACCGGATCGCCGCGCTGTCCGAGGTACTGCGGGTGGACGGGCCTCTGGTGAAGGGCGACTCGGCGTACTTCACGGTGCTGCCGAAGGGCGAGGCCGTCGGCGACGGGGCTCAGCGCCTGGTGGGTGAACTCCGCGCGACGGACGCCCCGTTCGACACCTCGGTGACCGGCACGGCCGCCGTCCTGGTCGACTCCAAGCACGCGATCGCCGATCGGCTCCCCTGGGCGGCGGCGTTCATCGCGATCGTCACCTTGCTCCTGGTGTTCCTCCTGACCGGCAGCGTGCTGATCCCGATCCAGGCGGTGCTGCTCAACGCGCTCAGCCTGACGGCGATGTTCGGGGCGGTGGTCTGGGTCTTCCAGGACGGCCATCTGTCGGGCCTGCTGGACTTCACCAGCCCGGGTTCCATCGAGACGACCCTCCCGGTCCTCATGTTCTGCGTCGCGTTCGGCCTCTCCATGGACTACGGCGTCTTCCTCCTCTCCCGAATAAAGGAGGAGTACGACCACACCGGCGACCACCGGGAGGCGGTTCGCTTCGGTCTGCAGCGCACCGGCGGGCTGATCACCGCGGCCGCGGTCATCCTCGCGGTGGTGATGGTCGCGATCGGCACCTCGCGCGTGACCAACACCAAGATGCTCGGCCTGGGCATCGCGCTCGCCGTGCTGATGGACGCGATGGTCGTGCGCAGCCTGCTGGTTCCGGCGGTCATGCGCCTCACGGGCCGCGCGACGTGGTGGGCGCCGGGGCCGCTGCGGCGATTCCACGACCGTTTCGGACTGAGTGAGGGGGATGCCCCGGCGGCCGACGCCCCGGAAGCCGCGGAGGAGGGTGACCGGGACCAGGACCGGGACCAGGACCAGGACCGAGATCAGGACGGGGAGCGAGACCAGGACGGGGAGCGGGACCAGGACCGGGACAAGGCCGAGGCTCGCGGCTAGCGTTCACCCGGAAGGTGATCTCCGGGCGGAGGGCGGGACGGATGCGGGCAGTGGTGTTCGAGCGGTACGGGGAGCCGGCCGAGGTACGTGAGGTGGCGGACCCGACTCCCGCGGAGCACGGGGTCGTGGTGCGGGTCGAGGCCACCGGGCTGTGCCGCAGCGACTGGCACGGCTGGATGGGGCACGACCCGGACATCACGCTGCCGCATGTGCCGGGGCACGAACTCGCGGGGGTCGTCGAGGCGGTGGGCGCCCGGGTGACCGGCTGGCGCTCCGGCGACCGGGTCACCGTCCCGTTCGTCTGCGCCTGCGGAAGCTGTCCCTCGTGCGCGGCGGGCGACCAGCAGGTGTGCGAACGGCAGACCCAGCCGGGGTTCACGCACTGGGGCTCCTTCGCGCAGTACGTGGCACTCGATCACGCCGATGTGAACCTGGTCGCGGTGCCGGACGCGCTGTCCTTCGCGACGGCGGCCTCGCTGGGCTGCCGGTTCGCCACGGCGTTTCGCGCGGTGGTCGCGCAGGGGCGTGCGGCCGCGGGGGAGTGGGTCGCGGTGCATGGCTGCGGAGGCGTGGGCCTGTCGGCGGTGATGATCGCGGCGGCGTCGGGGGCGAGGGTCGTGGCCGTCGATGTGTCTCCGGGGGCGCTCGACCTGGCCCGGAAGTTCGGGGCGGCGGAGTGCGTGGACGCGTCCCGCGTCGGGGACACGGCGGAGGCTGTCCGCGAACTGACGGGCGGCGGTGCGCACCTGTCGCTGGATGCCCTCGGCTCCCCGGTCACCTGCGCGGCCTCGGTGAACGGCCTGCGCCGCCGGGGCCGTCATGTCCAGGTGGGCCTGCTGCCCTCGCCGACGGGCTCCACCCCGGTCCCGATGGCCCGCGTGATCGGTCTCGAACTCGAACTGCTGGGCAGCCACGGGATGGCGGCGCACGCCTACCCGGAGATGCTGGAGCTGGTCCGGGCGGGGGTGCTGCGGCCCGACCTCCTGGTGACGTCCACCATCCCGCTGGACGCGGTACCCGCCGCGCTGGCGGGGATGGGGACGGCAGGGGGGTCGGGGGTGACCGTCATCGAGCCCTGGAGCTGACCCCCGTCTTCGGGTGCCCGCGGTGCGTGGCCCACTCGTGGGCGAGGATCGACATGATCGTCTCGTCGGCCCAGACGCCGCCCCGCATCTCGGTCTGGCGCCGGACGCCCTCCTCGACGAAGCCGACCTTGTCGTAGACGCGGCGGGCCCGGTGGTTGTCGCTGTACAGCTCCAACTCGATCCGGTGCAGGCCAAGTTGCTCGAATCCATGACCGACGATGAGCCGGGCGGCCTCCGTGCCGAGCCCTCTCCCGCGCCCACGGGGGCCGATGAGCGTGCGGAAGGTGCAGCTGCGGCCGGCCGGGTTCCACTCGTGGAGGACGACCTCGCCGACGAGTTCACCCGTCGCGCGGTCGGTCACGGCGAGGTCCAGCCGGTCGGTCTGCGCGCTGCGGGAGCCGTACCAGGTACGCAGCCGTTCCGGCGTGAGTTCGTTCGGCGGCTCGCCGGTGAACCGGATGACCTCGGGGTCCTCGATGATCTCCGCGATACCGAGGGCGTCGTCCTCGGTGAACGGTCGCAGGACGGTCATGTCTCCGGTGAGGACGGGCTTGAGGGAGAAGTCGGCCTGGCTCATCCCCGGATCTTCCGCAACCGACGGGCGTACGGGCAAATGGATTTGCCCTGTGCCCCGCACGCCTGGGGCGGGGCACAGAGCGCGGAGGGCGTACGTCAGTCGTCTCTGCGGCCACGGTTTCCCGGGCGGGAGGCGACCCAGGTCCGGACGGTGTCCGCGTACCAGTAGGGTTTTCCGCGTTCCACATGGTCGGGCGGGGGGAGCAGCCCGTGCTTGCGGTAGGACCGCACGGTGTCCGGCTGCACCTTGATGTGCGCGGCGATCTCCTTGTACGACCAGAGCCTACGGTCGGTCATGGCGGCACCTCCCTGCGCGCACCGCGGCGGCGGCCGGGGGCGGCCGTCGGGGGAGCCGGGCGCTGCGCTGGCGATCACATAGCCTGTGCCCCGTCAACGACCCGGCGTGAGCGCAGGACAGCCCCTGTAGACCGGGTGTGACGCAAGACCCGCGTACACGCAACATGCGTGACAGAAAAGGGTCCTTTGTGACACGAGTGACGCATTGGCGGCCACGTGCTACCGCTGTGCACCGCCGTACGAGCGCGCTGTGCACCGCCGTACGAGCGCGCCGGCCGCACCGCTGTACGAGCACGCCGGCCGCACCGCTGTAAGGGCAAGCCAAGATGGGCCGGACCTTTGCCCAGGCTCTCCACTACGTTCGAGCAGGGGATACCCGTATCGCCAGGCCCGGCCCACCGGCTGTCCGCATCCCCCCGGGTCCGCGGGCGAAGCGCTACGTCCGGCAGTCGGGCGACGGGGGTCCCGCGGGTGAAGCGCTATGCCCCGCAGGACCTCAAGAACGCCCGAGTCCGCTGCGCGATCGGCAGCGGCTTGTCCGGCGGGCACGGGTACATGTCCTGCTCGACGATCGCGAAGAGATCGACGCCGAGCTGCTGCGCGGCGGCGAGGACGGGCTCCAGCGCCGGTACACCGGACGGCGGTTCGCACATCACGCCACGGGCCACGGCGGGCCCGAACGGCACCTCGCCCGCACGGACCTCGGCCAGGATCAGCGGATCCACCTGCTTGAGGTGGAGGTAGCCGATGCGCTCGCCGTATGTCTCGATGAGCTTGACGCTGTCGCCGCCGCAGTACGCGTAGTGGCCCGTGTCGAGGCACAGCGACACGAGCGAGGAATCGGTCGCGTCGAGGAAACGCGTGACGTTCTCCTCGCTGTCGATGTGTGTGTCCGCGTGCGGATGGACGACGACCCGCAGCCCGTAGCGCTCGCGCACCTCGTGGGCGAGCCGCTCGGTCTGGGCGGTGAGATTGCGCCACTGCGTCGGCGTCAGCGTGCTGTCCTCCAGCACCTCACCGGTCTTGTCGTCCCGCCAGAAGGCCGGGATGACGACGAGGTGCTCGGCACCCATCGCCTGGGTGAGCGCGGCGATGTCCGAGACGTGCGCCCAGGTGGATTCCCACACCGCGGGACCACGGTGCAGACCGGTGAAGACCGTGCCGGCCGAGACGGTGAGCCCGCGCCGCGCGGTCTCCTCCTTGAGGACGGCCGGATCGGTGGGCAGATAGCCGTACGGGCCGAGCTCGATCCACTCGTACCCGGATGCGGAGACCTCGTCGAGGAAGCGCTGCCAGGGGACTTGCCGGCGGTCGTCGGGGAACCAGACGCCCCAGGAGTCGGGAGCCGAACCGATCCGGATGCGGGACAGTGAGGACGAAGGCGACGGCCGCGGCGACGGTGACGACTGAGGCGATGACTGCGGTGACGACGAGGTCATGGGCGTCAGCTTCCGGCGACCCCGGAGAGGTGTCAAGGCCTGGTCCGGATGTCCGGACAAAACATTGACAGGGCTCCCCGCGCGGGAATACACCTGGGGGCAGCCGAAGCGAAGGGAAGTCGATGGCGTACGACCTGATCACCATGGGGCGGATCGGCGTGGACCTCTACCCGTTGCAGACGGGGGTCCCGCTGGCCCAGGTGACGTCCTTCGGGAAGTTCCTCGGCGGCTCGGCGACGAACGTCGCGGTGGCCGCCGCCCGGCTCGGACGGCGCACGGCGGTGATCACTCGGACGGGTGAGGACCCCTTCGGCACCTACCTCCACGAGGCACTGCGCGACTTCGGCGTCGACGACCGCTGGGTCACTCCTGTCCCCGGCCTGCCGACCCCCGTCACCTTCTGCGAGATCTTCCCGCCGGACGACTTCCCGCTCTACTTCTACCGTCGGCCCAAGGCCCCCGACCTGGAGATCGACGCGCACGACCTCGACCTGGACGCCGTCCGCGACACCCGCCTGTTCTGGGTGACGGGCACGGGTCTGAGCGAGGAGCCCAGCCGCACGGCGACCCTCGCGGCACTGGCCCACCGCGCCAAGTCCGGCACGACGGTCTTCGACCTCGACTGGCGGCCCATGTTCTGGAAGGACACGGCCTCCGCCCGGCCTTTCTATGCCGAGGCCCTGCGCCACACCACCGTGGCCGTCGGCAACGTGGACGAGGTGGAGATCGCCACGGGCGAGCGTGAACCGCTCGCGGCCGCCCGCGCCCTGCTGGAGGCCGGCGTGGAGCTCGCCGTCGTCAAGCAGGGCCCCAAGGGCGTCCTCGCCGTCCACCGCGACGGCACCTCCGCCGAGGTCCCGCCCCTCCCGGTGACGGTCCTCAACGGCCTCGGGGCCGGCGACGCCTTCGGCGGTTCCCTGTGCCACGGCCTGCTCGCCGACTGGGATCTGGAGCGCGTCATGCGGCACGCGAACGCCGCCGGCGCCATCGTCGCGTCCCGTCTGGAGTGCTCCTCCGCGATGCCGACACCCGACGAGGTCGAGGACGCGCTCAGGGCTGGAGCGGTGCTATGAGGGCGGGACATGTCGGGGGAGCGCGGCACGAAGAAGGGGGAGACGCGCCCACGGGTGCCCCCGTCGCGTACGAGCGACTCCGATCCCCGCACCGGAAAGTCGACGTCGCCGACCTCGTCCGCACGCGCACCCATCACCCCGAGGCGATCGCCGAGGCCGCCGCCCGCCGTCCCCGCCGCCCCCTCGTCGACGATTCCGGCCGGCTGATGATCGTTGCCGCGGACCACCCGGCCCGCGGCGCCCTGGCCGTCGGCGACCGCAAGTTCGCCATGGCCGGCCGTGCCGACCTCCTCGATCGGCTCTGCCTCGCCCTGTCCCGTCCCGGGGTCGACGGTGTGCTCGCCACCGCCGACATCCTCGACGACCTGCTGCTGCTCGGCGCCCTCGACGGCAAGGTGGTCATCGGGTCGATGAACCGCGGCGGACTCGCGGGCGCCTCCTTCGAGCTGGACGACCGGTTCACCGGGTACCGCCCGCGGGACATCGAGCGGCTCGGCTTCGACGCGGGCAAGCTGTTGCTGCGCATCGACTACGACGACCCGGGCTCGCTGCGCACCCTGGAAGCCACCGCCCGGATCATCGACGAGATGGCGGAGCGCCGACTCCCGGTCTTCGTCGAGCCGTTCCTGTGCCGCCGCCGTGACGACGGGACGCTGCGCAACGACCTGAGCGCCGAGGCCGTCACCAAGTCCATCGCCATCGCCGGCGGCCTGGGCGGCAGTTCGGCGTACACCTGGCTGAAGGTCCCCGTCACCGAGAACCCCGACGACATGGCCCGTGTCATGGAGACCTCCACGCTGCCCGCCGTCCTCCTCGGCGGTGACGTCGGAGAGGACCAGGAGGGCGCGTACGAGAAGTGGCGCGGCGCGCTGCACCTTCCCACCGTCCAGGGCCTGGTGGTCGGACGTTCGCTGCTCTACCCGGCGGACGGCGATGTGGCCGCGGCCGTGGACACCGCCGTAGGACTCCTGTGAGGGCCGCATGAGCAACGAGCTGTACGTCCCCAAGGGCACCACCGCCGACGCGAACTACGCGCTCGACATCGACCCCAAACGCGCCGGCTGGACCCACAGCAGCCTGCGGATCGTGGAGCTGGGACCCGGCGGTACGCACACGTTCACCACCGGTGACAGCGAGTGGATCGTCCTTCCCCTCAACGGCGGCTGCGCCGTACAGGTGGAGGACGACGAAGAGTTCCAACTCCTGGGCAGAGAGAGCGTGTTCGCCGGAGTCTCCGACTTCGCGTACGTGCCCCGTGACGCCCGGGCCCAGATCGCCTCCGGCGCGGGAGGCCGCTTCGCCCTGGCAGGAGCGAAGTGCGAGCGCCGACTCCCCGCCCGCTACGGCCCCGCGCCGGAGGTTCCCGTCGAAGATCGCGGCAGCGGCAACTGCGCCCGCAAGGTGCGCAATTTCGCCTCCGCCGACGCCTTCGACTGCGACAAACTCATCGCCGTCGAGGTCATCACGCCCGGCGGCAACTGGTCCTCGTACCCGCCGCACAAGCACGACGAGCACCGGCCCGGTATCGAATCGGAGCTCGAAGAGATCTACTACTTCGAGATCGACGGCTCGAACGGATTCGGCTATCAGCGCGTATTCCCTTCGCACGAGGGCGGATCCGACGTCCTCGCCGAGGTCCGCACCGGCGATGCCGTCCTCGTCCCCGACGGATGGCACGGCCCGTCCATCGCCCAGCCCGGTCACACGATGTACTACCTGAACGTGATGGCCGGACCGGGCGAGGAGCGGGAGTGGCGGATCTGCTTCCACCCGGAACACGTAGACAACACAGCAAGCACAGAGGGATACCGATGACCTCAACGACGAGGCTGACGGTCGCACAGGCGCTGGTGCGGTTCCTGGCCGCCCAGTACACGGAACGGGACGACGAGCGCCGGCGGCTGATCGGTGCCACCTGGGGCATCTTCGGCCATGGCAATGTCGCAGGGCTCGGACAGGCGCTCGTCGAGTACGCCGACGAGATGCCGTACCACCAGGGCCGTAACGAGCAGTCCATGGTTCATGCGGCGGTCGGGTACGCACGACAGAGCAACCGGCTGTCGACGCACGCCGTGACCACCTCCATCGGCCCGGGCGCGACCAACCTCGTCACCGGCGCCGCCCTCGCGACGATCAACCACCTCCCGGTCCTGCTCCTGCCCGGCGACGTCTTCGCGACCCGCCCCGCCGACCCGGTGCTCCAGCAGCTCGAAGTCCCGTACGCGGGCGATGTGTCGGTCAACGACTGTCTGCGCCCGGTGTCGAAGTACTTCGACCGGATCACCCGGCCGGAAGCCCTGATCCCGGCCGCGCTGCAGGCCATGCGGGTGCTCACCGACCCCGTCGAGACCGGCGCGGTCACGCTCGCGCTGCCGCAGGACGTGCAGGCGGAGGCGTACGACTGGCCGGAGGAGTTCTTCGCCGAGCGGACCTGGACCGTGCGCCGTCCGGCGCCGGACCAGGGCGAACTGGCCGCCGCCGTACGGGCGATCCGCGACGCCCGCCGCCCCCTGATCGTGGCGGGCGGCGGTGTGCACCACAGCCGCGCCGAGGAGGCGCTCGCCGAACTCGCCGCCACCACCCGCATCCCCGTCGCCTCCACCCAGGCCGGCAAGGGTTCCCTGCGCTGGGACCACCCGCAGGACGTCGGCGGCATCGGGCACACCGGCACCGCGACCGCCGACGAGCTCGCCCGCACCGCCGACCTGGTGATCGGCGTCGGCACCCGCTACACCGACTTCACCACCGCCTCCGGCACCCTCTTCACCACCTCGGGTGTCCGCTTCCTGAACCTCAACATCGCGCCCTACGACGGCCACAAGCTCTCCGGGCAGACGCTGATCGCGGACGCGCGCGTGGGACTCGAAGAGCTCACCGAGGCGCTGCTGCTGCACAAGCACCGCGCCGAGCCCGCGTACGTCACCGAGTACACGGACGACAAGGAGCGCTGGGAGTACCGGGTCGACGCGGCGTACGAGGCCGAGGACGTCGACATCCGGCCGACCCAGCCGCAGGTCCTCGGCCTCCTCGACGAGCTGGTCACCGAGGACGACATCCTGATCAACGCGGCCGGTTCACTCCCCGGCGACCTGCACAAACTGTGGCGGTCGCGGTCGCGGGACCAGTACCACGTCGAGTACGGCTACTCCTGCATGGGCTACGAGATCCCGGCCGCGATCGGCGTACGGATAGCGGCCCCCGACCGTCCCGTCTGGGCGCTGGTCGGCGACGGCACCTATCTGATGATGCCGACGGAGATCGTCACCGCCGTCCAGGAGGGCGTCGCGATCAAGGTCCTGATACTGCAGAACCACGGGTACGCCTCCATCGGCGGCCTCTCCGAGTCCGTGGGGGGCGAGCGGTTCGGCACCGCGTACCGCTACCGCGCCGAGGACGGTACGCACACCGGGGCGCCGCTGCCCGTCGATCTCGCCGCCAACGCGGCCAGCCTCGGCATGCGGGTCCTACGCGCGAAGACCGTCCGCGACCTGCGGGCCGCGCTCTCCGAAGCCCGGGCCGCGGACACTCCCACATGTGTCTACGTGGAGACCCAAACGGCAGACACAGTGTCGGGCGCGCCTCCGGCCCAAGCCTGGTGGGATGTACCTGTGGCCGAGACCGCGACCCGATCGTCGGCGGTCAAGGCGCGCGAGGAGTACGACCGGCACGTCGCCGCCCGACGCCGCCATCTGTGAAGGAGTTTTTGGCCATGACGAAGACCGTCAACCACTGGATCGGTGGCAAGACTGTCGAAGGTGCGTCGGGTACGTACGGGCCGGTCACCGACCCGGCGACCGGTGCCGTGACCACGCAGGTCGCCTTCGCGACCGTCGACGAGGTCGACGCCGCGGTCGCCGCCGCGAAGGACGCGTACGCGACCTGGGGCCAGTCCTCGCTGGCCAAGCGGACCACGATCCTCTTCAAGTTCCGCGCGCTGCTCGACGCCCACCGCGACGAGATCGCCGAGCTGATCACCGCCGAGCACGGCAAGGTGCACTCGGACGCGCTCGGTGAGGTGGCGCGCGGTCTGGAGATCGTCGACCTGGCGTGCGGGATCACCGTGCAGCTGAAGGGCGAGCTGTCGACCGAGGTGGCCTCCCGGGTCGACGTGTCCTCGATCCGGCAGCCGCTCGGTGTCGTCGCCGGTATCACGCCGTTCAACTTCCCGGCCATGGTGCCGATGTGGATGTTCCCGCTCGCCATCGCCTGCGGCAACACCTTCGTCCTGAAGCCGTCGGAGAAGGACCCGTCGGCGTCCATGAAGATCGCCGAGCTGCTGGCCGAGGCCGGTCTTCCGGACGGCGTCTTCAACGTGGTGCACGGTGACAAGGTCGCCGTCGACCGCCTCCTGGAGCACCCGGACGTGAAGGCGGTGTCCTTCGTGGGCTCGACGCCGATCGCCCGGTACATCCACACCACGGCCGCCGCGAACGGCAAGCGCGTCCAGGCCCTCGGCGGCGCGAAGAACCACATGCTGGTCCTCCCGGACGCGGACCTGGACGCGGCGGCCGACGCGGCGGTGTCGGCGGCGTACGGCTCGGCGGGCGAGCGCTGCATGGCCATCTCGGCCGTCGTGGCCGTCGGCTCGATCGGCGACGAGCTGGTGGAGAAGATCCGCGAGCGCGCCGAGAAGATCAAGATCGGTCCCGGCAACGACCCGGCCTCCGAGATGGGCCCGCTGATCACGGCCGTGCACCGCGACAAGGTGGCGTCGTACGTGAAGGGCGCCGCGGACCAGGGCTCCGAGGTCGTCCTCGACGGCACCGGATACACCGTCGAGGGCTTCGAGGACGGCCACTGGATCGGCCTGTCGCTCCTCGACCGTGTGCCGGTGACGGCGGACGCGTACAAGGACGAGATCTTCGGCCCGGTGCTGTGCGTGCTGCGCGTCGACACCTACGAGGAGGGCGTGGCGCTGATCAACGCGTCCCCCTTCGGCAACGGCACCGCGATCTTCACCCGGGACGGCGGCGCCGCCCGCCGCTTCCAGCTGGAGATCGAGGCCGGCATGGTCGGTGTGAACGTCCCGATTCCGGTCCCCGTGGGCTACCACTCCTTCGGCGGCTGGAAGGACTCCCTCTTCGGCGACCACCACATCTACGGCAACGACGGCACGCACTTCTACACCCGCGGCAAGGTCGTCACCACCCGCTGGCCGGACCCGTCCGAGGCCCCGACCGGCGTCGACCTGGGCTTTCCGCGCAACCACTGAGCTCGCCTCCGGTGCCCCGCCCCTCGTCCGAGGTGCGGGGCACCGTCGTGTTTCGGCGCGGGCCGAGCCGCTCGGGTTCCCGACCCCTGGCCGTGCCTCTTCCGTGCGGCGGGACCCTACTGTTCGGTAGGCGTCCGGAGTGCGGACCAATCCTGGCGGATTTTGGCACCTCGACTGCGGTTCTCGTCATGAGGTGATGAAACGGGTGCCGCAGGCGATCAGCCAATATGGCCTTTGAAAGCAAGGTCACAATCTGCTGAGTCTTGGTGATTGCCATATGTAGGTGTCGGCGCCTGGGAAAGTGATGTGACGTGCGTCGCTCCGCTAGTGCGGATTCCGTAGGTAAACAGCCATTGACGCAACGGTTTCCGTCAAGGTTCCATCAACGCCGGGAGCGGACGAAGAGACGTACGACGCGAGCCGCCGGAGGCGATATCGCTCCCGCCCGAACATCTGACGCACGAGTCGATCGGAACCGCTTCATGACCGACACGCTCCGCCCTGTCGAGACCGCCGACCTGGACGGCGCCCCCCCGGCGTCCGGCAGCCCCCAAAAACTCAAGCGCTCCATCGGCATCGTCGGCGGCACCCTGCTGACGCTCTCCTGCGTGACGCCCGCCTCCACCCTGTTCGTGGTCGTGCCCGACCTGTTCTCGTCCCTCGGCACGGCGACCGCGCTCACCATCGCGATCGGTTCGCTGCTCTGTATCGCCGTGGCGTTCTGCTACTCGGAGCTGGGCACCCTCATCCCCAGCGCGGGCGGCGAGTACGCCATGGTCTCCACGATGGCCGGACGCCTCGCGGGCTGGCTGGTCTTCGTGCTCTCCCTCCTGGTCGTCATGATCGTGCCACCGGTGATCGCGATGGGCACGGCGGACTACCTTGCGCCGATCGTGCACCTGAACCCGTCGATGGCGGGCGCCGGCGTGATGATCCTGGCCACCCTCGCGGGCCTGCTCGACCTGCGGGCCAACGCCTGGATCACCGGCGTCTTCCTGGTCCTCGAAGTCATCGCGGCGGCCGTCGTGGCGGTCCTGGGCTTCGCGCACAGCCAGCGCGGCGCCGGAAGCCTGGTCTCCATGCAGGTGGCGGACTCCGGCGGCCACACGGACACCGTGACGGCCATGCTGGTCGTCTCCGGGCTCGCGATCGCCCTCTTCGTCACCCAGGGCTTCTCGACCGCGGTCTACCTCTCCGAGGAACTGGAGAACCCGCGCCGCAACGTCGCCCGCACCGTTCTCGCCACCCTGGCCATCTCCACGGTCATCATCCTGGTCCCGGTCGTCGCGATCACCATGGGCGCCTCCGACCTGTCGACCCTGACCGGCGGCGACATCAGCAGCATGGTCACGGCCTGGTCGAACTCCGCCGTCGGCACCTTCGTCAGCCTCTGCGTGGCCCTCGCGATCATCAACGCCGGCATCGTCATGGTCATCCAGAACTCCCGGGTGCTGTTCGCCTCGGCCCGCGACAAGGCGTGGCCCGAGCCGGTCAACAAGGGCCTGTCGCGGCTCGGCCGCTTCGGCTCCCCCTGGGTCGCCACCCTCCTCGTGGGCGTCCCCGGCGCGGCCCTGTGCTTCGTCAACCTGGACACCCTGTACGGCGTGACCGGCGTGTCGGTGACCGGCATGTACCTGCTGGTCGCGGTCGCCGCGCTGCTCGCTCGCCGCGGCAAGCACGCCCACACGTCCGCCTGGCGCATGCCGCTGTGGCCCGCGATGCCGGTCCTGCTGATCGCGGTCCTCGCGTACATCCTGAGCCAGCAGGAGACGAGCTATCTGCTCTGGACCGGCGGCATCACGGCCGTCGCCACCCTGTACTGGGCCTTCTACCTGCGGCCGCGCCGCGAGACCCGCTGGCTGGTGTCGATCCCGGAGGACGCGCAGGCCTGAGGGTCTACTCGAAGTCCCACGTCACCACCGTGCACGACCCGTCGTCCTTGCCACCCGCGCTGCGGTAGGTGGCAAGGGCGACGTCGTTTCCGGTGTCGACACCGACCCACATGCCGTAGCAGCCGCGTTCGCGGGCGAGGGCGGCGAGTTCCCGGATCAGCGCACGCCCGGTACCGCGCCGCCGGAACGGCTCGGCGACCGCCAGCTCGTACAGGAACATCTCGGTGCCCTTGTCGGGGTGGACCGTCTCGACCCCGCTGATGAAGCCGACGGGACTGCCGTCCTCGTACGCGAGGAAGAGGTGGTGGCCCGGGGTGTCCAGGAAGCGCTGGGCCCATGCGGGGCGCACGGGGTGGTCGAAGAGGTACTCGGCGGCGGTCAGTTCGTCGACAGTGCCGGCGCGGCGCATTTCCATGGACCGTTCGTACCACGGACGCGGTATGCGGGACCGGGGCCGTACTCCCCTGGGAGGGGCGGGGGTTCAGCCCGGCGGCTGCATCGGTTGTCGGCGGTCACCCGTACCGTTGAGGACATGGATCTTCGACTGCCCCGACTGCGCGGGCCCCGGCGGTGGATCGCGGCCGCGGCCGCCGTCGTCGTCGTGCTCGCCGGCGCGGGCACATGGACGGCTGTCGCCTCGGACGACACGGCGCCCGTGCACCGCGCCGAGCGCGTCATGGCGATGGGCGGCGGGGTGCGCATCGACACGTCGTACTTCACCGCGGGCTCGTCCTCGGACCGTCGCCCGGCCATCCTCCTGGGGCACGGCTTCGGCGGCAGCAAGGAGGACGTGCGGGACGAGGCGGAGAAGCTCGCCCGTGACGGGTACGCGGTGCTCACCTGGTCGGCGCGCGGCTTCGGGAAGTCCACCGGCAAGATCGGGCTGAACGACCCCAAGGCCGAGGTCACCGACGTCTCGAAGCTCATCGACTGGCTGGCCGGGCGTCCGGAGGTCCAGCTCGACAAGAGCGGCGACCCGCGCGTGGGCGTCACCGGAGCCTCGTACGGCGGGGCGGTCTCCCTGCTGGCCGCCGCCTACGACCGGCGGGTCGACGCGATCGCCCCGGCGATCACGTACTGGAACCTGTCGGACGCCCTCTTTCCGAACGGGGTCTTCAAGAAGCTCTGGGCCGGCATCTTCATCAACTCCGGCGGCGGCTGTGACCAGTTCCAGGCCCAGCTGTGCGCGATGTACAACCGGGTGGCGGAGTCCGGAAAGCCGGACGCGGCGGCCACGAAGATGCTGGAGGAGCGCAGCCCCTCCGCGGTCGGCGACCGGATCAAGGTGCCCACGCTCATCGTGCAGGGCCAGTCCGACTCCCTCTTCCCGCTCGGCCAGGCCGACGCGATGGCCAAGGCGATCCGTGCGAACGGCGCGCCCGTGGACGTCGACTGGATCTCCGGCGGGCATGACGGCGGCGACATGGAGACGAGTCGTGTCGAGTCCCGCGTCGACTCCTGGTTCGACCGCTATCTGAAGGACGACACGAGCGCCGACACGGGCCCCGCCTTCCGCGTCACCCGCACCGGAGGCATCGACTCCACCGACGGCGCGGCCCTGCTCAGGGGCGCGAGCGGGGACACCTATCCCGGACTGGAGAGCGGGCAGCACGTCATCGCGCTCAGCGGCCGGGAGCAGCGCTTCGAGAACCCGGCGGGAGCGAATCCGCCCGCCATCTCGGCCCTCCCCGGCCTCGGCGGCTCGGGCGGCCTCGCGCAGCTCTCGTCCCTGGGCGTCGGGGTCTCCCTCGACTTCCCGGGCCAGTACGCGCAGTTCGACTCCGCGGCGTTCGGCGGCGATCTGCGGATCACCGGGTCGCCGACGGTGACGGTGCACGTCACATCGAGCAGCGACGACGCGGTCCTGTTCGCGAAGGTGTACGACGTCGGGCCGGGCGGCGCCCAGCAGGTGCTGCCCTCGCAGCTGGTCACGCCGCTGCGGGTGACGGGCGCCCAGTCCGGCAAGGACGTCACGGTCACCCTGCCCGCCATCGACCACGAGGTGCAGAAGGGGCACCGGCTGAAGCTGGTCCTCGCCTCGACCGACCTCGGCTATGCCTCACCGGCGGCCCCGGCGACGTACAGCGTGTCCCTGAAGAGCGACCTCCAGGTCCCGACGGCACCCGGCGTGACGACCGCCGCCGCGCCGCTGCCCGCCTGGGTGTGGTGGCTGCCGCCGGCCGGAGCGATGGTCGCGCTGGCACTGCTGCTGACGGGCCGCCGACGTACGACGCCCGGGGCACCCGATCCCGAGCTGGCGGAAGTCCCGCTCCAGATCACCGACTTGAGCAAGCGCTACGCGAAGTCCGCGGACCGGTACGCAGTACGGGACCTGTCGTTCCGCGTGGAGAAGGGCCAGGTCCTCGGCCTGCTCGGGCCGAACGGCGCGGGCAAGACCACCACCCTGCGCATGCTGATGGGCCTGATCAAGCCCGACGGCGGCGAGATCCGGGTCTTCGGGCACCAGATCCGGCCGGGCGCGCCGGTGCTCTCCCGGGTCGGGGCGTTCGTCGAGGGCGCGGGCTTCCTCCCGCATCTCTCGGGCCGCGAGAACCTGGAGCTGTACTGGCAGGCGACAGGTCGTCCCCCGGAGGACGCGCACCTGGAGGAGGCGCTGGAGATCGCGGGCCTCGGCGACGCGCTGGCCCGCGCGGTCCGCACCTACTCCCAGGGCATGCGCCAACGCCTCGCCATCGCGCAGGCGATGCTCGGCCTCCCGGACCTCCTCATCCTCGACGAACCGACCAACGGCCTCGACCCGCCACAGATCCGCGAGATGCGCGAGGTCATGATCCGGTACGCCGCAGCGGGTCGCACGGTCATCGTCTCCAGCCATCTCCTGGCCGAGGTCGAGCAGTCCTGCACCCATCTGGTGGTCATGGACCGTGGCCGGCTGATCCAGGCGGGCCCGGTGAGCGAGATCGTCGGCTCCGGCGACACCCTCCTGGTCGGCACCGGTTCCCCCGTGGACGAGCCGGTCGTCGAGAAGGTCGGCGCGCTGCCGGGCGTGGCCTCGGCCGCTGCCGCCGAGGGCGGGCTGCTGGTCCGCCTCGATCCCGGCGGAAGCGCGGAGCGCCTGGTCGTGGAACTCGTACGGCTCGAAGTACCCGTGGCATCGGTGGGCCCCCACCGCCGTCTGGAAGACGCGTTCCTCACCCTGATCGGAGGCTCAGCATGAGCACGCTCGTGGAGCGCACCGAGACGGCCGACGGGTACCGGGCGCGGCGCACGCTTCCGCTGCGCGTGGAGCTGATCCGGCAGTTGAAGCGGCGCCGCACCCTCGTCATGGGCGCGATCCTGGCGGCGCTGCCCTTCGTCCTCGTCGTCGCCTTCGCCGTCGGCGGCGACCCCGGCTCGCGCAACGGCCAGGTCACGCTGATGGACACGGCCACCGCGTCGGGCGCGAACTTCGCCGCGGTGAACCTGTTCGTGTCGGCGGGCTTCCTGCTGGTGATCCCGGTCGCGCTGTTCTGCGGGGACACCATCGCCTCCGAGGCGAGCTGGTCGTCACTGCGGTATCTGCTGGCGGCTCCCGTGCCCCGCGCCCGCCTGCTCTGGTCCAAGCTCACCGTCGCTCTCGGCCTCAGCCTCGCCGCGATGGTGCTGCTGCCGGTCGTCGCGCTCGCCGCGGGCACCGCGGCCTACGGCTGGGGGCCGCTGGAGATCCCCACCGGCGGTGCGCTCGCCGCGGGCACCGCGACCCAGCGGCTCCTTGTGGTGATCGCGTACATCTTCGTGTCCCAACTGGTCACCGCGGGGCTCGCGTTCTGGCTGTCGACCAAGACGGACGCCCCACTGGGCGCGGTTGGCGGCGCGGTCGGCCTGACGATCGTCGGGAACGTACTGGACGCGGTCACCGCCCTCGGCGACTGGCGCGACTTCCTGCCCGCGCACTGGCAGTTCGCCTGGGCCGACGCCGTTCAGCCGAACCCGGAGTGGAGCGGCATGATCCAGGGCACGGCGATTTCGATAACGTACGCGCTCGTGCTGTTCGCCCTGGCCTTCCGCGGTTTCCGGCGCAAGGACATCGTGTCCTAGGTCTCCGGAGGATCACCTACCGGTCTCGACGGCCGCCCGCCGTGGCCGCTTCGAGATCCATCCGCAACGCTCCGGAACGCACATCCAGGCCCCCTCGGACGTCACAGTCACAGACGTCGGCCCACATACAGGCCGCTCACCGAGGGGGCACAGATGGCGATGGACCACATACGGACGCGGGCCGCAGGAAGCCGTCGACTGCGCGGCACCCTGCTCGCGCTGACGGCGGCGGGCGCCGTGCTGCTGACGGGGTGCAGCGCGAGCGGCAGCGGCAACTCCTCGGACGGCGCCGACAAATCCGGTGGGCGCAACCTCCCCCTGCCCGCCCCCGCCCAGCCGACATCGGGCACGGCCCAGGGAGAGCAGGAGGGCGAGCAGACCGGCGCCCCCGACCGTGAGATCGCGCCGTCCCCCGACTACCTCTCCACCTTCGCCCTCGACGTCGACACCGCCTCGTACGGCTACGCCCGCCGCACCCTCGCGAACGGCCGGATTCCCGACCCCTCCACCATCCGCCCCGAGGAGTTCGTCAACAGCTTCCGCCAGGACTACGAGCGCCCCGACGGCAACGGCTTCTCGGTCACCGTCGACGGCGCCCGCACGGACGACGACCGCTGGTCGCTGGTCCGGGTGGGCCTCGCCACCCGTGCGGCCGAGGACGACCACGAACGCCCGCCCGCCGCCCTCACGTTCGTCATCGACGTCTCCGGCTCGATGGAGGAACCGGGCCGTCTCGACCTGGCCAAGGACTCCCTCGACGTGATGACCGACCGGCTGCGCGACGACGACTCGGTCGCCCTGGTCACCTTCAGCGACGACGCCGAGACCGTCCTGCCGATGACCCGCCTCGGCGACCACCGCGGCCGCGTGCACGACGCGATCGATGGCCTGGAGCCGCAGGAGTCGACCAACCTCGGCGCGGGTGTGGACATCGGGTACGACACGGCGGTCGAGGGTCTGCGCGAGGGCGCCACCAACCGGGTCGTGCTGATCTCCGACGCGCTGGCCAACACCGGCGACACGGACGCGGACAGCATCCTGGAGCGGATCTCCGGCGCCCGCCGCGAGCACGGCATCACCCTCTTCGGCGTCGGCGTGGGCAGCGACTACGGCGACGCTCTGATGGAGCGCCTCGCCGACAAGGGCGACGGCCACACCACCTACGTCTCGAACAAGGACGAGGCCCGCACGGTCTTCTGCGACCAGCTCCCGCAGAACATCGATCTCACGGCCCGCGACGCCAAGGCGCAGGTCGCCTTCGACCCGCAGACGGTCGAGAGGTTCCGGCTGATCGGCTACGACAACCGCAAGGTCGCCGACGAGGACTTCCGCAACGACCGGGTGGACGGCGGCGAGGTGGGCCCCGGCCACACGGTGACCGCCCTGTACGTGGTTCGCACGAGGCCCGGAGCCTCCGGCCACCTCGCCACCGCGAGCGTCCGCTGGCTCGACCCCGACACCCGCGCCCCGCACGAGGAGTCCGGCCAGCTGGAGACCGGCTCACTCGACGACGACCTGTGGACCTCGTCCCACGGTCTCCAAGTCGCGGCGACCGCCGCGTACTTCGCCGACGCCCTCCGCCAGGGCGACGACCGCTGGACCGACCTCCCGGCCCGTCCGTCCCTGTCCGAACTCGCCGACCACGCGGACAAGTTGGCGACCGCCACGGAGGACAAGGAGCTCCGCCGACTCGCCGACGCGATCCGACAGGCGAACCGGCTCAGGGACTAGGGGGCTTCTGATGGATCTCCGCGGCGTCGCGACGCCCGGCACGCACTCTCGCCGCACCGGACAAAAGCCCTAGTAGCTCCTCCCCCACGCTCGGCTTCGCTCGCGCGGGGGGACCCCCATCGAGGACTTCCGCCCGGCACGCCGAGAGCACGCACCGAACGCCGCTCCTTCTTCCACGGAGACCCATCAGAAACCCCCTAGGGGCGCGCTCACCGGTGTTTACGGGAGGCCGCATCTCGAAGGCGGCCTGATCCGAAAGACAGGCCCTGGGCGCCCCGCACTCGTCAGGGGCGCATCACATCAGGGCGCCGCGCGTCACCTCTCGCCGCACAACTCCCGTTCCGCCTCCACCGGATCGTCCGGGAAGCGGAACGAGGTGCGCTCCCAGGACCCGGCGACATTGCGCAGAAAGCGACCCGGCGTGAGCGGGTCCCGCGTCGCGGACCGGAGTTCGGCGAGGGCGCCGCAGCGCAGGGCGCGGCGGGCCGCGGTGACGCGCGCCGGGTCGAGCCCCGGGGGCAGAACGGCCGGATCACCTCGGTCGGCGGCGAGCCAGGTGGCGGGCAGATGCTTGTCGTGGCCCGCTCGGCCGCCGCCGACCCGCTCGGAGTGGGCGGCGAGTGGATCGGCGAGCCCGATCGAATCGAGCGCGGCACCGTTCAGCGGCACGACGGCCCCGTTCCAGCCGAGGACCGCATAACTGGCGGTCACCGACGGCGAGTCGGCAGCCATCCGGAGATGGTCGCCCCACAGCAGCGTGGGCGCGCCGGAGCGCTCGGCCTCCCGCACCTCACGCGCGTGGGCGACATGCCAGGGCGCGCCGGCGAAGGTGTGGTGGATGGGGTGGGCGTCGGCGTTACGAAGGGCGTACACGCCCCGTTCGTCCGAGATCCCCGCCGGGCCCACCTGTCCGCCGTACGGAATCCGCAGCCACCCGGCGCACACCACGGCCCACACGCCGACCCCGACTGCCGCGAGTGCTCCCGCCCGCGTCACGGGCACGACGAAGACGGGCAGCAGCATCAGCAGCAGGCCCGGCAGCAGCATCCGGCCGTGCATGAAGTCGCCCCCGACCCTGATGACGTACAACCAGCACAACAACCCGGCGACGACGGGCGCGAGCGCGGGGACGAGCGGGACCCCGCCGTGGGGTGCCGTGACCCGCCAGGCCCAGCGCCTGCGCGAGAACAGCAGCGCGGCGGCCACGAACAGCGCGGGCACCCACAGCAGATAGGGCCCCGAGAAGTCCCCGAGATATCCGAAGCCGCGTCCCCACAGACTCTGCCCCGCCTCCTTGGTGACGGCGGGCAGCGGCACGAGATGCCCGTAGTAGCCCGCACGGAAGATCTCGTACGCGCCCGGGAACGCCGCCGCACTCGCGACACCCGCGAGCGTGCCCCTCCGGGTGGGCCGTACCAGGAGCCACTGCGCGGCCAGGAAGACGGCGGACACCAGCCCCAGGTCGGGCCGTACGAGGGGGCCGAGGCCGAGCAGCAGCGAGGTCATGAGTGACGCGGAGCGTGTGCTGAGAGCGAGCCATGCCCCCGCGATCCAGCAAGTGGCGAGCCCCGTCTCGAGCCCCGAGGTGGCGAAGTCCCACACGGGCGGCAGTGCGAGCAGGACGAGGGAGCCGAGCGGAAGGCCCGCCCGATCGCCGTACAGACGCAGCGCCCCGATCCCGGCGAGCGCGAATCCGACCGCCGTCAGCAGCAGCCCCCCGTACACCGCGGCCGTCGCGAGGTCCGCCCCCGGCAGCCCCGCGGCCACGAGCAGCCACTGCCAGAGCGTCCCGGTGGACGACTCGACCCGCTCGCCCGCATTGAACACGGGCCCGTTCCCCGCCAGGATCTGCCGCACGGTCCGTACGTAGATATAGGCGTCGTCGGCCATCCAGCGTCGCTGGAACCCGGCGAACGCCACCAGCAGCGCAGGCACCACCCACACCGCGGTGCGCGGCCATGCCCGCGGGGAGGTGTTCCTGCCCGGCAGCGGCTCAGGGGATGAGGAAGGCGGCGGGACCTCGCGGCGCCGTCGGGAGGGAGAGTACGTGGACGTCATGATCGGCTCATCGGCTCACCGCGACCCCGGCTTGACGCAGGGGGTGGGCCGAACGGGGGGATGCCGTGCGGTCGTATCCGCTCCGTGCGACCCATTGAATTTCCCTTACGTCCGAGTAAGTTGACCCCCGAGTAAGAACCCTGCGACCGGGAGCCGCCATGGGCGTACGCAAGGATCTGAAACGGGCCAAGCGGCGCACCGACCTGGCCGGTCGCAGCAAGGTGGAGCTGGTCAGGGATGCGGCCGGAGTGGTGCGTGAGGCCCGCACCGCCCGGCTGGCACCGTGCCCCACCACCGGCAGCACCGCCGACCTGCCCTTCACCAATGCGGCCGAGGCACCCGACACGGTCGTCCTGCGCCGCAGGGAACACGGCGTCTGGCACCCGGTGACCGCGGCCGCCTTCGCCCGCGAAGTCACCGCCACCGCCAAGGGGTTGATCGCGGCGGGACTCGAACCGGGCGGCCGGGTCGCGGTGATGTCCCGTACGCGCTACGAATGGACGGTCCTCGACTTTGCGATCTGGGCGGCCGGCGGCCAGACCGTTCCCATCTACGCGACCTCGTCCGCCGAGCAAGTGGAGTGGATCGTAAGGGACTCGGGTACGCGCTTCGTGATCGTCGAGACCGCCGAGAACGCGGACACCGTGGCCACCGGCACGGCCCGGCACCCCGAACCCCCGCGCGTCTGGCAGCTGACGCCGACATCAGCCGCTGCCGCGGCGCGGGCCGTGATCGGTGAACTCGCCTCCCTGGGCCGGGACATCCCGGACGAGGAGGTCACCAAACGCCGGGCCGCCCTCACCCCCGACACGGTGGCGACGGTCTGCTACACCTCCGGAACCACGGGCAAACCCAAGGGCTGCGTCCTCACCCACGGCAATCTGTACGCCGAGGCCGCCAACACGGTCGAACTGCTCCACCCCCTCTTCAAGGAGGTCACCGGCCAGATCGCCTCGACCCTCCTCTTCCTCCCGCTCGCTCACATCCTGGGCCGCTGCCTCCAGATCGCCTGCCTGATGGCCCGCATCGAGATCGGCCACTGCCCGAGCATCAAGCCCGACGAACTCCGTCCGGCGCTCAAGGAGTTCCGCCCCACCTTCCTGGTGGGCGTCCCGTACCTCTTCGAGAAGATCCACGACACGGGCCGCGCCACCGCCGAGAAGATCGGCCGCGGTGCCTCCTTCGACCGCGCCGATCGCATCGGCGTCCGTTTCGGAGAGGCGTACCTGAACAAGTTCCTCGGCGTGGGAAAGGGGCCCGGGCCCGGCCTGTACGCCGCCTGGGCGCTGTACGACCTGCTGGTCTACCGCCGTATCCGCAAGGAACTCGGCGGCCGCGCCCGTTACGCCATCAGCGGTGGCTCCCCGCTCGACCGCAACCTCAACCTCTTCTTCTACGCCGCCGGAATCATCGTCTACGAGGGCTACGGACTCACCGAGACCACCGCCGCCGCCACCATCGTCCCGCCCTTGAAGCCCCGCCCCGGCACGGTCGGCCTCCCGGTCCCGGGCACGGCCGTCCGGATCGCCGACGACGGCGAGGTCCTCATCAAGGGCGGCGTCGTCTTCGGCGCCTACTGGAACAACCCGGAGGCGACGGACGCGGTACTGCGGGACGACTGGTTCGCCACAGGCGACCTCGGCGCGCTGGACGAGGACGGCTACCTCACCATCACCGGGCGCAAGAAGGACATCCTCGTCACCTCCGGCGGCAAGAACGTCTCCCCGGCCGTCCTGGAGGACCGGCTACGCAGCCGCCCGCCGGTCGGCCAGTGCCTCGTCGTCGGCGACAACCGCCGGTTCGTCGCGGCCCTGATCACGCTCGACCCCGATTCCGTCGCCCACTGGATCGCCGTCCGCAAACTGCCCGCGGACACCCCGCTGTCCGACGTCGTCCGCGATCCCCGGATGCGCGCCGATGTCCAGAAGGCCGTGGACTACGCCAACGAAGCGGTCTCCCGGGCCGAGTCGATCCGCGCGTTCGCCCTGGTGGCAGGCGAGTTCACCGAGGACAACGGCCTGCTCACACCCTCCCTGAAGGTGAAGCGGCATGCGGTGACGGCGGCGTACGCGGCCGAGATCGAGGCGCTGTACCGCGACTGACACGCCGAAGCGGGCCGCCGATCTGCTCGGCGACCCGCTCTCCTGGTGCGGCGATCAGCTGCTGGTGGCGCCGTTGCCCGACATGACCGGGATGTTGTCCAGGATGTGCGAGAGCGCGTCGTCGCCCTTGGCCTGGGTGGAGTTCTCGGTGCACTGCTGGTTCTGCGGGGACGACAGGACCGGGACGTCCTGGACGGCGGTGACCGGCACGAGGCCGACGACCGAACCCACGTTCGCCTTGGCCGGCAGACCGACACACGGCTTGTTCAGCGAGCCCTGCACGAGCCCGAGCTGGGGGCTCTGGTCACCGGCCGTCGCCTGGTTGCCGTACGACTGCACGGCACCGGTCCCGTTCTCGGTGGTGACGCCGTCGTCATTGCCGATGGCAAGCGCCTGGGGCGCGGCGGCAGCCGAGACGCCGGCGAGGGAGGCGGCGATAACCGCGGTCGCCCACAGCTTCTTCATGTTCGTTCCCTTTCGGAGAGCGGACTCCGTTGCGGAGCCGCATGATGATCAACAGTGCGGTGAACGGTGCAGTTGCGGGGTGTGCCCCGAATGGCCCAGAGGGTTCCTCGGGCCCGGAGTTGACGAGTCGCCGCGACTGCCACCGGGGACGTGAGAGCGACAGCGGGCCGCCGGGAGACCGGCGGCCCGCTGGGCGCGGCGACGGATCAGCTGCCGTTGGAGTTGTTGCCGGAGAACAGCGGGATGTTGTCCAGGATGTGCGAGAGCGAGTCGTCGCCCTTGGCCTGGGTGGAGTTCTCGGTGCACTGCTGGTTCTGCGGGGACGACAGGACCGGGACGTCCTGGACGGCGGTGACCGGCACGAGGCCGACGACCGAACCCACGTTGCCCTTGACCGGCAGACCGACACACGGCTTGTTCAGCGAGCCCTGGATGAGCGCCATCTGGGGGCTCATGTTGCCGTGCGTTTCCTGGTTGCCGTAGATCTGCTGGGCGTCTGTGCCCTGAGTGGTGGTGACGCCCCCGTCATTGTCGATCGCCAGCGCCTGGGGCGCGGCGGCGGCCGAAGCTCCGACGACGGAAGCGGCGATCGCCGCAGCAGCCATAACCTTCTTGATCACTTGCTGGTCCCTTCTGGAGTAACCCCGTCCACCGGAGCGCCCTGGACAACTGACCCCGGCCCGCATGGTTGCTCCGATTCACTCCATTGGCCCACTTGAACGGCATGTTCACCAACTCCGCGTGCCAGGACTTCCACGAATTCCGGGGCCACGAACGGTCCATCCGGGTGAAGCCGCGAAACCATTCACGCCGTCGCCGGTTGATGGGGGAGCAGAAATATGCGTCTCTGCCATGAAAGGACCCGGAGAAATGTTCAAGAAGGCAATGGCCGCGGCGGCGGTCGCGGCTTCCGTCGTTGGAGTCTCAGCGGCGGCTGCCCCGCAGGCGCTTGCCATCGGCAATGACGACGGCGTCACCACCAACAACGGGACCGGTGCCGTGCAGTCGTACGGCAACCAGGCGACGGCCGGTGACCAGAGCCCCCAGCTCGGGCTCGTGCAGGGCTCGCTGAACAAGCCGTGTGTCGGCCTGCCGGCCAAGGCGAACGTGGGTTCGGTCGTCGGCCTCGTGCCGATCACCGCCGTCCAGGACGTCCCGGTCCTGTCGTCCCCGCAGAACCAGCAGTGCACCGAGAACTCCACCCAGGCCAAGGGCGACGACGCGCTCTCGCACGTCGTGGACAACATCCCGGTCATGTCGGGCAACAGCTCCAGCGGGAGCTGATCCAAGGCCCCGAAGTGGCCTGGCGAACCGCCGAGTTGTCGTGCGGGAAGCCACTTCCGCAAGAAGCGTTTCTGCTTCTCTGGGGCCATCGTGTCAATTCGGCGCGGTGCGTTCGAGTGAATTACCCGGCGCGATACTTTCCCGAGTTTCTCCGGGCGTCTGTCCCTCGTTACAGCCTGCAGGTCATGGTGCGAGCCGTCCATGCTGTGCTCGCTCGGTTTCGGCCGTCAATGGGGCATGACCGCGAGAAGGGAAAGTATGTGAAGCACAAGAAGAGCTTTGCCGTCGTCGCCGGCATGATCACTGCCCTGGGGATGGCCGCCCCGGCTTTCGCCGACACCGGCGCCGTGGGCGGCGCCGCCGAATCCCCGGGTGTCCTCTCGGGCAATGTGATCCAGGTTCCCGTGCACGTTCCCATCAACGTGTGCGGCGACACGGTCGACGTCATCGGACTGCTGAACCCGTCGCTCGCCAGCGGCTGCAGCAACGACTGACGCGACGGCACATCGGCCGCTCCGACTGTGTCACGGCCGACCTTGGACCTTAACTTCGGTTCCAGGGCCGGCTCTCCTCACTTCTTCACGTAGGAAGACAACGAGATTGCGACAGACCCTGAGTAGGGGAATGGTCGTGGCCGCGGCCGCGACGAGCATCATGTCCCTGTACGGCACCCCCGCCCTCGCGGACGCGAACGCGAACGGAGGCGCAGCGGACTCGCCCGGCCTCGCGTCGGGCAACAACCTCCAGGTACCGGTGCACGTCCCGGTGAACGCCTGTGGCAACACCGTGGACGTCATCGCCGTGCTCAACCCGGCGTTCGGCAGCTCCTGCGCCAACGGCTCGGGTTCGCAAGGATCGTCCGGTGCGTCGAACCCCTCCTCCGACGACGGTTCCTCCGGTGCCTCGGCGTACGGCGAGGCACACGATTCGCCCGGATTCCTGTCGGGCAACGATGCCCAGGTGCCGGTGGACGTTCCGATCAATGCCTGCGGCAACACCGTGGACGTGATCGCCGGGCTCAACCCCGTCTTCGGCAACAAGTGCGAGAACGGCTACGGAGGCTACGGGGACCCGCTCACTACGCCTCCCACGACGCCGCCGACGACGCCGCCCAAGACGACGCCGACGACGCCTCCTAAGACGACGCCTCCCAAGACGACGCCGACTACGCCTCCCACTACGCCGCCGACGACGCCTCCCAAGACGACGCCGCCGACGACGCCTGGCTACGGGGACACCCCGCCCACGACGACGCCGACGACGCCTCCCAAGACGACGCCGCCGACGACGCCTGGCTACGGGGACACCCCGCCCACTACGCCGCCGACGACGCCTCCCAAGACGACGCCGCCGACGACGCCTGGCTACGGGGACACCCCGCCCACTACGCCTCCCACCACCCCATCCACCACTCCGCCGACGACCCCGCCGTCCTCTCCTTATGGGACTCCGCCCACGCTGGCCGACACCGGCAGTGAGGGCCTGCTCGCGGCATCGGCCGCCAGCGCCGCCCTGTTGGCGGGCGGAGCCATCCTGTACCGACGGAGCCGAGCCGCCTCCCGCCGGTAGTACTCCGCTCTGGGTGCCGGACGCCTCGCCGCGCCCGGCACCCAAGCCATGTCCGGGGCCGCAGGCCGGCGTCCGCGCCGCTGCCGAGCCCCAGGTCGTCCCCCGCGCCGCTGCCGAGCCGAGGGCGCCGGGATCCGCCCGCCCCGGCCCCGATCGCAGCCGTCGCCGTACATCTCGTACGAGCGTTTCCGCCGTGACGAAGGCGCTGTGCACGAAGTGCATGGCCGGGCCGAAGCCGGAGGCCGTCACCAGGCCTGCCATGAAGTGGCCCGGCACCGAGGACTCGAAGTCCCGGCCCGGCCACGGATGAGCCGTCGGCCATCGCCACGAGGTCGCCGCGCAGCAGATATCAGGGGTGAGTTCCTCCTGTATTCGGCCGACCGCGACGGCGCTCGAGTCATCCATCGGGACCAGCGCGGACGGGATACACGGGCGGCCACTCGGCGCAATACGGCCACGCTTTCCGCGGCGGGGTAACCGGGTGGTGGCGGGGAACGCATCGCACGGACAAAACGCCATCTGCGTACGGGACTTCCTGTGGATTCCGCGAAGCCATGCACATCCACTCCCGCTCTGCCGAGTGAGCGTACGACTCCCGGCGTTCCTTGCTGAAAGGGAATCCGGTCGATCCGCAGGAGAACGGCGGGGACGCGGGTGTCGAGAACCGGAACGGGCATTTCCTTCGGATCGGTCACCCGTGCGAGTGATCGCCGAGGTCGAGGGTGAAGCCTTGGTCGGCGGAGCGGTATTTCATATGACTGGGTGTCATTTATCGGAATGCGCGTCGGAGCGTCGAGAAAGACGGTGCCAAGACGGGGCATCGAAGTGGAGAGAGGAGCAGGCATGGCTCCACAGCAGCAACGGCCCCGAAGCAGGCGGCTGGCGTGCATCGCGGCCGGCATCGTCGCGTCGGTCGCCCTTTCGTCGGGTCCCGGATACGCCGTGGGTGTCGGCATGGTGCGCGTCGTGGATCCTCCGGCGCCGACCCCGACACCGGTGACGCCGTCGGCCGCCTCCTCGACCACCGGCGTGGTGACGCCGCCCACGCCGACCGCCACGCCGACGGCACCGGAGACGCCCGCCCCGACGCCACCCGTCGTCCCGAAGGAGACAACCAGCCCTACCGGGACGAGCACCTCCACGGAGACCCCGACCTCCACGGAGACCCCGACCTCCACGGAGTCGCCCACCTCCACGGAATCAACCGCGCCCTCGGCCGCGTCGAAGCCCGTCGCGGAACCACCCGCCATCGGCGCCTACCTCGATTACGGCCCCAGGGGTATCGCCCGGATCGAGCAGCTCAGCGAGTGGCTGGGCGGCACCGAGCTGCGAGTTGGGCACACATATCTGCCGGGTGATCGCTGGAGCAACATCGAGGGCGCGCCCGGATTCCTCGACGCCTGGGCGGACTGGCGGCGGGCGAAGGACGACCGGATGCTCGTCCTCAACGTGCCGATGCTGGAGCGCAACGAGGACCACCTCTCCGACGCCAGGGTCCGCGTCATGCTGCGGCAGGGCGCGGCCGGACTGTTCGACCGGCACTTCCGCGCGCTCGCCGAGCGGCTGGTCGAGCTGAAGGTGCCGGATACCGTCATCGTGCTCGGCTGGGAAATGAACGGCATTACGTACACCCATCGCTGCGGTCCCGACCCGGAGGCCTGGAAGGAGTACTGGAACAGAATCGTCACCGTCATGAGGGAGGTGCCGGGACAGAAGTTCCGGTTCGATTTCACCCCGAGCCGCGGCCGGGACGCCATTCCCTGGACGGAGTGTTATCCGGGCGACGACACGGTCGACATCGTCGGCATGGATGCGTACGACCAGCCGTCGGGTCTGTCATTCGACGAGCAAGTGACGGAGCCGTACGACCTTCAGGCGCAGGTGGACTTCGCGAATGTCCACGGAAAGCCCATTTCCTATCCCGAATGGGGACTCTTCCGCAACGGCGACAACGCGACCTATATGAAGCGCATGCTCGCGTGGATGGACGAGCACAAGCCGCTGTACAACACGCTCACCGACTACTGCCCGCACGGTGTGTGGCAGTGCGGGGACAACCCGAAGGCGTCCCAGGCCTACCGCGAGGCGCTCTTCGGCCACACGGCCCCGACACCCGACCCCACTCCTGTTCCTACGCCGGTCGCGACGTCGACGCCGGTGCTTGATCCGGCGGTGTCTGCTCCTGTTTCTACGCCGGTCCCGACGTCGACGCCGGTGCTTGATCCGGCGGCAGCTACCCCTGTTTCTACGCCGGTGCCGGCGTTGACGCCGGTGCTTGATCCGGCGGTGTCTGCTCCTGTTTCTACGCCGGTCGCGGCGTTGACGCCGGTGCTTGATCCGGCGGCAGCTACCCCTGTTTCTACGCCGGTCGCGGCGTCGACGCCGGTGCTTGATCCGGCGGTGTCTGCTCCTGTTTCTACGCCGGTCGCGGCGTTGACGCCGGTGCTTGATCCGGCGGCAGCTACCCCTGTTTCTACGCCGGTGCCGGCGTTGACGCCGGTGCTTGATCCGGCGGCAGCTACCCCTGTTTCTACGCCGGTGCCGGCGTTGACGCCGGTGCTTGATCCGGCGGCAGCTACCCCTGTTCCCACGCCGGTCGCGGCGTTGACGCCGGTACTTGATCCGGCGGCAGCTACCCCCGTTCCCACACCCGACCCGACGAAGCCGCCCACGCTGGTGCCCCCGCCCAACTGCTCGCCGCTGGACCTGGGCGCCTGGGTCGAGTACTGGCTCGGCGGGAAGCTCTGTATCCGCTTCGACTGGTGGTCGCGCACGCGTTGACACCGGGTGGCGGCGGGTCGCTCACGGCCTGCCGCCACCGTGCTCCCTCCATCGGTGCATCAGCTCCTTGCCCCGGTCGCGCGCGGCGACGTCGCACACGGCCGCCGACATCAGCGGGGCGGTGCGACGCCGGGCGAGCAGCAGCCGCTGGTTGACGACGGCGTCCGGGCGCCAGTGGTGCTTGTAGGGCTCGTCGCCGCGCAGCAGGCTCAGTGCCCCGCGTCCTCCCATCTCGGTGTGCCGGGTACAGGCGTTGAGGAGCATCACCGCCACGTCCGCCTTGCGTTCGCGCAGTTGGGGATGGGCGCCGTACAGATACCCGCCCGCCAGACGCCGGGACAGCAGGGTGAGGTCCACGGCCATCACGGTGTCGTCGAGCCGGAACTCGGTGACCACCGCGTCCCCGGAGCGCACCATCGGGCCCACGGAGCGGACCAGATGCTCGGAGAACCGCTGCTGAAGATGTTCGGACGTCACCTTGCGGCCCTGCCACTGCAGTCGGTGCAACTCCAGCAGCCGCCGAAGCGCCGCGTCCACCTCGTCATGGCCTACGACGCGCTGCTCGACCCCGAGCGCGGTGAGCTTGCGGAGCTTGGCCCGTACGCGCTGGGCCTTGGCGGACGGAAGCCGGCCCATCAGCTCGTCCATCGAGGTGGCGGGCAGCTCCAGGCAGAGCGAGTCCCGCACCCGGCGGCGCGGTCCGCGCCAGCGCGCGTAGATCTGCTCCACCGCACCGCCGGGACGCACCTCGCGGAAGTCGATCAGTGCGGTGCGGGCGGCCGCGGACAGTCCCGCGGTGAGCGCGGCGGCCGCCCCCTCGGCGTGCTCGTCGTCGATGAGTACGTCCCCGTAGTCGGAGATCGCCCCGCCGAGCGGTACCAGCGCGGGCAGCGGCCGGTGTACCCGCATCAGCGGCGCGACCGCGCGGAGTTCGCCGCCGTCGCGCACCACCACCAGGCGCAGTCGGCCGGGCATACCGTACGAGAGCCACCAGGAGTGCAGCCAGGCGTGGCTCTGGAACGGGGTGGCCGCCCCGCACCGGCGGTACAGGCGCCCCCAGGCAGGGCCCAGCGCAGCGAACTCGCGCTCCTCGGTGACGAGTTCGGCCCGCACGAGGTTCGTCACCTCGGCCTGAAGGGTCCCGCTCACAGCTGTCCGTGCACATCGGCGGCGGTGGCCGGGCTCGGCACCGCGGCCTGGCGCCCGGCGTCCGTGGTCCGCCGGGGACGGACAAGCAGCACCAGACCGCCGAGCAGTCCGCCCGCGCTGGCGCCCACCAGGCCCGTCACGGTCGGTGACGCCGAGGACGCCTGGGTCGGCTTCACAGCTCGGGAGAAGGAGAGGAGCTCGATGCGGGTGCTGTCCCGGTTGTCGTTCGCGTGCAGGGTCAGCGAGCGGGAGACGGCGTTGGCCATGTCGGCGGCGACGGCCGGGCGGACGGAGGTGGCCGACACGGCGACCATCGGGGCGTCGGGGGAGGTCGCGGTCCGCACGCTCGACTGGAGCGTCTTCAGCGGTACTCCGGCCCACGCCTGCGCTTCCCCGAGTACGGCGAGCTGGGTGGCCACCCGGCCGTAGGCCTGGGCGAAGCCGAGCGCGGCCGCCGGGTCCCCCTTCTCGGTCGGTACGGCGATGACGTAACTCGTGGCGGTGTACGTCGGGGGCTTCACCACGCCGTACGCGCCGCCGAGCATTCCGCCGAGCACGGTGGTGGCGAGCAGGGTCAACGATGCCAGGGTCTTCGTGCGGGCGCGTGTCGTTCCCGTGGGGCGGTGGCCGCTGGTCGGGTTTTCGGTCATGAGGAACTCACTCCCAGTCAGGTGCAGGAGACAGCGGCCGCGTACACGTTCATGAGCTGTGCGGCGCTGCGGGTGATGCAGTAGTGGTGGGCGGCATGCGGTACGGAGCGGGGCGCGGGACCCTCCTCCCGGACCTCCGTCAGGGCACGGGCGAACGAGGCCGCGCCGCCCCGAACCCGGCGGGCACCGCGGGCGGCGCCGGCCGGCAGGTCCTCGACGGCCGGGCAGGAGACGTACAGCACCGGCAGCCCGGCGGCCATCGCCTCCACGACGGCCAGCCCGAACGCCTCCTCGGCGCTGGGCGAGGCGAGCACGTCCATGGCTGCTATCAGCGACGGCAGATCGGCCCCGGGGAAGCCTCCGGCGGGGCGCTCGCCGGTGAACAGCACCCGGTCCGCGACTCCCGCGTGCCGCGCCGCGCGCCGCAGCACGCTCTCCTCGATACCGCCGCCGACCAGCAACAGCCAGTAGTCATCCGGCAGTTGGGCGACGGCCCGGATCAGGACGTCGAACCGTTTGCCCGCCGCGAGCCTGCCGATACCTCCGACGAGGTACGCGCCCTCCGGCAGTCCGAGGCGGCGACGGGTGTGTGCACGCAACACCGGGTCGAAGCGGAAGCGGGCGACGTCGACGCCGTTCGGCACGATCTCGATACGGGGTGCGGGCACGCCCCAGCGCCGCAGCCGCTCGGCGACGGTCGGCGACACGGCGACGGTGGAACGGCCCAGCCGCTCGCTGGCCAGATACAGCGCGCGGACGCCGGCGGTCAGCCTGCGGCCTTCCATCTGCGCCTCGCCGAGCGAGTGTTCGGTGGCCACGACGGCCTTCACTCCGGCCAGGCGCGCGCCGATCCGTCCGTACACGCAGGCCCGGTAGAGGTGGGTGTGCACGAGGTCGTACCGGCCCGCGCGGATCACCTCGACCAGGCGGGGGAGCGCGGCGAGGTCGCGGTTGCCGGTCATGCCGAGGTGGATGACGCGTACGCCGTCGGCGGCGAGCTCGTCGGCGACGGCGCCGGGGTTGGTGAGCGTGACCACGTCGCACTCGACGGGCAAGTGCCTCAGCAGCAACCGCAGTTGCTGCTCCGCGCCGCCGATGCCGAGGCCGGTGATGATGTGCAGGGCCTTCATCGGATCCCCACGACCGGGCGCCGGCGCAGGCGGTGCAGCTTGTGCTTCAGCAGCAGGCGTACGGCGTTGTCGTGCTCGCCGATGTGGACACGGGGGAGGGCGAGCGGGCCGGTCAGCGGGCCGGGGTCGATCGCGCAGCCGTACGCGTATCCCGCGTCGCGCACGGCGTCGACGACCCGTCGGTCGAGGGTCCCGTACGGATAGCAGAAGCCGTCGACGCGAGCACCGATCAACTCCGAGAGCACCGCTCTGCTTTCGGCGACCTCGGCGCGCAGGACGGCGTCGTCCGCCCGCGTCAGATCGATGTGGGTGAGTCCGTGTGAGCCGACCTCGATGCCCTCGGAGGCGGCGGCGAGCCGGATGCCCTGCTTGCCGAGCAGGGGTTTGCGGGGGCCGAGCGGATCCCAGGCGTTGTCGCCGCTCAGCCGTCCGGGCAGGACGAAGAGGGTGGCGCCGCAGTCGTGGCGGTGCAGCAGGGGCAGGGCAGTCTCGACGAAGTCGGCGTAACCGTCGTCGAAGGTGAGGCCCACCAGGTCGCGGCCCTCACCGCGGGCGCGGGCCGCGAGCAGTTCGCCCACGCTCACGCCGCGCAGGCCCCGGCGGCGCAGCCAGCTCAGCTGCCGGTCGAGGCGGTCGGGCGAGACCGTGATGCGGTATGGGTCCTCGAAACAGTCGCCCACGGAGTGGTACATCGCCACCCAGGGGGGAGCGGCGGTCATGAGCCTGGCGGTGCGTCCCGCGAGGTGTCTCGGACTGTGCCGGGAGCTGTGCCTCGTACTGCCTCTGGTGCTGTCAGCGGAAACGGACATGCGGGCGCCTTCGTGTGACGGATCGGAGTGCGGGTGCGAAGCCCTGGACCCGAAGAGCCCAGGCCAGCAGGGCGAAGACGACGGTCACGGCCGTGCCGCCGGCGAGCAGGCCGAGCACGGGTGAGTCCGCGCGGCTCGCGCACAACCCCCCGGCCAAGGAGGCGACCACCGCCGCCCGCACCGGTTTGCTCAGCTCGGCCACCACCCGGCGGGTGCGGATCGGCACACTGCGCGAGCCCATGCCGTACAGCAGGAGCCCGGCGCTGACGGTGACGCCGACGGCGTTGGCGGCGGCGATCCCGCAGACCCCCCAGGAGCCGACGGTCAGCGCGCCGATCCAGGAGGTCGTGATGATCCCGGCGGTCATCGCGACCAGCGGGTACCAGGTGGGCCGTCCCGTCGAGAAGTACGAGCGGACGAGGGCGCCCACGAGGGCGTGGCCGAGGAGTCCGAGGGCGTACACGCGCATGACAGCCGCGGTGGCCGCGGTGTCCTGGGCCGTGAACGCACCGCGTTGGAAGAGGAGTTGGATGATCTGCGGGGCGCACGCGGCGATCGCGGCCGCGCCCAGGAGCACCGTGCAGGAGACGAGCGCCAGATCGCGTTCCACACGGCGGCGCGCCCGCTCGGTGTCGCCCTCGGCGACCGCCCGCGCGACCACCGGGAAGGTGACCGTGCACAGCATCAGCGAGAGCACCATCGGCATCTGGGCCACTTTCTGGGCGTAGTTCAGATGCGAGATGGCGCCGGCGGGCAGCGAGGAGGCCAGGAACCGCTCGATGAGGACCTGGGACTGACGGCACAGGGCGAAGAGCAGAACCGTGCCGATGAGGGTCAGATCCACCGGGCGGGCTTCCTCGCCGCCCGGCTCGGCTCCGGTCGCCTCCCGGCGCCTGAGCTGCCGCAACAGCGAGGGCAGCTGCACCATCACCATCAGTGCGCCGCCCATCGCCACACCCAGGGCCGCCGAGCGCACGCCCCAGTGGCCACCGAGGACGAACATCGCCGTGATGATGGCGGTGTTGTACGCCACGTAGATGACGGCGGGCGCGATGAACCGACCGTGCGCGCGCAGCGCCGCGCTGCAGTATCCGGCAAGCCCGAAGGTCAGGACGCAGGTCGCGGTCAACCGCATGCAGTCCACGGCGAGTCCGGGATGAGGCAGGCCGGGCGCGAGGGCCGCGACCAGGTACGGCGCCCCCACGATCAGCATCCCGGAAGCGGTCAGGCAGGCCAGCGACAGCTTGGGCAGGGTAGCGGCGACCAGGGCGCGGACCGGGTCGCCGACGCCGCCCCGGGCGCGGCGGGCGACGGCCACGCTGAACGCGGGGATCAGCACGAAGGCCAGACCGTCCTCGATCAGCAGCGTCGCCGCGCACTCCGGCACCGTCCAGGCGACCAGGAAGGCGTCCGTCTCGGACCCGGCCCCGAAGAAGTGCGCCAGCGCCTGGTCGCGGCCGAGGCCCAGCAGGGCTCCGACGATCGACAGGGCGATCGTGACGAAGGCGGCCCTGGCGAGGAAGCGGTGGGAGGAGGGTTCCGGGGGCTTGGCGGGGGAGCGGGGAACGGTGCGGGCGGCGGGCAGCGCGACCGAGCCACCGACGTCAGCCTTGATGCCGGGCTCGCTCCGGGGCCGGGGCGCGGCCTCGGCTCTGGTATCGGCTCTGGCTCTGGTGTTGGTCCCGGTCCCGGTCCCGACTGCTGTACCGGTCTCTGTTCCGGCTCTGGAGCCGGTCTTCGCCCTGGCTCTGGCGCCGTTCCCGCTCTTGGCCCCCTGTGGCGTCACCGTCATCGCGCCGCAGCCTCCCCGGACGGACCGGACGGACCGGACGGACCGGACGGACCGGGCGGACCCGCTGGACGCGACGGCCCCGGCGGGCCCGGCGGACCGGGCGGATCGGACGGATCGGACGCCAGCAGTGGCAGCGACGCCGGCGACGTCGGATCCATCAGGGCCCACCAGGCCACCAGCCCGAAGAGAACCGCCGTCAGCACCGTCGAGGGCCCGCCGATGTCCGCGTACACGAAGTCGATCAGCTGCCAGATCAGCAGCCCGCACGCGATGAGCGCGCAGTCGACGCCCGATGGGGTCCGCCGCACCCGGACGAGTCCGCGCAGCCCGCAGACCAGCAGCGCCAGCCAGCTGCCCGCCAGGGCGAGCAGTCCGATCAGGCCCTGTTCGCTGAGCACGAGCAGGTACATGTTGTGCGGGGAGAGCAGCGGCTGTTTGCGGTAGGCGGCGCCCGCGCCCCCGGTGTCGCTGCCCGAGGAGAGGGCGAGCGAGGCGTGTCCGTCGCGGTGGTCGGGGAAGGCCTTCAGACCGACGCCGGTCAGCGGCTGTTCGCTCCACATGTCGACGGCCGCCGCCCACATCGTGTACCGGTCGACGACCGACTGGTCGGGGGCATCGGCGACCTGCGTGATGCTGGTGATCCGCTCCTGGAGCATCGCTCCGCCGACCCCGAGCCCTCCGACCAGGATCACCGCGGCGGCGGTCACGGCGGCGCCCACCTTCAGCGCCCGCCGCATCCCGGCCAGCGCCAGCTGCGCCCCGCACGTGGCCGCGGTGGCGATCCACGCGCCCCGGCTGAACGACACCGCGAGCGGCAGCAGCAGGATCAGCGAGCACAGCACGGCGGCCGTGCGCTGCCGAGGCGAACACGGTCCGAGGGCCAGCCCCACCGCGCACACCAGCCCGAACGCGACCACGGTCGCCATCCCCATCACGTCCGACGGCCCGAAGGTGCCCACCGCCCGGATGTCCGCGCCCATGTACAGGGCGCCGGTCCTGGTGACGTACTGGTGCACCCCGATCGCCCCCTGCCACAGGGCCAGACCGATGAACGACCAGGCCAGCAGCCGGAAGTCGCGCCGGTCCCGGACCAGCAGCAGCACCGCGGCCGGGACCAGCACGAAGATCTGCAGGTAGCGGCCCAGGCCGGTGATCCCGGCTGCCGGGTCCAAGGCCTCGGCCGCCGCGATCGCGATACCGACCACGGGGAGCCCGATGACGAGGGCGGCGGTGGCGGACAGGGGGCGCCGACGGCCCCGTACGAGACGCAGCGCGCAGTACAGCACGACCAGACCCGAGGCGCCGTCGGCGACGGTCGCGCCCCCCTCGCCGCCGGGCGTGACCGGCAGCCCGAGCAGGGCGATCACCGCCACGACGGGCAGGACGGGCAGCGCACGCCGGAGCGCGGAGGCCAGTGTGTCCAGGGGCGTAAGGCGCAGGGCTTGGCTCATCGGCTCAGCTCCCCGTCGGGCGTACGAGCGCGGCGGCGGTGCGCAGCAGGATGCAGATGTCCTGCCACAGCGACCAGTTGTCGATGTACGCGTTGTCGAACCGGCAGCGGTCCTCGATCGAGGTGTCGCCGCGCAGCCCATGGATCTGGGCGAGACCAGTGATGCCGGTCTGCATCCGGTGCCGGGCCGCGTATCCCGGGTAGGTTTGGCTGAACTTGCCCACAAAATAAGGGCGTTCCGGGCGCGGCCCGACCAGGCTCATGTCGCCCCGGAAGACGTTCCACAGCTGGAGCAGCTCGTCGAGCGAGGTGCGCCTGAGGAACTGGCAGAAGCGGCTCATCTCCCGCTCGTTCGCGACGCTCCAGCGGGTCGCGGCCTCGTGCGCGTCGACCGGGCGGTGGGTGCGGAACTTCAGCAGTGTGAAGGGCCGCCCGTGCTTGCCGATGCGCTCCTGCCGGAACACCACGCCCGGCCCGTCGCTCAGCCGCAGGACCACCGCGCACATCAGCAGCAGCGGGCTGACCAGCAGCAGCAGCGTCCCGGACACGGAGACATCGAGGATCCGCTTGCCTGCGCTGCCGTGCCGCCTTGCGACGGACATTCGCCGGCAGGAGAACCCGGCGAGCGTGCGATGCCCGTCCCCGTCGTACGAGGGTGAGTCCGCGTCGACCTCCCACAGCGCGCAGCCCGCTTCGGCCAACGCCCGCAGCAGCGGCCCGCGTTCACCGCTCGGCTCCACGACGAGCACCGCCCGCACGCTGTTCTGGATCAGGGCGCGCTGCACTTCCTCGCCCGTGGTGAGGACCGGCAGTCCCTCGTTCCCGGCCGACTGGTCGGCGACGATGCCCACCGGCCGTACCCCGCACCGCGGATGGCGCAGGAAGGCCGCGGCCACCCGCTGGGCGGTCTCGGCGGGACCGATCACCAGGGCGGTGCTGGGACGCAGCACGAGGGACCGGCGGCGCCGCCAGTGGACCGTGCCGCGCCCCACGCAGCTCACCGCCGACTGCAGGGCGCAGCCCACGGCCAGGGCCCGGGCGGACAGCGCGCCGGCCGGGGAGAGCGCGGCCACCAGGGCCGCCAGCGCGCACCAGGTCACCGCGACTCGCGCGCAGAGGGCGGGCAGTTCGTCCAGTACGGCGGGCACGGGCTCGGGTCGGTAGAGCGACGCCCGAGCGTTCAGACCGACCACGCCGAGCAGTAACGCGACGACGAACAGCGGATGCCGTTGGGGCTCCCCGAGCGGCTGCCCCGCGGCCAGCGCCGCGACGCCGTCCACGGCGACCAGCGGCAGCCACGCGGCGCGCCGCGTGGCGGGCCGCCGCCCGGCCGGGAACCTGAAACCGTCGACGCCCCCACGCGGAGGGATGACCGAGACGGACGAGAATCCGTACTCTCGGGGTTGTCCGCCGGGCGAGGGAACAGTGCTTTCCGCAGTCACGTGTGGCTGGACTCCCTGCACTCGGTGTGGTCCCCGCACGTGGCAGGCCCGGCGTGCCGCGCCTGTCCGTCCCTCAGGAGTTCGCGGTACACCTCCGCGACCGCGTCGGTCGCACGCCGCACGTCATGCGTGGTCACTACGTGACGGCGCCCTTGGTGGCCGAGCGACTCGCGCAGCGACGGATCGGACAGCAGGCCGCAGATCGCCTCGGCCAGCGGGCCGGGTGCCCGGGCCGGCACCAGACAGCGCGCGACGAGGCCCGGCGGCAGGCTCTCCCGGGCGCCGTCCACGTCCGTCATGACGACGGGGCGCCCACAGGCCATGGCCTCCAGCGGAGCCAACGCCATGCCCTCCCAGCGCGACGGCAGCACCACGAGATCGGCGGCCTGGTACCAGGGCACGGCGTCGAGGGCGGCCCCGGCGAACAGCACGTCGCCGGGCGCCCCGGCGCGCAGCCGCTCGGCGTCCGGACCGTCCCCCACCAGCACGAGCCGGGCACCGGGCATCCGCCGCCGCACCGAACTCCACGCCTCCAGCAGGACGTCCTGCCCCTTCTGCCGGCACAACCGCCCCACGCAGACCACCAACGGAGCCGCCGGATCGGCCCCGACGTCGCCGAGCAACGGAAGCGCGGCCCGTACGCAGTCCACGGCCGCCGGGTGGAAGCGCACCGGATCGACCCCATTGGGGATCACACGCCACTGCGCGCGCACTCCGGCGCGCAGGCCAGTCGCGCGCTCCGCCTCACTCACGCACACCACCAGGGACGCCCAGCGCGCTCCCCACCGCTCCCACCCCAGCGCGAACCCCGCGGCGACCCCGCCGACGGCCTCGAACGACCAGGCATGCGGCTGGAACACGGTCGGCACCCGCCCTCGTACGGCAAGACGCGTCGCGAGCCCGGCCTTGGCACTGTGTGCGTGCACCACATCGGGCCGCGCCCGCGCGACGACGCGACCGAGCCGTCGTACCTCCTGCGGCAGCCGCGGACCCGGCGCACGCGTCGCCTGCCAGTGCCGTACCTCCGCGCCGAGTGCCCGGAGCGAGTCGGCGAGGAGGCTCTCGCCCGGACATGCGACGGTGACGTGCGTTCCGTCGGCGAGCTGCGCTCTCACCAGGTCCGTCACCACCCGGGCGACACCGCCGTCGACGGGCTGGGTGATGTGGAGGACCCGCGGGGGAGGGGCGGTTGACAGTTGCATGCGCGGTTCCTCCCTCACGGGCGGCGCGCGGCGGCGCGCGTCACTGCTTCGCGTCGGCGGCGGCGAACAGTGCCCCGCCCCGGGCCGTGTCCCGCTGCGAAGCGAGTCGGAGGGGGGCCGCCAGGCGGGCGGGGAGAGGAGTCGTACGGCAGCTGATGGGAGAGTGGGCCGCCCCTACGATTCCGCCGTGCCGGAGTGCGTGGTGCTGCTGCGTGAAGGCGAGGCTCTCCGCCTCCCCGGGCGGCGCGGCCATCGCGGGGCCGCCCGGCGCGCAGCGGGCGGCGAGGACGGAGCAGCCCACCATCGCACGGCGCATCGGAAGACCCGGGGAATGACGCATGACCGGCGGTGCCCTTTCGGGGGAAAAAGGTTCTGGACCAGCGGACGAACCGAAATCTGCAGATCACATATGTGCGCGTTGACTCCCCGTCTGTTTCCGACGTCCGCCGACGCCTGTTTCTCATCAGTCTCGGGAGGAGCCCGACTCTAGCCGCTATCCGTATTTATCGGTGAAACCGAATCAAGTGTGTCGGAATGGTGAATCTCGGCGGTTTGCGAGATCACTCCTTTGGAGGCACAACCCGCACGTGGGCCGCGCGTTGATTTCAGAGCCGGGCACCCCGCCCGGATGTTGTGTCGACTCCCAAGGAGCACTTCTCCATGTCGCGTATCGCGAAGGGCCTGGCCCTGACCTCCGTTGCCGCTGCCGCTGTGGCGGGCACCGCCGGCATCGCCGCCGCCAACAGCGACGCACACGGCGCCGCTGCCTACTCCCCGGGCGTCGCGTCGGGCAACGTCGTTGAGGTTCCCGTCCACGTTCCGGTCAACCTCTGCGGAAACACCGTCGACGTCATCGCCCTGCTGAACCCCGCGTTCGGCGAGACCTGCGGCAACGGCTGACGTCAGCGCGGACCCTTCGGCCGGCCGTCCTCCCAACGGGAGGGCGGCCTGTTGGTGTTGCCCCGAATGGAGGGAGCTGGGTGTCATCGCCCGGCATGGCTTCTCACCAGGGACGACGGCGGTGGTAAGGGCGCCCGGCCGCTACGTGGAGCAATCGAACGGTTGCAGGCCGCGACGTGGGCTTTCACGGTGAACACAAGATCCGACGTCGTTGAGCGCAAGCTCCGACGCACCATCGAAGGGAACATCCATGCGTGCTCTGCCCGCACGGCGCATCGCGACCTCCGCTCTCTGCGCCACGCTGCTGATCGGGATCGCCACACCCGCCGCCCTGGCGGCGGACAGCGACTCGACGCGTGGCCGCAGTCATGCGGCGGCCCCCGTACCCGGCGCAGACGCGCTGCTTGCGCAGGTCCAGTCCCTGGCCGACATAGGCGGCGTACTGACCCCGGTCACCGAGCTGGTGGCCGCAGCACTCAAGGCGGACAACGGCCAGCTCTCCGCCGACGATGCGGCGAAGCTCGGGCAGGCCGTGAAGGACGCGATCGCCAAGGTCACCGCGGCGGCTCCGGTGACGCCGCCGGTCGCCCTCCCGACGACGCCGCCGACGACGCTGCCCACCACGGCGCCGACCGTGACGAAGGAGCCCACAACGCCGACCACGTCGACGCTCCCGGCGACGAAGAACGCCGATCACCGGGACGGCAAGGCGCGTGGTGCCGACGGGCCGCGCGCCGAGGCTCCGGCGGACCTCAAGGGCGACGCCCTGACCGCCCTTCAGAAGGCGGTCGACACGCTGCTCAAGGCGGTCACGTCGGGCGACCCCACCGGGGTGGTTCCCGCGGCCACCGCGGTGGTGACGGGTCTCGTCAACTTCGTCGTCGCCACGGTGCTCGGCGGTGGTCTGCCGGCGGCGAACCTGCCCGGTCTGCCGAGCCTGCCGAGCACGCTGCCGACGAGTTCACTCCCGACGTCCGGTCTTGTGCCCACTTCCTGAGCACGGGGAGCGGTCTGAGGCGAAGCAGTCGCCACCCTGCCGTCGTGCCGACCATCCTGGTCGGCACGACGGCTGTTTGTCATGGGGCCCTGGGCCTGAGGCCTTGGGCGTGCGTCAGGTCATGGGTGCGGGTTCTTGTATGAGAATGCGACACGCCGTTCGTTCGGGTGGGGCGCAGGGAATTTCAGCACTCGGGGTTTCCGCAGTGTCCGGGGCTCGTTAGTCGACGCATAGAGGAATTCCCTCTGGTGACATGAGTTGCCGAAGAAAGGAACACGATGAAGTCCCTGAAGGCCGCCGCTGTCGTCGCCGGGTCCATGGTCATCGCTGGTGCCGCCACGCCCGCCTTTGCCGCCGAGGCCTCCGACCTGACGCCCTCCAGCCTCAACGGCGCCGTGGAGACCATCACCAGCCAGCGCACGCTCAATGTGGAAGACGTGATGCCGCTGCAGCACCAGTCGAAGGCGCTCGACACCGAGAACAAGGGCTCCCTGCTCAACGCCGTGAGCGGCGCGACGAAGGCGCTCAACACGACCGGTGGCCCCGCGCGACTGCTCGGCGGACTTCCCCTTCAGAGCTAATCGGTTCATTTCATCGCGTGTCTTTCCACAAGGGCTGCGGGCATTTCCCTAGGCTCTGGAGCAAATCTCCCAGGAAAGGGCTGACGATGAACACTGTGAAGAAGATCGCTCTTATTTTCGCCGCCGCCGGAATCGCCGCGGGTGCCGCGTCCGGCGCGGCCTTCGCCGACACCGGTGCCGACGCCGCGGCGCTCACGTCCCCGGGTGTCGTCTCCGGCAACGTCATTCAGATCCCCGTGCACGTTCCGGTGAACCTCTGCGGCGACTCGGTCGACGTCATCGGCCTACTGAACCCCGCGGGCGGCACCTCCTGCACCAACCACTGACGACGTCCTGCGCATTCCGAAAGGGCTGATTCCGTACCCAACGGAGTCGGCCCTTTCGCGCTGTTCGAAAAGGGTCCCTCGTTCGTGTGGTCGGTCGCCGGGGCATCGCCCGGGCGGGTGAGGAAAGGGCCGGGCTCTTTCGGGCGCGTCGATAAGGTTCCGCGGTGACCTCAACCTCAAGCGAAACGCGCCCATTTCGGGTCGCCGATCTCGGCACGCTCGCCGTCATGGCCTTCAGCGGTGATGCGCCCGACGGCGACATGCCCTATCTCCTGGCCTACTCCCTGGGCGACGCCGAGGGCGGACCGGAGGGCACCTCGGCCGCCATCGAGCGGCTGCTGAGGAAGAACGGTCTGCCCGTCGGCGACCGGCTCATCGACGGCTCCCGACGTCCGAGCCTGCCGCTCGCCCTCCTCGTGGAGGCGGGCCAGGCCGTCGTCACCATGCCGGCGTACCTGAAGGCCCAGTGCGTCGCGCCGCCCGAGTGGCTCGCCGCGGTCGGCGAACGCGGCTACGCCTACTTCCTGTTCGCCACCCGCGCCTGGCCCGAGGCCACGCCCGGCAAGCCCGTCGCACCGGAGAGCCTGGCCGCCTTCGCCGGTGACGAGGAGACCCTGCTGAGCGCGGCACATGTGCTGCTGCCCGTGCGCAACCTGCGCAGCTGATGACATCCACCGCGGGGCGGACGGCGGGCGGCGACGGTGCGGTCGTGCCGACCGTGGGCGGCAGCCGGGCGTTCGCCCTGCTGCTGGTGATCACCGGTGCGGCCGGTCTCCTGGCCGCGTGGGTCATCACGATCGACAAGTTCAAGCTGCTGGAGAACCCGAACTTCGTGCCCGGGTGCAGCCTGAACCCGGTCGTCTCCTGCGGCAACATCATGAAGAGCGAGCAGGCCTCGGCCTTCGGGTTCCCCAACCCGATGCTGGGCCTGGTGGCCTACGGCATCGTCATCTGCGTCGGCATGAGCCTGCTCGCCCGGGCCACCTTCCCGCGCTGGTACTGGCTGACCTTCAACGCCGGCACGCTCTTCGGGGTCGGCTTCTGCACCTGGCTGCAGTTCCAGTCGCTCTACCGCATCAACGCGCTGTGCCTGTGGTGCAGCCTCGCCTGGGTCGCCACGATCATCATGTTCTGGTACGTGACATCGCTGAACGTACGACATGAATTCCTGCCCGCGCCGGACTGGTTGAGGGGGTTCCTCGGGGAATTCACCTGGGTCCTGCCGGTCGTGCACATCGGCGTCATCGGCATGCTGATCCTGACGCGCTGGTGGGATTTCTGGACCAGCTGATTTTCCGAACAATTCGATTGTCCCACGAACCGACTATTGGGTCCGTCGGGGGAATCTTGAACTGATGGCGATCTCAGGATCGTTACGCGGGTACGGACGCTGAGCCCCCGAATTCTGAAAGGGACCGTACCTGAGATGAAGCCGACCACACGAGGAACTCTTGCCGCCGTCATGACCGGTGTCGCGGCAACGATGGGCGCCGCCGTCGCGACCCCCGCCGTCGCGGCCGGGACGGTCCCCGTTCCCGTACCGCTGGACGGTGTGGAGAACGCCCTCAACGTGAAGGCACCCAAGATCTCCGGGGAGCTGCCGGTTCCCATGCCGGGCGGGCCCCGGGGGCCTCGGTACGTCGAGGGCAGGCTGATCCCGGAGCACGTCCTGCCGCAGCTGCCCGTCAACGGAGGGCTGCCCGGGGCGAACGTCCACACCCCCCTTCCGCATGTCCTCGGGGACGGCTTCGACCACTTCGGTGTCGGTGCGCCCGCGGCCGACCTGAGGACGCTGACGCCCGGGCTGTCCCTGGACACCCCGCTCACCGCACCCAAAGCCGACCACTTCGGCCTCCCGGACGCGAAGCTCCCTCAGGTCGCCGTACTCACCCCGCTGTTGAAGACCGTGCCCGCGGCGAACCTGGACATGGGGGCGGGTGCGTAGCCGCAGCCATGGGCGAGGCCCTGGTCTTCGGCCCGGGCCTGCCGCCGGTTCCGCCGCCGGCATCACCGGCGGCCGCTGGGGGCCGCCGTCACCGAACCCGACCCGATTCCGCCGAGGAGAGAGAGCCATGTCCGTCAGTAGGGCGTCGAGCAGCGTGTCGAGCAAAGTGCCGAGGAGCGTGTCGAGCGGCGTTTCGGTGACCCGCCGGGGTGCGATGCGCGGCCTGCTCGTATCGGCGTTCGCCGTGGCGCTGACTCCCGTCGTCGCGGCCTCGCGGCCGCCGCGTGAGACCCGTCAGGAGGACCCTTCGTTCGACGAGGTGTACCGCGGCCGGCACATCCTCGGCACGAGGACCGGCACGGACGCCCGGGCCTCGTTCGACGGGGGCTATGACAGGGGCTACGGCGGGGGCCATAGCGGCGGACCCGGGGGCAGCGAGTGGCATGTCACCGTCGACGGCAAGCCGTTGCAGCTGATGCGCCGTGCGGACGGCAGCTATCTCAGCATGGTGGACCACTATGAGTCGTATCCGACGGCGCTCGCCGCGGTGCGCGCGGCTGTGGACGAGCTCGGTCCCTCGGAGCACCTGCGTGGCATGGACGCGGCGGGGAGTGACACGGAGGGGAGCAGCTACCGCCATGGCGTACACGCGTAAGGACGTCAGCAAGCTGACCGGCGCGGAGCGGCGCCGCTTCGTCGCCGCGATGCTGGAGGTCAAACGCAGGGGCGAGTACGACGAGTTCGTCCGGATGCACATCGAGTACTACGTCGCGGACGGCGACGGTGGACTGCGTACGGCCCACATGGCGCCCTCCTTCCTGCCCTGGCACCGTCGGTTCCTGCTGGACCTGGAGCGGGCGCTGCGCCGGGTCGACTCCGGGGTGAGTGTGCCGTATTGGGACTGGACGCGGCACCGCACCACGACGTCCGTGCCGTGGACCAACGATCTGCTCGGCGGCAACGGGCGGCGCTCGGACCGGCAGGTCATGACCGGGCCCTTCGCCTATGCGCACGGGAAGTGGACGATCAGGGAGGGGGTGACCGACGGCGAGTTTCTCAGGCGCGAGTTCGGCCGCCCGCTGGATCGGATCGAGCTGCCCACGAAGAAAGAGCTGGAATCCGCTTTGAAGGATCCCGTCTACGACACGGCCCCTTGGAACTCCACGTCCACCGGAGGGTTCCGCAACAAGCTCGAAGGGTGGGGGCACGGTTCCGGCAGCGCCGCCTGGCGCAACCACAACCGCGTCCACCGCTGGGTCGGCGGGCACATGCTCGGTGGTGCCTCGGTCAACGACCCGGTCTTCTGGCTGCACCACGCCTTCGTGGACCTCCTGTGGGACCGCTGGCAGCAGCGGCACCGCGGCGCGCGCTATCTGCCCGCGCGACCGCCGGCACCGGGCGACTCACAGCACCGCCGGGTCGTCGCACGGCACGAGAAGATGCCGCCGTGGGGCGAGACCCCGGGCGCCCAGGAGCACCACAGCAGGATCTACCGGTACGCGTAGGACGGCGGCTGTGCTCTCAGCACGGCGAGGCCCCCGGCAGACTCCTGCCGGGGGCCTCGCGAGGCGCGCACGTGGGTCAGTTGCCATACCCGTAGCCCTCGCGCTCCTGGCCTTGGTCGTCGTAGTTCCCGCAGTGGTCGCCGAAGGCCGGGTTCAGCAGGCCGATGACGTCGGCGGTGTTCCCGCACACGTTGACCGGCACGTTGATCGGGACCTGAACGGCGTTGCCCGAAACGACGCCTGGCGAGCCGACGGCCTCGCCCTGAGCGCCGGTGTTCGCCATGGCCAGGCCGGCCCCGCTGAGCACCACGGCACCCGTGCCGGCGGCGACAACGGCGGCTTTCGCGATGCGAGACATCACGTTCTCCTTTGAGTCGATAAGTGTGGCTGCACGGACGCGACCGCACTCCCCCTTCAACGCCCCCACCCACACCTGGTCACGGCGTTCATCTGGGGATCACTCTTTCCGAAGAGGCCATTTTCGTCCGGCTGACGTGTCGCGGGCGGAAATTCACTTCGGTCGGCTGCCTGGCCTCAACTAGCCTGCCGGGCATGCCAACCGACCAACTGAACGGCCTGCCTGGCCTGCCTGGCCTGCCTGGCCTGCCTGGCCTGCCTGGCCTGCCTGGCCTGACGGGCCTGATCGGCCTGTTCGCCGAGGAGAACAGGGTCCGTGCCTTCGCCGCCGTGGCCCTCGGCGCGGACACCCCCGCGCAGGTCATGGAGAAGGCGGGGCTGTCCCCGAAGGACGCGACGGTGGCGCTGCGGCGGCTCCAGGACCAGGGCGTGATCACGGAGGACGCCGGGGGACTGGGCGTCGCCTATGGTCGTTTCCGGGAGCTCGCGCGTGCCGCGCAGGCGGCGCCGCCCGACGAGGACTACGGCTCCGGGGACGAGCAGACCGAGGCGGTGCTGCGGACCTTCGTGCGCGAGGGGCGCCTGGTGCGGCTGCCCGCCCAGTGGGAGCGCAAGCTCGTCGTGCTCCGGCACATCGCCGAGCAGACCTTCGAGCCGGGCGTCGAGTACCCGGAGCGGACCGTCAACGAGAAGCTGCGCGCCTGGTGCGAGGACACGCCGGTCGACCATGTGACGCTACGGCGGTACCTCGTGGATCTGCACCATCTGCACCGGCAGTACGGCTTCTACTGGCGTCCCGAGCAGCACACGCAGGCGTGACCGGGAGAGCGCGGCGTACCGAGTGCCGGGCGGCTCGTCCGAGGCGGGGCAAGAGCGTGCCCGCTGGATCGGGGCGACGTACCGGCGTGTCCCGTGGCCGGGGCGGCGTTTCGGTGGGTCCGCGTGGCCGGGGCGGTGTGTCGGTGGGTTCGCGTGGCCGGGGTGCTGTGTCGGTGTGCCCGCTCGGCCGATATGGCCTACCGGCGTGTCCGGTCAGCCGAGGCGGCGTACGGGCGTGCCCGCCAGGAACGCCTGGATGTCCTCGACCGCCGCGCTGTAGTACGTCTCGTAGTTGGCCCGCGACACATAGCCGAGGTGCGGGGTGGCCAGCAGGCGCGGGGCCGAGCGCATCGGGTGGTCGGCGGGGAGCGGCTCGATGTCGAACACGTCGACACCCGCTCCGGCGATCCGTCCGCCGTGCAGCGCGGCGAGCAGTGCGTCCTGGTCGACGATCGCCGACCGTGAAGTGTTGACGAGGTAGGCGGTCGGCTTGAGGAGGGCCAGTTCGGCGGCGCCGATCAGGCCCCGGGTGCGGTCGCCGAGCGCGAGGTGGACGGAGACGAAGTCGCTGCTCGCGAGCAACTCCTCCTTGGAGGCGGCCTGCTCCACCCCCACTTCTTCGGCGCGCTCCTTGGTGAGGTTCTGACTCCACGCGCAGACCCGCATGCCGAAGGCGAGGCCGACCTGTGCCACCTTGCCGCCGATCTTCCCGAGGCCGAGCAGACCGAGCCGGCGGCCGTGCAGATCGGCGCCGACGGTGCTTTGCCAGGGGCCGCCCGCCCGCAGCGCGTCGTTCTCCGTGACGATGCCCCGCGCGAGGCCGAGCAGCAGCGCCCAGGTCAGCTCGACCGGGGGTGTCGAGGAGCTCGGGGTGCCGCACACGGTCACATCGTGCGCTTCGGCGGCCGCGTAGTCGATCACCGTGTTGCGCATTCCGGAGGCGATCAGCAGTCGCAGTCGCGGCAGTCGGGCCAGCAGCGAGGCGGGGAAGGGCACCCGCTCGCGCAGGGTGACGACGATGTCGAAGTCCGCGAGTGCGACAGCCAGCGTGTCTTCGTCCGTGAAGTGGTTGCCGAAGCTCACGACTTCCACCTCGTCCGCGATCGGCGACCAGTCCGCCATCTCGGTCGCGACGCCCTGAAAGTCGTCCAGCACGGCACAGCGAAGTTGCATGTCAGGTCCCTCCCACGCTCAGCCGGACCCTACCCGAGCCAGGAAAGCGCACCCGGGCCGCCCGGGAGAGGCGGCTCCGGGGGAAGCGGCCGCGGACGCTCGCTCCCCGTGGCAGTATCTGGGCTCCATGAGTGCGTCCCTGACAGTACGGAGCCTGCGCGCGGCGGTGTTCGCCGTGCTGTGCGTGCTGCTGGCCGCCGGCGGGCACGGGATGTCGACGGGCGAGGCGCCGCCGCTGTGGGCGGACGGTGCCGGGTTCCTCGCCGTCTTCGCGGCAGGCTGTCTGTTGGGCGGCCGGGAGCGGTCGCTGCTCGGGATCGGCGGCGGAATGCTGGCCGCGCAGGCCGGACTCCACCTCGGGTTCGAGGCCGCCCGCCCGCGCATGGCGATGAACATGCACGGGGCGCACATGATGCACCCACACGCACACGCCCTGACACCCCACGCCACGGCCGCGCATGTGACCGCCGCCCTGCTCGCGACCTGGTGGTTGCGGTCCGGCGAGGCCGCGCTGTGGTCTCTGCTGCGGTGGGCCGTGGCGCTCGTGCCGGGGCTCGCGGCGTGGTGGCGGGTGCGGACGGGGCCGTCTCCCGCACGGGCCCATCAGGACGTCGTACGCCGGAACGCCTTTGAGACGTGGCCGCCGCGGCAGGTGTTGCTGCGGCACGCCGTCTCCCGTCGGGGACCGCCGGCCGGGCTCGCGTACACGCCCTGACCGCATCCACACCAGTACGGAGTTCCCCCGATGTCCCCGAATCGCACCACCCTGCGCCGAGCCGGCCTCGTCGCCGCCCTCACCACGGCCGGAGTCCTGACCGCCGCGGGCGCCGCCTTCGCGCATGTGACGGTCCATCCCGAGAGCTACGCCAAGGGCGCCACGGACGGTGTGCTGACCTTCCGCGTCCCCAACGAGGAGGACACGGCCAGCACCACGAAGGTGCAGGTCTTCCTGCCCACCGATCATCCGGTCCTGGGTGTCCTGGTCACTCCGCAGTCCGGCTGGACCGCGAAGGTGACGACCACCAAGCTCAAGACGCCCATCAAGACCGACGACGGCACGATCACCGACGCCGTCTCCGAGATCACCTGGACCGGCGGCAGGATCCGCCACGGCGAGTTCCAGGACTTCAATGTCGCTTTCGGTCAACTTCCCGACGACACCGACCAGTTGGAGTTCAAGACGCTGCAGACCTACTCGGACGGCAATGTCGTCAGGTGGATCGAGGAGACACCGAAGGGCGGCGAGGAGCCGGAGAGCCCGGCGCCGGTGCTCACGCTGACCGCCAAGGCCGCGGGGGAGGACTCCTCCGAGGAGCCGTCCGGCACGGACTCGTCGTCGAGTTCCGGATCGGCTGCCAAGAGCTCGGCCGCGAGCAGCAAGAGCAGTGACTCGACCGCTCGCGGCCTCGGCATCGCCGGCCTCATCGTGGGCGTCCTCGGCCTGGCCGCGGCCGGATTCGCCCTCGCGCGGGGCCGGACCGCCCGCTCCTAGCCGGGAAGCGGGGGCGGCTGCCACCCAAGTCGATGGGCGGCTGCCGCCCCCGCCGGTCTCAACTCCCGTCGGCGGGGCGGACCGCCTACCGCTGCTCGACCCTGGCCAGCCGCCAGTACGCCACGGCCGCGACCCAGACGACCACGAACAGGCCGACGATGATGTACCCGACGTTGTCCAGGTCGAGCCCCGCGATCCAGCCGGTCACGTCGTCGCGCAGGTCGAGCTTGTCGTGCAGCACGCGGGGTCCCCTCGCCGTCTCCGACCTCGCCGTCGCGACCGGTATGAACGACCCCGCCGTGTCCCAGGCCCCCGCCGCCGCACCAGCCCCGGTGCCGGAGCCTCCTCGATGCTCCGTACCGCCGGGGTGGTCGAGGGCGAGAAGGACGGGAGGGTCGTGCGCTACCGGGTGATCGACGGGCCGACCGCCGAACTCCTCGAACACTGCGCGTCCGACAAGGGATGAGCCGTCCCGGGCGGACGGAGCCGGGAGTCGGAATGGGTGCGGCCCCGGACGCCTGGGGGCTACCGGGGCCGCGGGCTCACGGAGTCACCGTGATGCGGTCACTCACTGTTGAGTTGCCAAGGTGCTGTGTTGTTCAGTCCTGGACCCGCGCCTGCTTCTTGCGGACGAAGAGCACCGCCGCGCCGCCGATCACCACGAGAGCGATGGCTATGCCCGCGATGATCGGGGTCGTGCTGGAGCCGCCGGTCTCGGCGAGGTCGGTGCCTCCGGTGGAGGTGCCGCCCGCCGTCGCCGGGCTCGGCTCACTGACCGTCTGGGTCGAGATGTCGCTCGTGCTGGCCTGGGTCTTGCAGTCGAGCACGCCCTTGAACCGCTTCGAGAAGCCGTTCGGACCGTTGATCGTGAAGTCGTAGGCCTGGTCCTCCTGCAGTGGGATGGTCACCGTCTGGGACGTGCCCGCCTCGATGGTGTGCTCGATCCCCATCAGCTCGAAGGTGAACGCCTCGTCGCCTTCATTGGCCGCCGTGATGTCCACGCCGCTCTTGGCGCAGTTCTTCTCGGCGGACAGGGCCGGTATCGCGCCCTTCTCGGCCCAGTTCGCGGTCGCCGACGCGGAGACCGTCGACTCGCTGGAGCCCGCGAGGATCTGTGTCTGGCTGCGGGTGTCCGAGGTGAAGGCGCGGCCGACCGGCACGGTGGTGGACGCCTGCACGGTCAGCGATGCCGCACCGTCCGCGGTGTCCTTCGGCACATCGAAGTAGAGCCGGCTGCCGTTGACCGCGGAGGTGATCGCCTTGCCGTCCTTGTCGACGATCTTCACCCCGCCGGCGGTGGCGTCCGAGGGCGGCGTCACCGTCACGCTGTCCGCGTTGGTGTGCACCGTGACCGGGCCGAGCTTCTCACCGGCGTGACCGGAGACCGCGGCCGGGTCGAGGGCCAACGAGGCTTTGGGCTCCGCCAGGTTCCGCGCGCTCTTCTGCAGATAGTCCGCCAGCTTCTCCGCCCGTGGGTCCACCGCGTCCACGTCGGCGCCGTCCGAGTAGCGCCAGATGGCGACCTGAGTGCCGGCTGCCGCGTCCTTCTCGGTGAGGCCGGCGGCACCGGCCTTCTCGGCGAGCGCCGCGAGGTCGTTCACCTGCGGGTAGGAGTTCTGCAGGATCCAGCGGATCTTGCCCGCGTCCTTGTTGCCGTTCAGCGACGTACCGCTCCAGGGGGTCTCCTGGTACTTGGCGTCTCGCTGCGTCGGGTTGTGGATGTCGATGCAGTAGGTCTGCAGCATGCCGCCGTTGTCGACGGACATCTCGAACAACCCCGCGGACACCCACGCATCCTCGCCGTGGTCATGGATGACGGCGGATCCGTACGTCTTCAGGTCACCTATGGTGGCGGTCGCGCCGCCCAGGCTCTGCGGGGTCACGTCGGCAACGGCCGTGCCGGCGGAGGCGATCGCCCCCGCGGCGACGAGCCCCGACACCAACGTCGCGGCGGCGAGGCGGGTGGCCCCCCGCCTGCGCGCGGACAACGCAGACAGCGAAGAAAGCACAGAATTCCCCTTCGTGCAGGACCCGTTGACATGGGGGGACGGTCCCGCCAGCAGAATCAGAAGCCCCGAGAGCTATGTCCGGCATCCTAAATACGCGGCGCACCACGCTCCCCAGACATGTCATCCGATAACCGATCCGACTCGGAATCGTTATCGCTCGCACAGCCGTGAGCTGCGCTTATCGACAAATCCATGGCGACCGTTCGCCATGCATTTGTCGATAAGCCGCAGTTCGGTCAGGATGTGCGCTTCCCTGACATCACGTCACTCCGGCGGGCTCGGGCCCCCGTTGGGGCGCGGCCTCGGGGGCGGCTTGTGGCTCCGTTTCCCAACTGGGTTCCGGCTGAGGTGTCGGAGCCGGTCCCATGTCCCCCTTGGACGCTCGTCGGAAGGCGGACGTGCCTCGCGAGAGATCGTGTCCGATCGCGGCCGCGTCGACGTCCGCCGAGGTCCAGCTCTGGCCGTCGCGCGTTTCCGTGCGTACCTTCAGCCGGCCGTGCACGACAACCGGATCGCCCACCGACAGCGACGCCCCCGCATTCGTCGCGAGAGCCCTCCTGGCCCACACCGTGAAGAAGTTGGTGTGTCCGTCGGCCCACTCGCTCTTCTCGCGATCCCAGTAGCGCGACGTCACGGCCAGCCGAAACCTGGTCGACGCTCCCGTCGACAGCTCCCGGTACACCGGCTGCGTCGCGACGTTCCCCACCACGCACACCATCGTCTCGTTCATCCCGAACCCCTCTCCCGTACGAATGCGTCTGTCGCGTCTGTCGCGTCTGTCGCGTCTCTCGCGTGTCTCGCGGCGACCGCATGCGCTGCGATCGCCGCGAGTTCAGACTGCCTTCGCCGGGCCGAGCCCGCTGAGCGCTGTGGGCTACCGGCCGGTTGTGGAAAACCGCGTCACCCGATGGGGGTGCGGGCATACAACTGCGGCGCGGTCACCCAACGGGCGCGGACGCCGCCCCCATGACCCGCCCGTACTGCTCCCGCACCTCCCGGTACCGCAGCAGCTCCGCGGCCACGGGATCCAGTACGCGCGCCCTCCCGCATCCGGCGGCGGCCTCGCGCAGCCGCCGTTCCGCTTCGAGCCCGTAACGCCGTGCGGGCCCGCGCGCCGCCATTCTGCTGCTCCACTCCACGGCCGGGCCGCCGATGATGCCCGCCACCATCAGCAGTACCGGCACCCCGAGATTCGGGGATGTGATCCCGATGATCTGCCCCAGCAGCCAAAGTCCGCCGATCACTTGAAGGATCGTCATGGAGGCCTGTGCCAGCACGGCGACCGGCCACCAGCCGGGCCGCGGCGGACGACTCGCCGGGGTCACGGCACGTGCCGCCATCTCGTCCAGCGCCTCGGGCAGCCCCTGCGCCCCGCGTACGGCCGCCTCGCGCACCGCCTGCGCCCAGGGCGCGGGGAGCCCGGAAACCGCCCGGTCCGCGACCGTGCGTACGGCCTGCTCGACGCGCTGGCGTGCCGTGGCCTCCTCGTCCGCGGGGGCCCGTACGAGCATCCGGCCGGTCACGGGTTCGCCCCGGTCCTGACACCAGCGCCAGAGCCGCAGCCAGGGTGTCCCGCAGGCGCGGTTGGCGTTGCGGCGCCACACGCGCTCGGCCGCCTCACCGGCCGCGACGGCGCCCACCGCGTCCGCGAGCCGGTCCGAGAACTCGTCGCGCGCCTCCTCGCTGAGCCCGACGCGGCGCCCGGTCGCGTAGACGGGCCGCAGCCGCGCCGCGGCCGCGTCGAGATCGGCCGAAATTCGACGGGCGGCGGCACCTCTTTCGGCCACGAAATGGCCGAGAGACTCGCGCAGTTCGCCGACGCCTTCCCCGGTGAGCGCGGACAGCGCGAGCACGGTCGCGCCCGATTCGCCGTACTCGCCGAGCGCGATCCCGTCCTCGTCGAGCAGTCGCCGCAGATCGTCGAGGACCTGGTGGGCGGCTTCCCCCGGCAGCCGGTCCACCTGATTGAGCACGACGAACATGACCTCCGCGTGCCCGGCCAGGGGCCGCAGATAGCGCTCGTGGAGGACGGCGTCGGCGTACTTCTCCGGATCCACGACCCAGATGACCGCGTCGACGAGCGCCAGGACGCGGTCCACCTGTTCGCGGTGCTGGACCGCCGCGGAGTCGTGGTCGGGCAGGTCGATCAGGACGAGGCCGCGCAGTTGCGCCTCCGCCTCCGGGCTCTGCAACGGACGTCTGCGCAGGCGACCGGGGATGCCGAGCCGGTCGATGAGCGTCGCCGCGCCGTCGCTCCAACTGCACGCGATGGGCAAGGCGGTGGTCGGCCTGCGGACACCGGTCTCCGAAATGGCCACGCCGGCGAGCGCGTTGAAGAGCTGTGACTTGCCGCTTCCCGTGGCCCCGGCGATGGCGACGACGGTGTGCTGCCCCGAGTGCTTGCGGCGCGCCGCCGCCTCGTCGAGGACCCGGCCCGCCTCGGCGAGCGTCTTGTTGTCGAGGCGGGTGCGGGACAGGCCCACCAGCTCGCGGAGCGCGTCCAGGCGTGAGTGCAGCGGTCCGTCGTATGCGAGGGGGGCGGGCGGGGTCTGTACGAGCGGTTTGGTCTCCGTCACCGGCGCCTCCTGCCCGGTGGCGGTCTCGGAGACGCGCCGCGCGATGAGGCCGTCGTCCCAGACGGGTGCGCCCTCCGCGCGCGCGGCCGTGTCGTCGTCCTCCACGCGCGCGTGCCTGGCGTCGGAGGCGGCGGCGCTCTCAGGGGGCGCCTCTTCGGAGGGCTCGCCGTCCCCGGTGCCCTCCTGGGGCCGCTCCTGGGAAGCCGCCTCCCCGGGAAGGCCCTTTTCGAAAGTGCCCTCTTCGGAGGCGTTCTCCTCGAAAGTGCCCTCTTCGGAGGAGGCACCGGAGGCTTCCTCCGAGAGGCCGTCCTCAGGGCCGTCGTCTCCGGGACGGTCGGCGTGATCCGTGCGGTCAGTGACGGCAGTCACCGCGGTCACCTCTCCTTCTGCAGTACGGACAGCGCGGCGATGAGTTCGGCCTGGGGTTCGGGATGGACGTCGAGCGCGTCGAGGGGCGCGAGACGGCGTTCGCGCTCGGTGTTCAGGGTCTTGTCGAGGTAGCTCGTGAGCAGCCGGCCGCCCCGGTCGCGCAGCCGCAGCGCACCGTGCGCCCCGATCCGCTCGGCCAGCCCCTCGCCCGCCGTCCTCGCCCGGCGGCCGCCCAGGAGCGCGGTGCCGACCAGCGCGGCCACCACCTCGGGATCCGGAGCCATGCTCTTGTCGAGGCCGCGAACCTCCTCCTCGGCGTACTCCTCCAGGACGCGCCGCCAGCGTCGTACGGCCATCCCGATGCGGTGCTCGGCGCTCTCCAGCTTCGGATCACGGTCCGTCAGCCCGGGAGCGGCTGCGGCCGGTTCGCGCCGCCATGCCTCGTCCACGCGTTCGTCGGCCGCCGTGACCGCGCACAGCAGCAGGGCGCTCAGGCTCTCCACGAGCGCGTCGAGCAGCTCGCCGGCGCTGCAGTCGAGGGGATAGGCGCGCCAGCGCTTGAGCGCGTCGCCGGAGAGCACGGCCCCGGCCTGCAAACGCCCCTTCACGCGCGTGTGCTCGCTGTCGTACGCCCCGTCGACGGCCGCCGTGAGCCGCAGGGCGGCCGCATACTGCGCGGCGGCCGCGCCGGCCAGCTCGGGCATCCGCGCCTTCAGCGAGTCGAGGACTCCGTGAGCCGTACGAGCCAACGCCTCCTGCCGGGCTCCCGGGTCCTGCGCCTGGTGCACGAGCCAGGTACGCAGCGGTGCGACGGCGGAGGCGGGCAGCAGGCCGCCGCCCCACGCGGACTCGGGCAGCTCAGGCACCGTGAAGCGGGGCAACTGGCCGAGGCCGGCCTTGGTGAGCAGGGCGCCGTACTGCCGCGAGACCTCGGACACCACCTGGTGGGGCACCCGGTCGAGCACGGTGACCAGGGTCGCCTTGTGCTCCTTGGCCGTACGCAGCAGATGCCACGGCACCGCGTCGGCGTACCGGGCCGCCGTGGTGACCATGACCCAGATGTCGGCCGCGCAGATCAGTTCGGCGGCGAGGACGCGGTTGTCGGAGACGAGGGAGTCGATGTCGGGCGCGTCGAGGAGGGCGAGGCCGCGGGGAAGCGTGTCGGCGGTCTCGATACGCAGCACCCGCTCCCCACGTTCGGAGCGCGGGGGCAGGTCGTCGCCGGGCTCGTGATGGGGCACCCACTCGCGCGTGAGGTGGGGCAGCACCCGCATCCCGCTGAACCAGTGATGGTCCTCCGGATGGCACACCAGCACCGGCGTGCGCGTCGTCGGCCGCAGTACACCCGCCTCGCTGACCCGGCGTCCCACAAGAGAGTTGACGAGGGTCGACTTGCCCGCGCCGGTGGACCCTCCGATGACGGCGAGGAGGGGTGCTTCGGGTTCTCTCAACCGGGGCACCAAATAGTCGTCGAGCTGTGCGAGCAGTTCGTCGCGGTTGGCACGCGCGCGTGGAGCCCCCGCCAGGGGCAGCGGGAAGCGTGCGGCGGCGACACGGTCGCGCAGGGCGGAGAGTGCGTCGAGTAGCTGAGGCCGTACGTCCAAGGTCACCACATGCGAAGAATGCCCAATTTTGGAGGCTTTCTGAAGCATATGGGTATGTCTGCGCGCCGACAGGACACACGGGGCGGAAGGGATGACTGGGGCGCAGGCATAACGAGTGCACAACACCCGATGCGTGAGACGCCAAAAGCGGTGCACGATTCGTACCCGCCTGCGATTATCAGGACCGCTTCACTGAACCTCCACATCGAGCCACGGAGGCGAAGCGCGAGGGACAGGGATGCGGGAGCTTTATCCTTGTCCCCGGCAAGGTCACGGATCGGCCCACACCCGGGCACCAGGACACCGGCCACCACACCTGGCCCCCGTAGCTCAGTGGATAGAGCAGGCGCCTTCTAAGCGCTTGGCCGCAGGTTCGAGTCCTGCCGGGGGCGCCTCTCCCCACCCTCCCTTTGGGAGGGTTTTTTGGTTGGTTCCCCGGCGTGTCGCGCGCCGGGACGGACTGCTCCCGGACGGCGGTCCCGACGGTCGTAGTCGTCGGGCAACTGGCTTGGTCGGCCGGGCGATTCGCGGTTATGTGGGCCAGGGCCCCTGTGTGAAGTCACATGTGCAGGAGGGGGCGCCGTCCACCGCCGGGACAGCGCCCCGGTGGCGGCCGACGCCCCTGGTCGGCCCCTGTCGGGCCGGATCAGGTCGGATCGGGTCGGGTCTTGTTCAGGTCGTGTCGAGCGGGGTCGGATCGGGTCAGGTCAGCGGGCGCGATGTTCTGCCCGACGCCTCGTCGATCTCGTCGTGCGCCTTGGTGAGCAGTTTCATCGCCAACTCGTTCAGCGCCCTCGCGCCCGCGACCTCTTCGCCGACCCTCGGCTGATTCTTGTCGGAGGGGTGGCGGCTGGCGTAGCCGTGGGCGCGCACCTCGTTCCCATCCGACAGTCGTACGAGGGCGGCGGCGCGGGTGCGGTGGTCGTCCTCCTCGAATTCCAGCTCGATGTGCCATCCGACAGTGGCCCGTGCCTGTGTCTCTGTCATCACGATCACCTCCGGGGCGGCCCCAGCCCCTACTACCAGA
>NZ_BMMM01000002.1:443137-475777 GCF_014645835.1 Streptomyces albiflavescens
GAAGGGTGTGGCTGCGGAGTCTGTGAGTTCACGGCGGGAAGGTGATCCCGCCCCCCAACGGCGTGGGCGCCATTCGAGCGCTGCACCTGCCGGGCGCGAGGGTCCGGGAGGAAGTGACGGAGTATCACCGGCCTGCACGCTCTGCGTACCGAATGCTCTCGGGTGCACCCCTGCGTCACTTCACTGCGTCAGTCACCTTCACCGCCGTTGGCCAGGGCCGTACCGAGGTGTGTACAGGGTCGACGTCGAGCCAAAGGTGCGTGCCCTCCGGCCGGTCGTGGGCAGAGTCGCTGGGAAGGCCATCGCCGGCTTCACGAACGCAGCCATAGCCCGGGCTGAGGCACTGACGGCATCGTCCGCAACCCCGCGCCCTCCTGGCTGAAGAGGGGCCGGCCACTCGTCACGAGGCGGGGCGACCCTCGTAGCTCTCCCCCTGGGCGCCTCCGTCACCGGAGAGGTGATCGGACGCCAGTCCTTCGGGATCTTCATCCGTGTCGACGGAGTTCCGGGCGCCATGGCGATGGCCGAGATCATTGCCATGCCCGAGGGGATGGGACTACCCGATCCCGGGGGCCCGCGTCCGCGGTGAGGTCATCGGGCGCGCTGAGCGCCACCACCGGGTGAGAGTTCGGCCGCACGAGTCGGGGACGTCGTTCGGGCGATCACGTCTGGGCCGTCCCTGGGCCGTGCGAGGCCGCTCGGCGGCGGCCGAAGGCGACAACCAGTGACCGGCCGGCTACGAGCAGCGGCGGCGATGGACCAGGTCACAGCGCCCTGATGAGACTGGTTTCCGTCCGGGGCTGGCCGTCAGGCAAGATGGGGTGTATCTGCCCACTGCCGATTTCAAGCGTCCGGACGGTTTCTCTTGGCTGAGTTCATTTACACCATGCGCAAGACGCGCAAGGCGCACGGCGACAAGGTGATTCTCGACGACGTCACCTTGAGCTTCCTGCCGGGTGCCAAGATCGGTGTGGTCGGTCCGAACGGTGCCGGTAAGTCCACTGTTCTGAAGATCATGGCCGGCCTTGAGCAGCCCTCCAACGGTGACGCGTTCCTGTCGCCGGGCTACAGCGTCGGCATGCTGCTGCAGGAGCCGCCGCTCGACGAGTCCAAGACCGTGCTGGAGAACGTCCAGGACGGCGCCGCCGAGATCATGGGCAAGCTCAAGCGCTTCAACGAGGTCGCCGAGCTCATGGCGACCGACTACTCGGACGCGCTCCTGGACGAGATGGGCAAGCTCCAGGAGGACCTGGACCACGCCGACGCGTGGGACCTGGACGCCCAGCTGGAGCAGGCCATGGACGCCCTGGGCTGCCCGCCCGGCGACTGGCCGGTCACCAACCTCTCCGGTGGTGAGCGCCGCCGTGTCGCCCTGTGCAAGCTGCTGATCGAGGCGCCCGACCTGCTGCTCCTCGACGAGCCCACCAACCACCTGGACGCCGAGTCCGTGCAGTGGCTGGAGCAGCACCTCGCGAAGTACGCGGGCACCGTCGTCGCCGTCACCCACGACCGGTACTTCCTCGACAACGTCGCCCAGTGGATCCTCGAGCTCGACCGCGGTCGGGCCATCCCCTACGAGGGCAACTACTCCACGTACCTCGACAACAAGGCCTCCCGCCTCAAGATCGAGGGCCAGAAGGACGCCAAGCGTGCGAAGCGTCTGAAGGAAGAGCTCGAGTGGGTGCGGTCCAACGCCAAGGGGCGTCAGGCCAAGTCCAAGGCGCGTCTCGCCCGGTACGAGGAGATGGCCGCCGAGGCCGACAAGATGCGGAAGCTGGACTTCGACGAGATCCAGATCCCGCCGGGCCCGCGCCTGGGCTCCATCGTGGTCGAGGTCAACAACCTCTCCAAGGCCTTCGGGGAGAAGGTCCTGATCGACGACCTCTCCTTCACGCTGCCGCGTAACGGGATCGTCGGTGTCATCGGCCCGAACGGCGCCGGCAAGACCACCCTCTTCAAGATGATCCAGGGGCTGGAGCAGCCGGACTCCGGTTCGATCAAGGTCGGCGACACCGTCAAGATCTCGTACGTCGACCAGGGCCGCGAGCACATCGACCCGAAGAAGTCCCTGTGGGCCGTGGTGTCGGACGAGCTGGACTACATCAATGTGGGCCAGGTCGAGATGCCGTCGCGTGCCTACGTCTCCGCCTTCGGCTTCAAGGGCCCCGACCAGCAGAAGCCGGCCGGTGTCCTCTCCGGTGGTGAGCGCAACCGCCTCAACCTTGCGCTGACCCTCAAGCAGGGCGGCAACCTGCTGCTCCTCGACGAGCCGACCAACGACCTCGATGTCGAGACGCTGTCGTCGCTCGAGAACGCACTGCTGGAGTTCCCGGGTGCGGCCGTGGTCGTCTCCCACGACCGCTGGTTCCTGGACCGGGTCGCGACGCACATCCTCGCGTACGAGGGCGACTCCAAGTGGTTCTGGTTCGAGGGCAACTTCGAGTCGTACGAGAAGAACAAGATCGAGCGCCTCGGCGCGGAGGCCGCGCGCCCGCACCGTGCCACCTACAAGAAGCTGACCCGGGGCTGATCGATCTTGCGGCACCTCTACCGCTGCCCACTGCGCTGGGCGGACATGGACGCGTACGGCCACGTCAACAACGCGGTCTTCCTCCGCTATCTGGAGGAAGCACGTATCGACTTCCTGACCCGCCCGGACAAGCAGTTCAAGCAGGGGTCCGTGGTGGCACGCCACGAGATCGACTACAAGCGGCAGCTCGTCCACCGGCGCGAACCGGTGGACATCGAGCTGTGGATCACGGAGATCCGCGCGGCGGCCTTCACGATCACCTACGAGGTCAAGGACGCAGAGCAGCTCTACGTCCGCGCCGCGACGGTGGTCGTGCCGTTCGACTTCGAGACCCAGCGGCCGCGCCGCATCACTGCCGAGGAACGGGAGTTCCTGGAGGAGTACCGGGACGACAAGGGCGACGAGGCCGTCGCGGCATGACCGTCCTGCACCTTGCCGACGCGGGGGAGGCGGCGGACCTCGCCGCCTTCCTCTCCCGGCTCATCCACTACGACCGGGCGGCGGCGGTACGGCTGCAGGCCGCCGGGACCGCCCTCGCGGTCTTCGGGCGCCCGCCGTCCTTCGAGGTCCTCGCCATCCGTACGGCGCGCCTCGCCAAGCCGTACGAGAACGGGCTGGACGTCACTCTCGACGTGACCGTCTCGGCCGGTGAACTCCTTGAGTCCATCGACGAGTCGGCGGCGACGGCCGCGGTGCCGCAGGCCGTCACCGGGCCGCCGTGGGCCGGTGTGCTGCCGCCCCGTGGCGGCTGGCGGCAGGAGCCGGGGCTGCCGGCCCCGGATGTCCTGCGCGCGATGGTTGCCGGTGCGGTCGCCGAATTCCGGTCCCGTACACAGGGGTTGGCCACCGAGCTGCGTACCCGCGCCGAACTCGACCGCATCGGGCGGGAGATCTGGTCCCGGCCGATCGGTGACACCGGCCTTCCGGTACGGGCCGCGCATGCCGCGCAGTCGCTGGGATTCCTGCGATCCGTGGATCAGACCGGCTCCGAGGAAAGCCCGTTGGGGCTCTTCGCGTCGGGTGCTTGGCTTCGGCTGCGTACTCCGTACGGGTCGATCGCCGTACGCAGGGCGGGGCTTGGGGCGCTGGACGTCAGCGTCCGCTGATCGCCCCGCATCTCCTCGACGCGCGCACGCCCTCGCAGGGCCCCATGTCGCCCAGGGCCATGGATCACTCGTGTTCGCTGTCGTCAGGCCATACGCCGATGTGGTCCGACTCCAGTTCCAGCGCCACGCGGTCGCGCATGCCCAGGGCCTCGGTGTAGTCGGCGGGGAGCTGGAGGCGGCCCACGCGGTCGAGCATCGCGTACTCGCGGGCCACCACCGCTTCCTGGCCGGTGGCCGCGTCGACCTCGGTGCGGCGCAGGACCTCCGTCGAGGTGCGGCCGTCGCGGATGGCGACCGTGCGGCGGACCTCGCCGGCCACCGCCTGGTCGTGCGTGACGATCACGATGGTGGTGCCGAGGTGTTCGTTCGCGGTGCGGAACGCGGCGAAGATCTGCTCGGCGGTGTGGGAGTCGAGTTCCCCGGTGGGTTCGTCGGCGAGGAGGACCGCCGGGGCGTTGGCGAGGGCCACGGCGATGGCGACGCGCTGTTGCTGGCCGCCGGACATCTGGTGCGGGCGACGGTTGCGGCAGTCGGCGACTCCCAGCAACTCCAGCAGATCCAGGGCGCGTTCGGACTGTGCGCGGCGGCGAACGCGGCGGCCTTTGCCGGAGCCGGAGCCGGAGCCGGAGCCGGGACTGGAGCCGGAGCCGGAGCCGGAGCCGGGACTGGAGCCGGAGCCGGGGCCGGAGCCGGAGCCGGGGCCGGAGCCGGGGCTGGAGCCGGAGAGCTGCATCGGCACGGCGACGTTCTGGGCCGCCGTCAGGTACGGGAGGAGATTGCGGGACGTCTGTTGCCAGACGAAGCCGACGACCTCCCGGCGGTAGCGCAGGCGGTCCTTCGCGCCCATCGTGAGCAGGTCGCGGCCGGCGACCTTCGCCGCCCCCGCGGTGGGCGTGTCCAGTCCGGCCAGGATGTTCATCAGCGTCGACTTGCCGCTGCCCGACGCGCCCACCAGAGCCATCAACTCGCCCTCGCGGACCAGGAGATCGAGGCCCTGGAGTGCCTGGACCTCGACACCGTCCGTGGAGAAGATCCGGACCAGGCGGTCACAGGTGATCAGGGCGTCATGGCCGTAGGCGGGGCGGTCCCGGTGGGCGGCGGCGCGCTCGGCGAGTTCGGAGAAGGCGGGGTCGGTGGTGGTCATGGGCGGCTCCTGGGGATGCTTGTCGAGGGGGTGCCGGCCGGGACAGCCGTGGTGCCGGGCCTCATCGGCCGTCCCCCGCTCTCAGCTCTCGTACCGAACCCTGTCTCCCCGTCCACCACGCCTGTGCCGCCGCGATGCCCGTCGCCAGGGCGAGGACGCTCAGGGACGGGAGGAGCAAGGAGGCCGGGTCCGTACGGAGCTGGGCGTCTCCTGACGGGGAGCTGTGGGTGGCGAGCGCGATGGTCGTCAGGTCGATGCCGGGGGAGAGCAGCCGGATGGTCGCCCAGCCGGTGAGCGCGCCGCCGGCCGCCGCGAGGAGAGCCTGCGGCAAGGCTTCCAGGACGAGGAGGCGACGACCCTGGGCGCGGGTGAGACCCATGGTGCGCAGGCGGGCGAGGAGCGCGGCGCGCTCGGGAGCGGCGCGCACGAGGGACAGCAGCAGGGCCAGTACGGCGTACCCGGCACCCGCCGCGACCGCCGCCGTGTAGATCCGCTCGGCACCGGACTGCAACGGCGAGTCGACGTACCGTGCCTCCTCCTCCGCCCGCAGCCGTACGTCGACTCCGGCGCCCGCGGCCTTGCGCAGCGCGCCCCCGTCGAGGTGGTTCCCGGTCACGAGTACCGCGGTCGGGCGCGCGGGCCGGGCGCCGAGACCCGCGCGGTCCACGATCAGGAAGTCCATGTCGAGGACGGCCGGGGTCCGCTCCCGCACGGCGGCGATCCGCACGGTGACGTGGCTGCCGTCCTCCAGCCGCACCCGGAACGGCCGCGTGCCGTAGCGGTCGGCCACGGCGGGGGAGGCCAGGGCGGGCAGCGGCGCCTCGCTGGAGCTGCCGGACGAGCCGGGAGACCTCAACGCCGTCCCCGAGAACCCCCCGAGACCCACCTCCCGAGCCAAACTCCCGTAGGCCGCCGGCTCCACCCCGACCACCGCCACCGTCTCCTGCTCCCTTCCCGAGCCCTCTCCCGCCTGGGCCCGGTAGGCGATGCTCACCGGCGTGACGTCACGTACGCCCGGGGTGCGGCGGAGCTGTTCGGGCAGGGTGGACGGCAGGGCGTGGGTCGCTTCGACACGGGCGTCCGCGCCGGTGGTGAGGAGGGCGGCGTGGTCGCGGGCGGCGTGGACGCCGGCGAGGACCGAGCCGCCGAAGGCGGCGGTGGTGAGGGCGGTGAGGAGGGCCAGCAGGGGCAGGACCGTGGAGGTGGAGGTGCGGCCGGCGCGGGCCAGTGAGAGATGGGTGACCGCCCCGCGCAGCCGCTCGGCCGGCCGGGCCAGGCGGCGCAGCGGCAGGGGGTAGAGCCGCACCAGGACCAGCGCGGCGATGATGCCCACCAACACCGGGGCCAGGGCGACCAGTTGGTCGCCGGAGGCGCCCTGGCGGCGCAGCGCCACCACCGCCGCCGACGCCAGCACCAGCAGAGTCAGTTCCGCGACGGTACGGCGTCGTGAGGGACGTACCGAAGTCAGGTCCTCGCGGGCCCCGTGGACGCGTACGGCACGGTGGGCGAGCACGGCCCGCACCGGCAGGGTGGCGCAGGCCAGGAGCGTCACCGCGACGGCGGCCGCCACCGCGTAGGAGCGGCGGCCCTCCGGGACGGCGAGCAGCGCGGCGCCGAGGCCCAGCGCGCCCGCAGGCACCGCTACCACCGCCGTCTCGGCCAGCAGCCGTCCCGACACGCCGCGCAGCGAACCGCCGCGGGCACGCAGCAGGGCCAGTTCGGTGCGGCGGCGGTCGACGGCGAGGCCGCCCGCCATCAGCAGGACGACGGCGGCGACCGTGCCCGTGCCGAAGGCGGCTACCGCCACCAGCGGGCCGATGCCCGAGCGCAGTTGGGTGAAGGACTTCACCACGTCGTCCAGGTCCGTGGTCGCGTCCGCGGTCGGATCGATCCGCTGTCGTATCCGTCCGAGGCCCGGGCCCGTCTCCAGCGCGGCGATCGCCGAGGTCAGGCGGGGCACCTCGTGTGCCGCGAAGGCGGAGGTGTCGGGGGCCAACTGCCAGTAGCGTTCCGGTTTTCCGGGCGTGCCGAGCATGGCGGGGGCCGCGTCCGGCGCCAGCAGCAGCGCGCCGAGCCAGTACTTGTCCGACGCGCCGCCCTGGGTGGGCAGTTGGATCAGTGAGGGCTTGCGCAGCACGGGCATGGTGGTCCAGTACGCGCCGCCGGGTTCGCGCGGGACGACGATGCCGGTGACCCGGACGGACAAGGGGCCGCGCTCCACGCCGGGGAGGTGGATCACGGACCCCAGCTTGATCCGCAGGGTCTTGGCGGTCTCGGCGGTGACGGCGGCCTCCACCTCGGCCGTCGCCGCGGTCACCCTGCCCGTCACCCGCGGCAGGCGTCCCGAGCGCAGCCGGGCGTGGTCGGCGAGGCCGTTCTGCGCGGTGAGTGACATGCGGGCGGGGATGCCGGTCGGCTGGGGCAGCCAACCGTCCAGTGCCGCAGTGGGATTGGCGGTGCGGACCCCGTACGAGGACTGGGCGGGGTCGGCGACGAGGGGGCGTTCGACGGTGTCCAGCACCTTCGCGTACGCCGTGCGGAGTGCGGCCCCGCGCAGCGCCTGCTCCCTTTCCTCCTGCGGGAGTTCGACGCCAGGCTGCGGGGCGTACACCTGCACCGTGGTCTTCCGGGCTGTGGCGTCGTCGAGGACCCGGCGCAGGCCCGCGTCCTCGTACCGATCGACGGCCCGCGGGAACGCGGCGGCCAGACAGGCGGTGAGCGCGACGAGCAGAGCCAGGGCGAGCGCGGCCCCCGGCGCGGCGCGCACCCGCGTACGCACCCAGGGGGCCACCACGGTCGTCATGGTCCCGGCCATGTCACTCACCCCCCTGCCGGCGCAGCGAGCTCGCCGGGTCCGGGCGGTGCAACGCCAGGAACGCCGTGATGGCCAGCGGTGTGATGGTCACGGCGGCCAGCAGCGCGGCGACGCGTTCGAGGGGGAGTTCGACCAGAACTCCGGGGATCGGCCGGGTGGCGTCGGAGGTCAGCACGATCAGCGGGACGACCGCCCGGGTCAGCACCGCGCCCAGGGCGACGCCCACCACCAGCGCCAGGGACACCAGGACCCCCTGCTCGGCGGCGATCAGCCGGGCCAGCTGGCGGCGCGGCGCGCCGAGCGCCCGCAGCACCGCGAATTCGGCGCCGCGCTCCCGCAGCGACCCGGCCGTGCTGACCCCGAAACCGACCGCCGCCAGTGCCGCCGCCACCACGGCCGCCGCGGCGAACGCGGCCTCGGGGCCCGCGCCGAAGGGGTCGTCGCGCAGCCGGTCGGCGATCTCGTCGCGCACGACGACCTGCGAGGGCTCGATGTCGGGTCGCTCCCGCACGGCCGCCGCGGCGCTCACCGCAGCGCCGGGCGCGGTCCGCAGCCACCACTCGGTGGGTGCGACGCTCCGTCCGTAGCGGTGTTCCAACACCCGGTTCACGGAACGGAGATCGACGAGCAGCGCCCCACCGTCCGGCTCCGCTTCAGTGCCTGCCCCGTTCCCGGTCGTCGGCAGCTCCCGTACGCTCTCCACGATCCGCACCGGCACCGACTCGCCGCCGAGTGGCACGTCCACCCGCTGCCCGGTCCGGGCGCCCGCCGCCTTCAGGAAGCGCTCGGTCGCTACCGCGGTGACCTCCGGCGCTTTCGGCTGGGCCACTTGCAGACGAACCGTCAACGACGTGAGCTGCCAGGCGAGGCCGCTCGGGACGTAGCCGGTGCCGTAGCGGACGGACAGGACGCTGTCCGACGACTTCTCCACCCGTGGGGGCGTCGGGCGGGTGGACGCGTCGGGCGATCCCGTCGTGCTGTTGGTCCGCGACGCCGCCTTCCAGGCCCCGGGCAGCGACAGCCGCCGCTCCTTGCCGTCGGCGCCGGCCGCGTTCAACTCCTCGATGGAAAAGAGGTGTTGCTCTGCCGTGTCGGTGGGCTGGGTCATGTCCAGTTGCAGTCCGGTGAGTATCAGGGGGCCGGCGGTCGGCGCCAGGTCCAGCGCGAGCGCGTGCGGCCGTCCGTCGGGGGGAAGCCCGCCGAGCCGTATCGTGTACGGCGTCCCGTAGCGGTCCTCCAGGGTGACCGACACGTCCGTGCTCGTCCCCTCCCCGCCGCCGCGGTTGTCCAGCCGCACCGTCATGGCGAGCCGTGTCGCGCCCTTGGGCAGCGGTGTGCCCGCGGTGGCCCCCTTCGGGCCGAGCCCCGCCAGCAGCGGCCGCACCGGCCGGTCGGCCAGGTCGCTCCGCAGCAGCACTCCGTCCGCCGCGTGTGCGGTGTCCAGCGCCAGCACCGTCGCCGTACGGCTGCCGGACAGAGGCAGGGTCGTACGGACGGCGGGCGCGGCCGCGCGTACGTGCGGGAGTGCCGCGTAGGCTCCGGCCTGACCCAACTCGCCGTCGTCACCGACGAGTACGCGCATGGAGGTGCCGGCCTGGAAGTCGGCCTGGTCGTCCTGCGAGCGGTTCCAGGAGGCGCCCTGACCGATCGCGAGCATCCCCATGGCGACGGCGAGGACGAGAAGCAGGACCGGACCCGCGCCACGCAGCGGGCGGCGGCTGAGCTGCCAGCCCGCGAGGGCGGCGGGCAGTCCCCGTCCGCTTGCCGCGCGGCGCTCGGCGAGCCGGGCCACCGGCGGCAGCAGCCGCAGGGTGAGCACGGTCCCGGCGAGCAGGGCGAGGGCGGGCGCCGAGACCAGGAGCGGATCGATGCCGAGCGCGCCCGAGCCGACGTGGCTGACGGCCCCGGAGGTCTGCCGGTCCAGCTGCCAGTACGCGACACCCGCGATCACCAGCAGGCCGACGTCGGCGCCCGCGCGCACCGGAGCGGGCAGCGAGCGTGCCCGTCCCTCGGCCCCTTCCTGGGAGGTGAGCGCCGGAACCGTCACCGCCAGCGCGCACCCCAGCGCCACTCCCGCCGCGACCAGCCACACCCCGCCGCGCCCGTCCGAGGTGTCGAGGCGCAGCCCGATCCTCGCCAACGCGCCCTGCCCGGCGAGCAGTCGGGTCAACGGCTCCGCGAGGAGCGGGGCGCAGACCGCCGCGGGCACGGCGAGCAGCAGCGCCTCCAGTGCGGCGAGCCCCGCGACCCGGGCGCGCGAAGCTCCGCGCGCCCGGAGCACGCGTGTCTCGCCCGTCCGTTCGGCGCTCAGCAGCCCGGCGACCAGGAGCAGCGCGTACCCGGCGAGCAGCGCGAGCTGCAGCGCGACGATCAGCAGCGTCGAGCGCGACACGAGGAGCGAACGCTGGACACTGTCCAGCACCTCGGGCAGCGAGGTCGACAGCGCCGTCATCCCGCTCAGCGCCGCGTCCTTGCGCAGCCCCCGCTGCCCGGCGCGGGCCGCGTCCCGCAAGGCGCCGATCCGGTCGGGCGTCAGCGTCGAGAAGTCGGCGGACGCCAGCCACGCGGACTCCCCGGCGCTCACCCGGCCCCCGGCGAGGACGGCGGGATCGGCGAGCAGCGGTCCGTACGTCGTGAAGTCGACCTTGTTGATCCCGCGGCCGCCCAGCTCGTCCAACCGCCAGTAGGGCGCGGTGGGCCGGGCGGGCCGGTACAGACCGGTGAGCCGGACGTGGACCTTCGGACCGCCGAGCCGGTCGACGAGGGTGAGGCGCGCGCCGGGCTTCAGACCGAGGCGGTCGGCGGCACTCTCGGGCAGGGCCACGTCGATGACCGGGCCGCCGCCGGATGTACCGGGCAGCCGCCCCGCCGTCACCCGCACCTGCGTACGGTCGAGGGCGGCGAAGTGGGTGAGATCCGGGTCTCCCACCCGATCGGCGGGCGCCTGCAGGGAGCGGGGCAGCGCGTACGGGCCCGAGCGCACCAGGGTGCGAAGCGTGACCGGGAACCCGTCGAAGGTCTGCCGGGCGCTCTTGTGTACGGCGCTGTCGGCGGCCTTCTGCTGCTCCGTGGGCACGCCGGCCCGGACGATCAGCGCGGTGTCGACGGCGTTGCCGGGGTCCTGGAGCGCGTGCCGCAGGGATGCGTCGCCGATCGCCCCGGAGTACGCCGTGAGGGTCGAGAGCACCGCCGTCGTCAGCAGGACGGTGAGCAGCGCGGCGGCGAGCAGCAGACGGTGCCCCCGTGCACGCAGTAATACGAACCCCGTCACCCGGCCCCCCGCCGTCGTCCCGGATCTCCGGACCTTCGCGCGATGCTGTCAGAGGGGGCGGGTCGAGGGTAAGCGCTTGTAGCGCGGGCTTGACCGGATTGTGACCGGAATTCGGCGTCGTGCGACCGGAATGCGCGCGTCAGCCGTCGCGGGCGGCCGGGCAGGAGCCGATGGACGCCGACTGCCGTGCGCGGCCGCGGTGCGGGTTCAGCCCGCCGTGTTCACCATCGACGCCGCCGCGTACGTCAGGTAGTTCCACAGCGTGTGCTCGTGCTCCTCGGAGAGGCCGAGCTCCTCGACGGCGACGCGCATGTGCTTGAGCCAGGCGTCGTGCGCGGCCTGGTCGACCTTGAAAGGGGCATGGCGCATGCGCAGCCGGGGGTGGCCGCGGTTCTTGCTGTACGTCGTCGGGCCGCCCCAGTACTGGATCAGGAACAGCGTGAAGCGCTCCTCGGCCGGGCCCAGGTCCTCCTCGGGATACATAGGCTTCAGCAGCGGGTCCTCGGCGACTCCCTCGTAAAATCGGTGCACGAGGCGCCGGAAGGTCTCCTCGCCGCCGACCTGCTCGTAGAAGGTCTGCTCCTGAAGCTTGCCGCGCCGAATCTCTTTCACACCAACCATGGTCTCAGACGGGTTGGCGGAGGACTCAAGGCTTAGGAGGCTTCTGATGGATCTCCGCGGCGTCGCGACGCCCGGCACGCACTCTCGCCGCACCGGACAAAAGCCCTAGTAGCTCCGCTACGAGGACTTCCGCCCGGCACGCCGAGAGCACGCACCGAACGCCGCTCCTTCTTCCACGGAGATCCATCAGAAACCCCCTAGGACCGCTCGCTGTCAGGGGTCGATTCCGGGCAGCCCGACCCGAACGGCCCAGTCCGGATCGGCCGAGTTCGGCGCTCGCCTCGTGGCCCCTCCGGCAGCACAGTGGAGGTATGAGCGCGCACGCTCTCGACCACGACCTGGACGACCTCGCCACCCTGGCGCAGGCGGCCCTCGTGCACGAGATCGACAGGAGTGGGGCCTGGGACGCCGACCCGGTCTGGCGGGAGGCGTTCGAGGCGGTCCCGCGCCACCTCTTCGTGCCGTACTACTACGTCGGCGTCGTGGGCGGCTTCGAGCGCGTGTGGGGCGAGGATCCCGACCTACAGGCCCGGGAACGCTGGATCCGCGGCGCCTACGCGGACGCCCCGCTGGCCACCCGGGTACGCGACGGGGTACTCGTGTCCTCCAGCAGCCAGCCGTCGCTGATGGCGAAGATGCTCACCGAACTGGAGGTACGGGACGGGGACGCCGTCCTGGAGATAGGCGCGGGCACCGGCTACAACGCGGCCCTGCTCGCCCACCGCCTGGGCGACGACCTGGTGACCACGATCGACCTCGACGCGGAGATCACCGAATCGGCTCGGCGGCACCTGGACGCCGCCGGGTACCACCCGATCGTCGTCACCGGCGACGGCGCCCGTGGCGTTCCCGAGCGCGCCCCCTTCGACCGGATCATCGCCACCTGCGCGCTGACCTCGATCCCGCACGCCTGGCTTGCCCAGTGCAACCCGGGCGCCCGTATCCTCGCGCCGTTCGCGACCGGCCTGATCGTCCTGCGCGTCCGGGACGCCGGGTACGCCGAGGGACGGTTCCTGCACACGCCCGCCTACTTCGTGCCCCTGCGCGGCGTGACCCGGCCCGAGCAGCCGGAGCCGCAGCACCTGGGCGCGCTGCCACGCCGGGCCAGGGGGCACGAGCTGTTCCGGTTCCTGCTGACGCTCACGGCGGACCGTCTCGACCCCTATGAGGCGTACACGCTGTGGGAGCGCGAGAACCAGCCGGTGCGCGAGCGGTACGGGATCACGGTCAGCGGCGAGCGCGCCTGGGCGTGGCTGGACGACCCCGAAGGGCCGTACGCCTGGCCGCTGCCGTAACCCCTGCGAGCCGCTGCCGTGACCGCTGCGATCAGCCGCGCCGGATGGTGATCGTCGTCCAGGCGCCGACGTGCACCCGGTCGCCGTCCTGGAGCGGAACCGGTACGAAGGGCTGGATGGGCTCCTCGCCGCCGTTGACCGTGGTCCCGTTCGTGGAGTTCTGGTCGACGACCGCCCAGCTGCCGTCCGGCTGCTGGACCAGGACCGCGTGCTGGTGCGAGACGCCCGGGTCCTCCGGGGGCACCGACAGATCGATGTCCGGGGTGTCGCCGGTGGAGTGCCGGCGGCGGCCGATCGTGAGCTGGTTGCCGGTGAGCGGGCGCTGCTGTTCCGGCGAGTACGCGGGCAGGTTCAGGCCCGCGGCCTCGGGGCCGGAGCGCTGCATCATCGCCATGAAGTACTCGCGGTCGGGACCGATCGTCGCGGTCCAGGACAGCGGCTGCTGCTGGTAGGCGGGGCGGGGGCCGGGCGGTGCCTGTGTCGAGCCGGGCTGCGGGTAGCCGTAGCCGCCGCCCTGGCCCGCGCCGGGGCCGCCCGGACCACCGGGGCCACCGCCGGGCGTACCGGCCGACGGCGGGGAGATCACCCAGTCGTCGTCACCGCCGCCGTAGGACGGGCCGCCGGGCGCCGGTGCCTGGGGCGGGAACGCCGGCGAGGCCGGCTGCTGGGTGAAGGCCTGCGGAGCGCCGGGGCCTCCGGGCGTCGGCCCGGGCGGCGGCGGAACCTGGCGCGACGGGTCGCCGCCGAAGCCGGACGGGTCGCCGAAGCCGGAGGGATCGCCGCCGAAGCCCGAGGGGCCGCCGTTGCCGAAAGGCGGGGCGGGTGGACCGGACGGAATCGGCTCGGCGGGCCGGTTCATCTGCGAGGGCCGCGAGCTCTGGTACTCGAACGGGTCATGGCCGGGCCCGGCTCCGGGACCGGTGGGCTGTCCCGGCCCCTGCTGCTGGAACCGCAGCGCCGGATTCGGGACACCGGGACCCCCGGGGCCACCGGGACCCCCAGGGCCACCGGGACCCCCAGGGCCACCGGGGCTGCCGTGCATCCCGGGCGCCGGCGGACGCGGCGCGGCCGGGGTGTACGAGGTTGCGGTGTTGGTCAGGAAGTTCCACCGGCACTCCTCGCAGAACGGCGCCGCGCCCTCACGGGGCGTACGGCACTGCGGGCAGAGCTCGGGCTCGGGATCGGGCACCGCGGAAAGGTGCGGGCGCCCACCGGGGCCACCGGGGCCGGGCGGCGGCGGTGGCGAGCCGGGCGGCGGATAGCCGTAGCCGGCGGCGGGCGGCGGTGGGGGAGGTGGCGGGGGCACGGCACCGGCCATGCGGTGACCGCAGACCTCGCACCAGTCGTCGGAACCCGACTGATGTCCGTTCGGGCAGGTCGGCATGTCGGCGCTTCCCCCTCTCCTTTTCCGGTCGTTATGACCGGGTTTCTCCGGCTCCCCGCGGGAACCGGGCTCGCTACTTCTTTACACGAACAGTCTTTGTGGACCGTGTTTCGAGGGTCATCTCGTCGGCCTCTTCGACCTTTGCCTTCAATCGCACAGTACCTGCCGCGGCGTCGACCACGTCCACCACCTTCGCAAGGAGTTTCGCAGTATCGGCGTTGCCGGAGGCGCTGGCGAGCTGAACGGCACGTCCCAGCTTGGCCGTTGCGCCGTCGGCATCTCCCGCTTTGCGTAGGTCCAGGCCCTGTTGGATGACTTGTGCGAGTTCCGCCTGACCCGTGTAGTGCGCGACCTGTGGATTGATCGAGGTCGAGGCCACCATGTCGTCGGTCCACACCGCCCGCACGAGACCCTGCGCACCGAGATTCTGCACGCTCCCGTCACCCTGCGGGATCACCAGCGAGACCCGGGCGGCCAGCATCTCCCGGCCGACTTCGGCCGACGGGACCTCGACGCACACGTGGTAGTCGCGGGACTCGTCGCCCCAGGAGCCGGTGGGGTAGTCACCGGCGCGCGGGCCCGCCTCGGTACGGCGGTCGGTCAACTCCTCGACCGTGGGGGCCACTTGCTTGACGAACTTGATCGCGGTGCCGACGGGCGTCCACAGCCTGAGGGAGACGTCCGCGACCTCCTTGCCCATGGCCGTCTCCATCATCTGGGTGAAGTCGGCGGACAGGGCTGCCGGGTCGGCGACGATGTCGGCGGTGCCGAGCAGCGCCGAGGCGATCCCGGTGACCTCCTTGACCTCCCAGTCGGTGCCCACTCCACGCGCGTCACACGTGAACCGCCCGGCACAGGAGTCGAGGGCGGCCTTGAGATCCTGCGGTGACTCGTGTTCATTGCGGCCGTCGGTGAGCAGGATGCCGTGCCGGATGGAGACGTCCGCCGAGGCCAGCAGCCGGTCGGCGAGGCGCAGCCAGGTGCCGATCGCCGTACCGCCGCCCGCGCTCAGCTTGCGCAGCGCCTGCTTGGCCTGGTCGCGGGTGGTCGTGTCGGCGACCGCGAGCCGTCCGTTGCCCGGGTAGACCTCCTTGGCGATGTGCGTGCCGCCGATCACCGCGAAGTGCACGCCGTCGCGCAGGGTGTCGATCGCGGCGGCCGTCGCGTCGCGCGCGTTGCGCATCTTGGTCGGCGGGTAGTCCATCGAACCCGAACAGTCGACCATGATCGCCACGGCCGCGTCGGGCGCCTGCCCCGCCGTGTACAGATGCGGCGCCGCGACCGCGCTTCCGATGGTGCCGCCGCCCGTCGCGCTCACCGTGACGATCGCGTTGACCTCGCGGCCGCCCTCGGGCAGGTACTCGTTCTGGTACACGTCGACCGAGAACTGCGGCACGTTCGACTTCGAGAAATTGGCCATGCCTTCTCTGTCCCCCTCAAGGCCTCCGGTAGTTGACGGAGGTGATGACTGTATGGGGACCGGTCCCCTCCGGTCCCAGGCCGTCCCCGTGCGTTCGCGGCCTCAGGCCGATCCTGCCCCCTGCGACGGGGCAGGGAACGGCAGGACGGCCACTGTTACGTTGTCGTGGCCCCCGCCGTCCAGGGCGTGGCCCACCAGCACCTGGGCGCTGTGCAGTGGCCGCTCGGCGGCGTCGAGGGGTACGACCTCGGCCATGTCCTCGGCCGCCTCCGCGTAGTTCCACAGCCCGTCGGTGCACACCACCACTACACCTGGCCGGTCCGGCTTGAAGGAAGCGGTGTGCGGCTCCAGTTCGTACGCGTCCGCGCCGAGCCAGCCCGTGATGGCGTGGGCGCGCTCGTCCGCGTACGCCTCCGCCTCGTTCATCAGGCCCGCGGCGACCATCTGCGCGGCCCACGAGTCGTCCTCGGTGAGCCGGGCGGGCAGCGAACTCCGGTCGACGGGCACCCAGTAGGCACGGCTGTCGCCGACCCAGCCGACGATCAGCAGGGTGGGAGTGACGACGGCGCCGACGAGTGTGCAGGCGGGCGCGTTCACATGGGGCGCGTGCTCGCCCTGCGCGGTGGACGCGTCGGCCAGCGCATTGACGGCCTCCGCGGCCGCGACGATCGCGTCGTGCATCGCCTGCTGCGGGTGCGTGCCGAGCGGCAGGGCCTCCAGCAGTGCCTCGTTCGCGGCGCGGGAGGCGGCGAGCGAGGCCTCGTCCGGGCGGGTCGCCGAGGAGACGCCGTCGCAGACGATCGCGACGACCGCGGGCTGGCCGTCGGGCAGCGCGGTCGAGGAGATCGCGAACGCGTCCTCGTTGCGGTGGTGACGCAGGCCACGGTCGCTGACCGCGGCCACCGCGCCCAACTCCTGCTCCATGTGGTCGCGTTCGCGCGGCTGCGCGTGTCCGCAGTTCTCGCAGTAGCCGTCGCTGTCGACGCTGCCCGCGCGGCAGGCGACACACATCTTGGTGCCCGCGGCCGGTGTCCCGAGGTCGGCGGTGCGGGGGTCGGCGGGAGCCTCGGGGGCCGGGGCTCCGGCGGCCGGGGGAGCCAGCGGGTAGTCGTCGGGCTCCGAGGGCCGGTCGAACCGTACGCCCGGGGGAGGCTCGGGCGGACCCGCGGCGTGCGCGGCGACGACATGCGGGAGTTCGCCGCCGGAATGCGGGAGTCCACCCGGAGCGGGCGGCAGTCCACCCGGAGCGGGCGGCAGTCCACCCGCCGACGGAGAGAGTCCGCCCGTAGCGTGCGGGAGCTCACCCGTGGCGTGCGGGAGCTCACCCGTGGTGTGCGGGAGCTCACCCGTGGTGTGTGGGAGCCCGCCCGCAGGGTGTGCGAGTCCACCCGTGGCGTGCGGGAGCTCGGAGCCGCCCGAGTCCGTGCCCCGGATGTCCGTGCTCCGGTGCACCGGGGCCGGCGTGTCGGAGCTGTCCACCTCGGGCGCGAGGGGCCAGTCCACGGACGCGGCGGCCGAAGGGGGGCGGGGCGAGGTGCCGTTCATGGTGATCGTGGGGTTGTCCCCCGGCGGTGCGGGCACCGCCGACAGGTCGTACCCGCACGCGCCGCAGAAACGGTCGCCCGCCTCCAGTGGCTCCTCGCAACTGGGGCACCGCGAAAGGGCCGTCGGCTGGGGCATCTGGGACATCAATCACACCCACGTCCGGGGGCGGTAACGGTTTGCACGTTCCACCAGGTCGATCCTCTCCTCGCCGCCCCGCGCGAGCCGGGCCAGCGTCCGGTACGAACGCTCGAGTCCGAAGCGGAGGCCACGCTCGTCCAGCTCGCTGCCGAGCAGCACGCGTCCGCCTCCGGAGGCCGGAGCGGAACCCTGGCTACCGGAGAGTACCCAGTCCAGCGCGCAGCCAAGGACTTCTGTGGACAACTGCTCGCGTCGCACCGCGTCGAGACCGTATCCGTCAAGGGCCTCGACCTGTCCGGCTGCCGCCGTCAGATCGTCCAGGAACGGCGCGGCCGCCGCCTCCTCGGCCATCCGCTGCCGCAGCCGCGCCCGTACGGCCGCGACCCGGGCCGCCGTGTAGTGGATCGACGACTCCGGTACGGATTCCAGCGTGCGTACGGCGCCACGGCGGTCGCCCGAGGCGAGCTGCACCCGGGCCAGGCCGAACGCCGAGCTCACATAGCTGGGGTCGGTCGTCCACACCAGGCGGTAATACTCGGCGGCGTTGTCCAGCTGCCCGAGCACCTCCGCGCACAGGCCGAGGGCCAGCTTGGGCGCGGGCTCGCCGGGGAAGGCGTCGTAGATCGCGTCGAAGGACAGCGCCGCGATCTCGTGCTCCCCGGTGGCCAGCGCCGCGACGCCCCGGTACCAGACCACCCGCCAGTCGTCGGAGTGGTCCGCCTCCAGCGCCTCGATCGCCCTGGCCGCGCTGTTCAGTTCCCCCATCTCCAGGCGGGCCCGCAGCTCACGCAGGCGCAGCTCCAGCGAGCCGGTGGGCGCCGCGTGCAGTGCCGTGATCAGCTCCCCGGGCGCGGACGCCATCAGCCCCGCGAGGAAGCCCGCGTTGGGGTCGCCCGGGTCCACCCGGGGGATGGGCAGCGCGAGACAGGTGGCGGCGGCCGGTACGGGCTTGACCAGCATGCTCGGAGTCGCCGGGGGGAGGACGGCAGCGCCGTTCGTGCCGGCCGGCAGCTGAGACGCGCCCTTCTTGCCGCGCAGGGGGACCACCCGAGCCCCCAGCCGCGACACATCGCCGTCCAGCTTCCCGAACAACTCCGTGTCCGTGACCTTGAGCTCGGGTCCGAACAGGGTGGACAGCGCCGGGCGCGCCCGCCCCGTCTGGAGGGACACGACCTCCCTCAGCACACCGGTCAGCTGCTCGGACATCTCCTGCGCGGAGGCGAAGCGGCGGACCGGGTCGGGGTCGGTGGCGCGGACCAGGAGCCGGTAGAAGGACTCGTACTGGCGGAAGACCTCGATGTTGTCCGGGTCGGGCAGGGAGTCCACGAAGACGTTCGTGTAGCCCTGGAAGTCGAAGGTGAGGACGGCGAGCGTACGGGCGACCGTGTACAGGTCGGAGGCGACCGACGGCCCGACCTCCGCGACCTCCGGCGCCTGGTAGCCCACCGTGCCGTAGATGGCCGACTCGTCGTCGTCCATCCGTCGCACCGCGCCCATGTCGATCAGCTTGAGCTGGTCCTCGGTCTGGATCGCGTTGTCGACCTTGAAGTCGCAGTACAGCAGGTTGCGGCTGTGCAGATGGCCGAGGGCCTCCAGGGCCTCGATGCCGTACGCGCAGGCCTGCTCCACGGGCAGCGGGTCCCGCTTGCCGTCCGCCGTGCGACGGCCGGTGGCGATCTCCTTCAGCGACTTTCCGCCGACGTACTCCATGACGATGTACCCGTCCAGCGAACCCGTCCGCTGGTCGAGGTGCTCGACGAAGTTGTAGATCCGCACGATGTTGGCGTGCTCGATCTCGGCGAGGAAGCGCCGCTCGGAGATCGCCGCCGCCATCGCGTCCTGGTCGCCGGTGTCGAGGAGGCCCTTGAGGACCACCCAGCGGTCGGAGACGGCGCGGTCGACGGCGAGGTAGACCCAGCCGAGCCCGCCGTGCGCGAGACAGCCCACGACCTCGTACTGGCCGTGCACGATGTCGCCCGCGTGCAGCTTCGGCACGAACGAGTACGGGTGGCCGCACTTGGTGCAGAACCCCTCGGTGCGCCCGGCCCGCTCGCCGCGCGAGCGACCCACCGGAGCACCGCAGTCGGAGCGCGAGCAGAATCGCTTCCGCTCCGGGACCTCGGGGTTCTCCAGGACCATCTCGCGAGGGTCGGGCCGCGGCACGTCCGGGACCTCGACCAGACCGGCGCCGAGCCGGCCGCGTCCGGTGGAACCGGCGGTCGAACCGGAACTGCGGACCGACACCGAGCGGCCCGTCGAGCTGCCCGACAGCGAGCGCGACAGACGCCCGGAGACCGAGCGCCGCGACTGCGAGGAGCGCGAGGACGTACGGGAGCTGGAGCGCGAACTGCTCCGCGCACTACTGCTGTTGGAGCCCCTGTTCGATCCCCGCGAGCCCTTGCCGCCCGCCGTGATCCCGGTCGGGGGCGAGCCCACCATCCCGTTCGACGAGACCACCGGCGCCAGGCCGCACGTGTCGCAGTACAGCTCGCCGCCGCCCACGTCCTCGTACGACCCCGAGCAACCGGGGCGCTGGCACTTCTGCTGCCCACCCACAGCCTGCTGACTCACGATTCCCCCCTCCGGTCCACCCGGTCACTGGGTCCGCCCTGCTCGGGCACCCGCGGGCTCAACAGGTCGGCGGCCGCCCGCTGGTAGCGCAGCACGGCCTCCTCCGCGACCCGCAGATCGCAGGGCGCGCTCCACAGCATGCGCCGCGCCGCGTCGTAGCGCTCCACGAGGAACGGGTCCTCCGCGAGGCCGTGCCGGGCGACCTTCGCCTTGTACGCGTCGAGGCGGCCGCGCAACTCCGCGCGGACCGCCAGCGGCGCGGTGACCGCGGTCAACGACTCGCGGGCGCGCAGGAGTTCGTCATCCGCCTTCTCCTCCAGCGATTCCAGAAGCGGGGAGAGACGGTGCCACTGCGCATGCCTGCGGTACTCGGCGGCCGTCGCCAGCTGCTCCTGCAGCGCGGTCGGCGGACCGCTCACGGCCGGCACTTCCGAGGCGGCGATCTTCGCGAGCACCTCACCGCGGGCGCTGCGCGCCTCGGCGAGCGTGCGGTCCGCACGGCTGAGGACGTCCCGCAGCTTCACCAGTCGCGCCTCGGCGTCCTGCCGGACGGTGAGCACCGCGTCGATCTCCCGGCGCACGTCCTCCAGGGCGCGCGCCTCGCGGTCGTACGTCGTCGTGTCCGGGCGTCCGCCGCCGGGAGCGGAACTCCCTTGCGCGGGCGCCCAGAAGGCCAGCGGATCGGAGACGACACGCTCGCGCAGCGTGGTGAGCGTGCGGGTGATCCGCTCCAGGTCGTCGCCCGCCGGGTGCTCGCCGGGGCGTACGCCCACGGAGTGCGCGAGCTGGCGGGTGCGCTGGAGCTCCGCGGCCAGTAAATCGATCCGGGCGGGCAGCGCGGACCAGACGGCGTCCGCGGCGACGACCATGTCCAGCGACGACGCATACAGCTCGTTCATCCGCTCCACGAGCGCGGCCAGCGAGAACTGCTCGCTGAGCTTGCTGCTGCCGGCCAATGTCGGCGCGTTCGCCGTGGCGGTGGCACTGCCCGCGACCGTGACGCTCTCGCCGCGCAGCAACTCGGTCAGCTCGACCAGGTCGTCACGGCTGGACCAGCGTCTGCGGGAGCGGATGTCGCGGGCGGAGCGCAGCGCGTCCGTATACGCGTCGAAGTAGGCCCACAGCAGGGTGATCGACGCTTCCGCGGACGTCCAGCGCTCCTTGGTCGTGCCCGTGAGCTCGGCGCCTTCCAGGAGTCTGCGGCCCGCGTGGTCCTGCAGGGCGAGGAGCGAGGTCTCGATGGCCTCGTGCTCCGCGCCGAGCCGCGCCAGCGCACGGTCCACCTCGTCCCGGTCCATCACCGGCCCGGGGGGTCCCGTGACGCCCATCGATCACCTCTCGCTCTCCGTCGTTCCCTGTGCGCCTGTCCGGTGCGCCCGGGTAACTCTCCAGTCGTATCAGGTCGGTTACTTGTACTTCGCCGCGGGCGGGTTCGCCGACTCGGAGTCGGCGCCCAGGGTCGGGGACAGCCACTTGTCGTACGACGCGCGCCAACCGCTCTTGCGGTAGTCCACGAGGACCTGGTTGACCCGGCGTACCAGATCGTCGGCGTCCTTCTTCATCGCCACGCCGTAGTACTCGGTCGTGAAGCGGTCGCCCTTGAGTTCCACCGTCGGGTCCTGTGCGGCCTGGCTCGCGGCGAGCGCGCCGTCGGTCACCACAGCGTCGACCTCGCCGAGCTGCAGCCGCACCAGGCAGTCGAGCTGGTTGGGGACGGTGGTGGATATGTCGGCGGAGGGGACGAGCTTGCCGGAGCCCTGGTCCGCCTTCAGCTTGTCGTTGGCGGTGGAGCCCGACGCCGAGCAGATCTTCTTGTTCGCCAGGGACTTGTCGTACCCCGTGATGTCCGAGGTCTTCGGGGCCAGGACCTGCTGGCCGGTCAGGAAGTAGGGCGCGGAGAAGGCGACGTCCTTCAGGCGTGCGCAGTTGATCGTCATGGTGCGGACCACCATGTCGACCTGACCGTCCTTGATCGCCGGGACGCGCTGGATGGTGGGGATGGCGTGGAACCGGACGGCGTTCGGGTCGCCGAGGATCTCCTTCGCGATCTCGTGTGCGAGATCGATGTCGAAGCCCTCCAGGTCGCTGCTCTTCTTCGTGCTGTTCGGATCGCGGTAGCCCCAGCGGTAGCTGTTCTGGTCGACGCCGACCGACAGATAGCCGCGCTTCTTGATGGCCGTGATCGTCGTGCCGCTCTCGTCGCTGGACGGCGAGAGGCTCTGGTCCTGCGGGGCGGTGCAGGTGTCCTCCTTCACCTGGGTGCCCTCGGCCACACCCTGGCCGCCGATGCCCGTGCTGCCGTCCCCGCGCGCGTTGCTCAGCGGCAGCAGCAGCGCGAAGACCGCGGCGAGGGCGCAGGCGACGGCCATCGCGCCCACGCCGCCCCAGCCCTTCAGGCTCGCCCTCAGGCGTCGTGCCGTCATCGCCGCTCCCCCTCTCACCGGTACTCCGAAAGCCTGCGCCCGATGCCGAGCAGCGCGCCCGCCGCGGCGAGCACCGCGAGGACCGCCGCGCCCACCGGGAGGCCGGTCATCGCGTCCCGGCCGCCGCCCGCCGCCTGCTTGAACTCGCTCTCCTCGTGCGTCAGGGCGAGCGCCAGATTCTTGTCGACGCCGTCGAAGCACTCGCCCGTCGGCTTGTCGCTCTTGGAGCCGATCACCTTGTTCAGAGCGCCCTGGTAGTCGCCCGCGTCGTCGGCCGCGCGGGCCTCCTTGTGGCGGGACTTCCAGACCTTCATGTTGCCGGTGGCGGCCTGCACGGGTTCCTCGCCCGCCTTGTCGTCGGCGAGGTCCGCCGCCAGGGCCAGGTCCTTGGTGAGCGTCTTCATGTCCTGCTGGAAGTCGTAGTCGAAGGCGTCCACCGTCGTCGTGCCGTCGGCCAGCGTCTTGGTCTCGGCGCCGCGGCTCACCAGAGTCAGGTTCTCGTTGCCCCGCGCGTTCAGGGAAGCGATGCGGGCGTCGTGCAGCACGTTCAGTGAGCGGACACCGTGGTCGTAGGACTCGTCGAGTCCGGCGCGCGCGACGCTGTGCCCGACGACGAGCCACAGCAGCACCACCGTGGAGGCGGCGGTGGCGGCGACCATGCCCTGGTTCAACACCCGGTTGGTCCGCCGGTAGTTGCGGCGCTGTGCCCAGACGAGGCCGCCGAGCGCGAGCACGCCGAGGCCGATGGCGGCCCACGGGTAGGGCTTCGCGTCGGCGTAGTCGGCGCTCAGCCGCTGGTTCTCCCGCTTGTAGAGATCCTCGGCCGCCGGGAGCATCTGCTGCTGCATCTTCTCGTTCGCGTACCGCAGATAGGCGCCGCCGAGCGGGAAGCCCTGCCGGTTGTTGGCGCGGGCGCGCTCGATGAGGCCCTTGTACTCGGGCAGCAGCTTGTTCAGTTTGGAGATCGTGTCCGCCGAGGGGGAGCCCGGCTCCGAGCTGTTGGCCGCCGTGATCAGTTTCCCGGCGGCGGTCTTGATGTCCAGCTCGTACCGGTCGCGGGAGGACTTCGTCTCCTGGCCGCCGGCCAGGAAGCCGCTGGACGCCGCCGTGTTGGCGTCGGCGAGCGAGCGGTAGATGTCGGCGGCGCTCGCGCTCAGCGGCTGGCTGCTGTGCAACACGTCGTCCGCGGCGGCCGAACGCTCCGTCATCTGCCAGGCGGTAACGGCGCCGAACGCGACGACCAGGAGGGCGAGGACGGCGCCGATGATGCGCAGCCGGCCCGGCTCCGTCGTCGCCGTGGCGCGCAGCTGGTCGACGCCTTCCGCCCATGCCGTACGGCGCGCGGGCGCGGTGCCCGGCGTCGCCGGCCCGCCCCGCGGTGCCGCGGGACCGGCTTGCGGCGGCACGCCCGGCATCGTCGGCGCGCCGGCCGGTGCCGGTGGCGCCGCACTGCCCTTCGGCGGGTATGTCACTTGACCTCCCCCATGGTCATCCGTAGCTCACCTCCGTCCCGTGCGCGGGAAGCACGGACAGCGGGCAGAGGAGTACGGCCGCAAGTATCGCCGCCGGGACTGACATCCGCACAGGCCTTGACTCGATCTTGTTCGGATCGCAGCGCACTTGTCGAATTCCGGCGCAGGGCAAGGCTCCCGCACCACCCCCCTTCCCATGAATACGCCGTTCGGATCTGTTCGGTTCCCGCGCCGTCGCCGCCGCGTTCACAGCAGGCCGGTCAGCCGCCGCAGACTGACCTCCCCCTCGCGCCGTACACCCAGCGGCACCAGCGCGGCGCGCCCCGGCACCCGCACGCCTCCGGTGAACGCCACCCGGGTGCCGTCTCCGTCCGGCGCCGCGGCGGCGCCGATCAACAGGAACCGGCTCTGCAGCCAGCACCAGCCCGGCCGCTGCTCCCCGCGCAGCAGGGCCCGCATTCCGTACCTGCTGCGGGCCAGCGCCTCGACGCGGGCACCGTCCCGCCGCAGGATCCGCAGCCTCCGCATGTCGGGCGTGACGCGTCCGAAGCCACCCTCCAGATCGCCCAGCAGGGCCCATACGCGCTCGTACGGGGCGGCGACGACGCCCTCGGTGACATGGGCGCCGCGGATGCCGGCGGCGAGCACGTGCAGCCGCCGCACCGGGTCGAGGTCGGCGACGGGCCAGTGGCCGGTCGTGTCGCGTCCGGTCATGAGGTCCACGCCTTCCGGAAGGTGTCCCGTGCCCGGTGCAGCCGGGACTTGACGGTGCCGACGCGGAGGCCGAGCAACTCGGCCGCGGCCCGCTCGTCCAGGCCCTCCACGTCGCGCAGGACGAGCACGGCCCGGTGCTCGGGGGAGAGCCGGTCCAGTACGTCCCTGATGTCGGCGGCGAGTTCGGGGTCGCCGCGCGAGGGCAGGGTGCTCAGATCGGCGGGCACCGCGCGTGCGGCGCGCCGGGCCAGCCGGACCGCCTCGCGCACCGCGATGGCTCGGGCCCAGCCGCGCAGCGCGCCCGGGTCCTTGAGGGAGCGTAGCGAGCGGAACACCGCGACCAGCGCCTCCTGTGCGGCGTCCGGCCCTTGGTCCAGCGCGATGGGGCCGCAGATGCGGCCTACGTAGGGGGCCAGTTCGTCCAGCAGTTCGGCCATGGCGAGGGTGTCGCCGCGCTGGGCGGCGCGCACCCGGCGGACCGTTTCCTCATCGGACACGTACGGCATCTTCCCAACGGGCGGTGCTCTCCTGGGCAGCGGAGCCCTGGTGACGGGCGACCTTGAGGGCGGCCGCGCACAGGACCGCGCACAACGGGGTGTAGAGGCCCAGGTTGAGCCAGTAGAAGGCGGTCCCGGTGTCCTGGGCGAAGAGCCAGTAGACGCCCGCCAGTGTGCGCAGGGACAGTCCGGCCGCCACCGCGAGGGTGCCGAGGCGGAGCAGCCGGTGCGGGCGCCGCGACTGGGCGACGACGATGCCGCTCGCCGTCAGCAGGAGCGCGGCGAGCGGCAGGACGACGGGTGGGGTGAACGGGGCCTCGGTGCCCAGGACCGCGTACGACAGGCTCTTTTCGTCGGCGGCGGGCCAGGTGGAACCGGTCGCCCAGTAGAGGTGGAACAGGGCGTCCGTGGTGAGCACCGAGGCGAGCACTGCGGCGGCTCGCGTGGCCGTGCGGTCGGACATGAGGCCTCCTGAGACGGGAATCGACACCCACCAGAGGAGGCGTCCGGGCCATTCGTTCCCGCCGATGTGCGGGAACTTCCGGCGCGGACACCCGAACTCCCGCTCCTCAGGCCTCCTCGTAGAACGCCCGCACGCGCGCGTGCACCTCTTCCTGAGCCCCTACGTGGTCCAGGCCCAGGAGCGCGGCGCCCAGGACGGGGCCCGCCGTGACCACCTGGGGGACCGCCTTCGGGGCGCGGACCGAGAGGAGTTCGTGGATGCGGTCGTCGAGTTGGGGGTGGCGGGCGGCGAGGATGCTGCCGCCGAGAAGGACCGGGGTCTCCTCGGTGAGGAGGTCGAGCCGGGTCAGGGCGACCGTGGCCATGGCGACCACCTCGTCCGCGAGCCGGTCGACGATCGCGCGGGCCACCGGGTCGCCGTCCACCGCCGTGGCGAACAGGACGGGCGTCAGCTCGTGACGGCGGGCGGTGTCGATGTGTTCGAGGTGCAACGCCTCGATCAGGGCGTACATCGAGGTCAGACCGAAGTGCGCGGGCAGCGTGCGCGCCAGGGCCGTGGGACCGCCCCGGCCGTCCTCCGCCCGCGCGGCGTGCCACAGGGCCTCCTCCGCCAGGCCCCAACCACCGCCCCAGTCCCCGGAGATACGTCCGATCGCCGGGAAGCGGGCGGTGCGCCCGTCGGGCCGCATGCCGACGCAGTTGATGCCGGCCCCGCAGACGACGGCGACTCCGCGCGGTTCGGCCACACCGGCCCGCAGGATCGCGAAGGTGTCGTTGCGCACCTCCACACTCGCGCCCCACGCGCGCGCGTGCAGCGCGGCCGCCAACTGCTCCTCCTCGACCGGGAGATCCGCGTTGGCCAGGCACGCGGAGACATGGGTGACGGAGGAGACGCCGCCCTCGGCGAAGGCCCGGCCCACCGCGTCGGCGACCGCGTCCACGGCCGCCTCGACCCCCACGGCCGGAGGACGGAAGCCGCCGCCGCGCGCGGCGCCGACGACCGCGCCGTCGGCAGCGACCACCGCGACGTCGGTCTTGCTGTTCCCCGCGTCGATGGCCAGGACCAGGCCCACGGGGGCGGACCCGGCGGCCGTCCCGGCGCCGGATCCCGATGACGTCATGCCCACGCGAGGTGCTCCCGGTTGTGCGCGATCAGCTGGTCGGTGAGGGCGTCGGCGTACGCGTACTGGCCGACCAGGGGGTGGGAGAGGAGGGCCCGGAAGACCCGGTCGCGTCCGCCGCGCAGGGCGGCCTCGAGGGCCAGGTCCTCGTACGCCGTCACATGGGCCATCAGGCCCGCGTACAACGGGTCCACGGACGGCACGGACAGCGGCACCGGCCCCTGGGAGCCGATCGCCGCCTGCACCTCGATCACGGCGTCGTCGGGGAGGAAGGGGAGCGTGCCCTTGTTGTACGTGTTCACGACCTGGTACGGGCTGCCGCCCACCCGTCGCCCACCACCACCCTCGACGGAGCGCCCTTCGGGCCTGCTTCTTGTTTCGCCCAGCAGCGATGCCGCGAGGTCCACCGCCGCCTCCGAGTAGTACGCGCCGCCCCGCTTGGCGAGCAGCTCCGGCTTCTCGTCCAGCGCCGGGTCGGCGTACATCGCCAACAACTGCCGTTCCATTTCCGCTACTTCGGCGGCCCGGGACGGCTTCGTACGCAGCTCTCGTACGACCTCGTCGTGCGCGTAGTAGTAGCGCAGGTAGTAGGAGGGGACGACCCCGAGGCGGTCGACGATGCTGCGCGGCAGGCGCAGATCGTCGGCGATGGTGTCGCCGTGCTCGGCGAGGAGTTTCGGGAGAGCGTTCTCGCCCTCGGGGCCGCCCAGGCGCACACCTGTTTCCCAGGTGAGGTGGTTGAGGCCCACATGGTCGAGGTGCACATCGGCGGGGGTGACGCCCAGCAGTCCGGCGAACTTCCGCTGGAAACCGATCGCCACATTGCACAGTCCGACCGTCTTGTGGCCCGCCTGGAGCAGGGCGCGCGTCACGATCCCGACCGGGTTGGTGAAGTCGATGATCCAGGCGTCCGGGTTCGTACGGCGCACGCGCTCCGCGATGTCCAGCACCACCGGCACCGTGCGCAGCGCCTTCGCCAGGCCGCCCGCTCCCGTCGTCTCCTGCCCGATGCAGCCGCACTCCAGAGGCCAGGTCTCGTCCTGTTCGCGGGCCGCCTGGCCGCCGACGCGGAGTTGCAGCAGTACGGCGTCGGCGCCCTCCACGCCCGCGTCCAGGTCGGAGGTCGTGACGATGCGGCCGGGGTGGCCCTGCCGTGCGAAGATCCGCCGGGCGAGGCCGCCCACCAGCTCCAGACGTTCCGCCGCCGGGTCGACGAGCACCAGCTCCTCGATCGGCAGGGTGTCCCTCAACCGTGCGAATCCGTCGATGAGTTCGGGGGTGTAGGTCGACCCTCCGCCGACCACGGTGAGTTTCATCTGTTGTGTCAACCCTTCACTCCGGTGAGCGTGACGCCCTCGACGAACGCCTTCTGAGCGAAGAAGAACACGAGGATCACGGGGGCCATGACCAGCACGGTCGCGGCCATGGTCAGATTCCAGTCGGTGTGGTGCGCGCCCTTGAACGACTCCAGACCGTAGGAGAGGGTCCAGGCGCCCGTGTTCTCCGACGCGTAGATCTGGGGCCCGAAGTAGTCGTTCCAGGCGTAGAAGAACTGGAAGAGCGCGACGGCGGCGATGCCGGGCCTGGCCATCGGGAGCACGACCTTCAGGAGCGTCCTGAGGTCGCCGCAGCCGTCCACCTTCGCCGCGTCCACGTACTCGTTCGGGATCGTCATCAGGAACTGGCGCAGCAGGAAGATGGAGAAGGCGTCGCCGAACGCCATCGGGATGATCAGCGGCCAGAGCGTTCCCGACAGGTCCAGCTGCTTCGCCCAGAACAGGTACATCGGGATGATGACCACCTGAGGCGGCAGCATCATCATCGAGATGACCAGCATCAGCGACAGATTGCGGCCGCGGAAGCGGAACTTGGCGAGTGCGTAGGCGACGGGGATCGACGAGACGACCGTCAGGACCGTGCCGGCACCGGCGTACAGCAGGGTGTTCTTCCACCAGGTCAGGAAGCCCGGTGTGTCGAAGACCTTCTTGTAGTTGCCCCACTCCCAGGTGTGCGGGATCAGATCCCGGCTGAGGGCCTGGGTGTCGCTCATCAGCGAGGTCAGGAACACGAATACGAAGGGCAGGACGAAGAAGAGGGCTGCCGCGACCCCCAGCGCATGGATCGCGACCCACTCCAGGAGCGCCTTGCGGCGGGCGGTGCGCTCGGCGGGCGAGACCGGGGCCCGCACATCCACCGGTTTGTCGAGTACTTGAGTCATGGGTGTCAGTCACCTGCCTGGATGAGACCGCCCCGGCGCCGCATCAGGAACGCGGTGAACACCATGGACAGGGCGAACAGCACGAGCGCGACCACACAGGCGGAGCCGTAGTCGAAGCGCTGGAAGCCGAGGTTGTAGACGAGCTGCGGCAGAGTGAGCGTCGACTTGTCCGGATAGCCGGGCTCGAACTGCGTACCGGCGCCCTGGATGACGCCTGAGGCGACCTTCCCGGCGATCAGTGGCTGGGTGTAGTACTGCATGGTCTGGATCACGCCGGTGACCACGGCGAACATCACGATCGGCGAGATGTTCGGCAGGGTCACGTACCGGAACCGCTGCCACGCCGAGGCGCCGTCCAGCTCCGCCGCCTCGTACTGCTCGGTCGGTACGTCGAGCAGCGCGGCCATGAAGATGACCATCAGGTCGCCGATGCCCCACAGGGCCAGCAGGGTGAGGGCCGGCTTGGACCAGGTGGGGTCGTTGAACCAGCCGGGCGCCGGGATGCCGACCTTCTCCAGGATCGAATTGACCGGGCCCGTACCGGGGTTGAGCAGGAAGGCGAAGGCCATCGTGGCCGCGACCGGTGGGGCGAGGTAGGGAAGATAGAAGAGGGTGCGGAAGACGCCCGTACCCGTCTTGATCTTCGTGATCAGCAGTCCGACGCCGAGCCCGAACAGCACCCGCAGTGTGACCATGACGACGACCAGCCACAGGGTGTTCCGCAACGCGGGCCAGAACAGCGGGTAGTTCTCGAAGACGTACGTCCAGTTCTTCGTTCCGCTCCACGTCGGCGGTTTGAAGCCGTCGTAGTGCATGAAGGAGAAATAGACGGTCGAGATCAGCGGGTACGCGAAGAAGACCGCGAAGCCGATCAGCCAGGGCGACATGAAGGCGAGCGTCCGAAGCGCCGATCGGCGGCGCTTCGAAGCCAGCGTGACGGTGCTCATCGGTGAATGGCTCCGTACTACTTCGCCTGCGCGATGTCCGTGTCGATCTGCTTGGCGGTGCTTTCCAGACCCGCCTTCAGATCCTTGGCCTTGCCGCTCTCGTAGTCGTATCCGAACTGCTGGATCGTCACGAGGTAGGTGCCGCCGTTGATGGACGCGGGAGTCGTCGTCGAGTTCGGGTTCGACGCGATGTCCAGGAACGTCTTGAAGCGCGGGTCGTACGTGAGCTTCGGCGACTTCAGCGCCGCGAGCGTCGACGGGACATTGTGGATGTCATTGGCGAAGCCGACCACCGCGTCCGTGTTCGTGGTCATGTATTTGACCAGCTCCCAGGCCGCGTTCTGCTTCTTGCTGGTGGAGGCGATGCCCGCGATGGTGCCGGTGATGTAGCCCTTGCCGTACTGGTCGGCCTGGTCGTCGGGGACGGGCAGCGGGGCGACGCCGATCTCGAAGTCCGGCTTGGCCTCCTTGGCCATGCCGAGCCGCCACTCACCGTCCAGCTGCATGGCCACCTGGCCGGTGTGGAAGGGGTGCTTGGGGCCCCATTCGTCACCGAGCTTGGAGCGGTACGTCTCCAGCTTCCGGTAACCGCCGAGTTCGTCCACGAGCTTCTTCTGGAGGGTGAAACCGGCCGTGAAAGCAGGGTCCTTGGCGATGTTCGACTTGCCGCTGCTGTCGAAGTACGTCGGCGAGAACTGACCGAAGTAGTGCTCGGTGGTCGACTCCCAGCCGTGGTAGTTCGGCATGAAGCCGAGTTGCGCGTAGGAGTCGCCCTTGGCGATGGTGAGCTTCTTGGCGTCCTTCTCGAATGCGGACCAGGTCTTCGGCGGGCTGGTGATTCCGGCCTTCTTGAACGCGGTCTTGTTGTAGTAGAGCCCGTACGCGTCACCGAGCAGCGGCACCGTGCAGCGGTTGCCGTCGAACTGGGTGTACTCGTTCATCGCCTTCGGGAAGGTCGTCTCCGGGTCGATGCCCGCCTTCTTGAAGAAGGGGTTCAGATCGACGAAGGCGCCGGAGGAGCAGAACTTGCCCACGTTGTTGGTGGTGAAGGAGGAGACCACGTCGGGGGCCTTGTCTCCGCCCGCGCGCAGCGCCTGATTGATCTTGTCGTCCGTCATGTTGCCGACGATGTTCACGTGGATGTTGGGGTGAGCCTTCTCGAAGCCCGCGACCAGGGACTTCACGGCCTTGACCTCGCTGGGCGCGCTCCAGGCGTGCCAGAAGTTGATCGTCTGGTCCTTGGACGCGTCGTCGTTCGAGCCGGAGGAGGACTGGCCGGTACAGGCGGTGGCGAGGAGGGCTATCGAGGCGGAAGCGGCGAGCGCGGTGACCGCTTTCCGGGACATTCCGGGCATGACGGGGTCTCCCTAGGGCAGGGCGGGGGCGGTGAAGGTGGTGAGCGTGCGGGGAACGGACTAGCGGGAGGTGTCGAAGACCTCGTCGCGGGTGGCTGCCAGGGCGCTTTCCAACGCGCCGCGCAGCACGGGGTGTTCGTGTACGTCGCCGACGACGAGGCGCGGCCGGGATGCGGCCAGCTCCTCCAACTCGGCCTGGACCAGGGCGCGCAACGGTTCGCCGCCTGCGGTGAGCGACGCGCCGCTGAGGACCACGAGCTCGGGGTCGAGCACGGATACCAGCGAGGCGAGACCGGTGGCGAGACCGGTCGCGTACGTCTCCAGGAGCCGTTCGTACGGCCCCTCGTCGATGGCGACGGCCCGCTCGACGAGGGTCGCGGCGACCTCGGCGTACGGGCCCGTCGGGACGTCCTTGATGCCGAGCTCGCGGGCCAGCTTCGGGAGGGCCTGCGAACCGGCCAGCTCCTGGTAGCCACCGCTGTTGGCCTTGGTGACCTGCCGCACCAGGGGCGCGCCCGGCACCGGCAGGAAGCCGACCTCGCCGGCGCCGCCGGTCCAGCCGCGGTGCAGCCGTCCGCCGAGGACGAGCGCGGCGCCGAGACCGCCCTCGTTCCACAGGAGTACGAAGTCCTCGTGGCCCTGGGCGGCACCGAGCCGCTGCTCGGCGATGGCGACGAGGTTGACGTCGTTCTCGTACTCGACGGGCATAGGCAGCGCGGCCGCGAGCTCGTCGAGCAGGCTGGGGGAGTGCCAGCCGGGCAGGTGCGAGGCGTACCGCAGCCGACCCGTGTTCGGGTCGAAGGCGCCGGGGGTGCCGATGACGAGGCGCCGGACGTCGTCCCTGGCGAGCCCGGCCGCCTTCACCGCGCCGTCGAGGGCGTCGGTGACCTGGCGTACGACGGGCTGCGCGGGGCGTCGGCCGGGGGTGAGCAGTTCGTACTCGCCGACGGTCCGGCCGGTGACGTCCGCGACGGCGGCGAGGATGCGTTCGGGGGTGACGTCCAGGCCGGCCGCGTAGGCGGCGCCCGGATTGACCACGTACAACTGGGCGCTGGGGCCCGGGCGGCCCTCGCTGGTGCCAGTGGCGAGGACGAGTCCCGCTGCCTCCAGACGGGCGAGGAGCTGTGAGGCGGTGGGCTTGGACAGCCCGGTGAGCTTCCCGATCCTGGTCCGTGACAGCGGTCCGTGCGCGAGAAGCAGATCGAGGGCGGCGCGGTCGTTCATGGCGCGCAGGACGCGCGGAGTGCCCGGCGTACCGGCGGATCCTGCCATGTGGTCGACACCTGCCTTTCAACTGCCCACCTTCCCAGTGACCTGGGAGGAAAGTCCATTCCGCTGATCACTGTTAGGAAAGTTTCCTATTGGGTGGAAGGAACGTAAGCCCGGGGCGAAGGAGGCGTCAAGAGAAACCGCCCCCGAGGCAACAGACTCGTTACCTGCGGGGGCGGTGCGTGCTCTCCGGGTCGCGGGAGTCGCGTGAGTACTGGCGGACCTGGAAGGGACCGCGTACACGGGCTTTGCCGAGGCGTTCCGCATGGACGGTGTGCCGGGCGAGGGTGCCGAGGTCGAGGTACGCCTGGGTACGAGAGAG
>NZ_BMMM01000002.1:475797-555101 GCF_014645835.1 Streptomyces albiflavescens
CGTACGCGGTGCTACTTCGGTGTGCTCGCGGGGGTGCTCGACGCAGCGCTCGGCGCGGTGATCGGCGCGGCAGCCGCGACCTGAGGTGACGCCGGGTTCGCGAGGGCCGACGGGGCCGCGACGCTCTCCGTGGGGTCGGGAGCGGGGTCATCCTCCGGCTCCGGCACAGGGCCGCCCACGATGCGGATGTCGGCGGCGTCGAAGGCACGCTTGATGCGCCAACGCAGCTCGCGCTCCACGGAGAGGGCCTTGCCGGGCATCGTCTTGGCCGAGACGCGGACGACCATGGAGTCGAGCAGGACGCTGTCGAGGCCGAGGACTTCGATCGGGCCCCAGAGGCGCTCGTTCCAGGGCTCGTCCTTGCTCATGTTCTCCGCGACCTCGTTCAGCACGGACTGGACGCGGTCCAGGTCCTCCGAGGCGCGGACGGTGACATCGACGCCGGCCGTGGCCCAGCCCTGGGAGAGGTTGCCGATGCGCTTGACCTCGCCGTTGCGGACGTACCAGATCTCGCCGTTGTCGCCGCGCAGCTTGGTCACGCGCAGGCCCACCTCGATGACCTCGCCGGAGGCGACGCCCGCGTCGATCGTGTCGCCGACGCCGTACTGGTCCTCCAGGATCATGAAGACGCCGGAGAGGAAGTCGGTGACCAGGTTGCGCGCGCCGAAACCGATCGCGACACCGGCCACACCCGCGGAGGCCAGCAGCGGGGCCAGGTTGATCTCGAACGTGCCGAGGATCATCAGCGCGGCCGTGCCCATGATCAGGAAGGACGCCACCGAGCGGAGGACGGAGCCGATCGCCTGGGAGCGCTGGCGGCGGCGCTCGACGTTCACCAGGAGGCCGCCGAGGGCCGTGCCGTCGACCGCCTGGACCGTGCGGTTCATGCGTTCTATCAGCTTGGTGATCGCCCGCCGGACGACCACTCTCAGTACCGCCGCGATCACCAGGATCAACAGCACCCGCAGACCGATGGCGAGCCAGGTGGACCAGTTCTGCTGGACCCAGCTGGCGGCGTTGGTCGCACTTTCCTGGGCGTCCTGAATGGTGGCGACCGCCGGGTCCGTCGACGTCGAGGGGGACGGCGACGGCGTCGAACCGACGGTCAATAGGACGGGCAGGGACACGGCAGCAACCTCCAGGCGTAGCGGTCTGCCCGCGGCAGGGACACATGAGGGGCACCGGTCGGACAGACCCACCACACTAACGGGGCATCGTGTGTGGATCGTTGCGATGTTCGAAGGAGAGACTGTGCTCACCTGCGGATGAAGAGGTCGTGATCCCGGGGAGAAAACAGGTGTGGTCGAAAACACTCCCAGCCCGTTACCGGGACATGGTGGCGCTTCCACCAGGCATGAGGGGAGACTGACTACAGATCGTCCCGGCGCGAGCCACGCGCCGCCGACGCCCAAGGAGGCATCCGTGCCGCATGTCCTGGTCCTCAACGCGTCGTACGAGCCGCTCGGCGTCGTACCGCTCCGCCGCGCGCTCGTCCTCGTCCTTGAGAACAAGGCCGTCTCTCTCGAGGAATCCGGCGCCTTCATGCACAGCGCGACCGTTACTGTCCCCGCACCCAGCGTGGTCCGGCTGAAGAGGTTCGTGCGGGTCCCTTACCGGGGGCCCGTTCCGCTGACCAGGCGAGCTCTGTTCGCCCGCGACGGCGGCCGGTGCATGTACTGCGGTGGCGTCGCAACCAGCGTCGACCACGTCATCCCGCGCAGCCGCGGGGGTCAGCACGTCTGGGACAACGTGGTGGCGTCGTGCCGCCGCTGCAACCACGTCAAGGCCGACCGTCACCTGGTCGAGATCGGCTGGCGCCTGCGCCACAAACCCGCCCCGCCGACGGGGCTCGCGTGGCGCATCATCGGAACCGGGCATAGGGACCCGCGCTGGCTGCCATATCTGCAGCCGTACGGCGCGGATGACGCGATGGCCCGGATCGACGGCATTTCCGCCTGACGATCCGGGCCTTTGTGTTGCCCGGCAGCATCGGCTGCCGCCCCCGTTCCGGCTCCCCAGGAGGACCCCCGTGCCTCCCGGGGAGCCGGCCATGCCCCCTGATCAGGCGTAACGCAGTTCCGCCGGGTGCAGGGAACGGCGCAGCAGCGGCAGGGACGTGGCCGCGGCCAGCAGACACGCGGCATAGACGATCACGGGGACGAGTGCCGGCAGCACCGGGACTGAACCGCCACCGGCGAGCTGTCCGTACCAGACGCCGATCCCCGTGCCTCCTACGCCGGCCAGCGCGACCGCGGGAGCGAGCGGCAGGGCCGTTTCCAGCAGCAGGGCCCGGCCGAGCACCGCCTGCGGCACCCCGGCGGCGGCCTGCGCGGCCAGGCCCCGGCGGCGGGTGGCGAGGGACTCGGCGGTGCCCACGGCGAGACCCGACAGGGTGATCGCCAGGGCGATCAGGATGGCCGCGCCGGTGAGATTGACGCCGGTGGTGTAGAAGGACATGTCCTCCGCCAGCATGCGGCGATCGCGCCCGTCGAGATCGTCGAGCAGGACCTGCCGTACGCCCATGAAGCCCGTCCCCACGACGGTCACCAGCAGGACGGCGGCATGGGTGCGGGCGGCTGCCCACGGGTCGTCGCGCAGGCGTTCCGCCGCGATCAGGATCGCAGGGTTCCCGGTCCGGTCCGCGAGGACGCGGCCCGTGAACCGGGCGGTGACGCCCGTCACCCACACCGCGCCCAGGCCCGTGAGAATCACCACGGTGAAGACGAGCGGCGGAGCCGTGCCGAACCCGCCGAAGTTGCCCGGGGCCATGGCGAGCCCGGTGACGAGGATCACCAGCGTCGCCGCCAGGAACGCGAGGCCCGGGCCCCGGACGCCGCTCGGGCGCACCCGCCGCACCCAGCCCAGCGGCGAGGCGACCACGCGGCGCAGGGCGAGTGCGCTCACCAGCGCGCCCAGCAGGGGCACGGCCGACGCGATCACCACGAATCCGGCCCAGACGACGGCCGGCGGACGCTGCCACTCGCTCACCAGGAGCAGCGCGGAGAAGACGGTGGCGACCGCCGACCCCGCGAGGCATGCGAGCCCCGCCTCCAGCGCGGCGATCCGCCGCACCTGGGCCGGGGAGGCCCCCGCCAGGCGCAGCCCGGCCAGCCGCCGGTCGCGGTGTACGGCGCCGATGCGGGCGCACTGACCGAGGAAGCCCAGTACCGGGACCAGCAGGAGCAGCAGCGTGAGGACGATGCCCGCACGCTCGCCGGGCTGATCGAGCAGGCCGTTGGCCAGGGACACGTTGTACTGCCCGTCGAGCGAGGCGACCGCGGCAGCGGCCAGCCCGAAGCCCGTCGCCAGCCCGGCCCCCACCGCCGTGAGCGTGACCCGCCACCACTCCCGCCGGTCGGAGCCACGGGTGAGCAGCAGCGCAAGTCGCAGGTCGGTCATCATCGGGCGGCCTCCTGGGCGTGACGGCGCGTGAGGGCGGCCGGTGGTGTCGGCCGGGGCCGGGCGGTGTCGCCGTGGGTCAGGAATCTGACGCCGGCGTGGTCGGTGGTCGTCCGGCGGCCTTGGGTGTCTCGCGGGGTTACGGCGGTGGGTGGTGTCGGCCGGGGCCGGGCCCTGTCGGCGAGGGTCGGGTTCCGGACGGGTGCCGGGTCGGTGGTCATCCGGCGGCCTCCTGGGAGTTGCGGCGGATGACGGCGGTCGGTGGCGCTGTCCGAGGCCGGGCCGTGTGGGCGTGGGCCGGGATCCGGACGGGGGTGGGAACGGTGGTCATCGGGTGGCCTCCGCCGACGGCTCGGCAGCGGTGCCGGCCGCGCCCTCCGCGGGCGCACCGGCCGCCCACTCCGCCGTCACCACCCCGTCCCGCAGTGACACCTCCCGGTCCGCGTACGCCGCCACCTGGGCGTCGTGGGTGATCAGCAGGACCGCCGTGCCGGACTCGCGGGCCGTGTGGATCAGCGCGGTCATCGCCTGTTCCCCGGCGAGGGAGTCGAGCGCGCCGGTCGGCTCGTCCGCGAAGACGACCTTCGGGCCGGTGACCAGAGCCCGGGCGAGCGAGACCCGCTGGGCCTGGCCGCCGCTCATCTCGCCGGGCCGCAGGGCCTCCTGCCCGCGTACACCGAACCGCTCCAGCCACTCACCGGCCTGCTCCCGAGCCGCCGTACGCGGGGTGCCCGCGAGCAGCAGGGGCAGCGCCACGTTGTCGACGGCGGTCAGCTCGGGGATCAGCTGCCCGAACTGGAACACCACCCCGAAGTCGGTGCGCCGCAGCTCGCTGAGCCGCTTCTCGGGCAGCCGGTCGAGGCGCTCACCGGCGTACTCCACCGTGCCGGTGTCGGGCCGGACGATGCCCGCCAGGCAGTGCAGCAGCGTGGACTTGCCGCTGCCACTGGCCCCGGTGACGGCCAGGATCTCGCCCGCGCGCAGGTCCACCGATGCGCCGCGCAGCGCAGGGGTGGAGCCGTGCGCCTTGACGAGGCTCCGGGCCGCCAGGAGTGGGTTGCTCATGCTGCGTCGACCTCCGCGGTCAGGGTGGTGAGCCGGGCCGCCGTGGTGTTCATCCAGCGGAGATCGGCGTCGAGGTGGTTGAGGGCGTAGTCGGCCGAGAGGACGCTCGCGAGATCGGCGCCGGGCGCCGTCTTCACCGCGGTGAGCTCGCGCATGCGCGCCATGTGGGCGGCGCGCTGCGCCCGCAGATAGCCGGCCGGGTCTGCCGAGGCGAGGATCGAGACGACGACCTTGGCGAAGATCTCGTTCGTCACGAAGGGCGCGGGTGGGGCGATCTCCCCGGCCCAGTGGGCCAGTTCACGCGATCCGTCGTCGGTCGAGCGGTACAGCGTCCGCTCCGGACCGCCGTCGGAGTCGGTGCCGTCGACCTCGGCGAGACCGTCGCGGACCAGGCGCTGCAGGGTCGTGTAGACCTGCCCGTAGGCCAGCGGGCGGGCCTGCGGGAAGCGTTCGTCGTGCCGTCGCTTGAGGTCGTACCCATGGCTGGGCCCTCCCGCGAGCAGCCCCAACAGGATGTGACGGGTGCTCATGGAGATCATTATGCACTCGATATATGTAGTGAGTGAATAGTGAGCGAAGAAAAAGTCCCGCCGCAGCGGGACCGTGACATGTCAGCGAGCCACCGCGTACGCCTCCACCGACCACAGTGAGTACCCGTACTCCGTCGCCCTCTTGACCCCCTGGACACGTACGTACCGGACGTCGCGTTCGTCGAAGCGGAGGGATTCGCGGCCGCCGCGACCGTCGTCGACGGTCGTCGCGGTGCGCCAGACGCGGCCGTCGGCGGAGACCTGGACGCGGTACGAGGAGGGGTACGCGTCCTGCCAGCGCAGGACGACCCGGCCGAGGCGGGCCGGCTCGGCCAGCCGCACCTGCCACCAGGCGCCGTCCTCGACGGGCGACGACCAACGCGTCCCCGGATCACCGTCGTTCGCCGCGGACGCCGGAAAGTCGGGGGTCTCGTCGCCGGACGAGGACGCGACGCCGGTGCGGGCCAGGTCGGGGCCCGTCGTGCGCGGGAAGGCGCGGACCGTCAGCGTGCGGGTCTCCGGGCCGAAGGTGACGGTGACCTCGTACGTTCCCGACGGCGTCCCCGGCTCCACGGTCACCTCGACGGGGAGGTCGACGGAGGTTCCGCGGGGGAGGGTGGAGGCACTGGCGGGGACCTTGACCTTGATGCCCTTCGGTGCCTTCGCCGTCAGTTCGCCGCGGACGTCGGCGGGGCGCAGCGACGCCAGCCGGACCGGCACCCGCTGTGTGCCGCCGATCTCCACGTCGGTCGTGGAGCGGGCCAACTCCACCGCGGCGGCAGGGGAGTCGGCGAACCAAGGCACGAGATGGCGTACGCGGGAGGGCGCGGGACCGGTGACGCGGAGCGCGTCCGCGTACACGCCCGCCGCCGTGACCTCCGTCGAGCCCCCGGTCGAGAGGGAGCCGAGGTGCCGCCAGCCCTCGCCCGGGACATGGGCCTCGACGGAGCCGCTGGTGCCGGGGTCGGTGAGGACGCTCACCGCGGTGACCTCGCGGGTGCGCGGGAAGCGGACGGTGCGGCCGTCCGCCGTCGCGCCGCGGTCGGGGCTCGGCTCGTGGTCGAGGCCCGCCCATGTCTCGTACGCCGTCCGGGCCTTCGCCAGGAACGGGTCCAGCGCACCCTTGCCGACCGTCACCCGGCTCGCCGCGAGCTCGGTGCGCAGCCGGTCGAGGGTGCGGTATGCCGTCCAGGCCGTGGTGGCGTCCCCGCTCGACTGGGCGCGCAGCATGGCGACCGCCGTTTCGCCGGCCTCGCCGTAGCGCGCCAACTGTTCGGTCCAGGGCGTCACTTCGGCCGCCAGCGAGTCGTCGGCCAGCCGCTCCGGGGTCTCGCGCATCACTGTGAACGCGGCGCGCAGCCGCTCGGCCGCCGTCTCGTTCGCCGCCCGGTCCGTGGTCGTACGGGCCTGCCAGAATGCCTCGACGAGCGGGCGCAGATAGGCCGACTCCTCGCCGCCGAGGACGGAGGAGGCGTCGTTTCCGGCCAGGGCGCGCAGCGCGTCCCCGCGTCGCGCGTCGCCGTCCGCGAGGTCGTCGATCGCGGCCTTCCAGGACTCCTGGGGGCGGTAGTCCCGCGGGTTCCAGGCGTAGTCGGCGGCGGTGAACAGCGGGATGCGGGAGGCTTCGGCCTGGGGCATCGCGTTCGCCAGCAGGGCCGCCGAACCCCTCGCGACCGCCGGCTCGCGCCCCTGGTACGGGCCGAGGAACACCCGGTCCTGCGCGTAGTCGTTGACCGGATAGTTGTCCATGGTGACGAGGGGGTGCCCGCCGAACGCCTCGCGGGTGCGGGCCAGTTCGCGTCCGGTGATCGTCCTCGGCACGACACCGACGCCCGTCCACGCGACCTCGACGTCCTCGTCCAGGGCGTTCGACAGCTCCTGACGGTAGGTCGTCGAGCCGTCCTCGTAGTACTCGGTCGGCATCAGGGACAACGCGGCGGCGTCCGGGTGGCGTTCGGCGAGATGCCGGGCCACCGCGTTGGCCACCCGGGCCTGCGCCTTCGCGGCCGCCTCGGAGCCGGAGCCGAACGTGTCGGCGTCCGCGTCGCAGTGCCACTCGCTGTAGCTGACGTCCTGGAACTGGAGCTGGAAGGCCCGGAAGCCGAGCGCCCACATGGCGTCGAGCTTGCGCGTCAGTGCCCTCACGTCCGCGTCCGAGGAGAAACACATCGCCTGGCCCGGGGCCACCGCCCAGGCGAGGGTGACATGGTTGCGGCGCGCCCGGTCCGCCAGCTCCCGGAAGTCCGCCCGCTGGTCGGCGGGGTACGGCTCACGCCAGCGCGCCTGGCGGTAGAGGTCGTCACCAGGGGCGTACACCGAGCGGTTCTGCTTGGTGCGGCCCATGAAGTCCAGCTGGGCGAGGCGCTGTTCGCGGGTCCAGGGGGTACCGTAGAAGCCCTCGGTGGTGCCGCGCACCGCGGTGCCGGGCCAGTCACGGACGACGACGCCCGCGACCCTGCCGTCGGCGCCGACGAGCTGCCGCAGCGTCTGCACCGCGTGGAACAGCCCGTCCTCGCCGACTCCCGCGAGGGCGACGGTGTCACGGCCGCCGGTGCGGCCGACGGCCAGACGGTAGCCACCGGCGGGTAGGTCGGTGCGGGGCGCGGCGCCGAGTGCCGTGAGCGCCCGCTCCAAGTCGCTCGAGGCGGCGCGCGGACCAATGGCGTGCGCCCCATCGGTGGTCGCGCTCCCGGCGTGCCCGCCGAAGGAGTACGCCCCCTGGGTGCCCTGTCGGCGCGAGTACGCCGTCTCCGTGCCCGCACGCACCACCAGCGCACGCGCGGGGAGCTCGTCCCCCTCGCGCGCGGTCGCGATCTCGCGCGCGCCTGCCTGGCGAAGCAGCGTGCGCAGCGCGTCCACGGCGTACGGATCGGTCGTCGCGTCGGTCACCAGGACGACCTCGTCCGTGACCGCGACGGGGGTGCCGCCCGCGCGGAGGGACTGCGGGCGGGGCCAGACCGTGGGCAGTCCGCTCTCGATGGGGTCGCGGTCGTCCGCGGAAGCCGTGGGCGCGGGCGGTGCGGCGACGGCGGAAGCCGAACCCAGCGCGCCGGCGACGACGGCGAACGCGACGGCGGCCGCCCCTTTCCCACGCAGGAGCTGCACGCTCCGCCTCCTCGTAGCTCGCCCCCCGACGGCCGTGCCGGAGAGGGTTCGAGCCCACCATCCGCGTGGTGAGGGTGTCAACGAGAGTGGCCCAAGTGCCCTGTTTACCCCAATCCGGAGGTGCGACATGGGGGCAGAATGTGACCAGAAGCACGTTGTTCGTCCGCGTACGTCTGCGATCGCGCCCGCTGGGTAGGGCTGCGGTATCCCGCCAGACAGGTCCAAGACCGCCAGACTCGACAAGGAGGCCCCCGTGGCCGCATCGGCACACCTTCTGCTCTCGGCCCTCTCCAAACGCGAGACGGATATGTCCGTCGAACCCGAAGGCGCCCATCTGTGCCTGCTCAGCGCGGAAGGCGCCTGCGCGGAGGCTCCGCTGACCAGTGAACCCCCGCTGCCCGACGCCGAACCGCTCACCAGCGAGCCGCCGCTGGCAGACGCCGCGCACCTGACGAGCGAGCCGACCTCCACCGGCGCCGCCTCGGGGATCTAGATGGCGCCACCCCGGCCCGCCGACCCGCCGCAGACGACGCCTTCGACACCCCTGTCCCGGCTCGCCGAACTGCGCGGCGTCGCCACCTCCTACAGCCCGTCCCCGGACCGTACGGTCGCGGCCTCGGACACGGCGCTCGTCGCGGCCCTGGCGGCACTCGGCGTCGACGCGAGCACCCCGGACGCCGTGAGCGCCGCCCTCGCAGCGCAGGAGGCCGAGGTGAGCGAGCGGCTGCTGCCGCCGACGGTGGTGTGCTGGGACGGCAGCGCCCCCGCCGAGCTGGCCGAACTGCCGAAGGGCACCCGGCTGCGCATCACGACCGAACAGGGCGAGACCCGCGCCTCGGCCGAACAACTCCCGCCCGGCGTCCATGCGTTGCGCGCCACCGCCCCCGACGGCCGCACTGCCGACGCCCACCTCGTCGTCGCGCCCGCCCGGCTGCCCACGCCGCCCGGACGCACGTACGGCCTCCTCGTCCAGCTCTACTCGCTGCTGTCCCAGCGCTCCTGGGGCATGGGCGACCTCGGCGACCTCGCCGAACTGACCGCCTGGGCCGGCCGTGCGCTCGGCGCCGGATTCGTGCAGGTCAACCCGCTGCACGCGGCCGTACCCGGCACTCCCACCGACCCCTCCCCCTACCGGCCCTCCTCCCGCCGCTTCCCCGACCCGGTGCACCTGCGGGTCGAGGACATCCCCGAGTTCGCGTACGTCGACGAGCCCGACCGGGTGCTTACGCTGCTGGAGCGCGCCGAGCGGCTGCGCGAATCCGTGCTGCGCAAGGGCGCGTTGATCGACCGCGACGCCGTGTGGGAGCTCAAGCGCGAGGCGCTGGAACTGGTGCGCGCCGTGCCGCTCGGGCCCGGCAGACGGGCCGCGTACGTCGACTTCCTCGCCGAGGAGGGTGAGGCCCTGGAGGACCACGCCACCTGGTGCGCGCTCGCCGAGGTGTACGGCCCCGACTGGCGGCGGTGGCCCGAGGGACTGCGCGACCCCCGCTCGCCGGAAACCGCCCGGGCCCGCGGTGAGTTGATGGACCGCGTCGACTTCCACACCCGTCTCGCCTGGCTCACCGACGCCCAACTCGCCACCGCCCAGCGCTCGGCGCGCGACGCGGGGATGGCGGTGGGGCTGGTGCACGATCTCGCCGTCGGGGTGCACCCGGACGGTGCCGACGCCTGGGCCCAGCAGGAGTACTTCGCGGCCGGCATGTCCGTCGGCGCGCCCCCGGACGCCTTCAACGCGCGCGGCCAGGACTGGGGCCTGCCGCCCTGGCGACCGGACCGGCTGGCCGCGTCCGGCTACGCCCCGTACCGCCGCCTCCTGCGCGCTCTCTTCCGGCACGCGGGCGCCCTGCGCATCGACCACGTCATGGGCCTGTTCCGGCTCTGGTGGATCCCGCAGGGCCGGCCGCCCACGGAAGGCACATACGTCCGTTACGACGCCGAGGCGATGCTCGCGGTCCTGGTGCTGGAGGCGTCGCGCGCCGGGGCGCTGGTCATCGGCGAGGACCTCGGCACCGTGGAGCCGGGCGTGCGCGAGACGCTGCGGGCGCACGGGGTGCTCGGCACGTCGGTGCTGTGGTTCGAACGCGACTGGGACGGTGACGGGCTCCCCCTGCCCCCCGAGCGCTGGCGGGCCGACTGCCTGGCCACCGCCACCACCCACGACCTGCCGCCCACCGCCGCCCGGCTCACCGGCGACCACGTCGAACTCCGGGACCGGCTCGGCCTGTTGACCGGCTCCCTGGAGGAGGAACGAGCGGCGGCCGCCGCGGACACGGGGGAGTGGCTGACGCTGCTCACCCGGCTCGGGCTGCTGTGGGGCGCGAGCGGTGGGTGCCCCGCGGATTCGGAGGAGGCCGAGATCCAGGCCGTGCACCGGTTCCTGCTGCTGACCCCGGCCCGCATGATCGGCGTCTGGCTCCCGGACGCGATCGGCGACCGGCGCCCGCAGAACCTCCCCGGCACCTGGGACCAGTACCCCAACTGGCGCCTGCCCATCGCTGACGCCGAGGGCCGCCCGGTGACGCTGGAGGAACTGGCCGCGTCGCCCCGGCTGCACGCGCTGCTCGAAGTGGTGCGGGCCGGGGCGCGGACCGGAGGCGGCAGGCGCGCACGTGGCGGCGGAGACGGTCACGCCGGGCGCTGAGACCTCCGTACGGCACCCCCGGGCGCGCGACTCATTCAGGTGTTCGCTACGTTTGCACCGTGGACAAGAAGAACGCCCTGCGCGCCGGCGCCCTGGCCGCCGGTACGACGCTGATGATGCTGCTCATGTCGTCCCCCGCGCTCGCGCTGACCCGCGACGACGGTGACGACCCCGGCAACGGCCTGAGCGTGGTCGACACGCTGGGCCTGTACGTCGTGGCGCCGATCCTGCTGTTCCTGATCATCGCCGGCCTCGTGATGGTCCTGGACAAGTCCGACAGGCCGGCGAAGCAGGGCTGAGCCCGGCACGGCTCACCCGGCATTCCCCGGCTTTCCCCGGCTCTTTCTCTTTCCGTCGAGGGAGTCCGCGCACCGCAGGGTGCGCGGACTCCCTCGACGTGTTTGTGCGCGCAGCGAGGTGTCTTTGCGCGTACTCAAGGATTCGGCGCCGTCAGATACCGCTGCACCGTCGGCCCCAGCCACGCCACGATCTCCTGGCGGTGCAGGGCGACGGCCGGCTCGATCCGCAGGACGTAGCGGGCGAGCGCGAGCCCGAGCAGTTGTGAGGCGCACAGCGCTGCCCGTGTCGGCGCCTGCTCGGGGTCGGGGCAGGTGCGCTGGACGACCGGGGAGAGCTGGTCCCTGAAGATGCCCTGCATGCGTTCGGCACCGGTCTGGTTGGTGACGCCGACCCGGAGCATCGCGGTGAGCACCTCGTTCTCCTCCCAGAGGTCCAGGAAGTGGCTCACCAGGACCCGGCCCACGTCGTGCGGGTCGACGGCCGCCGGGTCGGGCAGCCGCAGATCGACGTCCAGCACGGCCGCGAACAGCCCCTCCTTCGAGCCGTAGTAGCGCATCACCATCGACGGATCGATCCGCGCGTCCTTGGCGATGGCGCGGATGGTGGCGCGCTCGTAGCCGTCGGCCGCGAAGCGCTCCCGGGCGGCGGCGAGGATCGCGGTGCGGGTGGCGTCGGAGCGGCGGGGCGCGGGCGCGTCGGCCGCCGCCGGTGCCGACGCGGGCGCGGGGTGGTTCTTGAGTGGCATGCCAACAACCGTAGGCCAACACATGTTGACAGTCCAGCGATGTCAACCTATGTTGGCAAACAAGCGTTGGCCAACAAGTGTTGGCAAGCGGGCGCTGGTCAGCAGGCGCTGACCAATGGGCGTTGGCACCAGGAGGCCGCCATGAACGGCAACACGCGGAACACGCGAAACGTGCACAACATCGAAACCATGGGCACCACGGGAAACACGGGAGTCGCGGAAGTCGTGCGCATGCGAACCCTGAAGGCCGTCCCACCCGGCAGCGTCATCGTCGTCGGCTCCGGCCCCACCGGGTTGCTGCTGGCCGGCGACCTCGCCACCGCCGGCGTCCCCGTCACCCTCGTCGAGAAGCGTCCGCACAAGATCAGCAACCTCTCCCGCGCCTTTGTCCTGCACGCCCGCACCCTGGAGCAGCTCGACGCCCGCGGTCTCGCCGACGGCCTGGAGCGCAAGGGGCAAGCCCTCGACCGCATCCGTCTCTTCGGCGGGCTCACCGTCGCGCTCGACACGCTCCCCTCCCGTTTCAACCAGCTCCTGGTGATCCCGCAGTACGAGGTGGAGAAGGCGTTGCAGCGGCGGGCGGAAGACGCCGGAGTGCGGTTCGTGTACGAGACCGAGGTGACCGGGCTGAGTCAGGACGCGGACGGGGTGATCCTTGAAGTCCGCGGCAGGGAAGGCGAGTCGGGGCAGTTGCGCGCCGCGTACGTCGTCGGGACGGACGGGATGCGGAGTGCGGTGCGCGCGGCAGTCGGGCTGTCGTTCCCCGGCAAGTCGGTCATCCGGTCCGTCGTTCTCGCGGACGTGCGGCTCGACGAGGAGCCGGAGTCGGTGCTGACCGCCGACGCCGTCGGCGATGCCTTCGCCTTCATCGCGCCCTTCGGCGACGGCTACTACCGGGTGATCGGCTGGCATCGGGGCCGCGACGTCCCCGACAGTGAGCCGCTGGAACTCGACGAGGTCAAGGAGATCGCCCGGCTCGCCCTCGGCCGCGACTACGGCATGCGCGACGCCCGCTGGATGTCCCGTTTCCACAGCGACGAGCGCCAGGCGCCCGCCTACCGCGTGGGTCGCGTCTTCCTGGCCGGGGACGCCGCTCACGTGCACACCCCGGCCGGCGGCCAGGGCATGAACACCGGCCTCCAGGACGCGGCGAACCTCAGCTGGAAGCTGGCCCTGGTCGTCAACGGCCATGCCGACACCGCCCTGTTGGACACCTACCAGGCCGAGCGCCACCCCGTCGGCAAGTCCGTGCTGCGCAGCAGCGGCGGCATCGTGCGACTCGCGATGGCCAAACGCCCCTGGACGCTGGCGCTGCGCGCCGGGCTCACCACCTTCCTCAACCATGTCGGCCCCGCCCGTCGCAAGGCGGCGGGTCAGATCACGGGCATCGGGTACGCGTACGGGGCGCCGCGGGGCTCGCACCGCCTGACCGGCACCCGCGTCCCGGACGTCGCCCTCGAAATCGGCCGGCTCTACGAGGCCCTGCGCGGCGGCCGGTTCGTCCTGATCACTCCGGAGGCGTACGACGACCGGCAGGACCGCAAGGACCGGCTGACCGTGGAACGGTGGGCGGGCGACCGCCGTACGACCGTCCTGGTGCGCCCCGACGGATACGTGGCCTGGGCGGCCGAATCCGCCGACCCGGCCGCGATCGAGGCCGCGGTTGCCGCGCACGTGGGATGAGGGGAGTCGCGCACGTGGGGTGAGGGAGGACGCGCCCTCGTCGATCGCCTCGGAGGCCGGGGAGAGGGAAGTCTGCCCATCCCGGCCTCTTCAGGGGCCGCGGAGCTACGGCAGCTTCACGAATGGCGAGAGGAACGCGCGGGCGCCGGGCGTGTCCAGGCGGTACGACACGTTCGTCGCGTAGCACGGGGTGTCGCCCGTGATCGTGGTGGCGGCCAGAACATTCTTGCCGCCGATCACCGCAAAGTTGGGGCCACCCGAATCGCCGTAGCAGGCGCCACCGTTGCCCTGCGGCGCCGTCATGGCCAGACGCACCCACGCGTTGTTGAGGGCGTTGAACGTGACGGGCGCCTTCATGCGGACGCCGCCGCCGGGGTGGGTCTGACCGCCGGGGCCGTTCACGGCCTCCTGGGTGCCGTACCCCGCGACGAACCAGTCGGTCGAGTTCAGCCCCTGCGGACCGAGCGCACCGAGCTGGCCGGCGGTCGGCAGCGTCGCCGGTGTGAAGGTCCAGCGGGCCTTGGTCTTCGCGGCGGGTAGCTCGATCACCGAGATGTCGTGCGGGTCGGACGCGGGCCCGGGATAGTCGGGGTGCGTGTGGGCGGTGCCCTGGACGGCGACGGCGTTCGCCTGTGCGGCCGGGTCGCCCGGGTACTTCTTGGCGGCGGCGTCGAGCCCGGATTGCACGTCCTGGTCCAGCGACACGTAGAACTTCACGTTGGCCGGCCAGTCGGTGGTGCAATGCGCGGCCGTCAGGAACGTGTCCGTGTCGATCATGGTGCCGGAGCAGACCCAGTCGACCCGGTCCGGGGTGGCGGGGTCGTCGTCGTTGTCCCACGTGGCGACGAGCGCGCCGACCTCGGTGCGCTCGGGGGCGGGCATCGCGTTGTAGGAGTTGATGGCCGAGGACGGCAGTGCGGTGGTGAGCACGGCCGCACAGGCTGCCGCGGTGACGGCGGTGGCGCGTATGGCTGACAAAAGAACTACCCCTTCTACAGGTGGGAGTGGGCGTTCTCCTGTGGGAGGTGGGCCAAGTGAAGCGCCTGGGGCGGGCTACGACAAGAGCGCGCCCCATCCCGGCGTCAGCCGTCAGCCGTCAGCCGTCAGCCGTCAGCCGTCAGCCGACGGCCGACGGCGGAGTGCGAAGTGTGGAGTGCGGAGGGCTGATACGGGAGCAGAGGGGCGCCCTAGTGCTCGGGCGCCTGAGTCCCAGCCAGCAACTCCCTCAGCAGGTCGGCCAGTTGGGTGGACCGTTCGGCGTCGAGGGTGTTCAGCGCCTCTGTCTGGGCGGCGAGGCCCGCGCCGACCGCCTCGTCGATGAGCGTCAACCCCTTCTCGGTCAGGGTCACTTGCAGGCCCCGTCGGTCGTGCGGGTCGGGGGAGCGGCGCAGCAGGCCGGCCCGTTCCAGCTTGTCGAGGCGGCCGGTCATGCCGCCCGTGGTGAGCATGAGCGTCGCCGACAGCTGTCGGGGTGAGAGCGTGTACGGGGCGTCCGAGCGGCGCAGCGTCGCCAGCACGTCGAACTCCCCGCGCGCGATGCCGTAGCGCGCGTACGCCTTCTCCATCCGGTCGCCCATCGCCCGCGAGATCCGGAAGATCCGTCCGAAGACCTCCATCGCGGCGGTGTCGAGGTCCGGCCGGACGGCGGCCCACTGCTCGATGATCGCGTCGACGGGATCCTTGGGGGTGCTCATGGGGCGAGTATCCGCCGAAGATCGGTTGCCCGCAAGAAAGTAGATCAGCGAGAAGTAGCTTGACAGAAAGTAGCTTGCAGCTAAGCTACTTTCCATCGACCTGCTCCCTGCTGGTCTCGTCGAAACCGGGTGCCCTCATGGCCGCGAACAGCAACCGCCCCGCCCTCATAGCCCTCACCGCGCTGGCCCCCGTCTCCTGGGGCAGCACGTATGCCGTCACCACCGAGTTCCTGCCGGCCGACCGTCCCCTGTTCACGGCGGTGATGCGCGCCCTGCCCGCCGGCTTACTGCTTCTGGCGCTGGCGCGGGTACTGCCGCGCGGCGTCTGGTGGGGGAAGGCGGCGGTGCTGGGCGCGCTGAACATCGGCGCCTTCTTTCCGCTGCTGTTCCTCTCCGCGTACCGGCTGCCCGGCGGTATGGCGGCGGTCGTCGGCTCGATCGGGCCGCTGTTCGTCGCGGGCCTGTCGGTGCTGCTGCTCGGCGACCGGCCGACCCTTCGTACGCTCCTGACCGGCATCATTGCGGCCCTCGGCGTCAGCCTCGTCGTGCTGAGGGCGGCGGGCGCGCTCGACCTGGTGGGTGTGCTCGCGGCGCTCGCCTCAACCACCTCGATGTCCACGGGAACCGTGCTCACCAAGCGGTGGGGGCGGCCGGACGGGGTCGGCCCGCTGGCGCTCACCGCCTGGCAGTTGACGGCCGGCGGGCTGCTGATCGCGCCGGTCGCCCTGCTGGTCGAGGGTGCGCCGCCCGCGCTGGACGGCCGGGCGGTCGGCGGCTACCTCTACCTCGCGCTGGCGAACACAGCGGTCGCGTACTGGCTCTGGTTCCGCGGTATCGGCCGGCTCACCGCCACCCAAGTCACCTTCCTCGGCCCGCTCTCGCCGCTGACCGCGGCTGTCATCGGCTGGGCGGCGCTGGGGCAGGCGCTGACGCCGGTGCAGTTGGCGGGCATGGCGCTGGCGTTCGGGGCGACGGTGTTCGGCCAGCTCAAGGCGCATACGGCTGTCGAGCCGCGTATCGGCGTCGAGCGGCGTACCGGCGTCGAGCCGCGTACGGCCGTCGAAAGGGGCGCGACCGCCGGGCAGGGATCCCTCGGTGCGCGATCTTTCAGTTCAACTGAAAGGAATGCTCGAAAAGATTCGATGGACGTGATGGTTCCCGCCTTGCGACGGTAGTCGGGCTGCTGCCCCGGCCGTCGGGCAGCTTCCCCGACCACACGAGAGGCAAGGGATATTCGTGGCAGTCCTGGACCGGACGCGTACGCACAGCGTGACCCCCACCGCAGCGCGGAAGGGGGTCACCGGTCTCGGAATCGCCCTCGCGGCCGCCGCCACGGTCCTCTGGTCCGGGAGCTTCGTGGCCGTGCGCGCGCTGCACGACAGTGTGCCGCCCGTCCAGCACGCGTTCTGGCGCTGGGTCATCGCGCTCGTGGCGGTCGCCCCGTTCGCGGCGCGCGAGGCCTGGCGGCAGCGGGCGCCGGTACGCCGTCACCTCGGTCATGTCCTCCTCGCCGCCCTGCTCGGTGTCACCGTGTACAACACGCTGGTCAACCAGGCGGGCGTCTCCACCTCCGCCGGCAACATGGGCATGATCATGGCCGCGTCGCCCGTCCTGATGGCGGTGTACGAGCGGATCGGCGGCGTACGTCTCGGAGCGCGTCGTGTCGCCGGGATGCTGATCGCCTGCACGGGCGTCGTGCTCCTGGTCTCCAAGGGTTCGCTGTCGGCCGTGGACTTCACGGCGGGCGACCTCTGGATGATCGCTGCGGCGACGTGCTTCGCCTCGTACAGCGCGCTCCTGCGCCGCCGGCCCGCCGAACTCACCGGCCTCACCTTCCTGTTCACCATCTTCGTCCTGGGTACGGTGATGCTGCTCCCGGCGTACGCGCTGAGCGTGCGGACGCAAGGGACCTTCACGCCCACCCCCGCGACGATCGGCCCTCTCCTCTATGTGGGAGTCGCTTCCTCCGCGGTCGCCTTCTTCGCCTGGAACAAGGCCATCTCCCTCATCGGCGCGGCCCGCGCCGGAACCGTCTACTACCTCCAGCCGGTCTGCGTCGCCGCCCTGTCGTACCTGCTTCTCGCCGAGCGGACGACCTGGACGCAACTGCTCTGCATGACCCTGATCCTGGGCGGAGTCGTCCTGGGCACCGCCGCCAGGGCCCGCTGAACCGCCGCAGGTCGGGGCCTCCGGGCCGCGGGATAGGTTGCCGCCATGGCCGAGTACGACAAGTGGGACATCAGGAAGCTGGAGATTCTGCGGACGCTGCGCGAGCGCGGGACCGTCACCGCGACCGCCCAGGCGCTGATGATGACCCCCTCCGCCGTGTCGCAGCAGCTGACGAACCTCGCGAAGCAGCTCGACGTGACCCTGTTGGAGGCACAGGGGCGGCGGGTTCGGCTCACCGACGCGGCGGAGCTCGTGCTGCGGCACGCCGAGGCGGTGTTCGAGCAACTGGAGCGGGCCGACGCCGAGTTGACCGCGTACGCGCACGGGGAGGTCGGGGAGGTGCGGGTCGGTGCCTTCTCCACCGCCGTGCCCGCGCTCGTCGTACCCGCTGTGCGGGCGTTGCGTGCGGCGCGGCCCGGGATCTCCGTGCAGGTGCGGGAGGCCGAGGCGGCGGAGGCGTACGAACTGCTCGGCGCCGGGGTGGTGGACCTCGCCCTGTCGCTGGCCGCGCAGGCGCCGTCCGCGGCGGATTCCCGCTTCACGCGCGTGCCGCTGCTCGCCGACCCGCTCGACCTCGCGCTCCCGCATGGGCACGCGCTGGCCGGCGCGCCGGTGGTGCGGCTGGCCGACTTCGCCGCCGAGTCCTGGATCTTCGGGGGGAGCGGGCCGTGGTCGGACATCACCCGGGGGGCGTGTGAGGCGGCCGGGTTCAGTCCGCATCAGGGTCACTCCGCGGCCGGGTGGACCGCGATCCTCGCGATGGTCGAGGCGGGGATGGGTGTCGCGCTGGTGCCGCGGATGGCCGCGGTGCGGCGGGAGGGTGTGGTGATGCGGGAGCTCGCGGGGGAGCGTCCGCATCGGCATGTGGTGGCCGCGGTGCGGCGCGGGGCGGAGGAGGGAGCCGCGGTGGGGAGAGTGTTGGAGGCGCTGGGAGAGGTGGCGGCGGGGCTGGGTCGTTAGCGGGTTCTCGCCCCTCGCCTCCTCCATCCCCGCCCTCCCGAACTCTCGGCTTCTCCCCCAGTGCCTTAGGGGGCTTCTGATGGATCTCCGCGGCGTCACGACGCCCGGCACGCACTCTCGCCGCACCGGACAAAAGCCCTAGTAGCTCCTCCCCCACGCTCGGCTTCGCTCGCGCGGGGGGACCCCCATCGAGGACTTCCGCCCGGCACGCCGAGAGCACGCACCGAACGCCGCTCCTTCTTCCACGGAGATCCATCAGAAACCCCCTAAGGGCCTGGGAGGTACCCCCAGAGCAGGGGACCGCCACCGTCCCTCGGGGACTCCCCACCCAGACCCCCGTATCGCGCCAACGCGCTCGTCCTCGAACGCCGGACGGGCTAGAACAGTCTCCGTGGGCGTCGATGTGGTGTGCCGGAGTTGTGGGAAGGCGTTGCCCGAGCGGGTGGGGCGGAAGGGGCGGAGCTCGGTGTACTGCTCCGCCGCCTGTCGGCAGAAGGCGTATCGGGAACGGCGGGCGGAGCCCGTGGACACCGCGGAGGGCCTCATCGAGGAGGTCGGCCGGCAGGTCGAAGCACTGGTGCCACAACCACCGTCCGTCTTCTACTCCGGAGTGACGGAGCTGTCGTCCACCGTCGGCCGGCTGCGCCGTATCGCCCGAGTCGCCCGGGACACCGCGCAGGAAGCCGGCGGGGAACGCCCGGAGGATTTCGTCACGGGAGACGGAGTGACGGAAGTCGCCCTCACTGAGAGCGACTTCGCCACGCTCGTCGAGTCGTACCGGCGCGAGCTGCGCGTCCACTGCTACCGGATGTCGGGCTCGTACGACGACGCGGAGGACCTCGTGCAGGAGACGTTCCTGCGGGCCTGGCGTGCGCGGGACGGGTTCGCCGGGCGGGCGAGCGTGCGGACGTGGCTGTACCGGATCGCCACCAACACCTGCCTGGACTTCCAGCGGCGTACGGCGCGCCGCCCCCAGCGGTACGAGCCCCTGCCCGGCATGAACCACGGCAGCGCCGAACCCCCGACCCGCATCACCTGGCTCCAGCCGTACCCGGACGAGGACCTGCCCTCGGCGGAGGACCAGCCGGACACCCGCGCCGTCTCCCGGGAGACCCTCGAGCTCGTGTTCCTCGCCGCCATCCAGCACCTCCCGCCCCGCCAGCGCGCGGTCCTTGTCCTGCGCGACGTCCTCGGCCTTGCGGCCGCCGAGACCGCCGAGGCCCTCGACATGACCGTGGCTTCGGTCAACAGCGCCTTGCAGCGTGCCCGGCCCACCCTGCGCGACCACCTGCCCCGCCGCCGCGCCGACTGGACCGCCGTCGCCGACACCGACGCCCGCGAGCGCGAGATCCTCAAGCGCTACATGGCCGCCGCCGAACGCCTCGACCTCAGCGAGTTCGCCACCCTGCTCAGCGAGGACATCACGCTCACGATGCCGCCGAACCCGTTCTGGTTCGTCGGCCGCGCCGCCCTCACCGAATTCCTGAAGGTCAGCCTCGACCCCGCGTCCCCGATGTTCCTCGGGCACTGGCGCCATCTGCCCGCCCGCGCCAACGGCCAGCTCGCGGCGGGGGGTTATGTACGGCGTCCTGGGACGACCGTCTATCGCGCCCAGGTCCTCGACGTCCTCCGCATCGAGGGCGACCGGATCGTGGAGATCACCTCCTTCGAGCCGCACCTCTTCCCCGCGTTCGGACTGCCGCTGCGGCTCCCCGCCGACCGATGAGTGCGCGGGGCCGCGTACGTCTCCATGACCGACACGTACGACCACGTACTCACCCGTACGACCGACCTCATGGAGGAACACCATGCTGCTCACCGACAAGACCGCGATCATCTACGGCGCCGGCGGAAGCATCGGCGGCGCCGTCGCCCGTACCTTCGCCCGCGAGGGCGCCCGCGTGCACCTCGTGGGGCGTACGACCCAGACGCTCGACGCGGTGGCCAAGGACATCGCCGCGGCGGGCGGGAACGCGGAGACGGCTGTCGTCGACGCGCTGGACGAGGCGGCGGTCGAGGCGCACGCCGGGTCCGTGGCGGCCGACGGCGGCATCGACGTGTCCTTCAACCTCGTCACGCGCGGCGACGTCCAGGGCATGCCGCTGCTCGACATGCCCGTCGACGACTTCGTACGGCCCGTCGACACCGGCATCCGCGCCCACTTCATCACCGCTCGCGCCGCCGGCCGGCGCATGGCCGAGCGCGGATCCGGGGTGATCCTCACCCTCAACAGCGGTTCCGCGCACGGCAGTCCGATGATGGGCGGGACGGGGCCCGCGGACGCCGCGATCGACACCCTGGTGCGGAACCTGGCGATGGAGCTGGGCCCGCGCGGGGTCCGGGCCGTGGGGCTGTGGGTCGCCGGGGTGCCCGAGACGCTGACCCGGGAGAAGCTCGCGGCGGTCGACAGCGGCATGGACCTCGACGAGAACGCCCTCCAGGGCCTGCTCGCCCACCTGGCGGGCATGCGCATGACCCGTCGCAGTCCGACGCTCCCCGAGGTCGCGGCCACCGCCGCCTTCCTCGCCTCCGACCACGCCGGCGGGATCACCGGCACGTTCGTCAACGTCACGGGTGGGATGGTCCCCCGCTGACCCTCCGCTCGCGTCGGTTGTGCCACCAGGTGCGGGCCCACAACAGATGGACTCCACCGAGCGCGACGACGACGGCCGTCGCGTCCAAGCGCTGCGCCACCGAGTGGCCGGGGCCCAGACGGGCCACGGCCTTCGTACGACGCAGCAGGCGCCAGCGCAGACCGGACTGCACGTGCGGACCATGATCGACACCGCCCGCCTGGTGTGCACGGTGGGCGGGCAACTACCGAACAGGTCACCCGCCCACCGTCACCACCGATCAGGCGTGTGCCGCCTGCGCGTCCGCCGCCTGCGCCTTCAGTGCCCGCTCCACGCCGGAACGGGACTCCGAGATCAGGCGCCGCAGGGCCGCATTGGGCTCGGCGGAGGCCAGCCACGCGTCCGTCTTGGCGAGGGTCTCCTCGGAGACCTGGATCGACGGGTAGAGGCCGATCGCGATCTGCTGGGCGATCTCGTGCGAACGGGAGTCCCAGATGTCCTTGACCACGGCGAAGAACGTGTCCGTGTACGGGGCGAGCAGCTCGCGCTGGTCGGTCTGGACGAAGCCGGTGATCACCGCTTCCTGCACGGCGTTCGGAAGCTTGTCGGACTCGATGACCGAGGCCCAGGCCTCCGCCTTCGCCTCCTCGGTGGGACGGGAAGCCCGGGCCGTGGCCGCGTGCCGCTCACCGGCTGCCGTCTTGTCGCGCTCGTACTCGGCGGCGATCTCCGCCTCGTCGAAGCGGCCGACCGCCGCGAGCCGCTCCACGAACGCCCAGCGCAGCTCGGTGTCCACGGCCAGGCCCTCGATGGTCTCCCGGCCCTCCAGCAGCGCCTCCAGCAGGTCCAGCTGCTCCGGTGTGCGGGCGGTCGCCGCGAAGGCGCGCGCCCAGGCCAGCTGGTGGTCGCCGGCGGGCTCGGCCGCGCGCAGGTGGGCGAGCGTGGCGTCCGTCCAGCGGGTCAGCAGGGCCTCGCGCGCCGTCGGGTCGGCGTACAGCTCGATCGCCAGCTTCACCTGGCGCTGCAGCGACTGCACGACGCCGATGTCGGACTCCTTGCCGATGCCGGACAGGACGAGGGACAGGTAGTCGCGGGTCGCGAGTTCCGCGTCCCGGGTCATGTCCCAGGCCGAGGCCCAGCACAGGGCACGGGGGAGGGAGGACTCGAAGTCGCCCAGGTGCTCCGTGACGTGGGCCAGCGAGGCCTCGTCGAGGCGGACCTTGGCGTACGACAGGTCGTCGTCGTTGAGCAGGAAGACCGCCGGGCGGCGCTTGCCGACCAGCTCCGGTACGGCGGTCAGCTCGCCGTCGACGTCCAGCTCGACACGTTCGACGCGCACCAGCTTGCCGCTCGCCTCGTCCAGGTCGTACAGGCCGATGGCGATGCGGTGCGGGCGCAGCGTCGGCTCGCCCTTGGCGCCGGCGGGCAGGGCCGGGGCCTCCTGGCGGATCGCGAAGGAGGTGACGACGCCGTCCGCGTCCGTCTCGACCTCCGGGCGCAGGATGTTGATGCCGGCCGTCTGCAGCCACTTCTGCGACCAGTTCTTCAAGTCACGGCCGGAGGTCTGCTCCAGCGCGCCCAGCAGATCGCTGAGCCGCGTGTTGCCGTACGCGTGCGCCTTGAAGTACGCCTGCACGCCCTGGAAGAACTCGTCCATGCCGACATACGCGACAAGCTGCTTGAGGACGGAGGCGCCCTTGGCGTACGTGATCCCGTCGAAGTTGACGAGGACGTCGTCGAGGTCGCGGATCTCCGCCATGATCGGGTGGGTGGAGGGCAGCTGGTCCTGCCGGTACGCCCAGGTCTTCATGGAGTTGGCGAACGTGGTCCAGGAGTGCGGCCAGCGCGAGCCGGGCGCGTACGCCTGACAGGCGATGGACGTGTAGGTGGCGAACGACTCGTTCAGCCACAGGTCGTTCCACCACTCCATGGTCACCAGGTCGCCGAACCACATGTGGGCGAGCTCGTGCAGGATCGTCTCGGCACGCACCTCGTACGCGGCATCGGTGACCTTGGAGCGGAACACGTACTGGTCACGAATCGTCACCGCACCGGCGTTCTCCATCGCGCCCGCGTTGAACTCCGGCACGAAGAGCTGGTCGTACTTCTTGAACGGGTACGCGTAGTCGAACTTCTCCTGGAACCAGTCGAAGCCCTGCCGCGTCACCTCGAAGATCGCGTCCGAGTCGAGGAACTCGGCGAGCGAGGGCCGGCAGTAGATGCCGAGCGGGACGGACTGCCCGTCCTTCTCGTAGACGCTGTGGACGGAGTGGTACGGCCCGACGATGAGCGCGGTGATGTACGTCGAGATCCGCGGCGTCGGCTCGAAGACCCAGACGTCGTCCTTGGGCTCGGGCGTCGGCGAGTTGGAGATGACGGTCCAGCCGGTCGGCGCCTTCACGGTGAACTGGAAGGTGGCCTTCAGATCGGGCTGCTCGAAGGACGCGAAGACGCGGCGCGCGTCCGGGACCTCGAACTGGGTGTAGAGGTAGGCCTGCTCGTCGACCGGGTCGACGAACCGGTGCAGCCCCTCGCCGGTGTTGGTGTAGGCGCAGTCCGCGACGACCCGGAGCACATTGCGCCCCGTCAGCAGACCCGTGAGCGCGATCCGCGAGTCCTTGAAGACCTCGGCGGGGTCGAGCGCGTCACCGTTCAGGGTGACCTCGTGGACGGTCGGGGCCACCAGGTCGATGAAGGACTCCGCGCCGGTCTCGGCGGAGTCGAAGCGCACCGTGGTCACGGACCTGTAGGTGCCGCCCTCCTGCGCGCCGGAGAGGTCGAGATCGATCTCGTACGAGTCAACGGTGAGCAGCTTCGCCCGCTGCTGTGCCTCTTCGCGGGTCAGGTTTGTGCCAGGCACGCGGTCATCTCCTCGTTATGTGTGGGTTGCGCCATCCTTCCACGGGACCTGCACGGAATGCGATGTCCGTATCCCGCCGGTGAGGAGCCCCGGCGGGCGCGAACCTGGACGTCATGACGGAGTACATCGCACACCCCATTGAGCAGGCCGTCCTGAAGCAGCTTCGGGACCTTGATGACGCGGGTCGCCCGGCGGCGGCCCTCACCGACGAGGAGGGAGGTGCTCCGCTGCGCTGCTGTCTGCGCCGCAGTGAGCCCGGGGAGCGGATCGCGCTCGTCTCGTACGCGCCGTTGCGGCGGTGGGCCGCGGAGACGGGGGCCGAGCCGGGTGCCTACGACGAGCAGGGGCCCGTTTTCATCCACGCGGACGACTGCGCGGGTCCGGATCCGGACGGCCACCCGTTCACAAACGCCCACCGTACGGTCCGCCGCTACTCCGTCGACGGGCGCATCCTCGGCGGCCGGCTCGTGCAGCCCCCGGACTCCTTCGACGACGCGTTCACGGAGGCCTTCGCCGACCCTGCGGTGGCCCTCGTCCATGTGCGAGCGGTGGAGTACGGGTGCTTTCTGTACGAGGTGCGCAGGGCGCGGGCGTAGCGGGTTCCGCCCCCGCCCGTCAGCCGCCCACCGCGATGCGCCAGGGGCCGTCGGCGCCGATACGGAGGAGGCCCGGCCCCCGGACGGGAGCCAGTACGTCGAGGCGGCCGACCTCGTTGACGAGGAGGTCCTCGTCGTCGCCGGGCCAGTCGGGGTTGGCGGACTCGACGTGGTGCCAGACGGTGAAGTTGCTCTCGCCCTGGTGAGTGAAGGAGAGAACGCCCGCGGGACCGTCGTACACCAGCAGATCGGGACCCTGGCCGTGGAGTGAGTGGTCAAGGCGCCGGGCCTGGCCGAGGGGAAGCACCCGCAGGGTCCAGGGGGTGTCGGCCTCCACGCTCAGGGACAGCGGCCGGTTCTCGGGTACGGACGCCACCGTCCGCCCGTGCACCTCGTCCTGGTAGGAATCGAGCAGTGACATGTCCGTACGCCCGTACTCGTCGCACGAGTACACGCTGACGGAAATGCTGTCGCGGCACTCGATCTCGACGACCACGCGCCCACCGGGCGGAAGGGAGTGGGGGCAGGTGACGCGCTGCTTGCCCGAGCCCTGCTGGACGAAGGGCGGGAACGCGAACGCGAGGCCGTCCAGGATTCCCCGTGCCGGCGGGCTCGGCGGGCTCGGCGCGTCCTGGACGGTCGTCTCGTCGTCCTCGACACTGATCCCGAAGTCCGTCGCCAGCCCGGCGAGGCCCGAGTCGTAGCCCTGACCGACCGCGCGGAACTTCCAGCCGCCGTTCCTGCGGTAGAACTCCCCGAAGACGAACGCCGTTTCCGTCGACGCGTCGGCGATCGCGAAGGACGCGACGGGCGAGCCTTCGGGGAGGCCGACCCGGACGTCGAGCTTCGGTATCTGCCCGAAGGTTCCCGCGTCGGCGGACGCGGCCACCACGACGCGGTCCACCGCGGGCTCGACGGCCGCCAGGTCCAGCCAGATCCAGTCGGCGGTCGCCCCGTCGCCTCCCTGCCCCTTGCCCAGGTGGCGCACGGTGCCCGAGGGATGCTCACGCTGGTTGTAGAAGACGAGGTCAGCGTCGGAGCGGACGCGGCCGGTCGCGTCGAGCAGCAGGGCCGAGACGTCCACGTCCGGAACGCCGGGACCCTGCTGCCAGGTCACCGCCACCTGAAGAACCGCTGCGGGAACGGGCAGGTTTCCGCCCTTGGCCATGTCCGTCATGGCGTGATCTTCACATAAACCAACGCGGGTGGAGGGTGGTTCGGCGAGGTCCGCGAAAAGACGTGGAAGGGGTGCGCGCACGGGCACACGAAGAGTCGCCGGACAGGAGGGCGGGGCACCGTGTCGGTGCCCCGCCCTCCTGTCGTGTGCGCGGCTGTCAGCCCCTGAGCTCGTTGAGTTCGGCCGCCACCAGCTCCGCGATCTGCACCGCGTTCAGTGCGGCACCCTTGCGGAGGTTGTCGTTGGAGATGAACAGGGCGAGACCGTGCTCGACCGTCTCGTCGGTGCGGATGCGGCCGACGTACGAGGCGTCCTTGCCGGCTGCCTCCAGGGGGGTCGGGATGTCGGAGAGGGCGACACCCGGGGCTCCCGCGAGGAGTTCGGTGGCGCGCTGCACGCTCAGCGGACGGGCGAAGCGGGCGTTCACCTGGAGGGAGTGGCCCGAGAAGACCGGGACGCGCACACAGGTGCCGGAGACCTTGAGGGCCGGGATCTCCAGGATCTTGCGGGACTCGTTGCGGAGCTTCTGCTCCTCGTCCGTCTCGTGCAGACCGTCGTCGACGATGGAGCCGGCGAGCGGGAGCACGTTGAAGGCGATGGGACGCTTGTAGACCTGCGGCTCGGGGAAGTCGACCGCCTCCCCGTCGTGGGTGAGCTTGTCGGCGTCGTCGACGACCTTGAGCGCCTGGCCGTGCAGCTCGGCCACGCCCGCGACGCCCGAACCGGAGACCGCCTGGTAGGTGGCGACGACGAGGGCCTCCAGGCCCGCCTCGTCGTGCAGCGGCCTCAGGACCGGCATCGCGGCCATCGTCGTGCAGTTCGGGTTCGCGATGATGCCCTTGGGGCGGTCCGCGATCGCGTGCGGGTTCACCTCGGAGACCACCAGGGGCACGTCCGGGTCCTTGCGCCACGCGGAGGAGTTGTCGATCACGACCGCGCCCTGGGAGGCGACCTTCTCGGCCAGCGCCTTGGAGGTCGCGCCGCCCGCGGAGAAGATGACGATGTCCAGGCCGGTGTAGTCGGCGGTCGCCGCGTCCTCCACCGTCACGCCGTCGAGCACCGTCCCGGCCGAGCGGGCCGAGGCGAACAGGCGCAGTTCGTCGACCGGGAAGTCCCGCTCGACCAGGATCCTGCGCATGACCGTGCCGACCTGACCGGTGGCTCCGACGATTCCGACCTTCACGGCGACTCCCTTAGCGTGCGTTTTACGTGGTCCAGCGTTTCCATGATGCGTCTGTCCCGTGCCCGTGTGTCCAATCCTTTCGCCGTGGCGCCCGAGGAGTGGGACGCGGGGATCGGTCGGTTCCGCCCGGATCGTCCGGCGACGGCTCCCCCCGCTCCGAAGAAATCCACCCGCCGCCCGCCCCGGACCGCAAGCCGTACTGCGGGGCGCGGTCCCGTGGCCCGGAGCGGTGTGACGTACGACTCCGGGCCGGGGGGCAGGGCAGCGCGGCGGCCTAGCCGCGTGTCTCGATGCTCCACTTGCCGCCGCCCGTTCTGACCTGGACGAGGCCCTGCGGTATGTGCTGGAGACCGGTGGCCATGCTGATCCGGCGTATCGGTTCGAGACGCTCGTCGAGCTCCCAGAGCGCGATCAGGTCGAGCAGGCCACGCGCTTCGTACCGGACCATCATCTCGGCCGCCGGGCCGGTGTGACGTACGACTCCATAGCCCTGTCCCGACACCTTGTCGGTGAACGCGGGCACGGTGTCCAGGGCGGCCGGCTCGATCTGCCAGCCGGTCGAATGGCGGGCGGTGATCAGGACGTAGCAGTATCCGGCCGCCGACACCGGCAGGGTACCGACGACGGGCCGGCGCCGCCCCGCGGTGCCCGCGCTGATCCACTTCTTGCCGTCGGCCTGCACGGTGAACGTGTCCAGCGGATGGTCGTCCCGGGTGAGACGGCGCACGGTGTGCACCGCGGGCGGGCCGGTGTAGCGGAACACCGTGCTGCCCTTGCCCTCCGCCTTCCCGGTCAGCGGTGTCGCCGCCTCGATGGGCAGCAGACGCAGGCTCCACGAGCCCACCCGCTCCAGCCGCAGCCGGACCTCGCTCTGGCCCGAGCCGAACAGGAGGGTGCGGCCGGCCGTTCCGTGCGTGCTCGATTCCATGAACTTGTCGGCGTCGTCGTACTCGTCCAGCCGGTCGATCCTGTAGCCGCCGTACTCGGTCTCGTCCTTGATCGTGTACTCGAGGACCGCGGGCCGCCCGGGCTCCGGGTTGACCAGTGTGACCGTCTTCGCGCCGCGGCCCGAGTGCTCGTCCTTGGCACGGCTCAGGCGGCCGAGGAGGCCCTTCGAGCGGCGCTCGTCCTTGCCCGGGTCGTCGCTGTCACCCGCGTACGGCTGGACGGGTTGCGGCGCGGGCACGGCGGCGGGCGGCGCGGACGCCGGGGCCGGGCCGGGGTCGAGGGCGGGCAGGGGGCGGGCGGTGAGCTGCCAGGGGCCGTCGGCCTCGACGAGCAGCAGGAGCGGGCCCCCCGGGATGGGCGCGGTCTGCCGCAGCCGCCCGATGTCGTTGAAGACGAGGCCCTTTGAACCCTGCGGGTTGTGCGCGTCCACGCTCCAGACCACGAACGAGCTGTCGCCGTCGTCACCGCCGGAGAACTCCGCGTCGACGTCGGCCTCCGTACCCGTGTAGGCGAGCACTTCGGGGCCGAGCCCTTGCACGGTGCCGTTGAGGTGGCGCACCACCGACAGCGGTTGGACGGACACCGTCCAGTCGTTGTCTCCGGTGACCCGCAGCCGGAGCCGCCGGTCGTCCCCCTGGAAGGCGAGCGCGCGGCCGCGGAAGTCGGTCATGGTGTTGTTGAAGACGAGCTTGTCGTCCTTGTTGCGCTTGGTGAGCGTGTACGCGTAGAGGTAGCCCTCGCCCTCGTGCCAGGCCTCGACGATCACGGGGCCGGGAGGAACGGACCCGCCGACGGTGATGACGCCCTGACCCCGGCCGCGCTGCACGACGGGCTCGAACCCGGGCCCGAACGGGAACGGGGCGGCGTCCTGCGGTACCGGCCGCGTGGCGTCCACTGCTACCGGTCCCGCTGTCGAGGGCACGGCGTTCAGCGTTGCCGGTCCCGCGGTCAGTGCGGGCACGGTGTCCACCGGTCCGGGTCCCGCCGTCTTCGAGGGCTCGGCGTCCAGCGGTACCGGCCCCACCGACATCGAGGGCACCGCGTCGAGCGGCTCGGGCTCCGCCGGTTCCTCCACCGCGATGCCGAAGTCCGTGGCCAGCCCCGCGAGCCCCGAGGCGTAGCCCTGTCCGACCGCCCGGAACTTCCACTCCCCATTGCGCCGGTAGAACTCGCCGAGCACGAAGGCGGTCTCGCTCGACGCGTCCGTCACCTCGTAGTGCGCCACGATCGCACCGTCACCGGTCACCGCCTGCACGGCGAGTCCGGGTACCTGGCCGAAGACCCCGCCGTCGCAGGATCCGGCGATCAGCACCCGCTGCACCTCCGGCTCGACGCGCGGCAGGTCCAGCTCCAGCCATTCGGCGAGCTGCCCGTCGCCCTCGGCGTTCCCCGCGTGCCGTACGGCCGCCGAGGGATGCGTCGGCTGGTTGTAGAAGACGAGGTCGGCGTCGCCGCGTACCTTGCCGACCGCGTCGAGGAGCAGGGCCGAGGCGTCCACGGCCGGCGTCCCGGGGACGTTCCGACGGCAGACGGCGACCCGCAACAGACCTGCGGGGACAGGGGTGTTGGCACCTTTGGTGATGTGCGTCATGAGCCACATGCTGACAGTGGGGATCATGTGAAGTCGAGGGGCGGGAAATGTGGAGGCCGATGGTCCGGAAAACCCCTCCGAAGTGGGCCGAACGTTTTGGACCGCCGCCGCGTCGTAGAGGAAACGCGGCGAGGGGAGGGGTGGCTGTGCTGCGCAGAAAGGCCCGCCGTGCTCAGGGGGTGGACGACCCCTTGGACGCGGCCCAGGAACGCCGGGTGCGGGCGGTGCTCGCGCTCGGCGGCGTACCGCAGGCGGACCTGCCGGACGGGGTGCAGCAGGTCCGCCTGCGGTTGCTGGAGCGGGCGGCGAAGGGGGACGAGGCGCCGCGCGATGTGTCCGCGTGGGCGGCGGTCGTCGCCTCGAACCTCGCGATGGACTGGCACCGGGCCAAGCGCCGCCAGGAGCGGCTGGGTGAACGCCTGGCCTCGCTGCGGCAGCCGGCGCACCCCTCCGACGAGGACTCCAATGTGCTGTCGCTGGCCGTCGCGCAGGGCCTGGACGAACTGCCCGACGCCCAGCGCCAGGTCCTCGTCCTGCGCTTCTACGCCGATCTCTCCGTGCGTGGGATAGCCGAGGAGCTCGGCATCCCGGAGGGCACGGTCAAGAGCAGGCTGCACACGGCGGTCCGCGCCCTGCGCGCCCGCCTGCACGAGGACGAGGTGGTGTGACGTGGCCGAGTACGAAGGCATGGACGCGCTCATGGCCGCGATCACGGACGAGTCGCCGACCGAGGAGGCCCACGACGACGCCGAGTTCATGGCGGAACACCGTGCCGCGGTGGCGGACGTGGCGCTGCTGCGCGAGCAGTTGACGGCCCTCGGTCATGCCTTGACGGACCCTGGGGAAGAGCGGAAGCCGGTCCCGCGACGGACCCCCAGGAAGCGCACCCGCCGCCCGGAACAGGCCCCCAGGAACCGCGGCCGCCGTCCCCTAGCCCTCGCGGTGGGAACCCTCGCCGCGGCCGCCGTGGCCGCGATGGTCGTCGGCATGGGATGGCTCATCGCGCAGGGCGGAGTCGGTGGGGGGAACGACAGCGCCAAGGCATCCAAGGCGGACAGCGGAGACAACAAGGGGGGTGCGGAGTCCTCGCAAACCGCCGCCGGCTACATCGCCTGCTCCCGGCTCATCGTCGAGGGCACGGTCGTCGACGTCGAGCCGGCACCCGGCGGCGCGCAGGACCGGATCACCCTCGACGTGGACCGCTACTACAAGCCGGACAAGGGGAAGGCCCAGGTCACCTTTGTGATGGACGAGGACGTCGACCCGCGGCTGCACAAGGGCGACCACGTCCTGGTCGGCATCCCGCGCAACTCGGCGTCACCCGACATCTGGAGCACGCGGGAGAAGGACATCGCCCACGATCGGGCCTGGATCCTCAAGGCGTTGCCCCCGTCACGAGGCCTGGCGTGTGAGTGAGAAAGGGGCGGGCGCCCGTTTCCGGACGCCCGCCCCGTACCAGCCGTAGGAACTATGGCTACGGCGTGACCTTCTCGATCTTCACGCTGCCGATGCCCGCGACCGTGCCGCGCGCGTTCACCAGCTGGACCTGGCCGAAGAACTCGCGTCCCGCGGGCGCCGCGGCCGCGGCGGTGACCGAGCCGGACACCGTCGCCGAGTCGCCCGTGCCGAGCTTCACCGGCGCGGACTCGTCGACCGTGACGGTGCCGAGAGCGGCGGAGAAGAACACGTCCTGGTAGTCGTACGCGGTCGAGCCCGACGGGACCGCGTAGCCCGCGACCTCGATGGTGTACGTCCCGGCGGCCGGGTTCGCGACGGAGACCGCCTCCTCGGAGTCGCCGTCCGCCGACGAGCCGACGACGGTCCCGGCGGCGTTCTTCACCGTCAGGTCGAGGTCGGCGGCCGTGTCGGAGACATTGCCGATGGCGACGTCGAGGGACGTGGCGCCCGCGGGCACCTCGACCGTGGTGGTCTGCGTCGCGCCCTCCGCGATGGTCGGCCGCGCGGTCAGCGAGGAGCCGAGCGGGCCGCCCTTCAGCTTGCCGTCGAGCGCGGCGTACTTGTTCGTCACCTTCCAGGAGGCGGCGGCCGGGGTGCCGACCTTGGCCTCGGGGACGGTCACGACGGCCGGGTCGAAGGCCGCGCCGAGCACGGCGACGTCGAGCTTGTAGGGGTTGTCGAGCAGCGGCGACGTACGGCGCGCCTCGACCTCGACCTCCCAGACGCCGGCCTGCGGGTCCGCGTACGAACGCACGTCGGGCTTGCAGCCGTTGCCGGCGAGGTAGTTGTTGTAGCAGTACGGGGTGCCGGTGTTGTCGACCGGAACGCCGTACGGGTGGATCGAGATGAACCGGGTCTGGCTCTTGTCCTTCAGCCCGCTCATCGCGACCTCGAGGGACTTGGCGCCCTCGGGGACGGTCACGAAGTACGACTGCGTGCTGTTGCGCTGTACCGAACCCGACGCGGAGTACGTGTACTTGACCGGGGACGAGACCACGACCGTCGACAGGATCTGCTTGTCGATGCCCTCGGTGCTCGGGTCGTCGACCTCCAGGATCGCGCTCTTCAGGCCGGCCGACCTCGGGGCGGCCTGGACCTTGACGGTCACCGGCTGGTTCAGCGGGAGCCTGACCTCGTCCGAGCCGACGATCCGGAAGGTGTCGGCGGCGTTGTTCTCGAAGTACAGCTCGTGGCGGATCGCCCGGTCGGCGCCCGACGTACGCGTGATCGTGATGTCGTACGTCTTCTTGTCACCGGCCTTGAGCCCGCCCTCGCGGTCGTACAGGCCCGTGCCGAAGCCCGGCGTCTTGAGTGCGTAGTCGATCGCGGTGTCGACCGGGGCCTTCACGGTGTAGTCGTGGGCGGTGGCGCCGTCCTTGACGGCGTCCCAGGCGTCCCCGATGTTGATGAGGCCCGCACCCTCCGCGTACGCCTGCACACCCTTGATGTGGTCGGCGGTCGAGGTCAGCGCCGTGCGCAGGGTGGCGGGCTTCAGGTCGATGCCCTTCTGCTTGGCGGCGCTCAGCAGCAGCGCGGAGGCGCCCGCAGCCTGCGGCGACGCCATCGACGTGCCCTGCAGCATCGAGTAACCGGCCGGCAGTGAGTAGCCCGCCTCGGCGACCGGGGAGCCCGGCAGCCAGGTCTGCGTGGAGTTGATGGAGGCGCCGGGGGCGCTCAGCGTCGGCGTGAAGCCGCCGTCCTCGCGCGGGCCGCGCGAGGAGAAGGGCAGCATCGCGTAATCCTTCTCCACCTGCGAGCCGTAGTTGGCGGCCCAGGTCTCCTTGGAGATGGTCGCGCCGACCGAGATGACCTTGTCGGCGAGGCCCGGGTCACCGATGGTGTTGGCGCCGGGGCCCGAGTTGCCCGCGGAGATCACCAGCTGGACGCCGTAGGTGTCGATGAGACGCGTGTAGAGCTCGGCGCGCGCGTTGTTGCCGTCGTTGAGCGCGGGCAGACCGCCGATGGACATGTTGACGATGTCGACGCCGCGGTTGGCGACGAGGTCGATCATGCCCTCGGTGAGCGCGACGTTGGTGCAGCCGCCGGTCCAGGTGCAGGCGCGCGAGGAGACGATCTTCGCGCCGGGCGCGGCACCGTTCATCCTGCCGCCGAACAGGCCGTTCGCGGAGGTGATGCCCGCGACGTGGGTGCCGTGCTCGGACTCGATGACACCGATGTTGACGAAGTCGGCCTTCTTGCCGATCCAGTCGCCGCCGTAGGGGTCCATCGGGACGTCCTTGCGGATCTGCACGACGAACGGCTGCCGCTCGACGACGTCGGTCGACGGGTTGTCGGTGCCGAAGTAGCCGATCTGGTAGCCGTCCTTGTACGGCTTCATCGGCTTGTCGTCGGTGAAGTCGTTGTTGTTGTTCAGGTCGACGGTGACCGTGCCGGCCGCCGCGTCGTACAGGACGCCCCACGCGTCGGTGGTGTCGCCGTCCCGGTTCGCGTCGCCCTTGGCGTCGCCGCCCGCGGTCACGGACTCGCGGAAGGTGCTGATCTCGTACGAGCCCGCAGGCGCCGTCCAGGTCTTGCCGCTGTAGGTGAAGGTGGGCCCGGACACGGCGGTGACCATCGCACGCCAGGTCGCGTCGCCGTCCACGATCGGGTCGGTCGAGGTGACCCAGTCGACGATCTTGCGCTCGCCGGTGGTGGTCTTCTGCAGCGCGGGGTGGCCCAGGTCGACACCGGAGTCGAGGATGCCGATGGTGATGCCGCGGCCGTCCGCCTTCGGGTGGTCCTTCACGAAGTCGACGGCGCCCGTCTCGAAGGACGGGTTGTACGGGTTCTCGGCGGGGGTGCTCTTGGACGGACCGGAGTACGTGGCCGTCGAAGTGGCCTGCTCCTCGGCGCCCTTGGCGGTGTCGGCGCTCGGCGTCGGGTCGTCCAGCGCGATCTCCTGGCGCAGGTCGATCCCGTGCACCGAGGACAGCTTCGCGGCGGCGGCGATGGCCGAGTCGGCCCGGCCGGTGGGGACGGTCGCCCGGACGTAACCGAGCTTGTCGTAAGTGCGGCCCACGGAGCCGCCCTTGACCGCGTCCAGCTCCTTGGCGACCTGCTCGGTCCGACCGGGAGCGGTGGCGATCATCATCGTGACGTTCTTGTCGCCGTTGGCCTTGGCCTCGGCGAGGAGGTCGGCGTCGGACGAACCGAGCTTGGCGGCGGCGGACTTGGTGCCGGGGTCGGCAGCCGGGGCGTCCGTGCCCGCGTTCGCGGAGAAGGCCATGGGTATCGGCCCGGCCGCGGAGAGCGCGGCCACCAGGCCGGCGGCCACGGCTATGCGGGCCACGCGTCTCGCGCCCGATATCGGAGCGCGCTGAGGGTCGGAGGTCATCTGCATCCCTTGTAGGTAAAGGAACGAACGCGGAACGACCGGCCCCGACGTTCCTCCGGGACGCGATCGCATCAGTCCGGTATGTGGACCCGGATGACCGCTCAGCTTTACCTAAGGGGCAGTTGTTTGGGGAGAGTTGACCGAGGCGGGATGGAGTCATGGCGTAATTCCGCCATGCGTCACGCCAGTTATGTCGTTGTATGGCGTGACATGTAGGAGAGCTCAGCTCTCCTTCGTGCGCGCGTAGTGGCGGGATGCCTTCGCGCGGTTACCGCAGGCCGCCATCGAGCACCAGCGGCGGGTGCCGTTCCGCGAGGTGTCGAAGAAGTGCAGGATGCACGAGTCGTGGGCGCAGCGGCGGATGCGGTCGGGGGCGGCGGCGAGCAGCTCCAGATAGTTGCGCGCGGCGAGCCAGGCGGGACCCCAGGCGGTGTCCTTGAACTCGACTCTCTCGCCCGGTCCCTGGGGGCTCAGGGTGGGGCGCAGCCGTCCGTGCGCGAGGACGGCGTCGACGCGGTCCGCCCCGTCCTCCAGAGAGCCGTCGACCACGGCGCGCAGGGCGTCGCGGGCCTGGAGCACGTGTCGCAGGGTCGCCTCGTCGGCGACGTGGTCCAGCTCGTTCGCGGCCAGCCATACCGCGAGCCCCTCGGTGTCCTTGAGCAGGTCCTGCGTGACCCCTTCGTGCATCCAGCGGGTGTTGAGCAGGTCGAGTGCGAGCGGCTCACCGGTGAGTGGACGCGGGTCGGAGGCGGTGGGCATGGCGGGGCTCCCTTCACGGCTAACCGGTCAAGAGTACGTGACCGGTTGCGCTTCTCCAGTCTAACCCTTAACCTCGATGACAGAGGTTAGCCCTGTCGGGGGCGCCATCGACAGAGGGGACTGGCATGGCACCGCGCACCGGCCACATCGGCCTGAACGTCACCGACCTCGACCGCTCACTCGCCTTCTACCGGGACGTCCTCGGCTTCGGGGTGATCGGCGAGGGCAAGGAGGAGGAGCGGCGGTACGCATTTCTGGGGGAGGGTGGCAGCCCGGTGCTCACGCTCTGGCAGCAGGCGCAGGGGGCGTACGACGACGGGCGCGCCGGCCTGCACCACCTCGCGCTGGAAGTCGACTCGATCGACCAGGTCAGAGAGTACGAGACAGCCCTGCGCGCCTACGGTGTCGACTTCGCGTACGAGGGCGTGGTCGCCCACCGCGAGGGCGCGGCCTCGGGCGGCATCTTCTTCCACGACCCCGACGGCACCCGCTTGGAGATCTACACGCCGAGTGGTGCCGAAGAGGCACCGGCGCCGTCCGCATCGGCGCCGACCTGCGGTTTCTTCTAGGGACGGGTATGACTCTCCAGGAGCCGTCATGACCTACCACTCCGGTTCGCGCGCCGTGCAGGACCGGGTCGGCGTCCGCGACCTCGCCGATCACGTGGGACAGGCCATCGGACAGGGCATCCGACCGGTGGCCGCCGCCTTCCTCGAACTGCAGCCGTTGCTGATCGTCGGCGCCGCGGACCCGGAGAGCGGAGCGGTGTGGGCCTCTCCGCTCACCGGGGCACCCGGTTTCGTGCGGGCCACGGGGCCCCGCCAGATCTCGGTCGCGGGCGGGGTCGGGCCCGGCGACCCGCTCACGCCGGCGCTCTCCGCGGCCGGCACCCCACTCGGCACGATCGCGCTCGACCCGCGCACCCGCCGCCGTATGCGCCTCAATGGACGGGCCCGCCCGACACCCCGCGGGTTCGCGGTCGAGGCCGACCAGGTCTTCTCCAACTGTCCGAGGTACCTGCAGAGGAGGGAGTCGTACGAGACGACGGACCGTGTGCGGGGCATGCCACGACGCGGCGCCGAGCTCTCCCCTTCCCAGCGAGGGTTCATCGAGGCCGCCGACACCTTCTTCCTCGCCACGGTCCACGCGCACGGGGCCGACGTGAGCCATCGGGGCGGCAACCCCGGATTCGTACGTGTTGATTCGCCCGGCGAGCTCAGGTGGCACGACTACCCCGGGAACTCCATGTTCCTGACCCTCGGCAACCTGGCGGTCGACCCACGTGCCGGGCTGCTCTTCCTGGACTGGGAGTCGGGGGCGGCGCTCCAGCTCACGGGCACGGCGCGCACAGAGTTCACCGACGACGGGGAGCGGACCGTCCGCTTCACCCTCACGGAGGTCGTGGAGACACCCGCTGCCAGTCCGCTGCGCTGGTCGGCGCCCGAGTACTCACCGGCCAACCCGTCGGCGAGCGCCGGGGAATAGGTTCAGTACCCCGCAAAATGAACACGGAGTGACCGTCTCCCGGCCGTTCGGGGAGGGGCCGTGGACGCGCAGGGTGGTCCAAGATCCACGTACGGTGATCGGCGCTGCCCGTTGCTGCCCAGTTAACGTGCAGGTCATTCCCGGTGCCAACGATCCAGTGTGAGCGGGGAGTTCGCGAGCCGAGCGCCCCGCGACCACTGCCGACGCGTTCGCACTCGGGGAGACCGCGCCATGTCGCGCATACGCTCTGTCGCCACTGCTGCTGCCATGAACCGCCGTACGCTTCTCGCCGCCACCGGGGCGGTGTCCCTCTCCGCGGGGATCGGCCTGGCCCTGCGGTCCGGCTCGGACGCGCACGCCGCGGCCGGCCACGCCGGTCAGGCGCCCGTCGCCGACTCGCTCGCCCACTCCAGGACCCGGTCGAACGGGGTGGCCCCCGCGAAGCCGGCCCCCTACACACGCGGCACCACGCTGAGCAACGTCGCCACCCCGCACTCCGGCTCCACCGGGTACCGGCGGCTCGGCGACGGCGCCGGCTGGAAGCGGGTCGTGCGCAGCGAGCTGGCCTCGGTCAAGTCGGGCCGGGCCGAGCGGCGCACCGCGCTCGCCGCGTTCGTGCAGCTCACCGACCTGCACCTGGTCGACGCCCAGCACCCGCTGCGCCTGGAGTACCTGCGCGCCCAGAACAAGAGCGCCTGGCGTCCGCAGGAGACCCTGACCGTCGCGGGCGCCGTCTCGCTCGTCGAGCGGGTCAACTCACTGCGGGGAGCGCCCGTCACCGGCTCCCCGCTGCATTTCGTCATGACCACCGGGGACAACACGGACAACAACTCCAAGACCGAGCTGGAGTGGTTCCTGAAGGTCATGAGCGGCGGCCGCATCAGCCCCAACAGCGGGGACCCGCGCCACTACGAAGGCGTGCAGGCCAGCGGCCTCAAGACGTACTGGCAGCCCGACTCCGCCCTGCGCGACGCCGACAAGCAGCTCGGCTTCCCGCGCATCGAGGGCTTCCTGGAGGCGGCGATCCGCGAGCTGCGGAGCCCCGGTCTCAAGCTGCCCTGGTACTCCACCGTCGGCAACCACGACGCGCTCCCGCTCGGCTGCTACGGCTCGCGCGGCGACTCGTACCTCACCGACTTCGCGGTCGGCGGCAAGAAGCTGATGTCGCTCCCGGCGGTGGAGTGCACCGCCCTCGCGAAGAGCATCAAGGACGGCAGCAGCCCCAAGGGCACGGAGTTCCGGGACCTGCTCAAGGCGCACGCCCGCCAGATGCGCTCCGTCACGCCCGACGAGAACCGGGCCCCGTTCACCCCCGCCGAGTACATCCGGGCGCACCTCGACACCGCGTACACCGGCCCGGGTCCGATCGGCCACGGATACTCCTCCGCGAACCTCGCCGCGAACACCCAGTACTACACGTTCCGCATCGCCGAGGACGTCATCGGCGTCAGCCTCGACACCACCGACCCCGGCGGCCACTACGAGGGCTCCATCGGCACGGCCCAGCTCCGCTGGCTGGAGAAGACACTGCGCGAGAACAAGGACTCGTACGTGATCGTCTTCAGCCACCACACCAGCAAGACGATGCGCAACCGCCACGCCGACCCCGCCCACCCGGCGGAGAAGCGCCACGGCGGCGACGAGGTCATCGCGCTCCTCGCCAGCTTCAGCAACGTGTTGGCCTGGGTGAACGGCCACACCCACAAGAACGAGATCATCCCGCACGCCGCGCCCGACAACCGCTCCTTCTGGGAGATCTGCACCGCCTCGCACGTCGACTTCCCCCAGCTCGCCCGCGTGATCGAGCTGGTGGACAACAAGGACGGCACGCTCTCCCTCTTCACCACCCTCATCGAATCCTCGGCCCCGCACGGGACGGACTTCGCCGACCTCACCCAGACCGGCCTGGCGTCCCTCTACCGCGAACTCTCCTTCAACGCTCCCGGCGCCCGCACGGACCTGTCGGGAACATCGCGGGACCGCAATACGGAGCTCGTACTGAAGAAGGGCTGAAACCCGCTCAACTGGCACACGGGCAGGCAACCTTCACACCGGCCCATCGGGTCCCTCCACCCGACCTGGCAGTTCGTCGGTGAAGGGGGAAGACATGTCAGTGCGTACGGGACTGGTGGGGGCCGCCGCGGTGGTGCTGGCCGGGGCTCTGGCGGGACCCGCGGTGGCGGCGCCCGCCGGAGGGGGCCATGCCTCGACCCGGCAGGCGATGGACGCGGCCGTGAAGGACGGCGTCCCGGGTGTGACGGCCACAGCGAAGGACCGGCACGGCACCTGGTCCGCCACGTCGGGCGTGGGCGACCTCCGGACGGGGGCGCCGCGCTCGACGGCGGACCACTACCGCGTCGGCAGCATCACCAAGACCTTCGTCTCCACGGTGCTGCTCCAACTGGAGGCGCAGGGCCGCCTGTCGCTGGACGACAAGGTGGACACGTGGCTTCCGGGCGTGGTGCGGGGCCACGGCCACGACGGCCGCGCGATCACACTGCGCCAACTCCTCAACCACACCAGCGGCATCTTCAACTACACGGCGGACGAGGACTTCGGCCGTACGTACTTCCTGAAGGACGGCTTCTTCCAGCACCGCTTCGACACGAAGACGCCCGAGCAGCTCGTCGCGATCGCCATGACCCACAAACCGGACTTCGCGCCGGGCACGTCCTGGAACTACTCCAACACGAACTATGTTCTGGCCGGCATGGTGATCGGCAAGGTCACCGGCCACTCGTACGCGTCGGAGATCCGCCACCGCATCATCGAACCGCTCGGCCTGCACGCGACGTCCGTCCCCGGCACCAGGGTCACGGTCCCGGGGCCGAGCAGCCGCGCCTACTCCAAACTGGCCGAGGCGACGACGGGCCCGACATACGACGCCACGGAACTCAACCCGTCCCTGGCGTCCTCGGCGGGCGAGATGATCTCCGACTCCTCGGACCTGAACCGCTTCTACGCGGCCCTGCTGCGGGGCAAGCTCCTGCCGCAGAAGCAGCTGACGGAGATGAAGACCACGGTCAAGGCCGACGGCATCCCGAACGCGGGCTACGGACTGGGTCTCATCGACCGCAAGGTGAGCTGCGGCGTCCACGTCTGGGGCCACGACGGCGGGATCCACGGTTCGACCTCCTCCGCCGTGACGACCGCCGACGGCCGCCATTCCCTCTCCTTCAACTTCAACGGGGACTGGTCGGGGGACAGCGACGCGGTCATCGAGGCGGAGTTCTGCGGCAAGTAGCCGGCCCGAGGGCGCAGGCCCCTAGGGCCTGTCGTCACATTCGGGAATGTGACGACAGGCCCTAGTCGCCGGCCGCGAAGGTGACGTCGCCCGTGTCGACCGTCCCTCCGCGGCGCCCGGGGGCGCTCTGCCACTGCCAGTAGAGGTTGGTGTGGGCGACCACCTGCTCCGGGGGCGGTGCGCCGTATGCGGTCAGGTCCTCCGTGGTGTGGGCGTCGCCGACGAGTGTCACGTCGTAGCCGCGGGTGAAGGCTCCGTGGAGGGTGGAGCGGATGCACGCGTCGCTCTGGGCGCCGGTGACGACGAGGCGGCCCACGCCGCGGTCGGCGAGCAGCGTCTCCAGTTCGGTGGCCTCGAAGGAGTCGCCGTAGAGCTTGTGGACGACGGGTTCCGAGTCGGCGCGGACCAGTTCCGGCACGTACTGCCAGCTGTGGCTGCCGCGCTTGAGGTCGTCGTCGGAGTGCTGCACCCAGATCACGGGCACGTCCTCCGCGCGGGCCTTGTCGACCAGGGTGTTGATGTTCGCGATCACGCTGTCGCGGTTGTGGGAGCCGTCCACCACGCCGTTCTGGACGTCGATGACGAGCAGCGCCGTGTGCGGCCGGTCGGGCAGGGTCGTCATGGAGCCCTCCTGATTCTCGTCGAGGATCCTCGGAAATCCTGTGTCGGCCCCACAGTAGAGCGGCGCACTGACAACGCCACCGCGAAGCGGCAAGCGCAGGAGAAGGGGCCCGCGGCTGTGCGCTCGCAGGCCCCTTCCCTCCCCTCCTGACACCTCCCCCGGTCCCTCCCTACCGGGGCAGCACCACGACATACGCCGCCGGATCGCGGTCGTTCGAGGCCATCAGCGCGGTGCGTACGACCGTGGCCTGCTGTTCCATCCCCTCGCGGAGCTTCTTCGGGGTGATGTAGACGACGGTGATGCCCAGGCGCTCCAGGTGTTCGCGCTTGCGGGCGTACTCCGACCAGAGGGCGTCCTCGTCCTGGCGGGGAGCCCGGGTGTCCAGCTCGACCGCGACCGCCTGCTCGGGCCAGTACGCGTCCAGGCCGCCCAGGTGGGGACCGCCGGGCAGGCGCAGGTCCACGTTCCACACCGGGTCGGGCAGGCCGTGCTCATGGACCATGCGGTACAGACGGTCCTCGGCTTTGGCGCGCCCCTCGGCCAGCAGCGAGTCCACCGCGTCCACCACGTGCGGGCGGCCGAGGAGCCGGGCCGCAGTCAACTCACGTACCACTGCCGCCGGTTCGCAGTGGAGGCCCCGTACTGCCTCCGTCAGCAGCCGGCGTACGGCCCCCGCGTCGGCCAGTTCCGCGACCGCGTCGGCGAGGGCGCGCGGCACGGGGGCGACCGGAACGCCCGTGACCTGCACGGGGGTCGGGAGGGACGGCGTACGGACGATGCGGGCGCAGCCGTTGGAGCGGAGGCGGCGCAGGCGGGGGACCAGGACGTCGATCCTGTCGAGGGACAGGAGGGGCGGGGCCGAGGAGAAGCCGTACAGGGTCAGTGCCGCCAGGCCCGTGATCAGGGCGTCCGTGTACGGCTGGGGAGCGTGAGGTTCCTCGGCGCCCGGTTGGGCGGGGATGGAGGCCGCCGGGCCGGGCACGGGGGAGCGGGCGGCGTACAGCAGGACCGCGTGCAGGCGTTCCTCGGAGGTGGGCGGGCCGGGGTGGAGGAGGTAGACGCCCGGGAGGATCTGCTGCCAGGGGCCGCCGGGGCGGCACTGCTCGTTCGCGTCGGCGGTGGTCACGCCGTGGGCGCGCAGCTGGGCGGTGGTCAGGACGCGCCGCTGTACGTCGGAGAGATGGCGGAGGGGGCGGGGGGAGAGCGGGGTGTTGTGGTTCATGACCCGGGGTTTCCCGCCCCGGGGCGGGCCTCTAACCGCTGTTACACGCCCGTCGACAAATCTGGACAAGCTCGTCCTAAAGTACGGGCGTTCGACTGCCGAAAGGCCCTGGTCCGGACGGGGAGTAATAGGGGTTACGGCTCTGAATACCTGTATTTCGTAACCACTGCGTGCATCGGATTACGTCACCAGAGCTCCGGCCACCCGCGTTGGCGCCGCGTCCGCACCGCGCCGGTATCGCGTCCATTCGACGTCCGCGCCGCGTCCGCACCGCGCCGGTATCGCGTCCATTCGACGTCCGCACCGCGCCGGTATCGCGTCCACTCGACGTCCGCACCGCGCCAGTACCGCGCCGCACCCCGTCAGCACCGAGGGCACCGGCCGGAACCGGTGCCCTCGGTCGCCCAGCGGTGGGCGGTGCTAGCCCGCCGCCGCCACATCGCACGCCTGTCCCCGCAGCGCACGCGCCAGATCGTCCCGCGCCTCCAGCACCAGCCGCCGCAGCGCGGGCGCCGCCCCCTCGTGCGTCGCCAGCCACGCGTCCGTCGCGTCCAGCGTCTCCTGCGAGTCCTGGAGCGACGGGAACAGCCCCTTCACCACGTCCATGCCGATCTGGATGGACCGCTCCGCCCAGACCCGCTCGATGGCGTCGATGTACTTCGCGGCGTACGGCGCGAGCAGCTCGCGCTGGGACGGCTGCGTGAATCCGGCGATGGTCGCCTCGACGAGCGCGTTGGACAGCGCGTCGGACTCGACCACGGCCGCCCAGGCCTGCGCCTTGACCGCCGCCGAGGGGCGGGCGGCGAGGCAGCGGACCTGGTAGCGCTTGCCGGACGCCGTGTCGTCGCGGGCGAGTTCGGCCGAGAGCGCGGCCTCGTCGGCGACCCCGTGCGCGGCGAGCGGCTCCAGGAACGCCCAGCGCAGCTCCTGGTCGACCTCCAGCCCGTCGATCTTCGCGGTGCCCGCCAACAGGTCCTGCAGCAGCTGGAGATCGGCTTCTTCGGACGCCACCGTCGCGAAGAAACGCGCCCACGTCAGCTGGTGCTGGCTGCCCGGCTCGGCGAGCCGCAGCTCCCGCAGCGCGCCCTCGGCCAGCAGGCGCCCGCCCTCCGCGCGCCAGGAGGGCGCCGCGTAGTACGTGAGCGCCGAGTTGGCCCAGGCGTGCAGCATCTGGAGCACACCGATGTCGGACTCGCGGCCCGCGTACCGCAGCACCAGGTCGATGAAGTCACGGGTGGGCATGAGCGCGTCGCGCGTGAGGTTCCACAGCGCCGACCAGCACAGGGCCCGCGCCAACGGGTCGGTGATCTCGGCGAGTCGCTCCCGCAGAGTCGCCAACGAGCCTTCGTCGAACCGGATCTTGCAGTACGTCAGATCGTCGTCGTTGACGAGGACCAGCTCGGGGGCGTCGGCGCCGACCAGCTCATGGACGAGCGTGCGCGGGCCGTCGACGTCCACTTCGGCGCGCGCGTACCGCTCCACGGTGCCCTCGGGCGTGCGGCGGTACAGGCCCACCGCCACCCGGTGCGGGCGCAGTTCGGGGTGCGACTCGGCGGCCTCCTGAAGGATCGCCACCTCCGTGACACGTCCCTCGGAGCTCAGAATCACCTGCGGGGTTAGGGAGTTGACGCCGGCGGTCTGCAGCCAGGACCGCGCCCAGCCGGCCATGTCCCGGCCGCTCGTCTCCTCCAGTACCGACAGCAGGTCGCCGAGGCGCGTGTTCCCGTAGGCGTTCCGCTTGAAGTAACGCCGCGCGCCCTCCAGGAAGGCGTCCTGCCCCACGTACGCGACGAGCTGCTTCAGCACGCTCGCGCCCTTGGCGTAGGTGATGCCGTCGAAGTTGAGCTTGGCGTCCTGGAGGTCGCGGATGTCGGCCGTGATCGGGTGGGTGGACGGCAGCTGGTCCGCGCGGTACGCCCATGCCTTGCGGCGGTTGGCGAAGGTGATCCAGCCGTCCTTGAAGCGGGTCGCGCCGACCAGCGAGAACGCGCCCATGAAGTCGGCGAAGGACTCCTTGAGCCACAGGTCGTCCCACCACTCCATGGTGACCAGGTCGCCGAACCACATGTGCGCCATCTCGTGCAGGATGACGTTCGCCCGGCCCTCGTACGACGCCTGCGTCACCTTGCCGCGGAAGATGAACTCCTCGCGGAAGGTGACGAGTCCCGGGTTCTCCATCGCGCCGAGGTTGTACTCGGGCACGAACGCCTGGTCGTACTTGCCGAACGGGTACGGGTAGTCGAAGTGGTCGTGGAAGAAGTCCAGCCCCTGCTTGGTCACCAGGAACACGTCGTCGGAGTCGAAGTGGGGTGCCAGGCCCTTGCGGCACATCGCGCCGAGGGGGATCTCCAGCGTCGTACCGTCGTCGAAGGTGCGGGAGTAGGAGTCGGTCACATAGTGGTACGGGCCCGCCACGACCGCCGTGATGTACGTCGAGATCGGCTTGGTCTCGGCGAACTGCCAGATGCCGTCCGTGAGCTCGCCGACGCCGTTGCTCCAGGCGGTCCAGCCCTCCGGGGCGCGTACCTCGAAGCGGAAGGGGGCCTTGAGGTCCGGCTGCTCGAAGTTGGTGAAGACGCGGCGCGAGTCGGCCGGCTCGTACTGCGTGTACAGGTAGACCTCGCCGTCCTCGGGGTCGACGAAGCGGTGCATGCCCTCTCCGGTGCGGGAGTAGGCGCACTGGGCGTCGACCACGAGTTCGTTGTCGGCGGCCAGGTCCTCCAGCTGGATCCGGGAGCCGTCGAAGACCTCGCTGGGGTCGAGATCCTTGCCGTTGAGTGAGACGGCCGTCACACTCGGCGCGATCAGGTCGGCGAAGGTGGCGGCGCCCGGCTCGGCGCAGCGGAAGCGGATGGTGGTCACGGACCGGAAGGTCCGCGGACCCTCCGTGCCGCCCTCTCCCGCGGGGGAGTCGCCGACGGCGGAGCGCAGGTCGAGGGACACGTCGTACCCGTCGACGGACAGCAGGGCGGCCCGCTCCCGGGCCTCGTCGCGGGACAGATTCTCACCGGGCACGGACGGCACTCCCTCAGCTGGTGTTCGGCATGCGGACAGGCCCGATCCTGCCATGTGCCCCTGACACCGGGCACCCGGGAATGGGGTGGACGACGGTCGGTGTTGCCTGGGGAAACGACCTCATTTCTAGGAGAACCATGTCCCAGACCGTGAGCACCGCCGCCAAGACCCCCGTCGACTTCTGGTTCGACCCGCTGTGCCCCTGGGCCTGGATGACCTCACGGTGGGTCCTGGAAGTGGAGAAGGTCCGGGACATCGAGGTCCGCTGGCACATCATGAGCCTCGCCGTGCTGAACGAGCCCAAGCTGGACGAGCTGCCCGAGGAGTACCGCGAGATGCTGGCGACCACGGCATGGCAGCCGATCCGCGTGGTGACCGCCGCCTGGCAGAAGCACGGCGACGACGTCCTCGGCCCGCTCTACACCGCGCTCGGCACCCGCTTCCACAACCAGGGTGAGGGCCCGACCCGCGAGGCGATCGCCGCAGCGCTCGACGAGGTAGGCCTCCCGGCGGACCTGATCGACTACGCCGACCAGGAGAACTTCGAGTTCGACGCCGAGCTGCGCGCCTCCCACAAGGAGGGCATAGACAAGGTCGGCCAGGACGTCGGCACCCCGGTCATCGCCGTCCCCGGCGCCGACGGCGAACAGCTCGCCTTCTTCGGCCCCGTCGTCACCCCGGCCCCCAAGGGCGAGGACGCCGCCAAGCTCTGGGACGGCACGCTGCTCGTCGCCTCGGTGCCGGGCTTCTACGAGATCAAGCGGACGCGGACGGCGGGACCGGACTTCAGCAACCTGTAAGTCCTTCGGTCCTCAGTCGGCGTAGAGCGCGGACAGCCGGGGCAGCCGGCGTGACCGTTCCTCCTCGTCGTCGAAGTCGAAGTCCCAGGACGGATCCAGCTCCGGATACCGGATCGTGAAACTGTCCTGGGGCGGCTCCTTACCCGTCGCGGCCCGATGGGCGTCCCAGGCGATGCCCAGTGCGTCCTCGCATTCCATCTCCGTCCAGTCCGCCGCGGCCTCCCGCACGACCGGGAGGTCCAGGGTCTGACAACGGGGGGTCAGTCCGCGCCCGGCTCGGGTGGGGGGTCCTCCCGGAACTTCTCGGGGAGGACGTCGCCGCCTCGCGTGTGGAGGTACGGCTGGTACCACAGGCACCCCTTGGCGGTGCATCGCCAGAGGTTGTTCACGAAGTGGCGCTCGCCCTTTTCTGCGCGGACTGCCGCCTTCTCGGCGTCGTTGAGCTTCCGGAAGTCCTGCCTGCTGCCGCAGGTCGGGCATTCCCGGCTTATCGTCATTAACCCTCCTCGTGGGCGCGTTACCTCTTCTTTCGCCCCCGCCGCCCCTACCCATTCCCGTACCTGGGGGCTCTGCCCCCAGACCCCCTGGGTCGTTTCCTCTGGCGCGGGTCGGTGGGGGCTTGTCGCGCAGTTCCCCGCGCCCCTTCGGGGGCGGCGGGGCGAAACAAGTCACGGGTGGGAGCGGGATCGGGCCTCTGTGAGGCGGGACAAGTGGTCCTGGTAGGCCTTGGCGTAGTAGGCCGCCCGAGCCGCGTCGGGTTCGACGACCGCTGTCGGCTCGGTCCACGCGGCCGTGTCGAGGGCGACCCCGTAGCGCGCCGCCGCCGCCAGTACCGCCCCCCGCGCCCCCACCTCGCCCTCCACGACCCGCAAGGGCCGCCCGAGCACATCGGCCAGCAGCCGCATCCACGCGGGGCTGCGCGTGCCCCCGCCGCAGACGGCCAGCGATCCGGTCAGGCCCGCGGCCTCCAGGCAGTGGCGGGCGGCGAAGCCGATGCCCTCGCAGGTGGCGCGGATCAGGTCGCCACGGGTCGACTCCAGGCAGACGCCGGTCAGTTCGGCGCGCAGGCGTGGTTCGACGAAGGGGGCGCGTTCGCCCGAGGGGGCGAAGTAGGGGAGTACGCGGACGCCGTTCGCGCCGGGCGGGGTGGCGGCCAGCAGGGCGTCCACCTCGTCGTGGCGGACGCCCGTCGTCGACAGGACCCAGTCCAGCGCCGCCGTGCCGACCATCGCGGGCATGGCGCGCAGCCAGTACCCGGCCCGGTCGGTCGAGATGTACAGGCCGGCCGGTTCGCCGGTCAGATCGAGGTCCGTCGTACCGACCAGACTGGCCAGGCAGGTGCCGACGATCAGCAGGCCGTCACCCGGGGCCGTGACGCCCGCGCCGAGCGCACAGGCCGGGAGGTCGTACGGGCCGTTGGCGATCGGTGTGCCGGGCGGCAGGCCCGCGTCGCGGGTCCGCGCGGTGGCCACGGGATCACTCACCGGTGCCAGGAGCCGGCGCCGGTGGGTCAGGCCGAGGAGCTCCACGACACGGTTGTCGTAGGTACGGGTGCGTGGGTCGAGGAACGGCATCGACGCGTCCGAGACATCCGTCGTCGCCCGCTCCCCGGTCAGCCGCTGGAAGACCATGTCCTTGCAGTACAGGGCGGCCGTCGCCGAGTCGAGGGAAGCGGGCTCGTAGCGGTCGAGCCAGGCCAGCAGCGGCCCGGGACAGCCGGGGAACATGGCGCTGCCGGTGCGTCGGAACACCGTCTCGAAGGTGCCGTCCGCCAGCCATTGGTCGACCAGCTCGTGCGCCCGGCCGTCCATCCAGGACGCGGCGGCCCGCACCGGGCGGCCCTCGTCGTCGACGAGCCACACCCCGTCGCCCTGCCCGGTGAGCCCGGCCAGCTCGACGGGGCCCGGTACGGCGGCGCTCAGCTCGGAGAGTACGGCGACCACCGCCGCGTACACCTCTTCCATGTCCTGCTCGACGAAGCCGCCGCGGATGGTGAGGTCCACCGGCCGCGCCTGCACGGCCAGTTCGCGGCCCGTGTCGTCGAAGGCGGCGGCCTTCACCATGGACGTGCCCACATCGATACCGACGTACATGCCCCTCGGCCTCCCTCAGCTCAGTCGTCTCCTACCGGTGGGCCTCAGTCGAGGCAGTGTGCCGGCGGTTCCCCGCGTGTCCAGCGGCCCACCTCCGCCGCCGCGATCCGTGCGGCCTTTTCGGCCACCGCCCGGCTGGCGCCGCCCAAGTGCGGGGTCATCACGAGTCGTTCGCTCCCGACGAGGTCGAAGAGGGGGGAGTCCGGCGGCACCGGCTCGCGCTCGTAGGTGTCGAGCGCGGCCGCCGACAGCTGCCCGCTCTTCAGCGCGTCGCACAGCGCGTCCTCGTCGACCAGTGGCCCCCGGGCCACGTTCACCAGGGCGGCACCGGGCGGCAGCAGCGCCAGTTCGCGCGCCCCGATCAGGCCGCGGGTCTCGGAGGTGAGCCGCGCGTGCAGGCTGATCACCCGGGACCGGCTGAGGAGTTCGTCCAGTGAGCCGACCCGCAGTCCGTGCACCTCGCCGCGCACATACGGGTCGTACACCAGCACCCGCGCCCCGAACGCGCCGAGCACCCGCGCGACCCGGCTGCCCACGGCCCCGTAGCCGATCAGCCCGACGGGAAGGTCCTCCAGCTCCAGGCCGCTCTGCTCGTAGGTGTAGTACGTGGCCCCGCCGCCCCAACTGCCCTGCCGCGCGAGGAGATCGTGGGCCTGCGGGATGCGCCGCAGTGCCGCGAGGAGCAGGCCGACGGTGAATTCGGCGGTGGCGGCCGCGTTGCGGCCCGGCGCGAAGCACACGCGTACGCCGTGTGCGCGGGCGGCCTCCCGGTTCACGTTCACCGGGCCGCCCCGGCAGACGACCACCAGTCGCAGCCGGGGGGAGGCGGCCAGGACGCGCTCGGTCACCGGCCCCATCTGGGTGACCAGGACGTCCGCGTCGGCGAGCGCCTCGATCAGCTCGTCCTCGGCGTCGCTCGCCTCCTCGACCTCGGCGACCCGGCCGAAGGGTTCAAGAGGCCAGCCGAGCATCAGTTCCCGTACGAAGAAGGGGTGTTCGCCGAGCGCTGCGCGGACCGCCTCCGCGATCAGCCGCGGCAGTACGAAGTGGTCACCGGCGGCCACCACAGTCACGGAACCGGTCATCGCAGAGAGTCTCCCGTCTCGGCGTCGAAGACATGGGTGAGGCCGGGATCGGCGCCCACCCGGACCCGCTCGTCCCGGACGAGTCGTACCTCGGGGCCGGTGAGGGCGACGAGCGGTCGTACGACTCCTTCGAGGGCGAGGGTGGCGATGCCCGATTCCAGGAGCGGCTCGTGGGCGCTCACCCGTGCCGGGACCCCGTCCCCGCCGGACAGTTCCAGATCCTCCGGACGGATGCCGATCACGATCTCGCGGTCCTGCGCCACCTTCACCGGCAGCGCGAAGCTCACCGTGCGCGAGAGCCGGGCGTGGCCGTCCCCCGTCGAGATCCCCGGCAGCAGATTGATCGCGGGTTCCCCGACGAAGTCGGCGACGAAGACATTGGCGGGGCTGTCGTAGATCTCGTACGGCGTGCCGAGCTGCTGGATGACGCCGTCCTTCATCACCGCGATCCGGTCGGCGAGGGAGAGGGCCTCCTCCTGGTCGTGCGTGACCAGGATCGTGGTGTGCCCCAGGTCCCCTTGGATGCGCTTGAGTTCGCGGCGGGTCGTGTCCCGCTGGGCCGCGTCGAGGTGGGACAGCGGTTCGTCGAGGAGCAGGACGTCGGGCTCGCGGATCAGTGCGCGGGCCAGGGCGACGCGCTGCTTCTGGCCGCTGGACAGACCGGCGGGCCGGGCCTGAAGCAGATCGGTGAGCGCGACCCGTTCCGCGATCTCGGCGACCTTGCGGGCGACCTCTCCCCGTGATCCCCGTGCTCCTCGCCTGCGGGCCTTCAGTCCGAACGCCAGGTTCTCGGCGACGCTCAGCGGCGGATACAGCGCGTAGTTCTCGAAGGCGACCCCGATGTTGCGGGCCTGCGCGGGCCGCCCCACGACCGAGGCACCGCCCACCAGGATGTCGCCGCCCGTCACCGTCTCCAGACCCGCGATCATGCGCAGGGTCGTGGACTTGCCGCACCCGGAGGGGCCGAGCAGCCCGAGGAGTTCGCCGGAGCGCAGCTCCAGGTCGATGCCGCGCACCGCGTCCACGGCCGGGCGACCCCGGGACCTGTACGTCTTGCGCAGCTCGCGCAGCGCCAATTCGGCCATCGGCAGCCCTTTCTGCTGGGCACTCAGCCACCGGTGCCGGTGGCGCACACTTCGTACGGAACCTTGTGTTCGTCGAGATCGCGCAGCCCCTCCGCCGATGCCCCGTCGTCGACGAGGACCAGGTCGAAGCGGGACAGCGGGACGACGCGGTGCAGTGCGACCCGGCCGAGCTTGGTGTGGTCGAGCAGCAGGATGTTGCGGGCGGCCGAGTCGAGCATGGCGCGCTTGACGGACACGATGTGCTGCTCCTGGTGGTAGGCGTACCCGCCGAAGACCGCCGACGTCGAGGCGAAGCAGACGTCGACGCGCAGCGACTGCACCGCCTCCACGCAGGACACCCCGAGGAACGACGAGTGCAGGGGGTCGTAGTCGCCGCCCAGGGCCATCAGATGGATGCCGCGCCGGTCGGAGAGGAGGTTGATCGCCTCCAGGAAGTTGGTGACGACCGTGAGCGGGGTGATCTCGCCCAGCCTCCGGGCTATCTCCAGCGCGGACGTCGAGTCGTCGAGCAGCACCGCCATGCCGGGCTCGACGAGCTTCAGCGCGCGCTCGGCGACGGCCGCCTTCTGCGGGCGCATCGTCTTCAGCCGGTACTGGACGTTCGACTCGAAGACCCCGGACGGCTGCGCGGTCACACCACCTCTGAACTTCCGTACGATTCCCTGCCGTTCGAGCTCGTCGAGGTCCCTGTGTATGGTCATCAGGCTCACGCCGAAGCGCTCGGCCAGCTCGGCCGCGGTCGCCGACCCGTCCGCCAGTACCTGTTCGGCCATGGCGGCCTGCCGGACCGCGGGCCCCTGCTGTGCGCCACTGGTGTTGCCGCTGCTGCTCATCGCGTGCTCGTCTCGATCCTTCGTCCTGGACGCTCCGGCCGGTCGGCCTCGAACAGCAGCAGGTTCTCAGGCCGTACGGTCAGCCGTACCGGATCGTCGGGACGCAGGTGTGTCGCCTCGGCGCGTGGCGCGACGAGCGAGACGTGCTGCCCGCCGAGTCGTACGGTGACCTCGACGGCCCGGCCGAGCACCTCGGTGACGTAGACGGTGCCGGTGAGGACCGGGCGCCGGCCGTCGGTGCCGTGCCCCTCGCGCTCCAGAGCGAGATCCCGGGGACGCACTCCGACCAGCACGTCCGTGCCCGGGGACGCCTCCGCCCCGAGGGGCAGCTCCACCTCCCCCGAGGTCTTGGCTCCGCGCGACCAGGGGGCACCCCCGCCGTCCGCCGAACGGAAGCCGCCGCCTTCGGTGATCGTTCCCGGCAGCAGATTGATCCGCGGCCGCCCGAACGCCCGCGCCACCTCCGTGTCGTACGGCCGGTACCAGATCTCCTCGCGCGTCCCCGTCTGTACGATCCGGCCGTCCCGGATGACACCGATGCGGTCGCCGAGTGCCAGTGCCTCGACGGAGTCGTGCGTGACGTACAGGGTGGTGGTGTGCTGCACGGCACCGATCGCCTTGAGCTCGGCGCGCATCGACTGGCGGAGTTTGGCGTCCAGGTGGGAGAGCGGTTCGTCGAGGAGGAAGGCGCGGGCGGGGCGTACCAGCACCCGGCCGAGCGCGATCCGCTGCCGCTGCCCGTTCGACAACTGGCCCACCGGACGGTCCAACAGACCGCTGATACCGAGGAGTTCGGCGATCGCGCCGATGCGGTCGCGGGCCTCGGCGGCGGGCAGCCTGTGCCGGGGCGAGCGCAGCGGGGAGGCGAGGTTGTCGTACGCCGAGCGGTGCGGGTAGAGGGCGTAGCTCTCGAAGCACATGGCCACGCCCCGGTCGTACGGTTCGACGCCGGTCATGTCGGTGCCGTCGAGCTCGACCGTGCCGGAGTCGGGCTGTTCGAGTCCGGCCACGGTCTTGAGGGTCGTCGTCTTGCCGGCGCCGGAGGGGCCGAGCAGGCAGAAGAACTCGCCTTCGTGGACCTCCAGTTCGAGCCCGTCGAGCGCGGTGGTCCGGCCGTACGTCTTGCGCACGCCGCGCAGAGCGATGCTCATGACTTCACCGCCCCGAACGACAGCCCCCGCACCAGATACCGCTGGATCGTCAGGGCGAGCAGCAGCGGCGGTACGACGGAGACGAGCGCGGCGGCGGCCGTGAGGTTGTACTTGGGCCGGTCGCCGCCGAGGAAGGACAGCGCGCCCACGGTCACGGTCTGGGCCCGCGAGGAGGTGAGGATGAGGGGGAAGACGAAGTTGTTCCAGGCGAAGATGAAGGCGAGCAGCGATACGGCCGCGATCCCGGGCTTGACCAGCGGCAGTGCGACCCTGAAGAAGGCCTGCTTGCGCGTGTAGCCGTCGAGGAGCGCCGCCTGCTCCAGCTCCGGTGTCAGATCGGCGAAGTACGACCGCATGATCCACACGATCAGCGGCAGGGTGACGAGTTGCAGCACCCACACCATGCCGACGTACGTGTCGAAGAGGCCGAGCTTCTGGTAGAGCACGAACAGCGGAATGATCACGGTGAGTTCGGGCGCGAAGCGGAACGACAGCAGCGTGAACATCAGGTTCTCGGAGCCCTTGAACCGCCAGCGCGCCGACGCGTACGCCGCCGGCAGGCCGACCACGAGCGAGAGCGCGACCGCGCCCAGCGACACGACCAGGCTGTTGACGAAGAAGCGCACGAAGGGAATCCCTTCGCTGTCGCCGAGCACCGTCCGGTAGGAGTCGAGGGTCGGGGTGAAGGAGAAGTAGGTGCTGAAGAGCTGGTCGGCCGGCTTGAGGGAGAGGATCAGCATCCAGGCGACCGGGAAGAGCGCGAAGACGAAGTAGAGGATGAGCGCGGTGTCCGCCAGCCAACCGAGCCACGGTTTGCTGCCCGGCTCTCGTTCCGACAGCCTGCTCTTTCGGGTCACTTGGACACCTCCGCGGCCCGGTTCTGAAGCCTGCCCAGATAGCGCACCAGCACCATCGCCGCCAGATAGACCACGGCCCACAGCACGATCGTGTAGCTGATCCCGAACGAATAGCGCTGGAAGCGGATGGCCTCCAGGTAGGCGCGGATCTGCAGCACCACCGTCGAGTCGCCGGGGCCGCCCTCGGTCAGCGCGTAGATGATGTCGAAGACCTTCAGCGAGTCCATGAAGCGGAAGATCACCGCGACCAGGACGTAGGGCCACAGCATCGGCAGCGTGAGCCGCCGGAAGGTGTACCACCAGTGGGCCCCGTCCACCGCGGCCGCCTCGAACGGGGAGGTGGGCAGCGAGCGCAGCCCGGCCAGCGCCAGGATCGCCACGAAGGGCGTGTACACCCATACGTCCACCGCGATCGACGACAGCAACGCGCCGGTCGGGGTGTCCGTCCACTGGACGCCGCCCAGGCCGAAGGGGGTCAGCAGGTGGTTGATCACGCCCACGGACGGCTGGAGCATCAGTTTCCAGATGATCGCGGCGATCACCGGCGCGATCATCAGCGGCAGGATGAGGATCTTCTCCAGCACCCGGCCGACGCGGGACGACCGGTGCAGCAGCAGGGCCACGGCGACCCCGAGCACGGTCTCGACGGCGGCGGCCCCGACCGCGTACAGCACCGTCACCCAGGCGGAGTTCCAGAAGGCCTCCTGGGTGAAGACCGTCCGGTAGTTCTCGAAGCCCACCATGTCCGGCCGCGGCTTGCTCGCCGAGAAGTCGAACAGCGTGTAGTAGAGGCCGAGCCCGAACGGGTACAGGATCCCGCCGGTGAGCAGCAGGGCGGGCACGATGAGCAGGTACGGGCGCAGACCGCGACGCCAGCGCGGAACGGCCCGTACCTGCCGTGCCCCCTCCTCGCGAGAGGCCGCCCCGTGGTCGGTCTCCGTCAACGAGGTCATCGGGCTCAACTCACCTTGCTCGCGAGGTCACTTGCGAGGCCGTTGAGCACGGACTTGGCGTTCTTTCCGCCGTAGATCTCCTGGAGCGCGGACGCCCAGCTCGTCGTCGCGTCGAAGAACTGCGCCTGCGGGGTGAACTGGATCTTCGTCTGGTCGACGACCGTCTCGAAGGTGTCGATGAAGCCCTCCAGGTGCTTCATCTTGTCCTTGTAGGCGCCGTCCTGGCTGATCGACTTCCGCACCGGGTCGATGTGGTTGTACGTGATCGCGCCCTTGCGCAGATGCTCCTTGCCGGTGGCCCACTGCAGGAACAGCCAGGCGGCGCTCTTCTTCTTGCTCTTGGCGTTCATGCCGAGCGACCAGATCCACATGTTGGTGGCGAGCGACCCGTCGGGCCCCTTCGGCCCCGGATGGAAGGCGATCTTTCCGGACGCCGGGCTCGCCCCCTTCACGGCCTGGAAGTACGCGGCCGTGTCCGCGTCGAAGAGCATCCCGGCCTTCTTCGCGCCGAGGTCGCTGGAGCACTGGTACCAGGTGTACGACGTCCATGACGGCGGGCCGCCCTGCTTGACCATGCCCGCCCAGTCCTGGGTGAAGGCGATGGCCTCCGGGGTGTTCATGGCCGGCTTGAGTTTGCCGTCGGTGACGGTGAAGTCCTTGAGTCCGTTGCGCGCGAACATCGTCATGAAGCCGGGGTGGATGGTCGCCCAGCTGCGCGAGCCGCGCACCGCGATGCCGTACATCCCGTCGAATCCGGCGCCGGGCGCCTTGCGCTTGATGACGGACGCCACGTCGCGTAACGCGTCGAAGCTCTCCGCCGGCTTGAGGCCGAGCTTCTTGAAGACCTCCGTGTTGTAGGCGACGACGTTCGTCTCCCAGCCCCACGGCAGCGCGTACTGCCCGCCCTGACCCAGCGGCGCGCCCGCCTTGAGGGACCACTGGTCGGCCCCCAGGAGGTTCGGGAAGAAGTCGTCCCGGTCCCATTCGTCGCCGGTGGCCGAGGAGTTGCGCATCCAGGGCCCGAGGTCCTCCAGCCAGCCCGGCGGCCCGTACTGCCACACCATGTAGGCGCCGAGCATGAAGACGTCGTACGAGGCGCGCCCGCTGGAGAGGTCCACGGTGAGCTTGTCGAAGTAGTTGTCCTCGGGGAAGACGTCGTACTCGACCTTGATGCCGGTCTTCTCGGTGAACGTCTTGAGGTCGGCGATCAGCGCGTCCGTGTACGGGTGCTTGTTCAGCAGCGCCTTGACCGTTTTGCCCTTCTCCCGCTTCCAGTCGAAGGACCCGGTGACGTCGGCGGCGGCCGACCCGTCGTTCTTCTTGTCGTCCCCGCCGAACCCGGCGCCGCAGGCGGTCAGCAGCGGGGCCGAGGCCGCCGCGGCGGCCAGCGCGAGGAAGCGCCGGCGGTCGTGCACGTGCATGTCCATCCGTGACCTCCACGTCGGATCGGTCCGGTGCTGCATCCATCCGGGGGGTAACCCCCGGACCCCCAGCCGGTAAGGCGGGTCAGCCGGGCCGCTTGGCGATGACACAGCGCGGCAAGCCTGAGTAACACGTCGAGTCGACTTGTTAACAGAGGGTGTAGCGGCGGGAGTTGACCGTCAATCCCTCGCGCAGGGGAAAATCTCAGGGCAGAGTGAGAAGTTCACAATCTGGGTCGGGATGCGCGCGGGTGAGTCGGAAAGCGGGAGGTCCGGATGGCGGAAGACAGAACGGCGTGGCTGGGGATCGACCTGGGCACGCAGAGCGTCCGTGCCCTGGCCGTCACCGTCGACGGGGACGTTCTCGGCAGCGGGGTCGCCCCGCTGCGAGGACGACGCGACGGCATCCGGCATGAGCAGGGCGCGGGCGACTGGTGGGGGGCCATGTGCACGGCGTCCCGCGCGGCTCTGCATTCAATCGACCGGGTACGGATCGGCGGACTCGCGGTGTGCGGAACCTCCGGGACGGTGCTCCTCACGGACGGCGAGGGCCGCCCGGTCGGCCCCGCCCTGATGTACGACGACGGGCGTGCGGCGGCGGAGGCGGGGCGGGCCCGCGAGGCGGGCCTGCTGGTGCAGAACGGCTGGGGGCTGCCGAAGGCGTTGTGGCTGGTCCGCGAGTACGGCGTCGCCCGGCAGGCAGGCGCGGACGCCGCTGTGCGGCAGGCCCACGTCCGGCTGGCCCACCAGCCCGACGTGATCGTCGCCCGCCTCACCGGGCATCCCGTGTCCACCGACTCCAGCCACGCCCTCAAGACCGCCTACGACCTGGAGCACGACACCTGGCCGTACGCCGCGTTCGCCGAACTCGGCCTCCCCGACGGGCTGTTGCCCGACGTCGTCGGCCCCGGAACCCTCCTGGGCGAGGTCTGCGCGGCCGCCGCCGAGCGCACCGGCATCCCGGCCGGCACCCCCGTGATCGCCGGGATGACCGACGGCTGCGCGGCCCAGATCGCCTCGGGCGCCCTGCGGGAGGGCTCCTGGAACTCGGTGCTCGGGACGACGCTCGTGCTCAAGGGGGTGTCGTCGACGCCGCTGCGGGACGGCACCGGAGTCGTCTACAACCACCGTGCGCCGGACGGGAATTGGTGGCCCGGGGGTGCGTCGAGCGTCGGCGCGGGCGTGCTCGCGGCCCATGTCCCCGCGGCCGGTCCCGCCGCCATGGACGCCCGGGCCGCCGCCTTCGAACCGTCCGGCGCGCTCGCCTATCCGCTGGTGTCGCCGGGCGAGCGGTTTCCGTTCCTGGCGCCGGACGCCACCGCCTTCGTCCTCGGCGAACCCGCCTCGGACGCCGACCTGTGGGCCGCGCTCCTCCAGGGCGTCGGCCTCACCGAGCGGCTCTGCCTGGACTACCTGCACCACCTCGGCGCCCCGCTCGACGGCCCGCTCACCTTCACCGGCGGCGCCGCCCGCAGCCCGTACTGGAACCGGCTCCGCGCCGACATCCTCGGGCGCCTCGTCCGCGTCCCCGAAGAGACAGAACCCGCCCTGGGCATGGCCGCGTTGGCCGCCTACGGTACGGGCGCCGCCCGCACCCTCGCCGACGCCGCCGAAGCCATGGTCCGCATCCGCACGGTCCTCGAACCCCGCCCCGGCCGTACGGCTCTCTTCGTCGACCCGTACACGCGGTTCGTCGGCGAACTCGAACAGCGCGGCTGGCTGCCGGCTTCCGTCGCAGCGCACGCGCGAGCGCGTGCGAACCTGGATACTGCCGGGTCATGAGTACCACGAGCACCCGCGGTGCGACCCTGCTGCTGGCCCGGCACGGCCAGACCGTCTGGCATGCCGAGAACCGCTACGCCGGCGTGAGCGACGTCCCCCTCACCGACGAGGGCCGCGCCCAGGCGGAGGCCCTCGGCCGCTGGGCCGCCGCACACCCGGTCGACGCGATCTGGACGTCCACGGTCTCCCGCGCCATCGCCACGGCCGAACCGGCCTGCCGCGCCCTGGGCCTCACTCCGCACCGCGAACCCGCCCTGCGCGAGTGCGATTTCGGGGTCGTGGAGGGCCGCACCCTCGCCGAGTTCGAGGCGGAGAACCCGGCGCGCGCCAAGGCCTTCCGGGCCGACCCGGTGTCGTACCCCTTCCCGGAGGCGGAGGACCCCCGCACCGCCGCGGCGCGCGGCGCGGGCGCCCTGCGCCGCATCGCCGCCGCACACCCCGGCGCGCGCGTCCTGGTCGTCGCCCACAACACCCTGCTCCGCCTGGTGCTCTGCTCCGTCCTGTCCATCCCGCTGGGCGAGTACCGCCGCGTCTTTCCGCGACTGCGCAACGCGGCGATCACCGAACTGCGGGTGACGGACGGGGCCGTCGCCCTGCTGTCGCTCAACGTGCCGTGCGCACCATGAGGGAGAGCCCCCGCGAGTCAGGTCCTCGCGGGGGCTCTCCTTTTCTCGGCCTGCCACGTGAAGGGTGAGAAGACGATCACGAGCAGGACGTTTCCTATCTGCCTCAGGGGGCCAGGAGCAACACGTCTGAGCGGGAGTTGGCCACTTCGTGACGCCGGGCCACGTCCTGCCAGTCGACGACCTGCTCTTATTGCAATGGACTTGCAACTACACGCTAACAACAAAAAGGCCCCCGCGTGTGCAACGCGGGGGCCTTTCGGCAGTTGAGGGGCGTCAGTGACGGGCCCGCGCCCTTTGCCAGGCGTAGCCGACCGCCGCCAGGAGCAGCGTCATCCCGCCCGTCGAGTAGAGCTGTACGCGGGTGTCGGGCTCCCGGGCCATCAGGACGAAGATCGCCGCCATGCCCGCCAGCGCGACCCACGTCAGTGCCGGGAACGCCCACATCCGCACGACCAGTTTCTCCGGGGCCTCCCGCTCCACCCGGCGCCGCAGCCGCAGCTGGGAGACCGCGATGAAGATCCAGACGACCAGGATCACCGCGCCGATCATGTTCAGCAGCCAGGGGAAGACGTCGTTCGGGCGCCAGTAGCTGAGGACGACGCACACGAAGCCGAAGACGGAGGACGCCAGTACCGCGACGCGCGGGACGCCGCCCGACACCCGGCCGAGCGCCTTCGGGCCCTGGCCGCGCTCCACCAGCGAGTACCCGATGCGCGAGGCCCCGTAGATGTTGGCGTTCATCGCCGAGAGCAGGGCCACGAGCACGACCACCTTCATCAGCTGCGCGGCGCCCGGGATGCCCAGGTGGTCGAGGGCGGCGACGTACGGGCCCTTCTCGACGACCTCCTTGGAGTCCCACGGGACGAGGGTGACGATGACCGCCATCGAGCCGACGTAGAAGAGCGCGATGCGCCACATGGCGGTGCGTACGGCGCTCGCGACGCCCTTGACCGGGTTCTCCGACTCGGCCGCCGCGATGGTGACCGTCTCCAGACCGCCGTAGGCGAACACCGACGCGAGCAGACCGATGACGAGCCCCTCGCTGCCGTCCGGCAGGAAGCCACCCTCACCGGTGAGGTTCGAGGCGCCGGGGGAGTCCGTGCCCGGCAGGACGCCCGTGATGGCCAGTACGCCCAGGACCAGGAACAGGCTGATCGCGCCGACCTTCAGCGCGGCGAACCAGAACTCGAACTCGCCGAAGTTCTTCACGGCGGCGAGATTGGTGGCGCAGAAGACGACCATGAACAGTGCCACCCACGCCCACTCGGGCGTGCCCGGCAGCCAGCCGGTGACGATCTTCGCGGCGCCGATGCCCTCCAGGCCGACAGCCGTGCACAGCAGCACCCAGAACGACCAGCCCGCGGTGAAGCCCGCCCAGGGCCCGATCGCCCGCTCCGCGTGGGCGGAGAAGGAGCCGGACGACGGATAGGCGGCCGACATCTCGCCGAGCATCCGCATCACCAGCATGACGAGCAGACCGGAGACGGCGTACGCGATGACGATCGAAGGCCCGGCGGCGGCGATCCCGGCGCCGGAGCCGACGAACAGGCCCGCGCCGATCACACCGCCGAGGGCGATCATCGACAGGTGGCGCTGCTTGAGGCCGTGGGAGAGGGAGACGTCGTCCGTTGTCTGCGGCGGTGTCTCGACTGTGGTGCTGGGCATGGGCGCGGCTCGTCCAAAGCATGAGATGGGCAAAAGCGCCCACAGTGTGGGCGGCCTCTCCGCTCAGAGGGAGAGGCCGCCCACTATGCGGACACGCGCTGTACGGTGCGTGACCTCCGGGTTACGCGGCGACGGGCGTGTAGTGCGAGGCGTCGCCCGCGATCGAGTAGCTCTCCTTGCCCTCGATGCCGACCGGTACGTCACCGGCGACCGTCACGCGGTGCAGCCGGCGCGGCAGACCGTCGTAGTTGTCGATGGCGTAGTGCTGGGTGATCCGGTTGTCGAACAGGACCAGCTGGTTCGGGGACCAGCGCCAGCGCAGGATGTTCTCCGGCCGGGTGACGTAGGCCTGGAGCAGATCGAGGATCTTGCGGGACTCACCCACCGACAGGCCGACGATCCGCTGCGCGAACCCGCCGATGAACAGCCCGCGCTCACCGGTCAGCGGGTGGACCCGGACGACCGGGTGGGCGGTGCGGTACTTGATGGAGGTGAACTGGGAGCGCTGCGCGGCCTGTTCCTCGTCGATCTGCTCGTCCGGCACCGCGTAGTCGTAGTCGTTGGTGTGCTCGGCCCACAGGGTGTCGGCGAGCGCGCGGAGGGGTTCGGGCAGATCACGATAGGCGGCGGCCGCGTTGGCGATCAGCGTCTCGCCGCCGTACGGCGGGATCGTGATGCTGCGCAGGGTGCTGGCCTGCGGCGGGTTGAGGACGAAGGTGACGTCGGTGTGCCAGTGGTTGGCGCGGCCGCGCTCGCTGTCGACGGGCAGCACGTTCGGGGCGTCGTCCACGGCGGACACGGTGGGGTGGGCGGTGGTGAGGTCGCCGAACTGCCGGGCGAAGGCCTGCTGGCCCTCGTCGTCGAGGTCGACGTCGTCGAACACCAGGGCCTTGTGCTCGTTGAGGGCGGCGCGCACGGCGGCGACGGTGTCGTCGTCGAGGGGCTTGGCGATGTCGATGCCGGATATCCGGGCGCCGATGGTGCCGGTGACCTGGTGGATCTGGAGGTCGGCCATGTCGGGCGGTTCCTTTCAGACGAGGGTGCTGGCGAACTGATTGGCGGGGCGCGGGAGTCCGTATCTCTCCCGCAGGGTCCGGCGGGGCCCGTACTCGGTACGCAGCAGGCCCCGGGTGCGCAGGATCGGCACGACGTGGTCGACGAAGAGGTCGAGCCCGGACGGCAGTACGGCGGGCATGATGTTGAAACCGTCGGCCGCGCCCCGCCGGAACCACTCCTCGATGGCGTCGGCGACCTGCTCGGGCGTGCCGGCGAAGGTCAGGTGCCCCCGCCCGCCGCCGAGGCGCCCGATGAGCTCACGGACGGTGAGCCGCTCGCGCCGGGCGAGCTCCACGACGAGCGTGTAGCGGCTCTTGGCCCCCTCGATCGCGCTCTCCGGCGGCAGATCGGCGGGAAGCCCCGCGTCGAGGTCGAGGGTGCCGGGCTCCAGGTGCAGCAGGTGCTCCAGGCGGTTCAGCCCGTGCTCGTACACGATGTGGTCCTCCAGGACCTGTTCGTGTCTGCGTGCCTCGGCCTCCGTCGAGCCGATGACGGGGACGATCCCGGGCAGGATCTTGATGTGGTCCGGGTCGCGATCGGCGGCTGCCGTACGGGACTTGAGGTCGGCGTAGAAGTCCTGCGCGTCCTTGAGCGTCTGCTGGGCGGTGAAGACCGCCTCCGCGTAGCGCGCCGCGAACCGTTTGCCGTCCTCCGACGAACCTGCCTGCACGAGGAGCGGATATCCCTGGGGTGTGCGCGGCACGTTGAGGGCGCCCTCGACACTGAAGTACGTCCCCTTGTGGCGCGGCGGATGGATCTTGCGCTCGTCGCCCCAGACGCCCGCCGCCTTGTCCGCGACGACCAGGTCGTCCTCCCAGCTGTCCCAGAGTTTGAGCGCCACATCCAGGAACTCGGCAGCGCGCTCGTAGCGGGTGGCGTGCGCGGGCTCGTCGTCGAGGCCGAAGTTGCGGGCGGCCTCCGCGCCGGCCGTGGTGACGATGTTCCATCCCGCGCGACCACCGCTGATGTGGTCCAGGGAGGCGAATCTGCGGGCCAGGTTGTAGGGGGAGTTGTAGGAGGTGGAGGCGGTGGCGATCAGGCCGATGTGCTGGGTGGCGGTGGCCAGCGCCGTGAGCAGGGTGAGGGGTTCGAGCGCGCCGGACGGGCGCTGGCCGACGCTGTTGAACAGGACCGGTCCGTCGGCGAGGAAGAGCGAGTCGAAGGTGCCGCGTTCGGCGATGCGGGCGAGGTGGACGTAGTGGGCCAGTTCCACGTGCGCGTGCGGGTCGCTCTCCGGCAGGCGCCAGGAGGCCTCGTGGTGGCCGGTGTTCATCAGGAAGGCGTTGAGGTGGAGTCGGCGGGTCACTTGTGGTCCTCCGTGACGCCCAGGGCGGTGAGCAGCCGCTCGCGGTAGTCGCCGAGCAGCGGATCGCGGTACGAGCGGGGGTGTGGACGGTCGATGGTCAGGTCGAGGCCGACACGGCCCTGGTCGAGGACGAGGACCCGGTCGGCGAGCACGATCGCCTCGTCCACGTCGTGCGTGACGAGCAGGACGGAGGGCCGGTGACGCTCCCACAGCTCCCTGAGCAGGGTGTGCATCCTGATCCGGGTGAGGGCGTCCAGGGCGCCGAACGGCTCATCGGCCAGCAGGAGTTCGGGCTCGCGGACGAGCGAGCGGGCGAGGGCGGCGCGCTGGGCCTCGCCGCCGGACAGCTCGTTGGGCCAGGCGCGTTCGCGGCCCTTCAGCCCGACCTCGGCGAGGGCCTCGCGGCCCTTCCGCTCCGCGTCCTTGCCGTCGAGGCCGAGCAGGACGTTGGCGAGGACACGGCGCCAGGGCAGCAGCCGTGAGTCCTGGAAGACGACGGACACCCGTTCCGGTGCGGAGAGCTGCCCGCTGCCCGCGACCTTGTGGTCCAGGCCGGCGACGGCCCGCAACAGGGTGCTCTTGCCGGAGCCGCTGTGCCCGAGCAGGGCCGTGAACTGTCCGGCCGGAAGGTCGAGATCGATGCCGTCGAGGACGGTGCGGCCTTCGAACGACCTGGTCAGTCCGCGGAGCTGGACGGCGGGCCGGGTCAGCTGCTCAGTGTGCGGCGCCATGACAGCACCCTCCGTTCGATGAGACGGACCGCGCTGTCGGAGATGAGGCCGAAGACGCCGTAGACGAGCAGGCCCACGAGGATGACGTCGGACTGGCCGTAGTTCTGGGCCTGGAACATCATGTAGCCGAGTCCGCTGGTGGCGTTGATCTGCTCGAGGACCACCAGGCCCAGCCAGGACCCGGTCACCCCGAGCCGGAGTCCGACGAAGAAGCCGGGCAGGGCGCCGGGGATGACGATCTGGCGGATGAAGGCCCACCGAGACAGGCCCTGGACCTCGGCGAGTTCGACGAAACGGCTGTCGATTCCGGACAGCGCGGCGTGTGTGTTGAGGTAGATCGGGATGTAGACGACGATGGCGATGATCGCGATCTTGAACGTCTCGCCGATGCCCAGCCACAGGATGAACAGAGGGATCAGCCCGAGGGTCGGGATCGCCCGGTTGAGCTGCACCGTCCCGTCGATCAGCGCCTCGCCGACCCGGCTGAGCCCGGCCGCCAGCGCGAGCGCGACTCCGGCGGTGAGGCCGATGGCGAATCCGTACCCGGCGCGCTCCAGCGAGGTCAGGATGTCGGTGCGCAGAGTCCCGGCGGTCCACAGATGACCGGCCGTCCTCAGGACCGTCCAGGGGGCCGGGATCGCGCCGGGGTCGAGCTGTCCGGCGGCGGAGGCGACGGCCCACAGGGCGACGACGAGGGCGGGGCCGATCAGCCGGGAGGCGGGCAGGCGTTTGCCGGGAGAGAGTCCGCGGCGGCGTCGTACCCGGTGGCTCTCTTCCTGAGCCGTCACCGGCGCGGCCGTGGTCGTGGTGGTGGTCATGGCGGTCACCTCCGGTACTCCGCCGGTACGGCCTTGGCGGCGATGCCCTCGAAGCGGTGGTCGAAGAGCGAGGAGACGTCGAACTTCTTCACGAAGCCGCCCTCCGCCAGCAGATCGGCAGTCTCCTGCTCCCACCTGACGGCCTCGTCCCAACTCGGCGGGAACAGTGGCTTGTTGGCGAGCTTGGTGATCGACTGGGCCTGCGCGAGGGTCAGGTTCTGCGTCTTGACGTAGAACTCCTCGTTCCAGGTGTCGGGGTTCTCGTACGTCCAGATCTGGCCCTTGGCCCAGTACGGGATGTAGGCCGCGACCGCGGCCGCCTTCGCGGAGTCGTTGAGCACGGAGGTCGGCGCCCACAGGAGGTTGAGGAGGTCGACGACGTCCGTGGTGATGACGTGGGCGCCCTTCGACTCGTACTGCTGCAGATAGGCGGGCACCTGGGTATTGCCGAGTGGGGCGATGTCCACCTGGCCGGACTGCAGGGCCGTCAGGAACTGGTTGCTGGTCAGCGGGACGAGCTCGACGTCGTCGTACGCGAGGCCCGCCTTCTTCAACGCCCGCAGGAGGACGACGCCCTGGGCCTGGCCCTGCGAGAAGGCGAGCTTCTTGCCCTTGAAGCCGGCGACCGACCGGATGTCGCTGCCGGGCTTGGTGGCGAAGAGGTAGTTGGGTTTGCGGGTGATGTTGATCGCGACGATCTTCGCGTCGAAGCCCTGGTAGTGCGCCTGGATCGGCGGAATGCCCGCGTTGTTGCCGACGTCCAGGGACTTGGCGCGGAACGCGTTGATGACATCCGGACCGGCGCCGATGTTCAACCAGTTCGACACCTTGAACGGCAGGTCGCCCAACTTGGCCAGCTTGAACTGGAGTTGCTGCGTGCCCAGGTAGGAGGCGATCTTGAGACTCGTACCGGCCGGGACCTTGTCGGCCGGCGGGGCGGTCGAGGCGCCCTTGGTGTCGGCGGCCGCACTGCTTCCCGCGCAGCCGCTCAGCCCGGCGACGCCGGCCGCGGCGCCGAGCAGGGAAGTGAGGAAGAGCCGTCGGTCGACACCCGACACGGGAGAAGAGGGCATGGCAGGACTCCGTGAGTTGAGAAGGCAGGAATACACGCGGAATTCAGGGCGCGAGGAAGCCCGGAGAAAGAGAATTTACGCAGGAAGAAATGAGCGCTTCACACGCGGCAACGTGTCAGCAACAAAGGGTGCGACAGCTCACGAACGGGCTCATGAGCAGGATGTTCCTGGTCACGCACACCCCCTGTCAACATTCGGAGTTTCTGAATTAAATAGCCTCAGGTGAAGCGGCCAGCGGATCCCGGTAGAGCACGTCGAGCGCCACCGAACCGCCGGCCACGGCGAGTACGGAATCCGGGAAACTCGTCGGCACGACGGAAACCGCGCGCTCGTCACCGACCCCCTCGCGCAGCGCCCTGAGGCAGTCCGCCCGGTGAATGATCCCGACCTCGGTCACGACCACCGTCTCCGGATTGAGTACGTCGAGCAGCAGCCGCACCGCCCGTCCGATGGCGCGTGCCCGCTCCACCAGCAGCCGTACGGCCTTCGGGTCACCGCCCGCCGCCGCCGCGACCACGTGCAGGGGGTTCACGCCCTCGGTGATGCCCGCCTCCCGCGCCCGCCGGCACAGCGTCCGCTCGCTCAACTCGGCCTGGAGGCAGCCGATACGCCCGCAGTCGCAGCGCTCCGTGCCGCCCGGCACCGGCAGATGGGCGATGGTGCCCGCCTGCGAGCGCGGCCCGTGGTGCACCTCGTCGTTGGTGGCGAACGCCGCGTCGACGACGTTGCCGACGAACAGATGCAGCACGCTTCCGCTGCCCCGACCGAGCCCGAACAGTCGCTCCCCGTTGACCAACGCCCGCGCGTGCCCGTCCACATGGACCGGCAGCCCGGTGTGTTCGCCGACGATCTCCCGCACCGCCACGTCCCGCCAGCCCAGCAGCGGGTGCTCGACGACGGTTCCGGACTCCCGGTCCACCCAGCCTCCGATGGCCACGCCGACTCCGAGCGGTCTGCATCCCGGGGCCTCGTGCAGCAGAGCCCCCAGCCCGTCGGCGGCCCGTGCCAGCACCGCTCCGGGGTCCGTGCGCTCGTGCTTCAGCTCGCGCCGGGCCACCACCCGGCCGCGCAGATCGAGCAGCGCGACCGTGGTGTACGGCACCGCCACATGCACCCCGCCGACCACGAACCGCGAGTCGTCCAGGTCGACGGGGACGTGCGGACGGCCCACCCCGTTCGACCGCCGGGGCGCGGCCGCCTCGCGAATGAGGCCGAGTTCGGAGAACCGGGCGCAGTAGTCCGTCACCGACGCCGGCGAAAGACCGGTCAGCCGGGCGATGGTGCTGCGGGCCACCGGACCGTGCTCCAGCACGGACCGCAGGACGACGCTCGCGCTCGTCCTGCGCCGGTCGGGATCGGCGGCGCGCGGTATGCGGGAGGGGGAGGGGGAGGGGGAGGGGGAGTTGAGCGTGGGTGCCGCGGTACGGGGCATGGAGATCATCCTCGGGAACGGGTCCGACACTGCGCCGTCTCGTGGGAGGCGCACGGGATCCGCTCCGCCCGCCTCGCTAGGGACGGCGACAGGCGGCCGCGCTCACACGTCGCAGGTCGACATGGCGACGCGACGCGAAGTTCCGGGCCTGGGCAATCATGTGCTCGAAGCTAGCAAGACGGGCCACCGCTGCCCAGACGGCGACCGACGGGCGAGACGGCACGTGGACACACCGTGGGCCCAGTTGGAGAAACCCTACAGACGGCGTCCATCGCGGCCACGCACGGCAAGCCACTCGACCTCAGTGACCGGTATCACGCCGTACCCGGTGTAACGCACACTCTTGTTGGGAGTCCACCAAGCCCCCGTTCCCCCCTTTGTCGACCACTGACGGTGATCACCCACGTACCCCTGGGATAGCGTCACCGTGTCCCAACCTGCCTTCCCCCCAGCTCTTGAGGAGCGGGGGGTACCCCCATCGCCGGAGTCCCCATGAGTACCGCAGCCGCCACGCCCCGCCCGGGCACCCGCCCCGGTGAGGTCCTCGCCGACCTGCTCCCCGCCTCCCGCGTCAGGGACGCCGCCCTCGTGCTCGGCGGCGCCGCCCTCACCGGCCTCGCCGCCCAGATCTCCCTCCCGGTACCGGGCTCCCCGGTGCCGGTGACCGGCCAGACCTTCGCGGCGCTGCTCGTCGGCACGGCGCTCGGCGCCGGCCGGGGCCTCTTCTCCCTCGCCCTGTACGCGCTGCTCGGCCTGGCCGGCGTCCCGTGGTTCGCCGGCGGCGCCTCCGGCGTCAGCGTGTCCTTCGGCTACATCCTCGGCATGCTCCTCGCCTCCACCGTGGTGGGCGCCCTCGCCCGCCGCGGTGCCGACCGCTCGGTGCTGCGCATGGCGGGCACGATGCTGCTCGGCGAGGCGATCATCTACGCGATCGGCGTCCCGTACCTGGCCCTGGCCACCGGCATGTCGGCGAGCGCCGCCATCGCGGCGGGCCTCACCCCGTTCCTGATCGGCGACGCCCTCAAGGCGGCGCTGGCGATGGGCGTGCTGCCCACCGCCTGGAAGCTCGTCGACAAGAAGTGACGGCTCAAGCGGCCTGCCGGTCCTTGATGGTGTAGTTCCTGCGGAAGAGGTTCGCCGGGTCGGATTCCGACTTGAGCCCGGCGAGCCTCTTCCGCGTTTCCGCGTCGTACGGCAACGCGGCTCAGCGTGGCGGCATCAGTTGATACGTACCGTCAGGTCTTCCGGGGGCATGAAGAAGGCGGGCCGGGATACCGCGCTCGGCATCCCGGCCCACCCTCGACGGTCGCTGTTCAGGACTGCTGCTGCCGCGGGCGCCGGTACGCCCACCACAGGCCCGCCGCTCCCGCGGAGATGAGCGCCGCGCCGGCCGCGCCGAGCGGCAGGACGTCGCTGCCCACACCGGTCTTCGGCAGCTGGTCCCCGCCGGGCGCCACCGGCTTGTTGTCGGTGCCGAGCAGCAGCGGGGTGGCCGGGGCGTTCGGCGACGGGTTCGTCGTACCGAACGGCACCGGGCCCTGCTGCCAGTACGTCTTCTTCCCGTCGCTCGTCTGGACCGGGAGACAGATCTTTCCGGTCTTGCTCAGATCGAACGTGGCGTCGACCGCGTACGACTTCGACTTGCCGGCCGCGAGATTGCCGACCGAGCAAACGAAACCACTGTTCGAGCCCTTGGGCAGATCCTTGTCCGCCATGGCGGTGCAGCCCTTGACGCCCTTGACCGACATGCCGTCGAAACCGACCACCAAAAGCCTGATGTCGCCGCTTTCCTTGTTCCCTTCGTTCTTTACCGTGGCGGTAAGTGACGTCTTCTGCGAGCTGTTGTCGACCGAGATCTTCTCCGGCAGCAGCGTGGTCAGCTTTACGCCTGCCGGCGCCTCGTCAATTACCTTTCCCCCCTTGCCGCTCCCCGGCCCCTGGTCGTCCGCGACGGCGGTGAAAGAAAGGATCATCACGGCCGAGAAAGATGCCGTGAGCAGCGATCCAGCGATGGTCGTCGTGTGACGAGAACTCATGTTCGTCCCCCTTGGCTGCGCCTGAATTCGCAGTACTTGAAGAGGTACCACAAGATTTCTCCGCACTATGCTGGTACGGCCTGAAGTGTGACCATTGTGTTTCTGTTGTGACGGGCGATTGTGGCTGATGTTGAGGGGGTGCAGGGATTGTCGGCGAACGCACAGGGCGGTGTTCCGGGATTACTGGTGACGGGGCGTTATCGACTGGTCGAGAGTATTGGGCAGGGGGGAATGGGGCGGGTGTGGCGAGCCGCCGACGAAATGCTCGACCGGCAGGTCGCGGTCAAGGAAATGCGCATCGACGGCCTCGATCCCGAGGACACGCGGACGCGCCGCGAACGCACACTGCGCGAAGCCAGGGCCACGGCCCGTATCGACCATCCCAACGTCGTCCGCATCTACGACGTCGTGGACGAGGGGGAGCGGCTGTGGATCGTCATGGAACTCGTCGCCGGGCGTTCCCTGGAACGGATCGTGGTGGAGGACGGACCGCTCGGCCCGCTCGAGGCGGCTCGGATCGGGCTCGGACTGGTCTCGGCGTTGCGCCAGGTGCACGCCGGGGGAGTGCTGCACCGCGACATCAAACCGGGCAACGTCCTGGTCGAGCGGCGCGGCCACCGAGTCGTCCTCACCGACTTCGGCATCGCCGCGTTGCAGGACGCGGAGGCGCTCACCATGGTGGGGATGCTGGTCGGCTCCCCCGACTACATGGCGCCCGAGCGCATCTCCGGCCGCCCACAGGGCCCGCCGTCCGACGTGTGGTCCCTGGGCGCGACCCTCTGCGCGGCCCTCGGCGGCCGCTCCCCCTTCTCCCGCTCCACCACGCTGGCGACGCTCCACGCCGTCCTGTACGAGGAGCCCGAACTCCCCGCCTCCGCAGGTGACTTGCGGGACATCCTGGCCTCGCTCCTGGAGAAGGAGCCGTCGACCCGGCCCGGCCTGGCGGAACTTGAGGCGGAGCTCGCGGAGATCGTGTACCGGGGATCGGCGGCGGGGGCGGGCACGGTTGCCGCCGAACTGCCGGACACGGGGCCCGAGTACGACTTCGACTCCGCATACGAATTCGAGTACGCGACCGAGACCGAGACTGGGGCTGGGGCTGGGGCTGGGGCTGGGGCCGGGGCTGAGCCAGAGCCAGAACCCGAGGCCGAGCCCGGGTCCGAGCCTGTCTCTCGCTCAGGGTCCGGGTCCGGGTCCGAGCCCGTGTCCCGGTCCGAGCCGGGGCCGGACGTGCCGGAAGCCACCCCACCGCTCCTTCAGCCGCCTCGCGAAGAGCGGCCCACGCCCGCGCTGCTCGACGTCCAGCTGCTGCGTGCCGCCCGGCAGCCCCCGTCGGACCTCCCCGAGGCCACCCCACCTCCGGAGGAAGAGCGCGCTCCCGAGCGCGCTGTCGAACCCGCCCACGAACCCGAGCCCGCCCACGAACCCGAGCCCGTACACGACGCGATACCGCCGCTCCCCACCCCGACACGAAAGAGCCCACCCGACTTCGAGAAGCACACGAAGCAGCCCCCGAAGCGGCACCCGAAGAAGCATCCGGAGCAGCCGCCCGTCGCCGCCCCCAATGCCTCCACCGAGGTCCCCTCCGCATTGCGTGCGGAGGTCGGCTCGGAGATCCCCTCCGCCGGCGCTCCCGACGCGTCGCCCCGGACCGCGACGGCGGTGACAGCGGCACGGCTGCCGACGGCGCCCGGCCCCGTCGCGATGCCACCCGGCGAACTCCCGGGCCCCGCCGTGCCGTCCGGCGGTCCGCGACGGAGCAGGCGTCGTATGGGTCTGGCCGCGGCCAGTGGGGTGGTCGCCGCAGGCGTCGTCGCCTGGGTCGTCATCGCCGCGACGGGCGGATCGCCCGACGGCGGGACCGGGGCTTCCTCGGGATCGTCCGTGCCGACCGCTTCGTCGGGAACCGCAGGCTCCCCGTCTCCCTCGTCCACGGTCGAGGGCACCTCGCGGCCGCCCAGCCTGCCCCCGGGAGCCCATCGGGAGGCCGGCGGGTACGCGTGGGTGACGCCCAAGGGGTGGCGCCGTGACCCGCAGACGGGCTCGGAGGTGCACTACACCTCGCCCGACGGCAAGCAGGAACTCGCGGCCAAGTCCTCGCTGGCCAAGGGCGACCTGATGCAGACGTGGCAGACCTCGGAACAGAATGCCCGCCAGGGGCGGGACTACCGGAAGATCCGCCTCGACAGGACGACCTTCCGGGGCAGGCCCGCGGTCGTCTGGGAGTACACCTTCACGCTCAAAGGCGTGCACTGGCACGCCCTGCTGCTCGGCTTCGACGCCGACGGCAAGTCGTATCAGATCAACACCTGGTACCAGCCGGACATCGAGAACCAGGCACTCCAGATCTATCAGCAGGTCAAGAACAGCTTCACGGTGCTGTGAACCGGGACCGCGTGGCGCACACGGGGTGCTGTGAACCGGGAATGCCTGGCGCAAAGGGAAGGAGGGGCTCCTCGGCGAGGACAATCGCCGTGGAGCCCCTCCCACAGATCACATCAACGACGTCGGACCCGACGTCACCATCGGCTCAGCCGACCTTCACCGGATCCTCGTCCCGAGGCTCGGCGGCCGCGACGGGCCGCACGGAGGACGTGCTTGCCCCGACCTTCTGACGGATGACGGCGATGACGAGCACGACCGCCGCGACCATCAGCGACAGCAGCACGGTCTCCCGGCCGTCGTGTTCCGTGTCGGTCAGCATGTAGCCGAGCACGAAGACGATCAGCGCGGCCGTCGCCCAGGTCAGGTAGGGGTACAGCCACATCTTCACGACCAGCTTCTCCGGCGCCTCGCGCTGGATGATCTTCCGCATCCGCAGCTGCGAGAAGCAGATGACCAGCCACACGAACAGGGCGACCGCACCGGAGGAGTTGACCAGGAAGAGGAAGACCGAGTCCGGGAACTTGTAGTTGAAGAAGACGGCGACGAAGCCGAAGACGACCGAGACGACGATCGCGGCCATCGGCACACCGCGCGAGGTGGTCTTCGCGAAAGCCTTCGGCGCGTCGCCCCGCTGGCCGAGCGAGAAGGCCATGCGGGAGGCCGTGTAGAGCCCGGAGTTGAGGCAGGACAGCACCGACGTCAGCACGATGAAGTTCATGATCTGACCGGCGTTCGCGATGCCGAGGGAGTCGAGGGCGGCGACGTACGAGCCCTTGTCCTTGATGGAGGGGTCGTTCCACGGCAGCAGGGCGATCACGACGAAGATCGAGCCGAGGTAGAAGACGCCGATCCGCCAGATGATGCTGTTGGTGGACTTGGTGACGGCACGCTGCGGGTCCTCGGACTCACCGGCCGCGAGGGTCGCGATCTCGCTGCCCATGAAGGAGAAGACGACCAGCAGCACGCCGGTCAGGATCGCGCCGGGGCCGTGCGGCAGGAAGCCGCCGTGGTCGGTCAGATTGCCGAGCCCGGCCTTGTCGCTGTGGACGCCCGGCAGCACACCGAAGACGGCGAGCGCGCCGACGAGGATGAACGCGCCGATCGCCACGACCTTGATCCCGGCGAACCAGAACTCGAACTCGCCGTACGACCCCACGGACACCAGGTTGGTGGCGGTGAGGACGACCATCACGATGAGCGCCCACCCCCACTGGGGCACGGCCGGGATCCATCCTTCGAGGATCTTGGCTCCGGCGGTGGCCTCCACGGCCAGCACGACGACCCAGAAGAACCAGTAGAGCCAGCCGATCGAGAAGCCGGCCCAGCGGCCGAGTGCGCGGTCGGCGTGCGCGGAGAAGGAACCGGAGGTCGGGTTCGCGGCGGACATCTCTCCGAGCATCCGCATCACCAGCACCACGAGCGTGCCGACGAGGGCGTACGAGAGGAGGATGCCGGGTCCGGCGGTGGCGATACCGGAGCTGGAGCCGACGAACAGCCCGGCTCCGATGACACCACCGATGGCGATCATGGACAGATGACGGTTCTTGAGTCCGGCCTGGAGGCCGCCACCGGGTTCTCCGGTGCCTCCGGGGCCGCTTGCGGCCTTCGTGGGGGTCGGCTGCGAGGTCATGAGGGGGATTCCTTTGCGCCGGTGAGCAGATTCCCGTGCATGAGCGGTGTACGGGTCGGACCAGTGAATCTGAGGCAAAGAGATTCGTGAACCTTTGAATCCAGATCGTTACTTGAGGTTTTCCTGAGGTTCTGTAGCATTGCTCACAGTTTTCGCGGTCGAACCCCCGCAGCGCGGCGACGAAACAGCCGTGTCACACTCGGACCATGCGCGTGTACCTCGGCTCCGATCATGCCGGTTTCGAACTCAAGAACCACCTCGTCGAGTGGCTCAAGGCCGCTGGTCACGAGCCCGTCGACTGCGGGCCCCACATCTATGACGCCCAGGACGACTACCCGCCGTTCTGCCTCCGCGCCGCGGAGCGCACGGCGGCCGATCCCGAGTCCCTCGGCATCGTGATCGGCGGCTCGGGCAACGGTGAGCAGATCGCCGCGAACAAGGTGGCCGGGGTGCGTGCCGCGCTCGCCTGGAGCGAGGAGACGGCGTCGCTGGGCCGCCAGCACAACAACGCCAATGTCGTCGCCGTGGGCGCCCGCATGCACTCGGAGGAAGAGGCGACGAAGTTCGTCGAGACCTTCCTCAACACCCCCTTCTCCGGTGACGAGCGCCACATCCGCCGCATCGACATGCTCTCCACCTACGAGACCACCCGCGAACTCCCCCCGATCCCGGCACACCACCCGCAGCAGCCGTAGCCCAGATTGCGCAGTTCCCCGCGCCCCTTTTTCAGGGGCGCGGGGAACTGCGCAGTCTCTTGGCGGGGGTCTGGGGGCGCAGCCCCCAGGGGACGGGAATGGGTAGGGGCGGAGGGGGCGAAAAACGCCTGGGCCGTCCGACGACAGAGAACAGCAGGAGGACCCCGTGCCCGAGGGGCACACGATTCACCGGCTCGCCGAGGACTACCTCGCGAGCTTCGGTGGCCGCCCGGCACACGTCACCAGCCCGCAGGGCAAGTTCACCGACGCGGCTGCCCTCCTGGACGGCGCGGAGCTCACCACCGCGGAAGCCCACGGCAAACACCTCTTCCTCGGCTTCCGCGCAGCGGACTGGATCCACATCCACCTGGGCCTCTTCGGCAAGGTCGACTTCGGCGACGCCCCCGCCCCACCCCCCACGGACACCGTCCGCCTCCGCCTGGCGAACAACACCGCGTTCGTGGACCTCCGCGGCCCCACCACCTGCGCCCTGATCATGGACACCGAGAAGCAGGCGATACACGACCGCCTCGGCCCGGACCCCCTGCGCCCCGACGCCGACCCCGCGGCGGCCTACCGCCGCGTCTCCCGCAGCCGTACGACGATCGCCGCCCTCCTCATGGACCAGAAGATCATCTCGGGCGTGGGCAACGTCTACCGCGCGGAGGTCCTCTTCCGGCACGGCATCGACCCGTATCGCGCGGGCAAGGACCTCACCTCCACGGAGTGGGACGCCATCTGGACGGACCTCGTGGAGCTCATGCGCGAGGGCGTCCGCAACAACCGCATCGACACGGTCCGCCCGGAACACGCCCCCGAGGCGATGGGCCGCCCGCCGCGCGTGGACGACCACGGCGGCGAGGTCTACGTGTACCGCAGGGCCAACCTGCCCTGCCACATCTGTGGCGGCGAGATCCGCACCGCCGATCTCGCCGCCCGCAATCTGTTCTGGTGCCCGACCTGCCAGAAGCCGTAGCCGGGCGCTGCCGTCAGAACCCGTGCGGCAGCCAGGGCGCGACCGCGGACGAGAAGGCCACGGACGCCTCCGCCAGCGCTCCCTTCCGCAGCTCCCGCACCCGCCCGGCCGCCGCGAGCGAGGCGAGCGACACCCCACCGAGATACGCGGCCCCCAATTCCCGTACGGACAGGGCGAGATCGGCCGAGTCCCCGGTACGCACGCACGAGGCGCCCTTCGCGTCCCCGGTGAGCCGCCAACGCCCCTCGTTCCAGGGGCAGAACGCGTCCTCGACCTCGAACACCACGTCCACCGGCGCCTGATACGTGCGCGCCTCCAGCGCGGCGCCGACGTCGACGAGCCGTACATGCAGCGAGTCCTTCATCCGCAGATTGCAGCGTCGGATGTCGGACACCAGGTGCTGCACGTCCTCGTCGACGGGCCGGGCCCGGGTGCGCAGCGTGGACGTCAGGTCGATGTCGAAGAGGAACCGCCACAGCGCGGCCCGCGCCGCCGGGTCGAGCCCCTCCAGGTCGCTGAGGATCACCGCGCCGTTGTGTCCGGCCGGGCCCCACTCCGGCTTGACCCGGAAGCGCGCGTAGCCGATGACCTCGCCGTCCCGCTCGGCGACCACGCACTGCAGCGGCGACGCGCCGCTCCGCTCGCTCTCCGGGTCGAGGACCTGGAGGCGCTCCCAGCCGGGCTGCCGCGCCAGCAACCCCGGCCGGCCCGGCACCAGGCGTGCGTACACCGCCTCGCACGCGTCGAGCACCTCGGCCGGCACGGCGTAGCGCAGATGTACGTCGTCGGTGCCGGGCGGCACCGACAGTCGTACGCGAGTGGTGTCGATCTCGGCGTTGAGCTGCAGCGTGCCGATGCCGTAGCCGAACCGGCCGTAGATCGCCGGCTCCGAGGCGGTCAGGACGGCGATCGGCTCGCCCCAGGCGTGGATGTCGTCCAGCTGGCGCCGCATCATCGCGGTCAGCACCCCGCGCCTGCGGTGCGTGGCCGCGACGCTCACCATGGTGATTCCCGCGGCCGGGACACAGGCGCCGCCGGGGACGGTGACGCGGAAGGAGAAGGCGCCCGCCGTGGCCACGCACTGATCGCCGTCCCACACGCCCAGGGAACGGTCGTACTCTGTGAGCGCGTTGTACAGCTCGCGCTCCTCGGACGACTCCGGGACGCCACCGAACGCGCGAATCAGGTTGTCGTACCAGTCATCCCAGTCGCTCCGCTGCAGCACCCGTACGTCTGTCGTCATAGCCCATGCCTACCAGGGCAATGCGGTACGAGCGAGGGAATTTCTCCTCCGCCGTCGCGGTGCCCGGTGTGAATTTCTCTGTGAAGTTGAGCGCTCGGACGGGGGACAAGTGGGACCTCCCGTGCCAAGCACCTGGTCCGATGGATAGGGTCCCGAACTAATGGCAGCAGGACGAGAGAGGCGCGCGGAAGCCGAGACGTTCACGGCCCGGTTGAAGAAGCAGTGGCACCGGGCCCGCACAGGGCTGCGCAGATCCGCCGTCGACTACTTCCGCGGGGATGGTTCGGACTGGATCGCGCTGGCCGGTCTGCTGCTCACGATCCCCCTGATCGCGGCCACGACGCTGGTGAACTCGGTGTGGTGCTCGCCCGCCGCCCTGGTCCTCCCGATCGTGGCCGGAGGTCTCCTGCTCCGCCCGGCCAGCCTGCTCGGTCTGTACGCGGCCGCCGCCACCGCGCTGATAGTGGAGTCCGTGGAGTTGGGCCCGTACACCGAGGGCCCGTCCCGGGTGACACCGGGCGTGGTGCTGGTGGTCGCGGCCTGCGGCTTCTTCGGACTCCTCATCGCGCAGTTCCGTAGCCGGGTGGGCGTGCCCTGGCGACGGGGCGGCACCATGCTCTTCGACCTCCGCGAACGCATCCGGGTGCAGAGCAAGCTGCCGCAGCTGCCGCTGGGCTGGCACCGCGAGATGGCGCTGCGGCCGGCCGGCGGGCAGTCGTTCTCGGGGGACTTCGTGGTGGCGGCCCGTACGAACGGAGGCCGCACCCTGGAGGTCGTCCTCACGGACGTCTCGGGCAAGGGCATGGACGCGGGCTCGCGCGCGCTCCTCCTCTCCGGAGCCTTCGGAGGCCTCCTGGGCTCCCTCCCCCCGCACGCCTTCCTCCCCGCCGCGAACGGCTACCTCCTGCGCCAGGACTGGGACGAGGGCTTCGCGACCTCGATCCACCTGGTCCTCGACATGGACTCCGGGGACTACGAGCTCTTCTCCGCCGGACACCCGCCCGGTCTGCAGCTCAGCGCGGGCAGCGGACGCTGGGAGGAGAAGGCCGCGGAGGGCCCCTTGCTGGGTGTGTACGACGGTGCCCAGTTCGACCCGGTAAAGGGGTCGCTGCGTCCGGGAGACGTGTTGATGCTGTTCACGGACGGACTGGTGGAGACCTCCGACCGCGACATCGTCGAGGGCATCGACCGCCTCACCGGCGAAGCCGATCGCTATGTGGCCGGCGGCTTCCACGGAGCCGCCTGGCACCTCATCGAAGCCGTGGCCAGGGATGTCAACGACGACCGAGCCCTCCTCCTGATCTGCCGAGAGGGTTCGGCCCCCACACGGTGACCGGTGGGAGCCGACAACCGACAACCGACGACCGACAACCAACGGTGGGGTTCTCCCCACCCCGAGTCGGCGGCAGCCCTCATGGTCCGGGCCCCTTGCGAATCCGTACGTTCGAGACATCACCGAAATCGGATGTGACGGACGAAAGGACGGGACCCCCATGGGCCTGCGAAAGAAGCGCCACGAGGACGCGCCCGCGGGCCCGCCCCACGACTGGGCGGTCGAACTGCACGGCGTACGACGCCAGTACGGCCGGGGCGGCTCCGCCGTACACGCCCTGCGCGGGATCGACCTCGCCCTCCCCCGCGGCACCTTCACCGCGATCATGGGCCCCTCCGGCTCAGGGAAGTCCACGTTCCTGCAGTGCGCGGCAGGACTCGACCGCCCGACCGCCGGCACCGTACATCTCGGCGGCACGGAGATCACCGGCCTGAGCGAGAACAAACTGACGGCCCTGCGCCGCACCCGCCTCGGCTTCGTCTTCCAGGCGTTCAACCTGCTCCCGTCCCTGACGGTCGAGCAGAACGTCGTCCTCCCGATGCGGCTGGCCGGCCACCGCCCGGACCGCCGCCGCGCCGCCGAGGTACTCGCCCAGGTCGGCCTGGCCGACAAGGCCCGCCGCCGCCCCGGCCAGCTCTCCGGCGGCCAGCAGCAACGTGTCGCGATCGCCCGCGCACTGGTCACCCGCCCCGACGTGGTCTTCGCGGACGAGCCGACCGGCGCCCTCGACACGACCACCGCCGCGGAAATCCTCGGTCTGCTCCGCCAGGCCGTCGACGGCCTCGGCTCCACCGTCGTCATGGTCACCCACGACCCCGCGGCCGCCGCCTGGGCCGACCGGGTCCTGTTCCTCGCCGACGGCTCGATCGCCGACCGCCTGGAGCGCGCCTCGGCCCAGCAGATCGCGGCCCGGATGACGGCGCTGACCGCCCCCGCGTACGCCGGAGCGGCAGCCTGATGCCGATGCCCAACGGTCTGGCCCGCGCCGCCGTCCGCTTCAAGCCCGCGGGTTTCGTGGGCACGTTCGTCGCACTCGCGATGGCCGCACTGATCGTGTCGGCCTGCGGCATCCTCCTGGAGACGGGCCTACGGGCCTCCGTACCGCCCCAGCGCTACGTCGGCGCGCCCGTGCTGGTCGCCGCCGACCAGCGCGCCCACCTCGTCAGCGGCCACGGCGAGGACCGCGAGGACGAGGCCGTACAGGTGCCGGACCGGGCCCGGCTCGACAACTCCCTGGTGGCGAAGGCCGCTTCGGCGCCGGGAGCGCGCACGGCGGTCGCCGATGTGACCTTCCCGGTGCGGACCGGAGCGCACGGCGCTCTCACCGCGCACGGCTGGGGCTCCACGGCCTTCACCGGCGAGAGGCTCACCTCCGGGCACGCCCCAGGTGCCGGAGAAGTCGTCGTTTCCCAGGGCGCCTCCGTGGGGGAGCGCCTCACCCTCACCACCGCCGAAGGCCCCCGCACCTTCCAGGTGTCCGGAACGGCCCGACAAGCCACCCCCACCGCCTGGTTCGCCGACTCCGAAGCCGTACGCCTCTCCCCGCACCCCGGCCGGATCGACGCCATCGCGGTGCTCCCGAAGAACGGTGTGAGCCCTGGGACCCTCAGGACTCAGGTCGCGCACGCCGTCGGCGAGCACGCCGAGGTGCGCACCGGAGACGACCGCGGCGCCGTCGAGGACGCCTCGCTCGGCTACGCCAAGGAGATACTCATCGGGCTCGGTGGCTCGTTCGGGGGCGTCGCCACGCTGGTGGCCGTCTTCACCGCGGCCGGCACCGTCGCGCTCTCGGTCGGCCAGCGCGCGCGGGAGTTCGCGCTGCTGCGGGCGATCGGGACGACCCCGCGGCAGATCCGTCGCACGATCGCCACCGAGGCCCTGCTCGTCGCACCCCTCGCGGGACTCGCCGGCTGCCTGCCCGGGATCGCTCTGGCCCGCTGGTGGTTCGGGCAGCTCCAGGACAAGGGCGCGGTCCCGCGGGCCGTGGACCTGTCCGTCTCGTACATCCCCCTGCTCTCCGCGGTCGGCGCCGTCCTGCTCACCGCGCTGTTCGCCGGTTATATGGCGGCCCGCCGCACCTCACGCATCAAGCCGGGCCTGGCGATCGGCGAGGCGTCCGTGGAACGGCTGCGGCCCGGCTGGATCCGTACGCCGCTGGGTGTCGCGGCGGCGGCCGGCGGCTTCGTCTGCGCGGGCCTCGCCGCCTCCCTGACCGGCGAGGACGCGGCCAACGCCTCCCTCGGCGTCGTCATGCTCTTCATGCTGGCCGTGGCGCTGCTGGGCCCGCTGGTCGCGCGTGCCTGCGCCGCGCTGTTCGGACTGCCGTTGCGCGGGGCCGGCGCGTCCGCCTCGCTCGCGGCCGCCAACTCCCGTACGAACGCCCGTCGGCTGGCCTCCGCGATCACCCCGATCGTCCTCGCGATGGCCTTCTCCTCCGTGCTCGTCTTCATGCACACCAGCGAGGAGCGGGTCACCCAGGAGCAGCAGCGGGACGGCATCGTGGCCGACCACATCGTCACCTCCGACACGGGCCTCGCCCCCGACGCCGCGGACCGGGCCGCCCACACGCCCGGGGTGACCTCCGCCGTGGGCCTGTTGAAGACGGCCGTACTGATCCCGGTGAGCGGCTCGCTGGAGTCGGCCTCCACGCAGGGCGTGACGGGCACGCCCGAAGACCTGGCGCGCGTCCAGGACCTGGACGTGCAGCACGGCGCCCTGTCCGTGAAGCCCGGTGAGGTGGCGATCGACGCCTCTCTCGCCGACAGCGCCCATGTCAGGGTCGGTGAGCGTGTCAAGCTGCGGCTGCCCGACGGCACCAAGGTGTCCCCGATGGTCGTGGCGACGTACGGCCGCGGTCTGGGCCTGTCCCAAGTCACCTTGAGCCGGGCCGACTTGGCGACCCACGTCACCAACGCCTTCGACACCGAGATCTGGACGAAGGGCGGCACGGCGGGCACGCTCGCGAAGCTGGGCACGGTCCTGGACCGAGGCGACTACACCACCGCCCAGTCCCTGGACCGGGAGCTCAACGCCTGGGCGAACACCGTGATGGCGGCGGTGCTCGGCGGATTCGCGGCCGTCGCCGCCGTCAACACCCTGGTGATGACGGTCCTCGACCGCCGCCGTGAACTCGGCACGCTCCGGCTGATCGGCTCCACCCGCCGCCAGGTGCTGCGCATGATCCACTGGGAGGCCCTGCTGGTCGTCCTCGCCGGCATCGCGATCGGCACGGCCATCGCGCTCGCCACGCTCGTGCCGATGATGAAGGGGCTGACCGGGCAGGGGCCGTACATACCGCCGCTGCTGTACGGCTCGTTCGCCGCGGCGATCGTCGTGCTCGGCGTGACGGCGGCGACCGTCCCGGCCCGCGCGGCGCTGCGCGGGGAGACACTGGAGGAGTGACGCAGACTCTTCTGACCTTGGCCGAAGTCGAAGCCCTCGCCCGCGAGGCGCACGCCGCCCAGACCGACAAGGCCGGGCGGCCGTACGCCGAGCACCTGCAGGCCGTGGCGGACGGCGTCCGCGAGCGGGGCGGCGACGACGAACAGATAGCCGCGGCCTGGCTGCACGACGCGGTCGAGGACGACGCGCTCTCCGCGGACTGGCTGCACGAGGCCGCGCTGACCCGGCGTACGAAAAACATCGTGCTGGCGTTGACCAAACGGGAGGACGAGCCGCCGGAGTCGTACGCGCGACGCATCCGTACGACCCCGGGCGCCCTCCTGGTGAAGGCGTCGGACCTGGCGCACAACGCCGATCCGGCCCGGCTCGCGGTCCTGGACGAGCACACCCGGGCCCGGCTGACGAAGAAGTACGCGACGATGCGGGCGCTGCTGGGACTGCCGCCGTCCTGAGCCGCCCGAGCCGCTTGCGCGGGCGGC
>NZ_BMMM01000002.1:555175-567201 GCF_014645835.1 Streptomyces albiflavescens
TCGACCGTTCCCGGGCCAGCTCCGTCGCGTCCCGCTTGAAGGCCCACGCCATCTTGGGCTCCATCGCGAAGCGGAAGATCCGCTGGATGGGTGGCGTGCACAGCGCGGTGACGAGCGCGGCCGCGACAACCGTCACGGCGATCTCGCCGACCGGCTTGTACAGCCACGCGTGGTCGTACCAGCCGTAGTACTCGGAGGCCTTGACCACGAAACCGTGCAGCAGATAGCCGTACAGCGTGCCCGCGCCGAGCGCCGTGAACCAGAAGGAGCGTCGCGGCACCCAGGCGAAGAAGCACGCGGTGAGCAGCAGTGAGCAGCCGTAGAGCGCGAGCGTCATGACGACACCCGCCCACCAGGGCGCGCCCAGCTGCTGCGCGCTGTCACGGTGGTAGAACCAGGCGGTGTTCATGCGTGGCACCGCCCAGTAGCCCACGACCAGCGCCGTCGCGAAGATCGGCACCGACAGGATCCGCACCTCACGGCGCCGCACCAGCTGGAAGTGCTCGGGCTTCATGAACAGGCCCATGACGAAGAACGGCAGGAACTGCAGCACGCGCTGGAGGTCCAGATCGTCGCCGATGTCCGGCGAGACGGCCGCGAGCATCGCGATGACGAGCGCCAGCGGAAGAGGCCAGCGCACCAGCTTCCACAGCGGGGTCGTCAGCCGCCAGACGAAGAGCGCGACCAGGAACCAGGTGAGGTACCAGGGGTCGAGGAGGGTGATCGCCTGGCTCGAATCGCCACCGGCCCAGCGATCGAAGAGGGAGTACGCCGTCTCGAAGAGGATGTACGGCACGGCGACGCCGGTCACCAGCCGCTTGAGCCGGTCGGGGCGCATGTCGAAACTGCGGGAGAAGTAGCCGGAGATGATGATGAAGGCCGGCATGTGGAAGGTGTACACGACCGTGTACAGCGCTTCGACGAAGCGACTCTCGCCCTTCAGCGGTTCCCACGCGTGACCCATGGCCACGAGCACGATCGCCAGGTACTTGGCGTTGTCGAAGAAGGCGTCGCGTTGCTTCGCGGGCTTGGCGCCCGGCGCTGCGGCATCGGTGGCCGCTCTGGGGGTTTGGGGTGAGCGCGGGCTGGGCACTCCGTCCGCCGACTGCCGTGCCGGGGGGAGTGGCGCTCTTTGCTGGCCATGGGGTCGGAGCGAGTTGGTCACAGGCCCTCCCACCAAGAACTCGGGGAGACGATCCTGGACCTCGCTGCGCATGCGGGGGACGTGGCGGCGTGGAACATCTGAGGCACCCTAGCGTTGTCTATGCGTCTTCGTAAAACTCTCGGCGTCATTCCTGCTTATCAGCTGCGAGTACCCAAGATTTGAAGATGTCTGTCTGTCGGTTCGCAAGTGGTTCCGTATACCGATTTGCTTACCGTATGAGGCTGTTCTGTCCTCATTCATCCTGACTAAATGGTGCATAACACTCGCGGGCGACTCTGGTGAAATGTCCGGTTCATTAGCCTTTAGTTACCCGTCTGCAGAGCCTTCGATGTGCCTGTGGCAACAATTCGAATTGCCTGCGAACAGGATGTGTGGACATGGCAACGGTCCCTCTGAATTTCCGTTGCGGGACCGTGCGGGTGCACTCTCGAATTGCCGTACGGAGTCCCGCCGTTGGTCGCGCCGAGGCGGTGCGGGTGTGCGGGGCCGGCGCGTCCGTGGCCGACGATGCGTCACCCGCCGCATACGAAAGCCTGGTTGGTGGCACGATGGTTCTGGCGGGGGTGTGAGGGGTTGCACCCCCGGGCCGGGAGAGCGGACCGACCGTAGGGTGTGATCAGTTGTGGCCATTTCGCTGTCAGTGGTGCTGCTGTTGGCGATCATCCTTGTGGTGTTGATCCGAGGGGGATCGATCAAGGCGGGACCTGCCATTGTCGCGGTGCTCTTCGGCTTCTTCCTCGCGTCGACCGGCATGGCTCCGTCCATCAACCGGTTCTTGAACTCGATAGCGGAGACGATCAACTCGATCAGCTTCTGAACGGGACGGGTCGATCGGCTTCTCAAGCGGACGGGCATGCTCGGGACGCATCCGCTCGTCGCGTCTTCGACGGGTGTCGGGGAATCTCGTCACGCTTCCGACGGGTGTCGGGGAATCTCGTCGCACTTCCGACGGGTGTCGGGGGATACGGAGCGGGGATCCGCCGCGGCATGAACCGGTCAACGTGATGCTCGCCGACCACGCCCCGCGCGCCCTCGGTTCCGGCATCCCGCGCGCCGCCGGCCTCGCCACCGCCGGCGCGCTCACCCGGACCGGGCGCGACGGCGCTCCCGGCGCTCCTCAAGAGCTTGAGGTCACGCCGCCCCTCGAAAGCTTGCGGTCCCTCCGCTGCTCAAGAGCTCGCACCCCCGCAGGGCCCACGGTGTACGAAAAAAGCCTCCGGCCCGATTCCGAGGAACCGGGCCGGAGGCCACAGAGCGGGCGACGGGAATCGAACCCGCGTAGCTAGTTTGGAAGACTAGGGCTCTACCATTGAGCTACGCCCGCGAGCAGGTCGCGCCGCAGGTCAGTGACCGCGGCACAGGAGGCATCGTAGCGGGTCGTACCCCTTCGATGCACACCCCGTTCCCGTGCCGTACGAGCACTCGGAAAATGCGGCAGCCCCGCTGCCTGCGGGCATGTACCCTACGTGTCGCACCGACGGGGTGTGGCGCAGCTTGGTAGCGCGTCCGCTTTGGGAGCGGAAGGCCGTGGGTTCAAATCCCGCCACCCCGACCACCGGCCGGAACCCGCCAGGGCTCCGCGCGTCGCAAGATCACCTTTTGGGGCGTGTACCGCCTGCGGTTACTATGCAAGCTGCGCGCCCGTATGTCTGCACTGTTACGTCTCTCAAGGGCCGCGAATCCGCCTAAGGCTCTGCCCGACTCGGCAGAAGCACGCAGCAGAACCCCCAAGAAGTCAGCCACAAGGAGACCGAACCGTGAAGAGCGCCGTGGAGACCCTGAACCCGACCCGGGTTCGGCTCACTGTCGAGGTGCCCTTCGAGGAGCTCAAGGACAGCCTCGACGCGGCGTACAAGAAGATCAACCAGCAGGTCACGGTGAAGGGCTTCCGGAAGGGCAAGATCCCGGCGCGCGTCATCGACCAGCGGTTCGGTCGCGGCGCCGTACTCGAAGAGGCCGTCAATGACGCGCTCCCGAAGTTCTACACCGAAGCGGTCAACGAGGCTGAGCTGAACGTCCTCGGCCAGCCCGAGGTCGACATCACCGAGCTGAAGGACGGCGAGACGCTGAACTTCACCGCCGAGGTCGACGTCCGCCCGACCATCGAGATCCCGGACTACTCCGGCATCGAGGTCGAGGTCGACGCCATCGAGGTCAGCGACGAGGACGTCGAGAAGGCCGTCTCCGACCTGCGCGAGCGCTTCGCGTCGACCTCCCCGGTCGAGCGCGCCGCCCAGGACGGCGACGTCGTCACCATCGACCTGGAGGCCAAGGTCGACGGCGAGGTCCTCGAGGACGGCATCGCCAGCGATGTCTCCTACACCATCGGCTCCGGCGAGCTGCTCGACGGCATCGACGAGGCCGTGACGGGCCTGGAGGCCGGTGGCGAGGCCACCTTCGCCTCCGAGCTCAAGGGCGGCTCCGCGGCCGGCAAGGAGGCCGAGGTCACCGTCAAGGTCACCCAGGTCGCCGCGCGCGAACTTCCCGAGCTGGACGACGACTTCGCGCAGCTCGCCTCCGAGTTCGACACCCTGGAGGAGCTGAAGGCCGACAGCCGCAAGCGCCTCGAGAACATGAAGCAGTACGACCAGGCCACGCAGGCCCAGGAGCGCGTCCTGGAGAAGCTGCTCGAGCTGGTCGAGGTGCCCGTCCCCGAGAAGCTGCTCGAGGACGAGATCAACACCCGTAAGCACAACCTCGAGCACCACCAGCTCGGCCAGATGGGCCTCGACCTCGCGAAGTACCTGGAGATCCAGGGCAAGACCGAGGAAGAGTTCGACGCCGAGACCAAGGAAGCGGCGATCAAGGGCATCAAGACCCAGTTCGTCCTTGACGAGCTCGTCAACAAGGAGAAGCTGAACGTCAACCAGGAGGAGCTCACCGAGCACCTCATGCGGCGCGCGGCCTCCTCCGGCATGTCCCCCGACCAGTTCGCCCAGGCCGTCGTCGAGGGCGGCCAGGTCCCGATGCTCGTCGGCGAGGTCGCCCGCGGCAAGGCCCTCGCGGTCGTCGTCGAGGCCGCCACGGTCAAGGACACGAACGGCGAGATCGTCGACCTGGAGGACGAGGACGAGACGGAGACGGCCACGGAGGTCGCCGCCGAGGTCACCGAGGGTGAGGCCGCAGACGGCTCCGCCGAGGAGAGCACCGAGGCCTGATCGCCCCGCTCGTACGTCTGACGGGCCCCCGGGGACTTGTATGTCGCCGGGGGCCCGCGGGCTTTTCAGGGGCGCCGGGAGCCGCGCGACCGGCCCGCCACGAGCCGCACTCGCCCGTGCGGGGCCCGTGCCGGACGCGTCCGCGGCCTCGGGAGTGGCGGGCAGCCCCCGACGGGGCGCGACCTGCGCTCACAGCGAACAGTTCCTTCTGCGGGATTCACCGGAGGGACCCGCGCGTTAGGGTCCATGAATACGAGGGCAGGGGAGTCCCCGAAGCCGCCCCGAGCGGTGTTGGACCGGGGTCCCACGCCCCAGCAGAAGACGTGAGACGGCCCGGCGCCGTCGTAAGACGAGCAGGTGGATACGTGACGAATCTGATGCCCTCCGCCGCCGGCGAGCCTTCCATCGGTGGTGGCCTCGGCGACCAGGTCTACAACCGGCTGCTCAACGAGCGGATCATCTTCCTCGGCCAGCCGGTCGACGACGACATTGCCAACAAGATCACCGCGCAGCTGCTGCTCCTTGCCTCCGACCCGGACAAGGACATCTACCTCTACATCAACAGCCCCGGCGGATCGATCACGGCCGGCATGGCGATCTACGACACCATGCAGTACATCAAGAACGACGTGGTGACCATCGCCATGGGCATGGCGGCCTCCATGGGCCAGTTCCTGCTCAGCGCCGGTACCCCCGGCAAGCGCTTCGCCCTGCCGAACGCCGAGATCCTGATCCACCAGCCCTCCGCCGGCCTCGCCGGCTCCGCGTCGGACATCAAGATCCACGCCGAGCGGCTGCTGCACACCAAGAAGCGGATGGCGGAGCTGACCTCGTTCCACACCGGCCAGACGGTCGAGCAGATCACTCGTGACTCGGACCGCGACCGCTGGTTCGACCCGATCGAGGCCAAGGAGTACGGCCTCATCGACGACATCATGCCCACCGCTGCCGGCATGCCGGGCGGCGGCGGCACCGGGGCGGCGTAAGCCCCTCAGCGCCCTCCAGGGCGGCGCAGGCCCGGTTCCACCGCCCCAAGGGCGGTGCGAGCCGTCCAGCGCCCCCAGCCGACCGCCACAGCCCTTATCAGGCTCTTCAGGAGACACAGTGAACGACTTCCCCGGCAGCGGCCTCTACGCCCGCACGCAGGCCGAGTACACCGGTCCTCGCGCGGAGTCCCGCTACGTCATCCCGCGCTTCGTCGAGCGCACCTCGCAGGGCGTGCGTGAGTACGACCCGTACGCGAAGCTCTTCGAGGAGCGCGTGATCTTCCTCGGCGTGCAGATCGACGATGCCTCCGCCAACGACGTCATGGCGCAGCTGCTGTGCCTGGAGTCGATGGACCCCGACCGTGACATCTCGGTCTACATCAACAGCCCCGGTGGCTCCTTCACGGCGCTCACGGCCATCTACGACACGATGCAGTTCGTGAAGCCCGACATTCAGACGGTCTGCATGGGTCAGGCGGCCTCGGCCGCCGCGATCCTGCTGGCCGCCGGTACGCCGGGCAAGCGCATGGCGCTTCCGAACGCCCGTGTGCTGATTCACCAGCCCTACAGCGAGACCGGCCGCGGCCAGGTCTCGGACCTCGAAATCGCGGCGAACGAGATCCTCCGGATGCGTGCGCAGCTGGAGGAGATGCTGGCCAAGCACTCGACCACGCCGATCGAGAAGATCCGCGAGGACATCGAGCGCGACAAGATCCTCACCGCTGAGGACGCGCTGGCGTACGGCCTGATCGACCAGATCATCTCCACCCGGAAGATGAACAGCGCCGACCTCCGCTGACGCGGACTCTGTATCGTCTGCCGCCCCTTGGCGTGGTTCACGACAAAGTGAACCGTGCCAAGGGGGGCCCGAACGGGGGGCTCGGCAAGGTACCGTCGGACATAAGGCAGCACCAGGAGCCGCTGGACCTAGGCGTCTCCCAGGCGAAGGGGAAGCACACCGTGGCACGCATCGGTGACGGCGGCGATCTGCTCAAGTGCTCGTTCTGTGGCAAGAGCCAGAAGCAGGTCAAGAAGCTCATCGCAGGCCCCGGTGTGTACATCTGCGACGAGTGCATCGATCTCTGCAACGAGATCATCGAGGAAGAGCTCGCGGAGACGAGCGAGGTCCGCTGGGAGGAACTCCCGAAGCCCCGCGAGATCTACGAGTTCCTCGAGGGGTACGTGGTCGGCCAGGAGTCGGCCAAGAAGGCTCTCTCGGTCGCGGTGTACAACCACTACAAGCGGGTCCAGGCCGGCGAGAACAGCACGGGCCAAAACCGCGATGACGCCATCGAGTTGGCGAAGTCCAACATCCTGCTGCTGGGCCCCACGGGCTCCGGCAAGACACTGCTCGCCCAGACCCTGGCCCGCATGCTGAACGTCCCGTTCGCCATCGCCGACGCGACGGCGCTGACGGAGGCGGGGTATGTCGGCGAGGACGTCGAGAACATCCTCCTGAAGCTCATCCAGGCGGCCGACTACGACGTCAAGAAGGCCGAGACGGGCATCATCTACATCGACGAGATCGACAAGGTGGCTCGTAAGAGCGAGAACCCGTCGATCACGCGAGACGTGTCCGGCGAGGGCGTGCAGCAGGCCCTCCTCAAGATCCTCGAAGGCACGACGGCCTCGGTTCCGCCCCAGGGCGGCCGCAAGCACCCGCACCAGGAGTTCATCCAGATCGACACGACGAACGTCCTGTTCATCGTGGGCGGCGCCTTCGCGGGCCTGGAGAAGCTCATCGAGTCCCGTGCCGGGGCGAAGGGGATCGGCTTCGGCGCGACGATCCGCTCGAAGCGCGAGCTGGAGTCGAAGGACCAGTTCGAGGACGTCATGCCCGAGGACCTGGTCAAGTTCGGCATGATCCCCGAGTTCATCGGCCGCCTCCCGGTCATCACGTCGGTCCACAACCTGGACCGCGAGGCATTGCTCCAGATCCTCGTCGAGCCCCGCAACGCCCTGGTGAAGCAGTACCAGCGCCTCTTCGAACTCGACGGCGTGGAACTGGACTTCGAGCGCGAGGCCCTCGAAGCCATCGCCGACCAGGCCATCCTGAGGCAGACCGGCGCCCGAGGGCTCCGCGCCATCATGGAAGAGGTCCTGATGTCGGTGATGTACGAGGTCCCGTCCCGCAAGGACGTGGCCCGAGTCGTCATCACAGCGGACGTCGTCCACTCGAACGTGAACCCGACACTGATTCCGCGGGATGCCCGTGGGCGGGGACCGGGCGAGCAGAAGACGGCGTAAGCAACAGCTGTACGTCGAAGGGGGTGCCCGGCGAAGTCCGCCGGGCACCCCCTTCGTCTGTCTACGGGTGGATCAAGCCACGTCCGTCGCTCCCACTGGCAGGCTGCCCGCTGCGCGTGATCTTCTTGATCACCGCAAGGCGGACCACCTTGCGGCAAGTGAAACGGGAGGGAAGAACATGAGGATGAGACGCGCGTTCACGGCGCTGTCCGTGGTTGCCGCGGCGGCCATCACACCCGTCGTGGCGGCCACATCGGCACAGGCCAATCAGAGCACCTGCGTGAACTACATCGGCAACCACGGGTACGCGGTCGGACCCAAGGTGAAGGCGGCGTGCAGTCACCCTGCGTTCCAGGGGCCCCTGGGTGACGGCAAGATCCCCAACCCCGACTGCTACTCCGGCCTCGTGAACGCGGGCGTGCGAGGGACAGACGTGTACAGGGCCTGCGTCCGCGCCTGACATCGGGCCGGGGTCGGCCATGGGCGCCCAGCGGGATCCGCCGGGCGCCCATGGGCGTGAACTGCCGTGCAGCCGTCAGATCTTGACGCGCACGTCCTTGCGGAGCTTGCCCGTCAGGTCAGCGGTGTCCGACAGGGACCCGCTCTTGCCGGCCATCATGCTCGCCACGTCAGTGGAGATCACCAGGCCGATGGTGCTGTGGTCACCCCAGATGCAGGTCGGCACGGTGAATTCCTTGGGCCCGGAGGCGGCACTGCTCGACGAGGCGTCGTCGTTCTTGATCTTCACGGCCTGGCACTTGAGGACGGCGCCGTCCAAGTCGAACGTCTGCGGGCTGCCGACGGGCGTGCCTTCGCTGTCGTCCTTGGAAGCCTCGGACTTCATGTGCGCGTACATCGCGTCGACGACCTTCTCAGGGTCGTCGATCTTGCCGTAGACGCCGCTGAACTGCACCAGCTTCTGCGCCAGCGGGTTGCTCTTGTCGCCCGACGTGTATTGGGCGCTGACGTCCTTCGGGTCCTGCACGCCCCACTTCTTGGCGTCCTCGATGTCGCTCTTGGACATCGTGTCGTTGTCGCTGTCGCCCTTCTTGTACTCACCGCTGAGCACCGCGGCCGGAGTTGTCAGCTTGTGCGGGCCGTCGTCCGCGACGCTCGAGCCGCCGCCACCCCCGCCGATCACGAAGTACGCGCCCACCGCGATCGCGGCCACGACGGCGACGGCGCCGATGATGAGGCCCGTCTTCTTCTTGCCGCCGCTCGGGGCGGGCGGCTGCGGCACGGAGCCGTAGGGCTGCTGCTGGCCATAGGGAGGCTGCTGGCCGTAGGGGGGCGTCTGCGGCGGGACACCCTGGGGAGCCTGCTGGGGGTAGCCGTAGCCGGGCTGCGCGGGGGGAGCCTGCTGCGGGTAGCCATAGCCGGGCTGGGGGGCCTGCGGCTGCTGGCCGTAGGGGCCCGGCTGACCGTACGGTCCGGGCTGCTGAGGCTGCCCGCCGTACGGGCCCGGCTGGTTGTAGCTCATTACTGGGTTCCCCTCCAGAAACTTATGTGTTCCGAACATCCTGGCGCACAGGTCACGCGGCCAGGCTCCCGGGGGCCTCACCGTTACGAAAGAATCGCGTTTCGGGACAGGGCAGTGACGCCCCTAAACTGACCCCGTGACCGACAACGCTCAGCAGCAGCCATCAGCGCCCCACACCGAACTGCCGACCCAGTACGCGCCGGCCGATGTAGAGGGGCCGCTGTACGAGCGCTGGGTAGAGCGGGGTTACTTCGAGGCCGACGCCAAGAGTGACAAGCCTCCGTACACCGTCGTCATCCCGCCGCCGAACGTCACGGGCAGCCTGCACCTCGGGCACGCCTTCGAGCACACCCTCATCGACGCCCTCACGCGCCGCAAGCGCATGCAGGGCTACGAGACGCTGTGGCAGCCCGGCATGGACCACGCCGGCATCGCCACGCAGAACGTCGTCGAGCGGGAGCTGGGCAAGGAGGGCAAGTCCCGGCACGATCTGGGGCGGGAAGCCTTCGTCGAGCGCGTGTGGCAGTGGAAGGCCGAGTCCGGAGGACAGATCTCCGGGCAGATGCGGCGCCTCGGTGACGGCGTCGCCTGGTCCCGTGAGCGCTTCACCATGGACGAAGGTCTCTCGCAGGCCGTCCAGACCATCTTCAAGCGGCTCTACGACGACGAGCTGATCTACCGCGCCGAGCGCATCATCAACTGGTGTCCGCGTTGTCTGACGGCCATTTCGGACATCGAGGTCGAGTACCAGGACGACGACGGCGAGCTCGTCTCGATGAAGTACGGCGAGGGGGACGAAACGATCGTCGTCGCCACCACCCGCGCCGAGACCATGCTCGGTGACACCGCCGTCGCCGTTCACCCCGAGGACGAGCGGTACAAGCACCTGGTCGGCAAGCTCATCAGGCTGCCGCTGACCGACCGCTCCATCCCGGTCGTCGCCGACGAGCACGTCGACCCCGAGTTCGGCACCGGCGCCGTCAAGGTGACTCCGGCTCATGACCCGAACGACTTCGAGATCGGCCAGCGTCACAACCTGCCGTCCCTCACCGTGATGGACGAGCACGCCGTCATCACCGCCCACGGCCCCTTCCAGGGCCTGGACCGCCTTGAGGCCCGCTCCGCCATCGTCGCCGCGCTGCGCGCCGAGGGCCGGATCGTCACCGAGAAGCGGCCGTACGTCCACAGCGTCGGCCACTGCTCGCGCTGCAAGACGACCATCGAGCCCCGGCTCTCCATGCAGTGGTGGGTCAAGGTCGGCCCGCTGGCGAAGGCGGCGGGTGACGCGGTCCGCGAGGGCAAGGTCAAGATCCATCCGCAGGAGATGGAGAAGCGGTACTTCGACTGGGTCGACAACCTCCATGACTGGTGCATCTCGCGGCAGTTGTGGTGGGGGCACCGGATCCCGGTCTGGTACGGCCCGAACGGTGAGGTCGTCTGCGTCGGCCCCGACGACGAGGCCCCGACCGGCGAGGGCTGGCACCAGGACACGGACGTCCTCGACACCTGGTTCTCCTCCGGCCTGTGGCCCTTCTCGACCCTCGGCTGGCCCGAACAGACCGAGAGCCTCGCGAAGTTCTACCCGAACTCCGTCCTGGTCACCGGCTACGACATCCTCTTCTTCTGGGTCGCCCGGATGATGATGTTCGGCCTGTACGCGATGGACGGCACCCCGCCGTTCCACACCATCGCCCTGCACGGCATGGTCCGCGACCAGTTCGGCAAGAAGATGTCGAAGTCCTTCGGCAACGCGGTCAACCCGCTGGACTGGATGGACAAGTACGGCAGCGACGCGCTCAGGTTCACTCTGGCCCGTGGCGCCAACCCCGGCGTCGACGTCCCGATCGGCGAGGACTGGGTCCAGGGCTCCCGCAACTTCGCCAACAAGATCTGGAACGCCACGCGCTTCGCGCTGATGAACGGCGCGACGGTCGAGGGCCCGCTGCCCGCGCCCGAGCAGATGTCGGCCACGGACCGCTGGATCCTGTCCCGCCTCAACTCGGTGGTCTCCGAGGTCGACGCCCTGTACGACGACTTCCAGTTCGCCAAGCTGTCCGACGCCCTGTTCCACTTCGCGTGGGACGAGGTCTTCGACTGGTACGTCGAGCTGTCCAAGACGACGTTCATGGGGGGCGGCGAGCCCGCGAAGGTCTCCAGCCGGGTCCTCGGCGAGGTCCTGGACGTGACCCTGCGTCTGCTCCACCCGATCGTCCCGTTCGTCACGGAGACCCTCTGGACCACGCTCACCGGTGGCGAGTCGGTCGTCATCGCCGAGTGGCCCAAGGACAGCGGCTTCCGCGACGCCGCCGCCGAGCGGGAGATCGAGACGCTCCAGCAGGTCATCACGGAGGTCCGCCGCTTCCGTGCCGACCAGGGCCTGCAGCCCGGCCAGCGCGTCCCGGCCCGGCTGACCCTCGACGGGACCGCGCTGGCCCCGCACGAGGCGGCCATCCGCCAGCTGCTGCGGCTCCAGCCGGAGGGCGAGAGCTTCTCGGCCACGGCGACGCTGCCGGTCGCGGGCGCCACGGTCGCGCTCGACCTCTCCGGCACGATCGACGTCGCCGCGGAGCGCAAGCGCCTCGCCAAGGACCTCGCCGCCGCCGAGAAGGAGAAGGCCCAGGCGAACGCCAAGCTCGGCAACGAGGCGTTCCTCGCCAAGGCCCCGGACCACGTCGTGGAGAAGATCCGCACGCGGCTCGCCAAGGCGGACGAGGACATCGCCCGCATCAAGGCGCAGCTGGACCGCCTGCCGGAGGCGTAGCCGCCGGTCGTACATGAGCGAAGGCCCCCGGACCTCCATGGTCCGGGGGCCTTCGTCCTTCGTCCTTCGTGCTTGGTCCTTGGTCCTTGGTCCTTCGTCCTTCGTCCTTCGTCCTTCGTCCTTCGTACGACCGTGCCGGGGCGTTTCTACGGCCACGGTGGCGACGGTCACGGTGGGGTCATTCGCCCCGCCGCTCCTACCCGGCGGGGTTGTTCGCGCAGTTCCCCGC
>NZ_BMMM01000002.1:567232-998938 GCF_014645835.1 Streptomyces albiflavescens
GGGGCGCGGGGAACTGCGCGGTCTCTCAGGGGGTCTGGGGGCGCAGCCCCCGGGGACGGGCAGGGGCGGAGGGGGTGAAAACCCCACACGCCCAGACACAGCGGCGGCTCCGTAGACTGGCCTCGTGAGTGACCTCCCCCCGCACGACAGCAGCGCGTCAGACGAGCCGGAGCCGCGCGATCCGCTCGGTCTCTTCGACGAGATCGTCGCGGCCGAGACCGACCGCGACCCCGACCTCGCGGTGATCGAGGCAGGCAGCCGCACCTTGCGCACGCAGGGCGCCGGCGGCCCGCAGGCCGACGTCCCCGCCCGCCCCGCCGACCCCGAGGTCGACAAGGCGCTGCGCGAGGTCGAGGCGGAGCTGGCGACCCGCTGGGGCGAGACCAAGCTGGAGCCGTCGGTCGGCCGTATCGCCGCGCTGGTGGACGTCCTCGGGGAGCCGCAGCGCGCGTACCCCTCGATCCACATCACGGGCACGAACGGCAAGACCTCCACCGCCCGCATGATCGAGGCCCTGCTCGGCGCCTTCGACCTGCGCACCGGCCGCTACACCAGCCCCCACGTGCAGTCGATCACCGAGCGGATCAGCCTCGACGGCGCACCGATCTCCGCCGAGCGGTTCATCGAGACGTACAACGACATCAAGCCGTACGTGGAGATGGTCGACGGGCAGCAGGAGTACCGGCTGTCCTTCTTCGAGGTGCTGACCGGCATGGCCTACGCGGCCTTCGCGGACGCCCCCGTCGACGTCGCCGTCGTCGAGGTCGGCATGGGCGGCAGCTGGGACGCCACCAACGTCATCGACGGGGACGTCGCCGTCGTCACGCCCATCGATCTGGACCACACCGACCGGCTCGGCGAGACGCTCGGCGAGATCGCCACGGAGAAGGCCGGCATCGTCAAGCAGGACGCCACCGTCATCCTGGCGCAGCAGCCGGTGGACGCGGCCCAGGTGCTGCTCAAGAAGGCCGTCGAGGTCGACGCGACGGTGGCCCGGGAGGGCCTGGAGTTCGGGGTGGTCGCGCGGCAGGTCGCCGTGGGCGGGCAGCTGGTGACGCTGCGCGGACTCGGCGGCGAGTACGAAGAGATCTTCCTGCCGCTGCACGGCGCCTACCAGGCGCACAACGCCGCCGTGGCGCTCGCCGCCGTCGAGGCGTTCTTCGGCATCGGTTCCGCGCACTCCCAGCGGCTCGACATCGACACCGTCCGCAAGGGCTTCGCCTCGGTGACCTCGCCGGGCCGCCTGGAGGTCGTACGCCGCTCGCCGACCGTCGTCGTGGACGCCGCGCACAATCCGGCGGGGGCCCGCGCCACCGCCGAGGCCGTCAGCGAGGTCTTCGACTTCAGCCGGTTGATCGGGGTCGTGGGCGCGAGCGGCGACAAGAACGTACGAGGGCTGCTCGAAGCCTTCGAGCCGATCTTCGCCGAGGTCGTCGTCACGCAGAACTCCAGCCATCGCGCGATGGACGCGGACGAGCTGGCCGGGATCGCCGTGGAGGTCTTCGGCGAGGACCGGGTGCAGGTCGAGCCGCGGCTCGACGACGCGCTGGAGGCCGCGATCACGCTCGCCGAGGAAGAGGGCGAGTACGCGGGCGGGGGCGTGCTGGTCACCGGTTCCGTCATCACCGTCGGCGAGGCTCGACTGCTTCTGAGGAGGGGCTGACCGCTGTGCGTACGCTCTGTGCTTCCACGCTGATCGGCGAGTTCTTCGTCATCGGCTTCGCCGGGCTCGTCGCCATGAAGGATCCCGACCTTTCGACCGCCACGGTGTGGACGGTCTGCGGGGTCGTCATGGCGCTGAGCGTGCTGCTGTGCGGCATGATCACGCGGCCTGGGGGTGTCCAGCTCGGCTGGGCGCTGCAGGTCGCGCTGATCGCGAGTGGGTTCGTGGTGCCGTCGATGTTCTTCCTGGGGGCGCTCTTCACCGCGCTGTGGTGGGCGTCGGTGCACTACGGGCGGAAGATCGACGAGGCGAAGGCGAGGTTTGCGGCGCAGGCCGAGACGCAGGCGTCGGCGGCCACACCGGCCGAGGCCGGGGGTAACCCGGCGTAGGGGTGGCCGTTGGGTGCCATCGCCCCCTCCGCCCCTACCCGTCCCGTACCTGTGGGGCTGCAGCCCCCCGGACCCCCCGGTCTGAACGGCCTCGTCCTCAAACGCCGGACGGGCTGAAAGCCAAACGCCGGACGGGCTGAAAGCCAAACGCCGGACGGGCTGAAAGCCAAACGCCGGACGGGCTGAAAGCGCACCCGGCTACGCCCTGTAGCCTCGGTGACCCGCACACTTGTGACCTGAAGGAGCCACCCCGTGAGCCAGCGCACCCTCGTCCTCCTCAAGCCCGACGCCGTTCGTCGCGGCCTGACCGGCGAGATCATCAGCCGTATCGAGCGCAAGGCCGGCTGGCAGATCACCGCGCTCGAGCTGCGGACCCTGGACCAGGACACGCTGGAGCAGCACTACGGCGAGCACAAGGGCAAGCCCTTCTACGAGCCGCTGGTGGAGTTCATGGCGTCCGGGCCCGTCGTGGCGCTGGTCGTCGAGGGCGAGCGCGTGATCGAGGGCCTCAGGGCGCTGGCGGGTCCGACCGACCCGATCGCGGCCGCCCCCGGCTCCATCCGCGGCGACTACGGTGTGATCGTCCGCGAGAACCTGATCCACGCCTCCGACTCCGAGGAGTCCGCCGAGCGCGAGCTGAAGATCTTCTTCCCCGGCTGCGTCTGAGCACCCTCCGGACATCGTCCGAAGTACCGCGCGAGGGCCGTCCGAAGCGTGCCGCGCGGACATCACGCGGAGATCAATTTTCCAAGATTTTTCTGAGGGACCGTCACGTCACTTCGATACCTGACCTGGGACGGCCGATTGTTTTCGGTCGTCCCATGGCATATGCGTGCCGATCGGGGGAACGCGTTCCCCCGATGGACCGTCTCCACAAGCGGGGCGGCCCGTCATCTGCTGACAATGGCGAAGACCCTCGCGCAGTGTTCGGGCAGGCGCGTCTACGATGGAAGCCTTCACGTCGCTGCACCCAACTCGCCGTCCTAAAAAGCCGTCAAAGCTCCACTTGGGAAGGCCAGACGAATCCTGATGGGGAACTCAATGTCGTTCATCGGCCGTGACATGGCTGTCGACCTCGGGACCGCCAACACGCTGGTGTACGTCAGGGGTCGCGGGATCGTACTCAACGAACCGTCCGTCGTCGCGATCAACACCAACACCGGTGGCATCCTCGCGGTCGGCGCGGAGGCGAAGAAGATGATCGGGCGGACGCCGGGCAACATCGTTGCCGTACGCCCGCTGAAGGACGGCGTCATCGCCGACTTCGAGATCACCGAGCGCATGCTCCGCTACTTCATCCTGAAGATCCACAAGCGGCGCTACCTTGCCCGTCCCCGTGTCGTCGTCTGTGTGCCCTCGGGCATCACGGGTGTCGAGCGTCGTGCCGTCATCGAGGCGTCGTCCCAGGCCGGCGCTCGTCAAGTGCACATCATCGAGGAGCCCATGGCCGCGGCCATCGGATCCGGCCTGCCGGTCCACGAGGCCACGGGCAACATGGTGGTGGACATCGGTGGTGGCACCACGGAGGTCGCGGTCATCTCGCTCGGGGGCATCGTCACCGCCCAGTCCATCCGCGTCGCGGGCGACGAGCTGGACAACGCGATCATCCAGCACATCAAGAAGGAGTACAGCCTTCTTCTCGGTGAGCGGACCGCCGAACAGATCAAGATCACGATCGGTTCCGCGTACGACCTCGACAATGACGAACACACCGAAATCCGCGGCCGGGATCTCGTCTCCGGGCTGCCCAAGACCGTCGTCATCTCGGCCGCCGAAGTGCGCAAGGCGATCGAGGAGCCCGTCAACGCCATCGTCGACGCCGTGAAGACGACCCTCGACAAGTGTCCGCCGGAGCTGTCCGGCGATGTGATGGACCGCGGAATCGTTCTGACCGGCGGCGGCGCCCTGCTGCGCGGCCTCGACGAGCGGCTGCGCCGCGAGACGGGTATGCCGATCCACATCGCCGAGGATCCGCTGGACAGCGTGGCGCTCGGATCCGGCAAGTGCGTCGAGGAGTTCGAGGCGCTCCAGCAGGTCCTGGACGCCCAGCCGCGCAGATGAAGTAACACTTCGATTCCGCCGTACGAGATGATCCCTCCTCGTACGGCGGATCGTTGGTATGGAGGCATAAGCTCCTCCGACATAGAGTCATAAGCTCTCCCATAACAGCCCCCACACCAGCCCCACAACGGCCCCCCACACCAGCCACGTACAACAGCCCCCCATAACAGCCTCATCGCACCCGTGGGCATTGTTTCTGCTCGGGGGTACGCCCCTGTTGACCCAATCCAATGAGGAAGGCACGGCCGCCGCACGTGAGGGACACACGAGAGAGCCGGCTGCTCCTGGTGCTGCTGATCGCCATCGCGTTCGCACTGATCACGGTGGACATCCGCGGTGGGCAGGACTCACCGGTCGACGGTGCCCGCCAGGCCGCCGCGACGGTCTTCGGTCCGATCGAGAACGGGGTGTCGTCCGCGGTCAATCCCGTCGGGAACGCGATCTCGGCGGTTCGCGACTCGGGTGACCGGCACGACCGCATCGCCCAACTCGAGCACGACAACACCGAGTTGAAGGCGAAGCTCGGCAGCGACGACCGCAATCGCAGCCGCCTCAAGCAGCTCAACAAGATGATCAATGTGGCGGCCGAGGGCCAGTACGGCATCAAGGGCGCCGAAGTCATCGCCATAGGGGCGGCCCAGGGCTTCTCCTGGACCGTGACCATCGACGTCGGCGCCAACGACGGCATCAAGCGCGACATGACCGTGCTGAACGGCGACGGTCTGGTCGGCCGGGTCACCACCGTCGGGCCGGACACGGCCACGGTGCTGCTCGCCAACGACCCCGATTTCACCGTCGGTACGCGGATGGAATCGAGCGACGAACTCGGCTTCGCCTCCGGGCAGGGCGACCGCCCGCTGCGGGTGGAACTGCTCAACGGCAAGGCGAAGATCAAGAAGGGCGACCGTCTGGTCACCTTCGGCTCGCAGGCCGACAGGCCGTTCGTGCCCGGCGTCCCGGTCGGCGTGGTGTCCCGCGTGGACCCCTCCGGCGGCGGCTTGACCCGCACGATCTACGTCAAGCCCTTCGCCTCGTTCACCAAGCTCGACATCGTCGGTGTCGTCGTCCAAGCCCCCGGCAAGGACCCACGCGACACCGTGCTGCCGCGTAAACCCAAGCCGACGCCCACCCCGACGGTGACGGTGACGGTCACCCCCTCGGAGTCCGCGCCCGTCTACGACGAGCAGCAGTAGGAGGAGCCGAATCCCATGCGTTTCAACCGGATGCTGCTCTCCGCCACCCTGGTGGTCGTCGCCCTGGTGATCCAGGTGAGCGTGCTCGCCCGACTCCACCTCCCGGGCGCCGTCCCGGATCTGGTGCTGCTGACCGTGCTGGCTCTCGCCATGGTCTACGGCCATGTCAGCGGCGCCCTCATCGGCTTCGGCGCGGGCCTGCTCGCCGACCTCGCCCCACCCGCCGACCACGCCGCCGGGCGCTACGCCCTCGTGCTGTGCGTCATCGGCTACCTCGCCGGACTGGCGAAGCCGGAGAACGGCCAGCTCAAGTCCGCGACCGGCCCGATGACCGTGGTCGTCGCCGCCGCGGTCGGCTCCACCCTGCTGTACGCCGGTGTCGGCGCCCTCGTCGGCGACACCGCCGCCCGCCATGTCGGCCTCGGCAGCCTGCTGTTCACGGCCGCCCTCTACGACCTGCTGCTCGCGCCGTTCGTCGTCCCGGTGTTGATGGCGCTGGCCCGGCGCGCCGAGAGCAATCCGCTCTCCGAGACCAGCACGACCGCCACGGCGGCCGACGTCTCCGCGGGCTGGCTGTCGTCCGGCACCGGGCTGCGGATCGGCAGACAGCGCGGCGGGCTGCGGGTGAAGGCCGCCAAGGCGCGCGTCGCCCGTGCGGGTCGCATCAAGGGGGTCAAGCGGCTGTGATGACAGGAGTGAGGACGGGGGTGCGGGCAGCTGCGAGGGCAGTCGCGCGCACAGGTGCGAGGACCGCCGCCGGGGGAGCTCAAGCGCCGCTCGTGTCACGGAAGTTGGCCGACCGCGGCGTCGCCGCGCACAGGTTCACCGTGTACTCGTATGTCTCGTACACACACTGAGAGGGGGAGGCAGCAGCAGTGACCAACATCCCCGAGACCGGTCGGACCCCACGGGTCCAGATCCGACTCGTCGTCATCCAGATTCTCGTACTCTCCCTTCTCGGCACCCTCGGCGGACGCCTCTGGTATCTCCAGATCCGCAATGGCGACGAGTACGCCAAGGAAGCCTCCGGCAACCACGTCCAGCAGGTCGTGCAGCCCGCCGTGCGCGGCTCGATCCTGGACGCGCGCGGTGTGCCGATCGCCGACAACGAGACCCGGCTCGTGGTCTCCGCCTCCCGTACCGACCTGCTGAAGATGAAGGACGACGGCAAGGCCGTCCTCACCAAGCTCGCCGGAGTTCTGGGCATGAAGCCCCAGGACGTCATGGAGAAGGTGCGCCTCTGCGACGCCAAGACTCCGCAGCCCTGCTGGAACGGCTCGCCGTACCAGCCGATCCCCATCACCGACGAGGCGACCACCCAGCAGGCCCTGCAGATCCGCGAGCGCTCCGAGGACTTCCCCGGCATCACCGCGGAGCCGGAGGCTGTGCGCCGCTACGCCGGCCCCGGCAAGTCCAACACCGCGCAGGTGCTCGGCTACCTCTCGCCCGTCACCGACGACGAGATCACCAAGGCCAAGGACAGCGAGTCGCCCTACCTCCGCTCCGACCAGGTCGGCCGCAACGGCCTGGAGCGCGAGTACGACAAGGAGCTGCGCGGCAAGGCCGGCGTCACCCGCTACGAGGTCGACAACCTCGGCCGGGTCATCGGCAAGGCGAAGGCGGACGCCGCCGAGCCCGGCTCGAACCTGGTCACCAGCCTCGACTCCCGGGTCCAGCGGGTCGCCGAGTACGAGCTGAACGAGGCGATGAAGAAGGCCCGCCAGCAGTACGACAAGATCACCAGTGAGTACTACAAGGCCGACTCCGGCGCTGTCGTGGTGATGGAGGCCAAGACAGGCCGGATCGTCGCCATGGCGTCCGCCCCGACCTACGACCCGAACGTCTGGGTCGGCGGCATCTCGGCCAAGGACTACAAGGCGCTCACCGGCAAGAACTCCGACTACCCGCTGCTCAACAGGGCCATACAGGGTCAGGCCGCGCCCGGTTCGACCTTCAAGGTGGTCTCCACGGCCGCCGCGGTCGAGGCCGGCTACGAGTGGGACGGCGGCTATCCGTGCACCAGCTCGTACTCGGTCGGCGGCCAGGTCTTCAAGAACTTCGAGGGCGAGAGCTTCGGCCCCATCTCGCTCGGCCGCGCCCTCGAGGTCTCCTGCGACACCGTTTTCTACGGCCTGGCCGACCGGGAGTGGAAGAAGGACGGCGGCATCAACCCGAAGAAGGGCGAGCCCAAGGACTACTTCTTCAAGGCCGCCCACCAGTTCGGCCTCGGCAAGGAGACCGGCGTCGACCTGCCCAACGAGGTCACCGGCCGCGTCCCCGACCGCCAGTGGAAGGAAAACTACTGGAAGGCCAACAAGGACGCCTGGTGCAAGACCGGCAAGAAGAACGGCTCCTACGTCGAGAAGATCGCGTACGAGAACTGCCTCGAAGGCAACAAGATGCGCGAGGGTGACGAGATCAACTACTCGATCGGCCAGGGCGACACACTCGTCACCCCGATCCAGGAGGCCGTGATCTACGGCGCCGTCGCCAACGGCGGCACCATGTACACCCCGACCATCGGCAAGGCGGTCGTCAGCCCCGACGGAAAGAGCGTCAAGGAGATCAAGCCGAAGGTGAAGGGCAAGCTGCCGGTCAGCAAGTCGACGATCAAGGGCATGGACGAGGCCTTCGCCGGCGTCGTCACCCGCGGTACCGCCGCCTGGAAGTTCGGCGGCTGGCCGCAGAACGAGATCCCCTTGCACGCCAAGACCGGTACGGCCGAGGTCTACGGCAAGCAGACCACGTCCTGGCTGGCCACCTACTCCAAGGACTACACGGTCATCATGACGATCGCCCAGGCCGGTACCGGTTCCGGTGCCTCGGGTGAAGCCGTCCGCAACATCTACAGCGCTCTGTACGGCGTCGCCGCCGACGGCTCCATCGACAAGTCGAAGGCCCTCCTCCCCACCCCGCAGAAGGGCCTGCCGAAGATCCAGAAGGACGGTTCGATCGACGCCCCGGCGATCTCCAAGGACCCGGTCAAGGACCTCCGGGCCGGCGAGACCGACGACTCCGGTAAAACCGACCAGCAGCTGCCCGCGGGCACCACGCCCTCGCCCAGCGGGACCAACCGCGACACCCGAAGGCGCACGGCCCGCCCGAAGAAGAGGCGGAGGATGAGGATCCTGACATGACCGGAGCGAACAACTTCTCCGTCTCCGGGTACGGACCCGAACGCGCGGGCTGGACCCGCCTGTTCGCCCGCGACTCGCTCGCCCGCCGCCTCGACTGGCCGATACTCCTCTCGGCCATCGCGCTCTCGATGATCGGCTCGGCGCTCGTCTACTCGGCGACCCGCAACCGCACCGAGATCAACCAGGGCGATCCGTACTACTTCCTCATCCGCCATCTCATGAACACCGGCATCGGCTTCGCCCTGATGATCGGCACGATCTGGCTCGGTCACCGCACCCTGCGTACGGCCGTGCCGATCCTGTACGGCATCTCGGTCTTCCTGATCCTGCTGGTGCTGACCCCGCTGGGCGCGACGGTCAACGGTGCGCACGCCTGGATCGTCCTGGGCGGCGGCTTTTCCTTGCAGCCCTCGGAGTTCGTGAAGATCACGATCATCCTGGGCATGGCGATGATGCTGGCGGCGCGGGTCGATGCCGGCGACAAGCAGTATCCGGATCACCGCACGGTGCTGCAGTCCCTCGGCCTGGCCGCCGTCCCGATCATGATCGTCCTGCTCATGCCCGACCTCGGCTCGGTCATGGTCATGGTGATCATCATCCTGGGTGTGCTGCTGGCGTCGGGGGCCTCCAACCGCTGGGTCTTCGGCCTGCTCGGTACGGGCGCTCTGGGCGCGATCGCGGTCTGGCAGCTCCACATCCTGGACGAGTACCAGATCAACCGCTTCGCCGCCTTCGCCAACCCCGACCTCGACCCGGCCGGCGTCGGCTACAACACCAACCAGGCCCGCATCGCCATCGGTTCGGGCGGTCTCTTCGGCACGGGCCTCGGCCACGGCTCGCAGACGACGGGCCAGTTCGTCCCCGAACAGCAGACGGACTTCGTCTTCACGGTCGCGGGCGAGGAGCTGGGCTTTGTGGGCGCGGGCCTGATCCTGCTCCTGCTGGGCGTGGTCCTGTGGCGCGCCTGCCGCATCGCCCGCGAGACCACCGAGCTCTACGGCACGATCGTCGCCGCCGGCATCATCGCCTGGTTCGCCTTCCAGTCCTTCGAGAACATCGGCATGACCCTCGGCATCATGCCGGTCGCGGGCCTCCCCCTGCCCTTCGTCTCCTACGGCGGCTCGTCGATGTTCGCGGTGTGGGTGGCGGTGGGGTTGCTGCAGTCGATCAGGGTGCAGCGGCCCATGTCGGCGTAGGACGGGTAGGGGGCGGGTTTCTTCGCCCCCTCCGCCCCTACCCGTCCCATCCACCTGGGGCTCCGCCCCAGACCCGGCGCGGGGGGCTCAGGCTCCGCCCCAGACCCTGCGCGGGGGGCTCAGGCTCCGCCCCAGACCCTGCGCGGGGGGCTCAGGCTCCGCCCCAGACCCGGCGCGGGGGGCTCAGGCTCCGCCCCAGACCCTGCGCGGGGGGCTCAGGCTCCGCCCCAGACCCGGCGCGGGGGGCTCAGGCTCCGCCCCAGACCCTGCGCGGGGGGCTCAGGCTCAGTCCTAGAACCCCGGCCGGGGGGCTGCCTCCTGCGCCCCAGTGCGGGGCTTCGCCCCCGTTCCCGCCCCCGTTCCCGCCCCCGTTCCCGCCCCCGTTCCCGCCCCCGTTCCCGCTCCTGTCCCCACTTCTGTCCCCGCCCCCTGTCCCCGCCCCCTGTCCCCACCCCTGTCCCCACCCCCGTCCCCACCCCCGTCCCCACCCCCGTCCCCACCCCCGGGGCTCCGCCCCAGAGCCCGCCAGACGCTCGGCCCTAGATTCCCGGGGCGGGGCTCGGCTCTGCGTCCCGCCCCGGGGTTTTGCGCGCCCGTCTCCGCCAGGGGGCTCGGCTCTGCGTCCCACCCGCGGCCGTCTCCGCCAGGGGCTCTGCCCTGCACCCCACCCCGGGGCAGCTTCGCCAGCGGGCTCGGCCCCCTGGACCCCCGCTCCTCACACTCCGTCGGGGGCTGTCGCCAGCCCGTCCGGCGTGTGAGGACGAGGCCGTCAAGGCCGATGGCGGGGGTCTGGGGGCGGCAACCCCCAGGTACGGGACGGGCAGGGGCGGAGGGGGCGAAAACCGTTCCTTCCCGGCAGGCTCCGGCACTGCCATCCTGGCCCCGCTGCCACTAGATTCATGTCATGGCGGACACCAAGCGCGAGATCGAGCGAAAGTACGAGGGTCCCCCGGCCGGCGAAGACGCGAGACTGCCAGACCTGACCGGAGTCTCCGGAGTCTCGGGTGTCGTCGACAAGGGCGTCGCCGAGCTCGACGCCACCTACTACGACACCCCCGACCAGCGGCTCGCCGCAGCCTCCCTCACCCTCCGCCGCCGCACCGGCGGCGACGACGCGGGCTGGCACCTCAAACTCCCCGTCTCCGAGGGCGTACGCGACGAGATCCACGCCCCGCTCTCCGACACCGTGCCCCGCTCCCTGACCAGCCTCGTCCGCTCCCGGATCCGCGACGCCGAACTCGTCCCCGTCGTACGCCTGCTGTCCGCCCGAGACATCCGCCACCTCGTGGACGCCTCCGGCGCCCTCCTCGCCGAGGTCAGCCTCGACCGCGTCCACGCCGAGCGGCTCAGCGGAGGCGAAGGCACCGCCGATTGGACCGAGATCGAGGTGGAGCTCGCGGACGACGGCGACCCCGCGTTCCTCGACAAGGTCGAGAAGAAGCTCCGCAAGGCGGGCCTCAGCCGCTCCTCCTCGCCCTCCAAGCTGGCGAGGGCGCTGGGGGAGACCGGCAAGCGCAAGAAGGTAGCCGCGGCCCCCGTCGAGAAGGATCCGGTCACGGCCGGCGACCACGTCCTCGCGTACGTCCGCACCCAGCGCGACGCGATCGTCGAACTGGACCCCGCCGTCCGCCGCGACGTCTACGACTCCGTGCACAGCATGCGCGTCGCCACCCGCAGGATGCGCAGCACGTTCCGCTCGTACGGCAAGGTCCTGGACCGCACCGTCACCGACCCCATCGGCGACGAGCTGAAGTGGCTGGCCGGCGAACTCGGCATCGACCGCGACCAGGAGGTGCTCACCGAGCGGCTCACGGAGGCGCTCGACAACCTGCCCCGCACCCTGCTCTCCGGCCCGGTCCGCGCCCGCCTGCACACCTGGTCCCACGCCCGCCACGGAGGCTCCCGGAGCCGCCTGATCGCCGTACTGGACGGAAAGCGGTACCTGAACCTGCTGACCGCGCTCGACGCGATCGTCTCCGACCCGCCGCTGCTCGAGGCGGCGTCCCAAGACCCCGCGAAGGTGATCGCGAAGGCTGTCCGCAAGGCCTACCAAAAGGTCTCCGACCTGGTCGGACAGGCCCTCGACCTACCGCCGGGCACCGACCGCGACCTGGCGATGCACGAGGCCCGCAAGAAGGCCAAGCGCACCCGGTACGCGGCCGAGACAGCCGCACCGGCCCTGGGCAAACCCTCGTCCGAGCTGGTCAAGTCGATGAAGTCGCTGCAGACCCTGCTCGGCGACCACCAGGACAGCGTGATGGCCCGCGAGGCACTGCTCGCACTGTCCGCCCAGGCGTACGCGGCGGGGGAGAGCTCCTTCACATACGGGGTGCTGTACGGGCGCGAGGAGCAGCGGGCGGCGGCGGTCGAGGCCGCGCTGCCGGAGGCGTGGGAGGCCATCGAGGGGCAGGGCGCGGTCTGACGGTGCGGTGGGTCCCTCCGGCCGCGTTAGGCTAGATGGTCACCCCTGCCAGCTCACGAAGGTTCGCGAGATGTCTGCCGAATCCGCTGTGTCGGTCTTCCCGCAGCTCGAAGCTCTGCTCCCGCATGTGCAGAAGCCGATCCAGTACGTCGGCGGAGAGCTCAACTCCACGGTCAAGCCCTGGGACGCCTGCGACGTCCGCTGGGCGCTGATGTACCCCGACGCGTACGAGGTGGGGCTGCCCAACCAGGGCGTCATGATCCTCTATGAGGTACTGAACGAGCGCGAGGGCGTCCTCGCCGAGCGCACCTACAGCGTCTGGCCGGACCTGGAGGAGCTGATGCGCGAGCACCAGGTTCCCCAGTTCACGGTGGACAGCCACCGCCCGGTGAAGGCCTTCGACGTCTTCGGCCTGTCCTTCTCCACGGAGCTGGGCTACACGAACATGCTGACGGCCCTGGACCTGGCCGGGATCCCCCTGGAGTCCAAGGACCGTACGCTCGACGACCCGATCGTCCTGGCCGGCGGCCACGCGGCCTTCAACCCCGAGCCGATCGCCGACTTCATCGACGCGGCGATCGTCGGCGACGGCGAACAGGCCGTGCTCGACATGACCGAGATCATCCGCGCCTGGAAGGCGGAGGGCCGGCCGGGAGGCCGCGAGGAGGTCCTCTTCCGTCTGGCGAAGACGGGCAACGTCTACATCCCGGCGTTCTACGACGTCGAGTACCTCCCCGACGGCCGCATCGCCCGCGTGGTTCCCAACAAGTCGGGCGTCCCGTGGCGCGTGTCCAAGCACACGGTCATGGACCTCGACGAGTGGCCGTACCCCAAGCAGCCGCTGGTCCCGCTGGCCGAGACCGTCCACGAGCGCATGTCGGTCGAGATCTTCCGCGGCTGCACGCGCGGCTGCCGCTTCTGCCAGGCGGGCATGATCACGCGCCCCGTGCGCGAGCGCTCGATCACCGGCATCGGCGACATGGTGGAGAAGGGCCTGAAGGCAACGGGCTTCGAGGAAGTGGGCCTCCTTTCGTTGTCGTCGGCCGACCACTCGGAGATCGGCGACATCGCCAAGGGCCTGGCGGACAGGTACGAGGAAGACAAGATCGGCCTCTCCCTCCCCTCCACCCGCGTGGACGCCTTCAACGTGGACCTGGCGAACGAGCTGACCCGCAACGGCCGCCGCTCGGGCCTGACGTTCGCGCCGGAGGGCGGCAGCGAGCGCATGCGCAAGGTCATCAACAAGATGGTCTCGGAGGAGGACCTGATCCGCACGGTCTCCACCGCCTACGGCAACGGCTGGCGCCAGGTGAAGCTGTACTTCATGTGCGGCCTGCCGACGGAGACCGACGAGGACGTCCTCCAGATCGCCGACATGGCGATGAACGTGATCGCCGAGGGCCGCAAGGTCTCCGGCCAGAACGACATCCGCTGCACGGTGTCGATCGGCGGCTTCGTCCCGAAGCCCCACACCCCCTTCCAGTGGGCCCCGCAGCTTTCGGCGGAGGAAACGGACGCCCGCCTGGAGAAGCTGAGGGACAAGATCCGCGGCGACAAGAAGTACGGCCGCTCCATCGGCTTCCGCTACCACGACGGCAAGCCCGGCATCGTCGAGGGCCTGCTCTCCCGCGGCGACCGCCGCATCGGCTCCGTCATCCGCGCGGTCTACGAGGACGGCGGCCGCTTCGACGGCTGGCGCGAGCACTTCTCGTACGACCGCTGGATGGCCTGCGCCGAGAAGACCCTCCCCGCCTTCGGCGTGGACGTCGACTGGTACACGACCCGCGAGCGCACGTACGAGGAAGTCCTCCCCTGGGACCACCTCGACTCCGGCCTCGACAAGGACTGGCTCTGGGAGGACTGGCAGGACGCCCTCGACGAGACCGAGGTCGAGGACTGCCGCTGGACTCCTTGCTTCGACTGCGGCGTCTGTCCTCAGATGGACACGCACATCCAGATCGGCCCGACCGGGAAGAAGCTGCTGCCTCTGACGGTCAAGAACGCTGGTCCGACGCCCGCTGCGAGCGGTCACACCCACTGAGGCTTATGCGAGGCTGTGTGGCTTTTGAGCCCCTTCCCGTCTGGGAGGGGGCTCTCGGCGTGGTGGCGTTCGAGCCCGTTGATCTGGCGCTGTGAGGCCCTCGACGGAGCCGAACCTCAACTTTCTGTAAGAGGCAGGCACACAGTGCATGGGGTCAGAACCCTCGTGGCTGGGGCGGTCGGCCGCACGACGACGGCGCACGAGCGGAACGCGGTAGGTCAGGCCGGGGCGTCGGCGTCCTGAACGGAGGCTGTGAACGCCTCGGGGCCCTGCTCCGCCGCCGCCGGGTCCATCCACATGACCTGCCAGCCGTGGCCGTCGAGGTCGAAGAAGCTGCGTGAGTACATGAAGCCGTAGTCCTCGGCGCCATCCGCCTCGGAGCCGCCCGCCGCGAGCGCAGCGGCGCTGACCGTATCGACTTCATCGCGGGATGACACGCTGAAGCAGTACAGCGCCAGCGTGTGCGTGGTGGGATCGGCCATCGGCAGTTTCGCGAACTCCGCGAACTTCTCGCGGCTGAGCAGCATGACGAAGGCGTGCTCGCCGACCAGCATGCAGGCGGCGGTCTCGTCGGTGAACATCGGGTTGAAGCTGAACCCGAGCTTGGCGAAGAACGCCTTGCTGAGCTCGAGGTCCGCTACGGGGATGTTCACGAACAGCATGCGGCCGGGGTGTGCGGGATTGGTCATGGTGGGTCTCCAGTCGGTGGCTCGATGGCGTACGTCCTGGTAGACCGGCCCAGCCGGCGGAACTCATCGGTGGATCTCGGCCAGGTCGCCGTCGCAGCGTTGATCAAGTCCACAGCCGCAGCTCAGAGACCCGGCCCTTCACTTCTTCGGCTCCTGGTGGAGGTGGCCCGCCCGTCGACACACGTGCCGTGCCTATGCGTGCTCTTGCCCGGCCGGGACCCTTGCACCCTCTGTGGCTGAGGCCGGTTGGCTGGCTTGGTCAAGTGTCTTCGGGATCCAGCTCGAACGTGAAGTAGATGCTCAGACAGTAGGGCTCGTCCTCGTCGTGGAAGAAATCCCACGACACGTCAGACAGGCGTATCTTCTGATCTCGCACCCACTCATGGGCTTTCTTGAAGGCTTCCGCGGCAGTTGTGGCGACGAATAGCTTCCTGGCCATGGGATGCACGCCAGTCTCAGCGTCCGAATCGTCGAAACCCTCCGGAACGTCCAGGCAGAAGTTGGGATCCAGCACCATGGAGTGCCCCCTTTCCCGTCGGTTTACCAGTACGAGTCGAAAGAGGCTGGGCCTCTGAGCGCGACGCTTGGTAAGACCGCCGCACACCTTGGGAGGGTTGCTTCCGCCGACCATACGGCGGAGGTGACGCAGTCGGTGTCCTGGGCCGCCCCGATCGCAGCGGTCGCATCCGGCGCGTTTTGACACTTTCGCGGCGGTGAGCGGCCGTGCCGCGGGTACGCACACCGGGCGGTGGCGCACGACCTCGCGAGTCTTCCCGTCGTCGGTGACGCCCCCCATGCACCTGCTCCTGCGAGCAGGTCGACGACACATCGACAAGCTCTTCCGGGAGGGAATGCAGCGACTGGAAGGTCTGTGCCGCGGCAGCTGACGCCCGCGCGTCGCCCTACCGGGTTCCGGACAGCCACTTGTCCTCAGCTGGACACGCACATCCAAATCGGCCCGACGGGCAAGAAGTTGCTGAGTCCATGGGCTCGGTGGCGCCGACGCCCGGCTACGGGCGCTGGATCGTCCCGTCCGCCGAGATGTGGGCGGCGTGCGAGCCGAAGTCCTCCTCCGACACGCTGGAGACGAGGTCGATCGCCTCGCCGCCCGGCTCCGGCGTGCCGGGCTCCACGATCTGGGTCGGGCGCAGGCGCCCGGACACGTAGGTGCCGTCGGCGCGGAGGGTCAGTTGCAGCACGCCGCTGGTGGAGAGTGTGCCGCCGAGGCCGAGCACCTTGTAGCCGGAGAAGTTGCCCATGCTGTAGGCGATCAGTCGGCCTTTGTAGAACTCCATTCCTCGCATCACGTGCGGGCCGCTGCCCACGACGAGGTCGGCGCCGGCGTCGATCACCGCACGGCTGAAGCGGTAGCAGTCGCCGCGGTTCTCGCCGAGGAAGTACTCGGTGCCGGGCTCTACGTGGGTGCGGTCCGAACCCTCCGCACCGGCGTGCATCGTGACGATCACGATGTCCGCCATCTTTGCGGCGCGGGCGGTGAGTCGTTTTGCGGCGGGGATGTCCGTGAGGTCGCTCGCCCCTCGGTCGGGAGCGAACCCGACCAGCGCGACCCGGATGCCGTGTACCCGCTGGACGGTGATCTGGCCCAGGCGGCCGGTGAACGGCAGGTTCACGGAGCGTAGGGCGGCGAACGTCTCGAGCCGCCCCTCCGCCCCGAAGTCGTCGATGTGATTGTTCGCCGTGTTCATGACCGTGAACCCGGCCTTCTTGAACCAACGGGCGTAGGACGGCGGGGCGTGGAACGCGAAGCAGTTCGGGCCGCCGATGTCGTCGCACTTGCTGGTGCCGCCGGTGGCGAGTGTGCCCTCCAGGTTCCCGAGCACCACATCGCCGGTGAGCAGGTCGTCGACAGGGTCGAAGAACGAGGCGCCGCCATCCGGCGGCAGGTCGTCCGGCAGCGAGCCCATCACGACGTCTCCCACCGCGGCGATCCGCACATTGCCGGTAGGGTGCGGCGGCGCCGGCGCGCCGGACTTCGTAGTCCCGGTCGTCCGCAGGGGGGTCTGGGCAGAGCCGATGGAGGCTGCGTCCTCGGAGCCGACGCGGAACGCGAACGCCGCAACGACCACCACGCCGATCCCGACCAGGCCGAGGGCGAACGGGCGGTGACGGCGTACCGCCTTCTGCCGCTCGCTCCGCTGCTGAGGGCGCTGTTCGTCGGACCTGGTCACCGGCTCATGCTACGAAGCGGGCACCCTTCCTTCACGGAGGGTCATCCGCTGGCGTGTTCCCGACGGCGTTCCCGTTCGCGCTCGACGCCGCCCGCGCCGCCTCGCGGCACCGGCCACCAAAGTCGCTCGCCCCCGGTGGCTCCGGTGGAGTGGCCTCCTTGCTCGTCGGGACGCCCGGGCCGCTGATGGAGATGGGCCAATCGGCCGCTGTTTACGGAGCTGACGGCGGGGTGTCCTCGGACCAACGCACGCTGTCCGAACCCCGAGGAAACCGCCACATGACCACACAGACGCCCCGCTCATGGGTCGGTATCGACGACTCCGCCGACCTTCGTGTCATGGCTAACCTGCTCCGCATGCCTGACAACACCACGCACACGAAGCGCGACGACAGGCCCGAGGAGTCCCGGCGGGCGCTGCTGAGCCGGACGTTCGACGAAGATGCGGAGCTGTACGACCGGGCCAGGCCCGGATATCCGCCGGAGCTGTACGACGACCTCGCGCAACTCGCGGGTGCCGGCCCAGGCGGCCGCGTACTGGAGGTGGGCTGCGGGACCGGCCAGGCGACGGTGCCTCTGGCCGGGCGGGGCTGCCGGATTACGGCCGTCGAAGCGGGACCGAACATGGCCAAGGTCGCCCGCCGCAACCTGGCCGGGGTCACGGCGGTGGAGGTAGTGACGGCGGAGTTCGAGGCCTGGCCGCTGCCGGAGGAACCGTTCGACGCGGTCGTCTCGGCCACGGCGTTCCACTGGATCGACCCGATGGTGCGGATGGCCAAGGCCGCCGATGCGCTACGTCCGGGTGGGGCGCTCGCCGTGGTGCGCAGTCAGCATGTGATGGGCGGCACCGAGGAGTTCTTCGTCGAGGTCCAGCGCTGCTACGAGCGCTTCGACCCGGAGACGCGGCCCGGACTACGGCCTCCTGCGGCCGCCGACATTGACGGCTCGGACCATGCAAAAGAGGTGGAACGAAGCGGCCGGTTCGGCCCCACGGTCTTCCGCCGCTACGAGCAGGATCTCACCTACACCACGTCGGAGTATCTGGAGGTGTTGGGGACCTACTCCGGCCACCGAGCTCTTCCGGATGCCGCCAGGAGCGGACTGCTGGGGTCCATCGCGGGCCTGATCGATGGGCGATACGGCGGCCGGGTGACCAAGCGTTATCTCATCGAGTTGGGGGTGTCACACAGGTGGTGACGCCGCCCGGCGCCATCGATGGCGCCGGGGCGCGCCGTCCCCCGGCGGCTGCTGCACCGGGCAGGCCGGCGACACCGTCCCCGGCCGCAGCGGGTTGCAGCTGCGGCCGACCACGCTTCGCCGGCCTGTGGCGGGAGGTGCCGTGCGGCAGCGGAGTACGGCAACCACCACAACCGAAGGTGGCCATCCACGGCCGCCGGTGACCGCACGACCGGCGTCCTTGACCGCACGGCCGCCGGTGGCCGCACGGCCGGCGTCCTGGACCCCAACGACCTTGTGGCTCGAAGTCGGGGACGACGAGTCTGTGCCAGGCCCGCACAAGCGCGGCACCCACGTGCCGGGCGTCAGCGACGCCGGGCGATGGTCACCCCGGCGCGCACCGGTGGCATCACCGAGTCCACCTGCTCATGGGCCGTGATCAGTTCAGCCGTCGCCGGTGCCCGAGCCGTAGAGCGCGGCGATGTCCTCGGACGTCGCCCACCGGCTGTAGGTGGGCGACTGAGGCCAGCCCTCGGGCGAGTCCTGCCATTGCTCCTGCCGTCCGTACGGCAGGACATCGATCAGCGCGAAGGTGTGACTGAGCTGCTCGGTACCCCGACCGTTGGTGTGCCAGGTGCGATAGACGGTGTCGCCGTCGCGCAGGAACACGTTGACCGCGAATCCTCCGTCGGGCGGTGCGCCGACGTCGGCCCCGAAGGAGCTGTTGGCGGTCGAGTACCACGTCATCCGGTTGCCGACCCGCTGCTTATAGGCGAGTGCCTCTTTGATCGGGCCCTGGGTGACGATGACGAATCGCGCATCGTAGTTGTCCAGGAACCCCAGGCGGGTGTACTGCGAAGTGAACCCCGTGCAGCCCGGGCACTGCCATTCCTTGCCGGCGAACCACATGTGGTTGTAGACGATCAGTTGCCTCTTGTCTTCGAAGATGTCCGCCAGCCGAACGGGGCCGTCCTCGCCCTCGAGGGTGTAGTCGGGCATCTCTACCATCGGCAGGCGACGGCGCTCGGCGGCAATGGCGTCGAGCTCCCGCGTCGCGGCCTTCTCCCGGGCACGCAGTGCCTCGAGCCGGCGCTCCCAGGTTGCGGCGTCGACGACGGGTGGTAGTGCGTGGGTGGTCATGGTCCCCTCACAGAGCTCGTGCGCAGCTTTCGCTTGTGCAGAGGTAGACCCCACCGGGCCCCGGAACTCATCGGTCGCCGGCCGACGAGGCAGCGGGACGACGACCGTCGCAACACGGTCCTGCTCAAGACTCTGATCCACACTCACTGCTCGTCCTCGCTCGACGATGCGTCAGAGGAGACCTGGTCGTCCGTCGTGTCGGTGCCGGATCATCGTGCGGATCCGACGAGCGCGCCGGCGGTGCGGGACCCTGTCCTTGGCGCCCCGGCGCCGAATGTCCGTTCAAAGGCGCGGAAAGCGTCCTCCTGCTTCCACTCCACCGTGCCCTTGGCACTGGACGCGAGGAGCAGGGCGCAGCGCCGGCTGGGGGTGGGGTCGCCGAGGCGGTCTCCGGCGCACTCCGGGACGACCTGGAAGCCGTCGCGGTCGCGCCACAGGCTGCGGCCCTTCAGGAAGCCGTACTCCAGGGAGGTGCGGGCCAAGTCCTTCAGCACCCGGTAGTCCAGCTGGTAGGTGAGCGCGGCCCGCTCGTACTCGCGGCTGATGTCGGTCCGCTCGACGCCTTGGTCGTCGGTGGCCAGGGCGACCGGAACGCCGTATCTCCGGAACAGCGGGAAGGGGTGAGCCGGGCCCGTGACGCCGAGGACCTGCGCGTTGCTGGTGAGCGGGACTTCCACCAGCACATGCTGCCGGGCCATCAGGCGCAGCAGTTCCGGGTAGTCGTCCTCATGGCGGATGTCGACCCCGTGGCCGACGCGGTCGGTGCGGGCGGTGAGCACCGCGTCGCGGACGTGGAAGCGCAAATCCTCGGGCTTGACCAGGCCGGGGACAAGCTCTCCCGCGTGCAGGGTGAGGGGAACGGCGGGATACACACCGCGCAGGTAGTTCAGCATGCGCATGTGCAGGCGGTAGTCGGCGACCGCCACCGGATCCTCCTCGGGCCCCACGAGGTTCAGCGAGACGAAACGGGGGTCGCGCCGGGCCAGTTCCACGCCGAGCAGCATCTGGGCGAAAACCAGTTCGGGCGGTCCGCCCCGGTCCACCTGGGCGATGAACCGCACCGGCAGCGCGCACCCGGCGTCGGGGTGGTCGGTGTCGCAGTGCGCGGCGGCACGGAACTCCTCGATCAGCGAGTCCGTCTCGCTCATCGCCTGCTGGACGACGGCGTCCATGCCGCCGTCGGCCAGCATCTTCTCGCGCAGCCGGGCCAGGTCACTGTCGTACCCGACTTTGGCGGCAAGGGCGGCAGCGGCCGACCAGGCGGGGGTCCACATGGTCTCGAGGTAGAACTGGTGCTGCTGCGCGGCCGAGGTGGCGACCTGGGCCAGCAGCCGTCCGGGGTGGAGTCCGGTGACCGCGCCGAATTTTCCGAAGGTGGCGAAGAAGTGGTCGTGGCTGCTCTCGCCCTGACCGGGCGTGAAGTCCTGCATGGACCAGGCACGGATGACCTGGCGCCGGAAGGCGGGGTCGGTGACGGTGTCGGCCGCCGGGCGGGTGTTGCCCGTGCAGGGCGGCGCGCCAGCGGTGAGGGTGGTCGTGTCGATGCAGTAGCCGGCCTCGACAGCGATTCTCAGCAGCAGCTCGGTGGTCGCCGCGCCCGAAAGATGGTTGTGGAGGTCTGCGCCCTTGGGCAGGGCCCTGAAGAAAGCGGCCAGCGCCTCGGGGCGGTCGCGTACGTCTCGCAGGTACGCCGAGACGCGGGCCTCGGCGTGCGTGGGCCCGTTCGGTTCCTTCCCCGCGGCCTGGGACAGCTGAGTGGGTGTCAGGGCCAGCGCCAGTGCGGCGCTCAGGACCGGTGCGAGCCGGGCGGTGCGGCGCCGCGCGGGAGACAGGGCTGAGGGAGGCATGCCGGTCATCCTCCGGCAGTCGGACCGCGACCCGAATATCCGACATGCCGCTTGTCACCCGGGCGACGCATCCGACTGAATCGGGCCGGGTTCGGTGGAGACTCCCTTACGAGGGAAGGTCGTTTTATGCCGGAGGAAAGGCAGGGTGAAGACAACCGGCCGCGATTCCTCAGAAGCAGTCAGAGGGCCTCGGTTTCACCGTGAAGAGTGGGCGGAGCCGGCGGCGCTTCGACGGCGGAGATCCCGCCTTCGCGAGGCGAGGCACGGAGCACTGCGCCACGGCGATCAAGGGCGGCCGGTGGAGGCTTCAGGAAGGGCGGCCGGTGGAGGCTTCAGGAATGGCTGTACCAGCTCGACGCCGGCTCCGAGTTCCGCGGCTGGGCCTGGTGGGACCTTGTGTGGTCTGCCAGTGACAGGGCGCTTACCTGCGTGGACACCTGGGCGAATCCCTCGATGAGCCTGTGCCCGCGGTGAGCTGGGGTCCGCCCCCGGATGGACACGGGACGGCAGCTTTTCTGCTGCCCCTGCGCTGTTGCGGAGAGGAGTGGCTCGGCGTTGGAATCAAGTGTGAGGCTCTTTGGCGGCGTCGTGTCCGCCGGCCGCCCCGCTCCCGGGACGGGGGCCGGCCGGAAGGGGCTCAAGAACGACGCTCTGGGCATGTTCTCCTCGGTGGTCATGGGCCTGGCCTCCACCGGTCCGGCGTACAGCCTCGCCGCCGCGCTGGGCATCATCGTGGCGGGGGTCGGACTGCAGGCCCCGATCGTCACCATGCTGGCGTTCATCCCGATGGTGCTGGTCGCGTACGCCTTCCGGGAGCTCAACGCGAGCAACGCCGACTGCGGGACCACCTTCACCTGGGCCACCCGCGCCTTCGGCCCGCGCACCGGCTGGATGGGCGGATGGGGCCTCATCGTCGCCAACATCATCGTCATGGTGAACCTCGCCGAGATCGCCGGTGCCTACAGCTTCTGGTTGGTGGGCCTGAACGAACTGGGGGAGAACCGGCTGTGGACCACCGTGGCGGGCATCGTCTGGATCGCCTTGATGACCGCGATCTGCTACGTCGGCATCGAGTTCTCGGCGGCTGTCCAGCGCTGGCTGCTGTGCCTGGAAGTGGTGATGCTGATCGTGTTCGCCGTCGCCGCGCTGGTCAGGGTCTACACCGACCCGCCCTCGACGGCGATCCACGTTTCCGCCTCCTGGTTCAACCCCTTCGAAGTGCCCTCGGCCAAGGCCCTGACCTCGGGCATTCTCGCGGGGGTCTTCATCTACTGGGGCTGGGACACCGCATTCTCGGTCAACGAGGAAACCATCGAGAGCACGCGCATCCCAGGGCGCGCAGCGATCACGTCCACCGTGCTGCTCCTGATCATGTACGCGCTGGTGGCCACTTCGACGCAGGCGTTCGCGGGAGTCGGCACCTCGGGCATCGGGCTGGGCAACGCGCAGAACTCGGACGATGTGTTCTCCGGACTGGGCGAGGCCGTGTTCGGGAGCCACGACACGGGACTGGTCCTGTCGAGACTGCTGATCCTGATGGTGCTGACCTCCGCGTTGGCCTCCGCCCAGACCACCATCCTGCCCCTGGCGAGGACCGTCTTCTCCATGGCGGTCCACAAGGCCGTCCCCTCCCGGTTCGCCCTGATCCACCGCAGGTTCCTCACCCCGACCTGGGGGACCCTCGGCATGGGAGCGGCCTCGATCGCCTTGCTGGTCCTGATGACGTCGTTCAGCCAGAACGTCCTGGCCGACTCGATCGACTCGGTCGGTCTCGCGATCGCGTTCCAGTACGGACTGACCGGCTTCGCCTGCGTCTGGTACCACCGCAAGGTCCTCACCCGTAGCGGCAAAGACCTGGTCGTCAAGGGCGTGCTGCCGGGGCTCGGCGCGCTGATCATGCTCATGCTGTTCCTCTACGCCGCTTTCGTCGTCTACGCGAACCCCGGGTACGGCTCGACCACGGTCGACCTGCCGCTGATCGGAAGGACGGGAGGGGTCACCGTCCTGGGCCTGGGCGCCCTGCTGATCGGTCTCCTGCTGATGCCGGTGGTCACCCGTGGCCACGCCGTGGCCCTCAAACTCCAGCGGAGCCTGCTTCCGCGCCACCTGCCCCGCCACGCCGCCGTTGACTCAGCGAGTCGCTACCTGCCCGCCGACAGCGGGTCCGGGGTGGGCGGCGACTGGTACGACGTCATCCCCCTGTCGGGCACCCGGGTCGGCCTGGTCGTCGGGGACGTGCGCGGTCACGGCCTGCGCGCCGCGGCCACCATGGGACGCCTGAGCACGGGTGTGCGCGTCCTGGCCCGGCTGGACCTGAGCCCGGACGAGCTCCTGTCCCGCCTGGACGACCTGGTCGAGCAGACCGCGCACGAGGACAGAGTCGGCCACGGACTGGGCCGCCTGCGGCCGCACGCCGACCAGGCACTGGGCGTGACCTGCCTGTACGCGGTGTACAACCCCGTCTTCGGGAAGTGCAGCCTGGCGCGGGCCGGGGACTCGGTGCTGGCGGTCGTCGAACCGCACACGGGCGTCGTCGACTATCCGGAGCTGCCGCCAGGACCGCCGCTGGGAATCGGTGGCCCGCCCTACCAGAGCACGGAACTGGAGCTTCCGCCGGGCAGTCTCGTCGCCCTCTTCACGGACGGCCTCCTGCAGGCGACCGACGGTCGTGGCGCCGGGCTCGCGCAGCTGTCCCACGTACTCGCGGGCGACCGAAAGTCCCTGGAAGAACTGTGCGACCGGGCGGTGGCCACCCTGCTGCCCGGGCCGGTGGACGTGGACGCGACGCTGCTCATGGTCCGCACGCGCCTGTTGGACCGGAACCAGTTCGCCCAGTGGGAAGTGCCCCCGGACCCGGCAGCGGTGGCCACCATCCGCACCGCCGTCAGCAAGCAGCTCCGCGACTGGGAGCTGGACGACCTGACGTTCACCAGCGAACTCATCGTCAGCGAACTGGTCACCAACGCCATCCGCTACGTCGGCGGCCCGATCCAGGTCCGCGTGATCCGCGACCGGACCCTGATCTGCGAGGTCTCCGACACCGGCCACACCTCGCCCAATCTGCGGCACGCCGCGAGCGACGACGAGGGAGGCCGGGGCCTGTTCATCATCGCCCAGATGACCCACCACTGGGGCACGCGCTACACACCCACCGGCAAGACCATCTGGACCGACCAGGACCTGCCCCCGGCGGACGGCCAGTAGCCGCCCCCGCTTCAACCCGGACGGCGCCTCCTGCCGCGCGCTCGGCAATCGGCCGCCTGGGCTCGGAGAAGGGGTACCTCGCGGGTGGGACGGTCGGCAGGAGGGGAGCGTCTGTTGTCCCTCGCGGTCGGGTGGCAGGTGGATCAGCCGCTGTCCCGGGTCTAGCGTCGGAGGAAGGGAGTCCTCCACATCCGCTCGCAGGGAGGGTGATCATGGACATCCAGGGTTCGGCAGCACTGGTCACGGGAGCCAACCGCGGCATCGGGTTGGCCTTCGCCCAGGCACTGCTCGCTCACGGCGCCGCCAAGGTGTACGCAGGTGTCCGGGAGCCGGAGACCGTCCGAGATCCCGGACTCACCCCGCTGCGGCTGGACGTCACCGACGAGGAGCAGGTCGCCGCGGCTGCCCGTGCCGCCGACGATGTCAGCATCGTCATCAACAACGCCGGGGTCTCCGGTGGCCCGTCCCTCTTCGAGGGGTCGTTCGACGGTGCCAGGCGCGAGATGGAGGTCAACTACTTCGGCACCTGGGCCGTCTCGCGTGCGTTCGCGCCCGTGCTGGCCGCCCATGGCGGGGGAGCGCTGGTCAACATGCTGTCCGTGGCGTCGTGGGTGGCCAACAGGCGGCTTCCGAGCTACGCGGCCTCCAAGTCCGCCCAGTGGTCGCTGACGAACGCCTTCCGACTGGCGCTGCGGGAGCAGGGCACGCTGGTGGTCGGCGTGCATGCCGGCTACGTGGACACCGACTTGGCGGCGGACATCGACGCCCCGAAGATCCTTGCGGCCGACGTGGCCGAGAAGACGATGGCCGCGCTGCTCGCCGACGAACCCGAAGTGCTGGTCGACGAGGCCACCCGTCACGTACGCGCCGCGCTCTCGGGGGAACTGGAGGCGCTGTACGCCGATCGGTGACCGCCCCGGCGTCGGCTTGCGGTGGGTGACTTCGAGACTCGGGCACCGCCTCACCGCGGTGCTCTGGTGGCCAGGGCGGCTGTGCATGGCTGTCTGCCCTGGTTGAGGCCAGGCAGGGTGAGCGAGAAGGAGGTGGCCGCTGCGTCGGCCGCTGTCGGTGATTCTGGTCGTGGGCTGTCGACGCAGCAGTGCGGGCGTCGTACGCCTCTGCCGGGCCCCGCAGGCGCCACAGAAATCCACTCGTCGTGGAGTGGGTCCGAGGCGCCTGCCGGGCTCACTGCTCCCCTCACCGTGTGAGGAGCTCCATGTTCCCTGCCCCGTAGCGGTCGCCGGCTGGGAGGGGTTCACTCCCTTGTCCGCCGCGATCCGCTGTCCGCCGCGATCCGCCCGATCGCGTCGGCGATCCGCAGGTTCGTGGCGAGGTTCTCGCCCTGGAAGCGCGGCTCTTGCTCGGTGATGCCTGGCCAGTCGGCCGCTGAGGAGTTCCACGACCGCGTGAACGGGCATCCGGCCCTCGGCCGGATGCCTCGATCAGTCCGTCGGTGCAGGTCAGAGCTGGGGGGGGGCTGAACCTCACCGATAAACCCACACTGGTCGTCAGCCGACGCGGTTGAGCGGAGGGCACTCCCAGGCGGCGTCGACCACCTCGCGGCGGGGCCGGTACATGCGCAGGACCACGAACCAGGTGCCCTCCTGGGCCGTGGGCAGCCAGTTGGATTCCTGATCCTCACCCGGCGACTTGCTCTGGAGAGAGATGGTCAGCGCCCCATCGGGGTCCTGCTTCAGGCCTGGGGTGCGATCGCCGATGGAGTAGCGGTCGGCGGGGTTGGGGATCAGGTTCATGTCTTCCCCATAGACCGTGAGCGACCAGAAGGCGTCGACCGGTGGCAGTTCGTCCCTGCCGAAGTGCAGTTCGTAGCGACCGCCGGCGGTCAGCTTGTTGCCGTCCGAGTCGTCGAAGTTGACGAGATACACCGCCTCGGCAGGGTCGTTGGCGCTGATTCCCACCAGCGACTGGTCGGCGGCGCGCTTGAGGAAGTCGTCGCCGAAGCGCCCCATCTGCGGGGGCGGGTAGCGCCAGCCGTGGACGACATGCGCCCAATCGCCGCTGAGAATCTGCTGTTTCAGCATGGGCACTCCGACAGCGGCTGCCCGGATCAGGCTCCTCTTGACCACGTCGGGCTGGTCCTCCACATCCAGACCGGGCCCCACGCCGATCTGCGCGAACTGCTTGAGCAGGATCTCGTGATGAGCGGGTGGAGGATTCTCGGCCAGCATGGCGTTCAGCGTCTTCCACGGCCCCAGCGGATCGTCCTCGGCCCTGATCGGCTCGGCCACTTCGCGGCTTTCCGGGACCTTCGCATCCGGCTTGCCGAACAGGCTCAGCGGGGTGAGCCGGTACTGCTCCTGCAGCGCCCGCACGTTCGCCACGTCGTTCGTGTCGCTCACCAAGGTGCGGCCCAGGATCATGATCCACGGGCTGGGCGCGCTCTTGAGAGGCTGCACATCGGGCGGAAGGTCTCCGCTCCACCCCGGACCGGTCAAGGCGAAGTGGCCGGCTGTGGAACCGGTCGTGCGCTGGCCGATGTAGTCGAAATTGTCCGAGGTGATCCCGATCAGCTCGAAGGTGAAGTAGCGATCGCCCATGTCCGGGTGGGACAGGATGACGGGTTCGTCGCTGAGGTTCACCCAGGCGACCGAGTACAAGGTGTCGTTGTTGGGGCACCCGCCGTCGCGGTAGGACGCGTCGAGAAGGCGCTCGGCGTGCCAGAAGTGGTTGACCGGGGCGTACGGCACTGTCGCCGGGTTGCGCGGCTGTGTCACCCAGTCGTACCGCAGCTGCGCGTTGTAGATGTAGGGGAATCCGTAGACGAACGCCTGCTCACCGAGGGTGTAGGCGTACTCTCCGCGCCAGTCGGCGACCCGTCCGGTGATGATCGGACCCACGGCCTGGCGCAGCGTGGGCAAGATCTGCGGCAGACGGCGAGCGCGCTCGATGGTGGGGCGAGCGCGCTCGATGGTGGCTTTGGGATGCCGAACCGCCTGCCCGGCTGCACGTGCCACGTTCACTGCGGTTTCCGCCACATCTCCTGGTATCCGGGAATGCGTGCGCGATGATTCGGACATCTCAGCCCCATTTCATCGGAACGGAAGGAGACAACTTCATCGGATCTGAATGAGACAACGCGGCAGCATGCGCATCCCCCTGTGCGATGGCTGAGAGCGCCTGCCGCACCTCCCCAAGACCATCCTCCTCCGTCCCCGGGAGAGGCGCAGCGCGAGTCGCGGGCGGACGAAGAGAACGCCGAGGTCCGTCGTAGCCGGGCGTCGACCCCCTCGAGTGCGCACACCTCGATCACCCGTACGGCCCGCCATGCTTGAGGCTCAAGGGGCCCCTATGGTGGAAGGGGAAGCAGTCGGCGCGTGGGTGCCCGTTCTGCGGGTGTCGCGTGCCGGTTCCGCACAGCACCAGAAGGCGGTCCGGAAATGGCTACAACGTCAGACGCGCCCGTTCTCGACACGCTCGCCGCCATGACCATCGACTCGATAGAGCGCTGTGGCATGGATGAAGGCACGCTCATCCTCACCCGCATCGCCGCGCTCGCGGCCATGGACGCACCGGCGATCTCCTACCTCGCCCATGTCGATCCTGCTATCAAGGCCAACCTGACGCTGGAGCAAGTGCAGGACGTCCTCGTGGCGATCGCTCCCGTTGTGGGCACAGCACGTGTCATGGCGGCAGCAGGTCACATCACCGAGGCGCTCGGCTTCGCCGTCGCGGTGGACGAGTCCGGCGCCGAGGCATTTGCCGAAGCCGAGGCCCGGACCCGGAGCAAGTCCTCCTGATCAGGACTGCGTAGCGCTGCCCCCTCTCCCGGGTTCGGCAGGGGCTGGGATCCGCTGCCGTGCAGAGCGGTGGGGAGCCGGGCACGGGGTTGCCGCGGTTCGTCCGATTCGCATGGAACGGACAGCGCATCCGTGGCTCGTCGGGTGAGCTGGACGCTTGATGGAGTCGGCACGGGCGGATCGCGGACTTCTGCCCCCTCCCTGACCATGAGGGGGCAGCCGTGTGGCTGCCGATTCCCCCACCGATGTTCGGCCTCCGCGGGGGACGAGGGCTGTCCTGCCGTCCGATCAGCTGCCGACGAGCGTCCGCGCGTCCGCTCCGGAGCCCAGGCGGAGCTTGGCGCGCGCGAAGTCCCTGTTCGCGTCGACCCGTTCACGATGGGCCTCGGGCAACTTTCCGCCGTCCAGGAGTTTCTCGCAGCACTCCAGGGATTCGCGATACTCGCCGACCCAGTACGACGCCACCGCCAGCTCGTCCAGTGCTCGCCAGTCGTACCAGCCATGCTCGACGAACAGGATGTCCTCCGGCTGCGGGATCTCCACCGCGCGCCGCGCGAACATGTACGCGAGCGGCCAGCGCTCCCCGTTCATACGGCACAGATGCGCGAGCTCGCCGAGCGGTTCGGCCCGCGTGGGCCGGTACTCGTGCGCCTCCAGGAAACGGGTCATGACCTCGGGCATACGGCGCTTGAGATGCAGCGCGAGCCGAGCCGCGTAGAGCCGGGCACAGAACGCTTCCTCGGCGAAGCCGCCCATGGCCGCGCGCCGGTCGTACGCGGCGAGCGCCTTCCCGAATTCACCGGCGTCGCGCCAACTCTGGGCGAGGTAGAAGTGGTAGCGGGTGTTGTCCGGCTCCTTGACGAGCCCGGACTTGAGGACCGCGGCGTCGCGGAGGTACTTCTCCCGTTGGGTGCCCGTGAGACGTCCGCCGCCGCCCACGATGACCATGCGCGCGCCATCGAAGGGCGCCCGGCTGAAGCGACTGTCGCACTCCAGGTACTCGTGCAGCACACCCTCGTACCGCCAGGCGAGGCGAGTCGACACCATCGTCGCGCGCCAGTGGACGACGGAACCGTGGCGTACCTCGAAGTCGTAGCAGTCGTGGGTCAGTTCCGGCATCTTGAAGCCGGGAACGGTCTCCATCCTGTCGTCGGCATCGATGAACAGGAGGTAGTCCGCACGGTCCCGTGCCAGATCGATCGCCTCGCTGCGGCTCAGGTCGAAGCCCTTCCAAGGGCTCTCGTGCAGCTCCCCGGGCAGGTCGGCGAGGGCTTCGCGGATGACGTCCTGGGTGCCGTCGGTCGAGCCCGTATCGAGGATCACCCAGGAGTCGACAAGGGGGCGCACTGATTCGAGGCAGCGTCGGATCACATGCGCCTCATTCTTGACGATCATATTGAGGCAGACCGTTTTCATGACTTTTTCTTTTCTGTGATGAAAAGGATCAGTCGGTGACTTTAGTGAATTATGAAACCCCATGCAAGGACCGCAACTGGAGGTTTGACGCCCATACAGGTGGTGCCTCGACCTGCCTGCAATCCCGGCCGCCCGTGCCTCTGTATAAGTGGGCAGTTCCTGCTGTCGGGCATGGGAGATTTTCATGGTAACCACCGCGCCGCTCCCCTTTCCGCGCGAAGAAAACCAGAGCGCCGAGGCCGCCGAGTCCAGAAGCCGCCGTACGGGGCTGTGGCTCTGGCCGTTCGCCCTCACTTTCGCCCTGGTCGGCTACGGCATGGCCGACTCTCTGCTGGGTCGTGACGAACTGGTCACCTGGGACATGGTGAACCGCAGTACCGGCCAGATCCTCGCCACTCTCCAAAATGTCGACGCCGTGCACGGCACGTATTATCTGTTGATGCACCTGTGGGTGGGGCTCTTCGGGGATTCCGTCATTTCCCTGCGGCTTCCCACTGTATTGGCCGTGGCCGGAGCCGCGTCCGTCGTGAGTCTCATCGGCGACCGGCTCTTCGGGTACCGTGCCGGAATTCTCGCCGGAATTCTCCTCGCGATCGTGCCGGCGGTGAGTCGCTATGGTCAGGAAGCCCGAAGCTACGCTCTGGTGATTTTCATGGTCGCCCTGGCGACGCTCCTGCTGCTCCGTGCGCTGGACAACCCTCGCAGCCCCTGGCGATGGGTTGCCTACTCACTCACGCTGGCCGTTGTCGGACTGCTCCATCTGATCGCACTGTCCGTCGTAGTCGCCCATGCCTGCGTGCTCGCGGCCCATGCGCGACAGACGCGCTCCCTGTGGTGGAAGTCCGCCCTCGCCCTCCTGGTCGCTGCAGGCTGCGTCACCCCGGTCGTCCTGCTGGGCCGTTCCCAGGCGCAACGCCAGTTGTACTGGGTCCCGGAGCCCGACGCGTGGGCACTGTTCTCCATGCTGCGTGACGTCTTCGCCTCGGCCCTGGGCGCCGGAGCGCTGATCGCCCTTGCCCTGATGGCCCGCTCGCCACGCAAGGCCCCCCTGTTTCTGTGCGGTATCTGGGCCCTGCTGCCCCCCGTCCTCGTCTGGCTCGCCTCCCACGGCGAGGTCTCCTACTTCCGCAACGTCTACGTCCTCTTCACCCTCCCGGCCTGGGCACTCCTCGCCGGCGCCGGCCTCGCCGCGGCGGCCTCCCGCTCCCCGAAAGCCACCGCGGCCCTCGTCGCGACGCTGGCCGTCCTCGCCCTGCCCGACCAGAAGCAAATGCGAGGGCCGTTCGAGCATGACGCTCCCGTGCCTCTCGACTACGCAGCGGCGGCCGACGTGATCAAGCAGCGCTACCAGCCTGGAGACGCCGTCGTCTACGACCGCGCGAACACCTGGAAGCTCGACGGCGGAGTCCAGTACTACCTGCCCCGCGACCTGAAGTTGCGTGACGTCTTCCTGGCCAAGACCCCCACCGAGATCAACGAGCTCTACGCGGTCGAGTGTTCCGCCCCGATGCGGTGTCTCAAGGGCGAGCAGCGCATCTGGCTGCTGACCCAGGGCGCCGACTTCCCCTTCATGGCCATCAACCCGGTGCAGGCGAGCGCTCTGCAGAGCCAGTACAAGGTGTCCACGAGTCAGTCGGTGACGGGCATGACCGTGAGCCTGCTCGTACGCAGGGACAAGCGCTAGGGGGCTTCTGATGGGCTGACGGCCCGCCCCGGGACTCGGTGTCTAGGGGCGGGCCTGTGGTGGATGGGTAGTCGCTCTGCCGGGTCCTCGGCGACGACCCCACCGCGTCTTCTTGTGGGGGGCAGAGGCTCCGAATGCCGCAAGGGGTGTCCGGCGGTCTGCCCGCCGGACACCCCGTTTGCGCCCTATTCGCAGATCACCCAGCCGGGGCCCCGCCGTTGTCGGCGCCGGCGACCGGCTGGAAGGTCACTTGGGCCCAGGGGTTGTCGTCGCACACCAGCGCCTGCGGGTTGCCACCGCTCTCGGCACACGTGATCTCGTAGACCCGTCCCGTGTCTGTGATGGTCTCGAACTTGACGCCCTCCGCCGTCTGATGCTCGGAGACCGCAGCCCCACAGGGGAAGCCGATGGGACGGCCCTCCTTGTCCGTACCACCCTGGGGGTACCCAGGGTTGTTGCTGAGGTCGGTCCAGCGGATCGACCCCGTCGATGCGGGGTCACGGATGCCCGCGTAGAAGATTCCGCCGGTCAGCGCGGCCCGGAGCTCGAAGTTGCCCTGGGGCTGGAAGGCGTCGATGTCGGAGCACGGCCCCGTCGCACCCGTGTTGCCCGTCGCGCCCGTGTTGCCCGTGTCGCCCTTCGGGCCCGGCGTGCCGGTGCCGGGGGGGCCGGTCGGGCCGGTGTTGCCCGTGTCGCCCTTAGGGCCGGTAGGGCCGGTGTTGCCCGTGTCGCCCTTGGGGCCGGTCGGGCCGGTCGCGCCCTTGCACTTGTCCTTGTCCTTGCCGTTGTCCTTGCCGTCGTCGCCGTAGGCGCCCACGGCGGACGTGAGGCGGCCGTGCTTGGTCGAGTGGTCGTCCTTGCATTGGTCGCCGCCGTAGCGGCTCGCCACGGACGTGTGGTGGGTCATGGCCCGCACCGCGCCGGTGGCAGGGCTGGCCACGCCGGCCACCAGGACCACTCCGAGCGAGGCCACCATTCCGGCCTTCTTGAACCTGTCTCGCGCCAGCGGCCCGAGCAACGAACGCGTCCTGTACTCAGGACTCATCTACGTACTCCTTGCATTCAGCCTGTCCCGGGGGATTCCCCGAAGCTGGGTGAGAGCTTGACGTGAGCGAGGGGATGAAATGGCATATTCGGTCGGAAATGCTCATGACTATCCACGTATCGGACTAACTGATACGTGCCGATGGGTCATTTTTTGCCCATCGGTGCCCCATTGGGTTCGCGTGAGGCCGATCGGGCACCGTTGAGGCTCACTCCCGCGTGGGCGAGTACCTGCGGTTCCGGCGCATACCACCATGACGGCCGCAGCAGGCCGAAGGCCTCCCGGGTCGGCAGGGCCGCCACGTTCTCCAACGTCGCGAAGGCGGCCAGGGCCACGAAGAAATAAGGCCTGCGCGCACAGCGGTCGCCCCGGCACACTGCCCCCATGCCACAGCTGACGACGCCTCATGTCCGTTATCGGGCCTCCTTTCTGGAGGCCGTGGAAGAGAACGTCGCCGAGGGGGAGTTCTTCGGCGACACCCTCAAGCGGGAGCTGGACGTGTACGGGGGCACCTGGCACGAGCCGGACGGCTTCGCGCGGTACGTCGCCGCGATCCGTGAGGAGGAGCTGGAGGAGGGGCGCCGCCCGGAGGGGTTCGTGCCCGCCGGCTGGTACTGGTACGTGGACGGGGACTCCTACCTCGGGCGCATTCAGATACGGCACCGGCTGACACCCTCGCTGCTCGAGGTCGGCGGGCACATCGGATACGGGGTACGGCCGAGCGCCCGCCGGAGGGGGCACGCCACGGCGATGCTCCGGGACGTGCTGCCGTACGCCCGTGCCCTTGGGCTCGACCGTGTGCTGGTCACCTGCGACACCACGAACGTCGGGTCCCGCAAGGTGATCGAGGCGGTCGGCGGGCAGTTCGAGGACGAGCGGGACGGGAAGCTCAGGTACTGGGTGTCCACGGATCGCATCCATCGCGGCTGCTGACGCGTCTACGCAGGTATGGATCTGGAAAAGGCGCCTGCTGAGAGGCCCGTGGCGCAGGCCGAGGGGTGCCTCGCCGTCGCGATCCGCATTCCCGTGCGGATCGTGGTGCTCGTCCTGGTCGTGCCGGTGCGGATGGTGTGGGACGCGCTGGTCGTGGGCGGACGGTTCCTGCGGGACACCGTGCTGCGGCCGGTGGGGCGGGCGCTGGCCCTGGCGGCGTGGGCGGTGTTCGTCTGGCCGTGGGTGGCCTTGTGGCGGTACGTCCTCGTGCCGCTCGGCAGGGTGCTGGCATGGCTCGGGCATGTGCTGCTCGTCGTACCCGCGCTGTGGCTGTACCGGACGGTGCTGACGCCCATCGGGCACGCGATCGCGTGGGTCGTGCGGGGGGTCTGGGCCGCTCTCGCCTGGGCGGCGCGGGTGATCGGTGCCGGCCTCGCCCTGGTGTTCGGCGGCATCGCGGTCGGGCTCGGCTGGGTGTACGCACGAGTGCTGACGCCCGTCGGGCACGCGATCGCCTGGCTGTTCAAGGGCATCGGGCTGGTGCTCGCGGCCGTCGGCATCGGGGTGTACACCGCTGTCGCCTGGCTGGCACGGTATCTGATCGTCATACCGGCTCAGTGGCTGTACGCGTGGGTCCTCGCGCCTGTCGGCAGGGGGATCGCCTGGCTGGCGCACGGTCTCGTGTGGCTCGTACGGATGATCTTCACCGGGATCGGTGCGGCGATCTACTGGACGCTGCGCATCCTGCTGGTGCTGCCCGCGCTCGCCGTATGGCGGTGGGTGCTCGTGCCGGTCGGACGCGTGCTCGCCGTCATCGGCAGGGAGATCGGCGAGGCTCTGGGGCACGCCTGGCGCGTCGCCGGGCACATCTCGCTCGCCGTCGGGCGGTTCCTCGGGCGACTCTTCCGGTGGATCTTCGTGGAGCCGGTGCGCTGGGTGTACCAGGCCGTGCTGACCCCCGTCGGGCACGTCATTCGCGACACGGTCCTGAAGCCCGCCGCCGAGGCCGCGCGCAGCGTGGGACGGGCGACACGGCAGGCCCTGGCCGCCGCCCGCGAGTCCGCCCGGCAGGCCCGCGCCGACTTCCGGCGGATGCTCTTCGGCGCCCCGCGCGAGCCGGAACGGGTGCTTTTGGCGAAGCCCCGCCGGGAACCGAAGCCCGGCGAGACACGTACTCTAGGTAGCAGTACGACGGCTCTCACGAAGGACTGAACGACACTGGGCAAGCGACAGCCCGAAGGCCCGCCGCCCGCACCCGCGGTGCAGCGCATCCGACTGCGCTACACCAAGCGCGGCCGCCTCCGGTTCACCAGCCACCGTGACTTCCAGCGCGCCTTCGAGCGTGCGCTGCGCCGTGCCGAGGTGCCCATGGCGTACTCGGCGGGGTTCACGCCGCATCCGAAGGTGTCGTACGCCAATGCCGCACCCACCGGCACGGGCAGTGAGGCGGAGTTTCTGGAGATCGCGCTCACCGAGACGCGTGACCCGGACAAGCTGCGCGAGCTCCTCGACGAGTCGCTGCCCCAAGGGCTCGACATCATCGACGCGGTCGAGGCCCGCACCTCGGGTCTCGCCGACCGGCTCACCGCTTCCGTGTGGGAGCTGCGCCTGGACGGCGTGGACCCGGCGGACGCGGAGCGCGCGATCGCGGCCTTCAAGGCGGCCGATGTCGTCGAGGTCCAGCGCAAGACGAAGAACGGCATGCGGACGTTCGACGCCCGCAGCGCCGTAGCAAGCCTTGAGACGCACAGCGAGACGCAGAGTCCACAGGCTGATAGGCCGACCGACCAGCCCTGTGCGATACTGCGGCTGGTTGTTCGGCACGTGACGCCTGCCGTACGACCCGACGACGTCCTGTCCGGTCTTCGCGCCGTGGCCGACCTGGCGCCGCCGGTCGCCGCAGCGGTGACCAGGCTGGCGCAGGGGCTGTTCGATGAAGAGACCGGCACGGTGACCGACCCGCTCGCGCCCGACCGCGAGGCAGTCACGGCCGTCCCGCCCTCTCACGAAGAGGCGGTCGCCGCATCTGCCGCCGCGAAGGCGCCGGCGTAAGGAAGGTCCCGCGTAAGGACAGATGTCGTAGCGCCGCCCTCGTATCCGGGAGCCACCTGGGTCGGGCAGCGCACCGACCACAAGACTTTCGCCAGGCCGTACGCACACATGGTGTACGGAACCGGTGAGACAGGACACAGAGAGCTCCCGTGCGGCGCCCGCGCCCCGGACGGCGGCACCGCGCATCGCGCGAGCCGCGGACGTCACCGGCACCGCCGGACCAGGCGCGGCGCCCGGGAGCCTGACGGGAGATCCACCCGCATGCTCGAGCCGACCGAACCCACTGAGGGTTCCGAGAACAACAACTCCCCGAGCGACACCCTGCCGCCGCGGCGCCGCCGCCGTGCAGCGTCGCGCCCCGCAGGTCCGCCGACCGCCGCCTCCGAGGCCGCGGCCGAGACCACCGCGCCGGCCATACCGGCCGTGGCGTCCGCCGACCTCGCGCAGGACGAGACCTCCGTGCACGCCGAGGTCGTCGAGACAGAAGAGGCCGGTGAGGCCATAGTGACGGCTGAGACCACCGCTGCCGGTGAGGCCGCAGTGACGGCTGAGGCCGAAGAGACCGCCGCTGTCGGTGAGGCCGAAGAGACCGCCGCGCTTGAGGAGACGCCGGAGCCGCCCGCGGCCGAGGCCGAGGAAGCCGCCCCGCGTCGTACCCGTCGTCGTGCCACCCGCCGGGCGTCCGCGCCCGCCGGTGCGCCGGTGACGGCCGAGGCCGCGGAGACCGTGGTGCCCGCGGTTCCGGCCGAGGCCGAGGTCGCGGCCGAGGTCGAAGAGACCCCCGCCGAGACCGCTGCCCCCGCCGTCGTGGAGGAGGCCGCGCCCGCCGGTCGTACGCGTCGTCGTGCGACGCGTCGCGCCTCCGCGCCGACCGGGGCGCCCAAGGCGGCCGAGATCGTCGAGGCCGCCGAGGCCCCTGAGGCCGCAGCGACGGCTGAGGCCGTCGAGGAGCCGACGGGCGCCGACGTGTCCGCCGAGTCCGAGGCCCCCGCCGCCGTCGAGGAAGCTGCACCCCGCCGCACCACCCGTCGTCGCGCCACCCGGCGCGTCTCCGCACCCGCCGGCGCGCCCGAGGGCGACGCCGCCGACGAGCGTGTGGAGGCGCCCGTGACCAGCGAGAACAAGCCTGTCGAGAGCACCGAGGACGCCGAGACCGAGGCCGCCGGGGACGGCGCACCGCGGCGTACCCGCCGCCGTGCCACCCGCAAGGCCGCCGTCGGTTTCTCCGCGCCTGCGCCGAAGGAGGCCGAGTCCGCGCAGCGGCCCAAGCGTCCGGCCGTCGCCATGTTCCAGGCGCCCGTGTTCACCGAGCCGATGTTTCAGACGCCCGAGCGTGCTGCCGCCGCGGCTGCCGCCGAGGCGGCGGAGGAGGCCGCGGAGGTCACCGAGCCCGTCGAGGCCCCCGAGGTCGTCCAGGAGGAGACCGGCCCGCGCCGGCGCCGTCGTCGCCGGGCCGTCGAGGAGGAGCCCGCGGCCGTGCCCGCGGAGGCCGCCGACGAGGTCGAGGAAGCCGCCGAGTCCACTGAATCCGCGGAGGACGTCGTCGAGGGTGACGAGGGCGAGGAGGAGTCCGCGGGCTCCCGTCGCCGTCGCCGTCGTGGCGGCCGTCGCCGTCGCCGTGGCGAGTCCGCCGAGTCGGACGCCGAGGCGGGCGAGGACGAGTACGCCGCCGAGCAGGCCGCGCAGGACGCAGAGGACACCGCCGAGCAGGCCGAGGAAGACGCCGAGGAGGCGGAGGAGCACGAGGAGTCGGGCGGTTCCGGCTCCAGCAGCAGCCGTCGCCGTCGTCGTCGCCGTCGTCGCGCCGGTGACTCCGGCACCGATGTCGAGCCCGGCGAGAACGACCCCGAGCGCACCGTCGTGAAGGTTCGCGAGCCCCGCAGCAAGAAGGACGAACACCCGTCCGACGAGGTGCAGTCCATCAAGGGCTCGACCCGCCTCGAAGCCAAGAAGCAGCGTCGTCGTGAAGGGCGCGAGCAGGGCCGTCGCCGCGTCCCGATCATCACCGAGGCCGAGTTCCTGGCCCGCCGCGAGGCCGTCGAGCGCGTGATGGTCGTCCGCCAGAGCGGCGAGCGCACGCAGATCGGCGTCCTGGAAGACAACGTGCTCGTCGAGCACTACGTCAACAAGGAGCAGTCGACCTCGTACGTCGGCAACGTCTACCTGGGCAAGGTCCAGAACGTGCTGCCGTCGATGGAGGCCGCCTTCATCGACATCGGCAAGGGCCGCAACGCCGTGCTCTACGCCGGTGAGGTCAATTTCGAGGCGCTGGGCATGGCCAACGGGCCGCGCCGCATCGAGTCCGCGCTGAAGTCCGGCCAGTCGGTCCTCGTGCAGGTCACCAAGGACCCGATCGGCCACAAGGGCGCCCGCCTCACCAGCCAGGTCTCCCTCCCCGGCCGCTACCTGGTCTACGTGCCCGAGGGCTCGATGACCGGCATCAGCCGCAAGCTGCCCGACACCGAGCGCGCGCGCCTGAAGACCATCCTCAAGAAGATCGTCCCCGAGGACGCGGGCGTCATCGTGCGCACCGCCGCCGAGGGCGCGAGTGAGGACGAGCTGCGCCGCGACGTCGAGCGACTGCAGGCGCAGTGGGAGGACATCCAGAAGAAGGCGAAGAACGGCAACGCTCCCACGCTGCTCTACGGCGAGCCGGACATGACCGTCCGCGTCGTCCGCGACATCTTCAACGAGGACTTCTCCAAGGTCATCGTCAGCGGCGACGAGGCGTGGGAGACCATCCACGGGTACGTCTCCCATGTCGCGCCCGACCTGGCCGACCGGCTGTCGAAGTGGACCTCCGAGGTCGACGTCTTCGCGACGTACCGGATCGACGAGCAGCTGATGAAGGCGCTGGACCGCAAGGTCTGGCTGCCCAGCGGCGGTTCGCTGGTGATCGACAAGACCGAGGCCATGATCGTGGTCGACGTCAACACCGGCAAGTTCACCGGTCAGGGCGGCAATCTCGAAGAGACCGTGACCAGGAACAACCTGGAGGCGGCCGAGGAGATCGTGCGCCAGCTGCGGCTGCGCGACCTGGGCGGCATCGTCGTCATCGACTTCATCGACATGGTCCTGGAGTCCAACCGGGACCTGGTGCTGCGGCGCCTGCTGGAGTGCCTGGGCCGGGACCGTACGAAGCACCAGGTAGCCGAGGTCACCTCGCTGGGCCTGGTGCAGATGACGCGCAAGCGCGTCGGCCAGGGCCTGCTGGAGTCCTTCTCCGAGACCTGCGTCCACTGCAACGGCCGCGGTGTCATCGTGCACATGGAGCAGCCGACCTCCGTCGGAGGCGGCGGCAAGCGCAAGAAGCGCGGCCGTGGCGGTGCCGAGCAGCCGCTCGAGCACGAGCACGAGGCCGTGGCCACGGAGACGACCGAGGCCGCCGAGGCAGCCGAGGCCGCCGAGGTCATCGAGGTGGAGACGGAGGCCGAGGTGGCCGCCGAGGCTGCCGAGCCCACCGCGCTGCCCGCGCCCGAGTTCGCGCCGGACGAGGAGCTGTACGGCAGCGCCGCCGAGGCGGAGGCCGCGGCCACCCGTGGCCGTTCGCGGCGCCGGGCGACCCGGCGTGCGTCGGCCCCGGCCGGTGCGCCGAAGGCCGAGGGGCGTCCCCCGACGAAGCGCGAGGAGCGCGCCGAGCGGGCCCTCAGGTCGCGGGAGGCCGCCGAGTCCGAGCCCGTCGCGGTCGAGGACCCGGTCGTCGAGGCGCCCGTGGAGGCCCCGGTCGAGGCCCCCGTACAGGAGGAGGCCGCTCCCAAGGGCCGTACGCGCCGTCGGGCGACCCGCAAGGTGTCGGCCCCGGCCGGTTCGCCGAAGGCTGTGGATGAGGCCGTGGTGACGGTGACCGAGCCGGTTTCCGTGCCGGAGGCCGTCTCGGAGGTCGTCGAGCCGAAGCCCGAGCCCGTGGTCGAGCCTGTCGCCGAGCAGGTCGTCGAGGCGCCCGCAGAGAGCGCCGCCCCGGCCCGTCCACGCCGCCGCGCCGTCCGCAAGGCCACCGCGCCCACCGCGTCCGAGGAGGCCGCCGTCGTGGTCGTCCCGTCGGCGGCGGCGTCCGTGGAGAGCGTCGAGGTCGTCGAGCCTGCCGCCGAGCAGGTCGCCGAGGCGCCCGAGTCCGAGGCTCCGGCCGCCGCCAAGAAGGCGGCCGCCCGCAAGACGGCGAAGAAGGCGACGGCGAAGAAGGCCGCCACCAAGAAGACCGCGGTCAAGAAGACGGCCGCCAAGAAGACGGCCGCGAAGAAGGCGACCGCGAAGAAGGCCGCGGCCACCAAGGCGACGGCGAAGAAGACCGCGGCGGCGGAGCAGGCCCTGTCCTCCGTCTCGGCTTCGACCGACGAGGGCTGAGTCACCGACGAGGGCTGAGTCACTGTCTCCGGAGCGCGCGAGCGCTCCGGAGACCGGCTCGATCGACGCCCCCTGTTCCGCGCATCCGCGGGACAGGGGGCGTCGGCGTGACCGGTGGCACACCGGCGGGGCCCGACCTGGTTTGACCCTTTCGGTCGTGGCCCCGTAACCTTGACCGTCGGCGTGTCCATAGACGCGCCGCATTCCCGTAAACCTCTTCCTCCCGGCGCTCGGCGCTTCGGGAGAGGCCGTTCGCGCAAGCGCGCGGCTGGACTGCGGGGATTCCGTTCCGAGCGAGAGAGAGATCCGCGTGTACGCCATCGTGCGCAGCGGTGGTCGCCAGCACAAGGTTGCTGTCGGCGACATCGTTGAGGTTGACAAGATTTCCACTGCCAAGGTTGGCGACACGGTCGAGCTCTCGACCCTGCTCGTTGTCGACGGCGATGCTGTGACGAGCGACCCGTGGGTCCTTGCCGGCATCAAGGTCCAGGCCGAGGTCGTGGACCACCACAAGGGCGCGAAGATCGACATCCTTCGCTACAAGAACAAGACCGGCTACCGCCGTCGTCAGGGCCACCGCCAGCAGTACACGGCGATCAAGGTCACTGAGATCCCCGCGGCTGCGAAGTAAGGGACTGAGGAGAGATGGCACACAAGAAGGGCGCATCGTCCACTCGGAACGGTCGCGACTCCAATGCTCAGCGGCTCGGCGTGAAGCGCTTCGGCGGTCAGGTCGTCAACGCCGGTGAGATCCTGGTCCGCCAGCGCGGTACCCACTTCCACCCGGGCAACGGCGTCGGCCGTGGCAAGGACGACACGCTGTTCGCCCTTGACGCCGGTGCGGTGGAGTTCGGTACTCACCGTGGCCGCAAGGTCGTGAACATCGTTCCGGTCGCCTGATTCAGTCCCCCTTAGGACACAGGCTCCGTAGAACAGAGTTCTTCGCGAGGCGGACCTCACTTCCCGATCGGGAAGGCGGGTCCGCCTTTCGCGTGTTACGCAAGAGACATTCCGTACGGAAGACCATTTCGTACGCGTCCGTACGCGTCCGTACGCGTGCGTACGTGTGCGTGCGCGTCCGTGCGCAGGACATTCCGTACGCAACCGAAGTATCCGATGTAACCGAAGTGCTGGAGGCACCCCCATGACCACCTTCGTGGACCGCGTCGAGCTGCATGTCGCCGCGGGTAACGGAGGCCACGGCTGTGCCTCCGTTCACCGGGAGAAGTTCAAGCCGCTCGGCGGCCCCGACGGCGGCAACGGCGGCCGTGGCGGTGACGTGATGCTGGTCGTCGACCAGTCCGTCACCACGCTGCTCGACTACCACCACAAGCCGCACCGCAGCGCCACCAACGGCAAGCCCGGCGAGGGCGGCAACCGTTCCGGCAAGGACGGCCAGGACCTGATCCTGCCGGTGCCGGACGGAACGGTCGTGCTCGACGGGGCGGGCAACGTGCTCGCGGACCTCGTCGGCCACGGCACGTCGTACGTCGCCGCGCAGGGCGGCCGTGGCGGCCTCGGCAACGCGGCGCTGGCCTCGGCCCGTCGCAAGGCACCCGGTTTCGCGCTGCTCGGCGTGCCCGGGGACCTGCAGGAGATCGTCCTGGAGCTGAAGACGGTCGCGGACGTGGCCCTCGTGGGCTACCCGAGCGCCGGTAAGTCGTCGCTGATCTCGGTCCTGTCGGCCGCCAAGCCGAAGATCGCGGACTACCCGTTCACGACGCTCGTCCCCAACCTGGGCGTCGTGACCGCGGGCGAGACCGTCTACACGATCGCCGACGTGCCCGGACTCATTCCCGGCGCGAGCCAGGGCAAGGGCCTCGGCCTGGAATTCCTCCGACACGTCGAGCGCTGCAGCGTCCTGGTCCACGTCCTCGACACCGCGACGCTGGAGTCCGACCGCGACCCCGTCTCCGACCTCGACATCATCGAGGAGGAGCTGAAGCAGTACGGCGGCCTCGGCAACCGGCCGCGCATCGTCGTCCTCAACAAGATCGACGTTCCGGACGGCAAGGACCTGGCCGAGATGGTCCGCCCGGAGCTGGAGGCGCGTGGCTACGGCGTCTTCGAGGTGTCCGCGGTCGCGCACACGGGCCTCAGGGAGCTGTCCTTCGCGCTCGCCGACCTCGTCGGGCGGGCGCGGGCCGCCAAGCCCAAGGAGGAGGCGACCCGGATCGTCATCCGCCCGAAGGCGGTCGACGACGCCGGCTTCACCGTGGTCCAGGAGGAGGACGGCCTCTTCCGCGTGCGCGGCGAGAAGCCCGAGCGCTGGGTCCGCCAGACCGACTTCAACAACGACGAGGCCGTCGGCTACCTCGCCGACCGCCTCAACCGCCTCGGTGTCGAGGAAGAGCTGATGAAGGCGGGTGCCCGCACGGGTGACGGCGTCGCCATCGGCCCCGAGGAGAACGCGGTCGTCTTCGACTGGGAGCCGACGGTCATGGCCGGTGCGGAGATGCTCGGTCGACGTGGTGAGGACCACCGGTTCGACGCGCCGCGGCCTGCGGCCCAGCGTCGCCGGGACAAGCAGGCGGAGCGGGACGAGGCGGAGCAGGAGTACGACGACTTCGAGCCGTTCTAAACGACTTCGAGCCGTCTCCAGGGGGCCGGGTCGGTGGGCGCTCGGGGTGAGTTCGTTCGCCCCCTCCGCCCCTGCCCATTCCCCTCACTTGGGGGCTCCGCCCCCAAACCCCCGCTCCTCGAACGCCGGAGGGGCTGAACCCTGCCGGGCCTGAAGTGAACGCCAGGGAAAATTCACGGCATGGACAGGGCAACCAAGCGAGCGGGCCGGAAGGCGTAGTGGGCGCGGATGAGGATCTTCCTCTTCGCGCCCAACTGCCTTCCAGACGCCCGGAGTCGAGGTGTCCGAGCCCGCTCCGTCGAGACCTCGCCGCGTGGCCGTCGTAGCGAGAGTCCTGCTCGCCGCGACCGCGACCGCCGTCCCGATCGCCCATGCCCGCCCCGTCGCGACGCGTGTGCGGGGCGACTTCGACGGTGACGGGTTCACCGACCTCGACAACGGCGACGGCGGGGCGCAGCCGGACCTCGCCGCGGCGCGCGATGTCTCCGGAGCCGACGCCGCCGTCCCGGTGTTCCGCGCCACCTCTGCCGGGGCCACGGCCAAGAGCTCCTTCGCCTTCGGTGCCCGCGTCCTCGGCGCGCCGCGAGCGGTGCCGAACTCGGTGTGACGCTCCCGAACCGACTCCTCGCCGGCGCGGACGGCGTGCTGGGTCGCGCCCCCGCACCCGTACACCCCCTGAACTTCAGGAGGCGCCCGACATGAGCACCCGCAGAAGCGCCTGGGGCTCGTACACCTTCGGCGCGGGCGCGCTGAACACCGTTGCGACGGGCGCCCGGATGGGCCAGGGCTTCGCCCGCTGACGCACCTTCAAGCCCGTCGCGACGTGGGGGAGTTTCGCCAGAACTCACTCGGTTTCAGTCAAAATCTCCGTGTCGCGGCGGGTCGTTGGTTGCTCGTGCATTTGTCATGCCTAGGATGCGTTCTGTTCAACGAGCGGGCTGCTGCGCCGTGTGAGCTTCCCGGTGTTCAAGGGGCCACCGACGCAAGGGAGTTCGCCGATGACCGGAGCAATCTCAAGCGATCGACGCCGCTTTCTCACCGCAGGGGCCGCCGTGCTCGGCGCCGCCGCCTCCGCCCAGCTGTGGCTGCCCAGCGTCGCGCGCGCGGCCGAAACACCGCTGCCCGACGGCGTGTTCACGCTCGGTGTCGCCTCCGGTGACCCGTTGCCCGACGGCATCGTGCTGTGGACCCGCCTCGCTCCCGACCCGCTGAACGGCGGCGGCATGCCCGACCGCACGGTTTCGGTGGACTGGGAGATCGCCGAGGACAGCCGCTTCCGGAAGCCGGTGCGCCGCGGCACCGCCCAGGCGCGGTCCGAGTACGGACACAGCGTGCACGTCGACGTCCGCGGGCTGCGCCCCGACCGCGCGTACTGGTACCGCTTCCGTGCCGAAGGACAGCTCTCGCCGACCGGCCGCACCCGCACCGCCCCGTACCCGCACAGCTCGGGCGGCTCCCTGCGGTTCGCGCTCGCCTCCTGCCAGAACTGGCAGAACGGCTACTTCACGCCGTACGCCGACATGCTCGACCAGGACCCCGACTTCGTCCTCTTCGTCGGCGACTACATCTACGAGTCCAAGCCGGCAGCCACCGCCGTACGCAAGCACGAGGGCAGCGACGAGCCGTACACCCTCGTCCAGTACCGCAACCGCTATGCGCAGTACCGCACCGATCCGCACCTCGCGGCGATGCACGCCCATGCCCCCTGGGTGGTCACCTTCGACGACCACGAGGTCGACAACGACTTCGCCGGCGAGATCCCGCAGGACCCCGACAAGCAGTCGCACGACGCCTTCGTGGCCCGGCTGACCGCCGCCTACCAGGCGTATTACGAGCACATGCCGGTCCGGGCCACCGCGATCCCGAACGGGCCGCACATCCAGATGTACCGTCGGCTCGACTTCGGGCGCCTCGCCCGTCTGAACGTGCTGGACACTCGGCAGTTCCGCAGCAACCAGGCGACCAGCCAGGACGGCGCCGAGGACCCCTCGCTCACCATGCTCGGCGCCGAGCAGAAGGACTGGCTGCTGGATGGCCTGTACAAGTCGCCGACCCGCTGGAACCTGATCGCCTCGCAGATCATGATGGCCGAGACCGACCTCCAGGTCGGCGAGGGCAAGCTCTGGTACTACGACGCCTGGGACGGCTACCAGGTCGAACGCAACGCCCTGATGGAGGAGTTCGCGAGCATCCGCAATCCGGTCGTCCTGACCGGCGACCGGCACCTCACGATGATCAGTGACCTCAAGGAGGACTTCGCGGACCCGGACTCCGACGTCGTCGGCGCCGAGTTCGTCGGCACCTCCATCTCCAGCGGCGGCGACCAGGACCAAGCAGCCTTCCACAAGGAGTGGGACCCGCGGATGGCGGACAACCCGCACTGGAAGTTCATCGACGCCCACCGCGGCTACCACCTCTTCGACATCCGCCGTGACGGCATCGACGCCCAGGTGCGCGTCCCGGAGACGGTGCTGCAGCCGGACGCCGCCTCCAGCACGCTGGCCCGGCTGCGGGTCGAGGCGGGGAAGCCGGGCGTACGGCTCGTATGACGGTGGGGCGCGTACGTGAGCCGGGCGTACGGCTCGTATGACGGTGGGGCGCGTACGTGAGCCGGACGTACGGCTCGTATGACGGTGGGGCGCGTACCTGAGCCGGGCTTACGGCTCGAGTGAACCGACGCTCAACCCCGAGTGACGCCCTGGGACTCACAGGAGTCCCAGGGCTTTCTCAGTCTGCGCTCAGGAATGCTCCTTAACGTCCTCTTACCATGGAGACCGACTGTTCGACCCGCCAGACGACAGCCGCTGAGACGGCTGCACCCGCGCCCCCGCCCGCCGACCCCTGGGTGCAGCCGATGCCCGCCGGCCCCGGGTTGCAGCCCCTGCCCGCCGGCACCCGGCTGCTGCACATAGGCCCGCACAAGACCGGGACCACGTCGATCCAGGGCGCGCTGTTCGCCGCGAAGGACGCGATGGCCGAGCACGACGTCGTCTTCCCCGCGCACAGCAGGCACCCCATGGAAGCCGCCCTCGCGGTCTGCGCCCGGCCCGGCATGATGGGTGACGCCCGGCCCACCGAGGGGCACTGGGGGCGGCTCCTGGACGCGTTGCGCGCCACCGGGAGGCGCACCTCGGTGATCAGCAGCGAGTTCTTCGCGGACGCGCCCGACGACGAGACCATCGCCCGGATCGTCGACGACCTGGGCCGGGACCGGGTGCACGTCCTGATCACGTTGCGCCCGCTGGCGAAGATCATGCCCTCGCAGTGGCAGCAGTACGTGCAGAACGGTCTCCGCATGGGGTACGAGGACTGGCTCGACCACATGCTGCGCAAGGCCCCGTACGAGAAGCCCAACCCGAGCTTCTGGCGCCGGCACCGCCACGACCGGCTCGTGGAGCGCTGGACGCGGGTCGTCGGTGCGGAGAACATCACTGTCGTCGTGGTCGACGACGGGGACCGCGGCGGTCTGATGCGCACCTTCGAATTCCTCCTCGGGCTGCCCGACGGTCTTCTGGTGGAGGTGCCGGACACGGCGAACCGTTCCCTCACGCTCGCCGAGGCCGAAATGCTCCGGAAACTCAACATGGAATTCCGCGGCAATGGCCTGCCCGACGAGCTGTATTCCAAGCTGGTGCGCAACGGCGCGGTCATGCATATGAAGAACACCTGCCGCCCCGCGCCGGACGACGCACGGATCACCACCCCGACCTGGGCCCTGGAGGCGGCGGCCGGCATCGGCGCGGAGATGGCCGAGCGGATCGGCACCATGGGCGTACGGGTCCTCGGCGATCCGGCGCTGCTCTCCGTCGTACCCGCGTCGGCGAGCACGGAGCCGGAGCCTGCGCGCATCGATCCGGAGGTGGCGGCCCACGCGCTGTACGGGGCGCTCGTTGTGGCGGCCGAGGCCCCCGCGCGCCCTGCCGCTCGCACGGTTCACCAGACGGCGTCCAGGGAACTCGTCAGGGTCCTCGGCCACCGTGTGCTCAAGCGCCTCAAGCGGAGCTGAGGAGAACACGTGCAAGAGGAGAACACGTACAAGAAACGTGTGCAGTTACTCACAGCAAATCCGGACAATCCGGTCCGGTTTCCCGAAAGTCGCCTGCATGCAAGGTGAATAACCGGTTGCGCGCACATATGCAGCAGACAGCGCTCACCTTGCATGGCAGTAACCGTAAGTGGGACCATTCCCAGGTTCCCTGTCGCCCCAAGGTAGGTCACCTGTGTCTGAGCACTTTGCCAAGCCCCGTACCACCGCAGTGATCCTGGCCGGCGGGACCGGTCAGCGCGTGGGTCTGTCGATTCCGAAGCAGCTGCTGAAGATCGCCGGCAAGGCGGTCATCGAGCACACGCTGACCACCTTCGAGCGCGCCGACTCCATCGACGACATCATCGTGCTGATGGCCCCCGGCTATGTGCCGGACGTCGAGAAGATCGTCGCGAAGGCGGGGCTGAAGAAGGTCACCAAGGTGATCGAGGGCGGCTCGACGCGAAACGAGACCACCGAGCGCGCCATCAGCGCCCTGGGGGAGGGGCTGGCCGAGGGTGAGGACCGCAACGTCCTGTTCCACGACGCCGTGCGCCCGCTGCTGTCCGAGCGCGTCATAGACGACTGCGTCACGGCCCTTGAGCGCTACCAGGCCGTTGACGTCGCCATCCCGTCCGCGGACACGATCATCGTGACCCGCACGCACGGCGAGGACGGCGAGTTCATCACCGAGATCCCGGACCGCTCCCGGCTGCGCCGCGGCCAGACGCCTCAGGCGTTCAAGCTGTCCACCATCCGCCGTGCCTACGAGGTCGCCGCCGGCGACCCCAACTTCCAGGCCACGGACGACTGTTCCGTCGTACTCAAGTACCTGCCGGACGTGCCGATCCACGTCGTCGCGGGTGACGAGTACAACATGAAGGTCACTCAGCCCGTCGATGTCTTCATCGCCGACAAGCTCTTCCAACTCGCCTCCACCGCCGCGCCCGAGCAGGCCGACGAGGAGGCCTACCGCGAGCTGCTCACCGGCAAGACCGTGGTGGTCTTCGGCGGTTCGTACGGCATCGGCAAGGACATCGCCGAACTCGCCGAGGGCTACGGCGCGAAGACGTACGCGCTGGGCCGCTCGACCACCGGCACGCACGTCGAGAACCCGGAGGAGGTCGACGACGCGCTGTCCGCGGCGTACGCCGAGACCGGGCGCATCGACTACGTCATCAACACCGCGGGCGTGCTGCGCATCGGCAAGCTCGCCGAGACGGACAACGCGACCATCGAGGAAGCGCTGAAGGTCAACTACCTGGCCCCGGTGCAGATCGCCCGCTCCTCGTACAAGTACCTGGCCGAGTCCAAGGGGCAGCTGCTGCTCTACACCTCCAGCAGCTACACCCGCGGCCGCGCCGAGTACAGCCTCTACTCCTCCACCAAGGCCGCCATGGTGAACCTCACTCAGGCGCTGTCCGACGAGTGGGCCGGCGACGGCATCCGCGTCAACTGCATCAACCCCGAGCGCACCGCGACGCCGATGCGCACCAAGGCGTTCGGCCAGGAGCCCGCGGGTTCGCTGTTGTCCTCCGAGGCCGTGGCGCGCACCTCGCTCGACGTCCTCCTCTCCGAGCTCACCGGCCATGTCATCGACGTCCGCCAGCAGGACCCGACGGCGGGCGCGGGCAAGGCCTCCGGATTCGAGGCGGCCCTGGCCAGCGTCCTGGATCGCCAGGACGGCGTGGCATAATCAGCTAATAGCTTTCTGGAATTCAGGCCTCTGTGTCTGCGCATTTGCCGCGCATTCACAGAGGCCTGAATCCGTAAAGTTCTCTTTTTTGCCTTTCATTCACATTTACTACCAAACCGGCACTCACCCCTCAGGAGCAGGTTTCTCCGTGATTTCCACCGCTATTCGCGTTGCACGGGTGGGCAGTGCGGCCGAGCTGGCTGCGGCGGCCCTCATGATGCTGGGATTCCCCTGCCTGATGCTGGCCGCGCTCCTGCCGAGCGTCGCTGCCTTCGCGGCCGCGGCCGCCGTGACGTACCTGGCGGACCACTATCTGCACCGGCGCGGCAGCTATCTGATCAACCGTCTCAGCAAGGTGCGGGCCGGTCTGTCCATCAGGTTCCTCATCCGGCAGCTGCTCCTCGTGCTGCTGCTGGCGCGGCTGGACATGTCCGACCGCATGGTCTTCTACGCGGCCATCGCGTGCTTCCTGGCCTTCTACGGCTTCCAGGCCCCGCACGGCGCGCTGATCACGCTGATCCGGCTGCGCCGCAAGATGCCCGTCGCCACCCGCAACGTCGACCTGGGGTCGCGCATCCGCATTCCGGACGCGCCCCCGCGCCGTCTGCTGCACCGGTCCGCCGAGAAGATGCTCCACCTCGACCTCGTCGCGGTCGCCGGTGTGCTCCTCACCGCCGCGACCGACGACGCCGTCTACGGGTTCGCGGGCGTCGCGGTCACGCTGGTGCTGGCCTTCGGCTACGTCGCCGTGCTGGTCCCGTTCGTGCGCGGAAGGAAGACCCCGCCGAACGCGGAGAAGGTCCTGGCGGCGGTCGACGACTGGCTGCGTGAGTACCGCCCGGAGACGGTGCTCTACTTCTCGGGCTCCAAGGACTCGGCGTACCAGGTCAACATGTGGCTGGAGACGATGGAGCAGCTGGACACCAAGCCGCTGATCATCCTCCGTGAGCGCGCCATCCTGGAGCGCATGGCGCCCACCACCGTGCCGGTCATCTGCGTGCCCGGAGGGGTGCACCTGATGAACATGGACCTGTCCACGGTGCGGGTCGCGCTGTACGCGGCGAACGTCGGCAAGAACATCCACATGCTGCGCGTGCCGACCATCAAGCACGTCTTCATCGGCCACGGCGACAGCGACAAGCTCGCCAGCGTCAACCCGTTCAGCAAGGTGTACGACGAGGTGTGGACCGCGGGCCGCGCGGGCCGCGACCGCTACTCCATCGCCGATGTCGGCGTCCGCGACGACGACATCGTGGAGGTCGGCCGCCCGCAGCTCGCCCCGATCCAGTCCTGGCAGGGCGTGCCCGAGGGCCGTATCCCCACCATCCTGTACGCCCCCACGTGGGAGGGCTGGGACGACAACCCCGGCAACACCTCGATCCTGCTCGCGGGCGAGAACATCGTGAAGCGGCTGCTCGCCGCCGACCAGCCGGTGCGCGTCCTCTACAAGCCGCACCCCTTCACCGGCACCCGCAGTGCGCAGGCCAAGGCCGCGCACGAGCGGATCACCGCGCTGGTGGAGAAGGCGGCCGCCGAGCGCGTCGCCGACCAGCGCTTCGCCGCCGACGCCGCTGCGCAGAGCGCGGCCAAGGCCGAGCTGGCCCGCATCGAGGGCCGCATCGCCGAGCTGTCCGGCTCCGCGGAGGCGGGCGACGAGGCCGAGGCCACCCGCGACGGCATGGTCGACGCGGCGCGGCACGCCGAGGTTGCCCGGCTGCGCGCCGAGTGGAACGACGCGTACTGGCGCTCCTTCGGCACCGCGGAGCACCGCGTCATCACGGGCGCCGAGCCGCGCCTGTACGACTGCTTCAACGTCTCCGACGCGATGGTCTCGGACATCTCCAGCGTGGTCTCCGACTTCATCGCGAGCGGCAAGCCGTACGCGGTCACGGACTCCGCGGAGCTCGGCGTCGAGGAGTTCAAACGGCAGAACACCGCGGTGCGCGCCGCCGTGATCCTGTCCAACTCGGCCGGCGAGCTGGGCGAGTTGCTCGCCGCGGTGACCGACCCGGCCTCCGACGCGCAGGACGCCGACCGCCAGGAGCTGAAGCGGTATCTGCTCGGCCCCGACGAGCCGGCGTCGATCGACCAGTTCAACTCCGCGGTGCGGGAGCTGGCGCGGAAGGCCGAGCGGCGCAACCTCGGCCAGGAGAGCGGTACTTCGGCCGCCGTGGACCTGGCGACCGCGTTGCCCGGCCAGCGGGTGACCGGCGACACGGACGGTGCGTCGGTCACGGGCTGACCGAGTCCGGATGCGTGCATGGGCATGACCCCGAGGAGCACTCCTCGGGGTCATGCCCATTTCTTACGCTTCTCACGTTTTCTCTTACGTGCTTCTGCCAGCCTTCACTGTGAGACCACCCGCCATTTCCTGTGAGCTGGGTCACTAAGTGAGCGGCTGCGGGCAACCCGTACGTACTTTCAGTCGTCTTCTAGGTAGCGATTGAGGTGATAAGGGGGAAATGTTCCAGTGACACTTCCCGTTACGAGGGGGAAATGTGACGCAACCTGATGTGACCGTCATCATCGGGGCGTACGAAGCGATGCCGTACCTGGTCAAGTGCCTGGAATCCGTGGAGAACCAGACGCTCGACGCGGCACGGATCGAGGTGATCGCGGTCGACGACGGGTCGACGGACGGCACGGGGGAGTATCTGGAGAAGTTCGCCGAGCGGGCGGCGATGGCCGTCACCGTGATCAGACAGCCGAACTCGGGCGGCCCCAGCGGCCCGCGCAACGTCGGGCTGGGCAAGGCACGCGGACGCTATGTCTTCTTCCTCGACGCCGACGACTACTTCGGCCCCGAGGCGCTGGAGCGCATGGTCGCGATGGCCGACGAGCAGGCTACGGACGTGGTGCTCGGCAAGGTCGTCGGGGTCAACAGGACGGCCCCGAAGTCGATGTGGGGCAAGACCCGGCCCCGTACCGACGTCTTCTCCTCGAACATCAAGTTCACGCTCAGCGCGCAGAAGCTCTTCCGCCGCGAGCTGCTCACGCGGCACGGCATGCAGTTCGACGAGTCACTGCAGACCGGCGAGGACGCCCTGTTCACGATGGAGGCCTACCTCCGCGCCGACGGCGTCTCCGTGATCGCCGACTACGAGTGCTACTACCTGGTCGGGCGCGACGACGGCAAGCACGTGACCAAGAGCGGGGGTTACACCCTGCGCTTCGACTCCGCCCGCGCCCTGATGGGCCTGATCGCCGAGCACGTGCCTGCCGGTCCGCGCCGCGACGCGCTGATGATCCGCCCGTTACTCATCACCCTGCTCCCGCAGTTCGGCCCCGGATTCCTCAAGCAGAGCGAGAAGGTCCGGCGCCACAGACTGGAGCTGGCCAAGCCCATGTTGGACGCCTATTGGCACGAGGGTGTCGCCTCGCGCCTCAAGGTCCACGAGCGGCTGCGCCTGCACCTCGTGGCGCAGGGCCGGGGCGATCTCCTTGTCGACGTACTGGAGTTCATCAAGGCGAAGAAGGCTCCCGAGGTCCTGCTGGAGTCCCGCGGCCGCAAGGCCTTCCTCGCCTACCCGCACTTCCGTGACCCGAGCGCCGGCATCCCGGACAGCTGGTACGTACCGACGACTCGCGAGACGGTCACCATCGAGGGCTTCAAGCCGCGCACCACGCGTTTTTCACGGCTGCGGCGGGTGGCCCGGCGGGTGTTGGGGGCGCGGCGCGCGGCGTGAGCCGTACGTCCGCTGCGGTCGGCTGACGGCCGATGCCGACCGCCCGTCGGCTGACGGCTGATGGCCGACCGCCCCTCGGCGGCCGCGTCCGGGGACTGGACCGGCGGGCGTCGGCCCGCCCTCTTCGCGTAGATTGCCAGGCGGGGCACCCGGATCGACGCGAGGGGACACACAGCAGGTGGCAGGGGCAAGGCAGACCGTGACGCAGGCCGATGCGAATGCCGTGACGCAGGCCCATGAGAGTGCCGTGGCGAGGGCCGATGCGAGTGCCCTCGCGCAAGCCCACAGAAATGCCGTGGCGCGGGCCCACCGGATCGTCGTCAAGGTCGGCTCCTCCTCGCTGACCACCGCGTCCGGCGGCCTCGACGCGGACCGGGTCGACGCCCTGGTCGACGTCCTAGCCAAGGCCCGCAGCGGCGGCGAGAAGGAGATCGTCCTCGTCTCGTCCGGCGCCATCGCCGCGGGGCTCGCGCCGCTGGGGCTGCGCCGCCGCCCCAAGGACCTCGCCCGGCAGCAGGCCGCCGCCAGCGTCGGCCAGGGCCTCCTGGTCGCCCGCTACACCGCCTCCTGCGCCCGGTACGGCGTCCGCGTCGGACAGGTGCTCCTCACCTCCGACGACACCAGCCGCCGAGCCCACCACCGCAACGCCTCCCGCACCCTCGACAAGCTCCTCGCCATGGGCGCACTGCCGGTCGTCAACGAGAACGACACCGTCGCCACGGACGAGATCCGCTTCGGCGACAACGACCGGCTCGCCGCGCTCGTCGCCCATCTCGTACGGGCCGATCTGCTCGTCCTGCTCTCCGACGTGGACGGCGTGTACGACGGCGACCCCAGCAAGCCAGGTACCTCGCGGATAGCGGAAGTACGTGCGCCTTCCGACCTCGACGGCATCGACGTCGGCAGCGCGGGCAAGGCGGGTGTCGGCACCGGCGGCATGGTCACCAAGGTCGAGGCGGCCCGGATCGCCGCGGCGGCGGGCATCCCGGTGGTGCTGACCAGCGCCATCCATGCCGCCGACGCCCTCGCGGGCCGGGACACCGGCACCTACTTCCACCCCACCGGCAAGCGGTCCGCCGACCGGCTGCTGTGGCTTCAGCACGCCTCCACCCCGCAGGGCGCACTCATGCTGGACGACGGGGCCGTGCGCGCGGTCGTCGAACGGCGCAAGTCGTTGCTGCCTGCGGGCATCGCGGCTGTCGAGGGCGAGTTCACCGCGGGCGACCCGGTCGAGCTGCGCGACAGCACGGGCCGGGCGGTCGCACGCGGGCTGGTGAACTTCGACGCCAAGGAGATTCCGCAGCTCATCGGCCGTTCGACCAGGGAACTGGCGCGCGAGCTGGGCCCCGCGTACGAGCGTGAGGTCGTACACAGGGACGATCTCGTACTGCTGCATCCGTAAGACGGCCGTTCCGCCGCGCCCGCGAGTCCGTACGACGGGTGTTGTGCGCACCCGCACACCAGCTGTCCACTACATCCGTAAACGGCTGATTCCCCCGCCCCCAGTGGGGGACGTTCCGTAAAAGCGCCACGCGACGGCTCCCCACCTGCTCAACTTTGTGGCAGGGAGACCCCGGAATTCGGTACGACCATTGCGTGAAGGAGGCCGTCGTGAGACGAGTGCGCCCGGAGGCGGCGGCGTCCCGCGGTGGTGCCGCCTCCCGTGCGGGTGGCACCGCGTCCCGTGCGGGTGGCGCCGCGTCCCGTGCGGGTGGCGCCGCTTCTCGTGCGAGTGGTGCCGCATCCCGTGCGACGGGTGAGGAACGGGCCCTGACGAGTGTCGCGGCCGGTGACACGTACGAGGGCGAAAAACCGGCGGACCAGCCCCGGCTGTGGCACGTCACGCTCAGCGTCTCGGGCGATGAGGCTCCGCTGAAGGAGGTCAGGCGCGGTCTCGAACAGCTCGCCCACGACCACCCGTTTCTGCTGACCAGCCGGTACGCCAACGACCACGCGGAGATCCGCTACTGGGAAGAGGCCCGCGACCTGCATGACGCGGCGGCGGTCGCACTGCGCCTGTGGGGCGAGCACCGCCAGACCGCCAAGCTTCCGCCCTGGGAGATCGTCGGCCTGGAGGTCATCGACCGCGAGACGTACCACCAGCGGATCGCGGAGGGCTACGGACGGCTGCCGGCGACGCCCGTCGGAGTGCACCCCTTTTGAGCCGACGTCGGAGTCGGCATCCGACTCCGACGCCGGGCGCACGTCGGGGTTCGCTCCTCTTGAGTCCACGTCCGAGCGCATTGAGTCCGCGTCCGGGCGCACGTCGGGGTTCGCTCCTCTTGAGTCCGCGTCCGGTCCCTGGTCGGAGTTCGCCCCTTTTGAGCCCGTCTCGCGGTGTGGGATAGCCGGTGGACCGGCTCGCCCGGCGCACTACCCTTCCCTCATGACCACGCTCTCGCCGTACGACTCGATGTCCCCGGTCACCCAGGCCGCCTACCGCGCGAAGGCCGCTGCCGCCGACCTGGCGCCCCTGCCGCGGGCCGAGAAGGACGACGCGCTGCTCGCGATCGCGGACGCGCTGGAGGTCCGTACCAGCGAGATCGTCGCCGCCAACGCCAAGGACATCGCGCGCGCCCGCGAGGCCGGGACCAGCGAGACCGTCATCGACCGGCTCACGCTCACGCCCGAACGCGTCCGCGCGATCGCCTCCGACGTCCGTGACGTGGTGGCGCTGCCCGACCCGGTCGGCGAGATCGTCCGTGGCTCCACCCTCCCGAACGGCATCGACCTGCGCCAGGTCCGCGTGCCGCTCGGCGTCGTCGGCATCATCTACGAGGCCCGCCCGAACGTGACGGTCGACGCCGCCGCCCTCTGCCTGAAGTCCGGAAACGCGGTCCTGCTGCGCGGCTCGTCGTCCGCGTACGAGTCGAACACGGCGCTCGTACGGGTCCTGCGCGACGCCGTGGGCGGTGCCGGGCTGCCCGCCGACGCCGTGCAGCTCGTGCCCGGCGAGGGCCGCGAGTCCGTACGCGAGCTGATGCGCGCCCGCGGCCTCGTCGACGTCCTCATCCCGCGCGGCGGCGCCTCGCTGATCCGCACGGTCGTCCAGGAGTCCATCGTTCCGGTCATCGAAACCGGAACCGGCAACTGCCACGTGTACGTCGACGCGAACGCCGACCTCGACATGGCGATCGACATCCTGATCAACTCCAAGGCTCAGCGGCCCAGTGTCTGCAACGCCGCCGAGACGCTCCTGGTCCACCAGGACATCGCCCCCGAGTTCCTGCCGCGCGCCCTGGACGCCCTCGCGGACGCCGGGGTCACCGTGCACGCCGACGAGCGTGTCCTCGCCTACGCCAAGGGCTCCAAGGCCACCGTCGTCGAGGCCACCCCCGAGGACTGGGAGGCGGAGTACCTCTCGTACGACATCGCCGCCGCCGTCGTGGACTCGCTGGGCAAGGCCGTGGAGCACATCCGGCTGTGGACCTCGGGTCACACCGAGGCCATCGTCACCACATCGCAGCAGGCTGCCCGCCGCTTCACCCAGTTGGTCGATTCCACGACGGTCGCCGTGAACGCGTCGACCCGCTTCACCGACGGCGGTCAGTTCGGCTTCGGCGCCGAGATCGGTATCTCCACGCAGAAGCTGCACGCGCGGGGGCCGATGGGGCTGCCGGAGCTCACGAGCACGAAGTACATCGTCACGGGGGACGGGCACATCCGGCGCTGAGCCGCCGGTGCGGGAGCGGCCTGTGCGGGTCTGCGCGGGCCCCGGAGCGCCGGGGGCGCACGGCGTGCGGCGCACGGCCCGCGGTCCGCGCGAGGCGCGTCTCGTCAGGCGGATGAATTTCCATACCGTCTGCCCAAAATGACCCCCCAGGTCTACTCTGGATCCGTGCCGGAGGACGTGGGGGGCACGCCGTTCCCTGACGGCTGGGAGCCCGACGACGACCGCGACCGCGGGGGTGCGGACGAAGAGTTCGCCTCCGTGGTCTTCGACGAGGACTTCGTACGGGCGGCGGTGATCCACGAGCCGACCGCCGTGGAGAGACTCCTGGCGGCCGCCCAGGCCCGCGCGGAGGCCTCCGAGGCCGAGGCGCGCAGGACGCGCGCCCGGGGCGCACGGGGCGACGACGAGCGCTACGAGGACGGTTTCGGGCCCGACGACCGTGGCGATTTCGGCCACGATCCCGACTTGGACGATCTGGACGACACCGAAGTCCTGGAAGGCCGCTACGGCGCGCCGGGGACGTACGGCAGGCCCTATGGGAAACACACCCGCTGGCACCGGCCCGTCGCCTGGATCCTCGCCCTCGTGATGGGCATCGGTATGGTCGCCCTGGCCTTCACGGCGGTCTACCGGGGGGCGTCCTCGGGCCGCCAGGAACAGGTCCCGCCGCCCGCCTCGACCGGCCTGGAACAGGGCCAGGAAAAGGTGACCGGCACCGGCCCCTCCGCTTCGGCCGACTACTCCCAGCCAGCGGTGTCGGCCGTCCCCCGGACACCCTGACACCAGCGCCGCCGACGACCCTTCGAACACCGTGACGATCCTGGTGAGAACCTGTCAGAACTTGTCGTGTACCAGGGCGTTTACCTGAGCTCCGGGAGACCTACTCTGAATGTATGGGCGGGCCTGGAGACCCACCTGAGGGGACACCCGAGGGCGCTCCCGCTGGTGGAGAGGACGAGTACCGATCCGTCGTGTTCGACGAGTCGTTCGTCCGTGCTGCCCGCCTTCAGGAATTCTCCGCGCAGGAGCGCATGGCCGACCACGCCCCGGCCGTACGCCGCCGCCCGGCCCTCCAGCGCGGGTTCTCGCGGCAGGCCCTGATCCTCGTCCTGCTGATCGCCATAGCCTTCGGCACCGCGATCTACATGGGCGTACGCCACCCATACCAGGCCCCCACCGCCCAGCCCCCCGAGCCACTGCGGATGACGGTCATACCCCTGGCACCGCAGACCGCCGTGCCCGGCTCCAAGAGCGCCGAAGATCTGTACGCGCGCAGCCCGGCCGCCCAGTTCCGCATCGGCGCCGAGGGCATCACTCTGCCCGCCTCCCGGCGCACCGCGCACTTCTCCGACAGCCAGGTCGTCACCGCCCTGACCACCGCCAAGGACTATCTCGTCGAGTCGTCCCTCGACCCCGACGTGCTCACCGGCGGTGCCACGCGGCCGGTACGGATACTGCTCGACCCGCAGCAGCTCGACCAGTTCGACCAGAGCCTCGACCGGCCGACCGCGGACGGCCGGCACGCGCCGACCGGCTGGCTGGTCCGCTTCGACGCGGCCCAGGTCCAGCTCGCCGACAACAAGATCCGTGTGCAGGGCGCCCTCCAGGCCGCCGAGTTCGACTCGAACACCCTTGAGGTCATCGCCGACCACACCTTCGTGTACGCGCTGAAGCCGACGGGCTCGGACGCGAGCGCGAAGGCCTCGTTGTTCACCGTCCGGCGCGAGCTGCACTTCCGCTTCGACCGCGACGACCTGCGCATGCACCAGGCCGAGCTGGTCGTCTCCTACGTCCAGGCCGGGCCGCTCGCCTGCTCCGAGGACTCCGTCGACCAACTGCGTCCACTGCTCGCGGGACAGACGGCGAAGGCGGGCGGCCCGGCCGGCACCGACCCGTACGCCACCGGCAGCGCGACGGCGCTGTGCGGGTCGCTGGCGACGAGCGCGCAGCCGAAGCTGTAGTCGTTGCCGGTGGCGTCTCTGGCGGCGTCTCCGATGGCTCGGCCGGTTTCGGTCGGCCGTCGGCCGTCGGCCGTTTCCGGATCAGCCGTTACCGTCGGGATTCTCGTCGTCCGGGTGGGTGTCGGTGTCCCGCGGCGGCGCGTCCTTCGGCGAGCCGGACGTGTCCTTGCCGGAGCCGCCGCCGCTCGCGAAGCCGCCGAAGCCGCGCCGTACCCGGCCCCCGAGATCTCCCGCACCGCCCGCGATGTCGCTGACCAGCTTCATCAGCGGATCCTTGGAGTTCTTCACGTCGCTGGCGTAGCTGGACGCCGACTGCCGGAAGGAGTCCGAGACCGAGGTGTCCTTGTCCTCGCTGCGCCGGGAGTAGTGACCGTCCATGATCCGCTGGTAGTCGCGGGACTCGGCCCACTTCTTCAGCTCGCCCGCGCGGACGGTGGTGAAGGGGTGGGTGCGGGGGAGGGTATTGAGGATCTTGAGCACGGAGTCGCGCAGGTCGCCTCCGGCCTCGTACTCCTCGGCCTGGGCGAGGAACGCGTCCACGTTCATCTCGTGCAGATGATTGCCTCCCGCGAGCTTCATCAGGCCGCGCATCGAGGCCTGCAGGTCCTGGCCGACCAGGAGCCCGGCGCGGTCCGCGGACAGCTCCGACTTGCGGAACCACTCGCGCAGCGCGGTGACGATCGCCATGATCGCGAGGTTCCCCAGCGGGATCCAGGCGACCCGGAGCGCGAGGTTGGTGAGGAAGAGCAAGATCGTGCGGTAGACCGCGTGGCCGGAGAGCGCGTGGCCGACCTCATGGCCGACGACCGCCCGCATCTCCTCCTCGTCGAGCAGCTCGACGAGCCCCGTCGTCACGACGATGATCGGCTCGTCCAGGCCGATGCACATCGCGTTCGGCTGCGGGTCCTGGGTGACGTACATCGGCGGGACCTTCTCCAGGTCCAGGATGTAACAGGCGTCCCGCAGCATGTCGTTGAGGTGCGCGAACTGGGCGTCCGAGACGCGCACCGAATCGGACAGGAAAAGCAGCCGCAGGCTGCGTTCGGGGAGCAGACCGCTGAGCGCCTTGAAGACGGTGTCGAAGCCGCTGAGCTTGCGCAGGGCCACCAGGGCCGAGCGGTCCGCGGGGTGTTCGTAGACCCGAGAGGAGATCCCCTCGAAGCGCCTGCGCTGCCTGCTCGGCACGTTCTCGTGCCCGTTCTGCTCGTGGCCGTCGTCGGACATGTGTTCCCCCATGTGCGTCTGAGTGCCCTATGTGCCCCCAAGGCAGAGCCCAGCCTAGGCGGAGATACCGTGGACGGGCAGTACAGAGAAGGAGTCGTACGCCATGGAGCACATCCCCGCAGCCGCCTGGCTCACCGAAGCCGCGAATGCGGCAGACAAGCAGGGCCCGGGCAATCTGCTCCGCGTCGTGCTGATCGTGATGGTCGTCGGAGTGGCTCTGACCGCCTGGTTCCTGCTGCGGGGGTACAAGCGGGACGACTGAGCGCCGCGTCATGGAGCGAGGCCGCGGCAACCGGCCCGGGCGTGTGCGCCGCAACCGGTGTCCCCAACGGCGGAGTCGGGGTGATCGTGGCGGAGGCGCCCGCATACGATGGGCCGACGTCTTTATCCCGCCCACACCGGATAGGTCCTGCCGAGATGAGCTTCCACAGCACCGCTGCACAGTTGGTCACCGTCGCCGCCGAGGGCGAGAATGGCGGCAACCACGAGAGCCTCAGCCCGTACCTGACCGGCGGCGGGGCCCTCTTCATCCTGCTTCTGCTGCTGTGGATCACCACGCGCTTCAACCGGGACCGCTGAGCCCCACCGGGCCCGCTCGGGGCCCCTGTCGGCCGGAGCCCGTAGGTCGGGCCGGTAGGGTCTGCATGCATGGGAGAGCAGGACATGCCTACCGGTCCGGCGAGTGACACTGAGAGCGGCGCCGCCGGCGCCGCCACAGGTGGCGCGAACGGCGCGGCCGACGGCGGTGCGGCGCAGCGTCTGACGACCGGTCCCGGAAACGGCCCGTCGAATCCGGGCAAGCGCCGCCTCGGCGTCATGGGCGGAACGTTCGACCCGATCCACCACGGCCACCTCGTGGCGGCCAGCGAGGTCGCCGCGCAGTTCCACCTCGACGAGGTGGTGTTCGTGCCGACCGGGCAGCCGTGGCAGAAGACCGACCGCAAGGTCACCCCGGCCGAGGACCGCTATCTGATGACGGTCATCGCGACCGCCGAGAACCCCCAGTTCTCGGTGAGCCGCATCGACATCGACCGCGGCGGACCGACCTACACCACGGACACCCTGCGCGACCTGAAGGCGCTCAACCCCGACACCGATCTCTTCTTCATCACGGGCGCCGACGCGCTCGGCCAGATCCTCACCTGGCGGTACACGGAAGAACTGTTCTCCCTCGCGCACTTCATCGGGGTCACCCGGCCCGGCCACACGCTGACCGATCCGGGGCTTCCCGAGGGCGGTGTCTCGCTCGTCGAGGTTCCCGCGCTCGCCATCTCGTCCACAGACTGCCGTGCGAGGGTCGCCAAGGGCGATCCCGTCTGGTATCTGGTGCCGGACGGTGTGGTGCGCTACATCGACAAGCGCGAGCTGTACCGCGGCGAGTGAGCCGAGAGGGGCACCGGTGAACGACCGATACGACGGATACTCGGGCGGCGACCAGTACGAGCTCGTCGGCTACGACGAGTTCGGGCAGCCTGTGTACGGACAGGTGCCGCAGCAGCCTCAGGGGTACGACCCCTACGGTGCCCAGCAGCAGGGCTACGGCTACGACCCGTACGCGACCGGTCAGCAGCAGCCCGTGCAGCCGTACGACACGGGCCGGCAGCAGCCCGTGCAGCCGTACGACACCGGTCAGCAGCCGCCTGGGTCGCCGTATGACACCGGTCAGCAGCCGGCCACCCCCTCGTACGACTCCTACGGCCCTTACGGCACCGGCGCGCCCGGGACCACCTCGCCCGCGTACGACCGCTACGGGCAGTCCGCCGGCCCGGCCGGCGCCGCGAGTACCGGTCAGCAACCCCGAGTCGCCGAGCAGACCGCCTACATCCCGCAGCAGGCCGGACCCGCCGAGGACGGCGAACCCCGGACCGCTCGGGCCGACCGGGACTACCGCACCGAGCAGTTCGCCTTCGTCGAGGAGCAGCAGGACGACTCCGAAGACGTCATCGACTGGTTGAAGTTCACCGAGAACCGCACCGAACGCCGCGAAGAGGCCCGGCGCCGCGCGCGCAGCCGGGTCGTCGCCCTGGTCGTGGTGCTCGCTCTGGTCGCGGTCGGCGGCGTCGGCTACCTCTGGTATGCGGGCAAGCTGCCCGGCACGTCCTCGAACGGCAAGTCCGGTACGGCGACCGCTGTGGGCGCCCAGAACCGCGACGTGATCGTGGTCCACCTGCACAACACCAAGGGTGGCGACACCTCCACGGCGCTGCTCGTCGACAACACCACCACCAAGCAGGGCACTACCGTTCTGCTGCCCAACTCCCTTGCCCTGACGGGTGACGACGGCTCGACGACCACGCTCGCCAAGTCCGTCGACGACGACGGCTCCTCCGGGACCCAGGACGCGATCGACACGGTGCTCGGGACCAACATCCAGGGCACCTGGCGCCTCGACACCCCCTACCTCAACAACCTTGTCGAGCTGGTGGGCAATATCGACATCACCACCAACGCCAATGTGCCGGACCCCGATGCGAAGAAGAAGGGCGAGTCGCCCCTCGTGAAGAAGGGCGAGGAGCAGACCCTCAGCGGCAAGATGGCCGTCGTCTACGCCACCTACCGGGCCTCCGGCGAGTCCCAGAACGCGCAGTTGGAGCGGTTCGGTCAGGTCATGCAGGGCGTGCTGCGCAAGCTGTCCTCCGACAAGCAGGCCGCGACCACCACTGTGGAGACCCTGGCGCAGATCCTCGATCCGTCCCTGACCGACCAGGACCTCGGCGCCTTCCTCGCCAAGCTCGCCGACCTCGCCAAGGGCGGCGACTACAAGACCGCGCTGCTGCCCGTGCAGCAGGACGGCACCCTGAGCGAGAGCGCCTCCGACAGCGTGGTCAAGGACGTGCTCGGCGGTACCGCGAAGAGCCCCGACGCCGGCGCCGACGTCCGCGTCGGCATCAGGAACGCCACTGGCAACAAGGCCGCCGCCGAGCAGGCCCGCGTCGTCCTGGTCAACGGCGGCTACACCTTCCTCGACTCAGGCACCGCCACCGCCGCCCAGAGTGTGTCCCAGATCACATATGCCGACGCCGCCAAGAAGAACGACGCGGTCGAGGTCGCCAAGACCCTGGGCCTGCCCACGAGCAGTGTGAAGAAGGGCAAGGCCACGTCCAACGCGGATGTGTCCGTGGTCCTGGGCCAGGACTACAAGGTGAGCAGCGGCTCGACGGGGTGACGGACGCCACGTCCCGGGAGGGCCCGGGGCGGGGCCGAAGAAACGCGTGGGGTGTCGTCGGCGGTCCGTGAGACCCTGGAGTCATTACTGACCGCCGACGGAAAGCCGCGTAGTGACCGCCACGGACCGCTCCATCGAGCTCATCAACACCGCCGCACAGGCGGCCGCAGACAAGCTCGCGCACGACATCATCGCCTACGACGTCAGCGACGTGCTCACCATCACCGACGCCTTCCTGCTGGCGTCCGCGCCCAGTGACCGCCAGGTCAAGTCGATCGTCGACGAGATCGAGGAGCGGCTGAGCAAGGAGCTCGGCGTCAAGCCGGTGCGCCGCGAGGGCGACCGCGAGGCCCGCTGGGTCCTGCTCGACTACGTCGACATCGTGGTGCACGTGCAGCACAGCGAGGAGCGTGTCTTCTACGCTCTGGAGCGGCTGTGGAAGGACTGCCCGGAGCTGGACCTGCCCGCCGACGCCAAGGCCACCCGCGGCAAGGCAGCCGAGCACGCCAAGCTCCAGGCCGAGGAGGACTCCGCCGAACTGGGGGAGCTGCGGTGAGCGCCGAGGCCGGGATGAAGCCGGGCCGGGGCCGCCGCATCATCCTCTGGCGGCACGGCCAGACCTCCTGGAATGTGGAGCGCCGCTTCCAGGGCACCACGGACGTCGAGCTCACCGAGACCGGCGTGGGCCAGGCCCGCCGCGCCGCCCGGCTGCTCGCCTCGCTGAAGCCCGACGCGATCGTCGCCTCGGACCTCCAGCGCGCCGCGAACACGGCCGCTGAGCTGTCCGTCCTCACCGGCCTCGACGTCACCCACGACGAGGGCCTGCGGGAGACCTACGCGGGCGTCTGGCAGGGGCTGACGCACGAGGAGATCATCGCCCGGTACGGCGACCAGTACTCCGCCTGGAAGCGGGGCGAGCCGGTGCGCCGAGGCGGTGGCGAACTGGAGACCGAGGTCGCCGACCGCGCCGCCCCCGTGGTGCTGCGGCACGCGGAGAAGCTCCCCGAGGACGGCAGCCTCGTGGTGGTCAGCCACGGCGGCACGATCCGCACCACCATCGGCCGTCTGCTCGGCCTGGAGTCCCAGCACTGGGAGAGTCTCGGTGGCCTCTCCAACTGCTGCTGGTCCGTTCTCGGTGAGGGCGCTCGCGGCTGGCGCCTCCTGGAGCACAACGCCGGCACGCTGCCGGAGCCGGTGCTCGGCGACGACGACTGAGCGGCCCTCTGTCCGGTCCCGCGGGCCCGACGGGACCGGATTTCACTTTCCGGCTGGTCGCAGGCTAAAGTTCTTCTTGTTCGCCCCGCCGGGCGGGAAGAACGCAAGGGGCTATAGCTCAGTTGGTAGAGCGCCTGCATGGCATGCAGGAGGTCAGGAGTTCAATTCTCCTTAGCTCCACAGAATGACTCTCTTTTGAGTTGTCAAAGATCAGTGGTGAAGGATCCCGCTCCCGTCAGGGAGCGGGATTTTTCGTTGCCGAAGTCGTTGCCGAAGTCGTTGCCGAAGTCGTTGCCGAGGTTGTGGCCGAGGTCGTGGCCGCGGTTGCCCGTAGATCCCGCAATCGCCGCGATCGCAGGCGCGTCTCCTCGTCGTCCGGTTGGTAGACCACGATCCGGCACTCCGGCATGCCGTGGATCGACAGCGAGACCGACGTCATCCGCATCTCACCGACCGCCGCATGCCGGAACGTCTTCACCCGTGGACCAGGCGGCGCCACATCGCCGTTGCGCCACAGCCGGGCGAAGAGCGGGCTGGCCTTCGACAGCCTGCGTATGAAGTCCTCCCAGGCGGGCTCGCCGGCATGCAGTCCGTAGCACGAACGCAGGGTCGCCACCATCACCGGAAGCTCGCTCTCCCGGAACACGAGTGGGCAGTCCTGCTCGGGCACGGTGAACAGCGTCCACAGTGCGTTGTGCACCCTCGTGTTGAGGGTCTGGGACGTGAAGAACACATCGCGGTAGGCGCAGTTGGTGGCGAGAATGTCGAACCGCGCGTTGTAGACCACTGCCGGATGCGGGTCGAGGGCGTCGAGGACGCCCTGGACCTCAGGGCCGATGGCTCGCGCGGCGACGGGAGGATCCACCTCGTACGGCACCTCGGCCAGGTGATACAGATGCTCGCGCTCCGGCTGGTCGAGGCGCAGCGTACGCGCCACCGCGTCCAGGACCTGCGCGGACGCGTTGATCGGGCGCCCCTGCTCGAGCCATGTGTACCAAGTGACGCCGACGCCGGAGAGTTGTGCGACCTCCTCGCGGCGCAGCCCCGGCGTACGGCGCCGCAAGCCCGGCGGCATTCCTACGTCGGCCGGTGTCACCCGCGCCCGCCTGTTGCGCAGAAAGGCGGCCAGCTCCGGCCTGCGGCGCTGTGTCGTGTTCATCGGCTTCACATCCCCCGTCACTCATCGTCCGTGCCGTACCCGTCCGCTGCCAGGTGCTGTCAGTACCAGCATCGGCGGGCTCTCGTTACCCGTATCCGGCCGCCGTCACGCTCGACGGCATGACGACGACAACCCCCGCGGGAACAGGTCCCGCACGCGGTCCAAGTCCTGAGACCAGTAAAGACCCCGGCACTGACAATCGGCCCGGACGGCTGCTCGCGGTCGTGCTCGCGGCCCAGTTCATGGCATTGCTCGATGTCTTCATCGTGAACGTCGCGGTGCCCACGATCGGTTCCGAACTCCACGCGTCCGGCGCCGGACTCCAACTGGTGGTCGCCGGATACTCCATCTCGTACGCCGTGCTGCTGATCACCGGAGCGCGGCTGGGCGACCGGATCGGCCACCGCCGGGTCCATCTGGCCGGGCTCGCACTGTTCACCGCCGCCTCGTTGGCCTGCGGACTCGCCCGGGGAACAGGGGAGTTGATCGCCTTCCGTCTGGTCCAGGGCGCCGGATCGGCCGTCATGATCCCGCAGGTGCTCAGCCTGATCCAGCGCAACTTCACCGGCGAGGCACGGGCCCGCGCCCTCGGCGCCTACGCGGCCGTCCTCGCCACCGGCGCTGCGGCCGGACAGGTGCTGGGCGGCATTCTGGTCAGCGCCGACCTGTTCGGCACCGGCTGGCGGCCGGTGTTCCTGGTCAACGTCCCCGTGGGCGTCGTACTCCTGGCCGTCGGCAGCCGCGTACTGCCGCGGGACGACGTATCGGCCCTTGAGCGCTCGCGCGGCCTCGACCTGCCGGGGCTCGTGCTGCTGGCCGCCGCCGTCTCCCTCTTCACCGTGCCGCTCGTGCTCGGACAGGAGGAGGACTGGCCGCTGTGGTCCTGGCTGTCGCTGGGATCGGCCACGGTGTTCTTCGCCCTGTTCTGTCTGTACGAGTCCCGGCTGGCCCGGCGCGGCGGGGTGCCGCTGATCGCGCCGAGGGTGCTGCGCCACCCCGGCGTCGGCCTCGCGGTGTTCCGGCTTCTGGCCGTGATGGCGGTCAACGCGGGCTTTCTGTTCGCGCTCACCCTGCACATCCAGGGCGGCCTCGGCTACAGCGCCCTGCGCGCGGGGCTCACCTTCGCACCCACCGCGGCGGTCTTCGGTCTGGTCGGTCTGACCTGGCGCAACTGGCCCGCTTCCTGGCAGCGGGGCCTGATACCGATCGGGTTCGCGCTCGCGGCCGTCTCCGTGGCCGGGGTCGGCGGCGTACTGAAGGGCGGGGGCGACGGCGGTCCGTGGCTCTACGTGGCGTTCGCGGGCGTGGGTGCCGGGCTCGCGCTCGGCTTCAGCCCCACGCTCACCAGGGCTCTGGCCACGGTGCGACCCGAGGACGCGGCGGATGCCAGCGGACTGCTCGCGACCGTGACCCAGCTCGGTCAGCTGATCGGTGTCGCGGCCTTCGGCACACTCTTCTTCAACCGGCTTGAGTCACTTGGGGCCCCCGGGGCGTATACCTCTGCGGATGCGCTCCTCACGTGCACGTATGCGCTGGCCGCGACGGCCACGTCGGGTGCCGTGTCCGGACTGGTACGAAGGCGTCGCTGACCGTATTGCTCCGGCCGTGGCAGAATCAAACGGCCGGAAGGGGGCGCGGCCCGACGGGAGGGAGAAGCGATGCCTGCGAGCATCCTCGAGGAGGTCGACATTCTCCTCGAAGTGGCACCGAAACGGAAAAAAGCCACTTTTCTCAACTGCCCTTCCTGCGGATCGGTCCACGTCGCCCAGGTCCTCGGCGACAACGGCGGGATCTCCTACGTGTGCACGGCCTGCGGCCACAGCTGGAGCTGATCGATGGGTGCACACAGGCGGAAGTGCGATTGGTGCGGCAGTGGTACGCCGATCGTCCGCGACATGGAACCGGTCAACCACGACTACCAGTACTGGTGCGAGGAGTGCGCGCGGGCGCTGATCATAAAAGGCGACCCGATCGAGACGTACCGCGAGCTGGAGGGCGAGCCGATCTACGGCCGGCTGCTCGACGAGCACTGCACGCTCAAGCGCTTCTACTCGTTCGCCACAGCCTGACCCCGACGAGGGCCAGGAAGGCGAAACCGGCTCCTGCGTAGAGGGCGGACAGCGTCAACTCGACGCCGTCCTGGTGCAGTTCGAGCCGGCCCGTACCGTGCGGCACCCACCACAGCGCGTACGTGCAGAAGGCCAGGGCCGTGCAGGCTGCGGCCGTCCGGCTCGTCGCCACGAGGACCAGCACCATCGGCACGCACCACACCCAGTGGTGCGACCACGACACCGGACTCACCAGCAGCGCCGTCACCGCGCAGGAGGTCGTCGCCCAGGCGCGCCGCCCACGCAGCTCGGCGGCCACGGCGATCGCGAGGCCCACGACGCCCGCCAGGGCCGCCGTCGCGCCCCACCAGACGCCGGGCTCCGTGGTGTGCAGCAGTCGGGCCAGGACGCCGCGCAGCGACTGGTTCGCGGTGTCCTCGACGAGCCCGACCCGGCCCGCCGCGAAGACCATGCGGGTCCAAAAGTGCCAGGAGTCGTACGGCAGGGCCGCCGCCGCCAGCAGCGTCGCCCCGGCGAACGTGGCGGCGGCCCCCCGCGCGTGCCGCAGCCACGGCCCGCCGGAACCCCGCCTTGTGTACTCCACGACGCCGGTGACCAGCAGGAACACCGCGAAGAGCGCGGGTGTCAGCTTGATCGCCGCCGCGATCCCGATGCCCACCCCGGCGCAGCGGTGCCCGGGGCGCCGTGACAGGTCCCACAGCACCAGCACGGCGACCAGCAGATTGATCTGGCCGTACCGCAGCGTCGTCCACACCGGCTCGCACCACACGGCGGCTGCGGCGACCCACCAGACGCACTCCACGCGCGCGTGGCCGACGAGTCGCAGTGAGAGGGCCACGAACACCACAAGGAGAGCCAGGTTCCCGGCCGTCGCCAGGGTGCGCATGGCCGCAGTGTCCAGCAGCGTCAGCGGTGCGAACAGGAGCGCCGCGAACGGCGGGTAGGTGGTGGGCAGATGGGCCTCGGTCGTGCGCAGCGCGTAAAGGTCGCCGCCCGCGCGGACGGTCTCGCCCTCCGCGCGGTACACCATCAGGTCGATCATCGACACGTGCGCGGCCCGTTGTGCGCACCAGAAGACCGCGAACGACAGCAGGCACACCGCCAGAGCGACGGGTGCGCGGCGGCGGACACGAGGGAGCGCGATCACGGTCACGAAGGCCGACACTATCCCGCATGTCCGTATTGTCCGTGCGGGACGGAAACGATTTGGTGGTGCACCCGGAGGACCGTGTAATGTTGGCGTCGCCGCCGGGGAAACCGGGCGACACGGTCAACATGCGGCTCCGCCGCGTGGCCGCGAGGGGCTATAGCTCAGTTGGTAGAGCGCCTGCATGGCATGCAGGAGGTCAGGAGTTCAATTCTCCTTAGCTCCACAGATGTTGAAAGCGGGCCACCCGATCAGGGTGGCCCGCTTCTTCGTGTTCAGCGGCCGCTGCCGAGCGCCCGGCGGCCGCGCCCCTGGGAGAGGACCGGCAGGTTGTTGCGCGCCGGGGTGGAGGAGCGGGTGTCCTCCTCGATGCGCAGCGCGAGCGCCGGGCAGCGACGCACGGCGCGCAGGGCCTTCGCCTCCGCGTACCGGGGCACCTGCGCCTGCGCGACGGTCGGGAAGCCGTCGGCGCCCAGTTCGAAGACCTCCGGCAGGATGTCGGCGCACAGCCCGTGCCCACGGCACAACGTCCAGTCGACGTAGATCTTCTGGCGGCTGGGACCGGCCTCCTGCTGTCCCTGGCCGCCCGGGATGCCTGTCGGGACCTGGCCGCCCTCGAAGAGCGGCAGAACGCCCTCCACGGGCCTTCCGCAGCCGTTGCCGAGGACGTGCGCGGCCAGGTCGTCCGTGAACGCCTTGATGGTCGACTCGATGAACATCGCCGAGCCGTCCGGGTGCGAGCAGGCGCCGCGCCGCTTCACGGCCTTGGCGACCTGCTTCACGGCCTCCAGGGCTGCCGGGCCGCCGCCGTTGAGGATGTCCTCCAGGCCGCGCGCCGCGGCGGGCAGACCCAGGTAGCAGGGACCGCACTGCCCGGCGCTCTCCTCGGCCAGCCACTGCGCCACCCGCAGCGACTCGCCCAACGGGCACGTCTGCTGGCTGATCGGGAGGATCGCGCCCGCGCCGAGCGCACCGCCCACGGCGTCCAGGGAGTTGCGCGAGACGATCGCCTCGTTGACCGCCGCCGCGTCCAGCCACTTGCCGTGGTAGCCGCCGGTCAGCACGCCCTGCGGCATGGGCGGGGCGCCGGCGAGCTGGAGCACGTAGCGCAGCGGTACGCCGGTCGGTACCTCGATCACCATGGGGCGGGCGACCGCGCCGGAGACGGTGAGCATGACGGTGCCGGGCTCGTCGTACAGGCCGGTGTTGCGGTAGCGGTCGGGGCCAATGCGCGCGGCGACGGCCAGCTGGGCGAACGTCTCGGCGTTGGACAGCAGCGTGGGCGCGCCGCCGACGCCGCTCTGCGAAGCGCTGATCTTGCGGCCGGGCGGGATGGCCGGGCCGCCGTCGATGGAGCGGATCAGCGAGGCCGCCGCTCCGGTGACCATGCGCACCGGGTTGCGCTGCACGCGCGCGCGAAGCGGCGATCCGCGCCGGTTGCTCAGCCCGCGTTCGGCCAGCGCGGCTTCCATGGACCGCTGGGTGGACTCGCGTGTCACGCCGATCACCAAAGTGCGCGCGCCCATGGCCTCCGCGGCCAGCAGGGCGCCGTCCAGGATGAGGTGCGGGGCACGGTTGATGAGCACCGTGTCCTTGCGGCAGGCGGGTTCGTCCTCACTTCCGTTGACGACCACCACGGGGCGGATGCCCTTCTTGATGGCCGACTCGGCGACCGAGCGCAGCTTCTTGGCGAAGGGGAAGCCCGCCCCGCCGCGACCCTTCAGGGAGATCGCCTCGGCGAGGCCCGCGAGCTGCTCGCCGCCCATGGGTTCGAGCGGCCCGTGCACCTTGAGGTGCATGGGGAGATCCAGTCTTTCAACCAGGTCGAAGCCCGACGTGAGCTGCGGAAGCCCGACGACGCGGACCTCCGGTACGTCGGGCAGGGCCTCGTTCACTTAAAAGCCTCCGGAAGGGGCGTTCCATGGTTCACCGGAGCCAGGAGCGTCGAAGGCGCCCGGCAGTACGTCAGTCGTGGGACCGCTGTCGTACGTGTCGTTGGTGTTGTACGTGCCGTAGGCGGGATTCGTCTCACCGGTGTCGTACACGTCACTCGTGCCGTAGGCATTGGCGGCCGAATTGTCATAGACAGGGATGTTGTATCCCGTGTCGTTGAGGGGGTCGTACGCCGATTGGGGCGCCTCGCCGACGGGGGGCGGGGAGGGGATGGGCCAGCTGCCCGATGTGCTGCTGCCGTCGACGCGCGGGAACGACTCGGTGGGCTGCATGTCCATGGGCATCTGGAAGCGCTCGGTCGGGGCGGGACCGTAGTTGTCCGCGCCGGACGCCCCGCCGGACACCGCCCGGTAGGCGGCCGCGAAGCCGGGCACACTGCCCGTGGTCGCCGGGTCGGGTGCGGCCTCGTACAGCGGCGAAGGGGACTGGGTGCGCTGCGGGGGCACGAACGAGTCCCCCACGGACTGAGTCTGGGCGGAGCGTGCGGCGAAGCCCGGCAGCGGGGAGTCCGCGGCGGCGGCACGGGATGCCTCCAGCTCTTCGCGGACGCGGGCGCCGGGGCTGTTGTTCTCTCCGATGATCGCCAGGATCCGGTCGGCGACCTTGCGCTTGACGGGGCCGGAGGCCGAGCGCAGCGCCAGGGCGCCCATCACGGCGACCAGGCAGAGGCTGTAGAGCACCGTGACGTACGTCTTCGCGGGACGTCCCGCGTACAGGCCGTGCACCAGGGCGAGGCACCAGGCCGGATACGCCAGCATGTGCACGGCCCGCCAGCGTGCCGCGACCGGCGCGGGGGACGCGAAGGCGCTGCGCAGCGCGCCGGTGATGGCCGTGAAGATCATGAGCAGGCCGGCCAGGGAGCCGAAACCGATAAGGCCGTTGGTGCCCGTGAGACCGAGTCCGAAGGGGATCAGCGCGGCGACCAGAGTGGTGTGGTCGAGGGCCAGCTTGACCGTGATGTGCAACAGGAGGAAGGCGACCGAGGAGACGGCGGTCGTCCTGTGCACGGCCTGGGCGACCAGCCGCTGACGCGTGTTGAGGAACAGCCGGTCGGTGGCGACGAGGCCCCACACCACGGAGCACGTGAGGGCGACCAGCGACAGCACGCCGGCGCCGAAGTTGAGAAAGTCGCGCAGGCCGTCGCCTCCGACCAGCACGACCATGGGTATGAGCAACAGAGCGGCAGCCGTCAGCGCCCCGTAGGCCGAGCGGCCCGGTCGGGGTACCGAGCTGTTGTTGCGGCGAGGGTTCATGGGGGGGGTTACTCCCAACGGTTCGGGGAAGCGGTCCCGAAGCCGCACTCTAGGTCGAGCCATACCGATGGGTACGAGGTTTGAGTTATTGCGTTGTTATCAAAGGGCAACAAGGTCTTTGTGTTGTCCCTTAGCGTCCGTTACGCGAAGTAATATTTGAATATTGTTCAGCTTGTTCCGGTGATCGCGCGGCGGTCGGAGGGGTGGCACGCGGTGCCGAACGGACCCCGGAAGGTCGTCGCGGCGCCCATGGCCGCTGCGGTACCCTGACGCCATGTGTGCCGTACGCCTTCTGCTTAGCGAGCCGCGCTGATCAGTCCCGACCGCTGAAGAACCGTGGTCGGAATCGGCGCGGCGTCCCCTCCTGTGCGAGGGGATTTTTCGTTTCCTGAATGTCGCAGCCGCTGGCAGAGACGATCGATGGAGCTTTGAGGATCATGAGCGAGACGAATTCCGCTGCCACTGCCGAGGTGGCCGCGCCGCACCGCTACACGGCAGTCCTGGCCGCTGAGATCGAGGCACGCTGGCAGGATTTCTGGGACGCCGAGGGCACGTACGAGGCGCCGAACCCGACCGGTGACCTGGCCGGGGACTCCGAGCTGGTCGCCAAGCCCAAGAAGTTCATCATGGACATGTTCCCGTACCCCTCCGGTGCGGGCCTGCATGTCGGTCACCCTCTGGGCTACATCGCCACCGATGTATCCGCCCGGTATCAGCGCATGACGGGTCACAACGTCCTGCACACCCTGGGCTTCGACGCTTTCGGCCTGCCCGCCGAGCAGCACGCCGTGGCGACGGGCCAGCACCCTCGGATCACCACCGAGGCCGCCATCAACAACATGAAGTCCCAGCTGCGCGCACTGGGCCTGGGCCACGACAAGCGCCGGTCGTTCGCGACGATCGACCCGGACTACTACAAGTGGACCCAGTGGATCTTCCTGCAGATCTTCAACTCCTGGTACGACGACGAGGCCAAGAAGGCCCGCCCGATCTCCGAGCTGGTCGCCCGGTTCGAGAGCGGTGAGCGTGCCGTACCGGCCGTCGACGGCACCACGCGCGCGTGGAACGAGCTGAGCGCCGCCGAGCGCGGCGACGTCCTGAGCGGGTATCGCCTGGCGTACGCCTCCGACGCGCCCGTCAACTGGTGTCCCGGACTGGGGACCGTACTGGCCAACGAGGAGGTCACCGCCGACGGCCGTTCCGAGCGCGGCAACTTCCCCGTCTTCAAGGCCAAGCTGCGCCAGTGGAACATGAGGATCACGGCGTACGCCGACCGGCTGCTGGACGACCTGGACGCGCTGGACTGGCCCGAGGCCATCAAGCTGCAGCAGCGCAACTGGATCGGCCGTTCCGAGGGCGCCCGCGTCGACTTCCCGATCGACGGCGAAGCGATCACGGTCTTCACGACACGCCAGGACACCCTGTTCGGGGCGACCTACATGGTGCTGGCGCCCGAACACCCGCTGGTCGAGAAGTTCACCCCGGCCGCCTGGCCCGAGAACACCCACGAGGTCTGGACGGGCGGGCACGCCACCCCGGCCAAGGCTGTCGCCGCCTACCGCGCGCAGGCCGCCTCGAAGTCCGACGTCGAGCGCCAGGCCGAGGCCAAGGACAAGACCGGTGTCTTCATCGGCGCGTACGCGACGAACCCGGTCAACGGCGACCAGGTCCCCGTCTTCATCGCCGACTACGTCCTGATGGGCTACGGCACGGGCGCGATCATGGCCGTACCGTGCGGCGACCAGCGCGACTTCGAGTTCGCGCGCGCCTTCGAGCTGCCGATCCACTGCATCGTCGAGCCGACCGACGGCCGCGGTACCGACACGGCGACGTGGGAGGACGCCTTCGGGTCGTACGACGCGAAGATCATCAACTCCTCCAATGACGACATCTCGCTGGACGGCCTGGGCGTCGCCGAGGCCAAGGCGCGCATCACCGAGTGGCTGGCGCGCAAGGGCGTCGGCGAGGGCACCGTCAACTTCCGCCTGCGCGACTGGCTGTTCAGCCGCCAGCGCTACTGGGGCGAGCCCTTCCCGATCGTCTACGACGAGGACGGCGTCGCGCACGCGCTGCCCGAGTCGATGCTGCCCCTGGAGCTGCCGGAGGTCGAGGACTACTCGCCGCGCACCTTCGACCCGGACGACGCGAACACGTCCCCGGAGACGCCGCTGTCCCGCAACGAGGACTGGGTCGACGTCACCCTGGACCTGGGCGACGGCCGGGGTCCCCAGAAGTACCGCCGCGAGACCAACACCATGCCCAACTGGGCAGGTTCCTGCTGGTACGAGCTGCGTTACCTGGACCCGCACAACGATCAGAAGCTGGTCGACCCGGCCATCGAGCAGTACTGGATGGGCCCACGCGAGGGACAGCGGCACGGCGGCGTCGACCTGTACGTCGGCGGCGCCGAGCACGCCGTGCTGCACCTGCTGTACGCGCGCTTCTGGTCGAAGGTCCTGTTCGACCTGGGGCACGTCTCGTCGGCCGAGCCGTTCCACAAGCTGTTCAACCAGGGCATGATCCAGGCCTACGTGTACCGCGACAGCCGTGGCATCGCGGTGCCCGCCATCGAGGTTGAGGAGATCGACGGCGCGTACTACTACCAGGGCGAGAAGGTCTCCCGGCTGCTGGGCAAGATGGGCAAGTCCCTGAAGAACGCGGTCACTCCGGACGAGATCTGCGCCGAGTACGGTGCGGACACGCTGCGCCTGTACGAGATGGCGATGGGTCCCCTGGACGTGTCCCGGCCGTGGGACACGCGCGCGGTGGTGGGCCAGTTCCGGCTGCTGCAGCGGCTGTGGCGCAACGTCGTCGACGAGGCGACCGGTGCGGTCACGGTCGTCGACGCCGAGCCGGACGAGGAGACGTTGCGTGCTCTGCACAAGGCCATCGACGGCGTACGCCAGGACCTGGAGGGCATGCGGTTCAACACCGCAATCGCCAAGGTCACCGAGCTGAACAACCACCTGACCAAGGCGGGCGGTCCGGTGTCGCGGACGGTCGCCGAGGCCCTGGTGCTGCTGATCGCGCCGCTGGCCCCGCACATCGCCGAGGAGCTGCGGCGCAAGCTGGGCCACACCGACTCGGTCGTCCACCAGGACTTCCCGGTCGCCGACCCGGCGTACGTCGTGGACGAGACCGTGACCTGCGTCGTCCAGATCAAGGGCAAGGTCAAGGCGCGCCTGGAGGTCTCCCCGTCGATCTCCGACGAGGAACTGGAGAAGGTCGCGCTGGCCGACGAGAAGGTCGTCGCGGCGCTGGGCGGCGCGGGGATCCGCAAGGTGATCGTGCGGGCTCCGAAGCTGGTGAACATCGTAACGGCGTAGTCGTTTCAGCTGGTGAGCGCGGCGGGTGGGCTTCGGCTCGGCCGCCGCGTCCGACCGGTTGCGGCTGAGTCGGTCGGTCCGGTCTTGGTCGACTCGGCCTGCGCGGTCTCGGCCGTCGGTCTGTCCGGTTCTGGCCGACTCGGGGTAGTCCCCTACGGGCAGGTTCGGGGTTCTTCTGGAACTCCGGATCTGCCCGCAGCGTTTACCGTTGAAGAGCGCGGCGGCAGTTGTCGCGACCGGTTGGAGGAGGAGCGTGGTGGGAACCTTGATCACAGTTGTCGCCCTGCTCTTCCTGCTGTTCGTGGTGCTGGGCGCGTACGCCACGGTGAAGGTGGTCGGCGCCGCCAAGCGCGGTGTCGACCGCACGATCTCCCAGGCCCGACGCACGGTCGAGGACACCACTCTGCGCGCCAAGACCCTTGCCCAGCCGGGCCCGCTGGGCGAGCTGGCCCAGCTCCGCCTGAAGCTGCGCACCTCCATGCGGGCCACGCAGGACGCACTGCACGCGGGCGTGGCGGAGGACGAGTCGCTGAAGGAGTCCCTGGGGCTCTTCGAGCGGCTCAGCGTGCATGGGCACGAACTGGACGACGAGCTCAAGCGCCTGGAGACCGAGCCCGACCGGGGCGCGCTCGCCTCGCGGCTGCCCGGACTGCGCGAGCGCACGGAGCGGATCACACAGTCGGCGGACTCGCTGCGCTGGGCCGCGCGCGACCGGGCCCGGCGCTTCGCGGACGACGACCTGGACTCGCTGAGCGCACAAATAGACGTGGAAGCCGGCGCACTGCGGCACTGGACGACCGAGCCGAAGCCCGCGGCCTCCTGGCCCGAGGCACCGGCTCCGGACGCGGCCACCTCCGGCGGGCAGACCTGGCCGGACAGCCCGGAGTCCCGGACGGCCGAGGAGCCGACCCGCTCCGCCATCACGCCGCCCGGCCGACGCCCCGCCTACCCCTGGCAGAAGAAGCCCCGTCCCGAAAGCACGACTTGATCCGGCCGCTTCGGCCGCAGGTGGGAGGGGCCGGGCTGCCGCCCAGCCGCCCCGACAGGTAACCTCCAGCTCATGTCCCGCCATGTCGCTATCGTCACCGATTCAACGGCCTACCTGCCGCCGCGGACGATGGAGCGTCACGGCATCACAGCGGTGCCGCTGACCGTTGTCCTCGGCGACCAGGCGCTTGAAGAGGGCACCGAGATCTCGGCCCGCTCCCTGGCCCAGGCGCTGCAGAAGCGGCGCCCCGTCACGACGTCCCGGCCCAGCCCCGAGCTCTTCGCCGCGACCTACCGCAAGGTTGCCGAGTCCGGCGCCACCGACATTGTCTCCCTCCATCTGTCGTCCGAGTTCTCGGGCACCTACGACGCCGCGGTACTCGCGGCACGTGAGGCTCCGGTGCCCGTGCGGGTGGTGGACACCGGGATGGTCGCGATGGCCCTCGGGTTCTGCGCCCTGGCCGCGGCCGAGTCCGCGGAGTCGGGCGGCACGATCGACGAAGCGGTCACGGCCGCGGAGAAGCGCGCCGCGAGCACCTCCGCCTACTTCTACGTCGACACCCTCGACTATCTGCGCCGTGGCGGCCGGATCGGTGCCGCACAGGCACTGCTGGGCTCCGCGCTCGCGGTGAAGCCGCTGCTGCAGCTGGACGACGGCCGCATCGAACTCCTGGAGAAGGTTCGGACCGCGTCCAAGGCGATCGCCCGGCTGGAGGAGATCGTGGCCGAGCACGCCGGCAGTGCCCAGGTCGACATCGCCGTCCACCACTTGGCCGCCCCGGAGAGGGCCTCGGCTCTCGCGGACCGGTTGCGGGAGCGCGTCCCTGGGCTGGCTGATCTGCATGTGAGCGAGGTCGGCGCGGTGATTGGGGCGCACACGGGGCCTGGGCTGCTGGGGGCGGTCGTCTCGCCTCGGTGAGCGTGCGCACCACTCATGTGGGTGGCGGAGTTATCCACAACTGGGTGGTAGTCCACCGAAATTGAGCAAGATCATCGCGAGAGTGCCGGGGTGCCCGATCCTCGTCGCATGGCACTTCGATCACGCTCACGCACAGCCACACCCACCAGCGGCCCGGGTCGCGGCCCCGTCTCCGACAGCCGCAGCCGCCATCGCCGCCGCCCACGCGGCAGGGCCCGACGCCACGAGGCATCGGCCGACGCCCTCCGGCTGCGCGCGGAGGCGCTCTTCGCCGAAAGGGTCGGAGAGCGCCGGGAGTTGGGGAACGCACCGCCGGCGGCGGACCGGGATGTGGGAGCCGACACCGCTGCGGGGTCGGGCCTTGCCGATGTGTGGGGACTGGAGAACCGGGTCGGCGGGGCCCTGGGACGTGGCGGGGCAACGGCGGGTGGAAGCCTGCATCCTGATGGCGCCGGGGTGCGCGGGTCGTTGAGGCCTGCCGGCACCCGAGCGCACGGGAGGCTGAGCTCTGCTCGCGCCCGGGCACGTGGGGTGGTCAACCCTGAAGAGTCCTGGGCGCCGGGGTTGCCGAGCTCTGAAGGGGCGTGGGCCCGCGGGTTGCTGGGCTCCGGCGGCTCCCGGGTCAGCGGTGCCGTGGCTGCGGACCGAGAGGCACCGGACATGGGCGCGGCTCCTCTTGCGGACGGACACGCGGATGCGCACATGGACATGCACGCGGATACGCACTCGGACGCGCACGCGCTCATGGACGCGCACGCGCCCATGGACACGGACGCGCACGCGGATACGCAGATGGACACGCGCGCGGACACGGACGCGCACACGCACATGGACACGGACGCGCGCGCCGACGTCGCTTCGAGTAGGGCGGTGTCGGGGGCGGCCTGGCGGGACCGGCTCGGGCCTGCCGTGCGGGAGCGGATGCCGGTGTGGCTGCAGTCGAGGTGCGGCCTTGAGCGCAGGAGCGTGGCCGCACTCACCGTGCTGCTGGTCGTCGCCGCGGTCTTCGCGGTGCAGCACTTCTGGGTCGGCAGAACTCAGTCGGTCCGGGCCCCCGAGGTGGTGCGGGCGGCGACTCCCTATGGCGGAAGGGCCGGACAGGGGGAGCAGCCGGACTCGGGACCGGATGCCTCGGCCGGAGCGCCGAGCCCCGTTGGCGCGGCAGGAACCGCGATCGTCGTGGACGTCAGTGGCAAGGTGCGCAGCCCTGGTCTGCAACGGTTGCCGTCCGGTTCTCGCGTCGCGGACGCGCTGCGCGCGGCGGGCGGGGTTCGCCCCGGCACGAACACCGACGGTCTCAACCGCGCGCGCCTCCTCGCGGACGGCGAACAGATCGTGGTCGGTGCTCCCGCGCCCGTCGCGGGACCAGGCACGGGCGGTACGGGCCCAGTCGGCACAGGTGGGTCCGCCGCCGGCGCGGCGCCCTCCGCTCCGGTCGCGCTCAACACGGCCACAGTGGACCAGCTCGACAGTCTCCCGGGCGTCGGCCCGGTCCTGGCCCAGCACATCATCGACTACCGCACCCAGCACGGCGGCTTCCGCTCGGTAGACGAACTCCGCGAGGTGAATGGAATCGGGGATCGCCGCTTCTCCGATCTTCGGAATCTGGTACGGCCATGACCGGGCCGGAGGCGCCAGAAGAGGCGGAGGCGCCAGAAATGGCGAAGGTGCCGGAGGAGACAGAGCACCCCGGTGCTGCGAGTCGACGCGCTGTGCATGCCGCCTCGGGCAAGCGGTTGGGTGCCTCGCATCCCCGGGAGGAAGGACCGACGGATCTCCGGCTCGTGCCGCCCGCTCTGGCGGCTTGGGTGACGGCAGCTGTGACGGTGGGCGCCTCGCCCGGCTGGGTCACGGGTGTGGCCGTGGTCTCCTTGGTCGCGGCCGGCGGGCTGATGGTGGCGGGGCGGAGAAGGACCAGCGGCGCGAAGGGACACGGGGGAGAGGGGACGGGTTCCTGGCGGCGGGTCTCCGTTGCCGCAGCGCTGCTCTGTGTCGCCGCGGCCGCGGCCTCTGCGGGGTTGCACGGGGCGGATCTGCGACGCGGACCCGTTCCCTCCCTGGCACGGCAGTTCGCCCATGTGACCGCCGAGGTGGAGATCACCTCCGATCCGCGGCTCACCCGGCCTCGGATCAAGGGGGATCACATGGCTCCGACGGCCGTGCTGCTGGACGCGGAGGTCAGGCGGTTGACGCGAGCAGACGGGACGGTCGTGGCGACACGCGCGCCGGTGCTGGTGATCGTCGACGCGCGCTCGCCGAGGGATTCACCTCGGCTCTCCGGCGGGGGCTCTGAGGGTTCGCCCTGGCTGTCGCTGCTGCCATCCACGCGGCTGCGGGTGTCGGCGCGGCTTGTGCCCGCCCTGTCGGACGGCGATGACATCGCGGCCGTTCTGCGCGTGCGGGGCGCCGCGCCGCCCGAGGTGGTGGGAGAGCCGTCCGCGTCGCAGCGGTTCGCCGGTCGGTTGCGTGAAGGCCTGCGGGAGGCGACCGACGGACTCGAGACGGACGCGCGGGCGCTGCTGCCCGGACTGGTCGTGGGGGACACCTCGCGAGTAACGCCGGCGCTGGACGACGCGTTCAAGGCGACCGATCTCACACACCTCCTGGCCGTCAGCGGCGGCAATTTCACGATCCTCCTCGCCCTGTTCATCGGACCGCCGGGCCTCGCCCAGCGTGCCGAACGACGAGGTCTCGCACCGCGGCTCGGCGTTTCGCTCCGGGCGACCGCGCTGCTCGGCGGAGCGCTCACGCTCGCCTTCGTGATCGTCTGCCGACCGGATCCGAGTGTGCTGCGGGCCGCGGCCTGCGGATCGATCGCGCTGCTCGCCATCGCGACGGGGCGCCGCAGATCGCTGATCCCCGCGCTGGCCACGGCCGTCCTGCTATTGGTGCTGTACGACCCGTGGCTGGCCCGTAGTTACGGCTTCCTGCTCTCCGTCCTGGCGACCGGCGCCCTGCTCACCCTCGCCCCGCGGTGGAGCGCGGCGCTCCAGAGACGACGTGTGCCGCCGCGTCTGGCCGAGGCGCTCGCCGCGGCCGCCGCGGCGCAGGCCCTGTGCGCGCCGGTGGTCGCCGTCCTGTCGGCTCGGGTGAGCCTGGTGGCGGTGCCGTGCAATCTCCTCGCGGAGTTCGCGGTCGCGCCGGCCACGGTCCTGGGCTTCGCGACACTGGCGACGGCCTCGGTGGCGATGCCCGTCGCCAAGACCCTGGCGTGGTGCGCGAGTTGGCCCGCTCGGTGGATCGCGGACATCGCGCGTACCGGGGCGGCTCTGCCCGGAGGGGGAGTGGACTGGCCGGGCAGCTGGACGGGGGCGCTTCTGCTCGCTCTCGTCACGGCGGTGGTCGTGCTCGTGGGGCGACGGCTCCTGGGACACCCGTGGCTGAGTGGCGCGTGCGTGCTGCTGTTCCTGTTGGTCGTGGTGCAGCCGTCGCCTCTCACCAGGGTGATCACGGGGTGGCCGCCGCCCGGCTGGCGGTTCGCGATGTGCGACGTGGGGCAGGGTGACGCGACGGTGCTCTCTGCGGGCAGCGGTGCGGCGGTGGTGGTGGACGCCGGGCCCGATCCGGTGTTGGTCGACCGCTGCCTGAGCGCGCTCGGTATCACCACGATTCCGCTCGTCGTACTGACGCACTTCCACGCCGATCATGTCGCGGGGCTGCCGGGCGTGCTGCGCGGGCGTTCGGTGGGCGCGATCGAGACGACCGGTTTCGAGGAGCCACCGGACCAGGTCGAGTTCGTACGAAGGGAGGCGGCCGCACGACAGATCCCCGTGACGCGGGCCGTGGCGGGGGAGCGACGGCGCACGGGAAGCCTCGACTGGCGGGTGTTGTGGCCGCCCCCGAGCCCGGCCCCGACCCCGGACGGCCCGAACGACGCCAGTGTCGCCCTGATCGTACGGTCCGCCGGACTGCGGCTGCTGTTGCTCGGCGACCTCGAACCCCCGGCCCAGCGGGCCCTGTTGAGATCGTCGGCGGCTGCTGAGCTCGGAGCAGTGGATGTTCTCAAGGTCGCCCATCACGGCTCGGCCTACCAAGACCCGGATCTCATACGCAGGGTGGCTCCGCGGCTCGCGCTGATCTCGTGCGGCAAGGACAACCCCTATGGGCATCCCGCGCCGAGCACCGTCGCGGCGCTGCGGGCCGGAGGCGCGGTGGTGCTGCGGACGGACGAGGACGGGGCGCTGGCCGTCGTCGGTGCGAGCGGAGGGTTGAGTGTGGCGAGAGACTGAACTCATGAATTCCGCACAGGCTGACGCCTACCTCCGCCGGATCGGGGCCCAGCACCCCGCGTGGCCCACGTCCGATGTGCTCCGGGAGCTACAGCTGCGCCATCTGGAGACGGTGCCGTTCGAGAACCTGTCGATCCACCTCGGCGAGGAGATCGTGCTGGACGAGAACAGCCTGGTGGACAAGCTGGTGGGCGCTCGCAGAGGTGGGTTCTGCTACGAACTGAACGGCGCGTTCGGGGCGTTGCTGGGGGCGCTGGGCTTCGACGTGACGCTGCTCGCGGCGCGGGTGTACGGCGATGAGGGGCGGCTCGGGATTCCGTACGACCATCTCGCGCTGCGGGTACGGACGGTGGATGGGGGCGACTGGCTGGCCGACGTCGGGTTCGGGGCGCACAGCCACTACCCGCTGGCCTTCGGGGAGAGAGGGGAGCAGGAGGATCCGGGCGGCACGTTCCGGGTCGTCGAATCGGGGCCGGACGTTGCGGGGGTTCGCGGTGTCGGCGGTTTGCGCGAGGGCGGGGACCTCGATGTCGTCCGGAACGACAAGCCGCAGTACCGCCTGGAGGTGCGGCCGCGGGTGCTGGGGGACTTCGTCACGGGGGCCTGGTGGCACAGCACGTCGCCTGTGTCGCATTTCGGGCGGTCGCTGGTCTGTTCGCGGGTCACGAAGGACGGAGGGAGGATCACGCTCAGCGGTCGGAACTTCACGGTGACCACGGCCGACGGGACGAAGGAGGTGTCGGAACTGGCCACGGACGAGGAGGTGCTGGCCACGTATCGGGAGCGCTTCGGGATCGAGTTGGACGAGGTGCCGGAGGTGAGAAAGACACGGGGGTGAGGTGGGGGGGCGGGAGCGACATGGGCGCGGGAAGCGCGTCGGCGTCGGGAGGCGCATCGGCTGCGGCAGGTGCATCGGCTGCCGCGGGTGCCGGGTGCCGGGTGCTGGGAGCAGCGAGTCCGGCGGGTCCGGCGGCGGAAGGTGCGGCGGCTGGAGGAGACCTGGGCTGACCTGGCGTTCGGACATGACTGCCGCGAGGGCCGACCCCGTCGTCGGGGCTGCTGGACGTATCGGAAAATGTCCATGTGAGTGATGTGAGACATGTGCTGGTGCTGCCCGACCGCGATGCCGCGGAAGAGGCGGCGGAGGCGCTCGGTGACCGGTTCGGGCTCGACGAGGAGCCACAGCTCGTACGGGACGCGCTGGCCGGTGAGGACGATGCCGAGGACGCGCAGTGGCTGGTGGTCCTGACGGACCCTGGGGAGCGCCTCGACGCGAAGGAGCTGGACGAGTTCGCGGGGGAGTGGGACGGCTGGCGCGAGGAGCCGTAGCGCTCCGCTGGGAGGTGGGCGGCCCGACCGGTCCTCGTTGTCAGTGGCGCGTGGGATGCTTTCGGTGATGGCCAGGAAGACTGCACAAGACGACCCTCTCGCCCCCGTCACGCTTGCCGTGGGCCAGGAGGATCTCCTGCTCGACCGTGCCGTGCAGGAGGTGGTGGCCGCTGCCAGGGCCGCCGACGCCGACACGGATGTACGGGACCTCACCCCGGACCAGTTGCAGCCAGGCACGCTGGCCGAGCTGACGAGTCCGTCGCTGTTCTCCGAGCGCAAGGTCGTGGTCGTACGCAATGCGCAGGATCTGTCGGCCGACACCATCAAGGACGTGAAGGCGTACCTGGAGGCGCCGGCCGAGGAGATCACCCTTGTGCTGCTGCACGCGGGTGCAGCCAAGGGCAAGGGACTGCTCGATGCCGCGCGCAAGGTGGGGGCGCGGGAGGTGGCGTGCCCCAAGATGACGAAGCCGGCGGATCGGCTGGCGTTCGTGAGGGGGGAGTTCCGGGCGCTGGGAAGGTCTGCGACTCCGGAGGCCTGTCAGGCGCTCGTCGACTCCATCGGGAGTGATCTGCGGGAGCTGGCTTCCGCGGTGTCTCAGCTGACGGCCGATGTCGAGGGGACGATCGACGAGGCCATCGTCGGGCGGTATTACACGGGGCGGGCCGAGGCGTCGAGCTTCACGGTTGCCGATCGGGCTGTGGAGGGGCGGGCCGCGGAGGCGTTGGAGGCATTGCGGTGGTCTCTGTCCACCGGGGTCGCGCCCGTGATGATCACCAGTGCGTTGGCACAAGGGGTGCGGGCGATCGGCAAGCTGTCCTCCGCCCGTGGGGGGCGTCCTGCCGACCTTGCGCGTGAGCTCGGGATGCCGCCGTGGAAGATCGATCGGGTGCGGCAGCAGATGCGGGGGTGGACTCCTGACGGGGTTGCCGTCGCGCTGCGGGCCGTCGCGGAGGCCGATGCCGGCGTCAAGGGCGGTGGGGATGACCCCGAGTACGCCCTGGAGAAGGCGGTTGTCGTCATTGCTCGGGCGGCGCGGTCTCGTCGGGGTTAGGTTCCCGGCGGTGGTGTCGGCCGAGGATTTTTCGCCCCCTCTGCCCACCTCTCCGTCCCTGTCCCTCCCCTCAAGCTCGACTTCGCTCGAGCAGGAGGAGCCCGATGGATGTCGGTACGAAAGGTAGGTAGATACAGCAATGCCCCCGAAGTGGGTCCGGGGGCACTGTACGCGGCGTGGCGACCACGATGTCTGTCCGTGAGTCGAGGTAGAGGGCTCGACGTGTCCTCACGGTGGATTGAACGTTCCCCAGGCTTGCGAACGCAGGTCGCGCACGGGTCCGGGGGGTGCCGGTCAGGAGCGGGCGCGAGGGCCCGCTTGGTCCTTCCCGGTGGTCAAGTCAGGGGTGAGCCCAGCGGGGCTCAGCCGACTCAGCCCTTGAGGGAAGCGACCTTCGAAGCAAGCGCCGACTTCTTGTTGGCGGCCTGGTTCTTGTGGATGACGCCCTTCGAGACGGCCTTGTCGAGCTGGCGCGACGCGGCGCGCGTGTACTCGGTGGCCTTCTCGACGTCACCCGCGGCAGCGGCCTCGCGGGCCTTGCGGATCGCAGTCTTCAGGGAAGACTTGACGGCCTTGTTGCGCAGCCGGGCCTTCTCGTTGGTCTTGATCCGCTTGATCTGGGACTTGATGTTCGCCACGAAATGAGCCTTTACAGGTTCAGGCGCGCGAGACAGCACGTCTCACTCGCCGTTTTGATTTCCTTGAGGTGTGCCTCCTGCAGAGAGGGCATGAGACACAGCGAACCAGGCTACCAGCCGTCGTACGACCAGCCCAAACCGGTCGTCGGCCGCCCGCTCACGCGGCCCCGAGTCGCCCGCTCACGCGGCCCCGAGTCGCCCGCTCACGCGGCCCAAACCGGCGCAGCTCCCCACCCGTGGGACCATGGAACCTACGTATCGATCCGACCCGAGGCGACAGGCGCCTCAAGAGACAGGACCCTGCGTGCCCGCGACCCCTAACAATGTGCCCGAGCCGAGCCGTACCGCCCCGGCTCTGATCCGCAATTTCTGCATCATCGCGCACATCGACCACGGCAAGTCCACGCTCGCCGACCGCATGCTCCAGCTGACCGGGGTGGTGGAGCAGCGGCAGATGCGTGCCCAGTACCTCGACCGCATGGACATCGAGCGCGAGCGTGGCATCACGATCAAGTCCCAGGCTGTCCGGCTGCCCTGGGCCCCGACCGAGGATCCGGGCAACACCCACATCCTCAACATGATCGACACCCCCGGGCACGTGGACTTCACGTACGAGGTGTCCCGGTCGCTGGCCGCCTGCGAGGGGACCATCCTCCTCGTCGACGCCGCCCAGGGCATCGAGGCGCAGACCCTCGCGAATCTGTATCTCGCGATGGAGAACGACCTCACGATCATCCCCGTACTGAACAAGATCGACCTGCCGGCCGCGCAGCCCGAGAAGTTCGCCGAGGAACTCGCCAATCTCGTCGGGTGCGACCCCGACGACGTGCTCCGGGTCTCCGCGAAGACCGGCCTGGGCGTCGAGGCGCTGCTGGACAAGGTCGTCGCCGAGATTCCGGCTCCGGTCGGTGTCCAGGACGCGCCCGCCCGCGCGATGATCTTCGACTCGGTGTACGACTCCTACCGAGGCGTCGTCACCTACGTACGAGTCATCGACGGCCAGCTCAACAAGCGCGAGCGCATCCGGATGATGTCCACGGGCGCGACCCACGAGCTGCTGGAGATCGGGACCAACTCGCCCGAGATGCTGCCGGCCGACGGGCTCGGTGTCGGTGAAGTGGGTTACCTCATCACCGGTGTGAAGGACGTCCGCCAGTCCAAGGTCGGTGACACGATCACCACCCTGCACAAGGGCGCGACCGAGGCGCTCGGCGGGTACAAGGACCCCAAGCCCATGGTGTTCTCCGGGCTTTATCCGCTGGACGGGTCCGACTACCCCGAGCTGCGCGACGCGCTCGACAAGCTGCAGCTCAACGACGCCGCGCTCGTCTATGAGCCGGAGACCTCCGCCGCTCTCGGTTTCGGTTTCCGCGTCGGCTTCCTCGGGCTGCTGCACCTGGACGTCATTCGTGAGCGGCTGGAGCGTGAGTTCGGTCTCGATCTCATCGCCACCGCACCGAACGTCGTGTACCGCGTGGTCATGGAGGACGGGACCGAGCACACGGTCACCAACCCCAGCGAGTTCCCCGAGGGCAAGATCAACGACGTGTACGAGCCCGTCGTACGCGCCACGATCCTCGCGCCCTCCGAGTTCATCGGCTCGATCATGGAGCTGTGCCAGACCCGGCGCGGCACCCTGCTCGGCATGGACTACCTGTCCGAGGACCGGGTCGAGATCCGCTACACGCTGCCGCTCGCCGAGATCGTCTTCGACTTCTTCGACCAGCTGAAGTCCAAGACCCGTGGCTACGCCTCGCTCGACTACGAGCCCACCGGCGAGCAGACCTCCAGCCTGGTCAAGGTCGACATCCTGCTGCATGGCGACAAGGTGGACGCCTTCTCGGCGATCACGCACAAGGACCAGGCGTACGCGTACGGTGTGCGGCTCGTCGCCAAGCTGCGCGAGCTCATCCCGCGGCAGGCCTTCGAGGTGCCCATCCAGGCGGCCGTCGGCTCCCGGGTCATCGCCCGCGAGACCATCCGCGCCATCCGCAAGGACGTCCTCGCCAAGTGCTACGGCGGTGACATCTCCCGTAAGCGGAAGCTGCTGGAGAAGCAGAAGGAGGGCAAGAAGCGGATGAAGATGGTGGGCTCTGTGGAGGTTCCGCAAGAGGCCTTCATCGCCGTGCTGTCCAGCGACGACAGCGGTGGCTCCGCCAAGGGCAAGAAGTAGTCACCCGTTCCTCGGGAACAGTCGTCTGTTACCCCCGGAAACTCGGGCACAATGCGGGCTCGTCGCGCTTCGGCGCGGCGAGCCCGTACGCGTGCGTAGGGTTGCGCTCTGTAGGAAGTGACAGGCCGCCGCCCCTTACGCACTGGCCGGACGCGCTTTACTCTGATCTCTGCTCGATGGTTACTCGCGAGTTAAACAACAGCCGCAACCAGCCAGCCGCACAGCGGTAGTCGGCAGCCAGAAGACAGCCAGTTGGCAGCAGCCGGCAGTCGGTCGAGCCAGACGCACGCACTGTCGCGGGCCCCGGAGGATGTCGTGAGCGACACACAGACCCTGATCGAGAACCGTCCGCCGTCCGTGGCGGCCCTCTTCCTGGAGCGCGTGGCGGCCACACCGGACGCCGAGGCCTACCGCTACCCGGTGCCGCCCTCCCCCAAGCTCTCGGCTTCGCCCGAGCAGGGAGGTGCCCCCACGGGCGAGGGTCCGGACGAGTGGAAGTCGCTGAGCTGGGCGCAGGCCGCGGAGCGGGTCTTCGCCATTGCGGCCGGTCTGATCGAACTGGGTGTGCAGCCGGAGCAGCGCGTCGCGCTCGCCTCCTCCACCCGGGTCGAGTGGATACTGGCCGACCTCGGCATCCTGTGCGCCGGCGCGGCCACGACGACCGTGTACCCGCAGACCAACGCCGAGGAGTCGGCGTTCATCCTCTCCGACTCCGAGAGCAAGGTGCTCATCGCGGAGGACGCGGCGCAGCTCGCCAAGGCGCGCGAGAAGCGCGCCGAGCTGCCCGAGCTGACCCATGTGGTCGTCATCGACCCGGCCGGCGTCGAGACCGGCGACTGGGTGCTCACCCTCGCCGAGCTGGAGACGCGCGGCGCCGCCTACCTGGAGAAGAACCCCGACCTGATCAAGGAGAGGGTCGGCGCGATCACCGCCGATCAGCTCGCGACCCTCATCTACACCTCCGGCACCACGGGTCGTCCCAAGGGTGTCCGCCTCCCGCACGACAACTGGGCGTACATGGCGAAGGCGATCGCCGCGACCGGGCTGATCAGCGGCGAGGACGTGCAGTACCTGTGGCTGCCGCTCGCGCACGTCTTCGGCAAGGTGCTCACCTCAGGCCAGATCGAGGTCGGGCACGTCACCGCCGTCGACGGCCGTGTCGACAAGATCATCGAGAACCTTCCGGTCGTGCAGCCCACGTACATGGCGGCCGTCCCGCGCATCTTCGAGAAGGTCTACAACGGGGTCGCGGCCAAGGCTCGGGCCGGCGGCGGCGCCAAGTACAAGATCTTCCAGTGGGCCGCCGAGGTCGCCCGCGAGTACGCCAAGACCAGCCAGGACAACTTCCGCCGCACCGGCACCGCCTCCGTTCCCTTCGCGCTCGGCGCCAAGCACAAGGTCGCCGACGCGCTCGTCTTCGCCAAGATCCGTGAGGCCTTCGGCGGCAACCTGCGCGCCTGCGTCTCCGGCTCCGCCGCGCTCGCGCCCGAGATCGGCTACTTCTTCGCGGGCGCCGGCATCCACATCCTGGAGGGCTACGGCCTCACGGAGTCCTCCGCGGCCTCCTTCGTGAACCCCGGCGAGGCGTACCGCACCGGCACCGTCGGCAAGCCGCTGCCCGGCACCGAGGTGCGCATCGCGGACGACGGCGAGATCCTGCTGCGCGGCCCCGGCATCATGGAGGGCTACCACGGGCTGCCCGAGAAGACCGCCGAGGTCCTGGAGTCGGACGGCTGGTTCCACACGGGCGACATCGGCGAGCTGTCCCCCGACGGCTACCTGCGCATCACCGACCGCAAGAAGGACCTCATCAAGACCTCCGGTGGCAAGTACATCGCGCCCGCCGAGGTCGAGGGCCAGTTCAAGGCCGTCTGCCCGTACGTCTCCAACATCCTCGTGCACGGCGCCGACCGGAACTTCTGCACCGCGCTCATCGCCCTCGACGAGCCGTCCATCCTGGACTGGGCGAAGGAGAACGGCCTGGCGGGCAAGTCGTACGCCGATGTCGTCGCCGCGCCGGCCACCGTCGCCCTCGTCGAGGGCTACGTCAAGGAACTCAACGAAGGCCTCCAGCGCTGGCAGACCATCAAGAAGTTCCGCCTCCTGCCGCGCGACCTCGACGTCGAACACGGCGAGATCACGCCCAGCCTGAAGCTGAAGCGGCCGGTCGTCGAGCGGGAGTACAAGCACCTGATCGACGAGATGTACGCGGGGACGCGCGAGGCCTGACCTCGAGCGACGCCCGGGGCGGGGCTACAGGCCCCGCCCCCTCCGCATCTCTCTCAACAGCTCCTCCATCTGCCGTATCTGATGGCGCAGTTCGAAGACGTCCTGGAGGCTGCTGGCCGCCATGTGCGTCTCGATCTTCTTCAGGCGGTTGGCGAGCTGGTCGAAGTGCTCCTGTTCACGTGCCAGCATCCGCTCCAGCTGCTGGTTCTTGCGGTGCAGGTCGAGGAAGACGGTGACCTTGGCGCGCAGGACCCAGGGGTCGAAGGGTTTCGTCAGATAGTCGGCGGCGCCGGTCGCATATCCGCGAAAGGCGTAGCCCGCGTCGGCGTCCGTGCCCGTCAGGAAGATGATGGGGACGTCCTTCGTCTGGTCGAGCCGCTTGATGTTCGCGGCGGTCTCGAAGCCGTCCATGCCCGGCATCCGGATGTCGAGCAGCACGACGGCGAACCGCTGCCGCAGCAGGGCCTTCATCGCCTCCTCGCCGGAACGCGCGCGTACCAGTGGTTCGTTGAGGGACCCCAGGACGGCCTCCAGTGCGATCAGGTTGTCCTCCATGTCGTCGACAAGAAGGATGCTGGCGCGCTCGTCGGTCGTTTCCTCAGCGCTCATGATGACTGTTGCCTCACTCAGTCGTCGGTGGAACCGCGGACTCCCCTGATGTGCTCGGTCCCGGTACAGCCGCACCGTCCGCGGCGTCCTGCTCCGGTTCGTCCGTGCTCTCCGGGTCGAGGAGGGCGCAGACGACGGTGAGGAGCTGGTCGACGTCCACCGGTTTCGGTACGTAGTCGTTGGCGCCCCGTGCGATGGACTTCTCGCGGTCGCCGGGCATCGCCTTCGCGGTCAGCGCGACGATGGGCAGGCCGGTCCAGCGCGGGGTGCGGCGGATGGCGGAGATCGTTTCGTAGCCGTCCATCTCCGGCATCATGATGTCCATCAGGACGAGTTCGACGTCGGGATTGCGCTCCAGCGTCTCGACGCCCTCGCGGCCGTTCTCCGCGTAGAGGACGGGCATGCCGACGCGGCCCAGGACATGGGTGAGCGCGAAAACGTTGCGGATGTCGTCGTCCACGATCAACACCCGTCGTCCCGGCAGGACTTGGCCCGCCCGGCCGGACTTCCACGCCTCCAATTTGGTGGGTGTCGGCCAGGTGTCGTCGGTGTCGTGCGCGGTGTACGGCTCGGTGGACAGCTGCTCGGGCACGTGCACCTGGCGGTCCTCGGGAGCGGGTCCGGTCGCCGTGTGCCCGGGGCTCACGACAGGGACGTACAGCGTGAAGGTCGAGCCCTTGCCTGGCTTGCTCTCCGCGATGATCCGGCCACCGAGCAGCCCGGCGATCTCCCGGCTGATGGACAGGCCGAGGCCCGTGCCGCCGTACTTGCGGTTGGTGGTGCCGTCGGCCTGCTGGAACGCCTCGAAGATCACCGGGAGTTTCTCCGCGGCGATGCCGATGCCGGTGTCGGAGACCGCGAAGGCGATCACGTCGTCGCTGTTCTCGCGGGTGTAGGTGTGGTCCGGGTCCTTGAGGCGGTTGACGCGCAGCTCGACGCGGCCGGTCGCGGTGAACTTGATCGCGTTGGAGAGCAGGTTGCGCAGGATCTGCTGGAGCCGCTGCTCGTCCGAGTACATCTCCCGCGGTACGTCCTCGCCGACCGTCACCTCGAAGGCGAGACCCCGGTCCAGAGTGAGTGGGCGGAAGGTCGCGTGGACGTAGTCGAGCAGCTTGATCAACGGCAGCCTCTTCGGGCGTACGTCCATCCGGCCGGCCTCGATCTTGGACAGGTCGAGGATGTCGTTGATCAGCTGGAGGAGGTCGGACCCCGAGCGGTGGATGGTGGTCGCGAACTGCACTTCCTGGTCGGAGAGATGGCCGTCCGGGTTGTCGGAGAGCAGCCGGGCGAGGATCAGCAGCGAGTTGAGCGGTGTGCGCAGTTCGTGCGACATGTTCGCCAGGAACTCGGACTTGTACTGCGAGCTGGTCGCCAGCAGGGCCGCCTTCTCTTCGAGTTCGGCGTTCGAGCGCTGCAACTCGGCCTGCTGCGACTGGAGTTCGTCCGAGCGGTCCTGGAGCTGGATGGCCAGCCGCTGGGACTCGCCGAGCAGGGACTCCGTACGGGAGTTGGCGATGATGGTGTTGATGGCGACGCCGATGGTGTTCACGAACTGGTCGAAGAAGGCCAGGTGGACGTCGGAGAAGCGGGAGAAGGAGGCGAGTTCGATGACGCCGAGCAGTTTGTCCTCGAAGAGGATCGGGATGATCACGACGCTCGCCGGAGCCGCCTCGCCGAGTCCGCTGTTGATTTTGATGTAGTCCGGCGGGGCCTCTTCGACGAGGATCCGCTTCTTCTCGCGCGCCGCCTGCCGGACCAGCCCGTGGACCGGCATGCCGCCCGTGTCGACGGTCGCGCCCTGTGCCGAGCCGTACCCGGCGATGAAGGCGAGCCCCTTGGAGGGCACGGCCGTTCGCAGTGACGTACCGTCCTCCTCCGGGTCGGCCAGGAAGAAGGCGCCGTACTGCGCGTTCACCAGCGGGGTCAGCTCACGCAGGATCAGGTCGGCGACCTCCATCAGGTCGCGGTGGCCCTGCATCAGCGCGGCGAGACGGGCGAGGTTCGACTCCAGCCAGTCCTTCGCGCGCGTGGTCTCGCGGAGGTTGGCCACCATCAGGTTGATGTTGTCCTTCAGCTCGGCGACCTCGCCCTGGGTCTCCACGGTGATGGAGCGGGACATGTCGCCCTGGGCCACGGCGGACGCCACTTCGGCGATCGCGCGGACCTGGGTGGTGAGGTTGGAGGCGAGCTCGTTCACGTTCGTCGTCAGGCGCTTCCAGGTGCCGTACACGCCCTCGACCCTTGCCTGGCCGCCGAGTTGGCCCTCGGAGCCCACCTCGCGGGCCACGCGGGTGACCTCGGAGGAGAAGGAGGAGAGGGTGTCGACCATCGTGTTGATGGTGGTCTTCAGTTCCAGGATCTCGCCGCGGGCGTCCACGTCGATCTTCTTCGACAGGTCGCCCTGGGCCACGGCCGTCGCGACCTGCGCGATGTTCCGTACCTGTGAGGTCAGGTTGTCGGCCATGTAGTTGACGTTGTCGGTCAGATCGCGCCAGACGCCCGAGACGCCCAGCACCTGGGCGCGGCCGCCCAGCCGTCCGTCGGTGCCGACCTCACGGGCCACGCGGGTCACCTCGTCGGCGAAGGCGCGCAGCTGCTCCACCATCGTGTTGACGGTGTCCTTCAGCTCCAGGATCTCGCCACGGGCGTCGACGGTGATCTTCTTCGACAGGTCGCCGTTCGCGACCGCTGTCGTCACCTGGGCGATGTTCCGGACCTGTGAGGTCAGGTTCAGGGCCATGAAGTTGACGTTGTCGGTGAGGTCCTTCCAGACCCCGGACACGCCGCGCACCTGGGCCTGGCCGCCGAGGTTTCCCTCGGTGCCGACCTCGCGGGCGACGCGGGTGACCTCGTCGGCGAAGGCGGAGAGCTGGTCGACCATGGTGTTGATGGTCGACTTGAGTTCGAGGATCTCGCCCTTCGCCTCGACGGTGATCTTCTTGCCGAGGTCCCCCTGCGCCACGGCGGTGGAGACGAGGGCGATATTACGGACCTGCGAGGTCAGGTTGTCCGCCATGAAGTTGACGTTGTCGGTGAGGTCCTTCCAGACGCCACTGACTCCGCGTACTTGCGCGCGGCCGCCGAGGTTTCCCTCGGTGCCGACCTCGCGGGCGACGCGGGTGACCTCGTCGGCGAAGGCGGAGAGCTGGTCGACCATGGTGTTGATGGTCGACTTGAGTTCGAGGATCTCGCCCTGCGCGTCGACCGTGATCTTCTGGCTGAGGTCGCCGTTCGCGACGGCCGTCGTGACCTGGGCGATGTTCCGGACCTGTGAGGTCAGGTTCGAGGCCATGAAGTTGACGTTGTCGGTGAGGTCCTTCCAGACCCCGCTCACCCCCCGCACCTGCGCGCGACCGCCCAACTGGCCCTCGGTGCCGACTTCGCGGGCCACGCGGGTGACCTCGTCGGCGAAGGCGGAGAGCTGGTCGACCATGGTGTTCACGGTGAGCTTCAGTTCGAGGAGCTCGCCGGTCGCCTCGACGGTCACCGTACGGGTCAGATCGCCGCGCGCCACCGCCGTGGTCACCAGGGCGATGTCGCGCACCTGCGCCGTCAGGCGGGAGGCCATCGTGTTGACCGCCTCGGTCACATCCCGCCAACTCCCGGACAGGCCCGTCACCTTGGCGCGGCCACCGAGCCGTCCTTCGGTGCCGACCTCGCGGGCGACGCGGGTGACCTCGCCGGTGAAGAGGGAGAGCTGGTCGACCATCTTGTTGACGGCGCGGCCCAATCGACGTAAGTCGCCGCGGAGTTGCCGGTTGCCGTCGTGCAGGTCGACCCGCTGGGTGAGATCGCCGCCGGCCACCGCGTCGAGGACGCGGGTCGCGTTCGCCGCGGGGGCCACCAGGGCGTCGAGCAGCTGGTTCACGTCGTTGACGCGGGCCGTCCAGCCGCCCTGGCCGGGGCTGGCCGAAAGGCGCTCGTCGAGCCGCCCGTGCCGTACCAACTCCCGGCGGACACGCTGCACCTCGGAGTTGAAGTGGGTACTGCGGTCCATGATCTGGTTGAACATCGCGCTGAGGTCGGCCACCAGACCGTGCCCGGTTTCCGGCACCTTGCTGAAGTCACCGTCCCGCGCGGCGGTCATCGCGGCGAGCAGCGGACGCAGATCCGATGCTCGAATCTGTCCGTCTTCGAGCAGATGCATACCACTGTTCTCACTCATGGCGGCCCACTTCGGTAACTCGGCGCTTATGGGCGCAGCCAGTCTGTCACTCTGTCCGCATCGCCTGAGGCGTATTCGTCCGAACTGCTCAGGGAGCTGCACAGTGGGGGCCATTCCGACGCAACGGGAGTCCATGGCGCGTGCCCCTGATGCGCCTGCGCACAACCGCGCCGGCCAGGAAGTCGTGGCCCGCACCGCGCTGCCGGGCACTCCGCTCGCTCCCGGAGCCGCCCGCCGGTTCGTGCGCGGCGCGCTCGCAGACTGGACCGAACTCGCCCTTCCGGGCGCCGAGATCATCGACGACCGCCTCACCGACGACGCCATCCTGGTGATCAGCGAACTCGTCACCAATGCCGTCGTGCACGCGGGCACCGACGTCGAGCTGCTGTGCCGCCTCGAAACCGCGGGTGACGGGGCGCCCGGCCCGCTGGTCGTCGAGGTCTCCGACCACCACCCCTCGCGCGCGGTACGCGACGACAGCGTGGAACGGCCGTACGTCACACCGGAGTACGGGCGCGGGTTACGGCTCGTGTCCGCGCTCTCCGACGCTTGGGGGATCACCTATCGCACCGGGGTCAAGACCGTGTGGGCGCGGCTGCCCGTCGACGGGAGCGCGGTCATGGAGGCGGGGGGCGTTTCGGGTGGGCAGGGCGTCCCGGCCGTGGAAGGTGTCCGGGGCGCCGAAATGATTTTGGAAGCCGACAGGAATTCCCCATCCGGAAGGAACTCGGGTGCGGGAATGATCTCGGGTGCGGGAAAGATCTCGGATGCGGGAAAGGTCTCGGACGCGGGAGGGGGCTCGGGCGCGGGAGGGGGCTCGGATTTGGGGCGGATCCCGGACGTGGGAAGGGGTTCTGGATCGGGTTCGAGTTCGGGCTCGGGACCGGGTTCGAGTTCGGGAAGGGGCTCGGACTCGAGACGGATCCCGGGTTCGGGGAAGGGCTCGGACGCGGGGCGGATCCCGGGTTCGGGGGACGGTTCGGACGTGGGAAAGGTCCCGGAATCGGAGAGCATCCCCGATGCGGGAAGGATCTCGGCAGTCGGCAGAATTTCAGGAGCCGACAGAACTTCGGGAGCCGACAGGATTTCCGGAGTCGCGGAGAAGATAGCGGCGTACGCCGGTGAGCAGGCGATGGAGAGGGGGATGCGGGTCGGCGAGATACTCGCCCCCGAGGTACTCCCGCCCGAGCTGCGACGGAATGCCCAGCAGGACCAGGACTGGCTCAACCGCGGGGCCCTCTCCTTCCTCGCCGAGGCGTCCGATCTGCTCGCCGGGCAGCTCGACGAGGACCTGGTGGCCGCGCTCGCCGGGCAGCTGCTCGTGCCGCGCCTCGCCGACTGGTGCGCGGTGTGGTTGGAGGACGAGGCCACCGACTGCGCGGGCGGTCTCGGCTTCGCCCTGGGACCCCGGCTGGCCCGGGTCTGGCACGGCAGCGAGAACCGCATCGAGGAACTGCGCCGCGTCCTGGAGAAGGACCCGCCGCTGCTGCCCGACGCGGTGCGTTCCCGGGCCGTCCCCGTTCCCTGGCCCGGCGAGGCGCTGGGCGGGCGAGGGGCGAGCGGGGCGGCGCTCGCGTATCGGCTGATCGCGGGCGGGCGGCCGTTGGGCACGCTCGTCATCGGACGGGCCGGGCTGGTCGACTTCCCCGACGAGATCACCGGGCTCGTCGAGGACCTCAGCCGCCGCATCGCCCTCTCCATCGGCGCGGCCCGCCAGTACGCACGCCAGGCCACCATCAGCCGGGTCCTCCAGCGCGGCCTGCTGCCCGGCGCGGTCGCCGAGATCCCGGGCGTACGCAGCGCCCTCGTGTACGAGCCACTCGACAAAGGCGGACCCAGCGGCGACTTCTACGACCTGTTCCCCGCGGGCGACGGGCGCTGGTGCTTCGCGGTGGGCGACGTCCAGGGCAAGGGCCCCGAGGCCGCCGTCGTGATCGGCCTGGCCCGGCCCTGGCTGCGGCTGCTGGCCCGCGAGGGCTACCAGGTCGCGGACGTCCTCGACCGCCTCAACCAGCTTCTGCTCGACGACGCGACGGAGGCCGCGGACGCGGCGGCGCGTGCGCTCGTGGCGGCGGACGGGCCGGGGCTGGGCGCGGACCTCGGCCCGCAGACGCGGTTCCTTTCCATGCTGTACGGCGAGCTCGTCCCCTTCGACGGTGGGGTGCGCTGCACTCTGGCCTCTGCCGGGCATCCGCTGCCGCTGCTCCTCGGGCCCGACGGTGACGTACGGGAAGTGGCGGGGCCACAGACCCTTCTCGGCGTCTTCGAGGACGCCGGCTACAGCTCCGAGACCTTTGAGCTGCATGCCGGTGACACCTTGCTGTGTGTGACGGACGGTGTGACGGAGCGGCGCAGTGGGTCCCGGCAGTTCGACGACGAGGACGGGCTCGCGAAGGCTCTGGAGGGCTGTGCGGGGCTGAGCGCCGAACTGATCGCGGAACGGATCCGCAGGCTGGTGCACGAGTTCGGGGCGCGGCCGCCGGAGGACGACATGGCGTTGCTGGTGCTGCAGGCCGAGTAGTTGCCGGTGCTGCGGGGCGAGTAGGGGGACAGCGGTTTTTCGCCCCCTCCGCCCCTACCCGTCCCGTACCTGGAGGCTCTGCCCCCAGACCCCCCGGGTTGTTTTTCTGCTGCGGACCGGTGGGGGCTGGTCGCGCAGTTCCCCGCGCCCCTGGCGGGGCGCTCCCTGATCGCGCGGTTCCCTGCGAACGAGGGCATGGCCGGACGTGCTGGACAATGGAAGGCATGCCTTCCGCACTTCCCGACGGTGAGCCCGTCCCCGACGACGGGGCGTTGCCCGCGCACGCCCTGGCCGGTGGGGGTACCTCCCAGGCCCTTAAGGCACTGGGGGAGGCCGAGCGACCCCTCGGGTTCTATCTCCACGTGCCGTACTGCGCGACCCGCTGCGGCTACTGCGACTTCAACACCTACACGGCGACCGAGCTGCGGGGCACCGGAGGCGTGCTCGCCTCCCGCGACAACTACGCGGACACGTTGATCGACGAGGTCCGTCTCGCCCGCAAGGTCCTCGGCGACGACCCGCGCCCCGTCCGCACGGTCTTCGTCGGCGGCGGTACGCCGACCCTGCTGGCCGCCGACGATCTCGTACGGATGCTGGGGGCGATCCGCGACGAGTTCGGGCTCGCGGACGACGCGGAGATCACGACCGAGGCGAACCCGGAGTCGGTGGACCCGGCGTACCTCGCGACCCTGCGCGCCGGGGGCTTCAACCGGATCTCCTTCGGCATGCAGAGCGCCCGGCAGCACGTACTGAAGGTGCTCGACCGCACCCACACCCCCGGCCGCCCCGAGGCCTGCGTCGCCGAGGCACGCGCGGCGGGCTTCGAGCATGTGAACCTCGACCTGATCTACGGCACCCCCGGGGAGTCCGACGACGACTGGCGCGCGTCGCTCGACGCGGCCCTCGGTGCCGGCCCCGACCACATCTCCGCGTACGCCCTGATCGTCGAGGAGGGCACCCAGCTCGCCCGCCGCATCCGCCGTGGCGAGGTCCCGATGACGGACGACGACGTCCACGCGGACCGCTATCTGATCGCCGACGAGGTGATGTCGGCGGCCGGCTTCGACTGGTACGAGGTGTCGAACTGGGCCACCTCCGAGGCCGGTCGCTGCCTGCACAACGAGCTGTACTGGCGCGGCGCCGACTGGTGGGGCGCGGGCCCCGGCGCCCACAGCCATGTCGGCGGTGTGCGCTGGTGGAACGTGAAGCATCCCGGGGCGTACGCCGCCGCCCTGGCCTCCGGCCGCTCCCCGGGCGCGGGCCGCGAACTCCTCTCCGAGGAGGACCGCCGGGTCGAACGCATCCTGCTCGAACTGCGGCTGCGCGAGGGCTGCCCGCTGTCCCTGCTCCGCCCGGACGGTCTCGCGGCCTCCCGCCGCGCCCTGGCCGAAGGGCTCCTCGAAACCGGCCCGTACGAGGACGGCCGCGCCGTGCTCACGCTGCGCGGGCGGCTGCTCGCCGACGCCGTGGTCAGGGACCTGGTGGACTGAACCGCTGTTCACGTACAGTCCACCTGAAGGGGCACCGTCGGCGGACGCGTGAAACCGGCGACCGGCCCCTCACTCCGGCGCGGTGACGAAGTCGATCAACTCCTCGACGCGGCCCAGGAGTTCCGGCTCCAGGTCCTTGTAGGAGCGCACCCGGGACAGGATGTGCTGCCAGGCCGCGCCGGTGTTCTCCGGCCAGCCCAGCGCCCGGCAGACGCCCGTCTTCCAGTCCTGGCCGTGCGGGATCCTGGGCCAGGCCGGGATGCCCACGGCCGACGGCTTCACGGCCTCCCAGATGTCGATGTACGGGTGGCCCAGCACCAGGGCGTGGTCGCTCGTGACCGCGTCCGCGATGCGGGACTCCTTCGTGCCGGGGACCAGGTGGTCGACCAGGACGCCGAGGCGGGCGTCCGGCCCCGGCGCGAAGTCCGCGACGATGGACGGGAGGTCGTCGATGCCCTCCAGGTACTCGACGACGACGCCCTCGATACGGAGGTCGTCGCCCCAGACGCGCTCGACCAGTTCGGCGTCGTGGCGGCCCTCCACATAGATGCGTCCGGCCCGTGCGACCCTGGCCCGCGCCCCGGGTACGGCGACCGAACCGGAGGCGGTGCGGGTGGGACGTACCGGACCGGAGGCGGGGCGGACCAGCGTCACCACCTTGCCCTCCAGAAGGAAGCCGCGCGGCTCCAGCGGGAACACGCGGTGCTTGCCGAAGCGGTCCTCCAGGGTCACCGTGCCCGCCTCGCAGCGGATCACCGCGCCGCAGAAGCCGGTGCCGGGCTCCTCGACCACCAGGCCGGGGTCGGCGGGGACCTCGGGCACGGCTGTGGGCTTCTTCCACGGCGGGGTCAGGTCCGGAGAGTACTGGCGCATTCGGATGACGATAGGAGAAGCTCCCGGCCCGCTACGAAGACACGCCGAAACGTGTGGCCAACGCGTCCCGCTGTGCACGGACAAACGCCGCATTCACCGCCGCGCCGTGGCCCGGCACGTACACCGCGTCCTCCCCGCCCAGGTCGAGCAGCCTGTCCAGCGCCGCCGGCCAGTGGGAGGGGACGGCGTCGGGACCCGCCTGGGGGTCGCCCGACTCCTCCACCAGATCGCCGCAGAAGACGGTCTCCGGTGAGCCGGGTGAGCCGGGGACCAGGACCACCAGGTCGTGGCAGGTGTGGCCGGGGCCCACGTTGGCCAGCAGGACCTGTGTGCCGCTTCCGAGATCGAGGGTCCACTCGCCGTACACCGAGTGGCGGGGGTGGACCAAGAGGTCCGCGGCCTCCGCCGCCTCGCCCGGGTCGAGACCGTTGCGTACGGCGTCCGCGCGCAGTTCCTCGCGGTCGTGCGCGAAGACCGCGTCCAGGCCGACCGCGCCGAACACCTCCACCCCGGCGAACGCGGCCGCCCCGAAGACATGGTCGAAGTGGGGGTGGGTGAGTGCGAGGTGCGTCACGCGGCGGTCCCCGCCGAGGAGCCGTCGCGCCTCGGTCCGCAGCTGCGCGCCCTCCCGCAGGCTCGACCCCGCGTCGATCATCAGCGCCGCGCCCTCGCCCACCACGAGCCCGGCCGTGCAGTCCCAGACCGGAAGCCGCTTCCGCCCGACCCGGGGTGCCACCCTTTCCCACCCGAGCTCTTCCCAAGTCACGCTCATACGGAGACGCTAGCCGTGAGAGCCCGTCAGGCACGACATCGCAGGCCCGCCCTTGCCGGGGCCGTACCTCACCGCCGTACACTGGGCCGGGGGACGCTGGCACTCGCGTGCACTGAGTGCCAGGCCGAAGGTCACGAGGACCGCGAGAAGACTTCTGGAGGTGTGCGCGATGCTCAGCGAACGCAGGCTCGAGGTGCTGCGCGCCATCGTCCAGGACTACGTGGGCACCGAGGAGCCGGTCGGTTCCAAGGCGCTGACCGAGCGGCACCGCCTCGGCGTCTCACCGGCGACCGTGCGCAACGACATGGCCGCGCTGGAGGACGAGGGCTACATCGCCCAGCCGCACACCAGCGCCGGGCGCATCCCCACGGACAAGGGCTATCGCCTCTTCGTCGACAAGCTCGCGGGCGTCAAGCCGATGACCGCGCCCGAGCGGCGCGCCATCCAGAACTTCCTCGACGGCGCCGTCGACCTCGACGACGTCGTGGGCCGGACCGTACGGCTGCTCGCGCAGCTCACACGGCAGGTCGCGGTGGTGCAGTACCCCTCGCTGACGCGCTCGACCGTGCGGCACGTGGAGCTGCTGTCCCTCGCCCCCGCGCGCGTGATGCTCGTGCTGATCACGGACACCGGCCGGGTCGAGCAGCGCATGATCGACTGCCCTGCGCCGTTCGGCGAGACGTCGCTCGCGGATCTGCGGGCCCGGCTCAACAGCCGGGTCGCGGGCCGCCGTTTCGCGGACGTCCCGCAGCTCGTGCAGGACCTGCCGGAGGCCTTCGAGACGGAGGACCGCGGTACGGTCTCGACGGTGCTCTCCACCCTGCTGGAGACGCTTGTCGAGGAGACCGAGGAACGGCTGATGATCGGCGGCACCGCCAATCTCACCCGTTTCGGACATGACTTCCCTCTCACCATCCGGCCGGTGCTCGAAGCGCTGGAGGAGCAGGTCGTGCTCCTCAAGTTGCTTGGTGAGGCCGGGGATTCGAGCATGACCGTACGAATCGGTCACGAGAACGCTTATGAGGGACTCAACTCCACGTCCGTGGTCTCGGTCGGCTACGGTTCGGGCGGCGAGGCAGTAGCCAAACTCGGCGTGGTCGGCCCGACCCGCATGGATTACCCGGGAACGATGGGAGCGGTACGAGCGGTGGCACGGTACGTCGGACAGATCCTGGCGGAGTCGTAAGTGGCCACGGACTACTACGCCGTACTCGGCGTGCGCCGCGACGCGTCCCAGGATGAGATCAAGAAGGCGTTCCGGAGGCTCGCGCGCGAGCTGCACCCGGACGTCAATCCCGATCCGAAGACGCAGGAGCGGTTCAAGGAGATCAACGCCGCGTACGAGGTGTTGTCGGACCCGCAGAAGAAGCAGGTCTACGACCTCGGCGGCGACCCGCTGTCCCAGTCGGGCGGCGCGGGCGCGGGTGGCTTCGGCGCCGGCGGCTTCGGGAACTTCTCGGACATCATGGACGCCTTCTTCGGTACGGCGTCGCAGCGCGGCCCCCGGTCGCGCACGCGCCGTGGCCAGGACGCCATGATCCGGCTCGAGATCGAGCTGGACGAGGCCGCCTTCGGCACGACGAAGGACATCCAGGTCGACACGGCCGTCGTCTGTGCCACCTGTAACGGGGAAGGCGCGGCGCCGGGCACCTCGGCGCAGACGTGTGACATGTGCCGCGGTCGCGGTGAGGTGTCGCAGGTGACGCGGTCCTTCCTGGGCCAGGTCATGACGTCCCGTCCCTGCCCGCAGTGCCAGGGCTTCGGCACCGTGGTCCCGACCCCGTGCCCGGAGTGCGCGGGCGACGGCCGGGTCCGCTCCCGTCGGACGCTGACCGTGAAGATCCCGGCCGGTGTCGACAACGGCACGCGGATCCAGCTCGCGGGCGAGGGCGAGGTCGGTCCCGGTGGCGGGCCCGCCGGTGACCTCTACGTCGAGATCCACGAGCTGCCGCACGCCGTGTTCCAGCGCCGTGGCGACGATCTGCACTGCACGGTCACCATCCCGATGACCGCGGCCACCCTCGGCACCAAGGTGCCGCTGGAGACGCTCGACGGCCTGGAGGAGGTCGACATCCGTCCGGGGACGCAGTCCGGGCAGTCGATTCCGCTGCACGGGCGGGGCGTCACGCACCTGCGCGGTGGCGGGCGCGGCGACCTCATCGTGCACGTCGAGGTCACTACGCCCACCAAGCTCGACCCGGAGCAGGAGCGGCTGCTGCGGGAGCTGGCCAAGCTGCGGGGCGAGGAGCGGCCGACCGGGCAGTTCCAGCCCGGTCAGCAGGGTCTGTTCTCGCGGCTGAAGGACGCGTTCAACGGTCGCTGAGGTGGCTTTTCCCGCCCCCTCGGCCCCGGCCCGTCCCGAGCCCGGGGCTCCGCCCCGGACCACGGTTGCTTCTTCGACCGCGGGTCGGTGGGGGCTGGTCGCGCAGTCCCCCGCGCCCCTTGCGGGGCACGGGTTCGCGGGGTGAAAACCCCGCCTCGCGACCGCCCATCCCGGTGGCCTATGCCAGGCGGAAGGCCGGATTCGGACTTGTACGGAGGACGTGACAACATGCGGTCATGTCCTCTGCACTGACCGATCTCTTCCCCCACCCGATCGTGCAGGCCCCCATGGCGGGCGGCGTCTCCGTCCCGCATCTCGCGGCCGCCGTGTCCGAGGCCGGTGGGCTCGGGTTCCTCGCCGCCGGGTACAAGACCGCCGACGGCATGTACCAGGAGATCAAGCAGCTGCGCGGACTCACGGGCCGCCCCTTCGGCGTGAACCTCTTCATGCCACAGCCCGAGTACGCGGACTCCGCCGCCGTCGAGGTGTACGCCAACCAGCTCGCGGGTGAGGCCGCCTGGTACGAGACCGAACTCGGCGACCCCGACAGCGGCCGTGACGACGGTTATGACGCCAAGCTCGCCGTCCTCCTCGACAACCCGGTGCCGGTGGTCTCCTTCCACTTCGGCGTCCCCACCCGCGACGTCCTGGACTCGCTCGCCCGCGCCGGCACGCTGACGATGGTCACCGCGACCACCGCCGAGGAGGCGCTGGCCGTGCAGCGGGCGGGAGCCGCAGCGGTGATCGTGCAGGGCGTCGAGGCAGGCGGCCACCAGGGCACCCACCGCGACAACCCGGAGACGGACGACACCGGCATCGGGCTGCTCTCGCTGATCGCGCAGGTCCGCGAGACCGTGCAGATCCCGATCGTCGCGGCGGGCGGCATCATGCGCGGCAGCCAGATCGCCGCAGTGCTCGCGGCGGGGGCGAGCGCGGCCCAGCTCGGCACCGCGTTCCTCGCCACCCCCGAGTCCGGGGCGAACGTCGTGCACAAGCAGGCGCTGACCAACCCCCTGTTCGTACGGACGGAGTTGACGCGCGCGTTCTCCGGCCGCCCGGCACGCGGACTGGTCAACCGTTTCCTGCGTGAGCACGGCCCGTACGCGCCTGCCGCGTACCCCGAGGTCCACCACCTCACCTCCCCGCTGCGCAAGGCGGCCGCCGCGGCGGGCGACGCGCAGGGCATGGCGCTGTGGGCGGGACAGGGCCACCGCATGGCCCGCGAACTGCCCGCGGGGCAGCTGGTGGAGGTGCTGAACGCCGAGATCGCCGCCGCGAAGACAGCGTTGTCGGCGCTCCCGGAAGAGGACGGGAGTGCGGGCCGATGACCGCCCCGGTGTTCGTGGTCGAGCACTTCGACGCGCAGGGCGGCGGACGCTACGTCCTCGACGGCCCCGAGGGACGGCACGCCGTCTCCGTGAAGCGGCTGCGGCCCGGTGAGGACGTCGTCCTCACCGACGGGGCCGGGCGCTGGGCGGACTGCGTGGTCCTCGACACCGAGGGCAAGGACCGGCTCATCGTGCGGATGGACTCGGTGACCGAGGAGCCGGTGGAGGAGCCGCGCATCACGGTCGTCCAGGCCCTGCCCAAGGGTGACCGGGGCGAGCTGGCCGTCGAGACCATGACGGAGACCGGCGTGGACGCGATCGTGCCCTGGGCGGCCTCTCGCTGCATCACGCAGTGGAAGGGCGACCGGGGGCTGAAGGCCCTCGCCAAATGGCGGGCCACCGCCCGGGAGGCCGGCAAGCAGTCCCGGCGCGTCCGCTTCCCCGAGGTCGCGGACGCGATGTCGACCAAGCAGGTTGCCGCACTTCTCGCCACAGCGGATCTGGCGGCGGTGCTGCACGAGGACACGGAGCTCGGGACCGAGCCGTTCGCGACGGCCGAACTGCCCAGTTCCGGGGAGATCGTCCTGGTGGTCGGCCCCGAGGGCGGGATCTCGCCCGAGGAGGTCGCGCTGTTCACCGAGGCGGGTGCGCGGACCTTCCACCTGGGGCGTACCGTGCTGCGTACTTCGACCGCCGGGACCGTGGCGGCGGCGCTGCTGCTGGCTCGTACCGGTCGCTGGTCCTGACACTCACAGGGGATCGCCTTGGAACTCGCCCAGGTACGGCTGCTCGTCTCGGACTTCACCGCGTGTTACCGCTTCTACGCCGAAGTGCTGGACCTCAAGCCCCAGTCGGGTGCGACGGAGGGGCCCTACGAGAAGTTCAGCCCCTCCACGGGGTCGGCCGGCATCGCCATACAGGACCGGTCGGTGATGGCCGAAGTCCTTGGTGAGCTGGGTGACTTGGCGACCGGGCATCGTTCGCTGGTGGTGCTGCGGGTGGATGACCTGGACGTGTACTGCGAGCAGATCGCCTCGCGTGGCGCGACGATCCTGCACGGTCCTGTCCCCATGACCGACCGCATGCGCGTCGCCCACCTCAAGGACCCGGAGGGCAATCTGGTGGAACTCCAGGAGTGGCTCCTCCTGCGCACCTGAAATCCAGGCCTTCTTCGCCCGGCCGGCAAGGGCGAAAAACCCTCCTTCGGGTGGTCCTGGGGATCGTGGCCGCATGCGGTCTACCGTCGTTCGCGGGACAGTGGCAGGCTGCCGTCTATGGGGGCTTTGAGGCGGATAGGGCGTCGGACAGGGCGTCGGCAGGTGTGGGTGGCGATGGGGCTCGGAGCGGCCGGAGTGTTCGGGGTGGCCGCGTGCGAGCCGACGGACGGGCTGAGCTCGGCCACGGTGGCCTACACGACCGACCGGACCGCGACCAAGGAACTCGAACGACAGCATGTGAACGTGCGCTGGCTCAGCTGTACGGCGTCGTACGGCGGGGCCAACAAGGCCTACACACCCGGGAAGACGCCCGCGCCGACCGTGAGCACCGTCGCCGACGTCGACTGCCAGGGGCAGACGGACGACGGACGGGAGATCGTCGTCAAGGGCAAGGTCACCCGCGCCGTCGACGGCGCGTGCGTACGCGGGGACCTGCGCGCCACGGTCGGCGGCAAGGAGTGGTTCCACGTGAACGGCCTGGGGAACTGCAACGCCACGAACGCCCCCAACCCGCCCATCTCGTACCACCCCACGAACGGGCAGCCCAACCCCACCGTCACCGTCACCGTGACGAAGACCATGTGGTGCAAGGGCGACCCGACGTGCTGGCCCTCCCAGGGCAAGTGACCAGCCCAGTGACCTGCCCGGCCCACGCGGATCAAGTGATCGGAACCCCTTTCAAGGGGTGCGGTCGCTGCATAGGGTGATCGGGTGACAGAGTCCGCAGCCTCCGCGTATCTCCGGTTTCCGCATCTGCACGGCGAGTTGCTCGTCTTCACGGCCGAGGACGACGTCTGGGCCGCCCCGCTCGACGGCGAAGGCAGGGCCTGGCGGGTCAGCGCCGACAACGTCCCGGTGAACCATCCGCGCATCTCCCCGGACGGCGCCACCGTCGCCTGGACGTCCACGCGTGACGGAGCGCCCGAGGTGCACGCGGCCGCGCTCGAGGGCGGACCGTCCAAGCGGCTGACGTACTGGGGCAGTTCGAAGACCCAGGTGCGCGGCTGGACACCGGACGGTCAGGTGCTCGCGCTGAGCACCCAGGGGCAGGCGAGCCTGCGGCGCAGCTGGGCCAGGGCCGTCCCGCTCGACGGCGGCCCCGCGACGACCCTTCCGTACGGGCCCGTCGGCGACGTCGCCCACGGTGGCCCGGGTGTCGTGCTGCTGTCCGCGCCCATGGGGCGCGAGGCCGCCTGGTGGAAGCGGTATCGCGGAGGTACGGCGGGCAAGCTGTGGATCGACCGGGAGAGCGACGGCGACTCCGCGTTCGTACGGCTGCACGAAGAGCTCGACGGGAACATCGAGTACCCCATGTGGGTGGGGGAGAGGGTCGCCTTTCTGTCCGACCACGAAGGTGTCGGGGCGCTCTACTCCTCCCTCGCCGACGGGTCCGACCTGCGGCGGCACACACCCCTCGACGGCTTCTACGCCCGGCACGCCGCGACCGACGACACGCGCGTCGTGTACGCCTCCGCCGGTGAACTGTGGCTCCTGGACGACCTGGAGGGCACCGAGCCGCGCCGGCTGGACATACGCCTCGGCGGCCAGCGCGTCGACCAGCAGCCGCACCCGGTGAGCGCGTCGCGCTGGTTCTCCGCCGCCGCGCCCGACCACACCGGACGCGGCAGCGCGGTCTCGGTGCGCGGCGCCGTCCACTGGGTCACCCACCGCGCGGGTCCGGCCCGCGCCCTCGCCGCCGAGCAGGGGGTGCGCTCCCGGCTGCCCCGCACCTTCCGGGCGGAGGGCGAGGAGCACGTGGTGTGGGTGACCGACGCTGAGGGCGACGATGCCCTGGAGTTCGCCCCGGCGACGGGAGTCGCGCCGGGGGCCACCCCGCGCCGGCTCGCCGCCGGGCAGCTCGGGCGCGTCCTCGGGCTCGCCATGGCGCCCGACGGGAGCCGCGCCGCCGTCGCCTCGCACGACGGACGCGTGCTGCTCGTCGAGCGGGAGAGCGGCGAGGTACGCGAGGTCGACCGCAGCGAGGACGGCGAGGTCAGCGGCCTTGTCTTCTCGCCCGACTCGGCCTGGCTCGCCTGGTCGCATCCCGGTCCGCGCCCGCTGCGCCAGCTCAAACTGGCCAACACCGCCGACCTGTCGGTGACCGAGGCGACCCCGCTCCGGTTCCGCGACTACGAGCCCGCGTTCACGCTCGACGGCAAGCACCTCGCCTTCCTCTCGGCGCGCGCGTTCGACCCCGTCTACGACGAGCACGTCTTCGACCTGGCGTTCGTGGGCGGCTCACGGCCCTACCTGATCACCCTGGCCGCGACCACGCCGTCCCCCTTCGGGCCGCAGCGCCACGGCCGCCCCTTCGAGGCGCCGGACAAGGACGAGACGCCCGACAGCGAGGGCGCCCCCACGACCCGCATCGACCTCGACGGGCTCGCCGACCGGATCGTGCCGTTCCCCGTCGAGGCCGCCCGCTATTCGACGCTGCGGGCCGCCAAGGACGGGCTGCTGTGGCTGCGGCACCCGGTCCGCGGTGTGCTCGGCGCCTCCCGCGCCACGCCCGACGACCCGGACCCGCAGACCGAGCTGGAGCGGTACGACCTCGCCCAGCAGCGCATCGAGCATCTCGCCGCCGACGCCGACCACTTCGCCGTCACCAGCGACGGCAAGCGGGTCCTGCTGTGGACCGACGGCAAGCTCAAGGTCGTACCCAGCGACCGGCGCGCCTCGAACGACGACGAGAGCGACACGAACATCACCGTCGATCTGTCGCGGGTCCGGCAGACCGTCGACCCGGCCGCCGAGTGGCGGCAGATGTACGACGAGACGGGCCGCCTCATGCGGGACAACTTCTGGCGGCCCGACCTGGGCGGGGTCGACTGGGAGGCCGTACTCGACCGCTATCGGCCGGTTCTGGAACGGGTCGCCACGCACGACGACCTCGTCGACCTGCTGTGGGAGGTGCACGGCGAGCTGGGCACCTCGCACGCGTACGTCATGCCGCGTGGCGGAGGAGGCGGCGGCGATCGGGCGCAGGGGCTGCTCGGCGCGGACATCTCCCGTCATGAGGACGGCAGTTGGCGCATCGACCGGATCCTCCCGTCCGAGACCTCCGACCCGGACGCGCGGGCGCCGCTCGCCGCGCCGGGGGTGGCGGTGCGTGCCGGAGACGCGATCGTCGCGGTCGCCGGGCAGCCGGTGGACCCGGTGGCCGGGCCCGGGCCGCTGCTCGTCGGCACGGCGGGCAAGCCGGTGGAGCTGACCATCTCGCCTTCGGGCGGCGGCGATCCACGTCACGCGGTCGTCGTCCCGCTCGCGGACGAGGAGCCGCTGCGCTACCACGACTGGGTGGCGGACCGGCGGGCATACGTCCACGAGCAGTCCGGGGGCCGCCTCGGCTATCTGCACGTGCCGGACATGGTCGGCTCCGGCTGGGCCCAGCTCCACCGCGATCTGCGCATCGAGGTGGCCCGGGAAGGGCTGGTCGTGGACGTCCGCGAGAACCGCGGCGGCCACACCTCCCAGCTCGTCGTCGAGAAGCTGGCGCGGCGGATCGTCGGCTGGGACCTGCCGCGCGGCCTGCGCCCGTACAGCTACCCGGAGGACGCGCCACGCGGTCCGGTCGTCGCCGTCGCCAACGAGTTCTCCGGTTCGGACGGCGACATCGTCAACGCGGCGATCAAGGCGCTCGGGATCGGGCCCGTGGTCGGCACCCGCACCTGGGGCGGAGTGATCGGCATCGACAGCCGCTACCGGCTCGTCGACGGCACGCTCGTCACCCAGCCCAAGTACGCGTTCTGGCTGGAGGGTCACGAGTGGGGCGTCGAGAACCACGGTGTCGACCCCGACGTCGAGGTCGTCCAGGCTCCACAGGACTACGCCGCCGGACGTGACACCCAACTCGACGAGGCGATCCGGATCGCCCTGGCGGCCCTCGCGGAGAACCCGGCGAAGGCCGCGCCCACTCTGCCGCCGCTGTGACCTCCGGGAGTTCCGGACGACGGCGGTCGGGGGTGACCCGGCCGCGCGGCGGCAGCGCCGTGAAAACGGCCCGCTCCGTCGGGCCGATAGCATGCGGACGTAATGATCGGCTGGCGTGAGGAGGCACACGCATGGCGCAGGAGCCGCAGGGGCGCGCCGATGGCGCGCCGCAGGACGACTGCCTGTTCTGCAAGATCGTCGCCGGGCACATTCCGGCGACCGTGGTCCGGGAGACCGAGACGACCGTCGCCTTCCGCGACATAAACCCTCAGGCGCCCACCCACGTCCTGGTCATCCCCAAGGTGCACTACCCGGACGCGTCCGCGCTGGCTGCCGCCGAGCCCACGGTCGCCGCGGACCTGCTGCGCGAGTCCGCCGAGGTCGCGGCCGAGGACAAGCTGGAGAGCTACCGGGTCGTGTTCAACACCGGCAGCGGTGCGGGCCAGACCGTCTTCCACGCGCACGCCCATGTACTGGGCGGCCGCGGCATGCAGTGGCCCCCGGGGTAACCGGCCTTGTCCGTACGTGAATTGGTGGTCCTCGGCACCGCCAGCCAGGTCCCGACCCGGCATCGCAACCACAACGGCTATCTGCTGCGGTGGGACGGCGAGGGACTGCTCTTCGACCCCGGCGAGGGCACGCAGCGCCAGATGGTGCGTGCCGGGGTCGCCGCGCACGACCTGCACCGGATCTGTGTCACCCATTTCCACGGGGACCATTCGCTCGGGCTCGCCGGCGTGATCCAGCGCATCAACCTCGACCGTGTACCGCACGAGGTGACCGCCCACTATCCGCGCTCCGGGCAGCGGTTCTTCGACCGGCTGCGGTACGCGACCGCCTACCGCGAGACCGTCGCGCTGACAGAGGCGCCGGTCGAGGTCGACGGCGTGCTCGCGACCACACCCTCGTACACCCTTCAGGCCCGCAGGCTCGACCACCCCGTGGAGTCGTTCGGGTACCGGCTGGTCGAGCCGGACGGGCGGCGGATACTGCCGGAGCGGCTCGCCGAGCGCGGCATCAGGGGTCCCGACGTCGGGCGCCTGCAGCGGGAGGGCTCGCTCGACGGGGTGTCCCTCGACGACGTCAGCGAGGTGCGGCGCGGGCAGCGGTTCGCGTTCGTCATGGACACCCGGCTGTGCGAGGGGGTCCACGCGCTCGCCGACGGGTGCGACCTGCTCGTCATCGAGTCGACGTTCCTCGACGAGGACGAGCAACTCGCCCTCGATCACGGCCACTTGACGGCGGGTCAGGCGGGGCGTGCGGCCATGGAGGCCGGCGTGCGGCATCTGGTGCTCACCCACTTCAGCCAGCGGTACTCCGAGCCTGGGGGCACCTCCCGGACGGAGTCTGGGGGAGAGTTCGAGCGGCAGGCTCGGGCCGCGGGGTTCGACGGAGAGCTGACCGTGGCGCACGATCTGGTGCGGGTGCCGGTTCCGAAGCGCCGGTGAGCGGGTCGGCTCCGGGGTGTCCTCGGGCGCGGCCCGGACGCCCTCCCCGGGCGCTCGCGACCGGCGTCCTCGGACACGGCCCGGACGTCGATTCCGAGTGCTGGGGAAACGACCGTACGATGCTTTGATGTCCCTCCCCAAAGCAGAACTGCACCTCCATATCGAAGGCACCCTCGAACCCGAACTCGCCTTCGCGCTCGCCGCGCGCAACGGCGTCACGCTGCCGTACGCGGACACCGAGGAGCTGCGCAAGGCGTATCTCTTCGACGATCTCCAGTCGTTCCTGAACCTGTACTACGAGCTCATGGCCGTACTGCGGACGGAACAGGACTTCGCCGACCTGGCCGACGCCTACCTGGCGCGGGCCGCCGCGCAGGGCGTCCGGCACGCGGAGATCTTCTTCGATCCGCAGGCCCACATCGCCCGTGGGGTGGGGATGGGGACGGTTGTCGAGGGCCTGCACCAAGCGCTCGCCCGCTCCGAGGAGACGCACGGCATCTCCACGCAGCTGATCATGTGCTTCCTGCGGGACGAGTCCGCCGAGTCGGCCATGGAGACGCTGGAGGCCGCGAAGTCCTACCTCGACCGGATCGTCGGCATCGGACTCGACTCCGCGGAGGTCGGACATCCGCCGGTCAAGTTCCGCGAGGTGTACGAGGCCGCCGCCAGGCTCGGTCTGCGGCGCGTCGCGCACGCGGGCGAGGAGGGCCCGGCCGCGTACATCACCGAGGCGCTGGACGTGCTCGGCGTCGAGCGCATCGACCACGGGCTGCGCTGTATGGAGGACCCCGAGCTGGTCGAGCGGCTGGTGCGTGAGCGGATCCCGCTCACGCTCTGCCCGCTGTCGAACGTACGGCTGCGCGCCGTGGGCACCCTGGAGGAGCACCCACTGCCCGCCATGATGGACGCCGGGCTGCTGTGCACCGTCAACTCCGACGACCCCGCCTACTTCGGGGGCTATGTCGGCGACACCTTCCACGCGGTGCACGAGACGCTGGGGCTGGACCAGGAGCGACTGCGGGAGCTGGCGCGCAACTCGTTCGAGGCGTCCTTCCTGGAGCACGACGAGGAGCGGCGGGCCCGGTACATCGCCGAGGTCGACGCGTACGAGTTCGAGTAGCCGTCAGCCGGTTCCGGACCCCGGTGTGGCGGCTGTCGCCGCCTGCCGGGGTCCTGCCGTGTCGTACGCCGTCCGCTGGGCGGGCACGGCTTCCAGCGGGATCTCGACGACCGGGTGTTCCTGCGGGGTGCCGCGCCTGGGGCGGAGCGCCACGGCCGTCATCGGGACGGTGACCAGGAGCAGGCCGAACGCCAGGATCACGCCCATCGCCGGGAACCCCGCCCGCGTGGAGAGCAGACTGCCGGCGAGCGGGCCGCACGCCGTGCCCAGCGAGGAGGCCGAGCCGACGAGGACCGCCCACCGTCCGCGCGGGTCCAGGGAGGCGGCGAGGCCGATCACGTACGAGAGCACGACCGGGTAGAGCGTGTTCCAGGCGATCTCGCCCGTCGCGAACGAGGACAGGTCGCTCGCCGCCGCGCTGAGCGCGATGCAGCCGGCGATCAGGGCCGTACCGGCGCCGATCGGTAGTGCCAGGCCGAGCCGCGGGCCCAGGGCGCCCGCGCCGATCACGCCCAGCAGCCCGGCGCCGAGCGCCACCGCGAAGACCACGCCGACCGTGACTTCGGTGAGCCCCGCCTGCGTCAGGCCGATGCGGCCACTGACGCCCCAGAGGGAGTTCTGGGCGAGGGACCAGAAGAGCATGGCGGCGGCGAGGACGACGCCGGAGCGGGGGTGGGGGAGCGGGGTCGTGGTGCGGAGGGTCCGGGTCGCGGGGGTGTGGGCCGGGAGGCGTCCGGTCAGGGGCAGCACGAGCAGCGCCGTGCAGGCGATCGCGGCGAGGGGGAGGCCGTGCGCCGGGCCGAGATGAGGGATCGTCAGATACAGCGTGCCCGCGAGGGCGGAGACGCCGAGCAGGCCCAGCGTGGTGGTGCGATGGGGGTCGCGTTGGCCGGCGATGCCGGTCGCGGCGACCGTGGTGGCCGTACCGGAACCGAAGCCGCCGACGATCGCGCCGGTGATGACCAGCGGGACGGCCGAGGTGAGGGCGGCGGTGCCATATCCGGCGGCCGCGAGGAGCAGGCCCGTACGGGCGAGACCGCGCGGGCCGAGGCGGTCGACGCGGGAGGCGAGCAGAAAGCCCGCGGTCGCCGAACTCAGCAGCAGCGCGCTGCCGATGGCGCCGGCCTGGGTGGCCGAGAGCGGGAGACCCGCGTCGAGCCTGCCGACGGTGGTCGGCAGCAGATACGCGGCGAGGTACCCGGCCGTGAAAAGGGCGACGAGGGGCCAGGGCGTGGTGGTGCGGGCGGACACGGGCGTTCCCAGGGCATGCGAAAGAAGCGACTCAAGAAGGGGGGTTGGGCGGCTGTCGACGGACAGGAACGCGCGGGCAATTTGTATCAAGGGGGTGAGGGTGCGAAGAAGGTGGGGCGGTGTGATGTGGGGCACGTTCTGTTTGGGGTGAAGGTGCCGGGGTAGGCGCGTTCATTTCGCCTGCCGTTGTGCCAGGGCATGGGTGAGGTCCATGGCGGCCGGCTCGCCTTCGAGGGCGGGCGAGTGAGGGTCTCCGACGCGCCTGGGCTCGGGGCCGCCTCCGCCCCTACCCGTTCCCGTATCCGGGGGCTTCGCAGACCCCCCAGGGTTGTCTTCTGAGTGCGCGCCGGTGGGGGCTTGTCGCGCAGTTCCCCGCTCCCCTTTCAGGGGCGCTGGAGTCTGGTGAGGGACGGGTGGGGGCGGAGGGGGTGAAAACAGGCTTGACCGGGCGGGGGCGTGGTGGGTCGGGTGGTGCACACTGGCCAGATCCGCACCACGTCAGGGAGCGCACCGTGATCGCGTCCAACGGAGAGCGACCGTACTGCCAGGCTCACGTCGACCCGCTCGCCGGGCTGCGCACCCCCCAGGACCCGCCCTGGGACGTCTATCTCACGGGCACGGTCTTCCTGGACATCATCTTCACCGGCCTCGATTCCGCCCCCGTGCGGGGGACGGAGTCCTGGGCGCGGGGGATGGGTTCCAGCCCGGGCGGAGTCGCCAACATGGCGACCGCCCTCGCGCGGCTGGGGCTGAAAACCTCCCTGGCGGCGGCCTTCGGCGACGACCACTACGGGGAGTACTGCTGGGACGCCCTGGAGCAGGGCGAGGGCATCGACCTCACCCCGTCGCGCACCGTACCCGGCTGGCACTCCCCGGTCACCGTGTCGATGGCGTACGAGGGGGAGCGCACGATGGTCAGCCACGGGCACGAGCCGCCGCCGGAGGAACCGGCGCCGGACTGCCCGCCACGCGCGCGTGCCGCCGTCGCCTCGCTGACGCCGGGCACGCGCGCGCCATGGATCGGGCAGGCCGCGAGCAAGGGCACCCGGCTCTTCGCGGACGTCGGCTGGGACGACACCGGCCGCTGGGACCTGGCGGGCCTCGCCGATCTCGAACACTGCGAGGCGTTCCTGCCGAACGCCGAGGAGGCCATGCGGTACACCCGCGTGGACTGCCCGCGCGCGGCGGCGCACGCGCTGGCCGAGCACGTACCGCTCGCCGTCGTCACCCTGGGGTCGGAGGGCGCGTACGCCGTGGACGGCCGTACCGGGGAGACCGCCGAGGTCCCGGCGATCGACGTCGAGGCCATGGACCCCACCGGCGCCGGTGACGTCTTCGTCGCGGGCTTCGTCATGGGCACCCTGGCCGACTGGCCCCTGGCCGACCGCCTCGCCTTCGCCGGGCTGACCGCCGCCCTCTCGGTCCAGGAGTTCGGTGGGTCGCTGTCGGCGCCCGGCTGGTCCGAGATCGCCGCCTGGTGGCGCCGTGTCCAGTCGGTCGACGACCAGGATCCGACGGCCCTGCGGCGCTATGCGTTCCTGGAGGGGCTGCTGCCCCAGGTGACGCGCCCGTGGCCGTTGCGCCGGGCGGTGCCGACGATCGGGTTCGGGCGCTCCGCGTGAGGCGCCGGGGCGGTCCTCTGCGCGGCGCTCCGCATGAGGCGCCGTGCGGTCCTCTGCGGGGCGCTCCGCGGGAGCCGCGGCGCTCCGTGTGAGGTGAGGAAAAGCCCTACGGCTCTGTCAGTGCGGAGACGTACGCTTGGAATCGCAAGGCTGCCCCCGTGGCAAGCGTGCCGATCAAGGAGGAAAAGCAGGCCTACAGAGCCGGCCCATGACTCAGACACCCACAGCTCACACCCTCGCGCAGGGACAAGCGAGAGCGCAGTTCACCGTTCCGGCCGCGCACCCCATGGTGACCGTGCTGGGCTCCGGCGACTCCCTCCTGCGCGTGATCGAGAAGGCCTTCCCGGCGGCCGATATCCACGTCCGGGGCAATGAGATCAGCGCGGTCGGCGACGCCGGTGAAGTCGCTCTCGTCCAGCGCCTGTTCGACGAGATGATGCTGGTGCTCCGCACGGGGCAGCCGATGACGGAGGACGCAGTGGAACGCTCGATCGCCATGCTCAGGGCGAGCGAGAACGGGGAGGGCGACGGCCAGGAGACTCCGGCCGAGGTGCTCACGCAGAACATCCTGTCCTCGCGAGGCCGCACCATCCGCCCCAAGACGCTCAACCAGAAGCGGTACGTCGACGCCATCGACAAGCACACCATCGTCTTCGGCATCGGCCCCGCCGGTACCGGCAAGACGTACCTCGCCATGGCGAAGGCGGTTCAGGCGCTTCAGTCCAAGCAGGTCAACCGCATCATCCTGACCCGCCCGGCGGTGGAGGCGGGGGAGCGCCTGGGATTCCTCCCGGGCACGCTCTACGAGAAGATCGACCCCTACCTGCGCCCGCTCTACGACGCGCTGCACGACATGCTCGACCCGGACTCGATCCCGCGCCTCATGGCGGCGGGGACCATCGAGGTCGCGCCGCTCGCCTACATGCGCGGTCGCACGCTCAACGACGCCTTCATCATCCTGGACGAGGCCCAGAACACGAGCGCCGAGCAGATGAAGATGTTCCTCACCCGCCTCGGCTTCGACTCGAAGATCGTGGTCACGGGTGACGTGACCCAGGTCGACCTCCCGACCGGGACGAAGTCCGGTCTGCGCCAGGTCCAGGACATCCTGGACGGTGTCGCGGACGTCCACTTCTCGCGGCTCACGTCCCACGATGTCGTACGGCACAAGCTGGTCGGCCGTATCGTCGACGCGTACGAGAAGTACGACATCGAGAACGGCACCGAGAACGGCTCCCACAAGGGCCGCGGCAAAGCCGGCCACAAGGGGAAGTAGACCAGCACGACCATGTCGATCGACGTCAACAACGAGTCCGGAACCGAGGTCGACGAGCAGGCGATCCTCGACATCGCCCGCTACGCGCTCGCGCGGATGCGCATCCACCCGCTCTCCGAGCTCTCAGTGATCGTCGTGGACGCCGACGCCATGGAGCAGCTGCACATCCAGTGGATGGACCTGCCCGGTCCGACGGATGTCATGTCCTTTCCCATGGACGAGCTGCGGCCGCCGTCGAAGGACGACGACGAGCCGCCGCAGGGCCTGCTCGGCGACATCGTGCTCTGCCCGGAGGTCGCCGAGCGGCAGGGCAAGGAAGCCGCGACGCAGCACTCCATGGACGAGGAGCTCCAGCTCCTCACCGTCCATGGGGTGCTGCACCTCCTCGGCTACGACCACGAGGAAGCGGACGAGAAGGCCGAGATGTTCGGCCTCCAGGCCGCCATCGTGGACGGCTGGCGCGCGGAGAAGGGCATGACGGGCCCCTCGCCGGCCCCGACCGTGTCATGAGTCCTCAACTCGTCGTCGGCGCCGTCCTGCTGGTCGTCGTCGCCTGGCTCGCCGCCTGCGCGGAGGCGGGCCTCGCGCGCGTCTCCAGCTTCCGCGCGGAGGAGGCCGTACGCAGCGGCCGGCGCGGCAGCGCCAAGCTCGCGCAGGTCGCCGCCGACCCGACCCGCTATCTGAACGTGGCGCTGCTCGTGCGCGTCGCCTGCGAAATGGCGGCCGCCGCGCTCGTCACGTACGCCTGTCTGAAGGAGTTCGACGAGACGTGGGAGGCGCTCGTCGTCGCCATCGGCGTCATGGTCCTCGTCTCGTACGTCGCGGTCGGCGTCTCCCCGCGCACCATCGGCCGCCAGCACCCGCTGAACACGGCGACGGCGGCGGCCTACGTCCTGCTTCCGCTGGCCCGGGTGATGGGCCCGATCCCGCCGCTGCTCATCCTCATCGGCAACGCGCTGACGCCCGGCAAGGGCTTCCGCCGCGGCCCGTTCGCCTCCGAGGCCGAGCTGCGCGCCCTCGTCGACCTCGCCGAGAAGGAGTCCCTCATCGAGGACGAGGAGCGCCGCATGGTGCACTCCGTCTTCGAGCTGGGCGACACCCTCGTACGCGAGGTCATGGTCCCGAGGACCGACCTCGTCGTCATCGAGCGCTACAAGACCATCCGCCAGGCGCTGACCCTCGCGCTGCGCTCGGGCTTCTCCCGCATCCCCGTCACCGGGGAGAGCGAGGACGACATCGTCGGGATCGTGTATCTGAAGGACCTGGCCCGCAAGACGCACATCAACCGCGACGCCGAGTCCGAGCTGGTGTCGACGGCCATGCGGCCCGCCACCTTCGTGCCCGACACCAAGAACGCCGGCGATCTGCTGCGCGAGATGCAGCAGGAGCGCAACCACTGCGCCGTGGTCATCGACGAGTACGGCGGCACGGCCGGCATCGTCACCATCGAGGACATCCTCGAGGAGATCGTCGGCGAGATCACCGACGAGTACGACCGCGAGCTGCCGCCCGTCCAGGAGCTCGGCGACGACCGCTACCGGGTCACCGCCCGGCTCGACATCGGCGACCTCGGCGAGCTGTACGGGTTCGAGGCGTACGACGACGAGGACGTGGAGACCGTCGGCGGGCTGCTCGCCAAGGCGCTCGGGCGGGTCCCGATCGCCGGGGCCTCCTCGGTGGTCGAGCTGCCCGACGGGCGCGAACTGCGGCTGACCGCGGAGGCCGCGGCCGGGCGCCGGAACAAGATCGTCACGGTACTCGTCGAGCCGGTCGGCCCGGTCGAGCCCCCCGAGGAGGAGAAGCCGGAGTGACCCCGAAGCAACTGCGCGCGTTCTGCCTGTCCTTGAACGCGACCGTCGAAGACTTCCCGTTCGCCCCGGAGATCTCGGTCTTCAAAGTGCTGGGCAAGCTCTTCGCGCTGACTCACCTGGACGCGCGCCCACTCACGGTCAACCTGAAGTGCGACCCGGACGACGCGGTCCGGCTGCGGGGCGAGTACCCGGGGCTGATCATCCCCGGCTATCACATGAACAAGCGGCACTGGAACACGGTGACGGTCGACGGCGAACTCCCGGACCGGCTCGTCCGGGAGCTCATCGAGGATTCGTACGATCTCGTCGTCGCCGGTCTACCGAAGGCGGAGCGCCTCCGCCTCGACCGGCCCTGAGCCCGCCTTCGGGCCTCGTCGGCCGAGTCCCACCGCGACCAGCACCGCCGCCAGGACGATCGCCGCGTCGGGGGCGAGGACCGTGTGGACGCCGCTCAGCAGGTCGTCCGACGTCGTCGCGAGGACGCCGAGCGGCGGGACATCGAGGACGCCGGGCAGATCCGCAAGGAGCTCGACCATCCGCTGGTCGGTCTGCCGGCCGTCGAGTCCACCGCCATGAAGGTGCCGGCGCGGCCCGACCTCACGATCGTGCCGCACACGCCGCTGCCGGAGGCGAACACGGCGGTGAAGCTGGAGTGGCCGGCCTCGCCGGAGGGACGGCGGGGGTCGATGTACCCGGTGGCCGGGTAGCCGCGTACCGCCGCGCGGGGTCGGAGCGGGGCTTCGTATGCTCGGGGGCATGACCGACAGCAGCGCGCTCGACCCCGAGGACCGCAAGATCGTGACCCTGGCCCGTTCCGCGCGGGCCCGCAACGGTGTGCCCGAGGGGGCGGCTGTGCGGGACGAGACGGGCCGTACGTATGTCGCCGGGACGGTGGCTCTGCCCTCCCTGCAGCTCAGTGCCCTCCAGACCGCCGTGGCCATGGCGGTCGCTTCGGGGGCGAAGTCCTTGGAGGCGGCGGCCGTGGTGTCCGAGACGGAGGCCGTGTCCCCGGAGGACCGGGCAGCCGTAGGGGACCTCGGCGGGGCCGAGACGCCGGTGCTCCTCGCGGGGCCCGACGGGACGGTGCGCGCCGTCGTCACCGCGGGCTGAGGCATCAGCGGGTTTTCGTCCCCTCCGCCCCTCCCCGTCCCGTGTCCGGGGGCTGCCGCCCCCAGACACTCCGCTTCGGCCTGAACGGCTTCGTCGTCACAGGCCGGACGGGCTAGCGTCGCGTGGTGGGTCCTCACCCACCAGTCCGTCCACCGCTTCCCTGATCAGGTCGGCGTGGCCGACATGGCGTGCGTACTCCTCGATCATGTCGATGAGAATGCGGCGCAGGCTGGGGGCCCGGCCGTCGGGCCAGCCGCGGTCGGCCGGGCGGTCCAGGCCACCGTCGGTCAGCGCCTGGGCGACGAGGGAGCGGGAACGGGCCACCGTGTCCCGCCACAGGGCGTAGAGCTGCTCGGGGGTGTCCTCGGCGGCCGAGCGCCAGTCCCACTCGGGGTCGGTGTCCCAGTCCGCCGTGTCGAACGGAGGACTGGGCTCGCGCCCGAACAGCCGCCCCGAGAAGTAGTCGTCCTCGACATGGGCCAGGTGCTTGAGCAGCCCGCCCAGGGTGATCGACGAAGCTCCCACCGTCGCCGTCAGGCCGGCCGCGTCCAGTCCCCCGCACTTCCAGGCCAGGGTCGCGCGCTGCCGCTCCAGCGAGCCGAGCAGGGTGGCGGTCTCGTCGCCGGCGACGGGGGGCTCCGGGTGTACGTGCTCTTCCACGTAGGTCATGGGCGGGGAGTGTAGGCGGGCCCACCGACAACTCGCCCGGACCCCTTACTCGTTGTGCAGCACCTCGGCGATCGTCAGACGCGCCGCGCCCCGTGCCGGGAGCAGCGCGCCCAGTACGGCGATGGCCACGCCCGCGAGGGCCAGGGCGGTCAGGGCCGGGGCCTGCCAGACGTCCGTCATGTATGCGGGCAGCGTGATGTCCACGGCGCCGGCCAGACGGGGCCGTTCAGGCCGATACGGGGGTCCGGGGGCGGAGCCCCCGGGGAAGGCACGAGTAGGGGCGGAGACGGCGGGAGAACCCGGCTCAGAACCCCAGCTTCCGCAACTGCCGAGGATCCCGCTGCCAGTCCTTGGCGACCTTCACATGCAGGTCGAGGAAGACCGGCGTACCCAGCAGCGCCTCGATGTGCTTGCGGGACTTGATGCCGACCTCCTTCAGGCGCTTGCCCTTGGGGCCGATGATGATGCCCTTCTGGCTGGGGCGCTCGATGTAGACGAAGGCGTGGATGTCGAGGAGGGGCTTGTCGGCGGGCCGGTCCTCGCGCGGCAGCATCTCCTCCACGACGACGGCGATGGAGTGCGGCAGCTCGTCGCGCACGCCCTCCAGCGCGGCCTCGCGGATCAGCTCCGCGATCATGACCTGCTCGGGCTCGTCGGTGAGATCGCCCTCCGGGTAGAGGGCCGGGCCCTCCGGCAGCAGCGGCACGATCAGGTCGGCCAGCAGGCCCAGCTGCTTGTCGCCGACCGCCGACACCGGCACGATCTCCGCCCACTCGAACCCCAGCTCCTTGCCGAGCTGGTCGATCGCGATGAGTTGCTCGGCGAGAGCCTTGCTGTCGACCAGGTCCGTCTTGGTGACGATCGCGATCTTCGGCGTCTTCTTGATGGACGCCAGTTCCTTCGCGATGAAACGGTCACCGGGGCCGAGCTTCTCGTTGGCCGGCAGACAGAAGCCGATGACGTCGACCTCGGCCCAGGTGGTCCGTACGACGTCGTTGAGCCGCTCGCCGAGGAGCGTGCGCGGCTTGTGCAGACCGGGGGTGTCCACCAGGATCAGCTGGGCGTCGGGCCGGTGCACGATGCCCCGTACCGTGTGCCGCGTCGTCTGCGGCTGGTTCGCGGTGATCGCCACCTTCTGGCCGACCAGAGCATTCGTAAGGGTGGACTTGCCCGCGTTGGGGCGGCCCACGAAGCAGGCGAAGCCGGCGCGGTGGGGGGCCTCGGACGGCTTGGATGACGGGGTACGAACGCTCATGGCGCCCATTCTCCCTGATCCACAAGCCCCCGCCGCACGCTGTGCGCTCCGGCCGTGCGCCGTGAGGTTCCGGAAACCCTCACGCAACACGAAACATGCCGGAAACGCGTGTGTGCACAACCGGAAACGCGCGCCCGTGACTCTCTGACGACGCCCCCGGACCGCTGGAGAGACCGTGACCCTGGCAGCGCCCCACATCGACACCGGTGACACGGCCTGGCTGCTCGCCGCCACCGCGCTCGTCCTGCTGATGACGCCGGGCCTCGCCCTGTTCTACGGCGGCATGGTCCGCACGAAGAGCGTCCTCAACATGCTGATGATGAGCTTCGTGTCGATCGCCCTGGTCACGGTGGTGTGGCTGGCCGCCGGCTACTCGCTCGCGTTCGGGGACGACGCCTTCGGCGGGCTCGTCGGAGGGCTGAAGTACGCGGGCATGGCGGGCCTCGGCCCGGACAGTGTCCAGGGCACGGTGCCCACCCTCCTCTTCGCCACCTTCCAGCTCACCTTCGCGACCATCACCGCCGCGCTGGTCAGCGGCGCGATCGCGGACCGCGCGAAGTTCGGGGCCTGGCTGGTCTTCGTGCCGGTCTGGGCGCTGCTCGTATACGTTCCCGTGGCCCACTGGGTGTGGGGGCCCGGCGGCTGGATCCTGGACAGGCTGGGCGCGCTGGACTTCGCGGGCGGTATGCCGGTCGAGATCACCTCGGGCGCCTCCGGGCTCGCGCTCTGCCTGGTCCTCGGCCCGCGCCTGGGCTTCAAGAAGGACGCCATGCGGCCGCACAACCTGCCGATGGTGATGCTGGGCGCCGGACTGCTGTGGTTCGGCTGGTTCGGCTTCAACGCGGGCTCGGCCCTCGGCGCCAACGGTCTGGCCGCCGCCGCGTTCCTCAACACGCTCGCCGCCGGGTGCACCGGCCTGCTCGGCTGGCTCTTCGTCGAGCAGAAGCGCGACGGGCACCCGACCACGCTGGGTGCGGCGTCCGGCGCGGTCGCGGGTCTGGTGGCCATCACCCCGTCCTGCGGGTCCGTGTCGTTGCTGGGCGCGCTGGTCGTCGGCCTCGCCGCCGGTGTCGTCTGCTCGTACGCCGTGAGCTGGAAGTTCAAGCTGAACTACGACGACTCGCTGGACGTCGTCGGCGTGCACCTGGTCGGCGGGATCATCGGCACGCTGCTCATCGGGGTCTTCGCGGCCAAGGAGATGACGGGCGGGACCGAGGGGCTCCTGTACGGCGGCGGGCTGGGCCAGCTCGGCAGGCAACTGGTCGCCGTGGTGGCCGTCGGGGCGTACGCCTTCGCCGTCACCTACGGCATCGGGAAGCTGATCGACCGGCTCATGGGCTTCCGGGCGGACGAGGAGCAGGAGCAGACCGGCCTGGACCTTACGGTGCACGCCGAGAGCGCCTACGATCACGGGGTCCTGGGCCACGGTGCCCCGGTCTCGTCGTCCCTCCCCACCGCGCAGAAGGTCAAGACCCAGGCATGAAGCTCATCACCGCGATCGTCAAGCCGTACCGCCTCGACGAGGTCAAGACCGCCCTGCAGGAAATCGGCGTGCACGGGCTGACCGTCACGGAGGCCAGTGGGTACGGGCGTCAGCGCGGGCACACCGAGGTGTACCGCGGGGCCGAGTACCAGGTCGACCTCGTCCCCAAGGTGCGGATCGAGGTCGTCGTCGAGGACGCGGACGCCGACGAGGTCATCGACGCGGTGGTGAAGGCCGCGCACACCGGGAAGATCGGGGACGGCAAGGTGTGGGCGGTGCCGGTGGAGACGGTGGTGCGGGTCCGGACGGGGGAGCGCGGGCCGGACGCGCTCTGACCCTCCACCCGGCTGTGCTCATCAACTCCCGGTGCACACAGGGTGTTTGAGTGAACCGGTGCCGCTGCGCGCGGGCGGCACCGGTCTTCATGCAGGTGGGCTCAGTCGAACACGAACGGGCCCGGGGACTGCGGTGCGTCCGCCGTGCAGGTGATCGTGATGCCGAAGACCACCATCTGCAGGGAGCCGCCGTAGGCCTCCAGGCTGTCGCCGGAGGCGACCGTGCCGTCGAGCGGCCCGACGGAGACGCCGCCGCCCGCGGAGATGGCGGGGTTCTTCGTGCCGGAGAAGACGGTGGTACCGCCGCTCGCCTTCACCATGGTCAGTGTGGAGCTGACCGAGTCCTGGGCCACGTCGATCGGGGCCGTGATCTCGGTGGAGCTGAGGGTGATGGTCGCGGCCGTGCCGTCCTGGGTGGCGGTGAGGGTGGCCGCGCCGCTGCCGCCGATGCTGCAGGTCGCGTTGATGGTGGCTGTCTGTGGGGTGACGGCCGCGGCGGCGGGCGCGAAGGCCAGGCCGGTCGCGGCGAGGGTGCCGGCGGCTAACGCCGCGGAGATTGCGAGTTGCTTGCCTCTCATCGGATTCCCTTCCCTTGTACGGGAATTGCCATGTGGGGATGGTGGGACCGGACCGCCCTGTCCGGGCACACGGGCTTCTCACCTCTGTGCCGGTGAGGGTGCGGGGAGATGTGTGCGCGGACCGTCCGCGAGTGGGGTGCGGGACGCCATGCGGCGGCGTATCTGACGGTCCGTCGGAACGTGCGGTTCCATTGATGCGCGGGTGGCTCACGAATGCAAGGGATGCCGAGGCTTTCCTTCAACGGTCGTTAAAAGTGGCCGAAGTTGGGTGCCGGGTTGGGTTGCGAAGAAAAGCTGTCAGGAGCGGTCCGTGGCCGCGGACATGTCCTGGAGGCCCACCACGCGCAGGAGTTGGAGGCGTTCGTAGGACTCGGTGCCGGGGCGGGCCGTGTGGACGATCAGGAGTTGGTTGTCTCCGGAGCTCAGCAGGATTTCGCAGTCCAGGTCGAGCAGTCCGACGGTGGGGTGCAGGAACCTCTTGGTCGAGGCACGCCGCACCGCCACCTCGTGCGACTCCCAGAGCCGGCGGAACTCCTCACTGGCGGAACGGAGTTCGGCCACCAGACGCGCCGGCCCCGGATCCTCGGGCCGGGCCGCGGCGACGGCACGCAGATTGGCGACATGGTTGCGCGCGTGCTCGGCGCGGTCCTCGGGCGGAAAGAGGGCACGGCTCCGCGGGTCGGTGAAGAAGCGCCGTACGACATTGCGGTCGGCGCCCGCCTCGCCCACCAGGGCCGCCGCCAGCGCGTTCTGCGCGAGCACGTCGCCGTAGTCGGTCATCACCTGCGCGGGCGCGTCGTGCAGCCGGTCGAGGATCAGCAGCAGACCGGGGCGGACATGCGCAGAGGCGCTCTCGGCGCGCGGTGGTTCCTCGCCCACCAGGTGGAAGAGGTGGTCCCGTTCGTCGCCGGTGAGGCGGAGTGCCCGCGCCAGCGCGCCCAGCATCTGGCGGGACGGGCGCGGACCCCGCGACTGTTCGAGCCGGGTGTAGTAGTCCACGGACATGCCCGCCAGCGCCGCCACCTCCTCGCGGCGCAGGCCCGGCGTACGGCGTCGGGCGCCGGCCGTCAGCCCCACGTCGGAGGGCTCCAGCCGGGCGCGGCTGCGGCGCAGGAAGTCGGCGAGTTCGGCTCGGTTCACCTCTCCAGCCTGGCCGAACCCGCCCGTCTTATCCAGGCACTGCCGGTCCCCGGATCAGCGGGTCTCTCCCGTCGCCCCGGGCACGGGCCGAAGCTGAAGGAGACCCAAGGAGAACCGACGAACCGACGAGAGGAACCATCATGCTGACGTTGGTGACAGGCACCACTGGTCAGGTGGGCCGCCGCTTCGTACCCCGACTGTTGAGCCAGGCACCCCCCGGTGATCATGTGCGGGTCCTGGTCCGCGACGAGGCGAGGGCGGCCGCCCTCGCCGACCTCGGCGCGCAGGTCGCGGTCGGTGACCTGCGGGACGCGGAAGCGCTCGGCAAGGCCCTCGCGGGCGTCGACGCGGTGGTGAACATCGCGGCCGCCTTCCGAGGTGTACCCGACGAGGAGGCCCGGGCGGTCAACCGGGACGCAGCCCTGGAGCTGGGCCGCGCGGCCGAGACCTCCGGCGTACGCCGCTTCGTGCAGGTCAGCACGAACGTCGTCTACGGAACGGGTCGTGGCCGCCCGCACACCGAGGACGACCCGACCGTGCCCGGCGGCGAGATGTGGGGTGCGTACGCGGAGTCGAAGGGGGAGGCGGAGCGGGGCCTTCTCGCGTTGGAGGGCGGGATGGACGTACGGATCGGGCGGCTCGCCTTCGTCTACGGCGAGGGCGACCCGCATCTCGCCGACTCGATGCGGTGGGCCGCGCACTGGGCCGCCACCCAGCGCCTCCAGATGGTCCACCACGCGGATGTCGCCCAGGGCCTGCGCCGCCTGCTGTACGCCCCGGGCGCGGCGGGCGGCATCTACAACATCGCCGATGACGCCCCCGTCACCACCGTCGACCTCCACCAGCTCAACGGCGTCGACATCCCGCCCGCGCTGTACGAGCGCACGGACCCCGATCCCTGGTTCGGGATCGTGTCCACGGCCCGGATCCGCCGGGAACTGGGCTACCGCCCGCTGTACCCGTCGGTATGGAACGCCCAGGACGCGGGCGCACTGTAAGCAGGCCACCGCTCGGCAGGCAGGTCACCGGCCGGCAAGCAGCTCGCCGCTCGACAGGCAGGTTGCCGCTCGGCAAGCAGTTCACCGAGCGGCAGGCGGCAGGCGGCAGGCGGCAGGCGGCAGGCGGCAGGCGGCAGGCGGATGACGGATGACGGATGACGGATCAGTCCACGCCCCTGATCCTCCCCACGAGCACCGCCCCCGCCATTCCGATCACCGCCGCGACCAGGTACAGCACCCGGTATCCACCCAGATACGTCACGATCGGCGCGGCCAGCGCGGGCGCGGCGACCTGGGGCAGGGCGTTGGCGATGTTGATGACGCCGAGGTCCTTGCCGCGGTCCAGGGCCTTGGGCAGGACGTCCGTCATCAGGGCGAAGTCGACGGAGGTGAAGACGCCGAAGCCCACGCCCAGGACCGCCGCCGCGACGATCGCGCCCGGCCAGGTCTGCCAGCCGGACAGGGCCGCCGTGGCCACCGCCATCAGGACGCCCGACCAGATCACGAACGGTTTGCGGCGGCCCACCCGGTCCGACCACGCCCCGCCCACCACGACGGTGGCGAGCAGCGTGACACCGTTCACCGCCGTCAGGATCAGCACGCCGTTCTCGGGGTCGTCGTAGTGCAGCCGGTCCCTCAGGTAATACAGCAGGTAGAGGAGTACGAGAGCGTTGCTCAGGTTGATCAGGAAGCGGGTCAGCCAGGCCCAGGCGAGGTCCGGATAGCGGCGCGGGCTCAGCCAGAAGGAGGACAGGAAGACGCGCCAGGCCCAGGCAGGGCGGGCCGAGGCGGGCAGGCGCAGGTCCGGGTGGCGCAGTACGTACGGCAGGACGCCCGCCAGCGTGAACACCGCGCAGGCCGCGTACCCGCCGCCCACACCGCCCGCCACCGTCGCCAGGCCCGTCCCGCCGACCACGCCCAGGATCTGCGCCGCGCCCAGCCAGCCGCCCACGGAACCCCGCTGGAGTCGTGGCACCCGGTCGGGCACGGCCGCCGTGACCGCCGCGAAGGCGGCGTTCAGCGTCAGCTGGACCAGACACCAGCCGACCGCCATCGTCCACACGCCGCCCGCGCCCGCCAGGAGCAGCAGGGACAGCGCACCGCCCGCCGCTCCCGCCACGATCCACGGTGTGCGGCGGCCCCAGCGGGCGGTCGTGCGGTCGGACAGCGCGCCGAAGAGCGGATTGGCGACCAGCGAGACGACCGCGCCCGCGCCCGTGACCCACGCCAGCATCGTCTCCTTCGACATGCCGGTACCGGGAGCGAAGTCCTCCGCCTGGGAGGCGAGGAGGATCTGCAGGGGGCCGTACCAGCCCACCCAGATCGCCCCGTTGGCGAGCGAGAGCGCCGAAGTCCAGCCCCGGCCGACCCGCTCGACGGGCTCGGCGAGAGCGGTCACCCGTACAGGGTCCTCGGTGGTCATCTCCGCGCCCGCAGGGCGTCCCGCAGCCACGCGTACGACGCCTTGGGTGTCCGCTCCAGCGTGTCGTAGTCGACGTGGACGAGACCGAAGCGGCGCGCGTATCCCTCCGCCCACTCGAAGTTGTCCATCAGCGACCAGACGAAGTAGCCGCGTACGTCCACCCCCTGCTCCAACGCCCTATGCAGCGCACGGACATGACCGTCCAGAAACGTGATCCGCTCCTGGTCGTCGATGCCGTGGTAGGAGCAGCCGTTCTCGGTGATGACGACGGGCGGGAGCCGGTCTCCATAGCGCTCGTGGAAGCCGACCAGCAGCTCGGTGAGTGCCTCGGGGACGACCGGCCACCCGAAGTCGGTGACCGGGTAGCCCTCCAATTCGCGGACGGAGAATGGGAGTTCCGCGGGCAACGTCAGTCCACTGAACTCGATCTCCTCGCCCTCGGGGGCGCCGACCTTGGTCGGCTGGTAGTAGTTGATCCCGTACCAGTCGAGCGGCTCCGCGATGACCTTCAGGTCCGCCTCGACGTCTCCCGGCATCAACTCCCCGATGCCCTCGGGATATTGGCCGAGCAGGAGCGGGTCCGCGAACAGGCGGTTGAGGAGGATGTCGTAGAAGTCTGCGGCTTCCACGTCCTCGGTCCGGCGCGATGCGGCCCAGGTGGGCCCGTGGGAGTTGGCGATCCCGATGTCCGTGGCCCCGGCCGCGCGCAGGGCCCGTATGCCGAGGCCGTGGGCGAGGAGCTGGTGGTGGGCCACCGGCAGGGCGTCGAACAGGAGCTGCTTGCCGGGGGCGTGCGCGCCGAGCGCGTGGCCGAGCAGGGTGTGTTCGGCGGGCTCGTTGAGGGTGATCCACTTCTTCACCCGGTCGCCGAGGCGTGCGGCCACGACACCGGCGTACTCGGCGAAGCGCTCCGCCGTGTCCCGGTCCAGCCAGTCCAGCTCCAGCGGCAGGTCCCAGTGGAAGAGGGTCGGCACGGGGCGCACGCCCGCGGTGCACAGCTCGTCGACCAGGCGGTCGTAGAAGTCGAGGCCGCCGGGGGAGTTCACCCGGGGCCAGGAGACGGAGAAGCGGTACGCGTCCACGCCGAGGTCGGCGAGGAGTGCCACGTCCTCGCGGTAGCGGTGGTAGTGGTCGCAGGCCACCTCCGCGGTGGTGCCGTCCTTGATCCGGCCGGGCTCGGCCGTGAAGGCGTCCCATACCGAGGGGGCGCGCTCGGTCGCGGCCCCCTCGATCTGGTGGGCCGAGGTGGACACGCCCCAGAGGAAGCCGGGCGGGAACTGCGGGATGGGGTTCGTCGCCATGCGCGCGATCATCCGTACCGGCGGTAACCGAAGTCAACGGGCCGGTGTGAACTGGCCGTTACTTGTTGGGCGCCTGACGTGCCGGGGCGCCTGGGGAGAGGGGTGGTGCGACCCCGGGCCGTCGGGGACCGGTCGCGCGGTCCCCCGCGCCCCTGGCTCGAGCCCTGTTTCCTAGGCCCTGTCGTCACATTCCCGTCTGCCCCGCGACGCCATGCACGCACTCTCGCCGCACCGGGCACAGACCCAAGTACATCCAGTACGAGGGCCTGTGCCCGGCACGCCGAGAGCACGCACCTGACGCCGCAGGGCCCGCCCTCCGGGCGGACGACGGGAATGTGACGACAGGACCTAGGCGCCCTCCTTCAGCACCCGCGAAATCAGCTTCCGCTGCTCCTCCGTGAGCCGGGGATCGGCCGCGTACACCGTCTTCCCGTCCACCGTGATCTCGTAGCTGAAGCCGTCCGGGACACCGATGGGGGGCGCGCCCCGGCCGGCGGCGATCGCCTGCTCGGCCAGGGCGTGCCACTCATGGGCGTCGGGCCGTCCCGAGGTGTTCACCTCGGCATGGCGCTCGATGCCCGCGAATCCGCCCGTGCGCCTCACCTGAATACGCATGGGTCCTGTCTAGTACGAGTCGGGGGCCGGGGCTACGTGGTCGGTACTCCGACCTGTTCCCAGGCCTTCACCACGGCCTGGAGCTCCTCCCCCTCGTTGTACCGGGAGCGGGCCGCGGCGAGCGTGAGCCGTGCGAAGTCCGAGAACAGCGCCTGCGAGGGAAGCTCGCCGCCGGTCAGCACGTCGTACCAGATCTGCCCGGCCCGCTCCCACGCGTGGCCGCCGAGTGCCTCGGCGACGAGGTAGAAGGCGTGGTTGGGGATGCCGGAGTTGATGTGGACGCCGCCGTTGTCGCGGCCGGTGCGGACGTAGTGGTCCATCGTCGCGGGCTGCGGGTCCTTGCCGAGCACATCGTCGTCGTACGCGCTGCCCGGCTCCTTCATGGAGCGCAGCGCGGTGCCGGTGACGCGCGGGGCGAGCAGGCCCGCGCCGATCAGCCAGTCGGCCTCGGTGGCGGTCTGGCCGAGCGTGTACTGCTTGATCAGCGAGCCGAAGACGTCCGACATGGACTCGTTCAGGGCGCCGGGCTGGCCGAAGTAGGTGAGGTTCGCCGTGTACTGGGTGACGCCGTGGGTCAGCTCGTGGCCGATGACGTCGACCGGGATGGTGAAGTCGAGGAAGATCTCGCCGTCACCGTCGCCGAACACCATCTGCTCGCCGTTCCAGAACGCGTTGTTGTAGTTCTGGTCGAAGTGCACGGTGGCGTCGAGAGGCAGGCCCTCGCCGTTGATCGAGTTGCGCTGGTACGCGTTCAGGTAGAGCTCGAAGGTCGCGCCCAGACCGGCGTACGCGCGGTTGACGGTGGCGTCCTTGCCCGGCTTGTCGCCCTCGCCGCGGACCTTCTTGCCAGGCAGGTCCTGGTGGTGGCGGGCGTCGTAGATCGTGCGGTGCGGCTTCTGCTCGGCCGCTTCCTTGGGTGGCGCGACGGTCGGGGCGCCGATGACCGTGGTCAGCCGGCGGTGGGTGCGCTCATAGGCGTCGCGCTCCAGGGTCTGGCGCGCGGGACCGGCGAGTGCGGGGTCCTCGTGCTGGGCGAGCTTGTCGAGGACGTGGGGCGGCACGATGGTGCAGAAGACGGGCTCGAAGCCCCCGTTGGTCGTCATGCCCGGCACCCTTGCACTGAGTTATGCCTCTGTCACTACCTGCAACCATGATTGGTGAAATGGGGCGATAAGGAGCCTCGGAGTCCGGCCGGGAGTGGTATGGCGCACCTTTTTGCACCTTTCGCTCCTTTCATGGGCGCGATCCCGCATACTGATACAGCCCTCCGTACGGAGCACGGCTCGGCTAGGCTGCAGAGCATCATGCGTTTCGGGCTGCTTCTCCTTAGCTGCCGCGGCGAGGGCCTGTAGTCGAGGCCGACCCCCTCCCCGCGGAGTCTGGCGTTGCGCCGTCGGCCGTCCTTTCCGGACACCACGAGGAGCCCACGCACCATGGCGAACAGCCAGAACCGCCAGCAGCCCACGTCCATGCCGGTCCACAAGTACGGTCAGTACGACCAGGTGGACATCCCGGACCGCACGTGGCCGGAGAACCGGATCACCGTCGCCCCCCGCTGGCTCTCCACGGACCTGCGCGACGGCAACCAGGCCCTGATCGACCCCATGTCGCCCACGCGCAAGCGCGCGATGTTCGACCTGCTGGTGAAGATGGGCTACAAGGAGATCGAGGTCGGTTTCCCGGCGTCGGGACAGACGGACTTCGACTTCGTACGGTCGATCATCGAGGACGAGAACGCGATCCCGGACGACGTGACGATCTCCGTGCTGACCCAGGCCCGTGAGGACCTGATCGAGCGGACCGTCGAGTCGCTGAAGGGCGCCAAGCGCGCCACCGTGCACCTGTACAACGCGACCGCGCCGGTCTTCCGCCGGGTCGTCTTCCGCGGCTCCAAGGACGACATCAAGACGATTGCTGTTGACGGCACGCGCCTTGTCATGGAGTACGCGGAGAAGCTGCTGGGCCCGGAGACGGAATTCGGCTACCAGTACAGCCCCGAGATCTTCACCGACACCGAGCTGGACTTCGCCCTGGAGGTCTGCGAGGCGGTCATGGACGTCTACCAGCCCGGCCCGGGCCGCGAGATCATCCTCAACCTGCCCGCCACGGTGGAGCGTTCGACCCCCTCCACGCACGCGGACCGCTTCGAGTGGATGGGCCGCAAGCTGTCCCGCCGCGAGCACGTCTGCCTGTCCATCCACCCGCACAACGACCGCGGTACGGCCGTCGCCGCCGCCGAGCTGGCGCTGATGGCCGGCGCCGACCGCGTCGAGGGCTGTCTGTTCGGCCAGGGTGAGCGCACCGGCAACGTCGACCTGGTCACCCTGGGCATGAACCTGTTCTCCCAGGGCGTCGACCCGCAGATCGACTTCTCCGACATCGACGAGATCCGTCGTACGTGGGAGTACTGCAACCAGATGGAGGTCCACCCGCGCCACCCGTACGTGGGCGACCTGGTCTACACGTCCTTCTCCGGCTCCCACCAGGACGCCATCAAGAAGGGCTTCGACGCGATGGAGGCCGACGCGAAGGCCAAGGGCGTCACCGTCGACGACATCGAGTGGGCCGTCCCGTATCTGCCGATCGACCCGAAGGACGTCGGCCGCTCCTACGAAGCCGTCATCCGCGTCAACTCGCAGTCCGGCAAGGGCGGTATCGCGTACGTCCTGAAGAACGACCACAAGCTGGACCTGCCGCGCCGGATGCAGATCGAGTTCTCGAAGATCATCCAGGCGAAGACGGACGCCGAGGGCGGCGAGGTCACGCCGAAGGACATCTGGGCGACCTTCCAGGACGAGTACCTGCCCAACCCCGACAACGCGTGGGGCCGTATCCAGGTCAAGAACGGCCAGTCGACCACCGACACCGACGGCGTGGACACGCTGAAGGTCGAGGCCGCGGTCGACGGTCAGGACACCGTCCTGACCGGCTCCGGCAACGGTCCGATCTCCGCCTTCTTCGACGCCCTGCAGTCCGTCGGCATCGACGTACGCCTGCTGGACTACCAGGAGCACACGATGAGCGAGGGCGCCTCCGCGCAGGCCGCCTCGTACATCGAATGCGCGATCGACGACAAGGTTCTGTGGGGAATCGGCATCGACGCGAATACGACACGTGCCTCGCTCAAGGCCGTCGTGTCCGCCGTCAACCGCGCGGCCCGCTGACCTCGTTCACCTGGTTCTTTCCGGCTCCGTCCGCCTTTCGAGGCGGGCGGAGCCGCATCGTTTACCGGCCAATCCGCGTGGAGGTCACGAGCAGGTCTCGTCCTGGGTACTGACTCCACATCAACAATGTGGCTAACATCACGCCATCGCGGCGATGTTGCCGCAGGGTTACGGAGGTGTGCGACGGTGCTGCCAGGACGGGGACGAAACGGTCGTGCAGTTCAGGTTTCCCGCGTTCTGGGCACCCGTACCGCGTGGACCACCGTCGGCGACGGCGAGTTCTTCTGCCCCGGCTGCGGAGGCGACCGCAACTACCAGCGCCTCACCGGCCGTCGCCGCTTCACCCTCCTCGGCGTTCCCGTTCTCCCGCGCGGCGAGACCGGGCCCGTCGTCGAATGCGCCGCCTGCCGTCAGCACTACGGCACCGATGTCCTCGACCATCCCACCACCACCCGCTTCTCGGCGATGCTCCGCGACGCCGTCCACACCGTCGCCCTCGCCGTGCTCGCCGCGGGCGGCACCTGCGCCCGTACGTCGCTGGAGACCGCCGCGAGCGCGGTGCGCTCGGCCGGCTTCGAGGACTGCACGGAGGACCAGCTCGGCGCGCTGGTCGAGGCGCTCGCCGCGGACACCGGCCGGGTCTTCGGGGAGCCGTGCGGGGCGAGTCTGGCCATAGAGCTCCACGAGGCGCTGGACCCGCTGGCCCCGCACCTCGCGCCGACCGGCCGGGAGGCGATCCTCCTCCAGGGCGCGCGCATCGCGCTGGCGGACGGCCCCTACACCCCCGCCGAGCGGGACGTGCTGGCCACCGTGGGCGCGGCGCTGACGATCTGCTCGGACGATGTGACGCGGCTGCTGGTGGCGGCGCGTACGCCGTCGTAGTACTCCCCGGGGAGTAATGCCCGCGTCTCGCCACCCCTCGCAGTAGCCCCGAACTCGCCCTCCCGCGCGACGATTCCGGTCCCGCGCGCCGGGAGTCTGGTGCCTGTCCAGACATCCGGCCAGGAGGGGAGGACCCCGTCATGGGGCCCGGAAACACAACCACGCACAGGCGGCGCAGGGCCGTGCCCTGGGTGCTGCTCGGGCTCTGGGTGGCCGTGCTCGCCGTCGTCGGGCCGTTCGCGTCGAAGCTCGCGGACGTGCAGCACGACCGAGCCGTGGACTACCTGCCGGCGAGCGCCGACTCGACCCAAGTGGCGAGGATCGAGGACCAGCTGCCCGGTGGCGAGACCACCGAGCTGGTGCTCGTCTATCACCGCGACGGCGGGCTGAGCGCCGCCGACCACGCGACGGCCGCGCGCCAGGTCGCCGAGATCACCAAGGAGAACCCGCTCACCGCACCCCCGAAGGGCGTGCCCTCCCGGGACGGCACCACGCTGATGTACCCGGTCGCCAGCTCCGCGCCCGGGACGGACGAGAAGAAGCGCGACGCGTTCGTGAACGACGTACGCGACGTCGCCCGCACCGAGAACGGTATGACCGTCGACGTGGGCGGCACCGGCGCGCTCGCCACCGACGCCGCCGAGGTCTACAACTCGCTCGGCGGCCCGCTGCTCTACACCACCGTCGCCGTGGTCGCCGTCCTGCTGATCCTCATCTACCGCAGCCCGCTGCTGTGGCTCGTACCGCTCGCCGTCGCGGGCGTTGCCGACTATCTGTCGATGGGTGTCGCGTACGGCCTCCACCAGGCCTTCGGGACCACCATCTCCGGTCAGAGCTCGGGCGTGATGACGATCCTCGTCTTCGGCGCCGGGACCGACTACGCGCTGCTGCTGATCTCCCGCTACCGGGAGGAGCTGCGGCGCGTGGAACGGCCCTACGACGCGATGCGGAAGGCCCTGCGCGGCTGTGGGCCCGCCGTGCTCGCCTCCTCCGGCACCGTGGCCGCCGGACTGCTCTGCCTGCTCGCCGCCGACCTCAACAGCAGCCGGGGCATGGGCCCGATGGGCACGGTCGGCGTGTTGTGCGCGCTCGTCGCCATGCTGACGCTGCTGCCCGCCGTACTCGTCCTGCTCGGACGCCGGGTGTTCTGGCCACTCGTGCCCGCGTACGGGAGTGAGCCCAAGCAGCGGCGGAGTCTGTTCGCCGCGATGGGGTCCTCCGCCGGACGCAGGCCCTACGCCGTCCTCGCGGGCGGGGCCGTGCTGCTCGGGGCACTCGCCCTCGGCACGCTGAACCTGCCCGGCTCGCTCAAGCAGCAGGACTCCTTCGTCCACACGCCCGACTCGGTCGCCGCGATCGAGACACTCGCCAAGGCCTACCCGGGGCAGGGCACCCAGCCGATCACCGTGATCACCCCGACCGGACGGGCGGACGCCACGCTGGCCGCGGTGCGGGACCAGCAGGGTGTCGCGAGCGCCGAACGGGGCCGCAGCGGGAAGGGCTGGACGGAGATCTCCGTCATCGCCAAGGGCGCTCCCCAGTCGGCGGCCGAGACCGCCACGATCAAGTCCTTGCGGGGAGGTCTCAAGGGCTCGGGCTCGTACGTCGGTGGCCCGAGCGCCGAGCAGATCGACCTCCAGGACACCAACGCCCGCGACCGGCTCGTCGTCGTGCCGATCGTGCTCGCCTCCGTGCTGCTGATTCTGATCGCGCTGCTGCGCAGCCTGGTCGCCCCCTTGCTGCTGGTCGTCGCGGTGATCGCGGTGTGGGGCGCGGCGCTCGGCATCGGCGGGCTGGTCTTCGGGCCGCTGTTCGGGTTCGAGGGGACCGACCCGGGGCTCGGGCTGCTGTCCTTCGTCTTCCTCGTCGCGCTCGGTGTCGACTACGGGATCTTCCTCATGCACCGGATGCGCGAGGAGTCCCTCGCGGGTGCCGAGCCCGCCACCGCCGCGCTGACCGCGCTGCGGACGACGGGAGGTGTGATCGCCTCGGCCGGACTGGTCCTGGCGGCGACCTTCGCGGTGCTGACGAACATGGGACTCGTGCAGCTCGTCGAGCTCGGGTTCGTGATCGCGGTCGGGGTGCTGCTCGACACCTTCCTCGTCCGCACATACCTGGTGACCAGCGCGAGTGTGGCGCTGCGGAGGAGGGTGTGGTGGCCGGGGCGGCTGTCACAGGAGCCGTCGCAGCCACCCGAGCCGCGGCAGAAGGAACCCGTCGTCGTCGCCTGAGCGGCATGTGGGCGCCCCTGTCTCCCGCAGGGGCGCCTCCTCACGGAGGATGAACCGGTGGACCCCAAACGCATACTGCTCACGGGCTTTGCCCACCGGGGGAGCGTCAGCCCCGCACGGATCCTGCGCCAGGATGCGCTACTGGCCGCCGCGCTGCTGGTCGTCGACGTGTCCGTGGCGCTCGTGCTCGACACCGACGGCCGACGGCCGAACGGGCTCGGCTGGCCCCTCCTGATCGCCGGGCATGTCCCGATGGTGTGGCGGCGCCGCGCCCCGCTCGTCTCGTTCCTCGCGCTCGTGGCCTGCGTCGGCCCGTACCACGCGCTCGGCTTCGACCACACGGCGCCGCTGCTGGTCTCGATGCTCGGCCTGTTCACCGTGGCCGTCACGGGGCGCCCGCTGCGCTCCGCCCTGGTCGGCGGTGGCGTCATCGGCATCATGCTCACCGTCAAGTTCGGGCAGGGCACCGCCGAGGGCGCCCAGGCGCTGCGTGTCACCGGCTGGATCGTCGCGTTCCTCGTGCTCGGTGTGTACGCGCGCGTGCACCGCCAGTACGTCACCTCGGTCGTCGAACGCGCCGAACGCGCCGAACGGACCCGCGAGGAGGAGGCCCGCCGCCGGGTCGCCGAGGAACGCCTGCGCATCGCCCGCGACCTGCACGATCTGCTCGCCCACAGCATCACCCTCATCGGCGTCCAGACGTCCGTCGCCGCGCACGTCCTGGCCGCCGACCCCGACCGCCTCGACCGCACGGCGGTCGCCCGGGCCCTCGACGACATCTCCGAGACCTGTCGCACCGCGCGCGGCGAACTGCGCACCACGCTGGAGGTGCTGCGCGCCTCCGAGTTCGGCGGAGACGGGCGCGGGTCGCTGCCCGGGCTCGACGGGGTGCCGGACCTGGTGGCGGCGGCACGCACCGCGGGCGCCACGGTGGAGACCGAGGTCGCGGTGGAGGCGGGGGATGTCCCGTCCGCCGTCGGCGCCGCCGCCTACCGGATCGTCCAGGAGGCGCTCACCAACACGGTCCGCCACGCGGGTCCCGATGTGACGGTACGCGTGGACCTGCGGGCGGAGGACTGGGCGCTGCACGTCACGATCACGGACGACGGCGTCGGCGACGCGGGCGGCACACCAGGGTTCGGGCTCGTGGGGATGCGGGAGCGGGCTCGTAGTGTGGGCGGCACGCTGGAGGCCGGGGTGCGGGAGGAGGGTGGGTTCGGGGTGTCGGCGGTGCTGCCACTGGGGGCCGGGGTACCGGCGCAGATGTCCGAGCGGGACGGCGTACGTGATTCCGGGGCCGCACGTGACCCTCGAGCCGCGCGCGATCTCGAAGCCGTACATGATGTCGGAGCCGTACCTGCGTCCGGTCCTGTACCTGCGTCCGGTCCTGTACCTGCGTCCGGTCCTGTACCCGCGTCCGATCCCGGGCGTGAGCCTGAACTCGAGCGAGGCGAATCCCGATGACCATCCGTGTACTCCTCGCCGACGATCAGGCGCTCGTGCGGGCCGCGTTCGCCATGCTGCTCGAGTCGGCGCGGGACATGGAGGTGGTCGGGCAGGCGGCCACCGGGCGGGAGGCCGTGGAGCTGGCGCGCAGCGCCCGGGCGGATCTGGTCGTCATGGACATCCGCATGCCCGACCTGGACGGGATCGAGGCGACGCGGCTCATCGCGGCCGACGAGAACCTGGCCGGGGTCAGGGTCCTGGTCCTCACCACGTACGACACCGACGAATACATCGCGGAGGCGCTGCGCGCGGGCGCCTCAGGCTTCCTGGTGAAGGACACGAGGCCCGCCGAGCTCCTCGAAGCCATCCGTACGGTGGCCGGTGGCGAGGCCTTGCTCTCACCGGGCCCGACGGCCCGGCTGATCGCCCGTTTCCTGCGCAGCCCGTCGGCTCCGGCGCCCGCGGCGGGCGGTCCCGACGGCCTCTCCGAGCGGGAGCGCGAGGTGCTGACGCTGGTCGCGCGCGGCCTCAACAACGCCGAGATAGCCGGGACGCTGGGACTGAGCCCGCTCACCGCGAAGACCCACGTGAGCCGCATCATGGGCAAGCTGGGCGCCCGCGACCGGGCCCAGCTGGTGATCGTGGCGTACGAGTCGGGACTCGTCACTCCCGGCACCGCCCATTGAACCGACGCCACATCAACACGCCGTAGCCGCACGGATATTGATAGGTCACCCCGGGCGCACTACGTTCTCCTGGACATCCCACGTCCTATGTCCATCGGAGTCCGGGGAGGGCCATGAGCATCACGAGCCGCAAGGTCGCGTTGGCGGCAGCCGTCGGACTTCTCACCGCGCTCGCCGCCACGGGCACCGCGTCCGGCGCGTCGCTCGCCGGCCGGGGCTGCACCTCCTCCGTGCCGTACACGGCGGGGCAGAACGGCTACGACACGTACCGCATCCCGGCGACGGTCACCACGCGCGCGGGCACGGTGCTCGCCTTCGCCGAGGGGAGACACAACAGCGCGGGCGACACCGGCAACATCGACGTCGTCCTCAGGCGCTCCTTCGACGGCGGCTGTACGTGGGGCCCGCTGCGGGTCGTCGCGTCCGGTGACGGCGACACCCGGGGCAACCCGGCGCCGGTGGTGGACCCGAAGACCGGCCGGATCGTGCTGGTCACGTCCTACAACAGCGGTGCGGTGACCGAGGCGCAGATAATGCGGGGCGAGGTCACGCCGGAGCAGAGCCGTCGCGTCTTCGTCCAGACGAGCCGCGACGACGGCCGGCACTTCTCCGCTCCGCGGGACATCACGGCGGAGGTGAAGCTGCCGGGCTGGCGGTGGTACGCCACCGGCCCCGGCCACGCGATCGCTCTGCGCCACGGCCGGCATGCCGGGCGCCTGGTCGTCGCCGCCAACCACTCCGCCGCCCCGCCGGTGGGCTCCGCCGACACCGGGCAGGAGCCCAAGTACTACGGCGCGCACGCCATCTACAGCGACGACGGCGGGGTCACCTGGCGGCTGGGCTTCGTGGACGACTCGTACGACGGTGTCGACAACGCGAACGAGAGCGGCGCCGCTGAACTCCCCGACGGGCGGCTGTACTTCACTTCCCGCGACCAGAACGGCACGAGTACCGGAAACCGCCTCGACTCCTACTCCAGTGACGGCGGTGAAACCCTGGACCGCCCCTACGCCGTCCAGCCCACCCTGAACGACGTCCCCGTCGTCCAGGCGAGCGTCCTCCAGCTGACGGGTCCCTCGGCTCCCCTCCTCTTCTCCGGTCCCTCCGTCCCCACCGCCCGTCAGTCCATGGCCATCTGGCGCAGCACGGACGCCGGCGGGTCCTTCACCAGGGCGAAGACGCTCTCCTCGCAGCGCGCCGCATACTCCGACCTCGTGCAGCTCGGCGCGAGCCGCGTCGGCCTCCTCTACGAGACCGGCACGACCGGCACCTACGACACGATCGAGTTCCGCCGGGTGCCGGTGAGCGATGTGCTGGGGTGAGGGTTTTCTCGCCCCCTCCGCCCCTACCCGTCCCGTCCCTGGGGGCTGCGCCCCCGAGGGGCGCGGGGAACTGCGCGACAAGCCCCCACGAACCCGCAGCCGAAGGCTGGTACGGGACGGGTAGGGGCGGAGGGGGCGAAATCCATCCCTTACAGCAACCCCGCCCCCGCCAGATACTTCCCCACCAGCTCGACCTCCCCCTCCGACAGCGGAACCTGCGGCTCGGCCGTGGCCGGGCAGTCGATGACCCCCCGCAGATACAGCGCAGCCTTGAACGCACCGAGGGCGGACGAGCTACCGCCCATCCGGGCGGCATCCCCCACGTCCACCATCCGGAACAGCGCGCACAACCGTTCCTGCTCGGCCCGAGCCCGCTCCCAGTCACCGTCCCGGCAGAGCCGGAACAGCCGCACGTAGCCGACCGGATCGACGTTCCCGAGCCCGGGCACCGCCCCGTCCGCTCCGAGGGCCAGCGCGGAATCGACGACGACCTCAGAACCGGTGAGGAGGGTGAAACCGGTGATGTCGGGGTGGGACCGGGCGCCCGTGACGACGCTGCGGAAGGAGCCGAGGTCGCCGCTGGAGTCCTTGAGGCCGGCGAGGACACCGTCCGCGGCCAGCTCCAGGACCAGCTCGGCGCTTAGCTTCGTGTGGACGGAGACGGGGAGGTCGTAGGCGAAGACCGGCACGGGCGACCGCGTCGCGATCACGCGGTAGTGGCGGGCGATCTCCACCGGGTGGGTGCGGGTGTAGAAGGGGGCCGTGACGACCACGGCATCCGCGCCGGCCGCCGTCACGTCCCGAACGTGGTCCAGGACGCGCGGCGTCGTCATGTCGATCGCACCCGCCAGCACCGGGAGCCGGCCGGCGACATGGCCGGTCACGGTCTCCACGACCAGCCTGCGCTGCGCATCCGTCAGATATGCCGCTTCCGACGTGGAGCCGAGCACGAACAGACCGTCCACCCCGCCGTCCACCAGATGGTCCACGAGCCTGATGAGCGAGGGGACGTCCACCTCGCGTTCCGGTGTCAAGGGAGTGCAGACGGGCGGTACGACACCGGTCAACGGGATGGAGAAAGGCGCGAAGCGCGGCCTTAGAAGGGTGGTGGTGGGAGACGGGTGGGCGGTCATGAAGGCTCCCTGATGTGCTGCTGGATCGGAACGTCGGCCATGGCGGTGGCCGGGGCGGCGGACTCGGCCTGCGCGACCAGCGTGCGCGTGGACTGGCCCTCCTCCACAGGATGGTGGCACCGGTAGCGGTGATCGGGGGTCGACGCGGCCGCGAAGTCCGGCATGGATGACGCGCACGCGTCGTCCGCCTTCCAGCAGCGCGTGCGGAACGGGCAGCCGCTCGGCGGACGCGTTGCCGACGGGACGGGGCCCACCAGGGGGATCGGGTCGATGGGGTCGAGCAGGCCAGGGGTCGCGGAGAAGAGAGCTCGCGTGTACGGGTGGCGGGAGCGGTCGGTGACCTCGTCGGCCGGTGACTCCTCGACGATCCGGCCGAGGTACATCGTGATCACCCGGTCGCTCATCCGCCGTACCGTCTGGATGTCGTGCGAGACGAACACCAGGGCCAGGCCGAGACGCTCCTTCAGGTCCAGGAGAAGGTTCAGGATCTGGGCGCGGACCGACACGTCCAGCGCGCTCGTCGGCTCGTCGGCCACCACCAGGTCCGGGTCCAGCGCCAGGGCCCGGGCGATCGCCACGCGTTGGCGCTGGCCGCCGGAGAGCTGGCCGGGCAAGGCGTCCGCGAGGGCGCGGGGCAGGCCGACCAGTGACATCAACTCACGTACGCGGTCCGCACGTTCGGCGGTCGTGCCGCGCCGGTGGACGTCCAGTGGGTCCCGCAGGATCTGGTGGATCGTCAGCCGGCGGTTCAGCGCCGTCGACGGGTCCTGGAAGATCATGCCGGTGCTGCTGCCGATGGCCGTGCGCCGTTCCGCGGGCTTCATGGACCAGACGTCCTGGCCACGGAAGGTCACCGTGCCGGACGTCGGCCGCTGCACCCCCACCAGCACCTTCGCGAGCGTCGACTTGCCGCAGCCGGACTCGCCGACGACCCCGACCGTCTCGCCGGGCGCGATGGCGAGGTCGGCGCCCGTGAGCGCGTACACCCGGTCACGGGCGAACAGGCCGCCGGTGCGGGCCTTGTGGACGACATGAGTGTCGGACAGCGCTACCAGTGCGGTCACTTGAGGGCCTCGGCTTTCCCAGTCGGCGCGGTCACTTGAGGGCCTCGGGTTCTCCGGTCCGCGCGGTCACGTGAGGGCCTCGGCTTTCCCGGTCCGCGCGGTCACGTGACAGCCCCCTCGCTTCCGTTGGGGTCGGCCAGCGCGACGGCGCCCCCGCTCTCCCTCGCCATGGTCCCCAGGTCGGCGGCGGGGTGGTGGCAGGCCGCCGTGTGCGCCCGTGTCCCCGCCAGGTCCGGCACCGTCGTACGGCACACCTCGCTCGCCATCGGGCAGCGGTCGGCGAAGCGGCAGCCGGCCGGGAAGTCGGCCGGCGAGGGCACGACCCCCCTGATCTGGGTCATGCGCTCGGCCGCCGACTCCAGCGAGAGCACGCTGCCCAGCAGCCCGCGCGTGTAGTGGTGGGCCGGGGCCTCCACCAGGTCGGCGGTCACGCCGGTCTCGACGATCTGCCCGCCGTACATGACGACCACCCGGTCGGTGACCGCCGAGACCAGCGCCAGGTCGTGCGAGACGAGGATCAGCGCGAAGTCCAGCTCCGCGCGCAGCCGCAGCAGCAGCTCTATGACCTGTGCCTGCACCGTCACGTCGAGGGCCGTGGTCGGTTCGTCGGCGACGATCAGCTTGGGGCTGCGGGACAGGGCCATCGCGATCAGGACGCGCTGGCGCTGGCCGCCGGAGAGTTCGTGAGGGTAGCTGCGCAGGGTGCGGTCGGGGTCGAGGCCGACCAGTTCCAGCAGCTCGGCCGGGGAGCGTTTGCCACCCCTGCGTACGACCTGCTTCAGCTGGGCCCTGATCGTCATCGCCGGGTTCAGGGACGACAGCGCGTCCTGGTAGATCATCGCCATCTCGTGGCCCAGCAGCCGACGTCGTACACGCATCGGCTCGCCGATCAACTGCCGCTGGTTGAACCGGACATGGCCGCGGACGCGCGCCCCTTTCGGCTCCAGGCCCATCACCGTCAGCGCGGTCAGCGACTTGCCGCAGCCGGACTCGCCGACCAGACCGAGTACTTCGCCCGGTTGCACCTCGAAGCTGATGCCGTCGACGATGTCCACGCCTCCGTGGCGGGCGTCGAAGCCGATGGCCAGGTTCTCCACGGCGAGGACGGGCTGACCGCAGGGCAACGGGCGGGCCCGTGAGCGCAGGCGGGCTGCCGCCTCCGCGAGACCCGGCAGCTCCAGGACCTTGCCGCTGCCCGGCTCGGCGGCCTCCAGCCGGTCCTCCGCCGCGGGCGCGGACACGTCCCTGGCCGCCGGCGCCGCCCACGCGTCCGAGACGCCCTCGGAGAGGATGTTCAGCGACAGTACGGTGATCAGCATCAGCAGACCCGGGAAGACCGTGGCCCACCAGCCGCCGGTCAGCACCATGTTCTTGCCGTCCGCGATGACGCTGCCCCAGGACGGGTCCGGGGGCCGTACGCCCGCGCCGATGAAGGACAGCGACGCCTCGAAGACGATGGCCTCCGCGACCTGCACGGTGCAGAACACCAGCACGGGGGCGGCGCAGTTGATGGCCACGTGCTTGAGGACGATGTGTGGAGTGCGGGCGCCGATCACGTGCTCGGCGGTCACGTAGTCCTCGCCGTACTGGTCGAGGACGTTGGCCCGTACGACCCGGGCGACCGGCGGCGTGAACAGGAACGCGATCGCGCAGATCAGTACCGTGATGCCGCCGCCGAAGACGGCCACCAGGACCGCGGCCAGCGCGATGCCGGGGAAGGCCATCACCACGTCCAGGCAGCGCATCAGCGTCTCGTCGACGGCCTTGCGGGAGGTCGCCGCGACCGCGCCGAGGAGTGCTCCCACGACGAGGGCGAGTGCGGTGGCGCCCAGGCCGATCGCGAGGGACCAGCGGGCGCCGTACATCAGTCGGCTGAGGATGTCCCGGCCGAGGCTGTCCTGCCCCATCCAGTGGTCGGCGGACGGGTGTCCGGTGCCGTCCACGGGCGCCTGCTGGTCGAGCGGGTCGTGCGGGGCGAGCAGCGGGGCGAAGAGCGCCACCAGCACGACCACGGCCAGGAAACAGACGGCGATCTTCGACAGCAGCGGCAGCCGGCGCCAGCCACGCAGCCGGACGCCGGGCCGGGAGAGGGCCTCGGTGAGGCTCTTGCGCGTGAACATCAGGTCGCATCCCTCAGTAGTGACATCAGGTCGCACCCCCGGGCAGCGACATCAGGCGGCCTCCCTCAGTCGCGGGTTGACCAGCAGATACAGGATGTCGATGACGAGGTTCACGACCACGAAGCCGGTGGCCGTGGTCAGCACGACGCCCTGGACGACCGCCGGGTCGCCGTTCTTCACCGCGTCGATCATCAGCTTGCCCATGCCCGGCAGCGAGAAGATCGTCTCGATGACGACCGCGCCGCCGAGCAGATAACCCACGCGCAGGCCCAGCACAGTGAGCGGGTTGATCAGGGCGTTGCGCAGCACGTTCCGCCCGACCACCACCCGCGGCGGCAGACCGCTCCCGATCGCCGTCCGTACGTAGTCCTTGTCCAGCTCCTCCACCACGGAGGTGCGCACGATCCGGGTGAGCTGCGCGGCGACCGGGAGGGAGAGTGCGAGCGCGGGCAGGGCCATGGTCTTCAGCCAGCCGCTCAGCGAGTCGGCCGGGTTGATGTAGCCGCCGGTCGGGAACCAGCCCTGGTCGACGGCCAGATACTGGATCATGAGGAGGGCCAGCCAGAAGCCCGGCGCCGCGACCCCCGTGAGCGAGACGACCCGGATGATCTGGTCGGGCAGCCGGTCGCGGTAGATCGCGGCGGTGACCCCGCCGAGCAGCGAGAGCACCACCGCGATGCCGAGCCCCAGGAAGGTGAGCTGGAGCGTGAGCGGCAGCGCGGTGGTGACCTGGTCGAGGACCGACCCCCGGGTCAGCGCGCTGGTGCCCATGTCGCCGTGGAGCAGGTCCCCGACGAAGTGGAAGTAGCGCACCGGCAGCGGGTCGAGGAGCCCGTTCTGCTCCCGGAAGTCGTGCAGTTGCTGCGGGGTCGGATTGGCGCCCTGGAAGAACGCCGACGCCGGATCGACGTCGGAGAACCGCATCACGAGGAACACGAACAGGACGATCCCGAGCATCAGCGGCACGAGCAGCGCGACGCGGCGCAGCAGGATCCTGGCAATGGCGACCACGTAGGAACTCCTCCGGCGCCTAGACCCACTTGGCTTGCAACAGGTTGATGCCCGGATACGGCTGTGCCCTTATCCCCGTGAGCTTCTTCGGGTCCCATGCCGTCATCAACTCGTTGTGCACGACCGGGTAGAGCACGGCCTCTTCGGCGACGATGTCGATGTAGTCCTGGATCATCGTCTTCTTCTTGTCGGCGTCCGGCTCCTGGGTCGCCTGGTCCATGTCCTTGAAGAGCTTCTTCGCCACGGAGTTGCCGGCCCAGTGGGCGTAGCCCATCCAGAGGTTCTCGGGACCGTAGTTGTAGTGCATGATCAGGTCGGCATCCAGCCCGAACTGATTGGGATTCGAGGCGGCCGCGACGACCTGGTAGTCCTGCTTCTGGTCCATCTTGGTGAAGACGGCGGTCGTCTCCTGCGGGGACAGGGTGGTCTCCACACCGATCGCGTCCCAGGACGCCTTGATGGTCGGCAGGCAGTCGACGATCCAGCTGACGTTCACCGACAGGATCTCGATCTTCAGCCCCTTGACCCCGGCCTCCTTCAGGAGCTTCTTCGCCTTCTCGGGGTCGTACGAGTAGACGGTCTTCGCGGGTCGGTAGCTCGGGTTGCCCTCGTTGAGGAAGGAACTCGACGGCTTTCCGTGCCCCTTGAGGGCGACCTCGACCATCTTGCCGGTGTCGATGGCGTAGTGCAGCGCCTGCCGGACCCGTACGTCGTCGAAGGGCTTGTGCTGGGTGTTGAACATGAGGAAGAGGTTGTTCATGCCCGCGCCGCCCTGGACGGTCATGCCGCTCTTCTTGAGCTGTTCGATGTTGGCGTACGGGATGTTGTCGGCGATCTGCGCGCCGGCGCTGGCACCCGAGATCTTCGCGACCCGGGGTGCGGCATCCACTATGGTCAGCCAGTTCATCTTCTTGAACGCGGCCTTGCGCGGCCCGTTGTAGTCGGCGAACGCCTCGAAGGTGGTGTTCGACTTGGGGTGGTGCGCGGTCTGCCGGTACGGCCCCGAGCCGACCGCCTTGCCCTTGATCGCGTCGTCCCAGGCACCCGGCTGGGAGAAGATGTGCTTCGGCATGATCTTCGCCAGGGTGAGCCGCGAGATCCCCTCGGGGAAGGGGAACTTGAGGACCAGCTCGACGTTCTGCGCGTCGATCTTCTTGACTTCCTTCAGCCAACTGGCGAAGAAGCCCTTGGCGAGGCTCGGCGTCTTCGGATCGAGTATCCGGTCGAAGACGAACACCACGTCGTCGGCGGTGACCGGCTTCCCGTCGTGGAACTTGGCGCCCGCCCGCAGCGTGAACTTCCAGGACGTGCCGCTGAGATCGGACGGCACCTCGGTGGCGAGCGCGGCGTACGGCTCGCGGGAGATCGGGTCCGTGTCGAGCAGGCCCTCGTAGATGTGGTTGTTGGCGGCCATGCAGAAGGCGGACGCGGTCTGTGTCGGATCCCAGCTGCCGTCGTTCCCGTAGCCGATGACAGCCGTCAGCGTGGCGTTCTTGCCTCCGCCTCCGCCTCCGGTGTCGTTCGTGGACTCCGGCCCGGACGAGCAGGCCGCCAGCGACGAGGAGAGGGCGGCGGCCGCACCGAGGGCGCCGGTGTACTTCAGGAACGACCGGCGGTGCAGCGCCGGAGTGTGGGTCACGTCGCGCACGGTTCCTCCAGCAAGGAGTGGTCCAGTGAAGTGATCCAGTGAGTAGGAGATACGACGTCCTACGTCATAGGGGGCAGCGTGACCATAAGAGGGGGCGTGGAGGGGGTCAAGGGATCGCACACGAATGGCGTATCTTCCACAGGTGCGACCAATGGCGGTGTGAGACAGGGTAGTTGGCGGCAGTTGACGTTTAATCAGCCCGGAGGTGGGACGTCCGATGTCCAGCGAGCGTACGATGCGGCGCATGTCTGAGGAGACCGGGAACCGGCGCCGGCCAGAGCGCCGGGTGAGCAGCCAGATCCAGCGCGAGGTCATGCAGCTGATCCTCGACCGCAAGCTCCAGGCCGGTGCGCCGCTGCCCACCGAGACCGAGCTGATGACCGACCTCGGCGTGAGCCGGAACTCCGTCCGCGAGGCCCTCAAGGCCTTGCAGGCGCTGGACATAGTCGAGATCAGACACGGCTACGGCACCTACGTCGGCCAGGCCTCCCTGACCCCGCTCGTCGACGGCCTCACCTTCCGCACGCTCGCCCAGCCGGACGACGAGACGGGTGCGCTGGCGGAGATACTGCAGGTCCGTGAGGTCCTGGAAGAGGGGCTGATCCGCCGGGTCGCGGCGACGCTCTCCGAGGAGGAACTCGACCGCCTCGAATCCGTCGTGTCCCAGATGGAGGCCGCGGGCCGCGCAGGCCGTCCCTTCCCCGAACTCGACCGCGAATTCCATGAGTTGCTGTACGCCTCCCTCGGCAACACCTTCGTGCCGCAGCTCCTCAGTGCCTTCTGGACGGTGTTCCGCCGCGTCGCCGGCGCCCGCGGCTGGACCGACGACCCGGCACCCGAGGTGACCGTCCGCCGCCACCGCGACATCGTCACCGCACTGCGCGCCCGCGACGTCGAGGGCGCGCAACGGGCGATGGCGGACCACTTCCGGGGCATCGAGGCCCGTGCGGCACAGGAGTCACGCGGGGTGAGCTGAACGGGGAGCGCCCCGACAGGGGCGCGGGGAACTGCGCGACAAGCCCCCACTCACCCGCAGCCGAAGAACAACCCGGGCGCAGCCCCCAGGGACGATGGGGGTCCCCCCTGCTCGAGCGAAGCCGAGAGCTTGGGGGAGGGCAGGGGCGGAGGGGGCGAAAAAATCCATGGCCGAGCAATGGGACCCGCACGGTACCGGCGTGCTGCGTCTGCCCTCCGGGCGGCTGGTGCGGGGCCGCGCCCTGCGCAGGCCGCTCCCGGCAGACGCCCCGGCACCGACGTACGCCGTGTACCTCCTCGGCAAGCAACCCCCCGAAGCCCCGTGGGAAACCCACTGGCTGCGCTGGCCGGACTTCCGGCTGCCCACCGACCGGGACGAGGCCCGCAGGCTGCTCACCGAGGCCTGGAAACGAACTCCCACCCACCGCGTGGAGATCGCCTGCGGCGGCGGTCACGGCCGCACCGGCACGGCCCTGGCCTGCCTCGCCGTCCTCGACGGAGTACCGCCGGAGGAAGCGGTCGCCTTCGTACGCCGCCACTACGACCGCCACGCGGTGGAGACACCGTGGCAGCGAAGGTACGTACGCCGCTTCACGGCAGAGGGATGACCGGCGCGGAACCGGAGCCCGCCGACGGAAAACGCGTCCCGCAACTGCCGACGGCGGCGTACGACCCCACCAGCACACGTCGCAGCCTCGACCTCTGGGCCGGCCTGTACGTCACTATCAGAAACCCCCTAGCCTCTCTGGCGGCGGCCAACTGGTCCTCAGCCAAGGCGGAAAGAGAGATCCGGAATGCTGGTGGTCATCATGGCTGAGCAACCCGTAGGTGTCGTCGTTCGGCCAGTTCCTCCGCGCTGACCACGGTCAGAATCGGGGCACCGGGCGGCGCGAACATGGTCACCACCAGCTGCGACTGCGCGTCCGAAAGGTTGTTGGCGCCCTGGTAGTGGATCACGTCGCCCCCAGGCTCGAACAGGGCGTCACCGGCCTTGAGCACCCGGGGCGGCTGCCCCTCCAGCTCGAAGAGGATCTCGCCCTGGGTCACGTAACCGAAGAGCGGCCCGGGGTGCCGGTGCGGCGGCGCCCCGAGGTCACCGGGCGGCAGGGTGACGCGGATGGTCCTGGCCTCGGCGCCGGCCGGGATCCGGGCCGCCGCCTCCGCCAGGGTCGTGATCACCTCGACGCCTGGGGGCAGGTGTGCGTGCTCAGCGCTCATGTATTCCTCCAAACAGGGACTGTCCAGAGAGAAGACAGGACAGCCGCCTCGTTTGTGACAGCCCTACGCGCGTCACACGTCCCGTCGGTCCACCGCCACGACCGCGACCACCGCCGACACCGCCGCCCACGCCGCGAACGTGATCCAGGCGCCCGTGACCGTCGCCGGATGGCGCGGGACCAGAGTGAAGGGATCGTGGCCGAAGGCGATGTCGGTCAGGCGGGTCCAGGCGTTCACGGGCTGGGCGTGCTTCACGGCGGCCGTCCACCGATAGCGGTCGGTGATGAAGGTGGGGATCAGGAGGAGTACGGCGGTGGTGGCGACCATCGTGGTGGCGCTGTGCCGGATCAGGGCGCCCAGGGCCATGCCCGCGAGGGCGCAGACCGGGGCGAGCAGCGCGGAGGCCACCACGACGCGGAGGGCGCCGGGGTGGGAGAGCGGGAGGCCCCGGTCACGGGTGTCGAGGATGGCCTGCGTCAAGGCGAAGGAGGCGCCCGCGACGAGCGCGCCGTAGACCGTCATGACCGCGGTCACCAGGGTCACCTTCGCCGCCATCAGCGCGCGGCGGTCCGGAACGGCCGTGAACGTCGTACGGATCAGGCCCGTCGAGTACTCGCCCACGACCGTGATCGCGCCGATGCTCGCCACCGCGAGGATCAGGATCATGGCGGAGCCGTCGGAGAAGGCGTCGCGGAGGGCCAGCCACTGCATGTTGGCCCGCATGCGCGGGTCGAACCTGGGGAAGTCGCTCGCGTCCACCCGTGCCGCGTTCGCGTTGAAGGCGATGACCGCCAGGGCGCCGGTGCCGAGCGCCCAGTACGTCGAGCGCAGGGAGCGGAGTTTGATCCACTCGGCGGCGAGGAGGTCCACGAACCGGGGAGCGGGCGGGGCGAGGGCCACCGTGGGCGTGGTCGGTGTCATCGGGAGTCTCCGGCGAGGAATTCGGCGCTGTCGGCGGTCAGTTCCATGAAGGCCGCTTCCAAGGAGGCGGCCTGCGGGGTCAGCTCTTCGAGCAGGATCCGGTGGTGGAAGGCGAGCTCACCGATGCGCGCCGCGCTCAGGGCCGTCACCTTCAGGGTCCGGTCGTCGTACGGCGCCACGGCGGCGCCCTCGGCGGACAGCACGGCCGTCAGCCGGTCGGCGTCCGGCGTACGGACCGTCACGGTGAGCCGGGTGCCGCGTGCCGCGAACTCAGTCACGCTCTCCGCCGCGATCAGCTCACCGCGCCCGATGACGATCAACTGGTCGGCGGTGTTCTCCATTTCGGACATCAGATGGCTGGAGACGAAGACGGTGCGGCCCTCGGCGGCGAGTCGTCGGAACAACCCGCGTACCCACAACACACCCTCCGGATCGAGCCCGTTGAGCGGTTCGTCGAACATCAGCACCGGGGGATCGCCGAGCAAGGCCGTAGCGATACCGAGGCGTTGCCTCATGCCGAGCGAGAACCCGCCGACGCGACGCCGGGCCGCTGCGCCCGACAGCCCCACCTCCGCCAGCACCTCGTCGACCCGGCTGTACGGGATCCGGTTGCTGCGCGCCAGGGCCGACAGATGGGCCCGTGCGCTGCGTCCACCGTGCACGTCACCCGCGTCGAGCAGTGCGCCGACGTGGCGCAGTCCGCGGGGACGGTCCCGGAAGGGGCGTCCGTCGACGGTGGCGGTTCCGCCGGTCGGGGCGATCAGGCCGAGGAGCATGCGCAGCGTCGTCGTCTTGCCCGCGCCGTTCGGGCCGAGGAACCCGGTGACGTGCCCCGGGCGTACCTGGAACGTCAGTTGCCGTACGGCTGTGGTGTCGCCGTAGCGTTTGGTCAGTTCGTTGACTTCGATCACGCGGAACACCGTCTCGCCGGGGACGGGCCCGGGACATCGGTCCGGTGCCGACACTCACCACGGGCGGATGTCGACCAGGGTTGTACGTCCGCGGGCCGATGCCGTGCAGGGGGCGCGAGCCTACGATCGCCGCATGCATGTCACACCGCCGCTGCCTCTGCTCAAGCGTGTGCCGCCGGGTACGTGGGTGGCGCTGGCCTGGTGCGCGAGCGCCGTGTTCACGTTCCTCGCGCGCATCCGGCTCCCCGGCGAGGAGACACCGGACGAGCTGGCCGCGGCTCAGTTCTACCGCTGGGACGGACTGGTGATCCTCGCGCTCGCCACCGCGCTGGCGCTGGCGGGCGGCCGGTTGCTGTCGCGACGGCCGCTGACGGCCCTCGCGATGCTGCTCGCGGCCGCCGGTTTCGCCACCATGAACCTGGGGGTGGGGGCGATCCAGCTGACCCAGTTCCTCGCGGTCGACGTCGCCCTCTACTTCATCGCGGCCGCCCGCCCGCGTCGTACGGGAGTCACCGCGGTCTCCATGGCGCTCGGCATGCTAGTGGCCTGGCTGACCGTACGGCTGTTGTCCGGCTGGGGCATCGGTGCGTCGGCCGAACTCGCCGTGGCCATGACGGCCGTCGTGGCCTGGCTGCTCGGCGACGCCTCCCACCGCACCCGCGAGTACGCCGAGAGGCTGCGCCTCCAGGCCGCTACGCAGGCCGTCACCGACGAACGACTGCGCATCGCCCGCGAGATGCACGACATGGTCGCCCACAGCATCGGCATCATCGCCCTCCAGGCGGGGGCGGCGGCGCGCGTCGTGCACACCCAGCCGGACGCCGCGCGTGAGGCGATGACGGCGGTGGAGACGGCGGGCCGGGAGACCCTCGCCGGGCTGCGGCGCATGCTGGTGGCGCTGCGGCAGGCGGACCAGGGCAGGGCTCCCGATCCCTCGCGGTTGAGCCCTGCCGAAGGGCTGGCCGACCTCGACCGGCTGGCCGCCGCGACGACGGCCGCGGGCGTCAGTGTGCAGGTCACCCGGCAGGGCGAGCGGCGCCAACTCCCCTCGGACATAGACCTGTCGGCGTTCCGCATCATCCAGGAGTCCATCACCAACGTCGTACGCCACGCGGGCACGACCGCCTGCCGGGTGACCATCGACTACCGGGACGAGGAAGTCGCCGTGGACGTCACCGACGACGGCAGGGGCCGGGGCAGCACCATCGACACGGGCTTCGGCCTCGTCGGCATGCGCGAGCGCGTGGCCCTGCTGCACGGCGAGTTCACGGCCGGACCGCGCCCCGAGGGCGGCTTCCGCGTGACGGCCCGCCTCCCCGTCCCGGTCCAGGTGGGAGCGCGATGACGATCAGGGTCGTACTGGCCGACGACCAGCAACTCATCCGTACGGCCTTGCGGATGGTCATCGCCGACATCGAGGACGTCGAGGTGGTGGGGGAGGCGGCGAACGGTGAGGAGGCGGTGGCGCTGGCCGGTCAACTCGCCCCGGACGTCGTCGTGATGGACATCCGCATGCCCGGGATGGACGGTATCGAGGCAACCCGCCGGATCACGGACGGTGGCGGCGAGTCGAGGATCGTCGTCCTCACCACCTTCGACGACGACGATTATGTGTACGGGGCGCTGCGCGCGGGCGCGTCCGGCTTCCTGGTCAAGGACATGGCGCTGGACGACATCCTCGGGGCGGTACGCGTCGTGGCGGCCGGCGACGCCCTGATCGCCCCCAGCGTCACCCGCCGCCTGATCCAGGACTTCACCTCGCGCCCCGAACGGCCCACCGGACGCCGTAAGTTGACGGTGATCACCGACCGTGAACGCGAGGTCCTGACCCTGGTCGGCACAGGCCTGTCCAACACCGAGATAGCGGAACAGCTCTTCATCAGCGTGGCCACGGCGAAGACGTACATCACCCGCCTGCTGTCGAAGCTGGACGCGCGGGACCGGGTGCAGCTGGTGATCATCGCCTATGAGGCGGGGTTGGTCTCTGCGAACCGGTGAGGGTTGGTCGGTGGGGTGGCTGTGGGGGCGCTCCCACGGCCACTGGAGAACCGTCGGCACGGTCACCTCGTGACGGCGCCGACGAACTCCGTCCAGGCGAGGGCACTGACCAGCAGGACGGGGCCGTCCGGGACCTTGCTGTCACGGACGGGCACGACGCCGGGGACTCCGTCGGCTACTTCGACGCACTCGCCGCCTTCGCCGTTGCTGTACGTGCTCTTGCGCCATTGGGCGGCGCCGATGAAGTCGTACGCGACCTCGATGCAGGCCTCCCCGCCGTCACCGCCGCTGTAGCTGCTCTTGCGCCAGCGGGCGTTGCTCAGGTCGTACTCGCGCATCGTCTGAAGTCCTCGGCCGCCGACTCGATCAGGGCGAGGGACGCCTTCGGCGACAGCGCGGCGCCCCTGAGCAGATCGTATGCGCGCTGCGCCCGCTTCACCACCGCCGGATCGTCCAGCAAGTCGCCCGAAAACGACGTCTCTGTATAGAGGGTCGGCGGTGCGTCGTCGAACTCCATGAGCTGCAGCATCGCCGCCATTGCAGCGCACGCCCCCTCCGACCGAGGAACCACTGCCACCAGCACTTTCCGCTCGCGCGCCAGCGTGGCGATGTGATCCAGCTGCTCAGCCATGGCTGCCTGGCCAGCCACCGGCACACCCAACACGTTTTCGTGCAGGATCGCCCAATACTCGGGCCTTGTAGCGTCCTTGAGGATGTGGGCTCGCTCCAACCGCGCGGACACCTTTTCCTCAACGTACTCGGCGGTGACGAACGGGTTGGCTGCGATCGTGACCGCCCGTGCGTATGAGGCCGTCTGTAGCAGCCCCGGAATCACCGACGGCGCGAACTGACAGATCTTCGTCGCCGTCCCCTCCAGCTCCACAACCTCCGCGAAATAATCCGCGTACCGCTTGTCGTCGATCAGCTTTCGCCAGGCGCGCTCGAAAAAGCCCCCGCTTTGTAGGAGTTCGTCGATCCTCTGTGCCACATCCAACTGCGGTTTCCGAATAGCCTGTTCGAACTGGCCGATGTAGCCCCCGGAGACGAATACGCGTGCGCCCAACTCCACCTGAGTGAAACCGGCCTCCTCCCGGCGCCGTTTCAGCTCCGCACCGAAGAACTCCCACGCCGCCTGCCGCGAACCGTTGGCCACAGGCCAACCTCCTTACGCTGCGCCCCACTTGTAGAGGACACACTCCTGTCGAGTGTAGGTGCAGAGCGTCACCCTGGAGATGCGAAGCGTGAAACTCAAAGGGACAGGGGAGCACGGTGAGGGAACAACACGCACCACTCGGGGGACGACACTCGGCGCAGTGCGCCGAAGAGGCGGAGGAAACAGTGAAGGAATTGCGGGCGGCGCTCGCCGACGCCGGAATTTCGTTGCCGTCACTGCGGATCGACCCGGCGAATTTCGCGCGCGAGGCACCTTGTCCGCTGGTCGAATTGGGTGGCTGTTCCGTCGAGGTCGCCGCCCGGCTTGCGGCGGCCCTGCGGTGAAGCCGCCACCGGTCGGTTCCTACGCCGTGGACACGCGCTCAGGGAAGGTGGGGATGGTCATGGGGTACGAGGGACCGTACGTACAGCTGAGACCGCTCGGCGGTGGCAAGGAGTGGGACTGCGAACCGGACGCCGTCCGGCGAGCCACCGCGGCGGAGAGACTGAGCGCGGCGACGGCGTACGCGAATGCACGCAGTCGGGGGGAGGTCCCTTGAAGGAGCTTGAATGGGCTTGAAGGGGCCTGAATGGGCTTGGAGGGGCTTGAAGGGGCCTGAAGGGGAAGTGCCCTGATCCCGCTGAGAACGGCGTGACATAGGGTGCGGCGCCATGGCGATATGGAACCGTCGCAAGCCGAAGGCTGCGAGAAAGTACCCCGTTCCCCTCACCACGCACCAGCTGTGGATGGTGTCGCTCAGCGCGCCGGTGAACCGGGACCAGGACGCCTCCCGGACGACCCTGTACCCGTTCACCCGCATCGACGAGGACAAGGCCCGGCGGTGGCTGGCCGACCAGTGGGAGATCACCTCGCGTGACGCGCTGGTCGGCAGGCTCGACGGTCTCGCCCGGAGCGGCTACCGAGCGGGGGCGCGGCGGCGGCTCGGCGTGGAACCACTGGCGTGGGACGCCGGGCTGTATGTAGACATCTCCCGCAGGGGCTTCGCCGCCGGGATGCTCAGCGAGGCCGAGACATGGACCGCGCTCAAGAACATCGTGCCGGCGGTGGTGCGCTCGTACGCCTCCTGGAGCGAGTACGCCGAGCACTATCTGCTGGGCCGGATGGTCTGGCGGGACAACCTGCGGGGCACGCCGGACGCGGACTTCCCCGCCCCGCAGGCCGTGTCCGACGCGCATCTGAAGTCCCTCCTGGACCCGGCGAACAAGGCCAGCCCCTGGAACATGGCTCCCTGGGAAGCGATCAGCAGACCCGACCACGTGCGCTGAATCCGTACGGGAGAATGGGCCCATGAGTCTGTTCCGCGACGACGGCATCGTGCTGCGCACCCAGAAGCTGGGTGAGGCGGACCGGATCATCACCTTGCTCACGCGCGGTCACGGGCGCGTACGCGCCGTGGCCCGCGGTGTGCGGCGGACCAAGTCCAAGTTCGGTGCGCGGCTCGAACCCTTCTCACATGTCGACGTGCAGTTCTTCGCGCGGGGGAGTGAGCTGATCGGGCGCGGGCTGCCGCTGTGCACGCAGAGCGAGACGATCGCTCCGTACGGGGGTGGGATCGTGACCGACTACGCGCGGTACACCGCCGGGACCGCCATGCTGGAGACGGCGGAGCGGTTCACCGACCACGAGGGGGAGCCCGCCGTGCAGCAGTATCTGCTGCTGGTCGGCGGGCTCCGCACCCTCGCCCGCGGCGAGCACGAACCGCACCTCGTCCTCGACGCCTTCCTGCTCCGCTCCCTCGCCGTGAACGGCTATGCGCCCAGCTTCAGCGCCTGCGCGAAGTGCGGGATGCCGGGACCGAATCGGTTCTTCTCGGTCGCGGCGGGAGGTTCCGTCTGCGTCGACTGCCGAGTGCCCGGCAGCGTCGTACCCTCGGCGCAGGCCCTCGAACTGCTCGGCGCGCTGCTCACGGGAGACTGGGAGACCGCGGACGCGTGCGAGCCGCGGTATGTCAGAGAGGGCAGCGGGCTGGTGTCGGCCTATCTGCACTGGCACCTGGAGCGCGGGCTGCGCTCCCTTCGTTACGTAGAGAAGTAAGCACCACACACGCACGTCGTTACGCAGAGAAGCAAGCACCACACACGCAAGCAAGAGGGAGACGAGAAGCACATGGTCGTACGCGGGATCCTGGGACGCCAGCGCCGCGAGTACAGGACGCCGGAACCGCATCCGTCCGGTGCCCGCGCGCCGAAGCTCCCCGGTGAGCTGGTGCCGAACCATGTGGCGATCGTCATGGACGGGAACGGACGCTGGGCCAAGGAGCGTGGGCTGCCGCGTACCGAGGGGCACAAGGTCGGTGCCGAGCGCGTCCTCGACGTGCTGCAGGGCGCGATCGAGATGGGGGTCGGCGCCATCTCGCTGTACGCCTTCTCCACCGAGAACTGGAAGCGCTCGCCCGACGAGGTGCGCTTCCTGATGAACTTCAACCGCGACTTCATCCGCAAGACCCGAGACCAGCTCGACGAACTCGGCATCCGGGTCCGCTGGGTGGGCCGGATGCCGAAGCTGTGGAAGTCGGTGGCCAAGGAGCTCCAGGTCGCCCAGGAGCAGACCAAGGACAACGACCGGCTGACGCTGTACTTCTGCATGAACTACGGCGGTCGCGCCGAGATCGCCGATGCCGCGCTGGCCCTGGCGGAGGACGTGAAGGCGGGGCGGCTCGACCCGTCCAAGGTCAGCGAGAAGACCTTCGCGAAGTACCTCTACTACCCCGACATGCCGGACGTGGACCTGTTCCTGCGGCCGAGCGGCGAGCAGCGCACCTCCAACTACCTGCTCTGGCAGAGCGCCTACGCCGAGATGGTCTTCCAGAACGTGCTGTGGCCGGACTTCGACCGGCGCGACCTGTGGCGGGCTTGCGTCGAGTTCGCCTCCCGTGACCGCCGCTTCGGCGGTGCCGTCCCGAACGAGGAACTGCTCGCGATGGAGCGGGCCATGCAGGGCGACGGTTCGTAGTCCCCGAGCCCCGAGCGGCGCTGTCGGACCCTGCCGCTACGATCACGGCTCATCACCACAGAACTGGGGAGGGGCCGTGGTCGGGGACCAGGGGGCAGCGCAGCAGGAGCTGCCGGAGACGGACACGGTTGCGCTGGAGTACCGGCCGACCGTCGAGGACTTGGCGGCGGCGCTGAGAGCGCGCAGAGGCGTCAGCAGGGCGAGCCGAAGACAGTGGTGGGTGCTCGGTGCCCTGGCCGTCCTGTTCGCCCTGCAGATCGCGGCCCACATCGCCGGAGGCGCGGCGGCACCGCTCCCGCCGCTCGTCGGGTTGTTCGTCTACGGGCTGGTGGTCGCGATCACGCCTCGGCTCCAGGCACGCCAGCTGTACCGCTTCGCGGAACGGCAAGGTCAGTTCCGCGCGACGGTGACGGACGCCGGGGTCACGGTGACGACCGACGACACCACGACATCGGTGAACTGGGCGGCCTATCCCCGCTACCGGGAGACGGCGAACCTCTTCGTGCTGCTCAGCTCCGACAAGAACGCCATCGGCTTCGCCGCGCTGCCCAAGCGCGGCGCCGCGCAGGCCCGCTCGGATGTGACGCGGCTGCGGGCGATACTCGACCGCAACCTGACCCGCGTATGACCCGGCGAAGGTCCGTGTGGCCGGCCAAGGTCCGCGTGACCCGGCCAAGGCCCCTATGACCCGGTGAAGCCCTCAGCCCTTCGCCGCCGCGCACTCCGCGCACGTGCCGAAGATCTCCACCGTGTGCGCGACGTTCACATACCCGTGCTCCGCCGCGATCGCCTCCGCCCACTTCTCGACGGCCGGGCCCTCGACCTCGACGGCCTTGCCGCAGACGCGGCAGACGAGGTGGTGGTGGTGCTCGCCGGTGGAGCAGCGGCGGTAGACGGACTCGCCGTCGGAGGTGCGCAGGACGTCGACCTCGCCGGCGTCGGCGAGGGACTGCAGCGTGCGGTACACGGTGGTGAGCCCGACGGAGTCGCCCTTGTGCTTGAGCATGTCGTGGAGCTCCTGCGCACTGCGGAACTCGTCCACCTCGTCGAGCGCCGCCGCCACGGCGGCACGCTGCCGGGTGGAACGGCCCCGTACGGGCGATCCAGCGGTTGTCACCGTTGCCTCCTCGCGTCTGCCCTTGCCCGGCCATTGTGCCAGTCCGGACTGTGCGTAGTCAGACGCCGACCTTCGTCTCCTGGCCGCGCGTGGCCGGAATCGCGCACTCTGCCGGGTCCCCGGCGGCCTGCGCGGCGGCGAGTGCCCGGGCCCGGCGTCGGGCCAGCGGTGTCGCCAGCGCCGTCAGCGCTATGAACGCGCCAATCGTCAGCAGCACGATCGTCGCGCCGGGCGGCACGTCCTGGTAGTACGACGTCACGGTGCCGCCGATGGTCACGCTCACGCCGATGGCCACCGCGATCGCGAAGGTGGCGGCGAAGCTGCGGCTGAGCTGCTGCGCCGCGGCCACCGGGACCACCATCAGCGCGCTCACCAGCAGGAGGCCGACGACGCGCATCGCGACCGTCACCGTGACCGCCGCCGTGACGGCGGTGAGCAGGTTCAGGGCGCGTACCGGCAGCCCCGTCACCCGGGCGAACTCCTCGTCCTGGCTGACCGCGAACAGCTGCCGGCGCAGGCCCAGGGTGACGAGGACGACGAAGGCGGCCAGCAGACAGATCGCCGTCACGTCGGACTCGGAGACGGTGGACAGCGAGCCGAACAGGTACGTCGTCAGGTTGGCGTTCGAACCGCCCGGCGCGAGGTTGATGAACATCACGCCGCCCGCCATACCGCCGTAGAAGAGCATGGCGAGGGCGATGTCGCCGCGCGTCTTGCCGTACCAGCGGATCAGCTCCATGAGGACGGCGCCGAGGACCGAGACGGCCGTCGCCATCCACACGGGATTGGCCGAGAGCAGGAAGCCGAGGCCGACTCCCGTCATCGCGACGTGGCCGATTCCGTCGCCCATGAGGGCCTGGCGGCGCTGCACGAGGTAGATGCCGACGGCGGGCGCGGTGATGCCCACCAGGACGGCGGCGAGCAGGGCCCGCTGCATGAAGGCGTAGTCGAGGATGTCCATCAGCTCAGCAGTCCCGTCCGGATCGGTTCGGCATCGTGAGCCGCGTGCGGGTGTACGTGGTCGTGGCCGGGCAGCGCGTGCTGGCCGACCGCCTGCGGGGGCGGGCCGTCGTGCAGGACGCAGCCGTCGCGCAGCACGACCGCGCGGTCGATCAGCGGCTCCAGGGGGCCCAGCTCGTGCAGGACGAGCAGGACGGAGGTGCCCTGGGTGACCTGCTCGCGCAGGGTCGCCGCCAGCACCTCCTGGCTGGCCAGGTCGACGCCCGCCATCGGCTCGTCCATGATCAGCAGCTCGGGTTCGGACGCGAGCGCGCGGGCGATCAGCACGCGCTGGTGCTGGCCGCCCGACAGCGCGTTCACCGAGTCCTTGGCGCGGTCGGCCATTCCGACGAGCTCCAGGGCCCGCCGTACGGCCTCGTGGTCGGCCTTGCGCAGCATGCCGAAACGGGCGCGGGACAGCCGCCCGGAGGAGACGATCTCGGTCACCGTCGCGGGCACGCCACCGGCGGCGGTCGTGCGCTGCGGGACGTACCCCACACGGTGCCAGTCCCGGAAACGGCGCCGCGGGGTGCCGAAGATCTCGATCTCCCCGCCGCTGACGGCGACTTGGCCGATCACGCTGCGTACGGCGGTCGACTTGCCGGAGCCGTTGGCGCCGAGCAGCGCGACGACCTCCCCGCGGTGCACGGTGAGGTCGATGCCCCGCAGGACCGGGCGCGAGCCCAGCTCGGCGGTCACGCCGCGCAGGGATATGACGGGCTCGCTCACAGCGTCCTCCACGGTGATCACTTGGTGCCGAGAGCCGTCTGCAGAGCCTTCAGGTTCGACTCCATGACCTGCAGGTAGTCGTTGCCCTTGGACTTGTCGGTGATGCCCTCGATCGGGTCGAGGACGTCGGTCCCGAGGCCCGCGTCGTCGGCGACGGTCTTGGCGGTCTTGTCGCTGACGAGCGTCTCGTAGAAGATCGTGGAGACTCCGTCGGCCTTCGCCATCTTCTCAAGGTCCTTCACGCGGTTCGCGCTGGGCTCCGACTCAGGGTCCAGGCCGTTGATGGCCTCCTCGGTGAGGCCGTAGCGCTCGGCGAGGTAGCCGAAGGCGGCGTGCGTGGTGATGAAGACCTTGGTCTTGGTGTCCGCCAGCCCGTCCTTGTACTGGGTGTCGAGGCCGTCCAGCTTCTTGACCAGGGCTTCGGTGTTCTTCTTGTAGTCGGCCGCGTGGTCCGGGTCTTCCTTCTCCAGGGCCTTGCCGACACCCTGGGCGACCTCGGCGTACCGCACCGGGTCGAGCCAGATGTGCGGGTCGGTGCCGCCGCTCTCCTCGCCCTCGGTGTCGTCGTGGGCGGCCGCGTGCCCGCCGACCTCGTTGCCGTGCTTCTCCAACGTGGTCAGCGACGCGGCGTCGATCTTGGTCTTGACCTCGGACTGCGCCACGGCGTCGTCGACGGCCGGCTGCAGGTTCTTGAGGTAGAGGACGACATCCGCCTCCTGGAGCTGCGCGGTCTGCCGGGCGCTGATCTCCAGGTCGTGCGGCTCCTGACCGGGCTGGGTCAGATTCGTGACCTTCACATGCGTCCCGCCGATCTGCTCGGCGAGATACTGCATGGGGTAGAACGACGCCACCACGTCGAGCTTCCCGCTGCTCTTGCCGTCGGCCGCGGCAAAACCCGAGCAGGCTGAGAGGGTGCCGAGACCGAGGGCGGTGGCCGCCGCAACCGCGGACCCCGATATGAGGCGTCGTCGTACGTTCATGACAGTCATTTTCAACAAATCTGGAAACGATTGTCAACAAGCCCTTGAGTAAGCAGTCGGTAAGCCCGCACTCCGGGCACGGGGCCCAACCGATTTGATACGGGGGTGGGCCCCGCCGGTAACCTGAAGCATTCGCCCGCCCGTCTCCCGACCACCACCCCTCATCGAGGCGCTGCGCGCCGCACCTACCTATTCGTCCGTTCGTAATGAAGAGAGCACCGTGGCCGCCGACAAGATCGACACCATCGTCAGCCTGAGCAAGCGCCGTGGCTTCGTTTTCCCCTGTAGTGAGATCTACGGAGGACAGAAGGCCGCCTGGGACTACGGCCCGCTCGGCGTCGAACTCAAGGAGAACATCAAGCGCCAGTGGTGGCGCTACATGGTCACCTCCCGTGAGGACATCGTCGGTATCGACTCGTCGGTGATCCTTGCCACCGAGGTCTGGGTCGCGTCGGGTCACGTCGCCACCTTCACCGACCCGCTCACCGAGTGCACCTCCTGCCACAAGCGCTTCCGCGCCGACCACCTGGAGGAGGCGTACGAGGCCAAGCACCACCGCGCCCCCGAGAACGGCCTCGCGGACATCAACTGCCCCAACTGCGGCAACAAGGGCCAGTTCACCGAGCCCAAGCAGTTCTCGGGCCTGCTCTCCACCCACCTCGGCCCCACGCAGGACAGCGGCTCCGTCGCCTACCTGCGTCCCGAGACCGCGCAGGGCATCTTCACCAACTTCTCGCAGGTGCAGACCACCTCGCGCCGCAAGCCGCCGTTCGGTATCGCCCAGATGGGCAAGTCCTTCCGCAACGAGATCACGCCCGGCAACTTCATCTTCCGCACCCGCGAGTTCGAGCAGATGGAGATGGAGTTCTTCGTCAAGCCGGGCGAGGACGAGAAGTGGCAGGAGTACTGGATGCAGGAGCGCTGGAACTGGTACACCGGCCTCGGTCTCCGTGAGGAGAACATGCGCTGGTACGACCACCCGGCCGAGAAGCTCTCGCACTACTCCAAGCGCACCGCCGACATCGAGTACCGCTTCCAGTTCGGCGGCAACGAGTGGGGTGAGCTGGAGGGCGTCGCCAACCGCACGGACTACGACCTGAGCGCCCACTCCAAGGCCTCCGGCCAGGACCTCTCCTACTTCGACCAGGAGGCCGGCGAGCGCTGGACTCCGTACGTCATCGAGCCCGCCGCCGGTGTCGGCCGCGCGATGCTGGCCTTCCTCCTGGACGCCTACGTCGAGGACGAGGCCCCCAACGCCAAGGGCAAGATGGAGAAGCGCACGGTGCTGCGCCTCGACCCGCGTCTCGCGCCGGTCAAGGTCGCCGTTCTCCCGCTGTCGCGCAACCCCGAGCTTTCCCCGAAGGCCAAGGGCCTGGCCACCGCCCTGCGCCAGCACTGGAACATCGAGTTCGACGACGCCGGCGCCATCGGCCGCCGCTACCGCCGCCAGGACGAGATCGGCACGCCGTTCTGCGTCACGGTCGACTTCGACACGCTCGATGACAACGCGGTGACGGTGCGCGAGCGCGACTCGATGAAGCAGGAGCGCGTGTCGCTGGACCAGATCGAGGGCTACCTGGCCTCGCGTCTGATCGGCTGCTGACCCGACTGCCGACCCGGCTGTTCGCGCGGCCTCGCGTGCACAAGCCCCTGGTTCCCTCCGTGGGAACCGGGGGCTTCGTGCTGCCCCGGGGCTGTGAACGTCCCTTTCCTCGGCGTACCTGCCCGGGCCTGCGGCCGTTCAGCCGGTGTCGGGGCGAGGTGCCTTCCGTGGGATGCAGAAGAGCGCGAGGGAGGCTGCCGTCAGGTACGCGGCCGCGCCGATGGCCATGCTGGTCCGCAGCCCGGTGGTGAAGCCGGCGGTACCGGCCAGCAGTGAGCCTCCCAGCGCGACGCCTGCGGCGCTGCCGATCTGGCGGGTGGTGTTGAACAGGGCGGAGGCGGTGCCGGAGTACTTGTCCGGGGCGGCCGACATCACGGTGGCGGTGGCTCCGGTGAGGGAGAAGGACGTGCCGAAGCCCGCCGCCATCATCGGTGCCACCAGCAGCAGGTAGTCCGGGTTCGGGCCGGCGGCGGCCCAGCCGGCCAGACCCGCCGCTCCCAGGAGCATGCCCGTGACCACCAGCGGGCGGTGTCCGGTGCGGCGTGCCAGTCGCCCGGACAGAACGGAGGCGAACGTGGTCACGACCACCGCCGGGAAGAGGGCGATCCCGGTGCGCAGCGCGGTCAGGCCGCGATGGTGCTGGAAGTACACGCTGGCGGTGAAGATCATGCCGTAGAAGGCGAAGTTGAACAGCAGGCCGATGGCCGCACCCCCGCCCATGGGGCGGGAGCGCAGCAGCCCCAGGGGCAGCACAGGGGCGCGGGCCAGATGCTCGCGCAGGACGAACGCGGCGGCTGCCGGCAGGCACAAGCCGGCCCCAGCGAGGATCAGCGGGTCCGTCCAGCCACGTCGTCCGGCCTCGTTGAGGACGGCGGTCAACAGGGCCACCATCGCAATGAGCGCGCACTGGGCCGGCCAGTCCACCGGGCGGTCCCTGCGCCGGGCCGAAGCGGGCACGTGGCGCAGCGTCAACCACAGGCAGGCGCATCCGACGGGCAGATTGATGAAGAACACCCAGCGCCAGCCCACGGTGGTGACCAGAAGGCCGCCCAGGAGAGGGCCGGCGGAGGCGGCGACGCCCGCCATGGAGCCCCACAGGCCGAAGGCCCGGGAGCGCTCGGCGGGCGAGGGATACGCCTGTTGGAGGAGGGCGAGGGAGCCGGGCACGATCAGAGCCGCGCCGAGTCCTTCCACCAGCCGGGCCGCGACCAGGGTCCCCGTGCTCCAGGCCAGTCCGCAGCCGGCCGAGGCGGCGGTGAACACCACCACCCCGGTGCAGAAGATCCGGCGGTTGCCCAGCCGGTCCCCCAGCGCGCCGCCGGTGAGCAGCAGACCGGCGAAGACCAGGGTGTAGCCGTCGGTGATCCACTGGATCCCGGTGAGCGAGGCCGACAGTTCCCGTCCCACCACCGGAACGGCGACGTTGATGACGGTCACGTCCAGGATGACCATGAAGTAGCCCGCGCAGACCGCGAGCAGCGGGGCCAGGGGCCGGTGCGCAGCCGCAGGCTCCTCCGCTCGATCGGTCCGGGAACCACCGGCGCGCACCATGGCGACACGGTATTCCGGGGGCGAGCGCCTCCCGTGCCTTGAGCACTCCAGCGGCGTGCCGAGCCACTTGACGAGCTCAGGCCTTTCGCGAGCTCAGGCGTCTCACGAGCTCAGGCGTCTCAACGGCCCTGGAGGGCCTTCACGTTGTCGCCGAAGGTCCAGTTCTTCGAGCCGTCCCAGTTGATCGACCAGGTCATCAGGCCCTTGAGGCTGCTGCCGTAGTGCCTCCACGCCTGGGAGACGAGGCTCGGTGACATGTAGCCGCCGCCGGCGCCCGACTGGGCGGGGAGGCCGGGGACCTGCTTGTCGTACGGCACCTTGACGGTGGTGCCCTGGACCACCAGACCCTTGTTCAGGCAGTCGGTCTGCGCGGTGAAGCCCTGTACGGTGCCCGCGGAGTAGGAGTCGCCCGAGCAGCCGTACATGCTCCCGTTGTAGTACTGCATGTTCAGCCACCACAGGCGCCCGTTGTCCGCGTACTTCTTGATGATCGGCAGATACGCGCCCCAGATCGAGCCGTACGTGATGCTGCCGCCCGTGACGTACGCGGTCTCCGGCGCCATCGTCAGCCCGAAGTTGGACGGCATCTGGGACAGCACCCCGTCGATGATGCGGATCAAGTTGGCCTGTGAGGCGGAGAGTTGGCCGATGTTCCCGCTGCCGACGAGACCGGTCTCGATGTCGATGTCGATGCCGTCGAAGTTGTACTTCTTCAGGATCGGCACGATCGTCGCGACGAAGCGGTCGGCCACGGTGGACGAACTGAGATCGATCCCGGCCGCCGCCCCGCCGATGGACAGCAGAATCGTCTGCCCGGACGCCTTGGCCGCGCACATCTCGGCAGGCGTCGCCACCTTCACGCCCGTGTCCATCCCGTCCTCCCACAGCGCGGTGCCGTCGGAGCGGATGACCGGGAAGGCCGCGTTGATCACGTTGTAGCCGTGCGCGGCGATACGGGAGTCGGTGATCGGCGTCCACCCGAAGGGCGGGTGCACACCGTTCGACGAGCCGTCCCAGTTCTCCCAGTAGCCCTGGAGAACCTTCCCGGACGGGCGGGACTTCACCGCGCAGGCGTCGGCCGCGGATGCGGTGGGGGCGGTGGCGATCGACAGCGGGGTGAGGACGACTGCGGTCAGTGCGACGGCGAGCAGGCGCAGCTTGCGACGGATCATGCGGGGCCTCCTGGGGTGGGGGACGCGGAGGGGGCGTGTCGTGTCGTAGGCATGACAGTGCTCGCGGTCCAGACCTGTCGTCAATAGGTCTGGACCAAATTCAGAGGGGAGGGCGGGAAGCGGCAGTCGGCAGTCGGTAGGTGGCAGGTGGCAGGTGGCAGGTGGCGGGTGACGGGTAACGGCAGGTCGCAGGTAACAGATGTCAGATGACAGCTGACAGATATTGAAATCTGTCAGCTGTCATGTCATGGTGGCTGCACACCCCTCCAAGGACACCCAAGGAGTCCTCATGCACACCCGTCCCCTCGGATCCACCGGCCCCCAGGTCTCCGCCCTCGGCCTCGGCTGCATGGGCATGTCCGCGCTCTACGGCGAGGCCGACCGCACCGAGTCCATCGCGACGATCCATGCCGCCCTGGAGGCCGGCGTGACGTTGCTCGACACCGGCGACTTCTACGCCATGGGTCACAACGAGATGCTGATCGGCGAGGCGCTGCGCACGGCCCCCGCAGCGCTTCGTGACCAGGCGCTGACCAGTGTCAAGTTCGGCGCGCTGCGCGACCCGGACGGTGGTTGGAGCGGATACGACGGCCGTCCCGCAGCGGTGAAGAACTTCGCCGCGTACTCGCTCCAGCGCCTCGGCGTTGATCACCTCGACGTGTACCGGATCGCACGCCTCGACCCCGACGTGCCCATCGAGGAGACGGTCGGCGCGATCGCCCAGCTGGTCGAGAAGGGTCATGTGAAGCACATCGGCCTGAGCGAGGTCGGCGCCGACACCATCCGCCGGGCCGCGGCCACCGCCCCCATCTCGGACCTGCAGATCGAGTACTCGCTCATCTCCCGCGGCATCGAGGACGAGGTCCTGCCGACCACGCGCGAGCTGGGCATCGGCATCACCGCGTACGGCGTGCTGTCGCGCGGGCTGATCTCCGGCCACTTCACGGCCGACCGGCAGCTCGGCGCGAACGACTTCCGTGCGATGAGCCCCCGCTTCCAGGGCGAGAACCTCCAGCACAACCTCACGCTCGTCGAGGCCCTGCGGAAGGTCGCCGAGCAGAAGGGCGTCTCGGTGGCGCAGATCGCCATCGCCTGGGTGATGGCGCAGGGCCCGCGGCACAACACGGACATCGTGCCGCTGGTCGGTGCCCGCACGCGGCAGCGGCTGACGGAGGCACTGGGCGCGCTCGACGTGACGCTGGACGCCGCCGACCTCGCCGCCATCGAGGAGGCCGTGCCGGAGGGTGCCGCCGCGGGCGACCGCTACCCGCAGGCGCAGATGTCGCACCTCGGCACGGAGCGCTGACGGTACCGGCAGGTACGGTCTTCGTCATGGCACCGAGCACCGAGACACTGACCGCCGAGCGCATCCTCGAGGCGACCGAGGAGGTGCTGCGCCGCCACGGCCCCGCCAAGGCCACCGTGGTGGACGTGGCCCGCGCGCTCGGCGTCAGCCATGGGAGCGTCTACCGCCATTTCCGTACGAAGACGGCCCTGCGCGAGGCGGTGACACAGCGGTGGCTGGACCGAACCTGCCAGGCGCTCGCCGGTACCGCGGCCGAGGACCGCGACCCGGAGGCCCGCCTGCGTGATTGGATCCGGGGTCTGGCCGAGGCGAAGCGCCGCAAGGCGGCGGACGATCCCGAGCTCTTCGCCACCTACGGCGTGCTGGCCGGGGAGAACCGGGAAGTGGTCGCCGCACATCTCGTCGACCTCATCGCACAGCTGACGAGCATCGTCGAGGCGGGCGTCGCCACCGGCGCCTTCACGACTCCCGACCCCGAGGCCACGGCCCGAGCCGTCTTCGAGGCCACCAGTTCCTTCCACGACCCACGCCACGCAACCGAGTGGCAACGGCCGGGCATCGACGAGGAGTTCACCACCCTCGTCGACCTGCTGGTACGCGGACTGCGGGCCTGACGGAAGAGCCTAGGGACCCGGCGGCGCCTCCGTCGGGTCCACCGTCGCCTGATGGGCCTCGGCGAGATGTTCCTCCGCCTTCAGCCACGGCAGGAACTGCGCGCCCTTGCGCCAGCCGCAGGTGTCGCATCTGATCGTGCGCTGTACGCCCGCGCGTTGGACGCGTACGACGTGCTCACGGCCGTGCTGGTCCCAGCGGCTTACCTTGCTCGTGTTGATCTGCAGCATGACACCTCCTGGTGTTACCGCTTCGCTTGCGCAGCAAGGAGTGTGCAGCATGACGAAGATCAACGGGGGTTCTTCGGCGGCGAGTTCGGTGTGGGGTCGGTCGCGCTAATTGAGGGGGCCAGGTGTGTCTCGGCGATGGTGGCGGTGGTGGCGGTGGTGGACCGCGACGCGCCGTCGCGGCAGGCGTCACAACAAGTCGGGTGCACTCTCCTGGGCGGGGTCCTTGGATGCCAGGTGATCCGGACCGCCGGCCGGGGCGGCGGCACGCAGCGCCGCTTCGACCCGGCGGTTGCTGGTCATGGATGCCGTGACGGCCGTCATCGCCAGGAGGAGGACGGCGGCGGCGTAGAGCGGGGTGCGGACGTCGTAGGTGGTGGCCAGCCAGCCGCCGAGGAAGGCCCCGACGGGGGCCGCGCACATGGCCAGCATGCGGGAGGTGGAGGCGACCCGACCCATGAGGTGGGCCGGGACGATCGCCTGCCGGAGGGAGGGCCCGAGCACCATCGTGGCGCCCATGCCGGCCCCGCAGACGGCGAGCGCCAGCCCGGCCACGTACGGGTTCGGGGCAGCGGCCAGGCCCAGGATGGCAAGCCCTTCGACGGCGGCTGTGCAGGTCAGTGCGGTGCCGGTGCCGAGTCGTCGGCCGAGGTAGGAGGCGATGCCTGCACCGAGCAGGCCGCCGGTGGCCTCCGCCGTGAGGAGCAGGCCGAAGCCGTAGGTGTCCATGCCGAGGCGATCGTGCGCGAAGAGGGCGAGGACGGTCTCCACAGCGAGGAAGGCGACGTTCCCGACCGCCGGGCGGAGCGCGAGGCCGAGCAGCACCCGGTCCCGGAAGACGTACGAGGCCCCGGCCCGCGCCTGCCGAAGCAGCGACTCGCGGACCTCCGGCACGGGCCTGGGCATGGCGGGCAGCGTACGTACGAGCAGTGCGGAGAGCATGAACGACACCGCGTCGGCGAGCAGCGGAACCGCCCGCCCGAACGCGAGCAGCGCACTGCCCGCAGGCGGCCCCGCGAAGCCGGACATGGCGGTCTGGGCTCCGCGCAAGCGGGAGTTGGCGCGCTCCAAGAGTGCGGGGTCGCGGCGGAGCAGATCCGGCAGATAGGCCGTGGCGGCCGTATCGAAGAAGAGTCCGCCGAGGCCGAGCAGGAAGGCGACGGTCGCGAGCAGCGGAATGCTCAGCACGCCGAGCACGGCCGCCGCCGCGGGTATCCCGAGCAGCACCGCACGTGCCGTGTCCGCGACCCACATCGTGCGCCGGCGGTCCCAGCGGTCCACCAGCGCACCGCCGAGCACCCCTAAGAGCAGCCACGGCAGCGTCCCCGCGGCCGTGACGACGGCGAGCGCCATCGGATCCCGCGTCAACGTCAACGCCAGCAGCGGCAGCGCGGCATGCGTCACCCCGTCACCGAGCGAGGACACCGTCTGCGCAGTCCACAGCCGTCCGAACCCGGTCGGCAGCTTCCGGATGTCTGAGGTCACTCGGCGTCCCCTTCGGCCTGCTGGCGCGGTGCCGGGTGGAACAGTGCGAAGACGAGTGACGCGTCCGGCAGCGACGGATCGGACAGCTCCCGGTACTCGTCCGCCAGCGCCTGCAGCCGCGCCCCCAGCTCTGCGAACTGCTCCTCGGTGAGCCGCAGATGCGCCATCCGCACGTGCCGTGCGCCATCCGCCGGCGCCGCCTCCAGGTCCGCCACCGCATGCCGCATCAGCACATCCGGCCCTCCCTCGCCCGGATCCGGCAGCACGATCGCCCGCGCGGCCATCGCGTAATACCGCTCGGTGACCCCCCGCACCTTCCGCGTCCGCACCACCTTCACCAGGCCGGCCCGCTCCAGCAGCCGCACGTGATAGCTGGAACTCCCCTTCGCAAGGCCAACACGCTCGGCGATCTGCGTAATCGTCGCCGGCTCGAAGCGGAGCACGGCCATGATCCGGTGACGCGTGAGATTGGAGACGGCGCGCAGCTGCTCGTCAGTGGTGACGTGAAACGTCTCGGGAAGATCATCGGTAGGCATGCGAGAAATGGTCAACGTTTCTTGACCATTGCGCAAGGGGATTTCGCGCGGACCTCCAGAATCTGCTGCCCGGCGCTGCTCGAAGCCCCCACGCAGTAGGCAGATCAGACCAAGATCAATCTCAGCGGCACCTTCTGTACCTCAACTACAAGCGCCGCCAATTGCATCGGGTGCGAACTGGCGACGGTATGCGCATCGCGTCCCAGGCGATGCACGGCTATGCGGCTGACCAGCGGCGTCAGGCGTCAGAGCGGACTGTGACCGTAACGCTTGGCAAGGGGCGGTGGCGAGCCCTTGTCACTCGTGGGGGTGGATGGTCTGCGGTTTCAGCTCCGGCTCGCATCTGATGCGGTTTCCTCGCATCAGATGCGAGTGGCGGAGAGTGGTGGCCGGTGAGGTTCAGAGGGACGGTGCCGGGGGCGGCGACGCTGCACCTGGCGGACGGGGTCGCACTGCTGCGGCCGGAAGAGCAGGTGTTCACGGCAATGCTGGGCGGCTTTGCCAACCAGCAGCTCGCGCGGAACCTGGCCCGCTCTACGGTCGAGGGCCGGGAGAACACGGTGAAGGCGTTCGCCGCCTACGTGAACGCCTTCCCGTGGCAGTGGACGCCGGCGATGGTCGACGAGTGGCTCGGTGACCTGCGCTCATTGCGTGACCTGAAGCGTTCGACGATCCGCTCGTACTCCGAAGCCGTCCGTGCCTTCTGCCACTTCGCCACCGATCCCCTCTACGAGTGGGCCACCACCTGCGAAGAGCGGTTCGGCTCCCACCCGGTCCAGGTCGTGCACGAGTGGAACACCGCCGTCCACGTCCAGGACAACGAAGCCGACGCGAAGAAGCGGGCCTTCACCAAGGCCGAGTTGCACGCCTTCTTCGCTCACTGCGACGACGAGGTCGCCCGCATCCGGGCCTTCGGCCGCAAGGGCTGGCTGCCGGCCTTCCGTGACGCGACCCTGTTCAAGACCGCGTACGCCTTCGGCACACGAAGGAACGAGACGCGGATGCTGGACGCCGCCGACTTCGGCCGCAACCCGCACGGAGCCGAGTACGGCGAGTTCGGCCTATGCCGGGTCCGCTTTGGCAAGGCCAAGAAGGGCTCACCTCCCAAGCGTCGTTCCGTGCTGACCGTATGGGACTGGACTCCCGACATCCTGGACGAGTGGTTCACCGACGTCCGGCCGCTGTTCGGCGTTGAGGGCAGCCCTGCGGCATGGCCCTCGGAGCGCGGGCTGCGCATCGGCTGCCAGCGGCTCAACTCCCGCTTCATCGCCTACCGTCTGGCCCTCGGCCTGGACGAAGGGTTGGACTTCCACTCCTTCCGCAGGTCCTACGTGACGCATCTGATCGAGGACGGATGGGACCCGCGGTTCGTCCAGGAGCAGGTCGGCCACGACCACGCGAGCACAACCTCGATCTACACCTGCGTCAGCTCGGACTTCCGCACCCGCACCCTGCGACGACACCTGGACGGCACCGTCGCCGCCGCTCTGGAGAGCCAGAACCGGAGGCAGTCGTGAAACGCAAGGTCGGCTACACGTGGAAGCTGCGTGAGGTGATGGCCGCGCACGGCATCTTCACCACCACCGAACTGGTGCCGATGCTGCGCGACCGGGGCATCGAGCTGTCCGCCTCTCAGATCCACCGACTGGTCTCCGGCACCCCAGAGCGGCTTTCCCTCCAAGTACTGGCCGCGTTCTGCGACATCTTCGCCTGCACACCGGCCGACCTGGTCACGACAACTGCCGAGAACGCCGGAGTCCGCAAGGCCGCGACGGGCGACGTTCCGGCCCCGCCGTCGGCGGTCGCGAAACTGCGCCCCCGGCCGGCCCGGATTCTGCCTGACGCGTGAGCCCGACCTACACCCCGGAAGAGTGCGAGCGCTGGCACAAGAGGACCTGCGCCCGCTGCCAGCGGCACGGCTGGTTCGCCGCCCGCTGGCCCGATGGCCACGTATGCCGCACCTGCCACGACAAGGCCCTCCTGGTCCGCGGCATCTGTCCCGGTTGCGGCGACGAGCGAGCGCTTCCCGGCCTGCGGCCCGGCGACGGCAGACGGATCTGCTCCGACTGCGCGGGCTTCATGATGTCCTACCGATGCTCTCGCTGCGGAACGGAGGACAAGCTCCACCGCGCACGGCTCTGCACTCGATGCACCATCGCCGACCGGCTCGACGAACTGCTGGACGACGGAACCGGCCGCATCCGCCCCGAACTTCTCCCGTTGGCCGACTTGCTCCTGGCCATGGACCGCCCACTGTCCGGCCTTGCCTGGCTGAACAGGAGTAACGGCAAACCCGGCTCCACCGCTGACCTCCTCCGGCGGCTCGCTCAAGGCGACATCGAGCTGACCCACGAGGCCTTCCATCATCTCCAGCCATGGCGGGCCGCCGCCCACCTGCGGGAACTCCTCATGACCTGCGACATCTTGCCCGCCATCGACAAACGAATCTGCTCGTTCGAACGATGGCTCATCGAGCACCTCGCCAGCATCCCCGACCCCGACCACGCTCAGATCATCCGCCGATACGCCACCTGGGAGGTGCTGCCACGGCTACGGACCCGCGCCGAGAAGAAGCCGGTCACACCGGCCGCCCGCAGACGCGTCGCGGACCAGGTCAAGCAGGCCACCGCGTTTCTCGACTGGCTCGCCGACCGGGACCACACTCTCGCCACCTGCGGCCAGACCGGCATCGACGCCTGGCACGCCGAACACAACCAGCACGCCCGCAACACCATCCGGAACTTCCTGCTGTGGTGCTCGACCAGCAAGCTCACCCGGCCCTTCCGGCTTCCTCCAGTGCACATCAGCCGGGCCGCACCGATGCCGCAGACCGAGCGCCTGGAACTGATTGGACGCCTTCTCACCGACCCGAACATGCCTCTGCGAGTCCGGGTCGCGGGGTGCATCGTCCTGCTTTACGCCCAGCCGCTCAGCCGCGTCGTCCGCCTGACACTGGACGACATCACCCGCACCCAGCAGCAGACCCTTCTCCGGCTCGGCGAGCCGCCATCCCCTGTTCCCGAACCGCTCGCGGAACTCCTGTTCCGCTGGATTGACAGCCGGGACAACATGAACACCGCGACCAACCACGCCTGCCGGTGGCTGTTCCCCGGCCGCCGAGCCGGGCAACCGATCCACCCCGACGTCCTTGCGACGCTCCTCAACGACATCGGCATCCCCACCACCGCCGGTCGCACCGCCGCGATCCGGCAGCACGTGCTGGAGATGCCCGCCCCGGTCGTCGCAGAGGCTCTGAGCTACCACCGGGTCACCACGGCCAAGTTGGCCTCCGAGGCCGGAGGCACCTGGAGCCGATACGCCTCCGGTGACCACTGGCGGTCACCACCAGGCTGGACCCCTCAGCGAACTGGTGAGAGCTGAATACGCGAGCTCACCAGTATGCCGAGGCCGAAGATGGGGGCTATCTACTGTCGGAGCCGCAGTCTTTCAGCGGCTTGGGTGCGGGGATCTCGCTGAAGACTGAACCGGGTCGTGCCGATGCCATCCCTGGGGTGCCACTGCTCCCGAAGAGGAGCTGCCAGGTGTCCATAACGCGATGCTCTGTGGCCGATCGCGTAGTGATGGCAGGGGCGAGGTTCATGGCCTTCAGCGGCTTGTACCGGTCGCGCCCCCATCTTTGGCCGCGTACGTCCACGAACGAGAATCCGGCGATGGCGAAGTACTGCTCTCGTCTGATCACGCTATTCGGGATGGTGACGAGGCTGCACGGCGGTACGTCGCTGAGGTCGAGCAAGTCCTTTTCCCCGCGGTACAGGCCTTCCTGTGTCTCGCCATCTCCTCCCGCAGCAACACCGATGGTGACCTGGGAGATGGGGTCGAGCGACCGGTTCGCGAAGTAGCCCTTGGTTTGACCATCCTTGCCGATCTGCGTCCAACTGGAGACGAGAGCGGCCTGAGACTGGAGCTCCTTCTCCGATTCTTCCGCCGACTGGGCAAGTTGATCTTTGGAGGTCTGCACCTGGTAGTAGCTCGTCCAAGCTGTGGCAATCAAGCCAACGGCCGCCACAAACGACGCGATCATCGTTGCGATCAGCATCCAGTCGCGCTTCTTGGGAGCTGACGGGGCAGGCGCTCCGGTGGACGGCTGAGGTGGGCTTCCTCCGGGCTGACCCGTCTCAGGGACTACTGGAAGCTGGGCTGTGGTTTCGCCGCTGGGTGTCGGCCCTGGAACGGCAGGCGGCTGGTGCGGCGTGGGATCGCTCGTTCCAGGCTGACTGGTAGTTGTGGTGGCCCCTTGCCCCTGACTCACTGTCATCTCCGTTACTCACAGTCGCTCGGCAGGGCGGATCCTCGCAGACATCCGAGGCGCCAGCAGGAGCCTCCACGGAATCTTCAACACCCGCTTCCCCGGAGGGTGTTACTGCGAGACGCCTCCCAGGGGCACCGCACCTGGAGCCGATACGCCTCCGGTGACCACACACGGTCACCAGCAGGGGGGTTCCGCGAGGAACTGGCGACAGCTGAATAGGCGAACCCACCAGTACCGAGGCCGATGACGTAGCCGCCGACAGGGCACAAATCACCGGTCGGGATGTTCGTCGGGCTGGTCAGGTTGGGGTTCGTTCATCTTTAGGTTGTGCACCCATAGGCCTGTGCGCCCCACGAAATAGGTGTGACTCCGCTGCACGCGCAGGTTGTGCGCGGTGGTTTTCATAAACCGCTGGCTTACCCCGAGGAGTTCGGTCCGCTTACCCTCACTGTTTACGAGGAAATCACCCGGGCGTAGTTCATGCGCGGGAGTCCAATCCTCAAGATAGAATCGGTGATTGGGTGTGCAGGTGACCGTTTCGTCAGGGAACTCAAGGTCGACCCAGCTGTCCTGCCTGGAGTGAAAAGTGCGCTCCACGGCCCTGCCGATGGGGCCGCCGGTCCGGCCAGCAGACGTCACCATGTCGCCGGGTTGGATTTCCTCAATCGGAATCAATCCGTCGGGCGTGACTATAGGTGTGCCAGCAGCAAAGCACCCGCCTTCAGCCAGGCGCTGCACTATACCAACACCGAGAAGCACCACTCCACCAATCATAGTGCCGGTTCCCAAGCCGATTCCTACGCTGCCGATTCCTCCGCCGCCGATTCCGGGGGGACCGCCGCCCATTGCGCTTGCTGCTAGCCCCGCCCCTGCCGTGACTATCCCGGTCGCCACCATCACCGAACCTGCGTGTATCGTTTTCTCACCAGGCGTGCTTCCTCCGCCGCTCGTATCCCTTCCGCTCGTCTTCCGCATGATGGAAACCTTCCCTCTCATCACGGTCAGCGGGGACCGGGATTTGCGACCCCGAGGTTCCTAATTCCAGGCTCTCACTGGCAGCGGGTCACGTCTAACCGAACGGCTTTGCGCCGGGCCGAAAGTCCACCATCGAGGTTCAGGCTGGGGTTGGCGTGGGCTCGCGCCTTAATCTCCGTGCACGGCTACGACCGAGCCCCCGACCGGCGTGCTAGAAGACCATGATCAATCTCGGCGCTAACCGCTGTACCGATGTTCCCCGAAGCCGTCGTCAAATCCTTCACGACCTTCGAGGTCAACGTGCCGCATTGAGGCGTATCGCGTCGGCGCGCATGGTGGTACCTGGCTCGGCAGCCGCCGTCTGGCTTGAGGTTGTCAGCGGATGGATAGCCCGTAATCGGCCGCGGCGCGGCCGAGGACTGTGACTTCCACGAGCTCTCGACGCTCCGCATTGGCGGGATGAGCAACCTGGATTAGCCCGGCCTCCGTGAGCTTGAGTACGGCTCGGTCGAGGGCGGTCTGGCGCTCTGTCAGGGCGGTGCGGGCTGGGGCTTCCTCGACGGCGTCACTCGTGAAGGCCGCAGGGTCGATGAGGGGGAAGGGGCCGTCGGCGGCTACCGGCTCCGGTTCCTGCGCGATGACGCGCAGCAGTTCCCGTTCGGCAGCGTTCAGCATCGTGAAGGCGGCACGAGCCCGTAAGAATCGCCGCCGACCCTCCTCCGCCAGGGCAAGTTGGGCGGAGGTTGGCCGCCTCAGGCGTGAAACGGCTGGGAGCGGCTCGTTGGTGATGGCTTCGGTGCTCTGGATGAGGAAGGTGTTGATCCGGTCGTAGGTGGTGCGTACGTGGGTCTGAATGTCTGCCAGCGCAGTCTGGATCTGGGTGTCTGCGTCGTGGTGGAGGGCGTCGCGGATACGCTGGGAAGTTTCCGAAAGCTCGTCCACGAAGGGGCGATTGCGGACGCCTGGCCTCAGGAGCGGGGTCTGCAGACGCATGCCGTCCCTGTGGGCACGCCGGACCATGCAACGGTAGAGCGTTGCGGTGAACTCCTTCAGCTCTGCCTGTAACTGTTCGTCGTAGCGCTCGCTGTCGACCGGCCGTCCCTGTTGTAGATCAGATATCACGCGTTCGGAGGTCATAAGCCAGACTCGTGCGGCAACGCGCGCCGTGGCAATGATCTCCAGAGTGACTTCGTTATACGCCTCCGTGGCTGCTGCCTTTGCGCGCCCGGCTTCCGCTTCTGCAGCCACGGCGTCGTCGCGCCGCTTCGCACGCTGCACCAGGAGGGCACCGGCCGCTCCAAGGCCGGCTCCGCCGAGGCCGCTGACGGTCGCGAGAATCGTCTCCCACATTGCCACCACGCTATCGTCCACGCCCTGCCCACAAGCCCTGCACGCCGAATCTGACACCGACTCCCGCCACGGGTGCCCGTTCGATTCCCACGCGTGCCCCTTCCGGCTCTGCCGCAGTAAATCGGGCATTTAATGCGGCACTACCCTGAACAAGTCTCAACCCCCTGCTTCAGGTGTTGTCTCGGCGGATCATCTCCCGCAGGCTGGTGCGGGCGGCGGCCAAGTCCTCTTCGGTCTCCTCTAGCCGGGCCGCCAGGCCGTCCCGCTCGCGCTTGAGGTCGTCCCGTTCGGTGGCGAGTTGCTGGACGCGTCCGGCCAGCTCATCGATTCGGGCCACGAGGTCGAGCTCGCATCCGAGGTTGGCGCAGAGTGACGGCGGCCCGCATCCGTCCGGAATACGCGACATCTCAACATGCGAGCTCACCAGCCTCAACCCCCCGTCCCCTGCTGTTCAAGATCCTTCGGTCCGCCGTGAACGGCTGCGCCTACGGGCGCGGCCAAGCGGCCGGGGTGGTCGCCGGCAGCGGGATCTCGTCCAGCCTCAGCCACCGCTCCCGGCCGTCCTGATCGAGCAGGCAGAACCGCACGTCCCCGGCCTCATCCGCCTCGTACGGGGCATCCCCGACCGCCCGCAGCAGGGCCCGCAGCCTGGGGTAGGGGGCCTGCATCGCCCGGCCGCGCACACCCTCGCCGCGCAGGGCGACCAGGGTGAAGGAAGCGACGTTCACCCCGGTGCGGCGGTGACCGTCCGCGTGGGCCACCGCCTCGGGGTGCTCCACGATGGAGGCCAGTGCCTGCGGCCCGGCGACCGTGTAGGTCAGCACCAGGTCCCCGCGCTGGAGCACCACCTGCGCGCCCGGCTCCATCAGCGAACCGTCCCCGGCGAGCGACAGCGCCACTTTGCCGACCATCGGGCCCATTCCGATCTCACGGACCTCGTCGAACTGTTCCACGGTGGCGTCCACGAACCGCTGGGAGTTGGGCAGCACCAGCACGCAGTGCCCGTTCCACGAGGTCCCGGTCCAGCTCGGCGTGAGCGAGCCGTAGCGGACCCCGTCCCCGTCCTTGTTCCGGATCGCCAGGTCGACCGGCAGCAGTTCGGCCCGCACCCCCAGCTGGCCGTAGGCGTTGCGCAGCGTCATGCACGCGTCCACGCACACGTTCGCTGGAACACGGCCGTCCGCGAGGGCCACCCACAGGTACGGCAGCACCAGTTCCACCAGCTGGTCCGGCTTCGCGTGCTCCAGCATCCGCGCCGTATGGTCCATGCTCCCCCGCAGCGGCAACCCGCCACCCGGCAGCACCGCAGCCGCCGCACGCGGACGCGGTACCGAGAGGTCACGTGGGGCCCGCTTCTGCGGCGTCCGGTGCTTCCTGCCCCGCTTCTGCTTCGACATGAGCAGAGCCTAAAGATCCCAACTGCCCTGGCAACAGACCACGTTGACCACGCCGCCCGCGTGACCGGTGCGAACCCTCCGCCCTGACGTGCGAAAAGCCGTCCCGGTGGCACGGGGGAACGCCACCGGGACGGCTTGCTTCATCGTACGGCCGCACGGCCCGGCAGGACGTCAGCCGACGGAGACCCGACGGATCGGGCTACCCCCGCGGCGGCGTCCGACCGGTGGGGGGAAGGTGCAGCGAGTGCGCCCGCAGAGGGGTGGCTCCGGCTCGGTCGTCGTGCACATCTGGGACTGCCCGGACGCTCCCGCCGACGGGGACGAGGTGGACGCTCTCGGCCGTGATCATCACGCACCCCTACTGGACCGAGGTTCCCCCGTGAACGGGTCAGCGCCCGCATGCAGCTCAAGCACATCGGCGACCGCGCGACGGACGCGGATAGCGATGCCTAGCTGCCTGGCGCCTCCGTTCGGGGACACCGAGTTCTACCCCGGTATCGCCGCTGCGCGGCCCTCCACCGCGGTGGCCACGGGGTGACCAGGTTCCTGGCCATCCTGCAGTTCGAAGAGAACGGCCCTGCGGTCACCGGGGAATGGGAAAACGACGACCGCGCCGCCCGGCGGACCTACAGCACGTGGATCGGGCTCTACGGCGCACCCTGCGCCGGTGGACCGCGCAAGGCGAAGTCATTGCCGCCGGTGAGTCCACCACCTGACAGCCCCGGTCGTGCTCAGCCCACGGCCTACGGCCGCGGTGCCGTCCGGCGCGCACTCGGCTGTGCCCTCCGCTTCCGGCTCGCGCCGGTCGGTGCCGCGGAAGCGGGGGTCCGGGGGCCGGCGAAGGCCAATGCAGTTGTCTTAGCTGGCCACCACGACTCGCCCCCTGCCAAGACAACGCGGCCGGTCATGGTTGGCGTTGTGCGAGGTGGCGTTGTGCGAGGTGGCGTTGGAGGTCGAGATGTCGGAACTGGTAGACCGCTCCCGCTTGTCGTAGTACTCCGCGTCGTTCGTGGGCGTCGGCCAGGAAACGCATGAAGCGCCAGGGCACACGCCCCGCTGCCGCCAGTGCGGTCCGCGCCACTAGGAACTCCATCCACACCGACCGAGCGAGTCCGAGCAAGAACCCGACCAGGAGCCCCACCGCGATTCCGAGCACCGAGATGAATGGGAACACTTCCGTCATCCCGTACGAGAGCATGAGGGCACCCGCAAGCGTGAAGACGAGCGCGCCCATGAGGCCGCCTGCGAGCGTAATGGCCGAGAAGGTGCGACGGTCGCGGGCCAGGATTACGCCGGGTCCCACTGCCTTGCTCAGGTCAGGGTGTTGCGACCTGAGCCCGCCGATGAGCCCGAAAGAGAGTCCGACTACGAGCCCCAGCACGAGCCCGGCCTGGGACAACCCGAGCCAGAGCGCGATGGGGAGTCCGATGGTGAGCCCCAAGGCGAGCCCGACGGTAAGTCCGCACGTGAGCCAGGATTTCCCTTTCCAGCTCCAGCGGATCCCCGAACTTGGATTTCGGTCTCTTGCAGACCAGGCACACAATAGCGCCGCCACTGGGACTGGGATCGCTAGCACGAGCCCCTCGGCAAGCCCGGCTGCGAGCTGGAGCTGGTCGGGGGAGGTGAGCCCGATGAAGAGGCCGAAGGGAATCCCGCTCACGAGCCAGGCTGTCAGCCCGATCGTGAGCACTGTTACCTCCTTGGGCAGAGCTTTGGAGAGTTGCCACCAGGCAAGGTTGGGGGAACCGCCGAGGGTGCGTTGGAGGTGACAGGCCAGAAAGGAGAGGGTGCGCTGGGCTTTTTGGGCGGTCCAGTGAGTGGGGAGGTGAGGGTGGGGGCGGTAGGCGGCAGGGATGAAGGCCGCGAACAGATGGGTGTTGATGTCCTCGCGGGCGGGGAAGCGGGCCTGGTCGAGGAGTTCGTCGGGGTGGGCGAGTTCGATGAGGTGCTCGTCGGGGCGCGGGTTGTAGATCGTGCGGGCCAGGAACAGACCGAGCGGGGTGCTGAGCGCCTGGGAGACGGGACTGCTAGTGCCCAGTGAAGCGGTGACCCGGTGCCAGCGGGCTGCCGCCTCGGTTCCGGGGCCTCCGGCGTCGCGCTCCAAGTAAGCGCGCGCTCTCGCAGGGTCAAGAGGGAGGAGGCAGATTCCCGCGGCTCCGTTCAAGAGCACGGTGACCCCGGCAGGTGGGGTCAGGGCGCTGCGGTACTCGGCGGTGCGGGTGGAGAGCACCAGCGGCTGTCGGGCCGGCAGTGCCTGGTTGATAGCGTGCAGGGCCTGGGCCCGCAGGCTTTCGGGGAGCTCGTCCAGGCCGTCGAGGATCGGCAGGACCAGCCGCTGCTCGAGCAAGGCGCGTGCCTGGGAGCCAGTACTGGCCTGTGGGGGGTTGGGGGGATGAGGGCGCGTAGAGCGGGGTGGTCCTGGGCGAGTTCGTCGGCCATCCATGCGTACAGGTCCTGCCGGGCTGGGTCCCAGGAGGCTAGGGGGAAGAGGACCGGGACGGGGCCGCCGGGCGGGCGGTGTTCGAGCAGGGCCAGCAGGAGGCGGATGAGCAGCATGGTCTTGCCGGCACCGGGTTCGCCGAGGACCACCAGGCGGCGTGTGGGTACGCGCTCGAAGACCTGGATGATGTCGCCCCCCTTGCCGGCCAACCCTGCCGGGCTGAGAGCCCACGCGGAGTCGGCTCCGGGAGACTGGCCAGGCCAGTCCTCGGCCAGCTCCTTCAGGTGCGTCCACGACTCGACGAGGTCCGCGTCGGCCGCCTCCCATGCGACCGGCAGCGGGAAAGGGTCGTTGAGGCAGCGTAGCCCGGCCTCGGCCTCCCACTGCTGGCGTACCGCCTGGGCGAGCTGGTCGGCCATGTCCCCCAGACGGGCGGGCGCCGACCCGGTCTTGCCGGAGCGGAGCACGGCGACTACTGCGGCGGGCAACGCCAGCAGGGCAGTGAACGCGGAGACCACGGTAACCAGAACGTCGACCTTGTGCCCGCCTGCGATGTACCACGCCAGGAACGCCCCAACCAGGACGACATAGAGCAGCCCGACCTGCTTCGGTACACGTCTCACGCAATGATCATGCGGGACCCTGGACGGTGTTCCCGGGATTTGAGTTCGCTGACGCCGCCGGAGTGGTAGCGGCATGTGCCCGCCCGGCTCAGGGAGGTGGCGAGGTTTGCGCTGATTCGGCGAAGGGTCTTCCCGCACCTCTGTACTTGCGTTGCTTGGTCGTCTGGTTGTGGTTCCAGCGGCCGGGGCTGACCTTGACGCGCCCGGCTCGGGTCCGCAGGATCGGCCATCAGAGCGGCTTCTTGATCGCGCGAGGGCAGTCCCTCTTGGCCCGTGGCGGCAGTAGTCGGCTGCGGGCTTCCTGGGCTGCCTCGGACCATTCTCGGGTGAGCTTGGTCCTGGTGGCACCGGCCTGTGACAGGACGCTCCGGCGGATGATCCGAACGCAGCGCAGGTAGGAGAGCCGGTCGGTGTCCACGGTCGGGCCGGCGGCCGCTGCTGCGTGGGCGAACTGGCGGACGGCATGATGGACCGCGAGGTAGGCCCATTGCGCCGCCGCCACACCGGCACCGGTTTGTCGCCTCGGATATGAAGGGCATTGGTTAGACGTGATGGGCCGAGCGAGGCGGCATCTGGAACCCTCCACTCCCTTCCCGCGCCGGGCGGTGCCGCGGAAGCGGGGGTCAGGGGGCCGCCGACAGGCCGGTTGACACCTCTCGTGTCAGTCAGAGGTCGGGTGCCGTACGATGCAGAGGACTCACCGGGACCCACCAGGACTCACTGGGACTGGTCCCGTCCCGGAACGTCGCGAAGGGCCCGATGCCGGCGGCCACCGACATCAGACCCTCCGCTTCGAGTACCGCAGTCACCGAGCCCGGCCGTCCAACTAGCGGCCGGGCTCACTGCTGAGCACGGACGTTTGCCGGCGGGCTTTCCGGCTTCTGGTCAAGACCAGAAGGACCGCAGTACATCGATGGCTGCGACGATCACGGGCGCCCAGTCGACAAGTGCCTGACGCCAGGTCAGGACGCGCTTGTCGCAAGCGCAGTGCTCGTGCTGATCCATCGATGCCTCCTCTCACTCAGCCCCAAGTGGCCCTTGAGACAGGGCCTTCGCCCGGGAGGGCGAAGCACGTGAGGAGCTCCGTGTGAGGAAGCAGCCCCAAGCATACGAGCCCACCGGAGGCCTGAAGACCTGGGGGACCACAACACTTGGGCTGCTGTTGCAATCCAACCACTAGATGTGGGGATCGACGCGAAAATTGACCCACCACGCGCGTGTCGCAGACGTATTGGCATGTGCCGCGCTGCCAGACTGATCCGCCACGCCTGTGTGACCACGGCCATACCGTGAGGCACCTGCGGAGATGCCGTGCGGTGCCGCAACGACGGGACGGACGCCTCCTGCGCAGATGAGGGCTGGTTGTTGCCCGACGGGTCCCTTCCAGCCGCATGATCAAGCGACGAAGCGTGAGTGCCACATCCGCAGCTCGGGGTGGGGTGTTGTACTTCGAGAAGACTGTCGCACCGCCCTCGAAGCCTCCGGACAGCTAGCATTCGAGGTGTAGGCGAGCGCTCATCGGCGTCGCAGGAGGCCTCTACGTGTCGGCCGGTCCCGCTCGGTGGGGCGGAGTATCTTGCGGCACCCGGCGGTGAAGTTGTCGAGCATCCGCTCCATGTCGCCCTGGTCCCGGAGGGCGAACTGCAGCTGGCTCTGGAGTAGTTCGTCGCGGTCGCGGCCACCAGCGACTTCCGCAGTCCAGTCGCGGATCCGTCCGGACAGAAGCTCGATGGCCTTCGCGGCGAACTCGGCACTGTTGGCGATGTCGTACGGGCCCTCGATCGCTACGGCGCCGACGGCCCGCGCGACCGCATCACGCTGCTCGTCGACCTCCTGGAGCCGTGCCTGCACGGCGGCCTGGTCGAAGTCGTCGCCCTTGAACATGTCCAAGAGTGCGTCTGCGGCGTCCCGCCGGGCGAGGAGAGCCGTAGCGCATGCGCTGTACGCCTGCCGACGGGCCTTCTGTTCCTCCGTGTTCGTCTGTGCCCGGCTGGTGATCCTGGCCGAGCCCAGCGTGCCAGCCGCTCCGACGACCGCGCCAAGAAGCGTGCCGCTGATGCCGGCGAGGCCGAGCAACGTCGTTGAGTCCACGGGGGCATTGTCGGGGGCGGGGAACATCTCAGGGAATCGTGGGCCAGGCACGCCTTCATGCCTCGCGCACGCGGCACGGCGCCATTGGACCCGCCGCCACCCTGGGCAAGGTGTCCTGAAGCGGCCCCGGGGAAAATCGGTACGGCTCGCCGAAGAGCTGAAGGCGAGCGACGTCGGCCTGGAGTTCCTCACCGGGGAGCTGAAGGGCTTGCACGACCCCTACCGGGCGTGCGCGTACGCCGGGCATCACTCGCCGCGCTGATCCTGTGGTGGGTGGTGATGCGCTCTAAGCGCGCCGCCGTCTCCGGCCGCACCGCCGAGGACATCGCCCTGTGGAATACGACACTCCGAAATCGGGGTGCCGGTAAGAACCGCGTCACCGATCCTGCTGGCTTATTCCGTGCCCGGTGTGGTTTTGTCAGCGGAACCTGACACCACTTGTCGCTCAGTACCCGCGGCCGACCCGGAGGTCTTCTCCAGAAGGGTGAACGACTTGGGTGCACCGCCCGGCTGCGGCTTGCCTGCCTTGTGGCCGACGACCCGGTAGCCGGCGTTCAGGTAGTAGGCGTTCAGGCGTGTGTTGCCGGCCAGGCAGTCCAGACGCACGAACGCCCGCCCCGCCGCGGCAACGCGGCGCTCCGCAGCACGCAGCAGAAACTGCCCCGTCCCCGGCTGAGCGCTGCTGCGGTCCACCATCAGCCGATGCACATAGCCGGCCACCGGCGGTTGCGGTCCCCAGGCGTCCTCGTCTTCCCACCACAGCTCCCATGCCCCGGCCACGCGACCATCGGCCTCGGCGAGCCAGACCTCACCACTCACCATGGTCTTGCGGAAGTGGTCCTCGTCCAGTTGGCCGGGGTGCCACTGGCCGGTGATGCCCTGGGCGAGCATCCAGCGGGCAGCGTCGTCACGCAGACGAACGAGAGTGGCGAGGTCGGTGTCTTCGGCGAGGCGGAAGTGCAGATCGTTCACGTCGCGATCCTCGCACGGCTCGCGCAAGCACTCGACGCTGTCCTTCCAGTCACAGCCGAGCGCCAGCGTTGTCAGTTCTCATCGACATTTTCGAACTGCCCGATCGCTAAGTGCTGCCCGAAACCGTGGACAAACGTTGCTCGCTCTCGCTTACGAAACCCCCGGTAGGACTGACGGCTCGTTGTCCCGTAGAGCAGCGGCCGTCTTGGCGTTCCCGGTCGCGGGTGGGGTGTGGGATGTCGATGCAGCCGAGGCCGTGGCCGCAAGTGCCGGAGCTGACCGCGCAGGTAGCCCGGTCGGTAGCGGCGCAGGGGCCGTATCCCCTGGCGATGCGGGTCCGTGACGAGCTGGGTGAGCTGTTTGCGGATGCCGAGTTCGCCGAGACGTTCGGGGCGCGAGGGCGGCCTGGCTGGTCACCGGGCCGACTGGCGCTGGTGACGGTCCTACAGTTCGCCGAGAACCTCACCGACCGGGCGGCAGCGCATCGGGTGCGGTACGACATGGACTTCAAATACGCGCTCGGTCTGGATCTGGACGATCCGGGGTTCGACGCCTCGGTGCTGTCGGAGTTCCGTGCGCGATTGGTCGAGCACGGGTTGGAGGAGAAGGCGCTCGACCTGCTGCTGACCGCGCTCAGGGACCGGGGCCTGGTGAAGGCGGGCGGCAAGCAGCGCACCGACTCCACCCGCGTGCTGGCGGCGGTACGGGACCTGAACCGACTGGAGCTGGCCGGGGAGACGCTGCGGGCCTCGCTGGAGACGCTGGCCTGCGCGGCACCGGACTGGCTGGCCAAGGCGGTGCCCGTGCGGGAGTGGGCCGAACGCTACGGTCCACGGACCAACTCCTGGCACCCACCCGCTTCCAAGGCCAAACGCCAGGAGATGGCCCTGGTCTACGGCCAAGACGGGTTCACGCTGCTGGAGGCCGTGCACGCCCCTCACACGCCGGTTTGGCTGCGGGAGCTCCCGGCGCTGCGGGTCCTGCGCTCGGTGTGGCTACAGAACTATCACCGCACCGTGACCGAGGCCGGGCCGGAGGTGGCGCGGCGGGAGAGCGGAGACCTCCCGCCAGGCAGACTCCGGCTGGCCTCCCCTTACGACACGGACGCGCGCTACGGTCTCAAACAGGGTTCCTGGTGGACCGGCTACAAGGTCCACATCAGCGAGACCTGCGAGGAAACCGACCACCAGGCCGCGGCCGTCGACTACCGGGCGGTCCACGGCCCCGACGGTCCACCGCCGCGCATCATCACCAACATCGCAACCACCGACGCCACGGTGACCGACGCGGAGATGACCGAGCCGATCCACCACATGCTCGCCGCCCGTGACCTGCTGCCCGCCGAGCACTACCTCGATTCCGGCTACCCCTCCGCCGAGCTGATCGTGGGCGTGAAGAAGCGCTTCGGCGTCGCCCTGATCACCCCGGTCCTGCTGAACAGCTCGCCCCAAGCACGCGCCGGCGCCGGATTCGACCGCACCGCCTTCACCATTGACTGGGACAAGCGGCAGGCCACCTGCCCACGCGGCAACACCAGCACCTGGTGGAGCCCCGCCAGCCAGCGCGGCACCAAGGCCATCGTGGTGAAGTTCGACAAGGAGATCTGCCGCCCCTGCCTGGTACGTGACCAGTGCACTCGCTCCAAAACCGGAGGCCGCACCCTCTCGCTGAAGCCCCGAGACCGGCAAGAGGCTCTCGACCACGCGCGCGCCCAGCAGACCGACGAGCAGTGGCGCGCCAAGTACGCGGCCCGCGCTGGTGTCGAGGGAACCATCCACCAGGCCGTCGTGGTCACCGGCATGAGACGCGCCCGCTACCGCGGTCTGCCAAAGACCCACATCGAGCACGTCTTCGCCGCTGTCGCGCTCAACCTCATACGCCTTGACGCCTGGTGGAGCGGGCATCCTTTGGACCGCACCCGCGTCAGCCATCTCGCCCGGCTCGACCTCTCCCTCGCCGTGTGACCCCGAATAAGCCAGCAGGATCGGTGACACGGTTCTTACCGGCACCCCAAATCGGCGCGCTGAGCCCGCGCGGCCCACAACCGGCGAGCGCGACCGGCAGGCCCCCGCACGCTGCGGGGGGCCTGTTCGCGTTTCGCGGGACGTCACGCACGACTCCGCCAACGGCTGTACGCCTGCGCCCCAACGCCGGACGACGTCGACACGGCCGCCTGATCCACCCGGCCGACGGGGAGCGCTCCACCCGGCCGACGGGGAGCGCCCGGCACTGGGACGCTCCCCGTCCGCACGTCAGTCGCGGAAGTCGACGACGTCCGAGGCGAGGAACCCGAACGCGGTGAGCGCGAGGGTGAGCGCGGCCCCCGGGCCGACGGGGATGTAACCGGCCGCCTGCGCCGCCTGGGTCCCCAGGGAGGAGACGACCGCTGCTGTCGTCTTCGACGGGAGCCGGAGCCGGAACCGGACGGCGATGGACGGGTCGCGCTTGCCGGATTCGATGATCTTGTCTCGTGATGTCACGATGGTGGTGCCTCCAGTGATGTCGTTGCCTGCGAAGTGCGATTCACGGAGCGCATGGGGTCGCCCTTCCTAGGGGGCGACCCCTCTCCGTATCGGCGGTCTTGCGACTGCCGAGAACAGTTGAGCAGCAGGTCAGGCCGTTCACGTAGCCGGTGGCGCCGCGACGACTTGCGGAGCCATGAGCTTCGTTGGCGCGTTCGCGTGCGCGTGCGCCCCTGGGGTTGATCTGCGGGTTTGCGCTTCGTGGGCGACCTGAATAGCAGGACCGTCGATTTTCTCTACACTCGCACCTCTCGCAGGCCTCTGACCTGCGGAAACAGTGCTGTGGGGGTCTCGGCTAGCTGGCGCAGGGGCTCCTGAATGGCAGCACCAAAATTCACCCGTTCGAGTGAATGTGAGCGTCTTCTGTGCGACGCGTTGCTGTCCGGCCGGTTCTGAGCGCCTCGGAGTGGGTGAGGGAGCAGTCCGTGAAGAGGACCGCCCCGCCCCGCGCGAGAGGCTCAACGATGACTCAGAACCCGACCCGCACCTACAAGGTGATCAACCCCGCCCCGCTCTTCGCCCCCGACCGTGACATCACCTTCAGCACCGCCGCTCCGGCCGGTTCTGTTGGCTTCATCCGGAGTACCGGCCCAGCATGTTGATGTGCTGCCGTACAAACGGCGAGAGGCGGGCCACGTCCTCGTCGCGGACGTCGAAGCCGTCCGCGCGCAGTTGGTTCACCGCGGCGTCCATGTACCTGGTGTTGAAGAGGACGACGGCGTTGAGGACCAGGCCGAGGGCGCCGATCTGGTCTTATCTGAACTAGCCCAGCACCGCCTTGAACCGGCTGACTCCCTTCTCCACCACGGAAAGTAGTGGTGGAGAAGTTGGAGAGCTGAGTGTCGTCGGGCGTGTCGGCGCTCTCCTCCGATGGGAGCCTCCACGTACAGAGAGCGATGGACCTGAAACGTCGTCACCGACACGGTTCAGGCTCTTAACCTGGCCCGATGGATACAGCTGTCGAGATAGTCAGCGCCCGGACGCGCCAGCTCTTCTGGGAGCTCAGCTCCATCATCGAGCTGAGTCCCCTGCGAGCATGCTGGACAGGTGAGGGCTTCTCTCCCGTGGAGGCCGCGCAGACTCGCTCGGGTGGAGCTCGCAAGCAGGTCTTCAGCTCCTTCGCCGAAGGCGTTGACTGGACCGACGAGGGACAGGTACAGCGGGCCCTGCGCGCGTTCGAGGGCATGCTGGATGAGTGCACCGGTTCCTACGGCTGGGACGGGACGCTGGCGAAGGTCACAGCCGCGCTGGCCCGGGACGGCTACCAGGTCAGCCCGACCCTCCAGATCCTGCCGGTCGGCGAGTGGCGGCCCGAGGTGGCGCGGCACGACGCCAGGGCGTACGCGGAATCCCTCAGGCTTCTGCGGGGTGCCCGTAACGCGATGGAGCGGTTGGGCCTCCTGACCTCCGACATGCCTGAGGAGCGGCTGCGAGACGTGCTGCTCGTCGCCCTCAACGCCTACTTTGAAGGGCAGTCCACGGGCGAGACCCTGAACGGCAAGGGCAAGACGGACATCCTGATCCGAGTCGGAGACCGCAACGTGTCGATCTCCGAGTGCAAGTTCTACACCGGGCCGAAGTCGGTCACCGACGCGCTGGACCAGCTGCTCAGGTACACGGACAACGGCGGCCGCCGGACGTCTCTGCTGATGTTCTACCGGGAGAAGGACCCGGATGCCCGGATCGCCGACACTATCTCCGCGATCCGTTCCCACCCGCAGTGCGAGTCCTTCGACTCCAGCAGAGCTGACGAGGACCGGCAATGGGGTTTCGTTGTCCGGGGCAGCGGAGATCCGGGCAGTGCTCCCCGTGCCGAGGTGGCGTTCATCCCCTTCGTCATCGCCTGACTCAACCCCTACCAGGACTTCAAGATCATCCCGTGGCGGCTTTTGGCCTCACCTTGGCTGGACCCCTACGGAACGTGTGATGGCCCCGGCAAGGGTCGGGGCCACCCAGACGAGGAGAACGACGACGATGAACCTGTTGAAGCTGCTGTTCAAGGCGATCACGTCCAACCGCGAGCCCGACGCCCTGCCCCGCTCGGAGGTCTACCACTGGCGCTGCGACACGTGTGGCGACAGGTATGTCGGCGCCGGACGGCAGCATGTCGGGAACGTCGCCGCTTCACACCGGCGGCGGATGGGCGGCAAGTGCCGGACGCCGAAGGTGTACGCCTCCGAGGTGTGACAGCGCCGGGCGGCGGGCGAGTCCGTCGAGCAGATCGACCTGATCATCCCTACCGGCAAGCGCAAGGGCCAGAACCCCGGCCTGGCCAGCATCTACCGGGCGCTCGCCGAACACGAGAGGCGCCAGGCGTACCCGGAAGCCGCCGAAGCAGCTCAGGCCGCCTTCGCCGCCCTCCGAACCGGCTGACAGTGAATCGACCTTCAAGATCATCTCATGGCCCGTTTTGCACGTACCTTGGCTGGACCCGACCTACGCGAGATCGGTGTCCCACCACAGCGCGGCAGGACCTCCGCGATCCGCCAACTCGTCCTCCAGGCCCCGGCCCCCGTCATCGCGAAGGCACTCGGCTACCACGACAAGACAGCCACCCGTCTGGTCACCGAAGCCGGCGGGACCTGGAGCCGATACGCCCCCCGGCGACCACAGCCGGTGATCGCTACAGATCTCCGGTCTCGCCCGTTTCCACGAAACGGACGACGCAGCGGCGGACGCGATCAAGGAACTGCGGCAGATGGTCGGCGGCCTTGTCGAACTCCGCACCGTCCAAGGACGCGGTCCGAGACCGGTAGATCGCGCCACCCCGGTCTGCGACATAGAGGATGCCCCCACCATTCGAAGCGATCACCATCCCGTGAGGGTCGTCCGCTTCCGGGAGGGAGACCGGCCCTTCCTCCGCGAGCCGGTGCAGGACGTCGCACGGCGAGTGGACGAAGAAGCCGTTGCCCACGTCTGGCAGCACGACCTCCCCGATCGACTCGTAGAACGTCAGCAGATCCTCGAATCCCTGAAGCTCCCGGCCACCGTCACGGACAGCCCGAGAATCCTCTTTACCGGCGAGCCGGACTTCATTCGTGCCCGGCTCGTAGCCGTTCGTCTCCTCGAACGTCAACACCAGGGAGCTCACCGCATCCGTGACCTCGTCACGCCACCGTGACAGCCATGCAGTCGAGTACGAAAGCTGATCCATGGCCCGGATCATGCCACCGTCGCTTTCAACGCAGACCCAGGACCCCGCATGAGTGGTCGACGCAGAGTGATGGAGCCCCCGCATCCCAGCCTGAATACGCGACACCTCGACATGCGAGCCCACCAGTCTCACACCCGGGAGACCCTGGTCGCCCCACCTGCCCAGGCCTCCGCCGCGCACGGGCGCACCCCCTGCGGGGCGCCTCCGACGGTCGAGGTCAGCCGATCGTCCGTGGCAGGCGCAGGCTCAGTGCCGCGGTCAGGATCACCCCCGCCAGTTGGACCAGGAGGGTCGTCACGAGGGCATCACGCATGCCGTGGGTCGAGGCGAGGGAGAGGAAGAGGGTGCCGAGGGTGGCGACGCCGAGGGCGAGGGCCGACTGCTGGGTGGTGATCATCACGCCACTGCCCACGCCGGCCCGGGCGGGCGGGACCTCGGACAGAATGATCCGGAAGATGACGGGGAGTTGGAGGGCCTGCCCCGCGCCCGCGACCGCCGCGCCCGGCAGCAGCTCCCACACGCCGAGGTGCGGCCAGGACCGCCAGGCGGTCACCACGAGAAGGGACACACCCACCGCTTGGATCAGCCCGCCGGCGGTGACGATCCGGGTGCCGTACCGGGCGACCAGCCTGGGACCGCACAGGGAGACGACGAAGAAGACGACCGCCATGGGCGCGAGAGCCAGGCCCGCGGGCACCGGACCGAGGCCCGCACCCCGCTGCAACGCCACCGCGATCACGAACATGAACCCGCTGAAGCCGATCGAGAACGGCACGATCATCACGAGGCCGCGGCGCAACGAGAGCAGCGAGAAGAGGCTCGGGGGGACCAGCGGCGTACGGCCGCCGCGGTCCTCCCGGCGTTCGACGATGTAGAACGCCGCCGCCGCGACGGGGAACAGGGCGAGTGACACCCAGGTCCACAGGGGCCAGCCCGCCGCCCTGCCCTCCGTCAGCGGGACGAGGAGGGTGAGCAGGGAGATCGCGAGCAGTACCGTGCCCGGCGCGTCGATCGGCTCCGGGTGCTGCGAGCGCGTCTCGGGCACGGCGCGTGCGGCCAGGATCAGACCGAGGATCACGACGGGCACGTTGACGAGGAACACCGAGCGCCAGCCGGTACCCGCGATGTCCGCCGCGACCAGGATGCCGCCGAGGATCTGCCCGGCCACCATGGACAGGCCGGCCGTCGCCCCGTACAGACCCATGGCTTTGGCGCGGCGCGGGCCCGCGGTCGCCGACTGGATGGTGGCGAGCACCTGCGGCAGCATCGCCGCGGACGCCGCGCCCTGCGCGACGCGCGCCGCCACCAGCGTCCAGGCGGTGGGCGCGAGCCCGCACACCAGTGAGGTCAGGCCGAAGGCCGCCATGCCGCCGAGGAAGAACTGGCGGCGGCCGAAGAGGTCGCCGAGGCGTCCGCCGAGGACGAGCAGGACGGCGTACGCGACTCCGTAGCCGGCGACGACGAGTTCGAGGACGGCCTCGCTCGCGTTCAGGTCATGGCCGATGGTCGGCAGGGCTACGTTGACGATGAAGAAGTCGATGAGAGGCAGTGCCGCACCGAGCAGCACGGTGAAGAGTCCGAGACCGCCGAGCACGGGTGGTGCGGCGGCGGAGCGGACTGGGGTTGTGATAGTTCCGGTTTCGGTCACGTGGTCCAGCCTTCTCCCGGCCTCAGGCTGGTACCAGAGTCTTCTTATCCTGGTAGAAGCAGTACCTGGAAACAGGTTCCGGTGAACGGCAGGCTGGAGGCATGACGACCATGGCGCAGGAGACGACGACCGGCAGCCCTGCCCCGAAGGCCACCGCCGCCGCGCCGGGGACGACGCTGGGCACCGCCGCCCCGGTGGACACCCCCGAACCCCCGCAGCCGCACGGCACCGCAGCCCCCCGCGGCAGTGAGATCCGGCGGCACGAGCTAGCCACCTTCCTGCGCAACCGCCGCGAACGCATCACGCCCGAGCAGGTCGGACTGCCCCGCGGCCGTCGCCGGCGCACCCCGGGCCTGCGCCGCGAGGAGGTCGCGCAGCTCTCCGCCGTCGGCGTCACCTGGTACACCTGGCTCGAGCAGGCCCGTGACATCCAGGTCTCCGAGCAGGTCCTCGACGCCCTGGCCCGCACCCTGCTGCTCGACTCCAGCGAGCGCGCCCACCTCTTCCAGCTGGCCGGCGCCATCGACCCCTCGCCCGCCGCGCAGTGCCCGACCATCACCCCGGCCCTGCGCCACGTACTCACCCAGCTGGAGCCGCTCCCGGCCTGCATCCAGAACAGCCGCTACGACATCCTGGCCCACAACCGCACGTACGCCCGTCTGATGATGAGCGATCTCGACGCCCTACCGCCCGAGGACCGCAACTGCATGATCCTCGTCTACACGAACGCGGAGTGGCGCAAGTCGATCGTGCTGCTCGACGAGACCATGCGTGTGATGGCCGCCAAGCTGCGCGCCTCGATGGCCGGACACCTCGGCGAACCCGCCTGGAAGATGCTGGTCAAGCGGTTGAAGGCGGAGTCGACGGAATTCCGGGAGATCTGGGAGCGGTACGAGGTGGTCGGCGGCGCCCGCAGCAAGACCAAGCAGTTCCTCAACCCGTACGTCGGGCTGCTCACCCTCGACCACACAGACCTGTGGCTGGCCCCCGACATGGGCGCCCGGATGGTGACGTACGCCCCCACGGACGAGGCGACCCGCGAGCGCCTGGAGAAGCTGTACGAGATCGCGCTGGGGGCGGACGTCGAGGCCGGGGCCGGGGCCGCATAGGCGGCACCGGGGCGTCTGTGCCGCGGGGGGCCCGAAGCTAGGCGGCGGATGCGTCCGGGGCCCGTACGCCCACCTCGTCCGGTACCTCCGGGGCCTCCAGCTGTCGTGCCGTCCGCTCGGCCGTGCCGCGCGCCCAGCGTCCGCTGGTCAACGCGCCCAGGACCAGGACCGCGAGACCGCACCCGGCGATGATCCACCAGCCGGGGCGGGCGGCCGACACGAACGTGTCCTGGTAGGCCGATGCCCGCACCCCGGACGCCAGCACGGCGCCGACCACGGCGACGCCGAGGGTGCCGCCGATCTGGCGGCTGGTCGAGGCGACGGCGGCGGCGACGCCCGCCTGGCTGCGGGGCATGCCGGAGACGGCGGTGTTGGTGATGGGGGCGTTCACGAAGCCGAAGCCCAGGCCGAAGAGGACGTAACCGAGGACCAGTGTGGCGTTCGAGGTCTCGGCCTCGAAGGCGGCGAAGAGGATGCCGCTCGCGGTCATCGCGACCCCGGCGACCAGGAGCGAGAAGCGCGGGCCGCGGCTGCCGACCAGTCGGCCCGACACGGGCGCGCAGACGAAGCACATGGCTGCCATGGGCAGCATCCACAGCCCCGCGTCCAGTGCGTTCAGGCCGCGGACGTTCTGCAGATAGAGCGTCGACAGGAACAGGAAGCCGCTGAGCGCCGCGAACGCGCTGACGGCGATGACGGTGGCCCCGCTGAACGGCGCCGAGCGGAAGAAGCGCAGGTCGATCAGGGGTTCGGCGCGCCGGGGTTCGTACCACAGAAGGCCGAGCAGCGCGGCGACGGCGATCGCGCCGAGGTCGAGGGTCTTGAGGGTGCCGGAGCTGGGCGCCTCGATGATCGCGTACGTCAGTGAGCCGAGCAGCGCGATGACGAGGAGCTGGCCGACCGGGTCGGGGCGGCGGGCCTTGGGGGCGCGGGACTCGGGAACGTAGCGCAGGGTGAGCAGGAGCGCGGCCAGGCCCACCGGGAGGTTGATCCAGAAGATCGACCGCCAGCCGACCGAGTCCACGAGCAGGCCGCCGACCAGTGGTCCGGCGGCCATCGAGATGCCGACCACGCCGCCCCACACACCGATCGCGCGGGCGCGCTCGCGCGGGTCCGTGAAGGTGTTGGTGATGATCGACATCGCCACCGGGTTCAGCATCGAACCGCCGACCGCCTGCACCATGCGGAAGGCGATGAGGGAGTCGAGGTTCGGGGCGAGGGAGCACAGCACCGAGCCGATCGTGAAGATGATCAGGCCCGCCATGAAGACCTTGCGCCGCCCGATGCGGTCGGCGGTCGAGCCCGCGAGCATCAGCAGCGAGGCCAGCACCAGGGTGTAGGCGTCGATCGTCCACTGCATGCCCGCCACGCTCGCGTGCAGTTCCTTCTGCATCGAGGGCAGGGCGACGTTCAGAACCGTGTTGTCCAGGCTCACGATCAGCAGGCTCATACAGCAGATCGCGAGCACCAGCATCCGGTGACGGTGGCTGAGCTCTGGCATCCCACCAGAGTACGCCCTTTTCAATAGTGCGTCTAACTAATGACCGCTACATGATCTTCCGTTCCGCGTCGCGCGATCTGTTCGCCCCGGGGCCGTACGAGCACACGTCGCCGTACGCGACAATGGGGGAATGTCCACGCCCACCCTCGCTCCCGCGTCCCCGCTGTCGATCGGCCCCCACACGGTCCAGCCGCCCGTCGTCCTCGCCCCCATGGCGGGGATCACGAACGCGCCGTTCCGCACGCTGTGCCGCGAGTTCAGTGGCGGCAAGGGTCTGTTCGTCAGCGAGATGATCACCACGCGGGCGCTGGTCGAGCGCAACGAGAAGACGATGCAGCTGATCCACTTCGACGCGAGCGAGAAGCCGCGCTCGATCCAGCTGTACGGCGTGGACCCGGCGACCGTCGGCAAGGCCGTCCGCATGATCGCGGAGGAGGGCCTGGCCGACCACATCGACCTGAACTTCGGCTGCCCGGTTCCGAAGGTGACCCGCAAGGGCGGCGGCTCCGCCCTCCCGTACAAGCGGAACCTGCTGCGGGCGATCCTCCGCGAGGCCGTCAGCGGCGCCGGGGATCTGCCGGTCACGATGAAGATGCGCAAGGGCATCGACGACGACCACATCACGTTCCTCGACGCCGGCCGGATCGCGGTCGAGGAGGGCGTGACGGCGATCGCCCTGCACGGGCGCACCGCCGCGCAGCACTACGGCGGCACGGCGGACTGGGACGCCATCGCGCGCCTCAAGGAGCATGTGCCGGAGATCCCGGTGCTCGGCAACGGCGACATCTGGTCCGCGGAGGACGCGGTGCGGATGGTGCGGGAGACCGGGTGCGACGGGGTTGTCGTGGGGCGCGGCTGCCTCGGCCGGCCCTGGCTGTTCGGCGACCTGGTGGCCGCCTTCGAGGGCCGTACGGACGCCTACGCCCGCCCGACGCTGCGCGAGGTCGCTGCCGTCATGGTCCGGCACGCCACCCTGCTCGGTGAGTGGATCGGTGACGAGGCGCGCGGTGTCATCGACTTCCGCAAGCACGTCGCCTGGTACCTGAAGGGCTTCGCGGTCGGCTCCGAGATGCGTAAGCGCCTCGCGATCACCTCGTCGCTGGCCGAACTCTCCGAGGGGCTCGACGAGTTGGACCTCGACCAGGCCTGGCCCCTCGGTGCGGACGGGCCTCGCGGTCGTACCTCCGGCAACAACCGGGTCGTCCTGCCGGACGGGTGGCTGAAGGACCCGTACGACTGCGCAGGGATCGGCGAGGACGCGGAGCTGGATACGTCCGGGGGCTGAGTGCCGCCTTGCTTCGCCTTGCTTCGCCTTGCTTCGCCTCGCCTCGCTTCGCGGGTTCGCCTACCAGCAGTGGGTGGGTCGGGGCCGTGCCGGTACATCCGCCCGTCGCGTGGCGTGCGTACTGCTCGAGGTTGCAGATGGTTCGACTTGGCTGTGCGGAGCTGTAAGCGACGGGCGGTGATGTACCGGCACGGCCCCTTCCGTGTGTGGGCGGCTGCGGGTCGGACGTGATTCCTTTTGGCTGCGGGCGGTGAACGGGCTGGTCAGGCGCCCCCTACGGCGGTGAGCAGAGCCAGTGGTGCCGCTGCCGAGCGGGATTCTCGGACGCAGGCGTGGGGGTACGGGACCGGCTCGCCATGGGTGTCGCGGCCGTAGCCCGCGAGGACCTCCGGGAGGCGGTGGCCGGCGGCCGTGGCCGCGTCGACGAGGGCGTGGGCGACCGTACGGGCCTCGTCGTGCAGGCCGTAGCGGGCCAGGCCCAGGGTGATCAGGGCGTTGTCGTGGGGCCAGACCGAGCCGCGGTGGTACGAGAGCGGGTGGTACGCCGGCTGGTCGGCGGCCAGCGTGCGGACGCCCCAGCCGGAGAAGAAGTCCGGCTCCAGGAGACGGCGGCCGACCAGTTCGCCGTACTCCTTGTCCAGGAGGCCGGACCACAGGAGGTGGCCCGCGTCCGACGCGAGCGCGTCCACGTGGTGGCCGTCGCCGTCCAACGCCAGTGCCGGGAAGGCGTGTTCGGTCATCCAGAAGTCCCGTTGGAAGCGATCGCGCAGGTCACTGGCGGCCTGCTCCAGGAGGGCCGCGTACACCTCGTCGTCCCAGACCGTGCGGGCCAGGTGTGCGGTGCGGCGCAGGGCGTCGTACGCGTACCCCTGCGCGCCCGCCGCCATCACCGGGCCGGTGGGACGGCTGCCGTCGGCCGAGCAGATGGCGCCGGGGGAGTCCTTCCAGTTCTGGTTGGCGAGGCCGCCACCGTCCGCGCGGTAGACGAGATAGCCGCGCGAGGTCAGCCCGCCGTGGTCCAGCATCCAGCCGATCGCCGCGCGGGCGTTGGCCTCCAGGCGCCGGGCCGGAGTCAGGTCGCCGGTCTGCTCCGTGTACGAGCCGAGGAGCACCAGGAAGAGCGGGGTCGCGTCGACCGAACCGTAGTAGCGCCCGTACGGCACCTGCCCGAAGTGCGCCAGCTCGCCGTGCCGCACCTCGTGCACGATCTTGCCGGGCTGGGCCACCGCCCCGGCTCCCGTCTCCGTCGCCTGGGTCGCGGCCAGTGCGGGCAGCGTGGCGGCGGCGAGCTGGGGGCGGTAGGGGAGCGCGAAGAGAGAGGTGAGGAGGGCGTCACGGCCCAGGAGGGTGAGGAACCAGGGAACTCCGGCCGCGGGAACGCGCAGTTCCTCGCCGTCCGGGCCCGTCGCCGGGACCTGCAGCACCGCCAGGTCGGACAGGCCTCGCGCGCAGGCCGCGGCCAGCTCGGGCCAGCCGGTCGGGAAGGGCACGCCCTCCGCGAACTCGTCTTCCAGAGCCAGGAGTTGCTCGTTGGCGACTGCGGGGGAGAGCGGTACGCGAGGCTTCTGCGTGGCGCCGTGCGGACGCGCCGCGACCCGCAGCGAGAGCTCCGCCGAGCCATGCGGTTCGAGGTCCAGGGCCCATACGAGGCGACGGGCGCCCGTGCCCGTCTCCTCGACGCCGTCCGGGGCGGGCTCGGAGGTGACCGTCGTGGAGGACCGCCATTCACCGCGCCGGTAGCTGAACTCCACGCCGTCGTCCAGGACTTGACGCTGGCGGACCACGCCCGTCTTGGCGTACGTGCGGTAGTCGGAGCGCAGTTCGAACTGGTCCGTGAAGTCGGCGTCCGCGGTGACCGCGATCCGGACCGTGGTGGGTGTCGGGCGATTGCTGGTGACCCGCAGCGCCTCCACGAACGCGCTGTCCGCGACGGCCTGTTCACGGAAGAGCGTGTACGCGGGCGGCTCGGTGCGACCACCGCGCGGCACCAGCACACAGCGTGCCGTGTCGCCGTCCGCGACCGGCGTGAGCGCCTCCGGCACCGCGCCGTCGACGGTCAGCTGCCAGCGGCTGAGGTGCCGGGCGTCCCGTACGAATAACCCGTCCGGGGAGCTGCCGCCCCGCACACCGCTGATGTCCCCGCCGTCGCCCACGGCTGCGAACGTCCCACCGTGCACGAGCAGATGATGCCGGTCCGTCATCCCCGGTCCCCTCCCTTGGCGCCCGTCTCGAATGCGCTGTGTCGTGTGGTGCCGTGCCCCGTGGAGCTGTGTGCCTTGTCGAACGCGTCGTGCCCCGGGTGGGACACGACCTGGTCCGCCCCGGAGGGCTCGTGCAGCAGGTCCAGTGTCAGCGCGGCCGTCCAGCTGAAGCCGAGTGCTCCGCAGGCCTCGCCGGTGTACGGGTCCACGTACTCCGCGAACCCGGACTCCCCGGCCGTGTCGAGCAGCGCGGCCCGCAGCCCGTCCGCCCGCGCGTGCTCCCCGTGCAGCCGCAGCCCGCGCTCCAGCAGCCAGTTGGTGTTGAACCAGGCCGGCCCCCGCCAGTACCGGTGAGGATCGAACGCGTGCCCGGTCAGGTCGTAACTCGGCACGAGCCGCGTTTCTCCGCCGAGCCCGAAGTGCCGGCCGCTCGCGGTGCGTACGAGGGTGGCGGCGATGTCGCGGGGCAGTGCGGGGAGGATGAGCGGGAGCAGCCCGGCGACACTGCGCTCGGGGATCAGGGCACCACTCGGAGAGCGCCGCTCCGAAGCGTGAGCAGTGCTCTGAGAGCCCCGCTCCGAAGCGTGAGCGCCGCTCTCGTCTTCGTCCCCGCCGTACACATCCCGGCAGAAGAACATGCCCGCCGACGGATCCCACAGCCGCTCCACCAGTGCCGCCGTCAGGCGCTCGGCCCGGGCATGCCGGGCCGTCCCCGCCGCGCCCAGCTCCTGCGCGATGCGCGCCAGCGCGTGTTCCGACGCGATCAGCAGGGCGTTGAACGCAGGGTCCTCGACGGCGAACTCGCCCGCCCGTCTCCCATCACCACCCTCAACCGAGGCCCTGCGGGCCACCCCCTCGTCCACCCCGTCCGCGTACCCGCGGTCCCGGTAGTCGGTGGCGAGGCGTACGTAGCGCCCGTAGTCGAGGTCGGTCGGACGGTCCTCGGGGGTCCCGTGGTCGAGGTCGGCGCGGCGGAAGGAGCGGGCCGGGGCCGGGGTGATCCGGCTCAGCGGAGCGTCCCAGCAGGGGCTGTTGTCCATGCCCTGTTCCCAGGGGTGGACCACGGAGGCGAGACCACCGCCGCCCAGGTCCCGGCGGTGCAGGAGATAGCGGTGCCAGGCCGCCAGGCGGGGATACATCCTGGGGAGGAAGTTGCGGGCGCGGGACAGCCCCGGGTCGGCCCGGTGCACCAGCCACACGGCGAGCGCGTGCACCGGTGGCTGCACGATTCCCGACGTCTGTACGGTGCGCGGGGCGCCCGCAGCGCGCCCCGCGGTCGAGGAGCGCCAGAAGTCGGGGCTCGGGAAGTACGCGTCGAGCGGCACGGAGGGGTTGAAGACGATGTGTGGGATCCGTCCGTCGCCCCACTGCGCGCCGAGCAGGGTCTCCAGCTCCGTCTGTGCCCGCAGCGGGGACACATGGCGCAGTCCGATCGCGATGAACGCGGAGTCCCACGACCACTGGTGCGGATACAGGCCGCGCGAGGGCACCGTGGACGTTCCCGTCCAGTTGCCGTTCAGGACCCGGGCGGCCCTGACGTGCAGTGAACCCGTCGGGTCCCCGGGATCGTATACAAGCGATCCTGAATGGCTGATCTCGCCCGGACCGGGCGAAGAGGGCGGGCCGGAGGTGTGCACGGGAGTGCCGGAGGTACGCACGGGGGTGGTGATGCCCGTGCGCAGGGCGGTGAGCTGGGTTGTGCTGTCCACTCAGGTCTCCCCGAAGACGTCCGACCGGCCAGTTCGGCAGTAGGCACCGTAGAGTTACGTCTATTTAACACGCAAAACTCAATATGTAATGCAGAGTTGGGGAACGCAAGGGGGTGCGCATGACGGGAAGGGCAGGGAGAACCGTGAAGGCCGGGAATCAGGCAAGCGCCGGAGATCTGCTCGAACTGGTGCGCAGTGGTCGCGCCACGACGCGCGGCGCACTGCAGCAGGCCACAGGCCTGTCGCGGGCCACGGTCGGCCAGCGGCTCGACCGGCTCTTCCGCGCGGGCTGGCTGCGCGAGGGTGCGGGGGGTCCGGTGGACTCGCCGCTGGGCGGCCGTCCCTCCATCACCCTGGAGTTCGACGACGCCCACGCCGTCGTCCTCGCCGCCGACCTCGACACCCGGCACGGCCGGGCGGCCGTCCTCACCCTGACCGGCGAGATCCTGGCCGAGCACACGGGCGTCCTGGTGATCGACGAGGGCCCCGAGGCGGTCCTCGGCGAACTCGGGCGCTGGTTCGCCGAACTGCTGGAGAAGGCCGGGCACCCGGCGGACGCGGTGTGTGGCATCGGGCTCGCGGTGCCGGGTCCCGTCGACAGTGACACCGGCCGCGTCGTACAGCCGCCGATCATGCCGGGCTGGGACGGGTACGACATAAGAGGACGCCTGGGCCGCGCCTTCGCCGAGTGCTCGGGCGCCAGGGCGGACGTCCCCGTACTCGTCGACAACGACGCCAACCTCATGGCGTACGGCGAACAGCGCGCCGGATACCCGCACTGTTCGGCGTTCGCCCTGGTCAAGGTCTCCACCGGTATCGGCGCGGGCATGGTCGTGGGCGGCGCCATCTATCGCGGCGTCGACGGAGGCGCCGGCGACATCGGGCACATTCGGGTGGGCGCCGACGCGCTGTGCCGGTGCGGCTCGTACGGCTGTCTGGCCGCCGTCGCGAGTGGTGGCGCGGTAGCGCGACGGCTCGCCGATTCCGGGGTTCCCGCCGCCTCCGGCTCAGATGTGCGCGACCTGTTGACGGCCGGGCACCCCGAGGCGATGGCGCTCGCGCGGGAGGCGGGGCGGCAGGTCGGTGACGTACTGGCCACCGTGGTGACGCTGCTCAACCCCGGTGTGCTGATGATCGCCGGGGATTTGGCCGGAACTCCCTTCCTCACCGGTGTGCGGGAGTTGCTGTACCAGCGGGCGCTGCCCCGTTCCACCGCTCATCTGGACGTGGTGACCTCGCGGCTGGGCGAGCGTGCGGGGTTGGTCGGGGCCGGCGCGCTGGTCGTGGAGTACCTGTACGCGCCGGAGCGGGCCGAGAAGCGACTGGCCGCGCTCGGCGTGTGACCCCCAGGCGCACTCAGGCGCACTCAGGCGCACTCCGGCGTACTCGAACGTGCTCAGGTGTGCGCAGGAGCATTCGGGCACATCAGGGCACATCAATGCGGGGGACATCCATGTGTGGTGTCCACATCGCGGTCCGCATGGTGAAATTTGGCCGCCCTTTACGGCGTGATTCTCGCCACCCTTGATAAGGGTTCCGCTCAGATGAGCAGATCGTGGGCGACTGCACTTCCCTAAGGGGTGGCACTCAGTGCCACCCCTTGATCGTTCATCGATTAAACTCAGACGTGCCGGACGTCGCTCACCTGAGCGTCAGTGGGGGTCTACGGGCGTTGATTCGTTCAAGAAGTGAAAACATCCCGCCTCGATGACTTGCCAAGCTTTGACTTTCGATCTGCTGGCGGACGAGTGGTTACAGGCGCATGACGCGCAAGTGGACGTACCCAGGCGCCTTCGATCTGGGTATGTTCCCCGTCGTCAGGGCAGCCACCGCGACGTCGAGGAGTCGAGACTCGTGTCGGAAAACAAAGATCCCCACGTAGCTGAGAGCGGCGTCGAGGGCGTGAAGTTCGTTTATGACTTCACCGAGGGCAACAAGGACCTCAAGGACCTCCTTGGCGGCAAGGGCGCGAACCTTGCCGAGATGACCAACCTGGGCCTCCCGGTCCCTCCCGGCTTCACCATCACCACCGAGGCGTGCAAGACGTACCTCGAAAGTGGCGAGGAGCCGGCGGCGCTGCGTGACGAGGTGAGTGCGCACCTCGAAGCCCTAGAGGCGCAGATGGGCAAGAAGCTCGGTCAGGCCGACAATCCTCTGCTCGTATCCGTCCGTTCCGGTGCGAAATTCTCGATGCCGGGCATGATGGACACCGTCCTGAACATCGGCCTCTCCGACAAGTCGGTCCAGGGCCTGGCCAAGCAGGCCGGCGACGAGCGCTTCGCGTGGGACTCGTACCGCCGCCTCATCCAGATGTTCGGCAAGACGGTCCTCGGCGTCGACGGGGAGCTCTTCGAGGACGCCCTGGAGGCGGCCAAGAGCGCCAAGAAGGTCACGGTCGACACCGACCTCGAAGCGGCCGACCTGAAGAAGCTGGTCACCAAGTTCAAGAAGATCGTCAAGACCGAGGCCGGTCGCGACTTCCCGCAGGACCCCCGTGAGCAGATGGACCTCGCCATCAAGGCGGTCTTCGACTCGTGGAACGGCGACCGCGCGAAGCTGTACCGCCGCCAGGAGCGCATCCCGCACGACCTCGGCACGGCGGTCAACATCTGCTCGATGGTCTTCGGCAACCTGGGCCCCGACTCGGGCACGGGCGTCGCCTTCACCCGCGACCCGGCCTCCGGCCACCAGGGCGTGTACGGCGACTACCTGCAGAACGCGCAGGGCGAGGACGTGGTGGCGGGCATCCGCAACACGGTCCCGCTCGCGGAGCTGGAGCAGATCGACAAGAAGTCGTACGACCAGCTGATGCAGATCATGGAGACCCTGGAGAACCACTACAAGGATCTCTGCGACATCGAGTTCACCATCGAGCGCGGCCAGCTGTGGATGCTGCAGACCCGCGTCGGCAAGCGCACGGCGGGTGCGGCCTTCCGCATCGCCACACAGCTGGTGGACCAGGGCCTGATCGACGAGACCGAGGCGCTCCAGCGCGTCACCGGCGCACAGCTGGCCCAGCTGATGTTCCCGCGGTTCGACGAGCACGCCAAGGCCGAGCAGGTCGGCCGGGGCATCGCGGCCTCGCCGGGCGCCGCGGTCGGCAAGGCGGTCTTCGACTCGTACACCGCCGTGAAGTGGTCCCGCTCGGGCGAGAAGGTCATCCTGGTCCGCCGGGAGACCAACCCCGACGACCTCGACGGCATGATCGCGGCCGAGGGCATCCTGACCTCCCGCGGCGGCAAGACCTCCCACGCGGCCGTCGTCGCGCGCGGCATGGGCAAGACCTGTGTCTGCGGCGCGGAGGAGCTGGAGGTCGACACCAAGCGCCGCCGTATGACGGTGCCGGGCGGCCACATCGTCGAGGAGGGCGACCTGATCTCCATCGACGGCTCGACGGGCAAGGTCTACCTGGGCGAGGTCCCGGTGGTCCCCTCCCCGGTCGTCGAGTACTTCGAGGGCCGGATGCACGCCGGCGCCGACGACGCCGACGAGCTGGTCGAGGCGGTCCACCGCATCATGGCCTTCGCCGACCGCAAGCGCCGCCTGCGGGTGCGCGCCAACGCGGACAACGCCGAGGACGCGCTGCGCGCCCGTCGCTTCGGCGCCCAGGGCATCGGCCTGTGCCGTACGGAGCACATGTTCCTCGGCGACCGGCGTGAGCTGGTGGAGCGGCTGATCCTGGCCGACACGGAGACTGAGCGCGAGGCGGCCCTGGAGCAGCTCCTGCCGCTGCAGAAGAAGGACTTCGTCGAGCTGTTCGAGGCGATGGACGGTCTGCCCGTGACCGTTCGCCTCCTCGACCCGCCGCTGCACGAGTTCCTGCCGGACATCACCGAGCTGTCGGTCCGGGTCGCCCTGGCGGAGTCCCGCAAGGACGCCAACGAGAACGACCTGCGCCTGCTCCAGGCCGTCCACCGGCTCCACGAGGCGAACCCGATGCTGGGCCTGCGCGGCGTACGCCTCGGTCTGGTCATCCCCGGTCTGTTCACCATGCAGGTGCGGGCCATCGCCGAGGCCGCGGCCGAGCGCAAGAACGCCAAGGGCGACCCGCGCGCCGAGATCATGATCCCGCTCGTCGGCACCGTCCAGGAGCTGGAGATCGTCCGCGACGAGGCCGACCAGGTCATCGCCGAGGTCCAGGCCGCGACCGGCGTCGAGCTGAAGCTGGCGATCGGCACGATGATCGAGCTGCCGCGCGCCGCGCTGACGGCGGACCAGATCGCGGAGGCGGCCGAGTTCTTCTCGTTCGGCACGAACGACCTGACCCAGACCGTGTGGGGCTTCAGCCGCGACGACGTCGAGGCCTCCTTCTTCACGGCCTACCTGGAGAAGGGCATCTTCGGCGTCAGCCCGTTCGAGACGATCGACAAGGACGGTGTCGGCTCCCTGGTGAAGGCGGCGGCCAAGGCGGGCCGCGAGACCCGCCCCGACCTGAAGCTCGGCGTCTGCGGTGAGCACGGCGGAGACCCCGAGTCGGTCCACTTCTTCCACGAGGTGGGTCTGGACTACGTCTCCTGCTCCCCGTTCCGCATCCCGGTCGCGCGCCTCGAGGCCGGCCGCGCGGCGACTCAGTCGGCGGGCAGCGACCACCGCTAGGCCCCCCGGCCACCGAACCCCGGAGCCGTCGTCGGTCCCCGACCCTCAGACCGATCGGCGGCGGCTCCGGCGCCAAAGAGGAAAGGGCGGCACCCTGTGCGGGGGTGCCGCCCCCTCGCGTTGCCGACGGCCTCGGTCACGAGGCCACGCGTGTCCTCGCCGTGGTCAGCTCGGCCACCTCGTAGGCCAGGTGCAGGCCGAGGTAGTGCTCGAAGGCGGCCCGGTCGCGGGCGTACATGAGAGGGGCGTTGACGCGCTGGTAGCCGTCGTCCCATTCGGCGGTGCCGCCGAGGGGGTGGAGGTGCTGGACGATCACCTCCGGAAGGTAGGTGATGCAGCCGGCCTCCTGGCCGAGGACGAGCCAGTAGTTGTCCATGTACAGGTGTGTGAGCACCGGGGGCGCCATGTGGCCCAGCCGGCGCACGATGCCGGTCGTGACGGCGAACTGGCTGCACAGCTTGGCGCCCTGGATGAGGTCATTGCCGTAGACGATGCCGGGCAGCGCGGCCAGCGCGTCGAGGTAGGCGGTGTCCCAGCCCTGTGTGCGGGGCCGGTGGTCGTCGCCCATGAAGCCGATCGCGTCGGGCACGACCGCCTCGTCCAGCAGCAGGCGCGCCGCCCGGTTGAGCGCGGTGACCATGGTGCCGCGCGGCTGTGACACCAGCTGGACCGGGAATCCGGCGGCGCCGGCCTCGCCGACGGCGTCCCGGTACACCGGGTACTCCGGGTCGTCCTCGTCGACGGCGAGCAGCAGCCGGGTGTCGGCGGTGCAGGTGTCGCGGAACGCGGCGGCCAGCTGGGGCACGGTGTGCGGCCGGCCGCGGCTCGGGACGATGACGGTGAGGTTCGGCACGACGGATTCTCGCTTCGGATTCGGGGCTGTCTCAGTGATGTTCGGGGGCCGGCGCGGTGGCCGGGCGGCGACCGGGGCGGTCCCGCGTCCGCGTCAGGAGCGGGCGTGGACGGGCGTGGAGGGATGTGGCAGGCGTGCCAGTTCGGCGTCGACCATGATGCGGGCGAGCTCCGGGGCGTACACGGACGGCCGCCACGACAGGTCGCGTTCGGCCGCCGAGGCGTCGCCGATCAGGTCGGGGACCTCCGAAGGCCGCAGGTAGCGTTCGTCGAAGCGGACGTGCTGGTCCGGGTCGAGGCCCGCGTGCTCGAAGCAGAAGCCCAGGAAGTCCCGGACGCTGTGGCTGGTGCCGGTGGCGATGACGTAGTCGCCCGGTCGCTCGCGCTGCAGCATCCGCCACATGGCGTCGACGTATTCGGGGGCGTAGCCCCAGTCGCGGCGGGCCTCGAGGTTGCCGAGGTAGAGGTACTCCTGCTCGCCGCGGGCGATCCGGGCGGCGGCACGGGCGATCTTGCGGGTCACGAAGGTCTCGCCGCGGCGCGGCGACTCGTGGTTGAAGAGGATGCCGTTGACCGCGAACATCCCGTACGCCTCCCGGTAGTTCCGGGTGATCCAGTACGCGTAGACCTTGGCGGCGGCGTACGGGGAGCGCGGGTGGAAGGGGGTGTCCTCCGACTGGGGAGGCGGGCTCATGCCGAACATCTCGGAACTGGACGCCTGATAGAACCGGCAGGGCAGCCCGGTCATCCGGATCGCCTCCAGGAGGCGCACCGTTCCCAGACCCGTGGTGGAACCCGTGAACTCCGGTTCGTCGAAGGAGACCCGGACATGTGACTGGGCGGCCAGGTGGTAGACCTCGCAGGGCTGTAGCCGCTCCAGCAGTGTGGTGAGGCGGCTGCCGTCGGCCAGGTCGCCGTAATGCAGCACGAGGCGGGCCCCGGTGTCGTGCGGATCCCGGTAGAGGTGGTCGATCCGCTGTGTGTTGAAGGCCGACGAGCGGCGGATCAGGCCGTGGACCGTGTAGCCCTTGGCCAGCAGCAACTCCGCGAGGTAGGAGCCGTCCTGACCGGTGATGCCGGTGATCATTGCGGTCTTGGCAGACATGCGCGAACCCTAGCCAGGCAAATCGGGCGAAGTGTGGTTCATTGGGCGGGCGTGTTGGGACCGCCCCGCCGGGCGCTCCCGCGTCGCCGAGAGGTTGCGGCCCAGCCGAAGGAGAACGGCAGATGCATGGCGGTGTCCATCCCGGACGGATGGCCCTGGCCACGGCGAGCGACGTCACCGCGGCACCGCACGGGGAGGTCCACCGGCTCCTGGACCGCTCCGCACGGGTGTTCGTGGCCGGCAGCCGCGGACTGGTCGGCTCGGCCGTGTGCCGGCATCTGGCGCGGAAGGGGTTCACGGACGTGGGCGGACCCGGCTCCGCGCAACTCGACCTGCGTGAACGCCGAGCCGTCTTCGAGTGGTTCGCGGCCGAACGACCGCACGTGGTCGTGCTGGCCGCCGCCCGGGTCGGGGGCATCAGGGCGAACGCCACCCGTCCCACCGAGTTCCTCTCCGACAATCTGCGCATCCAGATCAACGTGCTGGACGCGGCGCTGAGGCACGGGGTCGAACGGCTGCTGTTCCTCGGCTCCAGTTGCATCTACCCGAAGTTCGCCGATCAGCCCATCCGCGAGGAGGCGCTGCTGACGGGTGCGCTGGAGCCGACCAACGACGCGTACGCCATCGCCAAGATCGCCGGAATCCTCCAGGTGCAGGCAGTGCGGCGGCAGCACGGCCTGCCGTGGATCTGTGCCATGCCGACCAACCTCTACGGCCCCGGTGACAACTTCCATCCCGAGCACTCCCACGTACTGCCCTCGCTCATCCGGCGATTCCACGAGGCCCGCCTGGCAGGCGCACCACGCGTGGTGAACTGGGGCACCGGGACGCCGCGTCGTGAGTTCCTGCACGTGGACGACCTGGCCCGGGCATGCCTGCATCTGCTGGAGCGGTACGACGCGGACGGGCCCGTCAACGTCGGAACGGGTACCGACCTGACGATCAGGGAAACCGCGGAGATCGTCGCGCGGGTGGTCGGTTACCGGGGTGCCGTCGAATGGGACGCCTCTCAGCCGGACGGCACCCCGCGCAAGCTCCTGGACCCTTCCCGGCTCGCCGCCCTGGGCTGGACGTCCCGCATCGGGCTGCGCGAGGGAGTCGCCCGGACCTACGCGTGGTACGTGGAGAACCTCGCGACCGGCACCGTGCGGCACTGACGCGGTGCGCCGCCGGGCGAGCCGACCGCCTCGTCGGCGGGATCTGTGTGCCGGCCGCTGCGGTGCTCGCCTGGGTGCTAGGTCCTGTCGTCAAATTCCCGTCGTCCGCCCGGAGGGCGGGCCCTGCGGCGTCAGGTGCGTGCTCTCGGCGTGCCGGGCACAGGCCCTCGTACTGGATGTACTTGGGTCTGTGCCCGGTGCGGCGAGAGTGCGTGCATGGCGTCGCGGGGCAGACGGGAATTTGACGACAGGGCCTAGGCGCCCTCTGGTCGAATCCGTCCAGAAGGAGCACGCCACGCCGCCGTCCTGTCACGCGGGCCATTCGCGGGCGACGCCGCACGGGTCCTTGGCGAACCATGACGGTCACGACATCCTGGGCCGGTGATTCCCGTGGCACCCTCGGAAGGACCAGACCCCATGCCCGGCTGGACCGCGCACGACATCCCCGACCAGACCGGCCGCGTCGCTGTCGTCACCGGAGCCAACAGCGGCCTCGGATACGTCACCGCGCGGGAACTGGCTCGCAGGGGCGCCCGGGTGGTGCTCGCGTGCCGGAGCGAGACGCGGGGGAGAGCGGCCGTACACCGGGTCGCGGGCGAACTGCCCGGCGCCGATGTCGAGTTCGGGCGACTGGATCTCGGGGATCTGGCCTCCGTGCGGGACTTCGCGGAGGGGTTCTCGTACGACCGCCTCGATCTGCTCGTCAACAACGCCGGGGTGATGGCGCCTCCGTACGGGACGACGGCAGACGGGTTCGAGACACAGTTCGGGGTCAATCACCTGGGGCACTTCGCCCTCACCGGGCTGCTGGCCCCCGCGCTGCTCGCGGCGCCCGGTGCGCGGGTCGTGACCGTGTCGAGCATGATGCACGCGTTGGCCAACATCGACATTCATGACCTCAACAGCGAGCGCAGGTACCGGCGTTGGGTCGCCTACGCCCGCTCCAAGACCGCCAACCTGCTCTTCACCCACGAGCTGGCGCGCAGGCTGACGGCCGGCGGGGCGGACGTGGTCGCGGCCGCCGCCCATCCCGGGTACGCCGCCACCAACCTCCAGACTGCCGGGCCGCGGGCCGAGGGGCGCCGGGGTGCCGAGCGGCTGATGGAGGCCGGCAACCGGGTCTTCGCCCAGTCGGCGGAGGCGGGCGCCCTGCCCACTCTGTACGCGGCGACCGCCCCCGGCGTGGGGCCCGACTCCTTCTTCGGGCCTTCGTTCGCGATGTGGCGGGGCGCCCCGGCACCGTCCTGGCGGGCACCGTGGACGCGCGACGACGAAGCGGGGGCACGCCTCTGGGGCGCGTCCGAGCGGCTGACGGGCGTGACCTGCGACGCGCTCAAGGCGTGACCGGTCAGAGGGTCGCGCCGCTGTCCACCACCAGGTCGGTGCCGACGACGGAGGCCGCGTCGTCGGAGGCGAGATACAGGACGGCGGCGGCCACCTCCTCGGTGGCCGAGACGCGGCCGAGGGGCAGGGTGGCCCTGGCCCGCTCGGTGCGGTCGGCCTCCGTCTCGCCCGGTCGCAGGGACATGCTCGTGGCGGTGGCGCCGGGGCTCACCACGTTGATGCGGACGCCCTCCCGGATGTGGTCCAGGGCGGCCCCGCGGCTGAGCGCGGTCACGGCGGCCTTGGTCGCGGAGTAGGCGGCGGCACCGGCGGAGGCGGTGTGCGCGCCGAACGTGGAGGAGATGTTGACGATCGTGCCGCCCGACGGCTGGGTCCGCATCCGGGCGATCTCGGCCCGCAGGGCCAGGAACACGCCGGTGACGTTGATGCCGAGCTGGGTGTGCCAGTCGTCCTCCGGCAGGTCGGCCAGGGGCCGACCGCCCCGGAAGACGCCCGCGTTGTTGACGGCCACGTCGAGCGAGCCGAAGTGCTCCACGGTGGCCCGTACCAGCTCCTCCGCGTCGGCGGCACGGGAGACGTCCGCGGTCACCGCGAGGGCCTTGCCGCCCTGCTCTTCGATCAGCCGGACGGTCCCGGCCAGGGCCTCCGGCCGCCGCCCGGCCACGACGACCCGGGCGCCCTCCGCGGCGAGGGCGAGCGCCACGGCGCGGCCGATGCCGGACCCGGCGCCCGTGACGAGGGCGGTCCGGTCGGTGAAGCGGCCGTTCGTGCTCCGCATGGTCATGATCTCCCCTTTTTCTTGACCGATCGTTTCAGTATGAGGATGAGAAAAAGCGCCCTCCGGTGGAGGGCGCTGCACTCAGTCGAGCAGGGCCAGGGCCTGCTCCGCGGCGTCCCGGACGCGGGCCGGGTCCGACGACGCCTTGCCGACGATCCGCAGGCCCTGCATCAGGACCACGAGCATGCGAGCCAGGGCGAGCGGGTCGCGGTCCCCCGGCAGTTCGCCCTGGGCTTGGGCGCGGACCAGTGTGGTGTGCAGGACGGTCTCCAGGTGGTCCCAGTTGCGCTCGACGCGCCGGGCGGAGGCCGGGTCGTGCGGGGCCAGCTCGGCCGCTGTGTTGGTGACCAGGCAGCCGCTGCGGCGCAGCTCCTCGTGGGCCGCCTCGCCCGCGTAACGGCGTACGACCTCTCGTACGGCCGGCAGCGCGGGGCCCGGTCGGGACAGCTCGCGCACGATCCGCGTGAACCCCGCCTGCTCGTACCGGTCGAAGGCCTTCAGGTACAGCTGGTGCTTGTTCCCGAAGGTCGCGTACAGGCTCGCCCTGCCGATCCCCAGGTGGTCGACCAGGTCGGCCATCGACGTCGCCTCGTAGCCGCGCCGCCAGAACAGCTCAAGGGCTGCCTGCAGCGCGGCGTCGGGATCGAACTCCTTGGTCCTGGCCACGAGCGTGACCCTAGGACTTTCGGGAACGATCGGTCAAGTAAGTCCGAGGTGGCCGGCGGGCACCGGTCCGGCCACCCCGGCGGTCAGGAGGTGCGCACTTCGTACGTCGGCACCCGCACCGTCTCGTCGTCCAGGCACTGCCCCGACTCCAGGTCGAAGCGCTGCTTGAGGAGCGGGGAGGCGACGAACGGGCGGCCCTGGTGAGTGCCCGTCAGGCCGCGGGAGAGCACCGCCGCTCCGCTGAACGGGTCGCGGTTGTCAATGGCGTACGTCCGGCCCGCGCGGTCCAGGAACACCGCGACCTGGCGGCCGTCGGGGAGGAGAGCGGCGACTCCGCGGCCGGGGTTCAGCTGGGACAGGTCGCAGACCGTCAGCCAGCCGTCTTCCAGCCGCAGTTGGATCTTCAGGTCGGTCGTCTCGGGTGCCAGGGTCATCGCTGGGCGCTTCCTTCCAGGGGGCGAGTGCCGATGGTCAGCAGCGGCAGGTCGGGCTTGATCTGGTCGCGCTCGGGGACGAAGCCGACGACCGGGTCGGGGGTGTCCGGGGCGTTCACGAAGGACACGAACCGGGCCAGCTTCTCGGGGTCGTTGATGGTCTCGGCCCACTCGTCGCGGTAGTTCGCCACGTGCGCCGACATCAGCGCCTCCAGTTCCTCGCAGATGCCCAGCGAGTCGTGGACCACCACATCGCGTACGTGGTCCAGGCCGCCCTCGATCCGCTCCAGCCAGGTCGAGGTGCGCTCCAGGCGGTCGGCGGTGCGGATGTAGAACATCAGGAACCGGTCGATGAGGCGGACCAGTTCGGCGTCGGACAGGTCCTGGGCCAGCAGGTCCGCGTGGCGCGGGGTCGCGCCGCCGTTGCCGCCGACGTACAGGTTCCAGCCGCTCGAGGTGGCGATCACGCCGAAGTCCTTGGACTGGGCCTCGGCGCACTCGCGGGCGCACCCGGAGACCGCCGACTTCAGCTTGTGCGGGGACCTGAGCCCCCGGTAGCGCAGCTCCAGGTCGATGGCCATGCGGACCGAGTCCTGGACGCCGTAGCGGCACCAGGTCTGGCCCACACAGGACTTGACCGTGCGGAGCGACTTCCCGTACGCGTGGCCCGACTCGAATCCGGCATCCACCAACCTCGCCCAGATCAGCGGGAGTTGCTCCACCCGCGCACCGAACATGTCGATGCGCTGGCCACCGGTGATCTTCGTGTAGAGGCCGAAGTCCCTGGCCACCTCGCCGATCACGATGAGCTTTTCGGGGGTGATCTCGCCGCCGGGGATGCGCGGCACGATCGAGTACGAGCCGTTCTTCTGGAGGTTGGCGAGGAAGTGGTCGTTGGTGTCCTGGAGTGCGGCCTGTTCGCCGCCCAGGACATAGCCGTCCGCGCCGATCGTCGGGGCGAGCGAGGCGATGATCGAGGCGACGGCGGGCTTGCAGGTCTCGCAGCCGTCGCCACCCTGGGCGCCCTCACGGCCGTGGCGGTCGAGGAGCTGCTGGTACGAAGTGATCCTCAGGGCCAGGACGATCTCGTACAGCTCCTCGCGGGTCTGCGCGAAGCAGCCGCACAGGCCCTTGTCGACCTCGACGCCGGACGCCTCCAGCTCGGCGTTGACCAGCTGGCCGAGCACCTTGACGCAACTGCCGCACGTGGTACCGGCCTTGGTGCACTTCTTCACCTCGGGCACGGTGGTGCACTTGTGCTCGGTGACCGCGCCGCGGATCGTGCCCTTGCGCACGTTGTTGCAGGAGCAGATGATCGCGTCGTCCGGCAGTGCGGTCGGGCCGAGCTGGGCGGACTCCCCGGTGCCGGCGGGCAGCACCAGCGACTCGGGCGAGACCGGCGGCACCGAACCGGTGAAGGCCTTCAGCGTGCCGTACGCCTCCGCGTCGCCAACCAGGATTCCGCCGAGCAGCGTGCCGTCGCGGCCGATGACCAGCTTCTTGTACAGGCCCGCGCGGGAGTCGGAGTAGACGACGTCCAGGCAGTCCTCGGTGGCGCCGTGCGCGTCACCGAAGGACGCCACGTCCACGCCGAGCAGCTTCAGCTTGGTGGACAGATCGGCGCCGACGAAAGCTGCTTCGTCGGAAGCGATGGTCGCCGCCGCCGTCTCGGCCTGCTCGTAACCGGGGGCGACCAGGCCGTACACCCGGCCGTCGGAGGCCAGCGCGCACTCGCCGATCGCGAAGACGTGCGGGTCGGCGACCGTACGGCACTGCTCGTCGACCGTGATGCCGCCGCGCTCGCCGACCGTCAGGCCGCAGTCGCGGGCCAGCTGGTCGCGGGGGCGGACACCGGCGCTGAACACCACCAGGCCGGTGGCGAGTTCGGAGCCGTCGGACAGCTTCATGCCGGTGACCGCGCCGTCCTCGCCGACGACGATCTCCTGGGTGCCCACCCCGGTGTGGACGGTCAGGCCCATGTCCTCGATCGTGCGCAGCAGCGCGGCGCCGCCGCCCTCGTCGACCTGCACCGGCATCAACCGCGGCGCGAACTCGACGATGTGGCTGGTGAGTCCGAGACCCTTCAGCGCACCAGCGGCCTCCAGACCGAGCAGACCGCCGCCGACCACGGCACCGGTCGAGCGGGTCTTGGCGTACTCCTCGATGGCGAGGAGGTCCTCGATCGTGCGGTAGACGAAGCAGCCCTTGGCGTCCTTGTTGGGGACCGGCGGCACGAAGGGGTAGGAGCCGGTGGCCAGGACGAGGATGTCGTAGTCGACGACCAGACCCGAGCGGGCGGTCACCTTCCTCGCCTCGCGGTCGATCGTCTCCGCCGGGTCACCGATGTACAGCTCGATGCCCTCCTTCTCGATGAACTCCATGTCGGTCATCGAGAGGTCCTCGGGCGTCTTGCCCGAGAAGTACGAGGTGAGCGCCACACGGTCGTACGCGGGACGCGGCTCCTCGCACAGCACGACCACGCGGTGCGTGGCGGTCAGGCCGCGCTCGGCGAGCGCTTCGAGGAAGCGCTGGCCGACCATGCCATGGCCGACGAGCACGATCGTGGGGCGGGGCCGGTCCCCACCGAGTGCGGTCGTGGACATCAGGAGCCTCCATCATTGGTGAGCAGGTGGAGCAGGGGTGCGCCGTCCGAGGGGAGCGGCTCTGCTCCCTCCCAGGCGCGGGCGAGCGCGCCGACGGTGCCGAGTTCGCCGACGAGTACGCCGCCGACCACGCGGTCGTCGCGGACGACGACCTTGCGGTAGGTGCCGCGGGTGGCGTCGGTGAGCTGGACGACGTCGTCGCCCGGCCGGGGTTCGGGTTCGCCGAACGCGGCGAGGTCGAAGGGGGTGTCGCCGCCCGAGAGGGTGAGGCGGGTCAGGGAACGGGTGCCGGTGTAGCGGGGGTTCGTGTCGCCCGCGATCGACTCGGCCAGGATGTCCGCCTGTTCGAGGGCAGGTGCGGCCAAGCCGTAGACGGTGCCCTCGTGCTGGGCGCAGTCGCCGATCGCCCGGATGTGCGGGTCGGACGTCCGCAGTTCGTCGTCGACGAGGATGCCCTTGTGGACGGCGAGTCCCGCGTCCTGGGCGAGGCCCACGCGGGGGTGGACGCCGCAGGCCAGCACGACGAGATCGGCGTCGAGGGCGTATCCGTCGGCCATCTCGACCGAGCGGACCGCGCCGCCGACACAGCGCACGTCGCGCACCCGGCACTCGGTGTGCACCTCGACGCCCAGGTCCGTGAGGTGCCGGTGGACCAGGCGGGACGCGGACGGGTCGAGCTGGCGCTCCATGAGCCGCTCGGACTGCTGGGCCAGCACCACCTGGGCGCCGCGCACGGCGAGCGCGCGGGCGGCGGAGACGCCGAGGAGACCGCCGCCGATCACGACGGCGCGGGCGCCGGGCCGTACGGCCTTCGACAGGCCCAGGCAGTCGTCCATCGTGCGGAAGGCGTGGACACCTTCCGGGAGCTCGTGGCCGCCGTGGCGGAACAGACCGCGCAGCGGCGGGAGTACGGGGTTCGAGCCGGTCGCGAGGACCAGCGTGTCGTATGCGATCACCGAGCCGTCCGCACAGCGCAGCGTGCGCGCCGCGCGGTCGATACCGGTGACCCGGGCGCGGGTCAGCCGGCCCGGCACCGGGAGGGCGATCACCTCGGGGGCGTACCGACCGGCCAGGACCTCGGCCAGTAGCACGCGGTTGTACGGGCGGTGTTCCTCCTCGCCGACGAGCTCGACGGACAGGGCGGGGGCTCCCGCCGTGGCGCCGGACGCACCGAGCTCTTCGAGGCGTCGGGCGAGCCGGGCGCCCGCGAGCCCGGCGCCGATCACCACCACACGCTTATTCGAGGTCATGACCACACGGTGCGGTGCCGGTGTTACCCGGCCGCATCACGACTGTTTCCCGGGAGGAACGCTGCCCTCAGCGGGGAAGGGGTCCGGATGTGAGGGTTCGGCGCACCGGCCGGGGGCGGGCGTGAGGTGGGGTCAACCGAACCCATGGTTTCCGTGCAGGCACGATCGATCACGGCGGCCCGGCGCGGAAGCCTTGAGGCGTCGGGTTCCACCACCTCACGCCCAGGGGGACAGATCATGGCCATCGCCCGGAAACTCCAGCCGCAGCCCGTCCGCGACGACTCCGCCGTACGTGTCTGGCGGGTCGTCCGGGAACCGTTCATGGCGGACACCTGGCGCCGGGTCGCCTACGCGCTGCTGGCCTTTCCGGTGGGGGTGATCTGCGTCCCACTGGCGCTGGCCGGTGCTCCGACGGCGCGTGGGCAGCGAGCGCTCGTACGCCGTTTCCTGGGTGACCCGGGGGGTGCCCCGGGCGTCCCCGGCGTCCCGGGCAGGGAGCCGCCCGGGGCCTCGCGCGGTCTGGCCCACGCGGTTCTCGCGACGCCCCTCAACCTCGTGGTGCTGGCGGTCACGGTCTACGGCTGGTCCCTGGTGCCGATGAACGTGGGCTGGCCCCTGCGCGCCGGTTCCGACTACGCGGACGCCTGGGGCGGGCCCACCTTCGCCGGGGCCTGGACCTTCCACGCGATCGTCGGCGGGCTCGGCTTCCTGCTCCTCATGCCGTGGCTCGGCCGGGGCATGGCATCCGTACAGCGCCGCCTCGCGGCGGCGCTCCTCTGCTAGGCCCTGTCGTCACATTCCCGTCTGCCCCGCGACGCCATGCACGCACTCTCGCCGCACCGGGCACAGACCCAAGTACATCCAGTACGAGGGCCTGTGCCCGGCACTCCCCCAGCCTTCGGCCGGGGGGACCCCCAGAGCACGCACCTGACGCCGCAGGGCCCGCCCTCCGGGCGGACGACGGGAATGTGACGACAGGACCTAGGTTGATCCCATGAACCGCCTCCGCGCCACGCTGCGCTTCCCCTTCGGGCGGCAGGCCCTCGCGGCCCTCCTCTACGGGCTGATCGCCTTCCCGCTCGCCCTGATCGGGTTCGTCCTCACCCTCGTGGGGCTGCTGGTCGGCGGCGTGCTGTCGGTGACCACGCTGGGGCTGTGGCTGATCGCCGTCACCGTACGGGGAGCGCTCGCCCTGGGCAGGCTCCAGCGCGCGCTGGCCCGGCGTCTGCTGGGGCTGGAGATCGAGGACCCGGCGCGTCGCGAGGGCGCCGGGATCCTGGGCTGGCGACGCGCTCTGCTCGCCGACCGGAGCGGCTGGCGCGCCGTCGCCTGCGCGCTGGTGACGCCCTTCACCGCCGTCTTCGCGTACGCCGCCCTCGTCATCGGCTACGTATACGGCGTCCTGCTCACCCTCCACCCTCTCCTCAAGCACTGGAACTACAACACCGAGCGGGCGAGTGACGGCACGGAACGCCGTGTGTCGCTGGAGTTCTTCGGGTTCCAAGTCGACTCCTGGCCACGGTGGTTGATCCCCGTGGCCCTGGGACTGCTGCTGCTCGGCACTGCCTCCTGGCTGCTGCGGTACGGACTCGGCCCGCACCGCGCGCTGCTCACCGTGCTGCTCGGTCCCGATGCCGCCGAGCGCCGCATCCGCGCCCTGGAGGAGACCCGTGCCCAGGCTGTGGACGATGCGGCGGCGACCCTGCGGCGCATCGAACGCGACCTGCACGACGGCACCCAGGCCCGGCTGGTCGGCCTCGCGATGCACCTCACGATGATCCGCGAGCTGATCGGCACGGGGGCTTCCCCAAAAGAGCTGCTCGCCGTCGTCGACACCGCGCGGGGCAACGCCACGCAGGCCATCGCCGACCTGCGCCATCTCGTCAAGGGCATCCACCCGCCCGTACTGGACCAGGGCCTGGACACCGCCCTGGCCACGCTCGCCGCCGACAGCGCCCTGCCCGTCGGCGTCGACACCGACATCGCGTCCCGGCCGAGCCCGGCGGTCGAGTCGATCGCGTACTTCTGCGCCGCCGAACTCCTCGCCAACGCGACCAAGCACAGCGGGGCAAGCGGTGCCACCGTGACGGTTACCGCGCGGGACGGGCTGCTGCGACTGAGCGTGCGCGACGACGGACGCGGGGGAGCGGTCATCGGCGCGGGCTCGGGCCTGACCGGGCTGCTCACCCGGGCACGGACCGTCGACGGCACGCTCACCTGCGACAGTCCGCCGGGAGGGCCTACGGTGGTCACGGTCGAGCTGCCGTACTGATCACGAGGGGGCACGAGGGTCACATGGGTCGTATGCGCGTCGTCATCGCCGAGGACTCCGCCCTGCTGCGGGACGGGCTGGTGCAGCTCCTCCAGCTGCGCGGCGTGGAGGTCGCGGCCGCCGTGGGGGACGCCGACGCGCTGCTGGCCGCCGTGGCCGAGCACCGCCCGGACGTCGCCGTCGTCGACATCCGGCTGCCGCCGACCCAGACCGACGAGGGGGTCCGGGCGGCCGTACGACTGCGCAAGGACCACCCCGGCACCGGGGTGCTGATCTTCTCGCAGTACGTGGAGACGACGTACGCGACCCAACTCCTCGGCGAACCGGCCGGATTCGGCTATCTGCTCAAGGAGCGCGTCGTCGACATCGGCGAGTTCGTGGACGCCATGGAACGGGTCGCCGGAGGCGGCACGGCGCTCGACCCCGAGGTCGTCGCCCAGCTCTTCGGTGCGAGCCGCCGCGCCACCGCGCTCGACACGCTCACGCCTCGCGAGCGCGAGGTCCTCGCCCTGATGGCCGAGGGCCGCACGAACCACGCGATCGCCGCCGCGTTCACCGTCTCCGAACGGGCCGTCGAGAAGCACATCGCCAACATCTTCTCCAAGCTCGACCTGCCGCCGTCCGACACCGGTCACCGGCGGGTGCTCGCGGTCCTGCGCTACCTGGACACGGTGAAGTGAGGCCGCGCAGACGGAGGCGCAGCCGCGAAAGGACGCGGACAGGCGGCGAGTGACGCGCACCGGCGAGGAGTGACGCGAGGAGTGACGCGGACAGGCGGCGAGTGACGCGCACCGGCGAGGAGTGACGCGGACACAACTCGTTTCTAACCTCAGAGGACCCTCAATCTTCACCTGGATTCATGGACGGCACATCTATCCCGTCCGTAGGGTCGCGATCATGCCCGACATATCGCTGACCATGGTCGCCCTCCTGTGCCTCGCCTCCCTGGCGGCGGGCTGGATCGACGCGGTCGTCGGCGGCGGCGGGCTGCTTCTGCTCCCCGTGCTGCTGCTGGGGCTGCCGAGCGGCACCCCGGCGGCGTACGCGCTGGGCACGAACAAGGCGGTGGCGATCGTCGGCACGACGGGCGCTGCGGTGACGTACGCGCGCAAGGCGCCCGTCGATGTGCGCCTGGCCGTACGGATCGGGCTCGCGGCGCTCACGGGTTCGACGGCGGGGGCGTTCGTCGCGGCCGGGCTGAGCACCGACGTCCTGAAGCCGGTCGTCATGGTCGTCCTCGTCGGCGTCGGCACCTTCGTCATCCTCAAGCCCGCCTTCGGTACGGCGCCCTCGACCACCCCCGTCTCCCCGCGCCGTGTCCTCGCCGCGATCGGGCTCGCGGGTCTCGGCATCGGCTTCTACGACGGGCTGATCGGACCCGGCACAGGTACGTTCCTCGTGCTCGCCCTCACCGCACTCCTCCACCTCGACCTGGTGACCGCCTCCGCCACCGCCAAGATCGTCAACTGCTGCACCAACGCGGGCGCCCTCGCGACCTTCGCCTGGAAGGGCACGGTGCACTGGCAGTTGGCCGCGCTGATGGCCGTCTTCAATCTCGTGGGCGGCACGGTGGGGGCGCACACGGCGCTCAAGAAGGGCAGCGGCTTCGTACGGGTGGTGCTGCTGACGGTGGTGTTCGCGCTGGTGGCGAATCTGGCGTATCAGCAGTGGATCGCGTAGTCCGGTGGTGTAGGGCGGTGGTGGGGCTTCACTGCTTCAGCGTGACGCTGATCTCCCAGATGTCGCCGAACGCGTAGGGGGTCCCTTCGGGATCCGTCCCGCTGCTCGTGAATGCGCCGTTGACGGTGAGCTTCTCACCCGGTGTGGACGACTGGAGGATGCCGCAGACCTGCGGGACGGTACCGACCGGAGTGCTCTTGAGCTCGGTGATGACATCACCGGCCCCAAGGCCTGCCTTGCTTGCCGGAGAGTTGCTGTCCACGCTGCCCACGAAGAGACCGTCGATGTCCTTGGCGGCGAGGCGCTTCTGAAGCTTCACCGCGTCGGCCTTGTTCTCCTCGGGGAAGTAGTCCGCGAAAGAGGGGTCGCCGAGCGCGATCAGGCTCTGCCATCCGGGATTGTTCTTGCTCTTTCCGTCGGCCAGCCCTTGCAGAAGGGGCTCGGCGTGATCACTGCTGATGGAGTAGTACTGACCCTCGGTCCCCGTGAGGCTGTACGTGTTGATTCCGACGAGCTCCGCATTGCTGTTGAGCAGTGGGCCTCCCGAATTGCCCTGGTTGAGCGTTGCCGAATGCTGGACGGCGGACGGCAGGTTGGGCGAGCTGACCTGGTCCGTCAGAGCGACGTCGGGCGACTGGACCACTCCGCTGGTCAGTACGGCCTTCTCATGGCTGGTGTCGCCGGCCGCCATCGGGTAGCCGATGGCCGTCACCTCGTCCCCCTGCTGGAGATCGCCGCTGTTGCCGAACTCCACCTGTTTGAGGTCGTCCTGTGGCGTGGCGAGCTTGATGACCGCCAGGTCCTCGCAGAGGTCGCTGGCCATCACCCGGACGGGGACGGGCGTACCGTCCTCGATACGGACCTGGAGGGAGGTCTGACCGGCCACCACATGGTCGTTGGTGAGGATGAGACCTTGTTCGGCGTCGTAGATGATTCCCGTGCCGTCGGCCTGATTGGCGGCCAGTACCTGCACGGTCGCGGGCGCCACCTTTTCGAAGATCTCTTTCGGTGACAGGTCGTCCGCTCGCGCCTGGGTCGCGGTGATACCGCCGCTCAATGCGATGGCCGACACCGCGGTGACGACCATTCTCGCTATCCGCCGCATTCGGGCCCTCCCAGCTCCCGGCCGGAGGCCCCAACACCCAAGCCGGGGAAAAGAACTGCCCTTTTCAGCCTAATACCACAGAAAACGCCTGTCGCGGCGAGGGAGCGCCGCCGGCTGTCCGGCCCCTCAGGCCGGTCCGGGGCGGCTGCCCGTCAGATGGGCGAAGACGACCACGTTGCCCTGGTATCCCGTCGTCTTCGAGTAGCCGCCGCCGCAGGTGATGACGCGGAGTTCGGGGCGAGGGGCGGCGCCGTACACCTTCTCGTCGGGGAAGTCGCGGGCCTGGTACACCTCGACGGCGTCGACGGTGAAGACGGCCGTGCCGCCGTCGCGTCGCGCCACCTCGATGGCGCTGCCCTTCTTGACGGCGCCGAGGTCGTAGAAGACGGCCGGGCCCTCGGCGTTGTCGACGTGTCCGGCGACGATGGCGGTGCCCCGCTCGCCGGGGGCGGTGCCGGCCTCGTACCAGCCGGCCAGGTTCTTGTCCTCGGGGGGCGGGACGTCCAGGCTGCCCTGCGGGGTGAGGCCGAGGCCCATCAATGGGGCGTCCACCCGGATCGAGGGGATGCGGATGCGTTCGGGCGGAGAGTGCCGCAGCGCGGGCGCCGAAGAGGGCCGGTCTCGGGTGTCGGGTGACGCGGCCTGCGCGGCGGACGGCTGGGGCGGCGCGTGGGTCTCGGCTCCGCTGCCCAGCAGCCAGGCGCCGGTGCAGAGTGCGACCACGGTGACGGACGCTATGGCGATGTTGCCGGCGTGACCGGCCTCTCGGATCCCGACGATCTTGCGGATCCTGCGAACCTTGCGGATCCTGCCGATCTCGTAGAACCTGCCGGTCCTGCTGAAACGCCGCACGTGAGCCTCCTTTCTGCTACTCCTCTCTCGGTCCCGTTCCCCCTCCGGGCCGCGAGGGGCGTCGGGCCACGGAGGGGGAGGGGACGGCGGTACCGGTGGACGGACAGCGGAGGGTGTCCGTCAGATCCCGTCGCCTCTCGCCCGGCGATGCAGGAGCCAGGTACCGCCCGCGGCGGCGACGGCCAAGGCCGCCACTCCCGCCGCGGTCTTCACGGGATCGGGGCCCAGTGCGCCGCCGACCCCCGTATTCACACGTCCGCGCGGTTGGGTCTGTTCGCGCGTGGACGTCAGGGTCACCACCAGGTCCCCCGTCACCTTCCGGCCGCCGCACGTCGCGACGATCTCGTACGTCCCCGGCTGCGCGCTCGGCGGCACCCGGAACTGGCCGATCACGTCGTGCTCGTGCGTGCTCGGGGCGAGGGCGAAGGCGCCCGCGCCCACCGCGCTGGCGTCACCTGTCGCCGCGTCCGCGCCGCACGCCGCCGTGTTGACGGTGACTGCCGAGCCCGGGATGACGGTGGAGGGGAACACTTCCAGACGGCCCGCGTCCCCGCCGTACGCGGGCACTGTGGCGAGGCTCGCGGTGGCGACGGCGAGCGCGGTACCGGTCAGCAGACGGGCGGTACGTCGCATCGTGTTTGCTCCTCCGAGGGGGCGCGGCCCGCGACACCCCCAAGTGCCGCTGTGTCGGTCGCGCCCCTGCCCTACCGAGGTAAGTGGCACATGCCCACGCCCGCTTCCTGAGGGGGCGTCAGAAATGATGTGAATGGGTGTCAGGCGCGCGGCAGGAAGGAGCTTGGCCGGTGGCATTTCAGCAGGTCACTGGCGTGTGGCGGGCGTGTCGGGGGAGAGAACCCGAAGGGCGGGGGTTGGGGGTGTGAACGGGTGACCGGGGTGGATGTCCGGGGCACGTGGATTGCGGCCCGGCTCGAGGCCTGTGCCGCTTGACCTTCTTGACCTCAACGTTGCTTGAGGTATGAGGCTGTGCGTCATGACGACAGCCACAGCTGATTCCACCGTTCCCGTCCGGACGTCGGAGACCCCCGTGCGGGTCGCCGTAGTCCTCGGCAGCAATCGAGAGGGCCGCTTCGGGCCGGTCGTCGCCGACTGGCTGCTGGCCCGGATCCGCGAACGCGACGACTTCGCCCCCGAGGTCGTCGACGTCGCCTCCGTCCAGCTCCCGACGGCCCTCTCACACTCCCCGTCCCCCTCGGTGGCCGCCGAGCTCGCGAAGGTCACGCCCACCCTTGCCGCCGCCGACGCCTTCGTCGTCCTCACCCCCGAGTACAACCACTCCTTCCCCGCCGGCCTCAAGAACCTCATCGACTGGCACTACGCCGAGTGGCGCGCCAAGCCCGTCGCCCTCGTCTCGTACGGCGGCGTCTCCGGCGGCCTTCGCGCCGTCGAACACCTTCGCCAGGTGTTCGCGGAACTTCACGCCGTGACGGTGCGGGACACGGTGTCCTTCCATGGCTCGGGTGCCGCGTTCGACGGGGAGGGGCAGCCGCGCGATGCCGCGGCTCCGGCGGCCGCGGCGAAGGTGATGCTGGACCAACTGGGCTGGTGGGCACGGGCATTGAGGGAGGCGAAGGGGGTGAGGCCGTACGGGGGGTAGGGCGGAGGGGGCGAGTGTGCTCCGCCGGCGTCACTCCCGCCGTGATCGTCTTCGTGGTCGTCCACGGTCTCGTCGACGTCGCCACCGTCCCGCCGGTCGTCGTGGTGGCGCCGAGGAAGACCCCGTAGAGATCTCCCGTGGCCGAGAACCCGGGGCCTCAGGGCGTGGAGGTCGCCTTCTCCCTCCGCCACCTCCACTGCCAGAGCTCGTTGGCCCGGTGGTCCTCGTCGAAAGCGGCGCCGAGAAGAGGTCCCACCCGCTCGTACGCCTCTTCGGTGCGTGGATCGTCGCGCTTGGCGAGACCGTAGGCGGCCTCCAGGCGGACCAGTTGGTTGTCCTCGTCGAGCAACGCGAGCAAGGCGTCGGTGACGGCGGGCGTGCGGTCCCCGGACACGGCCAGTGCCGCCGCGGCCGCACCCCGCGCGCCGGCATCCGGGTCCTGAGCCAGGTGGAGCAGCGCCCGGGTGGCCTCCGGCAGGAAGTCGTCGTCCCATGTGCCCACCGTGCAGGCGGCGATGCGCACTTCGGGGTCCGGGTCCCGCCTGAGGGTGCGCAAGGCGGTCCCGGCCGCCGGCGTGACGGGAGTGCCGTACGGGCAGAGGGCGTCGGGCACGTGGCGGCGTACGCGGGGGTCCGGATGGTCGGCGTAACGGAGCCCGATGGCCTGCTGGGCGGGGTGTTCGTGGTCGTTGAAGACATCGAGCACCTGCGCGAGCACCTCGCTGTCGGTTTCCTCGGCCGCCCAGACGGCCAGGAGTTCCCCCTCCTTCTTCTCGTAGGAGGAGGCGCCGGTGCGAAGGAGCGCCGTGATCCGCAGGTAGTCCGTCACGAACCGGCGGCGGACCGGGTCGGGGTGGTGGCGATGGTCGACCACGGCGGACCAGGTCTCGTAGCTGCGGCGCTGACCGAGGATCCAGCGGACCGTCGACCAGTTCGCGTCGTCATCCTCGGGCCGCCCCACGGCGCGGGTGATCAGTTCGTCGACAGGCGTCAGGATACGGAAGGCCCACTCCAGCGAGGTCAGGATGGCGCCGTGCCCGGCCCGTACGGAGAGGCCACCGAGCGAGACCTGATCGATTCGGTCGTACTCGTCGTCTCGCACCCGGACCGTCGCGGCGGGACCCGTCGCGCCCGTCCTGCGCCGCAGCTCCTCGACCGGGCCCGTCTCGTACCAACTCCGCGCCAGGGCGAGCAGTCGTTCACGAGCGGCTTCCGGAAGCCGCAGCCGGGGCTCCTTGCCCAGCGCGGCCGAGAAGACCGCCGGGGAGCCGCCGTCGATCGAGCGCCAAAGGGGCGTGGTCCCGTCCGGCAGCACCCGGTCGGGGTCCGCGCCGCCCTCCACCAACGCCTCGGTGACCGGCTCGTCGTAGGCCGCGACGGCCACGCACAGCACCGGCAGCCCTTCGGTGTCCACCGTGTCGACGGTGTCCGGATCCGCGCCCTCTTCCAGCAGGGCCCGCACCGTCTCCGCGTCCCCCGCCCGCACCGCCGTCACAAGCCGGCCGTCCAGTCCGTCCTCGCCCATACCCGCGTTCCCCCGCACGTCCCGAATGGTTCATCAGCACCGCGAGTATTGCGCGCGGGTCCGACAGCGGCACCGTCATTCAGTGCGCGAGCGACCGCGCCACCCGGAACCCCACGTCGTCGACCCGGAAGGTCGGGTGGCTGCGGCGGCGCGCGGAGGTGCGGCAGCTCCAGTGTTCGTCGAACCAGCCGCCGCCGCGCAGCACGCGGTAACTGCCGTAGACCTCGGGGTCGTAGAGGTCCCAGCACCAGTCCCAGACATTGCCGATCATGTCGTGGAGGCCCCACGGGTTCGGCCGCTTGGTGCCCACATCGTGGATCGTCTCGTGCGAGTTGTCGCGATACCAGGCGATCTCGTCGAGCGGCCCGTACCGCGGTCCGGTGGTTCCGGCACGGCAGGCGTGTTCCCACTCCGCCTCGGTCGGCAGCCGGTACCCGTCGGCGGACGCGGCCCACTCGACCCGCTCGCCGTCACCGCCGAAGCGGTAGGCGGGCGTGAACCCGTCGCGCTCGGACAGTGCGTTGCAGAACCGGACCGCGTCCCACCACGAAACGCTCTCGACGGGCAACCGCTCCCCACGGGAGGCACTCGGCCACAGACCCGTGATCCGCGCGTACAGCTCCTGCGTGACCGGGAAGGCCGCCAGCTCGTAGGGCGCGACCTCGACCGGCCAACTCCGCCGCGTGCGCCGGTCCGACAGCGTCACCCGCCCCGCCGGGACGGTGACCATCGTCGCCCGCCCCGTCGGGACCGGGGGCAGCTCGTTTCCTGGGTTCGCGCTCATGGGCAGGCGATCCTATCGGCGCCTGCCCATGAGCGATCGCCCGCCGCCGGGCGGGCCGATCAGCCGACCGACACCGCCGACCAGGCAGCCGCCACCGCGTTGTACTCCGTGCTGCCCGCCCCGTACAGGTCCTTCGCCGCGTTCAGGGTGGCCGTGCGGGCGCCCGCGTAGTTCGTCGAGGACGTCATGTAGACGGTCAGCGCGCGGTACCAGATCCTTCCGACCTTGTCCCGGCCGATGCCTGTCACCGTGGAGCCGTTGCACGTCGGGGAGTTGTAGCCGACGCCGTTGATGGTCTTCGCGCCGCTGCCTTCCGACAGCAGGTACGCGAAGTGGTTGGCCACGCCCGAGGAGTAGTGCACGTCCAGGTTCCCCACCGAACTGCTCCAGCAGTCCGCCGAGTTGCCGTCCTTCGACGGCTTGTCCATGTAGCGCAGGGCCGTCTTGCCGAAGCCCGGGCGGACGATCTTCTCGCCGATGAGGTAGTCGCCGAGGTCGGAGGAGTTGTTCGCGTACCACTCCACCATCGTGCCGAAGATGTCCGAGGTCGCCTCGTTGAGCCCGCCGGACTCGCCCGAGTACGTCAGCCCCGCCGTCTTCGACGTGACACCGTGCGACATCTCGTGCCCCGCCACGTCCAGCGCGACGAGCGGGCCGAACGTCGTCCCGTCACCGTCCCCGTACGTCATGCAGAAGCAGGTGTCGTCCCAGAAGGCGTTGTTGTAGTCGGTGCCGTAGTGCACGCGGTTGTACGAGCCCTTGCCGTCGCCCGCGATGCCGTTGCGGCCGTGGACGTTCTTGTAGTAGTCCCAGGTCTCGTTGGTGCCGTACTGCGCGTCGACGGCGGCCGAGGAGCGGTCGGCCGTCGTGCCGGTACCCCAGTGGTTGTCCGCGTCGGTGAAGAGGGTCGCGGGGGCGCGGCTGATGCAGACCCCCAGGATGCAGAGGTCCGTCTTGTTCGCGGCGTCGCCCGTGTAGGTGTTGCCCCGCGTCGGGTCCTTGAGCTGGTACGTCGATCCGGAGAGCGTCGTCTCCAGCGGGACCGTTCCGCTGTAGAGGGACTTTCCGTCGCCGCTCGCGGTCTCGATGCTGTCCCACGCGTCGATCTGCCGGCCGGTGCGGGCGTCGGTCAACACCGTGCGGGCCACCGGGTTGCCCAGCGAGTCCTGGCCCGCCACGTCGGTGCGCCAGGCCAGCTTGGGCGCGCCGTGCAGGGCGTCGACGACGAGCTGGGGCTTGGCCGTCACCTTGCGCAGCAGCTCGCCGGCGTTCGCGGCACGCAGCGCGTTCGTGGCCAGATCGGCGGCCTGCGGGGCCAGGACGGCAGGGGTGATCGTCGGTACGGAGATGGTGCGCTTCGTGGCCCGGTTCGCGCCGCGATACGAGCCGTTCGGCGCCAGATGGAGAACGAAGTCGCCGCCCAGTACAGGGAGTTGGTGGTACGTCCGGTCGTAGCGCACATGCTGGCTGCCGTCCGCGTCGACGACCACGTCGCGGACGCTGGTGCCCTGGTCCGAGGTGAGGCCCAGGCTCGCGGCCTGGGCGGTCAGCGCCGATACGGCGTTGCTGATCGCGGTGGCCCGGCTCGGCCTGGCGTCCGCACTCGCTGTGGGGGCGAGCGCGGCGGCCAGCAGGGTGGCGGTGGTAGCGGCCACGCCGGCGGTGGCGAAACGGGAACCTCGGATGTGTCGTATCCGACTCATCGGTCTCCTAGGGAAGGCGCCTCGGGGCGCGTGGGGTCGCGTGGGGGCGGCGCAGAAGTTGACTCAGATTTAAAGGTCCATGACATGTCATGTCCATAGCGCGCACTGGCGGATGTGTGTGGGTGTGTGAGGGTGTGGCGAGGGGCGAGAATCGTTTCTGCGAAGGGCTCCGGCGGGGCCATGGCAAGGACTCGAAAGGGAGGCCGATCATGGCCACGGACGGCTGGCTGACCGTGCTGACCACGACCGATGCCGTCGAGAAGGCGGAGGCCCTCGCCCGCGGAGCGGTGGAGGCGCGGGCCGCGGCCTGTGCGCAGATCTCCGGGCCGGTGACGTCGGTGTACCGCTGGAAGGGGGCCGTCGAGACCGCCGCCGAGTGGCAGGTGCTGTTCAAGACGACGGGTGCCCGGTACGACGCGCTGGAGGCGTATCTGCGCGAGGCGCACGACTACGACACCCCTGAGATCGTCGCGACGCCGGTCGTCCGGGGGAGCGCGGACTATCTGCGCTGGCTGGAGGAGGAGACCGCTTCTTGAACGAGGTGGAACTGCCCTTCTTCGTCTACGGCACCCTGCGTCCCGGCGAGCACAACCACGACCTGTTCCTGCGCGGGCGCACGGAGTCCGAGGAGCCGGGACGCATGCGGGGGGTCGTGCTGTACGACGGGCCCGGATATCCGTACGCCGTGGAGGAACCCGGAGGAGTCGTGTGCGGGGAGGTGGTCACCGCCTCGCCCGAGGCGTACGGGGAGTTGCTCGCCGCACTCGATCGGCTGGAGGAGTACGTGCCGGGCGACCCCCGCAACCTGTACGAGCGCGTGGCGCGGGACGTGACCCGCGCGGACGGGACCGTCGTACGGGCCTGGGTGTACGTGGCCGCGCCCGGCGTCGCCGCGCGATTGCGGGGCCGGGGCAGGCCCATCGAGGGCGGGGAGTGGCGCTCGCCGCAGTCGTCGTAGCTGCGGGCATGCGTGCCGGGCGTCGCGACGCCGCGGAGATCCATCAGAAGCCCCCTAGGGGCGTTGGGGGTCCCCCTTGTTCGAGCGAAGCCGAGTACTTGGGGAGGGTGGGCACTGGGGGTACTCCCACGCCATCAGGGCAGTGGGGGAGGCACCCTGCAGGCGCCGGCGAGCGAACCCACCCCGACGGCAACCCCACTCCGGTGCCCGTGCACGGCGGCGCCGCGTGCCCGGGATGCCAACTTCCGGACCGATACCCCTACTTCACCGACTCCACCCGCACCGCGCAGGTCTTGAACTCCGGCATCCGGGAGGTCGGGTCGAGGGCCGGATTGGTCAGCGTGTTGGCCCGGCCCTCGCCCGGCCAGTGGAAGGGCATGAACACGGTGTCGGGGCGGATGGTGGTCGTGATCCGGGCCGGCGCGACGGCCCGGCCACGCCGTGACACCACCGCCACCGCGTCCCCGTCCGCCGCCCCGAGGCGCTCGGCCAGCCGCGGATGCATCTCCACGAAGGGCCCGGGCGCCGCGGCGTTGAGTTCGTCGACCCGCCGGGTCTGCGCACCCGACTGGTACTGCGCGACCACACGGCCGGTGGTCAGCAGGACCGGGTACTCCTCGTCCGGCTCCTCGGCCGCCGCCCGATGGGACACCGGAACGAAGCACGCCCGGCCGTCCTCGGTGGCGAAACGATCGAGGAAGAGGCGGGGGGTGCCCGGGTGGGCGCCGCCCGGGACGTCGTCCTCGCCCGGGGTGTCCGGGAGGAGCTCGGCCGAGGTGTCCTCGGCCGGATCGTCCGGAAGTACGTCCAGTGAGGCGTCCTCGCAGTCGCCGGGGCCCTCCGCGCCGGCCGGCGCCGGGCACGGCCAGAACACCCCGCCCTCCTTTGCGAGCCGCCGGTAGGTGATCCCCGAGTAGTCCGCCGCCCCGCCCGCGCTCGCCCTGCGCAGCTCGTCGAAGACCTCCTCCGGGTTCACCGGGAAGCCCTTCTCCACACCCAGTCGGGCGGCGAGTTCGTGCAGGACGTGCAGGTCGCTGCGTACCCCGTCCGGCGGGGTGATCGCCTGGCGGCGCAACAGCACCCGGCCCTCCAGGTTCGTCGTCGTGCCGGTCTCCTCGGCCCACTGCGTCACCGGCAGGACGACGTCCGCGAGGGCGGCCGTCTCGGAGAGGACGACGTCCGCGACCGCCAGGAAGTCCAGGGACTTCAGACGCCGCTCGATGTGCGCGGCGCGCGGCGCGGACACCACCGGGTTCGAGCCCATCAACAGCAGTGAGCGGATGTCCGTCCCCATCGCGTCGAGGAGCTCGTACGCGCTCCGCCCGGGCCCCGGCAGCGAGTCCGGGTCCACCCCCCACACCTCGGCGACGTGGCGTCGCGCCGCCGGGTCCGTCAGCTTGCGGTAGCCGGGCAGCTGGTCGGCCTTCTGGCCGTGTTCGCGCCCGCCCTGCCCATTGCCCTGCCCGGTCAGGCAGCCGTACCCGGACAGCGGACGCCCCGAGCGGCCCGTCGCGAGACACAGGTTGATCCACGCGCCCACGGTGTCCGTGCCCTTGGACTGCTGCTCGGGCCCGCGCGCGGTGAGCACCATGGCGGCCTCCGGCTCGCAGAACAGCCGTACGGCTTCGCGCAGTTGTGGAACGGACACCCCCGTGATCCGCTCCACGTACTCGGGCCAGTGCGCCATGGCCGCGGCCCGCGCCTCCTCCCAGCCGCTCGTACGGGCCCGGATGTACTCCTCGTCCGTACGCCCCTCGGCGACGATCAGGTGGAGCAGCCCCAGCGCGAGCGCCAGGTCCGTACCCGGGCGCGGCGCCAGATGCAGGTCCGCCTGCTCGGCCGTACGGGTGCGGCGCGGGTCGACGACGATCAGCGTGCCGCCGTTCTCCTTCAGCTCGGTGAGGTAGCGCAGCGCGGGCGGCATCGTCTCGGCGAGGTTGGAGCCGACGAGGATCACACAGCCGGTCCTCGGGATGTCCTCCAGCGGGAAGGGCAGCCCCCGGTCGAGGCCGAAGGCCTTGATGCCGGCCGCCGCCGCGGACGACATGCAGAAGCGTCCGTTGTAGTCGATCTGTGAGGTGCCCATGACGACGCGGGCGAACTTCCCGAGCGCGTACGCCTTCTCGTTCGTCAGTCCGCCCCCGCCGAACACCCCGCACGCGTCCGGGCCATGCTCCGTACGCGTGCGGGACAGCCCTTCTGCGATCCGGTCGAGCGCCTCGCCCCAGGTCGCGGGCTCCAGAACGCCCGCGTTGCGGACCAGCGGGGAGGCCAGCCGCACCCGGGACGAGAGCACCTCGGGCGCCGTACGGCCCTTGCTGCACAGCGCGCCCCGGTTCACCGGAAAGTCCGCGCGCTCGCTCACCTCGACGCCCCCGCCGGGCGCGGGCGACAGATTCATCCCGCACTGCAGGGCGCAGTACGGGCAGTGGGTCGGCGTCGCGGAGGTGTTCATACCGCTCAGCGTGCGTCGGGCGTGTTACGTGCCGGGGCGGCGAGCGTTACACGGGCGGGACGGTGACCTCCCGGCCGGGTACGGCCCGCAGTGAGGGTCCGCCTGATCGGCCCGTCAGGGCGGAGCCGGTGAGACCCACCGCGGCAACCCCCTACCGTCCCGCGTCCAACGCCCGGGCAACCCCCGACTCCTTCGGCCCCAGGAACCGCGGGTCGGGCTGGAACACCGCGTCCAGCGCGGCCTTCCCGGCCGCGAACACCTCCCGCGCACCCCCGTAGTACCAGGTGACGTCGTGCTTCGCGTCGACACCGATGCCGTACGACGAGACACCCGCCGCCTGGCACAGCGCGACGGCGCGGCGGATGTGGAAGCCCTGGCTGATCAGCACGGCCCGGTCGACGCCGAAGATCTTCTTCGCGCGGACGCAGGAGTCCCACGTGTCGAAACCGGCGTAGTCGCTGACGATCCGCCCGTCCGGCACGCCGCGCTTGGTCAGATAGGCCCGCATCGCGTCCGGCTCGTCGTAGTCCTCGCGGCTGTTGTCGCCGGTGACGAGGACCACCTCGATCCGGCCCGCCCGGTACAGCTTCGCCGCCGCGTCGAGCCGGTGGGCGAGGTACGGCGAGGGCTCGCCGTCCCACAGGCCGGCGCCGAAGACCACCGCGACCTCGGTGCGCGGGGCGTCCGCCGTCGTGCGCAGCCGGTCACCGGTCACCACGTACATCCAGGTCGCCGGCAGCAGCGCCAGGACGCACAGCAGCATGATCCCCTGCACGGCCCGCCGCTGTCCGGTACGCGTGCGCGGCAGCCGTGGCATGCGCGGCCTGCGCGGTTTCAGCAACGTACGCAGCTTCGGATGGCGCATTGGTACGGTCCCCTCCCCAGGTGGCCTCGCCCATGGAGGACGCGGCGTGCGGTGATCCGGTTCGCGGCCGGAAGAGTGACCAGATTCACTCGCGGCGTATCTCCGCAGGTCACGAAAGCTCACACACCCCGTGCATCCCATCGTGAACCCTCGGAAAACACCCGTCATGCCCGCGCAACGGCCCGGCAACCTCCTGCCGCCAGGATCGGTCCATGACGGCGTCGAACCCTCCTCGCGACGAGTCCCGCCACCGCCCCGGTGGGCGGCCGCCGCGGGGTGCCCACCCAGACAGTCACCTCGACAGTACGGCGCAAATCATGAACCGGATCACCAGCCAGCTCGGCAGTCAGCTCAGCCTCGTCTCGCTCAACGGCACCCGCCGCCCGGCAGCGCCCGCGCTCGTCCTCGTGGCGCACGGCAGCCGCGACCCGCGCGCGCTGAGCACCGTACGCACCCTGATCGAGCGGATCCGCGAGCTGCGCCCTCACCTGTCCGTGCACCTGGGCCACATCGAGCTGAACGAGCCCCTGCTGACCGACACGCTCGCCTCCCTCGGCGGCAAGGAGGACGCCGTCCTCGTGCCGCTGCTGCTCAGCCGCGGCTACCACGTCAAGCACGACATCCCCGAAGCCGCGGCCGCCGCGGCCGACGTGCGCACCCGCGTCGCCGCCCCGCTCGGCCCGCACCCGCTGCTCGTGGAGACGCTGTACGCGCGGCTCGTCGAGGCCGGATGGCGCACCAGAACGAGCGACAGCGCCCGCCGCGCGAGCGGAGTCGTGCTCGCCGCCGCCGGTTCCCGCGACCCCGACGCGGCCCTCGACACCCGCCGCACCGCCCAGCTGCTCGCCGAACGCCTCGGTGTGCCCGTCGTCCCCGCGTACGCGTCCGCCGCCGCGCCCACCGTCCCCGCGGCCCTGCGTGCCCTCGCCGCCCGCGGCCGTCACCGGGTCGCCGTCGCCTCGTACTTCACCGCCCCCGGCCGCTTCGCCACCGAGTGCGCCGAGGCCGCCCCCTGGATCGCCGCCGATCCGCTGGGCGACCACCCGGCGATGGCCCGCCTCGTCCTGCACCGCTACGACCAGGCCGCCGCGATCCCCGAACCCGCTGCGGAGCGCGCACTGGCCTCGGCCTGAACCGCACGGCTCCACCCCTTTCGCCACCGCCGAGTACGTCCCGATTGTCACTGCGTGCGTTTACTGTCGGTGGCATGGAAGGCATCGCACCGAAGGCACCCCAGGCATACGAGAACCACGCGGCGCACGACGGACGGCAGGCGTACGACGAGTCCGGTGTCGAGCGCTTCGCCGTCGAGCCCGACAAACGCCCCGGCCGCACCGCCTTCCAGCGCGACCGCGCGCGCGTGCTGCACTCCGCCGCCCTGCGACGCCTCGCGGGCAAGACCCAGGTCGTCACCCCGGGCACCCGGAGTCAGGTCTGGGACGCCAGCCCCCGCACGCGCCTGACCCACTCCCTGGAGTGCGCCCAGGTCGGCCGGGAACTGGGCGCGGCCCTCGGCTGCGACCCCGACCTGGTCGAGGCGGCCTGCCTCTCCCACGACCTCGGGCACCCGCCCTTCGGGCACAACGGCGAACAGGCGTTGAACGAGTTCGCGGAGGACTGCGGGGGGTTCGAGGGCAACGCACAGTCCCTGCGCCTGCTCACCCGTATCGAGCCCAAGCGCTTCGTCCGCTCGGACGCTGTGACATCGGCCGCCGGCGCGGCGGGCGGCGACCTCGTCAGCGTCGGGCTCAACCTCACCCGTGCCGCCCTCGACGCCGCCACCAAGTACCCCTGGCCGCGCGGCGCGCACCCCACCGACCCCAAGTCGCCCAAATTCGGGGTCTACGAGGACGACCGGCCGGTCTTCGACTGGGTCCGCAAGGGCGCCCCCGGCACCCGTACGTGCTTCGAGGCCCAGGTCATGGACTGGTCGGACGACGTGGCGTACTCGGTGCACGACGTCGAGGACGGTCTGCACGCGGGCCACATCGACCCCAACTGCCTGCACGCGGAGCCCGAGCGGCAGGAGATCTTCGCGGTGGCCATCGGACGGTACGTGCCCGCGGACACGGACCCCGCAGAGCTGTCCGAGGCCCTCGACCGGCTCCTGGACCAGGAGTGGTGGCCGCACGGGTACGACGGATCGGCCGTCGCGCAGGCCCGGTTGAAGGACGCCACCAGCCAGCTCATCGGCCGCTTCTGCCTGGCGGCGGAGGGCGCCACGCGCGCGACGTACGGCAGCGGACGGCTCACGCGGTACGCGGCGGAGCTGGTCGTCCCCCGCGGTGCGCGCCACGAGTGCGCCGTGCTCAAAGCCGTCGCCGACCGGTACGTCATGCAGCGCGCCGAGCAGGAGCGGCTCCGCGCCGACCAGCGGATCGTCGTCGCCGAACTGGCTCAGGCGCTCACGGCCCGCGCGCCCGACGGCCTGGATCCGCAGTTCCGGGCGCTGTTCGACGACGCGTTCGACGACCGTGCCCGTAAGCGCGTGATCGTCGACCAGATCGCTTCGCTCACCGATGCCTCGGCGCGTTCCCTGCACCTCAGGCTCATCAGGGGTTCCCATGGGGGCGGAGGAGTGTGACCCTGCGTGGCCTGATCGGGCCACTACCTCTTCCCGCATCACGCTCTGTGCGGGACGCTCGCATGTGGCGACATCCTTACGAGGAGGCATCAAGTGGTCGACGCGGATCAGACATTCGTCATCGTCGGAGGAGGTCTCGCCGGCGCGAAGGCGGCCGAGACGCTCCGAGGGGAGGGCTTCACCGGCCGCGTGATACTGATCTGCGACGAACGCGACCACCCCTACGAACGCCCGCCGCTGTCCAAGGGCTATCTCCTCGGCAAGGAGGAGCGCGACAGCGTCTTCGTGCACGAACCCGCGTGGTACGCGCGGAACGACATCGAGCTGCACCTCGGCCAGACGGTCGACGCCATCGACCGCAGCGCGAAGACCGTCCGCTTCGGTGACGACGGCACCCTCGTCCACTACGACAAGCTGCTCCTCGCGACCGGCGCCGAGCCGCGCCGGCTCGACATCCCGGGCACCGACCTCGCGGGCGTCCACCACCTGCGCCGCCTCGCGCACGCCGAGCGGCTGAAGGGCGTCCTCGCCGCCCTCGGCCGTGACAACGGGCATCTCGTGATCGCGGGCGCCGGCTGGATCGGCCTGGAGGTCGCGGCAGCGGCCAGGGAGTACGGCGCAGAGGTCACCGTCGTCGAGCACGGGCCGACTCCGCTGCACGCGGCCCTCGGCCCCGAGCTCGGCCAGGTCTTCGCCGAACTGCACCGCGAGCACGGCGTCCGCTTCCACTTCGGCCGCCGGCTCACCGAGATCGTCGGCCAGGACGGCATGGTGCTCGCCGCCCGCACCGACGACGGCGAGGAGCACCCCGCCCACGACGTCCTCGCGGCCATCGGCGCGGCCCCGCGCACCGCCCTCGGCGAGGCCGCGGGCCTCACCCTCGCCGACCGCGCGCACGGCGGCGGCATCGTGGTCGACGAGCGGCTGCGCACCTCCGACCCCGACATCTACGCTGCCGGTGACGTGGCGGCCTTCCACCACACCCTCTTCGACACCCGGCTGCGCGTCGAGCACTGGGCCAACGCGCTCAACGGCGGACCGGCCGCGGCGCGCTCGATGCTGGGGCGCGAGGTGACCTACGACCGGGTGCCGTACTTCTTCACCGATCAGTACGACCTGGGGATGGAGTACTCGGGGTGGGCGCCTCCGGGCTCCTACGACCAGGTGGTGATCCGGGGAGACGCGGGCAAGCGGCAGTTCATCGCCTTCTGGGAGAAGGACGGTCGGGTGCTGGCCGGGATGAACGTGAATGTGTGGGACGTCACGGAGCCGATCCAACGCCTGATCCGATCCCGGGCCCAGGTGGACACCGAGGCACTGGCCGACCCGCACGTTCCGCTGGACAGCCTGGTCCCCTGACCGACGGCGGCGCTCGACTGTCACAGCCTCACCGTAGAATTCACGCGTGGCTGGAAGGATCAACGACGAGGACGTGAAGGCTGTTCGGGACGCGGTCCCGATCGACGCCGTGGTGTCCGAGTACCTCCAGCTGCGCAACGCGGGCGGCGGCAACCTCAAGGGCCTGTGCCCGTTCCACGACGAGAAGTCACCGTCCTTCCAGGTCAGCCCGAGCAAGGGACTCTTCCACTGCTTCGGCTGCCAGGAAGGCGGCGACACCATCACGTTCGTGATGAAGGTCGACCACCTCTCCTTCTCGGAGGCCGTCGAGCGCCTCGCCGGCCAGGCGGGCATCACGCTGCGGTACGAGGAGGGCGGGTACAACCCCTCCCACCAGCGCGGCGAGCGCATCCGCCTGGTCGAGGCGCACAAGGCGGCCGCGCAGTTCTACATCGAGCAGCTCGGCACCAGCGCCGAGGCCGACACGGGACGCACCTTCCTCGCCGAGCGCGGCTTCGACCAGGCGGCCGCCGCCCACTTCGGCGTCGGCTACAGCCCCCAGGGCTGGGACCACCTCACCCGCTATCTGCGCGGCAAGGGCTTCACCGACAAGGAACTGCTCCTCTCCGGCCTCTCCCAGGAGGGCCGCCGCGGCCCCATCGACCGCTTCCGTGGCCGCCTGATGTGGCCGATCCGCGACATCGGCGGCGATGTCGTCGGTTTCGGCGCGAGGAAGCTGTACGAGTCGGACAACGGGCCCAAGTACCTGAACACGCCCGACACGGCGATCTACAAGAAGTCCCAGGTCCTGTACGGCATCGACCTCGCCAAGAAGGAGATCGCCAAGAGCAGCCGGGCGGTCGTGGTCGAGGGCTACACGGACGTGATGGCCTGCCATCTGGCGGGGATCACGACCGCGATCGCGACCTGCGGCACGGCGTTCGGCGGCGACCACATCAAGATCCTCCGCCGACTGCTGATGGACAACGGCTCGGCGCGCGTGATCTTCACCTTCGACGGCGACGCGGCCGGCCAGAAAGCGGCCCTGCGCGCCTTCGAGGACGACCAGAAGTTCGCGGCGGAGACGTACATCGCGATCGCCCCGGACGGCATGGACCCCTGCGAGCTGCGCCTCGCCAAGGGCGACGAGGCGGTCGCCGACCTGGTCGAACCCCGCACCCCGCTCTTCGAGTTCGCGCTGCGCCAGATCGTCCTGCGCTACGACCTGGAGACGCCGGCGGGGCGCGCGGCCGCCCTGGACGAGGCGGCGCCCATCGTCGCCCGCATCAAGAACAGCGGTGCGCAGCACGAGGTCGCCGTGCAGCTCGCCGGCATGCTCGGCATCCTCGACACCCAGTTCGTGGTCAAGCGGGTGGCCCAGCTGGCCCGTTGGGCCCGCGACCGCGGCGGCAAGGGCCCGGCGCCGACCGGGCAGCGCGCCCAGCAGACGTACGCCGCCGTCCAGGCACCCGTCGGCGGCCCGGCGCTCAACCTCCGCAACCCCGTCTTCGCCACCGAGCGCGAGCTGCTCAAACTCGCTCTCCAGCGGCCGGAGTTGGTGTCCCCGGCGTTCGACGCGTACGGGATCGACGAGTTCACCGCACAGCCGTACGCGGCCGTGCGCCAGGCGATCATGGAGGCGGGTGGCGCCGAGTACGGCGTCCAGGACTCCCAGGAGTATCTGGTCCGGGTCCGTGAGGCCGCCCCGGACGACGTGGTGCGTGCGATGGTCACCGAGCTGGCTGTCGAGGCGATCATGCGCAAGACCGTCGACGAGGGCTACGCGGGCGACCAGCTCGTCATGGTCCGCCGCCGCGCCGTCGACCGCCGTATCCGGGACGTCCAGGGCTCCCTGGCCCGGCAGAGCGCCCACGGTGACCCGGCGCAGCTGGCAGCCGTGCAGAACGAGCTGTGGGTGCTGCAGCAGTACGGGCAGGCGTTGCGCGAGCGGGGTGCGGAGGCGCTCTGAGGCCCCTGGGCCCCGATGCACGGCGCGGGGCGCAGATGCCAAATCCGGTACGCCCTTCAATCTGTTTCGCGCCCGGCAATCTGTTTCGCGCCCGGTGAGCTGCGCACTCGTACGGCACGGTAACCGCGCGGTCACGGACCGGACGCAAAAAGTCACCGCACGCCCCTCGTGGCGGCGATGTGTCGTACTCCACACTGGGTTCCGGTGCCTGAGTCCTCGGAGCGCGGCCGACCCGCACGCGACGGGTTCCCGATCCCCGCGGTTCCGCTAAATGACTACGGGATGGACAGCGGCGAGGCCGTCGACCCCATCCCCGACGTACCGCTGCCGCACGCCTCAGCAGCGACATTCCTGGAGGTCGCCCCCGTGCAGACCCAGACCCTCACCCAGACCGACAACACCACCGACACGGACGCGGATACCGACGTCGTCACAGCGGTCCCCCCGCAGAGCCGTGCCGCGCACCACCCCGAGACGGAGCCGGAGGGCCCGCCCGGGCCGGACGAGCCGCCCATGAGCGCCGTCGGGGCCCCCGAGGTCGAGGCCGAGGCCCCCGAGCCCGTCGAACTGCCCCGCGGCCGTACGGCCGACACCGGTGGTCCCTCGTCCGACCTGTTCCGTCAGTACCTGCGGGAGATCGGCCGCATTCCGCTGCTCACCGCGGCCGAGGAGGTCGAGCTCGCCCGCCGGGTCGAGGCCGGACTCTTCGCCGAGGAGAAGCTGCGTCTCACCCCCGACCTGGACAGTCAGCTCGCCCTCGACCTGGACAAGCTGGTCGTCATGGGCCGCATGGCCAAGCGCCGGCTCATCGAGGCGAACCTGCGGCTCGTCGTCTCCGTCGCCAAGCGGTACGTGGGGCGGGGACTGACCATGCTCGACCTGGTCCAGGAGGGGAACCTCGGGCTCATCAGGGCCGTCGAGAAGTTCGACTACGCCCGTGGCTACAAGTTCTCCACGTACGCGACCTGGTGGATCCGGCAGGCCATGTCGCGTGCGCTCGCCGACCAGGCCCGTACGATTCGCGTCCCGGTGCACGTGGTCGAGCTGATCAACAGGGTGGTCCGCGTCCAGCGGCGCATGCTGCAGGAGCGCGGGTACGAGCCCACCCCCGAGGAGGTCGCCGCGCAACTCGACCTTCCCAGCGAGCGTGTCAGCGAAGTCCTGCGCCTGGCCCAGGAGCCGGTTTCGCTCCACGCGCCCGTGGGGGAGGAGGACGACGTCGCCCTCGGCGACCTGATCGAGGACGGTGACGCGACGAGCCCGGTGGAGTCCGCGGCCTTCCTCCTGCTCAGGGAGCACTTGGAGGCGGTTCTGTCCACGCTGGGCGAGCGCGAACGCAAGGTCGTCCAACTCCGGTACGGCCTCGCGGACGGGCGCCCTCGCACCCTGGAGGAAATAGGCCGCATCTTCGGCGTCACCCGCGAACGTATCCGCCAGATCGAGTCCAAGACCCTGAACAAGCTCCGGGACCACGCCTTCGCGGACCAGCTACGGGGCTACCTGGACTGAGGGCCGGGAAAGACGTTGTATTCGCCCCCTCCGCCCCTGCCCATTCCCGTACCTGGGGGCTGCGCCCCCAGACCCCGCCAAAAGATTGCGCAGTTCCCCGCGCCCCTGAAAAGGGGCGCGGGGAACTGCCCGTCCCGTACCTGAGGCAGAGCCCCAGGTACGGGACGGGCAGGGGCGGAGGGGGCGAGGAACTCAGTCCACCTCGGCCACCGCCTCGGCGAACTGGGCCTTGTACAGCCGCGCGTAGGCCCCGTTCGCGGCGAGCAGCTCCGCGTGGGCGCCCTGTTCGACGATCGAACCGTTCTCCATCACGAGGATGGTGTCGGCATCGCGAATCGTCGACAGACGGTGCGCGATGACGAACGACGTCCGCCCGTGCGCGAGCTTCGCCATCGCCTTCTGGATCAGCACCTCCGTACGGGTGTCCACCGAACTCGTCGCCTCGTCGAGAACGAGGATCACCGGATCCGAAAGGAACGCCCGAGCGATCGTGATCAGCTGCTTCTCACCCGCGCTGACGCCGGTCCCCTCGTCGTCGATCACGGTGTCGTACCCGTCGGGCAGCGTACGGATGAACCGGTCCGCGTGAGCGGCCCGCGCCGCCTCCTCGATCTCTCCGGCCGTGACGCCCACCCGTCGCCCGCCACCGCCCTTGCCGGAGGCGCTTCGCGCCGCTCCTTCTACTCCGGCCCCGTACGCGATGTTCTCGGCGATCGTGCCCCCGAACAGCCAGGTGTCCTGGAGCACCATCCCGATCCCGGCCCGCAGTTCGTCGCGGGACATGGTCGCGATGTCGACCCCGTCGAGAGCGATGCGCCCGCCCGTGACCTCGTAGAACCGCATCAGGAGGTTCACGAGCGTCGTCTTGCCGGCGCCGGTCGGGCCGACGATGGCCACCGTGTGCCCGGGCTCCACCTTCAGCGACAGATCCTCGATCAGCGGCTTCTCGGGGTCGTACCGGAAGGACACGTTCTCCAGCGCCACCCGACCGCGCAGCTCGTCGGGACGGGCCGCCGGGACCGGGTCGGTCTCCTGCTCGTCCGCGTCGAGGAGTTCGAAGATGCGCTCGGCCGAGGCGACACCCGACTGCACCAGGTTCGCCATCGACGCGACCTGCGTCAGCGGCATCGAGAACTGGCGGGAGTACTGGATGAAGGCCTGCACGTCACCGATGGACAGGGAGCCGGACGCGACGCGCAGACCGCCGACCACCGCCACCAGCACATAGTTCAGGTTCGACACGAACATCATCAGCGGCTGCATGACCCCGCTGTTGAACTGCGCCTTGAACCCGGCCTCGTACAACTGCTCGTTCTGCTCGGCGAACTGCGCCGCCGACTCCTCCTGCCGCCCGAACACCTTGACCAGGGTGTGCCCGGTGTACATCTCCTCGATGTGCGCGTTGAGCTTGCCGGTGGTGCGCCACTGCTGCACGAAGTGCGGCTGCGACCGCTTGCCGACGCGCGTGGCGACGAAGAAGGAGAGGGGGACCGTGACCAGCGCGACCAGGGCGAGCAGCGGGGAGACCCAGAACATCATCGCGAGCACTCCGACGATGGTGAGCAGTGAGTTGATGAGCTGGCCCATCGACTGCTGGAGCGTCTGCCCGATGTTGTCGATGTCGTTCGTCGCCCGGCTGAGCACCTCACCGCGCTGCCGCTTGTCGAAGTACGACAGCGGAAGCCGCGACAGCTTCGCCTGGACGTCCTCACGCAGCCGGTACACGGTCTTGTTGACCGCCCGGTTCACCAGCCGGGTCGCCACCGCCATGAACAGCCCGGCCAGCACGAACACCACGAGCGCGAGCCCGAGCACCTCGCCGACCGCGTTGAAGTCGATGCCCTTGCCCGGGGTGAAGTCCGTCCCCGCGAGCATGTCGGCCATGCCGCCCTCGCCGCGCTCCCGCATGGACGCGAGCACCTCGGCCTTGCTGGCGCCGGACGGCATCTGCCGCCCGATGATGCCCGCGAAGACCAGGTCGGTGGCCTTGCCGAGGATCTTCGGGCCGACCACCGAGAGGCCCACGCTCAGCACGACGGCGACCAGCATCGTGTACATCGTGGTGCGCTCGGGCCTGAACTGTGCGAGGAGCCGTTTGCCGGACCCCTTGAAATCCATCGAGCGCTGATCGGGGCCGCCCCCGGCCATCATGCGTCCCATGGGCCCCGCCATCAGGCAGCCTCCGCTTCCGTCAGCTGGGAGAGCACGATCTCCCGGTAGGTGTCGTTGTCCGCCATCAGTTCGTGGTGGCGCCCGGTGCCGACGACCCGGCCCTCGTCGAGGACCACGATCCGGTCGGCGTCCCGGATGGTCGACACCCGCTGGGCGACGATCACGACGGTCGCCTCGGCGGTCTCCTCGGCGAGCGCCGCCCGCAGCGCCGCGTCGGTCGCGTAGTCGAGCGCCGAGAAGGAGTCGTCGAAGAGGTAGATCTCGGGGCGCTGCACGAGGGTGCGGGCGATGGCCAGGCGCTGGCGCTGGCCGCCCGACACATTCGTGCCGCCCTGCGCGATCGGCGAGTCCAGGCCGTTTTCGAGAGCCTTCACGAAGCCCTTGGCCTGCGCCACCTCCAGCGCGTGCCACAGCTCCTCGTCGGTCGCGTCCGGGTTGCCGTAGCGCAGGTTCGTGGCGACCGTGCCCGCGAAGAGGTAGGGCTTCTGCGGGACGAGGCCGACCGTCCTGGCCAGCAGCTTGGGCTCGATGGTCGCGACGTCCACGCCGTCGACGAGCACCTCCCCGTCGGTGGCGTCGAACAGGCGGGGGACCAACCCGAGCAGCGTCGACTTGCCACTGCCGGTGGATCCGATCACGGCGGTCACCTCGCCGGGCCGCGCCACCAGGTCGATGGCCTTGAGCACCGGCTCCTCGGCACCCGGGTAGCGGAACCCGGCCCCGCGGATCTCCAGGTGGCCGTGGCGCCGCAGCTCCAGGACGGGCGCGGTGGGAGGCACCACGCTGCTGTCCGTGGCCAGGACCTCCTGGATGCGCTCGGCGCAGACCTCCGCGCGCGGCACCATCATGAACATGAAGGTGGCCATCATCACGGACATCACGATCTGCATGAGGTAGGCGAGGAACGCCGTCAGATCGCCGATCTGCATGCCGCCGCTGTCGATGCGGTGAGCGCCGAACCAGACGACCGCGATGGACGACAGGTTCACCACGGTCATGACGATCGGGAACATCAGCGCCAGCATCCGCCCGGTGCCGAGAGACACCTTGGTCAGCTCGGTGTTCGCGCCCCGGAAACGGTCCTTCTCGTAGTCGTCGCGCACGAAGGCACGGATCACGCGGTTGCCGGTGATCTGCTCGCGCAGCACCCGGTTCACGGTGTCCAGGCGGACCTGCATGGTGCGGAACAGCGGGCGCAGCCTGCGCACGATGAGGGCCACGGAGACGCCGAGGACCGGTACCACGGCCAGGAGCACCCCGGACAGCGGCACGTCCAGGCCGAGGGCCAGGATGATGCCGCCCACGCACATGATCGGCGCCGACGCCAGCAGGGTGAACGTCATCAGGGTGAGCATCTGCACCTGCTGGACGTCATTGGTGGTGCGGGTGATCAGCGAGGGCGCCCCGAAATGACCGACCTCGCGCGCCGAGAAGGACTGGACGCGGTCGAAGACGGCGGCCCGGATGTCGCGGCCCACCGCCGACGCGGTACGGGCGCCGTAGTAGACGGCTCCTGTGTTGCAGACCACCTGCGCCAGCGAGATTCCGATCATCACGGCGCCGAAGGACAGGATGTAGCCCGTGTCCCCCTTCACGACACCGTTGTCAATGATGTGCGCGTTGAGAGTGGGCAGGTACAGAGTGGCGCATGTCTGCAGGAACTGCAGCAGCACCAGCAGGGAGATGGGCTTCTTGTACGGACTGAGATGGGTCCGAAGGAGTCGTATGAGCACGCGGGGTCTCTCGGAGTCGACGACGGCAGGGCGATCGATGCACGATCAGTGGTCGATCGGCAGCGAGGGGTGGTGCAGCACCCCCTATCGTCGAACACTCCACCCGTGTTACCTCAACTGATTAACCCAACTGCGGGCCAAGAGTGGACAAGACCTCAGACCTCTGACGTAGGCCGCTGGGGCGCGTCACGCCCGGAACGCCCCCGGATGCGTCTGTTCGCGTACGGAGACGTACTGCTGTCGTACGGCCTGCCCCACGGCGAGTTCCTCACCCGGCTCCAGCACCTGGGCGACCGCACCCTGCCAGACGGGAGGCAGCCGCGGGTCGAGCGTCCCTTGCGAGACGCCGAGGGCCCAGGCCGCCTGCCGGGCCGCGCCGAGCGCCGCGTAGTCCGCGGGCTGCGGCACGACGACCTGCGCCCCGAACAGCGCGGGCGCGACAGCCTGGACGGCGGGCAGCTCGGCGGCGGGTCCCAGGAGGAAGATCCGCCGTACGTCGACACCGCGCCCGCGCAGCACGTCCAGCGCGTCCGCGAGCCCGCAGAGCATCCCCTCGAAGGCGGCCCGCGCCAGATGCTCGGGCCGCATCGACTCCCGTCGCAGCCCGGACAGCGTCCCCGCGGTGTGCGGCAGACTCGGCGTCCGCTCGCCCTCCAGATAGGGCAGCAGTACGAGTCCGTGGGCGCCCGGAGTGGACTTCATCGCCAGGTCGGACAGGCCCTCCAGATCGGACACGCCGAGGAGTTCGGCGGCGCCGCGCAGTGCCCGTACGGCATTGAGCGTGGTGACGACCGGCAGATGCATGCCGGTGGCGTCCGCGAGGGAGGTGATCATGCCGGTGGAGTCCACCAGTGCCTCGGGGTGTACGGCCATCACGGACCCGGAGGCGCCCAGTGACACCACGGCGTCCCCGAGCCCGATGCCGAGCCCGAAGGCCGCCGCCATCGTCTCGCCGGTCCCGGCGGAGATCAGCAGCCCCTCCGGCGTCGTACCGGCCGCGTCGGACGGGCCGAGCACGTCCGGCAGCGACGCCTGGTGCCCGAGCGCCAGCTCGACGAGATCCGGCCGGTATGCGCCGGTGGCCGCCGACCAGTAGCCGGTTCCGGAGGCCCCGCCCCGGTCCGTGGTCCTGCGCACCGGGCGCCCGAGCAGTTGCCAGACCAGCCAGTCGTGGGCCTGCATGAGCAGGGTGGTCCGCAGCGCGGCCTCCGGCTCGGTCTTGTTCAGCCAGCGCAGTTTGGTCACCGGCTGCGCGGCCTGGGGCACACAGCCCACGGCCTGCGCCCATGCCTCGCGTCCGCCGAGTGCGTCGATGAGATCGGCCGCGGCGACCTGCGCCCGCTTGTCGCCGCCCACCAGGGCCGGCCGCACCGTGTTGCCCTGCGCGTCCAGCGGGACCAGGCCGTTCTGCTGTGCCGAGACGCCGATGGCCTGCACACCTTCGAGCAGTCCGCCGCCGGCGGCCTCGCCCAGGGACAGCAGCCAGGCCTGTGGATCGACGTCGGAAGGACGCCCGCCGCCCTCGGTGGCTTCCACCGGATGCGGCGCATACCCCTGCCTGAGCACGGCACCCGTATCCGTGTCGCAGACGACGATACGAGTGAAATCGGGCGAGCTGTCCAACCCGGCGACTATCCCCATGGCGCAAATTCTGCCGTACGCCGGGGCATGACGGCGCCGCGTGGGCGCGGCGGGGTCGGAGCTCGCGCCCCGGGCGTGGTCGGAAAGGCCGGCCCTGGGTGTTGCCGGCCCTAGGTGTTGCTGGTGCCCCAGTCGTCCTCGCCGGTGCCGTTGGTGTTCCGCTCGCGCAGGGAGCGCACCCGCTCGGCCACCGAGTCGGGGACGTGGTCGCCCACCTTCTCGCTCACCGCGTGGTACGCCTTGCCCGCGAACTCGCGGCCCTGCTGGGCGGCGGTCTCCGCGGTGTTGCGCACCGCCGGGTTCTGGGCGACCTCACGCGCGGACTTCTTCAGCTGCTCGTAGCGCTCGCGCCCGGCGCGCGTGCCGAGCACGTAACCCAGGGCCAGTCCGGCGACGAATGTGAGCCGGTAGCGCATGACGGCCACCCTTCCCTTGCGTCGGCATCGGTGCGGGGGGAACCGATTGGGAGCACCCCCCCTGCTTGCGCTAATGTATGTGTCGCAGCGAGCGCACGCCCCCTGGCGAATACCCAGGTAGGTGCGTTCGATGCAACGAGGCATTCCTCCGTAGCTCAATTGGCAGAGCAGCCGGCTGTTAACCGGCAGGTTACTGGTTCGAGTCCAGTCGGGGGAGCTCGATCTCCTGTAGCTCAATTGGCAGAGCAGCCGGCTGTTAACCGGCAGGTTACTGGTTCGAGTCCAGTCGGGAGAGCAGCGGAAGAGGGCCCCTCAGGGGTCCTTTTTCATGTCTGCGGGAACCGCGTGGGCCGCGCCGAAGTCCTCATGGTCGTGCGATGCCGACCATCCGAAGCAGGAGATCGTATGAGCGGCTATGCTGCGGCAGACGGCGCGCACAAATGTGCGCGACACGCCGCATGGGGCGGTAGCTCAGCCGGTTAGAGCAGCGGACTCATAATCCGTCGGCCGTGGGTTCGAGTCCCACCCGCCCCACTCTCACGGTCCGCGTGAAGAAACGATCTGACCTGCAACCTAGCTGGTGGGTCGGCTGACTTGAGGGATCTTGGCGGCGGACAGGCGGGAGCCCGGACAGCTCCACCAGGCGCTTGAACCGCCGGCTGATCCAGTCCGGGTGGTACGGCTCCCCGCTCTCCTGCGTGAAGACACGGTTCGTCTCCACCCAGGCGTTCTCGCCGGACCACTGTTCGCGCTCCTGGTCCTGCTTGCTCTTCCAGGCCCGGAGAACCGCGGCCGACTCGGAGCTCATGGAGATCGTACGGACGCTGTCGGCTTTCGGTGGCTCGCCGTACACCCGGTAGGCGACCTCGACTGTCTGCGCGGAGATCCGCATTCACAGAGCTGTGAGGCTGACTTCTGGCCGGGGCAAGGCGCACAGCCCACCGCGCCGCCGGCCGAGGAAGATGAACGTGTGTCAGAGGGCGTACAGACGGCCGGAGCTCACGATGTCGAGGAACTGGCCCGTTTGCTCCGGGGGCCAGGCCATGACCGGCCCAGGCTTCTCGCCGGTCCGTTTCCGCTCCCCGACCCGCTCCGGGGTCCCAGCGGTTTGGGCCGCTCGACTGCCGGAAGTTCGACGAGCTGAGCCCAGTTGGTCGCATACTCGCCCCGCTTGATACGGGGGCTTCCCCCCCCGAAGTGTGGACGCCGTTTGCTGTGCGGCAGCGGCGAGCGGGTCCCACGCCGAGCCTGCGGCGCACGTTTGCGAACTCCTTCGACGCGTATCGCGCGCCGTTGTCGCTGTGGAAGATCGCTCCGGCCAGGCTGCCGCCGCGGGTGCGGGCGGCAGCTCCGAGCGCGTCGGTGACCAGCTCGGTGCGCATGTGGTCGGCGATCGACCAGCCCGTGAGCGGCTTGGAATGCAGGTCCAACATCGTTGCCATAGAGAGGAATTGACCGTCCCCGATGGGAAGACACGTGATGTCGCCGACGTGTTGGTGTTCGGCTCGCTCGCGGTGAAGGCGCGCCACAGCATCCACGTCCCGCAGCACACGCAACGACGGCGCGGCGTGCTCTACGACGACGAGACGAAGAACCGCCGCCGCCGTGCATGCCGCTTCCCGCGATGTGTATCGCGCCGCGTCGCCGACTCCGTCGGCCTTCGCGTCATCCGGCTGATCGCACCGCTGTCGGCCGTGGTGGTCCATCCCCTACGGGCACGGAGTGGGCGCGGTGGGGCTATTTGTGCTTCCCGCTGTCCTTGTCGCCGCTTGCCTGGCCGTTCCCGGCGGTGTTGTCCGTGCCGCCGGGGTTGTTGCCGGAGGTGCTGGTGCTTCCCGCCGTGCCGTTCTCTGCGTCTGCGGCGCCCCCGCTGGGTTTGCCCGTGCTGTCCGGCCTGCTCGGCGTCGCCGTCGCTCGCGCCAGCTGCTCGGAGCAGTAGGCGGCGACCTTGTCCTTGCCGCCGGCGGCCGCGACGAGCCGCTGCCAGGCCGTCGCGTCGAGCGCCTTGCCGCGGTCCCTGACCTGTTCGTAGGCGCGGCAGTGGGCCTCGGTGTCCTTGGCGGTGGCCGGGCCGTCCGTCGCTCCGGGGCCGCCGTCGGAGGCCGACGAGGCCGCATCGCCCGGCCGGTCCGGGGCGACCGCCGAGGGGTGCGCGGTCCCCCGTCCGTCCCCGGCACCGTCCGTGGACGAGCCGGCGGAGCCGATGGCCGCGACCGCGACTCCACCCAGAGTGAGGCTGGCGAATACAACGCCGAACGTCATCTTCACCGAGCGCCCGGCCCGCCGCTCCGCAGCCGGGCGCCAGTCGTCCCGGCGCCGGGTACGCGCCCGGTGCGCGCCCGCGGCGTGGGCGGTGCGGAAGGCGGCCACGGCCCGCTGCTCCGCCTCGGGGTCGAGATCGCCTCCGCGGATGACGGCGGCCAGCGCGCTTTCCAGCGCGGCGTCGTCCCGTACGTCCCGCGGACCGGACACGGTGCCGCCAGGGTGCACACGCCGACGGCCCAGAGCTCCGTCACCGCTCAGCCGTTCACCCATGTCCGCTTCCGTTCCTGTTCGACCGGTTCGATTCGTTCGGGGCACCGGATCTGATGCCTGCCCGTCGGCGACTGTCGCCGCTCTGGTTCATTTCGACCCCCCCTAGCGTTCGGGAAGCCTCATCCGTCACACCCTCGTCCGCCTCGCCGTCGATGCCCAGTTGGCGGGCGAGGCGTTTCAGGCCTCGGTGGGCGGCGGTGCGCACCGCTCCAGGGCGTTTTCCGAGGACGCGTGCGCTGGCGGGACCGCCAAGGCCGACGACGACCTGCAGGAGAACGGCCTCGGCCTGGTCCCGCGGGAGTCCGCGGACCAGTTCCAGGGCCCGCTCGGTGGAGAGGGACTCCAGGGCCTGTTCATGGGTGCTGTGCGGGCCGGGCAGGTCCAGCACGTCCTGCTCGATCCCCCCCGGCCGGGGCCGCACCCGCTGGCGGCGCAGATGGTCCAGTGCCCGGTGCCGGGCGATGGTCACCGTCCAGCCGCGGAACCCGGCTCCGTCCCCCTTGAACCGTCCGAGATCGCGGGCAATCTCCAGCCAGGCGTCGGACGCCACGTCCTCCGCGTCGTCGCCGACGAATCCGCGCAGATACCCGAGCAGGCCCGGCTGCACGATCCGGTAGGCGCGAGCGAAAGCGGTCTCATCGCCTTCCTGGGCCCGCGCGACTGCCGCGCCCAATTCCCCGTCGTACGCCTGTACGCGCCGGGGTTGCCGTACCTGGCCCAAGAGTGTCCTCGTTCGTACCGGGTTCATAGCGAGTCCGTACCGCCCGAAGCGTTCCGGTCGCATCGATGGCCCCCATCTTTCTCAGCGTCCGTTCTCACAGAAGTGTCACCACGCACCAGGCGCCCCTCCCGTCGCGGCCGGGCCCCGTCGCGCGGTCGCCGACGGCGCGCGGGTCGTCGCCGCAGGTCCGAGAGGTGCGCCGGGTCGGGGACACCCATGTACCCGTGTCGGGGCCGGGTCGGCGTGACAGCTCGTCGGCGACCCGTGGACACGGCGCCCGGAACGGCGGTACGCGACCCGCACTGTCCCGGCCGGGTGACGTTTCGCGCCGACCGTGCGCTGGATGAGCACCGGGTTCGTGCTGTACGGACGCAGGCCGACCGCCCGACCGGGCGCCGACAACCGCGACCCACCGCTCCCCGGACCTCTCTCCGTGTCGCTCTTGATTCCCCCCGAGAGCGGCACGGAGAGGGATGGGGCGGCCGGGCCCCGCCCACTGCACGGGGTTCCGGCCGCCCCTACGCATGTGCCGTGCATGTGCCGGACGAACAGCCGGCGGGCAGGCGCGGGTCATGGAGCTCACCGCGGCCGCCGATCCCGGGGTCAGCCGCTTCGGCTGTCGCGTCGCGGTACAGGAGCCGCAGCGAGAGTCTTCCCGGAACGGGGCTGTCGAGCCGCGTGACGCTTCGGCGCCCCCGTGCGCTCCTTGTGGCATGAGTAGTACGTACCTCCGTCTGCGAGCGGTGCCGCCCCCGGCGCTGCGCAACAGTGCGACCTGGTTGGAACGACTTTTCGAGGACGAGTCGGAGACCGTCCGGCAGCCGGTCGTCCGGCACCGTGAGGAGGTGCTGGACACGCGTTACCTGGACCAGGAGCGCATCTACGCCGGCGCTTCCCCGAATCCTGCCGAGGCCCGGCCCCGGACCCAGGTGGTGCTCGGTGGCCGCCCGGTGTTCCGCGCCGACCGGCACAAGCCGCCGTTCCTGGTGCTGACGGCGGCTCAGGCCCGCCAGGTGGCCGGGTTCCTGGCGATGGCCGACTTCGACGCGCTGTGGGATTTCGCCCGCGACGAACTGCTGCCGCGCTACGGCGGCGTGACCGGGGAGCCCGAGGCGTGGCATGCGTTCGCGTCGGCGCACCAGGAGTTGAGAGCGTTCTACGCCCGGACTGCCGAGTACGGGGACGCGGTGGTGAAATCGCTGCCGGCCTGAGGTGCCCGCAGGGTGCGGGTCAGGAACCTGCGGCCGAGAGAGGCATCGCGTGTCCGCCTCACGGAGGGTCAACGGCAGACTTGCTCCCCGTCGGCCTTGCGCAGACCGGCCGTCCTCCCGCACGCGGCCCCACGGCAAGGCATTGGCACAATTGGCCACTTCTTGCCTGCCCGATGAATCCCTTTCGTTCGAGTTGTCCGTGATGCGCTGCCGAGGTGTAACACTTTCGGCCGGGTGCGCTCTTTCCATGCGGAGGACCGCGTCGGTCGGCCAGGACAGGGGGCACGACTCGTGCAGTGGACAGACCAGAGCGGCGGAGCGTACGGCGAGGATCCGTACAGCGACGTCGGGTACGCGTATGCCCACGGGTACGGGTACGGGTACGGCGGCAGCGCCACCGCCGACACGGCCACGCTGTCCTGGCATCCAGAAGAGCCCGCGCAGTGGACGTACCCGCAGAGCAACGCCCAAGCGACGGGGGCGGACCCCTACGCCGCCGAGATGCCTCTCTACGCGGCCGGGCCGGGCCCCGCCACGACGGCGTGGGGCGTTCCCCATGGCGGCGTCCTCACCATGCCGCCTCCACCATTCGACGCACCCGGCCATCCCGTACCAGGACCGGACACGCCGGTGAGTGAGTCGGTGCGGCCGGTCTTCGTCGATTCCTCGGGGCGTCGCCAGCGCCGCGTGCTCCGCGCCGCCCGGCTGCTGGTGATTCCCGCCGGCGGCTACGTCGCCCTGCTGATCAGCACCATGCTGGGCGGCCCCAGCATCAGCTCCCCGTTCGTCCCGCAGCAGGACTCCGCGCACCCGGCCACGCCCCGGGCGACCGCACCCGACTCCTCGTCCGGCACCGGACACTCCGGAGAGAGCGCGAGCTCCACCGCGGCGCGGGAGATCTCCAGCCCCGCAGCGCGGAAGACCCCCAGCGCCCCTGCGGCCACGTCCGGGCCCACTGCGGCACCCACCCGGATCACTGCCCCGACCTCGACCGTCACCCGCACCTCCAAGGGCCGCGCCGTCGGCTCGTCCCACAAGCCCGTGAAGTGATCCAAGGCCCTGACGTGACCGACCGCCGACGCCGCAACACCTCTGCTCGCCGCCGCAGCCGCACCCGCCAGATCACGCCCCGCACCCACTGGCTGCTGCTGAGCGTGCTCGCGGTGACCCTGTCGACGGCCCTCCTGCTGCAGGGTTACACGCAACACATGTTCGGGATCGCATCGGACGACGTGAGCGGTGCCCGTGGCCGGAACGAGGCGGTGCCCAGCCAGGTGACCCATGGCGGCCCGGTGATCGCGGATGCCGCCACCTCTCCGCACACCGCCCGGGTGAAGGCCCGCACCATCGCACTCACCTTCGACGACGGCCCCGACCCCCTCTGGACGTCACGGATCCTGGACGTGCTGCGCCGCAACCATGTGCACGCGACCTTCTTCGTCGTCGGAACCGAGGTCGTCGCCCACCCGGAGCTGGTCCGCCGGATCGTCGCCGAGGGGCACCAGATCGGCATCCACACCTTCACCCATCCCGATCTGGCCCGTCTCGCCCCATGGCAGCGCTCCCTGGAATTGCGGGAGACGCAGTTGGCGGTGGCCGGCGCCGCCGGGGTCACCACCGCACTGCTGAGGCCGCCGTACTCCTCCGCGAACGACGCCCTGGACGACGCCGACTGGTCCGTCCTCGAACAGGCCGGCGCGGCCGGCTATGTCACCGTGCTCTCCACCCAGGACGCCGAGGACTGGCAGCGTCCCGGTGCGGACCGCATCCTCGCGAACGCGACACCGCACGGCCACGCGGGGCAGATCCTGCTGATGCACGACGGCGGCGGTGACCGGTCCCAGACCGTCGCCGCGCTCGGCGCCCTGATCCCACGGCTCAAGGCACACGGATTCCGGTTCGCCACGGTCGGCGCCGCGGTCGGCATGGCCGGACCCGTCCAGCCCGCCGGGCTCGGCGACCATCTGCAGGGAATGGCCCTCATCAAGGTGCTGCAGGGCGGCGACTGGGTGGTGTGGCTGCTGGGCGTGCTGATGTGCGCGGCCGGAGCGATCAGCGTGCTGCGCGCGGCGGTCGTGCTGGGCGCGGCCCGTCGGCACCGTCGCCTGCGCTCCCGGAGCCGGGGCCGGTCCTGGGGGCCGCCGGTGACCGAGCCGGTCAGCGTCATCGTTCCCGCGTACAACGAGAGCGCCGGGATCGAGGCGGCCGTGCGCTCACTGCTCGCCTCGGACCATCCGGTCGAGATCATCGTGGTGGACGACGGCTCGACCGACGGCACCGCCGACCTGGTGCAGTCGCTCCACCTGCCGGTACGGGTGATCCGCCAGCAGAACGCGGGCAAGCCCGCCGCACTCAACACCGGACTCGCCGCCGCCACCTTCGACCTGGTGGTCATGGTCGACGGCGACACGGTCTTCGAACCCGACACCGTCCGCACGATCGTGCAGCCCTTCGCCGACCCCCGGGTGGGCGCCGTCTCGGGCAACGCCAAGGTCATCAACCGCGGTGGCCTGCTGGGCCGCTGGCAGCACATCGAGTACGTGGTCGGGTTCAACCTCGACCGCCGCCTGTTCGATCTCGCCGAATGCATGCCGACCGTTCCCGGAGCGGTCGGCGCGTTCCGCCGCCGGGCGCTGCTCGACCTCGGCGGCGTCAGTGACGTCACCCTCGCCGAGGACACCGACCTCACCATGGCGCTGTGCCGCGCCGGCTGGCGCGTGGTGTACGAGGAGAGCGCGCGGGCCTGGACCGAGGCCCCCGCGTCACTGAACGCCCTGTGGCGTCAGCGGTACCGCTGGTGCTACGGCACCCTGCAGGCGATGTGGAAGCACCGCGGCGCGCTCGTGCAGCGCGGCGCGGCCGGAAAGCTCGGCCGCCGGGGCCTGGTCTATCTGCTGCTCTTCCAGGTACTGCTGCCGCTGCTCGCGCCCGCCGTGGACATCTTCGCCGTGTACGGCCTGCTCTTCCTCGATCCGGTCCGGATCGTCGGGCTGTGGCTGGCTCTCCTCCTGCTGCAACTCATGATGGGCCTGTACGCGTTCCGCCTGGACGGAGAGCGACCAGGCCCGCTGTGGAGCCTGCCGCTGCAGCAGTTCGTGTACCGGCAGCTGATGTACCTGGTGGTGATCCAGTCCGTCTTCACCGCCCTGTCGGGCTCACGGCTGCGGTGGCAGCGCATGGAGCGGTACGGCAGCCTGCAGGCCCCGGTGGCCGCGAAGGCGCCCGGCAATGACCTCCCTTGGCAGGACCCCGGCTTTGCGCGGTCGGCGCCGTACGACGGTCGTCCGGACCCGGCGCGGTACGACGGCTTTCCGCAGCAGGCACCGTACGACGCCCCCCAGCAGCCGGCACCGTACGAATTCCTGCAGCAGCCGGCACCGTACGACGCCCCTTCGCAGCCCCCACCAGCCCACCAGGGCTTCCGGCAGCCCGGACCGTACGAGACACCGCAGTGGTACTGAGAGGACAGTGAGCAGAGCTCATGAGCGGACACCGGCGCCGACCGCCGCAGCGCGTCAACGGTGGCAGGCGTGCTGGGGGTGACCGCGCCACGAGCGGCCGGGCCGCACGTCGTGACCAGGCCCCCCGACAGGACATGCCACGCCGTGTCCGGAGAAGGGCGCCACAGAAGAAACGTTGGATCGACTACCCGCGCCGAAGCAGGACGGGCCCGCGCCGCTGGCTGCCTTCGGTGCGCCAACTGCTGGCGCTCTTCCTGCTCTTCTTCGGCGGCACGGCAGCGGCCGTCGGCTATGCCTACGCCACGGTCACCATTCCCGACCCCAATCCCACGACGCTGCTGCAGAACAACGTCTACTACTGGTCGGACGGCACGGTCCTGGCGACCGACGGCAGCGTCAACCGGCAGAACATATCGCTCTCGCAGGTGCCCGCCGACGTGCGGTGGGACTTCATCGCAGCGGAGAACGCCTCCTTCTACACCGACCCCGGCATCGACCCGAAAGGCATCCTCCGCGCCGTCGCCGACATGGCCGAGGGCGGTTCCGTCCAGTCCGGATCGACGATCACCCAGCAGTTCGTCAAGAACACCTACCTGGATCAGTCGCAGACGCTCTCACGCAAGTTCAAGGAGCTGCTGATCTCCACCAAGATCGGCGCCGGCATGACCAAGGAGCAGATCCTCCAGGGGTATCTGAACACCTGCTTCTTCGGCCGTCAGGCCAACGGCATCCAGGCCGCGGCCCGCATGTACTACGGCCTTCCGGCGGAGAAGCTCGACGTGAGCCAGGGAGCCTTCCTCGCCGCGGCGGTCAACGAGCCGAGTCTCTTCCAGCACGTGGACTCCGATCCCGCGGCCAAGGCGCAGGCGCAAGCACGTTGGTCCTGGGTGCTCGACCGGATGGTGAAGATCGGCAAACTGACGCCACAACAGCGGGCACGGTATGCGGCCGACGGATTCCCCGCACCCAGGAAATGGACCCCCGGTTCGGGGCTCACGGGCGAGACCGGCTACCTGGTCCAACTCGCCAGGTCGTACATCGAGGCACACGACCGGACCATCACCGACAGCAGCCTGAGCCGGGGTGGCTACCAGATCCACACGACCTTCGACAGGAAGAAGACGGCGGAACTGGCCAGGGCCGTCGCAAGGGTGCGCAAGCAACGCCTCGACCCCGCCCACCGGTCGGTCGACCGGGACGTCCAGGTCGGAGCCGCCTCGGTGGAACCCAGGACCGGCAGGATCCTCGCCGTCTACGGGGGCCCCGGCTTCGACCACGCCCACTACTCGGACAACGCCGATACCTCCGGCGTCCCGGTGGGATCGACCTTCAAACCCGTCGTCCTCGCGGCCGCGCTCCGGCACGGCGCCGTCCTGCAACCCGGCAAGACCCCGGAGCCGATCACCCCGGCCAGCAGGTTCAACGGTGACGACGGCATCAAGATCAAGGACCAGCAGGGCAACTACGTCGCCGACTCCAAGGACCCCACCGGCCTCCTCCACCAGCACAACGACACCGACCAGCGCTGGGGCTACATCTCCCTGCGCAAGGCGATGGAGCAGTCGGTCAACACGCCGTACGTGCAACTGGGAGAGGACGTCGGTCACGGGAACGTGGCGAGGACAGCACAAGCCCTCGGCCTGCGCCCGGGCAGCCTCGCCGCCCCCAGCGCCGGTTTCTACATCGGCACCTCGACACCGAGCGCCATTCGGATGGCGGGTGTCTACGCGACGTTCGCGGCCAAGGGGATGCAGACATCCCCGTACTCGGTGACCAAGGTGACCCACAACGGCTCCGCACTGTCCGGCTTCACCGCCCCCGCCCCCGTGCGGGCCCTGCCGACGGCGGTGGCCGGCAACGTGACCGACGTGCTCCGGGGCGTCGTCGCCCGGGGCACCGGCACAAAGGCCCAGGCTCTCGGCAGGACCGCGGCGGGCAAGACCGGAACCACCGACGACTTCCGGTCGGCCTGGTTCATCGGCTACACGCCGCAACTCGCCACCTCCGTTGTCCTCTTCCGAGAGGACCCGAAGCACCCGCAGCTGCAATCCCTGGTAGGCGTCGGTGGCCTGCAAAAGGTGTTCGGCGGTGACATCCCCACCGAAATCTGGACCCAGTACATGCGCGACGCCCTCGCCGGCCTGCCCGACGCCCCCTTCCCTGCGCCCGCCTCCCTCGGCCGTGGCACCGACGAGCCCGGCGCTCCCAAGCCGTCCTCGTCCGCGGCCCCCGTCAAGCGGGGCGGCAAGACGGGCAAGAGGACGACCACCACTGCCGCCCCCACGCCGGGCGCTCCGACGACCCCCAAGTGCCGCCACCACAAGTGCCGTTGACCACGGAGGGCGACCACCACTGTCGCCCCCAGGCCTGGAGCCCGGACGGCAAGCTCCAGGGCCTGTGTACCCAGATGCGTCGCCGGAGGGAACCCGACGCGCCGAGGGCGCCGCAGGGGCTCCCGGGACGGGCGTGCGCGGGCGCCCCTCGGGCGGGCGCGGGCGGTCGGCTCAGCGCAGGATGAAGGCGAAGAGGTAGCCGAGGGCGTTGGTGGCCCAGTGCAGCCCCATGGGGGCGAGCAGGCTGCCGCTGCGGCGCCGCAGTTCGCAGAGCAGGCAGCCCGCCGCGGCGGTGAACAGCACGGCTCCGGCGTCGACCACGACCACACCCAGGACGGAATCCCCGAAGACATCACCCAGCGCGGGCTTGGCCCCCGCGAGGCCGAGCGACGGGAGGATGTGCCAGAGCCCGAAGAGCCCCGAGGAGAACAGCGTGGCGAAGAGCGGCCCGCGGACGCGCAGGACGAGGCCGTACAGGACGCCCCGGAAGGCGACCTCCTCCAGCATCACCGTGCCCAGCGGGACGGTGACCAGGACGCGCAGGGCCACCTCTCCGGCGCTCAGTCCGCTGGTCCGCTGATCGGCGAACAGGCTGCGCGTGAAGGGCAGCACGGCACCGCACACGTACACCGCGGCGACGATGCCGATCAGGGCCGGCGCCCACCGCAGGCCGCGTCCGAGGGTCTCCCGTGCCAGGCCCACGTCGCCCCAGCCGCCGCCCGCCCAGTACACGATCGCGAGCAGGACCCCCGTGACCACGAGCGAGACGGCCAGGCTCCAGCCCTGGGCCCACCGGTTGTTGGCGATGTTGGTGAACACCAGCACCACGATGGTGGTGACGAGGGCCGTCGCCGTCGTGACGGGCCGCCGCAGGGAGAACCGTCGAACGCGGGGGAGCGAGGCGTGGGACACGGGGATGAGCCCTCCGGCCGGGAGCGCAGCCGACTGCGTGGTGATCCCATCGTGCGGCGGCCCGCCTGATGCGGCCACCTGGCCCCGGACGGTCACTCCGTCGCGACGCGCGAGCGCGCGGAGGGAATCGGGGCCGTTAGGGGGCTTCTGATGGATCTCCGCGGCGTCGCGACGCCCGGCACGCACTCTCGCCGCACCGGACAAAAGCCCTAGTAGCTCCTCCCCCACGCTCGGCTTCGCTCGCGCGGGGGGACCCCCATCGAGGACTTCCGCCCGGCACGCCGAGAGCACGCACCGAACGCCGCTCCTTCTTCCACGGAGATCCATCAGAAACCCCCTAGCGTACGGATCATGCGCAGCGCGGCCTTGCTCGACCCGTACAGGCCCATACCGTTTGCGCCGTACTCCGCGACCGGCGTGGACCTGGTCGAGGATGCCCCGCTCGGAGGGGCTGCCCTCCGAGCACGGTGCCGCACCGCGGCGGCGCCGTCCGGCCGGCTCAAGGGCGCCTGACTAACGCCCGAGCGCCGCACCGCCGTTGATGTGGAGGAGCTGGCCCGTCATGTACGCCGCCTCGGGAGAGACCACGTACCGGATGGCCGCCGCGATCTCCGACGGATGACCCGGCTGACCCGTGAGGGACTGGGCCACCCGGGACGCCACGAACTCCGCGGTCGCGCGGTCGCCGAAGAACTCCGTGTCACCGACGAAGCCGGGAGCGACCGCGTTCACGGTGATGCCCTCGGAACCGACGCGCTGGGCGAGGTCGTACGTGTAGGTGTTGACCCAGCCCTTGGAGCCGCCGTACGAGCCGGGGCCGCGCAGCGAGGCGATCGAGGAGAGCTGCACGATACGGCCGCCGGGGCGCCGTACGTGGGGGAGCAGGGCCTCGGTGAGCAGGACCGCGGTCAGGACGTTGGCATCGAAGTTGCGGCGGTAGCTGTCGGCGACGGAGGCGAGTGAGCCGTCATGCGAAGGGGCCACGTTTCCGCCCGCGTTGGCCACCAGCACATCGACGGGGGTGTCGTCCGCGATGATGAACTCCCTGGCCGCTCCGACCTGTTCGGGATCGGCGAGGTCCGCCGCGTACCAGGATGCGGTCCCCTCTCCGTAGCGGCCGTCCAGTCCTTCGGCCGCCTTGCGCAGCACGTCCTCGCGGCGGCCCAGGAGCACGACCCGGTCCCCGTCCTCGGCGAACGCCTCCGCCGTCGCCAGGCCGATTCCGGTTCCGCCGCCGGACACCACCACACGTCGCCGCGCTCGCTGGGTCATGCCGCCCCGCCCTCGTCCTCGAATGTGAATTCCGGTCACATGCGCGTACGAGGTGTGACGCTACGGAGGCCGCCCGATGCCGTCAAGTGGCTTGATATGAAGGCTCGTTGACCTGCTCGTTCGTTTCGTCGTGCGGGCGGCTGGGCAGGGATCGTGCAGCGTTTGTCCCGGTCCGCCGGGCCGGGGGAGACCGGGGGAGGGGGAGCGCTGTGCGCGACCATGTACGGACGGCGGACGGGCGGCTGCTGCGCGTCGAGGTATCGGGGGATCCACGCGGGCGCCCGGTGTTCCTGCTGCACGGGATGCCCGGCAGCCGGGTGGGACCCCGGCCGCGGTCCATGTTCCTGTACCAGTGCGGTACCCGGCTCATCAGCTACGACCGTCCGGGGTACGGGGGCTCCGACCGTATGCCGGGGCGTCGCGTCGTCGATGTCGTCCACGACGTGGCGGTTGTCGCCGACGCCCTGGGCCTTGAGCGGTTCGCGGTGGCCGGGCGGTCCGGAGGCGCGCCACACGCGCTGGCGTGTGCCGCGCTGATGCCGGAGCGGGTGACCCGGGCCGCCGCGCTGGTCGGGCTCGCGCCGCGGAACGCGGAGGGACTCGACTGGTTCGCGGGGATGGCGCCGTCGAACGTCAACGAGTTCCGGACCGCGTTCACCGATCCGGAGCGGTTCGTGGCGCGACTGATTCCGCGGTCGGCGGCGATTCGGCGCGACCCGGTGCGGCTCCTGCAGGAGTTGCGGCACGAACTCACCGACGACGACCGGCAGATCGTCTCGGACAACACCATTCGGTCGATGCTGCTCCGCAACTACCGGGAGGCGTTGCGGACTTCGCCGTACGGGTGGATCGACGACGCGTTGGCGCTGACCGGGAACTGGGGGTTCGAGCCGGCGCAGATCCAGGTACCGGTGCTGTTGTGGCACGGCGTGAAGGACGTCTTCTCGCCGGCATCGCACTCGTCCTGGCTCGCCGCCCGGATTCCGCGGGCCACGGCTGTCCTCGAACCGACCGCGGCGCACTTCGCGGCGTTGCGGGCGCTGCCCAAGGTGTTGACCTGGCTGTTGTCGGACGTGCCCGCCTGGCCGGGCCGACGGGGGCGCACCGCGGGTGTTCTCGCCCCCTCCGCCCGTGCCCTTCCGATGTCCGGGGGCTGCCGCACCCAGACCCCCGCTTCGGTCTGAACGGCCTCGGCGTCGTACTCGGACGCCGGAGAGGCTGAGATGCAGCCTCTCCGGCGTCCGAGGGCGGAGACCCCAAGGGCCCTCACACCGCCAGCGGCTCCAGGTCCCGGTAGATGCGGCGCTCGTCCGCCGCCACCCGGGTCATTCCGTTGTCGTCGCCCAGCAGCGTGCGCAGCTCGCCCAGGGCGTCGTCACGCAGGCGGCGGGCCTCGTCCTTGTGGCCCAGCGCGGCGAGCGTCAGCGCGGAGTTGGTGACGATGGCGAGGGTTTCCGGGTGGTGGGCTCCGAGGACCGCCCGGAGTTTGACGACCGCGTTCTCCTCCAGCTTGCGGGCCTCGGCGAGACGGCCCTGGTCGGCGAGGACATTGGCGTAGTTGATGCCGGTGAAGAGGGTGTGGGGGTGTTGTTCGCCGAGCACCTCGCCCATGCGGCGCAGGACTTGGCGGAAGACGGTCTCGGCCTCCTCGGTGTCGCCGCAGCCCCAGTGGAAGATGCCGAGGTTGTTGAGGGCGGCCTGGGTGTAGGGGTGGGCCTCGCCCGGCACCTTCATGTACTCGGCCAGCGCCTCCCGGGCGACCTCGCGCGCGGCATCCCGCTCGTCCGCGGCGAACAGGTCGGCCGCCATGTTCAGATCGCAGGCGAGGGAGTCGGGGGTCGACGTCGGGTACTGGGCCCGGTACTGCGCACGCGTCGCCGTCGTCAGCCGGCGGGCGTCCTCGAACTGGCCCGCCCTGCGCAGCGACACGGCGAGCGACTTGGCGCAGCTCAGCGTGCCGGGGAACTCCTTGCCGAGGATGCGTTTGTGCGCGTCGTAGGCGCGGGAGAGGAGGGAGACCGATTCCGAGTAGCGGCCCACCTCGCGAAGGTCGCGGCCCAGGCGCGCCGCCGACGCCAGCGTGTACGGGTGGTCGGGGCCGAGCACCTCGATGCGGCGGTCGTAGGTGTCCTGGTCGATGGCGCGGGCCTCGCCGTAGCGGCCGACCATGCGCAGCGCGAGCGCGAGGTTGTTGGCGGCGCTGAGGGTGCGGCGGTGCGACTCGTGGAAGATCTGGCTGAAGCCTTCGTGTGCCTCGCGCGCGAATTCCACCGCCGACCCGTACACACCGAGCGCCGCGAGGTCGCTGGCGAGGCCGGACATGGTGACGTAGGTGTGGGGATGCGAGGGGCCGAGCACCCGCTTCTGGCGTTCGAGGAGTTCGGTGTTGATTTCCCGGGCCTCCACATAACGGCCTTGCGAGCGCAGCACGTTGCCGAGCTGACAGCGCAGATACAGGTACTGCACGTCGTCCTCGCCGAGGATCGGCTTCCAGTGGTCGAGGAGGTCCTCGGCGAGCGCCTGGGCGCCGGGGAACTCACCGCGCTTCCACAGATAGCGGACGCGGTCGATGAGCAGCCTGCGGGTCTCCGCCTCGGTGCAGTTGCGGGCGTCGGAGGCGCTCAGGTGCGGCCAGATGACCGCGAACCGCGGCCAGGTCTCGGGGTCGTCGATCGGCTCGTCGCCGTCGGGCCGGCAGCCCGCGAGCACCGTGTGCACGACATGCCGGGCGTGCCGCTGCTCCTCCTCGGACAGCTGCGAGCGGATCACCGCCTGGACCAGCCGGTGCACCTGGATGCTGTTGCTGACCTGGTCGACCTTGGCGAGCGCGAACCGGCCGATCTCCCGGATGACCCGGCCGAGCAGCAGACTCTCCTGGAGGGCGGGGTCGTACGGCTTGAGGGCGTCGATCATCTCCTTGCTGTAGAGCAGGTGCGAGGAGATCGGTTCGGCGGCCAGGAACGCGCAGAGCTGCAACAGGCGTACGGAGGCCGGGGAGCGTTCCCGGAGCCTGGCGATGGAGATGTTCCAGGTCGCGGCCACCGTCTTGGGGTAGTCGGCGGGCTGGTTGAGGTCCAGCACCTCCGTCGTCTGCTCGGCCAGCTGCCGCAGGTAGTCCTCGATCGGGGTGGCCGTCTCGGCGAGCCAGGCGGCCGCCTGCTCCACGGCCAGCGGCAGGTCGCCCACCGCGACCGCCACCTGGTCGGCCTCCTCGACGGTGAGCCCCGAGGCGCGCCGGGTGAGGTGCTCCACGCTCTCCTCGCGCAGGAACACGTCGATGGGCAGCGAGGCTCCCTGCTGCGCCCAGGCCTGGTTGCGGGAGGTGACGAGGATGTGCCCGCCGCCTCCGGTCGGGAAGTAGCGGGTGAGCTTGGTGGGGTCGTCGGCGTTGTCGAAGACCAGGATCCAGCGTTTGGTCGGCGCGCCGCGGCTCAGCATCTGCACGGCTTCCTGGCTGGCCAGATTAATGTCCTCGCCGCCGGGCGCGCCGATGCGGGCGGCGAGTTCGGCGAGTGAGGAGACCACGTTGCCGGGGTCCTCGGCGGAGATCCACCACACGAGGTCGTAGTCCGCCATGAACCGGTGCACGTACTCCAGCGCCACCTGCGTCTTGCCGACGCCGCCGAGTCCGAACAGTGCCTGCGGCTGCGGCAGGACGACCGAGATGCCGCCGCCGAGCTGATCGCGGACCCGGTCCAGGATGACGTTGCGGCCGGTGAAGGTGTTGTTGCGCTGGGGCGCGTTCCAGATCGCCGGGGTGCTGCCGGGGAAGCGGGGACCCGAGGGGCCGCCGTCGAGGGGCCGGCCCGGCAGCTCCAGGACGCCGAGCAGCGCGGTGACGCACTGGGACTCGTCGAGCCGGTGCAGATCGACCGGGTTGTGGTCGAGATACGACTCCGGCAGCCGGACCTCGTCGACCCGCAGCGGAATCAGGGCGGTGCCCGGGGCGTCCGTGTCGGACTCGATGAGGGCACGCCACACGGCGTCGGCGTAGCGGGACTTGCGGAAGGCGTTCGACAGCAGGACGAGGTGGTGTGTCGTCGGGTCCTGGTGTTCGAGGGGGCCGGTGGCGATGTCGTGCGGGGTGACATTGCAGCCGGCGCGCTTGAGAAGCGCCTCGGCCCAGTCGGCCCACATGCGGTTCTCGGCCGCGTACGTGATGACGACGTCCGCCGCGGTGGTCATCGGCCTCCGCCGCAGGAACGCGTCGCGGCAGCGCAGCCGCACCGGCTCCGGCACCGGCGGCAGCGTGGTGACCTCGCCGTCCGAGATGACCGCGGTGAGCCGTTCGAAGGCGGACAGCAGCGAGTTGGCGATGCCGCTCTCGTCGCCGACGGTGGCGAGCGTCTCCTCGTACGCGTAGTACGGGCGGTACGGGATCTCGACGGCGCCCCAGTACGCGGTCAGCTCCTCACCGCCGAGCTCCTCGCCGCCGAGCCCCTTGGGCAGCCCGTCGAACTTGAGCCGGGCCAGCGCCCGTCCCGCGTCGACCTTCTCCTTCTCGCCCTCGTCGATCCGCATCGGCACGGGCAGTACCCGGATCTTGCGCTTGCGGTAGCCGTCCTCGACGCTGCGGGCCACGGCCGCAGCGCCGTCGAGGGACTGGTCGCTGAGCGTGAAGCAGTCCACGAGCACATCGGGCATCTGCATGGTGCAGATGTCGGCGTTGTCGGACAGCCCGGTGCGCGAATCGATCAGGACGTAGTCGTACGACGCCTTCATGTCGTCGCGCAGCGCGTCGAGGAACAGCCCGCCGCCGAGCCGCTCGTAGAAGTTGTCCCACTCGAAGGACGACACGGTCGCGGAGTACGAGCGGTCCTGGCGTCCGGCCGAGAGGAAGTCGAGCGAACCGCCGTCCACGAAGCGCAGCCCGAGCCGCTCGGGGGTCAGCGAGATGGCGTGCTGCTCCACCCGCGCGTAGTCCAGGTGCCAGGCGCCGGAGCGCTGGGTTCCGGTGGTCGCGGCCCAGGCGTACTCGTTGATGATGTCGATGACGCCCGTGGTGGCCGCGAGCGCGTTGGGGTCGAGGAAGGGGTGGAAGAAGCGGTGCAGACCCGGGGCCTCCAGGTCCCAGTCGACGGCCAGGACGCGTTTGCCGTTGGCGGCGAGGATCCACGCGGTGTTGGCCAGGGCCATCGTGCGGCCGGTGCCCCCTTTGTACGAGTAGAAGGTGATGATGCGTCCGTCCTGCGCGGCCGTCATGCTTCTTCTCCTCCGTGGTCGGATCCGCCTTCGGGCAGCGGCGGGTGGGTGGGGCCCGTGATGGGGCCCATCAGGCGCGGCCGGTGGATCGGCGGGCCCGGCGGCGGATGCGCCTCGGCGTGCTTGAGGTACTGCCGGGTCGCGTGCGCGACGACGGCCGGCAGGACGTCGGTGAAGGCCTTCAGGGTGGGTACGCCGTTGACGGCGACCCGGCAGTCGGTGCGCCGGCCCCGGTCCAGGATCAGCGGCAGCGTCCGCTCCAGGTCCGCCGCGAGCTTGCGGCCCTCCTCGCCGTGGCACTGGATGTCGGACCGGTTCCACGGGACGATCGCGCTGACCCAGGGGCGGGCGTTCGCGTCGAACGCCTTGAGTCTGCGTGTCCGTTCCTCGTCGGTCAGCGCCCACCGGTCGACGAGCAGAATGCCGGGGTGGCTCGGCGCCGCCTTGTCGGAGTCGTCCGTGACCAGGGTCTCGCCGGTGTCCTCGTCGTCGAAGGACGACACCGTGATCCGGTAGTCGAGCGAGCGGATCAGCTCCTCGGCGAGCGAGGGCAGCGGGCGGGTCGACTCCGAGTGGTACGGATTCCAGTCCTGCGCGTCCTCGCCGTACGGGCGGGCGTCGCGGTGTTCGGGGATGCTGTGCCGGGTGGGCGCCGCCACCGTCAGATGGATGCGCCGGGGGCCCTCGCCGCGCGGCTTGAACGCGCTCGGCGTGCTCTCGTAGGGGCGGGGCCTGCTGGACGGCAGCGGCGACTCCTGGGCGACCCGCACGATCCGCTGGGCGAGCCCGAGGACGGTCTCCTCGTACTCGTCGTGCAGCCGGTTGAGCTTGATCAGACCGTATATCCCGTTGGCGGCGTACCGGTCGCCGAACGCCCCCTGGTCCACATGTATATGCCGTACGGAATCGGGGAGTTGGGCGTAATCGATATGCGTCCACAGCGCGGGGACGATGGCCGGAACGACGCCGGAACCGGCCGCCCGCGCCCGCAGGATTCGTTCATTGAACGCGAACCATTCCCGGCCGCAACTCTCACTCGTGAAGTATCGCGGCGAGAACAGCGGCACGAACACCCGGCATGTCGCGAGATTCTCACTGAGCTTTTCCGGCCAGCCGTCCCCCGAGCGCATCTCCCGGTCCATGAAACCCGCGGGCGCGCCCGCCGGTAGATCCGTGAGCGCCATGATGTGGTCGCACAGATCCGTGAAGAGGACATGCACCCAGTGGTCCGGATCGCCGCCGCCGGGCCCCCAGGCCGGCGTGTGCGCGTAACTCAGGAAGAAATAAGGCCGGTTGTCCGAAGCCCGTTCAGGTATGTCCACGCGCCCCCCTGCCTGTGGATGAGCCCCTACGGGATGTTCGGTTCACCTGGCCGGAACCCACAATCTTCCCGACCGAGCGCCCGCACGGGTCGCCTCTTTCACGTCAATCCATGGCGATATCCAGACATCTGGACACCGGCCTGGTCGACGGCGTCCCGCATACGGACGAGCAGCACCGCCTTCCCCGCCACTTCCCGTTCCGTCACAAGATCACGCGGCAGCCGCGCCCCGATCGCCCCGAAGTCCCCGTCGTACAGCACGATGTCCTCGTACGAGGTCCAGTGGCCCCTCTCGCCCCACACGCAGTGGTACGCCCGTCGCGCGGGCGCGGGGTGCATCCGGTACTCGGCGAGATGGAACGCGCTGCACACCTCGAACCCCACGCGGAACAACAGGACGTGGGCGCCTGCGGCGTACAGCTTGGCCAGCGGGGAGCGCTCGCCGAGGTGACAGTGCGGATCGTGGTCGCCCAGCAGTTCCCCGGCCCGCGGACCGATCCCGGCCAGCGAGGTGTGCGGATGCCCGCTGCGGACGGCGCCCGGGGTGGTCCGTACACACTCGGCGAGCACCCCCATCGTCGGGCAGGGCGTCGTATCGGGATCGAACGGGGGCACCGACGCCCGGAACACCGCCTCCTCGTCCTCGGACATGCCGTCGGTGAGCGTCTTGTACGCCCGGGAGGTCAAGGAGTTCTCCGGCGAGAAGGCGGGTACGACGAGCGTGCCCGCGGGGCCGAGCGCGTCGAGCAGCGCGTCCCGCACATCGGTGTCGCGCAGCCCCGCGCCGCCGAGGGAGGCGTGCACCATGAGGATGCCACCTGGCCTTACGCCCAACTCGACGAACATCTTGGCCAGTTGGGTGCGGTCAGGCATGGTGGCTCGCCCACTCGGTCCGGAGTTCTTCGGCCAACACCGCGCCGGTCTGGGTGAGTTCACCGCCCGGCCGGGCGGCCAGCTGCTCCAGGGCGCGGCCGGCCCGCCCCAGCGCGGCGGCGCGAGCGTCCTCGTGCCCCTTCCAGTAGGTGGCGTCGCCGAGCTCCCGGCTCGCCTCGTCGAGGAGTCGCCCGGCCCCGCTGCCCGGCACGTTCAGGTCCGCCGTCTCGCGCAGCGCCGCGAGCCGCGCCAGGCGTCCGGTGCGCGGCAGTTCACGCACGAACTCCTCCGGTTCGAAGTCGACGGCCACCCCCAGCGCGCCGAGACCGTGCGCGCCGAGCCGCACTCCCGCGCCGGCCACGAGCGGGGTGATGGCGGTGGCGAGCAGCGCGTTGACGTCGGCACGCCAGCCGGGCTCGTACTCGTCCATCAACTCATGGGCCGTGCACAGTCGTTCGGCGAACTCGGCGAGTTCGCCGGGGCCGAGGGGCGGGGTGACTCGTGCGGGGTAGCAGTCGCGCAGGGGGTCGGCGTCGTCGAGGAGCAACGGGGTGCCGTCCGCCAGGGTCGTACGGTGCAAGGGGCGCCATCTGCCGGCGCCGTCCTCGGCCGTGTACTCCGTGCCGTCCTCGGTGCGCACATGGAGGCGGCCCGCGGTCACCGCGACCTCCACGCGGCCGGGCTCAGGGAGGGTGAGGGTTCCCAGAGTGGGGAGGTGCAGGTCGGGGCTGAGGTGGTCCCAGCTGAGCTTTACATCGACTTGGGCACGCAGAGCGGCGACCGCGACCGCCGCGGCGAGCGGCCCAGGGGTGGTGACCCGGTCGTGCAGGCACTGCTTGAGCGTGGTGTGGAAGTAGGGGTGGGCGAGGATCTCGTCCACGTGGCGTGTGGCACCCGCCGCGCCGTCCAGATACACGAAGGCCCGCCACATCTCGTCCCAGTCCGGCTCCCCGGCGTACCGGTACGCGAGGCGGGAGAGCAGGCGCCGGTTCAACTCACCCTGAGCGAACGAGAGTTCCTCTCTGTCGCCGACGGCCGGGCTGAGGGCGTGGTCGGTGATGCGCTCGGCCACGCCGTCGACGAAGGCGCGCAGATCGGAGCAGAACACGGAGGGATTGTCGAAGCCGCGGCCGCTGCTGTACCGGTGGGCGTAGAGCCCTCCGCCGCACGATTCGATCACCGGGCAGCGGCGGCAGGTCGCGCTGACGCCCGCGAGGCCCAGCTGGCGCGCGCGAACGCCGGGATGCCGCGCGAACTCCGCGAATCGGTGCTGGAAGACGTCGTAACCGGTCGCCGGGGCCCCGTCGTACGCCGTCTTCAGTGAATCCGCCTGCTCGAAGGTGCCGTCGGTCTCCACCACCGCGAGATCGCTCGGCGCGAGCCCCATCGCCTCCGTCAGGCTCGGTCCGCCCCGAAGGGTGCTGAGGACCGACTCGAAGGTCCGCACCGCGACGGTGCGCCCCTGCTGGTCCCAGCGGTCGAAGATCTTGAGCAGCCAGTCGGCGTAGGCGGTGGGCGAGTCGACCGGTCCGGGCGGTGGACTGTCCCAGGTGGAGTGCGGCAGCAGGTAGTCGATGCGGGGCGGATGCAGCGAGGTGAGCGCGTCGTGCACGGCGACCGGGTCATTGGCCACGTCCACGGTGCACAGCAGGCCGCTGTAGAGATGCCGGTACTCGGGTGTGCGCAGCAGATTGATCGCGCGCAGCACCCGGTCGTAACTGCTTCGCCGCCGACGATCACGCCGATGCCGGTCGTTGGCGGCACGGTCCCCGTCGAGCGAGATGCTGACCTTGACGCCGAATTCCTTGAACACATTGAGATGACGTGTGTTGAGCTGCACGCCATTGGTGTGAATACGGAGATCGAGAGCGGTGACGGGGGCGATGGTACGAGTGAGTTCCGCACAGATGTTTCTCATGCGGACGGGGCCGACGAGAAGAGGTTCGCCGCCGTGAAGGATCACTGAAACGGACGGGAGTTTTTGTTCTTCCGCATAGTCCGCGAATCGCCGGGCCACTTTTCCGAGTGTTTCTTCGGAAATGAAGGTCGGGCGGCCTTTCCAGCTTTGATCGGCATGCTCGTACACATAACAGTGATCACAGGCGAGGTCGCATCGACTGTGGATCTTGAGAACGAGCTGCTGCAGCTTCACGGGGTGAGGATAGTGCCGACGGGGCGCTGCTTGTACCGCCAACCCCTTGATCGGTCAAGGTGGTTGACGGCTCCGGCGCACGAGCGCGGGCGCACCGGACGGTCGTCGTACCGCCGGATGCGCCCGTGCCGAAGTCTGCGTGCTGGACCGCGCCTACAGTGCCGAGTCAAACGTGATCGGCTTCGTCGGACGCCGTCCGGGGATGTCGGTCACTCGACCGGCGGACCTCACGGCGGCAGCCCCGAGCGGGTCGATGGCCGACAGGGGAGTGTGCGGTCGGCGCACGGGCCTGGGGGCGGCGGAACGGTGCGTCGCCGGCGTCACCGGAAGGTTCATTTTTTGGGACTTTCGTTGGGTTGAGTGACTGTCGAGGCGGAGGCTATCAGTTGGATCTACGGTGCGGGGTTGATTGTTGCTAGATTTCATGCTTAGCGCCGAGTCCGGGTTTTCGCAATCGGAGCGGGGCTGACAGTGTGAATACGATTTCCGGGCGACACGAAGGCTTGGCCTGGGAGACGTCAGTTCGGCGGGTGCCGGTTGCGTGCGGCGGTGACGGCGCACAGCGGTGACGGCTGACAGCGGTGGCTGACGGCTCACAGCGGTGGGCTGAGGGCTCACAGTGGTGCCTGAGGGCTCACAGGGGTCCCTGAGGGCTCACAGCGGTGACTGCCACATGAACGTGGTGCCCGCGCCGCCGTCGCCCGTGGTGCCGTCGTCGTGGACCGTCAGGCGGACCCCGGCGCGGCCGTCGGGCAGGGACGCCGTCGCGTCGACCGTGACGTCGATGCGGGACACCCCGGCGTGGCGCGACGCGACGGCCAGCGCTCGGCGCAGGCTCGCGAGCAGATGGCCGGCCACGGCCTCGGGGATACGGCTCTCCACGGCGCCGGTGAATCGCGTGGACGGCTGGAAGCCGAGGACCGCCGCCGCGCCGGCCGTCTCGCGCAGCACCTTGCCGCGGAACGTCGTGGGCGCGTCCGCCGGGGGCTGCTGCAGCGCGAAGATGGCCGTACGGACCTCCTGGACGGTGGACTGCAGCTCGTCGACCGCCCGGCCGATCGCTTCGTGCACGTCCTCGCCCGAGCCGCCGCTCTCCCTGTCCCCGCGGGCGCCGAGGCTCCTCCGCTGTGTGGATTCGAGCATCATGCCGGTCGCGAACAGCCGCTGGACGACCAGATCGTGCAGGTCGCGTGCGATGCGGTCACGGTCCTCGTAGACCGCGAGGCGCTCGCGGCTGTGCTGGGCGTCGGCGAGGACCAGGGCCAGCGCGGCCTGCGAGGCGAACTGTGTGGCCAGCAGCCGTTCGACGGAGGTGTACGGTCGGCCGCCGCGCCCGCGGGGCAGTGCGAGCGTGCCGATGAGGCGGCCGCCCGCCTGGAGGGGCAGCATCATGCTGGGCCCGAAGCGTGTCCGTACATGGGTCGTCATCCGGGGGTCGGTCGCGGAGTCGTCGACGAACACCGGCTCGCCGCCCAGGAGTTGTCGGAGGACCGGGCTGCCGGGCGCGATCGTGGTGCCCACGATGTCGCCGGGGTCGTCGATCGTGACCGCGGTCACGATCTCCATGCCGCCGTCCCCCGTCGGCTGGAGGATGACGCCCGCCGAGGCGTCGGCGAGGATCCGGGCCCGGTCGGCGACGGTCGTCAGCGCGTCGGCGGCGGCCTCACCGGTGAGCAGCGCGGTGGTCACGGCCGCCGCGCCCTCGATCCACCGCTCGCGCTGCCGGGCCGTCTCGTACAGCCGGGCGTTGGCGATCGCGATGCCCGCCTGCGCGGCGAGGACGCGCAGCAGCTGCTCGTCCAGGTCGGTGAAGGGGCCGCCGGACTTCTCGGCGAGGGACAGATTCCCGAACACCTCGTCGTGGACGCGGATCCGGACGCCCAGGGAGTCGTCCGTACGCCCCACGAAACTCCTTCGGCCGGACTCGGGCAGCTCCGCCGTACCGATCTCCGTCAGCCCCTCGTGCCCCGGGCCGACCATGCCCAAGGCCGCGTACCGGGCCCCCGTCAGCTCGGCGGCGCCCTCCACGATGCGCCGGAGCGTGGCGCGCAGTTCGAGGTCGCTGCCGACGCTGAGGACGGCTTCCAGGAGGGCCGGGAGGCGGGGGACGGGGTCGGTCATACGAGGCCCCCGGGACGCGGGGGCGTCAGCTCGTCAGCGGGTCGAGGATCAGCGGCTCGATCTTGCCCTCCAGCATGTAGCCGAGCCCCTGCACGGCACACACGTCGGGCCGCTCGGCGATGTGCACCGGCATGCCCGTGGCCTCCCGCAGCATCTGGTCCAGGCCCGGCAGCAGCGCGCTGCCGCCGACCATCATGATCCCGCGGTCCGCCAGGTCGGCCACCAGGTCCGGCGGGCAGGCGCGCAGCACCTTCCCGATTCCGTCGAGCACCGCGGTCAGTGGGGTCTGGATGGCATCGCGTACGGCGGCGGTGTCGACCTGCACGGAACGGGCCAGGCCGGTCGCCACGTCACGCCCGTGGATCTCCGTCGACGTGGGGCCCTGCGGGGTGAGCCCGTTCCCGGAGAGGGCGAGCTGCAGGGGCCGTACGGCCTGACTCGGCAGCATCAGCTCGTGCTGGTGCCGCAGGTGCTGCACGATCGCGTGGTCGACGGCCTCGCCGCCCACCGGGACGCGCTCGGCGGTGACGATCGAGCCCAGCGACAGCACGGCGAGTTGGGTCGCGGCGGCCCCGCACACCATGACCATGGTGGCTTCGGGCTGCTCGACGGGCAGACCGCACCCGACCGCGGCGGCGATGAGCGTGTCGACCAGCTCGACCCGCCGCGCCCCCAGCCCCACCAGCGTCTCGATCGCGGCGCGCTGCGCCAGCGGGTCGGCGTCGTGCGGGGTGCAGGCGGCGGCCCGCAGCCGGGGCTTGCGGCGCAGGGTACGGCGTACCTTGTCGCCGAGCAGCTGGCGCAGCATGCGCTGGGCCATGTCGATGTCGACGACCGTGCCGCCGCTCACCGGCCGGACGACACGAATGTAGTCGGGTGTACGGCCCGTCATCTTCTCCGCGAACTCGCCGACCGCGATCAGGGCGCCCGTCTTCGTGTTGATCGCGGCGACGCTCGGCTGGTCGACGACCAGACCCGCGCCCTTCACGTACACACGCGTCCTCGCCGCGCCCAGGTCGACGGCGAAGTGACAGCGGCGCAGCTGCTCCAGACTGACGACGGTCATGGCAGTTCCTCCCGAGAGCGCGGACCGTGGGGTCGCCGGGTGGCGGTCCTCTCTCGCATCGTGCGGGCCCTGAGGAGATGTCGCCTTTTGTGGGGGGCCGGGTGGGGCTCGGCTGGATGGGTGGTTCGTTCAGCGGGACTGGGCCGCCCTGAGGAGGGGGCGAAGGCCCGAAATCAGGAGTTGCCCGCCGTCCCGCGTGCGCAGCCGCCGTCGGACCTGTTCGTCGCGCGCGAAGCCGATGAAGGGCAGACCGATCGCGCCGGCCGCCGACTGCTCGGCGGCAGTGGAGCCGACCAGCAGGCAACGGGAGGCGGGGGCGCCGAACCGGTCGAGGGCCCGGTGCAGGGTGTACGGGTGAGGCATCATCCGGGCGGGATCGGTGCCGCGCCCGTGGATGCCCCCCGAGAGAAATCCGGTCAGCTCTCGCCGTTGCAGATAGGTCTCGGCCGCAGGGGTGGCATGGTCCGTGACCACGGCGACGGGCACACCTCGGGAGTGCAGGGCACGGACCAGATGGTCGGCCAGAGCCGTGGGCTGCGCGGTTCGGGCGGCCCGGACCTCGTGATGGTCGAGCCGCCTGCGCAACTCGTCAGCCAGCGCGTGCCCCGCGAACGCGCGCAGCAGGTCGAGAGGGTTGGCGTACCCCTCCAGCGGTGCGACAGGGCCTTCCTGGGGCGTCAGGGGGTGTCCTGACAGGGCGTCATCGGGGTCCCGTCCTTCGACGATGAGCCGTGCGAGGTCGTGCATCACCTCAGCCGCGTCTCCCGGCCGGTAGAGCCTGGCCAGTGTGCCCTCGAAGCCGAGAATCACGCCCTCGGCCGTGGAGAGCAGATCGGTGGGCGAGGGCCGGGTGCGGCTCGGCTGTGCCGTGGAGCCGGCAGTTCGCCACGGGGGCGGCTGCGCTGTGGAGTCGCGTACTCGCCACCGGAGCGCATATCCGGACACGTGCCACCGGCTCAGATTCCCGGCCAGTGTGTCGAGTCCGTCGCGGAGGGCGGCGCCGACCACGTCCGTCAGTACGCGTGGCATGTCCAGGTCGGGGCTGCGGGACGCTTCCACCGGATCCGAGACACACCACGCCACCTCGACCTCGGGAGCGGAGGGGACGGCGAGGAGACGCTCGGCGAGGTCGACTTCGTAGTACCGCCAGGTCGCGCGGGTCGATGGCGGGGCCAAGCGGACCGTGGGGGAGTCCGGAAGGGCGAGCCCGTTGTCGCGGAGGAGATAGACGACGGCCTTCTCCCCCTCGGGGAGGGGCACCCAACCACCGGCCGGGACGGGGAAGGGGCCCTGCACCGGCTTGCCCGCAGGGGGGAGGGTGGAGCGCCTGCGAGAGGGAGGTGGCGTGTGGATGAGGCGGTACCAGCCGTCATCCGTGGCGAGGGGGGCCAACAGGTCGGGGTCGACGAAGCTCGGTCGCTCGTCGACTTCGGCGTGGACCGACGGCGAGACGGCGACGACGGCGCGAGCGTCGGACGAGGCGAGGATGTCTTCGACGGACTGGGGATCGGGTCCTTCGGCGCCCTCGTCCGTGGTGAGACGTCGGAAGGCCACCGTGAGTCGCGCATCGTCCAGTTCGTCGAGTCTGCTGGGGAGTTGATTCAGGGTGACCAACAGCAGGGGGAGGGCGGACACGTAGGGATTGAGGAGCACCGTGTAGCCCTCCTCGCGGCTCAAGATCCGGTACTCGTTCTCCGCGAGCCCGCTCGCCGTGAGCAGCCTGGCGACCAGTCGGCCCAGTGCCGCGAGCTTGTTCAGGTCCCGACCGCCTTCCGCCAAGTCGAAGAAGACAGAGGTGCGGTAGGAGAGGGCGGGACGCTCCCAGAGGTCCTCCGGGGGGTCGTCGTAGGCATCGTCGAGATCGTGCGGTGGCTCCTCGTAGGGGTCGTAGGAGTCGTAGGAGTCGTAGGGGGGCTCCGGAGGTTCGTCATAGGCGTCGGCGGGCGCCTCGGCCAGTTCGTCCTCGACGGCGAACGGTCTCTCCGCCGCGTCGTCGTCGGGGAAGTCGGTGTCTTCGGTCGATTCCTCCTGCGGGGAGAGGAGGGGCGTCGAGAACTGGTCTTCCGTGGGGAAGGGACCTTCGGGCAGCTCGTCCGGCGCGGCGACGAGTCCGTCGTAGGGCGTGGCGTCGGGCGTTGTCTGCTCGTACGTCGACTCCGTTTCCTCTTCGGGCGGTTCGCCGAGTTCCTCGCGCAATTCACGTCCCAGGATCAGCAGCTCCGGACTTTGGCCGCCGAAGTCCCCGTATTCCTCGAACGCCTCCAGGGCGTCCTCGGTACGGCCCTGGCGCTGGAGCGCGACGATGTGCAAGCGGCGGAAGTCCTCGCGGGACGGGTGTGCCCGGACCAGGGCGGCGAGTTCGACGGCGGCGCCCTCGAACTCGCCCAGGTCCAGCCTCAGTTCCGCACGCGTGGCACAGAGGGAGAGGCGGAGCTGGAGCAGCCGGGTTCGCGTGGTGTCGGCAGCCGGGCCCGGGACGCTGTCGAGGGCGGTGCCGCGCCACAGATCCAGGGCGTTGTTGACATGGGCCAGAGCGAATTCGGTGTTGCCGGTCGCGCGCTCCGCCTCCGCCCGTGCCACCGAGCGCTGGCAGTCGACGACGTCCACGAAGTCCGCGCTGGTGTGCAGGGCGTACCCGTCGGACAGGGTGGCCAGCACGCCGGGGCCCAGGGCATTGCGCAGCCGGGACGCGTAGGTGCCGATGAGGGCCTGGGAGCGCTGGGGTGGCTTCCGGCCCCAGATGCCCTCGGTGAGTTTGGCCTGGGTCACCTTGCGGCCGTGCTGGAGGAGGAGCATGCAGAGCATCGCCTGCTCCTGGGGGGAACCGACGGCCAGGGGGTGTCCGGTGCCGCGGTGGACTTCGGGTGGTCCGAGCAAGGAATAGCGGAGCGGGGAGTACGCCGATTCGGCCAGACGGGAGAGGTCGCTGCTCCGGAGCCGGGCCATGCCCTGTCGCCGCTGCCGTGGGGTGATGGAGCCCTCGGACAACAGCAGGCGGAGGGCCGATGCGTACAGCGGGCGCAGCTCGGTCGGCAGGCACGCCAGCCGTTCCGGCGCGACGGACGTACCGGCATGTGCCGGACCACCCGACGACAGATGGAAGACAAGTCGTCCCAGCGCCACCAGGTCCGCCCCGAACCGGTCCCGCTGCTCCCTCCGGCCGAGATCGAAGAGCGTGAGTTTGGCCGTTCCGTCGGGCAGGATCAGGACTCTGGTCATGTCGAGTGCGCCGTGTGTGACACCGGTCGAGTGGAGCGTGGTGAGAGCGGCGGCGAGCTGCTGCCCGAGCGACACCAACAGCGGCACCGGAAGGCGGTAACCGCCCGCCGAAGCCAGGGAGTTCAGGGCTATTCCGTCCAGGTGCTCCATGACGACGAACGGCACTTCGCCCTCGACGCCGTAGTCGAGGACCGCGACCACATTCGGGTGATCGACACCCGCGAGCGCCCGCGCATCCCGCACAAAGGCCTGAACGTCGGTCTGCGGCGGATACAGCCGCACCACCACCGACCGCCCCAGGTCGGTGTCCTCGGCCCGCCACAGGGTGCCGCTCGGCCCGAGCCGCTCGACGGTGCGGTACCGGTCGCCCAACGTCGGCGGACGCTCGGGCGCCGCCTTCCCCAACAGCCGCCGCACACTCTCCGGACTCACCGTCGCGATCGGTTCGTCCTCTGCCACGGCGCCCGGACCGGACGCCACCGGCGTACTCGCCCGGAACTCCCCGGCCGTCATCCCCGCCCGCTCGTCGATCAACGCCCCCATCCGGGCCAGCAGCCGAGTCGTCCGGCCGCGGGCGGTGCGCGGCAGACTCCGCAGCAGCAGATCCCGTACGCCGGGCCGGAAGGCGTAGGAACCTGGTGGCCCCGGCACGCTGGTGAGCATGCCGCTGAGGATGACCTCGGCCAGGTGCTGGGGGCGGGGACGCGGTTCGACAGCCGCATGGACCAGGCGCATGACGGGCAGGTCGGGGCGCCCGACGGCGAGGTGGCCCGCCAGGCGGAACGCTTCGGGGGACGCGGTCGCGCGGAATCGCAGGACGAGTTCCTCGGCGGGCAGCCGGGTGATGTCGCTGCGATTTCCGGACGCGTCGAGCTGACCGGGACGCGGCGTCAAGTGGGCTACTGAGCCGGGTAGTTGACTGCTGCCGCGGCTCGCCACGAGCGTCGACCAGTGCGCGAGCCAGGGCGCGTCCGGCTCCAGTACCGGGAGCGGAACGGCTCCGGTGGGTAGCTGCCCTTCCGAGGTGTCGTACGGCGTGAAGGCGAGCGAAGACAGCGGGGCGGCGGGGAAGGGCGCGGAGAGGAGCCCGGGTTCGGTGGGCAGCGCGGTGTCGCGCCACAGGCGTTCCGGAAGGGGCTGGACGATGGCCAGTGGCATCCGGTGGGCCAGGCGGTGCAGCGTGGTGTGCCAGCGGTCGCCGGTCGGGCCCGCCCACCACTGGGGTCCCATGCAGTCGCTGACCAGCAGGGTGACGGTGCGGCCGTCGGCGGGGACGTGCGCCCCTGCCCCCGTGATCGAGCCGTCGGGGCGGGCGCGGTGCACGGTCATCGTGCGGAAGACGCCCGACTGGGCCAGCGCGGTGTGCAGTTCACGGATCAGGGGGCGCCAGACGGGCATCGTGGGACCGGTGTCGTACACCAGGTTCAGACGCAACCAGCGTTCGCGCGCGGGGCGCATGACCGGCAGCCACCACTCGGGGTGGCCGCCCAGGCGGGCGATGCGGTGGGCGGTAGCCCGCTCGTCGAGCTCGTGGCCGACGGGCGCGTCGGTATGCCGCTTGAGTGGCCGCAGAGCCCGCTGCAGCGCGAGCGGGCGGCGCAGCATCGGGGGAGCGGGGGCCAGCAGCGACGCGTGGGGCTTCGTCCGGCCGGAGGGGGCCGGCAGATGGAGCGGGACACGGCTGTTGTTGCGCGTCGGCACGGGGACCTCGGGTCCCGCCGCGGGCAGGGGCGGTTTCTCGGTGGGCGGCTCGGACGGTGTCGGCTCGGACGGTGTCCGCGGTTCCCGTGCGTCCGAAGGGGAGGGAGCAGGCGTCGCGGCGGATCCGGGAACCGGGTACGCGCCATCCATGTGCGGGGCCAGCCACAGCAGTTCGGCCAGTTCGACCGGGGTCGGGGGCATGCCGTCGCCCGCCTCGGCCAGGATCTCGGACAGACGGCTCAGCAACCGTGCACCGGTTGACTCAGAACGCATCGGACTCGGGTGCCTCGCTCAGGTACGGCATCAGCTCCTCCGCCAATTCGTCGAGTGACTCCGGGGTCAGACCCGACGTACCGGCCAGGTAGATCGCGTTGAGGAGCTGGTCGGTGGCGAGGTCGCCGCCGGAGGCGCGGGAGAGGAAGCGCGTGATGAGGCTCTGTGCGTAGTCGTCCGGCTCGCCCAGGTGCGCGCGGACGATCCCCGCGAGGTGGCTGTCGTCGGGCTGGCGCAGTCGCAGGGTGACGCAGCGGCGCAGGAAGGCCGGAGGGAACTCGCGTTCGCCGTTGCTGGTGAGGACGACGAAGGGGAAGGCACGGCAACGCACGCGGCCCCGAACCACCGGGACGCGTGCGTCGGTGCCGTCGACCATGACCCGAGTCTGGGGCGTGTGGCGCGCCGTGCGCACCAGCTCGGGGATCTCGTACTGCCCCTCTTCCAGGACGTTCAGCAGGTCGTTGGGCAGGTCGAGGTCGCTCTTGTCGATCTCGTCGATGAGCAGAGCGCGGGGGCGGTCATAGGGGAGGAGGGCGGTGCCGAGCGGGCCGAGCCGCAGATGGTCCTCGACACCTGACTCCGGTCCGGGATCCGGTGCCGGCGGGGCTCCCGGTCCGGGCGTCTTCGCCGGTTCCCCGACCCGCTGTCGCGCCGCGTAGAGCCGCGACAGCGGGTCGTACTGGTACAGGCCGTCGTGCAGAGTGCTGCGGCTGGTGATGTTCCAGCGCAGTACCGGCCCCAGCCGCAGTTCGCGGGCGACCGCGTACGCGAGGGACGACTTGCCCGTGCCGGGCGGGCCGGTCACCAGCAGCGGGCGGCGCAAGTACAGTGCGGCGTTGACGAGTTGGACACTGCGTTCGGTGGCCTGGTAGGTGCGGGCGCGGTGCCTGCGGTCGGGGGAGGTGGCGGAGCTGTCGTCGGCTTCGGCCGGGGTGTCCAGGACCGGCCCGCCGTCGAAGGCTCGCCAGGGTGGGGGATCGGGCAGCCGGGTGATGCCGTCGTGCGGCTCGTTCGTGCCGGTGTAGACGGGCCACAGGGGCATGTGAGGGTTCTCCGTGGGGTCGGGGGCTGCGAGGCTTGGGTGGCTTCAGGCGACGGGCGAGCTCAGGGGCGCGGCAGGTTCGGGGAAGCGTCGGGGGTCGTCCCACAGGAGCTGAACGTCCTTGGCCCAGTGCCTGTCCGGGGCGTCCGACGCCTCGACCGTCTCGCGCAACGCCATGATGTGGCGCGGGAGTTCCGCAGGTGCCAGCCCCTCGGCGTACGCGGTCAGCTCGTCGAGGAAGACACAGCTCCCGTCGTGCTCGGGGCCGCCGGCGCATCCCGTCCGGGTCCACAGCAGCACCGGGACCGGGGCGTTGAGCGTCACCTCGAAGAGCTGTCCGGTGCGGGCGGGCGGCAGGGAGAAGGCGGCCAGGTGGGCATCCTCGTGCCGTAGTCGGAAGCGGAGCTTGGTCGGCTTCTCGTCGGTCCCGCAGTCGATGCGGTGCAGGGAGGCGCCGGGCTTCCCCTCCAAGTCCTGCCATTTGCGGATCAGCTGGTGCCGTACGCCACCCCGGCGGCGCGTCCGGTCCGTGACGACGAGCGGATACACGCAGCCCAGTGGTGTGTCGTCGTCAGCGCTGCGTGCCCAGTGAGCCACCGGCTCGTTCAGCCACTCGCGGGGCAGCACGAAGGCAATCAACTCATCCGATCCGGGGGCGAGTTGGTTGAACGCCTTGTCGATGTGCTCCTGCACGTAGGCCCGTACGCCGGTCCGGGGCAGCCGAAGGGCGCCCACCGGGCGGCGCAGTCCGTCGCGGCAGGCAGACACCTCGACGTTGACCTGGTCACCACCCGCGCCAGTGTGCTCGATCTCGACGAGGATGGGGGACCAGGAGGGGGTGCGGGAGCGGCCGGGAGGCGTGCCGAGGAGCTCCGCCAGCCGGTCGGCGAATCGCGTCACCGCCTGCGGGTCCGGCACCTCGCACAGTACGTACCAGGCAGCCGCCCACAGCGAATCGAACCCCCGGTCCGGCAGCTGCGGACCCAGCGGACCCACGGCGTCGACGTACAGCCGGTCCGGATCGCAGGGGAGCCGCAGTGCCTCTGCCCTCTGCACCAGTCGGCGCAGCCGTTGCTGCGCGTCCGGCCGGTGGTCGGGAGTGGGGATCAGCTCGCCGAGCCCCGGCCAGTAGCGGGCCATGACATGGCTGGGCAGCATCCGTCCGTTGCGCACGTCCCGAGCGCCGGAGGCCGCCGAGACCATGCCGACCACCCGGCCGTCCGCGAGGGTCACCGCCGCGCCGCTGAACCCGGCCGCCAGTGGCTGGCCGTGTGGACTCCATGCCTCCAGCTGTATCCACTCGTCCGCGATCAGTTGGTCCGAGGTCGCCCGGTACTCGGCGAGTGTCCCCTCGTCGTACCCCCTCGGGAAGCCGTAGGCGATGAGTTTGGGGTGCGGGTCCGCGTACGCGTCCCCCGGCGGGGCGAAGACGGCCGGGGCGAGCGGCACCTCGCGGTCCAGTTCGAGGACCGCGAGGTCACCGGGGTCGGTGGCACCCCCGGCCCAGTCGCCGCGCGCGATCACGGTGGCCGTCAGCGGGCCGAGCCCCCGGCTGTGCGGGAAGGAGACCGTCACCGCCGACGCCTCGCTTCTGCGGATGACGTGCGCGCACGTCAGGACACGGCGGCCGGAGACCAGGAACCCCGCGCCGACCTCGCCTCCACAGGCGATCCGGGCGTGCCAGGACGTGCTGCTCATGACTGCGGGGCGGTCTCCGGGGAGCCGTCGGACCGCGGCCCCGGCCGCTCGGGCGCCCAGGAGAGCTTGACCACCAGATGGCCCTCGACCGCGCTCTTGGCGATCAACGCGCCCGCCTCCGCGGTGAGTTTGACCCCGAACTCGATCTCCACGGAGTCGGGGCGCAGGCTGCCGTCGCGGAACACCCGCAGCGCGGACTCCGCGGCGGCCCGTACGCCCTCCAGGGAGCCCTCGAAGGTGCGGGTCGCCTGGACCGCGCCGTCGTCGCCCCGTGCGACGAGGCGAGATCCGGACTCGTCCTCGATGCCCTCGACGACGATCACGGCGCCGTCGTCGGTCTTGAACTCCACCAGGCCGTCCATGAAGCCGAGAACCCCCGTTGTGTGTGACGTCCACTCATCTTCATTGTCAGGGACGGTACTTGGCACTGTCCCGGTTTCCGCCGTTCGTACCCGCCCGTCCTGGCGGGAAGCCGCCAGGGCGCCTTCCCGCCAGGTTTCGTCAACTCCCCCGCAACGCGAGCCCCCCGACACTCGTCGCAGCGCAGCAACACAGCAGAGCCCGGTCGCCGACGAAGAGAGGGCACACATGACCAGAGGACCAGCGAGACGCGGGGCCGGACTGTTGTCGGCCGGGCTCGTGCTCGCCCTGCTGCCGATGGGGCAGGCGGACGCGCAAGAAGCCAGTTCCGCGTCGCCCCGGGCCGCCTCCGCCGCCCGCACCGTCACCCTCGTCACCGGTGACAAGGTGACCGTCACCGGCCTCGGCGGGGGCACGAAGACCGTCACCGTCGAGCGCCCCGAGGGAGCCACCGGCGCCGTGCGCACCCAGGTGGCGAACGGCGCCGTCAGTGTCGTACCGGACGAGGCGCTGCCGTATCTGCGGGCGGGCACCCTGGACCGGCGGCTGTTCGACGTGAGCGAGCTGATACGTCAGGGGCTCACCGACCAGAAGACGGACGAGCTGCCGCTGATCGTGACGTACGAGAAGAAGAGCGGCACCGCCACGCCGCGTGGGGCCGAGCGGACGCGCGCGCTGCCGAGCATCCGCGGTGCCGCTGTGGACGCGGACAAGGGGCGGACGTTCTGGCGGGCCATGACCCACCAGGACGGGATCGGCAAGGTCTGGCTCGACGGGCGCGTCAAGGCGGACATGGCCGAGAGCAACGCGCAGATCGGCACGCCGAAGGCCTGGGAGGCCGGGCTCACCGGGAAGGGGGTCACCGTCGCCGTCCTCGACACCGGTGTCGACACCAGCCACCCCGACCTGGCGGACAGGGTCTCGCAGACCAAGAGCTTCATCGACGGGCAGGAGGTCGCCGACCGCAACGGGCACGGCACGCACGTCACGTCGACCGTCGGCGGCAGCGGTGCCGCTTCCGACGGTACGGAGAAGGGCGTCGCGCCCGGTGCGACGCTCGCCGTCGGCAAGGTGCTCAGCGACCAGGGCTCGGGCAGCGAGTCGCAGATCATCGCCGGTATGGAGTGGGCCGCGCGCGATGTGCACGCCAAGGTGATCTCCATGAGCCTCGGCTCGACCGAGGCCAGTGACGGCACCGATCCGATGGCCGAGGCGGTCGACACCCTGTCCAAGGAGACCGGCGCCCTGTTCGTCATAGCCGCCGGAAACACCGGCGCCCCCTCCTCCATAGGCTCGCCCGGCGCCGCCGACTCCGCGCTGACCGTCGGCGCGGTGGACTCGGAGGACCAGGCCGCCTACTTCACCAGCGCAGGACCGCGCTACGGCGACAACGCGCTCAAGCCCGACCTCTCCGCACCCGGCGTCGGCATCCTGGCCGCCCGCTCCCAACTGGTGAGCGGCAGCGGTTACTACACCTCCATGAGCGGTACGTCGATGGCGACGCCGCATGTCGCGGGCGTGGCGGCACTGCTCGCCGAGAAGCACCCCGACTGGACCGGCGAGCGGCTCAAGGACGCGCTGATGTCGACGTCGAAGCAACTCGACGCGTCCGCCTATGTGCTGGGCTCGGGACGAGTGAGTGTTCCGGACGCGATCGACGCTGCCGTGACCGCCACCGGGAGCGCCGACCTCGGCTTCTACAGCTGGCCGTACGACGCGAACAAGCCCGTCACCAAGACGGTGTCGTACAGCAACTCCTCCGACAGCGCCGTCGAGTTGAGCCTCGCCGTGCGAGGTGCCGCCGACGGGGTCGCGACTCTCGCCGACTCCACGCTCACCGTGCCCGCGCACGGCACCGCGTCCACGACGGTGACGGGTGACGGCTCCAAGGCGCCCGTGGGCAACACCTCCGGACAGATCGTCGCGTCCGTGGCCGGCACCCCCGTCGCGCACACCGCGTTCGGACTGGTCAAGGAGGAGGAGCGGTACACGCTCACCGTCCATGTCAAGGACCGCGAGGGCGCCGCCACGCCGGCCTACGTCGTGGTTCAGCAGCTCGCCCAAGGTGTCGACCCGTACCCCGCGCAGGTCGGTGACTCCGGCACCCTGAAGCTCCGGCTCGCGCCGGGGACGTACAGCCTCACCTCCTTCCTCGACGTGCACGGCAGCCACGGCGCGGACTCGCTCGGCCTCGGCTTCCTCGCGGCGCCCGAGATCACGCTCGACAAGGACCGCGAGATCACGTTGGACGGGCGGCAGTTGAAGGAGGTCGACGCGAAGGTCGACCGGCGGACCGAGACCCGGCAGCTGCTGATGGAGTACGACCGGAACGCGGGCGGCTCCGACCTGTTCGACGCCGTGCAGGTGCCCGTCAAGTACGACAGCGTCTTCGCGGCGCCGACCGCGAAGGTCACCCAGGGCAGCTTCGAGTACCGGACGGTGTGGCGGCTCGGCAAGCCGCTGCTGGAGGTCGAGGGCATCGGCGAGGCGGTCGTCCAGCCGGGCGGCACGCTGATCGAGGGGCGCAGCAGGCTGGCGCTGGTCGATGTCGGTGACGGTGTCTTCTCCGGCAAGGACGTGCGCGGCAAGGCCGTGCTCGCACGGCTCGCCGACGGTGTCGAACCCGCCGCTCTCGCCCAGGCCGCCCAGGACGCGGGCGCCAAGGCCCTGTTCGTCACCGACGACACGGCCGGACGCCTCAACGCCTGGTTTGGTACGGACGACAACGCCGACCGGCCGCTTCAGATCGCCACGGTCGACGCGGCGGACGCGGCACGGCTGCGGGCGGCCAAGGGTGTCGCGATGACCGGGACGCGCAACACGCCGTACGTGTACGACCTCTCGCAGGGGCATCAGGGCGCCATCCCGCGCGGAGACCTCACCTATGAGCCCGGCACGGATGAACTCGCCGTGCTGGACACCAGGTTCCACGCCGTGAAGCCCGTGTCGGGCGGCGAGTTCCGGTACTCGATCACCGACACCTTCCCCATCGGGATCGGCTTCCAGGAGCGGATCGACTACCCGGCCGAGCGGACCGACTATGTCTCCACGGGCGCCGGGCAGCTGTGGCACGAGTCCGTGAGCGTCGGGCCGGGCACGCTCGAGGAACGCAGCGGACTGATCGCCTACCGGGGTGGCACGCACCCGACGCGCAACTGGTTCAAGCCCGTCTGGCACCCCTGGCTCGGCACCGGACTCGGCTGGGGCCAGCAACGCGCCGGCAACCAGATCCAGTTCAACACGCCCGGCTGGGGCGACTCCGGGCCCGACCACACCGGCTTCGGCGACGTGTGGAGCGACGACACCGGGATGACCCAGTTCACGGAGGTGTACCAGGACGGGTCGCTGGTCGACCGGCGGATGAGCTCGGGCGCGTACGTCTGGGACGCACCCGCCGACGAGCACATGTACAAGGTCGTCACGGACACGACTCTGGACGCGGACCGCTGGAAGCTCTCCACGAAGGGCCACTCCGAGTGGACCGTCGGATCGGCGGCCACCCCCGAGGACCACTTCACCTTCCTGCCGCTCCTCAACCTCGGATACGACGTCGACACCGACCTCGCGGGCGACGTGCGCGGCGGCAGCCGGGTGCCGGTGGGGATCTACGCCGAGTATGTGAAGGGCGCGCCGGACACCGGGACCATCGGGGGCGGGAAGCTCGAGGTGTCGTACGACGACGGCAAGACCTGGAAGGCGGTCCCGCTCTCCGGTGGCAAGGCGTCCTGGACGGGGACACTGAGCGTGCCGCGCGGCGCGGAGTTCATCTCGCTGCGGGCCTCGGCGCGCGACGACCGGGGCGGCTCGGTGAGCCAGGAGATCATCCGGGCGGTGGGAGTGCGGTAACCGGCCCGGGGGCCTTGTGCGGGTGGTGCCGGCTTCCTTTGGGAGGCGGAGCCGGCACCACCGATCTGTTCATGTCCCGGGGATCTCCGTGATGCCCCGGATCACCCCCAGGTCCAGCAAGTCCTGGGGCCGGATGCGGAGTTGGTCGGCCGTCGCTTCGACCTCGCCCGGGGTCCGCTTCAGGATCGCGGCCGCGAGCTCCGGTGCGATGACCGAGAAGTAACTGTCCGGCGTGGCCCAGGTGTTGCCGGGTGCGGCCAGCGCGAGCGCGCCACCCGAGCCGCCCTCGCCGATCACCAGCGTGGTGACCGGCGTACGGGCGGTGGCCACCGCGGCGAACAGGTCCGCGATCGCCGCGCCGGCGCTCTGCCGCTCCGCGTCGGCGTCATTGGCGGCGCCGGGCGTGTCCACCAACGTCAGTACGGGGATGCCGAGCCGGCCCGCCAGCCGGATCAGCCGGGCGGCGGTGCGGTATCCGGCGGGCCGGGTCGCGGTGCCGCGCTGGGCGGCGTAGGCGAGGGGCCGTCCGTCCCGCGCGAGGCCGAAACCGCACAGCATGCCGTCGTCGGTGCCGCCGCAGCGGTCGCCGCTGATGGCTGCCCGGTGGGTGAAGTACGCGTCCAAGTAGGCATCGGCGCGGGGGCGTTCGGCGGCGCGGGCGCGCCGGACGGCGTCCCAGCCGGTGGCGGGGAGATCGAGTGCGCCCAGGGCGGGCGGGACCCGTGCGGCCTCGGCCGACGGCTGGGTGAGCAGGCCCAGCCACAGCGCGAGCGTGCCCCGCAGCTCCCTCGGCCGTACGACGGCGTCCACCGCCCCTGCCGCCAGCTGGGCCTCCGCCGTGTACGCGGCCGGGTCCGCGTCGGGCGGGCGGACCCGGGAGCCCGCGAAGCCCACCTGGACGCCGGGCAGTGCCAGGGTCACGTCGGCGCCCGCGCCCAGCGTGGCCCAGCCGCCGCCCGTCGTCGGGTCCCGCAGCACGGCGATCTGCGCGAGCCCGGCCTCGCGGGTGAGCGCCGACTCCCGCGCCACCCGCTGGAGCTGGGTGAGCGCGAGCATGCCCTCCTGCATCCGGCTGCCGCCCGTGGCGACGAGCGAGACGACGGGGAGGCGGTGCTCGCGGGCGTGGGTGTACGCCGCCTGGAGGCGGTCGCCGGTGCGCTCGCCGAGCGAGCCGCCGAGGAAGCCGAACTCGAAGGCGATCAGTACGGCGGGGGTGTCGCCGATGGTCGCGGTGCCGCACACGACGGACTCCTCCTCGCCGGTGCGGGCGGCGGCGCGAGCGCGCGAGTCGTCGTATCCCTGCCAGGAGAGTGGGCCGTCGGGTGGGAACGCCCTTGTGGGAGAGGGGAGTTCTGCGAAGGTGTCGGTGACCAGGGCGATGGTCCGGCGTGCCGAGAGCCGCTCAGTCACGCGGCAGCGCCCGCTTCAGGATCTTGCCCATGTCGTTGCGCGGCAGGGATTCGAGGAAGCGCACGGTACGCGGCCGCTTGTGCGGGGCGAGGCGGCGGGCCACGTGGTCGGCCAACTCTTCGGCGGACGGCGGTGATGGGGGATCGGAGGGCACGATCCAGGCCACGACCCGCTCGCCCAGATCGTCGTCGGGCTCACCGGTGACGGCGGCCTCGCGCACCGCCGGATGTTCAAGCAGCGCGTTCTCGATCTCCCCGGCGCCGATCTTGTGGCCGCCGCTCTTGATCAGATCGGTGGCCTTGCGGCCGACGATGCGTACCAGGCCGTCGGGGTCGAGCACGGCCATGTCGCCGGTGCGGAACCAGCCGTCCTCGGTGAACGCGGCGGCGGTGGCGTCGGGCCGGTTCAGGTACTCGGTGAAGAGGTTCGGTCCGCGGACCTGGATCTCGCCGACGCTCTCGCCGTCGTATGCGCCCGTGGGGGTGCCATCGGCGTCGTATCCGGCGAACGCTGTCCCGTCCTCCTCGACGAGCCGCAGGTCGACGCCGGGCAGCGGCACGCCGACGGTGCCGGGGCGCGCCGCACCGTCCACCCGGACACTCGTGTTCATCAGCGTCTCGGTCATGCCGTATCGCTCGACCACCCGGCTCCCGGTCGCGGCCGTGATCCGCTCGTGGTCGTGCACGGGCAGCGCGGCGGAACCCGACACGAGGAGCCGCGCCCGGCCGAGCGCCTTGGCCAGTTCGGCGTCCTCGGCGAGTGCCTCGGCGAGCCGGTGGTACATCGTCGGCACCCCGAACAGCATCGTCGCGCCGCCGTTCAGCTCCCGCGCCACCCCCTCCGTGCTGAACCGTCCCAGATGCCGTACGGACCCGCCGCGCCGCAGCGGCCCCAGAATGCCCAGGATCAGCCCGTGCACATGGAACAGCGGCAGCCCGTGCACCAGCACGTCGTCACCGGTCCACTGCCAGGCGTCGGCCAGCGCGTCCAGCGTCGAGGCGATCGCACGACGCGGGATGACAGCGCCCTTGGGCGGGCCGGTGGTGCCGGAGGTGTAGACGATGAGGGCGGGGGCACCGGGGTCCGCCTCGGCGGGCGGTACGGCGCCTCCAGGACTGTGCGTGCGGATGTCGATCCGCTCCCACGTCCTCATGGCCTCGGGCAGCTCGTCGCACGAGCCGGCGAGCACCAGCGACGGCGCACTGTCGCGGAGAATGTGGCCCAACTCACCCTCCCCCGACTTCGGGTTGAGCGGTACGGCCGGCACCCCGGCGAGCAGCGCGGCCACGACACCGACGGCCGTCTCCAGGGTCGGCGTCGCCCACACGGCGACCCTCCCGGCACCGCCGAGCCGCCCGGCCAGTTCACCCGCCGAGGCGGCGAGCTGCGCGTACGTCAGGGACCGATCACCGAAGCGCAGCGCGGACCGCTCCGCGACGGAACCGCCCACCAGGGCCGGGAAGAGGGAGGGCACGCGTACTCCTTGGGAGTAGGGGACGTTCTGCGGGCACTGTCACAACCTTTCCCGACCGTTCCTACACGATGACGCTTCTGTAGTGGGTGGTGAGTCGCCCGTCCCCGTCCAGGACGTGGAACGCGAGCGCGGGCGGCAGGTCCAGGTGGACGTGGTCGTCCGGGTGGGCGCGGTGTTCCCACGGGAGGCGGCTGGTCGAGACGACGCCGGGCGCCACCAGGAGGGGGCGGCCCGCGAAGGTGGTGACCGCGGGGGTGTGGGCGTGACCGGTGAGAAAGGCGGTGAGGTGGGGGTGGCGGGCGGCCAGGTCGGCGAGGGGCCGCTCGTCCCGGAGGCGGATGCCGTCGAGGTACGGCATGCCGAGGGTGGCCGGAGGGTGGTGGAAGGCGACCAGAACCGGGGTCGTGGCCCGGGTCAGGACGGTGTTCAGCCAGGTCAGGGTCTCGTCCTCCAGGTGGCCGTGGTCCTTGCCCGGTACCGAGGAGTCGCACAGGGCCAGGGTGAAGCCCGGCGCGTGATGCACCTGGTTGACCGGGCCCGGCGCGGCAGGACGGCCCAGCAAGTGCTCGCGGAACGCGGCGCGTTCGTCGTGGTTGCCGGGGCAGACCAGGACCGGATGCCGGGAGGCGAGGAGACCGCGCGTCTCCTCGTACTCGGACGGCAGACCGTGGTCGGCGATGTCGCCCGTGACGAGGACGGCGTCCAGGTCGTGGGGGAGGCCTTCCAGGTACGCCATGACGGCGCGGGCGCGCTCCACGCTGCGTCGGTCGCTGTCGATGTGGAGGTCGCTGATGTGGGCGATCACGATCACGGGGGATTCCTTTCGCGGGCCGACATCGGCCGCCCGCTTGTCCGTCGGTCCTTCATCCCTTGGTCTTTTGTCCCTGCCACGAAGCTATGTGTCGTCCGGACCATGAATAAGATCCAGTCCCATGCCGGAAAACTGGTCCAGTTCGCGGCTCGACCTGCACCTCGACCTCGACACGGAGGGCGGTCGCCGTGCCCGCCTGGAGACGGCGCTGCGCGAGGCGATCCGCGCCGGGCGGCTGACGGCGGGGACGCCGTTGCCCTCGACGCGGGGGCTCGCCCAGGAGATGGGTCTGTCGCGCGGAACGGTCACCGCGGCCTACGACCAGCTCGCCGAGCAGGGGTACTTGCTCACCCGGCCGGGAGCCGCGACCAGGGTCGCCGACGTGCCGCCGCAGCTTCCGCCGGAGACGGCGCCCGACACCGGTACGCGTCCCCCGGCGCACGACCTGCGCCCCGGACGGCCCGACGTCAGCGCCTTCCCCACCCGCGCCTGGCTCGCCGCCACGCGCCGTGTCCTCGACCGGGCCCGACCCGAGGTGTTCGGCCCCGGCGACCCCCAGGGCCGTATCGAACTGCGCGCCGCGCTCGCCGACCATCTGGGCCGCACCCGCGGTGTCCTGACCACCCCCGACCGGATCGTGATCACCTCCGGCTACTACCAGACGGTCCAGCTGCTGTGCCGGGTCCTGACGGCGGGGGGCCGTGAGGTCGCCGCGCTGGAGGACCCCGGCCACGACTTCTATCGGGACACCGTCCGCCGCGCGGGCCTCACCACGTACCCACTGCCGGTGGACGCGCACGGCGCGGATGCCGAGTTCCTGACCGCCCGCACCGACGCGGTCTTCCTGACCCCCTCGCATCACTATCCGACGGGTGTGCCGCTGCACCCTGGCCGTCGGCAGGCCGTGTGCGCGTGGGCGCGCTCCACCGGCGGGCTGATCGTCGAGGACGACTACGACGGCGAGTTCCGCTACGACCGCCGTCCGGTCGGCGCGCTGCAGAGCCTGGCGCCCGACCACGTCGCGTACTGCGGTACGGCGTCCAAGACGCTGGGGCCCGCCCTCCGGCTGGCCTGGGCCGTCCTGCCGCCCGACCTGGTGGCCCCGGTCGTCCGGGCCAAGGAAACGGACGACCTGTACACCGAGACGCTCGGCCAGCTGGTGCTGGCCGAGTTCATCGCCACGCACGCGTACGACCGCCATGTGCGCGCGGCCCGCCTGCGCTACCGCAGACGCCGGGAGCTGTTGATAGCCCGGCTGTCCGCGGTCCCGGGCCTCACCGCCCACGGCGTCCCGGCCGGCCTGCACACCCTGGTCACCCTGCCGCCCGAAGGGCCCGTCGAGGCCGGATTCCTGAGCGCATGCGCCGACCGGGGCGTGGCCCTGCGCGGTCTCACCGAACTTCACCACAGCCTCGACGGCGACCGCCCCGAGGGGCTCCTCATCGGCTTCGCCGCCCCTTCCGAACGCGCATACCCGGCGGCCCTCGACGCTCTGTTCGCGGTTCTGGAGGAGTCCGTCACGTGCGGGAAGCCATCGGGTTGACCTTCACCATGGGGCAAGCCCCAGCATCGGTGGCGGAACGAGGAACGACCGGACCACGGGGTGGGCGCATGGACATGCTGACGATCGGGGCCTTCGCGAAGGCGTGCCGGCTGTCGCCGAAGGCGCTGCGGCTGTACGACGAGCTGGAGCTGCTGCGGCCCGCCCGGGTCGACCCCGAGACCGGGTACCGGTATTACGCGGTGGGGCAGCTTGAGCAGGCGCGTCTGGTGGCGTGGCTGCGGCGGCTCGGGATGCCGCTCGCCCGGATCCGGCGGGTGTGCGCGATGGCGCCTGAGCCGGCCGCGCGGGAGATCCGCGCGTACTGGGCCCAGGTCGAGGCCGAGACGGTCGCCCGCCGGGATCTGGCGGCGTTCCTCGTGGACCATCTCTCGCCGTCCCCCAGGAAGGACACCAGCATGCTGGAGCTCCGTTACTCCGCTCTCTCCGACACCGGTCTGGTCCGCAGCGCCAATCAGGACACCGCCTACGCGGGCACCCGCGTCCTCGCCGTGGCCGACGGCTTCGGGCCGAACGGGGCACCCGCCAGTACGGCGGCGGTGGAGGCCCTCAAGTTCCTGGACGACGAGCCGCTCCCGGCCGGAAGTGTGCTCAATCTCCTCGAGGACGCCGTCCGGGGCGCCACGCAGGCCGTCCAGGACCTCGCCCCCGGGGAGGACGCCGGTACCACCCTCACCGCGATGGTGTGGACCGGCTCCCAGCTCGCGCTGGTCCACATCGGGGACTCGCGCGCGTATCTGCTGCGCGACGGGGAGCTGTTCCGGATCACCCACGACCACACCGTGGTGCAGTCGATGATCGACGAGGGCAGCCTGACGCCCGAGGAGGCGACCGCCCACCCTCAACGCTCCCTGCTCCTGAAGGCGTTGGGGATCGGCTCGGCCGCCCCCGTACCCGATCTGCGGCTGCACGACGCCCGGCCGGGCGACCGTCACCTGCTCTGCTCGGACGGCCTGTCCGGTGTTGTGCCGGATGAGGGGATCGCGCGGATTCTCACGTCGAGTGCCTTGCCGGAGACGGCCGTTCGGGCCTTGATCGGTGCGGCGAACGAGTCCGGGGGACCGGACAACGTGAGTTGTGTGGTTGCGGACGTGGTGTCCCAGGTGTGATCCGAAGAACGGGGCCCAGCCGTCCGGCATGGTGAGCCTCACCGGAACGCAGGGCTTGACCTCGCCCTTGGACGCATAGGCGTTGACCCTGTGCGGCCGGGCGTTGGCCGTGAGGTTGTCGAAGACCAGCCTCCCGGGCGGCTCGGCGGCGCTCCGACGACACGACGTTGCGCGCGATGCCGTACAGCCAGGCCGTCTCACTGCCGAGGCCCGGTCGGTAGGAGTGGGCCGAGTCGAGGACGGCGAGGAAGATCTCGGCCGTCAGGTCGGCCGCGGTGTGCGGGTCGTCGACACGCCGGGCCCGTTACCGAGTGAACCCGGTGAATCCGGCCGTCGACCTGCGGCGACGCCGTCGCCGCAGCCGGGTTCGGTTCTTGCGGCGCTCGGGCCCGTCGGGCAGGACGTCGCGCTCGACGACGGTGACGACGTCCGCGAACTCGGCCAGGGCGCGGGCCGCGAGCAGTCCGGCGAGGCTGCCGCCGAGGACGACGACGGATCTCAGGGGCCGTGCGCCGGAAGAGCGCTCGCGGGAATCGGGGCGATCGCCCGGGGGACGATCGCTCGTGGGGCCGACAGTCATGGGGCGGCGACGCTCTCTGCTGCGGCGGCCGCGCGCTCGCGGACCGCCTTGATGTCGTCGGTGTGACGAAGGGCCCGGGACACGGCCTCGATCCCCTCCAGCAGGTCTTCGATGTCCGTGCTGGCGAGAGGGGCGTCCGCGTCGTCCTCCCGGGAACGTCGTTTGGTCTCGATGGCGTCCTGGATCGCCACGACATGGGCGAGCGGCCTCGCCCGCGCGGGCTCGCGCCCCAGGCTGAGGGCGGCGTCGTAGGCCCGCCGTTCCAGGTCCTCGTCGATGTACCGGGCGAGGTGGAGCAGCGCGTCCCGGATGAACGTCTCGCGGCGCGTCAGGCGCAGTTCGGGGGTGGCCCGCAGCTTGAACGGGACGCGGCCGCCGGTGACGGTGCGCGTCAGCAGGTAGAGGGACCGCAGGCGCCAGTGGCCGAGCCGGGTGCGGGCACGGCGCTGCAGGTACTGGCCGGCGTGCGGAAGGACGAACCCCACCGCGATCAGGATGGCGGCGAGACAGGCGACGGGCGGTGACAGGGCCGTGCTCAGCCAGTCCAGGTCGTGGCCGGTCCACCGGGCGACGACCGCCGCGGTCTTCGAAGCGTCGTAGACCAGGTTCATCGCGTAGCCGACGCCGAGGAACTTCAGGCCGCTGCGCAGCCACACGTCGAGGCCGTCGGTGCGGATCCAGTTCCGGATCAGCCGGTAGGTGATGAGGCAGGCCACGGTATGCGCGAGCAGGTAGAGCACGATCTCTTCGCGCATGAAGGCGGTGTTGGCGTAGTACGTGTCGAGGTCCCGCACCCGCTCGACGGGGGCGTCGGCGAGTGCGAACAGCACCCACAGCGCGACGATCACGCCCGAGTAGACGCTCACCACCCATGCCGTGGCGCGGCGGGTCGTCCGTGAGCGGTCGGAGATGCCGTTGCGCCAGGCGGTGATGAGCAGCAGACAGGATCCGCAGAACGCCGTGATGAGGCTGTAGACCAGCGGTGCCGAGAAGTTCGGTACGCCGGTGACACGGTTGGTCCAGACGATGGTGGGCGGTGCCGCGAAGACGAAGACGCCGCAGGCGAGGAGGAGCAGGCCGCCGACCGCTCTGAGCAGCGGGTCCTTCCAGAGCTTGATGATGCTGGGCAGTTTGATCGCCAGGGCGGCGGTCAGGACGGCCGCCGGTATCCAGAAGGAGATGTACAGGCCGTCGAAGAAGCGGGAGGGATTCATCGGCGGTCAGTCCTTGGGTCCGCGATAGCCGAGGGACGCCTGGATCGCCCGGCCCACCGGGTCGACGGGGCCTTGGGTACGGGGACCGGTCACCCAGGAGCGGAAGATGCTGGCGAGGTGCAGGCCGAAGTCCTCGGCCTCGGCCTCGTCGGCTTCGTGGGATCCGTTGCGGGCGGCGACGGTGAGGGCGATCTCCTGCCAGTCGGGGCTCTCGGAGAGGGCGCGTGCGGCGGCGGCCGCGCTGTCCATGTGATGGTCGCGGTGCCCTTCCTTCATGTGCCACAACTCATGGCCCAGGATGACGAGTTGCTGCACGGTCTCGGCGCGCTCCTCGATGATGACGAGGTCGAAGTCGTGGAACTCCATCCACAGCCCGGTGACCTCGATCTCGTCGGGAAAGCGCTCGAAGCGCAGTTGGACGGGACGGCCGTCACGCCGCCTGCTCATCTCCTCGCACAGGGCGTCCGCCAACTCCCGTACGTCGACCGGGGTGTCGATCCTCTTCCGCAGTACCCGGCTGAGCTCCACCGCGAGGGCCCGCATCTCGGAGTCCGCCCTGGGTGACCGCAGCGCCGCCGCCAGCGTGCGCATCCTGCCGAACAGCTTCATCGTTCCGCCTCCTCGCCGCCCAGCAGGCCTTCGAGCATCAGCACGAGCGCCTCCTGCTTGCGCGGCGTGAGCCGCTTGCCCCGCAGCGCGAGCGTCACGACCCCGTGCTTGATCGTGAACTTGAGCAGCGGGCCGTCCTCCGCGCCGCCCTCGAGTTCCTGAAGGGTGCGCTGAAGGGCTCCGTTCAGGGCGACGGCGGCCGGGTCGGTGAAGAACTTGGTGCCCTGGTCGATGTGGAAGAACTCCGCGAGCCGGGTGAGGTCCGGTACGTTCGGCATCTTGTCGCCGTTGAGCAGGGACCGCGCCCATTTCTCGCTGATCCCGAGCCGGGCGGCGACCTCCCGGCACACATCGGCGGGCCTCCTCCCGCTCTCGGCGAGATACGCCTCGTACAGCGTGCGCACCCGCCCCCGGACCCGGTCGTCCACCTTGTCCTCGCGCGCCGCCTCGCCGTCGAGCAGGGCCCGGATCTCCACTTCGGGGACGGCGATCCGCCCCGACAGGGCACAGGTGTCGAGGACTTCGCCTCGGTCCAGACGCTGCTCGGCGATCTGTGCGTCGAGGCGTGCGAGTGTCTCGGGAAGAGGCGGCGGGGACTCACTCACCAAGGGGCTCCCGGCAGTTGACTCATAAAGTTGTCGCGGTGGCCGAGACTACGTGGCCGGGTCGGCCCGCGCCACGGTTTCCGAACGATCGTTCCCGGTTCAAGAACGATCGTGGCCGACGCTGCCGTCGGCGAGGACGTCCCACGCATGCGCCGTGGCTGCCGGGGACCCGTGTTCGGAACGAGCCGTGACCCCGGTTGTCCGCGGGCCGGTGTCCGTCCCGCGCCGCGGGGTCCTCAGGCGTTCGGTGCGGTCAGCCACGCGCTGATGCCGGCCAGCGCGCGGGGGCCGGAGTCCGAGCCGACGTCCTCGACCAGATCGGCGATCGAGACGGCCCGAAGCGCCGCTCGCCAGGCCGCGTCCGCCCGGGTCATCGCGCGGGCGATCGCGCAGGGTGTGGCGCACGATTCGGCCGGGGTGGCCAGTGGTCCCCGCTGGCGGATCTCCGTGCAGGTGAAGGCCTGGCCGGGACCGTCGACCGCTTCGACCACGTCGAGCACCGTGATTGAGCCGGGTTCCCGGGTGAGCACGTAGCCGCCCGCCTTGCCCTGCACCGAACGCACGAGTCCGGCGCGCGAGAGCGCTTGCAGCTGCTTGGCCAGATAGCTCGCCGAGACGTCGTGCAGCTCTGCCAGAACGTGTCCGAGTTAGATGCATGCAGCGCCCGCATGGGGGTTATATGTGATATTGCGGACATATATCTCCGGACGAAAGGTGTGTCATGAAGTTCGCGGTCATCGGCGGTACCGGGCTGATCGGGTCGCAGGTCGTCAAGAATCTGAACGCCGCCGGACACGAGGCGGTACCGCACTCGCAGTCCACCGGCGTCGACGTCATCAGTGGCCAGGGACTGGACGAGGCGGTGGCGGGAGCCGATGTCGTCGTCAACCTGACGAACTCCCCGACCTTCGACGAAGCCTCCCCGGCCTTCTTCCAGACCTCGATGGACAACCTCCTGGCCGCGGCCCGCAAGGGCGGCGTCGGCCACTTCGTCATCCTCTCGATCGTCGGCACGGACCAGGTGCCGGAGCTGGACTACTACCGGGCCAAGGCGCTCCAGGAGAACATCCTCGCGGCCGGACCGATCCCCTACTCGATCGTCCGCGCCACGCAGTTCATGGAGTTCATCGACGCGGTCATGTCCTGGACCGCCGACGGCGACACCGTCCGGCTGCCCGCCACGCCGATCCAGCCCATCGCCGCCAAGGACGTCGCCGCCGCGGTGACCGAAGTGGCCGCGGGCACCCCGCTGAACGGCATCCGCAACATCGGCGGCCCCGACGTCTTCGCCCTGGACGAACTGGGCCGGATCACCCTGTCCCACAAGGGTGATCACCGCACCGTCGTCACCGACCCCACCGCCGGCATGTTCGCCGTCGTCAAGGGCGACGTCCTCACCGACAAGGACGCCCACCTCGCCCCCACCCGCTACACCGACTGGCTCTCCTGAACCGTTCGCGCACTCCCCGGCGCACGACTTCGCAAGTAGGCCCCTGACCGCGGCGCGTGTCGGCAGGAATCCTGCCCGGCGGTCAGGGGCGGTACGAACGCGGATTCGCCGGTGATCACGGTGCTCACATGGCTTGCCGCGGTCGCGCGGGGGGTTGTTACCCTGCGGCGGGATCGTCCCGAGATGTGCTCCGAGCAGGGAGACCGCCGTGGCCCGTGTCGCGCTCGTCAGCTACAACCCGGGCGAGGAGCCCGGCGCGGATCGGGATCTGCCCGTGCTGCGGGCGGCCCTGGAGGACGCCGGAGCCGAAGCCGCCGTCGCCTACTGGGACGACCCCGAAGTCGACTGGGCGGGATTCGACCTCGCCGTGATCCGGTCGACCTGGGACTACAGCTGGCGGGTGGCGGAGTTCGTGGCGTGGGCCGAGCGGTGCGCGGGGCTCACGCGGCTCGCGAATCCGGCGGGGGTCGTGCGGTGGAACACCGACAAGCGCTATGTCGGGGATCTGGCGGCAGCGGGGGTCCCGGTCGTGCCGACCCGTTATCTCGCGCCGGGGGACCCCGTCGAGCTGCCCGAGGACCAGGAGTTCGTCGTGAAGCCCACCGCCGGTGCGGGGGCACGGTACGCCGCCCGGTACACGCCCAGGGAGCGGGAGACGGCGATACGGCAGCTCGCGCGGATGCACGCCGAGGGGCTGACCGCGATGGTGCAGCCATACGTGAAGAACATCGACGTCCGTGGTGAGCGGGCGTTGCAGTTCTTCGGCGGGCGGCTGCTGCACGCCAGTCGCAAGGGTGCCGTGCTGGAGCCGGGGACGCCGTTCGACGGGGACAAGGTCCCCCATCCGCGGCTGGCGGCCTGGGAGCCGACCCCTGCCGAACTGGCCGTCGCCGAGCGGGCGTTGGCCGCCGTGCCGGACGGATCCGATGCCGTGCTCTACGCCCGCGTCGACCTCGTCGACGGCGACGACGGCGAGCCGCGGGTGATGGAGCTCGAGCTGGTCGAGCCGAATCTCTTCCTCTGGCTGCACCCTCGGTCGCTGCCCGTCGTCGTGGAGGCGATCCTCAAAGCCGCTGCTCTTTGACGGCCACCCGTTGCAGCAACCCCCAGGTGAACTCCGCCGCGCATTCCCGTCGTACGCCCGACGCGTCAGGCGCCGTGAAGGCCAGACCCCAGCGCGTCGGGGCCGTGCCCTCCAAGGGGCGGGCGGGGGCGAAGGCGCGGGCGGCCTCGTCGACCGTGCAGGACCAGGGAGTGAGGTCGTCCAGGGTTTCCAGGACCGCACCGGGGGCGCCGGGGGCCCGCACCAGCCACTCGTTCCAGGCCACCCCGTTGGGCGCGACGAGGACCTCGAAGCGGAGGTCGGGCCAGAGAGGCACGGGCCACAGGAGCGCCTCGCAGGCCAGGTCGCCGATCCGGCGGGGGGTCACCGACTCCGGGGTGCCGAGGATTGAGTGGTAGCGGGAGAGGGCCCCGCGGGAACGCGCGGCGTGCAGCATGGCCTGCCAGCGGCGGTTGGCCTCGCGCATGTCGGCGATGGAGACGCCCAGCTCGTGGCGGGCGTCCTCGACGAGGTCAGGGTTGTGGTCGGCCATGCGGCGCAGCAGGACCAGCTGGAAGTCGAGAGGGGTGAACGGGGCGGTGGGGCGTTTGGCCGGCATGCGGTCCATGGTCGCGTACGGCGGCCTCGCCCGGGCGGCGCCCGTCGGGCAGGAACAGGACCGAGTTGACGTAACGGGGGCCGTGCGGCGGCAGCACCCGACGCAGCAGGCCCTGGGAGGCGACGTACGACGTCTGCGCCTGGTGGGCCTCCAGGGGGAAGGAGGTCAGGGGCAGCCAGGTGGTGCCGGGGAGCACCCAGCCGTCGTAGCCCTGCTCGGCGAGGTGCTCGACAACCGGCGTGATCGGCTGGATACGGGACTCCAGTTCGATGAAGAGGGCCGGGCGGTCGCGGGTGAGCAGCGCTCGCGCGCCGCGCAGCACCGCCGGCTCGTTGCCGTCCACGTCGATCTTGATGAAGCCGACGTCACGCAGGTCCAGGCTGTCGAGGGTCAGACAGGGGACCTTCAGCGCACGGGCGTGGATGTCCCTGCGGACCAGGGAGGACACACCTCGGTCGCCCGCGTCGTCGGGCGGTAGCCACAGGTGGGCCGTGCCCCGGTGGTCGGAGGCGGCCGCGCTGATGACGCGGACGTTCCCGGGGGTGGCGGCGGAGAGGAGTCTGGCCAGGTGGGGGACTGGTTCCACGGTCACCACGCGGCGGGCTCGGGCGGCGAGGCGGCGGGTCCAGGGGCCGTACCAGCCGCCCACGTCCACCGCCGTGCCGCAGCCGGGCGGGCAGAAGTCGGCGATCCGGGCCAGCTCGGGTTCGAAGCGCGGGTAGACGAGCCGGGCGGTGGCGGCGACCAGACGGATGGGGAGCAAGGGGGCGAGGCGGGCGGCCAGGGTCTTGTGCCCGTGCCCGGTCCTGGGGTCCGTCATGGGGCCATCCGCTTGAGGAGCTCCTCGTGCTCGTCCTCCGTGACCTGCTCCCCGGAGGACGGCAGCAGCTGGGGGATGCCGTCGACGATCGGATAGCGGCGGTGCAGGCGTGGGTTGTAGAGGGCCTCCTCGGAGGTGAGGGCCTCGTCCGGGACAAGCAGATGCAGCGGGCCCTTGTCGAGCGGGCAGGCCAGGATCTTCAGCAGCGGGTCGTCGGGATTCATGGGGGAGTCAACTCCTTGGCACCGATGGGGCGTTGGGGTGCTTGATCGTGCTTGGGCATGGCGAGCAGGACCGACACCGCGAGCGCGGTGCCCGCGAGGCGCAGGGCGAGCCGCACCGGTTCGTGCGGCAGCGCCTCGCCGAACGCGAGCGTGCCGAGCACCGCCGTGAACAGGCAGGTCACCGTCGTACAGACGGGCACGATCAGCGAGGCCCGGCAGCGCTGAAGCGCCGCCTGCGACATGACCAGGCCGAACGCGCCGGTGAAGAGGAGGAGATAGGGGTACGGGGAGCGGAGGAGGCCGACCACCGCTCCGCCCAGGTCGCTTGTCGTCAAGTAGCTCGACACGCCCTTGATGGCGAGCGAACTCACGCCGTACAACAGGCCCACCGCCACGCCGTATTCGACACCCGTGGTCGGCATGCGGTGCCGGTGCTTGGAGCGGCGCTCGGCGGCTCCGTACAGCCACACGCCCAGCGAGAGAGACGGCAGGCAGACGGTGAGGATCAGCGGTACCGGGGCGCTGCGGCTCACCGTGTCCGTGCCCTCGCGCAGGGACAGCACGACCATCAGCAGGGCGGCGAGGATCGCGCCGAGCGCGTACCGCTCGCGACCGGTCGTCTCCTCGCCGAGCAGCCGGGAGGAGAGCAGCACGAGCAGGACGAGCCCGGAGACGAAGATGCCCTGGGCCGCGGCGATCGGAAGGGTGCGGTAGACGGCGAGCTGGGCGCCGAAGCCCGAGGCGAGGGCCAGCGAGCCGCCGATCCACAGGGGGCTGCCGAGGACCAGCCGCAGCAGCCTTGCGGGGCGGCGGATGTCCACCTCGGGCAGGGCCGCCAACGCGCGTTTCTCCAGGACGAATCCGGTGCTGTACAGGACGTTCGCCAGCAGGGCCGCGGCCACTCCCCACCACATGGGCTAGGTCCTCCGGGCGTGCAGGAGCAGGATGGAGGCGGCCGACGGGACCGCACAGGCCAGCCGGTCCAGCGGCCGCAGGGGGCGCGGTACGCCGTGGAAGGGCGCACCCGCCAGGCGTACGACCTCGAAACCCGACGCGGTCACGAACTCCCGCAGCGCGCGGGCCGTGTAGAGCCGCAGATGGCCCACGACCTCGCTTCCCGGGCGGCCGTGGATGGCGCGCAGGCTCACCTCCGAGAAGACGGGCTGGACGCCGGCGAGCAGCAGGGCGCGGTTGTACCAGGCGGCCAGGTTCGGGGTGGAGAGCATCAAGTGGCCGCCGGGGCACAGGACTCGGCGGATCTCGTCGAGCGCGCCGTCCGGGTCCACGAGGTGTTCGACGACCTCGCTGAAGAGCACGGCATCGGCCGATGCCGTCCTGAACGGCAGCCCGCCGTCGGTGAGTTCGCCGCGGATCGCGTACGGCATGTGGGCGTGGGCGCGTCTGAGGGCGTCCTGCGACCAGTCGACGCCGATCAGACGGTGGCCGGCCAGGAGGGGGGCGGCGGTCGCGGCCGCGGTGCCGTCGCCGCAGCCGATGTCCAGGACGGTCTTCGCGCCCGCCGTGGCCGGGCCGAGCGCGGCGGCCAGCATGCGGGCCTGGCGCAGGCTGCGCGGGGTGCCGGACGCGACGGGGACGGCGGGGTCCTCGTAGAAGTCGCGAAGTCCGCGCCGCGCGGGCGCTGTTGTGGTCATGGGGTGTCCCCCTCCGTCGCGTGCAGATAGTGCTCGAAGAGGTCGCGGAGGTGGGCGCCGTCGCCGTGGCTGAGCAGGGTGCGGGACCAGCGCAGGGCGAGGTGCAGGCGGCCCGCGGTGGACGCGGTCGTGACGGTCAGGCCGCGGGGCATGCGGGCGGGGGCCGAGAACCAGACCGCGTGGGCTCGGCCCGCTGCCTCGCCGAAGTCCAGGGGGTACGGGATGCGGCCGATGTTGCTCAGCAGGGTGGTCGAGGTCCAGGGGCCGGCCGCTCTGCGCAGGCCTCTTGTGACGGCCGCTCGCCATGCCACGGGAACCACGGGTGCGGTCAACAGGGCGGCCCCGTGCCCGAGTTGGGGGCGGTCGAGGGACTTCAGCGCGCGGGTGCGGTTCGCCGTGCGGAGCAGCAGCTCGCTCATCCTGTGCGCGTCCACCTCCTCGGGGGCGAAGGTGACTTCCACGAGCCGCGTTCCGTTGCCGATCGGCATGTCCGCGCCGCGGGGGCGGTCGTCGACCGGCATCGTGATGCGCAGGGGGCGGGGGCGGGCGCCGTGTTCCCTGTTCCAGTGGGCGAGCATCAGGGCCGTGGTGGCCATGAGCTGGTCGTTGACCGTGTAGGGGGAGCCCTTGGGGCGGCGCGGGACGTTCAGTTCGGCGACGAGCAAGCCGTTGCCGGGGGAGGGTTCGGGGGTGCCGGGGGCCACCCGGGCGGGTGGGGTCCAGGTCGAGGGGGCGTCCACCCCGGGAGTGTCCGTCGCGTCGAGGGTGCGCACCGGAGGCGCGGCCGGGGTGTTGTCCTTGCCTCCGTAGAGTTCGGCCGCGGTGGCCAGGATCCGCAGGCAGGCCGGGCCGTCCAGGGCCGTGTGGTTGATGGTGAGGAAGAGGACTGTGCCCTTGGCCTCCGGGTGCCCGGACGTGGGGCCGGCTGGGCGAGGGGTGCGCGGCTCGGCGCCACGAGGTGCCGCTCTCTTCGGTACGGGTGGTGCCCCAGCCGCACGAGGGCCCGTAGCGAGGTCGGCGTGTGCGCTCGCCGTGGTGTTGCCCACCGCGTCCGTCGCCTCGCTGCCCACCGCTCGGCCCGCCCCCTGGACCACCTCCAGGCGTATGGGTGGGGACAGGGACAGAGGCGGTGCCTCCAGCAGGGCCCTGGTCCGGGCGTCCCGGAGTGCGTCGGAGTCGGCGGAGGTGAACGACACCACCTCCACGTCCGGTCCCGGCGTCAGCTCCCACTCGTAGCGGCGGCGGTACCAAGGGCCCGGGGCCTCGCGCATCAGGATGCGGGGGTGGCGGCGGAGCGCTTCGGCGAACGCCGTCCTCAGCCGGTCCGGGTCGAGGCGGCCCGGCAAGTGGACCTCGATGTGGACCGTCTCGGGTTCCGCCTCCTGGAGGCAGTGCCGGGCGACCTCGTCCACCACCGGGAACGGGATGCGGACGGGGGGCCGGCTCGGACCGTCGGTGCCGTCCCGTGCCGGGTGCTCCACCGCTGTCATGTGCTCTCGCCCCTCCCCGTGTCCTCCTGGACGCCGGGCTCCTCGGGCGGTGTAGCCCTGAACCTCGGCTTGCGGAACGTGAGGCGCGCGGTCGGGGGCTCGGGCTCGGGCGATCCGGGGCCGCGTGCGGAGACGGTCGGGCCGGCGGCGACCCCGGCCGCGCTCCCGGTTCCGGACTCTGTCCCGGCCCCGCTTCCAGTCCTGGACTCGGACCCGGCCCCGGTTTCGGACGCGCCGGGCTTCTCCCCGGCCGGGCCGGCCCCCGCGCCGGGCTTCTCCTCGAAGCCCCCGGGCAGTGCACCGGGCAGGGCCCCCGGCCCCCCGCTCTCCCCCCGCACCCGTTGCGGCAGCGGTGCCGTAGGTGCCTCCGACGAACCCGGTGGCGCCTCCCACCGTGCGTTCGCCGCCCCGGAGGCGCCCGGCTCCCGTACGCTCACCAGACCGGCGAACAGGCCGATCAGCGCGAGCAGTTGGGCCGCGGGCCCGAACGCACCCCCGTCCGCCGACACCGGCGACCCCGCCCCCGTCGCGGCGGCGATCCCCGCCCCGGCGAGCGCGAGGAACGCGATCGGTACGAGCAGGGCGTGCCGCCGACGGGCGAGCAGGGCCAGTGCCGGGACCAGCAGGGCGAAGAAGCCCGCGATCACGATGCCGACCAGGGTGAGCGCGACCAGACCCGGCCACAGCCCGGGCAGTGGCGGCACCGGCTGCGGCTCGTCGGGGTTGGGTGAGCGGCGGCGCCACAGGACGAGACCCGCGAGAGCGGCCACGGCGACCCCGCCGCCGATCAGCCCGGCCTCGTACGTCGTCGACGGCTCGTACGACAGCTTGACCGTGCCGCCCGCGCCGGACGGGATCCGCCAGCCCTGCTGCCAGCCGTCGAGCCGTACCGGTGTGAGTTCCTTGCCGCCCAGCGTGGCCTTCCAGCCGTCGTTGTAGTTCTCGTACGTCGTCAGGTACGAGGCCGCGCCCGAGCCGACCGTCACCTCGCGACGATCGCCCAGCCAGTCACGTATCTTCAGATCGCGCCCGGCGGTGGCCGCGTCCGCGACGGTCCCGCGCGTCAGCGTCACGTCCGTCAGGGCCAGCGGACCGGCGTCGCCCGCCTCCACGCGGTGCGAGCCGTCGGTGAGCTCCAGGGCCGTGTCCGTGCGGCCCTCCTGACAGAGCGTCACCTCAATGGCCCGGCGCTCCACCAGATCCCGTACCGTCCCCGTCGCGCTCGTCTCGTACAGCTTCCCGTCGACCGCGACGACCGGACCCTTGCCGCAGGGGAGCGAGAACTGCCGGGTGCCGGACGGCTGCGGGGTGCGGTACTGGTCGAGGCCCGGGATGTAGGCCTCCGTCAGTCCGACCGGGAGCTGCAGATCGTCGTCGGCGACCGGGTTGTGGACGGTCAGGGGCGCGGTCTCGGTGATGGTGATGTCGAGGTGGTCGGTGGTGATCGGGTCGAAGCGGGCCCAGCCGTTCTCGTCGACTCCGACGATCGCCGCCCCGTCCGGGGAGCTGATGTTCACCTTCGTCGGGCGGGTCGACAGGCCGCCCGCCGGGGCCAGCACGAGGGACGAGACCGGTTGTTTGTCGGGCCAGCTCAGGTGGATCGTCGGGTTGTCGCCCGCGATCCATGCCGTTGTCAGGTCGCCGTCCGTGAGGTTGCGCGCGGACAGGCCGGCGCCCAGCTTCGCCGTCGAGTCCGCCGTCGCGACGATCCGGCTCTGCTGCTCGGGCGCGACCTCGTACAGCAGCTTGTCGAGGTCCTCGCCCGGGACCGGGACGGCGCTCGCCTTCATCGCGTACGTGCCCGCCGTCGAGGTCGAGAAGCTGCGGTGCAGGCCCGCCTCGGTGCCCGTCGGGGAGAGCCCGGTGGGGTCGGTGGTGCGGTGGAGGGAGACGATCTCGGCCGACGCCGCGGACGCGTCCGAGTCGGAGGCGTCCGTCGGAAGCCGCAGCAGGCGGGTCACCTGGACGTCCGGAAGGTCGATCTCGGAGAAGCCCGCACCGGTGAGACCGGCATGCTGCTCGGTGGAGCCGACGATCGTGATCCTCAGCCAACTCGTGGACCCGGGGCGGGCCTTGATCGCCTGGGCCATGCCGTTGGGCTGGAGGTAACTGGTGACGGAGCCCTTCTCCGTCTCCACTCGTACCCGCGTCGCCGCCGACCGCACCCCGTCCTGGGGCAGCGGAGTCACCTTGAACGACGACGGCACGTCCACGGACCCCTCGAAGCGGATCCGCAGCCACTGCCCGTTCGCCGAGCCCGCCGCGCCCTCGGCCCACGCGGTGTCGGGGTTGCCGTCGAAGGCGTTCACGGGGTCGTACTGCGGCAGGTAGAACAGCCAGTTGCCGGTCGACGACGCCGTCACCGAGCGGGCGCCGCGCAGCTCCGCCACCGTCTGGTGCCGGATGCCCTTCGTCGGCAGGATCTGGTGCGGTTTCTTGCCGGGGTCCTGGACGCTGTCGCTGTCGTTGCGCTGGTCGCGCGTGTACGTGTACGAGGTGTTGGAGTTGACCAGGCCGAAGCGGGTGTCGGCGCGGCGCAGGCCGTCGCCCACCACCTGCACCTCGGGGGTGCCGAGGCCCGGATGGTTGTCGCCGGTCAGCACGGTGGCGCGGCCCCGCATCGACGGGTCGGCGGCCAGCGGGAGGAGCGACTCGGGGCCGCCCGATACGACGGCCGTGTCCGCGATCGGCTTCAGCCCGGCCTGTCCGGGCCTGGGCACGTCCGTGTCGGTCGGCTCGTAGATCTCGACGGCGCGCTGGCGCGGATACAGGCCCTCGACCTGCAGGGGGGTGTCGTTCGCGATCCGCCCGCCGGTCATGACCGGCCCGAGGCCGGTGACCCGCTGGTACCCGGACTGCTCCAGGGTCCGCTTCACGGTCGCCGTCGGGACGTAGCCGAGTTGATCCGGGTCCAGGTCATTGCGGACGACGACATAGTAGAGGCCGGCACGGCTCAAGTAGTCGGCCAGGCCCGGGACATCGCCGCCCGTCATCAGCGCCTGCTCGACCGCGTCCATGGCGCGCCGGTTGCCCGCGGTGCCGAACGGGACGTAATCCCGTTCCGCCCAGCGGGAGTCGGCGAGCACGTCGAGGGGCTGGTCGATGGGGGAGCCCCAGGTGTAGATGCCGTGCGCGGTGGCGGGGACGACGAGGGCGCGGGAGTCGGGGGAGTACTTCTTCAGCCAGTCGGCCGTGGTCTGCCAGTACTTGGGGAGCTCCTGAAAGGAACCCGGCTGCAGGATCGACCCGTTGAGATACGGCCAGGCGAGCCCCGGCAGGATCAGCACAGCCGCCACGAGGGGCGCGAAACGGCGGCCGCGCACGGGCCGGGCGCCGCGCGTCTCGGAGGCGACGCCGACCAGATGGGCGAGGCCGAGGACGAGGGCGAGCGCGAGCCCCGTCTGGAACTTGTAGATGTTGCGGAAGGGGACGAGCCCGCCGTTCAGCCAGTCCTGGACCACGCCGTGGAAGGGCGCGCCGAACGAACCGCCGTACCCGGCAAGGGTGATGAGTGCGACCGACAGCACGGTCAGCACGAGCCAGCGGCGCTCGGGCATGTCCCGTCTCGCCAGGCCCGCGAGACCGAGCCCGGCCGCGAGCGCCGAGCAGACGATCACGATCACCGAGGACGCGACGGTCCAGCCGGCCGGCAGCCAGGCCTCGCCGAAGTGCAGATACGCGACCCAGTTGCCGGCGCCGCGCAGTGACTCGGTGGCCGACATCGTGGCCGTCGTGGTCGCGGAAGTCTCCACATAGGGAAGGAAGTTCTCGCCGTAGATGCCGAGCATCAGCAGCGCGATCCACCACCAGGCCGTCGCCAGGATCACGCCCGGCACCCACCAGGCGATCAACTTGCGCTGCCGGGGGCCGCGCGGGCGGGAGAGCAGATACAGCCCGACCGGGAGCAGGGACGCCAGGGTCGCGGCCGCGTTCACGCCGCCCATGAAGGGGACGATCAGCGCCGAGCGCAGGGCGGCGACGCGGGCGCTGTAGCGCTCGTCGGTGAGCGGCAGCAGGACCCACGGGAGGAAGGCGCCGGGCAGCGCCGCGGCCGAGGTGGAGCCGACGACGACGGTGAAGACCGGCCACAGCGCGTAGGCGACGGCGGCGAGCAGTCGTGAGGAACCGCTCCCGATCCGCAGCCGCTCGGCCAGTCGCAGCGCGCCCCAGAAGGCGACGGAGACGACGATCGACAGCCACAGCCGCTCCGCCAGCCACACCGGCAGGTGGATCAGCTTGCACAGGCCGTAGAACGGCAGCATCGGCCAGACGTAACCGACGTACTGGTCCTGAATGCCGCCGAAGCCGCCCCGGTCGTGCCACAACTGGCCCAGGTCGGAGAGGAACTGCCAGGGGTCGAGCGCGACACCGAGCTTGGTGTCGAACGTCGTCCGCCCGGGGTGCACGGCCAGGAACAGTACGAAGACCACGGCCCAGAAACCGAGCAGCCACCGCCGCGAGCGCGGCCCCTCCGGGGGGCCTGAGGTGGTCGCGGCGGGGCGGACGGCTGCTGGAGGAGGAGCCTGGACCGTGCTCGTCATGGTGGACACCGCCGGAGGATGAGGAGGAGGTTCCAGGTGGCGAACTCGCGCAGCACCGGAGTCTTGGTGACGGCGGAGGCGAGGAACGGCCAGTAGCGGGAGCGCGCCGCGACGACCGTCACGTCGTCGCGGGCGCGCACCTGCCGCAGGGTGGTGCCGATGTGTACGGCGAAGAGGTTCTCGCCGAGGGTGTGCTTGGCTGTCTTGCCGGTACGGCGCCGGTAGCGGGCCCGTGCCCGCTCGGCGCCGAAGTAGTGCCAGGGCGCCCACTCGTGACCGCCCCATGGGGACAGCCAGTTGGTGAACGACACGTAGATCAGCCCGTCCGGGCGGGTCACGCGCACCATTTCGCTCAGGAATGTCTGCGGATCGGCCACGTGCTCCAGGACGTTGGAGGAGAAGCAGACATCGGCCACCCCGCTCGCCAGCGGCAGCAGATACCCGTCCGCGACGACCGCCGAGTCGGGTGGCTTCGGTCCCAACTCCCGTACGTCCGGCTCGAAGAGGTACGCGTTGGCCCCGCGGCGCCGGAACTCCTGGGTGAAGTAGCCGCTGCCGCCGCCGACGTCCACGACGGTACGGCCCTCGACGGCGCCGCTGTACGCCTCGACCTGGTCGGCGGCGTCCCGGGCGAGCAGCGAGTAGCAGGTCTCGGGGTCGTCCTGCTCGTGCAGGAAGGCACGGAAGAGGGCGAGGGAGCGACGTATGGAGGGATCCTTGAGGCCGGTACCCGCACCCTCACCGGCGGCCCTCACGGCGTCCAGCCCCTCACCGCCTCCGCGGCCACCGCTCTGAACTGGCGGACCGTGTGGTTCCAGCGGTACCGGGCCGCCCGGTCCCGGGCGGCCTTGCCCATGAGGGTGCGGCGGTGGGTGGACAGGGCGAGCGTGCACCAGGCGGCCGCGAAGGAGGACTCGCCGCGAGCCAGCAGACCCGTCTCGCCGTCCACGACGGAGTCGCGCAGTCCGGGCACGTCGAAGGCGATCGCCGGGGTCTCGCGCGCGGCCGCCTCGGTGACGACCAGGCCCCAGCCCTCGACGGCGGACGGGTGCAGCAGCAGCCAGGCGGCGCACAGCAGACGGTGTTTCTCGGCTTCGGAGACATGGCCGGCGAACTCGACGCCGGGGCCCGCGAGTTGCTCCAGCCGCTCGCGCTCGGGGCCGTCTCCCACGATCACCAGCCGGCCACCGGTGACCGGGCGGACCCGTTCCCACAGCCTCAGCAGCAGATCGATCCGTTTGTACTCGACGAGCCGCCCCATCGCCACGAACAGCGGCTCCGGCGAACGCGAGGCCCGAGGGCCCGGCTCCTCGACCCCGTTGTGCACGACCCGGATACGGTCCCGCTCGACTCCGATCGCGCGCAGGGCGTGTGCCGTCGACGGAGAGACGGCGACCAGCAGATTGCGGCGCTGCGCGCCGGCCAGCGCCCAGTGCTCGAGTCTTCGGCCGAGCCGGGCGGCGGGTGCCAGCGGTCCGCCGAACCGCATCTTCCACAGGTCCGTGTGGACGTGGTTGACCAGACAGAGGGTGGGGCCGTGGTGCCACAGCGGTGCCAGGTACGGCAGGCCGTTGCACACCTCGACAAGGAGGTCGCAGTCACCGACCTGGCGGTGCAACGCGGGGCGGGCGCGTAGAAAGTGGCCCAGGTCGCCGCCCGCCGAGACGACCCGGTAGTCGCGGTAGGCCGCGGGGCCGCCGCACAGCAGGGTGACCTGGTGGCCGAGCTCGGTCAGTCCTTCGGCCAGACGGTCGACGAGCAGTTCGGAGCCGCCCGCCGCCGGGTTGCCGAGATCACGGCGGGCGAGAAAAACGATACGGCGCGGCTGTGGGGGGAGCGCCGGGAGGTGCTGCGCGGGGCGGGGGAGCGCGGCGCGCAGCGGGGAAGGCACGTGCTGGGGCATGGGTGCTCCAACTCGTCTCAGGGTGCGGAACTCAGCGTGGGGGGTGGGGCGTGGTGCGGATCTCTGCATCGTTCGGTGGGTGAGGTCTCTCCGGTCTCTTGCGGTGGGTCTCGCCGTGGGGCGGCGCTGGTCCGGTCGCTCGGTGGGGCGGCGGTGTTCTGGTCCTGCGGTGGGGCGACGCTGTTCCGGTCTTTCGGTGGGACGGCGGCGCTGCTCTGGTCTTTCGACGGGATGGGTCTGAGAATCTGCCCAGCTGTGGGGGCTTTGGGTGTTCGCCGTGACGGGGATGTGGGCGGGCTGTGTTCGGGTGGGGTTGGACAGTTTTCGCCCAGCGGTTCGATGCGGCTACTCACCGAGGTGACAATTTCCGGGCTTTGTGGAGCTGACGCCACATCACATCGTGAGCGGAGGCTGGGACGACTCGGACGTATCGGGATCCGGTCGCCCGCGCACCACCAAAACGACCCCCACCGCGGCCAGGACGAAACCGAGCACACCGGCACCAATCGGCAACGTCTGTCCCACCATGCGCAGCTGACCGCTCTCGGTCTTCGCCTGGTCGACCTGGTCCTTCTGCGTCGCGGTCGTGAAGGCCAGCTTCTGGCTGTCCAGGAGCACCGCCGCGTCCTTCTTGCCGCCCGGGGCGCGCAGCGTCTTGCGCGGCCCGACCTGCGCGTAGATCACCCGTCCTGTGCGCTGGTCGACGACGAGCTCGATCAGGTGGTTGGCGTACCACTCCTCGGCGAGCACCTGGCTGCGCTTCGGCTCCCCGACGATCGCGCCTGGCACCAGACGGGTCCCGGTCCTGGTGGCGGGGACGGTGCCGGTGAACCGGTAGCCCTCGTACCCGTGGATCTTCTTGGTGCCCCGGTAGTTCAGGGTGACCGTCGCGCCGAGCGAGTTGTCCCACCAGCGGTACGCGCGTTTTTGCACGTCGAAGGGGAACTTGAGGTAGGCCTCGCCCTCGAAGTACGGCTTCTCCCGGCAGCAGTGCGCCGGCGCGTTGGTCTTCCGGTTGGTGACCCAGCGGCCCGGCATGAACTCCAGGGCGTCGTGCGGGTCGGCCGCGGGCAGCGATTTGTCCGTGTCGACCGTGGTCGTCACGTCCCAGACGGCCTTCCCGCTGCGCTCGCTGTCGGCGACGTCGCCGCGCACCGTCTGGGTGACGGTGATCTTCTGGTCGGGCACGGTCCCGACCTTGTCGACATCGAAGACGCTGCCCGTGCCGGTGTAGATCGCGGTGGTGTCGATGTCGATCGGGTTCACGGCGGCACGCGGTTCCACGTACCACGCGAGCATCGGGGCCAGCACGAGCAGGAAGGTGCCGAGGCCGAGGAGGATCAGGGAGACGGGTGAGACTCTGCGACGCATCCGGGCACTCCAGGGGCGTGAGGAGGCTCGACGCACGGGTGATATCGGGTGTTACGAGGTGTTATGGATGCGTCGACACCAGGAGGGTAAGTGCACGTGCGGTATGGGCCGGGAACCGTAGGCGCACCCTTGACGGGTGTCAATGCATTGTCGAGACTGTGGACTTGCCGGACGGGACCGGTGAACCGTCATGGGTCGGGACCGGTGGACAGCCACCGGACACGACCGGTGAACGGGAGTGGGCAGGGGCCGCGCAGCCGGATGACCACGGCCGCGCGGAGTACCGGGGTGGGGGACGACCTCCGACAGAGAGGCTGACCCTGCGATGTCCAGACTGCTCGCCGCAGCATTGACCGTCGCGGCCGCCGCCGCACTCGCCGTGGGCGCCGCGCTCGGTGTCGTCGCGCTGCTCGACGCGACGCCGGACCAGCCGAACACGCCCCTGATCACCTATGAGCATGCCGGCCAGGAGCGTTGACCGTGACGGCCCGTCCGGGAACCGTCACCCTGCATTCGGCCTGGCACGACGTTCCCCGCGTCCAGGTGCGACAGTTCGCGGCGATCGCCATGGCCGAGGCGCCCGCGCTCGCCGAGGAGATCCTGCGTGAGATCCGCCGCGAGTACCCGCATCTGCCGGTCGTCCTCGACGACTCCGGGGAACCGATGGCCCTGGTCGGCATCCGCCGCGCGATCGAGGTCTTCGTGCAGCATCTGGAGACGGCGGAGGGGCGCCCGCGCGTCCACCCCGAGGTGTTCCAGGAGTTCGGCCGGGGCGAGGGGCTGCACGGCCGCAGCCTCGACTCGCTCCAGGCGATCTACCGGCTCGGGGTACGGCTCGCATGGCGGCGGTTCGCCGAGATCGGCCAGCGGGTCGACATCCCGCCACCGGCGATGTACGAGCTCGTCGACGCCGGATACGAGTATCTGGACGGCCTGGTGGATCAGTCCGTACGGGGGTACGCCGAAGCCGCGGCCCGACAGGCGGGGGAGCGGCTGCGCCTCCAGCGGCGCCTGATGGAGTTGCTGCTCGCCGAGCACCATCGGGGCGACCCCGCCGAGGCGCTCGTCGAACGTGCCGCCCGGATCGGCTGGCCGCTGCCCGACCGGGTCGCCGTCGGGGTGCTGCTGCGGCCGGCCCGGGAGGCCGTCGCACCGGCCGTCGGGCAGAGCGTCCTGCTCGACATGGAGTACGAGCAGCCCCGCATGGTCGTGCCCGAGCCGGAGGCGGCCGGGCGCCCCGAGCTGCTGCACCGGGCGCTGACCGGGTGGTCCGGCGCGATCGGGCCGCCGGTGCCGCTCGCCGACGCGGCGAAGTCGCTGCGCTGGGCCGAGGCGGCGGTACGGCTCATGGAGCGCGGGCTGCTCCCCGCCGGTGAGGTCCTGCACTGCACGGAGCACACGGAAGCCCTGGTTCTCCTTCAGCCCGAGGAGCTGATCGACGACCTGGCGCTGCGCTGCCTCGCCCCCCTCGCGCACTGCGGTCCCACCCACGGCCGTCGCCTCGCCGAGACGCTGCTGGCGTGGCTGGAGACACGCGGTGGCGCACCCGAGATCGCGGCCCGTCTCGGGGTTCATCCTCAGACCGTCCGCTATCGCCTCCGTCAGATCCGCGAGCTCTGGGGCGACGAGATCGACGACCCGGACCGGCGCTTCGAGCTGGAGCTCGTCCTGCGGGCGCAGCGCCTGCGCGGCGAACTGGGCGACCCGAGGGCCCGCCGCTGACGGTGCCCGACCGTCGCGAGCGGAGTCCCGGAGACGACGGGGATCCCCCTGTTCGAGCGAAGCCGAGAGCTCGGGGGAGGGTAGGGGCGGAGGGGGTGAAATCCCTGGAGGGCTCCCAACCGTTACCCGCCCATTGCCCGCCCAAGCCCACTATGACTAGCCTGTGTTCGTCATGCCGATCGTCTGTTGAAATTTCGAACACAAGGAGGGGGCCGGTTGTGGGACGCCTCGTACCTGCCGTGACCCGGGCTCTCGACATACTCGAGCTCTTCCTGGACGGGGACGGGACACTCTCCGCCCCCGACATCGTGCGCAAGCTGCAGCTGCCCCGCACCACGGTGCACGAGCTGGTCACCACGCTCGCCGCCCGGTCGTACATCGTCCAGGTGCCCGGCCAGCCGGGACGCTACCGGCTCGGTGTACGTCCGTACCAGCTCGGCAGCCGCTACGCCGAGCAGCTGGACCTCGCCGCCGAGGGCCAGCAGGTCGCCCGCTCCGTGGCCGAGACCTGCGACGAGACCGTACATGTGGCCATCCTCGAAGGCACCGACGTCATCTACATCGCGAAGGTCGACTCCACGCACGCCGTGCGCATGGTGTCGGCGGCGGGCCGTCGCCTGCCCGCGCACTGCACCTCCGTCGGCAAGATGCTGCTCGCCTCGCTCCCCGAGCCGGAGCTGACGTCCCGCATCCCCGACAACGCCGAGCTGGTCGCGATGACGCCGAACAGCATCACCGAGCCGGCCGCCCTGCGCGAGGCCCTCGCCGAGATCCGCCGCCGCGGCATCGCCGTGGAGAGCCGCGAGTCCAACCCGGACGTCAGCTGCGTCGCCGCCCCGGTGCGCGACCGTACGGGACAGGTCGTCGCCGCGCTCTCCATCTCCGTACCGATGATCCGTTGGAGCGACGAGCGCCGCGCCGAACTGGAGCAGCTCGCGGTGAAGGGCGCGGCCGAGCTGTCCGAGCGGCTCGGCCACCGGAGCGTCGGATGACGGCCGTCGAGGTCGCCGTACGCGCGTACGCGACCCTCGGTGAGGGCCCGACCTGGGACCCGCACGCACAGCGGCTCATCTGGGTCGACATCCTCGGCTCCCGGCTGCACACGTACGACCCGGTCTCCGGGCGCCGCACGGTCATGGCCACCGAACAGCACGTGGGCGCCGCCAAGCCCCGCGCGGGCGGCGGCCTGGTCGTCAACCTCCGTGACGGAGTGGGGCTCTACGGAGCACCGGGGTCCGGTGAGCCCTTCCGGTGGCTGCACCGGGACCCCGTCCCGGGCCGCCGCGCGAACGACGCGGCGGTCGCTCCCGACGGCTCGCTGTGGTTCGGCACCATGCGCTACGACGAGGCGCCACGTGGCGGTTCGCTGTCCCGGCTCAACCCGGACGGAACCGTACGGACGATCCTCGACGACGTCGCCGTCAGCAACGGCACGGGCTGGAGCCCGGACGGCCGGCTGATGTACTACATCGACTCCCCGACCCGACGGATCGATGTCTTCGACGTGGGCGACGATCAACTGCCCACCGACAGGCGGCCGTTGGCGACCATTGATGACGGTTTCCCCGACGGGCTCACGGTCGACGTCGACGGCTGCGTCTGGGTGGCCCTCTGGGACGGCGGAGCGGTCCGCCGCTACACCCCGGACGGGGTCCTCGACCGCGTGATCGAGCTCCCCGTCCGCCGCCCCACCGCCTGCGCGTTCGGCGGCCCCGACCTGGCCGACCTGTACATCACCACGGCCCGTACGGGCCTGGAGGCGCCGCATCCGCTCTCCGGCTCGGTGCTCGTCGTTCCCGGCGCGGGGAAAGGCCTTCCGGGGCCCGCGTTCGCGGGCTAGCAACTCCTGCGAAGTCCCTGCCCAGTCGTCGGTCGACGGCTGGGCGGGGACTTTCGATTTTTGCGCAAACCATTGACGAGTAAGCGCTTCCTATCTACGGTCCCGTTCGAAGTTGCGATCATCTATCGAAATCTCGAACAGTGAGGGCGGGGAATGGGACTACCTGGCCTGAATCGAAGGCAACTCCTGGCCGGAGTGGGTGGGTTGACGGTCGCGGGCAGTCTGGGCTTCGCCGCGCTCGGCACCGGCGCGGACGCGCTCGCGTCCAGCGCCCGGACCCGGGTGCGGTACTGGAACCTCTTCAGCGGCGGCGACGGCGCCAATCAGGTCGCGATGGTGGACGCCTTCCGCACGGCGCATCCGGATGTCGCCGTCAAGGCCTCCACGCTGACCTGGGGCGGCCCGTACTACACCAAGCTCGCCATGGCCGCGGCCGGCAACCGGGCACCGGACCTCGCCGTCATGCACCAGGGCCGCGTGCCGGGCTTCGCGCCCGGCCGTCTGCTGGACCCCTGGGACATGGACCTGCTCACCAAGTACGGCGTGAAGGAAGCCGACTTCAACCCGGTGCTGTGGCAGCGCGGCATCGTCGACGGCAAGCTGTACGCGCTGCCCCTCGACATCCACGTCCAGCTGAACTTCTACCGCAAGGACGTCTGCGAGAAGGCGGGCCTGCTCGACGCCGACGGGAAGCTGCCCTCCGCCGGCTCCACCGACGAGTGGTTCGAGATCCTCAAGTCGGCCAAGAAGCAGCTGAGGAACGGCGTGCAGACCCTCGGCCTGCACGCCAACGACCAGAACTTCGCCTGGTGGTTCTTCGTCGCCTTCTACCAGCAGCTCGGCGGCTCCTACTTCAACGACGACCAGACCGACGTCACCTTCGACACCGACAAGGCCACCCAGGTCCTGGAGTTCTTCCGCAAGCACGTCACCGACGGGTACGTCACCGTGGGCGCGGCGGACGGCGAGGCCTTCATCGCCGGGTCGCCGTTCACCTGGGAGGGGAACTGGTCGGTGCCGTACTTCAACGGCGAGAAGGTCGGCTACGGCGCCCAGCCGCTGCCCCCCGTCTTCGGCACACCGGCCACTCACGCCGAGTCGCACTCCTTCGTGCTGCCCCACCAGTCCGACCGCGGCGGCGCCGCCAACGAGGGCGCGCACATGCTGGCCGCCTACATGATCAAGCACGCCACCGCCTGGGCGGGCGGCGGTCACGTACCGGCGTACCTGCCCACCTTCGAGGACCCGGCGTACCTCAAGCTCAGCCCGCAGAGCGAGTACTCCAAGCCGGCCATGGAACACCCCGCCACCGAACCCCACATCTGGTTCGCCGGCTCCACGGGCATCCTCGCCCAGCGCATCGGCCCGGTCGTCGCCGCCTCCAACCTCGGCTCCGCCAAGCCGGATGCCGCGGCCCGCCGTATGAAGTCCGGACTGGAACAGCTACTCGCGATGAAGAACCCGATGGATGGCAGGACGGCCGCCCAAGAGCTGAAGGGAGCCGGCGCATGAGCAGCGTGAGCAGCACGACAACCGCGGTCGCGCCCGCCACCACCCTGCGGCCCCGCACGGCCACCGCCGCGGAGTCCGCCCGGGCGCGCTGGGGGCGCCGGTTCCAGCACGGCGGCTGGTTCGTCGCCCCGTTCTTCGTCATGTACGGGCTCTTCGTCATCGTGCCCGTCGTCCGCGGCCTGTACCTCAGCCTCACGGACGCCAACATCTCCGGCGACCACACCAGCTTCGTGGGCCTCGCCAACTACCGCGAGGCCCTCAAGGACGATCTCGTCTGGTCCTCGCTGTGGCACAGCGTCAAGTTCACGATGTACGTGGTGCCCTGCATCATCGTCGTGGCGCTGCTGATGGCGCTGATCGCGCACCACGCCGTGCACTTCAAGTGGCTGTGGCGGCTGTGCTTCTTCGCGCCGTTCCTGCTGCCGTCGGCCGTGGTCGGCAACCTGTGGTGGTGGCTGTTCCAGCCCACCAACGGCATGGTCAACCACGTGCTCGGCCTGGACACCCCGTGGCTGGCACAGAAGTCCACCGCGATGACGGCGGTCGTCATCGCGACCCTGTGGTGGACGGTCGGCTTCTCCTTCCTCCTCTATCTGGCCGCCCTGCAGAACATTCCCCAACATCTTTACGAAGCAGCCGAGTTGGACGGCGCGAACGCCTTCAAGCGCCTGCTGCACATCACCGTGCCGAACCTGCGGAACATCACCGGTCTGGTTCTCGCCCTGCAGATCCTCGCCTCGCTCCAGGTCTTCGACCAGGTCGTCGTCATGTACCAGTTCGGCCCGGGACCCGAGGAATCGACCCGCACCTTCGTCCAGTACACCCTCGAACAGGGCTTCACCAGCTACCGCGTGGGCTACGCCTCCGCGATCTCCTTCATCCTGTTCCTCATCATCGCCGTGGTCGCGCTCGGACGGATGTGGCTGCTGCGCAACCGCGAGGAGGCCGCCCGATGACCGCACCGACTCCCGTAATGCGCAAGTCCCGCAGTACCTGGACACCCGCGCAGATCGCCCTGACCGTCGTCGCCGCGGCCCTCTCCCTGATCTGGGTGTCCCCGCTCGTCTGGGCGCTGTCGACCTCGCTGAAGACTCCCACCGAGTCGGTGACGTCCCCGCACTGGATCCCGAAGGACTTCACCCTCGACTCCTGGAAGAGCGTCTTCGAGGCCGGCAACATCCCCAACTGGTTCGTGAACTCGCTCGTGGTGTCGGTCTGCGTCACCTTCATCGTGATGCTCGTCGCCTCGCTCGCCGCGTACGGCTTCGCACGCACCGAGTTCCGCGGCAAGTCAGCCCTGATGGCGCTGACGATGGCGGGCCTGATGTTCTCCCCGGCGATCCTCGGCGTACCGCTGTTCACGACCGTGCAGTCGCTCGGGATGGTCGACACCTACTGGGGCATGATCCTGCCGCAGTGCGCGCCCGCGGCGATGGTCTACATCCTCTACAAGTTCTTCCAGTCGCTGCCACGCGAGCTGGAGGAGGCAGCGTTCATCGACGGCGCGGGCCGCTGGCGGATCTTCTTCACCATCGTGCTGCCGCTGTCGAAGCCCTCCCTCTCGGCGGTCGGGATCTTCACCTTCATCGCCTCGTGGAACAACTTCCTGTGGCCGTACATGGTGACCAACAACCCCGACCTGATGACCATGCCGAACGGCATCGCCACCGTGCAGAACGCCTTCGGCATCGTCTGGCCGAAGCTCATGGCGGGCGGCCTGATCGCCGGACTCCCGCTGATCATCGTGTTCGTCTTCTTCCAGAGCCAGATCGTGCGAGGCGTGGCCCACACAGGTCTGGCAGGTCAGTAACTCATCGCAGGAGGTACTGAATTGAAGCGTCTCAGACTCGCGGCCCTGCTGGCCGCGGCCGCCCTCGCCGTGCTGCCGGGCACGGCCCGGGCGGACGTCACCTACCCCGACCCGGTGCCCATCACCGGCCAGCAGATCATCCACGACCCCACGGTCATCCACCTCAAGTCCGGTGGATACGTGGCCTATTCGACGGGCGGGATCATCGGCGCGCGTCTCTCCAAGGACCGTGTCCAGTGGGACGACGCGGGCAACGCCTTCGCCACGCACCCGAGTTGGTGGTACGAGTACAACTCGACCGGCGATCCCTGGGCCCCCGACATCTCCTACCGCGACGGCCGCTACTGGCTCTACTACGCCGTCTCCTCCTGGGGCACCAACCACTCCGCGATCGGCGTCGCCACCTCCCCGACCGGCCTGCCCGGCACCTGGACCGACCACGGCAAGGTCTTCACCTCCGAGAGGACCGACACCTGGAACGCCATCGACCCGGCCGTGACCAGGGCCGACGGCAAGCTGTGGATGGCCTTCGGCTCGTACTGGACCGGCATCCGCATGGTCGAGTTGGACCCGAGGACCGGTAAGGCCGTCGAGGGCGCCACCGTCCACCACCTGGCGACCCGCCCGGACGCGCCGTACGCGGTCGAGGGCCCGTACGTGGTCAAGCACGGTCGCCACTACTACCTCTTCGCTTCGTACGACGCGTGCTGCGCGGGGGTGAACTCCACCTACAAGATCAGGGTCGGCCGGTCGACGAGCGTCACCGGCCCGTACGTCGACAGCACCGGTACGCCGATGCTGGAGGGCGGCGGAGACCTCCTCCTCGCCGGACACGGCCGCTTCGTCGGTACCGGTGGCGAGTCGGTGTTCCGCGACGGGGGCCAGGACTGGCTGGCGTACCACTACTACGACGCAGACGACAACGGCACGCCCAAGCTGGGCCTGAACAGGCTGAGCTGGCACAAGAACGGCTGGCCCGGGGTGCGTTAGGGGCGCGGGGCCGCATCCAAGTGCGGCTCCGCCGCGTGGGCACGACCAGCCCCCACAGCCGGCGATCAGCCCCCGGCGCCGGCAGACAGAACCGAACCTCGAAAGGACACCATGCGCACCGCCCGCTTCGCCCTCGACCCCGCCTTCACTGTCGGTGAGGTCAACCCCCGTCTCTTCGGATCCTTCGTCGAACACCTCGGCCGCTGCGTCTACACCGGCATCTTCGAGCCCGGCCACCCCTCGGCCGACGAGGCGGGTCTCCGCACGGACGTGCTGGACCTGGTCCGCGAACTCGGCGTCACCACGATCCGCTACCCCGGCGGCAACTTCGTCTCCGGCTACAACTGGGAGGACTCGGTGGGCCCCGCCGAGGACCGCCCCCGCCGCCTCGACCTCGCCTGGCGCTCCACGGAGACCAACCGCTTCGGCCTCTCCGAGTACATCGCCTTCCTGAAGAAGATCGGCCCGCAGGCCGAGCCGATGATGGCCATCAACCTCGGCACGCGCGGTGTCGCCGAGGCGCTGGAACTCCAGGAGTACGCCAACCACCCCTCCGGGACGGCCCGTTCGGACCTGCGAGTGGCGCACGGCGACAAGGACCCGTTCGGCATCAAGCTGTGGTGCCTCGGCAACGAGATGGACGGCCCCTGGCAGACCGGCCACAAGACCGCCGAGGAGTACGGCCGGCTCGCCGCCGAGACCGCCCGCGCGATGCGCCAGATCGAGCCGGACCTCGAACTCGTCGCGTGCGGCTCCTCCGGGCAGTCCATGCCCACCTTCGCCGAGTGGGAGGCGACGGTGCTGGCCGAGACGTATGACCTCGTCGACCACATCTCCCTGCACGCCTACTACGAGGAGACCGACGGCGACCGGGACTCCTTCCTCGCCTCCGCCGTCGACACGGAATCCTTCATCGAGAACGTGGTGGCGACCTGCGACCACATCGGCGCCCGCCTGAAGTCCAAGAAGAAGATCAACCTCTCCTTCGACGAGTGGAACGTCTGGTACCAGAGCCGGCCCAACCCGCACCCCGTCGAGGACTGGCAGGAGGCCCCGCGCATCCTGGAGGACGTCTACTCCGTCACGGACGCGGTCGTCTTCGGCTCCCTGCTCATCGCGCTGCTGCGGCACGCGGACCGGGTCACCGTCGCCTGCCTCGCCCAGCTCGTCAACGTCATCGCGCCGATCATGACGGAGCCGGGGGGCGCGGCCTGGCGGCAGACGACGTTCTTCCCCTTCGCGCAGGCCTCGCAGTACGGGCGCGGCCAGGTTCTCGACGTCCGCGTGGACTCGCCGACGTATGCGACGAAGAAGTACGGCGAGGCGGACCTGCTGCACGCGACCGCGGTGCGCGCCGAGGACGGCTCGGTCACCGTCTTCGCCGTCAACCGGGGCCAGACCGAGCCGCTGCCGCTCGAAGTCGCCCTGAACCGGCTGGGGCTGACGTCGGTCGTCGAGCACAGCGCGCTCGCCGACGCCGACCCGGACGCCACCAACACCGTCGACGACCAGGAGCGGATCACCCCGCACCCCGTCGAGGGAACGGCCCTCCAGGACGGCACGCTGAGCGCCGTCCTGGAGCCGTTGTCCTGGAATGTGATCCGGCTGGTCTAGGACCCGTCCGCCGGACACGGCAATACATCTAGTGCTTCACCGCGCGGCCGGGGGAGTTCACCACCGCCACCGGCACTCCTCCGGCCGCGCTGCCCAACAGTGTCAGTGCTACCTTGCCCGGTCCCGCCGGTGTGGTCCCGTCGGACAGCACCGCGAGGGCCAGTGTGTTGGGCCCCCGTGTGCGCAGCAGCCCGTTCGGCAGGACGAAGGTGTGCTGGGGGCCTACGTCGTTGATGTACTGGCCCATGTTCCAGCCGTTCAGGAAGATCTGGACGCGGTAGGCGCGGGCCGGGTCGTCGGTGAGGGTGAGCCCGATCGAGGCGTCCACGCTCGCGTCGACGGCGAGCCGGAAGTCGGTGCGGTACCAGACGACGCCCTGGCGCCGCTCGTCGCGCGGGAAGTCGACGACCTTCCAGCGGCTGTCGGCGAACCCTGGCAGATGCCAGCCGTGCCGCTCTCCGTACAGCCCTCCGTTGTTGACCGGTCCGCGCACCGGGTCGGGGATCACTTCGCCCCGGATCCGCCAGGTGACCGCCGGGGAGTCGCCCTCGAAGGTCACGGCCGTCAGCCCTCGGGCCACCTTGTGGGTGTCCTTCGCCGCCCCGTCCTCGTCGTGCTGCATACGACGCACAAGAACGGACAGCACGCGCGGCCCCTTCTTCTCCGGGACGGGGAACGTCGCCGTGGCCGACCACGTCCCCAGCCTGACCGTCTTCTTGTCCGGCACCGGCATCCGATGCGTACCCAGCGGCTTTCCGTCCAGCCAGGCCATCAGCAGCCCCTGCGCGCCGGAGATGTAGGAGAAGGACACCGACCCGGCCTTGCCCGCGTCGGTGAAGCGCCCCCGGTACCAGACGTCGCCGTAGTGGTAGCCGTAGTCGTCGGCGAAGAGTACGGGCTGTCCGGCGGGTACGGGGGTGACGCTGTAGGAGGACTTCTTGTTCGCGGCCTTCCAGCCGGAGTCGTCGTAGTCGGCGGCGGACTCCGGGTTCTCGGCGGACCGGCGCCAGTTGGTCAGGGTGGGGAGCAGGACGACGGGTACGCCGGGCAGCCGCTGCTCGACCTGCAGGCTGCCGGACGTGGTGGCCACTGTCTTCAACGTGCCTTGGTTCCAGACGACTTCACTCACGCCGCGCGGCCCCCAGACCTCCAGGTCCGCAGCTTCGATCGTGTCCCCGGTGAGATGCACGGTGGTGCCGCGCAGGGCGGCGGTGCGCAGGAGTGCGGGGCCGCGTACCAGCACCGGACCGGACGGGGTGTCGTGGCGCCACAGCCGTCCGGAGGTCTGGTCGTCGGCGAACAGCAGCAGGAGAGGCGTCGAGATGCCGCCGCCTTGCACCAACACCCGGGTGAGCGAGTTCAGCCGGGCGTCGATCCGCAGGACGCCGTCCGCGTACACGTGCACCGGGTTGCCCTCCAGCACGGTGACCGTCGGCTCGCTCGCGCACTCCAGCGCGGTCCGTGTCGACTCGCCCGTCCGGCCGGTGAACACGGCGATGTCCTGGCGCCCGGCGGCGAGCCACATCATCGGCTGGGCGGTGGAGTAGCGCAGCTTCCGCCGCCCCAGGGTGATTCCGGTGGCGAGCAGCCGGGCGTCGAGGCCGGGGACCGGCACGGGGAGGGTCGTGCCGGCGAGCGGGACGGAGGCGACGGCTTCGGCGGAGGCGTCATTGCGCAGGATGTAGAAGTGCGCCTTCGTGTCCGGGTTGACGAGGTGGTACGCCTTGACGCCGGTGTCGCCGACCGAGATGTCTTCGGCGCGGTCCAGCTTCGCCAGGTCGGGCACGGAGTGCAGGAGCTGCCCGATCTGGTGCATCGGGATCAGCTTCGCGGTGGGCTGCCGGGCCTCGTCGAGGGCGGCACCGTAGTCGTACGAGGTGTAGACGATCGGTGCGGGCAGCCAGCCCCAGGACGTGCCGCCGAAGGTCATGTAGACGTTGTGGACCTTGATGCCGTTGGCGAGGTTGGTGAGGTAGAAGCGCCGCTCGTACGCCGCGTCGCGGGTCCGGCGCGACTCCGCGTACCCCTTGCCGTCGAACTCCACCCCACCCCACGGATCGAACCAGCCGCCCCCGAACTCGGCGATGAGTCCCGGGGTTTCGGGACTCGCGGTCGAGCCGCCCTTCGTCCCGCCGACGCCGAAGTAACCCCAGTCGGGCGGGGGCGCGAACGGCGAGGGATAGCCGTCGAAGCCGTACAGGTAGCGGTCCTTCTCGCCGCCGGTGTCGAAGGTCCCCGGGGCCCAGTGCCCGTTCCTGCCCTTGTCGTTGTGGAAGAGCGGCACGTCGATGCCGTCCCTGCGGACCTTGGTGTACAGGTGGGTCATGTAGTCGCGGCCGAGGGGGCTGCTGACGTTGTTCGCGTACTCGTTCTCCAGCTGGTAGAGGACGATCGTGCCGCCGCCCTTGGTGTAGAGGTGCTTCGCGGCGATCCGGTCGACGGCGGTCAGCCACTCGTCGACGTACTTCAGATAGGTCGGGTCGGAGGTGCGGGCCGTGCCCTGGGTGACGGTCAGCCAGCCGGGGAAGCCGCCCGCGTCCACCTCGGCGTTGATGTACGGGCCCGGCCGCAGGATGACGTACAGGCCGGTCTCGGCGGCCGTGCGCAGGAACAGGTCGAGGTCGCGGACGCCGGTGAAGTCGTACTTCCCCGGCGCGGGGGAGTGGTAGTTCCACGACACGTAGATGCTGATCGTGTTGTAGCCGTGGGCGCGCAGCTTCTCCAGCACGTCCCGCCACAGCGAAGGGCTGGGCAGACGGAAGGGGTGGACCTCGCCGGACCACAGCACGAGGCGCTTGCCGTCGATCAGCATCGAGTAGCGGTCGAAGCCGACGGTGTGTGCCTTGCCGTCGGCCGAGGGAGGTCCGGGCGCGGGTCCGGTGGGAGCGACGGGCGCCCTTCCGGCGGCGCACGCCATTTCGCTCCCGCTGCCGCTCAGCGAGAAGCCGAGCGCGGCGGTGCCGGCGAGTGCGCTGAAGGTACGTCTGCTCAACACCATGTGGGGTCCTCCCGGGGACAGCGATGGGGGTCCCCCCTGTTCGAGCGAAGCCGAGAACTTGGGGGAGAGTGCGGCCATTGTCCACAGCGATACCTCCCACAATGGTCATATGAGGATCTCGGCGCGGGCGGATTACGCGGTACGGGCGGCACTGGAGCTGGCCGTACGGCAGGACGGCGGCCCGGTGAAGGCGGAGGTCATCGCCCTCGCGCAGAACATTCCGCACAAGTTTCTGGAGGGAATCCTCGGCGATCTCCGGCGCGGCGGCCTCGTCACCAGTAGGCGCGGCGGCGGTGGGGGTTACCGGCTCGCCCGTGCCGCCGAGGCGATCACTGTCGCGGACGTCATCCGAACGGTGGACGGCCCGATCGTCTCCGTGCGCGGCGAACGGCCTACCCGACTCGCGTACACCGGCCCCGCCGAGCCCCTGCTCCCCCTCTGGGTCGCGGTCCGCGCCAACGTGCGGAAGATCCTGGAGGGCGTCACGCCGGCGGACATCGCGGAGGACGCGCTGCCGGAGCCCGTGCGGGAGCCGGCGGGCTGCTGAACTGGAGCAGTGGGTGGCCCGTCGCGTACTGACCTTCCCGAGACGGGACCTAGCCCGCCTGGCCGTACAGCATGGCGCCCACGGCCGGCCAGCCGGTGGGCTGCTGCGGCTGGGGCTGCGGTTCCGGCTGGGTGCGGCCCCGGACCTGGGCGGCGGTCAGGCCTCCCTGGGCGCCCAGCGAGGCGGCGTTCGTCATTCCGGGCATGCCTGCCTGGGCGACGGGCTGGAGACCCTGGGCCTGGGCCGCGGCGGGCATCGCCGGCGCGGGTGCCGAACCCGGGGCCAGGCCCGGCATCGCCCCGGGTGCCTGGGCCGCGGCAGGCGCCGGCCAGGTGGTGGGCTGCGGGGCGGCGGGCTGCGGCGTGGGGGACGGGAAGTTCGACACCGCCGCGGGCTGCGGGGACGAGAAGTTCGACACGGCCGCCGGCTGCTGCGGGACGGGGAAGTTCGACACCTGCGCGGGCTGCGCGGCGGGCAGGCTCGGCATCGGTCCGGGCTGTGCCGCCGCGGGCCCCGGCCACGCGTTCGCCTGTGCGGCCAGGCCCTGCATGCCCGCCCCGTTCGTGGCGCTGACCAGGCGGTCCACCGCCGCCGTACCCGAGCTGTAGCTGGTCCCTGTGCTCAGCTCGGGTACGGCGGCTCCCCTCCTGGTCCCGTAGAGCACCTGTTCCAGGCCGGACACCAGGCGACGCACGTCCACCTGGGGGCGCACCACGAGTCTCAGGAAGCGGCTGGACGAACCGATCTTGTTGCCGCACTCGCGGACCAGGATCCGGTGCTCGGTCAGCAGCCGGTCCCGGACCACGGTGCCTTCGGCGCCCACGGGGAGGCGCACGAAGAGGAAGTTGCCCTGGGACGGGTAGACGGTGAGACCGGGCAGTGCGGACAGCTGGCGGGCCATGTCGAGCCGGTCCCGGCGGACCATGTGCAGGCTCTCCATGTACTCGGCGCCGTGCTCCTTGAGCATGAACACCACGGTCTCGGCGAAGGAGTTGAGGTTCCACTTGGGCAGCATGGAACGGACCCGGCCGGCCAGGGCCGGGTTGGCGACCAGATAGCCGAAGCGGATGCCGTGCAGGCCGAAGTTCTTGCCGAGGCTGCGCAGCACGATGACGTTGGGCCGCATCACCGCGTCCTCGACCACGCTCGGTTCGGATTCGGCGTCGGCGAACTCCAGGAACGACTCGTCGATGACGATCAGGTCCAGGTCCGCCATCGCGTCCATGAACTGGATGACCGACTGGCGGGGGAGGAAGCCGCCGTCGGGGTTGTTCGGGTTGCAGATCACGGCGACACGCGAGCCGCGGGCGCGGATGAACTCGGCGTACTTGGCGAGGTCGAGGGCGAATCCGGTGGACTCCTGGAGCGGGAACATGTCGACCCGCTTGCCGGTCTCCATCGGCTGGTCGGTCCAGCGGCCGAAGGTGGGCACGGGTATCGCGAGGGACTCCCGGACCAGCAAGTGGTCGATCCAGGTGATGAGTTCGGTGGATCCGTTGCCCATCGCGACGCACTGCGGCGGCAGCTGGAGCAGCGAGCACAGCTCGGCGGTGATGGTGTCGGCGCTGCTCGGGTAGTACGTGATGATCTCGCGCAGCCGGCCCGCCAGCTCGTCGAACATCGCGGGTGTGGGGAAGTACGGATTGCACGGGATGCAGAAGTCCACGGGGCCGGCCCCGTCGCCCTCTCGCGTCAGCGCGGCCATCGACGGGCTGTGCGCCGCAGTGCCGCGAAAGAGCGAGGTGACATTGCCGGCCATGGAACCTCCGTTTGGGCGGGCCCGTTGGGACGGACGGGCCCTCCGTCTTTGGGTGGCCCGTGCGGGGGAGCACGGGCCGCCCTCTCATACGGATACGGAGGTGGCGCTGTTCAACTCGTGTGCATTCAGTGTGGGTTCGCTTCGCGGGGCAACCGGAGGCCCCGCGAAGCCGTCGAGGGCCTCAGGCGCTGAACGAGTGCACCGTCGTGCTGCGGTACGTCTCGCCCGGCCGCAGGACCGTCGAGGGGAACTTCGGCTGGTTCGGCGAGTCCGGGAAGTGCTGCGTCTCCAGGCACAGCGCGTCGCCCTGCCGGTAGATGTGGCCGCCGGTGCCGACGAGGGTGCCGTCGAGGAAGTTCCCGGAGTAGAACTGCAGGCCCGGCTGGTCGGTGGCGATCTTCAGGGTGCGGCCGGAGGACGGGTCGCGCAGGGTGGCGATGTGCTCGGGCTTCGCCGTGATGCCCTTGTCGAGCACCCAGTTGTGGTCGATGCCCTTGCCGTACAGCAGCTGCTGGTTGGCGACCCGGATGTCGGCGCCGACCGTCTTGGTGTGGCGGAAGTCGAAGGGGGTGCCCGCGACCTTGGCCAGCTCGCCGGTGGGGATCAGGCCCGAGTCGACGGGCGTGTAGCGGGAGGCGGCGATCTTCAGCTCATGGTCGTAGATCGAGCCGCTGCCCTCGCCCGCCAGGTTCCAGTAGACGTGGCTGGTGAGGTTGACGACGGTGGCCTTGTCGGTGGTGGCCTCGTAGTCGATGCGCCAGTCGCCGTGCCGGGTGAGGGTGTAGGTGACCTTCGCCTTGAGCGTGCCGGGGTAGCCCATCTCGCCGTCGACGCTGGTGTAGTGCAGCACGAGGCCGACGTCGGAGCCGGAGGTGAAGCCCTCCACGTCCCAGACGTGCTTGTCGAAGCCCTTGGCGCCACCGTGCAGACTGTTGACGCCGTCGTTGACGGACAGCTGGTAGCTCTTGCCGTCGAGGGTGAACTGCCCCTTGGCTATGCGGTTGCCGTAGCGGCCGATCAGCGCGCCGAAGTACGGGGTCTTGGCGACGTAGTCCTCGATGTTGTCGAAGCCCAGGGAGACGTTCTTGTACCGGCCGTGGCGGTCCGGGATCTCCAAGGACTGGACGACGCCGCCCCACGACAGGACCTTCAGGCGCGTGCCGCCGTTCTCCAGCGACCAGCGGTAGACCTTCGTCCCGTCGGCGAGCTTGCCGAAGAGCTCCTTCGCCGGCTTTCTGCCTCCCGCGGCGTGTGCCGTTCCCCCGAGCGTGGTCGCGGCGATGCCCGCGGCCGCGGCTCCTGCGATGACCGTGCGTCTGTTCAGTTCCATTTGCGGCTCCCGTAAAGGGTGGGGCCCCGCCTTCGTGGCGGGGCCCAGCTGACTTACGAACCGGACTTGCGCTTGTTCCACACGTCGAAGCCGACCGCCGCCAACAGGGCCAGGCCCTTGATGACCTGCTGCCAGTCGGTGCCGACGCTGAGAAGGTTCATGCCGTTGTTCAGCACGCCGAGGACGAGACCACCGATGATCGCGCCGAGGACGGTACCCACGCCGCCGCTCATGGACGCGCCACCGATGAACGACGAGGCGATGGCTTCGAGTTCGAAGTTCAAGCCCGCCTTCGGCGAGGCCGCGTTGAGGCGGGCGGCGACCACCAGACCCGCGAGGGCCGCGAGCACGCCCATGTTCAGGAAGACGTAGAAGGTGACCTTCTTGTCCTTGACGCCGGACAGCTTCGCCGCCGGCAGGTTGCCGCCGATCGCGTAGATGTGGCGGCCGAACACCGCGTTGCGCATGACGTAGCCGTAGCCGACCACCAGCACACCGAGGATGATCAGCACGGTCGGCGCGCCCTTGTAGCTGGCGAGCAGCATCGTGACGACCAGGATCGCGGCGACGATGGCGACGAGCTTGAGCAGGAAGATGTTCTTCGGGAGCACATCCAGCGAGAACTCCTGCTGCCGCTTGCGGTCGCGCACCTCCTGCAGAACCGCGAAGACGATCAGGGCGAGGCCCAGCAGCAACGTGATGTTGTGGTAGTTGGTGTCCGGGCCGGCCTCCGGCAGGAAGCCGTTGCCCATCTTCTGCAGCCCGTCCGGGAACGGGCCGAGGGTCTGGCCCTTCAGCAGGATCTCGGTGAGGCCGCGGAAGAGCAGCATGCCGGCGAGGGTGACGATGAACGACGGTATGCCGAGATACGCGATCAGAAAGCCCTGCACCGAGCCCGCGACCGCGCCCACCACCAGGCACAGCACCAGGGCGAGCGGCCACGCGATACTGTGCTGCACCATCAGTACGGCCGCGAACGCGCCGATGAACGCGGTCAGTGAGCCGACCGACAGGTCGATGTGGCCCGCGATGATCACCAGCATCATGCCGATCGCGAGGATCAGGATGTAGCTGTTCTGCAGCACCAGGTTGGAGACGTTGCGCGGCAGCAGCAGGTCGCCGTCGGTCCACACCGCGAAGAGGGCGACGATCAGGCCGAGGGCGATCAGCATGCCGTACTGGCGCATGTTGCGGCGCAGGCCGTCCAGCATCAGCTGCAGCAGGCCGCCGCCCGCGGCCGCGCCCCCGCTCTTCCCGGGCGGCGCCGGGGCCGGGGTCTTGGCGGTTACATCCGTGCTCATCGGGATACCTCTTTGTCCTTCGTCATCTGGCGCATCAGCACTTCCTGCGTGGCCTCGGCCCGCGGGACCTCGCCCGTGAGCCGCCCGGCGGCCATGGTGTAGATGCGGTCGCACATGCCGAGCAGCTCGGGCAGCTCGGAGGAGATGAAGACGACCGCCTTGCCCTCGGCGGCCAGCTGGTCGATGACCGTGTAGATCTCGTACTTGGCGCCCACGTCGATACCGCGGGTGGGCTCGTCCAGGATCAGCACCTCCGGACCCGCGAAGATCCACTTGCTGAGGACGACCTTCTGCTGGTTGCCGCCGGACAGCTTGCCCACCGGCTCGAAGACGGTCGGCGCCTTGATGTTCATGGACGTGCGGTAGCGCTCGGCGACCTGCCGCTCCTCGTGCTCGTCGACCACACCGCGCTTCGCGACCTTGTTCAGGGCGGTCAGTGAGATGTTGCGGTTGATGGTGTCGATGAGGTTGAGGCCGTAGTGCTTGCGGTCCTCGGTGACGTACGCGATGCCGTGCCCGACCGCCTCGGCGACGGTCTTCGTACGGATCTCCTTGCCGTCCTTGAGGACCGAGCCGCCCGCGTACCGGCCGTAGGTGCGCCCGAAGACACTCATCGCCAGTTCGGTGCGGCCGGCGCCCATCAGGCCCGCGATGCCGACGATCTCCCCGCGCCGTACGCTGATCGACACGTCGTCGACCACCTTGCGCTGCTGGTCGATCGGGTGGTGGACCGTCCAGTTGCGGATCTCCAGGGCCGCTGCCGCGCCCACCTCTCCCTCGTACGCGGTGCGCTCGGGGAAGCGGTGGTCGAGGTCGCGGCCGACCATGCCGGAGATGATCCGGTCCTCGGTGGTCTCCGGCGCCTTCACGTCGAGAGTCTCGATGGACCGCCCGTCGCGCAGGATCGTCACCGAGTCGGCGACCCTGCGGATCTCGTTCAGCTTGTGGGAGATGATGATCGAGGTGATGCCCTGCTTCTTCAACTCCAGGATGAGATCGAGGAGTTTGCCGCTGTCCTCGTCGTTCAGAGCCGCGGTCGGCTCATCCAGGATGAGCAGCTTCACCTTCTTCGACAGCGCCTTCGCGATCTCCACGAGCTGCTGCTTGCCCACGCCGATGTCGGCGACGCGGGTCTCGGGGTGATCTTCCAGACCGACCCGGCGCAGCAGCTCGGTGGCGTGCCGCAGGGTCTCGTTCCAGTTGATGAGCCCGCCCTTGGCGTGCTCGTTGCCGAGGAAGATGTTCTCCGCGAGGGAGAGGAACGGCACCAGCGCCAGCTCCTGGTGGATGATGACGATGCCGTGGTGCTCGCTCGCCCGGATGTCCTTGAAGCTGCAGACCTCTCCCTCGAAGAGGATCTCACCCTCGTAACTGCCGTGCGGATGGACGCCGGAGAGCACCTTCATCAAGGTGGACTTCCCGGCGCCGTTCTCACCGCAGATGGCGTGGACCTCGCCCTGGCGGACGGTCAGTGTGACGTCCGACAGCGCCTTGACGCCGGGAAAGGTCTTGACGATCGAGCGCATTTCCAGGACGGGTCCCGCCATGGTCGTGCCTTCCAATCACTAGGAGTCGGCGGTTACTTGAGGTCGGACTCGGTGTAGTAGCCGCCGTCGACCAGCACCTGCTTGTAGTTGGACTTGTCGACGCTGACCGGCTGCAGCAGGTAGGCGGGGACGACCTTGGCGCCGTTGTCGTACGTCTTGGTGTCGTTGGTCTGCGGCTTCTTGCCGTTGAGGACGTCGTCGACCATGGTCGAGGCGACCTTGGCCAGCTCACGGGTGTCCTTGTAGACGGTCTGCGTCTGCTCGCCCGCGATGATCGACTTGACCGAGGCCAGCTCGGCGTCCTGACCGGTGACGACGGGCAGCGGCTTGCTCTTGGAGCCGTAGTCGTCCGACTTCAGCGCCGACAGGATGCCGATGGAGATGCCGTCGTACGGCGAGAGCACCGCGTCGACCTTCTTGCTCTGGTACGACTTGGTGAGGATGTCGTCCATGCGCTTCTGCGCGGTGGTGCCGTCCCACCGCAGGGTGGTGACCTGGGTGAGGCCGGTCTGGCCGGACTGGACGACCAGCTTCTTGCTGTCGATGTACGGCTTCAGGACGCTCATCGCACCGTTGAAGAAGTACTTGGTGTTGTTGTCGTCGTTGGAGCCGGCGAACAGCTCGATGTTGAACGGGCCCTTGCCGCTCTTCAGACCGAGCTTGTCGACGATGTAGCCGGCCTGCAGCTCGCCGACCTTGGTGTTGTCGAAGGACGCGTAGTAGTCGACGTTCTTGGTGCCGAGGATCAGCCGGTCGTAGGCGATGACCGGGATCTTCGCGTCGGCGGCCTGCTGGAGGACGTTGTTCAGCGACTTGTTGTCGATCGCGGCGACGATGATGGCCTTCACGCCCTGCGTGATCAGGTTCTCGATCTGCGAGACCTGCTGGTCGGGGTCGTCCTCGCCGTAGACCAGCTTGGTCTTGTAGCCCTTGGACTCCAGGTCCTTGACCACGTTCTTGCCGTCGGCGATCCAGCGCTCGGAGGACTTGGTCGGCATCGCGATGCCGATGGTGCCGCCCTTGCTGCTGCCCTTGCCCTCGTTGCTGCCGCCCTCGCTGTCCTGGCCGCAGGCGGTGAGGGTCAGGGCGAGGGAGGCGGCTCCGGCTATGGCGGCGAGTGCGGCTCTGCGGTTACGCATGATCATCATCCTTGATGTGTGTGCAGGGCTCGGTCTCGCGGTGCGAAGACGCTCCCGAGGGTGGCGCCGGAAAGACCGAGGACAGGTGTGTGGGATTGTGCGCGGCTGTGTCGGCTTTTGTGAAGCAAGGTTTCCGGAACGTTATGCCCGGAGGTCGAACCTGTTGAGTTCGCCCGGCAGTCGAGAACCGAGCGGCGCCATGTCGCCGTCCGCTCCGTGCCGCGCGAGCAGGTCGAGGGCGAGCCGGCCGCGCCGCACCCGCTCCCGGGCGGTGGACAGGGTCAGTTCCCGCAGGTGGTGCCCGTACGGGTAGATCCCGGGCGCCTTGGACAGACCGAACTTCAGATAGAGCGGTGCGCCGCGCCGGATCAGCTCGGCGACCTCGTACATCCGCACGTACCCGCCGAGGTCGTCGGGGGCCTCGATGTACATGTCCATGGGGGCGGCGGAAACCCGCCGGATCTCGGTGAGGTGATCGAGCGTCAGATCACTGGGCACGTTGACCGAGTCGGCGCCGAGGTTCTCGTACACGGCGTACGAGGCCGGGTTGACCGGGCCGATCAGCGCCGAGACCTTCAGGGTCGTGTCGGCCGGGATGATCCCGGCGACGCGGGCCCGGTGCAGTGTCCACAGCACGCCCTCGTCGGCGACGAGCAGGCACTTGACGCCCAACTCCGTGGCCCGGACGGCGTCTTCGACACAGCCGGCGACCGCGTCGTGGCCCCGGGCGCGCAGGCCGGCGCCGCGCGAGTCGGTGCGTACGGAGGCGCCGATGTCCCAGGTGCCGCGCGGTCCGGTGAAGAGGCAGAGCTCGATGTCGCGCTCGCCGGTGGCCTCGACCATCTCGGTGATCTCGGCGTCGGTCAGCATCCAGACACCGCTGCCCTGGCTGATCCGGTGGATCGGCACATCGAGCCGGGAGGACTCCTTGAGGACCACGGCAACGGCCTCGGGGCCTTCGACGGACGGAACCTCGGTGCGCCAGCGGCCGCCTCCCGGGAAGGTGTGCGGCGAGGCGTCGGCGGGGGAGAGGTCGGGCGCGCCCAGGCCGAGCGCGGCGAGCGCCTGCTCACCGGGTCGACGGGCTGCCGTAGGGGAGGCGTCGGTCACAAGCTGTCCTTCGCGTTCGATATTTCGGACATGGTTCGTGTCGGTGGGTGTACGCCGGTACGGAGCGTCAGGTCTCCGTACCGGCGTACGGATCAGGGGTGCGGAAGAACCTGGCTCATGGACGGCTCATGGACGCAGCAGGACCTTTCCGACCTTGGGATCCCCGGACCCCACCAGCTCGATGGCCTGGGGGAACTCGGCGAGTGGCAGCTCGTGCGTGACCAGCGGTGACGGGTTCAGCAGCCCCGCGCCGAACACCCGCACCGCGTGCGCCCAGGCCTCCGGCGGCGCCCCGAACACGGTGTGCACCTCCAGCTGCCGTACGACGAGATCGGTGGGGTCGAGTCCCTCGGCGCCCGGCGCCGGGATTCCCGTCAGGACCAGGCGTCCGCCGCGCCTGAGCAGGGAGGCGGCGGTGCGCGCGGCGGACGCGGACCCGGCGGTCTCGATGACGACGTCGAAGTCGTCGGGGAGTTCCTGGATGGGGGTCCCCCCGCTCGAGCGAAGCCGAGAGTGGGGGATGGTACGGAAGTCGGTGGCGCCGAAGTCCCTGGAGAGCGCGGCCCGGTCGGGGCGGGTGCCCACCACGAGCAGCTCGGCCGGGGAGCCCGCCCTCAGGAACTGCACGGCGAACATCCCTAGCGTCCCCGTGCCCACCACCGCGACCCGCTCACCGGGCCTGGCGTCGGCCTTGAGCGCGGCGGCCGCGATGCAGGCGGCGGGCTCCAGCAGGGCGGCGGCCGTCAGGTCGGCGTCGTCCGGCAGGACATGGAGCAGCCGGGCGGGGAGGGTGAGCGTGGTGGCCATCGCGCCCGGCTGGGTGAAGCCGGTCTCCTCGTACCCCGCCGTGCACAGCGTGGTCTCGCCCGCATGGCAGCGGTCGCAGACCTGGCAGTTGCGGAAACCCTCCCCGACGACCTTGCGGCCGACGAGGGACTCGGGCACTCCCGCGCCGACCCTCTCCACCGTCCCGGACCACTCGTGGCCGGGCGTGAGCGGGTAGCGGACGTATCCGTCGGGCCGGTTGCCCTGATAGACCTCCCGGTCGCTGCCGCAGATGCCGACGGCGTGGACGCGGACGAGCGCCTCGCCGGCCTCCGGCTCCCGGGGCTCGTGGGCGGTCAGCCGGTGCTCGCCCGGCGCCTCGATGACGACCGCGGTGCTCACTGCGTCCCCTTGGGCTTGCGCTGCTCCCAGCCGTCCGCCCAGAGGTCGAAGCGGGCCTGCTGCTGCGGGAATTCGGCCGCCGCGTCGACGTCCAGCTCGACGCCGAGACCCGGCTCGTGCGACAGCTGGAAGTAGCCGTCGACGACCTGCGGCGCGCCCTTCACGACCTTCTTGATCTCCGCGTCCGCGAAGTCGTTGAAGTGCTCCAGGATCTTGAAGTTCGGCGAGGTGAAGCCGACCTGGAGGGAGGCGGCGGTGAGGACGGGCCCGCCCACGTTGTGCGGGGCGACGAGCACGTAGTGCGCCTCGGCGGTGGCGGCCAGCTTCCGCGTCTCCCAGATGCCGCCGATGTGGCCGACGTCCGGCTGGATGATGTCGGCCGCCTGGCTCTCGAAGAGCTCGCGGAACTCGATGCGGTCGTGGATGCGCTCACCGGTGGCGACCGGGATGTCGACCTTGGCGGCGACCTTCTCCAGGGCCTTGAGGTTCTCCGGCGGGACCGGCTCCTCCAGCCAGGCGGGCTTGAAGGGAGCGAGCTCGCGGGCGAGCCGGACGGCGGTGGCGGGGGAGAAGCGCCCGTGCATCTCCAGCATCAGCTCGGCCTCGGGCCCGATGGCGTCGCGCACGGCCTCGATGAGCGAGACGGCGTACAGACTCTGCTCGTGGTCGAGCTCGAAGTGACCGGTGCCGAAGGGGTCGATCTTCAGCGCCTTGTACCCGCGCGCGACGACCTCCTGCGCGGCCTTGTGATACGCCTCGGGCGTCCGCTCGGTCGTGTACCACCCATTGGCGTACGCCTTGACCTTGTCGGTGACCTTGCCGCCGAGCAGCTGCCACACCGGCACCCCGAGGGCCTTGCCCTTGATGTCCCAGCAGGCCATCTCGATGACGGCGATGCCGGACATCACGATCTCGCCGGCGCGCCCGTAGTCGCCGTACTTCATCCGTCGTACGAGGTCCTCGACAGCGAACGGGTCGGAGCCGAGAATGTGATTGGCCTCCGCCTCTCGCAGATAGCCGATCAGTGCGTCGGTGTGGCCCAGCATGCGGGTCTCGCCGACTCCGGTGATGCCCTCGTCGGTGTGCACCTGGACGTACGTCAGGTTGCGCCAGGGCGTCCCGACCACGTGTGTGCTGATTCCCGTGATGCGCACGGCAGTTGCCCCCTGTGCTCTTCGGCTCTGTTCGAAATTTCGTCACACGTTCGAAATGCTGGCGTGACAGTAAGGAGGTGGCCCCGGGGGTGTCAATGGGTCGAACGCATAACGGTTTCGACGCGATGGGATCGGGATGGCGGGGAATGTTCGGGGGTGTCTCAACTCGGCACGCCGGAACGGCCAGTTCCCCACACAACATTCACAGCTGTGCCTACCAACGTTACCTATGAGGAACTTAGTCTTCCCGCGTCATGGACTACTGCCTCCCGTGCCGACGGCACCTCAACGGCGCCCTTGCCTGCCCGGGGTGCGGCACCCCAGTCGAAGAGCTCCACGCGCATGCGGAGGAGGCCGACGCGCGCCCGGAAACGGATGTGGACGCGGCCGACGACGACGCGTACCACGACGAGGGCGACGACGCGGACGAGCGGCCGGGGCGGGCCGCGCGGCGGCGGGATCGGGGTCGAGGCCGCGGGCGCGGTGCCGAAGCCCCCGGTGGCCCGGAAGGTCCGGATGCCCCCGGTGGTGCGAGCCGACGAGACCGCAAGGCCGCGGCGCACCGACGACGGCGGCGCCGGACCCTGCTGATCGTGGCGGGGTTCGTGCTGGCGGCAGGTGGGCTGAGTCTCGCCGAACTCGGCATCGACGCACCCGGGTTGAGCCCGAAGCCGGCTGCGGCCGGGGACGAGTCGGCCGACGGTTCGACGTCCTCGGACGCCAAGGAGACGGCGCGGCCGCAGGGTGACACGTCCGGGGCGGGCGGCGCCTCGCCGACCGACTCGCCCGGCGCTTCCGCGTCGCCCTCCGGCTCCGGGTCTCCGTCCGCGTCCGCCTCCGGCAAGGACAAGAAGACCGAGGACGAGGAGTCCGCGGCCACCGGCACGACCCCGGGCCGCCCGACCTCGGCCCCCACCCGCACCACGGCCCCCGAAACGACCGCCCCCGCCACATCCGCCCCGACGACGTCCGTGCCGACCCCGGACCCTGCACCGTCGGAAACCTGCAACCGCTTCTTGTGGTGGTGCACGTAGGGGTGTTTTCGGGGGCGAGGGAACTACGCCGTCAGCATCCGCCGCAGCAGATCCCGCAGCGCCAGCCGCTCCTCCTCCGACAGCCCCGCGAGAGGCTCGCGCGCGAAGTTCAGTGAGTCGCGCATCCCCCGGGCCACGTTCCGCCCCTCGGGCGTCGCCGCGGCCAGCTTCACCCGGCGATCCGCCGGGTCCGGGCGGCGCTCCACCAGCCCCCGCGCCTCCAGCCGGTCCACGATCCCCGTGACGTTGGACGGCTCGCACTTCAGCTGCTGCGCCAGCCGCCGCATCGGCAGCGGCTCGAGCGACAGCAGGCTGAGCAGCCGCGCCTGCGCACCGGTCAGCGCGTGCTCGGCCGCCGCGTCCTCGTACTCCTCGTGGTAGCGCGCCACGACCGTGCCGATCAGTTCGACGACCTCCATGGTCAGGGGGTCGATTCGGGTTGTCTTCTGCGTGGCCATGGACTCCAGGTTACCCGGTTACTTGACATCATGAAATATTCAGGAGCATTGTTGTTTCAGATAGTGAAGTATTCGCCCGCGGAGTCGCACGCAGGAACCCGTGGGACATCGCGGGAATCCGCAGGAAACAGGAGAGGCGCACCCTCATGACCGACACCCCCCAGCTCCCCGCCGTCAGCCGCGAATGGCACCTGGTCAGCCGCCCGGTCGGCTGGCCCAAGCCGGAGGACTTCGCCCTGGTCGAGGCCGAGGTCCGGCAGCCGGGGGAGGGTCAGGTCCTGGTCCGGAACAAGTACGTGTCCGTGGACCCGTACATGCGTGGCCGGATGAGCGCCGCCAAGTCGTACGTCGCCCCCTTCGAGCTGGGCAAGGTCATGCAGGGCGGCGCGGTCGGTGAGGTCGTCGCCTCGAACGCCGAGGGGATCGAGGTCGGCGACCACGTCCTGCACTTCTTCGGCTGGCGCGAGTACGCCGTCGTCGACGCCAAGCAGGCCGTCAAGGTGGACCCGGAGGCCGCGCCGCTGTCGACGTACCTCGGCGTCCTCGGGATGACCGGACTCACCGCGTACGCGGGCCTCCTGCGCACCGCCTCCTTCAAGGAGGGCGACTCCGTCTTCGTGTCCGGCGCCGCCGGTGCCGTCGGCAGCCAGGTCGGGCAGATCGCCAAGCTCAAGGGCGCCTCGCGCGTCATCGGCTCCGCCGGCTCCGACGAGAAGGTCAAGCTGCTCATCGAGGAGTACGGCTTCGACGCCGCCTTCAACTACAAGAGCGGCCCGGTGGGCGAGCAGCTGCGTGAGGCCGCGCCCGACGGCGTCGACGTGTACTTCGACAACGTGGGCGGCGACCATCTGGAGGCGGCCATCGGCTCCCTCAACCAGGGCGGCCGCATCGCCGTCTGCGGCATGATCTCCGTCTACAACAGCACCGAGCCGGTCCCCGGACCGAAGAATCTCGCCCGGCTGATCCAGACCCGCGGCCGCATCGAGGGCTTCCTCGTCGGCGACCACTACGACCTGCAGCAGCAGTTCGTCCAGGAGGTCGGCGCCTGGGTCCGCTCCGGCGAGCTCAAGTACAGCGAGACGGTCGTCGAGGGCGTCGAGAACAACCTGGAGGCGTTCTTCGGCGTCCTGCGCGGCGACAACATCGGAAAGATGATCGTCAAGCTCTGAGCCCGCGGCGATCCCGAGCGGGCCTGTGTCGGCGATCCCGAGCGGGCCTGTCGCTGGACTTCCGACATGCGGTAACTTCTTTCCGAAGTCGTCGCGATCGTGGGCGCGAGTCGCGGCGGACCAAGGAGGAACGCACCGTATGTCCATCCAGCAGTCCGATGTCCTGTACACCGCCGTCGCCACCGCCGAGAACGGTCGCGACGGCCGGGTCGCCACCGACGACGGCAAGCTCGACGTCGTCGTCAACCCGCCCAAGGAGATGGGCGGCAGCGGCGCGGGCACCAACCCGGAGCAGCTCTTCGCCGCCGGGTACAGCGCCTGCTTCCAGGGCGCCCTCGGTGTCGTCGCCCGCCAGGAGAACGCCGACATCTCCGGCTCGACCGTCACCGCGAAGGTCGGCATAGGCAAGAACGAGGAAGGGTTCGGGATCATCGTCGAGATCTCCGCCGACATCCCGAACGTCGATGCCGCCACCGCTCGTACTCTCGTCGAGAAGGCCCACCAGGTGTGCCCGTACTCGAAGGCGACTCGCGGCAACATCACCGTGACGCTTGCCTGACGGCATTCGTTGCTCACGGCGGAGGCCGCACCCTAGGACGTGGGGTGCGGCCTCTGCCGTGTCACCAGGTTCGGGACACCGCCAGCAGTGCCCTGCCCACCTGGGGGAATTCCCCCTTCGGATGGTCGCGGAAGAGCGGCTCGGTGCCGAACAGCACCGCGTGCGGACCACTGACCACCGACGCCTGGCCTCCCGCCGCCGTGGGCCCGCCGGTGCCGTCTTCCAGCGCCCGCCAGTGCCCGGAGACGAGCGGATCACCCGTCGCGTACGACTGCTCGACGCGGACCCCGGGCCCGAGATCGGTGAACCAGAGGGGGGCGTACACGAAGCTGTGATCGGGCGCCCCCGCCGTGACCGGGCCGCCCGAATTCACCACTCTCACCACGCCGTTGGCGTCCCCGTTGCCCTCGACCGGTCGCACGGAGAGCAGTCCGGCGGCAGTGTTGACCGCGGCACCGGTGGCTCCGCGGCCGACGAGGCCGTGGATGCCCAGGAAGGCGTCCAGGGCCGTCCGCGCCGACGCGGTCAGGGCCGTGTGGTCCAGTCCCGACGACACGAACAGCACATCCGCCGAGGACCAGTCGAAGCCCGCGTTGAGGATCGCCGTCGACACCGGGACCACGTCGAAGTTCATCTCGCGGAGGGCGAAGAGCTCACCGGCCGTGACGGCGGCGGCGACGCGGGTGGGGTGCAGGAGGGTGCCGCCGGTCGTCTTCGTTGCGTCGAAGACGACGTCGTACGCGCGGGCGAGGGCATCGGCCTTCGGGCGGGCCGACGACGGGACGAGCGCATTGCCGTCGGCGGTCCGGCGTACGGAAACACCCTGCCGAAGAAGGGAGTTGAGCGCCGCGATCTCCTGCGGGGTGTCGAGACGCAGACGGAGGTCGCCGCGCGGAGCGACGTATCCGACGCGCGTGGCGGCGGCGACCGCGCGCAGCGCGACGGCGGACAGACTTCCGCTGCGCACGCGCTCGACCGTCGCGCCCCACAGGCGGCCCAGGCTCCAGCCCGAGATGTCGTACATCGTCGACACCTTGGCACTGATGTCCCGGCCGTCCGCGAGCATCACATTGGCGAGACCGCGTTTGGGCTGGTGCAGGTCGACGACGTACGAGCCCTTGGCGTACGACCGTCCCGCGAGCCGGACGTCACGGGTCGCGCGGGTGACGCGTACGTCATGGGCGAGGAGGTGGTCGACGAGACGGGCGGCGGCCGTGGCCGACCGCTGTGCGGGACCGGCCGGAATGACGTACGCGCGCGGGAAGTCGGTCGTGTACACGTCCTCGGGGCCGATGCCCGGGACGCCCGGGACCGTCTCGGCGGAGACCGGCACCTGGGGCGCGCCCGTCGCACCGCGCCGGAAGAGCTCGATCTGGTCGGCGATCAGGGAAGTCCGGTGGGACTGGGCGAAGTCGAGGGTCGCGCGCATGGCCGCGCCCGCGACGTCGACGTTGATGGCCGAACGGCGCCTGAGCTCGTCCACCGGCAGGGTGTCGTACGCCGAGTTGTTCACCGTCAGCGGGATCTCGACGGTGTGCGCGGCGACCGTGCCGTGGAACGCCGCGTACTGGGGTGTGAAGATCGGCGGCCAGTCGTCCCAGCCCTCCTGCTGGTCGCGGAAGGGGATCTGGGCCGGCTCCACGCCGTCCTTGGCGGGGGTGTAGCCGAGGCCGTTGACGGCGGCCTCCATGCCGAGGGCGTTGGCGTAGGTGTTCTTGAGGAAGAGGTCGTACTCGTAGTTCTCGCCGTGCGGCGGGGTGGCCGGCTCGATGAGGGTGCCGTTGACGTAGCCGTGCAGGTCGAGCATGACGGCCGGCTGCTTGTCGATCTCGATCTGCCGCATGGCGCGCGCCTCGGGCTGCGAGGCGGTGATCAGGTCGCGGTTCAGGTCGAAGCCGTTGGCGTTGGCGCGGGTGCCCGCGATACGGCCGTCCGGGTTCGCGGTGATGTTGAAGTAGAGGCGGTTGTGGGCGAGGAGATCGGTGGTCTTCGCGTCGTGCGCGGTCGCGAGCCGCTCGATCAGCTTGAGGCCGGCGTCCGTGCCCTCCCACTCGTTGCCGTGGATGTTGCTGTTGAAGAAGACGGGCGTCTTGTAGGTCTTCTTGACGGCCGAGTCCTTGGCGGCCGTCCGGGGCGCGTTCTCGATGAGCTCGCGCATACGTTCCTGGGCGCGGGTCTCGCGGGCGCTCTCCGGGGCGGTGACGGTGACGAGGTAGAGCCGGTGACCGCCGGCCGAGCGGCCCGCGACCTCGACGCTGACCCGGTCGCCGAGACGCTGCAGGGCGTTCAGCTTCGGGGCGATGCCGTGGTACGGGGTGAGGCCGAGCTTGATGGACTTGTCGGCGGGGTTCTCCGGGTCCGGGGTGAGGACCTGCTCGCGGGGGTAGCCGCCGGCGCTCGCGCTTGCGGAGAGGTCGGTGACGGGGGCGGTGAGGGCGTTGCGGGCGGCGCTCGCGGGTGCCCCGGCCGCGCCCTTCGCCGAGGCGGATCCCTCACGGACCGGCGGTCTGCGGTCCGCGGTGGCGCTGGGGGGAGTGAACAGGAGCGAGCCGGCCGCGGTGACGATGACGGTGGCGATCAGGACGGGTCTGCGAAGACGCATCGGACGGGACTTCGGTGAGCGCACGCGTCGTACCTCCTGAGGCGGGGGTCCTGTGAGCGGTACGGCGAGGTGTACCTGTTCGACTCTTCCGCAACAAGAGGGCGTTGCTGTCACGGCGGTGGTCATGGATGCCCCGGATGGCGCATCCCCGGAGGGCCGGAAGGGGCATGCTGAGTGCGGGCGCCGGCGCGAGGGCGGGCCGCGCCGCAGGTTCGGCCGAGCGGTTGCAGCGCGTGGCGAGGAGGGCCCATGTCCCCGATTCCGTCGATCCCGTCGCTTCCCAGCAGGGAGGACGTGGTGCGCATGGCGCGCAACACGACCGACCTCACGGGCCAACTCCTCGACACGGCGGGGAACATCACCAGAATCGCCGTCAACACATTCGATCCCCGGGACGGATCGGGGGCGGAGGTGCTGCGCGTCCTGCGCGAGACGACGGCCGAGCTGGCCGAGGCGAGCGCCTCCCCGCAGGCGCAGGAGGCGTTCTACCGGATCGTGGACACACTGACGCGGCTGGGCACGAGCGGGGCGCCGCTGGCCGTGCATCCCGTGAGCGAACCGGCGCAGGCGCTGCTCGCCGCGCTGGGCGACAGTCTGTTGCCCATCCTCGACGCGGTGGAGCCCGCCGTGGAGGAGGCGGCCGTCGCGCTGGGGGAGCTGGCGGAGGCGACATCGCCGCTGCTGCCCGCGGCGGCGGGGGTCGCGGCGGGGGCGCTGCTCGCGCTGACTCCGGTGGTACGGGCCGCCGCGGACGTCCTGCGGCATTCGGCACCCGAACTCCGGCGCATCGCCGATGCGTTGACCGCCGCGCTGGCTCCGCTGCTGCCGTTGCAGGTGGCGTTGGCGGAGCGGGCGGCCGCCGCGGGGGCGGGGGTCGTGCGGGCCGGGCTGCCTCCCCTCGCCGATCTCACGGAGGCGGCGGCCGCCGCGATGACCGCCGTCCGTCCGCTGCTCATCGCGAGCGAGGAGCTCCTGGTCTCCGGCCTCGAACAACTCCAGCCGGTCCTTGTCGCCAGCGCCTCCCGCGCGGGGCGCGTCGCCCGGGCGGCGGCCGTCCGTGTCTCGGCAGCGGTGTCGCCCGCGGCGGAACGGGGCGTGGTGGTCGCGGTCACACCCGTGTAGTTCCGAAAACCCACCACCCGCACCCCCACCCACCGCCCGCTAAAGTTCCCCCCATGCGCGATCTCGGGGTGGGCTTCACCTACTTGGTGCAGGGCCAGCGATGGGTGGCCCGGCACGGGAAGCAGTACGGGTTCGGACTGGTCCCGGGGCTCATCACCCTGGTGCTGTACGCGGCGGCGCTCGTCGCCCTCGCCCTGTACGGCGAGGACTTCGTCACCTGGGCCACCCCCTTCGCGGACGACTGGACCAGCCCCTGGCAGGGCCTCTTCCGCGGCTTCCTCACCGCCGTACTCTTCGCCCTCGCCCTGCTCCTCGCCGTCCTCACCTTCACCGCGGTCACCCTCCTCATAGGACAGCCCTTCTACGAGAGCCTCTCGGAGAAGGTCGACCGCGACGTCTCACCGGACGGCACGGCCCCCGAGTCGGGACTCCCGCTCTGGCGAGAGCTGTGGATCTCGGCGCGGGACAGCCTCCGTATCCTCGTCAGGGCGGCCCTGTGGGGCGTGCTCCTCTTCGGCCTCGGCTTCGTCCCGTTCGTCGGCCAGACGGTCGTCCCGGTGATCGGCTTCTTCGTCACCGGGTTCTTCCTCACCGAGGAGCTCACCGCCGTGGCCCTCCAGCGCCGCGGTATCGACCTCCGTGCCCGCCTCTCACTGCTCCGCTCCCGCAAGATGCTCGTCTGGGGCTTCGGTACCCCCCTGGGCCTGGCCTTCCTGGTTCCCTTCGTCGCGGTCTTCCTGATGCCCGGCGCCGTCGCGGGCGCCACCCTCATGGCCCGCGACCTGCGGGGCGAGGAGTCGGAGACGACCGAGGACGCCCCCGAAACCACAGACGCCCCCGAGGAGGGAGCCACCCCGTGACCGAGACAGTCGCCGTCGCCGTCATCACGGTCCTGGCCGTCATCGCCCCCGGCGCCGACTTCGCCATGGTCGTCCGCAACAGCTACCTCTACGGCCGCCGGACGGGGCTGTTCGCCGCCACGGGTGTCGCCGCCGGCGTCCTGGTGCACGTGACGTACACGATGCTCGGCGTCGGACTCCTGATCGCGTCCTCGACCGCCCTGTTCACCGTGATCAAGCTGATCGGTGCGGCGTACCTCGTCTACATCGGCGTACGCACCTTCCGGGCGCGCGGGGACGTCGAGGTCGACCTGGACGACAAGACGGCCCTGACCCCGTTCGCCGCCCTGCGCACCGGCTTCCTCACCAACGTCCTCAACCCCAAGACGACCCTCTTCGTCGTCTCGACCTTCGCCCAGGTGGTCAGCCCCGGCACCCCGGTCTACCAGCAGGTGGGCTACGGGCTGTTCATGTCCTTCGCCCACCTGCTGTGGTTCGGCGTCGTCGCGGTCTTCTTCTCGCACGACCGGATGCGCACGCTGATGCTGCGCGGCCAGAAGGTCCTGAACAAGGTCATCGGATCGGTCCTGGCCGGGCTGGGCATCAGCCTCGCGTTCGCTCCGTCGCACTAGCGGGAGCGGGTACCGGAGCCGTCGCCGGAGCGGGAACGGGAGCGGTCGCCGAAGCGGTGGTGGTCGCGTCCACCGCCACCGTCAGGATCGCCCGCACCTGATCGATGATGTCCAGCCGGTTCCGCACGAACTCCGGATCGGTGACCGTGCCGGTCGCCGGGTCCGTGTTGCCCGTGCCGAACTGCAGCACCGGCGTGTGCACATGCCCTCCGGGGAGTGTGGAGTGCAGCCCGAGGCGGTCGCGGAGCAGCGTCGCGCGATAGGCGATCTCGTTGGAGAGGTAGTTGCCACCGCCCCCGGCGCGGGCCGTGGAACCCGGGGTCGGGCCGTCGGGGCGTACGACCGGGTCCGTCCCTCCCTCCGGGATCTCGGTCACCGGTGTGTTGTCGTACACGGGGAAGCGGCCGGTGTTCGCGGCGACGATCTCCTGGTACGGGAGGGTCGTCGACGTCCACTGCGGCTGCGAGGCCGGGTCGGTGACCGGGATCGTTTCGGTCACCGAGAGGTTCAGGTTGTCCGGATAGCCGCCCCGCCAGGCCCCGTTGGTCCGCTCCACGTCGAAGCGGCCGACGCGACCCTGGCTGACCGTCGTGAACAGGTCCACGTGCGGCAGATACGGCCGAAGCGTGCGCTCCACCGTGCCTCCCCCAGTGCCGAATGCCTGGGAGGTGCCCCCAGTGAAGTCCTGCCAGCGGACCGGGAACATGGCCGTCTCGACGCGCGCCGGACCGTTTGCCGTCTGGATCGTCGTGCCGTCGAGGGCGAGCGCGGTGGCCCCGGAGGGGTTGGAGATCCGGATGTCGCGGTCCAGCGTGAACGGGTCGAAACCGGTGACGAGGATCCGCTTCACACCCTTGGCGTGCGGGTAACGGATGGCATTCTGGCCGCGCGAGTTCCGCTCCAACGCGTCCAGCAGCTGGGCGCGTTGGGCGTCGGAGAGGTCGAACTCAGGTGTCCACCGGCGCACTTCACGTGTCATACCGAGCCGGGCCCAGTACAGCGGCCGGTCGTCGTCCCGGCTCAGGTCCCCGCCGACCGGACCCCGGCCCTGCGCCCGGTCGACGGCCCGCCGCCAGAGCCGCGCGCCCTGCTCCACGACAACGTGCCGGGCCTGCTCGTACGAGTCCGCCCTGCCCAGCGCCCGCGCGAACGCCGGTGCCACGGTGTCGAATCCGGAACGCCGCAGGATCTCCTGGGGTGCCGTTCTGTCGAGCCGCTGCTCCTCGACCGTGGAGGTGTCGGCGGCCGACGCGCTGGGCGTGGCCGTCAGACCCGCGAGCAGGGCCAGTCCGAGGACGCCGATCCGAACGCGTAGGTGAGTCAAGGGAGTTCGGGCCTTCCGTCGCGGTGATGGGGGGTGCCCCCTGCTCGCACGACGTCGCGAGCGTGGGGGAGCCGCCGGACGGCGGAAGTATCCCGTGACGGCCGGGGCGTGCGCCATGGTGCGTGACGGGTGCGGCACAGGGGAGTCCTGATGAAGTCCCCCTGGCCCTCCGGCCCTTGGTGTCCGGATCAAGTCGCCCTGGCCGCCCGGCCCTTGGTGTCCGGATCAAGTCGCCCTGGCGCCGGGAATCCTGGAGGCCGACTCCCGCAGAGCGGCCAGGAACGCCTCGGCTGCCGGTGCCAGGGACCGTCCGCGCACGGTCGCCGCGTACACCGCCCGGGCGGGCGCGTCCTCGTCGAGCACCGGGAGCAGAGCGATGTCGGGCCGTACGGACTCCGCGGCGAGCGCCGGGATCAGCGTCACCCCGAGACCGGCGGCGACATATCCCTGCTTGGCGGTCCACTCGGCCACGACATGCGCGACGCGCGGGCGGAACCCGTGCCGCAGGGCCGCGTCGAGCAGCGTGCCCTCGGGGCGGGACCCGCCGGATATCCAGTCGGCGTCGACGAGTTGGGGAAGTCGTACGGAGGGCTCGGCGGCCAGGGGATGGTGGGCGGGGACCGCGACGTAGAGGGACTCGTCGAGCAGGTGGTGCAGGGTGTAGGCATCGAGCGGGGCGCGGCCCGTCGTCGAGACGACGGCCAGGTCGAGGTGGTCGGCGGTCAGCCGGTCCAGGAGTGTGGGGGTGAAGCCCTCCTCGCGGGTGAGCCGGACCCCGGGATGGCGGGCCCGGAACGCCGCGATGGCCCGCGGTACGAGGGCCGCGTCCGCCGTGGCGAAGGCGCCCACCCGTAGCCGCCCGCCCGCCACCTTTCGCAGCGCGGCGAGTTCCCGCCCCGCGCCGTGCAGCCGCTCGACCACCGACTCGGCGTGCGGTACGAGGACCCGCCCGGCCTCGGTCAGCCGCACACCCCGGGCCAGCCGGTCGAAGAGCGGGGCCCCGCCGAGCGACGCCTCCAGCGAGGAGATCTGCCGCGACACCGCGGACTGCGTCCACCCGAGCGTCCGTGCGGCCACGGTGAACGAACCGTGCCGGGCGACTTCGAGGAAGACCCGCAGCCAGACGGTCGAGAGATCGGGTACGTCGTTCCGCCCCCTGGCGTCGACGGCACCGACCATCCGAGTGTCATGCGAGTTCTGCATGACGCACATGCTAGACATTCGCTTGTCGCATCACCTGTGGGTGCCTAGCGTCGAAGACATGGAAAAGATCGCTTTTCTCGGACTCGGCCACATGGGCGCCGCGATGGCACGCCAACTGCTCGGCACCGGGCACCCGTTGACGGTCTGGAATCGCACCGCCGCGAAGGCGGAGCCGTTGGTCGCCGAGGGTGCCACTCCGGCCGCCTCCCCGGCCGAGGCGGTGCGGGACGCGGACGTGGTCATCACGATGCTCGCCGACCCGGCCGCGCTCGACGCCGTCGCGGACGCGATCGTGCCGGTGCTGCGACCGGGCGCGTACTGGGTGGAGATGTCGACGGTCGGCCCGGACGCGATCAAGGAGCTGGCCGCCCGGCTCGGGGAGGGCGTGACGCTCGTCGACGCGCCCGTGGCAGGCAGCACCGACAAGGCCGCCGCGGGCCAACTCGGCATCCTCGCGGGCGGTGACGTGGCCCCTGTGGAGCAGGTGCTGGCGCACTTCGGCACCGTCACCCGCACCGGACCGCTCGGTTCCGGCGCCGCGCTCAAGCTCGTGGTGAACGCCGCCGTACTCGGCGGAGTCGCCCTCGTCGCCGAGATCATGGCCCTCGCGGACGCGCTGGGCATCGACGAGGGCACCGCCCGCACCGCCCTCGCGAACGGCCCGCTCGGCGGCGCCGCCGCCCGCGCCTTCGCCGAGGGCGTGCACTTCGACACCTCGCTCGCCGTCAAGGACGCCGACCTGGCGACCAAGGCGGCCCGACTCCCGGTCATGGAGGCGGTGTTGGGGCACTTCGGGCGGGCCGCCGTGGACCCGGACATCGCCCACGCGGACATCGCCGAGGCGGTCACCCACATCCGTCGATCAAGCTGAAGGAACGCCGTGCAGATCACGTTGGACAACCCGGCCTCCGCGCCCCAGCCCGCCAACGCCTACTACTCCCAGGTCGCCCGCGTCGAACTCCCGGGCGGAGGTGCGCTGTTGTATGTCTCCGGTCAGGTGGCGGACGGCGCGGACCTGGCCGCTCAGAGCCGCGGCGTCTTCGAGGCCATCGACGCCCTGCTCAAGGCGTACGGCGCGACCCTCGCCGACATCATCAACATCCGTACATACCTGACCGACATCGACAAGCTCGCCGAATACGGCGCCGTGCGCCGGGAGTTCCTCACCGGCACCGCACCCACCAGCATGACCTTCGAGGCTTCCCGCCTCTTCAGGCCGGACGCCCTCATCGAGATCGAGGTCGTCGCCGCCACGGCCGGGTCGGAGTGATCCGTTCCGGGTGATACTGCCGCGCATGAAGGCAGCGAACCTGGGCGTGCTCTTCCTCATCGAGCTCGGCGCCCTCGCGGCCGTCGGGTACTGGGGATTCACCCGCGATGTGGCCACGCCGCTCGCCTGGTTCCTCGGCCTCGGCGCACCGGCCGTGCTGATCGCGCTGTGGGGGCTGTTCGGCTCACCGAAGGCGAGGTACAAGACGCGCGGCGCGGTCCGCGTCGGCTTCGAGGTGCTCTGGTTCGGGGCCGGCGTGGTCGCCCTGCTGCTCGCCGGGGCATACGTCTGGGGGATCGCTTTCGCCGCCTTGTGTGCGGCGAGCAAGACGCCGGCCGTCATCTGGCGTCAGTGAGACGGCCGTCGGGGCCTCAGGTCTCGCCCAGCAGTGCGAGAAAGTCCCTGAACGCCCCCGGCATGTCCACCGACTCCGGATCCAGCAGCCACTGGTACTGGAGTCCGTCCATCACCGCCACGAGCAGGGGGGCGGTGCGCTCGGGCGTGAGCCCGTTCGGCAGCCGCTCCCCGTACTCGGCGCGCAGCACCGTCGCCATGCTCGCGCGCACCCGGGCGTACCGCTCGGTGAAGTACTCGCGCGCCGGATGTCCCTCCGTGACGCTCTCGCCGAGCAGCGCCGAGAAGGTCTGGATGATCCCGGGCCGCATGGCGTTGTACTCGACCAGAGAGGCGAGCAGATCGACCCGCCACTGGGTGTCCGGCACGGCGTCCCACTGGTCGCGCTCCTCGAGGACGGCGACGAGCAGGGCGTCCTTCGTCGGGAAGTAGTGCAGCAGCCCCTGTTGGGTGAGTCCCACACGCTCCGCGACCGAGGCCAGGCTCGCGCCCCGGTAACCGCGCTCGGCGATCACCTCCAGGGCCGCCCGGACGATCTCCGCGCGCCGCTCCTCGCTTCTGGCCCTGGTGTTCATGGCGTCACCGTACGACATCCGATCACCCTGAATATAACGGCAAGATTACGAAACCTACCGCTCTACAGGTAGCGGGTGCAGGATGAAGACGTCCAAGGACTTCGACGAGGAGGTGCCGCCGTGGCGGAAACAGCGGAGAACGCGGGGATGAAGGCCGGGAACGTGGCCGATCAGGCCCGCGAGGCGGTCGTCGAGGCAGCCCTCGGCAAGCTCGGCCTGGACGCGAAGGCGAGGCTGCTGTCCGGCAAGGACATGTGGTCGCTGCCCGCGCTCCCGGAGATCGGGCTGACGTCCCTGGTCATGTCCGACGGTCCGATCGGCGTCCGCGGAGTCCACTGGACCGCGGACGACCCGTCCATCGCGCTCCCGTCCCCGACCGCCCTCGCCGCCACCTGGGACCCGGCCCTCGCCCACCGCGCCGGCGCCCTGCTCGCCCAGGAGGCCCGCCGCAAGAGGGTCCACGTCCTGCTCGCCCCGACCGTCAACCTGCACCGCTCCCCGCTCGGCGGCCGTCACTTCGAGGCGTACAGCGAGGACCCGTATCTGACCGGCCGGATCGGCAGCGGTTACGTGCGGGGCGTGCAGTCCGGCGGCGTCGGCACCACCGTCAAGCACTTCGTCGCCAACGACGCCGAGACCGACCGCTTCACGGTCAGCAACGTGGTCTCCGAACGCGCCCTGCGCGAGCTGTACTTGGCTCCCTTCGAGGCCATCGTCGAGAACGCCCACCCCTGGGGCATCATGACGGCCTACAACTCGGTCAACGGCACCACGATGACCGAGCACCGCTACCTGGTGAACGAGATCCTGCGCGGCGAATGGGGCTTCGACGGCTTCAACGTCTCCGACTGGACGGCCGCCCGCTCGACCACCGGCGACATCGAGGGCGGCCTCGACGTCGCCATGCCCGGCCCGCAGACCGTGTACGGCGCACCGCTGGCCGCCGCCGTGCGCGCCGGCGAGGTCGAGGAGGCCAAGGTCGACGAGGCCGTCCGCAACGTGCTCCGCCTCGCCGCCCGCGTCGGCATCCTGGACGGCGCCGAGCCGGTCGTCACCGAGCCGCCCGCCGCCATCGACGGCGAGGCGCTGGCCCGCGAGATCGCCCGCCGCGCCTTCGTCCTCGTACGCAACGAACGTCAGGCCCTGCCCCTGAAACCCGGCACAGTCGCCCTCATCGGCGCGGCCGCCCGCGACGCCCGTGTCCTCGGCGGAGGCTCCGCCACCGTCTTCCCCACCCGGATCGTCTCGCCCCTCGACGGCCTCACCGCCGCCCTCCCCGAGGGCAGCCTCACGTACGCCGTGGGCGCCGACCCGACCGAGGAACTCGCGGTGGCCGACAAGGGGTTCGAGCTGCGCGCCGTCTGCCGCGACGCGAACGGCGAGGTCATCGGCAGCGGCTCCGCGCCCAACGGCCAGATCCAGTGGATGGGTGACGACCTCCCCGAGGGTGTCACCCACGACACCCTCCACACGGTCGAACTGACCGGCACCTTCACCCCGCGCGACAGCGGCCCGCACACCTTCGGCATCAAGGGCCTGGGGGCGTTCACCCTCACCGTCGACGGCACGACGTACTTCGACGACGCCCAGCGCACCGACAAGGACGACCCCTTCGAGGCGTTCTTCGGCGCTCCGGTGCCCCGCGCCCAGGCCGAACTGACCGCGGGCGAGCCGGTCGAGGTCTCCCTCACCCACGTGGTCACTCTCCCCGAGGGCATCCCGATGAAGGTCGTCGGCTTCTCACTCGCCCATCAGGAGCCGCAGCGCGACGCGGACGAGCTGATCGCCGAGGCCGTCGAGGCCGCCCGCGCCGCCGACACCGCGGTCGTCGTGGTCGCCACCACCGACCGCGTCGAGTCCGAGGGCTACGACCGCAAGGACCTCCGACTCCCGGGCCGCCAGGACGAGCTGGTGCACGCCGTCGCCGCCGCCAACCCGAACACCGTCGTGGTCGTCAACTCCGGCTCCCCGGTGGAACTGCCGTGGCGCGACGAGGTCGCCGCCGTGCTCTTGACCTGGTTCCCCGGCCAGGAGGGCGGCGCCGCGCTCGCCGACGTCCTCACCGGCGCGCACGAGCCGGGCGGCCGGCTGCCCAGCACCTGGGGTTCCTTCGCGGACGCCCCGGTCACCCAGGTGGTTCCGGCCGACGGAGAGCTGCCCTACACCGAAGGCGTGTTCATCGGCTACCGCGCCTGGGAGAAGGAAGGGAAGACCCCCTCGTACCCCTTCGGGCACGGCCTCGGCTACACCGATTGGACGTATGAGTCCCTCGAGATCAGCGGTATGACCGCCACGATCCGTGTGCACAACTCGGGTGAGCGCGCCGGGCGCGAGGTCGTCCAGGTCTATCTGGCTCCGGTGGAGGCCGACGCCGAGCGGCCCGCCCGCTGGCTCGCCGGCTTCGCGGGCGTCGAGGCCGGACCGGGCGAGAGTGTCGAGGCCGTTGTGGACCTCCCGCGCCGCGCCTTCGAGATCTGGGACGAGAACGTGGCATCGTGGGCGTTTGTGAAGGGTTCGTACGAGGTTCAGGCGGGCCGTTCGATCATCGACCGCAGGGTCGCGGCGGCGATTAACGTCTGATCCGGGACAAGCTCCCCACCGAGCAGCCCCGGTCCGGAACCTGACCTCCGGGCCGGGGCTCGTCGCCTCTCGGGCACCTGTGGCAGACTCGCGGGCCGATACACGCCGGTTCGGGGGAGAAGCGCATGTACCCAGGTCAGCAGCAAGGTCCGTACCCGCCTCAGCAGGGCTACCCGCCCCAGCAGCCGTACCCGCCCCAGCAGGGCAACCCGCAGCAGCCCTATCCGCCTCAACAGGGCTACCCGCAGCAGCCGTACCCGCCTCAGCAGGGCCACCCGCAGCAGGGATACCCCCAACAGCCGTACCAGCCCTACCCGCCGCAGCCAGGGCCTCAGCAGCCGATGGCTCCCCAACAGAGCCTGGGCGACGCCCGGATGAGGCTGGACCCGAACCTGAGTGCCGGTCAGCGCGAGCTGGTGCTGAAGATCCAGCAGACCAGCAAGGTGTACGCGTTCGGCTTCGTCCTGGGCATCCCGCTGACCTTCGGCGGCGCCCACTACGGCATCACCGAGAAGCCGATCGGCTTCGCCGGGACCGGGCTCGGCCTCGTCGGCCTGGTCGTCGGCGTCCTCGCCCTGCTGAAGGCGAGGGGCCTCAAGGAGCAGCTGCGCCGGCTCACCCCGGACGCCTGGCGCTCCCCGGCAGCACACCTGCCGAGCGCCCGCAAAGCGGCCACGCAGGCCGCGTACGTCAATGGCGTCCTGGTCCTGCTGTCCCTGAGCGCCGCCGGCTATCTGCTCGTCAAGGGCGCCGACTGGGGCGCGTACGGCAACTCGTTCGGCTTCGGCGGGCTGATGCTCGCCGCGTTCATCCCGCTCGGCATGGGGATCGCCGCCGCGACGACGATCCCGCAGCTGCTCCAGGTCATTCCGGCCGGTGCCCGGGTCGGCCAGAGCCTGTACTCCATCATCATGGCGCTGGGGGCGCTGATCCTATTCAACGGGATCAAGGGCTTCGACCCGCTCCCCATCGCCGTCGGCGGCGGCGTCACCGCGATCTGCCTGGGCGCCATGTCGATCCTCGGCAAGGCCACCAAGCGGATGCGCGGCGAGAGCTCCTGAACTCCTAGTCGCGCACGGCGAATCCGTACACCGTCTCCCATCTGTACACCCCGCCCGGCCGCAGCTCCGTGCTCGGGAACTCCGGCCGGTTCGGGGAGTCCGGGAAGTGCTGTGTCTCCAGCGCGATGCCGTCGCCGGGCGCGAAGGGGTCGCCCAGGTGGTCCGCGGTGTAGAGCTGCAGCCCAGGTTCGGTGGTCGCCACGGTCAGCACGCGCCCGGAGACGGGGTCGTGCAGCTCCGCGACCTCGGCGGCCGCCGGCGTGACCCCCTTGTCGAGCACGAAGTTGTGGTCGTACCCGGCGCCGGCCTTCCGCGCCTGCCGGAAGTCGAAGCGCGTGCCCTCGACGGGGGCGAGCTCCCCGGTCGGGATGAGATCGGCGTCCACCGGCGTCAGCCGCGAGGCGGCGATGCGCACTTCGTGCCCGCTCGCGCTCCCCGATCCGCTCAGGTTCCAGTAGGTGTGGTTCGTCAGGTTCACCACGGTCGGCGCGTCGGTGACAGCCTCGCAGACGATCCGCAGCGCGCCTTCCTCGCCGAGGGTGTACGTCGCCGAGACCTCCAGGCGGCCCGGGAAGCCCTCCTCGCCGTGCGGGCTGACCCGGGTGAGCCGCACTCCGTGCTCGACCGGCTCGGCGTCCCACACACACTTGTCGAAGCCGAGCTCCCCGCCGTGCAGGCAGTTGGGCCCGTCGTTCCGGGGGGAGGTGGTAGTTCAGACCGTCGAGGGGGAAGCGGCCGCCCGCGATCCGGTTGGCGTACCGTCCGACCAATGCCCCGAAGTACGGCTCCGGATGCGCGAGGTAGCCGGCCAGGTCCGGGAACCCCAGCACCACATCCACGGCCCGCCCTTCCCCACTCCCGACTTGGCTGGAGCGGGGGGACTCCCCTCGGTCGGGAACCTCGACCGACTGCACGATCCCGCCGTACGTCAGGACCCGCACCCGCACGCCGGACCGCTCCAGTGTCCAGCGGTGGACCGGGGTGCCGTCGGGAAGGGTGCCGAAGAGTTCGCTGCGCATGATCGAAAGCCTAGGCCAACGATCTGTGCGGGAGTGGTCATGCCACCGGCTTCTTCGCCGTCACCATGCGGTACGCGATCTCCGCCAGCCGGGCCTGGCCGTCCTTGCTCGGGTGGAACCAGTCCCAGTGGCTCAACTGGTCCGTTCCGAAGCGGTAGTCGAAGACCGCGCCCCCGTCGAAGCGGCAGCGCCGGTCCTTGGCGCAGACCTCCCGAAGAACCTCGTTGTACGCCTCCACCCGGTCCTGCACCCTGGCGCGCCGCAGGGTCGCCGCCGAGTCCAGGGCGTCCGCGTCGTCCAGCATCGAGGGGCAGATGCCCAGCTTCCACACCTGCTTGCCCACCGGGTTGGTGCGGCCCTGGGACCACAGCCGCTTCAGGTCCGGCACGCTCGACACGTACACCTGCGTCTTGGGCAGGGCGCTGCGCAGCGTCCGCATCGCGTCCTCGAAATCGGCGCGGAAGTCGGCGACGGAGGTCATCGCCGAGGCGGAGGAGCGGCAGGCGTCATTGGCACCCGCCATCACGGTCACCAGCTCCGGCTTCCTGGTCGCCGCCTGTGCCATCTGGCCGGGGAGATCCGCCATCCGCGCACCGGTCACCGCGTAGTTCCAACTGTGCTCGGCGGCCCCGGCCGTGCCGAGCAGCCGTACGGCCAGACTCCGTACCTTCACGTCGCTGCCCGTCGCCCAGGACGCCTCGGGGCAGTCCGACAACACGGCGCACGCGTCGAAGCCGCGGGTGATGGAGTCGCCGACCGCGGCCACCGACTGCGGGCTGCGGTCCCAGGTGGGCTTCGGGGAGGGGAGCGCCTTCGCCGTCGTACCTCTTGGGGCCGGGGAGTTGCCACCGGAGGCGTCGCACCCGGCGATGCCCAGCAGAGCCGCCGCCGCGACGGCGAGGACGGCCCGTGAACGGTGGCTGCGCTTCGGCATCCCCTGGTCCCCTCGTTCGTTGTGCAGGGTCGAACGCCACCCCTTGGACACGGTCGGTCAGCACGCGCGTCCCGTTGGGTGAAACCTCGGTGTTTCCAGGCGTCGGGACCGACGGTACGTCACACTCCTTGCCCCGCTGCACGGTAGCCTCGCCCCGTGGCCGCCCTGCCACTGCCGTTCCGCTAAGTTACAAGATGTCTCGCTCTGTCCGGAGGCCCCAGTGACGACACGTGGAGTTCTCTACGTGCACTCCGCGCCCCGCGCGCTGTGCCCGCACGTCGAGTGGGCGGTCGCGGGGGTGCTCGGCACGCGTGTGAACCTCGACTGGATCCGGCAGCCCGCGTCACCGGGCACCTGGAGATCCGAGTTCTCCTGGAAGGGCGAGGTCGGCACCGCCTCCAAGCTGGCCTCCGCGCTGCGCGGCTGGCAGATGCTGCGCTTCGAGGTCACCGCCGAACCGTGCCCCACGGCCGAGGGCGAGCGCTACAGCTGCACCCCCGAGCTCGGCATCTTCCACGCGGTCACCGGAATCCACGGCGACATCCTGATCCCCGAGGACCGACTGCGCGCCGCCCTCCTCCGCTCCCAGCGAGGCGAAACCGACCTGGAGGCCGAACTCGCCAAGCTCCTGGGCAAGCCCTGGGACGACGAGTTGGAGCCCTTCCGATACGCGGGCGAGGGCGCCCCGGTCCGCTGGCTTCACCAAGTGGTCTGACCCCCTTGTGCGCTTGAGCCGGGGCCGCTCTCGCGGAAGTGGTCGCTCGCCGCGGGGGTTCCTCAACTGATGGGTGCGGTGCTCGTCGTTCGAACACCGCAACCTGCACGTAAGGGGAGGGCCCACCCGACATCTCCGGGTGGGCCCTCCCCTTACGTGGCCGTCGTGATCAGACCGACCGGAACGCCAGCACCACGTTGTGCCCACCGAACCCGAACGAGTCGTTGAGGGCGGCGATCCGTCCCTCGACGGGGAGCTTGCGGGCCTCACCGCGAACGATGTCGGCGGCGGCCTCCGCCTCGGGGTCGAGGTTGTCCACGTTGATGGTCGGCGGCGCGACCCGGTGGTACAGCGCGAGCACGGACGCGACCGACTCCACGCCCCCCGCGCCACCGAGGAGGTGGCCCGTCATCGACTTGGTGGCGGACACCGCCATGTGGTCGGCGTCGTCGCCGAACACCTTGCGCAGAGCCTTCAGCTCGGCCACGTCACCGGCCGGGGTCGAGGTCGCGTGCGCGTTGACGTGCACGATCTCGGCCGGGTCCAGGTCGGTGTTGTCGAGCAGGTTCTGCAGCGCGTGCGAGATGCCGCGGCCCTCGGGCTCCGGCTGCACGATGTCGTGGGCGTCGGCCGAGATGCCCTGGCCGACCGCCTCCGCGTAGACGCGGGCGCCGCGCTTGGCGGCGTGCTCGGCCGACTCCAGGACGAGGACGCCGGCGCCCTCACCGAGGACGAAGCCGTCACGGGCGACGTCGTAGGGGCGCGAGGCGCCCTGCGGGTCATCGTTGTTCTTGGACATCGCCATCATGTTGCCGAACGCGGCGATGGGCAGCGGGTGGATGGCCGCCTCGGTGCCACCGGCGACGACGACGTCGGCACGGCCGGTGCGGATCATCTCGATGGCGTAGCCGATGGCCTCGGCGCCCGAGGCACAGGCGGAGACCGGGGTGTGCACGCCGGCGCGGGCGCCGACGGCGAGGCCCACATTGGCGGACGGGCCGTTCGGCATCAGCATCGGCACGGTGTGCGGGGAGACACGGCGTACGCCCTTCTCCTTCAGCACGTCGTACTGGTCGAGCAGGGTCGTCACGCCGCCGATGCCGGAGGCGATGACCGCGCCGAGCCGGTCGGGGTCGACGCTTGCGTCCTCGCCCGCCTTGTCGGTGTAACCGGCGTCCGCCCAGGCCTCCTTGGCCGCGATCAGCGCGAACTGCGCCGAGCGGTCCAGGCGGCGGGCCTGCGGGCGGGGAATGACCTCGCCCGGCTCCACGGCGATCTGCGCCGCGATGCGGACCGCCTGATCGGCGGCCCACTCCTGCTCCAGGGCGCGGACACCGGAACGTCCGGCGACCAGGCCCTCCCAGGTAGAGGCTGCGTCGCCACCCAGCGGTGTGGTTGCGCCGATACCGGTGACGACCACGGTGCGATTGGTCGGGCTCACGGGAATTCTTTCTCCAACGGATACGAGGATTCAGCGGCGCCACCGCCGGGTGGCGGGGCATACAGCCCAGGCGGACCAAGGGCTTTCAGCCCGGGTGAACCGGGCCTTCAGCCCAGGTGATCGGAAGATCAGGCCTGGTGCTTGAGGATGTAGTTCGTCGCGTCGCCGACGGTCTTGAGGTTCTTGACGTCGTCGTCCGGGATCTTGACGTCGAAGCGCTCTTCGGCGGCGACGACGACCTCGACCATGGACAGCGAGTCGACGTCCAGGTCGTCGGTGAAGGACTTGTCCAGCTGGACGTCCTCGGTGGGGATCCCGGCGATCTCGTTCACGATCTCGGCGAGACCTTCGACGATCTCTTCCTGAGTGGCGGCCATGTCAGGCGCTCCTTCGGTATGTATCCAGAGGGTGTGGCGGAACTCCGGCCGGAGATGATCCGGACGGTGTGCCTAGGGGAGGGTAACGACCGTGGCGGCGTACACGAGACCCGCCCCGAAGCCGATGACGAGCGCGGTGTCGCCGCTCTTCGCCTCGCCGGTCGCCAGAAGCCGCTCCATCGCGAGCGGAATCGAGGCGGCCGAGGTGTTGCCGGTGGTGCGTACGTCGCGGGCGACCGTGACATGCGCCGGCAGTTTCAGCGTCTTCACCATCGAGTCGATGATCCGCTCGTTGGCCTGGTGGGGAATGAAGACATCCAGGTCGTCCGGGGTGATTCCGGCCGCGTCCAGCGCCTGCTGAGCGACCTTCGCCATCTCGAACACGGCCCAGCGGAACACCGCCTGGCCCTCCTGCGTGATCGCAGGGAACTTGATCTCGCCCTTGGAGTCGAGCGGAAGCTTCGAGACATCGCCGGTGGCGGTCCCCCCGCTCGAGCGAAGCCGAGAGTGGGGGAGGAACTCGTTCCACGGCACCGTCTGCTTGATCGTGCCCGCCTTGTCGCCCTCGGAACCCCACACGGTGGGACCGATGTGCGGCTCCTCGGAGGGACCCACGACGACCGCGCCCGCGCCGTCGCCGAACAGGAAGGCCGTCGCGCGGTCTTCCAGGTCGGTGAGGTCCGACAGCCGCTCCACGCCGATGACCAGGACGTACTCCGCCGAACCTTCGACGATCATGCCCTTGGCGAGCGTCAGGCCGTACCCGAAGCCCGCGCAGCCTGCCGAGATGTCGAAGGCGGCTGCCTTGTTCGTGCCGAGCTTGTCGGCGATCTCGGTGGCGACGGCCGGGGTCTGGCTGAAGTGCGACACGGTGGAGACGACCACGGCGCCGATCTGGTCGGCGTTGATCCCGGCGTCGGCGATGGCCTTGCCGGACGCCTCGATCGACATCGCGGCGACGGTCTCCTCGTCGTTCGCCCAGTGCCGGGTCTCGATGCCGGAGCGCGAGCGGATCCACTCGTCGGACGAGTCGATCGTCTCCAGGATCACCTCGTTGGGCACGACCCGGACGGGGCGGTAGCCGCCGACGCCGATGATGCGCGCAAAGGGCGCGCCCTTGGGTGCCTTGATCTTCGACATGCTCTGGAGCTCCTTCTCAGGCACTGTGCTCTGCGATGAGCTCGCGAGCCGCGTCGAGGTCGTCGGGGGTCTTCAGCGCCAGCGTCGCGACGCCGGGCAGCGCACGCTTGGCCAGACCGGTCAGAGTGCCCCCGGGGCACACCTCGACCAGTGCGGACACGCCGAGCTTCTTGAAGGTCTCCATGCACAGGTCCCAGCGGACGGGGTTGGCCACCTGGCCGATGAGACGCGCCAGGACGTCGGAGCCGGCCGTGACGACCTGGCCGTCCTTGTTCGACACGTAGGCGATCCGCGGGTCCTCCGGGTCCAGGCCGGCGGCGGCCTCGGCCAACGCGTCGACCGCCGGGGTCATGTGGTGGGTGTGGAACGCGCCCGCAACCTTCAGGGCCACGACACGGCGTACGCCCTCGGGCTTGTCCGCCTCCAGGGCCGCCAGCTCCTTCAGCGTGCCGGCGGCCACGATCTGGCCCGCGCCGTTCACGTTCGCCGGGGTCAGGCCGAGCTTCTCCAGGTGCGGGACCGTCGTCTCGGGGTCCCCGCCGAGCAGCGCCGACATACCGGTCTGTGTGATGGCGGCGGCGTCGGCCATCGCCAGGCCGCGCTTGCGGACGAGCTGCAGCGCGGTGGTGTCGTCGAGTACTCCCGCGAACGCGGCGGCGGTGATCTCGCCGACGCTGTGGCCCGCGACGGCACCGGGGTTGATGTCACCGAGTGCCGAGGCGGACAGGAGACCGGCGGCGACGAGGAGCGGCTGCGCGACAGCCGTGTCCCGGATCGCGTCCGCGTCGGCCTGCGTGCCGTAGTGGGCGAGGTCGAGCCCGATGGCGTCCGACCACGCGGCAAGGCGGTCGGCGGCGCCGGGGAGTTCGAGCCAAGGAGTCAGGAAGCCGGGCGTCTGAGCGCCCTGGCCGGGAGCGACGAGTACGAGCACTCTCACACTCTCTCTTGTGGACGGCCGCGGCCGCCCGTGGGGACAAGGACGAAGAACACGAGGGGGAATTGTAGGTCCCCGACAAAGGGCTAGGTTTGAGGATCTCCATCGGCCAGACGCCCCAGGATCAGTGCGATCCGCAGCGTGAACGCGGAGCGTACATCCGAAGGCGACCAGCCGGTGACGTCAGTCACACGTCGGAGCCGGTAGCGCACGGTGTTGGGATGGACAAAGAGCATCCGGGCCGCGCCTTCGAGGCTGCTCGCCTGTTCCAGATAGACGCTGAGCGTCTCCAGGAGCGCGGAGCCGGCCTCCTCCAGCGGTCTGTAGATCTCCTCCACCAACTGCTCGCGGGCGGACGGGTCTCCGGCGATCGCGCGTTCCGGCAGCAGATCGTCCGCCAGAACCGGCCTCGGGGCGTCCTGCCAGGCGAAACACGCCTTGAGTCCGGCGGCGGCGGCCTGCGCGGACCGGGTCGCGGCGAGCAGATCCGGCACGATCGGCCCGGCGACGACGGGCCCGGCGGCGTACGGCCCGATCAGCGACTTGGCGACGGCGAGCGGATTGTCGTTGCCGCCCGCGATGACGACGAGCCGATCGCCGAGCACACCCGTCAGTACCTGCAGCTTGGCGTGCCGGGCGGCGCGCCGGATCGCCTCGACCGTCAGCTCGCTGTCACCGTCGGGCGCCGTACCCAGCACCACGCAGACATGTTCGGGAGAATTCCAGCCGAGGGCCGCGGCCCGGGAGACAGCGCCCTCATCGGCCTCGCCGGAGAGCACCGCGTTCACGACGAGCGATTCGAGCCGGGCGTCCCAGGCACCCCGTGCCTCCGCCGCCTGTGCGTACACCTGGGCGGTGGCGAAGGCGATCTCGCGGGCGTACACGAGCAGGGCCTCGCGCAGCACGGACTCGTCGCCGGGAGCGGCGACCTCGTCGATCGCGCTCTCCATGACCTCGATGGTGGTTCGCACCATCTCGACGGTCTGGCGCAGGGTGATGGCCCTGGTCAGCTCGCGTGGCGCGGTCCCGAAGACATCGGTGGAGATCGCCTGCGGGGCGTCGGGGTGCCGGAACCACTCGGTGAACGCCGCGATACCGGCCTGGGCGACGAGACCGATCCAGGAACGGTTCTCCGGCGGCATGGCCCGGTACCACGGCAGCGTCTCGTCCATCCGCGCGATGGCTTGGGCGGCGAGACTTCCGGAGGACTTCTCCAGCCGCTTCAGGGTCGCGGTGTGCGCGTGGACGTGATGCGCTGGGCGCTCGGTGTTGCTGGTTTCGGGTTCGGGCACGGGACAAGACTGCCTTATCAGGACGGAGGTGTGCGGTGGCGGGTCACAAGTAAGCGCGGGGAGGGTGCCCGGCCGGGGCTACGGTGGTGGACGTGATGGACGTCCGCCGCGCCGAGGAGCGCTACCGCGGAGGGGACCCGGCGGCCGGGATCTCCTCGCTCCACGCCTTTTCCTTCGGCCCGCACTACGACCCGGACAACCTCCGCTTCGGTGCGGTGATCGCCTGCAACGAGGAGGCGCTCGCCCCCGGCGCGGGCTTCGACGAGCACCCGCACAGCCACACCGAGATAGTGACGTGGGTGGTGGAGGGCGAGCTGACCCACCGGGACTCGGCCGGCCACGAGTCCGTGGTCCGCCCCGGCGACGTCCAGCGCCTCAGCTCGGCGGGCGGCGTCCGCCACGTGGAGCGCAACGACGGCTCGGAGCCGCTCGTCTTCGTGCAGATGTGGCTGGCCCCGCTGGAGCCGGGCGGCGACCCGTCGTACGAGATCGTCCGCGGCATCGCGGACTCCACGCCGTACGCGGTCCCCGAGGCGGGCGCCATGCTCCACGTACGCCGCCTGACGGCGGGGGAGCGGACGGCGGTGCCCGACGCGCCCTTCGTGTACGTCCATTGCGTCCGCGGCGAAGTCCGCCTGGACGGCGAGGAGCTGGGACCGGGCGACGCGGCCCGCATCACGGAGTCGAAGGACCTGGAGGCGCTGGCGGGCTCACCGGCGGAGCTGCTGCTGTGGGAGATGACGGTGGGCTGACGCGACGTCACCTCTCCAGTCCCGTCAGGTGACTCAGCACCCCAGGCTGTCGAGCTCGCGCGTGAGGCGGGCTCCCTCGCGGGCCATGACCTCCGGGTCGCGCAGGGCGTTGGAGAGCAGCGACATGCCCTGATAGGCGCCGACGAGCGCCAGCGCGTGGCCCTCGGGGTCGGCCACGCCGATCTGGCGGTACTGCGCCTCCACCCACTCCAGCAGCTGACGGATGACCCGGCCGGCCGTGAGGTCGAGGCCGCCCTCGGCCCTTTTGTCGAGTTCCGAGGCGAGGGTGCCCATGGGGCAGCCGTAGCGGGCCGCGGTGTCACGCTGCGAGACCCACGCGTCGACGAGTCCCTTGAGGCGTTCGCGCGGGTCGGCGAGCTGATCGAGCCGGCCGGTGAGGGTCTCCAGATGCGAGGCGTGCTCGGAGAGAGCGGCTTCGACCAGCTCGTCCTTGGTCTTGAAGTAGTAGTACACGTTGCCCGCCGGGACCTCGGCGGCGCGGGCGATGTCGGCGATGGTCGTGCGCTCCACGCCCTGCTCGTGCAGGACCCGGGCGGCGGCCGCCGTCAGCTGCCGCCGCTTGCCGGCCGCCTTCGCCCGAGGGCCCCGCGATTCCTTTGAGTCAGTCACCCGACTAACTATAGACAGCCGGGGGTCGGACCGTGCTAGCGTCCTGCCCAACGCAGTGAGTCAGTCAACTAACTAAGTAAGTCTGTGAGTCGAGGAGACCGACATGTACGTGGTGACAGGTGCGACCGGAAACGTCGGGCGGACGCTGGTGCGGATGCTCACCGAGGCCCGGCTGCCGGTGACGGCGGTGGCCCGGCACATCACCGGGGCCGATGTGCCGCCGGGAGTCCGCGCGGTGGCCGCCGACCTGGCCGAGCCGGCCGGCCTGGGGGCCGCTTTCGAAGGCGGTGACGCGCTGTTCCTCCTGGTGGCGGGCGAGGACCCGCACGGCATCCTGGACGCGGCGAAGACCGCCGGGATCCGCAAGGTGGTGCTGCTGTCCTCGCAGGGCGTGGCGACCCGCCCGGAGGCGTACCGGCACCCGGGCAGGTTCGAGGCGGCCGTACGGGAGTCCGGGCTGGACTGGACGGTCCTGAGGTCGGGCGGGTTGGACACCAACGCCTTCGCGTGGGCCGAGTCGGTCCGCACCCGGCGGACGGCCGCGGCACCGTTCGGCGAGGTCGGCCTGCCCTTCGTCGACCCCGACGACGTGGCCGCGGTCGCCGTCGCTGCCCTGCGGCAGGACGCTCACCTCGGGGCCACGTACACCCTGACCGGTCCCACGGCGACCACCCCGCGCGAGCGGGCGGCCGCGATCGCGACCGCCCTGGGCGAACCGGTGCGGTTCGTCGAGCAGACCCGCGAGGAGGCCCACGAGCTGATGGCACGCTTCATGCCGCTGCCCGTGGTCGAAGGCACCCTCGCCATCCTGGGCGAGCCGACCGAGGACGAACGGCGGGTCAGCCCCGACGTCGAACGCGTCCTGGACCGGGAGCCGGGCAGTTTCGCCGCGTGGGCCGAGCGCAATGTCGCGGCCTTCCGGTGACTGTTGAGCCCGGCCGGCGTTCGAGGACGAGTCCGGTCAGGCCGCTACGGGGTCCGGGCGCGTAGCCCCCGGGGAGCGGGACGGGCAGGGGCGGGCGGAGGGGGCGACCGCATCCATCAGCAGCTCCGCCGCGGGCCGCCCCGACCTCAGCCCCGCAGCTCCGTCAGTACCGCATCCGTGAACGGGGGCCACGCCTCCACCGCCCAGGGCCCGAACGCCCGGTCGGTCAGCGCGACACACGCGGCGCCCGCGTCCGGGTCGATCCACAGGAACGTACCGGACTGCCCGAAGTGCCCGAACGTTCGAGGCGAGGACGAACTCCCCGTCCAATGGGGCGACTTGGAGTCGCGGATCTCGAAGCCGAGGCCCCAGTCGTTGGGGTTCTGGTGCCCGTACCCCGGCAGGACGCCCTTCGTACCGGGGTAGTGAACGGTCATCGCCTCGGCGACCGTGCGTGGGTCGAGGAGCCGCGGCGCCTGCACCTCGGCGGCGAATCGCGCGAGATCGTCGACCGTCGAGACGCCGTCCTTGGCGGGCGAGCCGTCGAGCGTGGTCGAGGCCATGCCCAGCGGCTGCAGCACCGCCTGGCGCAGATACTCCGCGAAGGGAATGTCCGTCGCCTTGGCGATGTGGTCCCCGAGGACCTCGAACCCCGCGTTCGAGTACAGCCGCCGCTCCCCGGGCGCGGACGTCACCCGGTGCTCGTCGAAGGCGAGCCCCGAGGTGTGCGCGAGGAGATGACGGACCGTCGAACCGGGCGGACCCGCCGGCTCGTCGAACTCGATCGCCCCCTCCTCGTACGCGACGAGCGCGGCGTACGCGGCGAGCGGCTTGGTCACCGAGGCGAGCGGGAAGCGGTGCGCCACGGGTCCATGGGTCCCGAGCACCGTGCCGTCCGCGCGGACGACGGCCGCCGCGGCCGTGGGGACGGGCCAGTTCTCGATCAACGCCAGGCTGTGCAAGGACATGCGTACGAGCCTAAGCGGCTCAGAGGTTCAGTCGCATCGAGGGGTCCGGCTTGCGCACGAATCCGAGGGAGGCGTAGAGCGGCTCGGCCTCGGCGGACGCGTTGAGGTCGACCTGGGCGGCGCCCCGCTCGCGGAACCAGTCGAGGAGCGTCTCCATGCAGGAGCGGGCGTAACCGCGGCGCCGCGCGTCCGGATCGGTCGCGACGCTGAAGACATGTCCCACCGCGCCGTGCGGATTGCCCTCACGCCCGATCCGGTACTCCAGGGACCCGGCGACGAGCGCCGCGAGCGCGTCCGGCCGGTCGGGGTGGTCGACGACGAAGGCCGCGAAGTTCCCGTCGGGTTCGGCGAGCTTGCCGCGTATGGTCGGCAGGGACTCCGTGTGCCACTCGGCGGAGCCGTCCGCGGCGAAGACCGAATCGATCATCACCTGACGCAGCCGCAGCACTTCCTCGGCGTCCTCGGGCACGGCACGGCGTACAGGACTCATGATCTGCACGGTAGCCACCGAGCCCGCGCGGCGTCTCCGGAATTTCCCCGGATTCCGCTTGCTTGGAGTGCACTCCAAGGTTTTAGCGTGGGGGTCATGACGGTGATGGAGACCACGACCGAGGCCACCGAGACCGGCGCCGGGACCAGGACCGACCTCTGCGCGGCGCCGCCCGAGCGGCACCGGCGCCCGGACGGTCAGGACAACTACACGATCAGCGAGGTCGTCGCCTCCACCGGCATGACGGCGCACACCCTGCGCTGGTACGAGCGGATCGGCCTGATGCCGCACATCGACCGCTCGCACACCGGCCAGCGCCGCTACAGCAACCGCGACCTGGACTGGCTCGCCTTCGTCGGCAAGCTCCGGCTCACCGGGATGCCGGTCGCCGACATGGTGCGGTACGCGGAACTGGTGCGCGAGGGCGACCACACCTACATCGAGCGCTATGAACTCCTGGAGGCGACCCGCCGGGACGTCAAGGCCCGGATCGCCGAGCTCCAGGACACGCTCGCGGTGCTCGACCACAAGATCAACTTTTATGGGGACGCCGGGCGGGCCCTGGCGTCGGAAAGGTCTTCATGACCGACAGTGGGACAACCAAGGTGCAGCTCGGCGACGGTGGCCCGGAGGTCGGCGTTCAGGGCCTCGGCTGCATGGGGATGAGCTGGGCGTACGGCCCCTCGGACGCGAAGGAGGCCCGGGCCACCCTGGAGCGGGCGCTGGAGCTGGGTGTCACGCTCTACGACACCGCGGAGGGTTACGGCGCCGGCGAGAACGAGAAGTTCCTGTCGCCGTTCATCAAGGCGCACCGGGACGAGGTCGTGATCGCGACGAAGTACGGCCTCACGACCCCGGCGAGCGACCGGACCAAGCGGATCATCCGCAACGACCCGGCGTACATCCGCCAGGCCGTCGAGGGCAGCCTCAAGCGGCTGGACGTCGACGTGATCGACCTCTACTACATGCACCGGCGCGATGTGAACGTGCCGATCGAGGAGAGCGTCGGCACCATGGCCGAGCTGGTGCGCGAGGGCAAGGTCAAGCACCTGGGGCTGAGCGAAGTCACCGCCGGGGAGCTGCGCGCGGCGCAGGCCGTGCACCCGATCGCGGCCGTGCAGTCGGAGTGGTCGCTGTTCAGCCGGGACATCGAGGCACACGTCGTGCCCGCCGTCCGTGAGCTGGGCGTGGCGCTCGTCCCGTACTCGCCGCTCGGCCGGGGCTTCCTCACCGGTTCCTTCGCCAACGCCGACAAGGACCTCTCGGAGGACGACGTCCGGCGTACCCAGCCCCGCTTCACGGGCGACAACGCGGCGGCGAACGCGGCGCTGCTGGACCCGATCCGATCCGTCGCCGAGGCCCACGGTGCCTCGCTGGGCCAGATCGCCCTGGCGTGGGTCCAACAACAGGCGACCGTCCACGACTTCACGGTCGTACCGATCCCGGGCACCACCAAGCGCACACGGGTCGAGGAGAACACGGCGGCCACGCGGATCGTCCTGACCGAGGACGAGCTGGCCCTGCTGGAGCCGATCGCCTCCAAGGTCGCGGGTGACCGTTACCCGGACATGTCCTTCGCGTCGGCGGGCCGGGAGTAACCGCGCTTTTCGCCCCCTCCGCCCCTACCCGCTGGGGGCTTGTAGCGCAGTTCCCCGCGCCCCTTTTCAGGGGCGCGGGGAACTGCGCAATCTTTTGGCGGGGGTCTGGGGGCGCAGCCCCCAGGTACGGGAACGGGTAGGGGCGGAGGGGGTGAATCCACGTTCTCGCGGCACCCCCGGCGGCCCTCACAACTCCGCCAACAGCTCCGCCTTCTTGGACGTGAACTCCTCGTCCGTCACCAGCCCCGCCTCGTGCAACTCCCCGAGATGCCGGATCCGTTCGGCGATGTCGGCCGGATCGCGGCGCGGCGCGGCGGCCGGAGGCAGCGCGCCGGAGCCGGAGGCGCGCACCGCGGAGAGTACGGCGGCCGCGAACGGCAGCGACTCGTGCACCGGCCCGTAGCCGAGCCCGAAGACGACGGCCGCCGGATCCTGATCGGCCTGGGCCGGCTGCGCGGGCGCGGACTGACGGCGCAGCAGCCGCAGATGGCCCTCGAAAACCTCGGGAGAGCGCCACTCGACCCCGCTCAGGTCGGCGACCGGGAATCTCTGGTCGCCGGCCTTCCACTTCGCGGAGGAGGCACCCGTCCAGAACCACCGGAAGGACACCGCCTTGCCGTCGAAGGACGCCTTCCCGTCGTACGCCTTGAACTGCAGCGGCGCCTCGGGCGGGCCCACCAGGTAGCGCTCGGCGGGCTTGTCGTCCTCGGTGAGCTGTCCGCGCAGCTCGTCCGCGTAGTACTCGGCGAGGGTCTCGCGCTCGGCGGGCAGCACGAGCCGATACGGATCGCACCCCTCCTTGAGCTGCCCCGCGGCCGCCTCCATCAGCGGATCGGCACCCGCTCGTGGCACGGCACGCAGAACGACCGTGCCACGCTTCCCGGGCGTCAGCGTCACCGCCGCGATCGCCTCCAGGGGAATGCGGCGTTCGCCGAGCGCCTGGAACAGCTTCGGTGTCCGGATCCCCCGTTCGAAGCGGATGAGCACGGAGTCGGACTCGAACTCCCAGGCGGCATGAAATCCGGCCAGTACGTCACCCATGCGGGCCATCGTATGCGGCACGCAAGCCTCCGTCGCCTCCCTGGGCGGACCGCAGTTTTTCGCTCTCTACGCGCGTCAGCCCGACATGGTGCCGGACAAACCCGTCCGGCACGCGTCATCGTCGTGCGCGCACGTCACCGCGCGGTACGCACCAATGCCGATCTCCGCGAAGTTGCGGAGACTCTCCGTACCCGGCTCGAAATAGCCGGTGTGCCCCTTCGAGTCCTTCGCCGACAGGACCCGCGCGCCGAATCCCTTCGACACCGGGTCGGCGCCGTGCCCGAGCCCTCCGACCTCCAGATTCGGTACGTCCGCGATCCAGTCGTCGGCGTCCCGCATCGCCCAGACCTGGGCCGAGGTGTGCAGGCCCGATGCCTTCTCGGCGCGCATGCCGGGGCTGCCCGCCACCGCTATGTCGGAGACCCGGGAGGGCAGCTCATGGGCGGCGACCCCGCACAGGACGGAGCCGTAGCTGTGGCAGTACAGGGCCACCGGCGAGCTCCCCGGCAGCGCCCGCAGCAGCGCGTTCAGCCGGACCGCGCCCTCTTCGGCGCGCATGGCGGTGGCCGCGTCCATACCGAGCCCGCTGGGTGTCGTGTAGTCGGCCCACGCGATCACGGCCGTACGCGTGCTCGGATTCGCCGCGCGCTCCGCCGCGTACAGCGAACGCGCCATGCCGACAGGAGCCGAGTACGGCTTGTTGGTGCGCTGGAAGTTCAGCAGGTCGGTGTCGACACCGGGCACCACGAGCGAGATCCGCTGGGCCTTGTCGAGGCTGCCGAAGACCTCGGCGATCCGCCCCGTCCCCATGGGGTCGAAGGCGAGGATCTTGCGGCCCTTGTGCAGCAGCGCCTCATAGCGGTGCATACGTCGGCCCGCCTCGTGCTGGCCGAGGGTCGACAGCCGGTTGTCGTGCATGCGCTTGCGCTCGACCTTGCGCTGTTGATCCAGGGCGATGCGGTTCGCCTGGTAGCGCAGTGTCACGGGCGCGCCGTTCATGTTGCCGACCGCGAGCGGGTAGCGGTGGGCGAGCCGGGAGCGCTGGTGGGCGTCGAGCGTGGCGAAGAAGCGGGCCAGTCGGCCGGACGTGGAGTCCAGGTCCGGAAGCCGGTGCCCGGCGAGGCTGCCGTGCTCCCACGCCGAGCGTGAGGCTTGGAGCGGCGTCGCTGTCCGATGGCTGTTCAGCGCGGTCCAGCCACCGGTGGCCAGCATCACGAACACCACGGCCAGCGCGAGCAATGCGCGCCAAACGCTGAGTTGGGGGGATGTGTCGAAGGAAGTCACTGAGAGGACACCCTAGGAGAAGTGAGGTGCCTCCCGTTAAACGAGTGAGCGGTATCACGTTTCTAGTGGGGTAATTGGGTCAAAGCGGGTTCAGTTTGAGTTAAATGGTGACGCTCTGTGTGCGTCAACGATCATTATGTGCGCCACTTTTTCCGTGTTCCCCCGGTGGTCACCGCTCCCGTCGGTGATCACTCCGTACGCCACTTCTCCGCCAGCGCGGGCCCCACGTGATCGAGGTAGGAGGCGGTCAGCTCGCGGATCGCCTCGACGCTGCTGTCCTCGCCCGCGCCCCACAACCGGCCCGTGACGCGCATCACTCCGCCGAACACGGCCACCGCGACGCGCGGTCGCGGATCCGCGTCCACGTCGAGGCCCTCGCGCTCGGCGATCACCCGTGCGATTTCCTCCTCCAGCTCGGCGGAGCGGCGCAGATGGACGGCGAGCAGCGCGGGAGTCGACTCGATCAACTGAAAGGTGCGCATGTGCAGTTCGATCGGGACGACGGCGTCGACCGCCTCGCCGATGGTGTCCCAGCCCTCCAGGACGGCCATCCGCAGCGCCTCCAACGGGGCTTCGTGGGGCGGGCGTTCGCGGACGGCGGCGAGGAAGTGCGACTCCGCGATCCGCTGGCTGAAGAGGGCGACGTCCTCCTTGCCCGCGAAGTACCGGAAGAAGGTGCGCTGGGAGACGTCGACGGCCTCGGCGATCTCGTCGACGGTCGTCTGCTCGTATCCCTGGGTGGCGAACAGTTCGAGGGCGGCCCGCAGCAGGGCGTCGCGGGTGCGCTGCTTCTTGCGTTCGCGCAGCCCCGGGCGTGCCCCTGCCCCCGCCGTGTCCGCGATGTCCATGTGTCCCCTCCTGCGAACTGTTCGCCCAGTTCAGCCTATCCGTGAGCGACGTGACAGTTACCGACTTGTGAATTGATTTGTCAACTGTCAGTGGCTGTCACTAGCCTCGAAAGCATGACTAGTCAGACCACCATCGACACGACGGGCTCGGGGGACAAGACACCGCTCGCCCTGTCGGACGAGGCCCCCGCCAAGGGGCTGCGCGGCCATCCGTGGTTCACCCTCATCACCGTGGCCGTCGGGGTCATGATGGTGGCCCTGGACGGCACCATCGTGGCCATCGCCAACCCCGCCATCCAGAAGGATCTGGGCGCGAGCTTCGCCGACGTCCAGTGGATCACCAACGGCTACTTCCTCGCCCTCGCGGTCACGCTGATCACCGCGGGCAAGCTCGGCGACCGGTTCGGGCACCGGCAGACCTTCCTCATCGGCGTGGTCGGCTTCGCCGCCGCCTCCGGTGCCATCGGCCTGTCCGACAGCATCGCCCTCGTGGTCACCTTCCGGGTCTTCCAGGGGCTGTTCGGCGCGCTGCTGATGCCGGCCGCGCTCGGCCTGCTGCGGGCGACCTTCCCGGCCGAGAAGCTGAACATGGCGATCGGCATCTGGGGCATGGTCATCGGCGCCTCCACCGCGGGCGGCCCGATCCTCGGCGGTCTGCTGGTCCAGCACGTCAGCTGGCAGTCGGTGTTCTTCATCAACGTGCCCGTAGGCGTCATCGCGCTGGTCCTCGGTGTGCTGATCCTGACCGACCACCGCGCCGAGAACGCGCCCCGTTCCTTCGACATCCTCGGCATCACGCTGCTCTCCGGCGCCATGTTCTGCCTGGTCTGGGCGCTCATCAAGGCCCCGACCTGGGGCTGGGGCGACGCTCTGACCTGGACCTTCCTGGGCGCATCGGTGCTGGGCTTCGCGCTCTTCGCCTTCTGGGAGACGAGGGTGCGGGGGCCGCTGATCCCGCTGGCGCTGTTCCGCTCCGTGGCGCTGTCGGCGGGCGTGGTCCTGATGGTCCTGATGGCCATCGCCTTCATGGGCGGCCTGTTCTTCGTCACCTTCTATCTGCAGAACGTGCACGGCATGAGCCCGGTCGACGCGGGCCTGCACCTGCTGCCGCTGACCGGCATGATGATCGTCGGCTCGCCGCTGGCCGGCGCCCTGATCACCAAGTCCGGCCCGCGCATCCCGCTGGCCGGGGGCATGGCCCTCACCGCGATCGCCATGTTCGGCATGTCCACGCTGAAGACCGATACCGGCAGCGGCATCATGTCGCTCTGGTTCGCCCTGCTCGGCCTCGGCCTCGCGCCCGTCATGGTCGGCGCCACCGAAGTCATCGTGGGCAACGCGCCCATGGAGCTCTCGGGTGTCGCGGGCGGCCTCCAGCAGGCCGCCATGCAGATCGGCGGCAGCCTCGGTACGGCGGTGCTGGGCGCTGTCATGGCCTCCAAGGTCGACGGCGATCTCGCGGGCAACTGGGCCGACGCCAAGCTGCCGCCGCTCACCCCGGCCCAGCTGGACCAGGCCTCCGAGGCGGTCCAGGTGGGCGCCGCGCCGGTCACCAAGGACACGCCGGCCGCGATCGCCGCGCAGATCACCGACGTCGCGCACGACACGTTCATCTCCGGCATGAGTCTGGCGTGCCTCGTCGCCGCCGGGGTCGCTGTCGTGGCCGTCTTCGTCGCGATGCTCACCAAGCGGGGCGACAACGCGGAGGCCGCGGGGGCGGGGGCCGGGCACATCTGACGGCCCGTTCTTGTTCAGGGTTCGCCTTTTCGCCTATCCGGGTGACTGAGCTCAAGATCCCTCCCGCTCGGTGCGCGCCGCAGGTCACAGTGGGTCAAGTCCTCCGTACGGCATCTACGACGTGGAGGGCGGCCGGAACTGCGGCGCGCTGCCGGAGGGGGGCAGCGCGTGTGCAGGTCTGAAGGCGAGGAACGGGGGTACCCGGCGCATCGACCCGAACCGACCGAGAGGTCAAGGGAGTTCAGGAGTTGATGATGGCGGGCTTCGGACACGGTACGCGCAGGTACCCCCGTTCACGTGGCCGTATGAGGTCACGGACCGGGCCGGATCGCGCGACCCTGGGCATCATCGGTCTCGTCTGCGCGATCGCCGGTTTCTTCACGCTGAGCATCGTTCTCGGACCGCTGGCGATCGTGTGCGGCTGGCTGTCCCTGGGCCGCCGCTGGACGGGCTCCCGCCCGCTGCCGGCCCTAATCGCCCTGATCCTGGGCGCGCTGGACACCCTCCTGGCGATCATCTGGCTGGCCGGCTCGACGGGCGCCGGCAACGGCTGGCTCTGACCGCGGCCATCCACGAGGCCATGCACGCGGCCGTGGCCGCGTGCAGCCGCTGCCGGCCGTTACCGCTGTGGGCAGTCGTCCCGCAGGGCGATGGGGGTCCCCCCGCTCGAGCGAAGCCGAGAGTGGGGGAGGGTGGGCACAGCCACCAGCGCCGGGTGCCGTTGCGACCAAGGTCCCCGGCACCGGGGCTGGGGTCGGGGGTGGGCCGCGCAGCCCGGCGCTGTACGGGGTGCCGCTGTGCCCACCCGTGCCGCCCTAGCGGCACGCATGCCCACAGCAACGACGACGGCTGGGACGGCGCCTGGCGCCTACGGCTGGGACGATGCCCGGCGCCCAGGGTCAGCGCGAGTGTTCCTCGGCAGCCTCAGGCACCGGGAGCGGTACTCCTGGGGGCGCCCCGCCGGACAACGCGGCGACCTCCGCGCGCAGTGCGCGAACCTCCTCCGTGAGGGCTTCGATCGCGGCGGTCTGGCGGCGTTCCTCCACGTCGTCCTTGTCGAACCGGGAGATGAACCACGCGGCGATGTTCGCGGTGACGACACCGAGGAGGGCGATGCCGGAGAGCATGAGCCCGACCGCGAGCATCCGGCCCAGACCGGTCGTCGGCGCGTGATCCCCGTACCCCACCGTCGTCATCGTCGTGAACGACCACCACACCGCGTCGCCCAGCGTCTTGATGTTCCCGTTCGGCGAGTCCCGCTCCACGGACAGCACCGCGAGCGAGCCGAACATCAGCAGCCCGATCACCGCGCCCCCGACGTACGTCGTCAGCCGGATCTGCGAGGCCATCCGTGCCCGCCGTCCCACCAGCATCAGCGTGGAGACCAGGCGCAGCAGCCGCAGTGGCTGCAGGATCGGCAGGATCACCGCGCACAGGTCCAGCCAGTGGCTGCGGACGAAGTCCCGCCGCTGCCGGGCCAGTGCGAGCCGTACGAGATAGTCGGCGGCGAACGAGCCCCACACCGTCCACTCCACCACCGTGCACGCGAGCGTCAGCGAGCGGCTCGCGTCGCTGTCCACGATCGGCACGGCGTACGCGAGGGCGAAGGCCACCGCGAGCGCGAGCAGAGGCCGCTGGGTGTGCAGCTCCCAACGGACCTGTGCCGATTCATCCTTCATGCCCGCATCGTAGAAAGAAAGCGAAGCACCCGGAGACCCGACGACGGAGGGGCGGCGGGACCTGAAGCCCCGCCGCCCCTCACCCGCCGTACGTATGTCTACGCGTCGCCGCCCGCCGCACCCGGATCGGCCGCCGCCACGTCGAGCAGCTGGTAGCGGTCGATCGCCTGCTTGAGCACCGACCGGTCGACCTTGCCCTCGCGCGCGAGCTCGGTCAGCACCGCGACCACGATCGACTGCGCGTCGATGTGGAAGAAGCGCCGGGCCGCGCCGCGCGTGTCCGCGAAGCCGAAGCCGTCCGCGCCGAGGGACTGGTACGTCCCCGGCACCCACCGCGCGATCTGGTCCGGAACCGATCGCATCCAGTCGGAGACGGCCACGAACGGGCCCTGGACGGCGGAGAGCTTCTGTGTCACGTACGGGACGCGCTGCTCCTCCTCGGGGTGCAGCAGATTGTGCCGCTCCACCTCGACGGCCTCGCGCCGCAGCTCGTTCCAGGAGGTCGCCGACCAGACGTCCGCCCTGACGTTCCACTCCTCGGCGAGGATCTGCTGCGCCTCGATCGCCCACGGGACGGCGACACCGGACGCCATGATCTGTGCCGGGATCGAGCCCGACGTGCCCTCGCTGAAGCGGTAGAGGCCCTTCAGGATGCCGTCCACGTCGACGTCCGCCGGCTCGGCCGGGTGCTGGATCGGCTCGTTGTAGACGGTGAGGTAGTAGAAGACGTCCTCCGAGTCCGGACCGTACATCCGGCGCAGACCGTCCTGCACGATGTGCGCGATCTCGAAGCCGAACGCCGGGTCGTACGCGACACAGCCCGGGTTCGTCGAGGCGAGCAGTTGCGAGTGCCCGTCCGCGTGCTGGAGGCCCTCACCGGTCAGCGTCGTACGGCCGGCGGTCGCACCGAGCACGAAACCGCGCGCCAGCTGGTCGGCCATCTGCCAGAACTGGTCTCCGGTGCGCTGGAAACCGAACATCGAGTAGAAGACGTAGACGGGGATCAGCGGCTCGCCGTGCGTGGCGTACGCCGAACCCGCGGCGATCAGCGACGCCGTGCAGCCCGCCTCGGAGATGCCGTCGTGCAGCATCTGTCCGGTCGGCGACTCCTTGTACGCGAGGAGCAGATCGCGGTCCACGGCCTCGTACTGCTGGCCCAGCGGGTTGTAGATCTTGGCACTCGGGAAGAACGAGTCCATGCCGAAGGTGCGGTACTCGTCGGGCGCGATCAGCACGAAGCGCCTGCCGATCTCCTTGTCCCGCATGAGGTCCTTGAGGAGACGCACAAAGGCCATGGTCGTGGCGATGGACTGCTGACCCGAGCCCTTCTTCACGCTCGCGTACGTCTTGTCGTCCGGCAGGGCCAGCGGCTTCGACCGCACGACGCGCGTCGGGACGTACCCGCCGAGCCCCTTGCGGCGGTCGTGCATGTACTGGATCTCTTCCGAGTCCCGACCCGGGTGGTAGTACGGCGGGGCGCCGCCTTCGAGCTGCGCGTCGGTGATCGGGATGTGCAGGCGGTCGCGGAAGCCCTTGAGGTCGGCGACCGTCAGCTTCTTCATCTGGTGCGTGGCGTTGCGGCCCTCGAAGTTCGGGCCGAGCGTCCAGCCCTTGACGGTCTGGGCGAGCACCACGGTCGGCTGGCCCTTGTGCGCCTTGGCCGCCGCGAAGGCCGCGTAGACCTTCCGGTGGTCGTGACCGCCGCGGCCCAGGTGCAGGATCTGGTCGTCGGTCATGTTCTCGACCATGGCGCGCAGCCGGTGGTCGTCACCGAAGAAGTGCTGGCGGATGTACGCACCGGTCTCGGTGGCGTACGTCTGGAACTGTCCGTCGGGCGTGATGTTCAGCTTGTTGACGAGGATGCCGTCGCGGTCCTGGGCCAGCAGCGGGTCCCAACTGCGGTCCCAGACCAGCTTGATGACGTTCCATCCGGCACCCCGGAACTGCGACTCCAGCTCCTGGATGATCTTGCCGTTGCCGCGTACCGGGCCGTCGAGGCGCTGGAGGTTGCAGTTGACCACGAAGGTCAGGTTGTCCAGGCCCTCGCGCGCCGCGATCGACAGCTGGCCGAGCGACTCCGGCTCGTCCATCTCGCCGTCGCCGAGGAACGCCCACACGTGGGACTTGGAGGTGTCCGCGATGTCGCGCGCCTCCATGTACCGGTTCATCCGCGCCTGGAAGATCGCGCCGAGCGGGCCGAGGCCCATCGAGACGGTCGGGAACTCCCAGAAGTCCGGCATCAGTCGCGGGTGCGGGTACGAGGAAAGGCCGTACGGCGCCTTCGACTTCTCCTGGCGGAACGCGTCGAGCTGCTGCTCGGAGAGCCGGTCGAGAAGGAACGCGCGGGCGTAGATACCGGGGGACGCGTGCCCCTGGAAGAAGACCTGGTCGCCGCCGTCGCCCTCGTCCTTGCCCCGGAAGAAGTGGTTGAAGCCGACGTCGTAGAGCGAGGCGGAGGACGCGAAGGTCGCGATGTGGCCGCCGACCCCGATGCCCGGGCGCTGCGCCCTGGACACCATCACGGCCGCGTTCCAACGGGTGGCGTTGAGGATCTTGCGCTCGATCTCCTCGTTGCCGGGGAAGAAAGGCTCGTTCTTGGTGGCGATCGTGTTGACGTAGTCCGTGCTGCGCATCTCCGGCACGGCCACGCGCTTCTCGCGGGCCCGCTCGATGAGCCGCAGCATCAGATAGCGGGCCCGCTCACGGCCGCGCTGGTCGACGGCGGCGTCGAGGGAGTCGAGCCACTCCTGAGTCTCCTCAGGGTCGAAGTCCGGGACCTGGCTGGGAAGGCCGCCAATGATGATCGGGTTGCGATCGGATCCGGAAGCCACGCTGTTCCTTCGCTGTCAGAGGGCCACTTTGCTTGATGCCTGCACCGTTCCCCATCGTGTACCTAGGGGGCGGAATCGTCATCTCTACTACGGGGTAACCGAGACATTTCTGCAGACCGTTGGGACGGGCCCGACCAAAACGTAACGATACGCTGCAGTCCATGACGCGTTCCGCAAAGTGTTCGGGTCTCGTACGTTCCAAGGGTTCCGAAGTTCGCAAATCGGGCAGAAAGGTGTGGTGTGCGTCACGAAGCGGCGTGATTCCATGCCTGGAGTTGCGGCGACACCGCCGGGATCGTCACCGTTTCGGCGGTCTCGACGGCCGGGTACTTGCGCGATCCGTCCCGCCCGTGTGGACTACGGCCAATGCTTCGCGCACGCGCGTTGCTGTACATCTACCGAAACACAATCAGGAGGCAAGCCGTGAGCGCGACCGCGGACCACGCGGAGGAGCGGACCAACCCGGCCGCCAGGCTGGGGTTCGAGCCCGGACAGGTGGTCCAGGAGATCGGCTTCGACGACGACGTTGACCACGAGCTCCGTGAAGGCATCGAATCGCTGATCGGCCAGGAACTGGTCGACGAGGACTACGACGACGTCGCTGACGTCGTGCTGCTGTGGTTCCGGGACGAGGACGGCGATCTCACGGACTCCCTGGTGGACGCCATCGGTCTCCTCGAGGACGGCGGCAATGTCTGGCTGCTGACCCCGAAGACCGGCCGGGACGGCTACGTCGAGCCCAGCGACATCAACGATGCCGCACAGACCGCCGGCCTCTCCCAGACGAAGAGCATCTCGGTGGGCAAGGAATGGTCGGGCACGCGCCTGGCCACGCCGAAGTCGAAGCGCTGACGCTCCGCTGGGTCGGTCCGGGGAATGTCGGGGGCTCCCGCCCCCGACCCCCCGGGCAGTCGGCCTGAAGGGCCTCGTCCTCGAACGCCGGGCGGGCTGAGTTCTCTCAGCCCGCCCGGCGTTTCTGTGTCTGCCTCCCGTGGGAAGCGTGGTGATCGCTGCGTAGGCTGGTCTCACCCGAACAGCCCCCTGGAAGGGAAGCGTGTGACTATGGCGATCGAGGTCGGCACCAAGGCCCCGGACTTCGAGCTCAAGGACAACCACGGCGCCACCGTGAAGCTGTCCGACTTCCGTGGTGAGAAGAACGTGGTGCTGCTCTTCTACCCCTTCGCTTTCACCGGTGTGTGCACGGGCGAGCTGTGCTCCCTGCGCGACAACCTGCCGCAGTTCACGGACCGGGACACCCAGCTGCTGGCCGTCTCCAACGACTCCATCCACACGCTGCGCGTCTTCGCCGAGCAGGAGGACCTGGAGTACCCGCTGCTGTCCGACTTCTGGCCGCACGGCAACATTTCGCGCGCGTACGGCGTCTTCGACGAGGACAAGGGCTGCGCGGTGCGCGGCACGTTCATCATCGACAAGGAGGGCGTGGTCCGCTGGACCGTCGTGAACGGCCTGCCGGACGCGCGTGACCTGAATGAGTACGTCAAGGCGCTCGACACCCTGTGATTGTTCGGTTCCAAGCCCTGCGGGGTGCGGGAACCCGTCACTAGGATCGACACGTTGATCCGATACCAACGCACTACGGGGCTTCCCGCCCCCGGACACCATTGGGAGGACTCGTGGGAGTCAGCCTCAGCAAGGGCGGCAACGTATCGCTGTCGAAGGAGGCCCCGGGACTGACCGCGGTCATCGTCGGTCTGGGATGGGACGCCCGGACCACCACCGGCGTGGACTTCGACCTCGATGCCAGTGCCATCCTCACGAACGCGGACGGCAAGGTCAGCACCGACCAGAACTTCGTGTTCTTCAACAACCTGAAGAGCCCGGACGGCTCGGTGGAGCACACCGGCGACAACATCACCGGTGAGGGCGAGGGCGACGACGAGCAGATCAAGGTCAACCTCGCCGCCGTTCCCGCCGACGTCCAGAAGATCGTGTTCCCGGTCTCCATCTACGACGCCGAGAACCGCCAGCAGTCCTTCGGCCAGGTCCGCAACGCGTTCATCCGCGTGGTGAACCAGGCCGGCGAGGCGGAGATCGCGCGCTACGACCTCTCCGAGGACGCCTCGACGGAGACCGCGATGGTCTTCGGCGAGCTCTACCGCAACGGCGCCGAGTGGAAGTTCCGCGCCATCGGCCAGGGCTACGCCTCGGGCCTGCGCGGCATCGCGCAGGACTTCGGCGTGAACGTCTGAGCCGTAGGGCCCCGGCTCATCGGTCCGGCGCCGCACCCTCGGGTGCGGCGCCCGGCCTGCGTACAACTGAAAGATCGACCTCGGGGAGGACCAGCATCATGGGCGTCACGCTCGCCAAGGGGGGCAATGTCTCCCTCTCGAAGGCCGCACCGAACCTCACGCAGGTGATGATCGGGCTCGGCTGGGACGCGCGCTCCACCACCGGAGCCGACTTCGACCTCGACGCCAGCGCGCTGCTGTGCAACGGGGGCCGGGTGCTCGGGGACGAGTGGTTCATCTTCTACAACCAGCTCAAGAGCCCGGACGGCTCGGTGGAGCACACCGGTGACAACCTCACGGGTGAGGGCGAGGGCGACGACGAGTCGATCCTGATCGACCTCTCCAAGGTGCCGGCCAACGTGGACAAGATCGTCTTCCCGGTCTCCATCCATGACGCCGACAACCGCGGCCAGACCTTCGGCCAGGTCAGCAACGCGTTCATCCGCGTCGTCAATCAGGCCGACGGCCAGGAGCTGGCCCGCTACGACCTCTCCGAGGACGCCTCCACGGAAACGGCGATGATCTTCGGCGAGGTCTACCGCTACAACAACGAGTGGAAGTTCCGCGCGGTCGGCCAGGGGTACGCGTCAGGCCTGCGGGGCATCGCCCTCGACTTCGGGGTCAATGTTTCCTAGAGCCCACCCACGCCGGTCGAAGGGGCAGCCCTCTACACTTCGTGGTCAACGTTAGGTAAAGCCGAGTACGGCGCGGGGGAGACCCGTACACACACGATGATTGGGTAGCCAGTGCTTCTGAAAACCTTCGGCTGGTCGTTCGCGATTACCGCGCTCGGTCTGGTCGCAGCGGCGTTCTACGGGGGGTGGACCGCCTTCGGCATCGTGGCGATCCTGGCCGTCCTGGAGATCTCGCTGTCCTTCGACAACGCGGTGGTCAACGCCGGAATCCTGAAGAAGATGAATGCCTTCTGGCAGAAGATCTTCCTCACGGTCGGTGTGCTGATCGCCGTCTTCGGTATGCGACTGGTCTTCCCCGTCGTGATCGTCGCCATCAGCGCCAAGATCGGCCCGATCGAGGCCGTCGACCTCGCGCTGAACAACAAGGACCACTACCAGGAGCTCGTGACCGACGCCCACCCGGCGATCGCGGCCTTCGGTGGCATGTTCCTGCTGATGATCTTCCTCGACTTCATCTTCGAGGACCGTGACGTCCAGTGGCTGCGCTGGATCGAGCGGCCGCTGGCCAAGCTCGGCAAGGTCGACATGCTGTCGGTCTGCATCGCGCTGGTCGTCCTGCTCATCACCGCGTTCACCTTCGCGACCCATGCCCACCAGCACGGCGGCGCGCACGTCGACAAGGCGCAGACGGTGCTGATCTCCGGCATCGCGGGCCTGATCACGTACATGATCGTCGGCGGACTCTCCGGCTACTTCGAGGACAAGCTCGAGGAAGAGGAGGAGCGGGAGCACGAGGAAGAGGAGGAGGCCGAGCGGACCGGCAAGAAGAAGCCGGCCATCGTCCTCGCCGGCCAGGCCGCGTTCTTCATGTTCCTCTACCTGGAAGTGCTGGACGCGTCCTTCTCCTTCGACGGCGTGATCGGTGCCTTCGCGATCACCAACGACATCGTGCTGATGGCGCTCGGCCTCGGCATCGGCGCCATGTACGTCCGGTCGCTCACGGTCTACCTGGTTCGCCAGGGCACCCTGGACGACTACGTCTACCTGGAGCATGGCGCGCACTACGCGATCGGCGCGCTCGCCGTGATCCTCATGGTCACCATCCAGTACGAGATCCACGAGGTCATCACCGGCCTCGTCGGCGTCCTCCTGATCGCCTGGTCCTTCTGGTCGTCCGTGCGCCGCAACAGGGCGCTCGCGGCGGCCGAGGGAAAAGGTGAGGCCTCGGACGAGAAGGCCGAGGTCTCATCCGGGGTGTGACAGCCCCCTCTCCTGAGGCTCGGTTCGCCGGCGTGTGAACCGGGCCCCGCGGAGGAACGCTCTGAGCGGGGCGGCCGTCGAGGAACAGTCCTCGCGGCCGCCCCGCCGCACATCTAGGGAACGTGGGGGCGGAATGGGCATCTGGCAGGACCTGTGGCGCGGACGCTCGACGGACTTCGACTCCGGCAGCGCGGCCACCAACTCCATAGAGCTGACCAAGCGGAACCACACGGTCTCGCTCACCAAACAGGGCGCGGCCACCGGCAATCTGCGCATCAACCTCTCCTGGCGGATGCGCACCTCCGACATCGGCGGCCCGGAGCGCGGCAGCCTGCTGCGCCACCCCTTCCGCACCTTCAAGCCGGAAGTGGTCCAGGCGCACACCCAGAGCATGGTCAACGTCGACCTCGACCTGGGTGTCATGTACGAGCTGACGGACGGCACGAAGGGCGTGGTCCAGCCACTCGGCAGCTTTTACGGCGAACTCAACGTCCCGCCGTATGTGAAGCTCAGCGGCGACGACCGCTTCGGCTCGGGCTCCGGCGAGACGGCCTTCGTCAACCTCGACCACCGCGACGACATCAAACGGCTGCTGGTCTTCGTCTACATCTACGACCAAACCCCCGCCTTCGACCGCACGCACGCCATCATCACGCTCTACCCGAGCAACGGCCCCCGCATCGAGATCGGCCTGGAGGAGCGCCATCCGCAGGCCCGGTCCTGCGCGGTCGTGATGATCCAGAACAACAAGGGCGAGCTGACCGTGCGCCGCGAGGTGAAGTTCGTCTACGGCTTCCAGGCCGAACTCGACCGCCTCTACGGGTGGGGGCTGCAGTGGGGCCGTGGCTACAAGTCAAAGGCGGAGCGTTGAGCCACGGCTGCGGGCATGCGTGCCGCCAGGGGCGGCACGCGTCCCGAGGAGAGCGGCACCCGGTGGGTGCCAGCAGGCGCCCCGGCCCCACAGCGCACCGGATGGCGCCGTCTAACGTCCGATGAACTGCGGCCCCTGCGGTGGCAGCCGGAAGTCCGGGTCGGGGCCGGCGCCCACAGCTTGCGGGAAGCCGTACGCGGGTTGGGCGGCCGGAGCGGTCTGGGGCCCCGGGTAGCCGTAGGCCGGCTGACTGGTGGGCTGGGGATAGCCGTACGCCGGCTGAGCTCCAGCCGGCCCCGCGGGAGCCGTCTGCGGCTGCGGATACCCGTACGCGGGCTGCTGCGGCACCGGCGCGGGCTGCTCGGGCGGCAGCGGCACCGACGTCTCGGGGGCGCCGACGGGCGCGGCCCACGCGGCGGCCTCGGGGGTGGATCCGGACACGGGCGCGGCGGCGGCCTCCGTCTCGTCGACGGAGATCCCGAAGTCGGTCGCGAGCCCCACCAGACCGTCGGAGTAGCCCTCCCCGAGCGCCCGGAACTTCCAGCCCTCACCGCGCCGGTACAGCTCCCCGCAGATCAGCGCGGTCTCCGCGCCGGTCTCCGGCTTGATGTCGAAGTACGCCAGCGGTTCGCCGTCCGCGACCGCGGCGTCGTACAGCAGGATGCGCAGGGCTCGTACGCGGTCGAAGGTGACGTCGTCCGCCGATGCGACGAGGAGAATCTGTCCGACACCGGACTCGACACCGGCCAAATCCGTCTGGATCGTGTCGGTCAGGCCCTCGGTGACGCGTTTCTTGCCGAGTCGCCAGACCTTGCCGGAGGGGTGGCGGGGCTGGTTGTAGAAGACGAAGTCCTCGTCGGATCGCACACGACCGTCGGGGCCGAGGAGCAGCGCCGAGGCATCGACATCGGGGACACCCTGCCCGGGCGTCCAGCGCAGCACCGCGCGCACCGCTGTGGCGTCCAGCGGGACGTTCGACCCCTTCAGCATCGCGTGCGTCATGCGGTCATCCTGCCCTCTCGGTCCTGGTCACGACAACGTGGGGTCTCCCCGGAACCGGCGAGTGTTGGACACGGCCGAGTTACCTGAACTTCATGCCCGATGGGAACCTGTGACATAGATCCATACGTACTATTACCGGCCACATCACGTCGGCCAACTAGCCGCCACGGGGGAGTTTCATGCGTCATTTTGGTCACATCGCCCCTGAAGAGCGGCAGCGCCTCTTCTTCCGGGAACCCGGCGACTTCACCGCCGACTCGCCGGCCCGGGTGCTCGCGGCGGCCCTCGGGGCCACGCTGTACAGCCCGGCGAACCGGCCGCAGCTGGCCGACGACATCATCAAGCAGGCCGGGCGCGGTGTGGTCTCGATGGTGCTGTGCCTGGAGGACTCGATCGACGACTCGGAGGTCGTGGACGCCGAGGAGAACCTGGTCCGGCAGTTCACCGAACTCGCGGCACGCCAGGACACCGGTGAGGTCCCGCTGCTGTTCATCCGGGTCCGCTTCCCCGAGCAGATCCCCGACCTCGTCGAGCGCCTCGGTCCCGCCGTCCGGCTGCTGTCCGGATTCGTGATGCCGAAGTTCACCGAGGAGCGCGGCATGCCGTTCCTCGAGGCGCTCACCGGTGCCGAGGTGGCGAGCGGGCGGCGCCTGTTCGCCATGCCGGTGCTGGAATCGCCCGAGCTGCTGTACCGGGAGTCGCGCGTCGACACCCTTGAGGGCATCTCCCGCGCCGTCGACAAGTACCGCGACCGGGTGCTCGCGCTGCGCCTCGGCGTGACGGACTTCTGCTCCTCGTATGCGCTGCGCAGGGCCCCCGACATGACGGCGTACGACGTCCAGGTCGTCGCCTCCGTGATCGCCGACGTGGTGAACATGCTGGGGCGGGCCGACGGCACCGGCTTCACGGTGACCGGGCCGGTGTGGGAGTACTTCCGGGTCCAGGAGCGCATGTTCAAGCCGCAGCTGCGCCGCAGCCCCTTCCTGGAGGGGCAGGCGGAGGAGCTGCGTGAGGCGCTGATCGAGCACGCCATGGACGGCCTGCTCCGTGAGATCACCCTCGACCAGGCCAACGGCCTGCTCGGGAAGACCTGCATCCACCCCTCGCACGTCCTGCCCGTGCATGCGCTGTCCGTCGTCAGTCACGAGGAGTACAGCGACGCGCAGGACATCCTGAAGCCCGAGCGCGGCGGCGGGGGCGTGCTGCGGTCGGCGTACACGAACAAAATGAATGAGGTGAAGCCGCATCGCGCCTGGGCCGAGCGCACCCTCCAGCGTGCCGAGGTCTTCGGCGTCGCCCACGAGGACATCGGCTTCGTGGACCTGCTCGCCGCCGGGCTCCCGGCGTGAGCCGGCGCGAACCGGCGATGCGGAATCCGATCAACAAGGAACTGATGAACGACGCAGTGAACGACGCAGTGAACGCCTCGGCGAACGACGCGGTGTGGACCGGGACGTGGGTCGCCCAGCGGCTCGGCGTCGAACTCGTAGGTGACGAGAAGCTGAGCGACCTGCTGGGTCTCGCGCTGCGCCGCAACCCCAGGCGCGCGCATCTGCTCGTGTCGAACGTCCTCGGCAAACACGTACCGCAGTCGCCGGCCGTGGTGTACGGATACGGGTTTGCGCTCGGCCGGCGGGTGCGAGACCTGCTGGGCGCCGAGGACGCCGGCGCGGCCGTGGTCCTCGGGTACGCCGAGACGGCCACCGGCCTCGGCCACTCGGTCGCGGACGGTGTCGGCCTCGCGCCCTACCTGCACTCCACCCGCCGCCCGGTCGAGGGCGTCGCCCGGGCGGGCGGCTTCGAGGAGTCCCACTCGCACGCCACCTCGCACCTGCTCCTGCCCGAGGAGTCCGGTCTGCTGGCGGGCTCCGGCCCGCTGATCCTCGTCGACGACGAGTTCTCCACCGGCAACACCGTCCTCAACACGATCCGTGACCTGCACGAGCGCTATCCGCGCGAGCGCTACGTCGTCGTGGCGCTGGTCGACATGCGGTCGGCCGCCGACCTGGGGCGCCTGGATGAGTTCGCTCGGGAGATCGGCGCGCGGGTGGACCTGGTGTCCGCGGCGTCGGGGACCGTGAAGCTCCCGGAGGGCGTCCTGGAGAAGGGCCAGGCCCTGGTCGCCGCGCATGAGACGGCGGCGCCCGAAGCCCCCGTTCGGGGGAGCGCGGACAAGGCCACCCGTGTCCAGCTCGGCTGGCCCCGCGGCGTCCCCGACGGCGGGCGGCACGGGTTCACACCCGGCCATCGAATACGGCTGGAGGGCGCCCTGCCCGCGATGGCCGCCCGGATCGCCGACGCGCTGCCGGACGGCGCGCGGCGCGTGCTCGTGCTCGGCTTCGAGGAGCTGATGTACGCGCCGCTCAGGCTGGCCCGGGAGCTGGAGCAGGTGGTGACCGCCGAGGTGCGCTACTCCACGACCACCCGCTCGCCCGTTCTCGCCCTCGACGACCCCGGCTACGCGATCCGCACCCGCCTCGTCTTCCCCGCCCACGACAACCCCGACGACGGCCCCGGCGAGCGCTACGCCTACAACGTCGCGGGCGCCGGCTTCGACGCCGTCGTCGCCGTCGTCGACTCGGTGGCCGACACCCCTGAACTGCACGCCCCCGACGGCCTGTTGGCCCAGCTGGCGGGGCACACCCCGAGCGTCCTGCTCGCCGTCGTCCCGTCGTACGTCCCCGCACGGCCGTTGACCGAAAGGCCCTCCATGCTGCCCGAGCCCCTTCGCGGCCCCGCCTTCTCCTCGTACGCGGCCGACGAAGTCGGCTGGCTGCTCCAGGACCTCTCGGACGTGGGCCTGGAGGCGCCGACCGAGGAGCGCGAGGAGGCGATCCAGAGCGGCGGCGCCCACTACGCGGAGTCGCTGCCGGTCGAGTACCAGCCGACCGCTCAGTACCAGGAGCTGTTCCACGCGGCCCTCGACACCTCGGCCGCCCGCATCGCCCAGGCCGTCGGCGCCGTCACCGAGCTGGTGCTGGCCGAAAGGTCACCGCGACCGGTCCTGGTGTCACTGGCCCGCGCGGGCACGCCCGTCGGTGTCCTGATGCGCCGCTGGGCCAAGCACCGCCACGACCTCGACCTGCCGCACTACGCCGTCTCCATCGTCCGCGGCCGCGGCATCGACGCCAACGCGCTGCGCTGGCTCGCCGCCCACCACGACCCGGCCGACGTCGTCTTCGTCGACGGCTGGACCGGCAAGGGTGCGATCACCCGCGAACTGGCCGACGCGATAAGGGAGTTCGAGGCGTCCGACGGCATCACCGGCTTCGACCCGGAGATCGCGGTGCTCGCCGACCCGGGCTCGTGCGTGCGGACGTACGGCACCCGCGAGGACTTCCTCATCCCCTCCGCGTGCCTCAACTCGACTGTCTCCGGGCTGATTTCGCGTACGGTCCTGCGTGCCGACCTGGTCGGCGAGCACGACTTCCACGGCGCGAAGTTCTACCGCGAACTCGCCGGCTCCGACGTCTCCGTCGACTTCCTCGACGCCGTCGCCGCGCACTTCGCCGAGGTCACCGACGCGGCCTGCGCCCAGGCCAAGGAGCTCCTCGCCGCCGACCGCACCCCCACCTGGGAGGGCTGGACGGCGGTCGAGCGGATCAGCGAGGAGTACGAGATCCACGACGTGAACCTCGTCAAGCCGGGCGTCGGCGAGACCACCCGGGTGCTGCTGCGCCGCGTCCCGTGGAAGATCCTCGCGCGCGCCGGAGCGGGCGCCGACCTCGACCACGTACGCCTGCTCGCCGAGCAGCGTGAAGTACCTGTCGAGGAGGTCGCCGAACTCCCGTACACCTGCGTGGGGTTGATCCACCCGAAGTACACGCGTGGCGCGACCGGCGCCGACGGCAAGGCGGTGACCGTCTGATGTCCGCGCCCAAGACGCTCGTCGCCAGCGACCTCGACCGTACGCTGATCTACTCGTCGGCCGCTCTCGCGCTCACCATGCCGGACGCCCGCGCACCCCGGCTGCTCTGCGTCGAGGTGCACGAGAGCAAGCCGCTGTCGTACATGACCGAGACGGCGGCCACCCTGCTCACCGAACTCGGTGACACGGCCGTCTTCGTGCCCACCACGACCCGTACCCGCAAGCAGTACCAGCGCATCAACCTGCCGGGCCCCGCCCCGAAGTACGCGATCTGTGCCAACGGCGGGCACCTGCTCGTCGACGGCGTCTCCGATCCCGACTGGCACGGGAGCGTGATGGCGCGGCTCGCCACCGAGTGCGCGCCGCTGGACGAGGTGCGGGAGCACCTGGCGGCCACCGCCGATCCCTCCTGGGTCCGCAAGCACCGGGTGGCCGAGGACCTGTTCGTCTATCTCGTGGTGGAGCGCGAGCTGCTCCCCGAGGAATGGGTGAAGGAACTGGCCGTGTGGGCCGAGAACCGCGGCTGGACGGTGTCGCTGCAGGGCCGCAAGATCTACGCCGTACCCAAGCCGCTCACCAAGAGCGCGGCCATGCGCGAGCTCGCCCGCCGCACCGGCGCGACCCTGACCCTCGCCGCCGGTGACTCCCTCCTCGACGCCGACCTGCTGCAGGCCGCCGACCGTGGCTGGCGCCCCGGCCACGGCGAACTGGCCGAGGCGGACTGGACGGCGCCCGCGATCACGGCTCTTCCGGAGCGGGGGGTCGCCGCGGGGGAGCGGATCCTGCGGGAGTTCGTGAAGGCCTGCGACGGACAGGCGTCGATCTGAGGCCGGGCGTTACCGTGGGCGGGGGGCCCGACGTGAGGAGAGCCACGTGGCCAAGGGCAACAGCACTCGACTGACGGACGAGCTCTACGCGTACATGCTCGGTCACAACCCGCCGCTGGACCCCGTGCAGCGCATGCTGGTCGAGGTCACCCACGTCCAACTCCCGCTGGTGGCGGGCAAGCAGGTCGCCGAGGAACAGGGGGCGCTGCTCGCGTTCCTCGTGCGGCTGACGGGGGCGCGCCGGATCGTCGAGGTCGGTACGTTCACGGGGCTGTCGGCGCTGTCCATGGCTCAGGCGCTGCCGCCCGACGGGACGCTGCTGACCTGCGACATCTCCGAGGAGTGGACGGAGTACGCGCGGGAGGCCTGGGCGAAGGCGGGCGTCGCCGACCGGATCGAGCTGCGGATCGCGCCCGCGCTTCAGACGCTGCGCGGGCTGCCGGACGAGCCGCACATCGACATGGCGTTCATCGACGCGGACAAGGACAACTACATCGCGTACTGGGACGAGTTGGTGCCCCGGATGCGCCCCGGCGGACTGCTCGCCGTCGACAACGTCTTCCTGCACGGCGGCGTCACCGACCCCGAGGCGACCGGCCTCGCCGCGGCGATCAAGGAGTTCAACGAGCACGTGAAGGCGGACGACCGCGTGGACAGCGTGATGCTGGCGGTGGCGGACGGGATGACGTTGGCGCGGCGGCGATAGCGGGGCGGAGTGCCCCGCGATCCGGGGATCAGCCGCAGCAGCCCCCGCCGCAGCAGCCACCGCCGCCACCCGCGCGGGGCGCAGGTGCGGGCGCGGCGGACGACGATCCGCCCACCGAGACGGTCGACAGCAGCTTCACCGTGTCGTCGTGGCCGGCAGGGCAGTCCGCGGGAGCGGAGGACTCCGCCATCGGACGGCTCAGTTCGAAGGTGTCGCCGCAGGTCCGGCAGCGGTATTCGTAGCGAGGCATGAGGCCCAGATTAGCGGGCGCCCCGCGCCGCCGACGAGGCTTGCCCAGGAAGCTCGCGCTCCCTGGCCCGCTGGAGGGCCAGCGCGTGGGCCTTGGGTTCTTTCCGGTCGGCGGGGGCCGTGCGTTCTCTCGGCGTCCGCCCGGGGGACCCGGTCCGCCGACACCGGGGTGCGGGAGGCTTCGGGTGGCCGACACGGGGGTGCGGGAGGCTTCGGGCGCCAGACACGGGAGCCCGGGAGACTTCGGGAACCCAGGACCGGAGCGGAGACCTCAGGCTCCGCCGCCCCGCTCCTCACGGATCTGCGAGACCACCCGCGCCACCGTCTGCCGTACCGCCTCGGTCTCGGTCAGGAAGTGCCAGTAGTCGGGGTGGCGCCCGTCCAGCGTGCCGACGGCACGGTCGAGACGGGCGACGGAGTCGTCGAGCGGGCGGGCGTGTCGCGGGTCGGGGGTGCTGCGGCCCGCCATGGCCAGGCGCTGGGCGTCACGGATGGCGAACCGGGTGCGGTCGATCTCCTGCTTCGGGTCCTTCGCCACCGCGTTCAGCCGGCGCAGCCGGTCGCCGGCGGCCGAGACGGCCTCGTCGGTGTTGTTCAGCAACGCCCGCACGGTGGACAGCAGCGAGGTCGCGTCCGGCCAGCGCTGCGTGTCGCGCGCGGCCTGCGCCTCCTTCAGCTTGAGCTCGGCCTGCCGTACGCTCTCCGCGGCCTGCTCCGGCACGTGCTGCAGGTCCTGCCAGCACGCGGCCGAGAAGCGCCGCCGAAGCTCGCTCAGGACCGGCTCCACCTGCCCGGACCGGGTGGTCAGCGCCTGTGCGCGGGTGCGCAGCGAGACCAGCCGGTGGTCGATCTCGGCGGCCCGCTCGGGCAGCCGCTCCGCCTCCGCGCGCACCGCTCCGGCCTCCCGCGCGACCCGCTCGGCGCGCTCCAGCGTCTCCGGTACGCCGTGCTGTCCGGCCCCCTGGTTGAGCTTGGTCAGCTCGGGCCCGAGGGCGGCGAGCCGGGCGGCGAGGTCATCGGCCTTGAGCCCCGAACCCCGTACGCCGTCCAACGCGTTCGAGGCGGCCAGCAGGGCCTGGCGGGCACGCTCGACGGCGGGGGCGAGCCGGGCGAGCTGTGTCTCCGCCTTGCCGAGCAGCGGCCCGAGCCCCCGCTCGAACCGGTCCAGATCCCCCTTGACCCGGCCCAGCTCGTCCTTGGCGGCGGTCAGCTCGGTGCGGGCCCGCGCGGCGGCCGACGCCTCCAGGTCGTCGCGGTCGAGGTCGTGGGCGTCCACGGCGGTGATGTACTGATGACTGGCCTCGTCGATGCGCCGCCCCAGCGCATCGAAGTCGGAGACCGCGCGGCGGGCCGCGGGCGAGTCGTCGACGGCCGTGATCGTCTCGATGGAGATCCGCAGATCGCGCTGCGCGGTGTCGAGCTCGTAGAAGGCGGCCGCGGCGGCGTCCTTGGCGGCCTGCGCCTCGGCCCGCTGACTCTCGGAGCGACCGCCGAACCACCGCCGGGTGCCGCCACCGGCGAAGGCGGCGGGCAGCACGAGCGCGGCGAGCAGCGGCACGGTCATGAGGGTCAGTGCGTCACGGGTGGCGCGCGAGATTCCGAGGGCGCGGCGAGCCCGGTACCGCCGAGTCGAGGGGCGACGGGGCGCTTGCTGTGCGCATGGCACAAACGGCGAGTACGGCTGCGAAGGTGTCGCCGTCACATCCCTCTCCCGTGCTGTCATCCGCCTTGCCCGGCTGTCATTCTCCCACCGGTTAAGGACGAACACACGGGCCGGTTAGTTCGCGGTTCGTACCGTGATCTTCCCGTCATTCGTGTGGGCGGACACCACATGGGAGCTGGCCGGGTCGCGGGGTACGGACACATTCACTGACCCGTCACCGCTCCCCGTCGTCACGCGGTAGCCGGCCCGCGGCAGCGCGATCGTGACGGAACCGTCCTGCGAGCGGGAGTCCACCACGTCGGGTACGGCGCCGAGTTCGAGCCGTACCGAACCGTCCTGCGTACGGGTGCGCACCTGGCGCGAGTCGACGCCGAGCGCGTGGATGGACCCGTCGCTGCTGCGCAGGTCCAGCGGCCCCGAGGAGTCCGTCACCCGGACAGAACCGTCCGACGTACGTACGCTCAGCGCCTCCTTGAAGCCCTGCGCGCGCACGCTTCCGTCCCCGTCCTTCACGGTGACGGCGATGCCGCGCGGCACCACGATCCGGTGCCTGGCCGAACAGTCGGCCACCACTCCCGAACACTTCATCCGCAGCACCAGTCGATCGCCGTCCTCCATCGCCCAGGTCACCCTGGGATCCCCACCGACGACGACGTGCCCCTGGAACCACCGGGTGACCTCGACCTTGTCCGACTTGGCGGAGTCCGAGACCACGAGATCGAGCGCGGAGTCGTCCGAGTCGACGGTGAGCGTGCGCCCGTGCAGCGCGAAGGACCGGTGATCGGGATTCTTGTCGTCCCCGGCGGACGCGCCACAGGCGGTGACGCCCGCGACGAGGACCACGACGACGCCGGCGAGGGCGCCCGCGCGGGCAGGAGCGATACGAGCCATGGTGTTTCCCCCTGAGACGGACTGGCTGCGAAGGCTCTTCGACCGTACGGAGCCGAGGCCCGCGGGGGGATCCGGGCGGCTCCCGGATCGAAGGTGGGGATAACCCCCCGCTCCGCCCCGCCCCGTCCGCCCCCACTCGCCGGATACGGGTTTGCAGGGCATCCCCTCGGGCAATGTAGGCTGTCGACTCGTCCTGGGCGCGTAGCTCAGCGGTAGAGCGCCGCCCTTACAAGGCGGATGTCGGCGGTTCGAAACCGTCCGCGCCCACCAGTCTCAGGACACGAGAGAGGCCCAGGTCAGCGGGTAGGTGCCCGGAGACCTGGGCCTTGGTCTTTCTTGGCCGCTCGGAGCCGTCGTGCCACTTACGTGCCAGATGAGTCGCGCGGGGGCCGCTTCACTTTCTTGATCTGTCCGTCGACGTAGTCGGCGATCTGATGGTCGCGGCCGTTGACGAGGTGCTGGTAGATCAGCGCGGCCCGCACGGACGAGTGGCCCATCCTGTGCATCAGCTCGCGGGTTGTCGCGCCACCGGTCGCGGCGAGGGTGTTCCCGGTGTGCCGGAGATCGTGGAAGTGCACGTCGCCGAGGCCGGTCGCATCGAGAGCCCGGAGCCAGATCCGGCGAAAGTTGTTCCGGCGAAGAACACCGCCGCGGGCCCCGACGAAGACGAGCCCGGTTCTGCCGGCCTCCGCGTGCTCCGCCAGGTGGTGCGCCAGCTCGGGCACGAGCGAGGCCGGGAACGCCACCGTGCGGACGCCAGCTGCGCTCTTGGGCGCCTTGACCGTCATGCCGTCTGTCCGCGTCTCGGCATAGGAGCGACGGACGGACACGGTACGGGCCTCCAGGTCGATGTCCCGGCGCTGGAGAGCGGCCAGCTCACCGAAGCGGAGCGCCGAAAAGGCAGCGAGGAGCCGCAGCTCCCGGCCAAAGTCGCTACGCCGACCTAGGGCCTGTCCGACGGGTCGCGTCACCGACCCCGCACCCGACAGCGCTATCACCCGAATGGCGCAACATGACGTGCCACCCACATGGGTGAAGATCAAACTGACTAGTGCCCCAACCGAGGCAATCCGTGAAAGGGGAATCGAATGCGCATTCGACGAATCCTCGCCGCCGTCATCGTCACGGCAGCCCTCGCTGGACTCGGCCTTACAGGCGCCGCCACCGCCACCGCACAGGGTGCCCCATCCTACGTCACCCCTTCTCAGTGCAAGCAGGGCGGCGGAACGGCCGATCTGACGGACAACACCTGCAAGGGCGGTATGTACGACGGGGAGAAGATCGACTAAACCCCACAAGGCGCCCCGCAGCCACGCGCCGCGGGGCGCTCCCGCGCGAGCGTAGCCGGGAGAGTCGCAGGGACTGTGCCGACCCGTCGGGCACGCTAAGTGGCCAACAGTCGTCCTTGTCCTAACACTCTCGCTCGGGGCCGTCTCTGGGCCGTGCGAGGGTGCTCAACGACGACCAACGCTGACAACCACCGACAGCTAAGTCGCAGGTCGCAGCGTTGATCCATTACACGGCCGCAGGTCAGGCACCCGGCCCTTCACTTCCAGAAGAACTGAGCTCAAGCGGTGAACGGTCAAACACGCGTCCGACGTAGCCACCAAGGCCACTCAAGGGGTGCGAAGGGGTCTTGGATGGACTGGGCGTATCGGGTGGCGTCAGGTTGGCGCAGGAGAGTGCGTAGCTTTCGACGGTGCTTGCTGGGGAGGGCCAGACAGGCCCTTTCGAGGAGCGTTCTCCCTGACTCAGCCCCGCTGGCCGCTTCGTAGCAGGTCGGCTGATCACCCCAGCGCGGGCCCCGTCGCTTTCCTGTCGCCTTCCACGCTCGAAACGCGTACGTCACAGCGCCGGGTTCGAGACCGTTCCGACGCTCGAAGTCGCGGATCTTGCGCTGGGTGGAGAGTGGCAACCCGTGGAACGCTGGCGTCGCGCTGCGACGGGCGGGCCAGGGGCGGCGTCGGGGCTGAAATGCTGCTCTTACGGTGGCCGGCGACCGGCGAGGCATGGCACTTCCAGGGGGATGTCTACTGCCAAGTTACTTGCCGTACAGCGGCGAAGTACAGCAACCACCGCGACCGGAACCGAGTTCGCATCGAGGGGCGATCTGGCAACGGCGGCCGTGCCCGTTGCGTGCCCGGTCCGACGGGACGCAGCGGGGACTCACGGGGAACAGCGGCACCGATCGGGCTTCGGCCCAGGTCAGCGAGTTGCCAGGTCAGCCGCGATCCGCAAACGGCGTCTTCCAAACTGGTGCTCCAGACCCGAGAGAATGGCCGCGCGTGTCAAGACTGCGTGCGGCGACTGACACCAGTGGCTGACACCAACAAGCACGAACAGCAGCGGTTGGCGCCAACCCTCAGGGGACGATTGACCGAGGCGCAGGCCCGGTTGACCGACGTCGACGGTCCCCTGTGATCGACCTGATAAAGATGAGGCCGCATCTCAAAGCTTGCCTCGACTCGCCGGAAACTTACGGGGCCGTGATCACTCGCTCCAAGGCGGCTCCAGCCCAAGGCCGTTCCGCCGACCTCGCGTAGTGTCCGGCGCAGCTCTCTCGACCGACTGGAGGACACCATGACGGACCCATTGCTGATCACGCTCGCCGATGCTCTGGCGAACCTCATGGTCTCCATCGACATGACTGATGACGATGACGTTGACCCGGACGTCTGCGTGCCGTGGTTCGAAGACGTCGCACACAAGCTCAGCCAGCTCTCCGCCGATGACCGGCACAGACTTGCCCAGGTGATCCGAGAGGTGGCCGACCGGGAGCCCGATGCCCAGAGACAGACGGCACTCCTCGAAACCTCGGACCACCTCGGCCTCGAAGATCCGGATGATGAATGAGTAGTCCGTGCCCCTCCCGTGCCCGTTCGGTCGGGATACAGCGGGGAGTCACAGTCGCTGGCGGACAGCGGGCATGAGAACGGCCCCTGACCGATCTACCTGGTCAGGGGCCGTTCACCAGCGCGGTGGTCGTGGGATTTGAACCCACGGTGACTCGCGCCACGACGGTCTTCAAGACCGTTCAGGGCTTGTGCGCGGTCGGCGCTGACAGGTCCCCCTCTTAGCCATCAACTAGGCCTGGACGTCGGTTGGGCCACGGATTGGATACCGGACCACCCCCAGACAGAACCAGGGATGCAGCTGCACTTCAGAGCTGGATACCTCGCCGCCGACCGCGCGACGCCGACCCTAAGGGTTGTCCTGTAGCTGTGCCGAGTAGATCGAGAGGCAGTCCAGGGAACTCACTTCACTACGACGTTGTCGCCGGCCGAAGTCGACGGGCCGGTGGTGGTGTTGCCGTAGTACGCCCAGCGCCAGGTACCGGTCTGGGATGCCTTCACGGTCGTCCTGAGATCACCCGAGCCGTTCGCGTATACCTTCTTCAGCGTGGTGTAGGAGGTGGCTCCGGTGGGCTTGAACTGCAGGCTCACCAGGCGGCCTCCGTAGGAGGCGTACTTCCTGGTCTCCCAGTTGGCCCGCGTGACCTTTCCGGTCACGGTGATGGTCCTGCCCTTGGCTACCGGCTCGGGCGAGGCATTCACAGTCAGGCGGGAGTTGCGCTTGACGTAGACAGTGAGGCCCTCATCGTCAGTGTCACCGCCGCCGCCCTGGAAGGACACCTCGGCCGCGACCTTCCAGGCTCCGGCCTCGCTGTTGTGCATATCCCACACGCTCGGGTCGAAGTACATCGTCTCGTTGAAGTCGCACACGCCAGTGCTCACCTTGATGCAGTCGCTCGTCTCGATGGCGTGCCACAGCCGATCACCCGTCGGATCCGCATTGCCGCGGTACAGGAACACCGCCGGATACTTCCACTCGTGGGTGGTCGCCATCCGGAAGGAGGTGGGCACCGCGACCTCGTTCGACACCCCGATCACAATGGGCTTGCCGCCATTCACCTGGACACGGGTGAACGAGACCCCGCCCTCGGCCGCCCCGGCCGGCACCGCGACCACGCCCGTGAACACCACTGCCGCGCCACCGGCCACGACAGCTCTCCAGACCTTCTTCCCCACCTGATCCCCGATCTCTGTACCGAAAGGCGCCGGCGACTCATCTTCCGGCGCCTTTCAGACAGTCGGGATCCACACGGGGTTGTACACCCTTGGATCACGATCGGGCATCAGGCGATCTTCGCCTCGCACGAGGCGGTCGACACCGGTCGAAGATCATTTACGGGACAACCTTTAGGGCCTCACCCGGACAGTAGTAGCGGTGAGTGTCTAACTGCGTGACAACCGCGACGCACAACCACGAACAACCGTGGACGTCAGCGGACCATCAGCGCCGGTGACAGGCACAGCAACCCAAGGGCAGCGAGCATCCCCAGTTGCTTCGGGACGAAGAGGTCCCCGTGCCACAGCCGTGCCACAGCCGTGCCACATCGTGCGGTCAACCACGGTCAACGACGGCTTGCTGCAGTCGAGATGTGCTGTTCGCCTGGGCTGCAGCTACAGCCGTCGTGACCTGGGCAGGCCCGCCAACGACCACGTCCGCCCTTACAAGGCGGATGTCGGCGGTTCGAAACCGTCCGCGCCCACCAGGACAAAGACCCCCAGCCGATCATGGCTGGGGGTCTTTGACATCCGGATCCGACAACAGCGCCGGTACTACTCGCGCTGTAGACGCCTCGTGAGCAGCCGGTCCATGTGGCTGACCGAGCTGGAGACCCGGCTCGCCGAGGCCGCGCGCGGACGGGAAGACCGAGACCGATCTGTTCCTCGAAGCGATGGGTGCAACAGGCCCGTTGATTCCCAAGCTCAGGACTTTGAGCTGCCCTGGGGGCAAAGTGGAAGGCCACGGTCAGCGGTCGGCGCACTTATAGGAGCCGTCCGCCTGCCGCGCGATGGAATTGTGGCCCCAGCACTTCAGCATCGGTGCAAGCGTGTACGCCCGATAGCAGGCCGCGACGAGCAGTAGACCGCAGACCAGGCCGACGAATGGCCGCACGCGCGGGGACGCCCACAACGTGGCTGCCAGCGCCCCGAGGAGCGCGGTGACGCTGAGGGCCAGCGGAAACAGCGCAAGGCCGCTGAGGTTGTCCCGCCACCCCGCGAAAGCGTCTGGAGAGTCAACCTCCATCGTGGCCACGAAACTGAACAGGAGTAGCAGCCCGCCAAGCGGCACCAACCCCATGATCAGGCCCACGGTCACACAGCCTCTCGCGACGCCTCCGCGCTCCGGAGGTGTCGAGGTGCCGGCCATGTTCATACCTACCCTCCGACGCTTGCCGCGGTGACTCTCCTGGGTCGCACAAAGAACGTCAACATCATCGGAGGCATGCAAGACGCGGCCGTAATGTTCACCAGGCCGGACAGGTAGGCCACCAGGAGCAGGAGCTACAGCCAGTAGACGCCGAAGTCGGTATCCCGCAGGTCAGACCTCAACTCGCAGGACGCTGGATGCCTTCCTGGAGGCTCTGGAAGCTTGGATCTCGTCAGCGGTTTCGGCCTATATCGCCCAGGTTTCAAAAATGCCCGACTTCTTCCCGATGAAGAGCGCTGCCGAAGTAGGAACCAGCAAGCAAATGCCGATGCCGCCAAGCACATATGGTGCCACTGCCGTCGCTTTCGGGAAGTGGCCATCGGGTCGACGCTTGCGCCCAATAGCGAAGCGCCGGATAAACAGAGCGGCACTCAGCATGAGCAGGAACGCGCCGACAATCTGCAGCGCCATCAAGCCGCATTCAATAAGGAAAAGGACCAGGTACGAGAGCAGCACCCCCACGACTACCCTCACTTACTCAGATTTCGGCATTAATCAGAATCCGGTCGGCTTTCATCGCCGTCGGCTGCAACCATGCGCAAGGCGGACAATAGGATCATGGCCTGGACTGCGTCAACCCGTGCAGCTGAACGCGTGCCCGATGCGTGCCCGACCGGTTGCGATGAGGCGCACGCCCCACTCCGTACAGCAGTGCAGTACAGCAGCGACAGCAACCGACAGCACCCGCCATGAAGTCGACGGCGGCCCGAAAGCGGCCGTAATGAGGCTTTTCCAACCTGGTTGCGTAGCATGCCGGTTGGCCCAGGGCGGCGTTGAGGAAAAGGTGAAGCTCCTGGTAGATGGGTTGTCGACCAAGATCAACCTGTCCGCCCGGAGCTTCACGTGCTTGTCTACCCATCGGGGATCGATCTGTCCAGCTCGACCCTCTGCTACCTGTCCGACCTGCTGACGGCCCGGCGCCGTGAGCGCGGCACGCGCTGGCGCCGCCTGACCGCAGATCGACAGGCCCTGCTTGCCCTGGCCCACCTGCGCTGCGGGCACACGTACGCCCAACTCGCGGCCGGCTTCGGGATCGGGCTGGCCACCGTCTACCGGTACATCGCCGAGGCGGTTGAGGTCCTGGCCGCCCTCGCCCCCACCCTCCAGCAGGCCATGACCGTCGCCGCCAGCAAGGCGTTCGTGATCCTGGACGGCACACTGCTGTCCATCGACCGCATCGCCGCCGACCGCCCCTACTACTCCGGCAAACACAAGCGCCACGGCATGAACGTCCAGGTCATCGCCGATGCGTTCGAACGCCTACTCTGGGCCTCACCCGCCCTGCCAGGTGCCGTCCACGACATCAAGGCCGCACGCACCCACGGCATCATCGAAGCGCTCACCCAAGCCGGCATCCGAACGTGGGCAGACAAGGGATATCAGGGAGCCCGGGGGACGATCCGTGTGCCTTACCGGGGCCGCTGGAGCAAGCTCCCAGCCGGGAAGCGGGCGGTGAACTCCTCCCACGCAAGGATCCGAGCCGTCGGCGAGCAGGCCAACGCCACCCTGAAGAGTTGGCGGCTCCTGCGCAAACTCCGTTGCAGCACCGCCCGCATCACGGACATCGTCAAGGCCGTCCTGGCCTTGCACCTCGCCACGACAGCCTGAGGGCGGTGCGGCCTGAGGCATGGACAAGGACAGCGCCGCCATCAACGACAGCAAAGGAGCCCGCTCAGCGTGCCAGACGTCAGAGTCACCTACGACAAGACTGTGGACGCAGCGTACGTCTACCTCACCGAACCGCAGACCCACGTGAAGTCCGCGCACATGTATCCCTGCGATCCAGTGGACGTTGACGCCATGATCAACCTCGACTTCGACGAGCAGGGCCGCCTCATCGGCATCGAGGTGTTGGCCGCCAGTTCAAAACTGCCCAAGTACCTGCTCCAGACCGCGGAGCGGCTGGACACCGAAGGCGCATGAACAGTCGAGCACCGCGCTCGCGGCGACCACGGTGCGCCTTGCAGCAGGTTGAAAAAGGCTCAATGACTCTGGATGACCGATCCATTCTTAGCTACGGATCAGAAGGCTTCTGACATCCACGGCTGACTGTGAGGATGGTGATGGCACCGTCCAAGGGGTCTGACCCTCCGACTGACCGCGAAACCGTCCGCGCCCACCAGTCTCAGGACACGAGAAAGGCCCAGGTCCGCGGGTGGGAGCCCGAGGACCTGGGCCTTGATCTTTCTCGGTCGTTCGGACCCGTCGAAGTACCCAAGAGTGCGGCCGGTGTCCGCACCGTGGCCTTCCCGGCCTCGCTCGTTCCGGAACTGGCTCACCACCTGGCCGAGTACGCGAGTGCCGGCCGAACCGGGCTCGTCTTCGTCGGCGCCGGCAGGGGACGGCCGTGTTCATGAGGGCCCGGAGGAGGAGAGAGAACGGCCGCTCGGTGTGGGTGACCGTCCCCGCGCCCTTCACCCGGCACGGATTGCGCTCGATCAGCCCGTCATCGAGCACCAGCGTCTGTCGGCCGGCCTGCAAGAGTGCTCAGACGACCGTCTTGAGCATGTGGCTGAAGCCATCCTCGACAGCGAGCCGCTTCCCACCTGGGAACGCAATTAACTCCAGGGCGTTCTGTGGTGCCGCCGCCACGGACCGTGGCCCGGCGTCACGGTCCGTACCGACGGTGCAGCGCTCGGGCCGCCGGCGGGCTGGTTCCCCGTGCCCGGGGCCACAGTCGGTGCCGACGGTGCAGCGCTCGGGCCGCCAGCGGGTTGGTTCCCCGTGCCCGGGGCCTGCGCAAGTCCGGTGGCCCACAGCTGGTCGACACGCGCGCGCTCGGTGGCGTTCGGGTAGCGGTTGGTGCAGGACGGGCCGGCGCCGCCGCCCGACATCAGCTCACTGCACGGCCCGCTGTAGTCGTCCTGCAGGCCCAGCACGTGTCCAGTCTCGTGGGTGACGACGCGGACCGAGTCGTACTGCCGGCTCTGGGTGTAGTCGAGGAAGATCTGGCCGCTTCCGTGGCCGTTGGTGGAGGCGTGGGACCCCTGCGGGTCGTTGCCCTCGTAGTAGGAGAAGTCGGCACCGCTCGACGCCTCTTGGAGCTTGACGTTGGACTCGGAGCTGTTCCAGATCGAGGCCGCGCTCGATATCTGCGAACGGAAGCTCGGTGCCCGGGAGGCGTCGTAGTAGAGGGTCACCGCCTGCGCGTTGGGCTGGGCGGCGCGCTTCTGGGCGACCGACTTGAGCACGGCCTCGAAGAACGCCTTGTTGTTCGCGGCCTCCTCAGCCGACCCGTTGTACCGCGCCACGGAGGTACCGGCGGAAGCGGACGGGGTGGGGGCCGTCAGGGCGCTCGCCGGCACCGCTGCGCCCAGCGCACTGGTGGCCAGACCCAGGCCGAGAGCGAGGGCGAGGGGTCTCGGGGACGTTCGGGACAACTTCATGTGGGGGGCTCCTACTCACTCGGTGACGCCGAGCGCCACAGTGCGCGGTCGACTCGGCGTGAACACCGGTTCCGAACTGCAGCGATGTCCTGTGGGTCGCCATTCTTAGAACGCCTCAACAGGGCGCGCAATGGGTCCCGCCACTACGTCGCCTCGTAGGTCCCAGGACCTCGCCAGGGCAGTGCGCGGGCCTCCGGTCCGCACATGGCGACAGGAGGGAAAGCTGTCGCGGCGTCAGAACCCTTACGCCGCAGGGCAGCAGGCGTGCGGGCCGGCCGGTCGGAATTCCGGGACGCGCGGAGGGATCCGCATCCGGGCCAAGACGGACAAATCCCTAGATGTCTGCCACGTCGCGTCTACTAAGCGCGCCGGTTGCTTGGCGGCGCGCTGTGACCGACGTCATAGAACATGAGATTCCGCTTATTTCGCGCTCCACCGGCCCCGGGTCGCCCCCAGGGAGTCACCCTCGGCGCTGGGCGGCATCCCTCACCGCTGAGCCGCCGCCGCTCAGTCCTGATCAGGATGGAAGCCGGGCCCGCCGTGCAGCCCGGCGAGCGGCGTGGGGGAGAGGTCGGTCGGTTCCTCGCCCGCCTCCAGCAGCGTGTCCGCCGCATCCGGACAACCCCTGCTGATCACCCTCGTCCAGGCCGAGGCTGCCCTGGCCCAGCTCATCCCCCGCAGACCCCACCGCGTCAGGCCCCGTGCCAGACAGGCACCCAGTCACCGCGCCCATACTCTCGCGATCAATACGCCCCAATATGGCCATAATTGCGAAGTTGCCGCCACGCTAGTAAACGACTTCAGAGGTGGCGAGCCACCTCTCTCCGAGGTCCATCTCATGGCTTCCGTTCGGCTGCATGGTTCGGTTCCCCCTTCTCAGCGCAGTTGCTCGGCCAGTCCGACGATGATGCCCTCCGGGCCGCGGAGGTAGCAGAGCAGATAGCTGTCCTCGAACCGGGCGATCTCGCCGACGAGTTCGGCGCCGTGAGGGCGCAGGCGGGCAACGGTGTCCTCGATGTCGTCGACAGCGAACATGATGCGGTGCGTGCCCAGAATGTTGTGCGGCCGGTTGCGCGGCCCGGCGCTGATCACCGCGGGGCTGCGGTACTTCGCCAGCTCGAGCCGGCTGTGACCGTCTGGGGTCCGGACCATCGCGATGTCACAGCGGACGCCGTCGAGTCCGGTGCACTGGTCCGCGAAGAGGCCCTCGACCTCCGCCCTGCCCTCCAGCTTCATACCGAGTTCCACGAAGAACGCGATGGCGGCATCCATGTCCTCGACGACGATGCCGACGTTGTCCATCCGCTGAATCGCCATGCTGGTTTCTCCTTCTTCCTCGTGCGGCCGGTGGTGGCCGCTGATGTCCCTGGGGCGGAGCCGGTGGCACGTTCTCGACATCCGCAGACCGCTGAACTCCGAAAAATCTGGATCGCGCCTCAGGTGAGATTCATCCGCATGTAGCAACCCACCGCCAGCACGATGAGAATGGCTCCCACGAAGGCCCACACCGTGGTTGCTGCGCTGTGCGAGGTATGGATCAGAGCAAGCATGCTCAGCCAGATACCCGGCAGGAGCGGCCGTAGCCAGTGGACGTTGGCGCCCCCTGTCGAATACGTGTCGTCGAAGGCGCCGATCTATCGCGCTCGGCGTCCGTGGAGCTCCAGGCCATGAGGGGGCCGCTTCGCCTCCATCGGATCGCCGAATACTGCCTAGCGCTGACTGTTGCGGAACCCGATGGCCAGGGCACCCCACCAGCAGACCTGAGACAGCAGGGCCGTCGCGGCCCCCCGGGCAAGGGAGCGCGGCGCAAGCGCAGGAGTTCCCCGCTGCGTGATGCGTCTGTTCAGGAGCCCGGCCTGCAAGCCGTTGAGGGTGAGCACGAGCACCAGTCCCAGCTTGATGCGGGTGAGGGCGGAGTCGAGGTTCGGCTGGAGCAGTACGCCGCTGGCCACGAGTCCGGCAAGGCCGGTCCAGATCGGGACATTGAGGCGGGCCGTGCTGTTCAGGGCATTGCGCAGGGTGATCCGGCCCGTCAGGCACAGGAGGGCGTAGTAGTCGGCCACCAGGACAGCTCCGAAGCCGAGAACGAGCGAGGCGAGGTGGGCGAAAAGCGCCACGGTGTGGAGGGCGGCGTCCACGCGCAGGTGCAGGGATATCCAAGTGCAGGCTGAGAGGCTCAGGCAGACGGCGAATGCGGCGGCCCCGACTGTCCACCACGCGTCGTACAGTCCCAGTCGCTGAGTCGGCCCTGCCTGAGGGGATGCGGACGGCTCGGGGGGCAGCGCGGACACAGACGACTCCTAGGACATGCACAGCAAGATTTAGGTAAGGCTCACCTAACAGGTATTTCGAGTCAAGGCCGGATGTGAACGAGGTTCCCGTCGCGACACAAGCGTGATCGCGACGTGTCACTCCCGCGACCTGCGGCAATTGATGCGCGGGCGGTCGATGTGTGAGTCCTGCCTGCCCTTGCGTGCAAGCCCAAGGTTGAACGCCCATTCAAGTTGGTCCCGGGCGAAGAAGTCGTAGGTTCAAAGCCCGAGCGTTGTGTGCGGAGGTTCCGTCACGACGATCGCCGGGCCTCGGCGCTCAGCGCCTTCCCTGCCCTCTGTTTCCTCTGTTTCCTTACGCATCGGGGGCTTGTGGGAATCCTTGCCCGCCACGTCCGTGATGGCGTCGAAGTATCGCCATCCATCCACTTCGATCACCTGCTCGGAGGGGCGGAGATCCAGGATCGGCATGGCGGCGTCGAGGAGGCGGCGAACTGTTCCCGGCTCGTGGAGATTGAGGTACGTGCGGTCCGGGAGGCGCACCAAGGCGCCCGATTCGAAGTACGTGTTCGAGACGATCCGGTCCTGGCTCGGGCGGAAGACCAGAGCCAGCCGACGTCGCGTGCCCTCGGGGCGCAGGGAGAGTGTGAGGCGGCAGTCGTCATAGGCGGGTCTCACCCGTTGCCGGACCGTCCAGTACCAGGTGGTGTCGCCCACGATGAGACGGCGTAGGCGTCGCTCGTTCCCCATGGGGGCACCGTACGAGGCCAACTTGCTGTGGGCATGGGCTTTTTTGGGGCGGGCCGCGGACGTGCGCGTTCCGAGCAGTTCAGGACGGGTTCTCGTGTGTGTGCTTCAGCGTCATGCGTGCGTCGACCGTCTCCGGCGATGCGATTTCCGACCAGAAGCGGTGGCAGGTCACGAACACGGCGAGCTCGCGCTCCCGCTGTCGGAGCTTTTCCACCTCGGCCTGTTCGTCGGCGGTCCAGCCGGGGGAGGCGGGGCGCTCCACCTTGCGCCAGCCGCCCGTGTCGCTGAAGCCGTCCAGGGGCTCTACGGACCAGGGGAGTCGTTTCAGCAGGGCCAGCAGCTCGGCCCGGACCTGATGCAGCTCCTCCTGACCGGCCAGGAGGTCACTCGGAAAGTCATAGGTCGCAGCCACGCGGCAATGCTACGCCTGTTCGATTTTGGGATGCGAGTTCCTTCCGGGACTTCACGCGAACGAGTGGGCCGAGGGGGCGGCCACGCCGGCGAGGGGTTCCGTCCTCTGGTGTCCCGGCATAGGCAGCCCAGACTGTTCAGCTGAGACTGGACAGTCTGGACTGATGGCTTTACCGTGACGCCATGGACGAGAACCGTGGTGCCAGGGACGAGAACAACGGGGACGCCGCAGGTGTCTCTGAGTCCGCAGCCCGCGCCGCCCGCGATCTGCGGGTCGCGTTCAACCGGCTGCGCCGGCGGATCAGGGAAGTCTCCGAGGCGGAGGACCTCACGCCCTCCCAGCTGTCCGCGCTGACACTGCTCAGCAAGAGCGGGGCCGCCACGACCAGTGGGCTGGCCGCGACCGAGGGGGTCCGGCCGCAGTCCATGGCCGCCACGCTCGCCGCGCTCGACCAGCACGGCCTGATCGCCCGCAGCCCGGACCCGGGGGACGGCCGACGGCAACTCGTCACGCTGACCGAAGCCGGCCGCGAGCGGGTCGAGGGCACCCGGCAGGCCCGCCAGGAGTGGCTGGCCCAGGCCCTGCACGACCGCTGCACGGAGGCCGAGCGGCAGACCGTCATCGAGGCGATGGCCGTACTGGAGCGGCTCACCCGGCCGTGATGCCGAAACCGAAACCCGCCCGGGCCGCCCGGCCGTGATGCCGAAACCGAAACCCGCCCGGGCCGCCGGGCCTTCTCGCACACGCGCCGCCAGGCGCTCTACCGGCAGGCCGACCCCGCCCGGATGGGCTCCGCCGCCGGACTGCTGCGTACCTTCATGTACCTCGGCGCGATGGTCGACTCCGCCGCCACCGCAGCGGTCTTCCCGCACGGCGCCGACACCGGCGGTCCGCGCGACCTCGCCCTCTTCATGCTCGCCTTCATGCTCGCCGGAGCCGTCCTGCTTCTGGCGGTCACCCTCCTCGACCGTTCCCTTCCCCACCTCGTATCCCGACCCCCCGGAAAGGCCTGACCATGGCTCTCAGCGCGCTCGACCCCCGTACCGCCCTCGTCGTCATCGACCTCCAGAACGGCATCGTCGGGAACCCGCACCTCGCCCCGTACCCCGCCGCCGAGGTCGTGGCCCGCGCGGGCCGACTCGCCGACGCCTTCCGCGAGCACGGCCTCCCGGTCGTCCTCGTACGGGTCACCGCGGCCGCCGACGGATCGGACGCCGCGCCCGGCCGCATCGACGGCGGCAGCCGCTCCCGCAGCTTTCCGGAGGGCTGGGACGTCATCGTCGACGAACTCGCCGGGCACCCCGAGGACATCACCGTCACCAAGCGGAACTGGGGCGCCTTCTACGGCACCGACCTCGACCTGCAGCTGCGCCGCCGGGGGATCACCCAGATCGTGCTGGCCGGCATCGCGACCAGCATCGGCGTCGAGTCCAGTGCCCGCGCTGCTCACGAGCACGGCTACCACGTCACCCTGGCCACCGACGCCATGTCCGACCTCGACGAGATGACGCACCGCAACAGCGTCGAGCGGATCTTCCCCCGGCTCGGCGAGACCGGGACCACCGCGGAGATCGTCGAGTTGCTGGCCAAGACCCGCATCTGAGGTGAGGGTCCCGGGCCGCCCCCGATAGGCCCCGGACTCCTATCTCTGACCCCAGGTGCAAAGTAGCGATCAGGGCTTCGTGACCACGGTCTTCTTGGGCTGGCGGGGGACAGTCTTGGTCTTGTCGAGGTGTCCGTACACCGTCGATCGGGGCACGCCGAACATGTCGGCGATCTGCTGGACCGTCTTCTCCCGCTCGTCGTAGAGCCGTTGGGCAAGCGCGGCCTGGTCGACGGTGAGCTTCGGCCGGCGCCCGCCCACCCGGCCGCCCGACACACCCCACCTGCGGGTTCGTGATCACGGGTCCGAGTGTCGGCAGACGATGGCACCCTCAAGTGATCAACGCACCACCCACGGATGATCATGTGATCGTGGAGGCACAGGTGCGACTACGGGTTTTCGCCGGCTCAGCAGGATGAGATCTGGAGACGCTGGCGCGAGGGGCAATCGTTCAGCTTGATCGGGCGGGCGCTCGGGGCACCGATGCAGAGCGCCCGTCGGTTCCTGCATCAGAGCGGCGGCGTCCGCCTCACCCCGCAGCAGCGATCAGAGCGGCATCTGAGCGGCAGCGAGCGCGAAGAGATATCCCGCGGTATCGCCGCCGGGGAATCTGGCCGACAGTTGGCCAGTCGGCTGGGCCGATCGCCTTCGACCGTCTCCCGCGAGATCGCCCGCAACGGAGGCCGGGACCGCTACCGTGCCGCATCCGCCGATGAGGCCGCCTACGTGCGCGGGCGCCGGCCCAAGCAGGCCAAGCTCGCCCAACGACCGGCTCTGCGCGCCCTGGTGGAGGCGAAGCTGGCTCTGTGCTGGTCTCCCGATCAGATCGCAGGGTGGCTGCGACGCCAGTTCCCTGGTGAGACCGCCATGCAGATCTCGCACGAAGCGATCTACCTCTCGCTCTACGACCCTCGTCGCCGCCAGGCAATCGACCGCAGCCTCACTCAACGCCTGCGGTCAGCCCGGCCCATGCGCCGCCCGAAGATCGCCCGTCGGCCTACCGGGCGGGGCATCATCCGCGGCATGGTGTCCATCACCGCCCGCCCCGCCGAGGTTGAGGACCGGAAGGTCCCCGGTCATTGGGAGGGCGACCTCGTGATGGGCACCAGACCCTCGGCGGTCGCCACGCTCGTCGAGCGCACCAGCCGCTACACGGCCATCGTCGCGCTGCCGGACGGCATCAAGGCCGAGCAGGTCACCCCGCACCTCACCAGGAGCCTCCTCGGCATCCCGCCCCACCTGCGGCGGACGCTCACCTGGGACCGTGGCCGGGAGATCGCCGAGCACCAGGCCATCACCACAGAGACCAGGATGCCGATCTACCTTTGCAAGCCGCGGAGCCCGTGGCAACGCGGCACCAACGAGAACACCAACCGGCTGCTTCGGCAGTACCTCCCCAAGGGCGCCGACCTCCGCAGGTTCAGCCAGGCCGACCTGGACGCCATCGCTCACGAACTCAACCACCGTCCGCGCAAGACCCACGGCTACCGCACTCCGGCAGAGGTCTACGCTGACCTCCTGAACAGCAGTGATGCGCCGACCGCTTGAGCTCGCCATCGTTTTCCGACAGTGGCGGGAGTTTCGGCACACCTCCGTGTCGTGCGCAGGGCGATTACCAGCCCCATGGAGTCTCCAGCGGGTGTTTCGTATGGGCCATCACTGTGTTCTTCAGTTCGAGCCGACGCGGTTCGGGCATGAGGGTCCGAGCACGCACACCGGCAGCCATACTGTGTTGTCTGGCGGCTTGAGACCGCGGCGGACGGCGGGCAGCGCGACGTTCGCTGGCCACCCTGCGGGACGGTAGAAGGCCCCGGTCGTCCCGGCCTTTGGCTTGCACTTCACGTGCAGCGCTACTAGATGATGCCCGCTGACCTTCTCACGGGTGGCGCGCACACTGACCCCGGTGACCTGCTCCCACTCTCGCCCTCGTCGTCGCGCTCACCGAGCGCCGGTGGGGCGTCAGTTCCCGCGAGGGCATCGGAAAACTGGTCTGGGCGCTGGTGGGTTGAGCCTTGGCGGTTGCCGAATTCGACGATTGGGCAACAGCTTCCGCGACCGCCTTGGGCGCGCACAACGCCGTCCCGTTACGATCGTGAACCGCATCGGCACACAAGGGGGACCGCAGTGCTCTATTCGAAAAGCCCCACCACACAGGTGACCGCGTTGATCGAGGTCGTCCTCGTGCCTTCCCTGGCGGTGGCCTTCCATCGCATGGGACTCGGTCTGGGCTGGGCGTTGTTCTCCGCGGTGCTGGTCCTCACCGTACTGTGGCTTGCCGTGTGGCTGCTGGCCAAAGAGCGCGCGGCTGAGGCGCCACTCAAGGTCATCACGAAATCTGTCCTGCTCAACGCGGCATTCACCGCCTTCGCGCCGTTCGTTCCGATGGCCCGCTGGCTGAACCGCGGTGTGGGCCTGTCGAAACAGTGGTCCGGATTTCTCACCTTCGTGGCCTTCGTGGTCACCGTCTTCGTCGTCTTCGTGGTGTCGGCCCTCATACCGCGGAAGGGCGAGAAGGAAGCGGCCCAGGCGCGGGCCTCAGCGAAGAGCCGGCAAGAAGAGGCCCCGCGCCCCGCGAGCATGGAGGACATGATCAGGACGTTCCATCCTGATTGGAAACCCGGCGACGAAAACCCCAAATAATCCCGGACCGCCTTCCCCGGTCGGACGTCAGCCGGGCCGGTCGGCGTGCAGTGTCGCCACCTGATCCAACCAGTACTGATCCTCCGGGTCGAACTTCGCTGTGCCCGCCGTGAGCGTCAGCTCAATATCGGAAGTCGCCGCGGCGGTCTGGCCAGCGGCATCCGCAGGCATACGGGGACGGGGCACCGTGGCGGCCAGCGGGAGTTCGAGCCGGGAGTCCGTGTCGAGGCGGAAGGTGCCGTAGGGGTTAATGTTCGACCAGAACAAGGCGGTCAGCCCGCGCCGATCCTCGTCCGACAACTTCTTCGCCCAGGCCGGTTCGGCAAGGACCTGCTGAAGCAGCAGCGTATTCACGTGCACGAGGGCGGACTGGAGCAGGTGCAGGGCGAGCATCGAGGTCTCGGCGTGCTCCTTGTCCGGGCCGGTCAGGGCGCCGTCCTTGCCGTAGTGCAGGACGGTGTTCGCGCCATTCCAGTTCTCCACGACCTGGAGCCCGCCGTGGATCTCCCAGCGCAGGCCGGGGCTGGCGAGGTAGTCGCAGGCGAAGACCGTACGGACCGCACGGCCCGAGGCGCCCGGCACCCGCTTCTCCCAGGCGCGCGACGGTACGTGAGCAGAAGGTCCGATCCGAACGCGACCGGGCCGCGGTCACGATCCGCTCGACCCTGCCAGGCGGCTCGATACAGTCGGTGCGGCACTGCACGAACAGGGCCTCGCGTAGCCGGTCCTCCACCAGCTCGACCGGGCAGACCTCATCGGCGAGCCAGGCCGTCAGCCGTTCCTCATCGGCACGGGTCGCTGGACGGAAGCCGAGGACCTCACGGATCTGCGTGCGATGCCCTTTGGCCGACCGGGACGACAGGTCGTACTTCGCGAGGTCCTCCGCCGGCACCTTCACCAGGTCGGCCACGTAGTCGACGGCGGCTTGCGGGAACTCTTCGACGAACTGAGGAAATCGGCCCTCCAGCTCGAAGAACTTCAGCATCAGCACGAAGCCGAGCCGGGTCGGGCCGGACTTGTTCGCGACCAAGTCCCAGTCAGCGCCCACCGGCGTCCAGCACGCCACGACATCTTCCGGTGACCACTCCCTGCGCATGCCCGCTCTCCCACCCCTCGCCGTTCACTCGGTCGGCCCAACGAGACGATCGGCTGCGAGGAAACGGGGCGCCAGAAGGCGTGGCGGCTACTTTGCACCTGGGGTCAGAGATAGGAGTCCGGGGCCCGATAGTTTTGGGCCTCGTGACCCTCGATGATCTGCGTGTTTTCGTCGCCGTCTGCCGGGCCGGCAGTCTCAGTGCCGTGGCCCGGGAGCTCGGCTGCACCCAGTCGGCGGTGAGCCAGCACGTACGGCGGCTGGAACGGGAAGTCGGGGTCGGGCTCGTGGAGCGGCAGGCCCGGGGCGTCGTGCCGACACGCGCGGGGCGGGTGCTGGAACGGGCCGCCGCCGACGGCATATCCGGGCTCGACCTCGCGCTGCGGCGGCTTGACGAGATGGTGCGCGGGGGCGGTGGGGTGGTGCGGATCGCCACCGGCGGGGCCACAGTGCGGCACTTCATGGCCGACGCCGTGGTCGACTTCCGGCGGCGGCATCCGCAGGTGACCCTGGAGTTCCAGACCGAGAGTTCGAGTCGCGGTTGTTTCGACGCGCTCGGCGATCACGGGCTCGACCTCGCATGGGTGACCCTCGGGCCGCCGGTGCGCGGGGTCGAGCAGCGGGCCGTCGTCGAACTGCCCTGGATGCTCGCCGTGCGCGCCGACGACGCGCTCGCCGGGCGCGAGCACGTCGAGGGGACGGAGCTGGCCGGGATGCGGCTCATCGGGCTGCCCGAGAACTCCACCTCGCGGGCCCATCTCGACACCGCCTACCGGGAGTTGGGGGTGCCGGCTGCCGCCTCCGACACCAGTGTCGCCGACTGGGACACCGCGATCCTGCTCGCCGAACTCGGCCTCGGCCACGCCGTCGTGCCCGCGCTGCCCGGCTGGCTCGGCCCCGGCCACCCCGGTCTCCGGTTCATCCCGATCCCGGCCCTGCCACCTCTCACGGCCGGCTGGGCCGTGCGCCAGTGGGAGGCCTTGTCGCCCCCGGCCCGCGCCTTCGCCGACACGGTCACGCGGTACTGCGGAGCCGAGCTCGACATCGACATCGACATCGACAGCACCGGCGTACGGGGCTGAGGACCAGGTCGTCGTCGCCCCCCGCCGCCCCTACCCTCCCCCTCAACTCCCGGCTTCGCTCGATCCGATCAGGGGACCCCATCGTCTTCTCAGGGGGACCCCCATCATCCCGTGGGGCTCCGCCCCAGACCCCGGGCGGTTCTACGCCTCCGGGTGGGTGGGGGCTGGTCGCGCAGTTCCCTGCGCCCCTTACGTGGGCTGGTCGCGCAGTTCTGCGCGCCCCTGGCGTCGGCCGGTCGTACAACTCCGCGCCCCTGACAGGGCCTGCGCCTTCCGTATCAGCGCTCCTCAAGCGCCGGACGGGCCGGGCCGGCCGGACGCTGCCAGCTCGCCCACCACCCTTGTCGCCACCGGGACCGCCACCCCACCCCGCGCGGCCGCGCGCAGCAGTGCCCCGCCGATCGCGTCCAGTTCGAGTGCGCGGCCGGCCTCGGCGTCGCGTTGCATGGAGGACTTCATCGCGGCGGGGAAGGCGTCGTACTGGGCGAGGGCGTTCGCGGGGTCGACGGGGGCGCCGTTCGCCCGGCTGACAGCCGCGATCTCGTCGATGAGGGCCACCAACTCCTCCCGGTGGAGCGTGCGTACGCCGCCCAGCGGCACCCCGTACCGAGTCGTCAGCAGCGCGAGCGGCGCGAGGAACGACATCTTGGCCCACAGCGTCGCCGCCTCGTCGTCCTGGATCCGGACGCGCGCACCGGCCCACTCCAGGGCGCCGGCGAGCGCGTCGAGCCGTGCGCGTGGCGCGGTGTCGCCGGTCAGGTCGATGTCCGCGAAGGGGCTGCCGTGCTCGATCAGGCCCGGGGCCAGGCGGGTCGACTCGACGCGGATCACCGCGGGTGCCACCTGCTCGGGGCGGTAGCGGGCGCGAAGGGCCGCCGGGTGTTCGACGCCGTTCAGGAGCGGTACGACCAGGCCGGCGTCGCCCAGTGCCTTCGCGGGGACGCGCTCCAAGGCCGCGTCGAGCGCCGTGGCCTTGACCGCGATCAGGCACACGTCGACGGGTTCGCGCAGCTCGGTGTCCGCCTCCACACGGGCCGTGAAGTCGCCGAAGTGCGCGCTGCGTACGCGGATGCCGTCCGCGGCGAGCACCCGCGCGGTCTCGTCCGCGGCCAGACAGATCACCCGGTGCTCCGCCCGCGCCAAGAGCGCGGCGAGCAGACCGCCGACCCCGCCCGGGCCCAGTACCGCCACTGTGAGCCGGTCATTCGCCATGAGTCCTCGCCTCTCTCCGCCGGGCCCCCGAGTCAGGGCCCCGGCGATGATCACAAGCGCTGGACATCCGAGTCAATCCTCGGGGAAGCTTGCCCAACCCCAAGGAAATGCTTGGGTGTTGTCAGGGGAGCCGTACGGAAGCCCCGGGCTCCAGCAGATGCAGCCGGTCCGTGAGTCCGGCCTCCGCGAACGCCTTCGTCAGCGTGGCGCCGTCCTGGGTGAAGTGGCCCCAGTGCTCGAAGTGCAGCGGCACGACATGGCGGGCGCCGAGGATCCCGGCCGCCCGCGCCGCGTCCTCGCTCGTCAGGGTCAGCGGGGCGTCCGGCACCAGCGGGGTGCGCGCGGCGCCCGCGAACAGCACGGCCACGTCGAACGGGCCCTCGCGGCCGGCGATGTCCCGTACGACGTCCAGGGACGCGTTGTCGCCGCTCACGTACACCTTGGGCAGCCCGTCTCCGGACAGCGCGAAGCCGGTGACCTCACCCACGATCGGCTCTGATCCGTCGGGACCGTGCTGCGCGGGCACGGCGGTCACCCGCAGCAGACCGCCGTCGGGGCGCGGCAGTTCGACGTGCTCCCACGACGGCACGGCCCGCACGGGCGCGCCGATACGGTCGTACGCCGATGCCGTCGACAGGGTCAGCGGGGCGCCCGCGAGATACGTACGCCCGGACGCGTCGAGGTTGTCAGGGTGCTGGTCGTGCGAGAGCAGTACGGCGTCGACCGCGCCGACCTCCGTGGCCGCGAGCGCGGGTCCGGCCGTCTTCACCAGCTTGCGCGCGCCGATGGGGTACTCGCCGGGAGCGTCGAAGGTGGGGTCGGTCAGCAGTCGTACGCCGCCGAGCGAGATGAGGGCCGTGGGGCCGCCGATGTAGGTGATCTCCACTGGGGTCATGCTCTGCACAATCTGTGGAGAGCGCGACGGTATTCCCGGCGTCTGCGCGAGACTGGACCCATGTGCCGCAGCATCAAGACCCTCCGCCCGCCCGTGCTCCCCGAAGAGGCCACCGAGGAGGACATCCGCGCCGCCGCCCTCCAGTACGTGCGCAAGGTGTCCGGCTTCCGCGCCCCGGCCGCCCACAACCGTGAGGTCTTCGACCACGCGGTCGAGGCGATCGCGGCGGCCACGGCCGAACTGCTGGGCGGCCTGGAGGTACGCGGGGCGGCGACACAGCGCGCCGGATAGGTCAGGCGGCGACACAGCGCGCCGGATAGGTCAGGCGCCGGTGCCCGACTCCTGCGGTGCCGGGCGGCGCATCAGGTAGGCCGCTCCGGCGCCCGCGACGAACAGCGCCGCGAAGGACACCCCCGTGGCGAGCCAGGTCGCGCCCAGCCACTGGCCGCCGAAGTAGCCGAGGGCGACGCTGTACCCGGCCCAGGCCAGGCCGGCGAGCATGGACCAGGGCAGGAACTCGCGGACCCGGCGGTGGGCCGCGCCGGCGCCGAGCGAGACGACCGAGCGGCCGGCCGGGGCGAACCGGGCGACGACGACCAGGGCGCCGCCGCCGCGCGAGAGGGCCACGCCGAGACGTTCCTGCGCGCTGGTCAGGCGGCGGGAGCGGGCGATGGCACGGTCCAGGCGTTCGCCGCCGCGCCAGGCCAGGCGGTACGCCACCAGGTCGCCGAGGACGGAGGCCGTGGCCGCGCAGAGGGTGAGCATCAGGATGTCGGGCACGGCGTGCGGGACGGCGCCGGTGGCCGAGCCCGCCGCGGCCGTGGCTGCCGTGATCACCAGCACGCCGCTCGGCAGGACCGGCAGGAACACATCAAGCAGAACGGACACGGCAACCGCCGCGTAGATCCATGGGCTGCCCGTCAGCGACCCCATACTCTCCAGCACCGAAACACTCCCCTGAAATCCCCCGTAGGCACGACCACGCCGCGATGTCACGGGGAGCGGCAGGGGCGGCCTTTAACAGCCATACAGCGTACGCGGCGGGGGTGGCAGGAGGGCCACGGGGGGCTCATGTGTCTGTCACATCACGTTCACTGGCTGCTGTCGACGCGACGGCGCCCACCCCGGGTGCGACGAGGCGGGCGCCGTGGTGCGCAGGGGGTGTCAGGCCGCGACCGGCTCCGAGGCCCGCTTGTCCTCGGTGGCCGAGGCCGTGCGGCCCGTGAGCAGCTGGTCGAGGCCGAGTGCGCCGGATCCGGTGAAGACGAGCAGGAGCATGGTCCAGCAGAACAGCACGGAGAGTTCGCCGCCGTTCTGGATCGGCCACAGGGCTGCCGACTGGTGCACGTCGAAGTACGCGTACGCCATCGAGCCCGACGAGATGAACGCGGCGGCGCGGGTGCCGAGGCCGAACAGCACCAGGGCGCCGCCGACAAGCTGGATCACGGCCGCGTACCAGCCGGGCCAGGTGCCGGCGTCGATGGTGCCGCCGTTGGTGCCCGCGGCGCCGCCGAGCACGCCGAAGAGGGAAGCGGCGCCGTGCACGGCGAAGAGCAGGCCGACGACGATGCGGAACAGGCCGATGGCGTAGGGCCGGGTGCTGTTGAGGCGTCCGGTCATGTGGGGGAACTCCTTCGGTCTGGTCCGGTCGGTCCGTGGGGGACCGGATCGTGGGGACGGAACCGAGTGAGTCATCAACGTCAGGCGAGCCTAATCAATGCTTGCAAGTTCAACATTTGGCCATCGGTCCGCCTCCGCTTGTGGTTCCGCCTGTGTCATCGCCGCACGTAGCGCGGCCCGTGCCACCGCGTCGGCATCCGAAAGCGTGACCGAATCAACGCCTGGACGAGCCCCGGCCGCGGTCACCCAGTGCACGCCCTCCGTGGGCACTCCGAACGCGAACCGCCGTGCGTGCGCTCGACCTTGACGATCGATCAGACGGTAGGGGCGCGGTGTTACGTCCAGTCCTCCGGTTTCGTAACCGTCCACGGTGTGCGGGCGGCACTGCCCCGTCTTCAGCAGCCGGGCGAGCAGTTCGTCGGCCGTCCGTCGCAGTTCCGGTTCCGGTAGCCGCGCCTCCACGAGGGTCGTCGTCCGCACGACCGATCCCGGCACGTCGGGGGAGTGGGCGACCCACGCCCCGTCCTCGGCCCGCACGTCGAGCCGCGGGCCGAGGACGTCCAGGACGCCCGCCTCGATCAGCGCGGCCATCTCCTCGACGCGCCGCCGGGGCGGGCCGATGGAGAGGAAGGCGTTGAGCGGTGTGTACCAACGGTCCAGGTGTGTCCGGCGCGAATCGCCCGACAGTCCGCCGTGGTCCACGATCAGGCGCAGTTCGTTGCGCAGATCGCGCAGCACGTCGAGGGCGGCTTTGAGGGGCCCTGCGACATTTCCGAGCGCGGCCTGCCGGGCGTCCTCGCGCAGATGGCCGAGCAGCCACTCCCGCCAGGCTTCGCGGCCGGTGAAGGTGTGTCCGGCGTACGGGCGCGACAGGCGGTCCCAGGACCAGCGCTCTGCGGCGGCGATGCCGAACTCGTCGAGGAGCTGGGCCTCTTGGGGACTCCGGTGCGCGAGGTCGAGGAAGCGCTCCCGGAAGTCCAGGCCCTCCGGCTTCCCCAACAGCCCCTCGTAATAGACCGTTTCCACCTCCTTGGCGACCAACGGCCATATCTCGCAAAGGAAGTCCGGCGCGTCACCGGAGTCCGCGCGTTTGCGGAAGCGGGAGATCACCTCGTCGGTGAGGACGAGCGGGGTGTGGCGGCCGTACGGGCCCTTCGCGTTGTCGCCGCGCGCCTGGTACGGGATGCCGCGCCGCGAGCCGGCGTACAGCCGGGGTTCGTCGCCCGAGGGCAGATAGCGCAGGCCCGTGCGGGTCCGGACGAAGCGGCCGCCGCGGCCGGTGGTCAGCAGGGCCATGTGGTCGAAGAAGTTGAGGCCCAGGCCACGCAGCAGGACCGGTTCGCCGGGGGAGAGGGGCGAGAGGTCGACGTCGGCCGGGTTGGCGGGCGGGACATGACGCAGGCCGTGCCGCTCGGCGTACGCGGCCAGGCGCTGCTGCGTGTGGTCCGCGAGCACGGGCAGATGGCCCTGTGCGAGGACCACGGCGGCCAGGCCCGACAGGGTGCGGCCGGTGGAGAGGGCGAGTGTCTGGCGGCCGTCGGGCGCGTCGGCGAGCCGTGTCGCGCGGGCGGTGTGCACCTCGACCCGCACCGCGGCGGGCGCCTGGCCCGCCACCTCGCCGAAGACCCACTCCAGGTAACGGCCGTACTCGGCGCGGGTCGGATAGTCGTCGGGGCCCAACTCGCCGCCCGCCCAGGCGTGCAGGCTCGGCCCCGGACGTATCGGCCCCGAGCAGTCCACGCTCTCGTCGGTGAAGAGCGTCACCTGCGAGGCCACGGTGTTCATCAGCAGATGCGGGGACTGTTCGGTGCGCCAGACGCGGCCGGGCCCGGGCGGGGCCGGATCGACGACATGCACCGTCAGCCGCGTGCCCGGCGCGAGGAGCTCGGGAGCCGAGGCGCACAGCCGCTCCAGAACACTGGTGCCGCGCGGACCCGCGCCGACAAGGGCGACGGAGACATGGGCGGTCCCGGAGGGCGACGGGGGTCCCCCCTGTTCGAGCGCAGCCGAGAACTCGGGGGAGGGTGCGGCAGACAAGGGTGTGACTCCCGGGCGTGTGGGGCGCATGGGCGGCGAAGCATCCGCGGGAAGCGGACGGTCATGGCAGCGGACCGCCCGCGGGAAGCGGACGGTCCGCCTCATCATGCCGTCGTACGGTGCGGGAGCCGAGCCCTGAAGCGGATGATCGGCGCCGGGTGTGGGATGCGTCACGAGCATCAGGGACATCACACACAACAACCGTACGCAATGGGCTTATTACGGGGTGAGTGCCGACTCCTCCGCCGTCCTCAGTCGCGAGCCCCCACCCCGTACGGCGCGCGCCTGTTCGAGTCGCAGCGAAGCGGAACGCCCGCGCAGCGTCAGGGTCATCAACTGGTTGCCGAACCAGGGCCCGCCCGTCTTGCGCCAGTCGACCGGCGGGTGTGCGCAGCCGCCGTGCCGGGCGAACCGGTGGCCGAGGACCCGCCCCAGCCCGCTCCACCCGAAGCGGAAGCCCAGTCGTATGGAGAGCGGGATGGCGTTGTGGACGGGGGAGCAGGTCAGTTGGAGAACCCGGGCGTCGGGTGCGGCGCCGGGCCATGACGGCTCGGCGACATACGCGTGATGCACATCCCCGGACAGCACGCACACGGTCGCCGGTGCGTCCGCCCCCGACCCGGCCTCGGCGATCAGCGCCGTCAGCGCTTCGAACGACTCCGGGAACGCGGCCCAGTGCTCCAGATCGGCCCGCCGGCGCAGATCCTCCCCGAACCGCGCCCAGCGGGCGCCCCGTTCGCCCCGGCACAGCGCGGCGTTCCATGCCTCGGCGTGGTGGACGAGAGGCGGCAGCAGCCAGGGCAGGGAGGTGCCTATGAGGAGGTGGTCGTACGAACCGGGGGCGTCCAGCGCCTGCTCCCGCAGCCACTCGGCCTCACCCGGATCGAGCATCGCGCGGTTCTGCTCCTCCAGGACGCGGGCCCCGCGGGTGTCGAGCATGAGGACGCGGGTGCGGCCGAAGTCGCGGCGGTAGCTCCAGCGGACGGAGGCGGGGTCGGTGTCGGCCTGGGCGGCGAAGGCGCGCAGCACGTCGGTGCCGTCGGGGGTTTCGCGTACGGCGGCGTAGAGCAGGTCGTCGGAGAGCTCGCGCGGGGAGAGGTTGCCGAGGTGCTGGTGGACCCAGTACGACATCAGGCCGCTCAGCACTCGCTCGCGCCACCACGGGGTGGCGCGCATGTCGGCGAGCCAGGCGGCGCTGGTGTTCCAGTCGTCGATGACGTCGTGGTCGTCGAAGATCATGCAGCTCGGGACGGTGGAGAGGAGCCAGCGGATCTCGGGATCGAGCCACGATTCGTAGTAGAGCCGGGTGTACTCCTCGTAGTCCGCGACCTGATGGCCCGGGGGATCGGCGAGGCCGCGCCGTGCGGCGATCCACTGGCGGGTGGCCTTGGAGACCTCGTCCGCGTACACCTGGTCGCCCAACAGCAGCAGCACGTCCGGGCGTTCGCCGTCGGGGTCCGAGGCGATGCGGGCGGCAAGGCTGTCCAGCGCGTCCGGACCCACCGGGTCCTTCTCGTCCGCGGGCGGCGCGGCCCAGCGGCAGGAGCCGAAGGTGACGCGGACGGTGGCGTCCTCGCCGGGGGCGCGGACCACCGAGGGCGGGAAGGGGGAGTCGGGCAGCGGCCAGACGGGGTTCCCGTCCAGCAGCACCTCGTACGACGAGACCGTGCCCGGAGTCAGTCCCGTCACCGGCACCAACGCGTAGTGGTGGCCCGCGACTTGGAAGGTACGGGCCTCGCCGCGGGCGCCGTCGGCGCACCGCACCTCCGCGGTGCACGGACGGCTCGCCTCGACCCAGAAGGTCGCGGACGAGCCGTCGACGTACCTCAGCAGCGGTCCCAGGCGCAGCTCCGCCATGGTGATCACCCTCCTCCGTCGCCCCGTACGGTACGGAATGACGGAGGTCGGCGGGGAGGTTCCGGGAACCGCGTTCGGTTCGGCGGGGGCCGCGCGGATCAGCAGCCGCTGAGGACCGAGCTCAGCTTGGACTTCTCCGCGGAGTCGACCGAGAGGTCGTAGTAGTACTTCACCTGGACCCAGGCGCGGACGTAGGTGCAGGCGTAGGCGGTGCGCGACGGCATCCACTCGGCCGGGTCCTGGTCGCCCTTCGCCTGGTTCACGTTGTCGGTGACGGCGATGAGCTGGGGGCGGGTCAGGTCGTTGGCGAACGCCTGACGCTGCGAGGTGGTCCACGCGCCGGCGCCGGAGTCCCAGGCCTCGGCCAGCGGCACGAGGTGGTCGATGTCGAGGTCGGAGGCGGCGGTCCAGGTGGCGCCGTCGTAGACGGAGTACCAACTGCCGCTGGTGGAGGCGCAGGAGGAGTCGGTGACGACGTTCGTACCGTCGCGCTTCAGGACCGTCTCGCGGGTGTTGCAGGTGCCGGAGATGGTGATCCAGTGGGGGAACAGATCACGGTTGTATCCGGTGCGGTTCTCCGTCGCCACGGTGAGAGAGGCCAGGTAGGTGCGGGCGGTGGCGGCGCTGACCGGGGTGGGCAGCGCGGCGGAGGCGGTCGGGCCGTTGAATATCCCGACTGTGGCTATCAGACCGGTGAGGGCTGCGAGTATGCTCAGCCGTCGACGCGCGTAGACCTTTGGCATGCGAACTCCCTTGGAGTGGGGGGCCGTTGGGGGTGAGCGAGCACATGCTTGCGGCGGTGGATTTCCGGAAGGTGTGAGTCAGGTAAGAAGCTAGTGACGTGCTCATGTCATAGCAATGCTCACGACAAGATCAGTCGGTCGGTGCGAAGGTTTCGCGGCGTGAGCGGGCTGCTGAGTCATGTCGGGACCAAAGGCCCTACGGCCTCCGTCCGGGCATCCCGTAGGGTGGACGGCGCAGAAGGGGAGTAGCTCTTCGCCGGACCGTCGACATACTGCTCAGCTCGTCTGAGCCGGCGCCCGGAGGCAGGCCTCGTTTCGAGGGGTCGGCCAGCGAGACCTTCGGCAAGCAGTGCACCGCCCGTGCCGTGTCGTTCATGCGGCGTGGGTGCTCCTGCCCGCGCCTCCCGGCGCGGGTGCCGCTGTGTGCTGCCGTGCCGAGGTGTCGCAGCGCAGTTACAGCACTCTCGGTGGGGCAGCCCGACCGATTGAGGAATTTTGATCAGCTTCAGTGTGATGGCGCTCGTCTTCGGCGTCGTCTTCCTTGCCGAGCTGCCGGACAAGACCGCGCTCGCCGGCCTCGTCCTCGGCACGCGCTACCGTGCGTCGTACGTCTTCGCCGGTGTCGCCGCCGCCTTCGCCCTTCATGTCGCGCTCGCCGTCGCGGCGGGCAGCGTGCTGACCCTGCTGCCGCAGCAGATCGTGCATGCGCTGACCGGTGTCCTCTTTCTCGGTGGCGCGGCGGTTCTGCTGATGAAGAAGGACGAGGACGAGGAGGAGATCCGCAAGCCCGAGAACCAGAGCTTCTGGAAGGTCTCGGGGGCGGGCTTCATGCTCATCCTGGTCGCCGAGTTCGGTGACCTCACCCAGATCATGACGGCGAACCTCGCGGCCCGCTACGACGACCCGCTCTCCGTCGGCCTCGGCGCGGTCCTCGCGCTGTGGGCGGTCGCCGGGCTCGGCATCGTCGGGGGCAAGGCGCTGATGAAGCGGGTGCCGCTGGAGCTGATCACCAAGGTGGCGGCGGTGCTCATGACGGCGCTGGGTGCGTGGAGTCTGTACGAGGCCGTGGCGGGCTGAGGCCTGGCGGGGTCGGTGGGTTGCGTCGCTCTCTGTGGGTGGGTGGCGTCGCCTTCCGTCGGTGCGAGGGTCGGGGCGTGCCGATGCATCCGGCCTTCGCCGGTGGGTGGCGTCGCTTTTCGCCGGTGGGTGGGTCGGGGCCGTGCCGGTACATCCGCCCGTCGCCGGTGGATCAGACGTTGGCCTCCTGGGATCCGTTTCCAGGTCCGAACGTGAGCGACGGGCATTCGATGTACCGGCACGGCCCCGACCGTCGTCTGGCGGCTGCGGGGTGTGGGGGCTTGGGTGTCTCGATGTCCGTACGGCGTCGGAGAGGCGTCCTTGTGGCGTCGCGAGGGTGGCCGCAGCGGGTGGGCCGGTGGAAGTGCAGGTCAGGGGCGGTGGCGCCGTGGGGGTCTTGTTTTGTATCGTTGAGGAACAAAGTGGCTCCCGCCCGCACTCCCTGACCGGCGGGCGGGGCCGCCTTGTCCCGGGGGCCACGCCTTGGCCCCCTTTCCCGCGCCTTGGAGCATGCCGATGACGGCCACGACCGTTCTGACCGCCCGCGCCCTCCTGCTCGACATGGACGGCACCCTCGTCAACTCCGACGTCGTCGTCGAGCGCTGCTGGCGCCGCTGGGCCGACCGGCACGGGCTGAACGGGGACGAGGTCATGAAGGTCGTCCACGGCAGGCAGGGGTACGCCTCGATGGCGGTGCTGCTGCCGGATCGGCCGATGGAGCAGAACCACGCCGACAATGCGCGGATGCTCGCCGAGGAGACCGCCGACATGGACGGTGTCGTCGCGATTCCGGGCGCTCCTCAGTTCCTGGCCTCCCTTGCCGGGGTGCCGCACGCACTTGTGACGTCCGCGGATGTGGCCCTGTCCAACGCACGGATGGCTGCCGCCGGGCTCGAACTTCCCGACGTGCGCGTCACCGCCGAGTCCGTCGGCGCGAGCAAGCCGGATCCCGAGGGGTTTCTGAAGGGGGCCGCCGAGCTGGGTGTCGCGCCCGAGGAGTGCGTCGTCTTCGAGGACTCCGGGGCGGGGATCGCGGCGGGGCGGGCTGCCGGGATGCGGGTCGTCGGGGTCGGGCCTCGGGCGGGCTTCCATCGGCCGGACGTCCTCGTCCGCGACCTTACGCAGGTGCGGGTGGAGTCCGCCGGGGGCGGCTTGATCCGGCTGCACATCGACGGCTGAGGTCCGCTGAGGGGACCGTGAGTTCTTTCGCCCCCTCCGCCCCTACCCGTCCCGTACCTGGGGGCTGCCGCCCCCAGACCCCCGCATCGGCCTGAACGGCCTCGTCCTCAAACGCCGGACGGGCTGAAAGATCAAGCACCGGACGGGCGGGAAGAGCGCTGGCACCCGCTCGGGTGGGACGCGCGGCCCCCAGTCGCGCGCGGTCGCAGCCGTGCCCTCGACGCGGCCGCAGTCGCGGCGCTCGGCCCGCAGCCGCCCGCGGTCGCAGCCGTACCGTCGACGCGGCCGCAGTCGCGGCGCTCGGCCCGCAGCCGCCCGCGGTCGCAGCCGTACCGTCGACGCGGCCGCAGTCGCGGCGCAGGGCCCGCAGTCGCAGCCGTACCCTCGACGCACCCGCAGTCGCCAGACCACGGAAGGGGCCGCGCCGGTACATCACATGCCCCGTCGCTTACGTGGTTGCCAACAGGCAGGCCCCTGTAGCCCAAGCGATCTGCCGCCGGCGACGGGGCGGATGTACCGGCGCGGCCCCGACCCGCCCACCGGGCGCGGGCGCAGTCACGTAGCCCCGCCCCGTCCACCGGGCGCGGGCGCAGTCACGTAGCCCCGCCCCGTCCACCGGGCGCGGCGGCGCGGCCATCGCTCAGGGCTCCGTCGTCTCCGACTCCAGGCTTGTCCGGGTTGCCCCGCCGTACACACCCTGCTCGTCGGCCGTGATACCCCGCGCCCACTGGTAGCGGCGCACGGCCTCCTCGACCTGGTTGTCGTACTTGCCGTCGTCGTTGCCCATGTAGAGCGACAACTGGCGTAGGCGCAGTTGGAGCTCGGTGACCTCGGGGCCCTTGTCACCGCGCTGCAGAGTCTGCACGCGGTCGTCCGAGCCGTCGCGCGTGGGCTCCACCGAACCCGTCGCGCTCGCGCTCGTCGGCGTCTGCGTCGGCGTGGCTGACTGGGACGGCGTGGCCGACGCGCTCGACCGGGATGCCGAGGGCGACGGGCTCGCGCTGAGCGACGGAGCCGGAACGGCCGGCACAGGCGCCGTGGACGACGCGCTCTGCGACGGCGACACCGAGGCCGCCGCGGACGACACCTCCGGCACGCTCGCCCGTACACCCTCAGGCAAAGCGCCGTTCCGCGCGGGAGTGTCGTACGAGAACAGCCCGCTCGCGATCCCCGCCGCCGCCACAACGGCCACGACGGCTCCCGCGACGACCAGCACAGCGGTACGCCGACGCCGGGGCCGCTCGTCCGGGACGGCCGGCGGACCGGGCTCCGGGGACTGCTCATGGAACAGGTCCACGTCGGCTGCACGCGGCTCGGACGGCGTCGCGCCGAGCCGCACGGCCGCGTCGGACGGCACGGCAGCGAGACGCATCGTGGAGTCGGACGCGGACGCGGACGCGGACCGGGACCCGGAGTCGGAGTCGGACCCGGACCGGGACCCGGAGGCGGGCCCGGACCGGGAGTCGGCGTCGGACCCGGACCGGGAGTCGGACCCGGCTCCTGATCCGGACCCGGAGTCGGACCCGGAGCCCAGGCCCTCCTCGGCGCCTTCCGGAGCCACGGCGCCTTCCGGAGCCACGGCGCCTTCCGGAGCGACGGCGCCTTCCGGAGCGACGGCTCCCCCCGCCCCGGCCCCCGCGGAGCCCCCCGCCCCCAGCTCCACATAGGGCCGAATCCGCAACGGATCGAAGTCCTCCGCCGCTGCCGCCTCCGCCGTGCGGGCGTCGCGCAGCGCGTCGGACGCCCGTTGCGCGCAGGCGCAGGACGGAGTGCCGTCCGGCGCGCGGGGTGCCGTGCACTCGGGGCATACATGCCCGTTCGGTTCAGTCATGCGTGGGTCCCTCCCCCGTGGAGAACTCCAGAGATTATCCGGAGGTCCCTCACGCAATCTCCAGAGTCCCCCCGGAATCCCCGCCTCCGCCGGACTCAACAGGCCATAACCGGTCACACCGACCAGGATGGAGGGTGACCCAGACCCTCGGGGCTCAGGGAGGCCGCATGACCGGGGATGCGCACGGTTCGGACACGACCGAAACGCACGACGCGGGCGGGCCGACCGGCGTGAACGAGTCGGCCGTGCGGCGGCGCGCGGCGGCCGCCGCCGACGCGCGCGACACCGTGCACGGCAGCGTCTTCGTCTCGATCGGCGCGCTCCTGATGGGCATGCTGCTCGCCGCGCTGGACCAGACGATCGTGTCGACCGCGCTGCCGACCATCGTCAGCGACCTCGGCGGTCTGGAGCACCTGTCCTGGGTGGTCACCGCGTACCTGCTCGCGTCGACCGCGGCGACCCCGCTGTGGGGCAAGCTCGGTGACCAATACGGCCGGAAGAAGCTGTTCCAGGCGGCGATCGTGATCTTTCTGATCGGCTCCGCGCTGTGCGGCCTGGCGCAGAACATGCCCCAGCTGATCGGCTTCCGGGCGCTGCAAGGCCTCGGCGGCGGTGGGCTGCTGGTGCTGTCGATGGCGATCGTCGGCGACCTCGTCCCGCCGCGTGAACGGGGCAAGTACCAGGGGCTGTTCGGCGCCGTCTTCGGGGCGACCAGCGTCCTCGGGCCGCTGCTCGGAGGGCTCTTCACCGAGCACCTCAGCTGGCGCTGGGTGTTCTACATCAACCTGCCCGTCGGCATCGTCGCGCTCGCCGTGATCGCGGCGGTCCTGCACATCCCCAGGAAGTCCGCACAGCACGTCATCGACTATCTCGGCACGTTCCTCATAGCCGCGGTCGCCACCTGCCTGATCCTGGTGGCCTCGCTCGGCGGCACCACCTGGGGCTGGGGATCGGCCCAGGTCATCGGCCTCGTCGTGCTGGGCGTGGTCCTGGCCGTGGTGTTCGTCGCCGTGGAGCGGCGGGCGGCCGAACCCGTCCTCCCGCTCAAACTGTTCCGTATCCGCACGTTCACGCTCTCCGCCGTCATCAGCTTCATCGTCGGCTTCGCGATGTTCGGTGCGATGACCTATCTGCCGACCTTCCTCCAGGTCGTCCAGGGCGTGTCGCCCACCCTGTCCGGTGTGCACATGCTGCCGATGGTGTTCGGTCTGCTGCTGTCGTCCACGGTCTCCGGACAGATCGTCAGCCGTACCGGCCGGTGGAAGGTGTTCCCCATCGCGGGCACCGGGGTCACGGCCATCGGTCTGCTGCTGCTCCACCAGCTCGACGAGAACAGCAGCACCGGCGAGATGAGTTCGTACTTCTTCATCTTCGGTCTGGGGCTCGGCCTGGTCATGCAGGTGCTGGTCCTGATCGTGCAGAACGCGGTGTCGTACGAGGATCTGGGCGTCGCCACCTCGGGCGCGACCTTCTTCCGCTCCATCGGCGCCTCGTTCGGGGTCGCCATCTTCGGCACGGTCTTCGCGAGCCGCCTCGCCGACAAGCTGACGGTCGCGCTCAGCGGGCAGCAGCTCCCCGCGGGCATCTCCCCGAACTCCCTCAAGGCCGACCCGAAGGGCATCGGCGAGCTGCCGACCGCGCTGCGGCAGCCGGTGCTGCATGCGTACGCGTCGTCCATCACGGACGTCTTCCTGTACGCCGCCCCGGTCGCCGTGCTCGGCTTCGTACTGGCCTGGTTCCTGCGCGAGGACAAGCTGCGGGGGTCCGTCATGGCGCCGGACGTCACCGAGACGCTCGCCACCAATCCGGTGGAGCGGTCGTCGTACGACGAGGTGTGCCGGGCGCTGTCCGTGCTCGGCACCCGGGAGGGGCGGCGCGAGATCTACGAGAAGATCACCGTGCGGGCGGGCCTGGACCTGCTGCCCGCGGCGAGCTGGCTGCTGCTGCGGATCAAGAAGTACGGGTGGGCGGAGCCCGCGGAGCTGGCCGAGCGCAGCACCGTACCGCTGAGCGTCGTCCTCGCCGCCGCCCGGCAGGTCGAGGAGCGCCGGCTCGTGCTGCGCGAGGGACTCGACCTCGTCCTGACCGACCAGGGCCGCGAGGCCGCCGAGAAACTCGCCAAGGCCCGTGAGGAGTCCCTGGCCGAGCTGCTCGGCGACTGGTGGAGCGCGGACTGTCCGACCGACCTGACCAAGCTGGTCGAGCAGCTGAACACCGAGATGTGCGGATCCGACGCGGAACAGCCGCACGACGGGGCGGCGTCGCGCCCGCAGGGGAGGCCGGTCTGAGTCCGCGAACTCCCCGAGTCAGCCGGTCAGTTCCTTCCTGAACCAGTGCTCGGCGTAGATGTCGTCGTTGTGCGCCTCGGTCTCCTCGTAGCCGTGCCGGGCGTAGAGTGCGCGCGCCTCCACGAGGTCGTTGCGGGTGTCGAGGATCAGCCGCTCGGCGCCCAGGCCGCGGGCCGCCTCCTCGGCCGCCGCGAGCAGCACGGGGCCGCCACCCTTGCCGCGCAGCTCCTCGCGGACGAACACGCGGCTCAGCTCGCCCGTCGTGGCGTCGAGCATCCGCACCCCCGCCGTGCCCCCGGGCTCACCGTCGTACCGCGCGACCAGCAGCACCCCGGTGGGCGCCGCGAACTCGGCCCCCGTCCGCGCGGCGACCTCCCGCTCCAGCTCGTCGGGATCCGTCGTGCGCCCTTCGTGCAACAGATACCAGCGGTCGCTGACCTCCGTGTAGTACGCCCGCCAGAGCGCGGCGGCGACGGGGGAGTCGAAGGGCTCGGGGGCGACGGTCCAGGAAGTCGTCGTACGCGTACGGGTCATGACGGTCATTCTCAGGAGTCGCGGCCCCCGGTCCGCAAGCGGATTACGGCGGACTGTCAGTGACAGCGGAGAGACTGGAGGGCATGAACCGCACCAACTGGCCGGGCCGGCCGGGCTGCACAGGCTCGTCGGACTGGAGGACCGGCTGACGTGAACCGAACCGACCGGTTGTACGCCCTCGTCGAAGAATTGCGTGCCGCCGCACCCCGCCCGCGCAGCGCCCGTACGCTCGCGCGCCGCTTCGAGGTCAGCATCCGCACGATCGAGCGGGATCTCGCCGCGCTGCAGCAGTCCGGTGTGCCCATCCACGCCGAGCCCGGCCGGACCGGTGGCTATGTCCTGGACAGGGAGCGGACCCTGCCGCCGCTGTCCATCACGCCGGCCGAGGCAACCGCGCTCGCCGTCGGGCTGCGTGCGCTCACCGGCACGCCGTTCGCGGCCGACGCGCGCAGCGCGCTGCACAAGGTGCTCGCGGTGATGCCCGGGCACGAGCGGGCCGCCGCGGCCGATCTCGCCGGGCGGGTCCGCCTGCTCGTCCCCGCGTCGGCGGAGCGGCGGCCGTCCGTGCCGACGGTGCCGGGGCCGGTGTGCGAGGCGCTGACCGCCGGGCGGACACTGCGCCTGGAGTACGCGGACGTCGCGGGCGCGGTGACCGGTCGCACCGTCGAACCGCTCGGGTTCCTCGGCGGCCACGATCACTGGTATCTGCTGGCCTGGTGCCGGCTGCGGTCCGGGGCCCGGTGCTTCCGCCTGGACCGGATACGGGAGGCCGTGATGCTCGACGAGCGGGCACCGCGGCGCTCCGTCGACCCGGCCGAACTCGACATGCTGGGATGGGACTTGGTGCCGCTGGGAGAGCTCGGAATGTGACGGCAATCACCGACACAGGGGTGTCGCGCACCCGTACGAGGCTGATGCCACGAACTCCGCACCGAAGGACAGGGACGGCGACAGCCATGCCAGCGACGACCTCGACCGACAACACCACTACCGACAACGCCACGACCGACATCACCAGGCCCGGGAACCCCACGCCCGGGAACCCCACGCCCGGGAACCCCACGCCCGGCACCGCCCTCACCCCGGCGACCGGCATCGCGCTCTTCGAACGCTGGACGGCCCTGTGGAACGGCGACCTCACCGAGCCCGAACGCTTCCTCGCCCCGAACTTCCGTATCCGCTTCGGCAACGACCCCGACAAAGCGGACACCGACACCCTCCATGGACCGCAGGCCATCGTCGACTACGTCGCCGCCTTCCGGGCATCGCTGCCCGGACATCGCTACGCCGTCGAAGGCACTCCGCTCGTCGACGCCGGGCAGGGCAGCGTGGCGTCCCGCTGGTACGTGACACGGCGGGACGAGTCGGGGATCACCATGGCGAAGAGCGGCATCGATCTGTTCCAGGTGGAGGAAGGGCGCATCGTGACCGTGTGGTCGGTGACGGGGCTGCGGCGCTTCGCCCCGTGACGGACCCCGTTTGAGGGGCGCCTTCCGGGCAACCCGGCCCGGGAACCGGCCCGTCGGGTCGAGAACCCCGGAAGGCATCCATGTCCACAGGCGTGATCATCGCTCTGATCGTGATCGTGGCGGCCGTCGTTGTCGCGGCCACCCCGACCCTCCTCGCCCGAAGGCCGCAGGGCGGGCGCAGCCTGCGGCGGCGCTTCGGGCCCGAGTACGACCGGACCGTCGCCCGGCACGACGGTGACGCCAAGGCCGCCGAACGCGACCTGGCCGAGCGGGTGAAGAGGCACGGCGAGCTGCGCGAGCGGCCACTGGAGCCCGCGGCCCGCGAACAGTACGCGGCCCGCTGGACGGCCGCCCAGGAACGCTTCGTCGACTCGCCGCGCGAGGCGGTGGCCGAGGCCGACCGGCTGCTCGGTGAGCTGGCCGGTGCGCGCGGCTTCCCCGAGGGCGGCCGCTACGAGGAGCAGGTCGCCGCGCTCTCCGTCCACCACGGACACCACGTCCACGGCTACCGCCGGGTGCACCGCGTCGCGCAGGCCCGCACCGACGGGGCCCCGCAGGGCCCTGCCGGTACGGAGGAGATGCGCGAGGCCATGATCGAGGCCCGCGCCCTCTTCGAGGACCTGGTGACCCCGGTCCGCGAGGACGACACCCCGCGCCACCGCGCGGACCACGCCGCGAAGCCGGCCACCCGCCCCGAGGGCTCCGCCTCCGACGGCCGGGGCGGCCACCTGCCGTGGGCATTCACCAGGCGCCACGCAAAGGGGAGTTGAGGAACGTGGAGGACAGGCCATCGAGTGACGCCATCCAGGGCACCGAAAGCACAGAAGACACCGGAGGCACCAAAAGCGCAGAAGGCACCGGAGGCACCGGAGGCACAGAGGGCAGGCAAGGCACCGCACGAACACGGCGCCGCGAGGCCATGAAAGGCCGCGTGGGCGGCCCTGAGGCGGTCGGAGCGGTCCCGTCGTCCGGCAAGGCCATGACGGGCGAGGGCGCGGCGGGCGGCGGCCGGGAGCCGGACCGCTCCGGCACCGGCATCCCGCCCGAGCAAGGCGTCGACGCCCCGGCCCGCGAGGCCCCGGCCCGCGGCACCTCCGGCCGCGAGACCCCGGCCCGCGAGACCTCCGGCCGCGAGACCCCGGCCCGCGGCACCCCCGCCCGCGAGGCCCCGGCCCGCGGCACCCCCGGCCGCGAGACCCCGGCCCCCGAGCCCGTGAGCGGCGAGCGAGGACCGGACCGCTCGGGCACCGTCCACGCGGTGCGCGGCGGTGAGTCCGCCGACGCCCCCCGCCCGGGCGGCGACGCGCAGGCCGCCGAACGCGCGGGCACCCCTGGCCGGCCCGCCGCGCACGACACCCGCATGCTGCCCCGCGACGAGTGCGACAAGTTCTCGCTGCGACTGCGGCACGCGGTCGGCGGCTTCGTCGACGGCCCCCGGGACGCCGTGGAGGAGGCCGACCACCTGCTGGAGGAGCTGGCCACGCGCTTCACGGAGGCGGTGACCCACCGCCGCCGGACGCTGCGCACGTCGTGGCAGTCGCCCGACAAGGCCACCGCGACCACCGAAGACCTCCGGCTGGCGCTGCGGGACTACCGCGAGATGACGGAACGCCTGCTCCGACTCTGAGCATGACGCACGACTTGTCGACAAAACTCCGCACACGAGCAAGGTGGGAGCTCCAGAACCGGCGGTCCCAGCAGTGAGGGCCGCGTCCCGGACCATGTCCCGGGGCGCGGCCCCCATTCGCCGATGGGTCACCCCTCTTCGCCGATGGGTCACCCCTCCCGGCGCTCGCGCCAGGCGCGGACGATCTCCTCCACGTCGTACGGCTTGAGGCCGAGGGGAGGTCCGGGTGGGGGTCTGAACATCATCTCGCGGATCTTGGTGTTGATGTCCTCGATGATCCGGCGTACGGCCCGCTCCGAGGGGGCGGCGGATGCCGCGGCGAGCGCGTCCTCGGCCTCCTTGCGCAGCGCCAGTGACGGCGGGAGCACGGACAGTCCCTCGCGGGCCATCTTCTGCTTGATCCACCACAGTTCGTCGTACGACGCGTCGGTGACCTGTGGCAGCGGCTTCCCCGCGCCGGGGAGTTCCGCGAACTCGCCGCGCGCCTGCGCCTCGCGGATTTGTTTGTCGATCCAGGACTCGAAGCTGACGCCGGGTGGCTTTCGCTCGGTCATGAGTCCATTGTGCCGGAGGGCGCACGGCGGGGCGATCGGTCGAATTATCATGCGGCGGCGGCGCGCCAAAGGTGCCCCGCACGTGGACAATTGGACCGGTACGACACGAAGGAGCGCACGTGCTCGAACTCACCATGGCCTCGGTAGCCGGGGCGGACGCGGGTGCGACGGCCGGGATGCTGATGGCCGACGCACCGAGCGACCCGGGTGCCGTGCTGCGGGTGGGCCGGGACCGGGCCATGTGCCGTCTCGCGACCCCCGACGACTGGCTGTTCGTGTCCCGCGTCCACCTGGAGTTCCTGTGCGGCCCGGACGGCTCGTGGCAGGTCACCTGGCTGCGTGGCTCCCGCTCGGAGCCGTCCTCGGAGGTACGGCTGACGCTGGCCGGACAGCCGGCTCAGGCGTTCCCGTACGGCGGGACGGCCAAGCTCCCCGCGGGCAGTTCCGGCGAACTCGTCATTCAGGACCGCACCGGCCCGCGCACCGTGAACGTGGGCTTCTATCACGAGGCCTAGGACGGCCCAGGGCCTGCCTATGGCCCAGGGTCTGCCAGCGGCCCAGGGCCTGTCTTTAGAAGACAGGCCCTGGCCCCGACAGCGGTCACGCCAGCACGCGCGCCAGCGCGAAACCGTCGTACCCCTTGCTCCCCACCGTCTGGATCGCCGTTGCACTCAACTTCGGGTGGGAAGCCATCAGTTCGAGTGCGGCCCGGGTGCCCCGCACGCTCGGGTCGGTGCTGCCCGCGTCGGTGACCGCGCCACTGCGGACGACGTTGTCGAGGACGATCAGGCTGCCCGGCCGGGTGAGTTTGACGGCCCATTCGACGTAGTGCGGGTTGTTCACCTTGTCCGCGTCGATGAAGACGAGGTCGAAGGGATCCGGGTTCTCGTCGGCCAGCTTCGGCAGCGACTCCAGGGCGGGGCCCACCCGCACCTCGGCGATCTTGTCGAGGCCGGCGCGGGCGAGGTTGCCGCGGGCGACCTCGGCGTGCTTGGCGTCGTACTCGAAGGTGATCAGGCGGCCGTCGGCCGGGAGGGCGCGGCCCAGCCAGATCGTGCTGTAGCCGCCGAGCGTGCCGATCTCCAGGATGCGGCGTGCGCCCTGGATCTGGGCGAGGAGCTGGAGCAGCTTGCCCTGGTTCGGGGCGACGTTGATGGGCGGCAGTCCGGCCGCGTCGCTGTCGCGCAGCGCCGCGGTGAGTGTGTCGTCGGCGGGGGCGAGGAGGGCGGTGAAGTAGTCGTCGACGTCGTTCCAGAGCTGCGACTCGCTCATGCACCATGCCTTTCGTATGCCTAGTTAGAGGGACTAACTAGTTCCGCGGGCGAATCTAGTCGCGGGTGCGCGTGCTCGCCAGCGGGTTTCCCGGCGTTCACCCGTGCGGTCGACCGATCGGCGGCGGTGCCTGCACGGGAGGAGGCGGCAGCACCGGACGGTGCCTGCGGGCCCGTATGCCCATCACCACGGCCACGAGCGCGAGCGCCAGCAGGCCGGTCACCGTCAGCAGCCACGCCGGTATGCCGCCCACCTTCAGGAGAATGTCGTCGTAGATCACCCGGCGGTAGGCCGCGTCGGTCGTCATGCGGCGCAGTTGGTAGTCGCCGGTGATCCGCTCGGGCTGCGGGAACTCCTGGTCGATGGCGGTGAGGAAGTCCGTGCCGCCATCGGTGAGCCGGTCCAGCGCGCCCGACGTCCCGGTGAGGCGGCCCGCGAACGAGACCTCCGGCCGGTCCCCGCCGATCGCCGAGGCCGGTTCCATGCGGTGCGCGGCGAGGACGTACAGGCCGAGGGACTGCGGCGTCTGAGCGAGGCGGGACAGTCGCATCGGGTAGACCAGCTTGTCGCTGGCGAAGGTGAGGTGGAGCGGGTCGAGGGTGCCGCCGAGCGGGGCGTCGGAGTTCTTGGTGTCCTGGGGGGCCAGGCGGATGGCCACGTACTCCCAGCCCTGGTCGACGTACGGGCGCAGCGCCTCGTTCAGACGGTCCGGGAGACGGAAGCCGTTGTCGGCGAGCCAGTCGCCGAGCGCGTCGGAGTCGGTGGCGGTGAGGCGGGCGACGTCGAAGGGGCCGAGGTGCTCGCGGCCGACGACGCCGACGGAGGGTGCCGTGGCGCCGGCGCGCGGGGCGTCGGCGGAGTCGCCGTCACTGGCGAAGGGCCAGTCGCCGCCGCGCGGCCAGAAGTAGTGCCGGGTGCGGAATGCGGGCTCGGTCGCCTCGCTGAGCTGGGTGAAGATCTGACGGTCGCCGAGCTCGACCGTCGCGCGGTGCGGCACCGGCATGATCCACGCGGCCTTGTGGGCGTCCCCGGAGACCGTCAGGCTCATCACGATCTGTTCCTGGCGGCCGTCCCAGCGGACGACGGACATCTCCCGGTTCACGGTGACGTGCTGGGTGCCGTCCGGCACCATGGCACCGCACCCACAGGCGTACGCCGGTGCCACCAGCGATCCGAGCTGGATCACCGACAGCGCCAGTACGACGCCCAGTACGCGCCCCCTTGCGAAACCCGACCAACGCCTCCGTATATCGCGCAACATCCCCCGTAGCCTTCCGTCGTGCCGTCGGACAGGGTCTCAGACGACACGACGGAAGCCACGGTTCCAGGTCAGCGCACCGAAGGCTCGACGGACGGCGCCGAACCCGGCAGTGGCCGCCCCGCCGACTCCGTCATGAACCACACCGCGACGCCGCCGATCACGGCCGCGGCCATCATGTAGTAGGCGGGCATCATCATGTTCCCGGTCGCCCCGATGAGCGCCGTGACCACCAGCGGGGTCGTGCCGCCGAAGAGCGAGACGGAGACGTTGAAGCCGATGGAGAGCGAGCCGTAGCGGACCTTCGTCGGGAAGAGCGCGGGGAGCGCGGCGGGCATCGCGGCGGTGAAGCAGACAAGGAGCAGGCCGAGAGCACCCATGCCCAGCGCGACCGCGAGCAGGCTGCCCTGGCGGATCAGCAGGATGGCCGGGACGGACAGGGCCAGGAAGCCGACGCAGCCCGCGGCGATCACCGGGCGGCGGCCGATCCGGTCGGTCAGAGCGCCCGCGAAGGGCTGCACGATCATCATCAGGGCCATCACGCCGAGGACCACGAGCAGACCGTGCGTCTCGTCGTACTTGAGCTCGCTGGTCAGATAGCTCGGCATGTAGGAGAGCAGCATGTAGTCGGTGACGTTGAAGACCAGCACCAGGCCCATGCACAGGAGCAGGGCGCGCCACTGGCCGGTGATCATCTCGCGCAGCGGCACCTTGGGGCGGTCGGTCTCGGCCTTCTCGAGCTCCGCCGCGAACGCCGGGGTCTCCTCGAGACGCATGCGCAGATAGAGGCCGATGATGCCCATCGGGCCCGCGATCAGGAACGGGATCCGCCAGCCCCAGGACAGCAGATCGTCGGTGGAGAGCAGGGCGGTCATCAGGGTGACCAGGCCCGCGCCGCCGATGTAGCCGACGAGCGTGCCGAACTCCAGCCAGCTCCCGAAGAAGCCGCGCTTCTTGTCCGGCGCGTACTCGGCGATGAAGGTCGAGGCGCCCGCGTACTCGCCGCCGGTCGAGAAGCCCTGCACCAGGCGGGCGGCGAGGAGCAGGATCGGCGCGCCGACGCCGATCGTCGCGTACGACGGGATCAGACCGATCGCGAAGGTGCCCACCGCCATCATGATCATGGTGAGCGCGAGGACCTTCTGGCGGCCGATGCGGTCGCCGAGGGGGCCGAAGACCATGCCGCCGAGCGGGCGGACCAGGAAGGCCGCGGCGAAGGCGCCGAAGGTGGAGAGCAGCTGCGCGGTCGGGTTGCCCGACGGGAAGAAGACCTTGCCCAGGGTCACCGCGATGTAGCTGTAGACGCCGAAGTCGAACCACTCCATCGCGTTGCCCAGGGCGGCGGCCTTTACGGCGCGCTTCACCAGGGCGGGGTCGGTGACGGTGGCCTCCGGCGGTGCGGGGGTCCGGGGTCGGGGGACGACGGGCGCGACGGCTGTGGCGGACGACAAGGGCATGCCTTTCCTCGGGGACAGGGACGTGGTCCACCCCTGGGGCGAGGACGTGACCCACCCGCTGGGTGGGGCGCGGCCCACGCCGGGTGGGGACCTGGCCCACCGGGAGTGGGCCGAAAAGCGACCATAGGGGTACTCATCCGCATTACGCGGTGTACGCGACTCGCCGCGCAGTGCGTATGAACGCGGCGTACGCAGGTGCGATACGACCGCTGGGAGTCCCCTTGCATCGGCCTGTCTGTGAGCTATGTCGCGCAGTGAGACGGGAACCGAACTGTCCGCGCACTATCGTCATTCGGACAAAAGGCGGGAGGACGTCAGGTGAAGAGGGGGTTGCCTGCGTCTCTCAATCGGGGCGGTGCAAGCCTCATAGGGTCCCGGCAGGGACGGACGTACGGGACGTGTGGGACGCACGGGACGAATGGCGTGTGGGACGCACGGGACGAATCGGGCGGGAGGGCCGACGCGGCGTGGCGGATGCGGAGCACGGCGGACGAGCGGGTAATGCCTTTGGGGCGGGGGCTGTCGATACGGCGAGAGAACGGCTGCGCGCCGTCCGCATCGGGCTGTGGGTGATCGCCGCCATCCTGGCGATACGGCAGGTGACCGCCGTCCTCAGCACGCCCGAGGGGGAACGGCTCACGGACCTGGAGACCTGGGTCGGCACGAACGGCGTGCTCCATGTGAAGGGGTCGCTGTACGACTCGACGCAGTTCACCGGCACCCCCTTCGGCGGACTCGTCCTCAAGCCCCTGACCCGCGCGGCCGAGCAGGCCCTCGGCTGGGCCTGGACCTTCGGAACCCTGTCGCTGGTCGTCGCGCTCGGCCTGATCGCGGCGCGGGCCCTGCCGAAGCCCGTGAGCCGGCGCACGTCGCTGCTCGCCGCGCCCGTCGCGATCAGCCTGCTGATGCTGTCGCTGCCCGTGCGCAACACCCTCTACCTCGGCCAGACCAGCATCATCCCGGTGCTGCTCGTTCTGCTCGGCTGCTTCGTCGTGCGCGGAGAGCGCGCCAGCGGTGTGCTGATCGGCCTCGCGGCGGCGCTCCAGCCGACGGTGCTGCTCTTCGCGCCGCTGCTCTGGTTCACCGGGCGACGCGGCGCCGCCCGGTCCACCGGGATCACCTTCGCCGCCCTCACCGCGCTCGCCTGGGCCGCGATGCCCCACGACTCGTACACGTACTGGGTGCACCACCTGGCGGGCGTCGGCCTCGGCAAGGACGCGGACGACCTCGCCAACCAGTCGCTGCACGGGGCGCTCCTGCGGCTCGGCCTCACCGGCCCGCTGGAGATCGGCTTGTTCCTGCTGCTCGGCGCGGCCGTCGCGGTCCTCGGTCTGCGGCGCGCCGTGCGCTACGCGAAGGACGGCCAGCTGCTGCTCGCCGTCGCGCTCACCGGCTGTGTCGCGGTCGCCGTCTCGCCCACGACCTGGCAGCACCAGCTGCTGTGGGTGCTGCTCGCGGTCGTCGGCCGGGTCGGGAGGAAGACCTCGGACCGCTACATGTGGCCCGTCGCCGTCATCCTCGTCATGACGCTGCCGGCGAAGATGATGCTGCCGAACATGGCGGTGGTCTACCCGCTGCGCGACAACGTGGTGCTGCTCGCCGCGCTCGCCGCGGCCACCGTCGTGCCGTTCCTGTCCCGTACCTCGGAGCACTACCGCAAACCCATCCCCACCGAGTACGCGCAGCCCGTCCCCACCCGCTTCAAGCGTGTCCCGCTGCTCCCCTTCCTCGGCCGTGTCCTCACCCGCCCGAACCTGCTGCTCGAACTGATCCTGATCCGCGTCGGCTACTCCGCCTACCAGCAGGTCAGGCTCGCGGCGACGGGCGGCACCAACGCGGGCGGCCGGGCCACCGCCGAACACCACGGCGACCAGATACTCGCGATCGAGCGGTTCCTGCACATCGACATCGAGCACTGGGCCAACCACGCCGTGGTCAAGGTCGGTTTCCTGCGGGACTTCCTCGACTTCTACTACGAGTCGTTCCACTTCGTCGTCCCGCTCACCGTCCTCGGCGTGCTGTACGCCCGCCGCCCGGCCGACTACCGCTGGGCGCGCTCGGCGCTCGGCTTCGCGACGCTGCTCGCGCTCGTCGGCTTCTGGCTCTACCCGCTCGCCCCGCCGCGCCTGATGCCGGGCCTCGGCGTCATCGACACCGTGCACGGGGTGCAGGACTTCTCCAAGCCGGACTACGGCACGCTGACCGCGCTCACCAACCAGTACGCGGCGATGCCCTCGCTGCACTTCGGCTGGTCGCTGTGGTGCGGGCTCGTGATCGCGATCCTGGCGCCCAAGTGGTGGATGAAGGCGCTCGGTCTGTTGCACCCCTTCTTCACGGTCTCCGCGATCGTGGCGACCGGCAATCACTGGGTGCTGGACGCCGTGGGCGGCGCGGCCGTCGTCGGCGCGGGCTTCGGCCTGACCTATGTGTTCCAGGGCCCGCGGCCGCGGGCCCTGATGAAACCCGTGGACGGCGGCGCGGTCAGCACGAAGGTGCCGGTCCCGGTGACGGGCCGTACTCCGAGCTGATCCGGTACTCGCCCGGCTCGGCCACCGTCAGCCGCGTGAACTCGCCGCTCTTCTTCAGGCAGCCACCCTCGGCGCGCAGCCACGGCGAGTACGCGACGCGCACGGTCACCGAGCCGGGCCTCGGCACCCGCACATCGACCTCGGCGCTGGTGGTCCGGACGACGGAGGCGGGCGGCGACACCAGCGGCACCGCGTCGCGCACCCGGAACACCCGCCAGTGCGCGTCGCGCCACACCGGCTCCAGCCACGCGGGCCGGGTCTTCACCAGGCGTGCCTCGTCCTCCGCGTATCCGTCCGGCTTGCCCGACGGCAGCACGACGTAGCCGACCGCCCACCGGTCCAGCCAGGCCCGGTAGGTCGCCGCCGAGAAGGTGCCGTCGTAGAAGATTCGGCCGCGCTCCATGTCCAGCTGGCGGTTCCAGCCGCGCGCCAGGTTCACATGCGGGGCGAGCGCGGTGGCCTCCCGGTGGTTACGGGCCGGGACCACCTCGACCCGGCCGCGGTCGGCGCCGAGCCGCTCCAACTCCGTGACGACGCCGTGGGTGTGGGCGGCCCAGGCCGGCACCGCGGTCGAGACCTCCAGGTCGTCGACGGTCTTCTGGCCGACCCAGGCGACGGAGAGCACCAGTGCCGCGGCCAGCGCGCCGCGCCGCACCCGGTGCAGCCGCGGCGCGCCGAGCAGCACCGCGAGCAGCACGGCCGGCGCGAACAGCTCCGCGAACCGCTCGACGTTCGTGCCGACCGGCGAGGGGATCAGATACGCCAGAAGGGTCCCGGCCGCGTAGACGGCACCGCTCCACCGCGCCACCCGCCAGCTCCGCGGGGCCAGCGCGGCCACGGTCAGCCCGAGCAGCACCGGCGGCCAGACCCGAGCCGGCGGCATCAACTGTTCGCCGGTGAAGGGGAACAGCAGTGTCGTCGCCCCGACCACGACAGCCGGCGGCACCAGCAGCGCGCAGCCCCGCACCCGGTCCCGTACCGCGAGATACGCCGCCCCCACCACCGCCAGGAACAGCCCGGCCACCGGGCTCGCCATCGTCGCGAGCGTCGCGTAGGCCACGGCCAGCAGCACGCGTCGCTCGCGCGCCAGCGGCACACAGGCGGCGAGCCCGAGGGCGACGCCGAGCGCGAAGGTCGTACGCCCCGACGCGACGTTGCACCACAGCGCGAGGGAGGCGAGCAGCGCCGGACCCAACGGGCGGCGTATTCCCGTGCGTTCGATCAGCACGGCGGCCAGCCAGGAGGCGGCGAGCCCGGAGAGCACCGTCACCGTGCGCACGCCGAGGGCGGCCATCAGGTACGGGGAGATCAGGCTGTAGTTGGCGGTGTGCATCCCGCCGTACCAGAACAGGTTGTACACCGATCCGCCGTGCCGGGACACGAAGCCGGCCCAGGCCTCCTGGGCGGCGAGATCGCCGCCGCCGGTGGCGAGGAACAACCACCACACCGCGTACAGCGGCAGCATCGGCACGGTGGCCAGGAGCGGGAGGCGGTGGCGGCGGCAGAACGAACGGACGCGACGGTTCCGGGACGGCTCCGCACGGTCCGGCCGGGCGGGGCTCAGGTCGGTCAGGTCGGCAGAGACCACGGCTCGGCGTTTCCGTTCGAAGTCTTCGAAAGGGCGGGTTGGCTGTGCCACGTGAGAAGACGTGAAACCGAACGGAAACGTTCATTACGTCGTGGAGCGACTTGTCGCGGGGGAGGCAGGGGCAGGGCGTAGGGGGGATGCCCCTGCCTCCCACGGGACGGGCCGACGGATACCGGGAAGGCCGTCGGCCCGAGTACCTCAGTCCGCGCTGACCTGTAGCTCCTTGACGCCGTTCAGCCACGCGGAACGGAGCCGGCGCGGGTCGCCGACGAGGCGCAGGTTCGGCATCGCGTCGGCGATCGCATGGAAGATGAGATCGATCTCCAGGGTGGCCAGGGACTTGCCGAGGCAGAAGTGCGGGCCTCCGCCGCCGAAGCCGAGGTGCGGGTTGGGGTCGCGGGTGATGTCGAAGACGTCGGGGCTTTCGAATACCTCGGGGTCGTTGTTGGCGGAGGAGTAGAAGATGCCGACGCGGTCGCCCTTCTTGATCTGCTGCCCGCCCAGTTCGGTGTCCTGGGTCGCGGTGCGCTGGAAGGAGACGACAGGGGTCGCCCAGCGGACGATCTCCTCGGCGGTGGTCTTCGGGCGCTCCCGCTTGTAGAGGTCCCACTGTTCGGGGTGGGTGAGGAAGGCGTGCATGCCGTGCGTGATGGCGTTACGGGTCGTCTCGTTGCCCGCGACGGCGAGCAGCAGCACGAAGAAGCCGAACTCGTCGGAGGCCAGGTTCCCCTCGTCCTCGGCCGCCACCAGTGTGCTGACGATGTCCTTGGCCGGGCACTGCTTGCGGTCGGCGGCCATGTTCATGGCGTACGCGATGAGTTCGGTGGCCGACTCGGCGCCGATCTCCTCGGTGATCGCGTACTCCGGGTCGTCGTACGCCACCATCTTGTTGGACCAGTCGAAGATCTTGGCGCGGTCGTCCTGCGGGACGCCGATGAGCTCGGCTATGGCCTGCAGGGGCAGCTCGCAGGCGACCTGGGTGACGAAGTCGAAGGCGCCGTCCGGGCCCGCGTGCGCGAGCGCGTTCTCGACGATCGAGCCGGCTCGGGCGCGCAGGGCGTCCTCGAGGGAGCGGATGGCCCGCGGGGTGAAGCCGCGCTGCACGATCTGGCGGACCCGGGTGTGCTCGGGCGGGTCCATGTTGAGCATGATCAGCCGCTGGACTTCTATCTGCTCGCGCTGGATGTGCTCGTTGAAGCGGATGACCGCGGTGTTGAGGAACGAGGAGAAGAGCTCGGGGTGCGTGGAGACGTATTTGACGTCCGCGTGCCGCGTGACGGCCCAGTAGCCGTCGTCCTCGAAGCCCGCGATCCCCGGCTGTTGCGGAATCCAGTGGACCGGTTCGGCCCGGCGCAGCTCGGCGAACTCCGGGAGGGGCACGCGGTGGTGCAGCAGATCGGGATCGGTGAAATCGAACCCGTCGGGCAGCGCTGGACAGGGCATCGGCAACTCCAGGTCTCGCACCTACGGTTCTGGCGATCGGGTTCCGGCGGCCGTTTCCGGTCACCGGTTCTGACGGTCCATCAGGAAAGCGGAATTGCCGTGAAGGTAGTAACGGGTTCTACAAGTGGCAAGAGGTACGGGGCCTCGAATTGCGTGCGGGATTCGTGCAGATCGCAACTTCGGAGCCTGCAAGACCCTTGCGGTGGTGGACATGCTGTCAGCAGACTGCACTCAGAACTAGAACGCGTACTAGTTCTGCGTGGCGGGTGGGCCGGGACGCCCGCGCCGCGCGGGCGACCCAGGCCTGGTCCGCCGGACAGGCCCGAGGAGAGGACCATCCCCCATGGCCGCGGAACCCGTGATCGTCGAAGCCGTACGCACCCCCATCGGCAAGCGCGGCGGCGCGCTCGCCAACCTCCACCCCGCCTATCTCCTGGGCGAGACCTACCGCGAACTCCTCGGCCGCACCGGTATCCACGCCGACTGCGTCGAGCAGATCGTCGGCGGCACGGTGACCCACGCCGGCGAGCAGTCCATGAACCCCGCGCGCACCGCCTGGCTCACCATGGGCCTGCCGTACGAGACGGCGGCCACGACGGTGGACTGCCAGTGCGGGTCGTCGCAGCAGGCGTCGCACATGGTGGCCAACATGGTCGCGGCGGGGGTCATCGACGTGGGCATCTCCTGCGGCGTCGAGGCGATGTCCCGGGTGCCGCTGGGCTCCGGGTCCAAGCACGGGCCGGGCAAGCCGTTCCCCGACGAGTGGAACGTGGATCTGCCCAACCAGTTCGAGGCGGCGGAACGGATCGCCCGCCACCGCGGGCTGAGCCGCGAGAACGTGGACTCCCTCGGGCTCATCTCCCAGGAGCGGGCGGCCATCGCCTGGTCCGAGGAGCGCTTCAAGCGTGAGACCTTCGCCGTACAGGTGCCCACGACCGAGGACGAACAGCGGGCCGGACAGGGCATGTGGCGGCTCGTCGACCGGGACGAGGGGCTGCGCGACACATCCATGGAGGCGCTGGCGAAGCTGAAGCCGGTGATGCCGACGGCTGTGCACACGGCGGGCAACTCGTCGCAGATCTCCGACGGCGCGTCCGCGATCATGTGGGCGTCGAAGCGGATGGCGCGGGCGCTGAAGCTGCGGCCCCGCGCGCGGATCGTGGCGCAGGCGCTGGTCGGCGCGGACCCGCACTTCCATCTGGACGGGCCGATCGACGCGACGCGCGCGGTGCTGGGCAAGGCCGGGATGTCGCTGAAGGACATCGACATCGTCGAGATCAACGAGGCCTTCGCGTCCGTGGTGTTGAGCTGGGCACAGGTCTTCGAGCAGGACCTGGAGAACGTCAACGTCAATGGGGGCGCGATCGCGCTCGGGCATCCGGTGGGGGCGACGGGGGCGCGGCTCATCACGACTGCCCTGCACGAACTGGAGCGCAGGGACAAGGAGTTCGCGCTGATCACGATGTGCGCGGGTGGCGGGCTGGCCACCGGCACGATCATTCAGAGGCTGTAGCCGTCCGGTCGACGAACGTGGTGAACGCGGCGGGGGGCGAAGGGGCGCGGGGCTGACGACCTGCTCGTCAGCCCCAGCCCCGGCGTGGGTTACTTGCGCACCGCGAAGCGCATCAGGTCCCGCTCGTCCCCCTGCTTGATCTTCCCCGTCTCATTGATGACCTCGAGCTTCCAACTCCCGCCGACCCGGATCGCCTTGGCCACGGCGCAGCCGTTGTCATTCGTGAGCAGGCTCGGCCAGATGTCGGCGACCTGCTGGGTGCTGCCCCCGGTCGCGTCGTAGACCTTGAAACTGATGTTGCGCGCCTTCTGGAAGGCGCTGCCCTTCTTGTACGCGGCGGCGACGAACACGATCGACGTGATGTTCGGCGGTATCCGGGCGAACTCGACGGTCACCGTCTCGTCGTCTCCCTCCCCGCGTCCGGTCTGGTTGTCGCCGCTGTGCGTCAGTGAGCCATTGCCCATGGGGTCCAGGGAGTCGAGGCCCGCCAGTCGTACCGGGTCCGAGCCCTGCATCGCGATGGCGATCAGGTCGAGGTCGGTGCCGACGTTCCGGCGGATCTTCCCCATCAGCCCGCCACTGCTCCCGGCGGTGGGGTCCCAGGACACCCCGATGGACAGATGGGTCACCCCGTCCAGATCTGCCGGACCGTCTTCCTTCGTGAGCGTGATCATGCGTGATCCTCTTGGTGGTGGACATCAACGAGTGAAGTGTGCCTGAGCTGCCTGTGCCCGGTATACCGGGTATGGGAATGGGTGTTCGGCGTCGGGTACGTGCTCGTACTCGCGGCGGTCGTCGCGTACGTGCTTATGTTCGTGCTCGCCGGTGGCGGTCGTCGCGTACGTGCTCGTGCTCACCGAAGGGTTTCTGCGTCAGGGGCCCCGGAGCGGTCGTGCTACTCCTTCCCTGACGCCGTCACCGCCAGCACCCCCGCCGCCCCTGCCGCGACCAACAGCGGGATGCCCAGCCCGTGATGCAGCACCAGCCACGCCCCGCACAACGCCCCCGCAAGCATCGCGAACACCGCCGCCGTGCGGCGCGGAGACCGTTTGCCCGCGCCGCCGCCCAGGCGGGAGTCGGCGGCCAGGCCCGCCAGGGTCATCGTCAGGACGGTGGTCGTCAGGTCGGCGACGCCCAACTTGCGGACGGTCGCGTTGCGCAGGCCCATGGCGAAGGCGGTGAGGGCGATCAGAGCGTAGATGGTCCCGTTGGCACCAGGGGCGGCGAAGGCGACCAGCGACGCCGCCCCGACCAGGATCGCCTCCACGCAGAGCGTGGCGCGTACCCAGATACGGCGCGAGCCCCCGCCCATCCGCCTTCCGACACGTCCGCCCGCCACCGCCCCCACCAGGAACGACGCCAGCGACACCAGTGAATGCGGGGTCGAGAAGTCCGGCGCGCCCGCCGCGGCGAAGCCGAGCACCACCACGTTGCCGGTCATGTTCGCCGTGAAGACATGCCCGAGGCCCAGATAACTCACCGCGTCGATGAGCCCGCTGACCACGGTCATCCCCAACAGCACCGCCACGAGCCGCACTCCGCGCGCCTCCGGGTCGTGCGTCTTCTCCGTCGGCGTGGTCATGGGGCCTCCGGTCAGCAGGACGGGCGCGGTGGACTCAAGTCCACCACGGAGGCGGGGGACTCTCGGATGTCGACGCGAACCGTGCGTCCGTAGCGTCGAGGACATGAGCGATAACACACACAAGACCGTCAAATCCAAGGAAACACGCCGCATTTGGCGTACCCGCAGAGGGGGCGCTCTTCTCGCGGCGGCGCTTCTGGCGGGGCTCGCGGCAGCCCCGGCGGCGACGGCGGCCGCATCCTCGTCCACCCATCGGCCGGTGTCCCGCGGCACCCTCGTCTCCGTCACGCCGGTCGCCTCGCACGACGCGGGTGGGGTGAAGAAGTTCCTCGCCGAACGGGACATGGCCACGGACTCCGTGCAGTACGGCGTAGCGGCGTACCGGCTGACCTACCGCACCGTCGACCCGTACGGGAAAGCCACCACGGCCACCGGGCTGCTCACCCTCCCCGTCGGCGGCAAACATCGCCTCGACATCGTCTCGGACACGCACGGCACGATGGTGAACCGCGACTACGCACCCTCCGTCGCCGAGGACTTCGGGCGCGTCCCCTCCTATCTGAACGCCACGGCCGGACGCGCCGTCGTCGCGCCCGACTATCTGGGCCTCGGCAAGGGGCCCGGCCGCCATCCGTACATGGACACCGGCTCTTCCGTGACCGCCTCGGTCGACATGCTGCGGGCGGCCCGGACAGCAGCGGACCGGCTCGGTCGGCCGCTGAGCGGTGATGTGTACGCGACGGGCTTCTCGCAGGGCGGGCAGGTGGCCATGGCGCTCGGGCGGGCGCTGGAGGGCGGGGCGGACCGGTACTTCCGGCTGAAGGCGCTCGCTCCCGTCAGCGGGCCCTACGACCTGGCGGGCGAGGAGATTCCGGCGCTGTTCGACGGGCGGGTCAATGATGCGAGCGGACTCATCTACCTCTAGTCATTCGTAGTGCTCCGTCGTTTAGGGCGGAGGCGAAGCGAAATCTCGGTGCTGCTCTGACCCGCACGCTACTGCGGACGTTTCTACTGCTCGATGTACTGGCGGACGACCGTGAGGGGCGCGCCGCCGCATGATCTGGCGAAGTAGGAGCCGGACCAGAAGTGGCCGCCCACAGGTATCGGCGGACGTGATTGTCGTACTCCTGGCGCAGGCGACGGGATGAGACGCCTTTGAGGCTGTTGACCAGCTTGGAGAGTTGAACCTTGGGCGGGTGGTGGATGAGCAGGTGGACGTGGTCCTGTTCGCCGTTGAACTGTTTCAGCTCGGCTTCGAAGTCGACGCAGACCTCTCGCATGATCTCTTCGGTGCGGTCAGCATGGCGTCGGTGAATGCCTCACGCCGGTATTTAGTAACAAAATCCAAGTGGACATGGAGATTGGCGACGACATGACTTCCGGTCCTGACGCCGAAATTTGGAATCCAGCGAGGTGACATAAACCAACTGTAGTAGGGTCGGTGTCGTGACTGAACGCGGCCTGGAGACACGGCAGTTCGGGCACCGCGCTCGACTGGCACTGTCCCCTACAGACATTGTTAAGGCCGATGCTCAGGCGCACGCTGCCCGCACGATGTGGAACTGTCTGCACGCCTGGTGGCAGATGATGCCTAAGAATAAGCGGACGCTCGCGAATGCGGATGCTGCGATCCGTCAGGCCCGGCGCGACATCGACTTTCTGGCGGTCCTACCCGCGCAGGCCGCGCAAGCGGCGTTGAAGACGTACTTCCAGGCGTGGAAGAACTGCTGGGACGGCCGAGCGGATGCCCCGAACTTCAAGGGACGGTTCCGGTCGGTCATGTCGGTGGACATCCCGCAGGGCCGGGACCTCAATGTCGTCCGTGTCCACCGCAGATGGGGCATGGTCAACATCCCCAAGCTGGGCCGGGTCCGCTTCCGCTGGACTAAAGACCTTCCGGTCGGCAAGCACGCCAACAAAGAGAACCGAATCACCGGAGCGCGGCTGGTCAGGGACGCCCTCGGCTGGCACATCGCCTTCCGCGTGATGACCTTGGATCCCGAGCCTGAGCCGCACCAGGGTCCCGAGGCCGGTATCGACGTGGGCGTCACCGTGCCCCTCGCCCTCTCGGACGGCAAGACGTACGAGCACGGCGAGTGGCTGACCGACAAGGAGCAGGCCAAGCTCCTGGGTCTGGAGCAGCGCGCCGCGCAGCGCAAGCAGCACCGCAAACCCGGCGAGAAGACCTCCCGCCGATTGCAGCACACCTACGACCAGATCGCAGGCCTGCGCGCGAAAGCCAAGCGCCGGGCACTGGACTGGCAGCACCAGACCACCACCGCCATCGCCCGTACGTACGGCACGGTCGTGGTCGAAGCACTCACCATCACGAACATGGTCAAGTCCGCCAAGGGAACCGCGGACAAGCCGGGAAAGAACGTCGCCCAGAAAACGGGCCTGAACCGCTCCATCAGTGGTGAGGCGTGGGGCCGCACGGTCACACTGCTGAAGTACAAGACCGCCCGGTACGGCGGCATCCTGCACAAAGTGCCCGCCCCTGGCACCTCACAGCGCTGCTCAGCGTGCGGCTTAACCACGCCAGGCAGCCGGGAAAATCAGGCCGTGTTCGTATGCAAGAACCCGGACTGCGGATGGTCGGGCAACGCCGACCACAATGCAGCCCGGAACATCTTGTACCTGTACCGGATCGGCCACGTGGCGATCCCGGCTGCCGGAAGGCGCAGTCGTCAGGCGCGGAGACGCGTCAAGCCCGCCACCGCAAGGTAGGTAGGAATCTCTCTCGTTTGCGAGGGAGAGAACTTCAAAGCTCGTACTGGCTGGTCGCGCGGTCGCGTAGTCGCGCAAAGCGGGACTGTCCTGAATTTCGTGTAAGCCCTGGTGTGGCCCGTCTGGCATGAGGTGTCGCCTCTGCCGGGAAGGATCCACCATGGCGATCAAGGACGATGGCCCGCGCGAGAGCGTCGCGAACAGCGTGAGAACGGGTGCGGAGTTGGCGCGAGCGGCCCAGCTGGACCGGGATCTGGCCGAGCAGTTGATCGAGCGGGCTCGCCCTGAAGGTCCTCTACCTCGTCATCCGCGACCGCCAGTCCAACAGACCCCACATCACCGGCCAGACCCGCGACTGGAAAGCAGCCATCAACACCCTCGCCGGCTACTACGGCGACCGCATCACCGACTACTGACCCAACCCGTCACACCGGGCTTACACAAAGAAAAAGACACTCCCGATCAAGGAGCTGCTTCGCCCCTGGAAGTGGTACGACGCCTTCACCGGCCGGGACATGGGACGCGACACCACAGCGGCGCTTGCCATGTGGGCCGCGAAGGTGTGCCCGAAGATCTGCGACTGGGACCACAAGCCGAAGCTGAGGGCAAAATTCAACCTGGACAACGAGGGCTATTTCCAGAAGGTTCCGGGACGGAACCTGAAGATGTTCTACGGTGTCTGGTCGAATATCCACTACGGCTATGTGGGGCGGGCCGCCGGTATCGACCGGGATACATTGATCGACGGTGCCAGCGTCTCTGATCCACTGCTCGTCGGAGAGGATGACAATGGCGATCACATCACCATGCAGGCGGGCATCGACCTGTACGACAAATACGGTCTGAATCTGACCAGGGAACAGTTCCATGAGGCCGTGATCTCGACGGCGGAGCTGCTGTACAGTCAGGGATCCGATCAAGCCCAATACGCGCCGTAAACCGCGGTGCTGACAGGCCGCGGCGGTGCCTCCGGGCGCCGCCGCGGCTGCGTGTCCCACATGTACGGAAAGGGAGGTCTGGTTGTGGAGACGGTGCCGGAGGTGCGGAAGGCGCCCGGGCTCTGGTTCGCGGGTTTCCGTTTGGGCGCGCTTCTCGGGATTCCGACATCGCTGCTCGCGATTTTCGTCGTCGGTCGGATATGGACATCGTGCGATGTCGGCGTGAACGCCTCGGCCAATTCGCTGTTCCTGCTTTTCGTCGCACCGTTCATCTGGATCGCCACCACGGTTTCGTGGGTGCTTGTCTACGGTGCGATCGGAAGGTTCCGCCGGGGTGCCGCCCTTGCCGTCGGAATCCTCTTCAACCTGTGTTTTCTCTGGTTCGTCGTGACGAGAATGGGCACGATGGATTCATATCCTGATGCCGTGTGCCCGGGAAATGTCCCGCCGTGGTGGCCGGGGTTCGTTCCGTCCTGAGGGAACGCTCGGCCGAAGTGGTGGCGGATGTGGAGCGCTGGTGGGCATGGCGAAGGCGGCGGCCCCGGGGATCGGGGGTCGCCGCCTTCGTCCAGGGGGCTGCTGTGTGTAGCAGTCCGGGTTGGCTGTTTTTTAGTACCAGCCGTTGGCCTGCCAGAAGCTCCAGGCGGCGGTGGGGCTGCCGTAGCGGGAGTT
>NZ_BMMM01000003.1 GCF_014645835.1 Streptomyces albiflavescens
GAAGCACCCACCGACTACTGGCTCGCTGATCTGCCCGTCGGCACCCCGATCGCCGAGCTGGTCCGCCTGGCGAAGATCCGCTGGCGCATCGAGCACGACTACCGGGAACTCAAACACGGCCTCGGCCTGGACCACTTCGAGAGCCGTTCCTGGACCGGGTGGCATCACCACGTCACCCTGGTCACCGCCGCCCACGCCTTCCTCACCGAACAGCGCCTGGCCCCAAAAGCCGATACAGCGGACTCACCCTCTACCAGATTCTCGACGCCATCCAGGACCTGCTGAACTGCTGGACCGGCACCTGCACCACCTGCCACCGCCCCCTGCCCCGAACATCCACCACCAGCCCAAACCCAAGAACCAGAGCAACCTAACGGAGTCCTACTAGTGCTGCGCCGCGGAAGTTCCGCCGATGAGTTTCCGGCGGTTGCACGGTCTACCCGTCGACGAAGGGGGCACACCATGCGCAAGATCATCGTTTGCACGTTCCTGACGCTCGACGGCGTCATGCAGGCGCCGGGCGGTCCGGACGAGGACGCTGGGAGCGGCTTCAAGCACGGCGGCTGGCAGAAACCGGTGGCCGACGACGAGGTCGGCACGGCCATCGCCGGTTGGTACGAGCACTCCGACGCGATGCTGCTCGGCCGCAAGACGTACGAGATCTTCGCGTCGTACTGGCCAACCGCCGATCCCGACAACCCGTTCACCGATCGGATGAACAGCATGCACAAGTACGTGGCGTCTCGGACCCTGACGTCCGTCGAGTGGCAGAACTCCACGCTGCTGGAGGGCGACATCGTCGATGCCGTACGCCAGCTGAAGGCGTCCGACGGCGGCAACATCAACGTCGTCGGCAGCGGCGACCTCGCCCAGACCCTCATGCAGCACGGCCTCGTCGACGAGTACCGGCTGACCATCCACCCGGTGATCATCGGTACCGGCAAGCGGCTGTTCGCCGACGGAGCGATCCCCACTGCGCTGGAGCCGGTCAGCGTCTCGACGACGAAGGGCGGCACCGTCGTCGGCGTCTACCGGCCGAACGGTAAGCCCAGCTACGACAGCTACTAGTGTCGTGCGCCGCGGAAGTTCCGCCGATGGCCATCGGCTCGTTGGCCGGGCATGGTGCTTGATGCTGATGATCGGTGTGCGCTGGAGGAACGGGTACGTGCGCATACCGCCCCGCAACGCGTGGCCCGCCGCGCGCGCATAGTCCTGCTGGCTGCTGGAGGGTGCCCAGCCTGGCGGATAGCGGAGATTGTTCGGGTGGATGTCTCCACGGTGGTGCGGTGGCGGGACCGGTACGCCCGGGAGGGGCTGGCAGGGCTGGACGACCGGCCCCGCTCGGGCAGACCGCCCATCCACGGGCCCGAGGTCCGGCTGCGGATCGTGGCGACGGCCACCAGCACGCCGCCCCACCCCTACAACGGCTGGTCGCACCGGCTGATCGCCGAGCACCTGGAGGACAACACGAGCATCTCCGCCTCCCAGGTCGGGCGGATTCTCGCTGCGCTCCAGGTCAAGCCCCATCGGGTCCGCGGCTGGCTGACCCGGCCCGCCGACCCGCACTTCTTCACCAAGGCGGCCGAGGTGTGCGCCCTTTACCGCAGCTGCCCACCGCGCTCGGTGGTGGTGTCGGTGGACGAAGACCGCGATGGCCGCCCGTTCCCGCAAGCACCCCGACCGGTTGCCTGGCCGGGGACGGGTGCGCCTGCGGGAGTTCGAGTACGTCCGTCACGGCACCGTCTCGGTCACCGCCGCGCTGGATGTGCACACCGGGCAGGTCGTCGTGGAGGAGCTGCCGCGCAACGACTCCGCGCATTTCGTCAGGTTCCTGGCCTGGCTGGAGAGGTGTATTCCCGCTGAGCTGACGGTCCATCTGGTCCTGGACAACGGCTCCTCGCACACCTCCAGAGCCACCCGGGCCTGGCTGACCAAGCACCCACGGATCGTGGCGCACTACACCCCCAAGCACGCCTCCTGGCTCAACCAGGTGGAAATCTTCTTCTCTCTCCTGGCCCGGGCCGTCCTGCGCCACGGGGACTTCTCCTCCCGCAGGGACCTGCTGGAGAAGGTCACCGGCTTCACCATTTTCCACAACGAGACGGCTCGCCCGTTCCGTTGGAACTACGAGGGGCGGCCCCGCCAGACTGGGGATGAGAGCGCCGTCGCCGCGAAGGAACCGTGCCATGCCCGCTGACTCCGTCCTGCAGATCAAAATCACTCTGGCCGACATCCGCCCGCCGATCTGGCGACGGCTGCAGGTCCCGGCCGACCTCACGCTCGACAGCCTGCACCTGACGATCCAGACCGCGATGGGATGGGAGAACTACCACATGCACCTCTTCCAGACCCCGACTGGCGACTACGGGCGCCGTGACAGCGAGCTCGGCCACCGCGACGAACGCAAGGTCCCGCTCTACGCGGTCGCGCCCGCCGCAGGAGACAAGATCAGCTACACCTACGACTTCGGTGACGACTGGGTCCACCGCATCGAGGTGGAGAAGGCCCTGCCCCGGGAACCGGGAACGGCCTACCCCCGCTGCCTGACCGGCCGCCGGGCCTGCCCACCAGAAGACTGCGGCGGCCCGTGGGGCTACGCGAACTTCATCGAGGCCATCACCGACCCCGGACACGAGGAGCACGACGAACTACTGGAGTGGGTCGGCGGAGCCTTCGACCCCAGCCAGTTCGACGTCGAGGACATCAACAAGCGCCTTACCGCCCGATAGCGATCGGCGAAACTTCCGCGGCGCAGCACTAGGGGGCTTCTGATGGGTCTCCGCGGCGTCGCGACGCCCGGCACGCACTCTCGCCGCACCGGACAAAAGCCCTAGTGATTTGGTCCGGAGGTCCTGTCGCAGTAGCGGCAGATCCGGTCGATGATCTGGTCGGCTGTCTTGGTCCAGCGGAACGGGCGGGCCTGTTCGTTCCAGACCTCGATCCATTTCTCCAGGGCTGCCTGGAGCGCGTCGACTGAGCAGAACACCCCGCGTTCCAGGCAGCGGCGCTGCAGTTCCGCGAACCAGCGTTCTACCTGGTTGATCCACGACGAGTACGTGGGTGTGAAGTGCAGAGCGAAACGTGGGTGGGCCACCAGCCACTTGTGCACGACCGGCGCCTTGTGCGCGGAGAGGTTGTCGCAGATCACGTGGACTGCCAGGCCGGGCTCCACCTTGTGGTCGAGCAGGTCCAGGAAGTCACGGAAGTCCTCGGCGGCGTGACGGGCGGACACCTTGCCGATCACTTTCCCGGTGACGGTGTCCAGCGCCGCGAACAGATCGGTGGTGCCGTGCCGGATGCAGTCGAAACTGCGCCGCTCGGGGACACCGGGCAGCATCGGGAGCACGGGTGCGGTCCGTTCCAGTGCCTGGATCTGTGGTTTCTCGTCGACCGAGAAGACCACCGCGTTCGCCGGCGGGGCCAGATAGAGCCCGACCACATCCCGGATCTTGTCCAGCAGCAACGGATCCGGGGAGATCTTGAACGTCTCGGTACGGTGCGGCTGCAGCCCGAACGCCTGCCAGATGCGGTGCACACTGGTCGGCGAGATACCCACCTGGCGTGCCAACTCCCGCTTGGACCAGTGCGTTCCGCCATCCGGCACCGCTTCCAGCGTCCGCACCACCACCTCCTCGACCTGCGCGTCGGTGATGGTGCGCGGCACCCCGGGGCGCGGCTCGTCGGACAAGCCGTCGAGCCGCTCGGCCAGAAACCGGGTCCGCCACCGGCGCACCGTCTTGCGGTCGGTCTCCAGCCGGGCCGCCACCGCGGTATTGCTCAGCCCGTCCGCGCAGGCGAGCACGATCGCGGCCCGCTTGGCCAGGCCCTGCGCCGTCGACCGGCGCCGGGCCCAGTTCCGCAAGATCGACCGCTCATCCCCGGACAGCACGAGCGGCTCCAGCCTGGTGTCCCCCATGCCTCCAGGACACCGCCCACAGCCACCGCACGACTGGCAAACGCCCGAATCTGAAACGGAAAGCAACTCACGAGGCGAGACCAGAACTCAAGACCGGGACACTAGTAGCTCCTCCCCCACGCTCGGCTTCGCTCGCGCGGGGGACCCCCATCGAGGACTTCCGCCCGGCACGCCGAGAGCACGCACCGAACGCCGCTCCTTCTTCCACGGAGATCCATCAGAAACCCCCTAAGCGTCTCGCCGGACGACCACGCGATCGGGCGGTGATCGCCGTCCGGGCGGACCCACCGGGGCAACCGGCACAGGCGCACACCAGGACCAACGATCGGCCGATCCAAGCGGACTAGCGAGTCGCCTGGAACGTACGCCGGTACGCCTGCGGCGTGACACCGATCGCCGCGTGCAGATGCTGGCGCAGCGAGGTTCCGGTCGCGAAGCCGACCTCGCCGGCGATCTGGTCCACCGAGAGGTCGCTGGACTCCAGCAGATGGCGGGCTCGGGAGACCCGCTGCTGGATGAGCCAGCGGCCGGGGCTCATGCCCACCTCGTCGTTGAATCGGCGGGCGAAGGTGCGCAGGCTCATCCGGGCGTGGCCCGCGAGGTCGGTCAGTGTCAGCGGGTCGCCGAGGCGGGCGAGGGCCCATGCCCGGGTGGCGGCCGTACTCGTCCCCGAGGGTTCCGGCACGGGCTGCTCGATGTACTGGGCCTGGCCGCCCTCCCGCAGGGGCGGGACCACACAGCGCCGGGCCACCTTGTTCGCCAGCTCGCTGCCGTGGTCCTTGCGGAGGATGTGCAGGCAGACGTCGATGCCGGATGCGGCGCCCGCCGAGGTGAGGATCGAGCCGTCATCGACGAACAGGACGTCCGGGTCCAGCGACACACGCGGGAACAGGCGCCGGAACTCGTCGACCACCTGCCAGTGCGTGGTCGCCCGGTGCCCGTCCAGCAGGCCGGCCGCCGCCAGGACGAACGCACCCGTGCAGATGGAGACGAGGCGGGTGCCGGGCCGGATCAGCGCGAGCGCGGCGGTGAGTTCGTCGGAGGGCTCCATGACGAGCCTCGCCGGGGCGATCGCCGTGATCACCACGGTGTCCGCGGTCGACAGCGCCTCGGGACCGTGATCGACGGCGACCGAGAAGTCGGCGTTGGTGCGGACCGGACGGCCGTCGACGGTGCAGGTCACCACCTCGTAGCGGCCGTCCGCCGCGCCGAAGATCCGGCTGGGGATGCCCAGCTCGAAGGGGTATACGCCGTCCAGCGCCAGGACGACCACTCGCTCCACGGAATGCATGGCACGATCCTATCGAAGCTTGGCAATCATGCCATTTTCTTGCCGAGTCGATCCCGGCACGCTGGGACACCATGAGCACTGTGAACACCATGCGAGCCATCAGTCAGGACGTCCTCGGCGGTCCCGAGGTACTCAAGGAAGTGCAGGTGAAGCGCCCCGCGCCGCGCCCCAACGAGGTACTGGTCCGGGTGCGCGCGGCCGGCGTCAACCCGACCGACTGGAAGCACCGCGCGACCGGCGGATTCCTCGGCGAGCCGCCCTTCGTCCTCGGCTGGGACGTCTCCGGCGTCGTCGAGGCGGCCGGAATCGGCGTCGCCCGCTTCAAGCCCGGGGACGAGGTCTTCGGCATGCTGCCCTACCCGTTCGGCCACGGCTCGCACGCCGAGTTCGTCACCGCCCCCGCCCGCGCCTTCGCGCACAAGCCGTCCGGGATCGACCACATTCAGGCGGGCGCGCTTCCGCTGGTCTCGCTGACCGCCTGGCAGGCCCTGGTCGAGACGGCGGACATCCAGCCGGGTCAGCGGGTGCTGATCCACGCGGCGGCCGGCGGGGTGGGCCATGTGGCCGTGCAGATCGCCAAGGCACGGGGCGCGTACGTCATCGGTACCGCCAGCGCGGGCAAGCACGAGTTCCTGCGGGGGATCGGCGTGGACGAGGCGATCGACTACCGGGAGACCGACTTCACCGAGGCCGTGAAGGACGTCGACGTCGTCCTGGACACGATCGGCGACGAGTACTCCGTCCGCTCACTGCGCGTGCTGCGCCCGGGCGGGATCGTGGTCTCGATCCTGCCGGTCGGGTCGGAGGACTTCTACGAGGAGGCCGAGCGGCTCGGCGTACGAGCGGTCAGGATGCTCGTCGACGCCTCCCGCACCGGTATGCAGGCGATCGCGGAGCTCGTCGAGGCAGGGAAGCTGCGCGCCACGATCGCCGACACCTTCCCGCTGGCCGATGCCGCCGAGGCGCATGCGCTCGGCGACACCGGCCGAACCACTGGGAAGCTCGTCCTGGTCGTCAACTGAAGGCAGTCGGCCGGAAGTCGTCGTCTAGAAGGTGAGCACGGGCTTGATCGTCTTGCCCGCGCTCATGTCCCGCACCGCCCGCTCGATGTCCGCGAACGGATAGTGGCTGATCAGGCGGTGCAGCGGGAGCCGTCCGTCCTGGACGAGCGCGACCAGCGCGGGGATGGAGGTCTGGGTCTCACTGTCACCGAGGGTGAGGCCCACGACCTTCTTGCCGGGCAGCAACGCGTTGACGTCCAGGGCGACTTCGGTGCCGAAGGGCGGTGCGCCGACGACGACCAGGGTGCCGCGCGGGGCGAGCGCGTCGGCACCCTTGCGCAGGACGGCGACAGCGCCCGTGGTCTCCACGACACCGTCGGCGCCGCGGCCGTCGGTGAGGGCGAGCACCGCCTCGGTGACATCGGCCTCGGCCGCGTTCACGGTGTGCGTGGCACCCAACTCCCTGGCCAGCTCAAGCCGTTCGCTGACCATGTCCACGGCGATGACCGTGGTCGCGGGGGTCAGGGCCGCCGCCATCACCGCGGACAGGCCGACGGCTCCGGCGCCGAGGACGACGAGGCAGCTGCCGGCTTCGGGCTTCAGTACGTTCCAGACGGCGCCCACTCCGGTCTGCACCCCGCAGCCCAGCGGGGCGATGGACTCCAGCTGGACGTTCGGATCGACTTTCACCAGGCTGCGCTCGTCCACCAACGCCCGTTCCGCGAAGGACGACTGCCCGAAGAAGTGGCCGCCGAGCGGCGCCCCGTCACGGCTGATCGTGCTGGTGCCGTCGGCGCGCCGACCACCGATGAGGTTCAGCGGCAGCCAGGTGACGCAGTACGCGGGATGTCCGTCACGGCAGTTGCGACAGCCGCCGCAGGAGGTGAAGGACAGGACGACATGGTCGCCGGGGGCAACGCCGGTGACATTCGGGCCGACGGCCTCGACGACTCCCGCCCCCTCGTGTCCCAGGACACCGGGGAGGGGGAAGGGCAGACCGCCGCTCGCCACACCGAGGTCGGTGTGACACAGGCCGGTCGCCACCATACGGACGAGTGCCTCGCCGGGGCCGGGCTCGTCCAGCTCGACGTCGGTGAGGGCGAACGGCGCTCCCCCGGACTCGACCACGGCGGCGCGCGTAGTGGTGGACATCGCGTGAACTCCTTTGCGGGGGCGCTCAGTCGAGCGAGACGACGACGGACTTGACCTTGGTGTAGGCGGCGAGCGCCTCGGGCCCGTACTCCCGGCCGAACCCGGAGTCCTTGACCCCGCCGAAGGGAACCGCGGGGTCGAGCATCGCCCAGTCGTTGATCCAGACGATGCCCGCCTGGAGCCGGTCGGCGACGCGGTGCGCCCGGGTCAGGTCGGTGGTCTGGATGCCCGAAGCCAGGCCGTACGGCGTGGAGTTGGCGAGTTCGACGGCCTCGTCCTCGGAGTCGAAGGCCTGCACGGTGAGGACCGGTCCGAAGATCTCCTCCTGGACGACGCGGGAGTCGGCCGCGAGGTCGGCGATCACGGTGGGCTTGAAGTAGTAGCCGCCGTTCAGGTCGAGGCGCTCACCGCCGCAGACGATGCGGCCGCCCTCCTTGCGGGCCAGGGCGACGTACTCCTCGACCTTCTTCAGGTGCTTGTCCCCCGCCATCGGGCCGACGACCGTGGCCGCGTCCCGGGGGTCACCGACCGGCACTCCGGGGACGGCGTCGGCGAGGATGCCCAGCAGGGTGCCGTACACGGAGCGTTCCACCAGCAGGCGCGGCCCGCCCATGCAGAACTGCCCGGTGTTGAAGACGAAGCCCTTGATGACCGCACCGACCGCCTTCTCCAGGTCGGCGTCCGCGAAGACGAGATGGGCCGCGTTGCCGCCCAGTTCCATGGTGACGGGCTTGAGGGCCTCACCGGCGACGCTCGCGGCATGCCGGCCGACGGCGGTGGACCCGGTGAAGGCGACCTTGTCGATGCCGGGGTTGCGCAGCAGCGCCTCGCCCGCGACCGGGCCACTGCCGGTGACGACGTTCACGACGCCGTGCGGGACACCCGCCTCCTGGAGCAGCCGGGCCATGTACAGGGCGCTGAGCGGGGTCTCGTCGGCGGGCTTGTGCACCACGGCGTTGCCGGCCGCGAGCGCCGGGGCGAGCTTCGAACTGGACAGGATCAGCGGGAAGTTGAAGGGGGTGATCGCGGCGACCACGCCGAGCGGTCCGCGGCGCGTGTACGCGAAGGCGTTGAGCGGGGTGTCGCGAGTGGCGCCGTCGAGGGTCTGGGCGAGCGCGGCGCAGTACTCGTACTCGTCGGCGGCGGTGAGCACGTCGACGGGGCGGCAGAGGGAAAGGGGCTTGCCGACGTCGAGGCTCTCCAGTGCCGCGAGTTCGTCGGCGTTCGCGCGGATCAGCTCGGAGACGCGGTGCAACACCCGGCCGCGCTCACGGCCGCTCATCGCGGCCCACGGGCCGTGGTCGAAGGACTCGCGTGCGGCGCGTACGGCCGCGTCGACATCGGCTGCGCCCGCCTCCGCGACGGTGGTGACCACCTGACCCGTGGACGGATCGATCACGTCCGTACGCGCTCCGTCGGCCGCCTCGCGCCACTGCCCGCCGATGAACAACTGCCCGGGCCCACTCTCGATGGTGGTCGTCATTGCCACTCCTCAGCCTTGATCGCCAAGATTTCAACCAACAGGAATCCTGTTGGTTGGCAGTCTCGGTACGGACAGGTTTCCTGTCAATGCCCTAGGCTGAACCCATGGTCGGCACCCAGGCAACCAAGGCACCCCCGTCACTGCTCTACATGGTCAAGCAGGTGGAACTCGTCGTGCGCTCACGCCTCGACGAGCTGGTGAAACCGGCTGGAATCACCGCATTGCAATACACCTCGCTGACCGTGCTGGAGCGGCACGACGGTCTTTCGGCGGCCCAGCTGGCGCGCGACTCGTTCGTGACGGCGCAGTCCATGGCCGATCTGGTGCGCTCACTGGAGAGTCGTGGACTGGTGCGCCGCGAGCGCAATCCGCGCAACCGGCGCGAGCTGCTGATCCTGCTGACCGACGAGGGACGCGAACTGCTGGCGCGGTTCGCGGGAGCCGTACGGGAGCTGGAGGAGCGCATGGTCCGGGACCTCACGTCGCACCAGACCGATCAGTTCCGTCAGGCGCTGTCCAAGGCGTGGCACGCACTGTCGTGACGCGGGCACCCGGCCCCGCGGCACCGTGGCAGACCCCCATCGGGACGACTCGCCGCGCAAATCGAAGACATATGTCAATCGAACATGCTGGAATTCACTCCATCGAGGGTAACTTGCAGAGCAGCGAACGGTTTTGCAACCACGGGTGCCCTGTTGGCGTGTCTACGCTCGCTTGACGCCGTCGCCCTGGCCCCCGGTGACCCTGGCCCCTGCCCTCGCGAGGCAGGTCAGCTGCCGGTTGGAGGTGATGACTTCGTGGCGCACGATCCCGCACCGCCCACCAGGCATCTGCGCATCCACCAGGACCGCGGTCACCTGGTGCTGGAGTTCCACGGGGAGATCGACATCCTCGCGGCCATGGAGATCACCCCGATCCTGGACTCCGCGACCGGGGGCCCGGCACCGCAGGTCGTGATCGACCTGCGGCCCGCCGACTTCTTCGACTGCTCGGGCCTGCGCCTGCTCTACCGGGCCAGGCGCCGTGTCCTCGCCCGGGACGGACGGCTGCACCTCGTCTGCACCCAGCCGCTGACCCTGCGCATCCTCCGGGTAACGGGCCTCGCGCGCCTGTTGCCGCCTTCCTCGTCGCTGGACGAGGCGCTGGCCCGGCCCGAGGCCACATCGGGTTCCGTGTGACCGCTTCCGGCCCACCGCCGACTACTTCCGGATCTTTGTGACCTGCCCGGCCCCGACCGTCCTGCCGCCCTCTCGGATGGCGAACTTCAGCCCCTCCTCCATGGCGATGGGCTGGATCAACTGCACCTGCATGGTGGTGTTGTCGCCCGGCATGACCATGTCCGTGCCCTTGGGGAGGGTCACCACTCCGGTCACGTCCGTCGTACGGAAGTAGAACTGCGGCCGGTAGTTGTCGAAGAACGGCGTGTGCCGGCCGCCCTCGTCCTTGGACAGGATGTACGCGCGTGCCTCGAACTCCGTGTGCGGGGTGACCGAGCCCGGCTTGATGACGACTTGCCCGCGTTCCACGTCCTCGCGCTTCACGCCCCGCAGCAGCAGTCCGACGTTCTCCCCCGCCCGGCCCTCGTCGAGGAGTTTGCGGAACATCTCGACACCGGTGACGGTGGTCTTCGTCTTCTGCTCGTGGATGCCGATGATCTCGACCTCGCTGTTGATCTTCAGCACACCGCGCTCGATGCGGCCGGTGACGACCGTGCCGCGGCCCGTGATGGTGAAGACGTCCTCGACGGGCATCAGGAACGGCCGGTCGACATCGCGTACCGGCTCGGGCACGAACTCGTCGATCGCCGCGAGGAGTTCGAGGATGGACGCACTCCACTTCGGGTCGCCTTCGAGAGCCTTGAGCGCGGAGACCTGAACGACCGGGACGTCGTCGCCCGGGAACTCGTACTCGGTGAGCAGCTCGCGCACTTCGAGCTCGACGAGTTCCAGGATCTCCTCGTCGTCCACCATGTCGGTCTTGTTCAGCGCGACCACGATGTACGGGACGCCGACCTGGCGTGCCAGCAGGACGTGTTCCTTGGTCTGCGGCATCGGCCCGTCGGTCGCCGCGACGACCAGGATCGCGCCGTCCATCTGCGCGGCGCCCGTGATCATGTTCTTGATGTAGTCCGCGTGCCCCGGGCAGTCGACGTGGGCGTAGTGCCGGTTCTCCGTCTGGTACTCGACATGGGCGATCGAGATCGTGATACCGCGCTGGCGTTCCTCGGGAGCCTTGTCGATCTGGTCGAACGGCGTGTAGGGGTTCAGGTCGGGGAACTGATCGTGCAACACCTTGGTCATGGCCGCGGTCAGCGTCGTCTTACCGTGGTCGATGTGACCGATGGTGCCGATGTTGACGTGCGGCTTGGTCCGCTGGAATTTCGCCTTCGCCACTGCAAGCCCTCCTGATCACCTGGGTGACGCCGAGCGTTGCTTCGCGGCTTTCCGGCCGACGCCGCACCGCCTACCCGGTGAGCGCCGCGCCGCCTCCCTGCCCGCGTCAACGGGCAGGAAGTTCCGCTCCTTCCTGTCTATTCGCTCTGAGGCGCGTCGAACAGGGCGCTGACGGACTCGCCGTTGTGAATGCGCCGCACCGCCTCGGCGAGCGCCGGGGCGATGGACAGGATGCGCAGCTTCTCCGTGTGCTCCTCGACCGGGACCGGCACGGTATTCGTGCACACGATCTCCAGGACGTCCGGCTGCTCGGTGAGCCGCTTGAGCGCACCGGCGGCGAACAGGCCGTGGGTGCAGGCGACCCGGATCGACCGCGGCCCCAACTCCCGCAGCCGCTCAAGGAGTTCGAGGACCGTGCTGCCCTTGGCGATCTCGTCGTCCAGCACGATGACATCGCGCCCGGTGACGTCGCCGATGACGGCGCTGATGCTCACCCGGTCGTCCGCGAACCGCTGCTTGGCACCGGCGGCCACCTGGGCCCCGATCAGCCGCGCGAACGCCGCCGCCTCCTTGGCGTTGCCCAGGTCCGGCGACACCACCGTGGTGCGCGAGAGGTCGTACTGGCGGAAGTGCGCCGCCAGCTCCCGCAGCGCGTGCAGATGGTCGACCGGTACGGAGAAGAAGCCGTGCACCTGCGGGGAGTGCAGCGTCATCGCGAGCACCCGGCTCGCTCCGGCCGCCACCAGCAGGTCCGCGACCAGCCGCCCGCCGAGCGAGATCCGCGGCATGTCCTTCTTGTCCGAGCGGGCGTACGAGTAGTGCGGCATGACCACGGTGATCCGCCCGGCGGACGCGCCGCGCGCCGCGTCGCACATCATCAGCAGCTCGACAAGGTGCTCCTGCACCGGCGTGACCAGCGGCTGAATAACGAAGACATCGCGCTCGCGGCAATTGGCCTGGAGCTGCACCTCCAGGCAGTCGTTGGCGAACCGGCTGACGCGGGTCGGGCTGAGGGGCACACCGAGATGCGCGCAGACCTCGGCCGCCAGCTCGGGATGGGCACTACCGCTGAACACGGCGATGTCACGCACGACCGCTCCTCGCATGATCGAAACCGGGTCGCGTCGCCGGTTGGCATGATCGACCCGGGGTGCGTGCCTCATGCTACTGGGCACCTTCCGGCCACTCGACCGGGGGGAAATCCGGTTGCGGGCGGCCACCCCGACCACGCCATCATGACGGTGCCAGTGCCCCCCTCGAACTCAGGAGAACGGAATGCGCCGATTCCTCGGAACTTCCCAGCGCCCCCACCGGACGACTGTTCTCGAGGACTCGACCACGCATGCACACCCTGAACATCGGAATTCTGGCCCACGTCGACGCGGGTAAGACCAGCCTCACCGAGCGGCTGCTGTTCGACGGCGGCGCCATCGACCGGCTCGGCAGCGTCGACGCCGGAGACACCCGTACGGACGACGGGGACATCGAGCGGCAGCGCGGCATCACCATCCGCTCGGCCGTCGCCGCCTTCACGGTCCGTGACGCCTTCGGCCTCGGGGACGTACAGATCAACCTCATCGACACCCCCGGACACTGCGACTTCATCGCCGAGGTCGAGCGCGCCCTGGAGGTCCTGGACGGCGTGGTGCTGGTGCTCTCCGCCGTCGAGGGCGTCCAGGCTCAGACGCGCGTCCTGATGAAGACCCTGCGGCGGCTCGGCCTGCCCACCCTCGTCTTCGTCAACAAGATCGACCGAGCGGGCGCACGCGAGAAGGGGCTCCTCGACGACATCCGGCGCCGTCTCACGCCGTACGTCGTCCCCCTCGCGCGCGTGACGGAGATCGGCACCGCGTCCGCCCGTACGCTGCCGCGCCCGCTCGACGACCGCGCGGCCGGCACGCTCGCCGAGGTCGACTCCGGCATCCTGGCCGCGCTCGTGGACGGCCCGCCGCCCACGCCGGACGAGCTGTGGGCAGCGCTGGCCGCGCACACCGCCGACGGCTCGGTCCATCCGGTCCTCTTCGGCTCGGCACTCGGCGGACAGGGCGTGGCCGAACTGGTCGAGGCAGTGGTCCGGCTGATTCCCCGCCCGAGCGTCCCCCGCTCCGGTGAACCACGCGGCACGGTCTTCGCCGTACGGCCCGGACCCGGCGGCGAGCGCACGGCCTATGTCCGTTTGTACGAAGGTGAGGTGAGGCGCCGCGAACGGCTCACGTTCCTGCGCCGCGAGGCCGACGGGCGGACCACGCGGGTGCCCGGCAGGGCGCTCGTACTGGAGGTGGTCGGGCAGCCCGGGGCCACCTCCCTCACCCCGGGGAACATCGCCGCGCTCCGCGGCGTCGGTGGCGTCCGCGTCGGCGACCGGCTCGGCGAAGTCACCGACCGCGCACCTCAGTTCGCGATCCCGACACTGGAGACGCTGGTACGGGCCAAGCACCCGGTCCAGGCCGCCCCGCTGCGCTCCGCCCTTCTCGCACTGGCCGACCAGGACCCGCTGATGCACGTCAGGCCCGCCGCGTCCGGCAGCACCGCGCTGCTGCTCTACGGCGAGGTCCAGAAGGAGGTCCTCGCGGCCACGCTCGTCCAGGACTTCGGTATCGAGGCCGACTTCGAGCCGAGCCGCGTGCGGTTCCTGGAACGGCCGGACGGCACGGGTGAGGCGTACGAGGAGATCCAGCGCCACGGGCACACCGGGTTCTGGGCGACGGTCGGGCTGCGTATCGAGCCGGGACCGCGCGACTCCGGCGGTGTCTTCAGCTACGAGACCGAACTCGGCGCCCTGCCACGGGCATTCCACCAGGCGATCGAGGACACGGTCCACGCGACCCTGCTCACCGGTCCGCAGGGATGGCCGGTGACGGACTACCAAGTCACCCTCATCCGCTCCGGATTCTCCGCACCGCTCAGCACGGCCGCCGACTTCCGCGGACTCACCCCGGTCGTGCTGCGCCGCGCCCTCGAGCGGGCGGGGACACAGGTGTACGAGCCGTATCACGCGTTCGAGGTGGAGCTCCCGCTCGACACGCTGGCCTCCGTGACAGCTCAGCTCGCCTCCTGTGGAGCAGAGTTCAAGGAGACGACCGGAGGGCGCAGCGCATGGCTGGTCACCGGTGAGCTGCCGGCCCGACGGGTGCGGGACATCGAGCTGCGGCTGCCGGGTCTGACGCGCGGAGAGGGGGTGTGGTGGTCGTGCGCGTCGGGCGACCGTCCCCTTCGGGCCCTGCGCTGAGGGCCTGCGTCGACGTCGGTGGATCGTCCAGCAGATGCGGTACGGCGAGCAGACGCCGTGCGCCCCCGGCGTACGGCGAACTGAGGTCGGAGCGGGGGTCATCGGTACCCGACTTGCCCACTCGTACCTCGATCGAGCAACAAAGCTGCCTGTCAAGCGACTTGGAGGGTACTCGGTCGGTTGAAAGGAGGATCGTCGACATGACGACGTCCATCAAGCGCCTGCCCGGCTGGGCGAAGGTGGTCAGCGCCTTCGTGCTGGTACTCGTGGTGCTCTTCGCCGGACTGCGGCTCGCCCTTTTGCCGGGGCTGCGCGATGTGTTCGGCACCGAGACGCACGACCGGTCGGGCCCCGCCCTCCTCAAGTCGATCCAGGACATCAGCCGTTACGACGCCGCGTCGGGCAACTTCCAGGTGGTCGTGGACCTGGAGAAGGACGCCAAGTATCTGCCCGACGCCCTCCGCGGCACCCGCACGCTGTACGTGGGGGCCGGGACTGTCGACGCGTATGTCGACCTCGGCACACTGGGCGAGAAGGACGTGACGGTCAACGGCGACCGTACGTCCGCCACGCTCCGGCTGCCGCACGCGGCGCTGGGCAAACCCGCGCTCGACCCCGACCACTCCTACGCCGTCTCCAAACAGCGCGGTCTCCTCGATCGGATCGGCGACATCTTCTCCGACAACCCGAACGACGAGCGGGCCGTCCAGAAGCTCGCGGCCAAGCACATCGGCGACGCTGCGAAGGACAGCCGCCTCACCTCACGCGCCGAGGCGAACACCACCGGCATGCTGGAAGGCCTGCTTCGCTCCCTGGGCTTCACGGACGTGACGGTCACCTACGGCGCCTGAGCGGCCGAGGTCGACGTGACCGCCGGATGGCAGACACATCGCGTCCCCTCGGGCGGAACCGCACCGGACCGACGGTTCGGCGCCGGCCCAGCGGTTCGGCGTCGGCCCAGCGGTTCGGCGCCGGCCCAGCGGTTCGGCGTCGGCAGACCCGACGGTCATGTCGCCATCAGCCCCTCGCCCCACCCGCCTTGCCGCTGAACGCCTCCTTCCGGATGAGGTCGAAGAAGCTCGGCGTCGCCTCCGTCGTGCGCACGTCGACATAAGCGCGCAGATGCGGCCCCTCCACCGCCTGCCGCAGCAACTCGTGGGCGAGATCCGCCCGCGCGGTGTACCGGCCCGGCAGGCGCGACAGGCCGATCTCGTAATCGCTCACCGCCCCCGCGTCGAACAAGCCGCCCGGGCGGACGACCGTCCAGTCGAGGTCGGTCGTGCAGACGATCTCCTCCATACGCCGCATGTCCTCGTACACGGTGCGGCCCATGAACCGCACTACAGCCGGCTCGAGCACCTTCCGGAACAGCAGCCGCTCGCCGGGCGCCGGTGTCCCGAAGAGAACCGTGGAGGTCACGGCGACGAGGCGTCGTACGCCGTGCTTGGTCATGGCCTGCGTGACGTGGGTGATTCCCGTGGAGTACACGCTGACCGGATCGCGGCTGTAGGGCACGCCGAGTGCCGAGATCACGGCGTCCTGACCGGCCACGGCTCGTTCCACCGCGTCGGGGTCGTACACGTCCGCCTCGACCACCCGCACCCGAGACCCCCTCAGCGGATAGTTCTCGGGCCGGCGTGTGACGGCGGCGACCGTGTGACCCGCCGCGCTCGCCTGCTCGACGACCAGGCGCCCGGTCGGCCCGTTCGCTCCGAAGACGACGATGTTCATGGGGTATCTCCCTCTGGCTCCGACGGTTTTCGCGAACAAGAGGGCGGGGTGGCCGGAAGTGTGACGCCACAGAGAGCCTCTGAGACGCGGCCCACATTCTCCGGAGGTGTTCGACCGCGCCCGGACACGGGTTCCGGTCGGACACGGGTTCCGGGTGGGTCCGTTCGCCGGGTCGGTCCGTTCCTCGGGTGAACGGCGCGCGGGGCGCCCCGCTCAGCCGCCCAGAATCCCCGGCAGCGCCAGCGCCCCCAGCAGCGTGGCACCCCCCAGCATCCAGGCCACGTAGTCGCCGATATGGCCGGACTGCAGGCGCCGCAACGGGCCCGTCCAGGGCTGCTCCCCCAGCAGCGTCGGGCGGGTCACGGCGAGTGCGGCCAGGCTCAGGGCCAAGGCCGTGGAGGCGAGGCCTAGGAGCACTCCGGAGAGGGTCCAGTGGGGCGAGGTGATCGCCCCACCGGACCCCGCCTCGCTCACGCCGTGTCCCACCACTTCGGCGAAGCCGGGCGCCACGCCCACGGCGAGGGACGCGGCAAGGAGCAGCGCGGGGACCGCGGTCATCGAGTCCGGCACGTGCTTCAGCCGGTGCCGGGTCTCCGGTTCCTCGCCGGTACCTGTGGTCTCGTACGACGACTCGTCCTTCGGCCTGGGGCCGAGGCCGAAGAACACCCGCGCGGCGACGCGCAGCACCGCGGCCGCGGTCACCGCCGACACGGCGACGAACACTGCGGTGAGTGGTCCTCCGACCGCCTCCTCGGTGATCGCTTTACCGAGCCCGGTCCCGAAGGGCGGCAGCCCGGCGAGGCCCAGCGCGCCGACGACGAACATCACGCCGACTGCGCGCAGCGACCGGGCGCGGCCGTGCAGCGCGAGTTCGTCGACACTGCCGTATCGGTCGAGCAGGATGCCCGTGCAGGCGAAGAGGGCGGCCTTCACCCCGGCGTGCCCCAGGATGTACAGCGCGACGCCTTCGTCCGCCTCGGGCGTGAGCCATCCGATGCCGATCACGAAGAGCCCCATGTGGGCGACCGTCGAGTACGCGAGCAGCCGTTTCACATGCCGCTGGTACCAGCACATGAGCGCGCCCACCACGCTCGTCAGCACGCCGAGCACGACCAGGGCGCGCTCCACATCGGCCGCGGGGATCCCACCGGGCCCGGAGAAGACCGTCCCGTACACCCGCCAGACGCCGTACGCGCCGAGTTCGACCATCACCCCGGACAGCAGCATGCACACCGGTGTCGGCGCGACCGCGTGCGCGTCCGGCAGCCAGAAGTGGAAGGGCACGGCCGCCGCCTTGACCAGCAGTGCGGTCAGGACGAGCACGAAGGCCGCGAGGGTGAGGGCGTCGGGCCCCCCGTGCTCGTCGAGGCCCCGGCCGATCTTCACCATGGCGAGCTCGCCGGTGCGCGCGTACAGCAGCCCGATGCCCAGCAACATGGCGTACGCACCCAGGGAGTTGACGACCCCGAAGGTCAGCGCGCCCTGCACGGCCTTCGCCTCCTCGACGCGATGGCCGGTCAGCGCGTACGCCACGACGCTCATCAACTCGAAGAACACGAACGCGTCGAAGAGGTCGCCCGCGATCGCGAAGCCGCACATGCCGCCCTGGAAGAGCAGCATCAGGGCGGGGAACGAGCCCGCATGACGGCGTGGCGGTTCCTCGAAGTAGCGCCAGGAGTACGCCAGTGCCGCCAGGGTCAGCAGCGACGCGAGGGCCGCCATACCGAGCCCCGGGCCGTCGCCCACGAGGAGGATCCCGACGCTCTCGCCCTCCTTGGGCTGCCAGCCGCCCACCCATTCGACCAGCGGCGGCGAGGAGTTGAGCAGCAGGACGACGGCGAGTCCCGCCGTGCCCGCGGAGACGACGCAGCCCACCGTCTCCGCGACGGCCCGCGACAGCCGGCTGCCGCTCGCGACGAGCAGCCCGGCCCCGAGCAGCGGAAGGGCGACGAGCAGCGGCATCAGGTGGTTCATCAGCCGCGCAGCTCCGAGAGTTCGTCGGGGTCGACGGTGCCGTGCCGTTTGGAGACCTGCATGACGAGGGCGAGCAGCAGCGCGGTGACGGTGGCGCCGACGACCACGTCGGTGAGGGCGAGCGCCTGCACGACCGGGTCCACCACGGGCCGTGAGCCGGGCTTGACGTCGGAGAAGACGGGAGCGGTGCCGCCGTCGCGGTAGCCGACGGCCAGCAGCAGGACGTAGGTGGCGGACTGGCAGACCGCGAGGCAACCCACGGCGTGGATGAGGTTGCGGCTGGTGGCGATGCCGTAGCAACCGACGAGGAAGATCCACACGGCGACGAGATACGGCAGTACGGACATCACGTCCCGCCCTCCTGTTCGATCTCCACGGCCTGGTCCAGAAAGCGGGCGAGCAGTACGACGACCGCGCAGGCGACCTCCATGCCGATGGCCGCGTTCAGGAGGGGAACGGTCCCGCCGGACGACAGGGTGTTGAACGTGCCGTACGGGAGCAGGGTGTTGGCGAGGAACGCCGCGCCGCCGATGAGCCCCGCGAGACCCGTGACGAGATAGGCGGACGCCGCGAGCGCGTCACCGACCTCGTACAGGCCGACCGGCCGGATCCGTTCCAGGGCGCGGTAGTCGGCGCCGAGATAGAGCAGGTGGAGGGCGGTCGCGGCGACCACGCCGCCCTGGAAGCCGCCGCCCGGACTGAGTTGTCCGTGGGCGATGACGTACAGGCCGGTCAGCAGGGCGACGGGCAGGACGATCAGCGCGTAACGGCGCACGGGCAGCGCCACGTAGGCCGGTTCCGGCTTCGCGCGCCGCTCGTCGCGGGTCTGGCGCAGCAGCACGACCGTGCCGAGGACCGAGGCGAAGAGGATGCTCATTTCGCCGAGGGTGTCGAAGGCGCGCTGGTCGAAGTTGATGGACGCGATGGTGTTGGCGGTGCGGCGGGCCAGCGACGCGCGGACCGCCCGGTCCCCGTACGGGTGCGAGGTACCACCGAAGCCCGGCAGCTCCAGGCAGGCGGCGACGAGGAGCGCCGCGAGGCCCGCGCCGCCCACGGCCAGGATCCACAGCCGTACCCGCCGCGTCACCGGGCCTTGTCCTTCTTCCGCCCGCGTCGCCGGACCTTGCGGACCGACAGCAGCAACAGGAGCGGGGTCAGGGCTGAGCCCACGGCCAGCTGGGAGAGAGCCACGTCAGGGGCCTGCAGCACGGTGAACAGGACGGCCAGGGTCGTGCCGAGGACCGCGAGGACCAGGGCCTGGCGCTCGGGATCGCGCACCGCGACGGCCGCGGTGGCACAGGCCGCCACCAGCAGCAGCGTCACGACGATGAGCGGGTCATCCATGGCGGCTCCCCGCGATTCCGCCGGCCAGGGCCCGTGACGCGATGAGGTTCCCACCGACCAGCAAGGCACCGGTGACCAGGAGCTTCCCCATCGCGCGATCCGGTCCGCCGACCACGCACAGCACGAGCACGACGACGGCACCGAACCCGGAGGCCGCGTACGTGAGCCATGGGGCCTTCGGCGGGTCCTTCTCCAGGTCCTCGGCGAGCAGTCGGGCGAAGACGAGGGTGCCGACCGGGCCGAGGAGGGCGAGGACCAGGGCGGGATCGACGTAGGACGGCCGGTCGTAACCCTGCGCGAGGAGCAGCAGGCTGGGGCAGGCCAGCGACGTGGACAGGTTCTGCGCGACGACCCGGCGGCGCAGCGGCCCGGTGGCGACGCCCCACACCGTGGCGCCGACTCCCCCGGCGAGCGCGGCCGTCGCCGCGACGGTCCAGCCGTTCACCTCCCGCTCACCGCTCGCCGCGCACCGCCTGCCGCAAGGGCCCCGACCAGCGCCGCGGCCGCCCCCACGACGAGTTCCAGCGTGGCCGGCGCGCTGATGAGGACCAGCCACAGCGCCATGAGGGCGGCCCACCACGCGAGGACTTCGAGCGCGCCGCTGAGCGCCGCACGCCGGTTCATACGTCACCTCCGGGGCTCCTCGGTATCCGCTTTGCCCAGAAATATCCGCTGCGCCATCCAAACATCGCCGTGCCTCGGCGAGGCGGCGGCGCGCGAAGGGGCCGGTGCCCGGGGTGCCCTGCCAGAGCGAAGGGAAACCGGTGACACGGCGGCGGGACGTCCGAGCGGGCTCCCACTGTTCAACGGATCTGCTTCGGCGCGCGCGATCGGGCGGGAACTGGTGTGCTGGTACAGGGGGCCGTCGTTCTCGATCCCGTTCTCGTTCCCGGAGAGATCCCGATGAGCACTTACCGCGCCGCGCAGGTGGCCGCCGCCGGCAGTCCGTTCGAGATCGTCCAGCGCGAGGTGCCGCAGCCGGGCCCCCGTCACGTACGCATCGCTGTGGACGCCTGCGGAATCTGCCACAGCGACTCCGTCTTCGTAGACGCCCAGGTGCCGGGCGTACGGTTTCCGCTGGTTCCCGGGCATGAGATCGCCGGGCACATCGAGGAGCTCGGCGAGGGCACGCAAGACAGCGGCTGGCAGGTGGGCGACCGGGTGGCGGTGGGCTGGTTCGGCGGAAGCTGTGGCCACTGCACGCCCTGTCGGCAGGGTGACTTCGTCGTGTGCCCGAATCTGAAGGTTCCCGGTTGGGCGTACGACGGCGGTTTCGCCGAGTCGGTGATCGCACCCGCCGATGCCCTCGCCCGGATCCCCGATGCGCTGGCGGCGCCCGATGCGGCACCTCTGGCCTGCGCGGGGGTGACCACCTTCAACGGGCTGCGGCGCAGTTCCGCCAAGCCGGGCGATCTGGTCGCCGTACTCGGCATCGGCGGTCTGGGCCACCTGGGGGTGAAGTACGCGGCCGCGATGGGCTTCGAGACCGTGGCCATCGCTCGTGGCGCCGAAAAGGCCGACTTCGCCAAGCAGCTCGGGGCGCACCATTACGTCGACAGCACGGCGGACACCCCCGTCGCGGAGGCGTTGCAGTCCCTCGGCGGCGCCAAGGTCGTCCTGGCCACGGCCGCCAACTCCGACGCCATCACGGCGACCGTGGACGGGCTGTCCCACCGGGGCGAGCTGGTGGTCATCGGGGTGGACCCCACGCCGCTCGGGGTCACTCCGTTCCAGCTGATCATGAGCGGCAGGATCGTCCGCGGGCACCCGTCCGGGACCGCGCAGGACACGCAGGACACCATGGCATTCAGCGCGCTGCACGGGATCCGGCCGATGATCGAGACCGTGCCACTGGACCAGGCCGACGAGGCGTACCGGAAGATGATGTCCGGCGCCGCACGCTTCAGGATGGTGCTGACGAACGGCTGACGTGGCACGTGCCGCCTTGATCGTCCCCGCACCCGTAGGCGTGCGGGGACGAGAAGGTCGAACTCCTGGCACCGAGTCTGCAAGAGGCGATCGCCTGTTCTCCGCCTCATCGGGCGCCATGGGACGGCTGTCCGCTACTGGCCCGCCCTCGGCTCGCTGAACGTGTGCGGCGACTGGTACGACCTGGTGGAGCTGCCCGGCGACCGCGCCGCGGTCGCCGTGGGCGACGTGGTCGGCAAGGGCCTGTCCGCGGCCGGCGTCATGGGACAACTGCGCAGCGCGCTCAGCGCCGCCTTCCGCGTCGTCGGCGGTCCCGCCCAGGCCCTGGAGGTCCTCGACCTGTACGCCCGCTCCGTCGAGGGCGCCGAGAACACCACCGTGCGGTGAGCCGCACGGTGGTGCACCTCGACGGCAGCGCCGAGGCCGTCCTGCGTGACGACTGGCCTGATGCTGTCGCTCCCCGCCGTGCCGCTCGGCATCGAAACCTCCATCGGGGGTAACCACCCTTATTCGGAGGGAAGTTGAAATCAGGAGGATCGCATGACGCTCTTCCGTACGGCGTTACGCACGCGTGCCGCGAAATCGGGGCGTCGGACGTCAGCGCCCCCGCGGGAGGCGAGGGCACTGCCCCTTCCCGTACGGCTGTTGGCCATGCTGTTCGCCTTCGCGGCCATGGTGGCCTTCGCCGCCGCGCTGGCCCGGCTGACGCTGGAGCCGTCCCCGGCGTCGAAGGCGCTGGTCCACAGTAATCTCCACCCGGGTCGGTCGCTGCACGCCTACCTCTCCCAGCCGGAACTGCGTGACGCCGTCAAGCAGATCGGCGGGAACCTGCTGCTCGGGGTGCCCTTCGGGTTGCTGCTGCCCGTGTTGGCTCCAAGGGCCCGCGGAATCCTGCGCGTTCCCGCGCTCACCGCCGCGGTCATGCTGGTCGTCGAACTGGTGCAGGGCGCGCTCGTCACGGGCCGCGCCTTCGACATCGACGATGTCATCCTCAACACGGCCGGAGCGCTGGTGGGTTATCTGCTGCTGGGGCGCAGGCTCGGCCGGGCGGTACATCCGCGCGACGGCCGTCGTACCCGTCGTCGTACCCGTCGCACCCGTCGCACTCGTCGCACCAGCCGCAGCGACGCGAAGGCCTGACGCACTGCGTCGCCCAACTGCGCACGCACGCACGCCCGACGGAACGAGTCGACACACCGAAGAGATGGTCCGGACCAAACTCTTGACACCCCCTTACCTCACTTCTTAAATCAAGAGGCGAAGCATGCACCCCCCACCTCAGTCGGCCCACCCGTCCCCGGGGTCGCCGTACGGAAGAGAGAGTCATGGACTCCCCACGCCTGCTCCGCCGATGCCTCTTCGCCGCACTGCCCGCCGCACTCGTCGCGTCCGCCGCCGTCACTCCCGTCCACGCGGGCCCCACGACGACTGCGGCTGCCACTGCCGCTGCCGTGACGTTCCAGGACAATTTCGACGGCCCCGCCGGTTCGGCCGTCGACTCGTCCAAGTGGCAGATCGAGACCGGCGACAACGTCAACAACCATGAGCGGCAGTACTACACGTCCGGCAGCAAGAACGCCGCCCTGGACGGCCAGGGTCATCTGGTGATCACTGCCCGCAAGGAGAATCCGGCCAACTACCAGTGCTGGTACGGCACTTGCCAGTACACCTCGGCACGGCTGAACACCTCCGGGAAGTTCACCACGACGTACGGCCATGTCGAGGCCCGGATGAAGATTCCGCGCGGGCAGGGCATGTGGCCCGCGTTCTGGATGCTCGGCACACCGGTCAACTGGCCGGACTCGGGCGAGATCGACGTCATGGAGAACGTCGGCTACGAGCCGTCGACCGTGCACGGCACGATCCACGGTCCCGGATACTCCGGCTCGGGCGGCATAGGCGCCGCATACTCCCTGCCGAACGGCCAGGCCTTCGCGGACGCCTTCCACACCTTCGCGGTGGACTGGGCGCCCGACGCGATCACCTGGTCGGTGGACGGCACGGTCTACCAGCGGCGTACGCCCGCCGATCTGGGCGGCCGCACATGGGTGTTCAACAAACCGTTCTTCCTGATCCTCAACCTCGCAGTCGGCGGCTACTGGCCGGGAGACCCCGACGGTTCCACCGCCTTCCCGCAACAGCTCGTCGTGGACTCGGTGACGGTGACGACGAGCGACAGCTCGGGCGGCACCGGCGCTCCGATCAAGGGCCTCGCGGGCAAGTGCGTGGACGTGGCAGGGGCGAACTCCGCGAACGGCACCCCCGTACAGCTCTACGACTGCAACGGCACCGCCGCCCAGAACTGGACGGTGTCCTCGGACGGCACGATTCGCGCACTGGGCAAGTGCCTGGATGTCACCGGCAACGGCACGGCGGACGGCTCGACCGTCCAACTGTGGGACTGTACGGGCGGACCCAACCAGAAGTGGGCCGTCAGCTCGGCCCACGACATCGTGAACCCCCAGGCCAACAAGTGCCTGGACGTCACGGGCAACAACTCGGCCAACGGCACGCGGCTGCAGATCTGGACGTGTACCGGCGGGGCCAACCAGAAGTGGACGGTCGGCTGAGAAGACCGTGTGAGGACCGCTCGGGCGGGCGAGCGGAGGGTCCGGCGGGGTTGCCCCGGCCGGACCCTCCGTGCTGATCGGGCCTACGAACCGTCCGCCCGCGGCCCCCACCGCGGGCGGACGGAACCGGTCGGCCGGTGTCGGCCCGTCAGCAGCCCGTGGCCCAGGTGTGCGAGTCGCCCCGGTCGTTGGCGACGCCGTTGTAGCCGACCTCGTCACCGGGGGTGAGGCAGATCGTCATGTCGCCGCCCTGCCAGGCGTCCTCGTAGACCTTGACGTGGTCCTTGATTCCCGGCCCCGAGATGGCGTGGTTGGCCCAGGAGGAGTCGGAGTCGGCGATCCAGCTCTCCCACCAGCCGTCGTCCCCGGACCAGTTGGCACGCTGACCGTCGAAGTCGGCGTTCTCCCAGACGCAGAAGTTTCCGCTCGGACAGTCCGCCGCGCCGGAGGGGGTGGCAAGTGCCAAACCGCCCCCGAGGGCGAGCAGGACCGCTGCGGCGGAGGTGGCAAGACGCTTGATGATCACGAGGAGGTACGGCAGCCCATCGTCGTATCGGCGACGCCGTCGAGCCGGGCGCCCCAGGGCCAGTTGTCGGCCAGGTCGTGTGCGCGGATCAGCCGGTAGTAGCAGGTGTCGCGTCCCCAGTCGATGGCGTACACCGCGGTGTCGGCATGGGACCGGAAGGAGGCGGCCTTGTCGTGGAGGAACTCCGGCACGTCCGTGTAGCCCGGTGGTGTGTAGCACCAGGACGAGCCGTGCTGTCCGGCGGCGGTCCAGAAGCACACGTCTCCGGCCGACGGCGCGCCGGCCGCGGTGGCTGGTACGGAGCCGATGAGGGCGGTGGCGGCGGCCAGGGCGGTGGCGGCGAGGGCGGCTGCGGGCACGGCGAAGCCACGGAACATGACGACTCCCGTCGGGAAAGGGGACGCCGGGTCCGGTCGTGATCACCCGGCAAGATCAACGTGCCCTGGCCGGAGCGGGCACATGCGCGGTTCCCGCCGAATAATGATCTTTGCTGGGGTGCGGGTGCGTTTGTGCCCCCGCAGCTCACACCGGCGCGAAACCCGCAGGTCCGCGCGCTCCCCGAGCCGCCACTGGCCGCCGAGCCGCCACTGGCCACCGAACCGCCACCGCACGCTCGCGTGGCACGGCCGTGCCTCGCCGCGTCACAGCCGGACGCCCTGGGCCCCGGCCCAGCGCTCCCGGGCTACTCCCCGGCCCACTCGAACCTCGCGCGGTGTCAGCGCGGTGTCCAGGTGAGCTTGTCGCCGCCCACCCAGCGGACGACCTCCGGGTCGTCGAGGTCGTGGACGGTGATGCCGTAGGCCGCGGCGGTCTCCAGGACATCGGTGATCGCCTTGGCCTCACCCACCACTTCGCCGTCGATCTCCATGATCCGGAACGGCGGCGTACCCGGCTGCACCCCGAGCACCATGATCCGTGGGTGGGAGATGTGGGGACTCGCAATTTCGGTCATGAATAGAGCGTAGAGCGGTTACCCCGGGTCAGTCGTGGAGCGGTTCCAGCACCCCCGCCGCAGCGGCCCCGCCTGCGGCCGGAGGGCCGCAATCGGCCTGTTCGCCCAGCCGGGTGAGCGGCCGGGGGACGCCCCTGCCGCAGGGCCCGCAGTCCGTCCGCCGTGCGGGCCCAGGAGGCCTGGGGAACGCTGGAAGGAGCCGGAGCGAGGAGGCGCCGATGGACCCCGTCGAGGCCCTGGACCGGATCGCGTTCCTGCTGGAGCGGGCGCAGGCGCCCACATATCGCGTACGTGCCTTCCGCACCGCCGAGGCCGTCCTGGCCGCGCTGCCCGCCGACGAGGTGGCGGAGCGCGCCGCCACCGGGTCACTGGAGTCGCTCAAGGGCATCGGGCCGAAGACGGCACAGGTGGTGCGTGAGGCGCTGGCCGGTGGGGTGCCGGGATATCTGGAGAAGCTGGAGCGCGAGAACGCGGCGCCGCTCGCCCCTGGAGGTGAGCGGCTGCGGGCGGAGCTGCGCGGCGACTGCCATGTGCACTCCGACTGGTCGGACGGAGGCAGCCCGATCCAGGACATGGGTCGGACCGCGGCGCGCCTCGGCCACGAGTGGGCCGTGCTCACGGACCACTCGCCACGGCTGACCGTCGCGCGCGGGCTGTCCCCCGACCGCCTGCGCGAGCAACTGGCCGTGGTGGCGGAACTCAACCGGCAGTGGGCCCCTTTCCAGCTGCTCACCGGCATCGAGTGCGACATCCTCGCCGACGGATCGCTCGACCAGGAGCCGGAATTGCTGGACCGGCTGGACGTCGTCGTCGTGTCCGTGCACTCCAAGCTGCGCATGGACGCGAGGTCGATGACCCGCCGTATGGTCGCCGCCGTCCGCAATCCGCGGGCGGACGTCCTCGGGCACTGCACCGGTCGCCTGATCGGCGAGCGCGGCCGGCCCGAGTCGGAGTTCGACGCGGACGCGGTCTTCGCTGCCTGTGCGGAGTCCGGCACGGCCGTGGAGATCAACAGCCGTCCCGAGCGCCTCGACCCACCGCGCCGGCTGCTGCGCCGGGCGGTCGGAGCGGGCGTGCTCTTCTCCATCGACACCGACGCGCACGCCCCCGGCCAGCTCGACTGGCAGATCCACGGCTGCGCCCGGGCCGAGGAGTGTGGGGTTCCCGCCGAGCGTGTCATCACCACATGGACCGCGGAGGAGCTCCTGAGCTGGGCCGCGGACCGGGAAACTCCGGCACGTGCGACAGCCCCCTGACGTGGTCCCGTCGGATCTGATTTATTCGGCTCACGACATCCCATGGGTACGTGGAGAGGCGAAGACGTGAGTGAGAGCCAGGGCCCGGTGGACGGTTCGTCGAGGGTCAATACCGGCGTGGCGCACAACGCCCGGGTCTGGAACTACTGGATCGGCGGCAAGGACAACTACAAGGTCGACCAGGCCGTCGGTGACCAGGTGGCGGCGATGTTTCCGGTGATCCGGGACGTGGCCCGGGCCGACCGCGACTTCCTGGGCCGCGCGGTCCGGTATCTCGCCGGCGAGCGCGGGGTGCGGCAGTTCCTGGACGTCGGCACCGGACTGCCGACCCTGGACAACACCCATGAGATCGCCCAGCGGATCGCGCCCGAGTCGAGGATCGTCTACGTCGACAACGACCCCATCGTGCTCGTCCACGCCCGTGGCCTTCTGACCAGCACACCCGAGGGAACGACCGACTACGTCGACGCCGATGTCCACCACCCGGACGACATCGTCGAGGGTGCCGGCGCGACCCTCGACCTGGACGAACCGGTCGCGGTCATGATGCTGGGCATCCTGAACTTCGTCCTCGACACCGAGCGGGCGCAGGACATCGTGCGCCGGATCATGGCCGCGGTCCCCTCCGGCAGCTATCTCGCCCTCACCCACCCCACCACCGACCCCGACCTCGGCGGCGAGGGCAACGTCGACGCCATGAAGTTCTGGAACGAGAACGCCACTCCGCCGATCACCGCCCGCAGCCGTGCGGAGATCACGGCCTTCTTCGACGGTCTGGAGCCGGTCGCGCCGGGAATCGTCTCGTGCTCGCTGTGGCGCGCCGGGTCCGGCTCCCCCGCGGCCGTTCCGCAGTTCGGCGCGGTGGCCCGGAAGCCCTGACCGGCGGAGCCCATCGGGGCGCGGGGTTCCCGGAGTTGCCCTGGTTCCGCGAGGCGGTGACGCACGTCACCGCGCGAGCAGCCCCTCGCAGGGAACACTCCCCGGTAGTTACCCGTTGAACGATCCGTGGGTGTGGATGGGACAGTGTCCCCGGGCCTCACCTTTTGCCCACAGGGACGATCGTTCGGCTGAAGCCCTGTGGAGCCTTTCGCCGAGAGGCGACCGCCATCCGTGCCCACCACAGACGGCCCCGACCGAGATTCCCCCGTCCGGTCGGGGTCTTTTCTTTGCTCCGGAGGCGGCACGACGGCATCCGCTTGACTTCGAGTCCGCTCCAATTCGTAGCGTGCGACGCATGACCACTGCACAGCACAAGATCGGCTCGGGGTTCGGTGCCCGGAGCACCGCCGACGACGTCCTCGAGGGAATCGACCTCTCCGGAAAGCTCGCGATCGTCACGGGCGGCTACTCGGGCCTCGGCCTGGAGACCACGCGCTCGCTCACCAAGGCGGGCGCCCGTGTCGTCGTCCCCGCGCGGCGCCCGGCCGTTGCCCGCGAGGCGCTGGACGGCATCGAGGGGGTCGAGACGGACGAACTCGACCTCGGCGACCTGGAGAGCGTGCGCGCCTTCGCCGAGCGGTTCCTCGCCTCGGGCCGTGACGTCGACATCGTGATCAACAACGCCGGGGTCATGGCGTGCCCGGAGACGCGGGTCGGGCCCGGCTGGGAGGCTCAGTTCGCGACCAACCACCTCGGTCACTACGCGCTCGTCAACCGGCTCTGGCCCGCGATCGAGCCGGGCGGAGCGCGGGTCGTGTCCGTGTCGTCCACCGGTCACCACGCTTCCGGCATCCGCTGGGACGACGTGCACTGGCGGCACGGCTACGACAAGTGGGAGGCGTACGGGCAGGCGAAGACGGCGAACGTGCTGTTCGCCGTGCACCTCGACAAGCTCGGCCGCGAGTCCGGCGTACGGGCCTTCTCGCTCCACCCCGGCGGAATCCTCACTCCGCTGCAGCGGCACCTCCCCAAGGAGGAGATGGTCGAGCGTGGCTGGATCGACGAGAACGGCAACCTGCTGCACCCCGAGATCTTCAAGACACCCGAACAGGGCGCGGCCACCCAGGTCTGGGCCGCGACCTCGCCGCAGCTGGTTGGCATGGGCGGGGTGTACTGCGAGGACTGCGACATCGCCGAGCCCGCTCCCGCGGACGAGGAGATGCGGTTCGGCGTAAAGGACTACGCGGTCGACCCGGAGCAGGCCGCGCGTCTGTGGGAGCTGTCGGCGGAGTTGACCGGGGTCGACGCGTTCGCGTGACCTTCGCGGGACGCCAGGCCTGAGCTTCGGTACCGCAGGCCTGGCGTGCGCGGGACCTCAGCCGCGGGCCATGAACGCGCGCAGGTCCGCGTTGAGTTCCTCGGCGTGCGTGGCGAACAGGCCGTGACCGGCGTTCTCGTAGACCTTGAGTGTGCCGTCGGGCAGCAGCTCCGCCGCCCGACGGCCGGTCAGGTCCAGGGGCGCCGACGCGTCGTGGGTGCCGTGGACGACCAGGACCGGCAGGTCGAGCTTGCGCAGCTCGGGGGCGACGTTCAGGGTGACCACGAGATCACCCAGGGCCGCCCCGGCCCGCGCGGTCGCTCCGTGGCAGCGGTCGACCATGGACTGCACGTACGCCTCGGAGAGGTCGTTCCCAGGGAGGTCGAGGGCGAAGAACGCGCGGGCGCCGTCCGCGAAGAACGCGGCCCGGTCGCGTCGGAACGTCTCGTTGCCCGCCTCGATGAGCGCGGGGTCGACACCTCCCGGGTGATCCGCGGACCGCGCGGGTCCCGGCGCCAAGCCGGCGACCAGCGCCACCCGGGACACCCGCTCGACGCCGTGCCGGGTCAGGCAGCGCACGACTTCGGCGGTCCCGAGCGAGTGCCCGACCAGCGTCACCTCCCGCAGGTCGAGGTGGCGCAGCAGTCCGTCCACGTCGTCGGCGAGACTGTCCAGGTCGAAGCCGCCCCACACGTCGTCGGACCGGCCGTGCCCGCGCCGGTCGAACCCGACACACCGGTACCCGGCCTCGGCGAGCGGCAGCATCTGGTACTCCCACATCTCGGTGCCGAAGTACGAGCTGTTGACGAAGACGATCACCTGTCCGGAGGCGGGACCGTAGTCGACGAAGTGCAGCCGGGTGCCATCGACGGGGCTCTCGAAGTACGGCATGGAGTCCTCCCGGAATCCTGTGACGGGCGTGTCGCTCGGGTACGCCCTTCATGGTTCCGGGAGGCCGCCTGCACGTCGATTACCTCACAGGTCATGCACCGCTCGCTCCGGCACCCTGCTGTCTGCGCTCCACCCGCTCACGCTGCGGAACCACCGTGTACCTCGGGTCCTCGGCCGAGGCGATCCCGGCGGCGAAGATGCCGAAGCGGGTGCAGGCGGAGCCCGTGAGCAGGGCGAGCCCGGACAGAGCCGCGCCGGCGCGGCAGCGGCCGCCGAGGACGGCCCCGCCGAGGGCGCCGGCCACGGTGAGGGCTCGGGCCGTGCGCAGCAGCACACCCGCCCTGCCCTCCCGGTAGGTCTCCGCGACGGTCCCGAGGCGCCGTTCCGCGGCCTCGGTGACCGCGGTCTCGGCCAGCGCGGCCAGCCCGCCGGCCCAGCGGGCGGGGGCGTTCTCACAGGTCGGGCCGACCACCAGGGCCATGCCCGCGGCGGCGGCCGTCGCCGACGCGGTGAAGAGGTGGGGCAGTTCCCGGTGGGCGCCGTGCCACGCGGGCACTGCCGTGTCCGCCGCAAGGACTCCGGTGTACGCCGCGACGGCCGGTCCGAGGAACGCGGCGGCGCCGGTCGCGGCGGCCCCGACGCGCGGCAGCCGACCCGTCACCGCACTGGCCGCAGCCGCTCCCGCCGTGGGCCCGTACAGGGACAGCAGCCAGGATCCGACGCTCATCGGTGACGTGGGCTTGAAGACCCGGAGCATGTTCGCGAAGCGGTCCGGTCGTCCCAGGTCGTTGATGAGCGCGGCGGCGGAGAGCGAGACGGCCGCCAGCGAGGACACCTTCATCGCGGTCGCGGTGGTCCCGCGCCCGGTCAGGTGGGCGCCCGCCGCGAGCACCGAACCGGCACCTGCGAGCCCGCCGAGGAAGAAGTATCCGGCGATGTCCCGGGCGGCCCAGGCGGGCGCCTTGATGACGGGCCGGCCGTAGTACGACTCGAACTCGGCCCGCGGGACCATGAGTTGCTCACCGCGACGCCCCCGCCCCAGCCCGCGTCGCCGGGGTTCTTGCGGGCTCGCGCTTCTGGAGCTGGTCATCGGCGCCCCTTCCCGGCCAGAGCGAACGACAGCGCCACACCGCCCAGCAGGGACAGGGCGGCCGCGCCCGCGTGCTTCCACATGGTGGGCAGGTCACGGGTGGTGACGACGGGGTCCGGGGGCAGCCCGTACACCTCGGGCTTGTCGAGGAGCAGGAAGAACGCGCCGTCGCCGCCTACCCCGTCCTCGGGGTCGTCCCCGTAGAGGTGGGCCTCGGTGACGCCGGTCTCGTGCAGTTGGTCGACGCGGAGCGCGGCGCGTTCACGCAGCTCGTCGAGCGGGCCGAACTGGATGGACTCCGTCGGGCACGCCTTGGCGCAGGCGGGTTCCTGGCCGACGCCGAGCCGGTCGTAGCACATGGTGCACTTGAACGCCCGGCCGTCGGCAGGGCGTTGCTCGATGACGCCGTACGGGCACGCGGGTACGCAGTAGCCGCAGCCGTTGCAGATGTCCTCCTGGACGACCACGGTGCCGAACTCGGTGCGGAACAACGACCCGGTGGGGCACACGTCCAGGCAAGCGGCGTGTGTGCAGTGCTTGCACACGTCGGAGGACATCAGCCAGCGCATGCCGCTGTCGGCCCCGGAATCGCCTTCCGCCAGCGGGAGTTGGGTGCGTCCCTCCGGCGTCGGCTGCTCGATGAACGCCACATGCCGCCAGGTGGACGCGCCGAGCGCCTGCGTGTTGTCGTACGACATGCCCGTGAGCGAGAGGCCGTCCTCCGGGATCGCGTTCCACTCCTTGCAGGCCACCTCGCACGCCTTGCAGCCGATGCACACGGACGTGTCGGTGAAGAAGCCGACCCGTTCCTCGCTCATTTCCGGGCCTCCGTTCCGGTGGTTTCGGTGATGCCCGCTCGGCGGCGGTACTCGGCGACCAGACGCGGCAGATCGGGTCCGCGCGGCCGACGGCCGGGGCGGATGTCGGCGGTGAGCGCCTTGTCCTCCTGGATGTGGGCGTCGGGATCGAGCGCGATGGCGACCAGCTCGTTGACCGCGTCGCCGGTGGATACACCGTTGGGACCCCAGTGGAAGGGCAGGCCGATCTGGTGAACGGTGCGGCCCCGCACCGTCAGGGGCCGGATCCGCTCGGTCACCATGACGCGCGCCTCGATGGCGTTGCGTGCGGTGATGACGGTCGCCCAGCCACCGTGCTCCAGCCCTCGCTCGGCGGCCAATTGCGGGGACACCTCGCAGAAGAACTCCGGTTGCAGCTCGGACAGATAGGGCGACCAGCGGCTCATGCCGCCCGCGGTGAAGTGCTCGGTGAGGCGGTGCGTCGTCACGACGTACGGATAGACCTCCGCGCCCGGTTCGTCGCCGCTGGGGTGGTAGCGGTTGCCCTCGCGCGGCAGCAGCCGGCGTACCGGAGAGCGCGGTGTCGAGGGGTGCAGGGCGTTGGTGAACGGCGAGTCCTGGGGCTCGTAGTGGGCAGGCATCGGGCCGTCCTCCAGGCCCGCGGGCGCGTACAGCCAGCCCTTGCCGTCGGCCTGCATGATGAACGGGTCGTCGCCGCGCAGCGCGTCGGGTCCCGTCGCGTCCTCGTCCGGTACGAAGCCGGGGGCGCGGTCGGGTACGAAGTCGGGGATGTCGTGGCCGGTCCACTTCCCGGCGTCCTGGTCCCACCAGACGTACGCCTTGCGTTCGCTCCACGGGGTGCCGTCGGGGGCGGCGGAGGCACGGTTGTAGAGGATGCGCCGGTTGGCGGGCCAGGCCCAGGCCCATTCCGCGGCCACCCAGTCCTGTTCGGACCCGGGCTTCTTGCGGGCCGCCTGGTTGACGCCGTCTGCGTACACCCCGCAGTAGATCCAGCAGCCGCAGCGCGTCGAGCCGTCGTCCTTGAGCTCGGTGTACGCGCTGAGCGGACTCCCGTCCTGGCCATGGCCGTTGATCTCGGCGAGCACGGCGTCGGCGACGGGCTCCCGCAGCGGTCCGCTCACCGGGTACTTCCAGGTCAGGTCGAGGATCGGCCGGTCCATCGGGTCCGTCGACCCGGCCAGCTTTTCCTTGATGCGGCGCCCGAGGTGGTACATGAACCACAGGTCGCTGCGCGCGTCGCCCTCGGGCTCGACGGCCGCGTAGTGCCACTGCACCCAGCGGTTGGTGTTGGTGAAGGAGCCGGACTTCTCGGTGTGGGCGGCGGCCGGGAAGAAGAAGACCTCCGTGCCGATGTCCTCCGTGCGCAGCTCGCCGCTCTCGATCTCGGGACCGTCCTGCCACCAGGTCGCGGACTCGATGAGCGAGAAGTCACGGACGACCAGCCAGTCGAGGTTGGCCATGCCGAGGCGTTGCAGGCGCGTGTTCGCGGATCCCACGGCCGGGTTCTCGCCCATCAGGAAGTAGCCCTTGCAGTCCCCGTCGAGCTGGGCCATGACCGTCTCGTACGTGGAGTGGGAGCCGGTCAGGCGTGGGAGGTGGTCGAAGCAGAAGTCGTTGTCAAAGGTGGCCGCGTCGCCGTAGTAGGCCTTCAGCAGGCTGACGAAGTAGGCCCGCATGTTCGCCCAGAAGCCCTTCTCGGTGCGGCTCGCGGAGACGAACGCGTCGAGGTCGATGTGCGCGTGGGCATGCGGCATGGGCAGATAGCCGGGCAGCAGGTTGAAGAGGGTCGGGATGTCGCTGGAGCCCTGGATGGAGGCATGGCCGCGCAGGGCCTGGATGCCGCCGCCGGGGCGGCCGATGTTGCCGAGCAGGAGCTGCAGGATGCTCGCGGCGCGGATGTACTGGGAGCCGACCGTGTGCTGGGTCCAGCCGACCGCGTACACGAAGGCACTGGTGCGCTCGCGGCCCGAGTGGGACGTCAGCTCGTCGCAGACCTGCAGGAAGGTCGCGCGGGGTACGCCGCACACCTCCTCGACCATCTCGGGGGTGTAGCGGGAGAAGTGCCGTTTGAGGACCTGGTACACGCAGCGCGGGTGCTGGAGGGTGGGGTCGGTGGGCGTGTGCCGGCCGGTGCGGGCACCGCCGCAACCATGGGCTTCGGGCCCGCCCGCCTTGCGCACCCGGTCCTCGTACTGTTCGTCGACCTCGCCCGTCGGCTGCTGCACCTCCACGCCCTCGTACTGCCAGCTGTGCGGGTCGTAGTGCCTCTTGTCCTCGTCGAACCCCGAGAAGACACCGTCGAGGTCCTCGGTGTCACGGAAGTCCTCGCTCACCAATGTGGCGGCGTTGGTGTAGTTGAGGACGTACTCGCGGAAGTCCTTCTCCTCGGTGAGGACGTGGTTGATGATCCCGCCGAGGAAGGCGATGTCGCTGCCGGCGCGGATCGGGACGTACAGATCGGCCAGCGCGCTGGTGCGGGTGTAGCGCGGATCGACATGGATGACGCGGGCGCCGCGGGCCTTGGCCTCCATCACCCACTGGAAGCCGACCGGGTGGGCCTCGGCGTAGTTGGAGCCCTGGATGACGATGCAGTCGGAGTGCTGGAGGTCCTGCATGAAGGTGGTGGCGCCGCCGCGACCGAAGGAGGTGCCGAGGCCGGCGACGGTGGAGCTGTGGCAGACCCGGGCCTGGTTCTCCACCTGGACCACGCCGAGGCCGGTCAGCAGCTTCTTGATGAGGTAGTTCTCCTCGTTGTCGAGGGTCGCCCCGCCCAGGCTGGCGATGCCCATCGTGCGGGCCGTGCGGACGCCGTCGCGCTCCCACTCCCAGGTCTCACGCCGGGTCCGGATCACCCGGTCGGCGACCATGTCCATGGCCGTCTCCAGGTCGAGGGGCTCCCAGTCCATGCCGTGCGGGCGCCGGTACAGCACCTGGTGGCGCCGGGCCGGGCCGGTGGTGAGCTGAAGGGTCGCGGAACCCTTCGGACAGAGGCGGCCCCTGCTGACCGGTGAGTCCGGGTCGCCCTCGATCTGGACGACCTTGTCGTCCTTGACGTACACCTGTTGGCCGCAGCCGACCGCGCAGTACGGGCAGATGGACCGTGTCACCCGTTCGGCGGTGTCGATGCGCGGCCGGAGCTGCTCGGTGTGCCGGGACTTCGCGGCGGCACCCCGGCCCAGACGGTCCTCGCCGGTGAGCTGACGGTAGACGGGCCAGCTGCGGAACCGGTCGGTCATGCCCATGAGGTCTCCCTGAGGTCTCCCTGTCCGGGTCAGGCGGAGGACTCGTCGGGGTCCGGGTGCTCGGGGTGGACGGTGTCCGAGCGCGGAGCACCCCGTCTGCCCGTGCCCGCCTCGTCCGTGTCGGGGACGTCCGTGGCGGGCGCGCCCTCATCGGCACCTCCCGGTGCCGGGCGCGCGTCCCAGGGATCCTCGCCCTCGTACACCTGTTGGTCCGGCATGTCCCGCGGGATCGGATCACTGTTCTCGCCGGGACCCCGCTGCCGGTGTTCGGTCACGGCGCACTCCATTCTTCAGCAGGTGGTCGTGGCCCGCACATGAGGGCCGGGCCGCCTCGGGCCCGGCGCGAGTACCGCAGCGGTGGCCTGCGAAACCACCCGCCCGGGATCAGTGCGGAGCGCGCTCCTCCAGGGCCGTACGCCAGGCAGGTGACCGGCCTTCCTGTACGGGCTCGGCGCGTCGGCCGCCCCGCGCGAAGAAGTCGGCGAGGGGAAGGATCGCGGCGCCGACCGTGACCGCGTCCGGGCCGAGCTTGCCGAGGTCGATGGAGACGCGCTCGGCGGGGTAGCGCAGGGCGTACGAGGTCGCATACCGGCGTACCGCGGGCAGGAAGCGGGTGCCCAGCTGAAGGCCCGCCCAGCCGCCGATGAGGATCCGCTCGGGCTGGAAGAGATTGATCAGGTCGGACAGGCCCGCGCCCAGGTACTCGGCGGTCTCCTCCAGGACGGCGAGCGCCACCGGGTCGGGCTCCTCGTCGCCGGCGGGGTAGGCCGCGGCGAGCATCGCGGTGAGCGCGGTCTCCTCGTCGGTGTCCTCCGGGGGGCGTCCGCCCTCCTCGCGCCAGCGGTCCAGGAGCGCCTCCGCGCCCGCGTACGCCTCCAGGCAGCCCAGGGCACCGCAGCGGCAGCGGCGCCCCCTGACCCGTACGGTCAAATGCCCCCATTCCACGGACCGGCCGTTCTCCACCTCCTCCGTGACCAGGCAGGCGCCGACCCCCGAGCCGAAGAGGACGACGACCGCGTTGCGGGCGCCGCGTCCCGCGCCGAACCACATCTCGGCCTGGCCGAGGGTCCGGGCGCCGTTGTCCGCGAAGTACGGGACGGTGTCGGGAAGTTCGCAGGTGGAGCGGAGCAGGGATTCGAGCGGGACCGCGTCCCAGCCGATCGTCTGGCCGTGCACGACCGCGCCGCGCTCCGGGGTACGGGCGACGATGCCGGGGACACCGATGCCGACACCGAGCAGCTGCTCCGGGGCGATCTCCGCCTCGGTGAGGACCTCGGCGATGCCGTCGCGGATGTGGCCGACGATGACCTCGACGTCGTACTCCTGGCGCTTCAGGGGCCGGTCGGCCTCGAATCCCTGGCGCTCCAACGGCCGTTCGGTGCGGGCGAGTTCGGTGAGGGTGAGGTCGAAGAGCTCGACGCGGACCCGGGTTTCGCCGACGTCGACGCCGATCATGTGGCCGCTGCCGGGTGCGACGCGAAGCAACGTGCGCGGGCGGCCGCCGTCGGAGTCGACGCTGCCCGCCTCCTCGACCAGTCCGTCGGCGACGAGTTCGGCGACCACGTTGCTGATGGAACCGGAACTCAGTCCGGTGGCCGGGCCCAGTTCGTAGCGGCTCATCGGCCCGTCGAAATACAACCGTTGCAGTACGGCGGTGCGATTGCCCCGCCGCAGGTCACGCACTGTCCGCCCGTTCCGCCCCGCCATGAGATTCCCTTCCGGCCTGCCCGACCTGCAAGATACCCCTGCGCGATCCCTTGACGCGACTTTCTTCCGGGTCTTAACTCACGTCCTAAATTAAGCCATGAGAGTCGTTCGGGAAGTGAACACATCCCCGTGCGGCTCTCCTCTGGAAAGGGACGCCTGAGCCATGCGCAGAATCCGAGCCGCGGCCGCCGGTGCGGTCACTGTCTCCATGCTGACCGCCGTGACCGCCTGTGGTGGCGGCTCGTCGACGGGGGGCGGGTCCAACGACTCGCCGAAGACGCTCACGTACTGGGCCTCGAACCAGGGCGCCAGTATCGAGGTCGACAAGAAGGTCCTCCAGCCCGAACTCGACAAGTTCGAGAAGCAGACCGGGATCAAGGTGAAACTGGAGGTCGTGCCCTGGTCGGACCTGCTCAACCGGATCCTCACCGCCACCACCTCGGGTCAGGGCCCCGACGTCCTGAACATCGGCAACACCTGGAGCGCCTCCCTGCAGGCCACCGGGGCGCTGCTGCCGTGGGACGCGAAGAACTTCGACAAGATCGGGGGCAAGGACCGCTTCGTCGACTCGGCCCTCGGCTCGACGGGCGCGCAGGGCAAGGACCCGGCCGCGGTGCCGCTGTACTCGATGGCGTACGCGCTCTACTACAACAAGAAGATGTTCGCCGACGCGGGCATCTCGAATCCGCCGGCCACCTGGGACGAGCTGATCGCCGACGGCAAGAAGCTCTCCAAGGGCGGCAAGTGGGGCCTGGGCGCCGAGGGCTCGAACGTGTCCGAGAACATCCACCATGCCTTCGTCTTCGCCAAGCAGCACGGGGCCGACTTCTTCACCGCCGACGGCAAGCCCGACTTCACCAATTCCGGCGTCGTCGCCGCCGTCAAGCAGTACGTCGACCTGATGGCCAAGGACAAGATCATCGCCCCGGGCAACGCCGAGTACGCGCAGAACCAGTCCGTGAGCGACTTCGCCAAGGGCAAGAACGCGATGCTGCTGTGGCAGTCCGCCTCCGCCAACCTCACGTCGCAGGGCATGAAAGCGGACGCGTACGGCATCGCCCCCGTGCCCGTGCAGTCCGGTACCCCGGGCACCGGCACGAACGTCAACTCGATGGTCGCGGGCATCAACCTGGCGGTCTTCAAGAACACCGACAACCTCGACGGTGCCACGAAGTTCGTGAAGTTCATGACCAGCGACGGCGAGCAGAAGATCCTGAACACGGCGTACAGCTCGATCCCGCCGGTCAAGGCCGCTCAGGCGGACACCACGTTCAACACCTCGGCGAACGCCGTCCTGAAGGACACCCTCGCGGGGAGCGCCGCCGCGCTGCCGCAGGTCGCCGACGAGTCCCAGTTCGAGACGACGGTCGGTACGGCCGTCAAGGACCTGTTCGCCGACGCGGCCGCCGGGCGCGCGGTGACCACGGCGTCGGTGAAGGCCAAGCTCGAGAAGGCCCAGCAGCAGATGCCGAAGAAGTGAGCGCGAGCACCGACATGACCACCACGACCGCCTCCGCCGAATCCGGCGAGCGGACGGTGCGCAAGGACTCCCCCGGTGCGGCGCGAGGCCCGCGCCGCACCGGGCGGCTCAAGCGCATCGGACTGCCTTACCTGCTGCTTCTGCCCGCCCTGGTCCTTGAACTCCTGGTCCACCTGGTGCCGATGGTGATCGGCATCGTGATGAGCTTCAAGGAACTCACGCAGTTCTACATCCGCGACTGGGGCACGGCGCCCTGGTCCGGCCTGGACAACTACCGGGTGTCGGTGGACTTCGACGCGCCCGTCGGCGAGGCGTTGCTCCACTCGTTCCTCGTCACGGTCGGCTTCACCCTGCTGTCGGTCGGTCTGTGCTGGCTGATCGGCACCGCGGCCGCGATCTACATGCAGGACACCTTCCGCGGCCGGGGCCTGCTGCGCGCCCTGTTCCTCATCCCGTACGCGCTGCCCGTGTACGCGGCCGTCATCACCTGGGTGTTCATGTTCCAGCACGACAACGGCCTGGTGAACCACGTCCTGCACGACCAGCTGCATCTCGGAGACAAGCCGGCCTTCTGGCTGATCGGCGGCAACAGCTTCTACGCGCTGCTCACGGTCTCGGTGTGGAAGGGCTGGCCGTTCGCCTTCCTCATCGTCATGGCCGGACTGCAGAACATCCCGGGCGAGCTGTACGAGGCGGCCGCCCTCGACGGGGCCGGGATGTGGCAGCAGATCCGCCGTATCACCCTGCCGTCGCTGCGCCCGGTCAACCAGGTGCTGATCCTGGTGCTGTTCCTCTGGACGTTCAACGACTTCAACACGCCGTTCGTCCTGTTCGGCAGGACGGCTCCCGAGGCCGCCGACCTCATCTCGGTCCACATCTATCAGGCGTCGTTCGTCACCTGGAACTTCGGCACCGGGTCGGCCATGTCCGTACTCCTGCTGCTCTTCCTGCTGGTCGTGACGGGCGTGTACCTCGCGCTCACCTCACGCGGACGGAGGACCGCCGATGTCTAGGTCCCCGATGGCCCCGCCGCGCTCCTTCCTCTGGTCCCGGCGGATCTTCCTCACCCTGCTCACCGGCTTCGTCCTGGTGCCCGTCTACGTCATGGTCTCCAGCTCTCTGAAGCCGCTCGCGGACGTCACGGGGCAGTTCCGCTGGCTGCCGAGCAGCCTGACGTTCCGCCCGTACATCGACATCTGGTCGACGATCCCGCTCGCGCGGTACTTCGTGAACTCACTGATCGTGGCGGGAGCGGCGACGGTCTGCTCGGTGGTCATCGCGGTCTTCTCCGCGTACGCCGTCAGCCGCTACACCTTCCGCGGCAAGCGTGTCTTCACGGTCACCGTGCTGTCCACGCAGATGTTCCCCGGCATCCTCTTCCTGCTGCCGCTGTTCCTCATCTACGTCAACATCGGCAACGCCACCGGCATCGCCCTGTTCGGGTCGCGCGGCGGACTGATCCTGACGTATCTCACCTTCTCGCTGCCGTTCTCGATCTGGATGCTGATCGGGTACTTCGACTCGGTACCGCGCGACCTGGACGAAGCGGCGCTGGTGGACGGCTGCGGGCCGCTCGGCGCGCTGTTCCGGGTCGTCGTTCCGGCCGCGATCCCCGGCATCGTCGCGGTCGCCGTCTACGCCTTCATGACCGCCTGGGGCGAGGTGCTGTTCGCGTCGGTGATGACCAACGACACCACACGCACGCTCGCCGTCGGGCTCCAGGGCTATTCCACGCTCAACAACGTGTACTGGAACCAGATCATGGCCGCCTCGCTCGTCGTCAGCGTTCCGGTGGTCGCGGGCTTCCTGCTCCTGCAGCGCTATCTCGTCGCCGGTCTGACGGCGGGAGCCGTCAAGTGACCGACTCTCCTCTTCCCGAAGGGACTTCCGTGACCATCGATCTTGCCGCACTTCCCGAGGACTTCCTGTGGGGCACGGCCACGTCGGCCTATCAGATCGAGGGCGCCGTCGCCGAGGACGGCCGCTCCCCCTCCATCTGGGACACGTTCTCGCACACCCCCGGCAAGATCGACAACGGTGACGACGGGGACCACGCCTGCGACCACTACCACCGCTGGCGCGAGGACATCGCGCTCATGCGCCAACTCGGCACCAACGCCTACCGGTTGTCGATCGCGTGGCCGCGCGTGGTGCCGGGCGGCGACGGCCCGGTCAACGCCAAGGGGCTCGACTTCTACGACGGACTGATCGACGCGCTGCTGGAGGCGGGCATCACGCCGTCCGTCACCCTTTACCACTGGGATCTGCCCCAGGTGCTCCAGGACCGGGGCGGCTGGACGGTCCGCGAGACGGCACACCACTTCGCCTCGTACGCGGCGGTCGTCGCGGAGCGGCTGGGTGACCGCGTCCAGCACTGGACCACGCTCAACGAGCCGCTGTGCTCGGCCTGGATCGGCCACCTGGAGGGCCGGATGGCCCCGGGCCTGACCGACCTCACGGCCGCGGTCCGCGCCTCCTACCATCTGCTGCTGGGGCACGGCCTGGCCACCCAGGCGGTCCGCGCCGCGGTGCCCGGCGCCCGGGTCGGCATCGTCAACAACCTGTCCAGCGTCGAGGCCGCCACCGACCGTCCCGAGGATGTCGCGGCCGCCCACCGTCTGGACGGACACACCAACCGCTGGTGGCTCGACCCGGTCCACGGCCGCGGCTTCCCGGCGGACATGCGCGAGGTGTACGGGGTCGAACTCCCGGAACTGCCGGGCGACTTGGAAACCATGGCCCAGCCCCTGGACTGGCTGGGCCTCAACTACTACTTCCCGTCCACCGTCGCCGACGACCCCACCGGACCGGCGCCGCACGTGCGCACGGTCCGCCGTCTCGGTGTGCCCCGCACCGGCATGGACTGGGAGGTCGGCGCCGACGGTATCGAGCGCCTCCTGCTGCGGCTGACCGACGACTACGGCGCCCACAAGCTGTACGTCACGGAGAACGGCTCCGCCTACCCCGACGTCGTACGCCCCGACGGGACCGTCGACGACCCCGAGCGCACGGAGTACCTGGAGCAGCACCTCGCGGCCTGCGCATCGGCGGTCCGCAAGGGCGTTCCGCTCGCCGGCTACTTCGCCTGGTCGCTGCTCGACAACTTCGAGTGGGCGTACGGCTACGACAAGCGCTTCGGGCTCGTGCACGTCGACTACACGACGCAGAAGCGCACGATCAAGGGGAGCGGTCACCGGTACGCGGACATCATCCGGGCGCATGGCGGACGGGGGCGCAGCGCGGCTTAGGGCCTGTCCGGCGGATCAGGTCGGAGGAGAGCTGCGGCGCCTCATAAGCACAGGTGACCGGGGCCTGGTGCGTCCAGCTGCAAGGCGGAGGAGGGCGACGACGCGATGGGGGTCCCCCCTGCTCGAGCGAAGCCGAGAGCTTGGGGGAGTCGGCAACCGACGACAACGCCGCAGATGGGCGTGCCAGGCCCCGCGTCTCCGACATGAGCCGCCGGACAGGCCCTAACGGAATTCGTCGAGGGCGGCGAGCAGTTCCGGGGCCACCGCCTCGCGCACCCGGGCGAGCTGTTCGGCGCCGGTTGCGCGGGGCACGGTCTCGACGAGCATGATCAGGTAGAGGTAGCTGCGGTAGAGGGCGAGGCGTTGCCGGGCCGAGAAGTCGAACTCGGCCCGATCGCCCGCCTCTTGATAGCCGGTCAGGAAATCCACGTCCTGCTTGATGTCGGCGAGCAGTGCCAGCGAGACGAAGTCGGCCAGCGGGTCGCCCCAGAACATGCGCTCGCCGTCGATCAGACCGCCGATCCGGGGCGCCGTGCCGTCCGAGCGCTCCACCAGGATGTTGCCCCGCCACAGGTCGAAGTGGACGAGGCGGGGGACGGTGACCTGGTCCAAGGCGTCGTACGCGGCCTTCGCCGTGCGGGCCACCTCGTCCGCCGGGCGCGGCAGCCAGGCGTCATAGCGGCGGGCGTCGTCCAGGACGGCGTCGTACATGGTGGTGAAGGCGGTCCGCCAGTCGGGAGCGAGGGGGCCGAGAGCTCCGGAGGGGTAGCCGAAGCCCGGACCGGTCACGCTGTGGAGACGGGCCACCAGGTGACCCAACTCCCCGCGCAGGACCACCTGTTCACCAGGATCCAGGTCACCCCACGGGGTGCCCGGGCAGCGCGTCATCAGGAGGTGGTGCTCCCCGGCCGTGACCACTTCGGGCGCGGGTACGCCGACCGTCGCGGCCGCCCGGTAGAACTCCGCCTCCGACCGGAGGAGATTGCGCTCGTGGGTCATGCCGTCTGCGTCGGCCGACGGAGGAATCTTCAGTACGTACCGGGTGCCATCGGTGAGTCGGAGCTCCTCGACCGTGTTGTACGTCCCGCCCGACAGGGCCCGGCAGTCGACGAGCCCGTCCGGCGGCAGTCCCGCCGTGTCGAGAACCCTCCGAGCCCGCTCCCAGCTGTCCACCGCAACCCCCCCCTGTCGCCTGCGGGTCCACTCTGCCAGGTGGGCCCACGGGGCTGTAGTCCTTATCCGGGGGCGGACGCGTACTGCTCCAGCAGCGCCGTGCGCAACCGGGCGGTGAACGCACGCGCCGCGCCCGTGAGGTCCTGGGTCAACGCTCCCGGGATGGGAGCCCGCCGGCGAGCCGGTCCGGGCGGAAGTTCAAGGTCACCCGCTGCGTCGAATCCGGCGCGGGGCCACGGGAACGGGTCGCGACATGGCGCGGGGCCCGCTCCCGTGGTGTGCGGTCGTCGCCGAAATGCATTGGATGTCTCTCGCGAGGCTGGGTAGCTTGACGCAAACCTAGTGCCCCTAGGTTTGCAGGCTCACAGGTGTCTCCTTCAAGGCCTGCAGGTTCCACTCATCGATCCCATCGACCCCATCGATCCCCCAGGAGAGAGCCCTCATGAGATCACTCACCGAGCAGGACATCCGCACCTCATTCATCAACTGCTCCAAGGGGGAGGCCAAGCGCCTCGCGATACCCCGTGACCTCGAGGACCGCCCCTGGGACGACCTGGACTTCCTGGGCTGGCGAGATCCCGGAGCGCCGGACCGCAGCTATCTCGTCACCGAGCGGGCGGACGACGTCGTGGGCGTCACCCTGCGCTTCCCCTCCTCGCAACGCGGCCTCCTGCACCGCAGCATGTGCTCGCTGTGCCTGACGACCCACCCGGGCAACGGGGTCTCGTTGATGACGGCCCGCAAGGCGGGCACGGCCGGCCGCGAGGGCAACTCGGTCGGCGTCTACATGTGCGCCGACCTCGCCTGCTCCTTGTACGTGCGAGGCAAGAAGATCCCCGACCCCGGAAGCCGCTTCGAGGAGACCCTCACGGTGGAGGAGCAGATCGACCGGACGGTGGGGCGCCTGTCGGCCTTCCTGGAGAAGCTGTACGTGTGACTCCGTGCCTGCCCGGCGCAGCCGTACGACTACTTCCTGGAGCCTTCGTGCGCGTCCATGTCCTGCGTGCCGATGACGGACAGCAGCTCCAACTGCGCAGCGCCCTCGGTACCCGGTGGGGCGGTGAACCACAGCAGGCGCTGGCGTCCGTCCTCACTGAACAGGCTGTGGCAGTCCACCTCGATGACGCCCAGCGCGGGGTGGACGATGCGCTTGTGGTCGGCCCGGCGCACGGCCACGTCATGGGTGTCCCACAAGGCGGCGAACTCCTCGCTGCGTCGCCGCAGTTCTGCCACCATCCTGGTCACCTCGCCGTCGCGACCGCGCCGGGCGGCGACGGCCTGGAGGTCGGCCACGAAGACCCGGGAGTGGTGCGGGTGCTCGTCGGCCGGATAGATCGCGCGGGCGGCGGGGTCGGTGAACCACCGGTGGACGAAACTCGCCGACCGGCCGCGCGCCGCAGGGTGTCGGCCGACGAGCGCGACGGCCAGATCGTTCTGGACGAGGGTCTCGTGCAGATCGGTGATGACCTGTGCGGGGGTCGTGGTGAGCCGGTCCAGCAGGCCGAGCAGGGCCGGCTGGACGAGCGCGGTCGGGCCGTGCGCCACCCGGGGCAGGGGCCGGTCGGCGAGATGGAAGAGGTGGTCGCGTTCGTCGCCGCCCAGGCGCAGCGCCCGGGCGAGCGCGGCCAGGGTCTGCTCCGAGGGCTGGGCGCCGCGCCCCCGTTCCAGCTCGGTGTAGTAGTCCGCCGACAGGCCGGCCAGCTGCGCGACCTCCTCGCGCCGCAGGCCGGGCACCCGGCGCCGGGGTCCGGCGGGCAGACCGACGTCGGCCGGACGGATCCGGTCACGCCGGGACTTCAGGAACGCGGCGAGTTCGGGAAGGTTCACTCCCCCATCGTCACCCGTCGAGCGAGGTCCGAGCCAGGGGATGACAACCCCTGGGTGGGCGCAGCCCTGGCTGGGGACCGACGACCCGGTTGATCGTGGAGGGGACGGCGAGAGACGGCGACGACAGCGACCCGACGTCCCGAGTCCCGCTCTCGCCGCTCACCCGACCCACCGTGGAAAGAGATCGACATGCCGTTCGCGAACTTCAAGGTCCCCGCCGACACCCTCACCGACAAGCAGAAGGAGCTGATCATCGCCCGCACCACCGACCTGTACGCCGAGATCTACGGCGAACGCGCTCGCGCCACCACCTTGGTACTGGTCGAGGAGGTCCCCGACGGCGGCTGGGGCATCGGCGGGGACGTACTGACCCTCGCCAAGATCCAGCAGCCGCCGCAGACCTGAGAAGAGTGAGCCGGCCACAGGGTCAGTGAGCGCCGCCGGGATTCACCGATCGGGTGCGGCCCGACGCACCTGGGCGGGTGTCGTCTGCAACTGCTGAGGCTGGCTGTCGCGCTGCGCGTCGTGCCGGGCGAGCACGGCGAGGAGGTCCATCACGGTGAGACCGGCTTCGGCCGGGTGCCGGAGAAAGGCCCCTGGTTCGATGCGGTAGGTGTTGGAGCGTCCCTGCCGGGTGTGGGAGAGATACCCCTCCCGCTCCAGATCGGAAATGATCTTCTGCACAGCACGCTCGGTGAGTCGACAGCGCGCGGCCATGTCGCGGATCCGGGTGTTGGGATCCTCGGCGATCGCGGTCAGCACGCGGGCGTGGTTGGTCAGGAACGTCCAACCTGTATGTGTCTCCGGCACTCCACCCATGGAGCCAGGATATGGCGTGGCATTCACGAAAACAAAAGGGGGAAATGAAGTTCATGTATCCCTTGACGGGTGATGCCCTCGTGACCGAGCCTGGAGGAGATGGAGACGGGCTGATGCCTCGGGAGCGACTGCCATGTCAGAACCGGCGCTTTCCCTCACGAACGGGGAGGCTGTCGCCTGCGCGGCGGACGCCTCGGCGGGTGAGTCGCCGCATCCATGGCTGCGCATCGAAACGTACCCGGCAGACGACCGTGTGCTCGTCGTGGTGTCCGGCGACCTCGACATCGACACCGAGGAGACGCTGCAGAACGCCCTGCGCGACGCGGTGGCCGGTTCCGTCAGCGGCATTGATCTCGACCTGAACGGAGTCGAGTTCTGCGACTGCTCCGGGCTCAACGTCCTGCTGCGTATGCGCAGGCGTGCGCTGGCGGACGGCAAGACCGTCGCCATCCGCACCGCCGGCGCCTCCGTCGAGAGGCTGCTCGACCTCACTCACGCGCGCCCCCTGTTCGCCTGGACGGACGAGGACACGCAGTGCGTCGATGCCGATCAGGACCTGCGCATCGAACTCCTCCAGCTGCGACAGGCCATGCAGACCCGTCCCGTCATCGATCTGGCCCGCGGAGTCCTGATGGCCAGCTTCGCCCTGAGCGCCGAGGACGCCTGGAAGGTCCTGGTCACGGTCTCCCAGCGCACCAACACCAAACTGCGCCACGTGGCCCAGGACTTGGTGAACAGCGTCAACGGCGACCCGCTGCCCGAGCCGAAGCAACAGCAGCTCGCCGCGGCGGTCGCCGATCACAGCACGGCCCCGGCGCCGCCCTTGGACGCTGCGTGAGCGAGGCGTCAGCACTCCTCCCGGTGTAAACGCCCTACGCCTGGCAGTGTCGACATTCCACGCCCGGCACGGTCAGTTCTCCCCGACGGCGAGCACGATCTTGCCCCGGTTGTCGCGTCGCTCCAGGCGCTCGTGGGCCGCGCGCGCCTGGTCCAGCGGGAGCACCGTCTCGACCGCTACGCGGTATGTACCGGCCGCGACGCGATCGGCCAACTCCCGCAGGTCCGCTCGGGGGTCGTAGCCGTGGATCTGCAGATTGGTGAGCTGGAAGCCGAGGACGGCCGCGTTCTTGGGGTAGAAGTCGCGGGTGTCGACGGTGCTCGGTTCCAGCGCGACATTGGCGAGGGCGACCACCCGCCCGCCGTGCCCGATCTCCCGCAGGCTCCGCCCGAAGGCCCGGCCGCCGACGGTGTCGAGCACTACGTCGGCGCCGCGCCCCCCGGTCAGCCGCAGCACCTCCTCGACCTCCGCGTCGTCGGGGTGCGCCGAGGCGTCCAGGGTGACGTGGGCGCCCAGCTCGGCGGCCCAGGCGGTCTTCTCCGGTGAACCGGCGACCGCGATCACCCGCGCGCCGGCCTCGGCGGCGATCTGCACGGCCGCGCTGCCGACCCCGCTCGCGGCGGCCTTCACCACCACGGTGTCGTCCTTGGTCACCTTGGCCAGACTGCGCAGGCAGTACCAGGCGGAGAGCCAGGCGACGGGCAGGGTCGCGGCCTCGGTCAGATCCACGGCATCCGGCAGGATCGTCACCTGTCCGGCCGGCACGACGGCCAATTCGGCGTAGAAACCAGGGGCGTTCACGCCGTCCAGGGCCATGACCCGCTGCCCGACGCCGATGCCGGTCACCCCCTCCCCCACCGCCGCGACGATTCCGGCCGCCTCGACGCCCGGTATCAGCGGTGGCCGTCCGGCCCGGTGGTACACCCCGGCGCGAATCAGCGCGTCCGCCCGGTTCACGCCCGCCGCCACGACCTTCACCAGCACCTGGCCCGGCCCCGCGACCGGATCGGGCACCTCCACCGGCACCAGCACCTCGGGCCCGCCGAACTCTTCGATCCGCACCGCACGCATACCCGTACCCGCTCTCTCATGGCGACGCCGGAGCACGCTCCACACACGGGAGCGTCGACACCGGTTCAACAGGTGTCACGATGCGACACCCCATGAACCGGTGTCAAGCGCTAAGCTCGATGCATGAGCAGCCCCGCCCCGGACCCGATGTCGGCGTTCCCCTTCATCGGCGGCCGCCCCTGCCTGAACTTCGTCGCCACGCTCGGCAAGCGCCACACCGGTACGCCACTTGAACGACTCCCCGACCCGGACGCCCTGACCCGCTGGATCGGCGAGGCGGGTCTGCGCGCCCCGGCGGACGACGCGCGGATGCCGGTCACCGAGGGCGATCTGGCCTACGCCCGCACGCTGCGCGAGGCCCTCTACCGCCTCGTACGCGCCGCGATGGATGGAGACGTCCCGGACCCGACCGATGTCGCCCAGGTCAACGAGGCCGCCGCCCGTCCCGACCTCGCCCCCCAGCTCGGAGACCCGGACGGCGGCTCGCGGTCGCCGCTCTGCTGGAAGGCCGAGCAGCCCGCTCCGGCAGCCCTGGCGACCGTGGCCCGGGACGCAATCCTGCTGGTCACCGGCCCGCTGCTGGCCAGGGTCAAGGAGTGCGAGAACCCCGGCTGCTCATTGCTCTTCCTGGACGACTCCCAGGCCCGCCGCCGCCGCTGGTGCTCCATGGACCGCTGCGGCAACCTCGCGAAAGTGGCCGGTTACCGGTCCCGCAGCCGCGCCGCCTCCACCCGGTGAAGGCGGATCAGGATGTCGTGGCACGGGGCGAGCGCGTACAGCTCGGGTCCGGCCCAGCCGAAGTCGTCACCCATGAAACTGGACGGGGTCGTACGGGTGTTGGACGTTGTACGCAGATCGCCCGTGCCGCCCGACGGCTGATGCGCCGCGATCACCGGCGCTCAGCAGGGCAAGGCGTATCCGGACCGGTGCCGTTTCATGATCCAAGGCTCCCGTGCGGGGCTCCTTCGGGCCATCCGGCGAGCCTCCCGACGGAGCTGGGGAAAACCTCGCGACGGGCTCTGTGGTTTCCCGGGCTCTCAGCGAGGGCTTCAGGACACGGCAGGCGTCCAGCGCGGGTCCCGGCCGAGGAAGGCGAGCAGCGAGTCGGCCCGGCTGTAGTCCTCGGTCACCTCACGCGCAGGGGCGAACACCCCGAACGAGTTCCGCAGATGATCGACGAGCCGCTCGGCGGCAACCCAGATACCCTCGGCCAACTCCTCGTCCAGCGGCACGTCCTGGCCCGTCGCGACGGCGATGTCCCAGGCGTGCACAGCCGCGTCCATCGCGCCCGCGGCGGCGGCGATGCGCAGCGGCAGCGGCCCCAGCGGGGTCGCCACCTCCTCGGCGTCGGCGGGCAAGGGCGCGTAGGCGTCCGCGACGTCCCGCAGCACCTTGTCGAGCACGGCCTGCGCGTCGGCGTCCAGCAGGTCGGCGGGCTGGAAGGGGTCGGAACCGGGCCGGCCGACGCCGGTGATCGCGGCGCCGTACGCCTGCTGATCGAGTCGCGCGTGGTTGAGCACCTGGCGTACGGTCCAGTGACTGCACGGCGCCGGGAAACCCCACGCCTCCTCCGGTACGGCCGCGACCACCTCGCTCAGGTAGGCGTGCGCCCGCGTCAGCAACGTGATGCCCTCGACGTTGTTCATCCTGGTCCCTCCTGGCGTTTGTCGGCCGATGAGGACAATCTAGGGCGGCTTGCGGACAGATACGGTCCTCGATTAAGACGTTCGGTACACCTGTGGAGCGGGAAAAGCCCAAGGATGCGAGAGGTACGTGAGGAGTGGGCGACATCCGTCGCCCAGCTCGTGAAGCGACACCATGAGCCGGTGGTCGTCCAGACCTTCAGGTCGACGGCCGCCGCGACGATCGCGTACGTCATCGCTCTGCACCTCAGCCCCGAGCCCGCGCCGCTCACCGCGCCCCTGACCGCGCTGCTGGTCGTGCAGGTGACGCTCTACTCCACGATCACCACCGGCATCCGGCGCGTGAACTCCGTGGTGGCCGGCGTCGTCATCGCCATCGGTTTCAGCATCCTCGTGGGGCTGACCTGGTGGAGTCTGGCGCTGATCATCCTCGCCTCGCTGGTCGTCGGGCATCTCGTACGGGTCAGCGAGTTCGTGCCCGAAGTGGCGATCAGCGCCATGCTGGTCCTCGGTGTCACCAGGGTCGGCGACACGGCTTGGGCGCGGGTCGTGGAAACGCTGATCGGGGCCGTCGTGGGGCTCGGCGCCAACCTCGTGTTCCCGCCTCCTGTGTGGGTGAGCGAAGCCGGTGCTTCCATCGAGGATCTGGCGCGCCGGACACGGCAGTTGATGCTGCGGATCGGTGAGGAGGCCGCGGGCCGCACCCCCTTCCAGCTGGCGGTCGAGCGGTTGCACGAGGCGCGCCGGCTCGACCACGACATCGTCGCGGTGGACGCGGCGCTGCGGCAGGCCGAGGACAGCCTCAAGCTCAACCCACGCGTGCGCGAGGGTCTGCTGTACCGGGTCGTGCTGCGCACCGGCCTCGACACGCTGGAGATCTGCACGGTGGTCCTGCGGGTCCTCGCGCGCAGCCTCACCGATCTCGCCAAGGAACGCGAACCCCAGCCGCTGTTCGAAACGCAGGCCGGGGCCACCCTGGAGCAGCTGCTGTCCGAGGTCGCCGACGCCATCGTCAGCTTCGCCGTCCTGGTGACCACCGATGTGAGCCAGAGCGCCGCGTCGGCCGAGGCGCGGCTCAGCGCGGAGCTCACCACGGCGGCCGCCACCCGGGACAAGCTGGCCCAGCTCTTCCTCGAGGAGATCCAGCGGGACGCCCGTCAGTGGCAGCTGCACGGCGCCGTCCTGACGGAGGTCAACCGCATCATCGACGAGCTCGACACCGAGCACCGCACCCGCCGGCTCCTCGAGGAGCTCGACCGCGCCACCCGCGAACAGCGCGAGCGCCGGCCGCGCCTCACCCGTCTGCGCCGGCACCTGCGCCTCCCGGCGCCGCTGCGCCGCGGCCGGAACCGCCCCGCCGCTCCTCGTCGTTCTATGTGAGGAAGCGGTACAAGGAAGTGGTCCGGGAAAGTGGTCCGACATCGAGACAGGGCCACGGCGTCGAGACAGCGATACGACGAGGGGGCGGGCGGATGACCGAGGGCACCGTACGGATCGACGGAGACGCACTGCGGCTGCCGGGCGGGGTGCAGGTGCGGTTCAAGCGGACTCTGCGGCTGCCCGAGACAGGCACGCACGCGTTGCCTCCGGCGCTCGGCGACTTCCCGATCCGGCGCGTCGAGGACTATACGGAGACGGTGCCCGCCGAATGGCGGGCACGGGGTGGTGTGATGCTGCCGGTGTATCTGCGCGAGGCCATGTGGCTGAGTTTCGCCGGGACGTCGGAGCCGGCCGCCCTGCAGATCGGCGTGGGCAAGGTGTGCGCGGTCTCGGGCAAGCCGTGGAGTTCCCGCCTCAGCCGGCACCCGCAGAACTATGTGGTGCTGCCGCGCCAGCCGTGGCTCGACGGCATCAACTCCGGGAAGGGAACCGTCCGCCAGTTCGTGGCGGTGCCTCTGGGGCTGGGCGCCACCGTCGAGGGCCAGGTCACCGGCGAAGAGGTGTGGGGCGGCGTACAGCTGCAGTCCTTCCCGCTCAACGACGGGGAGCTGGCCGCATGGCGTGAGGCGGAGCGCCGCAGGGCGGAGGAGCTCACGCGCATGCCGCCCGTGGGGGGCTACGGCGCCGCGTTCCCCATGGCAGCCGCTCCGCCCGCGCCGGGGGCCGCTCCGGCCCCCGCGGGTGCTCCGGCGGCGCGGCCTCGGAGCGCTCCGGCGATGGGCCTCGGCGTCGGCGGCTCCATGCGCCAGGAGGTCTACCGGGACGACCGGCCCCTGCGGGCCTGGGCCAAGGAGCCGGCCGGGCGCGTGTTCGTCCATCTCGTGACGCCCCCGGAGTGGCGCCGCATCACCGGCGAGGCGCCGCCGCCGTCCCCGGTGGACCGCGCGGCCTACACCCGGGCCGGGCTGCCCTGGTTCGACTACTACGACCAGGACGCCACCGACCTGGCCCCGACGGACACACTGGGCTCGGTGCAGCCGGTCGGCGACTGGCTCGGCGACGACCACGAGCCCTGGCAGCAGCCCTCGCCCCACCAGGTGAAGCCGCTCGGGGACGCGCCGGGCACGCCGGTCGAGGACGGTGACTGGTAATCGACGACCAGCCGTTGCATCGTATGCAACGACTGTTGCCGTTCTTGCACTCCACGGGTGTCGCACGCCATGGTGGCTGTGATGGCTGAGGCAACCGACACCCGAGGTGCAGGCATGAGCAGTGGTGCAGAACCGGCGCGAGGCTCGGGCGGCGGCTGGACCAGGCGTCGCTTCGTCGGGGCGCTGGCGGGAGCCGTCGCCGTGACGACGGTCCCGGCACCGGTCGCACCCCGGCCGGACCCCGCGGTCGCGTCCACGACGCCTACAGCACCCCCGGCTCCCACCGTCGGCTCCTCCCCGTCCCCCGCCCACCGCACCGGACCGCGCCCGCTCTTCCTCGGCACGTACACCTCGGTCGACGGCGGCGGCACCGGCATCGGGCTCGCCACCTACGACCCCACGACGGGCCGGATCACCGCCGCCGGCACCATCACGGGCGTCGACGACCCGTCGTATCTCGCACTGCACCCTGACGGCCGCACGCTGTACGCGGTCAACGAGCGGGAGGAGGGCGGTGTGACGGCCGTGCGGCTTCCGAAGAACAAGGTGCTCGGCACGCGCGGCACCGGGGGCGCGGCGCCCTGCCATCTGTCCGTGCATCCGAGCGGACGGTGGCTGCTGAGCGCGAACTACGGCTCGGGCAGCGTGGCCGTGCACCCCATCGACGCCTCGGGCGCGCTCGGCGAGCGCACCGATCTGGTCACGCACTCCAGCCCCGCGCCCGGCCCGGGCCAGCAGGGCCCGCACGCCCACCAGTTCATCACCAGCCCCGACGGCGGCCATGTGCTCGCCGTCGACCTGGGTACCGACACGGTCTACACGTACCGCCTCGACCGGTCCAAGGGCACCCTCACGGAGGTCTCCCAGGCGCATACGCGGCCGGGCGCGGGCCCGCGCCATCTCACGTTCCACCCCGGCGGCCGCCACGCCTACCTCGCCAACGAGGTCGACAACACCGTGGCCGTCTGCGCCTACGACCCGGCTACCGGGCGCCTCACTCCGGGCGAGGCGCAGTCCACGGGTACAGGTGCGGGCACGAGTTACCCGGCACAGATCCTGGTGACGTCGAACGGGGCGTACGCCTATCTCGCCAACCGCGGGCACAACAGCCTCACGCGCTACGCGATCGAGGCGGACGGCGCCCGTCTGAGGCTCCTGGACACCGTGCCGGTGGGCGGCGACTTCCCGCGCCAGATCGCGTTCTCGCCGGACGGGCGGCTGCTGTTCGCCGCCAACCAGAAGTCGAGCACGGTCAGTGTCTTCCACGTGGACGACAAGAGCGGCGACCTGCGGTCCGCGGGCGACCCGTTCGCCTCACCCGTCGCCGTCTGTGCGCTGCCGCTGTAGGGCGCGCGGGCAGGCCGCGGAGCTCGCCTGCGTGAGCAGAACATGCATGCGCTCCGTCAGCTCGGCGACATCGTCGGCGGGTGCGTGGAAGGGCAGGCGTACGTCGCCGTTGCCGCGCGCCCGCTCGATGCGCAGGGTGAGGCCGTGGCGGTCCACGGCAAGGGGCCGGACGCGCACCGCGCCGTGCAGGCTGTCCGGTTCGACGAGGCGGGTGAGCCGCTCGACCGCGTCCGGGTGGGCGTCGGCGAGGTGGGTCAGCAGTGTGGCCTCGGCCGTCGCGAGCGGGTCGGGCCGGGCGTCGGCGAACTCGTCGAGGTCGAGCACGACCGCCCCGGACGGTTGGCGCAGCACCGCGCGCGTCGGCTGGAACGCCAGGAGTCCGTCCTCGTTGGCGAACCGGCCGGCGAGCCACAGCCGGGCGCGGATGCGGTTGCGCACTGGAACGGGCGCGACATCGGCGAACTCGAGGACGGCGGAGGGCTCACCGCGCGGCGCGCAGATCGCCGCCGTGAGCAGCACACTGTCGTCCGGCACGTGCAGGAGCACCCGGCCGTCCGCGGCGACGGTGTGCGCGCCGACGAGCTCCTCCCGGCCGCCCTCGGCGGTCACCGCGCAGGACCATGCGGCGGCGAGTACCGAGCGCGCGCGTTCCACCGCTGCGGGCGCGGCCGTCCAGGTGTGACGGTCACCCATCAGACTCCTCCTTAGGTAAGGCTTGCCTAACCTATCGAAGATCCGGGTGTACGCCAACCACGCCGCACCACCCTGTGAGCACTCTGTTCGGCCCGCGGTCCCCTCGAACGGGAGCCGGCTCAGGGCGTGATCGCACCCAGCAGCGCCCGCGCACACAGATCCCGCACCTGCTCCCGGGTCAGCTCCGCCCCCCTGAGCCACTCCAGGCACACGGCCGTGGTGAAGGCCAGCCACCCCCGGACGGCGACCCGGAGGTCGGGGCGGTCCTCCGGCGCCCAGCCGAGCTCGGGGTCCGCGGCGAGCGCCTCGAGGATCTGCCGTTCCTGCGCGGCCAGGGCCTGCTGATAGACCTTGCGTACGGCCTGGTCGCCCGCCGCGTCGGCGCGGTGGAAGGCACGGAAGCCGTGCGCGTGCTCCTCGACGTATCCGAGGAAGGTGTCGAGGCCCGCGCCGAGCTGCTCGCGGACCGGAATTCCGGGCACGGCCGCGGTCATCCGCAGCATCCTCTTGCTCTCACGCTCGACGACGGCCGCGAAGAAGTCCCGTTTCGTCGGGAAGTAGTGATACAGCAGCCCGCGCGAGACTCCGGCGATCTCGGCGACCTGCTCGATCCACACGTCGTCGTACGGGCTCTCCGAGAACAGGCAGGCCCCGACCGACAGCAACTGCTCCCGGCGCTCCTCGGTGCTGAGCCGCCGACGCGGGCGCTCCCCCTGTTTCCCGGCCATGCCCGCACTTTACTTGACGTCGGTTCAACAACGGGACGAGACTGAGATCCGTTATTGAACCCGCGTACAACAGATTCGACCTGCCCCAGGCACGAAGGAGATGACGTCATGGCGGAGACGACGGTGGCCGCGCTGCCCAAGGGGTTCCGCAGCGCGGAGCTGGGCTGGCCGGAGCTGCATCGCATTCCGCATCCACCGCGTCGTGTCCCGCTGATCGGCGATGTGCTCGGCGCCAATGTCCGTTCGCCGGTCCAGGACTCGATGCGCTTCGGCCGCCGGCTCGGGCCGATCTTCCGTCGCAAGGCCTTCGGCAAGGAGATCGTCTTCGTGTGGGGCGCGGATCTCGCGGCCGAGCTGGCGGACGAGTCGCGGTTCGCCAAGCATGTGGGCCTGGGGGTCGCCAATCTCCGCCCGGTGGCCGGGGACGGCTTGTTCACGGCGTACAACCACGAGCCCAACTGGCAGCTGGCGCACGACGTCCTGGCCCCCGGCTTCAGCCGTGAGGCGATGGAGGGCTACCACCCGATGATGCTGGCCGTGACCGAGCGGTTGACGGACCGCTGGGACCGGGAGCAGGCGGCGGGGCACAGCGTGGACGTGGCCGGCGACATGACGAAGCTGACGCTGGAGACGATCGCCCGGACCGGCTTCGGGCACGACTTCGGTTCCTTCGAGCGCTCCCGGCCGCATCCCTTCGTGAACGCGATGGTGGGCACCCTGACGTACGCGCAGCGCCTCAATGCCGTGCCCGCGCCACTGGCTCCGCTGCTCATGCGCGGCGCCTCCCGCCGCAACGAGGCGGACATGGCGTATCTCAATCGCACGGTCGACGCGGTGGTGCGTTCCCGCCAATCCTCGAGCGGGGACGGTGACTTGCTCGACCGGATGCTGGAGACCGCCCACCCGGAGACCGGGGAACGCCTGACGCCGGAGAACATCCGCCGCCAGGTCATCACCTTCCTGATCGCCGGCCACGAGACCACGTCCGGGGCGCTCTCCTTCGCCCTGCACTACCTCTCCCGGCACCCGGACGTCGCCGAGCGCGCCCGGGCCGAGGTCGACCGCGTCTGGGGCGACACGGACCGGCCCGGCTACGACCAGGTCGCCAAGTTGCGCTATGTCCGCCGGGTCCTCGACGAGTCGCTGCGCCTGTGGCCGACGGCGCCGGCCTTCGCGCGCGAGGCCCGGCAGGACACGGTGCTGGGCGGCGTCCACCCCATGCGCCAGAGCGCCTGGGCGCTGGTCCTGACGGTGATGCTGCACCGCGATCCGGACGTGTGGGGCGCCGACGCCGAGAAGTTCGACCCGGACCGCTTCGACGCGAAGGCGGTACGGGCCCGGCCCGCGCACACCTTCAAGCCGTTCGGCACCGGGGCGCGAGCCTGCATCGGGCGCCAATTCGCGCTGCACGAGGCGACACTGGTCCTCGGGATGCTGCTGCGTCGCTATGAGCTGCGGGCCGACCCGGACTACCGGCTGCGGGTCACCGAGCGGCTGACGCTGATGCCGGAGGGGCTGCGCCTGCACCTCGAACGCCGTGCGCCGAGGCCTGACTCAGTGCCGGTCCGCCCAGTGGCCCGGACGGGTGACTGACTCCGGCAGCCTGGTGCCGGCGCTCCCCCGGGCCGCGTTCAGCTGGGGCTGGGTCAGGAAGAAGGCGCCGGTCAGATCGGCCTCCGTGAGGTCGGTGTCGCGCAGGTCGGCGCCGATCAGGTCCGCGCCGCGCAGATCGGCGCCGGTCAGATCGGCGGCGATGAGGTAGGCACCGCGCAGGTTGGCGCCGCGCAGGTCGGCTCCCTTGAGCCGGGCGCCCATGAGGTCGGCGCCGCGGCGGTCCTTGGGACGCCCCTTCTTTCCACGACCGGCTCCCGCGCGCACAAGTTCGCTGGTCCGCAGCAGCAGCACATTGACCTCCTGCCGGTGCGCGGCCACGTCCAACTCCGCGAGCTCCTCCGGGGTTTGGCGGGTGAGCCGATCCGTCGCGCGGAGGGCGCGGCGGACATCGGCGTGCACCGGGCGGGCGGCGGGAAGCGTCAGCGCCTCGTTCAGGTACCAGAGCAGTTCGTGGAGCTGGCGTACGACCGGGAACACGTCGAACATCCGCCGGGCGTGCTCTGGCGGGCCCGAGCGCCAGTGCTGACCGCCGAAGGTGACCTGGGAAACCTTCTGCCCGGCGCCGAAGCAGTCGTACACCGTGCAGCCCGTGAAGCCCTTCTGCCGCAGCTGCGTGTGGATGCCGCAGCGGAAGTCCGTCGCCAGGTTCGGGCAGGGTTTCCCGGCGTCCTTGTCGATGGCGAAGTCCGCCGAGCGGGCGAAGGGCAGGGCGACACAGCACAGCCCGAAGCACGATCCGCAGTCGGCCCGCAGGTCGAGGAGACGGTCCTGGGCTGTTCCGCTGTCTTCTTGCATGACCCCAGCGTACTGAGCCGGGACGGGCGTCCTGAACTGGCCCGATGCCATGGTCTGGGCCATTGCGGAATCGATGGGTAGCCACTTCGCCATGCTCGGGCGGGTGGTTTTTCGCCCCCTCCGCCCCTCCCCGTCCCGGGGGGCTGCGCCCCCAGACCCCCCTAAAAGACTGCGCAGTTCCCCGCGCCCCTGAAGGGACGCGCGGAACTGCGCGACAAGCCCCCACACACCCGCAGCCGAAGGCTGGTCCGCACCCGCGCCATGTGCCCCGACCAGCGGCCCCTGGATCTGCCGGCCGCGCTGTACGACGCCGTGCGCTGTTGAATCCCGCGCCGTCTCTGGAGGTTTGGAGGCACACCGGGTATCGAGGCCGCCATGGACGACACACCGCTCCCCGGACTTCCCCTCCCTCCCCCGCCGGGCGCGAGCGCGCTCCCGCCCGGGACGTACGACGGCTCGCTCGTGCTGATCACCGGCGGCGGCACCGGACTCGGCAAGGCGATCGCGGCGGAGTTCGCCCGGCTGGGGGCCGATCTGGTGATCGTCAGCCGCCGCGAGGAGCATCTCGCCCCCGCGCAGAAGGAGTTGGCACAGCTGGGCACACGGGTGACCACCGCCGTGTGCGACGTGCGCGACCCGGAGCGGATCGCCGAGGTGTTCGACGGGTGCGGACTGCCCGACGTGCTGGTCAACAACGCGGCCGCGAACTTCCCCGTCCCCGCCGAGGACATCTCCCCGAACGCCTGGCGGGCGGTCGTCGACATCACGCTCACCGGGACGTTCCTGGTGACCCGCGAGTTCGGCCGGCGTCATCTCGGCGCGGGCACGCCCGCTTCGATCATCGACGTCGGTGCGTCGTACGCCTGGACGGGCGGCCCCGGTTTCGCGCACAGCGCGGCGGCCAAGGCGGGCGTGCAGAACCTCGTCCGGACACTGGCCGTCGAGTGGGGGCCGTACGGCATCCGGGTCAATGGGCTGGTGCCCGGGCTGATGCCGCACGAGGACATGACCGACGACATCCGCGGCCGGCTCGACCGGGCCGTCGCACTCGACGCGCGCCAGCCCGCGCTGCGGGTCGGCGCGCCGCGCGAACTCGGCTGGGCCGCCACCTTTCTGGCGTCTCCCTACGCCCGATTCATCACCGGCCACACGCTGGTGGTGGACGGTGCGAACTGGCAGCGCAGGGAGCTCGTCAGCCCGCCGGTGGTGCCGGTGCGGGAGCAGCTGGAGCGAGGGCCCTTCGCCGGCTGAAGGTCAGTCGCCCAGCTCCCCGAGGTCGAGCCGCGCGAGCCGCTCGGGGTCGGCCAGGATGTACAGGGCGACGATCTTCCCGTCGGCGACGGTGACGCCCATGACCGACAGCGGCCGGCCGTCGAGGGTCGCGACGACACCCACCTCGCCGTTGACCAGCACGACCCGCGAGGACGCCGCGAACCGCGCGAAGGTGAGTGCCTGTCGAGCGACGGCCGCCGCGCCACGGAGCACCTTGGAGGCGGCCGCTCCGCCGACGAGCGGGCCTGAGTCGGCGCGCAGCACGATGTCGGGGTCGAGGACGGCGACGAGGGCCTCGAAGTCTCCCTCGCGCGAGGCGGCGAGGAAGGCGTCGAGGACCTGCTTCTGCCGGGTGACGTCGCGCTCGGGCTCCGGAGCGGCTCCCTGTACCCGGCGGCGGGCCCGGCTGGCGAGCTGGCGCGTCGCGGCGGAGGAACGTCCGACGACGGGCGCGATGTCGTCGAAGGGCACCGCGAACATGTCGTGCAGGACGAAGGCGAGCCGTTCGGCGGGGTCCAGCGTCTCCAGGACCACGAGGAGAGCGAGCCCGACCGAGTCGGCCAGCAGTACCTCCTGCTCGGGGTCGATCCGCGCCAGGGGACTGACGACCGGGTCGGGGACGAAGGCGTCCATGGGCTCCTCGCGGCGTGACGTGCGCGAGCGCAGCATGTCCAGGCACACCCGGCCGACCACGGTCGTCAGCCAGCCCCCGAGGTTCCTGACCCCGTCGGCGTCGGTGCGGCTGAGCTTCAGCCAGGCCTCTTGGACGGCGTCGTCCGCCTCGCTGAGCGAGCCGAGCATCCGGTAGGCCACCGCTCTCAAGCGGCCGCGGTGCTCTTCGAACCGGTCCGCGAGGAGTTCACTGTCGTGCATCGGTCCCCCGATCCTCCGTGGTGCAGAACAGTGACCGATCAAAACATGCCGGTCACTTCCCCTCGAAGCGAGGCACGCGGCGGGCACCCTTCGCGCCATATCCCTCGCGCGAGTCGTCCGAGGTCAGGGTGAGCGCCGCCGACATGGCCGTGCGGTCGAGGGCCGCGGCGAGCCCGGCATCCGCGTACGCGTCGATGTCGTGTTTGATGCCCTGCACGGCGAGGGGCGCGTTGGCCGCGATCTCGGCAGCGATCGCACGGGCCGTCTTGTCCAACTCATCGGATGCGACCAGGAGTTGGACCAGATGGAGGCGCTCGGCCGTCACGGCGTCCAGTCGGCGCCCCGTCAGCGCGAGCAGCTTCGCCCATCCCGCGCCCGCCTCGCGCGCGATCCGCAGGTCACCGCCCGCGTCGACCGCGACCCCCAGCTGGGCCTCCGGCAGCGCGAACACCGCGTCGTCGGCCGCGATCCGGACGTCCGCCATCAGCGCGAGCTCGAATCCGAAGCCGAGGCAGTAGCCCCGCACGGCCGCGACGACCGGCTGCGGCAGCCGTGCGAAGGCCGCGAACCGTTCGTGCGCCCACCGGATGCCCTCGTAGTAGTTGCGGGCGCGCTCCGCCCCGGACCGGCCTGTGATCGCGCCGCCCGGCGCCGTGACGTCGATCCCCGCGCAGAAGGCCCGCCCCTCGGCCCGCAGCAGGACCACCCGGATCGATTCGTCGAAGCGGATCCGGTCGGCGAGCAGTCCGAGTTGACGCGTGGCCTCCCAGCTCCACGCGTTGAGTGACGCCGGGCGGCAGAGGGTGAGGACACCGATGCCTTTCTCGACGTCGAGGCGCAGCCGCTCCTCACCCTCCGGGATGTCCGTACGCGTGGTGTCGATCATCCGTGCCCCCTTGGGATGCCGAGCATGTTCTGACGGCCCGTCAGAATCATAGGGGGCCCGGAGAACCTCAGACCTCGTCGCGCGTCAACGCCAGCAACCGGTCCAGTACGCGCGACCCGCCGGCCCGTACACCGTCGTGCTCGAACTCGTCCGTCACCCAGGTGCGCAGACCCCGGATGGCGCGGGCGGTGCGCAGGGAGTGCTCGGCGTCGACGTACATGTCGTCGTGGTAGACCGCCGCGGCGACCGGAACCTCGTTGGCGGCGAGGCGGGCGGGGTCGTACAGCGGCCGCCAGTCGGTACGGGCGGCCAGTTCCTCGGCGGTCTCGCGCAGGGGTCGCAGCGCCGGGTCGGTCTCGAACGTCCAGGGGTGCACGGACTCACCGGTGAACAGCAGCGGTCCGTCCTCGGTCAGCGTCTTGGCCGCGTCGAACTGCGGGAACTCGGCGCGCACCCGCTCGGCGGACCAGTCGGTGGGGCGGTCGCCCTGGGCGTAGCAGGCCTCATGGACGAGCGCGTACAGCGGGTGTCCGGCGTACGAGAGGAGGCTCTGCACGTCCTCCTGGAAGGCATCGGAGAGGGCCGGACCCTGCGGGGTACGGACGAAGGCCTCCTCCAGGAGGTAGTGCAGCCGGTGGCTGCCCTCGCTGCCGCCGAGGACGATGCCGAGCGACTGGAAGGCCTCGACGGTCAGGCGGTAGCCACCGTTGAGGACCGGCTCGTGCTGCAGGAGGTACTCCGCGATCTGGCGGGCCCGCTCGACGTCCTGCGGATAGCGCGCGTAGTGCGCGGCGACCTTGCGCTCGATGCGGGGATACGCCGCCCGGTAGACGTCGTCGGCGTGCCCGTCGAGCGAGGGCAGGCCACCGGTGATGGCGGCGGCGCGCAGCCCCTGGGGCGCGGTGGACAAGTAGTGCACCGCGCAGAAGCCGCCGAAGCTCTGGCCGAGCACGGTCCAGGGGGCGCCGCCGGTGAGCCGGGGGCGGATGGCCTCGCAGTCGCGGACGATGGAGTCGGCACGGAAGTGCGCGAGGTAATCGGCCTGTTCGCGCGGGCCGCCGCGCAGCGGAAGGGTCTGCCGGTTGGCGGGCGTGGAGTGACCGGTGCCGCGCTGGTCGAGGAGCAGCACCCGGAACTCCTTCAGCGCGCGGCCGAGCCAGGCCTGCTTGCCGACGAACCGGTTGGCGCCGAAGCCGGGGCCGCCTTGGAGGTAGACCAGCCAGGGGAGGTCCTGCTGTGCCTTGTCGCTCGCGACGACCTCGCGGGCGAAGAGCTCGATGCTCTCCCCCGCCGGGTCGTCGTGGTCGAGGGGCACGGCGAAGCGGTGGTCGGTGAGGACGACTCCGGGCTGGCGGTAGCTGACGGTCAACAGTGCTCCCGAGACGAACGGATTCAAGGCTGCGTCCCAGTTGAGCACATGTTCCGCAGGCCCCGGCGCCCGGGATCAAGAAAATCTACTGAACAGCGGCTCAGCCCTGCGGTCGACAGGAACTGAACAGCCGATCAGCGTGCCGACAGACTGGAGCGGCGCACCACCAGTTCCGGCTGAAGCACGACCCGCCGGTGCGTGTGCGGCGCGGGCGAGGTCTCCGTCCCGATCTCCTCCAGGAGAAGTTCGGCGGCGAGGGCGCCCATGGTCACGGCGGGCTGGCGTACGGAGGTGAGCGGAACGGCCGCGGCGGCCGCGAACTCGATGTCGTCGTAGCCGACGATCGCGAGGTCGTCGGGCACGCCGACGCCCGCGGCGTACATGGCCTGGAGGACGCCGAGCGCGAGCAGGTCGTTGGCACAGAAGACAGCGGTCGGGCGGTCGGCGAGGCCGAGGAGCCTGGCCCCGGCGTCGCGCCCCGCGGCCACGTCCAGACGCTCGGTGGGCAGCTCGCGCAGGCTGTCCGGGCCGAGCCCCGCCTCGGCCAGGGCGTTCAGGGCGCCCGTGCGGCGGTCCCTGACCTGGTTCAGTCCGGGCGGCCCGCTGACGTAGGCGATGGAACGGTGACCGGCGTCGACGAGGTGCCGTACGGCCAGCGCGCCGCCCGCCACGTCGTCGACCGAGACCGAGCACTCGGTGGTGCCCTCGGCGACCCGGTCGACCAGCACGAAGGGAATGCCGTTGCGGCGGAACGCCTCGATGTTGCGCCCGCTCGCGTCGGTGGGCGTCAGCAGCACCCCGCGCACGCGCTGCTCGGCGAAGAGCGACAGATAGTCGGCCTCCTCGCTCGAACTCTGCGCGCTGTTGCAGACCATCACACCGAGCCCGGCGTCCCGCGCGGCGCGCTCGGCGCCGCGCGCCACGTCCACGAAGAACGGGTTGCCCATGTCGAGGACCAGCAGGCCCATGATCCGACTGCGCCCCGCCCGCAGCTGACGCGCCGATTCGCTGCGCACGTAGCCGAGCCGGTCGATCGCGGACAGCACGCGAGCCCGGGTCTCGGAGGCGACCGAGTCGGGGCGGTTGATCACGTTCGACACCGTGCCGACAGAGACTCCGGCGGCACGGGCGACGTCCTTGATACCCACCGACTGGGCCATCAGGCGGGAACCTCCAGGAGAACGATAAGCGGCGGGCAGGCCATCACACTACCCGCGCAGGGTCCGAAGCCGGTGCTCATGCGGGCAGCCGGAAATCGACGACATGGAGCGGCGAGGGCGTCGTGCCGCTGGACCTCTCCTGGTACATGAACGAGAGGATTCCATCCTGCGAGACCCGGGTCTCATCGATCACGACCTCGCCGAAGGCGTTCAGACCGCTGCCGTCGTACAGAAGCGTCCAGTCGGTGTACCCGGAGGACTTCGAGGCACCGGCGATCCGGCCGAACGGCATGATCGCGTAGGCGTTGTCGTAGGTGTCGAGGACCAGCTTGGTGCGCTGGCTGGAGTTCAGGGCGATCGGGATCTCGGTCTTGGTCCAGGTGCCCGAGGAGTTCTTGCGGACGTGGAAGGCGCGGCCGTTGTTCGTCCGGTCGGTGACGTAGTTGGTGGTGCACTGGCCGAAGCGGCCTGGCACGTAGCTGATGATCGCGTGCGGCAGGCCGCTGGAGTCGATGGCCTGGCTCTCCTGGTTCATGAGGGAGTGGTCCGGGTTGAGGGAGTCGACGACGAGTCCCGCGTCGGTGACGGCGACGGTGTCGGAGCTTCCGGTGGTGCCGACGAGGGTGCCCGCGTCGTTGCGCCAGGTGCGGCCGCGGTCGGTGGAGTAGACGTAGCCCGTGTCGTGGTTGGTGATGCCGCCGCCGTTGCACATCACGGCGCCGTTCTGCTCGCGCCAGGTGAAGAAGGAGTGCAGTCGGCCCCCCGCGTCGTAGTCGATGCCGTGCAGATACATGTTGCGGGCGGTACTGGAGCCGTGCGAGCTGGTGTACGTCCCGGAGGAGCTGGACCACTCGCCGAGCGCGGTCCAGGACGAACCGTCGTACTCCGCCAGGGCGTTGCGGCCGTTTCCGGAGATGCCGACGCGATAGCTGAGCTGGAGCCTGCCCTCCGGGGTCGAGATGAACTGCGGGTAGGTGAACTGTGTCGTGAGCGCGAGCCCGTCGAGGGTCGTCTCCACGGCGCCGAAGACCGCTGAGGTCCACGCCGGGGCGTTGTCGAGGAGCCCGGCCACCGACTTCACATAGAAGAAGCCGTCGCTGTGCGAGTCCATGTTGAGGTGCAGCCGCCCGTCGGTCCTGGACACGCCCATGGAGATCACGTTGTGCGAGTCGGAGCTCTTGAGCTGGTGGGCGAGGGTGACCGTGGACCAGCTGGACGCGCCGAGCGCCCGGCGGGCGACGACGGCGCTGCGGTCCGTGGTGTACCAGGCCGCGTACTGATAGCCCTTGTACGTCAACAGCCCGTTCTTCTGGAACGCGTTGTTGTTGACCAGGCCGTCGTAGGAGACGAAGAACAGGGCCTGGGCGTCGAGTCGGGTGGTTCCGGCCGGGGTGACCGAGGGGCCGGGATCGGCCGCACGGGCCGTACCGGCGGCGATACCGGGGCCTGCCACGGCTCCCAGCAGGGCACTGGCCAGCAGCGTACGTCTGTTCATGTCCGGGGCTCCTGGGTCAGGCGAGGTGGAAGACTTCGGTGAGGGGCTTCATGGCCTCGTCGGGTCTGGCGCCGTCCAGTGACTCGAAGAACGGCGCCATCTCCGCCTGCCAACGGGCATTGACATCGGCGGCCTCCATGCCGGCCTGTGCGGCCGCGAAGTCCTCGGTTTCCAGGTAGCCGACCAGCAGGCCGTCCTCGCGCAGGAAGAGCGAGTAGTTGTGCCAGCCGGTGGCCGAGAGCGCTTCGAGCATCTCGGGCCACACGGCGGCGTGCCGCTCGCGGTACTCGTCGAGGCGGTCCTCGCGGACCTTGAGCAGGAAACAGACGCGCTGCATGAAGTGCCGCTCCGAACTAGAAGTTGAACTGGTCGATGTTCTTCGCGTTGAAGACGGTCGGCTTGCCCAGGCTGATCACGCCGTCCTTGCCGATGGTGAAGGAGCCCATGTCACCGGCCTTGAACGTCTCGCCCTCCTTGCCGGTGATCTGCCCGGAGGACAGCGCCACGGCGGTGCGCGCGGCCAGCTCGCCGAGCTTCGCCGGGTCCGAGAGCTCGAACGCCTCGACGGTGCCGTTCTTGACGTACTTGCGCATGTCGTTGGGGGTACCGAGGCCGGTCAGCTTCACCTTGCCCTTGTACTTCGAGCCGGACAGGTACTGGGCCGCCGCCTTGATGCCGACGGTGGTCGGGGAGATGATCCCCTTGAGGTTCGGGTGCTCCTGGAGCAGGCCCTGGGTCTGCTGGAAGGACTGCTGGGCGTCGTCGTTGCCGAACGCGACCTTGACCAGCTTGATGTCCTTGTACTTGGGGTCCTTCAGCTCGTCCTTCATGAAGTCGATCCAGGTGTTCTGGTTCGTCGCGGTCTGCGCGGCGGACAGGATCGCGATCTCGCCCTTGTAGTCGATCTGTTCGGCGAGCAGCTGCACCTCGGTACGGCCCAGGTCCTCGGCGCTGGCCTGCGAGACGAAGGCGTTGCGGCAGTCGGTCTTGGTGTCGGAGTCGTAGGTGACGACCTTGATCTTGTTCGTCATCGCCTGCTTGAGCGCGGTGCACAGGGCGCCCGGGTCCTGCGCGGAGACGGCCATGGCGTCGACCTGTTGCTGGGTGAGCGTGTTGACGTAACTCACCTGCCCGGAGGTGTCGGTGGCGCTGCTCGGGCCGACCTCCTTGTACTTGGATCCCAGCTCCGTCAGGGCCTGCTCGCCGCCCTTGTCGGCGGAGGTGAAGTACGGGTTGTTGACCTGCTTGGGCAGGAAGCCGACGGTCAGGCCCTTCTTGGTGGCGGCGTTGGGGTCGGCCTTGCCCGCGGCGGCGTTGGACCCACCCGAGTCCTTGACGTCGTTCTTGGTGGTACCGCCGCAGGCGGTGGCCGCCAGGGCGAGCGAGGTGACGGCGGCGAGCGCCGCACAGGTACGGCGGATCGATGACTTGCGCATGGCGGAAGGTCCTTTACGAGGGTGAGCGGAGGGAGTTACAGGGCGGGCAGGGGTGGGAGTCACGACGCCGGAGTCGAGGCGGCTCTGCGGCCCGCCCTCGCTACGGAGATCTGCCGCGCGACCCGGGGGCCGAGCACGGAGACGACGAGCAGCACGCCGGTGACGACGATCTGCGACTGCGCGGAGACGTTCAGCAGGCTCATCACGTTCTGGAGCGCGCCGAGCAGGAACACTCCCGCGATCGCGCCACCGAGCGTGCCCTTGCCACCGTCGAAGTCGATGCCGCCGAGCAGCACGGCCGCGACGACGGAGAGTTCCAGGCCGGTGGCGTTGTCGTAGCGGGCGCTGGCGTAGTGCAGCGCCCAGAACACGCCGGTCAGGGAGGCCATGAATCCGGTGGCGACGAACAGGATCAGCTTCTGCCGCTTGACGCGGATGCCGGCGAATCGCGCGGCCTCCTCGTTCGCGCCGATCGCGAACGCCGAGCGCCCGAACGGCGTGGCGTGCAGGACGACCACCGCGATGGCGAGCAGCACCAGGAAGGGCAGGAAGGCCTGCGGGAGGAAGGTGTTCCCGATACGTCCGGCCGCGAAGTCCTGGTACTGGGTGGGGAAGTCGGTCACCGCGTCCGAGCCGAGCACGATCTGTGCGATGCCCCGGTAGGCGGCGAGGGTGCCGATGGTGACGGCGAGGGACGGCAGCCCGAGCCGGGTCACCAGCAGACCGTTGACCAGCCCGCAGACCACGCCGAGCAGCAGGCACAGCGGGATGATCGTCTCGATCGACATGCCCTGGTTCCACAGGGCGCCCATCACCGAGCCGGACAGTCCGGCCGTGGAGGCCACGGAGAGGTCGATCTCCCCGGCCACCACCAGCAGGGTCATCGGCAGCGCGATCAGCGCGATGGGCAGCGTGTTGCCGATCAGGAACGACAGGTTGAGCGCGTTGCCGAAGCCGTCCACGAAGCCGAAGGAGAACAGCAGCAGGACGATGAGGAGGGCGCCGACGACCGTGTCCCAGCGGACGGCGCGCGCGAGAGGCGAGTCAGCCATGGCGGGCGTTCCTCTTCTTCAGTGCGGAGGCCACGCGCAGCGCGACGATCCGGTCGACCGCGATGGCGAGGATGAGCAGGATGCCGTTGATGGCGAGCACCCAGACGGAGCTGACTCCGAGGGCGGGCAGCACACTGTTGATGGAGGTGAGCAGCAGCGCGCCGAGCGCGGCGCCGTAGACGCTGCCGGAGCCGCCGGTGAAGACGACACCGCCGACCACGACCGCGCTGACGACGGTCAGTTCGTAGCCGTTGCCGGTGCCGGAGTCGACGTTGCCGAACCGGGCGAGATACATGGCACCCGCGAGTCCGGCGAGGCCCCCGCAGACGACGTACGCGGTCAGGATCCGCTTGCGGACGGGGATGCCGGCGAGCCGCGCGGCCTCCGGGTTGGAGCCCAGCGCGTACAGCTCGCGGCCGCTGCCGAAGTGCTTGAGGTAGTACGCGGTGACCAGCAGCACCGCCAGCGCGATCAGCGCGAGATAGGGGACCGCCGAGATGCCGCCGGAGCCGAAGTCGACGAAGCTGCCCGGGAGGTCGGCCGCGGTGATCTGCCGGGAGCCGACCCAGATGGAGTCGATGCCGCGGATGATGTAGAGCGTGCCGAGGGTGACGACGAGCGCGGGCACCTGGCCGAGGCTGACGAGCAGCCCGTTCACCAGTCCGCAGCCTATGCCGAGCAGCGCCGCGAGAAAGACGGCGACGACCGGGTTTCCGCCGCCCTGCAGATAGGTGCCGGCCGCGAAGGCGCTGATGCCGAGCGTCGAGCCGACCGACAGATCCACGTTCCGGGTGATGACGACCAGCGACTGACCGGTGGCGACCAGCACCAGGATGGTCGCGTTGAGCAGCAGGTCCTTGATGCCCTGTTCGGACAGGAACTGGCTGTTGCCCATCTGGGTGATGGCGATCATCACCAGGAAGACGGCCAGGATGGCGAGTTCGCGCATCTTGAAGACGCGGTCCACCAGCCGGGTGCCGCTCGACTTGGGCACCTCGGTGGCGGGGGCGGGGGTGGGCGCGGTCACCGTCATGCGGCGGCCCTCCCGGTGGCAGCGGCCATCACGGATTCCTCGGTGGCTTCGGAACGTGGGATCTCGGCGGTGAGCCGGCCCTCGTGCATCACGAGCACGCGGTCGGCCATGCCGAGGACCTCGGGGAGATCGGAGGAGATCATCAGGACGGCCACCCCGTCGGCGGCCAACTCGCTGAGCAGCCGGTGCACTTCGGCCTTCGTACCGACGTCGATGCCACGGGTCGGCTCGTCGACGATCAGCACCTTGGGGCCGGTGGCGAGCCACTTGGCGAGGACGACCTTCTGCTGGTTGCCGCCGGAGAGCGTCGAGACGGCGTCGGCGATCCGGGCGTACTTCACCTGGAGCTTGACCGCCCAGTCGAGGGAGCGGCTGCGTTCGGCTCCGCGGTCCATCAGGCCCGTCCTGACCGTCGTACGCAGCCCGGTCAGGCCGATGTTGCGCTCGATGGACATGTCCATCACGAGGCCCTGGGCGCGCCGGTCCTCGGGGACGAGGGCGAGTCCGGCGGCCATGGCCGTCGAGGGCGCGCCGTTCGTCAGGGTCCTGCCGCCGACCTCGACCTCACCGGCGTCCCAACGGTCGATGCCGAACACGGCCCGGGCGACCTCCGTGCGCCCGGCGCCCACCAGCCCGGCGAGACCGACGATCTCGCCGCGCCGGACGTCGAAGGAGACGTCCGTGAAGACGCCCTCACGGGTCAGGCGGCGCACGCTCAGGGCGACCGAGCCCGCCTCGACCTCCTGCTTGGGGTAGAGCTCGTCGAGGTCGCGGCCGACCATGCGGCGTACGAGGTCGTCCTCGGTCATGCCGTCCAGCGGTTCACTGGCGATCCAGGCGCCGTCGCGCAGTGTCGTGACCCGCTGGCAGATCCGGAAGATCTCCTCCAGGCGGTGCGAGATGAACAGCACCGCCGAGCCCTGCTCGCGCAGGGTGCGGACGACGCCAAAGAGGCGGGCCACCTCGCTGCCGGTGAGGGCGGCGGTCGGCTCGTCCATGATCAGGACGCGGGCGTCGAAGGAGAGCGCCTTGGCGATCTCGACGATCTGCTGGTCGGCGATGGACAGACCGCGCGCCGGACGGTCGGGGTCGAGTTCGACCCCGAGGCGCTTCATGAGGGCTGCGGTCGCCGCGTGGGTGGCCTTGTGGTCGATGCGGCCGAGGGCCCGCCGGGGCTGGCGGCCCATGAAGATGTTCTCGGCGATCGACAGATCGGGGAAGAGCGTGGGCTCCTGGTAGATCACCGCGATGCCCGCGTCGCGGGCGTCGGCGGGACCGTGGAAGACGGTGGGTTCGCCGTCCAGCAGCACCTGACCGGCGTCCGGTCGGTGCACGCCGGCGAGCGTCTTGATGAGGGTCGACTTGCCCGCGCCGTTCTCTCCGGCGAGCGCGTGCACTTCGCCGGGAAACAGTTCCAGGGACACGTCCCGCAAGGCGCGTACAGCGCCGAAGGACTTCGAGATGTCCTTGAGCGCCAGCACGGCGGCCGGACCCGTATCGGACGGGTGGGTCATGAGGGGCTCCTCGACGACGGCGGCGGGACGGCCCCACAGCGTCGTGAAAGGTTTCAATTGGGTTGCCGGGACGTTAGGCATGTCACCCAGGTCACGTCAATGGGTTCCTGTCGAATTTTTTCGAGGATCAAAGGTCACAACAGAGTCACGGTCAACGGTCCACGCCGTAGGGGTTGACAGCCCTTCGGAGGGCTCATAGCTTCGGCTCCTGAATCGTTTCAGACCGCAGTTCGACCACACTCGGACCGCGGTCGGAGCGAAGTCTTCAGAAACGCAGCCTTCAAAAGTCTTCACAGACGTCTTTTCAGACCCGAAGTCGTAGGAGCCCCGAAGTGACCGAGCTCGCCGCGGTGAAGACCGCGCTCAAGACCCAGGCCGTCGAGACGCCGTCATGGGCGTACGGGAATTCGGGGACTCGATTCAAGGTGTTCGCGCAGCCCGGAGTGCCGCGCACGCCTCAGGAGAAGCTCGACGACGCCGCGCAGGTGAACGAGTACACCGGTGCCGCGCCGACCGTCGCGCTGCACATCCCCTGGGACAAGGTCGACGACTACGCGGCGCTGGCGAAGTACGCGCAGGAGCGCGGCCTGAAGCTGGGCACGATCAACTCCAACACCTTCCAGGACGACGACTACAAGCTGGGTTCCATCTGCCATCCGGACGCGACCGTGCGCCGCAAGGCTCTTGATCACTTGTTCGAGTGCGTCGACATCATGGACGCGACGGGGTCCAAGGACCTGAAGCTGTGGTTCGCGGACGGCACGAACTATCCCGGCCAGGACGACATCCGCGAGCGCCAGGACCGGCTCGCCGAGGGTCTGGCGCTCGTGTACGAGCGGCTCGGAGACGACCAGCGGATGCTCCTGGAGTACAAGTTCTTCGAGCCCGCGTTCTACACGACGGACGTCCCCGACTGGGGCACGGCGTACGCGCACTGCCTCAAGCTCGGCCCCAAGGCCCAGGTCGTCGTCGACACCGGGCACCACGCCCCCGGCACCAACATCGAGTTCATCGTCGCCACGCTGCTGCGCGAGCGGAAGCTCGGGGGCTTCGACTTCAACTCCCGCTTCTACGCCGACGACGACCTGATGGTGGGGGCCGCCGACCCCTTCCAGCTGTTCCGGATCATGTACGAGGTCATCCGGGGCGGCGGCTTCACGCCGGGGGTGGCGTTCATGCTCGACCAGTGCCACAACATCGAGGCGAAGATCCCGGCGATCATCCGTTCCGTCATGAACGTCCAGGAGGCCACGGCCAAGGCTCTCCTGGTCGATCGCACCGCACTCGCCGAGGCCCAGCGAACCGGTGACGTGCTCGCCGCCAATGCCGTGCTCATGGACGCGTACAACACGGACGTGCGGCCGTTGCTGGCCCAGGTGCGGTCCGAGATGGGGCTCGACGCCGACCCTGTCGCCGCGTATCACCGGTCCGGCTACGCGGCCCGGATCGCCGCGGAGCGGGTGGGTGGGCAGCAGGCGGGTTGGGGGGCGTGATGGCCGGGCTTCGTCTGCCGGGGCCGGCCGGTGCCAGCCCGCGGGCCGCCATGGGCCGGTCGCGCAGTTCCCGGCGCCCCTAGGTCCTGTCGTCACATTCCCGTCTGCCCCGCGACGCCATGCACGCACTCTCGCCGCACCGGGCACAGACCCAAGTACATCCAGTACGAGGGCCTGTGCCCGGCACGCCGAGAGCACGCACCTGACGCCGCAGGGCCCGCCCTCCGGGCGGACGACGGGAATGTGACGACAGGACCTGGGGGCGCTCCCCCTTGAGCCCCCTTACACGTACACACTCTTCTTAAGGACCAGGAACATGGCACCCCATCCCGAAGCCGCCGCCCTCCTCGCCCGCTCTCACCGGCTCGGCGCCGATCCCCGTAACACCAACTACGCGGGCGGCAACGCCTCCGCGAAGGGCACCGACACCGATCCCGTGACCGGTGGTGACGTCGAGCTGATGTGGGTCAAGGGGTCCGGCGGCGACCTCGGCACGCTCACCGAGTCGGGGCTGGCCGTGCTGCGGCTGGATCGGCTGCTGGCGCTGAAGGACGTCTACCCGGGCGTCGAGCACGAGGACGAGATGGTCGCCGCGTTCGACTACTGCCTGCACGGCAAGGGCGGCGCGGCCCCGTCCATCGACACGGCGATGCACGGGCTGGTGGACGCGCCGCACGTCGACCACCTCCACCCCGACTCCGGGATCGCGCTCGCCTGCGCGGCCGACGGGGAGAAGCTGACCGCCGAGTGCTTCGGGGACAGCGTCGTGTGGGTGCCGTGGCGCCGGCCCGGTTTCCAGCTCGGACTGGACATCGCCGCGGTCAAGGAGGCCAACCCGCAGGCGATCGGTTGCGTCCTCGGCGGCCACGGCATCACCGCGTGGGGTGCCACGGCCGAGGAGTGCGAGCGCAACTCGCTGCACATCATCCGCACCGCCGAGACCTTCCTCGCCGAGCGCGGGAAGGCGGAGCCGTTCGGGCCGGTCGTCGAGGGGTACGCGGCGCTGTCCGAGGCGGACCGCCGGGAGCGGGCCGCGGCTCTGGCGCCGTACATCCGGGCCATCGCCTCCCAGGACCGTCCACAGGTCGGACACTTCACCGACTCCGACGTCGTCCTGGACTTCCTCGCCCGCGCCGAGCACCCGCGTCTCACGGCGCTCGGCACCTCCTGCCCGGACCACTTCCTGCGGACGAAGGTCAGGCCGCTCGTCCTCGATCTGGCACCGAGCACCGGCCTGGCCGAGGCGATCGCCCGGCTGAAGGAGCTGCACGCCGCATATCGCGAGGAGTACGCCGCCTACTACCAGCGGCACGCCCTGCCCGACTCCCCCGCGATGCGCGGCGCGGACCCGGCGATCGTGCTCGTGCCCGGTGTCGGCATGTTCTCCTTCGGCAAGGACAAGCAGACCGCGCGGGTGGCCGGCGAGTTCTACGTCAACGCCATCAACGTGATGCACGGTGCCGAAGCCGTCTCGACGTACGCGCCGATCGAGGAGTCGGAGAAGTTCCGCATCGAGTACTGGGCCCTTGAGGAGGCCAAGCTCCAGCGGATGCCGAGGCCCAAGCCGCTCGCGACGCGGGTGGCGCTGGTGACGGGTGCGGGCAGCGGTATCGGCAAGGCGATCGCCGAGCGGCTGGTGGCCGAGGGCGCGTGCGTGGTGGTCGCCGATCTCGACTCGGCAGGCGCGGCCGACGTCGCCTCGGCGCTCGGCGGTCCCGACAAGGCCGTGGCCGTCACCGTCGACGTGACGTCCGAGGAGCAGATCGCCGAGGCGTTCAAGGCGGCGGTACTCGCCTTCGGCGGGGTCGACCTGGTGGTCAACAACGCCGGTATCTCCATCTCCAAGCCCCTGCTGGAGACCTCGGTCCGCGACTGGGACCTCCAGCACGACATCATGGCCCGCGGCTCCTTCCTCGTGTCGCGCGAGGCGGCCCGGGTGATGATCGCGCAGGGGCTGGGCGGGGACGTCGTCTACATCGCGTCCAAGAACGCGGTCTTCGCCGGACCCAACAACATCGCCTACTCCGCCACCAAGGCCGACCAGGCTCATCAAGTGCGCCTGTTGGCCGCCGAGTTGGGCGAGCACAGGATCCGGGTCAACGGCGTCAATCCCGACGGGGTGGTCCGCGGCTCGGGGATCTTCGCAGGCGGCTGGGGTGCGCAGCGGGCGGCGACGTACGGCATCGAGGAGGAGAAGCTGGGTGAGTTCTATGCCCAGCGGACGATCCTGAAGCGGGAGGTGCTGCCGGAGCACGTCGCGAACGCGGTGTTCGCCCTGACGGGTGGGGACCTGACGCACACCACGGGGTTGCACGTCCCGGTCGACGCCGGCGTCGCCGCCGCGTTCCTTCGGTGACGCGGGTGACCGCTGTGAAGTCGTACGCCGCGGTGGACCTCGGCGCGTCCAGCGGACGCGTCATGGTCGGCCGCGTCGGCCCCGACACCCTGGAACTCACCGAGGCACACCGCTTCCCGAACCGGCCGGTCCAGGTCCCCGAGGGTCTGCGCTGGGACATTCTCGCGCTCTACGCTGGTGTCCTCGAAGGGCTGCGCACGGCAGGGCAGATCGACTCCGTCGGCATCGACAGCTGGGCCGTGGACTACGGCCTGCTGGACGCGGACGGGGCGCTGCTCGGCAACCCGGTGCACTACCGCGACGCGCGTACGGAGGGCATCGCGGAGACGGTGTGGGCGAAGGTGCCCGCCGCCGAACTGTACGCGGCGACCGGGCTGCAGTACGCACCGTTCAACACGCTGTACCAGTTGACGGCGGCCGGCTCGACGCACCAACTCTCCTCCGCCGAACGGCTGTTGCTCATCCCCGATCTGCTGACGTACTGGCTCACGGGCGAGTCGGGCACCGAGCTCACCAACGCCTCGACCACCCAGTTGATCGACCCGCGCACCCGCGACTGGTCGTACGACATCGCCGAGCGGCTCGGCATCGATCTGAAGCTGTTCGCGCCGCTGCGCCGCCCCGGCGACCCGGCGGGGCTGCTCCGGCCGCACGTGCTGGAGGAGACCGGTCTGACCGGCCCGGTCCCGGTGACCACGGTCGGTTCGCACGACACCGCCTCGGCGGTGGCCGCCGTACCCGCCACCGGGGAGCGGTTCGCGTACATCTGCACCGGCACCTGGTCCCTGGCGGGACTGGAGCTGGACGCGCCCGTGCTCACCGAGGCGAGCCGGGCGGCCAACTTCACCAACGAGCTGGGGCTGGACGGCACGGTCCGCTATCTGCGGAACATCATGGGGCTGTGGCTGCTCCAGGAGTGCGTACGCGAATGGGGGCAGCCCGACCTGGGGGATCTTCTGTCGGCCGCCGCCGAGGTGGCGCCGCTGCGGTCCGTCGTGGACGCCGGCGACGCGGCTTTCCTGACGCCGGGCCGGATGCCCGCCCGGATCGCCGACGCCTGCCGGGAGTCGGGGCAACCGGTGCCCGAGTCGCCTGCCGAGGTGACGCGCTGCATCCTCGACTCCCTCGCGCTCGCCCACAGCCGGGCGATCGGCGCGGCCCAGTCCCTCGCCGACCATCCGGTCGACGTCGTGCACATCGTCGGCGGCGGCACCCGCAACGCCCTGCTGTGCCAGCTCACCGCCGACGCCTGCGGTCTGCCGGTGGTGGCGGGCCCCGCGGAGGCGGCCGCGCTCGGCAACGTCCTCGTCCAGGCCCGGACCCACGGGTTGGTCGGCGACCGTACGTCGATGCGGCGACTCCTCACTCGTACGCAGCCGTTGGAGCGATACGAGCCCCGTGGCGACACGGCGGCGTGGCGCGCCGCCGAGGACCGGCTCACCCGTCCGTGAGCCGGGGCTCCGGTGGCGCGCGACCGGCTCACCCGTCCGTGAGCGGGGACTCCCCTGGCGCGCGTCTGCCGCGTACGCTGCACTCATCCGATGATCGAGAACAAGGAGCTGCGATGCGTGTCGCCCTGTTCCTGACCTGTGTCAACGACACGCTGTATCCGGACACCGGCCGCGCCGTGGTGAAACTGCTGACCAGGCTGGGCGTGGACGTCGATTTCCCGATGGGGCAGACGTGTTGCGGGCAGGCGCACTACAACACCGGGTATCGCCATGAGGCCGAGCCGCTCGCCCGGCATTTCTCCGATGTATTCGGGGAGTACGAGGCGATCGTGACGCCGTCCGGATCGTGCGGGGCGATGGTGCGGGAGCTGTATCCGCGGATGGGTGAGCGGGCCCGCACCGAGGGGCGTGGCGACACGCTCGCCAGGACGCTGGCTCCGGTCGTGCCGAAGACCTACGAGCTCACCGAGTTCCTGGTGGATGTGCTCGGCGTGACCGATGTCGGCGCGTACTACCCGCACACGGTGACCTACCACCCCACCTGCCACGGACTGCGCAGCCTGGGCCTGGGCGACCGGCCGCGCCGACTGCTCCAGGCCGTCAAGGGACTTGAGCTGCGCGAGCTGCCCGGCGCCGACGAGTGCTGCGGCTTCGGCGGCACCTTCGCCGTCAAGAACTCCGATGTCTCCGCGGCGATGGGCGCCGACAAGGTGCGCAACGCCGAGTCGACAGGCGCCGATGTGCTGTGCGCGGCCGACAACTCCTGCCTGATGCACATCGGCGGCACGATGGGCCGCCTCAACACGGGCATGCGGCCCGTCCACATCGCGGAGATCCTGGCGAGCACGGAAGAGGAGCCCTTGGTATGAGTGGGACCTTCGTCGGGATGCCGGCCTTCCCCGAGGCCGCGCACGAAGCCGTGCACAACGCGACCCTGCGCGGCAATCTGCGCCACGCCACTCACACGATCCGCGCCAAGCGCGCCAAGGCGGTCGCGGAGGTCTCCGACTGGGCCGCGCTGCGCGAGGCGGGCAAGCAGATCAAGGACCACACACTCCGTCATCTCGACCGCTACCTGGTGCAGTTGGAGGAGTCGGTCACCACGGCCGGCGGCACCGTGCACTGGGCAGCCGACGCCGACGAGGCCAACCGGATCGTCGCGGACCTCGTGAAGGCGACCGGCGAGACGGAGGTCGTCAAGGTCAAGTCGATGGCGACACAGGAGATCGGCCTCAACGAGGCGCTTCTCGAAGAGGGCATCCACGCCTACGAGACCGATCTCGCCGAACTCATCGTCCAGTTGGGCAAGGACCGGCCGTCGCACATCCTCGTCCCGGCGATCCACCGCAACCGCGGCGAGATCCGGGACATCTTCGCCCGGGAGATGAGCGAGTGGGGCCGCCCGGCCCCCGAGGGCCTGACCGACACGCCCGCCGAGCTGGCCGAGGCCGCCCGGCTGCACCTTCGGGAGAAGTTCCTGCGCGCCAAGGTCGGCATCTCCGGCGCCAACTTCATGGTCGCCGAGACCGGCACGCTGGTCGTCGTCGAGTCGGAGGGCAACGGCCGGATGTGCCTGACGCTCCCCGAGACCCTGATCTCGGTCGTCGGCATCGAGAAGATCGTGCCGACCTGGCAGGACCTGGAGGTCTTCCTCCAGACCCTCCCGCGCTCCTCGACGGCCGAGCGCATGAACCCGTACACCTCGACATGGACCGGCACCACCGACGAGGACGGACCCCAGACCTTCCACCTGGTCCTCCTCGACAACGGCCGCACCGACACGCTCGCCGACGAGGTCGGCCGCCAGGCGCTGCGCTGCATTCGCTGCTCGGCGTGTCTGAACGTCTGCCCGGTGTACGAGCGGGCGGGCGGCCACGCGTACGGCTCGGTCTACCCGGGCCCGATCGGCGCCATCCTCAGCCCCCAACTCCGTGGCACGCAGAGCGAGATCGACGCCTCTCTCCCCTACGCCTCCTCGCTGTGCGGCGCCTGCTACGAGGTCTGCCCGGTCGCCATCGACATCCCGGAAGTCCTCGTCCACCTGCGGGAACGGGTCGCCGAGGGCGGTCTGACGACGCGGGACGGCAACAAGGTCGTCCTCAAGCCCGCGAAGGGGCATGCCGCCGAGCGGGCGGCGATGCGTGCGGCGCGGTGGGCGTTCAGCCATCCCGGCGCGCTGCGCACCGGCCAGCGGCTCGCATCGCGCACGCGCCGCTTCCATCCGCGGACACTGCCGGGCCCCGGCAGGGCGTGGAGTGCGAGCCGTGATCTGCCGGCGATGCCCGCGGAGCCGTTCCGCGACTGGTGGCAGCGCACGCAAGGCGGAAGGAAGGCGGACTCGAAGTGAGCAGCAGAGGGGTGATCCTGGGCCGGGTGCGCCGCGCGATCGCGGACGTACGACAGGACGACACGCCGTACGGGCAGGCCATTGACCGGAGTTATCTGCGCGAGCACGGTGCGCGGAGTGTCGCGGAGACGGTGGATCTGCTCGCCGAGAACCTGGCGGACTATCGAGCGGTCGTTCATCGCACCACCGACGACGAGCTGTCCGAGTTGCTCATGCGGCTGCTCGCCGAGCGGGGCACGCGAACAGTCCTCGTCCCGCCGGAGCTGCCGTCGCACTGGCTCAAGGCCGTGGATGCGACGCGCGTACACGACCGAGCCCAGAGCACCCCGGCCGAACTGGACCGTGTCGACAGCGTGGTCACCGCCTGCGCGGTGGCCATCGCCGAGACAGGCACCATCGTGCTGGACGGCGGCCCCGACCAGGGCCGCCGCCGCGTCACGCTCGTCCCCGACCACCACATCTGTGTCGTCCACGTCCCCGACCAGGTGGTCTCCTCCGTGCCCCAGGCCCTGGAGCGCCTCGACCCGACCCGTCCGCTGACCTGGATCTCCGGGCCGTCGGCGACCAGTGACATCGAGCTGGACCGGGTCGAGGGGGTACACGGTCCGCGCACCTTGGAGGTGGTGCTGGTGAGCGGTCAGCCGAGGGCCGAGGCCACCTCGTAGACGCCGGACGGGAGCCGGTAGGAGGCGACTCCGTTCTCGAAGCCCAGGTACTCGACGCCGGGTGCCTGGGCCAGAGGTGTTCTGCCGTCCCGGACGGTGGACGGGTCGGTGGTGGGGATGCGCAGGGTCGCGGTGCTGTTCGCGGGAACCACCGCCCGGTAGGTCAGGGTCCGGCTCTGCGAAACCTCCCACTCGCTGACGATCTCGCCGTACGGCGATTCGTGCGAGCCCGCCACCTGCGTGATCTTCCCGGTGGGGTCGACGCGCGGCTGGAGGAGGAAGTGCTTGAACCCGGGATGGGCCGGGTCCTTGGAGATTCCGGCCACACCCTCATACATCCATTCGACGACGGCGCCGTAGGCGTAGTGGTTGAAGGAGTTCATCTCGACCGGGCCGAAGCCGTCCGCCTTCGAGTACGAGTTCCAGCGCTCCCAGACGGTGGTGGCACCGTTCCGCACCGAGAACAGCCATGAGGGCAACTCGTCCTGATGGAGCAGCTTGTACGCCAGGTCGTCGCGGCCCTCGTCGGTGAGCACCGGGGCGAGGACGTTCACCCCCAGGAAGCCCACGGACAGTGTGTTCTGGGCGTACTGCACGCGGGCGCTGTCCGGGTGGGCGCTCTTGTAGGCCGCGTCGTTCCCGATGTTCTCCGCGAGCAGCCTCAGGAGTTCGCGACGTTGTACCTGCGTGTCGTAGAGGCCGAGTTTCAGGGCCCACAGCAGCGCGGTCTGGGAGTTGTCCTCGGTGGGGGCGGCGCCGCCCATCTCCGACGCCTTGCCGAGGCTGGAGCGCAGGACGAGTTTGCCCGAGGAGTCGGTGCCGAGGTACTTGGCGACGAACTTGCGCTTGATGTTCGCGAACAGCTCGTCGTACGCACGGGCTTCGGTGTCGCGGCGGGTGGCGCGCGCCATGTCCGCCATGAGGCGGGTCGAGTGACCGTAGTAGACATCGCTCATCAGCTGGGAGCTGGTGTTCTGGAAGGCCAGCCAGTCGCCGAACACCGAGCCCTGGCCCGCGTACGAGTCGCCCGACTTGGCGTGGATCCAGTCGATGTACTTGGCCATGGCCGCCCAGCTGCGGTCGATGACAGTGGTGTCGCCGGACATCTGCCAGAGGGTCCACGGCAGGATGACGCCCACGTCGGACCAGCCGCTCTCCGGGGCCGGGAAGGCGAACCGGGAACCGGGTGCGATGCAGGTGAACTGGGCACCGTCGAGGCCGTACGTCTTCTGCGACTCGATCAGCGTGTCCTGGAAGTGGCTGAGGAAGTTGACCGCGTCGCCGTTGTAGAGGCCGGTGTTGCAGAACACCTGGGTGTCGCCCGTCCAGCCCTGGCGCTCGTCGCGCTGCGGGCAGTCGGTGGGCACCCACAGGTAGTTGCCGCGCTGACCCCAACGGACGTTGCTGAACAGCAGGTTGACCAGCGCGTTGTCGGTCGTGACGGTACCGATGTCGCGGATCGCGGACGTCGCGACCTTCCCGGTGACGCCGGAGACCGAGACGGTGGTGTCGGGGGTGGCGATCGTCACCTGGACGTAGCGGAAGCCGTAGAAGGTCAGCGAGTCCTGGTGGGTCTCGCCGTGCTCGGCACCCTTGAGGGTGTAGGTGCTGGTCGCCTTGGCGGTGCGCAGGTTGGCCAGGTAGACCGAACCCTTCGGCCCGTCGGCGCCCTCACTGTCGTCGTTGAGCATCTCGCCGAAGCGGAACACGACTTCGGCTCCGGCGGGGCCCTCCAGGGTGTAGCGGGGAACGCCGACCATGTTCTGCCCCAGGTCGAAGACCGCGGTGTCCCCGGTGCGCAGGGTCACGACCGCCTTCGCCGCCTTCTTCCGGTCGGTGACCGACCTGCGGGGATCGGCGACGATGTGACCCTTGCCGTTCGGGCTGGTGGACTGGCCGGCCACCTGGTTGTAGACGGTGACGGACTCGGGACGGCGGTCCCACTGCTCCATCAGCCGGGCGGTCTCACCGGGGTAGGCGACCAGCTTCGCGTCGGGGAACTTGGCGCTGAAGCCGTCTTCCGCGACCTCCGCCCAGTCGGAGTCGTCGAAGCCGCTCGCCGACCACCCGGGCAGTTCCTTGCGGGCGTCGTAGGTCTGCCCGTCGTAGATGTCGTCCTCGCGGTACGGGCCGGCGTCCGTGGCCCGCCACCCGGCACCGGGTTCGGTGACCACGGTCTGGGAGGTCCCGTCGGCGTACCGGATCAGCAGCTTGGCCTTCAGGGCGAGGGGATTGCCGTCCTTCGCGTAGTACTTGCTGTCGTCCAGTCCCGGGATGCCCGTCGCCGCCTCGCTGATCCGGGAGTTGTACCAGCCGTTGCCGAGCACCGCCGCGAGCGTCACCCGCCGCTCCCGCGCGACCAGCTCCGTGACGTCGTACGTCATGTAGTTGACGGTGGTGTCGTAGTTGCTCCAGCCCGGGGTGAGCAGCTCATACGTGCTGCCCTCGCCCTGCGGCACCGAGACCCGGTGGCCGTTGACATAGGCGTCGTACACGCCCAGGGCCGATATGTAGAGCCGGGCCTCGCGGACCCTCCCCTCGATCGCGGTCTGCCGGCGGAGCAGCGGTGCCCCCGCGCTGTTCGGGGCCTTGCCCGCCATACTGATCCAGGTCGCGCCGTCCCAGCCCGACACGCCGTCGGTGCTGCGCAGACCGGTCTCGAAGTGAGCGGGCGGCGCGCCGGTGACGGCGCGGCCGTTCTCGTCCCACGCGGTCACGGTCCAGAAGTAGAGCGTCGAGGCGCGCAGCCGTTTGCCGCCGTAGCGCACCGCCACCGAGTCCGGTGACTCGACGCGGCCACTGTTCCACACGTCCGCGCGGGCACGGGTCAGTCGCTCGGGCGCAGTGGCCACCAGGATCTGATACGCCGTCTGGCGCCGGCCGCGGGCCGAGGACGCCATGCGCCAGCCGAAGCGTGGTTCGTCGGCGTCCACGCCGAGTGGATTCGTGCGGTGTTCCACCGTCAGCCCCCGCAGGGAGGTCCGGTCGGAGGCCGGCGCGGCCCATGCCGTGCCTCCCGTGCCGATCCCCCCGGCCATCGCCACGGCTCCGGCGCCCAGCGCGGTGGTGAGCACCGTTCTGCGCCGGACGTTGCCTGTTCCTTCGTTGTGCGTCGCCTCGTGCACGCCGTCATCCCTTCGGCTTCGGAGGAAGCGAGTTGTAACGTTTCAGTTGGACTGGCTGCGAAGGTAGTTGCGACTGAGGCGCATGTCCACCACTCCAACAACGCGACTATCAGACAGAATCCAACAGAGCTGACCGCCGAGCGGTAGCCGTCGAGCAACCGAGACCTGCAGGCTCTTCCGGCCGAATTGAAACTTTTCAAAAGCGGAACTTGCAGTTCATGCACAGGGGGACGCGGCTGGTGAGCGGGCATCGGGCGGCCCGGCTAGCGTGAGGGAATGATCCGGTTCGAGCAGGTCACCAAGCGCTACCCGGACGGCACGACCGCCGTGGACGGCCTCTCCTTCGAGGTCGCCGAGGGCGAACTCGTCACGCTCGTCGGCCCGTCGGGCTGCGGCAAGACGACGACCATGATGATGGTGAACCGGCTGATCGAACCGACGTCGGGCCGGATCCTCGTGAACGGCGAGGACGTCGCCACGGTCGACCCCGTGCTGCTGCGACGGCGCATCGGATACGTCATCCAGCAGGTCGGGCTGTTCCCGCACCGCACAGTGCTCGACAACACGGCGACCGTACCGACGCTGGTCGGCTGGAAGAAGGCGAAGGCACGGGCGCGCGCCGCCGAGCTCCTCGATCTGGTGGGTCTGGACCCGAAGACGTACGGACCGCGCTACCCGGAGCAGCTTTCGGGCGGTCAGCGCCAGCGGGTCGGCGTGGCGCGGGCGCTGGCCGCCGACCCGCCCGTGCTGCTGATGGACGAGCCGTTCGGAGCCGTCGACCCGGTGGTGCGGGAACAGTTGCAGGACGAGTTCCTGCGGATGCAGGAGGCCGTGCGCAAGACAGTGCTGCTGGTCACGCACGACATCGAGGAGGCAGTGCGGCTCGGCGACCGGATCGCCGTGTACGGGCAGGGGCGCATCGAGCAGTTCGACACGCCCGGGGCGGTCCTCGGCACGCCCGCCACGCCGTACGTCGCCGAGTTCGTGGGCGCCGACCGCGGTCTGAAGCGGCTGTCCGTCACCGAGATCGAGGCCGACGATCTGGAGCAGCCGCCGATCGCGCGCCTGGACGAGCCGGCCGCGCAGGCCGCCGCGTGGCTGGACGCCGAGGGTGCCCGCTGGGCCGTCGTACTCGACGCCGCCGGCGATCTGCACGGGTGGGTCGGCGTCGACGAACTCGCGGCGGGCGGTACGGTCGGCGACCTCGCCCACCGCATGAACTCCTGGGTCCCGGTGGGCGCCCCGCTGAAGCAGGCGTTCGGTGTGATGCTCCAGCACGACGCGGGCTGGGTCGCCGTGCTGGAGGGGCCGCGTTTCCTCGGCGTACTGACCCCGGCGAAGCTGCACGAGGCGCTGCGGCGGTCGGTCGACGCGGATGCCCGCGGCGTGTCGCGGGGTCAGGTGGACTTCGACTCGGTGGCGGACGCCTGAACCGTGGACCGGGTGGTGCGCTCCTGCCTGTTCGAACGGTCGAGGAGTCCGAAGGCCCAGCGTTCGTTGAAGCCCGCCAGGAAGCCGACGGCGCACCAGAATCCCCAGAAGGTGGTGCTCTGTCCGTCCCCGTTGTCCGCGCAGATCTGTGCGGGCGAGGCGGGCATGTCGAACAGCTTGATGAAACCGGCGTTGAGCAGGAAGTAGACGGCCAGCGCCAGGATCCAGCCGACGAAGACCCGGTAGACGCCTTCGTGGCGCATCCCGCGGGCCATCTGGCCGGGCGCGACAGCACCCCGGTCACCATTGGTCCTTCGGCGCGTCAGCTCCTCCCCGCTGTTGCGCAGCCGCACGAGGACGCTGAGCACCGCGCCGAACGCCCCCACTCCCCCGCACACGAAGGCCCCCGTCAGACTCCAGCGGTCGCTGCAGCCCACCTCGACCCGTAGCAGGTCGAGCAGCCCCGCGGCTCCCACCAGCAGGGGCACGATCAGCAGTACGACGCTGATGAGCGCGCCCAGACTGAGCCCCACGTTGATGCCCCTGCTGACCGCCAGCGCGCAGTCCTGGTCGATGCGCGCCCGCAGACCGGAGATCTCCTTGCCGAGATAGTCGGCGAGGTGACGGTTGGGCTCCGTGCCGGTCAGCCGCGCGTCCCGCAGGACGTTGCTCAGCACGCATCCCACGGTGATCCTGAGCGACTCTCTGGTCTGCGACTCGAAGGCCCGCTGAGACTCTCCGTAGAGCAGCTGAAGCTGCACCTGCTGCTTGGAATAGACGAGTTCGAACCGCTCGTACGCCTTCTCGCAGCCGGGCTCGACGAGATTCGCCAGCCCGTCGGCCTTGGTGTCGGTGCGCGCCCCCAGGACCGCTTCACGTAATGCCTGCCGCCATGTCCGGCGGAATCCCCCGTAATCCCCCATGCAGAACGTGTACCGGCACCCGTCCCACCCGGGAAGTGGTCCGACCGCACCAGTACGGTCACCGACGTCACGGAGCCGTCACCTCGGGCTCCGGCCATCATGACCGCGGCGCGGCGCCGTCAGCAATCGCTTCACACGACAAGCTTGTCCTCCTCGACGCGGCTATTGAACTCAGACCGGCCACGTGACGCAGGCGCGGACTTCAGGGACGGACAGGCAGTAAGAGTCCTTGCCTGCCGGGGGTTCCACGCTCACGACGCGGAACACATCTTGGGGAATGCTGAAGACGGCGACCCGGGAACGCGGCATGACCACTTCTCCGACCTTCCGCTCCAGCACCGCGCGCTCGAGGCCCACGCGGTAGAGCCCGATCGGGACGCGTGCGCCGACCGGATATCCGTAGACCGCCATCCGGCGGCTGTGCTCCCAGCCGTCCAGGGGCTCCGCCCCCTGGTTCCAGCGCAGCGGTACCTCGTACGTGGTCTTCACGTCACCGGAGCTCGCCGCCAGGGTCAGCCGACCGGACAGGGCGATTGCCTTACGGGCAGGATCGGATGGGAGAAACGTCCACCCTCCGCTCTGCAGCAGACCGTCGCCGATGTCCTGGACTTCCAACTCACGGTCATTGAAGAGTTCGTTCTGTGAGGACTCCTCGGCGGTCAAGGTGGCTACGCGTTTCACAGGAGTGGTGTAAGTGCGTCCTCCTGCCTTCACTGTGACCGTGATCGGCTTGTTCTTGGGGAACCCGTACAGACACAGGAACGTCTGCTGTCCCAGGCGTACCACCACCTCATCGCTGCTGGACGACACCCAGGCCAGGGGACGGTCGACGCGATGGCCTTGCTTGATCAGGCTCAGCTCGTCGTGACAATCGACGGGGCCGATACTGTACATCGCCATCTCGAACTGCTGAGCCAGCAGCAGGTCCCGGGCGGAAGAACTCGGTGTCCCGGCGCGTGTCGAGGCCATGAGGGGCCTCCCTGTAGGGCGTGCCGCTGGGGTCTCGCTTCCCGCCTCGCAGCCGAGGGCAAGGAGGCACACCCCGGCCAGCCACAGATACAGTCGCCCGTTCACTGTCCCTTACCTCTCATCGCACCGCGCCGCAGCGCTCTTCGGCCTGTCGCAGCTCCGCGGCGAAGGCTTGCTCGATCTGGCGGCGGAGCTTGGTGCTCGCCCTGCCGGCCTGTTCCGCCGCGGCCAGCTGATTCAAGGCGTCCTGCTGGGCCGTGCGGCCGGTTTCCAGGTCGCAGCGGGCCAGACTCCAGGACGCCAGAAGGCCGTGCCAGACGGCCCGTTGGACCAGATCCTGTCCGTGCGCGATGGCGGCTCGGATGTGCTTGATGGCCGCCGCGAGATCGCCTCTGCCGTACGCGTGGATGGCGGCGATCGACTCCGCGAACGCGTGGAGTGCGGCAGAGCCGGTGGTGTCCGGGGCCGCGCGGACGGTCGCCACGGCCCGTTCCACCGTGCCGTCGTCCGTCACCAGCCCTGCGGTGATGCGGCACTGCTCGACCTGCGCGAGGTTCACCGTGGCCTTGAGCTGCCCGAGTTCGGTGAGCTCACGGTCCTTGGCCAGGGCCCCCAGGGCCTGCGAGATCTGTGCGAGTTCCCCGCTACGGACGGTCCCGGGCTTGCAGTTGTGCGCGGGACCCAAGGCCCGGCGATAGGCGTTGCCCTGCAGACCGAGCGCGGCGCGCCGTCCGGCTGGGGAGTCCTCGCTGATGGCGAGGTAGTCTGCGCGGGCTTCCTCCAGCAGCGCCTGCCGGGCGGGGCCGGTTTCTCCGAGCGCCTGGTCTTCAGCGGCATGGCCATGGAACAGCCGGACCAGATCGGGCGGCACAAAGTCGTCTGTGCCACCCTGCCGCTTCGGACCGAGCAGGCCCTTGAGGATCCGGGCGGCCTCCGCAGGACTGCCGTTGCGCCAGGTGTCCAGCGCGTCCACGAACTCCGCGAGTGTGCCGATCCGCCGCGTCAGCTCCGCGCTCAGCTCAGCCCGTCCTCGCGCCGACTCCCAGCCGCGCGCCATGAGAATCGGTCCGCTGAGAAACCAGCCCACGAGTTCGGGCGAGTCGGGGATCTGGTCGGCCCTGACGTAGACGGCCGGACGCAGTGTGGTCTGGCCGGCCGGGTCGGTACTGACCAGACCGGCCACAACAATCTCGGCGTTGGACTCGTCGGCGAACCTCGCGGTCTTCCCCTCCAGCCTGCTGCGGTGGGTCCCCTGGAGCTCGGCGAGCGGCAGCGACACCTCATCGGCGTAGCTGCGGACGGCGGTCGCCGTGGGAATCCGGCCCGCCATGGCATGAGCAAAGTCGGCCGCAACATCGGTCAGTACCCGCTTGTCCTGCCGCCCGTCGTGCCCAGCGAAACCGACCACGGCCACGTCACGTGCCCCACTCATCCGGGCGAGCGGGGGCGGCGGGGGACGGAACGCGAAGAGCACCGCCACGCTGCCGACAAAGAGGCCTCCGGCTGCCAGCCACACCAGGATTCGTGAACGTCGTGAACGCTGTCCGAACTTCTCCCCCACCACGACGCGTACCGCCACCACATACCCGGCCAGCGCGGCGAGAACCGCAAGGATGAGCGGTACCAGGGAGAGAGCGGAGCCGAGCTTCTCCACCACAAGCAGCGCACAGGGCATGCACGCCGCGAACACGCCGAGCAGCGACCACAGCCACAGGGAGACACCGCTCTCGCCATCCGCGGAGTCATCCTGCGAGTGATCTGGCATACGCCTCCTCACCTCGTCGGCTCACCGGCGCAACTCTGTGCCGACCAGCACGGTAGGGCTGCCGAACTACGTCAGCTATCAACGCCACCCTCGATACCAATTTTTCTGCTCTGATTTCCCCGGATCAGGGGCAGGAGAGGCATGACTGGCGTTGTCAGTCGGCCGTTCCTACAGGTGTCCGGACGAGTCTGTGGATCGTGAGCGACGGATTGCGGGCACTGTTTGAGCCGCTTGTGCCACGTGACCTCAGCAGTCGCCGGGGCCCCCGACGCGCTCAAGCACCACCAGGAGCGGGAGCCAGCCGGGCTGCCGACCATCTGACGGTGTGCCGGCGGAACGCGTCAATGGCATCTGGCGCCGCCTGTGCCTGGACCCCTTGCGTACTCGCCCCTCCAACCCGGCGAGGACGTCGCTGGGGACACAGCCTGCGGCCTGCGACCCAACCCGCTCTGCCAGTCAACGTGATCAACTGTCAGGACCCTTGGCAGAACCGGGCGTTCCGCCAATCATGTTGCTAGCGGAAGGCAGTTGCGCGAGGGGGCGGCATGGACAGCACGCTCGTGGCTGCGGTGATCAGCGCGTTGGGGGCAGCGGCCGCCACTGCAGGCGGCGCAGTGCTGCGCACCCGCGCCAGCGCCCGCACAGCTGCCAGGCTGATCTATGCCGAGCTGACCAAGAACAGTGCAGCGGTCAAGTACTTCCGACACACAGGCAGCTGGGTAGCCCCCGCACTCTCCCGGGCGGCATGGGAGGAATACGGCGTTACCATCGCCCGTCGGCGAAGCAGCGCATCCTTCGAATTGGTCCACCGCGGGTATGACGCACTGGAGATCGTCCCGGCCCTGGCAGAAGGATCACTGAGCGGCGTACGTGTGCCGCTCCTTGAGGACGCCGTGAAGGAGTTGAAGGACGCGATCACGGAGCTCGGCAAGATTGCACACATTTCTTCCGAGCAGGTGGAAAAAACGCTCGCGCCGTTTGACGGATCCGAAGCGCCAACGGCGGAATCGCGTCCCGAATTCCCCGCCCTCAGTGCCGGCACAACGTCCCTGATTCTGCTCGATCGGCTGACGGCGATACGAGCGTTGCCGCTCCCCACACCACTTTCGGACATCCCGGTGGCTCTGCTCGAAAGGCTCGTCAGTGAGCGACTCGACGCAGAGCAACCAGAGGCCGAGCACATCGTGTACGACGCCGGACAGCAAGAGAGCGTTGAGCGGCTGACTCCACTGCGTTGGGATGGGAAGCCGCCAACCGGGGACCCGGCCGTCGATGAGGCGTACGAGGGACTGGTGGCCGTTACGACCTTCGGGCGCGAGGTACTCGGGCGGGAGCCACTGGCCGAGCGGCCACTGATCGCATTCGTGCATTACGGCACCAACTTCAACAACGCCCTATGGGACGGATACCAACTGGTGCTCGGGGACGGAGACGGTGAAGTCTTCAACCGGTTCAGCCAATGCCTTGACGTGATTGGAGGGGAGATTTGGCACGGAGTTCCAGAGATGCTGCACAACTTCGACTGGGAGGGCGAGCATGGGGCACTACACGCCTCGCTGTGCGATGTCTTCGGTCAACTGATCAAGCAGTACACCCTTGGCCAAAGCGTGGAGGAGGCCGACTGGCTGCTCGGTTCCGGACTCCTGGCATCGGGCATCAACGGCCTGGCCTTGCGCTCGATGAAGGATCCGGGCGCTGCCTACAACGACCGCATCCTCGGCGAGGACCCACAGCCCGCTCACATGGACAACTACGTCCACACCAGCCGGGATAAAGGAGGCGTCCATATCAACAACGGCATCCCCAACCGCGCCTTCTACCTAGTCGCCGAACGTCTGGGCGGCAAGGCCTGGGAGAGAGCGGGACGGATCTGGTGGGACGCCCTCACGGGTGACGGAATGCGCAGGGGGCTGCTCTTCGCCGATTGGGCACACCTGACCGCCGAATCCGCCCGCACCCGCTATGGCCGACACAGCATCGAGCATGAAGCGGTACTCGCCGCTTGGAACGACGTCGGAGTGCCCGCAAGTAACTAGACCCAGATCAGAGCTGGATTCAGCTGGGTAGCCACCATCCGGGTAACCCGCGCCCTCGGCCCTGACCACCCCGATACCCTCCTCATCCGCCGTGACCTGGCAGACATTCTTCGTGACCAGGGCCGCCACGACGAAGCCGACCGCGTCGGCTGACCCAGTCTCCGTCGGGTGCTCGCACAGCTTGAAGAAAGATCGATGATGACGGTGACGAACGTGTCCCCGCGGCGGGTGTGGCGCCACGCATGCTCATCCACGCCTAAGAAGTCATCTCATTTGGTCGAATAGGCTGTTGGCTGTGGTGGGGATCGTTGAGCGGCTGGTGCCGGATGAGTTGTGGGAGCTGTTTCAGCGGGTGGTGCCGGAGGCGCCATCGCGGCCTCAGGGCGGTGGTCGGCGAAGGCACGGTGACCGTGAAGTGCTGGCCGCGATCGTGTTCGTGGCGACGTCAGGCTGCACGTGGCAGCAAGTACCCGCAGCTTCCTTCGGGCCGTCCGGGGCAACGGCTCATCGCCGGTTCGCCGAGTGGACGAAGGCGCGGGTGTGGGCCAAGTTGCACCGCCTGGTCCTCGATGAACTCGGCTCCCGCGGCGACCTGGACTGGTCCCGTTGCGCGATCGACTCGGTGAACATGCGAGCCCTGAAAAGGGGGAGCTGACAGGTCCGAATCCTGTCGACCGGGGCAAGTACGGGTCAAAGATCCACCTGGTCACTGAGCGGACCGGTCTGCCCCTATCTGTCGGGATCTGCGGTGCCAACGTCCACGACAGCAAGGCTCTGATGCGCTCGTGAAGGGCATACCCCCGGTCCGCTCGCGCCGAGGGCCCCGTCGGCGCAAGCCCGGCAAGCTCCATGCCGACAAGGGCTACGACTACGCTCACCTGCGGCGATGGTTATCCAAGCGGGGAATCCCGCACCGCATCGCCCGCAAAGGAGTTGAGACCTCGCAGCGACTCGGCCGGCACCGCTGGACCATCGAACGGACCATGTCCTGGCTCGCCGGATGCCGTCGTCTCCACCGCCGCTACGAGCGCAAAGCCGAGCACTTCCTCGCCTTCACGAGCATCGCCTGCACCCTCATCTGTTACCGGCGGCTCGCCTGCTGATGTGGGCCCGCAGCAGATTCACCGCCAGGTCGTGTCCGTAGTGGGTGGCCATGTCCAGCGGTGTGCGACCGTCTGGATCCGCGAGCTCCGGGTCAGCGCCGAAGGACAGTAGTACAGCAGTGATGTGAACCGTCAGCGGCTCACCGCTCTGCAGGGAGGCGTCGCCCTCGGCATCGATGGCGTGCGTCAGCAGCGTCATGTTGCTGAAGACCTCGTCGGGATCAGCACCGTCGGCCAGCAACCGGGCCAGGGCCGTCGCATTGTCGTGCTCAACCGCATCATGGGCAGGCGTCCAGTAGTTACTCACCAAAGCATCCAACCGTTACCGCACCCCGCCTGCCAGCGACTATCTCCACTACCAATCACCAATTGAGATGACGTCTAAGACTTGGACACCGTCGAAGCGGGTCGGGTCGGCGATCAGCAACTGGTGGCCGGTCGCCAGGACGGCGTCATTGACGGTGTGCCAGGACACCCCGAGCCCGGCGGCGATCCGGGCGATCGACATCCGGTCGATGACGACACTCTTCAACGCCCACATCACCGCCTGCGTCGAGAGTTTCGCCCTCGGCGCGGCGGCCGCGGTCGTGTCTTGGCGCCAGACCTGCCCGCAGCCCGAACGGCGGTAGCGGCGGATGCGGACGTGCAGGATCGTTGCCCGCCAGCCGAGCGGGACGTGCGCCAGTCGGCGCAGCACGCTGTCGCGCGGCACCTCCGGACAGCCGCAGGCATGGCACCAGTCATCAGGGTCGACCACTCGACAGAGCAACACGGCGTGGTCGGGATGCACCTGTTGGCCGACCACTTCCAAGCCGAGGTCATCCAGCCGGCAGAACGTCGTCAGGTCAGCAGGGCAGAAGGTGGCGTCACGCACGAGCCCAGGGCGCAACCGCTGATGATCGTCCGGTGGCGTTTGGTCGATCAGGCGCGGTCGTGGAGCGTGACCTGGTAGCCGTCGGGGTCGGCGAAGGTGAAGGTCCGACCGAAGGGGCCGTCGATCGGTGCGGAGACGATGGTGTGACCGTCGGCGACGAGCGCGTCGTGGATGGCCTGGACGTCGGTGGCGTGGAGCCAGATCGCGGCACCGATGCCGGGCTGAGCGACGGATACGAGGTCGGTGCCGGGAATGACGTCGCGGAGTGCGAACGCGATCGGCTTCGTCTCGAAGACGACGGCGTGCGGAGGTCCGGCCGGCGAGCGGACGAGGCCCAGGTACTGCTCGTAGAACGCCTGCGAAGCGTCGAGGTCGCGCACTTGGAGCGAGATGAAGTCGGGGCCGGTGGCGGGCATGATGACGCTCCTTCTTTTCGTGTCAGTTTTCTGACACGCATCAACCTATGTCAGAATGCTGACATGAGTCAAGAAGGTGTCGGCGTCGACCTGGAGACGTCACTGGGCTACCTGCTCAAAGAAGCGTCGAGCGCCCTCCGCGCGGCCATGGAGGAAGTGCTGCGGCCGCTCGGGATGAGCGTGACGCACTACTCCTGCCTCGAGCTGCTGGCGCAACGACCGGGCTTGTCGAACTCCGAGCTCGCGCGGGGCGCATTCGTGACACGGCAGACGATGAACGTGCTGCTCCAGGCCCTGGAACGAGACGGCTACGTGACCAGGCCAGCGGAGGCACCCGTCGGGAAGGTGCTTCCCACGCGGCTCACGCCTCGCGGCCGACGAAGCCTCGAGAAGGCGAGCGCAGCCGTCCGGTCCGTCGAGGCCAGAATGCTGGCCGGCCTGACCGAGACCGAGCAGTCAGACGCGTTCCGGATCCTGCAGAGCATGATCCATTCCCTGCGCGGTGACAACGAGGGTGCATAGCTCGTTCCGCGGCGCACGTCTCGTCGCGCTCGGACAGGAGTGCAGCCGAGCCTGAAATCCGTGTCGGCGACCTCGATAACGGGGGCTGGTGATCTGATGCGGGTCCGCACAGCGGCCGGCCGTGCGGCATCAAGGTGGTCGCGTGGACGTATGGGCGAAGCGGCCGGACGGCGCCGACTACGACGACGCTCCGCCCATGGCCAGCGCGGTTCGCGCCAGCCCGCGCAGCCAGGCGTGGGCGTGGTCGGTGTCGTAGCGCTGATGCCACGACAGGTATATCGGTGCCGAAGGCAGTTCGAGCGGGAGGGGGAGCACGACCAGGCCGAGGTCGGCGACCGCTGACCGCATGGTGGCTTCGGGGACGCAGATCAGGAGATCGGAGCCGCGCGCGAACTCCAGCGCGGCTGCTTCCGTGGGCGCGGTCGCCACCACGCGGCGGGTGAGGCCGAGCCGCGCGAGGGCGTCGTCGACGGCATTGCTGAGGTTTCCACGTCGCGAGACGGTGACGTGCTCAGCGGCGGCGTACCGCTTTGCGGTGACGGTCCTGACGCGGGTGAGGGGGTGCCCCTGCCTCACGACGATGACGAGGCGGGTCTCGCCCACGTTCTCGGCACGGATGTCCGGTGCGCTCGGGCGGTTGGCGTTCGCCTCCAGGTCGACCTCGCCGCGCCGCAACTCGGGGGTGTCGATGCTCGATTCCGCGACGAAGCGCAATCGCACGCCCGGCGCCTGTCCGCGCACGGCCGAGAGCAGTGTGGGGCCGCTCAAGGCGACCAGGGAATCATGCCAGCGGAGTGTGAAGGTGCGCTCCAACGTTGCCAGATCGAGTTCACGGCTCGGTGCCAGCACCCCCTGGACCTGGTGCAGCAGCTCGTGCACCTGTTCCCGGACGGCGATCGCATACGGCGTCGGGGTCATCGTGCGGCCGGTGCGCACCAGGATCTGATCCCCGGTCGTGCGCCGGATTCGGCCCAGACTCCGGCTCATCGCGGGGGCGGTGACGTGCAGGCGCGCGGCCGCCCCGGCCACACTTCCCTCCTCCAGCAGCGCGTCGAGCGCGGCGAGCAGGTTCAAATCCAATTGCATGGGAGTAATCCTAGCCGTGCTTGACATGCATTTGAAGTTAATTAAAGGGCTGTATACCTTCGAGACGAGAGCGCAAGACGGAACGCACAGCTTGGCCCGACCCGCCTCATCACCCCTCCTCACACGGGAGTACCACCATGTCCGAAACGCTTCAGACCACTGACGTCGCCGCCTCCGACGCCGACCTGCTCGGCCAGACCGCGATCGCCGTGCGCGCGGCCGGTTCGGCGCTGCGCGAGCGCTTCGGCGAGGTGGTCCGCTACCGGAACCGTGAAGAGCTGATGAGCGCGCTCGCCGCCAACGACGACACGGCCCTCGACATCCTGCGCCCCCGCCTCACGCGCCTGCGCCCGGACGCCGGCTGGGTGGAGGACGAGCTGGACGGCGGGGCGCTGCCGCCCGGCGAATGGTGGGTCGTGGATCCGGCCGAAGGCAACGTCAACCACCTGCACGCTCTGCCGGAGTGGGCGGTGACCGCCACCCTCGTGCGTGAGAACCAGCCGGTGCTCACTGCGGTCCACCTGCCGTTGACCGGCGAGACCTACACCGCGCTCACCGGCACGGGCGCCTACCTCGACGGCCGACCGCTGCACGTCTCCCAGACCGCGGACCTCGGCCTGAGCATCGTGGCCACCAGCCAGGCCCGGCCGGACGAGGACGAGAAGGTCGTGCGGCGCGTCGGCTCCTCGATCACCGCGATGCTCTTCGACGCGCTCGTCGTCCGCACCGCCGTGCCCGCAACCCTGCACCTGCTGAACGTGGCCGCCGGCCGGATCGACGCCTTCTGGCAGTTCGCCGGCGCCCGCGCGGATCTGCTGCCCGGGGCGCTGCTCGTCACCGAGGCCGGCGGACAGATCTCCGACGCCGAGGGCCGCCCCTGGACCCCGCAGAGCGAGAGCCTCCTGGCCGCCGCGCCCGGCGTCCACGCCGAGGCCGTCGCCACGCTCTCACGCTGACCGCGCACCACAACCTGCACGCACGGAAGGACCAGATCATCATGACCACGATCGCAGTTCTCGGAAACGGCCGCGTCGGCGGCAATCTGGCCACAGCCCTCACCCGGGCAGGGCATGAGGTGACCGTGGCGGACCGCGCGCCGGGCGCCGCCGCCGACACTGCCCGGACAGCCCAGATCGTCATCAACGCCACCCCGGGAGCCGGCTCGCTGGACCGGCTCGTCGCCCTGCGCGAGGAACTGCGCGACAAGATCCTCGTCGACGTCTCCAACGCCACCGTCGACGGACCGGACGGACTGCCTGCCCACCTGATCTACCCCGGCTCAAGCCTCGCCGAGCAACTTCAGGAAGCGCTCCCCGAAACGCGCGTCGTCAAGACACTCAACACCATGCTCTTCCCGGTGATGACCGCGCCGGCCACGCTCACCCAGGCGCCCGACGCCTTCCTCTCCGGCGACGACCTGCAGGCCAAGCAGACCGTCCGTGAACTGCTCATCAACCTCGGCTGGCGCAAGGAGTGGATCACTGATCTCGGCGGGATCCAAACCGCCCGCGCCACGGAGGCCGCGATACTGTTCGTACCGCACGTGATTCGGTCCAGCGGATTCGCGCCCTTCGCGATCTCGGTCGCCCGCTGATCCGCACACAGTGCACCGCCGGGGCACGGCATGGCGCAGACGAAGTTCGTCAAGGAGTCCGCACCCGTCATCGGCGCCGGATCCGGCGGCAAGGCGGTCTCCGTCGACCTGGATGCCGACTCCCCGCACGTCCTGATCTCCGCAGGCACCGGCGGCGGCAAGTCGACCATCCTGCGCACCATCACCTGCCAGTCTGGCGTCACGTTCTTGATCTTGCCCGGGCAGAGGGCGCTTCTGAGAGTCGTGCTGCGTCGGGGGTTCGGCGCGCGCGGAGGCCGACGTCGGAGTGCGGAGTTCGCCGAGGAACCTCCAGTTGGCGCTGCCGAATCGTCAGGGCCGGATGGGGAGGTTGGCCTCCCATCCGTCGAGGAGTCGTTCGAGTCCCAGTTGGAAACCGCGCTCGGCGCTGTCGGCCGCGTGGGGAAGTTCGGCATCACGAATGACCCGGGCGAGGAGTGGATGGCGCCCGGCGCTGACGACTTTGTCGAGGTAGGGCGCGTGGGCGTCCATCCACTCCTGGATGCCGACTCCGGAGCGTCGGACGGCTTCCTGCTGGGCGAGCTCGCCGATGGCGTAACCGCGGACGAAGGCATGCAGCGTATCGACGACGGTGATCATGACGTCGATGTCGAAGCCGAGGGGATCGAGGGCGGCGAGTGCGTGTTCGGTGGCATCGAGCGAGTTCGGCCCAAGTGATGGGCGCCCTGCCGCGAGGGAGGTCATCCAGGGATGCCGGTGGATGGTGGCCCGGGAGCGATAGGCCAGTGTCCGCAAGTCGCCGCGCCAGTCGCCGGTGGGGGCAGGCGGGCCGCCGTCTTCGGCCGCTACGGCGTCGAGCATGAGATCGAGCAGGTCGTCTTTGGATGCCAGGTAGCGGTAGAGCGAGGCTGTGCCCGTTCCCAGTTCCTTGGCGACGCGCCGCATGGACAGTGCCTCGATGCCCTCGGCGTCGGCGATCGCGATGGCGGCGGCGGTGATCTCCGCCCGGGTGCGTGAGGGTGCGGGGCCTTTCGCGGCCCGCTCCGGCCGGTTCCAGACCACCGTGTGAGCGTCGTCCATCGGGTTTCCCTCCTCACTACTGCGCTCACTGTTCGCAGTAGTGCTATCGTGGCGCCATTACTGCGAACACTGTACCCGAGTAGAGCGTGTCCAGCCGAAAGGGAAACCACCATGACCACTCCCGTCACGATCATCGGCGCCGGGCTCGGCGGCCTGACCCTCGCCCGGGTCTTGCACCTGCACGGCGTCCCCGCGACCATCTACGAAGCCGAGACATCGGCGGACGCCCGCACGCAGGGCGGTCAGCTCGACATCCACGAGTACAACGGGCAGCTCGCCCTCGAAGCGGCCGGCCTCACCGACGAGTTCCGCGCGATCATCCACGAAGGCGGCGAGGCCGTGCGCGTGCTCGACCAGCACGGCGCGGTCCTGCTTGACCAGCCCGACGACGGCACGGGCGGGCGCCCCGAGGTGCTCCGCGGAGACCTGCGTCGGATCCTGATCAACTCGCTGCCCGGCGAGATGATCCAGTGGGGACACAAAGTCACCAGTGTCCGCCCCCTCGGAGACGGAAGGCACGAGCTGACGTTCGCCGACGGGCCGACCGTGACGACCGGCCTCCTCGTCGGCGCGGACGGCGCCTGGTCGAGGGTCCGGCCGCTGCTCTCCGACGCGAAGCCCGAGTACGTCGGCACGTCGTTCATCGAGACCTACCTGTACGACGCCGACCAACGCCACCCCGCAGCGGCCAAGGCCACCGGCGACGGTTCCCTGTTCGCCGTCGCGGCCGGCAAGGGGATCCTCGGCCATCGAGAGGCCGACGCCGTTCTGCACACTTACGTCGCGCTCAATAAACCGCAGGAATGGATCACCGCCATCCTCGCCAGTCCCGAAACGGCGGCGGCCCAGGTCGCGGCAGAATTCACCGGATGGGCGCCTGAACTCACCGCACTCATCACTGACGGGGAAACCGCCCTCGCCCCGCGCCCGATCAGCGCCCTGCCGATCGGCCACCGCTGGGACCGCGTTCCCGGAGTGACGCTGCTGGGCGACGCCGCCCACCTCATGTCACCGTTCGCCGGGGAGGGCGCCAACCTCGCCATGTTCGACGGCGCCGAACTCGGCAAAGCCATCGCCGCACATCCCGACGACATCGAAGCCGCCCTTGCGGAGTACGAGCAGGCCCTTTTTCCCCGCAGTGCCCAGTTCGCCGCCGAATCCGACAAGAATCACCAGCTCATCTTCGGCGACAACGCCCCCGCCAGTCTGCTCGACCTGCTCACCGGCCAGGAACCGACCGAGTGAGCGAGACGCCATGAAAGAGCAGCACTGTGGTCAGCATCCACAAGCCGAAGGTACTCAGCTCGCTCCACCGCCAGCTTTTGGGCGACGACGGCGGCTTCGGGCACCTGACTCGGCATGCGGGGCCAGTGCGCGCGGTCCCGCGCATCGACTCCGACGAGCCACGACCTCAAGACGGCGCAGCCGCGGGTGAGCGGCGGGCCATCGCAGGCTGTGCGTCCCGATCTCGCCCTTGCGCTCAGCTCACTCCGGCGGGTTAGCCCGTGTGCGGAGCCGGCGCCAGCAGTGGTGGACGTGCTGTTCAGCCTCTCGCACGGCGCGGGAGGCGGCGTCCGAAGATGCGGCCGAAGGTGATGCGGGCTTGCTGGCGCGAGGTGCGGTGCGGCCGTGCACCGCGTCGGCGTCGCGGGCGGCAAGCCTTCGGTCGCCTTGCCGGAGGACGACGGCCCGGGCGACCAGCATCGTGGCGACGACTGCTGCAGCGGTCATCGCGGTAGCCGCATGCTGATCGGACATGACGTTGAAAGGTCCTTCGCCACGCGCGGGCATCAGCCCTTCCCAGCTCAGCCGCATCGAGACCGGACACCGCCGCATCAGCCTCGACCAGCTCACCGCCATCTCCGGGGCGCTGGGCAAGTCCCTCGACGAGCTCGTCGAGTCCCCCGACGATTCCGACGTCGTCATTCGCCCCGACCGCGACGACACCCGCGGCCTGACCACCTGGCTCCTTACCAAAGACAACGGCCCCCGGGGCCTGACCGTCGCCAAAATGCGCATCACCGACCCGGCGGGCAGCGTCACTCCCGACGACTTCGGCGTCCATCCCGGCCGGGACTGGTTCACCGTGCTGTCCGGCACCGTCATCCTCTACCTCGGCGAACGCGTCATCCGTATCGAGGCCGGCCAGGCCGCCTCGTTCTCCACCATGACCCCGCACACCCTCCGCAGCGACCGCGGCCCCGCCGAGATCCTGTGCATCCTCGACCACAACGGCGAACGCAGCCACCTCCATATCTGAAGCGACCACAACACCCCTCGCCGTGCGGCCCTGCCTCCGCCTTGACGCCGCACCCATCGGGACGCGCCGCAGAGCGCCGTGCGTCCACGGCGAAAGCTGGTGTCACCTTGGCGACTGCATCGCCCGCGCGTCCACGAAGTCAGGACTCGATGGCCCGCCGGTCAGTCCACGAGTAGCACGAGTTTGCCGCGCAGAGTCCCGGCTTCGCCGACGCGGTGCGCGTCGGCCACCTCGGTCAAGGGGAAGGTCCGGCCGACCTGGATGGAGAATCGTCCCGTTTCAGTCATTTGAGCTACCTGGGCCAGCGCGTAGGTGGCGCGGCCGGTGTCGCCGCGGCTGAAGCGGATGCCCGTTTGCTGCGCGCCCCGGAAGTCGGCGACCGTGATCACGCGCTCGGGCGCGCCCGCGAGCTCCACGAGTTCGGGAAGGACGCCGCTGCCAGCGACGTCCAGTGCGAAATCGACACCCGACGGCATGATGGCCCAGACTCGTTCCGGCATCCCGTCGCCGTATGCCACCGGCTCAGCCCCGAGCGAGCGGAGGGCATCGTGCGTGCCTGGACTACCCGTGCCGATGACGCGCGCGCCGCGCTCCACGGCGAGTTGGACAGCGGCACTCCCGACGCTGCCCGATGCCCCGCTGATGAGCACGGTGCTGCCCGCCGTGACGCCAAGCTGGTCGAGCGAGCGCGCTGCGGTCTCGGCTGCCGCAGGGATCGCTGCAGACCTCGCATAGTCGAGCGAGTTCGGGATCGGGGCCCAATAGGACAGCACGGCCAACTCCGCTTGGGCGGCTCCGTATGGTGAGGCTCCGAAGACCCGGTCGCCAACCGTGACACCCGAGACATCGTCGCCCATCTCGTCAACGATGCCCGCAGCCTCGTAGCCCAGGGTCTGTGGCAGTTCCTGGTCCATCAGGCCCTGACGCTTTTTCCAGTCGCTGGCGTTGATCCCCGCGGCACGGACCTTGATCCGTATCTCTCCGGCGCCGGGATGGGGATCGGGGAGGTCAACGATCTCAAGAACCTCCGGGCCGCCAAACCGGCTGAACTGTGCTGCCCTCATGACGCACTCCTTCCGCGGAAGAAGTGGCGGATCGTCCGATACCGCGTGTGCGCGTATCCCTGTCCGGCTATCTGCTCGGCCCCAGAGCACGTTTCTACTCCGATACATCGACCCTACGTCATGACCGCCCACACCTGGCGAGCTGCTTCCGGGGCCACCTCGCCCCACACAGCCCCGTCGGTTCCCATGCCTGCGGACAGGAGCAGGCGCGGCTGTAGAGAACCCACGAGATCCCTGCTCGAGACTGGCGGCTTCAGTCACCGGCTACACCCTCAAATGCGATGAGCCGGTAATCAACAGGTCTACGAGCGTCCCGGTCTTCGTCTTCGGACCAGATGCCCGCTTTCACCCGCACCCCAAGCGCCGCGGCGGTGCGTCACGACCGGCACCCGGTGGCAGTGGCAGTGGCAGTGGCAGGACAACGGCAGCTCATCCGGCCGCATGCAGCGGGTCGCCGACACCGCGGAACCTCACTTCAGCAGCCCCTTGTCCTCCAGATAGGTCCGGGCCACGTCCTGAGGCAGCCGTCGCCAGCTGTCCACCTGCTGGTTCATGGACGCCAAGTCGTCCGTCGTGAGTACGTCGTTGAGCTTGCCGAGCGCCTTGGTGACGCCCTCGCTGCCGGCGCGGGAGCGGTTGACGACCGGCACGATGTAGTCGGCGTTCTGCAGATGCTTGTCGTCGGCGAGCAGGACGAGCCCGAAGTCGTCCAAGGTGGCATCCGTCGTGGTGGTCAGCACCATCTGGTCCTGGCCGTTCTGCACGGCCCGCTTCGCCTGGGTGGTGCCGACACCCTTCGGGTCGACGGCGGTGATGTCGATGCCGTACGTCTTCTTCAACCCGGGTTCGCAGTACGGCCGTTGCACGCACTCGTCGCCCGCCGCGAGCCGCACCTTCAGGCCGGACCTTCCGAGGTCGCCGAGCGTCTTGAGGTGATGCCGGCGCGCGTACGTCTCGGTCACGGCGAAGGCGTTCTGGTCGACGGCCCTGCCGGGTGCGAGGACGGTGAGTCCGCGAGGCGTGGCCAGCTTGCGCAGCGCGGCCATCGTCGCGTCGAGGTCGGGTGAGCCGGCGGGGGGTGCGTCGGCGCCGTTGGTCTTGGCGTTCAGCCAGTCCGCGAAGGTGGCCGCGTATTCGGGGACGACGTCGATCTGGCCCGATTCCAGGGCCGGTTCATACAGTTCGCGGTTGGCGACGGTGAGCATGGACGTCTTGTAGCCGGCCTGCTCCAGCAGCAGCGCGTACATCTGGGCGAGCAGGTCGCTCTCGGTGAAGCCGGCCGAACCGATGGTCAGGTGTTCGCTGTCGCCGGGCGACGCAGTGACCGCGCCCCGGGTCTCCAGGGAGGGTCCGGCGGTGCAGCCGCTCACGAAGGCCAAGGACACCAGTACGATCCGTGGCCTCACCGCGAGCCCCTGGCCCAGTGCGGCGCCAGCCGCTCGGCGACCTCGAAGACCCCCTCCACGATCAGCGCGAACACGGCGACCAGGACGGCACCGGCGACGACCTGCGGCGTACTCGCCAGATTGAAGCCCGCGGTGATGATCCGGCCGAGCCCTCCGCCGCCGGCGAGCGCGGCGATGGTGGCGGTCGCCACGAGCTGTACTGCGGCGATCCGCACCCCGTTCATGACCATGGGGAGCGAAAGGGGCAGTTCCACGTGAAACAGCATCTGTCGCCCGGTCATCCCCATCCCGCGCGCGGCCCGCACCACGTCGCGGTCGACCTCCCGCATCCCGACGTAGGCATTGGTGAGCAGGGGCGGCACGGCGAACAGGACGAGCGCGACGACGGTCGGTCCCTCGCCCCACTTCCCGATCGGGGTGAGCAGCAGAAGCACCAGCACGGCGAAGGTGGGGACCGCCCGGCCGATGTTGGAGATGTTGACCGCCAGCGCACCGCCCTTGCCGAGGTGGCCGAGGACGAGAGCCACGGGCAGCGCGATCAGACAGCTGATGACCAGGCAGACCATGGTCAGCACGAGATGCTGGGCGAGGCGGTGCCAGACTCCGTCGTCGCCCGACCAGTGCGCGGAGTCGGTGAGCCAGTCCCAGGCCTCGGTCAGGGTGTTCATCCGCGGGCCGCCCTGGTCCAGGGGGTGATGAGCCGTTGCACGCCCAGCAGGAGGAGGTCCGCGGCGACGGCGATGACGACGCACAGCACGGACGCGGTGAGGACCTGGGCCTTGAAGTAGGTGTTCATGCCCGAGTAGATGAGGTTGCCGAGCCCCCCGAAGCCGACGATCGCGCCGACCGTGACCAGCGACACGGCGGAGACCGTGGCGATGCGCAGCCCGGCCATGGCGGCGGGCACCGCGAGCGGCAGTTCCACGGTGAGCAGGAGGCGGATGGGCCCGTATCCCATGCCGCGCGCGGCCTGCCGGGTCTCCTCGGGGACGGCGCGCAGACCCGCGAGGATGTTCCGTACCAGGAGGGTCAACGAGTAGAGGACGAGGCCCGCGACGACCAGGGCGGCCGAGAGTCCGTAGACGGGCAGAAGCAGCGAGAACATCGCCAGCGACGGGATGGTGTACAGGATCGTGGTCACGCCGAGGACGGGTCCCGCGGCCCAGCCCCAGCGGCGGGCGAGTACCGCGAGCGGCACCGCGAGGACGAGCCCGATGAGTACGGAGACCGCTGTCAGCTGGAGGTGCTGGACCACCGCGTCGAGGAGGATCTGGCGGCGGGTGCTCAGATACTCACCGCAGATCCACTCGTTGCGCGCGAGGCAGTCGTCCGGGGGCGCGGTCACGCGTCCATTCCATCGGGGGCCTGCAGAGGTCGGCGCGTTCTGGTGACCCGTACGGGGTGGTGCTGCGTACACCCCGGAATACGGGTTCTGCGCCCCATGTGGTCCCGCCTCCGTCTCCGTAACTTCGTCGTCATGGCACAGGGCGTGCCGGACGGAGAGTGATGACGATGTTTCGCCGAGCGCGACGTACGCATGAATCGGGACCCGCCCCGGAGGCTCTGCGGCTGGTCAAGGTGAGCAAGACGTTCGGGGCCGAGGAGAGTGCCGTGACCGCCCTGGACGGAGTGACGCTCAGCCTGGCGCGGGGCTCGTTCACCGCGGTGATGGGGCCCTCCGGGTCCGGCAAGTCCACACTGCTGCAGTGCGCGGCGGGGCTCGACCGGCCCGACAGCGGCATCGTGATGGTGGACGGCGCCGAGATGACGGGCGGTGGCGAGGCCGAGCTGACGAAGTTCCGGCGCAGTCGGATCGGCTTCGTGTTCCAGCAGTACAACCTGCTGCCGACGCTGACCGTCGCCCAGAACACGGTCCTGCCGCTCCGGCTCGCCCGCCGGCGCGTCGACCGTGGGCGGGTGCGGGAGATCCTGACGGCCGTCGGTCTCGGCGACCGGCTCGGCCATCTGCCCGACCAGCTCTCCGGAGGACAGCGGCAACGCGTGGCGATCGCCCGCGCCCTGGTCACCGAGCCTCGGGTGATCTTCGCGGACGAGCCGACCGGCGCGCTGGACACGCGCAGTGCGCGGGATGTGCTGCGTCTGCTCCAGGAGGCGGTACGGGTGCACGGCAGGACCGTGGTCATGGTGACGCACGATCCGGTCGCCGCCTCGTACGCCGACTCCGTCGTGTTCCTCGCGGACGGACGGCTGGCGGGCGAGTTGCACGCGCCGACGGTGGACGCCGTGGCCGAGCGTCTGGCGCACCTGGGCGACGACGCGTTGATGGGGGTGTGAGTCATGCTCGCTCTGGCCCTGCGCTCGATGCGCAAGCGCCCCGGGCGCTTCGCGGCGACCCTGCTGTCCGCGTTCCTCGGCGCGGCGATCATCATGACGTTCAACTCGATGCACGACACGGCAGGGCAGCCGGGCGTCGACTCGGTGAGCGCGGAGTCGCTGTCCACCGCGGCGAGTGTCGTCGGCGGTTACGGCACCCTGCTGGTGTTCTTCGCGGTCGCCTCGACACTGACGGTGAATGTCCGTCAACGGAGCGCCGAAATAGAGCTGTTGCGGTGCTCGGGGGCGACCCCGGCCCAGATCAAGCGTATGGTCGTCGGCGAGTCGGTGGCGGTCGCGCTGGTGGGGGCGGTGCTGGCGATCGGTCCGGCGATGCTCGGCGGGCGGGCCCTGCTGCACATCTTCCAGGACAGCGGTCAGGTGCAGCGGTCCGTGGACTACTCCTTCGGTCCCATCGCTCTCCTGTCCGGCATCGACATCACGGTGCTCGCGGCGGCGGGCGCGGCGTTCATGGCGGTGCGGCGGGCGACGCGACGCCGTCAACCCCGGGGAGGCGCAAGGAAGTTCTTCGCGTACGCGGCCCTGGCCGTCGGTGTCGCGGCCGTCTGCTCCACGTTCGCCTTCTCCGCGCGGGATGCCGCGCTGATGGCGCCTCCCGTGTACGGCGCGATCCTGCTCTCGGTGGGCTTCGCGCTGCTGTCCCCGAGGCTGCTGAAGGGCCTGCTCGACCGGCTTCCGCTGTCGGGCCCGAGCGGCTATCTGGCCGTACGGAACATGCGCCGGCGCACCGACGAACTGTCCGGTGTCCTGATGCCGCTGATCCTGTTCACCTGCATGGCCACGGCGACGCTCTCCATGCAGGCGGTGGAGAACGACGCGATCGACGCCTCGGGCGTGCCGAAGTCCATCGACGCCAAGAACCTGGAGACCCTCAACCTCGTGGTCGTCGGCATCATCGTGGTGTTCTCCTGCATCATGTTGATCAACTCCCTGTACGCGGCCACGACTTACCGCGGCCGGGAGTTCGGGCAGCAGCGGCTGGCCGGTGCGACGCCGGGCCAGGTGCTCGCCATGGTCGGCGCCGAAGGCGTGATCCTGACGGTGACCGGGGTCTTCTTCGGCACCTTGGCGGGACTCGCGGGCATCCTCCCGTTCACGCTGGTGCGTACCGACGGGACATGGCCGGGCCAGGGCCTGGGCATCTGGCTCACCATCGTCGCGGTGGCGGCGGCGGTGACGCTCGGGACCAGCCTGATCACGGCCCGGCGCGCCCTGCGGACGCCCGCGGTGGCGGCGGTGACGCTCGCCGCGTGACCCGATGCTCGATCGGAGAGGGGCACCCGCCCGAGCGGGTGTCCCTCCGCCCGCGTTGGCACGCATCCCGTCGAGTGGCGACGATGGACTCGAAGGACGCGGCCCCACCCTGGAGGGGACGATGAACCAAAACGCCAAGGAGCCGGACCGGATCGTCGAGCTGCGGGAAGAAATAGACCAGTTGAAAGAAGCCGTCACTTCGCACGCCGTCGTGGACCAGGCGATCGGCATGATGGTCGCCCTCGGGCGGGTGACACCCGATCAAGGGTGGGCCGTTCTGCGAGAGGTCTCCCAGCACACGAATATCAAATTGCGCACTATCGCGGAGATGATCATCGTCTGGGGCCAGAAAGGAGATCTCTCGCCCGATGTTCGCGCGGTCCTTGAGGACACGCTCGACAAATACGGGCCCGCCCAGATTCCGGATTCTCCGTCCACTCCGTGACCCGGAAAGTGTTTGGATCGGGTCACCCTCGGTAGTCCGAAGAAAGGCGAGCAACTGGCCAACCATTCCCGGGAGGGTTCGGCAGTGAGCTCACCGCCTGGCCGCCCGGGCGAGGAGACTCGACCGGGCGGCCAGGTAGGCCCACCCGGCCGTTCCGGGAGCTATGCCGCATCGGCAAGCACCTGCTCGCGCAGCGTGGCGCAGCAATTGCTGATCAGACGGGACACGTGCATCTGCGAGATGCCGAGCTCCTCAGCGATGAGGCTCTGTGTCATACCGCCGAAGAACCGCAGGTAGAGGATGGTCCGCTCACGCTCGGGCAGCGCGCTCAGCGCGGGCTTCACAGCCTCGCGGTCGACGACCAGGTCGAAGCCGACGTCGACCTCACCCAGAGCGTCTGCCAGGGCGTATCCGTCCTCGCTGCCCGGCAGCTCGGCGTCCAGCGAGAGGGCGGCGAAACTGTCCAGGGCTTCGAGGGCGATGCGTACGTCGTCCTCCCCGAGGTTCGCGCACTCGGCGATCTCGGCGACGGTGGGCTGTCGGCCCTGGATGGTCTGGGACAGGTCCTTCAGCGCGGCGCGCACCCGGGTGCGCAGGTCCTGGACGCGGCGCGGCACGTGCAGGATCCACATGTGGTCGCGGAAGTGACGCTTGATCTCGCCCGTGATCGTCGGGATCGCGTAGCTCTCGAACGCGTTGCCCAGGGCCGGGTCGTACCGGTCGACGGCCTTGACCAGGCCGAGGGCCGCGACCTGGTTCAGGTCCTCGATGGATTCGCCCCTGCCGCGGTACCGGCCCGCGATGCGATCCGCCATGGGCAGCCAGGAGCGGACGATCTCGTCGCGGAGTGCCTGGTGCTCGGGCCCGTCAGGCAGATCGTGGAGTCGGACGAAGGCGGCCGCGGTGTCCGGGGCGTCGTCGTGCGGATGTTGCTTCGTTCTGACCGTGGCGCGCATGGTGCTCACAACTCCCTCAGGGGGTGTTGAGTGGACAGTCACCATGGGAGTACGCGCACGCGAACCGTTCGGAGGCACCCGCGGTCGGCGTACCGACTCCCACGGACGTGCCTCCTGTCCGAAGCACTAGAAATGCAATTCCCCGCGCCGCCGAATGCAAACAGATTCGTGAATCAAATGACGCCCGGCAATCAGCCGGTCCTGGAGTGTGACCGGTTTCCTTTTCGCCTTCGGATTGCGAAAGGAATCCTCACATGGATGAGAGTGTCGTCCGCAGGGTCACCGCTCTTCCTATCACCGGGATCATGCCGTTGACCAGGTGTTCCATTCAGGTGTTCAGGTTGTGTTCAGGCCCATCGCCATCCTTGGCAACTCCTGCACCAGAAGCCCCCCAAGCGATGGCAAGGACCCTTGTGGCAATGCCAGTTCGCCATGTCATCGTGCGGGGCATGAGCACAGAGCACCTCACCCGTCACCGCCGGGTAACCGGCCCCCTACTGGGCCACCGTGCCGGCCACCTTCGCGCTCGGCACCGCCGCCGGAGACCTCTCCGCCACGGTCGGCCTCGGATACCTGGGCTCGACCCTGCTGTACGCAGTCGCCATCGCCGTCCCGGCCGTCCTGTACCGCTGGGGCGCCCTCAACGCGGTCGCCGCCTTCTGGTCCGCGTACGTCATGGTCGAGCTTGACCAAGAACTTCTTGAACTCCTCGGCCCGGTGCCGGCGGTGCAGAGAGCCGATCGCCTTGCCACGCCTGCAGGTGTGGCCATGAAACCCGATCCCGGGACCGCCTGCATGATCAAAACGGCGACGGTTTAGCATATGAGCACCGCCTAGCTCGAAAGATAAACTTGTGACTGTCACGGACGACTCGTTCACCAACTGGAAGAACCGCGAGGAGATCGCGGAGTCGATGATCCCCCTCATCGGGAAGCTGCACCGGGAACGGGACGTCACGATCCTGCTTCACAGCCGCTCCCTGGTGAACAAGTCGGTGGTCAGCATCCTCAAGACCCACCGATTCGCCCGGCAGATCGCCGGCGAGGAGCTCTCGGTCACCGAGACGCTGCCGTTCCTGCAGGCCCTCACCACCCTCGATCTCGGCCCCTCCCAGATCGACATCGGCATGCTCGCCGCGACGTACAAGACCGACGACCGCAGTCTCTCGGTGCAGGAGTTCACCGCCCAGGCCGTCGCCGGAGCCACGGGCGCCAACAAGATCGAGTGCCGGGAGCCGCGCGATGTGGTTCTCTACGGGTTCGGCCGCATCGGTCGTCTCGTCGCCCGCCTGCTCATCGAGAAGTCCGGCTCCGGCAACGGCCTGCGGCTGCGCGCCATCGTCGTCCGCCAGGGCGGCGAGCAGGACATCGTCAAGCGCGCCTCACTGCTGCGCCGCGACTCGATCCACGGCCAGTTCCAGGGCACGATCACCGTCGACGAGGCGAACAGCACGATCATCGCCAACGGCAACGAGATCAAGGTGATCTACGCGGGCGACCCGTCGGAGGTCGACTACACGGCGTACGACATCAAGAACGCCATCCTCATCGACAACACCGGCAAGTGGCGCGACCGCGAGGGCCTGTCCCAGCACCTGCGCCCCGGCATCGACAAGGTCGTCCTGACGGCGCCTGGCAAGGGTGACGTCCCGAACATCGTGCACGGCGTCAACCACGACACGATCAAGCCGGACGAGCAGATCCTCTCCTGCGCCTCCTGCACCACCAACGCGATCGTCCCGCCGCTCAAGGCGATGGCGGACGAGTACGGCGTCCTGCGCGGCCACGTGGAGACCGTCCACTCGTTCACCAACGACCAGAACCTGCTGGACAATTACCACAAGGCCGACCGCCGCGGCCGCTCGGCGCCGCTCAACATGGTCATCACGGAGACCGGTGCCGCCTCGGCCGTCGCCAAGGCGCTGCCCGACCTCAAGGCACCGATCACCGGCAGCTCGATCCGCGTCCCGGTGCCGGACGTCTCGATCGCGATCCTCAGCCTGCGACTCGGGCGCGAGACCACCCGCGAGGAGGTCCTCGACCACCTCCGGGACGTGTCGCTGACCTCGCCGCTCAAGCGCCAGATCGACTTCACCACCGCCCCCGACGCGGTCTCCAGCGACTTCATCGGCTCGCGCCACGCGTCGATCGTCGACGCCGGTGCCACCAAGGTCGACGGCGACAACGCGATTCTGTACCTCTGGTACGACAACGAGTTCGGCTACTCCTGCCAGGTCATCCGCGTCGTCCAGCACGTCTCCGGAGTGGAGTACCCGACGTACCCGATCCCGGCGGTCTGACACCGGCGGACACATCCCGTGTCCGGTCGGGTGGGGCGGACGAGAGGAGGGCAACCGATCGCGATCGGCAACAGGTTGTCCTCCCGCCGAACGTCCGCCTGCCGGCCTGGGAGAACCCATGGCGCGGTGTCGGTTCGTACGCCCCGTACCGCATGCTTTCGGGTCGTCAGAGGTCTTCCGGTCCGCCGCAATCAGAGGTCGTAGGCATCCTGCCCACCGCACCGCCGCGGATGACCAGGCGCAGGGCCCGGTCCCTGAAGTGGTCGACGGTCATGTACGGGCACAGCCGGTCACTGCTCACCCCACGTCCCGGACAGGCCACGAACAGGCCCAGGCGGCCGAAGTCGGCGATGGCCGGGGAGTCTTCGCGGATGTCGCCCCGAACGGCGGGCGCGGACGCGGTGGTTGACCCGAGGTGCACGGTCATGACCGCCGCCACGTCCGTCATACGGTCCGTGCCTCCCGCGAGGCGCATGTGGCGCAGGCCGCCCAGCGCGGGCGGCAGCGGCGTGTCGTCGACGCGGACGGGGCCGAGGAAGCCGGTCGCTCGTCCTGCTGCCCGGGTGAAAGTCGGGCGCGCACGACTTCATCGTGCGGCATGGGGACACACCATGGCGCACACTTTCGAACATTGCAGCCATGGGAAGCCGGTTGAAGGGGCGTCAGCCGGTCGGTAGGACGCGCAGACGACCGAACGCCCTCCCCCACCGACCGCGATCCTTTCGACGTCGCGCCGAGGGTGGACGACGTCGAGATCCTGCCGACCGAGGGCGTCCAGGTCGGCCCGCGCGGGCCGACCTGGACGTCATGATCAGACGAGGTCGAACCGGTCCAGGTCCATGACCTTGCCCCACGCCGCGACGAAGTCGTTCACGAACTTCTCCTTCGCGTCATCGCTCGCGTAGACCTCGGCGAGCGCCCGCAGCTCGGAGTTCGAGCCGAAGACGAGGTCGGCACGGGTGCCGGTCCACTTGACCTCGCCCGTGGCCGCGTCGCGAGCCTCGAACGTGTTCTGGTCCTCGGAGGTCGCCTTCCACGTCGTACCCAGGTCGAGCAGGTTGACGAAGAAGTCGTTGGTCAGCGACCCGGGGGTCGAGGTGAGGACGCCGAGCGAGGACTGCTGGTAGTTGGCACCCAGGACGCGGAGGCCACCGACGAGGACCGTCAGTTCGGGGGCGCTCAGGTTCAGCAGGTTCGCCTTGTCGATCAGCAGGTACTCGGCCGGAAGGCGGTTGCCCTTGCCGAGGTAGTTGCGGAACCCGTCGGCGGTCGGCTCGAGCGCGGCGAACGACTCCACGTCGGTCTGCTCCTGCGAGGCGTCCACCCGGCCCGGCGTGAAGGGCACCTGGACGTCGAAGCCGGCATCCTTGGCGGCCTTCTCGACGCCCGCGGCACCCGCGAGGACGATCAGGTCGGCCAGCGAGATCTGCTTGCCGCCGGCGTTGAAGGACTGCTGGATGCCCTCGAGCGTGCGCAGGACCGTCGCCAGCTGGTCGGGCTCGTTGACCTCCCACCCGATCTGCGGCTGCAGGCGGATGCGCGCGCCATTGGCGCCGCCGCGCTTGTCGCTGCCGCGGAAGGACGAGGCCGACGCCCACGCGGCGGACACCAGCTGGGACACCGTCAGGTCCGAGGCGAGGATCTGCGCCTTGAGGGAGGCGACGTCCTCGGCGTCGACGAGCTCGTGCGTCACCTCGGGCAGCGGGTCCTGCCACAGCAGCACCTCGGAAGGAACCTCCGAGCCGAGGTAGCGCACGACCGGGCCCATGTCGCGGTGGGTCAGCTTGAACCACGCGCGGGCGAACGCGTCCGCGAACTCCTCGGGGTTCTCATAGAAGCGACGCGAGATCTGCTCGTAGGCCGGGTCGAACCGGAGCGAGAGGTCGGTCGTCAGCATCGTCGGGGCCAGGCTCTTCGACGCGTCGTGGGCGTGCGGGATGGTGCCCGCACCGGCGCCGTCCTTGGCGACCCACTGGTTGGCGCCGGCGGGGCTGGTCGTCAGCTCCCACTCGTAGCCGAACAGGTTCTGGAAGAAGCCGTTGCTCCACTGGGTCGGCGTGCTGGTCCACGTGACCTCGAGGCCACTCGTGATCGCGTCGGCGCCCTTGCCGGTGCCGAAGGAGTTCTTCCAGCCCAGGCCCTGCTCCTCGATCGAGGCGGCCTCGGGATCGGCGCCGACGTGGTCCGCCGGGCCCGCGCCGTGGGTCTTGCCGAAGGTGTGACCGCCCGCGATCAGGGCGACCGTCTCCTCGTCGTTCATCGCCATCCGGCGGAACGTCTCACGGATGTCGCGGGCCGCGGCCAGCGGGTCCGGGTTGCCGTTCGGGCCCTCCGGGTTGACGTAGATGAGGCCCATCTGGACCGCGCCGAGCGGGTTCTCCAGCTCGCGGTCGCCGGTGTAGCGCTCGTCGCCGAGCCAGGTGGTCTCGGGGCCCCAGTAGACGTCCTCGTCGGGCTCCCAGACGTCCGCGCGGCCACCGGCGAAGCCGAAGGTCTTGAAGCCCATCGACTCCAGGGCGACGTTGCCGGCGAGGATCATGAGGTCGGCCCACGAGAGGTTCTGGCCGTACTTCTTCTTGACCGGCCACAGCAGACGGCGGGCCTTGTCGAGGTTGCCGTTGTCCGGCCAGCTGTTGAGGGGGGCGAAGCGCTGCTGGCCGGCGCCGGCGCCACCGCGGCCGTCGCTGATCCGGTAGGTGCCCGCGCTGTGCCACGCCATCCGGATCATGAACGGGCCGTAGTGGCCGAAGTCGGCGGGCCACCAGTCCTGCGAGGTGGTCAGTACCTCGGCGATGTCCCGCTTCACGGCCGGAAGGTCGAGGGTCTTGAACCCCTCGGCGTAGTCGAACTCCTCACCGAGCGGGTTGGCCACGGCGGGGTTCTTGGCAAGGATCTTCAGGTTCAGCCGCTCCGGCCACCACTGGCGGTTTCCGCCGCCCTGAGTGGGGTGCGGGGCGCGCCCGTGCGCGACCGGGCAGCCACCCGCCTCCTCCGGCTTCGAGTCTGTGACGATCGCGTCGTGGTTCTCAGTCATGCGAATCCTTCCGGACGGGGCGGATCTTGGTGCTCAGGAACTGAGGGCGGTGGAACAGTCGGGGCACAGGCCCCGGAGCGAGTGGAGGGCCTCACTCACGGCGTGAACGGGGGTATGGCCCGCGCGATCGCGCACCCCGGAGGCGTTCGCCTCGACGCCGAGGTGGTCCCTCACGTTTCTGTCTCCTGCCGTACTGGAGTCTGCCTGTCCCTTGGCTATCGCCGGAACCGATCCTACGATGGACAGAATCCAAGTCAAGAAGCATGCCAAGCCCATATCCAATCGGAACCCGGACGTCCGCCGATAAAATTCGCGTATCCAACCGAGCCCGAATAGGTGAACAGATATGAGTGACCTGCTGGAGCGACTGCGAGAGCGCGGCTGGCGGATGACCTCCCAGCGGCGCGTCGTTGCGGAGGTCCTCAACGGCGACCACGTACATCTCACGGCCGACGAGGTGCACGCCCGCGCGGCACAACGGCTGCCCGAGATCTCCCGGGCGACCGTCTACAACGCCCTGGGCGAGCTGGTCTCCCTCGGCGAGGTCACCGAGGTCTCCACCGACGGACGCGCCAAGCGCTACGACCCCAACGCGCACCACCCGCACCAGCACTTGGTGTGCTCCCACTGCGGCACCATCCGCGATGTCCACCCGACCGGCAATCCGCTGGCCGACCTCCCGTCGGAGGAACGGTTCGGCTTCTCGGTGTCCGAGGTCGAGGTCACCTACCGAGGGCTGTGCCCGTCCTGCGCTTAGTCGGAAATGGCTTCGCGGCCGCCACATCACGCCTGCTTCAACTGCGCGCGCATGTGTCGGGTTACGCGATCACGGCCAACCGGTGGGCGCACGGGAGCGTCGAAGTACGCCCGCCCACGGGGCCGTACCGCGGACCGGGTCCCCCTACCCGGCGAGTCCGGCCTCGCCGCAGGCGGGTTACCGGGCCAGTCCGGCCTTGTCGCAGGCGGGCCGGAGCTCCCGGGTGCAGATCTGGTCGATGGTGTACACGCCGCCGTCGACGAGTGTCTGCTGGATGTTGCCGACCGTCACCGCGCTCGGAGTGAGCAGGACGGACGGGATGTGCTTGGTGGTGGGGCTGTCGATCGTCGTCGTGGCGACGTCGCGGAGATCCTCGCCGCGCCCCAGGGCGACGGCCATGGCCGCGGCTGCGGCCGCTTCCTTCCCGAACGGTTTGTACACCGTCATGTACTGCTCGCCCTTGATGATGCGCTGCACAGCGTCCAGGTCGGCGTCCTGGCCGGTGATGGGAGGAAGCTCCCCGACACGGGCACTCTTGAGAGCGGAGATGACGCCCGCGGCTATGGCGTCGTTGGCCGCCAGAATGCCGCCGATCCCGTCCGGGCCCAGGGCCGCCATGGCAGCGGACATGTTGGCGTGGGCGTTCTCCGTACTCCAGCCCACGGTGTCGTACGACCGCGCGATCTTCACCTTGCCGGTGATGACGGACAGCGCACCGTTCCTGAACCACGCCGCGTTGGGGCTGGTCGGATCGCCGTTCATCATGACGACGTTCCCGCCCTTCGCCTTGTCGCCCATGGCCTCAAGGAGCGCCTCGCCCTGGAGCCTGCCGACCTGGGCGCCGTCGAAACTGACAAAACCCGAGATCGGACCTTCGGCGAGCCGGTCATAGGCGACGACGGGAACACCCGCCTTGTGCGCCTCCTGGATCGAGGAGCGGAGCGCCCTGGTGTCCGCGGCGTCGAGGATCAGGACCCTGACCCCCTTGATGATCATGGACATCATCTGTTGCCGCTGCCTCATCGCGTCGTTCTCGGCGTTGGCGTACTCCATGGTGCAGCGGGGACACAACTCCTTCAGCCGCTTCTCGATCAGCGGCTTGTCGGAATGCTCCCAGCGGTGGACAGATCGGCCCGGGAGCAGCAGGCCGACGGCGAAGCTGTCCGTGCCCGCATGGCCGTCTCCTCCGCAGGCGGATACGGACATCGTCATGAGCCCCACGAAGAGCACAGCGATGACACGGCACGTACGGGTCCTCATGGCAGCCCCCCTGGCTCCGTTCGGGGTTCCGGGTCCGCGGAAGCCGGGTCGCGCTGCGGCACAACGATCTCGCTGCACACCTGCTTGCCGCCGGCCACCGGCACCGAGCAGAAGGACTCCGACATCGCTTCGACCAGAAGCAGGCCCCGGCCGCCGGTCGCCTCCCAGTCCACGATCACCGGCTTGGCGGGCGCACGCGGCGAGGAGTCGCTCACACAGACCCTGACCCGGTCGCCGCGAAGCGTCAGATCGAGGCGGACCGGACCCTGGGTGTGCACAAGGGCGTTGGTGACCAGTTCGGACACGACCAGGAGCACCGCATCGGCCACTTCTTCGACCGTCCACCGACGCAGCGTGCGCGCGGTGAAACGGCGGGCGTGCATAACGGCGTCCGGCAGTCGCCACACCACCCAGCCGGCCCGTATCGGGCGGGTCGTCATGCCGTCGTAGCGCAGCAGCAGCAGCGCCACGTCGTCCTCACGACGGTCGACGTCGCCGAGCAGGGCGTCGGCCATCCGCCCCGGATCCGCCGGATCGGCCGTGGCGAGTGCGGTGAGCGTCCGTTGCATACCCTCGTCCAGGGGCAGGTCGGCGGCTTCGACCAGTCCGTCGGTGACCAGGGCGAGCACCGCGCCAGGGGCCAGCGCGACCGCGGTCATGGGGAACTCCGCCTCCGCGAGAATGCCCAGCGGGGGCCCGCCTTCGACCTGCACCTCCTCGGCGCTGCCGTCGGGGTGGCGCACCAGCGGCGAGAGGTGCCCTGCCCGGACGAACAGGGTATTGCCCTCCTCCATGTCCAGTTCGACATAGCAGCAGGTGGCGAACAGATCGCTCTCCATGCCGACGAGGAGTCGGTTGGCGTGTGAGACGACGACGTCGGGCGGGTGGCCCTCCACCGCGTATGCCCTGACCGCGGTACGCATCTGGCCCATGATCGTCGCGGCTCCGGCGCTGTGTCCTTGCACATCGCCGATGACCAGCGCCACCCGATCCTCGGAGAGAGCGATGACGTCGTACCAGTCACCGCCCACCTGCAACCCCTGCCTGGCGGGCAGATAGCGGGCGACGGCTTTCCCCCCGGGCAGCTCGGGAAGGCGCCGCGGCAGCAGACTGCGCTGCAGCATCGTGGCGAGCTCCTGCTCGGCGTCGTGCGCGTGCGCGCGCTGGAGGGCCTGCCCGACCAGCGCCGCGGTGGCAGTCAGCAGGGACCGCTCCTCGGGGACGAACTCGCGCGGCTCGTCCCAGCCGACCAGGCACACGCCGGCGACGCCGCCCTTGGCAGGGAGGGGCAGGACGGCCAGACCCCCGGCACCGATGCCTGCGAGTCCGGGTTCGAGGGCTGTGCCGGCGGGCCACAGATCCATACGTCCGTCCCACAGGGCCATCTGAAGCGTGGGCAGGGCGCTGACCGGTGCGTCGGGCCACTCCGAAAGCCACGCGGAACGCCATATCTCCGGCCAGGCGGCGGGCTGAGGCGGGTCGAGCACGACAACCATGAGCCGGTCGTCCCGCAACTCGGCGACCGCCACCCGGTCGGCGCCCAGCGGCTCGCGCAGGGCGGAGACCACCACTCGGCCGACGTCACGGACCGTTGCGGCGTCGTCGAGTGCGGCGGTCAGCCACTGGATCCTGGAAACGTCGTCGGCGCTCTGACGCAGGGCCGAGGTCGCCATCACCACGCCCAGCACCTGCTCCGGCCGGTCGTCGGTGCTCGCCACCACCCGGCAACTCAGGCTCAGCCAGCGCATTTCACCGGTGGGGCGGCGGACACGGAACTCCAGCTCCCGCCGGCCGAACGCCTGGCTGGACGGATCGAGGACCGACATCAGCGCGTGCATGTCCTCCGGCAGGGCATGCGCGAGCAGGGTGTCCGCCTCGCCGTCGAAGTCGTCCGGCGTGATGCCGACCAACTCAAGGAGAGTCTCGTCCACCTCGATCAGGCCGGTGTCCGGCACCAGGACGAACGAGCCGGCACACAGACTCCGCAGGGCGGGACTCAGCAGCGACGACGTCTCGGGTCGGCCGATCCCGGCCTGGAGCATGCCGCCGACCGCGTCCGCGTACCGCTCCAGGAAGTGCCGTTGTTCGGCTTCGAAGCCGTCCGCGGAAGCCCCCACGACGACGAGGCAGCCCAGTCGCGCGCCCTCCGTCCCGAGTGGCAGCGCAGCGAGCGACGCCTCCGCTCGGGGCGGCGTCGGCCCGCCCTCGGAATAGGAGGCGAGTCCCGCGGGATTCAGCCACAGTGGCCGGTCGGTACGGACGGCGTGCGCCGCAGGTGAGCCACCCGACAGGGGCAGACGGTCCGGCAGCCGGTACTCCGAAGTGGCACATCCGGCCGTCTCCACCAACCGAAGCGCCTCATTCCCGACGCCGGACACATAGACGGCTGCCAGCGCCGCTCCGGCGAACGCCAAGGCCCGATCACTCGCGGCGGCCTCCGGCACCGGAGGCGGCGAACCGGTGGCCGCGGCGTCGGCCTCGGATGCCCGCAGCTCCGAGACTCCGGCCCGGGCACGGCCGTCATGAGGCATGTCCGCGACGTACCTCCCGTCCATGCAGCAGGTGCCGGCATGTTGAGATGGCGCACCCACACAATCGAGCATCCACATACCAGAATCGCATATGTGGACCAACCGGACGGATCCACTTGATTGCCATCGGTGGCAGGCCCGGCCACCGGGGTCACCGGTCCTCATGCTTCGGGGCTCGCTCCCCATTCACGTCGCGCGATGCGCACATCGACGGCCGGAAGCGCTGCGTTCGCAGATCACAGACGCCGGTGTCACACTTACGACGTGGCCGTCCTGCCACGTCCACGCCGTACGTTCCGGTGCCCGTTCGGCGCCGGCATCGTAGCCGTCCGACGGCTGCTGGACTTCCGCCCGGCAGTACGCGCGGCCTGGTGAGGAGGCCGGGTATGGGCATGCTCGCTGAGGGAGCCGCCGGTGCCGGGCCGGTCGGACCGAAGGCCCACCTCGCAGGGGCAGGCGACGCCGCTCCGCTGCCGCCACAGCCGCAGCCGCAGCCGCGTGTGAGGACCGGTGTTCGCCCGGATATCCCTGCCGACGTGCCTACCTGGCTCAACGCGGCCCGTGCCCTCGCGTCGCGTCCCACTCGGCCCCCAGACCCGGCTGCCGCACAAACGAACCCTTGACGCCGCACTGCACCCGGACGTCATTCCCTTGGGAGGCCGGTCGCGGTCAACGGTGAGCGCCCCCTCGCCGCACAAGGTGAAGTACAAGGGAGGTCTCGCACATGAAGGCCTGCATCCGGGGCGCGGCCGTCGTCATGACCGCGATCTCGACGGCCGTTGTTCTCGCGGCCTGCGGGCAGGGCGCCGGGAACGACCCCGACGGGGGGAACGCGCCGCGGATCGGTCTGCTGCTGCCCGATGCCGTCACGGCTCGATGGGAGACGCAGGACAGACCCTTGCTGGAGAAGAAGATCACGGAGCTGTGTGCCGACTGCACCATCGAGCACAGCAATGCCAAGGGCGATGTGGCCACCCAGCAGGAACAGATGGACTCGATGATCACCAAGGGGATCGACGCCATCCTGCTCGTGGCGGTGGACGCCAGATCGCTCGGCGTCACGGTCAAGAAGGCGCATGAGGCGGACGTCCCGGTCATTGCCTACGATCGCCTCGCCGAGGGCCCGATCTCGGGTTACGTCTCCTTCGACGGCCAGGAGGTCGGCAGGCTCCAGGGCAGGGCACTGCTGCAGGCCATGGCCGAGAGGGCGAGCGGTGACCAGATCGTCATGATGAACGGCGACCCCAGCGACCCCAACGCGGTGTCGTTCAAGAAGGGCGCGCTGTCCGTACTCCAGGGGAGAGTGAAGATCGGCAAAGCGTACGACACCCTCCAGTGGAGCCCGGAGACCGCGCACCTGAACATGTCCGGCGCCATCTCCGCGCTCGGCGTCGACAACATCGACGGCGTGTACGCCGCCAACGACGGCCTCGCCGGCGGCAGCATCTCCGCCCTCAAAGCGAACAAGGTCGCCCCGCTGCCCCCCGTCACCGGGCAGGACGCGGACCTGGCAGCCTTGCGGCGCATTGTCGGCGGCGATCAGTACATGACCGTCTACAAGCCCTTCGGACCCGAGGCTTCCGCCGGCGCCGCCATGGCCGTGGCCGCTGCCCGCCGTGAAGGCCTCGACCGGGTTGCCACGGGCAAGGTGAAGGCCGGTGGTGGAAAAACGGTTCCGGCCGTCTTGCTCACCCCTATGTCCGTGACCGTCGACAACATCAAGAACACCTTGGTGAAGGACGGCGTGTACACGATCCAGCAGATCTGCACCCCCCAGTTCGGGGCCGCCTGCAGCAAGGCCGGACTGACCTGACAAGCCTGATTCCGACCGGGTCCGGGCCCCGGGGGAAGGAGATGGTTTCCGTGTCGACTCCCCCCTTGCTGGCGCTGCACGGCGTGTGCAAGCGCTTCGGCGTCGTCGAGGTCCTCACGGACATCGAGCTGGAGATTCACGCCGGCCAGGTCGTCGCACTCATGGGCGACAACGGGGCCGGCAAGTCCACCCTGGTCAAAGTGATCTCCGGCGTTGCCCCCGCGGACAAGGGCGCCATCGAGTGGGAGGGCCGGACGGTCCACGTCAGGCGCCCGCACGACGCCCGGGACCTCGGCATCGCCACCGTCTATCAGGATCTCGCGCTCTGCGGGAACCTCGACGTCGTCGGCAATCTGTTCCTCGGGCGGGAGATCTCCCGGTACGGGTTCCTCGACGAGGTGGAGATGGAGCGTCGCACCAGACACCTGTTGGAACGCCTGACCAGAGCCATCCCCGATCTGCGCGCCCCCGTCGTCTCACTGTCCAGCGGCCAACGACAGACGGTCGCCATCGCTCGCTCGCTCCTCGGCGACCCGCGGGTCCTCCTCCTGGACGAGCCGACCGCGGCTCTGGGATTCGAGCAGACCACCGAGGTCCTGGACCTCGTCGACCGGCTGCGCGACCGCGGCGTGGGGGTACTGCTCATCAGTCACAACCTGGGCGATGTCAAAGCTCTCGCGGACCGGGCCGCTGTGCTGCGGCTCGGTCGCAACAACGGCTTCTTCGACGTGAACACGGCGTCTCAGGAACAGATCATCTCCTCCATCACCGGAGCCACGGAAGACTCGTCCCGCCGGACGGCCCCCCACGAGGCGAGGTGGTGAAAGGGATGCACGACATGGCGGACAACACGCGGGCCGAACCCACCGCGCCCGACGCCGATGGCCGTCGGCCGCGCCGCGGGCCGCCCCTCGCCCGTGCCGTGGAGAGCTGCGTCGCCCTCTTCCAGCGCAAGCTGAGGGCCGGTGAACTGGGCTCGCTTCCCGTCGTCCTCGTCCTCGCCGCGGTCTGGATCACCTTCCAGTCCCTGAACGGGAACTACCTCTCACCCCGGAACCTGTCCAATCTCAGCGTGGACATCGTGGGCACGGGTCTGATCGCGGTCGGCATCGTCTTCGTGCTGCTGATCGGTGAACTCGACCTGTCGGTCGGCTCGATCAGCGGTCTCGCGGCGGCTGTGTTCGCCGTTCTGAACGTGAACAACGGCGTGCCGGAATGGCTTGCCGTCATCGTCGCGGTGCTCGCGGGTACCGTGGCGGGGACCGTTCAGGGCTTCTCCTTCGCCAAGACCCGGGTACCGGCGTTCGTCGTCACCCTCGCGGGTCTCCTCACCTGGAACGGCTTCATGCTCTACGTCCTCGGGAGCAGCGGCACCATCAACCTCGACGAGGACGGGCTCGTCGCCTTGCTGACCAGCTATTACTTCAGCAACGACGGCGCCGCCTACGGCCTGGCGGCGGTGGGCGCGGGCATGTACTTCCTGATGTCCTACCAGGACAGGCGGCGCCGCAAGGCCGTAGGCATGCCGCACCGCTCGCTCCGGGGAACAGCGGTGCGCACGGGAGTACTCGCGGTGATCGCGTTCGCCGGCGCGTATGAGCTCAACCGTTTCCAGGGTCTGCCGCTCGCGCTCCTGATCTTCCTGGTGATGGTGGCAGGCCTGGACATCGTTCTCCGCCGCACGCGCTACGGCCGGCAGGTCTACGCACTCGGTGGCGGCGTCGAGGCGGCCCGTCGCGCCAGCCTCGGTGTGACGCGGGTGCGGACCGCGGTGCTCGCGGTCTCGGGCACCATGGCCGCGGTCGGCGGCCTGTTCATGGCCTCGCGCATCACTTCGGTGAGCCAGAGTTCAGGCTCGGGTGTCCTGCTGCTCAATGCCATCGCGGCAGCCGTCATCGGTGGCACGAGCCTGTTCGGAGGCCGCGGTACCACCTGGTCCGCGGTGCTCGGCATGCTGATCATCCAGTCGATCGCCTCAGGCATGGCGATCACGAGCACCCCCGCTGCCGTCCAGTTCATCATCACGGGCGGGGTGCTCTTCGCCGCAGTGCTCATCGACTCACTGTCGCGACGCTCGCAGGAGGCACACGGGCGGGCTTGACGCGTCAGTTCCCCGGCCCGTCCGGGTCGGTTCAACTGCCCCCGAGGCGGTGTGGCGTTCCCATCACCCGCCCGTCCAGGCTCGATGAGCGCAGGGCCCTCATCGGAGGCGACCGGAGCGAGGCGACGGGTACACGAGTCGGCATGGCGGCTGCGAACCGAGCCGCCGCTCTCACGGATTCCCCGAGGTCAACGCACTCTTCCACGCGGCTTCAGCGGCACCGGCGGGAGTTCGGGAGCAGACAGCGGCGCACCGTCGTAGCCCACCACCTCGCCGAACCGGGAACCCGTCATCCAGTCCGAACGAGCCTGCTCGATGTCCTCCTGGGTGCGGCCGATGAAGTTCCACCACATGATCAGCTCCTCCTCGAAGGGCTCGCCGCCCAGGAGCATGACGGACGCGTCCGACTCCGCGCGCAGCGGGAGTTCGGTGCGGCCGCAGCCGAGGTAGAGCATCGAGCCGGGGAGCACCGGTACACCGTCGACGTGGGCCTCGCCGGACATGGAAAGGACGGCGTACTCGAAGTCGGGCTCCAGCGGCAGTCGCACGTCGGTGCCACTCGCCAGGGCCAGGTCGGCGCCCACGATCGGCGTGTACGTCGTGCCGGGCGAGGTGGTGCCGTCGAGGGTGCCCAGGATGAGCGTGGCCTGGAGGCCGGGAGCCGTGACGACGGGCAGTTCGGCGTGGTGCTCGAAGTGCGGGTCGGTGTGGCGGTGGCCGTCCGGGAGGGCGACCCAGAGCTGCGCGCCGTGCAGGAAGCGGGCGTGCGACTTGGGGCTCTCCTCGGAGTGACTGATGGCCCGGCCCGAGGTCATGAGGCCCAGCTGGCGCGGGCGGATCGTCTGGAGGCTGCCCGTGGAGTCGCGGTGCAGCACCTCGCCCTCGTGCAGCCAACTGACGGTCTGCAGGCCCATGTGCGGGTGCGGCGGGACCTGCATGCCGGGCTCGTCGGCGATGTCGTCGGGCCCGTAGTGATCGACGAAGCACCACGCGCCGACCATGCGACGGCCCAGGTTGGGCAGCAGGCGCCGGACTTCGGTGGACTCGCCGAGCTTGACCCGGCGGGGACTGAGGAGTTCGCGCACCGGCTCGGCCACCACGAAACCGCGGCCACCACAGAGGGCGGGAACCGCCTCGCGATCAAGATTGCTCATGGCGCCAAACCTAACCCCGTCGGGGACCGTCCGTCAGGTCATCGACCCGCCCATTGAGGGGCACTTGACTCAGAACAGGCACGGGTCCTACGACCTCGGCCCCAGGCGCGTACGCCGTTGGTCGGACATGTCGTCGGGATAGTAGCCATGGATATAATAGCCATGTACGGTTTCTGGCATGAGTTCGATGAGGTCGGTATCCGAGAACGCGACGCCCGGTTTCCTCGTCTGGCGTCTGTCGATGAAATGGCGCGTGGCCATGGACAGGGCCCTCGCCCCGCTGAGCCTGACCCACGCGCAGTACTCGCTGGTGGCGTCGCTGTACGGCATGCACAGGGACGGGCGACAGCCCAGTCAGCGTCAGCTGGCCGACCACACCGGACTCGAAGCGCTCTACGTATCGAAGCTGGCCCGCGCCCTGGAAGCGGCCGGCCTCGTCGACCGCACCCGTGATCCCGCGGACCCCCGGGCGGTCCGGTTGACCCTCACAGCGGAGGGGCGCGAGATCACCCGCCGCGCGATCGGGGTGGTCCAGGACCTCCTGGACCAGCTCCTCGAACCCCTCGGCGGGCTCGCCGGCGAGCGCACGAAGGCGTTCAGCCACGAGTTGGCCACGCTGCTCGACGTACCACTCGATCCATCGCAAGAGACGACATATTCCCAGCGCGAGCACTCCGAGAAGGAGCAGTCATGACCACCACCACTCCCCCCGTCAACGGCCAGGTCATAGGCCTGGCCCACTACGCGAGCCGCGCCGCCCTGGAGACCGTGCTGGCCCGTACCGGAGCCACCTTCAACCAGTCGGTGGCCCTCAGGGCCGTCTCGGACAACGGCGGGACCGTCGAGCGCGACTGGCTCGTCGGCCGACTGACCGGCGCGCTGAAGATCGAGGAGGCGGCGGCCCGAGAGACCGTCGAGGAGATGACGGTCCTGCAGCAGCTGGCGGAGCCCACGGCCGGGCAGGTGTCGCTCACCGACAGCGGCCGCGAGCTGTTCGAGACGATCCGCGCCGGCGGCAATGAGATCGCGGCCCGGTTGTACGCCGGCATTCCCGCCGAGGACCTGGCGATCGCGGGTCGCGTGCTGACCCTTGTCACGGAGCGGGCCAACGCGGAGCTTGCCGGGGCGTAGTCGACCCCAGGAAGTCGTGGAATATTCAACCACCGCATCCCGTTGTGGCCCGTCGAAGGAGGTCAGCAGTGGAAACGACGTACTACGACCACGGAACGGCCGCGGAGCGCTGGGAGCGGGCGCGGATGTTCTTCGAGGCCAAGGACTACGCCGCCGCGGCGCGGATCCTGGACGGGCTGGTCGAGGAGGTGCCGGAGCAGGTCGGACCCCGGCTGCTGCTGGCGCGCTCCTATTACCACTCGGCTCAGCTGCGCCGCGCCGAGGCGGAGTTGCGTGTGCTCGTGGAGCTCGACCCGGTCGAGCACTACGCCCGGCTGATGCTGGGGCGCACACTGCAGCGCCAGGGGCGGCACGACGAGGCGGAGTCGCATCTGCGCATCGCCTCGGCGTTCGCGGGCGACTTCGCGCAGGTGTGACCACACCGTTCAGGCCCCTTTCGGGGATGGGCCGGTCACTTCGGTGACCGGCCCTTTTGACGCGCAGGGCCGATGAATTCACTGACGCCGGCAACGACGAGTGCGCGTACGTCACCGATGAATTCACCCGCGCCGCCGGTGAGTTCACTACAGCGGCGTGGCCGCGTGCAGGATCAGGATCCTCGTCACGGCCGAGTTCGCCGAGGCCATGGCGGACACGAGTGTGCCGACGGCGGCACCCCAGACGGCCAGCCCCACCGCCGTGAACACGGACGGCCGGTTGCGGGCCGTCGGCGCGGGCTTCGGCAGGGCGGCGACCCGGCGTGGCGCGGGACCCGCGGACGCGAAACCCGCGAACCCTCCGGTTCCGGACAGTCCTGCCGCCCCGGCGAAGGCCGACACCGAGCCGCCGGACAGCAGAGCGGCCTTCCCGATCGCAGCCGCCCAGGCGCTCCTGCACCCAGGCGGCGGTCACCGGGGCGTCCGCCTCGCGCAGCGCCCCGAGCACCTGGACCTCCGACTCGCCCTGCCCGCGGCGCCGGGAGCGTCGGTGCGGCTCCTCGCGGTTGCGGCGCGCCATGTCCGTCTCCCTCCGGGGGTCGCGTGTCCGATCACGCTGCCTGGCCGCCGTGGGTGCGCTTCCCCTTCCAGTACGCGATCTCGCCGAGCAGCACGTCCAGGGCGATGAACACCGCCAGCGGGATGCCGAGCAGCGGGACGAAGTAGCCGAGGACCGCGACGGCCGCCATCGCCGGAACGAGGATCTGCGGCGGGACCTGCTGCCAGGCGCCGCGCGGGATGGGCCGCCCGAACGCGGAGGCGCGGCCACGCTGCCACCACATGCGGTAGCCCCACACGATGAGCAGGATCAGCGAGAGGGCGAGAGCCATCAGGGCGATCTGGTTGACCAGCCCGAAGAGGACGCCCGTGTGGGCGTCGATGCCCCAGCGGGTCAGCTTGGCGAGCAACGGGTAGTCGGCGAAGCGGAGTTCGTCGGTGACCTTGCCGGTCGCCGGGTCCACGGCCACCGAGTCCTGCTTCTCGGGCCAGCTGCGCCGGATCTGCTTGACGACGTAGGCGGAGTCGGCGTCGGCGGGCGCGACGATCTCGACGGGATCACCGAGGCCCTTGGCACGAGCGGCCGCGAGGATCTTGTCGACGTCGAGGGCGATGTCCCGTGCCGTGGCCTCACCGGTCCCCGCGCCGGCGTGGCCCGCGTGCTCGCCGCCCGTCGCCGCCGACACCGAGGGAGTCGCCTGTCCCAGCGAGGTCCGGAGGGTGTCGATGTTCGCGCCGGCATACGTCGACCACGTCAGACCGGTTGCCGAGAGGAAGATGAACCCCGCGGCCGCCCAGACACCGACCGTGCCGTGCAGCCCCAGGGTGCGGCGGCGCCCAGTGGTGCCGCGCACCTTGCGCTGCGAGCGACGGCGGCCGAACCACAGCACGAGGCCGCCGCCCGCGATCACCCACAGCCAGCTCGCGGCGAGTTCGCTGTAGAGCCGGCCGTTGTCACCGAGCTGCAGATTGGCGTGGAGTCCGTCGATCCAGGTGCGCAGAGGCAGCGCGCCGGTGGAGCCGTACTGTTCGAGGTTTCCGCGCACCTTCCCCGTGTACGGGTCCACGAAGACCGCGAGGGTGTGGTCGGCGCCGACGCCCGGGACGCCGGAGATCAGCACGCGCGTGGTCGCGTCCGTCTCGGCCGAGGGACGTACGGCCGAGACCGTGCCCCCGGGGTGGGCCTTGCGGGCGGCGGCCACCTGCTGGGACAGCGTCAGCGTGTGGTCGCCGACGGGGACGGTCAGCTCGTGCGCGTACACGATCTTCTCTGCCTGGAACGAGGCGGCGTACAGGAAACCGGTCGCGGCGGCGACGAGCAGGAACGGGGCGACGAGCAGGCCGGCGTAGAAGTGCAGGCGCAGAACCAGGGGGCGCAGCGGGGACCAGGTTCTTCGGGACGGCGCGGGAGCGCCGGACTGCGGGGACTCGTCCGTCGTGGTCGAGGGAGCGGTGGGCATACGGCGGTTCTCCGGTCGGGCAGGGGACGGAAACGGGCCGTGGGCCGGGGAGTTGGGTTCCCTTCGCCGGTGGCGGTCCAGTAGTCGGGGCGCCACGGCACCCAGTTCCCCGGCAGATACGTGGCGTGCGTCACATGCGGGAAGATGCGGGACGCGCCTGGCTCCGCCTCGCTCAGCGCGATCCGTGTTGGCATCCTGGCGCGATGGCATCCGAACGTGACCCCAGCACCTCCCGCCCCCTGAGCGACTGGGTCGAGGAACTTCTCGCCCACGAAGGCCCCTTGCCGATCGTCGCCGCCGGTGACCCGGTGCTGCGCCGGCCGGCCGAGCCCTTCGACGGCCAGCTGGACCCGGGGCTGCTGACCCGTTTCGTCGCCGCCCTGCGCGCGACGATGCACGCGGCGCCGGGCGTCGGCCTCGCGGCGCCGCAGGTCGGCGTGCCGCTGCGGCTCGCTGTCATCGAGGATCCGGCTCCCGTCTCCGAGGAGGTACGGATGGCACGCGGGCGGGTGCCGCAGCCCTTCCGGGTGCTGGTCAATCCGTCGTACGAGGGTGTCGGCGCGGGTCGGGTCGCGTTCTTCGAGGGCTGCCTGAGCGTTCCGGGCTGGCAGGCGGTGGTGGGCCGGCACGCCGAGGTGCGGCTGACGGCGCTGGACGAGCACGGCCGCGCGATCGACGAGGTGTTCAGCGGCTGGCCCGCGCGCATCGTCCAGCACGAGACGGACCACCTGGACGGCATGCTCTACCTCGACCGCGCGGAGCTCCGCTCACTGTCCTCGAACCAGGCGATGGCCGACCGCTGGAATCAGCCGACGCCGGAGCGGGCGGCCGAGGCACTGGGGTTCGAGCTGCCCGAATGAAACGGCGGACGCCGAAGCCCGGCACGTGAAACGGCGGACGCCGAGGCCCGGCACGTGAAACGGCGGACGCCCAAGCCCGGCACATGAAACGGCGGACGCCCAAGCCCGGGCATGAGGTGAAGCCCGACCGGGACCGAAAGCTCGTACTGGCGGAAAATCCGTCGCTCCCGAGCAGATCCCTCGCTAGCCTGACCGCATGTCTACGCCCCGCATCTCTTAGCTCAAGGACCCGCTTCCACGCCATCCGTGTGTCCTTTTGCTGATTGATTCCCCGGAGCGTATTTCCATGATCACCGTTCGCGGTGTCGACGTGCGCGTGGGCGCCCGTCTGCTGCTGTCCGACATCTCCTTCCACGTCTCCCCCGGCGACCGCATCGGCCTGGTCGGCCGCAACGGCGCGGGCAAGACCACCCTCCTGAACACTCTTGCAGGGCAGTCGCGGCCCGCCGCCGGTTCCATCTCCCGTACAGGAGCGCTCGGTTACCTGCCCCAGGACCCCCGCGCCGCCGACCCGACGGTCACGGTCAGCGACCGGATCCTGTCGGCGCGTGGCCTGGACGAGGCCGTACGCGCGCTGCGTGCCACCGAGGCCGCCATGGCCGACGGATCCGAGCGGGCGATGAACGCCTATGTGCGCGCCGAGGCCGAGTTCCAGGCCCGTGGCGGGTACGCGGCCGAGGCCGAGGCGGCCCGGGTCGCCGCGGGCCTGGGGCTGCCCACGCGAGTCATGGACCAGCCGGTCGGCGCCCTGTCCGGCGGTCAGCGCCGCCGTGTCGAGCTGGCCCGCATCCTGTTCGCGGACCACGGCACCCTGCTGCTGGACGAGCCGACGAACCATCTCGACGCCGACTCGATCGCCTGGCTGCGCGGCTTCTTGACGAACCATCAGGAGGGTCTCGTGCTCATCAGTCACGACACCTCGCTGCTGGCCGATGTGGTCAACCGTGTCTTCCACCTGGACCCGCACCGCGCCACGCTCGACGTCCACAACACGGATTGGCACGCCTACCTCGCTCAGCGGGACGCCGACGAGCGCCGCCGCTCCCGGGAGCGGGCCAATGCCGAGCGCAAGGCGGCGGCGCTGCACGCCCAGGCGGACAAGATGCGCGCGTATGTGTCGACGGCCGTGGCGGCCAAGAACATGGCGCGCCGTGCCGATCGCATGCTCGCCGAGCTCGAGCCGGTCCGGCAGACGGAGAAGGTGGCCAGGATCCGGCTGCCCGAGCCCGCCCCCTGCGGACGGATGCCGCTCGGTGCGGTCGGCCTGACCAAGTCGTACGGGGATCTCCGCGTCCTGAGCGGAGTCGATCTCGCCGTCGACCGGGGCAGCCGGCTGGTGATCCTCGGCCTCAACGGCTCGGGCAAGACCACGCTGCTGCGGCTCCTGGCCGGACACGACACCACCCCGGACAGCGGGCGTGTGGTGCACGGTCATGGGCTGCGCCTCGGCTACTTCGCGCAGGAGCACGACACGCTGGACCCCGCCGACACGGTCCGCGGCCATCTGTCCGCCACGGCGCCGCATCTCACCGACGGCGAGGTGCGGCGGGTGCTCGGCTCGTTCCTGTTCACGGGCGACGACGCCGACAAGCGCGTCGGCGTCCTGTCCGGAGGTGAGAAAACTCGCCTCGCACTGGCGGGCCTGGTGCACTCGGGCGCGAACGTGCTGCTCCTGGACGAGCCCACCAACAACCTCGACCCGGTCTCCCGGGCCGAGGTGCTGGCCGCGGTGGGCGTCTATCCGGGCGCGATCGTCATGGTCACCCACGACGAAGGCGCCATCGAGGCCCTGCGTCCGGACCGGGTGCTGCTCCTGCCGGACGCCGACGAGGATCTGTGGAGCGAGGAGTATCTGCAGCTGGTGTCACTGGCCTGACGCCGAGGGTGCCGCCGGGACCGGCGGCACCCTGTCCCGGCCCGGTCTATGCGTCCCGGTACGCCTCCAGCAGCCGCAGCCACACCTCGCTCACCGTCGGATAGGACGGGACGGCGTGCCACAGGCGGTTGACCGGCACCTCGCCCGCGACCGCGACGGACGCCGAGTGGATCAGCTCGCCCACGCCGGGGCCGACGAGGGTGAGGCCGAGAATGATCTCGCGGTCGCTGTCGACGACCATGCGGGCCTTGCCGCGGTACCCGTGCGCGTACAGGCCCGCGCCCGCCACCGAGGACATGTCCACGTCCACGGCCCGGACGCGGTGGCCGGCCTGTTCCGCCTCGGCGAGCGAGAGGCCCACGGCCGCGGCCTCCGGGTCGGTGAAGACGACCTGCGGGACGGCCGCGTGGTCGGCGGTCGCGGCGTGCGCGCCCCAGCGATCGGTCTCCAGGAGGGGTACTCCCGCGGCGCGGGCGGCGATGGCGGCGCCCGCGATCCGGGCCTGGTACTTGCCCTGGTGGGTGAGGAGCGCGCGGTGGTTCACGTCGCCGACCGCGTACAGCCACTCGCTGCCGACGACCCTGAGGCTGTCGTCGACGTCGAGCCACGACCCCGGCTCCAGGCCGATCGTGTCGAGACCGATGTCGTCGGTGTGCGGCACTCGGCCAGTGGCGAAAAGGATCTCGTCGGCCTCGATACGGTCGCCGGTGTTCGTCAGGACCACCACGGTCGAGCCCTCGCGGGTCACCGAGGCCACCGAGGTACCGGTGCGCACCTCCGCGCCCGCCTCCTTCAGGGCTTCGGCGACCAGTTCCCCGGCGAAGGGTTCCATGCGCGGCAGCAGCCCCTTGCCGCGGACGAGGACGGTGACCTGGGAGCCGAAGGCCTGCCAGGCCGTGGCCATCTCGGTGGCGACCACACCACCGCCCACCACGATCAACCGGCCGGGCGCGGCATGCGCGCTCGTGGCCTCGCGGCTGGTCCAGGGCTTGATCTGAGCGAGCCCGGGCAGATCGGGGAGCTGGGCGCGGGTGCCGGTGCACACGGCGACGGCGTGCCGGGCGGTCAGCCGGTGCTGTTCGCCGTCCGCTCCTTCGACGCTCACCGCGCGGGGTCCGGCCAGCCGTCCGTGTCCGCGGTACAGGACGGCTCCGATGCCGTTCAGCCAGTCGACCTGGCCGTCGTCCTTCCACTGGGAGGTGTAGTAGTCGCGGTGGGCGAGGACCGCGGGGACGTCGAGGGGGCCCTGCACGGCTTGGCTGAGGCCGGGCACGCGGCGGGCGTCGGCGCGGGCGATGACCGGGCGCAGCAGGGCTTTGCTGGGCATACAGGCCCAGTACGAGCACTCGCCGCCGACCAACTCGCTCTCCACGACCGCGGTGGAGAGGCCGGCCGCGCGGGCGCGGTCGGCCACGTTCTCCCCCACGGGCCCGGCACCGAGCACCACGACGTCGTACGCGATGGATTCCGTTTCCGTCATGGGGTCAGTCTGGTTGCTGGTGTGCGCCGTGGCCACACGGGTACGTGCGCGGAATACGCCCCCGGTGGGTGACGTTGTGCAAACCGGCATGACCCGGACGCGAGGAAGAGGGAACAACACATGAGCAGCACCGTGGAGCTCACCAAGGAGAACTTCGACCAGACGGTCACGGACAACGAGTTTGTCCTGATCGACTTCTGGGCGTCCTGGTGCGGGCCGTGCCGACAGTTCGCCCCCGTCTACGAGAAGGCGGCGGAGGCCAACCCCGACCTGGTGTTCGCCAAGGTCGACACGGAGGCTCAGCCGGAACTGGCCGCGGCCTTCGACATCCAGTCGATCCCGACGCTGATGATCGTCCGCGACCAGGTCGCCATCTTCGCCCAGCCCGGAGCGCTGCCCGAGGCCGCCCTGGAGGACGTCATCGGACAGGCCCGGAAGCTGGACATGGACGAGGTCCGCAAGTCCATCGCGGAGCAGCAGGCTCAGCCGACGGGCGAGTAGGACCCGCTACGCGGATCAGAACGGGTACGCCGCCACATCCCCGCGCACCGTCGTCCAGCGCACGTCGGTGAAGGCCTCCAGGTTGGCCTCACCGCCGAAGCGGGCGCCGGTGCCGGAGGCGGCGATCCCGCCGAAGGGCGCGACGGCCTCGTCGTTGACGGTCTGGTCGTTGATGTGCGCGATACCGGTGGGGATGCGCTCGGCGAGGTCGAGGCCGCGGGCGGTGTCCCGGGTCACGATGCCCAGCGAGAGGCCGTACGGACCCGCCGAGGCGAGCGCCGCGGCCTCGTCGAGGGTGCTGAACGAACGGACCGGCGCGACCGGCCCGAAGACCTCCTCCGCGTACGCGGGAGTCGTGTCGTCGACTCCCGCGATGACCGTCGGGCGGTAGAACAGCTTCTCGTGCGTGCCGCCCGCGGCCAGCTTGGCGCCACCTGCCGTGCTGGACTCCACCAGCCCCTGGATCTTGGCGAGTTGGGCGCTGTCGATGATCGGCCCGAGGTGCACCTGCTCGCGATACGGGTCTCCGACGGCGAGTGAGTCGGCCTTGGCGGCGAGCCGCTCGACGTACTCCTCGTAGAGGGAGGCGTGCACCAGGTGGCGCCCCGTCGTCATACAGATCTGCCCCTGGTGGAAGAAGGAGCCCCAGGCCGCCGTGGAGATCACCGCGTCGAGGTCGGCGTCCTCCAGGACGATCAGCGCGGAGTTTCCGCCCAACTCCAGGTGTGCGCGCTTGAGATGACGGCCCGCCGCCTCACCGACCGCACGTCCGGCGGCAGTCGATCCGGTGAAGGAGATCACCGGCACCAGCGGGTCGGCGACCAGTGCCTGGCCGGCCTCGGGGCCGCCGGGCAGGACGTGCAGCAGCCCCTCCGGAAGGCCCGCCTCGGCGAAGACGGCGGCGAGCGCGAGTCCGCCGCACACCGCGGTGCGCGGGTCCGGCTTCAGCACGACGCCGTTGCCGAGCGCCAGGGCCGGGGCCACCGAGCGGATCGAGAGGATCAGCGGGGCGTTGAAGGGGGCGATCACGCCCACCACGCCCACCGGGACGCGCCGCGTGTACGACAGGCGCGGCGCCTCGGACGGCAGGATCTGGCCCGTCGGACGCGAGACGAGCGCGGCCGCCTCGTAGCACTCCTGGGCGGCGACGTGCAGTTCGAAGTCGGCCTTGCCCGGGATGGAGCCGGACTCGCGCACGATCCAGTCGCGCAGTTCGTCGGCGTGCGCGGCGAAGAGGTCCCCCGCCTTGCGCAGCACGGCGGCGCGGACGAAGTGCGGGGCCCCGGCCCACTCCGCCTGGGCGGCGCGGGCGTCCCGCGCGGCCGTCGCGATGTCCTCGGCGGCGGCGAGCGTGACGGCACCGAGCGACTCGCCGGTGGCGGGCTCGGTGACGGCGTACTCACCGCCCGAGAGGGTGGGGGACTGCCAGGTCCTGGGGTCGAGCAGCGGCATGACGGCTCTCCGATCGATCACTGATCACCAGCGGGATTCGGCACAGTCACGAGCCTCGGCGAGCTCACACACTCATCGAGTTCATAACGCGAGCGGAAGTCCCGTGTAGTTCGCGGCGAGTTCGGCTGCCGCGTGACGGGATGCCGTGATCCGACGCAGCCGTGCGAGCTGCATCCGGCGGTCGAAGACATCCCCATTTGGTTGAGTGTGCAACATCCTAGTCATGTCGTACGAGAAACGCGTGGCCTGCCATACCCGCTCCAGGCACAACTCCGAGTAGTGGTCGAGGAGCTGCGTCGATCCCGTGCGGTGGAACTCGGCGAAGCAGCGGGCCAGGACCCGTACGTCGGACACGGCCAGGTTGAGGCCCTTGGCGCCCGTCGGCGGCACTATGTGCGCGGCGTCCCCGGCCAGGAAGAGCCGGCCGTGGCACATCGGTTCGTGGACGCAACTGCGCATCGGGGTCACGGACTTGGAGGTGATCGGGCCGCGCTCCAGCCGCCAGTCGCCGTCGATCGCGAAGCGCGCGGAGAGTTCGTCCCAGATGCGGTCGTCGGGCCAGTCCTTGACGTCGGTGCCGTTGGGGACCTGCAGGTAGAGCCGGGACACCGAGGGCGAGCGCATGCTGTGCAGCGCGAAACCGCCCGGGCCACGGGCGTAGATCAACTCCTCGCAGGAGGGCGGCACATCGGCCAGGATCCCGAGCCAGGAGTAGGGGTAGTCATGCGCGTAGACGCAGCTCACCTCGGCCGGGAAGGCGCCCTGTGCGATGCCGTGGGAGCCGTCGCAGCCCACCACGTAGTCGCAGCTCAGCATCTGCTCGCGGCCCTCGTGCACGAATCGCACGACCGGTGCCTGGCTCTCGGGCTTCTCGACGGCGAGCGCCTCGGCCTCGAACAACAGCGGCGGCCCTTCGGCGAGCTGGAGGGCGATCAGGTCCTTCACGATCTCCGTCTGGGCGTAGATCGTGACGGTGCGGCCGCCGGTGAGCACCGGGAAGTCGATGCGGTGGCGCTCGCGCTCGAAGCGCAGCTCGATGCCGTGGTGGATCAGGCCCTCGGCGTCCAGACGATCCGCGGCGCCGCACTCGCGCAGGGCGTCCACCGTGCCCTGCTCCAGCATTCCGGCGCGCTGGCGCTGCTCGACGTAGGCCCGGGCCCTGCTCTCCAGGACGACGCAGTCGATTCCCGTCCGGTGCAGCAGCCGGGCCAGCAGCAGCCCGGCCGGGCCGCCGCCGATGATGCCGACCGTAGTCCGCATGACGCGCCTCCCGTCTCCGATCCGGCCGGGGACCAGGTACAGCCTCTCTCAGCTCGAGTCGCGATGCACGACCCGCGCGCCCAGCACCTCGTGCGTCTCGGGCGCGGCGCCGGGTTCCCGCACCGCGCGGTCGACCAGTTCGGCGAGGTCGCGTCCGGACGGCAGTTCGATGTGGACGGTGCTCAGGCGGGGCCGCAGCAGCCGGCCGAGCATCAGGTCGTCCGCACCGATGACGGCCGTGTCGTCCGGGATGCCGATGCCCTCGTCCAGCAGGGCGCGCATCAGCAGCATCGCGTACTCGTCGTTGTACGCGAACACGGCGTCGAGGTCGAGGGAGCGCCAGCGGGCCGCGAGACGTGCGGCGGCCTCCTCCTCGTAGGCCAGCGGCAGCACGGTCGCCGACGCGTCCGTGCCGTGCAGGGCGCGGCGTACGCCTTCGAGGCGGGGCTTGGAGAAGATCTCCAGGCCCGTCTCCTCGGGCACCACGACACCGATGCGGCGGCGGCCGCGGGCCACGAGATGGGCGCCCGCGCAGTGGCCGACCCGGTCGTGGTCCATGAGCAGCGCGTGCGCGCCCTCGACACGCTCGGGGCCCAGCGTGACGACGGCCCGGGCACCGGAGCGCTTGAGGACGGCCACGCCCTGCGGGCCGAGCCCGCTGCCGGGGACCAGGACGGCGACCGGACGCAGCTCCGCCCAGACGCTGGCCGCCTCGTCGCCGTGCAGGCCGACGCTGCCGTACTGCACGACGGTGTAGTCGAGGCGGCTGAGGGCCCACTGGAGCTCGTTGAAGAACTGGCTGTAGAGAGGGCCCACGGGCACGGACGGCGCCGGCATCAGGACCATGCGGCTGTGCCCGGCGCGCAGGCTGCGGGCCGCGGCATGGGGGACGTACCCGAGCTCCTTGGCGGCCTCGTGGACGCGGCGGCGGGTGGGTTCGCTGATCCGGACGGCGCTGGTGTTGTTCAGGACGTACGAGACGGTCGCGCGCGAGACGCCCGCGAGGCGCGCCACATCGGCACTGGTCGGCACGGGTCGTTGTGCGGGCGACGTCGGGGCGGACTGCTTCGGTATCTGCACCATGACGTGTCGCATCCTTGCAGAAGCACGGCGCGCCGCTTTGTGCCGGGGGGCTTCGGGACTCCGGAACGGCGGAACTCCCGCTTCCACAAAGGAACTTCCGCTTCCCGTATCCGAGGCGCCATCTGCAGGTTACCGTTCGGTAGACGACATGCTTCGGAGGTGTCCCGGATGGCTCACGACCGTGCCACAGGTCTGACCGAATGTGCCCGCTCCCTCGCCGACGGTGAGGTGACCTCGCGCGAGGTGGTCGAGCGGGCACTGGCCCGGATCGAGGCGACCCAGCCGAGCCTGAACGCCTTCCGGCTGGTGCGCGCCGAGGCCGCGCTCGCCGAGGCCGACGCGGCCGACAAGGAGCTGGCGGCGGGGGTGCGGCGGCCGCTGCTCGGCGTGCCGGTGGCGGTGAAGGACGACATGGACGTGGCGGGCGAGCCGACCGCGTTCGGCTGCCCGGGCGACTTCCCGCCCCAGTCCGAGGACGGTGAGGCCGTACGCCGACTGAGGGCCGCCGGAGCCATCGTGGTGGGCAAGACCAACACCTGCGAACTCGGCCAGTGGCCCTTCACCGAGGGGCCCGCCTTCGGCGCCACCCGCAATCCCTGGCACCACGGCCACACCCCGGGCGGCTCGTCCGGGGGCTCCGCCGCGGCGGTCGCGGCAGGGCTCGTCCCGGCGGCGCTGGGCTCGGACGGCGCGGGCTCGGTGCGCATTCCGGCCTCCTGGACTCATTTGATCGGGATCAAACCCCAGCGCGGCCGGATCTCGACCTGGCCGCGCCCGGAGTCCTTCCAGGGCATCACCGTCAATGGAACGCTCGCCCGCACGGTCGCCGACGCGGCCCTGCTGCTGGACACGGCGAGCGGCAACCACGACGGCGATCTGCACCGCCCGGCCGCGCTGCGCGTGTCCGACGCGGTGGGCCGCGACCCGGGCCGGCTGCGGATCGCGCTGTCGCTGAAACCGCCGTTCACCGCGCTGCCCGCCCGGCTCGACCCACTCGTACGGGCGAAGGTGCTCTCGCTCGCGGAGCGGCTCGCGGCGCTCGGGCACGAGGTGGAGGAGGCCGAACCGCGGTACGGGCAGATCGGGCTCACCTTCATCCCGCGCGCGACCGTCGGCCTCGCCGAGCGGGTGCGCGACGTGCCGTTCCCGGATCTCCTCGACCGGCGCACCCGCGACGCCGCCCGCCTCGGCCGGCTGCTCGGCGGTGCGCCCCTGCGGGCGGCCCGCCGGGCCGAGGCCACGCTGCACCGCCGGATCGGCGCGCTCTTCGACACGTACGACGTGCTGCTGGCGCCGACGACCGCCGCTCCCCCGCCGCGGATCGGCTCGATGGTGAACCTTGGCGGCCTCGGCACCGACCGGGCCATGATCGCCGCCTGCCCGTACGCCTGGCCGTGGAACATCCTGGGGTGGCCCGGTGTGAACGTCCCTGCGGGCTTCGTCGGCGACGGCCTGCCTGTCGGTGCCCAGTTGCTCGGGCCGGCCGACAGCGAGCCGCTTCTGGTGTCGCTGGCCGCCCAGTTGGAGGCGGACCGGCGCTGGCACGAACTGTGGCCGCCGCACGAGGAGTCGGCGAACTCTCCTGCGGCATGAGCGAGTTCCAGCCCTGCGGCGGGTGACAGCGTGAGTCCTGTCCGCGCCCTCAGTAGCGGACGGCGCTCTGCAGCAGGGGTGGATACACGGTCGACCTCTCGCCGTCGACGGTGGTGCCCGCGAACTGCAGCATCGCCCGCAGTTCGCCATGCATCGGTGCCGGGTAGTTCAAGGTCGGGGCCGAGACCTCGTCCAGCGTGTGGAGGTGCTCGAGCGTCAGAGTCACCTCCAGGCCGGCGACGTTGTCGACAAGGTGTTCCACTCGCCGGGCGCCGACGATGGGCACGACGGTGCCTTCGCGGGCGCGCAGCCAAGCCAGCGACACCGCCGCGGACGTGGTGCCGAGCTCGTCGGCGATGGCGGCGACCGTGTCGCCGGCGTCGGACATCTCGTCGGCTACGACAGCCCCTCACAGTTCAACCGCGAGTACCGCCGTCTGTTCGGCGCCCCACCCGGCCACGACGCCGCGCGCCTGCGCGCGGACAGCCACCCGCACGACATCCGACACCTGCCCTGATGAGGACCGGAGTCGACGGTCGACGGGCTGACGCACCGTCAATCCCGACGCGGGCACAGACTCACTCCGCTGCCGGTCGATAGTCTGTGACCATGGACGATGCGTCGATGGTCGGGTTGATGGGGCGGGTGACCGGCACGGTCGGACCCGGGCTCGTCGGCGAGGTGATCGTCCGGGTGCGCGGCGGCGCCGAGCACTTCCTCGCGTATCCCGCGTCGCCGAAGGAGCGCATCGAGCGGGGGACGGTCGTGATGGTGGTGGAGTATCTGCCCCCGAGGACCGTCTACGTCTCTGCGGCGTACGACAGTTGACAGCTCGTCTGTGCGGGTCCCGCCCCAGGTGAGAGCCGTCTGCGTCAAGATTGCAACAAGGATTCGTCAGCGTCTGGATCCCGGCCTTGCGCAGGAGCACACTCCCGTTCGTTCGGTGCCGATAGGGCACCATGCAAAGGGGGCGTATGCCGATGGTTGTCGGCGTCGTGGCGGGGGCGGTTGTCCTCGCAGTGATCTTCATCGTTGTGGTCTTCAAGCTCATGTGGCGCGTCGCGGAGCCCAACGAAGCACTCATCATCTCCGGTTCGAAGCATCGGACCGAAGGCCTTGAAGAAGGCATGGGATTCCGCATCGTGACGGGGCGCGGCACGCTGGTGCTGCCGGGCGTCCAGGCGGTGCGCAAGATCTCGCTCGACCTCAACGAGACCGAGCTGCACGTGGACTGCGTGACCACCCAGGGCATTCCGCTGAAGGTGCGGGGCGTGGTCATCTTCAAGGTCGGCGACGACTTCGTGTCGATCGCCAACGCGGGCCGCCGCTTCCTCGACCAGCAGAAGATGATGTCGGAGCGGGTGCACAACGTGTTCGCCGGTCATCTGCGGTCCATCGTCGGCGGGTTGACCGTCGAGGACATGATCCGCGACCGGGAGAAGCTGACCGGCCAGACCCGGGCCGCGTGCGGTACGGAGATGGAGAAGCTCGGTCTGATCGTCGACTCGCTGCAGATCCACGAGATCGAGGACCCGACCGGGTACATCAAGAACCTCGCCATGCCGCACGCCGCCGCCGTCCAGCGGGACGCGCGCATCGCACAGGCCGAGGCGAATCGTCTCGCCACCGAGGCCGAGCAGCAGGCCGCGGCACGGATGTCGGAGGCGACCCGGGACAGCGAGATCCTGCAGGCCGGTTACCAGGCCGAGCGGGACAAGGCGGCCGCCAAGGCCCAGCAGGCCGGACCGCTCGCCTTCGCGGCCGCCCAGCAGGACGTCGTGGTCCAGGAGACGCGCGTCGCCGAACTCGAGGCGCACCGCCGCGAGCAGCAGCTCCAGGCAGACGTGCGCAAACCCGCGGACGCCAAGGCGTACGAGATCCGCGCCCGTGCCGAGGCCGAGCGCGACGCGCGTATCTCTGCCGCGCAGGCCAACGCCAGGGAGACCGAACTCGCGGCCGCGGCCGAGGCGACCCGGGTCACGACAGCCGCCAACGCCGAGGCGGAGGCGACCAAGGCCCGGGGTGCGGCCGCCGCGACGGCGACCAAGGCGACGGGTGAGGCCGAGGCCGCCGCGGCCCAGGCCAAGGGTCTCGCGGCAGCGGAGGCGACCCGGGCGCAGGGTCTCGCGGAGGCGGAGGCCATCAAGGCGCGGGCCGCTGCCCTCGCCGAGAACCAGGAGGCCGTCGTCGCCCAGCAACTCGCCGAGAACTGGCCGGAGATCGTCCAGGCGGGCGCGAGCGCGTTCGGCAACGTCGAGCACATGGTGCTGCTCAACGGCGCCGACGGCATGTCGGACATGTTCGCCAAGGCGCTCACCATGGGCGGCACGGGCCTGGGCCTGGCACGCCAGTTGCTCGCGTCGATGAACCAGAACGGGGCGGCGGGCAGCGGCGCGGTGGCCGGGCTCAACGGGTTCGTACCGCCGCGTGCGGAGAAGGTGCCGGTGGAGGAGGACCAGGGATGAATGGCTGAGGCGTGAGGCTTCGGGCGTACGGGAGTTGATCTCCGTACGCCCGACGTCACGTCTCTACGGCCCTGCTCGGCGAGCCGTGGGGCGCAGGCTCTAACGTGGCCCCCGTGACTGCCTTTACCGACGAAGACGTGCCCGGCCGCTACGGGCCCACCGCGACCACCGAGGCCGAGCCCCGCGAGGTGGGCCGGGTTCGGACGGAGTACTCCCCCGCGCATGACGGCGACCCCGACCCCGGTGAGATCGTCTGGACGTGGGTGCCCTTCGAAGAGAATGACGGGCGGGGCAAGGACCGTCCGGTGCTCGTCGTCGCCCGAGAGGCCGCCGGTACCTTCCTCGCGGTGCAGCTCTCCAGCAAGCGGCACGACGGCGACCGGGAGTGGGTGCCGATCGGTTCTGGTCCGTGGGACCGGTCCGGGCGGGACTCGTGGGTGGATGTGGATCGCGTGCTGCGGCTGCATGAGGAGGGGATGCGGCGGGAGGCGTGTGCGCTGGATCGGATGCGGTTCAATTCGGTCGTGCACCGGTTGCGGGAGCGGTACGGGTGGCGGTGAACTCCGCGTTTCCGGGGCCGTGAAGACACCGCGGTTCCGTTGCGGCTGGTCGCGCCCACGTGGCCGAGCCGCATATGTCACAGCCCCGCGACCCGGTGGCTGATCGGCAGTTGGTCGGGGCCGCGTGTCCGTGACATCTACGACTGGAGGAGTACGCGGGCTCTGAGCAGGGTGAACGAGGCGCGGCCGCACATCTGACGCTTGATCGTTTCAGTTCTGTTGACGTGGCCTTCGACGATGCCGGAGCTGGGGTCCGGGCCAGACGGCCGAGGCGTCGTCACGGTGGGGGTCGGGCAGCCGGATCGGGCGTACCGGGATCGTACGGCTGTGTTCTTCGGTGACGGCTGTCCACGGGGCGGGATGCCCGGAGTAGCACAGGGTCGTGAGGGCGAAGACGTTGTCGGCGTAGACCTCGACGTATTCGCCGACGGTGAGGATACGCAGGGTGGCGGCGGGCTCGGCCAGGACGGTCTCGCCGATGCGGGTGCCACCGGGGCCGGTGATCCAGAGGTTCTTGCCGTCGCAGGCCACGGCAAGGACGGATCGGCCGCTGCCGAGGGTGTCGGTGCGCAGGGTGATGTCGACGGGCCCGGTGATGTCGATGTCGCCGACGGCGTGCAGGGCGGGCTGATCGGTCTCCTCGCCGAGCCAGGCGTCCAAACCGGGCCACCATTCGAGGCGGGGCGCTGAACCCTCCTGTACGACAAGGGACTTGGGCTGGGCGAGCATGCCCCGGCAGCGGTCACCGGTGTCGGTGAGGCCGACCTGGCGGGGGGTGGTGTGCAGGACGACTCGGGAACCGTCGGGCGCGGCCAGGACGCGAGGGGCGTAGGAGCCGGTCGGTCCGAGAGGGCCGCGCCGGGTCCAGGGGCCCCGCAGACTCGGGGCGGTCCACGTCTCGAAGCCACGGGTCGCGCCGATGGAGCCGAGCAGCAGCCAGCTTCCGTCGTCGAGGCGTTCCAGGACCGGGCACTCCAACTCGTCGACGTCGCCGGGTGAGATGAGCGGCGGGTGGACGGTCCAGTGCTCCAGGTCGTCGGAGGTGGCCCAGGCGACGCAGCCGCTGACCTCGACCGGGAGGGAGGCGTCGCTCGCGCAGACGACCATCACCCAGCCGTCCGTCTCGTCGTCGCGTACGACGAAGGGATCGCGCCAGGCCATCTGCTCCCCGGTGCGGTACCAGCGCGGGTCCGCCTCGACCACCGGCGCGGTGCCGTGGCGGCGCCAGCCGGTGCCGTCGGTGCGGTCGGAGTACGCGAGGCCGACGGACTGGAGCGGCCGGCCGCCCGGCGTCAGCCCGCTCACCCCGGTGTAGAACATCGCCATGCCGTCGCCGTGCCGGACGGGGTGCATGGTCCACACCGCCTGCTGGTCGAAGCTGCCGGGCAGGCCGACCCCGAAGGCGGTGCCCTGCGGCTGCCAGCCGACCAGGTCGGTGGAGGTGGCCCGGCCATAGGAGGTCTCCATCCGCAGATGGTCGAACTCGGCCGTCCAGGGCCCCTGCAGGTGCAGCACCACGTAGGTGCCGTCCTCGTCCCGCAGCAGGGCGAAGTCGTTCACGCAGAGGCCGGGCGGGGCGTATCGCATGCACAGTTCCTGTCGGCTCACAGCGCCCAAACGCGTGCGCTGACCATCGATCAAAACGGACTCTCTTTGGAATCGGCCCAAGTAAATATGAACGCAAACGCTTGCGCAACAAGGTGGTCGGGTTTACGGTCACGTCACCCACAGATCACACCGACGTGAAATCAACGGGAGGAACTGAGCCGTGACGGCCAGCATCAACGACGTCGCCCGCGCCGCCGGCGTCTCCGCGTCCACCGTGTCCCGCGCGCTGCGCGGCCGACCGGGCGTCTCCGACGAGGTGCGGGACCAGATCGCGGCAGTCGCCGCCCAGCTCGGCTACACCGCCTCCCGCTCCGCCTCCAGCCTGGCGAGCGGCCGGACCTACACCATCGGCGTCCTGGTCCCGTATGTCGGCCGCTGGTTCTTCGGCACCGTGCTGGACTCCGCCGAGAAGGTGTTCAGCGCCGCCGGATACGACGTGCTGCTGTACAACCTGGGCTCGCCGGAGACACGCAAGCGTTTCTTCACCAAGCTGCCGGTCCGCAAGCGAGTGGACGCGGTGCTGACGCTCCTCATCCCTGACGAAGAGGAGTCGGCCGCACTGCGCTCACTGGGGGTGCCGCTGGCCACCACCGTCGGTGGCATCCGGCCCGGCTTCACCGTCGTCGGCATCGACGACCGGGCCGGCACCGAAAGCGCCGTACGGCATCTGGTCAACCTCGGCCACCGCCGCATCGGAATGATCAGCGGGGCCAGCGGGCCGCTGCACTGGACCACCCCCATCGAGCGCCGCAACGCCTACCTGGATGTCCTGGCCGACGCCGGGATAGAGCACGACCCGGCCCTGGAGGCGGACGGCGACTACACCGTCGAGGGCGGCGAGCGGGCCATGACCGAACTGCTGGCCGCCTCCCGCCCGCCGACCGCCGTGTTCGCGCAGTCCGACGAGATGGCGATGGGTGCCTTGCGTGCCCTGCGCCGCCACCGACTCAAGGCGCCGGACGACGTGTCCGTCGTCGGCTTCGACGACCACGAACTCGCCGACGTGGTCGGACTGACCACCGTCGCCCAGCCGGTCGCCGAGCAGGGCGCCGAGGCCGCCCGGCTGCTGCTGCGCCAGCTCGACGAACCCGACGCCGAACCACCGGGGCATGTGCAGATGCCCATCCGGCTCGTCCTGCGTGAGACCACCGCCCCGCCCCGTCCGCGCGGGCCGCAGTAGACCCACCCCCCTTGAGGCCCACACCCCCACGCCTCGAAACACGCCCGCACCACGAACCCTCGCCACAGCACGGAGGCACACACATGAGCTCGACCAGCAGAAAGTACCGCCGCACAGCCTGTACGGGCCTGGCTCTAGCCCTGCCCCTGGCGGCACTGGCCGCCTGCGGCGGGGGCAGCGGCACCGACGCCTCCGCGGAGGCAGGCAGCGGCAAGGGCACCATCAGCGTCTGGGCCCACCAGGGCCAGAAGAGCGAGGACGCCGCGCTGCAGGCCGCGGTGAAGTCCTTCAACTCCTCGCAGAGCAAGATCGAGGTCGAGCTGAAGCTGCTGCCCGGCAACGACTACACCAAGACGATCACCACCACCGACGCGTCCAAACTGCCGGACGTGCTGGAGTTCGACGGCCCGACCATGGCGAACTTCGTCTACAACAAGAAGCTCGCCCCCATAGACGACTACGTCTCCTCCAAGACGATGGCCAACGCCACCGACGCCGGCAAGACGCAGGGCGAGATCGGCGGCAAGCACTACGGCCTGGGCATGTACGACTCCGGCCTGGGGATCTACGGCAACAAGAAGCTGCTGGACGCGGCCGGGGTGAAGTACCCGACGAGCGTGGACGACGCCTGGACGGCGGACGAGTTCACCGCCGCGCTCAAGGCGCTGAAGGCCAAGGACTCCGACGGCAAGACCCTCGACATCCAGGAGAACAACGGACTCACCACCGAGTGGGGCACCTACGGCTTCGCCCCGATCGTCTCGTCGGCCGGCGGCTCGCTGCTCAAGGACGGCAAGGCGGAAGGCGCCCTCGACTCGCCGAAAGCCGTGTCGGCGCTGAAGACCTTCCAGTCCTGGAAGACGTACGTCGACCCCAACACCGACGGCAACGCCTTCACCAAGGGCCGCGTCGCCCTGAGTTGGGTCGGCCACTGGATGTACCCCACCTACAGCAAGGCCCTCGGTGACGACCTCGTCGTGCTGCCGCTGCCCGACTTCGGTAACGGTCCCAAGACGGGCCAGGGCTCGTGGGCATGGGGCATCGGCGCCGACAGCAAGAACGCCAAGGCCGCCGGCGCGTTCATGGACTACCTGCTCAACGACACCAATGTCTCCGCGATGACGACGGCCAACGGCGCCCCGCCCGCGACCAAGTCGGCGCTCGCCGCGAGCTCTCTGTACAAGCAGGGCGGCCCGCTCCAGCTCTTCGCCGACCAGCTCGCCAAGCCCTGCGGCGACAGCGACATCACCAAGTCCTGTGTCGCCGTCACCCGCCCGGTGACCGCCGGATACCCCACCATCACCACGAAGTTCGGTGAGGCCCTGAACTCGATCTACGGCGGCGCCGACCCGAAGAGCGCCCTGTCCAAGGCCGCTCGCGCCATCGACCAGGACTTCTCCGACAACGCCGGCTACAAGATCCCGTAGGACCATCGGCCGGGGGCGGGCCCGTTTGTGCCGCGCCCGCCCCCGCCGGGAACAGGACCCATCCGTGACATCCGTCGAACCGGCGCACGCCGCGCCCCACGCTCGGGAGAAGTCCCCACCCGTGACCGCCGTCAAGCCCGCGCGTCCGGCGCGCTCCGTGCGCAAGAACCGCGACCGGTTGCACGGACTGCTCATGTCCACGCCCGCCGTCGCAGGACTCATCGCCTTCGTCGGCATCCCGTTCGGCTATGCCGTCGTCCTCTCCTTCTACAACGTCCGCCTCGGCTCCCCGCTCGCACCGTCCTTCTTCGGCCTGGAGCAGTACCGGCGGCTGTTCACCGACCCCGACCTGTCCGGCCCGTTCCTGCGGGCCCTGCTCAACAACCTGACCTTCGCCGTGGTCGTCGTCCCCGTCCAGACGGCTCTGGCACTCGGGCTGGCGATCCTGCTCAACCGCAAGCTGAAGGCGATCGGTCTGTTCAGGTCCCTCTTCTTCATGCCGGTCGTCTTCCCGATGGCGCTGGTCGCCGTGATCTGGCGGCTCATCCTCGCCCGCAGCGACCAGGGCATGCTCAACTCCGCGCTGCACGCGGTGAGTTTCGGCAACTGGGGCGCCTTCGACTGGCTCGGCGACTCCGCCACCGCGATGGCCTCGATCATCGTGCTGTCCATCTGGCAGGGCGTCGGCTTCCAGATGGTCATCCTCCTCGCCGGCCTCCAGCAGATCCCGGGCGAGCTCTACGAAGCCGCCGAACTCGACCGGGCCTCCCGTCGGCAGCAGTTCCGCCATGTCACCCTGCCCGGCATCCGCGGCACTCTCGTCTTCGTCGCCATGCTCACCTCGGTGCTCTCCTTCCGCGTCTTCGACCAGGTCTACGTCCTCATCCGCGGCGGCGGCCTCAACGAGGACGCCACCCGCACCGTGATGTACCAGGCCGTCACCACCGCCTTCGACCAGAACAACGTCGGCCAGGCATCCGCGATCACCGTCGTCTTCTTCCTGATCGTCGTCGCCCTGACCCTCATCCAGCGCCGCGTCGTCCGGCCCGACAACGAGGACTGACCATGAGCACCAACACGGGCCTCACCCGCACACCCCTGCGCCGCTTCCTCGACTACGCCGTCCTCTCCGTCCTGGCGTTCATCTTCGCGCTGCCCGTCCTCTACCTGTTGATCGGCAGCCTCAAGCCGTCCGACGACGTACTCAACGGCCTGTCCGGCTTCCTCCCCACCCACCTGTCCTTCGACAACTACACCGCCGTCCTCGACAGCCTCAACTCCGACAGCACCGGCTACTTCTGGCGCTTCATGGGCATCTCAGTGCTGCTCGCGTTCGTCGTCGTCACCGGCGGCCTGTTCGTCAACTCGATGGCGGCGTACGGGTTGTCACGGCTGAAGTGGCGTGGCCGGAACGCGGTCTTCACCCTCGTCCTGCTGCTGATGCTGGTCCCGTTCGAGTCGGTGGCCGTTCCGCTGTTCTACATGTTCAACGACCAGCGCAACACGCTCTACGTCCTGGCGCTCCCGTTCATCGCCAACGCCTTCTCGGTCTACCAGTTCCACACGTTCTTCCGCTCGATCCCGCCGAGCATCGAGGAAGCCGCCCGCATCGACGGCGCAGGTCCCTGGCGCACCTTCTTCGCGATCGTCGTCCCGATGTCGAAGCCGGCCTTCGCCTCCGTGGCGATCCTGACCTTCCTCACCCAGTGGGGCTCCTTCCTCTGGCCGGTCCTGATGGTCTCCGACCCCTCGGTACGCCCGCTGCCGCTGGAGATGAGCGTCTTCCAGGCCCAGCTGCCCCCGGACTGGGGTCAGACCCTCGCCTTCGGCGTCCTGCTCGTCCTGCCCGTACTGATCGTCTTCGCCTTCTTCCAACGCTGGTTCGTCCAAGGTGTCGCCAGCTCCGCCGTCAAGGGCTGAGGATCCGTTCCGGCGGAAAGGCAGTTGCCACCGTGGGCGGCTGCGCTGTAGCCCGACACCTCGCTGAGCTTCGTAGTTCAGAGCGCGGTCGCCGTGTGCCCCGGATCTTGGCCTCTTACCGTCTCCTTCTCCGCCCCCCATGCTGTCCCGTTCGGCCGGACGATCATCCGCCGGACCGATCAGCCGAGGACGAGCGGGAGTTTCGCGGCCACCTCACCCAGTTCGGCCTTCTCCGCCACGGCCGGGGCACGCCGCCCGGTGCCGATCAGTAGCGCGTCCTTGTCGGAGAACGACGGGGGAAACGCCGCACCGGCGATCTTCTCCAGCAACTCGCGTGACCGGGCGAGCCCCTCGGCCGGCGGTTCCGCCGCGTCCGGGAGGTACGCGATCAGGTCGAGGTGGTGCAGCGTCCATTCCAGGACGTACGCGCAGAGGTAGTCGCCCGCGGTGAGCACCTCGTCGCGGGTGCCGACCCGGACGGCGGGATCCGCGAGTTCGGCGGCGCGGCCGGCGGCCGAACCGACGTCGTCGAGATGGAACTTGAGCAGCCATGGCTCTTCGTACGCGGCGGCCAGACGGACAGTCAGCGCGTCGAGCGGGTCGTCGCCGGTCGGGGGCGTTTCGGCGACTTCCCAGTAGGTCACCGCGTCCCGGGTCGGTTCCGATTCGGCGGGGGTGACGAGGGTGATGAGGACGTCCTGAGCGTCGATGATCAGGTGGCACACCAGGTCCCGCACGAGCCAGCCGGTGCAGCCGGACGGCCGCGCGAAGTCCTCGTCCGGGAGTTCTGCTACGGCTGCGCGCAACGCTGTCCAAGAACGTGAGAAGAGATCCACGGCCGCAAGCTAGTGACGTGAGTCGGAGATTCTGTGGCAGTAGGCGGCGACTTTGTCGAGGATCTCGTCGGCTGTCTTGGTCCAGATGAAGGGTCTGGGGTGTTCGTTCCAGTCGGCGAGCCAGGCTCGGATGTCGCGCTCGAGAGCCTGGACGGAGCGGTGGACACCGCGGCGGAGTTTCTTCGAGGTCAGCTCGCCGAACCATCGCTCCACCAGGTTCAACCAGGATGAGCCCGTGGGTGTGAAGTGCAGGTGGAAGCGGGGGTGTGCCAGGAGCCACTTCTTGATGGCAGGTGTCTTGTGGGTGGCGTAGTTGTCCAGGATCAGATGGATGTCGAGGCTTGTCGGGACTTCCTTGTCGAGTTTGGCGAGGAACTTCTTGAACTCGGCGGCCCGGTGCCGGCGATGGATCGAGCCGATCACCTTGCCGGTGGCCACCTCCAGGGCCGCGAAGAGGGTGGTGGTGCCGGCGCGGACGTAGTCGTGGCTGCGGCGTTCGGGGACCCCGGGCATCATCGGCAGCACCGGCTGCGAACGGTCCAGGGCCTGGATCTGGGATTTCTCATCCACGCAGAGGACCAGTGCTTTCTCCGGCGGGTCGAGGTAGAGGCCGACGACATCACGGACCTTGTCGATGAACAACGGGTCCGTGGACAGTTTGAACGTCTCGCTGCGGTGCGGGGCCAGGGCGAAGGCACGCCAGATCCTGGACACCGCCGACTGGGACATACCGGTCGCGGCTGCCATGGAACGGGTCGACCAGTGAGTGGCGTTCGCCGGTTTCTCCTCGAGTGTCTTGACGATGACCCGTTCCACGTCGGCATCGGTGATCTTCCTGGGGACACCCGACCTGGGCTCGTCGGACAGGCCGTCCAGGCCACGGTCGAGGAAGCGTCTGCGCCAGGTTCGGACCGTGTCCGGAGCGACGCTCAGCCGCCGTGACACCTCCATGATCGAGTGTCCCTGGGCGCACTCCAGCACAATGCGGGAACGCAGGGCCAGAGCCTGTGCTGTCGAGCGGCGACGTACCCACCCCTCAAGCACAGCGCGCTGGGCATCCGTTACCGACAACGGCGGGATCTTCGGTCCACGACGATTCACGCCCAACCAACGACGAACCTCTGACTCACGTCACTAGCAGCCCCCGCTGCGACCGAGATCCGGGGCGCTCAGTCACCGCCCCTGGTCGCTCGGTCAGGGCCCCTGAAGGGGCACTTCAGCGGGCCCGCACCACAGATGCGAACGCTTGATCGAAGGCGCCGCGCGTCGACTGCCCCGCCGTACGGTCCAGAATGCCGAACACGACGTGGTCGAAGCGGCCCTCGAAGCGGCCCTTGACCAGCAGGTCCTTGAACGCCTCGGCGACCTGCGCCGGATCGTTCCGGAACACCCCGCAACCCCACGCACCGAGCACCAGCCGCCGGTAGCCGTGGGCCGCGGCGGTCTCCAGGACCCGCTCCGCACGTCTCGCGAGGGCCCCCGGCAGCTCGGGCGCGCGCTCCGGGGCGGCGCGCAGGACCACGCCCGCGTTCGGTGCCGCGGCGGTCAGGAATCCGACCGCGTACGGCTCGTCGAGGAGCCGGCCGCGGTCGTCGCGGAAGACGGGCACGGCGGGTGAGTGGATGACACGGTCCGTGTAGAACGGGTCGCGGTGGGCGCGGTGATGGTCGTAGAACTCCCGGGCCCGCAGGAGACAGGTGTACAGCGCGGAGGCCCGGCACAGGGCCTCTTCCTGGGCCTGCGCGCCGTTCAGATAGCCGCCGCCGGGATTGCGCGCCGAGGAGAAGTTCAGAACGGCGACGGGGCCGCTCTCCCCCGTGAGCCTTCGAACGGCCTCCAGGCTGCTCTCGCCGGTCACCTCGAACACGGTGTCGACCGCAATGGCCGGCGGTGTCTCCACCGGCTCCGGCCCGTGCATCCGCGTCCCGGCCCGGGCGGCCTCGATCGCCGCGGCGATCGGCACCTCACGACCGTCGGACGCGCGGTACGCCCCCGCCGTGACGATTTCCTGCGTCTGCTGCGCGATCGCGCGCAGGCGCGCGCTCATGGCGCGACCCCCGTACACGCCATGAGCGCGCCCTGTGCGATCTCCCCCGCCGTGCCCATGAACGCATCGTGAGCGATGCTGGTCTTCCGGCGCAACAGAGTTTCGCGGCGCCGCAAACAGTGTTTCCCGGTCCCGACAACGACGATCTGCACCCTTGTGCGAACCGCCGCGAGGGTCTTGGGTGGGACGGACGATTGCCGGTTCGGCCCACAAGACGCCGGGCCGGCGACATGGTGGAATCTCAGGAGGATCCCGACTTGTCCGATTCGGTGAGTGACTGTACGGAGCGCCGCTCCGCTGTCACCGAGGCCGAGGTGGAGGCGCTGGTCCGTGGCATCTGCTTCAAGACCGGTCCACCTCGCTACCTCGGTGTCGAAGTGGAATGGCTCGTCCACCAGCTGCGGCTGCCGCAGCTCCCGGTACCACCCGCACAACTCGAAGCGGCATACGCCGCACTGCGGACCCTGCCTCTGCGTTCGGCGCTGACCGTCGAACCCGGCGGCCAGCTGGAGCTCAGTTCCGCTCCCGCCGCCTCCCTGATGGAGTGCATCGGGTCCGTCTCGGCCGACCTCGACGCCGTACGCGCGACGCTGCGTGAGGCGGGCCTCGGCCTCAGTGGTTACGGCCACGATCCCTGGAACCCCCCGAGCCGGTTCCTCCATGAGCCGCGCTACGACGCCATGGAGCGGTACCTCGACCGGGCGGGACCCGAGGGCCGCGCCATGATGTGCAGCTCGGCCTCCGTCCAGGTGTGCCTGGACGCCGGATACGAGGAGCCCGGCCCGCTCGGGCACGGGCGCCGCTGGTGGCTCGCGCACCAACTGGGTGCGGTCCTGGTGGCCGCGTTCGCGCACTCTCCCCTCGCCCGGGGACGGCACACCGGCTGGCGCTCCACGCGGCAGTCGCTGTGGGCGGCGATGGACCCCGGGCGGTCCAGCGCGCCTCCCTTGGTCGGCGACCCACGCGCGGCCTGGGCCCGGCGTGTGCTGGACGCTCCGGTGATGTGCCTTCGGGCGCCGGACGGCCCCTGGGACGTGCCGGAGGGCCTGACTTTCCGGGAGTGGACCCGGTCCGACGCACCACCGGACCGGGCGGACCTCGACTATCACCTGACGACCCTGTTCCCGCCGGTGCGTCCGCGCGGCCATCTCGAACTCCGCATGATCGACGCGCAGCCGGGCGACGACGGGTGGATCGTGCCGCTCGCCGTCACCGCGGCTCTCTTCGACGACGCGGAGGCCGCCGAGACCGCCTACCGGACCGTCAAGCCCCTCGCCGAGCGGGCGGACTCCCAGCCGGCCCCGTGCAACCCGCTGTGGCGGGAGGCGGCGCGGAACGGCCTGGCCGATCAGGAGCTTCACGAAGCGGCCGTCACCCTTTTCGCGGCCGCGGCCGAGGCTCTGCCCCGGCTCGGTGCCACCACCGAAGTCCTCGACGCCGTGGCGGAGTTCACCGACCGCTATGTGGCCCGGGGCCGTTGTCCCGCCGACGATCTGCTGGGCCAACTGCACGGTCGATCCAACGGCCAGTCGCACGGTCAGTTCCACGGTCAGTTCCACGGGAAGGACATCCGCACATGACCGCCCCCGAAACCCTCCCCGAATCACTCACGGACCCGGAGTCGCTCAGGGAGCGCGCGCTGGACGCGCTCACCACGGCACGCGACCGCACCGCGCTCCTCACGTCCTGTGTGGAAGAGCCCGAGCTGACCGCACAGCACTCGCCGTTGATGTCCCCGCTGGTCTGGGACCTCGCGCACATCGGCAACCAGGAGGAGCTGTGGCTGCTGCGCGCGGTCGCGGGGCGTGAGGCGATGCGTCCCGAGATCGACGGACTGTACGACGCGTTCGAACATTCGCGCGCCGAGCGGCCCTCACTGCCGCTGCTGCCGCCCGCCGAGGCCCGCCTGTACGCGGCCGAGGTGCGCGGCCGGGCGCTGGACGTCCTGGAGAGCACCGCGTTCCAGGGCACGCGGCTGACCGAGGCGGGCTTCGCCTTCGGGATGATCGCGCAGCACGAGCAGCAGCACGACGAGACGATGCTGATCACTCATCAGCTCCGCAAGGGACCGGCCGCCCTGACGGCACCGGATCCCGCGCCGGCGCCCCTGTTCACCGGACCCGCCGAAGTCCTGGTGCCCGGCGGCCCGTTCATCATGGGCACGTCCACCGAGCCATGGGCACTGGACAACGAAAGGCCCGCGCACCGTCGTACGGTCCCGTCGTTCTTCATCGACACCACGCCGGTCACGAACGCCGCGTACCAGGCCTTCATCGAGGACGGCGGCTACGGCGACAGGCGCTGGTGGACTCCGGAGGGCTGGGACCACATTCGCGCCCACGACATCGAGGCTCCGCTGTTCTGGCGCCGCGAGGGCGGGCAGTGGCTGCGACGGCGCTTCGGTGTCACCGAGGTCGTCCCGCCCGACGAGCCGGTGCTGCACGTGTGCTGGTACGAGGCGGACGCGTACGCGCGCTGGGCGGGGCGGCGGCTGCCCACCGAGGCCGAGTGGGAGAAGGCGGCCCGGCACGACCCGGCGTCCGACCGTTCCACCCGCTATCCCTGGGGCGACGCCGACCCCACTCCCGAGCACGCCAACCTCGGCCAGCGCCATCTGCGCCCGGCCCCGGCCGGCAGCTATCCGGCGGGGGCATCGCCCCTGGGCGTACGCCAGTTGATCGGCGACGTGTGGGAATGGACGTCGAGCGATCTGACGCCCTACCCGGGCTTCGTGGCCTTCCCCTACCGGGAGTACTCGGAGGTCTTCTTCGGGCCGGAGTACAAGGTGCTGCGCGGCGGCTCGTTCGCGGTGGACCCGGTGGCCTGCCGCGGCACGTTCCGCAACTGGGACTATCCGATCCGGCGGCAGATCTTCTCCGGCTTCCGTACGGCCCGGGACGCCGGGTCCGGGGGTTCCTGATGTGCCGTCATCTGGCTTTCCTGGGACCCGAGGAGCCGCTCGGCGCGCTCCTCGTGGAACCGCCGCACAGCCTGTTCCGGCAGTCGTGGGCACCCCGGCGGCAGCAGCACGGGACCGTCAACGCCGATGGTTTCGGGGTGGGTTGGTACGCCGAGGGCGACCCCGCGCCCGCCCGGTACCGCCGTACCGGGCCCATCTGGGGCGACCAGTCCTTCGCCGACCTGGCGCGTGTCGTCAAGGCTTCCGCGCTGCTCGCGGCGGTGCGGGACGCGACCGTGGCGGGCGCGGACGGGGAGGCCGCGGCGGCGCCGTTCGCCGCGGGCCCCTGGCTGTTCAGCCACAACGGCGCCGTGGCCGGGTGGCCCGGCTCCCTCGCACCGCTCGCCGCGACCCTGCCCGCGGCGGAGTTGCTGTCGCTGGAGGCCCGCTGTGACTCGGCGCTCGTGTGGGCGCTGGTCCTGCACCGGCTGCGCGCCGGCGACGACGAGAGCCAGGCGCTGGCCGACACGGTCCTGGAGGTCGCCGAGGCGGCCCCCGGGTCCCGGCTCAACCTGCTGCTCACCAACGGCGACACGATCACCGCGACCGCCTGGGGCGACACCCTCTGGTATCTCACCCGACCCGGCCGCCGCACCGTCGTGGCCTCCGAGCCCTACGACGACGATCCGCACTGGCAGGAGGTCCCCGACCGCGCACTCCTCATGGCGAGCCGCACCGAAGTGCTGCTCACCCCGCTCAAGGACATGACCGACGACATGGCATCCTCCCCCACTCTCGGCTCCGCTCGACCGGGGGGACCCCCATCACCGAAGGAGCCCCGTACGTGAGTCCGTTCCTTCTCACCCGCACCCTGCCCGAGGACGCCACGGACGCCGCGCTGCGCGCGGACGTCCTGCACGGCCTCACCCGCACACCGAAGACGCTTCCACCGAAGTGGTTCTACGACGCGTACGGCAGCGAGCTCTTCGAGAAAATCACCGAACTGCCCGAGTACTACCCCACACGCGCCGAGCGCGAGATCCTGATCGCCCGCGCCGACGAGATCGCCCGGGCGAGCGGCGCGCGCACCCTCGTCGAACTGGGCTCCGGCTCGTCCGAGAAGACGCGCTATCTGCTCAAAGCGCTGCCCGAGCTGCACACCTACGTACCCGTTGACGTCAGCGAGAGCGCCCTCACTCAGGCCGGGCAAGCGCTGATCGGCGAGCATCCGGACCTCAGCGTGCACGCGCTGATCGCCGACTTCACCGGTGGTCTCACGCTTCCCGGCACGCCAGGGCCGCGGCTTGTGGCGTTCCTCGGCGGCACGATCGGCAATCTGCTGCCCGCCGAGCGCGCCACGTTCCTGGCGTCCGTACGGTCCCTGCTGTCGCCCGGCGACGCGCTGCTGCTGGGCACGGACCTGGTCAAGGACGAGTCGGTCCTCGTCGCCGCGTACGACGACGCGGCCGGGGTGACCGCCGCGTTCAACAAGAACGTCCTGACCGTCGTCGACCGCGAGCTCGGCGCCGACTTCGACCCCGACGCGTTCGACCACGTCGCCCTCTGGGACGCCGAGCAGGAGTGGATCGAGATGCGCCTGCGGTCGCGCACCGCGCAGACCGTGAAGATCCCCGCCCTCGACCTCACCGTCGACTTCGCGGACGGCGAGGAACTGCGCACCGAGATCTCGGCGAAGTTCCGCGAGAACGGGGTGCGCGGCGAACTGGCCGCCGCGGGCTTCGAGTTGACCCATTGGTGGACGGATCAGGAAGGCCGCTTCGCACTGTCGCTGAGCACGGCCGCCGGTAGTTCGTGACGATCCGGCATGTGACTACCGCCGACAGTTGTCACATGCCGCAACCTGTGATCACCGTGATCATCTCTCGGCAGCAGCGTGAGAGACCGCCCGGGTGGTGAACCCGGTCGGCCACGGGCGTCGGCGGGTGGTTACCGCCGGCGCCCGTTGCGCGATCGAGGTCGGCTTCGGCGGCAGAAGGCGATCACCACCGCCGGCAGGACCGTGTCGCGCCGTTCGCAGATGTCCGCGAGGGCGAGGGCGACCGAACAGTACTGCCGACACCGCTCGTGGAAGCGGCCGCACTCCGCAGCACGCGTCAGGCAGGTTCTGCCGTGGTGCCGCGCAGGACGAGGCGCGGGTTGAGGACGACTTCGCGGGGCTCGGTGCGGTCCTGGTCGAGGCGCTCGACGGCGGCGGTCACCGCGTACTGGGCCTGCTCCCTGGCGCTCTGACTGACGGTGGTCAGGTTGAAGCAGCTCAGCCGGGAGAGCGTGTCGTCGTCATAGCCGGCCACGGACACCTCGCCCGGGACGGCGACACCGGCTCGGGCGAGGGCGGCCAGGACGCCGATGGCGCACTGGTCGTTGAACGCGACGACCGCGGTGGGCAGTTGGGGACCGCCGAGGATGTGCCGGACGGCACGTTCGCCGGCCGCTTCGGTGTGGTCGCCGGTGAGCACCCGGACGTGGTCGTCCAGGCCGTGGCGACGCATGGCGGTGCGATAGCCGCGGCGTCGGTCGGTGGCGATGACGCCCTTGCCGCCGTCCACGTAGACGATCTCGCGATGGCCGAGTCCGACCAGGTGGTCGACGATCTGACCCACACCGTCGTCGTCCGCCGTGCGTACGACGTCCAGGGGGGCGTCCGTGATCCGGCGACCGACGGCGATGACGGGGGCCTTGTTGTCGAGGGCGGCGAGCGCGTCCGCGGGTGCGGTCGGGCCGAGCAGGATCAGCGCCTCGCTGCGGAAGGCCAGCAGGGTCTCCACCGCGGTGTGCTCGTCGCGAGTGCGGGTGAGGGTGCTCAGGACGAGGTCGTAGCCGACCTCCTCGGCCGCGGTGTGCAGGTGCTCGACCAGTTCGGCGTGGAAGGGGCTGTGGATGTCGACCATGACACCGAGCAGCCGGCTGCGCCTGCTGGCCAGCGTGCTGGCCGTGCGGTCCACCTGGTAGCCGAGGTCGGCGGCCGCCTTCAGGACACGCTGCCGGGTCCGTTCGCTCGGGCCTGACACCCCGCGCAGCACCAGGGACACCGATGCCGTGGACAGCCCCACCCGCGCGGCCACGTCCTCCAACCTGGGACGTTTGTGCGTGCCGTTCCGGTGACGCGCGGAACCGACGTCGTCCACATGTGCCTCCCCGCGGCAAATCTCCTTGCGCAACACCCTTGACACCCTCGCGAAGCAAGGCCGATAGTACCAGAACTTAAAGCGCTTTAAATTGTCCTGTTGTTCGAATGAAGTCATCCCAAGAGCGCGGCAGCCATCCCCACTGATCGCGTTGTCCGACTCCGCCTCCAGGCGGCACCCCGCCCCTGAGACCGGCCACACCAGCGAGGCCGCGCGCTCCGCCCGGAGCGCGCCCCTGACCCGGGCCGTCGCGTCCACCCGCACCCACCCGGCGGCCGGCGATCCACACACCCCTTCCAGTTGCACAGTGAGGTGCACGCAGCATGAACCCCACAGCTCTTCCCCGCTCCCGCAGAATCGCCCCCGTGGTGGCCGTGGCCGCCGCGGCCGCCCTGGCCCTGGCGGGCTGTTCCAGCAGCGCCGGTGGCAAGAAGGCCGAAGAGCAGGCCGGTGACGTCGGGGCCGGCAAGGCCGACACCCCGCGCATGACGATCGCGATGGTCACCCATGCCCCCTCCGGCGACACCTTCTGGGACACCATCCGCAAGGGCGCCGAGGCCGCGGCCGCCAAGGACAACGTCAAGCTCATCTACTCCAACGACGAGAGCGCCGGCGACCAGGCCAACCTGGTGCAGAACGCGATCGACCAGAAGGTCGACGGCATCGCCGTCACCCTGGCCAAGCCGGACGCCCTGAAGTCCGTGGTCGCCAAGGCGGAGAAGGCCGGCATCCCGGTCGTCGGTCTCAACGCGGGGCTCGGCGTCTGGAAGCGGCAGGGCCTGTTGTCGTTCTTCGGCCAGGACGAGTCCGTCTCAGGCCAGGCACTCGGCACCAAGCTCAACGGCACCGGCGCCCAGCACGCCCTGTGCGTGATCCAGGCTCAGGGCGACGTCAACCTCGAAGAGCGCTGCGCCGGAGTGAAGAAGACCTTCAGCGGCAAGACGGACATCCTCTACGTCAACGGCACCGACATGCCGTCCGTGAAGTCGACGATCACCGCCAAGCTCAAGCAGGACTCCTCCATCGACGAGGTGGTCACCCTCGGCGCTCCCATTGCGCTGACCGCCGCTCAGGCCGTGTCCGAGGGGGGCAGCAAGGCCAAGGTCGCCACCTTCGACCTCAACAAGGACCTCGTCTCCGGCATCGAGAAGGGCACGATCCAGTTCGCCGTCGACCAACAGCCGTATCTGCAGGGCTACCTCGCCGTCGACTCGCTGTGGCTGTACAAGACCAACGGCAACTTCAGCGGCGGTGGTGAGCAGCCGGTGCTGACCGGCCCGGCCTTCGTCGACAAGTCCAACGTCGACACCGTCGCCAAGTTCGCGGCGAAGGGTACGCGGTGATGAGCATGACGCGGCAGGCCGAGCCCACGGTGACCACACCGCCGGTCTCCGGCCCGAAGGAAGCCGACCTCCGGACCACTCAACGCTCCCTGGCTCTCCGTCTGTTGGCCCGACCCGAGGTCGGTGTCTTCCTCGGTGCCGTACTCGCGGCCCCCAAGCACGAGTTGGCCCAAGTCCGCGGCGTCGACGTCGAAGAACTCCCCGAAGAGGAAGACCTCACGGCCACTGCGGCGGCCACTGCACCGGAAGGCACCCTCTCGTGAAGATCGCCCTCGACCCCTACATGATCCGCAGCGTCCCGTTGCTCGAACTGCCCTCGGTAGTCGCAGAGTTGGGCTACGAGTGGATCGAGCTGTCCCCTCGGGAGGACTTCATTCCGTTCTTCCGGCACCCGCGCGTCGACGACGCGACGGTTCGGAAGTTCCGCAAGGCCCTGGACGCGGCCGGAGTCGGCATCTCCTCGCTGCTGCCCCTGTTCCGCTGGTCCGGTCCGGACGAGGACGCGAGGCAGGCCGCCGTACGGTACTGGAAGCGCTCGATCCAGATCGCCGCCGACCTCGGTGTGGACAGCATGATCTCGGAGTTCAACGGGAGGCCGGAGGATTCCGACCGCAGCGAGGCCCAGTTCTGGACGTCGCTGGACGAGCTGCTGCCGGTGTTCGAGCGGGAGGGCATCCACCTCGCCCTCGAACCCCACCCCGACGACTTCATCGAGAACGGTTACGACGCGGTCAACCTCATCCGGGGCATCAACCACTCCCATGTCGGCTTCCTCTACTGCGCCCCGCACACCTTCCACATCGGCAACGACGCCCCCGGCATCATCAAGTACGCGGGTGACCTGCTCACCCACGTCCACCTGGCCGACGCCTTCGACCACACGGCGTCCTCGGGCAACCGCTACATCCTCAACCCGCCCGGCACCCCCGCCCGCATCCACCAGCATCTCGACATCGGGCAGGGCGAGGTCGACTTCGACGAGCTCTTCCGCGAACTGCGCGCCAACGGGTTCGACGGCACCCTGACCGCCTGCGTGTTCGCCTGGGAGGAACGGGCCAAGGAGTCCTCGCTGTTCATGCGCGAGAAGATCGCCGACTACCTGGCCGACGGGTCCTGACGAACCCCGGCCCTCATGGGCGGGGTACGGGCTCTCCGCTCACCGGATTTAAAGCGCTTTAATGCCGACCTCGCCACCCCGGGATCTCCCGAAGCGGAAGCCGTTCTCGCGGCCGTCGATCTTGAGGCCGCGGCCGCCGACGATGCGCCACACGACCGCCGGCTTCAACTCCCCCACCTCCAGCTGACGCCCCCACATGTCCTTTTGAAAGGCACCCCATGACAACCTCCGCCAAGCCCCTGTCGGTCGCGGTGATCGGAGCCGGCATGGCCGGCCGCAGCCACGCCGCCGGATATCGCAACGTCAACACGGTCTTCGGGGCCGGCCTGCCGCCGGTCCGCCTGGCCGCGATAGCCGATGCCAACGTCGCCCTCGGCGAGGACGCCGCCCGCCGCTACGGATACGAGAAGGCGCTCCCCAGCTGGGAGGCCGTCGCCGAGGACCCGACGATCGACGCCGTCAGCATCGTCGTCGGAAACGATCTGCACCGGCCGATCGCCGAGGCGCTGGTCGCCGTGGGCAAGCACGTGCTGTGCGAGAAGCCGCTGGCCGGATCGCTCGAAGACGCCCGCGCGATGGCCGAGTTGGAGCGCGGCGCCGATGTCGTGACGGCCGTCGGCTACACGTTCCGCCGCTCCCCCGCCATCGCCGCGATCCGCGACCATGTCCACCGCGGCGAGGTGGGAGATCTCACGCTGTTCAGCGGCCGGTACTGGTGCGACTACGCGACCGACCCGAACGGGCCGCTGAGCTGGCGGTTCAAGGGCGGCCCCGGCTCCGGTGCGCTCGGCGACATCGGCGCCCATGTGATCGACGCCGCCGAGTACGTCGCCGGTCCCATCACCGCCGTCTCCGGTGCCTCACTGTCGACGCAGATCCCCAAGCGCCCCCTCCCGCTGGGCGCGGTCGTCGGGCACAACGCCGCGCCCGTCTCTGACGAGGTGGGCGAGGTGGAGAACGAGGACACCGCCTCCTTCACCGCCCGCTTCGAGTCCGGCCTGGTGGGCACGTTCTCGGTGTCCCGCACCGCCTTCGGCCTGCCCAACGGGCTGTCCTTCGACGTCCTGGGCCTCGGCGGCCGGGCCGCGTTCGACCAGCACCGGCCGGCCGAGTACCTCTTCGACGACGCGCAGCCCGAGGCCCGCACGCGAGGCGTCCGTCAGATCATCGCCGGACCGCAGCTGCCGTATTTCGCGGGCGGCTACCCGATGGAGGCCCCGGGCGTCGGCGGCGGCAACGCCGAGATGTTCACCTACCAGGCCCGTGCCTTCCTCGACCAGGTCGCGGGCGGCGCCGAGCCGCTGCCCGCCTGCGCCACCTTCGCCGACGCGCTGCGGACCATGGAGATCATCCAGGCAGTCGTCGAGTCCTCCCGCAACGGCGGCGCCGCCGTCACGGTTCCGCCCGCCGCCTGACCACCCGCATCGAAGGAGCACCCACATGGCCCTCAAGCTCGGCGCCTACACCGCCTGTCTGCACGACCGTCCCCTCGCCGAAGCCCTCGACATCCTCAAGGAGAACGGCCTGACCTCCGTGGAGGTCAACACCGGCGGCTTCATCCCCTCCCCCCACTGCCCGGTCGACCTCCTCCTGTCCTCGGCCACCGCGCGCGAGGAATACCTGGCGGCCTTCGCCGACCGCGGCATGGAACTGACCGGACTCAACTGCAACGGCAACCCGCTCAACCCGCTCCCGGGGGTCGGCCCGAAGCACGCCGACGACCTGCGCCGCACCATCCGCCTCGCCGGCCTGCTCGGCGTGAAGCACATCGTGACCATGTCCGGCACCCCTGGCTCCGACCCCGACGCCAAGTACCCCTCCTGGGTGGTCAACCCGTGGGACGGCGTCTACATGGACGTCCTGGACTACCAGTGGGGCCTGGCCGTCGAGTTCTGGAAGGAGATCGACGCGCTCGCCCGGGAGAACGACGTCCGGGTCGCCATCGAGATGCACCCGCACAACCTCGTCTTCTCACCGATCACCCTGAAGCGGCTCGTCGACGAGGTCGGCGCGACGAACATCGGCGCCGAGATGGACCCCTCGCACCTGATGTGGCAGGGCATGGACATCGTCGCCTCCATCAAGTGGCTCGGCCCACTGGTCTTCCACGCCGCCGCCAAGGACGCGACACTCTGCCCCGGCGCCGACATCCGCGGTGTACTGGACACCTCGTTCACCCGCGTCCCCGCCGACGCGCCCGGCAAGGTGCCCACCGGCTACGACTTCTGGTGCAACGCCTGGCCGGAGAACCCGGCCTGGAAGTTCGTCGCCGTCGGCCTCGGAAACGACGTCCCCTTCTGGACCGAGTTCCTTGGCGCCCTCGCCGAGGTCAACCCCGACATGGCCGTGAACATCGAACACGAAGACGCGGCCTACTCCCAGACCGACGGACTGGCCCTGGCAGCCAAGAACCTGCACAGCGCCGCGGCAGCCCTCTGACCCGCCCGGGGGCGTGACCCCCGCTCCTGCCGACCCGGTGGGCGCGGGGCCCTCGTCTCCACACCGAACGGGGAAGTGCCCGAGCGCTGTGCCGTAAGCACGCCCACGAAGGCCTCCGGTCGTGCCGCATCGGCCCGGTGTCCCGGTCAGCCGCATCGGCCCGGTGTCCCGGTCAGCCGCTCCCCCGCAGCACCCGGGACAGTCCCAGTGCCGCGGTTCGCACAGCGGGGGCCAGTTGGGCGGGGCTGAAACGTGAACGCGGGACGGCCACCGAGAGGGCGGCCACCGTGGTGCCGCCGGCGAAGACGGGGGCCGCAATGCAGCTCACATCGAGCGCGGCCTCCTGCTCCTCGTAGGCGAGGCCCGACACCTGGATCTTCTCCAGGGCCATGCGCAAGCGGGTCGGGTCGGTGATCGAGTACGGGGTGAGGCTCGGCAGCGGCCGGGACAGCACCTCCTCCATCAACTCCGGGCCGGAGAAGGCCAGCAGGGCCTTCCCCACGCCGGTGCAGGTCAGCGGCAGGCTGCCACCGATGCGGGAGGGAAGCCGCAGGGCCTCGTGGCCGTGGATGCGTTCGAGGTAGACGACCTCCATGCCCTCACGGACGCCGAGGTGGACGGTCTCGCGGGTGGCCTCGAACAGGTCCTGCAGGAACGGCAGCGCCGTCTCCCGCAGATCGAGTCGGTGCGGGACCAGCGAGCCGAGCTCGAACAGCTTCGCGCCGAGCCGGTACTGGGGACCCGATCGCTCCAGCCAGCCCAGCCGGACGAGGTCCCCCGCCAGCCGGTGCACTGTCGGCTTGGGCAGACCGGCGCGCTCTGAAAGTTCCGACAGACGGTACGGACCCCCGCTTGGGCTGAAGCATTCGAGGATGACCGCGGCTTTGTCCAACATGCTGCCGCCCATACTGTTCCGTGTCACGGAACAAAGTTTGTTCCATCGGTGGGGTGCTGTCTATACCGATGGGGGTACCGCGAGACGCCAGACGCACCGCCGGCCGCTCACGGGTACCACCCCCGCACCGCTCCCCTTCTGGAGGTAACCCGTGTCGACCGTGCTCGACGGCATCCGTCCGGACGCCGTTCCACCGACGGTGGTCAAGGCCGCCGACCTGCTGGCGGAGGCCGCCCGCACCGGGGCCGCCTGCCCGCCGGTGCGTGACCTGTTCGACGGCAACGGCGATCTGGAGACCGCGTACGCCGTGCAGCAGCTGAACGTCCGGCGCGGCCTGGACGCCGGCCGCCGGATCGTCGGCCGCAAGATCGGCCTGACCTCCCCGGCCGTGCAGCGTCAGCTCGGGGTGGACCAGCCCGATTTCGGCGCGCTGTTCGCGGACATGGCCGTGCCGGACGGGGGCGAGGTACCCGCCGGGCGGCTGCTGCAGCCCAAGGTGGAGGCCGAGGTCGCGCTCGTCCTCGGCCGCGACCTGGCGCACCGTGAGTGCACGGTCGTCGACGTGCTGCGGGCGGTCGACTTCGCGCTGCCCGCCCTGGAGATCGTCGACAGCCGGGTGCGGGGGTGGGACATCTCCCTCGTCGACACCGTCGCCGACAACGCTTCCTGCGGCCTGTACGTCCTCGGCGGCACACCCGTACCCCTCACCGGAATCGACCTGCGCTCCGTGACGATGACCATGACCCGCGGCGGCGAGACCGTCTCCGAGGGCACCGGCGCCGACTGCCTCGGGGGCCCCCTCAACGCGGCCGTCTGGCTGGCTTCGGCCCTCGCCGAGCGGGGCGACCCGCTGCGCGCGGGCGACCTCGTGCTGACCGGCGCTCTGGGCCCGATGACCCCCGCCGCCCCCGGTGACGTGTTCGAGGCCCACGTCTCGGGCCTGGGCTCCGTGCGAGTCGGGTTCGCCACGGAAGGGAACGACCAGTGAGCGGCACGACGAAGGTCGCCATCATCGGCTCGGGCAACATCGGCACCGACCTCATGATCAAGGTCCTGCGGCTCTCGGAGAGCCTCGAGATCGCCGCCATGGCCGGCATCGACCCCGAGTCCGACGGCCTGGCCCGCGCCCGCCGCCTGAAGGTGGCCACCACCCACGAGGGCATCGAAGGGCTTGTCGCCCTGGACGAGTTCGCCGACGTCGAGATCGTCTTCGACGCCACCTCGGCCGGGGCCCACCGCCACCACGACGAGGTACTACGACCCCTGGGCCGTACCCTCGTGGACCTCACCCCCGCCGCGCTCGGCCCGTACGTGGTGCCGCCGGTCAACGGTGACGTCCACCTCGACGCCCCGAACGTCAACATGGTCACCTGCGGCGGCCAGGCCACCATCCCGATCGTCGCCGCCGTCAGCGCCGTCACCCCGGTCCACTACGGCGAGATCGTCGCCTCCATCGCCTCCCGTTCCGCCGGGCCCGGCACACGCGCCAACATCGACGAGTTCACCGAGACCACCTCCTCCGCCATCGAGCAGGTCGGCGGCGCCGCCCGCGGCAAGGCGATCATCGTCCTCAACCCGGCCGAACCTCCGCTGATCATGCGGGACACCGTGCACTGCCTGGTCTCCGGCTGCGCCACCGAGGCCGTCACCGCGTCCATCGAGGCGATGGTCGGCCGCGTCCAGGCCTACGTACCCGGCTACCGGCTCAAGCAGAAGGTGCAGTACGAGAGCGTCGCGGCGGACGATCCGCTGCGCACCCTCGCCCCGAGTGCGGGCAACGCCCTCAAAGTCTCGGTGTTCCTGGAAGTCGAGGGCGCCGCCCACTACCTCCCGGCCTACGCCGGAAACCTCGACATCATGACCTCGGCCGCGCTGCGCACCGCGGAACGCATGGCCACCCATCGCACCCCGGAGGTGGCCAAGTGACCGCCTTGTACGTCCAGGACGTGACCCTGCGGGACGGCATGCACGCCGTCCGGCACCGCTACACCGTCGACCAGGCACGCGCCATCGCCGCGGCCCTGGACGCCGCCGGTGTGGCCGCCATCGAGATCGCCCATGGTGACGGCCTGTCGGGCTCGAGCATCAACTACGGCGTCGGCGCCCACACCGACTGGGAATGGATCGAGGCCGTCTCCGACGTCGCGCATCACGCGGTGCCCACCACGCTGCTGCTGCCCGGCATCGGCACCCTGCACGACCTCAGACAGGCCCACACCCTGGGCATCCGCTCGGTACGCGTCGCCACCCACTGCACCGAGGCCGACATCTCCGCCCAGCACATCGCCGCCGCCCGCGAGTTGGGCATGGATGTCGCCGGGTTCCTGATGATGTCCCACATGGCCGAGCCCGCCGAACTGGCCCGCCAGGCCAAGCTGATGGAGTCCTACGGCGCCCACTGCGTCTACGTCACCGACTCCGGCGGCCGCCTCACCATGGACGGCGTACGCGACCGGGTCCGCGCCTACCGGGATGTGCTCGACCCGTCCACCGAACTCGGCATCCACGCCCACCACAACCTCGCCCTGGGCGTGGCCAACACCGTCGTCGCCGTCGAGAACGGCGTCACCCGGGTCGACGCCTCCCTGGCCGGGCAGGGCGCCGGGGCCGGCAACTGCCCCCTGGAGGCGTTCGTCGCGGTCGCCGATCTCATGGGCTGGGAGCACGGCTGCGACCTGTTCCCGCTCATGGACGCCGCCGACGACCTCGTACGACCGCTGCAGGACCGCGAGGTACGGGTGGACCGCGAGACCCTCAGCCTGGGCTACGCGGGCGTGTACTCCAGCTTCCTGCGCCACGCCGAGACCGCTGCCGCCCGCTACGGTCTCGACACGCGCCGCATCCTCGTCGAGGTCGGCCGACGGGGCATGGTCGGCGGCCAGGAGGACATGATCACCGACATCGCGCTGGACCTGGTCGCCCGCGCCGAGTCCACGTCCTGATCCCGTACGCCACAGCGGTGAGCCCCGGCCGACGTGGCCGGGGCTCATCGCTGCCTCCGAGCTGGTGCACGACGGGGGCGAAGGCGGTGCTCGTGGCGACGCCGCCGGTGAACGGTCCGAGAGTCAGGGCGCTGTGGCTGACGGCATGGGGCCCGGTAGGCACGGAACGGGCCGGACCGGGAGGAGACCGGTCCGGCCCTGGATGCTCTCAGTCGTCGGAGATGCCGGCGCCGCTGAGGGCCGGGACGGTGTTCTCCGGGCGGGCGAGGGAGCGGGCTCCGAAGCGGAACTGGTCGAGTTTGTCGACGATGGTCTGGCCGACCGGGGTGTGGCCCCAGATGCTGATGCCCTGGTGGGTGCTGGGCTCCCAGGTCGTCTCGTCGATGACGATGGGGTTCCAGCCCACCTCCCACTCGAAGCCCGAGGGGGTGCGGGCGTAGTAGGACAGCTCCTTGTCGTTGGTGTGCCGGCCGACCGAGAGGGCCATGTCGAAGCCGAGTTCGTGCACCCGCTGGTAGCTCTGGGCGACGTCGTCGAGCGTGGCTGCCTGGATGTTGAGGTGCTGGACGCGGGTGCGGACGGGGTCGATGCGCAGGCCCTGGACGGCGGCGATCGCGATGGAGTGGTGGCGTTCGTTGACGCGCAGGAAGCGGATCTTGAGTTTGACGCCGCTGATCGTCTCGTCGATGTAGTCCGTCAGCCGGGCATCGAAGACCGTGTTGAAGTAGCCCCGGAGCTGGGTGGGTCTGGTCGAGGTGATCGCGATGTGGCCCATGCCGGAGTCGCCGGTGACGAAGCCGGAGGAGAGCATACGGAGCGGCTCCGCCGACTTCACCGGGGTGGTGTAGATCTCCTGGGTGATGCCCTTGGGGCCGGGGAAGCGCAGGAGGCGCTCGACGCCTCGCAGCGCGGCCTCCTCGGCGCTGCCGTGGATGACCGGGACGCCGTGGGCGCGTATGCGGGCCTCGATCTGTTCGAAGCCGGCGTGGTCGTCGATGTGCCAGCCGGTGGCCACGACGTCCTCGGCCGGGCCGCGCTGGATCAGGAAGCGGCATTCCTGGTCGTCGAGGCGGAAGCGCATCAGGTCGCGGGACAGGTCGTCGTGGTGCATGCCGATGGCGTCGGTGCCGAAACGTCGCCAGTCGGTGAAGCGATCGGTCTCGATGACGATGTATCCGAGGTGCACCGAGCCGAAGACGGAAGCAGTGGTGTTCATCGACGGCCCGCCAGGAAGTCGGCACACAGCCGGTTGAACAGCTCGGCGCGTTCGAACTGCACCCAGTGGCCGGTGTTGGCGACCTCGTACAGATCGCAGTTGGGCATGCGCTCGGCCAGCATGCGCCCGCCGGACGGCCGGTTGACCTTGTCGGCCGCGCCCCACAGCACCAGCGTCGGCACGGGCAGCCGGGACAGGCGCGCATCGCGGGTGAAGTCCATCTTCCACAGGGTGCGCAGGGCGTCCCGGCCGGACGGGCGGCGCAGCGGCGGAGCCGCGACGACCTCGGGGTCGATGCTGTCCCGGTAGCGCGCGTCGATGACGCTGTCCGGCACGTCCGCGGCGTTGAAGACGAGGTAGTTGCGGATGAACTTCTCCAGCTTCAGCCGCGAAGGTCCGTCCCCGGAGTAGTAGTTGAGCAGACTGTTGAGACCCGGTGTGGGCAGGGCGCGGGTGGTACCGATGCCGCCGGGTCCCATCAGCACCATGCGGTCGACCCGGTCGGGGGTGTCCAGGGCGAGGCGCAGCGCGCAGGCACCGCCGTAGGAATTGCCGACCAAGTGGGCCTTGTCCAGGCCCAGTCGGTCGAGCAGGCCACGGATACCGTCGGCGAGGTAGCCGAAGGGGTCGGCGCCGTCCATGCCCTTGGCGCTGCGGCCGTAGCCGGGCAGGTCGGGGACGATGACCCGGTATTCCTTCGCCAACTCGCCGATGTTGCGGGCGTAGTTGGAGACGCCGGAGGCACCGGGGCCGCCCCCGTGCAGGAGCAGAACGGGCGGACCGTCGCCGGTTTCGGCAACGAAGATCTTCTTGCCGTCCACGTCGAGCAGCGACTCCTGCATCGACGGCAGTTCGGTCTGCGTGGTCATGATCGTCCTCACTGAGCTGAGTTGGTGGCCGGTCGCGAAGTGGGCGCGAACCCGGCCGGTGGTCCCGGGAGTTGGGCACCCGCGGGCGCCGCGGCGTAGACATAGGCGTCGGGGCGCACGGCGAGGGTGGTCACGCGATGCTCGGCCAGCCAGGGCAGCAGCACGCCGTCACGGTCGACGACCGTGCCCTCGGCCGGGCGGCATCCGGCAGGCGTCATGGTCAGCGAGGGGACGCCGGAGCGGTCCCACTCGGGCTGGGGCACGGGCAGTCCACTGTGCAGGAGCAGCCAGCGGCCGCCCAGTACGTCGTCCAGGCGGACGCGGTCGCCGTCGGGCCCCGTCACCCAGGGCTGGGGGATCTGGTGTCCGGTGGCCCTGGTGCGCGGGCCGGCCTGCAGGCCGTCGGCGTAGTGGGCGACGGGGATCCAGTTCGCGTCCTGCATCCAGTTGGCGAAACCCGGCACCCGGCTCAGGACGGGAAGCACGGAGTCACGGACGCCGGTGACCGAGCGGCGCCGTTCGGTGATGATCCGGCCGACGAACACCGCCCGCCTGGTCACCTCCTTGACATGCGGCTTGCGCTCGGCCTCGTAGCTGTCGAGCACCGCCTCGGGCAGCTCGCCGCGCAGCACCGCATCCAGCTTCCAGCACAGGTTGGCGACATCACGCACCCCGGCGGCCATGCCCTGTCCGATCCACGGCGGCATGGCGTGGGCGGCGTCACCCGCGAGGAAGACCCGCCCCACCCGGAAGCGGGCGGCGAAGCGGACGTGGTGGCTGTACACGGTGGCCCGCAGGATTTTGATGCTGTCCCGACTGATCCCGTACCGGGACACCATCGCGTAGATCGCGTCATCGGTGGTCAGGTGCTTCTCGTCGTCCCCGGGCAGGACCGGGAACTCCCAGCGGTGGTGGCCGAGCGGCGTCGGACAGTCGACCGCGGGCCGCGCCGGGTCGCAGCGGAAGCGCAGCCGGTCGTGATCCGGCCAGGGCTTGAGCATCTCGGTGTCGACGACCACCCAGCGGTCCTCGTACGTCCGGCCCTCGTAGCCGACGTTCAGCTGGGCGCGGGTGAGGCTGGAGCCGCCATCGGCCGCGATCACGTACGAGGCGCGCAGGCGTCGTACGGAGTCGTCGGCGGTGGAGAGCACCGTCAGTTCCACGCCCTCGCCGTCTTGAACCACGCGCAAGCACTCATGGCGCAGGAGCACCTCGACGTTCGGATGGCGATCGACGCCGTCGCGCAGGACCTGCTCCAGGGCAGGCTGGTAGATGAACATCTGCGGCGGATGGCCGTGACCGCGCGGGGTGGGGTGAGCGCTGAGGAAGGTGCGGCCACGGGCGTCGACGAAGTCGAGGGCCCGCTCGGCCAGCATGTCCTGCTTCAGCCGGTCCGCCAGGCCGATGCGCTGCCAGATCCTTACGACCTCCTCGTCGGTGGAGATGGCACGCGCGCGCGAGAAGACCTCGGCGTCGCGCTCCAGCACGACGACCTTGAGCCCCATCCCTCCCAGCAGGTTCGCGGCAGTGACCCCTGTGGGGCCGTAGCCGATCACCGCCACGTCATACGCACTGTCCTCGGCTCTGCCCTTGGCGCTGATCTCGCCCACCAGGCCACCTCACTGTCGTCCCTGTTGCGTTACGGCTCTTGCTGTAGCGTTCACTCCAATTGGAATGGCTGCTACATTAAAGACGGTGTACGAAGGGGTCAAGTGCCGGCGACGCGAGAAAGGGCACATCCGATGACCAGGCCGCAGACGACACGCAAGAAGCGTGCGAACGGGGTGGAGTCGCGGCAGCGCATCCTCGACGCCACCGTCGAGATCGCGGGCGAGCGCGGGTACGAGGGCACGTCCATCGCGGCGGTCAGCGCCAAGTGCGGACTGCCCGCGAGCTCGATCTACTGGCACTTCAAGGACAAGGACGACCTGATCGCCGCGGTCATCGAGCGCAGCTTCGAATCCTGGCTCGCTGCCGTGAAGCTGCCGGGCGAGGAGGCCGGTACACCGCTGGAGCGGGTCAGCACCATGGCGGCGAACGTGGCCAAGTCACTGGTCGACGCACCGGACTTCCTGCGCCTCGGCCTCATGCTCGCCCTGGAGCGGCGGCCGGCCGAGCCCCGGGGCCGGACGGTGTTCCTGCAGGTCCGCGACATCGCCCGCCAGAAGATCGCCGAAGTGGTCGAAACCCTCTTCCCGGACCTGGACGAGGACGCCGTACAAGCCCTCACCACCTACACCGTGGCCGGTGCCGACGGCCTGTTCATCCATCGCGAGATCTCCGGAGACGCCGTCGACCTGGTGGCCATGTTCGAGCTGCACGCACGCATGGTCTTCGACGGGGCCACCCGCATGGCGGCGCGGAGCCCGGAGTGACCCTGACGGCCGGACAACGGGCGGAGGCCGCCGCGCTGTTGCGCCGCGCCGAGCACCACGTGGCACCGATCGAGCCGCTGTCGGCCCAGTTGCCCGGCCTGGACCTGGCTGACGCCTACGCCGTTCAGCGGGACAACATCGCCCGCCGTGTGACCGACGGCGCTGCGGTCGTCGGCCACAAGGTCGGCCTCACCTCGGCCGCGATGCGGCAGCTCCTCGGCGTCACGGAGCCCGACTTCGGCCATCTGCTGGACGACATGGTCCACCGGGACGGCACCCCGGTCTTCGCAGGCCACTACTGCGCCCCGCGCATCGAACCCGAGATCTGCTTCCGCCTCGCCCGGCCCCTGCGCGGCCCGGGCATCACCGTCGAGGACGTCCTCGCGGCGACCGAGGCCGTCGCCCCTGCCCTGGAGATCGTCGACAGCCGCATCCGCGACTGGAAGATCACTCCGGTCGACACGGTCGCCGACAACGCCAGCTCCGGGGGCCTGGTCTGCGGCCCCTGGACGCCGCTGGAACACGCTCCCTGCCTCGCTTCCGTCACGGCCGACCTGCTCGTCGACGGTGAGCAGGTCGCATCCGGCAGCGGCTACGAAGTACTGGGACATCCGGCCGCCGCCGTCGCCTGGCTGGCCAACACCCTCGCCGACTTCGACACCGCCCTCGATCCCGGACACCTCGTCCTGCCCGGCGCCCTGACCACCGCCCCCTTCGTCCGCGCCGGCCAGCAGATCGAGGCACGCTTCAGCACCCTGGGCCCGGTGGCGGTGACGTTCGTCTGACCCGCCTTCCGATCCGTCCGGGGACAACCGGCGCACGTCCGACGCACTGACGTGACCACGTGAGGAACTCGGCTGTCCGCCCGCGGTGTTGTCCGATCAGGCTGCCGCGAGCCGGGGGAAGAGGACCTCGGCGCTGCCGCGGTTGATCGCGTCGAGTTGGCCGGGCTCGAAGCCCTCGTAGCCGTCCAGCATGGAGTCGAGGAGACCGCCGTGCTCCTCCGGGGCGAAGGGGAAGTCGCTGCCGTAGAGGATGTGCCCGGGGGCGGCGAAAGCGAGGAGGGAGGGCAGGGCGGACGGCGTGGAGGACAGCGCGGTGTCGAAGTAGAAGCGCTGCAGGTCGGTCAGGATGCCGATGGGCGTGGTGCCGGGGTTGAATTGGGCGCCGCCCGTGAATCGCCAGGCAGCGTAGGGCAGGAATCCGCCGGCGTGGGAGAGGATCACCTTCATCCGGGTGTGACGACTCATCACGCCGTTGAGCGTCATGTGCACCGCGGTGCGGGTGGTGTCGAAGGGGAAGTCCAGCAGGGGGCTGGGCATGCCCTCCAGCATGGGCATCGGCGGCGCGTCGGGATGGATGAAAACCACCGCGGCGCGGGCGTCGAGCTCGGCCCAGAGCGGCTCGAACTCCTTGTCGCCGAGGTAGCGGCCGCGGACGTTGGACATCAACACCACGCCGTCGGCGTGCAGTTCGTCCAGCGCGTAGGCGGCCTCGGAGAGGGCGCCGTCGACGTCCGGCAGCGGCAGGCCGGCGAAGAACCCGAAGCGGTCCGGCCGGTCCTTGGCCAGCTCCGCGCTGTACTCGTTGACGCCACGGGCGACCGCGCGGGCCTCGGAGTCGTCGCCGAAGTGGGTGCCAGGTGAACTGATCGAGAGGATGCCGGTGGCGATCGACCGGCGATCCATCATCGCGATCGCGCTCCTGGCGTCCCAGGCGGGTGTGGGCCAGCCGGCGGCCGTCGCCCCATGACGGTCCATCACTTCCCGGTAGGCCGGCGGGATGAGGTGCTGGTGGACATCGACGCGGTACGGAGAGGGCACGTTCCCTCGCTTCCTAATATTTAGGGAGCTAATGATTGCTCTGGTAAGTTACCACCCATGGGCAACAGCGGCAATGTCGAGCACATGACGAAGGACGGCGACGTCGACGGTGAGGAGATCGCGCAAGCGGCCGACGCGCTCTTCGTCGCCATGCGGCGGGCCCGTTCGACGGGTGCCGAGCACTTCGGCGGACTCTCCCTGGCCCAGGTCGCACTTCTCGAACCACTGGCCGCGGAGACGGACATCCCGGTGGGCCGACTGGCGAGCAGCGCGGATGTCAGCGTCCCCACCGCCACCCGCATGCTGCAGCAGCTGGAGACGAAGGGCATCGTGGTGCGCCGCCGGTCCCCCGAGGACGAACGGCGAGTCCTGGTCAGCCTCACCGACGAGGGAGCCGAGCGGCTCGCCCTGCTCCGGTCCCGGTTGCGGGAGCGACAGACCCGCGCCTACGAAGCGTTCACGCCGACCGAGCGCGTCCAGCTCGTCACGCTCTTGCACCGTCTCACCGAACTCGTCTCCGATTCCGGCACCGGTGCCGGAACCGGTTCCGGCACCGGTTCTGGCTCCGCCTGATCCGGCCCCGCCGCCGCATCCGTCGGGGACCGATCCGCGACGCCGCGGAGTTCGCCCTGAAGGCTCGCTGCGGGTCGACGCCTCGACGATCGGGCTCGGTCCCGGGCGAGTGGGCTGCTCAGTGGTCGACCGCGGCTTGCGCGGCTGCTGTCGACACGAGGTCCTCGACCGCGGCCACCTGGAGCTACAGGGAGGCCAGTGCCGGCAACCCGGCGGAGTCGCCCAGCTCGGCCCAGACCGTCTTGCCGTGGCGGGCGTGGCGAGTTCCCCAGTGCTCGGCGAGTTGGGCCACCAGGAGCAGGCCGCGTCCTCCCTCGTCGAAGACACGGGCCCGGCGCAGGTGCGGGGTGGTACTGCTGTCGTCGGAGACCTCGCACATGAGGGTGCGGTCGTGAATCAGGCGCAACCTGATGGGCGGCCGGCCATAGCGGATGGCGTTGGTGACCAGCTCGCTGACCACCAGTTCGGTGGTGAAGTCGAGCTTCTCCAGGCCCCAGGCGGTCAGCTGCCGGGAAACGCTCGACCGGGCTCCGGAGACGGCGGCGGGATCTGCTTCCAGCTCCCAGGTGGCGACCTGGCGGGCCCCGAGTCCGCTGGTGCGGGCCAGGAGCAGCGCGACATCGTCCTCCGGTCGAGCCGGCAGCAACGCGTCGAGCACGGTGTCGCAGGCGGCCTCCAGGGAGGCCACGGGCTGGGCAAGGACATGGCGCAGCCTGGTGAGGCCCGCCTCGATGTCGTGGTCGCCGGCTTCGAGCAGGCCGTCGGTGTAGAGGGCGAGGAGGCTGCCTTCGGGCACATCGAATTCCGCCGCCTCGAAGGGCAGGCCGCCCAGACCCAGTGGCGGGCCTGGCGGCAGGTCGAGGATGTCGACGGCGCCGTCCCGGGGCACCACGGCGGGCAATACATGCCCGGCACGGGCGAGGGTGCAGCGGCGGGAGACGGGGTCGTAGACGGCGTACAGGCAGGTGGCGCAGATGTCCCCTTCGCCTTCCCCGTCCTGGTCGGCAGTGGCCTCGGAGGACAGACGGATAACAACGTCGTCCAGATGCGTGAGCAGTTCGTCGGGCGGCAGGTCGATGTCGGCCAGGGTGCGTACCGCGGTCCGCAGGCGGCCCATGGTGGCAGCGGCGTGGATGCCGCGGCCGACCACGTCGCCCACCACCAGGGCGACACGGGCGCCGGACAACGGGATGACGTCGTACCAGTCGCCGCCCACGCCGAACTCGGCGCCCGCCGGGAGATAACGGAAGGCGACCTCCACGGCGGACTGCCGCGGCATACGCCGTGGGAGCAGGCTGCGCTGCAGGGCGAGTGCGGTGGCACGCACTTGCGTATAGCGGAGGGCGTTGTCGACGGCCACGGCCGCCCTGGCGGCGATGTCCTGCACAGAGAGCAGATCCGCGTCGTCGAAGAGTTCGCGCCTGCGGTATCGGAAGAACTGGGCGACACCCAGGGTGGTGCCACGCGCGCGCAGCGGTACCACCAGCCTCGAGTGAATTCGGTGGGCACCGACGGCGAAGCCGGGATCAACGGCCGCCGCCGAACGGTCCGGAAGGTGGGAGGCGTCGAAGTGGTGTCGGGAGGGCCGCCCGGTGGTCAGAGCGCGGTCCGGTGGAGAGCCCACCGGGTAGGTGTGAAGCTGCTCCAGGGCAATCGTCGGTTCCGGGGAGCCCTCGGCCACGGACCGCTGCGCGGTCCGGCGCAGCACGAGCGGGCTCTTTGCCGGGGTGTCGCGACCCTCGAGCGCGGAGTCGAGCAGGTCGACGGTGACGAGGTCGGCGAAGTGCTCGATGGCGAGGTCTGCCAGCTCGTCGGCAGTGCGGGTGATGTCCAGGGTGGTCCCGATGCGCATGCTCGCCTCGTTCACCACCGACAGCCGCCACCGCAGCCGGCGTTCCCTCTCCTCCTGGAACGCCAGGGCGCCCCGCTCGGACGTGCGGTCCACGTAGTCGGTCGCCCCCGCCATCAGCTTGCGCGCGGCCGCGCTGATCAGCTCGGGATCGTTCGTCAGCCGGGGCATCTCCTCGAGCAGTCTGTCGACGATGACTCCCTGCCCGAGGCGAAAGGCCCGCAGCATGACGCTGACGGGCTTCCCGTGCCGAGCCAGCAGGCGCGCACGCTCCATATCCGCGGCCGGCGGTTCGATCTCGCCCGGATCGATGCCGTGCTCAAGGCCGAACAGAACGGCGGCAACGTGCTCGGCGATGTTCCGCGATGCCATGACGTCCGGGTCTTCCCACAGCTCGGGAAGGTCACGCCGCAGGGCCCCCTCCACTTCCCGGGTCAGCGCGGCCGTCTTCAGGCTGAGCTCACGCGCGGCACAGGACAGAAGACTGTCGGCGGTGAAATCCACACTTATGACGTTACGCCGTGCACATGCTCATGCGTTCCCGTGCGGTGCGGCACCCCACCAAAGGGGCTGGAACTCTCGTCAGCCCGTGGCACGGCGTCAGCGAGCGGAATCCGTCACTCGCCCTCTTCCGCCAGCGCCCGTGTGATGCGGTCGGAGGCTCGCCGGGCCTCCGTCGTCGGGTCGGATCCGGCGAGGACCTTCGTCATGTAGGCCTTGATCGGGTTGTCGGCCTCGACGGCGGCCCACTGGGGCGAGGAAGGGGTCGCCCGGCCCTGCGCGGCACCCGCCGCCATGGCCGCGACTCCCTCGTCACCCGCCACCGCTCCGGCGAGGGTGGTCTTGTTGGGCACGTAGCTCATCGTCCGGGCCAGCTCGGTCTGCCATGTGGCGCCGGCCAGGGCCGCGACGACGGCTGTGGCACCGGGCCGGTCGTTCGTGTTCTTCGGTACGACGAGGTCGGAGCCGCCGGTGAAGACCGCGCCGGGCTCGGCGGCCGTCCTGCCGGGCACGGGGAAGAAGCCCAGCTTCCCCTTGAGTGCGGGGTTCGCCCGCTCGATGGCCTGAGCGAGCCCGGGCACGGCCACGAGCTGGGCGACTCTCCCCTTCGCGAACACTCCGGCCTGCGGCGGGTGTTCCTCGTCGGCGTCCACAGGTCCTTTGCCGAGTGCTTGCAGCCGCCGGTAGAAATCCATGCCCCGCAGCGCGGCCGGCGTCTGCAGCGTGCCCTCCCAGGTCCCGGCGGAGGCCTTCTTGGCGAGGTCGCCGCCCTCGTCCCAGATGAATCCGGCGAGGGTGTACCAGTCCTGTCCCGCGAGATAAATCCCCTGGTTTCCGGAGGAGTTGAGTCGCTCGGTGTCCGCGAGCCACTCGTCGCGGGTCTTCGGCGGCTGCTTGACACCGGCCCGGGCGAACAGGTCCTTGCGGTAGATGACGACCCGGTTCGCCGCGTACCAGGGGATGCCGAACTGGCGGGTGTTGAAGCGGCCGGGCTCGGCGAGGCCCGGCAGCCAGTCGTTCATGCCCCAGTCGCGCATCGACTCGAGGGTCAGGTCGCTCAGTCCGCCGCCGTCCACGTACTGAGCGACCTGGGTGTTGCCCACCTCGATGACGTCGGGCGCACCCTTGTCCTCCCGTTTGAGCGCCGCCTGGACCTTCTCGCCGATCCCGGTCCATTCCTGAATGCGGATGTCGAGGCGCAGATCGCCATGCCTCCGCTCGAAGTCCGCGGTGAACCGCTTCAGGAAGTCCTTGGACGCGCTGCCCTTCATCAGCCACACCGTCACGGTCCGCCGGTCCGTACCGCCTTCCGGCAGGACACCGCAGGCGGTGAGGAGAGAGGCGGCGACGCATACGACGGCGAGGAGGCGGTGTCTCACGAGGGGTCCTGTTCTGTCTTGCGGACAGGGGCAAGGGGCCCGACGTGGGGGACGAGCTCAGCGCTCGCACGGGTGTTCTGGATTTTGGTATGGACCAATCGACCCCGTCAAGGGTTCAGCTTCCGGGCACGGTGTCCTCGAAGGCGGTTCCGGCGGCGCGGTACGCGGCGACCTTGGCGGTCACCTGGGCGGGGCTGAGGACCTGATCCTTGATGTGCAGCACGTAGTCGACCTGTTCGTCGTAGGCGCGGGCTGTCGTGCTGGTCTGCCCGGCCAGGTCGATGAGCCACTGGTTGAAGTTGATCGACATGGGGCGCTCCGGCAGATACGCGGCGTCGTGCGTGCCGAAGAGCTGTCCGTCGATGTAGTACCTGATGCTGCTGCCGTCGATCGTCAGGATCAGGTCGTGCCAGCCGCCGTAGCTCTGCCGGCCCTCGGTGTGCTGATTGACGGCCTGCCACGGGTCCGGGTTGTAGGTCTCCCAGGACGTCGTGTAGAGGATGTTCGAGGGCTCGCCCCAGCCGCCGTTGGGCAGATACTCGAAGTCGTACTCGGAGTAGTCGTCGGCCATCGGCGCGGTGAGGTCGTTGATGGTGAAGAACGTCTGCACGAGGTGGTCGCCGTCCGGGCCCGTCCTGGGCGCGTCGGAGAACTTGACGCGTGCCGCGTACGTCCCGTTCTTGAACTTCGTCGCCTTGGTGAGGACTTCGGTCTGCTCCGTCGAGGCGCCGGTCCCCGCGGTCGATGTCTCCAGGTTCATCAGCGAGTTGCCGCCGGAGCTCACGAAGGTGACGTTCTCCGGGGCCCAGGTCGCGCCGGGCACACCGGGCCCACCGGAGTTGGAGCGGACGGTCCAGCCGTGCTCGGAGATCTTCGGATCCGTGTGACCGGTGTAGTCGAAGTCGTCGAAGAGCGCGGCGCCGTCGGCGGGCGGGTCGGTCGGATCGGGGTCCGGGTCGGGGTCGTTGCTCGCGGGAGCGGTTCCCCACACGAGCGTGTTCGCGCGCGTCGCCGTCACCTTGCCCCAGTTCGCGTACGAGGTCTGCGTGGCACCGAAGGAGTAGTCGTCGCTCTGGTTCAGGGTCTGCCAGTCCGAGCGGTAGAAGCGCAGCTGCATGTCGCCGGTGTCGGCGCCGGCCGCGAGGCTGCCCGCGCCGGAGGTGAAGCCGATCTCCAGGTAGCGGTCGGCCGTCGCCGTCGGCTGCGTGAGGGTTCCGAAGGTGCCGGTGATGTTGGCGCAGCCCTTCACCGCCCAGGAACACGCGAAGCGATAGGCGGTGCTCGCCGAGTCCGCCTTGAAGTAGTAGCGGATCTTGACCTCGCTCAACTGCAGCGATCCGCTACCGGTGTTGGTGACTTTCAGCCAGGGCTCGCTCTGGTCGGCGCTCGCACCGGTCGCGCTGGTGCGGTACTGCACGCTGAGGCCGTCGGCGGCCGCGGTGGCGGGCAGGGCGGTGAGTCCGGCGAGGGCGAGCCCGGCGGCTGCCGCGACGCCGATGGCCGTTCGCATTCTGGCGCCTTGTCGGTTCATCTGATTCCTCCGTGAATACTCCGCCTTTCAGGGCGGAGAGGAAACGGGCTCCTGCGGAGCAGGACAGGGAAAGCCGATTCGCCGCCGGGGCGGATCGGCATCCAACAACCGGCTGTTTGCCGGGAGTTACACAATGGAGTGCTAGTTTGTGAGCTGTGACCACTCACGTGAGGCGGGCGTATCGGTACCGCTTCTATCCGACTGATGCGCAGGCGGCCGAGTTGTCGCGCACGTTCGGGTGTGTGCGCAAGGTGTACAACATGGCGCTGGCCGCTCGTACCGATGCATGGACCCGGCGGCAGGAGCGGATCAACTACAACGCCACGTCGGCGATGCTGACGGCGTGGAAGAAGACCGAGGAGCTGGCCTACCTGTCCGAGGTGTCCTCTGTACCGCTGCAGCAGTGCCTGCGGCATCTGCAAGGGGCGTTCGTCAACTTCTGGGAGAAGCGGGGCAAGTACCCGCGCTTTAAGTCCAGGAAGAAATCCCGCCGCTGTGCCGAGTACACCTCGTCGGCGTTCCGGTACCGGAACGGCACTCTGACGCTGGCGAAGATGAAGGACCCGCTTCACATCGTGTGGTCGAGGCCTCTGCCCGAGGGGTCGGTGCCCACGACGGTGACCGTCTCGCAGGATCCGGCGGGACGCTGGTTCGTCTCGTTGCTCTGTGAGGACGCGTCGGTGAAGCCGCTCCCGGTCACGGATGCCGTGGTCGGGATCGACGCGGGGATCACCAGCCTGGTGACGTTTTCCACCGGGGAGAAGGTCACCAACCCGAGGTGCGAGCGTAGGGACCGGGTCCGCCTGGCGAAGGCGCAGCGGGAGCTGTCCCGCAAGACCAAGGGCGACGGCGCGAACCGGGCCAAGGCCCGCCGCAAGGTTGCCAAGATCCATGCCCGTATCGCCGACCGGCGCCGGGACCACCTGCACAAGCTGACCACTCGGCTCGTTCGTGAAAACCAAACGATCGTGATCGAGGACCTGACAGTCCGCACCATGCTCAAGAACCACACGCTCGCCCGCGCCATCAGTGACGCGAGCTGGACCATGATGCGCTCCATGCTGGAGTACAAGACCGCCTGGTACGGAAGGGACCTGGTCGCCGTCGACCGCTGGTTCCCCTCCTCCAAGCTGTGCTCCATCTGCGGCACCCTGCAAGCGAGGATGCCACTCAGCGTCCGCACCTGGACCTGCGAGGGCTGCGGGGCGACCCATGACCGGGACGTGAACGCGGCCATCAACCTCAAGGCCGCCGGGCTGGCGGTTTCTGTCTGTGGAGCCGGTGTAAGACCTCAACGGAGCACTCCGGACGGGCAGTCGGCGACGAAGCAGAAAACCTCACAGCGCGAGCCGTGAGAATCCCCCTCGTTTACGAGGGGGAGAAGTCAACGATGTGTCTCCTCTCGAAGGCCGGGAGCCGTGGCTCCCGTCGTGGGGGATGAAGCGGTACGCCGAGGGCGTGCAGGCGTACCCGGTGATGCCGCAGACGGTGCGCGAAGTCCGGCCAGGGCCGGGGCGCCGACCAGGCGTTCTCGGCGAGAGCGCACAGCCGCGGGAACGCCCGGTACTCGATGTGCGCGGGCGTGGGCAGATACTCGGTCCACAACTGGGCCTGGGTGCCCAGGACTTGGCCGGCGGCTTCAGGCTCCCAGTCGGCTGCGGGGCGAAAGGCGTGGACGGCGTCCAGGCCGATCGGCGGGCCCGGCTGGGCGGGCGGCTCCTGTCGGCTCGCCGACTCCGCGTAGTCGAAATAGGTGGCCCGATGGGGCGCCATCACCACTTCGTGGCCGCGCCGGGCCGCGGCGAGACCGTCGGCCGCGTCCCGCCAGGGCAGCACGGTGAAGGAGCACGGCAGGGTCACCCCGTCCTCGTACCAGCCGAGGGGCTTGCGTCCACGGCGTACGAGGAACTCCCCGACGCGGCCCATGAACCAGCCGTGGAGCTGCTCGGGCCCGGCGAGCCCCTCCGCCCGCGCCCGGCTCCGGGCCTCCGAACGCGCCGCCCATTCGCCGGTGGGGCACTCGTCGCCGCCGACATGGATGTACGGCGAGGGGAAGGTGTCCATGACCTCGTCGAGGACGGTGCGGCAGAAGTCCAGGGCCTGGTCGTGGACGCCCAGCACCTGGTCGGACACACCCCACTCGGTCCACACGTCGAGCCGGCGGTCCGGGTCGTTGCCGAGCTCGGGGTAGGCGGCCAGGGCGGCCCGGACATGGCCGGGCATGTCGATCTCGGGTACGAGGGTGACGCCCCGCGCGGCCGCGTGGGCGACGAGACCGCTCAGCTCGGACCGCGTGTAGCTGCCGCCGTGCGGGATGCCGTCCCCGCGGGTCTCCGCACGCCGTGCTCCGATCTCGGTGAGCTTGGAGTAGGCAGCGACGGGCATCCGCCAGCCCTGGTCATCGGTGAGGTGCAGATGCAGGGTGTTGAGCTTGTGCAGTGCCAGCAGGTCGATGAATCGCCTTATGTACGCGGCTGGTTGGAAATGCCGGGCCACGTCGAGCATCGCCCCGCGCCACGCGTATCGCGGTACGTCGGTGATCCGCACACAGGGGAGGGTCCACGCGACACCGCGTACGGGGCGGCCGGCGAGAACGTCGGACGGCAGCAGTTGGCGCAGGGTCTGGACTCCGCGCAGCAGGCCGGTGGGGTCGGCCGCGTACAGGAGTATGGCGTCGGGGGTGACGGTCAGCCCGTATCCCTCCCGGCCGAGAGCGGTGAGCGTCGGGTCGAGGGCGAAGGTGACCTGTCCGTCGGCGGTCGTGGGCAGGGGCAGCCCGGTGGCGGGGGCGAGGAGTTCGCGCAACAGCGCGGCGACGGCCTCGGTGCCGGGTGCCGCCTTGAGGCTCGTGCGCTCGTCGAAGGTGAACTGTCCCGATGTCACGACGAGTTGGCTCGGCGCGGGAAGCAGCGGTACATCGACTGCGGGCATGGCGGAGGAGCCTTTCGCGACCGGATCGACCTTACCAATTGGTCAACTGACCTCTTGCGCGACTTGAAGGTGGCATAGACCAATAGAGGCGTCAAGGGTCCTTGTGGCAAAGGGATTTGTGGCCGTGCTCGGAGGCATGACTCGTCAACTGGTCAACCGGCCAGCTACCATCGGCCTGACCAGCTGAAGGCGAACCGGGGAGCGGGCGAACCCATGGACGGCGTACTGAAACGGGAGCGGGTCCGCGACTTCCTGCTCGGACTCGTCGAGGACCGCGGGCCCGGCGCGGCCATTCCCTCCGAGCGCACGCTCTGCGCCGAACTCGGCGTCTCGCGGCCCACGTTGCGTGCCGCCGTCGACGAACTCGTCGCCACCGGGCTACTGGTGCGCGAACACGGGCGGGGCATGTTCGTGGCCCCCGCGAAGATCACCCAGGAGATCGTTCCGGACCGGCAGACGGCGAGTGTGCCGCTCGCCACCGGCAGCTGGTCGAGCCGCGTGCTGGAGCTGGCGACCATCCGCGCGGGCGCCAGGATCGGCCGTAAGCTGCGGATGTCGCCCGCCGCCGAGCTGGTCTACATCGCGCGGCTGCGGCTGGTCGACGGTTCCCCCATGGCGATCGAGCATCTGCACATCCCGGCCGCGCTGGTGCCCTCACTCACCCCGGCCGAGCTGGAGGCCGGGGACCTCTACGCCCATTTGCGGGAACACCACCAGGTCCATGTCCACGAGGCGACCCAGTCGATCGAACCGACCGTCGTCAGCGAGGCCGAGGCCAAGGTCCTGGGCGTCCCGGTCCTCTCCCCCGCGCTGTTGATCGAACGCCTGACCACGGACACCTCCGACCGCCCGGTGGAGTACGTCCACTCCCTCTACCGGGGCGACCGCTACCGCATCGTCTCGCGGCTGTCACTGGGCGCGCACCACGGCCGTTCGGCCCGGGACGCGCCCGAGGACTTCGCCCAGGGCATCCCCGACATCTCGCGGACCGCCGCACTGTGGGGCACCGTGGAATGACGCGTGGCACACCCGCCACGGCGGAGAGGAGTACCCGCATGTCCGAGAACACGTACCGGGTCACCGAGATCGTCGGCACCTCCCACGAGGGCGTCGACCAGGCGATTCGCAACGGCATCACGCGCGCCTCGCAGACTCTGCGCAATCTGGACTGGTTCGAGGTCACGCAGGTCAGGGGGCAGATCGAGAACGGGCAGATCGAGCACTACCAGGTCGGCCTGAAGGTCGGCTTCCGGCTGGAAGAGGGCGACTGACGACCCCCCAAGGGCCTGTCCAGCCCCTTCAGCGCCTTCGCGAGCCCCTCAGGTCCGGCCCTCCCGCTCCTGCGCGTCCTTGAGCGCCTCTGACGTGGCCGCCCAGCGCGCCCGCACGACCCTGAAGCCCGCCCGTTCCGCGCCCTCGCAGACGAGTTCGTCGTCGTCCACGAGGACGCGGATGTCACGGTCGCGGGCCAGTCGGCGGAGGATGTCCAGCTTGGTGTGCCGGGCGGGCCTGCGGTCGTCGTTGCGCCGCATGAAGATGCGCCCGCCGGGCAGCCCCTGTGCGGCCAGCCAGTCGACGGTGTCCCGGCGGCACCGCTCGGGGCGGCCGGTGAGGTAGACCACCTCGCACTCCTCCGCGCTCTTGCGCGCCAGCGCGATGCCCTCGGCCAGCGGTGGGTCCTTCGGCGCGGCCGCGAAGAACGCGTCCCAGTCCCGCGGTTTCCGTTCCAGGAACCGCTGTCGGTGCGCGGTGTCCGCGAGTGTGCCGTCCAGGTCGAACACGGCGAGTGGTCTGCTGCTCTTCTCCTTCACGCGGACCACCCTAAACAGGGGCGCGGACACCCTGCGCGCCGCGACAGTCGAACCCCGCGTGAACACCTCCAACTTCCGTCTCGTCAGGCTCTGTTCACACCACCCAGCAAGCCCTTACCGTAATGCCTCGCACAGCATGTCGTACAGCATTCGGTATTTCGAACAAAGGCAGGGTGGTGGGGGGACACCACCGCCCCGGCTTTCGGGCATGCGGAGGTCTTCGTGTACCCCCTCGACCGAGGTCGCTTCCTCGCCGCCTCGGCATGCCGGAAGTTGCCGCGCCTGCCGAGTGAACGATCCAAGGAGAGCCGCACATGATCGCACCAGGCACACCGTCACACCCCCCACGGCCGTCCCGCCGGAGCCTGCTCCGCGCGATGGTCGCCCTGCCCGCCACCGCCCTCGTCCTCGGTGAGCTGCCCGGACTGCTCGGCACCGCCGCGGCCGCGGCACCTGCCAAGGGCACTGCCACCCGCTACACCATCGTGCCGTTCCTCAACAGCAACGACGGCACGGTCAACGTCTACGAGTCGGACGACGCCACGGACTTCCGGCTGCTGAAGGCATCCGCGTACACGCCACCCAGCAACCGGATCCGCGACGCCAGCGTGTTCAAGCACACGGACGGCTACTACTACATCACCTACACCACGCACACCTGGCAGGACGTCAGCACCACCATCGGCTTCGCGCGCAGCTCCGACCGGGTCAACTGGACCTTCCTGTACGACTACACGGTCCCGATCGCGGGCCTCTCCCGCTCATGGGCGCCCGAGTGGTTCGTGGACAGCGACGGCAGCGTCAACATCATCGTGTCCTGCTCGGTCACCAGCAACGAGTGGATCTTCACGCCTTATCTGCTGAAGGCCACCAACTCGGCGCTCACCGCATGGAGTTCGCCGGTTGCGCTGTCCGGAATCGGCGCCAACCACATCGACACGTTCATCGTGAAGACCGGGTCGACGTACCACGCGTTCACGAAGAACGAGACGACGAAGTACATCGAGTACGCGACCGCCTCCAGCCTCACCGGTTCGTACACCATCCAGCGGACCGGCGACTGGGCGGGCTGGGGCGGCACCCGTGAGGGCCCGGCCCTCATCCAGCTCGACAACGGCGGCTGGCGGATCTTCTTCGACGGCTACGGCGACGGCAGTTACTACTACAGCGACAGCTACGACACCTTCGCCACCTGGAGCGCCCCGAAGAAGCTGCCGGGCATCTCCGGCACCGCGCGCCACTTCACCGTCATCAAGGAGACGGTTTCCGGCGGGGCAAGCCTGTCGACCGGCGTCACCCGCTCCTTCCAGTCGGGCAACTACCCCACCCGCTACTGGCAGGAGCAGTCCGCGCTGCTCAACCTGCCCGTGGTGAGCGGCTCCAGCAGCAGCGCGGAGAAGCAGGCGTCCACCTTCACCGTCGTGGCGGGTCTCGCCGACGCCAATGGCTACTCCTTCCGGGACGCGGCCGGCAACTACCTGCGGCACTACGACTTCCGTGCCCGCTTCGACGCCCATGCCGGTACGTCGACGTTCGCCAAGGACGCCACGTACATCGCCCGGACCGGCACGGCGAGCGGTTCGGTCCGCCTGGAGTCGTACAACTACCCGGGCTACTACCTGCGCCACTACAACTACCAGCTCCGCGTGGACGCCGCGGACGGCACCGACCTCTTCCGCCGGGACGGATCCTTCGTCCCCGTCACGGCCTGGGCATGACCGCCACCCGCCAGAGAGAAGGAGATCCGATGAGCGACCGATCCGGCCCGCCGGGGCCCTCCCGCCGGGGTGTGTTGGGGGCGATGGCCGCCCTCACCGCCGGCTTGACACTCGGTGCCCCGTCCGCCCGTGCCGCGACGGGAACCTCGTACGTGATGGGCTACTTCACGGAGTCGCCGAACGGCAACGGCTCCGACTACGGCCTTCATCTGGCCGTCAGCACGGACTCACTCCAGTGGACCCCGCTGAACCAGAACAACCCCGTCGTGACCCCGACCGGAGGCACCGGCGGCCTGCGCGACCCGTTCATCCTGCGCAAGCAGGACGGCACGTTCGTGGTGCTCGCCACCGACCTCAAGGGCACCGACTGGAGTCTGCAGAGCCAGTACATCCATGTCTGGGACTCGACCGACCTCCGCACCTTCACCAACTACCGCCGGTTGAAGCTGCACGACATGGCCACGCACAGCTGGGCACCCGAGGCGTTCTGGGACGCGGGCCGCGGCCGGTACGGGATCATCTACTCGGCCGTCAACTCCAGCGGCCACGACGTGATCATGGTCAACTACACCACCGACTTCGTGACGGCGTCGGCCGCACAGGTCTTCTTCGACCCCGGCTACGACGTGATCGACGGCGACCTGGCCGTGGGCGTCAACGGCATGAACTACCTGTACTTCAAGAAGGACCAGACGCTGGTGGGCGCCAGGTCCGCCTCACTGGACCCGGGCAGCTTCACCGTGTTCAGCACGCCGGTCTCGCACGGCGGCACGGAGGCCCCGATCCTCGTGAAGTCCCAGACGTCGAGCGCCTGGTACCTGTGGGGAGACACCTACACGCCCAACGGCGTCTTCTACGCCTGGCAGAGCACCGATCTCGCCGCCGGCACCTGGACCGCGGTCGACCAACGCCTCTACACGCAGCCGCTCAACTCCAAGCACGCCGCCATCCAGGCGATCACGACGACCGAGTACAACAACCTCCTCGCGAAGTGGGGCGCCCCCGCCTGGAACCGGCTCAAGTCGTACAACTACCCGGCGCGTTACGTCCGCCACTCCAACTACGTCGGCAGGATCGACGAGTACCCCTTCGACCCGTACACCGACTCCGAGTGGAAGCTCGTACCGGGTCTGGCCGACAGTGCGGGCGTGTCCTTCCAGTCGGTCAACTACCCGACCCGCTGTCTGCGGCACTACAACTACCAGCTGCAACTGGACGTCAACGACGGCACGTCGACGTTCGCACAGGACGCCACGTTCTACCGGACGGCGGGTCTGGCCGACACCTCTTGGTCGTCCTTCCGCTCCTACAACAACCCGGACCGTTACATCAGGCACGCAAACTACGTCCTGCGCATCGATCCCCTCTCCACCAGCACCGACAAGGCCGACGCCACGTTCTGGGTCGGCTACTGACCTCCCTCGCCCCCAGGAGACACCCCCCATGTCACCTCTCCGCAGAGTTCTCGCCTGTCTGGCAGCGGCAACGGCCGCTCTCGGCGGGCTCACGGTGAGCGCTCCCGCCGCGGCCGCCGCCGACTCGGGCTCGTTCAGCGTGCTCAGCTACAACGTCGCCGGACTGCCGGAGTCGCTGTCCAGCGCCTCGACGCCGCGGGACACCAGCACCACCGAGATAGGCCGGCGCATCGCCCCGTACGACATCGTGAACGTCCAGGAGGACTTCAACTACCACGCGTATCTGTACTCCACGGACACCCACCCCTACCGCACCGCGACCAGCGGCGGCGCGGGCATCGGCAGCGGACTCAACACCGTCTCCAACTACGCCTGGGACGGTGACGACTTCGAGCGTGCCGGCTGGAACGACTGCCAGGTGGACTCGGGCGACTGTCTGACCCCCAAGGGCTTCACCTTCATGCGCGAGCGCCTGGCCGAAGGCGTGTACGTGGACTTCTACAACCTCCACACCAACGCCGGCACCAACGACGGCGACCTGTCGGCTCGCGCGGCCAACCTCGCCCAGCTGACCTCGTTCATCGGCACCCACTCGGCCGGCAACGCCGTGGTGGTGATGGGTGACACCAACACCCGCTACACCCGCTCCGGCGACACCATCGCCGAGTTCGCCGCCGCGGGCGGCCTCACCGACGCCTGGGTCCAGCTCATCCGCGGCGGCACCCCGCCCGCCAAGGGCAGCGACGCGCTGGTGTGCGACCAGACCGGGACCACCGTGCCCAACACCTGCGAGGTCGTCGACAAGGTCCTCTACCGCGGCAGCAAGCTGGTGACACTGAACGCGACCTCGTACAACAACGAGCACGCCAAGTTCCTGAACTCCGACGGGCTCATGCTCTCCGACCACGACCCGATCACGGTCGGCTTCACCTGGTCACGCAACTCGGCCTTCCAACTCAGCGACCAGTTCGGCGGCCCGCACGGGGACTACTTCAACGACATCGACAGCGTGCCGGCCGGCGGCCGGGCCACCACCGTCTCGCTGCGCAGCGGCTCGCGGGTCGACCAGATGGGGCTGACGCTGAGCAACGGCACGACGCTGACGCACGGGGGCACGGGCGGCAGCGCCTCGTCCCTCACCCTCGGCAGCGGCGAGTACGTCACCTCGGCGCAACTGTGCCAGGGCGTGAAGGACAGCCACACCCGGATCTTCTACGCGAAGTTCAGCACCAACCTGGGCCGCACGCTGGCGGGCGGCACGACGACGTCGGACTGTGTGACCCGCACCGCGCCGACCGGCCGGCAGATCGCCGGGTTCCACGGCCGCGCGGGCGACGAGGTCGACAAGATCGGCTTCATCTACACCCAGCGCTGACCCGACCACGTGAAACCCGTGCCCCGCCGTGCCCAAGCACGCGGCAGGGCACGGGATCACATGCCCGGCTCGCCTACGAGGAGAGCCACTCGGTGGCGTTCAGCGCGAGCGCCGCGTTGGTGGCGCCGGTGTCGTTCCACCCGTCGTACAGCGTGCTGTCAGATGAGCATTGCCAGTTGACGCGCCATCAGTCCGTCAGGAGGATGCGTCGGCCAACCAGGGCCTGACCTGCCTGCGCGCCTCGTGCAGGCGGGACTTGAGCGTGCCGAGCGGGATGCCCACCCGCTCGGCCACCTCCACGTACTCCAACTGGCAGATGTCCCGGTAGACCAACGGCGCCACCAAATGCGGATGTTCCCGCTCCAGGCGCTCCAGCGCCTCCAGGAGGTCGACCCGGGATCCGGCGATGACGCTCGTGGTGCGCGGATCGACATGCTGCGACGCGTCGATGACGACCGGCTGCTCGGCCGCGCGCCGCTTCAGCTCGCGGTACTTCTGGCGGGCGCAGTTGGCGACCACCGTGTACAGCCAGGTGCTGAAGCGGCTGCGACCCTCGAACGTGGTGATCTTCCGGGCCACCTGGAGGAGGACGTCCTGGGCCGCCTCCTCGGCGTCCTCGCGACAGGGCAGGAAGCGCCCGCAGCGCCGTACGACCTCGGGCTGGACCTTCTGGAGCAGCGCGTTCAGCGCCGCCCCGTCACCGGCGGCCGCGCTCAGAGCGAGCTCCTCGGTCTCCGCCGCGTCCTGCACTGGGTGCTCCCCTCGGTGTGGATCTGAGGCCAGGCATGATAGTCGCATGCACTTCCTGGAGCGGATCGGCCGCTACCGTCTGGACCGGCGCCTGGGCGCGGGCGGCTTCGGCGTGGTCTGGCTCGCCCACGACGACGTGCTCGAGGCGGCCGTCGCGGTGAAGGTGCTGTCCGAGAACTGGGTCGACCACCTGGACATCCGGGAGCGCTTCCTCTCCGAGGCGCGGCTGCTGCGCCGCGCCGACTCCAACCGGGTCGTCCAGGTGTACGACATCGGTGAACTGCCGGACGGCAGGCCGTACTTCGTCATGGAGTACGCCGACGGGGGCACCCTCGCCGACCGGGTCGAGGCCGGACCCCTGCCCGTGGCCGAAGCCCTGCGGCTGACGGCCCTCGCGGCCCGGGGAGCCGCCGCTCTGCACGAGGCCGGCATCGTGCACCGGGACATCAAGCCGTCCAACGTGCTGCTGCGCACCTCGCCCGGCGGAGGCGACCGGGTGCTCCTCGCGGACCTCGGTCTCGCCAAGAGCCTGGCCCAGGCGTCCGGGCTCACCATGGCGGCGGGTTCCGCGGGCTACACGCCGCCCGAACAGGCCGAACCCGGGTCCGGGATCGACGCGCGGGCCGACGTGTACAGCCTGGGCGCCCTCGGCTACCACCTGGTCACCGGCTCGGTCCCCGGCCCGCCCGGCAAGGTCGTACGGCCCGACCGGCTCCGTACCGACCTGGCCCCCGACGTCCAGCGGGCGTTGCTGCGTGCCATGGAACCCGACCGGGAGCGGCGCTGGCCCACGGCGGCCGGTTTCGCCGCTGAACTGGAGCGACTGGCCGAACCCGGCGCGGCCCTGCCATCCCCTCGGCCCCCTCGGCCCCGGCGGCGGGCGTTGATCATGGTGCTGGCCGCCGCCGTGGTGGCCGGCGTCGTGGGCGTCACCGCCGCGATCGTGACGGGCGGGGCCGCCGCGAAGACCGTCCGGGTCGAGGACAGCACCGGCCGGGTCACGGCCGAGGTGCCCGCCGCGTGGAGCCACCAGCTTCGCGACTCCGGATGGAGTCCGCGCACCCTGGGTCTGAAGGACACGAAGGAACCCGGTCTGGCGGTCGCGGACGACCTCTCGAAGTGGCAGGACCTCGGCTCGCGCGTCAACGGAGCCTTCATCGGCCTGAGCGAGCACGGCGACGTCACGGCCGAGGTCCGCGCGATCGCGCACACCGGATGCCACTACGACGGCAGCCGCACCTACAACGGCGCGCACTGGCACGGTCTGATACGGACCTGGAACGGCTGCCCGGGCGGCGACGGCTCCCTCACGGAGGCAGGGCTCACTCCGGCGGGCGGCGCCGAGCAGCCTCAGGTGTACGTACAGATCCGCCAGAAGGGCGGCAGTGACGCTACCGATCTCGTTCTCGGTTCGGTACGCGTGGGAGGCTGACGGAACTCCTCCGCCGGTTCCGTGAACTTTTCTCCGTCCCGGTGCATCGGAGAGTGATGACGGGGCACAACGCGCCGTGCGCACGCGTCTGGGCACGTGCGGTGATTCTCAAGGAGTGGTGACATGGCGACCTTCCGGCGCGGCGCGGCGGACACGGACCGGCTCGACGCGGTTCCCGCAACCCGCACTTCGACTCGCGCCCGGCGGGCGGCGCTGCTCGCGGGCGTCGCGCTGCTGGGCCTGCTCACCGCCTGCGGCACCGACACCCCGCACAGTACGCCGCAGAAGCTGCCCGGTACCGCGGAGCCGGCCTCCGGTGACCGGACCACGGACGCCGGTGCGAGCCCCACAGCCGACACGACCGGGACTCCCGCCACGACCGCCTCCGGTACGACATCGGGATCGGCCTCCGCGTCGTCCGGGAGCAGCTCGACCGGCACCCGCTGCCACACCTCCGAGCTGCGCGCGTCGGTGGGCAACAACGACCCGGGCGCGGGGCAGGAAAACTTTCCGGTCGTCCTGACCAACGGCTCCGGGCGCACCTGCACCCTGCGCGGCTACCCGGGAGCGGCCTTCATCGACGCGTCCGGCAAGCAGCTGGGCCCCGATCCGCGGCGTTCCTCGGGCACGCCGTCCACGGTCACGCTGGCGCCCGGGCAGAGTGCGTGGGCAGGGCTCACGTTCTCCAACCCGGAGATCAGCGGGGCCCGTACGGCGACGCCCACCTCGCTCCTCGTGACACCGCCCGACGAGAAGGACTCGCTCAAGGTGCAGTGGACCCAGGGCAAGGTGCCGGTGTCCGGCAACGCCTCGTCGGTGTCCTTGACGGTCGTCCGCGCGGGCACCGGCACCTGACCCGTCGCGCTCCCGGCACTCCCCCGCCCCGCCGCCTGTCCCACAGGTCGGCGGGGCTCTTTCGTGCGTGCGGAGCGAAGGCCGCGCAGGTCGGCGGCGGTTTGTCACGGAACAGCAACACGTCCTGATTCCCGCGATCTTTTCCGGAACTCCCGCCCATCCAACCGGTCGACGTGCCCCCGCGCGGCGGCACGTCGACGGGGACGCGAGCTCCGGCCGCCCGGCCGCAGCCGTGCCGAGGAACCGAGGAACTGGGGAACGATCATGAGCGGCATCTCACGCAGGCGGCTGCTGACGGCGACCGCGTCGGCGGGCGCCCTGGGCGCGCTCTCCGCCTGCTCCGCCCAGGGCTGGTCCGTAGGGGGCGACAGCACGGAAGGGAAGCCCACGGCGCAGGCCCGGCCCACCAAGCCGATCGGCGACGGATCCACCGCCGACACCGGAGCCCAGCCCAGGCAACCGAAGGCGGAGCGGCTGAAGCCGGGCGAGCGTCCGCCGCAGTTCGTGGTGTTCTCCTGGGACGGCGCGGGTGAGCTGAGCAACCAACTGTTCTCCCGCTTCCGCAAAGTGGCCGTGGACCACGGCGCCTCGATGACGTTCTTCCTCAGCGGCATTTACACCCTGCCCGAGTCGAAGAAGCACCTCTACAGCCCGCCGCAGCACCCCGTCGGCGCGTCCGCGATCGGCTATCTCGCCGACCGGCACATCCACGCCACCCTTCAGCAAGTGCGTGCCGCCTGGCTGGAGGGCCATGAGATAGGCACCCACTTCAACGGCCACTTCTGCGGCGCGGACGGGGTCCGCCGCTGGTCCCCCGCCGAGTGGCGCAGCGAGATCGACCAGGCGATGCGCTTCGTCACCGAGTGGAAGACCAACACCGGCTTCACCGACCTCGATCCGCTCCCCTTCGACTACCGCAAGGAGCTGATCGGCGGCCGCACCCCGTGTTTGGAGGGCCAGGCCGCCCTGCTGCCCACCGCCGCCGAACTCGGCTGGAAGTACGACGCCAGTTCTCCCGGCGGCCTCCAGATGTGGCCCGGCAAGGTGCAGGGCGGCCGGATCTGGGACTTCCCGCTCCAGTCGATTCCCTTCTCCGGCCACTCCTTCCAGGTCCTGTCGATGGACTACAACATGATGGCCAACCAGTCGAACGCGAACCCCCTCGGCGACCGCGCCCAGTACGACACCTGGCGCGCCCAGGCCCGCGACACCTACCTCGCCGGTTTCCGCCGCGCCTACGAGAGCAATCGCGCGCCCCTGTTCATCGGCAACCATTTCGAGCGGTGGAACGGCGGCATCTACATGGACGCCGTCGAGGAGGCCGTGGAACGGATCGCCGGCCACGACGACGTACGCATGGTCTCGTTCCGGCAGCTCGTGGAGTGGCTGGAGGCTCAGGACCCGGCGGTCCTGCGGAAGCTGCGCACCCTCACCCCCGGACAGTCACCCCTGGGCGGCTGGGCGGAATTCCTGGGCGCGGCCGCTTCGCCGTCGGGCACCGCCGGGTCCTGACGACTCACCGGCGGCCTCCTTGACCTCCTCCGTAACCGGGGCCGTAGCCGCCGTAGCCGTAGCCGTCGCCATACCCGTAGCCGGAGCCGGAGCCGTACTGCCCGTCCCCCGGGCAGTAGTCATAGGGGTAGTAGCAGTAGTCGTACGTCGGAGAAGTCGAGGACGGAGTCGGCCACGGTGTGGACGGCGGCGCCGAAGCCTTGTGCGTGGCGGTCGCCGACGGTGTCGTCGAGGGCTGTGAAGGGGCCGGGGTCGCCGGCGCCGTCGAGGCACGGGTGGAGTCCCAATTGACCACCTCCAGCTGGAGCGAGGGCGAGGAGGTGTCGAGGGTCCAGTGCTGGGCCGTCTCGTCCTTGCGGAGTTTGAGGACGAGCGCCGCCTCGTCCTTGGCGGCGGCGGGCGCCAGCGCCAGGTCCTGGTTCCAGCGCGGCACCAGCGTGCCCTGGCGAGTGAAGCCGTAGCGGACATTCTTGGTGCCCGGCTGCCCCTCGCCCGAGCAGGGGGCCAGTTGGACCGAGTAGCCCAGGTGGGAGTCGAGACAGAGGTCGGGGTCGGCCACGTCGCGCAGCAGCCCGTCCGCCTCGTACGACCACTGCTGGGCCGACTTCGAGGTGCACGCGGTGAGTTCGGTCTCCACTCCCTTCACCGGCTTCTTGCCGACGATGCCGACGCACAGCCCGGTCGCGGCATTGCGCAGCCTGCCCCGCACGGTGCCGTTCGACGGGTCGCCGGACCCGATCCAGGACGGGTTCGCGCCGGGTACCGTCCGCGCGCCGGAGCCGGGCGCTTCCGAGGTGCCGGTGCGGTCGGCCGTGCCGCCCTCGTCGTCGGAGCTCGAACCGACCACCCACAGGACGAGCGGGACCAGGATGAGCGTGCTCACGGTCAGCACACCGAGGGCGACGGTGCGGCGGCGCGGGGCGCGCCGGGGGGCCTTGTGCGTCTTCGCCCTGTGTGTCGGCGGGCGGGAGGCGGCCGACTGATCGCGGGGCGCGCTTCGAGGGCGCGGACGGAGAGGGGCCTCCGCGGGAAGGGGGAACTCTCCGTGCGGTTCGGCCGGTTCGGCCGTCGAGGCACCGGCGGCCTCGGGCGGTTCCGTCACCTCCACGATGGCGGTGGCGCGCCCCGGGCGAGATTCGAGGTAGGCGGGCGCGCCCCAACCGAGCACGGCTTCGGCCAGCGAGAGGGCGAGTTGGCCGTTGAACTGGTTCAACTGGTCGGCGGCATGGCGGCAGTGTGTGCATCTGGCCATATGACGCCGCAGATCGGGGTCGAGGTCGAGGCCGCCGCGCCGCAGTGACACGTCCAGCATGCGGTTGTAGCGGCGGCACTCCTGCTCGGGGGCCAGTTCACGATGGATCTCCAGGCAGCCCTCGCGCAGGCGTTCACGGGCCCGTCTCAGTTCTGTCGGGGCGTCCTCGACGTCGAGGCCCAACAGGGCGGCGGGCACCTCGAGTTGCTCGGCCTCGGCCTCCGCGTGCCACAGCAGGCAGCGGGCGGGCTCGGGAAGCCGCTGGAACGCCCGGGACAGCAGGCGTCTGCCCTCCTGCGGGAGGAGTCGCGCCGCGACCCGGTCCTCGTGGTCCGAACCGGCGAGCAGCTCGGGACGGAGCAGCTCGCGCCGCTGGTCCATGAGCCACTCGGCGGCTATGCGGCGGACGGTGACCAGCAGTTGCGGCCGCCATGCCGACGTCGGCCCGGTCTGCCGCAGGGATTCCCCGAACAGTCGGGTGAATGAGGCCGTGGTGAGCATTCCGGCGGGACGCACACCGTGGGTGCACAGGCGTGCGTAAGAGAAGACCGCTTCCCAGTGGCGGTCGAGGAGTTCTCCGACGGGATAGTGCGTGGGCGCGTTCCCCGGGCTCCTCTTCAGGTCCGCCGCGAGCCGCTCATCCGATACTTCGAACAAGCGAGCGGGGGTTGGGGAATGAGACAGGGGGGCGTCACTCACGTCCGCTTTCCTCCCAAAGGCAACACGGGAATTAGTCCATACCAATGGGTATGTAGACCGCCCGACGAACCGGAGGGCCTACCCATGGGGGGTTGCGCCGCGAACGGCCACCTCAGGCAGCTCTTTTGAAGCGAGGGACGAACGGGCACACCGTATGCGCACAGAAGGAAGTTGAACGTTTGTCTGCACGCCGACAAGCCACACCTTTGCACAGGGCGCGGAGCCGGAACAAGCGATCTCGCCTTTTTCCTTTTGTTTCGCGAGCCCGGATATTGACTGAACGTCAGCAAGGCCCGCCAAATAAAATTCGGAATCCCGTCGGCGCCACGACCCGCCACAGAAGTCCCCGCATTGGGAGCGCTCTCACAACTCAGCCGAGCGCGCTGCCCGCCCGCCATTCCTCTCAGCTCATGTTCCAGCCATTGAGGCCGTTGTCCGGCGACACGGTTTCGTCGTGGGAGTTGACCACCTCCACCACATCACCCATGAGGGAGTTCTCGTAGAACCAGTAGGCCGGCGTGCCGGTGTCCTTCGCGCCCTGGGTGTCGTGCAGCCGGTGGGCGGCGATCTCGACCCCGGCCGCCTGCGTCTCAAACCCCTCGGCGGATCAGTGACCGCTGATCGCCCGAGGTGTGTACGGCTGCTCCAGCTCCTCGATCTCCTTGTCCGTCAGCTCCAGTTCGAGGGATGCGACCGCGTCCTCGACGTGGTGCGACTTGGTGGCGCCGACGATGGGAGCGCTCACGGTGCTCTGGTGCAGCAGCCACGCGAGAGCGACCTGCGCGCGCGTCACCTCGCGCTCGGCGGCGATACGGGCGACGGCGTGGACGATCTCGCGGTCGCCCTCCTGGTAGAGGTTCTTGCCGAACTCGTCGGTCTGGCTGCGCGTCGTGACCGTGCCCCAGTCACGGGTGAGGCGGCCGCGGGCGAGCGGGCTCCAGGGCAGTACGGCGACACCCTGGTCCGCGCAGAGCGGCAGCATCTCGCGCTCCTCCTCGCGGTAGAGGAGGTTGTAGTGGTCCTGCATCGAGACGAACCGTGTCCAGCCGTTCAGCCGGGCCGTGTACTGGGCCTTGGAGAACTGCCAGGCGTACATCGAACTCGCCCCGATGTAACGGGCCTTGCCCGCCTTCACCACGTCGTGCAGGGCCTCCATCGTCTCCTCGACGGGAGTGGCGGCGTCGAAGCGGTGGATCTGGTAGAGGTCGACGTAGTCGGTGCCCAGTCGGCGCAGGCTGTTGTCGATCTCCGTCATGACCGCCTTGCGGGACAGGCCACGCCCGTTGGGGCCGTCGTGCATCGCACCGTTCACCTTGGTGGCGATGACGATCTCGTCGCGGCGCGCGAGGTCGGCGAGCACTCTGCCGACGATCTCCTCGCTGGTGCCGTCGGAGTACACATTCGCCGTGTCGAAGAAGTTGATCCCGGCCTCCAGCGCCTGGCGGATCAACGGCCGTGACGCCTCTTCGTCGAGGGTCCACTCGTGGACGCCTCGGCCAGGAAGGCCGAAACTCATGCAGCCCAGGCAGATCCGGGAGACGTCCAGGCCCGTCGAACCGAGCTTCACGTACTGCATGCTCTCTCCTGCCTTTCGCCGGCGGTGGGGTCGGACACTCCGACGACCTGTTCCTTGCCCGCCACGGGCGGTACGAAGCCCTACTCCACGGGACCTTCCACGTCGTCGTACACATGCGCGGCCGTGATCAGGCCGTCGCCGCCCCGCGTGTAGACGGCCAGGCCCGCCTGCGACGGCAGGTCGGCGTCGCCCCAGCGGTCGCAGATGTACTCGAACGCGCTGCGGGTGCCGTCCTCCGTGACGGTGCAGAGCTTGAGGGGGATGCCGCCGCCCGCGGAGAAGAAGCCCTTGTAGAAGTCGGCCAGCACCGAGGTGCCGACGTGTCGGTAGGCGTCGCCGGACGGCTCACGGACATAGCCGTCGGCCGCGAAGGTGGCCACGACGCCGGCCACGTCGCCTTCGCCCAGGGCCGCCTTGTAGGCGCCCACCACATCCGCCGCGTGCGCGTCCGGGTCGTGCGGCAGCAGCGGGGAGCGTACGACGTGATGGCCGAGCAGCGGCCACCGGGAGTGGTAGATCCGTACGGGCAGCGCGGACGCCGGTTCCACGGCGACGCCGACGGGAAGTCCGACGCGCTTGCCGTCCGAACCGTTCAGGTGCGCGACCCATTCGCCCACGGCCCGTTTCTCGGTGACCGTGGTGGCGACCGGCTCGATGTCCACCCGGTGTTCCGCGCGCCATTTCTCCTGCTCGGCGAGCCAGGCCTCGAGCACGACCACACCGCTGATACGGCCGGCTTCCGGGTCGTCGAGCGCGACGGGGACGGTGGCCGCGATCGGGTCACGCAGGGCGGCGGCCAGGTCGGCGGCGCCGAGTCGGTCGGCGAGGTCGGCGATCTGCGGGATCCAGACCATGGGGGCTCCAGAGAAGTGTGCGGTGGTACGTCTTCGCATCGTGTGCCCGGACGGGGCGTGGCGCGACCCCAGCGGCGCGGCGCACGAGGGAAACCGGGTGACATCGGCGTGCTGCGCGAGGCCCGGATGACGTCGGCGTGCCGCGCGTGGTCCGGAGACATGGCGCCGGGAGACTTCCGCCAGGCCATGGTGAACGGCGACACCAACCCGACTCCAGCAGGATCGACGAACGGAAGAACCTCTGCGCGACGCAGCGGCGGCCGGCGACCTTCGAGCCGAGCCCACAGTTCACCCTCAGCCACGGCACAGCGCTCCCCCAACGAGCTACGACACGGTGGCCGGATGCCTGGCACTTCTGGGATCCAAGAGGACCTGAACGCGCGTGCACACACCCGCCGGCACGACGGTCACCGCCTCCGTCGAAGCCACGGACGAGCACCGCGTCATCCGCGTACGAGACGACGGCCCCGGCATCCCGCCGGAACTCCTCCCCACGGTCTTCGAACGCTTCACCAGAGCCGACGTCTCCCGCTCCCGTGGTCCCGGCAAGGAGGCCGGCACCGGTCTGGGGCTGGCCATCGCCACCGCGATCACGTCCGCGCACGGCGGCCGCCTCAGCGTCGTGAGTGAACCCGGGCGCACGGAGTTCAGCATCGAGCTGTCTCCGCGTACGGAGTCCGGGATCGGGCTGTCTCCGCGTACGGAGTCCGGGATCGGGCTGCCCCCTGCCGGCTCCGCCGAGGCGCACGCTCCGGTGCCCAGCCAGAGGTCGGCCGACGGCGCCCAGGAACTCTAAGCGATCTCACATACGCGCAGGTCACGTGCGTTCCCCACGGTCTGGTGCCGCTGATTCGGCTGTCCTTGGAAACCTGATTCAGTTTCGCATCAGCTTGCTGCGCCAGAGTCATCCCCGCGCGGCCGTCCGGAGTGGACGTGCCCATGACGAAGGGAGCCAGCGACGATGACCGAGCTCGACACCGCAGCACCGCAGCACCGGAGCCGCAGCCGGAGACCGGCCGCCGGGTCCACGCGAGCCGCCGCAACTTCATGCGCAAGGTCTTCTTCGCCAGCGGCGCCACGGCGGTCGCGACCATGGGCGGCGCGGGCGCCTGGGCCGCGCTCGCCGACGACGCCACCGGCACCGCCGATGCCTCGGCGTCCGCCGCCCCCAGCGGCGCCCCCAGCGGCGGCCCGGGTGGCGGCACCGGCGGCCCCGGCAATCAATCGATCACCGAGGACTTCTTCGGTCTGACCACCGACGGCAAGCGTAGACGACCTCTATTCGGTCCATTCCACCGGTGTCGCGACCGCACCTGTGATCGCCGCCGCCAACGCCTTCCTGGCCGGCCTCACCGACACCCAGAAGACGGCGACGCAGTTCACCGTCCACTCCACCGAGTGGCGGCTGTGGAGCAACGTCGACTCGTACGCACGCCAGGGGGTCACCCTCGCTGACATGACGGACGATCAGAAGGCTCTGGGCACCGCCCTGTTGAAGTCGGCGCTGAGCGCGGACGGCCTGGAGACCACCGAGAAGATCCGCAAGATCAACCAGGCCGCCGGCTAGGCGATCAACAACACCAGCGCCTTCAACGAGGACGCCTACTACTGGACGCTGATGGGCACCCCGTCGGCCACCGAGCCCTGGGGCTTCCAGTTCGACGGCCACCACCTGGTCATCAACTACTTCGTGCTCGGCGACCAGGTCGTGATGAGCCCCTGCTTCTGGGGCTCCGAGCCGACCTCGATGGAGATCGACGGCGAGACCGTCACGGTCTGCCACGAGGAGGTCGTGGCCGCCCTCGCCTTCATCAACTCCCTGACGGCGGCTCACCTACGTGACCTGGGCGGGTGGCACCGCCGACGACTCCGCCTTCTACGTCCGGGTGCACAGCCCAGTCGTCTGGGTCGAGGTCGACTGCCAGGCCCCGGGCCCGCTCGCGGGCGCGTACGGCGCCACACAGGGCAGCGGCGCGACCCAGAAGCACGTCCACTCCATCATCCGCACGCCGAACGGCAACGACTACGGGAGGGAGCTCCTGCGACAGCACTACCTGACGTCACCTCACCACCAGTGAGGCAGCGGCAGTAACCATCGATTCGGTTTCAGTCATCGCGAGGGCCGCACCCGTCCGGGTGCGGCCCTCGGCGCATGCGAGAGCAGAGGGCCGCACGCCGCGATGATCGCGAGTGCCTTGCTCGTCCCGGAAACCACACGGATCATGGAAGCCACGGAGGCATCCAGACGTTGATGGCTGAGACGTCAGAGACCAGTTCTTCCGGAGCAGCCATGTCGAACCAGCACCATCGCGACACCCACCAGGCGCGGGGCTCCCGTGGGGAAGCGACGCGGTTCTCCGTACTCGACCGCTCGCGCACCCGCGAGGGGCACCCGGTGACCGAGGCCCTGGGCGACACCGTGCGGCTGGCCCAGGACCTGGAGAAGCTCGGTTACCACCGGATCTGGGTCTCGGAGCACCACGGGGTGCCCGGCGTCGCCGGGTCCGCACCCACCGTGCTGGCCGCCGCGGTCGCCGCCGCCACGCGGACGATCCGGGTCGGCACCGGCGGTGTCATGCTGCCGAACCACCAACCCCTCGTCGTGGCCGAGCAGTTCGGTGTGCTGGAGTCCCTGTTCCCGGGGCGGATCGACATGGGCCTGGGCCGTTCCGTCGGTTTCACGGATGGTGTGCGCAGTGCGCTCGGGCGGGACAAGGACGACGCCGAGGACTTCGCGGACCAGCTCGACGAACTCCTCGGCTGGTTCCGCGGCACATCCCCGACCGGCGTGCACGCGCGCCCCACCGAAGGTCTGACCGTGCCGCCCTTCGTGCTCGCCCTGGGCGAGGGCGCCACCATCGCGGCACGAGCGGGCCTGCCGCTGGTCATCGGGGACCTCAGGAACCGGGAGAAGATGCAGAGGGGCATCGACCACTACCGCGCGGCCTTCCGCCCGTCCGTCTGGGCCAGGGAGCCGTACGTCGTGGTCTCCGGCACCGTCGCGGTCGCCGCAGGCCCGGAGGAGGCGCGCCGTCTGCTGCTCCCGGAGGCCTGGTCGATGGCGTACTCCCGCACGCACGGCACGTTCCCGCCACTGCCGCCCGCCGAGCGCGTCGAGGCACTCACCATGACCGCCAAGGAGCGCGGCTTCTACGAGGCCGGCCTGAGCGGCCACATCGTGGGCACCGAAGATCAGGTCGCCCACGAGCTGGAGACACTGATCGAGGAGACCGGCGCCCAGGAGGTGCTGGTCACGACCAGTACGTACGACCGGGACGCCCTCCTGGACTCCTTCCGGAGACTCGCCCGGGTCGCGGGACTGACCACGACCTAGAATCGTGGGGTTTGCCTCGAGCCCCACTGATGTCCAGGCCCCCGGCCGCCCACAGGAGTCCCGCCGATGTCCAGCCCCCGCGGCCCCCACGACTCGTACGTCCGCGTCCGGGGTGCCCGTGAGCACAACCTCCAGGGCGTGGACGTCGACATCCCGCGGGACGTCCTCGCGGTCTTCACCGGCGTCTCCGGCTCAGGAAAGTCGTCGCTGGCCTTCGGGACGATCTACGCGGAGGCTCAGCGGCGCTATTTCGAATCGGTCGCCCCGTACGCGCGGCGGCTGATCCATCAGGTAGGGGCGCCGAAGGTCGGGGAGATCACCGGGCTGCCGCCTGCGGTCTCGCTTCAGCAGCGCCGCTCGTCACCCACCTCGCGCTCGTCCGTCGGTACGGTCACCAATCTCTCCAACTCGCTGCGCATGCTGTTCTCGCGGGCGGGCGACTATCCGGAGGGCGCCGAGCGGCTGGACTCCGACGCGTTCTCGCCCAATACGGCGGCCGGAGCCTGCCCCGAGTGCCATGGACTCGGTCAAGTGCACCGTACGACCGAGGAGTCGCTGGTCCCGGATCCGTCACTGTCGATCCGTGAGGGGGCGATCGCCGCGTGGCCGGGCGCCTGGCAGGGCAAGAACCTGCGGGACATCCTGGATACGCTCGGGTACGACGTGGACCGGCCCTGGCGCGAGCTGCCCGCCGAGGAGCGGGAGTGGATCCTCTTCACGGACGAGCAGCCGGTGGTCACCGTACATCCGGTGCGGGACGCCGAGCGGATCCAACGCCCTTACCAGGGTACGTACATGAGCGCACAGCGCTACGTCATGAAGACCTTCTCCGACACGAAGAGCCCGACGCTGAGGGCCAAGGCCGAGCGGTTCCTCACGAGCGCGCCGTGTCCGGTGTGCGGCGGCAGCCGGCTGCGTCCCGAGGCGCTGGCGGTGACGTTCGCGGGACGGAACATCGCGGAGCTGGCCGCGTCGCCCTTGGCGGAGCTGGCCCGCATGCCGCACGGGGCCACCGAGGCCGCCAGGATCCTCACCGACGATCTGAGATCGCGTATCGCGCCCGTCGTCGAGCTCGGCCTCGGCTATCTCAGCCTGGACCGGGCGACCCCGACGCTCTCCGCAGGCGAGCTCCAACGCCTGCGTTTGGCAACGCAGTTGCGCTCCGGGCTCTTCGGTGTCGTGTACGTCCTGGACGAGCCGTCCGCCGGACTGCACCCGGCGGACACGGAGGCCCTGCTCACGGTCCTGGAGCGGTTGAAGTCGGCGGGGAACTCGGTGTTCGTCGTGGAGCACCATCTCGATGTCGTGCGCGGCGCCGACTGGCTTGTCGACGTCGGGCCGCGCGCCGGGGAGCACGGCGGGCGGGTGCTGCACAGTGGTCCGGTGGCGGAGCTCGCCGCGGTCGAGGAGTCGGCCACGGCTCGATTCCTCTTCGATCGCTCCCCCGCCCCGGTACGCGAAGTCCGGTCGCCGCGCGGCCGGATGAAGATCGGACCGGTCGTCCGGCACAACCTGCGCGGGGTCACCGCCGAGTTCCCGCTCGGTGTGTTCACCGCGGTGACCGGGGTCTCCGGCTCCGGCAAGTCCACGCTGATCGGCGAGGTGACGGAGGATCTGGCAGGCGTCGGACGGCTCGTCTCCGTCGACCAGAGGCCTATCGGCCGTACCCCGCGCTCGAACCTGGCGACGTACACCGGGCTTTTCGACGTCGTGCGCAAGGTCTTCGCCGCGACGGACGAGGCTCGGCGGCGCGGCTACGGCGTCGGGCGGTTCTCCTTCAACGTCGCCGGCGGTCGCTGCGAGACCTGTCAGGGCGAGGGATTCGTCAGCGTGGAGCTGCTGTTCCTGCCCAGCACCTACGCGCCGTGCCCCGACTGCGGAGGGGCGCGCTACAACCCCGAGACGCTCGAGGTGACGTACCGGGGACGGAACATCGCGCAGGTTCTGGACCTGACGGTGGAGGCGGCGTCGCGCTTCTTCGCTGAGACGGACACCCCGGCCGTCGCACGCAGCCTCAGCACCCTCCTCGACGTGGGCCTCGGCTATCTGCGACTCGGCCAGCCCGCCACGGAGTTGTCCGGTGGTGAAGCCCAACGCATCAAGCTGGCCAGCGAGTTGCAGCGGGTACGCCGGGGGCACACCTTCTATCTGCTCGACGAGCCGACGACAGGGCTGCACCCGGCCGACGTCGAGGTGCTGATGCGCCAGCTGCACGGTCTGGTCGACGCGGGCCACACCGTCGTGGTCGTCGAGCACGACATGACGGTCGTCGCGGGCGCCGACTGGGTGATCGACCTGGGCCCGGGCGGAGGCGACGCGGGCGGGCGGATCGTCGCGGCGGGACCTCCGGACGAGGTGGCGCGGGCGCAGGGCAGCACGACGGCTCCGTATCTCGCCCGCGCGCTCGCTCCGGCCCCCTGACATCTGTCCGGCGGATCAGGCCCCCGCGTCTTCGGCGTGATCCGCCCCAGTCAGGCCCTAGGTCCTGTCGTCAAATTCCCGTCGTCCGCCCGGAGGGCGGGCCCTGCGGCGTCAGGTGCGTGCTCTCGGCGTGCCGGGCACAGGCCCTCGTACTGGATGTACTTGGGTCTGTGCCCGGTGCGGCGAGAGTGCGTGCATGGCGTCGCGGGGCAGACGGGAATTTGACGACAGGGCCTAGGCGGACATGACGTGCGGGTCGCGCTGCGTATGCCGCTCACCCTGCGCGGCACGGGCGAGTCCGCGTCGGTCGATGTGTTCGCCGGGTGCGAGCGCGGGCAGCACCTGTACCTCGGCGACGAGCGCGCCGGCCGAGACGACCCGCCATACGGAGGCGAGCAGCGAGTCGCTCCCGACGAACGCGGGCGCGGTGCTCGCGGTGCCGTCGGCGAGCCGGTAGTGGATGCGCACGGGCTGGACGGGCACGTCCGCGTCGAGCGCTGCCTGGAAGACGGCCCGCCGGAAGTGTCCCTGCGCCCGGCCGCACCAGGTGCTGCCCTCGGGGAAGGCGACGACGGCCGCTCCGCCGCGCAGGGCGTCCGCGATCCGCTCCACCGTGCCGGGCAGGGCGCGGAGCCGGTCGCGTTCGATGAACAGGGTGCCGCCGCGGGCGGCCAGCGCGCCGGCCACGGGCCAGCCGCGAACCTCGGTCTTGGCGAGCATGCGCGCCGGGCGGACGGCGGCGAGCAGGGGGATGTCCAGCCACGAGATGTGGTTGGCGACGATCAGCAGTCCCCCGGTGGGCGCGGCGGCCCCGGTGAACCGCACCCGTACGCCGGAGGCGCGGACCACGGACCGGCACCAGCGACGGATCCACCGGTCGCGGGCCGTCGCCCGCAACCGTCCGACGAGCGGGGTCAGCGCGACGCCGACGAGGACCAGCGCCAGGACCGAGACGAGCCGTGCAGCGGCGCGCGGCACGGCGGCCCAGCAGGCCGTGGAATCCACGCAGCTGTGCGGAGAGCAGGGCGCGGTGGGCAGCCACGCACTGGTCGGCGGGTCGGGGCGAGCCGCGACGGGACCTGGTGCCGCGGACACCGTCGCGGTGTCCGCGAGCACCGGCCCGCGCGGGCCGGGCAGCGCCGCCCCGCCGAAGCGGGGGCGGCGTATGACGGGCAGGCGCGGCGTTCCGGTGCGGGGGGCGCTCATCAGGCCGGGACGAGCGAGAGGAAGTGCCGCAGATAGCGCGGGTTGACCCGGCGCATCGACAGCAGCACGTACAGATCGGCGACACCGAAGTCGGCGTCGTGCGCCGGCTGGCCGCACACCCAGGCGCCGAGGCGGAGGTAGCCGCGCAGCAGCGGGGGCAGCTCCGTCCGCGCGGGCCGGGCGACGCCCTCCGCACTCCAGGGCAGCAGCGGGCGAACGCGGTACTCCTCGGGCGCCAGGTGCTTCGCCTGGACCCGGTCCCAGCTCCCGGCCGCGAGCGCGCCGCCGTCGGCCAGCGGAATCGAGCAGCAGCCCGCGAGCCACTCGTGACCACCGTCGACCATGTACCGCGCGATCCCGGCCCAGATCAGCCCGATGACCGCGCCGTCGCGGTGGTCGGGGTGCACGCAGGAACGGCCCACCTCGACCAGTCCGGAGCGGATTCCGGCCAGCGGGCCGAGGTCGAACTCGCCCTCCGAGTACAGCCGTCCGGCGACGGCGGCCCGCTCCGGCGGCAGCAGCCGGTAGGTGCCGACCACCTGGTCGCTCACCGTGTCACGGACCAGCAGGTGGTCGCAGTACGCGTCGAAGGGGTCGATGTCGAGGCCCGGCTGCGGGGTGGACAGGAGGGCTCCCATCTCTCCCGCGAAGACGTCGTGCCGCAGCCGCTGGGCGGCCCGCACATCGGCCTCGTCACGGGCGAGCGAGACGGTGTAGCGGGTGGGGGTCACGGGCTGTGGGGGGCTGTCGAGGGTGGAAACGCCGGTCATGGCACTCTCCTGGTCACGGGCCGGTTCGGCGGTGCGGCGGCAGACCGTGTCGGTGCGGTCTGTGCGCTCCTGTTCTTCCGACGCCGGTTGGCGAGCACATGACCGTGGCCAGGAGGTGGGATGTGGGGATGTTGAATGCCGGGGGATCGTCGTCCGTCGAGCCGGCGGCGCCAACGGCTGCGCACCAGCTCAAGGGCCGGACAACAGGCCGCCGCCCGGACCGACGGGGGTGCCTGGCGGGACCGGGGTGAGCACCACTTCCGGTCCCGCCCGTCCGCACCCTGCCGGCGAACGTTTCCTAATAATTCGGGCTCGGCCGGAGCACCCCGTCAAGGGATGCGGGGTACTCCGCGGCCGACCACAATCCCGCGTCCCCCGGCAGGATCCGCCGGAGCCCTAGCGTTGCCCGCCCCTGCGCGTAGCCCGCAGCCACTCCTTGTTCATGCTGGTGATGGAGAACAGCGGGATGCCCTTCGGGCAGGCGGTCGCGCACTCCCCGGCAAGGGTGCACCCACCGAACCCCTCCTCGTCCATCTGCGCCACCATGTCCAACACCCGGGTCTCCCGCTCGGGCGCGCCCTGCGGCAGGACGTTCAAGTGGTTGACCTTCGCCGAGGTGAACAGCATCGCCGCGCCGTTCGGGCAGGCCGCCACACACGCCCCGCAGCCGATGCACTCGGCGTGCTCGAAGGCGAAGTCCGCGTCGGGCTTCGGCACGGGCGTCGCGTGGGCCTCGGGCGCCGCACCGGTCGGGGCGGTGATGTAGCCACCGGCCTGGATGATCCGGTCGAAGGCCGACCGGTCCACCACCAGGTCCTTCACGACCGGGAAGGCCGAAGCCCGCCACGGCTCGATGTCGATCGTGTCGCCGTCCTGGAAGGACCGCATGTGCAGCTGGCAGGTGGTGGTGCGCTCGGGCCCGTGCGCGTCGCCGTTGATGACGAGGGAGCACGCGCCGCAGATGCCTTCGCGGCAGTCGTGGTCGAAGGCGACCGGATCCTCGCCCTTGAGGATGAGCTCCTCGTTGAGGGTGTCGAGCATCTCCAGGAAGGACATGTCGGCCGAGATGTCGTCCACCTCGTATGTGGACATCGCTCCGTCGGCGTCGGCGTTCTTCTGTCGCCAGACGCGCAGGGTGAGCTTCATGCGTAGCTCCGCTGAGTGGGGTGGACGTACTCGAAGACCAGGTCTTCCTTGTGCAGGACGGGCGCGTCACCGGTGGCGGTGAACTCCCAGGCGGCCGCGTACGAGAACTCCTCGTCGTTGCGGGCGGCCTCGCCGTCCGGCGTCTGCGACTCCTCACGGAAGTGCCCGCCGCAGGACTCGGACCGGTGCAGCGCGTCGAGGCACATGAGCTCGGCGAGCTCCAGGTAGTCGACTACGCGGTTGGCCTTCTCCAGGGACTGGTTGAACTCCTCGCCCGTGCCCGGGACCTTGATGCGCCGCCAGAACTCCTCGCGGATCTGCGGGATGCGCTCCAGTGCCTTGCGCAGTCCGGTCTCGGTGCGGGCCATACCGCAGAACTCCCACATGAGCTCGCCGACTTCGCGGTGGAAGGAGTCGGGCGTGCGGTCGCCGTCGACGGCGAGGAGCAGCCGCAGTCGGTCCTCGGTCTCGGCCAACACCTCCTGGACGGCGGGGTGTTCGTCGGTCACGTCATCGTCGGCGGAGCGGTGCGGGTTGCGGGCGAGGTAGTCGTTGATCGTCGATGGCAGCACGAAGTAGCCGTCGGCCAGGCCCTGCATCAGGGCCGAGGCGCCGAGGCGGTTCGCTCCGTGGTCCGAGAAGTTCGCCTCGCCGATCGCGAACAGGCCGGGGATGGTGGTCTGGAGGTCGTAGTCGACCCACAGTCCGCCCATCGTGTAGTGCACGGCGGGGTAGATCCGCATCGGGACCGTGTACGGGTCCTCGGCGGTGATCCGCGCGTACATGTCGAAGAGGTTGCCGTACTTCTCCTCGACCTTCGCCCTGCCCATCCGCCGGATGGCGTCGGCGAAGTCCAGATAGACGCCCTGGCCGCCCGGGCCCACTCCCCTGCCCTCGTCACAGACGTTCTTGGCGGCGCGGGAGGCGATGTCGCGGGGCACCAGGTTGCCGAAGGACGGGTAGATGCGCTCCAGGTAGTAGTCGCGCTCGTCCTCGGGGATCTCGTTCGGCGGGCGGGTGTCGCCCTGCGCCTTCGGGACCCAGATACGGCCGTCGTTGCGCAGCGACTCGCTCATCAGGGTGAGCTTGGACTGGTGGTCGCCGGTGCGCGGGATGCAGGTGGGGTGGATCTGGGTGAAGCAGGGGTTGGCGAAGTAGGCGCCGCGCCGGTGCGCCCGCCAGATCGCGGTGGCGTTGGAGTTCATGGCGTTCGTCGAGAGGTAGAAGACGTTGCCGTATCCGCCGCTGGCGAGGACCACAGCGTCGGCGTAGTACGTGTCGATCTTCCCGGTGATCAGATCGCGGGCCACGATCCCGCGGGCCCGCCCGTCGACCACGATCAGGTCGAGCATCTCGGTCCGGGGGTGCATCTCGATGTTGCCCGCGGCGATCTGCCGGGACAGCGCCTGGTAGGCACCGAGCAGAAGCTGCTGGCCCGTCTGGCCCCGGGCGTAGAACGTCCGTGACACCTGGACGCCGCCGAAGGAGCGGGTGTCGAGGAGACCGCCGTACTCGCGGGCGAAGGGCACGCCCTGCGCGACGCACTGGTCGATGATCTCCACCGAGATCTGCGCCAGCCGGTGGACGTTCGACTCGCGCGCCCTGAAGTCGCCGCCCTTGACGGTGTCGTAGAAGAGCCGGTGGACGGAGTCGCCGTCGTTGCGGTAGTTCTTCGCCGCGTTGATGCCGCCCTGCGCGGCGATCGAGTGGGCGCGGCGGGGCGAGTCCTGGTAGCAGAACTGGACGACGTGGTAGCCCTGTTCGGCGAGGGTGGCGCCGGCCGAACCGCCCGCCAGGCCGGTGCCCACGACGATCACCGTGTGCTTGCGCCGGTTGGCCGGGTTCACCAGCTTGGCCTCGAAGCGTCGGGTGTCCCAGCGCTCGTTGACCGGGCCGGTCGGGGCCTTGCCGTCGACGACCGGGTCCCCGGTCGCGTACTCGGTGTATGCGGTCATGTCAGCTCACCACTCCAGTCATGACACCGACGGGTACGCAGATGAAGCCCGCCGTCAGTACCAGCGCCAGGACGTTGGCGACGGTCTTGAGGGCGCGGTCGCGGGTGCGGCGACCGGCGCCCAGGGTCTGTGCCGCGCTCCAGAAGCCGTGCCGGATGTGCAGGCCGAGCGCGAGCATCGCGACGATGTAGATGACGTTGCCGTACCAGGTGGAGAACGTGTCCACGACGTTCTGGTACGGGTGGCCCTCCTGGAAGCCGCCGGAGTGCACGGTGCCGGTCGTCAGGTCGAGGATGTGCCAGACGATGAACAGGCCGAGGATGATGCCGCCCCAGCGCATGGTGCGCGTGGCGTAGCTCGCCCGCGGCTTCTTGTGGACGTACTTGCTGGGGCGCGCGTTGATGTCGCGGCGGCTGAGCTGGTACGCGGAGACGGCGTGTGCGACGACGGCGACGACCAGCACCACGCGGATGAGCCACAGCGTCCACTCGTAGTGCATGAAGGGTTCGCCGACGGTGCGCAGCCAGTGCGCGTAGTGGTTGAACTCGCCCGCCCCGAAGTAGATCTTCAGATTGCCGATCATGTGGGCGACCAGGTACAGCACCATGATCAGTCCGCTGACGGCCATCACGGTCTTCTTGCCGACGGAGCTGTCCCACACAGTGCGTGCCATGGACGGCCGTCGGTCCGTCCGCGTTGCCAGAGCCATGTCACGGAACGCTAGGGCTCCGAGGGCCGATCGGTCCAAGACATGGTCCGGCTCGATTCCATAGGCATGGACTATCGTGGCTGTGTGCAGTTCCAACAGCTCCAGTACTTCGTGGCGGTCGCCGAGACCCGGCACTTCACCCGGGCCGCCGATCTGGTCCATGTCGCCCAGCCGTCCCTGTCCCAGCAGATCAAGGCGCTGGAGCGGGAGCTGGGGGCGGATCTGTTCCTGCGGGCGCGCGGGAACATCACGCTCACGGACGCGGGCGAGGCGCTGCTGCCGCTGGCCCGGCGCATCCTGGCCGACGCGGACACGGCCCGGCACGAGGTACAGGAACTGGCCCAGCTGCGCAGCGGCCGGGTCCGCCTCGGCGCGACCCCGAGCCTGTGCACCGGTCTGCTCCCGGACGTACTGCGCGCCTTCCACGACCGCTATCCGGGTATCCAGCTGCTGATCGAGGAGGGCGGTTCGCACGACCTCGTACGAGAACTCGCGCGCGGTGCCCTCGACCTCGCCCTGGTCGTCCTGCCTCTGCCCACGCCGTCCCCCGCGCTGACCACGGTGGAGGTGCTGCGCGAGGACCTGGTGGTGGTGTCGTCGCCGGACGCGCCCGCGCCGGGCCGCGGCCGCACGGTACGGATCGCCGACCTGGAGGGCGAGCGTCTGGTCATGTTCCGGCACGGCTACGACCTGCGAGAGCTGACCGTCGCCGCGTGCCGCGCCGAGGGCTTCGAACCCGTCTTCGCCGTCGAGGGCGGCGAGATGGACGCCGTGCTCGGCTTCGTCCGGGCGGGGCTCGGCGTGGCTGTCGTACCCCGCATGGTCGCGACCCGGTCCGGGCGGGGGCTGCGGGTGACCCCGCTGGCCCGGCCCGGGCTGCACCGGACGATCGCGCTGGCGCATCGCAGCGATGTGGCTCCGCCGCGGGCGGCCCGGGAGCTCCAGCGGATGCTGCTGGAGCGTTGAACCGTCAGCTCGGCCGGACGCCATGGATCGCTGAGGTGATGGGTGCGTCTTCGACGAAGGCGTCGAAGCCCACGAGCCTGCCGTCCCGGACGGTCAGGACGTGCACGATGGCTGCATCGAAGGACTGCCCGGTGTCCCGGCCCGTGCCCCGCGTGCGCCCCACCGCGACGACCTGCGAACCGGCGTCGAAGAACTGGGTGATCTCGATCTTGCTCTCGATCAGTTCGAAGGTGTTCTTGAACAGATCGAAGAAGCCGGGGAGGCCGAAGTAGTCGCCGCCGTACGGCAGTTCCTTCGTCACATGGATCTCGATCCGGGGATCGGCCAGGGTCTGCAGGGCGTCGCGGTCGGAGCGCAGCAGGGCGTCGTACATCGCGACGGCGACGTCCCTCGCGGTGGTGGGCGAGTGGGGCATGTCGGACTCCAAAATGGTCAGGCGGAAGGAAGGTGGAAGTCGGTCACCAGGAAGGTGGAGGTCGGTCACCAGGTGGGAATGAAGCCGCCGTCGATGACCAGGTCGCTGCCGGTGATGTTGCGGGCGCGGTCGCCGGCGAGGAAGAGAACCAGGTCGGCAACCTCCCGCGGCTGGGAGAAGCGGCCGGTGACCGTGGCCCCGGCGGCCCCGGCGATCACGTCGTCGGGGGTGATCCCGGCGGCGGCCGACACGGTCTCGGCCACCCCGCCCCCGCCGAGCCACAGCTCCGTCTCCACGGGGCCGGGGCTGACAGTGTTGACCCGGATGCCCTTGGGGCCGACCTCCTTCGACAGCGCCTTGGAGAAGGCGACCAGGGCGGCCTTGCCCGCGCTGTAGTCGATCACCATGGGGTCGGGCAGGGTGGCGTTGACCGAGGCGACCGTCACCACCGAGCCCTGGCCCGCCTCCAGCATGAGCGGGAGGGCGGCCCGGGTGACCCGTACGGCCGTCAGCAGGTTCAGGTCGACGGTGCGCTGCCAGTCCTCGTCGGTCACCGCGAGGAAGCCACCGGTACGCGCCGGAGCCGAGCCGACGTTGTTGACCAGGACGTCGATCCGCCCGTTCGCGGCCTCGACGAGCCGTTCGGCCGCACCGGGCTCGGCGAGGTCGACGGGCACCCAGGTGACGGAACCCTGCTTGACCAGCGCGTCCAGGTCCGGCGTGCTGGTGCGGGATCCCGCGATCACCGTCGCACCCGCCTCGGCCAGCGCCTCGGCGACGGCGAGTCCGATGCCCTTGCTGGCCCCGGTGACCACTGCGGTCCTGCCCTGAAGTTCTGTACTCATTCTTCTCAACTCCATTGTTGTGGCGCCCGATTGACGGTGGGCGTCAGGTCTGTTGTCACGGCGCCCGACGGGGGCGCCGGGTCTGGTGGATGTGCTGTCAGGCGCGCGAGGTGTCCCGGCCGTGGATGCCCTCTCGCGCCAGCCATTGCAGGGCGTACTCGGCCACCGTCCGCCAGCCGTGGTCGACGACCAGTGAATGGCCTCGGTCGGGGAACTGCTTGAGTTCGGTGACCGCCGGTGAGTCGCCGTAGAGCTTGTACGCCGAGCGGGTCACGACGTCGGGGACGGTGTGGTCGGCCTGGCCGGAGATCATCAGCAGCGGTCCGCGGTCCGCGTTGTCGGTGGCCACGGCTGCCGGGGAGCGCCGGACGAAGTTGGCGAACGCGGCCTCGAACAGGGGTCGTCCTGGCGAGGGGATGGTCAGGCGCGCGTGCAGGTCGTCGGACTCGTCCGACGGCAGCGCGTTGCCGAAGCCGTAGCGGAACTGGGCGGCGGTGAGGGAGACGGCGCGGCGCCGGTTGGCGGGGTTGCCCAGCACGGGGAAGCCGGCCCGCAGCTGGGCCGGCGGCAGCGCCTTGACACCCTTGATCTGGGCCGGGTCGATGGCCACGGCCGCGCGCCCCAGGCCCGCGCCCAGCAACTTCTGCGCGATCAGACCGCCGAACGAGTGCCCGATGAGCACCGGCGGGCGGTCCAGGGTGCGGATGATCCCCGCGTAGTGGTTGGTGACGTCGTCGATGCCGAGCCCGGCGACGGCCTCGGGGTGGCGCCGTGCCTCGGCGACGGTGGCGGGCTCGCCCGGCCAGCCGGGGGCCAGCGGCGCGTAGCCGCGTTCGGCGGCCAGGTCGATCCAGGGCTGCCACGAGCCGGCGTGCAGCCACAGACCGTGGATGAGGACGACGGGTGTGCGCGGGTCGGACATGGCCTTCTCCTGGACTTCTCGGAGCCGCCCCGTGCGGCTCGATGGGTTCCAGATTCCGCCTGCGGTCAGGGGTGCCGAATCAGTCGAATGACTGTCGTGACCCACCAGCCATGACGCAGCGCGTCCCGGGGAGCGGATACCTCCCCAGGATCACGCGTCGGCCCCGCCCCCGCCTTCCTCCAGGGCGTCGCGCAGGGACGCCCGCGACGCGATGCCGAGCTTCGGAAAGACCCGGTAGAGATGGGCGCCGACGGTGCGCGGGGACAGGAAGAGCCGGGCGCCGATCTCCTTGTTGCTGAGTCCGCTCGCGGCGAGTTCGGCGATCTGTCGCTCCTGAGCGGTGAGCGCCGCCGCCCCGCCCGCCGGGGATCCGTCGCCCGGGGCGCCGGTCGCGCGCAGTTCGGCGCGTGCTCGCCGGGACCACGGTGCCGCGCCAAGGTGGTCGAATGTCTCGGCGGCCTGCCGCAGCACTTCGCGGGCCGCGGCGCGTTCGCGGGCCCGGCGCAGCCACATCCCCTGCGCGAGCCGGATCCGGGCCAGCTCGAAGGGGAACTCCGCGCCCGCGGGATGGGCCACCGCCCGCTCGAACGCGGCCCGCGCCTCGGTGTCCTCGGCGGTCATCGCCAGGGCGGCGGCGGTCAGGAAGTCGAGCCGCGGGGAGATCGCCGGCAGTCCCTGGTCGCGGGCGGCGACGGCGTGCGCCCGGGCCTGAGCGGTGCGACCGGTGTGCACGGCCGACTCGACCAGGTCGAGGAGAGTACGTACGGCCTGCTGCGCGTAGGGCGTGAAGGTGCCGGGCGCGGTGATGCCGCTCGCGTGGGTGTACGCCCCTTCGTAGTCGCCTCCGGTGAGGTGCACGGCGGCGCCGATGGCCTCGGCGAGCTGGGTGAGGTGGCCGACGCCACGGGGCCGGGCCCATCGGTCGAGCCGGTTCAGCGCCCGTACGGCCTGTTCGGCGTCACCGCGCCAGGCGGCGATCAGGCCGAGGAAGCCGTGGTACTGGTGCTCGAACAGGGCGTATCCGTGGGTCGTCGTGAGGTCCAGTCCGCGTTTGCCGGTGCGCTCGGCGGCGTCCCACTCGCCGCTGTTGATCTGGTCGAGCATGACCAGCTGGAGCAGCGTCATGGCGTTGGTGACGGCCCCACTGCCCGCTTCCCTGTCGGCGACGCGCCGGACGAGCAGGCGGTGATCGGCGAGCGCGTCGAGGTAGTAGGCGGCGACCCCGAGCCGCATGACGTCCCACGGCTGTTCCTCGCCCAGCCGGGCGAACGCGTCCTGGACCCGTTCGCGCGCGCCCGCCCCGTGGCGGGCGACATCACCGAACGCGTCGCGGTAGAGCAGGGTCGAGGGCTCGGCGGCCGTGGCGTCCACGAGCGCGTCGGTGACCGTCCACAGGTCCGGGTCGGCGGAGAACAGGCTGATGGCGAGTAGCAGGTTGAGCAGGCGGGTGCGGATCTCCGGGTCGGCGTCCGCCGACAGCGCCTCGAGTGCGGCGGCGACACGGCGATGCGCCGAGCGCACGTCGCCGTCCTGGTAGAGCGCCGCATACGCGGAGGTGATCACGGCGGTGGGTGACTGGGGAGTGCCGGCCAGTCGGTCGGACGCCTCGCGGAGTTCCTGCGCCTGGTCCAGCAACGCGGACTGGGCCGCGACGAAGGCGGCGTCGCCCAGGCGGCGGGAGCGGGGCCCGGCCGCGGGACTGAGTTCGGCGGCGCGGGTGAGCAGCGCGACGGCCGACGCGGCGCCGCCGCGGGCGGTGGCCGAGCGGGCGGCGCGCTCCAGGACCGCCGCCACCGCCTCGACCGGGTCGACCGTGGCGGCCGCGAGATGGGCGGCATGGCGTTCGATGTCCTCGCGGTGCAGCCGGGCCAGCTCCGCGTGGGCCGCGCGCCGCTCGTTGGGCGTGGCGGACTGCAACACGGCCGAACGGACCAGCGGATGGCGGAAGACCAGGTCTCCGGTTGCGCCGTCCACGGTGATCAGACCGCCGGCGAGCGCCGCGTCGACGTTGCTCATCCGGTAGCGGGCCCGGCCGGCCGGCGAGGGCGCGCCGCCCGTGCCGGCGCCGTCGAGCGCGGCCAGCAGCAGCTCGGTGCGCTCGGCGGGTGCGAGGGTCTTGATCCGATCGCCGTAGAGGTGCTCGAGGCGCCGGGAGAGCGGCAGTTCGCCAGGTTCGATGCCATGACCGACGGCGCGCGGCAGTTCCAGCAGGGCCAGCGGATTGCCCTGGGCCTGCTCCAGGACCTGGCCGCGGACGCCGGCCGGCAGGTGCGGGGCGTGTTCGTCGAGCAGCCGGGCAGCCGCCTCGGGGGCGAGCGGCGGAACGATCAGCTCGGGCAGCCCGGCCGCGTCCCATGGCGAGGCGGTGTCGGCGCGTACGCCCATGGCCATGCGCACGGCGAGCCCGGCCAGCCGGCGGGCGATGAACCGGCCGACCTCGGCGCTCTGTGGGTCGAACCAGTGGGCGTCGTCGACGACCACCAGCAGGGGCACGTCGCCGGAGGCCAGGGCCAGCAGGTCGAGCACGGCGATGCCCAGGCTCATCACGGAGGGTGCCTCGCCCGTCGTACGGCCGAAGACGGTGTCGAACGCCGCGCGGGTGACGGCGTCGAGGTCCGCGGCCCGCGGAAGCAGCGGATACAGCACCTGGTGAAGGCCCGCGAACGGCAGCCCGGTCTCCGCTTCCACGCCGGCCGCGCGGATCACGCGGTGGCCCAGTGCGGCGGCGGCCGCGGCGGCCGAGTCGAGGAGAACGCTCTTCCCGACCCCGGCCTCGCCGCGCAGCAACAGGGCTCTGCCGTCGCGTGACGCGGCCAGCCGGGAGAGTTCGGAGAGCTCCCTCTCCCGTCCGACGATCGGTTGCTCGTCCGCCATCCGCCCTCTCCTCCCCGCGCTCGGGTCACGCTATCGCCGAGTGCGGGAAAGGAGCGACCGCTGTGGACGCGTGGCCCCGCAACTGCGGGCGCGACCAGCAGCAGAGCGGCACCGGCGGCCTGACGACACCGGCCGTCCCGGCGATCAGGGGCGTGGAGCCGGAGGCACCCGTTTCGGCCGGCGGCGGGGCCGAGTCTGTTGGGCTCGCACCGCAGCCGACGACGAAGGGGTGGGCGACGCGCTCGACGGCGTACCGGTCGGCGTGGTGGTGGTCGGGGTCGGAGCCGTCGAGGTCGGGGTGCCCGACGGAGTCAGGTCGCGTCCACCACGCACGTCACACCGTCAGCCCGTCGCATCCACCAGCGCCAGCTCGTGCAGCCGGTCCGGCGGGCCCGGTCGGGCGTAGTACCAGCCCTGGGCCGTGTCGCAGCCCAGTATCCGCAACTGCTCGGCCTGGGCACCCGTTTCCACGCCCTCGACGGTGACCGCGAGGTCGAGGCTGTGGGCGAGGGAGACGATGCCCTCGACGATCTTCAGGTCGACCGGGTCCGCGGGGAACTGCTGCATGCCCTGGGTGAAGGATCGATCCAGCTTGAGGATGCTGACCGGCAGGCGGCGCAGGTTGGCGAGGTTGGAGTAGCCCGTGCCGAAGTCGTCGAGGGCGATGTCGACGCCCATTTCGGCGAGGCGCCGCAGCGGCTTGAGGAGGTCGTCGTCGGCGCCGATCAGCGCGGACTCGGTGACCTCCAGGCACAGCGCGTCGGCGTCGAGCCCCTCGCGCTCCAGGATGTCCACCGTGTCCTGGACCAGGCCGGGATGGGTCAGCTGGCACGGCGAGAGGTTGACGTTGATCCGCAGCGGGCCGGCGTTGGCGTGTCGTTCCTGCCACGCTCGGGCCTGGCGCACGGACTGCTCCAGCACCCAGCGGCCGAGCGGAACGATCAGTCCGGTGTGCTCGGCGAGCGGGATGAAGCGGTCGGGGCCGAGGACGCCGTGCTGCGGGTGCAGCCAGCGCACCAGCGCTTCCGCGCCGCGCACGCTGCCGTCGCCGAGGTGCACCAGCGGCTGGTACTCGATGAAGAACTCGCCCCGGTCCAGGGCGGCGGGCAGCGCGGTGGTGAGTCCGTGCCGCGTGATGGCGCGGGCGTCGGCCTCGGGGTCGGCGAGTTCGAAGCGGTTGCCGCCCGCGGACTTGGCCCGGTACATCGTGATGTCGGCGCTGCGCAGCACCTCGGCGGGGCCCCGCTCACCGGCCGGTCCCTCGACGATGCCGATGCTGCCGCGCACGGTCAGTTCGCGGCCGTCGATACGGACCGGGGTGATGAGGGCGTTCATGATGCGGTCGGCGAGCGCGTCGACCTCACGCTCGGTGTCCAGACCCGTCGTGAGCGCCACGAACTCGTCGCCGCCGAGCCGGGCGACCATCTCGCCGGGGGCGGTCGCGCAGGACTGCAGCCGGTCGGCGACCTCGACGAGCAGTCGGTCGCCGGCGGCGTGCCCGAGACTGTCGTTGATGGTCTTGAAGCCGTCGAGGTCGAGGTAGCACAGGCCGAAGCGCTGGCCCTCCCCCGCGGACAGCGCCTTCTCCAGGCGCTCGAAGAACAGGGTCCGGTTGGGCAGTCCGGTGAGCGCGTCGTGCGTGGCCTCGTAGCGCAGCCGCAGATTGAGCAGCCGCCGCTCGGTGGTGTCCTCCATCAGCGCGAGCTGGTACTGGGGTTCACCGTCCGCGTCACGCAGCAGCGAGACCGTCAGATTGGTCCACAGGGCAGTGCCGTCGGGGCGGTAGAAGGCTTTTTCGACGTGGTAGTGCTCGCGCTCGCCGCGTACCAACTCCTCGTACAGGCGCCACACTTGAGGAGCATCCTCGGGGTGCGTCCACTCCTGGACCTTGCGGCCGCGCATCGACTGCTCGGAGCCGCCGAACATACGCAGCAGGGCTCCGTTGACCTGCAGGACGTTGCCCTCGAGGTCGGCGATGCCGATTCCTATGGCGGCCCCTTCGAAGACCGCGCGGAAGCGGGCCTCGCTGGCGTGCAGCGCCTCGGCCACCGCGCTGCGCGCGTTCAACGCCGCCTGGGAGATGGCCTCTTGCTCGGCGAGCGTCCGTTCGCGCAGCGCCTGCGCGAATCCGGCGGCGATGGCGTGCTGCAGCCGCGCCGATCGGGTCCGCAGCGCCTCCTGGGGCCCGTCCTCGCCGCAGTAGAGCACCAGATAGGCGTCCACGCAGTCGAGTGCGCGGCTGAGCGCTTCCGGATCGGTGCAGTGCGCGGCGACGAGCGCGGCGCCGACCGCCTGGCCCTCGGACGCCTCAAAGGTCCTGGCCCGCAGCGCGTCACTCAACCGCCGGGCGAGCGGCACCAGTTGTTGCTCGAACTCGGGCCGGGTCAGCGACGTCGAGGTGACCGGGAAGACGGCCCGGCTCCAGATCGTCGCGAACCGGCGCAGTCTGTCCTCCGGCCCGTCCGGCTCGGCGGTCACGCCGTGCGCCCCACGCCGGCGAACCCGGAGAAGGAATAAGGATCCTCGTCCTCGAGTGCCGTGTCGGGCCGCCAGTTCGGCATCGGCACCAGTCCGGGTTCCACCATGTCGTACCCCTCGAAGAACCGCGCGATCTCCTCGCGCGAGCGCATGATCAGCGGGTTGCGAATGTTCTTGTAGACGTCCACCGCGCCCTCGGCCCGCTCCGGCGGGAGCGGAATTCCCTCGTACGAGGCATGCGTGACGACGAGCAGGCTGCCCGGCGCGAGCGCGTCGCGCAGTTCCGCCACCGCTCCGTACGGGTCGTCCGCGTCCTCCACGAAGTGAAGTATGGCAACGAGAAGGAGGGCAATCGGCCGGTTCAGGTCGATCAGACGCTGAACCTGAGGGCTCGCCAGGATCTCCTGGGGCTTGAGGAGATCGGCGGCCACGACATCCGCGTCCTCGTTGCCCCGCAGGACGGCCTGACTGTGCGCGACGGCCACCGGGTCGTGGTCGACATACACGACGTGCGCGCCGGGCCTGGCCGCCTGGGCGACCTCGTGGACATTTCCGAAGGTCGGGATGCCTGAACCGATGTCCAGGAACTGGGAGATGCCCTCATCGGCCGCGTAGCGCACGGCGCGGCGCATGAACGCCCGGTTCGCCTGCATGATCTTGGGAAGTCCCGGCATGAACTCCATCGCCTTGCGTGCCGCTTCCCGGTCGACCTCGAAGTTGTGCGAACCGCCCAGGTAGTAGTCATACATACGGGACACGCTCGGCACCGAGATGTCAATGTTCCGGGGGGCCCAGGCGGGACGCTCCATCTATCTCTCCAAGGCGTAGTCGACGGCGTAGGCGATCCGGTGTTCGAGCTGAGGCTACTGATCGCCCGGCAAAGGAGCGAGCCGAAACGGAAATTGACCGTCCGTTCCCGGTCACTGCCTCCGGCAAGTGCCGAATTGGCGCCCCGCGAACGCCGCCCGGACGCGCGGCTCACCGCCCCTGCGAAATCGCTCCGAAGCATTCCAAAAAGCTCCGGGGAGTTACGAAGAGTGGTCACAGTATCCGCAGAGTCGCCAAGATCATTCACGGCTCAACAGTCACGGAACGGCAAGATCTTTTACTGTCCGACGGTCGTGGTCCGCCGAGGCCTTTCACGTCCAGGCACGCCAAATGGCCCGCCCCCTCCGTGCGGTGCGGAGGGGGCGGACCGAGGTCGCGCGCGTTGTTCCGTTCGTCCGGCACACTTGCCTGTCTGCGTCCCCTCCCTTCCGCGTTCCGTTGCTGTCTGGCGAGGCGAATCAACCCTGGGGAGGTGATCCTCTACTCCGACGCGCCGACCGGCTTTCCGTCGGGCGAAACGGCGTACCACGTGCCGCCCACGCCCTGACCGTTGGTGTCCCCGGGAGCCGTGTCACCGGAGAAGGTGTAGATGGGCCAGCAGTTGACCGTCATCTGCTTGATGCCGTCCGGGCGGGTGAAGCCCATGAGGCCCTTCTTCTTGACGCCCTTGGTGTCGTCCGCGGAGACCGGCGCGACCGCGGGCCACTTCTCCAGGCAGGCGCCGGTGCAGGCCGACTTCGAGACGGGCCAGGCCTGGTCCTTCATGAAGCGGTAGACGGTCATGCCGTTCTTGTCGACGACGATGTCGCCGAGCTTCGGGTCCTTGCGGACCGACAGGCCGGGCAGGTCGGCCAGGGTCGCCTTCTTGCCATTGGGGGCCGAGGCGTACCAAGTACCGCCCACACCCTGGCCGTTGGTGTCCCCGGCCTTCGTGTCCTTCGCGTACCGGTACATCGGCCAGCCGCCAATGGTCAGCTGCTTCGTGCCGTCCGACCGGGTGACCTCACCAAGAAGCGTCTTGTCCACGCCGGTGGCAGCCTCGGCGCCCTCGGCGGGCACCGGCGGCCAGGCCTTCGCGCAGTCGCCGTCACAGCTCGACTTGGGCGGCTCGGCCGTGTCCTTGTCGAAGCGGTAAAGGGTGAATCCGGCACTGTCGGTCAGCACCTTGCCGAGCTTCGTGCTTTCGGTAACAGCGAGCTGACCTGCGGATTCCGCCTGCGCTGCGGCGCTCTGCTGGGTCCCGGAATCAGCACCGTAGCCATTGCCGGGGCTGGTGCTCGATCCGTAATCACCGGCGGCCGCGGTGGCTCCGACATTCTGGCTCCCCGTCGACTGGGCGCCCTGTTCCTGACCGCACGCCGTCGTGAGCGCCAGCACGGCCGCAGCTGTCGCTACGAGTGAGGCGCTCCGCCAGGAGGTCTTCATTGGTAACTCCCGCTGTTCGCATTGGTGTTGCAGCGCCCTGCTGCGCCGCGCATGGCCCTAGGTACGCGCGGGAGTGGCGAGAGTGTTCAATCGGCTCACAAATTTCTTTCCGAACCCTGTGACGCGAACCCGAAGGTTCGCGCATGTGTGCGCCCCCACGGGGGCTTGCCGCGCGGTCCGTCAAACCGCCGGAAGGCACACGTCCCCCCTTCGGGGGCAATCCCCCGGCACTCCGGCGTAGGCGGACGCCGCGCGACCCATGATCTTCGTCGTGCATGGATCACAACGGACCCGATCCGCCCTCGCCATACGAGTGTTGGCGCTGCTCGCGCTCACCTGGATTCTCGTCGGCGCGCCGAGCGGTACGGCCGCGGCCGACGCGTGCGCGTACGCCTCCACCGGCCCGGACGGCGGCGGGACCACGGCGGTGGCCGTCGCGGGAAGCGGCGCGGTGGCGGTCGCCGGGGGCACCACCTGGTGCCCCACCCCCACACCCTCACCGCCCTGCCCGACACCCACGCCCACACCGACCCCTACGCCGACACCCATCCCGAAGCCGACTCCGACACCCACGCACGCGCCGAAACCCGAACCCCCGCCTCCCCCGCCGCCTCCGGCGCCGACACCGCGGCCCGTGGCGCCGCGGCCCGCCCCCACGCCGACACCGACACCGAGTGCGCACCCCGAGCGCCCGAAGAAGCGTCCTGAACCGTCGCCGACCCCGGTGAGTTATCCGGCGTACCGCACCCCGCCGCACAAGCACCCGCCCCGCAGCGGCCCGTCGCTGGTCTCGTTCACCCTGCTCATCACCGCGCCCGCGGTGCTTGCCGTCGCGGCGCTGCGCCCGCGCTGACCCATGGAGGCATTCTTGTCGGATTGGCTTGTTCTCGCCCTCGCGATGGCGGCGGCGTGTGTCGTCGTCCTCATCGTGGCCCTCGTACGCCATCGCAGGGCCCCCGAGGACGAGGATCCGTCCGAGACCCCGGACGTGATCGAGTACATGACCATGATGATCGGCGTGGTGTACGCCATCGTTCTGGGCCTGGCCATCGCCGGCGTCTGGGAGGCCCGCGGCGCCGCCCAGGACCATGTGCAGGCGGAGGCCCAGGCCCTGCACGAGATCTCGGAGCGGGTCCGCGTCTACCCGCCCGACGTACGCGATCGGATCCGCGGCGACGTCAACGCGTATGTCGGCCACGTCGTCACGAAGGAATGGAAGACCATGGCGGAGGACGGCCATGTGACCGCCCGGGGCGGCCGGCTCTTCGACCGAATCCGTCAGGACGTCACGGACTACCAGCCGAAGACGGACTTCGAGGCGCAGGCCTACCAGCCGCTCGTCGACCAGGTGACGGCGGCGGACACCGCGCGCGCCTCTCGCGCCGACTCGACGGGGGCAACCATGCCGGGCGTGGTGTGGTTCGGGCTGATCACCGGCGCCGTGGTCACCGTCGGGATGGTCTTCGCCCTGCAGATCCGGCGCACCACCCGCGAGCTGATCCTCGCCGGGCTCTTCTCGGCCCTGATCGCCTTCCTGCTCTTCCTGATCTGGGACTTCGACGCGCCCTACAGCCGGGGGATCACCGCCTCGGCGGAACCGTTCACCGCGCTGTTCCCGCACCTTCCCGGGTGACGGGCCCTTTTAGGGCCTGTCGTCACATTCCCGTCTGCCCCGCGACGCCTGGCACGCACTCTCGCCGCACCGGGCGAAAGCCCAAGTACGTCCAGTACGAGGACTTCCGCCCGGCACGCCGAGAGCACGCACCAGACGCCGCGGGGCCGCCCTTCGGGCGACGACGGGAATGTGACGACAGGCCCTAGAACGCTCGGCATCCAGGGGCGGGCGCCACGCCGCGCCCGTCCCCCGGATGTACGAACGCCATCCCCCGTACGGCCCACAGGATTGCCCCGTTCGCGCGACTGCGATCGCGCCCGCGCGTGCCTTTTCCTAGCGTTTCCATCACCGAGGCGCATTGCCGATGCACAGCGGAAAAGGTCCGCAGCAAGGCTCCTCGGGGACCCGGAGGCTCACGATGCACGCGATACGCGTCGCTTCGGCCGCGCTGCTGAGCATGATCGCCCTGTCCTTCTCCGCACCCGTCGCCGTCGCCGATCACGGGGACGGCCACAACATCACCCTGTTCGGTTTCCGCGTCCAACCATCGACCATCTCCGCGGGCGACCGAGTCGAACTGCTGCTGAACAAGGACGGGGGGTGCAAGGGCAGCGCCACGGTCTCCTCCGGTGTCTTCGACACCGTCACCATTCGGCCGGGTCAGTCCTCGGCCACGGCCACCGTCGACCGGGACGCGCAACCTGGTGCCGTCTACGAGGTGACCTTCAAGTGCGATGGAGTGAGCGATCACACGGAGCTCACCATCGCCACCGGTCGTCAAGACGACGCGACACCTGCTGCGGTCTCCGCGGAACGGGATGTCAGGGCCGGTGTCGGCGGCAGCGTCGGTGGCCTCGACTTCGAGGAGATCGGTCTGGGAACCGTGCTCATCACAGGCTCCGTCGGTGGCGCCTGGTACATGTGGCGCCGCCGCGCCGCGGCCGACGATTCGTGAGGGAGCGACACAGTCCTCCGCCCCGGGCCTTTCACGGGAGAGTCCGGGGCGAAGGGTCGCGTGCGGTTTCCGTAGGGGAACTCCGGTCCTTGAAGGATGGGTCGGCCTCCCAAGAGCGCGGTCAGATCCTCTTCTCTGACCGGCGGCGCATCCAGAACACACCGCCGCCGATGACGGCCGCGGCCACCAGACCGCTGCCGATCGCCATGTCGGTGGGCGTGGCGCCCGTGGAACTGCTGCCGCCGAGACCACCGCGGACACCGCCGATGACAGTGAAGGCGTTGGTGCGGGTCAGGGAGCCCACCCCGACGCAGTTGACCGTGATGTCGTACGAGCCCGGGCGCGCGTCACGGTCGACGGTCGCCGTTCCGCTCGCCGTGTTGTTGCTGCCCGCGACCCGCGAGAGGTTCGCGCGCCGGAACACGGGAGACGTCATCGTGCCGCCGTTGCGGCACCCTTCGACCGTGACGGTCAGCTGGCCGCCGGGGGCGATGACGTTGGGCGTGGCGATGATGTTTCCCGAACCCACGTGGTCATTGCCCGGCCGGAACCCGTTGTTTTCGCCCGGTCCGAATCCATTGTTGTCCGGGCCGAACCCGTTGTTGCCCGGTCCGAATCCGTTGTTGTCCGGCCGGAACCCGTTGTTGTTGCCTTGCCCGAATCCGTGATTGTTGCCCGGCCCGAACCCGTTGCCCGGCCCGAAGCCGTTGCCCGGCGCGACCCCGATGCCCGGCGCGACCCCGATCCCGACGCCCGGCCCGACCCCGACGCCTGGCCCGACCCCTACGCCCGGCCCGACCCCGATGTTGCCCAGGCCGACCCCGTTGTTGCCCCCGACAATGGTGCCGCCCTGACCGCCCGTGCCGCCCATACCGTCCGCGACGGCCGCGGGGGCTGCGGGCCCGAGGACGGCGACCACGGTAGCCGCGGCCGCCAGGGCACGTGAGTTTCGCATGTGAACCTCCGCGGAAGACGCCCCGGGAACCGTCCCCGGTCGATCGGCGAGAAAGCGCCTCCCAAACAGACCCTCAGATGCCATGCACAGGGCCGCATTTCGAGAATGGTCCGTCCTGGTGAGAGGACACGCCGAGAGAATTCCACACAATCGGATATTGCCGCAGGTCACGGACCGTCAGAAAATTCCTGGCCCGTGGCAACTCGGATGGCTCACGACGGACGAACGCCGCCACCCGTTCGCCCTCGCCCCGTCGCCTGTCGGGCATGCTGCACTTAGCGTTCTCATATGCGCGAGTGACGCGGCGACGGCCGCGTCGAGAGGGGTTTTGCGAATGTTTGCGTCCGAGCTGGCCGAAGAGGAGGAGCGGCGGAGGAAGCGCGCCCCATGGGGCGTGATAGCGCTTGTTCTGCTGACCGGCCTCGCACTCATTCGGAATGGTTCCGGTGAGTTCGACGTGGGCCCTCCGCAGCCTGCCTCGGCTGCGGCGGCGGACAGCCGCACCCCCGGCGGCACTTTCTCGCAGGCGCCGGTCCCGCAGCCGTACTCCGCGGTGGACCGGGTCAGGATCCCGGCGATCCAGGTCGACGCCCCGGTCATGCCGGTGGGCCTGGACATCGATGGCTGGGTCGCCGCGCCGCCCCCGGAAAACGCGAATCTCGCGGGCTGGTTCACCGGCGCGGTCTCGCCCGGCGAAAAGGGCACGGCCGTGATCGTGGGCCATGTGGACAACGCGCAGGGCCCGGCCGTCTTCTATGGACTCGGGGCGCTCAAGAAGGGAAGCCGGATCGACGTCCTGCGCAAGGACGGGAAGACCGCGTCGTTCGATGTCTACGGCGTCGAGGTCTTCGCGAAGAACAACTTCCCCGGTGATCGCGTGTACGGGAACAAGGGCACGCCCGAATTGCGGGTCCTCACCTGCGGGGGCGGTTTCTCCAAGCAGCACGGCTACGACGGAAACGTCGTCGTGTTCGCCCGCCTGGCCGAGGTTCGCTGAGCGTTCCCCGCCCGGGCGGGCGAAAGCCCGTGGGCGGAACTTTCGTAGTTCCGCCCACGGACCTATGTGAATTTCCGGCGCGGCACGGTGATGTGGTAGCCGGAATCCAGCAGTTGCGGCAGATAGTCGCGCAGTGCCCGAACGGTCTGCGAGCGGTCGCCGCCCGCGTCGTGCGAGAGGATCACGACACCCGGGGCGGCGCCGCTCTCGACCCGGTCGGTGATGGTGCCGGTGCCCGGGGTCGTCCAGTCGAGTGAGTCGACCGTCCAGGCCAGCGGTTCCATACCCAGTTCGGCGCCGATCTGGAAGGTCGCCCGGTTCCAGGCCCCATACGGCGCGCGGAACCAGACGGGCGGCTCGCCGTAGGCGTCGTCGATGACCTCGCAGGTGCGCTCGATCTCGGAATGGATCGCGGAGCGCGAGAGCTTGGTCAGCAGCGGGTGGGTCCAGGTGTGGTTGCCGACGATGTGCCCGTCGTCGGCCATCTCGCCCAGCAGGCCCTTGTTCTCGAGGGCCATCTCCCCGCACACGAAGAACATCGCGCGTACGTCGTACTTGCGCAGGGTGCGCAGGATGCTGGGCGTGTAGTGCGGGTCGGGGCCGTCGTCGAAGGTCAGCACCATGGTGCGGCCGCGGCCGGACATGCGCAGAAACGGCTCGTGCCGGACCACGGTCCGCACGGGGGTATGACGCGGGGGGCCGTATCCGGCCATCGGCTCGAGGCGATAGGCAGAGGGCCTGAGAGCGCGGCGCGCCTGAGGGCCCGAGACCGGCGGCAGACTCCGCACCGGCTTGGTCGCCGGTTCCGCGGTCAGGAAGCGGGCCGTGCCCGCCGCCCCGGCCGCGCCCAGGACGGCGGCGCCGGCGATCAACGCCCGGCGCCGGGTGAGCGGATGATCCTTTTTCATGACTCATGAGTCACCCGATGGAAGGGCGGAGCAACTGAGCAACACCGGTGCGCCCCCACGAATGCACCCGCTCGGACCATTTCAGCGGCGGCGTACCAGGGGGAAGGGCAGAGTCTCACGGATCGTCAGCCCGGTGAGGAACATGACAAGGCGGTCGACGCCCATCCCCAGACCCCCCGTGGGCGGCATCGCGTACTCCAGCGCCTCGAGGAAGTCCTCGTCGAGCTCCATCGCCTCGGGGTCTCCGCCGGCGGCGAGCATCGACTGCGCGGTCAGCCGACGGCGCTGCTCGACCGGGTCGGTCAACTCCGAGTAGGCGGTGCCCAGTTCGGTTCCGAAGGCGACCAGGTCCCAGCGCTCGGCGAGCCGCGGGTCGGTGCGGTGCTGCCGGGTCAGTGGGGAGACGTCGGTCGGGAAGTCCTTGTAGAACGTGGGCAGCCGGGTCTTCTCTTCGACCAGTCGTTCGTACATTTCCAGTACCACATCGCCGCGACCGTCGTCCGCCGTGTACGGCACGCCCACGCGGTCGCACAGCGGCAGCAGCGTGTCCAGCGGCGTGTCGGCGTCGACCTCCTCCCCCAGGGCCTCCGAGATCGCGTCGTGCACGGTCCTGACGGGCCAGGGCCCGGAGATGTCGTACTCGGTGCCGTCCTTGCGGGCGATCGGCGCTCCGAAGGCGGCGGTCGCGGCGCCCTGGATCAGTTCGCGGGTGAGGTCGAGCATCACGTCGTAGTCGGCGAAGGCCTGGTAGGCCTCCAGCATCGTGAACTCGGGGTTGTGCTTGTAGGAGACGCCCTCGTTGCGGAAGGTGCGGCCCATCTCGAAGACCTTCTCCAGGCCGCCGACACACAGCCGCTTGAGGTAGAGCTCGGGTGCGATGCGCAGATAGAGGTCCAGGTCGTAGGCGTTGATGTGGGTCGTGAAGGGCCGGGCATTGGCGCCGCCGTGGATCTGCTGGAGCATCGGGGTCTCGACCTCCAGATAGCCGCGGTCCAGGAGGCCTTGGCGCAGCGCCTGTACGGCGGTGGAGCGGGCGCGTACGACCTGGCGGGCGTCAGGGCTGGACACCAGGTCGAGATAGCGGCGACGCACCTTCGCCTCGGGGTCGGCGAGGCCCCGGCGTTTGTCGGGCAGCGGGCGCAGGCACTTGCCGGTGAGCTGCCAGGAGGTGACGAAGACGGTGCGCTCGCCCTTGTCGCTGACACCTGCGAGACCGTCGGCGGTGATGTGGTCGCCGATGTCGACGTCCCGCCGGAACCGGTCGAGCGCGGCCCCGGATTCCTTCCTGGTGAGGGCGAGTTGGAGGTCGCCGGACCAGTCGCGCAGCACGGCGAAGAGGATGCCGCCGAAGTCGCGCATGAGGATGACGCGGCCCGCGACGGTCACGTGAGCGCCCTCGCGGACCTCGGCCAGGGCGTGGGTGCGCGGAGGGACGCCCACCGGGTAGGGGTCGGTGCCCTCGGTACGGAGCCGGTCGAGTGTGCGGTGCCGGATGCGGACCTGTTCGGGCAGACCGGCGGTCGCATCGGCGGCCCCGGCCTCCTCCCCCGCCTCGAGGCCGAGGGCCGACAGCGACGGCAGGCCTGCGGTGCCGGCGGGCTCGGGGCCGCTCTTCGCGTGCCCCTTGCCCCAGAGCTTGCGCAGCGAGGGCACGGAGACGAAGCCCTCGGCGATCCCGGACGCGAGGCCGATGCGGGCGAGGGAGCCGGTCTCGCCGTAGCAGATGAAGCGTGGGTACCACTCGGGGTGGTATTTGGCATTGGACCGGTAGAGCGCCTCCAGCTGCCACCACCGGGAGAAGAACAGCAGCAGTCGGCGCCAGAGCCTGAGCACCGGTCCGGCGCCGATGCGGGCGCCCTCCTCGAAGACCGAGCGGAACGCCGCGAAGTTGAGCGAGACGCGCCGCACACCGAACTTCCCGGCGACCGCGCACAGCTCCGCGACCATGAACTCCACGACCCCGTTGGGTGCGCCGCGGTCACGGCGCATCAGGTCCAGCGAGATGCCGTCGCGGCCCCAGGGCACGAACGAGAGCAGCGCGAGCAGCTTGCCGTCGCTTCCCGTCGCCTCGACGAGGAGGCAGTCGCCGTCCTCGGGGTCGCCGAGCCGGTCGAGGGCCATCGAGAAGCCGCGCTCGGTCTCGGTGTCGCGCCAGGCGTCCGCCCGGTCGACGATCTCCTCCATCTCCTCGTCGGTGAGGGTGGAGTGGCGGCGTACGCGGCAGGTGGCGCCGGTGCGTCTGACCCGGTGGACGGCCTGGCGTGTGACCCGCATGTCGCGCCCGTCCAGGTCGAAGTCGGCGACGTACAGGATCGCCTCGTCACCGAGTTGGAGCGCGCCGAGCCCGGCGCGCACGAACGCCTTCGCGCCGTCCTCGGAGGCACCCATCACGGCGGGCGCCCAGGCGTAGTGGCGGGCCACGTCCAGCCAGGCGGCGATGGCGTGCGGCCAGGCCTCGCGGTCGCCGACGGGGTCGCCGCTGGCCAGGCAGACACCGGCCTCGACGCGGTAGGTGACGGCGGCCTTGCCGCTGGGCGAGAAGACGACGGCCTTGTCGCGGCGAGTGGCGAAGTAGCCGAGGGAGTCCTCGGCGCCGTACGCCTGGAGCAGGGCGCGGATGCGCGGCTCCTCGTCGCCGTGCAGGGCCGACTCCATGCGCTGGGAGCGAAAGAGCGTGGCGGCGGCGCTGAGCAGGGCGAGGGCGCCGAAGAGGCCGAGGACGAAGGACAGGGCGCGCGGCGGGCGCCCGTCGAAGGAGCGCCCGGAGACCAGGCCGCCACAGACCCGGTTGGCCGCCCACAGCAGCCGCTGGCCCTCCGGCAGCGTGCCGGGGAACAGCGCGACCAGCCCCCAGCCGACCAGGATCGCCACGCCCAGCCCGGCGAGGAGCACGGCCAGGGCCCGCCACACGGCGCCGCGCCGGTGGGCCGCGTAGAACTCCTTGCGGGCCACGATCAGCAGCACCAGCGCGAGCGCGCAGACGACGAGGGAGGGGATCGACTCGGCGTACAGACCCAGCGCGACGCCCAGGACGTCACCGAGGACGAGGAGACCGAGGTAGACGACGACCAGCCACCAGGCGACCTTCTTGCGGGCGGCGGTCGCGCCGGCGAGCAGGAAGAGGAACGCGGCGTACGCGAGGTTGGCGCTGACCGGGACGGTCAGCAGGTCCAGGAAGCGCACGACGGGGCGCAGCAGCCGCCGCAGGGGCTCGCTGAAGGCCAGCAGGACGCAGAGCACGCCCAGCGCGCCGAAGAACGTCGCGAAACCCTCGGGCACCTTGCTGAGGAAACCGCTCCGGGAAGTCCGTATCGGGCCTGTGGCGCCCTTCGGCGCGCGGGCCTCCACGGTGGCACTCATGGTCTCGACTGTAGGAAGCGCGGCGCGTGCCCGCCCGTCGAGCGAGGTCCCGTCTCCCTCAGGAGGGCGGGACCTGCGGTTTCCGATAGCCTCACAGCCGTGACGGAACAGCAGGGCTCGCATCGGTTCGAGCGGGGCACGGACGGTCCCAAGGTCATCCTCGTCGGTGTGGACGGCTCCGACTCCTCGCTGCGCGCCGCGGCATACGCCGGTGGCCTGGCCAGGCGGCAGCATGCGCTGCTTGCCGTGGTCTACGTCCAGCCCGTGATGGCGGCGGGGGCGGCGCTCGGGGTGCCGGTCGCCGAGACGACCGACGAGATCGCCGAGGACCTGGTCCAGTACATCCGCGACGCCACCGAGCGGGTCAAGGGCATATTCGAGGTGCGCTGGGAGTTCCACACCTTCCGCGGCGACCCCTACAACGGCCTGGTGACGGCCGCGGACGAGCTCAAGGCGGACGCCGTGGTGGTGGGCGCCTCCGAGCAGGCGGGACACCGGATCATCGGATCGGTGGCGATCCGGCTGGTCAAGGCCGGGCGCTGGCCGGTCACGGTCGTGCCGTAGATCCTCTTGGGCCGTCCGCAGCTTGCGTGGCATCTTTCGCCGCCGCCGCCGCTGGGCCATCATGATCCGCCGTCAGCCGATTGCCGTCTGCGAAGAGGTGAGGCTCATGGCCGGGCTCCGAATGGGTGAAGGCATTCTCCGCCGCAAACCCATCGAACACATCGAGGACACCGAAATCCGGGTGGGCCCAAAGCTCGAGCGGTCTCTCGGTCTCTGGCAGCTGACCGCCATCGGTGTCGGCGGCATCATCGGTGCCGGCATCTTCACGCTCGCCGGCACGGTCGCGAACGGCACGGCCGGGCCCGCGGTCGTCGTGTCGTTCCTGATCGCGGGCGTCGCGAGCGCCGCGGCCGCCCTGTCGTACGCGGAGTTCGCGGGCCTCATCCCGAAGGCCGGCTCGGCCTACACGTACGGCTACGCGGTGCTCGGCGAGTTCGCGGGCTGGTTCATCGGCTGGGATCTGCTCCTGGAGTACACGGCGATCGTGGCGGTGGTCGCGATCGGCATCTCCGGGTACTTCGGCTTCCTGGTCGGCGAGCTGGGCGCCGACCTGCCGAACTGGATGCTGGGCGCGCCCGGCACCGGCGACGGCCACCGGGTCGACCTGTTCGCCGCGGTGCTGTGTCTGCTCATCGCCGGCCTGCTGAACCTGGGCATCAAGAGCGCAGCCCGCTTCGAGACGGTCGTCGTCGTCCTCAAGGTGCTGGTCGTCCTGCTCGTCATCGGCGTCGGTGTCTTCCACATCAACACCGACCACTACACCCCCTTCTTCCCCTACGGAATCAGTGGGGCGTTCACGGGCGCGGCGACCGTCTTCTTCGCGGTCTTCGGGTACGACGCCATGTCGACGGCGGCCGAGGAGTCGAAGGACGCCCAGCGCCACATGCCGAAGGCGATCCTCTACTCCCTGGCGATCTCGATGGTGCTGTACGTGGCCGCCTGTCTGGTCCTCACGGGCATGCAGGACTACAAGGACATCGACAAGGAGAGCGGATTCTCGACGGCGTTCAAGTCGGTGGGCCTGAGCGGTCTCGCCGATGTCATCGCGGTGGGAGCGATCATCGGCATTCTCACGGTCATGTTCACGTTCATGCTGGGCGTCACCCGTGTCTGGTTCAGCATGAGCCGGGACGGGCTCCTCCCCAAGTGGTTCGCCAAGACGCACCCGACGCGCCATGTACCGACGCGTGTGACCTGGATCGTCGGGTTCGCGTCGGCCGCCGTCGCCGGGTTCCTGCCGATCGGCGAGGCGGCCGAACTCACCAACATCGGCATCCTGTTGGCGTTCGTCGTGGTGTGCGTGGCGGTGATCGTGCTCCGCTACCGGCAGCCGGACCTTCCGCGTACCTTCCGCACCCCGTGGATGCCGTTCGTGCCCGCCCTGGGCGTGGTCTTCTCCATCTGGCTGATCACCTTCCTGCAATGGCAGACCTGGGTGCGGTTCGCGGTGTGGTTCGTGATCGGTTGCGTCGTCTACTTCGGGTACTCGTACAAGCGCTCGGAGCTGGCCGAGGACACCACGGCTACTTCCCCATGACGAGCCCGTCCTGGGCCGCGCCCCGGCTCAGGACGAGGTCCCGGATCCGGTCGCGTACGCCTCCGGCCGCGGCCCCCTGGTCCAGGCCGGCGTTGAGGTTGACCACGCGTCCGGAGCCGGGGTCGAAGAACTGCGGGATGAACTCGGCCTTCGTCACCTCCCAGCGCCCGCCCGGATGGGAGGGCGGGGCGAACGCGAACCGCCCGATCGTGCTCTCGTTGCCGCGTGGGTCCTGGACGCCCTGGTGGTCGACCATCGCGTCGGCGATCTGGTCGCCCAGGCCGTAGACGACCCAGGTGCCGTTGACCTTCTGGTACGGCTGCGGGACGTGCGCGTGGGTGCCGAGGATCAGGTCGACGTCGGGCCGCCCGTTCGTCGCGGAGGCGGTCAGCTGCGTACTCAGCCACACCTGCTGTGCATCCGGCGCGTCCTGCCATGCGGTGCCCCAGTGCAGGGATACGACGACCACGTCGGCGCCCGCCGCCCGGGCGGCGCGGGCGTCCGCGACGATCCGGTCCGGGTCGATCAGGTTGACGGCCCAGGCCTGACCCTGCGGAAGCGGAGACCCGTTGGTGCCGTTGGTGTACGCGAGATGCGCGACCTTGGCGGAGCCCGCGCGCATCATGGTGACGCCGTTCGCCTCGTCCGCCGTGCGCGCCGATCCCACGTGCCGTACGCCCGCGCGGTCGAGCGCGTCCAAAGTGGTCCGAATGCCGGCGACGCCCTCGTCCAGGGTGTGGTTCGCGGCTGTGGAGCAGGCGTCGTAGCCCGTCGCGGCGAGTGCCTCGGCCACCTGCGGCGGGGAGCTGAAGGTCGGGTTTCCGGTGTAGTCGCCGTCCGCGCCGTACACGGTCTCCAAGTGACAGATCGCCAGGTCGGCGCGGGCCACGACGGGTTTCACCCCCGCGAGCATCGGCCGGAAGTCGTACCCGCTGCCTTTCGCGTCGGCCTTCGCCCGCTCGATGATCGTGCCGTGCGGCAGGACATCGCCCGAGGCGACGAGGGTGAAGCCGGGTGCGGCGGAAGGGGCGGGGGCGGCGGGCTGTCCGCCGGTTCGGCTGGGTCGCGCCACCGCCCACGGATCCTTGGTCTGGCAGCCTCCGGTGGCCGCGATGAGTACGGCCGCGAGGGCCATGGTGGTCTGTCGCCTGCGTGTGGTCATCGACGGGCCCCAATATGTTGGATTTTCCCATTAATGAGTAGGAATCCACATACAAGGGGCGTCCGGAGTCAAGCAGCAACGACACCTTTAGCCCGTCCGGCGTTTGAGGACGGGCCCGTCAGGGCGAATGGGAGTCCGGGGGTGGAGACCCCAGCGGCGGAGGACCCCACCCCGATGGACCGTTCATCGCACCGTTCACCGACGGCTTCGACCGCCCACCGCAGACCCGCGCCCCACCCCTGTCCCCGTGGAGCGGCACCCGCTGGCATACAGGCCATGACGGCCGGAACCAGCACCATCACACACGGGGCGACCGCCGAGCACGAGCTGGCCGCGCTGCAGCGCGAGCACGGACGGCCCCTCTTCGCGCTGCTGCTGCGGCTGTCCGACGGCGATCGGCAGCGCGCCGAGGATCTGGTGCAGGAGACATTCGTACGCGCCTGGCAGCACCCCGAGGCGCTGCGTGCCGACGACTTCGACTCCGTACGCCCCTGGCTCCTCACCGTCGGACGACGGCTCGCGATCGACGCGCGCCGGGCCCGTCAGGCACGCCCGGCGGAGGTCGGCGACGCGGTGCTGGAGAGTGCGCGCGTCTGTGCCGATCACGCCGAACGATCCGCGGCGATGCTCGATGTACGGGAGGCTGTGAAGACACTCACTCCCGAGCACCGTGAAGTCCTGGTGCAGGTGTACTTCCAAGGGGCGAGTGTGGCGGAGGCCGCCGCAGCCCTCGGAATTCCGCCCGGTACGGTGAAGTCTCGCGCGTACTACGCGCTGCGCGCCCTGCGCCGGGTTCTTCCGGGATACGCGGCCGACCTGCGGTGAAACCGAAGGCCGAGTCAAACCTCCGTAAAGCGCCTTGCTGAGGACCATGGTTGAGCAATCAGCTTGCCTCATCCGTGTTCCGGATTGGGGGGTGTCAGCGGCCTGGTCCGCGGGACACCCCGCAAAGCCCGGGGTCGGGCGACGCGCACGCGAACCGGAGGAAGGCAGGAAGGGATGCTGCACAGAGGTCAAGAAAGTACGGACGGCACCGGCGGTGGCGAACTCACCGTCCCCATGGCGTGGTTGTACGCCGAGTACATCGCCGACGAACTGCTGCGGACCGGCGACCTGATGCCGCCCACGTCCTTCGAGTTCCGCGCAGGACGCGACGCGCTGGCGCTGACCATTTTCCTCTCCGACAGCGGCGGTGAGCTTTCCGGGATCCGGGTCGTCACTCAGCTGGAGACCTGGCTCTCGCTGACGGCGTACGACCAGCCGTGGCAGGACTGGGTGCGCGAGCACCTGGCGCGGCTCGCGGCCGAGGCGAGGGCATCCGGCGCTCCCGCTCCGGACTTGGAGCTGGCGTCGGCGGCCTGGCGCTGGCTCGAAGAGACCGAGCTGCTCGCTCCCGACCTGGACGCGGTGCCGGGCGGCGGGCCGGTGGTCGGCGAGGACGACGGGCCGAAGGTGTGGACGCCGGCTTGGCAGCTCGGACTTCCCCTCGGACATCTCGCCATCCATCTTTTTTGAATCAGGACCAATCCGCCGGCCGGGTCGCTCCGAATCTCTTGGTTGCGATTCTGTGCGTGGCTTGAGTGATTCGACTGTCTGATGCGTACGGGTGAGAGCAAGGAGTAACCCCACCCCCACCCATCGGCACGAGGATTCGGCATGAGGTCCCAGGAAAGGCATCGCGACGTCGGCGCATATGCGCTCGGCGTGCTGGACGAGGCGGAGGCTTTCCGCTTCGAGGACCACCTCATGGGGTGCCCTCGCTGCGCGGCACATGTGACCGGATTTGGGCCCACCACACGGCAGTTGCTGCTGTACCGGCGGGCCACGCCGCGCTCCGTGCACCCCATGGCTCAGCCCGGTCCCCAGCTGCTGGGCCGTCTGCTCGGCGAGGTGGCGGCGCGGCACCGGGCGCGGCGTCGGCGCTTCCTGTACGGGCTGGCCGCCTCCGTGGTGTTCGCCGTGGCCGGCCCCGGGATCGCCGTGCTCGCCGGCCAGGGAGACTCGACCGCGCAGGTCGCCGCGACCGACGAACGGACGGGCGTATGGGCCCAGGTCACGACAGAGGACACGGACTCGGGCAGCCAGGTGGAACTCAAGGTGAAGGACGGGGCCGGCCCCCGCTCCTGCCGCCTCGTCGCCATCGGCCGCGACGGCTCGGAGCAGGTCATGGCCAGCTGGACCGTGCCCGACCACGACGCCCGGATGAGCACCGTGCAGGGCGGCTCCGCGATGCACACCGACCAGATCGCCCGATACGAGGTGCGCACCGCGGACGGCCATCACCTGGTGACGCTCGACGCCCGCTGAGGGCCGGCCGAACGAGAACCGCCGGTTGAATCATGAGATACCCCGTTGAAGCGTCAATCACGTTGGCAGGCAACGGATTTGCCCCCGTACAGCCGTGGGCGGAGACTGTAAACGATGACGTGGAGCTGTCGAAGGTCCGCTCCGCGCCGCCCCTAGGAGCACGACCGAAGGGGCTGAGCCGGTGGAGAACCAATTGCTGATCCGCCTCTCCGAGGAGGGAGCGGAAGCCGAGGAAGTGGCGCAGCTGACCGGCTATCTGCGTGAGGAACTGCTCACACTCGATGTGGACGATGTCAGGACCGTCCCGGCGGGCGAGATCCCGCCCGGCGCACGGGTCGTGGACGCCGCCCTGGTCGGCACCCTCATGGTGAGCCTGGGCAAGTCCCTCACCGGGCTGAGCCAGGTGGTGAGCGTCCTGCGTGACTGGCTGGGCCGGACGCGGACCACGCGCCCGTCGCTGACCCTGACACTGGGCGGGGACACGCTGGAGATATCGGCGGCGACGGACGAGCAGGTGGCCCAGGCGGTGAATATCTTCGTCCAGAAGCATTCCGCAGTGGGGACGTAGACATGGTCGAGTCCCGGCATGCGCTGATCATCGCCAACGACACGTACGAGGATCAGGGCCTCAAGCAGCTGAGAGCGCCCGGACACGACGCCGAAGCCCTCTCCGGAGTCCTGCGCAATCCGCAGATCGGCGACTTCGAGGTGGATGTCCTGAGGAACGCGTCCACGCAGGAAATGAAGGAGTGCATCGAAGGCTTCCTCCTCTCCGACCGCGGCCGTGACGACCAGCTGGTGTTGCACTTCTCCTGCCACGGGATCAAGAGCGAATCCGGCGAACTGTACTTCGCGGCCAGCAACACCAAGCCCCGGCTCCTCGACTCCACGGGCGTCTCCGCCGATTTCGTTCAGCGGTGCATGTCCCGCACACGGGCGGGCTGCACCGTGCTGTTCCTCGACTGCTGCTACGGAGGTGCCTTCTCCCGGGGTGCGTCCGTACGCGCCTCACGGGACATGCACGTGCTGGACGCCTTCGCGGGCGAGAAGCCGAGCGGGGGGCGGGGCTGGGCCGTCATCACGGCGTCGAACTCCATGGAATACGCCTTCGAGGACGCCGAACTCACCGAGGGCAGCACCGCGCGACCGTCGGTGTTCACCCACGCGGTGGTGGAGGGCCTGGAAACCGGTGATGCCGACCGCGACGAAGACGGTGAGGTCTCGCTCGACGACCTGTACGAGTACGTCTACGACCGCGTGCGGGACCAGAACCCGAACCAGAACCCGAGCAAGACCGTCCAGATGCAGGGGACCATGCAGTTGGCGCACGGTCGGCGGCGCCGTATCAGAATCGAGCCCGAGCCCGTCCCGCGCGCCGTGCAGGACGCTCTGCGGAGCCGGAACATCTTCACCCGCCTCGGCGCCGTCGCGGAGGTGCGCTCCCGCATGGCAAGCCCGGCGCTCTCCATGGCCGAAGGGGCGCGCCAGGCCTTGGAGGCCGTGGTCCGCAACGACACCCAGCAGGTCGCGGACGAGGCGCGGCGCGCCCTGGACGACGTCAGCCTCAAGCCCGCCCCGGCCCGTCTGGACTTCGGCCGGGTACCCCGGGACACCGCCGTTCCGCAGCAGACGGTGACGCTGCAGGGCATCCCCCTGGCCCGCCATTGCGTGGCCCAGCCCGCGGGCAAGTGGCTACGGGTCGAGGAGTCCTCGGAGGGTCTGGCCGTCGGTGTCGACACGTCAGCCGAAGGGCGTCTGACCGGTGACATCATGCTGAAGGGGGTCGCCGACGACGCCGTGGTGCGTGTCGAGGCCGAGGTGGTGCCGCCGCCGCCCGACAAGCCCCCCGACACCCCCACGGACAGCGAGGGGAAGGGGCCGACCGCCACACACCGGCCGCCGTCCAGACCCGTGCGTGCGCCCGCAATGGCGGCAGCCACGCTGGCTCTCGCCGTCATCTCGGTGATCATGTTGATCGTGGCCGCCGACAAGGCGGTCAGGGCCTCGATCGACCTGGGGCAGGTAGGAATGACCGGCGAATTCGAGGACTCCGCCGGCAAGTTCTCCCTGCTCCCTCCCCTTATCGTCTCCTTGGTCACCGCGGTGGCGGCGCTCTCCGTCGGCGCCCTCGCCCGGCAAGAACTGCGTTCGAGGCGTCGGCGCTACACGCAGGGAGCGAGGAGCGCCACGCGTGCCCTGGTCTCGCTGGCGAGGCTCTGCGCGATCCCGGTCGTCGTCCTGGGCGCACTCATGAGCATCGCCTACCCCATCGTGATCACCATCTGGTGAGCACGCCGACTACTTGAGCAGCCGCGACAACCTGCGGTCCGCCAGTGGCTTGCCGCCCGTCTGGCAGGTCGGGCAGTACTGCAGCGCGGAGTCGCTGAAGGAGACCTCGCGGATGGTGTCGCCGCAGACCGGGCAGGGCTCGCCCGCCCTGCCGTGCACCCGCAGTCCGCTCTTCTTCTCCGCCTTCAGACGTCCGGCGGCCAGCCCGCGGGAGCGCTCGACGGCCTCGGCGAGCGTGGCGCGCAGCGCCTCGTACAGGCGTCGTGTCTCCTCGGGTGTCAGCGAGGAGGCGAGCTTGAAGGGCGACATCTTGGCTGCGTGCAGGATCTCGTCGCTGTACGCGTTCCCCACGCCGGCGATCAGGCTCTGGTCGCGCAGGGCGCCCTTCAACTGGCGCCGCTCCCCCTCCAGCAACTTGGCGAACCGCACCTCGTCGAAGTCGTCGGCGAGTGGATCGGGGCCGAGGCGGGCCACGCCGGGGATCTCCGCCGGGTCCCGCACCACGTACACGGCGAGCCGCTTCTGGGTGCCCGCCTCGGTGAGGTCGAAGCCCTCCCCGGTCTCCAGCGCGACACGCAGCGCGAGCGGGCCCTTGCCGGGGCGGGGCGGGCCGTCGGGCAGCGTGTCCCGCCAGTGCAGCCAGCCCGCGCGGGCCAGGTGCGTCACGAAGTGCAGGCCGTCCGCCTCGATGTCGAGGAACTTGCCGTGCCGGTGCACAGCCGTGACCTCGCGCCCCTCGAAGGCGGTGACGGGCGGGTCGTAGGTCTTCAGGACACTGATGGCGACGGGCAGCACGCGCACGACCTCGCGTCCGACGAGATGGTCGGTCAGGAAGTCCTTGAGCGCTTCGACCTCGGGCAGTTCCGGCATGGGTCCAGAGTGCCACCCGGCACCGACAACACCATCCGGAATCCCGACGACCCACTGCGCACCGCTGGTCAGTCCCGCTCCGGAACGATGAACTCGCACCACACGCACTTGCCGCCGCCGCGGGCCTCCACGCCCCAGACGTCGGTCAGCCGGTCGACGAGGAGGAGGCCGCGGCCCGATACGCCGGACTCGCCCGCCTCGCGGCGGCGCGGCAGGGCGCTGGAGGAGTCCTCGACCTCGGCGCGCAGCCTGCGGTCGGAGCCGGCGAGGACGCGCAGGGTGACGATGGCGGAGCCCTCGGTGTGCATCAGGGCGTTGGTGATCAGTTCGTCGGCGACCAGCTCGATCTCGTCGGCGCGCTCACGGGCGCCCCAGGCACGGACCGCGGCGCGGATCATGTGGCGCGCCCCGGTGAGCGCCTCTGGGTCACCCGGGGCGACATGCTGCTGGAGCCGTCCTCCGGCCTGTGTGGTGGGGCCCCGGCGGCGCATGAGCAGCAGCGCCACATCGTCTTCGCCGCCGCGCTCCTCGGCCACGTCGATGAGCCGGTCGGCGAGGTCGCAGACGTCCTCGGGGCCCGAGTGGATGAGCCCCTTCAGGATGTGCATGCCCTCGTCGAGGTCGATGCCGGGCTGTTCCACGAGCCCATCGGTGCACAGCAGCAGGGTCTGGCCCGGATCCAGCTCGACCGTATCGACCGGGTACTCGAGGCGGCCGAACTCGGCGGACAGCCCGAGCGGCAGGCCCCCCTCGACGGTGACTCGGCGGCAGGTGCCGTCGCTCTGCCGGATCAGTGGGTCGATGTGGCCGGCGCGGACCAGCTGGACCACTCCGGTGGACAGGTCGGCCTCGGCGTACAGGCAGGTCGCGAAGCGGTCGGTGTCGAGTTCGTCGAGGAACACCGAGGCGCGGGCCATCACGGTGGCAGGGGTGTGGCCCTCGGCGGCGTAGGCGCGCAGCACGATCCGCAGCTGGCCCATGACGGCCGCAGCGTGTGTGTCGTGGCCCTGGACGTCCCCGATGACGGCGCCGACCCGGCCGCCCGGCAGCGGGATCACGTCGTACCAGTCGCCGCCGATGTCCCGCCCGAGCGAGGCGGAGCGATAGCGGACGGCGATGTCGGCGTCGGGGACGCTCGGGATGGAGCGCGGCAGCATGGCCTGCTGGAGGCCCTGCGCGAGATCCTTCTCCTGCTCGTAGAACATGGCACGCTGGAGGCTCTGCGCGATGCTGCTGCCGAGCGCCACGAGGACATTGCGCTCCTCCGCCGAGAAGCCCCGCCGGTCGTTGTAGAGCAGGCCTATCGCGCCGATGGGTCTGGCCTGCACGATGAGCGGCAGATACGCGGCCGAGGTGATGTTCAGATCGGTGATGTTCGGCCACAGCAGCGGGTACGACGCCGAGAACTCCTCCGGCGACTCGATGAAGTGCGGCGCGAGGCTCCGTACGACCTCGTTCATCGGGTACTTCGCGTCGAGGCGGGTGACCCGGGTGCCGGGTACGTAGCTGTTCGCGGGGCCCGTGGCGACCAGGCGGATGCGACCGGCCTCCACCAGGCCCATGACCAGGCTCGTCGCCCCGAGATGGGTGACGCCGTGGGTGTCCTCCAGGACGTCGATGACGTCCTGGACGGTGCTGGCGTGCGCGAGCGCCGCCGTGGTGATCTGGACGACGTTCGTCTGCTGGCGCCGGGCCTCGTCCAGGGCGGCCTGCTCGCGGCGCGCCGCGCTCTCGCTCAGCTCGTCCGTGGCGTCGCGGACTATGCCGATGATCCGGCGCGGCTTGCCGGTCTCATCACGACGTATGTAGCCCTGGGTGTGGGTCCAGCGCATGGAACCGTCGCGGCGGCGGACGCGGAAGTACGCGCCGTAGTTCTCGCTGCCGTCCTTCATGGCCTGGGACACCACAGCGTCGAGACGGTAGCCCTCCACCCGAGGCACCCGTACGGTCAGGCTCTCGGGGTAGCCGTCGTACTCCTCGGGGCGCAGGTCGAAGATCTCGTGGGCCTGGGCGTCCATGTGGAACAGGCCGGTGTCCAGATCCCAGTCGAAGCTGCCCATGCGGTTGAGCGCCAGGATCGGATCCGGGTGGGCGGGCCAGTCGTCCGGGAGTGACAGGGCGCTCGCTCCCCGATGAACCATGGGGCCACCTTGCCAGGGTTTGTCCGATTATTCGAGTGGGGATCCCGTTTTCGAGCCCCTCCCGCCGTGCGGGAGTTCAGCTGTCGAAGACGTCGGTCGGGGCGTCGAAGATGCTGTCCGGGGGCGGCGACTCGTCGGGGATCAGGCCACCGCCATCGGGGACGTCGGGGCCGTCCGGGACAGTGTCGGGACCGAGGTCCTCGCTCGACGGGTCGAGTGGCGACGCGGGCTCCTCGGACGCGGACCGGTCAGGTGCGGCCGTAGGCGACCGAGGAGCGGCGCTCTCGCCCGACGGAGTCCGGTCCGAGGGGGCCGGTACGCTCTCCGGCGCCGTCGTCGGCGGCGCCGTGGCGGTACCAGTGGGGCACTTCGAGTGCTCTGCCGCCGGGTCCCCCGAAGCGTCGGCCGGCGGCCTGAGCCTCGCCGCGTCGAACGGCGGATCCTCGGAGTCGCCGGTCACGCCCGGGGCAGTCTCGGTCGCGCTCGGCGTGACGGACACCGTCGCCGTGGGCGTGACACAGTCGGGCTCCGACGCGTGGGGCCGTGGGCTCTTCCCGGTCGGCGAGGCGCTGGGCCACGGGTCGTCCGGCTGCCGGGGCCGCGTCCAGTCGTCGGACGGCGGTACGGCGTGGTCGTGGTGGCCGTCGTCGCCGATCCTGCGCTCGATCCAGGCGTTGTCGACGATGTTGATGATCGTGATCTTGGTGATCGCGGTGGGCGCCGGGGTCACCACGACCACCTGAGTGGGTTGATATCCGGACCAGGGCCGGCCCCGAGTACCCGGGTTTCCCCGGAGCACGGCCGGTGGGTTCAGCGGGTTGCCGCAGGCGCAGCGGACACGGGGCACGCCCCGGTTGTCGACGAGGACGGCGGTGCCCACCTGGAGCACGGACTGATAGTCGGTCGCCCGTCCGTCGCTGAACCCGTGGTTCGTGACCCGCGTGTCGGCGCGCAGGACGACCGAGGTCAGACCGCGCAGGTAGTCCGGGATGAAGGCCTGGGAGATGCCGGAAGCCTGGGCGAAGGCACGGGCCTTGTCCCGGTCCGCGGCGAGAAACCGGATCTGCTTCTCGACATCACAGCTGCCGACGCTCCGGGTGCCGCCGTAGAGGCCCGGCGTGGAACCCGAGAGGGAGCGCACGCCCTGCGCGGAGCCGTTCCCGGTGGGCTGCGGCATTCGGGTGACGGGCGGCGGGGTCGCCGTGGAGTCGGTGAAGGGGTCGGGCCCCTGCGCCCCGACGGGCTGGAGGAAGATCTCGCCGCCCGATCCGCCGGACGCCACCTGGCTCCTCTCGTTGTCGCCGCCGCACCCAGTGACGAGCAGCGCCGCCAAGAGCGCAAAGGCCGTAACGAGGGTCCTGGTGGGTATGTGCACCACTGTTCTGGCGGGTATGTGCACCACTGTTCTGGCGGGTATGCGCACCACGTTCTCCCGTTCATCCCGGGCAATTCATCCACTATTGTCTGCGTCGCCCAGTTGGCTAACGCAAGCGGAGGCGGTCACCCAGCGTCACAATGGGAGGGAGAGGAGTACCGCCGTGGAGTGGTTCACCGCCCCCGAGTACTGGCTGAGCCGGTTGGTCTTCCAACGGGCCCTGGCCGTCGTGTACCTCGCCGCGTTCCTGGGCGCGGCGCTGCAGTTCCGCGCGTTGATCGGGGAGCGCGGGATGCTGCCGGTTCCCCGCTTCGTGGAGCGCGTGCTGTTCCGCCACGCGCCGAGCGTGTTCCATCTGCGCTACTCGGACCGCTTCTTCTCGGCCTGGGCCTGGACGGGCTGCGCGGTGTCGGTGGGGCTGATCGCGGGCCTGGACTCGCAACTGCCACTGTGGGGCGGGATGTTGCTGTGGCTCGTCCCATGGGCGCTGTATCTGTCGATCGTCAACGTCGGCCAGACCTGGTACTCGTTCGGCTGGGAGTCCCTGCTGCTGGAGGTGGGCTTCCTCGCGGTCTTCCTCGGCAACGACGAGGTGGCCCCGCCGATCGTCGTCCTCTTCCTGCTGCGCTGGGTGCTGTTCCGCGTCGAGTTCGGCGCCGGGCTGATCAAGATGCGGGGCGACGCGTGCTGGCGGAAGCTGACCTGCCTGTACTACCACCACGAGACACAGCCGATGCCGGGCCCGCTGAGCTGGTTCTTCCACCATCTCCCGAAGCCGTTCCACCGGGCGGAGGTGGCCGCCAACCACGTCACCCAACTCGTCGTGCCGATCCTGCTGTTCACCCCGCAGCCGATCGCGACGGCCGCCGCCTCGCTGATGATCCTCACCCAGCTGTGGCTGGTGCTGTCCGGCAATTTCTCCTGGCTGAACTGGATCACCATCGTGGTGGCCCTGTCGGCGGTCGAGTTCCCCACCACTGCCCCGCACGTGGCCGGCCCACCGCTCTGGTACGAGGTCGTGGTCCTCGCCGTGGCCACGGGCCTGTTGGCCCTCAGCTACCGCCCGGCGCGCAATCTGCTCTCCCGGCGGCAGGTCATGAACCGCTCCTTCGACCCGCTCCATCTGGTCAACACCTACGGGGCGTTCGGCAGCATCAGCCGGGTGCGATACGAGGTGATCCTCGAAGGCACGGCGGCTGCGATGCCGTACGAGGAAGCGGAGTGGCGGGAGTACGAGTTCAAGGGCAAGCCGGGCGACCCACGGTACTGGCCGCGCCAGTTCGCTCCGTACCATCTGCGACTCGACTGGCTGATGTGGTTCGTGGCACTCTCCCCGGCGTACGCCGGTTCGTGGTTCACGGCTCTGGTGGAGCGGCTCCTGGAGAACGACCGCGACACGCTGCGACTGCTGCGCCGCTCCCCGTTCCCCGCCGACGCCCCGCCGCACTACGTCCGCGCGCGTCTCTTCCGTTATCGGTACACGACCTGGCGCGAGCTGCGGGAGACGGGTGCGTGCTGGCACCGGACGTACGTGCGCGACTTCCTGCCGCCGACGCGGCTGGAGACGGAGGCCGAGCGTCGCATTCCGTACTAGACGGAACCCTGGGGGTCCACGTACCGCCGGGCACGGGTCGCCCCTTCGGGATTGCCGCGCGTCCACGTCTTCATTCCGCCGATGAGCGACATCGGGGCGGCTCGTCCACCGTCGGGGAATTCCGTCGCTCGCGCGGGTGACCACTCCGTTTTCCGCCATCGCGCGGCCCCGTCCCGGAGGCGTGCGGAGTGACCCGGTGCACGCGTCGCCGCGCGGCGCGCCGCCGCCCTCGCCGTCTGCGGCATGGCAGGGGCGGCAGAGGGACGAGGGTCAGATGCTGTAGACGCGGGTGGCGGTGCCGGAGAAGACGGCCTCCCTGTCGGCGTCATCGAGACCGGCCGTCAACTCCTCGGCGATGCGGACGACTTGGCCGTACGTCGCCGCCGGCGTACACACCGGCCAGTCGGAGCCGAACATCAGACGGTCCGGGCCGAAGGCCTCCAGGACCGTGTCGGCATACGGGCGCAGGGTGTCGGTCGTCCATACGACGGGGGCGGCCTCGGTGACCATGCCCGAGAGTTTGCACACGGTGTTGGGGAGTGCGGCGAGCTCCCTGAGGTCCGACGCCCACGGATCGAGGTCACCCGACGCGATCGGCGGCTTGCCCACGTGGTCGAGGACGAAGGTGAGTCCGGGCAGGGCGGCGGCCGCCTTGGCGCAGGCAGGCAGCTGGTGCGGCACGACGATCAGGTCGTAGACGAGCCCTGCCTCGGCCACGGCGGTCAGCCCCCGTCGTACGTCCGGGCGCAGCAGCCACGCGGGGTCCGGCTCGCCCTGGACCTGGTGGCGGATGCCCTTGAGGTACTCGCCACCCGGCAGCTCCCGCAGCCGTGCCAGCTCGTCGGCCACCTCCGGGCGGGTCAGATCGGTCCACCCCACCACTCCCGCCACCAGCTCGCTCTCCGCCGCGAGGGCGAGGAACTCGGGGGTCTCCTCCGGGATGGTGATCGTCTGCACCAGGACCGTGCGGTCGACCCCGGCTTCCCGCGCCTGCGGTTCGAGCTCCGCCAGCGTGAAATCCCGTCGTAGCGGCCGGAGTTCGGGCCCGGTGATCCACGGCTGGTCGCGGACGGAGAGGTCCCACACATGGTGGTGCGCGTCCACCTTCACGGCAGCTCCCACACAACGGGCAGACCGGCGTCCGCGCCCTCGTCGGAGTAGTCGTGGACGACGTCGAGGAGTTCGGCCATGCGGGCCTGCCAGGCGATGTTGACCGGCAGCTTCTCCAGTTCGGCGAGCATCCGCCCGTAGTCCTCGCACTCCAGGACGTGGAAGAGATCGGTCCCGCTGCGCCAGATGGTCCACGCGGTGGCTCCTGCCGCGCGGATCGCGGCGGTCAGCTCGGCCGGGACCTCGCGGTGCGCGGCCTCGTACTCGGCGACGCGGTCCGCCCGGACCTTGGTGTGCAACGCGATTCTCATGACGGCTCCTGTACGGGTACGGGGGCAGTGGCGGGCAGCAGTCCTTCCGCGAGCAGTTCCCGCCAGAACTCCGAGGGCACCGGTGTCGCGAACTGCCGCACACAATCGCGGGCTTCGTCCGCCGAGCGGGCGCCGACCAGCACGCTCGCGACGGCCGGATGGGCGGCGGGGAAGGTCAGGGCGGCGGCGCGCAGCGTGGTGCCGTGCCGCTCGGCGACGGCCTTCAGACGCAGGGCCCGGTCGAGCAACTCGGTCGGCGCGGCGCTGTAGTTGTACGTTGCCCCGGGCCGTGGGTCGGCCAGCAGCCCGGAGTTGAAGGCACCGCCGATCACGACGGACGTACCGCGCTCCTGGGCGTCGGGCATCAGCTCGGTCAGCGCCCGGTGGTCGAGCAGTGTGTAGCGCCCGGCGCACAGCACCACGTCGACGTCCGTCTCGCCGACGAAGCGGGTGAGCATCTCGGCCTGGTTCATGCCCGCGCCGATGGCGCCGACCACGCCTTCCGAGCGGAGCTTCTCCAAGGCCGGGTAACCCTCGCGGAAGGCCTGCTCGGCATGGTCGTCCGGGTCGTGCAGGTAGACGACGTCCACCCGGTCGAGGCCCAGCCGTTCGAGGCTGGCGTCCAGGCTGCGTCGTACGCCGTCCGCGCTGAAGTCCCAGACGCGGCGGTGCGTGGCGGGCACCGCGAAGCCGTCGGCCAGGTCGTCGCCGCTCACGTCCGTGGGTTCCAGGAGGCGGCCCACCTTGGTGGAGACGGTGTACTCGGCGCGGGGCCTGTCGCGCAGGGCAGCGCCGAGGCGCCGCTCGGAGAGACCGATGCCGTAGTGCGGCGCGGTGTCGAAGTAGCGGATTCCGCCGGCCCAGGCCGCGTCCACCGCCTCGTACGCCTGCTCGTCGGTGACCGCGGTGAACAGATTGCCGATGCCCGCGGCGCCGAAGGACAGCTCGCTGACCTCGACGCCGCTTCTGCCGAGCGTGCTCACTGGCCCACCGGGCGCAGTCGCAGTCCCTGCATGCCGCCGTCGACGGCGAGCGCCGTGCCGGTGGTCGCACCGGACAACGGGCTTGCCAAGTAGGCGATGGCGCCGGCTACTTCGGCTGCCGAGACCAGGCGGCCGGTGGGCTGGCGGGCCTCCAGCGCGGCGCGTTCGGCGTCCGGGTCGGGGGCCGCGTCGAGCAGGCGGCCGACCCAGGGTGTGTCGACCGTGCCGGGGTTGACGCAGTTCACGCGGATGCCCTCGCGGACGTGGTCGGCGGCCATGGCGAGGGTCAGGGAGAGCACGGCACCCTTGGAGGCCGAGTACAGGGCGCGCTGGGGCAGGCCCGCGGTGGCGGCGATGGAGCAGGTGTTCACGATGGCTGCGTGCGCGGATTCCCGCAGATGCGGCAAGGTGGCACGAGCCGTACGGACCATGCCGAGGACGTTGACGTCCAGGACCCGGTGCCACTGCGCGTCGTCGTTGTCCTCGACGGTCCCCTGGGCGCCGATGCCCGCGTTGTTGATCAGTACATCGAGGCCGCCGAGGTCCGCGACCGCCGCGGCCACCGCCGAGCGTACGGACGCGTCGTCGGTGACATCGGCGAGGTAGCCGAGCAGCGGCTTGTCGACCGACGAAGGGGCGAGGTCGAGGACCGCGACCTGCGCACCGCGCGCGGCGAGGAGGTCGGCGGTGGCCCGCCCGATACCGGAGGCGCCGCCGGTCACCAGCGCCTTGAGCCCCTCGAAGTCCTGGACGCCCTGAGTGTCCGTCATGCCGCTTCCCCCTTCTGGTCGGTGAGTGCCTGCTGGGCGAGGTCGGCGGCCCAGAAGGTGCCGCCGGGGTAGGTGAACTCCGCGATGGACTCGGGCCGCATGGTCGACGAGAAGCCCGGCGTGGAGGGTGCCATGTAGTGACCCTCGTGGACCACCACCGGGTCGCGGAAGTGGTCGTGCAGGTGACCGACGTATTCGATGACCCGGTCGTCGGTGGTACCGGACAGCGCCACGTAGTCGAACATCGAGAGGTGCTGGACGAGTTCGCACAGCCCGACCCCGCCGGCATGCGGGCAGACGGGCACGCCGAACTTGGCCGCGAGGAGCAGGATGGCGAGGTTCTCGTTGACGCCGCCGACACGGGCCGCGTCGATCTGCAGGACATCGATGGCGCCGGCCTGGAGCAGCTGTTTGAAGATGATGCGGTTCTGCACGTGCTCACCGGTGGCGACCTTGACCGGGGCGACGGCCCTGCGGACGGTGGCGTGTCCGAGGACGTCGTCCGGGCTCGTCGGCTCCTCGATCCAGTAGGGCAGGAATTCGGCGAGCGCCTTCGTCCAGGTGATCGCCTCGTCGACGTTCCAGCGCTGGTTGGCGTCGATGGCGATGCGGATGTCCGGGCCGACCACGGAGCGGGCCACGCGGCAGCGGCGTACGTCGTCCGCCAGGTCCGCACCCACCTTCAGCTTGATCTGCGTGAAGCCGTCGGCGACGGCCTCGGCGGCGAGGCGGGTGAGTTTCTCGTCGCTGTAGCCGAGCCAGCCGGGCGAGGTGGTGTACGCGGGGAAGCCCTTGGCCCTCAGGGTCGCGGCGCGTTCGGCGGCTCCTTCCTTGCCCCGCCGCAGCAGGTCCAACGCCTCGTCCGGCGTCAGCGCGTCCGTGATGTAGCGGAAGTCGACCTGGCGCACCAGCCATTCCGGCTCGGCGTCGGCGAGCAACTGCCAGAGCGGCTTGTGCGCACGCTTGGCGGCCAGATCCCACACGGCGTTGATGACGGCGCCGATCGCCATGTGCATCACGCCCTTCTCGGGTCCGAGCCAGCGCAACTGGCTGTCGCCGATCAGATCACGGCCGAGGGAGCCCGGGTCGGTGCACAGCTCGTCGACCGACCGTCCGACCACATGCCCCCGCAGCGCGTCGATCGCGGCGACCTGGACATCATTGCCCCGCCCGATGGTGAAGGTGAAGCCGTGCCCCTCGGGGAAGTCCGCGGCGTCGGTGCGCAGCACGACGTAGGCCGCCGAGTAGTCGGGGTCCGGGTTCATCGCGTCGGAGCCGTCGAGCTCGCGCGAGGTGGGGAAACGGATGTCGTAGGTGTCGACCGCGGTGATGCGGGCGGGGGTCGGGGACACGGAGAACCTCTCGGTCGGTAACAGGGAAGGCGCGGGGTCAGTCCTGGGCGCGGCCGGTGGTCAGTCGGGCGATCATCAGGGCGAGCAGGATGATTCCGCCGTAGATGGCCTGGATCCAGAAGGACGGCACCTGGGCGAGCGTGAGCAGGTTCTGTACGACGCCGAGCAGCAGCACGCCGGTGAGGGCGCCGAACATGGTGCCCTTGCCGCCGTCGAGGCTGATGCCGCCGATGACCGCCGCCGCCATCACCGTGAAGATCATGTTGTTGCCCTGGTTGGCGCTGATGGCGCCCACGTAGCCGGTCTGCATGATCCCGCCGACGGAGGCGAGAACGCCCGCGACGACGGACACCCCGAGCACCACCCGGTCGACGCGGATACCGGCCGCACGGGCCGCCTCCGCATTGCCGCCGATCGCGTACAGGGCGCGGCCGATCCGGTGGTACTTGAGGATCAGCCCGGCGACACCGAAGGCGACCGCGGCCAGCCAGACCGACAGCGGGACGCGCAGGAAGGTGGTGGTGGCCAGCGAGAAGAACGCGTCGGGCATGCCGAACAGCGTCTTGCCCTTGGTGGCGCCGACCAGCAGCCCGCGCAGCACGATCAGCATGGCGAGGGTGACGATGAAGGCGTTGAGCTTGAACTTCACCACGAGGATGCCGTTGAAGGCGCCGATGACTCCGCCCACGACGAGGATCGCGAGGAGGGCGAGCGCGGCCGGCCATTCCGTGCCCCAGCCGGACTGCGCGGCGGGCAGCACCAGCAGCGCGCCCACGGCGGGCGCGATGCCGACGACCGACTCCAGCGACAGATCGATCTTGCCGGTGATCAGCACCAGCGCCTCGGCGAGGACCACCATCGCGAGTGCCGCCGAGGCGCCCAGGATGGAAATCAGGTTCCGCTCGGTGAGGAACGAGTCGTTGACGATCGCGCCGAGCACCAGAAGCACCAGCAGGGCCGGAACGAGGGCGAGTTCGCGAGCCCGCCGGAGCAGCACCGTCTTGGCGGCATGTGCGTCGGGCATGCGCACGGAGGTAGGTGTCGAGGCCGACGGGGCCTTCGTGTCAGCCATGGTCCACTCCTTCGATGGAGGCGATCAGCTCATGGTCGTGCCAGCCCGCCGGGTGCTCGGCGACGACACGGCCGTGGAAGAGGACGAGGACCCGGTCGCAGCGGCGCAGGTCGTCGAGTTCGTCGGAGACGACGAGCACGGCGGTGCCGTCCTCGCGGGCGCTGTCCATGCGGGAGAGCAGGGACTCCTTGGACTTCACGTCGACGCCCGCGGTGGGGTTGATGAGGACGAGAAGGCGCGGATCCGAGGCGAGGGCGCGCGCCATGACGACCTTCTGCGCATTGCCTCCGGACAGGTCGGAGACCGGCTGCTCGGGGCCCTCGGTGTGGATGTCGAGTCGTTCGATCAGCTCGGTGGCGAAGCCGCGTTTGCGGTCGGTGCCGATGAACCCGTAGCTGCCGAGCCGCTTCAGGACGCTCATGGTGGCGTTGTCGCCGATGCTCATCGCGGAGACGAGACCCTGGTCGTGCCGGTCGCGCGGAACACAGCCGACGCCCGCCTTGAGCGCGGCCTGCACATCGCCGAACGGGAGCCGCTCGCCGTCGAGTCGGGCGGTGCCGCCGGTCGGCGTGTGCAGTCCGGCGAAGGACTCGGCCAGCTCGATCTTGCCGCTGCCGCTGGAGCCGGCGAGACCGACGACCTCGCCGCGGCGGACGGTGAGGTCGATGCCGTCGTACGCGTCCGAGGTCAGTCCCTCGACGTCGAGCAGCACCGGCGCGTCCGCCGCCACGGACGTGCGTGTGGCCGCGTGTTCGGCGATCGACTCCCCCGCCATGGCCTCCACCAGCGCCGGGCGCGGGAGTTCGGCGACCGGCGCGGTGGTGATCCAGCGGGCATCGCGCAGGACCGTCACCGTCTGGCACACCTCGTACACCTCCTGGAGGTGGTGCGAGATGAACAGGAAGGTGACGCCGGACTCCTGAAGTGCGCGCATACGGGTGAAGAGCCGCTCGATCTCACGGTTGTCGAGCTGTGCGGTCGGCTCGTCGAGAACGATGAACCGGGCGCCGAAGCTCAACGCCCGGACGATCTCCACCATTTGCCGGTCCTCGACCTTGAGGTCGGCGGTCCGCGCGTCCGGGTCGACCCGCACATCCCAGGTCTCCAGGACCTCGGCCGCCTCGGACTTCAGCCGGCGCCAGCTGATGAAGCCGCCCCGGCCCACCGGCTGCCGGTTGATGAAGAGGTTCTCGGCGACCGTCAACTCCGGTACGACGGTGGGCTTCTGGTAGACACAGGCCACTTTGCGGCGCCAGGCGTCGCGGTCGCCGAGCGCGGGCGCGGGCTCGCCGTCGAAGCGGACCGTGCCCTCGTCGGGGGCCTGGAGGCCGGTGAGGAGGGTGACGAGGGTGGACTTGCCCGCGCCGTTGCGGCCGACGAGGGCGTGCGACTCGCCCGGCAGGACGGTGAGTCGGCCGTCTTGGAGGGCGACGGTGGGGCCGTACCGCTTGGCCACCCCCCGCGCCTCCACCAGTGGTGTACTCATTTGACCGTGTTGCCCCAGAGCTTGGAGTCGTCCACGTTGTCCTTCGTCACCAGCGGCGCGGGCAGCTGGTCCTCCAGGATGCCGCTGGGCAGCTTGACGATCTCGGAGTCGTGGTCGGTCGGGCCGGGCTTGAACGTCTTCCCCTGCATCGCGGCCTTGATGTAGTACATGCCGTACTTGGCGTAGGAGTCGGCGGGCTGCGAGACGGTGGCGTCGATCTCGCCCTTGCGGATGGCGTCGAACTCCTGCGGGATGCCGTCGTTCGAGACGATCGTGATGTGGCCCGCCTGGCCGGTCTTCTTGAGCATCCCCTTGGACTTGAGGGTCTGCAGGGTGGGCGCGAGATAGACGCCGCCCGCCTGCATGTAGATGCCCTTGATGTCGGGGTTGGCGTTCAGGAGGGTGTCCAGCTTGGAGGCCGCGGTGTCGGACTCCCACTTGGCGGGGATCTCCAGGACCTTCAGCTTCGGGTAGTTCTTCTTCACGCAGGTGCGGAAGGCCTCCGAGCGCTCTCGGCCGTTGACCGACGCCAGGTCGCCCATGATCTGCACGACCTTGCCGGAGCTGATCTGCTTGCCGAGGTACTCGCAGGCCTTCTCGCCGTAGGCGACGTTGTTGGCCCGTACGACCATGGCGACCTTGCCCTTCTCGGGCGCCACGTCGACGGCGACCACGGGCACGCCCTTGCGCTCGGCCTGGTCGAGGCCCGCGGCGATCGCGGCGCTGTCCAGGGGAGCCACTACGAGGCCCTTCACGCCCTGGTTGAGCTGGTTGTTGATGTCGGTGATCTGCTGCGACGGGTCACTGTTGGAGTTGACGGTCTTGAGCGCGTCCACGCCCTCGGACTTCGCCATCTTGGGCACGTAGTCGTTGTACGACTGCCAGAACGGCGAGGTCAGCAGGGGCAGGATCACCCCGACCTTGCCGGTGCCGCCGCCTCCGCCGCCGCCCGAGGCGACGGTGTCCTTGGTGCTGCCGCATGCCGTGAGCACGAGGGTCACGCAGGCGGCCGCAGCCGCCGCACGTACCGCCCGCGACGAGATTCGCGTGTTCCGCAGTGTTCTGCCGGCCATCTGACGGCTCCTCATCGAGCGTGATCGAGCAGGACGCGTGGCCGGAGGTCCCTCTTCCGACCGGGACGAATATTTATCAGACCACTTCCCCCTCACAACACCCTCCGACGCCAGATTTTCCTACTTCCAAGCCATAGTGGTCCGACCACTCCGGTCGTTAGACTGCGGCGCACCCGACAAACAGGAGGAAGTGGCGTGGACGAGCCGGCCCCGCAGAAGGGCACCGTGACGCAGCGCGCCATCGAGCGGATCAAGGCGATGATCCGCGAGGGCCGACTGGAGCCGGGCCAGCGGCTGCCGACCGAGCGAGATCTGGCGGCCCAGCTGGGGATCTCGCGCAGTTCGATGCGCGAGGCGATCCGTGCGCTCACGGTCCTCGGTGTGCTGGAGGCCCGGCACGGATCGGGCATCTACGTGACGCAGCTCGAAGCCGGCGACCTCCTTGAGACCTTCGGTGTCGTGGCCGATCTCTCGCGTGGCCAACGCCTGGTCGAACTGCTGGAGCTGCGCCGGATCCTGGAGTCGACGGCGACCGCGCTGGCCGCCGCGCGCATCACGCCCGACCAGCTCGCCGAGGTGGAGAAGCATCTGGCGGCGATGAACGCGACGGACGATCCGGAGCAGATCCTCGCGCACGACCTGGCCTTCCACCGCGAGATCGCGGCCGCCGCGGGCAACGACACGATGGCGGCCATCCTGGAGGGCCTGTCCTCACGCACCTTCCGGGCCCGCGTCTGGCGCGGCTACCAGGAGGAGGGCGCCTTCGAGCGCACACGGCGCGAGCACGCGGCGATCCACCGGGCGCTGGTCGCCCACGACCCGGAGGCAGCACGCGCGGCGGCGGCCGCGCATGTGGGTGAGGTGGAGGAGTGGCTGCGGACCCAGCTCCCGTAGGGGGCCGCCGCGACTCACGGCTCAGGGCTCGCGGTCGCTCCCGCCGTAGCGGGTCCGCAGCCACCCCACGCCCACGACTCGGCGTCACGCCCGCCGAAGCAAGCCCGCAGCCACCCACCGCCCAAGACTCGCCGTCACGCCCGCAGTAGCAGGTCCGCAGCCACCGGTGGCTCGGGGCTCACCGTAACCCCCGTCGCGGCGAGGCCCGCGGCGACTCATGCCGCCGCGGGCCCGGGGACCGTGCCGCGTCTCAGGCGCGCTTCAGCCTGAGCGTCACCAGCTCGAACGGGCGCAGCGGCACCGTGACCCGGTCCCCGTCCCGCCCCGGCGCCGCCGCCCCGGCGAGCGGCCGCTCCAGCAGGTCGGTCACCGTGACGGCCGCGACCTCGAAGCCCGCGGTGAGCGTGGCCCGGGTACGGCCGCCGTGGGACTCGTGGAAGCGGACGATCACGTCACCGCTGCCGTCGTCGGCGAGTTTGACCGCCGTCACGGCGACCGCGTCCTGGTCGAGGGTCACCAGCGGGGCGACCTCCCGGGAACCGGTCACCCGCCGTTCCGGCAGATTGATCCGCCACCCCTCGCGCACCGCGTCGCCGATCGCGGCGCCCGGCACCAGGGCGTGCCGGAAGCGGTGGACGCCCTGGTCGGTCTCGGGGTCGGGGAAGCGCGGGGCACGCAGCAGCGAGACACGCACGGTGGTCGTCGTACCGGAGTCGGTGTCGCGTACGGTCCGGGTGACGTCATGGCCGTACGTCGAGTCGTTGACCAGGGCGACGCCCCAGCCGGGCTCCTCGATGTGCACGAACCGGTGGTTGCACGCCTCGAACTTGGCCGCCTCCCATGACGTGTTGGTGTGCGTCGGCCGGTAGAAGTGGCCGAACTGGGTCTCGGACGCGTACCGGTCGGCGTGCACGTCGAGCGGGAAGGCGAGCTTCAGGAACTTCTCGGTCTCGTGCCAGTCCACCTCGGTGTCGATGCCGAGCCGTCGCTCGCCCGGCGCGAGCGACAGCACCTGGGTGACCCGCGACGCGCCGAAGGACCGTACGATCCGGACCGACACGCCGTCCTCACCAGGCACGACCTCGTCCGCGTCCACCAGATCGGTGACCGTGTTGCGGTAGAACTCGTCGACGTCCCAGGCGTCCCACATGTTCGGGAAGTCGGGGTGGATCTGCAGCAGGTTCGCGGCCTGTCCGGGGGCGATCGTCTCGCGGCCGGCGCCGAGGTCGTACGCCGAGACGACCAGCCCCCGCGGGTCGATCTCGATGCGCAGCAGGCCGTTGTCGAGGACGTAGCCGCCGTTCACGCGCGGGGCGAGCGCGGCTTCACCCTCGACGAGGGGCGTACCGGCACCGCCCGCGGGCACACCCTCCCGGCTGTGCGGCGCGGAGTTGAACAGCAGTGCCGTCGAGCCCTCGCCGGCCAGCGCTCGCTGGGCCGCGTCGATGATGCCGTCCAGTTCCTCGGCGACCTTCTCGTACGTCCGGCGCGCCTCCCGGTGCACCCAGGCGATGGACGACCCGGGCAGGATGTCGTGGAACTGGTGGAGCAGCACCGTCTTCCAGATGCGGTCCAACTCCTCGTAGGGATAGGGGAATCCGGTCCGTACGGTCGCGGTCGCCGCCCACAGTTCGGCCTCGCGCAGGAGGTGTTCGCTGCGGCGGTTGCCCTGCTTGGTCTTCGCCTGGCTGGTGAGCGTGGCGCGATGCAGCTCCAGGTACAACTCGCCGACCCACACAGGGGCGTTGGGGTATTCGGCCGCGGCCTTCTCGAAGAACTTCTCGGGGGTCTCCCACACCACGGTAGCGGAGCCTTCGAGGTCGCGGAGCCGGCCCGCCTTGGCGACCATCTCTCGCGTGGTGCCGCCGCCTCCGTCACCCCAGCCGGTCGGCGCGAGGGAGTGCCGGGCGACGCCCTTGTCCTTGAAGTTGCTCGCGGCGTGGGCGATTTCGCTGCCCTTCATGGAGCAGTTGTAGGTGTCGACGGGCGGGAAGTGCGTGAAGATACGGGTGCCGTCGATGCCCTCCCACTGGAAGGTGTGGTGCGGGAACTTGTTGGTCTGCGACCACGAGATCTTCTGCGTCAGCAGCCACTTGGAACCGGCCGCCTTGATGATCTGGGGCAGCCCGGCGGCGAAGCCGAAGGTGTCGGGCAGCCACGCCTCGTCGTTCTCGATGCCGAACTCGTCGAGGAAGAACCGCTTGCCGTGCACGAACTGACGGGCCATCGCCTCCGAGCCCGGCATGTTCGTGTCCGACTCGACCCACATGCCTCCCGCGGGCACGAACCGCCCGTCGGCCACCGCCTTCTTCACCCGTGCCCACACTTCGGGCCGGTGTTCCTTCACCCAGGCCCACTGCTGGGCCTGGGACATGGCGAAGACGAAGTCGGGCTCGTCCTCGATCAGGGCGGTCATGTTGGAGGTCGTACGCGCCACCTTGCGCACGGTCTCGCGCAGCGGCCACAGCCAGGCCGAGTCGATGTGCGCGTGTCCGACGGCGCTGATGCGGTGGGCGGAGGGGACGGCGGGCACGGACAGGACCTCCGCCAGCCGCGCGCGGGCCGCGGCCGCCGTGCCGCCCACGTCCTGGAGGTCCAGCGCGTCCAGGGCCCGCTCCACGGCCCGCAGGATGTCCCAGCGCCGTGCCGACTCCACCGCGAGCTCGGCCATCAGCTCGCCGAGGACCTCCAGATCGATGACGAGCTGCCACACGGTCTCGTCGAAGACCGCGAGGTCCATGCGTTCCAACCGGTACTGCGGCTCACTGCCCGCCGTCTCCTTGTCGCCCAACTGCGTGGGCAGGAAGGGGTGGTAGTCCAGGATGACCGGGTTGGAGGCCGCCTCGATGTGCAGCCGGACCTCCTCGCCGCCCTCGACCGGGGCGCCGATGCGCACCCACTGGTTGCGCGGGTTGAGGCCCTTCACCGGGGTGCCGTCGGGCCGGTAGACGAGCCCCTCGCACTGGAAGCCGGGCATGTTCTCGTCGAAGCCCAGGTCGAGGATCGCCTCGACGGTCTTCCCGGCCCAGCCTTCGGGGACGGTCCCGGTGACCCGGAACCAGCTGGTGCCCCACGGAGCGCCCCAGCGCGCGCCCACCGCGATCGGCTCCGGTGCGGCCGCGAGCCCTTCGGCGACCGGCACGGGCTCGCCGGGCGCGTGCCACACCGCCACGTCCAGCGGTACGGACTCGGGGTACACGGCGGGGCGTATGCGCTCGTCGAGGACGCGCTTGAGGCGGGCTTCGACCAGGGTGCGGTCGTCATGCATGAGAGTGCTCCGTGGGGTGAGGGTGCGAGCTACCAGGTGTGGGTGGTCGTGGCGGGCGTCGAAACGCTGAACAGCTCCCCCACCGCGCGCAGTTCGAATCGCGCGGCCGGCTCACCCTGCTCGGGGGCGAGACCACCGACGTAGAACGCGCGCTGGCAGGTGCCGCCGAGGAAGCGGCGTGTGCCGTCGGGCAGCGTCCGGTACAGCTCGTAGTGGCGTACGGGGCCGGGGGCGCCCTGCCACGCGAAGCGCAGGTTGCCTGCGTCGGCGTCGGTGATGCGCAGGTCGGTGGGCGCGGCGGGGGTCACCACCGCGTCCCGGACGGCGAGTCCGCCGAGGCGCCAGCGGACGGGCCCGGCGGTGGCGGTCAGCCGGACGCCGATCGCGCGCACGCTCCCCGACAGACCAGCGAGCCGGACGGTGGACGTCTTCCAGCCGTTGCCCGGGGTCGCGGTCACGGGGAAGTAGGTGTAGGGCGGCGCGCCACCCGCGGCGCTCGGCTCGGCAGTGGAGACGGCCAGCTCCAGGGACGCGCTGCCCGCATCCGTACGATGCGTCAGCTCGACCACCGTGTCCGCGCCGAGCGGCAGCCGCGTCGCGTACAGGTCCAGCGTGGTCGGCGCGTCGAGGGCGCCGTCGACCAGAAGGCTGCTGCCGCCGCGCCAGGCGTCGGCGAAGTCGAAGCCGACGGAGGGGCGCCCGCCGGTGGTGCGGACGACCCAGCGGCGGGACGGCAGCCGGTCCTGAAGGCCCAGATGGTTCCAGGCGGTGTCCGAGGTGACCTTGCCGTTCTCGTACCACTTCAGTCCGTGGCCCGTGTTGAAGGAGCTGGCGAAGGGCACGGCGGTGACCGTCGAACGGTCGGCGACGGAGACGGCGGGGGCGCGCCAAGAGGCCGTCGTGTCCGGCTTTGCGGGGTCGAGCGAGGCGCCGGTCCAGAACGTGTCGTCGGCGGCGTGGAAGTCGCCGGGTGTGCGGTTCGCGGGGAGGTGGTTGCGAGTCCACTCGGGCCGGTAGAACCCGATGGACGTGACGTGTGCCTTGGTGGTCGGCACGATGGCGTCCCAATTGACCGACGCGTTCGTGCCGTTGGCCTCCACGTCGACGCCCGCCCACAACGCGTAGCGGCTGCGCCCGAGTTGCTGGGCCGTCGTCCCGGAGGACGCCAGACTGCTCTTGGACCAGCGGAAGTCGATGAACATGGAGTCGGCGGCCTGGAAGAAGGTCTTGTTCTGGTTGTTCAGCGCTCCCTGCCAGCTCACCGATCCGTTCACGGTCATCGAGTCGTACCAAGTGACGCGCTGGCCCTTGGCCGTGCCCAGTGTCTTCAATTCGCGCAGGAAACCGAGCATGTCGGTGGCGAGAGCGGCGTTGCCGCCGCCGGTCTCGGCGTTGATGAACCAGCCGTCGAAGCCGTACGCGGCCGCGACGGCGACGAGCTGCGCGGCGAGCGGATAGTGGCCGGTGGAATCCTTCTGGACCAGGTCGCGGGTCCACTGGAGTTGGCCGCCGTAGGCGACGGGTGGCAGGAAGACATTGCCGAGGACGGGGACGCCGTGCCGGTGGGCCGCGTCCACGATCGGCGCGTTCGGCGCGAGGATCAGGCCCTCGCCGGACGAGCCGCCCCAGAAGACGAGCTCGTCGACGTATGCCCAGTGGGTGAGGGCGTAGTAGTCGGCGGTGGCCGCGCCCTGCGAGGGGTTGCTCGACGTGGGGCCGAAGGAGACCAGGGACTGGATGCGGGCCTGGCCGGAGCGGGCCGTGGTGTTCGCGGGGGTCGGAGTGAAGCGCGCGGATAGCGGCACGGACGCCGCGTTGAACGCCAGGTCCGTGTCGCTCTCGGCGCGCCAGGACTTCAGGCTGCGCCAGGTGATGCCCGTGCCCGGGGTGCCCGAGGGCAGCGAGTCGGGATACCAGTAGGAGGCGTACGGCTGCAGGTCGCGGGTGGCCGCGGCCGCCGTTCCCGACAGGCCGGGGACGAGCCCCGCGGCGACGCCGGCTCCGGCGAGCAGGACGGTGCGTCTGCTGAGGTTCACTGTGTGCTCCGTATCGTTGGGGGGACGGACTACGGTGCTTTCGGTGGTGCCTGCGGTCACTGGGTGACCTGATCAGGGGTGAGGACCTCGTCGATGCCCCGGGCCGCGAGGTGCTCCTTGTCGTCGGCGCGGTTCGCGAGAACGGTGGTGGGACGGACCCCGTCGGCGGTCAGCCGGGCGAAGGCCTCGAAGACCGGGCCACCGGGGGCACAGACGGAGCGGCCCGGTCCGGCGTCGACGACCAGCGCCGTGGTGCGCGTGGCGGGCGCGTGGGGCCGGCCCTCCTTGACGATCCGGGCGATCGCCTCCCCGGCGGGCTTGGTCCGCCGGTCGCTCGTCAGGAGGCCGAGGCTGTATTCGAGTTCGGGGAAGTCCGCGAGGTCACGGCTGACGTCGTGCGAGCACCACCAGGTCACGCCCCACACGTCGGGGCAGTCGAGGGCGTTCGCCACGGTCGCCTCCGTGAAGGCGGCCGCGTGCTCGGCCGGGATCAGGGGGGCGGGGGCGCCGACCTCCTGGAGCCAGACCGGGCGGTGCGGGTCGTCCGCCCAGGCCTTGGACAGCTCGATGAGGTACGCGGCGTGATGCTCGGTGGCGACGCCCGTACGACCGTGCCGCTGCGCCGTCCCGTTGAACACCCACGAGTGCACGGCAGTGACCGCGCCGAGCCGGGCCGAGTGCTCGGGCGTGAACGGCTGGTCGTCCTGGTACCAGGCGGCGTCGTACGAGGCGTGCAGATGCAGCTTGCCGGGGGCGCCCTCCTCGCAGGCGTCGAGCAGACGCCGAAGCCAGGCCCCCGCCTGCTCCGGGGTGATGCGGTCCGGGTCGGGGTGCGGCCCGGCGGCGAATTGATTGACCTCGTTCCCGATGGTCATGCCGATGAAGTTCGGCCGGTCGGCGAGCGCCGCGGCGAGGGTGCGCAGGTACGCGGCCTCCCCCTCGACCACCTCCGGATCGGTGAAGATGTTCCGCCGGTGCCAGGTCTGCGTCCACGCGGGCAGGAAGTCGAAGCTCGACAAGTGCCCTTGAAGGCCGTCCACGTTGACGTCGAGCCCGCGTTCGGCGGCCGCGTCGGCGAGTGCGACGAGTTGCTCGACGGCTCGCGGGCGGATCAGCGCACGGTTGGGCTGGAAGTAGGGCCACAGCGGGAAGACCCGGATGTGGTCGAGGCCGAGCGCGGCGATCGAGTCGAGATCGGCGCGCACGGCGTCGAGGTCGAAGTCGAGCCAGTGGTGGAACCACCCTTCACTGGGTGTGTAGTTGACGCCGAAGCGCACGGCAGGGGGCATGGGGGGTCCTTGCGAATCAGAAGTACGGGAGGGGTCAGCCCTTGACGGCGCCCTCGCCCACGCCGCGGAAGAAGTACCGCTGCAGACAGGCGAAGAGGGCGATCAGCGGCGCCACGGCGATGATCGTGCCCGCGGCGACGAGCCGTTCGTCGTTGGCGAAGGTGCCGTGCAGATAGTTGAGTCCGATGGTGAGAGTGAACTTCGACGGGTCGCTGAGCACGATCAGCGGCCACAGGAAGTCGTCCCAGGCACCCATGAAGGCGAAGATCGCGACCACGGCGAGCGTGCCCCTCACCGACGGCAGCGCGATCCGCAGGAACCGCTGCCAGGCGTTCGCCCCGTCGACGAAGGCGGCCTCCTCGATCTCGTAGGGGAGGTTGAGGAAGGCGTTGCGCATCAGCAGCACGTTCATGGCGCTGATGCAGGCGGGCAGCACGACACCGATCAGCGTGTTGTTCAGACCGAGTTCCCGCATGGTCGTGAACTGGGCGATGATGATGCTCTCGGCGGGCACGAGCATCGCCAGGATGAAGACGAGTGTCGCGATGCGTCGGCCTCGGTAGCGCAGCCGGGCCAGGGCGTAGCCCGCGAGCGCCGAACCGACGCAGTTCGTCACGACGTTGGCGGTGGCGACCCTCAATGAGTTGAAGGCGTAGTCCCAGACCGGAATGGTGTCCGCGACTCGCTGGTAATTGTGCAGAGTCGGCTCGCTCGGCAGAAACTTGGGCGGCGAGCTGAAGATGTCCTCGTGCGGCCCTTTGAGGGACGTCGACAGCTGCCACAGGAACGGTCCGACCGTCAGCGCCAGGACGGCGAGCAGCAACAGGTAGCGCAGGGCGACTTCCCAGGCGCGGATGCGGCGGCCGTGCTCATCGGCGATACGGGGATCCCGCGCGGCCACCGGATGCTCCACCGGTCGTGTCTTCTCGGCGACGCTCATGCCTCCTCCTTCCGGTCGGCGCGCAGCACCAGCAGCATCAGGACGACGGTGACGACGAAAACGACCACCGAGATGGCGGAGGCGTAGCCGACACGGCCGGTCAGACCGGTACCGGTGCGCTGGACGAGCATCACGAGGGTGGTGTCCTCTCCTGCCGGACCGCCGTCCGGGCCCGCCATCAGGTAGACCTCGGAGAACACCTTGAACGCGGAGACCGAGGAGAGCGCCCCGACCAGGACCATCGTGGAGCGCACGGCGGGCACGGTGACCGTGAAGAAGCGGCGCACCGCGCCGGCGCCGTCCACCATCGCGGCCTCGTGCAGCTCGCGCGGCACGTTCGCCAGCGCCGCCAGATAAATGATCATGTAGTAGCCGAGGCCCCGCCACACCGTGACGGCCATGGCGCTCAGCAGGAGCAGCCACTGGTCGCTGAGGAAGCCGACCCTGCCGACGCCGATCGTCTCCAACAGCGAGTTCACCAGGCCGCGTTCGTCCAGCAGCCACACCCAGATGAGCCCGACCACCACGATCGACGCGACGACCGGGGTGTAGAAGGCCGACCGGAAGAAGGTGATCCCGGGGATGTTCTTCTGCACCAGCAGGGCGAGCAGCAGCGGCAGCAGGACGAGCGCGGGGACGACCCCGAGGACGTACAGCGTGCTGTTGCGCAGCCCGATCCAGAACATGTCGTCGTGCAGCAGCTCACGGAAGTTGGCGAGGCCCACGAACTTGCCGGGGATCAGGGTCCGACGGTCGGTGAAGGCGTTGACCAGCGTGGAGACGAACGGGTACAGGATGAACACGCCGGTGATCACCAGTCCGGGCGCGGCGAACAGCCAGGGACTGGTGGGCAGATGGCGCCGCACCCGCAGGGGGCGCGGCGCCCGTGACGGACGCCGCGCCCTCGACGGACGCCGCACTTCGGCAGCGGTGGTGGAACTCGCCATGCCGTATCAGCCCTGCTGCTGGAGGAGCCGGTCGCAGGCCTTGACAGCGTTGTCAAGAGCCGCCTTGGGGCTTTCCTTGCCCTGCAGCGCCTTGGCGACCTCGTTGCGCAGCGCGGTCTTCATCTGCTCGCTGAACAGGACCGGCGTGTAATTGACCGCGTTCTTCAGGGACTTGGCGGCCGCGATCCGCACCCGCGTCTCGTCCGTCCCGTCCTCCTTGCTGAAGTACGGGTCGTCGAGCGATCCGGCGGTGCTCGGGAAGATCGCCACCTTCTTGGCGAACGACATCTGGTTCTGGGCGTCGGTGACGTAGTGCGCGAAGGCGACCGCGGCCGGCGTGCGCTTGGTGCGCGAGTTGACCATCACGCCCATCACGTACATGTTCACCTTGCCGGTGCTGGTGATCTGGTCCGTGATGCCGATGTTCTTGTACAGGTTCGGCGCCTGCTTCTTGAAGTTGCCGAGGTCCAGGGCACTGCCCGGGTTCATGGCGACGGCCTCGGTGAGGAACTTCTTGCCGGACGACTCCGGGGTCGCGGTCAGCGCCTGCGGGTCGAGCGCCTTGGCGTCGTACAACTCCTTGTACTTGGTGAGGAGTTCGACCCCCTTGGCGTCGTTGAAGGCGAAGCCGGTGCCCTCCTTGTTCATCAGCTCGACGCCGTAGCGGCCGAAGTCCTCGATGGTGGGCACGTTGGCGAGCGTGGCGACCTTGCCGTTGCTCTTCTTCGCCAACTGCAGGGCGTCGGCGAAGAGTTCGTCGTACGTCGTCGGCGGCTTGGAGGCGTCGAGTCCGGCTTCCTTGAAGAGGGACTTGTTGTAGAACAGCGGGCCGGTGTTGAGGTACCAGGGGAAGGCGTACGTCCCCGTCATGCCCGGGATCTGGTGGCTTGCCCAGGCACCGTCCAGGTACTCCTTCTTGTACTGCGCGGCCGCCTTGTCGAGGTCGAGCGCGAGGCCCGCCTTGGCCAGCGGCGCGACCAGGTCCGGGGAGACGTTGACGACATCCGGCAGGGTGCCGCCCGCCGCGTCCGCGCTGATCTTGTCGGCGTAGCCCTCGGCAGGTTGGTCGATCCACTTCACATGGGTGCCGGGGTACTTCTTCTCGAAGTCGGCGATCACGCCCTCGAAGTACGGCTTGAAGTTGGCCCTCAGGTTCCAGGTCTGGAAGGTGATGTCGCCCTCGACCTTGCCGGAGGCGTCCGTCGAGCCGCCGCCGTCGTCACCCGAGCCGCAGGCGCTCAGCGGCAGGACGAGGGCGACGGCGGCGGCGACAAGTGCTCTGCGGGGTATGGGCACGGTGACACGGCTCCCTTGCGGCGTCGGCGAGTGATGGCGCCAGCGACCTTGCCCGCCGCGCTCGCGGAAAGTCAATGGATTCGTTCCAGCTAATTAAATTCGCACAGCATTAGTGCAGGTCAAGGCCGTGTCCAAGGAGACTTGCAGATCACGACTAATGCGCTTTAGGGTGCCACCACTCAAGCGCATTAGTGCTCAGCTCGGAGAAAAGGGGAGCCAACATGCCAGCCAAGCGGTCTCCCGCGCGCCGGCCGACGATGAAGGACATCGCGCGGCGCGCCGGGGTCTCCCAGAGCGCGGTCTCCTTCGCGCTCAACGACCGGCCCGGAGTCTCCGAGGTCACCCGCGACCGGGTCCGCCGCGTCGCCGAGCAGCTGGGCTGGCGGCCGAGTACGGCGGCCCGCCAACTGTCCGGCGAGGGTGCGGCCACGGTCGGTCTGGTCGTCGCACGCCCCGCCGACACGCTGGGTGTGGACTCGTTCTTCCTCCAGCTGATCTCCGGCATCCAGGAAGTGCTGGCGGAACGTCACCTCGGCCTGCTCTTCCAGGTGGTCGAGGACGTGGACGCGGAGTGCGCGGTCTATCGGCGCTGGTGGGCCGAGCACCGTGTGGACGGCGTGATGGTCGTGGACCCGCGCGTCGACGATCCACGTCCGGATCTTCTCGACGAGCTGGGCCTGCCCGCCGTGGTGACCGGCGGTGCGCCGGACGCCCGGCATCCCGGGCTGTCCGTCGTCTGGGCGGACGACGCGGGCGCGATGGCCGCGGTCGTGGACGAGCTCCACGCGCTCGGCCATCACCGGATCGTACACATCGCGGGCCTGCCGGGCCTCGCCCACACCGAGCGCCGGATCCGCACCCTGCGCGCGGAGGCCGAGCGGCGGGGTCTGACCGAGGTGCGCTCGGTGCCGACCGACTACTCGGACGCGGAGGGTGCGGCCGTCACACGCCGCGTCCTGGAGAGCGGCACACCACCCACCGCGCTGGTCTACGACAACGACGTGATGGCCGTCGCCGGGGTCGCCGCCGCGACGGAACTGGGCTTCTCGGTGCCGGGCGATGTGTCCGTCGTGGCCTGGGAGGACTCCGCCCTGTGCCGCATGGTCAAGCCCTGGCTGTCGGCACTCTCCCGCGACACCGTGGAGTTCGGCCGCACGGCGGCACGGGAGCTGATCGCGCTGCTGGACGGCGGCCCGGCGCGGACGGTGCAGGTGCCGGTGCCGCGGTTGATCGAGCGGGACAGCACGGGGCCCTGCGGGGGCATGAGAACCCACGGGGTGGACGTCGCGGCGACGTCCACCCCTTGAGCTGCGGAGCAGCGGTCCTGGGGTGTCGCATTCGCCCCGTACTTCGCCTGCGCGTAGGCGAGGATCTGCGGGTACTTGGCGAAGTCGGAGCCGGGCATGTACTCGTCGGCGCCCATGCGCCATGAGGACGCCTTGAACACCTGCGCGTACGCGTCGATGAGGCTCGTGTAGTAGGCGAAGGCCTCCGGCTCGGTGATGTCGAGGCGGGCGGGCTGCTTGTTGCCGTCGGAGTCGGTCAGTTGCAGCTCCGGCCGGTTCTCGATCCAAAGGTCCATGTGGCCCGGGGAGTTGATCTCCGGGATGATCTCGACGTGGCACTTCTCGCCGAGGGCGACGAGTCGGCGTATCTCGTCCTTGGTGTATTGACTTGCCCGCCCTCCTGAAAGAGGGCGATTCCGGCCTGCTCGCTCGGTGCTGTGCCGCTACGCGGCACGGGCATCGGGCGGGCTTCCACGGCTTCCTGCTTCACCGCGTCGTGCCAGAACGGATTCTGGTCTTACCGGCGCTCCACGTCGTGCCGTCAGAGAGGACCGCGAAGTGAGTCAGCCCCAGGTCGATGCCGACCGAGGCGTCGCTGTCGGGCATCCGCTCCAGGTCGGTCGCTGGGTCGGTGTCGATGACGAAGGAGGCGAAGTACCTCCCGGCCGCGTCCTTGATCACGGTCACCGAGGACGGCACGGCGGGCAGGGTACGCGACCACATCACCCGCACCTCGCCGATCTTCGGCAGGTTCAGCCGTCCTGCCGACGTGATCGACCAGCGGGCGTTCGCGGTGAACCGGATCGACTGCCGGGCATCCTTGCGGGACTTGAACCGGGGCGCCCCCATCCCCGAACCCTTGCGCTCCCCCTGGAGGGAGGCGAAGAAGTTGCGGTACGCACTCTCCGCGTCCCGCAGGGACTGCTGGAGCACCACCGCCGACACCTCGCCCAGCCAGGCGCGTTCTGCTGTCCGCTTGGCCTGCGTGATCAGTCTCTTCGACAGTTCGGCCGCCTTCGGGAACGACCGGCCCGCCCTACGGGCGTCCTCGCGGGCGCGCACCGCGTCGTTGAAGACCACCCGCGCACCCGAACGCCCGGGCCAGCGCGATGCGTTGGCCCGGTTGCGGGTACAGGCGGAAACGGTACCGAAGCTGCATGCGGCGATCGTACGAATGAGCCCGGCCCGCCACCATCGGGAACATGTGAACGATCCGTCACCGTCCCGGACAGGCGTCATCCGACTCCACCGGGCCAGACACCGCGACGCTCCGCGCCGCCACCACCGGATTCGCTTCACCACCAGCCTGAAGGACTCCGTTGGCAATAGGACAGGGCGGGCATTCCGGCTCGCACTCCAGCTGGGAGTGGATCACTTGACCTGCGGGTCCGTGAGCCAAAGTGACCACCATGGCCAGCGATTCGTCCCTTTCCCAACGGAGTCCCGAAGACCGATGCACCGCGAATGAATCCCGGTCGCAGGCGCAGACGCCGACGCCGCGCTCCATGTACTGGGGGACTGCGGCCGTGCGTCCGCCGGGCAGGCGGTCCCCCCTGGGCGAGGAGCTGGAGTCCCGCGCGACGATGCGCGAACCCCGGTCGAAGATGTAACTTCCCTGCTCCGCACTCCAGTTGGCGAGGGACGGGACCGTGACGGGCGCGGACGGCTCCGTGTCTGCCGCCGCCGGGAGGGGCGCGGCGAACAGCAGCACAGCCGCCGCGACACCGATGAGCCGGGATCATCCCCTACGCGTGTCAGGCATGCCACTCCACCTTGAACACCCACACGTACCGGCCGGACCTGCGGGCCGCCTCCGGGACGTCGATCACCAGCGAGCCGTTGCTCACCGTCCAGGTCAGCGGCCGGTCGTGGCCCAGCATCGTGACCTTGTCCCCGCTGCGGATCGGCACCGGCGCCTCGACGGTCAGCTTGCTGCCGGGCGTGGTCAGCGAGTGGATGTAGAAGGCCTTGTTCTGCCGGACCGTGAACCGCAGGTCCTCGCCGAGCTGGGCCATGCGCGACCAGTACGTGGTGTCGTAGATCGCCTCGCCGTTGGTCTTCAGCCACCGGCCGGTCTCCCGCAGCCGGGTCTGCATGATCTCCGGGATCGTGCCGTCCGCGCGCGGACCGATGTCCAGCAGGAAGTTGCCGTTCTTCGACACGATGTCGACCAGGCTGCGGACGACTTCCTCGGCGGTCATGTACTCGGCGTCGGGCGTCGCCTGGTTGTAGCCGTAGCTGAACGGGTCGAGGCCCCGGCTGGACTCCCACTTCGCGACGACGGTGTTCTCGTACGTCGTGTACTCGGGGGTCGTGAAGTCGTGGAAGCCGATGCCGGAGCGGTTGTTGACGGTCACCTCGTACGGCATCGGCCGGTTCTTGCCGTGGTTGAAGTACTCGGCGAGCACATGAACGCTGTCGTTCGCCCCGCCGATGTCGCACCACAGGACGGACGGGTCGTAGCCGTGGATCAGCTCCAGCATCTGCGGGGCCTGGTAGTCCTTCACATAGTCCTTGCCCGCGGTGTATCCGGTGTACGGAACCGGCGCCAGGGTGTACGGATTGCGCGGCGCGTGGCCCATCCACGGGTTGTCCGGGTTGAACCACTCGGGCATGGAGAAGTACAGCCCGCGGTGCAGCTCGGGCGTGAACTGCTTGGAGGCGTCGAAGAGTTCACGGATCAGGTCCCGCTTCGGGCCCATCTTCACGGCGTTGCGATCGGCGACCTTGGTGTCCCACAGGGCGAAACCCTCGTGGTGTTTCGAGGTCAGGACGTGGTACTGGGCACCCGCGTCCCGGAACAGCTCCACCCACGCCCGCGGGTCGAACCTCTTCGCCGTGAACATCGGGATGAAGTCGTCGTAGGCGAAGGCCTCCCCGTACTTCTCCCGGTGGTACGCGTACACCGCGTTGTCCGGGCTCTGCATGTGGTTCCAGTACCACTCGGCGTACTGCTTGCCGACCGGGGACCAGGCGGGCACGGAGTAGACGCCCCAGTGGATGAAGATGCCGAACTTGGCGCGCTGGAACCAGTAGGGCGCCTGGTGACCGGAGAGGGACTCCTCGGTCGGCCGGTAGTCGGGGATCCCCAGGGTCAGCTTGCGGCTGCTGGAGGTGACGTGCCCGCCGCGTCCGCTGACGACCACCTTGCCGTCCTGTGCGGTGCCGGGTGCCGTGCCGACGCGGTTGCGGATGCCGATACGGACGCGGGCCTGCTCGCCCGGGTCGAGGCGGGTCACCGGCGCGGGCTCGACGGTGCGGGCGCCCGGCACGTCCACGCCGACCGACACACGGTCACCGGCGAGGACGGCGACCGTGCCCGCGTTGACGACCGTGGCCTCGACGCCCTGGGCGCCGCTCGACTCCAACAGGGAGAAGGTCGAGTGCGCGTCCCGCAGGGCCAGCGCACGTCCCTGGGCGGCCGGTTGCAGGGACAGGGCGAAGACGTGCAGGGACGTCTTGTTCTCCTCGGCCGGGTTGACGACCGGCAGGGTGAAGGCGACCGCGTCCCGCCGCGGGTCGATCCAGACCTCCGCCGTGCCGATACCGACGCTGTGCTCGTCCTTGGTGCCGTCCGGCTTGTAGCGGTACGTGGCCGAGAGCGAGCCGCCCGCCGAGTACCAGTCCGCGCCGCCCAGCCCGGCACTGGTGGTCGAGCCGTCGGCGTAGTGGACCGTGGCCTTGCCGGAAGCGTTGCCGTAGCTGCCCGCCGTGAGGAAGAGGGCCGACAGGTAACGGCCCTTGGGCAGATCGATGCGCTGCCCCATGGCCACCACGTTGTTCTTGGCGCCCGCGGCGGACGACGGGAAGAGGAAGGAGATCCCGTCGACCTCCACTTGTCCGGCGGGGAGTTCCTCGCCCGGGAACGTGTAGCCCGAGCCGTCGAAGTTCCCGCCGCGCGCCGCGGCGGTGTCGATGCCGTCGTTGTCGAGGTAGGCGTCGAGCGGCACGGCTATCGGGTCGGGGACGGGCACCCACGGGCCCTGCTGCTCTGCGGCGGTGCCGGCCCGCACTGCGGACGCGGTCCCTGCCCGCGCTCCGGCTGCCGCCCCGGCCCGCGTTTCGGCCGGGGCGGCGAGGGGAAGAGTGGCCGCGACGGCGGCTCCGGCCGCGGCTCCCAGTACCTGTCGTCTTGGACGCATACTCATGAGCGGCTCCCATTCATCGGAGGTCTGATGATTGAGCGGCCGCGAAACGCTGTCAATGGGGCCTGCAGTCAAAGAAGTTGAGCCAGTGATCGGATGATCTCTCGCTCTGGGGAGATACCGGACAGCCCTCACACGAAAGTCCAAGAGGACCGCACCGAATGTCCGAGCAGGCGAGCTCTCGACGCGGCACCCCACCCCCGGGCAGAGTGCTCCTCGTACTACTCGCGAGTACGACCACGAGGACCACCGAGTACGACAAGGAGCGCCCGTGACCACCTGGGTCGGCCGGACCGCCGTCGAGATCGCCGCAGCCGTACGTGCGAAGCGGGCCACGCCCCGCGAAGTGGTGGCCGAACACCTCGAGCGGATCGAGCGGCTCGACAGCCGCGTCGGCGCCTTCCGCACCCTGCGGGCGAAGGCGGCCCTCGCCGAGGCCGACGAGCTGGCCACGAGGAATCTCGACGAACTTCCCCTCGCGGGCGTGCCCGTGGCGGTCAAGGACAACCTGCCGGTGCGCGGCGAGTCGAACCGCAACGGCTCCGCCGCGACCCCGGACACGCCCGCCGACCACGACCACGTGACCGTGGCCCGGCTGCGTGCGGCGGGCGCCGTCGTCGTGGGCCTCACCAATGTGCCCGAGCTCTGTGTCTTCGGCACCACGGACGGCGTGCACGGCACCGCCCGCAACCCGTGGGACCTGACCCGCACGGCCGGCGGTTCGTCGGGCGGCAGCGCGGCCGCGGTCGCCGCCGGAATGGTGCCGATCGCGCTCGGCAACGACGGGATGGGCTCACTGCGCATCCCGGCCGCCAACTGCGGTCTCGTCACCCTGAAGCCGGGCCACGGCGTGGTGCCCGCCGGGATCGGTCACGGCGACTGGTTCGGCATGTCGGAGAACGGTCCGCTGGCGACCACGGTCGAGGACGCGCGGCTGATGTTCTCGGTCCTCGCGGACGCCGAGGTGATACGCCCCTCGGAGACCGTCACCCGGAAGGTCGCCCTCTCCGTGCGCAGCCCGCTGGCCGGCGTGAGCGTCAGCCGTCCGTATACGGCCGCCGCCCGGGCAGCGGCCGCGCTGCTGGCCGGGGCGGGCCATCAGGTGCGGCCCGCCGAGCCGCCGTACCCGCTCTGGCTGAGCACGACCTCGCTCGCGCACTGGACGGCGGGCACGGCGGTGGACGCCGAGGACCTCGATCCGCGCCGGCTCACTCGGCGCACCCGGGTGCACGCCGCCGTCGGTCGCCGTTTCCTGGCCGGCGTCCGCAAGGGTGAGCGCCGCGAGCAGCTGCGGGGGCGCCTGGAGCCGTTCTTCGAGGAGCACGACATGCTCCTCACCCCGGCGCTCGCCCGCCGCGGGCCCGCCGCCACGGCCTGGCACGAGCGGGGTTGGCTGCGCAACCTGGTCGTCAACACGAACTACTCGCCACTGACTCCGCCGTGGAACCTGACTGGCTGGCCCGCGATGTCGGTGCCGTTCGGGACCCTGCCGAACGGCGCCCCGTGCGCCGTACAGCTCGTCGGCCGTCCGGGAACCGAATCGGCTCTCCTGGAAGTGGCGGGACAGCTGGAGGAGCTGCGCCCCTGGCGACGTACGGCACCGCTCGACCAGTGAACGGCCTCGCTGGAGGAGAGAGCCGGGCAGGGAGTCTCGCTCGTCCCGGTCAGAGCGCCCGGTACATGATGTGCAACCCCACCAGCCCGTGCCGCGGGTGCTCGTACGCCGCCGGCACGGTAGCCAGGATGGTGAAGCCGAGCGAAGTCCACAGCGTGACGGCCGGGTTGGTCTCCACGACGGCGTTGAACACCATGCCCCGATAGCCGTCGGCCTTCGCCACGGCGAGGATGTGTTCGGCCAGTGCACGGCCGATGCCCTGTCCGGACCGCTCCGGGTCGACCATGAATCCGGCGTTGGCGATCCGGGCGGCGGGACCGCCGTAGTTCGGGGTGACGTAGGCGGAGCCGACGATCGCTCCGGTGTCGTCCTCGGCGACGTACACCTGCTTTCCCGGGCCCGTCCACAGGGCGCGGGCGGCCTCCTCGGAGGTGTCCGGGTCCCAGGCGTAGGTCTCGCCGGCGGCGACGATCCGGTGCCAGAAAGGCCAGATCCGCGGCCAGTCGTCGGTCTCGGCTTCTCTGATCAGCATGGGCGCGATTCTCACACGCCCATGCCGTCAGCGATCGCGATGGGTCCTACCGGGGGTCGATCGCGATGGTTCCTGCTCGGTCAGTCGACGCTGGGCAGGATGTGGGGCTCGGCGAGGTCGTCCTCGTAGCCCGCGAGACGGATCGGGGCGGACCTGGCCCACACGTCCAGGCTGCCGAGCTCCTTCTCGGGCCCACGGCCCGCACGCTCCGTGCGTTCCTTGGGGCGCTGATCGCGATTCGTCTTCTCCGGTGTCACCGCGCACTCCTTATGTGTCGGGTCACCCTCGGGACGTACAGGGCCGGTGCGCTCCGGTCGCCTGACGCCCGCTCGGGTCTGAGTCGAAGGCAGTGAGAGGACGCGGTGGCGCCGGTAACTCGTATGAGAGCAGGCCGTGGTGACCGGCATGTCCCGGGACGGACCGTGGGTGTGGGTGGAACCCAGAAAAGCTGTCCGTCTGGTACAGGGTAACCAAATGAGCGGGTGCCCGCTCGATGGGGCTGAAAACAAGAGGTTACTGTCTCGAGTCGCCCAGCGCCCATCAGGCCCCGATCTGCGGCGATTTGAAACACGATGCCCTGTTCGACGCCGCCCATTCGGCTCAATACCGACCGTGGGCAGGGTCACTGAACCGTCCACGGGTCATGCCTGATCCCACCGACCGGGAGAGAGTCGAACCGATGCACGCGATCCTGCACGCACTGTCCCTCACAGGATCGATGACCTGGGAGATCACCTGGGCGCTGATCCTCGGCTTCGGCCTGTCCGCCGTGGTCCAGGCGGTGGTGCGGCGGACGACGGTGGTCCGGCTGCTCGGCGACGACCACCCCCGGACACTCGCGCTCGCCGCCGGGTTCGGAGCGGCGTCCTCGTCCTGCTCGTACGCGGCCGTCGCGCTCGCGCGCTCACTGTTCCGCAAGGGCGCGGACTTCACGGCGGCGATGGCCTTCGAGATCGCCTCGACCAACCTGGTGGTCGAACTCGGCGTGATCCTTGCCCTGTTGATGGGCTGGCAGTTCACGCTCGCGGAATTCGTCGGCGGACCGGCCATGATCGTGCTGCTGGCCTTGCTGTTCCGGCTCCTTCTGCGCGAGCGGCTGCTGCGGCAGGCCCGGGAGCAGGCGGAGCGCGGCGTCGCCGGGTCCATGGAGGGGCATGCGGCCATGGACATGTCAATCCAGGCGAAAGGGCCGTTCCTGCGGCGGCTGCTCTCCGGCGACGGCTTCACCTCGGTCTCGCACGTCTTCGTCATGGAGTGGGCGGCGATCCTGCGCGACCTGGTGATCGGTCTGCTGATCGCGGGCGCGATCGCGGCCTGGGTGCCCGACGCGTTCTGGGGCTCACTCTTCCTGGACGGCCATCCCCTCGCCGCGAAGCTGGTCGGCCCGCTCGTCGGACCACTGGTGGCGATCGCCTCGTTCGTCTGTTCCATCGGGAACGTGCCGCTGGCCGTGGTCCTCTGGAAGGGCGGCATCAGCTTCGGCGGCGTGGTCGCGTTCATCTTCGCGGACCTGCTGATCCTGCCGATCCTCAACATCTACCGGAAGTACTACGGGCCACGCATGACCGTCTTCCTGCTGGTCACCTTCTACGCGGCCATCGTGCTCGCCGGATACCTCGTGGAGTTCGTCTTCGGCGGCCTCGGGCTCATCCCCGACCAGGCCGACGCGCAGATCCCCATGGAGGGCGTCTCCTGGAACTACACGACCTGGCTGAACATCGCCTTCCTGCTGGTGGCGGCCGCTCTGGTGGGGCGATTCCTGCGTACGGGAGGGCCGGCCATGCTGCGGATGATGGGCGGGGCGCCGGAACCGGCGGACCAGCACCACCGGCACTGAACACGGGTGTGCAGTTCAGGTCCCGTTGGCCGATTCGCAAGGCGGCCATGATCTGCTGACGCCCGGCAACGGCTTTTCTCGCGGGAGGACTGACGTATGGAGCTGCGCAGCGTCGAGGAGCTGATGGATCTGCTGCACGCCTGCCGGGGAGCCTGGGACGCCCCAAACCTCCCCCACTCTCGGCTTCGCTCGAGCGGGGGGACCCCCATGGGCGGCCCGGTCGATCTGCACGATCATGCACTGCAGACCGCCGCGCTACTGCGCCGCGGGCACCCCAGCGACAAGGAACTCCAGGTGGCGGGCCTGGTGCACGACATAGGACATCTGCTCAGGCCGGGCGACGACGCGGGACACGCTGACCACGCGGCCGATGCGGTACGTCCCCTGCTCGGCGAACGGGTCTCCCGCCTCGTACGGCTGCACGTGGCGGCGGAGCGCTATCTGGCGACCACGTCGCCGGGCCGCGGGCTGTCCCCGCAGAGCGCGCTGACCCTGACCGTGCAGGGCGGCGCCATGACACCGCGGGAGGCGGCCGCGTTCGAGCACGATCCGCTCTCGGAGGACGCCGTGACACTGCGGCAGGCCGACGACGCGGGCAAGGTCGTCGGCCTGGACGCCGGGATCATGGAGGACTGGCGCACGGTGCTGGAGCTGGTGGCGGCGCAGCACTCACGGCTGGGGGCTTGACCGGCTGCATGCACGGCGCCGAGGAAACCGGCTGTCATGGCGCCGAGGACACCGCATACAGGGCGCCGGCTTTACAGCCGGAGCTGTGGGCATGCACGACCGAGGGCTGTCGGCTGACGGTCCGTCATGAGACCGTACGCGGATGACGTCGCCGTACGGGCTCGAAGGCAGGGCCGCCATCGTCACCGGGGCCTCGCGCGGGATCGGCCTCGCCGTCGCGGCCGCACTCACCGAGGCCGGAGCGCGCGTGTGCGTGACCGCTCGGGATCCCGACGAGGTGGCCCGGACCGCGCAGCGGCTCGGCGGCGTCGGACTCGCCGGCTCGGTCGCCGACCCCGCGCATCTGTGGGAGCTGACCCAGCTGGCCCTGCGGGAGCTCGGACGCATCGACGTCGTGGTGAACAACGCGGCGACCAACCAGCCGTACGGCCCGCTCATGGACGCCGACCCGGACCGCTGGCGCGAGGCGTTCACGATCAACGTCGAGGCACCGCTGCGGCTGGTGCAGTGCGCGTGGCGGGCGTGGATGAGCGAGCACGGCGGCGCGGTGGTGAACGTCTGCACGGAAGGCGCCGGACATGTCGGGCCGCAGGTGGGCGCGTACGGCACCAGCAAGGCCGCCCTGCTGCACCTGACCCAGCAGCTCGCGGGTGAGCTGGCCCCGAAGGTGCGGGTCAACTCCGTCTCCCCCGGCCTGGTCCGCACCGAGATGGCCCGCTTCGTGTGGGAGCACTCCGAGGACGAACTGGGCGCCGGCCTGCCTCTGGGCCGCATCGGGCGGCCCGAGGACATCGCCCGGGCCGTGACGTGGCTGGCCTCGGACGCGGCCGAGTGGATCACCGGCGCCGATCTGCTGGTCGACGGGGGGACCCGGGTCAGAGCCGCGCACGCCGCCGCACGCGGCCACGCCGTACACGAGCGGCTACGGACACGGGCTCCGGACGACAGGCCCTAGGTCCTGTCGTCAAATTCCCGTCGTCCGCCCGGAGGGCGGGCCCTGCGGCGTCAGGTGCGTGCTCTCGGCGTGCCGGGCGCAGGCCCTCGTACTGGATGTACTTGGGTCTGTGCCCGGTGCGGCGAGAGTGCGTGCATGGCGTCGCGGGGCAGACGGGAATGTGACGACAGGGCCTAGGGGCCCCGTCGGCTCCGCCGGACGACATCCAGGAGCCTCGACTCAGCAGGACAAAGACCGCGACCGCGGGTTGAATGGTCACCATGAGTGTTCGGCGGCAGGCGTGCGACTACAGCGAGCCACCGGAAGGGCGGCGCTGACGGCGGCCGTGGTGGTCTCCGCGCGCTCCACGGGCCACGCGGTCCGGATCCGCCGCCGTCGCGGCCCCACCGCCCCGGCCCGCCCGGACCAGGCACGCGCCAGGAGACGCCGATCTACTGGTGGAGGGCGGCAAACAGGCAGGAGAGCGGCACACGGGGCAGGACGGCGGCACACGGGCCAGGACGGCCAGGACGGCGCACTCGGTCGAGTACGCCGTCCTCGAGTCTCTGCGGTCATACGCACCACCTCACTCATGACGGTGGCCCGGTATCCCTCAGGGGAACAGAGCGATCCCTACCAGGATCAGCAGGATGATGCAGGCGACGAATCCGACCGTGGCCCACGTCCCCCGGTGCTTGACCGGAGCCGTGCCGCCGCCTCCGCGGGGCCGGTCCTCAGGCAGCACGGGATGGGCCGGACGGCCGCTCGCGTAGAACTCTTCGTCGCTCGGGTAGCGGTTGCGCGGATCGTCGAAGGCCCGCGGATCGATGTCGTGTGGACTGCCCATGGGAACTCCCGGCGCGGTACTCACCAGGGTCCGGGATCCCCATGGGCGCCGGGGCACGCGTCACGGCCGGTGGATCACCACTTGCCGGGCGCGTAGTCCTTGAGGAAGACGCCGTAGAGATCCTCGCCCTGCTCTCCGCGCACAATCGGATCGTAAACCCGTGCGGCCCCGTCGACCAGGTCGAGCGGTGCGTGGAAGCCCTCTTCGGCCAGGCGCAGCTTGTCGTAGTGGGGGCGCTCGTCGGTGATCCAGCCGGTGTCGACCGAGGTCATGAGGATGCCGTCGGTCTGGAACATCTCCTGGCCGCTGGTCCGGGTGACCATGTTCATCGCGGCCTTGGCGGCGTTGGTGTTCGGGTGGCCCGCGCCCTTGTAGCCGCGGCCGAAGACGCCCTCCATCGCGGAGACGTTCACGATGTACGCGCGTCCACTCCTCGCCTTCCTGGCGGCCTCGGCCATGGCCGGCCGCAATGCGCTGATCAGGATGAACGGCGCCGTGTAGTTGCACAGCTGGGTCTCGAGGAGCTCCACCGGGGAGATCTGCTCGATGGTCTGCACCCAGGTGTTGGTGTCGACGACGTCCGGGACCAGGCCGCCCGCGTCGATGGCGGTGCCGTCGAGGTGCCGGGCGACGCTGGCGTTGCCCGCGACAAGCGCGAGGTCGGCCACCTTCTGGGCGTCCAGGCCGCTGATGCCGACGGGCAGCGCGGCGATGCCGTCCACGGCGCCGGAGCCGAAGGCGCCGATGACGTGGTGGGCGGGCAGCTCCCCGGCGGGCAGCGGGGCGCTCTCGCCCTCGACCAGGGCTGCGTAGGCGGAGGGCAGACGGCGTACGGTCTGCGTCGCGTTGTTGACGAGGATGTCGAGCGGTCCCGCCTCGGCGATCTGGTCGGCGAGGGCCACGGCCTGGGCCGGGTCACGCAGGTCGATGCCGACGACCTCGAGACGGTGGATCCAGTCCGCCGAGTCGTCCATGGCCTTGAAGCGGCGGATGGCGTCCTTGGGGAAGCGCGTGGTGATGGTGGTGTGGGCGCCGTCACGCAGCAGCCTGAGCGCGATGTACATGCCGATCTTGGCGCGGCCGCCGGTGAGCAGCGCGCGCTTGCCGGTGAGGTCGGCACGAGCGTCGCGGCGGGCCCGGTTCTCGGCGGCGCAGTTCTGGCAGAGCTGGTGGTAGAAGTAGTCGACCTCGACGTACCGCGTCTTGCAGGTGTAGCAGGAGCGCGGGCGCTGGAGTATCCCGGCGATCTCCCCCGCCTCGGTCACGGAGGAGGGCAGGATGCCCTCCGTCTCGTCGTCGATGCGCTGGGCGGAGCCGGTCGCGGTGGCCTCGGTGACCGCCTTGTCGTGCGCGGTCTTCGCGGCACGGCGCTCCTGGCGGCGGCGCTGCTTGACCGTGCGGTAGATGCCCGCGGTGGCGCGGCGCACCGCGATGGCGTCGGGGTGGTCGACCTCGATCTTCTCGAGTTCGTCGAGCACGCTGAGGCAGACGGCCAGCCGCTCGGGGTCGATGCCGGGCCCGTAGGAGACCTGCGCCGTGTCGACGGCGGAAGTCGCCCGGTCGTCCTCTGCCGTGTCCACGGCGAGAGCCGCCTGGCCGTCCTCTGTCACCGTCATCGCCGTTGCCGTTCCTCGGGTTGTGCGCCGCGTTCGAACCGCGCTCGCTTTCGAAGGCGGAATTTTACGGAGCAATGGTGCGCGGCACCAAACCCGAGATGATCAACGGCCGTCAGGAACCGCAGGCAGCGGTCAGTGTCTCCACCTCCTCGGACAGTGCACGGGCGAGCAGATCGAGGTCCGGCACGGCCTCCGCGTCGGCGACGAGCCCGTAATGGACGCGCCCGCGGTACGTCGAGACGGCGACCGCCAGCGCCTGCCCACGGGCCAGCGGGGCGAACGGATACACCTCGGCGAGCGGGCAGCCGCCGAGCTTCAGGCCGAGGCTGGGCAGCGGCACGCTGGTGACGAGGATGTCGAACAGCAGCCGGGCGGCCTGGCCGACGACGGGCCCACCGAGCCGGTGCCCGAGCGGCGGCACATGGTCGGCGAGCAGCGCCACGGCGCCCGCTCCCCTGTTGGGCCCCGCGTCCTTGTTGCGGTCCATCGCCATGCGCACCGTACGCAGCCGTCCGAGCGGGTCCGGGTCGTCGACGGGAAGCCGTATCAGGTACCCGGAGAGCCGGTTGCCCTGTGGATGCGCGGTGCGCGGGCGGCGCTTGGAGACGGGGATCAGCGCGCGCGGCGCGACCCCGTGGCTGCCGTCGCCACGCTCGTCGAGCCAGCGGCGCAGAGCGCCCGCGACGACGGCGATCAGGACGTCGTTGACGGTGCCGCCCACGGACTTGCGGACCCGGTGCACCTCATCGAGGTCCAGGATCACGCCCGCGGTGCGCCGGGTGCCGGTGGGCTGCGAGGTGAGGGCGGGCGAGGACCGTACGCCCAGGGTCGCGCGGGCCACAGAGGTGCCGATGTCGAGGGCGCGGCCCACGTCGGAGAGGGTGCCGCGGACCAGGCCCGGCAGCTTGCGCACGTCCGGAAAGAGCCCCCGCGGCGCCTCCGCCGGGCGCGGGCGGGGCTCCGGCATGTCCATCGGGTCCATGATGGCGGCCGCGAGCATCAGCGCCCTCAGTCCGTCGGCCAGCGCGTGATGGAACTTGAAGAGCACGGCGAAGGACACGCCGTCCTCGCCGGGCAGTACATGCGCTTCCCAGGGTGGCCGGCCGCGCAGCAGCGGGCGTTCCATCAGCCGGCCGGCCACCGCGTGGAAGTCCGCGGTCGGCGCGTGCAGCCGGACATGGTCGAGCGGCTCGAAGTCGGGCGCGGGCTCACGGGTCGCGCTCCCGAAGGCGAGCGGGGCCAGTGGCTCCCACACGTCACGGATCCGCATGCGCAGTCCCGGCACCGCGACGGCGCGGGACGCCAGCAGATCGGCCGCGTGCGCGCCCGCCGTGGGCGAGTGGGCCACGAAGACACCGAGGGCGCCCAGGTGCATGGGGTGCTGGGCGGACTCGATGTTCCAGAACGCCAGGTCGAGTGGTGCGAGGAGATCAGAAGTCAAAGCCTTGCTCTCGCGTCGACGGTGGGTGGGCAAGCAGTCAACCTCCGAGAAGCGATTACGGTCAAGTACGATCAAGCTACGCACAGTTAACAGCAGATTAAGTCCCGCCCCTCACGTGAGGGGCGGGGCTCGTGTGCCTCAAGGGGTGTCTGAGGTGTGGCCGATGTGCGCCCGAGGCGCGGCGGATGTGCGTCCGAGGTGCGTCCGAGTATGTCCGGGCCGTCCGCGGTCAGTTGAGGACGGGCGGCGCGGCCGCGGCGGAAGTCCCCCATTCGGACGGCTCGGCACCGACCGTGAAGGAGAGCGAGCGCAGACCTCGCAGCGCTTCGGTCGTCAGATACGTACGACCGTACGAAGCCCCGTCCACCCGTGCGGACTGGATGTACCGGTCGCTGTCCGAACTGCCCGGCGCCGTCACCGTCAGAGCGCCGCGCGGGTAGGAGCGCCGGTCGAGGGTCAGGTCCACCCGCTCGAAGACCGGGGTCGACAGGCCCCACGTGTCGTAGCCGGGCTGGACCGGGAAGATCCCGATGGACGAGAGCACGTTCCAGGCGGACATCGTGCCCAGGTCGTCGTTGCCGGTCATTCCGGTCGGCGCATCCGTGAACAGCGTCAACGCGGCATGCACCACATCGGTCGTCTTCCACGGCTGACCGGTCGACAGGTAGGTGTACGGGGCGATCAGGTCGGGCTCGTTCTGAGGGTTGTACTTGTCCGCGTTGTAGTAGTCGTACGGGCCGTTGACCCACACCTCACGGGCGGTCTTCGCCGGGTCCTTGAGCAGTTGCTCGTAGGCGAAGAACGAGTCGAGCCGGTCGTTGGCCGTCTGCTTGCCGCCGATCAGGTCGACCATGCCCGGCAGGTCCTGCGGCACGAGCCACTGGTACTGCCAGGACGTGCCCTCGTGGAAGCCCTCGCTCAGGGCCGGGTCCGCCGGTCCGGTGAAGGCGCCGGCGGCGTCCCGCGCACGGAAGAACCCGGTCGAACTGTCGTAGATCTTGCGGTAGTTCTGGGCCCGTGCGGCATAGCGCGCGGCGTCCGCGTCATGGCCCAGATCCCGCGCCATCGCGCCGAGCATCGCGTCCGACAGGGCGTACTCCAGGGTCGCGGACGCGCCGTGGTCGTAGTCCGAGTCGCCGGGCTTCGCGTGCGGGCGGTCCTTGATGTAGGGCGCGAAGCCGTCCGCGAGGTACTCCTTGTTGGCCTCGCGGCCCACCGCGGGCGAGTCGGCGGGCGGCACCCCGTCGGCGTTCCTCTTCAGGGCGCGGTAGGCCCGCTGCTCGTATCCTTCGAGCAGGCCCTGCTGGTAGGCGTTGGTGAGGAACGGGGTGACGGGGTCGCCGGTCATGATGTTCGTCTCGACCGTGCCGTAGCCCCACTTGGGCAGCCAGCCGCTCTCCTCGTCGATCTTGATGACGGAGATCGCCATGTCCCGCGCCTCGCGCGGCGCGAGCAGGGCCAGGAGCTGCGACTGGGTGCGATAGGTGTCCCACAACGACCAGTTCTGGTAGTACGTGAAGCCCTGAGCGCGGTGGATCTTCTGGTCCCAGCCGGTGTAGCGGCCGTCGGCGTCACTGCCGATGTTGGGGGCGAGGAAGGACCGGTAGAGCGACGAGTAGAACGTGCGGCGCAGGGTGTCGCTGCCACCCTGCGCCCGTACGTCGTCGAGCCGGTTCTCCCAGGCGCGGCGGGCCCCGCCGCGGACGGCGTCGAAGGAACGGCCTCCCTCGGAACGGAGATTGACGGCCGCGCCGCCGGCATCCACGTACGACAGGGCGGTGGTCGCCTCGACCGTACGGTCCTTGGTGGTGTCGAAGCGGACGAAGGCGCCGTTGCGGCCCGTGCTCACCGACTCCTTGGAGCCCTCGGTGACGGTGTCCGCGTTCCAGGTGCCCGAGGTCGTGAACGGACGGTCGAAGCGCGTGATCGTGTACACCGTGTACGGCTTCGTGGCCTGGCAGAAGCCGCTGCCGGTGATCGCCGTGCGCACGGTCCGGCTGTCGAGGATCTCGACCTTGGTGGACAGGGTCTTGTGCAGCGACTGGCCGGCGTTCAGCAGGACATTGGCCTTGTCCGTGGCGGGGAAGGTGTAACGCTGCACGCCGGTGCGCTCGGTGGCCGTCAGCTCGGCGTCGATACCGGTCCTCAGGCCGACCCTGTAGTAGCCGGGGCTCGCCTTCTCGGAGTCGTGGCCGAACTCGGCCTCGTACTGGGCGTAGTCCGTCCGGGTGACGTCACCGACCGTCGGCAGCACGGGCAGGTCGCCGCCCAGGCCGCAGCCGACGCCCGACAGATGGACGAGGGAGAAGCCGCGGATGTGGTTCTGGGAGTAGTCGTAGCCGGTGTTGTGGCCGGTGTCCGGCGAGAACTGCACCATGCCGAAGGGGACGGCGGCACCGGGGTAGGTGTTGCCTTCGTTCTCCGTTCCGATGAACGGGTTGACCAGATCGGTGAGTTGACCGTCGCGCGGCTCGGCGGCGTGGGCCACCGGGCCGGCGAGCGTGCCACCGAGGAGCACGGCCACTGCGACCGCCGTCCCCGCACCGCGTAGCCGTTGGGTCCATCTCATGGGCGGAAACGCCTCCTCAAGGCTCAGACAACGTTGTCAAGCGCAGGGCGCGCTCATTCTTCGCCGTGTGCGTGTACACGTCAAGAGTCAAGGCCGGGAGGGCAGTTCGGCGGGTCACGCGAACCGCCACAGGTGATCCTCGGTGCCGTTGTCGTCGAACTGCACCACCTGAGCGCTGTTCGACGTCGACATCTGGTCGACACCGAGCACCTTGCCGCTGTGCCGGTTGCGCACCAGGAACCAGCCGTCGCCCCGGTCGTCGAAGGTCCACAGGTGGTCGTCGGTGCCGTTGTCCTCGTACTGGACGACGTGGGCGCTGTTCTCGGTGGACATGCCGTCCACGCCGAGCACCTTGCCGCTCTGGCCGTTGCGCACCAGGAACCAGCCGTCCGACTTGTCGATCAGCTGCCAGGCGTGGTCGCCCGTGCCCGAGTTCTCGAACTGCACGACCCGGGCGCTGTTGGCGGTGGACATGTTGTCGACGGCCAGGACCTTGCCGCTGTGCTTGTTGAGGACACGGCGGAACGGGGGCTCGGGTGTCCACGGCGTGCCGTCCGGTCCGGCTGTCGGGAAGGCTGCGATCCGCAAGCGTGCCGCGCCCAGCGGAATCAGCGTGACGGTCTCGACCGGCTCCGCGCTGCGGGCCGGGCTGTGCTGGAGCGGGGCGACGACGTGCTCGTCGTCGGCGACCCACTCGGGGAGGCGGCGCGCCTCGGCCAGGATCCGGACCGGACTGCCGTCCTGGGTGAACGGATCGTCGGCGAGCGGGCCATCCGCGCGCCGGAAGACCGGCGAAGTGCCGGACACCAGACCGTAGTTCCAGGGCGTGGTGGCATGCACCTCGTACTCGGGAAAGGTGTCGGTGCCCGCGGAGCGGACGTACCTCTCCCCGATCCGCAGCCCGTACGCGAGGGGTCCGTGGGTGACGCTCACGGAGTCGTGGTTGCCGTGCCAGGTACGCACGGTGGTGTGCTGCGGCAGGCGCAGGGTCACCCGGTCGCCGTTCGACCAGGTGCGCTCGACGCGGACGAACACAGGCCCCTTCCCGGCCGGCACCGTCCTTCCCTTGACACGGAGTTGTGGCGCCGTGCACCAGCCCGGGATCCGCAGGTGCAGCGGGAAGGCGACGGGGCGCGAGGCGTGCACCGTGAGGGTGATCGTCTCGCCGAACGGATACTCGGTGTCCTCGGTGACGGTCACCGACGTACCGCCCACCTGTGCGGTGACGCGGCACGGGGCGTACATGGCGGCGGCCAGGCCATGGTCGGGCGTGGCCAGCCACAGCTCCTCGCTGAAGTAGGGCCATCCCATGCCGTAGTTGTGCGGACAGCAGCGGTACTGGTCGACGCCCGGCAGGTACGCCTGCATGGCGAAGCCGTTCTGGAACTGGCCCTGCGTCTTGCGGGCGTTGTCCAGATCGACGCTGTTGGCGCTGGTGATGTAGTGGACGGCCTTGCCCTCGGGGTCGAGGGCGGCGGGCAGCATGTTGAAGGCGAGGTCCTCGCAGCGGTCCGCCCACACCGGGTCGCCGGTGATACGGGTGAGCAGTTCATGGCTGGCCATGAACTCGACGACGCCACAGGTCTCGAAGCCCTGCCGGGGGTCGCCGAAGCCGGGGCGGATGTTCTCGTCACCCGCGAGGCCGCCGCCGGGGAACTGGCCATAGCCGCCCATGACCTGTTCGTACGTACGGTAGGTGGCCTGCGTGAGGTCGACGGTCCCCGAACGCCGGGCGTACTGGGCCGGTTCGCGAAACCCCTGCGCGATGTTGACGTTGTGCGCGCTGGGCAGAGCACCTGTCCAGTCGGCTCCGTAGGTGTGCATCTTGTCGACGAGATCCAGCAGGAAGCCCTCGCCGGTGCGGCGGTGGAGCCACAGCGCCACGTCCATGCCGTCGCCCCAGCGCAGCGAGACCCAGCTGGTGTCGAAGGCTCCCCGGCCCTGGGCGTTCATGAAGCGCAGGAAGCGGGTCAGGAAGGGCACGATCCGCTCGTCGCGCGCGTACTCCTCGTAGCTGCGCAGAGCTTGGAGCAGCGGGAGGAAGGGCCAGAAGTCGGGGCCGCCGCCCAGCGAGGTGCGCAGGGCTCGCGGGCCGAAGAAGCCGTCGCTCTGCTGGGTGGCGAGGATGGCGTCGATCCAGCGGCGGGACTGTTCGAGCGCCGTGGTGTCGCGGGTGGCGATGGCCAGGGGGACGTATCCGCGCAGCCAGTAGGGCAGTTCCTCCCAGCCGCCGTTCTCCGGGTGGACCCATCCGCTGGTGGCGAAGTCGAGGAAGTGGGAGCGCTCGGCGTAGCGGCCGCACAGGCCGGCCAGCTGCTGCCGCAGTTGGCCGTCGAGCCAGCCGCGCGGGGTGATGCTGCCGGGTGGCAGGCGGGTGAAGGCGTCCGGCAGGGGGCCGGTCGCGGCGGATGCCGGGAAGGCCGTGCCGAGCGTGAGGGCTCCCAGGGCCAGGGAGCCTGTTTGCAGGAAGAGGCGTCGGTCGAGGGGCATGCGGGTGCTCCTGTGAGGGGGTGAGTGAGTGCGGCCCGCCCGCTCCCGTGGGACGGGGCGGGCCGCACGAGGACCCGTCGGCGGGTCAGGACGGGGCGCGCGGGCAGAGGCGGGGAGGCGTCGTCCGGGTGCGCCCCGCCGTCAGGAGCAGCCCGCCGGGATCGCCTGCGACGCGTGGTGAATGAGCGCGTCGTGGGCCGCCTTCAGGCGCTTCACATCGGGCTTGACCACCTTGCGGTCGTAGGTCACCAGCCCGTTCAACTCGCCCTCCACATCGGAGATCTGGGTGTAGACGGCGCCGTTGCTCCCCTTGCAGGAGAGCTTGCGCACCTCGTCCAGCCGGGCGAGATAGTCGTCGGTGTACGTCGAGGGGTCCACGTCCACGTACGACTGCTGCACCGACCAGGCGTGACCGGGCACCGCGAGGCCGAGACCGCCGTACTCGCCGCTGACGAGAGCCCGTTTCCCGTCGGGGGCGGGGGGCAGCGCGGGGCTCGGATAGCCGTGCTCGTCCATGATGTCGCCGGTGCCTCCGTCGGCTCCCAGATTGAGACCCGACATGTTGTTGACCAGCCGCGTCGGGTCCCAGGCCTTTGCCTGGGCGGCGATGCGACCCACGTCGTACTGGCCCCAGCCCTCGTTGAACGTCACCCACATGACGATCGACGGGCTGCTGATGTGCTGGTCGATCATCTGCTTCATCTCGTGCTCGTACTCGGCACGGGACGCGGCGTCCGGGTTGACCCCGGCGGTCATCGCGGGCATGTCCTGCCAGACCATCAGGCCCAGCCGGTCCGCCCAGTAGAACCAGCGGTCGGGCTCCACCTTGATGTGCTTGCGGACCGCGTTGAAGCCCATCTGCTTGTGCAGCTCGAGGTCGTACGCGAGGGCCTCGTCGGTCGGCGCCGTGTGCAGTCCGTCGGGCCAGAAGCCCTGGTCGAGGGTGGCCATCATGAAGACGGGCTTGCCGTTGAGGACCGTGCGCGGCGTTCCGTTCACCTGCTCGACGGCGATCGACCGCATCCCGAAGTAGCTGCCGACGCGATCGGCGCCGACGCTCACCTCGAGGTCGTAGAGGAACGGGTCGTCGGGCGACCACAGACGCGGGTTGTCGATCTTCAGGACCAGCGGCTGTCCGGTCCGCCCTGTCACCGTGCCGACCTTGCGTTTCCCGGCGTACGCCGTGGCCGTGACCGCCATTCCGTCACGCACACCCTGGGGTTCGATGGTGAGCCGACTGTTGCCGACGTCGGGTGTCAGCTTGAGCGAGTCGACGTGGTCGGCCGCGACCGGCTCCATCCACACCGTCTGCCAGATGCCCGAGGACGGCGTGTACCAGATGCCGCTGGGGTCCAGGCGCTGCTTGCCGAGCGGCGGGTTCTCGCCGCCCTGCGCGTCGGTCGGGTCGTAGACGCCGACGATCAGCTCCTGGGTGCGGCCCGGCTTCAGCGCGTCGGTGATGTCGGCGCTGAACTTGTCGTAGCCGCCCTTGTGTTCGGCGACCTCGGTGCCGTTGACGTACACCTCGGACTGCCAGTCGACGGCACCGAAGTTGAGCCGCAGGCGTTTGCCGGAGCCGACCTTCCAGTCGGCCGGCACGGTGAAGGTGCGGCGGTACCACATGCGGTCCTCGTGCCGTTCGATGCCGGAGAGCTGGGACTCCACGGGGTACGGGACGAGGATCCTCTCGCCGAGGGTCTTGCCGACCGGGGGCTGCTCACCGGCCCGGGCGGCGGCGAACTGCCACGAGCCGTTGAGATTGCGCCAGTTGTCGCGGGTCAGCTGGGGTCGCGGGTACTCGGGGTGGGCGTTGGCCGGTCCGACGTCGTCCGCCCACTTGGTGCGCAGTTCGTAGGTGGAGTGGTTGGGACCGCTGCTCCAGAAGGCGCTGACAACGTTGCCGTTCGCTCCGGAGAGGCCGCCCTTGCCGTCGTAGCGCAGATCCGCCGTGCCCTTGGCCGTGCCGGTCTTGTTGCCGACGACGGGTTCCCCCAGCCCCACGAGCAGGGCCTTGGGATCGGACGGGTCCAGCTTGGCGCTCTTCAAGGGCCACTTGGCGCCGCCGATCACAGCCTCGACGTGGTCGGTGAACCCGGCCGGGGGCGCGGTCAGCGCCTGCGCGAAGTCGAGACGCAGCGTACGGCCGTCCCGGGCGACCGTGGTGGCGATGGCACCGTCGTACGCGTATCCGTCGGGCAGCCGGAGCGCCGACTGCGGCACCGCCGTCTTGCTGCCGCCGGGGGGTGTCCAGCGCAGATGGAGGTTGGAGCCGCCGTAGTGCTCGAAGTACTCGACCTTGATGTCGTAGGCGTGCCCCGCGGTCAGGTCGACGGGGCCGGACGTCTGCTCCCGGTCCCAGTCGTCGACCCAGTGGTCGATGACGAGCTTGCCGTCGACCCACAGCCGGAAGCCGTTGTCGCCGATGATCGAGAAGGTGTGGGCGCCGGTCTTCTCCGGCACGATCCTGCCGGTCCAGCGGACGCTGACGTCGTCGGACTGTCCGGTGGCGAAGTTCAGGCGCGGCTCCAGGTTGTCGAAGTCGAGGCTGGGGTCGAATCCGGTGGCCTTGAGCTCGTGGAAGTCGAAGGCTCCGGGGGCGGACTGGGTGTAGTAGTCGCCCTTGAGCCCGTGGACCTCGACGGGTTCGTCGGCCGCGGTCGCGGCGGGTGCGGCGGTGAGTCCCGCGATGCCGAGTGCCGCGGCGAGCAGAAGGGCCAGTCTGTTCTTGAATCGTCTGGTGCGCACGAATCCTCCTTGGCTGAGGAAGGGTGGCGGCTCGCTGCTTCAGTCTGTACAACGTTGGAAGGAACGGCAGTTGGCATCAGAGCACGGCTCCCAGCCTCTGTCCAGGGCCATGACAAAAGCCCTGGCGGAGGGGGTGCACATCGATGAAGAGGAGATCCCTTGCGGGTCAGCCTGAAGGACGTCGCCGAGCGCGCGGGCGTCTCGATCAAGACCGTCTCGAACGTCGTGAACAACTATCCGCACGTCACTCCGGCCATGCGGGCGAAGGTCCAGGAGGCCATCGACGAGCTGGGCTACCGACCGAATCTCACGGCACGTCATCTGCGCAAAGGACGTACCGGGATCATCGCCCTCGCCGTGCCGGAGCTCGGCAACCCCTACTTCGCGGAACTGGCCGGAGCCGTCATCGACGCGGCCGCCGAGCACGAGTTCACCGTGCTGCTGGACCACACCCGGGGCGACCGCGAGCAGGAGGTCCTGGTCAGTCAGGGGTTCCGGGCGAATGTGATCGACGGCCTGATCCTCAGCCCGCTGGAATTGGAGGCCGACGACCTGCGCGGCCGCGCGGACGACGTCCCCCTGGTGCTCCTCGGCGAGCGTGAGTACGACGCGCCCTACGACCACATCGCGATCGACAACGTGGCCGCCGCTCGGACCGCGGTGCGCCACCTGCTGGGCCGCGGCCGCTCGCGGATCGCCTATCTGGGGGCCCGCACCGACTCGGCCAACCGGCCCGCCCATCTTCGACTCGCGGGCTGGCGCGAGGAGTTGACGGCCGCGGGGGTGCCCGCGCCCGACAGCCTGGTGGTGCCGGTCGGCGGCTGGAGCCGCGACGAGGGCGCACGGGCGATGGCCCGGTTGCTGGACTCAGGGGTACGCCCGGACGCGGTCTTCGCCTACAACGACCTGGTCGCGATCGGTGCGATGCGGGTGCTCCACGAGCGGGGACTGAGAGTGCCGTGGGACGTGGCGGTGGTCGGCTTCGACGACATCGAGGAGGGCCGGTTCGGGGCGGTCACACTGACCACGATCTCGCCGGACAAGCAGGTCATCGCGCGGATGGCGGTGGCCTCGCTGCTGCGCAGCCTGTCCGGCCGCACGGAGCCCGGTGGGCGTGAACTGACCGCGGATTTCCGGCTCGTGGAGCGGGAGAGCACACTGGGCCGGCGCTGACGAGATTTCGGACGGAAGGGTTTACAGCCTCCTTCCAACGATGTAAAAACCTCCCCTGAACGACGTGCACAGCGAGTTGACCGCAAGAGCCGAACTTCCCCGGGAGCGCTCTCAGCGCCGGGGCGTGCCGTTTGGGGACTCCATGAAGCCGACCGTCATCCTTCGCCGAACCTCTGTCCGGACCCTCCTCGCCACCGGCCTCGTCACGAGCCTCACGCTCGTCTCCGGATGCGCCAAGTCGGAGGACGACTCCGACAAGGCCAAGAACTCCACCAGTCAGGGCGACTCCGGGCAGGTCGTCGCGTCGCCGAGCGCGGGTTCCGGCCCGACCTGCACCATCGACGCCTACGGCGGCAAGAAGATCGACCTCAAGAGCGCCACCGTGGGTTTCTCCCAGTCCGAGAAGGAGGCCAACCCCTTCCGGATCGCGGAGACCGCGTCGATCAAGGCCGAGGCGCAGAAGCGGGGCGTGAAGCTCCTGACCTCCAACGCCCAGTCGCAGTTCTCCAAGCAGATCAGTGACGTCCAGGACCTCATCGCCAAGGGCGCCGACCTGCTGGTCATCGCACCGCTCAATTCGGACGGCTGGGAACCGGTGCTGCGCTCCGCGTCGGCCAAGCACATCCCGATCGTCACCATCGACCGCAAGATCAACGCGACCGCCTGCAAGGACTATGTGAGCTTCATCGGCTCCGACTTCGTGGAGCAGGGCAAGCGGGCGGCCGACCGGATGATCGAGGCGACGGGCGGCAAGGGCGAGATCGCCATCCTGCTCGGCGCCGCGGGCAACAACGTGACGACCGAGCGCACCAAGGGCTTCGAGGACCGCGTCAAGGAGAAGGCACCCGGCCTCAAGATCGTCTTCAAACAGACCGGTGAGTTCGCCCGGGAGAAGGGCCAGTCCGTCACCGAGAACCTCATTCAGTCCAAGCCCGGCATCACCGGGATCTACGCCGAGAACGACGAGATGGGCCTCGGCGCGGTCAACGCCCTGAAGGGGGCGGGCAAGAAGCCCGGCACCGTGAAGATCGTGACGATCGACGGCACCCGCAACGCCGTACAGGGAATCGTCGACGGCTGGATCAACGGCGTGATCGAGTCCAACCCGCGCTTCGGACCGCTCGCCTTCCAGACCCTCGACTCCTTCACCCAGGGTGACAAGGTGGCTCAGGACATCGTTATCAAGGACAGCGCGTACACGACGGACAACGCCAAGTCCGACATCGGCAAGGCGTACTGACGTGCTGTCAGTGACCGGTGTGTCCAAGACCTTCCCCGGCGTACGGGCCCTGTCCTCGGTGGACTTCACGGCCCGCACCGGGGAGGTGCACGCGCTCATCGGCGAGAACGGCGCGGGCAAGTCCACCCTGATCAAGGTGCTCACGGGCGTCTACCGGCCGGACGAGGGCCAGGTGACATACGACGGCTCCCCCGTTCGCTTCGCCACCCCCCTGGAGGCCCAGCACGCGGGCATCTCCACCATCTACCAGGAGGTCAACCTCGTCCCGCTGATGACCGTGGCGCGCAACCTCCTGCTGGGCCGGGAACCCCGCAACCGACTCGGGCTGATCGACTTCCGGCGCATGCACCGGACGGCCGACGAGGCGTTGCGCGGGCTCGGCATCCGCGTCGATGTACGCCGGCCGCTGCGTGAACTGGGCGTCGGCGCCCAGCAGATGGTCGCGCTCGCCCGCGCCGTCTCGGTGGACGCGCGGGTCGTCGTCATGGACGAACCGACCTCCTCGCTCGAACCCCGCGAGGTGCGGACCCTGTTCGAAGTGATCCGCACGCTACGCGAGCGCGGCATAGCGGTGATCTACGTCAGCCACCGTCTCGACGAGCTGTACGAAATCTGCGACACGGTCACCGTGCTGCGCGACGGCAAGGTGGTGCACACCGGGCGGATCGCCGACCTGGACCGGCTGAGGCTCGTGTCGCTGATGCTGGGCCGGGAGATCGGCGTCGTGCGGGACGAGGGGCTGACCAAGTTCACGGGGAGCCACGACACCGCGGTCGAACCTGTTCTGCAGGCCGAGGAGTTGACGGTTCGCCACCTGCTCGACGGCGTGTCCGTGGCCGTTCGCCCCGGTGAGGTGGTGGGGCTGGGCGGGCTGCTCGGCTCAGGCCGCACCGAGACCGCGAAGGCCATCGCGGGTGCTCTGCGCACCGACTCCGGCCGGGTCGTGGTGGCGGGCACGACGGTGCGCACCGGCTCGACGCCGGCCGCGATCCGCGCGGGCATCAGCCTGCTGCCCGAGGACCGCAAGGCGGAGGGCGTGCTCCCGGGACTCTCGGTACGGGAGAACATCGCGCTCGCCGCACTGCCCGGCCTCTCCCGCTTCGGCCTGGTCGACGAGGCGCGCATCGACCGGATCGTCGACACCTTCATGACACGGCTGCGCATCAAGGCGGCGGGCCCCCATCAGAAGGTGGGCGAGCTCTCCGGCGGCAATCAGCAGAAGGTCCTGCTGGCCCGCTGGCTGGCCATGCACCCCAAGGTCCTCCTGCTGGACGAGCCGACCCGGGGCATCGACGTCGGCGCCAAGGCGGAGGTGCAGAAACTCATCGACGAACTCGCGGACGACGGCCTGGGAGTCCTGCTCATCTCCTCGGACACGGAGGAACTGATCGAGGGCAGCGACCGGGTCGTCGTGCTCAAGGACGGCGCGGTCGTGGCGGAACTGACCGGCGACGCCGTCACCGAGGACCGGCTGATGCGCGCCATCGCCACCGCTCCCTCGGCGTCCACCGCCGCCGGAGGCCCTGATGACTGATCTGACGCTGGGCCGGGCGACCGCGGATCGCGACCGGCTGCTGCGCCTGCTCCAGGAATACGGCGTCTATCTGGGCGTCGTGGTCCTGCTGCTGCTGAACACCGTCTTCACCCCGCACTTCCTGTCCGCCGAGAACTTCCGCACCCAGGCGGTCCAGGTCGCGCCGGTGCTGATCGTGGCGCTCGGGATGGCGCTGGCGATCGGCAGCGAGGGCGTGGACCTGTCGGTGGGTTCGGTGATGGCCCTGTCCACCTCGCTCCTCTCGCTCTACCTCGGATACGGAGCATGGATCGCCGTACTGGCGGCGGTGGCGGGCGGAATCGTGGTCGGCGTCGCGAACGGTGCGCTGATCGCCTTCGTCGGCGTCCAGCCGATCGTCGCGACGCTCGCCCTGATGGTCGCCGGACGGGGACTGGCCCTCGTCCTGCTCCCCCAGCTCAAGGACGTGCGCAACCCGGGCATGGCGGAACTCGGCTCGGGCGATGTGCTCGGCGTGCCGTACCTGGTGCTCATCGCCGTCGCTCTCGCACTGCTCGTCGGCTTCGTCGTACGCCGCACGACGTTCGGCCGACAGCTGCTGGCCCTGGGCGACAGCCGCCCGGCAGCCCGGCTCGCCGGGCTCCCCGTGCGCCGTGTACTGATCGTGGTGTACGTCTGCTCCGGCGTCCTCGCCGCGATCGCGGGCGTCCTGGCCACCGCGCGCCTGACGGCGAGCGACCCGACCTCGCTTGGCACCCTGATGGAACTGTCCGCGATCACAGCCGTCGTGGTCGGCGGCACTCCGCTCAGCGGCGGCCGGGTCCGCATCGGCGGCACGGTCGCCGGCGCGGTCCTCATCCAGTTGCTCACCACCACGCTCATCAAGCACGATCTGCCGCCGTCGTGGACCCAGATCGCGCAAGCAGTGGTGATCGTCCTCGCCGTCTACGCGGCACGGGAACGGGGGAAGCGATGACGGCCGACGTGGAGAGTCCGGTGCACACGGTGAGCACACCCGAGGAAGAAGCCCTCGGCGCCGGCCGCTCGGAGCGGCTCAGCGCCCTCGCCCAGCAGCACGGCGCCCTGGTCACGCTCGTGGTCGCCGTGATCGCGGCCTCCCTGAGCTTCGACACGTTCCTGACCGGCGACAACCTGGAGAACATGGCGCTGTCCTCCGCGTTCCTCGCGGTGGTCGCGCTCGGCATGACCTTCGTGATCGTCACGGGCGGCATCGATCTGTCGGTGGGCTCCCTGTTCGCCCTCGGCGGGGTACTGGCGGCCTGGGGATCGCGGTACGGCACGGTGGTCGCGCTGCTGCTGCCGCTGGCGGTGTGCGGGCTGATCGGTCTGGTCAACGGCCTCCTGATCGCCCGCTCGAGGCTGGCCCCGTTCATCGTCACGCTCGCCTCGATGCTGGGCGCCCGGGGCATCCTGCTCTCCCTCACCGACGAGGGCTCCACCACCTATCTCGTCGACAAGGACTCCTTCTTCGCGACGCTCGGCCAGAGCACGGTGCTCGGCATCGGTGCGCCCGTCTGGATCACCGTCGCGCTGTTCGTGCTCGGCGCTGTGGTGCTGCGGCGCACCCGGTTCGGGCAGTACGTGTACGCGGTCGGCGGCAACGAGGACGCGGCGGCGCTGATGGGTGCCCCCGTGGCCCGCACGAAGATCTCCGTGTACACGTTGTCCGGGCTGTGCGCCGGGTTCGCCGGCGCGCTCAACGCGGCCTGGCTGGTGTCGGGCGTGACGATCCTCGGCACCGGCATGGAACTGGACGCCATCTCCGCCGTTGTCATCGGCGGGACACTGCTCACCGGCGGATTCGGCTTCCTCAGCGGCTCGTTGGTCGGCGTGCTGCTGCTGAAGGTCATCCAGAACGTCATCAACCAGATCGGCTCACTGGACTCGGCGTATCAACAGGTCGTCAGCGGCGCCTTCCTGGCCGTCGTGGTCATCGCACAGACATGGCTGGGACGGAGACGCCGGGTGCTCTGACCGCTCCGCTCCGGCCGTCCGCCCCGGCGGACCCGCTCGAGGGACCCGATCAGGAGACGAGCTGTCCCTTGCCCAATGCGATCACCCCGGCCTTGGAGACCGTGTAGAGCTCCGCGTCCCGCGAGGGGTTGACGCCGATCGTCGCGCCGGGCGGCACCTCGACGTTCTTGTCGAGGACCGCGCCGCGCACGACCGCGCCCCGCCCTATGTGGACGTTGTCGTGCAGGATGGAGCCCTGGACGACAGCTCCCGGGTCGACGACAACGCCCGGCGAGAGCACGGACCTCGTGACCTGCCCGCGGATCAGGCAGCCCGCGCTGATGATGGACTCACCGGCGATGCCACCGGCGTTGAATCTCGCCGGCGACAGCTGCCCGGAGTGGGTGTAGATGGGCCAGCTGCGGTTGTAGAGGTTGAAGGCGGGGCGCTCGGCGATCAGATCCATGTGGGCGTCGTAGTAGGCGTCGAGGGTTCCGACATCGCGCCAGTAGCCCTGGTCGCGGGTGGTCTCGCCGGGTACGTGGTTGTCGCTGAAGTCGTAGAGCTGCGCCTCGCCCCGGTCGGTGAGCATGGGCAGGATCGAACCGCCCATGTCGTGCACGGAGTGCTCGTCCTCGGCGTCCCGCTGAAGCGCCTCCACCAGCGCTTTGGTGGTGAAGATGTAGTTGCCCATGGAGGCGAACACGCACTCGGGGTCGTCGGGCAGTCCGGGCGGATCGGCGGGCTTCTCCAGGAAGCCCTGCACGGTCTGGCCGTCCGAGCCGGGGCTGATGACCCCGAAGGAGGAGGACTCGGCGCGCGGCACCCGTATCCCGGCCACCGTCACACCCGCGCCGCCCTCGATGTGCTGGGCGACCATCTGCCGCGGGTCCATCCGGTACACGTGGTCGGCGCCGAACACCGCGATGTAGTCGGGCTGTTCGTCATACACGAGGTTCAGCGACTGCAGGATCGCGTCGGCGCTGCCCAAGTACCAGCGCGGGCCGAGCCGTTGCTGGGCCGGGACGGGAGTGACGTAGTTGCCGAGCAGGCTCGACATCCGCCAGGTCGTGGTCACATGCCGGTCCAGCGAGTGCGACTTGTACTGCGTCAGGACGCAGATGCGCAGGATGTCGGCGTTGACGAGATTGGAGAGTACGAAGTCGACGAGGCGGTACGTGCCGCCGAAGGTGACCGCGGGTTTCGCGCGGTCCGCGGTGAGGGGCATCAGACGCTTGCCCTCTCCACCCGCAAGTACGATTCCCAGCACCGAAGGTCCACCGCGCCGCATGCCGCCGCCCCTCTACGCCCGGTCGAGCCCTGCCCTGTCGCGGGCCGAACCCGTGTCGCTGAACTACGCCTGTCCGATGGCTACCCCTGTTTGAGGACTTCCTCGTAAACCTGGACGGTCCGCCGGGCCACCGCGTCCCAGCCGAACTCCCCCACCGCGCGCTCCCGCCCGGCCTCGCCCATGCGCCGGGCCGCCTCGGGCTCCGCGAGCAGCGAGTCGAGAGCGCGCGCGAGCCGCGCTTCGAAGTCGCCCTCGACCGGCACGAGGAGCCCGGTCCGTCCGTCCTCGACGACCTCGGGGATACCGCCGACGCGCGAGGCAACGACGGCCGTACCACAGGCCATCGCCTCCAGGTTGACGATGCCGAGCGGCTCGTACACCGAGGGGCAGACGAACACGGCCGCGTGCGTGAGGAGTTGGATCACGTCCGGACGCGGCAGCATCTGCGGGATCCAGTGCACTCCCTCCCGTACACCCCTCAGCTCCCGGAAGAGGTCACGGAACTCCCGGTCGATCTCAGGGGTGTCGGGGGCGCCCGCGCACAGCACCACCTGGGCGGCCGGGTCGATGTCCCGCACCGCGCGCAGGAGTTGGGGCACACCCTTCTGGCGGGTGATGCGGCCGACGAACAGGACGTACGGGCGGCTGGTGTCCAGACCGATGCGGTCGAGGACGTCCGTGCCGGGGTCGGGCCGGTAGAGGGTGGTGTCGATGCCGTTGTGCACGACGCGCACCTTGGCCGGGTCCAGGGCCGGATAGCAGCTGAGGATGTCCTCGCGCATCGCGCCGGAAACCGCGATCACCGTGTCCGCGGCCTCGATGGCGGTGCGTTCCGCCCAGCTGGAGAGGGCGTAGCCGCCGCCCAGCTGCTCGGCCTTCCAGGGGCGCAGCGGTTCCAGCGAGTGGGCGGTCATGACGTGCGGGATGCCGTACAGCAGCTTGCCGAAGTGGCCCGCGAGGTTGGCATACCAGGTGTGCGAGTGGACGAGTTCGCGGCCTTCGAGGGCGGCCGCGATGGAGAGGTCCACGGAGAAGGTGCGCAGCGCGTCGTTGGCGCCGTCGAGCAAGGGCCAGGGCCGGTGGCGCACGACGCCGCCCGCGGCGCCCTCGCCCCAGCAGTGCACGTCCAGCTCCGTGAGGCTGCGCAACTCCCGGGCGAGGAACTCGACATGGACGCCCGCGCCGCCGTACACGTCCGGCGGGTACTCCCGGGTCAGCAGTCCCACGCGCACACAGAACCCCCCGTCATAGCGGCTGGTGCCCCTCATGGTCACTCAGATGGGGCAGTTGGGGAAGACCACGCGGAGACGACGGTTGTCAGGAACGGCCGGCCTCGGACCGCGGCGGGCGGTCGAAGCAGCAGTCGCCGCACAGTCCACCGCCGGGAAGGCGGTAGTAGAGACAGCAGCTGCGGCGGCGCAGTGTGTGGGGGTCGAGGGTGCCGGAGAGGTCGGGGTGGGCGAAGAGACGGGAGGCGAGTGCGTGGGCCCGATCGGCCACGTCGGTACGACCGTTGGCCCGCGCCCAGCGGTCGAGCCCGCGTACCGAGCCGGCCAGGGCGGAGCCCGCGTTGCCCCACAACAGACGTGGTGAGATGCGGTACCGGGAGTGCAGGGCGGCAGCCAGCGGGGCGAGGTGACCGGCTCGCACCACCTCGTCGACGGCCGTGGCGGGCAGGGCGCGCACCTCGGACAGCCACAGGTCTGCCGGGACACTGCCGTCCGGATCCCAGCACAGCAGTTCCGGATCGAGGTCGGGCACCTGCCCGTACAGCGCGGCGGCGCCGAGCGCGATCGACCACAGCCGGGCGGCGAGAGCCTGGTGGGCGATCGAGACCGCGATCCGAGGTTCCGGCGCATGGAGACTTTGCGTGACCTTTCGCACACGAAAAGTTATCGGATCCGCGTAAACATCATCCCGGGCCTCGAGTCGTGGCGTTGCGTACGTTCGCGCGAGGGTGGGCAGCGGGCCGCGCGTCGGTACGCCGGTGCGTAGTACGAAGAAGTCGCCGAGCGCGCCGAGCGCTCCGAGTTCCGGGTCGAGGTCCACGAAGAGCAGTAGTACCAAGCCCCCTAGGGGATTCCACCAGCGGGTCGGCCGTCCGTGTAACCCACCTTGGGGAGGACGGTGGGCGATTCGTACTCCATCGGCAGTAGGACTCAATGCCTGCTCAGGTACGACGACGTGAACTAATTCGCAGGGCATCGTTGTTTGCATGGAAGCCGACCGTTCGTCGCACCGGGCACAACGCGCCCGCCGTACGCAGAGGAGGGACTCATGAGCGCCCTCGCTTTGTCCGTGCTGCTCTCGTTCGTCTCCGCCGTCGCGTACGCAGGTGGCGCGATCGTCCAGGAGCAGGTCGCCCTGACCTCCCCCGGCCAGACCTACGCACCACTGCGCAGGCCGAGCTGGTGGGCCGCCGTGGCGTTGAACGGCCTCGGCGGGCTGCTGCACGTGGTGGCCCTCGCCTACGGCCCGCTGAGCCTCGTACAGCCGCTCGGCGCGCTGACCATAGTCTTCGCCCTTCCGATGGCAGCTCTCTTCGTCGGCCGCAAGGCCGGAACGACCGCCTGGCGCGGCGCGATCATGGCCACGGTGGGCCTTGCAGGCCTGCTGTCGCTGGTCGGCGCCTCCGAGGCGCAGTCGCTCGGCGGCACCCAGCGGGTGGCGCTGGCCGTGGTGGCGGGTGGCTCGGTGGCGGCCCTGATGGTGGCGGGCCGCGCCGCGCACCGGCACCCGGCGGTGCGCAGTGTGCTGCTCGCGGTCGCCGCGGGCATCGCCTTCAGCATGTCCTCGGTGTTCACCAAGACGGTCGCGGTGGACTGGTCACAGCAGACCTCGCTCTCCGACGTGTCCAGCCTCGCCGTGATCGGTGTCTTCGCGACGGGCGGCATGCTGCTGTCGCAGGCCTCCTACCGAGGTGGCGGCCTGGCGGCGCCGCTGGCCACGCTGACGGTCGTGAACCCCGTGGTGGCGGCCGCAGTCGGCATCACGATGTTCGGCGAAACCTTCCGCTACGGCTCGACGGGCACCGCCCTGGCGCTGGGCTGCGGAGTCGTCGCCGCCGGCGGTCTGATCCTGCTCACGACGGAGCGGCTCGGCGGCACGCGGCCGGCGAGCGTACCGGCCGAGCCCGCGTTCGCCGTCGGCACGCCCGGGACGGTTCCGTTCGCGTTCGAGCCGGTCCCGGTCCCCGCCGGGGCCGGGTCGCCGGACCTGGCCGCTCTCACGACCGCCGAATCGGATGTGGAGGGGCTGCTCGTAGGCCTTCCCGACCAGCCGGTCGCCAGGATCCGCGCGGAGGCCTTCGGACCCGCCGACGGCATCCTCGTAGCGGGTGAGGACGTCATCGGGCCGGACGGGGATGTGTTCGCTCCGGACCAGGAGGTCTTCGTACCCGGGCCCATGCCGGTGCCGGCCGCGGAGAACACCTCGCAGGACAGTGCACCGGTGGACGAACTGCCGTACTACACCGTCCTGTGCGGCGCGCCGTATGTGCCGATGGCCTTCGTCAACCACCACCGCGCGAGGGTCACATCCTGACCCCGCCCGCCCTCAGGTAGGCCACCGGGTCGATGTCGGATCCGAAGCCGGGCCCCGTCCGCACCTCGAAGTGCAGATGTGGGCCCGTGCTGTTGCCCGTGGACCCCGAGCGGCCGATGCGCTGGCCGCTCACCACGCTCTGCCCCGTCTTCACGGAGATCGCGGACAGGTGGCCGTACTGCGTGTAGCGGCCGTCGGCGTGCCGGATCACCACCTGGTAGCCGAAGGAACCGCCCCAGCCCGCGCTGACGATCTGACCGGCCGCGACCGCCTTCACGGAGGTCCCGGTGGGCACGGGGAAGTCGACACCCGTGTGGTAGCCCTTCGACCAGGAGGAACCGGCGGCACGGTAGGGCGTGCCGGTCGCAGCGTTCACGGGGGCGACGAAGGAGGGCGCCTTCTTGGCTCTGTCCGAGGAGGTCCGGTCGGCCGAGGGCTTCTTCGTCGGCGCCGGCGCGGTCTGGGTGTGCACGGGCGCCTGGGCCTTGCCGTGCAGGTTCAGCCGCTGACCCGGCAGGATCAGATCCGGGTCGGAGCCCACGGTCTTGCGGTTGGCGGCGTACAGCCGCTGCCAGCCGCCCTGGACATGCCGGGAGTCGGCGATGCCGGAGAGCGTGTCGCCGTGCACGACCGTGTACATCTCGGCGGTGCCCGCCTGCGACTGGGGCGTGGTGTGCGGCTGCACGTCCCGCACGGAGCGTTTCGTCGTCTGGGGCGTGGTGCCGGACGGGCTGATGTCGGGGGTGTCGCCGCCTCTGGTCAGCCCGGCACGGACCGAGCACACCGGCCAGGCGCCGGGCCCCTGGCCCCTCAGCACCTTCTCGGCGACGGCGATCTGCTGGTCCTTGGTGGCCTGATCCGCGCGCTGCGCGTACACCTTGCCGCCGTAGGCCTCCCAGGTGGACCGGGTGAACTGCAGGCCGCCGTAGTAGCCGTTGCCCGTGTTGATGCTCCAGTTGCCGCTTGACTCGCAGGCGGCGACCTTGTTCCAGGTGCCCACATCGGCTGCGTGGGCAACACTGGTTCCGACGAGCGGGAGCGCTATACCCGCGCCGCCGGCCGTGACAGTGAGTGAGGCGCGGTTGATCCTGTTGGGCTGGTACCGGCGGTGCCGGCCGCGTACGGCCATGAGCGAGCCCCCCTCGACATGCGTCAGGAGCGGCAAAAGTATGCGCTGCGAACAGGCCATGACAAGAGGGCAATCGGCCGTCCCGGCGCCCCAAGTGACCGGGAATCACCACGCGTTCCTCGGGTCACTGAGGCAGGTGGGGCACCTTCTGCGTACACACCGTCGGCAAGTCAGGATACGTGGACGGCGAATCGGTGAGTCGGGGTCGCGGTGGCGTAATACTGGCGGGCAGACCGGCATTACCGATTTCCAGGAGCTTTGGGAGCCAACCGTATGAGCACTTCAGCCCAGATCGGCGTCACGGGTCTCGCGGTCATGGGGCGCAATCTCGCCCGCAACTTCGCACGCAACGGCTATACGGTCGCCGTGCACAACCGCACCGTGGCACGGACGAACGCGCTGATGGAGGAGTTCGGTCACGAAGGCGAGTTCGTCGCGACCGAGACGGCGAAGGAGTTCGTGGCGGCGCTCGAGCGGCCGCGACGCCTGATGATCATGGTCAAGGCGGGTGAGCCGACCGACACGGTGATCCAGGAGTTCGCTCCGCTCCTGGAACCCGGCGACATGATCATCGACGGTGGCAACGCGCACTTCGCGGACACCCGGCGCCGCGAGCGCGCACTGCGCGAGCAGGGCATCCACTTCGTCGGCACGGGCGTCTCCGGCGGCGAGGAGGGCGCGCTGCACGGGCCCAGCATCATGCCGGGCGGCTCGAAGGAGTCGTACGAGTCCCTCGGGCCGATGCTGGAGAAGATCTCCGCGAAGGCGAACGACGGCGCTCCGTGTGTGACGCACGTCGGTCCCGACGGCGCTGGCCACTTCGTGAAGATGGTCCACAACGGCATCGAATACGCCGACATGCAGCTGATCGGCGAGGCGTACCAGCTGCTGCGCGATGTGGCGGGCTACTCCCCCGCGCAGATCGCGGACATCTTCCGCACCTGGAACACGGGCCGGCTCGACTCGTATCTGATCGAGATCACCGCCGAGGTGCTGTCACATGTGGACGCGGCGACGGGCAAGCCGTTCGTGGACATCGTCGAGGACCGGGCCGAGCAGAAGGGCACAGGCCGCTGGACGGTCCAGATCGCGCTCGACCTCGGTGTTCCGGTGTCCGGTATCGCCGAGGCGGTCTTCGCGCGCTCGCTGTCCGGGCACGCCGATCTGCGGGCCGCCTCGCGCGGACTCGCCGGCCCCAAGGCCACGCAGCTCGGCGAGGCGGCGGCCTTCGCCGACCGGGTGGAGCAGGCGCTGTACGCGTCCAAGATCGTCTCGTACACGCAGGGCTTCCACGAGATCACCGCGGGCAGCACCGAGTACGACTGGAACATCGACCTCGGTGCCGTCGCCTCCATCTGGCGCGGCGGCTGCATCATCCGCGCCGCCTTCCTCGACCGCATCCGCGCCGCCTACGACGCCCGGCCCGACCTGCCGAGCCTGCTGTCGGACGAGACGTTCGCGCAGGAGATCGCGGCGGCCCAGGACGACTGGCGCGAGGTGCTCGTCGCCGCCACCCGCCAGGGCGTGCCCACGCCCGGCTTCTCCGCGGCCCTCGCCTACTACGACGCCCTGCGCGCCGAGCGTCTGCCCGCCGCCCTCACCCAGGGGCAGCGGGACTTCTTCGGGGCGCACACGTATCGCCGTACGGACCGGGAGGGGTCGTTCCACACCCTGTGGGGCGGCGACCGGTCGGAGGTCGAGGCGTAGGCGCCTGCTCTGCCGAAGCCGTCACGTCCCTGGAGTCGGGGCGTGACGGCTTCGTCGTGGTCGGGAGCGGCCGGCGCGTCGGACGCGCCGGCCGCGTTGTCGTTGGATGTCTGCTCGGATGCCTGCTCAGGAGATCGGCCCCGGCTGGGGCTCCGGCTCCGGTACCGGGTCGGGGCCCGGTGGCTTCGGGATCGGGGACGGCGGCGGGACGGGCTCCGGGGAGGGGTGGGGGCCCGGGTCCGGGGTCGGGTTCGGGAAGGGCTCCGGGCGGTCGGGGCCCGGGCCCGGGGTGGGGCCCGGTTTCACCGGGTCTGGGAACGGATGCGTCATGGTGTCCTCCAGCCAGTCGGTACGTCGGCCCTGGACTTGTCCCACGCGTACCCTGCCCCCGCGCACCCACTCACCCCGTCGCGCGAGGGATGGAGACCAGGTGGTCCTACTCGGCGTGCGCCGCCGCGGCCGACCGACCGCCCCACACCGCCTCCGCTCCGGCGGCGAGCCCCGGGCGGGGGCTGGACAGCACCGGAGTCGAGGTCGCGGTCAGGCGCTGGGCCGCAGCCATGGACGCCTGGGCGAGGACGATCGCGTCAGCATCGGTGACCGCGTCGGCGGCTGCCGCCACCGCACGGACGTACCCGTCCGTGTCGCCCGCCTCGAAGAGGGCCCACGCGCCCTCGGCCGACACGGTGCGAACGTCGACAGGGCGCCCGGCGCTGCGGGCCTCCTCCTCGACGAGGGCGACCGTCGGCCCCAGGGTGCTCTCCAGCGCCGCGAGGACGACGACACGCGGCCCCATGGCCACCGCGGCGGCGGCCATCGGGCGGTCCACGCGGAGCACGGGAACGCCGACGGCGGTCCGCTCGGCGACGGCGCCGATGGTCGAGCAGGTGCAGAGCACCGCCCGCGCGCCCTGAGCGACGGCCTGGTCGAGCAGCGCCCGCACAGCGTCGGCCACCGCGTCGGGGCCCTCGCTCCGGGCGCGGGCCAGCAGCTCCTCGGCCACCAAGTGCCGCAGTTCCAGCCCCTGGTGGGCCTCGTCGCGCAGCGCGTCGAAGACGGGGACGTGGACGGACGAGGTGTGCAGCAGGGCGAGCGGGCCGGACCGGGGCATCAGGACACCGTCCTCAGAAGCGCCCCGGGTGGGCCTTGAGCCACTCCACCGCCGCGTCCAGCAGCTGCGGATCGGCCGCCGGAGCCTCCTCGGGGTGACGCGCCGCCCACTTCACGACGTACGGGCACAGCGGTGCGACCACGATGCCCTCGCGCGCGGCGATGGCGTACAGCTCACGGGCGAGGGAGCCCGCGATGCCCTTGCCCTCGTGCTCCGGTTCCACGATGGTGTGCACGGGAACGAGTGCCCGCGCGGGCGCTTCGAGCACGAAGTACTCGATGTGGCCGACCACTTCATCCCCGGCGAACGCCTCCAGGCGGCCGCCCGCCCGGTCGTCACGGATCTCGATGTCGCTCATGGGCACTCCTCGGGTTCTCTGGTCCACGCGTCCACGGGTCCGCCTTGCTCCGCCGAGGTTCAGACGGTGACGGCCTGCGGACTGCGCTCCTGGTCCGAGCCCGGCACCGGCTCGGACGGATCCGCGCCGAGGGCCACGATCCGGTTGTCACGGTCCACGTGCACGACCCGCGGCCGCAGCGCCCGCGCCTCGGCGTCGGAGACCTGAGCGTAACTGATGATGATCACCAGATCTCCGGGATGGACGAGATGGGCCGCCGCTCCGTTGATGCCGATGACTCCGGAGCCGCGCTCACCCTCGATGACGTATGTCTCCAGGCGGGCACCGTTGGAGATGTCGACGATGTGGACGAGCTCGCCCGGCAGCAGATCGGCGGCGTCCAGCAGGTCCGCGTCGATGGTCACCGATCCCACGTAGTGCAGGTCGGCCTGGGTGACGGTGGCTCGGTGGATCTTGGATTTGAACATGGTTCGAAGCACGGAGAAACTCCCGATTTGTCTGCTCCCTGCCCGCTTTTTGCAGGTCAAGGGCGGTCTCCGGAGCGTACATCGATTCGCCTGTTCGGTCAGCTGTCGCCGAGTGTTCGAGGACTCACACTGACCCGTTGCTGACCTTTCTGACGCCGCGCCAGTCACGTGAGCCCGCGCGTCATGGGTTCTCGGCGAGTTTTCCCTTCCTCGTCGTGCCCGGCACGTGCGGCATCGTGTGCCGGATGGCCTTGATCAGCCGGCTTGATCATCCGTCCTGGTGCAGTACGACGGGCGGACGCAGCCGGGATGCTCACTGCAGTGGGCAGTCGGCGGGGGCCGCCCGTGGCTTGGCCACGGACGCCCCCCTTCGTGCGAGAGGTGATCACTCAGTGGCAACTGGTAGTGCCGCTGTCGGCGTAGGTCTTGCCCGCCTCAGGCACGAACTGCCAGTCGTAGCTGTTGGCGTGCAGGGTGAACTTGAGCACGCCGTAGGTGTCACTGTTGCGGGCTTCGCTGTTGGGCATGATGGTGCCGAAGCTGTAGTGGCTGGCGCCGCCCATGCCGGCGACGAAGTGCCGGATGCCGCGGGTGGTGTCGAGCTGGCCGCCGGGGTTCATGGGAGCGAACCGCTCGTACTGGTGGTTGTGGCCCGCGACGATCACGTCGGCGTTGTTGTCGTACAGCGCCTGGACGAGGGGTCCGGTCGAGGTGTCGGGAGCGTGGTTGGCGCCGGAGGTGAACCGCGGCTTGTGCCAGTAGGCGAGGGTGCACGGCTTGGTGCTGGCGGCCAGGTTAGAGCGCAGCCACTGCTCCTGCGGGGAGCCGACGGCCATGTTGACCTCGGAGTTCAGCGAGACCACATGCCAGTTGCCGAGGTCGTAGGAGTAGTAGCCCTGGCCGGACGGGCCGGCGTTGGCGCCGAAGTAGTTGTAGTAGCCGGTGGCGCCGGAGGTGTTGTAGTCGTGGTTGCCCGGTGCCGGCCTGGTGCGGGCCTTGTGCCGGCCCCACGTCGGGTCGTAGTAGGTGGCGAACTCCGTGGCGGTGCCGCTGTCGTAGACGTTGTCGCCGGCGGTGAACACGGTGCCGGGGATGTTGTCCAGCAGGTTGGCGGTCGAGGTGTCGCCCGTGCCGGAGTTGGAGATGTCACCGGCGCCGACCAGCACCGGATCACCCGAGGGCGGCGGGGTGGTGGTGGGCGGCGGGGTGGTGCCGGTGGTGATCACCAGCTGCGGGGCGTCGGCGCCGCTCTCCCGCGAGTCGTAGTAGGCGCCGTCGTTGTTGGGGGAGGTCGCGCCGACGCTGAACGTGCCGTTGCCGGTCACGAGCGAGGTCACATCGATCTCGTACCAGCCGTCAGGGACGACCGAGCCGAGGGTGCCCAGGGTGGCGCCGTCGATGGCGGGCTTGTTGTTCCAGGTCGTGCCGGTCTCCGACCACGTGGTGTTGGTCATCGCCTTGAACGTGCCGCCGTTGCTGCTGCCGTTGTTGTTGGTGATGGCACGGATGCGCAGCTTAGCGCTGGTCACCGGGTCGGTGACGCCGCTCACGGTGAACTTCAGGAACGACTGGCGCACCGGGGAGTTGTCGACCACGAACTGGGTCGAGGTGCCGTAGTTGGTGGACGCCGTGTTGGACTGCACGTAGGTGTCGGCGACCGGGGTGAACGTGGTCGTGGCCGCGGTGGCCACGGGAGCGGTGGTGAGCAGGCCTGCGACGGCTACGGCCGTCAGCGCGACTGCTCCTCCCGCCAACGTTGATCTCCGGAAGCGGCGGTTGCCCATCGGGTGGTCCCTTCTGAAGTGAGGGCTGTGGAGGGCGATTCGGGAACTTAGGGACCCACCGATGCCGCCGACACCCCCCTTTGAATGAACTGTGAGTGAGCTGTGAATGAGCGCTTTTCGCGCTCGCTCACGTGTTCTGACGGGCTGTCAGTACGCCATCCGTTGTTCAGCTACTGCATGCCCGCTCGCCGACTGCCAGGGGTGGTTCACGCGCTGCGGGCACCCGACGATGGGCCGTCGTCATCGCGATCGAGTTCCGCTGCATACGGACGCTCCCGTGAGCGTCCGCCGACGCGGCGGCACCCCCCACCCGCTCGCCCAGCGCAAGCAGCAGGAGGTGTGCAACCGCGTGTACCTGTCGACAATCGGCTGGTCCAAAAGGGCCGTCGGCACAGACGGAGCCGACAGGCGCCGGCTGACCACGATCAGCGCCAACGTCTTCGCTCTCGGCGCGGTCAGCCTGGTCACCGACATCTCCGCCGAGATGGTCACCGCAGTGCTTCCCCTCTACCTGGTACTCGGCCTCCAGCTCGGCCCGATGGCCTACGGAGTGGTCGACGGGACCTACACCGGCGCCACGGCGCTGCTGCGGATCGTCGGCGGTTACGTCGCCGACCGGACGCGCAGCCGCAAGGCGGTGGCGGGCATGGGTTACGCGCTCTCGGCCGTCGCCAAGCTCGGCCTGCTCGCGGCAGGCCGGTCGGTCGCCGCGATCGGGCTGGTGATCGCGGTCGACCGGACCGGAAAGGGACTGCGCACGGCACCTCGGGACGCACTGATCACGTTGTCGACGCCACCGGACACCCTGGGCCGGGCCTTCGGCGTGCACCGGGCGATGGACAGCCTCGGCGCCTTCCTCGGCCCGCTGGTGGCCTTGGCGGTGCTCGCCGCCGCCGGCCAGTCCTTCGACGCGGTCTTCGTCACCAGCTTCTGCATCGCCGTCCTCGGTGTTGTGCTGCTCGTCCTGTTCGTCCGCGACCGGCGCGATGTGAAACCCGCAGCCGCGACTGTCTCACCGCGCGACGCCGTGTCGCTGCTGCGCGACGCGCCCGTCCGCCGCCTCGTCCTCGCGGCCTGCCTGCTCGGCCTGGCCACCGTCGGCGACGGCTTCGTGTACCTGCTTCTGCAGCGACGCGAGGAGCTGAACGCAGGCTGGTTTCCGCTGCTCGCGGTCGGTACCAACCTCGGCTACCTGCTGCTCGCCGCTCCCATCGGCACCCTGGCCGACCGGGTCGGCAGGCTGCGGGTCATGCTGGGCGGCTACACGTCGCTGGTCGCCGTCTACCTGTTGCTGTTCGGGCCGCTGGGCGGGTGGCCGCTGATCGTCCTGACACTCGGCCTCTACGGCATCTTCTATGCCGCCACCGATGGCGTGCTCATGGCTCTTGCAGGCCCACTACTGCCCGAGCGGCTGCGCACCACCGGCATCGCGATCATCCAGACCGGCCAGGCACTGGCCTACCTCGTTTCCTCGGTCCTGTTCGGGATGGCCTGGCAGGCATGGGGTCCGGTCACTGCCACTCGGGCGGCCGCCGGAGGCGTAGTGGTGGCGATCACCGCCACCGCCGTGCTGCTTGCACGCCCGGCCATTGCTGCCACCAAGGAGGTATCCAGTTGAGCGCGCTGAGCGACCTGACACCGCGGGCCCGGATCGCCATCGTCATGGCTACCACTGCGGTGCTCGCCGTCGCCGCCGTAGGCTACATCCGGCTGGCCCCCCACCAGACCACCACCGGCGCCACAACTGATTCGGTCACCACCAGAGCGGACCGTATGACGCTGGCTCCCGGTCCGCGACTGCTGGTGGTCAGCAACCGCCATCTCGCCACCGTCTCGCGGGGCGACCCGAGCGGCCCGCGTGCGGTCGCCCCGCTGGAGTGCGTCCGCGTCTATGCCGCGGCAGGCACGGGCGTCTGTATCCGTCCCGACTCCCCGTGGGCCTACCACGTTGTCGTCCTCGACCAGAAGCTCCATGAGAAGCGGGCGATCTCCGTCCCCGGCCTGCCCAACCGCGCTCGTGTCTCGGCCAGCGGCCGCATGGTGGCATGGACCACCTTCGTCGGCGGCGACTCGTACACCAGCAGTGGCTTCTCCACCCGGACCGGCATCCTCGACACCCGCACCGGCGCGCTCGCGAGCACACTGGAGACGTTTGCAGTGACCAAGGACGGCCGGCCCTACCGGGCCGCTGACGTCAACTTCTGGGGCGTCACCTTCGCCGCCGACGACAACCGGTTCTACGCGGCCATGTCCACGGGCGGCCGCCGATACCTCGTCGAGGGTGACTTCGCCGCCAGAGCCGTTCGCACGCTCAAGGAGAACGTCGAGTGCCCGTCGCTGTCCCCCGACGGCACCCGCATCGCGTTCAAGGAGGCCATCGGGGCCGATCCCACCCGCGGCTGGCGGCTGTCCGTACTCGACCTGGCCTCGATGCGGGTGAGGCGGCTGTCCGAGACCCGCAGCATCGACGACCAGGCTGCCTGGCTCGACGACGCCACGATCGCCTACACACTGCGAGACAGCAGCGGCGACCCCGACGTCTGGTCCGTGACGGCTGACGGCTCCGGCAAACCTCACCTGCTGATACCCGGGGCAGAGTCACCCGCCGCCCTGGGATGACCCTGGACCAGCCACGTAGGAGAGGCACTTGGGCGATCGCCGCCGTCCGGAGCAACCAAGAGGCCGTACCGGCAAACTCCGATGCGGCCTCTGCCCGAAGTGGGCCTGACCCGGCGGACGATGGGGCGGCGCCTGCTGCCAGGGGCAGCCGGAGCCGTCCGCTTCTCCTTTTGTTCATTGGAAATTGACAGGTTGACGCGCGCGTAGGTGCGGCTTTCGCTGCCAAAGTTCCCGGCGTCGGTTTCGCCTGCAGTCGGGAGGAACACAGTGGAGTCGGAGAGAAGTGGAAGAACACGCCGATGGGCGGCGGCCGCGGTTGCTTCGGTCGCCGTCGGCGGTCTGCTGGTCCCGTCCCAGGACGCCGCGTACGCGGCCTCGTCGGACATCGTGATCAGCCAGGTCTACGGCGGCGGAGGCAACTCGGGAGCCCCGTACACCCATGACTTCATCGAGCTGTACAACCGTGGCACGAGCACGGTGTCCGTATCGGGCTGGACCGTGCAGTACGCCTCGGCATCCGGCTCCGCCTGGTCGAAGACGGCACTGTCGGGCAGCATCGCGCCGGGCCAGTACTACTTGGTCCAGGAGGCCGCCGGTGCCGGCAGCGCCGCGTCGCTGCCCACGCCGGACGTCACCGGCACCATCGCGATGAGCGCGACCTCCGCGAAGGTGGCCCTGGTCACCAGCACCACCGCGCTGACCTGCGCCACCGGCTGCGCGAGCCAGGCCGGGGTGCGGGACTTCGTGGGCTACGGCAGCAGCGCCAGCTCGTACGAGAGCGCGCCGACCGGGACGCTGTCGAACACCACCGCCGCCGTGCGCACCGGCGGTGGCGCGACCGACACCGACAACAACTCCGCGGACTTCACCGTCACCGCGCCCGTCCCGCGCAACTCCAGCTCCGGCGGTGGTGGCGGCGGTGCCACCCGTATCCGCGACATCCAGGGCACCGCTCACATCTCACCGTTGAACGGCCGGCAGGCCAGCGGTGTCTCCGGCGTGGTGACCGCCAAGTCGAGCAACGGATTCTGGATGCAGGACCCGCAGCCCGACACCGACCCCGCCACCAGCGAGGGGATCTTCGTCTACACCGGCACCGCCCCGACGGTCGCGGTCGCCGACTCGGTGACCGTCGCCGGGACTGTCAGCGAGTTCCGCCCCGGCGGCACCAGCGGCACCAACAACCTCACCACCACCGAGATCACCGCCCCGACGATTACTGTTGTGGCGAGCGGTGCGACGCTGCCCGCACCCACCCTGGTCGGCCCCGGGGGACGCGTCCCACCGGCCGCCGTGATCGAGGATGACGCCACCGGAGACGTGGAGAACAGCGGCGTCTTCGACCCGGCGAGCGACGGCATCGACTTCTGGGAGTCGATGGAGGGAATGCGCGTGGAAATCGACAACGCCGCAGTTGTCGGCCCGCGCAACAGCTACGGCGAGGTCCCGGTCGTCCCGCAGGACAGCACCACACGCACCAACCGCGGCGGCATTGTGCTGCAGTCCGGCGATCCCAACCCGGAGCGGGTGCTGCTGGACGACTCGCTCGCGGCCACCCCGACCGTGAACGTCGGCGACACCCTGTCCGGCGCCACCACCGGCGTACTCGACTACTCCTTCGGCAACTTCAAGCTGCTCGTCACCAGCACGCCCTCGGTGACCAGCGGCGGCATCACTCCCGAGACCACCCAGACGCCCACTGCCGGCGAGCTGTCCACCGCCACCTTCAACGTGGAGAACCTCGACCCGTCCGACCCGCAGTCGAAGTTCGACGGCCTCGCCGGGCAGATCGTGGGCAGCCTGAAGTCGCCCGACCTGGTCGCCCTGGAGGAGGTCCAGGACAACAGCGGCGCCACCGACGACGGCGTTGTGGCCTGCGAGCAGACCATGAGCAAGCTGATCGGGGCCATCACCGCGGCGGGCGGCCCGAGTTACACCTACCGGCAGATCAACCCGCAGAACGACGCCGACGGCGGCGAGCCCGGTGGCAATATCCGCCAGGTGTTCATGTACCGCACCGACCGCGGGCTGGCCTTCGTCGACCACTCCGGCGGGACGGCCACTCGGGCGAACGCGGTCGTGAACACCCTCGGCGTGCCGTCGCTGAAGTACTCGCCCGGCCGTATCGACCCGGCCAACTCGGCCTTCTCCTCCAGCCGTAAGCCGCTCGCCGGTGAGTTCACATGGAAGGGCAAGACGGTCTTCGTCATCGCCAACCACTTCAACTCAAAGGGCGGTGACCAGCCGCTGTTCGGTCACTTCCAGCCGCCCACCCGCTCCTCGGAGACCCAGCGGCACAACCAGGCCACCGTGGTGAAGAGCTTCGTCGATCAGATCCTGGCCGTCGACGCGAGCGCCTCGGTGATCGTGCTGGGCGATCTGAACGACTTCGAGTTCTCCCAGACCGCCGACATCCTGACCGCGAACAACAGCCTCGTAGACCTGCCCCGCACGCTTACCGCCGCGGAGCGGTACACCTACGACTTCGAGGGCAACTCGCAGGTGCTGGACCACATCCTGCTGTCGGCCGGCCTCGCCGCCACGGCGTACGGCTATGACGTCGTCCATGTCAACTCCGAGTTCGCCGCCCAGCTCTCCGATCACGACCCGCAGGTTGTTCGTATCCCGCTGCCCTGACCCTCGGCTCCGGCCGTCGGGGACGCCTCCGGAGGCGTCCCCGACGCGCGTACGAGGGCTTCTGGCACGAGGCCCCGACGAACCGAGGGAGTCTTCTGGGACGCGGACCCACCACTGACGTTCGAGGAGTCACACCGACCCGTTGCTGACCTTTCTGACGCCGCGCCAGTCGATGCCGAGCTGCCTGGCGCGCCGTATGTCTGCATCGGCGTCGAGCGCCTTGTTGTCGGGGACCTCGCGGGGTGGCTGCTCTGCCCTTCCGCGGTCATGCCCCCGTGACCGGCCCAGTCTTCCTGCCTCCGAATTCTGCGAACCAGTCCAGCATGTGGCCGTCCGTGACGGCGCCCGGACCGGCGACGTCGCACACGCGCGCGCCCTGCAGCAGCCGTTTGACCGGCACCTCGAGCTTCTTCCCAGTCAGCGTGCGGGGCAGCGCGGGCACCCGTACGATCACGTCGGGCACATGGCGCGGGGACAACTGCCGCTTGATGGCCGTTGTGATCCGCTGCCGCAACCGGTCGCCGGTTTCCTCGCCATCGTCGGCCACGACGAACAGCGGCATGAAGTAGCCGCCGTCCGCCTGTTCGACACCGACGACAAGGCTGTCCGAGATGCCGGGCAGTTGCTCCACCACCGCGTAGATGTCGGCCGAGCCCATCCGCACCCCCATGCGATTGAGCGTGGAATCGGAACGGCCGGACACGACGACCGACAGGTCCGTTTCGATGGTCACCCAGTCACCGTGCCGCCACACACCCGGATAGGTGTCGAAGTAAGTGGCCGTGTACCGTGCGTCACCGGGGTCGTCGACGAAGCGCAGTGGCATGGACGGCAGTGGGGCGGTCACCACCAGCTCTCCCTGCTCGCCGATCACAGGTCGTCCTGCCTCGTCCCACGCGGACAGCGCCACGCCGAGCGCCGGGCACTGAATTCGGCCTGCACGTACGGGGAGGAGTGGGGAGCCGCCCGCGAGCACGGAGCAGATGTCGGTTCCGCCGCAGATCGACTGCAGCCACCCACCGGGGGCGAGCCGTTCATGGGCCCACCGCCATGTGCTCGATGCCATGGCCGACCCTGTCTGCAGGACCGAGCGCAAGGCACCGAGGTCCAGGTCGGCTGCCGGATGCAGACCGGACTTCTCCACGGCCGCGAGATAGGCCGCGCCCACCCCGACCATCGTCGCCCTGGTCCGTTCGGCGACACGCCAGGCGCCGGCGGCATCGGGAAACGTGGGACTGCCGTCGTAGAGGACGATCGTGCTGCCGTGCAGCAGACCGCCGACCAGGAAGTTCCACACCATCCAGCTGGTGGAGGTGACGAACATGTACCGGTCCTCGGGGCGCAGGTCGGCGCCGAGCCCCAGCGCCTTCAGCAGTTCGACGACGATGCCGCCGTGGCCCTGCACGATTCCCTTGGGGACACCGGTGGTTCCCGACGACCAGAGAATCCACAGCGGGTGGTCGAAGGGTACGTCCGCGAAATCCGGCGCCCTGTTGGTGGGCGGCAGTGCGGACCAGGCGTGCACGGTGACGCCGGACCGTACGGACCATGCGTCCGTCTGCGGTGGGAAGACGTTGTCGACGGCCAGGAGGTGGCGGACGGTCGGCAGTCCGTCCAGGAGTTCGGTGATCGTAGAGCGTCTGTCGTGCTCCCTGCCTCCGTAGCGGTAGCCGTCCGCGGCGATGAGGACCGTCGGCCGGGCCTGCCTCAACCGAGCGAGCACGCTTGGGGTGCCGAAGTCGGGTGAGCAGGCCGTCCACACGGCACCGATCGCCGCGGTGGCGAGCAGTGCCACCACCGCCTGCGGCAGGTTCGTGAGATACCCGGCGACGCGGTCGCCGGGCCTCACCCCCATCCGCCGGAGAGCGGCCGAGACGACCGCGACCTCGCGGCGCAGCCGGTCCCACGACATCTCGACAGGTTCGCCGCCCTCGGTCACGCTCACCAGCGCCGGACGCTCGTCGGTTGCCTGGGCGAGGCACCGTTCGGCGAAGTTCAGGCGCGCGCCGGTGAACCAGCGGGCTCCCGGCATGGTGGCGTCAGCCAGCACCTCGTCGTATCCGGTGACGGCATCCAGTCCGTAGTACTCCCACACCGCCGACCAGAAGCCCGCAAGATCGGTGGAACTCCACCGCCACAGCTCGGCGTAGTCGGGGAAGCGCAGGCCGCGTGTCTCTTCCAGCCATTCCATGAACAGCGCGACGTTGGAGTCCTCCAACTCGCGGGGCCCCGGTGTCCACAGCAGTTCGGTGTCCGGCCTCATGGGTGCTCTCCGGTAGGTGTCGCCCCGAGCGGTGCGCTGGTGGAGCCGGACTCCAGCATGTGAATCAGTTCCTCGGCCATGGGCCACTCGCCGTATCCCGAGGCGGGGTTCAGGTGGCCGACCGCGCCCAGCTCCACAAGGCGGCTGCCCCAGCTCCGGGCCAGCTCGGCGACGCGTTCCGGTGCGCCGAGCGGGTCGTCGGCGCTGGCGGCCAGGAGGCTGGGAAAGGCAAGCGGCGCGCGGGGCACGGGCGTCCAGCCGTGGTCCGCAAGTTCGGCAGGAGTGGGATAGCCGTCCGGCAGCGGTGTCTCGAAGTCCGGTGGGGTGGCAAGGAGCGCGCCGCGTACGTCGGCGCGGTGGCGCTGGGCCCAGTGCACCGTGGTGATGACGCCGGCGCTGTGGGCGACCAGCAGGACCGGCCCGTCCAGGGCCGCCAGCGCCGCGGCCAGGTTGCCGACCTGGACGTCCAGGCTGAGCCGCTCGCCCGTCACCGGGGGAACGGTGCGGACGGCGCGGCCGGCCTCGGCGAGCTGTTCGGCCAGCAGGGTCTGCCAGTGGTCCGCGACGTGATCGCGCAGACCGGGGACGATGACCACGGTGGGTTCTGCGGTCGAGCTCATGAGGCAATCTCCGACGGGTGCTTGGGCTCCGCCTTCGTGGCTGGGGCGTCGAGGCGGAGGAGGTCGCGTTCGTACCAGTGCCGGCCGACCAGGAAGGCCACCATGGCCGCGACCGCGACGAGGGGCACGACACGCAGGGCGCCCAACAGGCCGAGGCGGTCCGCGAGCGCGCCCGTGACCGCGGGGCCCGGGGCCAGGCCGAGCAGGCTGTTGGCCAGGGTGAGGGTGGCGAACGCGGTCGCGGCGACGGCGGCGGGGGTCAGGTTCGCCACCATGGCCGCCGCGGGTCCGGCAGAGCCGGCTGACAGCAGGGAGCCCAGGCCCAGCGTCAGCAACTGGGCAGGTCCAGTGGGCAGTTGGAAAGAGAGGGTCAGCAGGAGCAGCGAGCCGAGGCTACAGCCGAGGGCGACGGCCCACTTGCGGATCGGGGCCGTAGAGCTGATGCGGTCGGAGACGACACCCCCGAGGATCATCCCCAAGCCGATGATCAACGCAAAGCCGCCGGCGGCCCCACCCGCCTCGGCCGGTGCCATGTGGTAGTAGCGGTTGAAGAAGCTGGGCAGCCAGGACAGGAGCGCGGCAGCGATGAACAGTTGGAGTCCGCTGCCGACGTAGGCACTGACGACGGAGACGGAGGAGAACAGGCGGGGCAAGTGGGCACGCAGCCTTTCGGGCGCTGCCGCGCCGTCCTCGCCGGCGGTGGGCCGTCCGCGCGGCGCCAGCCTGCTTTCCTTGACCACGACGCCGTACACCGCGGCGAGCACCAGGCCGAAGATCCCCATCGCGGCGAACGCCCAGCGCCAGCCGGCCGCCTGGGCCACGGCGCCGCCGACGGCGACGCCGAGCACCGAGCCGAAGGCGCCGCCGGCGATGAAGGCGCCGGAGAGTGTGGCCCGCAGGGCGGCCGGGAAGATGCTGAGGACCACGGCGATCCCCACGCTGCCGTACGCTGCCTCGCCGATGCCGACGAAGAGCCGGCCGACGAACATCTCGCCGTAGTTCGCCGACAGGGCGCACCCGAGGGTGGCCAGGCTCCACAGCGTGGCGGCGATCAGCAGACTCCGCACCCTCCCCCACCGGTCGGCCATGAGGGACATGGGGAAGGTGAGCACGCCAACCGCCAGGGCCACGACACCGCTGAGCGACCCCAGGGCGGCGTCGGACAGCAGCCATTCGGCCTTCAGCATCGGGAAGACGGCGTTGAGTACCTGGCGGGACATGTAGTCGGAAAGCAGCAGGCCGAAACTGAGGGCGAAGACCGTCCAGGCATAGCCTTTGGAGACGGGCCAGGCCGACGCGGTCGGGGCCGTGGACTGCGCAGGGGTGTGAAACTCCATTGTCATCACCTCGACTGCTTGGGAAGTAGCAGGTCAGAACGGTCTGTCGCCGACGATTCCGGCGCGCTCCATCTTGCGGACGGCGGGCCAGTAGTCCTGGACGGCGTAGTGCTGGGTGGAGCGGTTGTCCCAAATGGCCACGCTGTTGGGAGTCCAGCGCCAGCGCACCTGGTACTCGGGAATCGCGGCCTGGCTGATCAGATAGGTGAGCAGATGGCTCGCGCCGGGCGCGTAGTCCTGGCCGAAACGCACGTTCTCGGGCGTGTGGTAGTTGACGAAGTGCGTCGCGAACGCGTTGACGAAGAGGATCTCCTCGCCCGTCTCCGGGTGCGTGCGCACGACCGGGTGCTCGGCGTCCGGGAACCGCTCCTTCAGCGCGTGGCGCTGTTCCTCGGGCATGACGGCGCCGAAGGTGGCTTCGATGCTGTGTCGGGCGCGCAGCCCCTCGATCCGGGTCTTGATGTGGTCGGGGAGCCGGCGGTACGCATCCACCATGTTGACCCAGATCGTGTCGCCGCCGACCGGGGGCGATTCGACGCAGCGCAGTACGGCGCCCATCGACGGGTTCACCCGCCAGGTGCCGTCCGTGTGCAGGGCGTTCTCGTAGTGCTCCGGGGGGCTGTCCAGGTCCTTGTAGATCCGGACCAGTCCGGGGTGGTCGGGGTCGCTGCCGGCGACGGGGTGGTCCTCCAGCGGGCCGAAGCGCGACGCGAACGCGACGTGGTCAGCACGCGAGATGTCCTGGTCCCGCAGGAAGAGGACCTTGTACTGCAGCAGCAGGCTCTTGATCTCGGCGAACAGGTCGTCGTCACGGGCCGCGTCGGCGAGGCTGAGACCGTGCAGTTCGGCTCCGATGGTGCAGGTCAGCGGTTCGACGTCGATCGAGGTGTACCGCGCGCCGAGGCGCGGCGCGGACGAGAGGGTGTCGGGCATGGGTGCTCACTCCATGGAAGGGAAGGTGGAGGGTGCCGTGCTCACAGGACGAAGACAGAGGACCCGGTGGTCCGTCCGGCTTCCAGGTCTCGGTGGGCCTGGACGGCGTCCTCGAGCCGGTAGCGCTGGTTGATCTCGATGGCGATGCGCCCCGAGGAGACGTGGTCGAACAGCTCTCCTGCCAGAGCATCGCGTTCGGCGGGGTCGGCGATGTAGTCGGCGAGGGCAGGTCGAGTGACGAACAGCGAGCCTCGGACAGCGAGTTGCATGGCGTCGATCGGTGGCACGGGGCCGGAGGCGGTGCCGAAGCAGACCAGCAGTCCCCGAGGTGCCAGCGAGGCCAGCGAGCCGGCGAAGGTGTCCTTGCCGACGCTGTCGAGCACCAGCGGTACACCGGCGCCGTCGGTCAGTTCCCGCACCCGCTCGGCCACGTTCTCGTGCTGGTAGCGGATGATGTGCTCGCATCCGTGTGCGCGGGCGAGCTCCGCCTTCTCCGCGGTGGAGACCGTTCCGATCACACGGATGCCGAGCAGTGCGGCCCACTGGGAGACGATCAGGCCCACGCCGCCCGCGGCCGCGTGCAGCAGTACCGTGTCACCCTTCCGCAGCGGGTGGATCCTGCGCAGGAGGTAGGCCGCCGTCAGGCCGCGCATGGTCATCGCGGCCGCCGTCTCGCAGCTGATCCCATGGGGCAACCTGATCAAGTGCGAGGCGTCCATGACCCGTTCGGTGCTGTAGGCACCGAGGGGGCTCCCGGTGTACGTCACCCGGTCCCCCGCGGCGACGTTGGTGACGCCCTCGCCGACCGCCTCCACCACGCCGGCGGCCTCGACGCCGATGCCGTCGGGCAGCCGGACGGGGTAGAGCCCGGTACGGAAGTAGGTGTCGGCGAAGTTGAGGCCGACGGCTTCGTGCCGGATGCGCACCTGGCCCGGTCCGGGGTCACCGACGGGCACCTCCTCCCAGGTGAGGACGTCTGGGCCACCGGTTTCGTAGAAGCGGACGGCATGTGCCACAGGGAGCTCCCGGAGGGATCGTGGGGTGGGTAAGGGGGCCGGGTCAGGCCTGGACGTCGCGCAGCATGAAGCCGCGCTGTCCCGGGCGGCGGTTGGGCACCATGCCGAGCCGGGCGAGGGTCTCGTCGGCGTCGGCGTAGTACTCGCCGAGCTGGTAGATGCGCTTGGCGTCCGCTCCGGTGGCGATGTCGCGGCCGAGCGCCTCGGAGATCTTCACCATCTGCTCGACCTGGGCCACGGAGGACATCCGCTCGCCCTTGCCGCGCCAGAGGTTGTCCTCGTTGCCGACGCGCACGTGCTGGCCGAGGGCGATGGCGACTGCGTTCATCGGAGCCACGGCGCGCATGGAGCTCTCGATGGTCAGAACGGCGCCGTCCGGCACGCGGCGAATGAACTCGACCAGGTCGGCGGGGTGCCGGCCGGCGAAACCGCCGCCGATGGCCACGTAGTTGAGGATCAGCGGGCCGGTGTAGACGCCCGAGCGGATCAGCCGCTCCACGGTCTCCAGCTGTGCCAGGTGGGCGAGCTGGAAGTGCGGCTGGATGCCGTTCGCGCGCAGGCGCTCGAGGTGCTCCAGGTAGAAGTCCGGGCCGGCCTCGACGACCATGTCGCGGTAGGCCCGGTAGTAGTCGGGCTTCGCGATGGACGTGCCCTCCAGGTCGTCGTCGTTCATGATCTCGACGATGTTCATCTGGCTGGTGTTGATCGCGATCGTCACCTGGTCCGGCGCGGGGGTGAGTTCGGCCAGCAGGTGGCGGGTGTCGTAGGCGAGCCACTTGGCATCGCCGCCCTCACCCTCGGGGGCGAAGGAGATGGAACCGCCGATCTGGAGCACCATGTCCGGCACGGTCTCGCGCAGCCGCCCGAGCAGTTCGTTGAACATGGACATCCGCTTGGAGCCCTTGCCGTCGAGCTCACGCACATGGATGTGGAGCACCGTCGCGCCGGCGTTGTAACAGTCGACGGCCGCCTGTACGTGCTCGTCCATGGTCAGGGGCAGGTCGTCCGCGTCCCCGGGAAGCCACTCGGGGCCGTACGGCGCGGCCTGGATCACCAGCTTCTCCTGGTTCTCCGGGAAGAGGGAGTCGTCGTGGAAGTGCACGGTGCTTCTCCTTGGCGTCGGGGACATGGCGTCCCGGAGCGGGCGGCCGACGGGACGACATGTCCTGCGGCAGCGGTCGTCCGGGCTGGTGGCAGCACGTGGCCCAGATGGTCGCGGGCCGGTCCGGAGGGAGTGCCCTCAGGGGAGTCGAAGGGTCTTCCCTCCGGAGGCCGGCCGCCTGCGCGGTGGTGCCACGGTAGGGCGGGCGGCAGGTGCCCGCTTTGCCTGTGGTGACAGGTGACTTGCCAATCGGGGACACACGTATGGGTACAGCGGCGCTACCGTCCGCGTGCGTCCCGCGGATGCGGCGGCGCTACCGTCCGCGTGCGTCCCGCGGATGCGGCGGCGCTACCGTCCGTGTGCGTCCCGCGGGTTCAGCTTCCGTCGAGCGTCGCCGAGCCGGTCCGGCTCTTGCGCCAATCCCGCGGACCGGTGCCGAACTGTTCGTGGAACCAGCGGGAGAACGCACTCAGCGACGAGAACCCCAGCAGGGTGGATACCTCGGTCAGGGAACGGCTGGGATTGGCGACGAACTGCTCCGCGAGCGCTCTGCGGGTCGTATTGAGCAGGGAGGAGAACGTCTCCCCGCACCGGGCCAGATGGCGGTGCACGGTGCGCCGGTCGACGTCGAGGCTGCGCGCGATCTGCTCGATGGAGCAGCGCCCGGTCGGCAGCAGCGCCTCGATCAGGTCGCGCACCCGGTCGGCCTCGGAGGCCTCCTTGGGGGCCGCGAAGGGCTCGAAGTACTGCCAGGTGTAGCTGCGCAGTTGTGCGTCGGCCATGGCGTTGGGGGCGTCCAGGTCCTCGGCGTAGAAGACGATGCCGTTGAAGCCGCGGTCGAACTCCACCACCGGCCCGAACAGGCGACGGTGTCCGGCGGTGTCGCGCGGCGCCCGGTGGGTGAAGCAGACCGACGACGGACGCCAGCGCGGGCCGAGGAAGCCGCACAGCACGCGGTGGAACGCGCCCACGGCGAGCTCCGTGCCCTGCCGGGCCGGCTGCGGCTCGCCGAGCCGGAGGTCGACCTTGAGCGTGGCCACCCCATTGCCTTCCGAGAGCCGGGCGTGCAGTACCTCGTTGTACGTGTGCTGATGGCGGATCAGCAGGGCCAAGGCGCTGCGCACGTCGGGCTCTTCACGCACGAGCAGGCTGATCGGACCAAGGTTGGAGAAGCGCCGCAGCTCCGCCAGGTGCAGCCCGAAATCCTCGCGCCCGGAGGCGGCGGCCGACAGCTCCAGCAGGCTGACCACCGCCGTGCCCGAGATCCACCGGTCCTGGACGGCAAGGTCCGCGGTGTCCAGGCCGACGCTCCTCATCATCTCCCGCGGATCCAGACCGAGGGAACGACTCAGCTCGACGTAACCGTTCAGCGCGGCGGTGCGGGCAAGGGGCCTCATGGGCACGCTCCAGGGGCTGCGGGTCCCCAGAAGTTAAGTTTCCCGTCTCCTTACGTCAAGCATGACGGACGAGTGATTCGCAGCATCCCCGTTCGACGCGGCCCTGCGGCGACGGCATGGCTGCGTGCCCGGCGTGGAGCTTGGTCGCTTGCCCGACGCGGGGGCACGGCCGGGTGCGCGGAGCATGGTCGCCTGCCTGGGGTGGGGCCTGGCCGGGTGTCCGGTGCGGGACGTGGTCGTCTGCCCGGCGTGGAGTACGGCCAGGTGCCTGGCGCGCGTAGGCGGACAACAGCCGGGGCACACGGGCACCCTGCCGCGGCAGGCACGGCGAGGCAGGCGCCGCCGTCTCAGCTGTCTCCAGGCGTTTCAGGACGCACACTGACCCATTGCTGACCCTCCTGACGAATGCTCAGGCCGACTTCCCGACGTGAGCGCACTTCTGTGCGGTCGACACCGGTGTGGCGATGGGATCACCGGGTGCGGATCCAGACGGTCTTCTCCCGGGTCCACTGGTCGAAGGCGTTGGTCGATTTCTCCACGCCGCCGAACCCGGACTGCTTCCAGCCGCCGAAGGGTGTGGTGATGTCGCCCTCGCTGTAGGCGTTGACGGAGACGACGCCGGCCTGGATGTCGCGTGCCAGCCTGAGGGCGGCGTCGAGGTCGCGGGTCCACACCGAGGCGGCGAGCCCGTATTCGGTGGCGTTCGCCAGGTACATCGCCTCGTCTTCGGACGTGAAGGTCTGGACGGTGACGACGGGCCCGAACAGTTCCTTGGTGAGTACATCGCTGCCTTCGGGAGCGTGGGTGATCACGGTGGGCGGGTAATAGGCCCCGCGCTGCGGCAGGCCGTGCGGCAGCCCTCCGGTGTGAATGCGGGCTCCATCGGCCCGGGCGGCTTCCACCGCCGCCGCGACCCGGTCGAAGGCGGCCCGGTTGATCAGTGGCCCCACCTGCGTGCGAGGGTCCGCGGGATCGCCGATGACCAGGCGCTTCGCGGCGGTCGTGAACCGCTCCAGTACCTCGTCGGCGATGCTGTTGTGGATCAGGACGCGGGAACCGGCCGTGCAGTTCTGCCCCATCGTCAGGAATGCGGCCTCGATCATGTGATCGATGAGCTCGTCCCCGTAGGCGAGCGCGTCGGCCATCAGCACCTGGGGGCTCTTGCCGCCCATCTCCAGCGAGACGCGTTTGAAGTTGCTGTCGGCCGCGTCCTTGAGGATGCGGCGCCCGGTCCCCGTGGAGCCGGTGAACGAGAGGGCACCCACGACGGGGCTGCGGGCCAGGGCGGCGCCGGTGACGGAGCCGTGGCCGGTCAGGACCGTGAGGACCCCCTCGGGAAGGCCGGCCTCGGCAGCGAGTCCGGCCAGGTGCAGGGCCGAGCGCGGGGTCGCCTCGGCGGGCTTGACCAACAGGCAGTTGCCCGCGGCGAGGGCGGGGCCGACCTTCCACGCAGTCATGGCCAGCGGGTAGTTCCAGGGCAGGATCGCCGCCACCACCCCCACCGGTTCCCGGCTCATCAGGCCCAGGCCGTCCTTCCCGCCGGGGGCGATCCTGCCGAACACCTTGTCGGCCGCTTCGGCGAACCAGCGGATCGACTCGACAGCGCCGGGTACGTCGCTGGTGAGGCACTCCGTGATCGGCTTTCCCGCGTCCTCGCTGTCCAGCCGGGCCAGGATCCCGGCGTCGCGTTCCATCAGGTCGGCGAGTCGCAGCAGCACCGCGCTGCGCTCCCGGACCGGCAGCCGCGACCACACGCCGGATGCGAAGACCTGCCGGGCCCGCTCAACCGCCTTGGCGACTTCTTCGGCGCTGGTGGCGGGCACGGTGGTGATCAGCTCCCCGGTGGCCGGGTTGACGACGCTCAGCGTGGCGGGGCTCTCGACTGTGGTCATTTCTCCTCCACCAGTTCCCAACGTCCATCGATCTGCCGTGCCAGTCCCCGGCGGCGCAGCTCCTCCAGATAGCGGGCCATGCCGCGCTCACCCCTCTGACGGAACAGCGGGAGCACCTTTGGCAACAGGTTCGGCGCCAGCATCGCGAACCGGACCAGACGGGACTCACCGGTCCGGGGGTATGCCTCCAGACGGGGCTTGTCGAGCAGGCTCACCACGGCCGCCACGACGTCGGCGGGCTGCTGTGGCGGATCCTGGAACTGCATGGAGTTCCCGCCGTCCACGGCCTCCTGGCGCAGCATCCGGGTGTCGGTTGCCGACGGCAACACCGACCCGGCCAGGATGCCCTTGCTCCGCAGGTCGAGCCCGAGGGCGAGCATCGCCCCACGCAACCCGAACTTCGAGGCCGTGTAGATCGGGGTCTCGCCCAGCGGGAAGATCCCGCCGAGGGAGACGGTGGTGACCACGCGGGCATCCCGGGAGGCTTGCAGCAACGGGACAGCGATCCTGGTGGCGACCAGCGGCGAGGTCAGGTTGAGGGTGATCTCCTGCTCGATGCTCTCGACGCTGCGCACGTCGAAGCGTTCGGCGCTGGTCATTCCCACGTTGTTGACGAGCACGTCGAGACGGCCGTACGCGTCGGCAACCTGATCGAAAAGGTGCTCCACCTGGGCCCGGTCCACCAGGTCGCAGCCGAGAGCGGTGTGGCCGGCACCGGGAAGCTCGACGGCGACCCGCTTGGCGCGGGCCTCGTCGATGTCGACGACCACGCAGCGGGCACCCCCGGTGGCGAAACGACGGCACACCGCGCTGCCGATCCCGCCGGCGCCGCCGGTCACCAGCATGACCTTGTCACGGAAGTCGAAGCCGCTCACGACACCGCCTCCGCGTCCCGCAGGGACCGCACGCGCGGCGGCCGGCCTTCGGTGCGCCAGCCCATCTCGGCCGCGATCCTGGCGAGGTGCTTCACGAGGGCCGCGCTGTCGACGTAGCCGGTGTGCCGGGGCGAGTCGACGAACTTGATGCCGCCGGACAGGTCCGGGCGGTCGGTACGGATCATGCTTGCGAATCGCTCCGCGTTCGGCAGCCGGTGCGCCGCATCGTGGATGTGCCCGGCGATCAGCTGAGCCTGGGTGTCGAAGAGCTGGTACGCGCCGGAGTTGGTCTCGACGAAGCCGACTCCGCACAGGCCCTGGTGCTCGCGGGAGAACGACGACAGGTACAGGTCGGGGTGCTGCTCGTCGCCGAAGTACTTCTGCGCGACCGGCACCTTGTGGACGTAACCCGTGGCCAGCAGGATCAGGTCGAAGTCGTCGCGGGTGCCGTCCGTGAAGTGGACCGTGCTGCCCTCGGTGCGGGCGATCCCCGGTCTGGCGCTGATGTCGCCGTGCTGGAGGTGGTGGATCAGCATCGAGTTGATCGCGGGGTGGGTCTCGAACAGCTTGTGGTCGGGCTTCTGCAGGCCCAGGCGCGTCGGGTCGCCGTTGATGATGCGCAGGAGGGTGCCGAAGACCCGCTGTGCCAGCCACATCGGCAGATGCGGCCCGTTGTTGGCGATGGTGTCCACCGGCCGGCCGAAGAGGTGCTTGGGGATGAACCAGTAGCCGCGGCGCATGCTGATCACCGCGTGGTCCGCGCTGCGGGCCGCGTCGCAGGCGATGTCGCAGCCGGAGTTTCCCGCTCCCACGACCAGGACCCGCTTGCCGCGCAGTTCCTCCGCGCTGCGGTAGCCGACCGTGTGGCGGACCTCGCCGGTGAAATTCCCGGGCAGTTCCGGGACGTTGGGGTGCCACTGGGAACCCGTGCACACCACGACCTGGCTGTGCACGGTTTGCCGTCCGTCGGTCCGGGTGACCGCCCAAGTGCCGTCCGCGTTCTTCTCGACGCTTTCGACCTCGACGCCGAACCGAATGCGCTCCGTCAGCTCATAGGCGTCGGCGAAGGACCTCAGGTACGAGAGGATCTGCCGGTGCGGGGGATAATCGGCGAATTCGTCGGGCATGGGAAAACCTCCGAAGCCCGAGAGGGTCTTGCTGGAAATGAAATGGGCCGACTCGTACATCGGGCTGCCGGGGTTGTCGATGTCCCAGATGCCGCCGGGCCCTGTGTGCCGTTCAAGATGCGTGTACGGCAGATTCCGCTCCATCAGGGCTCTGGCGACTGCCAGCCCGGCAGGTCCCGCTCCGATCACGCACGTGTCGTACTGGATATTTCCCATAAACCAGATCCCTTTTCCAGCCGTTTGCGGTCCCATTTCTGAAGGGCTGAAAAGAACTTATTCATCTGCAGTTCAGCGGGAAATGGTCCGTGCGGTCAAAGAGGGGGCTTGGGCGGCCAGGCGCTTGCCGCCCACGCTGCCCAGTCGTCCGGCTCCGGCCGGAACAGGGCGCGGGCCCGGCAGGGCTCACCGCAGCACGCCGGCTCGTGTTGCCGGCCGCGTGCTGGGTCGTACCGCTTGCACGTGCCGGTAGGTGCACAGCCTCAACTGGGCGGGGTGTTTCCGGCGGCGTCGCGGTTACGCCACTGCGCTCGGGAAAGCCCGGCAGCGGCTACACGCGCCCTACGACCTGAACCGGTGGTGGAAGGATCGTGCGGTCGTCAGGAGCGCGAGGACGAGTGCGGCGGGTATCCCGTAGGCGAGTCGGAAGTGGCCGGTGGACCCGAGGATTCCGCTGGCGGCCCCGCCGGTGAGCACACCGATGTAGTTGAAGACGTTCATGCGGGCCAGGACCGCTTCGATCGCCCCCGGTCGCAGGCGTCCGGCGGAGGCAAGGCACAGGGGGACGAGTGCGGAGACCCCGAGCCCGGTGCACGCGGCGGCCAGGACCGCGTACGGCCAGGAGGGCGCGGCTGCCAATCCGGCCAGGGCCGTGGCGGTGAGCAGGGCGGCGGCACGGATCACGGCCGCCGGGCCGATCGCGCGTACCAGATGGTCGGCGCAGGCCCGCCCGGTGACGGTGCCCACCTGGTAGGCCGCATAGGCCAGAGGTGCGAGGGACAGGGCGGTGTCCAGGGTCTGGTGGAGATAGAGCGTGGACCACGACGAGACCGTGGAGTCGATGACATAAGCGACCAGGAGGACAAGGCCGAACGGGGCGAGTTCGACCCACAGTCCGCGGCCGAGCACGACAGACTCCCCATGGGACTCCCCATGGTCGGACACGGCGATCGGTGAGCCTGTGGGAAGCGCGTGCGAGCGGACGGTCAGGGCGAGGGCCAGGACGAGGCCGGCCTGTGCGGTCAGGGTGTACTCGGCGGGCAGGCCGAGGTGAGCCGTGCCCGCGGTCAGCAGGGCGGCCGCGACGCCGGCTGCGCTCCAGGCGGCGTAGAAGGAGGCGAAGATGCTCCGGCCGTAGTGGCGTTCGACGGCCGCGGCCCGGGTGTTCGCCGACACGTCGATGCAACCCAGCGTCATGCCGAACAACCCGTAGGACAGCGCGACCACGGCCCGGTCGGGAGCCCAGCCGATCAGCAGCAGAGCCGCGGCGGTCGCCACGACGGCGGCCCGCATGGCGGCGACCAGCCCCAGACGCCGGATCACGGCCAGTCCGGCGAAGCTGCCGACGCCCGCGCTCAACGCGACTGCCACAACGAGCACGGTCATCGTCAGCGGAGAGAGCGAGAGACGCTCCTTGACAGCGGGCACCGTAGTGGACACCGCGGCCACCGCTGCTCCCTGAGCGGCGAACACCGTCGCCACGCCCCGTCGGGCCGCCGCAAGCGGGCTCCGGCGCACAAATCGTCGCCGAGCCGGGGTCTGAAGAGGTGCAGTCATGGTGAGCCTTCGTTTCTGGCGCTCTCGCGTCGATGTCCCATGCGTCACGGACGGCAAGCTGGGCAAGCCGGGCGGGTTCCGCACAAGGTAGGGAGGGCGAAAAGGCCGCGTGCAGCGCGCCAGAGGCCGAAATGGGGGCCTTGGCGGCCACGCCCGCGACAGGCGGGGGCCGGCTGCTTACAGTGAAGCGAGAAACGCCCTGGTGAGAGGGAACGCGATGCCCGATGCTCCCGCCCCGGTCACCGCTCCGGGAACGAGTCGCAGCACCTCGGCCACCATCGCGCCCAACATCCTCCGCTACCTCGCCCGGGTCGCCGAAGAGCACGGCGTCGACCTGCAGCCGCTGCTGACCCGGGTCGGGCTGGACCCGACGGTGATGGGCTCCGCCGCGCTGCGGGTCTCCTACCGGCAGGGCAGTGACGTCATCCGCCAGGCGGTCGGGCTGACCGGGGACGAGCACCTGGGGCTGCGCGTGGGCGCGGCGCAGCACCTGACCGCGTGGGGGCTGATCGGCTTGGCCATGATGGCAGCCGACACTCTTCAGGACGCCATCGAGACCGGCGTGCGCTATCAGAACGTTTCCGGGGCGATGACGGTGTGGTCGGCCCGCTGGGAGGACGTCGGCTACGTGTTGCGCGCCGATCTGCCGGACCCCGCACTGGATCCGACGGTCGCCGCCTTCCTGGTCGAGGAGGCGTACTCCAGCGTCGTCACCCTCACCCGTCTGAGCGTCGGCGCCACATTCGCCCCGCAGACGGTCGAGTTCGCCTTCCCCGCCCCACGCGACACGCGCCCGTTCGACGAACTGTTCCGCTGCCCACTGCGCTTCGACGCCGCCGGCAACCGCATGGTGATCCCCACTCGGTGGGCCCGTGCGGCCATGCCGGGGCGGGACCCCATCACCTACGCCTCGGTGCTTGACGTGCTGGAGACGGAGATGGCGTCACGGCGCGACCAGCAGGACCTGCTCGAGGTGCTGGAGATCTCCATCGCGCAGAGCCTTCCGGCCGTCCCCTCGTTCCCCGAGCAGGCCCGCAGGCAGGCGTCCAGCGAACGCACCCTGCGCCGTCGCCTGGCCGAGTGCGGCACCACGTACGAGGCGATCGTCGACGGGGTACGCCGTGAGCAGGTCGAACAACTGCTACGGCGACGGGAACTGACGCTCCGTGACATCACACGCCAGGCGGGCTTCGCCGACGTGAGTGCACTCCGGCGGGCGGTGCGCCGGTGGCATGGAGTCACCCCGCTCGAGTTGCGCACGGGACTGCTGGAGCGGGAGGCGCCCACCGGTCGCTGATCGCCCCAGCGGTGCTCGGCTGCCCGACTGTCAGGCCGGACAACAGTCCACGTCGGATCCGTCGGCGCGCAACACAGCCGCCCATCGCCGGTTACCGAACCTGAATGAGTGATGTCGGGAGGATCGGCTGAGCGCGGGTTGCCTCGGACCCGGCCTCCCGGCGCCTTCTTGGGCCCGGCACGGGACGGGCAGGGTCATCGGCGGCGGCGTGGGGCGGACAGAGCGGCGGTGAAGTCGTCCAAGGCCGCGAGGTTGTGGGCGCTGACGACGGCGTCGCAGTAGGGCAGTGCCGCAGCCATGCCGGCCACGAGCGGACGGTAGCGCGGGCTTGCCGTGCGCGGGTTGACCCATACGACGCGGTAGGCGACCCGGGACAGCCGCGCCATGTGGGTGGCGAGGTCGGCGGGCGCGCCGGTGTCCCAGCCGTCGGAGATGATGGCGACCACGGCGCCGTGCGCCATACCGCGCCGGCCGAACCGCTCGTTGAACTCCGCCAGGCACTCCGCTATGCGGGTGCCCCCGGACCAGTCCGGGGCCGCCCGTCCGGCCCGTGCCAGCGCGTCGTCCGGCCCGGTCCGCCGGAGGGCGGGCGTGAGGCGTGTGAGCCGCGTGGCGAAGGTGAAGACCTCCGCGCGGGCGGCACGGGCCGCGCAGTAGAGCAGTTGCAGCATCGCGCGGGCATAGGGCTCCATCGATCCGGAAATGTCGCAGAGCACGACGAGGTCGCGGGGGCGGGCGCGAGGCACGAAGCGGCGTAGCCGCAGCGGGTATCCGCCGGTGCGCCGACTGTCGGAGAGGGTGCGGCGCACGTCGATGCGCGCACCGTGGTGCGCGGTGCGGCGCCGACGGGACGGCCGGGTCGGGGTGCGCAGCACAAGGGTGCGCATCACCTCGGAGAGCCGCGCCAGTTCCTCGGCGGACAGGTCCGCGAAGTCGCGGCTCGCGAGACGGTCGAGCGGACTGGCGGCGAGGGGTACGGGAGCCTCCCGCGGCTGCTCGTCGGTCTCCCGGCCGCGTCCGTCCGGGGTGGCCTTCCGGGTGCCGGGGACGCGATGGGCAACGGTGTGCGCGGGCGATCGGGCCGGGTCGCCGGGCTGCCCACGCTGTGCTCCACGGTCGGCCGAGCCGCCGAAGACCTCACGGAAGACCGCGTCGAACGGCTCGATCTGCTCGCGGTCGGACACCAGGGTGGCGAGCGCGCAGTTCCGCAGCTCGCGCGTCGTCGACGGTGCCAGCAGGGTGAGCGCCCGAGCGAAGCTCCGGGTACGGTCGGGGCCCACCGCGATCCCCGCGTCGTGCAGGGCGGCGGTGAACGAGGCTGCCAGTTCCGGTAGGTCAGGAGGCATCGGAGCCTGCCTCCGCGTCGATCAGCTCCGCAAGTCCGGCCCGGCGCACGGCCTCCAGGTCCTCGGCGTACTTGAGCACCGCCCCCAGGGTGCGGTCGGCGGCGTCGGCGTCGAGAACAGTGAGCCCCAGCGCGTGCAGCGCGCCCGCCCAGTCGATCGCCTCGGCGATGCCGGGCGGCTTGGTGAGCTCCTGCCGGGCACGCAGGCGCGCCACCCCGCGGGCCACGCGCGGGGCCAGCCACTCGGCCGACTCCGGCACCCGTCTGCGGATGATCGCGGCGACTCGTGCGGTGTCGGGATACTCGATCCAGTGGTAGAGGCAGCGGCGTTTGAGCGCGTCGTGCAGATCCCGGGTGCGGTTGGAGGTCAGCACGGCCACCGGGGGTACCGCGGCCGTGCGGGTGCCCAGTTCGGGGATGGTGACCGCGGCATCGGCGAGCAGCTCCAGCAGGAACGCCTCGAACTCGTCGTCGGCGCGGTCCACCTCGTCGATGAGGAGCACGGCCGGTCGTGGTCCCGGGTGGGAGATCGCGGCGAGCAGCGGCCGTGGCAGCAGGTAGTCCTCGGTGAACAGGTCGGCGTCCCGCAGGGGCTCCCCACGGGACTCGGCCAGCCGGATGGCCAGCAGTTGCCGGGGGTAGTTCCACTCGTAGAGGGCCTCGGCCGAGGACAGGCCCTCGTAGCACTGCAGCCGGATCAGCGGGGTGTCCAGCACGGCGGCGAGCGCGCGGGCCGCCTCGGTCTTGCCGACGCCGGGCTCGCCCTCCAGCAGGATCGGCTGCCGCATGCGCACGGCCAGCAGCAATGCCGTGGCCAGGGCGTCGTCGGCCAGGTAACCGACTGCGTCCAGACACGAGCGCAGGGCGGGGACGTCGGGTACGAGGGGGTCGAGGTCAGGCATGCGCGTAACGGGAGGGGTCGTCGGCGAAGGCGTGCTGGCACCCCGGCCCGCAGAAGTACACCGTGGTGCCGGCCCGGTCCAGTGAGAGAGTGGCGGGCGTGATCGCCACGGTCATGCCGCACACGGGATCCACGTCCTCGGCCACGGCCTGCGGCGCGGTGGACTCTGCTCCAGGTTGCGCGGCCCGGGCCGCCTGCGGCCGCAGTGCGACGATCTCGGCGTACACCGACAGCGCGATCTCCGCCGGGGTCCGCGCGCCGATGTCCAGCCCGGCCGGGGTGTGGATGCGCGCGCGTTGCTCCTCGGTGATGTCCAGCCCGGCGAGCACCGCCGCGCCTCGCTTCGGACTGGCGACCAGACCGATGTACGGGACCCCGGCACGCGCGGCTTCGATCAGCACGGTCTCCTCGTCGCGACCGTGCGTGGCGATGACGACGACGTCGATATCGGGTGGCAGCGGCTCCCCTGGCGAGGCCGTCCGGGCGTCGAGGCCGAGCACACGACCGACGTCGAGCAGGGCTCGGGCGATGGGGGCGTGTCCGTAGACGTACGCCAGCGCCGGGGGAAGGTTGGCCTCCAGGAAGATGTCGAGCGTCCCGCCCGACAGGCAGGGATTGGCCACCGTGACCAGGCCTTCGCCGGGCTCCTGTGCGCCTCCGGCCCCGGTGTCCGCGGTGGGCGTGATCCTCAGCAGCAGCGACTCGCCGGTCTCCAGCACCCGCAGGCCCTGCAGCTGCACCGTCGTCTCGGCGCATGTGCCGCCCACGAAGCCCTCGACGGTGCCGTCGGGCAGCACCAGCGCGCTGTCCCCGGGCTTGGCGCTCGTGGGCCGCTCCGCGTGCACGACGGTGGCCAGGACGAACGGGGTCCGGCCGTGCCGGAGCACGTCCGCCCGGGTCAGCAGTTCGGTGTTCGTCATCGCGGGGGCCTCAGGTGATCGCCAGGTCGGTGCGCAGCGGCCGGCCCTGGGCGGCTCGCCACACTGCGGCGGGCGTCAGCGGCATGTCGACATGGCGTACGCCGAGCGGCTTCAGCGCGTCGACCACGGCGTTGACCACCGCGGCGGGCGAGCCCACCGTCGCGGACTCGCCGACGCCCTTCGCACCGATGGGGTGGTGCGGGGAGGGGGTGACGGTCTCGCCGAGCTCCCAGGACGGGCACTCGACCGAGGTGGGCAGGAGATAGTCCATGAACGACCCGCCGAGGCAGTTGCCGTCCTCGTCGAAGGCGATCACCTGCATGAGTGCCATGCCGAGGCCGTCGGCGAGCCCGCCGTGCACCTGGCCCTCGACGATCATGGGGTTGATCCGGTTGCCGCAGTCGTCCACCGCGACGAACCGGCGGACCTTCACCTGGCCGGTGGCCGCATCCACGTCGGCCACGCAGATGTAGGCACCGAAGGGGAAGGTGAGGTTAGGCGGGTTGTAGACGCAGGTCGCGTCCAACTGGCCCTCGACACCCTCGGGCAGCTCCAGATTGGAGTGTGCCGCGAGGGCGATCTCGGCCATGGTCCTTCCCTGGTCGGGGTCTCCTGTGACGAACCAGCGGCCCTTCTCCCATTCCAGGTCGTCCGGGTTCACTTCGAGCATCGCCGAGGCCACGAGCCTCGCGCGCTCGCGTACCTTGCGCGAGACCATCGCCGCCGCGGCTCCGGACACCGGCGTCGAACGGGAGCCGTAGGTACCGAGCCCGAACGGGGTCTGGTCGGTGTCGCCGTGCACCACCTCGACGTCCTCGGGCGGGATGCCCAGCTCCTCGGCGACGATCTGCGCGAAGGTCGTCTCGTGCCCCTGGCCCTGGGTCTGCACGGAGATGCGCAGCACCGCCTTGCCGGTCGGGTGAACGCGCAATTCGGCACCGTCGGCCATGCCAAGGCCGAGGATGTCCATGTGCTTGCGCGGGCCGGCGCCGACGGCCTCGGTGAAGAAGCTGACCCCGACACCCATCAGCTCGCCGCGCTCGCGCTTCTCCGCCTGCTCCCTGCGCAGGTCCTCGTAGTGCGCCATGTCCATCGCCAGCTGCAGGGCCCGCGGGTAGTCGCCGGAGTCGTACTCCCACCCGGTCTGCGTCCGGTACGGGAACTGCCCCGGCCGCAGCAGGTTGCGCATCCGCAGCTCGGCCGGGTCCTCGCCGAGCTCGGCCGCGAGCAGGTCGACCATCCGTTCGACCAGGTACACGGCCTCGGTGACGCGGAACGAGCAGGCGTAGGCGACACCGCCGGGCGCCTTGTTGGTGTAGACGCCGGTCACGGCGCAGTGCGCGGCGGCCAGGTCGTACGAGCCGGTGAAGACGCCGAAGAAGCCGGCCGGGAACTGGGTCGGCTGCGCGGTGGCGTTGAAGGCGCCGTGGTCGGCGATCACCCGGACCCGCAGGGCCTGGAGCTTCCCGTCCCTCGTCGCCGCGATCTCGCCGTGCATGTGGTAGTCGCGGGCGAAGGAGGTGCTCATCAGGTTCTCCGAGCGGTCCTCCACCCACTTCACCGGCTTGCCGGTGACGATCGAGCCGACGACCGCGCACACGTAACCGGGGTAGATGCCGACCTTGTTGCCGAAGCCGCCGCCGATGTCCGGCGAGATGATCCGGATCTTGTGCTCCGGGATGCCGGCCACCATGGCGTAGATCGTGCGATGGGCGTGCGGGGCCTGGGTGGTGGACCACACCGTCAGCTTCCCGGTGATGGCGTCCATGTCCGCCACGGTGCCGCAGGTCTCCAGCGGCGCCGGGTGCACCCGCGGGTAGAGCATGTCCTGCTCCACCACGACGTCGGCGGCCGCGAAGACCTCGTCGGTTCGCTCCTTGTCGCCCGCCGACCAGTCGAAGATGTGGTTGTCGGTCTGCTGGTCCTTGTCGTCGCGGATCACCGGCGCGTCCGGGTCGAGCGCTCGGCGGGCATCGACGACCGCCGGGAGCGGTTCGTACTCCACGTCGATCAGTTCGAGGGCGTCCCGGGCGGCGTAACGGTCCTCGGCGACGACGAAGGCGACCTCCTGGCCCTGGAAGCGCACCTTGTCGGTGGCGAGCACGGCCTGCTTGTCGTACGAGAGCGTGGGCATCCAGGCCAGCCCGAGACCGGCCAGGGTCTCTCCGGTGATCACGGCCTTGACCTTGGGGTGCGCCTCGGCGGCGCTGGTGTCGACGGACAGGATCCGGGCGTGCGCCAGCGGGCTGCGCAGGATGGCGCCGTGCAGCATCCCGGGCAGCCGTACGTCGTCGACGTAGGTCCCGTGGCCGCGGACGAACCGCGCATCCTCTTTGCGGGGCATCCGTCCGAAGCCGACCGGCCGTTCCTCGGTGGTCGTCATGCCCGCACCTCCTCGCGGCCGGGCTCCGACTCGGTGGCCGCGTCGGCGGTGCGCGCCCCGCCGCCGTGCTCGGCGGCCCAGCGGATGGAGCGCACGATGTTCTCGTAACCGGTGCAGCGGCAGACCTGTCCGGAGATGGCCTTGCGGATGTCCTCCTCGGACGGATCCGCGTTGTGGTCGAGCAGCCAGCGGGCGGTCATCATCATCCCCGGCGTGCAGAAGCCGCACTGCAGCCCGTGGCAGGCTACGAATCCCTGCTGCACGGGGTCGAGTTCGGCTCCGTGCGCCAAGCCCTCGACGGTCCGCACCTCATGGCCGTCGGCCATCACCGCGAGCACGGTGCAGGACTTGACCGGCGTCCCGTCCAACCAGACGGCGCACACCCCGCAGTTGGAGGTGTCGCAGCCCCAGTGGGTACCGGTGAGCCCGAGTTCGTCGCGCAGGAAGTGCACGAGCAGCAGCCTGGGCTCGACGTCCCTCGTGTGCTGCTCGCCGTTCACGGTCACGGTGATCCGCATGTCACGCCTCCTGCCCCTGGGCACGGGCGGCGGCGGCGCGCAGCGCCCGTGTGGTGAGCTCCCCGGCCAGATGCCGCTTGTAGTCGACCGGGCCGCGCTGGTCGGCTGCCGGCCTGCACTCCTGCGAGGCGATCCGGCCCGCCTCGGCGAAGCCCTCGTCGTCCGGCCGTCCGCCGCGCAGGAAGTCCTCGGCCTCCTCGGCCACGAACCGTGGGGCACCCACCGCGGTCAGCCCGATCCCGGCCTCGGTGATCACCCCGTCGGAGATCTCCAGTACCGCTCCCGCGGCGACGACCGCCCAGTCACCGACCCGGCGCTCGACCTTGCGGTAGGCGCTGGCGTGCGAACGGATGGGCACTCGGACCTCCACCAGAAGCTCCGCTTCGTCCAGCGCGGTCTCGTACGGCCCGAAGAAGAACTCCCGGATCCCGATGGTGCGCCTGCCGCCGGGCCCCTGGGCGACAAGGGTCGCGCGCAGTGCCGAGAACGCCGCGGACAGGTCCTCCGACGGATCGGCCTGGCAGAGCGAGCCGCCCACGGTGCCGCGGTTGCGTACGAGCGGATCGGCGATCACCCGTTCCGCGTCCCGCAGGATGGGGAAGTGCTCGCCGACGACCGGTGAGGCGAGCAACTCCGCGTGGCGGACCATCGCTCCCACGGACAGTTCGTGCCCGTCCACCCGGATCAGCGCCAGCTCGCCGAGGCCGTTGATGTCGATCAGGGCTTCGGGCTGGGCCAGCCGCAGCTTCATCATCGGCAGCAGGCTGTGTCCGCCCGCCACCACCCGGGCGTCGGGGCCGTACCGGGTGAGCAGCTCGATCGCATGCTCGAGGCTGGTGGCCGTCTCGTACTGGAACGCGGCTGGAACTTGCATCGGGCCCTCCTGGAACGCTGTGCCCGCTGTGCAGTGATGCTGCGCTCTTCCGCACCGGCCGTGCAATGGGCCAATAAGTATTCACTTATCAGTCCAAACGCAGGAAAATCGCATAGTGACCGTCACACAGCTCAGCACCTTCGTGCTGGTTGCCCGGCTCGGTTCGGTGGGCGCCGCGGCACGGACTCTGGGCGTGAGCGAGTCCGCGGTGTCGCAGGCGCTCACCGCGATGCGCACCCACTTCGGCGATCCGCTCATCCGGCACTCCCCCAGCGGTGGGATGCGCCTGACGCCCGCGGGGGCGCGGCTGTTGCCGGTCGCGTCGCGGATGGTCGCGTTGAGCGCGGATGCCGAGGCGGCGGTGCGGGCGGCGCGGGGTGCGCCTGACGAGCTGCGGGTCGTCGCCACGAGCACGCTGGCCGAGTTCGTGCTCCCGGCGCTGATGGAAGCCTTTGCCGGCCGCGCGGGGCGCAGGACCGAGACCTCCTTCGGGGTGGCCAGCGGCAAGGAGATGCGCGTGCTCGTGGAGAGCCGGCTGGCCGACGTCGCGCTCGGGCCGGATCTGGGTGCCAGCCGTGAGGGCGAAGTGGTCGGCGAGCCGCTGTTCCGCACCCAGCTGGTCGTGGTGACCGGCGCAAGGGCACCGCGGCCGGCCGGTCCGCCGCCGCTGTGGTCGTGGCTGGTCGACGCCTCCGGTACCGATCCGGACGCGGACTCCGGGCGGTTGCTGCGTCGGCTGGGTGTGACCGAGCGACACGTGTGGGTGTTCCCCAACCAGACCGCGACCTGGGCGGCCGCTGCCGAGGGCGCGGGGGTGGCGCCGGCGTTGGCCCATCTGGTGTCGCCCCGTATCCGGCGTGACGAGCTGCGCATGCTGGAGACCCCGGCCACGCCGTCGGACGCCACGTGGCACGCCACCGTCCTGCGACCCGAGCACCGTTCCCCGGCCACCGACGCGTTCCTGCACTTCCTGCACACCCCCGCAGCGACCCGCATCATGCGCGCGCCCGGCGCGGGTGTCCCACCGTCCCGGTTCCGGCCCCCGGTGTACGTCACGCTCTGGGGCGCGTGAAAGAGCAGGCGATGGGCCGACGCAGGCCAGTAGGGACGCTCTGCCGCCATCCGAGCCCTCGGACGTCGGGCCCGCCAACCCGGGTCGCGGCGCAGGTGCCTCAGGCGGAACGCTGGGTTGGGGCGGCGCGGCAGTTCTACGGCCTCGGGGGCAGTGGCGGCTTGGACACGGGGCTTCCTCCCTGCTCAGGCGGACGGCTTCTCGCCGGAGTCGAAGCTGGCGAAGTACGCGGCGGCCATGTCCTCGTCGGCGTGGCCCTGCGCGGCGGCACGCTCCAAGCGGTCGGCGCTTGCGGCGGCCACGTCGAGGCGCACGCCGTTCTGCTCGCCGGCCTCGACGATCAGGCGGGCGTCCTTGGCGGCGGTGGCCACCGCGAACTGGGCCGGAGACAGCTGCTCGTTGAGGATCAGTGCGGACTTGGCGCGCAGGTACGGCATGTCGAGCGGGCCGCCGCCGATGGCGTCGAAGAAGCTCTGAGGATCGACGCCGAGCGCCTGCGCCAGGGCCAGTACCTCGCCGGCCGCGGCGGTGGTGGCGATGACCCAGCTGTTGGCGACCAGTTTCAGCCGCGTCGCGCTGCCGGCCGCGCCGTCCTCGCCGGTCCACACGGTGCGGGCGCCGACCGCGTCGAGGACCGGGGTCACCTCGTCACGGTGCACGCTCGGCCCCGCGGCGATCACGAGCAGCTGACCGGCCTCGGCGGGCTGACGGGTGCCGAGAACCGGAGCGTCGTAGAAGACGAGTTCGTGCTCGTGGGCGAAGGCGGCCAGGTCGGCGATCGCCAAGAGGCCCGCGGTGGTCGACTGCACCCAGGCGGTGCCGGGGCGAAGGGCGGGGGCTGCCTGCCGCATGACGTCCAGGGCGGCCGGGCCGTCGTAGAGCATGGTCAGCACCACGTCGGCGCCCTCGACCGCGTCCGCGGGGTTCTCCGCGATGTACACGCCGTCCGCCGCCAGCGGCTCGGCCTTGTCCCGGCTGCGGTTCCAGGCGCGCACGGAGTGTCCGGCCTTCGCGAGGTTGCGGGCCATCGCGGCGCCCATGATGCCGGTGCCCAGGACGCTCACGGTGAGCTTGTCGGTCATGACGTCAACTTCCCTGTTCCTACGGTGCGGTGGGGGCTCGAGCTCGATCGCGCCCCCGAAGGCCGGGGGCGCTCCTGGAGTGCGGTTACCTGGAGGCGGCGGAGACGAGGCCGTCCAGCCACGCCTGGTGGCCGTTGAGCATCGGGTTGGGCCGCTCGCCCGCGAGGGCCGCGGCGGGCTGCCCGATCTGGGTCTCCTGAGTCAGGATGCGGACCCGGCCGCCGGGCAGATCCTCGACCAGCCAGGCGTGCAGCACGTCGAGCTGTTCTTCCGGCCTGCCGTCCTGCTGCGCTGTCCAGGACAGGCGGCCCGGGACGCCCTCGGCAGGGGCCTGGAACTCCACGACGTGCGCGGCCAGGGGCGGAAAGCCGAAGGTGCCGAAGCTGAAGACGAGGTCGTCCTTCAGCTCGGGGCCGCCGCCCTGCGGAAAGGAGATGTCGGCGACGTTGTCGTAGTAGCCCTCCCACTCGGAGGTGTCGATCAGGTGGTGCCAGACCTGGGCGGCCGTGATGCCCTGGACGATCATCTCGTTGGAGACGAAGTTGTCGCCGGTACCGGGGAGGTACTTCTCGGGCCAGTTGATCGCGTTCTGCGTGGTCATGAAGGGGTCCTTTCGAGGGGGCCCGCGTACGGGGATCAGGCGTGCTTCTTGAGGGGTTGGTCCACGAGCGGGCCGGAGGCGGCGGGTTCTGACCGGTGACGACGTTGCGGCCGGCCGAGTTGAACGCCTCGTGAGGGACGACGGCCTCGTCGGCCCGGAAGCCGGTGGCGCGCGCGATGCCATCGGCCGGCGTCCACTGGTCGACGCCGGTCACCACGAAAAGGATCTTCGCCAAGTGTGCTCCTTGTGGGCTCTGGCTGAAATCGTCACCGGTCCCGCCGGGCGCCGCGACCGGGCGGCCTCGTGGCGACATCCACGACGTTAGGTGCGCGGATCATCGGATTACCAATAGAAGAGCCGATCACAGCAATCGGAACTCCGATGCCAACGGTGGCTACGATGGTGGTCATGAAGAACCGGACGCCCGACACGGCGGCGACCACGCCCGGCGCCGGCAGGCAGCTCCCGGCGCACGCCGACCTGAACCTGCTGCGCACCTTCCTGGCCGTCTACCGCGCCGGTACCTTCACCGCCTCCGCGCCGATGCTCGGGCTGTCCCAGCCGACGGTGACCGCACAGATCCGCACCCTGGAGCAGCAGACCGGCCGCGAGCTGTTCACCCGGCTGCCCCGTGGTGTGGAACCGACACCCCTCGCACACGAACTCGCCGCCCAGATCGCGCGTCCGCTCGACACACTCGCCGCCCTCGACGGCGGCGGCGGCCCGCTGGCCGGGCACACCGCGCCCGTGCACCTCGCCGGCCCCTCGGAGCTGCTGTGCGTGCGTGTCCTGCCCGCCCTGGTCCCCCTCGTCGCCGACGGTGTGCAGCTACGAGTCGGGCAAGGGCTGCCCGAGCCGCTGCTGGAGGAGATGCGGGCGGGCCGGCACGACCTGGTCATCGCCACCCGGCGGCCCCGCGGCCGCGCCCTGGAGTCCGTGCCGCTCGCCGACGAGGAGTACGTGCTGGTCGCCGCCCCCTCCTGGGCGCAGCGCGTCGCCGCACATGACCAGGCCGACGATCTGTGCGCCGCCCTGCGCGAGGTCCCCCTGGTCACCTACGCCGAGGACCTGCCCATCGTGCGGCGCTACTGGCGGAACGTCTTCGGCAAACAGCTGGCCGACCGCGCCGCGGTCACGGTGCCGAACCTGTACGGGGTCCTGTCCGCGGTCAACGCCGGAGCCGGCTTCAGCGTGCTGCCCCGTTCACTGTGCCAGGAATACCTGGACTTCGGCCGTCTCACCCTCCTCCATGAACCGGAGGAGCCGCCGCTGAACACCCTGTTCCTCGTTCAGCGGCCGGGCTCCGAAGCCAACCCGGACGTGATACGGGTCCGCGACATCCTGCAGCGCGCCGCCCGTGACTGGTAGCGGGGCGCTGACACGGGAACTCCGAGTCCGTCCCGGAAGGCCGGACTTCGCATGGCCCGAGGCAATGCCTCGTACCGTCGCCAATCCGCAACAACTCCCGCTCCCCCTCGGCCACTTCATGAAGCGCGCAAACGAAACCTTCGCTTGTGACCCACGGGCCGCCGAGCAGGCGCTGCCGGCCTGGCGCGACACCAGCCCCGCCCGGCGCGGCGAACTCCTCCACCGCTGGGCCGAATCGCCGGTGTGCGGCACGATGCGCCATGAGCGGTCAGGCGTCGCGCGGCGACGCCTGACCGTGACGCCGGACCCCGCAGCGGCCGGCAGCGGTGGCGTGCCGGACCCGCGATCCGGTGGTCATGGACTGCCGGCACCGGGAAGAACGGGTGCCGTGCAACGGCCTCTCCGGCAGCCGCGGCCTCGGTCAAGCCACCGCCTCGCCCGCCGTGGCGATGTCCGTCACGTCGGCGGCGTGCGCCGCGTCGCGCGTCCCGGGCTTGCTGAACTGCGTCCGGTAGAGCTCCGCGTACCGCCCCTCGGCCGCCAGCAGTTCCTCGTGCGTACCTCGCTCCACGATCCGCCCCGCCTCGACGACGAGGATCACGTCGGCGGCCCGGACGGTCGACAGGCGGTGCGCGATCACCACGGCCGTGCGGCCCTCCAGCGCTTCGGTGAGCGCTTCTTGAACGGCCGCCTCCGAGGTGTTGTCGAGGTGGGCGGTGGCCTCGTCGAGGATGACGACGCGCTGGCGGGCGAGCAGCAGCCGGGCGATGGTCATGCGCTGGCGCTCGCCGCCGGAGAGCCGGTAGCCACGCTCGCCGACCACCGTGTCGAGGCCGTCGGGCAGGGAGCGTACGAGGTCTTCGAGGCGGGCACGGCGCAGTACGTCCCACAGCTCGTCCTCGGTCGCGGACGGGCGGGCGAGGAGCAGGTTCGCCCGTACCGAGTCGTGGAACAGGTGCCCGTCCTGGGTGACCATGCCGAGAGTCTCGCGCATCGACTCGGCGCTCAGCTCGCGGACATCGACGCCGCCGATGCGTACGGCGCCCTCGTCGGTGTCGTACAGCCGCGGCAGCAGCTGCGCGATGGTCGACTTGCCTGCGCCGGAGGAGCCGACGAGCGCGACGGTCTGGCCGGGTTCGGCGCGGAAGGAGACGCCGCGCAGGACGTCCGTGCCACCTCGGGTGTCCAGCGCGGCGACTTCCTCCAGGGAGGCCAGGGACACCTTGTCGGCGGAGGGGTAGGCGAAGCGGACGTCCTCGAACTCCACGGCCGCCGGTCCCTCCGGCACCTCCCTCGCGTCCGGTTTCTCCTCGATGAGCGGCTTCAGGTCCAGCACCTCGAAGACGCGCTCGAAGCTCACGAGGGCGCTCATGACCTCGACGCGCGCCCCGGCGAGCGAGGTGAGCGGCGCGTACAGACGGGTCAGCAGCAGGGCCAGTGAGACGACGGCTCCCGGCTCCAGGGTGTCGCGCAGCGCGAACCATCCGCCGAGCCCGTACACAAGGGCGAGCGCCAGGGCCGACACCAGCGTCAGGGCCGTGATGAACGCCGACTGTGCCATCGCCGTACGGACCCCGATGTCCCGCACCCGCCGGGCGCGCTCCGCGAACTCGGCGGACTCGTCCTCGGGCCGCCCGAAGAGCTTCACCAAGGTGGCGCCGGGCGCCGAGAAACGCTCGGTCATCCGGGTGCCCATCGAGGCGTTGAGGTTGGCCGCCTCCCGCTGGAGCTTGGCCATCCGACTGCCCATCCGCCGGGCGGGGATCACGAACACCGGGAGCAGCACCAGCGCGAGCAGGGTGATCTGCCAGGACAGGGTGAGCATCACGACGAGAGTGAGCAACAGCGTCACCACGTTGCTGACGACTCCGGACAGCGTGTTGCTGAAGGCCCGTTGGGCGCCGATGACGTCGTTGTTGAGTCGGCTGACGAGCGCGCCCGTACGTGTACGTGTGAAGAACGCGACCGGCATGCGCTGCACATGATCGAACACAGCCGTCCGCAGATCGAGGATGAGTCCCTCGCCGAGCGTCGACGAAAGCCAGCGCCCGAGAATCCCGAGCGCCGCCTCGGCGAGCGCGATGACGGCGATGAGCACGGCAAGACGGACGACGGTGTTCTCGTCGCCGCCGGACACGATCGCGTCCACGACGTGCCCCGCGAGCACCGGCGTTGCGACGGCCAGCAGCGCGGTCACCACGCTGAGCACCACGAACTGCCCGATGCGGCGGCGGTGCGGGCGGGCGAAGGCGGCGATGCGGCGCAGGGTCGCTCGGGCGAAGGGGCGGCGCTCCTGCTGCGCGTTCATGACGCTGTGCAGCTGTGTCCAGGCTGTGGTCTCCATGCTCATGCGAGAGACACTAGGACCTCAAGCAAAGTTGGGGTCAACCGTCGGGTGACATCTCCCTCCCCTTGCCCGGCGTGTCAGCCGCCGTCTCCACGCCCGCAACCCCACGTTGGTGCGGTGTGGAAAGCCTCTCCCGATGTGACTGCCGTACGCCTCCCTCAGGGACTCCCCAGGCTCCCCCGGCGCTTCTCCCTCCGGCCTGCCGTCCGGCCGGTCCTGTGCCTGCTCCCGCTCGCTCTGGTCCTCGTGGTCGCGGTGCGCCACCGGTCCGTGCTCATCGAGGGCTTCGGCCATCTGAGATCGGCGGAGTGGCCCTGGCTGCTGGCCGCGGCCGGCGCGACCTGTCTGACCTGGGTCGCGGCGGCCTTCACCCGCCAGGGCGCGGTGATGGAGCGGCTGCCGCCGCATCGACTGCTCGCCACCCAGTTCGCGGCGGGCGCCGCCAACCATCTGCTACCCACCGGCCTGGGCGCCGGCGCGGTCAATCTGCGGTTCATGACCGTGTGCGGCGTGCCGCTCGCCCGCTCGTCGGCCGCGCTCGCGCTGTACCTGCTGGCGGAATCGATCACGCGGGTGGGCCTGCTGCTCGGCCTGCTCATCGCGTTCCCCGGGGCACTGCGGATCGGGACGCTCCTGCCGGACGGGGCGATCGGCCCTCTCCTGCTCGGCCTCGGCGTGGCGCTGGTCGCGGCGGTGACCGTTCTTCTCCTCGTACGGCGGCTGCGTACGGCCGTCTTCTCCTTCCTGTCCACCGCGCTCGGCGAGGCGCGCTCGGTGCACACCCGGCCGACCCGGGCCCTCGCCCTGTGGGGCGGATCGCTCGCGTTCCCGCTGCTCCAGGCGGCCGGACTGGCCGCCGTGGGGCAGGCGCTGGGGCTGCCGGTGTCGCCGGCCCACATGATGGTCGCGTACCTGGCGGCGACGGTCGCGGTCGCGCTGGTGCCCACGCCGGGCGGCATCGGTTCGGTGGAGGCCGCGCTGGTCGTCGCCCTGGTCGCGGCGGGCGGTCCGGTGGCCGTGGCGACGGCGGTGGTGCTGGCGTACCGGATCATCACTGTGTGGGTGCCGCTGCTGCCGGGGGCTCTCACCCTCGGGGCGCTGGTCCGCTGGAAGGTGATCTAGGCGAACTCCGGATGTGCGGCCCGCCCCTCGGACGACCCCGGCCGTCACGTCCCGGGGCCGGAGTCCGACGATCCGTTCCCGGCCCGGGCCGTCCATGCCACCGGCAGCCGCGATACCGAGGGGTAACCTCGGCGTACACCGTCGGAGAGAGGACAGCACGATGCCGGTCCGGATCGAACGCCAGGGTTACGTCACCACGGTCGTCCTCTCGCGCCCCGAGGCCCGCAACGCGGTGGACGGGCCGACGGCCGCCGAACTCGCCGACGCCTTCAAGGAGTTCGAGGCGGACGATGCGGCGCGGGTCGCGGTGCTCTGGGGCGAGGGCGGCACGTTCTGCGCGGGCGCGGACCTCAAGGCGATCGGCACCGAGCGCGGCAACCAGGTCACCGAGGACGGCGACGGGCCGATGGGCCCCACCCGGCTGCGCCTGGCCAAGCCGGTCATCGCGGCGGTCGCCGGGCACGCCGTGGCCGGCGGTCTGGAACTGGCCCTCTGGTGCGATCTGCGGGTCGCCGAGGAGGACGCCGTCTTCGGAGTCTTCTGCCGCCGCTGGGGCGTGCCGCTCATCGACGGCGGCACGGTCCGGCTCCCCCGTCTCATCGGTACCAGCCGTGCGATGGACATGATCCTCACCGGCCGCCCTGTCCCCGCTCCGGAGGCGTACGAGATAGGGCTCGCCAACCGCCTCGTCCCGGCCGGCCGCGCCCGCGCGGAGGCGGAGCGTCTGGCCGCCGAGATCGCCGAGTTCCCCCAGTCCTGCCTGCGCAGCGACCGTGCCTCCGTCCTCGACCAGGAGGGCCTGGTCGAGAAGGTGGCCATGCGCACCGAGCTCCGGTACGGCATGGACGTGTTGGCCGAGAGTCTGGAAGGCGCCGCCCGCTTCGCGTCGGGTGCCGGTCGGCACGGTTCGTTCAGCGAGCTGTGACGCGGACGGGGCCTCCGGCCGGATCGACGGAGCCGACCCAGCGTCCGTCGAGACTGAGGGCTCGATTCGGTACGGCGGTGGTGAGGAGGCGCCGTCGGTGCAGGACCCGCCCGTCCTGGGTGACGGTCAGGACCGGCCGGGCGAGGAACTCCGCCGTGCGGAGTACGAAGGGGTCGTACGTCGTCGCGGGTGCGAGCCGGTTCGGGGCGATCCAGCGCAGCGGCGGAGCCACGAGGAGCGGAACCGCCGGGGGCCAGGACGCGCCCGCCAGGTGATCTCGTACGTGCCGAGCCGCCCGTACGCCCTCGCGGGCCACGGCGGCGGCGCTCTCGACGGCGTGCAGCACGTTGCCGACGGCGAACACGCCCTCGCGCGACGTGCGGAAGGCGCCGTCGACCGCGGGTCCGCGCGTGCCGGTGTCGAGGGCGAGGCCGCCGCGCCGGGCGAGTTCGTGGTCCGGCACGAAGTCGCCGGTGAACACGACGGTGTCGCAGGCGAGGGTCGTGGTCCGTCCGTCGCGGTGGCGCAGGGCGACTCCGGTCAGGCGTCCGCGCCCCCGCAGCTCGGTGACGGTCGTGCCGGAGAGGAGCGGAATCCGCTGCCCCAGACGGGAGTTGACCGCCTTCAGCCGGTCGCCCTGGTGACGCGCCAGGTCGGTCACCATCGCGACGACGTCGACTCCGGCACCGAGCAACGTGCCCACGGTGGCGTAACTGACGGCTTCGGCGCCCACGACGACCGCGCGGTGGCCGATGTACTGGCCGTACAGATGGACGGCCTGCTGGAGCTCTCCCGTGGTGAACACCCCGGCGGGTCTGGTCCCGGCCACCAGCCGTGCGCTGCGCGGCCGTTCACGGGCGCCGGTGGCGAGGACGACGGCCGTGGCGGTGATTGTCTCCCGCCCTGCCGGCCCGACGGTGTCCAACGCCGGCGGTTCGCACCAGCCGAGGGCGGTGACCCCGGTGCGGACGATGGCACCGGCCCGGACCGCGGCCTCGGCGTACCGCCGCGCGAAGCCGGGCCCGTCGAACTCTCGGCGACGGCAGTGGCGGGGCACGCCGCCGGCTTCCTGTTCACGCTCCAGCACCTCGACGCGGTTCACTCCCCAGGCCGCGAGCCGGGCGGCGAGGGCGAGACCCGCGGGCCCGGCGCCGACGACCAGGACGTCCACGTGGCGCCGGCTCATGACCGCCCCTCGAACAGCTCTCGTACCGCGGCACCGCAGTAGAACCCCTGACAGCGCCCGCCCCGCGCACGGGTCCGGCGCCGTAGCCCCTCGAGGCTGTGCGGCGGGATCGTACTCGCGAGGGCGTCGCGGATCTCGCCGCGCGACACGCGCTCGCAGTGACAGACGAGGGTGCCGTACTCCGGGTCGGCGGCGATGAGTTCGGGGCGCTGGTAGGGGCGCGGAAAGGCCTCGCCGAGGTTGGGCATGCGGACGGGTTCCAGGTCGTCGGCCTCGCCGAGGTCGAGGCCGCAGTCGGCGAGGAGGCCGGTGACGTGCGAGGCGATGGCCATGGACGCGGTCAGGCCGGTGGAGCGGATGCCGCCGACGGTGACGTATGCCTGGTCGGGATGGGCGCGGATCCGGTAGTCCTCGTACGCGGTGGCGGCGCGGAGCCCGGCGTAGACGGCGGTGACCTCCTCGTCGAGCAGTGCCGGCAGGATCCGGCGCCCCCTGTCGCGCAGCAGGGCGAGGCCTTCCTCGGTCGATCCGGTGGCCGTCCTGTCGTCCACCTCTTCGGCCGTGGGCCCGAGCAGCACGTTCCCGTACACCGTGGGGGCCACCAGTACGCCCTTGCCGAGCGCCGTCGGGACGGGCAGCAGGATGTGCCGGACCAGTTCGCGGGCGAACTTGTCGAAGACAAGGAGCTGCCCCCGGCGCGGGGTGACGGTGAAGTCGCGGTGGCCGAGCCGCCGGTCGAGTTCGTCGGCGTACAGGCCCGCGGCATTGACGAGGTGGCGCGTGCGGAGAGTCCCACGACTCGTGCGCAACACCCCGTCGTCGGCCCTCTCCACACGGCAGTCGAGGTGCACGTCGGCCCCATGGCGTACCGCCTGGGTGGCGTACGCGAGCGTCGTGGTCCACGGGCAGATGATGCTCTCGCCGGGGATGTGGAGTGCGCCGAGTGCGCCGGGCCCCAGGTGCGGTTCGCGTGCGTACAGCTCGTCGGGTCCGAGGATGCGAGCCTGCCGGTAGTCGTTCTTCTCCGCCTTGGCCGCCAACTCCGGCAGTACGGCGAGCTGTTCACGGTCCCAGGCGACGAGCAGGGCGCCCACGGGTTCGACGGGAATCCCCGACTCGGCCGCATACAGGGCGAGTCGACGGGAGCCCTCTCGCACGAGGCGGGCTTCGAGCGAGCCGGGGACGGCGTCGAAACCCGTGTGCAGGATGGCCGTGTTGGCCTTCGACGTGCCCTGCCCGACGTCGTCCTGCGCCTCGACCAGCGCGATGCGCAGCCGCCGGTGGCGGGCGAGTTCACGGGCGATGGCACAGCCGACGACACCCGCGCCGACGATCACGACGTCGTACGTCACGTCCGGCAGCGCGCCGTGCGCCGTGACCGTCATGCGGGGGTCCGGTCGAGCAGTGCGGTCACGGCCGCGCGGAAGCCGGCGAGGCGTTCGGTGGCCTCGTCGCGGCTGATGCGCGGCTCGTACACGGCGGAGGGTGTCCGGTCGGGGAGCGCCTCGTCGACGGCCAGTGCCGGGTCGAGGCCCAGCCGGGCCACGGCACCCACACCGAGGGCGGTGGCGTCGGGCAACGCCGATACCTCGACGGGGAGCTGGAGGAGATCGGCCTGGGTCTGCATGAGCAGCGCCGAGCGCGTCAGACCGCCGTCGGCGCGCAGCGCGGTGAGCGGTGCGCCGAGGTCGGCGGCGGCCGCGTCGGAGAGTTCGACGACCTGGGCGGCGATGCCCTCGCACAGGGCGCGCACCAGATGCCCGGGCGTGGTGTCGAGGCCGAGCCCGGTGAGCGAGCCGCGCAGATCTCCCCGCCACCAGGGTGCGGCGAGCCCGGCGAGGGCCGGGACGAACGTGACACCACCGCTGTCGGGCACCGCGCCGCCGACCGGGTCGAGGTCCGCCGCCCCGGAGATGACGCCGAGGTCGGTGAGCCAGCGGACGGCGGACGCGGCCGTGTACACCTGGCCGTCGAGGCAGTAACTGGTCCGGCCGCCGAGCCGCCAGGCCACACAGCTCACCAGACCCGACCCCCCGCGCCGGGGTGTCGCACCCGTCTGCGCGAGGAGGAACGCCCCTGTCCCGTACGTGCACTTGGCGGCGCCGGGCTCGGTCACCCGCTGGGCGAGGAGTGCGGCCTGCTGGTCGACGAGCAGACCGGTGACGGGAAGCTCCGGCCCGAAGACGGAGGTGGTGCCGATGCGCGTGTCCGGGTCGACGACCTCCGGCAATCGCTCGCCGGAGAGCCCGAAGACGTCCAGCGCTCGGGGCGACCACTCCACCCGTTCCAGGTCGAGGAGTTGGGTACGCCCTGCCGTGGCGGCGTCGGTGACGTAGGCGCCGGTGAGCCGGTGCAGGAGCCAGGCGTCGGAGGTCGTGACGACTCCGTCGCGGGTGAGGTGCCGGCGTATCCAGGCCATCTTGGGTGCGGCGAAGTAGGGGTCCAGGGGCAGGCCGGTCAGATGCCGTAACTCCTCCGCGTGCGGGGCGAGTTCGGCGCACACGCTCTCCGCCCGCCGGTCCTGCCACACGAGCGCGTCGGTCAACGGCTCGCCCGTCGAGCGGTCCCAGGCGAGGACCGTCTCACCCTGGTTGGCGAGCCCGACGGCCGCGACGGGCTCCGACGCCTCCGCGAGCGCCCGGCGCCCGGCGGCGACGACGGACTCGTACAACTCGACCGGATCGACCTCGACCAGCCCGCCCGGCAGTGGGCGGGGGCGTACGGGAGCGTGGGCGGCACCGATCACACCCCTCTCCGGGCAGATCACCAAGGCCTTGGTCCCGGACGTCCCCTGGTCGATCGCCAGCACCGAACCCGTCATGGCCCTCCCCTGTGATCACCGCGTGCCAGCCTGCTTCAGGGGGCGCCCGGCCGTCAATGGCGGATCCGGCGAGCCGTGGCGCCGCCCCAATGGCGGGTCCGCGCAGGCCTGGTGACGGACGGGCACGCGGATGCGGCAGGATGAGCGGTCACCCCGGACGACGAACACCAGTCCGGGCGTGATGATCGTGCATTCCCGGATTCGAGCAGGTGGCAAGTGACGACACAGCACATCCGGCCCACGGGCCTTCTCGTCGGTCGCAAGGGAGGTCACCGGTGAAGCGCTCCCTCACTCTGGACGACCTGATGGTCGCAGGAATCGCCGTCGCCGCGGGACTTCTGGCGGCGTTTCTGCTGCGCATGCTGCTGCGCTGGCTGGGCAAGCACGCCAAGCGCACCCGGTGGAGCGGCGACGACGTCATCGTGGACGCGCTGCGCGCGCTGGTGCCCTGGGCGGCGATCGCCGGAGGGCTCGCGTCGGCGGCCGCGGTGCTGCCACTGACCACGCAGGTCGGCCGCACCGTCAACCGGTCGCTGACCGTCCTGCTGATCCTGGCGTCGACCATCACCGCGGCCCGGGCGATCACCGGCCTGGTCCGGTCCGTGACCCAGTCCCGCTCGGGGGTCGCCGGCTCGGCCACCATCTTCGTCAACATCACCCGCGTCGTGGTGATGGCGATCGGCTTCCTCGTCGTGCTGCAGACCCTGGGCATCTCGATAGCCCCGCTGCTCACGGCGTTGGGCGTGGGCGGTCTGGCGGTGGCCCTCGCCCTCCAGGACACCCTCGCCAACCTCTTCGCGGGCGTGCACATCCTCGCCTCGAAGACGATCCAGCCCGGCGACTACATCCGCCTCAGCAGCGGAGAGGAGGGCTATGTCGTCGACATCAACTGGCGCAACACCACAGTCCGTCAGCTCTCCAACAACTTGGTCATCATCCCCAACGCCCAGCTCTCGGGCACCAACATGACCAACTTCACCCGGCCCGAGCAGCAGATGACGCTCACCGTCCAGGTCGGCGTCGGCTACGACAGCGACCTGGAGCACGTCGAGCGCGTGACCAACGAGGTCGTCACCGAGACGATGACCGAGATCACCGGCGCCGTCCCGGACCACGAGCCCGCCGTCCGCTTCCACACCTTCGGCGACTCCCGCATCGGTTTCACCGTGATCCTCGGCGTGGGCGAGTTCAGCGACCAGTACCGGATCAAACACGAGTTCATCAAGCGCCTGCACAAGCGCTACCGGGAGGAGGGCATCCGGATTCCGTCGCCCGCGCGGACGGTGGCGCTGCAGCCGGGTGGCGCGGAGCTCCTGGAGTCGGGCATCCCCCAGCAGCGCGACGCCGCGGCACGCCCGTAGAGCACGACACGGCGTGGCGCCGGGCGAAGCGACTCCGCCCGGCGCCACGCCGTGCGCCGTGCGCCGTGCGCCGTGCGCCGTCAGAGGGTGGCGGTGGAATCGGGGTAGTGGCCGGGCTCGCGGTGGCGAGGTGCGACCAGGCTCGGGGTCACCGGGGTGACCGTCCAGTCGGGGTGGTTCGGCATCCGCGGTGTCTTCGTGCCGTACAGCCAGTCCTTCAGGAAGCCGGACTGGTCCTGGCCGGAGATCTCGGAGGCGACCGCGATGTAGTCCTCGGTGGTCGCCGCGGAGTTGCGGTGGCGCTCCAGGAAAGTGCGCTCGATAAGAGGGAAGACGTCCCCGCCGACGGCCTCGCGCAGCGCGTAGAGGACCAGGACGCCACCCAGGTACCGCTGGCTGTCGAAGAGGTTGGCGGCGTTCGGCGCGGCGACGGGGCCGGATGACTGCCGCCACAGGTCGCCCTTGGCGTACGTGTCCTTCATCCGGGCTTCCATGCTGGTGAGGCCGAGCGAGTCGGCCCAGCCCCGCTCGTAGCGGTAGAGCAGCCCGTAGAAGTCCGCGTGACCCTCGTTCAGCCACAGGTCGGCCCACGTGGCGAGGCTGACGCTGTTGCCGAACCAGGAGTGGACCAGCTCGTGCATCATGTGCGAGCCGATCTTCTTCTCCTCCTGGAGCAGGAAGTTCGGCTTGTAGAGCGTCAGGGTCTGCGTCTCCAGGCCCGTGAAGTCGAAGGCGTTCGGGTTGTCGGAGTTGCACGGCAGCAGGCCGTACGTCTCGAAGGGGTAGGCGCCGAGCCGCTGCTCCAGCCACTCCACCAGCCCGGGAGTCAGGGCGAGCGCGGGTTCGAGGGCGCCGGCCCGCGCGGTGGGGACGACATCGCGCAGCCCCAGTCCGTTCGGACCCTGCCGGTCCTTGACCGTGTAGTCGCCGACCGTTATCTGCACCAGCTCGGTGGCTATCGGGAAGCGGGAGCGGTACGTGTACGCGGTCCGGTCGCCGTCCAGGCTCTCCGTGCGGACCAGAGTGCCGCTCGCGACACCGCGCAGGCCGTTGGGGACCGTGATGCGGAAGCTGAAGGCCGCCTTGTCCGTGGGGTGGTCGTTGCACGGGAAGACGGTGTGCGCGGAGTTCGGCTGCGGGCACACCGCGAATCCGTCGGTGGTCGGGACCCATGCGGTGTGGGCGAGCGCCTTGCTCGGGTCGGCGACGTAGTCGACGCAGACCGTGACCCGGGCATGCTCGGGCAGGGTCCGGTCGGGCGTGACGCGCAGCTTTTCGTCCACCTGCTCGAAGGCGGCCGGGCGACCGCCGACACGCACGGCACGGATGTCCAGGCCGAGCGCGTCGAGCGAGAAGCGGGAGAGGTCCTGGGTCGCGCACAGCGTCAGGGTCGCGGTGGCGTCGACCAGGCGGGTCGTCGCGTCGTACGAGAGGGCGAGGTGGTACGCGGTCACCCGGTAGCCGTCATTGCCCAGGGCCGGGAAGACGGGGTCACCGAGGGTCTCCGCGCCCGGGGTGCCCTCACCCCGTAAAGCCCGGGTTCGCGCGTACGCCGAGGGCGCCGCGGCCAGCGTCGCGGCCGTGCCGATCAAAGCGGCCGCGGGGGCCGTCACTCTGGTGCGATATCTCATGGTTCGCTTTCGTTCGGACAGCCGGGGCCGACGGCCCTGGCGTCTGATCAGGTGGGTGATCTACTTGAGGTACGAGCGAGCGGTGTGGTTGCCCGCGGCGCACCACTTCCCGCTTTCACTTGGGCTTCTGTTTTTCACTCGCGCCTCGGCCGACCTGATCAGCGGCGGCCAGAAGGTGCCCTCCGCCCGACCCGGCGCGGACCCCTGTCGAGTCGGGGTCGCTCACGAGATATCTTGATGTCGAGCAATGTTGCAGACGTGGAGCGGAGCACCCGGTGACTGACTCGACCATCATTTACACGCACACTGACGAGGCCCCGGCCCTGGCGACGTATTCGTTCCTGCCGGTGATCCAGGCGTACGCCTCGCAGGCGGGTGTCGCTGTGGAGACGCGTGACATCTCGCTGGCCGGGCGCATCATCGCCCTCTTCCCCGAGTTCCTGCAGGAGGGCCAGCGCATCGCGGACGCCCTTCACGAGCTCGGTGAGCTGGCCAAGACGCCCGAGGCCAACATCATCAAGCTGCCGAACGTCTCGGCGTCGATCCCGCAGCTGAAGGCCGCGATCGCCGAGCTGCAGGAGCAGGGCTACGCGCTTCCGGACTACCCGGACGACCCGAAGTCGGACGAGGAGCGCGACATCCGCGCCCGTTACGACAAGGTCAAGGGCAGCGCCGTGAACCCGGTGCTGCGCGAGGGCAACTCCGACCGCCGCGCCCCCGCGTCGGTCAAGAACTACGCCAAGACCCACCCGCACCGCATGGGTAAGTGGACGCCGGAGTCGAAGACGAACGTCGCCACCATGGGCGTCGACGACTTCCGCTCCACCGAGAAGTCCGCGGTCATCACCGAGCCGGGCGCACTCCGTATCGAGCTGACCGGCGACGACGGCTCCACCACCGTGCTGCGCGAGTCGGTACCCGTCCTCGCGGGCGAGGTCGTCGACGCGTCCGTCATGCACGTCGCGCCGCTGCGCGAGTTCCTCACCGCGCAGATCGCCCGCGCCAAGGCCGAGGACGTGCTGTTCTCGGTGCACCTGAAGGCCACGATGATGAAGGTCTCCGACCCGATCGTCTTCGGTCACGTGGTGCGCGCCTTCTTCCCGAAGACGTTCGCGAAGTACGGCGAGATCCTCGCCGGCGCCGGTCTCACCCCGAACGACGGTCTCGGCGGCATCTACAAGGGTCTGGAGGCGCTGCCCGAGGGCGCCGAGATCAAGGCCTCCTTCGACGCCGAACTCGCCGAGGGCCCGGAGCTGGCGATGGTCGACTCCGACAGGGGCATCACCAACCTGCACGTCCCGTCCGACGTCATCGTCGACGCCTCCATGCCGGCCATGATCCGCACCTCCGGCCACATGTGGGGCCCTGACGGCCAGGAAGCCGACACCCTCGCCGTCCTGCCGGACAGCAGCTACTCCGGTGTCTACCAGGTCGTCATCGACGACTGCCGCGCCAACGGCGCCTTCGACCCGGCGACGATGGGCACGGTCCCGAACGTCGGTCTGATGGCGCAGAAGGCCGAGGAGTACGGCAGCCACGACAAGACCTTCGAGATCCCCACCACCGGTACGGTCCGCCTCGTCGACGAGGCCGGGAACGCCGTCCTGGAGCAGGTCGTCTCCGCCGGAGACATCTTCCGCGCCTGCCAGACCAAGGACGCCCCGATCAAGGACTGGGTGAAGCTGGCCGTCACCCGCGCCCGCGCGACCGGCGACCCGGCCGTGTTCTGGCTCGACGAGACCCGCGCGCACGACGCCGTGCTCATCGAGAAGGTCAAGCAGTACCTGCCGGAGCACGACACCGACGGCCTGGACATCCGCATCCTGTCCCCGATCGAGGCGACCAAGCTCTCCGTGGAGCGCATCCGCCGCGGCGAGGACACCATCTCGGTCACCGGCAACGTGCTGCGTGACTACCTGACCGACCTGTTCCCGATCCTGGAGCTGGGCACCAGCGCCAAGATGCTGTCGATCGTCCCGCTGATGGCGGGCGGCGGCCTCTTCGAGACGGGCGCCGGCGGCTCCGCGCCGAAGCACGTGCAGCAGCTGGTCAAGGAGAACTACCTGCGCTGGGACAGCCTCGGCGAGTTCCTCGCGCTGGCCTCCAGCTTCGAGCACCTCGCGACGACCACGGGCAACGCCCGCGCCCAGGTCCTCGCCGACACCCTCGACCGCGCCACGGCGACCTTCCTCAACGAGGACAAGTCCCCGACCCGTCGCGTCGGCGGCATCGACAACCGCGGCAGCCACTTCTTCCTGTCCCTGTACTGGGCGCAGGAGCTGGCGCAGCAGACCGACGACGCGGACCTCGCCAAGGCGTTCGCCCCGCTCGCCGAGACGCTCGCCGCGCAGGAGCAGACGATCGTCGACGAGCTGATCGCGGTCCAGGGCTCCCCGGCCGACATCGGCGGCTACTACCAGCCCGACCCGGCCAAGGCCGCGGCGGTCATGCGCCCGTCGACGACCTGGAACGAGGCGCTGGCGACCCTCGCCTGACGCACGCACCACCCCGCGGACCCCGGTCCGTGACTGTGCCGCCCCGGCCGGATCTTCCGGTCGGGGCGGTTGCGTATGACGGATGCTCGGTTGGCCACATGTCTCCAACCGTGTGCACCGCATGACACGGGAGTCGCACCCGTCCGGAGTGCGGTCCCCGGGTCCGAGGCGCGCCCTGGGTTCGTACGAACCGACCTTCGTGCAGAGTCGGTTGCAGACCGAGGGCGAGGTCCGTCAGATCGGGCGGATGTTCTCGGCCTGCAGGCCCTTCTGGCCCTGGACGACGTCGAACTCGACCTTCTGGCCCTCCTGAAGCTCCCTGAAGCCCGTAGCGCTGATGTTGGAGTAGTGGGCGAATACGTCAGGGCCGCCCTCGTCCTGGGCGATGAATCCGAATCCCTTCTCGGCGTTGAACCACTTCACGGTGCCTGTAGCCATGATCGTCTCTCTTTTCACCCGAAGCGGTGCCGACGACTCGGCATGTGGCCGCTCCGGGGGTGCTCACGCGATGCATACCACTCGGCGTCCCGTTTTCTCACCGCGTCACCGCCCTGGCTCTGGCTCTGTGACAGGGGCTGCCCACCTGGGTGATCAGCGGTGGCGAGCCGGAACTCCCGCTCATAGCTTCGGCCTATGACTAAACGACAGATGGCCTACCTCGCTTGCACCGCGGCTGTCGTGGCGTCGGGGCTGGGTGCCGCCCCGTCGGCCGACAACTGGACGGTGCACCGGGTCAGCGCCGGCGAATCGATCCAGAAGGCTGTGAACGCCGCCAAACCGGGGGACACCATCGTCCTGTCCCCCGGCACCTACCACGAGAGCGTCACCATCACCGTGTCGGACCTGACGCTGCGGGGCTCGGGCGCCCAGTCCACCGTCATCGTGCCCGGCCCCGCCTCCGCCGACAGCGCATGCGCGAAGGCCGGCAACGGCATTTGCGTGACCGGGACCGACAGCAGTCGCGTCGCGCGCGTCACCGTACGCTCGCTGACCCTCAGAGGCTTCGCCAAGAACGGCCTGTGGGCGTCGGGAACCGATCGGCTGACGGTGCGGAACGTGACCTCCGAGAAGAACGGTCAGTGGGGCATTGCCCAGGAGAGGTCCGTCCGCGGCGTGTTCCGCCACAACACCGCCCAGAACAACGGCGACGCGGGCCTGTTCCTGTCCAACACGGTCAGCACCGAGGAGGGCGCCCGCGACTCCAAGGGAGCGGTAGTCAGTCACAACCGACTGGTCGGCAACCGGATCGGCGTCACGGTGCGGCGGCTGCGGAACCTGACCGTCGATCACAACGAAGCGACGGGCAACTGCACCGCGGTGTTCGTCGTGGGCGACGAGAACAAGCCGGCCGTCGGCGCCCTGAGCGTGAACCGGAACTACCTCCACGCCAACAACAAGAACTGTCCGAAGACCGCCCGACTGCCCTTCCTGCAGGGCTCGGGGATCGTCCTCACCGGCGCCGAGGACACCCAGGTGACGAGGAACGTGGTCGAGGACAACGTGGGCGCATCCCCCCTGTCGGGCGGCATCGTGCTGTTCAAGAGCTTCGTGGGTGCCCACAACCAGCGCAACGAGATCCGCGACAACGTGGTGCTGCGCAACGGCAAGGCCGATCTGGCCAACCGGGACACCGGCAAGGGCAACACCTTCCACGGCAACCAGTGCACGCTCTCCGAGCCCGCCGGAATGTGCTGACCGTTCCGCTCCCCACTCCCCACTGACAGCACGACAGCAGAAGCGAGGCAACAGATGACGACCGTTGATCCGGCTCCCCCGCCGCCCATGCGGCTGCGCGAGCTCGTTTTCGGGGCGGCGTGCGCCGCCGCCGTACGGGCGGCCGCCCGCCTGGGTGTGGCCGACGCCCTGGAAGAAACGCCCATGAGCGTGGACGACCTGGCGGCAGCGGTGAAGGCTCAGCCGCGGACACTGCGTCGACTGCTGCGCGCGCTGTCCTGCCAGGGCGTCTTCATGGAGCACCCCGACGGCACCTTCGCGCACACGGAGATGTCCCGGCTGCTGCGCGAGGACGATCCGAACAGCCTGCGGTACATCGCGCTGTGGTGCACCGAGCCGTGGACATGGAACGTCTGGCCCAAGCTCGACGAGGCGGTGCGCTCCGGCCGGAACGTCTTCGAGGACGTGTACGACAGGGAGTTCTTCGAGTACCTCAACACAGAGGCCCCCGAGTCGGCGTACGTCTTCAACCGGGCCATGACCACGTCCAGCGAGCAGTCGGCGCGGGACGTCGCCAACCTGCTCGACCTGCGGAACGTGTCGTCGGTCGCGGACATCGGGGGCGGTCAGGGGCAGGTCGTGGCCAGTCTGCTGGAGAAGCACCCCAAGATGCACGGCACGCTGCTCGACCTGCCGGGTGTGGTGGAGAACGCCGATCCGCGTCTGCGGAGCGGAGGTTCACTCGCCGACCGGGTGCGCATCGTCGCCGGGGACTGCCGCGAGGACATCCCGGTCCAGGCGGATGTGTACATCATCAAGAACATCCTGGAGTGGGACGACGAGAGCACGCGCAGGGCGCTGGCGAACGTCCGGAAGGCGGCGCGGCCCGGCGCCCGCGTCGTCGTCATCGAGAATCTCGTGGACGACACCCCGTCGATGAAGTTCACGACGTCCATGGACCTGCTGCTGCTTCTCAACGTCGGCGGCGCCAAGCACACCCAGAAGAGCATGGTCGAGCGCCTGACGGATGCCGGGCTGGTCATCGGCGAGATCCGCCCGGTCAACGCCTATCTCCACGCTTTCGAGTGCACCATCCCCAGCTGAGCCTTCTCTCTCCGGAGAAACCCGAGGCCGCCGGTTCCGCGTCTGTCGCGGAGCCGGCGGCCTCGGGTTTCTCTCGGGGAGCCGCTCAGGAGGCGGCGTCCCTCTCCCAGCGGTAGAAGCAGTGCGCCATGGCGTCCTTGGGGCTGCGCCACGTCTGCGGGTCGTACGCGCTGACGTACGCCGACAGTTGCTCACTGATGCTCCGGAACTCGGGGTGTCCGGCCACCTTGGCGATGGCGGGCGCGGGGTCCTGGTCGGCTTCGATGAGGTGCATGTACACGTCGCCGAACTGGAACAGGCTGCGCCGGTTGACACCGATCAGGTGCGGGAGTTCGCCGCGGTCGGACGCGGCGAAGACGTCGGCGATCGCCGGCGCCGAATCCGGCGCCATGCGGGCGACGATCAGGGCCTGGTGCATCGGGTGTCCTTCCTGGAACGGCGATCAGCTGGGCATGACGGGGGCGGTCTGGCGGTCACGGGCGGCCTGCTCGATCCGGTCCCGGATGAGGGCCATCTGGACGCGCGAGTTGCGGTTGATGTTGTCCGTCATCCACGCGTCGTCGACCGGGGCCTCGGGCTTCATCGCGAAGTCCTGCACCCAGCGCATGTGGGTGCCCTGCGGGGTCTCCTTGTACTCCCACAGGATGTTCATGTGGGCGAAGGGGCCGGTCTCGACGCGGCGGGCCCGGACGGTGTGCTTGGCGCGGTCCATGGTCCGCTCCGAGACCCAGCTCCAGACCTTCCCGTTCTCGTCCGGGTGCATGGTCAGGCGGAACGTCGTCGTGTCGCCTTCGCGTGAGAGCACCTCCAGGGACGCGTATTCGCTGAAGAGCTGGGGCCAGTTCTCGATGTCGTTGGTCATGTCCCAGACGAAGTCGAGAGGGGCGTCGATGGTGATGCTGTTCTCGGTGTGTCCTACCACTTCAGGCTCCAGCCTTGAGGGTCGTGTTGACGAGGTCGAGGAATTCACGGGGGGTCTTGCAACGCTCCGCGTCGGGGGGCAGCGGCTTGCTGTACCGGTTCTCCAGCTCCCCGACGATGCCGAGCAGGCCGAGCGAGTCGAGGCCGAGGGTGCCGAAGGGCGAATCCGACGAGTGGGCGAGGTCCGTGGGGTCGACGCTGACGCCGGCCGCCTTCTTCATCAGCTTGGCCAGTTCGTCGACAGTCACTTCGATGATCATGTTGTTCTCCTTCCCGCCCGGTCCTACCGGGCGGAGTCGCCGCCGCGGCGCACGACCAGCGCCGCGTTGGAGCCCATCAGTCCCCTGCTGAGGACCAGGGCCGTGTGCAGTTCGGCGGGACGAGCGCGCGACATCACCAGGTCGAGGTCGTGGCAGATGTCGAACACGTTCGGAGTGGGGGGTACTTGGCCGTGTTCCATGGCGAGCACCGCGGCCGCGGTGTCCAGCACGGGCGCCCCGCAGTAGGCCCGCCCCATCCCGGTCTTGGGTGCCGTGACGGGTACGCGGGTACCGTGCGCCCCCAGCGCGTCGGCGATGGCCAGCGCTTCGGCGCGGTCCGCCTCCGGTACGCCCAGGGCGTCGGCGAACACCACGTCGATCTCCTCCGGGGCGCAGCCGGCCTCGTCGAGGGCGCCCCGGATCGCGTGGGCGAGCCCCTCTCTGGACCGCTCCCATCGGGAGGCACCCGTGAACGTGGCGGAATGGCCGGCCACCATGGCCCGGACGGCCGCTCCGCGGTCGCGGGCACGGTTCTCGTCCTCCACGACGAGCATGGCACCGCCCTCTGCGGGCACGAAGCCGCAGGCTCCCGCGGTGAACGGGCGGTAGGCGCGATCGGGCTCCTCGACGGTGCTCAGCTCGGGGTAGCCGAGCTGACACACCATCGAGTACGGGGCGAGGGGCGCCTCGGCGGCTCCGACGAGCAGCGCGCCGGTTCCGCGCCGTACTCCCCGGGCCGCGTGCGCGATGGCGTCGAGGCCACCCGCCTCGTCACTGGCGACCACTCCGCACGGCCCCTTGAAGCCGCCCCGAATGGAGATCTGTCCGGTGCTGGCGGCGTAGAACCAGGCGATGGACTGGTACGGGCCGACGAAGCGGGATCCCTGTCCCCAGAGCTTCTGCAGTTCCCGCTGCCCGAACTCGCCGCCGCCGGATCCGGCGGCGGTGACCACTCCGATGTCGTAGGGCTCCGCGGGGTCACCGCTGCCGAGCCCGGCGTCGTCGAGGGCGAGGACGGTCGCCGCCATCGCGAAGTGGCTGAAACGGTCGGTCTGGACGAGGAAGCGCTCCTCGATGAGATCGGCGGCGTCGAAGGCCCGGACCTCGCCCGCGACACGGAGCGGCAGATGATCGCATCCCTCACGGGTGATCCGGTCCAGAACGCCGAGACCTTCTTTGACGGACTTCCAGTAGGCGTCGGCGCGCAATCCATTGGGCGCGATCACACCGATTCCGGTGATGGCCGCGCGCCGGGGGCGCTGAGTGCTCATCGTGTCCTCCCATCCGGCCCGGTCAGGAGCACCGCGGACTGGAAACCGCCGAATCCGCTGCCGACGGACAGCACGTTCCTCAGCTTCCGCGGGCGTGCGGTGCGCGGCACGTAGTCCAGGTCGCACTCGGGGTCGGGAGTCTCGTAGTTCGCCGTCGGCGGCACCACTTGGTGCTGCAGGGCGAGGACGCAGGCGACGACCTCGATCGCGCCGATCGCGCCCAGCGAGTGCCCCACCATGGATTTGATGGAGCTCATGGGCGTCTCGTAGGCATGGTCACCCAGGGACCGCTTGACCGCGGCCGTCTCGTGCCGGTCGTTCTGCCGGGTGCCCGAGCCGTGCGCGTTGACGTAGTCGATCAGTGTGGGGTCGAGGCGGGCCTGGTCGAGCGTGGTGTCGATCGCCCTGGCCATCTCCAGCCCCTCGCTGGTCAGACCGGTCATGTGGTACGCGTTGCCGTAGGTCGCGTACCCGCTGATCTCGCAGTAGATCTCCGCGCCACGGGCTCGGGCGTGCTCGTACTCCTCGAGGACCAGCACCGCCGCGCCCTCGCCCATGACGAAGCCGTTGCGGTTGGCGTCGAACGGCCGGGAGGCGTGCTCGGGATCGTCGTTGTTGGGCGACGTCGCCTTGATGGCGTCGAAGCAGGCCATGGTGATCGGGGATATCGGCGAGTCCGAGGCCCCGGCTATGCAGACGTCGGCCCGGCCCTCTTCGATGGTTTGGAAGGCGTAGCCGACCGCGTCGAGTCCGGAGGTGCAGCCGGTGGAGACGGTCTGCACCGGGCCCTGGGCGCCGAACTGCTCGGCGACCACCGAGGCGAGCGTGCTGGGCGCGAACGCCAGGTGCAGTTTCGGATCGGCCGCGCGGTGGTCCACGTCCCACCGCCGACCGTGCTCACTGACCTGGACGTAGTCGTGTTCCAGGCGGGTGGTGCCGCCGACCGCGCTGCCCAGCGAGACTGCGACGCGCCAGGGGTCTTCCCGGCCGGAGTCGAGGCCTGAGTCGCGTACGGCTTCTCCGGCGGCGACCACGGCGAACTGTATGTACCGGTCGGCGTGGTCGCGCAGCTCGGGGTCCAGACCGTGCGCGAGCGGGTCGAAATCGCATTCGGCGGCTATCCGCGAGCGCAGGCCCGCCGGATCGAACAGCGTGATGCCGCGGGTCGCGGTGCGGCCATTGGAGAGCAAGTCCCAGAACGCCGTCGCCCCGGTGCCGCCCGGAGCGACCACACCGATACCGGTGACGGCCACCCGCCGGGTCACTTTATGGCCCCACTTCGCTCGGACGGCTGTCCGTGGTCCGGCGCGGACAGGTCCGACCCCGCGGTGGCGAACTCACGGCTCGGTACGGCGTCGTCGTTGCCCTCCGTGTCCACGTGGCCGAGGCTCGGACGCGGGGCGAGCGGGCCCAGGTGGAAGACCATGCGGGCTTCCGTGTCGCCGACATTGCGGAAACGGTGCCGCATGTTGATCGGGATCAAGAGACCCTGATCGGGCTTGAGCGCGTGCGGTTCGTCGTCCAGGTCGACCTCGAGCGCGCCCGCGACGACGTACACGAACTCCTCGGAGTACGGGTGGTAGTGCTCGCCGATGCGCTCGCCGGGCTGGATGATGGCCAGGCCCATGAAGCCGCTGGTGGAACCCGCCGTGGCGGGCGTGAGCATGGCCCGGATGTCACCTCCGCGCCTGCGGTTGGGTTCCGTCTCGCTCAGGTCCACGATGCGTGGATGCTGCTTGATCATGGTTGATACCTCCGGGTGTGGCAGTGACGTCCGGGTGGAGCGGCCGCGGGCCGGGGCCCGCGGCCGTTCCGTCAGGAACCCGCCGAGCTGCGGTCGGTGATGGGCATCATGTCGGCGTGCGACAGGAGGCGGTTGATGTTGCGTTCCGTCTCCAGGGAGCCCTCGACGCCGATCGCGGCACCGTCGAGCAGGCGCTCCAGCTCCGCGGCCTTCTTGGGACCCTTGAGGCCCAGCGAGGCGACGGGGTCCGCGTCGAGTTCGCCCACCATGTCGACGAGGCGCACCACGGTGTCGTCGCGCTGGAAGACGGTGCTTCCGTACACCGGGCTCTTCGGGTCGTCGGCCGCGGCCTCGTCCTGGTGGGCGAGCAGCCGGGCCAGCTCCATCCCGCAGCCCCGCTTGGCCGGGTAGTACAGCGCGTGCCGCCGCAGGTCGGCCGGTTCCGGCCGACCGGCCACCACGTGGTGCACGGCCGGCAGCGCCGCCCGGGTGAAGAAGACCCGCGCGGAACCGTCGTCGGTCAGGTCCCGCTCCTGCTCCAGGTACGGGTTGATGGCCTCCTCGACCGCTCGCACCTCGGGCTGACGCGCGACGTGGCGCAGCGCCGCGAGCAGGTCGCCCTCCACCTCCACCGCCCGCACGACGCGGTTGCCGTGCATGAACAGCGAAGTACGGCGAAGCCGCGTGGTGTCGTCCACCTGGGCCTGGGGTGACCTGTACCCGGCCAGGATCTCGGCGACCTTCGACTCGGAGCCCGGCTTGACGGTGAAAGTGAGAGCGTGGCGTGCCACACCGTCACCCACGCGGGCCTCCACCTGCCTGCTCGCCTTCGCCGACTCCGACGTGTGCGGCTGAGCCGGGCTGGTCTCCCGGAGGATGCTGTAGCGCATCGACCGAGTGTCCCGGACACAGTCGTGCATCGGCCGGACCGTCTCAACGTGCTCTTCGCTGTTCACCCAGGCCAGGAAGGGCGGAGCGCTCTCCCACTCGCTGGTGATGAGCCACTGCGAAGGGTTCTCGATCGACTGGCAGAGCTGGTCACTGAGGTGACCGGGAACCGACGCGACCTGATTGCGCATGTGCTCATACGCGTCGAGGAACTGCTGCTGGGCTCCTTCGTACAGATCGAGCAGCAGGATCACCCGCAGTCTGGAACCGTCGAACGCCGACTGCGATATACGTCCCGTGGTGGTCATCCGGCACACCTCTCCTCTTCATTACGGAAGGTCAGGAACGACCGCCGTGTCCCGAAAGGCCGGGGTCGCCATGAGCCGATCGTTGACGGGACCTCCCAAGTGCGCGAGCCCCACGGTGCGGACGAGTGAACCGCGTGCCATCCGGGTGCCCCGAGCGAGCGAACCGGTCAGCACAGGGCATGGAAACTGCATCCCATCCCTGACTCACCTCGCAGGTGACGCTGGAGGCATTCAATGAACCGATCGGAAGAGGCCGGCGAGGTCGGTCACCACACGCCCGTCCTCATCGTCGGCGGCTCTCTGGTGGGCCTGTCCACCTCTCTGTTCCTGGGACGTCTCGGCGTGCCGCACATCCTCGTCGAGCGTCACTCGGGTACGTCGATCCATCCGCGCGGACGTGGAAACAACGTGCGCACCATGGAGTTGTTCCGGGTGGCGGGGGCTCAGCAGCGCATCCAGGAGGCCGCTTCGATCCTGGCGGAAAACCACGGCATCATGCAGACGCCCACCCTGGTGGGCGATGCCGGCGAGTGGCTCTTCAAGGAGATCGACCCCGGTGGCGGGCTCGCGCGCTTCAGCCCCAGCGCGTGGTGTCTGTGCAGCCAGAACGACCTCGAGCCGGTGCTGCTGGAGTGCGCGCGGGAGCTGGGCGGCGATCTGCGCTTCTCCACGGAGCTGTTGTCGTTCGATCAGGATGCCGACGGGGTGACCGCACAGGTCAAGAGCCGCGACACCGGCGAGCACACCACCATCCGCGCGGACTATCTCGTCGCCGCGGACGGTCCGCGCAGCCCCATCCGCGAGCGGCTCGGCATCGGGCAGACCGGACCGGGCGACCTGTTCCACAACGTGAGCCTCACGTTCACCTCCCGCGGCCTCGCGGACGTCGTCGGTGACCGGCGCTTCATCTGCTGCTACCTGACCAATCCGGAGGCCGACGGGGCGCTCCTGCCGGTCGACAACAAGAAGCACTGGGTGTTCCACGCCCCCTGGCACCCCGAACACGGCGAGGCCCTGGAGGAGTTCACCGACGAGCGGTGCGTGGAGCACATCCGGCGGGCCGTGGGAGTGCCGGATCTCGATGTGGAGATCACCGGCAGAGCTGCCTGGCACGCCGCCGAGCGGGTAGCCGAACGGTACGCGGACGGCAGGGTGTTCCTCGCCGGGGACTCGGCCCACGAGATGTCCCCCACCGGGGCGTTCGGCTCCAACACCGGTATCCAGGACGGGCACAACCTCGCCTGGAAGCTGGCCGCCGTGCTGGGCGGCTGGGCCGGTCCCGGGTTGCTGAGGTCCTACGACGCCGAGCGTCGGCCGGTCGCGGAGGCGACCAGCGCCCGCGCTTCCTCACGTTCGGTCGAGCACAGCCACCCCGGGTACACCCCCGGCCCCGGCGTCGGTGGGCCTGGCGGCCGCGGCGGTCCCGGCGGTCCTGGCGGCCGCGGCGGCCCCGGCGGTCCCGGCGGGAAGAACGGAGTCCTCAACGTGGCGCTGTGCTACCGCTATCCGCGGGGCGCGGTCCTGGGCGCCGACCAGACGATGCCCCTCGTGCCGGAGGGCATGCGGCTGATCGGCGAGCCCGGGAGCAGGGCGCCCCACATGTGGCTGAACCGCTCCGGCACCCGGGTCTCCACCCTCGACCTGTACGAGCGGTCCATGGTGCTCCTGAGTTCCGCGGACGGCGCCGGTGGGTGGCACTCCGCGGCGAAGGGCGTCGCGCAACAGCTGGCCATGCCCCTCGACTCGTACCGGATCGGCAGCGGGCCTGACGCGGAGCTGTCCCCCGCGAGCGACACGGACTGGGCGGAGGTCCACGGCGTCACCGCGGACGGTGCGGTGCTGGTCCGCCCCGACGGGTTCGTCGCGTGGCGGTCGGAAGGGCCGTCGGCGGACCCGAAAACGGCCTTGGAACAGGCCCTCATGGCGGTCCTGGACCGGGGCTGACCACCCGAGCCGGGCCCTGAAGCGGCGGACTCCCGGCGCCCCGTGCCGAGCGCGCCGGCGCCGGGTCCGTCGCCTGGCGATGATCTGCGCCAGGCGCGGCGGGAAGGTGCGGGTGGCCGCGCTCCGGCCCTCGGGCAGCCGCACCTCGCGAACGGCAGTCGAGCACGTCCGCCCCGCCGAAGCGCGAGTTCGGCCGCCCTCACATCGCGGAAGACGCCGCCGTAGCCGCCGACGGGGGTACGCAGGGGTTCGCAGATCAACGCGTCGCACGGGACAGCGGAACATCCTCGCGGAGAAAGTGCTGGGTCTGCCGCGCGAACCCGGGGTGACAGCCGGGTAGGCCGACCCGGACGGCCCGTACTGGCGGCGTCAGGTGAGCTCGACCGGGATGCGGTGATCCGGCCGGCCGTCCTTGGCCAGGATCGAGTGGCCTTCAGGCACCGCACGATACAGGCGGAGTCCGGAGACGCCTCGCACATCGTCAGCTGTCCACACCCGACCGCCGTGTGTGACCGAGCGACGGGAGAAGACTGCGATGGCGTGCGCCATCCCCGGGTCGTCCACTGGTGCGGCGACGGCGGGCATGTACACACCTTGTCCGGTGCCGATCAGTACCGACGAGTCGAAGACCACGATGCCCACCTGGGGTCGCAGCGCGATGTTGCGCGAATGTGCGGCCTCCGGCGAGGAGACCCAGAAGAACTCGCGACACTCCAGGTGAGCGAAGTAGACCGGAGAACTCCACGGGCGTCCGCTTCGGTCGGCCGTGGCGAGCACCATGTACAGGCTCGCGTCGACGATGCCGCGAGCGATTTCGGCAGCTGATCCGGATGATCCACCGGGGTTCATCTCACCGGCTCCTGCGGTAGGTGAGGGTGAAGTCCTGGTCCCACGTGCTCGATCCGTCGTGCGAGATCTCCCAGATGCCATGGATGGTGTTGCCGTCGTCGCTGAGCCGCCCGGTGAACCGCTGCCGGAACGCCAGTGGCGAAAAGTCCGGTTTCTCGCGCAGCAACCGCCACACCCCGTCGGTGAAGCTCATCGCGTACAGCCGGACGACGCCCCGCGAGTCGAAGTAGTGCTGTGTGTACTCGCCCGTCTCCGGGTCGACCGCGACGATCGCCAGGCTGTCCGGGGCCTCGACGATCGGGACCTCGCTGCGCTGGACCAGGAATTGTCCGTCCAGGCTCCACTCGAACACGCTGCGTGCGACGGGCGCGGCCAGACCGGGAAAGTCTGCCTCCACCACCCACTCTCCGACCAGAACGTCCAACCTCTCCCGGGCTTCCTGCCGTGCCGGTGCATCCATCGCGGGTACCTCCTCGTCGTCCACCATCACCCCTTGTCGGAGTGAGGACGACAGCGGCAAGGGAAACTCATCGATCCCGCCACGACGTTCGAGAACAGGTGCTCAGCTTGTAACGCTTCGTGGATGTCCGCTCGGCGTTCCCATCGGATGCTCAGGAGCTGGAAGCCGTGCAACCAGGCGAAGGTCCGTTCGAGCATTCAGCGGTAGGTGCCCAGCCCGGTTCCGTGCCGGGTGCCGCGGCGGGCGATCGCGGGCACGCTGCCGCGAACCTCTGTGGGCGCACGAGCGCCGAGCGTATTTCTACTCCAGCAGCTTTCACCTGGTGCAGTAGCTTGCCAACGCCGCCTGGAATCAGCGGCTGCCGTACAGCAGAACAACCGGAGAGTCGCCCATGCCCCGAGAGGCGCCGTACCTTGCAGTAGCCGACGCGCTGCGCGCACGGATTCTCGCGGGAGAGTGGGAGATCGGGGACCGCCTGCCGTCCCGGGCGCGGCTCGCCGAGGAGTACGGGGTCGGGCGCAACGTCCTGCAGAGGGCCATGGACCGTTTGATCATCGACGGTCTCCTCGAAGGGCGCGCCGGCTCGGGCACCTTTGTCCGCATGCCGCGCGAGCGCCTGCGGCTGATCCGCTCGCGGCACCGTGAACGCCGGGGTGGCTCTCCCTCCCGCGCCGGTATGAGGGAACGGGGCAAAGCCGACGCCTGGGATTCGCACAGTCGGGCACGCGTCCCCGCCCGTGAGGAAATCGCCGAGCGGCTCGCCATCAGCCCCGGAGACCTCTGCGTCAACACGCACTACGAGTTCCTCGCCGACGGGCAACCCGTCCAGCTTTCCGACTCCTGGGAGCCGATGGCCATCACGGATGGAACGCCGATCGTGCTGCCCGAGATGGGACCCCTGGCGGGAAAGGGGGTGGTCGAGCGCATGCGCTCGATCGGCGTGGTCATCGAGACCGTCGTCGAGCTGCCGCGCCCGGCTCGTGCCACCCAGGCACAGGCGAACCTCCTGGGGATCAGCGTCGGTGACCTCGTGCTCCAGATCGAGCGGACCATCTACGACACCGACGAACGGCCGGTGGAAACCGCCGACATCGTCATTCCGGACGTGCGGCGGGAAGTGGTCTACGAGTTCGGGGTCGACATTCCGCAACCGTTGACATCAACAGAGCGACCTTCCAACCGACAGTAGGTGACTCGAGTGTCAGCACCCTCCCGGCTCGGACTCTCACGCGATCCGGACTTCGGGCGTTTGTTTGCCGCCACCGCGCTCGGCCAGCTGGGCGATCGCATCATCTTTCTGGCGTTGCCCCTGGTCGCGATCGTGGCATTGAATGCTGACGAGTTTCAGGTCGGACTACTGACCGCGATGACCACGGGGGGCTCGCTCCTGGTCGGGCTACCGGCGGGCGCGTGGGTGGACCGCATGCGGAAGCGATCGGTGATGATAAGTACCGATCTTGTGCGGGCATTTGTCCTCTTGACCATACCGACGGCATGGTGGGCGGACCTTCTGACGATCTGGTGGCTTTACGCAGTCGCATTGGTCCACGGAGTGCTGACCGTCTTCTTCGATGTGGCGTACGTCAGCTATCTGCCGCACGTGGTGGGACGCGGCAACCTTGTTGAAGGAAACTCAAAGCTCTCGGCAATACGCTCGGTGACCAGCATCAGCGGGCCGGCGGCAGCAGGGCCACTGATCGGTCTGGTCGGCGCCCCTGCAACGCTTTTGGCGAGTTCGGTCGGGATGGCTGCATCGGGTCTGCTCGCGATCAGTATCCGCAAACGCGAACAGAAGCCAGAGCCGAGTGAGCGCCCTCAACTGGGTCGAGAGATCAAGGAGGGATTGACGTTCGTTCTCAAGCATTCCGCCCTACGCGCCATCATGCTGGGCGATGCGATATTCAACCTCTTCCTGGTCATGTACCAAACCATGTTGCTGGTCTTCTTGGAGAGGGAGATAGGCCTCCAGTCCTTCGGTATCGGCCTCGTTCTGTCCGGAATGGGCTGTGGTGCCTTGCTGGGCGCGCTGTCGGCAACCAGGGTCTCGAAGCGGGTCGGACAAGGCCCGGTCATCTGGCTCGCGCCACTTGTCACCTGCCCGCTGACAGTCCTGATGCCGTTGGCGCGACCGGGTTGGAGCGTGAATGTGGCCGCGATCGGACTCGCGGCTCTCTCACTGGGTGGAGTGGTCCGCTTTGTGACTCAGGCAAGCTTCCAACAGGCCCTCACACCGGATCGACTCCTGGGCCGGATGAGTGCGACAGCCCGATTCGTGTCCTGGGGTGGCATTCCTCTGGGCGGGCTTTTGGGTGGAGCCTCGGGCTCTGTTTTTGGAGCAACAGTCACCTTGTGGATCGGTGCAGTCGGCATGACGCTGAGCGTCCTCCCAAACTTCCTGTCACCACTTCGAACCATGCGCGAATTACCCAAGGAAAAGGACCCCGAGCCCGAACACAGTAATCACGAGATCGTGTCTTCGGAATGAGGCCGGACACTCCGCGAAACCGTTCCTGGATCGCCCGGTTGTATCCGGCGGCGACACCGAGCCCGACCAGGCCGTCGAAGGCCGGGGTGATCAGCGGGCACTCGGCAGGTCCACGGCGACGCGGGCCAGGCGGCCCGCGGCTGACCGGGGTGGCGAGTACGGTCGCCGTCCTCATCCGATCGGACGAGCAGGCGGATGCTCGACGGGTACCGCGTGGCTAGTGTCGAAGAGCACGATGCGCAGCTCACGAGGCGTTCCGTGCCTGACACCGTGCTCGTCCGGAAGGAGCGTGGTCGGCGTGGCCCGGAACCGCCGTCTGATCCTGAGCTCGCCGTCCGAGGTCTGGAGCCTGCTGGCCGACGGTCACCGCTACGGGGAATGGGTGACGGGAACCCAGCAGGTTCTCGCCGCGGACCCGCACTGGCCAGACGTGGGCGCCCGTCTGCGCGTCCGAGTCGGCGTCGGCCCCCTGGCCCTGGACGACACCTGCGTGGTCCGCATCTGCGATCCGCAGCGCCGTCTGGAACTTGAGGCGAAGGCGGACCCCTTCGGCGCGGCCCGGATCGCCATGACCCTGATCCCCTGGGGCGAGAACACTCTCTTCGTCCTCGACTGGCACCCCCTCCGGGGCCCTGGCACCCGGATGCACGGACTGCCCGTCGACTACTTCGTCGCGATCCGCAACGGCATGATGCTGACGAAGCTGGCCCGGATCGCGGTGCGCGAGCATGGCGCAAGCCCTCACGGCACCCCACAGGACACCCGGAGCGGGTGAGTGCACGTCGGACCACACGCTCGGTCGGATGCCGAGTCGGTGCAGCAGTCGCTCGTGATGGACGGCCCGGCCTCCGAGTAGCAGTAGAGCGCGAAGGGATCCAGTACGTCGCGGCCGATGGCGCCCGATAGCCAGGCGGCGTCGTAGGCGGTGCCCTCCTGGTCGTTGTGGCGGGTGCCCTCGCCGCTCAGGTTGGACTGGAAGATGCCGGCGGCGGAGCGGGGCAGGAAGTCCTCGTAGACGATGGGCTCGACGCGCACCCAGCCCTGCCGTACCAGTTCGCTGATGGTGGTGGGCGGCCTGCTGCCGTCGCGCTTCCGGCCGGGGCTGGGCCGGTAGGTGAAGTAGGCCAGGCCGTCGGTGGCGAGTTCAGGCCGCGAAGACGCGGGCGACCTGCTCCAGTTCCTGAGGTGTGCCGACGCGGATGGCTCCGTGCCGCTCGGCGGTCACCCGGCTGATGGACCCAGCCGTTCGGCATCGGCTCCTTGATCGCGCAGGGCGTCCTCGTTGACCTCGCGCGAGACGTCCACGAGCGTGCGGTAGGCGGGAACCTCCTGTCCGTACATCTCCGACAGCCGCGCCGCGAACGCGGTTCGCAACTGCCACTGACTGATCGTCGACATGGTCCGGCCTTTCGATCTGGGTTCACACCACGTGGGCTTCGGGACGGATCGCGGCGCCGTGGTGGAACCGTTCGGCGCTGAGCGGGGAGATGTCGGTGAACGGCTCGCGCTCCAGGTACAGGTCGCGCACGACTTCGCCGACCGCGGGCGCCTGGAGGAAGCCGTGGCCGGAAAACCCGGCGGCGTACAGGAAGTTGGGCAGCTCGCCGGAACGGCCGATCAACGCGTTGTGGTCCGGTGTGACCTCGTACAGGCCGGCCCATCCGCCGACGGTCTTCATGTCAGCCAGTGCGGGGGCACGATGGCGAGCGACGGTGCGGAACCGCTCCAGCCATTCCGGGGTCCAGGTGACATCGAAACCGTCTTCCTGGTCGGGGTCGGCCAGCCCGAACAGCAGCCCGTCGTCGCTGTTGTGGAAGTAGGCGGTCGAGGAGAAATCGATGGTGAACGGGATGCGTGGCGCGGGGGGCGTGAGCGGCTCCGTGAACGCCAGCTGCCGCTTCACGGGCCGGACGGGAAGGTGGACGCCGGCCATGTCGCCGATCTGTGCCGACCAGGCTCCTGCCGTGCAGATGACGGTGCCGCACGCGATGCGGCCGTGGCTGGTGTGCACACCGGTGACGCGGTCCCCGGCCGTGTCGATGCCGGAGACCGCGGTGTGCGTGGCGATGGTGACGCCGGCCCGAGCCGCCGCCTGCGCATAACCCTGCACGACCAGTGCGGGGCGGGCATGCCCGTCGGCCGGGGAGTACGCGGCGGCCACGAGGCCGTCGGTGCCGATGTAGGGACACAGACGCCGGGCCTCGGAGGGGCTGATCATCCGGCTCGGCACGTCCAGGCTGTTCTGGACGCCGACGCTGGTCTCGAAGTCGCTCGCCTGCCGTTCGCTGTCGAGCAGGAAGAGGTAGCCGACGGTGTCCAGCTTGATGTCGGCGCCGGGCCGGTGGGGGAACTCCTGGTAGGCGCGCAGGCTGCGGCTACCGAGTTCGATGTTGAGCGGATCGGAGAACTGGGCGCGCACGCCGCCGATCGGCTTGCCCGAGCTGCCGCGGCCGAGGTCGCCGCGCTCGACGACGACGATGTTCGTCACCCCGGCCTCGGCGAGGTGGAAAGCGGCGCTCGCACCCATCACGCCGCCACCGATGATCACAACATCGGCACAGGCCGGAACGGTGCGGAAGGCGGAGGAGGACAACGGGCCACTCCCTTCCAGAGGCCACCCCGCCGGATGTTGACGGGTCCTCCCCACTCGCGGCTCGGCTCGAGCGGGGGGGACCCCCATCCAGGGGACGGCGGGGCTGTCAGTACAGAGCGCTGCCGATCATCTGTCTGTGCGTCATCGTGCAGCATCCCAACCGTTGACGTCCATCAGCGGCCTCCGCAGGCCGACGCCCGCCGAGCCCGGCCCAGACATGAGCAGGAGGGCGGGAGCGGGCTCCTGACCCTGGCGGCCAGGGCAAGAAGTGGCATCAGCGCGCTCCGGAGAAGGGGGCCGGATCTCCGTCCCGCGCCGGAGGCAGAGGCACCCGACCCGGCCGAGCAGCCGCCGTTCGACGACCCGGAGCCGTGCCCGATCGGCCGACGGGCCGACCACCCCGAACTTTGTTGGAACGTCCTGACAAACCGATTGACATCCCTTGAGGGCGGCCGCATAGTACGTGCTACTAGAGCGCGCTAATAAAGCGCTCTAGAAGAGGAACCCGCCAAGCGGTCGGCACCCATGACCGCCTTCACGGAGCTCCGTCCATCCGCGCAGGGCACCGGTCGGCCGCCGGCCCGCCTCGCCGGAACCAGCACGCCTTCACCCTCCGTCGCCAGGGGCCTCACGCCACGGTGACGACGCGGTGCGGCATCCCGGTACACCGCCGGAGCCACGACATCGGCGGCAACGGTGCGATCCCCTGCATCCGACCGCCCCCTCCCCCTGACACGAACCCCGACGAGCACAGCGAGGTGCAAGGGACATGCACATTCACCACCGAGCCGTCAGAGTGGCCGCCACCGTCCTGGTGGGCACCCTGTTCGCCGCCGGCTGCTCCAGCAGCTCCGGCGGCAAGAAGTCCGAGGAAGGCGGCACGAATGCCTCGGCCGGCAAGGCGAGCACGCCCCGGATGACCGTGGCCCTCATCACCCACGCCGCCCCCGGCGACACCTTCTGGGACCTGATCCGCAAGGGCGCCCAGGCCGCCGCCGCCAAGGACAACGTCAAGCTCGTCTACTCCAGCGACCCCAACGCCGGCAACCAGGCCAACCTCGTGCAGAACGCCATCGACCAGAAGGTCGACGGCATCGCGCTCACCGCGGCCAAGCCCGACGCCATGAAGGCGGTGGCGGCCAAGGCCAAGGCAGCCGGCATCCCGGTCGTCGGCTTCAACTCCGGCCTGGACGACTGGAAGCGGCTCGGGATGCTCGAGTACTTCGGCCAGGACGAGAACATCGCCGGCCAGGCCTTCGGCCGCCGGCTCAACGATCTCGGCGCCAAGCACGCTCTCTGCGTCGTCCAAGAGCAGGGCCAGGTCGCGCTTCAGGCCCGCTGCGCGGGCCTGAAGAAGGGCTTCAACGGCAAGACGGACACGCTCTACGTCAACGGCACCGACATGCCCTCCGTGAAGTCGACACTGACCGCCAAGCTCCAGCAGGACTCCACCATCGACCAGGTGGTCACCCTAGGCGCGCCGTTCGCCCTGACCGCGGTGCAGTCGGTGAAGGACGCGAGCAGCAAGGCCAAGGTCGCCACCTTCGACCTCAGCAAGGACCTCGTGAACGCCGTCCAGGACGGGTCGGTGGAGTTCGCGGTCGACCAGCAGCCCTACCTCCAGGGCTACCTCGCCGTCGACGCCCTGTGGCTGTACAGGACCAACGGGAACTTCAGCGGCGGCGGTAGCGCCCCGGTGCTCACCGGCCCGGCGTTCGTCACCAAGGACAACGTCGACACCGTCGCCAAGTTCGCCGCCAACGGCACCCGCTGACGGCGAGGACCGCCCTCGCTCAGGCCGCCCCCACCGGGGGCGGCCCGCTCGTCCCCCGCACCACCAGCTTCGGGTCCAACACGGCTTCCCTGGGCTCAAGTCCCGGGTTCTCCAACCGCTCCACGGCGAACCGCACCGCATGCTCCGCCATGAGCCCCGCGTCCTGGCGGACGGTGGTGAGGCCGATCGGCATCAGATGGGAGAGATGGCTGTCGTCGTAGCCGACGACGGACAGATCGCGCGGCACCTCGACTCCCGCCCTCGTCATGGCTATCAACACGCCCATGGCGCAACGGTCGTTGCCCGCGAGGACCGCCGTCGGCAGCGGCCGGCCCCGATCGCGCTCCGCCAGCAGCAGCCGGCCGGTCTCGATGCCCGACTGCTCCGCGTGCTCGCCGGGAATGACCCGCACCTCGGCGTCCAGGCCGTGTCGGCGCATCGCAGCCCGGTAGGAGCGCCTGCGGTCGGCCGAGCCGGGGCCCCGGCCGCCGTCGATGTGCACGATCCGCCGGTGGCCCAGCTCCACCAGGTAGTCCATCGCCTGCCGTACACCCTTGCCCTCGGCGCTGTGCACGAAGTCCACGCGGGCTCGCGGCACGCGGCGGCCGACCGAGACGGTGACCGTCCGCTGTCCGAGCTCGTCGAGGTACGCGGGCTCCGCGTCGGGGCCGAGCAGGATCAGCGCCTCGCAGCGGTGCCCGAGGAGCGCCTCGACGGCCTTGGCCTCGCTGCGCCCCTGGGACGCCGCGGACAGCAGCACGTCGTAGCCGAGCCGCTCGGCCTCGGGGTAGATCCCTTCGATGAGGTCCGTGTGGAAGGTCTGGTGCACGGTGAACATCACGCCGAGCGTGCGACTGCGGCCGCGCGCGAGCAGCCGAGCCGCGCTGTCCGGGCGGTAGCCGATCTCGTCGGCGACCCTCAGCACCCGCCGCCGGGTCTCCTCGCTGGCCCCCGGCTGGTTGCGGAACACGATCGAGACAAGCGCCCGGGAGACGCCCGCCTTCTCGGCGACGTCCGCCATCGTGGGCCGCTGCCTGCCCGATCCGTCCACCTGTGAACCCACCCTCCAACGGCGGCCACCTTAGCGGGCGGTCGCGAAATCTCCCGGCAACAAGCTATTGACATGACATTTGGACAGGGGTCATCGTACTCCTACTAGAGCGCGCTAGTAGTGCGCGACAGCGAGTCTTCCGTGACGGCTCCCCGGCGGCGCGCTCCGACGCGATGCCGACGGAGGCCGAAGTGACCGCGAGGCTCATGGCCGCCCACCCCGACGACTTCCAGCGAGAGGTGTGACGACGTGCCGTCCGACATCGTGAGCCGGACCCTGGCCGTCCGGGTCGACGCCCCCGGCGCCCTTGCGGTCGCCGCACGCCGCATGAAAGCCACTTCGCCCCTGTCCCCTCTCCCCCAAGGACACGCCATGGCAACGGCGCCATCCTCACTCCGCACCACCGCGGGCAACCTCTGCCTGGGCTCCGCCCCCGATTCCTGGGGCGTCTGGTTCCCCGAGGACGAGCACCAGGTCCCGCACACCCGCTTCCTCGATGAGCTGGTCGCGGCCGGCTACCAGTGGCTCGAACTCGGCCCGTACGGCTATCTCCCCACCGACCCGCAGCGGCTCAAGGAGGAGCTGGGGTCTCGTGGGCTCCAGGTCTCCGGCGGCACCGCCTTCGGCGCCCTGCACCGCCCCGAGGCCTGGGACGAGATGCTCGCCCACGTCCGGCAGGTGGCCGAGCTGACCGCCGCCACAGGCGCCCATCACCTCGTCCTCATACCGCCCATGTACCGGGACGAGAAGACCGGCGCCTTCACCGAGTCGCCCGAGCTGACCGCCGAGCAGTGGGCGGGCTTCGGCCGGGCAGCCGACCGGCTCGGCAAGCTGCTCCTCGACGAGTACGACGTGCGTCTGGTGATCCATCCGCACGCCGACAGCCACCTCCAGACCCAGCCGGAGATCGAGCGGCTGCTCAACGAGTCCGACAGCCGCTACACCAACCTCTGCCTGGACACCGGGCATGTGGCGTACGGCGGCGGCGACAACGTCGACCTGATCCGCCGCTTCGGCGAGCGCGTCGGCTACGTCCACATCAAGCAGATGGACCCCTCCGTGCTCGCCCAAGTCGCCGCCGAGAACCTGTCGTTCGGTGAGGCAGTCAAGCGCGGGGTGTGCGTCTCCCCACCCGCGGGCGTGCCGAACCCGGCCGCCGTGGTGTCCGAACTCGCCAAGCTGGACGCCGAGTTGTTCGTGATCGTCGAGCAAGACCTGTACCCGTGCCCTCCCGACGTGCCGCTCCCCATCGCCGTACGCACGCGTGAGCACCTGGCCGGCTGCGGCCTGACCGGAACCCGACGCCCGAACCACAACCGGTAGGAGGCGGCCATGGACGTCAGGGACGACGCGGTACGGGCACGCACCACCGCTTCCACGCTCATCGACGACGCTCCCCCGGCGGTGTCGCGGCGGCTGCGGCGCATCACCGTCATCGCCACCTTCGGCGGACTCCTCTTCGGCTACGACACCGGTGTCATCAACGGCGCCCTGCCGTACATGACCGACGACCTCGGCCTGACCCCGGTCACGGAAGGCATGGTCACCAGCTCGCTCCTGCTGGGGGCCGCGCTCGGCGCGGTCACCGGCGGCCGGATCTCCGATGCGCGTGGAAGGCGACGCAACATCCTCCTGCTGGCCGTGCTGTTCTTCATCGGCGCGGTCGGCTGCACGCTCGCACCCACCACCGCGGTGATGGTGGTGGCGCGGTTCGTGCTCGGCCTCGCGGTCGGCGGTGCATCGGTGACGGTGCCGGTGTACCTCGCGGAGATCTCGCCCCCAGAACGGCGCGGCGCGCTGGTCACTCGTAACGAACTCATGATCGTCAGCGGGCAGTTGCTGGCCTTCACCTCCAACGCGATCATCGCCGACGTGGGCGCCGAGTCCGGCGGCGTCTGGCGCTACATGCTGGTGATCGCGACGATTCCGGCCGTCGTACTGTGGTTCGGCATGCTGGTGATGCCGGAGAGCCCGCGCTGGCTGGCCTCTCAGAGCCGCTTCGGCGAAGCCTTCGAGGTGCTCAAGCAGGTCAGGTCCGAGGCCCGCGCGCAGGCCGAACTCAGCGAGGTGAGCGCGCTCGCCGTCAAGGACGAGCAGGAGAAGCTCGGCGGCTGGAGGGACATGCGGGCCACGCCCTGGGTGCGCAAACTGATGGTCGTCGGCTTCGGCATCGCCATCGTGCAGCAGATCACCGGCGTCAACACGATCATGTACTACGGCACCCAGATCCTCACCGACGCCGGCTTCGCCGCCGACAGCGCCCTCACCGCGAACATCGCCAACGGCGTGATCTCGGTACTGGCCACCTTCGTCGGCATCTGGCTGCTCGGCCGCGTCAGCCGCCGCCCGATGCTGATGACCGGTCAGATCGGCACTACCGTAGCCCTGTTGCTGATCGGCGTCTTCTCCCTGGCCCTGCCCTCGGGTGACGCCCGGGCCTACGCGGTACTCGCCATGACCATCAGTTTCCTCGCCTTCCAGCAGGGCGCGATCTCGCCGGTGACCTGGCTGATGCTCTCGGAGATCTTCCCGATGCGGATGCGCGGCTTCGGCATGGGCGTCGCGGCCGTCGTGCTGTGGCTGACCAACTTTGTGATCGGCCTGGTCTTCCCGTCCCTGGTTTCCGGGATCGGGATCTCCAACACCTTCTTCCTCTTCGTGGTGGCGGGGATCTTCTCCCTCACCTTCGTCAAGCTCTACGTCCCCGAGACCAAGGGCCGCACCCTCGAAACCCTCGAAGCCGAACTCCGGGCGCGTTTCTCCTGATCAGCTCTCTCAAGGAATCGACCATGACCGTACGTGTAGGTGTCATCGGCGCCGGAATGATCGGCCAGGACCACATACGACGACTCACCGAGGTCGTCACCGGGGCCGCCGTCACCGCGGTGACCGACATCGACGCGGCCCGTGCGGCGGAGGTGGCAGCCCGCGTCGGCGCCACCGCCCTGCCGACCGGCGCCGACCTGATCAACTCCCCCGACGTGGACGCCGTCCTCGTCACCTCCTGGGGTCCCACCCACGCCGAGCACGTCCTGAACGCCGTCGCGGCCGGCAAGCCCGTGTTCTGCGAGAAGCCCCTCGCCACCACCGCCGAGGACTGCCTGCGCATCGTCGAGGCCGAACGCGCTCACGGACGCCGCCTCGTCCAGGTTGGCTTCATGCGCCGCTTCGACGCCGGCTACCGGCAGATGAAGGAGGTCATCGCCTCCGGCTCCCTCGGAGCCCCGCTGATCGTGCACTGCGCCCACCGCAACCCCACCGTCCCGGACGGCTACACCTCCGCCATGGCCGCCCAGGACACGGCCGTGCACGAGATCGACGTCCTGCGCTGGCTGCTCGACGACGAGATCGTCACGGCCCAGGTGATCACACCGTGCGCGACCAGCAAGCGGTTCGAGCACCTCAAGGACCCTCAGATCATGTACTTCGAGACCGCGAACGGCGTCCGTATCGACCTCGAGGTCTTCGTCAACTGCCAGTACGGCTACGACATCCAGTGCGAGACCGTGGGCGAGGAGGGCCTCGTCCGGCTGCCCGACCCGGCCGCCGTCGGCGTCCGCACCGCCGGGCGGCACGGCACCGCCGTACTCCAGGACTGGAAGGGCCGTTTCGTGGACGCCTTCGACACCGAGTTCCGCGAGTGGATCAACGCCATCGCCTCCGGCACCGGGCCCACCGGCCCGTCCGCCTGGGACGGATACGCCGCCACCGTCATCACCGACGCCGCCGTCCGCTCCCTGGAGTCCGACGGCACCGTCGTCACCGTCGACATGAAGCCCCGACCGGCCTGCTACGGAGGCACCGCATGAAGATCGCCCTCGACCCGTACATGTTCCGCGCCCTGCCGATCGACGACATGGTGCGCACGGTCTCCGAACTCGGCTACGAATACATCGAGTTGTCGCCCCGCGACGACTTCATGCCCTTCTTCCTCCACCCGCGGGCGGACGACGAGCGCATCGGCGAGCTGAAGAAGTCCCTGCGCACACATGGCGTCCGGCTGTCCTCCGTGCTCCCGCTGTACAAGTGGTCCTCGCCCGACGAGACCGAGCGGCAGGCCGCCGTCCGCTACTGGAAGCGCATGATCGAGATCACCGCCGACCTCGAATGCCCGCTGATGAACTCGGAGTTCAACGGACGCCCCGAGCACGCCGCCGAGAGCGAGGCCGCCTTCTGGCGCTCGCTCGAGGAACTGCTGCCGCTGTTCGAGCGCGAGGGCATCGCGCTCAATCTGGAGGCCCACCCGGACGACTTCTGCGAGGAGAACACCCCCGCGGTCGACCTCGTCCGCGCCATCAACAAAACCTGGGTGAACTACCTCTACTGCGCCCCGCACAGCTTCCACCTCTCCGGGCCCTCGGAGGTCGGTGCGGACATCGCGGCCATGATGCGCTACGCGGGCGACAAGCTCCGGCACGTGCACATCGCGGACTCCTTCAACCACAAGGGTTCCAGCGGCCTGCGGTACATCCTCAACCCGCCCGGCACCCCGGCCCGTATCCACCAGCACCTGGACATCGGCCAGGGCGAGGTCGACTGGGACGCCTTCTTCGGCACCCTGCGCGAGATGGACTTCGACGGCGTCGCCACCGCCTGCGTCTTCGCCTGGGAGGAGCGGGCCCGAGAGTCCTCGGCGTTCATGCTCGACCGAATCCGCAAGGAACTCGCCTCGTAGCAGCGGGTTTCCGCCCGGCTCATGGGTCTGGCTGGAGCGCACTGCCGAGGACCGGCCACTCGTCATCGCCGGCCTCGGAGGACAGGAGCCAATGAGCGGCATGCTCAACCCGAAGCCGGAAACACCCACACAGAAAAAGGGCCCTCACAGGCTCTCGCCTGCGAAGACCCTTCGCACCGTCGGGACGACAGGATTTGAACCTGCGACCCCTTGACCCCCAGTCAAGTGCGCTACCAAGCTGCGCCACGTCCCGATGCGTCCGAACCGCGGTGACCCGCGTGATCGTGCAGGTAAACCCTACCTCACGCAGATGGATGGCCGTGCACGGGCAGTCATCGTCCGCGTGTACGAGCGACGCCGTTCCTCGGGGCCGCCGTGTCGCGCCCTGGCAGGAGGGCAGGCTGCCGCGCCACCAGGAACGGCGGTTCGCCCGGCAGGCAGGGCGGGCGAGGCACTTACGGGTCGACCCACCCCGGGTGGGGACTCACGGGTCGACCCGGGGTGGGTGAGACTCACGGGCCACCCACCCCCGGCCGCACCGATCAGGCGTTGGGGTCGAAGGAGATACCGGCCGGCTTGGCCTTCTCCAGGTGGTAGTTGAAGTTGCCGTCCTTGAGGCCGAAGACGGCGCTGCCGAAGTCGTACGCGCTCAGCTTGTCGCGCAGCCCCGCCGGGTAGCCGTTCCAGCCGACCAGGGTGGGGAACTGCCACGTGTGGTAGTGGTTCTCCGGGGGTTCGTCGTTGGAGTTGGCCGGGCGGAAGCAGTGCGTGCTGATGCCGTCCTTGTGGTAGACGACCTTGGGGTGCGTGCCGTCCCAGCGGATCTGGTCACGGCCGTAGATGTTGAAGTTGCCGTGGGCCGAAGTGGACACGTACTTGGCCTCGTTGTCCTGCACCCACACCACGACGTGTTCCCAGTCGTTCCGGTGTCCGCCCAGGCCACTGCCGGCGACGGCCTGGTCCTTCTCGAAGTAGAGGCCGTACATGATGGCGCACCAGCCGTTGTTGCACTTCTCGCGCGAGTAGCCGTTGGTGTTGTCCAGGTCCCAGGAGTCGTGGCACTGGCCGTTGAGAGCGCCGGACGGCTTGAGGCCGCCGTTGACGGTGCCGTCGGGGCCGATGGCGGGAGTGGGGTAGCAGCCGTCCGTGTCGTAGTCGTAGGCGGGCTGGAACGTCTGCTCCAGCCCGTCCGCGTTCGCGGGCAAGGCCTTCGGCGGGTCGGCGAGAGCGCTGCCGGGGAAGGCGACGACGAGCGCGACGGCGCCCCCGAGGATGAGCGAGACCCTGCGGATCCGCGAGCTTTTCTTCACTGCGTCCTCCTGATCGACCGCGGCGTGGGGGCAGGGCAGACCAGGCGGTCGTGTTGGCATGCCCAGCTCAGCTTTCCCGGCCGTTGTCGAGAACACCAGCGTCTGGAGGTGTCAGAGCGATGAAGGATCAACCAATTGGCGGAACGGGGTTGCCCGTTGGGCGTCGAGGGCACGCTCGCCGCCCAACTTCCGGGCCCGGAGGGCTGGTTGCCACTGGGCCCGGAAGGGTGACGCGACGGGGCGCGCCCGCTCGGGCGGCTACACCTTGCCGTCGGCGAGCTTCCACTCGCGGTGCAACGTGCCCAGCGGGATGCTGTGTTGGAGAACGGGTGTACCGAAGATGGACAGCTGAATGCGCAGGGTGCCGGTCAGGTCGACGCCGCCGTAGACGGCCCAGGCACCTGACGCTCCCGCACCGGTCTTCGCCGTGGCACCGGTCGTGGACGTGGCGTCGAGCGAGCCCGCCGCCTCACCGCGGAGATACGGGGCCAGGTCCGCGGTGACGCCGACGGTGCCGTACAGACCGACGGTGGCCTCCGCACCGAGGGACGCCTTCACGCCCCCGGCCGCGGTGACGGCGGTGCGCACCGGGGAGCTCGTCATGTGCGACTCGTTGACCGGCGTCCAGCCCTTGGCCGGGCCGAAGGTGCCACCGGCCTTGAAGTCACCCTTGAGGTCCTGCTCGATGTCGACGGTCACGCTTCCGTCGGCACTGATCTGGAAGTAGCAGGTCAGATCGAGGTTCACCACAACGGGAATCGGGCCGACCTGAAGCACGGGGTCGGCGTGCAGCTTCGCGAACGGCACCCGCACAGGCTGGGCCGAGGCCGCCGCACGCCCCTTGACCGCCCACCGCGAGGTCCAGTCGCCGGACACGCCGAGGTACGCCGCCCCCGGTCCGGAGCCGGCCGAGTCGCCGCCGTAGGAGAAGTCGACCTCGGGCGCGACCTGGACGAAGCCGGAGACGGACGCCGTCGCCGAGGCCGGTGCTCCCGCCGCCGTGCCGACCTTCGCCCCGACATCGACCCGCAGGCTCCCGAGCGGGACCTTCGTACCCTCGGGTCCGGAGTGGATGTCTCCCGTCTTCGCCCAGGAGACCTTCACGTCGGGCAGCAGCCGCTCGACGTCGAAGGAGGCGGGATCGACGGGGACGGAGCCCTTCGCGTCGTCGTCACCGAGCAGCGTGTCCAGGGTCGTCGGCGCCGTCTGGACCTCGGTGCCGTCGCCACTCTCGCCGATCACCTTGGTGACCTTGGCGAGGAGTCCGTCCGGGGCGCCGGGCGCGGGGGCGCTGGCGATGACGTCGCCCACCGCGGTGCCGTGCGGCTTCGCGGTGTTCCCGGGGGACGGTGCCGCGGTCCTCGTCTCTCCGGAAGTCCCTTTGCTGGTAGGTGATATGACGGCACGTCGGGTATGGCTGTCGTACGACTTCACCTTCAGCGCGGTCTTCCGTGCCTTGCCGCCCGCCGCGCCCGGCCGTGCGACGGCGGTCGAGGTGGCTGCCGCCTCGGGGGCGGCGGCGACGGCGAGCGGTTGGCCGGCGTCGGTGGTGCCGGAGGTGGCTTCGGCGTCCTGAGCCCGAGTGGCGGTGGAGGAAGAGTGCGCCTCGGGCCCCGCGGAACAACCGGCGGCGAGGAAGAGGGCGGATGCGGCGAGCGCGGGCATGACGGCGCGCAAGGGCCGCTTGCGGATACGCAAGGTCAGTCCTGAGGGGGGTGGGGGTGGCAAGGGATTACCAGCGGGTAACCGGGAGTGAGCCTGTCATGAACCTGTGAAACCTCGCTCCACATTCCCGCACAGTCCGAGCGTGATGTGCGCCACGCGCACGAGTGAGGAGCGATTCGAGGTTCTTCTCCAACTCCCCCGGGAAACAACACAACTGATGGCCCATCGGTGTGCCGCGGGTTGACGAGCATGCCCAGGCTTCCAGGCTGCTACAGGCGGAGGTTCGGCCTCATGAGCGAAGACCCGAAGGGCCCCGGAGTCCTCGACTGGATCGCGGAGAACTCCTCACGGCATCAGCGTGATCCCGAGCGCACTCAGGACGACAGAACCATTGGCCGTCTGCGCCTCGGGGTCGGAGCCATCGGCATCATGCTGCCGCCGGCAGTGCCGTTGGGCAACGAGATCCTCCGTGCGTGGGGGTCCAAGACCCTGATCATGCCCGGGTCCATCAGCGGCTCGTACTACACCGGCACACGGAATGTCTTCGTCGGGAGCCTCTGCGCGCTGGGCGTCTTCCTCATCTGCTATCGCTACAACAAGCGTGAGGACTACTTCAGTTCGGCGGCCGGAGTTTTCGCCCTCGCCGTCGCCTTCCTGCCGACGTCACCAGACCATCCCACCCCACGACAGGACGCGATCGGCATCATTCATCTCGTGTGCGCGGCGCTTCTGCTCCTCATGCTGGCGACGTTCTGCATCCTGTCCTTCTGGGACCCGGCACCGACGGACAGGCGATACGTGAATCGCCTCTATCTGATCGCCGGTGCGTCCATCGTCGTCTTCACGGCCGTCGCCGGAATCGCGCAATTGACCAAGTGGGGTACTCACTGGACCTTCACGTCCGTATACATCTGCGAAACGCTGGCCGTCTGGGCGTTCGGCATCGCCTGGCTGACCGCGGCCCTCGAAATGGGAGCACTCAGGCGAACCAAGGAACGCACCGAAGAGCTCCTGAACCTCCCTGACCCGGCCGAGCAGTAACCAGCGCGTTCACCGGAAACCGGTTCCCGGAGTCCCGTACTCCACCTGTGCCTCCGGGGCTGTCCGGGAACCCGGGACCTAGGCGGCGTCCCTCCGGGGCTCCCACCCCTCGTACGCGGCTGTCAGCAGACCCAGTACGCCGTTCGCCGTGACCTCGCGGGGGTTGGGGTACGACTCCTTGGCAGTGAGCGCGGCCGCGACCGGCAGGTCGGGTTCCTTCAGGCCGAGTTCGGCGAGCGTGCGGGGAGCGCCGAGGCTTCCCGCCAGCTCACGCAGGGCGCGGGGGACGTCGTCGGTGTTCAGGGCGCGTGACAGAGCGGTGATCGCCTGGGGCGCGGCGGACGCGTTGTAGGCGAGGACGTACGGGAGGACCACCGTGTGGGTCTCCGCGTGCGGCAGGCCGAAGGTGCCACCGAGGACATGGCAGAGCTTGTGGTGCAGGCCCATGGTGGTGGCGCCCAGGCAGGCACCGCACAGCCAGGCGCCGTACAGGGCGCGGCTGCGGGCGTCGAGGTCGCCGGGGGCGGCGGCCACCTGAGGCAGGGCCGCGGTCATCGCCCGTACACCTTCCTCGGCCATGAGGGAGACGAGGGGCGAGGCATCGGGCGCGTAGAGGGCCTCGGCCGCGTGCGCGACGGCGTTGATGCCGCTGGTGACGGAGAGCGGGACCGGAAGCGCGAGGGTGAGCTCGGGGTCGTAGACGACGCTGCGGGGCTGGACGGCCAGGTCGCGCCCGGTGCGCTTGGCGCCCTGCTCGGTGAGGCCCCAGACGGGGGTCATCTCGGAGCCGGAGTAGGTGGACGGAACGGCGATCAGCGGCAGGCCGGTGCGCAGCGCGATCGCCTTGCCGAGGCCGATCGCGGAGCCGCCGCCGACCGCTACGCATCCGTCGGCGCGCAGCTCGCGCGCCACCTCGACGGCCCGGTCGGCGACCTCCACGGGCACATGCATACGGGCCTCGGCGTGCAGTCCCGCGCACGCGTCCCCGAGCGCGTCCGCGACCGCCCGCGCGGTGGCCTCGCCCCGGCTGCCGCAGACCACCAGGACCCTGTGCAGACCGAGCCGCGCGGCTTCGCCGGGCGTCGCGGACACCGAGGCGCCGGGGCGGAAGACGACTCGCGCGGGCCTGGTCTCGTACGAGAAGTCGAGCGGGGTGCTCATCGGGACTCCAGTACGAGGTCGAAGCGTGCGTGCCGGAAGGGGCTGGGAATGCCGAACTCCCGCGCCAGGGAGGGGTCGTCGGTCTCGGCGAAGTCGTGGACGAGGCTCTCCTTCACGGCGAACACCGCGTCGGAGTCGAGGTAGGGGCTGCCCGCCACAAAGATGTGGGTGGTCACGGGGACATGGCCCTCCGCCGACGCGATGAAGTGGATGTGGGCGGGGCGGTAGGGGTGGCGACCGGTGGCCCGCAGGAGGTCACCGACCGGTCCGTCCGTGGGGATCGGGTACGGGCTGGGCACGCAGGTGCGGAACCAGAAGCGGCCCTCGGCGTCCGCCGTGAAAAGCCCGCGTCCGTTGCCGGGTGGCTGGACGTCCGGCCGCTGTACGTCGTAGTAACCCTCGGCGTCGGCCTGCCACACATCGAGGACCGCGCCGGGCAGCGGGGTGCCGTCCCGGGACAGCACCCGGCCGCTGACCACGCACGGCTCGCCGCTGCCCACCAGGTCGATGTCGGCGCCGAGTTCACGTACCGGCGACTCGGTCATGTGGAAGGGGCCGAGGACGGTCGACTCGGTGGCGCCGGGAGCACGGTGGCCGCCCAGGGTCTCCACGAGCATCGAGATGCCCAGGACGTCCGACAACAGGATGAACTCCTGACGGGTGTCGGTGCACATCTGCCCGGTCACCGTGAGGAAGCCGATGGCGCGCTCCCACTCCCGCATCGTCGGCTCCGTCTCGCGTACGAAGTCGTGGAGGTGGCGGGTGAGTGAGCTCAGCAGCTCGCGCAGCCGCGGATCGGCCGTGTCCTCGAGGCTGTCGACGACTGCGCCCGTGATGTCCGTCGTGAATTCCGTGGTCATGCCGCTCCCCTGGTCACGCTGGTCATCCTGCCAGGCATGCGCCTTGAGCCACGAGGTCGTCGGAACTCATAGTTCGAAGCTGACGAACCCGTCCTCGGCGTCCCGCTCCGGCGCCATGACGGTGTAGCCGAAGCGGTTCTTGAGAGCGCTGACGTCCCACGTCGCCGCGCGGTCACGGTAGTTGAAGACGATCTCCTTCTCGTCGCCCCCGTGTTTGAGGATGCGGGCGACGGCGATCTCGTGGGGATGGTCGTGCCGGGCGCCGCTCGTGGATATCAGATAGCGGTCGCAGTCGATCAGGCCGAGCAGCTCGTTCGAGAGGTTGTGATCACTGCCGTGGTGGGCGACCTTGAGGACATCGACGTGGAAGCGGCCTCCTTCCTCCTCGGCCCGGGGCCGTATCGACTCCACGAGCCTGCGGTCGTCGGCGTCGCCGGTGAGGACGACGCGCTTGTCCTCGAACTCGAAGAGCAGCCCGATGCTGGTGAGGTTCGTCTTCGAGGTGTCCGGCTTGAAGGGCGACGCGGCGAGCTGCTCCACGTTCGGGGCACCGAAGTGCTCGAATCCCGGCACCGGAGGGAGTTCGTCGGGGTCCCGGCCCGGAATCAGGCCGTTCTTGGCACACTCCGCGCTCCAGACAGGGGCCAGCCGCTCCAGTTGCCCCCGGTCGGGCGAGAGCACGCCCATCGTGGAACCGTCGTCGAACCAGGCGAGATCCCGTCCGACTTCGACGCTGCGCCCGCCGAACGCGTCGTTCCACGGCACCTTCTGCGCCAGCAGAGCACTCGTGAGCTTCTCGCCGTCCACCGCACCGAACCCCTCGGCGTCGAGGAGTTGGTCGAAGCCGTTGAACCAGACGTCCCCGAACTCCACCGACCGATCGGGGTCGTCCATCAGCGCGAGTACGCCGAGGATGTGGTCCTGGTCGACATGGGTGACGACGAGGAGGTCGACCAGGCCGTCGAGCCCGGCCAGCGTCGGCTTGATGAGCGGATACGTGCCCGAGCGGCCCCCGTCGACGAGGATCCGGCGTACGAAGGTGTCGTCGCCGTACTCCAGGAGCAGGCAGTCGCCGTCCTCGCCGGGCATCATGGTGAACCTGATCATTGCGGCCTCCCAGGCGGACTGGTCATGGCGATCTCCGGCGCCGTGCTGTCAGGGCGGCCTTGTGCGACCCTCTGCGCCGATCGGTCTGGCCGCCTTCCGTGCCGGCGGTCATGGCGACGTTCTGTAGAGCGCGACGATCACGAACGGCTCGCGCGTGTCGACGCGCCACGACAGGCGGCGGGCCTGATCGAGCCGGTCCACGCACTCCGGGTCGTCGGGGAACTCGGAGAGCCCGTGGATGAGGCGGCTCAGGCCCAGGGTGAAGACCGGCACTCCGCGGTCGAACGCCTCGACGAGCGCGTCGCGTGCCGCCTGCCGCTCCTCTTCGGTGTGCGCCCGGCGCAGATGGCGCATGGCCCACAGCAGGGATCCGTCGCTCATCCAGTCGAACTCGTGCCGCAGCCGGGAGAGCCACGGGTCCCAGCGACGCGGCCGCTCGGCCAGCTCGCTGCCGACCAGGACATAGGCGCCGGCCACCGCCGCGAGCGGGTTCGTCATCTCGCCGTAGAGCATGCTCTCCGCGTCCTTGACGAGGGTCGCCGCCGAGTCGAAGGCGCCTCGGACCATGTAGCCCAGAGCTGGTCCCACCCGGCTGTCGCGCACGGTCACCGAGACGGCGCTGCCGGTCGGGCTCTGGCGCTCGTTGACGAGGACCTCGATCTGCGCGGACCCCCAGGGTGCCGGGAGGGTGACGACGTATTCGCTGCCGGCCAGCGAGACGACCAGGAACTGCCGTGGGCCCGTTGGCCCGCCGCGTGCGGGCCCACCGAGCCGGGGCTCGCCGTGCTCGTCGACCGGACCGTGCGGGCCGAATCGGTAGAGCCGCGCGGCCGCGTCTCCCAGATGGAGACTGGGGACCGAGCGGGGCACCGAGTGGGCGATCTCCAGCACCACCGGTCCCCGCGCGGGCTCCTCGGCGAGCTTGAGCAGGGACGCGAACTGCCAGCTCGCCACCTTGGGGTCGCCGACCCATGCGGCATGGCCGGGTTCGACGACCGAGGACCACTCCCGGACCCCGGAGCTCGACCCACGGGAACGGGGCACCGGCGTCTCCGCGCCGTCGTGATAGGCCCCGTAGGACTCGATGTTGCCCATCAGGTACTGCCAGGAGTGCGACTCGTACGGCGACGGTGGCGTGCACAGCGTCACCGGTGTGTCGGTGGCTTCCCGCGCCTCGGCGTCCTTGGAGAGCAGGACGCCGGAGGGCAGCGTGGCGGACACGATGTAGCGGCCGGCTTCGACCTCGAAGCGCGCCGGCGGAGCCGAAGCCCCGCAGGGGAAGAGGACGTTGCGGAGCGACTCGCCACCGCCGCCGTCGGCCGGGTAGATGTTGCCGACGACCTTCGCCTCGGCCGCGACGTCGGTCTCGTTGAGACTCAGCGCGACCCGCACGCTCAGGACGGCGCTCATGGTTTCACCAGCTGTACGCGGCGGAAGACCGGACGGACGGTGACGGACTTGGTCAGCACGTCGTGGTCGCCGAGTCTCGCCTCGAAGTCGTAGTTGCCGAAGCTGAGTTCGATGGCCCACTCGCTCTGCGGATCCTCCTCGTCGACGTCACCGGGTGGCCGCCGCAGCCGCTCCTGGCCGCCCTCGCGGCAGACGAATTCGGCCGCGGCGTTGTCCTCCGCGCACTCACAGCTCACATAGACCGGGACGATGGGCGGATCGGCCAGCTCGTGCAGCACGAACACGGGCAGTTCGCCGACCGAGGGGACCTGGACACCCGCGACCGCTCCGGCGAACTGCGGCTGGTGCATGAAGTGGTCGATCGCTTCGAGGAGATGGGAGGTGTTGACCCTCCAGTCGCCCTCTGGATCGTCGCTCGCCGCACCGGCGAGGCTCTTGAGCAGCGCCTCGGTGAACAGGCTCACCTGCCCCGGCCGGGCGTGCGAGCGGTCCCCGGCCAGGGTGGCGTAGTACGGAATGTGGAAGCGTCTCGGTAGATCGAGCGGACGCGTCCCGGCCCCGAGCGGCGTCCGCCCGGCGAACCTCGCGCCCGAACACTCGATCAGCACATCGGAGTTGGACCGGCAGGCGTCGACGAAGAACACCTGCTGGGAGGCCTTGCACCGCTTGAGTCCGTTCATCAGCCCCGCGAAGTCCAGCGCGTCGTTGAGGGGGTTGTGCTCGTCGGCGAAGATGTCGGCGGCAAGGAGCGCCATGTCCTCGCCTTGCGAGACGCCGTGTCCGCAGAAGTAGAAGACGAGCCGGTTGTCGACGTGGCTGTCACCGCGGTCGTACCACTCCGTGATCGCGACGAGGATGTTGTCGATGGTGGCGACGTCGACGTCGTGGGGGGTCCCGGTACGGGGGTCGACGAACGGGGCCGGCTGCTCCTCGCTCAGCAGCAGGGCCAGGCTCCCGAGTGGCCGCTGCGGATCGTTGTACTCGGACAGGAGCCAGGTCGCGAGGGCACGGGCGGAGACGGGGGGCGAGCTGAGCTGCCGCATTCCGTCGGAGTCCGCCACCGGCGCCTCGCCACCTGCGAGATGCGGGTACTTACCGACGCCGATGACCAGCGCGTGGGTGCGCGGAAGACCGGTGTCCTCTTCGAGGTGAATGACGGAACCGGCCATGGATCCTCCGGAACCCGACTGCGCCGGGGACTGCCCGCGACTGGAGACCACCCGCGAGCAGCATTTCCCTTATTATATTTCTACGAGCCCGATATGTCATGGTATGTCAGCGAACGCGAGGACCGACATGCCCAAGAATCTCGTCATCTGCCTGGATGGCACAGGCAATCAGTTGAAGGCGAAAGGGAACACCAACGTCGTCCGGCTCTACGAAATGCTGGACCTCTCCGATCCCGCCCGGCAGATCGCCTACTACGACCCCGGCGTCGGCACCTTCTCCGCCGCGGGCGCCTGGACACCCGTCGCCCGACACCTGTCAAAACTCCTCGGTCTCGCCGTCGGCTCCGGAATGAAGGCCAACCTCGCCGAGGCGTACACGTATCTGATGGAGCATTACCAACCGGGCGACCGGATCTACGTGTTCGGCTTCAGCCGCGGCGCGTACACGGCCCGCGCGCTCGTGGGCATGCTGAAGGCGGTCGGGCTGATGCGGCCCGGCATGGAGAACCTCGTCCCGTACGCCGTGTCCGTGTACGCCAAGAACAAGGACTGGACCCGGCAGGACTGGGACCAACTCCACCATTTCGCGGGCGCCTTCAGCAACGCGGTCGAGGGGCGCGTCGGCATCTCCGTCGCCTACCTGGGGATCTGGGACTCCGTGAAGGCGTCCGGTGTGCTGCGCTGGAACCTGCGGTGGCCGTACACCCGTCAGCTCCCGAACGTCCGCCGTGTCCGCCATGCCGTGTCCATCGACGAGAAACGCAGGCCCTACCGCGAGTATCTGGTCACGCCCGACAAGAAGCATGACGCCCCCGGCTCGGTCGAGCAGGTGTGGTTCGCCGGGGTGCACTCCGACGTCGGCGGGACCTTCGACGACGATCCCCGGCTCCCGACCGTCGCCCTCAAATGGATCGTGGACGGCGCCCTCGACGAGGGCCTCCTGCTGAAGGCCGGGGCGTACGCGCGCGAGGTGCCCCTCGTGCCCGAGGACGCGCTGGGGAAGGTGCACCGGATGGGCTGGATCTGGGCCCTGCTCACCTACCGGCGCCGGAGACTTCCGCGGGACGCGCAGGTGCACGCGAGTGTTCGGACGCGGCTGGAGAAGGATCGGGAGTACGCGGACCGGATTCCACCCGAGGTGGTCTGGTCCGACACCGAATGGCTCACCCCTCGATGGCCGCACGTACTGCCGCCGACAGCCCCGGGGGCTACGGTCGACCTGATGCGACACGCGCGCGGCAGCCGACACTGAAAGTATGATCAACCAATGTCTGACATGACCGAAACCACGCCCGGCTGGCTGAGTTCCGACGAGCTGGAACTGGCCCGCGCACGGATGCCGATCCTGTACGTCGAGGCGGTACCGGTGCGCGTCGACGACAGCGGCGAAGTCACCCACATCGGACTCCTGCTGCGCATCGGTCCGGACGGGACGGTCAGCCGCACCCTCGTCTCCGGCCGGGTGCTGCACCACGAGCGGGTCCGGGACGCCCTCCTGCGCCACCTGGAGAAGGACCTCGGCCCGGTGGCACTCCCCCAAGTCCCGGCCTCCCTGCAGCCCTTCACCGTCGCCGAGTACTTCCCGACACTGGGGGTCACGCCCTTCCACGACCCCCGCCAGCACGCCGTGTCCCTCGCCTACATCGTCCCGGTGACCGGCGACTGCCGTCCCCAGCAGAACGCTCTCGACCTGGTCTGGGTCAGCCCCGAGGAGGCTTCGTCACCCCTGGTCCTCGACGAGATGCCGGGCGGGCACGGGGTTCTGCTCAAGCAGGCCCTGGCGCATGTCGGCTGTCTGTCCTGAACTCAGGCACCGAACAGGTACGTGCACAGCTCCGGGGCGGATCCTGCGGGGCGCTCACCACGACCGGGGGCATTCGCGAATGTCCTGTACGTCGTACTCGGCGAAGAGTTCGTCGACGTAGCTGCGCCATCGACGGCTGCCCCGTCCCGCGGCCCTGGACCGAGGTCGGCGCGATCTGACCGACCACTGCGCCGATGTGGGTAATTATGCGGCGAAACTTGGCAATTGCGAGGAACCGGCCGGTAATCTTCGAGCGTCAGTCAGAGCACAACGAAGGAAGTCTGGCCATGCCGTTCAACCTGGGGGAGCAGGTCAATTTCGGCGGTGAGGTCGCCGTCGTGCTGGCGGACCACGGAGACGGTGGCTACCTGATCTCCAGCGGCCCGGCGCAGTTGCCGATCGTGGTCCCCGCCGACACCCTCGAGGACGCCCAGCACAAGCCCGCCGACAAGCGGCTGTTCACCCCCACCGCACCGCACCTGCTCTCCGTGGACGACTTCCTCGACGACCCGGACGAAGTGCGCAGGATCGCGCTCAACGCCGAGTACCACACCAATCTGGCGTACTTCAAAGGTCTGCGCAGCGACAACCGGTTCCTCTGGCCCGGCCTACGCGAGGAGTTCTCGCGGCTGCTCGGTACCCCGGTCACCGAATGGCTCGGGCACAACGCCAACGGCGTCTTCCAGCAGACCGCGCACGACGACCCGCTGGTCTGGCACCACGATTCGCAGAGTTACGCCGCCGCGATCTACCTGAACCCGAACCCGCCCGCCGGTGCCGGCACCAGCTTCTGGCGCGACAGGACCTACGGCTGCCGGCGCGCACCCAGCCATCCGAAGGAAAAGGCGCGCCTCGGCAGCCCCGAGGCCTTCGAGGCCGCGCGCTCGGTCGTCTACGACCCGTACAACATCGAGCACGAGGACAACTGGGAGCTGATCGAGTCGGTCTCCGGCCAGTACAACCGGCTGGTGATCTGGGACGCGAAGCTGATGCACTCGGCCACGTCGTACGAGCACTTCGCCGGGGAGCACGGCACCCACCGCCTGGTGCAGCTCTTCTTCTTCGACATCAACACCTGAGGCGGGCGGGGGTGAGCCGACCCAGTAGGGTCGGCTTCTCCCACGGATGCCGTAGATCCTGGGCAAGCGGGCGGGCGGGCCTGAGCTGGGTGTATACGGCGATGATCAGCCAAGGCCACCGGTCGGCCGCTTCCGGCTCTCACAGCCGGGGCTTCGTCCGGCCCAGGGTCTGCTTGAGCAACCGGAATGTGTGCTCCAGATCGAACCGCCGCAGGAACGCCTGCCAGGCCCGGTCGACGTCCGCGTCGGTAGTGCCGGTCTTCGAGGACCGCAACCACACTGCCGGCGCCTCGCGGTCCTTCGACAGGTGCTCGACCTCCAGTCGGATCAACGCGCCTTCGATCAAGGGGAGTTCGCCCTCATCGTCCAGCCAGGCGGCCCTGTGGATCAGTCGCGGGTGGACCCGGTCCCATGCCTGTGTGACGGCCTTGCCGTAGAAGTTTGAGCACCCGACCCTGTCACCCCCTACGGCGCGGCGAAGGCCGCGGCGGAGACAGGGGTTCGCCTCGCGCACCCCGATGCCGTCATCGCCCGCACCTCGCTGATCATCGGCGACCGGCGGTCTGCGCACGTACGCATGGTGCATGACCTCGCGGCCGGTACCCGAAACGGCGTGCTGTTCACCGACGACATCCGCTGCCCCGTGCATGTCGCCGACCTGGCCGCCGCCCTGCTGGAACTCGGATCCGGTAAGGCGAACGGCGTTCACCATCTGGCAGGAGCCGACGCCGTGAGCCGTCACGAGCTCGGAATCCTCATCGCCGAGCGCGACGCGCTCGACGCCTCCCGACTGCCTACGGGTCTGCGGGCCAATAGCGCACTTCCCGGGGCACTCGATGTCCGCCTTGACAGCCGCGCCACCCAGCACAAGCTCCACACCACGTTGCGCGGTGCTCGCCAGTTCCTCGCCCTGGGTGCCTAAGCATCTTCTTGCAGCGGCGCGATCGACCACGATCAGACTTCGATGAGGCAGGACAGCCGGAGGTTGAAGAACACATGGAGAAGCTGTTCCAGATCCCCTTGATCACGCTGAGGGATCACGCTGCGGCCTCCATGTCTCCACATGGGTGACGCTCTGCTGAAGCGACAGCACCCTCATCTCCCACGATGCGTGCGGGCCGCCGTCGCGGACACGGTCCGCAACACGCCGCTTCGGTCGGCGACCTGTCTCCGTCACGGGGTCGCTTCGACCATGTCCAACGAGGCCAGCAGGTCCTGGACGGGAATGCGCCCGCTCGCCACCAACTGGGCACCGCTGCGCCGCATGGCGCGGGCGAAGGGTGCCGCCCACACGTTCTCGTACACGAGGATTCCGGCGGAGCTGTTCGGCTCCAGCGCGTTCCCGGCCTCGTCGATGTCGTCCTGGCCCAGCAGCCCGGACGAGGCGCCCTCGAAGACGGTCAGGTCCACCTCGTCTCCGAGATCCGTCAGTTCCAGCGCGGCAACCGAGCCGTCGCTGTCCTTCCGGATGAAGACGAGGTCGAGGATGCGGATGATGCCGCGGTCGACCAGATCGACGAGCAGCGGGAAGCCCTCGCCCGTCATGCGGTTGCCGGGAAACTCGACGACCAAGTAGTCGACGGGGCCCATCTGCTCCACGTCGTCGCTCATGGCCACTCCTCACGAGGGGCTCGGGTTCGGGGAGTCCGGGCCTCGCCCGCCGCCCATCTCCGGCGGCGCTCGCCTCGAGAGACGGCGACGAAACGGACCTTCCCACCATTGCAGCACCCTGCGAAAGCCTTCGCACGTCCGAACAGCGAGCCACCCATGGAAGCCGGCTGCCGAGCGTGGTCAGCGCCTCGCCGTGACCCATGGCGCCACGATCAACCGGGTGACCGACCCGGCGTACGCGGCCGCCGAGCGCCGGCCGTCGACCGTCGGATTCGGACTGTCCAGAAACACAATATTGGTTGACCAATAATTGGCAGGCAAATATTTTCCTTGCCAGGAGGTCACATGAGTTTCGATACGCCTTCGGGCACCCGTGGTACCCGTCAGCCCGGCCGCGCGGTCAAGTGGTTCAACAAGTGGTCCATGCGCCGCATCCGCCGCAAGGGTGGCGCCAAGCTGATGGGCATGGACGCGCTGGTCCTGACGACCGTCGGCCGCAAGAGCGGGGAGCCCCGGTCCACACCGGTGGCCTGGTTTCCGAGCGAGAACGGCGGCTGGCTGATCGTGGCCTCGGCGGCCGGTGCCGCGAAGAACCCGGCGTGGTACTACAACCTCGCCGCTCATCCTGACAGGGTGCGGGTGGAGATCGGCAGCGTCACGACGAATGTCGTCGCCGTGCAACTTCAGGGCGAGGAACGCGAGAAGGCATGGCGGCAGATCACGACCACCATGCCTCGTTTCGCGGAGTACCAGGTGAAGACCGACCGGGAACTGCCCATCATCCGCCTGACGCCACGCTCCCTCAACTGAGGGATACCACCACGTCGTTGGTGCCTGCCCCGCTCGGCGCGGGGCAGGCTGTCCTGTTCAACGACCGTCCGCGGCAGCGTCGATCTGCATCACCACCGCCTTGGGCTCGGTGAAGAACTCGCGGCTGAAGGTGCCCCCTTCCCGGCCGATTCCGGAGTCGCCGGCGCCACCGAAGGGCGCCCTCAGGTCCCGTACGAAGAAGCAGTTGACCCAGACCGTCCCCGCCCGGAGTGCCGCGGCGACCCGGTGCGCGCGGTGCAGGTTTTCGGTGAACAGCATCGCGTTGAGGCCATACGTCGTGTCGTTGGCCAGTTCGATCGCCTCGGCCTCGGTGCTGAACGGGATCACCACGACGACCGGGCCGAAGATCTCCTCGCGGGTGTGCCGGGCCTTCTGGTCCATGTCGGTGATCACCGTCGGGCGGATCGTCCAGCCGTCGCCGCGCCCACCGGTCCTCAGGGTGCCGCCCTGTTCCGTGATGGTGTCCACGTATCCGGCGACCTTGGCGTGATGCTCCTCGGATGCGAGGGGTCCGATCTGGGTGGACTCCAGTCTCGGATCGCCGATGACCATGGCGTCCGCAGCGGCGACGAAACGGGTCAGGAACTCGTCGTACACCTCCTGCTGGACGTAGAGCCGCGAGCCGGCCAGGCACACCTGGCCCGAGTTGGTGAACACGGCCCTGATGGACCAGTGCACCGCATTGTCCAGATCGGCGTCGGCGAAGACCACGTTGGCGCCCTTGCCGCCCAGTTCGAGGCTGACCGGCGTCAGGTTGCGCGCCCCGGCCCCGGCGATGATGCGGCCGGTGCCCGATTCACCGGTGAAGGTGACGCGATCCACGGCGGGGTTCTCGGTCAGGGCCTGGCCCGCCGAGTCGGGGCCGTAGCCGTGGACGACGTTGAACACGCCCGGGGGCATGCCCGCTTCCAGGGCCAGCCGGGCCAGCAGGGTGGCCGAGACCGGGGTGTCCTCGGCGGGCTTCAGTACCACCGTGTTCCCCCACGCGAGGGCCGGGGCGACCTTCCAGGACTCCAGCATCATCGGGAAGTTCCACGGGGCGATCGCCGCGACGACGCCTGCCGGGTCGAAGCGCGTGTAGGCGTGGTGTCCCGTGTCCATGGGGTAGGCCTCGGACGTGGACAGCCTTGCGTGGTCGGCAAAGAAACGGAAGTTCGCCGCCGTACGAGGGACGTCGTTGCCGCGGGACTGGGTGATCGGCTTGCCCATGTCCCGGGTGTCCGCCATGCCGAGGTCGTCGGCGTGGGCCTCGATCAGATCGGCCAGGCGGTGCAGGATGCGCCCGCGCTCGGCCGCGCCCATCCGGGGCCAGGGTCCGGTGTCGAAGGCACGGCGGGCCGCGGTCACCGCGCGGTCGGCGTCGGTACGGTCGCCGAGGGCCACCTCCGCCCACGGCTCGCGGGTGTAGGGGTCGATCGAGGTGAAGGTGGCGCCGGAGAGGGAGGCCACCTCCTCGCCGTCGATCACATGGCCGTAGAACTCCATCAGTTCGCCCCTCCCCCGGCCTCGACTGCCGCCGCCTCCCGTTCGGCGATGGTGACGTCACCTGCCGCCCAGTGAGTCTTCGGCAGTTCCCGGACGGCGACGCGCACGCTCTGCTGCGGTACGTCCAGCGCCTTGACGACCGCTCCGGTCACCTCGTGGATCAGCGAGCGGAGCTCGTCCGGCGTACGGCCGTTGACGAGCGTGACTTCGATGAGCGGCATGTCAGCCTCCCGTGAGGTGGAGTGAACCGAGGTGGGTGAAGTGGACCGCGACGGTGGTGCCGGGCGGTACGGGTACGGCGTCCGTCATGCCGCCGGTCAGGACGAGCCAGCCGGGCTCGATCGCCAGGCCCCGGCGGCCGAGTTCGTTGGCGGCCAGGGCCAGTGCCTCGGCCGGGTGCCCTTGTACGGCGGCGCCGGTTGCACTGTCGGCGACCTGGCCGTCGACCTCGACCAGGCAGGCCTCCATCGCGAGGTCCAACTTCTCGGGCGGCAGGCCGACGGGGCCGGTGACGAAGCGACCGGAGGACGAGTTGTCGGCGACCACGTCGGGCAGGGTGAAGCGGAAGTCGCGATAGCGGCTGTCGATGACCTCGATGCCTCCGTGCACCGAGCCGACCGCGGCCAGCGCGGTGGCCGCGGTGACACCGGGACCGGCCAGCCGGTCCTTCATGACGAACACGATCTCTGGTTCCGCACGCGGGTGGATCAGCTGGTCCTGCGGGACCGGCGCGTCGGCCGGGAGCAGCATGGCGTCGGTCAGCCATGCGGTCAGCGGTACGTCGATGCCCATACGCTGCTGCTTGGCCCGCGAGGTCAGACCGAGCTTGATGCCGACGATGTGCTCGCCCCGGTTGAGCCTGCGCTGCAGCGTCTCGTCCTGCACCGCGTAGGCGGTGTCCAGGTCGAGGTCGGGCCACTCGTCGGTGATCGGACCGCGGTCGGTCCGGGTGTCCTCCGCCTCCAGCAGAGCCCTTGCGGCACGTACGAGATCCCAGGTCATCGGGCGGCCTCCGTCTTCTCGCGCTGTTCGGCGAGCCGCAGCGCGATGTCGATGATCATGTCCTCCTGGCCGCCGACGTAGCCGGCCTCGCCGACCTCCTGGAGGATTTCGTGGGCGGGGACGCCGTAGCGTTCAGAGGCCCGTTCGGCATGCAGCAGGAAGCTGGAGTACACGCCCGCGTAGCCCTGCACGATCGAGGAGCGGTCCATCCACGGCAGCCGGGGGATGAACGGCTTGACCACGTCCTGCGCCGCGGCGAGGGCCAGTTGGACGTCGACGCCGGTAGGGACGCCCATGCGCTCGAAGGTGGCGGCAAGCACCTCGGTCGGCGAGTTGCCCGCACCCGCGCCGAGCGCGCACAGGGCGCCGTCGATCTGCTGGGCCCCGCCCTGGTAGGCGAGAACGGAGTTGGCGACACCGAGGGAAAGGTTCTGGTGGCCGTGGAAGCCGACCTGGGCCTCGTGCCCGATCTCCTTGACCAGGGCCTGGACCCGGGCCTGCGCGTCGGTCAGCACCAAGGCGCCGGCGGAGTCGACGACGTACACGCACTGCGCGCCCGCGTCGACCATGATCCGCGCCTGCTTGGCCAGTTCATCCGGGCCGATGCGGTGCGAGAGCATCAGGAAGCCGACCGTCTCCATGCCCAACTCGCGTGCCGCGGTGAAGTGTTGGACGGATGTGTCGGCCTCGGTGCAGTGGGTGGCGATGCGGGCCACGCTCGCGCCGACGGAGTGGGCGCGCTTCAGCTCGGTCACCGTGCCGACGCCCGGCAGCATCAGGACGGCGATCTTCGCGTGGGTGGCCTCGTCGACGGCCGCGCCGATCAACCGGATCTCGTCGACCTTGGAGAAGCCGTAGTTGAAGCTGGAGCCGCCGAGTCCGTCGCCGTGGGCCACCTCGATGACCTCGACACCGGCCTTGTCGAGGGCGTGGACGACGCCGCGCACCTGTTCCTCGGTGAACTGATGCCGCATCGCGTGGGAGCCGTCCCGCAGGGTGGAGTCGGTGATGCGCAGCTTGCGCGGCACGTTGTTCCTTTCGGGGGTCATGAGGTCACCGCCGTGGTCTTCGCGCCCGCCAGCAGCTCGCCGACGCGAGCGGCCGCGGCCGTCATGATGTCCAGGTTTCCTGCCCAGGGCGGCAGGTAGTCCCCGCGGCCGCGCACCTCCAGGAAGACGGCAACCCGGGCCTGGTCCTTCCACTCGGGGCGCGGGTCGTCGAACTGCGGGTCGGCGCGCAGCGTGTAGCCGGGCACGTACTCGGCCACCTCGGCGACCATGCGGACGATCGACTCGCTGATCGCGTCGGGGTCGGCCTCCTCGGGGATCGCGCAGAACACGGTGTCCCGCATGATCATCGGCGGCTCGACCGGGTTCATGATGATGATGGCCTTGCCCTTGCGGGCGCCGCCGACCTGCTCGATGGCCTGCGAGGTGGTCTCGGTGAACTCGTCGATGTTCGCGCGGGTGCCTGGTCCGGCGGACCGGGAGGCGATCGAGGCGACGATCTCCGCGTACTCCACCGGCACCACCCGGGAGATCGCGTGCACGATCGGGATGGTGGCCTGTCCGCCGCAGGTGATCATGTTGATGTCGGGGGCGTCGAGGTGTTGGCCCAGGTTCACCGGCGGGCAGACGAGCGGGCCCAGAGCCGCAGGCGTCAGGTCGATCGTCTGGATGCCGGCTTCGGCGTAGCGCGGCGCGTTGGCGATATGCGCCTTGGCGGACGTGGCCTCGAACACCAACTCCGGCAGCTCGTCCCGGGACAGCAGCCAGTCGACTCCTTCCGCGGACGTCTCCAGGCCGAGCTTGGCCGCTCGGGCGAGTCCGTCCGAGGTCGGGTCCACGCCGACCATGTACCGCACGTCGACCGTCTCACTGTGCAGCAGTTTGGCGAGCAGGTCGGTGCCGATGTTGCCGGGGCCGACGATGGCCGCGGTGGCCTTGCTCATGAGGTCTCCTCGGTGAAACGTGCCGTGACGCCGCCGAGTCCGGCGTAGGCAGCGGTGACGGTGTCGCCCGCAGCGACCGGCACGGAAGCGGTGATGGAGCCGGGCAGCACGACATGCCCGGCCTCCAGGACCACGCCCCGCGAGCCGACGGTGTTGGCCAGCCACACCAGTGAGGTCAGCGGCGAGCCGAGCACGGCGCCGCTCGCACCCGTGCCGACGAGCTCACCGTTGCGGTGCAGCGTGCATCCGGCGAGGCGAAGGTCGACGTCGGCGAGCCGGGCCGGGGTACTGCCCAGGACGACTCCGCCGGACGAGGCGTTGTCGGCGATGGTGTCGACGATGCCGATGCGCCAGTCGCGGATGCGTGAGTCGATGAGTTCCAGGGCCGGCAGGACGAAGTCCACGGCCGCGGCGGCCTCCGCGACGGTGACCCCCGGTCCGGCCAGGGGGCGCTTGAGTACGAAGGCGATCTCCGGCTCCACCCGGGGCTGCAGGAACCGGGAGGCCGGCACGGGCGCGTTCTCCAGCCAGAACATGTCGTCCAGCAGGTGACCGTAGTCGGGCTGGTTCACGCCCATCTGGCGCTGCATGGCCGGGGACGAGAGTCCGACCTTGTGCCCCTTGACCCGCGCGCCGTCGGCCAACCGGCGGCGGATCTGCAGCAGTTGGATCTCGTAGGCGTCGGCGAGCGTCAGGTCCTGGTACTTGTCGACCAGGGGTTCGATCGGAACCCGGGTCTCGTAGGCGGCCAGGAGGACGTCCGCCGCCTCGGCCAGGGTCACGGCGGTCATGACGGCACCTCCTCGTCCTGCTCCGCCGGGCGCGCGGTCGAGTCCGTCATGGTGATCTCCGATCGGGTCGGTCGAGTGCTCGCCGTGCCTCGTCCAGGCAGGCGGTTCACCTCCAAACTGTGTGCACTTTCGTCTATCGAAGTCAACCCTTGGTCGACCTATTGACTGGGGCTGAAACTGTATGCACTGTGGACCCAACAGCCGCCCAGCAAGGCACTGCAGCCAACTCTGCCAATAGTGGGACGGCCAATAATCGAGCTCGGGAGTTCGAATGTCCGTATGGAGCCTGGTGACCTGCCGCCCCGAGGACCAGGGAACCGCCTCGTTCGTCGCCATCGCTGACGCAGAGGGGCGTGTACGACGCCACCCGGTCCTGGCACGCTATACCGACGTCGGTGCGGCGCTGCGGGACTGGGCGGACCTGGAGCCGGTCCTGCGCGGCCGGCAGCCCACCGAGGGTGAGCCCCTCGAAGGGGTACGAGTGCTGGCGCCCGTACCCGCGCCCGGCAAGCTGGTCTTCGCCGGCGCCAACTACCACGATCACCTGCGGGAAATGGGCGTCGGGGACGTGCCGGACGGCATGGAGCCGTTCTTCTTCCTGTTGCCGCCGACCTCGATCATCGGCCCGGACGACGCGATCGCCGTCCCGGACGACGCGGGCGCCCGGGTCGACTGGGAGGCCGAACTCGGCGTGGTGATAGGCCGACGCGTTCACGACGTACCGGTGGAACTGGCGCTGGAGGCGGTCGCGGGCTACACGATCGTCAACGACATCTCCGCCCGCGGTCTGCACGCCCGGACCAACCCGCTGGCCCCGCCGTTCGCCTACGACTGGCTCGCGTCCAAGGGGCGCGACACCTTCAGTCCGATCGGTCCCGGCGTGACGCCGTCCTGGTTCGTGCCCGACCCGCAGACGCTGCCGGTCCGGCTGTGGCGCAACGGCGTGCTGGAGCAGGACGGAAACACCAAGGACATGATCTTCAACGTGGCGCAGCTCATCTCAGCCGCCAGCAAGCTGATGACCCTGGAGCCGGGCGACGTCCTCGCCACCGGCACCCCGGCCGGCGTCGGTGCCGCCAAGGGCCTCGCGCTCGAGGCCGGTGACCGGCTGCGCATCGAAATCGAACCGCTGGGCGCGCTGGCCAACGACGTGCGGCGAGCCGATCAGCCCGCTGCCCTCTCGACCGCCCGGGCGGCCCTGAACACCCTGGAGCAGGGATGACCTCCACCACGAGCGCGAGCCGCGCCACCAGCTCGGCCGAACTCGCGCCTCTGTTCACACCGTTGAATCTCGGCAGGCGCAGCGCCCGCAACCGGATCGTGCAGGCCCCGATGTCGGTCGGCTACGCCAACCCCGACGGCACGGTGACCGACCGGGAGATCGAGCACTACGCCCGGCGCGCCCAGGGCGGCGTCGGTGTCGTGATCACGGAGAACTTCGCGATCAGCGTCGCGGGGCGGCAGATGCCTCTGCAGACGCTGGTGAGCGACGAGGAGCAGCTGCCGGGGCTGCGCCGGCTGGCTTCCGAGATCCGCCGGCACGGCGCCCTGGCGATCGTCCAGATCGTGCACTCCGGCCGATACGCCGGTCCCTGGGAGGAGTACGAGAGCCGTCCCCGGCTCTCCCCCTCCGCGATTCCCTTCGAACTGACCCCGGGCCGCGTGGTCACTCCGCAGGAGATCACGCCAGAGGAGATCGAGGAGGCCATCGAGGACTTCGTCCGCGCCGCTCAGCTGGCGAAGCGCGCCGGCTTCGACGGTGTTGACGTGCATGTCGCGCAGGGCTTCCTGCTCTCAGGATTCCTCTCGCCCCGCACCAATCGGCGTACCGACGAGTGGGGCGGCGACTTCGAGGGACGCACCCGGCTGCCCCTGGAGGTGGTGCGGCGCATCGTCGCGGCCACCGGTCCTGACTTCGTGGTCGGCGTGCACCTGCTCAGCGACGAGCGCGTGGAGGACGGCTGGAGCCTCGACGACGCCGTCCGGCTCGCTCCGCTGCTGGAGGAGGCGGGAGCCGCGTTTCTGTTCGCCATCCCGGCCACGTTCGAGACCATGCGACTGCCGCACAACGCGGGCATGCTCAACAAGCCGGGCTATTCGCTCGACGACACGGCGGCGCTGCAGCGTGCGGTGAAGATCCCGGTGGTGGCCAACGGCGGCCTGGGCGATCCCCAGGAGGCGGTGCGGGTCCTGGAGTCGCACCAGGCACAGGCGGTGGGCCTGGCCCGGCCACTCTTCGTCGATCCCGACTGGCCGCGCAAGGTGGAAACCGGCGCGAAGGACACCCTCCGCACCTGCGCCTGCGACACGTCCCTCTGCCTGCGGACCCAACTGACCGGCTCCCTCTGCGAGTCGTGGCCCGACAGTGCCCGGTCGCACGGCTACCTCGGCTACGACGAAGGGAACGCCCCGTGATCACCCTGACCGACATCGCCTACGTGCGCTCGGGCGTCGAGGATCTCCAAGGCGCCGTCCGGTTCGCCAGTGAGATCGTCGGACTCGAAGTGGTCGACTCCGACGAGCCCGGAGTGGCACATCTGCGCGCCGACGCCCGGGGCCACTGCCTCACCTTCGTCCAGGGCCGCTCCGGAGTGATCTCCTCCGGCTTCACGGTCGCGGGCCCCGAGGCCCTGGCCGAGGCGGAGACCGAACTGGAGAAGCAGGGCCTGCTTGTGGAACGCGGCGACCGGGCGGGGGCTCGTTCGCGCGGTGTGTCGGAATACATCGCCTTCGACGACCCGTTCGGCAACCGTGTCGAACTGGCCGCGGCGCAGTTCCGTTCCGCCGATCCCGTACGGCTGACCCGGGGGGCGGGGATCACCGAGTTCGGGCACCTGTGCCTGGACGCCCCCGACGTGCACGAGGCGTACCGCTTCTGGTCCACGACCTTCAACGCCCGCGTGTCGGACTGGGTCGGCGACGGCGCCTGTCTGATGCGCATCGACCCGGTCCACCACAAACTCGCCGTGTTCCGCGGCGAGGAGGCGGCGCTCTGCCACATCAACTTCCAGGTCGACTCCCTGGACGACCTGATGCGCAACTGGCACTTCCTGGTCGACCAGGGCGTGGAGATCGTCATGGGTCCGGGGCGGCACCCCACCTCCGGCTCGGTGTTCCTCTACTTCCGGGGCCCCGAGAACCTCACCTATGAGTACGCCGTCGGCGGCCGGCTCATCGAGGACGACTCGGCGTGGACCCCACGCGTCTTCGACCTCGAGCAGCCCTCGTCCATCGACATGTGGCGCGGCCCGGTGGCGCCCACGACGCGGCAGCGTCAGCTGCCCCAGACGGTGCCCGCCGCAACGTCGTAGCCGGCCCGGTACCGCATACAGCCAACACGAGGCCGGCAGTGCCGCCGGCCGAAGGAGTATCGATGATCTTCGTGAGCCACGTGATCCCCGTCAACGAACCGGGGGAACCCCGGCTCGACCGCGCCGCCGTCTGGGAGGGTCTGGTCCTCAAGGCCAACAACGCCCTGCCGTTCGTGCCCGCGATGAGCGACTGCAAGGTCGTCGAGCGCTACGACGACGCCTGCTTCGACCGGGACATCCGCATCCGGGGCGATGCCTTCCGCGAGCGGATCACCCTCGAAGAGCCCCACCGGGTGGTGTTCACCCGTCTGTCCGGACCGATCCTCGGCACGATCGCCAACGAGATCGAGGGCGAGGGCGACGACATGCAGCTGCGTTTCAGCTTCGCCCTGGTCCTCGCCGGCACTCCGGGCCACTCCGGGGCCGAGGAGAAGTACGCCAAGACCATGACCGGCGACTACATCCAGGCCCTCACCGCCACCCGCGACGCCATGCGCCGCATCGCCGTCAGCGACGCCGCGTGACACGAGCACGTGACCTGACCGGTCGCACCTATTGCGGCCGCACCCCTCACTGAGCTCGGACCCCTTACTGAGTACGGACGAATTACTGAGTACGGACGAAAGGGACAAAGATGTCTGATATGTCCGACTGGATCGACTCCTTCTACGCCGATGTCGACGCCCAGCTGACCGAGCGCGTCCTCGACCGCTTCACCACGGACGGGGAGTTGGTCTTCGGCAACAACCCGCCCGCCATAGGCCGCGACGCGATACGTGAAGTGCTGGAGAACCTGCGCGCGGCGCTCTCCGGCATGCGGCACGAGTGGTGCAACCGCTGGACGGTCGACCAGAAAACCCTGGTCCTCGAGGCCCGCGTGCACTACACGACGCGCGGCGGCACCGAGGTGGTCCTCCCCTGTGCCACGGTCGTCGACCGCGACTCCTCGGGTCTGATCACCTCACTGCGGATCCACATCGACGCCGCTCCGCTGTTCGCGGCCCTGGACGCCGAGTCCGTGACCGCACAGCCGGAATCCGTGGCCTCCCACGAGGTGTCGGGATGACCGGTGGATTCGCCGGGCGCACGGCCGTAGTCACCGGCGGTGCCGGTGGCATCGGCGCGGCCTTCGTGCGACGGCTGGCCACCGACGGCGCGGCGGTCGCAATACTGGACCTCGCCGACGCGACCGAGGTGGTGGACGAGGTCGAAGAGGCCGGGGGCAAGGCGATCTCCGTGATCTGCGACCTCACCGATCCGGATTCCGTCCGGGCGGCGCAGCGCAAGGTGAGGACCCGTGTGGGACCGGCCCACATCCTGGTCAACAACGCCGGCGTCTATCCCCACCAGCCGTTCGACACCCTCACCTTCGACGACTGGCGGAAGGTGTTCTCGCTCAACATCGACGCGTTGTTCCACACCTGTCAGGCGTTCCTGCCGGACATGCGCGCCGACGGCTGGGGACGCATCGTCAACATCACCTCGAACTCGGTCGGCCTCGTCTTCCCCGGGGTCACCCACTACGTCGCCAGCAAGATGGCGGTCATCGGGTTCACCCGCGCGCTGGCCACAGAGGTGGCCGGTGACGGGGTCACCGTGAACGCTCTGGCCCCCAGCCTGGTACGTACGCCGACGACGGAGTCCGGACCGGAGGAGGCCTTCGAGGCGATGGCCCAGATGCAGGCCATCAAGCGAAGTCAGGTTCCCGAGGACCTCGCGGGGGCGCTCGCCTTCCTCGTCTCCGATGACGCGGCCTTCGTCACGGCCCAGACCCTCACGGCCGACGGTGGACTGGTGCGGTCATGACCATCCGCTCGACGACCCGAGCACAGGCGCGCAGCGCGACCGAAGCGGCCGAAGTGGTCGCGGCGGCACGCACTCTCGCGGCGCTCGGCCTGGTGGCAGCATTCGGGCACGTGTCGGCCCGCCGCGGCGACCGGATGCTGATCACACCCGCGATCGACCTCGGCCAGGCAACCGAGGAAACGCTCCTCGAGATCCCTCTGGACTCGACGGCGCTGCCGGCGAACGCACCGGGCGAGGCATGGATCCACCTGGCGGTCTACCAGGCACGACCGGACGTACACGCCGTCGCCCGCGCCATACCGGAGTCCGCCTTCGCGGCCGGCGCGGTCATCTCGCGCAGCATCCCGCCCCTGCACGGACAGGGCGCCATGCTCGGCGAGGCGGTGCCCGTCCACGACGACGCGCGCCTGATGCGCTCGGCCGAGATCGCCGAAGGGGCCGCCCGCACACTCGGCGCCGCCGACGCGCTCGTCCTGCGGGGCAACGGTGCCGTCACCATCGGTGCCGGCCCCGGCCATGCCGTCGCCCGCATGTGGCTCCTCGACACCGCCTGCCGGCTGCACCTCGCGGCACGGCAGGCCGGGGCGGTCCACACCCTCACCTCCGAGGAGATCACGGCCTGGCGGGCAGCCGCCCCGCCCCTGCTCGACCGGCTATGGGCACACCTGCGAAGAACCGACGACCCCTGAGCCCTGCCCGCCGCCACCGTTCACCGACGAGTGACGTAACCGTCCGCCCCGTATCCCTGGGGAGGACCGACCGACGAAGGAAAGCACCATGCGCGTCAGCGGCCTGCTGCACTACGGCCTCCAACTGCCCGACCTGGCCCAGGGCAAGGACTTCTACACCGACTTCGGCCTGAGCGTCGACGAACGCGGCGACCAGCTGGTCGTGCGCTGCGACGGCCGGGACCAGGACCAGACACTGCTCGTCGAGGGACACGACAAGCGGCTGCACCACGTCGCGTTCGCGGCGCCCGACGGCTCGCTGCCCGAGCTGCAGCGTCACCTCGAATCGCTCGGCATCGCCCTGCAGGACGCGCCGGCAGGCGGCCTCGAGGGCGGCCTGTGGTTCCGCGACCCGGACGGCAACGCGGTCAACGTGCGCGAGCGGGAACTGGCCGCGCCGCGCCCCACGGAACCGGTCAAGCAGAACGTGGCCGGTGACTACCAGCGGGTGGACGACGCACGCTGGCTGAGCGCGAACACCGCGCCGCGCCCACGTCGGCTGGGACACATGCTGATCTTCTCCTCGGACGTGAACCGCTCGCAGGACTTCTACGAGCGCACCCTGGGCCTGAGGCTGTCCGACCGGATCACCGGCAAGGCCGTGTTCATGAACTCCGGGCCCGGCGACCACCACGTGTTCGGGTTCATCCAGAGCAGTCACCCTGGTCTGCACCACTCCAGCTGGGAGGTCGACAACCTCGACCAACTGGCGATGGGCGCCCAGGTCATGGCCGACAAGGGACACTCCGTCGGCTGGGGTCTCGGCAGGCACAGCCTGGGCTCGAACCTGTTCCACTACCTGCGGGACCCGTGGGGCAGCTGGATCGAGTACTTCTCCGACATCGACCAGATCAGCGAGAACTGGAAGGGCCAGGACTGGGACGTCCCGCCCGCGGTGTGGTGCCCGATGATGCCGGACGAGTTCCTGCAGAACTTCGAGCCGAGGCCAAAGTGACGCGTACCCGCCGGCGGGGGCCGGCTGCCCGCGCGATCTGAGGCCGGCCCCCTACGACAGCCGGGAACGTGCTACGTGCGCGTTCCGGCCGTCTCACACTCCTGGCGCTCGAGGACCGGCGCCAGGTCCCTCTCTCCGACACACGCACCTGCGCGATCGGCCTCACTAGGCCCTCGCACGTATCCCCCTGGCGAAAAGAGGACGACATGACAACATCCGAGCAGTTCGCCGGACGCGTCGCGATGGTCACAGGCGCCGGATCCGGAATCGGCAGGGCCTCGGCCCTGGCGTTCGCGGCCCGCGGGGTGGCGGTGGGCGTGTGCGACGTCAACGCCGAGGGCGGCAAGGAGACCGTGTCCCTCATCGAGAGCGTCGGCGGAAAGGCCCTCTTCCTGCACACCGACGTGGCGTCCGGCGACGCGGTCCGGGAGGCCGTGGACACGATCGTGGCGTCGTACGGCGGGCTGCACTTCGCCCACAACAACGCCGGTACGTTCGCCATGGCGCTTACGGGTGAGCTGTCGGAGGCGGACTTCACCCGGGTGCTGAACGTCAACCTGCTCGGCGTGTTCCTGTGCATGCGCCACCAGATCCCCCGGATGCTCGAGGCCGGCGGCGGCGCCATCGTCAACACGGCCTCGATCTGGGCCCACACCGGAATGCCGACCCAGGCGGCGTACGTGGCCAGCAAGCACGGCGTCGCGGGCCTGACCAAGACCGCGGCCATCGAGTACGCCGCCCAGGGCGTCCGCGTCAACGCGGTGTCCCCCGGCTACATCGAGACGCCGATGACGGCGGCCAATCCGCCCGACGCCGTGGCCGCCATCCTGTCCCGGCAACCCATCGGCCGAGCCGGGCAGCCGGAGGAGGTCGCGGCCGCGGCGGCCTGGCTGTGCAGCGACGAGGCGTCGCTGATCACCGGAGCGGTCCTCAACGTGGACGGCGGTTATCTGGCCCACTGACCGGTCCCCCATCCACGACGGACCACCACAACCACCTTTCAGGGAGGCAGATCGCATGGCGGACTCTGCGAACGTCACCACGATCAAACGCTTTTACGACATAGCCGACGGCAGAATCACGGGCGACCCCACCGGGTTGTTCACCGAGGACGTCAAGATCTACACCCCCAAGTTCGGTGTCGCAGCCGGGCTCGACGCGATGGTCGCGGCAGGCAAGGGCCGCGCGATGTTCCGTCACATGAAGCACCACCTCGACGAGTTCCAGATCGTCGAACAGGGCGACCGAGTCGTCGTCGAAGGCACCACGGAGGGCGAGACCGCCACGGGCCGGACCTGGGACGGACGCAAGGACATCCCTGGGCACTTCTGCGCCGTCTTCGACTTCCGTGACGGGCGAATCTGCAGGATGCACGTCTACTTCGATCCCGACCTCGGCCACGAGGACGCGGACCGCTATCCGTGGTGGCAACAGCAGGCCACCCCGACGGCGAACGCCTGACTACGCCGACCAGCGACCCTCTCAAGTACCCGCCGCACAGGGCGACTTCGCGCGCCCTGCGGCGCATCGCATCGCATCACGAGACGAAAGACGGGACACCATGCCTGAGAACGTGGATGGGACCATAAGGCACACCCTCGATATGAACGAGGTGGAGTTCCAGCGGCGCTTCGACGCACCCCTGGAGCAGCTGTGGCGCTTCGTCTCCGAGCCGCAGCTGCTCGCGAAGTGGCTGGGCGGTCCGGTCGACAAGCTGGAGCCGTCCGTGGGCGGTGAGGTCGTCATCCAGATCGCGCCGAAGATGGGCGCGACGGTCTACGGCAAGGTCCTCGAGTACGTACCGCAGCAGGTCCTGGCACTGACCTGGGAGGTCCCCGCCTGGGGCCACACGCCCGACCTCATGGGCACCACCATGAGGTGGGCTGTCGAGGCCGACGGCGACGGCTCGAAGCTCACCCTGACCCACGCCCTGCCCCACTCCGTCTTCCGCGAGCACCTCCTGAGCGCCGCCTGGCACCTGCACATGGACCAGCTGCGCCAGCTGCTCGCGGGCCACGACGAGCACTACACCATCCAACAGGACGAGATCTACGCCCTTGTCCTGGCTTACCTCGAGAAGGACCAGGCCGAGAAGCGGGCGTACTACGAGCACCTGCTCGGCATCCAGAAGTCCGAGGCCTGACCTGACCGCACGGGGGCGCTCCCGCCGCACCGGAAGCGCCCCCCTCAGCCCCACCCCCACACGACAAGGTCGATCGAGAGTGCCCTTCCCAGCAACGCCCGCCACATCACCGTACGAAGGAGAGCCGACATGGCATCCGACACCACCGAGACAGAGAGAACCAAGAAGGTAGCGGTCGTCACAGGCGGCGCCGCGGGTATCGGCCAGGGCTACGCCCTCCGGCTCGCGCGCGACGGCCACAACGTCGCCGTGGCCGACCTCGGCCCCGCCGACGAGACCGAGAACCTGATCCGCGAGGCAGGCGTCGAGGCGTTCTCCGCCCGATGCGACGTGTCGGACGCCGACAGCGTCACCCGTTTCGCCGCGGCCGTCACCGACCGCTTCGGTGACGTCGACATCCTCGTCCACAACGCCGGTATCTACCCCATCGTCCCCTTCGAGGACACCGACTGGGCGACCTGGCGCCGCATCATGGACGTCAACCTCGACTCGCTCTTCCACCTGACCAAGGCGTTCCTGCCCGGCATGAAGCAGCACGGCTGGGGACGCATCGTGGTCATGGCCTCGGCCACGTTCCACTCAGGGCCGCCCGGCATGGTCGCCTACACGGCGAGCAAGGGCGGAGTGATCGGCTTCGTCCGCACGCTCGCCGCCGAGGTCGGCGAGCACGGGGTCACTGTCAACGCGATCGCGCCGGGCCTGGTCCGCACACCGGGCACCCTCTCCGGGCCGCAACAGGAACTGGGCATCTTCGACGCGATCCTCACCACCCAGGCGATCAAGCGCACCGGTGTCCCGGAGGACCTGATGGGCACGGTGTCGTTCCTGACCTCCGACGAGGCCGCCTTTATGACCGGCCAGACGCTGGTCGTGGACGGGGGATTCGCCCGGGGCTGAGCCCCGATCCACTCGGGGTGAGCCCGAGTGATCCGACCAAGACCGCACATCGCACGGCCACGGGGACGGCAAGCGCACGGCCAAGGGACGACAACACTTCAGGGAGAGATCGTGACCGAGACCCCACTGCACACCGCTCAGAACACCGGCGAGACACCCACTTGGGTGACCGAGTTGTACGCGTGCTTCGACAGTCTGGACATGGAGGCGATACTCGCCCGATTCAGCGAGGACGCCCGCATCCGGTTCGGCAACGCGGAGCCGACTGTGGGCCTGGACGAGTATCGAGCCACGTTCGACGGGTTCCTCGGGACGATACGAGGCACGACGCACCGCTTCACCCAGGTGTGGGAGTGCGGCGAGTCAGCGGTACTGGTCGCCGAAGTCGAGTACACCTGCCACAACGGCAAGGTGATGTGCCTGCCGGCGGCGACGGTCCTGCATCGCCGGTCGGACGGGCTGATCGACGCCATGCAGGTCTTCGCCGACGTCACCCCGCTCTTCACACCCTGAACACTGTGCGGTGAAGGACGGTCAGCCCATCGGTGGCTGCGGATGCCTGGTATGTGCCTCCGACCGGGCGGCCGGCCGGAGGCACACGGGGATCCTGCGACTGGTTGTCAGTCGAGGGTGGGGTAGTCGGTGTGGTCGCCGCTCATCCTTGCTCATGAAAGAGGCGGGCCGCGTGCGGCGACCCCTTGCCGACAGAGCTCGGTGCTGCCGCGCCCGAGCCATTTACTGTTCGAACAAGTACATCCCATGGACCCATCCCACCCCACACGTGATCCAGGTCATCCAGGTCATAAGAAGAGGAGGACCCCGACTTACGGCAGGGCAGGACGCGGTGGAGCAGCAGGCCACATCCCACTCCGCGCTGTACCCTTTACCTGTTCAGTCAACTGCACAGGCCACCCGAGGAACCCATGAGCCAGCCGGAGAACCCAGACGCCCGTCGGCCGACCACAGCCGACACCACGGGACCGGCGAATGTGCGTATGCCTGACTCCGTCGAGGCCGGCGCCATGAATCACGCGATCTTCCGCGTGGCCCGCCTCCACCGCATGCTGGCCGGCCAACTGCTTCGCCGCGTCGGGCTTCACCCCAGCCAGGAACTGGTCATGATGCAGCTGTGGGATCGCGGACCCCAGCGGCAGACCGACCTCGTGCGCTTTCTCGGCTCCGACGCCGCCACTATGACTCGCACCATCCGGCGCCTGGAGAACGCGGGCTTCGTCCGTCGCCGCCCCTCCACCACCGACAAGCGGGTCACCATCGTCGAACCCACCGCGGCCAGCAACGCCCTGCGCAACGAGGTGGAACAGGTGTGGATGGACCTCGAAACCAGCGTCACCGAAGGCATGACACCGGCCCAGCAGGCCGAGGCAATCGAAGTCCTCGACCTGATCGAGAAGAGTCTCGCCCGCGCCACGTCGCAGGACATCTGAACGACCGGATGGTCTCCCGAGGCCGGGCAGCGGCTCAGCCCCGCAGCAGGACAGGCAGGACGGACACATCCATGTAGGTGTCCGACACGGCTCCCGCCGCCCAGTAACCGATGCCGTGCGCAGGTGGCCCGTGTCGAAGGACCTCCCATTCCCTGAGGCGGGCCTTCGGTACGGGCATGGGATCACCACGCACGCTCGCCGGTTCATGTCTCCCAGGGCGACGGGCCGGCGTTGACCAGACTCATCGCGTTGGGCACGGCCGCCGGCACATAGTCGGGGGCGTGATCCCGCAGCACCCGCAATGCCGTCCGCTCCAGGTGGTGGGCCAGGCACGACACCGCGGCCTCGCGGTCGCCCGCGACGACCGCGTCCAGAATCGCGGGGTGCTCGACATTGCCGGGTTCGGACCAGCTCTTCGGGTCGAAGAGCTGGGTGATGCGGATGTAACGAACGCTGCGGTCGGAGAGCGCCCGCAGTTGACGCTGGAGGGCCGCACCCGCGCCGGCGGTGAGGAGGCGGTGGTACTCGCCGTGCGCCGTGAACCAGCCCTCGATGTCCTTCGCCCGAGCGGCCCGGCGCATCGCCGTCACCTGGGCCTTGGCCTCGCGTCTCGCCCGGGCGCCGAAGCCGTCCAGCGTCATGGTCATCGCCAGGGTCTCCAGCATGATGCGCATCGCGTAGTCGGCGTCCAGCTCGGCCGGATCGATACCCGTGACCCGCATCCGCTGGTTGGGTTCGGCCTCGACGAAGCCCTCCTCCTGGAGCATGCGCAGCGCCTCGCGCACCGGCGTACGGCTCACTCCCAGCTGCCGGCCCAGTGCCACCTGCGACAGCACGGTGCCCGGCGCCAGCCGACCGTCGAGGATGCATTCGCGCAGGAGCGCGTGCAGCGGGGCGATCGACTGCCGGGCACCCGGCAGATCAAGCGGCTCGATGCCGTCGATGACGATGGTCGGCTGAGGCATGCCATCCATTATTGCGTATCTGCATACACATTTAGTTGCGGCCAGGTGAAACCCCGAGGGGAAGCCGCACCTGGAGGCGGGTGTCACCGACCCCCGGGTCGTCGTCCACGGTCAGAATGACGGTCCGCCCCGGACTATCCGGCTGTGCCATGCCTCTCCCCCGTTCGATCAGCTCGCTTCGCTCCGCCGCGTCTTCGCGGTCTACTCGGGCCGCAGGGCGCTCAGTTGCTCCGCGAAGGGCACGACGCTCGCGTCATCGACCGCTTGACCGCCACCGCCGGGGAGGTCGCGCAGGAGACCGGCCAGTTCGCTGCCGGCACGGGTGATCCGGCGGGGCAGCGTGTCGGTGAGGGAATCGCCGTTGCCGCCCCAGTCCTCCGATGCCGCGTACACGGCGGTGGGTACGACCACCGCGCGCAGGTAGGCGAAGAGGGGGCGCAGCGCGTGCTCCAGGGCGAGGGAGTGGCGTGCGGTCCCGCCGGTGGCGGCCGCCAGTACGGGCTTGCCGGTGAGGGCGTCGTTGTCGATGACGTCGAAGAACGACTTGAACAGGCCGCTGTAGGAGGCCGTGAACACCGGCGTGACGGCGATCAGGCCGTCGGCCGAGGTAACCGATTCGATGGCTTCGGACAGCTCGGGCGAGGGGAAGCCGGAGGCGAAGTTCTTGGCGATGTCGACGCCCAGGTCGCGCAGTTCGATGATCTCGACCTCGACCTCGCGCTCCGCGGCGGCCAGTTCCGAACGGACCGTCTCGGCGAGCCGGTCGGCGAGCAGCCTGGTGGAGGAGGGAACACTCAGGCCGGCCGAGACGACGGCCAGGCGCAGGGGCTTTCGGGTGCTCACTTGGCCGCCTCCTCGGAGCTCTCAGAGGCGAGGGAGACCAGGGTGTCGCGATCGGCGAGCAGGGAGGCGTGGGTGGGCGCCTGCGGAACGGTGCCGGGCCGCCGGGTGGCCGTCTCCTTGCGCAGAACGGGGATGACCTCTTCGCCGAGCAGGTCGAGCGTGTCCAGGACCGACTTCTGCGGCATGCCGCCGGTGTCGATGGCGAAGAGCTGGCGCTGGTAGTCGCCGTAGTGCTCGCGGAAGGTCAGCGCCTTGTCGATGACCTGCTGCGGGCTGCCCACGATGAGCGGCGTCTGCTCCATGTACTCCTCCATCGTCGGACCGTGCCCGGACATCGGGGAGTTGTCGAAGTACGGACGGAACTCGCGCACGGCATCCTGGGAGTTCCGGCGGAGGAAGACGAGCCCGCCGGCGCCGACGATGGCCTGTTCCGCGGCGCCGTGACCGTAGTGGGCATAGCGCTCGCGGTAGATGCCGATCAGGCGGCGGAAGTGGTCCTTGGGCATGAAGAGGTTGTTGACGAAGAAACCGTCGCCGTAGAAGGCGGCCTGCTCGGCGATCTCCGGGCTGCGCACGGAACCGTGCCAGACGAACGGCGGTATGCCGTCCAGCGGCCTCGGAACCGAGGTGAAGGACTGGAGCGGGGTGCGGAAGCGACCCTTCCAGTCAACGTACTCCTCACGCCACAACTGGTGCAGCAGCGCATAGTTCTCGATGGCGAGCGGGATGCCGTGGCGGACGTCCTTGCCGAACCAGGGGTAGACGGGCCCGGTGTTGCCGCGGCCCAGCATCAGGTCGACGCGGCCGTCGGCGAGGTGCTGGAGCACCGCGTAGTCCTCGGCGACCTTCACCGGGTCGTTGGTGGTGATCAGCGTCGTCGACGTGGACAGAATGATCCGGCTGGTCTTCGCGGCGATGTGGGACAGCAGGGTCGTCGGCGAGGAGGAGACGAACGGCGGGTTGTGGTGCTCGCCCGTCGCGAAGACGTCGAGGCCGACCTCTTCGGCCTTGACCGCGATCGCGACCATCGCCTTCAGCCGCTCCTGCTCGGTCGACGGCCTTCGGGTGGTGGGGTTGGGGCTGACGTCACCTATGGAGAACGTACCGAACTGCACTGGGGGCTCCGGAAGTTGGGAGGGCGATGAGATTCTGGGGAGGGCGGCGGAACAAGGCCGCGAGGCGCATCGGTGAGGGGCGGGCCGACGGCCTGCCCCTCACTCCGCCCGGTCACTGCTGCGGCATGAGGCCCATGACGAACGGGATGATCTTGCCGCCGCGCTCACTGGTCCAGTTCTCGGCCAGTTCGGCCAGAAGCTGGACGGTGGAGGTGATGGTGGCGCCGGCGTTCTCCATGCGGCGGATGGCGATGTCGTCGGCCATTTTCGTCGGGGAGCCGCCCGCGTCGGCGACGACCTGGACCTCGTATCCCAACTGCAGGGCCGTCAGGGTGGGGTAGACGGTGCACACATCGTTGGTGACGCCCGCGATGATCAGCTTCTTGCGTCCGGTCTCCCGCACCGCGGTGGCGAAGTTCTCGTCGTCCATGGCATTGACGACACCGAGACGCTTGATGCGCGCCTCGAACTCCTTGGGGGCGATTTCCGCGAGCTCGGCCAGCAGCGGGCCCTGGGCGTACTCCTCCATGGAGGAGGTGAGCACCAGCGGGATGTCGACGGCCTTGGCGCTCCGGGCCAGTGCCAGGGCGTTGGCCTTCATCTGCTCGAAGGGGATGGACCGGACCCATCCCATGGTGCCCACCTGGTGGTCGATGAGCAGCATCGCCGTGTTGTCGGCGGTGAAGGGCTGTGCGGACATGAAGGGAACCTCTCTGAACGGGTGGATCAGCCGTGCCGACTGATCCACGGATTGGCCGGGCCGAATTAGTTGGCCGGCCAAGTGTTTCCCTCAGCGTACGCCACGCGGCATCTATTCCCGGAAGACGGAACACTGGTATTCCCGGGAGACGGAACACTGGAAAACAGACCCACCGGCGCCCACCGGCGGCCTGCCTCAGAGCGTCGCGAGAGCCCGCCGGACGGCCGGAACCACCTCGTGGGCGAACACGCTCAACTGACGTTCGTGGTCCCGTTCCGGCCAGTAGGCAAACCCGTTCATGCCGTGCTCGCGGTACACCTGCGTGATCTGCTCGACCCACTGCCCGACCGGGCCGTGGAAGTCTCCGCCGGAGGTCGGTTCGATGAGGCCGTTGAGGTTGTAGACCTTGCGGATCGAGCCGGGATCGCGACCCGCCCGCGCCGCGGCGTCGTCGATGCGGGCGACGGCATCACCCAGGCGGTCCAGCCCGAGAGAGAAGAGCGAGGGCATCCAACCGTCGGCCCTGGCGCCGGTCAGCTCCAGCATGCGGGGCCCGTAGGCGCCCAGCCAGATGCCCAGCGACGGCGACGGCGTGGGTCCCGGGTGGATGCCGGCCACGCGGTAGTACTCACCGCCCGCCCGCGCGGTCCGCTCGCCGCTCCACATGGCCCGGATCACGTCGATGGCGTCGACCAGCGCGTCGACGGACTCCTTCTTGCCCCGGCGCGGACCGCCCATGGCCGCGATCGGCTCCCAGAAGGCCCCCGCACCCAGGCCCAGTTGCAGACGTCCGCCCGACAGCAGGTCGAAGCTGGCCGCGGCCTTGGCCAGCATGGCGGGCGGTCGCAGGGGCAGGTTGGCCACCGTGGGGACGAAGGTCACCCGTTCGGTGCGGGCCGCGAGGAACGCCATCAGGGTCCACGTGTCGTGGAACGCCTGCTGATAGGGGTGGTCTTGGACGGTGACGAGGTCCAGGCCGTCACGGTCCGCCTGCAGGGCGTACCGCAGCGGTTGATCACCCTCCCCCCACACCGGATCAACGTTCGCACCAAAGAGCACGGGCAGGGTCATGGGTTTCACTCCGCAGGCCAGGGCTTGCCGCCACACACCATTCTATTGGCCGACCAATTTAGTATAGGTGAGATGATTCCACGACGAGCGACTCGCTCGCCACGCAAGGAGGAGCTGCAACCATGCCGCCAGCGTCCGAATCGGTCCAGGGCAAAGACGACGCGGTACCGACCGTCGCCGACGCTCCGATGAGCGAGGCCATCTTCCGCGCCGCCCGTGTGCATCGGATCATGGCCGGCAATCTGCTGCGCGAGACCGGCCTGTACCCCGGGCAGGAACTGCTGATGATGCAGCTCTGGGAACAGGGCGAACAGCGTCAGGCCGATCTGATCAAGACGCTGGGCCTCGATCCGTCCACCGTCACCAAGATGCTGCAGCGCCTGGAGCAGTCCGGGTTCGTCACCCGGAGCCCCTCCCCCCACGATCGCCGAGCGGTCGTCGTGAACACCACTCGCGCGGGCCAGGCACTGCGCGACCGGGTTCTGCAGGCCTGGCGCGAGCTGGAATCGATCACCGCCGCGGGGTTCTCGCACGAGGAGTACGTGCAGGCGATGCGCGTCCTGACGCGGATCGAGGCGAACCTCACCGGCACATCCGCCGACAACGGCGACCCCTCGGTCGTCTGCTGATCGCCGACGCGGGCGGACACGGCTGTCCGCGATCTCATTCGTCCGGGTAGCGGACCCCGATGCTCTCGCGTACGGCGTCCAGCGTCGCCATGACCGCCAGCCGGTGCGCCCAGGCGGAGATGGCGTCGGGGACACCGAGCAGCAGGTGCGCGAAGGAGACGGGGTAGACACCGAGGTCGAGCAGGGCTCCGCCGCCCCGCAGCGGGTCGTGCAGCCGGTGCCGGCGTCGAAGGGCAGGCAGATGCTGAAGTCGGCTCTGCGAGCCCTGTTGCCGGAACGCGTGCTACGCCGCGTGACGCCGGGCGAGACGGCGCCAGTGGCGACCTCAACGCGCAGCGACAGTGGCGGGAACCCCGGTCTGCGCACGGCCGGCGGCGACGCGGTCCAGCACGTACTGGACGGTGAGGCAGCCCAGACCCCAGGCGGCCAGGGTGACTATGGCGCCGGTGAGATGCACGTCGTGGAAGTACGCGGCGCCCCGCAGACCACGCACGGCGGCCGCCGGCGGCATGACCGAAGCGAGTGGCGAGAGCCATGCGGGCAGGAAGGTGGCCGGCAGGATGCCGCCGGACGTGGCGTTGCCGAGGATCAGCAGGACCACGGAGGCGACCGGCATGCCGAGCGGCCCGAACAGACGAAGCAGGAGCCCGGCCGCCGCGGCGGACGCCCACGCCAGCAGGCCCACCACGACGGTGACCACGGCGAACGAGGCCGGCAGCGCGCTGAAGGCGGTGTGCGTGAGCAGGGCCACCACCACGCCGGAGGCGGCGGAGAAGACCAGCATCGAGGCGACGCGGACGGCCAGCCGCAGGCGCGGAGCGATCTGGTAGGAGGACACCGCGAAGAGGAAGCCGGCGAGCACCACGCCGAAGGCGGCGTAGAACACCGACAGGCCGCGGGAGTCCCCCGCCGCCAGGGGAAGCACGTCCTTGACGGGAACCGGCTTCCCGACCGCCGCCGTCATCGCCGTGGCGAGGCTGGAGACCGTGGACGGCCCCTGCGCGCCGGCCACCAGAACACGCGTGCCTTGGCCGTCGGCGACCAGGGCGGCCGGGACCTCGTCGTGGGTGACGGCCTGGCGGGCGGCCTCGGCGTCCGGGTAGCGGTAGAAGGTGTATCCGTCGGGGGCCGCGTTGTTGAGAGCGAGTTCCGTGTGGGCGGCGACCCTGTCGGATGCGGCGATGCCGACGGGCTGGTGCCGCGCCGACGGTGCGTGGAAGGCCGCGAGGTACACGGCGACGAACACGGTGCCGATCGCCAGGGCGGTGATCACCGGCACGAGTATCGCCTTGCGGGCGCCGGCAGCCGCCGCGAGCACCGGGGCGGGAAGGTCGGGCTCGGAGTCGACCAGAGCATGCCTGGCACGTCTCCCGTGATCGGCTGCGGGGTCCGCATTCGGATCCTGCGGGGCGAGTCCGGACGGGGCGCCCGGTGGGTACGTCGTGGCGTGGTGCATGAAGTGAGGAACTCTCCGATGTCGCGGGGCCGCAGCCCCCTTGGGTGGTGTGCTCCCGACGAGGCTGCGGGCCGGACGGGGCAAGGGGCGGTTCGCCGCCCCTTGGTGGTCGTACCGTTCGCTAGAACATCCCGCCGTCGAACTGCAGGGTGCGGCCGGTCATGTAGGCCGCGTCGTCGGAGGCGAGGAAGGCGTATCCGGCGGCGATCTCCGAGGGCTCCGCGAGCCGCCGCAGCGCGACCGCGGTGTCGAGCCACTCGGACAGCTCCTGCTTGCCGACCAGTTCGGGGTGCTGGTAGCTCGCCCCGTGCTCGGCGGCCATGTCGGTGGCGGTGCCGCCCGGGGCGATGGCGTTGATGGTGATGCCCTTCTGGCCGAGTTCGGCGGACAGGTTACGGCGAACAGCTGCCCGCGCGTGTTGACCGCGAAGACACGGTCGAAGTCGGCCGGCGTGATCTTGTCCAGCGCGTCGAAGTGCTCGATGCCGGCACAGGACGCGAGCACGTCCAGCCGGCCGAACTCGGACACCGCCCGCTCGATCAGCTCCCCGGTCTGCTCCGGATCCGCGGCGTCGGCCCGAACGGCGATCGCGCTATCGCCGTCGTCGCCGAGTTCGGCGACGAGAGCGTCCGCTGCCTCCTTGTTGCCGCGGTAGCCGATCGCCACCGCCGCGCCTTCGTCGGCCAGCCGCCGTGCGACGGCCGCACCGATCCCACGGCTGCCGCCGGTGACGACTGCGACCTTGCCTTCGAAACGTGTCCCCTGCACGGATGACATGACTTCTCTTCTCTCGGGACAAGTGGGGGAGTCGCTGCGGGCAACGGCTGCGGCGCCCGAACGGAAGGCCGACCGCCACGGGACACACCAGAGGTGCGCTCGCAGTGCATGTTCCCTGCCGACTCAACCACCGTAACATCTAACCGCAGGAAATCCTTCACTTAAGCGCTGCGGTGGACTCGGCTGACGTAGTCTCATGGCGTCGGCGGGCAGGGATCAGGTCGGTCGGCACGGTCGCGAAAGGACAGACCCACAGTGACTTCCCGCACCAACGGCGAGGACAGGAAGCCGCGACTCAGGGCCGACGCAGCCCGCAACCGGGCACAGATCCTCGCCGCCGCACGCACCGCCTTTCGCGAACTGGGCACCGCCGCGCCGCTGGACGAGATTGCCCGCCGCGCCGGAGTGAACATCGCCACGCTCTACCGGCGCTTCCCCGATCGCGAAGCCCTCGTGCAGCAGGTCGTGATCGACGGATTCACCCTGGTGATCGAGGCTGCGCGCCACGCACTCGACGCCGCCCCGCAGGACTCCTTGGCCGCCATCGAGGGGTTCCTGCTGCGCCTGGTCGACGCACGGGACATCCTCGTACTCCCCCTGATCGGCGGCCCGGTTCCCACCACCCGTGAAGCGGTCGAGCTCCAGGCTCAGACCGCCCTCCTACTCGAGCAGCTGATGTCTCGCGCCCGCTCCCAGGGGACCATCCGGCCCGACGCCACCCACATGGACCTGATCACCACCGCAGCCCTGACCTGCCGCCCGATGCCCTACCTCCCCACGGAACAGGCCGCCACCCTCGCCACCCGCCACGTGCACATCTTCATGGACGGACTGCGCCCGAACGGCACCCGGCCGCTTCCCCCGTCCCCGACGCACGAAGAGCTCAGCGTCCACCTGCACGCAGGCCCTGCGGAGAGCTGAAGCCCCACCGCCCCGAGTAGGTCGATCCGGTCACCCTCGGGATTCATGAAGAACATCCAGTGGTCGACCAATTAGCGAGCGACCTATCGCTGGAGATCAAGCTTCATATCCAACAGCCTTGCCCCTAATGCCCTGTATCACCCCCACGTGACGGGGGTCACGTGTGCCGTGGGATGGATCCATGAGGTTTACTTGTTCGGACAGTAAACGGGCTCGGGTGCGGCAGCACCGGGTCCTGTCGGCAAGGGGCCGCCCCGTACGCGGCCTGTCTCTTTCTCATTGAGCAAGGATGATGATCATGTCGAAGGCCTTCGAAACGTACGACCTGGGCGCGACCCGCCTGGCCAACCGCATCGTGATGGCTCCGATGACCCGCTCCCGCGCCTACGGCGAGGGCAACAGCCCCACCGACCTGGTGGCCGAGTACTACGCCCAGCGCGCCAGTGCCGGTCTGATCGTCACCGAGGGCACCCAGCCGTCGGTGATCGGCCAGGGCTACCCCAACACCCCCGGCATCCATACGACCGAGCAGATCACCGCCTGGCGCAAGGTCACCGACGCCGTCCACGCACGTGGCGGCGTCATCTACCTGCAGCTGATGCACACCGGCCGCGTCGGCCACCCGAGCCTGATGGGCCTCACCCCCGTCGGACCCTCCCCCGTCCAGGCCAAGGGCCAGGTCTACACCCACGAAGGCCCCCAGGACTTCGTCACCCCGAAGGAACTCACCGAAGCCGAGATCCAGCAGACCATCGCCGACTACGCCTCGGCTGCCCGCAACGCGATCGAAGCCGGCTTCGACGGCGTGGAACTGCACGGCGCCAACGGCTACCTCATCCACCAGTTCCTCGCCCCCAACTCCAACACCCGCACCGACACCTGGGGCGGCACCCCCGAAAACCGCATCCGCTTCGCCGTCGCCACCGCCAAGGCCGTCGCCGACGCCATCGGCGCCGACAAGACCGGCTTCCGCATCAGCCCCGCCAACCCCTACAACGACATCGACGAAAGCGACCGCACCGACGTCGACGCCACCTACACCGCCCTCGTCGACGCCCTCGCCCCCCTGAACCTGGCCTACCTCCACCAGATGGAAGCCCCCGAGGTCCGCGACCTCACCCTGCGCCTGCGCAAGGCCTGGCCCACCACCTTCATCCTCAACCCCTTCACCGGCATGGAGCCCACCGGCCCCGACGAGCTGCAGTTGATCGAGGACGGCACCGCCGACCTCGTCGCCTACGGCGGCCTCTTCCTCGCCAACCCCGACCTCCCCACCCGCCTCAAGCAGGGCGGCCCCTACAACACCCCCGACCGCGCCACCTCCTTCGGCGGCGACCACACCGGCTACACCGACTACCCCACCCTCGACTGACAACCGGCCAGTAATCACCACTGGCACACCGCGGCGCCCAACGGCCCAGGGCCGGGGCGCCGCGACGCTTTCCGGACGGAGCGCCGAAAGCGCCGGCTGGAGGACCGATACGCATGGAGACAACGTCAGGGAGTGAAGACAGGGACGTCACGTCGGCCGCGCACCACGGCGCCGTCAGCTATGCGATCTTCCGTATAGGCGGACTACATCGCGTGCTCGCCGGCCAGTTGCTGCGGGAGGTCGCGCTTCACCCGAGCCAGGAGCTGCCGCATCACCGCGTCGGTGGTCTTCACCAGCAGGTCGACCAGGGCCCGCTGGTTCTCCGGCTTGACGGTGAACACGTTGATGAGCGTGGTCACTTGAGCGTGTGCGGTGATGGTGGCTGTGGTGTCCATGCGCCCTCCTCCGTCTGTGTTCGCTGTTGTCATGCCGTCGTGTTGGCGGGGCGCTCGATGACGAGGTCGCGCGTACTCCAGGGGTGGCTCACGGGACATCCGCCGGGGCGTTGCGTGCGAACGTGTTCGACACTACGGTCCTCAACGATCAACAACCTTCGCGCATATGGCCGTTCGGGTTTGGGAGGCGGACGAAGCGCATGCGACGGCAGACCGCGCAGGTCATTCACAATCCGGTGCTGGCCGGCTCACACCCCGACCCGTCCGTGCTGCGGGTGGGCGACGACTTCTACCTGGCGACCTCGACGTTCGAGTGGCACCCCGGCGTACGCCTGCACCACTCCCGGGATCTGGTGAATTGGCGACCGCTCAGCGGTGTCCTGGACAGCGCACGGCTCCTGGACCTCACCGGCTGCCCCAACTCGGGCGGCGTCTGGGCGCCCAACCTCAGTCACGCGGACGGCCTGTTCCACCTCGTCTTCAGCAACGTCTCCACGTACGCGGGCGGCTTCACCGACAGCCCCAACCACCTCACGACGGCGCCCTCGATCAACGGCCCCTGGTCCGACCCGGCGCCGCTGCACGCGCGGGGCTTCGACGCGTCACTCTTCCACGACGGCCCCGACAGCCGGCTGCTGAACCTGGTCCACGACTGGCGGCCGGGCCACGGCGGTTCGGCCGGCCTGGAGGCAACCCGCTACGGCCGCGACGCGCGCCGCCTGGTCGGCGACCCGGTACGGATCGCGCTGCCGCCGCAGGCCGGCTGGATCGAGGGGCCCAACCTCTACCGCCGTGGCGACTGGTACTACCTGGTGACCGCGGACGGCGGCACGGGCTACGACCACCAGGTCGCCGTCGCCCGCTCCCGCACCCTCACCGGTCCCTACGAACGCGACCCGTTCGGCCCGTTGCTCACCGCCCGCCACCACCCGGACCTGCCCCTGCAGAAGGCCGGGCACGGCAGCCTGGTCGAGACGCCGAAGGGTGAGTGGTACCTGGCCTACCTCGTCGCCCGGCCCCACGGCGGCCGAGGACCGTGCGTGCTCGGCCGCGAGACCGCACTGGCACCCGTCACCTGGACTCCCGACGGATGGCCGCGCGTCCGCGGTGGTCTGCCCGCGCTGGAAGTACCCGCCCCCGACCTGCCCGCCGAGGACGCCGCTGCGCCCTCGACCAACGCCGACGACTTCGACCAACCGGTGCTCGGGTCCCAGTGGTCCACACTGCGCCGCCCCGCCACACCGGACTGGCTCACCCTCACCGCCCGCCCGTCCCACCTCCGGCTGCACGGCGGCCGCTCCCCGCAGAGCCTCATCGGTCCCAGCCTGGTCGCCCGCCGAGTGACGTCCCCCCACGGCGCGTTCGAGTACCGGCCGCGGTCCTTCCAGCACCTGGCCGGGATCACCGCGTACTACAACACGCGCAACTGGTACTTCCTGCACATCACCGTCGACGACCACGACCGGACGGTCCTCCGTGTGGCGCGCTGCGACCGCGGCGCACTGACGGTGGACGAAGCCGACGGAGTAGCGCTCGGCGATACCCGCCACCTGCGCCTCGGCTTCGACCTGCACGGCCCCGTCCTGCGTTTCCGCTACGACACGGGGGGCGGCCGGCACCCCCTCGGCCCGCCCCTCGACGCCACCGTGCTGTCCGACGAACACGCCGAGGAGTTCGAGAACGGACAGATCCGCTCCCTCGGCTTCACCGGCGCGTTCCTCGGCCTGTGGGCCTGGGGTGACCGGAGACGGCCTGGCGGCCGACTTCGACGAGACGGTCTGGCACAGCGGCCTCTGAACCCGTCGGGCCCAACGGCCATCCCACGTCGGCCGGGAAGCTCGGGTGCTCGCGGCACATTGCGTGGGGGCCATCGGCCTGGTCGTTCGCGCCAGATGATCACCACCGCGGCGGGCACCGTTTGTCATGGACCACTGCCATCCGTGACCAAGGTCAGCCACCGCGGGTTCGACTCGCCCGGCAGGTGCCGATGAGCGGCATGCTCAACCCTGAGCCGGGAACGACCCACGCGAAAGGGGCCCCGCAGACTCTCGCCCGCGAAGACCCTTCGCACCGTCGGGAACGGGGTCCGAGACACCCGCCACCCTTCCAGCGAGCTTCTCCCCCTCAGTGACACCACGATTGGCCGAAACAACTAACCGACCGGTCTATTAATCATAGGCGATCGGTCGTATACTCAGGGCCATGGGACGCACCAGTGATGCGAGGGAGAAGATCCTCACCGCCGCGCAGTCGCTCATCGAGCTGCGAGGCTACTCAGCGTTGGGCGTGGCTGAGATCTGCAAGGCCGCCGGCGTGCCGAAGGGCAGCTTCTACTACTTCTTCGAGTCCAAGGAGGCCCTTGCCCTGGCCGTGCTGGACGAGCACTGGGCAGCCCAGCGTGGCGGCTGGGTCCGGGCCCTGCAGAACGAAGCGGAGCCGCTCTTGCGGCTGCGCCGGCTCTTCGAGGAGACCGAGGCCGACCTGCGCACAGGCCAGCAGAGCTGCGGGACTGTCTCCGGCTGCATGTTCGGCAACCTCACCCTGGAGCTGAGCAACCAGACCGAGCCCATCCGCGAACGCCTGCAGCAGATCTTCGAGGCCCAGGTGGACATGGTCGAGAAGGTCGTCACCGAAGCCCGGCAGCGCGGGGACGTCACCGTCGGGGACACCCGGGAGGCCGCCCGGTCGGTGGTCGCCCAGCTCGAGGGCCAGGTGTTGTTCGCCAAGCTCTACAACAACACCCAGCACCTCGAAGCCCTGTGGGACAACTGCCTGTCGCTGCTCTCCGCACGCCGTCCGGACGTAGCGGCCGTCAGCTACTGACCAGCCCCGGCCCCGGATCACTGGGGTGCTCGATCAGCGGCATCGTCTCCATGAAGGCCCACGGTTCCAGGGGGTGAGCCCGGGACTGTCTGCACCTCGGTAGGACCCCCGGCGCCACGGGCCGAGCGCACGGCCCTCGCCGGGTGACTGCCACAGCGGCGTCCGACAGTGCCGGGGAGGCCGCGGCCTCGGGCGCGGCCGGGGCGAAGGCCACCCGGAACTCCTGGCAGCATCCGGTGCGCCGGTGAAGGTCGGTCCCCGGTCGTTCGGGTGCGGCGTCAGGTGTGTGACCTCGTCACTCCGCCACACAGGCAACGGCACCGAAGCCTGGACATCCGGCGCGGCGAGCAGCCCGAGCGGCGCCACTCCACCGGATGCGAAGGCGGGCGCCAGCTGCAGCAGTTGCCCCTGTCCGGCAGGCCCGCGAGAGCTCGCGGCCTCACCGGCGCAGACATCGTGGGATTCGGCCGCCGGCCCTCGTCGGCCAGTGAGTTGCGTTCTTCGGCGTGCTCTCCAGCGTCTTGGTGACCACCGCGGCGACCTGTTCGTCGGTGACCGTTCTGGGGCCGCCCGCGGCACCGGTCAGCGCGGCGACCCTGGACTACGTCGCCCGGGCGACGGGCCGCGATGGCCCGGCATCCCGACCTGTCTCGCAGGACCTTTTTGACACTAGCCGACCGGTCTACTAACGTAAGCGACCGGTCGACTTTCCGACCGTGCGTACCAAGTTCCCCATGAAGTGGAGAGCCCCCGTGGCCACCCCCGTCAAGCTCGCTGTTGTCTACTACTCGTCAACCGGCACCATCGCCGAGATCGCCAAGGAGCTCCGTGACGCCGGCGTCAAGGCCGGCGCCGAGGTGCGCCTGCTCAAGGTCGCAGAACTCGCGCCCCGGGCGGCCATAGACTCCAACCCCGCCTGGGCCGCCCACCACGCCGCCACCGCGGACATCCCCGAGGCCACGCCCGAGGACATCGAGTGGGCCGACGCCGTCCTCTTCGGCACCCCCACCCGCTTCGGCAACGTCTCCGCCCAGCTCAAGCAGTTCGTCGACACCCTCGGCGGCCTCTGGGCCCAGGGCAAGCTCGCCGACAAGGTCTACAGCGGCTTCGTCTCCAGCGCGACCGCTCACGCCGGCCAGGAGTCGACCCTGCTCGCGCTCTACAACTCCATCCACCACTTCGGCGGCATCACCGTCAGCCCCGGCTTCACCGATCCCGCCAAGTTCATTGACGGCAACCCGTACGGCACCTCTCACGTCGACGCCCAGGGCAACAACCCCGTCGACGACACCACCCGCACCGCCGCCCGCATCCAGGCCGAGCGCGCCGTCAAGATCGCCGCGGCTCTCAAGGCCGCTGCCTGATCAGCCCGCTGGACACAAGCCTGTCGGCGCCGCCCCTGCGGCGCCGACAGGGCGCATCAGCACCGCTGCGTGCCACACCGCGAACGCTCTGCCGGTGCCGCCGCCCCAGCGACTCCTCCCCTTCGCCGGAGGTGTGTGTCCTCCGGCGCAGCGCCGGCGCCAAGGATGACAGGCGGCTTCGCTTCGCCGTTCGGCTGAGCAGCCTGCAGCGGGACGGCACCGCCACGCCACGCCGTCCGTGCGCGACGGGCCGGCGATATCCCCATCAGAAGCCGGCCCTGCAGAACCGAGAGAGGAAGAGGACCATGAAAGAGTTCCTGGTCGAGCTCACCACGACCGTGCCCGAGGGCACCGATCCCACCGAAGTGGATCGACGTCGCGCCGCCGAGGCTGCCCGGGCGAAGCAACTCGCCTCCACGGGCCATCTGGTCCGGCTGTGGCGCCCGGTGGGCGAGCTCCGCAGCATCGGCGTGTGGCGCGCCGACGACGAGGCGGATCTGCGTGAGAAGGTCCTTGGCACCCTGCCCCTGTGGCCCTGGATGACCGCAGTGGTCACCGCCGTCCAGTCGCATCCCAACGACCCGGGCCCGACCGGCCGCACGGCCTGATCGAGCCGCCTCATGCCCATGCTTTCTGCGGCCGCGGCGGCCACGGGAAGCAACGTTGATTCCACCGCCTGCGCGATGCCGCGCCCCGGCGCCAGACAGGTTCCATGAGCAAGGAACACCCACCACCGGGCGCCGCCCGTGCCGCACCTTCATGCGAGGAGAACCCTGATGACCAGCACAGCAGCGCAGGAAGCGATTCTGCGTGGAGTCATGGACCGGTGGAAGGCCGCGGTCGATGCACACGAGCCGCAGGAAGTCGCCTCATATTTCACCGAGGACGCCGTCTTCCAGGGACTTCGTCCCTACACCGTCGGCCGTCAGGGAGTCGCCGAATACTACGACTCCCAGCCTCTCGGGTTGACGGCGGACTACCAGGTGCTGGAAACACGTCAGTGGGCTGAGGATGTCCTGTTCGGCTACCTGCGTGTCGACTTCTCGTTCACCGACCGGCCGACTATCCGAGTCACTCTCAGCGTGGTCCTCAGGCATGTCGCCGACGAGTGGCACATCGCTCACTATCAGGTGTCGAAACTGGATTGACGGGCCCGTCGGGAGTGACAGTCCGACCCTTGGCCGACGTACGGGCTCCTCTCCCCGACTGCGTACAGACGAACGCCCCCAGCCGTCAGGCCACTTCGTTCGTAAGCACTGCGCAAGCTCCACAGGCGCCCCGCACCTGGCGACCGTCACCGTACGCCGGGACAGCCCACTCGCTCGGGTGACAGCGGCGCGCACCAGGACCCGTTCCCTTCCACCTGGTAGGCACAGGCTCCCATCGCAGGTGGCAGGCGTGCCGCGCCATGACCGTACCAGGCGCCGAGCTGGAATATTGTCGACCGGTCGACTAGTTTCGCTGTAGGCCGGCCTCGAGAAGTCGGCCCCTCACCCTCACCCTCATTGGAGAGAACCACCATGAACACTCCTGACCAGAAGGTCGCCGTCATCACCGGTGCTTCGCAGGGCATCGGCGCCGGCCTGGTGGACGCCTACCGCAAGCTCGGGTACGCCGTCGTCGCCACCTCCCGCGGCATCGCCGCCTCACAGGATCCGAACATCCTCACCGTTCAGGGCGACATCGCCGACCCTGCCACCGCCGAGCGTGTCATCGCCGCCGGGCTCGATCGCTTCGGCCGTATCGACACCCTGGTCAACAACGCCGGCATCTTCATCTCCAAGCCGTTCACCGAGTTCACGCAGCAGGACTACGACGCGGTCACCGGCGTCAACCTGACCGGGTTCTTCCGCATCACCCAGCTCGCCGTCGAGCAGATGCTCCGTCAGAGCGGTGGACACGTCGTCCAGATCACCACCAGCCTGGTCGACCACGCCAGTTCCGCGGTCCCCTCGGTGCTGGCCTCCCTGACCAAGGGCGGCCTGCAGTCGGCCACCAAGGCGCTGGCCATCGAATACGCCACCCGCGGCGTCCGCAGCAACGCCGTCGCACTCGGCACCATCAAGACGCCGATGCATCCGGAGGAGTATCACGACATGCTCGCCGCACTGCACCCGGTCGGCCGGATGGGCGAGATCAGCGACATCGTCGACGCGGTCGTCTACCTCGAGAACGCCCCCTTCGTCACCGGAGAGATCCTCCACGTCGACGGCGGCCAGAGCGCTGGCCACTGACCCCGGACGACTGCCCGGAGGGGCCTGCCCGGGCGCCGCGTCCGGCGCCCGGGGCGCCCGCGTCCCCCACACAGGAGTTCCCGTGAGCAAAACCTTCCTCATCACAGGCGTCAGCACCGGCCTGGGGCGCGCCTTCGCCCGCGAGGCGCTGGCGGCAGGCCACCAGGTCGTCGGCACGGTCCGCAAGCCGGACCAGATTCCCGAGTTCGAGGCCATGGCCCCGGGCCACGCCACGGGGATGCTGCTGGACGTCACGGAAGAGCACGCGGTGACCGCCGTGGTCGACCGGATCGAACGAGAGGTCGGTCCGATCGATGTGCTGATCAGTAATGCCGGCTACGGAGTCGAGGGGACCGTCGAGGAATCCTCGATGGACGACCTGCGCCGTCAGTTCGACGTCAATGTCCACGGGACGGTGGCGGTCATCAAGGCCGTCCTCCCCTTCATGCGGCGGCGCCGCCGCGGACACATCGTCACCCTGTCGTCCATGGCGGGTCTCACCGCGCTGCCCGGAGTCGCCTTCTACGGCGCCAGCAAGTTCGCCGTCGAGGGCATTTCCGCCTCCCTGGCCCAAGAAGTGGCCCCGTTCGGCATCCACGTCACCTCTCTCGCGCTCGGCTCGTTCCGCACGGACTGGGCAGGACGCTCCATGGTCCGCGTCCCGCGCACCATCCCCGACTACGACACCGTCTTCGACCCCATCCGCGCCGCCCGCAAGGCCAAGGACGGCAACCAGACCGGTGACCCCGCCCGCGCCGCCAGGGCCCTCATGACAGTGCTGGACGCCGAGGAGCCTCCCGTGCACCTGGTGCTCGGCAGCGACGCGCTGCGCCTGATCCAGCAAGGCCGGCAGCGGCTCCAGAACGACATCGATGCCTGGGCCCCGCTGACGGCCTCCACCGACCACCCGGCCGACGACACCATCACAGGACCCCGAACATGACCACCGCCTCCGCGCCCCTGCCCGTCGACTTCTGGTTCGATCCCGTCTGCCCGTGGACCTGGCTGACCTCCCGCTGGATGCTGGAGGTCCGTGCGACCCGGCCGATCGGCATCACATGGCACGTCATGAGCCTGGCCGTCCTCAACGAGACGCGCCTCGACCAACTGCCGGAGAACATCCGCGATCTCATGGACCAGGCCTGGGCGCCCGTCCGCGTCCTGACAGCCGCGCAGACGGCCTTCGGCTCCGAGGCACTGGAGCCCCTCTACACCGCGCTCGGTACGCGCTACCACCTCGAGCAGCAGCCGAAGACCCGCGCCACCATCGAGGCCGCCCTCCGCGAAGTCGGGCTGCCCCTCCACCTCGCCGACGCCGGTGACTCCCACGCCTATGACGAGGCGCTGCGCCAGTCGCACCGCGAGGGCATCGACCACGTAGGTTCCGAGGTCGGCAGTCCGATCATCGCCGTGCCGGGTCCACAGGCTCCGTCGGGCAAGGTGGCCTTCTTCGGCCCTGTCGTCACACCGGCGCCCAAGGGGGAGGACGCGGCACGTCTGTGGGACGGCACCCTCGCTGTCGCCTCCACGCCCGGCTTCTACGAGATCAAGCGCGGTCGCAGTGTCGGCCCGCTCTTCGACTGAGAAGTCAATCCGCTCACCGATCAACGGACTTGTCCGGTCGGACAAGGGTTCTGATGGGGTGATCGTGGTGCGGGCGGCGGATGACGGCAGGACCTCGCGGTAGCCCGGGGTCGGGTTCGGCAATGCGTCGGACGGCCCCGACCGCGCTCCTTGGCGCACCCCGACCCGGTCGAGGTGCGCTATGCGGCCCTCCCCAGCGGGCTGGTCCCGCACCGGTCCCCGAGAATGATCGAAGGGCCGTTTCAGATCTCCTCTGAAACGGCCCCTGACCTGCGACTTTCACAAGTCGGGACGACAGGATTTGAACCTGCGACCCCTTGACCCCCAGTCAAGTGCGCTACCAAGCTGCGCCACGTCCCGATGCGTTCACCCGCGGTGACCCGCGTGATCGTGCGAACAGAACTTTACCCCACGTCGTGGGCTGCTCCGAAGCGGGCGCGGGGCGCGCGACAATCGGCGTATGAGCGGGACATCTGAGGCTCGGCGGGGCGGCGGGCGTGATCGGGACACGGCGGGGCGGGCGCGGAATGCCCGGCCGCGCGACGGGCTGGGGCGACCCCTGCCGTACGGCGCGGACGGAGTGGAACGGCAGCCGGAAGGCGTCGTACGGGGCCCCGAGGAGACCGTCGCCGAGGCGCAGACGCTGCTGGAGGCGGGGAAGCCGTTCCACGCGCACGAGGTCTTCGAGGACGCCTGGAAATCCGGGCCCGAGGACGAACGCGCGCTCTGGCGAGGTCTGGCCCAGCTCGCGGTGGGGCTCACCCACGCGGCCCGGGGGAACGCGATGGGCGGCGCGAGGCTGCTGCGGCGCGGTGCCGGCGCGGTCGGGGAATGGGCGTCGGGAACCGGCCGGGAGCGGCCGTACGGGATGGACCTCGCGGAACTGACCGCCTGGGCACGGGAATTGGCGGGGGTCGTGGAGCAGGAGGACAAGGCGATCAGCGCGGAGGCGTGGGCACCACGACTGTGCGGGCGTGCCGACTGACCGGGCAGCGCCGCGGCGGGCCAAGGCCGAACCCGGGTGCGGTGCGTCCACTGTCAGTGGCGTACGGCAGACTCTCGGTGTGCGAAAGATTCATGTCATCGGGATCGGGGCGGGCGACCCCGATCAGCTCACGCTGCAGGCGGTCAAGGCGCTGAGGAGCACCGACGTGTTCTTCATCCTGGACAAGGGCGAGGTGAAGTCGGACCTCGTCCAGCTGCGCCGTGACATCCTCGACGCGCACATACCGCAGGGGGCATATCGACTGGTCGAGGCCCGCGACCCGGACCGCGACCGGTCCGCGGGGGGCACGGCGTACTCGCCGGCCGTCGGGGACTGGCGCAGCGCCCGCGCGGACATCTACGAGCGGCTGATCGCCGAGGAGCTGGGCGAGGACGAGAGCGGCGCGTTCCTGGTGTGGGGCGACCCCGCGCTGTACGACAGCACGCTCGGCATCCTGCAGGAGATCCTGGAGCGGGGCGCGGTGGCGTTCACGTACGACGTCGTGCCCGGCATCAGCAGCGTCTCCGCGCTCGTCGCCCGGCACCGCACAGGGCTGAACCGGGTCGCCCGGCCCGTACAGATCACCACGGGCCGCCGCCTCGCGGAGGGCTTCCCCGAGGGTGTCGACGACGTGGTGGTCATGCTCGACGCCCACCAGACGTTCCGGCAGTACGCCGACGAGGACATCGACATCTACTGGGGCGCCTACATAGGCACGCCCGACGAGATCCTCGCCTCCGGTCCCCTCGCCGAGGCGGCTCCCCGTATCGAGCGCCTGCGGGCCGAGGCCCGGGAGCGCAAGGGATGGATCATGGACACATATCTGCTGCGCAGGCATCCGAGGGGGTAGCGCACGCGCCGGCGACGGTACGAGCAGCTAGTGCGGGCCGAGGTCCAGCAGGGTCAGGGCAGCCGTCACATCCGGTACCGCGGTCACGCCTTCCGGGAGGTGGGGGCGGCGTACGACGACGACGGGAAGCTGCAGGTCGCGGGCGGCCGTGAGTTTGGCCGCTGTCGCGTCTCCTCCGCTGTCCTTGGTCACCAGGACGTCGATGCGGTGCTCGCGCAGAAGCGTTTTCTCGCCGTCCACCGTGAACGGGCCGCGCGCCAACAGTACTTCGGTGTCGGGGGGCAGCGGGGGCTCGGGCGCCTCCACCGAGCGTACGAGGAAGTGGAGTTCGGCGAGGACCGCGAAGGCCGCGAGGCCCAGGCGGCCCGTGGTGAGAAAGACGCGGCGGCCCAACGCCGGGAGCAGCGCGGCGGCTTCGGTGAGGGAGGCCGCCGAGTGCCACCGGTCGCCGGGCCCGGGGCGCCAGCCCGGGCGGCGCAGCACCACGGCGGGGACTCCCGTCGCCGCCGCGGCCCACGCGGCGTTCGCGGTGATGCCGGAGGCGAACGGATGCGTCGCGTCGACCACGGCGTCCACGCCGTGCTCGCGCAGCCACTCCGCCAGCCCCTCCGCTCCGCCGAATCCTCCGATCCGTACGTCCCCTGCGACCGCCCCCGGCCGGGACACGCGCCCCGCCAGGGATGTCGTCACCCGCACGCCGTCACGCGCCGCCAGCTCGGCGGCGAGTTCGCGCGCCTCGGTGGTGCCACCGAGGACCAGGACGTGGGGGGACATGGGGTCGAGGGTACGGGCGCGTGGTGGGAGCGTGGCTTCGGGTCCCACCCCGGGGGAGCAGGACGTGAGCAGGCCGGCCGCTCAGGCGCTGCGCCTCCCTCTGCCACCGGGTCGTGCGACCTGGTCGGAGCCCTGGGGCCGACGCGTAGGGCGTACTCCGGGTCCGGCAGGGTGAGCTGTCGGCGCAGGAGCCCCGCAGGCATGCGCGGCGCGGGCGCTGCTCGGTATCGTCCGGGCATGGAGTCGGTACGTGCGGTCCTGATCGACATCGACGGTGTGCTCACGGTCTCGTGGCAACCGCTGCCCGGCGCGGTCGAGGCCTTGCGGGAGATCCGTGCGTCCGGGCTCGGGGTCGCCCTCGTCACCAACACGACGTCCCGGACACGCGCGTCGATCGCCGCGACCCTGGGCGAAGCAGGTTTCCCCGTGGACGCCGAGGACATCCTCACCGCACCCGCCGTCACCGCCGCCTATCTCGCCGACCGCTATCCGGGCGCCCGGTGCTCCCTGCTGAACAGCGGCGACATCGCCGAGGATCTCGCGGGCATCACGCTGCTCGACGACGGCGACAGCGACACCGACAGCAGCACCGACAGCAGCACCGACAGCAGCACCGACAGCGACGACGACAGCCACGCGGACACCGTGCCGGATGTCGTCGTGGTCGGCGGCGCCGGGCCCGAGTTCGACTACGCCGCGCTCAACCGGGCCTTCGGTCACCTCCAGCGCGGCGCCCGGCTGATCGCCATGCACCGCAACCTGTACTGGCGCACCGACCGAGGGCTGCAACTCGACAGCGGTGCGTTCCTGCTCGGCCTGGAGCGGGCAGCCCGTACCGAGGCGGAGATCACGGGCAAGCCGGCGCCCGCGTTCTTCGAGACAGCGCTGGCGCGTCTCGGGGTCGGTCCCGGTGAGGCGCTGATGGTCGGCGACGACATCGAGTCGGACGTGCTCGCCGCGCAGCGCACGGGAATCACCGGGGTTCTGGTGAAGACCGGCAAATACCTGCCCGAGAGCCATCGGGCGGCGAGCGCTGAGCCCGACCACGTCCTGGACTCCTTCGCGGATCTCCCCGCCCTGCTGCGCTCGGCCGCGCCTCGGTAGGGCTCAGCGCAGCAGTAGTTGCACTCCACCCACCACCGTCGCCGCGATGACCAGCCGCTCGAAGAGCAGTTGGTTGATCCGGTTCACGGCCCATTTGCCGATGAACGCCCCCGGCACGACGAAAGCCGCCAACGCCGCGTCCAGCAGCAGCGAGTGGCCGTCGATCAGACCGAGTCCCACGCTGAACGGCACCTTCGACACATTGACGATCAGGAAGAAGAAGGCCGACGTGCCGAGGAAGCCCAGCTTTCTGAAGCCCGCCGACAGGAGATACATCGACATCACCGGGCCCCCCGCGTTGGCGACCATCGTCGTGAAGCCGCCGAGCACACCGTACGAACGGGCCTTGACCCGGCCCGTGCGCGTCGCCACCGAGTCGGGTTCGTCGTCCTGGGCCGCGGCCCGGCGGCGCCACACGGTGACCGCCGCCATCAGCAGCAGGATCGCCCCGATCGAGGTCCGTACGACCTCGTCGTCGGCCCACACCAGGAACAGCGTGCCGAAGACGACGCCCGCGGCGACGGCCGGGAACAGCCGCCACAGCGTCGGCCAGTGGGCGTGCCGCCGATAGGTGAGCACGGCGAGCACGTCCCCGACGATGAGGATGGGCAGGAGAACCCCGGTCGAGGCGCGGGCGGGCAGCACGGCGGCGAAGATCGCCAGACTGACCGTGTTCGCCCCGCTCACGGCGGTCTTCGAGAAGCCGACGAGCAGTGCCGCGGCGGCGAGAGCGGCGAACTCCCAGATGGATATGTGCCAGAGCGTCATCGTGTTCATGCGGGGACCGATGCTAGGCCCACGCATCTCTTCACGTAAGGACCGTCTCGCCAGTTGGCCCCTTCACCCGGACCGTCGCGCGAGGTGACCCGGTGCGTCAGCCCGTGTAGCGCGCCCGCAGTTCCCGCTTGAGGACCTTCATGCTCGGGCCCAGCGGCAGCGCATCGGTGAACTCCACGCGGCGCGGGTACTTGTGGCGGCCCAGGTGTTCCTTGGACCAGTCGGTGATCTCCACCGCGTCCGACGCGGTCCCCGGGGCGCGTACGACGATCGCGCAGACCTCCTCGCCGTGCAGCTCGTCCGGCAGGCCGATCACCGCGACCTGAGCGATGCCGGGGTGACGCATCAGCACCTCCTCGACCTCGCGCGGGTAGACGTTGTAGCCGCCCCGGATGATGACGTCCTTCTTGCGGTCGACGATCCTGAGGAACCCCTCGTCGTCCTTGGTGCCGAGGTCACCGGTGCGGAACCAGCCGTCGACCATGGCCTCCGCGGTCGCCTCGGGCCGGCCCAGATAGCCGGAGAAGACGTTGTGGCCGCGGAGGACGACCTCGCCCAGCTCCCCCGGCGGCAGCAGCTCGACGCGCCCCTCGATCTCGGCCCGCGCGATCTCCACGTCCACGCCCCAGAGCGGGTGTCCGATGGTGCCCGCCTTCGTGCCGAACACGGGCTGGTTCACGGACGCGGCCGGCGAGGTCTCCGACAGTCCGTAGCCCTCGTAGATCTTCGCCCCGAACGCCTCCTCGAAGCGTTCCAGAACGGCGACCGGCAGCGAGGCGCCGCCGGAGACGCACACACGCAGTTCGGGCAGCAACTCCGCCGTGCCGGCCGCGGCCGCGAGACCCACGAACATCGTGGGCACCCCGTGAAAGGTGTTCACCTTCTCTTCGACCATCAACTCGATGGCCCGCGCCGCGTCGAAGCGCGGCAGCAGCACGAGCGTCGCCCCCGCCCGCCAGGTCGAGTTCATGGACACTGTCTGCCCGAAGGCGTGGAACAGCGGCAGCGCGCCCAGCGCGATGTCGTCGGGACGGATGTCGTTGGCGTCGAATGCGTTGACCGTCGCGTTCATCACCAGGTTGAAGTGGCTGAGTACGGCGCCCTTGGGGACGCCGGTCGTGCCGCTGGTGTAGAAGACGACGGCCGGGTCGTCCGCCTCGCGGGTCACGTACGACGGCAACGGTTCGGCGTCGGCCGCGAGCTTCTCGAACTCGGCGCCCAGCGTGACGACCTGGACGCCGAGGGCCCGTGCGGCGGCGGCGCCAGTGTCGGCCTGCGCCGGGTGGCAGAGCAACAGGCCGGCACCGCTGTCCTTCAGGACGTGTTCGACCTCGCCCTGCGACAGCAGCAGATGGACGGGGACGATCACACCGCCGGCCGCCGCGATCGCGTAGTAGGCGTGCGGGAAGTCGGCCGTGTTGGGCGCCATCAGCGCCACCCGGTCCCCCGGCCGCACGCCCAGGCCGACGAGAGCGCCGGCCTGGGCCCGGGCGCGCTGCCACACCTCGGCGAAGCTGAGGCGCAGCTCGCCCTCGACGAGCGCCGTCCGGTCCGGACGGCGGCGGGCGTTCTCGGCGAGGATCGCGGCGAGGGACAGGGTTGCCATGGAGGGATGCTCCGTTTCCTTGCTGGTACGGCTCTGAACCGGATGTCCTTGCTGGCGCGGCTCTGAACCGGATGGGGGTGTCAAGGTCTGGCGACACCCCCGGCTACGTACTCGGGGACAACTGGCGGACGCCCCCGTTCACGTTGAGCGTCCGTCCGCCGACGTACGACGTGTCGTCGCTCGCCAGGAAGTTTCAGCCGCGCTCGACCAGGACGGCGCTCCCCTGTCCGACGCCGACGCACATCGTGGCCAGGCCACGCGCGCCGCCCGTGCGGCGCATGCGATGCAGCAGGGTGGTGAGGATGCGGGCGCCCGAGCAGCCGAGCGGATGGCCGAGTGCGATGGCGCCGCCGGTCGGGTTGACGAGGTCCGGGTCGATGCCCAGGCGGTCCACACTGGCGAGGGCCTGCGCCGCGAACGCCTCGTTGAACTCGGCTTCCTCGATGTCGCCGATGCTCCAGCCGACGCGCCCGAGTGCCTTCTGTGTGGCGGGGACGGGGCCGATGCCCATGACGTCCGGATGGACGCCGGCCGAGGCGCCGGCGACATAGCGCCCGAGGGACTCCAGCCCCAATTCGTTCAGGGCCTCCTCGCTGACCAGCAGCACTCCCGCCGCGCCGTCGTTCATCGGCGAGGCATTGCCGGCGGTGACCGTGCCGCCCTCGCGGAACACCGGCTTGAGGCGGGACAGCTTCTCGAGCGAGGTGTCCTCCCGTACGCATTCGTCACTGTCGACGACGACGCCGTCGGGGCGCTCGACGGGAAGCAGCTCGGCGTCGAAGTGCCCGTTCTTGCGGGCGTCCGCGGCGCGCTGGTGGCTGCGCAGCGCGAACGCGTCCTGGCGTTCGCGCGAGACGCCGTACCGCTCGGCGACCTCCTCGGCGGTCTCCCCCATCGACAGGAGTCCGTGCAGTTCCTTCATCGCGGGGTTGACCAGACGCCAGCCCAGCCGGGTGTCGACGGTCTCGATGCGGTGCGGCAGCGCTTCGTCGGGGCGGGGCAGGACGAAGGGGGCACGGCTCATCGACTCGGAACCGCCGGCGAGCACGATGTCGGCCTCGCCGGAGGCGATCGCGCGGGCGGCCGTGGTGATCGCTTCGAGGCCCGAGGCGCAGAGCCGGTTGACCGTGGCGCCGGGCACGGACTCGGGCAGCCCGGCGAGCAGCACGGCCATGCGGGCCACGTTGCGGTTGTCCTCGCCCGCCTGGTTGGCGGCGCCCCAGTAGACGTCGTCGATACGGGCCGGGTCGAGCGCGGGCACCTCGGCGACCAGACCGCGGACGATGGTCGCGGCGAGGTCGTCGGGCCGCACGGAGGACAGGGCTCCGCGCAGCTTGCCGATGGGGGTGCGGCGGGCGGCCGCGAAGTGGACGGGACGCACGGCAGGACTCCTGACGGACACCGGATCACAGGGTCACCGGCTCACGCGACCGCGGGATCACCGGATCACGGGAACCGAACGATTGATCACCGAACTATTGATCACGAAGGGTTGATCACGAAGGGTTGATCACGAAGGGTTGATCAGCGAACAATTAATTAGCACTGCTAGTTTTGGACTATAGACCGACCGTCGGCCTCTTGGGAAGATCCACCGGCGGTCGGTTTGCCCACATCCGTCCAGGGCACCCGCGCCCGCATGGAGTGGCTACGGAGTGCTGCCTGCGCGGAAGCGGACCCGGATCTGTTCTTCCCCGTGGGCACGAAGGGGCCGGCGCTGGACGACATCGCCGCGGCCAAGCGCATCTGTTCCCGCTGCCCGGTGCGCAGTGAGTGCCTGGACTGGGCGCTCGGCAACGGGCAGACGTCGGGAGTGTGGGGCGGCACCTGCGAGGAGGAACGCGCCGTGATGATCCGGGATGACAGACTGCTCGCACACCTCGAAAGCAGGCCGACGGGGTGAACAGGCCTTGTCGAGCAGAGGAGTTGTCGAATGACCGGGACCGAGTCCGCCCGAGACCGGATCGACACCAGCAAGCCGCATCCGGCGCGCGTGTACGACTGGTACCTGGGCGGCAAGGACAACTACCCGGTCGACGAGCAGCTCGGGCAGCACATCATGTCGATCGATCCCGGTGCCCGGCGGGCGGCACGCAGCAACCGCTGGTTCATGCAGCGGGCCACACGGCACCTGGTCCGTGCCGCGGGAATCCGCCAGTTCCTCGACATCGGCACCGGTATACCCACGGAACCGAACCTCCACCAGATCGCGCAGATCACCGCACCGGACGCGCGGGTCGTCTACGTCGACAACGATCCGATCGTCCTCGCCCATGCCGAGGCTCTGTTGCGAGGGACCCGGGATGGCGTGACGGAGTACCTCCAGGCCGATGCCCGTGAACCGCGGAGGATCCTCGAAGAGGCAGGGCGCATCCTCGACTTCGACCGGCCCGTGGCCCTGTCGCTCATCGCCCTGATGCACTTCATCGCCGACGAGACCGGCGCCTACGAGGTGGTGGACACCCTGGTCGACGCGCTGGCACCGGGCAGCTGCCTGGTCCTGTCCGCGATGACCGCCGACTTCGAGCCGGAGAACGTGCGGCGGGGCATCGAGACGTACGCGAAGGGCGGCGTGACCCTCGTCGGCCGCTCGCACGACGAAGTGAGCCGCTTCTTCAAGGGACTTGACCTGGTCGAGCCAGGGATCGTCTCCGTGAAGGACTGGCATCCGGACCTCGCGGAGGGCGAGACCCCGATCGGCGACGGGCCCGTCTCCCTGTACGGCGGTGTCGGCTTCAAGGCCTGATAGTGCCGAGTTGCTCAGGCACTATCGGCGCCGGAGTCACTGGGGGGCGACACGGACCTTGCTGTTCTTCATCAGGGACAAGCGCACGCGTTCCGGTTCAGTAGCGTGGTGGCATGTTTCATGAGGTGACCGATGCCGATACCGCCGTGACGGTGGGCAGCGGTGATGTACCCGTGCTGTCCACCCCAAGGCTCATCGCGTGGATGGAAGCGGCAACCGTGCACGCCTCCGCGCCCTTCACCGGAACGGGCCAGACCACGGTCGGGACCGCGGTGCGCATCGAGCATCTCCGGGCGGTGCGCGTGGGCGGTCGGGTGGACGTCATCGCCGAGTCGCCCGCCGCCACAGGTCGGCGGCTCACTTTCCTCGTGCGAGCACTTGGCGGCTCCGGAGAGCTTGTCGCGGCGGGAGAGATCGACCGGGCGATCGTCGATCGGCAGCGGTTCCTCGCGGTGGCGCTCGGCCCCGATACCGGCCGCTGAACCTCGTCGGCTCCGCGACGTGCAGAGGGGGATGCCGGCTCGTGAGGGCAGACATGCGCGGGATCTACTCGTCGCGTTCGAAGTCTGCCTCCCACTGGCCTTTGTGAAGTCGGCCTCCCACCAGCCCTTGTCCAGTGCCCGCCGAGTGCCGAAGGGCGGATCGAGGACGACCCCCGGACCTGTTCATGTCTCCCCCCGTCGGGGGAGACGGTCCCCCCGCGCGCGGGATCTTCCCGCGCCGCCCGGCAGCTGTACTGAAACGGTCAGCGATCCATGGCAGGGACCGCCGCGACGGCGCACGACGTCGCCGGTGCGGCCATGACAGGGGAGGATTCACCATGCGTACCTGGACGAGACGACGTCTGTTGCTTTCGGCAGCCTCGGCGGCCGGCCTCGCCGCCACGGCGGCCGTACCTGCGAAGGCCGCCGGCCCAGCCCGGCCCGGGCGTGACGATGTCGTGGAGCGCCTGCGCAGTCTGCCGGGGCTGAGGGTCGTCGAGGAACGGCCGGGTGCCGAGCCGGGGTACCGCTTCTTCGTGCTCGGGCTGCGCCAGCCGGTCGACCACAGGAACCGGGCGGCCGGCTCCTTCGAGCAGCGCCTGACCCTGCTCCACACCTCTGCCGACCGTCCCTCCGTCCTGTTCACGACCGGTTACGAGGCGGCGCTCACGCCCCGGCGCGCCGAACCCACCCTGCTACTGGGCGGCAACCAGATTCAGGTCGAGCACCGCTTCTTCGGCACCTCGCGCCCAGCGGTGGTCGACTACACACACCTCACGATCCGTCAGGCCGCCGACGACCACCACCGCGTCGTCCGCCTCTTCCGTGGGCTGTATCCCGGCGCGTGGATCTCCAGCGGCGGCAGCAAGGGCGGCATGGCCAGCGTCTACCACCGCCGTTTCCACCCGCACGACGTGGACGGCACCGTGGCGTACTCCGCCCCGAACAACGTCGACGACCGGGAGGCCTCCGCCTACCTCCGCTTCCTGGACACCGTGGGCACCGCCGCCTGCCGCGACGCCCTCAGGGCGGCGCAGCGGCAGATCCTGCTCCGCCGCGCCGACATGGCCGCCCGCTACGAAGCCTGGGCAGCCTCCACCGGCACCGCCTTCGGCATCATCGGCAGCGCCGACAAGGCGCTGGAGATTGCCGTGCTCCGCGCACCGCTCATGTTCTGGCAGAACGGCACCGCCGCGGACTGCGCCGCCATTCCCGGCCCGGATGCCACCACCGACGCGTTGTACACATGGCTGGACGACACGGCCGCACTGCCCGTCTACGCCGACTCCGTCGCGCGGAACTACATCCCGTACTTCTACCAACTCGGCACGCAGCTGGGCTACTTCGATGTCCCCACCGCCCACCTGGCCGGACTCCTGCGCTACCCGGACGCCATCGAGCCCCGTACCTTCGTCCCCCGCGACATCCCGATGCGTTTCGACTCCGCTGCCATGCCCGACGTCGACCGCTGGGTCCGCCGCCGCGGCAGCCGTCTGCTGTTCATCAACGGCTCCCAGGACCCCGCGGTCGCCGAATCCTTCCGCCCGGGCTCCCCGGACTCCCGCGTTCTGTGGGCTCCCGGCACCAACCACCACGCCACCATCGCCGGCCTCTCGTCCACAGACCGCGCCGATGCCGTCGCCACCCTCACCCACTGGGCCGGCGGCTCATGAAGCCTCCAGGCGGTTCCCTTCGGGCCGTCAGGCGACCGTGAGGACGAAGACCAGGGTTCGGCAGCCGCCGGATGCACCAACGTCGTCCGTCCTCTGTCGATCGCCCGGTTCCGCGGCCTGTTGTGTGCCTAGCAGGGCTCAGGAACTTCGGGCCCGCCCGACCTGAGGAACTCCGCCATCGCGCTCAGATCCCGACCGCCGAAGCCTCCTTCGGCGGCTGTATGGACCAACCGGCGGTTGAGCCGGGCCTGGTGCATCGAGGCGCCGACCCGCTCGGCGAGGTCCAGGATCAAGTCAAGGTCCTTGGCGACGAGTTCGAGGGTGAAGGCCACGGGCGTCTCGTCCGGATGCAGATACGCGTCCCGCTTGTACCGCACGAAGGGTGCCGCCACGGCGCTCGCGGCGAACACCTCGTACGCGGACTCCCTGGGAATCCCCGCCCGCTCGGCGAGCACCAGGGCTTCGGACAGGGCCTGATTGAGCCCGTGGACAACGGAGTTGACCGCCAGCTTCATCGCCGCTCCGGTGCCGCCGGCGCCCACGTGGAAGACCCGCTCGGCCAGCGTGTCGAGCACGGGCCGCACCTGCTCCAGTGCCTCGCGGGAGCCACCCGCCAGCACGGTCAGCCTGCCCTCTTCGACGAAGCTCACGCTCCCGGAGACGGGGGTGTCGAGGAGTGTCGCGGCCTGCTTGTCGACGAGGGTGTGCAGGACCGCGACCGTCTCCGGGGCGATGGTGCTCGTCTCCAGCACCACGCTGCCCGGGCGGAGTCCGGCCGCGATCCCGTCCCCTCCGCCGTACGCCGCGCTCACGGCCGAGTCGTCGGCGAGCGAGACCAGTACGACGTCCGCGGACGCGGCGGCCTCGCGGGCGGTGGCCGCTACGGTGGCTCCCGCACCGGCGGCCACCGCCTCGGCCTTGTCGCGCGAGCGGTTGTAGACCGTCACCTCGAATCCCGCGCGCCGCAGCCGTCCGACCATGGCGCCGCCCATGCGTCCGGTCCCGATCACCGCGAGCCGCATCGTCATCGTCATCGGAGCAGCCATCCTCCGTCGACGGCGAGATCGACCCCGTTGATCGAGCTGTTGCGGAGCAGGAAGTCCACAGCGTCCACCACGTCGCGCATGGTGGCGAGTCGCCCCGTCGGGGTCCGCGCGCGCAAGCCCGCGAGCACCTCGTCGGGTTTGGCCGACCAGAACGGGCTGTCGCCGACCACCCCCGGGTGGACGGCGTTCACCCGGATCGGAGCCAGTTCGTTGGCGAGGGTGTGCACCAGACCGGTCACCCCCGCGTTGACGGTCGCCACCGTGGTCGCTCCGGGGTACGGCCGCTCCTTGGCCTGACCGCCGAAGAGCACGATCGCGCTCCCGTCGTGCAGTCGCGGCCGGAGCGTGTGCACGGCCTCCGTGTAGCCGACGAGTTTGAGGGTGACCAGGTGGAGCGCCGCGTCGATGTCGTACTCCGCGACGCTGTTGTCGTCGCGGGAGATGCCCGCCAGCACCAGGTGGTCGACCCTCCCGACGCTCGCGAGGGCGGCGGCGATCTCACGCGGCCTGGAGAGGTCGAGGGCGAGCCCGCGGGCGGCACCGATCTCCTTGGCCACCGTGTCGGCCCGGTGTGCGTCGCGGCCGGTGATGACGACCTCGTCGCCGCGCTCCGCACGACAGCGCGCGACCTCGCGGCCGATTCCCGACGTACCGCCGATGACGACCACGGTCATGGCCTCTCCTTCAGCCACGTTCGGGGCCTTCTCTCCCACCACATTCACCGGGTTCCTCCGAGGATGCTCCGGCCTTCGGGCCGGGGAGGAATCGGACTCGTGCGGAGCAGGGCAGAGGTGGTCGTTTCGCCGCCAGGGCGAAACGGTGTCCACTCCGCGGCGGGGTGGGCGAGCCCACCAAGATCAATTGTTCTCAACTGTCAGTCCTCCCCAATAGGTTGATGTTCATGACAACGCGAGCGCGGACGGAGGACGACGGGCATGCCCGGTGGACGTTCCGGCTGCGGGTGTCGTCCACCGCTCGCGCGGCTCTGATGGGTGAGTGGGACCGGTGCCGGTGGCTGTGGAACGAATGCGTCGCGAAGTCGAAGCAGACCCACCTGTGGAACAAGAACCGGCCCGCAGGCGTCGCGAAGCAAACGTGCGGTCCGGCGCAGCTCGACAAGATGCTGACCGAGGCCCGCACGCGTATGTCGTGGCTGCGTGAGGGCTCCTCGGTTGTGCAGCAGCAGGTGATACGGGACTTCGGGAAGTCGAAGGCCAAGGCGCACAAGGACATCCGTGAGCGGCTGCCGATGCGGCAGCGGGCCGGGATGCCGCGCTGGAAGAAGAGACGCGAGGCGCGTCCGACCCTGAACTACACCCGGCGCGGATTCCGCCTCAAAGACGGCCGTCTGCACCTGGCCGGGGGCATCGTGCTGACGCCTGTGTGGTCGCGGAACTTTTCCGCCGACCCGTCCAGCGTGCGCGTGTACCAGGACAGCACCGGGGCGTGGTACGCCTCCTTCGTCGTTGCCGCCGAGACCGAACCGCTGGCCAAAACCGGGCGCGTGATCGGCATCGACTGGGGCGTGAAGGAGACCGCGACCACCACATCCGACGAACACGACCTTCCCCATGCCCAGCACGGGAAGACCGCCGCGCACAAGCTCGCCCGGTATCAGCGGATGATGGGCCGCCGCAAACCCGCGAAGGGTCAGGCCGGATCGAAGGGCTACCGCAAAGCCAAGGCGCAGACGGCGAAGCTGCACCAGAAGGTGGCCCGGCAACGCCAGGACACCGCTCGCAAGTGGGCCAAGAAGGTTGTCCGCGACCATGACGCCCTGGCGGTGGAGGACTTCCGGCCCAAGTTCCTCGCCAAGACCACCATGGCCCGCAAAGCGGCCGATGCCGCCATCAGCGCCACCAAGACGGCGCTGATCGAGATGGGCCGCAAGCACGGGCGGGACGTCCGCCTCGTGCACCCCGCGCACACCACGATGGACTGCGCGCAGTGCGGAGCGAGAACCAAGCACGCACTACCTCTTTCCGAACGAACCTACGCCTGCACCGCGTGCGGAGCTGTCTCTCCTCGGGACAAGAACTCCGCCCGCGTGATGCTGGTCCGGGCAGGTCTAGACCCGGCTAGTGCTGATCGTGGAAGTCCACACGGGGCGCTGCCCCGCCTGGCAGCGTGAGCTAGGAATCCCCGCTCAGCCCTGAAGGAGAGAACCCCCTCCCTTCAGGGAGGGGAGTAGTCAATGCTTCTCCTCCAGCGCCTCGCGCAGATAGTCCCAGTCCCGGGTGAAGCGATAGGAGTGGCGGGGCGGCGGCTGCGGAGCCTGTGTCTCCAGCCAACGCACCGGCCCTCGACCGGCGTTGGTGAACCCGTGGACACAACCGGCGCCCGCCCAGGCGGCGTCGCCGACGCCGAGCCGATGGCGTTCACCGTCGAAGGTGGCGTCCACCGTGCCTTCGAGAATCAGATACGTCTCCTCGAAGGGATGGTCGTGCGTGCCCGCCACGCCGTCGGGCGCGTACTGCACCATGAACATGGTCGAGGCCACCGCTCCGAGGTCGCCGTCCACCATCATCTTCACGGTGATACCGCTGTAGACCAGCAGCGCCGTGCGCATGCTCGCCGAGACGGCGAGGAGGTCCTGGGACTGCTTGCCGGGATCCATCAGGTCGGGCTCGACGTGCCCGAACGACCGGGTGCGCGGATCGCGGACGTCGATCCGGACCGGCTCCCGCTCAGGCAGCGCGGGCACCGCCCGGGTGTCGTGCCCGTAGCGGGCCCGCGGGACCGGCGCGAGCATGTCGGCCCAGCGCCCGACGGTGTCCCCGGCGCCGCGCCAGGCGTGCGGCACGCCGGTCGGGAGCAGCCCGTAGTCCCCCTCTTCGAGGAGGTACGAGCCTTCCGGCACATCGAGGAGGACCGTGCCGGAGAGTATGTGGAAGGTCTCCTCGTACGAGTGCACATGGGCGCCCACCACACCGTCGCGCCGCAACTCGCAGATGCCGAAGCCGGTGTGCACGCTGCCGTCCGCCTCGCCGACGACCGTGCGTCGCCGGAAGCCATGCGGGTCGTACGCCACCTCTGGGGCGTCCTCGGCCCGCCGCACCAGGAAGTTCGTCATGCCTTCGCCCTCGCCGCCTTCGCCGCCACCAGGCGGTCGCGCGACTCCTCGACCAGTCGCCGCGCCCGTTCGGCATCGGCGAGCAGCCGGCCGTCCCGTTTGCGGATCACGCCGTCGACGATGACGGTGTCCACGTTGGACACGTCCGCGCTCAGCGTCACGGCGGCCGCGGCGTCGTGCACCGGGGCCACATTGAGCGCCGTCGCGTCGATCGCGACGACGTCCGCCCGCTTGCCCGGGGTCAGGGAACCGGTCCGGTCCTCAAGGCCCGCGACGTGCGCCCCGTTGAGCGTGGCGATCCCCAACATCTGACGTGCTGTCAACATCGTTTCGGGAATGCCCACATCGGCCTTCCAGCAGTCGGCGTTGACGCGGGCCCGCTCCGCCCCGAAGGCCGCACGGATCTGGGTGAACATGTCGCCGGGGACCGTGGTCACGACGTCGATGCTGAGCGAAGGTCGCAACCCGTGCTCGATCGCCTTCATCACGGGCGGCCAGCCGTGCCCCATCTGCGTCTCCACCTGCGGCGCGATCGAGACCGTACCGCCGCTGTCGGCGACCATGCGCCACTCCTCCTCGCTGAAGTAGCAGCAGTGGACGTAGGTGGTGTCGGGGCCGAGCAGGCCGAGGTCGTTCAGCTGCTTGACCATGCCGAAACGGCCGGCCAGCCGGCCCATGGCCACGTGCACGGTGATCGGGACGGCCAGCTCGCGGGCGAGGCCCCACTCGGCCAGGACGACGTCGTTGATGCAGAAGCCGGGGCCGCGAGTGGCCAGCGCCATCGTCAACAGCCCGTCGTCGGAGGCGAAGTAGCGGTCCCGCACGCGCCGTACGTCGTCACCGGGTATCGCGATCTTGCTGTCGAACCAGTAGTCGGCGAGCGAGGTGTTGGCGCTGCCGTACGCGTACTGCGCGCGGATGCCCGCCTCGGTCAGTGCCTGGAGCGCGGCGTCGGGATGCTCCGGTGTGTTGTTGATGTGCGACCAGTCGACGAGCGTGGTGATGCCGGCGTTGAGGCATTCCAACGAGCCCGCGAGATTGCCCGCGTACACGTCCTCGGGCGTGTAGACGGGGGCGAAGGTGTCGAGGACGTCGACGAAGTAGTCGTCGAGTGTGGCGTCGGGCGCGCAGCCGCGGATCGGCGCCTCCCAGGTGTGGCGGTGGGTGTCGACGAAGCCCGGGACGACGATGCGGCCCGTCATGTCGAGGACTTCGGCGTCGGCGGTGATCTCTCGTTCCACCGCCGCGATCTTCCCGTCCTCGATGAAGACGTCTCCCCGGGGCAGGTCCCCGATGTCGGGGTCCATCGAGACGACATGGCCCGAGCGCAGAAGCATCCGATTGGTCATCGCCCTTCCTCCCATGGGGTGTTCAGTACGCCGCGAGCTCCCTGACCCTTGCCACGACCTTGTCGACCGTGGGGATCACCCGCTCTTCGAGTGCGTCCGCGAACGGCAGCGGGACGCACTCCCCCGCCACCCGGCACACCGGTGCGTCCAGCAGGCCGAAGCCCTCATCGACGACGACCGAGACGAGGGTGCCGCCCCAGCCGCCCTGGTACGGGTTCTCCTCGACGGTGACGAGCCGCGAGGTCTTCGCGACGGAGGCGAGAACGGCCCGGGTGTCCAGCGGCACCAGGCAGCGCAGGTCGATCACCTCGGCCGAGATGCCCTCCGCGGCAAGCCGTTCGGCGGCCTCGAGGGCCACGGGCACCATCGAGGCGAGCGCCACGAGCGTGATGTCGCCGCCTTCGCGGACGACGGCCGCGCGCCCCAGCTCGACGACGTGGTCCGGCGGTGCGGGCGGCCCCTTGGTCGCGAGCAGTCCCTTGTGCTCGAAGAAGACCACCGGATCGTCGCTGCGGATGGCCGCCGCCATCATGCCGATCACATCGGCGGGTGTGGCCGGTGCCGCGATCTTCAGCCCGGGAATGGCGAACGCCCAGTTCTCGGTGGCCTGCGAGTGCTGGGCACCGAAGCCGAGCCCGCCCCCGTTCGCCGTGCGGACGACCAGTGGGACAGTAACCTGACCACCCGTCATGTAGCGGACCTTCGGGATCTCGTTGGCCAGGTAGTCCCAGCAACAGGCCAGGAAATCGGAGAACATGATCTCCGCCACCGGCCGCATTCCGGTCATGGCGGCGCCCATGGCCGCACCCACGATCGCCTGCTCGGATATGGGCGTGTCCCACACCCGCTCGGGCCCGAACTCCTCGTAGAGTCCGGCGGTTGTCTTGAAGACTCCGCCCGCTGCGCCGATGTCCTCGCCCAGGCACACGACCGTCGGATCGCCGCGCATCTCACGAGCGATACCCTCGGCGACCGCCTCGCGATAAGTGATCCTGCGGCCGGTGGTCATCCGCTCTCCCGTCACGTCCGCCATGCCGCACCCCCGTCCGCCCATACATCGGTGAGCGCCTCGCCCGGATCGGGCGCGGGCGCGTTCTTGGCGGTCTCGACAGCCGCCTCCACGGTCTTCTCGACACGTGCGTCGGCCTCCGCCGTATCGGCGCCGAGGGTTTCGAGCCGGGCGCGGGCGAGATCGAGCGGGTCGTGCTTGAGCCAGCGCTCGACCTCCTCGGCCGGACGGTACGTCGCCGGATCGGCCCGGCTGTGCCCGAAGTGACGGTAGGTCAGCGCCTCCAGTACAGCGGGCCCCTTTCCCGCACGGGCTCGGTCGGCCAGCCCCGCCACCGTCTTGCGGACGAGCACCACGTCGTTGCCGTCGACGACCTCGCCCGGGATTCCGTACGCGGACGCCCGGTCGGCCGCGGGACGGGCCACCGCCGTGACCTCGGAGATGGGCGTGTACTCCATGTAGAGGTTGTTCTCGCAGACGAAGAGCACGGGCAGCTTCCATACGGCGGCCAGGTTGAGCGCCTCGTGGAAGGCACCGATGTTGGTCGCGCCGTCGCCGAAGAAGGCCACCGCGATCTGCTCGGTCTCGCGCAGTCGGGCCGACCAGGCGGCGCCGACCGCCATCGGCAGATGGGCACCCACGATCGCGTACGAACCGAGCATGCCGGCGGACGCCTTGGTGAGGTGCATGGAACCGCCCTTGGCACGGCACAACCCCGTTGCCCGGCTCATGAGTTCGGCGAGGCACTCCTCGGGGGTCGCGCCGCGGGCCAGGGCGTGGTGGTGGCCGCGGTAGGTGGCGAAGACGTAGTCGTCGGGACGCAGCGCCGCGCTCGCGCCGACCGCGATCGCCTCGTGTCCGGCGGCGAGGTGGGTGGTGCCCTTGACGTGTCCGGACATGAACAGGTCGTGGGCGGCCTTCTCGGTGCGGCGGATCAGCGCCATCCGCTCATACAGGGAGAGGAGTTCGGTCGCGTCCATCAGCGCGCCCCGTTGTCGCGGCGGGAGTTGAGATGGGACTGCGCTTCGCGCCGTGTGTTCAGCTCTCCGCCCACGGTCCAGTACTTGCGGCCCGCGACGAGCAGTTCCTCGGCCGGGAACTTGGTGATCACCTCGCAGCCGTCGGCGGTGACGACCAGTTCCTCCTCGATGCGCGCCGCCGACCAGCCGTCCTTGGCGGGCCAGTAGGTCTCCAGGGCGAACACCATGCCCTCTTCGAGGACTTCGGGGTGGTCGAGCGAGACGAGGCGGCTGAAGATGGGCTTCTCCCAGATGGACAGACCGACCCCGTGGCCGTACTGGAGGGCGAAGGCGGCGGTCTCGTCGGGGAAGCCGAACTCCTCGGCGCGCGGCCAGACTCGGACGATGTCGGCGGTGGTCGCGCCCGGCCGCACCAGGGAGATCGCCTCGTCCATGTATTCCCGGCATCGCAGGTACGCCTCGCGCTGCGCGCTCGACGCGCTGCCGACGGCGAACGTGCGGTAGTAGCAGGTGCGGTAGCCGAGATGGCTGTGCAGGATGTCGAAGAAGGCCGGGTCGCCCGGGCGGATGAGCCGGTCGCTGTAGACGTGCGGGTGCGGTGAACAACGCTCGCCCGAGATGGCGTTGACGCCCTCCACGTACTCGCTGCCCAGATCGTAGAGAACCTTGCTGACGAGCCCGACGCACTCGTTCTCCCGCACCCCCGGGCGCAGGTATCCGTACAGCTCCTCGTACGCCGCGTCGACCATCGCGCAGGCCTGGGCGAGGAGGGAGATCTCGTCGGGGGTCTTGGTGCGGCGGGCCTGGAGGAAGACCTGTTGTCCGTCGACGACGTCGATGCCCTGGGCGCGCAGCGCCATGAGGACGGGCATCTCGCAGAGGTCGACGCCCAACGGCTCGTCGGCCAGGCCGTGTTCACGCAGCTCGGTGGCGATCTTCGCGGCGACGTCCTCGGCTATCCCGGCCTCCGGGTGGAAGGCGCCGCGCAGGGTGGAGATGCCGGCGCGGGCGCCGGTGGGCGGGCCGCCCTTGCCGTCGCTGTAGTCCAGCCAGGGGTTGTGGAGCTGGTGATGGCGAGCGGCGGAACCGAAGTCCCAGACGATCGGTTCGCCGCCCCGCACGAGAAGCGCGAAGCGAATCAGCTTGTCCATGGCCCACGTGCCGATGTGGGTGGAGGACATATAGCGGATATTGGCGAAGTCGAAGCTGAGCAGCCCGCCCAACTCGGAAGCGTTGAGGACCTCGTTCAGCCGGGCAAGACGCTCCTTGCGCAGCCGGTCCAGGTCGACGCGCTCTTCCCAGTCGACGGCGTTCGGCCCGAATGTGCGGATCGCCATGGCGACCACCTCCGTCATCCGGAGTGAACGACCGCTCGGAGGAAGTGTCAAGTACTACTGAACACGAACCACACCCCAACGGCAGGTTCATCACCGTCGTTGCGGTAGCGGTGCGGGGTCGTCGACTCGAAGCACACCGCGTCGCCGGGGCCCAGTGTGTACTCCTCGAACCCGAGGGTGAGGACGAGTTCGCCGGAGGTGAGATAGCCGTACTCGGTGCCCGCATGCCGCATCAGACCACCGGAACTGGACGAGGTGCCGCCGGGCCGGTAGGTCACCAGCAGGAAGTCGACGTCGGTGCCCGGAACATGGCCGAGACGCTCCCACACCACACCCGAGTCGAGCTCCAGCGTCTCGCGCTGCGCGGCGCCGACCAGCGGCCCGATACGGCGGCCCGGATCGGCGGCGAAGGCGGCGAGGGCGTGCAGAACGGAGGCGGGCGGTACGGAGCCGGGCGGCGCGGACCCCGAGGGGAGGGACCCCACCGCGAGCGGGGCCCGAACACCCGTGTCCTGCGCGTCGAAGAGCGACTCCACAGAGATGGCGAGTGCCGTCGTGATCGCGTACAGCGTGCTCACCGACGGCTGGCTCTTGCCGGTCTCGATCTGCGAGATGAGGCTCGCGGAGACCCCGATCTCCCGCGCGAGACCACGCAGGCTCACCCCCCGGTCGAGGCGCGCCCGGCGAATGCGCGCCCCGACGGGCGGCGCGGGCTCAGGGGACACGGGCGGCTCCTCTCACGGGCCGGTGATGTGCAGCTCCATTGAACAGGAGCGCGGTCCGGCCGGTCCGCGGAACCGGGCAAGCAGCTTATGCCGCACGTGCGGTGGCGGTCTCCCGGAGCAGCTCGATCAGCTGTCGGATGTCGGGGCGGCGGGCCGTGCCGGACAGGCTCACGGTGAAGACGGTGCGGCTCACCGGCTGTGCGAGCGGATGCAGCCGGACGCCGTCGAGACCTTCGGGCAGCGCCAGCCGGGGCGCCAGGGCGACGCCCGCACCCGCGGCCACCAGCGCCGCCAGGACGGAGAAGTCGCTGCTGCGTACGCGGATGTCGGGGACGAACCCGGCCGCCCCGCAGGTGCGTTGGATCATCTCGTAGCAGGAGGTGTCCGGACTCGGGGTGAGCCAGTCGGCGTCGGCGAGGCGCGCCAGGTCAACGGGCTCGCCCTCCAGCAGGCCGAGCCGGTCCGCGTGAGCGGGGTGCAGTACGAGCAGTACGGGGTCGTCCAGCAGCACGGCCTGCTCACAACCGGCGGGGAAGTCACGGGGCAGGACGGTGTAGCCGTGCACCACGGCGAGGTCCACCTGGCGCTTGCGCAGGGCCTTGAGCGCCTCGTCCGGCTCCTGCTCCACCAGCCGCAGCGTCAGCGGCCGGTCGGCCAGGCGTCGCCACACCGCGGGCATCAGCGTGCGGCACGCGGAGGCGAAGGCCGCGACGCGCACCTGACCGTGCATACCGCCGCGCAGAGCGGCCAGATCGGACTCGGCGGCGGCCAGGTCACCGAGGACGACTTCGGCGTGCGCGACGAGCAGCTCACCTGCGGCCGTCAGCCGAAGGGTGCGACCCTGCTTCTCGACGACAGGCAGCCCGGCCTCCCGTTCGAGAACGGCGAGTTGCTGGGAGACGGCGGGCGCGGTCAGATGGAGCGCGTCGGCGGTCGCGGCGACGGTCCCGTGGGTGGCCAGGTGCTGGAGGATCCGCAGACGCCGCACGTCGAGCATGGGGAACTCCTCCTCCTGGCCGCGCGCCGCCCTCGCGGTGCCACGCCGTGCCGGGCCGGATGGGCCAATCATTAAGATCCATTGTGGTTTCGGCGAAGAAAGACTAACTGGATCTTTCGTATCTCCGGGCCAAGTCTAGAGGTGTGAACCAGCACCTCGCCTCCCCCCGTTTCCTGGCTCTGGCCGGCACCGTCATCCTGTGGGCCTCGGCCTTCCCCGCCATCCGCGTCGGTGTCGACGGACTGGGAGTGGCCGCGCTGTCCTTCCTGCGCCTGGCCGTCGCGGCTGTCGCGCTCGCCGTCGTCGCGCCCTTCGCGCGGGTACGCCGGCCCCGGCGCCGTGACCTCCCGCTGATCGCCCTGTGCGGCGCGACCGGCATGACGGCCTACCAGGCGCTGCTGAACTGGGGCGAGGTGCACGTCGAGGCCGGCACGGCAAGTCTGCTGATCGCCGCCGCGCCCGTGTTCAGCGTGCTGCTGGGCAGCACGTTCCTCGCGGAACGGGTGACGCGCAAGGTACTGGTCGGCGGCGCCGTGGCGCTCGGAGGCACCGCGATGGTCACCCTCGCCGACGGTGCCTCCGGCTTCACGGCCGCCTCACTGGTCGTCCTGGCCGCCGCCGTCGTCCAGGGCGTCTATCACTTCGCGAGCAAGCCCCTGCTGCGCCACTACACGGGCCTCGAAGTGGCCACGTACGCCATGATCGCCGGGACGGTGCTGGCACTCCCGCTGCTTCCGGCCACCGCCCGCGCCCTCCCCCACGCCCCCTTCGGGGCGCTGGCCTCGACGGTCTTCCTCGGGCTGCTGCCGTCCGCGCTGGGCTTCGTCATCTGGGGGTACGCGGTGGCCCGGCTGCCGCTGGCGACCGCGACGGCCGCCCTCTACCTGGTGCCGCTGGTCGCCCTGCTCGTCTCGTTCGCCTGGCTCGGCGAAGCACCGCATCCCGTCGCGCTCGTCGGCGGTGCGGTCACGGTGCTCGGCGTCGCGCTGATCAACCGGTCGAAGGGTGCCGGCGCGGATCGGCGCCGACCCGCGGCCGACCGGCCGGAGCCGGTCCGTGCCGAGGTCCGTACCCCCTAGGCCCTGGCGTCAGCCGGACTCCGCGGGACCGGGACAGGACTCGTCCACGATGCCCAGGGTGGCGAAGGCGCGGGCGAAGGACACGAAGCCCTCCTCACCCAGGGGTTCCACGACGCGGCGGCGGACCGCGTCGGCGAACACCTTGGCCGCGGTCGTCGCGGTCTCCCGGCCGAGCGGCGTCAAGACCGCGTATGTCACCCTGCGGTCCGAACTCGACGGGCGGCGCTCGACGAGCCCGGCGTCGGCCAGCCGGTCGACCACTCCGGTCGTCCCCGCGGTGGAGAAGCCGAGCGTCTGGGAGAGCAGCCGCATCGGGGCGGCCCGATCCGGCGAGGCGACCAGGAAGCACAGCACTTCGAGCGACGAGGGAGGCAGGCCGACCTCACGTTGCGCCTCGGCGAGGAGCTCGTCCGTGAGCTCCCGGAATCCCGTCGCCAACGCGTTCCAGCGCTGCAGCAGGTCGGTCTCCTCCGCGCTCGGGCACTCGTCCGCCGCACCGGGGCACTCGCCCCACTCCACTGTCCGCTGGGGCTCCCCCATGCACCGGCTCCCGTCGTCCATTCCCACGTCTTGGCCCGCTCGATCCTGAGTCCTGACCACTTGCCGAGGATACCCCGCCCAGCTATTATCTCGCGAGCTACCTAATAGCTGCCGATGTAATAGCTAGCGGTGTATTGATCCTTCAACCGATCACTCCACCACCGACGGCCCGCTCCGGCGCCCGGATCGCCTCCGGCTCCCCCCGACCGCTCACGAAAGGCACGAACGACCATGTCCCACACCACCTCGAACTCCCCCCACTCCGGCTCGCTCTCGGATGTCGCCGCCGGTCGTTGGACCCTCGACCCGGCGGGCACCACAGTCGGAATCCGGCACAAGACGTTCTGGGGCCTGGTCAACGTCAAGGGCGTCTTCACCAAGGTCAGCGGCGACGGCGAGGTACTCGCCGGGGGCGGTACGCACGGCAGCGTGACGATCGACGCCGCCTCCCTGGACACCAAGAACGCCAAGCGCGACACGCACCTGCGCTCCGCGGACTTCTTCGACGTCGACAAGCACCCTTCGCTCGTCTTCACCGCCACCGATGTCACCCCGGCCGGCAACGGAACCGCCCGGGTCACCGGCGATCTGGCCGTCATCGGCGTGAGCCGCACGCTCTCCTTCACCGCGGAGGCGTCCGAGGTCTCGGCGGACGCGGTCACCCTCACCGCCGAAATCCCGGTGGACCGCAAGGAGTTCGGCATGACCTGGAACCAGGCCAACATGCTGAAGCCGCTGACGTTCGTCACGATCACCGCGCGCTTCACCCATCGGTCCTCCTGACCCGAGGTACGACCGGGCGACGACCCCGCCGCGGGTCGTCCCGCCCGGTCCGCCCGGTCCGTGCCCGGCCGTGCTCCCGCGGCCGCCGCACCGGAGCGCTCCAGCAGGGGGAGCGTCCACGCAGGTGCGCGGTGACGGAGGGGAAGCCAACGGCGGCCAAGAAGGCGGCGACCTCGCCCCAGGGCGATACGTCGACGGTGCGAGACGTCGCGGCCCGTGCGCGCGTGTCCGCGTCCACCGTCTCCCGGTACTCGGCGGCACCCACTCGGTGGCCAAGGCCACGTCGGTCACGGACGACGGACAGATCACGGGCAGCACTTCGGCCTCGACCACTGACCCCGCTCCGGGCCGGAGCATCGGTGCCGTCGCCCGGAGGCCGGCGCGCTCATCACCGCGATCAGCTGCGCCGCAGGTAGGCGCAGGCCAGGCCGCCGTCGATGAAGGGGGCTCGGCGGCGACCGAACGGGTGGCGTCCATCCGGTCGGCACTTCGTACAATTTGAGTCCGAACGATATCTTCGATTCCACGCGCCCCCGCGTCGTCGAAGGAGTGTGCCCGTGCCTGGCCAGCGATCCATCACCGAAGCCGAGAAGCTCGCGGACGCGAAACTCGGCGGCTTTCCGATCCGTCACGAGCAGATGGCCGTGGTCGCCAACATCTATCGCGCGGCCTCGGCGGTCCGGCAGCACTTGGAGAACTCCGTACTGCGCGGGTCCGATCTGACGTGGACGGCGTTTGTCGTGCTCTGGGTGGTCTGGATCTGGGGCGAGTCGGAGACCCGGCACATCGCGGAGGAAGCGGGCATCTCCAAGGGCACGCTCACCGGGGTCTCGCGCACGCTGGAGGCGCGGGGACTGATCCGGCGGGCGAGCCACCCCACCGACGGCAGGCTGGTGTTGCTCAGCCTGACCGACGAGGGCGAGGAGCTCATGCGGCGGGTGTTCCCGAAGTTCAACGAGGAGGAGGCCTTCGTCGCCGGGCAGCTCAGCGACGAGGAGTGCCGCAGCGTCGCCGAGGGGCTGCGCCGAGTCGTACTCCAGGTCGAGGAGCACGGCGAGGAGCGCCGCCTCACCCTCCTGGACGGAGCCCAGCCCGCCCCGCGCCGCAGCGGACGCCGCCCCAAGGCCTGAGCGGGCGCGACGCGCAAGGCCCTGGACGACGTCGCTTCGGAGCGAGGACTCCGCGGCCGTGAGGAGCCCCGGTATCTCGGGCCGGCCTCAGGGGCACCTCCCGGCGCGGACCGTCCGGCCCGTCACCGGCAGAGGCGTTCGCGGGCCGCGCGTACCAGGGCGTCGAACAGTCCCTGCTGGGCGGGGTCCTCGTGCGCGGTGTCCTCCGGATGCCACTGCACGGCGGTGAACCAGCCCTGGACACCGGGGAGTTCGAGTCCTTCCACGGTGTCGTCGGCGGCCCGCGCGGTGACCGCGAGTCCGGCCCCGGTGCGGTCCACTCGCTGATGGTGGTAGCAGGAGGCCTCCACCTTCTCGGCGCGGACGGCCTGTTCGAGCAGGGTGCCGCGTCGGACGGTCACCGGGTGCACGACGTGGCGGTGTTCGCGCTCCGGCCCGCCCATGTCCTGGTGCAGGGTGCCGCCGAGGGCGACGTTGACGGCCTGGAGTCCGCGGCAGACGGCGAGCAGGGGCAGGCCCAGGTCCAGTGCCTGCCGGGCGGCTTCGAGGTCGAAGTCGTCCTGCACGTCGTCGACGTCGTAGACATTGTCGTGGGTGTCGGTCGCGCCGTAACGGTGCGGGGCGAGGTCGCCACCGCCGGGGAGCAGGACGCCGTCGAAGCGGGCGAGCCGTGCCGCCACATCGGTGTCCGCGGAGCCGGTCGGGTGGATGGTCGCCGGCTCACCGCCGGCCCGCCACACGGCCTCGATCAGCGCGCGGGCGTTGACCTCGGCCGCGTACCGCAGGGCCGAGGTGGAGGCGGCGAACCGGGCGGGAATGGCGATGAGCGGTCGCGCGGGCGTCGTCACAGCTGGATCCAGGTGGTCTTGAGTTCGGTGTACTTCTCCAGGGCGTGGGCGGACTTGTCGCGCCCGTTGCCCGACTGCTTCATGCCGCCGAAGGGCACGGTCAGGTCGCCCTCCTCGTAGCAGTTGACCCAGACCGTGCCGGCCTTCAGCGCGCGCGAGACCCGATGTGCGGTGGACAGGTCGCTCGTCCACAGGCCTGCGGCGAGTCCGTACTCGGTGGCGTTGGCGAGCGCGACCGCCTCGTCGACGTCGTCGAAGGTGAGGACGGACAGGACGGGGCCGAAGATCTCTTCGCGGGCCAGCCGCATCCCGGGGGCGACGCGGTCGAAGACGGTGGGCAGCAGGAAGCTTCCGCCCGACTCGGCCCGTGTGCGGCCGCCGCCGACGCGCAGCCGGGCACCCTCGTCAAGTCCCGTACCGATGTGGTCGAGTACGCGCTCCAGATGGCTCTCGCCCACGAGCGCGCCCATCTCCGTGGCCGGGTCGAGGGGATCGCCGACGCGTAGGTCCCGTGCCCGCGCCACGACGGCCTCGGTGACGCGTTCGGCGATCGAGGAGTGGACGAGCAGGCGGGAGGGGGCGGTGCACATCTCGCCCTGGTTGAAGAAGATGCCCCAGGCGGCGGTCGCGGCGGCCTTCTCCAGGTCGGGGGCGTCCGGGAGGACGATGTTGGGGGACTTGCCTCCCAGCTCCAGCCAAACCCGCTTGAGGTTGGAGTCGGCGGCGTAGCACAGGAAGTGCCGCCCCACCGCGGTGGATCCGGTGAAGGCGAGAACGTCGACATCCGGATGCAGGCCGATCGCGCGGCCGGCCACCGGGCCGTCGCCGGTGACAACGTTCAGAACACCGGGCGGCAGCCCGGCCTCGGTCGCCAGCCGCCCCAGCAGCAGCGCGGACAGCGGGGAGTTCTCCGACGGCTTCAGTACGACGGTGCAGCCCGCGGCGAGCGCGGGTGCGACCTTCCAACTCGCCAGTGTCAGGGGGAAGTTCCAGGGCACGACCGCGCCGACGACGCCTGCGGGCTCCCGGGTGACGAGCGCGAGCGCGTCCGGGGCGGTGTGCGGGGACTCGTCGGTGAGCTTGTCGGCCAGCTGCCCGTACCAGCGGAAGGTGTTGATGGCCGCGCGCAGTTCGATGTCGTACGCGTCCGTGATCGGCTTGCCCATCTCCAGGCTGACGGTGAGCGCGAGCCGGTCGCGCCGCTCCTCCAGCAGGTCGGCGATGCGCAGCAGAACGCGCCCGCGGTCGGCAGGGGACAGGCGGGGCCAGGGCCCGGAGTCGAAAGCGCGGCGGGCCGCGGCGACGGCGAGGTCGACCTCGGCCTGCTGTGCGTCGGCCACGTCCGCCAGGACCTCGCCGTCGCGGGGTGCGACAGCGGCGAACGACGTACCGCCTCCGGGCTCGTCGGCACCGTCGATGTGGTGGGCGCCGGACAGGTCCAGCTCCTTGGCTCGGCGCAGCCACTCCTCGTGGGTGACATCCGACATGCGTGGCCTCCAGGTCACCGAATACGTTTGGGTTCAAACGGTATGATGTTCCGCGGGCCTTCACAAGGGCCTCCGCCGACACCGCGGAATGGCCGACACAACGGAATGAGGGGAGCGCCCGCGATGCGAGCACTCGTCGTCCGGCACGAACACGTCACGGAACCGGGGCTGGTGGGAGCCCGGCTCACCGAGCGTGGATACGACCTCACCACGGTCACGGTCGTGCCCGAGCGTCATCACCACGCGCCGGACGTGGCGTTCGACTTCCCCGACCCCGCCGACTGGGACCTGATCGTGTCGCTCGGCGCCCCCTGGTCCGTGTACGACGAGTCGGTCATAGGGAGCTGGATCGGCGGCGAGCTCGCGCTGCTGCGCAAGGCTCACGACCTCGGTGTCCCGGTGCTGGGCGTCTGCTTCGGCGCCCAGGCCCTGACCACCGCTCTCGACGGGTCGGTGCAGCCGTCCCCGCGCCCCGAGATCGGCTGGACGGACATCGAGACCGACCTGCCCGCCGTGGTGCCGCCGGGACCGTGGTTCCAGTGGCACTACGACCGGTGCGTCCTGCCGCCCGGCGCGGTGGAGTTGGCCCGCAATGCCGTGTGCCCGCAGGCCTTCCGGGCGGGGCGCAGTCTCGGTGTGCAGTTCCACCCGGAGATCACCACGGCGATGGTGCGCGGCTGGCTCGACCTCGGCGGTGCGGAACAGTGCGTTCGGCACGGTGTGGACCCGGAGGAACTGTTCGCGCGAAGCCGTGACATGGAGCCGACGGCGCGGGTCAACGCGGGCCGCCTGGTCGATGGATTCCTCGACCTCGTGGCAAACGCGAGCAGCTGATCCGCTGCCGCCCGATGGCCATGACCGCACCGGACAGGACCGGTGCGGTCACCTCGTCGGCGAGTCGGCACCACCCCGGGAGTCGGCGTCGCGACCTCGGGCGGCCAGGCCGGAGCCGGGCCGCCCGGGCGGTACGCGTCAGCCCCTGAGCGCCGCCCTGCCACGGGTCAGCCGGGCCGCGACCACGCCGAGGACGAGGACCGCCGGGACGGTGAGTTCGAGCCAGAGGGCGGTGGTGGGGTCGCCGCCGATGAGCGTGGTGAAGTTCTCGATGATCAGCCAGATCGCGCCGCCGATGCCGAGCGCGCCCAGGACCGGTGCGATCAGCGTGTTCCAGGGCCGCGTGTCCTGGCGCCCCCGGCGGAAGAAGACGATCACCGAGACCGAGGTCAGGAAGTAGAGCAGCATGCAGCCCAGCACCGCGACCCCGCTGAACCAGGAGAAGAGGGTCAGCACCGGGTCCTTGCCCAGCAGCGCGAAGGGCATGACCAGCACCAGGGCGATCGCGGTCTGCACACCGCCGGCCACCCAGGGCGAGTGACGCCGGTTGATCGCCGTCAGCCCGTGCGGCAGCAGGCCGTCGCGACCGAGCGAGAACAGATAGCGGTTGGCGGAGTTGTGGAAGGCGAGGATGCCGGCGAAAAGTGAGGTCGCCAGCAGGAACGGCAGCACGTCACCCACCCACGCGCCGAACTGGGCGGTGATCGGCACGAAGACGAACGTCGTGGAGTCACCGCTCGCCAGGGCCTTCCCCGCGGCCTCGGGAGCCTTCGACGCGCCGTAGGCGGAGACCAGCATCCAGGAGGTGAAGGCGAAGAAGCCGGTGATGACGGCGACCGACAGATAGGTGGCCCGGGGAACGGTCCTGCGCGGCTCGCGGGCCTCCTCGCCGTAGATGGCGGTGGCCTCGAAGCCGAACATCGACGCCACGGCGAACATCAGCGCGACGCCCGGAGCGCCCTGGAGCGCCGCCTTGGGCGAGAAGCTGTCCGTGAAGCCGAGCCCCTCCGGTCCGCCACCCTTGAAGAGGGTGACGAGCGCGAAGACGAGCAGGATGCTGAACTCCGCCAGCACGAAGACGGCCAGGAGTTTGGCACCCATCTCGATGCCCGCGGCACCGAGTATCTGGACCACGACCATGGTGCCCAGCACCCAGATCCACCACGGGACACTGACGCCCGCGTAGTGCTCGATCAGGCCGTTCATCGTGGCGCCGTAGAGCCCGTACATGGCGGCCTGGACGGCACAGTAGGCGAAGAGCGCGACGCCGGCGCTGCCCGAGCCGGTCGGGCGGCCGAGCCCCTTGCCGATGTACGTGTAGAAGGCGCCGGCGTCCACGACATGGCGGCCCATCGCCACGAAGCCGACGGAGAACAGCAGGATGACGACCCCGGCCGCGGCATACGCGGCGGGCGCGCCCGTGCCGTTGCCCAGGGCTACGGCGATGGGCACGGCTCCGGCGATGCCGGTGAGGGGCGCCTGGGCGGAGAGGACGAAGAAGAGGATGCCCAGGACGCCGAGGGAGTTGGGCTTGAGCTTGCCTGCGGTGGGCGCGTCCTGCGCGGTCGCTGTTCTGACGACCGTCTGACTGTCCACTCGGATCACCTGCCATGAGAGGGGGACGTTTTCGTTTCAGGCCAAACGAGTTGCCTCATGGTGGGCTGGAACTATCCGTTTGGCAAGGGGTGGCGCCGAGAAATCCGCTCCACACGGGGAGCCCTTGCTCGTACGAAACGGGGAGCCCTTGCTCGTACGAATTCAAACGAAGCCCTGGACGCGACGCGCCCAGGGCTTCCAAAGGTGCAGGTCAGCGCGTCAGTCGCCAGGATCCGTGGCCGCATCGGCACCGGCGTCGGCCACGGCGCCCGCGTCGCCCTCGCCGCCGTTCGCGTGGAGGAGCCGCAGCAAGGTGCGCAGCTCCTCCAGAGCGGCGTCGGTGACCTCGGGCTCGCCCATCACCAGCTGGTGCAGGACGAGACCGTCCAGCGCGGCGAAGACCAGCCGGGTCAGGGAACGGCTCGCGTCACCGGGGATCATGCGCGACAGTTCGCGCTCGGTGGCGTCGAAGTACTCGTCGTAGAGCACGCGGATCTGCGGCAGCAGCTCGGGACGGCGACGCGACTCGAGCAGCAGCTCGTACTGGAACGCCTGGGTGTCCGGGTCCGCCGTGACCATCTCGGACAGGCCGACCGAGAAGTCCGCTACCTTGCCCGTCCCCGTCTCGAGCGCACTCCGGTTCAGGCTGTCGCGCACGGAGTGGGCCAGCGCCTCCTCGATCAGCGCGTCACGTGAGCCGAAGTGGTGGACGACCAGACCGTGGGTGGCCCCGGCCTCTTCCGCGACCGCCCGGTAGGTGAGCTTGCGCAGACCGCCTCGGGCCACGACCCGTACGGCCGCGTTGAGGAGCGCCTCCCGGCCCTCCCCGTAGCTCATCCGCTTGCGCGGCCTGCGGCCTTCAGGGGTCTCGGCGGATTCGGTCATGGTGGCGACCCTACCCGCCGGGCCCCGCACCGCGGCACCGCGCCGGTGACCTCCCGTCGAGCCCGGCACGGTGCCGTTTCCGGGCTGCGCCATGTCAGCGCCTGGGCGGCCTGATGCCGCGGAACTCCCAGTCGCCGCCGAGCGCGGTGGACAGGACCTCCTCCGACTCGGTGGGCCGGGCGCCGACATCCGTACGGATCGGAGTCGGGCCGGTGACGATGTGGTTGGTGAGCCTGCCCAGGCCCTCGACCTCGACCTCGACGATGTCGCCGGGCTGTACAGGCCGGGAGTTGGCCGGGGTGCCCGACAGCAGCACGTCGCCGGGGTAGAGGGTGATCGTGCGGGCGATGTCGGCGACGAGATAGTGCATGTCCCACTCCATCTCGTCGGTCGAACCGTCCTGCACCACTTGCCCATTGACGTACGTCCGCAGGCTCTTGCCGTGGAAGTCCCAGTCCGTGACAAGCCCCGGGCCGAGCGGGCAGAGCGTGTCGGAACCCTTCACGCGGAGCATCGAACCGGCGTCGGTGTCCCGGAAGTCGTGCAGGCCGTAGTCGTTGGCGACGGTGTATCCCGCGATGTACTCCCCCGCCTCGCCGGGCGAGATGTTGCGCGCGGTCTTCCCGATGACGATCGCGACCTCGCCCTCGTAGTTGAGCCACGTGCACCCCTCGGGGCGGACGACGGCGCCCCCATGGGAGTTGAGGGCCGAGGTCGGCTTGTGGAAATAGGTCGGGGTCGGGGTCAGCTCGATCTGGAACTCGTCCACCCGGCTGCGATGGTTGAGGTGGACCGCGACGACCTTCGAGGGCACGACCGGCGGAAGGTGCTGCGCGTCCTCGATCTTGACGCGGCGGCCGTCTCCGGCGACGAGTTCGTCCCCGTCGACGGTGACCTGCACGGCGGTGCCGTCGAGGAGGATACGGCGGTACTCGGGCATGGCGGGGCTCCTAGATGCGGCTGTGCGGGGTGCGCGGGGCGGTGGGTGCGGGCAGGCCGGTGCCGGTCCAGCCGTCGGCCGGGCGGTCGAACCAGAGGTGAACCTGGCCGGTGCCGATGGAGTTCTCGTACGCGCCGTACTGGCGGGCCTTGGCGATGCAGGCCTGCTCGCCGAGCGCGCCGGCCATCATCAGGTAGTGGAAGAACTTCGCCTCGGGCTTGTACTTCCAGAACGCGTCCATGGTGTCGAGGACCTTGTCGTGGCGGCCCTCCTTGAACCAGGCGATGCGCTCGTGGTCGGCCTCGCGGGCCTGCGCGGTGAAGATGTGGCGGGGGTCGCTGGACTCGTGGTCACGCAGCTCCCGCAGCGGCCAGAAGGTGTGCGAGAGGGCGCCGGAAGCGATGAGCAGGACCCGGCGGCCGGGGGTGGCGGCGATGCCGTCGGCGAGCGCACGGCCCAGGCGCAGATGGTCCTCCATGTCTCCGGTCTGACAGACGCCGATCGTCACCCATCGCTTGTCGGGCAGCCCCTCCCCCAGGAACTTCCACAGATTGATCGTCGCGTAGTAGATCGGCAGGTAGTCGTCCTCGATCGCGGTGATCCAGGTGCCGTGCTTGTCGGCGAACGAGGCGATGTTGTGGGCGAGTTCGGGGTCGCCCGGGAAGTCGTACGGCATCCGGCACATGCCGCGCGGGAGTTCTTCGGAGGTGAAGAGCCCGGCCCGGCGCTGCTGGGCGGTGACGACGAACTCGACCGTGGTGGCCCAGTGCGAGTCCAGGACGACGACGGTGTCGTAGTCGTCGCGCTCGAAGACCTCCTCGCGGAGCTGTCGGAGGCCGGTGACGAGGGTGATTTCCTTGCCCTCGTTCAGCTCCAGCCGGTCGGCTTCCGGCAGGACGATGGTGGGGACGTGCGCGAGCAGCCCGGCCCCGACGATCTCACCCATGGTTCTTCCATCCGTTCGGGGCGGTGACGGTGTTCTTCAGGTCGCAGTAGAAGTCGAAGCTCCAGGTCCCGCCCTCGCGGCCGACACCGGAGTGCCGGGAGCCGCCGAAGGGTGCCTGAAGGTCGCGTACGAAGAAGCAGTTGACCCAGACCGTGCCGGCGACGAGCCGGGCGGTGACGCGCTCGGCGCGCTCGTGGTCGCCGGTCGCCAGGGTGGCCGCGAGGCCGAAGCGGGTGTCGTTGGCGAGGCGGACGGCCTCCTCCTCGGTGGCGAAGGTCTGGAGCGTGAGGACCGGGCCGAAGACCTCCTCCTGCACGATCTCCGAGTCCTGCGCCACGTCGGTCAGCAGCGTCGGCCGGTAGAACAGGCCGCCGAGCCCGGTGTCGGGGGTGCCGCCGATCACGGCCCGGGCCCCCTGCCCGATCGCCCGCCGCACGAAGCCGTCGATCTTCTCCAGCTGGCGGGGGTGGATGTTGGGTCCGAGGTCGGTGGCCTCGTCGCGCGGATCACCCTGCTTCAGCCGCGAGGCCTTGTCGACGAAGCGGCGGGTGAACTCGTCCGCGATCGACTCCTCGACGAGGATCCGGGTCGCCGCGAGGCACACCTGGCCGGCATTGTCGTACTGCTCCACCGCGAGGTCGACCGCGAGGTCCAGGTCGGCGTCGGCGAAGACCAGCAGCGGTGACTTGCCGCCGAGTTCGAGGCTGAGCGGGGTGAGTCGGGCCGCCGCCGACTCGGCGATGCGCTGGGCGGTGGGAACCGACCCGGTGAAGCTGATGCGGCGGACGTCCGGGTGCGAGGTGAGGGCGTCCCCGATCTCGGCGCCGAGGCCCTGGACGACGTTGAGGACGCCGGCCGGCAGCCCGGCCTCGGCGGCGATGTCGGCCAGCAGGGACGCGGTGAGCGGGGACCACTCGGCGGGCTTGAGGACGACCGTGTTGCCGGCGGCCAGCGCGGGGGCGACCTTCCACGTCGCCAGCATCAGCGGCGCGTTCCACGGCGTGATCAGCACGGAGGGGCCCGCCGGGTCCCAGCTCACGTGGTTGGTGTGACCGCGCGTCTCGAAGTCGTCGTGGTCCAGGGTCAGCAGCCAGTCGGCGAAGAACCTGAAGTTGTGCGCCACGCGCGGCATCACGCCACGCCGGTGCGAACGTAGGAGCGCGCCGTTGTCGTGGGTCTCGACGATCGCGAGCTCTTCGATCCGCTTCTCCACGCCGTCGGCGATGGCGTGCAGGATGCGGGCGCGTTCGGCGCGCGAGGTGGCCGCCCAGGCGGGGAAAGCGGCCTTGGCGGCGCCGACGGCGGCCTCGGCCTCCGCCCGCCCGCCCCGCGCGATCTCGCCGAGGACGCTGCCGTCGATGGGTGAGGTGTCCGTGAACGTCTCGGCGGAGGCGACACGTTCAGCACCGATGAAGTGCCGGGTGTCGACGGCGACCCCGGCGACGGTGATCTTGTCAGTCATATGGAGGGCTCCCTGTGTACGAGGGTGAGGAGTTGCGCCCGACAGGGGCGCGGGGCTGTATCGACGTGCGGCTCCGCAGCGTGGGCGCGCCAAGCCGCAGACGGCCCGCACGGGCCCGGCGGCCTTACCGGGCGGACGCTTCCGAAGTACCGGACTCCAACAACCGCCCGCCGTCCCAAACCACCCCGACCTGGCGGTAGTACGCGGCGATCGGCTCTCGAATCTCCAGCCGGGCAAGCTCCTCCGTGGGTGCCTCGAACAGCTCCAACTCCGCGTCGCCGACCCACGGCTGCCCGGCCTCGAACGACGCCGCACCGGTCTCGATCAGCTCGTCCAGCGCCAGCCCCTTGCCCTTCTCGATGGAGGGCAGCCAGCGGTGATGCGCCATGGGGTGCCCGTTGACGAACCCGTTGGTCTCCGAGGGCTCCCGCAGAGTGACCACGGTCTGGGCCAGGCGACGGTCGGCGGCAGCCAGAGTCGCACCGAACCGCGCCCCCGCCTCGATCCGCGGCGCGGGCCCGTACGGGTGCGGACGCGTCTGGTGGATGGACCCGAGCTTCTTCGGGTAGCCCTGGTGCAGCCCGCGGGCGATGGCGAAGTCCTTGTCCACCCAGATGTGGACGCACCGCGAGTACGTCTGCCCCTTGTACGAGCAGCGGACGACGGCGAAGGCCTCCTTGTACTGGGAGAGGACCGGGTCCAGCAGTTCGTCCTCGCCGGAAGAGCAGGACTGCCAGTCGGCCCAGATCAGGGCCACCGCGCCCGGGTCCTCGGCCGCCAACTCCAGCGGCTCGGGGAGCAGTTCACGTACCCGGGCCGGATCGGTGCGGTACTCGACGGTGAGCAGGTCACCGGAGTACTTCCAGGGCGGTGCGGGAATCAGCGACGACGAGCCGGTCGCCGTCTTGGGGTGGAAGTATCCACGGACGCTGGCCATGACGTTGGTCCTTACGCGGTGAGGGCGGGTTGCTTGAGCAGCTGGGCGCGGTAGCGGGCGGCGCCGGTGGTGGCCGCGTGACCGCCGAGGGCGACGACGCCGACGAGTCGCCCGTCGGCGTGATAGCCGACGAGGACGTCGCCGTCCGGGGCGCCGTCCAGGACCCGTACGTCGTCCTTGCCGAGCACTGGCGCGCCGAACGACTGCAGCCGGAACTCGTGCTGGTCGCTCCAGAAGGTGGGCAGCGGTGCGAACGGCTCGAAGTCCGCCTCCGCGCCGTCGAGATGCGCCACCAGGCTCTTGGCCGCGTGCTTGGCGGTGTCGGTGGGAATGGACCAGTGCTCGACACGTCGAGGTATGCCGTCGTAGCGGGCGTTGGGGAAGCGGGCGACGTCACCGACCGCGACGACGTGCGGCAGTCCACCGACCCTCAGCTGGTCATCGGTGAGGACGCCGTCGGTGAGGTCGAGGCCGTTGCCGTCCAGCCACTCGGTGTTGGCGACCGAGCCGACGGACTCCACGACCACGTCGGCCGGAAGAACCGTACCGTCGCTCAGGACGACGCCCGTGACGCGGTCCTCGCCCTCGAATCCGGCCACGCCCGCGCCGAGCGCGAAGCGTACCCCCCGCTCCTCGTGACGCCGGAGCAGCGCGCGGCCCAGCAGCTCGCCGAGCGGGCCCACCATGGGCAGCGGCAGTGGATCGACGACGGTCACCTCGGTGACGCCGAGGCCGACGGCGGTGGCGGCCACCTCGCAGCCGATGAACCCGGCGCCGACCACCACGACCCTGGCACCGGGCCGGGTCAGTTCGTCGCGCAACCCCTGGGCGTCGGCGAGGGTGCGCACGGTGTGCCGCCCGTTGAGCGGTCCCTCGCAGCGCAGCCGCCGGGGGCGCATACCGGTGGCCACGACCAGCCCGTCGAAGGCCAGCTCCTCGCCCCCCTCGAGCACGACGACGCGGTCGGCCAGCCGGGCGGAGGTGACCGAGGCACCGAGCCGCCACTCCACATCGGCGGCGCTCGCCTTCGGAGTGAAGGCCAGGGACGCGAACGGCGCCCTGCCCGCCAGTACCTCCTTGGACAGCGGTGGCCGGTTGTACGGCATGTGGGGCTCGTCCCCGATGACGGTGATCGCCCCCGTCCAGTGCGCCGCGCGCAGCCGCTCGGCGGCGCGCAGGCCGCCCATGGAGGCGCCGGCGACGACGATGCGTCGTGTCATGGCGTTCAGGCCTCGATCCGGATGGCCTGGAGCGGACACACGTCGGCGGCCTCCTCGACCTCGTCGCGCAGTGCGTCGTCGGGGTCGGATACATAGGCCAGTCGCCCGTTGTCGTCCAGCTGGAAGACGTCGGGGGCCGCGAAGACGCACTGTCCGTGGTCCTGGCACTTGTTCATGTCGACGACGACCTTCATGGCCGGTCCTCCTGGATGTGAGGGGCGTCGGGGCGCGGAGTGATGGAAGAAGGGGCCCGGCCTGCGAACACTGCGGTCCTGGGGCCGGGCCCCGGCCAAAGGGGTCGGTGGAGCCGAACCACTCGGCCGAACCGAACTCCCTAACTCGTTTGGCTTCAAACAACATAGGAACCCATGGGGCCCTGGTCAATAGCTATCCGGATGGATAAATTTTTCACGGCAACCCCTTGCGGGGAGGTGGCCACGCTTCTTACCGTTTGGCTTCAAACGAGTGGCCGCGATCCTGTTCTCCCCGCCGCACGGCACCCCGGCCACCGTCTTCACTCCGCCACCTTCACGTCCGCCCGAGGAGACATCGGTGAGCGCTCAAGACACCCCTCAACTCCGTCAGCACCTGGAACGGCTCGCCGCCGAGGGCATCGATGTGGTCCGCGTGACCTATCCCGACCTCATCGGTACCGATCGCGCCCGGGACGTCCTGCTCGACCATCTGCCGGCGGCCTGCGAGCACGGTCTCGCCTTCTGCCGCGCCGCGTACCACACCAGCCCGCAGGGTGACGTCGTCCCGGTCGCGGGCGGCCTGGACGCGGGCCTGCCCGACATCGCCGTGCGCCCCGACCTCGACACTCTGGTCCCGCTCCCGTGGGAGCCGGGGGTCGCGTCCTGCCTGGGCGACGTCACGGATCCGGTGACCGGCGCACCCGCCCCGGAGTCGCCCCGCGACCTGCTCCGCACCGTGCTCGCCCGATGCGACGAGCACGGCCTGCGCCCGGTGGTCGGGCCCGAGCTGGAGTACTTCCTCTGTACGGCCGACCCCGAGTCGGCGAGCGGCTGGCGCCGCTACACGGAGGCGTCCGGCGTCGTCTACACCGCGGGCCTGCGCGCAGACCCGGACAACCACCTGCTGCGCACCCTGCGGCAGCTGCGCGACCTGGGCATCGGCGTCACCAACGGCAACCACGAGTTCGACGGCGGGCAGTTCGAGATCAACCTCACCCACTCCGACGCCATGGACGCCGCCGACCGCGCCTTCCGCTTCAAGGCCGCCGTCAAGGAGCTGGCCCGGGCCGAGGGCAAGCTCGCCACCTTCATGGCCAAGCCCTTCAACGACGCGGGCGGCTCCGGCTTCCACCTCCATCTGTCCTGCCAGGACGAGGAGGGCCGCAACGCCTTCGACGATCCCTCGGCGCCCTACGGCCTCTCCGACACCGCGCGTCACGCCGTCGCGGGCGTCCTCACCCACGCGCCCGCCCTTGCCGCGCTGCTCAACCCGACCGTGAACTCGTACAAGCGCTTCGGACCGGACACCCTCGCGCCCTGGCTCATCGACTGGGGTCTCGACAATCGCAGTGCCATGGTCCGCGTCCCGCCCGAGCGTGGTTCCGGTGCCCGCTTCGAGCTGCGCCTCGGCGATGCCGGCGCCAACCCCTATCTGGTGATCGCCGGGACCGTCGCCGCGGCGCTCCTCGGTGTCCTGGCGAAGGAGGAGCCGCCCGCCCCGCTGGAGGGCTACGGCTACGACACGGCCAAGGCCGCCCTGCTGCCCACGACTCTGCCCGCCGCGCTCGACGCGCTGGAGGCGGACACCGCGCTCGCCGACATCCTCGGCAAGGACTTCACCGCTTCGTTCCTCGCCTACAAGCGGAACGAGGTCGAACGCTTCCAACGGCACGTCACCGACTGGGAGTTCACCGAGTACGCCTACCACCTGTGACGTCCAGGAGAGAGCACACCATGACCACCCACCTCCCCACCGTGACCGAAGCCGCGAACGAGCCCCTCCCCCTGGAGGACGTCGACCTCGCCGACCTCGACAACTTCACCGACGGGGTCACCCCCTGGCGGATGTTCCACACCCTGCGCCACGAGGACCCGGTTCACTGGCAGCCGGAAGAGGCGCCCAACTCCGGCTTCTGGGCCGTGACTCGGCACGCGGACATCGCCCGCGTCGACCGCGACGCCGCGACCTTCACCTCCACCAGGTTCGTCAACCTCGAAGAGCTCGACGACGACCAGATCAAGAAGCGCGCCTCGATCCTGGAGCTGGACGGCGTCCGTCACCGCGCGATGCGCAGTCTGCTCCAGCGCCAGTTCGGTCAGGGCGTCATCAACGAGTACACCGACTTCCTGCGCGGCCTGACCGCCAGGACACTCGACGCCGCCCTCGCCAAGGGCACCTTCGACTTCGTCGCCGACGTCTCCGCCGACTTCCCCATCAACGTGCTGGCCCGCCTCCTCGACGTACCGCCGGAGGACAACCAGCAGCTCATCGACTGGGGCAACCGCATCATCGGCAACACCGACCCGGACTACGCCGACGTCCTCCTGCACAGCGCGGAGAGCGAGCAGTACCGCGACCTGCCCTTCCGCTCCCCCGCCTCGCTCGAAGTCTTCGAGTACGGGCGGGAGTTGGCCCGGCAGCGGCGTGGCGGCACCGGCACCGGCACCGACCTGGTCTCCAAGCTCGTCAACGAGACCCCGCGCGACGGAGTCCCGCTCTCGGCCCAGGACTTCGACAACTACTTCCTGCTCCTGGTGGTGGCGGGCAACGAGACCACCCGCCACACCATCTCGCACTCCATGCTCGCCCTCATCCAGCACCCCGAGCAACTCGCCAGGCTCCAGGAGGACCCCTCCCTCATCCCGACCGCCGTCGAGGAGTTCCTGCGCTGGGCCTCCCCCGTCTACCACTTCCGCCGCACCGCGACGCGTGACGTCGAACTCGGCGGCAAGCAGGTGAAGGAGGGCGACAAGGTCGTCATGTGGTACGCCTCCGGGAACCGTGACGAGAACGTCTTCGGCAATCCGTACGACTTCGACGTCACCCGGCAGAACAACGACCACGTCACCTTCGGCAAGGGCAGCCCGCACCTGTGCCTGGGCAATCTGCTGGCCCGCACCGAGATCCGGATCATGTTCGAGGAGCTGATCCCGCGCCTCGCCTCCATCCGCCTCGCCGGCGACGTACCGCGCGTCCGCTCCAACTTCGTCAACGGCATCAAGAAGCTGCCGGTCGAGGTCACCCTCGCCTGACGGCACCACCTCTTCCGGCAGCACCACCGAGCACGTACACCGTGGCCGGGCCGACGGCTTCGCCGGCCCGGCCACGGTGCGTAGCGGTTCGGCGATCCACCGCGGTACAACCCTTCGGTCGCGGCGTGCGTCTGCTGTGGAGGAACTGGCGTTCCCCCACAGTTCGCTCATCCGCCGCCGACGCTTCACCCAGAGGGACCTCCATGCTGCACACCGCTCCCGGTTTCCCCACGCTCCGCAAGACCGCCGGCGCGATCGGCGCTGTCGCCCTGATCGCACTGGGTGCCGCGCCCGCCGCCGCCGATGCCCCCGGCCCCCGACTGGCCCTGGGAGAGATCGCCCCGATCGACGGTCTGAAGCCGGGCAGCAGCGTCGACGTGCCGGTCACCTTCACGAACAAGGGCACCAAGGCAGTCGACAAGATCTGGCTGTCGTACTCCGTCACCCGCGGGCTCAGCCAGGCGGAACTGCCCTCCAACTGCCTTCGCTACGAGGTCTCCTCCTTCGACGAGGCCCCGAGTCACTCCGACGCGGTCTGCGCATTCGATCAGACGGTGGAACCCGGCGTCGTCTACGCGCCCGAGAAGTCGCTGACGCTGAACGTGCTCGACCGAGCGCTGTACGACAGGCTCCGGGTGGCAGTCGCCACCACCGACACCGCCCCCGGTGACGGCGCCTCGCAGCCCGTGCGCGGGACCGGACCCGCGGTGAAGCTGGTCGCGCGGCCCGACGCCACCCCGACCGGCACCGGCTCCGACGCGCACCCCGACTGGGACGCTGCCGATGTGGCCGTGACCACGGCGAACACGGCCGACTTCCAGGTGTCCGGAGCCCGGGTGAAGGGCCGCGTCGGAGACACGGTCGCTCTGGCGGTGAAGTTCACCAACGCCGGGCCGGGCTGGGTGCTCAGGGACGCGGGCACCCCGGCGACCCGGGTTCTGGTCAAGATGCCCGCCGGTACGACGGTCACCAAGGCCCACGGGTTTTGCGACAGCGTGGGGTCCGGCAGCTATGACTGCGGCACCAGCCAGTCCTGGGTCGACGAACAGGGCGGGGAGACCTACACCTTCACGCTGAAGATCGACAAGGTGGTGCCGGGGGCCAAGGGCTCGGTGGCACTCGCCGGAGAATCCCGGCCGTTCGACAAGAACAAGGCGAACGACACGGCCGACATCCTGCTCGACGTCACCGGTGGCGGGTCGACGGGTGGGGGCGGCTCGGCCGATGGCGGCTCGACATCCTCCACCGGTGGCTCCGGCACCTCGTCGACCGGAGGCTCCAGCACCTCGTCGACAGGAGGCTCCAGCACCGGGTCCGCCGGCGGTTCCGGTTCCACGGGCGGATCCTCCACCGCGAGCGGTTCCTCGGGATCCGCCTCCACCGGCGGCGACCTGGCGAACACCGGTTCCGGTTCCACCCTGCCCATCGCGGGCGCGGCGGCCGCGGCCGTCGTCGCCGGCACGGGCGCCGTCCTGGTCGTACGCCGCCGCGCGGCCCAGCGGTAACGACCGAACCGATCCGGCAGGCGGCGGATCAGTCCGCCGCCCGCACATCCCCGCCGAGCAGTTGGCGCTGCTCGGCACCTCCCGTCGCGCGCATTCCCGCACTGCTCATCGACGGGCGAACCGGCGCGCCAGGAGGGCCGCCGGGATCGCGACCAGGAAGGCGAAGACCAGCACGGCGTCGCGGACCGGTACCGTCTGGACGGCCAGGCCCAGCCCCAGCACCGGCAGCGACAGGCCCAGATAGGCGGCGAGGAACAGTCCGGTGAGCGTCTCTCCGCGCCGCTCGGGCACGGCCAGCGACAGCACCGTACTGACACTGCCCTTGAAGGCCGTACCGGCGGCCGCCCCGGAGACCGCGCCGCCGACGAGGAACAGCGGGAGGTCCGCCGTCCGGACGGCGGCGGTCAGCGCGGCCATGGCGACCACGAGGAGCCCCAGCCCCAGGAGTAGTTGGGTACGGGTGCCCAGGCGAGCCAGCAGGATCTGTGCCAGCGCCGCCGAACCGAAGACGAGGAAGGCGGCGAGTCCGGTGACCGTGGGGGAAGCAACGTGCAGATCCCTGAGGACGACCGGAGTCAACGAGGTGAACAGGCCGAAGACCGCGAAGGCGATCAGAGCCGCGCCGGCCGCGGCGAAGAAGGCGGGACGGGCCCGGTCGGGAACGCTGATGCGCTGGGGGCGGTAGCGCGGCCGCGGCTCGGGCCGCTCCACGGTTTCCGGAGTGAGGACCACGGCCACCGCTCCGACGACGAACAGGCCGAGGAAGAGCAGGTAGGGAGTGTGCAGAGGGGCCGAGGTGTGTTCGGCGAGGAGCCCGGAGACCAGTGGCCCGAGTCCCAGCCCGCCGAGGTTGGCACCCGTGGCCACCACATTGGCGCGGACGGGCGAGGCGTCGGGCCGGGCCTGCCGGTGCAGGTCGTCCAGGTACGCGGTGGCCGTCGCCGTCAGCAGTCCCACGCTCAGTCCCGACAGCAGACGGGCCACGAGGAGGACGGGCACGGAGGACCATCTCGCGAAGACCAGGGCGGAGGCGATGCCGAGCGCGATCGCCGGGAGCAGCACCCTTCTGCGCCCGAACCAGTCCGACAGATGTCCGGCCAGGAAGAGTGCCGCCAGCACGCCGACGGCATAGGTCGCGAAGACGATCGTGACGACGAACGGGCCGAAACCGTCGGCACGCTGGTACAGCGGGTAGAGCGGGGTGGGCACGGTGGAGAAGGCCATGGTCAGGGTGAAGGTCGCGGCGACCAGCCAGAAGCCCACGTGGTGACGGGCAGGCGAGTGATGCCGTGGGACGCCTCCACGGGTCCCGGCCGCCCGGGCCCGCGGGCCCGGCGCCCGGTCTGTCGTGCTGGTCAACGCGGTCATGAGCGACCTCTCCTTCGACGCATCCCACATTCGGCTTCGTGACCGGATCAACGTGTGCCGAGAAACCGCGCTTCCGCAGTTGGCGCGATAATCGACGAAGACTGTTATCTCCAAGAGAGATTTCCGTGCGGAGACCTGCGGAGATTTCCCATGGGGATGACCCGGCCATCGGGAGCGTGCTCATGGACCTGCGGCAGATGGAGGTCGTGATCGCCGTCGCCGAAGAGGGCGGCTTCACGGCGGCGGCGCAGCGGCTCCACGTCGTCCAGTCCGCCGTGTCGGGCACGGTGCGCGCCTTGGAGCGAGAGCTGGGTACGCGGTTGTTCGACCGCACCACACATCGGGTGGCTCTGACACCGGCCGGCGAGGCGTTCGTTCCGGCCGCACGCGCGGCCCTGCGCGCCGCGGAACAGGCACGGTCGGCGGTGGACGCCGTGCAGGGCCAGTTGCGGGGGACGGTGACGGTCGGCACGATGCAGGGCGTCTGGGCCGGCCTCCACCACGCTCTGGCCGCATTGCGAGCCGAACATCCCGGCGTGGTGGTACGGCTCCGGCAGGCAGCCGTGGTCGACATCCGTCAGGCGCTGCGCGACGGGACGGTGGACCTGGCGGTGGTCGCCCTCGACCGTCGGCAGCAGCGAGCACTGGTCACGCGTCTGCTCGCCCGGGAGGAGATGGTGCTGGTGGTTTCTCCCGAGCGGGAACTCAGCGGAACGGGAGCGGATGGAAAGGTCACGCTCGACGAGGTGGCCCGGCTCCCCCTGGTGGACTTCGCCCCCGGATGGGCGATCCGGGTCGCGGTGGACCGCGCCTTCCGCGCCGCTCTCGTCGAGCGCGACACGACCTTCGAGGTCAACGACATCGTCGCGGCGGCCGAACTCGTCCGCCACGATCTGGGCGTCTGCATCATTCCCGAGTCGATCGCCGCACGCTTCCCCGACCTGGCCGTACGCCGGCTCGAACGCCACGCGCCGCACTGGAATGTCATGGTCGTACGCCCCCGGGGCGAGGCACCCCCGGCAGTCGCCGCGCTGCTCCGGCACATCACGTGACCGCGCGGAACTGTCCACGGAACGCGGAGCGGATCGGTCCCGGCCGCGAGGAGCGCGGCAGCCGACAGGGAGGAGCGGTGCCGGGCAACGCGGCCGGGGGCAGCCGTCCTCGTGGTCGTGGGCACAGCCAAGACCAGCACCGCACCTCTGGGCCGTCCTAGGTCCTGTCGTCAAATTCCCGTCGTCCGCCCGGAGGGCGGGCCCTGCGGCGTCAGGTGCGTGCTCTCGGCGTGCCGGGCACAGGCCCTCGTACTGGATGTACTTGGGTCTGTGCCCGGTGCGGCGAGAGTGCGTGCATGGCGTCGCGGGGCAGACGGGAATGTGACGACAGGGCCTAGGCGCCGACGGGGTCTCGGGGCGAGAGCCGCGAGCGCAGCCGAAGTCCCAGGGCCACGGCCAGTCCGAAGGCCACGAGGAGGGCGGCGACAGCGAACGTCCAGTGCGTGCCGCGGACTGTCGCCGCCGACGGGGCGGTGGTCACATCGCTCGTTCCGGCGGCGAAGACGAAGACCGTTCCCATGACCGATGCGCCGGTCATGAGGCCCAGGTTCCGGGCGAGGTTCAGCATGCCCGACACCAGGCCACGCCGGCTCGGGGAGACATCCTTCATGACCGCTGTGTTGTTGGCCGCCTGAAACAGCGCGTAGCTCGCGGTGACGACGACCAGGGGCAGGACGTATCCGATGACACCGGCCGCCGGGGGCATCAGGGAGAGCACCACGGCACCGCCGAGGATGCCGCTGAGTCCGACGACCACCATGGCCTCGGCTCCGAAGCGATCGGTGGCGCGGCCGGCCGGGACGCCGGTGAGGGCGGACACGGCGGGGCCTGCCGACATCACCAGACCGACGAGCGCCGGGTCGAGATCGAGTGCCCGGGCCAGGTGGAAGGGTCCCACGACCAGGGTGGTCATCATGACGGTCGAGACCAGGGCGCTCGTCGTCAGTCCGGCGGCGAGAACGGGATCGCGGAGCATCGAGAGGGTGAGCAGCGGGGACGGGACCCGGCTCTCGGCGAAGACGAACAGGGCGAGGCCTGCCGCCGAGGCGATGAGCAGTCCGATGGCGAGCGGGCCGAACGAGTTCCCTTCGATCGTCATCGCCAGCGCGTAGGCGCCCAGAGTGATGGCCAGCAGTGCCGCGCCCAGGGTGTCGAACCGACGGCGTGGAGAGCTAGTTGCCGGTACGGCATCGGGCAACACCCGGAAGGTGAGCGCGAGCGCCACGAGGCCGAGAGGCACACCGGCGAGGAAGATCGCCCGCCAGCCGAAGAGCGTGATCAGGGCTCCACCGAGGGTGGGTCCCAGCGCCGTACCGACTGCCGACATCGTGCCGAGCAGGCCCATGACGCTGCCGGTGCGGTCCTTGGGCACCGTCTCACCGACAAAAGCCATGGTCAGCGCCATCATGCACGCGGCGCCTGCCCCTTGGAGTGCCCGGGCGGCGACCAGGAGGGGAAGGTTCGGGGCGAGACCGCACAACAGCGTCGCGAGGGTGAACACGGCGATGCCGCTCAGCAGGAGGCGACGTCGGCCGGCGAGGTCGCCGAGGCGGCCGGCTCCGACGATCAGTGTCGTGATGGCGAGGAGGTAGGCGATGACGACCCACTGGACCTCGTTGAAGCCCGCACCGAAGGCAACGGCCATGTTCGGCAGGCCGACGTTGGCGATGCTGATGCTCAGGGAGGGCAGCAGCATGGTCAGCGACAGTGCGCCGAGCGCCCAGGCCAATGACGGACGGCGCACGGGCGACGTCCCGTCGGCCTCGGTGTACGAAGGGGTTACTGGTCTCACAACGCTGGCCTCTTTCCGGAGTCGACGGGATCGCAATGAACGTAGGCCTCGCTCCGACCTGACGGAAGACGCAAAGATGGAAAGCCATTTGTGCACACAGCGCCATGTCCCGATCGATCCGTGAGATCGTGTGCGTATGTCCAGGCCCGATTTGAATCTGCTGGTCACGCTGGACGTCCTGCTCGAGGAGGGCAGCGTCACGCGAGCGGGAGAACGGCTTGCCCTCAGCCCCTCCGCGATGAGTCGCGCGCTCGCGCGACTGCGGCGGGCCACGGGCGATCCGCTGCTGGTGCGGGCCGGCCGAGGGCTGGTGCCCACGCCGCGCGCCCTGGAGTTGCGCGACCGTGTGCGTGGCCTGGTCCGGGAGGCCGAAGAGGTGTTGCGGCCGGCCGAGAAGCTGGACCTGGCGACGCTGGAGAGGACGTTCGCGTTGCGCAGCAGCGATGGGTTCGTGAAGAGATTCGGACCCACGTTGGTCGCCGAGGTCGGCAGCGAGGCACCCGGCGTACGACTGCGGTTCCTGCAGAAGACCAAGAAGGACATCGGTCCCTTGCGCGACGGCATGGTCGACCTGGAGACGGGTGTCGTCGAAGACGTGCTGCCTCCCGACGTGTTGAGTACGGCCCTGTTCACCGACCGGTTCGTCGGGGTGGTGCGAAGCGAGCATCCGCTGAGTACCGGGAAGGTGACGACGGCCCGGTATGCCTCCGCGCGACATGTGCACGTCTCGCGGCGCGGTCTGACGGAGGGGCTGGTGGACGAGGCTCTTGACCCGACGGGCCGTCGGCGGGATGTCGTGACGGTCGTCGACGGCTTCAGTGCCGCGTTGGCCCTGGCCAAGGCGTCGGACCTGGTTGCCACGGTTCCGGAGCGGCACACCGCGGACCTGCGGCGCGGGATGTGCTCCTTCGAACTGCCCTTCCGCGCTCCCGAGGTGACGGTGTCGCTGCTGTGGCACGTCCGACTCGACGCGGACCCGGCTCACCGGTGGCTGCGCGAGCGCGTACTCGGTGTGTGTCGCTTCGACGGACAGGATTGACGGCTCGGGGAGGTCACCTGTACGCGAGCCGGGGGCGTCCGGTGGCGTCGATGTCGTACGCGATGTCGTACGCGATGACGCCGGCGAGCGGCTCTAGCGGCAGCGGCCCGCCGACAGGCACCGTGATCCAGGGGGTATCCAGGGGGTAGCCCCCTGCCCTTCAGTTCAGCTTCCCAGCCGTCCAGGTGCCGGTGGGGTCGGGCGGATCCTCCGCCTGCTGCCATTCGCCCTTCGTGGAGACGCCGACCTGCGAGGACTTTCTCCATTGACTGCTCATGAACTCGGGCTGGCTCCGTCCAGCAGCGCCGTGATGCGCTCGGTTGTCTTCTGACCTGCACGCTGCTTGATCAGACCCTCCTTCGCCATCGCCCGCACATGCAGGGCGGTCCGCTCGCCGTTGCGACGCGCATCGACGGTGACCACCACCGGGTTCATGTTGAGGGCTCCGCCTGCGGTGAGCACGCGGAGCGTCACGCGGTCCGTTGCTGCTTCCACCAACTCCGGGTTCGCGTCTGGGGTCAGCTCAACGAGCACAGTGCGGACGCGTTCAAGGGCAAGATCGAAGCCCAGCGGCAGTTCGCAGAGGCGCCGCCCAATCCTCGTCTGCGCACCGCGCCTCGATGCACCGCACGAAGGGAGGCGGCGCTCCCCCATTCCCATCAGGAAGAGGGTGTGGCGCCCCGGACCGCGACTGTCCGGGGCGCCGCACCGTGGTGTTCAGTGCAGGTCGGCCCGCGCGGGGCTGTCGTCGAGGAAGCCGCCCGACTGGTGCTGCCACAGCTTCGCGTAGGCGCCGTCCGAGGCGAGCAGTTCCTGGTGCGTGCCCTGCTCGATGATCCGTCCACGGTCGAGGACGACGAGTCGGTCCATGGTGGCGACCGTGCTCAGCCGGTGCGCCACCACGAGCGCCGTCCGCCCCTCCATGAGCCGCCACAGCGCCTCCTGGACGAGGAGTTCGCTCTCGGAGTCCAGTGCGCTGGTCGCCTCGTCGAGCAGCAGGATCGGCGCGTCGCGCAGGATCGCCCTGGCGAGGGCGACCCGCTGGCGCTGTCCGCCGGACAGCTTGACGCCGCGCTCGCCCACCATGGTGTCGAAGCCGTCCGGCAGCGCGTCGGCGAACTCCGTGACGTGCGCCGCCTCGGCCGCGCGGCGGATGTCGGCGTCGGTGGCATCCGGCCGGGCGAACGCGATGTTGTCCCGCAGCGTGCGGTGGAACATCGCCGGGTCCTGCGGCACGTACGCGATCAGGCTGCGCAGGTCGGACTGGCGCAACCTGCTGATGTCCTGACCCCCGATCATGATCCGTCCGGCGTCGATGTCGTTCATCCGCAGCAGCAGCCGACTGAGCGTGGTCTTGCCCCCGCCGGACCGGCCGACGAGACCGATCTTCACGCCGCTGGGCACGGTCAGGTCGAGTCCCTCGAAGAGCGGCTCCGCGCCCGCGTGGGCGAAGTTCACCCGCTCGAACCGGACGTCGGCGCCCCCCGGCAGCAGTGGCTCCGGCGAGGCCGGGTCGACCACGGTCGGCGGCTTCAGCAGCAGTTCGGTGAACTGCGCCGCCTCCGTCATCGAGCTCTCCAAGCGGCGGTAGATCTGGTTGAACTCGAACATGATCCGCGTCGCGTTGCTGTAGTACGTGAAGGCGACCACGACCGCCTCCACTCCGTGCGTGCCCCCGCCGAGCGCGACCGCGAGCAGCAGGCCCAGCGCGTTGGTCAGCACGGACATCGGTGCGACGAGCGTGTCGATGCGCAGGTTGCCGTAGTCCCACGACCTCAGCGAGAGCCGCCTCGACTCGGCGACGCGGGACCGGTGCTCGGCGGCCTCACGTTCCTCGGCGGCGAACGCCCGGACCGTGTCCATGTTCATCAGACTGTCGGCGACGTGGCCCGACACCCGGGCGATCGCCTCCTCGCGTCGGTCGACGAGTGCCTGACGGCGACGGATGAGGGGCGTCACGCACAGCGCGGTCAGGGCGATCATCGCCAGGAGCCCGACCACGAGCAGCGGTTCGTAGCGCCACAGCACCACCGATCCGAACAGCAGCGGCACCAAGCTGCCCACCACCGAGAACGTCAGCGTGTCGACGCACTCCTCGAAGCGGGAGGCGAAGCTCAGGACCCGCTTGGTCAGCGACCCGGCGAAGTTGTCGTGGAAGAACGCGGCGTCCTTGGCGAACAGCTCGTCCATTCCGATGACATACAGGTGCTCGATGCCGAGGGCATCAAGTCGGTTCATGCAGTGCAGGCCGAGGCGCCATAGCGTCTCCGCGAGCAGCAGGACGCCGGCGAAGCCCAGGACGTAGGGCAGTGTCGAGCCGATGGCGATGTCGGCGTCGCCGGCGATGCGGCCGATGAGCTTCGCGACGACCAGCGGCGCGACGTAGTTGATGCACATGTTGCCCAGCGCCGGCAGCAGCATCCCGGGCACCGTCAGCCGCCGGAGGCGGGCTAACTCCCGTCCGTAATAACGAAGCGCGAGGAGCACCGAGCCCTTGCCCGGCCGGGCCTCGCGCGATTCAGGCGATTCCATCCCAACCCCGTGTTGTCGTGCGGCAGCCCGCCACGTACTTCTTCAGGGAGCCGCTGTTGCCTCAATGACCATGCGGAGCTTCGGTTCGAGTGAGCGCCCTTGCTCGGGTCGTTCTCCGACGCGCGGGGCACGACGAGGGAGCCTCCGCGGGCCTCGCGGCGACGCCACCGAGCGAGTACGGGCAGGTCAGAAGTCGTAGTGTCCCGCGACGGCGCCCGCGGAGTCCAAGCGTTTTTCTCAGCCAAGGGCAGGTCGTACACATGTCCGCCTCGGGCCGCACAGGGCACACGCGGACCGTCGACACCACTTCGCCGGATACTTCTCGACCCCGTCCTTCACGTCTCCGGCGGCGACGGCACATGCACCGGAGACGTGGCCGGCGAGCACGAGGACGAGACGGCCGAACCGCGGACAGGCGCTCGGCCGTCCGTCGAGGCTGCCCCCGCCTCAGCGAAGGTCAGTGGCCGCGGAACGCCTCCTCCAGCCACCAGGCCCCACGGTCACTGACCACCTTGGCGTCGATGAGCAGAGGCACGGATCGTGGCCCGTCGATCCAGTCCTCGACGGCCTTCAGGTCCGCGGGTGTGCGCACGGTCACCGCCTCGAAGCCGTACCCTCGCCCCACGGCGGCGATGTCCGTCGGCGGGAACCTGACCGTGTCGAGCGGGTGCTCGTCCGGCCCGAAGTGGTGCACCTCCGCTCCGTACGCGTCGTCGTTGTACACGACGACCACCATCGGAAGCCCGAGCCGACGTACGGTGTCGAGTTCCACGGCGCTCATCAGCGCGCCTCCGTCGCCGAGTGCGGCCACGGGCAGCCGTTCCGGCTGCGCCAGCGCGGCGCCGATCGCGGTCGCGAGCCCCAGGCCGATCGACTGGAACGCCTGGGTGAAGCACAGGCCGTTGTGGTCCGGCACCGACAGGAACATGCTCGGGTAGCCCATGAAGTTGCCGGAGTCCACACCGATCACGCGCTCGGCGGGGAGGATGTCGTCGAGCGCGATGCTCAGGGTCCGCGGGTCGATCCGCTCGCGGCCGCCTTCGTCGTCGTACGGCACGTCCCGCCACCGGATTCGTGCGCCGATGGCCGCCTCGATGTCGGCGGTCCGGTAGCCCTGTCGTGAGGCGCCGCCCACCGTGAGGTCGAGCGCGCGCCGCGCCGTGAGCTCCGCATCGCCGACGATGCCGAGCTGCACGTTCCGATGCACGCCGAGTGCGGCCGCGTCGTCGTCGACCTGCACGACGGTGGCGTCCGGGCCGATCAGCCGACCGTGCCGCGTCGTCCACATGTTCAGCGCGCAGCCCCACCCCACGATCAGGTCCGCCGCCCGGATCAGCTCGGCCGCCACGGGCGACGAGAATCCCCCGGACACGTCGAGCGACCAGGGGTTGCCGTGGAACAGTCCGCGGGCGACGGCCGAGGTCGCCAGCAGTGCGCCATAGCGCTCGGCAAGCGCCGCGAGGGCGTCCCGGCAGCCGGGCGCGCGGGAGCCCCGGCCGGCTACGAAGACGGGCTGCCGGGCCTGTCCGAGCGCCTCCACCAGCGCGGCCACGTCGGCCGCCGCCGGCTCGACCGCGGTCCGTCCGGGCGGCGGGGCGATCGAGGCCGGCGCGTTGTCGGGTGCTTCCAGGGCCTGCACCGCCAGCGGAAGGTTGAGCACCACGGTGCGCCGCTCGTGCACGGCTCGTCGCACCGCGGCGGCGGCCTGCACAACCGCGTCCTCCCCCGACGTCACGCGTGCCGTGACGGCGCCCACCGCCTGCGCGAGCGCCTCCTGGTCGACGTAGAAGTTGGACCTCGGTTCGGTCACCTCGGCGGCCAGCACGAGTAGTGGTGTACGGCTCTTGGCCGCCTCGGCGATGCCGGTCATGGCGTTCGTCAGGCCGGGGCCCTGGTGCACGCTCAGCGCGGCCACCGTGCCGCTCGTGCGCGCGTAGGCGTCGGCCATGGTCGCCGCGCCGCACTCGTGGCGAGCGGCGACGAACCGACAGCCCGCCGCGACCATGGCATTGGTCAGATGGAAGTTGCCCGAACCGACCACGCCGAACACGTGGTCGACCCCGGCCGCGGCCACCGCCCGGCCCACGGCTTCCGCGACCTTCATCAGCGCTCCACCAGAGCCAGCACCCGTGCGGGAGCTCCGGAGCCCGTGACAATGGGCAAGGGGCCCGCGATGACGACAGCACCGGTCGAGGGCAGCGCCGCCAGGTTCTGCAATTGGGTCACCCCGTACTTGTCACTGCCCATGAGGTACGAGTGGCAGGGGAAGGCCGGGTCGAAGGAGTGCGCACGCCCGGCGTCGGTACCCACCGTCTCGACGCCGAGGCCGATCACCGGCGACTCCTCCGCCACCCACCGGGCACACTCCGGCGACAGACCGGGGGTGTGGGGGCCGTTCTCGTCCGCGTTGACGAACGCCTCCTGAGAGTGCGAGCGGGCGTCCCAACCGGTGCGGAGCAACATCCAACCGCCATCGGGCAAGGGTCCGTTGTCCGCCTCCCAGGCCTTGATGTGGTCCACCTCGACGAGGAAGTCGGGGTCCTTGGCGACCGCGGCGGAGAAGTCCAGGACCCCCGCGGGTGCGATCAGCCGACGCGCCGGCACCGACGCGACGTCGCCACGATCCTTCCCGGTGACCCAGTGCACCGGCGCGTCGAAGTGCGTGCCGGTGTGCTCACCGCTGCGGAAGTTGTTCCAGTACCAGGCCGGACCCCGGTCGTCGTACCTGCTGATCTCCTCCAGCTCGAACACCGCCGTCTGGCCGAACTCGGCGGGCAGTTGGATCACCGGAGTGGACGAAGACAACGGGGAGGTGAGGTCGACGACTTCGATCGCACCACTGCGCAAACCGGCCGCCAGGGCGGCGAGGATGGAGGGCTGGGGCATGACGACCTCCTGAGACACGGCTGAACTGTCGGCGACGCAGGACGCGTTGACGACGGCTGGACTCCCAAGAGTGTCAGCCCATGCCCAGTCGCGCGCGGGGTTCGACACGGTCACCACGGAGGACTGCCGCACCATCCGTCACCACGGAGGACTTCCACGCCATCCGTTCAGCCGAGCGTCGACGCTCGACCACCTGCGGCCCAGGACCCGCTCCCTAGGGAGCGGACGACGGGCCGCCTGTGCGGGAGGCGATGCGCGCGGCCGTGTCCGTCGTGCCCAGTAGTCGGGCGGAGGTCGCGGTTTCGGCCGACATACGCAGCAGCGGGTCGGCCCCGGTGGGCCTCAGCAGTGCGCGCGTGGCTTTGAGTGCCGCCTCGGGCGCGGCCAGCAGGGCCGCCACCTGCTCGGCGACGCGGGTATCGAGGTGCTCGCGGCTCTCGAACACCTCGGTGACCAGGCCGAGTTGTGCGGCCTGCGCGGCGGAGAGGCGTGCGCCAAGGAGCAGGAGCTGGGCGGCACGCTGGGGCCCGAGACGCTGCGGGAGCAGGAGGCTGGCGGCGGCGTCCGGTACGACGCCCAGGTCGACGAACGCGTACTGCAGATGGCTGCGACGGGTCGCGTAGACGAGGTCGAAGTGCAGCAGCGCGGTGGCGCCGCTTCCGACGGCGGACCCGTCCACAGCCGCGACCAGAATGGTGTGACTGCGCCGTATGGCCTTCTGGAACTCGAGGACGGGGGAGCTGAGGGCCAGGGCCGTCCCGGCGTGGGCGCGGAAGTCGTCGAGGTCGTTCCCGGAGCAGAAGTCCTGGCCCGCACCGGTGAGCACAATGACTCGTACACCCGGGTCGGCATCCGCCTCGGCGACGGCGTCGGCCAGAGCCCGGTACATGGCCAGGGTCAGGGCGTTGCCCTTGTCGGGCCTGTCGATGGTGAGGGTGACCAGCGCCCCCGCGCGGTCGACGCGGATCTTCCCGGCGGGGCCGGAGGCGGACGGCCTGTCGAGACGAAAGGTGCTGTCGAGGGTCACGTCGCCTCCGTGTCGGGTCTGTGCGCTCGGGAAGCGCGGGTCAGGCGGTCGGCAGCGGGAACACCATGCACGTACTGGTGGCGTGCGCGAGAAGGCGGTCCGATCCGTCCAGCAGCTGGGCCTCGGCGAGTGCGGTACGTCGGCCGCTGCTGAGGACGCTGCCGACGGCGCGGACCTTTCCCGTGTCGACCGTGATGGGGCGGAGGAACTTCACCGTGAGGTCGAGCGACGTGTAGCCCATGCCCTGCGGCAGGGTGGACTGGACCGCGCAGCCCGCCGCCGAGTCGAGCATCGTCGCGTAGATCCCGCCGTGCACGCTGCCGATGGGGTTGTAGTGCTCCTCACCGGGCACCAGGGAGAACACCGCGCGTCCGTGGTCCACCTCTTCGAGGGCGAAGCCCAGTGTCGCGCCGACCGGCGGCGAGGGCACACGTCCGGCGAGGATCTCCCGGAGGAACTCCAGCCCCGAGCCCTGCCCGACGGCGGCCGCCGAGATCGTGGGGTCTTCCCAGTCGTATGTGCGAGACCGTTCCATGCGGCTGTGCTACCTCCTCTGGCTTTGTTCAGCGAAGCTAGCCCGGGAGAATGCTGACTGTCAATGACAAAGCCAGGTGGCTTGCCTACGATGACGGCATGAAGTGGCTGGAGATCAGCACGGAGAACTGCACGGTCCAGCGCACCCTCGACCTGATCGGCGAGAAATGGACGCTGCTGATCCTGCGTGACGCCTTCAACGGGGTCCGTCGCTTCGACGACTTCCGCCGCCATGTAGGGCTCTCGGAGGCGGTCCTCGCCGGCCGGCTCCGCAAGCTGGTCGAGGCCCAGATCCTGACGACCGTCCCCTACCAGGAGCAGGGCAGCCGGACCCGGCACGAGTACCGCCTGACCCGCAAGGGCCGTGATCTGTGGCCCGTCCTCGTGGCGCTCCGGCAATGGGGCGAGGCATACGTCGGGGATCCCGAGGGCCCGGTGCTCGACATCCAGCACAGCGACTGCGGCGCCCCGGTGCGCGTCGTGGTCGAGTGCTCCGACGAGCACGCGGCGCTCTCCCCGACCGAGGTCACCGTCCTGCCGGGACCCGCGGCCCGGCCCCGGAGCTGACACCGCGGCGGCGGCCGCAGGCGCCCGAGGTCCACTCCGACGCTGGGTGCGCTGCGGCAGGACGGTCGCGTCGAGGGCTGCATGCCCGTCCACCGGACGGTGAACGGGCCGTGATGTGTTCTGCCTTGACGCGCCATCAGGGGCACACGGAATACACACACAGGGGGTCGGTTATCCGCCGGCAAAAGAAACCCTGCTCGCACATTTAGGCAAGTTGCAGCGTACGTGCTCATATTTGGGATATCGCGATCGACCTGTAACGCGATGGCAGTTGCCTGACGCAGACCTACACGGGCCCGCGCCACGACCTGTGCGTGACGCGGCAGGAGATTCTCCTGAGAGACAGCCCAGAGCGTGTTCGTCTCTACCTCGGCCCGCCAAGTGATGCGTCAGATTGGATTCCAGTGAGCAATACCGACCCGATGCCCGGACCCCACGCCTACGACCCGCCCCCGGGGGCCCCACACCGCTACGAACGGCGCCAGTCCACTGCCCGACGGACGGCCCTGGCTGTCCACACGATCGCTGACATCGCCGCCGTTTTCCTCGGGCTGTGGATACTGCTCTACCTGCTCGGAGCCAATCAAGGCAATGTGTTCGTCGAGTTCGTGCACGGAACGGCCGACTGGCTGGCCTGGTGGTCACAGGATATTTTCACCATGGACACCGAAGGCCTTCGCGTTCTCCTCAATTACGGTCTGCCGGCTCTGATTTACCTGCTGGTCGGTCACGGGATCGCTGCGCGGCTCAGTCGCGCATGACCGCATTCAGGCCTCAGTCTTGGTCGGACGAGTGACCGTACCCGGACCACGGAATCGCCCGAATTCGGATAACCGCTGCCTACGGGCGCGCGGCGGGGATCTGCTGCTTCCACGCCCTGGCACTTCTCTGGGCCAGGGCGGCCGGCCGACGCCCTCTGATCCACGGACGGGCATCGCGGACGAGCTTCGGGACCAGCGATCTCGTCCGCCGTGTCCGACCTTGACGCCGAACGGGGTGATCGCTCCGCCACCGGTGGTGAACAGCAGCGTGCCGGCGCCGGTCACCAGCATCGCGGGGAGCACCGTCTGGGCGGCGGTGACGGCGCCGTAGAGGATCTCGCGGCGGCGTCCCTCACCTGGACGTCTCCGCTGGGATGCGGCCCGCCAGGCCGGTACCGGACGACAGGCCGCGCGACGTGGTCGAGCCGGCCGAGCTGATGATCAAGAGGGAGATCTCGGCGGCCGACCTGCGCATCGAACAGATGAAGAAGCCGCACAAGCTCCAGGTGGTGCGGAACCTGGAGGCCAGTGGGTTGTTCCTGCTCCGTGACGCCGTCGAGATGGTGGCCCAGGCCCCCGGCGTCACGAAGTACACCGTCTACAACTGCCTCAACGAGATCCACGGGGACTCGTCAGCGGACCGCTGACGCCCGGGAACGGCGGTCGCGGTCACGCCTCGGCGCGTACGAAGACGGGCTTGAGGTGCTTCTCTGGGAGCGCGTTGGGCAGTTGCTCCCAGTCGAGGACGTGGGAGACGACCCGCGCGGGGTCGACGGTGCCGGAGCGGGCGAGGTCGAGGGCGTCGGGGATGTGGCTGCGGACGTTGTCGCGGGCGATGCGCAGGGTGACGCCGGTGAGGTACATGTCGAGCAGCGGGAGTTCGCCGGGCCGGAAGTGATTGCCCGCCGACTCGCACACGCCCTCCGGCACAAGGGACCTGACGGCCAGGGCGAGCTGGTCGACACGGCCGGTGGCCTCGACCGCGATGTCGAAGCCGTGCCGGCTCGGTTCGATCGCTTCAGCGGTGCGGGCGCCGTAGCTCTCGGCGAGCTTGCGATGCTCCGGGTCGGGGTCGACGTACAGGACGTCGGAGGCTCCCAGCGCGCGGGCGATGTCGCAGACGTACAGGCCGATGCTGCCGCGCGCGACGACCAGGACGCGCGCGCCCGGCCGGGCCTTCAGATGCGGTGCGACCAGGCGCCAGGACAGGGACCAGTTGTCGCTCGCCGAGGCCATGGCGACCGGGTCGAGGCCGACGGGCAGGGGTACGAGCATGGCGCCCCCGGGGCAGCAGGTTCCGCCGCATGAGCGAGACCAGCATGTGCAACCGCCCCCATACCCGGCACGGTGCAGCAAAGTTCCGTAGCTCGCCCATCCCGCGCGTGCCGCCGCAACCGCGGCAGGCAGCATGTGCCCGGATCGCGTCCCGCCGAGTGAGAGCAACCGGATGTGGGGACTGGGAGGGAGCCAACTCCCTCCCACCGCTCCCAGAGCAACACAAAGAGGCCATCGTTTCCGATGGCCTCCGAGCTGCGGATTCAACCGACATCACTGTCGGGACGACAGGATTTGAACCTGCGACCCCTTGACCCCCAGTCAAGTGCGCTACCAAGCTGCGCCACGTCCCGGTGCCCGCCTGACCTGGGATTTCCCTGGCCGAACGCGCACGGAAACAATACCGCACTCGTGCCGGTGGTCGCGCACTCGTTTATGCGGGGCGAGGGGCGACACGGGGCGGGGTTGACCTGAAGTTTGGTTGAGGTTGCACGATCGTCGGCATGACGATCACGGCGAAGCAGAGCTATGAGTTCGCGGACCTGCCCCGGCTGATGGGGCTGATGACCGGTGATGAGAAGCACGGGCCGGCGGCGACGTCCACCCTGGACGCGCTGTGGGTGCTGTACGACCGGGTGCTGCGCGTCGGGCCGGATGAGATGGGCGATCCGGAGCGGGACCGGTTCCTGCTGTCGAAGGGGCACGGGCCGATGGCGTACTACGCCGTGCTCGCGGCGAAGGGCTTCGTCCCCGTCGAGTGGCTGCCCGGCTTCGGGTCGTACGACTCGCCGCTCGGGCACCATCCGGACCGGGTGCTGGTCCCGGGCGCCGAGATCGGCAGCGGGTCGCTGGGGCACGGACTGCCGATCGCCGTCGGCACGGCGCTGGGGCTGCGGGCGCAGGGGCTCGACGAGCCGCGCGTCTGGGTGCTGATCGGCGACGCGGAGCTGGACGAGGGCAGCAACCACGAGGCGATCGCGTACGCCGGGCCCGCGGGTCTGGAACGGCTGCACACCGTCGTGATCGACAACTCCTCCGCCAGCCATGCCCGGCCCGGCGGGATCGCCGCCCGATTCGAGGCGGCCGGCTGGTCCGCCGCGACCGTGGACGGCCGTGACCACGAGGCCCTCCACGCCGCGTTCACCGCCCCTCACCCGGGCCGCCCCCGCGTGGTCGTCGCCCGGGTCGAGCCGAAGTACACCTGAAGCCGCGCACGCACCGCCTTCCCTCTGCCCCGGTGCCGCCCGTCATCCCTGCGACACCGCGCATCACCCCACCTCGCCGGACACGAGGGCCCTCACCCCGTACACCCTGGAAGGACGACATCCCATGGACACCATGCGTGACCGATTCGCCCCTGTTGTCTCTCGACTGCTCGACGAGGACCCGCGGGTCGCAGTCGTCCTGGCCGAGATCGGCAAGGACGGCTTCGTGGACGCCCGACGCAAGTATCCGGATCGGGTGATCAACGTCGGCATTCGAGAACAGCTCCTGATCGGCGCGGGCGCGGGCCTCGCGTTGACCGGGCTGCGACCCGTGGTGCACACCTTCGCCAGCTTCCTCGTCGAGCGGCCCTTCGAGCAGGTCAAGCTGGACCTCGGGCACCAGAACGCGGGCGCGGTGCTCGTCAGCGCCGCCGCGTCCTTCGACTGGCCCGAGGGTGGCTTCACGCACATGGCTCCCGGTGATGTGGCCCTGCTCGACACGCTGGACGACTGGACCGTGCACGTCCCGGGCCACCCGGACGAGGCCGAGACGCTGCTGCGCCACGCCGTCGCCGCCGGTGACGACAAGGTGTACGTGCGGCTGTCCGTCCAGTCCAACGCGCACGGAATCGCGGTCGACGGGGCACGCTTCCTCACCGTCCGCGAAGGGCGCGCCGGAGTGGTCGTCGCCGTCGGGCCGATGCTCGACGCCGTACTGGCCGCCACGGAGGGGCTCGACGTGACCGTCCTGTACGCGACCACGGTGCGTCCCTTCGACGCGGCGGCTCTGCGCCGGGCCACGGAGACGGCGGGCACCGATGTCGTCCTCGTCGAGCCGTACCTGGCCGGCACCTCCGCCGCTGCCGCGACCGACGCGCTCGCCGACATGCCCCACCGCGTCCTCGGTCTCGGCGTGGGCCGCCGTGAGCTGCGTCGCTACGGAAACATCGACGAGCACGTGGCCGCGCACGGCCTCGACGCGCGGTCGCTGCGGGAGCGGATCGACGGCTTCCTGGGAGCAGGGGTCCGGGTGTGACCGTCGGAGCCCTGGAAGCGCGGGGTCCCCACGGAATCGGCTCAGCGGTTCTTCCGCCCCGCCGGTTCGGGTATCGCCCCAGTCGTACGCGGCCGGGGCGCGGGGGCGTCGACGCGGACAAGGTTGCGTATCGCGGGCACCAGGAGCAGGGACGTCGAGACGACGAGGGTCATGACACCCGCGACGAGGAGAACATGGTCCGCGCCGAGGGCCGAGGCGGCCGGGCCGGCCAGCGCCTGACCGACGGGCATCATGGCCAGAGAGCCGGCGACGTCGTACGCGTGGATGCGGTTGAGGACGTCGGGCGCGACCTGCGTCTGCACACTGGTCGCCCACATCACGCCCCATAGGGACATGCCCGCGCCCGCTATCACCGCTCCGGCCGACATGGCCGCCACGCCGAGGCCGGCCCCGACCGACGCCGGGAAGCAGGCGAAGGCGAAGAGGGCGAACGAGCCGGCGCGCAGCATGCGGCGGGGGCGGAGCCGCAGCGCGATCAGTCCGCCGATGACGGTGCCGGCGCCGAGGGCGGAGTTGACCAGGCCGTAGGCGCGCGGGCCGTGCTGCTGAATCACCTCCGTCGCCACCAGGGGGACGGTCGGGCCCCAGATGGAGATCATGTACACGCACCAGATGACGATGACGCCCCACAACCAGGTGCGGGACCTGAACTCCCGCCAACCCTCGGCGAGATCGGCCTTGAAGCTGCCGCCGCGCGAGTGGGTTCCGGGTGCGGCCGAGGGCAGCCGGAGCGACAGCAGGCACAGCGCGCTGAGCGCGTAGGTCGCCGCGTGGGCCGCGAAGACCCCTCCGGCCGAGGAGAACGCGACCAGCAGGCCTGCCAGCGCGGGGCCCGCGAGCTGGGCGGCGGACTCGGCGATCCGTATGGCTCCGTTGGCTCCCTGTACGTCGGCGGCCAGGCGAGGCACCGTACTGGCCACGCCGGGCTGGAAGACGGCACCCGCCACGCCGTTGACGGCGCCGATCGCGCAGATCTGCCAGAGGACCACATGGTCGGTGAAGAAGAGCACGGCGCAGAGGGACTGGGTGACCAGCCGCACCAGGTCGGCGCCGATCATCAGCTTGCGCGTGCTGAAGCGGTCGGCGATGACCCCGCCGAAGATCACCAGCCCCGCGAAGGAGGCGGCCGACGCGGCCATCGCCAGGCCGACCGCGCCCACCCCGTACCCGTACTGCAGCAGTCCGGCGGCGAGCGCCACCGGCAGGATGGTGTCTCCGAGCCGGGCCAGGGCCCGCGCGACGAAGAACAGCGCGAAGTCCCGTGACCAGAGGGCTCGCCGGGGCCCGTCCTCGGCAACGATGTCATGACCGCCGGCCCTTTCCACCGGCATGTCCGAGGCTTCGGGCAGCGCCACAAAGGCTTCGTAGGGCTCCTCGGAAGCTGCGAGTCGCCGCTCAGAAGCTCCGCGCGGAGTCCCGGAGGCTCCCTGCGGTGTCCCCGACGCACACGGCGGCTTCTCACCCGATGACGTCCCGACCATCCGGTCGCGCCCCTCCCCTGCCCCGCCCTGCCGATGCCCCAGAACTCCCCCGAGGAGTTGAGCGTCCCGCTCTTCACTCCTGTCGCCGGATCATGCCACGGGGCACTGACAACGCCACAAGGATTTCAGTCGGCGGACGGGAGACCCAACTCCGGGTAGGAGTCGAGCAGTCGGGGCGGGGCCGCCTGGCGCCAGGAGTCGGCGAGGATGTCGCGGAGTTCACCGTCGTCCTCAAGGGCCGTGAGACGCACCCGGACCCAGGCGAAGCTCGCCTCGTGGTCGGCGATCCAGAACTTCCCCGGCTCGGCGAGGACGAGTTCGTCGCGCTCCTCTTTCGGGCAGCGCACGGCGATGGAGGTCTCCTCCTCGGGCAGCGTGGCGAACATCTTTCCCGCGACCCGGAACGTGGGCATGCTCCAGGCGATCTTCTCCGTCGTGTCCGGCAGAGAGAGGGCGATACGGCGTACGTCTTCGGCATCCGGCATGAGACGCACGGTAGCCAATGGCACTGACATCGACTCATCGAGGACCGGATCAAAAGGCGCAGGCCATGGCGCCCGGCCGCGAGCCCGTACGGACGCCGCCCGTCACGCACCGAGAGGGGCCGCTTCCGCCCCCACCCGTTTGTAGAAGATCGTCGTCGGGTGCAGCTCGCCCGACGGGCTCGCCGCATAGTCCGGTATCGCCCCGAGCCGGGTCCACCCGGCGGAGCGATAGAGGGACTCGGCGGGGCTGTCGGTCTCGGTGTCCAGGTGCAGGAGGGTCACTCCCGCCGCCACCGCCTCGGCCTCGGCGGTCTTCAGGAGCGCACGGCCGAGACCTTGTCCGCGGCCGTCCCGGTGCACCATCAGCTTCACGAGTTCGGCGCGGTGGCGGCTGTTGGGCTTGTCCGGGAACACGAGACCGACGGTGCCGAGCAGCCGGCCTTCGCCACGGGCCACCCATACGGCGAGACGGCCGGCCGACACCGCGGCCGTGCGCCCCTCCCACCAGGCGATGGCCGCCCTGCGGTCGAGCGGTGCGAGGAAGCCGATCGATGCACCACTGTGCACGGTATCGATGAGCAGATCCGCCAACTCGCCTACCGACGCGCGGAGTTGGAGTGCATCCAGCCGGGAGAGGGTCGTCACGACCGCACCACCGCCAGCGCGTACCGCACATCCTCGGGGCCAGGACATCGGAAACGCGTCGGGCCCCACACCCGCAGCCGGAGGCAGTCGCCGACGTCGAGGCGGTGCTCGACGTCCTGCGCCGTGACGGCCAGCGTCCCGGCGAGGACCCAGATGTGCTGTTCCAGGCCGGGCACAGGAGGGCGGTCGTACGCGATGTCGGCGCCGGCCGCGAGCCGCCCCTCGACGAGCTCGCCGCGCATCCCCGGATGCGGCGGCGACACCGACCGCCGTACGAAACCGGAGGCCTTGTCCTCCCAGATCGCCTGGTCGGCCACCCGCACCAACAGCGCGGGCTCCTCCTCGACCTCGCTGAGCAGTTGCGACATGGTCCGCCCGTACACCCCGCACAGGCGGTTCAGTAGCGAGGCGGTGGGGCTGATCTCCGCGCGCTCGGCGCGGGACAGGGTCGAGCGGCTGACCCCACTGCGCTCCGCCAGCTCTCCCAGGGACCAGCCGCGTTCGGCCCGCAGCTCTGCCAGCCGGGCACCGAGCCGGACGTCGACGGCATCCGCCACATCGCTTCCCATATTTGAGATGCTATCCCGGATACGAGATGAGGTGACAGGGGGCGTGAACCTCTCAGTCCACGGTCGCGGCCTCCGCCAACGCCTCCAGCACCGGCCGGATCAGTGGATGCCCCTCCGCGCCGCGGCGTACGGCCGCGAAGACCCTGCGGGTGGGCGCGACGCCGTCGACCGGGCGTACGAGAACCCCGGTGAGATCCATTCCGCGCAGCGCCGAGCGGGGCACGAGGGCCACGCCCGCGTCGGCCGAGGCGAGGGCGACGACGGCACGGAAGTCGTCCGAGGAGTGTTCTAGGCGGGGCTGGAATCCGGCGTTCTCGCAGGCCAGGACGACCACGTCATGGCAGGGGTTGCCCGGGTACGGGCCGATCCACGGGTCCTTGGCGAGTTCGGCGAGCGGGACTTCGTCGGCGTCCGCCAGGCGGTGGGTGACCGGGACGACCGCGTCGAAGGGCTCGGCGTACAGGGACACGTGGGTGAGGCGCGGGTCGTCCGCGTCGGGGGCGCCCCGGTATTCGACGGCGACGGCGATGTCGACCTGCCGGTCGAGCACCATCGGCAGGCTGGCGTCACCCTCGGCGTCCTGGACGCGGACATGGATGCCGGGCGCCGTGGAGGCGAGTCGGGCCAGCGCGGGGGCCACGACCAGGCCGATGCCGGTCGCGAACGAGGCGACGGTGACCGTGCCCGCGGAGCCCGAGCCGTACGCGGCCAACTCGGCCTCGGCACGCTCCAGTTGGGCGAGGACGGCGTTGGTGTGGCCGAGCAGGATCTCGCCGGCGGGCGTCAGCCGGACGCCCTTGGCACTGCGCTCGACGAGCCGGTGTCCCGTCTCCTGCTCCAGAGCGGCGAGCTGCTGGGATACGGCCGACGGGGTGAGATAGAGCGCGGCGGCAGCCGCGGTGACCGTGCGGTGGTCGGCCACCGCACGGAGGATGTGGAGCCGCCGCGCTTCGATCATGTGACCGATTCTCTCAGGTCACACGCGTCGTGAAGCCCTCGCGTTCCGCGCGCTCCCTCGACCCTGGCGTTCCGCCCGCTCCCCTCAGCCCTCGAGTTCCGCGCGGGCGGCCACGAACGCGTCCACCGCCCGATTCACGTCCTCCGTGGAGTGCCCCGCCGACAGCTGGACCCGAATACGGGCCTGCCCCTGCGGAACAACGGGGTACGAGAAGCCGATCACGTACACGCCGCGCTCCAGGAGCAGCTCCGCCATGCGCCCGGCGACAGACGCGTCGCCGATCATGACGGGGGCGATCGCGTGATCGCCGGGAAGGACGTCGAAGCCCTCCGCGGTCATCCGGGAGCGGAACAGCGCCGTGTTCTCGGCGAGCCGCACGCGCAGGTCGTCGGCCGACTCCAGCAGGTCGAGGACCTTCAGGGAGGCTGCCGCGATCACCGGGGCGAGCGTGTTCGAGAAGAGATACGGGCGCGAGCGCTGACGGAGCAGGGCGACGATCTCGGCGCGGGCGGCGACGTAACCGCCGGACGCGCCGCCGAGCGCCTTGCCGAGGGTGCCGGTGATGATGTCGACGCGGTCCATGACGCCGTGCAGCTCGGGGGTGCCGCGGCCGCCGGGGCCGACGAAACCGACGGCGTGCGAGTCGTCGACCATGACCATCGCGTCGTAGCGGTCGGCGAGGTCGCAGATCTCCTTCAGCGGCGCGACATAGCCGTCCATCGAGAACACGCCGTCGGTGACGATCAGACGGCGCCGGGCGCCGGACGCCTCCTTGAGCTGGGCCTCCAGGTCGGCCATGTCGCGGTTGGCGTACCGGAAGCGGCCGGCCTTGGACAGCCGGATGCCGTCGATGATCGAGGCGTGGTTGAGGGCGTCGGAAATGACCGCGTCCTCGGCGCCGAGGAGGGTCTCGAAGACACCGCCGTTGGCGTCGAAGCAGGAGGAGTAGAGGATCGTGTCCTCCTGGCCGAGGAACGCGGACAGGCGCGCCTCCAGCTCCTTGTGCACCTCCTGCGTACCGCAGATGAAGCGCACGGAGGCCATGCCGTAGCCCCAGCGGTCGAGTGCCGCGTGGGCGGCGGTCACGACCTCGGGGTGGTCGGCGAGGCCGAGGTAGTTGTTGGCACAGAAGTTGAGGACCTCGCCGGGACGGCCGCCCGCGGTGACGTTCACGGTCGCGGACTGCGGGGTGCCGATGACGCGCTCGGGCTTGTGCAGTCCGGCGGCGCGGATCTCGTCGAGGGTGGTACGCAGATCGTCGCGTACGGAATCGAACATCATCAGTTCCTTAGAATTCTCAAGCGGTCCGGGGGCTCAGGCAGTCCAGGGGCCCGGACGGTCCAGGGCGTCCCGGACGGTCCGGGGTGTCTCAGGCGGTCCAGTCGAGGATGACCTTGCCGCCGCGGCCGGCGGCCGCGTCGTCGAAGGCCGCCTCGTAGTCGCGGAAGCCGTACCGGCCGGTGATGACAGGGGCGAGGTCGAGACCGCCTTCGAGGAGAACCGACATGGCGTACCAGGTCTCGAACATCTCACGGCCGTAGATGCCCTTGATCGTGATCATGGAGGTGACGATCCTGGACCAGTCGACCGGGAACTCCTGGGACGGCAGGCCGAGCATCGCGATCCGGCCGCCGTGCGTCATGTTGGCGATCATGTCGCGCATCGCCTCCGGGCGGCCAGACATCTCCAGGCCAATGTCGAAGCCTTCGCGCAGACCCAGCTCGCGCTGACCGTCGGCGATCGTCGCGCCCGCGACATTGAGGGCGAGACTCACGCCGATCTTGCGGGCCAGCTCCAGGCGCTCCTCGCTGACGTCGGTGACGACGACGTTGCGGGCGCCCGCGTGGCGGGCCACGGCCGCGGCCATCAGGCCGATCGGTCCCGCTCCGGTGATGAGTACGTCCTCGCCGACCAGCGGGAAGGACAGCGCCGTGTGCACGGCGTTGCCGAAGGGGTCGAAGATCGCGGCGACATCGAGGTCGACGGGGACCCGGTGCACCCACACATTGGTGGCGGGAAGGACCACGTACTCGGCGAACGCGCCGTCGCGGCCCACGCCCAGCCCGACCGTGGCACGGCAGAGATGGCGGCGTCCGGCCAGACAGTTGCGGCACTTGCCGCAGACCAGGTGGCCCTCCCCGCTGACGCGGTCGCCGACCTTGATGTCGGCGACGTCGCGGCCGGTCTCGACGACCTCGCCGACGAACTCGTGCCCGAGCACCAGCGGCGTACTGATGGCCTGCTGTGCCCAGCCGTCCCAGTTGCGGATGTGCAGGTCGGTGCCGCAGATCCCGGTCCTGAGGACCTTGATCAGTACGTCGCCGGGGCCGGCCTGCGGCTCCGGAACGTCCGTGAGCCAGAGCCCGGGCTCCGCCTTCTCCTTGACCAGCGCCTTCACGCGACGGCTCCTGTGGGTGAGGTCCCGGGGCAGGGCACGCCGAAGGAGCCCTTACCGGGGAGAGGGGTGAATTCCCGTAGGAATCTGCCGTACGGCGGTGCTCCCGGTCCATCGAGGTTTTCTTAAGCGCGGCCGCAGCTTTCCTTCACGCCAGTTTGAACGCCTGTTTCCCGACGCGCGACCGCAGCTTCCTTCACGCCTCGCCGCGGACCTGCCCCCGCTCGAAGTAGGCCACCAGTTCCGGGTCCAGCGGCGGCACGTCGCGCGGGCTGCCACCGTCCCGCAGCGACTCGGTGGCCCGGAACCCGGCGGCCACCGCCATACGTGCGGCGACCGGGGAGGTGTCGGTGGGCCCGCCCTCCCGTACGAACCGCAGGAACTCGTCGATCAGCAGCGGGTCGGCGCCGCCGTGCTCGGCGTCCTCGTCGACCTCCGGCACCGGGTACTCGGCGTCGGCCCGGTTCCGCTGCCCCGAGCGGCGGCTGTTCCAGACCTTCACCACTCCCCCGGGTCCGTCCCCGACGTTCTCCAAGCGGCCGGCGTCACCGATGACGGTGTAGTTGCGCCAGTAGTCGGGGGCGAAGTGACACTGCTGGTAGGCCGCCAGCACACCGTTGTCCAGGCGCATGTTGACCAGCGACACGTCCTCGACGTCGATGACCGGGTTCAGCGCCCGCTGGGTGTGCGGGGGCCAGTGGCCGTCCTTCGTGTACCAGTCGTCCGTCTTGGGCTCTCCCGGTGCCCTCCGGTGCGGGATGTCCCCGTACACCATGAGGTCCCCGAGCGCCTGCACCCGCTGGGTGTAGCCACCGGCCAACCAGTGCAGGACGTCGATGTCGTGGGCACCCTTCTGCAGCAACAGGCTGGTGGTGTACCGGCGTTCGGCATGCCAGTCCTTGAAGTACCAGTCCCCGCCGTAGCCGACGAAATGGCGCACCCACACTGTTTTGACCGTACCTATGTCGCCGCGCTGGATGATGTCGCGCATCAGCCGGATCACCGGCATGTGGCGCATGTTGTGGCCCACGTACAGCCGGGTGCCCGTCTCGAAGGCGGTGCGCAGGATCCGGTCGCAGCGCTCGATGGTGATGTCGAGGGGCTTCTCGACGAAGACGGGTTTACCCGCGCGCAGCGCCTCGCACGCCATGTCGGCGTGGGTGTGGTCCGGGGTGAGGACGAGCACGGCATCGACGTCCGGGGCGTCGATGACCTTGTGGTGGTCGTCGACGGTCCGGACCCCGGGTATGCGATCGGCCGCGCGGTCGCGCAGCACCGGGTCGTGCTCGGCGACGACGGTCACCCGGGCGCCCCGGCCGGGACGGTGGGCGACGCGCGCGAGGGAGCCGCGCAGTCCGAAGCCGAGGGCGCCGAGACGGAGGTCGGTCATGGTGTGCCGTTCCATGCGGTGTCTCCACTCCGTGGGTGTGTCCATGCGGGCTCGCCACTCCGTGGGTGTGTCCATGCGGGCTCGCCACTCCATGGGTGTCTCCATACGGGCGAACTGCATGGGTGTCTCCATGCGGTGTCTTCACTCCATGGGTGTCTCCATGTGGCGTCGAGCAGGTTCGGGCACAGCGTTCCTCCGCAGGGCCTGGGTCAACCTCCCGTGGACATCGGAGTACGAATACGGGGACATGCTTTACCTGCGTCCCATGTGGGCGCATCACACTCACCAAGGCCGGACGCCGACTGCCCGGCATGTGCTCAGAGCCCCCGGCCCCCCTCCCGCAGTTCGATCTGCTCGACCAGCTCCGCCGCCAGCGACTTGATGGTCTCCAGGCCTGCCCTTCCCCACGGGCGCGGCTCGACGTCCACGACGCAGACCGTGCCGAGGGCGATGCCCGTGCGGTCGATCAGCGGGGCGCCGAGGTAGGAACGGATGCCGATCTCGTCGACGACAGGGTTCCCGGCGAAGCGTGGGTAGTCGCAGACGTCCTCCAGGACCAGCGCCCTGCGCCGGACCACCACATAGGGGCAGAAGCCGTAGTCGCGTGCCATGTAGCGGCCCACCTCGGGGACGGTGCCGTCCCCGGTGTCGGCCCCGGGCGGCACGACGCCCGGGCCGCCGCCGTCCGGGGTGTGCAGGCCCGCGAAGAACTGCCGGTTCTCGTCGATGAAGTTGACCATCGAGTACGGCACCGCGGCCACCTCGGCGAGCCGGTTCGCGAACGCGTCCAGGGCCGGTTCCGCGCGCTCCCCGAGCCCCAGTCGGCGCAATCGCCGCACCCGGGCCGGAGCGTCCTTGTCCTCCGGGGTCAGCAGCAGGCGACCTGCCGGACGCGGCGGATCGTAACTCATGTACGGGCTCCGTGACTTGGGCTGTGTGCGGGCGCGTGGGCGATGAGATGGCGGACCAGGGTGAGCAGGGTCTGCACGCCCGAGCTGGAGATCCGGGCGTCGCAGCGCACGACGGGGATCTCGGGGTCGAGGTCGATGGCCGCCCGCACCTCCTCCGGGTCGTAGCGGTAGGAGCCGTCGAACTCGTTGACCGCGACGATGAATCCGAGGCCCCGCTGCTCGAAAAAGTCGACGGCCGCGAAGCAGTCCTCCAGGCGGCGGGTGTCGGCGAGGATCACCGCGCCCAACGCACCCTCGGAGAGCTCGTCCCACATGAACCAGAAGCGCTCCTGCCCGGGCGTACCGAACAGATACAGCACGTGTTCCGGATCGAGCGTGATGCGGCCGAAGTCCATGGCCACCGTGGTTTCGACCTTGTTCTCGATGCCGTCGAGACTGTCGGTCGCCGCGCTGACCGTGGTAAGCAGCTCCTCCGTGCTGAGCGGCGCGATCTCGCTCACCGCGCCGACGAGGGTTGTCTTGCCGACCCCGAACCCTCCCGCCACCAGGATCTTCAGTGCGGTGGGGAAGGGGTCAGAGCTGTCGTCGTAGTCCATCGAGCACTGCCTCCAGAAGAGACCGGTCAGTGGGGTTGTGGTGGAAGGACGGTGGCTTGGTGGTGAGCGCCCCGCAGTCGACGAGATCGGAGAGCAGCACCTTGGTGACCGCCGCGGGCAGCTTCAGATGGGCGGCGATCTCCGCGACCGAGACGGGGGCACGGCATCGTTCGAGTGCCTGGGTGTGCTCGGGGCCGAGGTAGCCGAGGGGCGTGGCTCCGGTGGCCATGACCTGGGACAGGAGGTCGAGCGCGGTCGTGGGCCGGGTCCGGCCGTTGCTGACCGTGTAGGGGCGTACCAGGCGCCCGGCAGCGTCGTCGAGCCAAGGCCCGTCGCCGGCCGCGGCCACGCTCAAGGCCTCATCGCCGAGGGTTCGACGGAGGGCTGCCGGGGCGCGGTCATCAAGTACGGCCGGACGCTCTTGACGAGCATGGCCATCTCGTAGCCGAGCACCGCCGCGTCGGCCTCGCGTCCGGCGAGCACGGCGAGACAGGTGCCGGAGCCCGCGGTGGACACGAACAACAGCGTCGAGTCGAGTTCGACGACGACCTGCCGTACGTCGCCTCCGTCCCCGAAGCGGACGCCCGCGCTGCGTCCGAGGGAGTAGAGGCCGGAGGCCAGCGCCGCCATGTGGTCGGCGCTGTCCGGGTCGAGGCCGTGAACCGACTTCACGAGCCCGTCGCAGGACAGAAGTACCGCGCTTGTGGTGTGCGGCACGCGCTGTACGAGGCCGCTCATCAGCCAGTCGAGATCGGATACATGGCCGGTCGGCGCATCGCTCGCCATGGTGGATCGACTCCTTGAAGTACGAATGCCTGCGGGAGCGCAGGGGGTGGGGGTGGTGAGGGGGGTGGTCATCCGGCCGGTGTGCTCCCGTCGTGCCGGGCAGTGTGGTCGTGTCCGGGCGCGGGCATGGTGTCCCGTGTCCCCTGCGCCTCGTGCGGCGCCGGCGCGTGCGCCGAGTGCGTTTCGGCTATGTGCGCCGCGGGCGCTCCGTCCATCGGCCGTACGCCCATGGGGTCCGCGCCGCTGGAGGGGGCGCCGTCGGACGGCGAACCGTCGAGCTGGGCCATGCCGTCCATGCGCAGTACGTCCAGGTGCGGTCGCTCCGTGTGCGGCCGTGGGCGCTCCATGTGCGGTCGCTCCATGTGCGGTCGCTCCATGTGGGCGTTGTCCCCGTGCCCGTTGTCCATGTGCGCGTTGTCCATGTGCGCACTCTCGGCGTGGGTGCCGCCCCCGGGCGGCCCATCCACCCTGACCACTTGCAGGGGCGGCAACTCATCCGTACGCACCGGATCCAGGTGCGCACGGTCGCTGGGCGACGGCGTCCGCAGGGATGACGCCTGCATGCGTTCCGTCTCCGCCTGGGCCGCCTCCGCAAGGCCGATGCCGCGCTGGAACGCCGCCATGAGACCCGGGTCGTGGCCGACGACGTACTCCGTGTCCTGGCGGGGTGCCGGCCCGTCGCGCAGTTGGGGCGCGATGTGCTCCTGGGCGCGCCGCCTGGGCAGTTGGGGCTTGCCCATGGTGCCGCGGACGGTGCCGCCTCGCGGCGTGGGCGGCATGGCCGCGCTCTCCGTGGCGATGCGCCGGTCCTCGGGGCGGATGCCGGGCAGTGCCTCCGCCGGGTTGGGCCGCTCCCCGTGGGTACCGCGCACGGGGAGCGGCGCGGGACCGCCACCGCCCGCGACCGACGCGCCCGGCACCGCACGCGGGGGTGCCTGCTCTCGCTGGAACTGACGTGGCACGGAGGGCATCGCCCGGCTTCCGGGCGACGTGGGCGCCGTCGCCGCCTGCGTCGCCTGCGTGGCCTGCGTGGCCTGCGGTCTCGCGGGTGGGCGCCGCCCCCCGGGCGTCTCCTGAGGCTGCCCCTGGGCCACGTCCCCGAGAGCGCCAGGCGTCGTGCCCAACAGCCCCTGCGGCACGACGAGTACGGCCTGGACACCGCCGTAGATGTTGGTCTGCAGCCTGACGTGGATGCCGTGCCGCCGGGCAAGCTGCGAGACCACGAACAGGCCGATGCGCCCGTCCTGCAGGAGGCTGGCGACATTGACCTGGTCGGGGTCGGCGAGCAGGGCGTTCATCTTGTTCTGCTCGCCCAGGGGCATGCCGAGGCCTCGGTCCTCCACCTCGACGGCGAGCCCGGAGGTGACGAGGTTGACGCGGAGCAGCACTTGGGTGTGCGGGGCCGAGAACACCGTGGCGTTCTCGACGAGTTCGGCCAGCAGGTGGATGACGTCGGCGACCGCGTGCCCGCGCAGGGTGCCGTCGATCGGGGGCACCAGCTTGACCCGCGAGTACTGCTCGACCTCGGCGATCGCGGACCGCAGCACCTCGGTCATGGAGACGGGGTTGCTCCACTGACGGCGCGAGACGGCGCCGCCGAGCACGGCGAGGTTCTCGGCGTGGCGGCGGATGCGGGTGGCGAGGTGGTCGACGTGGAAGAGACCCTTGAGCAGGTCCGGGTCCTCGATCTCGTTCTCCAGCTCGTCGAGGATCGAGATCTCGCGGTGCACGAGGGACTGCAGCCGCCGGGCCAGATTGACGAAGACCTCGACCTTCTGTTCGCTGCCCGCCTGGCTGGAGAGCTGCGCGGCCTGCACGACGGCCGCGACGGCACCGTCGTGGGCGCGGGAGAGGTCGGCGGCGAGCAGTTCGAAGTCGTCGGCGTCCGCCGGGGGTTGGCGGCGTGCCTTGCGCGCGGGCGGGCTCTCGCCCCGGCGCAGCCCTTCGACGAGGGCGCGCAGGTCGGTCTCCGTCCGAGCGCTGGTGCGGCGCAGGGCGCCCAGTCGCTCCCGTACGGACTTGGCGGCGCGGTCGGCTGCCACGGCGGCGATCAGGATGCCGGCCAGGGCCACGCCCACGGCTCCCGCGAGGACGGCCCACAGGATGAGGCCGGGCCGGGCACCGGTGGAGCGGACGGTGAACAGTACGGCCGCGCACGCGCTGAGGGCCACCGCGATCGGCGGCAGGACCGCCAGGCGCAGCAACTGGGGCCGCAGGTGGGTCTCGGGCAGCGAGGGGGCGGTGTGGGCGACCGGTCGCCCGTGCCGCCCGCCCTCACGGCGGTCTGCGCGTGCGGCCGGTGCGCGAAGGTGAGACATCTGGGTCCTCGTACTGGGGCGTCGGGAGCGCGAGGGCTCCCGCGGGACTGCGCGACTCGGGCGTGCGGCATCGCGGTGCCGGTAGAGAGAGCCGAAAAATTCGGCCCTGCGTCGCCCGACGGCAACTGACAGTAGTCGCCAATCCATCATGTGCGGTGGGCAGTTGACAAAGTCCCACGGACAGCGTCCCGCTCTGGTATGAGGCGTCGTACGACAGACCGATAACTCCATCGGACAGGCGTTCCAACGGAACATCGACCCGATCGAAGCTGGTCAGAAGCGGTCGCAAACAAACGGCGAGGGCCGGGGAGCGATGTGCTCCCCGGCCCTCGCCGTCGACCGGAAAATCAGCCCGCGGGCACTGCCTCCGGCTCTCCGGAGCCCTCCGTCGAGCCGTCGGCGATGTCACCCGGTGTGTCGGCGACCGGCTTCTCCAGGGTGGGCCACCCTCCCGCCGGCGGGAGGGCCACATCCCGCCACCAGGGCTCGGACGGGACGGTCTCGGCCGTGGGCTCGAAGGGCTCGCCGGGGCGGGGCACCGCGACACGCGCACCGGCCGCGTGCGCGGCGGCCATCGTCCCCTCGCCCGGCTCCGCCCAGGGGTGGGTCGCCAGGTTGAACGTGGCCCAGTGGATCGGCAGCATCACTCCGGAGGGCCGGCCGCCCTGGAGGTCCAGGTGGGCGCGCATGCCCTCCTCGGGCGTCATGTGGATGTCGGGCCAGAACTCGCTGTACGCGCCGATCTGGATCATCGTGGCGTCGAACGGGCCGTGCTCGGCGCCGATGTCCTTGAACCCCTCGAAATAGCCGGTGTCACCGCTGTGGTAGATCCGGTGCTCGTCACCCGTTACGGCCCAGGAGGCCCAGAGGGTGTGCTGCGCGTTGCGCAGACCGCGGCCGCAGAAGTGGCGCGCCGGTGTGGCGGTCAGGGAGATTCCGCCGATCTTCGTCGACTCGTTCCAGTCCAGCTCGCGCAGCCGGTCGGCCGGGACACCCCAGTGCTCCAGGTGGGCGCCGACGCCGAGCGGCACCGCGAACACCGTGTCCGTGTCGGCCAGGGCCTTGATGGTGGGCAGGTCGAGGTGGTCGTAGTGGTCGTGCGAGATGACGACGACGTCGACCGGGCCCAGCTCGGCCAGCGGCAGGGGCACCGGGTGCAGCCGCTTGGGCCCGACAAAGTTGAACGGGGAGCAGCGCTCGCCCCAGACCGGGTCGAAGAGCACCCGGTGCCCGTCGATCTCCGCGAGGACGCTGGAGTGTCCCATCCAGGTGAGCCGCAGCCCGCTCGCCGCCGGCTTGGCCAGGTCGGCGAGCGTCGTCGCGTGCACCGGCACCGTGCCGGCGGGGGCGCGGTGGACGCGCTCCTCCTTGCGGAAGTAGACCTTCGCGAACTCGACCATGGAGCCGTCGGGGCGGATCCGGGCACTCTCCGGGTTCTTGAAGACACCGTCCGCGAAGTTCGGCGATCGGCGAATGCGCTCCAGCCGCTCACCACCAGGATCCGCGCCGAAGGCGGCGGGCCGCAGCGAGCGGAGCCCGGAGCTCAGGGTACGGAATCCGGTCACGGTACCTCCAGGTGGAGTCAGTCAGGTGGTCCATTATGGTCGCCGCCTCTGACAGCGCCGGGTCGGCCCTGTCACAGCCCGATGTCCGCGACTCCATGGTCTTTACTCCTCCAACTCCATGGCACGCGTTCTTCTTCCGCGTCATGGAGTGATACGCGAACGATCCGAGCGCGGTGTGGTTCGCGAACGACCCGGGCACGGTGCGGTTCGCCAACGACCCGGGCGCGGTGTGGTTCGCGAACGACCCGGGCACGGTGCGGTTCGCCAACGACCCGGGCGCGGTGCGGTTCGCGAACGATCCGGGCGCGGTGCGGTTCGCGAACGACCCCGGCGCGGTGCGGTTCGCGAACGACCGGCGCGAGGGTGTTCGCCGACGGTACGGCCGCGTCCTCGCCCACCACCCCCGCCGCGAGTGGAGTGCGTCCGACGAGTCGCGCAGGGGGCACCCGAGGACACCCGCTACTGATGATCCGTTCAGTACGTTGACAGAGACCCGCGCCGCTTCCGATACTGACTGATGATTCAGTAACTGCCCAGTGGCCCCGTCGGCCACGCCGCTCCGTCCGCATCTGGAGGCACCGTGTCCGACCTCCCCACCGAGCTGGTCCCGCTCAGCGCGGAACAGCGCGACATCGTGGAGCTGACGCGTGCGTTCGCGCGAGAGGAGATCCGTCCACGCGCGCGCGGCGTCGACGAGGCGGACGTCGAGACGCCGTGGGACCTGTGGCGCAAGGCGGCCAAGGTGGGGATCACCGGCTTCATGCTGCCCGAGGAGTTCGGCGGGGGCGGCTTCACCGACGTGTTCACCCAGGCCCTGGTGCAGGAGGAGCTGTGCGTGGGTGACCTCGGCATCGGCAACCTGCTCTGCTCGAACGGCTTCTTCGCCGACCCGGTGCTGGAGCTCGGCAGCGAGGAGCAGAAGCGGGAGTGGCTGACCCCGCTCACCGGCCCCGACACCCCGATGACGTCCCTGGCGACCACCGAGCCGGGTGCCGGCTCCGACGCCGCGTCGATCGTCACCACGGCGCACCGCACCCCTGGCGGCTACCGCCTGAACGGGCAGAAGGCGTGGATCTCGAACGCGGGCGAGGCCGAGCAGTACGTCGTGTTCGCCAAGACCGACCCCACCCGGCGCGCCGACGGGGTCAGCGCGTTCCTGTTGCGCAAGGACACCGAAGGCGTCTCCTTCGGAGAGCCCATGCGCAAGATGGGGCAGCGCGCCATCGTCTGCCGGGAGATCTTCTTCGACAACGCGTACGTCCCCGAGGAGCACCGGCTCGGAGCGGAGGGCGAAGGGTTCCACGGGCTGATGCGGACCTTCGACATCTCGCGCACGGTACTGGGCGCCGCCGCGACGGGCGTGGCACGGGCCGCGTACGAGTACGCGCGCGACTACGCCCGCGAGCGGAGGCAGTTCGGCAAGCCGATCATCGAGCACCAGGCGGTGGCGTTCCGTCTGGCCGACATGCGTACGCGTGTGGAGCAGGCCCGGCTGATGACCTGGCGGGCCGCGAAGCGACTGGATGCCGGTCTGAACGCGACGGCCGAGGCGGCGATGGCCAAGCTGACGGCATCCGAGACCGCCGCGTACTGCACCTGGGCGGCCGTTCAGACGCTCGGCGGCTGGGGCTACTCACGGGAGTTCCCGGTCGAGCAGTGGATGCGCGACGCCAAGCTGGAGGAGATCGAAGAGGGCACCTCGGACATCATGCGGCTCGTCATCTCACGGAGCCTGTGATGGCCGACGCGATCACCGGTGGTGAGGCACTCGTCCGCGCCCTGGGCGCACACGCCGTGACCCAGGTCTTCGGCATCCCCGGCACCCACAACCTGGAGATCTACCGTCACCTGTCCGCGTACGGCATCCGGCATGTTCTGCCACGCCACGAGCAGGGCGCGGGATACGCCGCCGACGGCTACGCGCGGGTGACGCACCGCCCGGGGGTCGTGATCACGACGACCGGGCCCGCGCTGCTGAACGCGGCGGCCGCCGTCGGGCAGGCGTACTCGGACAGCGTGCCACTGCTGGTCCTCTCGCCGGGGATGCCGCTGCGCCACCCGCGGCTCGCGACCGGTCTGCTGCACGAGATGCGCAGCCAGACCGAGGCGCTGCGCGGCGTGGCCGCGTTCAGTCACCGGGTGTCCTCGGTCGCGGAGATCGATGCCGCGGTCGCCCGGGCCTTCACGCTGTTCCGTACGCGGCGACCACGGCCGGTGCACATCGAGGTGCCGCTCGACCTGCTGGAGGCCGTCGAGGAGACCGGTCCCGTTCGCAGCACGCCGCGCGTCGCGCCCCTGGCACCCGACGCCGACGCCGTACGAAAGGCCTCCGAAGTCCTCGGCCGCGCGCACCGTCCGGCGCTCGTGCTCGGGGGCGGGGCGCGGGGCGCGAGGGCCTCCTGCCTCGCTCTCGCACAGGAGCTGGGCGCCCCCGTCGTCACCACGGCCAACGGCAAGGGGATCGTGCCCGAGACGCACCCGCTGTCGCTCGGGGTCTCGCTGCACAGCCCGTCCGTCCAGAGCTGGCTGACCGAGCGCGACGCCGTACTCGCCGTCGGCACCGAACTCGCGGAGTCCGATCTGTGGTCCCCGCCTCCCGCCCTGAACGGCCCCCTGATCCGCGTCGACCTGGACCCGGACCAGATGTACGCCGGCCTGCCCGCGGACGTCGCTGTCGTCGGCGACGCGAGCGTCTGCTTGAAGGCGCTCCTTTCCCGCATACGGGGGCACGCGCGCGCGGCGGCCGACGACGACCCCCTCGGAGAAGTGAGCGCCCTGCGGGCCGCCCGCGACGCCGAGACCGCCGAACGTGACGCACGCTGGATCCCGTACCTCCGGGCGATCCGTTCCGTCCTCGCCGACGACGCCGTCATCACCTCGGACAGCTCCCAGTGCTGCTACTACGGAGCGCTCCCCCATCTCCCGCTCGGCCCGGAGGGCCGCTATCTTCACCCGACCGGCTTCGGCACACTCGGCTACGCGCTGCCCGCGGCGATCGGCGCCAAAGTGGCGCAGCCGGATCGTCAGGTGGTGGCGCTCGGCGGGGACGGTGGCCTCCAGTTCACGGTTCAGGAGCTGGCGACCGCGGCACAGCTGGAACTCCCGCTGCCCGTCGTGGTGTTCGACAACGGCGGCTATGGCGAGATCCGCGACGAGATGACCGCCCGGGGCGAGAGCCCCACGGCGGTCGACCTCGCACCGGTCGACCTGCCCGCCCTGGCCCGCGCCTACGGAGGACAGGGCACGCGCGCGTGCGGACCGGACGAGCTGGCCGCCGCACTCACCGAGGCACTGCACACCCCCGGCCCCACTCTGATCGCCATCCCCGAGGAGACCCCATGACCGCCCCCCTGATGACGCTCACCTGGACGGACCATGTCACCGGCCGCCAGGGCTTCCTCGTCGTCGACCGGCTCGTGCGAGGCGTCTCCAGCGGTGGTCTGCGGATGCGGCCCGGCTGCACGCTGGAGGAGGTCGCCGGGCTCGCCCGCGGCATGACCATGAAGGAGGCCCTGCACTACAACCCCGAGGGCCGCTACATCCCGTTGGGCGGCGCCAAGGGCGGTATCGACTGCGATCCCCAGGACCCGGCGGCGTACGGCCTTCTGGTGCGCTATCTGCGCGCCATGCGCCCGTACATCGAGAGCTTCTGGACCACGGGTGAGGACCTCGGCCTCACCCAGGACCTGGTCGACCGGGCCGCCGAGGAGGCGGGGCTCGTCTCATCCATCCAGGCCGTGTACCCGCTGCTCGACGACGAGGCGACGGCACGGCGGCGGCTCGCGGACGCCTTCGCCGTCGAGGTGGACGGCATCGGCCTCGACGAGCTGGTCGGCGGCTGCGGAGTCGCCGAGTCGGTGCTCGCCGCCCTGGACCGGGCCGGGGTGGCGTACAAGGGGACGCGCGCCGCCGTGCAGGGCCTCGGCACCATGGGCGGCGCCACGGCTCGCTTCCTCGCGCGCGCGGGGCTGAAGGTCGTGGCCGTCGCCGACATCAAGGGCACGATCGCCAACCCGGCGGGCCTCGACGTCGACGCGCTGCTGGCCGCCCGCGACGCGTACGGGACGGTCGACCGCTCGGTGCTGCGCCCCGACGACCGTGAACTCCCCGGCGACGCCTGGCTGGCCGCCGACGCGGAGGTGCTGGTGCCCGCGGCGGTCTCGTACACGATCGACGCCGCGAACCAGCGGCGGATCACCGCCCGCTGGATCGTCGAGGCGGCCAACATGCCCGTCCTGGCGGAGGCGGAGGAGCTGCTCGCCGGGCGCGGGGTCACCGTGCTGCCGGACGTGGTGGTCAACTCCGGGACGAACGCCTGGTGGTGGTGGACGCTGTTCGGCGACATCGGCGCCGACGCCGACGAGGCGTTCGCGTACACGCGGCGCTCCATGCGTGCCCTCATCGACCAGATGCTGGCCCGAGCGGAGGCCGACGGGACGACGGCGCGGGCTGCCGCGCATGCCATCGTCAGCGACCGGCTGCCGGTGATCGCGGAGCGGTTCGGGTGGTACAGGTGACGGACGAATCACCACTGCACGCCCTTTTCGACCCACGCTCGGTGGCCGTGGTCGGTGCCTCCGACAACCCCGCCAAGTGGGGCTACTGGCTGGCGAAGGGCGCTCTTTCCGGGCGCGACCGCAGGGCGGTGCATCTGGTGAACCAGCGCGGCGGGGCGCTCGACGGCGTGCCCTTTCGGCCGCGTCTGACCGGCCTGCCCGAGGCGCCCGAGCACGTCGTGGTCGCGGTGCCTGCCCCGTTCGTACGTCCTGTCGTCGCCGAAGGGCTCGCGGCCGGAGCCCGCTGTTTCACGGTGATCACCTCGGGCAGCGGCACGGCCGACGAGCGCGCGCTCGCCGAGCTGGTGACCGGCGGCGGGGCACGGCTGCTCGGCCCCAACTGCATGGGGCTCGTCGACACGACCACGCAGCTCCGGCTCAGCTGGGGCGAGCTCCCGGTGGGCTCCGTCGGTCTGGTCTCGCAGAGCGGGAACCTCGCCCTGGAGATCGGCCGACTCCTCGCGCGCGCGGGACAGGGATTCTCGCGCTTCGTCTCCCTGGGGAACCAGCGCGACATCGACGCGGCCGACGCCCTGGAGTCCCTGGTCGCCCATGAGCCGACGCGTGTCATCGCCGCGTACGTCGAGGACTTCCGCGACGGCCGTCGCCTCGCCCGCGCCCTCGCCGCGGCCCACGCGGCCGGAAAGCCCGTGCTCCTGCTGACGGTCGGCCGCAGCCCCGCCTCCACCGGTGCCGCCGCCTCCCACACCGGCGCCCTGGTCAGTCCGTACGCCACGGTCGCCGCCGTCTGCCGGGAGGCGGGCGCGTTGTTGCTGGAGTCGGCGGGTGAGCTGGTGGACACGGCACTGTGTCTGTTGTCGACCGCCGCCCCCCATCCGGTGTCGACCGCCGCCCCCCATCCGGTGTCGACCGCCGGTTCACAGCGACCGTCGGGTATCGCCTCGCGCGGGGGAGCAGAATCGTTCCGCGTCGCCGTGGTCGGCGACAGCGGCGGCCAAGGGGCCCTCGCCGCGGACGCGTTCGCAGTGCGGGGCCTCGCAGTGCCGGAGCTGTCGGCACGTACGACGCAGGAGGTCGCGGCGGTGCTGCCGCCCGGAGCCGGATGCCGCAACCCGGTCGACCTCGCGGGCGCCGGCGAGGCCGATCTCGGCAGCTACGCGCGCGTGGCCCGCGCTCTGCTGCTGGGAGGGGACGCCGACGCCGTCGTACTGACCGGGTACTTCGGGGACTACGCGAGCGCCAACCCGGCGCAGTCCGCGCGTGAGTGCGAGGTCGCGGACGAACTCGCGGACGCCGCGGGTGAGTCGGGCCGCGCCCTCGTCGTGCACACCATGGCCCGTGACACGCCCGCGCTCGCCGTACTGCGCCGCCGTGGCATCCCCGTCTACGAGCGCATCGAGCAGGCGGCGACGGCACTGTCCGGGATCGCGCGCCTCACGCGCCCCTCGATGGACCCGGCACCGACGAGGAGAGCCACTTCCCCCGTGTCCGACGGCTCCTACGAGACCGTCCGCGATCTGCTCTGCGCCTATGGACTCACCTTCCCCGCCGCCCGGTTCGTCACGACGGCCGACGAGGCCGTGGACGCCGCGCACCTCGTCGCATACCCGCTGGTCCTCAAGGCCATGGGCCTCGCCCACAAGACCGAGGCGGGCGGTGTGGCCCTCGGCCTCGCCGACGCGGACGCGCTGCGCGCCGCGTTCTTGCGGATGCGGGCGGCCACCGGTGCGCGGCGCTTCGCCGTGGAGGCCATGGCGACGCCTCCGTACGCCCATGAGCTGATCGTCGGCGTACGCCGGGACCCTGCCTTCGGCCCCGTCGCGATGGTGGGGCTCGGCGGGGTCACCGCGGAGCTGCTGGCCGACACCGCGCTCGCCCTGGCGCCCTTGACCGCGGCACGCGCGCGTGCCCTGCTCACGGAGCTGCGGCACGCACCGCTGCTGACCGGCTGGCGCGGCGCGCCGCCGGTCCATCTGGAAGCCGCGGCGGCCGCCCTGTGCGCGGTGGCCCGAGCCGCCGCCGAGCACCCCGAACTCGCCGAGCTGGAGATCAATCCGCTGCTTGTGCACCCGGGGGGCGCGGTGGCCCTGGACGCCCATGGAGTGCTGGCATAGGGCGGCCGTTCCACGGCCATTCCCTGCGGGGAATTGAGGCACGGGCCGGGCGGAAGCAGAGTCGGTGACGTCAGAAACCCCGCTACCGAGCCGACGTCATCGCTCGCGTACCGACCCGCACGAGGAGCACCATGCCCGCCATCGACGCACAGGACCTGATCGAGCGCTACATAGGCATCTGGAACGAGCCCGATCCCGAGATCCGCCGCAAGACCGTCCAGGACCTGTGGGCGGAGGACGGTCTGCATGTACTGCGACCGCCCCAGGAGATGCACGAGCGGGCGGTGGGCCTCGGTTTCCCCACCGCCGTCCTGGAGGCCCGCGGCCACGACGAGCTGCACGCGCGCGTGACGCGCGCCTACGACGAGTTCGTGGCCCCGGGGACGTACGTCTTCAGGATCCAGGAGGCCGCCCGCCGGTTGCGTGACGTGATCACGTTCCGCTGGGAGTCCTTCCACACCGGGGAAGGACAGGTGACGGGCGGCGGCCTGGAGTTCCTCGTTCTCGACGAGGACGGTCGCATCAAGGTCGACTACCAGTTCGTCGACTGACCGCTTCGCAGCCTCGGTCAGCCCTTCTCGCGGCGGGTTCGCCCGCCCGCCGCGTAGAAGGCGAGCCCGATGCCCACGAACAGCGCCAACGGCAGCACTTGACTGAGCGTGTACTGCAGCCGCTGTCCGGCGAAGGACTCCGGCAGCGAGTCCGCGGCGCTGCCCGCCGTGCCGAACCAGCCGACGCCGAAGCCGGGCCAGATCAGCACCACCACGGTGAAGGCGACGAACACGGTGGCCAGCCCGCTCACGAGCCGTACGCCGAGGCGACCGCCCGGCACGGAGTAGGGCCGGGGCACGGACGGGTACTTCCTGCGCAGCACGGCGAGGCTCGGGAAGGTGATGACGTACGAGATGAAGGTGGTGCAGATGGTCAGGCCGAGGCCCGCCGCGAAGTACTTCTCGCCGTCGCCGCCCGTGAGGTTGAGCGCGACCACGAAGAGCAGGGACGCGAGGACGGCGGAGAGCAGGTTCACCCGGACGGGGGTGCCGTGCTTCTCCGAGATGTGCCCGAGCCAGGCCGGTCCCGCCCCGTCCGCGCAGGCCACCGCCTGAGCGCGATGGGCACCCATGGCCCAGGTGACACCCGAGGTGAGCAGACCGACGATGAGCCCGGCCGCCGCGATGCCGCCGAAGACCGCCCCGGCCCCGGTGAGCGTGACGGTGCCGTCCGCGGCGATCGATCCCCCGTAGACGGTGAACACGGCCTTGCAGGCGTCGATGAATCCGCCGAGGCTGCCGATCCGCTCGCCCGGCAGCACGAAGAGGATGCCGAGGATGGGTCCGCCGTAGAGCACGAGTGCGGCGAGGCCCGAACGCAGGATGGACAGCGGTATGTCGCGGCGTGGGTTCTTCATCTCCTCCGCCGCCGAGCTGGGCAGTTCGAAGCCGACGTAGTTGAAGATCAGGACGGGGACGAGCGCGACGAAGCCCGCATACGTGGGAGCGAAGTCACCGGCCGGCAGCGCGTGGACGCCGTGCCGGGCCGCGTACACGGCGACCGAGACGAGGAAGAAACCGAGCAGCACGATCCTGGCCACGGCTCCCGCGATCGGCACCCACTTGCCGATCCGCACCGACTGGACGACCGCGAGCGCCCCGCCCCAGATGAACGCCAGCCCGGCCGCGTACTTCCACGCGCCCGGCAGCGGGGTGAAGAACTCCTCCCAGGTCGTCAGCGCGATGATGCACAGACTGCCGCCGACCCAGACCGGGTTGGAGATCCAGTACAGGAGCTGGTTCACACCGGCCGTCAGCCGTCCGAAGGCGAGCCGCGTCCAGACGTACGGGCCGCCCTGAACCGGGAAGGCGGAGCCGAGTTCGGCGACCAACAGGCCGTACGGCAGGAAGAAGACCAGGGCGAGGATCGCCATCCAGGTCAGCCCCTGCGGGCCTTGGGCCGCGACCGAGCCGATCGTGTCGAGGCCGACGAGGGTGCAGATCAGGAAGAACAGCACATCGAGCCGGCGCAGATCCCTGCGCAGCCGGGAGCGCTGCTCGCCCCAGCCCTCGGAGAGGTCGGGGGCATCGCGTTCGGGCCGGGGCTTCGGGGTGCTCGGTGCTTGCGTCACGGGCGGACTCCTGCGGCGGTACGGGGATGTACGGACGGGGCACACATCGGGCGTACGGACGGGGCAGACAGCGACGTACGGACGGGGCGGACAGGGACGTACGGACGGGGCAGTCATCGTCTGGACTCACGGCTACTGACTGAATGAGCAGTCAGTAGTGGCCGTACTTTGGTCTCCGCCGCACGGCAGTGTCAAGGGGTCGCGAGCGCCTGTCGTGCCCGCGTCGGAGCCGCTGTGTAGGGTTGCCGCGTGGCGAGAGTGCGGTTGAGCGTGGCGGAGCGGCGTGAGGAGTTGCTGCGGGCCGCCGTCGAGCAGATCGAGGTGCGGGGCGTGGCGGCGGTGCGCATCGCCGACGTGGCCTCGGCGCTCGGGGTGAGCAACGCGCTGGTGCTGTACCACTTCTCGACGAAGGAGAAGCTGGTCGCCGCCGCGTTCACCTACGCGGCCGAGGACGACCTCGCCCATCTGCGCAAGCTGCTCGGCCGCCGTACGACGGCGCTGCGCCGGCTGCGGGCCGCCGTGCGGTGGTACGCGCCGACCGGGCAGGCCAAGGGCTGGCGGCTGTGGATCGAGGGCTGGGCGGCCGCGCTGCGCGAGCCCGCGCTACGGGAGGTCACACGCGATCTCGACAAGCAGTGGAAGGCCGCGATCACCGAGGTGATCGCGGAGGGAGTGGCCGCGGGTGAGTTCCACTGTCCGGATCCCGCGGGGACGGCCCTGCGGCTCACGGCGCTGCTGGACGGCCTGGCCGTCCAGATGACGGCCTATGCGGGAGCGGTGTCGCGGGCGCGGACCCACGAGTGGGTGGACGAGGCGCTCGCACGCGAACTGGGGCTTGAGCGGGAGGCGTTGGTGGCGGCGGTGCGCTGAGGCGTACGCCTGCGCTGCCACCGCCTCGAAGCTCGCGCCTACGCTGCCACCGCCTCGAGGTGCCCGCCTTCGCTGCCACCGTTTTGGGGTTCACCTCCGCCGCAAGGCGGTTCGTCCCGGCAGCCCGGGAAGGCCGCTCAGTTCAGTTCATACACCGCCGTAACCGTGATCGTGTCCCGGATCTCGCCGGTGGCGACCGGGACACCCGTCCCGGTCTGGTCGAAGGCGGCCGCCGACACCGGCACCGGCACCGGGCGGGAGTCGCCGCCGACCTCGGTGAGCGAGACGAGTCGGCCGAGTTGGTGGCCACTGAGGCGGGCGTACTGGGATGCCTTCGTGTGGGCGTCGTCGTGCGCGGCCTCGCGGGCGCGGGCGTGCAGCGGAGCGGGGTCGGCGATGTCGAAGGCGACGGAGTGGATGCGGCCCGCGTTGCCGGTCGCGTCGGTGATGGCCTGCAGCACCGCACCGGTCTTACCGATGTCGCGGATCTTCACCGAGAACGACTGAGCGGCCTCGTAACCCGTCAGCGTGGAGGCCCCGTTCTGGTCCTCGTAGACCGGGGAGAGCGAGAGGCTCTCGGTACGGATGTCGCGTTCCTCGACGCCTTGCGCGCGTACGGCGTCCAGCAGGGCGTTCGACGCCGTGTTCTGCGCGGCAAGCGCCTCCTTCGACGTCTTCGCCGTGACGTCGACACCCGCACTGATGAGCGCGAGGTCAGGCGCGGCGGTGGCGCTGCCTTCGCCGGTGACGGTGACCGTCGAGGGGCTGGGCTCTGCGCTGAGTCCAGGGCGCGCGGGCAGCGCGAAGGCGGGTGCCGACGCGGCCTGCGGAAGGGTGAGGGCGAGGAGGGTCACGGCGAGTGCGGTGGACGCGCGGAGGGCGGGCATGCGGAGTCTCCTTCGGGCGCCGCCCTCCGGGACGTCGGGGCGGTTCGCGGTCATCCCAGCACCGCCGACCGCTCCCCGCCCAGCGCCACTCCCGCTCTGTCACCTCACCGGTCGAGCCGGAGGGCGGCCCCGCACGGGCCCGCCGCTCCGTACCCGAAGACCTGAGCCGGACTCAGGCCACCGACTCGATCCGCATCTTGATGTCGTCGGGCGAGAGGGCCCCCTTGGCCGCCACATGGTCCCCCGACGACTCCCCGCGCAATCGCCGCCCGATCCACGGGACCAGGTACTCGCGCGCCCAGTGGATGTCGTCGCGCCGCACTTCGAGCGTGCCGCGCGGCGGCAGCGGCGGCCAGGGCTGGTCCGGGTCGGCGGGTACGTCGAGGCCGAGGACCTGGCCGGCGCGGAGCGCGACCCGGGTGTGCCCCTCGGGCGACAGATGCAGCCGGTCGCCGTCCCAGGCGCGGCGGTCCTGGACCGTCTTGAGCGACCACAGGTCGAGTACGGGACAGCCGTAGCGGTCGGCGATCGCCCGCACATGCCCGTTGTACGTGGCGATCTTGCCGCGCAGATGCTTCAGCACGGGTACGCCACGGGTGTCGAAGCCGGTGGTCACCATGACGGTGCCGACGGCGGAGGTGAGTTGGGCGATCGCGCGCTCGAAGCGCTCCGCGACCTCGTCGGGGTCGGTGCCGGGCCGGATGATGTCGTTGCCGCCCGCGCAGAAGGAGACCAGGTCCGGCGCGAGTTCCTTGGCGCGATGGAGCTGGTCCTCGACGATCTGGTCGAGCAGTTTGCCGCGCACGGCGAGATTGGTGTAGCTGAAGTCACCTTCTGGCCGGCGGTCCGCGAGAAGTACCGCGAACCGGTCGGCCCAACCGACGAAGGCCCCGTCAGGGCCGGGGTCGCCGACGCCCTCGGTGAAGCTGTCCCCCACCGCCACGTACGACCCGATCACTGATCTGTTGTCACTCTTCGAATCGTCTGCCACGTCGGTCCATGATTCACCTTCGGATGTGAGCTACGCGACCGTAGGGAAGGGTTGACGGATGGTGAGATAAGCCACGCCTAAAGTGTTGTCCAATTCCGGAATAAGCCCCTGATCAGGGGCGTTGAGGGAGCCGCCGCACACGGACGTCGCGGGCGCCGGGCAGACGTCGCGGGCGCCGGGCATGGGCGCCGCAGAACCCGGCTTCTGCTGCCGCCCGTTGACGACGGCGCGCACTCCGCGCCGAGCCGTTGCCGCGCCGCTCATGAGACACCAAGGGCCGAACCCCGGGGATCATGGGGTCCGGCCCTTGGAGGCGAGGGAGACGCGTCAGCCGACGGCGACACCGTGCGAGCGCAGGTACCCGACGGGGTCCAGGTCCGAGCCGTAGTTCGGCGTGGTGCGGATCTCGAAGTGCAGGTGCGGTCCGGTGACGTTGCCGGTCGCGCCCGAGAGGCCGATCTGCTGCCCCTCGGTCACGGTCTGGCCCGCCGAGACGGAGAGCGAGGACATGTGGGCGTACTGGGAGTACCGGCCGTCGGCGTGCTGGATGACGACCTGGTTGCCGTAGGCGCCGCCCCAGCCGGCCGAGACGACGGTGCCCGCGGCGATCGCCTTGATCGTGGTGCCGGTCGGGACCACGAAGTCCACGCCGGTGTGGTAGCCGCTGGACCACATGCTGCCCGCCACCTTGTAACTGGTGCCGACTGTGGCGCCCACGACGGGCAGGGTGTAGCCGGAACTGCTGCTGGTGGAGGCGGCCTCGGTGGCCTTGGTGGGCTTCGCGGCCGAAGGCGCCGTCCTGGCCGACGACTGCTTGGCGCTGCCGGAAGCGGCCTTCTTGCCGATCGTCAGCTTCAGCCCCGGGCGGATCAGCGACGGGTCGCTGCCGACGACCGAGCGGTTGTCGGAGTAGAGCTTCTTCCAGCCGCCGCCGACGTTCTGCTCGTCGGCGATCTTGGCGAGGGAGTCGCCGGCCTTGACCGCGTACGTCTTGGTCCCGGCCGCCTTCTTCACCGCGGTGGGAGCGGCGACGGTCTTCTCGACGCTCTGCGCGACGGAGGCCGTCGGGGTCGCGGCGTGGGCGCCGGTGGCTCCCATCAGAGGCAGCGCGAGCGCGGCGCCGCCGGTTCCGGCCACGGCGATCGAGCGGGTGAAACGCTGGGACTTGGGACGGCGGTGCTTACCCTTCGCGGGCATGACGAATTCCTCTCCGTCGCCTGCGAGGTGAGCTGTCGGGTGCGGGCTGGAGATGCCCAGCCGCGCCATTGCACGGCTATACCCCTAGCCGTTCCGGAGACCGGAACAGGCATGGAACCTGTGGGTCCCCCGCTCCTGCCGTATGCGGGTGAGTGTGGGGATTCCGGGCGGCGGCAGGATTGGGCGTCCGTCCGGATTGAGGCCGAACGTAAGCGAGATGAGAGCGCATCCACAACCATGTGGCTTTTCTGTGCGCACGCCCGTCTTGATCCATTACGGAATTCCGGTCACCCTCCGTGTATCGACGATCTTTCCGGGCCCTCAACCCGCTCAAGGATTGGGGCGGATTGAGAATGGGCGACGGCAACACATCGTCACGAATATGACGCTCCTCACGCACCTCGACCCACGATGCTTTATTCCAGGGCCAGTTGGAACGAAGGCGCCAATTACGACAGAACGGTCAGATGCGACGTAGCCGGACAACTGCCGCATCAAGGTCTCCCCGCAGCCCTGTCCGCAGCCCGTTATGCAGCAGTACCGCACCTCGGTGCACTTCGCCCGTTTCGAGGCATTCATACGCTTCTGCCGGGTTGAGTCCGCGCAGTCGGAGCGGGGCGACCGGCTCACCGTGACGCTGGGCCTGGAGCCAGGCGAGGACGACGGTCTCATCACCGTGGACGTACTGCACCGCACTCAGCCCGCCCTCCGGGGGCCGCAGTCGGTAGAGGTCGCCACACTGCACGACGGGCCGGATCTCCTTGTAGAGATCCACCCACCTCCGAGCCTCGGCGAGCTCCTGCTCGCTCCACTCACTCAGGTCGCCGCCCACACCGAGCACCCCGGCCATGGCACTCACGAAGCGGAAGCGCAGCGAGCTGACCCTGCCATTGAGCTGCGTGTTCGGGCTGTCCGTGACCCAGGCGGCCATGATCCGGGCCGGGTGGATCTGACTGAAGCCGTACTGGATGGCGAGCCGGTCGAGCGGATCGGTGTTGTCGGAGGTCCACACCTGGTCCGTACGCGCCATGATGCCGAGATCGATCCGGCCGCCACCGCCCGAACAGGACTCGACGGCGACCGAGGGGTGCGCGGCCCGCAGCCGGTCGAGAAGGGCGTACAGGGCCTCCACGTGCTCGACCCACAGCTTCTGCGGATAGCGCTCACCGGGCCAACCCGCGTCCGTGAAACAGCGGTTGAAATCCCACTTCACATAGTCGATCGGAGCACTGGAGAGCAGACCGTCGAGCTGCTCCCACAGGTACTCCTGAACATCCGGGCGAGCGAGATTCAGTACGAGCTGATTGCGGTATTCCGTCCTGGTTCGCCCCGGCTGGAACTGCACCCAGTCGGGATGCGCGCGATAGAGCTCGCTGTCCGGATTGACCATTTCCGGCTCGACCCAGATCCCGAACCGCATGCCCAGCGCGTGCACATAGTCGCCGAGCGGCTTGAGCCCTGCGGGGAAGCGGTCCGGGTTGGGGGTCCAGTCGCCGAGCCCGGCCCGGTCGCTGGTGCGCGCCCCGAACCAGCCGTCGTCGACCACGAACAGCTCGACGCCCATCGCCGCGGCGCGGCGGGCGAGCACCCCCTGCTGCTCCTCGGAGATGTCGAAGGTGGTGGCCTCCCAGGAGTTGAAGAGCACCGGCCGGTCCTGGTCCGCGTCCGGGATGACGTACGCACGCTGGTAGGCGTGCCAGGCGCGGCTCGCTCCGCCGAAGCCGCCGTCGCTCCACAGTCCGGCGAAGACGGGGGTCGTGAACGACTCACCCGGTTCCAGGCGCAACAGCCCCGAGTCGTCGTACCCCGCGCCGCCGGAGATCTGCACGCGCGCGTCGGGAAGTTGGGCCACGCAGATCCGCCACGAGCCCGACCAGCCGAGCGCGCACCCGTACACCTCGCCGCTCTCCTCGGTCGCCTCGCTGTCGAGCGCGACCCAGGGCAGATGCTGGTGCCCGGTGTGTCCGCGCCGGCTGCCGATGACCTTCTCACCGTAGGTGAGGGGGGCGCGTACAAGCCGGGACTCGGCCGCCCATCGCCCGTGCAGCTGGGACAGCCGCCAGCCGTCGCGCTCGGGCAGCGTCCAGGTCGCGGAGTCGGCGCGCAGCAGTTCCAGGGCGGGGCCCTCGTTGGCGAGCGTCACCCAGCGCTCCACGACATCGCCGCGCATCCGGTAGTGCAGCGTGATGCCGAGCCCGGAGTCAGAGAAACGCAGGCGCAGCTCGTCACCGTCCGCCTCGTGCGCCTCGAAGCGCCACTCGGTGCCGCGGCGCTCGTCCGTGCGCACGGAAAGGGCGGGCCGTACGAAGCGCGGGCCGCCCTCGACCGGGTACTCCTCGCGCCCGTCGAGCGGGGACTCGAAGGGCCAGTACTGCGGCGCGGGCAGCGCGGCGAGCGCCTCGGCGTCGGCGAGCGCGATCCGTGGCCCCCAGTGCAGGTGCAGCAGCTCGTCGCGTTCGGTGAGCCGCAGTGCGTAGCTGCTCGCCGGCCCCGAAAGAAGCCAGGTACGAGCGTCCGCGCCGACTTCGACCATCAGTCCCCCACAGATTCGAACAGGTGCGATCAGACCTCAACATCATCGCGGGCCCGGCGTCTCGGAGGCAACGCCTGTGGACAACTCATTGCCCCAGGAACCCATGTCGTATCGTCGAGAGCGCAACCCGCACTCAAGCGCCAAGCGCCGCCGAGCCAAGCCGAGCAGCGCCCACGGCCGAAGGGGAGGAGCCCCAGTGACGCAGCAGGTCCCGTCGACCGAGCCCGAGCTGGCAGGCGTGCGCAACTTCCGGGACGTGGGCGGCCTGCCCACGGTGGACGGCAGGCGCGTGAAGCAGGGCCGACTGTTCCGCAGCGGCCACCTGGCGCACGCCACCGAGGAGGACGCCTCGTTCCTCTCTTCCCTGGGCCTGCACACGATCTTCGACTTCCGCAATGCCTCGGACCAGAAACTGGAGGGACCGGACGTCGAGCTGCCAGGTGTGCGGAACGTGAATCTTCCGCTGACCGACCCGGCCGACGGCGCCGAGTTCTGGAAGATGGTCCGGGACGGCGAGATCGACCAGCTCCGCTCGATCCTCGGGGACGGCAAGGCCGCCAACCGCATGATCAACTCGTACCGCACGATCATCAGGCAGCGCACGACCGAGCACTCCCAGGTGCTGCACGCGCTGGCCGAGGACAGCGTGCCCGCGCTGATGCACTGCGCGGCGGGCAAGGACCGCGCGGGCCTGTCGATAGCCGTGACACTCCTCGCCCTCGGCGTCGAGCGCGACGCGATCGTGGCCGACTACCTGGAGTCGAACGCCACGCACCGCCGCTACAAGGTGCACCGCAGCAGCAGCTCCGCCGCCGCGTACTCCCCGGAGGTCATGGAGCTGCTCAGCCCGCTGTTCGACGCCCGCGCCGAATACCTGACGGCGGCCTTCGAGACGATCGAGGAGACCTGGGGCGGTGTCGACCCCTACCTGGAGCAGGCGCTGCGGATCACCCCGGAACTGCGGGAGCGACTGCGCGAGCGCCTGCTGGACTGAGCCCGTTGGGGGGCGGGACCTAGTGGCTCTGCCCGCCCAGTGTGAACAGCAGGTAGATGAAGGCCGCGAAGACGTGGCCGACGGCGATGTAGATGATCAGCCGTATCCACAGGGCGCGCGGGAAGCGCTCCTCCATGGACCGTCGCGTTCCGGGTTCCGTGGGTTCGGTCATGACATCTCTCCCGAGGTCGGATGCCCCGTCGCCGGGCCGAGGCACAGCGCGGCGGTGGGGCTCTGCAGCAAGGTGTGTACGAAGAGGAGCTCGGCTCCGCCGCGATCGGCGGCGGCGATGCGGTGCGGGGTGAGCGAGTCGAAGTGCGCGCTGTCGCCCGGCGCGAGCACGTGGGTGGTGTCCCCGAGGCGCAGTCGGAGCCGCCCCTGGAGGACGTACAGCCACTCCTCGCCGGGGTGGACACGCACGATGTCGCCCTGCGAGCCGTACGGCACGTGCACCCGCAGGGCCTGCATCCCCCGGCCCTGGGCACCGGCCTGCCAGTACGTCCAGCCGCCCGCCCGGGTCGGCTCCATGTCGGAGGCGCGCACGATCGCGTCACGCTCGGCGACCGTCTCGCCGAGCAGTTCCGAGACAGTCGTACCGTAGATACGGGCGAGCGCGAGCAGCATCGGCAGCGAGGGCTGGCGCTGCCCGGTCTCCAGGCGGGAGAGGTGGGCGGGCGAGAGCCCGGCGGCGCGGGACGCGGCCTCCAGGGTCAGGGAGGCACGGCGGCGCAGCTCACGCAGCTGGGGCGCGACGGCGGGAAGCTCACCGACCGCCCCCGGCTCGGAGGGGCTCGTACCCTCAACAGGGTTCATGCCTCCATTGAGCCGCAGGCTTGCCCGATAGGCAAATTTCTTGCCTCATAGGCAAACAGGTCGGCGCTCGGCGCCCGACCCGCCGCACGAGCCGAGGCAAACAGGTCGGCGCTCGGCGCCCGACCCGCCGCACGAGCCGACGTCCCCACCGCGCTCACGGCATGAAACAGGGCGGGCCCGATGCGCGAGCCCGCCCCTGGCGTACAACGCTCAGCGGTTCGCCACCGCCTGCTTCACCAGCGTCTTTCCGAAGTCCCACATCAGGCCGCCCCCGCTGTGCGCGTCGTCCATCACGGCGGTGAAGGCCCCGACGAAGCGGTCGACGTCCTGCTCGCCGATGATCAGCGGCGGGATCAGCTTGATCACCTCCAGATGGTCGCCGGAGACCTGGGTGAGGATGCGGTGCCGTTGCAGCAGCGGGACGACCACCATCTGCGCGAACAGGCCCTTGCGCGCGGCCTGCAGCATCGTCCAGCGGCTGCGCAGCTTCAGCGACTGGGGCCGCCCGAACTCGATGCCGATCATCAGGCCCCGGCCGCGTACGTCACTCAGCAGCTCGTATGTGTCCACGAGCGCCGCGAGCCGGGACTTCAACCGCTCCCCCGTGGCCCGTACGCCCGCCACGATCTGCTCGTTCTCCATCACGGAGAGCACGGCGAGCCCCGCCGCCATGGCCTGCGCGTTCGAGCCGAAGCTTGCCGAGTGCACGAGGACCCGGTCCATCGACGAGTAGACCTTCTTGAAGATCCAGTCCTTGCCGAGGGTCGCGCCGACCGGCACATACCCGCCGGAGAGCGCCTTCGCTACGCACACCAGGTCGGGCTCCACGCCCTGCTCGTGCTGGTAGGCGTAGAAGTCCCCGGTCCGTCCGAGCCCGGTCTGCACCTCGTCCGCGATGAGCAGCGCCTTGTGCTTGTGCAGCAGCTCCTGGGCGGCACGCAGATATCCGGGTGGGGCCTCGTGCACGCCCTTGCCCTGAATGGGTTCGACGATGAGCGCGGCGACGTCGCCCTTCTTCAGCTCCCGTGCCAGGACGTCGAGATCGCCGAGCGGGACGGGGGTGTCGGGCAGCAGCGGGGCGAAGCCGTCGCGGAAGCCGTCCTCGCCGTTCACCGACAGCGAGCCGGTGGTCAGACCGTGGAAGGCGTGGGAGCAGTAGAGGATCCGCGGCTTCCCGGTGGCGTAACGGGCGAACTTCAACGCGGTCTCGACCGCCTCCGTACCGCTGTTGCCGAAGAAGACCCGGTCCAGGTGCGGGCTGGGGGCAAGCAGCTTCTCCGCGAGGAGCCCGGGCAGCGGCTGGCAGTCGAAGCGCGTGAGGTCGGCGAGCGAGGCGTCCAGGACGTCGTGCAGCGCCTGGCGGACGACGGGGTGATGGCGGCCCAGGCCCATCACCCCGAACCCGGCGAGCATGTCCAGGTAGTCGTTGCCGTCCGCGTCCCAGAAGTGGGCGCCTTCGGCCCGCTCGTACACCTTGTCGAAGCCGATGGTGTGCAGCATGCGCGGGAGCTGGTGGTTCAGATACTTGGTGTGCAGCTCGTAGCGCTCGGCTCCGCGCTCGGCCAGCAGCGCGCCGAGGTCGAACTCCCGCTTCTGAGCAGGGTCGTTCATTCCTGTTTCTCCTTGGACAACTCATCCATGGACAGCTCGTCCTCGACCTTGGACAGCTCATCCTTGACGGCCAGGCCGGCGCTGATCCGCCCGGCGACTTCGACGGGTGTGAGACCTATGTCGGCCAGCACCTCACCGCGCTTGGCATGGGCGAGGAACTGCTCCGGGATGCCGAACCGCCGTACGGGTACGTCGACTTCGGCGTCCCCGAGCGCCAGCGCGACCGCCGCGCCGACGCCGGCCGCCCGGCTGTTGTCCTCGACGACGGCGACGAGCCGGTGTTCGGCGGCGAGGCCGGGCAGCGACAGGTCGACGGGCTTGACCCAGCGTGGGTCGACCACGGTGCAGCCGATGCCGCGGGCTTCGAGCAGCTCGGCTGCCTGCAGACAGACCGGCGCCATCACGCCGACGGCCACCAGCAGGACCTGCGGGGTCCCCGAGGAGCGATGCAGGACATCCAGCCCGCCCACATGGTCCACCGCCTCGATCGCCGGTCCCACCGACTCCTTCGGGAAGCGGATCAGCGTCGGCGCGTCGTCCACGGCGACGGCCTCCCGCAGCTGGGCCCGCAACTGGTCGGCGTCGCGCGGCGCGGCGATCCTGAGGCCCGGCACGACCTGGAGGATCGACATGTCCCACATGCCGTTGTGCGATGCCCCGTCGACTCCGGTGACTCCGGCCCGGTCGAGGACGAAGGTCACGCCGCAGCGGTGCAGCGCGACGTCCATGAGGAGCTGGTCGAAAGCGCGATTGAGGAAGGTGGCGTAGACGGCGACGACCGGATGGAGCCCGCCCGTGGCGAGCCCGGCCGCGGACACCGTGGCGTGCTGCTCGGCGATCCCGACGTCCCATACCCGGTCGGGGAACTTCTCCGCGAACTTCCCCAGTCCCACCGGATGCAGCATGGCCGCCGTGATCGCCACCACGTCGTCCCGCTCCTCGCCGATCCGCAGGATCTCGTCCCCGAACACCGAGGTCCAGGAAGGCCCGTTGGAGGGCGCGAGGGGTTCACAGGTGAGCGGGTCCATCACACCGACCGTGTGGAAGTGGTCCTCCTCGTGCGCGAGAGCAGGCTCGTAGCCTCGGCCCTTCTCCGTCAGACAGTGAATGAGCACGGGCCCGTGGAAGCGTTTGGCCCGCCGCAGCGCGGATTCGACGGCCCCCACGTCGTGCCCGTCGATCGGCCCGACGTACTTCAGCCCGAGGTCCTCGAACATGCCCTGCGGGGCGAACGCGTCCTTGAAGCCCTTCTTCGCGCCGTGCAGCGACTCATAGATGGTGTTTCCGACGACGGGCGTGCGCAGCAGTACGTCCTTGCCCCAGGCGAGGACCTTCTCGTAACCGTCCGTCGTGCGCAGGGTCGCGAGGTGGTTGGCGAGACCGCCTATGGTCGGCGCGTAGGAGCGTTCATTGTCGTTGACGACGATGATCAGCGGGCGGTCCTTCGCGGCCGCGATGTTGTTCAGCGCCTCCCACGCCATGCCGCCGGTGAGTGCGCCGTCGCCGATGACCGCGACGACATGGCCCTTCTCCCCCTGTACCTGGCGGGCCTTGGCCAGCCCGTCCGCCCAGCCGAGCGCCGTGGAGGCGTGGCTGTTCTCGATGATGTCGTGCTCGGACTCCTCGCGCGAGGGATAGCCCGAGAGGCCGCCCTTGCCGCGCAGCTTGGAGAAGTCCTGACGTCCTGTCAGCAGTTTGTGCACGTAGCTCTGATGACCGGTGTCCCACAGGATCCGGTCGACGGGTGACTCGAAGGCCCGGTGGAGCGCCATGGACAGTTCCACCACTCCCAGATTGGGCCCGAGGTGACCGCCGGTCCTGGCAACCGCGTGCACCAGGAACTCCCGTATCTCGTCGGCCAGTACACCGAGTTCCGCCTCGGACAGCGCCTTCAGGTCGCGTGGTCCCCGGATGTTCTCCAGAATCGTCACGCTCGGCCCCCTCTCGGTCCGTGCTGATCAACTCACGATGACGGCCGGTTCTCCGGACGCGACGCCGTCGTTCTCCATCTGCTCCGCGATCTTCATCGCCTCGTCGATGAGGGTCTCGACGATCTTCGACTCGGGCACGGTCTTGATGACCTCGCCCTTGACGAAGATCTGCCCCTTCCCGTTGCCGGAGGCGACCCCCAGGTCCGCCTCCCGCGCCTCTCCGGGGCCGTTGACGACGCAGCCCATGACCGCGACGCGCAACGGGACCTCCATCCCCTCCAGACCGGCCGTGACCTCGTCGGCCAGCTTGTACACATCCACTTGGGCGCGCCCGCAGGACGGGCACGAGACGATCTCCAGACGCCGCTGCCGCAGTCCGAGCGACTCCAGGATCTGAATGCCGACCTTGACCTCCTCGGCCGGCGGCGCGCTCAAGGACACCCGGATGGTGTCCCCGATCCCCTCACTCAGCAACGCCCCGAAGGCGACTGCCGACTTGATGGTCCCCTGGAACGCCGGACCGGCTTCCGTCACGCCGAGGTGCAGCGGGTAGTCGCACTGCGCCGCCAGCTGCCGGTAGGCATTGACCATCACCACCGGGTCGTTGTGCTTCACCGAGATCTTGATGTCCCGGAAGTCGTGCTCCTCGAAGAGCGACGCCTCCCACAGCGCCGACTCGACCAGCGCCTCCGGCGTCGCCTTGCCGTACTTCTGCAGCAGCCGCCGGTCGAGGGAGCCCGCGTTGACGCCGATCCGGATCGGTGTGCCGTGATCCTTCGCGGCCCGCGCGATCTCCTTCACCTTGTCGTCGAACTGCTTGATGTTGCCGGGGTTCACCCGCACCGCCGCACAACCCGCCTCGATCGCGGCGAACACGTACTTCGGCTGGAAGTGGATGTCCGCGATCACCGGGATCTGCGACTTGCGGGCGATGGTGCCGAGGGCGTCCGCGTCGTCCTGCGTGGGGCAGGCGACCCGGACGATCTGGCAGCCGGACGCGGTGAGTTCCGCGATCTGCTGCAGGGTGGCGCCGATGTCCGACGTACGCGTCGTCGTCATCGACTGCACCGACACGGGCGCTCCGCCCCCGACCGCCACCGGACCGACCTGGATCTGCCGCGAGACACGGCGCTCCGCGATCGGTCGGACCGGCACCTCGGGGAGGCCCAAGGAAACGGCGGTCATGACGTCACCCGCGGCTTTCCGTGAAGGTCTCGCGGGCAGCGCGCAGCGACTCCTTGAGGGAGCCCATGGTGGCGAGGACCGCGGTCGGCTCGTAGCCGCAGTGGGCCATGCAGTTGGCGCACCGGTCGTCCTTGCCGCGGCCGTAGGAGTCCCAGTCGGTCTCCTCGAGCAGTTGCTTGTACGTCTGCACGTACCCGTCGCTCATCAGATAGCAGGGCTTCTGCCAGCCGAAGAGCGAGTAGCTGGGGATCGCCCATGCGGTGCACGGGAAGTCGACCTTGCCCTCGAGGAAGTCCAGGAAGAGCGGGCTCTGGTTGAGCCGCCAGCGGCGCCGGTTGCCGCCCGCGAAGGCCTTCTTGAACAGCTCCCGGGTCTGCTGGACGCCGAGGAAGTGCTCCTGGTCGGGGGCCTTCTCGTAGGCGTAGGCGGGCGAGAGCATCATCTCGTCCACCTTCAGGTCGTCGTTGAGGAAGTTGAGGACCTCGATGACGGTCTGCGGGGTGTCGGTGTTGAAGAAGGTCGAGTTGGTGGTGACGCGGAAGCCGCGCCGCTTGGCCTCCTTGATGGCCTCGACCGCCTCGTCGAAGGTGCCCTCCTTGGCCACGGACTCGTCGTGCCGCTCGCGCAGCCCGTCGATGTGCACGGCCCACGCGAAGTAGGGCGAGGGCTTGAACTTGTCCATCTTCTTGCGCATCAGCAGCGCGTTGGTGCACAGGAAGACGAACTTCTTCTTGGCCACCAACTGCCGTACGATCTCGTCGATCTGCGGGTGCATCAGCGGCTCGCCGCCGGCGATCGACACCATCGGCGCACCGGATTCGAGGACCGCTCCCACGGCCTGGGCAACGGGCATGCGCTGCTTGAGCACCCCCGCCGGGTGCTGGATCTTGCCGCAGCCCTCGCACTTGAGGTTGCACGCGAAGAGCGGTTCCAACTCGACCAGCAGCGCGAACTTGTCCCGCTTCTTGAGCTTCTGTTCAAACAGGTACGCAGCGACCTTCATGGACTGCCGAAGCGGCATGGCCATCTGGCTCACCTCCGAGGGAGCAGCAAAGAACGGTGCCATTCAAAAAAAGCGGGAAGCACGGCACGAAGAACGCGGAAAGCTGATATTCCACCGCGCACCGTGCCGATACGGACGAGTTCATGTTCTGGAGCGTCCACGACCACTCGGACGGCGGCAACCGGGCGCGCGCCGGTGCGCACGGCGCTGTGGAGCGTGGCCGCCGACTCCATGTCGACCGCGATTGCGCCGGTCGCGAGCAGATCCGACCGTTCGTGACCACGGACGACGTGATCGGAGCCGGTGAGGGGTCCGGTGTGGACCGTGCGCCCGGGCACGGTGCGCACGAGTTCGCTGACGAGCAGATCGACGCCTACGCAGGGAGTGGTGCCGCGCGGGTCCCGGGTCTCCTCGGCGACGACCAGGTCACCGGGGTGCATGCCCGGGGCGAGCCCCGCGCAGAAGCCCGTGGCCAGGACCGCGGCCTCGCGCAGCGCCGAATCGGCGAGCACCCGGCTGACCGACCGTGCGGCCGCCTTGGGTCCCATGCCCGTACGCAGCACGGTGACGGGCCCGTCGGCCCCGGTGCGGTCCCCGCTGCGCAGGGCGAGGTGCTCGATGCCGAGCGCACAGGCGATCAGCAGCGGGGCCTGGTCGGGCTTCGTGCTCATCACCCCCCCTTGACCTCGGCGAAGGGCTCGCCGTGGACGTACCGCCCGAGCGCGGTGAGTGGGAAGACCTGCCGGTAGAGGTGGTAGTTGATCGAGAAGTCCCACGGGAAGCCGGTTCCCGTGAAGTACGGCTCGTCCCAGGAGCCGTCCGCCAACTGGGTCTCCGCGAGCCACTCGACTCCGCGCTCCACGGCCTTGGAGTCGCGCTCCCCCGCGGCCAGCAGGGCGAGCAGGGCCCAGCCGGTCTGGGAGGCGGTCGAGGCGCCCCGTCCGCTCCACTCGGCGACCTTGTGGTAGGAGCGCAGGTCTTCGCCCCAGCCGCCGTCGTCGTTCTGCACGGCTTCCAGCCAGGCCACCGCCCGGCGGATCGCCGGATGCGAGCCGGGCAGTCCCGCTGCCACGAGCGCCGGGACCACCGACCCCGTGCCGTAGACGTAGTTGACGCCCCAGCGCCCGAACCAGGAGCCGTTCGATTCCTGTTCGGCCAGCAGCCACTCGATCCCGCGTCGCGTACGGGGGTCGTGCGAGAGTCCCTCGACGGCGAGCATCTCCACCACGTGGGCGGTGACGTCCGCGGACGGCGGGTCGATGACCTCCCCGAAGTCGCAGAACGGCAGACGGTTGGGGAAGGAGCTGGTGTTGTCGACATCGAAGGCGCCCCACGCGCCGTTCTTCGACTGCATCCCGAGGTTCCAGCGCACCCCACGCCCGATGGCCTTCTCGATACGCTCCGGGTCGTGGTGCCTGACGCGGCGAAGCGCGAGGACCACCTCGGCGGTGTCGTCGATGTCGGGGTAGTTGTCGTTGTGGAACTCGAACGCCCAGCCGCCCGGCGGCAGCCCGGGCCGCTTGACCGACCAGTCGCCCGGCCGGACGATCTCCTCGCCGAGCATCCAGTCCGCGGCCTTCACGAGCTGCGGGTGGTCGGCCGGGACGCCCGCGTCGGCGAGCGCGATGGTCGCGAGGCAGGTGTCCCACACCGGCGACTGGCAGGCCTCGATCATCCGGGCGCCGTCCTCGCGCCATACGGCGAAACGGTCCAGCGAGGCCAACCCCTCGCGCATCACCGGGTGTTCGAGGTCATATCCGAGCAGATGGAGGGCGATGACCGAGTACACGGCGGGCGGCTGGATACCTCCCCAGCAGCCGTCGTTCTCCTGTCGTTCGATGATCCAGCGCGCCGCCGAGTTCATCGCGGCCCTGCGCAGCCGGCGCGGCGCGACCTTGCGGTACTGGTGCAGCGCCTTGTCGAGGCGCTGGAAGGCACCGTCCCAACTCGCCACGGGAGCAAGGGGCTTGACCGGATTGGGATTACCGGCGTCGGTGTGCAGCTCGTCCAGCGGGAACGGCGCCGGCCGCACCGGACGCTTCGCCGAGACGATGGTGAGCGGCACGATCGTCTGCCGCGCCCAGCACCCGAAGTCGTAGATGTTGAGCGGCATCCACTTCGGGAAGTAGATGAGCTCCGGCGGGAGTTCGGGCAGGTCGTCCCACTTCCACCAGCCGAACAGGGCGAGCCAGATCCGGGTGAAGACACGGGCCGAGGCGATGCCGCCCCGCTCGCGGATCCACGCGGACGCCTTCGCCATGTGCGGCTCGTCCGGGGCGTCCCCGGCCAGCCGCAGGGCGACGTACGCCTCGATGGTGGTGGAGAGTTCGCCCGGGCCGCCGTAGAACGTCGCCCAGGTGCCGTCGTCGCGCTGCTCCCCACGAATGAACAGCCCGGCCGCGCGTGTGGTCGACTCGTCGCGGATGCCCAGGAACTGACGGAGGAGCAGGTCCTCGGCGTCCATCGTGACGTTCGTCTCGAGGTCGCCCTTCCACCAGCCCTCGGCGTCCTGCCGTGAGAGCAGGAAGTCGGTGGCGCGCTGCATCGCGCGCGTGGCGGCGTCTCCGGTCTCGACTGTCCCGGCCGCCGCGGGAGTCGTCTGAAGTGGTGTTTCGCTGGCCGAGGCAGCGCGGGGCGGCAGGGCCCCGGTGCTTCCGTCGGTCGTCGCTGTCATGGCTTCCCCTTCGTGCAGTGGTACGTCTCTGCTGGGTCCGCCGTCGGCCGGTCCGCGTTCTCCCGCGGCACCGGCCGGCGACTACGCGAGGTTCATTCGACCGATAGTGATCATCTCTTCCGTACGACGACGAAGTCGGCGAGCGCCACGAACTGGGCCCGCACCTGGTCGGGCATCCGGACGGCGTCCAGTGCCTCGATGGCGATGGTGTGCTGGCGACGGGCCTCCTGGGCGGTCCACTCGCGGCCGCCCGCCTCCTCGATGAGCGCGGCGCGCGCGGCGAACTCCTCCTCGGAGAAGTTCTCGAAGTCGCTGGCCTTGGCGTCCTCGGCGAGCAGTTCACCGAGGCGCTCGGAGGCGGGCCCGCCCGCGGCGAGCGCGGCCACCACCGGCAGGGACTTCTTGCGCTGGCGCAGATCGCTCCAGGTCTGCTTTCCGGTGGCCTCCGGGTCGCCCCAGATGCCGAGGAGGTCGTCGACGGCCTGGAAGGCCAGGCCGAGGTGGTAGCCGTACTTCTCCAGCGTGTCGGCGGTGAAGTCGTCGGCGCCGCCGAGCACCGCGCCGATGGAGGAGGCGCAGGCGAGCAGGGCGCCCGTCTTGTTGCCCTCCATCTCCAGGCACTCCTCGACGGTGACCCGGTCGCGGTGCTCGTAGGAGATGTCCTGGGCCTGACCGTCGATCAGGGCGCGGGTGGCGGTCGTCAGACGGCGCGTGGCGCGGCCCGCCTCGGCGGTGCCGAGCTCCAGGAGGATCTCGTTGGCCAGCGCGAACAGGGCGTCGCCGACGAGGATGGCCTGGGCGGGCCCGTGCACCTTCCAGACGGTGTCACGATGGCGCCGCTGTTCGTCGCCGTCCATCAGGTCGTCGTGCAGCAGCGAGAAGTTGTGCACCAGTTCAACGGCGACCGCACCCGGCACGCCCACCTCGGGGGCGGCACCGGCGGCCTGCGCGGACAGGACGGCGAGCGCGGGGCGTACGGCCTTGCCGCCGTCGCCGTCCGCGGGGTTGCCCTCGGCGTCGATCCAGCCGAAGTGGTAGGCGGCGACGGTGTCCATGGGCGCCGCGAGGCGGTCGACGGCCGCCTTCAGCACCGGTGTGGCCAGGGTCCGGCCGCGCTCGAGGAGCGCGGTCACGTCCACCGCGTCGGCAGCCGTTTCGGCCGGGGGCACAGTGGGCACAGTCTCTCCTCTTGTTGCGATACCGGGGGTGCGGGGGCCTGCCGTGCTCGGATCGATCTGATCGAGCGTCATGCCGCCTCCTCGAAGAGTTCGAAGAGGTGATCGCGGGGCCGGCCCAGGGCTCCCAGTGCGGCGCCCGCCGCACTGACGCCACTGCGGACCGCACTCTCCATGGTCGCGGGCCACCCGGTGGCGGTCCACGATCCGGCCAGGTACAGGCCGGGGGCCTCGGTGCGGGCGCCGGGCCGCAGTCGCCCGACGCCTGGGGTGGGGGCGAACGTCGCCGTGCGCTCCCGGGTCACGAAGAAGTCCTTCACTTCCGCGCCGCGCGCGGCGGGCAGCAGCCGCTCCAGCTCCGGCAGATAGCGCTCGCGCAGGACGGACACAGGCTCGTCGATCTCGTCCTGCGCGGCCGACTGCGAGAGGGCCAGGTACTGCCCCTCGCGCAGCCCGGACGCCTCGGTCCGGTCGAAGACCCACTGCACCGGGGAACCCAGCGCCGCGAAGAACGGCCTGCTGAGCACCTTCCGGTCGTAGACGACATGGACGTTGAGGATCGGCGCGGTGCCGATCTCGAGGAGCCGCTCAGGGGCGTCGAGCGCGCCCTGGGGCAGCAGATCGTGGGTCTCGCGCTGGGGTACGGCGAGGACGACCGCGTCGGCCTCGATGCTCTCGCCGGGAACCTGAACGCTCCAACGCCCGTTCTCGTAAGGGGAGATGGAGGTGACGCGTGTACGGACCTCGGTACGGACGCCCGCGGAGTCGAGCGCCTTGCGGGCCAGGGTGTCGTGCAGTTCGCCCAGCGGGACGCGCGCCCAGCCGATATCGGCCGCGCCCGGGTCGGACAGCAGACCGGTCTTGAACACCATCGCGGCGAGCCCGAGCGAAGCATCCGAGGCCACCGCGTTGAGGGTGGCGACCCCCACGAGGTCCCACAGTGCCTCGACGGCGCGCTCCGACTGACCGTGCTCGGCGAGCCAGCTGCCGAAGTTCTGCGCGTCGAGCGCCGGATCGGCGAGATCCAGGCCCTTGAGCGCCAGCGCGGCACGGCCGACCTTGGCGCGCTCGGCGAGCGACAGATGCTGATACGTCGCGAGGCTGCGCGCCAGATGCAGCGGTACGGGCAGCGCGGTGCGACCGATTCTGCCGAGCCGTCGCCCGGGTTTGCCCTCGGCGTCGAGAACGGGCACGTCGAGACGATCCTGCAGAGGCGCCAGCGAGGCTCCGTCGACGCGATCGAGGAACCAGCGGTAGGCGGTGCAGCAGCGCAGATACACATGCTGTCCGTTGTCCACGGTGAGATCGCCGCGCTGGAAGGAGAACGCGAGTCCGCCGAGCCGCGGCCGTCCTTCGAGCAGCGTCACGCGCACCCCGGAGTCGGCCAGCGCGAGCGCGGCCGTGATCCCGGCGAGCCCGCCGCCGACGACCACGGCGGTCGCCCCGCCGGAGCTGCCCACGGGCTGCGTGACCTCGCTCATCGTGCACCCTCCCCCAGGAACCCGCCGTGATGATTGAACCGTGCACGGCAGGCCGTTGCAGTCAGGGACGCCACCCGGCCCCGGAGGGTTGCGTGCCGCTTTTCGCCGATGGATTCACCTTGGCCCAAATTGTCCATCAGGTGCGCCTCCTGACGGTACGCCGGGACACATGCCGGGCGTCTAGGCCGGAGAGGCCACGCACAGCGACATACGCCTTCTCACGTCCGGGCAGCGAGACCCGGCCGCGCAGCACGGCCTCCGGCTCGCGCTCGATGCGGTCGAGGAGGCGGCGGTAGATGCCGGCCATCGCCGCGACACAGGCGCCGCTGCGCCGGTCCAGCATGGGCAGCAGCCGGTATCCCTCGGCGAAAAGGGCGCGGGCCCGACGCACTTCGAAGTGCACGAGGCCCGCGAAGTCGGAGCCCTCCGGTGGAGTCGGCCCGTTGAACCCGGCCGAGCAGCCGAACTTGGCGAGGTCGTCGGCGGGGAGATAGGTTCGCCCGCCCTGGGCGTCCTCCCGTACGTCCCGCAGGATGTTGGTGAGTTGAAGCGCGAGCCCGAGCGTGTCGGCGTACTCCGGCGCGCGCTCGGCGCCGCGCGCCCCCGGTTCCGTACCGAACACACCGAGCGAGAGCCGCCCGATCGCCCCGGCCACACAGCGGCAGTAGACCTTCAGATCGTCCCAGGTCTCGTACGTCTCGCCGCGTACGTCCATGAGGACGCCGTCGATGAGTTCGTCGAGGCCGTCGAGGGGCACCGGGAAGTGCTCGGCGGTGTGACTGAGGGCGACCGCGACCGGGTCGGTGTCGTCCTCGTCGACGGCACTGTGGCGCACCCGGGCGAGCAGTGCCCGGGTGTCCTCGAGGCGGGCCGTCTTGACGTCCGGTGCGAGCGCGCCGTCGCCGATGTCGTCGACACGCCGCGAGAACGCGTAGAGCGCCGACATCGCACGGCGCTTGGGCGTCGGCAGAAGTCTGATGCCGTACGCGAAATTACGGGCCTGCTGACCGGTCACTGCCTCGCAGTAGCTGTAAGCGGCGAGTACCGGTGCGGACACGTGTTGTTCCGACTCCACGGTCCGGATCACCCCTCTCCTCGCAGAGTCACTCCCACCTCGCGCAGCAACTGGAGCTTGCCGGGCTTGGGCGGGCCGGGAAGTACGTCGTATTCGGCGGCGGCAATCGCACGGATTGCCGCCCTTCCCCCCGCAATGAACCCCGCGAGCAGCAGCTTCAGCCTGCCGTGGACGCTACCCACGAGGGGGGTGCCTTCATTCAGGAGGTTCAAGGCTCGTTCTGCTTCGTATGCAACCAGTGCGCGCACCGATGCGCCCGCTGTGGCGGTGGCGAGATCCGCCTCCTGGACGTGGAAACGTTTCATGTCCTCGGCAGGCAGGTAGATACGGTCGCGGCCGAGGTCCTCCGCGACGTCCTGAAGATGTTCGACGATCTGCAGCGCCGTGCACACCGCGTCGGAGTGGCGGACACGCTCGGGCGTGGAGGTACCCGTCACGGAGAGGACCAGCCGGCCGACGGGGTTGGCGGACAGCTCGCAGTAGGCGACGAGGTCGTCGTAGGTCTCGTACCGCTTGACGAGTTGGTCCTGGCGATTGGCCGCGATCAGGCCGAGGAAGGGCTCGGGGGTGAGGCTTGCGCGGCGGACGGTGCGCTGGAGCCGGCACAGCAAGGGGTGACGCGGGGTCGAGTCGAAAACGCGGTGAAGATCGGCTTCGAAGGCGTCCAGCAAGAGCAGGCGATCCTCGGCCTCTTCGGGCGACACGCCGAGGAGGCGGGCGTCCGCGCCACCCGGGGCGAGGTCACCGTCACCGATGTCGTCGACAAGACGAGCGAAGCCGTAGACGGCCATCAGGTCGTCGCGCCAGGCCTTGGGCAGAAAGAAGGGCGCCACGGGGAAGTTCTCGTCCGCAGCCTTGTCGAGGGTGTCACGCTCCGGATCGCCGGTGCGCGCCGTCCCGGCTTCGGTCACCGCTCGCCGCCCGGCGCGAGGACGGCACACGCATCGCGGAGCTGGAGAGTTTCCGTAGCCATTGCCGTCACATCTCCCGTTCTACACTGCCGACCCAATAGTGCCCATTTCGGACACGCCGCCCGGAGGTCCACGCAGCGTGCTGGTGCCGGGTGTCGCGTATTATCGCCCCACTTGGCGCGATTCGGCACCGGTACAGCTTACGTTGTACAACGCGGCGCGCTCCGCCGGGGTGTCCTGCACATCACAACAACACACCGATTGGCGTCAAGATTCCTAAGGCCAGCCGGAGTTGGCGTTTCCTTTGCAGACGCAGGGCCCCGCCGAAGAGTTCCGGCGGGGCCCTGGGCGAAATGGGCTACTTGCCCGTGAACTTCTCGTACTCCTTGAGGACCTCTTCGGTCGGGCCGTCCATGCGCAGCTCGCCGCGCTCCAGCCAGAGCACGCGGTCACAGGTGTCGCGGATCGACTTGTTGTTGTGACTGACCAGAAACACCGTGCCGGCCGACTTGCGCAACTCGCGGATGCGTTCCTCGGAGCGCTTTTGGAACTTGCGGTCGCCGGTGGCGAGGGCCTCGTCGATCATCAGGACGTCGTGGTCCTTGGCGGCCGCGATGGAGAAGCGCAGGCGGGCCGCCATGCCGGACGAGTAGGTGCGCATCGGGAGGGTGATGAAGTCGCCCTTCTCGTTGATGCCCGAGAAGTCGACGATCTCCTGGTAGCGCTCCTTGATCTGCTCGCGGGACATGCCCATCGCGAGCCCGCCCAATATGACGTTCCGCTCGCCGGTCAGATCGTTCATCAGGGCCGCGTTCACACCGAGCAGCGAGGGCTGGCCGTCCGTGTAGACCTTGCCCTTCTCGGCGGGCAGCAGGCCGGCGATGGCACGCAGGAGCGTGGACTTGCCGGAGCCGTTCGAACCGATCAGGCCGATGGCCTCGCCTCGGTACGCGATGAAGGAGACGCCCCGGACGGCGTGCACCTTGCGGACTCCGCGCTCCTCACCTCGCTTGAGGATGCGACTGAGAGCGGCGGTGGCGCTGCCTTTGCCGGTCTTGGCGCCGTTGACGCGGTAGACGATGTGCAGCTCGTCCGCGATGACGGTGGGGATGTGCGACGCCTTCTCAGCCACGGCCGTACCTCTCCTCAGCCTTCCAGAAGTACACGAACCCGCCGCCTGCGACGACCACGGCCCAGAAGGTCGCGATGGCCCACACATGCGGCGGCAGGTGGGAGGAGCCGTACCCGTCGATGAGCGCGAAGCGCATCAGGTCCATGTAGACGGCCGCCGGGTTCACCTGCAGCGCGCGGACGATCCACTCCGGGCGCCCGGCGAGCATGGTGCTGATGGAGAACATGACACCGGACGCGTACATCCACGTACGCAGGATGAACGGCATCAGCTGGGCCAGGTCCGGCGTCTTGGCGCCCATCCGGGCCACGATCAGCGCGAGGCCCGTGTTGAACAGGAACTGCAGGAAGAGCACCGGGACGATTATCAGCCAGGACAGGCCCGGGTAGCTGCCGAAGGCGATCGCCACGATGAACAGCACGATCATCGAGAAGAGCAGCTGCTGGAGCTGCTGGAGCGCGAACGAGATGGGCAGCGAGGCGCGCGGGAAGTGCAGCGCGCGGACCAGCCCCAGGTTGCCGGAGATCGCGCGGACGCCGGCCATGATCGAGCTCTGCGTGAACGTGAAGACGAAGACGCCCGTCACCAGGAACGGGATGTACACGTCGTGCGACATACCGCGGTTGGCCTTCAGGATCAGGCCGAAGATCAGGTAGTAGACGCCCGCGTTCAGCAGCGGGGTCGCCACCTGCCACAGCTGGCCCAGCTTGGCCTGGCTGTACTGGGCGGTGAGCTTGGCTTGCGAGAAGGCGAGGATGAAGTGCCGCCGCCCCCACAGTTGACGAACGTATTCGACGAGTCCGGGCCGGGCACCGCTGACCGCGAGCCCGTACTTGGCGGCCCTCTCGGCCGCGGAGAGCCCGTCATCGGGCGACGGTCGGTCGCTCACCGCGACTCCGCCGTCATGCGTTGTCTCACTCACAAGTGGAAACTTTCGTCTTCAAGATGCGCACAGCCTGGTCGGGCGTAGGCATGAGCCAGGGACCGGGGTACGGCCACGAATGCTCTCAGAAATGAGCTTGTCAGATCACCGGAGGTCGGCCCAGTCGAGTCAGCCGCCACACCGTACGCCACTTCATGGGGCGCCGGGGACCGCACGGACTGGTCCAGCCTTCCTTGAAGCCGCCGAACCACGCCTTGAGCGACGGTCCCGAGGGGCGACGCAGCAGCGTCAGGAGCATCCAGACGCCGAGATAGACCGGGACGAATGGCGCCGGAAGGTTTCGGCGCGCGAGCCAGACCCGGTTGCGGGCCACCATGCGGTGGTAGACCGCGTGCCGCGACGGTGCGGTCGTCGGGTGGTACAGCACCATGTCGGACCGGTAGTCGATCATCCAGCCCGCGTCGAGGGCCCGCCATGCCAGGTCGGTCTCCTCGTGCGCGTAGAAGAATTCGTCCGGGAGCCCGCCGACTTCGGCGAAAACCTTCGTACGGACCGCGTTGGCGCCGCCGAGGAAGGTGGTGACCCGTGAGTTGCGCATCGGGTCGGAGGCACGCAGCCGCGGGACGTGGCGACGCTGGGTCTCGCCGGTCTCGGGGTCGGCGATGCGGAAGCTGATGATGCCGAGTTTCGGGTCGGCGGCGAAGGCCTCGCGGCACAGTTCGGCGGTGTCGTGGGTCGCGAGGAGGCCGTCGTCGTCCAGGAAGAGGAGGACGTCGACATCCGTGCCACCGGGGCCGAAGGCCTCGATGCCCACGTTGCGGCCGCCGGGTATGCCCAGGTTCTCGGGCAGCTCGACGGTGCGGATGCCCTCGGGGACGTCCGGAACCGGCGAGCCGTTGCCGACCACGACCACCTCGACCCGGTCGCCGTCCTGCTTGGCGACGGAGTCCAGCAGGGCTCGGAGCTCGTCGGGGCGGTTGCCCATCGTGATGATGACCGCGCCGACCTTCATCGGGGCGCTCACTTCAGCCTGCTCGAGGCGAGGATGGACACGAGGTGCAGCAGCGTCTGCAGCAGCGCGATGCCGGCCAGCACCGCGACGCCGAGCCGGGAGAAGAACAGGTCGCCGCGCACCTGGTCCAGGACCGCCAGGACCAGGATCAGCAGGGACGCCTCGATCCCCAGCACCAGCCGGTGGAACTTCAGCGCCGAGGCAGCCTTGCGGGCCAGCGCCATGCCGGACGAGCGCGGCTCGGACGCCGCCTCCTTGACCGGCGGCAGCCCGCCCTGGTGCCGGGCGACGCCGACGAGATCGGTCTCGGCCTTGATCAGGATCGCGCCGAGCGCGGCCAGCGTGCCGAGGAACGCCCAGAGCCAGTCGATCCGCCCGGAGCCCCACAGATCGGCGGCGCGCAGGCCGAAGCCGACGAGCACCGCCGCGTCGGTCAGATAGGCGCCGACCCGGTCCAGGTAGACCCCGCCGAGCGAGTACTGCTTCTTCCAGCGGGCGATCTCACCGTCGACGCAGTCCAGCAGCAGGTACAGCTGGACCATCACGACGCCGAGCACCGCGCCCGCGATCCCCGGAACCAGCAGGGCCGGGGCCGCGAGCACGCCACAGACGGTCATCAGGTACGTGAGCTGGTTGGGCGTGATCCTGGTGTTCACCAGGTAGCGGTCGCAGCGCAGCGAGATCTCTCGCATGTACAGGCGTCCCGCCCAGTGCTCACCGCTGCGCCGGTCCTTCACCCCAGCGGGGTGAACGACGGGGCGGAGTTCAGCTACCGATGGCCTTGGCATAGTCGGAGTAGATGTCCTTGATCTGGTTGGGTTTCAGGTCGAGGTGTTCGAGGATCGTGTAGCGGCCGGGCCGGGTCTGCGGAGCGAACTCCACGACCTGCACGAACTCGTCCACGGTGAAGCCGATCTCCTCCGGCAGCACCGGCAGCCCGTGCCGGTGCAGCACCTCGGCCATGTACGCCGACTCCTCGTGCGCCCCCCGCAGAAACATCGCGAAGGCCGCGCCCAGACCGCACTGCTCGCCGTGGCTCGCCGCGCGCTGGGGGAAGAGGAGGTCGAAGGCGTGGTTGATCTCGTGGCAGGCGCCCGACGAGGGACGCGAGTCGCCCGACACCGACATGGCGATACCGCTGAGGACCAGCGCCTCGGCGAGCACCTGAAGGAAGTCGTTGTCGCCAATGCCGCCCGGGTGCCGCAATACGGCCTCACCGGCCTGACGCGCCACGGCGGCCGCGAGTCCGTCGATCTTCTCGCCGTTGACGCGGTTGGCCAGCTCCCAGTCCGCGATCGCGGAGATGTTGGAGACGGCGTCGCCGATGCCGGAACGCACGAACCGTGCGGGGGCCTCGCGGATCACATCGAGGTCGATGACGACCGCGATCGGGTTCGGCACACCGTACGAGCCGCGGCCCGCGTCGTTGTCGAGGGTCGCGACGGGTGAGCACAGGCCGTCGTGGGCGAGGTTCGTGGGAACCGCGACCAGCGGGAGGCCGACACGCGCCGCGGCGAACTTCGCGCAGTCGATGATCTTGCCGCCGCCCAGGCCCACGACCGCGTCGTAGTGCCCTGCCCTCATGGCACCGGCCAGCCGGATCGCGTCGTCGAGAGTGCCGCCGCCGACCTCGTACCAGGTGGCGCCGGGCAGAGCCGGGGCGATCCGCTCGCGCAGCTTGGCGCCGGAGCCGCTGCTCACCGCGACGGCGAGCTTGCCCGAGTGTGAGATGCGCTCGTCGGAGAGCACGCTCGCCAGATCGTCGAGGGCACCAGGGCGGATGTCGACGACGACCGGCGAGGGGATGAGCCTCGTCAGTACTGGCACGCGATCTCACGTCCCTTGGCGAGGTCGTCGTGGTTGTCGATCTCGACCCACTTGACGTCGCCGATCGGCGCGACATCGATCTTGAAGCCGCGGTTGACGAGCTCCTGGTAGCCGTGCTCGTAGAACTGCTGCGGGTCCTTCTCCCACACCGTCTTCAGGGCGTCGGCCAGCTCGGCGGCGGCCTCGCCCTCGATGAGGGTGACACCGATGTACTCACCGGTGGCCTCGGACGGCTCCATGAGCTTGGTGATCTTCCGGACGCCCTTGTCGGGGTCCACGACGACCTTCATCTCCTCGTCGGCGAGGTTCTTCACCGTGTCGAGGGCGAGGATGATCTTCTTGCCGTCGCCGCGGGCGGCGAGCAGCGTGTGCTCCACGGAGACCGGGTGCACGGTGTCGCCGTTGGCGAGGATCACACCGTCCTTGAGGGCGTCACGGCCGCACCACAGGGAGTAGGCGTTGTTCCACTCCTCGGCCTTGTCGTTGTCGATGAGGGTGAGCTTGAGGCCGTACTTCTCCTCGAGGGCCGCCTGCCGCTCGTACACGGCTTCCTTGCGGTAGCCGACGATGATGCCGACCTCGGTCAGACCGATCTCGGCGAAGTTGCCGAGGGTGAGGTCGAGGACCGTGATGCTGTCCTCTATGCCCGCAGGACCAACCGGCACGAGAGCCTTGGGAAGGCTGTCGGTGTAGGGACGAAGACGCCGTCCGGCGCCGGCTGCCAGCACGAGGCCGATCATGCGGGTTCTCCTTCATCGTGTACGGCGGGTGCCCCCGAGGACACCCAGAAGCGGATGCTCTCGACGAGCACCAACAGGGCCACAGCCACAGCGAGCACCGTGAGCGCGACCTTGAACTGTGTGGCGGTGAGCAGCGCGGCAAGGACGGTGACCAGCAGCGTCCTGCCTTCGTGCCCGCCGATCGCCCGCACCAGCCAGTGCGGGGGGGCTCCGGCGTTGCCGCGGATGCGGTACACCGTGTCGTAGTGATGGTAGGCGACCGCGGCCACCAGACCGAAAGCCGCGGGAAGTGCTCCGTTCACATCGGCTTTGGCGGCCAGTACCAGAACGGTGCCGTACTCGGCGGCGCGGAAGAACGGCGGGACGAGCCAGTCGAGGGCGCCCTTGAGGGGCCGCGCGAGGGCCACGGGCGACAGGAGTACGTAGATCACGGCACCCAGAACGGGCCACCAGCTGCCGTACGGGGCGAGCGCCGCGCCGAGCACCACGAGGGCCCCGGCGACGAAGGCGACGGCCGCAGGGCCGCGGCTCACGACGCCCCGCGTGAAGCGGGTCAGGAACTCGGCGAGCGGGCCGGAGTCGGTGAGGTCGGCGAGGGCGGTGGCGGCACGGTCGGTGCGGCGGGCCTTGCGGGTCAGCGAGCGCAGTACGCGGCCCGCCGTGGTGTACGTCGCCGCGAAGGCGCAGCCGATGAGCAGCGCGTAGAAGGTGATGCGGGGGGTGGTGAGCGCCGTGAGCACGGCGATCATCGCCCAGCGCTCGCCGATGGGCAGCACTATCATCCGGCGCACCCAGACCGTCCAGCCGACGCTGTCGAGCTTGTCCGAGAGGGCCGCGGTGGGGCTGGTGTTGGCGGTGGCGTCGTGGTTCGCCTCGTTGAAGGAGAAGTCGACGACGTGCCGGCAGGTCTGCAGGATCATCGCCCCGAGGGCGAGCGCCCAGACGTCGTCGCCGCCGCGGGCCGCTCCGAGCGCGAGGCCCGCGTAGTAGGCGTACTCCTTGGCGCGGTCGAAGGTCGCGTCGAGCCAGGCGCCGAGCGTCGAGTACTGCAGGGAGTAGCGGGCGAGCTGGCCGTCCGTGCAGTCGAGGACGAAGGAGAACAGGAGCAGCAGGCCGGCCGCGACGAAGCCGACGCGGGTGCCGGTGGCGGCGCAGCCCGCGGCGATGAGCGCGGTGAGGAGTGAGGCGGTCGTCACCTGGTTCGGGGTGAGACCGCGGCGCGCGCACCAGCGGGCGATGTAGCGCGAGTACGGGCTGATGCAGTAGGTGGTGAAGAAGCCGTCGCGGGCCTTCACGGCGCTGCGCAGGCGTACGGCCTCGTCGTCCACGGCAAAGACGGCCTGGCGGGCCTCGTTGCGCTCCTGCGGGTCGCTGGGGACGGCGGCGACGAGCGTGCCGAGCTCGGGCTGGTGCACGGCGACGCCGTCGGCGTCGAGGGCGGCCGTGAGGCGCTCGGCGAGGTTTTCCGTGGCGACGGCGAGCCCCCCGGAGGCGGAACTCTCGCGGGCCACAGCCCGGGTCAGCGCCCGGCGGGCCTCGGGCTGCACGGATATGGCACCGGGCAGCGCGGAGGCCGCGAACCGGGGGTCCGTGAGGCCGAGGCGCAGCGCGTGTGGGTGGCCCACGAAGCGGGCGTCGACGATGGCGACCCGCTGGTCCGCCGGGACGGCGGCCAGCAGGGCCTCGGCCTCGCCCGCGTCGGAGGCGAACCGCACGTCGAAGCCGAGCGACCCCAGATCGCCCTCAAGCGACGATCCGGGGACCGGCTGGCCGGTGAGGATGGCGGTCGACAGCGAACTCACTCCCTGGGTGCCGGCGCGTCCGAGCCGGTCAAGTGCGTGATGGGACGGCCCCGCGCCTATGGCGGCCGGGCGGCATGTCGGCAGAGGTTATCGGATGAATGGAAGCGGGCGTTCACCACCCGTTCATGGCCCGATCCACCTGGTTTTGCATGGCCTCCGCCGCGATCATCATCAGGGATCCGGGGCCCGTGCCACAAACCGCGCTCCCAGACCGGCGCATTCTCGGCATGGCACACGGCACCCGGCGCACCGCCCGGAGCGGGGCACGGCGGGCACCGGAAGGACGGCCCGGAACAGGGCAGGACGGACACCGTGCAGGACCGGCATAGGGTGGGCCTCCATGACATGGCTGATCACAGGCGGAGCCGGATACATCGGGGCCCACGTGGCGCGGGCGATGGCGGAGGCCGGGGAACGCGTCGTCGCCCTGGACGACCTCTCGTCGGGGGTGCCGAACCGGCTTCCGGAGAGCATTCCGCTGGTGCGGGGCTCGTCGCTGGACGGGGATCTGCTCAAGCGGGTCTTCGCGGAGCACGCGGTGACGGGTGTGGTGCATCTCGCGGCGCGCAAGCAGGTCGGTGAGTCCGTGGCCGAGCCGACGCGCTACTACCGGGAGAACGTGGGCGGTCTCGCGACGCTCCTGGAGGCGGCCGCCGCGGCGGGCGTCGAGCGGTTCCTCTTCTCCTCGTCGGCGGCCGTCTACGGCAACCCCGATGTGGACCTCATCACGGAGGACACCCCTTGCGCCCCGATGAGCCCGTACGGCGAGACGAAGCTCGCCGGGGAGTGGCTGGTGCGGGCGGCCGGGCGGACCCACGGCATCGCGACGGTGTGCCTGCGCTACTTCAATGTGGCCGGCGCGGCCGCGCCGGAGCTGGCCGACACCGGCGTGTTCAACGTGATCCCGATGGTCTTCGAGCGCCTGACACACGACGAGGCCCCGCGGATCTTCGGGGACGACTATCCGACACCGGACGGCACGTGCGTCCGTGACTACATCCACGTCGCCGACCTCGCCGAGGCGCACCTCGCGGCGGCCCGGCGGCTGGCCGACGGCGCGACGGGCGATCTGACCGTGAACATCGGCCGCGGCGAAGGCGTTTCGGTCCGTGAACTCCTCACGCTCATCGGCGAGGTCAGCGGGGACACCCGGGAGCCGGTCGTCGAGCCGCGCCGCCCCGGTGACGCCCCGCGGGCGGTCGCCTCGGCCGCGCTGGCCGCGAAGGAGCTGAACTGGAGCGCGCGGCGCGACGTGCGCGAGATGGTCGAGTCGGCGTGGGAGGGCTGGCTGCTGCGCCATAGCGGGACGCAGGCCGATTGATCTTGTCAACGCTCTGACCTGCGCATCGTTTCCGCAGGTCAGAGCATATGACAACGGTGTTCAGTGCCGCGTTGCCTGATGCTCCCCGCCCGTAGTTCACTGTGATCCCGAGCGGATGACAGGAGGCGGCTTCCATGGGGGCTGGGCACGACCACGGGCATGCGCACGGTGCGCCGGCCACCGGTACGGCGACGGCGGCCTACCGCGGGAGGCTGCGCGTCGCACTGTCGATCACGCTCACCGTCATGGTGGTCGAGATCGTCGGCGGTCTCGTCGCCGATTCGCTGGCGCTCATCGCGGACGCGGCGCACATGGCGACGGACGCGCTGGGCCTGGGCATGGCGTTGCTCGCGATCCATTTCGCGGCCCGCCCGCCGAGCGAGACCCGCACCTTCGGGTACGCACGGGCCGAGATCCTCGCCGCGCTGGCCAACTGTCTGCTGCTGCTCTGCGTCGGCGGCTATGTGCTCTACGAGGCGATCCAGCGGTTTGTGACCCCGGCCGACACCCATGGCGGCCAGACGATCGTGTTCGGTCTCATCGGTCTGGTCGCGAACACGATCTCGCTCGTACTGCTCATGCGTGGCCAGAAGGACAGCCTGAACGTGCGTGGCGCCTTCCTGGAGGTGGTGGCGGACGCGCTGGGTTCGGTGGCGGTCATCATCGCCGCCGCGGTGATCATGACCACGGGCTGGCAGGCCGCCGACCCGATCGCGTCGATCCTGATCAGCCTCATGATCGTCCCCCGCACCTGGAAACTGCTCCAGGAGACGCTCAACGTCCTCCTGGAGGCCGCCCCCAAGAACGTGGACATGGCCGAGGTGCGGGCACACATCCTGGCGCTGCCCGGCGTCGAGGACATACACGACCTGCACGCCTGGACGATCACGTCCGGCATGCCGGTGCTCTCCGTCCATGTGGTGGTCAGCTCCGACGTCCTGAACGCGATCGGTCACGAGAAGATGCTCCACGAGCTCCAGGGCTGCCTCGGCGTCCACTTCGATGTCGAGCACTGCACCTTCCAGTTGGAGCCGAGCGGGCACGCGGAGCACGAGGCGAAACTCTGCCATTGATCGGGGGCGCGACCGTCGTCCCCGCTGCCGGCGTGGGCGGCGATCCGAGGAGGTGGGTTGGTGACTGTCGCGTTCGGCGCTGCTGTGCGCAGCGACACGACCGTCCCCGTCCTCCGGGCCCGCGGCTGACCCGACGTGTCGGCCGGGCCCTTCACCCAAGGGTTTCCACGTTGACCGACAACGCTGAACACACCACCGCCTGGCACACCCGCCAGGAAACCTCCGCCGACCACGCGGAGGTGCACACCGTGAACGCCACCGCCTTCCAGAGGGCGGAGGAGGCCGATCTGGTGGACGCGCTGCGCGCCGACCCGGATGCCTGGCTCCCGGGCCTGTCGTACGTCGCCGAGGCGCCCGACGGCACGATCGCGGCGTACGCACTGATCACCCGGTGCCATGTCGACGGCGCCTGCGCCGCCGCGCCGGCCCCCGTCGCCGTACGGCCGGAGCATCAGCGCAGGGGAGCCGGATCGGCCGTCGTACGCGCGGTGCTGGAGGCGGCACGCGCGCGTGGGGAGCGGCTCGTCCTCGTACTCGGGCATCCCGGGTACTACCCGAGGTTCGGTTTCCTGCCCGCTGCGGAGTACGGCATCCGTCCCGGATTCGACGTGCCGCCCGAACACCTGATGGCCCTTGTCCTGGACGATTCCTCGTCGGTGGCACCGGGCACGATCAGGTATCCGGCCGCTTTCGGGGTCTGACGCACGTCGGCCGCACGTCCCGCTCCGGGCTTTCGGGGCGGGACATGCGGGAGCCGCGAAGTGCCGGGAGTGCCGGTTTCGTACGGCAGACTTGGGGTTCGAAGACCGATGCGAAGGATGGGTATGCCGATCACACCTGCCACCGCGACGCACAGTTCGTCGAACGGCACCGTTGAAGCGATCTTGCTGGAGCTGGTCGACGAGGACGGCAACACGATCGGCACGGCGGAGAAGCTGGCCGCCCATCAGGCGCCCGGGCAGTTGCACCGCGCGTTCTCCGTGTTCCTCTTCGACGAGCGCGGCCGACTGCTGCTGCAGCAGCGTGCACTCGGCAAGTACCACTCCCCCGGCGTCTGGTCGAACACCTGCTGCGGTCACCCCTACCCGGGCGAGGCGCCCTTCGCGGCGGCGGCCCGGCGGACGTACGAGGAGCTCGGGGTCTCTCCCTCGCTGCTCGCCGAGGCGGGCACGGTCCGCTACAACCACCCGGACCCGGACTCGGGCCTGGTGGAGCAGGAGTACAACCACCTCTTCGTCGGGATGGTGCAGTCGCCGCTGCGCCCCGACCCGGAGGAGGTCGGTTCGACGGCCTTCGTCACCGCCGCCGAGCTGGCGGAGCGGCACGTGAAGGACACCTTCTCGTCGTGGTTCATGACGGTGCTGGACGCGGCCCGTCCGGCGATCAGGGAGCTGACGGGCCCGTCCGCGGGCTGGTGACGGCCGTCCCGCTACACGATGCTCGGAGTGAGCGGCAGGGCGGCCCAGATCACCTTGCCGCCGCTCGCGGTGTGCTCGACGTCGCACACTCCGCCCGACTCCCGGGTGACCTCACGCACCAGCAGGAGCCCCCGGCCGCCGGTCTGCCCGTGGTCGGCCTCCAGGGCGGTCGGGCGGTAGGGGTGGTTGTCCTCCACGGAGACGCGCACCCACTCGGCGCCGACGGCGACCTCCACGGCGAGCATGGGGGACAGCAGAGCCGCGTGCCGGACCGCGTTCGTGACCAGTTCGGAGACGATCAGCAGAAGCCCCTGGACCAGGTCGTCCGAGACCGGCACCCCCTGGCGGACCAGCAGATCACGGACGGCGTGCCGCGCCTGCGGCACGGAGGCGTCGATGGCGGGAGCGGTGAACCGCCACACCCCCTCGTACGGCAGTGGGCCCGGCGGTCTCCGCTCGGGAGCCGCGTATCCACCGCCTTCAGGGCTCGGGTCGGACCCCCGCCCGAGATTCTCCATCGTCCGGTCGCCACCCTTGCGCTCGATTGTCACCACACGTCGAGTGTTGGTACTGCGCTGGTCCGTACCGGATGACTGAACAGAAGTAAGCGGTTTTCGACAGCTTCTGATCATTGGCGTATGACACGGTCAGTTGTGAGACTGCTCCTGTCCCTGTTATGCGGACTTCGGAACTATTCGGGTTGTACGGGTTCGAGGCCTGGCTCGCCCTATTCGTTCCTCGCTCTCCCGCCGTCCGAGAGGCGCTCCGAGACCATGCCCACGACACTCCGCCCGCCGTATCCCGCCGCGATCAGGCCCAGGCCGTCGAAGAGCAGCGCGAGCGAGAAGAAGGCGCCGATGACGTACTTGCTGCTGCTCGGCCAGGAAGCGAGGACCAGGATGCCGAGCAGCAGGTCGAAGGCGCCCTGGACGAGCGTCCAGCCGAACTGGGGGCCTCGCACGACGATGCTGCCGACCAGACGGAACACCCCGCCGGTCAGGAACAGCAGTGCGGCGAACATCGTCAGTGCCTCGGCGGCCGCGTCCGGTCGGCGGATGACGACCACGCCGGCCGCGAGGTTCAGGGCGGCGACCGCGAGGCCGAGCCAGAAGTAGGTGGTGCCGCGCGCCTGGATCGCGTGCAGCAGGCCGACCGCGCCGCCGATCAGCAGGAGCCACCCGAAGAGGATCATCGACGTCAGGGTGGCGGCCGCGGTGTAGACGAGCCCGACGAGCCCCGCGAGCACAAGGATCACGCCGAGCGCCGCGAGCCAGCCGAAACTACGGGCGAGCTTGGCGGTTTCGCCCCTGGACCGGGCCTTCCGCGATGTGGCCATCGGCGCCTCCTCGCGCCTGCCCCTCCTTGATCGTACGTTCGGTGGATGCCGCTAGCATCCGGCGTATGGAACCGCAGCTGTCGCACCGTGTCGGCGACGGGGTCGCCACCGTCGTCATCCGCCACCCGGCCAAGCGCAACGCCATGACGGCGGACATGTGGAGGGCGCTGCCGCCCCTGCTCGACGAGTTGACCGCCGACGCCGATGTACACGCGCTGGTGCTCACCGGCGAGGGCGAGACGTTCTGTGCCGGGGCCGACATCTCGACGCTGCGGGGCTCCCCGGACGAGGCACAGGGCCTCGCCGTGCTCGCCGAGGAAGCGCTCGCCGCGTTCCCGAAGCCGACTCTGGCCGCGATTCGCGGGTACTGCGTGGGCGGCGGGTCCCAGCTCGCGGCGGCCTGCGATCTGCGGTTCGCGGAGGAGGGGGCGCTGTTCGGGGTGACCCCGGCGAAGCTGGGGATCGTCTACCCGGCCTCCTCCACCCGGCGGCTGATGTCGCTGGTGGGGCCTGCCACCGCCAAGTACCTGCTGTTCTCGGGCGAGTTGATCGACGCGGAGCGGGCGCTGCGCACGGGTCTGGTCGACGAGGTGCTGCCCGTGGCCGCGCTCGACAAGCGCGTCGCGGAGTTCACGCGTGTACTGACCTCGCGCTCGCTGCTGACCCAGGCGGCGGCCAAGGAGTTCGCGAACGGGCGCACGGACCGGGACGCGCACTGGGCGGAGCAGGCGCGGGGCAGCGGCGACACCGCGGAGGGGGTCGCCGCCTTCCTGGAGCGCCGGCAGCCGCGCTTCACATGGATGCCGTGAGCGTGCGGCGGGACTACGTCAGGATGAAACGGCTCTTCGTGCGGAACTCCTCGACGAGGTGCGCGGGCGCCTTCTCCGGTGAGCCGGCGTCGTAGGGCGGCTGCGGGTCGTACTCGGTCAGCAGTTGTACGGCCTGGGCGTGTTCGTCACCCGCGATCCGCCCGAGCAGGGCGAGCCCCATGTCGATTCCGGACGAGACGCCGGCCGCGGTCACGTACTTTCCGTCGAACACGACCCGCTGCCCGGTGGGCTGGGCACCGTATTCCCTGAGGAGGTCGAGGGCCAGCCAGTGGGAGGTGGCACGGCGGCCGTCGAGGAGCCCCGCGGCGGCGAGCAGCAGCGAACCGGTGCACACCGAAGTCGTCCAGGTACTGGTCTCGTCGGCGGCCCGCAGCCAGTCGAGGAGGACCTCGTCCTCCATCAGGGCGAACTGTCCCGGGCCGCCCGGGACCACCACGACGTCCGGGTGCGGTACCTCGGCGAAGGCCTTGTCGGCCATCAGTGCCAGGTTGCCGGTATCGGTACGGACGGGGCCGGTGCGCTCGGCGACGAAGACGGTCTCCGCGTCGGGCACACGGCCGAGTGTCTCGTACGGGCCGACGGCGTCCAGGGCGGTGAAGCGGTCGTAGAGGACGATGGCGATCTGCATCGGGGTTCCTTTCCATGGGTCGGCGCCGGTCAATGGGTCGGCGCCGGCCGGAAACGGCGGCGGTACTCGGCAGGTGCCGAGCCGAGGGTCTTCACGAAGGCGCGGCGCATCGCCTCGGGCGTGCCGTAGCCGGCCGCACGGGAGATCTCCTCGATGCCGTCGGCGGTGTCCTCCAGGAGGCGCCGGGCGTGTTCGAGGCGGACCCGCTCGACGTACCGGCCGGGAGTCATGCCGGTCTCGGTCCGGAAGGCGCGGGCGAAGTGCCGGGGCGAGAGGCGGGCACGGGCGGAGAGCGACTCGACACTCAGGTCGTCGTCGGGGTGCTCGGTGATCCATTGCTGGACCTCGCGCAGCGGTTCGCGCTGCGCGGTCTGGGCGGCCAGTTGGGCGCTGAACTGGGCCTGGTTGCCCGGGCGCCTGAGGAAGACGACCAGGTGACGGGCGATGGCGAGGGCGGCGTCGCGCCCCAGGTCCTCCTCGACGAGCGCCAGGGCCAGGTCGATTCCCGAGGTGACGCCGGCCGAGGTGAACACCTGGCCGTCGCGGACGTAGATGGGGTCCGGGTCGACCTGGATCGCCGGGTGATCGCGGGCGAGCTTGTCGCAGTAGGCCCAGTGGGTCGTGGCGCGACGACCGTCCAGGAGGCCGGCTCCGGCGAGCAGGAGGGCACCGGTGCAGACGGAGACCAGGCGCTCGGCGCGCGGACCGTGCTCGCGCAGCCAGTCGGTCACACGGGGGTCGGGGCGGCGGGTGCCGGCACCGCCCGGGACCAGCAGGGTGTGCGGGGCGGGCGCGTCGGCGAACGAGTGGTCCGGGACGAGGGCGAGGCCGCTGGACGTACGCACCGGTGTGCCGTCCGGGGAGGCGGTGCGGATGCGGTACGAACCGTCGCGGTAGTTCTCGGCGCCGGCGAAGACTTCCACAGGGCCTGTGACATCGAGGCTCTGCACGGCGTCGAAGAGGACGACCAGGACGGTTCGCATGTCTTTGATTCTTGGCTTCCGGGGTGATGGCCGCAATGACGGGCACCCCTCCTTTCCTGCCATCCCCGACTGCGCCGTTCCCTGCGTACCGACCAGTCGGTAATGTGCCGGGCATGACCACTCCACTGCCGGAGCGCGCCGGGCGGCGCTGCCACAACGTCCTCAACCCGCTGCACTCGACGCACTACTTCTCGCCCGATCTGGGGCGGGAGCTCGCCGCGGTCGGGATCGAGGACAGCAGGGCCGCGTACTTCGCCGTCCGGGCCGCGGCGATGGGCGCGGTGGGCCCGGGCACGGTGACCGCGACGTTCTACAACTTCCGCCACGAGCTGGTGGCGAAGCACGTACCCGAGGTGTGGCGGGCGGCCTCCCCGGAGGCCGTGCTCGCGGCACGCGCGCGTGCCGTCGACGCGACGCTGCGCCGGCTGCTCGGCGAGGACCTCATCGGCTCCAAGGAGGTGGCCGAGGCGGCGGAACTCGCGCTGCGCGCGGCCGAGGCCTGCACCAGGACCGCGCGACCGCTGTATGCCGCCCACGCGGACCTGCCGGTGCCCGACGCGCCGCATCTCGCGCTCTGGCACGCGGCCACCCTGCTGCGTGAGCACCGCGGCGACGGCCACCTCGCGGTGCTGCTCGACGTGGAACTCGACCCGGTGGAGGCCCTGGTGAGCCACACCGCGACCGGCAAGGGCATGGCCCCGAAGTGGGCGCTGGGCACGCGCGGCTGGTCCCGGGAGCACTGGGAGGCGGCGGTCGCGCGGCTGCGGGAGCGCGGACTGCTCGACGCCGAGGGCGAGTTGACCGAGGCGGGTGTGGCCCTGCGCAGCGAGATCGAGGCACGGACGGACCGGCTGGACCGCGCCCCGTACGAGCATCTGGGCGCCGCAGGCGTCGAACGGCTCACCGAGCTGGCCAAGGGCGTCCTCATGACGGCGCTCGCCGCCGGCGCGTTCCCCGAGGGCATGACCGGCAAGGGTTGACACGGCCGATCGGTGCCCTGATCCCCCGTTGTCGGTGCCACCTGCCACAATTGCCGCGCAACCTCAGTGGAGAAGGCGGTACGGGATCGTGACGACACCCCTCGTAGGGTCCATCGAAGGCAGGATCGCCGAGGAGCTCGGCGTACGGGAGCGGCAGGTCAAGGCCGCCGTCGACTTGCTCGACGGCGGTTCGACGGTGCCCTTCATCGCCCGCTACCGCAAGGAAGCGACCGAGATGCTCGACGATGCGCAGCTGCGCACCATCGAGGAGCGGCTGCGCTATCTGCGGGAGCTGGAGGAGCGGCGCGCCGCGATCCTCGACTCGGTGCGCGAGCAGGGCAAGCTCACCGCCGAGGTCGAGGCACAGATCAGGGGCGCCGAGACGAAGGCGCGTCTCGAGGACATCTATCTGCCGTTCAAGCCGAAGCGGCGCACGAAGGCGCAGATCGCGCGCGAGGCGGGCCTGGAGCCGCTGGCCGAGGGCCTGCTCGGCGACCCGTCGGTCGACCCGCTCGCCGCGGCGGCGGCCTTCGTCGACGCCGACAAGGGTGTCGCCGATCCGCAGGCCGCTCTGGACGGCGCCCGGTCGATCCTCACCGAGCGGTTCTCGGAGGACGCCGACCTGATCGGCGAGCTGCGCGAGCGCATGTGGGTGCGGGGGCGACTCGCCGCCAAGGTGCGGGACGGCAAGGAGGAGGCGGGCGCCAAGTTCGCTGACTACTTCGACTTCGCCGAGCCCTTCAAGGAACTGCCCTCGCACCGCATCCTCGCCATGCTGCGCGGCGAGAAGGAGGAGGTCCTCGACCTCGTCCTGGAGCCCGAGGAGCCTTCCGAGCAGCCGGGGCCGTCCTCGTACGAGGGGATCGTCGCCCACCGGTTCGCCATCGCCGACCGCGGCCGCCCTGCCGACAAGTGGCTCACCGACACCGTCCGTTGGGCCTGGCGGACCCGGATTCTCGTGCACCTCGGCATCGATCTGCGGCTGCGGCTGCGGACGGCGGCCGAGGACGAGGCGGTGAACGTCTTCGCGGCCAACCTGCGCGACCTGCTGCTCGCCGCTCCGGCGGGCACCCGCGCGACGCTGGGCCTGGACCCCGGATTCCGTACCGGTGTGAAGGTCGCCGTGGTCGACGCGACCGGCAAGGTCGTCGCGACGGACGTCATCTACCCGCACGTCCCGGCCAACAAGTGGGACGAGGCGATCGCCAAGCTCGCGCGGCTCGCCAAGGAGCACGAGGTCGAGCTGATCGCCATCGGCAACGGCACGGCGTCCCGCGAGACGGACAAGCTCGCCGGTGAACTCATCACCAAGCACCCCGAGCTGAAGCTCACCAAGGTGATGGTCTCCGAGGCGGGGGCGTCCGTGTACTCGGCGTCCGCGTTCGCCTCGCAGGAGCTGCCCGACATGGACGTGTCGCTGCGTGGCGCCGTCTCCATCGCGCGCCGGCTCCAGGACCCGCTCGCCGAGCTGGTCAAGATCGACCCGAAGTCCATCGGCGTCGGGCAGTACCAGCACGACCTGTCCGAGGTGAAGCTGTCCCGGTCGCTGGACGCGGTGGTCGAGGACTGTGTGAACGGCGTGGGCGTGGACGTGAACACGGCGTCGGCGCCGCTGCTGGCCCGGGTCTCCGGGATCACCTCCGGGCTCGCGGAGAACATCGTGGCGCACCGCGACGCGAACGGGCCCTTCCGGTCGCGGACGGCCCTCAAGAGCGTGGCCCGGCTCGGCCCGAAGGCGTACGAGCAGTGCGCGGGCTTCCTGCGGATCCGGGGCGGCGATGACCCGCTGGACGCGTCCAGCGTGCACCCCGAGGCGTACCCCGTGGTGCGGCGGATGGTGAAGACGGCGGGGAGTGAGGTCGCCTCGCTGATCGGCAACACGGGTGTGCTGCGCTCGCTGCGGCCGGACGAGTTCGTCGACGAGACGTTCGGTCTGCCGACCGTCACGGACATCCTGAGGGAGCTGGAGAAGCCCGGGCGCGACCCGCGGCCCGCTTTCAAGACGGCCACCTTCAAGGAGGGCGTCGAGAAGATCTCCGACCTGGCCTCCGGGATGGTGCTGGAGGGGGTCGTCACGAATGTCGCCGCGTTCGGGGCCTTCGTGGACGTCGGCGTTCACCAGGACGGGCTTGTGCATGTCTCCGCGATGTCCAAGACCTTCGTCAAGGATCCGCGGGACGTGGTGAAGCCCGGGGACATCGTCAAGGTGAAGGTGCTGGACATCGACATTCCGCGGAAGCGGATTTCGCTGACGCTGCGGCTCGATGACGAGGCCGCGCCTCAGGGGGAGCAGCAGGGCGGGGGGCGGCCCCAGCGTGGGGGGCGTCCGCCGCAGCAGCGGGGCCAGCAGCAACGGGGCCAGCAGCAACGCCAAGGGCGCGGGGGCGCCGGGGGCGGTTCGCGGCAGGCCGCGCCGCCGCCGGCGAACAGTGCCATGGCGGATGCGCTCCGGCGGGCCGGGTTGGTGGACCCCAAGCGGGGGCGGGGCTGACGCTCTGGCGTCCGGTGCCGGGGCCCTGGTGACAGGGCGCCCGGCTCCGGGGCCGAACTTGGGGTGGGTGCGCTTACCGGCGCTTGCAGGGTGCCGCTGCGCCCACCCGTGCCGCCCTTAGCGGCACGCATGCCCGCAGCTACGACGGCTGGGCAGCCGGGTCCGCGGCACGCATGCCCGCAGCTGTGGCGACTGCGCCCCGCGCGGAAGGCGTCAGCGCTCCGTCACCTTGCCGGCCGCGACCTCCAGGCGGCGTGTCGTGTGGACCGCGTCGAGCATGCGGCGGTCGTGGGTGACGAGGAGGAGGGTGCCCTCGTAGGAGTCCAGGGCCGATTCCAGTTGCTCGATGGCGGGAAGGTCGAGGTGGTTGGTCGGCTCGTCGAGGACCAGGAGGTTGACGCCTCGGCCCTGCAACAGGGCCAGTGCCGAGCGGGTGCGTTCGCCCGGGGAGAGGGTCGCCGCGGGGCGCAGGACGTGGTCGGACTTCAGGCCGAACTTGGCCAGCAGGGTGCGGACTTCGGCTGGTTCCGTGTCCGGGACCGCCGCGCAGAACGCGTCCAGCAAGGACTCCGAGCCGAGGAAGAGCTTGCGGGCCTGGTCGACCTCGCCGACGATCACGCCCGAGCCGAGGGTGGCGTGGCCCGCGTCCAAGGAGACCCGGCCCAGCAGGGCGCCGAGCAGTGTCGACTTGCCCGCGCCGTTCACTCCGGTGACCGCGACCCGGTCCGCCCAGTCGATCTGCAGTGTCGCCGGGCCGAAGGTGTACTCGCCGCGCCGCACCTCCGCGTCGCGCAGCGTGGCGACGACCGCGCCGGACCGCGGGGCCGCCGCGATCTCCATGCGCAGCTCCCACTCCTTGCGCGGCTCCTCGACGACATCGAGGCGCTCGATCATGCGCTGGGTCTGCCGGGCCTTCGCGGCCTGCTTCTCGCTGGCCTCGCTGCGGAACTTGCGGCCGATCTTGTCGTTGTCGTTGCCGGCCTTACGCCGGGCGTTCTTGACGCCCTTGTCCATCCAGGAGCGCTGCATCTGGGCCCGGCCTTCGAGCGCGGACCGCTTGTCGGCGTACTCCTCGTAGTCCTCTCGGGCGTGCCGGCGGGCCATGTCCCGCTCCTCCAGATAGGCCTCGTATCCACCGCCGTACAGCGTGATCTGCTGCTGCGCGAGGTCCAGTTCGAGCACCTTGGTGACCGTGCGGGCCAGGAACTCGCGGTCGTGGCTGACGACGACCGTCCCGGCGCGCAGACCGCTCACGAAGCGCTCAAGGCGTTCCAGGCCGTCGAGGTCCAGGTCGTTCGTCGGCTCGTCGAGCAGGAACACGTCGTAGCGGGACAGGAGGAGGGAAGCCAGTCCCGCGCGAGCCGCCTGGCCGCCGGACAGGGACGTCATCGGCTGGTCCAGGTCGACGCCGAGTCCCAGGGAGTCGGCGACCTCCTCCGCGCGCTCGTCGAGGTCGGCGCCGCCGAGGTCGAGCCACCGCTCCAGGCTGGTGGCGTACGCGTCGTCCGCGCCGGGTGCTCCGTCGACCAGTGCCTGTGTTGCCTCGTCCATCACCCGCTGGGCCTCGGCGACGCCCGTGCGACGCGCGAGGAACTCGCGAACCGTCTCGCCCTCCCGCCGCTCGGGCTCCTGTGGCAGATGCCCGACGGTCGCGGACGGCGGGGACAGCCGCAGCTCCCCCTGCTCCGGCGTGAGGAGACCGGCGAGCAGCCGCAGCAGCGTGGACTTGCCCGCGCCATTGGCACCGACGAGCCCGATCACATCGCCGGGCGCGACGACGAGGTCGAGCCCGGAGAAGAGCGAGCGGTCGCCGTGTCCGGCGGCGAGGTTCTTGGCGACGAGAGTGGCAGTCATCAGGAGGCCGATCCTAACGGCCCGGCCTCGGGACCCGCGCCAGGGTTTTCAGCGGCCCGCCTGTCCGTTGTCAGTGGTCCGCCCGACCGCACTCAGCAGTCCGCCCGACCGCACTCAGCAGTTCGCCCGTCCGTTCTCAGCGGCCCCCCTGTCCGTTGGCCATCGCTTCCACCAGCACGCTGCCCGAGGTCCGCGCCACGATGAACGCCTCGCCCTTCACCGCCCTGGCGTCCAGCGCGACCCGGTGCCGCCCCGTCTCCAGGATCCCGTCGAAGACCTCGTGCGTGTGGGTGCGGGAGAGGCGGTCAAGGCGGTACGCGGTCAACTGGACACGGCATGTGGAGGTGACCTCGATGCCCGCCTCGCCGTCGGCGGCCACGAGGCGTGTGAGACGGCGCAGCTCCTGCGGGCTGCGGTCCAGGGCGTGCTCGATCTGGGCGACCAGGAGCGGAATGATCGGGGCGAGGCCCTCGACGTACGCGATGTCGACGCCCGCCCGCTGGAAGGACTGGCGCACGGCCGCACGTTCGTCCTCGCCGACGGCCCGGCCGAAGACCACCGCGCCGTACGTACGGAGTTCGTCGGCCGGGACGTCCGTGGCGTCGCGGGTGATGTCGGTGCCGATGCCGATGGTGCGCAGGGCGGCGGCGAGCTTGGCGAGCAGCGCGACGCGGGCGCCGATCAGAAGGACGCGGCGGCGTGGTTCCGAGTCGGCGTCGAGGAGCGAGTTGAGCGCGCTGCGGTACTCGGCGCCACGGAAGCGGAAGGGCCCTATCCCGTGGTAGCCGTTGCGCTCCAGGTCGGCTCGTTCATCGGTCTGCCAGGCGAAGTCGCGCCACACATAATCGTCCCCTTCCTTCTCGATGACGGCGGTGACGGCACCGCATTCGAGACTCGCGCACTCCGGGCAGCCGTAGATGACGTACCGGCCGCCGTCGAGCGGGGCGTCGGCCTCCAGCAGAAGGCTGCGCACCTGGGCGGTGAAGATCGCGGGCGGCACGTCGGAAGCGAGCGGGGACACCGCGTCGAGGTCGGAGAGCTGGAACAGCAGCGGGCGACCGTCGACGATGAAGTCCACGAAATCCCGGTGCACTTGGTAGTCACCGTTGGCGAGGACTCCACCGGCACGCATCGCCGGTGCCAGGCCGAAGGTCGCATACTCGGCAGACATGCTGTGAGTATCCCCAGACTGAGAGTGATGTGAGCACGGCATGACAGATTCCGTTAACGTCCCCGCGTGAAGAACACTCGCAGCGGTGAAGTGATCGTGGTCGGCAGCGGTGTCATCGGCCTGACGACGGCCGTTGCCCTGGCCGAAAACGGCACGCGGGTACGGGTGTGGGCACGAGACCCCGCCGAGCGGACCACCTCGGCGGTTGCGGGCGCGCTGTGGTGGCCGTATCGCATCGAGCCGAAGGCTCTCGCTCGCGCGTGGGCCCTCCAATCACTCTCCGTGTACGAGGAGTTGGCGGGGCAGGCCGAAGAGACCGGCGTACGCATGGTCGAGGGCGTACTGGGCGAGTCGCGGCTGGACGAGCAGCTCTCGTGGGTCGCCGGCCGCGTGCCGGGACTGCGGGCGGCGACGGCCGAGGAGTACGCGGGGACGGCGCTGTGGGCGCGGCTGCCGCTGCTCGACATGCCGGCGCATCTGCGCTGGCTGCGCGAGCGGCTCCTGCGGGCGAGGGGGACGATCGAGGCGCGCTCGGTGGCGGATCTCGCGGAGGCCGAGGCACCGATCGTCGTCAACTGCACAGGCCTCGGCGCTCACGAGCTCGTACCCGATCCGACCGTGCGGCCCGTGCGCGGGCAGCTCGTCATCGTCGAGAACCCCGGTATCCGCACCTGGCTCGTCTCGACGGACGCGAACGCCGGGACGACCACGTACCTCTTCCCGCAGCCGGACCGGCTGGTCCTGGGCGGCACCACCGACGAGGACGACTGGTCACTGACGCCCGACCCGGTCGTGGCGCAGGAGATCGTCGAGCGGTGCGCCGCGCTGCGTCCCGAGATCGCCGGCGCGCGCGTGCTCGACCACCGGGTGGGTCTGCGGCCGGTGCGCGACTCGGTCCGGCTGGAGCGTGAGGTGCTGCCGGACGGGCGGGTGGTGGTGCACAACTACGGTCATGGCGGTGCGGGCGTCACGGTGGCGTGGGGGTGCGCACGAGAGGCGGCCGGGCTCACACACCCGACCGCCTCCGCCTGAGGACCCGAGAACCCCAGGACCTGAGGACCGTCCTCAGCAGGCCGTCTCCGGCTCTGCGGCCGTGAGGTGGTACGGCGCACGCTCGTCGAGGAGCAAGGGGACGAGGGCGCGCAGGGACTGCCGCAGCGGTACGAGGACGCCGTCGCCGTCGCCGTCCGGTCGTACGCGCACGCCGTGCAGGCCGAGTTCGTCGCGCACGTCCGCGTACTGGTCGGCCGTGAGCCGGTAGCCGCAGGGCGGGTCCTGGATCACCTCGGCGGGTTCGGCCGGGTCGTTGTCGGCGCCGCCGAGGTAGACCGGGCCGGTGTCCCGGTAACCCGCGAGCCGGGCCGCGCCGGTGGCCGCGGCGACATGTGCGCCGCGCTCCCCGGTGAAGCGGAACAGGCCGCCGAGCGCGGCCAGTTGGGAATGTACCCGGCGCCTGTTGTTCAAGGAGTTGTCGGCCCGCTCCGCATCCGTGACGGCGTCGACTCGGCTCTCGATGAGCAGGCCGACGGAGTGCTTCACTCCCGACATGTTCCGCAGGATGCGCTCCTGCCCGTCACCGGCGGTCTGTTTGATCGGGTCGCCGGTCACAGGGTCCGTCCAGATGCCGTACGTGCCTGTCGAGTACCCCCCCTCCTGGGCGGCGGGCCGTACGTAGTCCCGCGACAGGGTCTGCGCCTCGTCGTGCACGGCCGCGTCCGTGTTGAGGTTGCGCGGCCAGAGATCGAAGAGATCCTTGTCGTAGTACTTGGGCGTGGCCCCGTACTCGTGCAGGTCGTAGACGACATCGGGCCTGTGGTCGCGCAGGACGGCCGCCATGGCGCGGGCCTCGGCCGTCTTGAGGGCGAGGTGGTCGCGGTTGATGTCGACACCGTCGCTGTTCCCGCGGGTGTCCGCGGCGCGGCCGTCGGGGTTGGCGGTGGGGACGACGAGCACGCTGGTGCTGCGCAGGAATCGCCGGGTGCGCTCGTCCTTCGCGTAGGCCAGGTCGCGGATCGTCGTGAGGCAGGCCTCGCGCCCGGACGGCTCGTCGCCGTGCTGGCTGCACACGAGGAGCACAGTGGTGGCTGTGCGACGGGTGCCGATCCGGACGAGCTGGAGCGGGCGGCCCTGCTTCGTGGTACCGATCCTGGACACGGCCATGCGGTCGCTCGTCCTGTCGACGGCGGCCAGGAAGTCCTGCTCCTCCGGTTGGCTGGTCCAGCGCGCGCCGTCGGTCTGCTCGAACCCGGTACGCGGCGGGGTCTCCGTCGCGTACGCGGGTGCCGTCAGCAGGGGCGCGGCCAGGGCCGTGGCGGTGACCGCCACGGCCAGGGCGCGGATGTTTACGTGGATCAACGGGTCTCCCCCGGGACTCGACGGGCGGCGCGCGGCTCCTGTACGCCGTCGAGGACGGCCGCGCTCGTCGTCGTCGCGGAACCTGCCGTCGCCCTGGTGAAGGCGTCGGCACCGCCGACCAGCGGGACGCGGGCCGACGTACGGGACAGGTCGAGCGTCAGGGTCGGCGTGCTGGACGGCGGGTCGATGAGGTCCTTGTCGGTGCCCGCGACGATCAGCGCGAGCCGGTGGCCCTTGGGGACGACATGGTCGGTGGCCGCCAGGTCGAGCGTGATGGTGTACGCCTTGCCCGGGGTGAGCGGGACGCCCTTGAGGTCGGAGGCGTAGTTGCCGAGGTCGGCCCAGCCGCGGCTGAAGACCGTGTAGTCGACGTCGGCCTTGTTCGCCTGCGTCGCCTTGAAGCAGGGGCTGTCGCCGGTCGTGCTCGCGCCCCAGCAGGTGCGGTCGCTGAGCGTGGTGATGCCCTCGCCGGCCGCGTTGTAGTCGCGGATGGTGTCCGGGCCCAGGTCGACGAGCACGGCGGAGAGATGGGCCGTCGAGGTCGTCGGGGTGGCGGTGACGGTCACCTTGGACGAGCCGGACAGGCGGAGGTCGTGCGTGAGCGGCTTGCTGACGAAGCCCGCCTTGTCGGGGGTCGACCGGTCGATGTGCGCGGCCCAGTCGGTCTCGCTCAGCGCCGGGTTGTCGGTGAACGTCTCGGTTCCGGCGTTCGTCCGCAGGCCGAGGGTGCCGACGCCCGCCTGGGTGCCCCTGCCCGGCCGGAGGGTCGTCGTCTCGGTGGCGCGGGGCGGCCAGACGCTGGAGGTGACCCACTGGTCGGGGTGGCGCTCGATGTCGGCCATGGGCTCGTCGTCGATGCCGTTGTCGTAGCCGAGGAGTTCGTGGTCGAACCAGCGGTGCAGGGTGTCGACCCAGGTGGCGCGGCGGAAGTCGAAGGGGTCGACGTGTCCGGTCTGGGAGAGCCAGATCTTGCGCTCGACGCCGTTCTTGGCCAGTGCGTTCCACCACTGGCCGAAGTGCTTGGTGCGGACGTTGAGGTCCTGCATGCCGTGGATCAGGAAGACACTGGCCTTGACCTTGCTCGCGTCCTTCACGTAGTCGCGCTCGGTCCACAGGTCGGTCCAGTCGCCGGTGCGCGGCGCCTGGTCGACGAGCTTCTGCTGGACCGCGGCGCACTTGGTGCGGGCGTCGGGGCTGTCGACGTAGTTGGAGAGCCAGTCGGGGCCGGAGTCGTAGAGCGGGGCGCCCTTGGCGAAGTAGTAGTCGTACCAGGAGGAGATGGCGCTGATGGGCACGATGGTCTTGAGGCCCTTGACGCCGGTGGCGGCCACACCGTTGGCGATGGTGCCGTCCCAACTCTTGCCGATCATGCCGGTCCTGCCGTTGGTCCAGGTGGCCTTGGCCGTGGCGGTGCCGGTGCGGGTGGTGTAGCCGCGAGCGCGTCCGTTGAGCCAGTCGATCACGGCCTTCGCGGACTGGATGTCGGAGCGGCCGCCGACGTCCACGCAGCCGTCGGAGCGGTTGGTGCCGGCCAGGTCTACGCCGACGAAGGCGTAGCCGCGCGGCACGAAGTAGTTGTCGTAGAACAGCGGCATCTGGACGACGTTGCCGTTCGCGTCGTACGTCTTCTTCTGGCTCTCGTTGCCGCGTCCGCAGCAGGAGTAGTACGGACTGGCGTCCATGATCACGGGTATCTTGCGGCCCTGCCGGGCGAGTTCGCGGGGCCGGACGATGTCGACGGCGACGCGGTCGGTCCTTCCGTCGCTGTCGCCGTCGAGGCCGGTGTCCACCCAGACGGATTCACGGATCGCGTTCTCGTACGAATAGACCGGGGTGCTCTCCCGTGGGGCGCTGTGTGCAGCGGCGGGGGCGAGGAAGGCGGCCATCAGGGCGGCCGTGGCCGCCGTCGCGAGCGATCTCCAGGTCGTGAAGCGCATGCGGCGCGCTGGTATCGGCATGCGCGGAACGTACCCCGGTCAACTCGTGTGCAAAAGGGGGCCGGTGACGGTCCGAAAGGCACGCGGGGCGCAAGGGCCGCGGTCGGATGTGAAAGGTCCGTGCGGCGCGATCGCTCATGTCGGCCGAATGGCGATCGTGTGACAGGGGCGGCCATGGACATGACCGGGGCCACAGGGACTGAATAGGCTCCGGACAGACTTCATGCCCCTACGACTTGGAGCTTGACGTGCACCGCAGACTCATCGCCCCGGGCGCGCTCGCGGCCTCCCTGCTGCTGGCGATCCCGGCATCGGCGGCCAGTTACTCTCCCGGGGCGCCGGGCATCGGCGACCCCTACTACCCGGCCTACGGCAACGGCGGATACGACGTCTCGCACTACGACCTGCGGCTCAAGTACCAGCCGCAGACGGACGAGTTGGAGGGCACGGCGACCCTCCTGGCCACGACCACGCAGGATCTGTCGCGGTTCGATCTGGACTTCCTGCTCGATGTGAGCGAGGTACGGGTCAACGGCGCGAAGGCGTCCTTCGCAACCTCCGGCCGGCACGAGCTGGAGATCACCCCGGCGAAGCCGCTGCCCAAGGGCACACCGATCACCGTCGTCGTCCGCTACAGCGGAGTGCCGTCGACGAAGAGCGCGTACGGCTTCTCGACCTGGCACCGCACTCCCGACGGGGCGGTCGCGGCGGACGAGCCCGAGGCCGCGTGGTGGTGGTACCCGAGCAATGACCATCCGCTCGACAAGGCCACGTACGACGTGTCGGTGGCCGTCCCCGACGGTACGCAGGCGATCTCCAACGGCACGCTCCAGTCGACGAGTTCGCGGCTCGGCTGGACCCGCTACAACTGGCGGTCCAACAAGCCGCAGGCCACGTATCTGACCACACTCGCGGTCGGCAGGTTCGACATCACGACCGGCACGTCGGAGGGCGGCGTCCCGGTCGTCAACGCCTACAGCAAGGACCTCGGCGACAACGACGGCGCGGCACGCGCCAGCGTGGAGCGGACCGGGGAGCTCGTCGACTGGCTGAGCGGCTACTTCGGGCCGTATCCCTTCAGCTCCGCCGGCGGCTACGTCCCCAACACCACCACCGGGTACGCGCTGGAGACGCAGACCCGCGTGTACTACAGCCCCAAGCAGTTCGCGAACGGTTCCAACACCTCTGTCGTCGTGCATGAGTTGGCGCATCAGTGGTACGGGGACGACGTGTCGTTGAAGGGCTGGAAGGACATCTGGATCAATGAAGGCTTCGCCCGCTACGCGCAGTGGCTGTGGTCGGAGCACGAGGGCGAGGGCACGGCACAGGAGCTCGCGGACTACGTGTACGCGTCCCACCCGGCCGACGACGCCTTCTGGACGGTCAAGCCCGGCGACCCCGGTCCTGACAACCAGTTCGACATCGCGGTGTACGACCGGGGGGCGCTGGCGGTCCAGGCGCTGCGCAACGAGGTCGGGGACGACGCGTTCTTCGCCATCCTGAAGGGGTGGCCCAAGGATCACGCGTACGGGAACGCGTCGGTCGGCGACTTCCAGAAGTATGCCGAGCAGGTGTCCGGCAAGCCGCTTGCCGCACTCTTCGACACCTGGCTGTTCCAGCCGACGAAGCCGGCCGCTCCGGCGGCACGGACCGTGTCGATCGCGAAGGCTTCGGCGGCTCCCGCGCAGCCGAAGTCGTGGAAGCGGATCGCGGCGACCAACGACCTTCACGCGGGCTGACCCGCGGGACAACTGCCGTGCGGCCCGGGGCACTTGACTCGGGCCGCAGGGCAGCCACTACGCCACCGGGCGAGGCGTACCGTGCGGCCTGTCGGTGATACCGCCGCGCGGCTGGTTCGCCGTCGCCGCCTCCGAGGCGGCCGCCCGCGTCAGGAGTTCGTCGCGGTGCAGGGCGGCGGTCTCCGTGGACGGAACCGTGCACGCATACGCCCCGGCCACCGCGCCGTACTGGGCGCAGCGTCGCGGCGGCTCGCCGTTCAGCCACCCGAAGAGGAAGGCCGCGGCGAAGGCATCGCCCGCGCCGTTGGAGTCGACCACCGGTGCGGGAGGTGTGACGGCCGGTATGTGGGTCAGCGCGCCGTCGGTCAGCAGGAACGCGCCGTCGGCCCCGGCCGTGGCGACGACCACCTCGGCCAGGCCGCGCTCGACGATGCCGCGCATGGTCCGCTCCGGGTCGGTCAAGGCGGCCGTGGACAGGAAGACCACGTCCGCCGCGAGAGCGAACGGTTCGTGGTACACGTTCTCGCCGTCCCAGTTGTGCAGGTCGGTCGAGAGGGTCACCCCGGCCTCGCGCAGCACGGGCAGGGCGAAGGCGCACGGGTGGGTGATGGACACGTGGGCATGGCGGCTCGACTCGGCCAGCTTCCGGACCACCGGCTCCGGCAACCGGTCGTCGGCGTGTGCGCGGCTCGTGTCGTACAGGGACAGCCGCCTGCCGTCGGGGCTGACGAGGTTGACCGCGCGCTTGGTGCCGGCAGGCTGCGGGACGGCGGTGAGCGCGATGCCCTTCTCACGGTGCAGGGCGCGGACCAGTTCGCCCTCGGGGTCGTCGCCGAGCATGTCGATGTGGTGGGTCCGCAGGCCGAGAGCGTTCAGCCCGAGGGCGACGAAGTCGCCGGTCTGCCCGGCGCGGGTGCGGATTCCTGGCTCGATCATGTAGCTGTCGGCGTACGGCAGCGGCAGCTCCGGCACGTACACGATGGTGTCCACGCCCGCCCCGCCGAGCACGAGGACGTCGGTGTCACGGCTCAACTCTGACCCTCCCCATGGTCGTAGACCGTGACCGCGATCCCCCGCCGCACGAGCCGCTCGCTGATCAGCGGTTCGACGCGGGACCACGTGCCGCCGGCCAGACCGCAGCCTATCCGGGGCATGTGGACGGAGGCGCCCAGTTCCAGCGCCTTGTCGGCAAGGCGGGCGAGGGCCGTATCGATCGCCTCGTAGCGCACGGGGACGCCCTTGCTGCCCGTCCGTATGCCCCGCTGCCCCACCAGGTTCGCCACCCACAGGTAACGCTCGACCTGGACGAACTGGGCCGCGCCCAGGCCGAAGTCATTGTGCGCGCGGTCCCGGTGCCAGGCGCGGTAGGCCTTCTCCGGCTCCGGCCAGCGGCGGGAGACCGCGCGTACGAAGCCCTTCCCCCATCCCCCGATGTCGTTGCAGACATGGGCGATCACCTTGACGCCCTTGACCGACGGAACGGTGGCGTCACCCCGGACATACGTGATCTCCGACATGACGCCACCGTAGGCGCTGCCACTGACAGTGGCCCGTGACCTGCTACTTCGTGAGCTCTCCCAGCTCCTGGTCCGCCGCCTTCGAGATCCGGCGGCGCAGCGCGAACCAACCGCCGACCAGCAGGGCCGCGATCACCGGGATGAGGAGCAGCGTCTTGCGGCCGACCTCGGGGTCGTTCCACATCAGGCCGAGCACGGCGAGCAGGAAGGCGATGGTGACGATCTCGGTGACCGGGCTGCCCGGGAGGCGGAACGACGGACGCGTCACCAGCCCTTCCTTGGCGCGGCGGACGAACACCAGGTGGCAGATCATGATGATCACCCAGGTGCTGATGATCCCGAGGGACGCCACGTTCAGGACGATCTCGAAGGCCTGGCTCGGCATGAGGTAATTGAGGCCGACGCCGAGCACGCACACCGCGCAGGTGAGCAGGATGCCGCCGTACGGGACCTGGCTGCGGTTCATCCTGGCGGTGAACTTGGGGGCCGAACCCGCCATGGCCATGGAGCGCAGGATGCGGCCGGTGGAGTACAGGCCGGAGTTCAGCGACGACATGGCGGCCGTCAGCACGACCAGGTTCATGACGTCACCGGCCGCCGGGACGCCGATCTTGGAGAGGACCGTGACGAAGGGGCTCTGGTCGGCCGAGTAGACCGAGCCGGGCAGGAGCAGGGCCAGCAGGACCACCGAGCCGACGTAGAACAGACCGACACGCCACATGATCGAGTTCACCGCGCGCGGGACGACCTTCTCCGGCTCGGCGGTCTCGCCCGCGGCGACACCGACCAGCTCCAGGGCGGCGTACGCGAAGATCACGCCCTGCATGACCAGGACGACCGGCATCATGCCGTGCGGAAGGATCCCGCCGTGGTCCGTGATGACGCTCAGGCCGGGCGTGGTCCCGCCGACCTCGTGCTGCGTGGCGAGCAGGAAGATGCCGATCAGCATGAAGCCGACGAGGGTGGCGACCTTGATGATCGCGAACCAGAATTCCATCTCGCCGAAGATCTTCACGGAGATCAGGTTCACGGCCAGGACCACCGCGAGGGCGATCAGGGCCAGCGTCCACTGCGGGATGTCGGTGAACAGGCTCCAGTAGTGCGTGTAGAGCGCGATCGCGGTGATGTCCGCGATTCCCGTCGTCGACCAGTTGAGGAAGTACATCCACCCGGCGACGTACGCGCCCTTCTCGCCGAGGAACTCGCGCGCGTACGACACGAAGGACCCGGAGGAGGGCCGGTAGAGGACCAGCTCGCCGAGGGCCCGTACGACGAAGAAGGCGAAGATTCCGCAGACAAGGTAGGCGATCGCCAGTGCGGGGCCCGCGTTGTGGAGGCGGCCGCCGGCTCCGAGGAAGAGTCCGGTGCCGATCGCGCCGCCGATCGCGATCATGTTGACGTGGCGGGCCTTGAGGTCCTTGCTGTAACCGGCGTCGCCCGCGTCCGCGGGCGTGCGGGTCGCATCGGCGCGGGATGCGGCCTTGGCCGTGTCTACGGCGTCCTTGCTCACGGGTGGATCTACTCTCTGGTGCGCCCGCCGCACTGCGTACGCGGGTGTCCGGATGCGTCTCGGCCCGTGTCGCCCTGACGCGGCACAGACCAAAACGCCACTTTCCCCCACAGATCACCCCTTATGCGGTAGTGCAGGTCACATAGCGGTGCTTCTCACAAGGCGACCAGGGGCGTACACAACGTGACCGAGAGGTGCAAAGCCACCGACCAGGAGCTGTACCGCTCCTTGACTCAAGGGGCGTACAGCTCCTCGATCATGTGCCCGTAGCGCTCCCGGATCGCCCGACGACGCAGCTTGAGCGAGGGCGTGAGCTCGCCCGTCTCCGGGCTCCACTCGCGGTCGAGCACCCGGTAGCGCTTGATCTGCTCCGGGCGGCTCAGCCGCGCGTTCGCCTGCTCCACCGCGCGGGCGATGCCGTCCCGCAGCACTGCCGGGTCGGTCCCCGCCGACGGGTCCGGGACGAGCAGGGCCACCAGGTACGAGCGCCCGTCACCGTGCACATAGGCCTGGTCGACTAAGGGATGCTCCTTGAGCGCGTTCTCGACGAGCGCGGGCGAGACGTTCTTGCCCGTCGAGGTCACGATCATTTCCTTCTTGCGGTCGGTGAGCCACAGGAAGCCGTCCTCGTCGATCCGCCCGATGTCGCCGGTGGCGAACCAGCCGTCGGCGTCCCGGGCGTCCTCGACCGAGCCGTCCGCGCGCAGATAGCCGTCGAAGACGGTCGCGCCCCGTACGAAGATCTCGCCGTCCTCGGCGACGCGCAGTTCCAGGCCGTCCAGCGGCTTGCCCACCGAGCCGAGCCGGAAGGCGGCGGGAGTGTTGGTGGTGGCGACCCCGATCGTCTCCGTCAGCCCCCAGGCGTCCATGATCGCGAAGCCGAAGCCCGCCCAGAAGTCCACCACGTCCGGCGGCATCGGAGCCGAGGCGCTCGCCGTCCACACCAGTCGGTCGAATCCGGCCGGGGCGAGGATCGGGTCGAGTACCTGTTCCTTCGCCACGCGGTACGCCTGCTCCAGCTCGGCGGACGGCTCCTCGCCCCGTTCGAGACGGGCCACGTGCGCGCGTGCCGTCTCCCGGGCGGCCTCCACGGCCCGGCGCCGCTCGTCCGGTAGCCCGGCCAGTGCGGCCCGTACGGCGGAGGCGAGCTTCTCCCACACGCGCGGGACCCCGAAGAACTGCGCGGGGTGCAGCTCCCGCGCGACGGCGGCCACCTGAGTGGGGTCCGCGCACAGGTACACGTGCGAGGCGCGGAACACGGGCAGATAGATGCCGAGCATGCGCTCGGCGATGTGCGCGAAGGGGAGGTAGCAGAGGTGCTCGACGTGCTCGGGGAGTTCGATGAGGCGGTCGAGCGCGAGCGCGTTGAGGACGACCTTGCGGTGGGTGATGTGTACGCCCTTGGGGTCGCCGGTGGTACCCGAGGTATAGACGACGGTGAGGGAGTCGGTGGAGCGCGTCTCGGACCAGGCCTTGTCGGCGCTCTCCTGGCCCTCGTCGGCGCCCTGCCGCCCGATGTCGGCGCCCTCTTGGCCCTCGTCGGCGCCCTGCCGCCCGATGTCGGCGCCCTCTTGGCCCTCGTCGGCGCCCTGCCGCCCGATGTCGGCGCCCTCCTGGCCCTCGTCGGCGCCCTGCCGCCCGATGTCGGCGCCCTCCTGGCCCTCGTCGGCGCTCTTCCGCCCCCTGCCGCCACCCTCCCGCCCCTTGAGTGAGTCGTACGTCCGATGGGGTCCCGCCTCCGCCGCCTCGGCGACGACCAGCCGCTCCAGTGGCGTGCCGGAGTCCTCCAACAGCGGTTCCCAGCACGCCAGTTCACGTGTCCCCTCGATGATCGCGAGGCGGGCGCGGCTGTGCCGGGCGATGTGCGCGACCTGTCCGGGGGCCGCGGTGCCGTAGACGCTCACCGGGACGGCACCCAGATGTGTCAGCGCCAGGTCGCTCAGCCAGTGCTCGGGACGGTTGCTCATCATCATGAGGACGTGGTCGCCGCGCTCGACGCCGAGGGCCGAGAATCCGGCGGCGAGGACGGCGGCCTCACGGCGCACCTCGCGCCAGGTGAGCGTGGCCCAGCCGTCCTCCGTGCGCCAGGACAGTGCCGGCAGATCTCCATGGTCCTCGGCATTGCGCAGCAGCAGGGCGGGGAGCGTGAGTTCGTCCGGTTCTCCGGGGAGTCGCAGGATCGTGGTCATGACCGCCTCCTGGCGCCGTCGGCTCGGTGCGCAGCGCTCCGGACGCTTTCACAACACTGGTGAGACAGCAATACTGTTGCACCGGATCGACCGCTGCACCTGATCACTGCGCAGCCCGGAGAGACAGGACCTGCCATGACGACGGACACCGAAGAGCCGACGCTCACGGTCGACGAGCTGGCCGCGCGGGCGGGCATGACGGTCCGTACGGTCCGCTTCTACAGCGCCAAGGGCCTGCTGCCGCCGCCCGTGATCGGTCCCCGGAGGGTGGGCCACTACAGCCAGGAGCACGTGGCCCGGCTCGCGCTCATCGAGGAGTTGCAGCACCAGGGCATGACGCTGGCGGCGATCGAGCGCTATCTGACGCAGCTGCCGCCCGGCCTGAGCGCTCATGACCTCGCCATCCACCGGGCCGTGGTGGCCTCCTGGGCGCCCGACGCCGCGGAGGACGTGACGCGGGAGGAGCTGGAGCGGCGGGCCGGGCGCTCCCTCGACGACGGGGACCTGGACCGGCTCGCCGCGATGAGCGTCATCGAGCGGACCGCGGACTCCTTCCGCGTGGACCCCGGGCTGCTGCGGCTCGGCGTACAGCTGCTCGACGTACCGCTCGCCCAGGAGTCGATCCTCGCGGCGCGCACGGTCCTCCTTGAGCACTCGCGTGCGGCCGCCCACGAGCTGTCCACGCTGCTGCGGGAGGCGGTGGGCGAGGGGGAGTCCGTGGCGGCGGTGAAGTCGCTCTCGGCGCATATGCAGCCGCTGGTGGTGCAGGCGCTGCTGACCGCTTTCCAGCGCTCCCTCAAGGAGGAAGTGCGGGAGTGGCTCAAGGAGTCCTGAGCCACTCCCCCTCCGCTACGAGACCTTCAGCCCCGCCGCGGACGCGGTGGGTGTGTCGCCGTCCGCGAGCTGACGCAGCCGCTCGGCGTACATCCGGGCGAGGCCGGTCAGTGTGCCGGAGGCCCCCGACCGCGCCGAGTTGGTGTCGGCACGGTGCTCCAGGGTGCCGATGTACTTCCCCTGGAGGATCACCGTCTCCTGGGTGTGCTCCTTGGCGACGGACTTGTACTGGAAGGTGACGCTTCCGGCGTCGTAGGTCGGGGTGCCGAGCACCTGGAGCGCGCTGGTGCGGTTGCGGGCGTAGCGGTCCCAGGCCTTGAAGGCCTTCGAGGCGGCCTTCGCGTTGCTGTACACGATGACCTCGAAGCGGGCGCCGTCGCCGGCGCCGGAGCCGCTGTAGCCGACATCACCGTGCGCCACGGCGTTCCTGCACTTCGAGGACGGCTCCTTGCAGTTCGTGGGTGCCTTGGCGCGGCTGGAGAGCGCCTCGGTGACCGTGCGCAGGGCGGTGGGCATGCTGTCGGCGGGCGGCAGCACGGACTGCGCCTGCTGGGCTCCGGTCAGCGACCCGCCTGCCGTCGAACCGCCGCCGGTGCGACTGCGGGAGGTGGACGAGTACCCCCGGCTCTTCTTCTTGTGCTTCTTGCCCTGGCATCCCGTGAGCGCGAGCGACAGGACGAGAACGCCGACTCCGGCTCCTCGCAGCACTCGCTTGGTGGTGCACCGCACGTACGGCCCCTCCGTTGGCGTGATCATGATCTACGGGAACCTAGGACGTGGGCGGGGCGCTTCCGGTTGCGTCACCGGCGTACGTACAGAAAACCCTCACAAGTAGGCGGATCCGCCCGCCACATTGAGGGTCTGGCCGGTCAGAAAGCCGCTGCCCTCGTCGACCACGTGGAGGAGCGTGGAGACGAGATCGGACGGCTCCTGCGTCCTGGGGACGGCCTGCTGGGCGCGGACGTGTCGAAGCCTCCGGCCGCGCCGACGGTCCGCTCGGCGGTGGCCGTGCGCACCAACCGGTCCCGCGGGCGGCCGTACGGCGAGGGCGAAGGCGCGGCGCACGGCGAGCGGAAGGTCACGGGCGTGCTGGAGGTCCAGCGCCGCCTTGGCCGCCGGACGGGCGAGCCCGATGAGGTCGCCCGACAGCATGGGGTCCTGCTGGAGGTGGCGGCGGTCCTGCTGGCCCGCCATCACCACCAGCAGGGTGCGTGAGCGGCGGGCGTTGAGCAGGCCGATGAGTCCGTTGGCGAGCCCGGCCGCGATGGGCAGGCTGACGAAGGCGGGCCGCCCGGTGGCGCGGGCGTATCCGTCGGCCATGGAGACGACGGCGCCCTCGTGGATGCCGAGGACGTACTCGGGCGCGTCCTCGGTTTCCGCGAGGGCGGCCAGGAAAGGCAGTTCGGTGGTGCCGGGGTTGCCGAAGACGCGGTCCACGCCCTCGCCGCGCAGGATGTCCAGCAGGGCGAGGGCGGGGCGGCGACCCATGGGAGCTCCTCGGTGGGGGCGAGTACCGGTTCGCCGGTCAGCGTCCGGTCCCCGCCCCAGAGGAGCAAGCCCCACATACCACTCAGCGATACGGCAGGCGCCGCCGAGGCTCTGCCGGTCCTGTCGTTACTTGTCGCTGAACCGCTCGCCCTTCTCCGCCTTCTCGACGAGCAGCGCGGGCGGGGTGAACCGCTCCCCGTAGCGCTCGGCGAGTTCACGCGCGCGTGCCACGAATCCGGGCAGCCCGCCGTCGTACCCGTTGATGTACTGCAGTACGCCACCGGTCCAGCCGGGGAAGCCGATCCCGAAGATGGATCCGATGTTGGCGTCGGCGACGGAGGTCAGCACGCCTTCCTCCAGGAGCCGGACGGTGTCCAGCGCCTCGGAGAAGAGCATGCGTTCCTGCATGTCCCTGAACGGGATCTCGTGGCCCGGCTTGGTGAAGTGCTCGCGCAGCCCCGGCCACAGCTTGCCGCGCTTGCCGTCCTCCCCGTACTCGTAGAAGCCCGCGCCGCCGCTGCGCCCGGTGCGGCCGAACGCGTCGACCATGCGGTCGATGACCGCCTCGGCCGGGTGCGTCTGCCAGGTGCCGCCCGCCTCCTCGACGGCCTGCTTCGACTCCTTACGGATCTTGCGCGGCAGGGTGAGCGTGAGCTCGTCCATGAGAGAGAGGACCTTGGCCGGGTAGCCGGCCTGGGCTGCGGCCTGCTCGACGGACGCGGGCTCGATGCCCTCGCCGACCATCGCGACGCCCTCGTTGATGAAGTGGCCGATGACGCGCGAGGTGAAGAAGCCGCGCGAGTCATTGACGACGATCGGGGTCTTCTTGATCTGCCGTACCAGGTCGAAGGCGCGCGCCAGTGCCTCGTCGCCGGTGCGCTCGCCCTTGATGATCTCGACGAGCGGCATCTTGTCGACGGGCGAGAAGAAGTGCAGCCCGATGAAGTCGTCCTGGCGATCCACGCCCTCGGCGAGCACGGTGATCGGCAGGGTCGAGGTGTTGGAGCACAGCAGCGCGTCCGGCTCGACGATGTTCTGGATCTCCTGGAACACCTTGTGCTTGAGCGCGGTGTCCTCGAAGACGGCCTCGATGACGGCGTCGCAGCCGGCCAGGTCGTTCGGGTCGGAGGTGGGCGTGATGCGGGCCAGGAGCGCGTCGGCCTTGTCCTGGCTGGTACGCCCCCGGGAGACCGCCTTCGCGCAGAGCTTCTCGGAGTAGGCCTTGCCCTTGGCCGCCGCCTCCGCGGACACGTCCTTGAGGACGACGTCGATGCCGGCGCGGGCGCACGAGTAGGCGATGCCCGCGCCCATCATCCCGGCGCCGAGGACGGCGACCTTGCGGACCTCGCGCGGCTCGATGCCCTTGGGCCGGTTGGCGCCGGAGTTGACCGCCTGGAGATCGAAGAAGAACGCCTGGATCATGTTCTTCGAGGTCTGCCCGGTGACGAGCTCGGTGAAGTAGCGCGCCTCGATGGTCAGCGCGGTCTCGAAGTCGACCTGCGAGCCCTCCACGGCGGCCGCCATGATGTTGCGCGGGGCCGGGTAGGGGGCGCCGTTCAGCTGCTTCCTCAGGTTGGCCGGGAAGGCGGGCAGATTGGCGGCGAACTTCGGGTTCGACGGCGTACCGCCCGGGATCTTGTAGCCCGGCTTGTCCCAGGGCTGCTGCGACTCGGGGTTGGCGTCGATGAAGGCGCGCGCTTTGGCGAGCATCTCCTCGGGGGTCGCCGCCAAGTCGTGCACGAGGCCGTTCTCCAGGGCCCGCTTCGGGGAGTACTGGGTGCCCTGGAGCAGCACCTTCAGCAGGGCGTCCGTGATGCCCATCAGTCGGACGGTGCGGGTGACGCCGCCGCCGGCGGGCAGCAGACCGAGGGTGACCTCGGGCAGGCCGATCTTGGAGCCGGGCGCGTCGAGGGCGATGCGGTGGTGGGAGGCGAGGGCGATCTCGTAACCGCCGCCGAGGGCCGCGCCGTTGATGGCGGCGACGACCGGCTTGCCCAGGGTCTCGATGCGGCGCAGGGAGGACTTGATGGCCGTACCGGTGTCGAAGGCCTGCTGGGCGTCCTCCGGCCCGGCCTGGATCATGTCCTTGAGGTCACCGCCGGCGAAGAAGGTCTTCTTCGCGGAGGTGTAGATGATGCCGCGGATGGAGTCCTTCTCGGCCTCGGCGCGCTCGGCGATCGCCGCGATCGAGTCCTTGAAGGCCTGGTTCATGGTGTTGGCGGACTGGTTGGGGTCGTCGAGGACGAGGGTGACGACGCCGGTCTCGTCCTGTTCCCAGCGGATGGTGGTGGACTCAGTGCTCATCAGGGGTGCTCCGTTGATCCGTGTATCCGTTGGGAAAGGTCAGACACGCTCGACGATCGTGGCGATGCCCATGCCGCCGCCCACGCACAGCGTGGCGAGGCCGTAGCGCTTGTCCTGGCGCTCCAGCTCGTCGACGAGGGTGCCGAGGATCATCGCGCCGGTCGCGCCGAGCGGGTGGCCGAGCGCGATCGCCCCGCCGTTGACGTTGACCTTGTCCAGGGACAGGCCCATGTCCCGCGCGTACCGCAGGACGACCGCGGCGAAGGCCTCGTTGATCTCCACGAGGTCGATGTCGTCGATGGTCAGCCCGGCCTTGGCGAGCGCCTTGCGGGTCGCGGGCGCGGGCCCGGTGAGCATGATGGTGGGCTCGGAGCCGGAGACGGCCGCGGAGACGATCCGCGCACGGGGGGTGAGTCCGTGGCGCTCGCCGACCTCCTTCGAGCCGATGGCGACGAGGGAGGCGCCGTCGACGATGCCGGAGGAGTTGCCCGCGTGGTGGACGTGGTCGATCTCCTCGACCCAGTGGTACTTCTGCAGCGCCACGGCGTCGAATCCGCCCAGTTCGCCGATGTCGGCGAACGACGGCTTCAGCTTGGCGAGCGAGTCGGCGGTGGTGCCGGGGCGCAGGTGCTCGTCGTGGTCGAGGACGACGAGCCCGCTGCGGTCCCTGACCGGGACGACGGACTTGTCGAAGCGTCCGTCCTTCCAGGCGGCGGCAGCGCGCTCCTGGGACAGGGCCGCGTACTCGTCGACATCCCGCCGCGAGAAGCCCTCGATGGTGGCGATGAGGTCGGCGCCGATGCCCTGCGGCACGAAGTTGGTGGCCATGTTCGTCATCGGGTCGGCGAACCAGGCGCCGCCGTCCGAGGCCATCGGCACGCGCGACATCGACTCGACGCCGCCCGCGAGGACGAGGTCCTCCCAGCCCGAACGGACCTTCATCGCCGCCATGTTGACCGCTTCCAGACCGGAGGCACAGAAGCGGTTCTCCTGGACGCCGGCGACCGTGTCGGGCAGTCCGGCGGCGACAGCGGCGATACGGGCGATGTCGGAGCCCTGGTCGCCGACCGGGCCCACGACGCCGAGGACGATGTCGTCGATCGCGGCCGGGTCGAGGCCCGGGAAGCGGCGCTGGACCTCGTGGATGAGCCCGACGACCAGGTCGATGGGCTTGGTGCCGTGCAGGGCGCCGTTCGCCTTGCCGCGGCCGCGCGGGGTGCGGATCGCGTCGTACACGTACGCTTCGGTGCTCACTGGTAAGCCTTTCAAGAGAGCCGGGAGGGCGGAGCTGGGCTGTGAGGGTCAGCCGAGCAGGGAACGGCCGATGATCTCCTTCATGATCTCGGTGGTCCCGCCGTAGATGGTCTGGATACGTCCGTCGGTGAAGGCCCTGGCGACGCGGTACTCCGTCATGTAGCCGTAGCCGCCGTGCAGTTGGAGGCAGCGGTCCGCGACCCGCTTCTGCAGTTCGGTGGCCCACCACTTGGCCATCGAGGCGTGCACCGCGTCGAGTTCCCCGTTCGAGTGATCGACGATGCAGCGGTCGAGGAACGTCCGGGTGACGGCGCACTCGGTGGCCATCTCGGCTATCTCGAAGCGGATGTGCTGGAGCTTGGAGAGCGGCCGCCCGAAGGCCTCGCGCTCCTTGACGTATGCGGTGGTGATCTCCAGCAGGTACTCGGCGGCCGCGATGCCGGCAACGGCGATGCCCATGCGCTCCTGCGCGAGGTTCGTCATCAGATGGACGAAGGCGCCGTTCGGCTCGCCGAGCAGGTTCTCCTTGGGGACGCGCACGTCGTTGAAGAACAGCTCGGCCGTGTCCTGGGACTTCTGGCCGATCTTGTCGAGGTTGCGGCCGCGCTCGAAGCCCTCGGCGCCGCGTTCGACGACAAGCAGCGAGAGTCCGTGAGCGCCGCCCTCGGGCGTCGTCTTCGCGACCACGATCACCAGGTCGGCCAGGATTCCGTTGGAGATGAAGGTCTTGGAGCCGTTGAGCAGCCAGTGGTCGCCCTTGTCCTCGGCATGCGTCTTGATGCCCTGGAGGTCGGACCCGGCGCCGGGTTCGGTCATCGCGATCGCCGTGATCAGCGAACCGTCGCAGAAGCCGGGCAGCCAGCGCCGCTTCTGCTCCTCGGTGGACAGGTCCGTCAGATACGGCCCGATGATGTCGTTGTGCAGCCCGAGGGCGAGCCCTGGCGCGCCGGCGCGCGTGAACTCCTCGGCGAGGACGGCGCTGTAACGGAAGTCGGGGTTGCCGCCGCCTCCGTACTCCTCGGGAACGGCGAGCCCGAGCAGGCCCTGCTTCCCGGCCGCCCGCCAGGCGTCGCGCGAGACGATGCCGTCCTTCTCCCACTGCTCGTAGTGGGGCAGCACCTCCTTGGCGAGGAAGGTGCGCACGGTCTCGCGGAACGCGTCGTGCTCGGCGGTGAAGATCTGCCGCTTCATGCGGGAAACGCCCTCCTGGAGTTCATGCGGGAAACGCCTTCCTAGAGCCAGTTCTTGACGGTTTCGATGAGCCTGGCCGGTTCCGGCCCGACGGGGATGACGTTGAGCATCGTCACTCCGGCCTCCCGGAAGGCCTCGACACGCTCGCGGACGTAGCTCTCTGGTCCACACAGCGACATCAGCTCGCAGAACTCGTCCGGTACGGCGGCCTCGGCCTCCTTCTTCCGCCCGGAGAGGTACAGATCCTGGATGAGCCGGGCTTCCTTCTCGTAGCCGTACGCCACCGCGAGGTCGTTGTAGAAGTTCTTTCCGGGCGCGCCCATGCCTCCCACGTAGAGGGCGATTCTGGGCCGTGCGAGGTCCCGTACGGCCGCCGCGTCCTCTCCGATGGCGAGCAGTCCGCCCGCGACGGTCCCCAGCGGGCCGAGGGCCGGGTCCCTGCGTGCGGCGCCTTCCGCCAGCGCGGTGCCCCACACCTGGTGGGCCTTCTCCGGGAGGAACAGGGTGGGCAGCCAGCCGTTGGCGACCTCGGCGGTCATACGGACGTTGGCGGGGCCCAGCGAGGCGACGTACAGGGGTACTTCGGGGCGTACGGGATGGGTGAGGATCTTCAGGGGCTTGCCGAGGCCGCCTGGGCGGGGCATGTCGGTGATGCCGTGATGGTCGATGACCTCGCGGCGCAGGATGCGACGCGTCAGCTCGATGGTCTCGCGGGTGCGGCCGAGCGGCTTGTCGTACGGCTTTCCGTGCCAGCCCTCGACGACCTGCGGGCCGGAGGCGCCGAGCCCGATGAGGGCGCGCCCTCCGGAGATCGCGTCGAGCCCGGCGGCCGTCTGAGCGATCAGCGCGGGGGTGCGCGAGTAGACATTGAGGATCGCGGCGCCGATCTTCATGCGCTCGGTGCGGGCGGCCAGATAGCCCATGATCGTGGGCGAGTCGAAGCCGTAGGCCTCGGCGACCCAGACGGCGTCCAGGCCCGCGGACTCCAGCGCCGCGACCTCGTCGGCAGCCTGGCGGGGGTCGCCCGCGTAGTCGAGCGTGAGGGAGAGCTCCATCAATCGCCGTCCTTCATCGGATCGCCGTCTTTCATCAGGTCGGGTACGCCCCAGTCGCGGGCCACGTCCGCGGTGTCCGCGCCCGGTTGGGCGGGACCGCTGCGGACGGCGGTGTGGGAGAGGGAGAAGCGGGGCGCGGGGGCCGGCTGGGTGATGCCGCCGTGGTCGACGAAGGTGCCGCGGGCCGCGAGATGCGGGTGGGCGGGCGCCTCGCGCAGCGACAGGACCGGCGCCACGCACGCGTCGGAGCCTTCGAAGACCGCGGTCCACTCGTCTCTCGTACGAGTCTTGAAGCGGGCGGCGACGGCTTCGCGCAGCTCGCCCCAGCGGGCCAGGTCCCTGCGGGCGGAGGCCATTTCCTCGATGCCGAGGAGATCCACGAACTCGTCGTAGAACTGCTGCTCCAGGGCGCCCACCGCCATGTACTGGCCGTCAGCCGTCTCGTACGTCCCGTAGTAGGGGCAGCCGCCGTCCAGGAGGTTGGCGCCTCGCCGGTCCTGCCAGCCTCCGGCGGCGAGCATGCCGTGGATCATCGCGGCCAGGTGCGCGGCGCCGTCGACGATCGCCGCGTCCACGACCTGTCCCGCGCCGGTCGCGCGTGCGTGGTGGAGCGCGGCGAGGATCCCGACGACGAGGTAGAGCGAGCCGCCCGCGTAGTCGCCGACGAGGTTCGCGGGGACCGTGGGCGGCTCGTCCGGCCTGCCGATCATGCCGAGGGTGCCGGTGAGGGCGATGTACGCGATGTCGTGCCCGGCGCGCTGGGCGAGCGGACCCTCCTGACCCCAGCCGGTCATCCGCCCGTAGATGAGTTTCGGGTTGCGGACATGGCAGGTCTCGGGGCCCACGCCGAGGCGCTCGGCGACGCCGGGGCGGTAGCCCTCGATGAGGACGTCGGCGCGTTCGACCAGGTCGAGGACGCGGTCCTGGCCGTCCTGGGTCTTGAGGTCGATGATCACGGACCGCTTGTTGCGGTTGGTGATGTCGTACTCCGGGTTGATCGCCAGCCCGGCGCCGCCGGGCCGGTCCACGCGCACGACGTCCGCGCCGAGGTCGGCGAGGAGCATGGCGGCGAACGGGCCCGGGCCGATGCCGGCCAGCTCGACGACGCGCACCCCGACGAGCGGGCCGTGCCCTGGCGTCCCTGCCACTGTCATCAAGCCCCCAGCACTGTGACACCACTGATGTGACATCAGCGATGTTAAGAACGTGTTCCACATCGGGCAAGCCCTTGACGAGCAAGCGCTTAGTTAAATTCCCTGGTGCGGACCGGAACGAAGAGGGACGTAACAGGGCGCGTCAGTGCTCGTCCAGCTCGGCGATCAGCTTCTTCGGCGCGATCGTCCGGTAGCTCTCCTCGACCCAGTCGCACAGCAGCTCCGCGGCCGGAGCGCCCCGCTCCGCCAGGGGTATGCGCACCCAGCCGGACCTGCCGAGGCCGTATCCGGCGGGCTCCGCGCCCGGTGAGGTGAGGGCATGAGCGTGCGCGGACCCGTCCTTGAGCTTCAGGGTGACGCCCAGCGGATACCTGCCGTCGTCGACTCCGAGGAAGACGAACACCTTCTTGTTGACCTTCGCGACGGCCTCGCCCCAGGGGAACTCCTCCGCGGCACCGGGCAGGCCGAGGGCGAACTCGCGCACCTTCTCCCACTTTTTCAGGGCGTCCTTCGGCACGGCCACGGCTCCTCCGACCTCTTCGTCCGACCTCGTCGTTCGCCTGCTCGTACCTCACGCTAGCCTCAGCCACCGACAACGGCGCTTCGCGCACGCTGTGGGGGTACCGCCCGCTAGAGCGCAGCCGAGAGTGGGGAAGGTGTCATGAGCAGGCTGAACGGGACGGACCGCGCGTACGACATCGTGCTTTTCGGAGCCACGGGGTTCGTCGGGGAACTCACCGCGGAGTACCTCGCGGCGCACGGGCCCGAGGGGCTGCGCTGGGCGATCGCGGGGCGCAGCGCAAAGAAGCTGGAGCAGCTGCGGGAGCGGCTGGCCGGCGCTCCCGGCGTGCTTCTGGCCGATGTGACCGATCCCGAGTCGTTGCGCGAACTCGCCCGCCACGCGCGCGTGGTGGCCACGACGGTGGGGCCGTACATCACTTACGGCGAGGAACTGGTCGCCGCCTGCGCGGACGCCGGGACCGACTACGTGGACCTCACCGGCGAGCCCGAGTTCGTGGACCTGATGTACGTGCGGCACGACGCCCGCGCGCGGGAGACGGGGGCGAGGCTGGTGCACGCCTGCGGCTTCGACTCGATTCCGCACGATCTGGGCGCGTACTTCACCGTGCGGCAGCTTCCCGAGGGCGTACCGCTCAGGGTCGACGGATTCGTCCGCGCCCAGGCGATGTTCTCGGGCGGAACCTTCGCCTCGGCGCTCAACCAGTTCGCCCGCGGACGGCACATGCTCGCCGCGGCGCGGGACCGCAAACGTCATGAGCCGCGGCTGATGGCGCGGCGTGCGGAGGCACCGGTGAGCGCTCCGCGGTTCGCCAAGGAGGTCGGGGCATGGGCACTGCCGCTGCCCACGATCGACGCTCAGGTGGTGCAGCGTTCCGCGCGGGCACTGGAGCGGTACGGGCCCGACTTCCGCTACCGCCACTACGCGGCCGTCGAACGGCTGCCGTTCGCGGTGGGCGGGGTCGCCGCGGTGGGCGCGGTCTTCGCGGCGGCCCAACTGCCACCCACGCGCCGCTGGTTGTCCGACCGGCTCAAGCCCGGGGACGGGCCGAGTGCCTCGCGGCGCGCGAAGAGCTGGTTCTCGGTGCGGTTCGTGGGCGAGGGCGGCGGGCGGCGCGTCTTCACCGAGGTCGCGGGCGGAGACCCGGGCTACGACGAGACGGCCAAGATGTTCGCGGAGTCGGCGCTGTCCCTCGCCTTCGACGACCTGCCGAAGACGTCCGGTCAGGTCACGACGGCGGTGGCGATGGGGGACGCGCTGCTGGAACGCCTCCGCAAGGCCGGGATCGTCTTCCGCGTCGCGGCCACGCGGTAGCCGAACCGGTTCCGCTTCTCGGGACGGTCGGGCTTCAGGACGACCATCCCGAGACCGTGTAGATCATCCCGCCTATCCAGGCGAGTCCGGCGATCACGGCGAGAACCAGCGCGGCCGTCACCGCGCGTTCGACGGGCTGGGTGGGGTGGGCGGCGGCCTTCGAGGCACGGTGCGTCGTCATGCGGCACAGCCTGCCGATCACGAGGGTGCCGTCACATCCGTACTGCTACTCAGAACACGTACTCAGAACACGTACTCAGAACGGGTGCTCAGAAGGCGCACTCAGAACGGGTGCTCAGGACGCCTACTCGGAACGGGTGCTCAGAAGGCGCACTCGGTCAACGGATGGGCCGTCAGGGTGTCGCCTCCTGGAGGGCCCGCCTGCAGAGGGAGTCCGCGCGACGGGTGGACTCGGGGAGGCGGTACCTGGGGGTGAGTGCGAGCGTGTGCGCGCACGCGTTGTCGAGGCTCACCCGGTGGCCGACCGACACGAAGACGGGCTTGACGCCGTCCCGCGTGCGCAGCGCGCGGCCGACCTCCTCCGTGCCCGTGGGTCCGTCCGCGAGGAGCGGGGAAGTGCTGCCCCGCCGGACGCCGGGCTCCTCGTACGAGAAGGTGAAGGGATTCTTGGCGACGCCGATCGTGGGGAGTCCGGTGAGGACGCCGAGGTGGCTCGCGAGGCCGAAGCGGCGCGGGTGGGCCAGGCCGTAGCCGTCGCAGACGACGAGGCCGGGCCCGCAGGGCAGGGCGTCGAGCGCGGCCAGGACGGTCGGGATCTCACGGAAGGCGAGCAGCCCGGGAACGTACGGGAAGGAGACCTGCCCGACGGCCGTGGCCTCGGCGACGACGTCGAGGGTGGCCGCGTCGAGCACGACGGCCGCGGCGACGACGACGTCCCGTTCGTCGTCGTAGGCGACGTCGACCCCCGTCACCCGGCCGGTGCCGGGCGGCGGCCCCGGCTCGTCGAGCACCACCCGCGCCCGCAACTCGTCCTGCACGGCACGGGCTTGCTCTTCGGTGGCGGGCCAGCCCGCGGGAATCCTCACGGTCTTCATGGTGGGACGAGCCTAGGGCCTGTCGGACAGGGGTCTTCAACTTCCGGCCTTCAGGAACGGTAGGGTCGCGATCATGTTCGTACTGGAGCTGACCTACACCGCGCCGCTCGAAGCGGTCGACGCCGTTCTGGCAGCACATGTCGCGTGGCTCGACGAGCAGTACGCCGCGGGGGTCTTTCTGGCGTCCGGGCGCAAGAACCCCCGCAACGGCGGTGTGATTCTCGCCGTCACGGAGGACCGGGCGCGGATCGAGGAGATCGCCGCGGGCGACCCCTTCGTCACCGCGGGCGTGTGCGCCTACCGCATCACCGAGTTCGTGGCGACCAAGACGGCGCCCGCCCTGGAGCGGTACCGGGAGACGCTCGGCTGAACCGGACCTCCGCGGTTCACTTGTCGCCGAGGGCACGCTTCAGCTCGCTCTTGTTCATGTCCGAGCGGCCGTGAATGTTGCGCCGCTTGGCCTCCTCGTACAACTGGTCGTAGGTGGGGCCCTGGGCCCCCTTGTGCGAGCGCTGACCGCCGCGTTTGCCGGACGACATGTCCTCGAGCGATGTACGGCTGGCGGTCTTCGACTCGCCGGACCGGGCTCGCTCCTTGTTCACCGTCCGCGCGGCAATCTCCTCGGCGCGCCGCTCGCTCTCTCCGCGGTCGCGTGCGCTCTCCTTGATGTGTTCGTACTGACGTTCCCGTTTGGGGCTCGAACCGCGTGGCACGGTTGATCACTTCCTCTCGCGGTCACCGCCTTGCGCGACCCGAGTACCCCCGATCGCGGCGAACACCGCGCGGGTCACCGCTCCAGGCGGGCCACCCGCCCCTTCTCGCCGGAGGCCCAGCAGCCCAGGTCGGGAGTGCAGTCCACGGTGTCGTACGAGCCGGTGTCCACGGTGCGCCAGGTGCGGCCGCCGTCCGTCGTCAGGTCGGTGCCCGTGGGACCGACCGCGAGCGCGGCGGTGCGGCTGTGCGGAAGCCAGGTCACGCCCGAGCGGTAGGCGGGCGGGGGCTGGGTGGCGGGCGTCCAGGTGCGGCCGCCGTCCGGGGTGAGTGCGGTGGCCTGGGGTGAGGCCTGGTCGGCGCGGTAGTCGCCGCCGACCGCGAGGCCATGGGAGCGGTCGCGGAAGGCCAGGGCGAAGACGCCGCGCGCCGGGTCGCCGGCCGGGATCGGCGTGTCGGCGGCGGTCCAGGTCAGTCCCCGGTCCGAGGAATGCAGCACGCGCGCGCGTGCACCCCCGCCGGTGGCCAGCCACACATCACGTGGTCCCGAGGTCACCAGGCACTGTCCGCTCGCCGCGAAACCCGCCTCGCCGTCCTGCGCCGCGGGCATCCCGTCGCTGGGCAGCACCTTCCAGGAGCGGCCACCGTCACTGGTCGACAGGATGCGGAACCTGCCGTCCACCGGGTCGCTCATCGCCAGGCCGTGGCGCCGGTCGAAGAAGGTGAGGCAGTCGTAGAAGGCCTTCGCGTCGGTGTTACGGAAGGACTCCGTCCAGGTCGCGCCGCCGTCGTCCGTGCGGAAGACACGGGAGGCCTCGCCCTCGCCGATGGCCAGGACCACGGCGCGCCGGGCGTCGAATGCCTCGATGTCGCGGAACTCCAGGTCCGCGCCACCGGGCGGGGATACGTTCTGCCAGTTCGCGCCGCCGTCAGTGGTGCGCAGCACGGTGCCCTTGGAGCCGGCCACCCAGGCCGTGTCCCGGCTGACGGCCGACAGGCCGCGGAACCTGACGTCCGTGCCGCTGTCCTTGAGTTCCCAGTGCGGCGCCTTCGCCGGCTCGTGCGCCTGCGCGGGTGTCGTCAGTGCGGCGGCGAGCGCGGCCGCACACAGTCCCACGGTGGCCATCCGACTCGTACGTCTCGTCTTCCCCAAGCCCCTCATGGCGGGCGAAGCTAGTCCACTCCCCCGATGCCGTCCAGATGGCGTTCTCCGGGAACCCCGGGGCCCCGACCGAGTGTCCTCTCGGATGTCCGAAGACGACGGGACGAGAAAAAGGATCGCCGCGTGGCTCTCCACCGTGCATGGAATCGGTGACAGAGGTCACTCACGTTTCAGGTGCACGCGGTGGCTCATTTCTTCGTCTCTTCAATTGACCGGCCTCATCCGCCCGGAGTTCGTCCAGCCGTCACAAGGGAGCAAGGCGTTGTCCACCGTCATCGAGCAGCCCGTAGAGGCCCGCCTCGTCGCCGCCGCGCCGCGGATGCCGAGCATTCCCGCAACGCTCCACTACGACCGGAGCGATCCCTTCGCGGTCCGTATGACCTTCCCCGCGCCGGCCACGCTGGAGGGCGTGGAGGTCTGCTGGACCTTCGCGCGCGAGCTCCTCACGTCGGGGCTCGAGGACTCGGTGGGCTGGGGCGACGTACGGGTGCGGCCGTACGGGTACGACCGCACCGTTCTGGAGTTCCACGCCCCCGAGGGCACCGCCGTGGTGCATGTGCGCTCCGGCGAGTTGCGGCGGTTCCTGCAGCGCACGACGGAACTGGTTCCCGTGGGCCTCGAACATCTCCAGGTGGACCTGGACCACGACCTGGCGGAGCTCATGCGGGGTACCTGCTGAGGGGGATGCCTGCTGAGGCGGTATCTGCCGAGTGGGGTGCTGCAGAGGCGGCGTGCCTGTTGAGCGGCGTTCCCGCCCTCAGCCGCTCCTGCCCATCAGGGTGTTGAGCTCGGCATAGTCGAGTCCGTCGGTCAGCGAGTCGTAGGTCCCCGCGTCCAGCAGCTCCCGCGCGGCACGGCGGACCATGGCGTGCGCGGCCTGCGCGATGCTCGAACCCGCGCTGATCCGGGCGACCCCGAGGGCGGCCAGCTCGGCGACGGACGGCGCGCCGGGGCCCACCAAGACGTTCAGCGGGCCTTCGATGCCCCCGACGAGTGTCTTGACGGTCACCGGATCGACGGCTCCGGGCACGAAGACACCGTCGGCCCCGGCGGCGAGGAAGGCGGCGGCCCGCTCCAGGGTTTCCTCGATCTTGCCGGCCCCCCTCAGATGGGTGTCGATGCGGGCGTTGACGTACAGCGGTACCCCGGCCGCGTCGGCAGCCGCGCGGGCCGCCGCGATGCGCTCCGCCTGCTCGGCGATCGGGCGCAGCGGCGCACCACCGTCGGCGTCGTCGTAGAGGGCGTCCTCGATGTTGACGCCCACGGCACCCGCCGCGAGCACCGCGCGGATCGTGTCCGCGACACCCGGGGTGTCCTGCGCGTACCCACTCTCGATGTCCGCGCTGACCGGCACGCGGACCACCGCGGCGATCCGCCCGACCGCGCCAAGGGCTCCGTCCCTGTCGAGCCGGTCGCCGTCCGCCGCACCCAAGCCCCACGCGAGCCCCGCGCTGGTCGTCGCCACCGCCCCCGCGCCCGCCTCCTCGACGATCCGGGCACTCACCGCGTCCCACACGTTCGGCAGGACGAGAGGCCGACCGGGCACGTGCAGGGCACGGAAGGCGAGCGCGGTTTCGCGCAGGGAACTCGGTTCGGTGCGGAGGGAATTGGGGTTCGTCATGGGGATGAGCCAAGCATGGGGCGGGGTTGGGGGCTGGCAGGAAAGCGACATGTACGTGGGGCGGCGGAAGGGCGGGATGGGCGAGATCCGGCCAGGCTGGGGTGCGGGGAGGGTGCGCGGGGAGGACGTAGGGGCACAAGCGCCCGCCGTGGTGGTGCGTGTGCCCCGGAATCCCGGGCATGAGTGCGCCCTGCGGTGGCGCTGACGTCGGCTTGCGCGCGGTGACGAGGGCTCGCAGACGCGCGCGCGGACGCGAGTGCAGTCCGGCCACCGGGGCGCGAGTGCCCGCGGTCGCGTCACCCCATGCGCCGGAGCGCACCCACGCCCACGGTCACAGTCACAGTCACAGTCACAGTCACCCGCGACGGTATCGGCAAGCGCCCGCTTGCCGTGCCCCCTCAACCTCCCGCAGCCGCCCCCGCCCCCGCCCCCGTCACCGACGCGGTCGTCGTCGCCACGATCAGCGCCGTGCGCAGCTCCTGGACGACCTTCTTCAGGGCCGGACCCGCCGCGCCGCTGCGGTCGGTCAGGTCTTCGAGGCGGTTCTTGTGGAGCTTGCGGTCCTTGGCGGGTGCGAGGGTGCGGAGTTCGGCGGCGGCGCCGAGGGCGACGAGGGCCGCGTCGCGGTCGGAGATCTCGGCGACGGGGAGCGGGCCTTCGAGTACCTGCCGGGCCTCGGTGTGCAGTGCCTCCACGGCGGCCACCCGCTCCAGCTCGTACTCCACGGAGGGGAAGAGGCCGAGGACGCGCTTCTTCTCCGCCCGGAGGTATCCCTCGGCCGCCAGCTGCGCGCGTACGGCATCCAGGGTGACACGCGCCCGCAGCGTCACCCATGCCTTCCACGTCCGCGGCAGGGACTCCGCGACGAGTTCCAGGAGCCCGTCGAGGACAACGTCGCCCGTGCGGGAGTCGGCGTCGACAGGGGTGACGATGCCGTTCTCGTCGATGAGCCGACCCCGCTGCGCCAGTTCGGTGAGGGCGCCGGCACGCACCAGGTCGTGCAGATGGGTCGCCCCGGTGACCTTGAGCCGACTGGTGTCCCAGGCCAGGAGGTAGAGCCGGGCGGGCAGCGAGAGCGAGCCGTTCGGCACGGGATCTCCTTCGGGTCGTCGGGGCCACGTTAATCCTTTGACAGCCTCAAGAGCCGCCTCTACGGTGCATAGCGGTCCTGTTGCCGTCGATTGGAGAAGGACGTTGCTCGTCTGAGGTCTGAGACACCGCGTCACACACCGCCAGCTCTTCCTGGCCTCCGTGTGCGCAGCGTGCGACCTCGGTGTACGAGCCGTCCTCCGGTGCAGGGCTCTTTTGCTGCCCTCCGGGCTGGTTTCCCTCCGAACTGATCGTCGTCGCCCCGCGGTGTCCCGAACGCGTCCCCCTGACCGCACTCAGCAACCGCGAGGCCCTCATGTCTACCTTCCCCACCTCCATCACCTGTACCTCCCTCTCGTTCGCCTGGCCCGACGGTACGGCCGTCTTCGACGGCCTCCAGGTCGCCTTCGGCCCCGGCAGGACCGGTCTCGTCGGCGTCAACGGGTCAGGAAAATCCACCCTGTTGAAGCTGATCACCGGAGAGCTCACCCCGGCCGACGGCACGGTCCGGGTCGCGGGCGAGGTCGGCTACCTGCCGCAGAGCGTCACGCTCGACACCGCTCTGCGGGTCGACGAGGCGCTCGGTATCGCCGCCACCCGCGCCGCGCTGCACGCCATCGAGGCGGGCGACGCGACCCAGGAGCACTTCGACGTCGTGGGCGACGACTGGGACGTCGAAGAGCGGGCACTGGCGACGCTCGGTGAACTGGGGCTCGGACACATCGAGTTGGACCGCACCATCGGTGAGGTCTCGGGCGGCGAGTCGGTGCTGCTGCGCCTGGCCGCGCTCCTGCTGCGCCGACCCGACGTACTGCTGCTGGACGAGCCCACCAACAACCTCGACCTGTACGCGCGGCGGCGCCTTTACGCGGCCGTCGAGGCCTGGTCCGGCGTCATGGTCGTGGTCAGCCACGATCGCGAACTCCTGGATCTGGTCGACCAGATCGCGGACCTGCACCGAGGAAAGGGGGCGGCGCGAAGTGCCTCGGTTGAGGGTGGTGGTGGGCGACGGGTGGGCGAGGTGACCTGGTACGGCGGCAACTTCTCCGCATACGAGGCGGTCCTCGTCGGCGAGCAGGAGGCGGCCGAGCGCATGGTGCGCGTCGCCGAGGCCGACCTGAAGAAACAGAAGCGCGAACTGGTCGACGCACAGGTCAAGTTGGCCCGCCGCAAGCGGTACGGCCAGAAGATGTTCGAGCAGAAGCGCGAGCCGAAGATCGTCATGGGGGCGCGCAAGCGCGCGGCCCAGGAGTCCGCGGGCAAGCACCGCATCATGCACGAGGAGAGACTCGCCGAGGCGAAGGAGCGTCTCGACGACGCGGTGGACGCCGTACGGGACGACGACGAGATCCGCGTCGACCTTCCGTACACGGCCGTACCCCCGGGCCGCACCGTCCTCACTCTGGAAAGCCTGGAAATGCGCTACGGCGCCCGCGTGGACGGCGTGTTCGACCTTCGCGGCCCCGAACGGATCGCGCTGATCGGGCGCAACGGCGCGGGCAAGACCACGCTGCTGCGCACGATCGCCGGGGAGCTGGACGCGGTGTCCGGCGACACGCGGGCTCATGTGCCGCTGCGCTTCCTGCCGCAGCGGCTCGATGTCCTCGACGACGAGCTGACCGTCGCGGAGAACGTGGCCCGGTACGCGCCGGCCGCCACGAACAACCGGATCCGGGCGCGGCTGGCCCGCTTCCTGTTCAAGGGCGCGAAGGCCGACCAGCGCGCGGCGACCCTCTCCGGCGGTGAGCGCTTCCGGGCGGCACTCGCCGCGTTGCTGCTGGCCGAGCCCGCGCCGCAGCTCCTGATGCTCGACGAGCCGACGAACAACCTCGACATGGCGAGTGTCCGGCAGCTCACCACCGCCCTGGAGGCGTACGAGGGAGCGCTGATCGTCGCCAGCCACGACATGCCGTTCCTGGAGTCCCTCGGAATCACGCGTTGGCTCATCCTGGAAGGAGGAGAACTGAAAGAAATCGCGCCGGAAACTGTCGGGTATTCCGCCTAGTGCAGGACCTGGGAGCCGCCTAGCGTCGGGGCTCAGGTGTTACCCGACGTCAAGCCGGGGGCTTTTGCGCGCGCGACGTGCGCTGCATGATGTGCGCCGACACCCCCTGCCGATTCGGAGACCCACCCGTGCCCAGCCAGAAAGCGCTCATCCGCCGGCCCAGCCCCCGCCTCGCCGAGGGGCTGGTGACGCACATCGAGCGCGCGAAGGTGGACGTCGACCTGGCGGTCGAACAGTGGGAGGCGTACGCGGAGGCACTGCGCACGCACGGCTGGGAGACCGTCGAGGTGGACCCGGCCGACGACTGCCCGGACTCGGTGTTCGTCGAGGACACGGTGGTCGTCTTCCGCAATGTCGCGCTGATCTCCCGCCCCGGCGCGGAGTCCCGGCGCGGCGAGACCGCCGGGGTCGAGGAGGCCGTGGCCCGCCTGGGCTGTTCGGTGAACTGGATCTGGGAGCCGGGCACTCTGGACGGCGGTGACATCCTCAAGGTCGGCGACACGTTGTACGTGGGCCGCGGTGGGCGCACCAACGCGGCCGGGGTCCAGCAGCTGCGGGCGGCCTTCGAGCCGCTCGGGGCGCGGGTCGTCGCCGTACCGGTGAGCAAGGTGCTGCACCTGAAGTCCGCGGTGACCGCGCTGCCCGACGGCACGGTCATCGGACACCAGCCGCTGGTGGACACGCCGTCGCTGTTCCCGCGCTTCCTGCCGGTACCGGAGGAGTCCGGGGCGCACGTCGTGCTCCTGGGCGGCGGAAAGCTGCTGATGGCCGCGAGCGCCCCGAAGACGGCGGAGCTGCTCGCGGACCTCGGCCACGAACCGGTCGTCGTGGACATCAGCGAGTTCGAGAAATTGGAAGGCTGTGTGACATGCCTCTCGGTCCGACTCCGGGAGTTGTACGTCTGATCGGGTGATCGCGGTGCGCGTCCGGCTCCGGGACCTGCGGGATCCATGGTGCTTCTGGCGTGCGCCCGGACGTCTGATCGCCCCCGGGGACCCCCGCTGATCAGCGGTCTTTACAGCGAACTTAACCTACGGTTTCGTAACCTACGGAAACGTAGCCTACGATGCCGTAGGTTTCGTCCCCGCTTCTTGTACACGTCCCCGTCCCGCTCTGGAGCACCCGTGACGATCACTTCTCCCCACCTCGGCAGCCCGTCCGCCGCCTGGACCGACGCTCGACTGCTGTACGCGCTGGAAGAAGTCGTCGAGACGGAGCTCAACCGCCACCTGAAGGTGGCCAAGGACTGGATGCCGCACGAGTACGTGCCGTTCAGCGACGCCCGGAACTTCCCCGGCATCTTCGAGGACGGCGAGGCCTGGGACAAAGAGCAGTCCAAGGTCACCGAGATCGGCCGGATCGCGCTGGTCGTCAACCTCCTGACCGAGGACAACCTGCCCAGCTACCACCACGAGATCGCCTCGCTCTTCGGCCGTAACGGCGCCTGGGGCACCTGGGTGCACCGCTGGACCGCGGAAGAGGGCCGGCACGGCATCGTGATGCGCGACTACCTGCTCGCCTCGCGCGCCGTGGACCCCGACAAGCTCGAGGCGTTCCGCATGGCGCACATGAGCGAGGGCTTCGAGTCGGACAACCGCCACTCGATGCTGCACTCGGTCGCCTACGTCGCCTTCCAGGAGCTCGCGACCCGCATCTCGCACCGCAACACCGGCCACCAGTCGGGCGACCCGGTCTGCGACCGCATGCTGGCGCGCATCGCGACCGACGAGAACCTGCACATGGTCTTCTACCGCAACCTCCTGAAGGCCGCGTTCGAGCTGGCCCCGGACCTGACCATGCAGGCCGTGCGCGACGTCGTCGTCAACTTCCGGATGCCCGGTCACGGCATGCCCGGCTTCGAGCGCGCCGCCGCGCAGATGGCCATCGGCGAGGTCTACAACATGCGCATCCACCACGACGACGTGCTCCAGCCGGTGCTGCGCCACCTCAGGGTCCTGGAGATCGACGGCCTCGGTCCTGAGGGCCTGCAGGCGCAGGAGGAGCTCGGCCTCTTCATGCGCGGCCTGGACGCGGAGGCCTCGAAGTTCGACGAGAAGCTCGCGGCCCGCAAGGCCCGCATGGCGGCACGCGCCGCCCGCTGACGACCTCCGGTCGAGGTCACGGCGCCGCCGCGCCGCTGACCGGGGCCCCTCACGGAGCCCTGCCCGCACGCCGCCACCCGGGCCCTCGCAAGGGACCCGCTACTCGTACGCCGTCACCTGGTTCAGCGCCGCGTCCCGCACGTCGGCCACCGGGTGGCGGCGCAGTGCTCTCAGCCGCTCCCGCCAGGGCGCGGACCAGCCCGTACGGCCACCGATCGCCCCGGTGACCGCCGCCGCGAGCAGCCCCTCGCCGTGCCCGCCGTGCGCGGTGAGGCGCCGTACCGCGTCGAGCAGCGCCTCGGAATTCCCCTCGTGCGCCTGTCGCCGCAGCCGCTCGCCGAGTTCCCCCGCCGTCCGGGCGGCGAGCGCCGGGCGGCCGTCGGTGAGGGCGGCCAACCGCTCAAGCCGCACCGGCTCCTCGTCCAGATCCAGGTGGAACGCCATGATGGCGGCCGCCTGCGGCACGAAGGCGTCGTACCCGGCGAGCAGTTCGCCCGCGGCGAGGGCCGCGGGACGGATGGGTGCCGGGGCCGTCCTGGCCTGCTGGGCAAGACGCACGACGAGGTAGGCGACGCGCTGCCGGGCGGGCCGGTCGCGCCGCTCGTCGGCATCGGCATGGCCGCCGTCTTCCGCCCCGGCGGCGGTCTCCGCCTCGGCCAGCGTCCTCAGGGCCTGCTCCAGGCCCCTGCCACCCCGTGGCGAGCCGACCGCCGCGGTCACCAGGCCGTTGGCCGCGGCGCGCCAACTCGTGCGTGCCGTCAGATCGGTGGCGGCATCGGCGAGGACCGTGGGGGCCTGCGGTGACCAGGGCGCCCAGCGGGCCAGGGCATCGAAGGCGAGCGTGGCGGTCTCCGGGTCGTCGGTTCCGGTCACGTCGCGTACCAGCTGGGCGTACCGCTCGCGGTGGGGCTCGGGCAGGTCCAGCGGGGACACCCTGAGGACCGCCGTGCGCAGCACCGGCTCGCCGCCGGCCGCGTCGCGCAGCAGGCCCCAGACCGGTTCCTGGGCGAGCAGGCGGCCCGCGAAGGCCACACAGGCGGCGCGGACGTCGAGGTGGGTGCCCGGCGCCTCGTACGCCTCGGTCAGCAGCGCGGCCGCCCGTGGCATCGGGAGCCGCACGGCGGCGAGCCGGGCGGCCTCCTTGCGGCTGGTCACCTTGGCCCTCGGCGCGAACAGCACCTCACGCAGCTGCTCGGCGAGATGTGACGGCGCCGCGTACCGGGACGCCTGCGTGGCCGCGTACACCGCGACCCGCGCGCGCTCACCGCCCGCGTGCGCGAGCAGCTCGGGCAGCGTGTCGGCGGGCCGGTCGGTGCGGGCGAGCGCGGCGAGGGCCGCCTCGGCGAGCACCACGTCCGGGGAATCCGTCCAGCGACGTACGAGGTCGGCGCCCCTGCCCGGGACTCGCGCACTCTGTGCGACGGCGGCGGCCCGCTGGTACAGCGGGAGCCCCGCGTCCTCGGCTTCGGTCGCCAACTGCCTTGCCGCCGCGAGCTGTTGGCGTGGCGCCCAGCGCCGTACGTCGCGGTCCACCGGTACGGTCCAAGGGGTGCCCTTGGTCAGAAAACGCCCGTAGGGAGGGGCCTCGGCGAGCAGCAGGTCGAGCAGATCGGTGCGGCGTCGGGTGACGACCTGGTGGACGGGCCACAGCGCACCCGCCGACGGTTCCAGCGCGAGGATGCGCGCCACCCGCTCGTCCCGTGTCGCGGGCGGCTGCAGCCAGAGCTCGACGGCGGAGCGCACGGTCACGTCATTGCCGTAGCGGATGGCCTGCCACAGCAGCTCCTGCAGCTCGGGCATACCCGCCGCGCGGCGCCCCACCGCGCGGGCGAGCGCGAAGGCGAGGCTGTAGTCGGCCTTCTCGGCGCCCGCCTCGATCCAGGGGCGCAGGGCCTCGTACACCTGGTGCTCCTGGCCGCGGCGCAGCCTTGCGTCGAGCCGGCCGAGGTCCGCGCCGCCGGTGTTGCCGGAGATCCGGACCAGGGTGCGCAGCGCCCAGTTCACCAACTCCCGCCCTCCGCCTGCCGCGTGCTCGCGCAGCACGGAGACGGCAAGCCGGCTGAGGTGCTGCCGGGTTGCGGGCGAGGAGTCGCGGGCCTCGACGGCGTCCACGGCGATGCGGTCGAGGTGCGGCTCGGCGTCCTCGGCGAACAGCGCGGGCCGGAGCACCGACAGGGCGTACAGCGCGGCCGAGCGCACCGGATCCTGTTCGTTGCGCAGCCGTGCCATCTCCTCCAGTACGGAGATGACGGCCGCGCGGTCGCCGGAGCGGGCGGCGTTGCGGATGAGCAACGGCCAAGCCTCCGCACGGTCTTCGGCGGCCGGCCGGCGGGTGGCCTCGATGAGCCGTTCACGCACTTCGGCGACGGGCAGGAAGGAGTCGGTGAGCAGCAGGGTGCTGGGCAGGGCGCCGTGTTCGCGCGCGACGGCGGCCATCCGCCGGGCCTCCTCGGCGACGCAGCTGCGGGGCAGCACTTCGAGGATGACCGCGTCGACGGTGACGTGCCCGGCTCCGCGGCCTTCCTGTGTGGCCCGGTAGAAGGCGTGGCGTCGCGCGGGCGGCATGGCCTTCACGAGCGGCGCGAGATCGCCCCACTTGGCCAAGAGCCTGCCGTACTGCCTGAGTTCGGGCGCTCCGGAGCGGGCCAGTCTGCGCAACACGGCGGGCCCCAGGGCCCGATTACGGTGCGTGGGGATTCCGGTGGGCGTGTGCAGCAGCCTCAGCAGCCGGCCCGCGTCGGCCGCCGCGAACTCTCCGAGGCGCTGGTGCAGTTGGTACGGAAGTGTGGCGGGCCCGAAGCGTTCGAGCAGGTCGAGCACGCGCAGGGGCTCCGCCCCGGCGGTGGCGGCCACGCCTTGCGTGTACCGGGCCCACCAGGTGGCGCGCAGCACCTCGGGCAGCGCCGCCAACTCCCGTTCGGCGACGTCGAGAAGGGGGCCGGGGTGCCGCTTGGCGAGGGCCTTCCAGCCGGTGACCGCGTGGAAGAGTTCGGGCAGCAGTCTGTCGACCGTCTCTGCCGTGCACCCGGGCAGCAGCCGCGCCGCCTCCGCGTCGCCCCAGTCCCGTCGCAGTCCGTCCACCAGCCGGTCGGCGAGCGCGGTGCGTCGTCCTGCGACGATCGCGCGCAGCAGCTCTCTGCGGATCGCCTCCGGGGCATCGGCGAGCGCCGACGCGTAGGCGGAGTCGGGGACTTCAAGGCTTCCGGCCACCCGCAGGGCGTGTCCGCGCACGAAGGCGTCGGGGTCGGCGATGCGGTCCCCGATCCACTCGGCGTCCCGGCCGACGGACGCCGCGACGACGGCGATTCCGCCCTCGTAGGGTCCGCGGGCTTCGAGCTCCTCCAGCACCGGGCGCAACGGGACCATCTCCGGTACCCGCATGGCGAGTTCGCGCATGCGGTGTGCGTACGGAAGCGGATCGAGGGCGTTCAGCAGACTGTCGGCGTCCTGCTGCGGGGTGCGGGTCATGCGGGGATTGTGCCGGTTGGAAGGCGGGCGGCGTACCGATTTCTCGGTGCGTACCGCGGAGCCGCCGAGGCATCATGCACGCATGCATGACAACAGCACGTCAGGACGGGTGGTCGACTTCCTGCTCGGCCTGATCGAGTCCGCCGACGCCGAGCGGGTGCGGCGGCGGCTCGGGCTGCATCGACCCGACGCGGCCGAAGGGAAGGCCACCCGCTCCGCGCTGTACGCCTCTTGGAAGCGCATGCCCGTGCCGTCCTCCGTCCTGCTGTGGGCGCTGGAGGAGGACGACCCCGAGCGGAACGCCGTCGTGTGGGGGCATGTGTCGGCGGACGACGCCATGCGCAGGGCCGTGGTGCGCGGGATACCCCACGGCCCCGGCCGCACCCGTGCCGTTCGGGTCGAGAACGAGCTGCGCCGCGAGCAGGAGCCGCCCGTGCCGGAGCACTTCAGCATGTACGGGCTCATCGGCTCACTGCGGGCATCCACGTCCATGGGGCCGGCCAGGGCGGCCGCGACCATGGTCCTCGGTCACCCAGGCTGGCAGGCGGTCGCCGAGGCGGACCGGGAGCGTCCGCTGCCGGGTTACGCGCGCTGGGCACTCGCCGTGCGCCCCGACTGTCCGCCGGCGCTGCGCGCCCAGTTCGGCTCGCACGCGAAGTTCACCCATCGTGTGCGGCAGGCGGGCGTCATCGACGGTCCCGGGCAGTACGCGACGACGTGGAGTCCCGCGACCCAGGTACTCATGGTGCTGGCCATGGGCACGACCATGTTCCCGACGCGTGTCCGGGAGGCCGAGGACGCGCTGCGGCCCCTCGTACGGAGTCAGTTGGGCGGCCGTGAGGACGCCTGGGCCGTGCTCGCCCAGTTGGTCCGGAGCTACCACGGGACGATTCCGGAGCTGGTGACGACGGCCGGTGCCGTCGCCTGAACCCCGGGAGGAAGGCGCGGCGGCGGAGGGGCGGGGCGGCTGGAGGGGGCGGGGCGGCTGGATTCGAACCAGCGTGTTCTGGTTTTGGAGACCGGTGCGCCTGCCTCTGCGCTACGGCCCCGCCCTTGGCGCCGAGCGTAATGCCTTGGCCCGATGTCAGTGCGGCCTGGTACCAAAGAGGCAATGGGGGAGATCGGACACGGGGGCGGGCATGGCGTACGGAGAGCAGGGACGGCGACCTGTCGTCGACCTGGCGGACCGCCGGGCGTTGGAGCGGTTCAGGCCGGCCGACCCGGAGGTCGTCGAGCAGGCGCGACGATTGAAGGAGGCCGCACTGCTGGACTTCGGGCTGACCGAGTCGGCGGTGGGCTCCTGGTTGTACGCGAAGTGCCACCACCAGCTGGCGACGACGGCGGTGGACACGGCGGCCGTGGTGGCCTCGGGTGACGGCTCCTGCCTGCTGCTCTACAACCCGGACTTCTTCGTACGGCTCGGCCTGGACGGCGTGAAGTTCGTGCTGTTCCACGAGGCCCGGCATCTGGTGCAGCGGCATCTGTTCGCCGACCCCGAGCTGCGCGCGGACCCGGTCTTCGAGGTGGCCACCGAGGTGTCCATCAACCATGTGGCACTGGTGCGGCTCGGCAGGGACGGCCTACCCCTGCTGGACGGCAGTCCGACCGGAATCGATCCGCGCAGGGTCCACGAGATGTACCGGGATGACCTGCTCGCGCAGGGGCTGGAGCCGGTCGTCTACGACGAATTCACCCGGACCGACATGACGGTGTACGGCGAGCTGAAGAGGATGAAGCAGCCACCGGTCCCCGCCGCGCGACTGTGCGTCCACCTCGTGTCCGCCGTACCCGCCGACCAGGAGACCGTCGACGAGGTCTCCTCCTCCGCGCTGCTCAACGCGCTGCTCGCGGCCCGTCGCGGACACGCGGGCGCCGAGCAGGAGCTGCTGGACCTGATGGGCCGCACCGAGGACGCCTCGGCGCGGGCCGCGAAGATCTGGGGACAGCTGGGCGCCGGTGTGCTGCGCGGCCAGACCGCGCGGACCCGCACGGTCGACTGGTGGCAGCGCTGGCTGGTGGACGTGCTCGGTTCGAAACTCCGCGACGGTGAGCGGCTGGTGTACCCGAAGAAGCGGGGTGCGCTGCTCGCGGCGCTGGGCCAGGACCCGATGCTCTCGCGGCGCGGCCCGGTGCGCGACAAGGTGCTCGTCATCGCGTACGACACCTCGGGCTCCATGCCGGACCGGGTGGTCGACTGGCTCACCGAGCTCGTCGGACGGATCGACGGGGTCGAGGCGCACTGGCTGTCCTTCGACGCGGTGGTGATGCCGTTCGAACCGGGCGAGCGAAGCGAGATGGGGGTCCCCCCGGACGGAGTCTGGGGGAGGGTATATGGCGGAGGCGGCACGTGCTTCCAGGCCGTCGCGGACTACGTGGAGGGGCGCACGGAGGTGAACGGACGCCGCTGCGAGGTGAGTCCGGACGCCGTGGTGATGCTCACCGACGGATACGCCCCACCGATCGCCCCGGCCGAGCCCGACAAATGGATCTGGCTGATCACCGAGGGCGGCAGCGAGTGGCCCGACAGCCACATACCGGCGATGGACTGCCATCGCGTGACCACCGGGTCGCGCTGACGGCCATCGCGTGACCACCGGATGGCGTCGGCTGCGCCCGACCACAGGGGACGGCGCCGACTGCCGTCGCACGACCACGAGATCGCGCCGCCGGCCAACGCCCGATCACAGGATCGCGCCGTCGGCCAACGCCCGCCATCGCCCGACCACCACCGGATCGCGGGAACTTCCACCAGTACAGGACCAGGACGGATGACCAGCGTTACCCACCCCAGCCCCACCGACCGCACCGCCCCCGTGCCCTCCCGCCTCGAGTCGTTCATCGACGCGATGATCGACATGGGGCAGACGGGCCAGATCTTCGGCGAGCACGGCATCGGCAAGACGGCGACGTTCTTCTCGCATGTGGCGCGCGCCCACCCCGACGCCACGCTGGTCTATGTGCCCGCGGCGAACCTCACTCCGGACGACCTGCTTGTCAACGCGCCGGTACGGGACCCGCGCACCGGTGAACTCGTGCTGCGTCAGCTCGTGATGAGCCAGCTCAAGCCCGGCACGCCCTTCGTGCTGCTCATCGACGACTCACTGCAGGCCGGCCAGACGATCCAGTCGCAGCTGATGCAGATCGCCTGCAACTGGACGCTGGGCGAGCACGATCTACGGGCCCTGGGCTGCATCGGCGTCTTCCTCACGGACAACGAGTCGCTGGCCGAGACCTCGGCACGACGCAGCGACCTGGCGCTGCTGGACCGCATGGTCACGATGCGGATCACCGCGAACGACACCGCGTGGCGACGCCACCTCGCGGCCAAGTACCGGGCATGGGACCTGAGCCCGGTCTTTTCCCTGTGGGCGTCCCTGCCCCCCGCGCTGCGCGAACTGCTGTCGCCGCGGACGCTGGACCACGTCCTGGCCAACGCCCGGGAGGGTTTCCCGCTGCGCTGGGGTCTGCCGCTGGTGGACGGCGAGCGACTGCGCCTCGCCGAGCCCCGCCGGGACGGCGGGCCCGGACAGAACCGCACGGCCGAGATCCTGAACCGGATCGCCGAGTACGTGGGCGTGTCCAATCCGTCGACGCTTCCCGATCCCGTACGTCAGGTCGTCCGGGCCGCGCTGCGCAATCGCTGGACGGTGCTGCTGCAGGGCCCACCGGGCTGCGGCAAGACGGAGCTCGTACGGGAGACGGTGCGCGAGGGGCTGGGCCGCGAGCCGCTGTACTTCTCGCTGCCGGTGACCAATGTCGAGGACCTGTGCGCGCCGATCCCGTCGGCGGACGGCACGCTGGACAACCTGCTCGCGGTGAACTTCACCGGCCCCGAGCCGAAGGCGATCGTCTGGGACGAGTACAACCGTCCCAAGGACAAGGCCGCGTTCGCCAAGCTGATGGAGATCACCCAGGAGTGGTCGCTCGCGGGGCGCCGGATCGAGCATCTGCGCGCGCAGATAGCCGTGCAGAATCCGCCGTACCACCTGGGCCGCAAGCTCCTGGTCTCGCGGAACAACATCGCGCAGGCGACGCGCTTCACGGCCTCGCTGACGGTCGAGCCCGAGGACATACCGGCCAATGAGTGGCTGCTCGCGCGCTACGGCTCGGACGCCGAGACGGTCCTGGAGTGGTGGAAGCACGATATCGACGACGACGGACGGGCCTGGATCACCAAGCGCACCCTGGAGCGGCTCATCAAGCTGCACCGGCGTGGGCTGCCGCTGGAAATGGCGACCGTCTACCTCGGCGACGGTGAGTACGCCCCGGTGCCGCTGACCGCGCTCGTCGACCGGCTGCGCGGGCGGCCGGTGACCGGTCTGCGTGAGCTCGCGCGGGAGGCGGACGTCTGGGAGGCCCGGCTTCGGCGCGCGGCAGAGCACTCCGACGAGGGCGCCGATGACAGCGATGTGGTGCACCAGATCCTCGCCAACGCCGAGCTGTCCCAGCTGAAGAAGCATCAAAAGGTGGTGGCCCGGCTGGTGCCCCTGCTTCCGCCGAAGCTGCGGGCGACGTATCTGGTGGGCGCCACGCAGGAGCAGCAGCGGTTCTGGACGGAGATATTCATGGGCATGCGACGCTGATCACCGGTCGGCGTCGCCGTCCGGCGGCGCCGTGCGGTGCACGCTGCGCACGGCGGCGACGTCGGCCGGGACCGATGGCATCGCGACGTGCGCGCTCAGCGCTTCCAGGCGGCGCTTGACGCTGGACGCGATGCCCTGGCCGAGGACGAAGCGGGTGGCCGTGACGGCGCGCGGCGCGGTGTCGAGGAGACGGTGGGCCTCCCGGCTGCGCATGCCGGTGTGGCTGAGGACGAGATGGGTGAGGCGGTGCTCAGCTCCGGCCAGGGTGTCCGCGATGGCCTGAGCGGCGGTGAGGTCGACCCGGTTGTCGGCCGCGCCGAGGACGGCCGCCGCGCGCACCCTCCCCAGGTCGAGGAGGGTGACTCCGGCCGAGGTCGCGGCCGTCACCAGTCGGGCCGCGGCTGTCGGCCCGATGCCGTTGCTGGCGACGGAGAGCCGGGCGAGCCGCCCGTACGGCGCCTGTTCCAGGGCGTCGGCGAGACGGAGCGCGCCTTCGTCGCCCAACTGCGCGGCAGACACATAGAGTTCGTCGACCGCGCCCGCGACGATCAGGGCGGCCAGGGGCACCGCGCCGTGCGCGCCCAGGGGGTTTCCGCCGATGAACAGCCGCTCGATGCGGCGACCGCTGTCCGCCGCGGCGAGGAGGGCGTCGGCCAGGACGACCGTGCCCGCCGCGTCGAGCCCGGTCTGCACGAGGTCGAGGGTGCGCAGCGACCGCGCCGCCTCGATGAGCTCCGCGGCGGCCTGCCCTCCCCCGCTGCCGAGCGGATTGCGCTTGAGCCATACGCCGGTGACGACGCGCGGCGAGGCGCGCAGATTGTCGGCGATACGGCAGGCGCCACCCGCGGTGATGCCGTTGCAGCCGAGGTAGAGCGTCTCGACGTCCGCGCCCGCGGCGACGACGGCCGCGCCCTCGTCGCCGAGTCCGTCGGTGCCCAACAGCAAGTGGCGTACGGAAGACGGACCTTCGGCCCTTTCGGACAGCGCCTCGGCGACGAGCGCTGCGCCCTCCGCCCCGATCCCCTGCTTGCACAGGTCGAGCCGGCCGTCGGGCAGCGCTGTACCCGCCGTGAAGTCCAGCCGTTCCCCTGCCGGACGGCCGCCGCGCAACCAGTCGAGCAGCGGTGCCAGTTCCGCCACCGGACGCGGCACGACGGGTGGCACGCCCGCAAACTCCACCGGGGACTCGTGCCCGGAACCAGAACCAGAACCAGAACCAGAACCAGAACCAGAACCAGAACCGGACTCGGAACCGGACTCGGACTCGGACTCGGACTCCGTCTCGGACTCGCTCACCACTCCGCCTCCCGGTAGTCCTTGAGGAACACCCCGGACAGGGGCTCGCCCGCCTCACCGCGCACGATCGGGTCGTACACCCGGGCCGCCCCGTCCACGATGTCGAGCGGCGTGCGGAAGCCGGCGCCCGCCATCCGCTCCTTCTTCGGAGCCGGGTTCTCGTCGGTGATCCACCCGGTGTCGACGGCGCACATGTGCACGCCCCGCTCTGCCAGTTCGGCGGCGCTGGTGCGTGTGAGCATGTTGAGGGCGGCCTTGGCCATGTTGGTGTGCGGATGGCCGGCCATCTTGTTGCGGACCGCGAAGCGGCCCTCGACGGCAGTCACGTTGACGACATAGCGGCGCGGGTGCGGTGAGGCGAGCAGCAGCGGCAGCAGCCGGTCGCAGAGCAGCGCCGGGGCGAGCGCGTTGACCAGCTGTGTCTCCAGCACCTCGGCCGGGTCGAGCTCGCCGAGCCGTGCCGACCAGGAGTTGTCCGGGGAGGGGTCGGGCAGCAGTCCGGCCTCGTCGGCCTCACGCAGCACCACCGGCAGCGCCGAGGGGCCTCCCTCCAGTGCCCGCATCGGTGTGAATCCCGGCGCCTGCCGGGCACCCTCGGGCAGTTGGGCGTACTCCCCCGCCGCGAGCAACGCGTACGACTCCAGGGGGCGCCGCACCGTCTGCGCGGCATTGTTCACCAGGATGTCGAGGGGCTCGCCCTCCTGTCGCAACTGCTCGCACAGCCCGAGGACCTGCCGTGGATCGCGCAGGTCGACGGCCAGCACCGTCAGCCGGTCCAGCCACTTCTCGCTCCCCGGTTCGGCGCGGAAGCGGCGCACGGTGTCGTGCGGAAAACGGCTGGTGACCAGGAGTTCGGCGCCGTCGCGGAGCATCATCAGGGCCAGCTGGAAGCCGATCTTGACCCTGCCGCCGGTGAGCAGCGCGCGACGACCGCTCAAGTCGGTGCTGAGGGCGCGCCGTGCGGTGTTGTCGGCGGCGCAGTCCGGGCACAGCCGGTGATAGAAGGAGTCGACCTGGCGATAGGACGTCTTGCAGACATAACAGCTGCGCGGCTTGCCGAAGACACCCCCCGCACCGGCCGCACCGGGCTGGGCCAGCGGCGCGTCCTCCCGCCGGTCGAGCGCCCCGGTCGCGGTCGCCGCCATCGCGGCGGCGTCGGCGGCGGACAGTTCGGCGCCGCGCGCCTTCCGCCTGCGCAACCGCCCGTCACGTGCGAAGGAAGCGGCGACCTGCTCGGCACGCAGCCGCACCGGGTCATCGACGGGCAGAGCCCGCAGCCTGCCGACCGTACGGTGGAAAGCCGCCAGCTCGTCCTCCGTGATCCCCCCACCCTCACCCATGTATCCCCGCCCCACGTATGCGCTGCCGTGGTCCCGGCCGGATTCGAACCGGCGTATCCGCCTTGGGAAGGCGGCGAGTCTGCCTCTGCTCTACAGGACCGATGCGCCGGTCCGGGCGGCCGGATTCGAACCGGCGTCTCCTGCATGCCATGCAGGTGCGCCTGCCTCTGCGCTACGCCCGGGTGCGCCACAGGATCCTAACCGCACGCCCACCCGGCCTTCGCGTGGGTTTACGGCGGCCCCGACCGGCGGTGTCCGGCTGTCAAGCGGGAACGGCGGGAGAGGCCGTACGCCCCGGCGCGAACCGCGACCGGCTCAGCCGCCATACGAAGGCGATGGCGGCGAGCCCGGCGAGAACACCAAGAAGGTCCGTGAGCATGCCTGCGCGCACGGCGTGCATCGCGGCCTCCGCCTGCTCGGCCCGCCGGTAGAGGTTCTGGGTCCAGCGGCCGGCGACGGTCCATGACACGAAGCCGACCGACCACGCAACGGCCCAGAACCGGGTGCGGCGTCGAGCGCGGACCTGGGGCCGGTCCGACCCGCGCAGGTCGAGAGCGATGTGATGCCGCGTTTCGACGAACCACCCCACGAGGAGCACCCCCGCCCCCGTACAGGCGGCCATCTGAATGCCCGAGAGGTTGCCCACCCACATCTCGGCACGCAGGACGGGCTCTCCGTACCGCATGCGCCCCAGCACTTCGTACAAGCGCCATTGGGCCACCAGATGTGCCACGGCGAGGGCGACGTTCGCTCCGAGCGCGGCGCACACGACACCGCCTGAACCCCTGCCCACCAGTACTCCTCCATCGCCATGGCCGAATCCGGTCGGCTCGAGGAGGTGCAATGTAGGGGCCACGGAGCGGATCTGTCCACCTGCGATCCGCGCCGGGGGTCGGCCCGTTTCGGTCAGTTCTGTTCCGTGCGCCGGAGGCCGAGGCGCTCCTTCTCGGAGAGGCCGCCCCAGACCCCGAAGCGTTCGTCGTTGTTCAGCGCGTACTCCAGGCACGCGGAGCGCATCTCGCACATACCGCAGATGCGCTTCGCCTCCCGCACAGAACTGCCCGGCTCGGGAAAGAAGAAGTCGGCCCCCGTCTGCGCGCACAGCGCCTGCTGCTGCCAGGCGATGTCGGCCGCAGTGATCGTGTCCAAGTGCATGGGCATGATCGTGCCTCGCGGCGAAAAACGTTCGATCAACGCGCGATCAACGGCGCGCTCCGAGGCCTCTGGCAGCGTCTGATGATGGCCCTGCCGGACGGGGAAACTCACGGCGGCGCGCGGGGAGCGCGGCAACAAGGAAAACTCAGCCGGTGACCCAGGGTGAACGCCGCCATCACCCCGTCCCGCCCGCGCGCTCCGGCAGCGATTGTCAGTGGGCGGTGCAAGACTCGGCAGTGCAGGCACGGGACCCCTCAAAGGAGGGCAATGATGCTCACCACCCGTTTTGTCACCGGCGCCCCGAACTGGCTGGATGTCGGCACATCCGACATCGACGGCGCCATCTCCTTCTACGGAGGCCTCTTCGGCTGGCAGTTCCAGTCCGCGGGGCCCGACGCCGGCGGCTACGGCTTCTTCCAACTCGACGGAAAGACCGTGGCCGGCGGTATGCAGACCACCCCGGAGCAGGGTCCGCCCTCCTGGACCGTGTACTTCCAGACCCCTGACGCCCAGGCCACCGCCAAGGCGGCCGAGCAGGCCAAGGGCGCAGTGCTCATGCAGCCCATGGACGTGATGGGCGAGGGCCACATGGCGATCCTCGCCGACGAGGCGAGCGTGCCCTTCGGCATCTGGCAGCCGGGCCGCACCAAGGGCCTGGACGTGGCCGGTGACCCGGGCTCGCTGTGCTGGGTGGAGCTGTACACCCAGGACATCGCCGCGGCCGCCGCGTTCTACAACTCCGTGTTCGGCTGGGAGACCTCGGCCATGCCCTTCCCGGGCGGCGTCTACACCTGCATCAACCCCGCGGGGGCCGATGAGGAAGCCATGTTCGGCGGCGTCGTCCCGCTGGCCGACGACCCGACCGAGGCCGACGCGTACTGGCTGCCGTACTTCGAGGTCACCGACGCGGACGCGGTGGTCAGCAAGGCCCAGGAGTTGGGCGGCACGGTCCGCGTGCCCGCGACGGACATGGAGGGCGTGGGCCGCATGGCGAAGCTCGCCGACCCGTACGGGGCACGCTTCGCGGTGATCAAGAGCGCTCCGCAGCAGAGCTGAGGCCCGCATCGGTGGGGTCCCGCACGCACCGGGACCCCACCGATGCGTCGTCAACTCCCGTGCACGCGCACGTCGACGTGGGCCGACGCCTCCGAGGGTCACCCGTCACGGAGGCCAAGCCTTCACCCCGCCACAAGGCCGCGCGTACGTCGTGCCACGGGCCGCGTCCGCCCCCGCCATCGGCCGTCTGCACACTGCCGTGACGGGCCGCGCGTACGCCCAGGTCACGAGGCTCGCGTCCGCCTTCGCCCCCCAAGGACGCGTCGTGTGCGCCAACTCACCGCTCGCGTATACGCCTTCGCGCCCGCTGCCCTACGCCGAGGCGGTCTACGGGTGCGCCGACCCATTCCCCGCCGGCTCATGCGGGCATCAGCCGTACCACACCTCCGCCACGGACTCCGCGAGAGCAATGGCCTGGGCATGGCCCGCCCGGGCGGCGGCCGGGCGGCGGGAGTTGTCGATCATGTTGCGGCCCATCGCGCGGCGGGCTGTGCGATCCGGGGTCAGCAGGCTGATGCGGGCCCCTTCCGCCGCCAGTTCGGCGGCCTGCCGCGGGGCACTCGGGTGCGGGCCGACCGCTCGGGGAATGGGTGAGATCGCGACGACGCGGCGGTGGCCGCGGGCGAGTTGAATGTTGCTGGTCGAACGGCTGCCGCCGTCCATCCAGCGGCGGCCCCCGGCGGTGACGGGAGGCCAGATCAGGGGCACCGCGCAGCTCGCCGCCACCGCTTCGAGGAGGGTGACACCGGATGTCCGGTCGAACGCTTCGAGGGTCCCGGTCCGCGCGTCGACCGCGGTGATCCGCAACTCCCGCTCGGGCCAGTGCCGTACGCCGCCCAACAGGGTGCCGACCGTATCGAGGACCTCCGACTGAGGGCCGGTACGGGCGGCGAGTGCGGCTCGGCCGAGTCGTTCGACGGAACGTCTCGGGTTCCGGGAGCCGAGCGCCGCCCACAGGAAGCGCGCCGTCTGCCCCAGGGTGACGGTCACGTCGACGGGGTCCGCTCCGGCGAGCTGGCCCTGGTACAACTCGGCGGAGCTGACACCGGAGGCGAGCCGGGAGCCGAAGACGGCGCCCGCGGAGGTGCCGATGACGACATCGGCCCCGGACAGCTCGACTCCGGCCTCGGCGAGTCCCGCGAGCACCCCGGCCATCCACGCCCCGCCGACCGCCCCGCCGCCGCCCAGCACCAGCGCCGTGTCCGCCATCGGTCCACCCCTCCCACCCAAATGGGGAGTACTCCCCGGTTCCCGATCCGACGATAACATCAGTACCGGGGAGTGGTCCCCGGTACTGCTGAAGGGTGAGTGCATGACGGTCGGCGCGAACGGGCCCGATGCGGTACGCCGACGGCGCGACGCCCGGCGCAACCGCGAGCTTCTGGTCGAGGCGGCACGCGAGGCGTTCGCCGAACAGGGGCTCGACGCGCCCCTCGACATGATCGCCCGCCGGGCCGGGGTGGGAAACGCGACGTTGTACCGACACTTCCCGAGCCGGGCCGCACTCGTCGACGAGGTCTTCCGGGACACCCTGACGGAGACGATGGCTGCCGGGGAGCGGGCCCGGACCACGAAGGACGCCTGGACGGGCCTACTGGACTACCTGGACGCAATCTTCACGGGGCTGGCCGCCGACCGCGGCGCGATCGACCTGATGACCACACGCCTGGAGAACGTCGCCACGCTGGAGGCCGTGCACGCCCACAACCGGGAGACGGTGGATGTACTCCTGCGCCGCGGCCGAGAACAGGGCACAGTGCGCGGTGATCTCACCACCGAGGACCTCCTCTTCGCCCTCGCCGCGCTCTCGCGCGCCGTCCCGGCACTGACGATCGCGGCCCCGGACGCCTGGCGCCGCGCCCTCGCACTCCTCCTCGACGGCCTGCGCGCCTCCCCGACCACCGCGCCTCTGCCCGAGCCCTCGCTCACCCCGGCTCAACTCGGCGATGCCCTGGGACACTTGGGCCCACACCGCTGAGACCTAGGCAGAGGCCCGGCGTACGAGCGTCGTCGGCAACACCACACTGGAGGGTGCGCCCACCGGGCCCTCGTCTGCCGCTCGGTCGAGACGGCGCAGCAGCAGCCGGGCCATCAACCGGCCGATTTCCTCTATGTCCTGACGGACCGTCGTCAAGGGCGGATCCGTCTGCTCCGCGACCGGCAACATGTCGTCGAAGCCGATCACCGCCACGTCGTCGGGCACCCGTCGTCCCCGCTCGCGCAGGACACGCAGGGCTCCCGCGGCCGACAGATCGTTCGCGGCGAACACCGCGTCGACGTCGGGGCGGCGCTCCAGCAGCTCCCGCATCGCACGCTCACCGCCCGCGGGCGTGAAGTCCCCCTCGGCGATGAGCGCGGGATCGACGTCGACCATGACGTCCCGGAACCCGTCGAGCCGGTCGGCCGCGGATGTCTGGTCGAGGGGACCGGTGATGTGGGCAATGCGCGTGCGGCCGAGTCCGACGAGGTGACGTACGGCATCGCGGGCGCCACCCCGGTTGTCGCAGTCGACGTACACGGTGGGCACGGCATCGCGGGGTCCGTCGCCCCAGCCGGGCCGGCCGCCGAACACGGTCGGCACGCCCGCGCCGTGGATCAGTCCGGGCAGCGGGTCGTCGAGGTGCAGCGAGAAGACGAGCGCGCCGTCGACATGGCCGCCGGCGAGATAGCGGCCGACACGTACGTGGTCGTCCCGGCCCTCTGTGAGCAGCAGCACGAGCTGCGAGTCATGTGCCGTCAACTCCTTGCTGATGCCTCGGAGTTGCAGAGCGAAGAAGGGGTCCGCGAAGACCCTGGTCTCCGGTTCGGCGATCACGACGGCCACCGCGTCGTGGCGCCGGGTGACGAGGCTGCGCGCGGCCTGGTTCGGCACGTACCCGAGCTCTTCGACGGCCCGCCGCACCCGCTCGACAAGCGGTTCGCGCACCCCGTCACCGCCGTTCACGACGCGCGACGCGGTGGCCCGGGAGACCCCGGCCCGCGCGGCCACGGCCTCCAACGTGGGGCGCGACGCTGTCCCGGTCACCTCTGGGCACCTCCTCGGCGGTTGCGGATCAGGATAGCCGCGCTGCCGCGCACCGGGTGAGAGCGCTCCCGGAACACCGAAATCGGCTTGCGCCGGCGAGTCGGCCGGACGAAGATCGCGGCATGACCATGAGAAAGGCCCATGACGCCTGACCGCCCCGCGATCCCACTGGCCGCGTTCGCCCGTCTCCCCCGCGCCTACCGGGACCTGCACGTCGTGCACAGCACGGTCGACGTCTACGGGCGCGCGCACTGGCTGCTGACCGAGCGTCCGCCCGAGCCACGCCGCCAGAAGCCGTACGACGCCGTGGTCGTCACGGTCCAGGACGGCCGCCCGTACGAGACGCACCTCAGCGCCCTGCAGGCGGAATTCCCCAAGTTCGACACCCTCCCGGACGGCGGATTCGTCGTCGCCGACGCACGCAGCCGGGCGCGAGCACGTACAGGTCTTCGACGCCCTCGGACGCCTTAGCCCTTTACGGACTGGGAGGTCCTGGACATCGGAGTCCAGTCCGTTCCGACGGGCTAACTCTCGTCCGGCCACCGGGCCTTGAGCTGGTCGGGCAGGATCTCCCGGGCCGCCTCGAGGAGCAGAGGACCTTCGTCCGCGGCCTCCTTGCCGCCTTCATGGATCGCGCGCATCGCCCTCTCCATCCAGGCGTCGTCGAGCCGCTCCCAGTCGGCGGCGAGCCGACGCAGGAACACCCGGCGGAAGCGCCGTCTGGTTTCCCGGTCGAACGGGGCGAACCCGTTGAGCGAGATCTGCAGGCATTCGTCGAAGGCGGCGGTGAGGTCCTCCGAGGAGCTGTCGTCGTCGACGGTGAGCCACAAGCGGACGAGTGCGCTCACTGCGGATACGGGTGCCTGGCTTCCGCTGTCGAAAAAGGTGACGACTGCCGTGTCCCACGCGCCGGCCCAGGGCTCGAGTCCGTGCGCGAAGACATCATCGGCGGCATCACAGAGAAACCTTGCCTGTTCGCGCAGCTCACCGTTGTCGTGCTGGACCCAGGCGAGCCAATCCCCGTCCGTACGTGGTCTCATTTCGTAGTCCGGCCCGTAGTCGTAGGTCCAGTACGGATCCGATCGCCAGGACTCGGCCGCGCCGTCCCCGCGCAGGCTCACGCGAACCTGCCTCCGGCCGTTTTCCCACACTCGCTCCAGGACCAGCGTAGAGATGAGCCCGCTCCAGCCCTCCGCCGGGCACTGCGAACGCCACAGCAGCGCCAACCTGCGCCAAGGTGTCACGGGGTCGTTCACGTCGGGGAAGAGGTCGCCGCCGCTGAGCCCGCCGGCTGTCGTCGTCGCCGCGGCGAGCAGGACCAGGTTCACCGAGTACGTCGCCGGTCGGGCCGGCACCTCCAGGCGCTGGGGCGTGTAGTCGCCGTATCGGGTGTCGTGGCGGGCTTCCAGCGCATAGTGGAAGAGGTCGAGAAGCAGAGTGACCGCGTGGTTTCGGCGAGTCCGCGGCCAGCCGCTCAGCCGTTCGCTGAGGAAGGAGACGACGGTGCCGCGCGTGGTGAGCGGCATGAAGGACATCAGCGCATGCAGGAAGGCGTCGTCGATCGCGGACGGCCTGCCGCGGCGCGGGCTGTGACGCACCGAGTCGACAAGGTCGTCCAGCTCTTGGGTGATGAGCCGGGCGACCAGGAACTCTCCGAAGGTGGCATGCAGGAACTCGTACGCACTCAGTGTCCGGCCCTCGCGGCTGGCCCGCGCTTCGTGCACGAAGAAGAAGCGGCCGAGCACGAGTTGAGCGGAGGTGAGCGTGGCACGCAGGCCGGTGGGGGCGGGCCCGCCGGCGGCATCGGGGCCGAGCCCGGCGAGATCGGCGTCAAGTTCCGTCGCGCTGATCCACTGCCGACCGCGGTTGAACATGGCGAACGCCACGACGGACAGTTGTGTGAGTTCCCGTTCCACCGCCTCGTCCAGCTGTGCTTCGGCCAGCGCCGCTCCGGTCTTGCGGACCTCTCGCGCTGCGAAGCTGGTGAGGAGACGCTCGTAGAGTTCCGCCTGGCCCAGCGCGGCACTGTGGCGCTGCAGCGCGTTCCGGTCGGAGTCGTAGAGCGCGAGCATCAGCAGGAGCAGGGGCTGGGAGGCCAACTCACCGTGCGCCAGGACGGTTTCCGCAGCGAGCGGTCGCACATCTCGTGCTGCGAAGCCGTCGGCGTTGGTCCGGTTCCACACGTCCAGCCACTGGGCCACCTGGCTGTGGTTGAAGGGTTCGAGTCGCACTGCGAGCATGCCCTCCGCCGGTCTGGCCCGGTCGACGACGGCCGTGCGGCTTGTGACCAGGACGGCGACGGGCCGCCCCTGGATGGCCTCGCGCGCCTGGAAGTCGGCCACCCGCAGCAGATAGTCGGTCTGGCTGGCGCCGGTCGCCTGCAACAGCTCGTCGAATCCGTCCAGCATGACCACCGGTAGCGCGCCCTGCCCCCGGTGCACCAGTTCGGGCCAGTTCACGGACTCGCCCGTGGCCGCCCGCACCGCATGCTCGATCTGGGTCTGCAGATCGGCTTCCGCCGCGGCTTCCCTCAACACCACCCGTACGACCAGGAAGTCCGCAGGCGGAAGGCGTGCCGCGAGCACTTGGGTGAGGACGGACTTCCCCGACCCCGGCTGGCCCAGCACGATCAGCGGGGCGCGTACCGCCTGCGGAGAGGTCAGGTGGCCCACCAGGAACCGCTCCAGATCACCGCGCACGGTCCGCTCCGCCCACCAGTCCTCGGCGGCGAACTGCTCGGACGGGCCGACTTCGGAGACCCGGTAGTCCGGATTGACGTAGGCGGCGCCCAGAGCCGGCAGGCTCGTCCCGTCGAGCACATCACGCGAGGTGAGGATCGGGCGGTCGAGGACCGCCGCGTGAGCACGTGACAGGCCGGTGATCCAGGCGTCCGCGGGGCGCCCCGACACGATCCGCGACAGCGCCTCGCCCACGCCCTCCAGTCCGGCGCTCAACGTCCGAAGCTGCGCCCGCGTGGCCTGATGGTCCACCAGGTTCGCCCAGAAGGCGAGCTCCGGGCAGTCGAGCGCCAATTGCCTGAAGAGGTCTTCATAGCGGGCGACGGCTCGTGCGGGGAGATCGTCGGCGAGCGTCCGCGAAAAATGATCCCTGCGGGTGTCGTCGAGACGGTCCCAGGCCGCCAGACCCGAGACGAAGCGGGTCACTTCACCCGACAGACGGCGGTAAAAGTCCAAGAGCACTTCCAAGGTCGCCTCGTAGGGCCGCTGCGGCACCGGCATCGGGACCTCGGCCCGGAGCAGCCCGGCGGCCAGGGAACCCAGTCGCCGGGAACCCACCGACTCGCCCCCGGCCGCGGTCACTTGCTCATGGCCGGCCAGCTCCAACTCACGGGCTTCGCACGGAAGTTCCGTCTCGGAGAGGACTTCGAAATAGGCCGCGAGAACCACCACGGCATGCGCCGCGACCATGCGTTCGCTCCGCTCGAACCGACTGAGTCCTCGCGCACGTTCGCCGATACCGTGCACCAGTCCCGCGCTGAGCCGCGCCAACTCGCCCCTGACATCGAACAGGTTGGAAACGAGACCGATCCCTGTGCCCGATGTCGCGAGCAGCAGCCCTCCGGTCAGCCGGTCCAGGGCCTCGACCGTACGCCCCTCCGACCCGCCCAGCAGGCGAACAGCATCCCGATAGCTCAGCCCCACCCCGACCGCCCCCGACCCACCCGCCGCAATCGCCCGGACACACAGCGTATCCACGGTCGATTGTCCGCGGAGGTGAACATCGGGCTCCGGATGGCAGCACCGGCGAGTTCAGTGGGCGGCCCCTCCATGCCGCCCGCTAGGGCCTGTCGTCACCTTCCCGTCTGCCCCGCGACGCCTGGCACGCTCCCCCACTGCCTTAACGGCGTGGGAGGTGCCCCCACTCGCCGCACCGGGCGAAAGCCCAAGTACGTCCAGTACGAGGACTTCCGCCCGGCACTCCCCCAGCCTTCGGCCGGGGGGACCCCCAGAGCACGCACCAGACGCCGCGGGGCCGCCCTTCGGGCGACGACGGGAATGTGACGACAGGCCCTAGTGCTCATGCGGCTCATACCCAGGAATCGTCCCGTCCGTCTTCTTCACCAGGAACAACCCCACCATCCCCATGTCGGAGTGGCTCTGGACGTGGCAGTGGTACATCCATGCGCCGGCCCCGACGCCCTCTCCCGCGATCACCTGGAAGCCGAAGGAGTCCGCGGGGCCGACGATCTTGTTGTCGATGACCTGGCTCGGGTCGTCGGGGCCGGTCAGCATTCCCGTGCGGTTGTCGGCCCAGCGGTGACCGTGCAGGTGGAAGGTGTGGTAGTACTCGCCGTGCGTGATCATCACGATCTCGACGCGATCACCCACCGTGGCCTCGAAGTTGGGGCCCGAGTGGGCGGGCTTGTTGTTGATCGTCATGTCGTTGAAGACGATCGTGAAGGTGTGGTCGGGGAGGATGTCGCCCTTGCGGCGGACGATCACCGGGCCGTAGAGACCCTTGCGGATGCCGCCGGTTCCGTGTTCGGTGCCGACGACGTGGTCGTGGTAATGCCAGTAGCCCGCACTGCCCGCGCGCCAGGTGCCGTCCTTGCGGCGGCCGGGCACGTGGGTGCGCCAGGTATAGGTGCGGGTGCCGCCCGGCTCGACATCGCCCTTGTTCAACTTCGTTCCGTCGCTGGAGATTTCGTAGTCGAGCCCATGGACGTGCAGACTCGCCGCCACGTCCATCGTGTTCTCGAACTCGATGTGCAGCGTGTCGCCCTCGTTCAGCTCGATCAGCGGACCCGGAATCGAGGCCTTGCCCTTCTCGAAGCCGTAGCCCATCTGCCCGTCGGCGAGCTTCTCGGCGTAGAGCTTGATGTGCCGGACCTCGCCACCGGCAGGAGCGGTCCGTACCGGGTCGTCGGCGCTCGCGGACGGCGGTGCCGCCGACAACGATGTCGCGGCTGTCGCGACCGCCGCCCCACCCAGCAGAATCCGCCGATTGAAGCCGCGTCTGTCCATGCCGAACTCCCCACCCTGGTACGGAATTTACGGAGATGAACCCGTGAGACGGTAGCTGCCCCACCCTCGTTTATCCACACTCAGGACAAAGTTTGTTCCATCACGGTCATACCTATTGGCGAGCCGCGAAAAGAGGTCTAGCTTCCTTGGCGCTGTTGCTGTGACCCACGAGGAGTGGATGACCACATGCGGCTCACATCGCATCAAACACCGTCAGAGTTACGAGGATTGAGCGCGAGAAGACGCAGGATCCGACGCCGCGCCTGGGCCGCCGCCCTGGCCGCCGGAGCCGTCACCGCCGGGGCGCTCTCGGCACCGTCCGCGAGTGCGCGCCCGGCTCCGGATCCAGCGTTGACAACGATGTCCGTCAAGTCGCCACCGGGCGGCGCCAATGTACGCGTGCTGATCTTCTACGGCTCGGCGGCGGCCGGGGACGAGTCGCCGGTCGTGAACGCCGGGATCGAGGCCATCGAGAAGATCGGACTGTCCGGTCCGGCCGCGCAGCACTTCAAGGTCGAGGCGACGGACGACGCCTCGGTCTTCACGAACGAGACGAAGCTGGGCCGGTTCAACGCCATCGTGTTCCTCACGGGCGGCGGGGACGTGCTCGATCCGGAGCAGGAGGCCGGCCTGGAGGCGTACATGGAGGCGGGCGGCGGTTTCGTCGGCATCCATGACGCGGCTCGCGCCGAGCCGTACTCGGACTGGTTCACCGGACTCATCGGCGCCCGACCGGCGAGCACCAGCCCGACGAACGTACAGCGAGCGACCGTCGAGGTCGGCGACCGGCAGCACCCCGCCACCAAGGACCTCCCGGTCCAGTGGAAGCGGCCCGACCAGTGGCTCAACTGGGTGAAGAACCCATCGGGCGAGGTGCACACCGTGGCCCGGGTGCGCGAGTCGACGTATCAGCCGGGTGCGAGCAAGAACGGCTGGGACCATCCGGTGAGTTGGTGCCGTGACTACGACGGCGGCCGCTCCTTCTACACCGGCATGGGCGGCACCGCGTCGGCGTACGACGAGACCGACTTCCGTGCGCATCTGCGCGGCGCCCTGCTCTGGACGTCTCGGCTCGTGCAGGCCGACTGCAAGGCGACGATCAACGCCGACTACAAGGCGGAGCGCCTGACGCAGCCCAATCAGCCCGGCCAGAACGACCAGATCGGTGAGCCGCACGGGCTGGTCACCGCACCCGACGGACGGGTGCTCTACATCGGCCGCGGCGGCGCGGACTCCTCCCAACCCGTCATCACCGACTGGAACAACCCGGACGTCGGCAAGGGCAAGGGCGAGATCCATGTCTACGACCCCAAGACCGGCAAGGTCACTTTGGCCGGCGCGCTCACCGTGTTCGGCAACAAGGGCGGCGGCGATGAGCTGATCAAGGTCGAGGAGGGCCTGCTCGGCATCGAGATCGATCCGAACTTCGAGCAGAACGGCTGGGTGTATCTGCACTACACACCTCACTCGCAGATCAACCGTGACACGCAGATGGCCGAGCGGCGCGTCTCGCGCTTCACCCTCGATCTCGCCACCGACAAGCTGGACCTGAGCAGCGAGAAGGTGCTCCTCAAGTGGCCGGTGCAGATCCACAGTTGCTGCCACGCGGGCGGTGGGATGGCCTGGGACTCCAAGGGGAATCTCTACATCGCGACCGGTGACAACAACTCGAGCCGCTTCAGCGACGGCTACTCGGGAAACAATCCCGAACCCAACTACAAGGGTGTGTCGTTCGCGGACGCTCGCCGCACTGCGGGCAACACCAACAACCTCAACGGCAAGATCCTGCGCATCCACCCGGAGCCCGACGGCACGTACACGCTGCCGGAAGGCAATCTCTTCACCGGCAAGGAGACCGCCGAGGGCGGCGGCAAGACACGCGGCGAGATCTATGTGATGGGGGTCAGGAACCCGGCGCGGATCTCGGTCGACAAGAAGACCGACACCCTGTACGCCGGGTGGGTCGGCCCGGACGCGAGCGCGCCGTCGACCACTTGGGGCCCTGCCAAGTACGACACCTTCGCCGTCATCACCAAGGCGAGCAACCGGGGTTGGCCGTACTGCATGGGCAACAGGCAGCCCTACCGGGACCGCAATCTGCCGGACCCGACCAAGCCGCTCGGCTGGTACGACTGCGATCATCCCAAGAACGAGTCCCCGAACAACGACGGTCTCGTCAATCTTCCACCGGTCACCGGCAACAACATCTGGTACTCGCCCCAGGGTGGCGCCCCGGACTATCCGCGCGACGCGAACGGCATACCGTCGTACAAGCAGGAGGAGGCCACCTATCTGCTGCCGTGGCTGAAGGGTGGTGGCCAGGCGGCGATGAACGGGCCCCTCTACCGGTACGACGCGTCGATCCCCAACGCCACGAAGTGGCCCTCCTACTGGGACGGCAAGTGGTTCGTCGGCGACTTCTACGACTCCGACCAGCCGCGCAACGCCGTCCTCACCGACCCGAAGACGGCCGGCGACGGCGGCCTGCCGATCCACTCCGAGTCGCTGAAGAAGATCGTGCCCATCGGCAACGACGGCATCAAGAACCTCATGGACTGGAAGTTCGGACCGGACGGCGCGCTGTACGTCCTCGACTACGGCCGCGGCTTCTTCACCTCGGACTCCAAGTCGGCGCTGTGGAGGGTCACTTACACGGGCGGCGGTCCGACGCCGGCCGCCGATCGACTGGCCAGGAGGGTGGAGTGATGTCCCAAAGACGTTGGTGGACGGCTTTGCTGGCGTCCCTGCTGATGGTGCTGGGGCTCACATCGACCTCCGCGTTCGGGCGGACCGAGTCCCCGAACGCCGGGTCCTCGAAGGACGCGGCCGCTCAGGTGCTCACCTGGACCGCGGGGGACGACATCACCCAGTACGCCTCCGTGCCGCAGACCGCGGTCGCGGGCCCGACGACAATCGTCTTCGAGAACAGCGCGGCGACCGGCAACACCACCGGCATGCCGCACACGTTGACGTTCGACGTCTCCGACCCGGAGTACAACAACGACGTCCCGCTGAACATCCTGGCCAACCCGAACGACGACCAGGGCGGCAGGCACACGGCCGAAGTCACCCTCACCCCCGGCCGCTACCGCTTCTACTGCACGATGCCGGGTCATGAACGGATGCAGGGCATCCTCGTGGTGACGGAAGGCGGTGGCTCGGACACGACGGCGCCCGAGACATCGGCCTCGGTGAGCGGCACGCAGAACTCGCAGGGCGCGTACGTCGGTTCGGCGTCGGTCACGGTCACGGCGACCGACGCGGGTGCCGGCGTCGACCGGATCGAGTACGCCCTCGGGGACACGGGTGCCTGGCAGCCGTACACCACGCCCGTCGTGGTCGACCAGGTCGGCGCCCACAAGGTCCGCTATCGCGCGATCGACAAGGCGGGCAACACCGCCGCCGAGAAGAGCGTCGACTTCACGGTGGTCGCACCGCCGACGGACGACACGACAGCGCCCGAGACCTCGGCGACGGTGAGCGGCGAGCGGAATCCCGACGGTGCGTACATCGACATGGCGACCGTCACCGTCTCCGCCTCCGACACCGGTTCCGGGGTCAACACGATCGAGTACGCGGTCGACTCCGGCGGCTGGCAGCCGTACACGGCGCCCGTGATGGTGCACGCGCTCGGCGCCCACCAGGTGCGCTATCGCGCGACGGACAAGGCGGGCAACACCGCCGCCGAGAAGAGCGTCGACTTCACGGTGGTGGCGCCACCCGTCTCCGACACGACGCCGCCGGTGACCGGGGTGAGCGTCGACGGGACGAAGAACTCCGACGGCGCCTATGTGAACAGTGCCAAGGTGACCGTGAACGCGACGGACGAGGGTGGTTCGGGGGTCGCCGCGATCGAGTACTCCCTCGACGGCGGACCCTATCTGGCGTACTCCGCACCGGTGTCGGTGGACCGGGTCGGCGCCCACACGGTGGCGTACCGGGCGAGCGACAAGGCGGGCAACACGTCGGAGCCGCGCACCGTGAGCTTCACCGTCGCATCGGGCGGCGGTGTGCCCGCGCCCAACTGCCCCGAGTACGACGAGCGGTTGACGGTGATCGTGGGAACGGTCGACTCGGGTGTACCGAACCGGGTCACCAACAACCGGTGCCGTATCAATGAGTTGATCGAGGACGAGAAGGAGTGGACCTCCCAGGCGCTGTTCCTCAAGCATGTCAAGACCGTCCTGGACAAGCTTCTCGAGGAAGGTGTCATCGACCAGCGCGAGTACAACAGGATCAACAAGGCGGCCAAGCAGTCCGGCATCGGCAAGCCGGGCCAGACCGGCGGCTACCGCAAGATCTTCGACGGCTCGCAGGCTTCCTTCGATCGGTGGGAGCACGTGGGTGGCGGTTCGTTCGGGCTGAACACCGACGGGTCGATCACGTCCGGCACCACGCAGGGCGGGCTGGGCATGCTGTGGTTCCCCGAGCGCAAGTACGGCGACTTCTCGCTGAAGCTCCAGTGGCGTGACGACGCTCCCGGCACCGGGAACGCCAACTCCGGTGTGTTCGTGCGGTTCCCGTGGGTCCACGACCACCCGGAGGAGTCGCGGCCTGAGTGGGTCGCCATCAAGTACGGGCACGAGGTGCAGGTGCTCGACCGGCCCGACGGCGACATGTACAAGACGGGCTCGATCTACGGCTTCGACCGCGTGGGTCTCGCCGGAGCGGGCGTCACCCAGAAGGGCACCTGGAACGACTACGAGATCCGTGTGGTCGACCAGCACTACTCGGTGTACCGCAACGGCGTGCTGATCAACGAGTTCGACAACACCGGCGGCCAGGACTTCTCTCCGCCGCGCTCGGACGACCCGGGCACGGACGGGCGGCGGTTCGCCTCCGGTTACGTCGGGCTCCAGGTGCACAGCACGACGGATGTCATCTCGTACCGGGACATCCGGATCAAGGAGTTGTAAGGACCTGAAGGGAAAGGAGTCGTAAGGGGCGGGGGACGTCCGTCCCGTCCGAGCCGTTGTCGGTGGCGTGCGGCATGCTGTGATCAGTGGCTGCCGTACGCCGCTGACTACGGGGAGGTCTGTGTGTTCACGGGGATCGAAGAGGTCGGCTGGGCGTCGATGGGGCACGCCTACACCGACTCGGCGACGGACGTGCCCGACCTGCTGTGGGGTCTCGCCTCGGACGATCCAGCGCGGCGGGACATCGCGCTGGACGGGATGTACGGGGCGGTGCACCACCAGGGAGATGTGTACGACAGCACGGTGGCGTGCATACCGTTCCTCTTCGAGCTGGTCGCGACGCCGACGGTCGCCGACCGGGACGCCGTCGTCGGACTGCTGCGCAGTATCGCCGGCGAGAAGGAGCCCGACCCCGAGGAGCTGGGCGGCATCTTCGAGGACGAGGAGGAGGACGCCGAGTGGATCCAGCCCTTCCTCGACGCCTCCACGCTGATCCGCGGGCGCGCGGACTTCTTCCTCGACCTGCTCGACGATCCGGACGCGGAGCTGCGCGCCGCGCTTCCGGGTGCGCTGGCCCATCTGCACTCCGACCCCGCGCGGGTGTTCGCCGCGCTGCGCCCCCGGCTGTCCGTCGAGTCCGACCCCGAGGCCGCACGGGCCCTGGCTCGCGCCATCGGCAGACTCGCCGTCGATCACGCGGAGACGCTCGGCGCCGAGGCGGGACCGGTCCTGCGGGACATCGTGGACCACACCACCGACCCCGAGCTGCGCATGACCGGCCTCGCCCAACTGGCCCGCTGCGCACCAGACTTGCTGCCGGAGAACACCGCGGAGCTGGCAGCGGAGGTGATGCGGCTCGCATACGAGGCGAAGCACGGACCGGAGGAGGACAAGGAGCCGGAGCCGCAGCGGCCACGCACGGACACGATGGTGTCGTATCTGCGGGAGCTGAAGGCCGAGCACCGCAAGGCCGTCGACGCCGATGTGGCCGACGATCTGCTGGAAGAGCTGCACCGGGCGCTCGGCGACCGCACCGAGGAGCGCTTCGATCTGCTCAACGAGCAGCTGTGCAGCCGCGACTGGGGTCAGCGCATCGCCGCGGTACGGATGAGTGGCCTGCTGCTGACGGGCTGGCGCGCACCGAACGATCTGCCGGTGGCCCTGCTCGCCCGACAGCTCGTGGAGGAGGAACCCGAGCTCTCCGAACGGGCCTTGGGCGAGTTGTGCTACGTGGCCCCGATCGCCGGGGTCATCGCGGACATCCTCGCGGTGTGTGTACGGGAGTGGGACGACGAGTGGGAGCCGGACGGCTGGCAGCGCACGCTCTACGGCAGGGCGCTGGAGGCACTGGCGCTTCAGGGTGACGAGCGAGCCGTGCCCGCGCTGGTCGACGTCATGGCGGAAGGCGGCGACATACCGGAATATCTGGCCAGGTGGGTCGGGGCGATCGGACCCGAGGCGGCGGCGCCTCTGGGCCCGGTGCTGCACCGCCGGCTGGCCGCGCTCACGCCCGAAGCCCCAAGCCGGGACAGGAGCTGCCTGATCGACGCGCTCGGAGTGCTCGCGCCGGCCGGGACACTGCCGCTGATCATCGGCATGCTGGGGGACGACCAGGGCCGGATGACGCACTGGTCGGCGCTTCGGGCCCTCACGCGGTACGGGCGCTCGGCGGGCGAAGCAGCCGTGCGGCTGCGGGAGTTGGTAGCCTCGGACGCCACCTCGACCGAGGTCGCACTGGATGCGGCGGAGGCCCTCTGGGCGGTGACCGGTGAGGTCGAGCCGGTGCTGTCCGTCGTCCGCGAGGCCCTCGACTCGGACCACTGGTACGGGCGGTCGGCGGCGCTGCGGATCCTGGGCGCGCTCGGCCCGACGGGCGCCCCGCTGGCCCCCTGGCTGCGGGAGCTGACGGCGGCCCATGACACGAACACCCCCGCGGCCGTCGCCCTGTGGAAGGTGACCGGCGACGCCGAGGCGGTGCTCCCGGTGCTGCTGAGCGCGTGGACGGCCATGCCCAAGAGCCGCCCCGCCACGGCGGCCTGCCTGGTCGAGATGGGCTCGGCGGCCGCCCCAGCCCTCCCCCTCATACGCGAGGAGTTGTCGTCCGTCCGCCGCCACAACAACGACAACTCAACAGGGAACATGCGCTACGACGTGGCCTCGGACGAGGCGCTGCTGAGGGACTGCCGGACGATCGTGGCCGCGATCGGCGACTGACGGCCGCCTCCGGGCCCGGCCGCGCTCGCGACGGGCGGCTCTCCCGCGGAGCCCGGCGCGCTCGGAGGTCAACCGTCCTCGCGCTTGGCGCGGCTCGGCTGCACCCGCTTCGGCTCGCCCGGCATCTTCGGGTACTCGGGCGGGTACGGCAGATCGCCCAGGCCGTGGTCGTGCTCGTCGCGGCTGGCGAGTTCCAGCAGGCCTTCCAGGGAGAAGGCGTGGTCGTCCATGTCGGCGTGCACATCGCCGAGTTCGGCGAAGCGCCGCGGCATGGTCGCCAGATCGAAGTCGCGCGGCTGGGCGTCGTCCACCTCGTCCCAGCGCAGGGGCGCGGAGACGGGTGCGTGCGGGCGAGGGCGTACCGAGTAGGCGGAGGCGATGGTGCGGTCTCTGGCGGTCTGGTTGTAGTCCACGAAGATCTTTTCGCCCCTTTCCTCCTTCCACCAGGCGGTGGTGACCTGGTCGGGCATACGGCGCTCCAGTTCGCGCCCGACCGCGATGGCGGCCCGGCGCACCTGCGTGAAGGTCCAGCGCGGCTGGATCGGCACGAAGACATGCAGGCCCCGTCCGCCGGAGGTCTTGGGCCAGCCGCGCAGATCGCCGTATTCGTGCAGCACCTCGCGCAGTTCGTGAGCGGCACGCACGGCGTCGGCGTAGTCCGTGCCGGGCTGTGGGTCGAGGTCGATCCGGAGTTCGTCGGGGCGGTCGACGTCGTCACGGCGGACCGGCCACGGGTGGAAGGTGAGCGTGCCGAACTGGGCGGCCCACAGCACGGCGGCGGGCTCGGTCGGGCACATCTCGTCCGCGCTGCGGCCGCTGGGGAAGGTGATGTGTGCGGTCGGGATCCAGTCGGGCATGTTCTTGGGGGCCCGCTTCTGGTAGAAGGACTCGCCCGTCACCCCGTCCGGGTACCGCTCCAGGGTGGTGGGGCGGTTGCGGAGGGCGCGCAGGATTCCGTCGCCGACAGCGAGGTAGTACTGGGCGAGGTCCAGCTTCGTGAAACCGCGCTCCGGGAAGAAGACCTTGCCGGGGCTGGACAGACGTACGGTCCTCCCGGCTGCCTCGAGTTCCACCGCATCGCCCATGCGAGCCACGGTAGGCGCAGCGCGGACACCTCGCACACCGGGCGGACGGCCGTATCACCGCGCAGAATCGGAGCGGTTCTGCGAGGGTTCCAATAGGCACAGGTCAGATGCCATATTGACCCACCTTCTCACGCCGTTCTCTCACAATCAGCGGGACCGTTAGGCGCGGGCCTGGATGATGAGGGTGCCGACCGTCCGGTTCCCAGGGGGAGCCGCCAATACCGTTGCTCTGGTGCCCGTGAAGCCGTACTCGCTCAGCAGCCGCTCCCATACCTGAGGCTCGTAGTCCCAGCGCTTCACGACGAGCGGGTCCTCGTCGGCCCCGCGCGGGATGTAGGAGGCCTGGCAGCCGTAGCAGCCCTCCACCGGCGGCTGCTGCGAGAACACCAGTCGGCCGCCCGGGCGGAGCCGCTCTCGCACCGCGGGCAGCAGCCGGGCCGGGTCGGTGAACCACACCGCCCCGTACACGGAATAGACCGCGTCGAACATCCCGGTTGCGCCTCGCAGGAACTCGACCGCCTCGGCCCGGTGCAGTTCCATGCCGGGCATCTGCCCCCACCGCTCACGCGCACCCTGCAGTTGCGCAGGCGACACGTCCACCCCGACGGCCGAACAGTCGAGCGACGCCAGGTGCGCGAGGTTGCCGCCCTTGCCGCAACCCAGGTCGAGAACCCGGGACCCCGCGGCTACACCGAGGAGTTCGGCGCCCGGCCCGTGGTCCGGGTACTGGGTCCAGTTGAACCAAGTGGTCTCTCCGCGGGCATTCGTCGGCCGGCGCTCGGGGCGCTGCTGCGCGTAGGTGTCCCAGGCGATCGCCGTGTCTGTCACGTCTTGCTCCGCTCATAGGGCCAGCCGCCCGGCTGTGACACCGGACGGCTGGAGTGTCTTACAGGTGATGCTGCTGCGTCAGCCGTTCTTGGGGCTGTCCGTGCACCCTGCGTGGCATTGGGTGCACTTAGCCAGGTTCGGCCACAGCTCCTCGTCGACCGCGAAACCGGCGGCGCGGAAGGCGGCGAGCGTCCGCTCGCGAGTGGCCTGGGGGCCGCTGGCCGTCTCCTCGTCTTCGTCGGTGGGGACGTGGTGGACGAAGCGACCAACTACGCGCTGGCAGAACTCGGCGTAGTCGACAGTGTGGAGGAGGAACGCGTGCCAGCCGTGGTCGACCAACTCGCTCGGTACGAGGGACTGGCCGGGCTGCTGGCCGGACGCGGCGATGAACGCTGCGGCCTGGCCGACGATGCGCCGTGCCATCGGGGCGCTGATCTCCGGGTGGTCGGTGGTGATGCGGTGGGTGAGCCGGTCGGTCACCTCCGGGTCGATCAGGGTGATCGGGTCGGTGGTGCTCACGGGACGTTCTAATGCGATGGTCACGTGATTCCTCCTGTTGTGGATGATCGCCTCGGGTGAGAGGCGTCTGAACCCGCCCGCCCCCATTGCTCACGGAATACGGGACGGGCGGGAGTTGAGCCCGGCTCCGGCACGTCCCAACACGCGCCGGAGCCGGGGGTCTGGGTGTGTGGTGCGCTGTGGCAGTCGGGGCAGGCGTAGACCTCGATGTCGAGGACGTGCGCGCCGCAGCTGCCGCGGGCTATGCCTGCGCTCACGGCCCCGCTCGACAGGCGCTTGCCGCACCAGACGCACGCCCACCCGCTGTACTGCGGGCGGGTGAGGGCCAGCGCGGACGGCAGCTGCCGCGCGATGGCCTTCACTGGTCGGCGACCGGGATCAGGCCGTGCTTCTCGCGGCAGGGCACGCAGGCGAAGGTGCCGCCACCCGGGCCGGAGCCGGCCTCGTGGATGCGGACCAGGCGGGCCGTATCGCTGAAGTCCTTGTGCCAGCTGCACCAGGCGTAGTTGGAAGGGATGGTGCCCGCGGGGGGCGCCTGCGTAGTCTCGGCCATGTCGACTCCAACCAGTCGGCCACGCCCGGGGCCGTTCGCGCGGCCGCCGGGTTTCGTCGTGTTCGCCGACGCTAGGAGCGTCCTGTGCAGCACGGCCAGCAATGTGCAGTTCTTTGCAGGCATTGCCAATCAACCGCACAGCTGTCGTAATCGCGCCCTTGACCAGCCACCCCGATCGGGCGACGGTGGCGCAAAGAACTGCACATCGCGTGGACGGAGAAGAGCGTGACACTACGGTTCGTCGGGATCGACCCCGACACGAAGACCGCGGACTCCCCAACCGTGTGGGTCGATCAGGACAAGCAGGAACTCGTCTTCCAGGGATGGAAGCCGGGCCCCGAACTGGAAGGAGAATGCGCAGCGTTCGAGGTCCCGGGGCACGCGGTCGGCATCCCGGACGACGAGGCAGTCATCCGGATCCCCGCGAGGATGGTGCACATGATCAGGGAGGCGTGCGATGCCGTCGAGCGAACCGACGATCGCTGAGCTGCTGGACGGCTGTACGCACTCCGCCGTGCACATCGAGATGCGGGACCACTACGGAGTAGCCGCAGAGGCAGACGATTTCCGGGCATGGTTGGAAACCGGCCGCCTGGACACCGACCCGGGCTCGCCTGATTGGGCACCCTGGGTCGCCCTCGTCTCCCGTGCGGTGGCCCGCGGCGTCACCGTGCGCCGGGCCCGCATCGTGTCCGAACCCGTCTCCGACTACATCCGCTACGAGCACGCCTCCACCACCGTCAACCTGCACGCGGGCGAGGACGTGCGTTGGCTGCCCCGACGCCAGGCCTCGGACATCGCCTTGCCCAGCAACGACTTCTGGCTCTTCGACGACCGCGTGATCCGCTGGGGCTACTTCTCCGGCAACGGGGCCATGGTCGGGCACGACATCTCCGACGATCCCGCTGCCGTAAAGCTGTGCTCGGAGGCCTTCGAATCCGTGTGGGCCCGAGCCATCCCCCACGCCCAGTACGAGATCCACTGACCAGAAAGCACCAGCAGCCAGCCCATGCCCGCCTCGCCGTCCTCCTCAGCCCAGGCCGCCCGTGAAGCCGTGGCCCACCGGCTGCGCGACCTCCGTAAGGAAGCCGGCCTGACAGTCGTGCAGCTGGCTGCTGCCTGCAGCTGGCACTACTCCAAGACCTCCCGCATCGAGAACGCCCTTACCGGGCCATCGACCAACGACATCCGCCGCTGGTGCGCCGCTGCTCACGCCCCGGACCAGGCGCAGGACCTGGTCGTCCAGTCCATCAACGCCGAGTCGATGTACCGGCAGTGGCGAGACCAGGTCCGCGCCGGGCTGCGCCACATCCAGGAAAGCCGCGTGAAGGCGTTCCGCGAGACCGAGTGCCACCGGCTGTACTCCGCGGGCCTCGTACCTGGCCTGCTGCAGACCGAGGGCTATGCGCTCGCGGTCCTCGGGATCGCGGCGAGCGTCCACGGCCTGCCAGTCGACGACAGTGCCGTTGCCGCCCGCGCCCGCATCGAGCGCTCCCGCATCGTTCATGAGCAGGGGCATCGCTTCGTCGTGGTCATTGAGGAACCGGTGCTGCACTATCGGATTGCCGACCCGGACGCGATGGCCGCGCAGCTCGGCTACCTCCTCACCGCCGGTGCGCTGCCTGCGGTGTCCCTCGGTATCGTCCCGATGGCGGCCCGGCGAACGCACTGGCCCGAGGAGACTTTCCACATCTACGACGACCGTCTCGTGTCGGTCGAGTTGGTGTCCGCCGAGGTGAGCGTGACGCAGCCCGGCGAGATCACCCAGTACCTGGAGACGTTCGAGCGGCTCCGCGGCATGGCCGTGTACGGGGCCGAGGCGCGCGCCCTGATCCTCAAGGCCATCGAGGTGCTGCACTGACTCCGGACGCACATGAGGGAAGGCCGAGGGCCTTCTGCCAGGCGATGCCGTGGGGGCGCCCGTTGCGTCCACCAGCCACGGGCGCCACCTCCTGCCTACGCCTTCGGCACGGCCCACTCGACGGGGTCAAGGCCATCAGGCCCATAGACGACCCGCTCGGGCCGCCTACTGCCGGGGACGGGGAAGGCGATCAGGCCGGCGGCGCAACGTCCCGCCTTGATGGTCTTGTCCATGGGGAACTCAGTGCCCAGGCCGCGGGCATGGCGCGGACCGACATTGATGGCGACGATTTGTTCGCGCTGGTAGAGGCGCTCGCGTGGCTCGGCGATCAACGCTCGCTCGCGCCACGCGCCGATCACCTCCTCGACGTTGTCGCAAGCGCGATCCTGACCAGCGCAGCGGGCAGTGATGCCGAGGGGGAACGCCGCGGTCGTCTGCGGGTGAGGGGCGATCCTCCCATCCCGGTGGCCGGCGGATTTCTTCGGTCGACGGTTGGGGCCCGAGGGCGAGTCACACAGACGGGGCGGGGCGCAAGGCTCTGGCAATCCGAGAGTCCTGGGCACTTACGGGCCCCCCTGCCGCAGGCGCGCCAACCGAACGATTCCGCCCTCAGCGCTCCTTCAGGACATCGCACCTGTTCCTCAGCGCCCAGATGATTCCCTTCACCACGCCTGTTCATTGTTCACTACATGCCGATGCGTAGCTTCGGCAGCGCGTAAAGAAGGGCAGGTCCGCCGTCGCAGCCATCGAGCGGCGGACACTGCAAGGAGGAAAGGCCATGGAGAAGCTCATGCGGCGTATGGCGACCGCGAGCGTTTCCGCGGTATTCGTCGCAGGCACGCTCCTCGCCACCGGCGGCTCGGCGGCGGCGGCCACTGTTCCCGACAGCGGGCTCATTCCTGCCCGGGTTGTCGTGACTGCGGACACGACGACCATCAGCCTGGACGGCGGACAGGCCGCCAAGCACCGCCTCGACCCCTGGGTACAGGACCAGTTGCTCGCGTTCAGCCCCTGGATCCGAGATCAGCTGGCGCTGCTCGCGCACTACGACGACCTCGGTCGTCGGTGATGCGCGATCGACTCTCATGGGAGGGCGCGTACGTGCCGGGCCGGGTGAGCGGGACCCGATCAGGCGCAGGTCCTCACGAATCAGCCGCCGGTGTGCGCCGTGCACGCGCGCACGGCGAACAGGTCTGGGACGAGCATGGCCGAGGGCGTGGAGACGGTCGTACGAACTCTCCTGCGCAGGCGTAGGCCGGCGCCGCCGGCCACGACCGAGAGGCCCGCGCGGTCCTCGTGGCCCAGCGTCGTGATCAACTGTCCCGGGCTGCCCATGGCGATGGGGCTGTGCCCGACGAACATCAGAGGGAGTGCGGGCCGATCCCTCGTCAGGCGGTACTTGGGATGCCCGCAGGGGGCGCAGCGCGTACGCAGCGAAAATGCCTGTCCCGGCTCAAGTGCACTTGAGCCGGGACAGGCTGTTCGCGCCGCTGCGGGGGCTCAGGGCGCGAAGATCTCCTCGCCTCCGGTCGTCTTGCGCAGCGTGATCGCTGCGGCAGGGCAGTTCTCGGCCGCTTCCAGCACCTCGTCGGCCGCCTCGACCGGCGCCTTCGGTGGCCGCGCCCGGCCGGAGGTGTCCAGGGTGAAGCACTCGGGCGCGCTGCCGGCGCACAGGCCCGATCCGACGCAGACCAAGGAGTCGACCTCGACCGTCCAGAGCTCCGTCATAGCGGCTCACCCGCCTTCGCCACGGTCAGGACCGGCTCCGGTTCCCCCGGGCCGCCCTCGCTGATACCGAACCTGCTGTGCAGCCGCCGCAGAGGGCCAGGTGCCCACCAGTTGGCGCGGCCGAGCAGCCGCATCACCGCCGGCACCAGAACGCCTCGCACGACGATGGCGTCCATGAGGACGGCCAAGGCCAGGCCGAGGCCGAGCATCTTCATGTTGGTGATCTTGGATGTGCCGATGGCGACCAGAACGATGGACAGCACGGCGGCCGCCGCGGTGACCACGCCGCCGCTGCGCTGCAGGCCGAAGACGACGGCGCGGACGGTATCACCGGTGCGGTCGTACTCCTCCTTGATCCGCGACAGCACGAACACCTCGTAGTCCATGGACAGTCCGAAGGCCACGCAGAACATCAGCACCGGCAGGGTGGCCGGGAGGAAGCCGGTGACGGTGAAGTCACCGAGGGCGCCGCTGAGATGGCCGTCCTGGAAGACCCAGACCAGCGCGCCGAAGGTGGCGGTCAGGCTGAGGGTGTTGAGGACCACGGCCTTGAGGGGCATCACGATGCTGCCGGTCATCAGGAACAGCAGCACCATCGTGACGCCGACCATCGCGACGAGCGCGTACGGCAGCCGGTCGGTGAGGGTGTCCTGGGTGTCGACCAGCTCGGCCGCGCCGCCGCCCACGTGCACGGGGAAGGGGGCGGGCACGTTGCGGATCTGGCGCACCAGGTGCTGGCTCTCGGGGGAGACGTCCTCCAGGGAGGGCACCACGGACAGATAGGTGGCCTGGCCGCCCTCGGCGGTGTAGCGCTGTTGCGCGGGTCCGGCGGGCTGGGTCAGGTGCCCCTTCTGGTACACGCCGGCCGCGGAGTCGACGCGTACGACGCCGGGAAGCCCGGACAGCCGGGCCGCGTAGGGACCGATCTCGGTGGTGCGCCGCGCGCCGTCGACGCCGTCGGCGACCACGTCGAGCACTCCGGTGGGGCGGGAGGTGAACTCGTCCCGGATCACTTGGTGCACCTGGTGTGCTTCGGCCTCCTTGGGCAGTTGCCGGTCGTCGATGTTGCCGAAGGTCGCCCCGAAGAGCGGCAGGCCGAGGGCGACCAGCGCGGCGACTGCGGTCACCAGGAAGATCACCGGGCGTTTGACGACGGCCTCGCCGATGCGCCGCCAGCGCCGTCCGGAGGCGTCGGCCGGCGCGTGGCCGGAGCGGCGCCGGAAGAGCCGGGTCAGGTCGAGGGCGTCGATCCGCCGGCCCAGGACCACCAGCAGGGCGGGCAGCACCAGCAGGGCTGCGGCCGCGGCGATGAGCACCACGGAGATGCCCGCGTACGCGAAGGACCGCAGGTAGTACATGGGGAAGATGAGCATGGCCGAGAGCGACACGGCCACGGTGAGGGCCGAGAAGGCAACCGTGCGTCCGGCGGTGGCGAGCGTGGTGCCGATGGCGGCCTTGGGAGGCAGTCCGCCGTGCAGTTCCTCTCGGTAGCGGCGGACGATGAACAGCCCGTAGTCCACGGCCAGTCCGAGGCCCAGCGCGGTGGTCAGGTTGAGCGCGAACACCGAGACGTCGGTGAAGCCGGTGATGACCCGCAGTGAGGCGTTGGTGCCGACGATCGCGATCAGCCCGATGATCACCGGTAGCAGTGCCGCCACCGCGCTGCGGAAGACCAGGATGAGGATCAACAGGGTCAGAGGCAGCGCGATGGCCTCCGCCTTGCCCAGGTCCTCGCGGCTGGTGTCCTGGACCTCGGTACGGATCTGGGTGGCGCCGCCGATCTTGACGTCCAGCGGGCCGTGGCTGCCGCGATAGTCAGGGGCGATGGCTTTGAGGGTGTCGTCGGCCTCGGTCTCGGTTCCCGTGATGCGGGCGACGATCAGCGCGTAGCGCCCGTCGGTGCTGCGCAGTGCCGGGGACTTGTCCTGCCAGTACGAGGAAACGCCCTGCACGTGGTGCTCGGTGGCGAGCCGCTCGGCGAGCCGCCGTCCCTCGGCGGCGGCGGGCGCGGTGTCCACTCCCCCGTCGGCCTTGAGCAGCAGCGCCAGATTGGGGCGACCGGCGGCGAAGTCCCGCTCCAGGAGATCCGACGCCTGTGAGGACTCGGCCGCGGGGTCGGTGGTGCCGCCGCCCTGCAGCCGGTCGGCCACCCCGCCGCCGAGGACGACGGCGGCGGCGGCGAACAGCAGCGCCAGGATCAGGATGAGGCGTGGCCGTACTGTGGTCAGCCGGGCCAGACGCTCGAACATGATGGTCCTCTCCGGGGTGTATTCGGCGTCTCAGGCGTGGTGCACGGATTCCGCGGTGGCCTCGAAGGAGGCGCGGTTGAGTCCGAGTGTGCGCAGCAGCATCGTGTCGCGGAGCCGGTCGGGCAGGACTCGCAGGAAGGACAGGGCGCGGGCGTCCTGGCCGATGAGGTAGCGGGTGGCCGGGCGGCGCGCCGTGATCGCCTTGACCAGGGTGCCGGCCGCCTTGTCGATGGCCGTGGCGCTCTGCTTGGCGGAGGCCGCCTGGGCGTCCGCCACCGCCTTGATGTACCGCCGCCGTGCCTCGGTGCCGCCGGTCCAGCCGTCCTCGGCCGCGGACTTCTCGGCCTTGGTGAAGATCTCCGTCTCCAGGGCGCCGGGTTCGACCAGAACGACGTCGACGCCCTGGAACCTCAACTCCATGCGCAGCGCGTCGTTCAGGGAGGCGAGGGCGGCTTTGGAGGCGGCGACCGGTCCGAAGAACGGGACGGAGACACGGGCGGTGACGGCGCCGATGTTGACCACCCGGCCGCCGGCGCGGCGCAACGCGGGCAGGAAGGCCTGGGTGACGGCGATCTGGCCGAGGACGTTGATGTCGAACTGGCGGCGCAGCGCGTGCGGGGGGACCACCTCGACCGGCCCCTGCACGATGACACCGGCGTTGTTCACCAGGGCTTGGAGCCCGCGGTCGCCGAGGACGGGCGAAAGGTTCTCGGCGAGCGCGGCGATCGAGTCGGGGTCGGCGACGTCCAGGACGACGGGTGTCAGCGACTCGACGTCGGGCAGTTTCGCGAGCGCCCCGGAGGTGCGGACCGCGGCGATCACATGCCAGCCGGCGTTCGACAGCTTCTTGATCGTCGCGGTTCCCAGGCCGCCGGACGCGCCGGTGATCAAGGCCGTCGGTGCGGAAGGGTTCGGACTCACGGGTGCCTCCGTCGTCAATGAATGGAGAGGTGGTTCGATGCGGTGGTGTCCGCTCACTCGTCTTCCACCAGGTGCATCAGCCCGGCCGGGAACCGCTCGCCCGCGAATGCCCCGGGCGGTGCGACGGCTTCGATCCGGGCGAGGTCGTCCGCGGTGAGCTCGACGCTCAGTGCCGCGACGTTCTCGTCGAAGTCCCGGCGGGTCTGACTGCCGGGGATGGGAACGACGTCCTGCGCCATCAGCCAGGCCAGGGCCAGTTGCGCGGTGCTGCAGCCCTTGTCGAGGGCGATCTCGCCGAGCCGGGTGACGATCGCCCCGTTGACGGCGAGGTTGTCCGGTTCGAAACGCGGCAGGAAGTGGCGCAGATCGGTGGCGGCCAGGTCCGCGTCGCTGATGATCTGCCCGCCGAGCAGGCCGCGGCTGAGCGGGCCCCAGGCGACGAAGCCGATGCCCAGTTCACGGCAGGTCGGCAGGATCTTGTCCTCGACCCCGCGGCTGGCCAGCGAGTACTCGGTCTGCAGGACGGAGACCGGGTGCACGGCGTGCGCCCGTCGGATGGTCTGGGCGCCCGCCTCGGACAGGCCGATGAAGCGGGCCTTGCCGGCCTGGACGATCTCCGACAGAGCCCCGACCGAGTCCTCGACCGGCACCTGCGGGTCGATGCGGTGCAGGTAGTACAGATCGACCCGGTCGGTGCCGAGCCGCTTGAGGCTGGCGTCGATGGCCTTGCGGATGTGGGCGGGCGATCCGTTCAGCTCCACCCCGGAAGGGGTCCTGATCATGCCGCACTTGGTGGCGAGGACGACCCGGTCGCGGTGGCCGCCGCGCAGTGCCTTTCCGACGATCTCCTCGGAGACGCCGTCGCCGTACATGTCGGCGGTGTCCAGGAAGTTCACGCCGAGGTCGATGGCCCGGTGGATCGTGGCGATCGATTCGGGGTCGTTGCGGTCCCCGTAGAATTCGGCCATTCCCATGCAGCCGAGTCCGAGTGCGGAGACCTGCAGGCCGTCCGCGAGTTCGCGCGGGGGCACGTCCATATGTCAACTCCGTTTTACTCCGGGGAATTCACTGAATTCCCGCCCAACAACCCTATGGCCGGGCCCGAATGGGCACAATGGTGGCGGAACTAATAGCAGTCGGAGCACCAGATCAGTCCCTGACCAGGTGGAACGCCCAGGCCAGGAAGGCGGCGCCGGTGAGCGCGGACCCCAGTACGCAGACCGCGGGCCAGCCCGATGCGGAATACAGGGCCGCCGCCCCTACGGCCCCCATCGCCCCGCCCAGGAAATATCCGGTCATGTACACCGAGGTCACTCGGCCACGAATTTCCGGGGGCAGTCGGTAGATCTCGCTCTGATTGGTGATGTGAGCCCCTTGGACCATGAAGTCCAGGAGGAACGTGGCCAGGACGAGCAGTGCGAGCGAGTGCGCGCCGAAGGCGGCCGGGAGGAAGGACACACACACCCCGGCGAGCAGGACCCCGGTCGGCCAGGGCCCGAGATCACGGTCCGCCGCCCGGCCGGCGAGGGCCGCCGCCACGACACCGCCGATGCCGACCAGGCCGAGCAGCCCGACCGCGTCGGCTCCGTATCCGTAGTGGGGGCCGGCCAGGAGGAAGGGCAGCGGGGTCCAGAAGGCGGTGAACGCGGCGAAGCACAGCGCCCCGTAGAGGGAGCGGCGGCGCAGCACCGGACTGAAGCGCACCAGGCCCGGCAGTGAGCGCAGCAGACTCGCGTAGCCGAGGCCGGTGTCCGGCGGGGCTCCGGTGTCCGCCGGAATGCGGCTGCGCAGGACGAGGACGAGTGCTCCGGCGACGCCGGCCGCGCCGTAGTAGACGGGCCGCCAGCCGGTGTGCTCGCCGACGACGCCGGACAGGAAGCGGATCAGCAGCGAGCCGATGAGGACCCCGCTCATCACGCTCGCCACCACCCGGCCGCGTTGGGCCTCGGGGGCGAGCGACGCGGCGAACGGCACCATCACCATGACCACCACCGAGGTCAGGCCGATGAGGGCCGCGGCCACACAGAGCACCTCGATGCCCGGCGCGGCGGCGGCCAGCAGGAGCGCCGCCGTCTCGGCGGTGAGCAGCGCGAGGACGAGTCTGCGCCGGTCGAGCATGTCGCCCAGCGGTACGACCAGCACCAGACCGACCGCGTACGCGGCCTGGGTGGCCACGACGACCAGGCTCACCGCGAAGTGCGAGCGGTGCAGTTCGGCGGCGAGGGTGTCCAGCAGCGGCAGGGACAGATAGAGATTGCCCACAGTCAGTCCGCAGGCGATCGCGAACAACGGCACCAGGCCGCGCGCGGGGGCGGCGGACCGGCCCCGGGCGCGGTCGGTCCGAACGGGGGAAGCCACGGGGTGACCTCCCGTCAGCCGATCGCGATGGGCAGGGATTCCACACCGCGCAGGGTGAGCCGGGGCCGGAACTCCACGGTGTCCTCCCCGTCGAAGCGCAGCCCGGGAAAGCGGCGCAGCAGGGTGGTGAAAGCGATCTGCGCCTCCATGCGGGCCAGTGACGCGCCGAGGCAGTAGTGGATGCCGGAACTGAAGGACAACACGGGAGCGTCGGCGCGGGTCACGTCGAAGCGGGTCGGGTCGGGGTAACGCCGCGGGTCGCGGTGGGCGGCGCCGACCAGGGCCACCACCGAGGAGCCGACCGGGATCTCGACGCCGGCGATCTCGACGGGGCCGTCGGTGACCCGGTTGCCGAGCTGGGTGGGGCTGTCGTAACGGAGCATCTCCTCGACGGCGCCCGGAACCAGGCTCAGGTCGGCCCGCAGCCGGTCCATCTGGTCGGGGTGGCGCAGCAGGGCCAGCATGCCGTTGCCCAGCAGGTTGGTCGTGGTCTCGAAACCGGCACCGAACAGCAGGTTGCACATGCCGATGAGCTCGCCCTGGCTGAGCTTGTCCTCGCCGTCCTTGGCGGCGATGAGCGCGGACAGCAGGTCGTCGCCGGGGTTCTTGCGGCGCTCCTCGACGAGGCCGCTGAAGTAGTCGTCGGTGAACTGGGCGCCCTTGTCGCACTCGGCGAGGTCATCGGGGGTCAGACCGAGTTCGTAGATGTCCTGGAAGGCGCGCATCGGGCCCTGTAGTGAGGACAGATCGGCGTCGGGGATGCCGAGCATGCGGCCGGTGGCCATGGCCGGCAGCGGGAAGGCGAAGTCCTTCATGTAGTCGAGGGAGCCCTCGCGTTCGAGCCTGTCGGCCAGGCGCTCGACCATCTCGGTCACCTGCGGACGCATGGCCTGCACGGCGCGGTTGGTGAACGCGAAGCCGGCGAGCTTGCGCAGCCGGGTGTGGTCCGGCGGGTTGGCCCACAGCATGATGTTGGGCAGCCGGCGCAGAGCGGCGTGGTCCTGCCAGTCGTCCTTGCCGACCCAGGGGGCGAAGACCCGGTAGGGGTCCTTGAGGGCGTGCTGACTGCGCAGGAAGGCGTTGACGTCGTCGTAACCCGTGACCACCCAATGGCCGAGCGCGGTATGGTGAACGGCAGCCAGTTCCTGGATGCGCTCGTAGCGCGGATACGGATCGCGCAGGCCGTCCGGAGTGAGGAACAGCTCGGCCAGCACTCCGTCCACCTCGTCGGCGACCGTGGTCTTCCGCTCAGTCTCTGTTTCCATACGGTTTCCCCTCCGTAAATCGACTGCATATGCGGTGTGCGGTACGTGGTATTCGACGTCGGCTATTGCCCGTCGCCTGTCTCATCATTAGGCATCGATTGACGCGGAAGAAGAGTGGAGTAAATACTGGTGGAAACGGCACCACATAGTCCTGGCCAGCGCTACGGGGGATTACGCATGGGACCTTCCAAGGACGAGCTCAGCCGCAAGGAACTAGGCGACTTTCTGAGGTCTCGACGCCGAAAGGCGGACCCGGAAAAGTCAGGAATTCAAGTTTCCGGACCGGCGTCCGGGCGTCGGCGGATCCCGGGGCTGCGGCGGGAGGAAGTGGCCCAGCTGTCCGGGGTCAGCCTCACCTGGTACACCTGGCTGGAGCAGGGGCGGAACATCAACGTCTCCCGGCAGGTGCTCAACGGGATCGCCAGGGCACTGGCGCTGGACGCGCCCGAACGCGACCACCTCTACCGGCTCGCCGGAGAGGCCCCGCAGACCACCTCGATGGACCCGGAGCCGACGGCCGGCGCGGACATCCAGGCGTTCATCGACCTGCTCAACCCCAACCCGGCCTACATGATCACCCGTTGCTTCGACATCATCGCCTGGAACCGCGCGGAGGCGGCGCTCATGGACGGCGTCGTCGCCCAGGTGCCCGAGCATCATCGCAACGTCCTGTGGCTGATGTTCAACGTGCCGCGCGCCCGTGATCTACTGCCGGACTGGCAGCGCGAGGCGCGTTGGCTGGTGGGGCTGCTGCGCGCGGAGTCCGCCCACGAGCTGGGCCGCCCGCGCTTCATCGAGGTGGTCAACGATCTGAAGAAGTCCAGCCCGCTCTTCCACGAGTGGTGGACCTCGCACGACGTGGAGCAGTTCACCCCGTCCGTACGGCGCTTCCAGCACCCGGTGGTCGGGCCGCTGTCGCTCAACTACGTCAAGTTCGCGGTGGAGGGCGACACCACCGGGCTCAGCATCGTCACGCACTTCGCCTTCCCCGGCTCGCAGGAGGAGAAGCAGCTGGGTGACCTCGCCGCCTCATGGCGGGGCTGATCCAGTCCGCGAGGAGAGATAGCGGCCGATCACGGCCTTGACCTCGGCGGTGTACGCGTCGGCTTCCGGGCCCTGGTGTGCGAGCACCAGGGCCCGGCCGGCCTGGAGCAGTGCGCACACCATGTCAGCCACCCGGTCCCGCTGCGCCGCGGGCATGGCGGGGGCACGCACGGTCAGCATCTCTCGTACGCCGCCCAGCAGTTCGGCCCGGATGAGCATCAGCAGGGCGGGATTCTCGGGCTGGAACGACAGCAGCGGGGCGAAGGCCGCGTCGGTCAGCCGCTGCGGGGGCAGACGTGCGTGCTCCGCGGTGAACAAGGGTCCGTGCGCCGCGTACAGCTCGCGCACCAGCCGCTCGCCCAGCGCGGCGAGCACTGACTCCTTGTCGGCGAAGAACTGGTAGAAGGTGCCCGGGGAGACCCCGGCCTCGCGGGCGATGGCGGTGGTGCCGGGCACGGTCGCCCCGGTACGGCACAGCAGGCGCGCGACGGCATCCAGCAACTGCTCGACACGGCGTTCGCCTCGGGCCTGCCGCCCGCCCCGTCTGGGTTCGGCCACCGGCGGGGTCAGGCGGTGAGCAGCTCGGGCAGCACCGTGTCTGCGCGGTCGGCGACACCGGACTGGGCCAGAGCCACGTCCCACAGCCTGCGTCGGCCGGCCGGATCGTGGGCGAAGCCGTTGGGCTCGATGCGGCGCCTCTCGTTGAAGTAGGCGCCGCTGGTGGACCGCAGTCCGGGGTCGGTGACCAGGCGGGTGATGTTCTCGGCGCCGTATCGGGTGCGGTGCGGGGCGAAGACGAACGTGCTGCGGACCATCTTGGTGGAGCACATGCCCGGATGCAGACTGTTGGCGCACACCTCGCGGCCGGCCAGGCGGTGTGCGTACTCGTTGGTGAAGGCCGTCAGGGCCAGTTTGGACTGGGCGTATGCGGTCATGCGGTCCCAGCGCCGCTCCAGTTGCAGATCGTCCCAGTGGATGGCGCCCCATCCCTGGGCGACGGAGCTCACGTTGACCACACGGGCGGGCGCGGAGGCGACGAGCAGACCTGTCAGGCGCAGGGTGAGGGCGAAGGCGGCGAGGAAGTTCACCTGCCATTCGAGCTGGTAGCCGTCCGGGGTGACGCGACGGGTGCGGGCGCTGCGGTTGGGTGTCGCCACGCCGGCGTTGTTGACCAGGGCATCCAGTCGGCCGTGCGTGCGCAGCATGTCGTCGGCGAGGGCGTGCACCTCCTCCAGGCGGGAGAGGTCGGCGGTCACCGAAGTGATCTCGCCGGCAGTGCCCTTGGCGGCCCTGGCCGCCTTGCGTACATCGGCCAGCGCGTCGGCCACTTTGCGGGGGTCGCGGCCGTGCACGACGACGTGCCAGCCCTGTTCGGCCAGCAGCTTGGCGGCCCCGCGCCCGATCCCGTCGGTGCTGCCGGTCACCAGGGCGAGCTTTTCCATGTGCGCCACGTGCGCTCCTCACAGAGATGAACGTCATGCAGAATTAACATTCGGCGAGCACATTCCCAATCCCTCACTTTCTCTGCTGGATTCGCCGCTGGCAAGGTAACTGTCAGCACTATTGGTAATGCCACCACCATGCCGTCAGATACTCGTTGACAAACCAACTTGGGGATCGAGACCGTAGCAGCGGAGCAGACAACTAGATCAGGGGGATAAATGGCGAAGTTGGATTCCCTGGAACCCGTCATTGTCGAAACGGTGGAGGGTGGAATTCCGATTGAACAGCTCGGAACAACTCTGATGCATGAGCACGTCTTTGTGCTCAGCTCGGAGATACAGGAGAACAATCCTCAACTCTGGGACGAGGAGGCGCAGATCGACAGTGCCGTCACCCGGCTGACCGCCGCTGCCGAGCGTGGGGTGCGGACGATCGTCGACCTCACCGTCCTCGGCCAGGGGCGCTATCTGCCCCGTATCAAGAAGGTGGCGGCCCGGGTACCGCTCAACATTGTCGTGGCCACCGGCGTCTACACCTACAACGACGAACCGATGTACTTCGCCTTCCGCGGCCCCGGCCGGGTCTTCGAGGGACCCGACCCGATGGTGGAGCTGTTCGTGCGCGACATCACCGAGGGCATCGGTGACACGGGGGTCAAGGCGGCCGTTCTCAAGTGCGCGACCGAGACCGAGGACCTGCCCGAGGGCGTGGAGCGCGTGCTGCGCGCCACCGCCCAGGCGCATCGCGTGACCGGCGCGCCGATCCAGACGCACAGCAACGCCCTGGTGCGCAACGGGCTGCTGCAGCAGAAGGTCTTCGAGGAGGAGGGCGTCGACCTCAGCCGGGTCGTCATCGGCCATTCCGGCGACACCGACGACCTCGGCTATCTGCGCGAACTGCTCGATGCCGGCTCGTTTCTCGGCATGGACCGCTTCGGAATGGAGTTCATCGCCCCCGTCGAACAGCGCGTGAAGACCGTGGCCGAACTGGTGCACGCCGGCTACGCCGAGCAACTGGTGCTGTCCCACGACTGCCCGTGTTACCTGGACTACCTCACACCGGACCAGCGCGAACTCGTCGCCCCCTCCTGGCACTACACGCACATCCACGACGACGTGCTGCCCGCGCTGCGCCATGCGGACGTCAGTGACGACGCGATCCACACCATGCTCGTCGACAATCCCCGCCGCTTTTTCTCCGCCAACGCCCCCTACTGACCTCTCGGAGACTCCATGTCCACACAACCCACCAGCCCGGCGGGGCCCTGGGAGGAGCTCGGCGCACCGCTGTGCCTCGACACCCCCCTGGTGAAGGCCTGGGTCGAACAGGTGCCCCCCGGCGGCACCCGCCCGCTGCACACCCACCGCAAGCCCTGGGCGACGGTGGTGCTCAGCGGAGCCAAGGTCCGTTCGCTCGGCGCCGACGGCGAGGTCATCCGCGAGGGCGAACTCCCCAGCGGCGTGGTGCTGTTCAACCCGGCGGAACAGCCGCTGTGCCACCAGATGCACAACGTCGGCGAAACCGAACTGGTCATGGTCGGTCTGCAACTGGAGTACGGACCGCCCACCGAGGCCCCACAGGAGGACCCGTGACCATCGACACCGTCGTCGTCGACTACGGCGGCGTGCTCACCAACCCCCTGGTCGAGACCTTCACCGCCTTCGCCGAGCTGGCGGGGATCGAGGTCGCGGCCCTCGCCGAGGCGTTCACGGCCGCCACCCACAGGCACGGCGAGACCCCCATGGCCGCCCTGGAGATCGGCGCCATCACCGAGCGGCAGATGGCGGAGCGCATTCTGGCCGAGCTGCCCCCGGGATCCGAACGCGTCCTGGACGGCCACGAGTTCGGAGAACTGTGGTTTCGCGGCCGGAAGCCCAACGAGCCCTTCGTCGACTTCCTGCGCCAACTGCGCGGCGACGGCTACCGGATCGCCCTGCTCACCAACAACGTCCGCGAGTGGGAGCCGCGCTGGCGCGCCCAACTGCCGGTCGACGAGCTGTTCACACTCGTCGTGGACTCGCACAAGGAGGGCGTGCGCAAGCCCGACCCGAAGATCTACCGGATTCTGCTCGACCGGCTCGACGCGGAGCCCGGGCAGTGCCTGTTCGTCGACGACACCGAGGAGAACTGCCTCGCCGCCCGCGAACTCGGCATCGAATCCGTCCGGTTCACCGACACCGACACCACCGTCCGCGAGGTGCTCGCCCTCCTCGAGGCCGGCGACCCGGACCCGGGAGGTCCTGCGCGATGACCACGGAGATTCTCATCGTCGGAGCCGGCCCCACCGGCCTGACCACCGCCTGCACCCTGCTCGGCCTCGGCGTGCCCTGCCGGATCGTCGACCGGCGTGAGGGCCCGGGTGAGGCGCCCAAGGCGCTGATCCTGTGGAGCGGTGCGCTGGAGTGCCTGGACCGCATCGGCGTCGCCGACAAACTCGTCGACACCGCGCTTCCGCTGGCCGGCGCCACCTACTGGTCCCGCAAGAAGCAGATCGGCGGCATGCGCTTCGGCGGTTTGGAGGGCACCGCCTTCCGTCACCCGCTGTGCACCCCGCAGCCCGTCACCGAGGAAGCGCTGCACGCCCGCCTCCTCGAACTCGGTGGCACGGTGGAGTGGCAGACCGAGGCCCTCGGCCTCCATGCCGAGGACGACGGCGTCACGGTTGGCCTGCGTCCCGCCCAGGGGCGGGTCGAGAAGGAGACCTACCGTTGGCTGGTCGGTGCCGACGGCACGCACAGCATGGTGCGCGAGGCGGTCGGCATCCCCTTCGAAGGCCACACCTACGACCGGGTGTTTCTGCTCGGCGACGGCCCGGTGGAGGGCCCCGTCCCGAACGACGAGGCGCAGTACCACATCACTCCGGACGGGGTGCTGGTCCTGGTGCCCCTGCCGGAGGGCGGACACCGGGTCTTCTTCGACATCGAGCCCGACGGGCGCACCGGATCCCCCTCCGACCAGCTGCTGCAGGAGTTGCTCGACGAGCGCGGTCCGGGGGGCCTGAGGCTGCGCGGCACCTGGTGGTCCAACCGCTTCCGGGTGCACGCCAAGGTCGCCCCGCGCTTCCGCCAGGGCCCGGTCTTCCTGGCCGGCGACGCCGCCCACGCGCACAGTCCCGCGGGCGGCCAGGGCCTCAACACCGGTGTGCAGGACGGCTACGACGTCGGTTGGAAGCTCGCCGCCGTCGCCCGTGGCGCCGACCCGGCCCTGCTCGACAGCTACGAGACAGAGCGTCGTCCCGCCTCGGTGCAGGCGGTGCGCAACGCCGACCAGCAGACCCGGATGTGGCTGCTGCGCAACCCCATGGCCCGCGCCATGCGGGACGCCACCATGCAGTCCTTCAGCCGCCGCGGCGTGCTGGAGAAGCAGATGTTGCCGCAGCTCGCCCAGCTCGACCTCGACCACTCGGCCAGCCCCGCCGTGGCCGACCTGCCCGGCGCTTCCTCCGTGCCCCGCGCGGTCCGGCTGGGCAGGCGCGTACCGGACACCGCACTGGTCCCAGTGCGGGGCACGCGGGCAAAGTCACTGCACACGTACCTGACCGCGGGGCGGCACAGCCTGATCGCGTACGGGGACCATGCGGCCGGCGAGATCGCCGTGCGGGCCCTGGTCGCCCTGCGCAGCCGGGGCGTGGACGACACGGCGAACGTGCTGTGGATCCAGCCCCCCGACGCCGCTTCCCCGGCCGGGCAGGCCGGCGCCGACGGTGCCCGCTGCGACACCGCGCACGCGGACGGCCCCGGTCTCGGCCCGGCGAGCACGCCGTGGCTGGCATACATCCGCCCGGACGGCGTCGTGGGGGCGCGGTCCGGGATCTCGGGAGTCCTCGAGCTGCTGGAACGCCTGCCCTCGCGGCCGGCGGTGACGTCCGACTCAGCTTAGGACCCCCTGGGCTCACTTCTCAGGAACCTTGGAAGGGATCCGCTTCGATCATGTCCATACCCGAAGCACGACCCACCGGGATCAGCGCGCCGGGGGAAGCGCCGCTCACGACCGAGGCCGTGGCCACCGCCGCGGCCACGGCCGGTGCGACGCTGCGTTACGACGCGACGGTCTCCCGCACCCTGGTCCACCGCACCTCCGTCGCCGAGGTGTTCGTCACCGACTCCGCCTCGACCGGCGAGAACACGTTCGTCGTGGCCGCGCAGTTGCCGCGCGGCCACCTGATCGGCGAGAACGCGCCGCTGTACGACTTCACCCTGCTGGTGGAGGTGGTACGGCAGGCGGGCGTCCTGGTGGCCCACCGTCACCTGGGCGTGGAGCTCGGCTCGGCATTCATCTTCAGAGCCCTCAACCTGCGTACGGTGGGCCTGACCCAGCTGCGGATCGGCGCCACGCCGGCCCATGTGCTGGTGTCGATGACCGTGCACCCCCGTCGCAACAAGGCAGGGCGCGTCCAGGGATTCACGTTCACCGGTGACGTCTCGCTCGACGGAGAGGTCGGGCTGGCCGGGGACGGTGCGTTGCTGATCGTGTCCCAGCGCGCGTACCAGGCCCTGCGGGCCAAGCGACGGGCGGCCGCCGCGGACCACACGCTGCCGCGGTTCAACGCTGCCGCGCCGTCCTCGGTGGGCCGCCGCGAGGCCCGCAACGTGGTCATCACCGAGCCCGTCCTGGCCGGACCAGACAACGTCTCGGCCCAGCTGGTGATGGATCCGAGCCATCCGCACATGTTCGACCACCCACTGGACCATGTGCCCGGTCATCTGCAGATGGAGGCGGCCCGCCAGCTGGGCATCGCCTCCGTCGCACGGTTGCACGGGCTGTCTCCGGAGACCCTCACCATCGCGTCCCTGACCACCGACTTCACCGACTACACGGAGCTGGACCAGGTGACCGAACTGCGCGCGAGGGTGGACGCCTTCCGCCGCCACGAGGGGCTGCACACCCTCGCCGTCCCGGTCGCCGTCGACGTGCAGCAGGACGGGGCGGTGACGACGTCGATCCGGCTGGACGTGGTCCAGTGGACCTGACCACCCATCGACCCCGGCGGGTCGTCGTCACCGGCGCGACCGGTCTGCTCGGGAGCAACACCGTACGGCGCCTGCTCGACCTGGGCAGCGAGGTGACCGCTGTGGTCCGAAACCCTGAACCGGCCCGCTCCCTGCTCCCGGACCACAAGCGGCTGGACTTATGGCAGGGTGACGTGCTCGACGTACGAAGCATCGCCCGCGTGCTCCCAGGACACGACGCGGTGATCCACACCGCGGCGTACTTCCGGGAGTACTACGCCCCCGGCGGCCGCGACGACGCGTTGCTGACCGCGACGAACGTGGACGCGGTGGGCGAACTGCTACGGGCGGCAGCCGACGCCGGGGTGCCGGTGGTGGTGCACACCAGCTCCATCGGCACGCTGGGAACCCGCCCCGACGGGCGGCCCTCCGACGAGGACACCCCGGAAGGCCGCCGGACCCGGGAGAACGGCTACTACGCCAGCAAGCTGAGCTCCGAGGAGGTCGTACGCTCCTTCGATGCCCGGCACGGGGTGCGGGTGCCCATGGTGCTGCCGGGGTGGATGTGGGGCCCGGGAGACGCCGGGCCCACGTCCGCCGGGCGGCTGTTCACCTCCGTGGCACGAGGGGAGCTGCGCGCGGTACCCCGGGCCGGCAACCATGTCGTGGACGCCCGCGACGTCGCCGACGCGTGCGTACGCGCCGCCGTGGCGGGCGAACACGCTCGGCGTTACATCGTCGCCGGGACCTGGGTGACGCTGCCGGAGGTGTGCCGGCTCGCCGCCCGCGCCGCGGGGGTGGCGCCCCCGCGCGAGGTCCCGGCCCATCTCGCGCTCGCCGTCGCCGCCGTCCTCGAGGCCACTGCACGCCTCAGGGGCCGTACTCCTCCCGCAACGCGGGAGGGCGTACGCGCCCTTCTGGAGGGCAACCGCCGGCGCGTGAGCTCCTCGCGTGCCGTCAGTGAACTGGGCGTCACCTTCCGCCCGCTGCACCGCACCCTGCACGACCAGGCGGACTGGCACCGCGCCTACCAGCACCTGTGAGCGGCGGGTGCCGCCGGGAGCCCTCAACCCGGCGGCGCCCGCCCTTCCCCCAGCCCGGTGGCAGCGCCACCCGTGAAATTTCCCCGGGTCGGCTGGATACTCTTCCTCGCATTCCCGTTCATCTCATTCTCGTTCACCACGTTCCCGTTCCTCGCATTCCCTTTGCGGAAGTCCCAGGAAGTCCAGGGGAGATACAGCAATGCCCGAAATCGGCAGACGAAACCTTCTGACCGCGGCCACGGCCGTGGCCGCGGCGAAGGTCGCCCCGTCCCTCCTCTCACAGAAAGCCGCGGCAACGGAACCCGCGGACGCCGTGGGCGTATGCGACCCGGTGTTCGGCCCGGTGACCGTGCGCCCAGGTGACGCCCGGTACGCCGAATTGTCCGTCGGCGTCAACAAACGATGGGAGGCCGCACCTGACTCCATCCAGTTGGTCGGTTCAACGGAACAGGTGGTGTCGGCGGTACAGGACGCCGTGCGCGCCGGAAAGCGGGTTTCCATCCGCAGCGGCGGGCACTGCTACGCGGATTTCGTGAGCCATCGGGACGTGGACGTCATCATCGACACCTCCGGGATGAACGAGGTGGCGTACGACGCCCCACGCCGGGCCTTCTCGGTGCAGGCCGGAGCCCAACTGGGCCAGATCTACGAGGCCCTGTACAAGGGCTGGGGCGTGACGATCCCCGGCGGCGCCTGCCTGACCGTCGGCGTCGGCGGGCATGCCAGCGGCGGCGGCTTCGGATTGCTGACCCGAAGATTCGGGCTGGTCGCCGACCACATCGAGGCCGTGGAGATGGTGGTCGTGGACCACTCCGGCACCGTACGACGCGTGATTGCCTCACGCGAGCTGTCCGATCCGCACCACGATCTGTGGTGGGCCACCGCGGGCGGTGGAGGCGGCAGCTTCGGCATCATCACCCGCTACTGGTTCCGCGCGGCCGGATCCACCGGCACCGATCCGGCCCTGCAACTCCCCCGGCCGCCCAAGGAGGTGCTGGTCAGCCTGCTCAACGTCCCCTGGAACCAGCTGGATCTCCAGACCTTCGGCCGACTGGTCCACAACTTCGCCGACTGGCACGTGGACAACGGCTCAGTGTCCTCACCCTTCATCTCCCTCTCCGGCTACCTGCTGATGCGCCAGGGTCCGGCCGGCGGCGTCGCCCTGTTCACCCAGGTCGACGCAACCGACCCGGATGCCGACCGGCTGCTCGCCGACTACGCGGCCGCCCTCACCCGCGACACCGGCATCTCCACCTCGTTCCCCTCCCGGCGGGTGCCGTGGCTGGCCTCCACCAAGCTCGTCGGCACCAGTAGCCCGGCCTTGCTGTACGACCACACCCTGCGCAGTGCCGTCAAGACGGCCTGGATGCGGCGGAGTTTCACCGACGACCAGATCGCGGTCATGCACCGAAACATGACGCGCACGGACTACACCAATCCCAATGCGGCGATATCCCTCAACGGCGGTGGCGGCCGGCCCAATGAGGTAGCTATCGACGCAAACGCGTTCGCGCACCGCGATTCCGCCTTCATCGCGCTGTACGAGAATTTCTGGGTCGACCCGCGCGAGGACGGGACCCATATCGGCTGGCTGCGCGACATCTACAGCCAGACGTTCGCGGCAACCGGCGGATATCCGGTGCCCGGCGACGTCACCGACGGCTGCTACATCAACGACCCGGATTCCGACATCACCGACCCCGCGTGGAACACCTCCGGCGTTCCCTGGCACACGCTGTACTGGAAGGCGAACTACGCGCGCCTGCAACAGGTGAAGGCCCGCTGGGATCCCACCGATTTCTTCCGGCACTCGCAGTCGATAAGGCTTCCGGCCTGATCCACCGCCCGATGACGTCCGCCTCTCGGCCGACCGTGACCTGCCGGCGCAGGGACCACACGGCCCGCTTCCACGTCGACCAGGACGGTGTCGGCGACCGCCTGCGGCCGCGCGACTCCGACCACGACGGCCACACCGACCTCTTCCTGGACAACCTGCGCCGGCCCGGCACCTCGGGCCGGCATCACGACGTCGGGCGTCCAGGAAGCCGTCTCCTCCGACTTCATGCAGTAGCAATGACTGCGCGCTCCGAGTCCTCCTTGCCGTCCCGCAGCACCGCAAGGACGGCTGTGGTGCGCTGACCGTGGCCGTCGGTGAAGGCGCCGGCCTCCAACAGTCCAGTCCACCGGGTGCTCATGCGGGTGGCGTCACCGCCGCGGCCGCAGTCACGGGCTCCGCTTACTGCCTCGATCCCTTTGGGACGGCCCGTTGCGGGGACGTCCTTGACGCAGTACACCGCCAGGTCCGCCTGGCCGGCGAGGAGGGCAGCGTCGACTTCCTTGGTGAACGCACCCTTGCCCTCGACCTGGGCCAGGTCTCCCATCCACTTGTCGCCGGTCGTCTTGACCGGCACGACCTCGGTGCGGATGTGCGGGCGGAGCGCGGCGAGTTCGCTGCGCACGCGCTCGACCTGAGCAAGCGCCATGGGCGAGTCGCGGGAGACGATGCGGATCAGTTCAGGGGCGGACATGCCGCCCACCCTAGCCCTTTACGGGCGGTCACCGAGCAGCAGCCCCAAGCCCCATCTCATCGGCACAGCACACAAGTTGGAGACCTCGCACGGATGCGCGAGAACGATGTCGACGCAGTGCTGGCGACCGAGCAGCCGACTGGGGACGGACTCCCGCGCGAGGAGGCTGTCCGTGCCATCGCAGGAGGAGTCGACGTCTGTTCTCACTGCGGCCCGACAGCGAACTCGGGATTCTGGACTGACTCGACTGACCACGCCCCTACACTGACGCGCCTCGAGTACAGCCTGGGGGGTGCTTCTATCTGTTCGGTCAAGGTCTGTGGGTTTGGTCAGGCTGTTTGTTCGTGCCCTGGTTGGTAAAGGGTGCGGTGCTTGAGCATGGCGTGCAGGACGTCGACGCGGCGGCGGGTGAGGCAGATGAGGGCGGCGTTGTGGCGCTTCTTTTCCGCGCGTTTCCTGTCGTAGTAGGCCCGGGATTCGGGGCTGCTCAGTGAGGCGAACGAGGCCAGGAACAGGGCCCGTTTTGAGCATCTTGTTGCCGCCTCGGGGCGGTCCTTCGCCCCGGATGGAGGTTCCCGATCGACGGGTGGTGGGGGTCAGTCCCGCGTAGGAGGCCAGGTGGGCGGCGGTGGGGAACGCGCTGGCGTCGCCGACCTCGGCCAGGATGCGGGCGCCGGTCCTGACCGCGACCCCGGGCATGGAGGTCAGGACCTTCGCGAGAGGGTGGGCCTCCAGCAGTGCGGCGACCCGGGTCTCCAGGATGTCCCGGCGCTTGAGGAGGACCGAGAGGGCTTCGGCCAGACCGGAGATGATTTCCCCTGCCGAGGCCGTGCCGGGGACCTGCACGGTCTGCTCGGCCAGGGCGTTGGTGATGTGGTCGGCCAGGGTGCGGGCACTGCGCATCCGCGGGGCGGCCTGGAGCATGACCTGCGTGATCTGCTCGGTGCCGGCCTGGGCCAGCTGGGCCGGGGAGCCGAAGGTCTGCAGCAGGGCCAGGACGGCCGGGTGCCGCAGGCGGGGCCCGAGGACGCGTTCGAGGGCGGGGTGGATGGAGGTGAGCAGTCCGCGCAGCCGGTTGGAGGTGCGGGTGGCGTCCTGGGCGAGGTCGTCGTCGTGGCCAAGGATCATGGTTCAGTTCGGCCCGCACGCTCTCGTCGGGGTCGATGGAGTGCAGCAGGTGGGGCATGGTGCGGGCGGCGTCGGCGATGACGTAGGCATCGCGGGCGTCGGTCTTGCCGGTGCCGGGGTGCAGATCGGCCAGCCGGCGCATCGACAGGCCCGGGAGATAGGCGACTTCGCATCCACAAGCGCGGGCGACGGTCACCGCCAGGGTGCCGATGGAGGCCGGCTGGTCGACCACGACCAGGACCTTCCCCTTGCGCTTGAGGCGGGCGAACAGCTCCCGCAGCTGGGGCTCGCCGTTGGGTAGCGGCTTGTCGAAGGTCGTACGGCCGTCGGCCAGCAAAGCCGTGCCGTGGTGGGTGGACTTGCCTACGTCCAACGCGCAGAACACATCGATCGAGGTGAAGTTGTTGCTGGTCACCGGGCTTTCCCCTCCCCGGAGTCACAACCAGTGGCCCGCCCCGGCCCCGGAGATCGGTCCCACTCCACGCAGGCCCCATGTTGAGCGACTCCATGAGGCCAGTCTGGTTCACGCTTCGGGCGGCATGGAGGGCCCCTGACCGTGCTGCCGGAGTCCCATGCTCCAGCCAGAGCCTCATCAACCGGCGTTGGATGGCTGCCTGTCGGGCCGAGTCGAGTGCTGCAGAACCGAATGCGATCTCGGGTTGCCCGTCAGCGTTCCACTGGATGGCCGGGCTGGGAGGGTTCTTGAATCCCATCTGTGCCATAGCCCAACCCCATTGGGCGGCACTGGTCATGACCGATTCGACAGCTTCGCGTCGGATCTGTGCTACATCAGGCTGGCCTGTGGCAGTCGGCTCCGCCGCTTGGGCGAGTTCCTCGTCGGTGCGGGCGGCGAGTTCTCCTGCTGCTGTCGTTTCCGCTTTGGCGGCTTCAACGTCCGCACCGAAGGCCTGGAGCCGAAAATCTCACAGCCTGGCCGTGGAACAGCGGCAAAGGCCCAGGAAACCCGGACCCACGCAGCCGGAACGTGCAGCGGGCGGACACCATGGACGACTCGTAGAGTCGGAGCATGGACCTCCCGGTGATGCCACCCGTGAAGCCGATGCTCGCCAAGTCCGTGGCCAGGATCCCGCCTGACATGCATTACGAGGCGAAGTGGGACGGCTTCCGGGCGATCGTGTTCCGCGACGGTGCCGAGGTCGAGATCGGCAGTCGCACCGGGAAACCGCTGACCAGATACTTTCCCGAGCTCGTCGAAGCGCTGCGGGAGCGGTTGCCTGAGCGTTGCGTGATGGACGGCGAGATCGTGATCGCGCGGGAAGGACGGCTCGACTTCGACGCGCTCACGGAGCGGATCCACCCGGCGGACTCGCGGGTGCGGATGCTGGCCGAGAAGACTCCCGCCTCCTTCGTGGCCTTCGATCTGCTGGCGCTCGCCGACGAGTCGCTGCTCGACGTCCCGCTGGGCGACCGGCGCGCGCTGCTGGTGATGGCGCTGTCCGGAGTGACGGCGCCCGTCCATGTGGCGCCGGCGACCACGGACCGCGAGGTGGCGCAGCGGTGGTTCGAGCAGTACGAGGGCGCCGGCCTCGACGGGGTGATCGCCAAACCGCTCACGCAGCCCTACCTGCAGGACGAGCGCGCCATGTTCAAGATCAAGCACGAGCGGACGGCGGACGTCGTCGTCGCCGGTTACCGCTTCCACAAGAGCGGGCCGATCGTCGGCTCGCTGCTGCTGGGTCTGTACGACGACGGGGGCACCCTCCAGCACGTGGGCGTGAGCGCCGCGTTCCCGATGAAGCGGCGCGCGGAGCTGGTGGAAGAGCTGGAGCCGCTGCGGATGGAGGATGTCGAGCAACACCCGTGGGCGGCCTGGGCGGACGAGGCGGCGCACGAGACGGCGCGGTTGCCGGGCGCGCCCAGCAGATGGTCGTCGAAGAAGGACCTCTCCTGGGTGCCGGTGCGACCCGAGCGGGTGGCCGAGGTGGCGTACGACCACATGGAGAACGGCGTGCGGTTCCGCCACACGGCTCGCTTCCGCCGCTGGCGCCCCGACCGCACGGCCGAGAGCTGCACGTACGGCCAGTTGGAGGAACCGGTGGGGTACGACCTCGCGGAGATCTTCGGACCGCAGGACTGACCGCCGCCGGGCGCCCCGCTTTTCACCTCAGGCCTCGGGGTTCATGTGCGGAGGCCCGCCCCGCTGATCGGCTCAACGACGCGCGTAATCAGAATCGAACGGCTATGGCCACCGATGAGCCTATAAGCGCACAATCAATGGCACAGGACGGGGGCGCACGGTGGGTATGCGACAGCTGGCGCGGATGCGGCGCGGCGCGATGACGGCGGCGCTGCTGGCCGCCGCGGTGACGGGCTCCTTGTTGACGGGCTGCACCGCGGGGGGCGGCGCGGGCGGCGGCGCGACCGACGACGGACGTAGCCGGACACAGGGGCCCACCGAAGGCAACGACGGCACGGCGAAGAGCGGTTCGGTGCTCGCCGTGAAGATCGACAATGTGCCCGCGGCCCGCCCGCAGACGGGCCTGGACGCGGCCGACGTCGTCTACGCGGAGCAGGTCGAGGGCGGTCTCAGCCGGCTGATGGCGGTCTACGCGAGTCGGCTCCCGAAGGTCGTCGGGCCCGTGCGCAGTGCCCGCGAGTCGGACCTGGAGCTGTTGCGCCAGTTCGACGAGCCGACGCTCGCCTTCTCGGGCGCGCAGCACAAGTTGCTGCCGCTGATCGACAAGGCCCCGCTGCACGCACAGCCGCCGGAAAGTGTCTCCGGCGCCTACTACCGTGGTACGGACAAACCCGCGCCGCACAATCTCTATCTGCGTCCGCAGCGGCTGGTGGGATCCGCGCCGGGCAGCGCCGCGGCCACCACCGGGTTCCACTTCGGCGAGGCGCCCGCGGGCGGCAGCCCGGAGACCTCACGCACCGTGCGCTTCCCGGCGGCCCGCTTCACCTTCACCTGGTCCGACAGCCGGCAGCGCTGGCTGGTGAACATGGACGGAACGCCCACCGTGACGACCGACGGCAAGACAGTGGCTCCGGCCACGGTCGTGGTGCAGTACGTGAAGGTGCGCGCGTCGCAGTTCCACGACGTCCTGGGCAACAACACTCCGTACACGGAGACAGTGGGCTCGGGGAAGGCGAAGGTGCTGCGCGACGGCCGCGTCTTCGACGCGAACTGGGCGCGCCCCAGCGCGACGGACGGCACGGAGTTCACGACGACGGGCGGTGCGCCGATGAACTTCGCGCAGGGCCAGGTGTGGGTGGTCTTCGCGAAGGCGTGACCGTCCCCAGAAGCGCGAAGGCGTGACCTTCCCCGGAAGGGTCCTACGCCTTCGAGGAGGCCAAGGGCTCCACCGGATTGCGGAGCCCCTCCGCGGCGTCCGAGACCCGCTGGATGAGGTCGAAGAACATGGCCTGTTCCTCGGCGGAGAGCGGGGCCAGGAAGACCTGGTTCATCCGCGCGGTGCGGACGGTCAGCTTGCGGTGCGTGCGCATCCCCTCGTCCGTGAGGCGCAGCAGGAAGCGGCGGCCGTCCTGCGGGTCGCGCACTTTGTCGAGCAGACCCCGACGGCTGAGCCGGCTGATGACCTCGGCGATGGTGGACCGGTCGAGCCCCACCCGCTCCCCGACTGTTCGCTGATCCAGGCCCGGCTCCGCGACCAACGCGTTGAGAACCGCGAACTGCGGGGAGGTGATCTCCTCGGAGACCATGGTGTTCCACAGCAGGTAGTGGGCCTGCTGCAGTCGCCGGGCCAGGTGCCCGGGGTGGGTGGAGAGGTCCACCGCGGCCATATGTGCTCCTCAACTCAACGATTCGTTGGTGTACTGAACAATACCTGGACACCGCGTGACCTGTCTCGCCGTAGGCCGAGACTCCCACCTGCACACTTATTGAGAGTCTTGACGGGCTAGGGATCGGATGGCAGCGTGTGTGAAACCTTGAAGAAATAATCAGTGTGCTGATTAATTGAAGCGTTGGACGCTCGGGAGAGGAGGGGGCTTCACGGATGGACAAGGTGGTGGCCACGGCTGTGGAGGCGGTGGCTGATGTGCCGGACGGTGCGACGCTCGCGGTGGGTGGGTTCGGTCTGAGTGGTGTGCCGAATGTGCTGATCGAGGCGCTGTACGAGCGTGGGGTGTCGGGGCTGGGTGTGGTCTCCAACAACTGCGGGGCGATGGAGTCGGGCCTCGCGGTGCTGCTGGCGGCGGGGCGGATCGCCCGGGTGACGGGGTCGTACATCGGGGCGAACAAGGAGTTCGCGCGGCAGTATCTGGCCGGTGAGCTGGAGGTGGAGATGATCCCGCAGGGCACGCTGGCGGAGCGGTTGCGTGCGGGCGGTGCGGGGATCCCCGCCTTCTACACCCCGGCCGGGGTCGGCACGCAGGTCGCGGACGGCGGGCTGCCGTGGCGTTATGACGGCTCCGGCGGGGTGGCGCTGGCCTCCCCGCCGAAGGAGGTGCGCGAGTTCGACGGCACGGAGTACGTGCTGGAGCACGGCATCCGCACCGACTTCGCCCTCGTACGGGCCGCCAAGGGCGACCGGCACGGCAACCTGGTCTTCAACAAGTCCACCCGGAACTTCAACCCACTGGCCGCGATGGCCGGCCGGGTGACGATCGCGGAGGTGGAGGAGCTGGTGGAGCCGGGTGAGATCGACCCGGACGCGGTGCATCTGCCGGGGATCTTCGTGCAGCACGTCGTCGCGCTCACCCCGGAGCAGGCGAGCGCCAAGATGATCGAGCAGCGGACGGTTTCCGCGCCCGCTGCGGATGGAACGGTGAGCGAGTAATGGCCTGGAGCAGGCAGGAGATGGCCGCCCGCGCCGCGCGCGAGCTGGAGGACGGCCAGTATGTGAACCTCGGCATCGGCCTGCCGACGCTGATCCCCAACTACCTCCCCGCGGGCGTCGAGGTGATCCTGGAGTCCGAGAACGGCATCCTCGGCACCGGCCCCTACCCGACCGAGGACCAGGTCGACCCCGATCTCATCAACGCCGGCAAGGAGACCGTCACGGTCCTGCCGGGGGCTTCGTACTTCGACTCGGCGCTGTCGTTCTCGATGATCCGCGGCGGGCACATCGATGTCGCGGTGCTGGGTGCGATGCAGGTGTCCGCGAGCGGTGACCTCGCCAACTGGGCGATCCCCGGCAAGATGATCACCGGGATCGGCGGCGCGATGGACCTGGTCCACGGCGCCCGCACAGTCATCGTCGTGATGACACACACCGCCAAGGACGGCTCGGCGAAGATCCTCACCGAGTGCGCGCTGCCGCTCACGGGCAAGGCGTGTGTGAACCGGATCATCACCGACCTCGGCGTCCTCGACGTCACCGAAGACGGGCTGGTTCTGGTGGAGACCGCGCCGGGCGTCAGCGTCGAGGAGATCGTGGCGAAGACCGCCGCGAAGATCCGCATTGCCGAGGAGGCCTCATGAAGGACGTCTACATCGTCGATGCGGTCCGCACGCCCATCGGCAAGTACAACGGGTCGCTGGCCGCCGTCCGCCCGGACGACCTCGCCGCCCACGCGATCCGTGAACTCCTGGCCCGTATCCCGGATTTGGACCCGTCCCGGATCGAGGACGTGTACGTCGGCAACGCCAACGGCGCGGGCGAGGAGAACCGCAACGTCGCCCGGATGGCGGCGCTGCTGGCCGGTCTGCCCACCTCGGTGCCGGGCGTGACGGTCAACCGGCTGTGCGCCTCCGGTCTGGAGGCCGTCATCCAGGCCGCTCGCGCGATCGCCTGCGGGGACGCCTCCATCGCCCTGGCGGGCGGGGTGGAGTCGATGACCCGCGCCCCCTACGTGCTGCCCAAGAGCGAGCGGCCGTTCCCGGCCGCCCACGCCGAGCTGTACTCCACCACGCTGGGCTGGCGCATGGTCAACCCGAGGATGGACCCGCAGTGGACCATCCCGCTGGGCGAGTCGGCCGAACTCATCGCCGACAAGCACAAGATCACACGTGAGATGCAGGACGCGTTCGCCCTCGCCTCCCACCGCAAGGCCGCCGCCGCCCAGGCGGAGGGCCTGTTCGACGGCGAGATCGCCCCCGTGTCCCTTCCGCAGCGCAAGGGCGACCCGGTCCTCTTCGGTGCCGACGAGTGCGTCCGCACCGAGGCGTCCCTGGAGGCCATGGCGAGGCTCAAGCCCTCCTTCCGCACCGAGCACGGCACGGTGACGGCGGGCAACGCCTCACCCCTGAACGACGGCGCGGCCGCCCTGCTCCTGACCGACGAGGAAGGCCTCAAAGCCATCGGCCGCGAGCCCCTCGCCCGCATCAGCGCGACCGGCGTGTCCGCGATCGACCCGCACTACTTCGGACTCGCCCCCGTCGAAGCCGTCAACCGCGCCCTCACCAAAGCGGGCAAAGACTTCGATGACCTGTCGACGCTGGAGCTGAACGAGGCCTTCGCCGCCCAGGTCCTCGGCTGCCTGGCCGAATGGCCCGAGTTCGACCCCCAGATCCTCAACCCGCAGGGCGGCGCCATCGCCCTCGGCCATCCCCTCGGCGCGTCCGGCGCCCGGCTCGCCGGCACCGTCGCCCACCAACTCGCCCGCAAAGGCACCGGAGTCGGTGTCGCCACCCTCTGCATCGGCGTGGGCCAGGGCCTCGCCCTCGTCCTCGAACGATAGGAAGTCGACCATGGCCCTCACTCAGTCGGACATCGACATCGAGATCAAGGATGTCCAGGACGCGTACGACAAGGCAGTCGCCGGCGGCGCCCCGGTCCAGCACCGCCCCTCGCGCGACTACGCCCCGTACCGCAGCTCCGTCCTGCGCCACCCCAAGCAGCCGCTGGTCGCCGTGAGCGGCGGCGACCCCGAGACGGTCGAGCTGTCGGGTCCGGTCTTCGGCGTCACCGACATCACCGAGATCGACAACGATCTGACGCTCCAGCACCGTGGCGAGCCGATCGGCGAGCGCATGACCGTCTCGGGCCGCCTGCTCGACCGCGACGGCCGTCCCGTACGCGGCCAGCTCGTCGAGATCTGGCAGGCCAACGCCGCCGGCCGCTACGCCCATCTGCGCGAGCAGCACCCGGCGCCGCTCGACCCCAACTTCACTGGGGTGGGGCGCACCCTGACGGATGATCAGGGCCGGTACACGTTCACCACCATCAAGCCGGGCCCGTACCCGTGGGGCAACCACACCAACGCGTGGCGGCCCGCACACATCCACTTCTCGGTCTTCGGCAGGGCGTTCACCCAGCGGCTCGTGACGCAGATGTACTTCCCGAGCGACCCGCTGTTCCCGTACGACCCGATCCTGCGGTCCGTGACGGACGAGGCGGCCCGCAACCGGCTGATCGCCGCCTACAACCACGACCTCTCCCAGCCCGAGTTCTCGATGGGATACGAGTGGGACATCGTCCTCGACGGTCCCTCCGCCACCTGGATCGAAGAAGGCCGTTGAACATGACCGAGCAGTTGCTCCCCACCCCGTCCCACACCATCGGCCCCTTCTACGGTCATGCGCTCCCCTTTCCCGGCGGCGGCGATGTCGCGCCCCAGGGCCACCCGGACGGCATCACCCTGCACGGGTACGTGTTCGACGGCGCGGGCACGCCGATCCCCGACGCCCTGCTGGACTTCTGGCAGGCGGCGCCCGACGGCTCCCTGAAGGGCGCTCCCGGCTCGATGCGCCGCGACCCGTCGACGGGCGGTTTCCTGGGTCGCAACGGCATCGACTTCACGGGCTTCGGGCGGGTCCCCACGGATACCGACGGACATTACGCGCTGCGCACGCTGCCGCCGGGGAACGCCGGACTGCCGTACATCAGTGTCTGTGTCTTCGCGCGCGGTCTGACGCACCATCTCTTCACCCGCGCGTACCTCGCCGAAGGCGCCGACCCGCTGCTCGACTCGCTCCCGGCCGACCGGCGCGCCACGCTGATCGCGGCCGAAGGGGAGAACCGCACATACCGTTTCGACATCCGCCTTCAGGGCGAAGGCGAAACGGTCTTCCTGGAGTTCCAGTGACAGCTGTCGACCCTGTCGATTCCCACGCGCTGCTCGCCCCCGGGTGGGCGGTCTGCCCGGCCGCGTCCGCGACGAGCGACACCGCGTATCTGCGGGCGCTGCTCGACGCGGAGGCCGCGCTGACCCGCGCCCAGGCATCACTGGGGCTGGCCCCTGCGGGGGCTGCTGCCGCAGTGGACGGGGCGGCCGACGTCTCGGGCTTCGATGTCGCGGGGATCGCGTCGCGCGCGCGAAATGGCGGCAATCCGGTCATCCCCCTGGTCGCGGACCTGACGACGGCGGTCGGCGCGGAGTTCGGCCCGTACGTCCACCGTGGCGCGACGAGCCAGGACATCATGGACTCGGCGACCATGCTGGTCGCCGCGCGCACACTGGACCTCGTCCTGGGGGACCTCAGCCGCGCGGAGCAGGCGCTGGCCCGGCTCGCCGCGGACCATCGCGACACGGCGATGCCCGGCCGGACCCTGACCCAGCACGCCGTGCCGACCACCTTCGGGCTGAAGGCGGCGGGGTGGCGATCGCTGGTGCTGGACGCGCGGGACCGCCTCGCGGGCGTCCGGCTTCCCGCCCAACTGGGCGGCGCCGCAGGGACGTTGGCCGCCTTCACCGCGTTCGGTGCACAGGACGGTCGGGCCCTTGTGGCGGCGTACGCGCGAGAACTCGGCCTCGCCGAGCCCGTGCTGCCCTGGCACACCCTCCGGACGCCGATCGCCGACCTGGCCGGAGCGCTGGCGTTCACCGCCGGAGCCCTGGGCAAGACCGCCGTCGACGTGCTCACCCTCGCCCGCACCGAGATCGCCGAGGTCGCCGAGGGCTCCGGCGGCGGATCGTCCGCGATGCCGCACAAGGCCAACCCCGTGCGGGCCACCCTCGTCGCCGCCGCGGCCCGCCGGGCGCCGCAGCTCGCGGCCACGCTCTACGGGGCGATGGCGGCCGAGGACGAGCGTCCGGCCGGGGCCTGGCACGCCGAGTGGGAGCCCCTGCGGGACCTGCTCCGACTGGTCGGCGGGGCGGCGCGCGATGCCGCCGAACTGGCGGAGGGGCTCCGGGTGAACGCGGACCGCATGCGTGAACACCTAGGTCTCACCCACGGATTGATCGTCTCCGAGCGGCTGGCCGTCGAGCTCGCTCCCGTGCTCGGGCGGGCCCGCGCAAAGGAGCTGCTGACGCGGGCCGCGCAGCGCGCCGTCGCCGAGAACCGGCCCCTCGCGGACGTGCTCGGCGGAGAGCCGGAGCTCAAGGACCTCGACCTCGCGGACCTCACCGACCCCACCCGCTACATGGGCTCCGCGGGAGCCCTCACCGACCGTGCTCTGGAGCGACGTTGACCGACACACTGCTCAACCACCACGACGAGGGTCCCACCACCGCTCCTCCCCTGCTCCTCGGGCCCTCGCTCGGCACATCGACCGCCCTGTGGGACAAGGTCGCGCCCGAGTTGTCCGTCACCCACCGCGTGATCCGCTGGGATCTGCCGGGTCACGGTGGTTCGGCCGCGGACCTGATCGGGCCCGGCGCGACCGTCGCCGACCTCGCCCGGCTGGTGCTCGCCCTCGCCGACTCGCTCGGCATCGACCGGTTCGCGTACGCGGGTGTCTCGCTCGGTGGCGCGGTCGGTCTGCAGCTGGCCGTGCACCACCCGGAGCGTCTGGAGAGCCTCGCCGTCATCTGCTCGTCCGCCCACTTCAACGGCTCCAAGCCGTGGGAGGAGCGCGCGGAGACCGTGCGCCGCGAGGGCCTCGCCGCGCTCGCCGACACCGCGAACGCCCGCTGGTTCACGCCCGGCTTCACCGTGCCCGGGCTGGTGGAGGACCATCGCACCGCGGATCCCGAGGCGTACGCCGCCTGCTGTGACGCGCTCGCCGCCTTCGACATCCGGGAGCGGCTGTCGTCCATCGGCGCGCCGACCCTGCTCATCGCGGGCCGCGAGGATCCGGCGACACCGCCCGCGCATCTGCGGGAGATCGCGGACGCGGTGCCCGGCGCCTCGCTCACCGAGATCGCGGGCGCCTCGCATCTGGCGCCCGCGGAGCGCCCGGAGGCTGTGCTCGCCGCGCTGCGCGGGCACTTCGACGGGTATGCGCTGCGGGGCATGGAGGTGCGCCGTCAGGTCCTCGGGGATGAGCACGTGGACCGCGCACAGGCCCGGCAGACGCCCTTCACCGCCCGTTTCCAGGACTTCATCTCACGCTATGCGTGGGGCGAGATCTGGACGGATCCGACGCTGGCGCGCCGTGAGCGCAGCGTGATCACGCTGACCGCGCTGGTGGCGCACGGCCACTACGACGAGCTGGCCATGCACGTCCGCGCGGCGCGGCGGGTCGGTCTCACGCCCGAGGAGATCGGCGCGGTGCTCCTGCAGACGGCCGTGTACTGCGGTGTTCCGGCGGCGAACTCGGCGTTCGCGGTGGCGCAACGAGTGCTGGCGGAAGAAGACAAGACCGAAGGGTGACCCTGCTGGTCGTAGCTTCAACGGCACCTCGTGCATGCCTCCAGATGGTGCCTAGGGTGGAGGCATGTCCACTGTTCTGATCACCGGTGCCACCTCCGGGCTCGGCCGGTACGTCGCCTTCGAGCTGGTCCGCTCCGGATACGTCGTCCTCGCCCACGGGCGCGACCGCGAGCGGACCGAGGCGCTCGTCACGGAGCTGCGGGCGGAGGGTGGCGAAGCCTTCGGGTACGTCGCCGATCTGGCCTCGCTCGCGCAGGTGCGGCGCCTGGGCGAGGAGGTCGCCGCCGCGCACCCTCGTCTCGACGTACTGATCAACAATGCGGGGGTCGGCGCCGGCCCGCGCGGTACGGGCCGCGAGGTGAGCGCCGACGGTCACGAGCTGCGGCTCGCGGTGAACTATCTCGCGCCGGTCGCCCTCACCCGCGCACTGCTGCCCACGCTCCGCGCGAGTGCCCCGTCGCGCGTCGTCAACGTCGGCTCGGTCGGCCAGGAGCCGCTGGACTTCGACGACCCGGAACTCACCCGGGGCTACAGCGGCGTATCGGCGTACTGCCGCAGCAAGTTCGCGCTGGCGGCGCACACGTTCGCGCTGAGCGAGGCAGCGGCGGGCAGCGGCGTCTCGGTGAACGTCCTGCACCCCGCGACCTACATGGACACGGCGATGGTCCGGGAGGCCGGGGTGGTCCCCTGGTCCACCGTCGCCGACGGTGCGGCGGGTGTACTGGCCCTGGCCACACGGGAGTTGGGCACCGGCGGGTACTTCGACGGTACGAGCCCCTCGCGGGCGCACGCGCAGGCGTACGACCGCGAGGTGTGGAAGCGGCTGGAGGCGACCACGGATCAGCTGCTCGGTACCTGACCTGAGACCTGGCTGCGGGACTCCGGCGCCTGAGACCCGGCTACCGGACTCCGACGCCTGAGACCCGGCTGCCGGACCTGGGAGCCCGAGGCCCAGCTACCGGACTCCGACGCCTGAGACCCGGCTGCCGGACCTGGGAGCCCGAGGCCCGGCTGCCGGACGGAGATTGTGCCGCCGGGCTAGGTCCTGTCGTCAAATTCCCGTCGTCCGCCCGGAGGGCGGGCCCTGCGGCGTCAGGTGCGTGCTCTCGGCGTGCCGGGCACAGGCCCTCGTACTGGATGTACTTGGGTCTGTGCCCGGTGCGGCGAGAGTGCGTGCATGGCGTCGCGGGGCAGACGGGAATTTGACGACAGGGCCTAGAGGCCCGCCAGCGCCTCCTTCGCCTTCGCCACCAGCCCGTCCGATCCACACGAACGCGCCAGCGTCAGTCCCTTGTTGAGCTCCGCCACCGAGCGGGCGGCGATGCCGTACTCGACGCGGGCCGCCGCGTGTTCGTACTGGCAGGGCGAGGCTTCCAGGTAGGTGACCGCCTGGGCCGCCAGTCGTACCGCGCGCTGACCCGATTCGAGGGCCGCGGCGCAGCGGAGCGCCTCGCCGATGGCCGTGTCGGTGCCGAAACGCTCGGCCTGGCGGCGGGCGTCGGCGGCCAGGGTGGCGGCACGCGCCGGGTCCTCGGCGGCGAGGGCCCGGGCGAGGTCGACCGCCCAGGGTGCGAGCACCGGGTTGTGGTGACCGCGAGCGGTGGCGGCCTTCTCGGCTGCCTCGAGTTCGTTGATGCCGTCCTTGGCTCGGCCGGCGGCGAGCAGCAGACGACCGCGTACGGAGCGGGTGTCCGGGAGCACGATCGTGGACGGGTACGGAGGCGCGAAACCGTAGCGTTCGGCGATCTCCGACGCCTCCTGGACGTGGCCGCGGGCGAGCAGCGTGTCGATGAGTCCGCAGGTCGCGGACCAGTAGAGGGGCAGCCCTCGGCCGACCCGTTCGGCGAGACGGAGCGATTCCCGCTGGTAGTGCTGCGCGTCGACGAGGCGGCCCCGTCGGCGGTGCGCGAGGCCGAGGTAGGCGTTGGCCAGGGAGAGGTGGCCGCCGCTCCAGCCGGCCTTCACATAGGCGTGCAGGGCCTCGCTGAACAGGCTTTCGGCCCGGTCCAGCCGGTCGGCGTAGGCATACGCGCTGCCGAGCATCAGGAGCAGTTCGACGCCCCACTCGGTGTCGGTCCAGCCGAGTCCGGGTGCGAGGCGGCCGTTGACGAGGGCGCGGTCACAGAGTTCCACGACCTCTTCGGCGTTCTCGCCACGCGTCATCGCGTCGAAGCCGCGCAGTATGAGCAGCGCGCGCTCGGAGTTGTCCCGCCCGGTGCAGGTCCTGACGAGTTCGGCGAGACCGAGGGAGTGTCCCGAGGCGCGCTCCTCGCCCGCGTGGATGCCCTCCCACATGTAGTGCACCGCCTGCAGCCGCATCCGGGCGGGGCCCGGTTCGAGCCGGGCGACCTCCTCGTCGACCGTGCGGACGGCCTCGTCCAGCTGGTTGTTGTGGAGCAGCGCCTGGGAGAGCCGGAAGACGGCGTCCACGCGCATGGTGTCCTCGAGGCCGGGCCTTTCGAGCGCGGCGCGCAGATGGCCGATGGTCGTGGAGGGCGCGGTCAGGAGGGTGGCGCAGCCCAGTTCGTAGAGCACACGGGCGTGGACGTCGGGAAGCGGGGGCTCGGCCAGCGCGCGCTCCAGACAGCGCCTGGCCGCGTCGGGCGCGCCGACGGCGAGGTGTTCCCGGGCGGCCTCGCGCATCTGCTCGACGAGTTCGGGGTCGTCGTCCGGGTGGACTTCGAGGAGATGGCGGGACGCCGCGGCCGCGCCGCGCCCGGACTCGGTGACCGCCCAGGCCGCCTGGCCGTGCATCGCGGTGCGCAGGGCGTCCGGGATCGAGCGGTAGACCGCGGTCGCGATGAGCGGGTGCACGAACTCCAGCTGATCTTCCTCCACTTGACCGTTCGTCGGCGCGGCCCTGGTCAGGATGCGGGCGGCGCTGAGGAGTTCGGCGCAGCGCAGGGCCTCATTGCTCTGCATGCCGGCGAGTTGGGCGGCGAGGTCGAGGGATATCCCGGTGCCGAGGATCGCGGCCGCCCAGGCGAACCGCGTGGCGTCGATGCCGAGTCCCTCGAGGCGGGCGACGAGTCCGCGGCCGCGGGCCGAGCGGTTCAGGTCGCGCAGTTCGGCGGCCGACCCCTCGGCCGGCTCCATCTCGCTGTCCTGCACCTTGGCGAGCAGTTCGACCGTCTCGTACGGATTGCCGCCGGTGACCGCCCACACTTCGCGGCAGAACGGCGCGTCGGCGTGCTCCCCGAGCGTGGCGCGGGTCAGCCCTTCGGCCGCAGCCGGGGTCAGCGCGCTCAACGTGGCGACCGGTCGGGCCGCGGCGGCGACCACGTCGAGCAGCCGGGCGCTCTCGCCGCTGACCCCGCCGGGGCGGCGGGCGACCACGACGAGGACGGACAGGTCATCGAGCCGCTCGGCGAACGCGGCGAGCCAGCGCAACGTCTCCTGGTCGGCCCAGTGGGCGTCATCGATGAGCAGCACGAGCGGCCATTCGCGCTTGGCGAGCCGCCGCACCGCCGCGACCAGACCGTCGCACACACCCTGCGGGTCGGGCTGACGGTCGCCCGGCTCCGTGATGCCGAGGGCGGGTCCTGCGATGTCGTACCAGTCGCCCAGGTACTCACGCGCCTCCTCCGGCATCAGCGAGACGAGGGCCGGCTGCAGCAACTGCCGTACGACATTGAAGGGAACGGACGTGACGGTCTCGCCGCCGCGTGCCGACCACACCGCACAGCCGCTGCTCTCCGCGATCCGGCGCGCCTCGGCGAGGAGCGCGGTCTTGCCGAGGCCGGCCTCGCCGCTGAACACCAGCAGGCTTCCCGAGGAGGCGGAGTCCGCGCGCAGCGCGGCGATCGCCTCTTCGAGTGTGGCAACTTCCTCATCGCGCTCCCACAGGGAAGCCGAGGCGACCACTCCGGGCCGTACCTCCGTCATCCCGCTACCTCCCCAGGATCGCCACATCGACGTACTGGTAACGAGCCTAGCCGCCGGGAAGCCGCAGTGGAGGGGGGACCGGGCACGTGTTGCCGAGAGGAGTGACAGTGATGTCCCTGAGGCGACGCGGCGGGGCGTCGACCAGCCCGTGTGAAAGTTATTGACAGTCAACAACCCCCGAACTGAAGCAAATTTTCCAACATCAGTCTCCGTCGGAGGCCGACTCCTCACGGCCCCGGCACACCCCGGGAGGAACCGGCATGAGCGCCCCCGCGCACGACTCGGACCTGCGCGCCGCCCGGTCCGAGCACTCCCGCAGAGCCCTGTTCGCGGGCTCCGTGGGCAACTTCATCGAGTGGTACGAGTTCGGGGTCTACGGCTATTTCGCGACGATCATCGCGGCGCGCTTCTTCACACCGGAGGGCGGCAGCGAGGTCGAGGCCCTGGTGAAGACATACGCGTCCTTCGCACTGGCGTTCTTCTTCCGGCCCGTTGGCGCCGCGCTGTTCGGAAGGCTCGGCGACCGCATCGGGCGGCGCCCGGTTCTCATCCTGGTGATCGCCCTGATGACGGCCGCGACGACCCTGATCGGCATGCTGCCCACCTACGCCACGGTCGGGGCCCTCGCCCCGTGGCTGCTCACCTTCCTCCGCGTGCTCCAAGGACTGTCCGCGGGCGGAGAGTTCGGGGGCGCGGTCTCGGTGATGACGGAGTTCGCGCCGCCGGGCAGACGTGGACTGTACGGGTCGTGGCAATCCTTCACCGTCGCGCTCGGGCTCCTTGCCGGCGCGGGCGTCGCGGCGCTGCTGGCCACGGTGCTCGGCGCCGGCGAGCTGGAGGACTGGGGCTGGCGCCTGCCCTTCCTGTTGACGCTGCCGCTCGGCCTCGGTGCGCTGTGGCTGCGGCTGAGACTGGACGAGACGCCGTCCTTCGAGCGGGAACGGCAAGGGGAGCGCCCGCCCGGCCGTGAGGTGGCCAGGGCGATCGCGCTCGGCGCCGGGCGCGTCATGGGCTGGGCGGCGGCCGGTTACACCTTCCTGGTCGTGCTCCCCTCGTACCTGCAGAGCACTCTGAACGCGACCTTCCAGCAGGCACTGCTCGCCACGGTCCTCACCAACCTCGGCTTCGCGGCCACGATCGTCCCGGCGGGATGGCTCAGCGACCGGATCGGGCGGCGCCCGGTCATGCTCACGGGGGCCGTCCTGGTCACCGTGCTGGCGATCCCGCTGCTCAACCTCCTTCACAACACCGGGACTTCGAACGGAGTGAAGGGTGTCGCCGTCTTCCTGGCGGGTGCCGTCGTCGGGCTGATGGCGGGGCCCGGTCCCGCGATGCTCTCCGAGATGTTCCCGACGAGCGTGCGCTACACCGGCCTGGGACTCGCCTACGCACTGTCCAATGCGGTGTTCTCGGGCTGCGCGGGGCTCATCATCACGGAGACGATCAAACGGACGGGCAGCGTGGACATCCCCGCGTACTACGCTGCGGCGACCTGCGCGGTGAGCGCGCTCGCGCTCGCCACGCTCCGTCCAGGCGAAGAGAGGTGAGCGGGTGCGGGTGATCGGCCTGATGTCCGGTACGTCGTACGACGCGATCGACGCGGCGGCCGCCGAGCTGACCCTCGACGGGGACAGCCTCGTACTGCGGCCGCTCGGGCTCGTCAGCGAGGCGTACGAGGACGGACTGCGCGAGGCGCTCGCGGCGGCGCTGCCTCCGGCCCCCACCAGCCTGGCCGAGGTGTGCCGCCTGGACACCCTCATCGGGCAGGCCTTCGCGGCGACAGCCGTCCGGGCCGACCGGGAACTGTGCGGCGGGGAAGGTGAGTTGGTCGCCTCGCACGGGCAGACCGTCTACCACTGGGCGGCGGACGGGCAGGTGCACGGAACCCTCCAGCTCGGGCAGCCCGCCTGGATCGCCGAGGCGACCGGGCTGCCGGTGGTCGCCGACTTCCGCCCGCGTGACATCGCCGCGGGCGGCCAGGGCGCGCCGCTGGTGAGCCTGGTCGACCTGCTGTGGCTGCGCGGCCGGCCCGGGACACCGGTGGCGCTGAACCTCGGCGGCATCGCCAACCTCACCGCGCCGGACGGCACCGCCTTCGACACCGGGCCCGCATGCGCGCTCGTCGACGCGGCGGTACGCGGGCTGAGCGGAGGACGCCTCGACTACGACGTGGACGGCGCCCTCGCCGCCCGCGGCACCGTCCACGAGCCGCTGCTCCTGCGCCTGCTCGCCGAGCCGTACTACGCGCTGCCCGCGCCCAAGACCACGGGCAAGGAGCTGTTTCATCTCGGCTATCTGCGGGACGCGTTGACGGGTTTCGGGACGCTCACCGCCGAGGACGTCATCGCGACCCTCACCCGGCTCACCGCACGGACGGTCGCGGACGCCGTGCGCGCGGTGCGGGCCACGGAGGTGATCGCCTCCGGCGGCGGCACCCGCAATCCCGTACTCATGGCGATGCTGAGCGAGGAACTCCCCGACGTGCTGCTGCGCACCTCCGACGAGTTGGGGCTGCCGTCGAACGCCAAGGAGGCGTACGCCTTCGCCGTGCTGGGCTTTCTGACGCTGCACGGACTCGCGGGCACCGATCCGGCGAGCACCGGGGCCCGGCACCCCAGCGTGCTCGGATCGATCACCCCGGGAAGGAACGGGCTGCGGCTGCCGCCGCGGGCGGACCGGACGCCCGTACGGCTGATGGTGAAGTGACTCCTGCCGGGGCCCTCTCATCCGCCTTTCACCCAGGGCTCATACGGTGGGCACCATGACGCAGGTGACTCCTCCCGGCTGGTATCCCGACCCCGGGCAGACAGATGAAGCTCCCGCCACCGAGCGCTGGTGGGACGGTAAGGCATGGACGGACCAGACCCGCCCCGTCGGGTCGGCCGCCGCATGGGGTCCCCCGGCGCACCCGTCGGCCGCCGGACCGTATCCGGCCCTGGCCCCGGGTGCACCGCGACGCGGACTGCGCATGGGCATAGCGGTCGCCGCGGCGATCGCGGTCCTCGCGGGCATCGGAGGCGGTGTGTACGCGCTGACCAAGGACGACGGCAACAGCGGCAGCAGCGCGAACTCCCAGGGCCCCGGCGGTCAGGGCGGCCCCGGAGGCGGACAGGGTGGCACGGGCGCGCCCTGGGGCGGACAGGGTGGCGAGTCGGGGGGACCCGGCGGCGCACCCGGTGACTCCGGCGGTTCGGGCGGCCAGACCCCGGCGCCCGGTCAGTCGGGGCAGCCGCAGACCGAGGACGGCTACGCCACGGACGCGTACAACGGCATCAGCATCCCGGTGCCCGACGGCTGGACCGGCCAGAGCGGGATGGGTAGCGCCACGATCTCCACCAAGGACACCTACAAGTGCCCCGGCGACACCTCGCAGAAGTGCCAGCGGGGCGGGGCGTACTCGGCTCCCGCACTGGCGCAGAAGCTGAAGTCGACCACGGCGGAGGCGGCGGCCAAGGAGGACATCGCCAAGAACGCCACGGAGTCGTACGGCAAGGGCTACGGCACGATCACCTCGCACACGGAGCTCGCCTCGAAGGCGGTCACGGTGGCCGGCGAGAAGGGCTATCTGGTCCGGTGGAAGGTCGTGACGAGCAAGGGTGACGACGGCTATGTCGAGTCGCTCGTCTTCCCCTCCCCCACAGACTCCAAGTCGCTCGTCGTCGTCCGCTTCGGTGTCGACGTCAGCTCCAAGGCGCCCGAGCAGTCGGTGATCGACACGATCACCAAGGGCATCAAGGTGGCGCCCGGGGCCGGCGGCAACGGGCAGAACGTCTAGGGGGTTTCGTCCGGCCTGATCCGCCGGACGGAGCACGGCCCGAAAGAGTTCGGCCGGGTGGGGCGCCCCTCCGCTCAAGGGGAACCCCACCCGGCCGGGGGGTGCGCGCCGCCCCCGTCCCCACGGTGCGGCGCGATACAGGCCGACGTCCGGTCATCCCGCGGACGGCGACCTGAGTCTCAGGTCAGGCCAAGGGCCGGCAGCACGACCGCCTCCACGAATTGCGAGAGATAGTCCGAATCCGCGTACTTGCCTTCCAGAACGGGGCGTACGCGCACGACCCCGAACAGCTGCGCCGGGATGAACTCCAGCGCCGGGTGGTCGGCGGCGATCTCCCCGCGGTCGACCGCGCGGGCGATCATCTCCCCGACCGCCGCGATCTCGGGCTCGACGAGCGCGTCGCGCAACGCCTCCTGCAGCTCGCTGTCCTGCATCACGGCATGGCCGAGCGCCTGGAGCAGCTGGGTGTCGGGGCCCGACCAGTCGCCCGCGGCCCGCGCGGCCTCGCGCAGGTCCCCGGCGAGCGAGCCGGTGTCGATCCCCGCGAACCGCGGACAGCGGTTGGCGCGCAGCGCGGCGGCCACGAACTGGGGCTTCGTCTTCCACTGCCGGTAGAGCGTGGACTTGCTGCAGCGGGTGCTCGTGGCCACGCCCTCCATGGAGAGCGCCTCGTAGCCGCTATCGCGGATCTGGTCGAGCACGGCGTCGTAGAACTCCTGCTCACGCTCGGGCGTGATCTTGGAGCGGCTCGAGGCGATGACCGTCTCCGGTCCGTCCGCAGCCTGCGACGTCATGGCTCTTCTCCTCGCTGATCAGGCTCGGGTCGGTGACCCGTGGTGTTCCGCTTCACACAGTCTAATCGATACGCCAGTGTACCGGTACGGAGGCGTATCGGTACACTGGCGTATCGGTACACCGCCGTATCGGTACACTCCCGTATCGGTACACTGCCGTATCGATGAGCCTTGGACAGAACCCACTCTTCTGTCGAGTGGATCCTGTCCTGGGCTCACCGCGCACCACCCCACGCAAGACCGTCAGCAAGGGGGCCGGGGGATGGATTCCCGAACCGAGCCTGCAGATTCCGAGTCCGCCTCAGAACCGGAGCCGCCCGACGCGGCCATACGCCGGGCGTCGCCCCAGGGCGGCGCCTCCGCATCGCACGCGTACGACGCCGCGGCGCGCCCGCCGCTCCTTCGCGAGCTGCTGCTCGTCGTGGGGCTCTTCGCCATCTACAAGATCGGCAGGCAGCTGGCCACCGGCCATACCGGCGAGGCGTTCGGCAACGCACACCGCGTGTGGGACCTGGAGCGGGCCGTCCACCTGCCGGGCGAGGGCGCCGTGCAGAGCGCACTGCTGCACAGCGACACCCTCGTGCACATCGCGAACACCTACTACGCGGCCGTGCACTTCCCGGCCACCGCGGCCTTCCTGGTCTGGCTGTATCTGCGGCGCCCCGCCCACTACGTCTGGGCCCGCCGAGTGCTCGCCGTGCTCACCGCCGCTGCCCTGGTGGGACATCTCACCTTCCCGCTCGCGCCGCCGCGCCTGCTCGGCGAGGCGGGGCTCGTGGACACCGGGCAGGCGTACGGGCCCACGGTGTACGGGGCGCACCCGGCGACCGACTCGATGGCGAACCAGTTCGCGGCGATGCCGTCACTGCACTTCGGCTGGGCGCTGATGGTGGCGATCGGCCTGATCGCGGCCACTCACTCCCGATGGCGCTGGCTGTGGCTGCTGCATCCGCTGCTCACCCTGCTGGTGATCGTCGGCACGGCGAACCACTACTGGCTCGACGCCATCGTCGCGACCGCGCTGCTCGGCATCGCGCTCGCCGTGATCCACCTGCCGCACCGGACGGCGACGACCGCCGGCCGGGTCCAGGAGCGCGCCGAAGGTCCCGTGCAGGAAGTGCCGGAGCTCGTGGGGGCGGCGCGATGAGCGCGACTGCCGCCGCCGTCGTCCTGTCCCTGTTCTCGGCCGTCGCGTACGCCGCCGCGGCCGTCGCCCAGGAGCGGCTCGCCTCCCGGTCCGCCGGCTCGGGCACGCTGCGGCTGCTGGCCAGCGGGGCCTGGTGGTGGTCGGTCGTGCTCAACGCGTCCGCCGCGCTGCTGCATGTCGCCGCGCTCAAGTACGGAACGCTCACGCTGGTGCAGCCGCTCGGCGCGCTCACCCTGGTGGCCGCGGTGCCGCTGGGGGCGCGGGTGGCCGGACGGCGGGTCAGCGCGGTCGAGTGGCGCGGTACGGCGCTCACGCTGCTCGGCCTCGCCGCGCTGCTCGTCACGGCGTCCGGGCCCGCGCCCGAGGACGTGCTGAGCGTGCCGCAGGCGCTGGCCGTCGCCGGTACGACCGCCGTGCTGATCGGCGGTCTGTCACGACCGGGAGCGCGGCCGGGGCTGCGGCACGCGACCGCCTCCGGGTTCGCCTCGGGTGTCGCCTCCGCGCTCACGCAGACCGTGACGGTGGCCGCGACGGACCGTTCGGACTCGCTGCTGAGTGCCCAAGTCGTCGTGGTGGCACTGCTCGTGGCGGCCTTCGCTGTGGGCGGACTCCTGCTGTCGCAGACCGCGTACCAGGGCGGTCTCGGCGCACCGCTCGCCGTCGTGACGCTCGCCAACCCGGTGGCCGCCGCGGCGATCGGCCTGTCCCTGCTGGGCGAACACCTTCAGGGCGGCGCGGCGGGCGTCATGCTGGCACTCGCGGGAGCGGGTGTAGCGGCGTGGGGTGTGCTGACGCTCTCACGGTCGGCCCCGGAGCCCGTGCCCTCGGCGGCCGACTTGGTGGCCGACTTGATGGACGACGACCACCCCGTCGCCGCGGTGCTGGCACTGGAGCCGGGATCGGCGGCGTACGAACCCTCATTGGTGCCCCAGCAGCCCAACCCGGGCCACCTGACGGCTCACTAGCGTCGACTCGCCGACGCCAACGACAGAAGGGCGGTTGCGGAGATCCGCAACCGCCCTTCCTCATGCCGAGTGCCGCATGGCGAAGGCGATGTCAGCCCAGTCCTCGGGAGTCCTGCTTGAGCGCCGTGTCGACGGTCAGCGCCGTCGCCACGACGAGGCTCAGCAGGGGCTCCGGAAGCTGGAAGTGGATCTGCAGGACGTAGTTGTCCGCAGTGGTGAACATCGTCTTGGCGAGGCCTTCCCAGGTCTTGGTGATCCGGGCGACCTCGTTGTCCGCGTGGTCGACGATCGCGAAGTTCCAGGCACGCCAGTTCTCCGCCTTGATCGCGCCGACCTGTTGGCCGTTGACGTTCATCGCGAAGTTGATCTTGCCGATCATGTTCTGCTGCACGATCTCGCCGACCGGCGAGCCGTCCGGACGCGACACGATCACCCGTGACTTGAGGAACTTCGCGGGGCGGGTCAGCAGCAGCTGCGGCTGGCCGTACGCGTCACGGATCTCCAGCTTGTGGGTCATGAACTGGTCGAGGCTGGAGACGAAGCGCAGGATCTTCTTGAACGCGTTCTGCCCGACCTCGGTCACCGAACCGAGCTGGTTGCCGTTCTGATCCATGACCTTGTACTCGTTGGTCACCTCGATCAGCTTGGCCTTCTGGTTCACCACCAGGACCGGTTCGGTGAACAGCGTGCCGCCACCCACGCCACTCGGCGCGACCCCGGCCTGCTGCTGCACCTGCTGCTGCACGCGCGGGTCGGGCCCCGGAGCGGGCTGGGCGTACGCCTGCTGGGCCTGATGCGGTACCTGCGGTGCCGCCGGGGCCTGCTGGTCCGCATTCGTGTGCTCGGTCCATTGCGAGCCGTCCCAGTAACGCAACGTCTGGGGCGCCCCGTGGGGATCCGGGTACCAACCTGCAGGAGTGTTCGAATGCGTGGTCACCGGGGCACACTACCGTGCGATGGCCGGATATCAACCGGCATTGGGGTAACCATCAGGCGGTGACGATCGCCGGATCGCTCACACCGGGCTGCCCGTTCTCGACATGTCCGGCGAACCGGCGCAAGAAGCCCGCGTCCGCGTCGGACACGACGGACAGGTCGTACCAGCGCCTGCTCGCCCGCAGATCCACCGTGTGCCGGACGGTCGCGCCCGCCCGCACCTTGAACGACAGCGACTTTCCGCCATAGCCGTTGGTGAGCTTGAGGACAACCGTGCCGGAGCCCTTGTTGGTGAAGGTCAGCTCCACATCGCTCCCGACGTGCCGAGCGGTGACCTCGGGTCCGGCGACCTTGCCCGGGCCCTTGAAGGTGCGCAGGAAGCCGTTCGGTCCGTGCACGGTGAGGTCGTACGAGCCGTTCGAGTACGCCGAGTTCCAGGTGTCCGAGACCGTTTTGCCCGCCTCGGTGGTGTACGTCCAGGGGCCGTCGGTGCGGTTCCCGGAGGTGACGAGGAAAGCCGCGCCGGCCTTGGCGCCCGAGCCGAAGGTGAGCGTGAACTTGCCGGCCGCCGGGTCCGCCGAACCGTCCACGAGGGGCGCGTACTTCAGCGGGCGGGCCGGGCGAGAACCGCGCTCCTGCTTGGGAAGGACCGGGTTCGCGGGCGGGGTGGGCACGAAGTCGGGGTGACGGTCGTGGTCCGGCGGCTGGTAGCCGTCGGTGTCCGGCAGAGCGACCGGCTTCGTGTCCTTGCGGGCGAAGTCGAACGCGGCGGTCAGGTCACCGCTGATCGCGCGCCGCCAGGGCGAGATGTTCGGCTCGTGCACACCGAAGCGGCGCTCCATGAACCGGATGATCGAGGTGTGGTCGAGCGTCTCGGAGCAGACGAACCCGCCCTTGCTCCACGGCGAGACGACGAGCATCGGCACGCGCTGGCCGAGTCCGTAGGGTCCGGCCGTGCGGCTCGCGTCGCCCTTGTAGAGGTCCGGGCCCACATCGACCGTGGACTTGCCCTGCGCGTCGGACTGCGGCGGGAACGGCGGCACGAGGTGATCGAAGAAGCCGTCGTTCTCGTCGTACGTGATGAACAGGGCCGTCCTGCTCCAGACCTCGGGGTCGGAGGTGAGCGCGTCGAGGACCTGGGAGATGTACCAAGCACCGTAGTTGGCGGGCCAGTTGGGGTGCTCGGTGAACGCCTCGGGCGCGACGACCCAGGAGATCTTGGGCAACTTCTTGCCCTGGACGTCGGCCTTCAGCTGGTCGAAGAAGCCCTCGCCCTTGCGGGCGTCGGTGCCGGTGCGCGCCTTGTCGTAGAGCGGGTCGCCGGGCTTGGCGTTGCGGTACTGGTTGAAGTACAGCAGCGAGTTGTCGCCGTAGTTGCCGCGGTAGGCGTCGGAGATCCAGCCCCAGGAGCCATTGGCGTCCAGGCCGTCGCCGACGTCCTGGTAGATCTTCCAGGAGACCCCGGCCGCCTCGAGCCGCTCCGGGTACGTCGTCCAGTCGTACCCGACCTCGTCGTTGCCGAGGACCGGGCCGCCGCCCTTGCCGTCGTTCCCCGTGTAACCCGTCCACATGTAGTAGCGGTTCGGGTCGGTGGAGCCGATGAACGAACAGTGGTACGCGTCGCAGATGGTGAACGAGTCGGCGAGCGCGTAGTGGAAGGGGATGTCCTCGCGCGTCAGGTACGCCATCGTTGTCGACGACTTGGCGGGTACCCATTTGTCGTACTTGCCCTTGTTGAAGGCAGTGTGTCCGTCGCTCCAGCCGTGCGGGAGATCCTGGATGAACTGCATACCCAGGTCGTCTGCCTCGGGCCGGAACGGAAGCACGTCCTTGGTCCCGTCCGACTGGTACCACACCGACTTGGTACCGGAGGTCGTGGCCGGGCGCGGGTCACCGAAGCCGCGGACGCCTCTCAGCGAGCCGAAGTAGTGGTCGAAGGAACGGTTTTCCTGCATCAGGACGACGATGTGCTCGACGTCATCGATCGTGCCGGAACGGTGGTGCGCGGGCAGCGCCGCGGCCCGCTGAATGCTGCTGGACAGCGCGGTGAACCCCGCAGTACCGCCGGCGAGTTGAAGGAAACGACGCCGATTCACTTGAGGCATGAGTGGGTGACCTCTTGTCCTGACGGGCCTGGTCGGCCGGAAGCTGATGGAACGTGCGCGATTGGAGTGTTCCAAGAGCACCAAACGTCAGGGAAGGGTCCTGTGGCCCTCATGTGAAAGTCGGGGGTACGTGAGGCGAACGGATTCAGACAGGGCGTCAGCCGTCCGTGGAGACCGGGGCTGGAATCCGCGGGCGCAGTCGCCACCGGCGCCCTTCCCGCCCCTGACCGCACGCGCGGATGACCGCAGGCACGGTGACCGCACGCACGGATGACCGCAGGCACGGTGGCCGCACGCACGGATGACCGCAGGCACGGTGACCGCACGCACGGATGACCGCCGTCGGCGTTCCGGCCGCCCAGGAGACTGCCGTCTGACGAGGGCACCGGCGCGCACCCTGGGCTGAGCCGCACGAGTCCAGCCGGTCGTCGCCGTGCTGTTGCCGGGCTCGACCATGAGCGCGCCTGCCCCGACGAGGCCTCGGAGCCAGCGCCGTCCGAGCGCGTCAGGCATGCCTTCGCCGAAGCCTCCAACGCGGGCTCCGGTCTCACGGAAGACACAGCCCCGGCGGCACGGGGGAATCCGCCGGGGCTGACAACTCCCATATGGCAGAACCGCCTCCTGGGCCGGACTGCTTCAACGAGCCACCTTCGCACGGGCGTTACCGCAGCAGCACATCGACAGCCCCGGCAACCAGCAGGCGGATCACCTGCGTGGAAACCACGAAGTCCCGTCCATCGTGGTCGCCGCGAAGTTCGGAACGTACGGCTGTGCCACGGGATCAGAGAATGCGGCGGGCGGGCCAAGTAGCGGTGTGGAGCAGGTACTCCAGGGGGCCGCGACGGAAGATGCGGGTCCAGGCGGTGGCCAGGAGCATCGCGATCGCGATGAAGGCGAGCAGCACCGGAGGCGCGCTCAGGGTCTCGTCCTCGGTGTCGACGAGGGCCCAGAGGGCGACGATGTGGAGGGCATAGGCGGTCAGAGACACCATGCCCACCGCCGAGACGGGTGTTGCCAAGCGCATGACGCGTGGCATCCGGTCGGCGACGGTGAGACACGCGGCCACGACAACGAACGCGACGCCCGTGTTTCCGAGGATGGAGAACGTCGTCTGGCTGTGCGGCGCGGCCACCAGCAGCCACTCCGCCGGTGTGTTGCCGGTCAGGTCGCCGACAGTGTCGGACCACCAGGCCGAGGAGGCGGAACCTCCGTCCGTGGCACCGGCGATGACGGTACCCATGTGCGGCACGAGGTGCAGGGCCAGGCACGAGCCTCCGTAGCCGAGCACGGCGAGCACACCACCGGCGACGGCCAGCCGGCCCCGGAGCCCGGGCCGGGTGAGGTCGAGCCGGGCGACCGCCATACCTGCGATCATGAACGGAATCCAGGTGAGGACGGGGTACTCACCAGTGAACAGCAGCTCGATGAGTCCGTCCGAATCGGTGATCCGGGCCAGTGGATCCCGGGCGACGACGGCGTCCGCCCAGCCGCCCTGGTCGATCAACTGGTTGATGATGTACAGCACTTGAGGCAGGATCAGCGCACTCCCGGCTGCGATTACCGCGAGTGTCCTGGCCCGCAGCCGGTACAGCGGCAGGACCGCGAGGAAGATCAGCCCGTAGTAGGCGAGGATCACGTCGACGTCGGTGTCGAGCGCGGTCAGCGCGTATCCCAGGGCCACCAGGACAAGAGAGCGTATGACGACCCTGGCCACGGCCTGCCGCCCCGCGCGTCCGGTCCGCGGGTGCGGGCGGCCGGTGATGATGACGAGCGAAAATCCAGCCAGCACAGCGAACAGGGCCGAGGAGCGGCCACGGGCCAGCTCCAGCAGAAAGCCCACCGGTCCGCCCACCGTCACGTCGGGGCCGACATGGGCGGAGTACATGCCGAAGACGGCGAGTCCGCGAGCAAGATCGATTCCGATCAGCCGTCGGGTTGACGGTGTACTGGTGGAATCGGGTGGGCGTTCGCCCCTTGACGCCACCGCGGCGGGTGCAGCCGTGGACGGTATGGCCGATGATGCGTTGGATGTCATGCTCTCAGGGTCTGGAGCTTCGGGGACATGCTCCAGCGGTCGGTTTTCCGAAGGTACCTGGCCGACCGGGCCGTTCCGCCCCCGCCAAGTGGCGGGACCACACCGGCCGATGGGCCGGAATCCGGCCCGCGCCCTGACGGCGGCCTCTCGTCGTGGTACGCAGACATCGAGGGGTGGTCCAGGGACGAGCGGAGCGCGCGTGATCCGGGTAGTGGTGGTCGACGACGAGGCCCTGATCCGTACGGGCTTCCAACGCATCCTCGACACGGCGGAGGACATCGACGTCGTGGCGGCTGTTCCGGGTGGCCAAGCCATGCGGGCGGTAAAGGAGTCGCGCCCGGACGTCGTCCTGCTGGACATCCGGATGCCGGACGTGGACGGACTCACCGTCCTGGCCGAACTCCGTCGGCTGACACAGCCGCCAGCGGTGGCGATACTCACCACGTTCGACACCGACGAATACGTGACGACCGCCCTGCGCTCGGGCGCCGCCGGCTTTCTCCTCAAGGACACCGACCCCGAGCAACTCCCCCACCTGATACGCACCTTGGCCGGGGGCGGAACCGTCCTCTCTTCCCAGGTCACCCGGAAAGTGGTGGACGGCTACCTGGACGTAGGCCCCCAAGACCATGCTGTGGACGCCGTAGCCAGGCTCACCGATCGCGAGCGCACCGTGCTCCTCCTCATCGCCGAAGGTCTCGCGAACAACGACATCGGCGCGCGGCTGCACCTCAGCGCCAGCACGGTAAAGGGCCATGTCAGCGCTATCTTCACCAAGTTGCGGGTGGGCAGCCGCGTTCAGGCGGCGCTGCTCGCCGAACGCGCGGGTCTCCTCAGGCTGCCGCGGAACCGGGAAGGCTGATGAAACGCCACCGGCTGCCCGCGCCGCTGCTGGACGCGATGCTCGTTGGAGCCTCGCTGGCGGACGTCTGGGTCAACGTGGACACCGAAGAACGGCTGGCGATGGCGTGTGCCCTCCTCGCCGCCTTCGCTCTGCCCCTCCGTCGACGGCTTCCCCTGTCGACCTTCCTCCTGACCCTGCCGACCGCCATCGTCACCGACGCGGTGCTCGCGACGCTCGCAGCGCTCTACACCCTCGCCTCACTGAGCCGCCATCGCATCCTGCTGGCCGGCTGCGCCCTGACCTTCGCGATCAGCGACTTCACACCGTGGCCTTGGTCGTCGGTGGAAGTCCACGAACTCTCCGACACCTCCAGCCTGATCCACCTCAGCTACGGCCTGGCGACGGCAGCGGCACCGGTCTTCCTCGGCCAACTCGTCCAGGCCCGGCGCGAGCTGTCGCTGAGGCTCGCCGAAATCTCCGAAGCCCGTGAACACGAGCGGCTGCTGACCGCCCAGTCCGTACTGGCGACCGAGCGCGCACAGCTCGCCCGGGAGATGCACGATGTCGTGGCCCACCAGGTCAGCCTCATCGCGGTACAGGCCGGAGCACTGCAGATGGGCACCCAGGACGCCGAGACCCGGGAGGTCGCGGCCACCATCCGGCGGCTCGGCGTGCAGACCCTTGAGGAACTGCGCCACATGGTCAGCGTCCTGCGTGCCTCCGGCAGCCGCCCCACCGAGCTGACTCCCCAACCGTCCCTCGCCGACCTCCAACGACTGGTCAACGGAAGCGGCATCGAAGCCGAGTTGAGTACGGACCTGCCCGACAGCCTCCCACCGACCGTCCAGCGCGCCCTCTACCGCACCGTCCAGGAAGCCCTGACCAACGTACGCAAACACGCCCCCGGTGCCACCGCGGCCATCCGCATCCACCACGAGGACGGTGCCGTCCACGCCATCGTCACCAACACCGCTCCCGCCCGACCCGCCCTCCCCCTGCCCAGCGCCCACCACGGCCTCATCGGACTGCGCCAGCGGGCCGAACTTCTCGGCGGCACCATCGTCTTCCGGCCCACGGCGGCAGGAGGCTACGAGCTGCGTCTGGAGCTGCCGATCGAGGATGCTCGTTGAAACGAGAAGGTTTTCATGGGTGCGTACATACGGCTCGGCAAACGGCAGCGGTCACTCGAGCTGCCGTTGCCCCGAACTGGGCGGCGCCGCAGGTGCTCGTTGCCGGCGGCCTCATGGACGGCCGGCAGGCGACCACCCAGGGGGTGCATACGGCATGGGCCCAAGACCATCAGCCCCGTGATTGCCGTAACGAAGCGCCAGCTGCCCATGTCTCGCTCCACCTTGGGTGTGAAGGGAATGGCAGCATCACTCTGTCCTCCCGCGCCGGTGACCACGGGCAGCCAGGCCAGCACCCTGACCAGTACTTTTACAGAAGGACTTCCGCCTGACAGAAGCCGCCTTGCCGAGCCGCCGCAAGCGTCACGACCCTGAGTCCAACCACGGCACGCGGGGCGAAGACGCCCCGCTCTCAGGGACGGGAACGCCATGCCTCACATGACCGCCTTCGCCAGGAACCAGTGGTACGTCGCCGCCTACTCGCGCGAGGTCGGGCGCGAGCTGCTCGGCCGGACGGTCCTCGGCGAACCGCTTGTCTTCTATCGCACCGAGGACGACGGGACGGCCGTCGCCCTGTCCGACCGGTGCGTGCACCGGCGCTTCCCGCTCTCGGAGAGCCGGCTCGACGGCGACCGGATCGTGTGCGGGTACCACGGGTTCACGTACGACACGACGGGCGCCTGCGTGTATGTGCCCGGCCAGAAACGGATACCGCGCACGGCGCGTGTCGCCTCGTACCCGGTCGTCGAGCAGGACTCGTTCGTATGGGTGTGGATCGGCGACCCGGCCCTCGCCGACCCGGGGGCCATCCCGCGGGCCCGGCACATGGACTCGCCGGACTGGACCACGGTGTCCGGCATGGAGCCCATCGACGCCGACTACGGCCTCCTCGTCGACAACCTCCTCGACCTCTCCCACGAGACCTATCTGCACGGCGGCTACATCGGCACCCCCGAGGTCGCCGAGACGCCGATCACGACGGAGGTCGACGAGGGCGCGGGTATCGTCCGGGTCAGCCGGCACATGGACGACGCCGAGTGTCCGCCGTTCTACGCCCGCTCGACCGGCATCGAGGGCCGCATCACGCGCTGGCAGGACATCGAGTACTTCGCCCCGTGCCTGTATCTGCTGCACAGCCGGATCGCGGCGGTCGGTGTGCTGCCCGAGGCGGACGGCAGCGACCCGAACGCCTTCCACACGGAGATCACGTACGCGATCACGCCGTCCGGCGACGGCACGGTGTACGACTTCTGGGCGGTCTCCCGGGACTTCGCCCGCGATGACGAGGAAGTCACCACGTTCCTGCGGGACTTCAACCACACCGTCGTGATGCAGGACGTCGACGCGCTCAACCTGCTGCAGAAGACGCTGGGCACGGAGCGCACCGGTTACCAGGAGCTGAGCATCAACATCGACACCGGCGGTCTCGCCGCCCGTCGCATCCTCGCGCGTCTGGTCGAGGAGGGCGACAAGCCGATGGAGAAGGTCCAGTGACCAGCCCGTCCGGCGAGATCTACCGCGTCGACTGGCTCCCGGGCACCGACATCCTGCACGGCACCTGCCACTGCGGGGCCGAGCACACCGCCCAGGACCCGATCGAGATGTGGGAGTGGATGCTCGCCCACCCCGAAGGCCACACGCCCGCAGGCCACACGCCCGAAGGCCACGCGTCGCAAGGCCGCGCATCCCAAAGACACGCACCGCAAGGACACGCACCGCAAGGACACCGTTCATGACCTCGTACGAAGCCGAACTCGTCGTCGAGCGGCGGGAGTCCGCGGCCGACGGTGTGCTCGCCCTCACCCTGCGCCACCCGCTCGGCGAGGAACTCCCCTCCTGGGAGCCGGGCGCCCACATCGATGTCGTGCTCGGGCCGGGCCTGGAGCGGCAGTACTCGCTGTGCGGTGATCCGTCGGACGGTCGTGCGTGGCGGATCGCGGTGCTGCGGGAGCCGGACGGGCGCGGTGGCTCCTCGTACGTGCACGAGCAGTTGGGCCAGGGCGACAAGGTCCGCGTACGCGGTCCGCGCAACCACTTCGAGCTCCGGCCCGCGCCCCGCTACCGCTTCATCGCGGGCGGCATCGGCATCACGCCGATCCTGCCGATGCTGACCGCGGCCGAGGCGGCGGGCGCGGAGTGGACACTGCTCTACGGCGGTCGGACGCGCGGATCCATGGCATTCGCCGAGGAGTTGAGCCGCTACGGGGACCGGGTGCGGTTCGCTCCCCAGGACGAGACCGGGCTGCTGGACCTGATGTCCGTGCTCGCCGCGGTCTCCGAGGACACGCTCGTCTACTGCTGCGGTCCCGGCCCCCTGCTGGACGCGGTGGAGGAGGCATGCCCGAGCGGGCGGCTGCACGTCGAGCGCTTCCGGCCGAAGCTTCAAGAGAGCGGCCCGGACGACGAGTTCGAGGTCGTGCTGGAGCGCAGCGCCCGCACGCTGACCGTCCCCGCCGGCGTCTCCGTCCTCGACACCGTGCGGGCCGCCGGTGTCGAGGTGCTCTACTCCTGCACCGAGGGCACCTGCGGGACCTGCGAGACGGACGTCCTCGAAGGGACCCCGGACCACCGGGACTCGGTGCTCACGGACGAGGAGCGGGAGGCGGGCGAGACGATGCTCATCTGTGTGTCCCGCTGTCTCGGAAAGCGGCTCGTGCTGGACCTGTGAGCCGGAGGTCCTGGAGGTCCGCCTCGATGCGGGCCACGGTCGCCAGCAGGTGGGGCAGCAGATCGCGGCGTACGGAGGCCAGGGAGTTGCGGCTCGCGTGCACCGGGATGTTCACCGCCGCCACCACCTCGCCGTCCCGGTCCCGTACCGGGGCGGCGACCGAGCGCAGCCCCTCCTCCAACTCCTGGTCGACGATGGCGTACCCCTGACGTCGTACGCGGTCCAGTTCCGCTGTGAGCAGCTCGGCCGAGACGATGGTGTGCGCCGTCAGGGGCCGCAGTGCGGCGCGGGCGAGCCGGGCGTCCACCTCCTCCCCGGGCAGATGGGCGAGGATCACCCGGCCCACGGAGGTGACATGGGCCGGGAAGCGCGTGCCGACGGTGATGTTCGCGGTCATGATCCGGCGGGTGGGCACACGCGCCACGTACACGATGTCGTCGCCGTCGAGGACGCAGAGCGAGGACGACTCCCCCACCCGGAGGGCCAGTTGCTCCAGATGCGGTTGGGCGAACATCACGGATGCCTGCCGGGTCATCGAGGCTGCCAACCGCACGCTGCTCGACCACCCAGAAGGGATCTGATCCGCTCTGAGGGCTCACTGTCAGCCTCAAGCCTCGTGTCCGATAGCGGCGGAATCGTGCTCAGCGTGATCGACGGTATCTACCTCGCCTTGGCATGGCGACAGCGCCGTGCCGCGACCTCTGCGTCTCGGCGTCAGTCGCGCGGTTCGTGACGCTGTCCGGTAGGTCGACGAGCACAGTGTCGGCAACCCAACTTCCTGACAACGCCAGCTGCGCCGCGTCAAGCAACGTTTGCCCTACCGATGCTCCTGGGCAAGAGCAGATCGACAGCGGCTGATCAAGGATCTCTGCTCCTATCCTGGGCCGCATGGCCAATGACATGGAGATAGAGAGCTATCAGCACGAGGCCGTGGAGCTGACGGTGGGGGAGCTACTCGACGCTCTCAGCGGATTGCCTGCCGAGGCTCCGATACGTATCGACGTGCCGCTGAGTCCGAGGTCAGAGGAGATGCGGGACTCGGTTGACTCGGGCGTCAGCCACTTCGTGGTAAGCGGAGTCGTCCTTCATGACGCAGACCACCTCCGCCGGGACGAAGTGGTCCTGCAGGCGGATTTCTGTTCGGGGTGGTACGTCCGCCCGGTCGAATCGGACGTAGAAGCGTGACCTGGCCCTGCCCGGGAGGGCAGTTCAGGCGACGTTCGCCCTGCTGACCACGGCGCGAAGGCGTTCGTCGGCGGCGTGCTTGTTCCGCCAGATGGTGTAGCGGCGGATCATGCTGCCCTGGGCCTGGTGGCTGGGATGGTCGGTGCCGTCGAGGGCAAAGTAGCGCGGAGCGGTGAACTGGGCCTCGATCCGGTTGAGCCAGGAGCTGTTGGTCGGGGTGTAGGCGATCTCCACGTTGGCCCCCGAGCACCCTCAACTACCCCGCCACCAGGACATATACCCAGCGAAAGAGGAACCCAGCACTAGTAGGACTCCGTTAGGTCTTCCTCTCGGCCCTGTTTGGGAGCATGTTGGAGGTGTGGA
>NZ_BMMM01000004.1:0-188395 GCF_014645835.1 Streptomyces albiflavescens
CTAAGCCTTACAGCGCCGATGGTACTGCAGGGGGGACCCTGTGGGAGAGTAGGACGCCGCCGAACAAATTTTGAGAAGAAGCCTCAACTCTTGGGTATACACCCGGAGTTGGGGCTTTTTCGCGTTCACTAGGTAGTCATGCGCGCATCAATGGGATCCCATGCGACATCGATGCTGAACCCGTTCACAGCGAGGCCGCATGCGAATGGGGCGGTCTGGCAGAGCGTGCGAGTGAGGCGGTCTGGCAGAGCGTGCGAGTGAGGCGGTCTGGCAGAGCGTGCGGGGCATTGACTCCGTGATGCTGAGCCCCGGCCCGATCTGTAGGGGGCTGTGCCCAATGATCAGGGATCGGGCGGCAGATCTGGATGACGACGACTGAGTGACGTACGCCGGCCCCCACTCCCATCGGAGTGGGGGCCATTCCATCGGGGAGGCTACTTCAGGCGGGACGACGCGACGATCGAGACGATGTGGGCGGGGACGAGGAGCCACACGATCGCCGTCACGGCCACGGTCGCGATCTTCGTCGCCGTCAGGTCGCCGAGCGCCAGGTCGACGATCGCCGTCACGAGCAGCAGGATGGTGCACTCGATGCCGTTGACCAGGCGGTGGAGGCCGACGGCCGAGGTGAGGCGGCGGACCCGGGCAAGGCCGCTGGAGCGCGGGACGACGGACTGGTCGGTGGCCTTCTCCATGCCGCTGTCGGAGCGCGCCACGTGGACGAGGTCGGAGGACGACTTCAGGAGCAGCACGCCGATGGCTGCCGCCAGGCCGGCCACCAGGTAGGGGTCCAGGCCGAGTTCGGAGGCGCGGATGCCCATCCCGACCATGACGGCGGCGTCGGCGAGGTAGGCGCCGAGGCGGTCCAGGTAGACGCCGAGCGGGCTGAACTGCTTGCGCCAGCGGGCCACTTCGCCGTCCACGCAGTCCAGCAGCAGGTACAGCTGCATGAAGACGACGGAAAGCGCGGCGCCGCCGAGGCCCGGCAGGGCCAGGGCGACTCCGGAGAGTACGCCCGCGAAGACCATGACCGTCGTGATCTGGTTCGGCGAGAAGCGCGTGCCCAGCATCAGGCGGGTCACCCGCAGCGAGAGCGCACGCATATAGAGGCGGCCGGCCCAGTGCTCCGCCCTGCTGTCCAGTTTGCCCGCGGGGTGGATGACCTCGCGGAGTTCCTCTAGTTGGACCTTGGTCATGCGGATTTCTCCCCTGGATCAATGTGCGTTCAGGGAAGAGCATGACGGGGGCCCGGACGGCGGGCGTAGGCAGGGTGGACAACCGGTGGGTGATGTCGTACGCGCGTATTACGGTGGCCCCCATGAACCACGTGATCCGGTCCATATGTTCCGACGAGTGGGCCAAGGTGAAGGAGCTCCGGCTCGCCGCCCTGCGGGACCCCGTCGCGCATCTCGCGTTCCTGGAGACGTACGAGGATGCCGCCGTCAAGCCGGACGCGTTCTGGCGGGAGCGTGCCGCGGGGGCCGCGGTGGGGACGACCGAGCGGCAGCAGTTCGTCGCCGTGGGTGAGGGCGGGGAGTGGGCCGGATCCGTGACCGTGCTGGTCGAAGAGGCCGGGTCGCGGGATCCCTTTGGGAGTGTGATCGAGCAGAGCCAGGGGCATCTGGTGGGGGTTTTCGTACGGCCGGAGCACCGGGGGAGCGGTGTCGGGGTGACCGGAGCGCTGTTCGATGCCGCCCTTGAGTGGTCCTGGGGGATCGGGCTCGATCGCGTACGGCTGTTCGTGCACGAGAAGAACGGTCGGGCCGAGACGTTCTACCGCAAGACGGGGTTCGTGCCGACCGGGGAGAGCGTGGAGGTGCCGGGGGCGCCGGGGGAGCTGGAGCTCGAGTTCGTGATCACTCGGGGGAGCTCGCGGGGCGTCTAGCCCTTGCGTGAGCCTCGCCTGGCCTCCGCCTGGCCTTGACCCTTGCGGATCCTTGCCGGTCCTTGCCGGTCCTTGCCCGGTCCCTGCGTGGTCCTCGTCCAGTCCCCGGTCAGACCGGGAGTTCGTACTGGGGCCAGCGGGACCTCGCCTGTTCCTGGGAGCGGAGCAGGGCGAGGGTCGGGAGGCCCCGGTTGGCTCCGCTGGTCAGGAGGTCCGGGAGCTGGGGGAGCGGGGCCACGGCCGCCACGTCGTCCAGGACGAGCGTGAGTGGTGGGTCGAGGCGACCGGAGGATGACCGTTCGGCCATGCGCCGGCCGCGCTCGACCACGCTTGAGGCGAGGGCCGTCAGGAGCGGCATCGCGCCGGGGTTCGCCTTGGGGTCCTCGATGGGTTCACCGATCACATAAAGCGTGCCCCCTTCGTTGACGAAGGAATCCAAGGCAAGGCTGTCATTTCGGTTCGGAGTGCAGGCTTCGCGGACGTTCACGGTGAAGAGGGAGGAGAGGGCGCGAGCCGTCAATTCCTGTGCGATGTCTCGGCGTTCGGGGTGCGACGTGAGGGCGGCCTCGAGTTCGCCCGCGGCGCCGGATGCGGCCTTGGGGTGGGTACGAAGAACTCGTACGGCGTCCTGTACCTGGGTGCCCTGGGCCCAGCGGTGGACGTGGCGGAAGGGTTTGCCCTCCACGGCCGCGGCGTGCAGATAGCTGCGCAGAAGCGTTTCCGCGACGTCTGCCATCGCCTGGTCGACCTTGGCGGTGGGGCGTACGGGGGCAAGTATCGCGGCCGCTCTTGCCGCCGCCGTCGCCTTGTCCTCGCAGCTCGTTGCCGGGGACCAGTGGAGGCGGGCCGGGGTGTCGCACAGATGCGAGGGGTCGTAGAGGAGGACGGGGCCGAGCTTGGCTCTGGCGTCCTTGGTCTCCGACCAGGTTCTGGGGTTCGAGGTGATGACCAGGGCCGGGCCTTCGGCGTCTCGGACGGCTTGGGCGGCGGTGATGTGGCGGGCTTCGGCGGGGGCGAGGACGACGGTGCCTGCGGCGCGTGTTGCCCACCCGGCCGCCCGTTCGCCCCGTTCCCGCGCCGCCACCGTCGGCAGGACCGCGTCTTCGGCGCGGAGGCTTTCCCGTCCGCTCACCGGTTCACGGTCAGCTGCCGAAGGAGCCGTCGACATCGGCTGCGGCGCCGTTATGGGGTGCGGCGGCGCGCCTTCGGAGCGAGCGGTTTCCCACCCGCCCGCCCCACCGTCGGCTGTCGAAGAGGCCCTCGAAGAGGTCGTCGTCGGCTGGGTGGCCGCCGGAGTGCGAGGCGCTCTCCCCTGCCTCGGTACCCCCATCCCCTCGTCGGCAGCCTCCGCCCTGCGTCTCGCCCTTCCCGCCCTCCACCTTGCCACTGTCCCCATCACGAACACCGTCAGGACCAGCAGCACCATCAACTGGCCGATGAACAGGCCCCAGAAGAGCCCGTAGCCGGACAGTTGGGCCGCGGGGGTGTCGGGCCAGGCCCCCGTGATGTCATGCGGCTGCCCGATGAGGTGGCGCATGGCCAGCGGCGTGTGCGAGAAGGTGACCGCGTCCGGCCAGGCACCCCGGGCGAACCAACCCGCGAGGCCCGTGGCCGTCCACACCATCAGCGTCATGCCAAGGAGGAAGGCCAGTACGCCGACCAACAGCCCGTCGGGGATGCCGCCTTCCCCTTCGCGACGCCCGTCACGCTGGTCCTGTCTCATCTCACGCCACCTCTCACGCCACCGTGGACTCGGAGGAGTCGTCGAGATCGCTGAGGTGCTGTTCCACGAAGGCCGCAGCCCGCTCCTCCGCCTCCAACTCCGCGGCGCGCAGCGCGTCGTCGGAGAGCAGGTCCGCGGAGGACTCGGTCATGGCGCGGTCGGTGAAGACGAGGGGGCGCTCGGTCTCGGTGATGAGGTGTTTCACCACCTGGACGTTGCCGTTGACATCCCAGACCGCGATGCCGGGGGTCAGCGTCGGGATGATCTCGACCGCCCACCTGGGCAGGCCCAGCACCCGGCCCGTCGACCGCGCCTCGTCCGCCTTCTGGGCGTAGATCGTCCTTGTCGACGCCATCTTCAGGATCGCCGCCGCCTCCTTCGCCGCCGCGCCGTCGACCACGTCGGACAAGTGGTGGACCACCGCCACGAAGGACAGACCCAGTCGCCGGCCGAACTTCAGCAGACGCTGGAAGAGTTGGGCCACGAAGGGGCTGTTGATGATGTGCCACGCCTCCTCGACCAGGAAGATGCGCTTCTTCCGGTCGGGGCGGATCCATGTGTGCTCAAGCCACACGCCCACGATCGCCATCAGGATCGGCATGGCGATCGAGTTGCGGTCGATGTGGGACAGGTCGAAGACGATGAGGGGCGCGTCGAGGTCGATGCCCACCGTGGTCGGGCCGTCGAACATGCCCCTCAAGTCACCGTCGACCAGGCGGTCCAGGACCAGCGCCACGTCCAGGCCCCACGCCCGTACGTCGTCTATGGCGACGTTCATCGCCTCCGCCGACTCCGGCTCGGGGTGCCGCAGCTGTTCGACGATGTCCATCAGCACCGGCTGGCGCTCGACGATCGTCTCGTTCACGTACGCGTGCGCGACCTTCAGAGCGAAGCCCGAGCGCTCGTCGAGGCCGTGGCCCATCGCGACCTCGATGATCGTCCGGAGCAGCGCGAGCTGGCCCGTCGTCGTGATCGCCGGGTCGAGCGGGTTGAGGCGGATGCCCATGTCGAGCGCCGCGGTCGGGTCGAGCCGGATGGGAGTTATTCCCAGCTCCTCCGCGATCAGGTTCCATTCGCCGACGCCGTCCTCGCCCTGTGCGTCGAGGACGACGACCTGGCGGTCCCGGAAGCGCAACTGACGGAGGACGTACGTCTTCTCCAGGGCCGACTTGCCGTTGCCGGACTCGCCGAGGACCAGCCAGTGCGGGGCCGGCAGCTGCTGCCCGTACAGCTGGAAGGGGTCGTAGATGTACCCCTTCCCGGAGTACACCTCGCGTCCGATGATGACACCGGAGTCGCCGAGGCCGGGCGCGGCGGTCGGCAGGTAGACCGCCTGGGCCTGACCCGTGGAGGTGCGCACGGGGAGGCGGGTCGTCTCGACCTTGCCGAAGAGGAAGGACGTGAAGGCGTCCGTGGCGGCGGACAGCGGATCCCGCATCAGAACATCAGCCCCTACCTGCGGATTCCGGTGGCGAACGGCAGTGTGTTGACGAAGGCGCGGTGGTGCTCGCGGTCGCACCACTCCAGCTTCAGATACGACTTGCCGGCCGAGGCGCGGATCGTCCGCTTGTCGCGTGCGAGGGCTTCCGGCGAGCGGGCGGAGACCGTGATGTAGCCGACGAGGTTGACGCCCGCGGCGCCACTGGCGAGATCCTCACCGCGCTGGTCCAGGCGGTTGTGCGAGGCGACGTCGCGTGGGTCCACGGTGCGGTTCATCTTGGCGGCGCGGCTGGCCTCGGCCTCGTCGTTCGTCTTCTCGGTCAGCATGCGCTCGATGGCGACCTCGGTGGGTTCGAGGTCCATCGTGACGGCCACGGTCCGGATCACGTCCGGGGTATGGACGAGCAGCGGGGCGAGGAAGTTGACGCCCACCGGGGTCATCGGCCACTCCTTCACCCAGGCCGTGGCGTGGCACCAGGGTGCGCGGGTGGAGGACTCGCGGGTCTTCGCCTGGAGGTAGGTGGGCTCCATGGCGTCGAGTTCGGCGGGCCAGGCGTTGCGCTTGGTCATCGCCTGGATGTGGTCGATCGGGTGGTCCGGGTCGTACATCGAGTGCACGAGGGAGGCGAGCCGCCCCTGACCGAGCGGCTGCCGTACGCGGATGTCGGCTTCCTGGAGCCGCGAGCAGATGTCGGTGAGCTCGCGCGCCATGACGACGGCGAGGCCCGCGTCCCGGTCGAGCTTCCTCCCGCCCTGGGGCCGTGCCGCCCGCGCCATCGCCTGTGCCTCGGCGGCGAGTTCGCGCGAGTAGTGCATGCAGGCGACGAGGTACGCCCGGTGCTGCTCGCTGCTCGTGGACACCATGGACTGCAGTTGGTCGTACGACTGCTGGAGCCACCCGGGGGCCTTCCCGTCGCCTCGCACGGCGACGTCCTTGGCGTGTGCGTCCGGGTCGGCGGGCAGGGTGCGCGCGAGCATTTGCAGCCGGGTGACGAAGCCGTCGCCGTTCGCGACGTGCTTGAGGAGGGTCCCGAAGCGGTCGACGAGGGCTTCCTGGTCCTCGGAGTCGCGCAGGCCGACGCCCGGTCCCTCGATCTCGATCGCTGCCGTCACCGTGCGGCGGTCGGCGTGCAGGAGGACGGCGATCTCGTCCGGGCCGAAGGGCGCCGCGAGCCATGAGATGCGGCCGATACCCGGCGGCGGTCCGATCTCGATCTCACGGCCGTCGAGACGCGTACCCGCCTCCATGACGTTCGACCGGTACGTCGTCCCCTGGCGCAGGGTCCGCTTGTAACTGCGGTTGATCTCGAACCACTTGTAGAACGTGCGGCGCTTGTACGGGACGTACACCGCGGCCAGCGCAAGGAGCGGGAAGCCCATGAGCAAGACGATCCGCAGGGACAGGACGGGGACGAGTAGACCGCACATCATGCCGAGGAACGCGCCCGCGATGATCAGCGCGATCTCGCCGGATTCACGATTCCGGCCGACGATCGCGTTCGGCCGGGCGCGGCCGATCAGATATGTACGGCGGGGCGTGACCGGATGGGACACGTGGGACTCGGTCGTCAACGCCCTTCACCTCCCGTGCGGTTGGTACTGCTGTTGCGGGTGCTGCTTGCGTGCGGGGTGTTGGCCGGGCTGGTACGCGGCGGGGGTGCGGCGGAGGGGACAGATCCGCCGCCTCCGTTCGGCGTACGCGTGCTGTGCGCGGCCACACCGCCGGAGGCCGGGTTGGCGGGGCGGGGCTGGTTGCCACCGCCTCCGCCGCCGTTGTTGTCGGCGCGGGAACTGTGGGTCTTGATGCCCTGCGCGACCAGGGTGGCCGGCGAGCTGATCACGGCCGCGGCCTTGCTCTCGGCGCCCTGCATGATGCGGTTGTTGCGGGAGCCCGCGATCTCGTCGCCGAAGCCCGGTACGAAGCGGTAGATCATCGCGCTGGCGAAGATGGCGAGCAGGATGATGGCGAGGCCGGAGACGACGGCGGAGAAGGCGTCCGGCCCGCTGTCGGTGGACAGCGCCCCGGCGAGCCCCAGCACGATCACGATCACCGGCTTCACCAGGATCACCGCGATCATGATGCCCGCCCAGCGGCGGACATGGCCCCACAGGTTCTTGTCGACCAGACCCGCGTAGACGACGGTGCCGAGCAGGGCGCCGACGTAGAGGAGGGCGGCCCGGATCACCAGCTCCAGCCACAGCACACCCGCCGCGAGGATCGACACCAGCGACACGACGATCAGCATGATCGGGCCGCCGCCGATGTCCTCGCCCTTGCTCAGCGCGCCGGAGAACGTCCCGAAGAAGGTGTCCGTCTGGTTGCCGGTGGTCTTGGCGAGCACCTCGGTGACACCGTCCGTCGCCGAGACGACGGTGTAGAGGATCAGCGGGGTGAAGGCGCTCGCCAGCACCGTCAGCCACAGAAACCCGATCGCCTCCGACAGCGCGGTGGTGAGCGGGACACCCCGCACCGCCCTCTTCGCCACCGCCAGCAGCCAGAGCAGGAGGGTGAGGATCGTGGACGCCGCGAAGACGACGGCGTACTGCTGCAGGAACTTGGGGTTCGTGAAGTCGACGTTCGCCGTGTCGTTGACCGCGGTGGAGAGCTTGTCGATGGTCCAGGAGGCGGCGTCGGCGCAGCCCTTGGCGAGGGAGGAGAGGGGGTCGAGGGTGGAGGTGGGGTCGAGGCTGCCTCCGGTGCCCTTTCTGCCGCTGTCGCCTTCGCAGTAGTTCTTGGCGGGGCCGTGGATGAGGCCGCAGGGGTCGCTGCTTGGCGACGGAGTGGGCGCGGCGACGGCCCGCGTGGCCACCAGCACCGCGGTGGCCTGCAGGGCCCCAACGGCGGCGCCGAGTTTGAGTACGCGATGGTTAGCGGGCATACGAGAACCCTCCGTACTCCTCGACAGCCTTCGCGATGTCGTCGGCGCTGGAGGCCCGATCGTCGCCCGGGACGGGCGCGGGGCCGTCCTTCTGAGAGTGCGAGACGATCTTCCAGTCCCCGCCGGTCCACTCCAGCTTCATGGTGATGGTGAACCAGCTGCTGGTGACGGGGTTGGTGGAGTTCTGGCCCGCGAGGCCAAGTAGACCGCCACACCAGACCTCGACTGTCGCGGTGTCACCGGAGGACGCGGTCACCTTGGTGCCGATGGGGCTCGTCCGCGAGACGAACGTGTAGCCCTGGGGCGCCGAGCCGTCCTCGTTGAGGCCGACGTTCTTGTTGAACTGCGGGGTGTACGCCTTGTCCAGCGTGGTCTCGAACTCGGTCACCCGGGACGGGGTGACGACGGCCGAGAGGATCTGGTCCCGCTTGCCCTTGTTGAACATGTCGGCCGAACCCAACGCCACCGCATAGTTCGCCGCCGCGCTCTGCGCCCCCTGCTCGCTCCGCGCGAACCCCGACGGGATCCCCGCCGTCTTCGACTCCACCGGACGCGTCCCCGAGGCCGCCGTAGGTGATGTCTTCGCCTTGTCGCCGCCTCCGTTGCCCGAAGAGGAGTCGTCCCCTCCACGGTTCGCGAAGGCGATCGCGGCGATCAGGAGGACGACGACGCCGACGACCGTGACCAGGCTCCGGGAGGAGGACCGCCCGCGGCGGGCGCCGCCGTAGACGTCGCCCGGGCGGTCGGGGAGGCGGGTCCGGGTCTGGCCGGAGCCGCCGTACCCCCCGTCCTCGCCGCGCGAGGCGTCGCCGTAGCCGGGTTCGTCACCGAGACTCATGTCGCGTACGCCCCCTCAACCTCTCGCTGAACCAAGTAGTACGACGGTAGCCGTGCTGGTTCCCGCGCGGGCGCGGTGTGGTGACTCGACATCAGGGAAACGCAACCTCAGCCGGTGGGCACGACGGACGGGTGGGTCGGAGGGGAGAGGATCGGGCGCGCCCGGCCGGGGACTGACGGTGCGCCAGGCATGGCCGGGCCTAGACAGCCATGCCGTACACGATGGTGAAGAGTGTGCCGAGCGATCCGATGATGAAGACTCCGGTGAGGCCCGCGATGATGAGGCCCTTGCCCTGTTCGGCACTGAAGGTGTCGCGGAGGGCGGTCGCACCGATGCGCTGCTTGGCCGCGCCCCAGATCGCGATGCCGAGGCAGAGCAGGATGGCGACCGCCATCACGACCTCGATCATCACCTTCGCTTCGTTGCCCAGGCTGCCGAAGGGACCCCAGTCCGGAGCGATCCCGCCGATGATCGTGGTGATGTCGCCCTTATCGGCTGCGAAAAGCATGTAAGTCACCGCCCCTAGTGGGTAGTTCTGCACCCCCTGCCACTGCGCGCAGAGGTCGGGCCCATTCTCGCCGACAATGACGCTGTCGTATGTCGACTTGGCGTCATTGATTGGCGGGTTTCGTACGAATCCCTTGTCACCGGCGTACGCGGGATCCTCACGGGAGGCGTGCGACGGTATGCGAGGGGTCGCATGGTCACTCTGTGTATCACGGCAGGTCACGCCGGGCAATGAAGTCGGAGCGGAACCTGTCGTGTGGTTCCGTCGTTAACCCCTTCTACGAAGCGCACGCCCCGCCCGTCTCGTACGTACGCCGTGTGCGCGTCCCGATTCTGACGGGCCGTCGAGCCGATGTTCTCCGGGTCGTCGCGTCTGCGGGATGTGGACGCCGACCGTCGGCCCGGTGTTCCCCAGGCTATCCCTCGCCTCTGAACGCGGCGAAACGGGCCGCGGTCGGTTGCCGCGGCCCGTTCTCCGAACGCCGCCGGTGGATGGGCACGGTCACTTCATGGCCGGGGTTCGGTGGACTCCTCGTCCTCCAGGCCCTCTACGAAGTGGTCGAATTCTCCTGCCTGTACGCCCAGTACGAACGCGTCCCACTTTCTCCGGGTGGTGGTGACGACGTTCTCCGGGTCGCTGGTCTCACGGATGTGGACCAGGTCGTTGTCCCCGAAGGCGAGTTCGATCCAGGGGCCGGGGCCGGTCGCGTCGTCGGGCGCCGCGCGGACCCAGTCCAGGTTCTGGGGGACTTCAGCCACGGTGGTCGTTCTCCTTCAGTACGTGGATGAGGGTGCGGAAGGCGGCGGGGGTGGCTCCGTGAGCGGAGACTGCTCCCGGCAACCGTATCCCCGCCCTGGTCCTCCACCCTCCAACTCCCGCACGATCCCCGGGCCCGGGGATCGCCCGGGTCACCTTCCGGCGTACGGGCGCCGACGCGGCGGGGGCGGTTCACAGGAGACTTTTAGTCTGCCCTCGGCGTTTTTCTCACGTGCCTGCGGCAAGGTGAGGGGCGATGAAGCGCACCTCCCGTCCCCCCGGCACCCGCCGGCACGCCCTGCTCGGTGCGGTCGTGTTGATGGTGGCCGTGACGTCCTCCTCCGTGGCGGCCGCGGATGCCGGTCCCGGGCCGCTCGGGGTGACCGTGCCTGCCGCCGCGACCGCGCAGAGCGCACGCGTGGGCGCGCTGTTCCACGGGAGCGGCGGGCACTTCTGTACCGCGTCCGTCGTGCACAGCGCCGGCCGGGATCTGATCGTGACCGCCGCCCACTGCGTGGACGGCGGAGGGACCCTGCGCTTCGCCCCCGGGTACCGGGACGGGCAGGCACCGTACGGGTACTGGGAGGTCGCCGGGACCGTCGTCCCCGAGGGGTGGACGAACGCGCAGGACGAGGACACCGATGTCGCCTTCGCCGTTCTCGCCGAGAAGGACGGGAAGGGTGTCGAGGATGTCGTGGGGGGTGGGAACGTCTTTGCGGCCGGGCGTGCCACCGGGTCGACCGCCGTCACCGTCACCGGGTATCCCAGCACCTTCGATACGCCCATCACCTGCACCAACAAGCCCACCGTCCACAGCCGCACGCAGCAGCGCATCGAGTGCCCCGAGTTCGCCGGGGGGACGAGCGGGAGTCCCTGGGTGAACGGTGACGGGGAGGTCGTCGGTGTCATCGGCGGGCATCAGCAGGGCGGCGACACCGACGACGTCTCGTACAGCGTCGTCTTCGGGGACGAGGTCGCGGCGCTCTATCGCGAGGCCGTCATGACTGGCTCGTGACCTCGTTGGAGATGTACACGGCGAGCCAGAGCAGCGGCAGGAGCAGGACCACGTAGGCCAGCGGGCGCTGGAAGACCGGCTTGCCCTGGTCCATGACCACCCCGGTCGGGGACGGCGTCGTCGGGTGTGGAAGCTTGCCGATCTTCGTGCGGACGTAGAGGTTCCACAGGAGTGTGAGGGGGGTGAACAGGAGCAGCGACACCGGGCTCCACCAGCCGCCCGCCAGGGTTTTCGTCGTCATGTCGCGGTGGATCGCCGTCGCGCAGGAGCGGCAGAACGGGCCCTCCATCTTGGAGAACCGCATCGCGACCAGCAGGCCCGTGTGCTGACGGATGGTCATGTCCCCGGCCGGCTGCGAGGCGCATATGCGGCAGCCGGGGGTAAGGGGTGGCGGGGCGGCCGCGTAGGCGGGGCCGCCCGCGGGGGCGTACGGGTCCTGGCCGTACGCGGGGGCGGTCTGGGCGTACGCCGGGTTCTGGTGCGGTGCTGCCGGGCTCTGCGCGTACGGGTTCTGGCCGTACGCCGAGTTCTGTGCGCCGTACGCGTCCTGTGTGCCGTATGAGCCATACGGCTGCGCCCCGTTTGGCGCGTAACCGCCTTGCGGGGCAAAGGGGTTGCCCTGGGGCGGGTTCGAGTGCGGGGGCGGGGTCGCCACGTGCGGTTTCTCCTTGTGCGTGATCGTCCCGCTGCGCGAGGCCCGCCTCTAGACTGACCGTCGGCGGACTCCTGGGCGGCGAGGGGCGGTTGACGGTGCGTAAGGCATGGATCGTAGCGACCGCTGCTGTCGGGGCGGGGATCAGCTTCGTGATGCTGCTCGTCGTCGGCGTCTACATGGTCGCCGGGAACCTCGCCAACGGGTTGGGCGGAGGCGCGGTCGCGCTCGCCAAGGGAGCCGTACCCGCCGCGTACCAGGGGCTCGTACAGAAGTGGGGGAATCTGTGCAGCGCCATCAATCCCGCGCTGCTGGCCGCCCAGCTGTATCAGGAGAGCGGGTTCAACCCGAATGCCAAGAGTCCGGCGAAAGCGGAAGGGATAGCGCAATTCATCCCGGGGACCTGGGCCACGCACGGAGTCGACGGCGACGGGGACGGCGACCGCGACGTATGGGATCCGAATGACGCGATTCCGTCGGCCGCCTCGTACGACTGCCAGCTCGCCTCCTACGTGAAGAACGCGCCGGGGAACGTCACCGAGAACATGCTCGCCGCCTACAACGCGGGGGCCTACGCGGTCATCAAGTACGGAGGCGTGCCGCCGTACAAGGAGACCCGGAACTACGTGAAGACGATCACGACACTGTCGAAGAGCTTCGCCGCGCCGGTGACCCGGGTGGATCCCTCGAAGCAGGCCGCGGCGGCGATCACGTACGCGCAGAAGAAGCTCGGAACGCTCTATCTGTGGGGCGGCAACGGTGGCGCTGACCAGGGCGGACGCTTCGACTGCTCGGGGCTGACGAAAGCCGCGTACGAGAGTGTCGGGGTCGAGCTGCCGCGAGTCGCCAACGATCAGTACAACGCCGGGCCGCACCCGAAGAGGGAAGAGCTGCTGCCCGGGGATCTGGTCTTCTTCTCGGACGACCTCACCAACTCCCGGGCCATCCGGCACGTGGGGATCTATGTGGGCGGCGGGTACATGATCGACGCACCGAGGCCGGGCGCCGTGATTCGCTTCGACCCCGTCGACACCCCCGACTACTTCGGGGCCACCCGGGTGACCGAAGATGGCGCGAAAGCATTGCCCACATCCGTGTGAACCTGGGGGAAAGCACCCCCTGAGCTGCGGAGATGTGTCTCTCTTCGATAACGTCTGCGTGATCATTCCGTGGAGGGTGGAACGTATGACAAGGGACTGTGCGTTCCTTTTGACGTAGCGCTGTTCTATGACGCGGTTCTAGCGGTTCTACGACCACGGGGGTGGATCGAGCCGCGCACGAAACGGTGCGCGCGCGGGAAAGACGACGAAGGGGCCGCAGCACCATGGCTGGACTCGCCGAATCCGGTTCGAACCCCGACGTCGACCTGCTCTACGACATCAACGGCCTGGCCAAGTCCGCGCCGCACTGGTTCGACCGGGGCATGGAGTTCGTGGGCGAGTACGGGCTGCTGCTCGCCATGGTCCTGCTGGTGCTGTGGTGCTGGTGGACCGTGCGGCGGCGGGGCGGTGCCCATGCCGCGTCGTCCGTGGCCGCGTTGGTGTGGGCGCCGCTGGCCGCCGGCATCGCGGTGCTGGTGAACGTGCCGATACGGGGCTTCGTGGAGAGACCCCGCCCCTCCGTCGACCACCAGGGGCTGGACGTCCTGGTCTCCGGCAAGACCGACTTCTCCTTCGTCAGCGATCATGCGACGCTCACCATGGCGATGGGGGTCGGGCTGTTCGTGGCGAACCGGAAGTTCGGGCTGGCCGGGATCGGGCTCGCGCTGCTCGAAGGCTTCTGCCGGGTGTACATGGGGGTGCATTACCCGACGGACGTCGTCGGAGGGTTCGCGCTCGGTACGGCGGTGGCGCTGCTGTTGTCGCCGCCGGCGATGGCGTTGCTGACACCTGTCATGAAGGCGGTGGAGCAGGCCCCGCGCGCCGGGTGGCTGATCCGGGCGCGGGGGGTGGCTCCCGCCGGGCGGGATGCGGTGATTCCCGGGGCTCGGGCGGAGCTGCCCGAGGAGCGGGACCTGGCCGCGTAGCCGGCTGGGGCTGGGGAGCTGCCGTCTCCCAGACCCCCGCTTCGGTCTGAACGGCCATGTCCTCAAACGCCGGACGGGCTGAAAAGCCGGCCCCCTTACAGCGCCTGCGGGAACGTGAAGAAGTGGTTCGGGTCGTACTGCCTCTTCAACGTGGTGAGGCGGGTGGCGGCGTCGCCGTAGTACGCCTTGCGCCAGTCGGTGAGGGTGGGGTCCGTGTAGTTCTGGTAGGCGGCGCCCGAGGCGTGCCGGGCCATCGCGTTGTGCGCGGTGGTGAGCCAGGACTGGGCGGTCGTGCCCGAGGTGCCCGTCTGCCAGGAGGCGATGTACTGGGCGAGCATGCGCGAGCGGCGGTGGACGAAGGCCGTCGCGGTGGGCGAGACGCGGTTGACCGCGCCGCCCAGTGCCGTCAGGGCGATGCTGCCCGAGCCGCCTCGGACCGACGAGATCTGGTGGAGAAGCGTCTGGATGCCGGCCGTCGATATCGAGCGGTCGAAGAAGTCCGAGCGGGCCGCGTAGGTCTCGCGGCCGAGGGCGCCCTGGGGGCTGCGGCCCGGGGTCGATCCCGGGAGGTGGCACTGGGCATCGGTCGGGAAGGAGGAGCAGCCCGCGTACACCTCCATCGAGTCCTCGTACGAGCGCTTCTTCAGGGAGACGCTGCGCGCGGGGGAGCCGATCTTGTCGGCCAGGCGGTCCACGGCGTTCTGGAGTTCGCTGTACGTGCCGAGGGAGAACGCCGCGATGGAGACCGTGGGCGTGCCTCCGGCCGCGTTCGCGAGATGGCACGATGACCAGATCTCGTCCGGCTGGTCCGGGCCCCACTCCTGCCAGGCCTTCACCACGGCGGCGGCCTTGGCCCAGGGCCAGGTCATGTACGCCGAGACGGCCTGCGGGGCGGGGTGGGTCCGGAAGCGCAGCTCGGTGACGACGCCGAAGTTGCCGTTGCCGGCGCCGCGCAGGGCCCAGAAGAGGTCCTTGTTCTCGGTGGCGTTCGCGACGAGCTGCTTGCCGTCGGCGGTGATCAGCGTCGCCTGCGTAAGGCTGTCGCAGGTCAGACCGTACGCCCGTGACACGACGCCGTGGCCGCCCCCGAGCGTCAGTCCGGAGACGCCGACGGTCGGGCAGGAACCGGCCGGGATGGTCACACCCTTCGCGGCGAGGGTGCGATAGACGTCGATCAGTTTCGATCCGGCTCCGACGACCGCCTCGTTCCCGGACGCCCGGATCTTGTTCAGCTTGGAGACGTCGACGACCAGGCGGCCGTTGCCGGAGGACCAGCCGGCGTACGAGTGGCCGCCGTTGCGGATCGATACCTTGATGCCGTGGGCGCGGGCGTAGTCCATGGTGGTGCGGATGTCGTCCGCGTGGGCCACATACGCGACGGCGGCGGGCTTCAGGTTGTCGAAGCGCGTGTTGTAGAGCTGGTGCGCGGCCGTCCAGCTGCGGTCTCCGGGGCGGACCAGTGCGCCGTCCAGCTCCCTCGACAGGGCGGCCCAGTTCGCGGCGGCGCGGGTGCTGGTGGTGGCCGTGCGTATGGAGGTGCCGCTGCTCTCGGTGGCACCGGAGGCCTTCGGGCCGCCGCTGTCACCGCCGTTGCACGCGGACGTCGCCGCCGCCGCGAGTGCGGCGGTGGCTCCGCCGATGAACGTACGCCGTTGCATGTGCGCCTCCCGAGGGTTCCGTGGAACGAGACGGGTCCCCGGGCCCCAGGGTTCCACCGGCGAATGCCACGGAATCGCTACAGCGCAGCTCCAGCGGCACGACCGTTCGCCGCCGAGACGGCTAGGCCCTGTCGTCAAATTCCCGTCTGCCCCGCGACGCCATGCACGCACTCTCGCCGCACCGGGCACAGACCCAAGTACATCCAGTACGAGGGCCTGTGCCCGGCACGCCGAGAGCACGCACCTGACGCCGCAGGGCCCGCCCTCCGGGCGGACGACGGGAATTTGACGACAGGACCTAGGGCCTGTCGTCACGACAGGCCCTAGGCCAGAAGGGTACCGGTGTGGGTTTGCGCGTCCTCGCGGGCCAGGCTGCGGGCTCTGCGGGCCGGGCCTCTCCAGCCGCACGTGCAGCGGGCTACGCAGAAGCGGCCCTGTTCGACCGTCGTGGTCCGGTGTTCCAGGGAGGCGTCGGTCTCGTCCTGCTGTGCCACGCCGACAACGTTACCCAAGGCAAGTGAACGGGATGCCGCCGCGTGACGGGCGCCTCTACTCGTCGTTAACCGGAACGACAGGGAGGGCCCGGGACGGACCGGCTGGGGGTCGGCAGGAGATGGTGGCGCTGGAGGAAGGGCGGGCCGGCTGGACGGTCGTCGCGGCTGTCGCGGCGGGGTTGATGGTGTGTGCCACGGGATGCTCGGGCGGCGGGGCCGCCGCCGAGGACGCCCACGCCGGTGCCGACTCCGTCCAGGTGCTGCACCGGGCCGCCGCCACGCTGGAGCGCGCGGGCAGTGCGAAGGCCCGTACGTCCATGGAGATGGCCACCGGCGGGACCCGCGTCACCATCCGGGGCGAGGGCGTGTACGACTTCAAGGATCAGATGGGGCAGCTCAAGGTGCTGCTGCCGCAGGACCCGGCCGGCACCGACGAGCACCGGCCGATCACCGAACTCCTCGCCCCGGGTGCCCTGTTCATGAAGAATCGCGGTGCCGGCGTGCCCGCCGACAAGTGGGTCCGCGTCGACACGGCCGGCCTCACCGACGGGAACCTGGTGACGGGCGGCGCCACCGACCCGTACGCGGCGGCCGAGTTGCTGCGCGGGGCGCGGGCGGCGACCTATGTGGGGAAGACCGAGGTGGCCGGGACTCCGGTGCGGCACTATCGCGGGACCGCCGACCTGGACATCGCCGCGCAGAGCGCGTCGAAGGGGCAGCGGAAGGCTCTGATGGCGGCGGCCAAAGGGTTCGCCACCGCCGAGGTGCCGTTCGATGCCTACCTCGACGATCAGGGGCGGCTGCGCAAGGTCCGCCACCGGTTCAGCTTTGTCAACGGGCAGCAGAAGGGCACGGTCGCGGTCGCCTCGACGACGTTGCTGTTCGACTTCGGGGTCCCGGCCGACGTACAGCTTCCGGAAGCCGGGGACATCTTCGCCGGGAAGATCGCGGAGTAGTGGATTCCGGAGGGATGGGCAAGAGCATCCGGAGCCGTAGCTTCACCGGAGGGCCGGAAATGGCCCTTCCGTGCCATGCGCGGTGTGTAGGCCGCTCCCTACTCTAGGAAGTCGGTGACGGCAGGAAGAGGTGATGCACGTGGCTCCGGTCGGCGGTACGGCAGTTCAGGACCACGTGGCCCTCGCCGAGATCGAGCTGTGCGGCGACCTGATCATCGCGGCCTCGGCCGCCCATGAGGACCGGCTCAGTCTTGAGAGCATCGACGAGGTGCTGAAAGTGGCTGAAGAGCGTGCCCATGATGTCCCTGAGCGGGGTGTCGAGGAGTAGCCTCCCGGCCTTCCTCCGGTACCCGGGCGTGGCCCGGTCCCCGCCACGTCGTACCCCACGTCACACCATGATTCATGTCACCTCGTACCGCATGTGTGAAATGTACGAAACGGTCGGTGTCTCAGGTACGGAGCAGTCGGCCGATCGCCTTTGTCGCCTCTTCGACCTTCGCGTCGATCTCGTCGCCGCCCTTGACGGCCGCGTCCGCGACGCAGTGGCGCAGGTGCTCCTCCAGGAGCTGGAGGGCGAAGGACTGCAGGGCCTTCGTGGAGGCGGAGACCTGGGTGAGTATGTCGATGCAGTAGACGTCCTCGTCGACCATGCGTTGCAGGCCGCGGATCTGGCCCTCGATGCGGCGCAGGCGCTTGAGGTGCTCGTCCTTCTGCTTGTGGTACCCGTGGATTCCGCGGTCGTGGTCGGTCACGATCTCCTGCGGTTCCTGGACCTCTTTCACCTCGCCGGAGGGTGCCGTCGCGCCGGCCTCGGTGGTCGTCATCGCGTCCTCCTGCTGAATCTGCCGAATTGGTCCCGGGCGGTTGGCGAACCTGTCTGAAACGCCACTTACATATACCCCTGGTAGGTATATGGTATCGAACTTTGCTGGGTATAGGGCCCTTGCCCGATGCCGGAACCGGACCCTGTGCTGATCACTGTGCCCGATGGGCGACACTGGGGGACGGCCCATTAGCCGTGGCCGGATGATGCGCCTAGCATCAGCCTGACCGAACCGAAGCACCCCGAGGACCCCACGTGCGCTTTCGTCTGACCCCCAGGGAGACGAGCTTCTATGACATGTTTTCCGCATCCGCGGACAACATCGTCACGGGCTCGAAACTCCTGATGGAACTGCTTGGGGCGGACGCCTCCGCCCGGGCCGAGATCGCAGAGCGTATGCGGGCAGCGGAACACGCCGGTGACGACGCCACGCACGCGATCTTCCACCAGTTGAACTCCTCGTTCATCACGCCGTTCGACCGTGAGGACATCTACAACCTGGCCTCGTCCCTCGACGACATCATGGACTTCATGGAGGAGGCCGTCGACCTGGTCGTCCTCTATAACGTCGAGGAACTGCCCAAGGGTGTCGAGCAGCAGATCGAGGTGTTGGCGCGCGCCGCGGACCTGACGGCGGAGGCCATGCCGAACCTCCGCACCATGGACAACCTCACCGAGTACTGGATCGAGGTCAACCGGCTGGAGAACCAGGCCGACCAGATACACCGCAAGCTGCTGGCCCACCTCTTCAACGGCAAGTACGACGCCATCGAGGTGCTGAAGCTCAAGCAGATCGTGGATGTGCTGGAGGAAGCGGCCGACGCGTTCGAGCACGTGGCGAACACGGTGGAGACCATCGCCGTCAAGGAGTCCTGACCCGTTCATGGACACCTTTGCTTTGATCGTGACCATCGGGGTCGCGCTCGGATTCACGTACACGAACGGCTTCCACGACTCGGCGAACGCCATCGCCACATCGGTGTCCACGCGGGCGCTGACCCCGCGGGCGGCGCTCGCCATGGCCGCGGTGATGAACCTCGCCGGTGCGTTCCTCGGCAGCGGTGTCGCGCACACCGTCAGCAGCGGGCTGATCGAGACGCCCGAGGGCGGCAAGGGGATGGGAATCCTCTTCGCGGCGCTCATCGGCGCCATCGTCTGGAACCTCATCACCTGGTACTTCGGGCTTCCGTCGTCCTCGTCGCACGCGTTGTTCGGCGGGCTGGTGGGGGCGGCGCTCGCGGGTGGTACGACCGTTCTCTGGACCGGTGTCCTGGACAAGGTCATCATTCCGATGTTCCTGTCGCCGGTCGTGGGTCTGATCGTCGGCTACCTGGTGATGTGCGCGATCATGTGGATCTTCCGCAGGTCCAATCCCCACAAGGCCAAGCGGGGATTCCGTATTGCTCAGACCGTGTCGGCGGCCGGGATGGCGCTCGGGCACGGTCTTCAGGACGCCCAGAAGACGATGGGTGTCGTGGTGATGGCGCTCGTCATCGGTGGCGTCCAGGGGTCGGACGATCCAATTCCGGTGTGGGTGAAGATCATCTGTGCGGTGATGCTGTCGCTGGGGACGTACGCCGGTGGGTGGCGCATCATGCGGACGCTCGGGCGGAAGATCATCGAGCTCGATCCGCCTCAGGGGTTCGCCGCGGAGACGACGGGGGCGTCGATCATGTTCGCCACGGCGTTTCTCTTCAAGGCGCCGATCTCTACGACGCATGTCATCACCTCCGCCATCATGGGCGCCGGGGCGACGAAGCGTGTGAACGCGGTGCGGTGGGGTGTCGCCAAGAACATCGTGCTGGGGTGGTTCATTACGATGCCGGCGGCCGCGTTGGTGGCTGCGGCCAGCTTCTGGGTTGTGAACCTGGCGTTCCTGTAGGCGGGGTGGGTTTCTCGCCCCCTCCGCCCCTGCCCGTCCCGTCCCTGGGGGCTGCGCCCCCAGACCCCCGCTTAAAGATTGCGCAGTTCCCCGCGCCCCTGAAAAGGGCCGCGGGGAACTGCGCTACAAGCGCGGAAACGAGCGGGCCCGCCCCCGGGAGCCAGGGGCGGGCCCTTCTCGTCCTCGCGGTGGCACCGCCATGCAGCACCGCGAGGGGTATGGGTGGCGTCGGCTCAGCCGAAGCGGCCGGAGATGTAGTCCTCCGTGGCCTGGACCGACGGGTTGGAGAAGATGCGCTCCGTGTCGTCGATCTCGATGAGACGGCCGGGCTGGCCGACCGCGGCCAGGTTGAAGAACGCGGTGCGGTCGGAAACGCGGGCGGCCTGCTGCATGTTGTGCGTCACGATGACGATCGTGAAGCGCTCCTTGAGCTCACCGATGAGGTCCTCGATGGCGAGGGTGGAGATGGGGTCCAGGGCCGAGCAGGGCTCGTCCATGAGGAGGACCTGGGGCTCCACCGCGATCGCGCGGGCGATGCACAGGCGCTGCTGCTGACCACCGGAGAGACCGGAACCCGGCTTGTTCAGACGGTCCTTGACCTCGTTCCAGAGGTTCGCGCCCTTGAGGGACCTCTCGACGATGTCGCTGAGCTCGGACTTCTTGTAGGAGCCGTTCAGGCGCAGGCCCGCCGCCACGTTGTCGAAGATCGACATGGTGGGGAAGGGGTTGGGGCGCTGGAAGACCATGCCGATCGTGCGGCGCACGGCGACGGGGTCGATCCCGTTCCCGTACAGGTCCTCGTCGTCCAGGAGCACCTTGCCCTCGACGCGGCCGCCGGGGGTGACCTCGTGCATGCGGTTGAGGGTGCGCAGGAAGGTCGACTTGCCACAGCCGGAGGGGCCGATGAAGGCCGTCACCGAGCGGGGCTCGACCGTCATCGAGATGTCTTCGATCGCCTTGTGGGCGCCGTAGTAGGCGGTGAGACCGCTTACGTCGATTCGCTTGGCCATTTCAATCACTGCTTCTTTCGCGAAGGTTCGGGTCGCTGATTGGCCGCGTCAGCGGCCCGTCTTGGGCGCCTTCCAGCGCGCGATGCCACGCGCTGCCAGGTTGAGGATCATGACGAAGGCGATGAGCGCGAGTGCCGCCGCCCATGCCCGGTCGTAGGCCGCGCCGGAACCGGCGCTGTTCGCGTACTGCTGGTAGATGTACAGCGGCAGCGAGGCCTGCGGGTCCGAGAACGGGTTGTCGTTGATGACACTGGTGCCCCACACCAGCAGCAGCACGGGAGCGGTCTCACCGGTGATGCGCGCGACGGCGAGCATCACACCCGTGGTGATACCACCGATGGAGGTCGGCAGAACCACCTTGAGGATGGTGCGCCACTTCGGGATGCCCAGCGCGAGGGAGGCCTCGCGCAGCTCGTTCGGTACGAGCTTGAGCATCTCCTCCGTGGAGCGGACCACCACGGGCATCATCAGGATCGACAGGGCGAGCGAACCGGCGAAGCCGGAGTACCCCATGTCCAGGATGAGGATCCAGAAGCTGAGAATGAAGAGGCCGGCGACGATCGACGGGATGCCCGTCATGACGTCGACGAAGAAGGTGACGGCCTTGGCGAGCTTGCCGCGCCCGTACTCGACGAGGTAGATCGCGGTGAGCACACCGATCGGCACCGCGATCAGGGTGGCGATGGCGACCTGCTCCAGGGTGCCGATGATCGCGTGGTAGATGCCGCCACCGGGCTGGGTGTCGGCGACCACACCCATGGAATGGGTCAGGAAGTAGACGTCGAAGACCTTCACACCGCGCTTGACGGTCTCCCAGATCAGGGAGGCCAGCGGGACGACGGCGACGATGAAGCAGACCCAGACGAGGCTGGTCGCGACCCGGTCCTTGGCCTGGCGGCGGCCCTCGACGCGCGCGGCGATGGCGTATGTGCCGAGGACGAAGAGGATCGCTGCGATCAGGCCCCACTGGACCTTGCTGTCGAGGCCGGCGCCCAGGCCGATGCCCGCGGCGACGGCGACGGAGCCCACGGCGATGGCCCACGGGGACCACTTCGGGAGGCTGGCGCCGCGCAGCGTGCTGGCGCGCCTGTGGCTGACGGGTGCGGTGCTCATGCGTTGGCCCCCGAGTACTCCTTGCGGCGGTTGATGATCACGCGCGCCGCGCCGTTGACCAGCAGGGTGATGACGAACAGGACGAGACCAGAGGCGATCAGCGCGTCCTGGCCGAGCGGGGTGGCCTCGCTGAACTTGCTCGCGATGTTCTGGGCGAACGTGCCGCCGCCCGGGTCGAGCAGGCTGGCGTTGATATCGAAGGTCGGGGAGAGGACCGTGGCGACGGCCATCGTCTCGCCGAGCGCGCGGCCGAGGCCGAGCATCGAGGCGGAGATCACGCCGGAGCGGCCGAAGGGCAGCACCGACATGCGGATGACCTCCCAGCGCGTGGCGCCGAGGGCCAGCGCGGCCTCCTCGTGCATCTGCGGGACCTGGCGGAAGACCTCACGGCTCACGTTCGTGATGATCGGCAGGATCATGATCGCCAGCAGGATGCCGACGGTGAGCATCGAGCGGGGCGCGCCGCCCTGCCACTCGAAGATGCCGGTCCAGCCGAAGTAGTGGTCGAGCCAGCCGAAGAGTCCGTCCATGTGCGGTACGAGGACGAGGGCGCCCCAGAGGCCGTACACGATGGACGGGACGGCGGCCAGCAGGTCGATCACGTACGCGATGGTGCCGCCGAGCCTGCGCGGCGCGTAGTGCGTGATGAACAGGGCGATGCCGACCGCGACCGGGACCGCGAGGACCATGGCGATGAGCGCGGAGACCACGGTGCCGAAGGCGAGGACCGCGATACCGAAGGTCGCCGGTTCGAGGCTGGTGTTCCACTCGAACGTGGTCAGGAAGTTCCCGTGGTCCTTGCTGATCGCAAGGGCGGCACGGTAGGTGAGGAAGGCCGCGATGGCGGCCATGATCGCCAGCAGGAAAATGCCGGACCCGCGCGAGAGACCGAGGAAGATCCGGTCTCCAGGGCGGGTGGCGCCGCGGCTCGCACTCTTCAGGACGGCCGCGGAAGGCTGTGGGGTGGGGGGAGGGGCTTCAGCGTTCTGTGTTGATATGTCCATCAGGATTCTCCGGTCTGCGGAGCCGTACGGGTGGCGGCTCCAGGCGGCGGTGCACCGGACGGTGCGGCCCGCCTCGGCGAGGCGGGCCGCACACTCAGGTCAGCTCAGGCTCGAGATGGTGGAACGGACCTTGGTGATGATCTCGTCGGGGATCGGCGCGTACTTGGCGTCGGTCAGCAGCTTCTGACCGTCCTCGCTCGCGATGTAGGTGAGGAAGGACTTGGTGGCGGCCAGGGTGTCGGCCTTGTTGCCCTTCTCACAGACGATCTCGTAGGTGACCAGGGTAAGCGGGTAGGCGCCTTCCTCGGTCGGCTTGTAGTTCAGGGACAGCGCCAGGTCGTTGCCCGTGCCGGCGACCTTGGCGGTGGCGATGGCCTTGGTGGCGTTCTCGACGGTGGCCTTGACCGGGGTCGCGGCGTCCGTCTTCAGGTCGACGGTGTTGATGCCGTCAGCGGCGTAGGAGAGCTCGAAGTACGAGATCGCGCCCGGGACCTGCTTCACCTGCTGGGCCAGGCCGGAGGAGCCCTGCGCGGACTGGCCGCCCTTGGCCTGCCAGGCCTTGCCGCCCGAGTACTTCCAGTCGGACGGGGCGACGGCCTTCAGGTACTTGGTGAAGTTGTCCGTGGTGCCGGACTCGTCCGAACGGTGGAAGGCCTGGATCTTGGTGCTGGGAAGCTTCGCGTCGGGGTTCAGCTTCGCGATGGCCTTGTCGTTCCACGTCGTGATCTTGCCGTCGAAGATCTTGGCGAGCGTGGAGGCGTCCAGCGTGAGGTTGTCCACGCCGTCCAGGTTGTAGCCGATCGCGATCGGGCCGCCGACCATCGGAAGGTCGATGGCGGCGTTGCCGCCGCAGGCCTTCTTGGCAGCCGTGGCCTCTTCGGGCTTCAGCGGCGAGTCCGAACCGGCGAACGCGGTCTGGCCCTGGGTGAACGCGGTGATACCGGCGCCCGAACCCGTCGGGTTGTAGTTGATCTGCACGCTGCTGCACGCGGCCTTGAACTGCGCCACCCACGCGTCGATCGCGTTCTTCTGCGCGGAAGAGCCGGAGGCCTGCAGCTGGCCCTTGGCGTCGTCACACTTGATGGCGCTGTTGTTGCTGGCAGAGGCCGAGCTGCCGCCACCGTTGCTCTTGCCAGTGTCGTCCGAGCCGCACGCCGTGAGGGCCAGGGCGCCGGAGACGGCGACGGCACCGAGCGAGAGGGCGCGAAGCCGGTTCTTGCGCTGAAGCTTCACTTTCGGGAGTTCCTTCCAGGAGCCGCCGTCGAGGTGGCGGCGTGCGAGGGTCGGTGTCATGCGAACGCCACATCGAGTGAGCGCTCCGCACCGGGTAAGGCCGAAATTAGGCAGAACAGGTGAAGCGGCCGATGGGCGTAAGTGAACGGGGGGTGAACCCCTGCGGACGGTGCGGTGAGGTCACGGAACGCTTACGCCGAGGACACGGGGCGGTTTCCGACAACTAGGGTCGCATAGGGCCGCATTGATAACTCTGGGCAACCGGACGTAATCGCGCAGGTGTCGACTCCTTTGCGCCGACGCCGATACACACAGAGTCGCCGGACACGACGGCGGCACTCGCACGGCGGTGACATCGCGTGACTACGTCAGGTGCAGCGAGGCGAGCAGGGCGTGGACCAGGTCGCGGTCCCTGGGCATCGTCAGACGGTCGCGGGCCTCGACGGGCGAGAGCCACAGGACGCGGTCCACCTCGCGGTTCGGGGTGAAGTGGCCGTTCGTCGCCTCGGCCGCCCAGTACCGGACATCCTTGGGACGGCCGGCGACGAGGTAGCGGAGCGTCGGCAGGGGAGCACCCAGGACGGCCGTGTACCCCGTCTCCTCCTCGACCTCGCGCAACGCGCCCACGAGAGGATCCTCGCCCCGCTTCAGCTTGCCCTTCGGGTGCGACCAGTCGTCGTACTTCGGCCGGTGGACGAGGCAGATCTGCAACTCGCCGTCGACCGGGGAGCGACGCCACAGGACGCAGCCCGCCGCTTGGATGGTGTCGTCTGCCATGGGGCCTCCCTCGTTGTCCGCCATGGGTCCTCCCTCAGGGGGTGCGTACCACTTCCAACTGCCAAGCCCGCTGGAACGCGAACCGTGCCGCCTCCACCTCGTGCCGCTGGTCGGCGTGGAGCACGCCGAGCGCGTACGCCGTCGCCGGGGCGATGCGCGGGGTGCGGGCCGCCGACGCCGCGGCCGATGCCGCCTCCGCGGCGTCCCGGTGCCGGTTGAGGGCCTGACCCGCGGCGAGGAGTCGTACGTCGGCCGGACAGTCCTCGCCGTACAGGACCTCGCGGGCGTAGCGGTGCAGCCGCAGCAGCAGGCGGACCTGGTGCCAGGGGGCGTCCTGAGGCTGGGGCGCGGTGTCGGCGGAGAGTCCGTGGACGAGGGCCTCCGCGTTGTAGGGGTGGCCCGCGGTGACCAGCGGCAGCGCGGCGATCGCGTCGGTCAGACGGTCCTCCGCGGCGGCGGCCATCGGGCGCAGGTCGGTGGCGGTGGCCGCGGGGGTCAGCGGGACCTCGCTGGCCAGGACCGCCACGCTGTCGGCCACCGCGTGGAAGCGGCTCGAGCCCAGTGCCTGCAGGGCCGCCGAGTGGGCCCTGGTGCGGGCCAGGGTCAGCTGGCGGTCCAGGAGGGCGCCTGCTTTCGCCGCGCCCACGGTCAGGTTGCCCGCGGGCTGGGCGCGGGGGCCGGGGGTGCCGGGTTCCGCACCGGCGGAACGACCGCCCACGGCGGAAGCGGAGGCGGCCGACTGGCCCACGGGCTTGGCCGCCGACTGTGCCGGGAGCGCCGACGAACCCGACAGGCGGTTCAGCGCGCCCAGCAGCCGTTCCAGGCGTGCCGCGTACGCGTGTTCCCGGGCCAACGTGCCGGACAGCCAGGCCAGTTCGGGGCGCATGCCCTCCGACCAGTCCGGGTCGAGCAGGGGCCGGAAGGTGTGGAGGCTGCCGCTGATGCGGCGGGCCGAGCGGCGCAGTGCCCGCGCCGCGTCGACGGACTCCGCCGAGCCGTTCGACGTCCCGCCGGTCTCCCGGTGCTGGCGCAGCGAACGGAGGAACTCCGTGGCCTGGGCCCGCAGATACTCGGCCAGGGCGTCCCCGAGGGGAGTACCTCCCTGATCGAGCGAAGCCGAGAGCTTGCGGGAGGGCCCGGCCGTGGGGTCGGTGGGGGGATCAAGGTGCTGCTGTGCCACGCCGGCGCCTCCGCGCGTCTATGAGCATCTCCTGGACGTTCCGCAGGGGCTGGCCATCCGAGTCGGCGTGCCGCGTCCACTCGCCGTCGGGGCCCAGGTGCCAGGAGGAGGTGGTGTCGGACATGCCGGTCTCCATCAGCCGGTTGAGGGCTGCCCGGTGGGCCGGGTCGGTGACTCTGACCAAAGCCTCGATCCGCCGGTCGAGGTTGCGGTGCATCATGTCGGCGCTGCCGATCCACACCTCGGGCTCGCCGCCGTTGCCGAAGGCGAAGACCCGGGAGTGTTCGAGGAAGCGGCCGAGGATGGAGCGGACCTGAATGTTTTCGGACAGGCCGGTGACGCCCGGCCGGACCGCGCAGATGCCGCGCACCCATACGTCGACCGGCACTCCGGCCTGGGACGCGCGGTACAGCGCGTCGATGATCGCCTCGTCGACCATCGAGTTGACCTTGATGCGGACGAACGCGGGGCGGCCGGCGAGGTGGTGCTGTACTTCCTTGTCGATCCGCGAAATCAGGCCGTCGCGCAGGGATTTGGGGGCGACGAGCAGACGGCGGTAGGTCTCGCGGCGCGAGTAGCCGGAGAGCCGGTTGAAGAGGTCGGAGAGGTCCGCGCCGACCTGCGGGTCGGCGGTGAGCAGTCCGAGGTCCTCGTACAGCCGGGCGGTCTTCGGGTGGTAGTTGCCCGTGCCGACGTGGGAGTAGCGGCGCAGGGTGTCGCCCTCCTGTCGTACGACGAGCGACAGCTTGCAGTGGGTCTTCAGACCGACCAGGCCGTACACGACATGGCAGCCCGACTCCTCCAGCTTGCGGGCCCACTTGATGTTGGCCTGTTCGTCGAAGCGGGCCTTGATCTCGACCAGCACGAGGACCTGTTTGCCGGACTCGGCGGCGTCTATCAGCGCGTCCACGATCGGCGAGTCGCCCGACGTCCGGTACAGGGTCTGCTTGATGGCGAGCACGTCCGGGTCGGACGCGGCCTGCTCCAGGAAGGCCTGCACGGAGGTGGAGAAGGAGTCGTAGGGGTGGTGCAGCAGGACATCGCGTTCGCGCAGGGCGGCGAAGATGTCGGGCGCGGACGCCGACTCGACCTCCGCGAGGTCGCGATGGGTGCCCGCGATGAACTTCGGGTACTTCAGCTCGGGCCGGTCCAGGGAGGCGATGCCGAAGAGGCCGGTGAGGTCCAGGGGACCCGGCAGCGGGTACACCTCGGCCTCGGAGATCTTCAGCTCCCGTACCAGCAGATCGAGGACGTACCGGTCGATCGACTCCTCGACCTCCAGGCGCACCGGCGGACCGAAGCGGCGCCGCATGAGCTCCTTCTCCAGGGCCTGGAGCAGGTTCTCGGCGTCGTCCTCCTCGACCTCCAGGTCCTCGTTCCGGGTGAGGCGGAAGGTGTGGTGCTCAAGGACCTCCATGCCCGGGAAAAGCTCCTCCAGGTGGGCCGCGATGACGTCCTCGATGGGGACGTAGCGGTTCGGGGAGGCCTCCAGGAAGCGGGAGAGTAGCGGCGGGACCTTGACGCGCGCGAAGTGGCGGTGGCCGCTGACCGGGTTCCGTACGACGACGGCCAGGTTCAGGGACAGGCCGGAGATGTACGGGAAGGGGTGCGCGGGGTCGACCGCCAGCGGGGTCAGGACCGGGAAGATCTGGTGCCGGAAGAGCGTGAAGAGGCGGGCCTGCTCCTTCTCGGTCAGCTCGCTCCAGCGGACCAGGTGGATGCCCTCCTCCGCGAGCGTGGGGGCGACGTCCTCCTGGTAGCAGGCCGCGTGCCGGGCCATGAGCTCGCGCGAACGGGCCCAGATCATCTCCAGGACCTCGCGGGGCTGCAGGCCGGAGGCGGACTTCGTGGCCACGCCGGTCGCGATACGGCGCTTCAGACCCGCCACCCGGACCATGAAGAACTCGTCCAGGTTGCTGGCGAAGATCGCCAGGAAGTTGGCGCGCTCCAGGAGGGGCGTGTTCGGGTCTTCCGCGAGCTCCAGAACCCTCTCGTTGAACGCGAGCCAGCTGCGCTCCCGGTCCAGGAAGCGGCCCTGCGGCAGCGTGATGCCGTCCCGCACCGAGTCCTCGTACACGTCGAGGTCGGCGTCGATGTCAGGCTCGAGATCGGAGACCGCCGCCGACACGGTGTGCGGGCGGTGAGCGGCTATGGAGCCGACGGACGGCTGGGGGTGCTGTACCGGTGCCTGAGCGCTGGGCTGGTTCATGGACCCATTCTTCCGCGCCAGGGGCGAGACCGGCGCGTCGGAGAGGGCGAGCGGCAGCGGAGCGAGGCGGATGTTCATTCCCCCACCCTCGGCTTCGCTCGGGCGGGGGGACCCCCATCGCCTCACTGGCGTACGCTCACTCCCCGTCGTCGACGAGGTCTCGTTCTCCGGTGGAGGCGACGGCTCGGGCGCGGCGGGCTTCATTGGTCGAGCGTCGCAAGGTCACTTGAATCGATGGTTACGGCGACATGACGTGCGGGATAGCGGGGGGCGGCTCCCCGACGTCTACATGCCGGGGAGCCCCGTACGCGCCCACCCCCGTGAGGTGCGTACGTTTCCCGCCTAAGGAGTACGGCGGCGCAGCAGCCGGAACGCCGCTGCGGTGGAGAGGGCCGCGACGGCGAGGAGCACACCGGTCTCCATGAACTGGAGGGGCCAGAAGTGCGACTCGGGGTGGCGCGTGGCCCAGAAGTCGCTCAGGCCGGAGCGGGCCATGCAGTTTTTGATGTCCGTGGCGTTGTCGTAGCCGACGCAGGCCAGGTTGTTGCCGATGCGCTCGCCGGTGGTGGTGACGGCGCCGTGTTCGAGCACCTGGGAGCTGCGCGGGAGGTGCAGCGCGGCCCGTCCGGTGACCGTGTCGGTGGGCCACAGGCTCGTCCGGAACCAGTCGACGACGTTGTACAGGACCAGCGTCGCCGCGAAGGCCACGCCCGCCGCGGGCAGCGCCTTCCTGGTGACCAGGCCCGCGAGCGCGCCGAGGGTGAGCCCGGCGAGGACATGGGCGACGGCGGCCGGGCCCGTGGAGAGGAAGACGTCGGGGTTGTACCAGTCGCCGACGAGGTCCGGGTTGTCGTCCCGGCGGGCCCAGACGTTGAGGAGGACGATCAGGGTGGTGCCGGTGGCGATCAGGGCCGCCGGGACGGCGAGTTTGGCGGTGAGCCAGCGCACCGGGGTGACGGACTGGGTCCAGGCCAGTTCCGCGGTCCCGCTCTCCAGTTCGCGCCCGATCAGCGCGGCACCTGCCCAGGCGGCGACCGGGAACGTCAGGTACGACAGGGCGGTGTCGACCAGGCCGATGCCGATTCCGTAGGTCTCGTCGGTGTTGATCGCCTCGACGTCCGAGCAGCTCGGCAGGGTGTCGGTGGCCGGTGTGGCGCAGGCGCTGAGTCCCGCGCGGGCGTCGGCACCGATGGCGTACATCCAGATCAGGGTCCCCACGACGGCGAGCAGAAGGGCACCCCAGAGCAGCAGGGCCGTGCGGTGCAGGCGCAGGACGGTCCAGGGGAGGCCGCCGAACGCGCCGCTGTCGTTCGCGCGGGCGACCGTGCCTCTGGCGGTGAGGGCGCTCATACGGCGGTTCCCTTCGCGACGGTGCCGGTGTGGCGCTCGAGCACACGGAAGGCGAGAAGAACCACGAGGCCGGTGAGGGCGAGGGTGAGGGCGGTCGCCGTGAGCTGGAGGGGCCAGTAGTGGGAGTAGGGGTGCATCTCGCTGTAGAAGCGCACGATGTGCTGCTTGTCGAGCTGGGCGCGGCAGTCCTTGGCGGCGCTCCAGTACTGGGCGCAGTCCGGTACGGGTACATGGGCGCCGGTGGACGTGACCGCGCCGTAGGAGACCACGGAGCCGCCGAACCAGGGGCCGTCCTTGAGCGGGGCGGTCACGGTGAGGGTCGGCCAGAAGTACCCGCGGAACCAGTTGAGGCCGAAGCCCACGGCCGCCGTGACCGCGACGGTGACGGCCAGCGCGGCCAGCGAGCGGCGCAGCAGCAGGCCGGTGAGGGCGCCGGCGGCCAGCCCGAACAGGGTCAGTGCGACGGTGGTCGGGCCGTTGGCCTGGAAGATCAGGATGTCGTTCCAGCCGAGGACGTCGGCACGGCGGCCCTCGGCCCACAGCAGGTGGTGCAGCAGCACCAGGAGTGAGGTGCCCGCCGTGAGCAGGGTGGCCGGGGCGAGCAGCTTGGCGGCGAGCCAGCGTGTGGGCGTGACCGACTGGGTCCACGCGAGCTGCGCCGTGCCGCTCTCCAGCTCGCGACTGGTCAGCGTGGCGCCGGCCCATGCGGCGACCAGGAGGGGCAGGAACGTCACGAGGTACGAGGCGTAGCGCAGGACGTCCTTGTAGGTGAGGTACGCGTCCTGGTCGTACGAGCAGGCGTAGTCGCACGCCTTGAGGCGCTGGTAGGCGGCGGCCGCCGGTTCCGCGAGCCATCCATAGCCCCACACCATCAAGGCCAGGGCGGCGAGGACCACGCCCGTCCAGAGGAACAGCGCGGGGCGGTGCAGCCGCAGCATCGCGCGCGCTGTGGCGAACGGGGGCGCCGCCGGGGTGCCGGCGACGGTGACGGCGGTCATGCGGCGGGCTCCTGGGCGGGGGTGCGGGCGGGGTCGAGGACCAGCGCGGGGGCGTCGGGGTTGCGCAGGTGGGCGAGGAGCAGTTCCTCGAGCGAGGGCGCGGTGGCGCCGCCGTCGGTGGGAAGCGGTCCCCGGGGTCGTATCAGCGCGGTCAACTGGCGCCCTGTGGTGCGGGATTCGACGACGGTGTGCGGGTCCAGGTCGCGGACCGGGCCGGTGGTCAGCAGGTGCGCGGCCAGCAGGTCGTCCAGGTCGCCCGCCAGGCGCACCCGGCCGCCGCCGATCAGCAGCAGGTAGTCGCAGGAGCCCTCCAGTTCGGCGACGACGTGCGAGGACATCACGACCGTGGTGCCGTACTGCGCGGCCTCGGCCATCAGCAGGCCCATCAGTTCGTGGCGGGCGAGCGGGTCGAGGTCGGCCATCGGCTCGTCCAGGAGCAGGAGTTCGGGCCGCTTGCCGAGCGCGAGGGCGAGGGCGACGCGGGTGCGCTGACCGCCGGAGAGTGAGCGGACCCTGGCCTTCGGGTCGAGGTCGCCGGCCGCCACGATCCGCTCGGCGACGGAGGCGTCCCAGCGCGCGGGGTTGAGCTCCCGGCCCAGGAGCAGCGTGTCGGCGACGCTGAGCTGCGGATACAGCGGCTTGCCCTGCGCGACGTACGCGATGCGCTCGCGGGCGGCGGCCGGGTGCGTGCCGAGCACGGTCAGGGAGCCCTCGGTGGGGGCGAGCAGCGCGGCCGCGTGGGCCAGCAGGGTCGACTTGCCCGCGCCGTTGGGTCCGACGACGGCGCAGACGCGCCCCACCGGGAGCCGGAAGGTGCACTCGCGCAGGGCCCAGCCCCCGCGCCGCCCGAACCGCTTGCCCAGCGCGGCCGCCGCTATGGCGGTCTCGGTCATTCCTGGTCTCCCTTGCTGAACTGTTCATCGATTACGGCGGTGAAGAGCGCCGCCACGTCGTCGCGCTGGAGCCCGGCCTCGCGGGCCCTGCTCGCCCAGGCGTCCAGTTCGGCGCGCAGGGGCGAGTCGGCCGGGGCGGTGCCCAGCGACTTCCGTACGAAGGTGCCGAGGCCGCGTCTGGCCTCGACCAGGCCCTCCCGCTCCAGCTCGCGGTAGGCCTTCAGGACGGTGTTCGGATTGATGGCGGTGGCTTCCACGACCTCACGGGCCGTGGGGAGCTTGTCGCCCGGTTCAAGGAGGCCGAGGCGCAGGGCCTGCTTGGTCTGCTGGACGATCTGGACGTAGGTGGCGACGCCGCTGCGCCGGTCGATGCGGTACTCGACCACTCGGACAACCACCCTTTCACTAATTGAGTAGTGAAAGGGTGGTGCAAGAGGGTGGCCACGGTCAAGACCGAGAGGGTCCGAGATTTCGTGGGCCGATGCGTGAACCGATCGGCGGGGCTCGTCCGATGAGGGGGTGTGAGGGAAACGAGAAGCGACGGGGAACTGCTGCGGGCCATCGCGGCGGACGGGGACCGTCGCGCCTTCGAGGAGCTGTACCGGCGGTACGCGCCGTGGCTGACCGCGCGGCTGCGCGGCCGGTGCGCCGACGCCGGAGTCGTCGACGACGTCGTGCAGGAGACCTTCCTCGCCGTGTGGCGCGGCACCGCCCGCTACCGCGAGGAGGGCGACGCGGCCGGCTGGCTGTGGCGCATCGGCTCGCGACGACTGATCGACGCCCTGCGCGGCGACGGCGCGCGCGGGCGGCTGCGGCAGGCGCTCGCCCGCCTCCGGCACCGGGACGAGGACTCCGCCGAGGAGCGGGTGCTCGCCGGGGTCGAACACGGCGACCTGGCAGGCGCGTTGACCCGGCTCTCGCCCGAACTGCGCGCGGTCCTCCAGGCCACGGTGATCGACGGGCTCAGCACCCGGGAAGCGGCCGTCCTGCTCGGCATTCCGCCGGGCACGGTCAAGACGCGGGCACTGCGTGCACGCAAGCAGCTGCGGGAGGAGTTGGCATGAGCGGCGACGAGTATGCAGCCCGTCCGGCGTTCGAGGACGAGGCCGTTCGAGCCGACGCGGGGGACGGGGGGCGGCAGCACCCAGGGACGGGACGGGAAGCGGCGGAGGCGGCGAAAGCCGCTGGTCCGCCCGCACCTGACGCGGACGCGGGCGCAGGCACCGAACCGACCGACGGCCGGTGGCACGTGGACGAAGCCGACCTCCGGGCCTACGCGCAGGGCGAGTTGGCCCCTCCGCGGCTCTGGTCGGCCGACACCCACCTCGCCTCCTGCGCGCGGTGCCGGGAGGCGCTGGCCGCGGTGAGCGACCCTGTCGCGCTGGACGCCGGGTGGGAGCGGCTCGACGCCGAGCTGGACGCGCCGCGGCCGGGGCTGTTCGAGTCGCTGCTCGTGCGGGTCGGCGTCGCCGATCACATCGCTCGGCTGCTCACGGCCACGCCCGTGCTGCGCCGCTCCTGGCTGGGCGCGGTCGCCGCCGTGCTCGTCATGACCGTGGTGGCGGCCGACGCGGTGCAGTCCGCGGCCTCGCCCTCGCTGTTCCTGGCCCTCGCACCGCTGCTTCCGCTCGCCGGGGTCGCGCTGTCGTACGGGCCCAAGCTCGACCCGACGTACGAGACGGCCGTCGTGTCACCGATGCACGGGTTCCGGCTGCTGATGATCCGCACGGTCGCCGTACTGGCCGTCGGCCTGGGCCTGAACGGCCTGGCGACTCTCGCGCTGCCGTCGTACGGGCTGCGTGCGCTGGCCTGGCTGCTGCCCGCGCTCGCCCTCACCGGCACCGGGCTCGCGCTGACCCCCAGGCTGGGTCCGGTGCTCGCGCCCTCCCTGGTCGGCGGCGCGTGGATCGGCCTGCTGGTGGCAGCGCAGACGACGACCGAGGCGGGCGGCACGCTCGCTCCGTTCACGGCGGCCGGACAAGGCGTCGCCGGGGCGGTCGCGGCGCTTGCCGTCGGGCTGCTCTATCTGCTTCGCGACCGCTTCGACGCGTCGCGCGCGTCCTTCACCCACTTCTCCGACGGGGGTGCCGCGTGAGCGCCCCCATCCGACGGGGGCGCGGCGTGACCGCCCCCGTCCCACGGGGACGCCGCGTGACCGTCCCCACCTTCCACAGGGGTGCCGCGTGACCGCCGCCTCTGCCCACGTCTCCGACCCCTCCGACAGGAGTGCCGTACGTATGACCCCCACCGTCTCCGCATCCGGTCTGACCCTCCGCTACGGCGGGACCGTCGCTCTCGACGACGTCTCGCTGCGGCTGACCGAGGGCGTCACCGGGCTGCTCGGGCCCAACGGGGCCGGAAAGACCACTCTGTTGCGGGTGCTCGCCACCGCGGTGCCCGCCGACCGGGGGGCCTTCACGGTGCTCGGGCACGACCCGAGCACGACGGCCGGCCGCCTGGACGTGCGTCGCGCGCTGGGTTATCTGCCGCAGACGCCCGGGTTCCACCAGGACTTCTCGGCCTTCGCGTTCGTCGACTACGTGGCGATCCTGAAGGAGCTGACGGACCGCGGCGCCCGGCACCGGGAGGTGCGGCGTGTGCTCGATGCCGTCGACCTGTCCGACGTACGGAGCAAGCGCATCAAGAGGCTGTCCGGCGGTATGCGCCAGCGGGTCGCGCTGGCCGCGGCGCTCGTCGGCGACCCGGGTTTCCTCGTCCTCGACGAGCCGACCGTCGGCCTCGATCCCGAACAGCGCATGCGCTTTCGGGAGCTGATCGCCCAGGCGGGGGAAGGGCGGACGGTTCTGCTCTCCACCCATCAGACCGAGGACGTCGCGATGCTCTGCCACCGCGTGATCGTCATGGCCCGCGGGGGCGTCCGCTTCGAGGGCACGCCCGCCGAGCTGACGGCGCGGGCGGCGGGCCGGGTGTGGAGCAGCACGGAACGCGACCCGGGTGCGCGAGCCGGATGGCGTACGGGCACGGGCTCCTTCCGCAACGTCGGCGACCCGCCCGAGGGTGCCGACCTCCTCGATCCGACCCTGGAGGACGGCTACTTGCTCACCCTCGACGGCGAGCCCGCGGAGGTGGCGGCATGAGCGGTACCGCCACCGGCACGGTCGAGCAGGCGGCTCCCACGGGGGTGGAGCCGCCTGCTCGGGGACAGGGGTCCAGGACGGCCGCGGTGCTCGCCCTCGCCCGCTTCGAGGCACGCGAACTGCTCCTGCAGATACCGGTGTTCGTCTTCCTCGCGCTGTACGTCGGCTACACCGGCTGGACGATGTTCAACGGCCGCGAGGGCATGGACGACTACCCGGTCCTCCAGGACGTCGACCGGTCCACCCAGACCGGGCCCCTGCTCCTGGGCATCGCGCTGTTCGTCTGTGTGAACCGAGCCGTGCTGCGCTCCCGCAGGCAGGGCACGGACCGGCACTTCGACGTGCTGGTCATGGAGCCGTGGCGGCGCACGGTGGCGCACGTGCTGTCCGTCGCGCCCTTCGCCGCCGGCACGGCGCTGGTCGTCGCCTTCCAGTTCACCTGGGCGGCGCTGAAGCCGGGCGCGGTCGGCCACGGCTCGCCCGCCGAACTCGCCGTGGGCCCGCTGGCGATCCTCCTGTCCGGCACCTTCGGCGTCCTGCTCGCACGGCTGATCCGCTCCGCCTTCGGCGCACCGCTCTTCGTGGTCGGCGCCTATGTCGTCACCGTGCTCGTGGCCGGCGCCACGGGCGGCGCGCACTGGGTGCGCTGGCTGTCCCCGGCCGTCTCGGAGGAGGGGGCCGACCCGTTCCCCTCCGACCTGCTGGGCCGACCGGCCGCCTGGCACGTGCTGTATCTGGCAGGGCTCGTGGTGTTGCTGCTGTGTCTCGCGGTCCTGGTCGGCGGCGGTCGTACGCGTGTCGTCAAAGCCGTGACCGCTCTCGCCCTCGCCGCCACGGTCGCCGGTGTCGTCGGGCAGTCCCCGGGCGACTCGGCCGCGCTGATCGCGGCCCGCGCCAAGGCGTCCGTCACACCGGAGAAGGTGCAGTCGTGCGTCGCCCACGGCAGGTCGACGTACTGCGCCTACCCCGAGTGGACCGGCCGCACCGCGGACTGGGCCGAGGTCGTCGCCCGCGTCCAGTCCCTCGCGGGCGGCTCGGCCCGGGGCGAGCGGCTGACCGTGCGGCAGCGGGTCGAGGCCCGCTACGGACTGGAGGGCGCCGCCGCGCTCCCCGCGTCCAGCACGCCGGGCGTGGTGACCGTCGGCACACGGTGGGGCGGCAACCGGATCCCGGAGTTCGCGGTCGGCGTCGCCTCGGTTCTGGTGGCCGGCGACGAGGAGTCCAGCGGCGAAGGGTGCGACGCCCGCGGAGTGACCATCATGTGGCTGGCGCTGGCCTCGGAGTCCGACCCGATGACCGTGTTCCGCCACATCCGCCTCGACGACAGCGACAAGGGCTCCGGGGTCTCGCTCGCGCCCACGAACTCGGTCTATCTGAGCGCCGAACAGACAAGGATCGTACGGGAGTTGCTGCTCAAGCCCCGCTACAGCGTCATCCCCAAGGTGCGGGCCCACTGGGCGGAACTCACCTCTGCGAAGACGTCGACGGCTCGGGTGGCCCAGCTGCTCGGAGTGCCGGCGGCGGGTGCGGGCGCCGAGGACGCGAAGGAATGCGAGCAGTGACCGCACGCGTGGTCCGAGCCCTGCTGCGCCCGGTGTCCCGGACCCTGCCCCGGCGGGCCCTCGCGGTGGGCAGCGCCCTCGGGCTGCTGCTCGCCGGGACCCCACGGCTGCTGTCGTCCCCGCCCGACCCGTGGCTCTGCCTCAGCCTCCTGCGGGCCGCCGCGCTCGCCTTCGGCCTGGGCCTGGCCTTCCTGCTGGACGACCCTGCCCGGCACACCACCGCCGCGGTGCCGACCCGGCGCCCGGTGCGCGTCGGTCTGCGGGTGGCGCTCGTCGCTCCGTTCGCGGTGGTGTGGTGGACGGCCGCGCTCCTGCTCGTACCGGGGGAGACGCGGCCCCCGGTGGGCGCGGTCACCCTGGAGGCGGCGGCCGTCGCCGTACTCGCCCTGGCCGCCGCGGCCGTGGCCGTGCGGTGCTCCGACGTGGCCGAGCCGGGGGTCGCGGTGTCGGCCGGACTGCTGCTCGCCGTCCCCGCCGGTGCCCTGCTGCTCCCGGAACGGTGGGAGCTGTTCGTGTCGGTGACCGACCCGCGCTGGGACGGCGCCCACGATCGCTGGGCGGGGCTCCTGGTCGTGGCGGCGGTGCTGGGAGCGTGCTCCGTCGCGGAACCCCGGCAGCGGTGGCGGATCAGCTCCCTTGCTCACCGCTGACCCGACGTGAGCAGGCGCCGAACCGTTGGCGCGGGAGCGGTTACGACTCCGTCCGGTACATCAGGTCCGTCTCGTGGGTGACGAAGCCGAGCCGCTCGTACACGGTCACCGCCGCCTTGTTGTCGGCATCGACGTAGAGCATCGCGGTGGGCAGGCCCTGCGCGGCGAGGTGGCGGAGCCCGATCGTGGTGAGCGCCTTGCCCAGGCCGCCGCCCTGGGCGCCGGGGCTCACCCCGAGGACGTACACCTCGCCCAGCCGCTCCTCGGCATGGACCTTGGTCCAGTGGAAGCCGACGAGCCGCCCCTCGCGGAAGGCGAGGTAGAAGCCGGACGGGTCGAACCACGGCTCGGCCATCCGGTCGTCCAGATCACGCTGGGTGAGGGAGCCCTGCTCGGGGTGGTGGGCGAAGGCCTCGGCGTTCACCGCGAGCCAGTCGGCGTCGTCCCGGCCCGGCACGAAGGCGCGGACGTGCACCCCGTTCGGGAGCTTCGGCTCGGGCAGGTCGAGGTCCGCCAACGGCCGCCGCATCTGGCGCAGTTCGCGGAAGAGGGTGAGCCCGAGGACCTGCGCGAGGTGCCGGGCGGCCGAGTGCCCGCCGTGCGCCCACACCCGCAGCCGCTTCCCGGACTCGGCGAGCAGTGCCGAGCCCAGCGCCCGCCCGTGCCCGTGCCCGCGGTGCGCCGGGTGTACGACCAGCTCGGCGGCCGGGGCCTCCACCGGATCGGTGTCCTCCAGCTGCGCGTACCCGATGAGCTGGTCGCGGACGGTCAGCAGCAGATGCCGTACGCCCTCACGGGCCCCGCCCTTGAGCTGCAGCCGCCCCTGCTCGGACACCGCCTGCTGCCCGTCGGCCCGCGCGGCCTCGGTGAGCAGCTGGAGCACGTCCTCGGCCTGGCCCGGGGAGAGCGCGGAGTAGGTCTCGATGGAGCGGGAGAGGGCGGGCAGTGCGCTGTCGTCGCTGGTCATGGCTACGAGGGTAAGGCCTGCCCGTTTCATGGCGAAGTGCTCTCGACCGCAACCTGTTGGTAACCCTCAACCCCCTGTTGCGCTACGCGCGTTGAATCTAAAGTGCGCGCACAGCGGTAAGTCGCAGTCGTCACACGGCTCCTACGGCTTCCACGGCTCTTCCGGCACTTCCAGCTCTTCCGGCACTTCCGGCTCTTCCAGCTCTTCCAGCTCTTCCAGCTCTTCCGGCACTTTCAGCTCTTCCGGCTCTTCCGGCTCGTCGGGCTCGTCCGGCACTTTCAGCTCGTCCGGCACTTTCAGCTCTTCCAGCACTTTCAGCTCTTCCAGCTCCCACGCATCCCACAGGGGGGAACCCATGTCGCCGACGCCCCGGCACAGACATACCCATCGCATCCTCGCGGCCGCCGCCGGCCTCGCCACCGTCGGCGCGCTGGCCGCGGCGATGCCCGCCAGCGCGGGTCAGGACAACGCGACGCCGCTGCACCACCACGGCAGCGGCCGCTACCAGGACGTACAGCTGCTGTCCTTCAACGACCTGCACGGCAACCTGGAGCCGCCGTCCGGCTCCTCGGGCCGTGTCACGGAGCTGCAGGCGGACGGCACGACGAAGACCATCGACGCGGGCGGTGTCGAATACCTCGCCACGCATCTGCGCCAGGCCCGCAAGAACAACACGTACTCGATCACGGCCGCCGCCGGTGACATGGTCGGCGCCTCCCCGCTGATCTCCGGCCTCTTCCACGACGAGCCGACGATCGACGCGCTGAACAAGCTCGACCTGGACGTGACGAGCGTCGGTAACCACGAGTTCGACGAGGGCGCCCAGGAGCTGGCCCGCCTGCAGAACGGCGGCTGCCACCCGAAGGACGGCTGTTACGACGACAGCGAGACGTTCTCCGGCGCCAACTTCCCCTACCTCGCGGCGAATGTCACCGACGAGAAGACCGGCAGGCCGATCCTCAAGCCCTACTGGGTGTGGAAGAAGAACGGCGTCAAGGTCGGCTTCATCGGCGTGACCCTGGAGGGCACTCCGAACATCGTCTCCGCCGAGGGCGTCAAGGGCCTCAAGTTCGGCGACGAGGTCGAGACGATCAACAAGTACGCCAAGGTGCTCCAGCGCCAGGGCGTGAAGTCGATCGTCGCGCTGATCCACGAGGGCGGCTCGCCCGCGTCGGCGGCGTACAACTACGACTGCGACAGCCCCGGCGCCGGTGACGGCATCTCCGGCCCGATCGTCGACATCGCCAAGAACGTCACTCCGGCCGTCGACGCGCTGGTCACCGGCCACACCCACCAGGCGTACGCCTGCACCATCCCCGACCCGGCGGGCAACCCCCGCATGGTCACCTCGGCCTCGTCCTTCGGCCGGCTCTACACGGACACGACGCTGACATACGACCGCTGGACCGGCGACATCGCCCGTACGGCGGTGAAGTCCGCGAACCACGTCGTCACCCGTGACGTGGCCAAGGCGGCCGACATGACGGCCCTGATCACCAAGTGGAAGGCGCTCTCCGCCCCCATCGCCTCGCGTCCCATCGGCCACATCGCGGGCGAGATCGGCAACACCGGCACGGAGTCCCCGCTCGGCGACCTGATCGCCGACGCGCAGCTCGCGTACGCCAAGTCCGTCGACCCGGAGGCCGACCTCGCGGTGATGAACCCGGGCGGCATTCGCGCCGGGCTCACCTACACCGCGAGCGGTAGTGAGGGTGACGGCGTGGTGACGTACGGCGAGGCGTACACGGTCCAGCCCTTCTCCAACACGGTCAACCTGGTGAACCTCACCGGCGCCCAGCTGATCACCGCGCTCCAGCAGCAGGTCAGCGGCGCGAACGAGGCGTCGCCGAAGATCCTCCAGATCTCCTCGGGCCTCACCTACACCCTGGACCTGACGAAGACGGGCGCCGCCCGAGTGGTCGCGGGCTCCATCAAGCTCAACGGCACGGCCATCGATCCCACCGCCACCTACCGCGTCGCGATGAACTCCTTCCTCGCCGGTGGCGGCGACGGCTTCGCCGAACTCGGCAAGGGCGCGAACGTGGTCGTCGGCGGCGACGACCTGGCGGCCTTCGAGTCCTACCTGACGGCCAACTCCTCGGCGGCGACGCCGTATCCGGTTCCGGCGGCGGACCGGATCACGATCGTGAAGTAGCGATCGTGAAGTGGCGATCGTGAAGTAGCGATCGTGGCGTGGAGATCGTGAAGTAGATCGCATACGGGCGGTTGCGGTTGCGGACAGGGGTGGTACGCATGGTCGGATGAGACGATGCGTACCCCCCACCGCATAACAACGCATCCCCGTACAAACCCCTACGACGAGCTCGCCGCTCTGGACGACGGCCCGCTGGAGGAGTTCCTCCACGAGGACGAGCCGGAAGAGGCGCCGGAGGAGGACTGGGCACCGCCCAACCACCGCCGGGGCAGCCGACGCCGCCGGAAACGCTTAGCCGGACTGCCGTTCGCGATGAAAGCCGCCGTCCTCGTCCTGTCCCTCGCCGCGTTCCTCACGCTCGCCGACCGCTGGGCGCTGCTGTACGCCGAGCACCGGGCGGCCGACAAACTCAAGGACCAGCTGCACCTGGCCGCCGCGCCCGAGGTCGAGATCGGGGGCTTTCCCTTTCTCACCCAACTCGCCGGCCACCGGCTGGACTCCGTGAAGGTGACCGTGCCGGACGTGGCCGCCGACCGGGTCTCGCTGGCCGAGGTGTCGGCGACGGCGACGCATGTACGGCTCGACGGCGGCGACGGTCCCGCCTCCGTACGCGGTGCCCGTATCCCCGCGCTGCACGGCGAAGTGCTGCTCTCCTTCGACGACCTGAACCGTGAACTCGGGGCCTCCCAGGTGACGTTCACGGGCCACGGCCGGGACCGGGTGCGGGCGCGTGGCACGCTGCCGGTCGCCGGACACGATCTGAGACTCCGGGCCGACGCCCGTATCGGCCGCGACGGTGAGCGCGGCATCTCGACGCACATCGACGGGATGCGCCTGGACATCGGCGACTTGGCGACGTACCGGCCGGGGGTGCGCGCCTCGGAGGGCCTGCACCTGAGCGCACGCTCGGTGGCGCGCCTCGGCAAGGAGACCGGCAGGGCGCGGGCCCTGCTCTCCGTCCCGTCGATCGTGCGTCGCCTCGGGGTGCCGGAGGCCGTGGTGCGGGAGGCACTGCGCGACGACACCGAGCTCGCCTCGCTGACGGGTTCGGCGACGTTCGCCCGCCGGGCGATGCGCGTGAACCTCCTCGACGTGGCGATCGCCCACCCGGCGCTCCTGAAACGCCTCGGCCTGGATCCGGCTCTCCTCGACGGCCTCTCCCGGCTCACCCGGCCCGTCCTCGTGGACCAGCTGTCCTTGGGATTCCGCCTGCCGCATCCGAAGGGCGGCGAACTGCGGCTGCGCGACGTCCGCGTGGAGAAGGACGGAATCCGGGTGCGGATGACGGGGGCGGCTCTGACGATCGGCCATTGACGGAACACCGACCAGATGAATTAGCCTTTGAATAACCTCAGTAAGTTCCAGGTGAGGTTCGTCGTAAATTCTGTGTGAGTGACCGGCCGGTTCCGCCGTCTCTCTGAGAATTTCTTTCAGATGCAATTCATTGAGGTCTCAGCGGAATTGGCGATTTCCGGGTTCGGGGTCCCGTAGTGTTTTCCATGTCGAAAGCGAACAGCGCAAACGGCAAAGGGAATTCACCCACTGGGAAGAAGGAGAACCCCATGAGCTTCCACAAGATCGCCCCGGTCAAGAAGCAGCACAAGCCCGCCCCCAAGCACGCTGCGAAGCCCGCGCCGAAGCCCGCCGCCAAGAAGGCCGCCGCTCCGAAGCCGCGCCCGGTGAGCCGTCACGGCCGCTAGCAGCCGTGACGAGGCGGGGCCCCGGAATTGTTCCGGTGGCCCCGCCTCGGCCGTGTTCCGAACAGTAAGAGGGGAGTTGACATGCGCGAAGTCCGGGAGGCGTTCGCTCGCTTTTGGCCACTGACTCGCGGGGACCGTAAGTGGCTCGTGGTGATCATTGGCTGTGTGGTGGTGGCCGCACTCGCCGAGACGGCCTCGATTCTGCTCTTCGCGCAGCTCACCGACCATGCCCTGAAGGCCGGTTCGCTCGCCGCGTTCTGGGGGCCCGCCGGGGCCTGGCTCGGTGTCGCCGTGCTCGGCGCGCTCGTCGGGTATCTCGGCAACTCGCTCGCCGTGTGGACCGCCGAGAGATTCGTACTGCGGCTTCGCGCGGGCGTGTTCCGGCACGTCCAGGAGCTGCCTCCGCACTTCTTCCAGAAGCACCGCCAGGGCGATCTGGTCGAACGTCTCACCGGTGACGTCGAGGCCATCGAGCAGATGGTCGTGTCGGGGGTCGTCGGAACGGTCTCCGCGGCCTTCTCCACGCTCTTCTACGCCGCCGCGGCCCTCTGGCTGCGCTGGGACCTCGCGCTCGCCACCTTCGTCCTCGCTCCTCTCTTCCTCGTCGCCGCGCGCCGTTTCTCCGGCCGGATCAAGACCGCCTCCCAGGAGGAGCGGGCCGCCGACGGCGCGATCACCTCCGTCGTCGAGGAGTCGCTCGGCAATGTGGTGCTGACGCAGGCGTACAACCGTCGCCGCGCCGAGGAGAAGCGCCTCGACCGGGAGGCGCGCGCCTGGATGCGGGCTTCCGTGCGCGGGGCACGGGCGAGCGAGATGTACGAGCAGTTCGTCGAGGTCGTCGAGACGGTGTGCGTGCTCGCGGTGATCGGGCTGGGCGCCTGGGAGATCTCTCAAGGGCGGATGTCACTGGGCCGGCTGCTCGCCTTCGCCGCCTTCCTCGGCTATCTCTACCCGCCGATCCGCAATCTCGGGCAGCTCGGTCTCACCCTCACCGCCGCCACCGCCGGTGCCGAGCGGCTCCAGGAGATCCTGGACGCCGAGCCCGCCGTCAGCGACCCCGCCCGTCCGGTGCCCGAATGGCCGGTACGGGGCTGGGTCGGCTTCCACGGCGCGTCGTTCCGCTACCCCGGCGCCCAGCGCGACTCCCTGCACGAGGTGACCTTCACGGCCGGACCCGGCGAACTCGTCATCGTCACCGGCCCCAGCGGCGCCGGAAAGTCCACCCTCTCCAAGCTCCTCACCCGTTTCTACGACCCCACGGCCGGCGTGATCTGCCTCGACGGCGTCCCGCTGACCGACGTACCCCTGGAGTTCCTGCGCGAGAACGTCGCGCTGCTGCCCCAGGAGACCCTCATCCTGCACGGCACCATCCGCGAGAACATCGAGTGCGGACGGCCGGGAGCGACGGACTCCGAGATCGAGCGGGCCGCGCGGGACGCCGTCGCGCACGACTTCATCAGCGCCCTTCCGGACGGGTACGACACCGAGATCGCGCCCGGCACGGCCATGCTCTCCGGCGGTCAGCTGCAGCGGATCGCCATCGCCCGCGCCATGCTGCGCGGCGCCCCCGTCCTCGTCCTCGACGAGCCCACGGCCGGGCTCGACTCGGTTGCCGCGCGACGCGTGGTGCAGCCACTGCGCCGGCTGATGGCGGGCCGTACGACCATCATGATCACGCACGACCTGTCGCTGGCGCCCGACGCGGACCGCATTCTCGTCGTGGACGGCGGGCGGCTGGTGGAGGCGGGCACGCATGACGAACTGATGGCGTACGCGGGGGCGTACGCGCGGCTCGCGACGCCGACGGCGATCCCGACGGCGGGGCTCGGGCTCGACCACCTGGCGGCGCGGAGCGTGTAACCCGGCCACCCGGCCACCCGGCCACCGGCCGCCCGACTACTGGGCCCGCAGCATGTAACCCAGCCCCCGCACGGTGTGGATGAGCCGCGGTCCGCCGTGGCTCTCCAGTTTCCGGCGCAGATACATCACGTACACGTCCAGCGTGTTGGACGTCGGCTCGAAGTCGAAGCCCCAGACCTCCTTGAGGATCTGGGCCCGGCTGAGGACCCTGGCCGGGTGCCGCAGCAGGTACTCCAGCAGGGCGTACTCGGTCCTGGTGAGGTCGAGGGGGCGGTCGGCGCGGGTGCCCGTTCGATGTCTGTGGAGGGGAGGGGCATTGAGCAGTCGCCGCGGGTGGCTGATTGGTTGCCGCGGGGGCGTGTGGACCCCGCGGGGTGGCATGTGACGCAGGTCACGGGAAGGCCGTGTGGGGTGCCGGACAGCTCATGAACGTGAGCACTCATATGCGAACCCGGGTACGGGCCGGGGAATCGAGCGCGTTCGCGGAGCTCTACGACAGCTACGCCCGCGCGGTCTACAACCATGTCTTCCGGCTGACCGCCGACTGGTCGACGGCCGAGGACGTGATGGCCACGACCTTCATGGAGGCGTGGCGGCTGCGCGACAGGGTCGACCCGGAGGGCGGCTCGCTGCGGCCCTGGCTGCTGGGCATCGCCACCAACACCGCGCGCAACCAGTACCGGAGCAACCGGCGGTACCGGGCGGCGGCCGGTGCCGCCGCGGCGGCCGAACTGTCGGTGCCCGACCACGCCGAGGAAGTGGCCGACCGGGTCGACGACCGGCGGCGCCTCGCGACGGCGCTCACCGCGCTCGCGGCGCTGCGCAGACCGGAGCGCGAGGTCATCGCGCTCTGCCTGGGGGAGGGCCTGGACTACGAGGCCGCGGCGGAGGCGCTCGGGATTCCGGTGGGCACGGTCGCCTCCCGGCTCTCCCGGGCCCGCAAGAAGCTGCGGACGCTCACGGAAGCCGAACTGGCACGCCCCGCAGGGGAGTTGGCGCTCAAGAAAGTTCGCGGAAATCGGGAAGGCGGCTGCCCCGGCCGACAGACAAGAGGCGATCACGCACACGCGATCCGGCCCGCACAGGAAGGAAACCGATGAACGCGAACACGCCACGGCAGAGTCCTGCCGAGTGGGAAGAGGGCGCACAGCTCTTCGACCGGACGACGCGCGACCTGCCGACGGGCCGTCACCAGTTCCACAAGGAGCGCATGATGGCCCAGATTCACGAACTTCAGCAGGAAGAGCGCACGGCGGCCCCGTCGAGGACCGGGCGTCGCTTCCGGCTGCCGCGCCCGGCGATCGTGCTGCCCGCGATGGCCGCCGCCGTGGCCGCCGCGGTCGTGGCCGGGGTGGTGACGTCGGGTAACGGAAGCGGGGTCGAGAGCAGCGGCGGTGTCGCCACCGGACCCGCCCTGACCACCCAGGTCGGTGCCGCGACCACCAAGGGTGTGCCGCAGCTCCTCGACCAGATCTCGCTGGCGGCGGCCGAAGGGGACCACCCGACGGTCAAGCCCGGCCAGTACATCTACATCGAGTCCAGGACGGCCGACAGCTTCCTGAAGTCCGTCGACGACAAGACGACCCTGGCCGGCCACGCGCTGCACCGCCGCCAGATGTGGAAGTCCCCGGACGGCACCAAGGGCTGGCTGATCGACCCGGCCGTCAACGACAGCCCCGAGGGCGAGACCCTGAGCCTGCCGGACGAGCAGGGCAACACCCCGAAGGCGAACCTGAACGGTCCGTCCTACGACTACCTGGCCAAGCTGACCACCGATCCCGACGCGCTGCTGGCCAAGATCTACAAGGAGACGAAGGGGCAGGGCAACTCGCCCGACCAGGAGGCGTTCACGACCATCGGCGACCTGCTCGGCGAGAGCTACCCGCCGGCGGAGCTGTACCCGGCGCTGTTCAAGGCCGCCGCGAAGATCCCCGGCGTGGTCGTCGTCGATGACGCGGTGGACGCGGTGGGCCGGCGCGGGGTGGCGGTGGCCCGGCTCGACGAGACCAGCGGCGAGCGCGAGGAATGGATCTTCGACAGGAAGAGCCATGTCTTCCTGGGGGAGCGCTCGGTCCAGGTGAAGCAGAACACCGGAGTGGACGCCCTGATCAAGCCCGGCACGGTGACCTTCACCAGCGCCATACTGCACCGTGCCGTGGTCGACGACATCAAGCAGACGCCGTCACGGTCCCAGGCGGGCTGAGGCCGACCACGGCTGGGGAGGGCCCGGCTACGGCATCTCGGGCGGCGGGGTCGGGGCGCCCGGCAGGCGGATCGTCGCCACCGTGCCGCCGCCCGCGGCGGGGGTCAGGGACACTTCGCCGCCCGACTGCTGCACCGTGCGCGCCACGATGGACAGGCCCAGGCCGGAGCCGGGCAGGGCGCGGGCGCTCGGGGAGCGCCAGAAGCGGTCGAAGACGTGGGGGAGTTCGTCGTGGGGGATGCCGGGGCCGTGGTCACGGACGGTGAGTTCGCCGTCCTTGAGTACGACGTCGATCGTGCCGCCCTCGGGGCTGAACTTCACCGCGTTGTCGAGGATGTTCACGATCGCCCGCTCCAGCGCCGACGGCTCCGCCCGGACGAACCAGGGCTGCATGTCCGCCGTGATCGTCAGCTCCGGCCCGCGCAGCCGAGCGCGGCACAGGGCGGCCTCGACCGTGTCCTCCAGCGCGACCACCTCGGCACGGTCGGCAGGCTGGCCGGCGTCCGACCGCGACAGCGTCTGCAGATCGCCGATCAGGGCGGCCAGCTCGGTCATCTGGGCGGTGACCGAGGCGAGCAGCGCCTTGCGGTCGGCCGGGGGAATCGGGCGGCCCACCTCCTCGCTGCGGCTGAGGAGTTCGATGTTCGTGCGGAGGGAGGTGAGGGGGGTGCGGAGTTCGTGACCGGCGTCGGCGATGAGCTGCTGCTGCAGGTCGCGGGAGCTGGCGAGCGCGGAGGTCATCGAGTTGAAGGACTCGGACAGGCGCGCGATCTCGTCGTCGCCCTCCACCGGGATACGGACGGTGAGGTCCTCGGTGCGGGCCACGTGTTCCACGGTCTCGGTGAGCTTGTCGACGGGGCGCAGGCCCGCTCGGGCCACGGCGAGACCTGCGGCTCCGGCGCCCACTACTCCGATGCCGCCGACGAGGAGGAGGAGCAGGGCCAGCTCATTGAGGGTGGAGTTGGTGCCCTTGAGGGGAAAGGCGAACTGGATCACGGCATCGGGGAGCACCGTCGGGTCGCCGCCGCTGGGTGCGCTGATCAGCAGGGGGACCGTCAGCACCCGTACGGGGTTGCCCTCGGTGTCCGTGCCATTGCGGAAGATGCCGCGGTCCGGGTGCTTGGCCAGGTCGGTGTCACTGCTGGTGATCTTGACCGTGCCGGGTGACATCGAGGCGACGCAGGACTCGCCGTTCGCCTTGACCACCTGGAGGTAGTACTCGGTCGGCCCACGGAAGCCGCCCTGATCCGTCGACGGTTCGTCGGACTGGTCGGACGACTGACCGCAGTTGTTGATGGTGTCGAGGAGTTTGCCGCCCTGCGGATGGGTCGCCTGTGACTGCAACTGGTTGTCGACCCCGGAGTACAACTTCTTTTGCACGATGAACCAGCACGTCGTCGAAACAGCCGCCACCGCGAACGCCACCGCCGCGGCGACGAGCAACGCCAGTCGCGACCGCAGCGGCAGTGCCCTGAACCTGCGGATCACTCCGCGCCGCCCGAGCGCAGCACGTACCCCACGCCCCGCACCGTGTGGACGAGGCGCGGCTCGCCGCCCGCCTCGGTCTTGCGGCGCAGGTACATGACGTACACGTCGAGGGAGTTGGAGGAGGGCTCGAAGTCGAAGCCCCAGACCGCCTTGAGGATCTGCTCGCGGGTGAGGACCTGGCGCGGGTGGGCCAGGAACATCTCCAGGAGGGTGAATTCCGTGCGGGTCAGCTCCACGGGACGCCCGGCCCGCGTGACCTCGCGGGTCGCCAGGTCCATGCGGAGGTCGCCGAAGACGAGGGCGTCCTCCTCCTGCGTGCCGACCGCCGCGGCGGCATAGGAACTGCGCCGCAGCAGGGCCCGGACACGGGCGAAGAGCTCGTCGAGTTCGAAGGGCTTGACGAGGTAGTCGTCGGCGCCGGCGTCCAGGCCGGTGACGCGGTCGCCCACGGTGTCGCGGGCGGTGAGCATCAGGATCGGCGTGGTCGTGCCCGCGCCGCGCATCCGGCGGGCCGCCGTCAGGCCGTCCATGCGGGGCATCTGGATGTCCAGGACGACCAGGTCGGGCCGGTAGACCGTGGCCTTCTCCAGCGCGTCCGCACCGTCGACCGCGACCTCGGTCTCGTACCCCTCGAAGGCGAGGCTGCGCTGGAGTGCTTCGCGCACGGCCGGCTCGTCGTCGACGATCAGGATGCGCTGGGATTCACGGTCGCCATCGGCGGGGCTCATGGGCGGGATGTCCTCGGGTGCGGTGGGACGGTGGGGCTGACACATTCAGCCTCGCACGTCTGAGTGCGGGGGCGGAGCGGCTCGGCGGGGGAGTGACCGGCTCGGCCGGGGAGGGACCGGCTCAGCTGGGCAGCGCGCTCAGCTCGGTCAGCCGGCGCAGCGGGACCTTGCGGCGGTGCGGGCGCGCCGCGGTCGTACGCAGTCCCATCAGCTGCGGGACCGCCACCTCCGGGGTCCGTGCCGCCGAGGCGTGCAGTTCGTGTGCCACTTCCAGGGCCAGGACGAAACCGGCCGGGTCACTGTCGGCGATGATGTGCGAGACGCGCGTGATCATGTGAACCTCCAGGTGTCAGCTGTCGGAGCCGCCGGCCCGCAGGGAGGCCAGGTCGGACTTCACGGTGTTGATCGGTATGGCGAAGCCGAGGCCGACGCTGCCGGCGCTCGACGAGGACGAGGACGAGTCCGAGGCGGCCGAGTACATCGCGGAGTTGATGCCGATGATGTTGCCGTTCATGTCGATCAGCGCGCCGCCGGAGTTGCCCGGGTTCAGCGAGGCGTCGGTCTGGAGGGCCTTGTAGGTCGTCGTCGACGAACCGGTGTCGCCGTTGAACTCCTGGCCGCCGAAGGAGAACGGCCACTGGCCGTTGCCGCCGCCCTGCTGTTGCTGCCGGCCCTGGCTCTCGTCCGTCGAGACGGTCACGTCACGGTTCAGGGCCGAGATGATGCCGCTGGTGACGGTGCCGGTCAGGCCCTCGGGGGAGCCGATCGCGACGACGTCGTCGCCGACCTGTACGCCGTCGGAGTTGCCGAGCGTGGCGACCTTCAGGCCGGAGGGCGCCTTCTCCAGCTTGATCAGCGCGAGGTCCTTCTTGCTGTCGGTCCCGACGACCTTCGCGGTGTACGACTTGCCGCTGCTCAGCTGCACCTTGATCTCGGAGGCGCCCGAGATGACGTGGTTGTTGGTGATGATCTCGCCGCCGGACGTGATGATCACGCCCGCACCGGTGGAGGAGCCCGCGTTCGAGGTCGCGCTGATCTCGACGATGCTCGGGCTGACCGCCTGGGCGACCCCGGCGACGGTGCCCTTCTTGGCGGTCGGCACCACGTTGGTGCTGGTGCTGCTCGACGCGGTGTCCTTGCCGGTCAGCTCCTGGATGCCGTACGCCGTACCGCCTCCGATGGCCGCGGCGACTATCGCCACGGCGGCGAGCAGGGCCAGCGGGCCCTTCGCGCGCTTCTTGGCCGGAGCGTGGGCGGGGTCCTCCTGGACGGGGGTCGCGGCGAGCACCGCGGTGGAGCCGGCGTCCGGCGAGGGGTACCCCGCGTAGCCGCCGCCGCCATGGCCGCCGCCATGGCCGCCCTGACCGGAGCCCGGCCACACGGTGGTACCCGGTTCGACGGCGACCGGTGCGACCGGCTGGTTCGCCGGCGGGGGAGGCCACTCGGGGTTCACTGGGGAGGAGGCGTGCTGCTGCCGGGGGTACGCGGGCTGCTGGTCGTCGCCCTGGACGTACCCGGACAGGCCGCCCTGCTGGGGGTGCTCGTACTCGCCGCTGCGGCGGAAGCTCTCGGTCATGGAAAAAGACTGTCCCCCGATCATGAGAGCTCCCTGAGTGCCCGCTGAGAAGCCCGACAGAACCTCGTATGCCCGATATAAAGGCGCGCGGGCCCGGCAAACAGGGGGTTGCGGTCGGGTGATGACACGGAACGCGGCGGACGAACACTTGTCTGTCTGCTGTGAAGCCCGTGTGTGAAGGGGCGCGTGAGGCCTACGATCTCCGCGCCGGAGGGGGGCTCCGCGGTTACGCCTGAATCGATGCAAGCGATGGCGATGTGCACGCGTATGTGCAAGCGATTGCTGTCACCGATCGGGCGGGTGCGTCGTACGCCCTTCTCGGGCCTCTTACGACACGGAACGACACCACACGCACCCACGCACCCCAGGAGCCCTGAGTGATACGTGCCCTGCGCGGCCGCCTGAGACGCCCTGTCACGGCGTTGCCCGCGGCCGCCCTCGCGCTGGCGCTGACCTGCGCCGGCGCTCTCGCGGCGCAGCCCGCGGCAGCGGCGGACGACCCGTCCGGACTGCCCGACGCGAGCGTCGCCCGGTCGGCGAAGCCCGCGCCGACCGCATCCGACAAGGAACTGCGCGACCGGGTCATCGAGGCCGCCAAGGACCAGGCGACCCCGGAGACGACCCCCAAGAAGACTCCCTTCATCATCGGCGGCAGCGAGACGACGATCTCCTCCGCTCCGTGGATGGTCCAGCTCTCGTACTACGACGACACCACCGGCGCGGGCTACTTCTGCGGCGGCACCCTCGTCGCCCCGAACAAGGTCCTGACGGCGGCCCACTGCGTCGCGGGTCTGGACTGGGTGAAGAACGGCGCCGTCGTGGCCGGCACCGCAGGCCTGCTCGACGACACCAGCGGCACCGTCGCGGGCGTCTGGCGCCAGTGGAACCACCCGCACTACAACTCCACGACCATCCAGAACGACGTCGCGGTCCTCACCCTGGACCGCCCGCTGGAGCAGCAGTGGACGCGTCTGGTGGCCGCCGGCGACTCCGCGTCGTACGCCGCGGGCAAGACCGCCACCGTCTACGGCTGGGGCCTGACCTCCGGTGCCGAGGGCGCCGACCTGTCGGCCACGCTGCGCAAGGTCGACCTGCCGGTACAGTCCGACGCCACCTGCAACTCCGCGATGCAGACGGTCCTCGGTGAGGACGACTTCATCGAGGGCTCGATGTTCTGCGCGGGCACCCCGGCCACCGGCACCGACGAGGGCACCAAGAGCCCCTGCAACGGTGACTCAGGCGGTCCGGTGATCGTCGGCGGCAAGGTCGTCGGCATCGTCTCGTGGGGCGTCTCGGGCTGCACGGCCAAGGGCGCCTACCCGGTCTTCACCAAGGTGTCCTCGTACACCTGGGCGGCCCAGCCGCGCATCGACGACACCGACCTGTCCTTCGACGGCAAGGCCGACATCCTGGCCCGTACGCCCTCCGGCGGCCTGTTCGAGCAGGACAGCAAGGGCACCTCGCTCGCGCAGCGCGCCTTCCAGGGCACCGGCTGGCAGGGCATCAGCTGGGGCCTGCAGGCGGACCTGGACCGGGACTTCTACCAGGACCTGATCGTCCGCGACAAGGGCGACGGCAAGCTGTACCGCAGCTACCTGAACCACTCCAGCGGCGAGTTCGAGTGGATGCAGATCAGCTCGGTGTGGGGCGGCTACAAGTCGTACGCCATCCCCGGCGACATGACCGGTGACGCCCGCCCCGACCTCGTCGCGGTGGACTCCGACGGCTCGGTCTACCTCTACCCGGGCAAGGGCAACGGTCAGTTCTACGGCCGCGTCAAGGTCGTCGACAAGGCCTGGAAGAACGTCAGGATCTTCGGCCACGGCGACCTGTCCGGTGACGGCCGCGCCGACCTGCTGGTCCGCAACAGCTCCGGCGTCCTGTACCTCTACCGGGGCACCCAGCAGGAGCACACCCCCTGGTCGACGCGGATCCAGGCGCGTACGTACTGGAACTTCACCTCGTACGTCTCCAACGGCGACGTGACGGGCGACGGCATCGCCGATGTCATCACCCGCGACTCCGGCGGCACGCTCTGGCTCTACCCGGGCACGAACAAGGCGTCCAGCAGCCTCTTCGGCTCACGGAAGAGCCTGGGCACGGGCTTCAACCAGTACAACCTGCTGTTCTAGATCGCAAAAGCCCCGCGCCTCAAGGGGCGCGGGGCTCTGTCATATGCGGCTCCGCCGCGTGGGCGCGGCCGGCCGCAAAGGACCCGCGGGTCTACTCACAGCCGCATGAGCGCCGCACGACCAACCGCGACGGGAAGAGCTTCAGGCGCTCACGCCGGGAACCGGCGACCCGCAACCCGTCATCGAGCACGAGGTCGACCGCGGCGTGCGCCATGGCGGACCGGTCCGATGCGATCGTTGTCAGAGGCGGGTCCGTCAGCGCGGCTTCCTTGACGTCGTCGAAGCCGGCGACGGCCAGCTCCCCGGGCACGTCGATGCGCAGCTCGCGCGCGGCCCGCAGCAGACCGATCGCCTGGTCGTCCGTGGAGCAGAAGATCGCCGGCGGCCGATCCGGCCCGGCGAGCAGGCCCAGGGCGACCTGATACGCGTCGTAGCGGTTGTACGGCGCCTCGAAGAGGCGGCCCTCCGTGGAGATCCCGGCCTCCTGCATCGCGCGCCGCCAGCCCTCGACGTGGTCGGAGACCGGGTCGCCGACGGCGGGCGTCTCCGCGGTGCCGCCGAGACAGGCGACGTACTCGTGGCCGTGCTCGAGGAGGTGGCGGACGGCGAGCTGGGCGCCGCCGAGGTCGTCCGTGACGACCGCGACGTCGTCGATGGCCTCGGGCCGCTCGTGCAGGAGCACGACCCGGGCGTCCCAGGCGTCGATCTCCGCGGCGGCGTGATCGTTCAGCGCGTGGCTGACCAGGATCAGCCCGGAGACCCGCATGCCGAGGAAGGCCCGCAGATAGTGGACCTCGCGCTCGGCGATGTAGTCGGTGTTGCCGACGAGCACCATTTTTCCGCGCTCGGCGGCGGCCTGTTCGACCGCGTGCGCCATCTCGCCGAAGAACGGCTGGCGCGCGTCCGGGATGATCAGGCCTATGAGCTCGGTCCGCCGCGACGCCATGGCCTGAGCGACCCGGTCGGGCCGGTACCCCAGCTCCTTGATCGCGGCGAGAACGCGCTCGCGCGTGGCCGGGGCAACCGGCCTCGGTCCGTTGTTGATGACATAGCTGACGACGGCGGTGGAAGTACCCGCCAGCCGCGCCACATCATCCCTAGTCACCTTGGCCACGCGCGGAGTCTACGCGGATGGACCGCCTCTGGGCAGGGCGTACGGGAGGCTTCCTACGCCTCCGCCGTGACCTCGGAAGCGGCCGTGGCATCCAAGTGCGCCGTCTCGTCCGCCTCATCCGGCTTTGGCTGGGCCGCCTTGGCCCTCGCCCCCTCCGCGGCGCGGTCCACCTTCTCAGGAGTAACGAATCGATAACCGACGTTCCGCACGGTACCGATCAGCGACTCGTGCTCGGGTCCGAGCTTCGCGCGCAGTCGTCGTACGTGCACGTCGACCGTCCGCGTGCCACCGAAGTAGTCGTAGCCCCAGACCTCCTGGAGCAGCTGGGCGCGGGTGAAGACGCGGCCCGGGTGCTGCGCGAGGTACTTGAGGAGCTCGAACTCCTTGAAGGTCAGGTCGAGGACCCGGCCCTTGAGCTTGGCGCTGTACGTCGCCTCGTCCACGGAGAGGTCGCCGTTGCGGATCTCCATGGGGGAATCGTCGTTGACGATCTGCTGGCGGCCCATGGCGAGCCGCAGCCGGGCCTCGACCTCCGCCGGACCGGCGGTGTCCAGGAGTACGTCGTCGATGCCCCAGTCGGCGGTGACGGCGGCGAGACCGCCTTCGGTGACGACGAGGATGAGGGGACAGCCGGGGCCCGTGGACCGCAGCAGCTGGCACAGGCTGCGGACCTGCGGGAGATCCCGCCGCCCGTCGATCAGGATGACGTCGGCACCCGGGGTGTCGACGAGGGCGGGGCCTTCCGCCGGAGCCACTCGCACGTTGTGCAGGAGCAGGCCGAGAGCGGGAAGCACCTCCGTCGACGGCTGAAGGGCATTGGTCAGGAGCAGCAGAGAACTCATCGCGCCCCACCTGCCTGGGTCGTCCTACGTTCGTGCACGGTTCGCTCGCCCATAACGTCTGGTTCCTCCTCGGTCCCTGCGAGGACGTTTGCGGCACTGCTCGGTACGAGCGGCTCCCGCGCCCCTGGGATCCGCCCTGTGTTCGAGGCCTCGTATACCCGCGGTTTCCCGCTTCGTATACAACGCTTCCGAAAGCACAAAAGGACCCGGGGGCTTCGCTGCCCGAGTCCTCTGCCCAGCAGAATAGCCCACATGAGCTCAGGTACGGCAGGTCATGTGACGCGATCTTCCAGTAGTCCACACCTTGAGACAGCAGCGCACACTCCGTTGCGGAGGCTTCTGCGCACGGTCGACGGGGTGTCCATCGATGCCGCGTACGACCCTGGAACACGGCCTTCCGGCGACCTCGCGATCGTTGTCGCGCACGGTTTCACGGGCGACCTGGGCCGCCCGCACGTGCGCCGCGCGGCGGGTGTCCTCGGGCGGAACGCGGCGGTGGTCACCTTCTCCTTCCGTGGTCACGGCGCCTCCGGCGGCCGCTCGACGGTCGGCGACCGGGAGGTGCACGACCTGGCGGCCGCGGTGGCGTGGGCGCGGGAGCTCGGGCACGCGCGGGTCGCCACCGTCGGGTTCTCGATGGGCGGCTCGGTGGTGCTGCGGCACGCGGCACTGCACCGAGCGGCCGGTTCGGAGCACGCGGGGCGCACGGAAGCGCATGTGGACGCGGTGGTTTCGGTGAGCGCTCCGGCCCGTTGGTATTACCGGGGTACGGCCCCTATGCGGCGCGTGCACTGGCTGGTAACCCGTCCGGTGGGGCGGGCCGTGGGCCGCTACGGGCTGCGGACCCGGATCCACCACCGCGAGTGGGACCCGGTGCCCGCCTCCCCCGTCGAGTCGGTCCCCCTCATCGCGCCCACCCCGCTGCTGATCGTCCACGGCGACCAGGACGGCTATTTCCCGGTGGACCACCCGCGGATGCTGGCCGAGGCCTCCGGGGATCACGCCGAGCTGTGGCTGGAGCACGGCATGGGCCACGCCGAGAACGCGGCCGAGGACGAGCTGCTCGCCCGGATCGGGGACTGGGTCGCCGCGCACGCGGGCTAGCCTGACGGTGTTCACAGGATCCACCGGTGTACGCGGTCCGGATCCACTGCTGTACGCGATCCGCTGGGATCGCGTATCCACTGATTGAGGAACGAGATGGCAAAGGGCACGGTGCGTTACTGGGCCGCCGCCAAGGCCGCGGCAGGCGTCGCCGAGGAGCCGTACGAGGCGAGCACGCTCGCCGAGGCGCTCGACGCGGCCCGCGAGCGACACCCCGGCGAACTCGTCCGCGTCCTGCGGCGATGCTCGTTCCTCATCGACGGTGACCCCGTGGGGACCCGCGGGCATGAGACGGTACGGCTGGCCGAGGGCGGCACGGTCGAGGTGCTCCCGCCGTTCGCAGGAGGGTGAGCGAGACGATGAGCAACCAGCCGTACGAGTCCCCGTACGAGCCGCCGTACGAGGGGTACGACCCGTATCAGCAGCCCCAGCAGCCCCAGCAGGCCGCGCAGCAGCCCGAGTGGCAGCAGTACACCCAGCAGTGGGAGGGGCAGACCTGGGAGACGCAGGCGCAGACGCCGGTCTCCGCGGCGGAGACGGCGTATCTGCCTCCGCAGGCGTACGCCGAGCCGCCTGCCTACGGCACTTACGCCCAGCCCCTGCCGCCGGAGGCGCCGGCGCCGGAGTGGACGCCCGGGTACGAGCCCTCCGCCTACATGACGCCCGACAGCGGTGGCTTCGCCCACCCGTCCCACCCGGGGGTCCCCCCGGGGCGTTCGGATGCCGGGGGAGGGCCGACTGCCCACAGCGCGGGCAGCCCCCAGGGCGCGCCCGGTCCCGTTGCCGAGCCCGCCCCCGAGTACGGGCCCCCCACCGTCACCGGCAACACCCGCGTCACCGACGCCCAGCGTGCCCGTGCCGAGGGGCGGTCGCCGATCATCGAGCCCGGGATGCAGCCGGCCGCGCTCACGGCTGGGCTGGGGCTGCTGCTGTCCGGTGCGGCCGCGATCGGGGAGTACGCGCTCGTCGTACCCCTCGTGCTGCTGCAGGCCGTCACGGCGGCCGGATGGTTCCGGCTGAACGGGATGTGGCCCGCCCGGCAGGGCATCGCGCTGGCGTTCCTGGGCGCGGTGACCGCGGACGTGGCGCTGCTCGCGACCGGCCGGGAGAACGGGCCCGCCGCGATCCTCGGCACCCTCGGCGTATGGGTCCTGCTGACCCTCGTCCTGCAACTGCGCAGCCACGCCGACCCGGACACCCGGATGTACGGCCTGATGGCGACCGTCGCCTCGGCGGCGCTGGCGATCGTCGCCGCCGGGCACCTCGCCGCGGAGCCGGACGCCGTCACGGTGGGAGCGGCCGCCGTCGCCGTGGCGATCCTCGCCCGTGCGCTGCCGCTGCCCACGGCGGCCTCCGTGGTGGTCGCGCTGCTGGCCGCCGCGGGCGCCGGTGTCGCCGTCGGCGGGATGACCGATCTGGGGCCGCGGGGCGCCTTCCTCGGCCTCGGCGCGGGCGTCTGCGCGCTGGTCGGCCACCGGGTCGCGAGCTACGACTACCCGTCCCGTTTCGTCCACTTCACCGCGGGCGTGGCCCTTCCCCTGGCCGCCGCGGCCCCGGCGGTCTACCTGCTGGGCCGCGCGCTCGGCTAGCCGAGCGGTTCGTCACAGCTGATCGACAAGCACCTCGAAGGGCCCCCGACACGGGGGCCCTTCGGGGTTAGGCTCGCGATCGACGGCCACTCGGTCGTTGAGACCGGGTCTGCCGAGGTGGGGGAAACACCGAGCATGCGCGCACTGCGAATAACCTTGATCGTCGTCGTCATCCTGGGCGGCCTGTTCGTGATCGCGGACCGGGTGGCGGTCGGGTTCGCGGAGGACAAGGCGGCGGACCGGATCAAGAGCACCGAGGGGCTGGCCGGCACCCCCGACGTGTCCATCGAGGGCTTCCCCTTCCTCACCCAGGTCGCCGGCGGCGAGCTCGACGACGTGAAGATCGGCATCAAGAACTACGAAGCCTCGACGGGCGGCACGAGCGCCGCCGCCGCCACGATCCGCATCGACCACCTCAGCGCCGAGATGCACGGCGTCGTCTTCAACGGCGACTACAGCTCCGCCACCGCCGACAGCGCCACCGGCACCGCGTCCATCGCGTACGACGAGCTGCTGAAGGCCGCCAAGGCCGAGCCCACCCAGGTCGCCTCCGGTGTCACCGCGCGGGTGATCGGCCTCTCCGACGGCGGCAACGGCAAGATCAAGGTCACGGTCGAGGCCACCGTCCTCGGCACCAAGCTGCCCCAGCCGGTCTCCGTGCTCAGCTCCGTCAGCGTCTCGGGGGACACGGTGAAGGTGCACGCCGACTCCCTGCCCAAGCTGGGTGTCGAGCTCGCCGAGGGCCGGATCCGCGCGATCACCGACTTCCAGCAGAAGATCGACGAACTGCCCGGCGGCATCCAGCTCGACAAGGTCGAGGCGGCAAAGAGCGGCGTCGACATCTCGGTGAAGGGTTCGGACGTCAAGCTGGTCGGGTAGGCCTCGGCGCGGGCCGGGGCCCGTGGAGAGCCCGTTGTCCGAAGGGCGAGACGACCTCGTCCGTACCGCAGATGCGCTGTCGGCGTGACGACGGAAACAGCGGCCCGGAAACAAGGCGGGCGCGGCCTCGACGCGCAGCGCATCCCACATCACGGACGATCGCGTCTCAGCATCCGACACACCGGTGACATGCCCGCCTGTCCGTCCCTACGATCGGACGCATGAAGCGACAGGCGGATCTCACGAAGCGGCGGGCAGTAGACCTGTGCCGCGTCGCCGCCATGCTCTGTCGCACCTTCTGAGCGGAAGCGTTCGAACTTCCGCGAGCCGGGCCCCTGGATGTCTCTTGTCGGGGCCACCCCTGCGCCACACAGCCGTTACCGGCATGACCGCGCACCCCTCTCTAACGCACCGCCCCGCCGCAACTGCCCCGGAGGAGAACGAGCATGAGCCGCAGCGACGTCCTGGTAGACGCCGACTGGGTCCAGGACCACCTGGACGACCCGAACGTGGCCATCGTCGAGGTCGACGAGGACACGTCCGCGTACGAGAAGAACCACATCAAGAACGCCATCCGGATCGACTGGACCAAGGACCTCCAGGACCCGGTCCGCCGTGACTTCATCGACCAGGAGGGCTTCGAGGAGCTCCTCTCGTCGAAGGGCATCGGCAACGACACCCTCGTCGTCCTCTACGGCGGCAACAACAACTGGTTCGCCTCGTACGCCTACTGGTACTTCAAGCTCTACGGCCACGAGAACGTGAAGCTCCTCGACGGCGGCCGCAAGAAGTGGGAGCTCGACTCCCGCGACCTGGTCGACGGCTCGCAGGTGCCCGAGCGCGCCGCGACCGAGTACCAGGCCAAGGCCCAGAACACGGCGATCCGCGCCTTCCGTGACGACGTCGTCGCCGCGATCGGCTCGCAGAACCTGGTCGACGTGCGTTCGCCCGACGAGTTCAGCGGCAAGCTGCTCGCCCCGGCCCACCTGCCGCAGGAGCAGTCGCAGCGTCCGGGCCACATCCCGACCGCCCGCAACATCCCGTGGTCGAAGAACGCCAACGACGACGGCACCTTCAAGTCGGACGACGAGCTCAAGGAGCTCTACGCCGCGGAGCAGGTCGACCTCGCCACGGACACCATCGCGTACTGCCGTATCGGTGAGCGTTCCGCGCTCACCTGGTTCGTGCTGCACGAGCTGCTCGGTGTGGAGAACGTCAAGAACTACGACGGCTCCTGGACCGAGTACGGCTCCCTGGTCGGCGTCCCGATCGAGCTCGGCGCCAACAAGTAACCCTCAAGGCCTGAAGGACGGAATCGAAATATGTGTGGAGCGAAGGCCGGCGGCCCCGACGCCTCGACGATCAAGCCCGGTGAGACCACGATCCAGGGGCAGGTGACCCGCGACGGCGAGCCGGTCACGGGTTACGTCCGCCTCCTGGACTCGACCGGCGAGTTCACCGCCGAGGTTCCGACCTCGGCCACCGGACAGTTCCGCTTCTACGCGGCCGAGGGCACGTGGACCGTGCGGGCCCTGGTGCCCGGCGGCACCGCCGACCGCACGGTCGTCGCCCAGACGGGCGGCCTCGCCGAGGTCGCGATCGCCGTCTGAACAGCCGACCGCCGTTTTTGACGGCAGTCACCTGAACGGCTGAAGGGCCGCACCCCCGGGGGTTGGACGCTTACCGGACAGGGGTGCGGCCCTTCGGCTTGCCCGCGTGTGCGAGACGGGCCTTCGCACCCGTGCGCCGACGGCTTCCGCAGGCCTACGCTGGGTGTATGTACGCACGACGGCGTCACGTGTACTTCGCCATGATGGGGACGTGCATCGGACTCTTCGTCATGGCCTGGGCAGTGGTGCGGCTCTGGTCGATTCCCGTGGCTGTCGGGATGTGTGTGGTGGCCATGGTCATTCCGCCGCTGGCCGCGGTGGTGGCCAATCGGCGCGGGCCGGAGGACCGGTGGTGGGACGACCCGTCCGGTGACCCCAAGTCCGACGAGTGGTGGGACGAGCTGGACGGCAAGAAGCGGCGCCCGTAGCGGGCGGCGGGCGCAGCAGACGGCATGGCGGCAGCGGGAGAAAGGCGCATATGTCGCGTACGAGATTGTCCACCGTGGTGTTCGACGCGCCCGACGCGCATGCGCTGGCCGACTTCTACATGCGGTTGCTCGGGTATGTGGTGCGGGCGAAGGAGCCGGACTGGGTGCTCATCGGCCCGCCGTACGGCGGCATCGCGCTCGCCTTCGAGACCGAGCGGCTCTACACGCCGCCCGTGTGGCCCGCGGGCCCCGGCGACCAGCGGATGATGATGCACCTGGACATCGAGGTCGACGACCTGGCCGAGGAGACGGCCCATGCCCTCTCCGAGGGGGCCAGGCTCGCCGAGCACCAGCCCCAGGAGCATGTACGCGTCTTCCTGGACCCGGCGGGGCATCCGTTCTGCCTGTGGGTGCACACGCATGAGAAGCATCCGAAGCGTCTGAGGCGTCACACGCGCCAGACGACTCAGTAGACGAGCGCGAGACGACTCATCGGAGGGGCGGCCGGGCAACTCGGTGGACGAGTGCCTGAGACGGGCGGCCGGGTGGCTCAGTAGACGAGTGCCTGCGTCTCGTCCCCCATCGCCTCCTGCACGAACACCTGCGCGCCCGCGATGCGTACGCCCTCCAGGACGTCCTTCTCCGTGATCTCGCGCCGGGCCGCGCACTGTGTGCACAGGGTGACGCGCCCGGCCGCCAGGATCGAGTCGATCAGGTCGGGCAGCGGCGCCGCGTGCGGAAGCTCGAACTCGGCGGCGCGGCCCGGCAGCGCGAACCACGAGGACTCGCCGGTCAGCCAGAGGGAGACGTCGACACCACTGGCCACGGCCACCGCCGCGACGGTGAACGCCTGTGAGCAGCGCTCCGGAGCATCGGCCCCCGCCGTCACCTTGATCACGAGCTTTTTCGCCATGGCCGAATGGTAGTCCGAATCGTAATGAACTCCTGTGCAACTTCATGCGCCGTCCATGGGTCTCCTGTGCGCGCGGATACGGAATCCGCGCTTCACGTTCCGTGGGGGGACGTCTTGGAAGTCTCGGAAACACCTGAAGCACCTGAAGGGCCCGAAAGACCCGAGGCACCTGGAGTACCTCGAGTGTCTGAAGCGTCTGGAGTACCGGAAGTACCGCCAGTGCCTGAAGCATCTGAAGCAGCGCCCGACGTGTCTGCAGTACCTCAAGTAGTGCCTGAAGTCTCTGAAGTACCTGAAGTGCGCGTACGCCGACGCGGGCGTACGACCCTGCTGATCGCCACCGCCGCCGTGCTCGGGCTCGTCGCCGGTACCTGCGCCGGTTATCTCGTCCAGGCCGACCGCGAGCCCACCAAGCTGCCGTCGTTGTCGCAGCCGGTGGTCGCGCAGGCCAAGGGCGCGGGCCCCGAGCCCCTGTCGGTCGCGCAGGACCGCCGGGTGAAGACCGACGGCGACCTGCGCAAGCTGCTGCTCAAGCGGCCGAAGGGGACGCGGGAGGCCGACTGGTTGAGCGACGACGGCTGGATGGACATCGGCGAGTACTCGGAGTCGTTCACGAAGCCGGCCGGCGCTTTCAGGGATCTGGTCGGCGACGAGTTCCGTCGTGCGGCCGTCACCGGATGGCGCGTCGGCAGCACGTACAGCGTCGAGATCCGGCTCGTCCAGTACCGGCAGCAGGAGAACCTCGGCGCGGCCGAAGCGGCCGACGACGGCCACTACTGGGCGGGCAACGAGGACGGCACCCGTAACTGGGACATCCCCGGCACGGGCGACGGCGTGGCGTACGTCCACACCAAGCCCCACACGGAGGCCGGCTATCTGCCGATGTACGAGGCCGAGGCGCAGGCCCGACGCGGTGACATCGCCGTGGAGATCTGGGTGAACAGCACCAAGCCGATCGCCAAGGCGACGATCATGGACCTGGCCAAGCGGCAGATGGAGCGGCTGTGACCACCGAGCAATCGACAACACCGGAGCCGGTGGAGCCCACACAGCCCGCGCAGGCCGCACAGCCCACACAGACCGCGCAGCCCGCGCAGGCCGTGGAGCCCATACCGGCTGTGGAGCCCGTACAGCCCGTGGATTCCCTGGAGCCCGTGGATTCCGCACCGGAGTCCGCGTCCGATGCGGCTCCCAAGAAGCGTGTCCGTCGCGGGCGCATCGCCGCCATCGCCGGTTCCGTCCTGCTCGTCGGTGCCGTCATCGGTGGCGCCGGCTACACCGTCGTGACCGTCCAGGACGCCGACCGGGACGCGGGCGCGCCCGTCTGGAAGTTCCCGAAGGCCACGAAGGAGGACGCCAAGAAGGCGAAGGCGACCTCGGGGCTCGCCGCCATGCTCGTGCCGTACGAGGGCGAGGGCGAGGGCTGGAGCCGGGGCCCGGACATCGCCGAGTTCGGCTCCGACGCCGCGCTCAGCGGGGGCGAGGCCGCGGCCCTGCGCAAGGAGTCGATCAGCGATCTGCCCCGCTCCCAGCGGCGGCGGCTGGAGAAGGAGATCGACAAGCAGCACACCAAGGGCATGGTGATGCGCAGCTACCTGAGTACGGCGAACGCGAGCGACTCCACGGCCTACGCCGAGAGGGCCTTCACCGTGAGCATCGAGCTGATGCAGATGGAGGACAAGACGGCGGTCCGGAACATGTCGACCTTCCAGAACGAGTTCTTCGACGCCCTGTCGATCTTCCGCAGCGGGCCGAAGATCGAGGGCCACAAGAACGCCAAGTGCTTCCTTCCGCCCAAGGACAAGGAGGAGAAGCTCGACATGATGGTCTGCTCCGCCTACGAGGGCGACGTGCTGGTCAGCGTCACCGCGGAGGCGGCCAAGCCACTGAACACCAAGGGGGTCGCGTCGCTCCTGCGTGAGCAGCTCGACCGCATCACCGAGCCGGGGGAGGCGGTATGACCGAGCAGACGACACCACCGATGGAGCCGCAGCAGGCCGTGCCGCCCCCGGTGCCACCGATGCCCGAGGCGGCCCCGCCGCTCCTGGCCGCCGAGCCGACTCCGCCCGTCAAGAAGGACCGCCGAGTCCTGCGCGCGGTGCTGCGCTGGACCGCTGCCGTGGTGGTCTTCGGCGCGGTCGGCACGTCGGCCGCGTACGGCATCACGCGGATGGAGCGCACCGACGTACCCGGTCTGGCGACGGAGTCGGACGGGCGCTGGGACTACCCGACGATCACCAAGCCGCCGCTGCCCTCGGGCAGCCCGGGACCGATGGCCGACTCGAACAAGGCCGGCACCCACTACGCCGACCTGCGCAAGCTGGTCCTCCCCGCCCCCAAGGGGGCGAAGGCCGACGCGGCGCTGCGCGGCGAGGACGGCTGGCTGGAGAGCAAGACCTTCCTGGCGGAGTACGCCGAGAAGTCGGACCGGGACACGGTCGGGCAGCTGCTGACCGACGACGGTCTGCGGCACATCGCCGCGCGCGGCTGGACCACCGAGGACGGTACGCACACACGGATCTACCTGCTGCAGTTCGAGACCGCGGCCGTCGCGGACGATCTGATCACCACCGAGCTGGCGAACTACGACTCGCCGCAGTACGCGGTACGCGGAGCCGCGCTGACCGAACGGGACGAGAAGTTCCCCGAACGCGCCGCGGTCGACGAGGTCACGCGTTTCTCGTACGTGGAGAGCAAGCCGTACGGCGCCGAGCAGGTTCGGCAGGCGTACCTCTCGGCGGGAGACACCCTCGCCCTGATCGTCCAGTCGCGGAAGGGCACCACGCAGGCCGTCCCGTTCCAGCAGACAGTGATCCTGGAGAGCCAGCTGCTCGGCTGAGCCCGCCAAGGTGCACCTGAAAGAGAGGGCCGGGCCCCATCCGACTAGAGTGGGGTCCGGCTCTTGTGTACACCGCAACCCCCGCTCATCCGAGGAGCACCCGTGGAGATCGCCTTCGAAACCCTGCTGGTCCTGGTCTGCGTCGGCGTGCTCGCCTTCGCCGGGCTGACCGTGAAGAAGCTGTACCAGGGCCAGCGCTGACCCCCATCAAGGAATTTCCGAGCTCATGATCGAGATCCCGTCCGACCTCCACAAGGACCTGGTTCCCCTCGCCTTCCTGCTCGGCAACTGGGCCGGTGCGGGCGTCCACGACTTCCCCGGCGCCGAGAAGTGCAACTTCGGGCAGGAGGTCACCTTCACCCACGACGGGCGGGACTTCCTGGAGTACCACTCGCACACCTGGGTGCTCGACGCGGACGGGAACAAGGTCAGGCCGCTGGAGACCGAGTCCGGCTTCTGGCGCGTCGACGGCAACCGCAAGGTCGAGGTCGTCATGACCCGCGACGACGGTGTCGTCGAGATCTGGTACGGCGAGCTGGCCGACAAGAAGCCGCAGATCGACCTGGTCACGGACGCGGTCGCGCGCACGGCGGCCTCGGGTCCGTACAGCGGCGGCAAGCGCCTCTACGGGTATGTGAAGAGCGACCTCATGTGGGTCGGCGAGAAGCAGACCCCCGAGGTCGAGCTGCGCCCCTACATGTCCGCGCACCTGAAGAAGGTCGTCACCCCGGAGGACGTCGAGCGCTGGGCCAAGGCCCTCCCCGACGACATGCCGGACGACGGCATCGCGTTCTTCAAGTAGGTCTTCCACTTCCTCGAGCAGTTCATCAGCTCGGCAGCACCTGGAATGGTCCTAGACTTCCAGGTGTGGTGAGCACCGACTGGAAGAGCGACCTGAGGCAGCGCGGCTACCGGCTGACGCCGCAGCGCCAGCTTGTCCTGGAAGCCGTGGACACCCTGGAGCACGCGACCCCCGACGACATCCTCATCGAGGTGAGGAAGACGGCGTCGGGGGTCAACATTTCCACCGTCTACCGGACCCTGGAGCTCCTGGAGGAGCTCGGCCTGGTCTCGCACGCCCACCTGGGGCACGGCGCGCCGACGTACCACCTGGCCGACCGGCACCACCACATCCACCTGGTGTGCCGCGACTGCACGAACGTCATCGAGGCCGATGTCTCGGTCGCCGCCGAGTTCAGGGCGAAGCTTCGTGAGACCTTCGGCTTCGACACGGACATGAAGCACTTCGCGATCTTCGGCCGCTGCAAGGACTGCGCGGCAAAGAAGTAGGGCCGGGCCGGCCGACAAGCAGGGACGCGCGGCCGAGGAGCAGGGATCGCGTGGCCGAGATGTGGTGTCCGGCCAGGAAGCCGGGCTTGAGAAATAAAATCGGCGGCTACCGGGTCGTAGGCTGTGTGGATATGAAGAGCCCTCTATTGTCCCTGCCCGGCGCCGTTCCCGCCGAGGGCGTGGACGAAGCCGTCGCCGCCCATTACGGCGATCTGTTTCGCGAGCAGCGTGCCCTCGCCGACGGCACCGGCTTCGTGGACCTCTCCCACCGCGGTGTCGTCACCGTCACCGGTGAGGACCGGCTCAGCTGGCTGCACCTGCTGCTCACCCAGCACGTCTCGGACCTCCCGGCCGGCCGCGCCACCGAGGCGCTGATCCTCTCCGCGCACGGCCACATCGAGCACGCGCTGTATCTCGTCGACGACGGCGAGACGGTGTGGATGCACGCGGAACCCGGCACCCAGGAGGCGCTGATCGCCTACCTGGAGTCGATGAAGTTCTTCTACCGGGTCGAAGTCGCCGACCGGACGGCCGACTTCGCGGTCGTGCACCTCCCGGCCGGTTCCATCGCCGAGGTGCCGGAGGGCGTCGTCGTACGCGAGATGTCGTACGGGCGTGACCTCTTCCTCCCGCGTACGGACCTGGAGTCGTACGCCCACAAGAACGGTCCCGCGGCCGGACTTCTGGCCTACGAGGCCCTGCGCGTCGAGCATCACCGCCCGCGCCTCGGCTTCGAGACCGACCACCGCACCATCCCGCACGAGCTGGGCTGGATCGGCAGCGCGGTGCACCTCCAGAAGGGCTGCTACCGCGGCCAGGAGACCGTCGCCCGCGTCCAGAACCTGGGCAAGCCCCCGCGCCGCCTCGTCTTCCTCCACCTCGACGGCAGCGAGGTCCATCTGCCTCCGCACGGCACCGAACTCCGCCTCGCGGACGATGGCCCCGACGGCCGGAAGATCGGCTTCATCACCACCTCCGTACGCCATCACGAGCTGGGCCCGATCGCCCTGGCACTCGTGAAGCGCAACGTGCCGGTGGACGCGGCGCTGGTGGCCGACACGACGGCGGCGGCACAGGAGGTCGTCGTCGAGCCGTAGCGAACGCGGCCGCGGGTGGGTCGTGCCGGGGGCGCCGCCCCCGGGCCCGGCCGCCGCGCCGGGCGCCTCACATCTCCAGCAGCACCGTGAAGGGCCCGTCGTTCGTCAAGGACACCCGCATCTGCGCCCCGAAGCGCCCCGTCGCCACCGTCGCTCCCAGAGCGCGAAGTTGGGCGACGACCTCGTCGACGAGAGGCTCGGCCACATCGCCGGGGGCGGCGGCGTTCCAGGTGGGGCGGCGGCCCTTGCGCGCGTCGCCGTACAGGGTGAACTGGCTGATCACGAGCAGCGGCGCGTCGATGTCGGAGCAGGACTTCTCGTCGGCGAGCATGCGAATGGACCAGAGTTTGCGGGCGAGTTGGCCCGCTTTCTCCTTGGTGTCGTCGTGCGTGACCCCGACCAGCACGCACAACCCCTCACCGCTGATCTCGCCGACCGTCTCGCCGTCCACGACGACGCTCGCGCCGTCCACCCTCTGCACCACCGCACGCATGCGGACCATCATGCCGTGCGGCGCCAGTGGGGCGCCGCACGGGCTCTTCGCGTGATTTCCGGGGTCACTAACCCCCCATCTGGGGCTTATCGGGGGCACTCGGTCACATAGCGGCCACTTGGGGTGGCACGATGCGGTGTGTTGCGGTGCAACCGTGGGGTGGACCGCGCCGGTCGAGGGGACGGTAGAGGCACATGAGCACACCGAGTAGCGGGCAGCCGCCCGGAACCGTGTCATTGACCCGTATGAGCCTACGGGTGGAACGGACGGGCGGGATGACGGCCCGCCCGCCCACGCAGCGCACCGACAGCCCGCTGTCGGCCGACCCGCCCCCGCACCACCTCGCGGTGCTCCGGCTGCCCGAGCTGCGGGCACTGCGCCGGGACGCCCAGCGGGACGAGGCCGACCTCAGCTATGTGCGGCGGCTGCTCCAGGGACGCATCGACATCCTGCGGGCGGAGCTGGCGCGCCGCGGCGAGCGGCCGGCGCCTTCCCCGGCACCGGGGCAGCTGTCGGTCGTCGGCCCCGGCCAGCGGTCGGTCGTGGAACGGCTCTCGGAGATCTTGACGGACGCGCCCGCCCGGCACCGCTCGTCGGCCCGCCATGTGACAGTGGGCACACCGCACGGCGAGGAGTACCGGGCACTGGCCGCGAACATGCTCGCGGAGGTGGAGCTGTCCGACCTGGATGCCCGTACGGACGAGGAGTTGGGCGCCGGGATGGGCCGGCTCGTCCGGTACGAGCAGCAGGTCTCCCGGCGACGCCAGCAGCTGCAGCGCACGGCCGACGATTGCAGCGCCGAGATCGCCCGCAGGTACCGTGAAGGCGAAGCACAAGTAGACGACCTGCTCATGTGACGCGGCGGCCCCGGCGATCCCGGGCCCCTTCCGGGGTGGGTCACCCACCTCGGAAGGCCACCCCTGATGTCCGTGCCCGCCATATCGCCTGTCCTGGCAGAGGTCATACGTTCCGGCTTCGTCGAGGGACGCCATCGCGGCAGCCTGGTGCTGCTGGCCGCGGACGGGTCGGTCGAGCTGGCGCTCGGCGAGGTGACGGCGCCGGTCTTCCCGCGCTCGTCGAACAAGCCCATGCAGGCGGCGGGTGTGCTGCGCGCGGGCCTCGACCTGGCCGGAGAGCGCCTCGCCCTCACCGCCGCGAGCCACTCCGGGGAGATCTTCCACCGCGATCTCGTCCACAAGATGCTGGACGAGCACGGGCTGTCGGCCGGGCAGTTGCAGTGCCCGCCGGATCTGCCGCTGGACCCGGCCGAGGCCGAGACGTATCTCGCCGCGGGCTCCGTCCGCGACCGGGTCACCATGAACTGCTCCGGCAAGCACACGGCGATGCTCGCGGTGTGCGCGCTGCGGGGCTGGCCGACGGAGTCGTACCTCGACCCCGAGCACCCGCTCCAGCGGCTGATCCACTCCGTGGTCGAGGAGGCCGCCGGGGAGCCCGTCGCCGCGGTCGGCACCGATGGCTGCGGGGCGCCCCTCATGGCCATCACCCTCACCGGCCTCGCCCGCGCCTTCCGCTCCTTCGTCCTCGCCGCTCCCGGCTCCGCCGAACGCCGCGTCGCCGACGCCATGCGCTCCCACCCCGAGTACGTCGCCGGCACCCGTCGCCCCGACACCTGGCTCATGCGCGAGATCCCGGGCGCCCTCTCCAAGATGGGCGCGGAGGCCGTCCAGGCGATCGCCCTCCCGGACGGGCGCGCCCTCGCCTTCAAGATCGACGACGGCGGAGGCCGGGCGCTGGGCCCTGTCCTCGCCCGCGGGCTGAGCCTGCTGGGCGTGGATGCCCCCGTGGTGTCGCGGATCGGGCGGGCGCCGCTGCTGGGCGGGGGACGGGAGGTCGGGGAGGTCCGGGCGGCGTTCTGAGCCCCTCCGGGGGCGCGGGGAACCGCGCGGTCAGCCCCACCGGTCCGCGGTCGAAGAACCACCTGGCGGGGTCCGGGGCACAGCCCCAGGTGCGGTGGGGTCCCCCTGCTCAACGAAGCCTGGAGCTTGGGTGAGGGCAGGGGCGGAGGGGGCGAAAAACCCCACGACACCCCCACCGTCGTACACCTAGCGTGGCGTCATGACCCCCCGCGACACCATCGACGTACGCCCGATCACGGAGCCCGAAACCCGGGACTGGATCCGCGCGCTGAACGCGGGCTTCCTGCGGTCGCCGGAAGTGTCGGAGCGAGAGCTCGCGGACCGGAGCTCGTACCTCGTGCCCGAGCGCACGCTCGGCGCCTTCGACGGCGACCTCCCCCACTCGCGGCTTCGCTCGAGCGGGGGGACCCCCATCGTCGCGACCTTTCGGTCGTTCCCGCAAGAGCTCACCGCGGTGGGCGGCACCCCCGTCCCCGCGAACGCCATCACGAACGTCACCGTCACCGCCACCCATCGCCGCCGCGGCCTCCTCACCCGCATGATGGCGGCCGACCTCGCGGCGGCGAAAGCACGGGGCGATGTCGTGGCGACGCTGATCGCCGCCGAATACCCGATCTACGGACGGTACGGCTTCGGCCCCGCCACCTGCACCACCCAGTGGACCGTCGACGTACCGCGCGCGGGCCTGGACCCCCGCTGGTCGGGCCCGCCCGCCGGCGGTCGAATAGATCTCGTGGACGCCGAGGACGTCCGCAGGATCGGCCCCGAGCTGCACGAGCGGTTCAGGCGCGCCCAGCCCGGCGCGGTCAGCCGCACCGACCGCTGGTGGCAGATCAACACCGGCGTGCTGCGCCTGGACCGCGTGCCGTGGACGGAGCCGTTCTACGCCGTGTACCGCTCGGCGGCCGGCGAGGTCGAGGGCCTGGTCTCGTACGAGTCGGACGACAACTGGGGCGACGCCAAGCAGCCCCTGAACACGGCGGAGGTGAACTGGCTGATCGCGGTGACGCCGGAGGCCGAACGCGCCCTGTGGCAGTACCTCTGCTCGATCGACTGGATCACCAGGGTCAAGACAGGCTGGCGGGCCCCGGACGACCTGCTGCCGCACGTCCTGCCGGACCCGCGCGCCGCCCACATCACCACGCAGTCGGACTGGCTGTGGGTGCGGATCCTGGATGTCGTACGGGCTCTGGAGGCGCGTACATACGCGGGGACCGGGACCCTGGTGCTGGAGGTCGCCGATCGGGACGGGCTGTCCGCCGGGCGCTACCGGCTGGACGCGGGGCCCGCCGGAGCGGACTGCGCGCCGACCACGCAGAGGGCCGAACTCACCCTGGACGTCAGCGATTTGGCGGCGTTGTGGCTGGGCGACGAGTCGGCTGTGCGGCTCGCGGCGCTGGGGCGGGTGCGGGAAGAACGAGAGGGCGCCGCCTCCGTTGCCGACGCCCTGCTCCGCACGTCCAGGCGACCGTGGTGCCCGGACACCTTCTGATCTCGGCTGACCGGTACTCCTTCCGTGCGGGTGATGACCGCTGGTCCGTTATCCGTAGCTCTTCAGTTGTGGCTGCGCATTCGGTTGTGGCCGTGCATTCAGTTGTGGCTGTGCTGTGCGGTGGTGCGAACTGACCGAGCTCCCGGCTCCCCTCCGGAAGGGAGCCCGGTCAGCCGGACTGCCGGACGGTGGCGCCCGGTCAGCCGGACTGGGCGAGCAGCATCACGAGGATCACCGCTCCGATGCCGCTGATCACGGAGTTCCTGGCCTTGAGGCCGATGGACAGCGCGACGAACGCGATGATGCCCATCGGCCCGTACTTCCACTGGATGATCTGCTCGAATCCGATGGCGAGGGCGGCGACGGCGAGGGCGATGAGCGGCATGACGGTCCCTCCTTCGGGACGGGGAGGCGGACCCCCGCTGAGGACCGTCCACCTGGTCCACCTGGCTGACAGGTGCGACTCCGGCGGCCAACCCTCGGGAAGATTGACCATGTTGCGCAAGTTGGTGACCAACTCACTGGTACTTATCTCCGCGTTGGGTCGACTCATAACCACCTATCAGGTAACTGCCCAAAGATGGCGGGAAGTTGTAGTGTTTGGTCGTGGAGCCGGAACACGCCGCCGTCAATGGGCGGAGCAGGTCACCACGGCCACAGTGGTCACACCGCGAGGTGGCCGACGAGCTGCGCAGCCGGATCAGGTCCGGTCAGCTGCGAGCAGGCCAGCGCATGCCCACGCAGGCCAAGCTGGCGGACGAGTTCGGCGTCGAGCGCGGCGCCGTGCGCCAGGCGCTGCGGATCCTGCAGTCGGAGCATCTGCTCGTCAATGTGTCCAAGGGGAGTCCCGCGACCGTCGCGGACCACCCGGACAGGTCTCTGACCGGCCCCGAAGCTCCGCCACAGCCCACCACGGTGGCCCTCGGCGCGCGGATAGCGGCCGCCTTCGCGGCCCCTCATGTGGAGATAGACGCGCTGTGTCTGACGTCGATCTCGCTGACGCTTGCCATCGGCGAGCCCCTCCGTCAGATTCACGCCGGGCGCATAAAACCGGCCAGGGTGGACGTCCGCCTGCTGCTGCCGAGCAGTGATATCGACCTTGCCTTCCCGGCCCCTGTCGACTCTTCCGTCGACGGCCGCCTCCAGCGCAGCTGGCTGGCCAACCGCAACGCCCAGGCCCAGGTGCTGCGCCACAACCTGCTGGCTCTGCGGTCCACGCACGGCATCGATGTGAACGTCATCTTCCGCGCGCTCCCCTTCACGCCACCCGTGAAGCTGTATCTGCTCAACGGCGCCGAGGCCCTCTTCGCCTACTACACCCTCGCCAAGCGCGAGGAGGAGATCGACGATGTGCATCTGGAGATGTACGACGTCCAGGGCACGCAGTCCATGCTCTTCCCCTTTGTCCAGGGTGCCGGGCTGCGGGACACGACGTTCGTGGAGCAGTCCCACCTGTGGTTCAACGCACTGTGGGAGACCATCAGCTCGGAGCTGCTGCTCACGAACTGATGGCCTCCTGGGCCGTGCAGTGGCTTCTCGGACGGGAGACTTCCCAGCTCACAGGGCGGGTCCGGCGACCATCAGGGCGAGCATGACCGCCCCGATGGAGCTGCACGTAGGATTCTTCGCCTTGATCCCGATGCTGAGCAGCAGCAGCCCGGCGATGCCGATCGGGCCGTAGTGCCATTGGACGAGCTGCTCGAAGCCGACGACGAAGACGGCGGAGAGGAGGGCTATGGCGGGCATGGTGGTTCCTCCTGCTTTCAAGTCCTGCTTCAAGGGAGACCGGTGGGAGGCCGGCCGGGAGGGGAGGCAAAACTTCCGCCAACTTGGCCAAGTTGGTAACCAACTCTGTTTAAGTTGTCCCCACTTGGCTACTACTCATAAACAACTTTCAGGCAACTCCCCATAGATGGACCAGAGTTGTAGCGTTTGGTCGTGACCCAGGAGAACGTGGCAGTGAACGGCAGCAGAAGGACCTCGCCCCAGGAGATCGCCGACATCCTGCGGGAGCGCATCCGCGTCGGCGACCTCAGGGCGGGCGACCGCCTGCCCACCCAGGCCGAGTTGGCGGAGGAGTTCGGCGTCGAGCGCGGCACGGTCCGTCAAGCCCTGCGGGCACTCCAGGACGACGGTCTCCTCAGCAATGTCAGCAAGGGCAGCCCGCCGAGGATCGCCGATGTTCCCGCCGCGCGGGACGAACCCCAGCCGACGATGGTGGGGCTGGCGCCTCGCCTCACCGAGGCGTTCTCCGTGCCGCATGTCCGTGTGGACGCCGCCAGCCTCACCGCGGAGACCCTGATGGTGGCCCTCGGGGAGCCCGTCCGCCTGATCCACGAGGGCAGGATCTGTCCGGAGTCGATCGACGTGCGGATTCTGCTGCCCTCCCGGGACATCAACCTGGCCTTCCCCGTTCCGGTGGAGGGACGCGGAGAGGACGACCTGGTCCACAAGCGCTGGCTGGACCAGCGAAACGCCCAGGTGGTCGTCCTGCGCCACAACCTCCAGGCCCTGCGCTCCTCCCACGGCATCGACGTCCGCGTGACCTTCCGCGCCCTGCCGTTCACTCCACCCGTGAAGCTGTATCTGCTCAACGAGTCGGAGGCGCTGATTGCCTACTACATGATCACCAGGCGCGAGGAGAACTCGGACAGCGGCGTCCTGGACATGTACGACGCACTGGGCTCGGCATCCCTCCTGTTCTCCTTCGAGAAGCGAGCCGGCCAACGGGACGCGGCGTTTGTGGAGGAATCCCAGAAGTGGTTCGACGCCCTCTGGGAAACCATCACCACGGACCTGACACTCTCCTAGTGACTTCTGACATGACGCAGACTGAATCGGTGGCGACAGCGACAGAGAACCTACGGGAAGTGATCACCAGCGCCCGCTTCGTGCTCTTCGACTTCGATGGGCCGATCTGCCGGTTGTTCGCGGGGCACGCCGCGGAGGATGTGGCGGGGGCTCTGGTGGAGTGGCTCGAGCGGCAGGGGCTGCGCGGGCTCCTGACCGAGGAGGAACGCGGCCACCCCGACCCGATGGTGGTTCTCTACGCGGTCAACCGGGGTCATCCGCACAGCGATCTGGTGACCGAGCTGGAGGAGCGGCTCACCCAGCAGGAACTCAAGGCGGTGCCTTGGGCCATGCCCACCGCGTTCGCGGATCCACTGATACGGACCTGGAGTGCCGTAGGTGTCCGGCTGGCGGTGACGACCAACAACTCCCCGCTCACCGCCGCCCGTTACCTCGCGCGCCGAGGTCTCACCGAATGCTTCGCGCCCAACATCTACGGCCGCACCCGCAACCTGCACCACCTCAAGCCGGACCCGCACTGCCTCAACCGCGCCCTGAACGCCCTGGGTGCCGCCCCGTCGGCGTCTCTCATGATCGGCGACGCCCCTTCGGACTTTCTCGCCGCCGAACGGGCCGGAGTTCCGTTCCTCGGCTACGCGCGTAACGAGGGCAAGGAGAAGCAACTGAGGGACGTGGGAGCCAAGCATGTGGTGGGGTCACTGGAGCCGGTTCTGCGGGTGCTTCGGGGTCAGCTCTGAAGCTGCAGGGTGAGCAGGAGAAAGAGGAACGCCGCCCATCCGGCCAGCCGTGGATGCCCCGCCCGTATGCCCACCAGCGCCAGGGTCAGCAGGACCAGACCCGCGAACCCGAGCTCCGACTGCACCAGTTGCGCGGTTCCGAACTCGACGGCTGCACCCACCAGTTGGAAGATGACCATGTCCCCCACCCCGTCCGCTTCACGGAAGCGATCAACTACCAGTCCAATTGGACTGGTTGACTTGAAATTGGTTTTCCCGGCCGGGTTGATCCCTTAACTACCAGTCAAGATGAGCTTGCGATGTGACTGAAATTGGTTTGCTTGTCGGTCGCAAGCGGTACGGTCGGCATGTGGGCGAAGAGCGGAGCGGTGAAGGAGGTGGCAAGGAGTTCCGGCGTGTCCTGGATGATCTGCGCAACCGCATGGTCAACGGGGACTATCCGCTCGGGAGCTCCCTGCCGGCGCAGCGACTCCTCGCCGAGGAGTTCGAGGTGTCCCGGGACACCGTTCAGCGTGTGGTGAGGACACTGGCGAGCGAGGGCTGGGTCGAGTCCCGGCAGGGCAGTGGATCCCGCGTGATCAAGACCCAGCGGATTCAACCAGCGGTCCCGCAGGGTGCGAAGCCTGGCCCCATGGCTCTCGGCCCGATCATCAGCAAGGCGTTCGGCCGGTCCGAGGTCAGCCTGGACGTCTTCACGCTGACCGGTGAATCCCTCGACACCCATGTCCGGTTGCAGGCGTTGCGGATCCGCGCGGAGCCTCACGGCGCACCGCAGCGCGTCGCCGTACGCATTCTGGTGCCTTCCGAGGATGCCGAGCTGCCTTTTCCCCGCTCCAAGGACGATCCTTCCGACCGGCGCCCGGTGGAGCGGGTGTGGGACATCGCGCGTCGGTCCGCGTCCTCACTACGGCACGTCCTCGAATCGTTGAGGGTCGAGAAACTGGTGCCGGAGGTCAGCCTGGAGATCCGTCACACCTCCGTCGTTCCGAACTTCAAGTTCTATCTGCTCAACGGTTCGGAGGCGCTGTTCGGGCTGTACCAAGTGGTGGAGCGCCCGATCTTCCTGGACGACGGGGAGGAGCTGACCGCCGTCGACGTCGAAGGGATAGGTGCCAACCTCATGCATTACGAGAGGGACGCCGACCCGGAGTCCCCGGGCTCTTTCTTCGTGGACAGCATGCAGACCTACTTCAACTCCGTATGGACTCTTCTCTCGGAGTAGTCGGCACCCAGGAGCCCGTGGGCCGCGGCGATGACCGGAGCGTGTGATGAGACCACTCCGTCCGCGCCGTTTCGCCGCATCAGCTGTCGGCGCTTCCTGTCCCGCGTGTATCCGAGGAATCGGACTCTCGCCGACTTGGCCGCCCGGAGGTCGGTGAGCTGATCTCCCACCAGCAGGGCGCGTGAGGGATCCAGGCCATCCAGGCATTCCAGGGCGCGGAGCACTACGTCGGGATCGGGTTTCATCCGACGTGGTTCGCCCGGATCACGGCCGCAGACCGCCTCGAACTTCGACTGCAGGCCCGCGTGCTTGAGGTACTGCCAGATGGGGTCATCGGCGTTGTTGCTCACGATCACCAGGCGCTTGCCGAGATCGAGCAGTGTGTCCAGCAGCGTCTCGAGGTCCGGGGCCTGCGGGGCGGAATTCGCAGCGGCGGACTCATGCCGCGTGACGATGGTGTTCGCCAGGTCCAGAGGCCTTCGGCTGCGATACTCCAACGCCTCGCGGTCGAGCATGTCCCTGAGATGGTGGAGGATTCCGTGCGAGTCGTGGCAGTCCTCGACCTCCCGGTCGAGCGGGCCCCATTCGTGCCGCGCCATGACCTTGATCTCCTCGGCGATGTGCGCGGTCGGCTTCTTGCCGAACAGGTCGCAAATCGGCCCGTCGAAGTCGATGAGCACCGCGTCCACGTCGCGCAGAAGTCGTCTCAGCTCCTGACCACGGGATCTGCCGTACAGGAACCACATCGCTGTCACCCGGACAGTGTGGACCACGGGGGCCCGCGCTGTGCGCATGTCCGGCGCGTTGACGCTGCTCAGCGGAGTCTTTCGCACGAATGGGCGTCCATACGCTCACACAGGGGACGGAGGCGCGTTCACGCAGGGGATGGAGGTGATCGAAAGAAACCCTTCTGGCACGATGCCCACCCACGGGGGAGTACGGTGCTCCCCTCTTCCACCATTGGTGCGGTCTCACGCGAGAGAAACGGGCAATGTCACCCGAATCGGCTTCCTTGGCTCGGCAGCGAGCCGTTGAGGTGAGTGGCAATGCGAGCGTGGTCGAAGGACCACTCCATGGCTACCACCATGAGACGTATGTCTTTCCCCTTCCTGGTGGGGCCGAGGAGGCCGGGCAGGTCCGCTGGAAGTGCCGCGAACCGCGCAGCACCCTGCTGTGGTTCGACCGGCGTTGCTTCGCCTCCGAGGAGCAGTTGCTCCGCGCTCTGCAGGGACACATCCGGGGCATCCCCGACATCATCCAGGCGGGGCCCGTCGGTCTTCAGCGGTTCATCGAGGGAGAGACGCTCGGGGCGCGGTACGGATCAGGGCGTACGATCCCTCTCTCCATCGTCCGGCAAATCGTGGAACTCTTCCGGCAGTTGGTCGGCGTGCGGCCTGAAGTGCTGACCGTGGAGAGGAGGTGCGAACCCCAGGACCGCGCCGTCGAAGGCGACACCTCGGGCTTTTTGGAGCGGCTCATCTGCTTCACCGAAGAGCGGGTCTACCAAAGGAACCTGCCCACTTTCGAGGGCCTGTTCGGTTCGCTCGGGGTGGACGGCGACTCTTTCAAGCGGCTCAGAAAGCAGGTGTCGGGGCTGACGGAACGACCCTTCTGCCTCCTGCACGCCGACCTGCATCGCGAGAACTTCATCGTCGATCCCGAGGGCCGGCTCTGGACGATCGACTGGGAGTTGGCGATGGTCGGGGATCCGCTCTACGACCTGGCCACTCACCTTTACCTGATGCGGTACCCGAGGCACCAGGAACGCCGGATGACACAGGGCTGGCGCGAGGCCGTCGAGGATGTCGTACCCGGCAGCTCGGTCGGCTGGGAGGAGGACCTTCCCAGACTGCTCGACTACAAGCGGGCGCAGTCGGTGTTCACGGATGTCATCCGCATGTCCCTGTCGCTCGGCGCGGGGCCGGAGGCCGACGGGACTCTCCTCACCCGTGCGGCCGGAAAGATACAGAAGGTGCTGGTCGCCGCGGCGGAACCGCTGGGGATCGAGAGGGTGCCGAGCAGGCGTCGTATCACTGCGTCGCTCCTGCGGTGGTATCAGACGCACAGAGAGATCGGTACGGAGCGCGCGCTGTAACGTGCGCTGGGCGGCGGTGGTTTGTGGTACCCAGGTTGTTCCTGGGTTCTGTTCCTGGACTTCGGAATAGCTCACAAAGGAGCGGCCAGTGGGCGCACCTCCTTTTCCACGCATCTCACTCGGGGACTCCGACGGCGGCGACGCGTACGACGCATTCATACGTGAGGCGCTGCGCAATGGGGAGGCGAGCGCGGGCCACCACAACCGCAACTATGTGTATCCGCTGACGGAGCGCATGGCCCGGCTCGTCGGGCTGGAGCCGGGCACGCCGGTGACCGTCCGGATACGGCGGACCGAGGCACTGCCGGTGGTGATCAGGACTTGGCAGGACGAGGCGGAGTTCCTCGGTGCCATCGCGGGTGTGCTGCCTCATGCGCCGGTGTGTCTGTTCAAGCGGGGGGACGCGGCCGTCCAGAGTTACGTGAAAGGTGTGCCGCTCGCCGGCATCTGTCCGGACGGCAAGCCGGTCGACGGTGTGCTGATCAAGGCGATGACCGATCTGCTCGCGCGGATGTCGCGGGTGCGAAGGGAGTCCCTGCCACGGCTGCCCGACTGCTGGCCACGCAACGCCCGGGACAGTCAGGGCTTCCTGCGGACTCTGGCCATGCTTGCGGAACGGCAGATTCGGCAGACCAATTGGACTGACTTCGGTGGGCTGTTCGCGGCCCTGGGTATATCCGGCGATGCCATGATCGAGGTAGCCCGACGGGTCCCTGCCATGGCACGCCGCCCGTACAGCCTGCTCCACGCCGACCTGCACCGCGGCAACGTGATCGTGTCCTATGACGGCAACCCTCCGCTGGTCTGCGTCGACTGGGAGCTCGCGACCTACGGCGACCCCCTGCACGATCTCGCCACCCACCTGGTCCGCATGCGGTACCCGGACTTCCAGTGGGAAGAGGTGATCGACGCGTGGGCGTGCAGCGTTGACGAGGAGTGCCCCGCGGCCGCGAACGGACTGACCAAGGACCTGCGCCACTACGTCGACTTCGAGCGGGCCCAGTCCGTCTTCCCCGACGTGATGCGCGCGGCGAAGACGCTGGACGGTTCGCCCGACCAGACAGCCCTGGACACCGCGACGGCGGCGGTGCGCAGGGCGCTGGAAGCCGCCGCCGAACCGCTCCGGCTCCCTCATGTGCCCGACGAGGTCGAGATCGAGCGAACCCTGCTGCGCTGGCAGGCCGGCGGCCGGGCCAGGGCAGGAGACGCACGGCCCGTCCCGGTCCTGAACTGGGAACCGGATCGCAGGATCCCCGAGCGCCCCGACTTTCCCCATTCAGCGGTGCTCGGCGCGTTGATCGCCGAGGCGGTGGTCCCGGCGCACCGAGTGCTCAAGGGCACCGCGCACGTCAACTCGGTCGTGCACGTCCGGGACATCGACTTCCCGGTCGTCGTACGCCGCAGGCTCGCGTCGGACCGCTGCACCGAGTCCCGCTTCCTCAACGAGCACGCGGTCCTCAGAGCCGTCGAACGCTCCGGTCTCCCCGTTCAGGCACCGCGCGTACTGGCGGTGGGCGAGAGCTTCCATACGGGCCCGCGGCGCAGCGAGCCGTTCGCCATCCACACCTACGTCGGGTCGCACGACAGCGACCGCCCGCCCAATCATCCGGTGCAAGGTCTTCTGCCGCACGAGGCGGACGCACTCGTGGACCAGCTCTGCGCGCTGACCGAACTCGACTACCTGGAACTGGATCCGATGGCCGCGGATCTCCAGTTCTGCTTCTACGACTGGCTGATCGGACAGTTGGTCGACCTGGTCCGGAGGCTGCCCGAGGAGTCGCTCCAACTGGCGCGCGAGCTGGGGCTGCCCGACCCCGAGAAACTTCACCGGATACTCTCCCGGCACCCTCTGACCTCACGGCAGCCGGCCCTGCTGCACGGCGACCTGAACCCCTGGAACCTCGTGCGCCGCGAGGACCGGTTCGCGCTCACCCTCATCGACTGGGAGAGGGCGATGGTCGGCGACCCGCTGTACGACCTCGTGCGGCACATGCACCTCACGCCCACCGTGCCCGAGATCCGCGACCGCATGTTCGAGCGCTGGGCGAGCAAGCTCCCCGGCGTGTACACCAGGGACTGGGAACGGGACTGGCGCGTCTACCGGTGGATCGAAGTCGTCCGCTCCGCCTACGTGGATCTGGACCGCCTGCTCGCCCGCGGCGCCGACCTCAACGCCCCCAACGTGAGTAGGGCAGTGGACTCGTACAAGGCGACCCTCGAAGCCGCCACCACGTCGTTGGGGCTGCCCGACCGGCCGACGGCGAACCCCTATCTCGCCCGCGCGCTGCCGCGCGGTGACCACGGCGCCACCTGACCGGGAGGCTCTGGGAGCGCGCCGTGCGGGTGCCGCCGTCCCACGTGCACGTGGGACGGCGTGCTCACACCTTCAGCACGACCTTCCCCAGCAACTCCCGCCCCTCGATGGCCCCATGCGCCTCCCCCGCCCGCTCCAGCGGAAACACCTCGCCGATCACCGGCAGCAGGCGCCCCGCCGCCGCATCGTTGAGCGCGTCGGACGTGAAGCGGCGCAGGTCGGCGGGGCCGAACTGGACGTCTCCGATGCCGAAGAGCTTGATGCCCCGGCGGGTGGCTTCGGCCGGGTCGACGGGGGAGAAGCCGCCCGACGGTGCGCCGTGGGCCGAGAAGCGGCCGCCGTCGGCCGTCAGGGCGAAAGCGGCGGCGCCGAGTTCGCCGCCCACGCCGTCCAGGACGACGTCCGCGGCTTCGGTGGAGCCGCCGAGCGCGTGGCGGGCGGCCCGCGGCCAGTCGGGGTCCGTGGCGTCGACCGCCGCGTCCGCACCCAGTTCCCGCACCAGTGCCAGTTTCGCGGCTCCTCGGGCCACCCCGACCACCCGCGCCCCGCGCGCGTGGGCCAGCTGGATCAGCAGCGTGCCCATGCCTCCGGAGGCGCCGAGGACGAGGACGCGGTCGGTGGGGCCGACGGCGGTCAGTTCGAGCAGGCCTGCGGCGGTGACGCCGTCGTGGACCAGGGCCGCGGCCGGGAGCAGGTCGAGGGAGTCCGGCACGGCGGTCAGGGCCGAGGCCGGGGCGAGTGCCCGTTCCGCGTAGCTGCCGGTCACGAACGCCGTGACCCGGCGGCCGAGCCACTCGGCGGGGGCATCGGCCCCGAGTGCACTGACCACGCCCGACACACCGCCCCCGGGCACGTACGGGGGCGTCACCGGGAAGAAGTCCCGGCCCCAGCCCGCCCTCACCTGTGTCTCCACGAAGATCGTGTCCGCGTAGGCGACGTCGATCACCACCTCGCCCGGTCCCGGAACCGGGTCCGGAATCTCCACGGGTGTCAGGACCTCCGGGCCGCCGAACGCTTTCACCTGTGCTGCTCGCATCGGTAACTCCTTGGAAGCGGGGTCGATGCGGTGCAGTCTTCGACCTCAAGTCCGGTTGAGGTCAAGCGCCGGCCCGGTCGGTGCGTAGGCTCATGGCCATGGGTGAGATCGGACTGCGCGAGCGCAAGAAGCAGCGGATGTACCAGGCCGTCTCCGACATCGCGATCGGACTCTTCCTGGAGAAGGGGTTCGACGCCGTGTCCGTCGCCGAGATCGCCGCCGCCGCCGAGATCTCCAAGCCGACTCTCTTCCGGTACTTCCCGGCCAAGGAGGACCTGGTCCTGTACCGGTTCGCCGACCATGAGGACGAGGCCGCGCGGGTCGCCGTCCGGGGCCCCTCTCCGGTGGAGGCGTTGCGGCGGCACTTCCTCGACGGGCTGGAGCGGTGCGATCCCATCACCGGGCTCAACGACCACCCGGAAGTCCTCGCCTTCCAACGGCTGCTCTACGGGACGCCCTCGCTGGCGGGCCGGATGTACGGGTATCTGGAGCGGTCCGAGGCCGCCCTTGCCGAGGCGCTCGGCGGCGACCTCGGCGCCCGGCTCGCCGCAGGGCAGATCGTCGCCGTGCAGCGCATCCTCGCGCAGGAGAACTGGCGGCGGATCGCGGAGGGGGAGGGGGCCGAACAGGTGCGGTCCGATGCCGTCGCCGCGGCCGAGGAGGCGTTCGCGCTGCTGGGGGCGGGCCTGCCGCGATACGCATGACCTCCGCTCACTGGCCGTTACCAAGTAAAAAATGTAACTCGGTAACGAAACTCGGTTACCCTTGATGGCATGACGTCACCCGACCCTGCCCTCAACCGCTCCCTCACCCGCGAACGCATCTACCACGACACCTGCCGCGCCGCCCTCGCCGCGATGGTCGCCGGTGCCGAGGAACAGGTCGTCATCGGCGAAGACGTCTCCGCCTCCGGTGCAGACGCCGAAGTGCTCGGATACCGGCTGCGCAGCCAGGCGAAGGAGCTGCGTGAGCTGCCCCGAGGCCCTTTGTTCTTCGGCAAGCTGGAATTCGGACGGGATGCCGGGGCGGCCGGCGGGCATGCCGGGCAGAGCTATCACATCGGCCGGCTGCGGATCACCGAACATCCTTCCGCACCACCCCTCGTCGTCGACTGGCGCGCCCCCGTCTCGCGCGCCTTCTACCAGGCGGGCGCCGGCGACCCGCAGGGCGTCGCCGTCCGCCGCCGCTTCGGCTGGGCGCCCGGCAGCCAAGGCGATTCAACTGACCTCACGGGCCTGGAGGACGAGTACATCGGCACAGGTCACGAGCCGGACAGTCGCATCCTCGTGAGCGAGATCGAGCGCCCCCGCGTCGGCCCCATGCGCGACATCGCCGCCACGATCCAGCCCGAACAGGACGATCTCGTACGAGGTGATCTCGGGCTCTCGGTCTGTGTGCAGGGCGCCCCAGGCACCGGCAAGACGGCCGTCGGCCTGCACCGGGCCGCGTACCTCCTCTACACGCACCCGCAGCGCATCCGCCGCGGCGGTCTGCTGATCCTCGGCCCCAACCGCACCTTCCTCTCGTACATCTCGGAGGTTCTGCCGGCGCTGGGCGAGACGGGCGTGCGGCAGTCGACCGTCGGGGACGAGATCGCCCGGCACCCGGTGAGAGGGGAGGACGACGAGCGCGCCGCCGTCGTCAAGCACGACGCCCGGATGGCGGAGGTGTTGCGCCGGGCTCTCCACGCGAACATCGGCAGTCCCGCCGACTCCCTCGCCGTGCCGGACGGCTCGTACCGCTGGCGCGTCCCGCTCGACACGCTCCGTCGCATCGTGGACGGCGTACGGGCCGAGGAGCCCCCGTACGCCGTCGGACGCGAGCGCGTGCGGACGCGGGTCGTGCGCCATATGCAGGAGCAGGCCGAACGGCGCGGCGAAACGGCTACGAACGCATGGCTGCAGAAGATCTCCCGGGCCCGGCCGGTCGGGGCGTACGTCGACGCGGTGTGGCCCCGGGTGCGCCCGGAGGAGCTCGTCGCTCGACTCCTCACCGACGCCGATGCGCTGGCGGCGGCGGCCGAGGGCATCCTGGGCGCGGACGAGCAGAAGGCGATCCTGTGGGTCAAGCCGCCGCGGTCGTGGAAGTCGGCGCGGTGGTCGGCCGCCGATCTCGTCCTCCTCGACGAGGTCGCCGGGCTCATCGAACACCCTGAGGGATACGGCCACCTGGTCATCGACGAGGCGCAGGATCTGTCGCCGATGGAGTGCCGGGCGATCGCGCGGCGGGCGGCGTTCGGGTCGCTGACGGTGCTCGGCGATCTCGCGCAGGGCACGACTCCGTGGGCCGCGCGGGAGTGGGGCGAGCTGCTCGGGCACCTGGGAAAACCGGACGCCGCGGTGGTACCGCTGACGACCGGTTTCCGGGTGCCGCGCGCCGTCGTCGAACTCGCCAACCGGCTGCTGGGACGACTGGACGTGGCGGTGCCGCCCGCTCAGTCCCTGCGCGGGGACGGTGAGTTGAGGGTCCATCCGACGTCCGACGTACTGTCCGCGACCGTCGACGCCGTGCGCGGCGCGCTCACCCACGAGGGTTCCGTCGGGGTCATCGCCGCCGACGGGGACGCCGTACGCGTGCGGGAGGCGCTCGGCGCCGCCGGAATCGCGACGGAGGGCCCCGGCGAACTGGGCGCACGTGTCGCGGTGGTGCCCGCGGGGCTCGCCAAGGGACTTGAGTACGACCATGTCGTCGCCGTCGAGCCGGCCGCCGTCGCGGAGGCGGAGGCGCGGGGGCTGCACCGCCTGTACGTGGTGCTGACGCGGGCGGTGTCGCGGCTGGACGTGGTGCACGCGCGCCCCCTCCCTTGGTGAGTCACCAGGGGAGGGGCGCGCCGTCACGGAAGAAACCGCCGGTGGGACCGTCGTCCGGGAGGGTGGCCGCCCACACGACGCTCGCGGCACCCTCCTCGACCGGGCGGCCGCCGGGTCCGCCCATGTCGGTGGCGACCCACCCCGGGCAGACGGCGTTCACCAGGACCCCGTCGGCGCGCAGTTCGGCGGCGAGCATGCGGGTGAGCGCGTTGAGCCCCGCCTTTGTCACCGAGTAGGCGGGGGTGCCGCCGCCCATGCTCGCCAGGGACGCGGCCTCGCTGGAGACGTTCACGACACGCGGGTGTGCGCTCGCGCGCAGCAAGGGGAGCAGTGCCTGGGTCAGCCGCCAGGGACCGTACAGATTCGTCTCGGCCGCCTCGCGTACGACGCCCAGGTCGGCGGTGGTCGCCCGCTGCCAGGTGTCGTACGTGATCGCCGCGTTGTTGATCAGGACGTCGAGGGCGTCGATGTCCCGGGCGGCCGCGGTGATGTCGGCCTCGGAGGTGACGTCCAGGCGGAGGGGGCGTGCGTTCGGGCCGACATCTCGCGCCGTCTCCTCTGCGGCCCCGGCGGACCGGGCCGTCACGAGCACGGTGTGGCCCGCGGCGGCCAGCTGCCGGGCGACCTCGCGGCCGATGCCGCGGTTGGCGCCCGTGACGAGAGCGATCACCGCGGGACTCCCGGGGAAGTCCACTGGGATGTCAGGAGGGGGATCAACTGTTCTTCCTCGTATGTCAGATGGGCTTCGAGCTCGGTGGTGAGGCGCTCCACCTGGGAGAGTACGTGGCTGGGGTCCGTGTGCCGCGGATCCTGGGCGACGACCCGGCGCAGCTCTTCGAGGAGCTCGGCGATCCGCTCGTGCTCCTGGCGCAGTCGGTCCAGGGCCGGGGCGAGCGCGGGATGGCGGTCGGCGAGGAGCGGGAAGATGCCGAGCTCCTCGCCGGTGTGGTGGTTGTGGAGGCCCTGGCAGAGAGTGAGGCAGTTGACGCGGAGCTGGGCACCGAGGGAGGCGCCGGCGGTACCGGTGGCGCCGGCGGTCCTGAACTCCTCACGGATCAGGGCGAGTTCACGCCGGAACGCGTCGTGGACGACCTTCAGGCCCTCGGCCATGGAGCCGGCGTTGATGTTCGGCGGGCCGGCCGGCGGGATCGGGTGGAGGGCGACGACCGGGATCACGCGATCCGTCTTCGCCTGGTACTCCGCCCAGCCCGGGTCGGCCTCCACGGCGCGGGCGAACACGGCGTCACGTTCGGCGCGTTCGAGGACGACGGCCTCCGCCTCGTAGGTGAAGACTCCGTCCTCGACAGTCAGCCGGGGGTTCGCGAGAAGGTTGTGGAACCAGTCGGGGTGGTGGGGCGCGCCACCGGCCGACGCGATGACGAGCACTCGCTCGCCGCCGTCGGGGTAGAAGCCGACGGGGGTCGTGTGCGGCGTCCCCGTGCGCGCCCCGGTGGTCGTCAGCAGGAGCAGTCGCGCTCCCTCGAAATAGCCGCCGACGCGTCCGTTGTTGGCGCGGAATTCTTCGATGACCTGCTGATTGAAAGGGTTGGGCATTCGCTGCTTTCTTGTGTTTTCGGGCAGGGTGAATTGCCGCGGGGCGAATGAGGTGCGCAAGGGTGCGCCGCGGTGCTGAATGTCCGTGCGTGAGGGCGCGCGGTGTCTCGCACAGGGGGTGCGCGCAGGGAAGTTGTACGAGGGCGCCGTACGCGGAAGGCGTTCGCGGAAGGCGTTCGCGCAGGCCGTACGCAAGAAGCGCGCGAAGAAGGCGTACGAAGAATGCGTACGACGAATGCGTACGACGAATGCGTACGAAGAAAGTGCGGGCGGGGCTCTACCCCGCCCCGGCCTCACTCGGAGGCCGGGCAACCAACTCGCTCACGGCACAAGGCCGACCCGGCAGTCATGGGCGCAACGCTAATGCCAGGGGCGGCCTCAATGCAATGCGGTATTCCAAGCCCGAGCGATTTCGGGCATGTTTTCAGGAATCCAGGGCGGCGACGTCCAGCTCGCCGAGGCGGTCCGGGTCGGCGATGACGTCGATCGCGGTGATTCGGTCGTCTTCGGTGACGGTGAAGGTGAGGACCAGACGGAGGCGGCCGAGGGGGGCCATGGCCAGGCCGACCGTTCCGTCGAGGAGGGCGAGGCCGGTGAAGCGGGCGCGGCCGGTGGCGGCCATCGCGCCCTTGGCGACGGTGATCGCGCCGCTGACGACGACCGGTTCGGGGGTGGGGATGACGGACTTGTCGGCGTGCAGGACGACGTCCGGGTGGAGGAGGGCGACCAGCGCGTCGAGGTTTCCGCCGCGGGTGGCGGCCAGGAAGGCTTCGACGACCCGGCGCCGACGGGTGAGATCGGCCTCGGGCAGGGGGGAGGCGCCCTTGACGCGGCGCCGGGCGCGGCTCGCGAGCTGCCGTACCGCGGCCGGGGAGCGATCGAGCATCGGGCCGATCTCGTCGAAGGGCACGGTGAACATGTCGTGCAGGACGAAGGCGAGCCGCTCGGCCGGGGAGAGCGTGTCCAGGACCACCAGCAGCGCGACACCGACCGAGTCGGCGAGGACCGCCTCCTCTTCGGGGTCGCCGCCGTCCTCCGGGCTCACGGCCTGGTCGGTGAGGCGTACGTCGAGGGGTTCCTCGCGCTGCCGCTCGCGGGTGCGCAACAGGTTCAGGCACACCCGCGCCACGATCGTGGTCAGCCACCCGGCGAGGTTCTCGATGTCGTCGGTGTCGGCGCGGCGGGCCCGCAGCCAGGCTTCCTGGAGAGCGTCATCGGCTTCGCTCGCCGAGCCGAGCATCCGGTAGGCCACCGCCCGCAGATGCGTCCGGTGCTCCTCGAACCGCTCCGCCAGCCATGCACTCTCGCCCACCGTGTCACATTCCTTCCTCGCGGGGTGTCAGAGCAGTAGAACACCGAGAACCCGCTGAGGGGACAGGGATTTCGCAGGTCCGGTCCCCACCACCATGGGAGTAGTCATGACGTCCACCCTGTCGACCATCCTGGTCACCGGCGGTACCGGCACGCTCGGCAGCCTCGTCGTCCCGCTGCTGCGGGAGGCCGGCCGCGACGTACGGGTGCTGAGCCGGCACGCCCGCGAGACCGCCGACGGCGTCGAGTACGTGGCGGTCGACCTGCTCGAGGGCGAGGGGCTGGAGGGCGCGCTGGCCGGGGTCGGCACCGTCCTGCACCTCGCGGGCGGCCCCAAGGGCGACGACATCGCGACGCGGAACCTGGTGCGGGCGGCCAAGTCCGCCGGCGTACGGCACCTCGTGTACATCTCGGTCATCGGGGCGGACCGGGTCCCGCTGGCCTGGCTCAGGTCCAAGCTGGACGCCGAGCGGGCCATCGCCGAATCGGGTGTGCCCTGGACGACGCTGCGGGCGGCCCAATTCCACGAACTGACGCTGAACATGGTGCGGACGATGGCGAAGATGCCAGTCTTCCCGGTCCCGGGCGGCCTGCGCCTCCAGCCGGTCGACGCGCGCGACGTCGCGGCCCGCATCGTGGAACTCGCCCTCGGCGGCCCGGCCGGCCTGGTGCCCGACCTCGCCGGCCCCAAGGTCTACGGCCTCGGCGACCTGGCCCGCGGCTACCTCAAGGCCCGCGGCAAGCGCCGCCCGACGATGCCGGTCCGCATCCCCGGCAAGGCGGGGCGCGCCTACCGCGCGGGCGACAACCTGACGCTCGACGGCGCCGAGATCGGCAAGCGGACGTGGGAGGACTTCCTGGTGGAGCGGGTGGGCTAGGGCCTGTCGTCACATTCCCGTCGTCGCCCGCGGGGCAGACGGGAAGTTGACGACAGGCCCCAGGACCCCGTCCTGCGGATCACGCCCGGGCCGCGGCCGGGTGGGCCCAGGGATTCATATGATCACCCCATGATCGAAGGCGAGTTGGTACGGCTGCGGGCGCTGCGCGCCGATGACCTGGACGCCCATGTGCGCTGGCGCAACGACCCGGAGGTGGTGCACTGGGCGACCGGCGGCGACCCGCTCTTCGGTCCCGTCACCCGCGAGGCGGTGGCCCACTTCTACGAGTCCCGGCTGCGCGACGACCCGCGCGTGCAGGCCACGTTGACCGTGGAGGACCTGGCCGACGGCCGCGCGATCGGCATGGTCGACTACCGCGACCTCGACCCGTTCACCGGCTGCGCGACAGTCGGCATCACCATCGGCGAACGCGACCACTGGGGCGGCGGCTACGGCTCCGAGGCTCTCCACCTCCTCCTCGGCCACCTCTTCGGCCCCCTCCGTCTGCACCGCGTCGAGCTGGACACCTGGAGCGGCAACGAGCGCGCCCTCCGCGCCTTCCGGGCGGCCGGCTTCATCGAGGAGGGCCGACGGAGGGAGAGTGTGCGGGTGGGGGACGAGTGGCACGACAGGGTGCTGTTCGGCCTGCTCAAGCAGGAGTGGACGGCACACGGCAAGAGGCCTTAGCTCCCGGCGGGGGGAGTGGACGACGGCACACGGCAACAGCTCTTGGCTCCCGGCGGGAGGAGTGGACGGCACACGGCAACAGCTCGTGGCTCCCGGCGGGAGGAGTGGACGGGCGTACGGCGACGGGCCCTTGGGCCCACGACCGGATCCCCCTCATCGGTCTGCCGGCCCCGCTCGCCGTCCCGCCCCCCGGGTAGTCCCCGGCCAACTCATGCATGGACGTGGCGAGATCCACGTCCACAGCGATGAGGGCGTCTCGGTCAGGTGCCGACGTAGGCAGCGAGGTGCTCGCCGGTGAGGGTGGAGCGGGCGGCGACGAGGTCGGCGGGTGCGCCCTCGAAGACGATCTTGCCGCCGTCGTGGCCGGCGCCGGGGCCGAGGTCGATGATCCAGTCGGCGTGCGCCATGACCGCCGGGTGGTGCTCGACGACGATGACCGACTTGCCGGAGTCGACGAGCCCGTCGAGCAGGCCGAGCAGATGCTCGACGTCGGCGAGGTGCAGGCCGGCGGTCGGCTCGTCCAGGACGTAGACGCCGCCCTTCTCGGCCATGTGGGTGGCCAGCTTGAGCCGCTGCCGCTCGCCGCCGGACAGCGTGGTGAGCGGCTGACCGATGCTGAGGTAGCCGAGCCCGACGTCGGCGAGCCGCTCGAGGATGCGGTGCGCGGCCGGCGTGTGCGCCTCGCCGGGGCCGAAGAACTCCTCGGCCTCGGTCACCGACATCGCGAGCACCTCGCTGATGTCGCGGCCGCCGAGGTGGTACTCCAGCACCGATGCGTCGAACCGCTTCCCCTCGCAGTCCTCGCAGGTGGTGGCGACGCCGGCCATCATCGCCAGGTCGGTGTAGATGACGCCCGCGCCGTTGCACGTGGGGCAGGCGCCCTCGGAATTGGCGCTGAACAGCGCCGGCTTGACGCCGTTGGTCTTCGCGAACGCCTTGCGGATCGGGTCGAGCAGCCCGGTGTACGTCGCCGGGTTGCTGCGCCGGGAGCCCCTGATGGCTCCCTGGTCGACCGAGACCACGCCCGCGCCGGCCGGGATCGAGCCGTGGACGAGCGAGCTCTTGCCGGAGCCCGCCACGCCGGTGACGACGCAGAGCACCCCGAGCGGGATGTCGACGTCGACGTCCTGGAGGTTGTGGGCGGTGGCGCCGCGGATCTCCAGCGTGCCGGTGGGCTTCCGCGCCGTCTCCTTGAGCGCCGCCCGGTCGCCGAGATGGCGGCCGGTGATGGTGTCCCCGGCCCGCAGCCCCTCGACGGTGCCTTCGAAGCAGACCGTGCCGCCCGCCGTACCGGCACCGGGGCCGAGGTCGACGACGTGGTCGGCGATCGCGATCGTCTGCGGCTTGTGCTCCACGACGAGCACCGTGTTGCCCTTGTCCCGCAGCCGCAGCAGCAGGTCGTTCATCCGCTGGATGTCATGGGGGTGCAGGCCCGTGGTGGGCTCGTCGAAGACATAGGTGACGTCGGTGAGCGAAGAGCCGAGGTGGCGGATCATCTTGACGCGCTGCGCCTCTCCGCCCGAGAGCGTGCCCGACGGCCGGTCGAGCGCGAGGTAGCCGAGGCCGATCTCCACGAACGAGTCGAGGCTCTGCTGCAGCGCGGTCAGCAACGGTGCCACCGACGGCTCGTCGAGGCCCCGGACCCATTCGGCCAGGTCGCTGATCTGCATCGCGCATGCGTCGGCGATGCTGATCTTCTTGATCTTCGAAGACCGGGCTCCCTCGCTGAGCCGGGTGCCGTCGCACTCGGGGCAGGTGGTGAAGGTGACCGCGCGCTCCACGAATGCCCGGATGTGCGGCTGCATCGCCTCCTTGTCCTTGGAGAGCATCGACTTCTGGACCCGCGGGATCAGCCCCTCGTAGGTCATGTTGATGCCCGCGATCTTCATCCTGGTCGGCTCGCGGTGGAGGAAGTCGTGCAGCTCCTGCTTGGTGTACTTGCGGATCGGCTTGTCCGGGTCGACGAATCCCGACTCGCTGTAGAGACGGGAGTTCCAACCGCCCCCCGTGTAGCCGGGGACGGTGATCGCGCCCTCGGCGAGCGACTTGGAGTCGTCGTAGAGCTGGGTGAGGTCGAGGTCGGAGACCGTGCCGCGGCCCTCGCAACGCGTGCACATGCCGCCGGTGCGGTTGAAGGTCGCTTTCACGGCCTTCTTGACGCCGCGCTCGACTGTGATCGCGCCGCTCGCCCGGACCGAGGGAACGTTGAAGGCGTACGCGCTGGGCGGACCGATGTGCGGCGTGCCGAGCCGGCTGAAGAGGATGCGGAGCATCGCGTTGGCGTCGGTGGCGGTGCCGACCGTGGAGCGGGGGTCGCCGCCCATCCGCTGCTGGTCGACGCTGATCGCCGTCGTCAGCCCGTCGAGGACGTCGACCTCGGGCCGCGCCAGAGTCGGCATGAAGCCCTGCACGAAGGCGCTGTACGTCTCGTTGATCAGCCGTTGCGACTCCGCGGCGATGGTGTCGAACACCAGCGAGCTCTTGCCCGAGCCCGAGACACCGGTGAACACCGTCAGCCGGCGCTTGGGGATCTCGATGCTGACGTCCTTGAGGTTGTTCTCGCGCGCGCCGTGCACGCGGATCATCTCGTGGCTGTCGGCAACGTGCGGCGCAGGCGACTGCGTGTCGGTCCTCGGGGCCATGCTCATCGTGTCTCCATCTGTTGGGCGGGGCCGCCTTCGCGGTCTCCGTCGGCGTCGCCTGGCTCGATCCGACCAGCTTCGAGCGTACGTGTGGTTCTCCTCGGCCCGTGGAGCTTTTGCCCCTTGCCACGTGGTGCGCCCGCCAAGGCGTCGGACCGGCCGGCGGTCGTCCCGCCCATCGGCTCGTGGGGCAGCTCGTTCGTCGGTCCGGTCGGGACCGTCCGGCTCGGGGACGAGCGGGACGTCCGGAAACCGGCAGCCCGATCGCCGCGGTCGGCGATTTCACGGTAGGGGCGGCCCGGCGGCCCGCGCTTCTCGAATCCTGACCGGTCCGGTCACCTGTCTCGCCACCCAGCACGCCATTCCGGCCGTCGCGTGCGCCGTCCGGCACCGACAGGCGCCGCGCGGCACACTGGCCGGCTCGGTGAAGCGACTGCGGAAGGTGCCCAGAACCGTCTCGGGCAGCCCGGGAGCGGCCACCGCGTGGTGTGGCGCACTTTTGCAAGCAGGTGCTTGCAATTGTTAGCGGGGATGCGGCAAGGTAGAGGCATGGCATCGCTCAACGTCGGCAATCTTGGTGAGTATCTGCGGGAACAGCGGCGCAACGCGCAGCTGTCACTGCGGCAGCTCGCCGACGCCGCCGGGGTGTCCAATCCGTATCTGAGCCAGATCGAGCGCGGGCTGCGCAAGCCGAGCGCGGAGGTGCTCCAGCAGGTCGCCAAGGCGCTGCGGATCTCCGCCGAGACGCTGTACGTGCGGGCCGGCATCCTCGACGCCGAGCGGGACCGGGACGAGGTGGAGACGCGTGCCGTCATCCTCGCCGATCCCACGCTGAACGAGCGGCAGAAGCAGGTGCTGCTCCAGATCTACGAGTCCTTCCGCAAGGAGAACGGGTTCGAGATCGCCCAGGCGGGCGAGGACGTTCACGGCACCGAGGTGCACGGCACCGACGTGCGCACGGCTCAGGACATACCGGATGCCGAGCACCCGAAGGACACCGCCGTCCGCGGCCCCCGCACGGCCGACGGCAGCGATGCCGATCCGCAGCAGACCGCCAGTTGAAGACCAACACCAGCACCGCCAGAACCTCCGCAGACCGGCCGGTCACACCGCGGATCACCAAAACCCTCAGCTGAAAGCGATACGGGAGGACCATCGCCATGGCCATCACCGACGACATCCGCAAGGCCGCCACGGACCCGACCCCGCTCTACTTCCTCGCCGGCACCGCCGACCTGGCCGTCCAGCAGGCCAAGAAGGTCCCCGGCATCGTGGAGCAGATCCGCGCCGAGGCCCCCGCGCGCATCGAGACCGTCAAGAACTTCGACCCGAACGCCGCCCAGGAGAAGGCCACCGCCCGCGCCAAGGAGGCGCAGGAGACCATCCAGGCCAAGGTGACGGAGTTCATCAGCACCCTCGACGCCGACCTCAAGAAGCTCGGCAGCACCCTCGACACCGACCTGAAGAAGCTCGGTGAGTCCGCTCAGGACTTCGCCCTGCGCGGTGTCGGCGTCGCCGCCGAGTACGCCGTCAAGGCCCGGGAGACGTACGAGAAGGTCGCCGAGCATGGCGAGCAGACCGTGAAGACCTGGCGCGGCGAGGCCGCCGACGAGATCGAGGAGCTGGCCGCGGCCGTCGAGCCGAAGGCCGAGCCGGTCGAGGTCAAGGACGAGGGGAAGCCGGTCGAGGCCGCCGCGTCCGCTCAGGCGAAGAAGCCCGTCGCCAAGAAGGCCCCGGCCCGCAAGACCACCGCCAAGAAGACGACTCCGCCCGCGAAGTAGGTCGCAGGCAGTACGTCGCAAGCAGCAACCAGGCCGCTGCGCCTTCCTGAGACGGGCCGGGCACTCTCAGAGTTCCCGGCCCGTTCTCCGGGTACGGTGGCCGTAGAGACGACTCGACTCGGGCGGTGGGCATTGTGCTGATGACGGCATTCGGCGGCCTCATGTGGCTGATCTTCACAGCCATGCTGGTGCTCGCCGTGGTGGCACTGGTGATGGCCGCGGTGGCCCGCGAGGACGCCTACCGCGCGGCCGACAAGCAGAACAAGATGTTCTGGCTGATCATCCTCGGCATCACGGTGGCGGTGAATCTCCTGGTGCCGATGCTCTTCCTGCAGATCGCCGGCCTGATCGCCACCATCGTCTTCTTCGTCGACGTCCGCCCCGCCCTCCGTCAGGTGTCCGGCGGCGGCCGAGGCCGCCGTGGCGGAAGCAGCAGCGACGGCCCGTACGGTCCCTACAACGGCGGACGGTAAGGCCGACCAGGCCAACAGGCCTGACGCGTACGGCGCTTACGGCGTCCTGTCCAGCAACAGCACCGCCACGTCGTCCGCCAGCTCCCCGCCGTTGAGCTCGCGCACCTCGCTCACCGCCGCGCGCAGCAGCTCCTCGCCCTCCAGTCCCTGGGCGAGCTGGCGGCGGACCATGTCCACCATGCCGTCCTGGCCGAGCCGCTCCTTGCCCTCGCCGATGTGGCCCTCGATCAGACCGTCGGTGTACAGCATCAGGCTCCAGGCGGGGCCCAGATCCACCTGCATGCGCGGCCAGCGGGCGTGCGGCAGCAGACCGAGTGCGGGGCCGTTGTTGTCGGACGGCAGCAGTTCGGCCGGGCGGCCCGGGCGGGCGATCAGCGGGGACGGGTGGCCCGCCAGGCAGAGCCCGGCGCGGCGTCCGTCCGGTGCTATGTCCACCGTGCAGACCGTCGCGAAGATCTCGTCGCTCTCGCGCTCGTGCTCCAGGACCTGCTGGAGCGTCGAGAGCAGTTCGTCGCCGCACAGTCCCGCGAACGTCAGCGCACGCCAGGCGATGCGCAGCTCCACGCCGAGCGCCGCCTCGTCGGGCCCGTGCCCGCAGACGTCGCCGATCATCGCGTGCACGGTGCCGTCGGGCGTGCGGACGGTGTCGTAGAAGTCGCCGCCGAGCAGCGCCCGGGAGCGGCCCGGGCGGTAGCGCGCGGCGAAGCGCAGCGGGGAGCCCTCCAGGAGCGGGGTCGGCAGCAGGCCGCGCTCCAGGCGTGCGTTCTCCTGGGCGCGCAGCTTCGACTCGGTGAGCCGTCGCTCGGCCCTGTCGGAACGTTTCCTCTCCACCGCGTACCGGATCGCGCGGCTCAGCAGCCGGCCGTCCAGCTCGTCGCGGAAGAGGTAGTCCTGGGCGCCGACGCGCACCGCCTCCGCGCCGCGCTCGGCGTCCCCGGACGCGGTGAGCGCGAGGACGGCGTGCCGGGGCGCGAGCCGCAGCACGTGCTTGAGCGTGACCAGCTCCTCCTCGCTGCCGGTGGCCCGGCCGGGCGCGGGCAGCGCGAGGTCGAGCAGGATGCAGTGGACGTCGTCGGTCAGCAGCCGCTCGGCCTCGGTGAGGTTGCGGGCGGTACGGATGCGGATCGGCTTGCCGGCGGCGTCGAGCATTTCGGGCACGCTGAGCGAACCCGCCGGGTCGTCCTCGATGACCAGCAGGGTCAGGTTGGTGGCGCTGTCGAAAGGGGCCGAGGCGCGGGGCGCCGGTACTGCCCCGGCGGGGCCGCCGGTCGAGTCTCCGGATGGGCCGCCGGGTGAGAACACGGCTTGAGCCTGACCACTTTCCACGGCCGGGATCGCTCTCTGCCGCGGTACGGGTACGGGCATCGTCTGGGTTCCTTCCCTCCCCCCGAGGGCGTGGTGGGTCGAAAGTCCTCGACCCACCGACGGGGACCATAGCGTCAGCCGGTGCCGCAACGGAATGGTGTGCGGCACGACGTCCGGCAAACGGCCACCGTCATATGCCGCATCCCGTACCGCATTTGGACAGGATGTGGTTCCCCCCGGGATGACGAAGGTCACGTCCCTGGGGTTGCGCGGGGAGGGCAACCGTGCGACAGGTCACGTGGGACAGGTCACGCGGGGTGCGCCGCCGGCCGCACCTGAGGCGTCACGCGTCCGGCCGTACAACCCCCAGAATCGGCATCGAACCCGCACCCGTGATCGTCACCGTGCGCCCGGGCCGGGGCGCGTGCACGATCGCGCCGTCTCCTATGTACATCCCGACATGGCTGGCGTCGTCGAAGTAGATGACCAGATCGCCGGGGCGCATGTCCCTGATGCCGACGTGGGTGAGCTGCTTCCACTGCTCCTGCGAGGTGCGGGGAATGCCGTGCCCGGCGGACGCCCAGGCCTGTGAGGTCAGCCCCGAGCAGTCGTACGACTTCGGGCCCTCCGCTCCCCACTCGTAGGGCTTGCCGATCTGGCCGGTCGCGTACTTCACGGCCTTCTTGCCCTGCTCGGACGCCTTGCCGTTGATCTCCGCGAGGATGCCGGAGCTCAGCCAGGTGGTCTGCGCCTGGTAGGCGGCCTCCTCCTCCAGCTTCGCCAGCCGCTCCCTCTCCTTCTTCTCCAGCTGGGACTCCAGCTTCTCGGCGGCGGCGATCCGCTCCTTGATCTTCTTCTTGGCCTCGGCCTTGGTCTTGCGGTTGGCCTCCAGCTTCTTCCACTGGGCGGAGGCGTCCTTCGCGTACTGCCGCAAGTCCTGCTGTGTGCGCGTCATCTCGGCGAGCAGCCCCTTGGTCGCGTGCTCGCCCTGTCGCACGCGCCCCGCGCCGTCCAGGAACTCCTGCGGGTCGTCGCTCAGCCACAGCTGTGCCTCGGGCGGCAGCCCGCCACCCCGGTACTGCGCTCGAGCGGCGGCGCCCGCGCGGTCCTTCAACTTGTCCAGCTTCGCCTGGCCTTTGACGATCTCGCGGGCCAGATCGACGATCGCGGCGGACTGCTTCTGGGCCTTCTCCTCGGCGGCGTTGTACGCGTCCGTGGCCACCGACGCCTCGTGGTAGAGCTTGTCCAGCTTCTTGCGGACCGCTTCAAGGTCCTTGTTGCTCACGGGCGTTGGTGTCGCGGTGGGAGTCCGGGTCGGTGTCGGTGTCGGGCTTGCGTACGCCACTTGGGGTGTCGCGAGCACCGCGCAGGCACATGCGCAGGCCAGGGCCATGGCCGCCGTGGTCAGGCTCCGCTTGCCGGATCCCATTACTCAGCCCCCAAACTGATTTACCGTCAGTAACTTACGGACGCCTGGGGGATCGTGCCATGTCGACGCGCAATGCGACAGAGGTGGGCAAGAACTCCCCTCCGTCGGCCCAACTCCCCGCCCTCTCCCCTCCCACACCCCGGATTCCACAAGGCGATCTCCCCGCCTGTGTGACGAACCAGTCACGGAGATCGTTCCCCGCAGGTCAGGCCACTTCGGCCGATCGCGATCCGCGATCCGCGATCCGCGATCCGCGATCCGCGATCCGCGATCCGCGATCCGCGATCCGCGATCCGCGATCCGCGATCCGCGGTCACGCGCGCGGCGCCAACGCCTCCCAGCGCACCGTGACTTCGCCCTGCCGCCAGCGCGTCACGCCGTCCGTGACCGGCCAGTCGGCCGTCAGGTCGCGGACCGTCCGGATCCAGCGCTGCCGGGCGCCGTACGAGGCGTAGGGCGCGGCGGCCGCCCAGGCGCGGTCGAAGTCGCGCAGGAAGGCGTGCACCGGTTCGCCCGGGACATTGCGGTGGATGAGGGCCTTCGGCAGGCGTTCGGCGAGGTCGGAGGGGCGGTCCAGGGAGCCGAGGCGGGTGGCGAAGGTGACCGTGCGGGGGCCCTCCGGGCCGAGGGCGACCCATACGTGCCGGCGGCCGATCTCGTCGCAGGTGCCCTCGACGAGCAGGCCGCCCCGGGAGCCTCGGCCCGTCGGTGCGAGGCGTGCGCACAGGCGCTGCCAGACCTCGGCGACCTGGTCCTCGTCGTACTGGCGCAGCACGTTGGCCGCGCGGATGAGGGCGGGGCTGCCCTGTACCGGTACCTCGAAGCCGCCGTGTCGGAAGATAAGACCCTCGCGCTCGTACGGGCGGGCGGCGGCGACCCTGGCCGGGTCGATCTCGACGCCCACCACCTGGGCGCGGGGGGCGGCGGTGCGCAGCCGTGTCAGCAGTTCCACCGCCGTCCAGGGGGCCGCGCCGTAGCCGAGGTCGACCGCCACGGGGGTGGGGGTGCGGCGGAGTTCGGCGCCGTGCGTCGCCGCGATCCAGCGGTCCATGCGGCAGAGGCGGTTGGGGTTGGTGGTCCCGCGTGTCACGTTTCCCACGGGGCGGGAAGCTGCGCGGGCTGTCATACGTACGAGGGTATGCGTCCACATGGGAGGCACCCGGTGCCGGTGCCGAGGTCGGTGCCGAGGCCGGGGGTTTCTCGCCCCCTCCGCCCCCTGTCTGGGGGCTGCCGCACCCAGATGGGGGGCGGAGACAATCCCACGCCACCCCATCCCGCCCCGTACGGCCTCCACGCCCCCCACCCTCGAACGGTTGAGCGAGCACCGGTAATGATTCGGCAAAGAGGAAATGGAGCAGCACCCTCCGGCGTTCCCTCTCTCGGAGGGCGCAGTGCGTCCTCCGACCCGCATGCCCGCAGCAAGGAGGAACGCCAGGTGAGCCAGTACGTCAGCAGGCTCGGGCGACGCTCCCCGGCGGCGTCCGCAAGGCTCCGGCTGCACCGCAGGCCCCGTCGCGTCGCGATGCTCTCCGTGCACACTTCGCCGCTGCACCAGCCCGGCACGGGCGACGCGGGCGGGATGAACGTCTACATCGTGGAACTCGCCCAGCGCCTCGCCGCGATCAACATCGAGGTCGAGATCTTCACGCGCGCCACCACGGCCGCCCTCCCGCCGACCGTCGAGCTCGCCCCCGGCGTCCTCGTCCGGCACGTCGACGCGGGTCCCTACGAGGGACTCGCCAAGGAGGACCTGCCCGCCCAGCTGTGCGCCTTCACACACGGCGTCATGCAGGCCTGGGCCGGCCATCGCCCCGGCTACTACGACCTCGTGCACTCGCACTACTGGCTCTCCGGCCATGTCGGCTGGCTCGCCGCCGAGCGCTGGGGCGCGCCCCTGGTGCACGCGATGCACACCATGGCCAAGGTCAAGAACGCGGCGCTCGCCGAGGGCGACAACCCCGAGCCGGCCGCCCGCGTCATCGGCGAGACCCAGATCGTGCGTGCCGCCGACCGCCTCATCGCGAACACCGCGGAGGAGGCCGACGAACTCGTACGGCACTACGAGGCCGACCCCGGCAAGGTCGCCGTCGTCCATCCGGGCGTGAACCTGGACCGCTTCCGCCCGGCCGACGGCCGCGCCGCCGCCCGCGCCCGCCTCGGGCTTCCGCAGGACGCCCTGATCCCCCTCTTCGCGGGCCGCATACAGCCCCTGAAGGCCCCCGACGTGCTGCTGCGCGCCATCGCCGTCCTGCTCGACGAGCGCCCCGAGCTGCGCGGGAACATCGTCGTGCCCGTCGTGGGCGGTCCCAGCGGCAGCGGTCTCGCCAAGCCCGAGGGGCTGCAGAAGCTCGCCGCGCGGCTCGGCGTCGCCGACGTCGTACGCTTCCGGCCGCCCTGCGCCCAGGATCAGCTCGCGGACTGGTTCCGGGCGGCGTCGGTGCTGGTCATGCCCTCGTACAGCGAGTCCTTCGGGCTGGTCGCCATCGAGGCGCAGGCGGCGGGTACGCCGGTGCTCGCGGCCGAGGTGGGCGGGCTGCCGGTGGCGGTGCGCCACGAGGAGACCGGCTTCCTCGTCCCCGGGCACGATCCCGTCGACTACGCGCGCGTGCTGCGTGATTTCGCGGACGACGCGCGGCTGTCCGCCCGGATGGGTGCCGCCGCGGCGTGCCATGCGGAGCGCTTCGGCTGGGACACCGCGGCCGCGGGGACGGCGGACGTGTACACGGCGGCGATGCAGGCTCATCGGCGTCGCGTACGCTCCCACCATGGCTGATGTACAGCAGGCTGCACAGGTCATCGAGGGGGTCCTCAAGGACGCCGAACTCGAATGGGAAAGCCCCGAGCCCGGCAACTACGTGGTGAAGCTTCCCGGCACCCGGAAGCTGTCGACGACCCTCTCGCTGATCGTCGGCAGGCACTCGCTGTCGCTGAACGCGTTCGTGATCCGGCACCCGGACGAGAACCGGGAGGCGGTCCACCGCTGGCTCCTGGAGCGCAACCTCAAGCTCTACGGGGTCAGTTACGCGGTCGACTCCCTCGGGGACGTGTATCTGGTCGGCAAGTTGCCGCTGGCCGCGGTCGCGCCCGATGAGATCGACCGTCTCCTCGGCTCGGTCCTGGAAGCTGCCGACGGCTCTTTCAACACCCTCCTAGAGCTCGGTTTCGCCTCCGCGATCCGCAAGGAGTACGCCTGGCGGGTGTCCCGCGGCGAGTCGACCCGCAATCTGGACGCGTTCACTCACCTGACCCAGCGTCCCGCCAACTGACCTCCCTCCGCTACTGATTAGCCGTTGCGCACCCTCTTCCCTGCCTGCGGCCCCCGTGGCATGCTCACCGCCGACGCAGATCTGAACGTCGTTCACATCCATGGAAGACAATGGAAGGCGGACGGGTATGAGCACGGGCAGGGGCACGGGCGGGGGTACGGGGATGAGCAACGGGCATTCGGGCATCACCAGACGGCGCCTGCTCGGCAGCGCCACAGCCGTGGCGGCCGTCGCCGTGACCGGCGGAACGACGACGGCCGCCGCATCACCCGTACAAGGTGCACAACAGGGACAAGTCCCGGCCCTCTGGCACGAGTTCACCCGCACCCCCTTCACCCACCCGCAGATCCCGTACATCGGCAGGTCCGGCCGCGGTGGCGGGGCGGCGCGCCTCCCTCGCCGCCCCGTGGTGGCCGACGTACGCGACTACGGCGCCGTGGCGGACGACGGCACGACGGACTGCGCCCCCGCGATCAACCGTGCCATCGCTGCTGCCGGAAGGGCCGGCGGTGGCACGGTTCTCATCCCGCCCGGCACCTTCCGCATCGACGACCTGATCCGCATCGGGCATGCGAACGTCGTGCTGCGCGGCGCAGGCAGCGACCGTACGAAGCTGTACGCGACCAAGAACCTCACCGAGCTGATCGGCGTCTACGGATCCCGTTACGGCGGCGACAAGTCGTCCTGGTCCTGGGCGGGCGGGCTCGTCTGGCTCTGTCCGGCGGACCGCTTCGCGACGCTGACGACCGCCATCAAGGCCAAGGCGTGGCCCTTCGAGGGCTGGACCGGCAACAAGCGCGACGAGTGGGAGACGCTGACGACGGTCGCGCCCGCGCGTCAGGGCTCCTGGACGGTGACGGTCGCGGACGCCGAGAAGCTGCGGCCCGGCGCGCTCGTCCTCCTCCGCCTCGCCGACGACACCGGCCACACGCTCCTGGAGCACATGGCGGGCGGCGGTCCGGGCCCCGAGGCGTACTACTGGGACGACAAGACGAAACTGACGTCGTACGTCCCCTACGAGTGGCCCGTCCGCATCGCGCACGTCCGCGGCCGCAAGGTCACCCTCGAACGCCCCCTCCCGCTCGACGTACGCCCCGAATGGGATCCCCGCCTGACCACCCACGTCCAGGAGTTGACCGGCTCGGGCGTCGAGGGCCTCACCCTGGAAGTGGTCGAGACGCCCCAGTCCCCGCACCTCCTCGACAAGGGCTACAACGGGGTCGTGTTCCAGTGTGCGTACGACTGCTGGGCCGACGACATCGTCGTACGTCATGTGGACAACGGATTCGGTCTTGTCGCGGCCTCCGCCTGCACCCTGCGCCGTACGAAGGTCGCGGGCCGCGGCTCGCACCACCCCTACTTCTGCCGCGAGGGCTCGCACGACAACCTCATCGAGGACTTCACGATCGAGCAGCGCACGGTGCCGGCCCCCGCCGGAACCCAACTCCACGGCATCAACGTCGAGGGCCTGTCCTCCTACAACGTCTGGTCGCGCGGCGACATGCAGATGGGCACATTCGACTCCCACCGTGGCCTGCCCTTCGCCAACGTCCGCACGGACATCACCGTTCACAACAACGGCCGTCACGGCGGAGACGCCAGCGCGGGGCCCCTCCTCGGCGCCCGCTTCACGCACTGGAACATCCGGGTGACCAACGGCCGCGCGGGCCTGATGAAGATCGACGGCCTCGCGCCCTACTCCGCCACCGTCGGCGTCAACGAGGTGACGGAGTTCGACCAGATCGACGTACCCGACTTCACCGGAGACCTGCACTCCCGCCTGGAGCTGTACGGCACCACGGACGTCGTACGCCCGCGCAACCTGTACGACGCTCAGCGCGAGCTGGAGCGGTAGCGACCGGGGGAGACTCCCACCAACCGCCGGAAGTGGCGCGTCAGATGGGACTGGTCGTAGAAGCCGGTCGCGGTGGCCACCTCGGCCGGTCTTCCGCCCTCCAGGAGGAGCCGGCGGGCGCGGTCGACGCGGCGGGACATCAGGTACTGGTGCGGGGCGATGCCGTACGCGCCACTGAACGCCCGCACCAGGTGGGCGGGATGGGCGTGCACGAGCGCGGCCGCCTCGTCGAGGGCGATGCCCTGGACGAGGCGCTCGTCGAGGAGTTCGCGCAGGCGGTGGGCGAGCGGGCGGTCGGGCCGCGGCTCCTCGACGAGCCTCGGCCGCAGGTGCCCCCGCAGCCGCTCGGCGATCAGGGTCAGCCTGCTCTCGGCCTCCCACTCGTCCCCGGGGTGCGCCAGCGCCCGGTGCAACTGCCCGACGCGGCGCCGCAGCACGGGATCCACCAGGTCGGGACCGTCCACCGCCGGCCCGATGAGGCTCTCGTCGAGCCGGCTCAGGTCGAGGTACAGGACCCGCTTGCGAAAGCCGTGCTCGGTGACCGGTGAACCGTTGTGCGGGACGTGCGGCGGCAGCAGCGACACCGTGTCGTGCGGAGTGCCGTGCTCATGCCGGTCGAGGTCGTACCGTACGGCGCCGTCGTCGACGATCAGCAGCGTCCACGCCTCGTGCACGTGCATGGGATACGCGTACTCGGTGTAGTGGGCGTGGAAGACCTCCACGACACCCGGAACGTGCGGGCGCCACGCGGTGATCTCCCGCTGAGGGGCCGGATGGGCCTGAGGGGCCATGCAAAGAACGTACAAGACGACCTCCTACGGCGTTCGAGAGTCTCGACGTATGAGCACCTCGACCCCTGAACCCATCCGCTTCGACACCAAGATCGCCGTACTGCTGCGGGACGACCTCGAGCCCTGGCAGCGACTCAATGTGACCGCTTTCCTGGTCAGCGGGCTCGGGACGGTCCTCCCGGAGGTGATCGGCGAGCCGTACGAGGACGCCGACGGCACGCCGTATCTGCCGATGTTCCGCCAGCCCGTGCTGATCTTCGAGGGCTCGAAGGAGACCTTGACCGCCGCGCACGGCCGCGCACTGTCCCGGGCGCTGCCGCGCGCGGTCTTCACGTCCGATCTGTTCGCCACGGGCAATGACCGTGACAACCGGGCGGCCGTACGGGCCGTGCCGACGGGGGAACTGGATCTGGTCGGGCTCGCGGTGTACGGGCCGCGGAACGCGGTGGACAAGGTGCTGAAGGGTGCGCGGATGCATCCCTAGGGGGTGGCGGTGCCGACCTCGGCGTTCGCGGAGGCTGAGGCGGTGGCGGTGGCGGTGGCGGTGGCGGTGGCGGTGGACGGCGTGGTGGCAGGCGTCGGCTCCTCGGCCGGAAGCCGGCGCATCAGCATCCCGTAGCCGAGCCCCGCCGCCGTGCCGACCACCGCGCACAGCCCCCACAGCCACTCCGCGCCGAACCGGTCGATGACCAGGCCGGACATCAGAGGCGCGATGAGCGCGGCGAGCGACCAGGACAGGGTGTACATGCCCTGGTAGCGGCCGCGGCCCTGCACGGGGGAGAGGCGGACGACCAGGCCCGTCTGAGTGGGTGCGTTGACGATCTCGGCCAGGGTCCACACGCAGACGGTGAGGGCGAAGACGCCGACCGAGCCCGCGAAGGCGGTCAGCCCGAAGCCGTATCCGGCGAGCAGCGACGAAAGGACCAGCAGCCGTCTCGGGTCCCGGTGCTCGATGAAACGGGTGACCGGGATCTGGAGCGCGACGATGAGGACGCCGTTGACGGCGATCGCCATGCCGTAGTCGGCCGGGGTGAAGCCCGCCTCGCCCATCGCGACCGGAAGTCCGACCGACCCTTGCTGGAAGACGAGCGCGACGAGGAAGGACAGTCCGACGACGCTCATGAAGCGGCCGTCACGCAGGACGGTGCCGAGGCCGACGACGGGTTCGGAGGCGGCCTTGGCCGTGAGGGACGGCCTGGACTCGGGCAGCTTCGCGAAGACGACGAGCGCGCAGACGAGGGTCATGCCGGCCTCGATGAGGAACCCGGCGAGATAGCTGAACTCGGCGATGAAACCGGCGGCCATGGAGGAGACGGCGAAGCCGAGGTTGATGGCCCAGTAGTTGAGGGAGAAGGCGCGGACGCGGTCCTCGGGCCGGACGATGTCGGCCATCATCGCCTGCACGGCGGGCCGCGAGGCGTTCGAGGCCATACCCACCAGGAAGGCGACCGCGGCGATCGCCACCGGGTGGTGCATGAAGCCGAGCAGCGCGACCGAGGCGGCCGTCGACAGTTGCGCGATGAGCAGGGTGGGCCGCCGCCCGAGTCGGTCGGTCATCACACCGGCCGCGAGCGAGGAGACGACACCGCCGAGTCCGTGCAAGGACGCCACCAGGCCGGCGTACGAGGCGGAGTACCCGCGGTCGAGCGTCAGGTACAACGCCATGAAAGTGGCGACAAACGCCCCGAGCCGGTTGACCAGGGTGCTGGTCCACAGCCACCAGAACTCGCGGGGGAGCCCCGAGACGGTCTCTCGGGCGGCGCGTCTCATGACGGCGAGTGGCATGGCTGGTCCCCCACGGGTGTCTTGCTGCCTTACGGGTGTAAGTGGCTGAGGCGGCGAGCACAACTTACGAGCCGGGGAGGCCGGGGAGCCACTCAATTAACAGAAGCCGTCAACCGACGGACTTCCAGGGGGGCAAGTGTCCGGCTTCCGGGCAGGCGAGCGAGGGGACGAAGGCTTCCATTACGCTCGGGCGTATGGCCGACGCACCGTACAAGCTGATCCTCCTCCGCCACGGCGAGAGCGAATGGAACGCGAAGAACCTGTTCACCGGTTGGGTGGACGTCAATCTCAACGAGAAGGGCGAGAAGGAGGCAGTCCGCGGCGGTGAGCTGCTCAAGGACGCCGGCCTGCTGCCCGACGTGGTCCACACCTCGCTCCAGAAGCGCGCGATCCGCACCGCGCAGCTCGCGCTGGAATCCGCGGACCGTCACTGGATCCCCGTCCACCGCTCGTGGCGCCTGAACGAGCGCCACTACGGTGCCCTGCAGGGCAAGGACAAGGCGCAGACGCTCGCCGAGTTCGGCGAGGAGCAGTTCATGCTGTGGCGCCGCTCGTACGACACCCCGCCCCCGCCCCTTGAGGACGGCACGGAGTTCTCCCAGTCCGACGACCCGCGCTACGCCTCCATCCCGCCGGAGCTGCGCCCCCGCACGGAGTGCCTGAAGGACGTCGTCGTCCGCATGCTCCCGTACTGGTACGACGGCATCGTCCCCGACCTCCTCGCCGGCCGCACGGTCCTGGTCGCGGCCCACGGCAATTCGCTGCGCGCCCTGGTCAAGCACCTCGACGGCATCTCCGACGCCGACATCGCGGGCCTGAACATCCCCACCGGCATCCCCCTCTTCTACGACCTCGACGCCGACTTCAAGCCCCTCAACCCGGGCGGCACCTACCTCGACCCGGAGGCCGCGGCGGCCGCCATCGAGGCGGTCAAGAACCAGGGCAAGAAGAAGTAAGACGGACTGATCAAGCCCCCTACCTGCGGGTTCTCCGCTGGTAGGGGGCTTGTTGTTGTGTCTGGGCCGTCTCTGGGCCGTCGGGACTAGAAGAGGCGAACGATCACGCGGACGGAAATCAGGAACGCCATCGGAAGGACGGCAACCGGGGTAACCCCCGACCACATGCTGAGAGCGGCCCCGCCCCCACCGACGAGGCCGAACGGCAGTTCCCGGGGGGTGAGCTCGATGCGCAGGCTGCGTCGTGGCACCATGGACTTCTCCATGCGGGTCATGAATTCTCCAGTGCTAGGGGCAATGAATGTGCCGATGGAGAGGAGAGGTCGCTCCTGCATGAGCGGCCTCTCCGTTTATTTCGGCAACAGGACTTTACTGCGTGTAGCCCTAGGCTCACAAATCCCCAGTTAAGGCGGGGTGGGTCGCCGAACTCTTGCGGATTTTCGGTTTCGCCTTCCTGTCTCCATGTCGTGACCGGTGCGTCCGCACTCCGAGGAACGTCAGATGCTGTGCTGTTCCCTCACGAGTAGTTGATCACGGAGATTTCTGTGCTCCGGCTCCCTGTCTATGGTGGTCTTGACCAGGTGGGTTGTGTGGAGCCGACTGGCGCTCGGGTTAGATGCGGCATCAGCTATGGGTTTGATGCAGCATTAGCTATGGGTTTGGTGCGGCATCAGCTATGGGTTTGATGCAGCATTAGCTATTGGTTTGGTGCGGCATTAGCTCCGAGTTTGGTGCAGCATTAGCGTTGGTTTGGTGCGCCAATAGCTATTAGTTTGGTGCTCGAACCCTGGGTGAACAAAACTTAGTGACCTGCGTAGATAGCTGTCACTGTCTTGCGGGTGCGCTCCTGGCTGGACGGCATCAGGTGCGCGTAGACGCGGAGCGTCAGACCAGGGTCGGAGTGGCCGAGGTACTCGGCGAGGGCCTTGATGTTCTCTCCGGCGTCCAGGAGCACAGAGGCGTAGAAGTGGCGGAGGGCGTGCATGCCGTTCCCGCGGGACTCGACGTACGGCTGTCCACGCTCGGGGAACGGGATCACCCCGGCGCCGGCCAGCGCCCGCTTCCACGCCTCCTCGTTGAGCGACGTGCGCCAGACATGACCCCCGCGCGGCCCGGTGAAGATCAGCCGCTTGGTCACCGGGGGACCGTCCGCAACCTTCCACGGCAAAGTGATCTCCACCGGCGGGAACTCCTGCATGTGCGCCCGGAGGGCGTCAGCGACCGGCCCTGGGAGCGGCACGTCCCGGAACTTTCCACCCTTCGGCGGGGCGAACACGGCCTTGCTGCGGCTCAGCTTGAGCTGCTGCACCACGTGCAGCGTGCTCGACTCGAAGTCGATCGCGTCGACGGCGACACCTAGGATCTCGCCTTGTCGGAGCCCGCAGCCGGCACCCAGGTCGACCATTGTTTGGAAGCGCTCAGGCATGGACGCGCGGACAGCGAAGACCCGTTCCGCCGTCCACGGGACTACGCGCTTCGTGTCGACGGTCGGCGGCCGGACCGAGCGAGCCGCACATGGGTTGCGGGGGAGATGCCCGTCATCCACGGCCGCGCTCAACGCAGCGCGCACGTTGGAGTAGATCGTCCGGGCGTAGGACCCCCGGATGCCGTTCTCTTGTAGCTGCCGCACCCAGTCGCGGATGTGACACGAGGGGACGGGAGGTGATCAAGAAGCGGGCCGCCGACGACGAGGGCGTCCCGCCCAGCCAACTCCGCCTCGCCTCGCCCTATGACCTCGACGCACGCTGGGCGGCCAAGGGCGAGGATCCGTGCTGACCCGAACAACAGCGAACTGCAACACCGTGACCAGGCATAACACCCCCGGAGACAGTCCCGGGGCACCCCGCACCCCGAACGCCTCGGCAAACGGCTCGTCCGCGAACACCTCCGCAAGCCGGTCCCGCGCCCGCATCGCCAGGCTCCCCTTCGGAAACGCAGCCCGCGCCACCAGCACGGTCTGCTCCGGGACCTCCGGCAGCCCCTTCGGCCGCATCGACATCCACACCACCCCCACGGCCGCACGACAGGACAACGACCGCACGAACGATCACCCCGCGCCCACCCTGGGGCCCCGCACAGAATTGCGCAGCAGAGTCAACAGCGGTGTCAAAGCCGGGCTGCACCAAGAGGTCCTGTCATGCCGTTGTACGCGTCCGCTCCTGCCACTGTCACCCCGATGGAAGAAGACAACTGCCCGTGTGTGGCCTGTCGCTGGGGGCACGGCACCCGCCATCCGGTCCGCCCGCGTCGCTACACCTCCGACACCACCGACGAACAGTGGCAGGTCATCGCGCAGGTACTGCCCTGGCCGGCGTGGCTGGACGGGTACGGCGGCCGTCCGGAGGAATACTGCCGCCGTCAGATCATCGACGCGATCTTCTACGTCGACGACAACGGCTGCAAGTGGCGCAACCTCCCCGCAGACTTCCCGCCCTGGCGCACGGTCCACGCGGTCTTCACCCGCTGGTACCAGGACGGCGACACCGACGCAATCCACAACGACCTGCGCGACCAGGTCCGCAAGGACGAAGGCAGGGAAGTGGACCCGACCGCCGCGATCATCGACTCGCAGTCCGTCCGGGCCGCGGAGACCGTCGGCGCCGACAGTCGCGGGTACGACGCGGGGAAGAAGGTGGCAGGCCGCAAACGCCACGTGATCACGGACTGTCTCGGTCTCCTGCTGGTCGTGATGGTCACCACCGCGAGCGTGCAGGACCGTGATGGAGCCCGTCCTGCCCTGCGTCACCTGCGCGAACTCTTCGAAACGATCACCCTGGTGTGGGCCGACGGCGGCTACGCGGGCAAGTTAGTCGACTGGGCCAAGGACAAGCTCCGGCTCACGCTGGAGATCGTCAAGCGCAGCGACGACGTCAAGGGCTTCGTCGTCCTGCCCCGCAGATGGGTCGTGGAGCGAACGTTGTCGTGGATCTTTCAGCGCCGACGCTGCGTCCGCGACTACGAGCGCTTACCCGAACATCATGAGGCCATGGTCAAGTGGTCCATGATCATGCTCATGAGCCGGAGACTGGCTCGCTCCACCACCGCCAAGCGGCCTAAATGATCAGATTGTTCACAGGCTCTTACGGAGGGCGTAGCGGGCCATGCGCTTCCTTCAAGGTCGCGTCCTCGGGGATACGTCGCAGCCGCTTGCTGCTTCAAAAATACGAGTATATGCTCCCATGTGTCGATGGGGCCTCTCCTGCTTCCCGGGAGGATTCATGCCCCGTACCCGTTTCCCGATCAGGCGGCCGTCCGCTGGGAGGCGCGAGGGCCGTGACCGGCGTGGCGCAGCGAGAGCTGCGGTCGCCGTCGCGCAGCAGGCGACCGGTGGGACCGGTCACCTGCTTCCGGGAGCGACGTGCCGGTTCGAGCCCTGTCCCCCAGAGCAGTGCGCAGGGTGCGGCTGTGATCCAAGTGAAGGAATCTTCTATGTCTGTCAAGAACAAGGTGCTCGCCGCGGCGGCGACGGTGACCATGGTTGCCGGCCTCGGCGCAGCGGGAACGCTCTCCGCGAACGCGGCCACCCCGGAGTGCGGCGACAGCTGCATCAAGATCTACAGCGCCAAGTTCGGCACGGCTGAGCAGCCCAACCTGGTCGAGACCGTGTATAAGGGGGTGGCGAGGGTCGGCCAGCCCACCGCGATGTACCCCGTCAGCACGTCCGACCCGGCCGGGGACATCGTCGGCCACCGCTTGAGCCCGGTGTCCGACTTCTACAAGGACGGCCTGGTGTCCGCCGAGGTGAACGAGCACTACGGCGACCAGAGCGCGGTGGAGGTCGAGTACGCGCCGCACGGCGTGCGCACCGGCCTGTGTGCGGGCCTGGCTCACACCGCGTACCAGGGCGAGGGCCTCACCCTGCAGAAGTGCGGCGTGTCCGCCAACACCGTCTGGATCATCGACATCCCGGATGCCTCCCAGGGTCACTTCCCGCTGGTCAGCGGCTCGACCACGGACTTTGCCCACCCCTACGCGATGACCGTCACGCACGATGCCTCCGGGTATGACGATGTCGCGACCGCGGTGCCCATGCAGCTCCGTGTCGCCAGGCTGATGGGCACCCCGTCCGACGTGCCCGACAGCCAGCTCTGGGGCGCGACGAAGTAGGAAGCCCTTCCTGCAGCCCTGAGGGCAGCACCATCCGATCGGAGCCGTGGAACCCGCACTCCCGCAACAGCAGACGGGCCGGCAGAAACCGGGTTCCCGACCTCGATCCTTCATGACGGTCCGCCGACGGAGTCGGCGGACCGTCTCAGTCGCGCGGCCTCGCGCCGAAGCTGCCTCAGTACCCGACCAGCTCGGAGGGGCTCGTGCCACCGCCCGCGTCCCCGCCCTTCAGCCGGCAGCCCGGCGGGGACGGCCATCGCAGACGCCTGGGTGCGTTACTCGCCGCCGGGGCCGCCGAGGTACCGCGACAGCACGGCCGCCTCCGCGCGAAGCAGCCTGGTGGAGGGCCCAGGGGACGCAAAAGATCCGGCTCTACCGAGCGCTCGGGCTGCAGACTCTGGTGCGCAATTCGGTTGAGCAGCGCGGACCTGCTGCGAAGGCCGCAACGGTCATGCTGTTGGCGCAGGTCACAGCCTGGGCACCGGGGCCGCTTCGGAATTGCGCACCAGAGTCGTCTTGGCTCCCAAAGCCCCTCCCCAGAGTGTTGCCCTTGGTGGCAGACGCACCATAGCCGCACTGAGGGTGTCCCCCTGAATCAGGACTCCGGGGAAGTTGCGTCCCGGGAGGCGCACCACGGCGTCGTTGCCGCCATCGGTGAACAGCTCAGCCTCTACTCGTTCCATCAGGGCCCCCGTCTCAGTGCCCGTCTCATTCAGCACCGTTCACGAGGGTTCAGGGCGGGACCGGAACCAGTGCCGGCTGTGCCGCTGACCCGGCGCGAACGCAGGTGAACAGCGTTGTACACAGCCCTCTGCTGCATCAACAGACTTGGAAAGCGTGCGCGGGGACCCGGTGTGGTTCACCCCGATGCAGCGTGGCCGAGGGCGGTGGGGGGTACAGCGAGGCATACGCGTGCGTGGTCGGTTGGTGCGCCCGCCGTCGTGGCTGACTGTCGTCGGCTGAGGTTCAGGCAGGGCATTGAAGGTGTCGGCCGTCAGTCGAGTACCCGAGGCTGGGCCGTCTCTGGGCCGTCCGAGGCCGCTCGACAGTGGCCAAGGACGACCAACGATGACCACCAGGCGCACGCGCCCACCGCTCCTGACCGGCAAAAACCCAGCTCCCCAAGATCCCCGGCAAGACCCAGGGCAAGAAGAAGTAGGTTTCGTGATCATGCCCCTGAGCTGCGCATACGGCGCGGCTCAGGGGCATTTTCGCGGCCTGGGACCACTCTGGGCCCTCAGCCCTCCGGGTCCTGCGGTCGGAGGGCCAGCCCGAGCGCCTTCCGGGCCCGGTCCCGGCTGCTCGGCATGAGGTGCGCGTACGCCTTCGGCGTCAGCCCCGCCACGGCGCCGACGTACTCCAGGCTGCGCGCGATCGGGCCACTCCATGTCCTCGAAACCGGTCCGCCGCCTGAGATCACGCCACCGGGGTCGCGGGCTCGTCGACCACGCTTGCGTCACCGCCGCGGATGGGGTTCACGATCCACGCGTTCAGCTCGTGCGGGGTGCCGAGCCTGATCGCGCTCACCTCGTCGAGCCGGGCGAACTGCTCCGGGGTCAGCGTCACGTCCAGCGCGCCCAGGTAGTCGTCGAGCTGCGCGACGCTGCGCGGGCCGATGATCGGCACGTACGCCGTGGCCGCCCGCGCGCCCTGCTGCCGCATCCAGGCAATGGCGACATGGGAGCCCGGCACGCCGAGCTCGGCCGCGATGTCGAGGACGGCGTCGACGATCGCGGTCTTCTGCGCGGTTTCCTCGAAGAACCCGACGGCCTTGAGGTCGCTGATCCGGCCGGAGGCGCCCTGGCGGTACTTGCCGGTCAGCAGACCGCCGCCGAGCGGGCTCCACAGCGTCGCGCCCAGGCCGAGCGCCTGCGCCATGGGCAGCAGCTCCCGCTCGGCGGTGCGGTCGACCAGGCTGTACTCGACCTGGATACCGGCGACCGGAGACCAGCCGCGCAGCTCGGCGATGGCGGCGGCGCGCGACACCCGCCAGGCCGGGAAGTTCGACAGCCCGAAATAGCGGATCTTTCCGGCGCTGACCAGGTCGTCCAGGCCGCGCAGGATCTCCTCCATCGGGGTCAGGCCGTCAGGGGCGTGCACCCAGTACATGTCCAGGTGATCGGTGTTCAGGCGGCGCAGGCTGGCCTCGAGGGCCTGGACCATGTTTCGGCGGTTGTTGCCGGTGTTGGAGACGGTCAGCGGCCCGACGCCGTTCATGCTGTACTTGCTCGTCAGCACGAAGTGGTCCCGGTCGGCGCCCAGGAACTCGCCGAGCAGCTGCTCGGATTCGCCGGCCTGGTAGTTATCGGCGGTATCGATGAGTGTGCCGCCGGCTTCGGCGAACCGGTCGAAGATCTTGCGGGCCTCGGCGGGCTCGGCACCGGGGCCCCAGCCGCCACCGGCGCGCCAGCCGGTGCCGAAATTGGCGGTGCCGAGGCCGTACTCGGACACGCGCAGGCCGTTGTTGCGCCCGAAGGTGGTGTATCGCATGGGTGGTCTCCCTAAGACGAGTAGGACGAGTAACTTGCGTTGTGTAGGCAAAGACGCGGTTCTTGGCGCCTATGAGGTGTGTCGGGTCAGCGGGGGACGGTCGCCATGTCAATCAGCGACAGCCACCCCGAGCGACGCGATATCGCAGGGCAGGCCCTGCGAGGCTCCGTCCTCGATGCCGGCAGTGCGCACGAGAGCGGGATCCCCGTTCCCGGCCGGCTCACGGGTCAGCGAGGTACGGTCACGACGATCTTGCCGACCTGGGATCCGGACTCGAGCCGACGGTGGGCCCCGACGATGTCCTCCAGTGGGAAGACGGTGTCGATGACCGGTCGCAGGGTCTCGCGGGCAAGGCCGTCAAGGACCCAGTCGACGGCGGCCTTGCGGCGTTCGACGTCGGTGGTGAGCTCGAAGACCTTGTACCCCCGGATGGTCAGGCTCTTGCCGATCAACCCCCACACCGGCAGCGTCGTGGCCTCGCTGCTCAGCGCTCCGTAGACGATCACGGTCCCACCGGGTGCGGCGGCCCCGATCAAGTCCGCCAGAGCAGGTCCTCCCACGGGGTCGAAGATGACGCGGGCGCCGTGGCCGTCGGTGAGCTCGTTCACGCGGGTGACCACGTCTTCCTCGCCCGTGACGACCACTGCCTCGGCGCCTTCGTCCAGGAGCCGCCGGCGCTTGGCGCTGCTGCGGGTCAGTGCCACGGGCCGGGCCCCCACGCTGCGGGCCACCTGGATCGCGGCCAGCCCGACGCTGCTGGAGGCGGCCGGGATGAGCACCGTGTCACCGGCCTTCAGGTCCGCGGTCTCGATGAGGGCGCCGTAGGCGGTCAGGTACTGCCCCCACAGGGCCGCGGCCTGCTCCCAGGACAGGGTGTCGGGGTGCTTGACCACCTCGGTGGCGGGCGCGATGGCCAGCTCGCCGTGGATGGGGTAGTTGATCGGCGTGTTGATCGGCGTGGGGATCATGCTGACGGCATCGCCGACGGTGAAACCTTCGACGCCTGGGCCGATGGCGTCGACCTCACCGGAGGCCTCCCATCCGATACCGGAGGGAAGCTCCACGAGGTGGTTGTTGCGGAACACCTCATCGGCTCGGTTCACCCCGAGAGCCCGGGTGCGGATGCGGATTTCGCCCGGTCCGGGTTCGCGGACCTCGACGTCGTCCAGGGTCAGGACCTCGGGGCCACCGGTGGCGTGAAATCGGACGATCTTGCTCATGTGAGTGGTCTTGCCTTTCAAGTCTGGGGATGGATGCGGCAGTTCAGGCTCGGCGGTCGGCCGTCACCCGGTGATCTCAGGTGACCTTGTCGAGCTCCGGTTGGTCGCTATTCCTGTCCGTCTGCGCAGTCGCCGTGCGGCGTCCCAGCGCCCCGGACAGGGCGACGAGCAGGCCGATGGCCGCGAGCACGGTGACGGTGATCATGGCGGGGGTGAAACCGGCGAGCAGGGTCTTGGGCCCGCTCTTGCCTTCGTTTCCTGCGGTGAGGACCGCGGTGACGATGGCGAGGCCGATCGCGCCGCCGATCTGCATGGAGGTGTTCAGCAGGCCGCCGGCCAGGCCTTGCTCGTGGTCAGGGATTCCCGAGGTGCCCTCGATCTGGAAGGGCGCGAACGCCAGCGTGAAGCCGATGCTGAGCAGGAGCATGCTGGGCAGCACACCTACGGCGTAGGGGTGGTCCCGGGCGATGGCCAGGAAGAGCGCGTAGGCGGCCACGTGCGCGATGACGCCGGCGATGATGCTGCGCGAGGTGCCGAATCGCGCGATCAGGTGCGGGATACGCGGCGAGGCGACGGTGACGATGGCGGCGGCGGGAAGGAAGCCGAACGCGGTCTGCAGCGCCGACCACTGCAGCACCTGCTGGAAGTACAGCGTCACCACGAACTGGAAGCCGACATAGGCGCCGAAGAACACCGACAGGCCCACGTTGGCACGCACCAGGGAGCTGGAGCGCAGGATGCCCAGACGGACCAGCGGCTGCGCGCCGCGCAGCTCGATCACCACGAAGGCGGCCAGCAGTGCGGCAGCGAGCCCGAACTCCACCAGCGTGCTCGCCGTGGTCCAGCCCTTCTGCGGCGCTTCGACCACGACGTAGACGAGCAGCAGCATTCCGGCGACCAGGGTGAGTGCGCCGGGCAGGTCGTAGCTGCCGACGGTGCGCGGGCCGTCCTTGGGCAGGGCGCGGATGGCCGCTGCCAGGGCGATCAGCGCCACGGGCACCGGCAGGAGGAATGTCCAGCGCCAGCCGACCTCGGTCAGTGCACCGGACAGCACCAGGCCCCCCGAGAAGCCGCTGGAACCGAAGAGCGTGTAGATCCCGATCGCCTTGTTGCGGGCCGGCCCCTCGGCGAACGTGGTCGTGATGATGGAAAACGCCGCGGGTGCGGTGAACGCCGCCGACACGCCCTTCAGGACACGGGCGACGATCAGAAGGGTCCCGTCGTCGACCAGGCCGCCGACCAGCGAGGTCACGGCGAAGACCGCGACCGCCGTCAGGAAGACGCGGCGGCGGCCGAGGATGTCGGCGGCGCGTCCGCCCAGCAGCAGAAAGCCGCCGTAGCCGAGGACGTAACCGCTGACGATCCACTGCAGTGCGCTTGTGGACAGGCCGAGGTCGGCCTGGATCGAGGGCAGGGCGACACCCACCATGTTCACGTCCAGCGCGTCGAGGAACCCGACGATCGAGACGGTGAGCAGGATTGCCCACAGCCGCGCGTTCCATGTGGGCGAGGACGTGGACAAGGGCGATGGAGCGGAAGGACTCATGCCGATAGGCTCACATGCTCGTATATAAAATGCAAGCGCATCTAATGCATGAACATTAAATGTGGGTGCATGCTACGTTGGCCGCATGGATGCTGGTGACGAGGGGCAACTGGTCAAGGAGTGGCACGATCTCGTGGTCCGGCATGCCGTCGTGCACCAGAGCCTCGAGCGCGAGTTGCAGGCACGGCACGGCATCGGCGTCAGCGAGTTCGAAGCGCTCGAAGCCCTCGCCTGCTCCGAGAACACCCAGTGCCGCGCCCAGGACCTCACCGACGTCGTGCACCTGAGCCAGAGCGCCGCAAGCCGGCTGATCGCCCGAATGGAACGCGAGGGCTTCCTCGAGCGCGCCCTATGCGAAGCCGACCGCCGCGGCATCCTCGTCGTCCTCACCGACGAGGGCCGCGAGCGTCATCTGGAGGCCCAACCCACACACCGCTCCGTGCTCGCCAGAACACTTCGAGAGACAGGCTGACCACCAGGGCCGACCGTCCAGCCAAAGGCTCAGGACGGGTAGGCACAGCTGAGCCCCCTCACCTGTCGGGAGGGGGCTCAGGTTCTGCTCGGTCAGCAGGACGCGGGCGGGATGCTCTGGTCGTACTGGAAGACGTTGTGCGGGTCGTACTTCGCCTTGATCCTGCGCAGCCGGTCGAAGTTGGATCCCCAGTAGGCGGTCTCCCAGTCCTGCACGCCGATGTTCGGCACGTTGACGTAGGCGCCGTCCACGTAGGGGCGCAGTGCCTGGCTGAATTCGGCGATCCAGGCCTGGGCCTGCGGGGTGAGCGGGTCGCAGATGCCCGGCTGGTCACTGCGCTTGCCCCAGCCGACGCCGGGCTCGGCGTAGAAGAGCGCGTCGCGGTGTGGGAACGCGGTGCCGCCGCGGGGGCTCTTCCTGACCGCCCCGCCGAATGCCTGAACGAAGAAGTTGCTGTCGTCCGTGGGGGCGTCCTTGATGAACGACGTGACCACGTCGATCGCCTTGGTCGGGAACGGCTTCTTGGCGAACTGTGAGTAGAACTTCCAGTTCGCGGGTTCGTCCTTGATCGGGATCTGGAATCCCGAATACACGTCGCCCCAGTTTCCTTCCTGCGTAGAAACCTGGGGGCTGTCGATCGACAGGATCGGGGCCAGCAGCTTTGTCGCCTCCGCGGGTGTTCCTTCCGCAAGGACCGCGAACAGCAGGATCTGGTTCCGGTGGATTTCGAGCTGAGTGCCGAGGCGGTTGTCGGTGTACGGCGCAGTGCGCTGGTAAGCCTCGAGGAGCCTGCTCAGGTCGTCGATTCCGTCCCACGTCGCCTGTACATACGCGACGCTCTTCAGCGGGGCCAGCTTGTAGGTGAGCGAGGTGACGATTCCGAAGTTGCCGTTGCCCGCTCCGCGCAGCGCCCAGAGCAGATCCGAGTTGTGGTTCAGATCAACCTTGATCACCTTGCCGCACTCGTCGCCCTTCGCGACGACGATCTCAGCGCCGATCAGGCTGTCGCAGGCCATGCCGAGCCAGCGCGTGAGGAAGCCGAACCCGCCGCCGAGCGTCGCTCCGGACAGACCCACGCTGCCTTCGGTCCCCGTCGTCACCGCGAAGTTGTGCTTCGCGAGCGTGGTCACCGCTTCCAGCTGGTTGAGACCGGAGCCGACCGTCGCGATGCGAGAGGCACTGTCGATGTGGACCGACTTCAGCTCACTGATGTCGATCACGAGGCCGCTGTCGACGTTCGACCAGCCCTCAAGGCTGTGGCGGCCGCTCCGGATCCGCAGTGCGACGTCGTTCTGCCGCGCCCACGTCAGGGCGTTCACCACGTCCTGGGTGTTCTGGGCGAAGACGATGACCAGCGGATAGTGGGAGAAGAGCTGGTCCCAGCCGAGACGCGCGTCCGTGTACCCGGGGTCGTTGGGGCGGACGATCCGGCCGGTCAGCTTTGCCGGCCCGCACTCCGCCCCATACCCATCGCCCCCGGATGCGCCGGTCACGGCGCTCGCACCGGGGGCTGCCGCGGCCGCGGCGCCCGACACGACGACCGCACCGGCACCGGCGACCGCCGTTGCCTTGAGCATTCCGCGACGGGAAAAGTCGTTCATGGTCCGTGTCCTCTCGACCGCCGGCAGACGCGAATCGGTCTTTTAGGAATGATTTAGGCGAAGTGGACGGTAGCAAGGACGGCCACGGTGGATCGTCTTGACACGCTCGCAACCACGGCCAAGGCGCCTGATGCCGTAGCTCTCCGCCTCGCGCGCCGGCCTCGCCCAGATGAATCCGTCAGTGCAGCGGCAAACCGGGGCGGCGCTTTGTGGCGCGCGGAGATCTGACGGACGAGCAGTGGGCGGTGCTGGAGTCGCTGTAGCCAAGGAACGACCACCGTTCGGTGGATCCGGAAATTGCTCACGCGAGTGAGACCTCGTCACGCCTGAGCCGTCACAGCTCGGTTGGCTGTCAATGCCCGGATGGGCATTTCCGAGTAAATCTTGATGTATATAAGATTCTCGGCTTATCGGCGTGGTTCATCTCGAACTTGGCATATCCGACATTACGTTGTCGCCGTTGATCAGCGACGTCGAAAGGAATGCCATGGCTCCCGAGCCCGATCACGGCCGTCAGTCGGCCGCGAAGTCAGTGCTCCCACGCCTGAAGTCCCGTGTTGGCGGACGCCAGGGACGGCTGCGGGCCGCCGTCGTGGCTGGTGCCCTGCTCGCCGGACTGAGTCCGGTGGTGGCCGGTGCGCCACCGGCCGCCGCCGCGACAGGGCACAAGGACGATCCGACGCAGTACTGGAACAAGGTCCTGCTCCAGACGTTTCGCAATGCGCGGGGCTGGGACGCCTCGCCCGGCAAACTCTCCAGGTCCGGGGCGATCGTCTTCGCGGCGATCTACAACGCGGAGAGCGCCTATCAGTACACGTACGGAACCCTGAAGTACGAGCCGTACCTCAATCGGCCGCTGAAGTATGCCGACAAACACTCGCGGCCGCGACCGGACGAGGAGGAGCGGCTGATCGACCGCACGGCGTACCGGATCATCTCGCAGCTGTACCCGGGCGATCAGGCCTACATCGACGCCAAGTACAAAGCCCGGACCGGCCGCTCCCCCCACTCCTACGACCCCCTCGACCGCCTGGTCGTCGACCCGGTGGTGAGGCAGATCAACAAGGCCCGGGCGGGCGACGGTTCGGACAACCCGAAGACCTACAGCCGCGACACCACCACACCTGGTGCCTGGCGGCCGACGGGTGAAGCGGCCGGCGGGGGTGAAGGGGACTGCAAGCAGCCGAGCGACGCGGTGACCCCGAACTGGGGCAAGGTGAGGCCGTTCGTGCTCCGCTCCGGCTCGCAGTTCCGGCCCCCCACTCTGCGAGGCTTCACGTCCTACGCCGATCTGGTGGCCAGCCCGGAGTACGCGAGCCAGCGCGACGAGGTGCGACGGGTCGGTGCCGTCGACTCCACCGAGCGCACCCACAATCAGACCGTCGTCGCCTGGTTCTGGGACCATGACCTGAACGGCACCTACCACCCCCCGGGGCAACTGCTCGAGCTGACCGGGACCGTCGCCAAGAAGTTCAAGCTCGACACGTACGAGACCACCCACCTGTTCGCGCTGTCGGCACTGTCGTTGGCGGATGCCGGGATCGCGGCCTGGGACAGCAAGTTCGACTCCCCGATCAACCTGTGGCGCCCGGTGTCCGCGATCCGGGCGACGGGCGGCGCGAACGCGAACTGGGAGCCTCTCAGCGCGGACCGCTCAGGGGCGCCGTTCACCCCGTGCTTCCCCGCCTGGACCTCCGGGCATGCCAACTTCACGGCTGCGTGGGCAGCCGCGATGAAGCACTTCTTCGGCCGTGACAACGTCTCGTTCACCGCACATTCCGAGGACCCGCACACACTCAAGGCGTACCGCCAGTTGAGCAGCTTCAGCCAGGTCGCCCAGGAGGGCGAGTTCAGCCGACTCTGGCTGGGCGTGCACTTCCGCTGGGACGCCGAGGACGGGAGGGCGATCGGTACCAACGTCGGCGACTACGTGTTCGCCAACGCGCTGCGGCCGACACGACAGGGCCATCCCCACGGGTACTGAAACGACACCGTGCTGGAACTCCGCGGCACCGCCCGCAGCGTGGTGTGCACGAAGTGCCACGCTCGCGGGCCCATGGAGGACGCCCTCGCGGTGCTGGATGAGGTCTGTCCAAGCCGGACTCCAGGCACGGCGGGTCGTCCTTGCCGTCCTCGACGCGGCCGGTAGGGCTGCGGCGAGGCAAACGCCGGCCTGATCGGTCGACACGCCCGTCATCGTGACTGACTGTCATGGGCTGAGGCTCAGACCTCCAAGACCGAGCCTCAGCCCAGGAGGGTGGCAGAGCGAACGGGTCGTGCCGGACCAGCGACAGCAGGTGCGTCGCTGACGGCAGGTGCGTCGCCGACGGCGGACGCGGATGCCGAGGACGATCAGCGGTGCTCCGCCGGGAAGCCGCACAGGTGGCGCCTCCGCGGCCGCTCAGGCGGTGGTGGCAGGGGTGTGGAAGTAATGACCCTTGTCCAGGTCCTCGAGGAGACCGGGGTGGGTCGGCTGCCAGCCCAGCAGTTCGCGGGTCAGGGTGTTCGACACCGGGGTGTCGAGGCCGATGAAGGCGCCGAGCCAGGTGAAGTGCTCGGCCGCGGCCTCGGGGGCCACGGAGGTCACCGGGACGTCGAGGTGACGGCCGATCACCTCGGCGACGTCGCCGATCGGGACGCCCTCCTCTGCGACGCCGTGCAGTACTGATCCCGCCGGGGCCTTCTCGACCGCCAGGCGGAACAGCTGTGCGGCGTCGAGGCGGTGGACGGCCGGCCAGCGGTTGGCGCCGTCGCCGAGGTGGCCGGAGACACCCCTGGCTCGGGCGATGGCGACCAGGGTCGCCATGAAGCCGTTGTCTCCGTCGCCGTGGCAGGTCGGAGACAGTCGCACCACGGACGAGCGCACGCCGCGCGAGGCGAGTGCGAGCACCGCCGCGGCGGTGGCCGATCGGATCGAGACCGGTGAGCCGTCGATCGTGGGCATGTCCCGCTCGGTCGCCACCCGCCCGAGCGCGAGGCCGACCACGCCGGAGGCTATGACGAAGGGGCGGTCGGTACCGGCGAGCGCGTCACCGAACGTGTCGACGGCGCGGCGATCGGCCTCGGCAGCGCCTTGGAAGTCGCCGGTGAAGGCGATGTCGTGCTTGAAGGCGAGATGGATCACCCCGTCCGACGCGGCAGCTGTGCTCCCCAGGACGTCGAGGTCGTCAACGGTGCCGCGGACCACGTCCGCCCCGGCGGCGGTGAGGGCGGCGGCGGAGGCGTCGGAGCGGGCGAGCCCGACAACCTGGTGCCCCGAGCCGATGAGCTCGGGAACGACGGCGGATCCGATCCAGCCGGAAGCGCCGGTCACAAAGATGCGCATGGGAGGAACCCCAAACTGTCGATGTCAGTTACTGTCATCGACCGTAACACCTGATGTCAGTTACTGTCATCGCGTAGGATCTGCGCATGGGTAGATGGGAGCCGAACGCGCGCGGACGCCTGGCGGAAGCGGCGTTGGAGCTCTATGGAGAACGCGGCTACGAACAGACCACGGTGGCGGAGATCGCCAAACGGGCCGGCCTCACCGAGCGGACCTTCTTCCGGCACTACGCCGACAAGCGCGAGGTGCTGTTCGACGGATCGGTCGCGTTGCAGGAGCTGTTCGTGAAGGCAGTCACCGAGGCACCGGAGTCCGCGGCGCCGATCGACGCGATAGCGGCGGGGCTCGAGGCGGTCTCCAAGGTGTTCGTCGGCCGCCGCGAGCACTCCCGGCAGCGCCAGGCCGTCATCGTGGCGAACGCGGAACTCCAGGAGCGCGAGCTGATCAAGCTCGCCTCGATGTCGGCCGGGCTCGCCGACGCCCTGCGCCGACGCGGCGTCGCGGAGCCGGCCGCGAGCCTGACTGCCGAGGCGGGGCTCGCCGTCTTCAAGGTCGGCTTCGAGCTCTGGATCGCGGCGTCCGAGGAACGCGAGATGGCGCAGGTGATGCGGGAATCGCTGGACGAGCTCAAGGCCGTGACCGCGAGCGGCTAGACGGGCGGACCGGTGGTCAGGACTGGCGTTGCTGCCGGTGGTGTCCGGCCGTGGCGGGATCGGTCGTTGGTACCTGGGTCGACCGCTCCCGTGCTCACGGAGATCTGCGGGGCCGCGCTTCGCACCCCCGGTTCCAAACCCTTTGATGAGTCGAGTTCCGGCAGCGATGATGCACGGGTTGTCGAGAATCTGGGGGCTCGGTGAGTTTGGGGACGGTAGCGGTAACAGGCGCGGCGGGGAACATCGGTGGCCTGGTACGAGAGGCGCTGCGGGGCGAGGCGGCGCGGTTGATCCTGCTCGACCGTGTGCCGCTTCGGCCGGAGGCTGAGAACGAGGACCTGCACACCGTGGACCTGCGGGACGCGGCCGCCGTAGAGGCAGCGCTCGCGGGGGCCGACAGCGTGCTGCATCTGGGCGGTGTGCCGGACGAGGCGCCTCTTCCGGACCTGCTCGAAGTCAACGTGCTCGGCACCCACCACGTCCTGGAGGCGGCGCGGCGCACAGGAATCGAGCGGGTGGTGCTGGCCGGCAGCAACCGCGTGACCGGCTTCTACCCGGCCGCGCACCTCACCGGTCCGCAGGAACCGGCACGTCCCGACGGCCTCTACGGGGTCAGCAAGGCGGCCGTCGAGGCCCTCGGGCGGCTGTACTCCGACAAGTTCGGACTGTCCGTGATCTGCCTGCGGATCGGCAGCTTCGAGCATGTGCCCACCGAACCACGGCATCTGGCGACCTGGTTGAGCCCGCGCGACACCGTCGGCTACATCCGGGCCGCGCTGACCGCTCCTCGGTCCACCCGCTTCGCCACGGCATACGCCGTTTCCGCCAACACCCGCCGCTTCTGGGAGCTCCCCGAACCGGCGGTACTCGACTACGCCCCCGTCGACGATGCCGAACTCCACGCCGGAGACATCCCGGGAGCCGACCTTCCGGCCGACCCGGACGCTCCCCAAGCCGGCGTCTACGCCTTGCCCGAGTTCACCCTCAGGCACCTCCGCCCCTGACCCACCCGCCGATCGCCAGGGCGCACCCGCTGAGCACCCGGCGGCCGTCAGTCGGTGGCCGTCATGCCGTCAGCCGGTGGCCGTCATATGGACAGGGGCACCGGATGGACCTCGTCCGTCGGGTGGCCGGAGCGTTCGTGGATGCGTTGGACCGCTTCGGCCGAGGGGGCCTCGGAGAGGCAATACACAATGCCGGACTGCGGGTCCGCCCAGGCCCGCTCGAAGTGCACGCCCTCTTCCTTCTCGATGGCGAGGTCGGCCTTGTGCGCCTCCATCAGCTGGTCGGCCGTGATGCCCTTCATTCCGTGGTGGACGTCCATGAACTGCGTCATGGCCTCTCCACCTCCTTCCGCGTCGGCTCACTCGCCCTGTTCCGTCTTCTCCATGCTGCGCCCGTACGGCGGCGGCGGCGAACTCGGAGTCACCGGTACATGAACCGGTACACGGACCGGCACATGGAAGGGCCCCGCCGTGATGACGACGGGGCCCTTCTGTTGCGCTTGTGCGATCAGCCGCACTGGCAAGGATTGCCGGACTGACATCCGCACCCGCAGCCGGAGCCGCAACCGCAGGCGCCGAACAAGGGGAGGCTTTTGATGTCGGTGGGCTGCTCGGTGTCGAGGTCCTGCGTCGGGTCGGGCGTGCTGGGGGATTCGGCCATGGGTCCCTCCTTCAGGCACGAAGGTGTGCGAGGCACACTGCACCGCACAGCTCCTGTCGCCCATTTGATGCCCACCGAGGCAGGGGTATCAACGGCGCACACTCGGCGCACTGAGGCTTTCGCGCGCCCCCAGAGCGGGGATCAGGCCCCCTCCACCCCCGTCACCGGCTGGATGTCCGCCTGCAGCTCGTCCGCGTGCTCGCCCGTCACCAGGAACACGACGCGCTTGGCGACCGCCACCGCGTGGTCCGCGAAGCGCTCGTAGTAGCGGCCGAGGAGGGTGACGTCGACGGCCGTCTCGATGCCGTGCTTCCAGCGGTCGTCCAGCAGGTGCTGGAAGAGCGTGCGGTGCAGCAGGTCCATCTCGTCGTCGTCCTGCTCCAGCTGCAGGGCGAGGTCGACGTCCTTGGTGATGACGACCTCGGCCGCCTTGGCCATCAGGCGCTGGGCGAGCTGGCCCATCTCCAGGATCGTGGCGTGCAGGTCGTGGGGGACCGCGCGCTCGGGGAAGCGCAGCCGGGCCAGCTTCGCGACGTGCTGGGCCAGGTCGCCGGAGCGCTCCAGGTCGGCGGACATACGGAGCGAGGTGACGACGATACGGAGGTCCGTCGCCACCGGCTGCTGGCGGGCCAGCAGGGCTATCGCCCGGGCCTCCAGTTCGTGCTGAAGATCATCGACCTTCTGGTCGGCCGCGATGACGCTCTCGGCCAGCTTCAGGTCGCCGTCGAGGATGGCCGTCGTGGCGCGTCCGATCGCCGACCCGACAAGCCGGGCCATCTCGACCAGGCCCTCGCCGATCGAGTCCAGTTCCTCGTGGTACGCGTCCCGCATCAGGTGGTCCCTCTCTTACGTCAGCTTCGGGGGTTCCGGGGGCCGGGTCCCGCCCTGACCATTGGACATGGACCAATGGACATGACCACCGGACATGAGCTCCGGACAGGCCCGTGAACCCCACGCTCCCACGTTCCGGCCCGTACGCGTCCGTTTCCGTCACCCCAAATGAACCATCCCTAGCTCCTAGGTGAACTCTGGGCGACGAGTGTTCGAGGTCGCACCCGGATGGCTGTGGCCAGCGGTGACGTCATGCCTAACCTGGATGCATGGACGTGAACGCGGCGGTCGCCGCAGCGGCAGCGATCGCCGGAGTGCTCACCGGTGTCATCGCCATGCTGGCGTTCCGCTGGAGCGAGCGCGACCAGAAACGCCCGACCCGCACTTCGCTGCATACGGACCCGGTGCTTCCGCCGGGTGTCGACACCGTGCTGTCCGTGCTCCGGTCCTCAGCCGTGGTACTCGACGAGGCGGACGCCGTGGTCAAGGCCAGCTCGGCCGCGTACGCCCTCGGGCTGGTGCGCGGCGGCAAGCTGGCCGTCGAGCCGATGCTCCAGATGGCGCGTGACACCCGTCGAGACGGGGAGATACGTCAGGTGGAGCTGGACCTGCCGAGGAGGGGGACGGGGAGGGGGGAAGCCCTCGCCGTCTCCGCGCGCGTGGCGCCGCTCGGCTCCCGGCTCGTGCTGCTCCTCGTGGAGGACCTGACGGAAGCACGCCGCATCGAGGCCGTACGACGCGACTTCGTCGCGAACGTCAGCCATGAGCTCAAGACACCCGTCGGCGCGCTCTCCCTGCTCTCCGAGGCCGTCATGGACGCCTCGGACGACCCGGAGGCCGTCGAGCGCTTCGCCGGACGTATGCAGATAGAGGCCACCCGCCTCACCAACCTCGTACAGGAGCTCATCGACCTCTCCCGGGTCCAGAACGACGACCCGCTGGAGGACGCCGAGCCCGTACGGGTCGACGAACTCGTCGCCGAGGCGATCGACCGCTGCCGCCACCAGGCCGGCACCAAGCAGATCACCATGGCCGCGGGCGGCACCGCCGACCTGAGCATCTGGGGGAACAGGGGCCAGCTGGCCGCCGCCCTCGGAAACCTCGTCGAGAACGCCGTCAACTACTCACCGGCCCGCACCCGCGTCGGCATAGCCGCGCGCCGGGTGACCGGGCCTGGCGGAGACCTCATCGAGATCGCCGTGACCGACCAGGGCATCGGCATCTCGGACAAGGACAAGGAGCGCATCTTCGAGCGCTTCTACCGCGTGGATCCGGCTCGATCCCGCCAGACCGGCGGCACGGGTCTCGGTCTCGCGATCGTCAAGCACGTGGCCGCCTCGCACGCCGGGGAGGTCACGGTGTGGAGCTCCGAGGGTCAGGGCTCCACCTTCACCCTGCGGCTGCCGGAGGCCGGTGCGGCCCGCGACCGCGTGACCGAACACACCATGCCCGGACTCGACGAAGAGGACGAGACCGAGCAGCACGACGGGACGACCACCGTCTCATCCCCGTACGAACCGCTCCCTGCCCCGGAGGTCCTTCCGTGACCCGTGTGCTCGTCGTCGAGGACGAGGAGTCCTTCTCCGACGCCCTGTCGTACATGCTCCGCAAAGAGGGCTTCGAGGTCGCCATCGCGACCACCGGGCCCGACGGACTCGACGAGTTCGAGCGCAACGGCGCCGACCTCGTCCTCCTCGACCTGATGCTGCCGGGGCTGCCCGGCACGGAGGTCTGCCGCCAGCTGCGCGGCCGCTCCAACGTCCCGGTGATCATGGTCACCGCCAAGGACAGCGAGATCGACAAGGTCGTCGGGCTGGAAATAGGAGCCGACGACTACGTCACCAAGCCCTTCTCCTCCCGCGAACTGGTCGCCCGTATCCGGGCCGTCCTGCGCCGCCGCGGGGAGCCGGAGGAGGTCACTCCGGCCGCCCTGGAGGCCGGGCCCGTCCGTATGGACGTCGACCGCCACGTGGTCACCGTCTCCGGCTCCAAGGTCGACCTCCCCCTGAAGGAGTTCGACCTCCTGGAGATGCTGCTGCGCAACGCGGGCCGTGTCCTGACCCGCATGCAGCTCATCGACCGGGTCTGGGGCGCCGACTACGTCGGCGACACCAAGACCCTCGATGTCCACGTCAAGCGCCTGCGCGCCAAGATCGAGCCGGACCCGGGCGCGCCGCGGTACCTGGTGACGGTGCGAGGCCTCGGCTACAAGTTCGAGCCGTAAACCGGCTGCGCGGGACGGCTGCCGGAGCACGACGAAGGGCGGTACCCCCTCTGGAGGGGTCCCGCCCTTCGTGCGTGGTACGAGGATGATCTCGGCGTACGCCGCTCAGTTCCCGGAAGCCGACCCCGAGGCGGTCGCCGTGGCCGTCGCGCTCGACGACGCCGCGTCCGTGGGCGTGCCCGACGCGGACTCGGACGGGGAGCCCGAAGCCGACTCGGACGGCTTGCCGGTCTCGGACCCGGTCGCGGAGGACCCCGGCGCCGCCGGGATGTTGCTCGGGCCCCACTTGGAGAAGTAGCTCTCGGCCGGGACCACGAAGGAGCCCAGCTTCACGTCGCCGGTCTTGCTGAACGTGAACGCGACCTGCTGCACGCTGCCGTCCTTCACGGCCTCGCGACCGTTGGGCAGCACGGCGGAGGCGTTGTCCTTGCCGCCGATCACGAGGGAGCCGCCGGCCGGGACGACGAGCTTGCCGGTGCCCTTGGCCGGCTTGAGCTGGGCGGCCGTGCCGGTCCCCGTGAGGGTGATCGAGTCCAGCGTCTGGTCGGTGCTCCCGTTGTTGAAGAGGGTCGCGGAGACCACGGCCGGGCCGGTCGACTGCAGGTCGGGCTGGGTGATGACCAGGGCGTTCTGGACCTTGATGTCGCCAACGGTGGTCGCCGCGTTGTCCGGCTTGACCTCCAGCGTCTGTGCGTTGCTGCCGGCGCTGCACGCGGCGAGCGAGGCGATCGAGAACGCGATGGCGGCGGCGGCGAGAGCGCCGCGTCGAAGGCTGCTGCTCACGGCGGCGGCAACTCCTTGAACGTGGGCGAAGCAGGGCGACTTCGTTGTAAAGCCGCCCTAAGGGTCTGTCAGCGGCCTTAGGTTACCGAGCCGTTCCCGCGCCACCGCACCCGACCCTCCCCAAGGTCTCGACTTCGTTCGACCAGGGGGTAACCGCACCCAAGCACCGGCGGGCATCGTTGCGCCGTGTGTGCGCCCCGTCCCGCGGGTACTTCATCGCCGTCCCATGAACTACTTTGGCGACGTACTGGTCCGCCATTCACATAAGTACCCCCGGCATCCGCTTGCGGATTTCACGTATGGAATGCGTGGCGGTCCAGAAAATGGATCTTCGGCCCGAGAACGGTGACCGTGATCAATTCCGGATTCGTCTCGTACTCGGCTCCGGTCACCGAACGGAGTAGCGGAAGTCGCACTCTTGGAGCCGGACAAACCGGTACGTTCGGACCCTGGTCAGCCGCTTCCGATGTGTGTAACGTGCGCGTTTCACTTCCCTTGAACAGCCGCTCCGACCTGCGAATACCCTCTTCCGCTCACCCCTCGCAGCACGTTCCTGTTGCGGTTGTCAAGCCCCGAGATATGCCCTGACCTGCGAAAACGCCATTCAGAAGACGCCGTATCCGTGTTACCCTGGATAGCCACGGAAGGGGTACCTGTCACATGACGTTCAAGGTTGGCGACACCGTGGTCTATCCCCATCACGGGGCCGCGCTGATCGAGGCCATCGAAACTCGCCAGATCAAAGGCGTGGACAAGACCTACTTGGTGCTGAAGGTCGCCCAGGGCGACCTGACGGTGCGTGTGCCAGCGGACAATGCGGAGTTCGTCGGCGTGCGTGATGTGGTCGGTCAGGACGGGCTGGACCGGGTCTTCGAGGTGCTGCGCGCGCCGTACGCCGAGGAGCCCACGAACTGGTCGCGTCGTTACAAGGCAAATCTGGAGAAGCTCGCCTCCGGCGATGTCATCAAGGTCGCGGAAGTCGTGCGTGACCTGTGGCGTCGTGAGCGTGAGCGTGGACTCTCCGCCGGTGAGAAGCGCATGCTCGCCAAGGCCCGCCAGATCCTGGTGAGCGAGCTCGCCCTCGCGGAGAACACGAACGAGGACAAGGCCGAGGCCCTGCTCGACGAGGTTCTCGCGTCCTGACGCAGGCAGTCGCCGAGGCGGTCGTCGTCCCGGCGTACACAGTCGCCGAGACGGCAGTCGTCTTGACGTACGCACAAGCCCGCGCAGCTGCGCAGTGAAATGCCGCGGTGCCCGATGACGCAATTGCTGTCGCCGGGCGCTGCGGCATGTTCGTACCCGCTTCGTCCTCGCGCCCACTCGGTATACCGGATGTTCACTCGGTATACGTATACCGGTGTATCCGATACCTGGTGTACCGGGCCCGGGCAGCCGACTCGACCGGATGTCACGGAAGGGTCCCCGGTCAAGGCGTCGCGCCCGGCACTCCCCCAGCTCTCCGAGCAGGGGGTACCCCCAGGCCATACCCACCCCGGCCGAGCACACAAACCTGACAGGAACCGATGTCTGACGATTCGCGCCCTTCGCTTTCGGGATCGCGTACGGCGGCGGTGATTCCGGCCGCCGGCCGGGGCGTGCGCCTCGGCCCCGGCGCCCCCAAGGCGCTCCGCGCGCTGAACGGCACCCCGATGCTCATTCACGCGGTCCGCGCGATGGCCGCGTCCCGAGCCGTCTCGCTGGTCGTCGTCGTGGCCCCGCCCGACGGCGCGGCCGAGGTGAAGACCCTGCTCGACGCGCACGCGCTGCCCGAGCGCACCGACTTCCTGGTCGTCCCCGGCGGAGACAGCCGCCAGGAGTCCGTGAAGTACGGGCTCGACGCGCTGCCGCCCGGCATCGACATCGTTCTCGTGCACGACGCGGCCCGGCCGCTCGTGCCCGTCGACACCGTGGACGCCGTCATCGAGGCCGTACGGGAGGGGGCTCCCGCCGTCGTACCGGCGCTGCCCCTCGCCGACACCGTCAAGGAGGTCGAGCCCGCGGCCGTCGCCGGTGCGCCGGAGCCCGTCGTGGCGACACCCGAGCGGGCGCGGCTGCGCGCCGTGCAGACACCGCAGGGGTTCGACCGCGCGACGCTCGTACGCGCCCACGAGACCGTCACCGACAATGTGACCGACGACGCGAGCATGGTCGAGCAGCTGGGGCTGCGGGTGGTCGTGGTGCCCGGGCACGAGGAGGCGTTCAAGGTGACGCGCCCGCTGGATCTCGTACTCGCGGAGGCGGTTCTGGCGCGGCGGAGGCTGAACGATGGGTTCTGAGCGGCCTGATGTGCCTGTGCTGCCGCAGGTCGGCATCGGTACCGACATTCACGCCTTCGAGGACGGGCGGGAGCTGTGGTGTGCCGGGTTGCTGTGGGAGGGGGAGGGGCCCGGGCTCGCGGGGCACTCCGACGCGGACGTCGTCGCGCATGCCGCGTGCAACGCGCTGTTCTCCGCTGCCGGGCTCGGTGATCTCGGCGCCCACTTCGGGACCGGGCGGCCCGAGTGGTCCGGGGCCTCGGGCGTCACGCTGCTGACGGAGGCCGCGCGGATCGTGCGGGCGGCGGGGTTCGTCATCGGCAATGTCGCCGTGCAGGTCGTCGGGCCGCGTCCGAAGATCGGGAAGCGGCGGGACGAGGCGCAGAAGATTCTGTCGGACGCGGTGGGGGCGCCGGTGTCGGTCTCCGGCGCCACGACGGACGGTCTTGGTTTCCCCGGGCGGGACGAGGGACTGATGGCGGTGGCCACGGCGCTGGTGGTACGGGCGAGCTGAGCGGGGGGTTCGTTCGCCCCTCCGCCCCTGCCTTCCCCCAACCCCCCGCTTCGGCCTGAACGGCCGCGTCCTCGAACGCCGGACGGGCTGAAAGGCAACGCCCGACGTCAGCGATGGCCCCCGTATGTCACGAATACGTGCCCCTTGGGGCGGAGGGTCGCGGGGCACTGCCCAGGGCCCACTACCCTGGAGTGGTGACTATTCGCCTGTACGACACCAGCGCCCGGCAGATCCGTGACTTCACCCCGCTCGTGCCGGGTTGCGTCTCGATCTACCTGTGTGGCGCCACCGTGCAGGCCGCACCGCACATCGGACACATCCGCTCGGGCCTCAACTTCGACATCATGCGCCGCTGGTTCGAGTACCGCGGCTATGACGTGACGTTCATCAGGAACGTCACGGACATCGACGACAAGATCATCACCAAGTCGGCCGACCAGGGCCGCCCTTGGTGGTCGATCGGGTACGAGAACGAGCGGGCGTTCAACGACGGTTACGACGTGCTCGGGTGCCTCCCCCCGACCTACGAACCGCGCGCCACCGGGCACATCACCGAGATGATCGAGATGATGCGCGGCCTCATCGAACGCGGTCACGCGTACGAGGCCGACGGGAACGTCTACTTCGACGTGCGGTCCTTTCCCGAGTACCTCCGGCTGTCCAACCAGGAACTGGACAACCTGCTCCAGCCGTCCGGCGAGGGCGAGACCGGCAAGCGGGACGCACGCGACTTCGCGATGTGGAAGGCCGCCAAGCCGGGGGAGCCGAGTTGGGAGACGCCGTGGGGACGCGGGCGTCCCGGCTGGCACCTGGAGTGCTCGGCCATGGCGCACAAGTACCTGGGCTCCGCCTTCGACATTCACGGCGGCGGACTCGATCTGATCTTCCCGCACCACGAGAACGAGATCGCGCAGGCCAAGGCCTTCGGCGACGAGTTCGCCAAGTACTGGGTGCACAACGCCTGGGTCACCATGAGCGGCGAGAAGATGTCGAAGTCCCTCGGGAATTCGGTCCTCGTGAGCGAAATGGTCAAGACGTGGCGGCCGATCGTCCTCCGCTACTACCTCGGCACCCCGCACTACCGCTCGATGATCGAGTACAGCGAAGAGGCCCTGCGCGAGGCCGAGTCGGCGTTCGCGCGGATCGAGGGCTTCGTGCAGCGGGTGGTGGAGAAGGCCGGGGGAGTCGTCGAGCCCGCGCCCGAGGTGCCGCCCGCCTTCGCCGAGGCCATGGACGACGACCTGGGTGTGCCGCAGGCGCTCGCCGTGGTGCACACGACCGTGCGGCAGGGGAACTCCGCCCTCGCCGCCGACGACAAGGAAGCCGCCGTCGCCCGCCTCGCCGAGGTACGGGCCATGCTCGGCGTCCTCGGTCTCGACCCGCTCGACCCGCACTGGGCCGGTGAGGGTGACCGGGGCGAGGATCTGCACGGCGTCGTCGACACCCTCGTACGCCTCGTGCTCCAGCAGCGTGAGGCGGCGCGCAGCCGTAAGGACTGGACGACCGCCGATGCCATCCGGGACCAGCTCAACCAGTCCGGTCTCGTGATCGAGGACGGCCCGCAGGGGCCGCGCTGGACGCTCGGGCCGCGCTGAGCGTTTCTTGATCGATTGTGCCGCCCGGCTCTCCGGGCGGCACACTCATATACGACACTCGAAATACGTACGTACGCACGCTTCACACAGACAGGTAGGTCATGGCCGCTAACAACCGCCGCATGTCCGGCAAGAAGGGCGCGCAGGTCGGCAGTGGCGGCCAGCGACGCCGGGGCCTGGAAGGCAAGGGCCCGACCCCGCCCGCCGAGATGCGCAAGGGGCACAAGAAGAACCGCATCGCCACCTCCAAGGCCAAGCAGACCGCGCGCCGTCCCGCGCCGCGCGGCCGCGGCGGCAAGGGCACGTCCGAGATGGTCGTCGGGCGCAACCCCGTGGTCGAGGCGCTGCGCGAGGGCGTGCCCGCCGTCACGCTCTACGTCCAGCAGTTCATCGACAACGACGAGCGGGTACGGGAAGCTCTTCAGCTCGCCGGCGAGCGTGGTGGCATCCACCTCATGGAGGCGCCGCGCCCCGAGCTCGACCGTATGACCAACGGGCTCAACCACCAGGGTCTCGTCCTCCAGGTCCCGCCGTACGAGTACGCACACCCGGAGGACCTCGCCGCCGCCGCGTACGACGAGGGCCAGGACCCGCTGATCGTCGCCCTCGACGGGGTGACCGACCCGCGCAACCTCGGTGCCGTCGTCCGGTCCGTCTCCGCCTTCGGTGGGCACGGTGTCGTCGTGCCCGAGCGGCGCGCGGCCGGCATGACCGCCGGTGCCTGGAAGACGTCCGCCGGTACCGCGGCCCGTACGCCCGTCGCCCGGGCCGCCAACCTGACGCGGGCCCTCGAGGCGTACAAGAAGGCGGGCCTCATGGTGGTCGGCCTCGCCGCGGACGGTGAGGTCGAACTCGGCGAGCTGGAGGCCCTGGGCGGCCCCGTCGTCATCGTCGTCGGCAGCGAGGGCAAGGGGCTGTCGCGGCTCGTCGGCGAGACCTGCGACTTCCGGGTGCGGATTCCGATGCCGGGTGGCGCGGAGTCGCTGAACGCCGGTGTGGCAGCGGGAGTTGTGCTGTACGAGGCGTCGCGCCGCCGCGCCTGAAGCGCCTGAACAGCCGCGCCGGGTGGGCCCGGCGCGGCTGAACGGATGTGCGCGGAGTCACCCGTGCAGGACAATCCGGACGACCGTGATGACCTTGACGCGGTCCGGACAGATCGGCGCGGTCAAAGCAGTGTCCTAAACACACATCACTCGGTTAGATGAGTGTGGACACCAGAACACCCCGCACACCCACGGGGGACCGCTCGTCGGGATTCGACGACGCTCCCGCGCTGAGCATGGTGAAGGTGCCGAGCGATCCGGCGCAGGTCATCGTCAATCATGCGAGCTTCCGCGTGCAGCTAGGCGCCGCGCCGCGGAACCAATCCTCGCGTCCCGCACGGCACTTGAGCTCCACCGGCGACACCGCGCGGTTCCCCGTCGGCGGTACGGCGGGCAGAGCGGGCGCGGCCGGTTCGGCCGCCGGGGCCCGCCGCCGCGCCCCAGTCGTCTGGAGCGGGAGGTCTGCGCCGGACGACACGGGCGCCCACCGGCTGCTGCAGGCCGTACGGAGTACAAGCCTGCGCCATGGCGCGGTCGATCCGGCGGGCGACGCCGGCGCGACCCAGGTCATTCCGCGCTTCGACGAGCATGGCTACGACGCGGACCTGACCGTCGAGACGATCGAGACGCCCCTCGTCGGCAGCCAGCGCACCCACTCTCCCGAAACCGGCGCGACCCGCCTGCTGCCGCACATGCGCACGGTGGGCAGCGCGTACGACGAACCGGCCTACACGGGCGGCGTATTCGAAGAGGACGCCTTCGAGGACGAGGTCTTCGAGGACGAGGTCTTCGAGGACGAGAAGGAGAACGGCGAGGCGCACGTCAGGCGCCATGCCGCAGACCCTGTCCGGCATGCCTACTACCCCGGCCGCCGCATGAACCTCGGGGTCGTGCTGCTCCCGCTGCGCGTCTTCCTCGGGTTCATCTCCATCTACGCCGGCATGGGCAAGCTCTGCGACCCCGTCTACTTCGACGGCGGCAAGCGCGGCTCCATGGTGAAGTGGCTCAACACCCTGCACCCGTGGGAAGTCGCCGAGCCACTACGGCAGTTCGCGCTCCAGCACCCCGTCGGCGCCGGGCTCGTCATCGCCTTCTTCCAGGTCATCGTGGGCGTGCTCACGGTGCTCGGCCTGTGGCAGCGGGTCGCCGCCGTCGTCGGCGCGATGCTGTCGGCCGCGCTCATCGTCACCGTCAGCTGGAAGACGGTGCCCGCCTACGACGCCCCGGACATCATCTACCTCGCCGCCTGGTCCCCGCTGATCATCGCGGGCGCCCCCGTCTACTCCGTCGACGGACGCCTGGCGAGCGAGGCGTGGCGCAGGCTCGGGCCGCGTGCCGACATCTGGGAGCTGCGGCACCGAGTGCTGCGCCGCGGCGCGCTCGTCTCGGCCATCGTCGTGGGCCTCACGCTGCTCATCGGCTCGCTCCTCGGCGGCGCCGTCCGCGACGCCGACCGGGTCGTCGTCCCGGGCCCCGGCGAGGCCCCGCGCAACGAACTGCCCGGCTCCCCGCTCCCCGAGACGCCCGGCAAGCGCCACCACAAGGCCACCCCGTCGGCCTCCGAGGCGCCCACCCAGGGCAGCTCCTCGTCCCCGTCGGGCGCGGCCACCACACCGGGCGCGGTCGGCGAGACCGGCACGGTCAGCAGCGGGCCCAGCCAGACGGCGGGCACCACCGGCCAGGCCCCGCCCCAGCAGTCCTCACCGGTGCACCAGGCCCCGAGCACCAGCGCGGGCCCGACGTCCAGCGGCGGCACGTCGACCGGCGGCTCCTCGGGCGGCGGCTCGACGGACGGCGGCTCCGGCAGCGGCGGCTCCTCCGGGCAGCCGGGGCTGGTGGGTGGTCTGTTGGGGTAGGTGGGCCGGTGGGCGGCATCCTGAAGCAGCCCACCGGCTGATACGACGACGAAGGGGTCCCACACGGTCGACGTGCGGGACCCCTTCGACGTACCGGACGTGTCTAACGCCCCAGCGCGGCGAGCTCCTTCGCCGCTTCCTGCAGATCCTTCGCCGTGTCGATGGCGCGCCAGTACGCGCCCTGGGGGATCGGGAAGCCGGCCAGGCGGCGTTCGCGGGCCAGCCTGGGGAACGTGGTGCGCTCGTGGTCGCCGCGCTCGGGGAGCATGTCCGCGAACTCGGCGGAGAAGACGTAGACGCCCGCGTTGATCTCGTACGTGGTGGGCGGGGACTCGATGAAGTCCGTCACGCGGCCGAAGCCGTCCGTCTTGACGGCGCCCCACGGGATGCGGGGGCGGGCGAGGGCGAGGGTCGCGGCCGCGTCGCGCTCGGTGTGGAAGTCCGCCATGTCGCGCAGCGAGAACCGGGTCCAGATGTCGCCGTTCGTCGCGTACCACGGCTGGTCGGGGTGGGGGAGGTGCGCGGCGGCGTACTTGAGGCCGCCGCCGCGGCCGAGGGGCTCCGTCTCGACGACCGTCTTGACGTTGACGGGCAGGTCGGCAGACTCCAGCCACTTCTGGAGGACCTCCGCGAGGTGGCCGCAGGACACGACGACATCGGTCACGCCCTCTTCGGCGAGCCAGGTCAGCTGGTGGCCGATGATCGGGGTCCCGGTGCCGGGGATCTCGACCATCGGCTTGGGCCGGTCGTCGGTGTAGGGACGCAGCCGGGAGCCCTGGCCGCCGGCCAGGACAACGGCTTGAACGGGGCGCGACGCGGCGTTCGGATCGGTCATGACCGGAACTGTACGTGGCGCCCCGCTCGCGGCTTCTGGCGGCAACCGTTCCTTAATCAGCCGTTACCCGGCGGTCCCGAATCGGCCGCTTCATGGCGGTCGGAGCTAAGCGGCCAGAAAGGCCGTGGGTCAGAAGTGCGTGGCCGCGACCCCCGAGGCGAAGGACGTGTCGCAGACGGGGCGGGCGAAGGACTGGGCGCGCGTCGGGCCGTACGCGCGGACGGCGGCGCGGCCCAGGGCGCGGGCGATGGCGACGCAGTGCTTCGCGAGTGACGGGCGCTCGTTCACCGCCTCCTGGAGGTGGGTGAGCGCGACGCCCGGGTTCTTCTCCTGGAGCTCCAGCAGAAGCTTGTCGCGCAGGACCTCCTGTGGGGCGCGGGTGACCGCTCGCGTGGAGACGTCCTCGGAGGATGCGGTGAGCACTGAGCTCGAGGGATTCCCCGACCAGTTGACTCGGGTGACCGCGAGGGTCCCGGAGAGCACCAGGACGACAGGCAGAACGAGGGCGAGGGTGCGGCCGATCCGGCGGGCGGGGCCACGGCCGGGCCGGGTCCGTTGGTTAGTGGTGGAGTGCTTCACGCGAGTGAGGGTAGCGCGGGGTGATGATTTGGCGACATTTAGTCACCGGTTCGGGGGATAAGGAAGCGGCGATTTTTGGGTAGTGCGTTGACGCACAGGTATCGAAACGTCCGGTCTGCCGGGGTATTTGTCGACAACGAAGAGGGCCCCGCAGCAGGCTGCGGGGCCCTCTTCGTCAACTTGGGTGAATTCCACCCCTACGGGGTGTTGGAGCGACCTCTGGGTGTTGATGCCGCCTTGGGCGCGTCAGGCGCGTCAGGCGGCGCATCGGTCGCGTCAGTCGGAGAGGCGCTCGCCCGTCGAGGTCGAGAACACGTGGGTCTCGCCCGGACGCGGCACGACGTGCAGCGTGGCGCCCTTCTCCGGTACCGCGCGGCCGCTGACGCGGACGACGAGGTCCTTGAGGTCGTCGCCGACCTTGGCGCTGCCGTAGACGTAGCCGTCGGCGCCGAGCTCCTCGACGACGTTCACCGAGACGGCGAGGCCGGCCGGAGCGTCCTCGGTGTCCTTCGACAGCGACTTGGCGGCCTCGCCGTTGTGCTCGACGATGTCGAAGTGCTCGGGGCGGACGCCGACGGTGACCGTGCGGTCGCCCTTGTCGGCGGCGGCCTTGAGCGCCTCGCGGTTGACCGGGACGACGCTGTTGCCGAACTTCACGCCGCCGTCGGTGATCGGGACCTCGACGAGGTTCATCGCGGGGGAGCCGATGAAGCCGGCCACGAACAGGTTCGCCGGGCGATCGTACATGTTGCGCGGCGAGTCGACCTGCTGGAGCAGACCGTCCTTGAGTACGGCCACGCGGTCGCCCATGGTCATGGCCTCGACCTGGTCGTGGGTGACGTACACGGTGGTGATGCCGAGGCGGCGCTGCAGCGAGGCGATCTGCGTACGGGTCGAGACACGGAGCTTGGCGTCGAGGTTCGACAGCGGCTCGTCCATGAGGAAGACCTGGGGCTCACGCACGATGGCGCGGCCCATGGCGACACGCTGGCGCTGACCGCCGGAGAGGGCCTTCGGCTTGCGGCCGAGGTACTCGGTGAGGTCGAGGATCTTCGCCGCGTCCTCGACCTTCTGGCGGATCTCGGCCTTCGGGACACCGGCGATCTTGAGCGCGAAGCCCATGTTGTCGGCGACCGTCATGTGCGGGTAGAGCGCGTAGTTCTGGAACACCATGGCGATGTCCCGGTCCTTGGGCGGCAGGTGTGTGACGTCGCGGTCACCGATGCGGATGGCGCCGGCGTTCACGTCCTCGAGCCCCGCGAGCATGCGGAGCGAGGTGGACTTGCCGCAGCCGGAGGGACCGACGAGGACGAGGAACTCGCCGTCCTCGATGTCGATCTCCAGAGCATCGACGGCGGGCTTCTCGGAACCCGGGTAGATCCGGGTTGCCTTGTCGAACGAGACAGTGGCCATGGTGATGGGCCCCCTTCACCGGCAGGAACGTGCCGGACGATCCGTTGTAAAGGTGGTGGTGTAGTCCACAAGAGTGAACTGGGTCAGGACGGTACCTGGCGTTCACTCGGTCTGTCAGTACCTGTGGCCCTGTGAACTTCGCGGAAATTTTCGACAGGACACGGCTGGGACCTGGGTACACTGCACGGGCGTGCCTGCGTGCACGCCGGGCACGCACGCGTGCAGGCCTCCTTAGCTCAGCTGGTCAGAGCGCCGCTCTTGTAAAGCGAAGGTCGTCGGTTCGAATCCGACAGGGGGCTCTCCTGCCCAGCAGCACCAACGCCCCGGCCGATGATCGGTCCGGGGCGTTCGACGTCCACAGGTGACGTCAACCGGGGCGGTCACCCACGGTCGAGGCGGCGCCTGAGTAGGCGATCGGCTATCGGACGCACAGCCGTACCACCAGGCCGGCGTGATCGGACGGCCACAGGCCCGTGGGAGTCCGGTCCCTCACCTTGTCTCCGATCAGGTCGGCGGAGACGGCAGAAAGGTGTGTGGGCTGGTAGAAGACGTAGTCGATGCGCTCGCTGAGTTTGGACGGCAGGTTGCGCAGATCGGGGTCCTGAACGGCGGTGAATCCACCCCCGGGGCCGTGGACGGTCCGCCAGGCGTCGTCGTAGCCACCGGCGGTGAACGTGCCGTACGGTCCGGTCGCTTCGGGCAGGGCGTTGAAGTCGCCGAGAGCGGTGACGGGATACGGCGACTGTGCCAGCGCGGCGTACAACTCCTGCGCCTGGGCGTTTCGAATGGGCGGCACCCCTGGCTGCAGGTGTGTGGTGGCCACCCGCACCCGTGTCGGCTTGCCCTTGACAGCGACGTCCACCGCGGACCAGCCCCTCGCGGTGGTGAAGGTGACTCCGAACGGGGTGGTGACGACGAGCTTCGCGGCATAGAGGTGCGACTGCGCGTTCGTCACCGGGAGTCCGTCCTGTACCAGGATCGCGTCCCGGTTCGTGAAACTCGCCCGTTCGGTGGCACTGATCGGCAGGGTGGTGGTGCCGGTGTTGTCGACCGCGGCGGCCCGGTAGTGGAGACCGGCCCGGCGCAGCTCGCGGAGCAGGATGTCCAGGAAGTCATAAGTGGTGTGGAGGGGACCGGTCAGCGGGCCCTTCTTCCACAGGGCCACCTCCTGCAGGCCGATGACCTCGGGGCGCTCCTTCCTGAGCAGGCGCGAGATGGCCCGGGCGCGGGACGGGAAGTCGGTGGCGACCACCTGGTCGTAGGCGATCCCGGCTCGCTCGACGAGCTCCTGCGGGGTCTGCGCAAGGGCCAGAGGCGCGAGGTCGGCGCCCAGATAGATGTTGTACGTGGCGACCTTGAGCTGCCGCGTTCCGGCCTGAGCCGGCGCGGCCAGGCCCAGTGTCGCGGCAACCAGCCCCACGGCGACCAGAAGTGACGCCCATCTGCGTGCCATTCGCTTCTCCTCTCACCGCCCAGGTCAGATCACGCCGTCCGGAGCCTCACGCCATCCCGGATCCGCTCATACTGTCCTGAACTATCCGATAAAGTCATGTACTCGCATGATTGGGCGGACGTGAGTGAGAGAGCCCGTGGGTCAGACGGTCGCCGCTCAGAATCACTCGTCTTCGTGACAGCAACAGCAGCAACAGCAGCAACACCGAACACCGAAGAAAACCGAACGTGACGAGCGGCGGATCGCTGCCTGGAAGGACGAGCAGTGGCCCGTCATAAAAGGCGGGCGGCGGACCTGGGCGCCTGGCTCTGCTTCGAGGATGAGGCCGGGCAGGGCCTGAGGCGCCCCAAGGGCCGCGCCTGGGGCCGGCGCGGACGCACTCCTGTGGCGCGGGTGACCGCCCCCGGCGCCAAGCCGCCATCCACGATTACCCTCTCAGGGCCGGGCTTTCCACCTTCGCGACCGTTACCGTATCTCGATTCTCATGCTCCGGCGGCATTTCCGTCGACCAGGCTTTTTTCAGCCGCAAAGCCGGAGATTCAATGAGATGCCAAGAGATGACAGCCATGACGCCTGCGGTCACCGCCGACAGAAGGAAGTACGGAAGAAACCCCCACCGGGTGAAATTGGCAGCCGAGAGCAACTGCTGGATGGGAAATGCGAAAATGTAGATCCCGTACGAGTAGTCACTCTTCTTGCCGATTTTTCGTAGCGGGATCGGCGCGCGCATCGCAGCCCAGAGAAGTAGGTACGCGTACGCCGGCAGCCCAATCACAGAGAAGCATCCGTAGCGGGCAGAAAGTAGGAAGGCCACGGCACATACCACGGCAAGTGCGGTGTTCATCGGGAGATATTCACGGTAGAGCTCCGCAAGAGCCCCCAACGCGAACATGAAACACAACGCGAGCAGGTAGCCGGCAAAGATGTTTCCCAGAAACGGCATATCAAGACTGCCGCGGTTCAGTGCATACGTGGGAGCTCGAAAGAGAGGATAAGTAATTGCCTCCATGACCAAAGCGCCGAACAGGAAGGACGTCAACAGCAGTACGGCCCAACGCGCCCTGCGCAGCACCCCGAATGCGGCCAGAAGTGCCACACCCACATAACAAAGCGACTCGTAGGAGAGTGACCAGAGGGATCCATTGAAGACTCCCCGGAATGGTACTGTCCCCAGAAGGCCAGAAATTCCCGGCTGGTGGATGCCGACGGACCAGTTCGAGGAAAGATACGCCCAAGGGCCGGCAGCGTGATTCCAGAACTCACCGTTCGGCATTTTTTCAATCGTCGCCACCAAGGGGGCGAAGCCCATCGCGGTGACCGCCAGGGCGAACCAGAATCCTGGAAGGATCCGCAACGCGCGGTGCCAGAAGAATCGGACGGGGCTGAGGCGGAATGCGCTTCGAGTAATAAGAAGACCGGAGATCACGAAGAATCCGCAGACTGCCAAGGTGCCGACGTCCGTCTGCCCTCGACACAGAGACAGCCCCAGGTTTTCTTCTCCGAAACCCAGCGGAAATGAATGTGATGCCACGACCGCCAGGGCCAGGAGCAGTCGCAATCCACCAAATCCGTTACTGGTCGACCAAACACTTGCAAGAGTCCTGACATCCTTAGGTGACATCAGCTGCTTATCCTAACTCTGCGGCAAGTCGGGAAGGGGTGGCGCTAGTCGATGGAGCGCACCGTAGCGGCTCCCCCTTGAGAATGTCTTCGACAGGTCCTCCGTCGTGGCGTTTTCTCCGACGCGCTGACGTGACAGATTCTTTTATCACGCGGCCGTCGAGTACAGGAGGATGTCGCGATCCGCATGAAACGCCGAGAGCTGGAAGGTTGTCGATGTAACACATACCGGTGGTTCGGTGGCTACCATCGCGCTCGGGCTTCATAGGGAACTCGTGACCATTCCCCCACTCATGAAATGTGAGCCAAGTGAACAATAGGAAGTTGTTGACAGGAGTCGGTGTAGCCGTCGCGAGCGCTGCTGGAGCTGCTGTTTGGGCCCTGTTGTTCCAGCAAGCGAGCACTGCGGGCACCAATCCCGCGGTCACGCCGCCTGCGGCGTCGAACGCCGCCGCGCTGCTGCAGGACGGCCTGCTGCAGGCCCAGAGACACGACTTGGACGGGGCGGAAGTCACGTTCCGGCGGGTTCTGCAGGTAGACCCGAACAACAAGATCGCCTGGTACGACATCGGTGTCGCCGCAACACAGGACGGCAGGCCCGGCGATGCCCTTGAGGCGTACGACGCCGCGCTGAAGATCGACCCGTCGTACACCCAGGCCCTGTACAACAAAGCTCTGCTCTTGAAGCCAAGTGATCCCGAGCAGACAATCGCCCTGCTGAAGCGGACAGTCGCCATCAACCCGAAGGCGTCCACCGCCTATTACCATCTCGGCGACACGCTGATGAGGAGGGGCCGGGACAGCCAGGCGCGGGATGCCTTCCGCCGAGCCGTCGCGGTCGATCCTGCTTTGCAGTCCCAGGTTCCAGAAGAGTTCAGGGAATCTACCGCCCCTTCCCCCACTGCGAGCGCAGACGAGTAATCGACCGTTGTCAGGATGAGCTTCTACGGCGACGACTCCTGAGACCTGGGCTCCGACAGCTCGGAAACACCCGAGGCTCCGCCGCTCACGAACCCGGTCGGCGTCCGTCGCCCAGCGCCCGCAGCGCCCCGTCCGTCAGCCGGTACACCGTCCACTCGTCCTGCGGACGGGCGCCCAGCGACTCGTAGAAGTCGATCGACGGGCGGTTCCAGTTCAGGACGGACCATTCCAGCCGCTGGTATCCGCGCTCCCCGCAGATCCGTGCCAGCTCCGTCAGCAGTGCTTTGCCGTGGCCGGCTCCGCGGGCCACGGGGCGTACGTACAGGTCCTCCAGGTAGATGCCGTGGACGCCGCGCCATGTCGAGAAGTTCAGGAACCACAGGGCGAAGCCGACCGGCTCGCCCGTCGTGTCGTCCACCGCGATGTGCGCGTACGCCGCCGGGCGCTCGCCGAAGAGCGCCTCGTGCAGCTGCTCCGGTGTCGCCCTCGCCTCCTCCAGGGCCTTCTCGTACTCGGCCAGTTCACGGATCAGGGCGTGGATGACGGGGATGTCGGCGGGGGTCGCGGTGCGAATCATGGGGCGAGGCTAACCGGGGATGTCGCGCAGGCGGCGGGCGATCTCCAGCTGCTCGGCCTCCAGGGGGCGGCCGTCCTCGATCTCCCAGAGGGAGTTCTGCAGGACGCGGGCGAGGGTCCAGGCGCGGGCCCGTTGCCGGTCCAGTCCCATCACGTCCGTCATCGCGTCGAAGCGCCGGCGGATCTCGTCCGCGTCGAAGCGGTTGTCGAGGGCGGGACACAGATCGAAGCCGGGGTCGCCGGCCAGCGGCTTCGGGTCGATGGCGAGCCATGGGGCGCGGTCGCAGGCGAGGACGTTCTCGTAGTGGAGGTCCCAGTGCAGGAGGCGGTCGCCGGGTTCGGCGACGACCTCGCGTACGGCGGCGCCGCAGTCGGCGAGGAGGCGGCGGGAGGACGGGTCCGGAACTCGCTCCAGCGCCCACGGCAGCCGCTCCAGCATCGCTTGAGCGATGTCGCCGAGCCGCCGTATGCCCGGCGGTGCCGGTACGGAGGTGAGGTGGGCCAGCAGGCGGGCGATGACCAGGACGGCCTCGCGGGTGTCGGGCTCGTGCGCCAGCATGCGGGCCGGGTCGAGGCGCTCCAGGAGCATGGTGCCGGTGGCCGCGTCGTGTTCGAGGAGCCGTACCGCTCCGTCGCCGTCCCAGACGCGCAGGGCGACCGGCTCGCCCTCGTTCTCCTCGTCGAGGAGCTGGAGTTTGAGGACGGCCGGAGTTCCGTCGGGACGGCGCACGGGAAGGACCAGGGCCGCCACCCCGTGCATGGAGGGGCCGTCGGGGCGCAGCTCCCAGCGGTCGAAGAAGTCCGCGGCCCGCTGCGGGAGCGCGGTGATGAACGCGCGACCGGCTTCTCCGTTGTACTTGAGCTGAGAGGCGGCCAACTCATCCGGAATGTCGATCACATAGGGGACCCTACTGGCGTGGGTGAATCGGCTCATGCGAATTGATGGGGGCCTCCACAGGGTGTGGAGGTACATGTGCAGTGCCCCCGGTACCTACGTCTGGCTCGGGATCCTCTTCGTCACCACGGTGGCCGTGCACCAGATGTCGCCGGAATTCGAGGAGCAGTTCCTGCGGCAGCGCTCGACCAACATCCACGAGCTGTCGAACAACCCGGTGCGGGTGCTGATCGGCAGTGCCATGTGGATCGACGGCGGGCGCTGGGCGCCGTACGCCGTCCTGTACGCCGTCTTCCATGCTCCGGCCGAGCGCTGGCTGGGCACCGCGCGCTGGCTGCTGGTGTGCCTGGCCGCGCACGTGCTGGCCTCGCTCATCAGTGAGGGGGCGCTGCTGCTGGCCGTCCGGCACGGGGTGGCGCCGCACTCGGCGGTCAACACGCTGGACATCGGGGTGAGTTACGCGCTGGCGGGAGTGATCGCGGTGCTCACGTACCGGATCGCGTCGCCCTGGCGGTATCCGTATCTGGCGGTCGTCCTCGTCGGGTACGGGGTGCCGCTCGCGATCGGTCGCACCTTCACCGATCTCGGACATTTCATCTCGGTGCTGATCGGTCTGGCCTGCTATCCGCTGGTCAGGGGCCGCGGAAAAGCACGGAATCCGAAGGAGACAGTGGCCGCTCTCAGGGGTTAACGTCCCCGCCATGAGCAGCTCGGCAAGCAATGTCGTGAACGGCGGCATCTCCTTCTGGTACGCGGACGACGGCCTCCCCGAGACGCGGGAGCCGCTGCCCGGCGACGCGTCCGCCGACGTCGTCATCGTGGGCGGCGGCTACACGGGACTGTGGACCGCGTACTACCTGAAGAAGGCGGCCCCCTTCCTCCGTATCACCGTCCTGGAGCAGAAGTTCTGCGGCTACGGCGCCTCGGGGCGCAACGGCGGCTGGCTCTACAACGGGATCGCGGGCCGCGACCGGTACGCCAAGCTGCACGGCCACGAGGCGGCCGTGCGCCTTCAGCAGGCGATGAACGAGACGGTGGACGAGGTCGTCCGGGTCGCCGCCGAGGAGGGCATCGACGCCGACATCCATCAGGGCGGCGTCCTGGAAGTGGCGTACACACCCGCCCAGTTGGCCCGGCTCAAGGCCTTTCACGCGCATGAGCTGTCGTACGGGGAGAAGGACCGCGAGCTGTACGGCGCCCGTGAGACCGCCGAGCGGATCCGGGTCGCGGACGCGGTGGGCTCGTCCTGGACACCGCACGGGGCGCGGCTGCATCCGGTGAAGCTGGTCAAGGGGCTCGCGGCGGCCGTCGAGGCGCTCGGTGTCACCATCCACGAGCAGACGCGGGTCACGGAGATCCGCCCGAAGCACGCGGTCACGCCGTACGGCACGGTCCGTGCGCCGTACGTGCTGCGCTGCACGGAAGGCTTCACGGCCTCCCTGAAGGGCCAGAAGCGCACCTGGCTGCCCATGAACTCGTCGATGATCGCGACGGAGCCCCTGTCGGCGGAGCAATGGGAGTCGATCGGCTGGGAGGGCCGCGAGACGCTGGGCGACATGGCGCACGCGTACATGTACGCGCAGCGCACCGCCGACGACCGGATCGCGCTCGGCGGTCGGGGCGTCCCGTACCGCTTCGGTTCGCGCACCGACAACGACGGCCGTACACAGCCGGCGACCATCGAGGCGCTGCACGAGATCCTCGTCCGCTTCTTCCCGTCCCTGGCGGGCGTGCGGGTGGCGCACGCCTGGTCGGGTGTTCTCGGCGTCCCCCGCGACTGGTGCGCCACGGTGACCCTGGACCGCTCGACGGGCCTCGGCTGGGCCGGCGGCTACGTCGGCTCGGGCGTCGCCACCACCAACCTCGCCGCGCGCACCCTGCGGGACCTCGTCCAGCAGGACTCCGGGCAGGCGGGCGGGACCGACCTGACCGGGCTTCCCTGGGTCAATCACAAGGTCCGCAAGTGGGAGCCGGAGCCCTTCCGTTGGATCGGCGTCCACGGCATGTACGCCACCTACCGCACGGCAGATCACCGCGAACTGACCACGCACAGCGCCCAGTCGTCGCGTCTGGCTCGGATGGCGGACCGGTTGGCCGGGCGGCACTGAGAAAGCTTTGCTCTCTGATTGCCGTCCCACAGCTCTCTCATAACTCCCCTCCCCCCAAAGCTGTTTGGCAGCTTGTGTCATGTACGCCACGGCTTCCTCAGGGGAGGGCACTTTCATGGCAGCCAACGGCTTCCGAAGAAGGAGACGGGTGTGGGCGGTCCTCGCCGCGAGCGCCGCTCTGGGTCTGACGGTTACGCAGGCCCAGGCGTCGTCGGGCGGTGATACCGACCCCTTCGGTGTGCGAGCGCTACAACGACAGGCCCTTCTGAACCAGCAGAAGGGCCTGTCGGCGTTCGCGGAGGACCCGGGGGACGAGGACGAGGACGAGTCGGGGAACATCGCCGAGCAGGCCGACCAGTACGCGGAGGCGCGGACCTCGCCGGGGATCGTGGCGCCGGGCGCGTACGGGGCCGCGTACGACGAGCTCTCCGGTCTGCGGCACACGGGCGGCAGTTGGAGCGATGTCACCCGGCTGCCGTACGACTCCGACGACTCGCGCTACCGCGACATCAACTCCAATTCCAGCGGCGGCGCGGGCAGGGTCACCGGACGGGTGACCGGGCTCGCGGCCGACAGCCACGGGTATGTGTACGCGGGCTCCGCCAACGGCGGTGTCTTCCGGTCGAGCCGTGGGGGCGGCCACTGGAAGAACATCTCCGACCGGCTGCCCGCCCTGTCCACCGGCGATCTGCAGCTCGACCCGGGCGGCCGCCTCTGGTACGCGACCGGCGAGGCCAACACCAGCGCGACCTCTTTCCTCGGGACCGGCGTCTACGTCCTCGACGATCCGCGCAAGGGCAGCTTCGGCCCGCGTGACCGGGTCGGCGGGGACGAGCTGGAGTCCACGTCCATCAACGCGCTGCGGTTCGGCGGCGGCAAGGTGTGGGCCGCCACCACGCGCGGGGTGTGGAGTCATTCCACCAAGTCCCTGAAGGGCGCTTGGAAGCTGGAGTTCGCGCCCAACCCCGACTATCTGCCGGGTGGTTCGAAGGCGTCCGATCTGTCGGCCGCGTACAAGAACATCACCAGCGACATCGCCATCGACCCGAAGGACCCGAGCAAGGTCGTGCTGGCCGTCGGCTGGCGCGGCGGCGACACGTACAACGGCTTCTACGCGAAGGGCAGCCGGGGCTGGGAGCGGCTGACCGGCCTGGGGGATCTGCCGGCCAACAGTGAGGACGTCGGCAATGTGACCTTCGCGCGCAGCGCGGACGGGTCGCGGTACTACGCCATCGACCAGTCGCCCGAGATGACCGCCGAGAACCCGGACAGCGGTCTCGAGGGCGTCTTCGTCTCCAAGTCCGGTTCACCGACCGGGCCCTGGACGAGGATCGCGGGATACGAGCAGCTGCGGGACTCCGGCTCCGCGCTCACCGGTGACGGATACCAGCCCGGCATCCAGGCCTGGTACGACCAGTTCCTCCAGGTCGACCCGAAGGACCCCGACCATGTGTACGCGGGCCTGGAGGAGGTCTTCGAGACCAAGAACGGCGGCGCGAGCTGGAGCGTGCCCGGGCCGTACTGGAACTTCGGCTTCGCCTGCTGGTCCATCGACCCGGCGAAGCAGAGCGGCGACTGCCCGGCGACCACCCATCCCGACCAGCACTCGGTCGCGATCGGCAGTGACGGGGGTGCTCCGTATGTGGTGGTCGGCGACGACGGCGGTGTCTACAAGCGGCCCGTGAAGGGAAGCGCCGACGCCTCGGGGCACGCCACCGACTGGAAGTCCCTGAACGACGGCACGATGGACGCGCTGCAGTACTACTCGGTGGGCGTGGGGACCGACTCCCGCGGCCTCGCCGTCACCGGCGGCCTGCAGGACAACGGGCAGTCGGTCCTGCGGCCCGGTGACCGTGTGATGGGCTCCAACTTCGGCGGGGACGGCGGCGACACGATCGCCGACCCGGACAACGGGTGCAACATCGCCGCGGAGTACGTCTACCTGGCGGTCTCGGTCACCAACAACTGCGCGGTGAACGACGGAGGGTGGGTCACCGACCCGTCGAAGGCGACCTCGTACTCCGTGGCCCCGCCCGACAACGCCACCGGTGAGGCCCGCTTCATCGCCCCGCTGAACGCCGACATCAAGGACAAGAACACCTGGGTCGCCGGCGGCCGCCACGTCTGGATCAACACCCATGGGTACGCGATCCGCAGCGGCGGTGAGTGGTTCGGCGCGTACGACCTCGGAGTGGGCCACACGGCCACCGCCGTCGCCTCCTCGGGCGGCAAGGTGTACGCGGCCTGGTGCGGCCCCTGCAACAACCAGGGCTTCACCCGGGGCATCGCGGTGGGCAACGCCGACGGCACGGGCTGGCACCAGCTGACCCTCCCGGTCGACGGCACGGTCCCCAACCGCTACCTGTCCGGCCTCGCCGTCGACCCGGCCGACTCCGACCATGTGCTGCTCGCCGTCAACGGCTTCTCGCGCAAGTGGACCGAGGGTCCGGGCGCGGGCGTCGGGCACCTGTTCGAGACGAAGGACGGCGGGGTGACCTGGAAGGACGTCTCCGGGAATCTGCCGGACGTGCCCGCCAACTCGGTGGCCCTGCTGAAGGGCGGCGTCGTCGCGGTCGGTACGGACCTCGGCGTGCTGGTGCGGACCTCCCGGTCCTCCGGCTGGAAGGTCGCCGGGGACAACCTGCCCACCACGGCCGTGCTCCAGTTGCGCACCGGGCCCGACGGGCGGCTGTACGCGGCTACGCACGGGCGCGGGATCTGGGCGATCGACGTACGGCGACTGCGCTGATCCCCTGACAGGTACGGCAGCGGGGCGGGACCGGACCGGGTCCCGCCCCGCTGCCGTGCGGGCGGCCGGTTCAGGCCACCGACTCGGGCAAGCGCGCGCCCGCGGGCGCGCGCTTCGGGGGCTTCGCCGTGACCATCAGGCCCGCGACCAGGCCGGCCAGCAGCATGATGCCGACGACCCACCAGATGGCGACGGTGTAGCCGTGCACGATGCCCTCCTTCGTGACCAGGGCCTGCTGGGCGGGATCGTGGAGGTGGGCGGCGATGTACGCCGCGGCACTGGTGGTGGCGACGGTGTTCAGGAGGGCCGTACCGATCGAACCGCCGACCTGCTGAGCGGTGTTGACCGTCGCCGACGTCACGCCCGAGTCCTGCGGGGCGACCCCGGCGGTGGCGGTGGCGAAGATCGGCATGAAGGTCAGGCCCATGCCGAGGCCCATCAGGATCAGGCCGGGCAGCAGCCGGCCCGAGTAGTCGGAGTCGACTGTCAGCCGGGTGAAGATCAGCATGCCGCCGGCCGCGAGGATCATGCCGGGGACCATCAGCATGCGCGGCGCCACGTACTGCAGCAGCCGGGCCGAGATCTGCGTGGAACCGACGACGATCGCGGCCGTCAGCGGCAGGAAGGCCAGGCCGGTCTTCACGGGCGAGTAGCCGAGGACGACCTGCAGGTAGTAGGTCAGGAACAGGAACATGCCGAACAGGCCGATGACGGCGAGGGCCATCGTCAGGAAGCAGCCGGCGCGGTTGCGGTCCTTGACGATGTGCAGGGGGAGCAGTGGGCTCGGGGCCGTCCTCTGCCAGAGAACGAAGGCGGTCAGCAGGACGACGCCGACCGCGAACAGGGACAGCACCAGCGGGTCCGTCCAGCCGCGCGGCGCCGCCTCGCTGAAGCCGTAGACGAGCGCGACCAGTCCGCCGCAGCCCAGCACCACACCGGGGATGTCGAGCCGGGCGCCCTTGTTGCCCGGGGGGTCGCGCAGCAGCGAGAAGGCGCCGAAGACCGCGATGATCGCGATGGGGATGTTGACGTACAGGCACCAGCGCCAGTTCAGGTATTCGGTCAGCAGCCCGCCCGCGATCAAGCCGATCGCCGAACCGCTGCCCGCGAGGGCCCCGTAGACGCCGAAGGCCTTTCCGCGCTCCTTCGGGGCGGTGAAGGTGGTGGTGAGCAGCGACAGCGCGGAGGGGGCCAGTACGGCGGCGAAGGTGCCCTGGAGCGCGCGGGCGCCGAAGAGCATGCCGGGGCTGGTGGCCGCGCCGCCGACCGCGGAGGCTAAGGCGAACCCTGTGAGCCCGAAGACGAAGGTGCGTTTGCGGCCGACGAGGTCGGCGATCCGGCCGCCGAGCAGCAGCAGACCGCCGAAGGCCAGCGTGTACGCCGTGATGACCCACTGCCGGTTGCCGTCGGAGATGCCCAGGTCGTGCTGCGCGGAGGGGAGCGCGATGTTCACGATGGTCGCGTCCAGGACGACCATCAGCTGTGCGAGGGCGGTGATCACCAGGCCCCACCAGCGGTGGGGGTCGGCGTCCGCGGGAGCCTTGGATTCACCTGTTCGGGTGACGCTCACTCGGTCAGAAGACCATGAATCGGGACGTATCGCATCTCTTGTCGTAGGGCCGTCGCTCAGGGCTCCAGCACCACCTTTCCGATGGTGCCCCGGGTTTCCAGCGCCCGGTGGGCGGCGGCCGCCTCGGCGAGCGGGAAGCGCGTCACGGCGGGGCTGAGGCGACCGGCGGCCGCTTCGGTGAGGGCGCGCAGTTCCAGGGTCCGTACGGGGTTGGGGCCGCCCGCCCTCCGCAGCATCACGGGGCCGAGCACCTGCTCCGTCACGCCCTCGACGACCAGCGGCTCCCCGTCCTGGATGCCCTCGCCGGACCAGCCGAAGACGATGTGCTTGCCGCCGGGCCCGAGCAGGCCGACGGCGGCGCGGGCGATCTCGCCGCCGACGCCGTCGAAGACGACCGTCGCCGTGCGCGGGCCCAGATGTGCGCGGACCTGCTGCGGCCAGGTGGGGTCCTTGTAGTCGACGGCCAGGTCGGCGCCGTTCTCGCGCACCCGGGCCACCTTCTCCGGGCCGCCCGCCAGACCGATCACGGTGGCGCCCGCGTGCTTCGCGTACTGCACGAGGAGGGTGCCGATGCCGCCCGCGGCGGCGGGGACGACGGCCACCGCATCGGGGCCGAGCTCGGCGAACTGCAGGATCCCCATGGCCGTACGGCCTGTTCCGATCATGGCGACGGCCTGGGCGAAGTCCAGGTTCTCGGGGATCTCGTGGAGGCGGTCGACATCGGTCACGGCGAGTTCGGCGTAGCCCCCGGGTGCGAAGCCGAGATGGGCGACGACGCGCTTGCCGAGCCAGAGACCGGCCACGCCCTCACCGAGGGACTCGACGGTTCCGGCGACCTCGCGGCCCGGGATCGTCGGCAGTGGTGTGGGCTCGGGGGCCGGGCCCCGCATGCCCTCGCGCAGGGCCGCGTCCAGGAGGTGGACGCCCGCCGCGGCCACGGCGATACGGACCTGGCCGGGGCCCGGCTCGGGGTCCTCGGCCTTCTCGTGCGTGAGGTTCTCGGCCGGGCCGAAGACGTGCAGGCGGATGGCGTGCATGGTGGGTTCCCCAATCGTTCCGAGAAACCCAGCTTTCAACCTCAAGCATGCTTGAGGTCAAGGCGTTCCCGGATCCCGAAGGCCAGCGCGACGGCTTCGAGGGCGCTGTTGAAGGAGACCTCCGAGAGGACCCCGGGGGCGGCGACCTGGTCTCCCGCGAGGTAGACGCCGTCGCCCCGGTCGATGGACGGCCGGTCCCGCCAGCTCGTGCCGGGCAGGTCGACCGCGCCGGTACGGCCGTTGGCGACGGCCTCCCGCCGCCAGACGACGCGCTCGCGCCAGCCCCCGAAGGCGAGGTCGAGCAGGTGCTCGGCACGGGCGATGCCGTCCGTCCCGGACTCGTGCGGGGCGATCGGGATCTGGCCCTGGATGAGCTGCTCCCCGGCCGGGGCGAGGGTGCGGTCCTGAGCCGTGAACCGTTCGATCCAGCCGGGCGCGTCCAGGTCGGAGACGGCGAAGGCGTCCCCTCGGCGGGTGCGCACGGCCAGGTCGACGAGGGTCGTCCGCCCGCTGTTCCAGGTCAGCGAGTCGTCCTTGAGGAGCTGGCGGGCGGAGGCGAGGGAGGTGGCCACGATGACCGGCCCCTGACCCACGGGGACGGTGTCCACACGGGCCAGGGTCTCCATACGGACGCCGAGATTCCATGCCCGGGCGGCCATCCGGTCGATGACGCTCGCCCAGCCGCCCCTCGGGTAGTGCGCCTCCGGGGGCAGCTTGGTGGCCCGGCGCAGCCGTTCCTGCACGAACGCGGCGGAGAGCGCGCCGGGGTCGTGGTGGAAGAGGGCGACGGCGGAGTAGTGCGCGGCGGCCCGGGCGCCTTCCTCCCCGGCCTGTTGGATCGCCCACGTCATGAAGTCGACGTCCACCGGCGCCTGTTGTGAGGAGCGGCGCAGCAGCTTGAGCATCGCGAAGGGCGGGGTGCGGCGCAGGGCGCCCTTGTGGTGCAGCCGCAGCCGGGCGGCTTCCAGGGGCGGGATCGGGGCGAGCGGCCCGATCAGGTCTCGCTGCTTGAGCCACGTCCAGTGCGGGCCCCCGCTGTAGAGGGCGTGGGGGCCGTCGTTCGTCCGGTACGGGCCCTCGGCGGTGCGGGCCCGGCCGCCGAGCGTGTGGTGCGCCTCGTACACGGTGACCTTGGCACCGGCCTCGGCGGCGGTGATGGCTGCGGTGAGTCCGGCGAAGCCGCCGCCGATGACGGTGATGTGCTGCATGGTTGGCCTCTCCCTGCTGTGGGGCGTCTTGGTGAATACGACAGGTCGAGGGCCCCGGAATGTGACATGGGCGGCGTCATCGCAGGTCGGGGGATTGTCAGTGGCGGCGTGCAGTATGGGGGCATGGCGAGGAGAGCGGCGGGCGGGAGCGGCGGTTCGGGCGCGAAGGCGTCCGGGACCGGGGTGAAGGCGGCACGGCGACCGGAGGTGCGGCTGCCGGCACTGGAGCCGTACGGCGGCGGGGAGTTGGAGCCGGACGGGGACTACGACGGGCTGGAGTTCCAGGAGCTGGACTTCGTCGGGCAGGACGGCGGGGGCGCCCGTTTCATGGACTGCGCGCTGACGGGCTGCGCGCTGGACGAGACGTCGCTGCATCGCGCGCGCGTACTGGACTCGGTCCTCACGGGCATACGGGGCGTGGGCACCGATCTCGCCGAGTCGACCCTGCGCGACGTCGAACTGATCGACGCCCGCCTCGGCGGAGTGCAACTGCACGGATCCGTGCTGGAGCGCGTCCTGATCCGCGGCGGCAAGATCGACTACCTGAACCTGCGCAAGGCCCACCTCAAGGACGTCGTCTTCGAGGGCTGCGTCCTGGTCGAGCCGGACTTCGGGGGCGCCCGGCTGGAGCGCGTCGAGTTCGTGGACTGCGTCCTCAAGGGCGCGGACCTCACCTCGGCGACCCTCACGGACGTGGACCTGCGCGCGGCCGCGGAGCTGGACATCGCGCGGGGAGTGGGCCGCCTGGCGGGGGCGGTGATCAGCCCGGTCCAGCTGATGGACCTGGCGCCGGCGCTGGCGGCCGAGATGGGGGTGCGGGTGGTGGGGGGCGACCAGGACTGATCGGGCAGGGGCGATGCGGCCCCGCCGTTCTCCTCGGACCGGCCGACGCGTAGGCGTGCGGGGTGGGGTCAGCTCACCCGGGGGAAGCGGGCCTGGAGGGTCCAGATCGCCGGGTTCTCGGCGAGGTCGTCGTGCAGGTCGGTGAGGTCGGCGATCAGGTCGTGCAGGAAGTCGCGGGCCTCGCGGCGGAGTGCGGAGTGGGAGAAGGTCAGCGGTTCCTCGTCGCCCGGCATCCAGTCGGCCTCGATGTCCACCCAGCCGAAACGGCGCTCGAAGAGCATGCGGTCGGTCGACTCGGTGAAGTCCAGCTCCGCCTGCTGCGGCCGGGAGGCCCGGCTGCCGAGCGGGTCCTGGTCGAGCTGCTCCACGATGTCGCACAGCGCCCAGGCGAAGTCGAGCACCGGCACCCATCCCCAGGCTGTGGACAGCTCCCGGTCCGCCTTGGTGTCGGCGAGGTAGACGTCGCCGCAGAACAGGTCGTGCCGCAGCGCGTGGACGTCCGCGCGGCGGTAGTCGGTCTGCGGGGGGTCGGGGAAGCGGTTGGAGAGGGCGTAGCCGATGTCGAGCACGTAGGTGATGGTGTCACGGCGGGCCGGGCGGCTCGGCCGACCACGGGGTGACGGTGCCGGGGCGCCCGAGAGCGGTGTCGCCCTAGGCCCTGTCGTCAAATTCCCGTCTGCCCCGCGACGCCATGCACGCACTCTCGCCGCACCGGGCACAGACCCAAGTACATCCAGTACGAGGGCCTGTGCCCGGCACGCCGAGAGCACGCACCTGACGCCGCAGGGCCCGCCCTCCGGGCGGACGACGGGAATGTGACGACAGGACCTAGGATCAGGGATGTGCCCCGATCTTCCGTCGCCGTCCCCTTTGCCCTGGCGCTCGTCGTCGCCCTCACCGGGTGCAGTGGAGGCGGCGTGCACGGGAAGCCCGGTGCGTCCGGTGTCCGCGACCCGTACTTCCCGAAGATGGGCAACGGCGGCCATGACGTCACCCACTACGGTCTGACGCTCTCCTACGACCCCAAGGCACGGCATCTCGTCGGCACGGCGGAGATCACGGCCAGGGCCACCCAGAACCTCAGCGCGTTCAACCTCGACCTCAAGGGGCTGGACGTCGACGGCGTCACCGTCGAGGGCAGGGTCGCCCGCTGGAACCGCGCCGGACAGGAGTTGACCGTGCGTCCGCACGACGACCTCGACCAGGGGGAGACGTTCCGTGCGACGGTCCGCTACTCGGGCGACCCCGAGACGATCACCGACCCCGACAGCTCGCAGGAGGGCTGGCTGCGCACGGCCGACGGCTCGCTCGCCCTCGGCGAACCCACCGGCTCGATGGCGTGGTTCCCCGGCAACCACCATCCCTCCGACAAGGCGTCGTACGACATCAGGATCACGGTCCCGAAGGGCCTGCAGGCCGTTTCCAACGGTGAGTTGAAGAGCGAGACGACCAAGAACGGCCGGACGACCTTCGCCTGGCACACCGCCGAGCCGATGGCGAGCTATCTCGCCACGGTCGCGATCGGCACGTTCAGGATCACGCGCTCGACGATGAAGAACGGCCTGCCGGTGTACGTGGCCGTCGATCCGACGCAGGTCGAGGCGAGCAAGAAGGTGCTCGCGCGCATACCCGAGATCATGGAGTGGGAGGAGTACAACTTCGGTCCGTATCCCTTCTCCTCGACGGGCGCGATCGTCGGCCGCCCGGACGACGCGGACTACGCCCTGGAGACCCAGAACCGCCCCGCCTTCCCGGGTGCCCCCGGGACCGAGCTCCTTGTCCACGAACTGGCCCACCAGTGGTACGGCGATTCCGTCACCCCCAAGACCTGGCGGGACATGTGGCTCAACGAGGGCTTCGCCACCTACGCGGCGTGGCTGTGGCAGGAGGACCACGGCGGCGACACGGCCGACGAGATCTTCCACTCCCTCTACAAGGGCGACTACTACGAGAGCAAGGAGGAGAACCAGGCCGTCTGGGCCTTCCCGCCCACCAAGCCCTCCGACGCCGCGCACATCTCCGACGGCCCCGTCTACGACCGTGGCGCGATGGTCCTCCACAAGATCCGCCAGACCGTCGGCGACGACACGTTCTACGACATCATCCAGGGCTGGGCCGCCACCCACCGCCACGGCAACGTGGACACCGACGACTTCACGGCGTACGTCGAGAAGAAGGCGCCGGACAAGGACTTCAGCGAGATCTGGAAGGACTGGCTGTACGGGGAGGGAAAGCCGGACCACCCGTGAGGGGCGGGGTGGCCCGACTGCCGGTCTCCGGCCTCTAGTTCACGTTCACCGCGGTCCAGGCGGAAGCGACCGCCTGATACTCGGCACTGCTCGCGCCGTACAGGTCGCTCGCCGCCTTGAGGGTGGCGACGCGTGCGGCGGCGTAGTCCGTCGAGGACGTGAAGTACGTGGTCAGGGCCTTGTACCAGATCTGGTAGGCCTTGTCGCGGCCGATGCCGGTGACCGTCGAGCCGTTGTAGGTGGGCGAGTTGTAGCTGACGCCGTTGATGGTCTTCGCGCCGCTGCCTTCGCTCAGCAGGTAGAAGAAGTGGTTGGCGACGCCCGAGGAGTAGTGCACGTCGAGGCGGCCGACGGTGCGCGACCAGTAGTCGGCGGAGCCGCCGTCCTTGCTGGGCTTGTCCATGTAGCGCAGCGGGGTGCCGTCGCCGTTGATGTCGATCTTCTCGCCTATGAGGTAGTCGCCGACGTCGGAGGAGTTGTTCGCGAAGAACTCGACCGAGGTGCCGAAGATGTCGGACGTCGCCTCGTTGAGACCCCCGGACTCGCGGGTGTACTTCAGTCCGGCCGTGGCGGCGGTCAGGCCGTGGCTCATCTCGTGCCCGGCCACGTCGAGCGAGGTGAGCGGGTGGGTGTTGCCGATGCCGTCGCCGTACGTCATGCAGAAGCAGCTGTCGGACCAGAAGGCGTTGACGTACGCGGTGCCGTAGTGGACGCGGGAGTAGGCGGCCTTGCCGTCGCCGGCGATGCCGTTGCGGTTGAACGCGGACTTGTAGAAGTCCCAGGTCACGGCGGCGCCGTAGGCGGCGTCGACGGCCGCGGTCTGCCGGTTGGCGGGTGTGCCGTCGCCCCAGCTGTCGTCCGCGTCGTGGAAGAGAGTGCCGGTGCCGGACGTACCGCCGTTCAGGTCGTACGTCTTGTGGCCGCCGCGACCGCCGTCGATCAGGTCGTAGCCGCCGGAGGAGGAGGCGGTGGTGCCGAGGGCCACGGTGCCGCTGTACTCACTGGCGCCCGTGCCGGTGTCGATCGCCTCGTAGTCGTACAGCTTCTTGCCGGTGGCGGCGTCGGTGATGACGTGCAGTTCGCTCGGGGTGCCGTCGTGCTGGAGACCCTTGACGACGGACTCGTACGCGAGGACGGGCTTGGCGGGGACGGCCCAGACCACCTTGCGGGTGGTGGTGGACGTGGTCTTCGCGGAGCCGGCTGCGCTGAGCGCGGACTTCTTCGCGGCGGATGTGGGTACGGCGGCCTCGGTGGACGCGACGGATATCCGTGCGGCGGTCGCCTTGTCGACGCCCTTGAGCGCCCCGTTCTTCGCCACGTGAGTGACCAGGTCGCCGCCGAGGACGGGCAGCCCGGCGTAGGTCCGCTCGTAGCGGGTGTGGACCGTGCCGTTCGCGTCCTTGACGACATCCCGGACGACGAGTTTCTCCTGGGCGCCGAGCCCGAGCTTGTCCGCCGTCGCACCGGCGTGGGACTGGGCCGACGTGAGGGCGGCGTTGCGGGCGGAGGCGCTCAAGGGGAGGGCTGTTGCCCCACCGCTCTGGTCCGGGGCGGCGGTGGCCGACCCGTTCTGCACGGCGAGTACGACCATCGCGGCGGATGCGGCGAGGGCGGTGACGCGGAGCGCGGTCTTGCGCGGGGTGTGCGCGGCGCGGGACTGCAGTCTCACTCGAACTCCTTCAGACAGGCCACAGTTGAGCCACAGTGGGCTCACAGCCGTGGGGTGTGAGGATGAAGCCTGAGGGGAAGTGCGAGGAGAGGGTGACACTCGGCACCGTGTGTTTGACAGAGTGCCGTCAAGTCTTTACTCGTTCGTGTCCTGAAACCGTACGGTCGAATCCGCTATGCGGACGTCCCGGCGGCGCCCAATCCGGCCAGTAGCAACGGCAGTTGGGGCGGCCAGAGGGCGTCCGTCGTGTCGGCCAGCTCCTGCGGGGTCCACCAGCGCCAGTGCAGAATGAGGAAGACAGCGCCGTCGGGGTCGAGCACGGCGACGCGCGCCGCCCGCCGCGGGGTACGCAGCGCCTTGCGCAACACCGCGCAGGGTCGGCCGAGTCGGCGGTCCTTGCGGTGGTCGACGACCTCGTATCCGAGGGTCGTCCAGAAGGCGAGGCCCCGGGGATTGTTGTCGAGTACGGCGAGCCGTACGGCGTCCCGCCCCGCGCCCCGGAACCGCCTCTCGACGCTCGCCGCCAGCTCCCGGCCGTATCCCTTGCGCTGTTCGCCCGCGTCCACCAGGAGCAATCCGATCCACGGGTCGGGATCATCCGGGTCGGGATGCCGCGCGAGGGTGATCACGATCCCGACGAGCCGCCCCTCGCTTCGTGCGAGCAGCACGTCCACGTCCGGGTTCGCCAACTCCTCGGCGAGCGCGGCCGCGACCTGCTCCGGACGGATGTCGTCGGGGTCCGGGAAGTCCCCGCTCAGGGCGTGGAAGTCGCGGAGGGAGGCGTGGAGCGCGGTGAGTTCGGCGAGGAGGGGTGCCGGGATGCCGTGGCCGGCGGTGAGGGCTTCGAGGATCACGCCGGGCAGGCTAGCCCGCTCGCGAGCCCGAACCGGATGGTCGGCAGACAGGCCGGACCTGATGCGGCGGTACGGCCAAGTGCACCGCGGCCCTAGGTCCTGTCGTCACATTCCCGTCGTCCGCCCGGAGGGCGGGGCAGACGGGAATTTGACGACAGGACCTAGCGCCACGTGCGCACACGGCACGTCCGCCCGGCCGGGAGAGCTTCTCCGGACGGGCGGACGTCAGGTGTGCGGCGTGCCGCGGGTGAACGTCAGACGTTCACGCCGAAGTCCTGGGCGATGCCCACCAGGCCCGAGGCGTAGCCCTGGCCGACCGCGCGGAACTTCCACTCGGCGCCGTTGCGGTAGAGCTCGCCGAAGACCATGGCCGTCTCCGTGGCCGCGTCCTCGGAGAGGTCGTAGCGGGCGATCTCGGCGCCGCCGGCCTGGTTGATGATGCGGATGTAGGCGTTGCGGACCTGGCCGAAGTTCTGCGAGCGGGTCTCGGCGTCGTAGATGGAGACCGGGAAGACGATCTTGTCGACGTCGGCCGGGAGGCCCGCCAGGTTGACGTTGATCGCCTCGTCGTCGCCCGCGCCCTCGCCCGTGCGGTTGTCACCGGTGTGGACGATGGTCTGGTCCGGGGTCTGCTTGTTGTTGAAGAAGACGAAGTGGGCGTCCGAGTAGACCTTGCCCTGGGTGTTGACCGCGATGGCCGAGGCGTCGAGGTCGAAGTCGGTGCCCGTGGTGGTGCGGACATCCCAGCCGAGGCCCACGGTGACGGCCGTCAGGCCCGGAGCCTCCTTGGTGAGCGAGACGTTGCCACCCTTGGACAGGCTTACAGCCATTGGGAGTCCTTCCCTCGTTGCGTACGGGCTTCGTACTGGGGACGAAGCTACCGGTACCCGTATGAACGCCGAGAGGGGTACCCGAGGTTCCAGGTCTCTTTACTTTCTTTACCGAGGTGAGAACCGAAGGGGAGAGCGATTCCGGGACCGGACCAAGGGCGGGACTCTCGTACGGTCCTGAACGAGAATCTCGTACGGCCCTGAAAACGAGGTGACGTGGGCCCGTCACGCACGCGACCATGGATCCATGTCCGGTCCTTACGTCATCCGCGGCTCCGTCTCCCTTCCCGAGGCCGAGCTCATGTGGCGTTTCTCGCGGTCCAGCGGGCCCGGCGGACAGCACGTCAACACCAGCGACTCGCAGGTCGAGCTGCGGTTCGACCTGGCGAAGACCGAGGCGCTGCCGCCCGTGTGGAAGGAGCGCGCCCTCGCCGGGCTCGCGGGGCGCCTCGTCGACGGCGTCATCAGCGTCAAGGCCTCGGAGCACCGCTCCCAGTGGCGCAACCGCGAGACCGCGGCCGTACGACTCGCCTCCCTGCTCGCCGAGGCCACCGCCCCGCCGCCCAAGCCCCGCCGGCCCACCCGTATCCCGCGCGGGATCAACGAACGCCGACTGCGCGAGAAGAAGCAGCGCTCCGACACCAAGCGCGGCCGCTCCGGGCGCGACTGGGGCTAGGGGGTTTCTGATGGATCCGCCCGGCACGCACTCTCGCCGCACCGGACAAAAGCCCTAGTAGCTCCTCCCCCACGCTCGGCTTCGCTCGCGCGGGGGGACCCCCATCGAGGACTTCCGCCCGGCACGCCGCGAGCACGCACCGAACGCCGCTCCTTCTTCCACGGAGATCCATCAGAAACCCCCTAGGGCCTGTCACATCCCTTCCACGCGATCCGTCACACCACTGACGGGACGGACCGCGACGAGGAGATGTGACCGACATGAGCGACAGCGAATTCCCGGGTGCGCCGGGTACACCGGGTGCGCCCGGCAGGAGTGAGGCCGAATTCCTCGCCGAGCGGTTCGAGTCGCACCGGAGTCATCTGCGCGCCGTCGCCTATCGCATGCTCGGATCGCTCACCGAGGCCGATGACGCCGTGCAGGAGGCCTGGCTCAAGCTCAGCCGGACCGATGCGAGCAGGGTCGACAACCTCGGCGGCTGGCTGACGACCGTCGTGGGGCGGGTCTGCCTGGACATGCTGCGTTCGCGCAGGACGCGCGGGGAGGAGCCCCTGGCGGAGCCCGGCGACGTCGTCGTGCGGATGCCGGATCCCGTCATCGGTCCCGCCGACGGCATCGACCCCGAGCAGCAGGCGCTGCTCGCCGACTCGGTGGGCCTCGCCCTGCTCGTCGTACTGGAGACATTGACGCCCGCCGAGCGGCTCGCCTTCGTGCTGCACGACCTGTTCGCCGTGCCGTTCGAGGAGATCGCGCCCATCGTGGGCCGTACGCCGGCGGCGTCCCGTCAGCTCGCCAGCCGGGCCCGGCGCCGGGTCCAGGGCGGGGCGCCCGCGCCGGATCCCGACCTCGCCCAGCAGCGGGAGGTCGTCGACGCGTTCCTGGCCGCTGCGCGCGAGGGCGACTTCGACGCGCTCGTGGCGGTGCTGGATCCGGATGTGGTGGCGCGCTCGGAAGGCGGCGTGACGGCCGGGGCGATCGCCGTGGCCTCGGGCGCGAGCCGCTTCGCCCACCTCGCCCGTGTCGCACGGCCCGCCCTTGTCAACGGCGCCGCGGGTTTCGTGGTGGTCGCCGAGGGCCGCCCTGTCGGTGTCCTCGCCTTCACGGTCGTACACGGCAGGATCGCCGTGATCGACATCCTCAACGACCCGGAGCGGCTGGCCGGGCTGGATCTGACGCTCCTGGAGGGCTAGGGGGTTTCTGATGGATCTCCGCGGCGTCGCGACATACTAGGAGCCGCTACCCCAACTGCCGGTAGCGGCCCTTGAAGTACGTCAGTGGTCCGCCGTCCGCGCTCGGCACGTGGGCCGTCAGCACGCGGCCGATGACGAGCGTGTGGTCGCCGGCGGCCATCCGCTGCTCCGTGCGGCACTCCAGGGTCGCCAGGGCGCCGCCCACCAGGGGCGCCCCGGCGATCTCGCCGCGGACGTACGGGATGTCCTCGAAGAGCAGCCGGTCGCTGATGCGGCCCTTCATGGCGAAGCGGCCGGCGATGTGACGCTGGCTCTCGGAGAGCACGGAGACGGCCCACAGGGGCTGTTCGGCGAGCAGGTCGTCCATGCGGGAGCCCTCGCGCAGGCTGACCAGGACGAGGGGCGGGTCCAGGGAGACGGACATGAACGCCGTCGCGGTCATGCCGACGTCGTCGCCGCCCGGGCCCTCCGGGTCCAGCGCGGGCTCGTGCGCGGTCACCAGGACCACACCCGCGGCCAGCCGGGTCATGGCGGCGCGGAACTCGTCATTGCTCACCCCCTCAGCATGCACGGACGCGGAGGGTGGAGCGGCAGGGGAAGTCTTCAGCACGCCAAGACGCTAGTGTCCGCCCTCGGGTCGGCACATCGGACCTCGGCCCGAACCTGGTCCTAGGACCATGGACGGACACAATCAGTCACGGTCCCTGCACAGCTCCCCACCATGTGTTCAGTAATCGCATGGGGAAAATACAGAAACCCCACTCAATTGTTCACGTTCACCTGTGACTTGAGTCACAGGGGCCATAAATTGTTGACCCTGTGTACCGAGTGGGCAGCGCGCTGTGATTCAGTGGCGGAGACGCCAAGCACGAAGCTACCAAGCAGTACGCGGAAGAGCATCGAAGAGCACACACCGAAGAGCACCTAGTACGCCGAGAGAACCCTGGAGTTGCTGCGAGGTCTCGAGGGGAGGGTGAATGGAGACCGAGTCGGAGCCCTACGTCCGTCTTGCGACCCTGCGGCAGCTGCATCAGGTGATGGCGGACATGAACACCGCCCGCAGCCTGGCCGACACGCTGCAAACCGTCGCCGACGGCGTGGTCACCGGCCTCGGCTACGAGCTGGCGTGTGTCAACCTCGTACGCCCGGACGGCGACCTGGTGGTCGCCGCGTTCGCCGGCAACTCCGCCGCCGAGGCCCTGATCACCGGCCGCGTCGGCTCCCGCACCTCCTGGGACCGCCGGCTGAACATGGGCGAGGCCTGGGGCGATCTCAGGTTCATCCCGCACACCGAGGGCTGGGTCCTCGACGAGGACGACGTACCGCAGTGGTACACCGACGGTCCCGCGCCCCGCTTCGAGGACGAGTGGCACCCCTCCGACCGCCTCTTCGCGCCCATGTACACCCCCAGTGCCTCCGGCGCCGCCTGCGGCGAGCTGATCGGCGTCCTGTCCGTGGACCGGCCGCGCAACGGCCGACGGCCGGGCGCGTGGGGCCGTGAGGCGCTCCAGATGTACGCCTTCCAGGCCGCCATCGCGATCAGCAACGCGCGTCTACGTGCGAACATGCAGCGCGCTCTGGTCCGCCTGGAGCGCGAGCAGCAGGCCCTTCGCGCCAGCGAGGAGAGCTTCCGCCAGGCCTTCGAGTACGCCCCGTCCGGCATGGCGATCGCCGAGATGGGCGGCGACCAGCACGGCCGGATACTGCGGACGAACGACGCCCTGTGCCGCCTGCTGGGGCGCCCCGCCTCCGCGATGCGCCGCTACTCCTTCTCCGATCTCGTGCACCCCGAGGACATCGGCACCCTGCTGCGGACCTCCGCCGAGGGTGGCCGGGCCGAGCTGCGGCTCGGCCGCCGCGACGGCACCTATGTCTGGGTCCATCTGCGCAACTCCGTCGTGGCGGACGCCGCCGACGGCCCCCGCTTCCTGCTCACGCACGTCGAGGACATCGAGGAGCGCAAGCGCCGCGAGCTGCAGCTCGCCCACCGCGCCTCGCACGACGCGCTCACCGGCCTGCCGAACTCGGCCGAGCTGCGCTCACGGCTCAGTGCCCGCCTCTGTCAGCGCCCGCAGTCCCTGCCGCCCGGTGCGGTGGCCTCGCTGGACGCGGCGTACGCGCACGGCCAGTACGCGGAGCTGCCGGGCGCGCCGTACGAGGGGAACGGCCATCCCGCCTACGACGGCAACGGCCACGGTTTCGACTTCCGGGCCGACTCCGAGGCGTACGACGCCTTCGACCACCATGTGCATACGATCGCGCCCGAGGGCGAGACGGACGACGGCACCAAGGGGCTCGCGGTGCTCTTCTGCGACCTCGACGGCTTCAAGTCGATCAACGACCGGTTCGGGCACAACGCGGGTGACGCGGTTCTCATCGAGGTGGCCAGACGGCTCACCCAGGGCGTCCGGGACGGCGACACGGTGGCCAGGCTCGGCGGCGACGAGTTCGTGGTGCTCGCCGACGGGCTCGGCCGCGCGGACGCCCAGGACCTGGCCGTACGGCTGCGGAACGCGATCATTCCGCCCATCCGGGTCGACGGACGGGCGGTCCGCGTGGGCGCCAGCTTCGGCATCGGATGGGCACACTGCGGCATGACGGCGGACGAGGTGTTGAAATCCGCTGACGAACGGATGTACGTCGAGAAACGGTCTCGTCCCAAAGCACACAGGCGTGCGGGATAAAGAGCAGGTCAGTGGGTCGATGCGGTGAAGACCACCCGTTTGGTCCTGCTGGAGCGGGTAGGCTCGCCATTCATCCGTACCGCATTTGAACCGCACCTGTTGAGGAGACCAAGGGATGACGTCCGGCAACAACGGCGCGAGCACGCCCGAGGACGAGGACCCGTTCGGCTACCTCTACGCCGATGGTCAGGCCAACGGAGCCACCCCGCCCAGTGGAGGCGGCGGCTACGGCTACCCCGGCTCGGTCAACCGGGTGCGGCCTGTCGGTGAGCGCCAGTACGGCGGCCAGCAGGCACCGACCGCGCAGTACGGCCAGCAGGCACCGACCGCGCAGTACGGCCAGGTCCCGCAGCAGCAGGCGTATGGCCAGCAGCCCGGCTACGGCCAGCCGAACGCGCACTACGCCGCCCCCGAGACGGTCCCAGGCGGGGCGCCCACGACCGTGCAGGCGCCGGTCAGCGGCGGGCGTGGCCGTGGCCCGAACACCAAGGGCCTCCTGATCGGCGCGATCGCCGTGGTCGCGGCGGTCGTGATCGGCATCGGGGTGGCGATGATCGGCGGCGACTCGGACGACGACAAGTCGGGCAACGAGGCGGGCTCGACCCCGTCCACCGCACAGAGCGCGGAACCGAGCCGGTCGGCGTCCCAGAGCGCCGGTGCCGTCGCGGAGCTGCCGAAGATCGACGCGAAGGCACTGAACCTGGGGACCGGTGTGGCGACGGCGTCGGACGTCGACGGCGCCAGCTCCGACGGCGGTGTCTATGTGCAAGGCCTCAACAGCGTCGGCGCCTCGGTCACCTGGACCGTCAACGGGATTCCCGAGGACGGCCTCTACACCCTCTTCGCGGGGTACAGCGCGACCGGTGACAACCAGTCGATGACGCTCACCGTCAACGGCAAGACGTTCGGCAGCAAGCTGAACCTGGGCAACTTCACGGGCGCCGCCGACGGCGACTTCGCCAAGGGCTGGACCCAGACCTACGCGTGGCCCACCCTCAACAAGGGCACCAACACGATCTCCCTCTCCTGCCAGGCCGGCGACAAGTGCAACATCCTGCTCGACCAGCTGTGGGTGAAGCAGGGCAAGGTCAAGAAGTAGCCGGCCGGCCTGCGCGACGGCGGTCACGCCGCCGTCGCGTCCCCCGTCACCGTTATCTGGTCCAGCAGGGTCTCGTACGCCGCGTGGTCGAACTCGCCTGCTGTGGGGGCCAGTACGGTCGCCGCGGACAGGGCGACGGCTCGGGCGAGGCGGTCGGGCCAGGAGAGGTGTTCGACCAGACCGGAGAGCAGGCCCGCCACGGCCGAGTCGCCGGCGCCCGTCGGGTTGCCGTGGACGCGGCGCGGTGGGGTGGCGCGCCAGCGGCCGTCCGCGTTGGCGGCGAGGAGGCCCTCGGGGCCCAGGGAGGCCACGACGGTGTGGGCGCCGCGTCGGCGGGCGTCCCGGGTGGCCTGCAACGGGTCGTGGGAACCGGTGAGTTCGGCGAGTTCGTCGGCGTTCGGCTTGACGATGTCGGGGCGGGCCGCGACCCCGCGCCGCAGCGGTTCGCCGCTGGTGTCGAGGAGGACCGGGACGGCCGCCGCGCGGGCCGTGCGGACGAGCCCCGCGTACGCGCCCACCGGCACCCCCGGCGGCAGGCTGCCGCACAGGGCCACGGCCGAGGCGGAGCGCAGCAGCACCTCGTACGCCTCCTGGAAGGCCGCCCACTCGGCCGGGGTGATCTCCGGGCCGGGTTCGTTGAGTTGAGTCGTGTCACCCGTCGTCGTGTCGACCACCGCTATCGTGCGGCGCGTCGATCCCGTCACCGGGACCAGCGCGTCCACCACGCCCGGCGTGCACATGAGTTGGTCCTGTACCGCGCGGCCGGTCGCGCCGCCCGTGTAGCCCGTGACCGTCACCTCGTGGCCGAGGGCGGCGAGCACCCGGGCCACGTTCAGGCCCTTGCCGCCCGGGCGTTCGGTCACCTCGGTCACCCGGTGCGAGGTGTGCGGCCGCAGGGACCGTACGCCGTAGGTGATGTCGAGAGCGGTGTTCAGCGTGACCGTGAGGATCACCTGGGCCGACCTCCCCCGAAGAGAATCATGATGCAGACGCCGCGTATGCGCTTACCGGTTGTTCCGGAGGCTCGATCATGCCAAAGACAACGGCGGTCGGCCCAGTCCCGCGGGCCAACCGCCGTGCTTGAACAGCCAATTGTTGTACGTCGGTAGTCATTCGCCGTGCGCCGGCAGGGGACCAATCACCCCAGTTGGGGATCGACCACCCATTCGCCCTTGCGCATCACGCCCTTGAGCCCGAAGTCGGCGTCGAGGACCACCAGGTCGGCGTCCTTGCCCGGCTCCAGCGACCCCACCTTGTCGTACACGCCGAGCAGCCGCGCGGGGTTGGCGGAGAGGGCCGCCACGACGCCCTCGACCGGCAGTCGGTCGACCGTCACCGCGCGCTGGAAGGCGCGGTCGAGCGTGAGCGTCGAGCCCGCGATCGAGCCGCCCTCCACCAGGCGGGCGACGCCGTCCGCGACCTCGACCTCCAGCGGGCCGAGCATGTAGCGGCCGTCGCCGAATCCCGCCGCGTCCATCGCGTCCGTGATGAACGCGACCCGGTCCGCGCCCGCGTGATGGAACGCCAGTTGCAGGGAGGCCGGGTGCAGATGTGTCCCGTCATTGATCAGCTCGACCGTGATCCGCTCGTCCTCCAGGAGGGCGGCGATGGGGCCGGGGGCGCGATGGCCGAGCGCGGGCATCGCGTTGAACAGGTGCGTCGCCACGGTCGCGCCCGCGTCGATGGCCTCCTGCGTCTGCTCGTACGTCGCGTCGGTGTGCCCGATCGCCGCGATCACCCCGTGCTCGGCCAGCAGGCGTACGGAGTCGATGCCGCCCGGCAGTTCGGTGGCGAGGGTGACCATCTTGGCCCGGCCGCGCGCCGCGTCGATCAGCTTGCGGACCTCCGCCGGGTCCGGGTCGCGCAGCAGTTCCTCGGAGTGGGCGCCCTTGCGGCACGGGGAGATGAACGGGCCCTCGAAGTGGATGCCCGCGATGTCGCCCTGCTCGGCCAGTTCGGACAGCAGTCCGGCGCGCTCGGCCAGGCCGTGCATGTCGCCGGTGACGGTCGAGGCGACGACCGTCGTGGTGCCGTGCAGCCGGTGCGTGTGGACGCCTTGGAGGACCTCCTCGACGGTCCCGGAGGTGAAGGACGCGCCTCCGCCGCCGTGGTTGTGCATGTCGACGAAGCCGGGCACCAGCCAGTGGCCCGAGAGATCGACCGTCTCCGTCTCCGTGGGGGCGCTTCCAGCGATCCGCGCGCCGTCGATGATCACGCGGCCGCCGTCCACGATCCCGGTGGGCAGGACCACCCGGGCGCCGGCGAAAACCTTGCTAGGGGCCATCAGGTGGTTACCTCCGAGCGGTCGGTGATGTCGGTTTCGAGTAGATCCCAGGCCAGCAGGCCCGCGCCCAGACAGCCGGCCGTGTCGCCGAGGGCCGCGGGAACGATGGACGGCAGCTTCTGGAAGGTGACGCGCCGCTCGACGGCGGCCCGCAGCGGTGTGAACAAGGTTTCTCCCGCCTCGGCCAGCCCGCCACCGATGATCAGGGTGCGTGGGTCCAGCAGGGTGAGCGCGGTGACGAGCCCGTCGGCGAGCGCGTCGACGGCCTCCTGCCAGACGGCTGCGGCTCGCGGATCCCCGGACTCCACGGCCTTCGCGCAGTCCGCCGCGTCCGCCTCCGGATCACCGGAGGCCTCGGCCCAGGCCTGGCTGACCGCCGCCGCGGAGGCGAACCGCTCCAGACAGCCGCGCTGCCCGCAGGGACAGGGGGTCCCTCCGGGGCGTACGACGATGTGGCCGATCTCGCCCGCGAAGCCGTGCGCGCCCTCCTCGACGCCGCCGTCGATACCGATGGCGCCGGCGATACCGGTACCGAGGGGGACGAACAGGAAACGGTCCGCGCCCTGCCCCGCGCCGATGCGGCCCTCGGCGAGCCCGCCCGTGCGCACGTCGTGGCCGAGTGCGACGGGGACGCCGCCCAGCCGGTCGCCGAGCAGCCGGCGCAGCGGGACGTCGCGCCAGCCGAGGTTGGCCGAGTACACGGCGATGCCCCGCGCGGCGTCGACGATGCCGGGTACGGCGAGCCCGGCGGCGGACGCGGGCTCGCCGAAGTGCTGCTCGCCGTACCCGCGCAGCTCGGCTGCGAAGCCGAGGATCGTCTCGACGACGGCGTCCGGACCGCGCTCCCGGCCGGTCGCCCGGCGGGCCTGATGGAGCAGCTCGCCGTCCGCCCCCACGAGGGCGGCCTTCATCCCGGTGCCGCCCACATCGAGGGCGATGACATGTCTCACGGGGGACAGTGTCGCCCCTTACCCCAGGAGAGGTCTAGTCCACTCACGTGGTGTAGACCTTGTATCCGCATTCCGAGACAGATGCAACGAACGCAGAAGCAAAGAGGGCCGGTCTCCGGCGCAGTTCGGCCGGAGACCGGCCAGGGGTTGGGAGAAAGACGCAGTGCAGCGGCGTAGGACAGGACTGATCGCGGTGGCCTCCGCTCTGGGCATGACGGCGACCCTCGCGGGCTGCGGCGGCTCGGGCGGTTCCTCGGAGGTGACCCTCAAGCTGGTGGCCGCCGACTACGGCGACTCCAAGGCCAACAGCTCCCAGAGGTACTGGGACAAGCTGGCCAAGGAGTACGAGGCCGACCACCCGAGGGTCAGGGTCGAGGTCAGCGTCTACTCCTGGACCGACGTCGACCGCAAGGTCAAGGAGATGGTCGCGGCGGACGACGCCCCCGACCTGGCGCAGATCGGCGCATACGCCGACTACGCCGCCAAGGGCGAGCTCTACAGGGTCGACGACCTGCTCTCCATACCCGTGCAGGCCAACTTCGTCCCGCAGCTCACGGACGCGGGGGAGACGGACCGGACGCAGTACGGCATGCCGTTCGCTTCCTCCACGCGGCTTCTCTTCTACAACAAGACGCTGTTCTCGCAGGCCGGGCTCACCCCGCCGCAGACGTGGAGCGAGCTGGCGGCCGACGCCAAGGCGCTCAAGTCCGAGGGAGTCAAGTTCCCGTACGCGCTGCCGCTCGGGCCGGAGGAGGCGCAGGCCGAGACGATGCAGTGGCTGCTCAGCGGGGGCGGCGGCTACACCGACGACGTCGGCACGTACTCCATCGACTCCCCGCAGAACATCAAGACGCTCACCTGGCTCAAGGACGAACTGGTCGGCAAGGGGCTCACCGGACCCGTCGCGCCCGCGAAGCTGAATCGCGCCGACGCGTTCTCCGCGTTCACTCGCGGCGACGTCGGGATGCTCGTCGGGCACCCCACGCTGATGCAGAAGGCCGCCAAGAAGGGCGTGAAGTTCGGCATGGTGCCGATGCCCGGCATCGACGGCAGGGCCAAGGCCACGATGGGTGTCGCCGACTGGATGATGGCGTTCAGGAAGAACGGCCACGGCAAGCAACTCGGCGACTTCCTCAACTTCGTCTACGACGACAAGAACGTGCTCGCCTTCTCCCGCGAGTACGACCTGCTGCCGGTCACCGCGTCGGCGTCCGAGGCCATGGCCGCGGACAAGAACGAGCAGGACCTCGGCCCGTTCCTGGACCAGCTCCCTTCCTCCGTGCTCTACCCCGTCGGGAAGACCTCCTGGGCCGGGATCAGCGCCGACGTCAAGAAGCAGATCGCCCGGGCCGTGAGTTCGGGCGGGAGCCCGACCGGGGTCCTGGGCAAGCTCCAGATCACGGCGACGACGCAGGACAGCGCGGCGTAGGCCCTGTCGTCAAATTCCCGTCTGCCCCGCGACGCCATGCACGCACTCTCGCCGCACCGGGCACAGACCCAAGTACATCCAGTACGAGGGCCTGTGCCCGGCACGCCGAGAGCACGCACCTGACGCCGCAGGGCCCGCCCTCCGGGCGGACGACGGGAATTTGACGACAGGACCTAGCGCTGTCGGTGCCGGGGGATACGGTGCTGTCCATGGAGGACCTCACCCCACGGGAACAGGGCATCCTCGCGATGGAGCGTCGCGGGTTTTCGGGCCCGGGGGCCAAGGAGCGGGCGATCCGGGAGCAGCTGGGTCTGCCCCCGGTGCGCTACTACCAACTCCTGAACGCTCTGCTCGACGACCCGCGCGCCCTCGCCCACGACCCGATCACGGTCAACCGCCTTCGCCGGGTGAGGGAGGCGCGCCGGGGGGAGCGGTGACCTGGGGTGCGGGTGGGTGGTTGTTCGCCCCCTCCGCCCCTAAAAGGGGCGCGGGGAACTGCGCGATCTTTTGAGCGGGGGTCTGGGGGCGGCAGCCCCCAGGTATGGGACGGGCAGGGGCGGAGGGGGCGAAAAAACCACCCACCCGCACCCTCGTCGGCGGCCGTGTGTGACCCGATGAGCCATGGGTGCGCCCGGCCCCGCGCGGATAGGGTCGGCGTATGGGCAGCCTTCCGGAATCCCCGGAGTCCACGGACTCCTTGCCGACGCCAACGACCGCCGCCGGACGCGACGGTCTCGACGCCATCCTCACCCGCCCCACCCGGGCCGTGATCGCGCTCGACTTCGACGGAACCCTCGCACTGATCGTCCCCGACCCCGAACAGGCCCGCGCCCACCCCGACGCGGTCCCCGCCCTCGCGGCCCTCGCCCCGAAGGTCGCCTCCGTAGCCGTGATCACCGGCCGCCCGGCCGGCGTCGCGGTCCGGCACGGCGGCTTCGCGGGCGTACCGGGCCTGGAGCACCTGGTCGTCCTCGGCCACTACGGCGCCGAACGCTGGGACGCGGTGAGCGCCACGGTCAGCGCCCCCGCCCCGCACCCCGGTGTCGCCGCCGCCCGCGCCGAGCTGCCCGGGTTCCTCGACAGGATCGGTGCCTGGCAGGGCACCTGGATCGAGGAGAAGGGTCGCGCCGTCGCCGTCCACACCCGCCGCGCCAGCGACCCGCAGGCCGCCTTCGAAGCACTGCGCGAGCCCCTCACCGACCTGGCCACCCGGCACGGTCTGATCGTCGAGCCGGGCCGCATGGTCCTCGAGCTGCGCCCGCCGGGCATGGACAAGGGCGTCGCCCTGCTGGAGTACGTCCGCGAGATCGGTGCCGAAGCCGTCCTGTACGCCGGCGACGACCTGGGCGATCTGCCCGCCTTCGCCGCCGTCGACAAGCTCCGCTCCGACGGCATCCCCGGGCTCCTCGTCTGCAGCGGCAGCTCCGAGGTCGCCGAACTCGCCGACCGGGCCGACCTGGTGGTGGACGGCCCGCCCGGCGTCGTGCGACTGCTGTCCGCGCTCGCGTCTCAACTGGACTGATCGGCAACGGTGTTGGAGGGGGCGGAGACCGGGTTCCGGAAGTGGTCCGGTCCGCCCCCGGTCACCGACCCCGCCCCGCGCGCGGGCGAACCGGCCCGCAACCGCGTGTCGTACGGGCCTGCCGGATCCGCTGTTGGACTCCGCTGCGGCGCTCGTGACTGCCGCCCGCTGCCGAGGCCGCTGCGCCGGGCGCCCTGTCGTCACTGGTCCAGCTCGTGCAGCTGCTCCAGGAACCACTGGGCCGGCGGCAGCGCGGTCGCGGCGGCGGCCAACCGCTTCGTCCGCTCGGCCCGCTCGCCGACGGACATGGACAACGCCTCGTGCAACGCGCGGGCGGTACCGATCACGTCGTAGGGGTTCACGGAAATCGCGTCCTCGCCCAGCTCCTCGTACGCCCCCGCCTCCCGCGACAGCACCAGCACGCACCCCTCGTCGGAGACGACCGGCACCTCCTTGGCGACGAGGTTCATGCCGTCCCGGATGGGGTTGACGAGGGCCACGTCGGCGAGCCGGTACGCGGCAAGCGACCGTGCGAAGTCGTCTTTGACATGGAGCACGACCGGAGTCCAACCGGCCGTCCCGTACTGCGCGTTGATCTCCCCGGAGAGACGCTGCACCGCGGCCGTGTAGTCGCGGTACACGGCGAGGTCCTGCCGGGACGGGTACGCGAAGGCGACGTGCACGACGCGCTCGTGCCACGCCGGGTGGTCGTCGAGGAGCTGCCGGTACGCCAGCAGTCCGCGCACGATGTTCTTCGACAGCTCGGTCCGGTCGACCCGCACGATCGTCCTGCGGCCCTCGCCGATCTGCTCCCGCAGGGTGGCCATCCGCTCCTCGACGTCCGCCTCGTGCGAGCGCCGCCGCAGGAAGTCCGCGTCCGCTCCGAGCCCGTGCACACCGACCCGGGTGTCACCGAGCCCGCCGACGAGCTCGGCGGCGCACGTGGTGAACGCGTCCGCCCAGCGCCTGGTGAGGAAGCCGAGCCGGTCCGCGCCCAGCATCCCGCGCAGCACCTGCTGGGCGATGTCGTCCGGCAGCATCCGGAAGTAGTCCACCGGCGCCCACGGTGTGTGCGAGAAGTGCCCGATCCGCAGGTCGGGGCGGAGCGAGCGCAGCATCCCGGGCACGAGCGTCAGGTGGTAGTCCTGTACGACCACCACGGCACTGTGGGCCGCCTCGTCGGCCAGCGCCTCGGCGAACGCGCGGTTGTACGCCTCGTACGACGCCCACCGGCGCCGGAACCCCGCGTCGAAGACCGGCTCCAGCGGCGTCTGGTACAGCATGTGGTGGACGAACCACAGCACGGAGTTCGCGATGCCGTTGTACGCGTCGGCGTGCACCTCGGCGTCGATGTCCAGCATCCGTACGCCGTCCTCGCCGATCCCGCGCCGCACCGCCTCGCGGTCCCCGTCGCCGAGCGCCGAGCACACCCACAGGGCACCCGCTTCCGGCCCGATCGCCGACAGGCCCGAGACCAGCCCGCCGCCGCCGCGCCTGGCGTGCAGCGAGCCGTCCTCGCGTACCTCGTAGGTGACCGGGCCGCGGTTGGAGGCGACCAGGATTCGGTGGGCACCGTGCGTTGAAGCCATGCCACGAAACCTAGCCCTCGGTCGAAACGCTCAAACGTTCCCGTCAGCCGTCTGCGGGGTCGTATGCGATCTCGCAGACGGTCGGACCGGTCGCGCAGTTCGCCGTGCCCTTGACGGAGCGCGGTTTACGCGGCCTTTCGTTTTACGTACTCGGCGATTTGGGACATCGGGGGGCGTTCCTCCGTGTCCACCGAGTGCGTGCGCGGCTCGAAACCGTCCTCGCCCCGCTCGAACTGCGTGAGCGACGGGCGGATCATATGGCCGCGAGCCAGACGCAGCTGGGCCGTGCGGTAGATCGCGGCGGCCATCCGTCCCAGCGCCTGTCCGTCCTGGTGGCGGTGGATGCGGACGCCCACGTCGACCTGGGCCAGCGCGTCCAGGCCCACCAGGTGCAGGGCGTCGACGAGCATGCCCAGCTCGACGCCGTACCCGACGGGGAACGGCAGCTGTTCGAGCAGGGAGCGGCGGGCCGCGTACTCGCCGCCGAGCGGCTGGACGAAGCCCGCGAGCTGCGGCCAGTGCATGTTCAGCAGGGGACGGGCCATCAGCTCGGTGACGCGGCCGCCCTGGCCCGCGGCCGTCCTGCCGGAGGCGGGCTCGTCGGACAGGGTCAGCGGGCGGTCGTACATCGCCTTGACCAGGTCCACCCCCGGTTCGGTGAGCAGCGGGCCCACGATTCCGGAGACGAAGTCGGACGAGAACTCCTTGAGGTCCGCGTCGATGAAGCAGACGATGTCCCCGCTCGTCACGAGGAGTGACCGCCACAGGACCTCGCCCTTGCCGGGCACGGTCGGGATGCGCGGCAGGATCGCGTCCCGGTGCACGACCCTCGCGCCCGCGGCGGCGGCGACCTCGGAGGTGCGGTCCGTCGAGCCCGAGTCGACGACGACGATCTCGTCGACCAGAGGCACCTGTTGCATCAGATCGTGGCGGATGATCGCGACGATCTCGCCGACGGTCTCCTCCTCGTTGAGCGCGGGCAGTACGACACTGACCGTCGACCCGGTGGTGCGTTTGGCGGCCATGAGTTTGTGGAGCGGGCGATCGGCCACGGACCAGGAGTGTGTGCTCAGCCAGCGCTCGACTTCCTTCAGCACAGCTGCGGCTCCTCACTGTCTGATCACCCGGTCTGACGCGGTGTGATCCATCTCGCGGTTCGGACGACTATCTCAACTGTCCAGGCCTTCGGTTACAGTCTTGAACAACGCGGATGACCATCGCATTGCGTAGATCGTCCGCGCACATGGTGATCAACAGTTCAACAATCGAATACCGCTCATCCAGAGGGGCAGAGGGATACGGCCCGTTGAAGCCCCGGCAACCCTCCAGCCGGTCTTGTCACGTTGACGTGGCGAGGCTCCCGGCTAGGGAAGGTGCCAAATCCGTCTCACGGCGAAGTGCGTCGTGAGGAAGATGAGGAGAAAGGGCCTCGCCTCCATGGCTGCGCAGACTGTTGCAAGTGCCACGAACATCGTAGACACCGTCGATCTCGGCCCCGCCGCCGCTCTTTCCTGCCGCGAGTGCGGGCACCGCGTCCCGCTCGGCCCGGTCTTCGCCTGCGAGGAGTGTTTCGGCCCGCTGGAGATCGCGTACGACTTCTCGGCCTACGACACCGAGGAACTCCGTAAGCGCATCGAAGCGGGCCCCGCGAACATCTGGCGCTACGCGCCCCTCCTGCCCGTCCCCGCGGACGTCGCCGAGAAGCCGAACATCAACCCCGGCTGGACCAAGCTCGTCAAGGCCGACAACCTGGCGCGCGAGCTCGGTGTCGACGCCGGCAAGCTCTTCGTCAAGGACGACTCCGGCAACCCGACGCACTCCTTCAAGGACCGCGTCGTCGCCCAGGCCCTGGAGGCCGCCCGCGCCTTCGGCTTCACCACGCTCTCCTGCTCCTCGACCGGCAACCTGGCCGGTGCGGTGGGCGCCGCCGCCGCCCGCGCCGGCTTCCGCTCCTGCGTGTTCATCCCGCACGACCTGGAGCAGGGCAAGGTCGTCATGGCCGCGATCTACGGCGGCGAGCTCGTCGGCATCGAGGGCAACTACGACGACGTGAACCGCTTCTGCTCCGAGCTGATCGGCGACCCGGCCGGCGAGGGCTGGGGCTTCGTCAACGTCAACCTGCGGCCGTACTACGCGGAGGGCTCCAAGACCCTGGCGTACGAGATCTGTGAGCAGCTCGGCTGGCAGCTGCCCGACCAGCTGGTCGTCCCGATCGCCTCCGGCTCCCAGCTCACGAAGATCGACAAGGGTCTGCGGGAGCTGATCAAGCTCGGCCTCGTCGAGGACAAGCCGTACAAGATCTTCGGCGCCCAGGCCGAGGGCTGCTCGCCGGTGTCCGTCGCCTACAAGGCCGGGCACGACGTCGTACGGCCGCAGAAGCCGAACACCATCGCCAAGTCGCTCGCCATCGGCAACCCGGCCGACGGTCCGTACGTGCTCGACATCGCGCGCCGCACGGGCGGTGCGGTGGAGGATGTCAACGACGAGCAGGTCGTCGACGCGATCAAGCTCCTCGCGCGCACGGAGGGCATCTTCGCCGAGACCGCCGGTGGCGTGACCCTGGGCGTCACTCGCAAGCTCATCGAGAACGGGCTGCTCGACCCGACGCTGACGACCGTCGTCCTCAATACGGGTGACGGTCTGAAGACCCTCGACGCGGTGGCCGGCACGGGGCTCACCGCGACGATCCGCCCGAACCTGGACTCTTTCCGAGAAGCCGGCCTCGCGTAGGGACCGTTCTCGATCTGTGGGCCGGTGGGGGCTGGTCGCGCCCGCGCGGCGGAGCCGCACAGTGAACAGAGCCCCGCGCCCCCGACCGGGCGCACACCAGCCGTAGGCCATTTTCGACCGGGAGGTCACACCCCATGAGCGTCAACGTCCGCATCCCCACCATCCTGCGCACCTACACCGGTGGCCAGGCCGAGGTGACGGCCGAGGGTGGGACCCTCGCCGAGGTCATCGCCGATCTGGAGAAGAACCACACGGGTATCGCGGCGCGCGTTCTGGACGACCAGGGCAAGCTGCGCCGCTTCGTCAACGTGTACGTCAACGACGACGACGTGCGGTTCGAGCAGGGCCTGGAGACGGCGACGCCGGACGGTGCGGGCGTGTCGATCATCCCGGCCGTCGCGGGCGGCTGAGCCGTCACCCAGGGTGAGATTGTTACCGTAGGTAACGCTCATCACTAAGAGCTCATCGAATTGCCCCCTCCGTGAGAGAAACGGAGGGGGCAATTCTGCATGGTTGAGCGGGGTAGAGTTGGGGAACCTGCTTCGCTTTTCATGCCGGACGCATATGAGTATCTGCGCGACACCCGACAAGAAGTAGCCAAAGTGCCCCGCCTTTTTGAGCCTTTTATGGCATTTACGGGGCCCGACTTGCCCTGAATCTGCGCAAATTCTCCGCATTTTCCCGATCGGCCGTGCCCAGAATTCTCGTCCGATTGACCTGTTGCAGACGGCAGTTGGACAGATACATTCAGCCGCGGTCGACGCGTTCCGGCGCACACCCCCAACCGTTGGGGGGTGAGGTCTGACCCGGATCCGCGAAGTGTGGATCTGTGCAAGGGCCAGTAATAGGGGAGTTAGGCATGGCTCAGGGCACCGTCAAGTGGTTCAACGCGGAGAAGGGGTACGGCTTCATCGCGGTCGACGGTGGTGCGGACGTCTTCGTGCACTACAGCGCGATTCAGATGGACGGCTACCGCACCCTTGAAGAGGGTCAGCGAGTGGAGTTCGAGATCTCGCAGGGCCAGAAGGGTCCGCAGGCGGACATGGTCAAGCTCGCCGTCTGATCCGGCGCGAACGGCCACCGACGCACTCACGCCGAGGGGTCCGCATCCCAGCAGGGATGCGGACCCCTCGTGCGTTCCGGGACCCGCTCCCGTTCGTGAGAGGTGCTTGCGCCCGCCCGCCGTCCGACCGTCACCCTTCAGCGGGCCCGCTGCGCGGGCGCACCTTGCACTCGACGGTGCCGAGTGCTAATCATTGGCGTTAGCACTCTCCGAGTGAGAGTGACAGAACTTGGATCGGGCCGGTGAGGCCCGCAGGCCGGTGGGGCAAGGAACCACAAGGCTTGCAGGCCGTCCGTCGCGGGCGCGGGCACGATCCGGAGCAATCCACCCCGTCCGGGAGGACCACTTCACATGGCCAAGATCATCGCGTTCGACGAGGAGGCGCGGCGAGGCCTCGAGCGCGGCATGAACCAGCTCGCGGACGCCGTCAAGGTGACCCTCGGCCCCAAGGGCCGCAACGTCGTCCTCGAGAAGAAGTGGGGCGCCCCCACGATCACCAACGACGGTGTCTCCATCGCCAAGGAGATCGAGCTCGAGGACCCGTACGAGAAGATCGGCGCCGAGCTGGTCAAGGAGGTCGCCAAGAAGACGGACGACGTCGCCGGTGACGGTACGACCACCGCGACCGTTCTCGCCCAGGCCCTCGTCAAGGAAGGCCTGCGCAACGTAGCCGCCGGCGCCAACCCGATGGCCCTCAAGCGCGGTATCGAGAAGGCCGTCGAGGCCGTCTCCGGTGCCCTGCTCGAGCAGGCCAAGGATGTCGAGACCAAGGAGCAGATCGCTTCCACGGCCTCCATCTCCGCCGCCGACACCCAGATCGGCGAGCTCATCGCCGAGGCGATGGACAAGGTCGGCAAGGAAGGCGTCATCACCGTCGAGGAGTCCCAGACCTTCGGTCTGGAGCTGGAGCTCACCGAGGGTATGCGCTTCGACAAGGGCTACATCTCGGCGTACTTCGCCACCGACATGGAGCGTATGGAGGCCGTCCTCGACGACCCGTACATCCTGATCGCCAACTCGAAGATCGCCAACGTCAAGGACCTGCTCCCGCTCCTCGAGAAGGTCATGCAGGGCGGCAAGCCGCTGCTGATCATCGCCGAGGACGTCGAGGGCGAGGCCCTGTCGACCCTGGTCGTCAACAAGATCCGTGGCACCTTCAAGTCCGTCGCCGTCAAGGCTCCGGGCTTCGGTGACCGCCGCAAGGCCATGCTCGGCGACATCGCCATCCTCACGGGCGGCGAGGTCATCTCCGAGGAGGTCGGCCTCAAGCTCGAGAACGCGGGTCTGGACCTGCTGGGCCGCGCCCGCAAGGTCGTCATCACCAAGGACGAGACCACGATCGTCGACGGCGCCGGCTCCGCCGACCAGGTCGCCGGCCGGGTCAACCAGATCCGTGCCGAGATCGAGAACTCGGACTCGGACTACGACCGCGAGAAGCTCCAGGAGCGTCTGGCGAAGCTGGCCGGCGGCGTGGCCGTCATCAAGGCCGGTGCCGCCACCGAGGTCGAGCTCAAGGAGCGCAAGCACCGCATCGAGGACGCCGTTCGCAACGCGAAGGCGGCCGTCGAGGAGGGCATCGTCGCCGGTGGTGGCGTGGCCCTGCTCCAGGCCTCCCAGGTCTTCGAGAAGCTGGAGCTCGAGGGTGACGAGGCGACCGGCGCCAACGCCGTGAAGCTCGCCCTGGAGGCCCCGCTCAAGCAGATCGCCGTCAACGGTGGTCTCGAGGGTGGCGTCGTCGTCGAGAAGGTGCGCAACCTGGCCGTCGGCCACGGTCTGAACGCCGCGACCGGCGAGTACGTCGACATGATCGCCGAGGGCATCATCGACCCGGCGAAGGTGACCCGCTCTGCCCTGCAGAACGCGGCCTCCATCGCCGCGCTGTTCCTCACCACCGAGGCCGTCATCGCCGACAAGCCGGAGAAGGCCGCCGCGGCCGCTCCGGGCGGCATGCCGGGCGGTGACATGGACTTCTGATCGACCTCCGGTTGATCACTGTCCTTACGTTCCGAGGGCGGTACCCCCACTCCCAGGGGGTACCGCCCTCGGGCGTTTCCGGGACCGGAGTGGCCGGGATCACGGCAGAAGTCGGCAGAGCGCAGGAATGCCGACGTGGGGGAGGCGGTTGACGCTGACGGGCAGTTGATGCATGTGCACATACCGCCCGGAATCCCCGTCCTCCCTCCGCTCGATGTCTGATCGACCTCTCCGAGGAGCCCCCCACGTGACTGCCGCCGCCTCCCGCGCAGCCGAGATCCTGTCCCGCCCCGTCTCCCTGAACGGCCTGACCGTCCCGAACCGGATCGCGATGGCCCCGATGACCCGGAAGTTCTCGCCGGGCGGCGTGCCGGGGGAGGACGTCGTCGGGTACTACTCCCGCCGCGCCGCCGCGGGCGTCGGCCTGATCGTCACCGAGGGCACGTACGTGGGCCACGAATCGGCCGGGCAGAGCGACCGGGTGCCGCGCTTCCACGGTGAGGAGCAGCTGGCGGGCTGGGCGAAGGTCGCCGACGCCGTGCACGCGGCGGGCGGCACGATCGTGCCCCAGCTGTGGCACATCGGCATGGTGCGCAACCAGGGCGAGCCGCCGTTCGCGGACGCCCCGGCGGTCGGCCCCTCCGGCATCGGCTCCGAGGGCGCCGACGTCACCGGCAAGGCCATGACACAGTCCGACCTGGACGACGTGGTCGGCGCCTTCGCCGCGGCGGCGGCCGACGCCGAGCGCATCGGCTTCGACGGTGTCGAGCTGCACGGCGCCCACGGCTACCTGATCGACCAGTTCCTGTGGGCGGGCACCAACCGCCGCGCGGACGCGTACGGCGGCGACCCGGTGGCCCGTACGAAGTTCGCGGCGGAGATCGTGGCCGCGGTCCGCGCGGCGGTCTCCCCGTCCTTCCCGGTGCTCTTCCGCTACTCGCAGTGGAAGCAGCAGGCGTACGACGCCCGGCTCGCCGAGACCCCGGAGGAGCTGGAGGCGATCCTGACGCCGCTCGCCGCCGCCGGAGTGGACGTCTTCCACGCCTCCACCCGCCGCTACTGGCTCCCGGAGTTCGACGACTCCGACCTGAACCTGGCCGGCTGGACGAAGAAGATCACCGGCAAGCCCGCCATCACGGTCGGCTCGGTCGGCCTGGACGGTGACTTCCTCAAGGCCTTCCAGGGAGAGGGCTCCTCGGTGAAGGGCATCGACGACCTGCTGGACCGTCTGGAGCGCGACGAGTTCGACCTCGTCGCCGTGGGCCGCGCGCTGCTTCAGGACCCGGAGTGGGCGGCGAAGGTCCTCGACGGACGGTTCGCGGACCTGGCGCCGTACGACGCGGCGGCCCTGAAGACCCTCAGCTGAGCTGAGCCCGCTCGCTGTACGCCCCGGGGGCGGCTCTCCTGCAGCAGGGGAGCCGCCCCCGGCGTATGGGGCCAACCGGCTGTGTCCTCGGGTGAGTCGGTGCCACCTGCTCAGTCCGCGTAGTCCTTGAGCTTCTCGGTGTCCAGGCTGATGTTCACGGGGGAGGGGAGCTCGATTACAGCTCCGTACGGGTATGAGGGGCTCTGTCGGTAGGTCCCGTTCCTCAGATCGTTGTGCACGACGAGGGTGTCGTTGTCCCGGTCGATGAGCAGGTAGACGGGAATGCCTGCCTCCGCGTAACCGCGGACCTTGTCGACGCGGTCGCGCCGGTCGGTGTCGCGGTCGCGGGAGGTGACCTCGACGACCATGAGGACGCCCTCCGGATCGGCCCATTCACCGTCCTGGGCAATGAAGTGATCGAGCGGCGCCAATGCGGCGTCCGCACAGGCGTGCCCTTTGCGGTAGGCGCCGACCTTGAGGCCCTGCTCGGGGTACAGGGCCAGCTGAGGGCGGTGTTGCATGAACAGCCGACTGAGCCAGACCACGATGGCCTTGTGGCGCTGATCCGCCAACGGCTTGACCTCTAGCTTTCCGTCGATGAGTTCGAGCTTCACGCCCTCAGGTGCCTTGCGGGCGAGTTCTTCGAAATCCTCGACCGTGATGTGGTCGCCCTTGACATACAGCCGGCCATCAAGGAATTCGAGCTGCACGTTCTCGGGGGTCTTGTCGGCCAGCTCCTCGAAGTCCTGCTGGGACATCTGTGGGCGCCTGGTGCCAAAGGTCATGGTGGGCTCGCCTCCTTCCCACCATGGTGCCCCGGGCGTGTGCTTCCGGACCGTTGGAGCGGTCATACGCGTGGCCTTTCTTGTCGGTCGACCATCGCCGCGCGGGCCGCGGCGGCGTGGGCGTGGACTGCCGAGGTCGGCAAAGGGCCGGAGGGCCGGGGCGGGGCGGCCTCGCCGCGGCACGGGCCGCAGACGCCGCCCGGCAGGGCCTCCGGGCGGCCCGGTGTTCCGCACTTCGTGCACTCCAGTACGCGCAGGGGTGGCCGTAGGGTGCGTACGGGGTCCGGCGGGAGTTTGTCCCTCAGCCGGGTGGCGACGAGGGCGGCCGGGCTGTGGACGGAGACCGGGAGCCCGGCGGTCAGCGCGCGCAGTACGTCCTCCTCGGCGGCGCCCCGGGCGAACCACTCGGTGACCCGCGGTGAGAGTTCCGCGCAGGCCGCGTGCGACAGGGACAGGACCGGGGCGGTACGGCCGAGCGCCGCGAGCAGGATGTAGGCGCGGGAACGGCTGGGGGCCTTCCTGGCGTTCGGGGGCTCCTGCGGTACGTCGCCCCGCGTGAACGCCGCCCACCAGTCGTCGTCCCTTGCTGTTCGCGAGAACCACGATCGGGTGATCCAGCGTGGGCTGCCCGAGTCGGCCAGGTGTTCGCGGCCCCGGCGTAAGTGGCCTGCCCTGATGAGGCTGTTGAGGGCCGTGCGGAGGGCGCATTGGCCGTACGGGAGGGTCTTGGCCAGCGTCTTCACCGAGATGTCGGCGCCGCCCGGGAGGCGGTCGATGTACGCGGCGATGGCTGCTTCGCGGGGTGGGAGGTGTGCGAAGTCGTGGTTGGTGCGGGGGAGTTGGTCCGGGGCGGTGCGTTTTCCGTAGCCCGGATGGGCCATGGGGTGGGAGAGGGCGTGCGTAGAGCGGGGTGCAGCACTAAAGTTGGCTTCAGCCACGGGATCGCTCTTTCCGATCTCGAAGGTCAAACCCCCGCAGGTGTTCCAGCACCTAGCGGGGGTTGTTCGTTATGTCCGCACGCTAGACCCTCGTCACTGTGCGTGGCAAGCCGGTTGCGTCAGGTCAACTCGCGGGGAGGGAGGGCGGGTTGAGGCCCACCTCCCGTTCCTTGAAAAGAGGGCTCGGAGCTGGGGGCTTGAGCTTCGGGACGCCTGCGCGTCAGTTGTGCTTGAGGTTTTCGACGAACGCCGTCCATACCTCGGTCCGGAACGCGAGCTTCGGGCCGTGGGGGTTCTTGGAGTCGCGGATGGGGACGAGGGTGGGGTGGCCGTCGGCGACTTCCAGGCAGTCGCCGCCGTCGCCGGCGCTGTAGCTGGACTTGTGCCAGGCGGCCGAACTCAGGTCGTACTCACCGGTGCTGTTTTCCATGCTCGTAATCCTGCGTTACCGACTCAATCAGGGCCAGGGAATCCTGGGGTGAAAGTGCCGCTGCCTGGAGGAGGTTGAACGTTAGGGCGTTGCGGGCGACCGTGGCTGGGTCATCCAACAGTTTCCCCATGTCCAGCCCCTCGACGAAGCAGAGCGGGGGCGCGTCTGCGAACTCCATGAGTTTCAGGGAGCCGCCCATCGCGGCATGTGCTCCGGCGTCGAACGTCAGCACCTGCACGATGGCCCGGTGACGGTGCGCCAGGTCCGCCACGTGGCGAAGGGCCTCCGCCATCGCCGCCGCTCCGCCGACCGGTCGGCGGAGCGCGGCCTCGTCCAGAACGACCCACAACAGCGGGGTGGTTGGATCGTCCAGGAGGCGGGCGCGTTCCATGCGCGTCGCCACCAATTCCTCGATCTCGGCATCCGGGACCGTCGGCCGGTAAGAGCGGAACAGTGCTGCGGCGTACGCCGGGGTCTGCAAGAGGCCGGGGATCAGCAGCGGGAGGTAGTGCCTGATCGCCGTAGCGATCGCCTCCGCCTCCGCCGCCTCTGCGAAGTGGTCCGGGTACTTGGACTTGGCGAGGGCCTGGCAGTTGCGCTCGAAGAAGCCGTTCGTGCCGAGGATTTCGTCTATCTGGACGGCGTATTCGAGGTGCAGGCGCCGCGTCCCGGCCTCCAACTGGCCGATGAACGAACCGCTGACGAACAGCGGCTCGCCCAGCTCGGCCTGGCTGAGGCCCGCGTTCTCGCGGGCGTGCCGCAGCTCCGCGCCGATCATGGCGCGCGGCGACGAGGACGGGTCGAGGTCCTTCGGTCCTGGCATGGCAACTCCCTGTCACACAGGCGGGGTTGTTGAGGCGCCGTCTCTTGCCAGGTTAGAGGCGGGATGGCCACGCTGTGTGGTGAAAGCAAACACTCAGCGTGGAGGATCGGGGCGATGGCGATGACGTCGAGTAAGCGGGTGCGACCCACCGAGGAGATCGTCGAGGAGTTGCGGGCCGCCCTGGTCGGGGTCGGTGTGGTCCTGCCGTCGCTGCGGGTCGACCCGGTGACGGGTGCGAGCGACGAGCCGTTCGCCCTGGTCGCGCTGGGGCGCTGCAACGTGGGTACGGCGCAGAAGCTGACCGCCGTGCTGCGCGGGCTGGGCGGGCCGGGCGGCGGCGGGGGCGAGTCGTGACCGAGGAGTACGCGATCGACGTACGGGACGGGCGGCTCGGTCAGGTCATGGGGCGCGAGGGCGGCTACGTACAACTGCGGCCGCCCGGCGGCGGACGCGAGTGGGACTGTCCTCCGGAGGCGCTCGGGGAGGCGCCGCAGGGGGAGGTGCTGCGGGCGCGGGTGCGCCGGATCAACCGTGAGGGTCGGCTGCCGTGAGGGCGTGTTCGGTTGCTGCGGTGCTCACACGATCGTGCGGCGCTGGGGCATATGGACCCGGGTCGATGAGACGTGCCCGTACGTTCATGGCGTGTGAGGTCGAGACGGGAGGTCCTTGATGACCGCCGAAGCGCTGGATGGCAGCACCCAGTGGGGACGTCTGCTGAGGGCCTGGCAACACATGGACGTGCCCGACGGATGGCGGGCCGAAATCGACGAGGGCCGGATCATCGTGGTTCCACCCCCTACCAGTGGGCTCAACCTCATCGCCGACCTGGTGTCCCAGAGGCTGTATTCCTGCCTGCCCGATGGGTACGGGCTCTATCAGACGCTCGGCGTGCACATCGCCCGCCTCGACAAGCTGTACGTCCCGGACCTTGTCGTCTTCGAGAGGGCGGAGCTCGCCCAGCGTGCCGCTGATGCGGGGGAGGACCCGCTGCCCGTGGACGGTGCCGACACGCTTCTGGTGGTCGAGATCGCCTCCAAGAGCAATGCCAAGGACGACCGCACCAAGAAGCTGTGGGCCTACGCTCACGCTCCCGTGCCTGCCTATCTCCTCATTGACAGGTTCGACGAACGCGGGCCCATGGTGACTTTGTTCACCGAGCCCGAGGGCGGTGCGTACAAGCACGAGGATCGAGTGCCGTTCGGCGAGACCATTCTCGTGCCCGACCCCTTCTTTTCGTCACTGCATACGCATGCGTTCCCCCGGTAGCGGCTACAGGTTCCCCATCGGTTCGATGTCCACCCGGACCGGTGTGCCCCAGATCCTCAGCACCTCGTAGTCGGTGAACTCGTGGACCAGGCGGTAGGCCATGCCCGGGCGGGGCGTTCTCCGCTCGGCCGCGAGGTAGCGCTCGGCCTCGTGGCGGTCGCGGCGGGGGGTGCCGCAGAGCTGCCACGCCTGGCCGTTCCACACCTCCGGGAGCCAGCGCTGCTGGGGCTGGGGGCGGTCGCCGCGCAGGCCGTAGCGGGACTTGGTGCGGTCGGGGGTCTCGTCCGGGCCGAGGTCCCGGCCGCGCGGGAACGTGTCGTTGACCTCGGTGCGACGGGCGGCCCGGCGGCGGGTCTCGCAGAGCAGGCACAGGTCGGCGGCGCCCTCGTCGACCGGCCCGTTCGGGTGCTCGGCGCAGCGGGTCGTGGGCGCCGCCGTCGTCACCGTCTCGTCGAGCAGGTCCAGGGCCCGCTTCAGGTCCGCCTTGACCTCGTGCAGCTTGGCGTCGGGCGTGTCGGCGGTCAGCGCGTCACCGTGCTCCCCGAGCAGGCGCAGGGCACGGCCCAGGGCGGTCAGCTGTGCGTGGTTCATGGCTCCACCTTTGCACGCTCCACTGACAATCCGGCAGGGCCGGTGCGGTCGGTGAGGCCGAAGAAGTACGTCGCCGCGAAGCCGACCACGTACCCCGTGAGCAGGCCGCCGGCGTAGATGGCGGCCGTCACGGCCAGGCCCCGGTTGCCGGAGAGCAGGGGGAACAGGGCCCAGCCCGAAGGGCCGATGGCCGTCGAGCCGACCTTGTCGCCGAGCATCGAGAACAGGCCCACGAAGGCGCCGCCCGCCGCTCCGCCCGCGCACGCCGTGACGAAGGGGCGGCCGAGGGGGAGCGAGACGCCGTAGATCAGGGGTTCGCCGACGCCGAGGAGGCCCGCGGGGAGCGCCGACTTGATCGTCGTACGGAGGGACTGGTCGTGGCGCAGGCGGACGTACACCGCGGCGGCCGCGCCGACCTGGCCCGCGCCCGCCATCGCCAGGATGGGGAGGAGGACGGTGTAGCCCTGCTGCTCGATGAGGGTGGTGTGGATGGGGATCAGAGCCTGGTGCAGGCCGAGCATGACGAGGGGGAGGAACAGGCCGCCGAGGATCAGGCCGGCGAAGGCGCCGGTGTTCTCCAGGAGCCAGTTCGCGGCCGTGCCGATGCCGGTCGAGAGCTCGCCCGCCGTGTACATCAGGGCGTAGAGCGTCACCAGGCCGGTGAGCAGGACGGTGACGGTGGGGGTGACCAGGACATCCAGCGTCTCCGGGACCCAGCTGCGGCACCACTTCTCGACGTACGTCCCCAGGAGCGCGGCCGCCAGCGCTCCCAGCACGCCGCCCTGGCCGGGTGCGAGCGTCATGCCGAAAGCCGTCACCTTGGCGACGCCCGCGTACACGATCACCGCCGCCACCGCGCCGCCCAGGATCGGTGTGCCGCCGAACTCCTTCGCCGTGTTGTACCCGACGAAGACGGCGATCAGGGCCATGAAGCCGGAGGCGATGGCGGCGAGGGCGGGGGTGACGGAGGGCAGCAGACCGAAGTTGATCAGCAGACCGTTCAGGCCCGCGATCACGCCGCAGCCGATCAGAGCGGGGATCAGGGGGACGAAGATGTTCGCGATGCGGCGGAGGAGGAGTTTGAGGGGCGTGGCGTTGCGTCGGCGCCGGGTTGCCTTCAGCTCGGCGCCCCTGGCCGCCAGTTGATCGGCGGTGGTCGCCAGCAACGCCTCGAACTCCGGGGTCACTCGGGCGACCGTGCCCGGGCCCAGGACGATCTGGTACGTGTCGTCGTCGGCGACGATCCCGAGCACGGCGGGGAGTGCTCGGAGGGCGTCCTCCTGGACATCGGTCCGGTCCCGGAGGCCCAGACGCAGGCGGGTCATGCAGTGGGCTACGGAGGTGACGTTCGCGGGGCCGCCGACCAGGGGGAGGATCGCGGCGGCGGTGGTGTGGGGGGAGGCGTTCACTGTGCGTCGGTCCTGGTGGCTCGGGGGTCGGGTGCGCTGCTCGGCGCCTGTGAGGCGTCGTTCTCCTGGGGACGGGTGCCGCCCCAGCGGCACGATCGCCCACAGATGCACCGTTTCCTACAGCTATAACCGCTGCCGACCGATATAACGGCTTTCAGTGCGGTGCTGCCGCCAGTGCCGCTCGCAGATGGCCCTCGCTCTCGTCCAGGAGGTGGGCCGCCGTGGGGCCGTCCACGCCGCCCAGGATGGTCAGGATCGCGTTCTTCACCTCGCCGTCCGTGGCGGCGAGGGCCTGTTCGATCTCCTCGTCCGAGGCGCCGGTGGCGAGGGCGACGATGCGGCGGGAGCGGGCCCGCAGCTTCTCGTTCGAGGCGCGTACGTCGACCATCAGGTTCCCGTAGGTCTTGCCGAGGCGGATCATGGTGATCGTCGAGAGCATGTTGAGGACGAGTTTCTGGGCCGTGCCCGCCTTCAACCGGGTCGAGCCGGTCAGGAGCTCGGGGCCCACGACGACCTCGATGCCGTGATCCGCGGCCATGGCGAGCGCGCTGTCCGCGTTGCAGGACAGGCCGATCGTCAACGCGCCTCGCGCGCGGGCGTGTTCGACGGCGCCGACGGCGTACGGGGTGCGGCCGGAGGCGGAGACGCCGACGACCGTGTCGTCGGGTGTCAGCCCCAGTTCGGCGAGGTCCTGCGCGGCCAGCTCCTTGGAGTCCTCGGCGCCCTCGATCGAGGTGATCATGGCGGTCGGGCCGCCCGCGATCAGGCCCACGACCTGGGACGGGTCGGTGTTGAAGGTGGGCGGGCACTCGGAGGCGTCCAGGACGCCGAGGCGGCCCGCGGTGCCCGCGCCCGCGTAGATGAGGCGGCCGCCGCGGGACATGCGGTCCGCGATGTCGTCGATGGCGGCGGCGATGAGCGGCAGTTGTGCCGCGACGGCCGTCGGCACGGTCGCGTCCTCGCCGTTCATGATCTTCGCGATCTCCAGGGTGGCCAGCTGGTCGATCTCGGCGAGTTCGGGGCGGAACGCCTCGGTGGTCAGCGTCTCCAACTCGGCCCTCAGGCCACGGTGGTTGGAGGAGGCGTCAGCGGTTGAGGTCATGGAGGACGGCTCTTTTCCGTGCGGTACGACGACTTTCCGGTGCTGCGAGAAGAAGGGCCCCGTTGGAGAAGAGATGGAGGAGAGATGGAGAAGAGAGGGAGGAGAGAAGAAATGGTCGGTGGTGCGCGGCCTAGCGGTGGCCGCCGCCGCGCGGCGTGTGGCGGTGCGCCAGGGCCTCGTACGAGGCGGAAAGCGCCGGCGCCGCTGTCTCGTACGTCCGCTGGGCCACCCCCACGAACAGACAGTCCACCACCAGCAGCTGGCTCGTGCGCGACGACATCGCCGCCGGGCGCAGCTCGCTCTCGCGGGCCGTCGACGTGGTGAGGATGTGGTCCGCGTACTGCGTGACGGGGCCGCCGGGGCGGCCGGTGATCGCCACCGTCGTCGCCCCGTGCTCGAAGGCGACCCGGAGCGGTTCGATGACGTCGCCCGTAGAACCGGAGTGGGTGATGGCTATCGCCACGTCCTTGGCGCGCAGTTGCACCGCGTTGGTGACGGCGAGGTGCGGGTCGCTGTGCGCGTGGGCTATGAGCCCTATGCGCATCAGCTTCTGGAAGAGGTCCTGGGCGACCAGGCCGGACGCGCCGACGCCGTAGATGTCGATGCGGCGGGCCGCGGCGATCGCGGCGACCGCCGCGCCGAGCTGGACGGTGTCGAGCCCGGCGGCGGTGTCGGCGAGGGTCTGCTGCTCGTCGTAGGCGAGTTTCGCGACGACGTCCGCGATGGGGTCGTCGACCGCGATGTCGGCGGTGACGGCGGGCGCGCGCCCCGACTGCTGCTGGGCGGCCAGCCCGGCGAGCGCCAGGCGCAGATCCCGGTAGCCGGGGTAGCCGAGCAGGCGGGCGGTACGGACGACCGTCGCCTCGCTGGTGCCGGTGAGCTCGGCGAGGCCGGTGACCGTGAGGGCCGCGCAGCCGGCCGGGTCGCCGGCGACGGCCTCGGCGACCCGCTGCATGGAGCGGGTCATCGACGGGGCGAGTGTCCGCACCTTGGCCGCGAGGGCTGCGGGGGCGGGTGGCGCCTCTCCCGCGAAAATTTCCTTCACGTCATGGGTCACCTCTGAAAGATATTTTCCATTGGGGCATACGGTCAAGGGTGCGCACAATGGGTGCATGGACCCCATCAGCCCCCTGGAGCAGGCGTTGCACGCGGCTCGCGCCCTTGTCCTCGCCGATCTGGTCGCGGGGGAGGTGGCCGAGGCGGACGTCGTCTCCCTGGTGGAGGAGTCGGTGGTGCAGCGCCGCTGGTGGATCGAGCAGTGGCCGGAGGGCGCGGACTATGTCGCCGGGCTCGTCGCCCAGGACGTACAGGACGCCTTGCTGGAGCGGTACGGCCGGTGGCCGCTGTGTCCCGTCTGCGGCTCCGGCGACCCGCACGCCCTCGACGTCGAGCCCGAGTTGGGGCCCGACCCGCACTGGGTGTGCCACAAGGCGGGCGTGAAGGTCGCCTCGGTGGGCTTCCTCGGCTCGGCGACGGGCGGGACCCCGTCCTCGTGACCGTCTACATCGATCCGCCCGCCTGGCCGGGGCACGGCCGCATGTGGTCCCACCTGATCAGCGATGTCTCCTACGACGAACTGCACGTGTTCGCCGCGGAGTTGGGTGTGCCGCGGCGTGCCTTCGAGCGGGACCACTACGACATTCCCGCGCATCGGTACGAGGATGCCGTGCGGGCGGGGGCGGTGCAGGTCAGCAGCCGGGAGGTGGTGCGGCTGCTGCACGGGGCGGGGTTGCGGCGCCGCAAACGTCCGGGGGTGGTCGGGCGCGGCAGGGCGTAGGTTTTTCGCCCCCTTCGCCCCTGCCTGTCCCGTATCCGGGAGCTTCGCCCCCAGACCTCCTTCGGTTGTCTTTTGTGTGCGGGCCGGTGGGGGGCTTGTCGCGCCCGCGCGGCGGAGCCGCACATGGAACAGAGCCCCGCGCCCCTTGGGGGTCAGGCCTCGCGGGCGTGCAGCCGGAGTGAGCGGTCCATGCCGCGGAGCTCGTACGCGTAGCGTTCCACGTCCTCGCTCACCCGGGTGAAACCGGCGCGCGAAATGACGTGTTGGGAGGGCTTGTTGGCCCGGTCGATGGCGGCGAAGAGGAACTGGACGTCTTCGCGGGCCAGGGCCCAGGCGGCCAGGGCGCGCAGGGCCTCGGTCGCGTAACCGTTGCCGCGGGCGTTCACCGCGAGGTCGTAGCCGACCTCGGCGCGGCCCTCCTCGTCGGGGGCGCCGTGGAAGCCCATTCCGCCGACCGCGCGCCCGTCCTCCCGGCGGACGAGGACGAACATGCCCCACTCCGGCCGGTGCACCCCGCCCTCGTACGCCTTCACGACCATCCCGGCGGCGTCCCGCGTGCCCTCGAACGGACCGCCCTCGATCCACTCGAAGCCGCCCGTGCCCCCCGCGCGCAGCTCGGCGGCGGCCGCCGGGGTGACCCCCTGGAGCGTGAGCCGCTCGGACTCGATCACGAGGTTGTTGCTCCAGCGCCACTCGGTGACCGGGGCGCGGCCCGGCAGTTCGCCGCGGCCGGTGGCCCACAGGAGGGTGCGCCAGGGGGAGGGCCCCGGCCGCACGTGGGGAAAGATCCGGGTGAGGACGCCCTCGCAGAGCGCGGCCGGGGGTTCGTACCGAAGCCCCAGCCCCTCCGCGATGTCATGCGTGTGCAACAGGACTTCGGCGATGCCCATCGCTGCGAAGCCCTCGCGGTTCGCGCTGCGGAAGGGGTACGGATGAAAGGCGCGCACCTCGCGCGGCGTCGTGCGGACGGTGGCGGCGAACAGGGCGCCCGTCGTCTCGATCACGTCGACGACGCCCGCATTGTCGGTGCCGTCCTCCATCACGATCTCGAAGGGCACGTACGCCTCGGTGGCCCGCCCGGCCAGCTGCCCCGCGTACGCGATGAGATCGTCGGCGATGTGCTCGGCCGTCCGCCGACAACTCCACTCCATGCGCCCCGCGTTGACGCCGTCCCAGTCCCGCCCGGCCGCCGTACGCAGCAGCGCGACGCACCCCGCGACGGCTTCCGCCACCTGGTCCGCGGCCGGGTGCCCGCTCGCTTCCCCACCCATGGCCTCGCCCAAGTCCCCGACCGAGTCCCCGCCCATGGCTTCGCCCAAGTCCCCGACCGAGTCCCCGCCCATGTCTCCCATGCGGGCGAGGATAGGTCGGATCACGCTTCCGTACGCACCGATTTGTTCGTGGCGTCCGCCTTGGGCACGACGGTCACGACGCGCGAGGACCGCGTACGGCGATGCAGTCGCAGTGAGACGAGGGCCACGCCGATCGCGGCCAGCGTCATGGCCGCGCCCGCCCAGGCGGTGGAGGTGTAGCCGAACCCCGCGTCGATGACCGCGCCGCCGGCCCAGGGTCCGCCGGTGTTGCCCAGGTTGAAGGCTGCCGTGGTCGTGGCGCCGGCCAGGGTGGGGGCGGCCGCGGCGACGTTGAACATCCGGGCGTTGAGCGCGGGGGCGGTGTAGAAGCAGGCGATTCCGAGGACGAAGGAGAGGGCGACGGCGGCGATCGCGTACTGCCCGAACAGCGCCAGCGCGACCAGGATGACGGTGTCGGCCGCGATGCCGCTGATCAGCACCCCGAAGAGGTGCGCGTCGGCGATCCGCCCGCCGATCGTCGTACCGATCAGCGCGCCGACCCCGAAGAGCGCGAGCACGGTCGGCACCCACCCGTCGTCGAGCCCTGCCACGTCCGTCAGCAACGGCGCCAGATAGCTGAACACGCAGAAGACGCCGCCCGCGGCGAGCGCGATGACGCCGACGGACAGCCCGACCTGACGGTCGCGGAAGATGCGCAGTTCGCGCTTGAGCTGTGGCTTCTCGTCGGGGAGGGGGATGCGCGGGATGAGCGTGACGATCCCGACAAGGGCGATCGCGGAGGCCGCGCCGACGGCCCAGAAGGCCGATCGCCAGCCGAGCCCCTCACCGAGGAAGGCACCGGCGGGCACCCCCAGGACGTTCGCGATCGACAGACCGCCGATCATCACCGCCAGCGCCCGGGCCCGCGCGTTCACCGGCACCATCGCGATGGCCACCGCCGCGCCGACCGCCCAGAAGCCCGCACAGGCGAGCGCGCTGACGACACGGGAGACGAACAGCACGGCATACGTCGGCGCGAGTGCCCCCGCGACCTGGCCCAGGCCGAACAGCGCGATGAGGGTGACGAGGGTGGTCCGTCGGGGGAGCCGCAGCGTCACCGCCGCGAGGAGGGGCGCCCCCACGACCATGCCGATCGCGAACGCCGAGATCAGCAGGCCGGCCTGCGGGATCGTGACGTCCATGTCCTCGGCGATGGGCGGCAACAGCCCGGAGAGCATGAACTCGCTGGTGCCGAGGGCGAAGACGGAGAGTCCGAGGATGTAGACGGACAGGGGCATACGGGGGCGGGGGTGAGGGTGGTGAGCGGCGGGAGCGGCCGCACTGGATGCCTGCGGTGCGCCGGAAATGTCAGACGTATCAGACGTATCAGACGTATCAGATGTATGAGATGTATGAGATGTATGAGATGTATCAGGTGTATCAGGTGTATCGGAGGGCAACGGCTCGGGACTTGGGAGCATCCTCCCTTCGTACGTGGTCCTGCGCCCGCCGTCGAATCGGTTTTCGGCGGGAGTGCGTGAGGGTGTGAGCGCGCGAAAGCCCGAGCGCGTGAGCGATGTCAGTCGGTGAGCAGCTCCAGCTCGGCGCCGATGTTGTACCGCGCGGTGCTCTCCCACTGCGCTGCCCCGTACGGTGTGCGGAACAGGCGGGGCAGATCGAGGAGTTGGCGCAGGATCGCGGCGCGGCCCTCGCGGAACGCGTCGTTCGGGACGAAGGCGTACTCCTGGCGGACGGCGGCGGTGTAGGCGGCGTACGTGTTCGGGGACGAGGCCAGGATCGCCAGGTCGGCATCGCACAGGGCCTGGCCGTTGCGGTCGTCGTCGGCCGGGTCGTGGGTGACGGTGAGGCGGACCAGACGGGCGACCTCCGCGGTCCTCTCCTCGGACACCCCGGCCTCGGGGAGCGCGCGTTCCGCGAGGCGGGCCGAGCGCTCCTCGTTCTCGGAGCGGTCGGGGAAGTACACGGCGTCGTGGAACCAGGCCGCCAGCCGTACGAGGTCCGGGTCGTCCGCGTGCTTCTCCAGCACGTCGATGTGGTCGAGGACCGCCTGGAGGTGCGCGACGGTGTGGTAGTGGCGCTGGGGCTCCTGCCAGCGGGCGAGGAGATTGTCCGCGTACGGGACAGGGTCCGGGCCGGCGCCCGGCGCCCGGGCTCCTTCCAGGGCACGGGTCCAGCGGGTGCGCAGGGCGTCGAGATCGGCCATGCGCCCATTCTCCCGTGCGGCGCCCCCGTGCCCCTAGCGTGGCACTCATGACTACTGCTGACATGCACGAGGTACGGGACCCCGAGCTGCCCGGGCGGCTCCTGACCATCGAGCGTGACGCGTTGATACCGCTGCTGCGGGCCCGGCCGGAGGAGGACTTCGCGCTGGCCACCGCCGCGTGTCCGGGGTGGACCGTGCGGGACGTGCTCGCGCACTGTTCGGCCGCGTTGATCCGGGTGGTGGAGTGGCGGTTCGAGAAGGGGGTGTTCTCGCCCGAGTCGAACGACCGGGACATCGCGGAGCGGGCCGACTGGACGAACGCGCGGGTCGTGGACGAGCTGGAGCGCGGGATGACCGAGGCCGGGCCGGTGATCGCCGAGGCGGGTGGTGTGCTCGATCCGGTCGCGCTGGGGGAGTGGGTGCATGCCGGGGACGTGCGCGAGGTCTTCGGCGAGCCCGGGGTGTACGCGGGCGACGGGTTGCCGTACGCGCTCGCCCTTCTCGCGCGGGTCACCCGCGAGAAGGGGCATCTGCCGCTGCACGCCGACCTCGATGACGTGGACGAGCCACTGCGGTTGGGGAGCGTGCCGGGGGAGCGGCCGCCGGCCCGCTACATCGGGGGTTCGGCGACGCTGGTACGGCTGTATGCGGGGCGACCGCTCGCGGGGGAGCGATATGAGCTGGTCGGTGCGGGGGAGGGGGAGCTGAACATCTTCGGCTGACGGGTGGACGGGGGTACGGGTGAAGTGTTTTTTCGCCCCCTCCGCCCCTACCCGTCCCGGACCAGCCTTCGGCTGCGGGTGCGTGGGGGCTTGTCGCGCAGTTCCCCGCGCCCCTGACGGGGCGCGGGGAACTGCCCAGTCCTCGTGGCCTCACGCGCCCTTGCC
>NZ_BMMM01000004.1:188469-405883 GCF_014645835.1 Streptomyces albiflavescens
CAGGTACGGGACGGGTAGGGGCGGAGGGGGCGAATCCCCCCACCCGCACTCCGACTCGGCGTGATCTTCTCGCGGCGGCAGCCCCACCCGCGTACTCTGAGATTGGACTAGACCTGTAGCCGCCCAAGGGAAGAGGTCCGATGATCAAGCGCGAGCGCGCAGTCCTGGAGGTGATCGCCCTCGACGTGGAGGACGCGGTCGCCGCCCAGGCCGGAGGTGCGGACCGGCTGGAGCTGGTCACCGACATGGCCGCCGACGGGCTCACCCCACCGGTGGAGACCTTCGCCGCCATCCGCGCCGCCGTGGACATCTCGCTGCGCGTGATGCTCCGCCTCGCGGACGGGTTCGCCGCGGGAGACATCGACGCGCTCGTCCGCGTCGCAGGGGAGATGCGCACCGCGGGTGCGGACGAGTTCGTGCTCGGCTTCCTCGACGAGCACGGCGGCGCGGACCTGGCCGCCGTGGAGCGGCTCGTCGCCGAACTGGACGGCTGCCGCTGGACCTTCCACCGCGCGATCGACCGCGCCGCCGACCGGGACGCCCTGCGCAAGCAGCTCGCGGACCTGCCGGGCCTCGACGCCTACCTGACCGCCGGTTCCGCGGCGGGTGTGGACGACGGCATCCCCACGCTGCTCGCCGAGGCCGCGCGCGGTGATGAGCCGGGCTACGAGCCGCGGATCATGGTCGGCGGCGGCCTGCGCCTCGACCATGTGCAGCGCCTGCGCGCGACGGGCATCGACGCCTTCCACATCGGCGGCGCCGCCCGCCCGGGCGGATGGACCGCACCGGTGTCGCCGAAGGCGGTACGGGAGTGGCGGCAGGTGCTGGACGCGTAGGGGACGGGCCGTCACGCGACCTTCGCCCCGGCCTCGTTCGTCACCGCACTCCCGGCCCCTCCCGACCCCGGCCCCTCCCGACCTCGCCCACCCCCTGACCCGAGGTCACGGATCGATATCCGAGCGGTAGTTGTTGTGTGCTGACCGCCCTCCCGCGATCACTCTCCGGCTCCGAGCGTGCATAGTAAAGACGCCCTGGATCGGCCAGGGCATGACAAGCCATGCCACGTCATGGCAAGTCGAGCCACTACGCACGCGCGCGCCCGCGGGAAGCGACACGCACGCGCGCGAAGCACGACGTACGCAGCAACAGGGGGACAAGGCTCCATGCCATCCATACGCAGCCGCACGCTCGCGGCCGCCGCGGCCGTGATCGCGGCCATCATGGTCACCACCACGGCCTGTGACAGCAAGAAGGACGACGGGGCCGCCGCGCAGCCCTCGTCGTCCTCGCAGGCGGGCAAGAACGTCGACACCGGCCAGGACGACGACGGCTCCACCTCGCTCGGCGGCTACAAGCTGCCCGCCGGCATTCCCACCGACCTCAGCGGCGCCGCCCTGGAGAAGTGGAAGAACGGGGGGTGGAAGGACTACAGCGACTGGGCCTCCAAGGCCGAGGACTTCGCCAACCCGTACATCAAGGACTTCTGGACGCCGGAGAAGATGGCCGCGGCCAAGTCCAGCATTCCGGTCACGCAGGCGGGCAGCACCAGCTCCGGTTCGGGCAACGGCGCGACCTCGTACCTGCCCGACGGGAGGGTGAAGCGGAAGGTGGCCACGAAGGTCAAGGCGACCTACCACCACTACGCGGCCCCCGTGGGCAAGCTGTTCTTCTCCTCGCCCGAGGGCTCCATGGTCTGCTCCGCCGCGGTCGTCACCGACCCGGCGCACCCGGGCAAGTCCAACATGGTGTGGACCGCGGGCCACTGTGTGCACGCGGGCAAGGGCGGCGGCTGGTACCGCAACATCGCCTTCGTCCCCTCGTACAACAACGGCGCGAGGCTGAGCAACCGGCAGATCACCAACCCGCGCGCCAAGTCCGTCTCCCCGTACGGCATTTGGTGGGCCAACTGGGCCACGACGTCGTCCCAGTGGATCAAGGGTGGCGGTCACCAGGGCAACGCGGCCTCGGCGTACGACTACGCCGTGCTGCACGTGAAGCCCGAGAGCGGCAGGAAGTCCCTTCAGGAGCGGCTCGGTTCGGCCCTGCCGGTGTGGTTCAACGCCCCGGCGGCCAACAAGGTCAAGAACATGAAGGTCCGCGGCTACCCCGCCGAGGCGCCGTACGACGGCTCGAAGATGTACGACTGCCGCGGCGCCACCAAGCGATTCGTGCTGGCGAGCAACGCCCCCGCCCAGTTCATGATCGGGTGCACGATGAACGGCGGCGCCTCCGGCGGCCCCTGGTTCATGACGCACAGCGGCCGGACCTACCTGGTCTCCAACAACTCGCTGAGTGACCGCAAGACGTTCATCACCGGGCCGCGCCTCGGCAAGAACGCCAAGCAGGTCTATCTGGCGACCAGCCGCAAGTTCAAGTAACGGCGTCCGTACGGTCGTTGGTGGCCTCCGGCGCTCGGCGCCGGGGGCCACCGCCTGTCGGTGCCCGGGTCGTGACCGCCGCCACCCCTGTCGCCAGGGCCATCAGGGCCGCTCCCACCAGCAGGAACCACCGGTCGCCGAACAGGGCGATCGCCAGGCTGCCGGTGCCGCCCGCCGCCGCCATGCCCAGGTAGAGCGCGCTGCTGTTGAGGGAGACCAGGACGGGCGCGTTGGCGGGGTCCAGGGAGGCCACGCGGGTGATCAGGGCGACCGCGACCGACCAGCCGACCAGCGGGGTGAGCGCGGAGGCGGCCAGTGCCGTCGGCATGGTGCGCAGGGTCCAGGGCGAGGCGGCCGCGAGCACCACGTATGCCGTGCTGCTGGTCAGGATGACCGCCCGTGGGCCCCACTTGTCCACCAGCCGCCCGCCGGCCGATGAGCCGCCGACCGAGGCGATGCCGGACACCAGGAGCAGCAGCGTCAGCCGGTCCTGGTCGCCGCCCGTCGCGGAGAACGTGGCCACGGTGTAGTAGATGAACGACGTCTGGAAGGCCAGGAAGACCAGGAAGGTGGTCAGGGCCGCGCCCAGTACGCGCGGATCGGCCAGCGGCATCAGACGGTCGCGCAGGGTCAACGCGACGGCGGGCTGCGGGAGTTCGCGCAGCAGCAGCGCCAGGCCCGCGAAGGCGGCGACCCCCAGGCCCGTCACCAGCCACATGGTCAGCCGCCAGTCGGTGCGGCCGATCCAGGTGCCGAGCGGTACCCCGAGCGCGGTGGCGACGGTCAGTCCCCCCATCACCACGGCGATCGCCCGCCCGCGCCGCTCCGGCGGCACGAGGGCGGTGGCGACGGCGTTCGCGGTGGGGGTGTAGAAGGCGGCCCCCGCAGCGGCGAGCACGCGGGTGGCGAGCAGGACGCCGTACGAAGGCGCCAGCGCCGTCAGGGCGTTGGCGAGGCTGAAGACGGTGAGTGCGGTGAGCAGGGCGCGGCGGCGCGGCCAGCGCGCGGTGACCGTGGCGAGGACGGGTGCGAGGACCGCGTACGACAGGGCGAAGACGGTCACCATCTGGCCGGCGACCGAGATGGAGACGTCCAGATCACCGGCGATGAGCGGCAGGATGCCGGCCGTCACCATGCCGTCCGTTCCGACGGCGAAGGTGCCGAGGGCGAGCAGGAGCAGGCGTAAGCGCACGGGTTCCCCCAAGAGTCCGTAGCGGTGCGCATGAATGGTTTGACGTTGGTCAAACCATAGAGACTGTTGGATGATTGTCAAACGGTTTGAGGGGAGGGGTCCGCGCATGGGCGACGAAGGCGAGTGGCTGCCGCAGCCCGAGATCGAGGACATCGAGCTGGTCAAGGTGCTGCACGCGCTCGGTGACCCGGTGCGGCTGTGGCTGCTGAAGGTGTACGCGGGCGGAGAGGCCTTCTCGTGCGCCCCCGACGCGCTGGGCATCGGGCATTTGCACAAGTCGACCGTCTCGCACCACATGCGGATCATGCGTGAGGCCGGGATCACCTCGACGCGGGCCGTGGGCCGCAACCGCTATGTGCAGCTGCGCCGCGACGACCTCGACGCCCGGTTCCCCGGCCTCCTGGACGCCCTGCTGGAGTCCCTGCCGTATTAACCCAGTTGCGGCGGCATTAACCCAGTTGCGGCGGCAGCGGTGCCGCGTGCGTGATGATCAGGCCCGAGACCGCTCGGGTCAGGGCCACATACAGGCGGCGCAGGCCGGTCCGCTCGTCCGGCTCGCCGTCGACGACGCCCTGGGGCTCGTCCAGGACCACGTAGTCGAACTCCAGGCCCTTGGCGAGCGAGGCCGGCACCAGGGTCAGGCGGGTCTCGGCCGTCGTCTCCTCGCCCGGGCCGAGGTACGTCACTCCGGCCGCCGCCAGCGCCTCGGCGAGGACCGGGATCCGGGCGTCCGCGGCGATGAGCCCGATCGAGCCCTCGTTGCGCAGCAACTCCGCGCAGGCGCCGACCACTTCGGAGTCCGCCGCGCTCGGCCGTACCTCGAAGAAGCCCGGGTTCTCCCGCACCGACGCCACCGGCGTCAGCCCCGGCGCGATGTGCGGCAGCAGCCGGGACGCGTACGTGATGACATCCGTGGGCACGCGGAAGCCCGCCGTCAGCTCCTCCACGACGGCCTCCGCCTTGCCGAGGTGGCGCAGCGCCTCGTCCCAGCTCCGGGTGGCCCAAGGGGTCGTCCCCTGTGCGAGATCCCCGAGCACGGTCGCCGAACCGGTCGTGCAGCGCCGCCCCACCGCCCGGTACTGCATCGGCGACAGATCCTGCGCCTCGTCGAGCACCACGTGCCCGAGCGAGTGCGTACGCTGCACGAGATCGGTGACCTCGTCGATCAACACGGCGTCGGCGGCGGACCACTTGGCCGACTTCACCGAGCGCACCGCCTTCTGCCAGAGGATCTTCTTCTGCTCGTCCTCGTCGAGGAGCCCCTGCGCGTGTACGGCGAGGAAGTCCGCGTCGCAGAGCAGCCGCAGCACGAGCTTGGCCGGGTCGACGGGCGGCCAGATGGCCTTGACCGCGGCCTTCACGGCGGTGTTGCGGGCGACGGCGTCCTGCACCCGGTCGTCCGGCGCCTCGCCGGACCGCTCCATCTGGACCAGCACCGCGTGCGCGATGCGCTGCGGAAGGGCCTCGCGGGCCGCGCCGTAGCGGATGTCGCGGTCCAGCAACTCCCGCACGATCTCTTCGAGTTCGTACGCCGCCACGCGCCAGCGCCGCGAACCGCGCACGACGACGACCGGCTCGGTCGGCAGCGTCACATGGGAGCGCACCGCCCGCCGCAGCACCTCCGCCATCCGGGCGTCGCCCTTGATGACGGCGGCGGCCGCGTCGTCGCTCCCGCGCACCTCGACATGCGCGACGAGATCGTCGACCGTCGCCTGCTTGACCTCCAGCTCGCCGAGGGCCGGGAGGACTTGCTCGATGTAGTGCAGGAAGGACTTGTTCGGCCCGATGACCAGGGTGCCGGTGCGGGCCAGCCGCTCCCGGTGGGCGTACAGCAGATACGCCACCCGGTGCAGGCCGACGGCCGTCTTCCCGGTGCCGGGGCCACCCTGCACGCACACGGACCCGGCGAGCCCGCTGCGGACGATCTCGTCCTGCTCCGGCTGGATGGTCGCCACGATGTCGCGCATCGGGCCGACGCGCGGCCGCTCGATCTCCTGCTGGAGCAGCTTGCTGGTGGTCGCCGCCTCGGCCGGGTCCGACAGATGCTCGTCCTCGTACGCCGTGAGGTCGCCGCCGGTGTAACCGAAGCGGCGCCTGAGCCCGACGTCCATCGGGTCCTTCTTGGAGGCCCGGTAGAACGGCTGCGACACCGGCGCGCGCCAGTCGATGACCATCGGGTCGCCCTCGGCGTCGTGCACATGCCGGCGCCCGATGTAGAACCGCTCGCCCCCCGCGCCCTCCGCCTTGTCGGCGCCCGGTGCGTGCAGGTAGTCGAGCCGCCCGAAGAACAGCGGGGTGTGGCTGAGGTCGGCGAGGGCCTTGATGCGCTCGCTGATCTGCCGGTGCAGCACTTCGGCGTTCACCCAGTTCGCGGTGACGTCGCTGATGTCGAGGTTCTCCACGTCCTCGCGCATCGCGCGCAGGGCGGAGCGGGACGAGCTGAGGTGGGTCCGCTCACGGGAGAGGGGATCGTCGGACGGGGTGTCCGACGGGTAGTCGGGCGGGGTGGACACGGGGGTTGCCTCCGGGGACCTGCTGCGGGAGTGATTCCGTCGAGGAGCTGCCAAGGGATCTGCGGGGAATCGGTGACAGTGCGCGATTCCGGGATGCCGTCCGGTTTCCGGCCGGACGGCGGCACTCCGTGAAGGGAGGCGGGCAAGAGCGGAGATTCTAAGTGACCGGAGGATGTGGGGGCCAACGGTTTTTCCACGGCCTCAGGGACGTGCCCCCGGGGACCCTAGGGGTCGGGGTCCGTCGTGAGGCGTACGGCGGGCGGCCCGCAGATGTACGAGGGTCCGCCGAGGTTCGGTCCGGAGGCCGACGCCATTCGGGGCCCGGCGTTCCACCATGGATACATGAGCGCAGCCACCTTCACCCACGGACCCGTCCACCCCAGCCCACCGGCCGGCGCGACCGCCGCCACCTCCACCCACCACCGCCACCGCCTCGGCGACGCCCTGCGCGCCGTCAAGGTGTTCGCGGAGGCGGCCTTCGGAGTGGTGGTCCTCGGCGAGTACGGCGAGGAGGCAGGCGTACGACGTCGGTGACGCCCACACCAGTGAGCGGTACGCCCGGCTCACGCCGGTGAGCCGCACCCCGGGCTGAACGGCCCGGACACTAGGGTCACTGCGTGCCCCGACGGAACGTGGCCGCCGCGTCACCCACCGAAGTCGCCCTGCTCGTCCTCTCCTTCGCCGCCTTCTGCGCGCTGTGCGTCGTCACGCACGCCCCCATGGCCGACACGCTGGTCTACCGGGCCGAGGGCGCGGCCGTACTGAACGGCACGGATCTCTACGGCTTCACCGTCACCGAGTGGCGGCTGCCCGCCACCTATCCACCCTTCGCGGCGCTCCTCTTCGTGCCGACGGCCTGTGTGCCGCCGGACGTCCTCAAGGTGGTCTTCGTCGCCGGCAACATGGCCCTGCTGGCCGCGCTGGTGCGACTCTCCTGCCGTCTCGCCGGACTCCCGGAGCGGCTCCCCGCGGTCTGCGCCGCCACCGCCCTCGCCCTCTGGCTCGAACCCGTCTTCCAGACCGTCCTCTTCGGCCAGGTCAACCTCGCCGTCGCCTGCCTGATCCTGTGGGACCTGACCCGGCCGCCGGGCGCGCCCGGCAGGGGAGTGGCTCTCGGCATCGCGGCGGGCCTGAAGCTCACCCCCGCCGTCTTCATCGCCTATCTGCTGCTCACCCGGCGCGTACGCGAGGGGATGACGGCGCTGGCCGCGTGCGCCGGGACCGTACTGCTGGGGGCGCTCGTGCTGCCGTACGCGAGCGTGGATTTCTGGACCCGACGGCTGTACGAGACCAGCCGCGTCGGCAAGGCGTGGATCGTCGACAACCAGTCGATCCAGGGGCTGATCGCGCGTGCGCTGGGGGAGCCGTCGCCGGGCCCGGCGTGGGCGCTGCCGGCGGCGGCCATCGCCTGCGCGGGCCTCTGGATGGCGCGCCGCACGGCCATCGGCAACGACCGTCGGGGCATCCTGATCACCGCCCTCACCGCCCTCCTCGTCTGCCCGATCAGCTGGTCGCACCACTGGGTGTGGTGCGTACCGCTGATCGCCGTGCTGGCGGCGGACGGCCGCAGGTGTACGGCGGCGCTGGTGGCGGTGGTCTTCACGGCTCGCACGCTGTGGCTGGTGCCGCACCAGGGCTCGCTGGATCTCCAACTCCCCTGGTGGCAGCAGCCGTTGGCGTCGCCGTACGCGCTACTGGCGCTGGTCCTGCTGCCTCAGCTGTCCGCGCTGTCGGTGTCGTCGGCGTTGTCGCCCTTGCCGGCGTTGCCGGCCAGCAACTCGTCCGCGTCGACGATCCGGTAGGCGTACCCCTGTTCCGCGAGGAACCGCTGCCGGTGGGCGGCGAAGTCCTGGTCGATGGTGTCGCGGGCGACGACGGAGTAGAAGTGGGCCTGGTGGCCGTCGGCCTTGGGACGCAGTACCCGGCCCAGCCGCTGGGCCTCCTCCTGCCGTGACCCGAAGGTGCCCGAGACCTGGATGGCGACGGTCGCCTCCGGCAGGTCGATGGAGAAGTTCGCGACCTTGGACACGACGAGGACGCTGATCTCGCCCTCGCGGAAGGCGTCGAAGAGCTTCTCGCGCTGCGCGTTGCTGGTCTCGCCCTTGATGACGGGCGCGTTCAAGTGCTCGCCCAGCTCGTCGAGTTGGTCGATGTACTGCCCGATGACGAGGATCTGCTGTCCCGCGAAGCGGCGGACGATCGCCTCCGTGACCTTCCGCTTGGTCTCCGTCGTCGCGCAGTAGCGGTACTTCTCCTCGGTCTCGGCGGTGGCGTACGCGAGTCGCTCGGAGTCGGTGAGATTGACCCGGACCTCGACACAGTCGGCGGGCGCGATGTACCCCTGCGCCTCGATCTCCTTCCAGGGCGCGTCGAACCGCTTGGGCCCGATCAGCGAGAAGACGTCCGACTCGCGCCCGTCCTCGCGCACGAGGGTCGCGGTGAGCCCCAGCCGCCGCCGCGCCTGCAGATCGGCGGTGAACTTGAACACCGGCGCGGGCAGCAGATGCACCTCGTCGTAGACGATGAGCCCCCAGTCCCGCGAGTCGAAGAGCTCCAGGTGCGGATAGACGCCCTTCCGCTTGGTCGTCAGTACCTGGTACGTCGCGATGGTGACCGGCCGGATCTCCTTCCGCGTACCGCTGTACTCCCCGACCTCGTCCTCGGTCAGCGAGGTCCGCTTCACCAGCTCGTGCTTCCACTGCCGGGCGGAGACGGTGTTGGTGACGAGGATCAGGGTGGTGGCCTTGGCCTGTGCCATCGACCCGGCCCCCACGAGCGTCTTACCGGCACCGCAGGGGAGTACGACGACCCCGCTGCCGCCGTGCCAGAAGTTCTCCACGGCCTGCTTCTGGTACGGCCGCAGCGCCCACCCGTCCTCCGCCAGCTCGATGGGGTGCGCCTCCCCGTCGACGTACCCGGCGAGGTCTTCGGCCGGCCAGCCCAGCTTCAGCAGCGTCTGCTTGATCTGCCCACGCTCGGAGGGATGCACGGCGACGGTGTCGCGGTCGATCCGCGCACCGACGAGCGGCGCGATCCGCTTGGAGCGCAGCACCTCTTCGAGCACGGGCCGGTCGGTGGTGGTGAGCACCAGCCCATGGGCGGGGTGCTTGCTGAGGGTGAGCCGCCCGTAGCGGTCCATGGTCTCCGCGATGTCGACGAGCAGCGCGTGCGGAACCGGATACCGGCTGAACTCCACGAGCGCGTCCACGACCTGCTCGGCGTCGTGCCCCGCGGCCCGCGCGTTCCACAGCCCCAGCGGCGTCACCCGATAGGTGTGGATGTGCTCGGGCGCCCGCTCCAGCTCGGCGAACGGCGCGATGGCCCGACGGCAGGCGTCGGCGAGCTCGTGGTCGACCTCGAGGAGCAGCGTCTTGTCGCTCTGGACGATGAGGGGTCCGTTCACACCCGTCCCTTTCTGCGTGCCGACACCCCTGCGCGGATGACCGGCCAAACGTCCAGTGTGCCTCAAGGGACGATGATCACGGCTGGTCGTCCGCCAGCTCCGACACCCCCGTCACACGGTGCAGCGGATAGGTGCGGACTTCGTCAGCGGTGTGGTCGTACGCCGTGACGAAGCCGCCCTCGACGCGGATGGGCGCGATGACGCGCTGGCTGGCGGAGCCCTCGGCGTTGACGTAGCCGATCCAGAGGGACTCGCCGGTGAGGACGGCGGCCTGCATGGTGGCGAGGGTCTCGGCGGAGCTGGTGCGGGGGAGATCGCCGTTGCCGGGGCGGTCGGTGGCCGGGGCCGGTTTGCGCGGGGTGGTGGAGGCCAGGTCGCCGGCCCGGACGGCGCGGATCGCGGCGCCGAGAAGGGTGGCGTCGGGGACCGGGGGGCCGTCGGGGACGGGCTCGGGGGCGCTGCGTGGCGGGGTGCGGTGGGCGTGCGCGCGGGTGATCAGGACGTCGCCCTCGGCGGACTCGGCGGCGGGCGCGAAGCCCATGGAGCGGAGGCCTTCGAGGAGGGTGGCCGGGTCGGCCTGGGCGGCCAGGACCGTGGGCGCGAGGCGGCGCAGGCGGAGTCCGGCCGAGCGCTTGTCGACGAGGATCTCGTTCAGCAGCGCGTCGTCGTCGCAGCGGACGTACGCCGATGCCGCGCCGATCCGCAGATGGCCGTGTCTGCGCGCCACGTCGTCGATCAGATACGCGAGCGGCTGCGGGACGGGAGTGCGGGAGTGGGCCGCGAGGAAGGCGTGCAGGTCCGACGCCGAGCGCCCCGCGTCGAGGGCGCGGCGTACCGAGCCCGGTGTGAAGCGGTAGACCGTCGCCCCGCCCTTCGACTCCACGTCCGCGAGTACGCCGAGCGTGTCGGCCAGGGGCCGCTCCAGGGGGCCCGGCGCGACCGCGGTCAGGTCCGCCTGGAGGAGGACGTGGTCCAGCGGCTCGGGGAGCAGCGGAGCGAGCAGCCGGGCTGCCCGGGCGGCGGCCGCGGCCTGCTCGGCGGGGGAGTGCGGACCTTCGGGGAGCGGGTGGTGCCGCTTGTGGACGGGGAGCTTGTCGCCGGGGCCGACGGAGCCCGCGTCCCGGTCGCTCGCCGACGGGAACCCCAGCAGCGCCCGCCCCTGCGAGGACAGCGCCCCGCGGCCCGAGATCCCCAGCAGCTCCGCCTCGGACAGGGCCCACCGGGCCAGCCGGCTGCGCAGGTCGTCCGTGGCGTCCTGGGGGCCCCGCAGCGGGCGCTCCCAGTGGAGCCGGGCGAGAACGGAGTCCTCGGCGGGAGAGGCCCCCTCGGGGAGCGTGGCGAGGAAGGTGAGGACGCGGAGGCGGACTTCCGGCGCGGCGGAACGGTCGAGGCCGGGGCCCAGCGCGGACAGCGTGCGGTCCTTCGCGTCCCTCCCCCCGACCAGGCCCGCCGTGCGGGTCGCGGCCAGCCAGGCCGAGGCGAGCCGCACCCAGCGCTCGGCGGCGGGCAGCTCCAGCCACTCGTCGTACGCGGGCGTCGCCGCGTACCGCTCGTCGGCCTCGCCGTCCGACGCCAACAGGCCCGCCGCGTAGGCGAGTTCCACCCAGAACGCGGCCACCGGCTCCGCCACGTCGAGCGCCACCGCCGTCCGCTTCAGGTCCCGCACGCTCAGCCCGCCCGCGCGCAGCACGGCCGGACCGCCCTCGTGCCAGTCCTTGAGCAGCTCCTCGATCGTCGCCAGCGCCGTGTACGCCTGGCCCGCGGCAGCGCTGTCCACAACCTGTGGACGGTGTGTCCGCGCGGGCGCGTGCTCGATGGGCGGCGCCACCGGCTCCGTCGCCCGATGCGCGTGGCCCGCCCGCAGGTGCAGGGCGACCTCCCGGGGCAGTACGACCGTGCCGGGCGCCGTCGGCAGCAGCAGCCCGCGGTCGATCAGCCAGCGCAGATGGCGCGCCGGCTCCGCCGTCACCTGGCCGTACGGCGGTCCCCACACCAGCCGGGACAGCACATCCAGCGACTCGACGGGGGCGTCGTCGAGGAGCGCCGCCATGCGGGTGCGGTCCGTGAAGAGGCCCCCGAGCGCCGCGACGGCGGACACCGAATCGTGGGTCGTCGGCAGTCCGGCCGCCGCCACGATCTCCTGGATGCGCCCCGGGGACATGCCCGCCGTCGCCTCCGCGACGGTCGGTCCCAGTCCCGTCGCGGACGGGTGCTGCGCGGACGGGGCGAGCAGCTCCCGGGCCGTCCGTACCAGCCGGAGGCGGTCGTCGGGGCCCCACACCAGGGCCTGCTCGCGGAGCGTCCCGAGCGCGCGCGGGAACGCCGCCGTGACCGCCGGATCGGCGTCGTCGCCCGCCATCAGTCCGAGCAGCTCGTCGTACGTCGCCGGGTCCGACGCCATGGCCAGGGCCTCCGCCGTCTGCAGGGCGAAACGGTCCAGGCGCTCCAGGGCTCGGACGACCGAGGCGCGGGTGCCCGCGCGGGTGGCGAGCTGGGTGAGGTCCGTGGGGACGGGGGTGATCAGGTCCGGGCGGGACCTGAGGAGCGCGGACAGTGAGGCGTCGTCCCGCGCGCGGAGGGCTTCCGCCAGGGAACGCGGAGCGGTCTCGGTGCTCATCCTGTCAACGGTAGCGGGTGGGGTGGGGCCGGGGTGGTGTTCGCCCCCTCCGCCCCTGCCCGTCCCGACCCCCCGGTTTCGGCCGCAGGGGGGTGGGGGCTCTTCGCGCAGTTCCCCGTGCCCCTTCGAAGGCACAGCCCCCGGGTGTGGGACGGGTGGGGGCGGAGCGGGCGAAGAAACCCGGTACCTTCGTCAGCACGGGGTATCCAACGCGCGCGCCCCGGAGGGGACTTCGTGGGGATCGAGAGCGACCAGCTTGTCTTCGACTACCTGAGCCGGGTCGGCGACCTGGCCCAGCAGCAACAGCTGCCGTCCGCGACCCGCATGCGGCTGGTGTCGGAGCTGCGCAACGAGATCGACCGCCGCAGGGCCAAGGCGACCGTCGACAGCCCGGCCGCCGTCCGCCGCATCCTCGCCCGCCTCGGCACCCCCGACGAGATCGTCGCGGCGGCCGGCCAGGGCGGCGACGGGGCGCCCGGGACGGAGACATGGGCCGCCGTCCCCACCCAGCGCGCCACCGAACCGGAGCCCCGCCCCAAGGGCCTGCGCCGCGTCGTCCCGAGGCCGCGCCCCGCGGAGCCGGAACCCACCGAGAACCTCGACACCCCCTCCCCGCCGCACCTGGCGAGCGCGCAGGAACTCGGCGACAGCGCCACGCAGCCGGACTGGTGGCGCGTGGACAGCAGCCCGTTCGGGCTCGACGACAGCGTGCCGGGATTCGTCGGAGGCGTGGAGATCCCCGAGCTGCTCAAGCGGCCGTCCGAGAAGAAGCAGGACGAGGAGGCGAAGCCACCGAAGGAGACGGGTCCGCAGAAGGAGCCGGAGGCAGAGGCGGAGGAGGAGACGGACCGGACGCCGCGCCGCCGCCTGGCCGGCCTCAGCGGCTGGAGCAACCCCCTCCTCCTGCTCGCCGCCGCGCTCCTGGTCGCCGGCGCCGTCCTCGGCAACTGGTTCGCCCTGGGCCTCGGCTGGCTCATCGCCTACGGCTCGCGCCGGCTGACCCCCGCCGAGTCGAAGTGGGCGGTCCTCGTACTGCCCGGCCTGGCCGCCACGGCCGGCATCGTCTGGCTCTGGGGCCGCACGAACGGCCGCTGGGGCGCCCCCATCGCCGAGGGCCACATGAACGACGCGGTCGCCGAGACCTGGCCCTGGGTCGTCCGCGGGGCAGCCGTGACCTCCGCCCTCTACCTGGTCTGGCGCTCCCAGCGGCAACGCTGACCGGCGCACCGCCCCGCCGCGCCGACGCTGGGCACAATGGCCCATATGACTTCCCCCGCGCTGACCGTCGGCTTCGACCTCGATATGACCCTGATCGACTCCCGCCCCGGCATTCATGCCTGCTACCAGGCACTTTCCGCGCGGACAGGGACGTACATCGACTGCGATCTGGTGGTCACACGGCTCGGGCCGCCGCTGGAGGACGAGCTCGTCCACTGGTTCCCGGCGGAGGACGTCGCCGCCGTCGCGGATCTCTACCGTGAGATGTACCCCACATACGCCATCACCGGCACGCTGGCGATGCCCGGCGCCCGGGAGGCGGTCGCGGCCGTACGGGCGGTGGGCGGGAGCACCGTCGTCGTCACGGCGAAGTGGGAGCCCAGCGCCAAGCTGCACCTGGAGCATCTGCGCATCGACGCGGACGCGGTCGTCGGCAACCTGTGGGCCGAGCAGAAGGCGGTGGCGCTGCGCGAGCACGGCGCGAGCGTGTACGTCGGCGACCACACCGGAGACGTGCGCGGCGCCCACACGGCGGACGCGTACTCCGTCGCCGTGGCCACCGGACCGTGCGACGCCGCGGAACTCCGCGCGGCGGGTGCGGACGTCGTCCTCGCCGATCTCACGGAGTTCCCGGCGTGGCTGGAGGAGTACCTGCGCTAGCCCGCGCGAGGGGCGTCGGCCGCTCCCGCGCGAGGACTGCTAACCCCGCGCGGCGCGCGCCCGGCGGCGGCCCTCCGCGATGGACTGGAGCACGCCGGCTCCGGCCATCAGGAATCCGACACCCATGAGCATGCTCAAGCCGAACATGTAGGTCGGAAAAGGCGTTGTACCGAGCAGCAGCGGTGCCACGGTGACCAGAGTGGCCACGGCTCCGATGAAGAACACGATGGCACCGGCACGGATCAGCCGGTCACCGGCTTCGGCGGAATTCGCTTGGGTTTTGTCACGCACCGGACCAGGGTAGTTCCCTGCGCGAAGGAACAATCCAGCGACGTCTTGTCACCAGCCGCCGGACCATTAGCCTTGGTACCGGCGGGTCAGACGACCCGCTGTAGTGCTATCCAGAGCCGTTTTACGGCAGTTGCCCGTGCAACTGCCGGCGCAGTTTTCAGAGCAGTTTCCGACGAGTACGAGGACGAGGACAGACGTGCCTACCGGCAAGGTCAAGTGGTTCAACAGCGAGAAGGGCTTCGGCTTTCTCTCCCGCGACGACGGCGGCGACGTCTTCGTTCATTCCTCGGTCCTGCCCGCCGGAGTCGATGCTCTCAAGCCCGGCCAGCGCGTGGAGTTCGGCGTTGTCGCCGGTCAGCGCGGTGACCAGGCACTTTCGGTAACCCTCCTGGACCCGACCCCCTCCGTCGCGGCCGCTCAGCGCCGCAAGCCGGACGAACTGGCCTCCATCGTCCAGGACCTGACGACCCTCCTCGAGAACATCACGCCGATGCTGGAGAAGGGCCGTTACCCCGACAAGGCCTCCGGCAAGAAGATCGCCGGCCTGCTGCGAGCCGTCGCCGACCAGTTGGACGTCTAGGGCCGTCCAGGGCGCGTCCGGGGCCTGTCACAAGGCCCTAGGGGAACGCGAGCGCATCCGGGCCGAGGGGCGGCACCAGCCCCTCGGCCGCCGCACGTGTGAGCAGTCCGCGGATGGCGGCATACCCGTCGTTGCCCAGATCGGCCGTGAACTCGTTGACGTACAGGCCGATGTGCTGGTCCGCGACCTTCGGATCCATCTCCTGGGCGTGTTCCAGGACGTAGGGACGGGAGGCCTCGGGGTCGTCCCAGGCGGCGCGCACCGAGGCGCGGGTCGCCTCGGCGAGGGCCTGGAGACGCTCCTCGCCCAGTGAGCGCTTGGCGATGATCGCGCCGAGAGGGATGGGCAGCCCGGTCGTCCGCTCCCAGTGCTCGCCCATGTCGGCGAGCTTGTGCAGCCCGTAGTTCTGGTACGTGAAGCGCGCCTCGTGGATGACGAGCCCCGCGTCGACCTTGCCGTCCCGCACAGCCGGCATGATCTCGTGGAACGGCATGACCACTATCTCGCCGACCCCGCCGGCCACGACGTCCGCGGCCCACAGCCGGAAGAGAAGGTAAGCGGTCGACTTCTCGCTGGGCACGGCGACCGTACGCGCCGTGAGGTCCGCGTCGGCGTCACGGGTGAGCACCAGGGGCCCACAGCCCCGACCCAGCGCGCCGCCGCACGGCAGCAGCGTGTACTCGTCGAGGACGTACGGCAGCACGGCGTACGACACCTTCAGCACATCGAACTCGCCCCGCTCGGCCATGCCATTGGTGATGTCGATGTCCGCGAAGGTGACGTCGAGCGCGGGCGCGCCCGGCACCCGGTCGTGGGCCCAGGCGTCGAAGACGAAGGTGTCGTTCGGGCAGGGCGAGTACGCGATCTGCAAGGGCTCGGGCAGCTTCTCAGGGCTCATGCGGGTTCCAACTCTCCAGTACGGGTGCGAGCTTCCCGAAACCCTCGGTGAGAGCGGCGAGAGCGTCGCCGATGCGCCAGGCGGCGCGGTCGCGCGGGCCGACCGGATTGGACACCGCGCGGAGTTCGAGGACGGGCACACCGTGAGTCGCGGCCGCCTCGGCGACCCCGAACCCCTCCATCGCCTCGGCGAGGGCGCGGGGGTGCCGGGCGCGCAGCTCGGCGGCGCGGGCGGCGGTGCCGGTCACGGTGGAGACGGTGAGCACCGTCCCGGCGCGTCCACCCGTGGTCGCGGCGATCGCTCGTACGAGTGTTTCGGGTGGACGGTGGCTGACGGTCCCGAAGCCGAGTCCGGTGACGGGGACGAAGCCGTCCGCGGTGTCCGCGCCCAGATCGGCCACGGTGATGTCGTCGGCGACGACGAGCGACCCGACGGGGGCGTCGGGCGGGAAGCCGCCGGCGATGCCGGCCGAGACGACCAGGTCGTACGGTTCACCGCCGATGGCTGCCGCGGTGAGCGCGGAGGCGGCGCGGGCGGCGGCGAGAGCGGGGCCGACACCGGCGGCGACCAGGTCGAACCGGTGTGCCCCGCCGGCCCGGTGGAGCGTCACCCCGGGGAGCGGGATCTCACGGAGCGGGCCGGCGAACGCCGCGGCCACCGCGTCCCGTTCGACCGGGACCGCGGTGGCTACGAGGACACGTACTGCGGAAGACGTGGTCAGGAGTCCTTCTTGAGCTTGAAGGACCACAGCCCGGTGACCGTCTTCTCGCCCTCCTTGATGGAGACGAGCGTGGAGTTGCCGCTGGCGCCGTACTGCGCGTTGAAGAACACGCTGCCCGGGATCGTGCGGTACGTCTTGTTGCTGGATTCGGTCAGCGGCTGACCGTTCATCAGGATCGTCCAGCCGTTGTCCGCGATTTCCGGGTCCACGCCGAACCGCACGGTCTCGTCGGGGTCGACCTTGATGGACTTGATGTCCTTGGACTTCAGGCAGCTCGCCAGATCCGCGGTGCTCACCGCCTTGCCGTCGTTGTAGCAGTCGGTCTCGGAACTCACCGAGCTGTTGCCGACCGTGATGGTGGCCATCGGCGTCGGCTTGTCACAGGCGGACAGGACGAGAAGTCCGGCGGATACGGTGCCGACGACGGCAACGGCGCGACGGCGGCGCGCAGCGCTGAGTCCATTAGCGGCTCTGCCGCGGGGCAGGGATGTCATGGCGGAAGGCTATCGGGCACGTCCAGCGCTCTCCCCACGTGGGGTGCGGCGTGCCGTGCCGTGCCCCCGCCTGGCCGCCCGGCTCAGGCCACCCGGGGCCGCGCGGCTCCCCCGTGCCGCGCCGAGCTCAGCAGCCCCCGTACGGTCGTCAGCCATCCCGCGGCGACGATCGCGGCGGCCACGGAGAGCCCGAGTGTGCCGTTGAGCGGCAGCACGATGCCGATGCCGCCGCCGATGACCCAGGCCATCTGCAGCAGGGTCTCGGAGCGGGCGAAGGCGGACGTGCGGACGAGTTCCGGGACGTCCCGCTGGATCAGCGCGTCCAGGGACAGCTTGGCGAGGGCCTGGGCGAAGCCGGCGACCGCGGCGAGACACGCCACGAGGGCCGCGCCGAAGAACAGGGCGGCGATGATCGCGGTCCCCAGCACCAACGCCACGACCGTCACGATGATGATCTCGGGAGCGCGCTGTTTCAGCCAAGCTCCGACCGCGGTACCGAGCGCGTTGCCCGCACCCGCCGAGACGCCCACTATCCCCAGCGAGACCGCCGCGCTCTCGCCGGTGAGCGGGTGCTCGCGCAGCAGGAAGGCGAGGAAGAAGATCAGGAAACCGGAGAGGCAGCGCAGGGACGCGTTGGCGCCGAGTGCGTGCGTGACGGCCGTGCCGACGGTCCGCAGTCCGGGCCGCCGCACCTTCTTCTTGATCAGCTGCGGCCCGTGCAGGTGCTCCTCGTCCGCGGCGAGCAGCGCCCTGTCCTCGCCCTTGGCCGAGTCGACCTTGTGCGGCAGCGTGAACGACAGGAACGTACCCGCGATGAAGATCGCGAAGGCGCCGTAGAGCGGATAACGCGGGCCGAGTACCTGCAGCCCCGCCCCGATCGGCGCGGCGACGCCGGTGGCGAGGAGCCCGCCGAGGGTGACCCGGGAGTTCGCCTTCACCAGGGAGAACGTGGGCGGCAGCAGTCGCGGCACGACAGCACTGCGGACGACCCCGTACGCCCTGGACGCGACCAGCACCCCGAGCGCCGCGGGATACAGCTCGATGCCGCCGGTGACGACCGCGCTGGAGAGCAGCAGCGCGAGGAAGGCCCGGGCGAGCATCGCGCCCGCCATGGCGGCGCGGCGTCCGTGCGGGATGCGGTCGAGGAGGGGGCCGATCACGGGGGCGAGGAGGGTGAAGGGCGCCATGGTGATGGCGAGGTAGAGGGCGACGCGGCCGCGGGCCTCGTCGGTCGGTACGGAGAAGAAGACGGTGGAGGCGAGGGCGACGGTGATCATGACGTCCCCCGCGCCGTTCACCGCGTGCAGCTCGATCAGCTTGCCGAGCCCCGACTCACCCGCCCCGTGCGCGTGCGTCGCCTTCCGGATCCCGCGCGCCGTCCCCGTCAGCGGGAAGTGCAGGGCACGCCCCATCGCACGGACGGACCCGCTCACGCGGCCCGATCCGCCACTCCGACTGCTCCCCTTGGCACCACCACCGACTCCGGTGGCTCCCTGGGGCGACCTTGCGGCTGCCACCCCGTCATAGTGCCCCGAGATGGGCGTGCGTAGTGCGGTTACCGCGCGTACGTCCGCCGAGTCGGACGGAACACCGGAGCACACGCCGCAGACGAGCGCCATGGACGAGCGCCGGGGCTGAGCGTCCGCGCGGAGCGTGTGGGGCGGACGGAGTCGGGGTGAGTGTCTGGGCGGAGCGTGTGGGATGGACGGAGCCGGGCGGAACGCCGGGGCGAGTGCCGGGTCGAGTGTCCGGGCGGAGCCCGTGGGACGGGCCTAGTCGGGTGGGTGGGCGGGAAACACGGCGCGGAGCGCCGAAGAAAACGCCGCGGAGCGGCGAGGACCGGGCCGCGGAGCGGCCAAGACCCGGCCGCGGAGCGGCGGAAAGCCCGGCGCGGAGCGCAGAAGAGCCCCGCCGGTGTGGGCCCAGGGGCCAGGAGAAGGTAGCGTGCGTAACGCGCCTGCGGCGATTGTTCTCGGCCGCGCGCCTCTCGGCCATCCCGCAGAATGGATGGCGTAGGTGCGCCCGAGTGCGATCGGGCGCGGACGTCGACGCGGCCCCCCGGTCCGCTCCGTCCGCACCCCCGCCGGGAAACGGCGCACCCGTGAGACGGCGTAGGAGAGAAGCGATACCTGTGAGCGCAGCGACAACGCGAAGCCGCACCCCCGACCGCCTGTGCGCCGAGGCCGTCGACCTCGCACGCGCCGCCGCCGAGGAGGCTGCCGCACCCGGCATCGTCGGCGAGCACGTAGGGCTGGTCTCCGAGGGGGACCGCGTTGTCACGCACTTCTTCGAGTGCAAGGAGCTGGGCTACCGCGGCTGGCGCTGGGCGGTGACCGTGGCCCGCGCCTCCCGCGCGAAGTTCGTCACGCTCGACGAGACGGTCCTGCTGCCCGGTCCCGACGCCCTCCTCGCCCCGGAGTGGGTGCCGTGGAGCGAGCGTCTGCGGCCCGGTGACATGGGGCCGGGGGACCTGCTGCCCACGGACGCCGAGGATCTCCGCCTCGAGCCGGGTTTCACCGGCGAGGACGAGCCGCCGCCGAACTCGCCGGTCTCGGAGGAGATGGCCGAGCTGGTGGAGGCGGAGGACGCGGAGGTCGCGGGCGGGAGGCCGGCGACGCTGCCGGTCGCGCCTCGACGTGGCTCGATCGCCGCGGTGGCGGAGGAGCTGGGGTTGCGCCGTGCGCGCGTTCTGTCCCGGTACGGGCTGCATGTCGCGGCCGATCGGTGGGAGGAGGGGTATGGCGCGAAGACCGCGATGGCGCAGGCCGCGCCCGCGTCGTGCGTCAGCTGTGGCTTCCTCAACCCCATCGGAGGCTCGCTCGGACAGGCGTTCGGTGTCTGTGCCAATGAGTTCTCACCCGCCGACGGGCATGTGGTTTCGCTCTCGTACGGCTGTGGTGGGCACTCCGAGGCCGCGGTCATGCCGAAGCCTCCGCGGCCGGCCCCGCCGGTGATCGACGAGACCCGGGTGGATCCCTTCCCCCTCCGGCCCTCCCCGGATTCCGGTTCGGTATCGGTCACGACGGACGAGTCCTCGGCGGAACTGGGCCACTCGTAGCCCGGGAGCTTGTTTTCGTCCCCTCCGTCCCCTCCGTCCCCTCCGCCCCTTCCCTCCCCCAAGCTCTCGGCTTCTCCCCCAGTGCCTCAAGGGCCTGGGAGGTACCCCCAGAGCAGGGGGACCCCCATCGTCCCTGGGGGCTGCGCCCCCAGACCCTGTCAAAAGACCGCGCAGTTCCCCGCGCCCCTGAAACCCGCAGGGGCGAAAACCCAAGAGCCCCGGCCGGAGGTAGGTCCGGTGCGCGGTACCTTCATGCCGCGGCCGAGCGCAGCACTCGCGGTCGCGCCAGGCGAGAGGGAGAGTGAACCGTGAGCAAGTTCGTGCGGCCGGCAGCCGAGGGCGCGGACCCGTTCGGGACGGCGCGCCTGCGACGCGGTGTGCTGGACGCCTGGGCGACCAGCCCGGCCCGGTTCCGCGAGGACGCCAACGCCGAGGAGGACCTCGTCCTCGGCGGCTATCGGGACCGACTCGTCGTCGAGCTCGCCCAGAACGCGGCCGACGCGGCGGCAAGGGCCGGTGTCCCCGGCCGCCTCCGTCTCACCCTCCGTGACGACGTACTCGTCGCGGCGAACACCGGCGCCCCCCTCGACGCGACCGGCGTCGAATCGCTCTCCACGCTCCGTGCCTCCGCGAAGCGCGACACGCACGACACGGCCGTCGGCGCCGTCGGCCGCTTCGGCGTCGGTTTCGCCGCGGTGCTGGCCGTCACCGACGAGCCCGCCGTCGTCGGGCGGCACGGCGGCGTCCGCTGGTCCCTCGCCGAGGCCCGCGAACTGGCGGGGGACACCGCCCGCCACAGCCCGGGACTCGGGGACGAGATCCGCCGGCGAGACGGTCATGTGCCCCTGCTCCGGCTGCCGTTCACGGCCGAGGGCACCGCCCCGGACCCGTACGACACCGTCGTGATCATGCCCCTGCGGGACCTCGCCGCCCAGGATCTCGCCGAGCGTCTCCTGCAGAGCATCGACGACGCCCTCCTGCTCGCCCTGCCGGGCCTGGAGGAAGTGGTCGTCGAGATCGGGGACGCGGACGTACGCACCCTCCGGCGCCGCACCGAAGAGCACGGCGTCACCCTCGAGGACTCCCGCGAGGGCGCCACCCGCTACCGCACCGTCTCCCACCACGGCCCCCTCGACCCCGCCCTCCTCGCCGACCGCCCGGTCGAGGAGCGGCTGCGGCCGCACTGGTCGGTGACCTGGGCCGTGCCCGTGGACAGCGGCGACGGCACCCCCGGCCGCCCCCGCACCAGCCCCGTCGTGCACGCGCCCACGCCCAGCGACGAGCCGCTCGGCGTGCCCGCCCTGCTCATCGCCTCCCTCCCGCTCGACACCACCCGCCGCCATGCCGCCCCCGGCCCGCTCACCGACTTCCTGGTGGAGCGCGCGGCGGACGCGTACGCCGAACTGCTCGCCGCCTGGCGCCCGGTGGACACCGGGATCATCGACCTCGTGCCGGGCCCGCTCGGCAAGGGCGAGCTGGACGGCGCGCTGCGCCGGGCGATCCTGGACCGGCTGCCGCGCACCGCCTTCCTGCCGCCCGCCATCGAGCCGGACAGCACCCCCGACACCCCCACCGAATGGCCCGAGACCAGCGCGGCGGAGAACCCGGCCGCCCTGCGCCCCCGTGACGCCGAGGTCGTCGAGGGTGCCGGAGCCGAGACCGTCCGTGTCCTCGCCGAGGTGCTCCCCAGCCTGCTGCCCGCCGGTCTCGAACGCCGGGTGGAGCTCCGGACGCTGGGGGTCTCGCGGGTGCCGCTCACGGAGGCCGTGGACCGCCTCGCCGGCCTCGAGAAGGACCCGGCCTGGTGGCGGAGCCTCTACGACAGCCTCGCCGGGGTCGACCCCGATCGGCTCTCCGGGCTGCCCGTGCCGCTCGCCGACGGGCGTACGACCATCGGCCCCCGGCAGGTTCTGCTGCCGGTGCCCGACGGGCCCACCCCGGACGACACCTGGGCCGCCACCTCCGACTCTCTGGCCCGCCTCGGCCTCAAGGTCGCCCACCCGGACGCCGCCCACCCGCTCCTGGAGAAGCTGGGCGCCCTCCCGGCCACGCCTCGCGCCGTGCTGACCACCCCGCAGGTCCGCGCCGCCGTCGCCGCCTCGCTCGACGACGACGGCGGGGCGTGGGACGAGGACGCGCCGGACACGGAGGAGCTGGCCGACACCGTGCTCGCGCTGGTCCGCGACGCCGGCCTGGAGCCCGGCGACGAGCCCTGGCTCGGCGCCCTCGCCCTCCAGGACGACGAGGGCGAACTCGCGCCCGCGGGTGAACTGGTGCTGCCCGGCAGCCCGTTCGCGCAGGTCATGCGCGAGAACGAACTCGCCTTCATCGACACCGAGTTGGCCGATCGCTGGGGCGAACAGCCGCTCGCGGCCTGTGGCGTCCTCGCCAACTTCGCTCTCGTACGCTCCACCGACGTCGTCCTCGACCCGGACGAACTGGAGCCGCGCGACTCCGACTTCGCCGAACCCGACGACGCGGGCCTCCTTGACGCCGTCGACGTGTGGTGCGAGGACGTCCTCGACCGGCTGCCGGACACGCCGGTGCCGCCGGTCGCCACCGAGATCGTCGCCGTACGGGACCTGGACCTGGTGGACGACGAGCGGTGGCCGCAGGCCCTCGCGCTGCTCTCGCAGCCGCCGCTGCGGGACGCGCTGACCCAGCCGGTGCGGATCCTGCTGCCGGACGGCACGCACGAGATCGTCCGGCCGTACACCGCCTGGTGGCTGCGTGGCCATCCCGTCCTCGACGGCCGCCGCCCCGCCGGGCTGCGCGCCGAGGGCAGCGACCCGCTGCTGCACGGCCTGTACGACGCCGCCGACGCCACCGGCTTCGACGACGAGCAGGTGCTGCGGGCGCTCGGCGTCCGCACCTCGGTGGACGCCCTCCTCGCCGAACCCGGCGGCGCCGCCGAGCTCCTGGACCGGCTCACCGACCCCGACCGGAAGGTCTCGGGCGCCCAACTGCACGCCCTCTACAGCGCGTTGGCCGACCTCGACCCCGAGCAGGTGACCCTGCCGGACGAGCTGCGGGCCGTCGTCGACGGTGAGGTGCGCGTGGTGGACGCGGCCGACGCCGTGGTCGTCGACTCACCCGACCTGCTGCCCTTCACCGGCGGGGTGCCGCTGCTCCCCGTACAGCCGTCGCGTGCCGCCGATCTCGCCGAGCTGTTCCAGGTGCGGCGGTTGAGTGAGTCCGTCACGGGCGAAGTGGACTCCGAGGGCACCGAACACGACGTACCGGACTCCGTGCGGGTCCTGCTGGGTCCCTCGACCCCGGCCTCGTACGTCGAGCACGAGGAACTCGTCGTCGACGGCACCGAACTCGACTGGCGGCGCACCCGGGACGGCGTGCTGCACGCCGCCACCCTGGAGGGCGTCGCGGCCGGACTCGCCTGGGCGGCCGGACAGTGGCCGCGCCGCTTCGAGGTCGCGGCCCTCCTGGAGGACCCGTCCCGCACGGAGGAACTGGCGCGGGACCGCTGGTTCGACTGACGCTGTGCCGGGGCCGCGCGGCTGAACGCTGTGCGGCCCCAGGCAGCTTCCTGTGATCTTGTTCATACGCGCACAAAATATTCACCCCCCGTACAACCATTCTCATCGGTCGCGGATCTGATCTCCCGAGTCAACAGACTCCACGATCATTTGGGCCCCGTGTGACGACGAGCCGTGAGGACCGACCACCATCGGGGCCCCTTTCTCCACTTGGGGATCGCATGCGCATACGTGCCACCGTGGCCGCCGTCTCCGGCGCCCTGGCCCTCTCCGCCTTCGTCGTGCCGGGCGCCCACGCCGCCGACGTCCCGTCCTTCGCCAAGCCGGACGCCGCGTCCCGTTTCGACGCGTCCACGAAGTCGGCGTTCGCCACCGCGGCCGACGAGCCGACCATCTCCAACGTCACCGTCAACGGCGGCAAGGACATCGTCCTCGGCACCACGACCACGAAGACGATCACTGTCTCGCTGACCGCCACGCACGCCTCCGGCATCGAGGACGCGTACATCGACCTGTGGCACGGCACGGACGTCGAGACGGACATCGACGGCCTGCTGGTGCCGAACGAGGACGCGGCGACCTGCACCGCCGCCAGCGCCACCACGTCGACCTGCAAGCTGACGATCACCGTCGACCCGCAGCTCGACCTGTACGCGAACTCCCTGGCGGGCACCTGGCACGTCACGGCGGCCGCGCTCGCCACCGACGGCAGCATGTACTGGAACGACTACTACAAGACCGCACGCGTCCAGCGCTACTCCAAGCTGACGGTCAACGCGGGCCCGGAGCCGGTCTCCAAGGGCGCGACCCTGACCGCGACCGGCAAGCTGAGCCGCGCCAACTGGGAGGACCACCTGTACCACGGCTACACCAACCAGCCGGTCAAGCTGCAGTTCCGCAAGGCGGGCACCAGCACGTACACCACCGTCAAGACGGTGTACTCGGACTCGACCGGCAACCTGAAGGCCACCACCACCGCCAACTACGACGGCTACTGGCGCTTCAGCTTCGCGGGCACGACGACCACCCCGGCGGTCTCCGCCACCGGTGACTACGTCGACGTGAGGTAGTTCGGCACCACCCTTACGCGGGGAAGCGGCGGTCGACCCACTTCCACAGGAACTCCAGGACGGCCGCCGCCACCGCCGAGATGCCCACCGCCATCCACGGCATCGTGGTGCCGACCAGCTTCAGCGCGAAGAAGTGCTGCAGGCCCGGCACCACGAGCACCAGCAGGAACGCCCCGCCCATCGCGGCGACGAGGCAGACCCGCCACCAGGTGTAGGGCCGGGCGATGATCGCGAGCACCCACATGGAGATCAGGAAGAGGGTCAGCGTCGCGGCGCTGGTCTCCGCGTCCAGCGAACCCTCGCCCGTGTAGTAGTGACGGGCGAGCAGATACGTCACGAAGGTGGCCAGCCCGGCGATGACCCCGCCCGGGATCGAGTACCGCATCACCCGTCGTACGAAGTGGGGTTGCGCGCGCTCCGTGTTGGGGGCGAGCGCCAGGAAGAACGCGGGGACGCCGATCGTGAGCGTCGACAGCAGCGTCAGGTGCCGCGGCAGGAACGGGTACTCGACCTGCCAGCACACCACCAGGATGGCCAGCAGCACCGAGTAGACCGTCTTCACCAGGAAGAGCGTCGCGACCCGGGTGATGTTCCCGATGACCCTGCGGCCCTCCGCGACCACCGAGGGCAGCGTCGAGAAGCTGTTGTTGAGGAGGACGATCTGGGCCACCGCCCGGGTGGCCTCCGACCCCGAGCCCATCGAGACGCCGATGTCGGCGTCCTTCAGGGCGAGTACGTCGTTCACGCCGTCGCCCGTCATGGCCACCGTGTGCCCGCGCGACTGCAGCGCGCCCACCATCTCCCGCTTCTGCTGCGGGGTGACCCGCCCGAACACCGTGCCCTTGTCCAGCGACTTCGCCATCTCCTCCCGCTCGTCGGGGAGGTGGCGCGCGTCCACGACGGAGCCGGTGAGCCCGAGCTTCCCGGCCACCGCGCCCACCGACACCGCGTTGTCGCCGGAGATGACCTTCGCCTTGACGTTCTGCTCGGCGAAGTAGCGCAGGGTGTCCGCCGCGTCCGGGCGCAGCCGCTGTTCGAGGACGACGAGGGCGGTGGGCCGGGCGCCCGTCTTGACCTCCGGGTCGTCGAGGTCCTTGGAGGCCCTGGCGAGCAGCAGCACCCGCAGCCCGGACTCGTTCAGCCGCTCGGTCTCGGCGAGCGCCGGATCCTTGGCGGGCAGCAGCACGTCGGGGGCGCCAAGGAGCCACGTACTGGATTCCCCGTTCCCCTCGCTGAAGGACGCCCCGCTGTACTTGCGGGCGGAGGAGAAGGGCAGCGACTCGGTGCAGCGCCACTCCTCGCTGTCCGGGTAGGCGGCGATGACCGCCTGGAGCGATGCGTTCGGCCGCGGGTCCGACTCGCCGAGCGCGCCGAGGACCTTGCGTATGTACGATTCGTCGGCGCCCTGGAGCGGCCGCAGCTCGGTGACGTCCATGCCGCCCTCGGTGAGGGTGCCGGTCTTGTCGAGGCAGACGGTGTCGATGCGGGCGAGCCCCTCGATGGCGGGAAGTTCCTGCACGAGGCACTGTTTCCGGCCAAGGCGGATGACGCCGATCGCAAAGGCGACGGAGGTGAGCAGGACCAGCCCCTCCGGGACCATCGGCACGATCCCGCCGACCGTCCGCGCGATGGAGTCCTTGAAGCCGTGCTGCTTGACCACGAGCTGGCTGATGACCAGACCGATCGCGGTCGGGATCATCATCCACGTCACGTACTTGAGGATCGTGGAGATACCGGTCCGCAGCTCGGAGTGGACCAGCGTGAACCGTGACGCCTCCTCGGCGAGCTGCGCCGCGTACGCCTCCCGCCCCACCTTCGTCGCGATGAACGCGCCGCCGCCCGCGACCACGAAACTGCCCGACATCACCTTGTCGCCGGGGTGCTTGACCACGGGGTCGGCCTCACCGGTGAGCAGCGACTCGTCGATCTCCAGGCCGTCGGCCTCGGCACAGGTGCCGTCGACGACGATCTTGTCGCCGGGCCCTGTCTCGATCAGGTCCCCGAGCACGATCTCCGACGTACTGACCTCTGCGGCGACCCCGTCCCTGCGTACCGTCGGTCTCGCCTCGCCGATCACCGCGAGGGAGTCCAGGGTCTTCTTGGCCCGCCACTCCTGGATGATGCCGATCCCGGTGTTGGCGATGATCACGTAGCCGAAGAGGCTGTCCTGGAACGGCGCCACGAACAGCATGATCAGCCAGAGCACGCCGATGATCGCGTTGAATCGGGTGAAGACGTTCGCCCGGACGATCTCGCCCAGCGAGCGGCTGCTGCGCACCGGGACGTCGTTCACCTCGCCGCGCGCGACCCGTTCGGCCACCTCGGCGGCGGACAACCCCTCCGACCGCCGGGAGGCGGGCAAGGGCACGGGGTGAACGGGATCGAGTTCGGCGCCCGCGTCGATGTGGCTCATGCATTCGACGGTACGTGCGGATATACGGCTTCACCTGCCGAGTGCCCCAAAGATCCGACCTGGGGAGGACGGGGGCGCGGGGGAGTGATGCCCTGGGTGTAGGGGGAGCTGGTTACTCCGCAGCAGTGGCGGCCTGGTCCGGGCCGGCGGCCGCGGCGCGTTTGATGGCGGCGTCGCGCTTGCGGACGTACCAGATGCCGATCAGTCCGAGGCCCGCGCCGGCCAGGCACGTCCACACCCACCAGGTGTGCCCGTGGTCGTCGAACCAGCCGTAGAACGGCAGCTGCACCAGGAAGAGGACGAACCAGAGGATCGTGCCGCCCGTGATGGTGGCGACGACGGGGCCCTCCAGGGGCTCCGGCGCCTCGTGCTTGGGGGTCCACTTCGCCATGTGCACAGCTTACGAGGCCGCGGATCGGGCGCGAGCCGGGCCCGTGCGCGCCCTTGTGTACCAACGGTCTACGCGCGGAGATAGCGATTTCGGACTCATATGTTCATACTGAAACGGTCTGAGTCTGGCTCTTTCTCTTCGTACGAAACACCAACGGAAGCAGCGAAGAAACCCGCTGGTGATCGCGTAACGGCCAGACTCGATCAAGCTCCCAGCCCGGCGCCTTCCCCCGCTCTCGACTCCGCTCGAGCGTGGCCCCATCGTCAGGGCGCCCGTATCGGCCCCGCAAGGCCCCGCACGATGAGGTCACGCATGTCCACCTCGGCCCTCACCAAGGCCCCCACGCCGGAGCAGCCGGAGCCCCGCCCCGCGCAGGGTGCCCTGGACCGCTACTTCAGGATCTCCGAGCGGGGCTCCAGCGTCCCGCGCGAGATCCGCGGCGGTTTCGCCACCTTCTTCGCGATGGCCTACATCATCGTGCTGAACCCGATCATCCTGGGCAGCGCGAAGGACATGTACGGGCACCACCTGGACAACGGCCAGCTGGTCACCGCGACCGCCCTCACCGCGGCGTTCACCACGCTCCTCATGGGTGTCATCGGCAACGTGCCGATCGCGCTGGCGGCGGGCCTGGGTGTGAACACGGTCGTCGCGCTCCAGCTCGCCCCGCGGATGTCGTGGCCGGACGCGATGGGCATGGTCGTCCTCGCCGGCTTCGTCGTGATGCTGCTGGTCGCCACCGGCCTGCGTGAGCGCGTCATGAGCGCGGTGCCGCTGGGCCTGCGCAAGGGCATCTCGATCGGTATCGGCCTGTTCATCATGCTGATCGGTCTGGTCGACTCCGGCTTCGTCTCGCGCATCCCGGACATCGCGCAGACCACGGTCCCGCTCCAGCTCGGCGCCGACGGTCACCTCAACGGCTGGCCCGTCCTGATCTTCGTCCTCGGCACGCTGCTCACCCTCGCGCTGATCGTGCGCAAGGTGCCGGGCGCGATCCTGATCTCGATCGTCACGATGACCGTCCTCGCGGTGATCATCAACGCCGTCGCCACCATCCCGTCCTGGGGTCTGACCACCCCGAAGTGGCCCGGCAACCCGGTCGCCACCCCCGACTTCGGGCTGGTCGGCAAGGTCAGCCTCTTCGGCGGCTTCGGCAAGGTCGGTGTGCTGACCGGCATTCTCTTCGTCTTCACCGTGCTGCTGTCGTGCTTCTTCGACGCGATGGGCACGATCATGGGCGTCAGCGACGAGGCCAAGCTGACCGACGCGCAGGGCAACATGCCCGGCATCAACAAGGTCCTGTTCGTCGACGGCATCGCGGTCGCCGCGGGCGGTGCCACCTCCTCCTCGGCCACCACCTGCTTCGTGGAGTCCACGGCGGGCGTCGGCGAGGGCGCCCGCACCGGCTTCGCGAACGTCATCACCGGCGCGCTCTTCGCCGTGGCGCTCTTCCTGACCCCCGTCGCCACGATGGTCCCGTCCCAGGCCGCCACGCCCGCGCTCGTCGCGGTCGGCTTCCTGATCATGTCCCACTCGGTCAAGGAGATCGACTGGGCGGACTACACGATCGCCATCCCGGCCTTCGTGACGATGATGATGATGCCGTTCACCTACTCGATCACGAACGGCATCGGCATGGGCTTCATCACCTTCGTGGTGCTGCGCCTGGCCGCCGGTCGCGGCCGCGAGATCCCCGTCGCGATGTACGTGGTGTCGGCGGTGTTCGCCTTCTACTACCTGATGCCGGCCCTGGGTCTGACGTAAGCGGCCGTACGGGGTCTCAGGTGACCCCGTAGAACTTCTCCGTCTCCTCGACCGCGGTCTGGAACCGCTCGTCGAAGTCATCGCGAATGAGCGTCTGGACGACATAGTCCTGGACGCTCATTCCGCGTTTGGCGGCGTGATGCCGGAGCCGGTTGAGCAGCTCCCCGTCCATCCGCAGGCTGAGCACGCTGGTCCCCATGGAGTCGAGGGTCGCCGGACCGCGGTCGGCGAGGGGTCACTTTCCGGAGCGGGCTCACTCATACGAGTGATGTCGGGGTTCGGTGGCGCGGTTCACGGGCATTGTGGTGGTCTTTAGGGAGAGTAATGAGTTACTCTAAGGACATGCCTGACCTCACCCATGGCGACGACGAGGCCGCCGTGAACGCCTTGCGCTCCGCAGTGATGCGGTTGTCGCGTCGACTCAAGCACCAACGGGTCGACGAGTCGCTGAGCCCCACCGAGATGTCGGTGCTCGGCACCCTGGCCCGCTGCGGCACCGCCACGCCGGGCGAGCTCGCCCGCAAGGAGCATGTGCAGCCGCCCTCGATGACGCGCATCGTCGCGCTGCTCGAAGCCAAGGGTCTGGTCAGGCTGGAGCCGCACCCCGAGGACCGGCGCCAGAAGGTCGTCACGCAGACCGACAAGGCAGAGGCGATGCTCGAAGAGAGCCGCCGCAAACGGAACGCGTTCCTGGCCGGACTGGTCGAGGCCCTCGACGACGACGAATGGGCGAAGCTTCGCGAAGCGGCCCCCGTTCTGGAAAAGCTCGCGCATCTGTGACCACCCGCGGCCCTCTCCCGAGAGGGCCGCTCCCCTGTTTCGACCATCGCCGACGCCCTCCCATGACGCCGACGTCAACGACTGACCAGGAGGCGAGCCCTTTTGAGTACGGGACCCGGAGCAGACTCCGCCCCCGCACCAGCCACCCACGACTCCCCGCCCGCTCCCGACCGTTCGCCCCGCGCGACGCGTTCCTCCTCGATGTTCAGCTCGCTGAAGATCCGGAACTACCGCCTGTTCTTCCTCGGCCAGGTCGTCTCCAACACCGGCACCTGGATGCAGCGCATCGCCCAGGACTGGCTGGTACTGAGCCTGACCGGCTCGTCCGCCGCGGTCGGTATCACCACCGCGCTGCAGTTCCTGCCGATGCTGCTCTTCGGGCTGTACGGCGGTGTCCTCGTCGACCGCCTCCCCAAGCGGCCCACGCTGCTCGTGACGCAGCTGGCGATGGCCGTCACCGGCCTGGCGCTCGCCTTCCTCACCCTCTCCGGCCATGTCCAGGTCTGGCACGTCTACCTGGCCGCCTTCGCCGTGGGTCTCGCCACGGTCGTCGACAACCCGGCCCGCCAGTCCTTCGTCTCCGAGATGGTCGGTCCGGGCCAGCTGCAGAACGCGGTCAGCCTGAACTCGGCGAACTTCCAGTCGGCCCGTCTGGTCGGCCCCGCCGTGGCGGGGCTGCTGATCACCGGCGTCGGCACCGGCTGGGCCTTCCTCTTCAACGGCCTCTCCTTCGTGGCGCCCATCGCGGGCCTGCTGCTGATGCGCGCTCGTGAACTCCATGTGGTCGAGCGGGCGCCGCGTGGCAAGGGCCAGTTGCGCGAAGGCCTTCAGTACGTGGCGCGCCGCCCGGAGTTGATCTGGCCGATCGTCCTCGTCGGCTTCATCGGCACCTTCGGCTTCAACTTCCCGGTCTGGCTGTCGGCATACGCGGACGACATCTTCCACGCGGGCGCCGGCGCGTACAGCCTCTTCAACGCGCTGATGGCGCTCGGCTCACTGGCCGGCGCGCTGCTCGCCGCCCGCCGCGGCACGGCCCGGCTGCGCGTTCTGATCGCGGCGGCGGTGGCCTTCGGCGCGCTGGAAGTGGTGGCGTCGGCGGCCCCCTCCCTCTGGCTCTTCTCCCTCCTGATGGTCCCGATCGGCATCTTCGGCCTGACGGTCAACGTCACCGCGAACACTTCGGTCCAGATGGCCACCGATCCCGCCATGCGCGGTCGGGTCATGGCGCTGTTCATGATGGTCTTCATGGGTGGTACGCCACTGGGGGCACCCCTCGTCGGCTGGATCACCGACGCCTACGGCGCCCGCGTCGGCTTCGCCCTCGGCGGCCTGATCTCGTTGGCGGCCGCGACCACGATCGGCCTGATCCTGGCCCGTATCGGCGGCCTCCGCCTCTCCCTCGGCTGGAACCACGGCCACCCGCACGTCCGCTTCGTACCGAAGGAGCAGCGGGAGGAGGAGCTGGCCCCGGCAGCCTGACGACGGGCGGCTGCGCACGGCGTGCGTTCCGTGCCGGGCGGGGGTCGCCGGATGATCCATTCCCTGGAAGGGTGACGCCATGAGACTTTTTGCGGCGGTGCTGCCTCCGGAGGGTGTGATCCGTGAACTCGCCTCGGAGGTCGATGAGTTGGAGCGGCTGCCGGCGGCCGAGGCGTTGCGGTGGACGGGCCGCCCTGGCTGGCACTTCACGCTCGCGTTCTACGGAGAGGTGGACGAGGAGATCGTCCCGGACCTCTCGGAACGGCTGGCGCGCGCGGCCCACCGTACGGACCCCTTCCCCGTGTCCCTGCGCGGCGGCGGCCACTTCGGCGGGCGTGCCCTGTGGGTGGGTGTGGCAGGCGACCTGGAGACCATGCGGCTGCTGGCCGACCGGGCGGAGGCGGCGGCGCGCAAGGCGGGCATCCCGATGGGGCAGCACCGCCCGTACCATCCGCATCTGACCGTGGCCCGCAGCCGCGGTTCCGCGCACTTCGGGGCATACGTCACCGCGTTGGGCGACTTCGAAGGGCAGGAGTGGACGGTGGGGGAGCTGTGCCTCGTCCGCAGCCGGCTGCCGAAGTCGGGGGTACCCGGGGAGCAGCCCCGTTATGAGGCGGTCGCCCGCTGGACGCTGGGGGCGGCCGGTTAGGCTCGATGCGTGGACCCGAAGACCCGTAACCGGATCATGGCCGGTGTGCTCGTGCTGATGTTCGTCGTGGTGGCGCTGGCGGCGGCGGTCAGGTAACATCCCGCCACCGCCCGCTGCGGCATGCCCTCGCGGGCTACCAGGCGAAGGCCTCCGGCGACGGCCCAGGACCCGGGAAGATCTCGTCCAGAGAGGCCAGGACCTCCTCCGACAGCTCCAGGTCGACGGCGCGCAGCGCGGACTCCAGCTGCTCCGCGGTGCGCGGGCCGACGATGGGCCCGGTGACACCGGGCCGGGTCAGCAGCCAGGCCAGCGCGGCCTCGCCGGGCTCCAGGCCGTGCTTGTCGAGCAGATCCTCGTACGCCTGGATCTGCGCGCGGATGGTGGTGTTGGCGAGGGAGTCGGCGGCCCGGCCGCTCGCCCGGCGCCCGCCCTCGACCTCCTTCTTGATCACGCCGCCGAGGAGACCGCCGTGCAGCGGCGACCACGGGATGACCCCGAGCCCGTACTCCTGCGCGGCCGGGATGACCTCCATCTCGGCGCGCCGCTCGGCGAGGTTGTAGAGGCACTGTTCGCTGACGAGGCCGATCGTGCCGTTGCGCCGCGCGGCGATCTCATTGGCCTGGGCGATCTTGTACCCGGGGAAGTTGCTGGATCCCACGTAGAGGATCTTCCCCTGCTGGACCAGCACGTCGATCGCCTGCCAGATCTCCTCGAAGGGAGTCGCGCGGTCGATGTGGTGGAACTGGTAGATGTCGATGTAGTCGGTCCGGAGCCGCTTGAGACTGGCGTCGACCGCCCGCCGGATGTTGAGCGCGGAGAGTTTGTCGTGGTTGGGCCACGGGTCGCCGTCGGCCGCCATGTTCCCGTACACCTTGGTGGCGAGGACCACCTTGTCGCGCCGCTCGCCGCCCTGGGCGAACCAGCTTCCGATGATCGATTCCGTACGGCCCTTGTTCTCGCCCCAGCCATACACGTTCGCGGTGTCGACGTAGTTGATCCCCGAGTCCAGCGCCGCGTCCATGATGGCGTGGCTGTCGGCCTCATCGGTCTGCGGACCGAAGTTCATGGTGCCGAGGACGAGCCGGCTGACCTTCAGTCCCGTGCGTCCGAGCTGCGTGTACTTCATGAGTCCTTAGCCAACGACGTGGAGTGCGCTCTAGGCAAGGGCGTTCGCCCTCGTGGCGGGTCGGGTGGGCGAGGTCGTGAAGTGACCGTGGGGCCGCCCGCTTCCTGTTCGTTGCCGGAGGCGGCGGTTTGGCTTTGTAGTCGTGGGTCGACGCGTCCCCCCTCGCGGCGTGCCGGGCGGAAGTCCTCGATGGGGGTCCCCCCGCGCGAGCGAAGCCGAGCGTGGGGGAGGAGCTACTAGGGCTTTTGTCCGGTGCGGCGAGTGGGGGCACCTCCCACGCCCTTAAGGCAGTGGGGGAGCGTGCCGGGCGTCGCGACGCCGCGGAGATCCATCAGAAACCCCCTAGTCGCGGGGGAACCCGTCGGTCTTGAGGGTGAGGCCGACCACCGTGTCGGTGAGGTCCACGATGTCGCCGAAGGCGATCTTCGTCTCGGTCGCATAGTCGCCGTCCTTGGGCCGAGTGAACAGGCGGCACCTGCCCTGGTAGGGGTCGACGATGAGGTAGACGGCGACTTCGGCGAGGGCATACGTGAGCTTCTTGGGGCCGTAGTCATTGGCGGCGGTGTCCTTGGAGATGACCTCGGCCACGAACTCGACGTCCTGGTAGCGCCATCGGCCCTTGCTGTCCTTGACCGATCGATCGGTCATCGCTGCCACGTCGCAGGCGAAGCCGTTCAGGTGTCCGGGGAAGTCGATCCGTACGTTCGATGCCAGCCGCTTGCGCGGGTACTTGGCGCGCAGTTGCTCCACGATGTCGAGGATGATCTCCCAGTGGGTTTGCCGCTGCGGTGACATGAAGATGTTCCCCCCGACGATCTCGACCTTGGTTCCCTCGGGGATGGGCATCTTCTCGAGCCACTCGAACATGACGTCCAGAGTCAGCTCGCCGCTGTCGTCGGCCATCTCGATCCTGTCTTCAAGGACGGTCATCGTGGCGCTCCTCCTCGGCTGCCACCTGGTCGAGTGCAGCCGCGCGGTACAACGCTACGCACGGTGACCAGGCAACGCCGGGAATCAGTCGGGCGGTTTCGGCCGGGTACGGCTCGCCCAGGTCCCAGGGCCCAGGCCCCAGGTCGCAGGTCCCACCTCACCCCGCGCCCAAGGCGTCCCCCTGGACGAGGGCGTGCAGGTGCTGGTCGTGCCAGCCGTCCGCGTGGAGCAGGGCGCCGCGCATGGTGCCTTCGAGGGAGTAGCCGGCCTTGGCCGCCACTCGGCAGGATGCCGGGTTCGCCACCGAGTGGCACAGTCGCAGGCGGTGCAGCCCAAGCTCCTCCAGGGCCCACCGGCTGACGCGCCGCACGGCCTCGACCACGACACCGCCGCCGCGGGCCGCGGGCAGGATCCAGTAGACGATCTCGGCGCTGCCGCCGATGAGATCGATGTCGTTCCACCCGATGAGTCCCATGGCCCCGCCGCTGTCGTCGTCCGACCGTGCGATGGCCCAGATCGCGCCCTGCTCGCTCCGCCAGCGCTCGTGCATCCGCGCGATCCTCTTGCGCGCGTCCTCCGGTGACTCCACGTACAGGAGGTTCCATTGGCGAATCGCCGGATCCTGGCCCGCGGCCACCAGGGCGTCGGCGTCGCCGGGGCGCCATGGGCGCAGCTCCAGGCCGTGGGGGAGGTCGAGAACCGGTTGCTCGGACCGGGCCATCCGACCTGCGGGAACGACAGGAGTTATGGGGGAGTTGGCGATCATCGCGGCATCGTGCCACATGCCTTTCGGCGGACGATATCCCTAATCCCGGGGGAACTCACCGGTCTTGAGGGTGAGGTCGAGGGGAGTGGCGGTCATGTCTACGTCCGTGCCGAAGGCGACGGAGAGCTCGCTGAGGTATTCGCGTCCTTGGGCCGCGTGTAGAGGTGGCACTTGCCCTGGTAGGGGTCTGCGACGAGATAGACGGACACTTCAGCTGTTGGCGTCGGCCATGGCGATCCTGTCGTCTACGACGGTCATCGTGGCGCTCCTCCCCGGCCGCAACCCGGTCGAGTGCAGCCGCGCGGTACAACGGTACGCACGGTGACCAGGCAACGCCGGGAATCGTCAGACGGTTTCGGCCGCGTAGGGCTCGCCCAGGTCCCACGCCTGGTACATCGCCTCCGCGAACCCCTCCGCGATCTTGTGCTCGCCGCTCGCGTTCGGGTGCGTGCCGTCGTACGTGTCGAAGTGGATGTCGTACGAGGGTGGCGGGGAGGCGAGGAGGAGCGGGGAGCGGGGTTCGTCGAGGTCGGCCACGGTCTTGGCGAGGAGTTCGTTGAAGGCGGCGACCTCGGCGGCGAAGGGCGCGTCGGACTCGGCGCGGACGTTCGGTATCACCGGGAGCAGGGCCATGCGGATGCGCGGGTTCGCGGCGCGGGCCTGCTCGATGAAGGCGCGGGCGTTGTCCGCCGTCTGGGCCGCGTTCGTGTAGAAGCCGAGGTCGATGAGGCCGAGGGAGACCAGCAGGACGTCGGCGCGCTGCGCGCGGACCGCCTCGCGGATCAGCGGGGCCATGTGCAGCCAGCCCTCGCCCCAGCCGGCCAGGTGGGCGCGGGGGAAGTCCGGTTCCGCGTACTCGTACGAGTCGGGGGAGTCCGTCGCCTTGTCGTAGAGCGTCTCGCGCGGGCCGACGATCTTGAACGGGCCCCCGTACGTCGCGCGCAGGTGCTGCCACATTCGGTAACGCCATGTGTGTTCGCCCGCGCTACCGATCGTCATGGAGTCGCCGACGGGCATGAACCTGAGCATCCGCTCATCATGGACGATCAGCGGGGGCGTCTCGGGCCGTGGGGATGTGAGGCTGGACACGCCGTCGTGCGGGACGCGCCTCCACGCGAGGCACGCCTCCGAGCGAGACGCCTTCCACGCGAGGCACGCCTCCGAGCGAGACGCCTTCCACGCGAGGCACGCCTTTGAGCGAGACGCCTTCCACGCGAGGCACGCCTTTGAGCGAGACGCCTTCCACGCGAGTTCGGCAGGCGGCCACCGCGTGAACCGTCCGCGGAGATGGCAGGCTTGGAGCCATGCGCCGATCGCCTTCGCTTCTCGCCGGAGCCGTCCTCGTCGTCGCCCTGGCGGCGCCGGCCGTCGCCGACAGCGCGGACAACGGGTTCACCATCAAGGACCCCAGGATCACCGAGTCCAGCGGACTCGCCGCCTCGCACGCCCACCCGGGCATCTACTGGACCCACAACGACAGCGACGACGGGGCGTACTTGTACGCCGTCGACAGCAGGACGGGCAGGACCGTCGCCACCATCACCATGAGCGGGGTCGGTGCCCCCCGGGATGTCGAGGCCATCTCCATCGGCCCGGACGACAACCTCTACGTCGGCGACATCGGCGACAACCTCGGCGGCAAGTGGGACCACGTGTGGATCTACAAGCTGCCCGAGCCGAAGGTGCTCAAGGACCAGACGATCCGCGCCACGCAGTACGTCGTGAAGTACGCGGACGGGCCGCGCAATGCCGAGTCGCTGATGGTCCATCCCAAGACCGGGCGCGTCTACATCGTCGACAAGAACGAGGACGGCGGCCACCTCTACGAGGGCCCCGCCCAGCTCTCCGCCTCCGGCACCAACGTCTTCAAGCCCGTCGCCACGATCGACCTCTGGGCCACCGACGGCGCCTTCTCGCCCGACGGCAAGCAGCTCGCCGTACGCGGGTACTTCGGCGGGATCGCGTACGACTGGAACGGCGGGAAGATCAAACGTCAGGGGCGGCTGAACGTCCCCCTGCAGGGGCAGGGCGAGTCCCTCACCTACACCCCCGACGGGTCCGAGCTCATGTACGGGAGCGAGGGCGCGGACAGCGGCGTGCAGCCGGAGAGCGTGCCCGGGTACCCCGGGTCCGGGTCCAACTCGCCTTCGAAGGGCGGCAGTTCGGCCTCCGGGGACAACGGCGACGGGCTGAGCGACGGGTTCAAGGTCGGCGCCATCGCGGTCGCAGCCGCCTTCGCCGTCGTCATCGGCTTCAAGCGGCTGCTGCGCCGGAGCTGACTTTCGTCACTTCACGTACTCGCCGACGCCGATCACAACGGCGCGGTCGCGGTGGGCGGTTCGGCGGGTTTCGGGTTCGGGGGAGCGCCCGGGGGCGGTGCCGTACCCGCGGTTTCCTGCACGGCGACATGAGAGAGGGGCGCCCGGCGAGTGCCGGGCGCCCCCATCCTCGTACGAACGGTTACAGCTTCTCGATCACGTAGTCGACGCACTTCGTCAGGGCCTCGACGTCCGCCGGGTCGATCGCCGGGAACATCGCGATGCGGAGCTGGTTGCGGCCGAGCTTGCGATAGGGCTCGGTGTCGACGATGCCGTTGGCGCGGAGGGCCTTGGCGACGGCGGCGGCATCGATCTCGTCGGCGAAGTCGATCGTGCCGATGACCTGCGAGCGCTTGGCCGGGTCGGCGACGAACGGCGTGGCGTACTTGGAGTCCTCGGCCCAGGTGTAGAGGCGGGTCGAGGAGTCCTTCGTGCGGGCCGTGGACCAGGCGAGGCCGCCCTGGCCGTTGATCCACTCCAGCTGCTCGTTGAGGAGGAAGAGGGTGGCGAGGGCCGGGGTGTTGTACGTCTGGTTCTTGCGGGAGTTGTCGATCGCCGTGGGAAGGCTGAAGAACTCCGGGACGTGGCGGCCGGACGCGTGGATCCGCTCGGCGCGCTCGATCGCGGCCGGGGAGAAGACGCCGATCCACAGGCCACCGTCGGAGGCGAAGGACTTCTGCGGGGCGAAGTAGTAGACGTCGGTCTCGGCGATGTCGACCGGGAGGCCGCCGGCGCCGGACGTGGCGTCCACGAGCACCAGCGCGCCCTCGTCGGCGCCCGCGACCCGCTTGATGGGGGCGGCGACACCGGTGGAGGTCTCGTTGTGGGTGAAGGCGTAGACGTCGACGCCCGCCTCGGCCAGGGGCTCCGGGTGGGTGCCGGGGTCGCTCGCGATCACGGTCGGCTCGGCCAGCCAGGGGGCGAGCTTGGCGGCCTTGGCGAACTTGGAGCTGAACTCGCCGAAGCTGAGGTGCTGCGACTTGTTCTCGATCAGGCCGTGGGTCGCGATGTCCCAGAACGCGGTGGAGCCGCCGTTGCCGAGGATGACCTCGTACCCGTCGGGGAGCGAGAACAGCTCGCGTACGCCGTCGCGGACCTTGCCGACCAGGTTCTTCACCGGGGCCTGGCGGTGGGAGGTACCGAGCAGAGAGCTACCGGTCGCGGCCAGCGCGTCAAGCGCCTCCGTACGCACCTTGGAGGGGCCCGCGCCGAATCGTCCGTCGGCGGGCTTGATGTCAGCGGGGATCTGGATATCAGCCACGATCGGAGCCTAGCCGTTTCGGGAAACCTGGGCGAAACGTCGTCCGTCGGGTGAGACGGGGCTCCGCCCCCAGACCCCCCGTGTCGCGCTGAGTGGTGCGCCCCGTCAGGGGTGCGGGGAACTGCGCGACCAGCCCCCACCACCCGCAGCCGCAGAACAACCGAGCGGGGCCTGGGGCGGAGCCCCAGGCAGGGGACGGGTGGAGGGGAGGGGGGCGAAAAAACCCGGACCTCAGCCCAGTCGTACCGGGAGTTCGAACAGGTCGTTCTGGGTCACCACCGGCTTGTTGCGGAGCTCGGACGCGGGGATCGCCGGATCGAGGGACGGGAAGCGGGTGTACAGGGCCGGGAGGGCGACCGCCGCTTCCAGGCGGGAGAGGGCGGCGCCGGGGCAGACGTGCGGGCCGTGGCCGAAGGAGATGTGCCGGTTTTCGCTCGTGCGGGTGATGTCGAAGTCGCCGGCGGTCGGACCGTGAGCCTGCTCGTCACGGCCGATCGCGCCGTACGACACGATCAGGGCGTCCCCCGCGGGGAGCACCTTGTCGCCGACCGGAACGTCCTGCGTCGCGAAGCGGATCAGGACGTGGGAGGTGGGGGTGGAGTAGCGGAGGGTCTCCTCGATCACCGACGCCCAGTCGGCCTCGCCGGAGAGAACGAGGGCGCGTTGGCCGGGGTGGGTGGGGAGGTTGACCACCGCGTTGACGATCAGCGAGATCGTCGTCTCGTGACCCGCCGCGACCATCAGCTGCAGGGTGGAGACGATCTCCTCGTCGGTGAGGTGGTCGCCGTCCTCGGAGGCCAGGATCAGCGCCGATGTGAGGTCGTCGCCGGGCTCGGCGCGCTTCGCCGCGACCGTCTGCGCCATGATGCCCGACAGCTCGGTCAGCGTCGCGATGACCTCCGCCGGCGGGGTCTGCGTCGAGAAGAACTTCTCGAAGAGTTCCTTGAGGCGGGGAAGCCGGGACTCGTCGATGCCCATGAGGTCGGCGATGACGTACATGGGGAGGGGGTAGGCGAAGTCCGCCTTCAGGTCGATCACCTCGCCGGCCTCCGGCAGGCCGTCCAGCAGGCCCTCCGTCAGCTTGGTGATCCGCTCGCGCATCTGCTCCACCCGGCGCGGGGTGAGCGCCTGGGCGACCAGCGTGCGCATGCGCCGGTGGTCCGCGCCGTCCACCGTGAGTATGGAGCGGCCCGGGTTGGCGAGCCCGATCAGCGGCCAGTCGGGGGGTATCTCGCCGCGCTGCCAGGCACCCCAGACGTTGATGTCCTTCACCAGCCGGGGGTCCGTGAGCAGGGCGCGGGCCTCGGCGTGGCGGGTGACCGCCCATACGGGGACGCCGCCCGGCAGTTCGACGGCTGCGAGCGGGCCCGCGGCGCGCAGTGCCGCGCTCTCGCCCTCCAGGCCGGTGACGAAGGGGTCCAGGGCGATACGAGTGGTCATGCGGCAGGGCCTCCGAGAGCGGGAGTGGGCGTGAATCTCACGGGGAGTTCGGTCAGGCCCCGCAGCCACGGGGACGGCCGCCGCGTCAGCGACTCGGCGGGTACGGCCAGGTCGATGTCCGGCAGCCGGTCCAGTACGACCTCGATCCCCGTCCGCGCGATCACCTCCGCGACCTCCTGGGCCGGGAACGGGCAGCGGTGCTCCCCGTGGCCGAAGGAGAAGTGGGCGTTGTTGCCACCGGTGAGGGCGGAGCCGTCGGTGCGGACCTGGGGATCGGAGTTGGCGCCCTGGAGGCCGAGCAGCAGCAGGTCGCCGGCGCGGACGCGGCGGCCGCCGAGCTGGGTGTCGCGGGAGGCCCAGCGCCCCGCCACGTTCTGGGTGGGGGTGTCCTCCCACAGGACCTCGTTCATGGCCTCGGCCAACCTGTGCCGGCCGCCGAACAGCGACGCCGCGAACCGCTCGTCCGTCAGCATCAGGCGCAGCGAGTTGCCGATCCAGTCGGCGGTCGGCTGGTGCCCCGCGGCCATCATGACCATCAGGTCCTGCATCACCTCTTCGTCGGTGAAGCCGCCGCCGTCCGGGGCATGTCCCGGTTCCTGCGTATGCCCCGGCGCATGCCCCGGTTCTTGCGAACGACCGGGTTCTTGCGAGCGACCCAGGACGGCGACGGAGTCGGCGAGGCGGCCCGCCTGCGCGATGCGGTGGTCGAGGTGGAGGAGGTCGGCGAGGACCTCCTCGTCGGAGTGCCGCTCCTCCATGGCGCGCAGGTCGGCGAGCATGCCGGTGGCCAGCGCCTGCATGCGGCCCGCGGCGTTGGCGGTCGCCGAGATCGCGGCGGCGCGTTCGCTCGTGGCCTGCCGGGCGCGCTCGGCCAGCCGGGCGTTCTCCTCGGCGAGGCGAGTGCGTTCGCCGGTGAGCTGCTGCCGCTCGGCCGCGAACTCCTCGGTGAGGCGCGCGCGTTCCTGGGCGGCCGCCTCGGTCAGACGCACGCGTTCCCGGGCCGCCGCCTCGGTCAGGCGGGCCCGCTCTCGTGCGGCGTCGTCGGCCAGCCGGGACCGCTCCTGGTTGAACTCCTCGACCAGTCGGGCCTGATGCTCAACTCGCCGTCACTATATGGGAGTTCGTGATCGAATTGGGAAGCTTCTGGAAGCGGTTGCATGATCGAACGTGATCGGGCCGCGATCCGTCTGCGATCCGTTCGCAATCTGTCTGCGATCCGTTCGCGATTCGGGGTGCGCGGCTGACGGTCACTGTCGGAGCCCGGCGGCATCCTGGAGACATGACGGATCTCGGGGAGCAGGGCACACCGGCGTCGGCGGCCGATCTCGCGGGGCTGCGGACCGGGCTGGAGCGGGCGGTGCGCGGTGAGGTCGCCTTCGACGCGACCGCGCGGGCGCTGACCACCATGGACGCGTCCAACTACCGGCGCGTCCCACTCGGCGTCGTCTCCCCGCGCGACGCCGACGACGTGGCGGCGGCCCTCGCCGTGTGCCGCGCGCACGGCGTGCCGGTGGTGCCGCGCGGCGGCGGCACGTCGATCGCCGGGCAGGCCACGGGCACGGGCATCGTCCTGGACTTCACACGCCATATGAACCGGATCGTGTCGCTCGACCCGGGGGCCCGTACGGCCGTGGTCCAGCCCGGTGTCGTACTGGACCGCCTCCAGGACGCCGCCGCCCCGCACGGCCTGCGCTTCGGCCCCGACCCCTCGACCCACAGCCGCTGCACCCTCGGCGGGATGATCGGCAACAACTCGTGCGGTTCCCACTCGGTGGCCTGGGGCACGACGGCGGACAGCGTGCGGGAGCTGTCGGTGGTCACCGGTCATGGGGCCGCCGTGCGCCTCGGCCAGGACTGGGCCGGTGCCCCCGATGGCCTCCGGGCCCTGGTGGAGGGCGAGTTGGCGCGCCTGCGCACCGGCTTCCCGGACCTCCCGCGCCGTATTTCCGGGTACGCGCTGGATGCCCTCCTGCCCGAGAAGGGCGCGGACGTCGCCCGCGCCTTCTGCGGCTCCGAGGGCACCTGGGGGGTGCTGACCGAGGCGGTCGTAGGACTGGTGGAGGCGCCGCACGCGCGGGCACTGGCCGTGCTGGCCTACCCGGACGAGAGCGCGGCGGCGGAGGCGGCCGCGGGGCTGCTGCCGCACAGGCCGCTCACGGTGGAGGGGATGGCCGCGGATCTCGTGCCGGCCGGCGCGGGGCTGCCGCGGGGCGGTGCCTGGCTGTTCGTGGAGACGGGCGGCGCGTCGGAGGCGGAGGCACGCGCGCGTGCGGACACGATCGTGCGCGCGGCGGACGTCACGGACGCCCTCGTGGTCACCGATCCGGCAGGGCAGCGCGCCCTGTGGCGCATCCGCGAGGACGCGAGCGGTACGGCGACCCGGATGCCGGACGGCAGCGAGGCCTGGCCCGGCTGGGAGGACTGCGCGGTGCCGCCCGCCCGGCTGGGCGGGTATCTCCGCGACTTCAGAGGCCTGCTGTCCGCCCACGGCCTGCGCGGCACGCCGTACGGGCACTTCGGCGACGGCTGCATCCACGTGCGCATCGACTTCGACCTGATGAGTTCCGAAGGTGTGGCCCGCTTCCGGCGCTTCTCCGAGGAACTCGCGGCCCTGGTCGTGTCGCACGGCGGCTCCCTGTCCGGCGAGCACGGGGACGGGCAGGCACGCGCGGAGCTGCTCCCCACGATGTACGGCGCCGAGATGGTGGGCCTCTTCGAGCGGGCCAAGGGCATCTGGGACCCGGACGACCTCCTCAACCCCGGGATGCTCGTACGCCCCCACCGGCTGGACGAGAACCTGCGGTTCGCGGTGCTCCCGCGGAAGCCGGTGGACGTGGTGTTCGGCTATCCGGCGGACGGCGGGGACTTCTCGGCGGCGGTGCGCAGATGTGTGGGGGTCGCCAAGTGCCGTGCTCCCATGTCGGCGGGCACGGGTGTCATGTGTCCTTCCTTCCGGGCGACCGGCGAGGAGGAGCACTCCACGCGCGGGCGGGCCCGGCTGCTGCACGAGATGCTCGCGGGCGAGGTCGTGACGGACGGCTGGCGGTCCACCGAGGTCCGTGACGCGCTGGACCTGTGTCTCTCCTGCAAGGGGTGCAAGTCGGACTGCCCGGTCGGCGTCGACATGGCCACGTACAAGGCGGAGTTCCTCCACCACCACTACGAGGGGCGACGTCGCCCGGCCGCGCACTACGCGATGGGGTGGCTGCCGGTCTGGCTGGCGGCGGTGACCCGGACGCACTCGGCCCGGCTGGTCAACGCCCTCGCGTCGGTGCGTCCGTTGGCCGCCCTGGCCAAGCGGCTGGGCGGGATCGCGCCCGAGCGGGAGATTCCGCGGGTGGCGCGGGAGACGTTCAGCGGGTGGTGGAGGCGGCGGTTCAAGGAGCGGGCGCGGGCGTTCGTGCGGGATGCGCGGCGCGGGCAGCGGGGGGCGTTCCCGGGGCTCGGAGGGGACGCCGTCGTGCTGTGGCCGGACACCTTCACCGAGTACCTGTCTCCGTCCGTCGGCAAGGCGGCCGTACGGGTCCTGGAGGCGGCGGGGCTGACGGTGATGCTGCCGCCGACGATCCGGATGAGGTTCGGGCCGGCGCTGGAGGGACTGGCCGCATACCTGGCGGAGGGCGCGTCGGATGAGGCGCCGGTCGGGGACGGGAAGTTGCACGGCCCCATCGGGGACGGGGTGCCGCTGCGGCCGATCGCCTTCAACACGCTGCTGTCGCGCCGCCAACGCGTCTGCTGCGGACTGACGTACGTCTCGACCGGCCAGCTCGACCGCGCCCGCGCCGTGCTGCGCCGCACGCTGGACCTGATGGGGCCATATCTGCTGATGGACGACACCTCGGTTGTCGTCCTGGAACCGAGCTGCGCCGCCGCGCTGCGCACCGACCTCCCGGAGCTGCTGCCCGACGACCCCCGGGCGGCGCGTCTGGCCGCGGCAGTGCTGACCTTCGCCGAGGCGCTGGAACGCCATGCCCCGCACTGGACCCCGCCCCGTCTGGACCGCCCGGCCGTCGGTCAGACCCACTGCCACCAGCACGCGGTGCTCGGCGACGCCGCCGACCGCCGGCTGCGCGAGGCGGCGGGCCTGACCGGAACCCTCACGGGCGGCTGCTGCGGCCTCGCGGGCAACTTCGGCTTCGAGAAGGGCCACTACGAGGTGTCGAGGGCCTGCGCGGAGGAGCAACTGCTCCCAGCCGTCCGCGCGGCCACCGACGACGCGGTGATCCTGGCGGACGGCTTCTCCTGCCGCACCCAACTGGAGCAGCTGGCGGGGCGGAGGGGGCGTCACCTCGCCGAGGTACTGGCGGAGGCGCTGCCGGAGGGACACCCGTAAGTACGCTGGCAGGTCCACCGAGCCGAGGACCTCCGGACGCACGGATCCACGGAGCTGTCGGCCCACGGAGCTGTCGGCCCACGGAGCCCCGGAGTCATGGATCCACGGAGCCACGGAGCCACGGAGCCACGGAGCCACGGACTCCAGAGCAACCCCGAGACCCCTCAGACCCCCCAGAACCCTCAGATCCCTCAGATCCCCCAGAACCGTCAGACCTCTCAGACCTCTCAGAACCCTCAGAACCCCGAGGAGCAGCGAGCATGAGTCTCCGTCTTCAGGCGATCACCCGTGAAGAACACCTCGCGTTCGTCAGGACGCGGCCCGCGGCCAGCCACATGCAGGTGCCGTCGTGGGGCGATGTGAAACCGGACTGGCGGGCAGAGAGCCTGGGATGGTTCGACGACGGCGGTGATGGCCATGGCGCGGGCGGAGGCGGGCGACTGGTCGGCGTCGGGCTGGTGCTGCTGCGCCCGCTGCCGAAGGTGAAGCGGTACCTCGCGTATCTGCCCGAGGGACCGGTCATCGACTGGCACGCGGCGGACCTCGCCGAGCGCTGGCTCGAACCGATGCTGGCGTACCTCAAGACGCGGGGCGCGTTCTCGGTGAAGATGGGGCCGCCCGTCGTCGTACGCCGATGGAGCGCGGACGCGGTCAAGGCGGCGATCGCCGATCCGGCGGCGCGGCGGCTGGGGGACGTGGAGGCCACGACGTACGAGCCGGACGCCGTCGGGGTCGCGGAGCGGCTGCGCCGCATGGGCTGGCGGCGGACCGAGCCGGGCGGCGAGGACGGCTTCGCGGCCGGACAGCCGCGATACGTCTTCCAAGTGCCGTTCGCCGGCCGGTCGTTGGACGAGATCCGGCGTGGGCTCAACCAGCAGTGGCGGCGCAACATCAAGAAGGCCGAGAAGGCCGGTGTGAAGGTGGTGCGGGGCGGCCACGACGATCTGCCCGCCTTCTACGAGCTGTACGCCGAGACCGCCGAACGCGACCGTTTCATCCCGCGCCCGCTGCCGTACTTCCAGCGTATGTGGACCGCGCTGACGGCCGAGGACCCCGACCGCATGCGGCTCTACCTCGCCCACCACGACGGCGACGTCCTCGCGGCGGCCACGATGCTCACTGTCGGCAGCCATGTCTGGTACTCCTACGGCGCCTCCACCAGTCGCAAGCGTGAGGTCCAGCCCAACAACGCCGTCCAGTGGCGCATGATGGCCGACGCCCACGAACTCGGCGCCGCCGTCTACGACTTCCGCGGCATCACCGACACGCTGGAGGAGTCCAACCACCTGCTGGGCCTGCTCCGTTTCAAGGCGGGCGCGGGCGGCGAGGCCGTCGAGTACCTCGGCGAGTGGGACTTCCCGCTCAACCGCCTGCTGCACAAGGCGCTGGACGTGTACATGGCCCGCCGCTGACGTTCGCGCGCGAGGGAGGCTCCGGTCGGAGTGCCCGCTGGGGATCCGATGTACGCCTATGGCGCCGCGGTGGCCTGGCCGGGCCGCCACCCGGCCGACGGCGCTTCCGACTCCCTCGCGGACGGCGCTCCCGACTCCCTCGCTGACGGCTGGTACCCGTACGCCGGCACCCTCCCGGCAGTCGAGACCGGCGCCCACTTCTCCGGACCCGTTCCGGGCCATTACCTGCCGGGGGCCGCTCCCGACCACCTCTCCGACGGCCGCCCCCTCTTCCGCGACGAGGCGCCCTGGACAGGTGCCTGACGGCCCGCACCGACACCTCTCCACCCCGAGCGCCCCGGACAGTTGCGCAACGGGTTCACACACCTGACGGAGTCCATTACCCTGGACTCAGAGGTACACCACGATGAACGAAACCCTGAGTCGATTCCCTGGAAGGCCCCGTGAACACCCCCAGCGCCGCCCCGTCCTCCCCGGCCCCTGCCGCCCCCGCTACGGCATCGGTGCCCACGGCGGGCGTACCCGCGGCGGGCGGCCCGCGCCGACGGGGCTCCCTCGGACCCCTGGGACTGGTCCTCGCCGGAGGCATCTCCGTGCAGTTCGGCGGCGCCCTCGCGGTGACGCTGATGCCACGGGTCGGCGCCCTCGGGGTGGTGACGCTGCGGCTGCTGTTGGCCGCGATCGTGCTGCTCGCTGTGTGCCGCCCCAAGGTGCGCGGGCACTCACGCGCCGACTGGGGCACGGTCGTCGTCTTCGGCGTGACGATGGCCGCGATGAACGGCCTCTTCTACCAGGCGGTTGCCCGCATCCCGCTGGGCCCCGCGGTCACGCTCGAAGTGCTCGGCCCGCTCGCGCTCTCCGTCCTCGCGTCCCGCCGCGCCGTGAACCTGATCTGGGCCGGCCTCGCCGTCTGCGGCGTCTTCCTGCTCGGCGGCGGAGGCTTCAGCAGCCTCGACCCCACGGGTGTCGCCTTTGCCCTGGGTGCCGGCGCCATGTGGGCGGCGTACATCATCTTCAGCGCGCGTACGGGGCGACGCTTCCCCCAGGCCGACGGACTCGCCCTCGCCATGGCCGTCGCGGCGGTGGCGTTCCTGCCCTTGGGGATCGTCGAGTCCGGTTCGAAGCTCGTCGTGCCGGCCACGGTCGCGCTGGGCGCCGCGGTGGCCGTCCTGTCCTCGGTCCTCCCGTACACCCTCGAACTCCTCGCCCTGCGCCGCCTGCCCGCCTCCACCTTCGCCATCCTGATGAGCCTCGAACCGGCCGTCGCCGCCACCGCCGGTTTCCTCGTCCTGAACCAGGCTCTGTCGGCCACCGAGGCCCTGGCGATCGCCCTGGTCATCGCGGCGAGCATGGGGGCGGTGCGGACCCAGGTGGGGCGAGGGAAGGCCAAGGGCTTGGAAGGGGAGTTGGGGACCGGCGGCTGACCGGCCCACGGCCGAGCCGAGCCGTGCCGACTGTCCGGCCCGCGAGCTGCGTCGCGTCGGCTGTCCGGCCTGCGAGCTGAGCAGAGCCGATGGACAGGCCACGCCCGAGCCGAGCGGACTGACCGTCCGGCCCACGGCCGAGCCGACCCGGCCCACCGGCCCCGGCTCGATTCGCGCCCGCTCAGCTCATGCGCTGCAACGGCCGCATATAGCCGTACGGCCGCTCGTGTTCGCCGAACCACAGCTGCGGTGCCCGCTCGTAGGCGGCCTGGGCGAGTTCGCGCCCCCACTGGCGGCTGGCGTACATCGGGATTCCGATCCGGTAGCGGCGGTCCGGCAGGCCGGGGCGCAGCGGCTCGTCCCGCACGACGAGCGGCTTGAGCAGCGGGTCGGACGCGTCGACAACGCCGTACGGGCACAGCTCGAGGCTCATCACCTTCTGGCCGGCCTTGGCGTTGCCCTTGTGCGCCCAGTACAGCCCGACCCCGGCGAGTGACTGCCACGGCACCACCGTCTGCCGCTCGCGGCTGTGCCGCCACCACACTCCGTACGCGTCGAAGGCGAGCAGCGTCCCGCGCCCCGCCCACAGCGCGTACGTCATCAGCGCCCCGAGCCCGCCCCAGAGCAACAGCCACACTCCGGCGAAGACCCACTGCCCGACCCCCGCCCCGCCCTTGCCCGCCGTGACGACGAGCGGGAGCGGTGCGAGGAGGAGTGCGATCAGCGTGCCCGGCAGCCCGGTCCGGAGCCGACGCATTCCGAAGCGGTAGACGGCGGCGTCGGGGCCGGGGTGGGGCGGCGGAGGGGGAAACATGGCGGCAGAGCCTAGCGGGGTGATCTGTGCATGGCGAAGTCGCCCGGGTCTCGCCGGCAGGACGATGCGGTGGCTGCATCTGCGTCAATTAATGCAAGCATGCTTGCTTGTTTCTCAGGTCGCTGCCATGCTCCCGGACACGCAACGTCGTGCCCCGAGGGGAGCGCATCGTGTCCGACCCGTCGTCCGTGATCGACGATCTGCACCGGGAGAGCGAGGAACTCGACCGGCTGGTGGGGGAGTTGGGTGAGGGGCAATGGGGTCTCGCGACGCCCGCTCCCGGGTGGACCGTCGCCCACCAGATCGCGCATCTCGCCTGGACCGACCGCTCCGCGCTGCTCGCCGTGACCGACGCCGAGGCCTTCGCCAAGGAGGTCGAGAAGGCGCTCGCCTCGCCCGACGGATTCGTGGACGACGGCGCGGCGGAGGGGGCCGCACTGCCGCCGGCCCGGCTGCTCGCCGAGTGGCGGGAGGGGCGGGCCGCGCTGGAGGAAGCCCTGCGCGCGGCACCCACCGGAACCCGGTTTCCCTGGTACGGCCCACCCATGTCGGTCGCCTCTATGGCCACCGGCCGTCTTATGGAGACCTGGGCCCACGGACAGGACGTGGCCGACACGTTGGGTGTGGTGCGCGCACCCACGGACCGGCTGAAGCATGTGGTGCGCATTGGCGTGCGGGCCCGTGATTTCGCGTTCGGGGTGCGGGGGCTCACCGTGCCCGGTGAGGAGTTCCGGGTCGAACTCGTCAGCCCCTCGGGCGCGTTGTGGACCCACGGCCCGGCCGACGCCGCCCAGCGTGTCACCGGCCCCGCCCTCGACTTCTGCCTGCTGGTGACCCAGCGGGCGAACCGCGCCGACCTCGCCGTACGGGCGGAGGGTCCCGACGCGGACCGCTGGCTGGACATCGCGCAGGCCTTCGCGGGGCCGCCGGGCGCCGGACGTGGGCCGAAGGGAGCCGCAGGGTGACCGCCGTACCACCGCTGCGCATCGGCAACGCCTCCGGCTTCTACGGCGACCGCTTCGACGCCATGCGCGAGATGCTCACCGGGGGTCCGCTGGACGTCCTCACGGGCGACTACCTCGCCGAGCTGACGATGCTCATCCTGGGCCGCGACCGGCTGAAGGACCCGAAACGCGGATACGCCAAGACCTTCCTGGGGCAACTGGAGGAGTGCCTCGGCCTCGCGCACGAGCGAGGCGTCCGCCTCGTCGCGAACGCGGGCGGCCTCAATCCCGCCGGACTCGCCGATGCCGTACGCGCGTTGGCCGACCGGCTCGGCATCCCGGTACGCGTCGCCCACGTCGAGGGCGACGACCTGACGCACCGGTACGCGGGGAGTCTCGCCGCGCACGCCTACCTCGGCGGCGCGGGCATCGCGGCGTGCCTGCGCGAGGGCGCGGACATCGTCGTCACGGGGCGGGTCACGGACGCCGCGCTCGTCACCGGGCCCGCCGTCGCCCACTTCGGCTGGGGGCCGCGCGCGTACGACCGGCTCGCGGGCGCCGTCGTCGCCGGGCACGTCCTGGAGTGCGGCACCCAGGCCACCGGCGGCAACTACGCCTTCTTCGCCGACCACGACCCGGCGAGCCTGCGCCACCCCGGCTTCCCGCTCGCCGAGCTCCACGAGGACGGCACGAGCGTCATCACCAAACACGACGGCACCGGCGGCCTCGTCGACGTCGGCACGGTCACGGCCCAACTCCTGTACGAGACACAGGGCGCCCGGTACGCGGGCCCCGACGTCACCGCCCGGCTGGACTCGGTCCGGCTCACCCAGGAGGGCCCCGACCGGGTACGGATCGAGGGCGTGCGCGGCGAGGCCCCGCCCCCCACCCTCAAGGTCGGCCTCAACCGGCTCGGCGGCTTCCGCAACGAGGTCGTGTTCGTCCTGACGGGGCTCGACATCGAGCAGAAGGCCGCCCTGGTGCGGGCCCAGCTGGAGGCCGCGCTCGACGCCGCCAAGTCCCGCCCGGCGGACGTCCGCTGGGACCTCGCCCGCACCGACCGTCCCGACGCCCCCACCGAGGAGACCGCGAGCGCGCTGCTCCGGCTCGTCGTGCGGGACGCGGACCAGAACGCGGTGGGCCGGGCGCTCAGCGGCGCAGCCATCGAGCTGGCGCTGGCGAGCTACCCCGGATTCCATGTGATGGCGCCACCTGGGACGGGCGCGCCCTATGGGGTCTTCGAGGATCTGTACGTCCCCCATGGGGCGGTGGACCATGTGGCGGTCCTCCATGACGGGCGACGGGTCCCGGTGGCTCCGGCGGAGGACACCCGCGTACTGGAGACGCCCGAAGAGCCCCCGCTGCCCGAGCCGTTGCCCTCGACCGGACCGACCCGCCGCGCTCCCCTCGGGCTCATCGCCGGTGCCCGGAGCGGGGACAAGGGCGGGAACGCCAACGTCGGCGTGTGGGCGCGATCCGACGACGCCTGGCGGTGGATGGCTCACGAGCTGACAACGGACAGATTTCAGAATCTGATAACGGAAAGCTCTCGCCTGAAAGTTGTCCGTCACCTACTGCCCAACCTCCGCGCCCTCAACTTCGTCGTCGAAGGCATCCTCGGCGAAGGCGTCGCCTCCCAGGCCCGTTTCGACCCCCAGGCCAAGGCCCTCGGCGAATGGCTCCGCTCCCGCCACCTGGACATACCGGAGACCCTCCTGTGACCGTCCTCTCCTCCGCGCTCGACATCAACAGCGCCGACTACACCGCCCACCGCGAAACCATGCTCACCAAGCTCGCCGAGCTGGACGCCGAGCACGCCAAGGCGCTCGCGGGCGGCGGCGAGAAGTACGTCGCCCGGCACCACAAGCGCGGCAAGCTGCTCGCGCGGGAGCGGATCGAGCTGCTGCTCGACCCGGACACGCCCTTCCTGGAGCTGTCGCCGCTGGCGGCCTGGGGAAGCGCCTCCCCCGAGTACACAGTCGGCGCCTCGCTCGTCACCGGCATCGGGGTCGTCGAGGGCGTGGAGTGCCTGATCACGGCGAACGACCCGACCGTACGGGGCGGTGCCAGCAACCCCTGGAGCCTGAAGAAGGCGCTGCGGGCCAATGACATCGCCCTCGCCAACCGGCTGCCCTGCATCAGCCTCGTCGAGTCGGGCGGCGCCGATCTGCCGTCCCAGAAAGAGATCTTCATCCCCGGGGGTGCGATCTTCCGCGACATCACGCGGCTGTCGGCGGCCGGAATCCCCACCGTGGCCGTGGTCTTCGGGAACTCCACCGCCGGAGGCGCGTACATCCCCGGCATGTCCGACCACGTGATCATGGTCAAGGAGCGGGCCAAGGTCTTCCTGGGCGGGCCGCCGCTGGTGAAGATGGCCACCGGCGAGGAGAGCGACGACGAGTCCCTGGGCGGTGCCGAGATGCACGCGCGCGTGTCGGGTCTCGCGGACTACTTCGCCGTCGACGAGCAGGACGCGCTGCGGCAGGCCCGGCGCGTGGTGGCCCGGCTCAACCACCGCAAGGCGTACGGCGATCCGGGTCCGGCGGCCCCGCCCAAGTACGACGAGGAGGAGCTCCTGGGGATCGTCCCCGGCGACCTGAAGCACCCCTTCGACCCGCGCGAGGTCATCGCCCGCATCGTCGACGGTTCGGACTTCGACGAGTTCAAGCCCCTCTACGGGACGAGCCTCACGACCGGCTGGGCGACGCTCCACGGCTACCCCGTCGGCATCCTCGCCAACGCCCAGGGCGTGCTCTTCAGTGCCGAGTCCCAGAAGGCCGCCCAGTTCATCCAGCTGGCCAACCAGCGCGACATCCCCCTCCTCTTCCTGCACAACACCACCGGCTACATGGTCGGCAAGGAGTACGAGCAGGGCGGCATCATCAAGCACGGCGCGATGATGATCAACGCGGTGAGCAACTCGCGCGTCCCGCATCTCTCCGTGCTCATGGGGGCCTCGTACGGGGCCGGTCACTACGGCATGTGCGGGCGGGCGTACGACCCGCGCTTCCTCTTCGCCTGGCCCAGCGCCAAGTCGGCGGTCATGGGCCCCCAGCAGCTCGCGGGTGTCCTGTCCATCGTCGCCCGGCAGTCGGCGGCGGCGAAGGGGCAGCCGTACGACGAGGACGCCGACGCCGCCCTGCGCGCCATGGTGGAGCAGCAGATCGAGTCGGAGTCCCTGCCGATGTTCCTGTCCGGGCGGCTGTACGACGACGGGGTCATCGACCCGCGCGACACCCGCACCGTCCTCGGCCTGTGCCTGTCCGCGATCCACACGGCGCCGTACGAGGGCGCGCGTGGCGGCTTCGGCGTCTTCCGGATGTGAGGGATCCAGTGATCACTTCTGTGCTCGTCGCCAATCGCGGCGAGATCGCGTGCCGTGTCTTCCGCACCTGCCGTGAGGGGGGAATCCGAACCGTCGCCGTGCACTCGGACGCCGACGCGAACGCCCTCCACACGCGCGTGGCCGACACGGCGGTACGACTGCCGGGGGCGGCGCCCTCGGAGACGTATCTGCGCGGCGACCTGATCGTGAAGGCGGCCCTCGGCGCCGGCGCGGACGCCGTGCACCCCGGGTACGGCTTCCTGTCCGAGAACGCCGACTTCGCCCGGGCCGTCCTCGACGCGGGCCTCGTCTGGATCGGGCCGCCGCCCGAGGCGATCGAGGCGATGGCCTCGAAGACGCGCGCCAAGAAGCTGATGGGGATCGAAGCCCTGTCGGAGGTGACGGCCGACGACCTCCCCGTGCTGGTGAAGGCGGCCGCGGGCGGCGGCGGGCGCGGTATGCGCGTCGTCAGGGAACTGGCGCAGCTGGACGCCGAGTTGACGGCCGCCCGTGCCGAGGCGCTCTCCGCCTTCGGCGACGGGGAGGTCTTCGTCGAGCCCTATGTGGAGGGCGGCCGGCACGTCGAGGTGCAGATCCTCGCCGACACGCACGGCACCGTGTGGGCACTCGGCACCCGCGACTGCTCACTCCAAAGGCGCCACCAGAAGGTCATCGAGGAGGCTCCGGCACCGGGGCTGGACGACCTCACGGAGACGCTGTACGACCTGTCGGTACGCGCCGCCCGCGCCGTCGACTACGTGGGCGCGGGAACGGTCGAGTTCCTGGTCGCGGACGGCAAGGCCCACTTCCTGGAGATGAACACCCGCCTCCAGGTCGAACACCCCGTCACGGAAGCCGTCTTCGGCATCGACCTCGTGGCACTGCAGATCCAGGTCGCCGAGGGCGCGGCGCTCGAAAACCACCCTCCACGCGCGCGTGGCCACGCCGTCGAGGCCCGCCTGTACGCGGAGGACCCGGCCGGCGAGTGGGCCCCGCAGACCGGCACCCTGCACCGCCTCACCGTCCCGGACGGCATCCGTCTCGACACCGGCTACACCGACGGCGATCCCATCGGCATCCACTACGACCCGATGCTCGCCAAGGCCGTCGCCCATGCCCCCACGCGCGCGGAGGCCCTCCGCCGGCTGTCGGGCGCCCTGGAGAAGGCGACGGTCCACGGCCCGGTCACCAACAGGGACCTGCTCGTACGGTCGCTGCGGCACGAGGAGTTCACCGCGGCCCGGATGGACACGGGCTTCTACGAGCGGTACCTCGCCGATCTGACGGCACCCGCCGCCGACCCGTACGCCCCCTTGGCCGCCGCGCTCGCGGACGCGCACGGACGCTCCAGGTTCGGCGGCTGGCGGAACCTGCCCTCGGGGCCCCAGACCAAGCGCTACCTCATGGCGGGCACCGAACACGAGGTCCACTACCGGCACACCCGCGAGGGCCTGACCGCCGACGGGGTGCGCGTGGTGCACGCCGACGCCCGTCTCGTCGTCCTCGAAGTGGGCGGCGTACGACGGAAGTTCGAGGTCACGCGCTACGACGACCAGGTCTTCGTGAACGCGACCGCCCTCACCGCCCTGCCCCGCTTCCCCGATCCGGTCGCCGAGCGCGCCCCCGGCTCACTGCTCGCACCGATGCCCGGCACGGTGGTCCGGGTGTCGGAGGGGCTGGCCGTAGGAGCCGCGGTACGGGCCGGAGAGCCCCTGCTGTGGCTGGAGGCGATGAAGATGGAGCACAAGATCTCCGCGCCGGTCACAGGAACGCTCACCGCTCTGTACGCCGCGCCCGGCCGGCAGGTGGAGGTCGGCGCATTGCTGGCGGTCGTACAGCAGACCTGAGAGGCGCGGGGAACTCCGCGACAAGCCGCACGAGCCACACAAGACCCGCACCCTCCAGACGGCCGAACTCCCTCCCCCTGAGGAGCCCTCATGACAACGCTCGTCGAAACCGAAGAACAGAAGGCCCTCCGCTCTGCCGTGGCCGCCCTGGGCAAGCGCTACGGCCGCGACTACCTCACCAAGGTCGTCGCCGACGGCCGTCACCCGGACGAACTGTGGTCCGAGGCCGCCAAGCTCGGCTACCTCGGCGTCAACCTGCCGGAGGCCTACGGCGGTGGGGGTTGCGGCATAGCGGAACTCTCCATCGTGCTGGAGGAGTTGGGGGCGGCGGGCTCCCCGCTGTTGATGATGGTCGTGTCCCCGGCGATCTGCGGCACGGTCATCGCCCGCTTCGGCACCGAGGAGCAGAAGCGGGCCTGGCTGCCCGGCCTGGCCGACGGCACCCGCACCATGGCCTTCGGCATCACCGAACCCGACGCGGGCTCCAACTCCCACCGGATCACCACCACGGCGCGACGCGACGGCGACACCTGGCTCCTCAACGGCCGCAAGGTGTTCATCTCCGGCGTCGACATCGCCGACGCCACGCTCATCGTGGGACGCACCGAGGACGCGCGGACGGGCAGCCTCAAGCCCTGCCTGTTCATCGTCCCGCGCGACGCGGACGGCTTCGGGCGGCGCCGGATCGACATGGAACTCCATGGCGCGGAGAAGCAGTTCGAGCTGACCCTGGACGACGTACGGCTGCCCGCCGACGCGCTCGTCGGCGACGAGGACGCGGGCCTGCTCCAGCTCTTCGCCGGACTCAACCCCGAGCGGGTGATGACGGCCGCGTTCGCGATCGGCATGGGCCGCTACGCGCTCTCCAGGGCCGTCGAGTACGCGCGCGAACGCACCGTCTGGAAGGCGCCCATCGGCGCCCACCAGGCGATCGCACATCCCCTGGCGCAGTCCCACATCGAGCTCGAACTGGCCCGCCTGATGATGCAGAAGGCGGCGTTCCTCTACGACTCCGGGGACGACATCGCCGCCGGAGAGGCCGCCAACATGGCCAAGTACGCGGCCGCCGAAGCCTGCGTGAAGGCCGTCGACCAGGCCGTGCACACCCTCGGCGGCAATGGACTCACCCGGGAATTCGGCCTCGCCTCACTGATTACGGCGTCGCGCGTGTCTCGTATCGCACCGGTCAGCAGGGAGATGATTCTCAACTACGTCTCCCACCAGACCCTGGGCCTGCCCAAGTCGTACTAGCGAGCCGCCCGAGCCGCTCTAGGAGGAACCGTGTTCCGCAGCCAGTACGCAGACGTCCCGGCCGTCGAGGAACCCATCCACGACGCCGTCCTCGGCCGTGCCACCGAGCGCGGTGGCACGCCCGCGCTCGTCGACGGCGTCGACGGGACCACGCTCACGTACGAACAACTGGACCGCTTCCACCGGCTGCTGGCCGCCGCGTTCGCCGACGCGGGCGTCCGCAAGGGCGACGTGCTCGCCCTGCACAGTCCGAACACCATCGCCTTCCCGACGGTGTTCTACGCCGCCACGCGTGCGGGGGCGTCGGTCACGACCGTGCACCCGCTCGCCACGCCCGAGGAGTTCGCCAAGCAGTTGCGCGACAGCGCGGCCGCCTGGATCGTCACCGTGTCGCCCCTCCTGGACACCGCCCGCGCGGCAGCCGAACTCGCGGGAGGCATACGGGAGATCTTCGTCTGCGACCAGGCACCCGGGCACCGCTCGCTGATCGACCTGCTCGCCACCACCGCGCCCGAACCGCGGATCCACATCGACCCTGTGGCCGACGTCGCCGCCCTCCCGTACTCCTCCGGGACGACCGGCATCCCCAAGGGCGTGATGCTCACCCACCGGTCCATAGCCACCAACCTCGCCCAGCTCGTGCCGTCCATGCCCCTGGGCCCCGGCGACCGCATCCTGGCCGTGCTGCCGTTCTTCCACATCTACGGGCTGACGGCCCTGATGAACGCCCCGCTGCGGCAGGGCGCCACCGTCGTCGTACTGCCCCGCTTCGAGCTGGACACGTTCCTCGCGGCCATCGAGAAGCACCGCATCAACGTGCTGTTCGTGGCCCCGCCGATCGTCCTGGCCCTCGCCAAGCACCCGGCGGTCGCCCAGTACGACCTGTCGTCCCTGAAGCACGTCATTTCCTCCGCCGCGCCCCTGGACGCGAAACTGGCGCAGGCCTGTTCGCAGCGGCTCGGGCTGCCGCCCATCGGCCAGGGCTACGGCATGACGGAACTCTCGCCCTGCACCCACCTGGTGCCCCTGAACACCCCGGACGCGCCCCCCGGGACGGTCGGCAGGCTCATCGCCGGTACCGAGATGCGCATCGTCTCCCTCGACGACCCCGACAAGGAGCTGGGCGTCGGCGAGGCCGGAGAGATCGCCATCCGAGGCCCCCAGGTCATGAAGGGCTACCTGGGCCGCCCCGACGCCACCGCCGCGATGATCGACCCCGACGGCTGGCTGCACACCGGAGACGTCGGTCACGTGGACGCCGAGGGCTGGCTGTTCGTCGTCGACCGCGTCAAGGAACTCATCAAGTACAAGGGCTTCCAGGTGGCCCCCGCCGAGCTGGAGGCCCTGTTGCTCACCCATGCCGGCATCGCCGACGCCGCCGTCATAGGGGTCTACAACGAGGACCACAACGAAGTCCCGCACGCGTACGTGGTCCGTCAGCCGTCGGCGCCCGACCTCTCCGAAGGCGAGGTCATGATGTACGTCGCCGAACGCGTCGCCCCCTACAAGAGGGTCCGCGCCGTCACCTTCATCGAGGGCGTCCCGCGGGCGGCGTCCGGGAAGATCCTTCGACGGGAACTGCGGGGCCGCTCGTGACCGTTGTACACATGGCGCGCGACCGCGCCATCACCACCCTCACCCTCGACTCGCCCGGCAATCGCAACGCCCTCTCGGCCGTCCTCGTGGGCGAACTGGCGGACGCGCTCACGCGGTGCGGCAAGGACGGCGACGTACGCGCGATCGTCCTGACCCACACCGGGAACACGTTCTGCGCGGGCGCCGACCTGCGCGACCCGCCCCACCCGGACGCGCTCGTCGGACTGCTGCGGCAGATCGTCGAGCTGCGCAAACCCGTGCTGGCCCGGGTGACCGGACACGTACGGGCGGGCGGCCTCGGCCTGCTGGGCGCCTGCGACATCGCGGCCGCCTCCACCGAGGCCACCTTCGCCTTCACGGAGGTACGCATCGGCGTCGCACCCGCCGTGATCTCCCTCCCGCTGCTGCCCCGTACCGACCCCCGCGCCCTCGCCCGCTACTACCTCACCGGCGAACGCTTCGACGCCGCCGTGGCGGTCCGCACCGGACTCCTCACGGCGACCGGCGACGACGTCGACGAGGTACTCGCCCCCATCCTCGACGGCTTGCGCCGAGCCTCTCCCCAAGGCCTCGCCGAGACGAAAGAGCTGCTCACGGCTAAGGTGCTGGAGACCTTCGACCGGGACGCGGCCGAACTGACCGCGCTCTCGGCCCGGCTGTTCTCCTCCGCACAGGCCCGCGAGGGGATGACGGCCTTCCTCGAACGACGGGATCCCGCATGGGTGGTGTGAGCGCTCCGGAGAACGCGCCGAACGCCGCGCGTCTTCCGCATGTCCCCAAGCAGGACCGCAGCCGGGCCACCCGGCAGCGGCTCCTGGCAGCCGCCGTGGCCTGCCTCGCCGAACACGGCTGGGCGGGCTCCACGGTCTCCGTCGTCGCCGAACGCGCCGGCGTCTCCCGGGGCGCAGCCCAGCACCACTTCCCGACCCGCGAGGACCTCTTCACGGCGGCGGTCGAGTACGTCGCCGAAGAACGCTCCACCGCCCTGCGCGCCCTCTTCCCCGACGGCGCCGCCGACCGCCGCGCCGTCGTCGCCGCCCTCGTCGACCTCTACACCGGCCCCCTCTTCCGCGCCGCCCTGCACCTCTGGGTCGCCGCCTCCAACGAGGACCAGCTCCGCCCGAGGGTCACCGAACTGGAGGCCCGCGTCGGCCGCGAGACCCACCGCATCGCGGTCGACCTCCTCGGCGCCGACGAGTCACGGCCGGGCGTGCGCGAGACGGTCCAGGGCCTGCTGGACATGGCCCGGGGCCTGGGCCTGGCCAACCTCCTCACGGACGACGCGGTGCGCCGGGAGCGGGTGGTGGCGCAGTGGGGGGCGCTGATGGAGGAGACGCTCGGCTGAGGCGTCGGCCTCAGGGACTGAGCCGCTCCACCCGCCAGCTGCCGTCCGGCTCCGCCACGTAACGGAGCCGGTCGTGGAGACGGTTCTCGCGGCCCTGCCAGAACTCGACCGCCTGCGGGGCGATACGGAAGCCGCCCCAGTGCGGCGGGACCGGGACCTGCTCGCCCTCCGGGTAGCGGGCGCTCAACTCCGCGTACGAGGACTCCAGCTCGGTGCGGGAGCGGATGACCGAGGACTGGGCACTGGCCCAGGCGCCGAGCTGGGAGCCGTGCGGGCGGGTGCGGAAGTACGCGGCGGTCTCGTCGCGGCCCGTGCGCCGCGCCGTGCCCGTGACGATGACCTGCCGGGCCTGCGGATGCCACGGGAAGAGCAGCGAGACATACGGGTTGGCGGCCAGCTCGCGGGCCTTGCGGGAGTCGTAGTTGGTGTAGAAGACGAAGCCCTGCTCGTCGTACTGCTTCAGCAGCACCGTGCGCGAACTGGGGCGGCCCTCGGCGTCCGCGGTGGAGACGACCATCGCGTTCGGCTCGTGCACGAAACCGTGCACCGCGGCCTGCGCCGCCTGCTTGAACCAGCGGGCGAACTGGTCCATCGGGTGCGGGGCGAGGTCCGCCTCGTCCAGACCCTCGGCGCGGTAGTGCGCGCGCATCGCGGCGGGGTCGTCGGCGATTTCTTCGGCGGCGGCCTCGGCTGCCTCGGCTGCGCGCTGGACGATGGGCTCGGCGGCGGATTCATCCGGGAAGCGGTCGTTCACGCGGTCATCCTGCCGTATGTGCCCCCGCCTTCGGCGGGCGTGTGCTTCATCACTGCGTGGCACTCAGTGCCGCGCACTCTCCCCAAAGGTGGCACTCGGGGATATCGTGCTGCTGCCGTTCCGGTTGGGATGACCGCCAGCCGCACGGGGCATCACCGGGGTGACCGCTTCGGACCGCGAGTCGGCGAGGACCCTTCGAAAGGCTCCCCAGAGTCTTCGAGAGTCTTCGAAAGCGACCGTGGAACCGGACCGGCGGGCGAACGCCCATCGACCGCCACCCACGTCTGACACATGGTCGCGAACACCACGTACACCACGAGCAGCATGTACGCCACGCAACCCCACAACACCATCTGTCGCACACATCACGAGGAGCCGCCTGATGTCCGACTTCGTACCCGGACTCGAGGGAGTCATCGCGTTCGAGACGGAGATCGCCGAACCGGATAAGGAGGGCGGCGCACTCCGGTACCGAGGCGTCGACATCGAGGATCTGGTCGGCCACGTCTCCTTCGGCAACGTCTGGGGGCTGCTCGTCGACGGCGCCTTCAAACCCGGCCTGCCGCCCGCCGAACCGTTCCCGATCCCCGTCCACTCCGGCGACATCCGCGTCGACGTCCAGTCCGCGCTCGCCATGCTGGCCCCCGTCTGGGGCCTCAAGCCACTCCTCGACATCGACGAGCAGCAGGCCCGCGAGGACCTCGCCCGCGCCGCCGTCATGGCCCTCTCCTACGTCGCCCAGTCCGCCCGCGGCCAGGGCCTGCCCATGGTCCCGCAGCACGAGATCGACAAGGCGCAGTCCGTCGTGGAGCGGTTCATGATCCGCTGGCGCGGAGAGCCGGACCCCAAGCACGTGGCGGCCGTGGACGCCTACTGGACCTCCGCGGCGGAGCACGGCATGAACGCCTCCACGTTCACGGCCCGCGTCATCGCGTCGACGGGCGCGGATGTCGCCGCGGCGCTCTCGGGCGCCGTCGGGGCCATGTCGGGCCCCCTGCACGGTGGCGCGCCCTCCCGCGTCCTCGGCATGATCGAGGAGATCGAACGCACCGGAGACGCCGAGGCCTACGTCAAGCAGGCCCTCGACAAGGGCGAACGCCTCATGGGCTTCGGCCACCGCGTCTACCGCGCCGAGGACCCGCGCGCGAGGGTCCTGCGCCGCACCGCCCGCGATCTCGGTGCCCCCCGCTTCGAGATCGCCGAAGCCCTGGAGCAGGCCGCGCTCGCCGAACTCCACGCCCGCCGCCCGGACCGCGTCCTGGCGACGAACGTCGAGTTCTGGGCCGCCATCGTCCTCGACTTCGCCGAGGTCCCGGCCCATATGTTCACGTCGATGTTCACCTGCGCCCGCACCGCGGGCTGGTCGGCGCACATCCTGGAACAGAAGCGCACGGGCCGCCTCGTCCGCCCCTCCGCGCGCTACGTGGGCCCCGGCTCGCGCAGCCCCCAGGAAATCGAGGGCTACGAGGACATCGCGCACTGAGGATCGGTCGCACAGGGAAGCAGGTCGCACCGAGGACCTCGTGGCGCCGAGGACCTCGTGGCGCCGAGGAGAGAGGTCCTCGCCGTACGCCGGTCATCACGCGGGCGTGAGCAGCTCCGCGTGATGACGGGCGGCGACCAGCGGATGCGCCCGCAGTTTGCCCTTCAGCTCATTCCTGCCGTACTCGGCGAAGAGCGGATTCGCCGGATCCGTCGTCACCCCGGGCGCGGCGGACGCGTGAGGGAAGGGCAACGGCTCGATCCGCGCGTCGAGCCGCGGGTTGTAGAAGAACGGCACGGAGAACCGCTCGGTGGCTCCGGCCGGACTGACCACCCGGTGGTTGGTGGCGATCAGATACCCGTTGGTGGCCACTTCCAGCAGCTCACCCAGATTGACGACGAAGGCCCCCGGCAGCGGCGGCACATCGTGGAACAGCCCGTCCTCCCGCTGCACCTGGAGCCCACCCACCTGGTCCTGCAGCAGCAGCGTCAGAAACCCGTAGTCCTTGTGCGCGCCGACCCCCTGATCGCCGCCGTCACCCGCACTCCCCGGGTACCGCACCAGCTTCAGATGCGGATGAGCCCGCTGCCCGAAGACCGGCTCGTAGAAGTCGCCGGGCGCGCCGATGGCGACGAGCAGCTCACGCAGCAGCCGCGCCGCGACGGCACTGAGCCGGTCGATCCAGGCCAGCGCGGCGACCCGCAGCTCCGGCAGGGCGTCCGGCCACTGGTTCGGCCCCTCCAGCCACCAGTACGCGGGCTCACCCGGCCCGGGTGTCCGAGCCGCCCGTTCAGCCCCTATGTCGAGCTGGTCCCGCCAGTCCCGGCTCCCTCCCGTCAGCTCGTCGCCCGTACGCGTATACCCCCGGAAATGCGGCGAGTTCACGTTGTCGATCGCGAGCCGATCGGCTTCGGGAAGCGCGAAGAACCGATGCATGGCACGAAGCAGAGCGCCGGTCTCGGCCTCTGTCACACCGTGCCCGACGAGCTGGAAGAACCCCACGTCGTGCGCGGCGCTGTGCAACTGCGTGTGCAGCAGTGCACGGGCCTGGGGACCGCGGTCGGCCGCGGAGAGATCAATGATCGGAAGCTGCTGGTACTGGTGTGGCTGCTGGTGCTGAGAAGACGTGTTCGTCGTCATGAGTCGCGTCCGCAGGTGTACGGGGCCCGGGCAGCCGCCAAGGGTGGGGCGGGACCACGGGTGCCAAGTGGAAGAGAGAAACGGCGCGAGAAGCGCACAAGGGGGCTGGGTCAGGCAGAACGCCGACAGCCCATGCTCGTGACGCGCACGAAGTCCACGTGACGGCGTCGAACGAGCATCGGAAGCATGGCCCCAGAGTACTGCGGGGCGCCCGTTGCTCCTGTGCCCCACCTCACACCGCACCTGAAACGCAGACGACCCGCGAGCTCGGGTCTCCCCGCCTCACGGCGGAGAAGCCGGCCGGACGTACCGGCGAGCTCGCGGGTCGGGTGACTGCTTGGGATTGGGGCCGGCTGCACGCACGGTTCACGCGCTGGTCCGGCACCGCACTGGATGTGGTGACGGGCCGCTAGCCCGCAGCCACCTCGCGTGTCCGGGATTCATACATGTACCCGATCACCTCCTTTCGGCGTGGGCCACACTTTAGGAACCGATTGGACACGGCTCAACCGATTTTTCGAGACGGTGACGCTACGGACTCTGGCTGAGCGCTGTACCCGTACCCGTCGCCGCGCTGCAAGAGCCGCAGGTTCCAGTGAGAGACGTTGATCCGGCCTTCCGGCGTCGCGAGGCTGTGCTGCCCCCGGGCTCGGACGGAGACGCGTCCAGTCCAGGTGCCTGCCCATTTGCCGGTGGGGATGGTGGCGCGTACAAGATCCCCGGTGACGTATCCGAAGTGCTGCTTTGCGCGGACCCGCCGGAGACGAGGGAACCCGAACCGGTCCGGAGTGGTGCGGGTGTACGAGCCGCGCCCGGTCGCCTTGGCGATGAGGATCTGCTTCGGCAGTCGGGTGATCGTGTCGCCGGTCTCGTGATCCAGGCGTCCGACGCAGAGGGCGTCCAAGGTGTGGGTCTTGTCCAGTCCCATGGCGGTGCGGTTCCACTTCGTGCGGCCGCCTGACCATGCGTGAACGGGTTTGCCGAGGGCACTCAGTGCCTCGGTGAGTCGCCAGCGGGTCGCGTTCATGGCGGCGGCGTCATGGAGGGGCGTCTTGGCTTGTCGAAGGATCTTCGAGAGACGGTCCGGTTGGTGGGCCAGGAAGACGTGTACGGAGGTGCTGCCCTTGGCCTGGTTGCAAGCCACACAGGCGAGGACGAGGTTCGAGATGCGGTTCGAGCCGCCGCGACTGCGGGGCCTGAGGTGGTCGATGTTCAGGGGGACGTCGGTGGCGTCGCAGTAGGCGCAGGCGCGGTTCCACCTGGCGTGGAGGTAGGCGCGGGCTTCTGTCCCGGCGAGCGTGCCCTGCTGGTATTCGGCCTCGGTCAGGTCTCTACCTGCGCTCATGGAGTGGGTGTCGAAGGCGACGCGTTCTACGTGGATCTCCGTGACGGGTGCGTAGCGGCACAGACGGGTGGCGCGGGAGACGGTGGTGTCGACGCGGTGGCGCAAAGAGGGCGGCAGCCAGGCTCCGGGGCGGGTTCGGTTGTCCGAGCGGGAAGCTCGATAGCGGCAGTTGGCAGACCGGCGTCTGCGGCGGTAACCGGCGCGTTGCTGCATGCACAGGTGGATCTGATCGCCGCGGTGCTGGAGTTCGACCGAGACCAGGCCGCGTCGGACGGTGACAGCGGTGCCGTGCTCATCGGTCTCCTTCTTCTCGTCGGTGAGGGAGAGGCCTGTGCCCTTCGAGCCGGGATCGATGCGCAACTGCACGCCGTCGACCTCTGACTCGGCGAGCGGGCGGTCCTTCAGGCGGATGGTGAAGGGGACCTGCCGGACGACCACGGCTCGGCCCTTGTGGAGTAGTTCGCGGGCACGGGCGGGGTGGCAGGGCATGAGCGGCTGCCCGTCCTTGGAGAGGACGAAGACCCTGGATGCGCCGATGCCACCCGCCTACGTGCGTTCGTGTGTGGGAGAGTCACCGCTCCCGTTCTCTGCCGTCCCCACCGCCGCGGCGATGCTTTCGGCGTGACGCCGACGGGGTCCGGTGCCGTTCCCGTCGGTCTCCCCTCGCCCATGTTTCCTGCCGGTGCCCCGCGCGGTGGCGGCGTGTCCGTGAGCCGTTTCGTCCCTGCTCCCAGGGGTGTCTGCTCCCACGGATTCCAGAGCGGGCTGCTGAGGAAGCACAGCCCGGTGGGTCTGCTCGCCTGCAGGAAACGTAGTCGTCGAGGGCACCTCCCTGATCTTGCGGATCGTGATGACTTGGGCTGGCCACTCAGGTTGTCCGCAGTACGGAGTGCGGTCGGGGAGCGAGTGGCCTCCCTTCTCGTGTGCGCCAGCCACGCTAGCGATCAGGGCCCGCTGGACGGCCAACCCCATCCGAATGCACTCATCCGTGCGAATTGATCCAAGATGTCGAACGTCCAGTCGGTGCGGCTGCTATTTCGGCCACTCCAGCACCCTCAGCTCAGGCCACTCCCGCGCCCACCGTCCTGCCTTCGCCTCGTACACCTCCCGCGGTGCGAGCACCGGATTCGGTCGGACCACGAGGTTGAACACGTCGGCCAGCCCATGCGGCGCATAGACCCGCCACCGCCCGTCGGGCTCCAGCCGCACCCCCAGACAGCACGTCGTCGACGCGAAGGAGTCGATGGCGGACTCGACGGAGTCGTGGGGTGGGCAGGGGACGCCGAACTTGTCCGCGTACCAGAGGTGGACTCGGGCCTCGTTGCGTATCTCGACGTCGGCGGGAAGATCGCCGTAGGCCTCGCGGCCGCCGCGGATTGCGGCGTCCTCGGCCTCCCAGGAGAGGTCGGTGTCGTCGTAGTAGAAGACGTCGTAGTCCTTGATGCCGTGGGTCGGGGGTCGGTCCGTGACGACGTTCCAGACGGTCTGGAACAGGCAGCCGGCGGTCACGTACCAGTGGGGCAGGGCCAGGGCGGCGGTGCGTTCGAGGACGGCCAGGAGCACCTCGTTGCGGGAGAGCGTCGTGCGGAGTGCGGTGAGCTGGGCGTCCAGGGGCAGGCGGGCGAGTGGTGGGGGTGTCCTGGGGCGTGGTTCGTGGGGCGGGCGGGGTGGAAATCCGGCGTACAACGATTTCGTCCAATCTTTGGGGAACGAGGTGTGGGCTGGGTCACGTTCGAGTTGAATGATGACGAGTGAGCGAACTGTCGCGTCGTACGTGCGGACGCAGCCTGCAGGGGGTCCAGGTGAGTGCTTCCCGGCGTAGTGGGACCACCGATGAGCTGGGGCCGGATGAGCCCGAGCGGGATGGTTCGGATCTGCTTGCCGCGCTGCTGGACGGGATGGACGCGGCGCTGTGTGCCTTCGATGCCGAGGGGGTCGTGACCCACTGGAATCGGGAGGCCGAGCGGATTCTGGGGTGGACCGCGGCCGAGGCCGTGGGGCGGCAGGGGTTCGCCGGGTGGGCCGTGCGGACCGCGGACGCCGAGGAGGTCGAGGAGCGGCTGCTGTCCGTCATGCAGTCCCCTGGGCGGCAGGTGCACGAGTTCGCCCTGCTGACCAAGGACGGGGGGCGGGTGCTCGTACGGACCCAGTCCGCCGCCGTGCGGGGCCCGGACGGAAAGCCCGCGGGGGTGTACTGCGCCTTCAGCGAGGTGCACGCACAGATCGATCTCGAGCGGTCCATCGCGCTGAGCGAGGCGTTGTTCGAGGACGCCAGCTGGGGTGTGGTGCTCGTCGACGCCGACCTGCGGCCTGCCGTCGTCAATGCGCATGCGGCGCGGGCTCTGGGCACCGGGCGTACCTCGGTGCTCGGGCGGCCTCTCGGGGACCTGCTCTCCCAGGGCGTGGAGGAGCTGGAGAGCGCGCTCACGCATGTGCTCGCGGAAGGCGCGCCGCCCGCGCCCGCCGAGATGTGGGTGAGTGTGCGGACGGCGGAGGGCGAGAAGCGGCGGTGCTGGCGCAGTGGGTTCCTGCGGCTCGCCTCGCCGCTCGCGGAGGAGCCCGTACCGCTGGGTGTCGGGTGGCTCTTCCAGGACGTGACCGAGGCCAAGCAGACCGAGCAGGAGGCGGCGCTGCTGCGCTTCCGGGCCAATCAGCTGCACCGGGCGGCGCGGGCTGCGGCCGAGTGCGAGGACCCGGCGGAGGTCGCCACCGTCCACCTCGACTTCGCGCTCGCCGGTTTCGCCGACCACGCGCTGATCGACCGCGTGGCGGGGGGTTCGGCCTGGGACGGTGAGGGGCCCGTGCGGCTCGTACGGGCCGCCGCCACGCCCTCCGGCGCGCCGGGGCCGAGTGTGCTCACCGGGAAGGCGGGGCTGCCGGTCCGGTACGCGGAGGGACATCCCGCCTTGCAGTGCGTGGAGCGCGCCGGGTCCGTACGGGCCAGCGCGGGAGCCGCCGCTGCCGAGCAGGCGCGTGACTGGGCGGTGGCGCGGCAGTGGCCGCCGGACTCGGTGCACGCGCTGTGCGCGGTGCTGCGGAGCCGGGGGCGGACGCTGGGGGTCGTGACGTTCCTGCGGGGGCCGGGGCGCAGCCAGTTCGAGCGGGCGGACGCGACCTACGCGGAGGACGTGGCCGTACGGATCGCCATGGCGCTGGACCTGGAGGGCGTGCTGGGGCTCGGGTGACGCGGTTGCCGGGGGCCGGGACTGGGGCTCTTTGTGGGGCGGGTGCCGCCCCTGGCGGCGACACGCATGGCCACGGCATACGACCGCTCCAGGCGGGCCGCCGCCGCTCACAGCACGCCTGCTCACAGCACGCCTGCTCACAGCACGCCTGCCCACAGATACGCCGACCGAAGGGCGGCTCGGCGGCGCTGGAAGACGGCGGCTCAGCGGCGGTAGAAGATTCGGTCCCCGTATTCCGTCATCACGCGGCTGTTCCACTCGTGTCCGCCGTCCACGTTGCCCGAGCGGAGGAGGGGTGGCTCGATGCCACGGTGGGCGAGGGCGCCGGCGGCCGTGGCCATGACGGCCTGGAGGAGGGCCGTCGTGACGACGGTGGAGGCGGGGGCGAAGGGGGCCTCGATCGCGTCGAGGGTGAGTTCCGCGTCGCCGACCGCGATCTTCGAGTCGAGGACGATGTCGCAGTGGTCCTTCAGATACGTCCCCGAGACATGCCGGGACTTCGTCTCGGTGGCGTACGCCACCGAGGTGACGCCGATGACCTTCACCCCCAGCGCGCGGGCGTTCACGGCCATCTCGACGGGGAGCGCGTTGCGGCCGGAGAGCGAGATGATCACAAGTACGTCGCCGGAGCGGAGCGGGCTGGAGTCCAGGACGGCGCTCGCGAGGCCGTCGACGCGCTCCAGGGCGGAGCCGAGCGTCGCGGGCATGACGTCGACGCCGACGACACCCGGTACGGCGAGCAGGTTCATCAGGGCGAGGCCGCCGGCGCGGTAGACGATGTCCTGCGCGGCGAGCGAGGAGTGTCCGGCGCCGAAGGCGAAGAGGCGTCCGCCGTCGGCGACGGTGTCGGCGATCAGGGTTCCGGCCGCCTCGATGTCCCCGGCGTCCTCGTCCCGGACCCGCTGCAGCAGGCCGATGGCGGCGTCGAAGAACTGCCCGGCCAGCATGCTGTCGCTCATCGGCGAAGCCCCTTAGAAGTCTCGTCGGCGTCGGGTGGGCGTCGTGTCGCGGATCACGTTGCGGTCTGGACCAGTGCCCTGTCAATACGGCCCGCGGGGGCGACACTGGGCTCGGGGCGCCCCGCCACATCCGCCCCGGCCGGGCCCCGGGCCCGTACAGCCGCAGGGGCACTCGCAGCCGCGTGGTTTTCACGGCGAGGCACGGTTGTCAGTGGTATGCGTCAGAATTGGGTTCAGGGCCAGCGCACACGCCGGTGAGCCATCGAGTCTCCGGCAGAGCTAATCGAGGGGCACGAATGTCCGGACTGATCGACACCACGGAGATGTATCTCCGCACCATCCTCGAGCTGGAGGAGGAAGGCGTGGTCCCCATGCGCGCCCGGATCGCGGAGCGGCTCGACCAGAGCGGCCCGACGGTCAGCCAGACGGTGGCGCGGATGGAGCGCGACGGCCTGGTGGCGGTCGCCAGCGACCGGCACCTGGAGCTCACCGAGGAGGGACGGCGGCTGGCCACGCGTGTCATGCGCAAGCACCGCCTCGCGGAGTGCCTGCTCGTCGACGTGATCGGTCTGGAGTGGGAGCAGGTGCACGCCGAGGCGTGTCGCTGGGAGCACGTGATGAGCGAGGCCGTCGAGCGGCGGGTCCTCGAGCTGCTGCGCCACCCGACCGAGTCGCCGTACGGGAATCCGATCCCGGGCCTGGAGGAGCTGGGCGAGAAGGACGGCGCCGACCCGTTCCTGGACGAGGGCATGGTGTCGCTGGCCGAGCTCGACCCGGGGCACGACGGCAAGACCGTGGTCGTACGGCGTATCGGTGAGCCGATCCAGACGGACGCGCAGCTGATGTACACGCTGCGGCGGGCGGGCGTGCAGCCCGGCTCCGTGGTGAGCGTGACCGAATCGGCGGGCGGGGTCCTCGTGGGCAGTGGCGGCGAGGCCGCGGAGCTGGAGGCGGACGTTGCCTCCCATGTATTCGTCGCCAAGCGCTAGCACCGGCGGCGAGGGGTCGTCGGGCGCCGGCACCTGATCATCGCCGGGCGCCGCTCCCCGTGTGATCGGCACCCGGCACCGGTACCCGCGAGGGGCAGCTCCCGGGCGCCGGCCGTGGGGGCCGGCATTCGCCGTCCCCGCGATCGGTACCCGGGCGCACGCCGTCGGCTTCCACGCCGGCTCCGAGCGCCCGCCGCGCAAGCTCGCCCACGCGACCGGGTGCATGTCAACTCCCGCGACGCCAGAGCAAGTTGTGTTGATTCCGCGACCTCACTGAAACCAAGATTCAGTGTGTGGAATCGCAGCGCCGGGACCGTTTGCGTGCGAGGCTGTCGCGTGAGGCATATGACCTGAGGGCTCTTGACCGTGTCCGAGAGCGATGGTGCGCGGTCGGGGAGGGGGCGGGGAGGATGTGCCGTAGATGTGGAGAGGGCCCCGGCGCCATCCGGCGCCGGGGCCTGTCCTCCCCTGTGCTGACCCGGAGCCCCGAGCTCTCAGGGTCATTCCCCTCGGACCGGTATCCCCGAGCGGTCCGCCTCCCGCTGAAGATCTCCCCTCGGCGGCGGCGGTCAATCCCCGATCATGGTCACTCGAATGAGGGGTGTTGCCGCCAGGAAGGCCATTTTCGAAACCTCATTCGATAACGTGGCGGTGCAGAAGGGGTACACGTAGAGCAGCACCAGTAGCAGGAGCAGCGGTACGACAGCGGTAGGAAGCGGTACGAGTGGACCGGCCGGTTCGAGCGGGAGCGAGCCGGTCCGAGCGAGCTAGGGGGGTGCCATTACCGATGGTGCGTCGCATCGACGTGACGGGAGCAGGCGGCGTACGCCTCGCTGCGTGGGAGTTCGCCGATCCTCCGAAGGCGGATCCCTCCAGGACCGGCGAGGCGGCCTCGGGAGCCCCCGGAGTCCTGTTACTGCACGGCCTGATGGGCCGCGCCTCGCACTGGGCGTCCACCGCCCGCTGGCTCTCCGAGCGACATCGTGCCATCGCCGTCGACCAGCGCGGCCACGGCCAGAGCGACAAGCCGCCGGAGGCGGAGTACACCCGCGAGGCGTACGTCGAGGACGCCGAGGCCGCACTCGAGCAGCTCGGCCTCGCTCCCGCCGTTCTCATCGGCCATGCCATGGGTGCGCTGACCGCCTGGCAGCTCGCCGCGAAGCGACCCGATCTCGTGCACGGACTGATCATCTGCGACATGCGGGCGTCGGCGTTAGGGGCCGCGTCGCAGCGCGAGTGGGAGGACTGGTTCAAGGCCTGGCCGGTGCCCTTCGCCACGATCGCCGACGTACGGAAGTGGTTCGGTGAGGACGATCCCTGGGTGGAGCGGCCGAATCCGTCCCGGGGGGAGTTCTACGCCGAGGTGATGCACGAGTCTGCGGACGGATGGCGTCCGGTCTTCGAGACCGAGCAGATGCTCAAGTCCCGGCAGACCTGGGTGTACGACGCGCACTGGGAGGAGCTCGCCCAGGTGCGGTGCCCCGCGCTCGTCGTGCGAGGGCTGGACGGGGAGCTGGGGCGGGCCGAGTCGCAGGAGATGGTCCGGGTGCTGCCGAACGGGCAGTATGCGGAGGTGGCCGATGCGGGGCACCTTGTGCACTACGACCAGCCGGAGGCCTGGCGCGCGGCGATCGAGCCGTTTCTGGACGGGGTCCTTACGGGGAGCTGAGCGCTGCTTGTGGGGGGTCCGGTGCTCGGGGGTTGTCGTAGGGGGTACCCGCGAAGCCCGGCGCCGGAGGCGCCGTAGGGGGTGGGACGGTGAGCCCGCGCTCACGGGGTGCCACCCTCTGCAGGACGGGTGCCGCTCCAGCGGCATGACTGCCCGCGGGGTGAGCGGGGCAGCGGTGCCGCCCAGCGGCGCGATTGCCCGCGGTGACGCGACCTCACCCTTTGCTGACCGCCGCCAGGATCTCCGGCAGCCGTCGTGCCGTCCGCGGCGCCGCCAGCCGTAGCCCCAGCACCGTGATCAGGGCCCCGTACCCGGCGCCCAGTGGCAGCAGCAGCCAGGTCCACTCGTCGCCGTCCGCCGTGACGTTCCCCCAGATGGTGAGAGCGATGACGGGGGCGGCGAGCAGGGCCGCTGAGACCATGCCGCCGAAGATGGAGATCCAGGCGAGGCCGGTCTGGCCGGGGGCGACGTTCTTGTAGCCCTCCTGGGGGATCGAGTACGGGAAGCGGGCCGAGGACCACGCGCCGGTGGCCAGCATCGCGCCGAGCAGCGCGAAGGAGAGGCCGAGCACCTCGGGCAGCTTGGGCCAGTCGCCGAGCATCGCGGTCGTCAGGACGGTCACGAGGGTCGCGTACGGCAGGGTGATCACCAGGAGTGCCAGCGCGCGCCCACGGAGTTCGACGTATGCGTCCCGGGTGGACGAGATCGTCATCGCGACGATCCAGAACGCGGACGTGTCCTGCCCGAACTGGTTGTACATCTGGATCCCGAGCATCCCCGCCGCGAAGCACGCGAAGTAGATCGAGCCGGTGCCCTGGAGCGCGTTGAAGACCGGCACGATCAGGCCGATGGCCAGCGATGTCACCCACGCCGCCTTGGTCTTCGGGTCGCGCCACACATAGCGCAGGCTGCGCTCCATGACCGTGCCGGTGCGGCCCGAGGGCAGCAGCCGGCCGAGCCCCGAGGAGCCCCGCTCCCGCGCGGCGGGCTCGGCCGCCTGCACGGTGGACCCGTCAGGCGAGGTCATCAGCCGGGTCAGATGACGGGACCACAGCGCCAGCAGACCGACCAACGTGGCCACAGCGAGGACGAGTTGGGCGATGCCCACTCCGTACGACCCCTCGCTGACCGAGTCCACCGCACCGATCGCCGAGGCGGGCGGCAGCCACCGCAGTACGTCCGCCACGGGGTCGAGCTTCGACAGGCCGCCCGCCGAACCGAGCCGCTGCGCGCCGAAGTTGACCAGTTGTGCGCCGATCGCGATCACCAGGCCGCTGAGCACCGCCAGATCGCGGCCCTTGCGGCTGGACAGCAGCCGGATGTTGGCGGCCGCGACGGCCCGTGCGAGGGCCACGCAGACGAGCAGGGCCACGACGACGGCGACCACGGCGGTGACGTACGCCGCCGCGCCGTGTGCCACGGAGATCACGGAACCGATGAGCAGGCACAGGGTGAAGACCGGCCCGATGCCGACCAGCGAGGCCGCGAGCAGCGCCCGTACGAGCGGACGCGGGCGCAGCGGCAGCATCACCAGCCGCGTGGGGTCGAGCGTCTCGTCGCCGCTGGGGAAGAACAGCGGCATCACGGCCCAGCCGAGCGCCAGGACCGCGACGAGCAGCACGGCGACGGCGGTGGCGTGCGCGTTGCCGCGCAGCGCGATCAGGCCGAGCAGCTGGAGGGCGGCGAAGAGCAGGACGAGGACGACGGAGGTGACGTACGCGGCCCGCCGTCCGGCGGACTGCCGCAACCCGTTGCGCAGGAGCGACAGCTTCAGCCGTACGACCACGGGGGTGATCGACACGGCGGAGACACCGGCGTTGCTGCTCATCGCGCGGCCCCACCGCCCAGCCAGTCGAGATCGGCCCCGGCGGTGCGGCCGTGCGCGCCGACCAGCTCGAGGAAGGCCTGCTGGAGGGAGGGCGCGCCGCCGCGCACCTCCGCGAGCGGACCGTGTGCGCGGATGCGCCCCGCGGCCATGACGGCGACCCAGTCGCACAGCGACTCGACCAGCTCCATCACGTGGGAGGAGAAGACGACCGTGGCGCCCGAACCGGTGTACCGCTCCAGGACGCCGCGGATGGTCTGCGCGGAGACCGGGTCGACACCCTCGAACGGCTCGTCGAGGAAGAGGACTTCGGGGTTGTGGAGGAGGGCGCAGGCCAGGCCGATCTTCTTGCGCATGCCGGTGGAGTAGTCGACGACGAGTTTGTGCTGGGCGCCCGCGAGGTCGAGGACGTCGAGGAGCTGGGTGGCGCGCTTGTCGACCTCGGCGCCGTGCAGACCGCGCAACCGGCCGGTGTAAGCGAGGAGTTCGCGCCCGGAGAGCCGCTCGAAGAGCCGCAGTCCCTCGGGCAGCACGCCGATGCGGGCCTTCACCTGCACCGGGTCGCGCCACACGTCGTGGCCGACGACCTCGACGGTGCCCTGGTCGGGCCTGAGCAGCCCGGTCACCATCGAGAGGGTGGTGGTCTTCCCGGCTCCGTTCGGACCGACGAGCCCGATGAACCGGCCCGCGGGCAGCTCCAGATCGATCCCGGCGACGGCGACCTGCTCCCCGAACCGCTTCCACAGCCCGCGCACACGTACGGCGGGCACAGCTTCCCCAGCTCCCTCGGTCATGCAAGCACCCTAAGGGGGAGCGCCCTGCTTTCAGGGGCGCGGGGAACCGTGTGAGCAACCACGGACCCACCGCGCCCCCCCAAAGGACCGGGCCGGGCAGGACGGACCGCTGCGGCTACCGATCCCGCCCGCACGCATAGGCGAGCGGTGAGATCAACTCCTCCGCGTCCGGAAGCCAGCGATTCGCGGGCGTCGGCCGGCAGGCCCACTGAACGGCGCCCCGGGACCCGTACCGCGTGGGGGGCGCCGCCACATACGCCCCCTCCCCGAGGGCGACCAGATCGAGGGCGGCCGGCGGCCACCCCAACTTCCGTACCAGATCGGGAACCTTCGTGGCGGCGCCCGGCAGCACGAAGAAATGCATGCGGCCGTCCGGCGTGCAGGTCACCGGACCGAGGGTCAGCTCCATCCGCTCCATCCGGGCAAGAGCGAGGAACCCGGCCGTCTCGGGCACATCGATCGCATCGAACGTCCGACCCGTGGGCAGCAGAATCGACGCCGCCGGCTGCTTCGACCACATCCGCCGCGCGACGGTCGCACTGCCTGTCGCCTGCGTCACCCAGTCCTCGCGCGCTGGATGCGCGCCGGGCGCGGCGCACGCGGGCTCGCCGCAGGAGCAGTGCTGCACCCCGTCGACGGCTTCCAGCCAGGTGCCCGGGAACACGTCCCAGTGGCGCTCCTCGGCATAGCGCACGGCGGTTTCCTGCAGCGGTTCGCCGCGCTGCTTGGGGATCTGTGCGGTCTCGGTGCCTGCGATGGTCTTTTCCACGCTGAACTCAACTCCCGGGTCCACCTCGGGTTACGGGGGACACGCGCGCGGGGGAGGAGCATCAATTCCGTACGTGGGGCGCATGGATGCACGTGTGGGGGCGCGCATGCGCAACGGCAGCGGGGTGTGGGTAACCAGGGGAGGGGTCGGGCAGCCGCCTTTACCCCGGCAATCCTCATATGTCTCGCATTTTCGGTATGTCGGCGGGGCATTGATCTTCATGGCCAACTTCTTTCGGTGCGGTCGGCCGGTGAAGACACGTCAACTCGGTGCGTGGGCAGGCACCGCAGCCACAGGGGGTACGCCATGGCCGCAAGGCCTCTCGTCGCCAGGCAGCCGAACGAACGGTTGCAGGCGCTCATTCAGGAAGCGGGCTGCTCGAACGCCGGGCTGGCTCGCCGGGTCAACATGTGCGGCGCGGAGCACGGTCTCGATCTGCGCTACGACAAGACGTCCGTGGCGCGCTGGCTGCGTGGGCAGCAGCCACGCGGACGGGCTCCGGCGATCATCGCCGAGGCGCTCGGCCGCAAGCTGGGCCGTACGGTCACGATCGACGAGATCGGGATGGCCAACGGCAAGAACCTCGCGTCCGGCGTCGGTCTCCAGTTCTCGCCGACCGTGCTGGGGGCCATCGAGCAGGTCTGCGAGCTGTGGCGCAGCGACGTAGGCCGCAGGGACTTCCTCTCCGGCTCCTCCGTCGCCGCCTCCGCGCTCGTCGAGCCGAGCCGCGACTGGCTGATCTCCGCGCCGGACTCCCAGGTGGCGCGCTCGGCGGGTCCGCGCGTCGGGCTCTCGGACGTGGCGGCGGTCCGCGCGATGACCCAGGCGCTGGTCGACCTGGACCACCAGTACGGCAGCGGCCATGTGCGCCCGGTCGTCGTGCACTACCTCAACAGCGTGGTCTCCGGGCTGCTCGCGGGCTCCTACCGGGAGGCGGTCGGGCGCGAACTGTTCGCCGCGGTCTCGCGACTGACGGAACTCGCCGGCTACATGGCCATCGACACCGGCCAGCCGGGGCTCGCCCAGCGGTACTACATCCAGGCGCTGCGGCTCGCGCAGGCGGCCGGGGACCGCGGGTACGGCGGATACGTGCTGGCCGCGTCGATGAGCCACCTGGCGGCCCAGCTCGGCAACCCGCGCGAGATCGCGCAGTTGGCGCGCGCGGCGCAGGAGGGGGCGCGCGGGCGGGTGACACCGCGTGCGGAGTCGATGTTCTACGCCGCGGAGGCGCGCGGGCACGCGCTGCTGGGCGACGCGCGTGCCGCCCAGGTGGCGTCCGGGCGCGCCGTCACCGCCCTGGAGTCGGCCGACCCGGCGTCCGGGGATGACCCGACGTGGATCGCGCACTTCGACGAGGCCTATCTGGCCGACGAGTTGGCGCACTGCCACCGGGACCTGGGCCAGTCGGAGGCCGCCGCACGGTGCGCGGAGGAGTCCCTCGCCGGGCACCCCGAGTCGCGGGCCCGCCGCCGGGCGATCGGTTTCGTGCTGCTCGCCACGGCGCAGGTCCAGCAGCGCGAGGTGGAACAGGCCTGCCACACGGGCCTGCGCGCGGTGGAGCTGCTGGGCACCCTCCGCTCCAACCGGGGCGCCGAGTACCTCGACGACTTCCAGCAGCGGCTGGAGCCGTACCGGGACGAGCCGGTGGTGCGGGAGTTCGGGGCGCGCATGGAGTTGCAGGCGGCCGCCTGAGCGCACGGGTGCGAGAGGGCGTGGAAGAAGGTCCGCGCGCGGGCGTGAACATACGACACGCGCAGGTGTGAACGCCGGGCAAACGCGGGCGCCGGGAGGGGGAGGAGGCATATACAGCGCCCCGGGGGACGTTTTTGTTACCCCTGTCACAGGGGGCGGAGGTCACGTCCTGTGCTGCGTGGCACCTGGTTGTCGGGACCCGGTAGCGTGAGCCGACGATTCCGAAGGTCCCCCATTAGTAGGAGTCCCGGTGACGCAGAGTGGACAGGGCGATGAGCCCTCGGCGCAGCCCGCGCGCGAAGGCATCGTGCTGCCCTCCGACGGCGGCGAGCCGCTGCTGCCGGGTACAACAGGCGACCGTACGAGCCCGGCCGGCGGCCAGGCCTGGGGCCAGCCGTGGGGCCCTGAGCAGCCGGCCGCCCCCGCCCCGCAGCCCGACCAGGGCTGGGGAGCGCAGGTGAACGGGGCCCAGCCGTGGGGGGCCGCCGAGCAGCCCCAGTCCACCGCTCCCGCCCCGGACTGGGGCACCCCCGAGGCCTCCCAGGGCTGGGCGGCGCAGCAGCAGCCGGGCGCGGGCGACTATCAGCAGCAGAGCTTCGCGCCGCAGCCGGCGCCCGGTGCCGGTCCGCTGCCGCCCGAGGGCGCCCAGGCGCCGTCGTACGGCGCGCAGGGCGGTTTCGCGCCGGAGGCGCAGGGCGCGCACGCGGGCGCCGGATACGGCGGGTACGCGGCCCAGGGCCGGCAGGGCCAGCAGGCCGCGCACCCCTCGGACCCCGGGAACGCTCTTCCTCAGGCGCCGGACGCGTATGGAACCTCCGGTTCCTCGCCCTCCCTGCCGCCCGCGCCGCTGCCGCCGGCCGCCGATGACGGTGCGACGCAGTTCATACCGCCCGTCCCCGCCCCGGCCGATGAGGGCGCCACCCAGTACATCCCGCTGGTCGGCCCGGGTGCGCTGCCGCCCGAGGTGCCCGCCGACGCGACGCAGTTCCTCGGGCAGGCGCCGCAGGGCGGCCCCGGAGCCGGGCCGCTGCCCGCCGTGGCGCACCCGGACGCCGAGGCCACGCAGTTCATCGCCCCCGTGCCCGCGCAGCCGAGTGCGGCGCCGTACGGCATACGCCCGGGCGGGCCGGAGGACCGGCAGCCCCCCGCGGAGTTCGACAGCCTGTTCCGCAGCGAGCCGGAAGGGCCCGCCTCGACGCAGCAGATGCCGCGCTTCGACCCGTCGGCGCAGGACCCGTACGGCGGTGCGCAAGCCGCGTACGGTGCTCAGGCTCCCTACGGGGCGCACGCCCCCGGCGCGCCGGGAGGCCGGGCCGCCGCACGGCGTGGCGGTGGGTCCGACGGCGACGGTGGCGGCGGACGCGGTGGCCGCAGCGGCTCGCGCGTCCCGCTGATCGCGGCCGTCGGTATCGGTATCGCTGTTCTCGGCATCGGCGCCGGAGCGCTGCTCAGCGGCGGCGACGGGTCCGACAGCAAGAGCGACGGCAGCAAGACCGTGTCGGCCACGGCCCCCACCACTGCGGCCTCGCCGGCCGCCGACCCGGCCAAGGCGCAGGCCGTCGAGCTGGACAAGCTCCTGGCGGACAGCAGCAGCAGCCGCGACTCGGTGATCAACGCCGTGGCGGACGTGAAGACGTGCGACAACCTGGGCAAGGCGGCCAGTGACCTACGTGACGCGGCCAAGCAGCGCGGCGAACTGGTCACCCGGCTCGCCGCCCTTCCCGTCGACAAGCTGCCCAATCACGCCCAGCTGACCACCGCGCTCACCAACGGCTGGAAGGCCTCCGCGTCGGCCGACAACCACTACGCGGCCTGGGCCGACCAGGTCGACGGCAGGAAGGGCTGCAGGAAGGGCCACGCCCGCACCACCCCGCAGCGTCAGGCCGGCGACCAGGCCAGCGGCACGGCGTCCACGGAGAAGGAGAAGGCCGCCAAGCTCTGGAACGCCATCGCCTCCAAGTACGGACTGACGCAGCGGTCGCGGACCCAGCTCTGAACCGTCGCCGGGCTCCTCGGGCACTCCGAGAAGCCCGGCGTCCCTCAGTCCGCGTTCTCCAGGGTCTTCGACACATTGACGAACCCGCGCCGTGCCGACACCAGCTGACCCTGGCGTACGACCTGGAAGGTCACGTCGGCGTTGACCAGGCGCGGGAAGTCGACGGCGGCAATCAGGTCCTCGAAGCGCCAGCTGAGCGTCGGGGTGAGCCCGCCCGTGGTCACCTTGAGGCCGTCGTCGAGGGTGCGCCGGATCGCGTGCGCGGACACCTCGTCGGCGCCGAGCGATTCGATGGCCGCCTTCAGCACGGTGTACGCGATCCAGGTGGTCTGCACTCCGGCGTCCGCGGGGTCGATCCGGTTGTCGCCGAAGGCCTGCTCCTTGATCACCTTGCGCATCGCGTCCCAGCGCGGGTCGTTCGAGTTCGGGTACCAGCCGGTGACGTCCGAGCCCTCGTACGGGCTCGACTTGCCGCCGGTGGCGTCGATCACCGACTGGTCGATGCTGCCGAGGACGGTGCCCGTGCGCACCTTCGCGTAGTCCTCGCGGTCGCGCCGGAAGGAGTCCATGAAGGTGTCGGTGCGGTCGCCGAGCGCGGGCACCACACAGCCCCGCTTGAGCGGGTCGCTGGTCGCGCGCTCGAGCGCCTGCTGGGTCTGCCGCGAGTATTCGGTCGCGTCGTCGGCGGCCCGCTGGTCCGCGGCGGACGTGTGGCCCTCCGACTTCAGGCCGGAGTTGAGCAGGCCGGGGAGCTCGTCGCCCGCGGTGGTGTCGGGGCGGACGAGCGCGACCGGGCCGCAGTCCTTTCCGAGCTGTTCGCCGAGGCCGGCCAGCAGCGCGGGTTCGCCACCGTTCACGGGGTAGGAGAGCGGGCTGGTGAACTCGTCGTCGGTGACGCCGTAGCCGCCGATGTAGGGGATGCCGGCGCTTTCCAGCGGGGCGAGGAATGTCCGGCCGTGCTGGCTGTAGGAGCCGACGACCGCGACGACGTTCTCGTCGACCGCGCGCTGGGCACACTTCGCGGCGTCCACGAAGTCGTTGTGGTCGTTGCAGGTGAGGACCTTGAGCTTGTGACCGTTGATGCCGCCGTGGCTGTTGACCCAGCGGGCGTACGCCTTGGCCATCGCGGGCATGCCGGGTTTGTTCGTCGCGGCCGTCTTCTCGGGCGCCCAGGTCATGACGGTGACGGGGTCGCCCCCGGAGCCCCCCGTGGCACCAGGGACGACCCCGCATCCGACGGCGATCGACGCACACGCGGCCAGCGCGCCCGCGGACAGCAACGTGGCCTTGACGGGCCGGGGGAGGATGGGTGAGCTGGTGCGAGTGCGTCGCCTGCCGGTCATGGACAAGCACGATTCCGTCACATCGCCAACCCAGGAGTGACCCGCGGTCAACGATGGGTGACGTAGAGGTGAATTGCGGGGGTGGATGATCTGTTTTTCACAGGGAACGTACGATCGGTGACCGTGCAAGGTTCGGAGAACTCTTCCCGTCGCGGCCGTCGCTCATCCACCATGGGCGGCATGCCACTGAACGACATGCCGTGGTGGCGCTGGCGCAGCAATGTGCGCTCCGCGCTGCACATGCTCTCCGACCCCGCCTTCCAACGTGACGTCTGGCTCGCCGGTGTCGACGGGTACGGGGACGTCACCGACGCCGTGTACCGCCTGGTCGAGGACACCTGGCTGGACAACTGGTCCGCCGAGAAGTACGTCGGCACGATCTTCCGGGACTCCCAGGAGGCGGCCCTCGTCGACACCGCCGTGCTGCGCGTCCTGCGGATCATGCACCAGGTCGGGCCCGACGCGCCCGTCTCCGCATACCTGGACCACCAGGCCTGGCCGGAGGCCGTCCGCGCCGCCCGTGACGCACACGTGCGCCTGGCGGCGAGCGACGGGGAGGATCCCGACGCTCCGCCGCGGACGCTCGAAGTACTGCGGATCCTGACGCGGTCGGCGTAGCGGCTCTCGGGTGATCGCCGAGGGCGTCCGCGTGGCGGCTCTCGGGCGAGCCCCCAGGGCGTCCGCGTGGCGGGACGGTCGCCCGCCCCGCGCGCCTGGTATGGGACCCTGTCCTGCATGAATGAGGAGTCCGTCCGCGGGGCCGCGCCCGCCGCCGAGCAGTACGTCCTGACCATCTCGTGCCCGGACAAGCCGGGCATCGTGCACGCCGTGTCGAGCTACCTCTTCATGACCGGCTGCAACATCGAGGACAGTCAGCAGTTCGGCGACCACGACACGGGACTGTTCTTCATGCGGGTCCACTTCTCGGCGGAGGCGCCGGTGACCGTGGAGAAGCTGCGCGCGAGCTTCGCGGCGGTCGGTGACTCCTTCCGCATGGACTGGCAGATCCACCGGGTCGAGGACCGGATGCGGGTCGTCCTCATGGTCAGCAAGTTCGGCCACTGTCTGAACGACCTGCTCTTCCGCGCGCGGATCGGCGCGCTGCCGGTCGAGATCGCCGCCGTGGTCTCCAATCACACCGATTTCGCCGAGCTCGTGGCTTCGTACGACATCCCCTTCCACCACATCCCGGTGACGAAGGAGACGAAGGCGGAGGCCGAGGCGCAGCTGTTGGAGCTGGTTCGCGGCGAGAACGTCGAACTCGTCGTCCTCGCCCGCTATATGCAGGTGCTGTCGGACGACCTGTGCAAGCAGCTCAGCGGCCGGATCATCAACATCCACCACTCCTTCCTGCCGAGCTTCAAGGGCGCGAAGCCGTATCACCAGGCGCACGCCCGGGGTGTGAAACTCATCGGCGCCACCGCGCACTATGTGACGGCCGACCTCGACGAGGGGCCGATCATCGAGCAGGAGGTCGAGCGGGTCGCTCACGATGTGACTCCCGATCAGCTGGTCGCCATCGGGCGCGACGTGGAGTGCCAGGCGCTGGCGCGGGCGGTGAAGTGGCACGCGGAGCGTCGCATCCTGCTGAACGGCCGCCGCACGGTGGTGTTCGCGTAGGAGGGTGCGGGGTGCGTTTCGCCCCCGCTGCCCCGCTTGACTGCCTGCCTGCCGCCCCGCTGCCCTTGGCCGCCTGCCGCCCCGGACCCGCACACGCGGGTCGGTCGATCCCGTCAGTGGCTGCCGCCACTAGGGGGTTTCTGATGGATCTCCGCGGCGTCGCGAGCGGCAGTGTTCCGAACCAGCCCTGTATCCCTTGGGCGTTACGTGAGGCGAGGGAAGGCTGGAGACGATGATTGAGCGAAGGAAATTCCTCATGGCCGGTGGCCTGGGGGCTGCGGCCATGCTTCCACAGGGTGTTCTGGGAGCGCGGACGTATGCGGCGACGGCGCACCCGCCGGCAGGGTGTGAGGACCCGGCAGGGACGCCGAACACCCCTCCGCTGAAGAGGTTCGTCGACCCGCTGCCCAGGCCGATGGCGGCCATCCCGGATCGTTCCGTCTATCCGGGCGCCGACTACTACGAGTTCACGATGCGTCAGGGCACGTGGCAGTTCCACCGAGATCTCGGGCCCTCACCGGTGTGGGGTTACTGGGCCGCGAACCCGAACGATCCCCACAAGCCGATCGGCATGGGCTATCTCGGGCCGACCTTGAACACGACCAGGGACCACCCGACGGTCGTCAAGTGGCGCAACGAGCTGCCGACCACCCACATGTTCCAGCACGTGATCGACCTGATTCGCAAGCCGGACCCGGAGCTGACCCCGATCCCTCCGCCTCCCTACAAGTCCGTCCAGCCCTTTCCCGCGGACATCGACGTGTGGAACGTCGTGCACCAGCACGGCGGTTACACAGCACCACAGTCCGACGGCCTGCCGATGCAGTCGTTCAGTCCGGAGGGCTTCCATGCCGAGGGCTACACCACCCTGGACCCGGGCCGGGCCAAGCCCAACGAAGCGATCTACGGCTACACCAACCATGACCATTCGTGCATGCTCTGGTATCACGATCACGCCATGGGGATGAGCGCCATCAACGTCTATGCGGGCCTCGCCGGCCTCTACTTCGTTCGTGACCCCGCCGACGAGCGGCTCGGTCTGCCGCGAGGCGAATTCGAGGTCCCCCTCATCCTGCAGGACCGGACCTTCAACGCGGACGGCTCGCTCGCCTACACCATGACCAACAGGGAAGGCGAGGACACCCCGGTCGTCAACGGGAAGGCATATCCTTTCCTGGAGGTCGAACAGCGACGCTACCGCCTGCGCATTCTCAACGCTTCGAACGAGCGCTTCTGGCGGCTGAGGTTCGACGTTCCCAGAGACGTACTTCTCCAGCCCCAGCTGCCGTTCTGGCTGATCGGCACGGACGGCGGCTTCCGCGCTCCGTTGCAGATGCTGGACTTCCTGATCGGTCCGGCCGAGCGGTACGACCTGATCGTCGACTTCAGCAAGATTCCCGTGAACAAGCACGTCACATTGACGAACTACCCGGGAACGCAGGTTCACTCCCCCGGCATCCCCGGCTGCGGACCGGAAATCGCGGACATCATGCGATTCAAGGTCACCAAGCCACCGTCCGGAGGTGGGGACAGGTCGACGCCGCCCGAGAAGCTCAAGCTGCAGGCGGTCCCGCCCATCAAGCCGAAACCGCACACCCGCCGGCGGGAATGGGTCGTGTACCAGCACCAGCTCTTCAGGACGATGACGTTCAACGCGATGCCGTTCATGGAGCCGTCCCAGGACTTCATCAAAGAGGGCTCGACCGAGATCTGGGAGTACATCAATCCCAACCACGACGCCCACCCGATGCATGTCCACCTCGTCAACTTCCAGGTGTTGAACAGGCAGCCGATCGACGCGGCCGCCTACCAGAAGCAATACGACAAGTGGGTCTACGGTGGCCGCAAACCGGAGGACTACCCGGTGCTGGCCAACTACTTCACCGGCCCACCGATCCCGCCGGACCCGGACGAAGCGCTGTCCTACAAGGACACGGTCAAGGCCCCCGCGCAGATGGTGACCAGGATCATCATCCAGGAGTTCATCCCGCCGACGGATGAGATCGCGTCGATTCCGGGCAGCGGCGCCAAGCTCCCGGCGACGTACATCCACCACTGCCACCTTCTCGAACACGAAGACGACGACCTGATGCGCCCCTGGACGATCGTCCGGGCCGACACCCCTTACGGGACTGGCGTCGCCCATGACCAGCGCGATCTCGGTCAGGCCGCAGGACACGGCGCCGGGCGGCATCCGGGCAGGAGCACGGATCCAAAACCGTGAGCGGGTGAGGCGACGTCCGGTTGGCCCGGTCCGTACGCGACGAACTCTGGTTGGTGCGGGCGACCGCTCAAGTCGCCTGCACCGCCCGGAGCTTCGACGTGCTGCCTGTCTGCCACCGTCTGCCTGATCAAGTCGCCCACCCGGCCGCACCGTGTGCTCACGGATCTGTCGCCCACCCGTCCGCACCGTGCGCTCACGGATCTGCCGCCCACCCGTCCGCACCGTGTGCTCACGGATCTGCCGCAGCGGTCGGCCACGCCGGCCGGTCCGCGACGCCGGTGCGGGAAGCGTCAGGGGGCGCGGGAGCGAGAACCTACATCCGGCTCAACGACGCCGCCGCGAACAGCACCTCGCTGATCGCCTCGCGGTCCCCGTCCTGCCCGGCGGCCGCCTCCTCGGGCGACACATGCCCGGCCGCCAGTCGGCAGAACTCCACCCCGTCCAGCGCGACGTGCGCCACCTCGCGATCGGCGGAGCCCGCCGTACCGGGGGAGTCGAGCGGGATCAGCCAGTCGCCGCCCCCGGAACCCTCGATCTCGAGCCGCAGGCTCCGTCCCGGCGCGCCCGCCGCCACAAGGTGCCGGGTCGGCGCGGTGGAGAGCCCAGCTCGTCGGCGGGCGGCCAGCGACCCCGGCAGCATCCGCGCCGCGAGGTCGATCATCCGGTGGAGATGCCGCGGCGCCGGCGGCTCGTAGGGATAGTCCACCGCGTCCGCGATGTCCCCTGCGTGGACCCAGCACTCGAAGGCCCGGTCCAGCATCGAGTCGCGCAGCGGCAGTTCGAAGCCGCCGTACGGCACGGTCAGCCGGCCGGAACCGCCACCCGCGAACGACACCGTACGCACCAGGTTGTGGCTCTGCTCCCGCCAGGGCCCGCGCACGGACCGGGTGGGCGGGAAGTGCGAGCCGCGCCAGTACGCCTCGGTGCGCCCCTCGGGGGTCGGGTCCTCGGAGGCCGGGCCGGTCGGGCCGAGCGGGTCATCCAGGCCCAGCGCGAGGGCGACCAGCCCGTCGACGCTGAGCAGATGCGCGATGACTCCCGCGACCGTCGTACGACGGCTCACGGGCGTGGCGCCGTCGAACCAGCGCAGCCGCACGGGCGCGTGCCACTCGGCACCGCCTATGTCCTGCAGCAGGGCGTCGAGACGTGCGGTCTCCGCGTCGTACGGAGCCGCCCACTCGGGAACCGGAATCCTGGGCGGGCGCCGGTCGAGGCAGCCCTCCAGCACCCGGGTGCGCAGCGTCGGGTCGAGGTCGAGGCTCTCGGGCGGGTGCAGCAGCCCGACCGCCCCGCGCAGCCGCAGCGCCTCGTCCGCGCAGGACCCGCAGTCCCCGAGGTGCTCCTCGACGGCCGCGGTCTCCTCGGCCGAGCAGGCGGCCAGCGCCCACGCGCCGAGCAGTGACTTCAGCACCCGGTGTTCGAGGACGAGCGGCGTCGGCGTCGGCGCCGGAGCGGCGGCCGGCTCGGGCAGAGGCCGCCCGGTGTCCTCTACGGAGGAACGCGGCGGCGGTATCCGCGGCGGCTTCCCCGGCTCCTCACCGTTGCCCTGGTCGGACCCGCCCGGCCCCTCCGGTCCCCGGGGTCCCTGGGGACCTCCAGGTCCCTGGGACCCTTCGCCTCCGTCGGCCGAGACCTCCTCCGGCTCTACGCCGCCATCCCCGGCGCCCGCCTGCCCCTCGTACGCACCGTCCTTCTCGTACCCGTCCTTCTCGTACCCGTCCTCTTCGTACCCGTCCTCCTCGTACCCTTCATGCCCCTGCTCCTCATACCCGTCGCGCTCTCCGAGCGCCACGAACCGGTCCGCTCCTCCGTTCACCGCGCACCCCCGTATTCGGGCGGTGCGCCGGCGGGGCCGGCGTCGTGGGCGGTGGACAGGAGCTGGAGGCCGAGGCGGAGCCGGCGGCGGGCCTCGTCCTCGGTGACGCCGAGGTCGGCGGCGGCCTGACGGTAGTCACGGCGCTGGAAGTAGGCGAGCTCCAGGGCGGCGCGCAGCGGGGCGGGCATGGACGTGACGATGTAGTCCGCACGGGCGGCGACGGACGCGCTGCGCACCTTCCGTTCCAGCTCCTCGGTGGTGCCGTGACCGCCACGGGCGAGCGCGGCGGTCTCGGTCGCGCGCAGCCGCTGTACGGCGAGGCGGTGGGTCAGCGTGGCGACCCAGGAACGCATCGGGCCCTGCTTGGGGTCGTAGGCGTCGGCGTTCTCCCAGATGTGGGCGAACACCTCGCGGGTGATGCCGTCGGCGGCCCGCTCGTCCCCGAGCACGCGGTGGGCGAGGCCGTGCACGAGCGACGCGAACCGGTCGTAGAGCTCACCGAGCGCGGCCGCCTCTCCGCGTGCGAGCCGCTGCTGCATCCTGCGGTCCCAGCGGGGCGGTGCGTCCTTCTTCGCCATGCGGCCCCCTCACCCCTGGTCGTGCCCGGCGCCTGTCCCTGTGCTCGGCCTCTGTGGTGCTGTACAGCCTGTGCGCACTACTGCCTCGAATGTAGTCGGCACGTCTGACAGCGCACGCCCCTTTACGTCATTGCGCGCCCCCGGACAGGCCGTAGATGGTAGAAGCCCATCGTCTTCCCCATCGAATCCGATCGAATCAGACCGTACGAGTCCGAAACAGATCGCTCGCTACACAATTTCGACCGTGGACCGACGTTTCTTCGTTCGCGGACCGGTGTTTCATGGAACGACGGCGGGGCAGCCGCGCTGGAGGGAAGCGTAGGGACTGCTTCCGTTTCCGGTGGGTGAGGCGAGCGAGAGGCGTAGCGGTGACGCTCAAAATGACCGACGGCGAAGAGGGCGGGTGGGCCGTGCTGCGGGTGTCGGGCGAGCTGGATCTCGTGACGTCCCCGGTGCTGCGCCAGCGAGTGCATGACGCGGTGGCCGACGGACGCCACAGCCTCGTCCTCGACCTCTCCGAGGTCCTCTTCTGCGATTCCAGCGGTGTCGGCGTGCTCATCGCCACCCGTCGGCTCATCCGCTCGTGCCAGGGTCGGCTGCGGCTGATCCTGCCCGCCCAGGGCGCGCTCGACGGCTCCCACGTCAATCGTGTCCTCGCGGCCCTCGGCGTCCGCCGCCTCTTCGACGTGTACCCGGACGTCCCCACGGCCGTCGCCGACGAGTCGAGCCCCCTCTCGGCGTGACGTCTCCCACACGCCCCGCGACACATCGCCACACAGTTGTCCCAGAATTCCCGCAGTCTTGGTACAACCGTCGTTTTCCCGCTCCCGCGACGGCCGCGGCGTCGTACGCTCCGTGCCAGATGAACCCCCAGTCCGGCGGAGAGACCGGCTGAGATGTGAGGCGGTCCGAACACACCATGGTCAACACCGAGTACGAGCGCAGGATTGCCGCGCGGTTCGCCGGCTTCGACCAGGACGGCAATGGCTACATCGACCGGGAGGACTTCAACGCCGCGACCAAGGCGGTCCTCGCCGAGTTCGGTACGACGGCCCGGTCGGACAAGGGGCAGGCCCTGTATGTCGGCGCCGAGGCGTTCTGGCAGGGCATGGCCGGGATAGCGGACCGGGACGGCGATCAGCGGATCACCCGCGAGGAGTTCGTGAGCGGCGCGGTGAAGCGGCTGCGCGACAACCCCGAGCGGTTCGCCGAGATCGCCCGCCCCTTCCTGCATGCCGCCCTCGCCGTCGCGGACACCGACGGGGACGGCGCGGCCACGGTCGAGGAGACCGAGCGTGTCCTGAGGGCCCTCGGTGTGCGCGACGAGATCGCCGCCGTCGCGGCCGCCGCCCTCGATACGGACTCCGACGGCCGGATCGGCGAGGCGGAGATCGTGAGCGCGTTCGCCCGCTACTTCACGGTGCCCGAGTGAATCACTACTTCACGGTGCCCGAGTGAATCACTGTGAATAGCGCTCCCTGAGCCGGTACTTGAGCACCTTGCGCAGGGTGTCGTTCCGCGGAAGGGCGTCCACCACCTCCAGCTGCTCCGGCAGCTTGTGCACGGACAGCCCTTCGGCGCGCAGATACGACGTGATCGCCGACAGGGTCAACTCATCGCTCCCCGGCGGCTGTTCGACCACCGCGCAGACCCGCTCCCCGCGCTCGGCGTCGGGCAGTCCGATCACGGCCGCATCCCCGACGTCCGGGTGCCGGTGCAGCAGGTCTTCGATCTCCTTGGCCGAGATGTTCTCGCCCTTGCGGATGATGATGTCCTTCAGGCGGCCGGTGAGGACGAGGTGCCCGCTCTCCGTCAGATGCCCGACGTCCCCCGTGATCAGGAACCCGTCCACGTCGAAGGCCTCCGCCGTCTGCGCCGGATCCAGGTACCCCTGACAGACGGCCTCCCCGCGCAGCCGTACTTCGCCGTCGACGCCGTACGGCTGCGACGCCCCGTCCGCGTCCACGATCCGTATGCTCATGCCTTCCGGGGGCCTGCCCTCCGTCGTCGCCAGGTTCTCGACCGTGTCGTCCGGCGACCCCATCGTGATCATCGGGACCTCGGTCATCCCGTACCCGTGGGTGAGCTGCACACCCATCTCCCGTACGACGCAGTGGTAGACCTCCGGCGGCTTCGGCGCCCCGCCACCCGCCAGGAGCCGCAGAGTCGCGATGACCGGCTCGCCCGGCTGCTTGCGCTGTTCGGCGAGGAACATCGAGTAGAAGGCCGTCGAGCCGCCCGCCACCGTCACCGCGTGCTTGCGATAGCCCTCCAGGGCGGCCGGCAGCGCGAAGTGCTCGAACATCACCGCCGGGAAGCCGTACAGCAGCAGCATCACCGTGTAGTCGGGCCCGGCGATGTGCGCGTACGGGAAGGCCATCGAGCCCACGTCGTCGGCCGTCAGGTGCAGCGCGTGCGCCAGGCACGAGCCGCCCGCGATCAGCGAACGGTCCGTGTGCAGTACGCCCTTGGGGTCGGAGGTGGTCCCCGAGGTCCAGTAGATCCAGCGGACGGAGGTGCCGTCGGCGGGCGGAGCGGGGAGCACGGCGGGATCGCCGTCCGGCAGCGTGTCGTACGCCTCGAACACGCCCCTCGCGCCGAGCCGACGCGCCATCGCCGTGTGGTCGAAGCCGCGCCACTCGCCCGGTACGGCGAAGTACTCCGCCTTGGACTCCCGTAGCGCGAAGCCGACCTCGCGGTCGCGGTAGAAGGGGATCACCGGGGACTGCACGGCGCCGAGGCGGGCCAGCGCGAAGGACAGCAGCGCGGTCTCGATCCGGGTGGGCAGCTGCCAGGCGACCACCGTGCCGGGTCGTACGCCCATGTCGTACAGGCCCGCCGCGACCCGTTCGGCGCGGTCGCGCAGTGCGCCGAAGCTCAGGGAGCGGTCGTCCTGGAGGAGGACGGGTCGGTCGGGGGTGAGGTCGGCGCGGCGCGCGACCAGTTCCCAGAGCGTGCGCGCGAAACTCAGGGTGTGTGCGGTGTCGTTCACTTCGACCCCCTGTAACTGACGGACTGTCAGATCGTGGGCAGAGCGTAGGGCTCGCTGCCTTGTCGGTCCATAGGTGCGGGGCTAGCCTGCTTGTGCAGATGAATCTGACGGGTCATCAGAAACGTACGCCAGGCGGAGGGGAACCATGACCGAACTGCCCCGCATCATCAGCGTCGACGACCATGTGATCGAGCCCGCGCACCTCTTCGAGACCTGGCTGCCGCAGAAGTACCGCGAGCGCGGGCCGCAGCCCCTCACCGCCGGAATCGGCGAACTCGCCTACGTCGGCGGCAAGTACCAGATCACGATGGACCCGGAGGGGCCGCCGACCGACTGGTGGATCTACGAGGACCTCAAGTTCCCGTACAAGCGCAACATCGCAGCCGTGGGCTTCGACCGCGACGAGATGACCCTGGAGGGCATCACGCGCGCGGAGATGCGACGCGGCTGCTGGGACCCCGCCGAGCGCCTCAGGGACATGGACCTCAACCATGTCGAGGCCAGCCTCTGCTTCCCCACCTTCCCCCGCTTCTGCGGGCAGACGTTCGCCGAGGCGCACGACAAGGAAGTGGCCCTGGCCTGCGTGCGCGCGTACAACGACTGGATGGTCGAGGAGTGGTGTGGCGACAGCGGTGGCCGGCTGATCCCGCTGTGCCTGATCCCGCTGTGGGACATCGACCTCGCGGTCGCCGAGATCCGGCGCAACGCGGCCCGTGGCGTGAAGGCCGTGACCTTCTCGGAGATCCCCACCTACCTGGGACTGCCTTCCATCCACTCCGGCTACTGGGACCCCTTCTTCGCGATCTGCCAGGAGACGGGCACGGTCGTGAACATGCACATCGGGAGCAGCAGCCAGATGCCCGCCGCCTCCCCGGACGCGCCCCCCGCCGTCCAGGCGTCGCTGTCCTTCAACAACGCGATGGCCTCGATGATGGACTTCCTGTTCAGCGGGGTCCTCGTGAAGTTTCCGCGCCTCAAACTCGCCTACTCCGAGGGGCAGATGGGCTGGATCCCGTACGCCCTGGAGCGCGCCGACGACGTCTGGCAGGAGCACCGCGCCTGGGGCGGGGTCCGCGACCTGATCCCCGAACCCCCGTCGACGTACTACTACCGGCAGATCTTCTGCTGCTTCTTCCGCGACAAGCACGGCGTCGCGTCCCTGGACGTGGTGGGGCGCGACAACGCGACCTTCGAAACCGACTACCCGCACGTCGACTCGACCTTCCCGCACACCAAGGAGGTCGCCCTCGACCATGTGAAGGGCCTCGACGACGAGACGATCCACAAGCTGATGCGCGGCAACGCGATCCGGATGCTGGAACTGGACCTCTAGTGGACAGGGGCCTGTAGTGGACCTGGCGTACACCCCGGAAGAGGAGGAGTTCCGCGCACGGCTGCGCGAGTGGCTCGCCAAGGTGCTCCCCTCGCTGCCCCCGAAGCCGTCCCCCGACGACTGGCCGGGCAGACGGACCTACGACCTCGGCTGGCAGCGGATGCTGTACGACGCCGGGTACGCGGGCCTGCACTGGCCCGTCGACGCGGGCGGTCGGGGCGCCACCCCGACGCAGCACCTCATCTACCTGGAGGAGACGGAAAAGGCGGGTGCTCCCTATGTAGGGGCCAATTTCGTCGGGCTGCTGCACGCCGGGCCGACCATCGCCTCCGAAGGGAGTGCCGAACAGCGGGCGCGCTGGCTGCCGCCCGTGCTGCGCGGCGAGGAGGTCTGGTGCCAGGGCTTCAGCGAGCCGGACGCCGGCTCGGACCTCGCGGCGCTGCGCACGCGCGCGTGGCGGGACGGCGACGACTACGTGGTGAGCGGGTCCAAGATCTGGACTTCCCACGCGGAGGTCGCGGACTGGTGCGAGCTGCTGGTCCGCACCGACGCCACCGCCCCCAGGCACCGCGGCATCTCGTGGCTCGCCATGCCCATGGACGCGCCCGGGATCACCGTCCGGCCGCTGCGCACGCTCGCGGGCTCCGCCGAGTTCGCCGAGGTCTTCCTCGACGAGGTGCGCATCCCGGTCGCCCACCGCGTCGGCGCCGAGAACGACGGCTGGCGGGTGACCATGGTGACGCTGTCGTACGAGCGCGGTACCGCCTTCGTCGGAGAGGTCGTCGCCTGTCGGCGCGTGCTGGGCGAACTCGCCCGCGAGGCGCGAAAGAACGGCCGCTGGGACGATCCCGCGCTGCGCCGTCGGCTCGGCCGGCTGAACGCCGAGTTCCGCGCCCTGTGGCGGCTCACGCAGTGGAACGTCAGCGAGTCGCAGCGGACCGGGGGAGTGCCCGGAGTCGGCGGCTCGGTCTTCAAGCTGCGGTACTCGCACACGCGCCAGGAGCTGTACGACGCGGCCGCCGAGGTCCTCGGTCCCGAGGCGCTCGACCTCGGGCGGGAGTGGACTTTGGACCGGCTCTCGTCACTGTCGTACACCATCGCGGCCGGTACCTCGCAGATCCAGCAGAACATCGTGGCCGAGCGGATCCTGGGCCTTCCCAAGGGGCGGTGAGCTCTCCGAAGTGGACTTCCAACTCACGGATGATCAACGGGCGTTGAAGGCGGGTGTGCGTGAGCTGCTGACCGCGCGCTTCGGCCGGGAGCGACTGCGGGCCGGTGCGGACGACGGGCCGCCGGGGCTCGACCGGTCGCTGTGGCGCGAGCTCGGGGAGGCGGGGCTCTTCGCACTGCGGCTGCCGGAGGCGGACGGCGGGGTCGGACTCGGACTGCCGGAAGCGGTGCTGGCCTTCGAGGAGGCGGGGCGGGTGCTGCTGTCCGGCCCGCTGATCGCGACGTACCTCGCGGCCGGCACGGTGGACGGGGCGGCCACCGGCGAGACCGTGGTGGCCGCCGTCGACGGGGTGCTGGTGGAGTGGCTGGCCGAGGCCGATGTCGTACGAGGGGACGCGACCGGCGCCGAGCCGCTGCGGTCGGTCGATCCGCTGACGCCGCTGCACCGGGTGCCTGCGCCCGGCGTATCCCTGGGGGCCGACCCCGACGCCGCACTCCTCACCTCGCTTCTCACCGCCGCCGAACAGCTCGGCGGCGCCGCCCGCACCTGCGAGCTGGCGGTGCAACACGCCCGGACGCGGGAGCAGTTCGGGCAGCCGATCGGGGCCTTCCAGGCGATCAAGCACCTGTGCGCGCAGATGCTGGTGCGCGTGGAGGTGGCGCGCGCGGCCGTCTACGCGGCCGCCGTGACCGCCGACCCGACGGATGTCGCCGCGGCCCGGCTGCTCGCCGACGAGGCCGCCGTGCGCGGCGCCCGCGACTGCCTCCAGGTGCACGGCGGCATGGGCTTCACCTGGGAGTCCGACGTCCATCTGTATCTCAAGAGGGCATGGGTACGGACGCAGCGTGCGGGTGGAGTAACACAGAGTGAGGGCATGTTGGCGGACGATCTCTTGGCCGGAGCGGACTGAAGGGGCTCTGTGCAGGCACGACGCGAGAAGGGCTCGCACGAATGTCGCGGATCGTGGCATACCGGAATTACAGAGCGTTGATACCGGGTTGTGTCCTAGGCGTGACTTGTCACGGCCTGGAGTCGGCGCCGGGCTCGGGTACCTTGTGTGGGATGCGAGTGGTTCTGAGGCTGAGCCATCCCGGTGTTGCCCCTGAGGCGGCGCCGGACCCGGCGTTGCGTGCCGCTCGCGAGGCAGGACGGGCCCCCGTGCCTGCCTGTTCGACTCCCCGTGGCGAGCGTCGCACAGTATGCCGCACGCGTACTCCTTCGCGCTGGAATATGCCCGAAGCGCTTGTTGGGGTGACTGTACGTCAACCATGCTGTCTCGCAAGGGAATCACGTTCCGTGATCCTTGTTCTGGCCATGCAGAAAATGGCTACGATCGTGGCCCTTGTGAGGCGCGAGGCGATGTGTCCGCCGGTTCGGATGGTGTGAGCGGTGCAGGTGCTTCAAGTGCAGCTGGAGATCCGGCCCGACCCGGCAGAGGTGGGGCGAGCCCGGAGGTGGGCCCGTTCGCGGCTGGCCGGGTCCGGGATAGGGGCCGACGAACCGCTCGCCGAGACACTGATCCTGCTCGTCTCCGAACTCGTCACCAACGCCGTGGTGCACACCGGCTGTCCGGCTGTGCTGCGGCTGTCCCTGCCGGGCGGGGCCGAGGCCGCCACCGTCCGCCTGGAAGTGGCCGACTCCAGCGCCCGGCCCCCGTGCCCCCGGCACGCCGAGGGCGACGAGACCAATGGCCGCGGCCTGGAACTCGTGGACGGCCTCGCGGACCGCTGGGGCTGGAACCCTGAAGGCGCCGGCAAGCGCATCTGGTGCGAGGTGGACCGCTGTGCGCCCGAAGCTTTGGGGCAGACCGCGTATCCGGCGTACGAGGACTTCGCGTACGAGGCGGTCTAGGCCGCAGATTCTGTGGTGGGCGCACGGGTTCGCGCATGTATGCACGAACCTCGTGAACAGAACCTCGGTTGTGGCTGAATGCGCCGGGGAGTGCTTCTGTACGCGCTGTCATAAATGGGACGTAAACTGATAATTCCCCGAACGGGTGTTGACGTGACGTGTCCGTTTGATCACGCTTGTGTTCAGCGATTCGCCGCGAGGGGACGGCGAGGGTTTCGGTGACGGGAGCCCTCGGCGAGTGTGGGTCGCGATTCGGCGTCGGCTCCTACAGGGCCAGGAGGAGCAGGGCGGGTACGCCGGAGCCGGATGGCGGCGCGCGGTGCCGTGCTCGGGGCGAGCAGTGACGCGCCGCCAGCCGACCCTCTCCTGGACGGGCTTGTCCCGTGCCCCCTGCCCCGGGTGGGCTTTTGGGCGCTCTCCTCTTGCGCGGGCTTGTGCGGCAGGGCTTCTACAGCAGGGCGACCGGCGCCACCGGTGTGCCCGTGCCGCCTACGAAGGGTTCGGGCATCGCCGACAGCAGGAAGGTGTAGCGCCCTTCTTTTCCACAGGCTGTGGACAACCCTTCGAGATTCCAGTTCTGGCCCTGCAGCATCCCCATCTCGACCAGGTCGAGCGCGTGCACGGGCAGCCAGAGGTCCTCGATCTCGGGCGGAAAGATCTCGAAGGTGAGGGTGTCGTTCGCGACCGCCGCGACATCGCGCGCGTGGAACCACTCCGGGGTACGGACGGACAGCCCGGGTGACGGATATCCGTACCCGTCCTTGTCGCCCGCGAGATACACCTGGATCTGCCCGGTCCGTACGAGGACGATGTCGCCCGCCCGTACTCGTGTCCCGGCCAACTCCTCGGCGGCGTCCAGGTCTTCGGGTGTCACGGCATGCCCGCCGTCCAGCCGGTCCTTGCCCCGCGCTCGCGCGACGTCGAGCAGTACGCCGCGCGAGACGATGTGCCGCGGCTTGTCGATCCCGCTGAATTCGGCGCCGCCGTGCGGGGTGATCGTGTCGGCCGGGCGGCCGTTGTAGAGCTTCCCGGAGTGTGAGACATGGGTCAGCGCGTCCCAGTGGGTCGCCGCCTGGAGCCCCATGGTCACGGCGTCGTCGCTGCAGGCCACGGTGCCCGGCCCGAAGAGCTCCTGATTGATCTGCACCATGGCGTGCAGCGGATTGACGCGCCCCGGGATCATGCCGGTCTGTACGCCGTCCTGCCGGAGGGGGAGGGCGAGGGGGACGCGGCGGCCACTGCGGACGCAGCCGGCGGCCTCCCGTACGACGTCGTCGGTGATGAGATTCAGGGTCCCGATCTCGTCGTCGGCCCCCCATCGCCCCCAGTTGTTGACTCGCTTGGCGATCTCGTGGAACTCGGCCGGCAGTGACATGAGTCCTCCCCGGGGGCTTGTCTCCAGGTATCTGACGGGTCGTAGAATCCGAGTTGAATCTAACGGACCGTCAGAAACTGCGGGAAGGGGCCGGGCGTGGGGAACTTCTTGGCAGGCAAGGTCATCGCCGTCACGGGGGCGGGGCGGGGGATCGGCCGTGCCGTCGCCCTCGCCGCGGCGGCCGAGGGCGCGCGCGTCGTGGTCAACGACTACGGCGTCTCCATCGAGGGCGCGGAGCCGACGAGTTCGGTCGCCGACGCCGTCGTCAAGGAGATCGAGGCGGCGGGCGGCGACGCGGTCGCGGTGGCCGACGACATCTCGACGATGGCGGGCGGGCAGCGGGTCGTCGACGCTGCGCTGACGTCGTACGGGCGCATCGACGGAGTGGTGTGCGTGGCCGGCATCCTTCGCGAGCGCATGCTCTTCAACATGTCCGAGCAGGAATGGGACCCGGTGGTCGCCACCCACCTCAAGGGCACGTTCACGCTCTTCCGCGCCGCCTCCGCGGTGATGCGCAAGCAGGGCTCCGGGACGCTGATCGGTTTCACCAGTGGCAATCACCAGGGGTCGGTGTCGCAGGCCAACTACAGCGCCGCGAAGGGCGGAATCATCTCCCTCGTCCGGAGCGCCGCGCTCGGCCTGCACAAGTACGGGGTCACGGCGAACGCGGTCGCCCCCGTCGCGCGGACGCGCATGTCGGCGAACGTCCCCATGGAGCTGAAGGAGATCGGCGAACCGGAGGATGTGGCCGCGCTGGTGGTCTACCTGCTGTCGGACCGCGCTCGGGAGGAACGGATCACCGGGCAGGTGTACACCATCGCCGGCCCCAAGATCGCGGTGTGGGCCCAGCCCCGGGAACTTCGCGCCGGATACGCCGAGGGCACCTGGACCGCCGAGAAGATCGCGGACTTCCTGCCGGGGACCGTGGGGGTGGATCCGATGCCGCTGCTGGAGCGGGTGGAGGCGATGGCCCGAGCGGCGGCTTCCAAGGAACGCCCGAACGCCTAGGGGTTTCGCCGGGCCGCGCGATCCACCCCTCGCTCGGCCCGAACCCCGGGTACCCAGGCAAGCGACATCCAGTCGGCCAACGTGGAGGCGGCAACCGTGGAGTTCGGATTCGGCCCGGAGGACGAGACGTTCCGGGGGGAGGCACGCGCCTGGCTGGAGGCGCACCTCACCGGTGCCCCCGCCCGTCGGGACTGGGAACGTGAGCTCGGCCGGGACGGCTGGATCGGCCTCGGCTGGGACGAGTCCGGATACGGCAACCGGCGCGGCAGCCTGACCCAACAGGTCGTCTGGGCCGAGGAGTACGCCCGGGCGAAAGCCCCCGCCCGCTCGGGCCACATCGGCGAGAACCTCCTGGCGCCAACCCTCATCGCCCACGGAACGCAGGAACAGAAGGCCCGCTTCCTGCCTCCCGTCGCCCGGGGCGAGGAACTCTGGTGCCAGGGCTACAGCGAGCCGGGAGCCGGCTCGGACCTGGCGGGCGTGCGCACCGCTGCCGTACGCGACGGCGACTCCGGCTCCTACCGGGTCACCGGCCAGAAGATATGGACGTCCCTCGCCCACGAGGCGGACTGGTGCTTCGTGCTCGCCCGTACGCAACCGGACTCCACCCGCCACCACGGCCTGTCCTTCCTTCTCGTCCCGATGGACCAGCCGGGCCGCATCGAGGTCCGCCCGATCCGCCAGCTGACCGGCACGAGCGAGTTCAACGAGGTCTTCTTCGACGGCGCCTCGGCCCGTGCCGAGCACGTGGTCGGCGGCGAGGGGAATGGCTGGGGTGTCGCGATGAGTCTCCTCGGCTTCGAGCGAGGCGTGTCGACGCTGGCCCAACAGATCGGCTTCGCCGAGGAGTTGGGGCGCGTGGTGAAGACGGCCGCCGCGACCGGCGCGGTCGCCGATCCCGTCGTACGCGACCGGCTCGTACGCCAGTGGGCCGAGCTGCGCACGATGCGCTGGAACGCCCTGCGCACGCTGGGGAGTTCCGGAATCCCTGGAGATGCCGGGGCGCCCAGCGTGGCGAAGCTGCTGTGGGGTGGCTGGCACCGGCGGCTCGGTGAGCTGGCGGTGCAGGTGCGGGGGGCGGGGGCGGCGGTGGGCCCGGCGGACTGGTCGGCGACGGCACCGTACGAACTCGACGCCCTCCAGCACCTGTTCCTGTTCAGCCGGGCCGACACGATCTACGGCGGTTCGGACGAGATTCAGCGCACGATCATCGCCGAGCGCGTGCTCGGCCTGCCTAGGGAGCCCAAGGGCTGAGGGAGTCGCGATGCGAGGCGTGATCTTCGACGGGAAGCAGACCCAGGTCGTGGACGATCTGGAGATACGGGATCCGGGGCCGGGGGAGGTACGGGTCGCGATCTCCGCGGCCGGGCTGTGCCACAGCGACCTCTCCGTGGTGGACGGGACCATACCGTTCCCCGTTCCCGTGGTGCTCGGCCATGAGGGCGCGGGTGTGGTGGAGGCGGTGGGCGCCGGCGTCACTCATGTCGAGCCCGGCGACCATGTGTCGCTGTCCACGCTCGCCAACTGCGGGGCCTGCGCCGAGTGCGACCGGGGACGGCCGACGATGTGCCGCAAGGCCATCGGAATGCCGCAGCAGCCGTTCGCGCGGGACGGACGGCCGCTGTACCAGTTCGCCTCCAACTCGGCTTTCGCGGAACGGACGTTGGTGAAGGCGGTCCAGGCGGTGCGGATCCCGAAGGACATCCCTCTGACGTCGGCCGCGCTCATCGGCTGCGGCGTTCTGACGGGCGTCGGCGCCGTCCTGAACCGTGCCCGCGTGAACCACGGCGACAGCGTCCTGGTCATCGGCACCGGCGGCATCGGCCTCAACGTCATCCAGGGCGCCCGGATCGCGGGCGCCTTGAAGATCGTCGCGGTCGACTCCAACCCGGCGAAGGAGTCGGTGGCACGCCAATTCGGCGCGACGCACTTCCTGGCCTCGACGGAGGGCGTGAAGGACATCCTCCCCCTGGGCGCGGACCACGCCTTCGAGTGCGTCGGACGGATCGAACTCATCCGCCAGGCCATCGACTCGCTGAACCGCCACGGCCAAGCGGTCCTCCTCGGAGTCCCGCCGGCGACGGCCGAGGCGTCCTTCCTCGTCTCGTCCATGTACCTGGACAAGTCGATCCTCGGCTGCCGCTACGGTTCGTCGCGCCCACAGCGTGACATCGCCCTGTACGCGGACCTGTACCGGGAGGGCCGCCTGCTCCTGGACGAACTGGTGACGGCCACCTACCCGGTGGAGGAATTCGACAAGGCGGCCCAGGACGCGCATGAGGGGAGGGTGGCGAGGGCGGTGCTGACGTTCTAGCGGCGGCCCGGCTCCGAGCGTGGGTGCGGTGCGGCGAGGGGCGGACAGTTGTCCACAGGGCGGGAAATCTCATGGGCCCCTGTCGGACCCGCCCCGTACCGTCATCGCATGACCTACCGAGACGTCGCCTCCAAACAGGCCCTGGCCTGGGCCGTCGTGGCCATCGGCGCCCGCATGCCGGTGGCCATGGCCCCCTTGGCCCTGGTGTTCCTGACCCGCGAGCGCCCCGGCGGCTACTCTCTCGGCGCGGCCCTGGCAGCGGCGTACGTGATCGGTGAAATCGCGGGCGCCCCCTTCCTGGGCACCCGCATGCGCCCCCACAGAGCCCGCCCGCAACTGGCCGTGGGCCTGGCGGGAGGCGCCACCGGCTTCGCGGGCCTGGCCGCGTTCCCGCACGCGCACCCGGCGATACTCGCTGCGTTCGCCGCCCTCGCCGGCGCCGCCCCCTCCGCCGCTCCCGGCGGCCTGCGCGCTCTGCTCACCGCCATGGTCCCGAAGCGCGCCGTGGCCCAGGCCCTGTCCGCCGAGTCGATGCTGACGTTCGGCATATGGTCCCTGACCCCGGCGGCGGTCACCGGCCTCGCGCTGGGCGTCGCCCCCAGGATCCCGCTGCTCCTCGCGGCCGCCCTGATGGCGTCGTCGGTCGCCGGCCTGTGGATGCTGCCCGCGGGCTGGGCCGCGGACGAGGCGGATCGCGACGGCGAGTCGATGGCACGGATCCTGTCGAGGGCCTGGCCGGCGTACGTGACGGGCGCGGCCGGTCTCTCCCTCCTCGCCCTCGCCGAACTCGTCCTGCCCGCCCTCCTCGAACAGCGCGGCACGGGTGTCGGCTGGGCGGGCCCGCTGCTCACGGGACTGTCGCTGGGCTCGGCGGCGGGTGCGTTCCTGTACGGGCTGCGCGACTGGCCGGGCCGACTGCGGACCCGAAGCGTGCTGCTGCTCTGCGCGATGTCCGCGTGCGTGGCGCTGGTCGCGCTGATACCGGCCCTCGCCTGGATGGCGGCGGCGCTCGTCCTCGCGGGAGTGCTGCAGGCGGGCGCCATGCTCACCCGCAACCTGTCGCTGCGCGAGATCCTCCCGCCGAGCGCGCTGGCCGCGGGCTACTCGGTGATGTACGCGGCCGTGGGCGCGGGTTACGCCGCGACCGGCTCCCTCGCGGGAGCCCTGCTCCACTTCGTGGCGCCCTCGACCGCGATCCTGGCCGGAGTCGGGCTCACCCTGCTGCTCACCGCTGTGGGCGCGCTGGGGGAGAGCCGCCGGACGGCGAGCGTGGTGAGCGCGGGTGAGCGCTCAGCCTCCAGAGGAGACAAGGGAGTTGTCGAAAGCCCCGCCGGCCCCGGACCGGAACGTGCGCCGATATGCAGTGGGAGTGACACCGAGCGCCGCCTGTAGGTGCTGCCGCATCGACTGGGCCGTGCCGAAGCCGGCGTCCCGCGCCACGTGGTCGATCGACAGGTCGCTGGACTCCAGCAGGTGCCGGGCCCGTTCGACGCGCTGCTGGGTGAGCCACTGCCCGGGGCTGACGCCGACCTCCTCGCGGAAGCGGCGCGTGAAGGTGCGTACGGACATGGACTCCTGCTCGGCCATGTCGCGCAGCTGGATCGGCTCGTGGAGGCGGCCGAGCGCCCAGGCGCGGGCGGCGGTCGTGCCGGCCGCCTGCGCGTCCGGCACGGGGCGCTGGATGTACTGCGCCTGGCCGCCGTCGCGGTGCGGTGGTACGACGGTGCGGCGGGCCACCTCGTTGGCGACGGCGGCGCCGTGGTCGCGGCGTACGAGATGGAGGCACAGGTCGATACCGGCCGCGACACCGGCGGAGGTGAGGACGTCCCCGTCGTCGATGAAGAGCACATCGGCGTCGACGTTGATCCGGGGGAAGAGCTCCTGGAAGTGCTCGGCGTGCATCCAGTGCGTGGTGGCCGGGCGGCCGTCGAGACAGCCGGCGGCGGCGAGGACATAGCCGCCGGTGCAGATGGAGACGAGGCGGGTGCCGGGGCGGATGTGGGCGAAGGCGGCGGCCAGTTCGGGGGTGAGCACGCCTTCCTCGTAGACGGGGCCGAGTTCGTACGAGGCGGGGACGACGACGGTGTCGGCGGTGGCCAGCGTCTCCGGGCCGTTCGCGACGAGGACGGCGAAGTCGGCGTCCGTCGCGACCGGGCCGGGCGGCCGGACCGAGCAGGTGACGACGTCGTACAGGGGCCGTCCGTCCGCGTCGCGTGCCTTGCCGAAGATGCGTTGCGGGATGCCCAGCTCGAAGGGCAGCAGCCCGTCGAGGGCGAGGACGACGACGCGATGGCTGGAGGGCACCTGCTGCCGGGAGGCTGCTGCCGGTGCGGGTGCCTGCTGCGAGGGCGCCGTGTGCGAGGGTGCCGTCTGCGCGGGTGCCGTGTGCGCGGGTGGCTGCTGCGAGGGCGCCGTCTGCGCGGGTGCGGTGTGCGAAGGTGCCTGCTGTTCGGCCATGGCCCGATCCTAGCGAATGCTGTCCCTTGGGCCAGTGGTTCGCCGGGGCCCGATCCCGGAAGCTCTATGACGTGACCCAGACAACCGATGCCATCACCCCCACACAGGAGCCCTCCGTCCCGGGCCGCCCCCGTATCCACCGCGCATGGTTCGTCGCCGCCGTCACCTTCGTGACGATCATCGGTGCGGCGGCCTTCCGTTCGCTGCCGGGGCTGCTGATCGATCCGCTGCACCAGGAGTTCCACTGGTCGCGCGGCACGATCGGCGCGGCGGTCTCGATCAACCTCGCGCTGTACGGACTGACGGCGCCCTTCGCGGCCGCGCTGATGGACCGCTTCGGCATCCGGCGCGTGGTGGCCGTCGCCCTGACGGTGATAGCGCTCGGTTCCGGGCTGACCGTGTGGATGACGGCCGCCTGGCAACTCCTGCTCTGCTGGGGCCTGCTGGTCGGTCTGGGCTCCGGCTCGATGGCGCTCGCGTTCGCGGCGACGGTCACGAACCGCTGGTTCACCGAGCGGAAGGGCCTGGTGACGGGCATCCTGACGGCGGCCTCGGCTTCCGGCCAGCTGATCTTCCTTCCGCTGCTCTCCTGGATCGTCACGGAGCACGACTGGCGTCCCGCCGCGGTGACGGTGGCCCTGGCGGCCCTCGCGGTCGTTCCCTTCGTATGGCTGCTGCTGCGGGACCACCCGGCGGACGTGGGTCAGAAGCCGTACGGGGCGAAGGAGTTCGTGCCGAAGCCCGAGCCGGTGCAGGGGGCCGCCCGGCGCGCGGTGACCGTCCTGCTCTCCGCGGTCCGTACCGGCCCCTTCTGGCTGCTGGCGGGGACGTTCGCGATCTGTGGCGCCTCCACGAACGGCCTGATCCAGACCCACTTCGTGCCCGCGGCCCACGACCACGGCATGCCCGTCACGGCCGCCGCCTCGCTCCTCGCGGTGATCGGCGTCTTCGACGTGGTCGGCACGGTCGCCTCGGGCTGGTTCACCGACCGCTTCGAGCCCCGCCGGCTGCTGGCGGTGTACTACGCGCTGCGTGGCATCTCGCTGCTCTTCCTTCCGATGCTCCTGGCCTCGACCGTGCACCCCCCGATGATCTTCTTCATCGTCTTCTACGGCCTCGACTGGGTCGCCACGGTCCCGCCCACCCTGGCCCTGTGCCGCGAGCAGTACGGCGAGGACAGCGCCATCGTCTTCGGCTGGGTCCTCGCCTCGCACCAGGTCGGCGCCGCCCTCGTCGCCTTCCTCGGCGGCGTCGCACGGGACACGTTCGGCTCGTACAACGTCGTCTGGTACGCCTCGGGCGCATTGTGCGCGGTGGCGGCGCTGATGGCGCTGGTGATCCGGCGGCGACCGGTTCGGATGGCGACGGCCCTGGCCTGACCGAGGCCGACGGGATGAAGCAGGCCTGGTCGACCGGATGAGGGGCGTCCGGACAGGTCCTAGATGAAGCGCCCCTTGTGGAACAGCAGTGGCGTCATGTCGTCGGCGCCGTCCCCGGTGCCGAGCGCGTTCACCCGCCCCACCACGATCAGGTGGTCCCCGCCCGTGTGCACCGCGTGGATCGTGCAGTCGATCCAGGCCGCGGCGTCCGCGAGGCGGGGTGAGCCGGAGACGGGCGCCGCGTCGTACACGACCCCGGCGAACTTGTCCGCGCCGCTCACCGCGAAGCCGCGGCACAGTTCGCCCTGGTGGGCGCCGAGGACGTTCACGCAGAAGACGCCCGCGCGTGCGATCCGCGGCCAGGTCGTCGACGTACGGCCGACCATGAAGCAGACCAGCGGAGGGTCGAGGGAGAGGGAGGAGAAGGACTGGCAGGCGAAACCGGCCGGGCCCGTCATGTCTTCGCCGTCGCCGGCCGGTGCGGTCACCACGGTCACGCCGGTGGCGAAGTTCCCCAGCACGCGGCGGAACTCGGCCGGATCGACCGGCGCCCGTTCGTCGTCGCCGACCGCGCGCAGATCCGGGCGCGGCAATGCCTCGACGGGCCCCGCGACGGTGGGGGCCCCGGCCGACCTGAGGTAGCGGACGGCGGCGGCCGCCATCCCTGCGTGTCCCATCACATCAACCATTGAAGCTGACGGATCGTCAGATAGGAAGGGGTGCGACCCCGCGCCCCCTGCCCCGCCCCTCCCGTGTCCCTGCCCCGCCCCTCCCGTGTCCCTCCCCCGTACCCCCCACGTATCTTTCGCCTCATGGGGTGGGGAGACACATGGCGGTCCAAGCGCTCAGGGCTGGGCTGGGCGAACGCCGAACTGAACGTTGCCGCGGCACTCTGCGCGGCGCAGCTGGCGGTGTCCTGCGCGATCTGGTGGGTCGGGACGTTCGACGACGACGCCCACGGCGCGGGGTCCGGCGGTGGACTCGCCGCCGCCGGTCTGCTGTGCATGCTCGTCTTCGGCCCGCTGCTCCTCGCCGTCCTGGGCCTGTTGCACGCGGCCGCGCACACCATGCCGGCCGCCACGCTCGCCCGCCTCGCGACCCGGCGCGTCGGCGGCTCCGAGGAGGCCTGGCACCTGGCGTTCGTGGCCGTACTCGGTGTGCTCTGGGCGGCCGTGGCCGTCGTACTCGGCGTCCCGCCCACCGGCACGATCGCCCTGCTCATCGCGGCGTCCGGTGTCGTGCCCGCGCTGGGCGTCAGGTACGTCCGGCGGCGGGAGCGCGCCACCGGCCGCGCCCCGCGCAGCCACCGCATCTGGGTCCGCTCGGCGCTCGCGTCGTTCGGAGCGTGCGTGCTGGTTGCCGGCGTGGGCCTCGTGGGCCTTTCCACGGGACTCATCAAGGAGTACGAGCCCCCGAAGCTGTCCGCCGAGCAGCTCGCGGGAGTCTGGCGGGGCGACGGTGGCGCCGTACTGCGGCTGCGCGCCGGCGGCCGGGCCGAACTCACCGCGCTGCCCGCCCAGCCCGAGTTCGGAGACGTGACGACCAAGGAATTCACGCGGTGCGACGGGACGGGGAGTTGGTTCCTCGACACCGAGGGCCGCTACGACCCGTACGTCGACACAGGTGATTCTTCGGGGCGCGACGGCGTCGTCGTACGCATCGAAGACTGCGGCCACGACACGTACTGGACCATCGGCGGCAGCGAGGCCCGCCCCGAGCTGTTCGTGCTGTTCGGCGACCCCGACTCGGGGGACCTGCGCATCTTGAAGCGGGACTGACCCGGCGGCCGCCCGGCCGACTCAGCGGCCCTTGTACCGAGGGCTGCGCCGCTCAACGAAACTTGCGACCCCCTCGTTGGCGTCGGCCGTCGTCATATTGATCTCCTGAGCGGCCGCCTCGGCGGCGAAGGCGGTCGCGCGGTCGGTGTCGAGGGAGGCGTTGACCAGCTGTTTGGTGAGAGCGAGGGCGCGGGTCGGGCCGGTGGCGAGGCGCTCGGACCACTCACGGGCGGTCTTCTCCAGTTCGTCCGGCGGCACGACCCTGTTGACCAGGCCGATCCGTTCCGCGTCCACGGCCGTCAGCGCGTCGCCGAAGAACATCAGCTCCTTGGCGCGCTGCGGACCGATGAGGCGGGGCAGCAGATAGGCCCCGCCGCCGTCGGGGACGAGCCCGCGCCGCACGAACACCTCGATGAACTTGGCAGGCTCCGCCGCGAGTACGAGGTCGCAGGCGAAGGCGAGATGCGCGCCGATCCCGGCCGCCGTCCCGTTGACCGCCGCGATCACCGGTTTCTCGCAGTCGAGGACGGCGGCGATCAGGCGCTGGGCGCCACGGCGGATGGTGCGGGCGACGTCGCCGGGCACCCGTTCCCCGGCCGGCGGTCCGCCGCGCAGGTCCGCGCCGGCGCAGAAACCGCGGCCCGTCGCCCTGATGACGACGGCCCGTACGTCCGGGTCGGCGGACGCCTCCGCGAGCAGCGCGATCACCCGTTCCCGCTGGTCCCAGGTGAGGGCGTTCATCGCCTCGGGGCGGTTGAGGGTGATCCACGAGACGGCGTTGTCAGTGGCGTGAAGTATCAATGAGTCGAGGGACTTTTCTGCGGATGCGGGGGATGCGGGGGATGCGGGGGATGCGGGGGATGCGGGGGATGCGGGAGCTGCACGGGATTCGGCGGATTCAGCGGACTCGCGGGGTTCAGGGGATTCGCGGGATTCAGGGGATTCACGGGGGGAGTCGGACATGGGGGTACTCCGTTTCGTACGGGGAGTGGCGGGCCTCTTGCTCAGGAGGCGTGGAGGTGCGGATGACCGCTCAGCGGCACACCACCAGCGCGTCCAGCGCGACGGCTCCCTGCCCCCTGGGCAGCACCATCAGTGGATTGATGTCCAACTCCGCGATGTCGTCCCCCAGCTCGAGCGCCATGCGCTGCACCCGGATCACGACCTCCAGCAACGCGTCCACATCGACCGGCGGCCCCCCGCGGACCCCGTCGAGGAGCGCCCGCCCCCGCAGCTCGGACAGCATGGCCCGCGCCTGGTCCTCGCCGAAGGGCGGCACGCGGACGGCCGCGTCCCGCAGCACCTCGACGAGGACGCCGCCGAGTCCGACGGTCACGGTCGGTCCGAAGAGTTCGTCGTGCGTGACGCCGACGACCATCTCGACGCCCCGCTCGACCATCTGGCACACGAGCACCCCGTCGAGCGAGATCCCTTCGTAGCGCGCGATGTCGGTCAGCTCGCGGTAGGCGTCGCGGACCTGGCTGGCGGAGGTCAACCCGATCTTCACCAGGCCGAGTTCGGTCTTGTGGGCGATCTGCGCGCCGGAGGCCTTCATGACGACGGGGTAGCCGACCTGGCTCGCCGCCCGCACGGAAGCCGCCGCGCTGGTCACCAGCTGCTCGCGCGGCACGCGGATCCCGTACGCGCGCAGCAGCTGCTTGGCCGCGTGCTCGCTCAGCTGCTGCCCGGGACGCATCAGCGCCTGCGCCTTGCGGAAGGAGGGCGAGGGAGTGCGCGGTGCCTCGTCGAAGGGGGAGCGGTACGCGGAGACGAACCGGTGATGGTCCAGGTAGGCGCGCACGGCGGTGATGCAGTTGGCGAAGGTACGGAAGGTGGCGACCCGGGACGACCCGAGCAGCGTCTCGCGGTACGCGGCCTCCGTACCGACCGGCGACCCCCACACCACACACACCAGCTTGTCCGTCTGCTCCGCGGCGTCCACCAGATCCTGTGCGAGCTTGTCGCTCATGGGCGGGAAGGGCCCGGTGATGGGGCAGATCAGCACCCCGACGGCGGGATCGGCGAGGATCGCGTCGATGATCTTCCGGCCGCGCCAGTCGCCGACGGGGTGGCCGCCGTTGTCGACGGGATTGGCGACGTTCAGGTACTCGGGTATCCACTCGTGCAGCTCGGTCTGCTTGTCGGACGACAGCGTGGGCAGGGACAGGCCCGCCTCGCTCGCCAGGTCCGCGAAGTGCGCGCCCGTGCCGCCCGAGATCGAATAGACGACGACACCGTCGGCCCGGGGGGCGCGGGCGCGCGCCAACAGGGCCGCGGTGTCCTGGAGTTCGTCGAGTCCGTCGACGCGGATCACGCCGTACTGCCGCATCGCCGCGTCCACCACCGTGTCGGCGCCGGTCAGCTTGCCGGTGTGTGAGGCGGCGGTACGGGCGCCGGTCTCGGTGCGGCCGACCTTGACGGCGACGACGGGCACCCCGCGCCGCGCGGCGCGGTCGGCGGCGAGCATAAAGGACCGACCGTCCTTCAGTCCCTCGACGTAGCAGGCGATGGCGCCGACCTCGGGCTGTTCGGAGAAGTAGGAGATGAAGTCGGCGGTCTCCAGGTCGGCCTCATTGCCGGTGGGTGCCCAGTGGGAGAGCCGCACCCCCAGTTCCTGCATCGCGAACACCGGCCGTCCCTGGTGGCCGGACTGGGTGATGAGCGCGATCGCTGGACCGTCGAGGTCGTCGCGGAACCTCTCGAAGGCGTTGAGGTTGGTGTTGGGCCCGAGCAGCCGCAGGCCGGAGCGGCGGACAGCGGTGGCGAGGCGGGTCTGAGCGGCGGCGCCCTCGGCTCCGGTCTCGGCGAACCCGGAGGCGAACGCGACGGCGAACTTCACCTTGGAAGCGGCCAGTTCCTCGATCACGGGAAGGGGGTCGCCGACCAGGAGCACAGCCAGGTCGACCTGCTCGGGCAGGTCCGCGACGGAAGGGGAGCAGGGTATGCCGAAGACGGACTGACGGGTGGGGTGTACGGGGTGCAGCCGGGCACCGACCCGCTCGGCCCAGGCGATCAGCTGCCGGGTGATGCCGGTGTTCGGCCGTCCCTCGGCGTCCGAGGCGCCGACGACGGCCACCGACTCGGGACGGAAGAAGCGGTCCAGGTCGGGTACGTCGGCGTACAGCGGACGGCCGCTGACGTCCAGGTCGTCGACCTCGGCCGGCCGGCCGTGCACGACCGGTGAGGGTTGCTCGCCGCAGGCGATGACCCGGGCCCGGCGGGAGTCGGTGGTGAGGGTGCCGTGGGTTGATCCAAGCATCGGTCCGCCCGCTCCTGTGTGACAGCCAACTTCTAACTGACGCAGTGTCAGATTAACTAACTGACGCCGCGTCAGGAACCGTTGTGCAGGCAAAGACCTGTGGCGGGCACCTTGGCGGTACCCGCCACACGGAAGTCAGGAACGCCGTACGGAGGCAAGCGACCCGTCACAGCGCCGCCAGGACCTCCTTCGCCACCCGCTCGCCGGAGCGGACGGCGCCGTCCATGTAGCCGTTCCAGTAGGTGGAGGTCTCGGTGCCGGCCCAGTGGATGCCGCCGGCCGGTCTGCGCAGGGCCGGGCCGTACTCGGTGAGGACGCCGGGCGGGGCGTAGGCGACCGGGCCGCCGCGGGAGAAGCCCTCGTTGTCCCAGCGTTGGAGTACGAAGGAGGTGGGGGACTTGGCCTTGTCGCCGAAGTAGAGGGCGTAGTCCTTGAGGACGGCAGCCTTGACCTCGTCGACGGAAGAAGCGTCGAACGCGCGCATCTCGTCGGCCTCGATGAAGCCCATCAGGGCGCCGTAGGAGGCGTCGGGCGGCGAGTTGTCGAAGGTGGAGCGGACGATGCCGGTATCGCTGACGACCTGGCCGTTGAGACCGTCGGCGCGCCAGAACGGGGTGTCGTACACGGCGATCGCCTTGCCGATCGAGCCCATCGGCAGCCGCTGGCTGAGCTGGTCGCGGTCGGCGGGCAGCAGCGGGTCGTACGTGATGCGCGCGGCCAGCGGTGGCGGCAGGGCGACGACGACGCGGCGGGCGGTCACCGTGATCCCGTCCGCGGCCACCAGGTACTTGCTGCCGGACAGGGTGATGGAGCGGACCGGGGCGCCGAGCACCACACGGTCGCCGAGGGTCGCGGCGAGCTTGATCGGCACCTGCTGGGAACCGCCGACGAAGCGGTTCTCCTGGGCGCCGGCGGCGGTCTCGGTCAGTCGTTCCAGGGTGCCGGGGGTCGAGGCGTTGCCGGCGGCGGCGATGTAGAAGAGGACGTGGAGGAGGGAGAGTTCGCGGGGCTGTGCCGAGAAGATGGACGTGCAGGCCACGTCGAAGAGGAACTTGGCGGAGGGGATGACGGCGTTCGCCCTGAGCCAGGTCTCGAAGGTCTGCCGGTCCCATTCCTCGGCCTTGGCGGCGGTCCAGGGCGCGTCGACCGGCACCTTCGTGGCCATGTCGTCGAGCAGGGCCTGGACGGCGGCGGCGTTGGCGAGTCCGGCGACGTCGATGGGCGGGACCGAGCCGAGGAGGCCGTCGGTGGCGTAGGGGGTACGGGTGCCGTCCTTGTAGAGCAGGTTCTTTCCGGTGTTGTACGTGGCGAAGGTCGCCACGCCCAGGGAGTCGGCGAGGGCCTTGATGCGGTCCTGGGTGGGGCCGATGAACTCGCCGCCTCCCTCGGTGAAACCGCCGTTCGCCAGCTTCAGGTTGACTACTCGGCCGCCGACGCGGTCGCGGGCCTCCAGGACGACCACGGACCTGCCGGCCGCCACCAGGTCACGGGCCGCGGTGAGTCCGGCGAGCCCGCCGCCGACGACGGCGACGTCGGCCTCGCGGGCCTCGCGGGCGGCGGAGGCTGCGGAGGCGGTGGTGCCGGTGAGGGCGACCCCCGCGAGCCCGGTCGCGGCGGCGCCGCCGAGTATCGAGCGCCGGGAGAGCTGTCTTTCTCGTGCCACGTTCATCCTCCGTCGAATGCGAGAGGTTGGGTGGAGCTGGAAAGTGAGCAGGGCTCGCATTCTGGCCCCCATGGCCGGATCGGTACAGCACTCTCGCCACATCTGACGCACGCGTAACACAGGTGCTACGTCAGGAAGTTGAGAGTTTCTACGCCGGACGCCGCCGAAGTCAGCGCGGGACGGGCGACGGTTTCCGCGTCATGGAGCGGGCCACCGCCTTCGCTATCTTCTCGGCGTCGAGGGCGAGTTCGCGGAACATGCCGCTGATGGGGTTGGTGAAGCCGGTGAAGTACAGGCCGGGGGCGTTCCTGGGGGTGCGGGCGCCGTGCACGACGGGGCGTCCGCGGTCGTCGAGTACGCCGAGGTGCCCCACGACCCCCTCCAGCGCACGGACGTAACCCGTCGCGGCGATCACGACGTCCGGGCCGATGCGGTTGCCGTCGGCGAGGACGACCTTGCCGTCCTCGAATCCGTCCACCGCGGCCACGATCTCCACCCGGCCCTTGCGGACGGCGTCGATGAGGCCGACGTCCTGGACGGGGATGGAGCCCTCGTTGACGCGGGAGTAGAGCCCGGTGTCGGGGCGGGGCAGCCCCTGGGCCGACAGGTCCGGCACGCTCAGCTTGGCCATCGGCCCGGCGAGTCGGTCGACGAGGCGCACCGGCAGCCGCCGTACGAGAACCCCGGTGAACTGGGCGGCCCAGCCGGCCGTCGAGCGACGCACGATGTGCGGGGCCGTGCGGACCGAGAGCCGTACGCGTGAGGCGCCGCCCTCGATCAGGTCCACGGCGATCTCGGCGCCCGTGTTGCCGACGCCGACGACGAGGATGTCGCGACCGGCGTAGGGGGCGGGGTTGCGGTACTCGCCGGCGTGCAGGAGTTCGCCGGTGTAGGTGGCGCGGCCGGACCAGTCGGGCAGGTGGGGCGTGTGGTTGTAGCCGGTGGCGACGACCACCGCGCTGCCGGTCAGCTCGCGGCCGCCGGTGGCGTGCAGCAGCCAGCCGTCGCCGCCCGGCGCGGGCTCGATGCGCGAGACCTCGACGCCCGTGACGATCTCCAACTGGTGGTGTTCGGCGTACTTCTCCAGGTAGCGCACCACGTTGTCACGTGACACCCACCGCCCGAACGAGCGTGGCATCGCGAGGCCCGGCAGCGCGGACAGCCGTCGCGTCGTGTGCAGGTGCAGCCGGTCGTAGTGGCGCCGCCAGGACGCCCCGACCTTGTCGGACTTCTCCAGCACGACGGCCCGTACGCCCTGGGCGCGCAGCGCGTAGGCCGCCGCGAGTCCACCGGGGCCGCCGCCGATCACGTACACGGGGCGGTCTTCGTGGGTCGGCACCGTGCGGGGCGTCGAAGAAGCAGTCGAGTCGGCCATGAGCGCGAGCGTAATCACGCCCCTGCTTGATAGGTCTCGGTCAAGACCGGAATCGGTTGCGAACTGATCACGGGTGTAGGAGGAGTGGGTGGGGCCGGTGGCGTAGGTCACTTGGTTGTGCGTGGGGTGTGCAGAGGCGACTGGCTCCCGCCTCTTGCGTAGGCCTGCTCCGTACGCTGAACTGACGTACCGTCAGATTTGGTAAGTGCGGCAGGAGGTTCGGCCATGGACACGATCTGGCTCAGCGGGGCGGAGTGGCTGGCCGTGCTGCGGATCGGGCTCGGGCTGTGGTGGCTGGAGAGCTGGCGGCACAAGGACAAGAAGGGCTGGTTCGAACGCGGGACCGGGATCGCGTGGGCGGCGGACGTCGCGGCCAAGCATCGGTGGAACGCGGTGCGCGCGGGCTTCGACGTGGTGGTCGCGCCGCGCCCGCGGACGATGGCGTACGTCGTCGTGTACGCCGAATTGGCCCTCGGGCTCGGCCTGGTCGCCGGACTGCTGACGCCGATATCACTGGTCGGGGGGCTGCTCCTGAACGTCCTCTATCTCGTCCTCATGATCCACGACTGGGCCGAGCAGGGGCAGAACTCGATGATGGCGCTGATCTCGGTGGTCGGGCTGTTCGGAATGTCGTGGCAGACGTGGTCGCTGGACAGCGCGATCGGACTGTTCCAGTGAGCGCGGGGTTCGACGTGCCCGAGGTGGACCCGTTCACCCGCCCCTACTGGGACGGAGCGGCACAGGGGCGGCTGCTGGTACGGCGCTGCGGTGGGTGCGGGCGGGCCCATCACTATCCGCGGGAGTTCTGCCCGTACTGCTGGAGCGAGGACGTGGAGTGGGAGCGGGCGAGCGGCCGGGCCTCGCTCTACACCTGGTCCGTCGTCCACCGCAACGACCTGCCGCCGTTCGGCGAGCGTGTGCCGTACGTCGCGGCCGTCGTCGATCTCGCGGAGGGCCCCCGGATGATGACCGAGGTGGTGGAGTGCGCGGAAGACGCGCTGGGCGTCGGGATGGAGCTGGAGGTCGCCTTCCGCGCGGGGGTGCCGGTCTTCCGGCCCCGGACGCCGCTTCCCCCGGGCTCGCCGGGCGTGAGTCCGGCGTGAGCCGACGGTGCGGGGTCCCCCCGGGGTGGGCCCCCTACGGCCGACGCGTTTCAATGGCCGGATGGCTGATGTCCATGAGCACCACGCGACCCATCCCTCCCCCGAGCTGAGCGGTCACGGTCTGCGGCTGCGCCTCTGGAACGCGGCGTCCGACGCCGACGTCGCGGCGTATCTGCGCGGGCTGTCCGACCCGGAGTTCCAGCGCTGGAACACTCCGCTCAGGATGATCCGGGACCTCGACGGCGCGCGGGAGTCGCTCCGCTCGCGCACCGAGAGCACGGCGGACGGTACCGGGTTCCCCTTCTGCGTCGAGGACGCGGACACCGGAGCGATCCTCGGCCACATCGGCGTCAACGACATCAACCACGTCATGAGCCGTGCCATCGTCGGCTACTGGGTCCTCCCCGAGGCCCGCGGCCGCCAGGTCGCCACCCGCGCCCTGGCTCTCGCCGCCCGCTACGGCTTCACCGACCTCGGCCTGCACCGTCTGGAACTGGGCCATGCCGTCGGCCACGAGGTGTCCTGCCGCGTCGCCGAGCGCTGCGGATTCCGGTACGAGGGGACGCTGCGGGGCTCGATGTTCGAGGCGGGGCGGCATGACGCGTTCCGTGACGAGCATCTGCACGCGCGGCTGGCGACGGATCCCGAGCCGCACCTGGGGCTGCCGGAGGTGTCATAATGCCGCATCCGGGACTGCCGGAGCGCCGTAATGCCGCATCCGGGACTGCCGGAGCGCCGTAATGCCGCATCCGGGACTGCCGGAGCGCCGTAATGCCGCATCCGGGACTGCCGGAGCGCCGTAATGCCGCATCCGGGACTGCCGGAGCGCCGTAAAGCCGCACCCGGGACTGCCGGAGGCGTGGTAAATCGGAGGCGCGGCGCGGTGGGCCCACGGGATCATGGGACATGGACTCTGGTGCGTACGACTGGCAGCTCACCCATGACCTGGACGCCTTCCTCGGACGGGCCGGGGAGTTCCTTCGCTCGCGGCCCGCGGAGCACACCGTGGCGCTGACGGTGACGGACGCGTTGCGCCGGCGCGGGCCGCACGGGTTCGGGGAGGGGACGCCGGTCTTCGGGTTCCTGGAGCGGGAGGGTTCCGTACGGGCGACCTTCTTCCGGACACCGCCGTACCAGCTGAGCGTCACACCGCTGTCCGAGGAGGACGCGGACGCCCTCGCCGCCCGGCTCGCGGACGCGGGGCACAGCCCGCCCGGGGTCTCCGCCGACCGCGCCACCGCCACGGTCTTCGCCGAGGCCTGGCAGCGGCGGGCGGGAGCCACGGTCACGCTCCGGCGACAGGAGCGGCTGTACCGCCTCGGCACCCTGACGCCGCCCGAGCCCGCGCCGCCCGGCCGGGCCAGGGTCGCGACCGAGGCCGACCGGGACCAACTCGCCCGCTGGTGGGCGAAGTTCACCGAGATCATCGGCGATCGCAGCTCGCGCGACGCCGGCGCCTGGGCCGACGACCGGATCTCGTACGGCGGCGTCACCCTCTGGGAGACCCCCGACGGCACCCCCGTCTCCATGGCCGGCGCGACCGCGCAGGTCGCCGGGCAGATCCGCGTCGCCCCCGTCTACACCCCGGCCCACCTTCGCGGCCACGGTTACGCGGGCGCCGCCACCGCCGAGGTCAGCCGCGTCGCGCTCGCCTCCGGAGCCGAGGAGGTACTGCTCTTCACCGACCTCGCCAATCCCACCAGCAACGGCCTCTACCAGCGCATCGGCTACCGCCCGGTCTCGGACTTCGCGACGTACGACTTCACGGCGTAGGACTGCGGGGGGCGTGGGACTGCGGGCACATGAGACTGCAGGACGTGGGACTGCAGGACGTACGACCGCGGGACGTGGGACTGCAGGACGTGGGACTGCAGGACGTACGACCGCGGGACATGCGACTGCGGGCACATGAGACTGCGTGACATGCGACTGCAGGACCTACGACCGCGGGACGTACGACGTCAAGGCCACAGCAGCTCCTTGAGCCAGCCGGCGGCGTCCGCGTCGCGGCGGTATGTGAGGCGTACGTGCCGCCGCCGGGCGTCGCCCTGGAAGAACTCCACCTCGTCCGGCTGGAGGCGGTAGAGGTTCCAGGTGGGGGCGGGTGCATCCGGCTCCAGCCGGGCCCGTTCCCACGCCGCGTCCGACGCCCGCGCCAACTCCTCCCGCGACGGCAGGACTTCGCTCTGCCGGCCGACCAGCGCGGCGGCCAGCGCACCCGTGGAACGGGCGTGCAGGTCGGCCTGGCCCTCCTCCGGCGGCGCGACGGCGACGGGGCCACGCAGCCGGACCTGTCGCCCTTGCGCGGGCCAGTAGAAGCCGAGGGCGGCATAAGGGCGGGCGGCCAGCTGCCGCCCCTTGCGGCTCGTCGCGTGCGTCGCGAACGACCAGCCGTCCGCGTCCGCGCCGTGCAGCATCACGATGCGGACGTCGGGCAGGCCCTCCTCGTCCGACGTCGCCAGCGACATCGTGTGCGGCTCCGGCTGCCCGGCCGCCACGGCCTCCGCGAACCACCGCGTGAACAGGGCCAACGGCTCCTCCGGCGCCACTTCCGGCTCGAAGCCGGGCAGCTCCGTGTCCCACACCCGCAGCGATCTCAGCAGCTCATGAAGATCCGGTTCCATGCCCCGAGTATCACTCGCGGGTCCGGCACAGCTGTCCGACACAGCTGTCCGACACAGCTGTCCGACACAGCTGTCCGACACAGCTGTCCGACACAGCTGTGCCGGCGGCTCCCCGGCAGTTCCACGTCCAGGTCTGCAGGGCCCGCCGCAGTTGATGAGCACGGAGGAAGGCCGCAATCCGGTCTTCGTCGAGAACCGGGGAGGCAGTACGTTGATCTCCGAGCCGGAGCAGGTCCACGGACTTCTTCGATCTGTTCGGCATGCTGCCTGCCCAGGCACTCACGCCTGGGGAGTCCGCAGAAGTCGCAGAAGTCATCGAGAGGAAAGCGGGGCGACTGTGAACGCGACCGAATTCGCCTGGTTCAAGTCGAGTTGCAGCACCAACGAGGGCGGCGCCTGCTTCCTCCGCACCGTCCGTTGAGGCCCAGGCCCATAACGGGCGCCGCACTCACCGGCGCCCTCCTGCTCGGCCTCACCGCATGCGGCGTCGGGAAGCCGTCGCCCTGGATCACCGCGCCCGAGGTCTTCTATCTGCGTCCCCTCGGTGACAAGTCCGGGCCCTCGGACAAGGAGCCCTTCCATCTCAGGGCCGAGGACGGCAGAGGCGCAGGCGGTCGTCGGCTTACCGCGGACGTAGTGGGCGGCTCGGAACATGCTGTCCGGCTGCGCGGGAGCGGCGGCTGCAAGGGTGGTGCCACGCACGTCACGTGTGAGGTCGGCGCCGAGTACAACAACTGGGCGGACTTGGCGCGCGTCTCCCCGGTCGCCGCCAAGGGCAGCAAGCCCGGTGACACGGGCGTCGTGCGCTTCACGTACACCACGAAGGACGGGAAGAGGCTCACCGCACGTACCCGGTTCGTGGTCGGTGAGCCCGTGGTCGAGGCGCTCGTCCCCAAGTTGCTGGAGCACGTCAGTCCGGGCGCCGAGGTGACCAGCCCCGTCGTCGTCCGGAACACCGGCGAGGTGCCGGTCGTGGGGCTGGGACTGGAACTCAGCTCCGGCGGGCTGGAGTTCGAGAAACAGTATGCCAATTGCCGCTACCCGGAGATCAGCCACCACCACATCGCGGTGTGCCGTTTCCCGGACCTGCGGATCGCGCCGGGGGAGGCCGTCGTCCTCAGGCCGGCCCTGCGGCTGCGCGCCCCGAAGACGCAGATGTACACCTCCTTCGGCCGCGACGTCTGGGCCCTGGACATGGGCCCGGGCCAGTACGGCAGCTATCCGAAGGGCGGCGACCACGGCGACGGCCCTACCCTCGAGGCCGAGGTCACCAAGGACACGAAGGGCACCTTCGGGAAGGGCGGCGGTCCCACGTACCTGGCCCTCGACACCCACGCCGACTACGAGGTCTCCGACGTCGACCTGCACGGCGCCCCCGGCACCAAGCGCACGCTCCGCCTCACCGTCCGCAACAACGGCCCCGCCGACTCCGGTTCCTCCACCCAGCTGGTGTTCAGCCCTCCCTTCGGTCTGACCCTGCTGAAGCAGCCCATGGAGGAGTACGACGACGACGTCTTCAGGCCCTACTGCGAGAGCAATGGCTTCGCGTACACCTGTGACGTCGGCGCACTCGGGCCGGGAAAGTCCCGCACCTTCGAGTTCACCGTGCGCCTCGGCGACCCGGGGGAGGGGACTGTCGGCCTCCTGGACAAGGACCCGCCCAGCGAGTTCGACTCCGGCCGCCACGACCCGAACCCGTCCAATGACGAGGCGACCATCACGGTAGGGCCCTAGACCCGCTCAGCCCCGGCCCAGCACCACCGTCCCCGACGAGCAGAACCAGCCCCCGGTGCCGGAGGCCACGGCCAACTGCGGCAGCCCCCCGTCCGGCCTCCGCACCTGCCGCCCCTCGCCCGCCTCCCCGCGCAGTTGACGCACGGCCTCGACGATCAGGAACAGCCCGCGCATCCCGGGGTGTTGGGCCGACAGCCCGCCCCCGTCGGTGTTCACCGGCAGCTCCCCGCCCACCAGCAGACGCCCCTTCCCGGCGTCCACGAACGCACCCCCCTCGCCCTTCGCGCAGAAACCGAGATCCTCCAGGGTCACGAGCGTCATGTAGGTGAAGGCGTCGTAGATCTCGGCGAGGTCGATCTCCTCCGGGCTCACCCCAGCCCGCTGGAACGCCAGCCGGCCGCTCACCGCCGCCGGGGACACCGTGAAGTCCTCCCACTCGGACATGGTGGTGTGCGAGACATGCTCGCCGGTGCCGAGGATCCACACCGGGTTCGTACGGCAGTCGCGTACGTACTCCTCGGCCGCGAGCAGCACCGCCGCGCCGCCGTCGGAGCGGATGCAGCAGTGCAGCTTGGTGAAGGGGTCCGCGATCATCGAGCCCGACAGGACGTCGTCGACGGTGATCGGGTCGCGGAACATCGCCTCCGGGTTCGCCGCCGCGTTCGCGCGTGCCTGGACGGCGACCGAGGCGAGCTGTTCCGGCGTCGTGCCGTACTGGTGCATGTGGCGGCGCGCGGCCATCGCGTACTTGGCGATGAGCGTGTGGCCGTACGGGACCTCGAATTGCAGCGGGCCGCGCGCGCCGAAGGAGAGGTTTCCCGTGCGCCGACCCGCCTTGACGTCCGCGCGAGCCGTCGAACCGTAGACGAGCAGCACCGCGTTCGCGTGGCCCGCCGCGATGGCGTCCGCCGCGTGCGCCGCCATGACCTCCCAGGTGGAGCCGCCGACCGAGGTGGAGTCGACCCACGTGGGCTTCAGGCCCAGGTATTCGGCCACCTCTATGGGGGCCAGGGTGCCCAGGCCCGCCGACGCGAAGCCGTCGATCACCGACCGGTCCAGACCCGAGTCGGTCAGCGCGCGGCGGGCCGCCTGGGCGTGCAGGGCGTACGGGGTCGCCTCGTCCACCCGGCCGCAGTCGGAGAGGGCTATGCCGACGACGGCGACCTTCCGCTGTCCTGTCCGCTGTCCTGGAGTCATGAATCTGACGGTACATCAGATAAGTCCTCCGCCGGGAGGTGGTCGCACCCCTGTGCATCTGCCACCCCTCGCCCTAACATGACGGCCCGTCAGATCCGGGAGGAGCCCACCCATGGACGCCCGTTTCACCGCCGAGCAGGACGAGATCCGCCGCACTGTGCGGGAGCTGCTGGTCAAGCGCTGCGGCCCGGACGAGCTGCGGGCCGCAGCGCGGACCTCCGCCGGTTACGACCCGGCGCTGTGGGAGGCGCTCGCGCAGCAGCTCGGGCTGCCCGGGCTCGCCCTTCCCGAGGCGTACGGCGGTGTCGGCTGCTCGGTGACCGAACTCGCCCTCGCCTGCGAGGAGTCGGGGCGCGCCCTCGCCCCCTCGCCGCTACTCGCGACCGCCGTCCTCGCCGCCCCGCTGATCCTGGCTCTCGGCACCGGGGCCCAGCGTGCCGCACTGCTGCCCCGCCTCGCCTCCGGCGAGCTGACCGCCACCCTCGCCGTACCGGGCGCGGGGCTCGCGACCGCGCTCGGGCTGGTCGGCGACAACCGCGGGGACTGGGCGGGCGACGGGCGCGCCGGGGGCGTACAGGCCCGGAGGGGCGAGGGTGCCTGGCGCCTCTATGGGCAGGCGGCACAGGTGCTCGACGGACACAGCGCGGGGCTGCTGGTGGTGGCCGCGCACACAGGAGGCTTCGCTCGGTCGCGGACGTTGCTGTTCCTCGTACGAGACGACGCCCAGGGGCTCGTACGAGTGCGGCAGACGTCCTTGGACGAGACGCGGCCGCAGGCCCGGATCGAACTTAGGGACGTGGACGCCGAGTTGCTCGGCGACGACGGCTGCGACGTGCCCGCCGTGCTCGCCGCCGTCGGGGACACCGCCGCCGCCGTGCTCGCCACGGAGGCCGTGGGCGCCGCCGACCGCGCGCTGGAGCGGACCGTCGAGTACGTGCGACAGCGCGAGCAGTTCGGGCGGGCGATCGGGTCCTTCCAGGCGGTGAAACACCGGCTCGCGGATGTGTACGTCGGGGTGCAGGCGGCGCGGTCGGCGGCGTACTACGCGGCGTGGGCGGCCGGCGCGGGCGGGGAACGGGTGGGTGCGCTGGCGCTCGCCCAGGCCCTGGAGGCGCTGCGCACCGCCGCCTCCGAGGGCATCCAGCTGCACGGCGGTATCGGCTTCACCTGGGAGCACGAGGCCCATCTCTACTTCAAGCGCGCCTCCGGCGACGAACTGCTCTTCGGTCCGGTGCACCGGCTGCGGGGGTACGCCGCCGACGCCGCGCGCCTCTTCGACGGCGGGGAGGTGGCGGTCTGATGGCCGGGGGCGAGGGGCCGGGCGGGGAGTCGGGCGGGGAGTCGGCTGTGGGGTCGAGCGAGGGGCCGGGTATGGGATCGGGTGGGGAGTCGGGTGGGGAGTCGGTTGTGGGATCGGGTGGGGGGCCGGCTGTGGGATCGGGCAAGGGTTCAGGTGCGGGGCCGAGGCGGATTCCCGGGGTTCGGCTGGTGCAGAAGGTGTCCTCGACGCGGGCCTTCGCCCGGGTCGCCCCGCACCTCGTCCCCGCCCTGGACCGCGCCGTGCACCGGCTGACCCGCGGCAAGGTGCTGCTCAGCGCGCAGATGCTGCCGGGCGTCATCCTCACCGCGCGCGGCGCGAAGAGCGGGCTGGAGCGGCGGACGCCGCTGGCCTGCATGCCCGAGGGTGCCTCACGGGATGGCGGCCCGGGAAGCTGGATCCTCATCGGCTCCAACTTCGGGCGTACGGACCATCCCGCCTGGACCGGCAATCTGCTCGCCCACCCTGACGCCGAGATCAGCTGGAAGGGCGAGGACATCGCCGTAACCGCTCATCTTCTCGAGGGCGAGGAGCGGGACGCGGCGTGGAAGGCCGTGCTGGCGTTCTGGCCGCCCTACGCCACGTATCAGGCGCGGGTCGACCGCGAGATCAGGCTGTTCCGCATCGTGCGGCGCTGAAGGACGTAACTCCGCCCGGGCGCCTGTCCGTAGCCCCCTGGGCGTCCGTCACCCCCGTGACCCGTCTGACGCAGGGGCGGTGCCGTCCGTCGGTTCGGCCTCACAGCGTGGCCAGGCGCTCCACCAGCAGAAATCCGCCGATGCCGAGCATCGCGGCCCCGGAGGTGCGAGCCACCGCGCGGGCCGCGGCCGGCCTCGCTCCCAGGACGACGCGGGCCAGCACGCCGACACCGAGGTAGACGGCGGCACAGCAGGCCATGTGGACCAGACCGAGCACGGCGGTCTGCGCAGCCACCGGCGCCCCGGCCGCCGGCCTGAGGAACTGCGGCAGTACGGAGAGGTAGAGCAGCAGGCCCTTGGGGTTGAGGCCACTGATCGCGGCCCCGCGGAGGAACGCGCGGGCGGGGGAGGGCTCGGGAGGCTCGGCGCTCGCCACCCGAGCGACGGCGTCGGTTCCCACGGTCGCCGAAGCGACGGCGTCGGTTCCGACGGTCGCCGAAGCGACGGCGTCGGTTCCGACGGCCATCGGAGCGACCGCGTCGGCTCCGGCCCTCACCCGAGTCACAGTCACAGCGTCGGCTCCTGCCGTCACCGGAGCGGCGATGTCGCCGCCTCCAGCGGCGCCAGGGGTCCCAGAAGTCCCAGGGGTCCCCGGCGTCGCCGGGCTCCGCAGGACCCCCCATCCAAGCCACACCAGATACCCCGCCCCCGCCACCGTGAGAGCGGTGAGCAGGCCCGGTGAGCCCGCGACCAGGACCGCCAGCCCGGCCACCGCGAGCAGCGTGTGCACGGCGTACCCGGCGACGAGTCCCGAGACGGCGGGGAACACCGACCGGCCGCGCAGTCCCGCGGAGATCGCGTACGCCCAGTCGGCGCCCGGTGCGCACACCAGCAGCAGATCCACGGCGAGAAACGCCGTGACCATTCCCCCATCCATTCCCCAGTCCATGCTGGGAACATTAGGCGCGATTGCCCCAAAGGTGTTTTCGAAGTTTGCCCATGATCGGGGATTCGGAGGGAGAATCTTCCTCATGGATGCCGTGGACCAGAAAATTCTTGCCGAGCTCCAACAGGACGGGCGGCTGACCGTGACCGAGCTGGCCGCGCGGGTGCGGCTCAGCGTCTCGCCGTGTCACCGGCGACTGCGGGAGCTGGAGCGGTCCGGCGCCATCCGGGGCTACCGCGCCGTCGTGGACCCGGCTGCGGTGGGCCTGACCTTCGAGGCGCTGGTCTTCGTCTCGATGCGCCAGGAGGACCGGGACACCGTCGCCGACTTCGAGCGCGCGCTGGCCGACATCCCCCACGTCCTGGACGCGCAACGGCTCTTCGGGGAACCGGACTATCTGCTGCGGGTCGCCACCGCCGACCTCGCCGCCTTCCAGCGGCTCTACGACGACCGGCTGGCGACGCTGCCGGGTGTGCAGCGGCTGACGTCGACGCTGGTGATGAAGCACGTGGTGACGGACCGCCCGCTGCCCGCATAGGGCCTCGACGGACTCCACAGCGCAGCGGGCGGCAGTCCACACCGGTGGACTGCCGCCCGCATGACAGGAATTGGGGCAAAAGAAAGGGGCGTACTACTTCGTCGGCTTCTTCCCGGTCACGCCGAGGTGCACCAACAGCGCCAGATTCGGCTTGAGTTCAGCCTGCTTGACGCCCCACGTCTGGAAACCCTTCTGGTGCGAGGCCACCGCCGCGAGCATGGCGACAAGGGAACCGGCCATCGCCGCCGGGTTCACGTCCTTGTCGACCTTGCCCTTGGCCTGGAGGTCGGCGACCGTGTCCGTAAGGGAGTTGTTCACGGAGTTCAGGATCTTCATGCGGATCTTGTAAAACCGTTTGTCGCCCTCGGCGGCGCCCAGATCGACGACCCTGAGGATCGCGTCGTTCTTGCGCCAGAACTCCAAGAAGCCGTCGACGAGTTCCTGGGCGGTCTGCCATCCGGCCTTGCCGACCCAGGAGCGCCCTTCGAGCAACTGGGTCAACCCCGCGCCCTCCGTGGCCATTTGCTCGGCGATCTCGAGGACGGCGCCTTCGACGTCCGGGAAGTACTGGTAGAAGGTCGCGGGTGAAGTGCCCGCCTTCCGGGCGACATCAATGACTTTGACGTCCCGGTAGGGCGAGGAGCTGAGCATCTCGCTGAGGCAGTCGAGCAGCTTCTGCCGGGTCGCCTGCCCTCGCCGTCCGGCCACGCGGCCGTCGACGGTACGCACTTGTCCTGTCATGCCGTCAGCTTACCGAGGGGTGATCGGAGCGCGATTCGGCCGACTGCAAATGGGGTGCGGGGGTGACTGCGGGGTCGATATGAGGGGAGCGTCGGTGGCCTGCGGGGTCGATATCAGGGGAGCGGTGGCGGGCTGGGGGCCGATGTCAGTGGAGTGGCGGTGGGGTGCGGGATGGAGGAGGGTGGGGTGCCGGGGAACGCGGCCGGAGTGCGGGTGGAGTGTGAGCCACCGCGCGCGGTGCATAAAAGGCCGTTAGCTTGACCGCATGGCCGAATCAGATGTTCCCTCTGATTTCCCAGAAGGCGTGCCCTGCTGGGTCGACGCGCAGCTCCCGGACGTGGAGGCGGGCAAGCGCTTCTACGGCGAGCTCTTCGGCTGGACCTTCGCGGAGGGGTACGGCCCCGACGGCCTGGCGCATCTCGACGGTGAGCCCGTCGCCGGTCTCACGGCCAAGCGGGACGGCCGGATGCCCACCGTATGGACGGTGTACTTCGCGACGCCCGACGCCACCGCACTCTCCCGGCGCATCACCGACGGGGGCGGGCAGCTCATCACGGCACCGACGCCGGTCGACTCCCTGGGCGTCATGGCCCTCCTGACCGACCCGGAGGGCGCCGTCTTCGGCCTCTGGCAGGCCGGCACCCATGCCGGCTTCGGCAGGCGGCACGAGCGGGGCTCCTTCTGCTGGGCCGAGCTGTACGCGCGGGACACCACGGCCGTCGACCGGTTCTACGGCGCCCTCTTCCACGACGCCCTCTTCGGCCCCGACGCGTCCCCCGACTTCGGCCGCGCGCCCGTCTCCGACGTCTTCCCGGCCCAGATGCCGCCGAACTTCCTCGTCCACTTCGGCGTCGAGGACTGTGACGAGGCACTCGGGACGGTGAACCGGCTCGGCGGACGGGTCCAGGCGACACCCTTCGACACGTCGTACGGACGGGTTGCCGTGGTCACGGACAATCAGGGGGCGTCGTTCGCCGTACTTCAGCGGTGACGCCGGGGCTTTTTGTCCTGAGACACCCCGATATGACCCCTGGTTCGCAACCTGTGGCCGAGCCAGGAAGAATCGGGGTGCGTGCCGCCATGGCGGTGCGGTGGTGAGACGCTGCACGGGGCCGCGTTCATACGTGGATGACGTGGCCCGTACGGGGAGGTGGCAGGCAAGTGGTGGATCAGCTGACGCAGCACGATCCGCGGCGGATCGGGCCGTTCGAGGTGCTGGGACGGCTGGGTGCCGGCGGCATGGGGCTGGTCTATCTCGCGCGCTCGGCTTCCGGCCGACGCGTGGCGATCAAGACGGTCAGGACGGAACTCGCCGAGGACCAGCTGTTCCGGGTCCGCTTCACGCGGGAGGTCGAGGCCGCGCGGGCGGTCTCCGGCTTCTACACGGCGGCCGTGGTCGACGCCGACCCACGCGCGGCCGTGCCGTGGCTGGCCACCGCGTATGTGCCCGCGCCCTCGCTCGAGGAAATAGTGAACGAGTGCGGGCCGCTCCCGGCCCAGGCGGTGCGCTGGTTGGCGGCGGGCGTCGCGGAGGCGCTCCAGTCCATCCACGGCGCGGGACTCGTGCACCGCGATCTGAAGCCCTCGAACGTCCTGGTGGTGGAGGACGGGCCGCGTGTCATCGACTTCGGCATCGCGTCCGGCGTCTCGAACACCCGCCTGACGATGACGAACGTCGCCGTCGGTACGCCCGCGTACATGTCGCCCGAGCAGGCGAAGGACTCGCGCAGCGTGACCGGCGCGAGCGACGTCTTCTCGCTCGGCTCGATGCTGGTCTTCGCCGCCACCGGGCACGCGCCGTTCCATGGCGCCAACCCCGTCGAGACGGTCTTCATGCTGCTGCGGGAGGGCCCGGACCTGGAGGGGCTCCCGGAGGAACTCCGTCCGCTCATCGAGTCCTGCATGCAGATGGAGGCGACGGGACGCCCCAACCCGGCCGACCTCCAGGCGCAGCTGGCTCCTCATCTCTTCGGCTCCGGCTCCGACGACAGCGGTACGGCGTCGGCGTGGCTGCCCGAGCGGGCGGTGGGCCTGATCGAGGCGCGCCGCGGGGGCCGTCCCGCGGTGAAGCCGTCGACGGGCGGCGGGGGGCGCAGTGGTGGACGCCCGGTCGTGTCGCAGCCTCCCTCGCACGCCCCCGTGCCCGTCGGGGCGCCCGACAGCGGTCCGGTACGGCTCGCCGGCGCCCAGGTGCCCATCGGCCCCGGGCCGCGCGTCGCCGACGCCCGTGCCGCCGCCGTCAAGGCGCCTCCTCCCGAGGCGGGCCTCGCCGCGTCCTGGTCCCGGCCGCGCGCCGGCGTGAACGGCGCCGATCCCGCGCCCACCGTGGCACCGCCCCCGCCCGCCGAGTCGGCCTCCGGCTGGCGCCCGTGGCGTTTCCGTATGTCGAACGACGTATGGGGTACGCCGTCGGTGGCGGACGACCTGGTCTACGTCACCTCCTTCGAGGTCCACGCACTGGACGTCGCGACCGGCCGGCGCCGCTTCAAGACGCGTGACGTGGCGTGGTCGATGGCGGTGGCGGACGGCCGGATCCACGCCTCCGACGGGCCGACGCTCTTCGCCCTGGACGCCCGGGAGGGCGGTGATCTGTGGCGACTGTCCACCGACGCCTGGGTGTACTCGCTCAGGGCCGACCGGGGGACGGTCGTCACCGGCACGCGCGGGGGCGGCGTACAGGCCTGGGAGGCCTCCAACGGACAGAAACTGTGGGAGCTCACCGGCGCCCAGACGGACTTCGAGTCCCCGGAGGCCGGGCCCGCCCTTCACGACGGCACGGTGTACGTCTGGAAGGACGCCCGGCTGCGTGCCCTGGAGGCCCGTACCGGTGAGGAGCGCTGGTCGTACCCGATCGGCGACGCGGCGTCGTGCGGCGGAGTCCCGATCCGCCTGACCCAGGCGCCCGACGGCTATGTGTACGTCTCCGCCGGCACCCGTGTGCTCGCCGTCGACGTGGCGAGCGGTCATGTCCGCTGGCACTTCGAGGCGCCCGCGGTCTTCCTCTGTCCGCCGACCTTCGTGCCGGGCCCGGCGGTCACGGGCGGCGGCGTCTACCTGGCCGACTACCTAGGCACGGTGTACGCCCTCGACGCCACCGACGGGCGTGACCGCTGGCGCATCGCCACCGAGTCGCGTGCCTCGATCGAGCCGGTCCTCGTCGCCGCGGGCCACGTCCACGTGGGCAGCGGCAAGGGCCTCTACACGCTCGACGCCGTCACCGGCACGCCGAAGTGGCGCTTCCAGGCGGGGGGCGACCTGGTGGGCGCGCCCGCCGTGGCCGAGGGCCGCATCCACTTCGGTTCCACGGACCACCTTCTCTACACCCTGAAGGCGGACGACGGCCGGCTCCGCTGGAAGCTCGCGACGGGCGGGGAGATCACCGGGGCTCCCGTCGTCAAGGACGGGGTGGTGTACGCCTGCAGCAAGGACCGCTGCGTGTACGCGCTGGACGCGGAGAAGGGGACGGGGACGGCTCGGACGACGTGACGGGGGCTGGGGGGAGTTTCGCCGCCCCGCACATTCCCGTACCTGGGGGCGACGCCCCTTCAGGGGCGGGGGGAACTGCGCGACAGTCCCCCACCGTTCCGCAGTCGAAAGGCCGGGTACGGGACGGGCAGGGGCAAAGGGGGCGAAAACTCGCCCGTGACGGCCGTCGTCAAGGCCACGGAAGGGGCTCCGTACGGCGGCCGTCGCTTCAGGAGAGCGGGCGCGGCCCCCGCTCTCGATGCAGACGCTACGCCCAGTGCGACGACCCCGCCACGCGGCGTCGCCCGCAGTCCCCGGCACCGCCGAGCAGACCTAGCGGAGCCGAAACCCGGGCCGCCGGGCCATGAAGAGCCCCGCCTGGCGCTCCCCGGAAAGGTTGCCCATCGAGACGAGCTGCGCCGCGTGCGCGAGCGCCTGCGCCCGGGCCGCCTCCTTGGCGAGCCACAACGCCCGCACGGTCCCCTGCACGGCCTCGACCGGATACGAGGCGATGGCGGCCGCACAGTCGACGGCCGCCGCCAACACCCCACCAGGGGCCGTCACTTCGGACACCAACCCCACCTCGTACGCCCGCCGCGCGGAGATCCGCTCGGCGGTCCCCGTCAACGCCATCCGCGCCACCTCCCCGAACGGCATCCGCTGCGCCATGTAGATGGACTCGTACGCGCTGACCATCCCGTACGTCGTGTGCGGATCGAAGAACGTCGCCTCCTCGTCCGCCACGATGAACTCGGCCTCCCCGAGCAGATAGAAGGCACCCCCGCACGCCATCCCGTTCACGGCCGCGATCACCGGCTTCCACAGGTCGTTCGCCTTCGGCCCGATCGCGACGAGCGGATCGTCCACCATGTACGGGGAGTTGGGCTGCGGCACGGCCACGTCCCGGTCGATCCCCGTGCAGAAGGCCCGCGCCCCTGCTCCCGTGACGACGACGGCCCGTACGGAGTCGTCGAACCGGAACTCCCGCCATGCGGCCGCGAGTTCGGCGGCCGTATCGAGGTCGATGGCGTTGAGTTTCTCGGGCCGGTCGAGGGTGAGGACGGCGACCCCGGTGTCCTTGTCGACGCTGACCCTCAGATGACCGCCACCGCCGCTCACGCTCGCTCCAGGACCCAGCGCGGCACGGACATGCCGTTCACCTCCGTGAAGGCCACCTGTACGCGCGCCCCGATCCGTAGCCGCTCCGGGAGAACGGAGTTGAGCGGCGCCTCGGGCCCGCTCACCAGATTCCCCACGAGCCGTATCCGCGGGGCCTCCGCCAGCTCCACCACGATCGCGTTGTACGGGGCCTGCTCCGCGTAGGCGGGCAGAAGCGGCGGATGGGGGATGACGTACGACCACACACGTCCCCTCCCGCTCATCTTCCGCCACTCGCTCTCGAAGGAGTGGCAGTGCGGGCAGCAGGGCCGGGGCGGAAAGCGGAGTTCACCGCAGTCGGAGCACGCCTGGATCCGGAGTTCGCCCTGGGCGGCGTACTGCCAGAAGGGCGCGCCGTCGTCGTCGAGGACGGGGGAGAGCAGGGCCTCGTTCGTGTAGGTCTTCATGCGAGCTCCTTCAGCTCCTCAGGTCTTCAGCTCCTCAGGCCCTCAGGCCCTCAGAAGAAGGGCGGAGGTCGGGACCCCCTCCCCGGCCGTGACCAGGCAGGTGGCCGCCCCCGGCACCTGCGCCGTACTCGTGCCCCGCAGTTGCTTCACGCCCTCATTGATGAGGTTGAAGCCGTGCACATACGCCTCGCTGAGACCGCCACCCCCTGTATTGATGGGCAGCAGCCCGCCGATCTCCAGCGCCCCGCCCTCCGTGAAGGCCGCGCCCTCGCCCCGCCCGCAGAAGCCGTATCCCTCCAGGGACAGGGGTATCAGCGGTGTGAAGGCGTCGTAGATCTGCGCGACATCCACATCCTCCGGCGTGAAGTCGGCGTGTTTCCACAGGTGTCGGGCGGCACTCCAGGCGGGCCCGGTGAGCGGGTCGTCGTTCCAGTAGTTGACCATGCCGTGGTGCTGGGCGGGCAGACCCTGGGCGGCGGAGTGGACGTACACGGGCCGCCGGCGGCAGTCCCGTGCCCGCTCGGCGGACACGATGACGCAGGCCAACGCGCCATCGGTCTCAAGGCAGTTGTCGAAGAGGCAGAGGGGTTCGCTGATCCATCGGGAGGTCATGTACATCTCGCGCGTGAGGGGTCGCTCGTACATGATCGCGGCGGGATTCTGGTTGGCCCGGTTGCGGCAGGCGAGCGCGACGTTGAAGAGGTGATCGCGGGTCGCGCCGTACTCGTGCATGTACCGGCGGGCCAGCATGCCGATCTCGTCGGCCGGGCGGAGCAGCCCGAAGGGGCGGGTCCACTGGGCGGGGGTGGGGAGTTGGACGTCGGTGTTCTTCCACGGCCGTGGGCCGGATCCCCTCTTCCGCGACCGCCAGGCGACCCCCACCGTCGCCTGCCCACTGGCGATGGCGCCGGCGAGGTGCGCGACGGTGGCACAGGAACCGCCCCCTCCGAACCCCACCTTGCTGAAGAAGCTGAGGTCACCGAGCCCGACGGCCTTGGCCACCTCCACCTCGTCCGTCTCCTCCATGGTGTAGGAGGCGAGCGCGTCGACTTCGGCGGGCGCGATCCCGGCGTCGTCGAGGGCGGCGAGGATGGCGCGGCAGGCCAAGGCCTTCTCGGATTCGGGGAGTTGCTTGGCGAAGGGGGTCTGTCCGATTCCGACGACGGCGGTGGCGTCCTTGATTCCCGCCATGCGCGCACCTCCCGATGGAGCACCGACTGCTGACAGGCCGTCAGGCTACAGCTAATCTGACGGTCAGTCAGCTAGTGGTCGTCGGTCATGGGAGGCGTGCGATGCGCGGGGACCTGGAGTGGGGCGGCATCCCGGGGCTGGTGCGCTCGGCGGCGACGCGCTTCGCGGACCGCGAGGCGGTCGTCGAGGGCCGTACCCGCGTCTCGTACGCCGAGTTGGGCGCCCGGGTGGAACGCGCGGCGGCGGCCTGCATGGCGAGCGGCGTACGACGGGGCGACCGGGTGGCCATCTGGGCCCCGAACACCCTCGACTGGATCGTCTCCGCGCTGGGCGCCGTCTCCGCGGGCGCGATCCTGGTGCCCCTCAACACCCGCTTCAAGGGCACGGAGGCGGCGTACGTCCTGTCCCGCAGCCGCGCGAAGCTGCTGTTCGTGACCGGAACCTTCCTGGGGACGTCGTACGTGGCGTCGCTGCGGAGGGCGTCCGGCGAGGGCCCCGGACCCGGCCCGCTGCCCGGCCTTCCGCACCTGGAGCAGGTGGTGGTACTCGCGGACGACGCCCCCGCCGACTTCCGTACCTGGAAGGACTTCCTGGCGGACGGGGAGGGCGTGGGAGCGGCGGACGTACGACAGCGGGCCGACACCCTCTCCGGCTCCGCACCCTCGGACATCATCTTCACGTCCGGGACCACGGGCCGTCCGAAGGGCGCGCTGATCACCCACGCGCAGACGCTCCGCGGCTACGAGATCTGGAGCGACCTCGCGGGCCTCCGTGAGGGCGACCGCTACCTGATCGTGAACCCCTTCTTCCACACCTTCGGCTACAAGGCGGGCATCGTGGCCTGCCTGATGCGCGGCGCGACGATGATCCCGCAACCGGTCTTCAACGTGGACACGGTGCTGGCGAACGTCGCCTCGGAACGCATCTCGGTCCTCCCGGGACCGCCCACCCTCCACCAGTCGCTGCTGGACCACCCGTCCCGGGACGCGTACGACCTCTCGGCTCTGCGCCTGGTCGTCACGGGTGCGGCGGTGGTGCCGCTGCGCCTGGTGGAACGCCTGCGCTCGGAACTCGGCGTGGACACGGTGCTGACGGCGTACGGCCTCTCCGAGGCGAGCGGCATCGTCACGATGTGCCGCCGGGGAGACGCGCCACCGGTGATCGCGTCGACCTCCGGGCGGGCGATCCCGGGCACGGAGGTACGGGTGGTGGGCGCGACGGGGGCGCCCCTCGGGCCCGGCTCCCCGGGAGAGATCGTGGTCCGCGGCTTCAACGTCATGCAGGGCTACTTCGAGGACGCGGCGGCCACGGCAGAGGTCCTGACGGAGGACGGCTGGCTGCGCACGGGCGACGTCGGCGTCCTGGACGAGGCGGGCAACCTCCGGATCACCGACCGCATCAAGGACATGTTCATCGTCGGCGGCTTCAACGCGTACCCGGCCGAGATAGAGCAACTCCTCGGCCTGCACCCGGACGTGGCCGACGTCGCGGTCATCGGCGTCCCGGACGGTCGACTGGGTGAGGTGGGCAAGGCGTACGTGGTCCGCCGCCCGGGTTCCGTCCTGACGGCCGACGACCTGATCGCCTGGTCCCGACGCGAGATGGCGAACTACAAGGTGCCGCGGGAGGTGGAGTTCGTGGAGGAGCTGCCTCGGAATGCGAGCGGGAAGGTGGTCAAGGGGGAGCTACGGGCGCGGTGAGGGGGTTCAGCGCGGCTTCGACCGGGCGTGCTCCCGGCACCCGCTGATCACGATCTCCGCCGGTCGCCGGCGGTTCGCTCGCGCCGGGGCGTGAGAGGCGTGCTCCCGGCGGGGTCAGCGCTTCACACTCGCCACGAAGGCGGACCAGGAGGAGGTTCGCAGGAGCAGGATCGGGCCGTCCTGGACCTTGGAGTCACGGACGGGGACGAGGTCGGGGAAACCGGGGGAGACCTCTACGCAGTCGCCGCCGGTGCCGTTGCTGTAACTGCTCTTGCGCCAGTGCGCGGTGCTCAAGTCAGTCCCGATGCTTGCCATATCGATAGTCCTCTGCCGCTGCCTGGATCATGGTGAGGGACGCCTCAGGGGGCAGTGCGGCGGCCCTGAGCAGATCGTACGACCCTCGGTACTGCTTCACGAGCGTTGGATAGTCGATGAGTTGACCGCTGTGGAGGCTCTCCGCGTACACCACTGGCGGAGCGTCTTTGAAGGTCATGAACTTGGTCATGCCCATCATGAACGGATGGGCCGCTGCGGTTTCCGGAACCATCTGCAAAATAGAGCGGGTGGTCCAGACCACCTCCGCGATGTGCTCCAGTAACTCGGCCATCCCTTCGTTCGGAAGGACCTGGCGGCGGATCAGTGACTCGTCGAGGATCGCCCAGAATGCAGGGGGCTTCTCGGCGTCGAAGAGCTCCGCCCGCGCCGTCCTGGCCGTCACCTTCTTCTCGACCTCTTCGTCCGAGGCTCGGGGCATGGCGGCCCGCACGATGGCGCGCGCGTACGCCGCTGTCTGCAGCAGGCCGGGCACCAGCATCGGCGCCCACTCCTCGATCGCCTCCGCATGCCGCTCCATCTCCGCCACGTCCGCGAAGTACTCCGCATGCCCCGATTGCCGTGCCCTGCGCGCATCTTCACAACGCCTTTGGAAAAAACCGTCCGTGCCCAGCTTCTCGTCCACATGCCGGGCCAGTTCCAGCGGCATGCGCCGCTCGCCACGCTCGATCTGACTCAGGAACGGGACGCCGTGGAAGCTTCCCTCCGCCAGTTGTTCGAGCGTGAGGCCCGCCAACTCCCTCCTGAAGCGCAACTCGGCGCCATAGAAGGAGGGAACGTTGGCCGAGGCGTCGGGGTCCTTGCGGGAGGGCACAACTCATCACCGCCGTTTGCCAGTTTGTTTGCGTAACCGAAACCCCTTTCACGGTACGCCGCACCACGCCACTGTGTGACTGCTTCGTCACAGAACGCATCCGCTGTGAGGCGGACAGGACAGGAAGGCGTATCCGTGCAACAACGCACCCCCACCGCCGACGACATGGAGATCTGCGCGGAGGAACTGCGCCAAGCCCTCGCCGCGCACGGCATCACGCTGCCCTCCCTGCGCGTGGACCTGCCGTGCTTCGCGGGCACGTACCCGCCCCCGGCAGGGCTCGTCGCACTCGGCAACTGCAACACCGCCACCGCGCGCAAGCCGGCGGCCGTACTCCGCGGGGCGGTCGGCCGGTGAAGCGACCGCCCCTGAAGATGGACGTGCTCGCCGTGCCGAAGGTCGTGCCCGAACTGCGGCACGCCGTGCGCGGCCACCTCGGCGGTCCGTGTCCCGAAGTGCAGCTCTGCGTCAGCGAGTTGGTCGGCAACGTCATTCGGCACGTGGGTGAGGGCACCCCCGTACGCGTACGTGTGACCCGGGCGGGCGGCCGTACCCGTGTCGAGGTCACCGACCCGGACCCGCGCGCCCTGCCTGTCCTCCTGCATGCCACCGGCGCGTGCGAGTCCGGGCGCGGTCTGGTGCTGCTCGACTCGCTGGCGCTGCGCTGGGGTGTGAAGCAGGGGAGCGCGTGGAAGACGGTCTGGTGCGAACTGGGTGAGGCGTGATGCTGTTGCTGCTCGCGCGCCTTGCGCAGGCGGGCGATGGTTTCGGCGGGCGAGCCGGCCTTCGGGTCGGCCGGCCTGAGGCGGCTGCGGGCGCCGGACCCACCGCGCAGCGGGCCTTCGAGCGCGGCCGTCAGGGCGGCAAGGGTGACGAGCGGGGCCCGGCGAAGTGCGGGGCACACGTCGGCCGCGACGGCTCCCCCTCCGCGCCGTCGCGGCCGATCCCCGTGTGGGATGAAGGTCTAGCTGGGCTCGGACGTCACGTGGGTGTTGTCCGGGGTGGCTGTGCCGTCGTCGCCGGTGACGGTGTTCAGCGGCTTGATCGGGCTGCTGGTCACATGGGTGTTGAGCGGCGTGATTTCCTCGCCGTCCTCACCACCGGTGACGTGGGTGTTGTCGGGCTCGACGATCGGCTCGTTCTTCTCTGCATCGCTCATGGTGCTGCCTCCCCTTGGTGGCTCTTGCTGAACTGGGGGCCCGCCCGGCCATTCCCCCGAGGACGGCCGGACGGGCCACTCGGGTCGCCAACCCTAGACTGCGAGTGCGGCGACCTCATCGGCGGTCCGTCTGCCCCCCGACGCGACGGATCGACAACCAAGAGAGTGCCGGGTGGCGATAAACGAACGATGAACGCCCCGCCGGACCTACGCGGCGGCGACCGGAGTGAGAAGCGCCCTCACCTCTGCGGCCTCCGGCGACCCCAACGCCTCGTAGATCTCCAGGGCTTCGCGCCAGCAGACCTGCGCCCTCCCGGACTGTCCGATCCCGTGCAGCGCCTTTCCCAGCACGGTCAGCACATTGCCTCGGCGCCATTCGCCGCCGATACCGCGCAGCACCGTGAGCGCCATCTCGGCGTTGCTCGCGGCGCGAGCCGACTTGCGCGCATCCAGCTCGACTTCCGCCAGGCGGCAGAGAGCCATGCCCTCCCACAGACGCTGACGGCTGTCGCGGAAGACCCGCAGCGCTTCTTCGAGCTGGGCCGTGGCATCGGCGTGCTGGCCGCTCTTGCCGAGGGCCATGCCGAGCGCATAACGGCCGTTCGCCACGCGAAGGGAGTGGCCCAACGTCTCGTAGATCTCCGTACCTTGGCCGGCGAGAGCGACAGCGCTGTCGGCACGGCCCGTCGCGAGGTGCAGACGGGACAGGTTGCAGAGCGGGCTTGCCGAGCCCGCCAGATCGCCGCAGGCGCGGAACTCCTCGATGGCGCGGCTGAAGTACCCCTCAGCGTCCACGTAGCGCTTCTGGTAGAAGGCGATGCTCCCGAGGATGTTCGCTGCCCAGCAGCAAGGAAGCGGGTCTTCGGACGCCTCGGCGAGCTGGAGGGCCTGCTGCGCCTCGCGGTAGGCCTGATCGAACACTCCGGAGAACAGGCGTGCGTTGCTCAGTACGACGCAGGCCCGACCCTCCGCGTGGACGTCCGACTGGGCTCGGGCAGCGTCACGCAGGGCAGTTGCGGCCGCCTCGTATTCCCGCGAATTGGCTCCCGACTCCGCCAGGTCGACGGCGGCCCACAGAAGATCGATCGCGCGCCGCAGTGTTCCGGCTCCTGCCGATTGCCGTACGCAGGCGAGAAGCGGTACGGCTTCGGAGTAGAGCCAGTCCCAAGAGGCCTGTCGGTTCGCGAAGGCCAGGCCCGGCGTCCCGGTCGGCTCCAGATGATCCACCAGCCGATCCCCGGGCCGCTCGATCGCGTAAACCCCCGCTGCCGTGGCCAAATAGAAGTCCAGCAACCGCGACATCGCCGCGACCCGCTCGCTCGGCGGCTGCTCGTCCCGCTCCGCGCACGCACGCGCGTAGAGCCGGACCAGGTCGTGGTACCGGTAGCGGCCGGGCGCCGCAGACTCCAGCAGGGAGGTGTCGACGAGGGACTCCAGGAGGTCCTCGGTGTCCTCGACCGGGAGGTCCAGGACCGCGGCCGCGGCGGCGAGCGAGATGTCCGGGCCGTCCGCCAGGCCGAGGAGCCGGAAGGCGCGCGCCTGCGCCGGCTCCAGCTGGCCGTAGCCCAGCTCGAAGGTGGCCTTCACGGCCAGGTCGCCCGCCTGGAGCTCGTCCAGCCGCCGCCGCTCGTCCGCGAGCTTCGCCGCCAGGACCGAGACCGTCCAGGTGCGGCGGGCGGCCAGGCGGGACGCGGCGATGCGGATGGCCAGGGGGAGGAAGCCGCACGCCGCGACCACGTCGAGCGCGGCCTCGCGCTCCGAGGCGACCCGCTCCTCTCCCACGATCTTCGTGAAGAGCTGGAGCGCCTCCTCGGGGGACATCACGTCCAGGTCGACCAGATGGGCGGCCGCCAGGTCCACCATCCGGATCCGTGACGTCACCAGCGCCGCGCAGCCCTCCGTGCCCGGCAGCAGCGGACGCACCTGTGCGGCGTCCCGCGCGTTGTCCAGCAGTACCAGCACCCTGCGGCCGTCCAGGACCGAGCGGTACAGGGCCGAGCGCTCCTCCAGGGAGTCCGGGATCGCCGAGTCCGCCGTACCCAGGGCCCGGAGGAAGGCTCCCAGCACCGTCTCCGGCTCCGCCGCCCGCGGCCCGGCGCCCTGCAGGTCCACGTACAGCTGCCCGTCCGGGAAGGCGCCGCGCGCCTGGTGCGCCACATGTACCGCGAGGGTCGTCTTGCCCACGCCGCCGATCCCCGCCAGCGCCGAGACCGCCATCACCCGGCCCTCGGCGGAGGAGGCGGAGGCCAGGACGTCGCTCAGCTCCTGGACGAAGGAGGCGCGGCCCGTGAAGTCCGTGACGGTGGCGGGAAGCTGGGCCGGGCGGACCGGCGTCGTCGCGGGCTCCGCCGCCGGAGCCGACGGCTCCGCGAGGCCGGGGTCCGCCTGGAGGATGCGCTGCTGGAGTTCCTTCAGGCCCGCCCGCGGGTCCACTCCCAGCTCGTCGGCCAGCAGGCGCCGGGTGTCCGCGTACACGGCCAGCGCCTCCGCCTGGCGGCCGGAGCGGTACAGCGCCAGCATCAGCAGCTCGCGGAGCCGCTCCCGCAGGGGATGCGCCGCGGTCAGGGCGGTCAGCTCGGAGACCGCCTCCGCGTGGCAGCCCTGCTCCAGGTCCATGTCGAGACGGGCCTCCAGGAGTTGCAGGCGCCACTCCTCCAGGCGGGCCCGCTGTGTCTCCGCGTACGGGCCGGGGATGCTCGCCAGCGGCTCCCCGTCCCACAGATCGAGCGCGTCCCGGAGCAGCACGCGGGCCCGGGAGAGCTCTCCGGCGCCGCGCGCCTTCTCGGCGTCGGACGCCAGTTCCTGGGCCCGGGCGACGTCCAGCGCGCCTTCCCCGAGCGATCGGATCGCGTATCCGCCCGACTCGCTGACCAGGACCTCGGGGCCCAGTGCCTTCCTGAGCCGGGACGCGTAGGTGCGTACGGCGGCCAGTGCCTGGGACGGGGGCTCGTCGCCCCACAGGGCGTCGATGAGCTCGGACGCCGTCGCCGTGCGGCCCTCGCGGAGCAGCAGCGCGGCGAGCAGGGCGCGTTGTTGCGGGGAGCCCGCCGGCAGGGGTTCTTCCTCGCGCCAGGCGCGCACCGGACCGAGCACGCTGAAGCGCAACGCCGCCGATTCCTCGGGACGCCGCTGCTCCGGTACTCGCGGCACACCGTCCATCGCTGTCCCCCTGCCGAACCGTCAGTGCAACGAGGCCAGTTTGCCTTGTTCATGGCGGATGCGTCAGCCGTGGGAGACAGCGATCACAGGGCGCCGCACGCTACACCACAAGGCCCTCACACGGTCTCCCCACACGTCCGCACAGATTTACTCGACCCGGAGGTGCGGAAGAGCTAGCTGACGGACCGTCAGATCAGCGCTACCGTGAACCTCATGGAGACATCCCGGACCTTCCCGAAGATCATCTCGGTGGACGACCACACGGTGGAGCCACCCGACGTCTGGCGCGACCGGCTGCCCGCGAAGTACCAGGACACCGGGCCCCGCATCGTCCGCGCACCCCTGAAGGAAATGACCTTCCTGGGCGGGAAGTTCGCCCCCGTCATGGGCAGCCCGGGCGACGAGGGCCCGATCGGCGACTGGTGGGTGTACGAAGACCTCCACCGTCCGCTCACCCGCCTCGACACCGCTGTCGGATACGACAGGGACGAGATACGCCTCGAAGTCATCACGTACGAGCAGATGCGGCCGGGGTCGTACGACGTCCCCCAGCGTCTGGCCGACATGGACATCAACCACGTGCAGTCCGCCCTCTGCTTCCCCACCTTCCCGCGCTTCTGCGGGCAGACGTTCACCGAAGCCAAGGACCGCGAGCTGGGCCTTCTCGGAGTGAAGGCCTACAACGACTGGATGGTGGAGGAGTGGTGCGGGCCGGCCGCCCGGGGGCGTCTCATCCCCCTCACCCTCATTCCGCTCTGGGACGCCGAACTTGCGGCGGAAGAAGTACGGCGCAATGCCGCCCGTGGCGTACGCGCGGTGGCCTTCTCCGAGATTCCGCCGCATCTGGGGCTTCCGTCCGTGCACACCGACGCATGGGACCCCTTCCTCGCCGCCTGCGACGAGACCGGCACGGTGATCGCCATGCACATCGGCTCCTCCAGCCGCATGCCGTCGACCTCCGCCGACGCCCCGCCCGCCGTCGGCTCCACCATCACCTTCGCCAACTGCTGCTTCTCGATGGTGGACTGGCTGATGAGCGGGAAATTCGAGCGCTTTCCGAACCTGAAGGTGATGTATGCGGAGGGGCAGATCGGGTGGATCCCGTACATCCTCGAACGTGCGGATGTGGTGTGGGAGGAGAACCGCGGCTGGGGTGGCGTCGCCGACAAGGTCCACCGGCCGCCGTCCGAACTCTTCGCCGAGCATGTCTACGGCTGCTTCTTCGACGACGCCTTCGGGCTGAAGAACCTCGACGCCGTCGGCGTCGGCAACGTCCTCTACGAGACCGACTACCCGCACTCCGACTCGACCTGGCCGAAGTCGAAGGAGGTCGGCGAGGCCCAGATGGGGCACCTGGCCCCGGACGTCGTCGAGCGGATCGTGCGGGGGAACGCGATCGAGCTGCTGGGGCTGACGGAGGACGGGCTGTGGCCCCGGGGAGGCGCCGGTTAACGATTCGGGAACTCCCGCCGTCTTCCAGGGCAACCCTGCCACCACCACGGGAGTCGTAGTGGCGGCGGAGTGAGGATCTTGACTTCTCCGTCGGGCAGCTGCACTTTCAGCGCGGGAGTTGGGTTCCACATGGGAAGACGCAAGTTTCGTTCTCGCCTCGGACTCGTGGCCGCCGTGGCCGTCGCCGGAGCCGTTGTCGGCCCGGTGAGCGCGCACGCGGCCGGTACGGCGAGCGCCGGGGCGACGAGCGTGCGCGCCGACTTCAACGGCGACGGGTACACGGACCTCGCCGTCGCCGCCCCCTGGGGCACGGTCGGCGGGTACGCCCGTGCCGGGTACGTGAGCGTCGTGTACGGCTCCTCGCTGGGGCTGGACATCAAGCACCGGCAGGTCATCAGCCAGAACACGGCCGGCATACCCGGCGCCGCCGAGACCGGCGACTGGTTCGGCTGGGGCCTGTCCCTCGGCGACCTGGACGGCGACGGGTACGCGGACCTGGTCGTCGGTGCGAGCGGCGAGGACATCGGGACCGTGGATGACGCGGGCACCGTGACCGTCGTCTGGGGCGGGAAGGCGGGGCTGTCCGGCGGCAAGGTCGTGGCGACTGGCGGCACGCTCGGCCTGGTCGCGCCCCGGCATGTCACCGTCGGCGACTTCAACGGTGACGGTCACCTCGACGTGGCCACGGACAACCACCTGCTGACCGGTCCGTTCACCCGCACCGCCGGTGCCGCGGCGACCGCGGACATCGCCTTCGACCTCAGCAATGAAGACGCCGGCTTCACCATCGACGACGTCGCCGCCGGGGACGTCGACCACGACGGCATCACCGACCTCGTCGGGCTCGTCCACACCCCCACCGAGGAGGGGCCGCCGGGCGCCGCCTATCGCATCGCCTACCTCCACGGCACCAAGCAGGGGCTGAGCGACCTGGTCGTCCTGAAGCGGTCCGACGGCACCGACATGCCCGGCGGCTCCAGCCTCGGCATCGGCGACGTGAACAAGGACGGGTACGCCGACCTGGTCGTCGGGCGCCCCGTCGACGGCCAAGGTGAGGAATCCGTCGAGCCGGCGCTCCTCGGCGGGCAGGTCGGCGTGGTGTACGGCTCGGCGAGCGGGCCCGACACCTCCCGTACGACGGTGATCAACCAGGACACGGCGGGTGTGCCCGGAGTGTCCGAGTACGGCGACGACTTCGGCCTGGGCATCTCCGTCGGGGACACCAACGGCGACGGGTACGCGGACGTGGCCGTCGGCTCCCCGGGTGAGGACATCGGCACGGTCACCTCGGCGGGCGCCGTGGCAGTGCTGCGCGGCGGAGCGTCCGGCCTCACCGGCAGCGGCGCCGTGTCCTTCAGCCAGAACACCACGGGTGTGCCCGGCACCGCCGAGAAGGGCGACCTCTTCGGCGGGCACACCGCGCTGGCCGACACCAACCACGACGGCCGTGCCGAGCTGTATGTCGCCGCGCACGGCGAGAACACCTACGACGGCGCCGTCTGGGCCTTCCGCTCCACCAGCACCGGCCCGACCGCCTCCGGCTCGGTCTCCTTCGGGCCCGCCGACGTCGGCGCGCCCGTCACCGACGCCTGGTTCGGCTACGGCTTCGCCCGCTGACGCACAGCCCACGCGCCCTGTCCCGGGCAACAGCCCCGGCGGACATGTTCCGCCGGGGCTTCCCCTTGTCTGACGCGGCGTCAGCGACGACTATGTGCGAGTCCCATTCAATCTGACGGTCCGTCAGTCGGGCGGCCGTCGGTCAGGCAAGGGGGTCGTCGTGCCCGTCCCGTCCGAGGAACGCCTCTCCTACGGCATCCAGCTCCCCGTCCAGTCCCAGAGCACCCTCTTCGCGGAACCCTGGGAAGCCGCCGCCGGCCCCGACGACCTCGTCGAGATCGCCCGCGCCGCCGACCGCGCCGGATTCGCCTATGTCGCGAGCTGCGACCACGTCGCCATCCCGCGCAGGCTCGCGGGCGCGATGAGCACCGTCTGGTACGACCCGGTCGCCACCCTCGCCTTCCTCGCGGGCGTGACCGAGCGCGTCCGGCTGCTCAGTCATGTCGCGATCGTCGGGCTCAGGCATCCGCTCGTCACGGCCAAGCAGTACGCGACCCTCGACCATCTGTCGGGCGGCCGTCTGGTCCTCGGGGTGGGCGCCGGGCACGTGCGGGAGGAGTTCGAGGCGGTCGGGGCCGACTTCGAGCGCCGGGGAGCCGTCCTCGACGAGACGATCGACGCGCTGCGCGCCGCGCTCGGGTCGGACGAGTTCCCCGTCCACCACGGCAAGACGTACGACTTCGAGGGCCTCGGCCAGCGGCCCAGGCCCGCCCAGGAGCGGGTCCCCGTGTGGGTGGGCGGCTCCTCGCCCGCCGCCGTGCGCCGGGCCGCGCTGCGCGGCGACGGCTGGCTGCCGCAGGGCGATCCGCGCGACCGGCTGCCGGGGCAGATCGCCCGGCTCCGGGAGCTGCGCGCCGGGGCGGGGATCGAGGAACCCCTGACCGTCGGCGCCATCACCGAGCCGCTGTACGTCGGCGAGCCCGGCTGGGAGGTCGGGCGGCGCACGCTGAGCGGGCCGCCCGAGGCTCTGGCCGAGTCGCTGCGGGAGTACGGCGCGATGGGCGTGCACCAGATACAGGTGCGGTTCCGCAGCCGGAGCCGCGAGGAACTCACGGACCAGATCGCGGCGTTCGGCGCGGACGTCGCGCCCCACCTCAACTAGGGAGTCAGGGCATGGGCAAGTTGGACGGGCGGGTCGTCCTCATCACCGGAGCGGCGCGCGGGCAGGGCGAGCAGGAGGCGCGGCTGTTCGTCGAGGAGGGCGCGCAGGTCGTCCTGGCCGACGTGCTCGACGACCAGGGGGAGACGCTGGCCAAGGAGATCGGCGCGCGGTACGTGCACCTCGACGTGAGCCAGGAGGCCGACTGGCGCGCGGCGACCGCGGCCGCGAAGGCGGCGTACGGGCGCATCGACGGCCTCGTGAACAACGCCGGAATCCTCCGCTTCAACGAGCTGGTCGACACGCCTCTCGACGAGTTCCAGCAGATCGTGCAGGTCAACCAGGTCGGGGTGTTCCTCGGGATCAAGAGCGTCGCCCCCGAGATCGCGGCGGCGGGAGGCGGGACCATCGTGAACACCGCCTCGTACGCGGGGCTCACCGGGATGGCGTGGGTGGGGGCGTACTCCGCGACCAAGCACGCCATCGTCGGGCTGACCCGGGTGGCTGCCCTGGAGCTCGCCGCCAAGAAGATCCGGGTGAACGCCGTCTGCCCGGGAGCCATCGACACCGCCATGAGCAACCCCGCCCAGCTCGACCCGGACGCCGACCCCGCCGACAGTGCGGCGGCCTCTCAGGCGCTCGACGAGCTGTACCGCAAGCTCGTGCCGCTCGGGCGGATCGGCCGGCCGGAGGAGGTGGCCCGCCTCGCCCTCTTCCTGACCGGCGAGGACTCCTCGTACATCACCGGGCAGCCGTTCGTGATCGACGGGGGGTGGCTGGCGGGGGTGAGCGTTCTCTGAGCGCGCGGCAAGCCATCAGCTGACATGGCGTCAGCTATTGACGGTGCATGGGTGCGGTGCAACAGTCGGCGGCAGATGAATCTGACGGTACGTCAGATCAGGCTGATCCTAACTTTGGGGACGGTGAACCTCCTTGGAATTCGGGCTCTTTGTACAGGGATACGTGGGCAAGCGGGCCGAGACCGATCCGCTCGCGGAGCACAAGGCGCTGATGGAGGAGACCGAGTACGTCATCCAGGCGGACAAGTCCGGCTTCAAGTACGCCTGGGCGTCGGAGCACCACTTCCTGGAGGAGTACTCGCACCTCTCGGCGAACGACGTCTACCTCGGCTATCTGGCGCACGCGACGGACCGTATCCACCTCGGCTCCGGGATCTTCAACCCGCTCGCCCAGGTCAACCACCCGGTGAAGGTCGCCGAGAAGGTCGCCATGCTCGACCATCTCTCCGAGAACCGCTTCGAGTTCGGCAGTGGCCGCGGTGCCGGCTCGCACGAGATCCTCGGCTTCCTCCCCGGCATCACCGACATGAACTACACCAAGGAGATCTGGGAAGAGACCATCGCCGAGTTCCCGAAGATGTGGCTCCAGGAGGAGTACGTCGGGTTCAAGGGCAAGCACTGGCAGCTCCCGCCGCGCAAGGTGCTGCCCAAGCCCTACGGCAAGTCGCACCCCGCGATGTGGTACGCCGCAGGGTCGCCGCCCTCGTACGCCATGGCCGCCCGCAAGGGCCTCGGAGTGCTCGGCTTCAGCGTGCAGAAGGTCTCCGACATGGAGTGGGTCCTCGAGCAGTACAAGACGGCGGTCGTGAACGCCGAACCGATCGGGGACTTCGTCAACGACAACGTGATGGTGACGACGACCGCGATCTGCGCGCCGACGCACGAGGAGGCCATCCGGATCGCGGTCGGCGGCGGGCTGCACTATCTGCCCTCCCTCGTCTTCCGCTACCACGACACCTTCCCGCGCCCGGAGGGCTTCCCCGTCTGGCCCGAGACGCTCCCCGAGTACAACGAGGAGTTCGTCGAACTCCTCATCGAGGAGGAGCTGTTGATCTGCGGCGACCCGGACGAGGTGCTCACCCAGTGCAAACGCTGGGAGCAGGCGGGCGCCGACCAGCTCTCCTTCGGCCTGCCCGTCGGAGTGCCGCCCGAGTACACACTGCAGACGATCAAGCTGATCGGCGAGCACGTGATTCCGAAGATCGACACGGATCCGGTGCATCGGACGACCCGGTTCCGTCAGGCCGCTTAGGGGGTTTCGCCGCGATGCTCGACCACCTGATCAAGGGCGCGACCGTCGTGGACGGGACGGGCGCGCCCGCGTACACCGCGGACGTGGGGATACGTGACGGCCGGATCGCCGTGATCGGTACGGTGACCGAGCCGTCCCGTAGCAGCGAGGATGCCGCCGGGCTCGTCCTCGCCCCCGGATTCGTCGACCCCCACACGCACTACGACGCCCAGCTCTTCTGGGACCCGTACGCGACCCCGTCCCTGAACCACGGGGTCACCACGGTCGCGGGCGGCAACTGCGGCTTCACCCTCGCCCCGCTCAACCCCGCGCGACCCGAGGACGCCGACTACACGCGTCGCATGATGTCCAAGGTCGAGGGCATGTCCCTGGTCGCCCTGGAGGAGGGCGCGCCCTGGAACTGGCACACCTTCGGCGAGTACCTGGACGCCCTGGAGGGGCGGATCGCCGTCAACGCGGGCTTCATGGTGGGGCACTGCGCGCTGCGGCGGTATGTGATGGGGCCGGACGCGGTGGGCGGGCAGCCCACCGAGGAACAGCTGTCGCAGATGCTCGCCCTCTTCCACGAGGCGATGGACGCCGGAGCGTGGGGCCTGTCCACCACCCAGTCCTCCACGCACTCCGACGGCGACGGGAAGCCGGTCGCCTCCCGGCACGCGAAACCCGCCGAGCTGCTGGCTCTGTCGAAGGCCGTGGGGGAGCACGAGGGCACCCAGATCGAGGCGATCGTGGCGGGCTGCCTCGACCAGTTCAGCGACGCCGAGATCGATCTGTTCGTGGAGATGAGCACGGCGGCGGGCCGCCCGCTCAACTGGAACGTCCTGACGATCGACGCCGCCGTCCCCGAGCGCGTCCCGCGGCAGCTGGAGGCGAGCGAGCGCGCCCGCAAGTCCGGGGGCCGCGTCGTCGCGCTCACCATGCCGATCCTCACGCCGATGAACATGTCGCTCGGCACCTTCTGCGCGCTGAACCTGATCCCCGGCTGGGGGCCGATCCTGGGACTGCCCGTGCCCGAGCGGATCGCCCGGTTGCGCGATCCGGACGTACGGGCCGAGATGCTGCGGCGCGCGGACTCCAAGGAGGCGGGCGTCTTCCGGCGGCTCGCCAACTTCGGGCGGTACGTCATCGGGGACACCTACAGCGCGGCGAACGAGGGCCTGACCGGGCGGGTCGTGAACGACATCGCGGCCGAGCGCGGCCAGGAGCCCTTCGAGTGCCTCGTCGAGATCTGCGCGAACGACGATCTGCGTACGGTGCTGTGGCCGATGCCCACCGACAACGACCCCGACTCGTGGGCGCTGCGCGCCGAGACCTGGCAGCACCAGGACGTCATGCTCGGCGGCTCCGACGCGGGCGCCCATCTGGACCGCATGTGCGGAGCCCCGTACACCACCCGCTTCCTTGGCGACTGCCTGCGCGGGCGCAAGCTGGTGACGCTGGAGCGGGCCGTGCAGATGCTGACGGACGATCCGGCGCGGCTGTTCGGGCTGCGCGAGCGGGGCCGTATCGAGGTGGGGTGGCATGCGGACCTCGTGCTCGTCGACCCGGAACGGATCGACGCCGGAAAGGCCACCCTGGTGCACGACCTGCCGGGAGACAGTCCGCGTCTCGACTCGAAGGCGATCGGGGTGAACGCCGTGTGGGTCAACGGGGTCGAGGCGATACGGCGGGATGTGGTGACGGGGGCGGTGCCCGGGAAGGTGCTGCGCTCCGGGCTGGACACACGGACGGTGAGCACCAAGTGAGCGGTGACGAGCAGCGGTTGTTCATCGGCGGGTCGTGGGTGGTGCCCGAGAACGGGTTCTACGAGGTGATCGACCCGGCGACCGAGGGCGTCGTCGGGCGGGCGCCGGAGGCCTCACGGCAGCAGGTGCACGCGGCCGCGGCCGCGGCCCGCGAGGCCTTCGAGACGTGGTCGCGCACGCCCGCGGAGGAGCGCGCCGCCGTCCTGGACCGGGCGGCGGACATCGTCCAGCGCAATTTCGTCCCGTACGCCGAACTCGCCCAGGCGGAGAGCGGCGCGACGACGGGGACGGCGCGCGGGATGCAGGTGGGCGTCGGGGTGGCCCGCTTCCGCCGCTACGCGAAGGTCGAGCCCGTCGAGCAGCCGCTGCCGCCGCAGATCAACGAGGCCGGGCCCTTCGGCAAGGCGGCCGTGATGGGTGCGCTGGCCGTACGCCAGCCCGTCGGCGTGGTCACCTGCATCACCTCGTACAACAACCCCTGGGCGAACCCGGCCGGCAAGATCGCCCCCGCGCTGGCGATGGGCAACACGGTGGTGGTGAAGCCTGCCCCGCAGGATCCGCTGTCCGTGTACCGCATGGCGGAGGCGCTGGAGGCGGCGGGCGCGCCGCCGGGGGTGGTCAACGTGGTGAGCGGCGCGCTCCCGGAGGTGGGGGAGGCCGCGGTGGACTGTGCCGACGTGGACATGGTGAGCTTCACCGGGTCCACCGCCGTCGGGCAGCGGATCGCCGAGGTGTGCGGCCGGGGGATGAAACGGCAGCTGATGGAGCTGGGCGGCAAGGGCGCTGCGGTCGTCTTCGACGACGCCGACCTGGAGTCGGCGGTGTCGGGGATCGGCACGACGTTCTCGTTCTACAGCGGGCAGATCTGTACGGCGCCGACGCGCGTGCTGGTACAGCGGGGCGTGCACGACCGCCTGGTGGAGCAACTCGCCGCGTATGCCGGGTACCTGAAGGTGGGCGACCCGCGGGAGCAGGGGACGGTGGTCGGCCCGGTCATCTCCTCCGCCCACCGGGACCGCGTCGAGTCGTACGTCGAGCTGGGCCGGAAGGAAGGGGCGCGGGTCGTCACGGGCGGCCAACGCCCCGCTCTCGAACGCGGCTTCTACGTCGCCCCGACCCTCCTCGCCGACTGCACCCCCGACATGCGGGTGGTCCGCGAGGAGATCTTCGGCCCGGTCGTCGTGGTCGTCCCCTTCGAGGACGAGGAGGAGGCCGTCGCCCTCGCGAACGACAGCGACTACGGCCTGATCGACTACGTCTGGTCCGGTGACGTCGCCCGCGCCTTCCGCGTCGCCCGTCGCCTCCGGGCCGGCGGGGTGGGCGTGAACACCGTCGGCCGCAACATGGAGGCCCCCTTCGGCGGCTTCAAGAAGAGCGGCGTGGGCAGGGACGTGGGGTCGTACGCGCTGCACGCGTACAGCGAGGTACAGGCGATCGTCTGGCCCGGTTGAGTTCACCCTTTGCGCAGTTCCCCGCGCTCCTTGTCAGGGGCGCGGGGAACTGCGCGGTCTTTTGGCGGGGGTCTGGGGGCGCAGCCCCCAGGGACGATGGGGGTCCCCCCTGCTCTGGGGGTACCTCCCAGGCCCTTAAGGCACTGGGGGAGAAGCCGAGAGCTTGGGCGAGGGCAGGGGCGGAGGGGCGGAAAACCTCAGTCCTCCAAGTCGACCCGCACCGTCAGCAGCCGGCCTCCCACCGCCCGGACGGCCGCGCTGTTCAGCCGGGGCAGCGTCTTCAGACGGGCCCGGGGGTCGTCGTCCGGGAGAAGGTGGGCCGTGCCGCTGTACCAGCGGCCCCTGATGCGGACGCGAACCCGCGCGTCCGCGCGGATGTTGCGCACGTACTGGGACCTCTCCCCGTATTCGGAGACCAGCCAGAAGGAGTCGCCGACGCGACGGCCGCCCAGCGGGGTACGGCGGGGCAGGCCGGACTTCCGGCCCGTGGTCTCCAGCACGGTCTGCATCGGCAGACGTCGCAGAACCGGGTTGCCGATGCGCCGCTGGAACGGCGTGACGATCCGGTATTTGAGCTCGGCGTAGCGCGTCATGTGGGGGCCGCCTCTCCTGTGCGTCACCACTGAAATTACCCGCGGACGGCAGGGCGGGCGTAGCGATGTTACGGCCGCGGGTAGCGTTGCTACCGTATTGGTGTTAGCGTTGTTTCTGCCAGAGAGCGAATCATCGCTACCGCAGCAGCGACAAGGAGCAACGCCATGAGCGAGCAGTACGAGCCGTCGAGCACCTCCCCCCGCGTGGCCGTCGTCACCGGCGGATCCCGCGGCATCGGCCGGGAAACCGCCGAGCGACTCGCCGCCGACGGTTACGCCGTCGTCGTGAACTACGCGGGCAACGAGGCCGAGGCCGACAAGGCCGTCGCCGCGATCACCGAGGCCGGCGGCCGGGCGATCGCCGTCCGCGCCGACGTGGCGGACGAGACCCAGGTGGCCGCCCTCTTCGACGCGGCCGAGTCCACGTACGGCGGGGTCGACGTCGTCGTGCACGCGGCGGGCGTCATGACCCTCGCCCCGCTCGTCGACCTCGACCTCGACGCCCTCGACCGGATGCACCGCACCAACATCCGCGGCACGTTCGTCGTCGACCAGCAGGCCGCGCGCCGGCTGCGGGCGGGCGGCGCGATCATCAACTTCTCCAGCTCCGTGCTGGCCCTGGCCATCCCCGGCTACAGCGCGTACGCCGCCACGAAGGGCGCCGTCGAGGCCATGACGCTGATCCTGGCCCGCGAGATGCGCGGCCGGGACCTCACCGTCAACGCCGTGGCCCCCGGGCCGACCGCCACCGCCCTGTTCCTGGACGGCAAGGACGAGGAGACCATCGCGCGGATGGCCGCCCAGCCGCCGCTGGAGCGCCTCGGCACCCCCGAGGACATCGCCGGGGTCGTCGCCTTCCTGGCGGGACCGGCCGGGCGCTGGGTCAACGGCCAGGTGGTCCGGGCCAACGGCGGCATCGCGTAATCCCCTCGACCTTTCACCTCACCTTTGGAGTTCAACCATGTCCGACACAGGCAAGACGATCCTCATCACCGGCGCCGGTTCGGGCTTCGGCGCCCTGTCCGCCCGCGCGCTCGCCCGCGCCGGGCACACGGTCTACGCGGCGATGCGTGACACGGCGGGCCGCAACGCGAGCCGTGTCGCGGAGGCCGAGGCGTATGTGGCCGAGCACGGAGTCGATCTGCGTACGGTCGAACTCGACGTCCTCTCCCAGGAGTCGGCGAACGCCGCCGTCGACACCGTGCTGGCGCGGACCGGCTCGCTGGACGTCGTCGTCCACAACGCGGGCCACATGGTGACCGGTCCGACCGAGGCCTTCACCCCCGAGGAACTGGCCGCGGTCTACGACACCAACGTGCTCGGCACTCAGCGCGTCAACCGGGCCGCGCTGCCGCACCTGCGCGCACAGCGGCACGGTCTGGTGCTGTGGGTCGGCTCCACGTCCAGCCGGGGCGGCACACCGCCCTATCTCGCGCCGTACTTCGCCGCCAAGGCCGCGATGGACGCGCTCGCCGTGTCGTACGCCGCGGAGCTGGCCCGCTTCGGCATCGAGACGACCATCGTGGTGCCGGGCGCCTTCACCTCCGGCACGAACCACTTCGCCACGGGCGGTCACCCCTCCGAGCAGACCGTGATCCCGGCGTACGAGGAGCGCTACGCGGGCCTGATGGACCAGGTCGCCCAGCGCCTGGCCGCCCTCGCGCCCGCCGACGCGGATGTGTCCCAGGTGGCCGACGCGATCGTCGAGGTCGTCGGCACTCCGCACGGAAAGCGGCCCTTCCGGGTCCATGTCGACCCCGCGAACGACGGTTCCGAGGAGGTCAGCCGGGTCGCGGACCGCATCCGGGCGGAATTCCTGACGAGGATCGGCCTGGAGGACCTGCTCGCCCCGCACGAGACGACCGTATGACCAGCCGTGTGACCAGGCGCATGACCAGCCCTGCGACCTCGGATAGCGTCGCTCCCGTGAGTACGAAAGCGCGCATTCTCGAAGTGGCGGCCGCCCTGGTCGCGGAGTCCCCGAACGGGGATGTCTCGACCCGGGCGGTCTGCGAGGCCGCCGGGGTCGGTGCCCCGGCGCTCTATCGCCACTTCGGGGACAAGGAGGGCCTGCTGTCGGCGGTCGTCGACCACGGCTGGGACAAGTACCTGGCGACCAAGCGCGAACGCCGCCCCGGTACGGACCCCGTGCGGGACCTGCGCGAGGGCTGGGACTCCCACACCGAGTTCGCGCTCCAGAACCCGAATCTCTACCGCCTCATGAACTCCCCGGCCATGCGTACGCCGCCGGCCGCGGCCCTGGAGTCCCATGAGATCCTCACCGCGGACCTTCAACGAGCCGCCGAACAGGGCACGTTGCGCCTCGCCCCGGAACTGGCCGCCCAGATGATCATGTCGGCCAACGTCGGCGTCGCCCTGATGCTGGTCTCCCGCCCGGCGACCTTCACCGACAGGACGGTCTCCCGCCGGGTGCGGGACGCGGTCCACGCGGTGGTCTTCACTCCGGAGGTGGCGCAATCCCGTACGCCGCCCACGACCGCCCCGGCCGATACCGGCGTCCCGGCCGGCGCGACCCGCCTGGGCGCCCTCCTCCGTCAGACCCCGAGCCCGGCCTTCACCCCGGCCGAGGGCGCCCTGCTCTGCGAGTGGCTGGACCGCCTCGCGAACACGCCGCCCGAGTAGGGCCGGGGTGAGGGGTTCCCGGGTAGGCCCGCGGCACCCGGGGGTGGGCGCTTGTCGGACCTACGGGTGCGGCACCGTCTACGGGTGCAGCACCACCTTTGTGTAGCCCTCGATGCGCTTGTCGAACTTGTCGTAGGCCGACGGGGCCTGATCCAGGGGCAGTTCGTGGGAGACGACGAAGCTGGGCTTCGCCCTGCCCTCGATGATCATGTCACGCAGGCGCCGGTTGTAGCGCTTCACGTTGCACTGTCCCGTACCCAACCGCAGACCCTTCTCGAAGAGCTTGCCGATCGAGACGAGGAGCATGCCGTGCTTGGCCTGCTCGTCCGGGCCTCCGGGGTCGGACGGGACATAGAGGCCGGGTATGCCGAGCGCTCCGGTGGCCCGGACCGTGCCGACCAGCGAGTTCAGAACGGTCGCCGGTTCCTCGCGGTCCGTGCCGTGCGCCATCGCCTGGTAGCCGACGGCGTCCACGCCCTTGTCCGTGCCGATGCCCTCGGTCTGCTCCTTGATCTGCTCGATCGGGTCGCCCTCGGCGAAGTTGATCGGAATCGCGCCTATCTCCTCGGCCTTCTGCAGCCGCTCCGGGACCCGGTCCACGACGAACACCTGCTTCGCGCCGCGCAGCAGAGCCGAGTAGGCGGCCATGAGACCGACCGGCCCTCCGCCGTACACCGCGACGCTCTCGCCGGGGCGAACGTCGGCGAGTTCGCAGCCGTGGTATCCGGTGGGGAAGATGTCGGCGAGCAATATGAAATCGCTCTCGTTCTCGGTTCCCTCCGGCAGCTTCAGGCAGTTGAAGTCGGCGTAGGGAACGCGCAGATACTCCGCCTGGCCGCCCATCCAGGGCCCCATGGCGACATAGCCGTAAGCTCCGCCCGCGAAACCGGGATTGACGGTCAGACAGAATCCCGTGAATCGCTCGACACAGTTGGTGCAGAACCCGCAGGCGACATTGAAGGGCATGACCACTCGGTCACCCTGCTTGAGCGAGGTGACGCCCTGGCCGAGCTCCTCGATGATTCCCATGTTCTCGTGGCCGAAGACGATGCCGGACTCGGCAGCGGTGCGGCCCTCGTACATGTGCAGATCAGAGCCACATATCGCGGTGGAGGTGACCCGTACGATCACATCGTTCGGGTGCTGGATGCTGGGCTTTTCAACATCTTGGACCGCCACGGTGAACGGTTCCTTGTAAACGACGGCTTTCATTGCTGCCACCTCGGCTCGGCGATGGATGTATCCGGTTGCCGCCCCCCGCCCGCTTTCTCCGCGTGACCTATCTCTCATGATTCTCCGGCCCGCCTGATAGGACAACCCGGTAATCTCGTCTGAATAGCTACCCCGGTGCCGTATCGGGAAATGGAGAGGCAGGGCGAAAATGTCAGCGCAACGACTGGGAACACTGCTTGTCCCCGTACCGGGCCTCTCCGGCACCACCTACCCGCCGGGCACGACCGTGACGGTGCGCGGTCGAGGCGCGACTGTCGACGCCTTCGTCAACGGCGACTGGCTTCCTCTGTCGTGGTGGGAATTCTCCGACGGCCTCCGCGAGGACATCGCCGACCGCTGACACGTCGGGGCCGCCCGTCGCTCCGTACGGATGCAGTGACCTCTCACTTCCTGCCCGTGCCTGCGGACGCCGGAGGTCCGGACGGACCGCCCGGCATGCGCAGCCGCTCGGCCGGCCCGGGGGACCCCTCACGCGCAGACCCCACGGCCATTTTCGGACCGGCTCGATCGCGGCTGCTGCCGAGTGTTACTCCTGCTCTCCGGGCGCTCCCAGGAAAATCGGATTCGTGAACGCCGCCAATGCCCCCGGCAGCGGGCCCACCGCCACCTCGTGGCGCAGTTCCGCCCTTGCATACGCCGCGTAGGCCGCCGTCGTCTGCCACTCGGCCGTGCCGGAGCCGGAGACCGGCAGGGGCGCGCTGGTGAACAGGACGCCCTGGTCGGTGACGAAGCGGATCGTGCAGCGGGGGACGCCCGTGGCCTCCAGGCGGAGGGTGACCGGGGTGTCCTTGTCCACGCGGAGGCGTTCGCCGATGCCCGCGTGTTCGCCCTTGGGGCCCGATGCCGTGAAGGTGAGGGAGACCAGCTTCGACTCGGCCACGTAGGAGCGGCCGGCGCGGATGCCGGCCTGGATGGCCTCGCGGGTCAGGTCGTCGGCGAGGACGACCGTCTGGGGGGTGCCGATCGGGTCGGGGTCGCGGTGGGCGTCGCTGTTGCCCATCGCCGGGATCCAGTCGCGGCCGGAGCGCACGGCGGCGACCAGCGTGTTGTCCCACTCGGCGAGCGACACCTCGTCGTCGGGGGTGAACGGGCCGTTCCACACCTCGACCGCGTCCGCCTCCCCGAAGCCGAACTTCCAGCCGCAGCCGATGCAGGTGGCGTGCGGATGGGCGGGGACGACCAGGCCCCCGGCGCGGCGGATCTGGCGCGCGTACTTGCCGAAGCGGTTGTCGCGGGCCCGGTAGCGCCAGTCGACGAAGGTGCCCGGGTCCGTGCCGAGGGCCAGGACGTGGCCGTTCCTCGTCGTCACCTCCTCGCCGAGCATGATCAGGAGGTCGTCGCCCGCCTGGTCCGCCCAATGCGCGTGCGAGGAGTGGGTGTTGTGCTCGGAGGTGTTGATGAAGTCCAGCCCTGCCGCGCGGGCCAGCGCCGCGATCTCGGCGGGGGTGCGGCGGCCGTCCGAGTACCAGGAGTGCAGATGGCAGTCGCCGCGGTACCAGTCGCGGCCGCGGCCCTTGGCCCGCGAGGGCGGGTACGTCGGCTGCGCGACGACACCGGGCTCCCCGTACGTGAGCGTGATCGTGACCTCGTACGGGAGTCCCTGCGGCGCCACCGTGTACGGGCCCAGCGCGATATGCCAGGTGCCGGGGCGAAGGGGGCCGGGGATGTAGCCGGGGGTCGCGTCGTCGCCGCGGAGGAAGAACTCCGTGCGCGCCCCGCCCGACCAGCCGCGGAAACCCCGGCCGCCCAGCTCGGTGCCGCGCTCGTCGAAGATGCCGATGTCGAGGGCGTTGCCCATGGTGCCGGCCGGCACGGACGGCTTCTCGTAGGTGTAGGCGACCTTGATCTCCCGTACGCCGTGCGGGACTTCGACCGGGAGGTACACGAAGTCCGGCGACCCGATGGGAAGGGTGCCGCGTACCGTCTTCGTCTCTTGGTTGCTTGCCGCTTCGGCTGCGGGGCCGTTGGAGAAGCTCACGCTTCCCAACGTAAGCGCGGCGGCGGCACCCGTCACGAACAGGGCGCGTCTGGCCATCGCGTTTCCGTGGTCGTCCTCGCACATGCTGCTGCTCCCAGGTGTTGAGCGTGACATGACATGACATGATCGGGGGAGGGTGTGACACGTACAACCCTGGTATTCGGCCGTGAACGCCGGTGCACGAGAAGGGAATCGGCGGCTTGCACGGAACCGGCGGCTTGTACGGGACCGGCGGCCGTCGCTCGCGCTGAACACGCGGCTGCGGCTGCGGCTGCGGCTTGTGCGGAGGCCCGACCGGTGTCACCTCCTCGCGACGCCCTGCCGGGCCCGTGCGCCCGGTATCGGTACCCCCTGTAACGGTCCGCCGCCCGCGAGGAATACGCCCATGCCTGTAAGGGCTGATCAACGCGATCGTATGCTCGAAGGATGACGACTTCCGCGACTCCCGGAACCGGGCCGACGGCGAACTCCATGCGACGCGCGCTCAAGCGTGCGCGGGACGGCGTCGCGCTCGACGTCACCGAGGCGGCGGTGCTGTTGCAGGCGCGTGGCGCGGACCTCGACGACCTGGCCGCGTCCGCCGCCCGGGTGCGGGACGCGGGGCTCGAGGCGGCGGGCCGCCCCGGCGTGATCACGTACTCCAAGAGCGTCTTCATCCCGCTGACCCGGCTGTGCCGGGACAAGTGCCACTACTGCACCTTCGTCACCGTGCCGGGCAAGCTGCGCCGGGCGGGCCACGGGATGTTCATGTCCCCCGACGAGGTCCTCGATGTCGCACGCCGGGGCGCCGAACTCGGCTGCAAGGAAGCCCTGATCACGCTGGGCGACAAGCCGGAGGACCGCTGGCCCGAGGCCCGCGAGTGGCTGGACGCGCACGGGTACGACGACACGATCGCGTACGTACGGGCCATTTCGATCCGCATTCTGGAGGAGACCGGGCTGCTTCCGCACCTCAATCCCGGGGTGATGTCGTGGACCGACTTCCAGCGGCTCAAGCCCGTCGCGCCGAGCATGGGCATGATGCTGGAGACCACGGCCACCCGGCTGTGGTCCGAGCCGGGCGGTCCGCACCACGGCTCGCCCGACAAGGAACCGGCGGTGCGGCTGCGCGTGCTGGAGGACGCGGGCCGGTCCTCCGTCCCGTTCACCAGTGGCCTGCTGATCGGGATCGGCGAGACATTCGAGGAGCGCGCCGAGTCCCTCTTCGCGCTCCGCCGTGTGTCGCGGTCCTACCACGGCATCCAGGAACTCATCATCCAGAACTTCCGTGCCAAGCCGGACACCGCGATGCGTGGCATGCCGGACGCGGAGCTGGACGAACTGGTGGCCACGGTCGCGGTGGCCCGGCACATCATGGGTCCGGCGGCCTGCCTCCAGGCGCCGCCGAACCTCGTCGACAGCGAGTACGGGCGGCTGATCGGCGCGGGGATCGACGACTGGGGCGGCGTCTCGCCGCTGACCATCGACCATGTGAACCCGGAGCGGCCCTGGCCGCAGATCGAGCTGCTCACCTCGGAGTCGGCCGCCGCGGGCTTCGCACTGCGCGAACGGCTCTGCGTCTACCCCGAGTTCGTGCAGCGTGGCGAGCCCTGGCTGGACCCGCGCCTGCTGCCGCACGTGCGCGCGCTGGCGGACCCGGAGACGGGACTCGCCCGCGAGGACGCGGTGGTCGAGGGACATCCGTGGCAGGAGCCGGAAGAGGCCTTCACCTCCTCCGGACGCACCGACCTGCATGTGTCGATCGACACCGAGGGCCGCACCGGCGACCGCCGGGACGACTTCGACGTCGTCTACGGCGACTGGGAGGCGCTCCGCGAGGCCGCGGCGCCCGGGATGGTGCCCTCCCGCATCGACACGGACGTCCGCGCGGCGCTCGCGACGGCCGCCGACGATCCGACGCGGCTGACCGACGACGAGGCGCTCGCGCTGCTGCACGCCGACGGCCCGGCGCTCGACGCGCTCTGCCGGATCGCGGACGACGTCCGCAAGTCGGCGGTCGGCGACGACGTCACCTACATCGTCACGCGGAACATCAACTTCACGAACGTCTGCTACACCGGCTGCCGTTTCTGCGCCTTCGCCCAGCGCCGCACGGACGCGGACGCTTACACGCTGTCCCTGGAGCAGGTCGCGGACCGTGCCGCCCAGGCCTGGGACGTCGGCGCGGTCGAGGTCTGCATGCAGGGCGGCATCCACCCCGACCTGCCCGGCACGGCCTACTTCGACATCGCGAAGGCGGTGAAGGAGCGCGTCCCCGGCATGCATGTGCACGCCTTCTCACCGATGGAGGTGGTGAACGGCGCGACCCGCACCGGCCTGTCGATCCGGGAGTGGCTGACCGCCGCGAAGGAGGCCGGCCTGGACACCATCCCCGGCACGGCGGCGGAGATCCTCGACGACGAGGTGCGCTGGGTCCTGACGAAGGGCAAGCTGCCCACGGCCACGTGGATCGAGGTCGTCACCACCGCCCACGAACTGGGCATCCGCTCCTCCTCCACCATGATGTACGGCCATGTGGACCAGCCCCGCCACTGGCTCGGCCATTTCCGCACGCTCTCCCGCATCCAGCAGCGGACCGGCGGCTTCACCGAGTTCGTGACCCTCCCCTTCATCCACACCAACGCCCCGGTCTACCTGGCCGGCATCGCCCGACCCGGCCCGACGACGCGCGACAACCGCGCGGTGGTGGCGATGGCCCGCCTCCTCCTGCACCCGCACATCCCCCACATCCAGACCAGCTGGGTGAAGCTGGGGGCCGAGGGCGCGGCGGAGATGCTCCGCTCGGGCGCGAACGACCTGGGCGGCACCCTCATGGAGGAGACCATCTCCCGCATGGCGGGCTCGTCGTACGGCTCCTACAAGTCGGTCAAGGACCTGATCGCGGTGGCCGAGGCGGCGGGGCGTCCGGCGAGGCCGCGGACGACGTTGTACGGGGAGGTGCCGGAGGAGCGGCAGCGGGCCGCCGCCGCTTCCGACGGTCATCTGCCGGAGTTGCTGCCGGTGCTCGAGTGAGGGTCGGCGGCACGACGGCGGCCGTGGTCAGGCAGCCGAGTCGGTCCGTCCGAACGGCAGGTGGACGACCAGCAGCACGACCCCGCTCAGCACGAACACCCGGGTCGCCGCCTCCAGCCCGTTCCAGTCCTGCGACTGCCACATCGCGAACCACTCGCCGCCGATCGCGATGAACCCGGCGCCGAACAGCAGCATGAGCATCAGCAGGCCGTAGGTGGACATCCGGCGGGCGCGGGCGTGGTCGCGACGGGCCCAGAGCCAGGTCCCGTAGAGCAGGACCAGGGCGGCGATGGTCTCCCAGACGATGATGGCGATGTACGCCGCGTCCTGAAGGCCCTTGCTGGTGACGGCCCGCCACATCAGGTCGTCGTCCTTGAAGGTCGTGTCCATCGCGAGGACATGCCGCACGAACTGCTGGTTGGTGCCGAAGTCCGTGATGTTCCCGAAGGCGACGAGGGCTATGTAGAGGGCGACGGTGCCGGTGAGGAGGGTGGCGGTGAGGGAGAGGGCGCGTGAGGTGGGGGTGGCCATGCCGGTCTCTTTCCCCGCGCTGTCCGGTACAGCCCACGCACATTCGGCCAGAATGAAGACGCGCGAGGTCTGAGGCGGCGGACGAGGGGACGTACAGGTGGCGCAGGCGCGGCCGTCGATGCAGCAGCTGATCCGGCAGCGCAGGCGTGCCGGGTTCGTGGGCCGGGGTGCGGAACGGGCCTCGTTCCGGGCGAACTTCGACCTTCGGCCGGAGGACGAGCGGCACCGGTTCCTGTTTCATGTGCACGGCAACGCGGGGGTCGGAAAGACCTTTCTCGTCCGGGAGTTGGAGCAGCTCGCGCAGGAGCGCGGGGCGCTCACCGCGTACGTCGACGAGGGCGTGGGCAGTGTGCCCGAGGCGATGGCGGCGGTGAGCGCGCAGTTCGCCCGGCAGGGGCATCGGTTCAAGGAGCTGGACCGGCTGCTGGCCACCCATCGCGAGCGGCGCCACGAGGCGGAGTCGGCGGTCGTGGAGACGCTGGAGCCGCAGCCGTCGCCGGCGAGCATGACCGCCGCCCGGGCGAGTCTGGTCGGGCTGGGCCTGGTGCCGGTCGTCGGCCCGTTCGCGGGGGCCCTGGACGCGGCCCAACTCGCCCACGGCGCAGACCGGTTGCGCGCCGGGCTCAGCGCCCGCTTCCGCAACCAGGACGACGTACAGCTCGTCCTGTCGCCCGAGCGCGTGCTCACGCCGGTGCTGCTCGGCGAGTTGGCGAAGGCCGCCGACGACGCCCCCTGGCTCGTGTTGTTCTTCGACACGTACGAGCGGACCGGCCCCTTGCTCGACGGCTGGCTGCACGAGGTGATGACGACGGACCGGCACGGCGCGCTGCCCGCGAACGTCGTGGTCGTCACGGCCGGGCAGCGGCCCTTCGACACCGCCCGCTGGGGCGGCTTCGCGGACTTCGTGACGGACATACTCCTGGAGCCCTTCACGGAGGCCGAGGCGCGAGGGCTGCTCGCCGACAGGGGCGTGGTGGCGGAGCCGGTCGTCGAGGAGGTGCTGCGGCTCACCGGCGGGCTCCCCGTGCTCGTGTCGACGCTCGCCGAGTCCCGGCCGGGCGACCCCGACGACGTCGGCGACCCGAGCGCGACGGCAGTGGAGCGCTTCCTCAAGTGGGAGCAGGACCCGGTACGGCGGTCCGCCGCGCTGGCCTGCGCCCTGCCTCGCCGCCTGGACGCGGACGTCTTCCGGGCCGCCGTGGACTGCCCGGACGAGGAGGCCGACGCCCTGTTCGCGTGGCTGCGCGGGCTGCCCTTCGTCAGCGATCGCGGTGACCGCGTCCAGTACCACGACGTCGTACGCGTCCCGATGCTGCGGCTGCAACGCCGACGCTCCCCACGCGGCTGGACCGAACGGCACACCCGCCTCGCGGAGACCTTCGCCGGGTGGCGGACCGAGGCCGAGGCGGGCCTGGCCGAGGACGAGCGGTGGGGCGACGAGCAGTGGCGCGAGCTGCGGCTCGCGGAGGCGTATCACCTGCTGTGCGCGGGGGCGCGGAGCGCGCTGCCCGCCGTCCTGCGCGATGTCGTCGACGCCTGCGGCGAGGGCGTCGCCGTGGCCCGGCGGTCGGCCCGGGTGCTCGTCGAGGCGGGCGCGGACGCGGACGCGGGGACCGTGGAGAAGTGGGGGCGCGACTTACTTGAGGAGTTGGCGGACGGCACCCACGAGACGCTCGGGCTGCTGCTGAACCGGGGCGGGCTCGACGCGCGCGGCCAGGCCGTCGCCCGGATGCTGCGCGGCCTCGGCCACCGTGTGGACCGCGACTTCGAGCGGGCACTCGCCGAGTACGAGGCGGCCCTCGCGCTCGATCCGGAACTGGAGCGCGCGTACTACGGGCGCGGTGTCACACGCGCCGAACAGCGCGACTACGCGGGCGCCATCGCCGACCTGGACCGCGCGGACGCGCTCCGTCCGGGCAAGGCGCGGATCCTGTTCGTCCGCGGCGACTACCACCGGATCGCGGGCCACTACGAGCAGGCCGTCGAGGACCTGGACCGCGCCGTCGCGATCGACCCCGAACTGGCGGGCGCCTGGGCCTCCCGGGGCGTCACCCGGCACAGCGCGGGCCGCACCGACGCCGCCCTCGCCGACCTCGACCGCGCGCTCGAACTCGACCCGGAACACATCTGGGCGCTCGTGCGGCGCGCCCGGGTGCGACGTTCGCGCGGAGAGCACGACGAGCAACTCGCCGATCTGCACACGGCGGCCGAGCTGGCCCCGGACCTGGCCTGGGTGGCCTGCGAGCGGGGCGACGCGCTGCGGGTGGCGGGCCGCGACGAGGAAGCCCTCGTCGACTACGACCGGGCGCTCGCGCTCAACGACGCGTACGCGTCGGCGTACGCGAGCCGCGGCGTCTCCCGCACCAGGCTCGGCCGCCACGAGGAGGCGCTGGCGGATCTGGACCGCGCCCTGGAGCTCTACCCCTCCTACGCCTGGGCGCTCGTCCAGCGTTCCGCGGTGCAGCGCCGGCTCGCCGCCTACGAGCGGTCGTACGCCGATGCCGAGCGGGCCGATGAGCTGTGGCCCGACAACGCGTGGGTGCTGTGGAACCGGGGTGAGGCGTTGCGCTGCCTCGGCCGCTTCGAGGAGGCACGTACCGACCTGGACCGGGCGCTCGAACTCGATCCGGACAACGCGTGGACGAACGGCTGCCGGGGCGCCGTCCTGCACGAACTCGGCCTGTTCCGCGAGGCGCTGGCCGACTTGAACCGGGCCGTCGCGCTCGATCCGGACGGGAGCTGGTACCGGATGCGGCGGATCATCACCCTGCTGGCGGTGGGCCGCCCGGAGGACGCCCTGGACGGTCTGGAGCACTACATCGGGAGAGGGGACGAGGCCGACGACCCGGCCTGGGCGCACCACACGCTCGCCCAGGTCCAGCTGCTGTACGGCCGCGCCGCGGAGGCGGAGGACGCGCTGACCGCCGCCTTCGCACACGGCCTCGAAGAGCCCGCCGGGCTTGAGGAGTTGGCGCGGGCGGAGCGCAAGTCCGGGGAGTGGGCGAAGGCGCGGCGCACGGCCGAGCGGATGCGCGGGCGGCACGCGGCCGGCGGCGCGTTCTGTCTCGCGATGACGGTCGGCGGCGACGAAGGGGCGGCCGCCGCCCGGCCGCTGTGGCAGGCGGCGGCCGAGCCGGCCCCCGACCGGGATCCGACCGGCGGCGCCTCCGACTTCCTGTACGCCGTGATCGACGCGGGCCTGGCGGACTGGTCCGCCCTCGACGACCGCCTGGCCCGGCTGCTCTCCGAGCCCCGAGAGTGGGTCGACCTGGCCTGGCTGGCCGATCTGCTCGGCGAGCTCCTGGAGAGTCCCGGCGCGGACCGGGGAAGCCTCCGGCCCCGGCTGGAACGGGTGACGGAGGCACGGGACGCCGTCCGGGCGCGCTACGCGGAATGACACAGGACGGGAAGCGGTGTGACCGGAAGGGGCGGCCGAACGACGTTAATAAGTGATCTGTTGGGATCTGGTGGGTCACATTGCGCATACCGTTCCGGGCCCTGAACCGACCATTCCTGTTCGATTACAGTGCTGAGCTGTCGGACGTACGGGCGGTTCCTGGGGAGGTCTCGGTGGGTGCGACAGCCGGTGCCGTCTGGGGCCGTGCGGAACAGCAGGACTTCCGGAGCAGAGTGCGCGGGACGCTGCTGGGCGCGGCCGTCGGTGACGCCCTGGGCGCGCCGGTCGACGGGCTCGGCCTGACGGAGATCCGGGAGGCGTACGGCGCGGAGGGGCTCACCGATCTGGCCTTCGGGTACGGCAGGCGCGGCGCCGTCACGCATCTCACGCAGCTCACGCTGTTCAGCGTCGACGGGCTGATCCGCGCCCAGGTGCGCCGCGACACCGGCGCCTGGCATCCGCCGACCGATCTGCACCGGGCCTACCGGCGCTGGGCGGCCACCCAGAGCGACTGGGGGCCCGACGAGCGCCGCAAGGACGACGGCTGGCTGGCCCGCGAGGAGTGGCTGTACGCCCGCCGCGACCCGGCCCGCTCGTGTCTGCTCGGCTTCGGGGACGAGACGATGGGCACGCTGGACGCGCCCAAGAACCCCGGCGAGCTCGGGCCCGAGGCCGCTGCCCGCTCCGCGCCTTTCGGGCTGCTCGTCGGCTGGGAGCCGCAGCTCGTGGCGCAGCTCGCCGTCGAGTGCGCCACGCAGACGCACGGGCACCCCACGGCGTACCTGTCGGCGGGTGCGTACGCGGTGATCGTGCACGCGCTGGCCCGCGGCGAGAGCCTCGACGCGGCCGTGCAGCAGGCCCTCGCGATGCTCGCCGCGCGGCCCGGGCACCAGCCCGTCACCGACGCGCTCCAGCACGCTCTGGGTGCCGTACGGCAGGGGATGCCGTCGCCCGGGCGGGTCGAGGAGCTCGTGGGGCAGGGTACGGCGGAGGGGTTGCTCGCGGTCGCGGTGTACTGCGCGCTGGTCGGCGAGGACATCCGGCACGGGTTGTGTCTCGCGGTGAACCAGGGTGGGCCCTCGGCTGTGGCGGGCGCCCTCACCGGGGGGCTGCTGGGCGCCCTGCACGGCGAGACGGCCCTTCCGCCGGCCTGGCTGGCCGAGCTGGAGGGCCGTCCCTCGGTGCTGGTCCTCGCGGACGACTTCGCGATGGAGATGACGCAGGGGCCCGCGTTGCACGGACCGGGCGGGTCGACTCCCGGGTGGCTGAGCCGGTACCCGAGGGGCTGAGCCGGTACCCGAGGGGTTGAGGGGCCAGGGTTCTTTCGCCCCAGACCCCCGCTGAAAGACTGCGCAGTTCCCCGCGCCCCAGAAGGGGCGCGGGGAACTGCGCGACAAGCCCCCACCAATCTGCAGCAAAAGAACAACCCGGGGGGTCTGGGGGCAGAGCCCCCAGGTACGGGAATGGGTAGGGGCGGCGGGGGCGAAAACCACTAGTCCTTGACCGGGGTCGCCACCCCGTCCGGTGCCCCCGCCGGTGCGGGGACGGCCGCGGAGGCCGCCCCGTCGTCATCCGTGTTGATCTTCTCGATGATCGCGTCCCGCTCAGGCGTGTCCTCGGGCTTCAGAAGGCCGATGAGGATGTACAGGACGAGGGAGATGAACATCGGGACAGAGACCTGGTACTCCAGCTTCACATCCGTGCGCTGGGAGAAGTCCAGGTTGTAGTTGACGAAGAAGAATGCGAGCAGACCGCAGGCCCAGCTGGTGAGCGCCGCCGTCGGGCCGGACTTACGGAACGGCCGGAGCAGGCCGAGGATGAACGGGATCGCGATCGGGCCCATCAGACCGGCCACCCACTTGATGACGACGGTGATGATGTCCTTGAACGTGGGGGAGTTGACCTGCGTGGCCACCGCCATGGAGAAGCCGAGGAAGGCGACGGTGGTGACGCGACCCGCGATCAGCCCGGTCCGGGTGTCCCAGGCCCGCGCGGCCTTCGACAGCACCGGCATCACGTCCCGCGTGAACACGGCGGCGATCGCGTTGGCGTCGGACGAGCACATGGCCATCGTGTGCGAGAAGAACCCGACGACGACCAGGCCCAACAGGCCGTGCGGGAGGAGCTGTTCGGTCATCAGGCCGTACGCGTCCGACCCGTCGGGCTTTTTCGCCGTGACGAGGAGCGGCGACAGCCACATGGGGATGAAGAGGATCACCGGCCACACGAACCACAGCCCCGCGGACAGGAACGCCGAGCGCGTCGCCTGCTTGGCGCTGCTGGTGGCCATGTAGCGCTGGGCCTGGTTCCACATGCCGCCGTTGTACTCGAAGAGCTTGATGAAGAGATACGCGATGAAGAAGACGGTGAGATACGGGCCCGCGAAGCCGTCCGCGTGACCGTCCAGCTTCGGCGAGTCGAGGGCCTTGGACAGCCCGCCCTGGTCGGAGATCTTGTTCAGCGCGATGACCAGCATCGAGACACCGGCCAGCAGCTGGATGACGAACTGGCCGAGTTCGGTGAGCGCGTCGGCCCACAGCCCGCCGATCGTGCAGTACACGGCCGTGATGCCGCCGGTGATGATGATGCCCTGGGTGAGCGTGACCCCGGTGAACACGGTGAGCAGGGTCGAGATCGCCGCCCACTTCGCACCGACGTCCACGATCTTCAGCAGGATGCCGGACCAGGCGAGCGCCTGCTGCGTCGGGACGTTGTAGCGGTCCTTGAGATATTCGAGGGGCGAGGCGACGTGCAGTCGCGAGCGCAGCCGGTTGAGCCGGGGTGCGAAGGCCTTGGCGCCGATGGCGACGCCTATGGCGATGGGCAGCGCCCAGGTGACGTACGACGTGATGCCGTAGGTGTACGCGATGCCGGCGTACCCGGTGAACATCACCGCGCTGTAGCCCGACATGTGGTGCGAGATGCCGGACAGCCACCACGGCATCTTGCCGCCCGCGGTGAAGAAGTCGCTGACATTGTCCACACGCTTGTGGGACCAGACGCCGATCGCGGTCATGACGCCGAAGTACGCGACCAGGACGGCCCAGTCGAGACCGTTCATGTGCCCCCTCCAGGGGTCCGCCTTGTGAACCTGCAGATACCGGACGGCACTTCGCCAGTACGCATATGGGCGGCGCCCCCGTGCGGGAGCGGGGACTTCGGGGATTGAACCGCTGGTTCGACCAACCGGTCAAGACCTCTCGCGGTCACGGATATGAACACAGATCAGAAAGCAGAACGATTTTGCCTCTACTTTACCTGTAGGGCTGTTGTCGTGCTCGTGACGTGGAACACACGATGAGCGGGCACTTCGTCAGCAGGACATCGACACGGCGACCGCCAGGACGATCGGCAATGATCGGCAATGATCGGCAATGATCGGCAGGGCGATCGGCGGGACGATCGGCAGGACGACAGAGACGACGGGCGTACGGGATGCGGGTCCCGTGCGGCTGGGGAGGGGAGCCGCGACGGCCGCATCTACCGCATGAGTTCACCGGCGTTCACGAGCAGCGACTGCCCCGTGATCGCGCGCGCCCGGTCGGACGCCAGGAACACCGCGGCGTCCGCCACATCTCCGTCCGTGGCCAGCTCGGGGAGGGCCATCCGCTCGGTGAGCCGGGCCAGTACGTCTGCCTCCGGCACGCCCTCGGTGTGCGCGGTGAACTGGACGTACGCCTCGACGGGCGGACCCCACATCCAGCCCGGCAGCACGGTGTTGACCCGTATCCGATGCGGGCCGAGCTCCCTCGCCATGGAGTACATCGCGCTCGTCAGGGCGCCCTTCGACGCCGCGTACGCCGCTTGTCGCACCTGGCTCGGCGCGGCCACCGACGACTGGGTGCCGATGAAGACGACCGAGCCGCCGCGCGACTTGAGCGCGGGCAGGCAGGCGCGGGTCATCCGCAGGGTGCCGAGCAGGTTCACGTCGATGACCGACTGCCAGGTGGCGAAGTCGGCGTCCTCCAGGCCGCCGAAGTAGCTGTCCCAGGCGGCGACATGGACGACCGCGTCGATCCGCCCGAACCGCTCCGCCGCCAGTGCGGCCAGCGCCTCGCACTGCCCCTCGTCCGTGATGTCCGTTGCCCGGTACGCCGAGTGCGCGCCGTCCGGATCGAGTTCGGCCGCCGACTTGGCGAGATTCGCCTCCGTACGCGCCCCGAGCACCGCGTTGCCCCCGTCGCGCACCACGGCCGCCGCGACCTGATGGCCGAGACCGGCCCCGACTCCCGACACGACGACGGTCTTGCCCGCGAGCAGTGACATCGGAAGCCTCCCCGGCTCTGGCGCATTGTCTGACGGGGCGTCAGAGTATGGGCGTCCGGCGGAAGAAGGAAGGGGATCGTCATGTCGGAGGAGACCCGCAGCGAGACGTACGCCGAATTGGCCGCCCTCGGCCCGTACGGCGTCCACCCGGGCCACGCCCTGATCACCATGGTCGAGCCGCACCCGGGCCACGAGTACGCGTACAACCGCTGGTACGAGGACGACCACTACTACGCCGGAGCGATGGCCATGCCCTGGATGTACGCGGGCCGTCGTTGGGTGGCGACCCGCGATCTCCAGCTCCTGCGCTACCCGGAGAAGTCGGCGGTCGCCCAGCCGGTCACCGCGGGCTGCTACATCTCCACGTACTGGGTCACCGACGGCCGCTACGACGACCACATGAAGTGGACCGTCGGCATCAACAAGCGGCTCAACCGCGACGGCCGCGTCTACCAGGACCGTACGCACGTCTTCACGGCGTTCCAGGACCACGAGGCCACCGTCTACCGGGACGGCGCCGCCGGCCCTCGCGACTTCCACGCCCTCGACCACCCGTACGCGGGCCTCGTGGTGGAGGTCGTCGACGCTGAATCCGCTGCGCAGCGCACCGAGTTGCTGGAGTGGCTGCGCTCCCGGCACCTGCCGAAACGCCTCGCGGGCTCACCCGCCGCCATGGTCACGATCTTCCGCCCGACCCCCCTCCCCGGCGATCGCATGACGTACGTCAAGCAGGTCGAGGGCGTGGACACCCGGCTGACGCTGCTGTGGTTCCTGGAGACGGATCCCCGGGAGTGCTGGGAGGGGCACTTCACCGGACTTGACGAGTCGGTCACGGAGGCCGGTTTCGGGCGCGTCGAGCTGGTGGCGCCGTTCCTTCCGACGGTCCCGGGGACTGACAAGTACGTCGACCGCCTCCGCTGATGCCTGCTGGCGTTCCGCGCTTGACCCCAACGAGGTGGCTGTCTATGAGGCAGCGATGAAGACGCTGAGTGCGGATGTCGCGCTGCCCGAGAGCGAGTCCGTGCGACTACTTGACCGACTGCTCGATGAGGCAATGTCCTGAACAAGACCGAGCCCCCTCGGCCGGGACGGCGGGCCAGTCGAGAGGGCTCTTCCGATGTTCCTGTGAAGTTGTTGATCGAGGTATCGGGCGATGGTCAGAAAGCCCCTCGGCTCACCTCCGCCACGAAGGCGTTCCATTTGTCCGCGGGGAAGGCCAGCGTGGGGCCTTCGGGAACCTTGGAGTCCCGGACGGCCAGTGCTGCTGTGTCGGGGGACTTGACCTCCACGCACGCGCCGTTGCCGGCCGAGTACGAGGACTTTGTCCACTTGGGTGAGGCGCCCTGGCGGATTGCCATGCTTTGCTCCGGTAGCCAGTTGTTGAGTTGCGGTCACGCGCGGCGGCTTCGTCTCCGAACCCACGGCGCGGTTTGCGCCAACGCTGTTACTTGATGGCGTGATCGACGCTACTCGCCAACATCGACGCACGAAGCGACTATTCACTCGACTGGATGGCATATTCCAGTGAGGTCTTCCGTCCCGGCGTGGCGAAGGTGTACTGTGCGGCGCCTCCACCCCCGGGGGAGGCGTGAACCTTAACGCGCGTACTCTTTCGCGATATCCGCGATCAACTGGCGTGATTGGTCCACATTCAGGGACTGCGCCCGGAGATGTTCGTACATCACGCTGTACTTCTGGACGTCGTTCGCCTTCTCCAGGTAAAGATCACTCGTGACGCCCTCGATGTACACGACGCTCGAATCGGCGGCGTCCGGGAACTCGAGGATCGCGTACTGGCCGTTGAGGCCTGGATGCGCGCCCACTTCGAAGGGCAGTACCTGCACGGTGACATGGGGGAGTTGGGACATCTCCACGAGGTGTTCCAACTGTTCCTGCATGGCGAGGCGGCTGCCGACGATGCGCCTCAGTGCCGCTTCGTCGACCACTGCCCAGAGCCGTAGTGGGTTGCCCGGGGCGGAGATTCGTTCCTGCCGCTTCAGCCGTACCTGGACCCGCTTGTCGATGTCGCCGGGCGCGGTCTCGGGCAGGGCGCCGGTGATCAGGGCCTCGGCGTACGGCCGGGTCTGGAGCAGGCCGGGAACGATCTGTGGTTCGTAAGCCCTCAGGGATGCCGCATCGGTCTCCAGCCCGATGTAGACGCTGTACGGGATGTCCCCGAAGGAGTGCCACCAGCCTTGCTGGCGCGAGTCCTTGGCCATCTGCATCAGTGAGTCGACGATCCGGTGGTCGTCGACCTCGTAGACCCCGCACAGATCGCGGACGTCGCGCTGGCTGATACTGCGCCGCCCGTTCTCCAATCGGCTGATCTTCGACTGGGAGACCAGCAGCCGCTCGGCGACCTCTTCGGCCGTCATGCCCTTGAGCTCGCGGAGCCGGCGCAGCTCCTGGCCCAGCCGACGCCGCCGGACGGTGGGATTGACATTGGACGCCACGGGACGTGCACCTCCGGCTGCGAACCTCTACTTTGCGTATCTGCTGTTGAGCAGACTGCCACCAAGGTGCTTTCTACCGCTGGGAAACAGCGGATATGCGCTGGGTAGGCGCCAGTTCGGGGATCCGGCGCACGGGTGGGGCTGCTCCGGCCTCCGTCGGGGCTCGCGCAGATGCGGCCGCGCGGGGCGTTGGGGCCGTGTCGTCGTCCGGACGTACGGCCCCAACACCCCGCGCGAGCCAGCGGCTCCCGAACCGGTCTTGGGGACTGCGGTGCGGCGCTGAGGCAGCGGCGGTGCTGGTCGTGCTGGCGGTGCTGATACTGCGTGTGGTGCCGGGTGCCGTGGGACTGCGGCTCAGTGGGCCACGGCGCGCGCCATGGAACCGCGGCGCGGTTGCATCGGAACACCGCGGGCGGGTTCCGGTGCTGTCCTGACCCCGGCGCTGGCCGGACGGCCTGCCGGTGCCGGGCTGCGGCGCGGTTGTGCGGCCACACCGTTCTGGACGTCCATGACCGCGTGGGCCACGAGACCGCCCATGGGGTCGTGCCTGATCAGGTCCCGCAGCCGGGAGCGGGACGAGCGTCCCTCATTACCCGGGTACAGGTGCTTGCCGAGACCGACCGCATGGGCCAGCGCGGCGAGCGCCGCGGTCCGCGGGTCCGGCGGGACGCCGGTGCGGATCGCGCTGTCCAGCCGGGACCTGATCTCCCGGCTGATTTCCGTGTCCGTCGCTTGGTAGCGAGTCGTCGGAAGCACCCCGCACATCTGGCCGGCCACGGCATGCACCATGCCGCACCTCTCCAGATGCGAGAGGTAGGTCTGGCGAAGTCCCAGTCGGGGTCCGCCAATCCAGTTGACCGCGCGTACGGGTGCTCCGCGCCGGCGAAGCAGTTCCAACGCACAGTCCAGTGTTGGATCTCCAGTCGGCCGTGGGGCCACCACGGCGATACGATCCCCGTCTGGGGCTATCCGTCCGGCCAGCGCCAGCTCCACTAGCTGTGCTCCGGCCAGACCTAGGTCGAGCGACTGCGGCTGTGCGGTGGTACCCGTGGTCGGGTCCAACGCCAGCAGCAGAAGCTCCTCCGGAAGTGTTCTGCGGCTCCTGCCCATCCATGCCTCCCCGCGTGGATGAATGACAGGGTGACCCCTCTCACATTGGTCTGTCGAGGGTGCGTGACCGGAATGTAGTGGAACCAGTAGGTATGTCGTTCTCGTCTACCGCAGGGGTTAAGCCCTCACACAGGACACTGGTACATGGTTCGGACAGCGGTGTCCGGGCGGCGGTTGCAGGGTTTGACGGTTCGGTTGGCGCACGGAGGGCGTGTGCCGGATGGAGGAGGAATCGGTGGCGGGCGAGTCCCCCGACAGGTCGAAGCAGCACGAGTCGCCGGCGTCGTCGGCAGAACCGACGCCGGGGACCCCGGCCGCGGTTCCGGGTCCGGCGCGAGGTGCCGCGTCGTCCTCGACCCCGGCCCCGGCTTCGGCCGACCCCCGTATGGCGGTGGCCCGCGAGCGGGCAGCCACGGTACGGGTGGATCAGGCTACGGCGGTGTTCTCCACGAAGGCCTTGACGGCGGCCGAGCGTGGGGACTCCGCCGAGTCCGCCGAGTCCGGCGACAAGGGTTCCCAGGGCGACTCCCGACTGCGGGCAGCCGTGGCCGCGTGGGTGGCCGGTGCGGACAGCGACAACTCCCCGGCCGCCGGGGAGTCCAGTCGCGACGAGCGCGACTCCGCCGCGGGGCGCTCCGCTGACTCAGAGGGCTCCGACGACGCGGGGCGTTCCGCTGACTCAGAGGGCTCCGACGCGGTCGCGGACGACGCCGAACCGACTGATGCCGTCGAGGGCGACGGCGAGGACGACGGCGCCGCGGCAACGTCCGGCGAGAACTCGCCGCGCGATGCGGCGGACTCCCGCGGGGAGGACTCCGCCGCGGCTGCCGACGGCGCCGCGGCGACGGCCGGGTCGGGGGCGGAGTCGGAGTCGGCGTCCGCCTCCGAGGCCGACAGCGAATCGGAGGCGTCCGACGACGCGTCAGCTCCGGACGCTGGAGCGGTCGAGGGCCGGGACTCCGCGGCCGAGAAGGCTTCTGCCGCCGGTGAGGCCGAGACCGCGGCCGGTTCCGCGGTCAAGGACGGCTCCGCGTCGGCGTCTGCCTCCGCGCCCGCGTCTGCCTCCGCCTCCGCGTCCGACGAGGCTTCTGCCGCCGGTGAGTCGGGGAGTGAGGCCGAGAGCCCGGCCGGTTCCGCGTCCGACGTCGGCTCCGCGTCCGCGTCTGCCTCCGCGTCTGCCTCCGCCTCCGCGCCCGCGCCCGCGTCCGACGAGGCTTCTGCCGCCGGTGAGGCCGAGACCACGGCCGGTTCCGGGTCTGCCTCCGCGCCCGCATCCGCGCCCGCATCCGCATCCGCATCCGCCTCCGCCTCCATCTCCGAGGCCGACGCCGGGTCTTCGTCCGCGCCCGCCTCCGGTGCCGGGGTCGCGTCCGCGCCCGCCGTCGACTCCGGCTCCGCGTCTGCCTCCGACAGTGCGTCCAAGTCGAAATCCAAGTCCAAGTCCACGTCCACGTCCGACGACGACGCCTCCGACGAGGACGCAACCCCCGGCCCGAAGGGCGCCTCGGAGGACTCCCCGAAGGCCACCTCGACGGACGGCAAGGACTCCACCGCCCCCGAGCCCCCGGTCGATCAGCCCACCGCCATCTTCAAGGCCCCCCGGCCCCCGGCCGTGGACCAGCCCACCACGATGCTCAAGTTGGGCGGCGGCACCAAGCCGGCCACGGGAAGGCCCGCGGCCAAGCCCAAGCCCGAGTCCGACGCCGAGCGCACCAGCAAGTTCGTCGCCCTCAAGCCCCTCGACGAGCCGGCCGCCCCCGCGAAGCCGAAGGCCGCCCCCGTCCCGGGCACCGCTGACAAGCCGACGGCCGCCACCACCGCGCTCCCGCAGGTCGGGCCCGAGCGCACCACCCAGCAGCCGCTGCCGCCGAAGCCCCCGCTGGATCTGCTGGCCGAGCTGACGAACACGCCGCCGCCCCCGCAGACCCCGGTCCGGACGATCGTGCGGCGGGTGAAGATCTGGACCCCGCTGGTCCTGCTGCTCGCGGTGATCTTTGCAGTCGTACAGGCCGTACGGCCGCTCCCGACCCCGTCCCTCGCGCTCACCGCCGACGAGACGTACACCTTCGAGGGCGGCAAGCTCGATCTGCCCTGGCCGGGGCAGGGACAGTCGGCGATCGAGGTCGAGGGCGTCGGCAGCCTCGGCACGGAGGGGAAGCAGACGCCCGCACCCATCGCGAGCGTCGCCAAGATCATGACGGCGTACGTCATCCTTCAGGAGCACCCGCTGAAGGGGAACGAGAGCGGCGAGAAGATCACCGTCGACCAGCAGGCCGAGGACGAGTCGAAGCTGCCGGACGAGTCGACGGCGGCCATGTCGAAGGGGCAGCAGTTCACGGAGCGCGAGATGCTCCAGATGCTGATGATCCCGTCCGGCAACAACGCGGCGCGGCTGCTGGCCCGTTGGGACTCCGACAACAAGACCTTCGTCGGCAAGATGAACGCCGCGGCGAAGAAGCTCGGCATGACGAAGTCGACGTACACGGACCCGAGCGGTCTGCAGAAGACGACGGTGAGCACCGCCACCGACCAGCTCGAGCTGGCGAAGGCGGTGATGCAGAACGAGGTGTTCCGCAGCATCGTCTCGATGGCCAGCGCGAAGATCCCCGGCCTCGACAAGCCCATCTACAACAACAACGACCTGCTGGTGAAGCAGGTCGGCGTGATCGGCCTGAAGACCGGCTCGTCGACGCCCGCGGGCGGCAACCTGGTGTGGGCGGCGACCAAGACCGTGAACGGCAGGACCGAGACGGTCTACGGCGCGGTGCTCGGGCAGAACGCCGGCACCGGCAAGGTCTGGGACAGCCTCCAGCTGGCACTGACCAACAGCCAGAAGCTCATCGACAAGGTCCAGCAGAGCCTGACCTCCGCCACGGTGGTGAAGAAGGGTGACGTCGTCGGCTACGTGGACGACCAGCTCGGCGGCCGGACGCCCGTCGTCGCCACCAAGAACATGACGGCGGTCGGCTGGCCCGGCCTGGAGACGAAGCTGTCGATCGATGACGAGGACGGCAAAACGGTCCCGCACTCCGGCAAGGCCGGCACGGTCGTCGGCCAGCTGACCGTCGGCGACGGCTCCAGCCACGCCGTGACGATCCCCGTCGCGCTCCAGTCGGACCTCGCCGAGCCGGGCCTCGGCGCCAAGCTGACCCGCGTCAGCTGAACGGACGTACGCACCGGTGACGTATTGCAGCACGCACCGGTGACGTACGCCGGGTACGAAGCGGCGCACCGCACCCCGTCGACGGAGCCCCGCCCGGGCGCTCCCCGGCGGGGTGCGTGCTAGCGTCGCTGAGTGGCCTCGGGGCTGGTCGTGGGCCGCGGCTCCCGGCGCAGAACGGACAACGGGACACGGGAGAGCCTTGCAGTGGCGACAGCGGAGCCGACACACGCCGACGACGCCGATCCGGGCCCAGGGGCAGGCCCGCGAATACCGCTGCCCGCCCGCACCCCTGACGGAGCGCAGGACGAAGAGTCCACGGCGGAGCGCAGCACCCGCCTGAGCCCTTTCCTGCGCCACCCCGTCGCCCTCGCCACCGCCCTCTCCGGCGTCCTCCACATCATCTGGTTCTTCACGTTCGCGAACAGCGGTGGGGATCTCGCCGCGCAGGACGCGTGGGCGGAGTTCGTCGGGCGGCACCCGGACTCGGCGTACAACCTCGCCTGGTACGGCGGGATGCACCCGGTCTCGTACAGCGTGGTGTCGCCGTATTTGATGTCGGTACTCGGCGTCCGTACGACGATGATGATCGCTGGGACGATCTCGGCGGGCCTGCTGATGATGATCCTGATCCGCAGCCGGGCGGTGAAGAACCCACTGTGGCCCGCCCTCGCGGGGGTCTTCGCGCTCCTGTGCAACGCCGTCTCGGGCCGGGTGACCTACGGCCTCGGCACGGTGTTCGCGCTCGCCGCGACCGCCGTCGTCTTCTGCTGGCCCCACCGCTGGCGCTACAAACGCTGGGCGAAGGCCCTGTGCGCGGCACCGCTCGCCGCGCTGGCGACTGCCGCGTCGCCGGTCGCCGGACTGTTCGTCGGCCTGGTCGCGGTGGCCCTGTTCCTGCAGAAGCGCCGGCCCGGCGCGTACGCGCTCGGGATCGCGCCGGCCGTGGTGGTCGCCGTATCGGCCTTGCTGTTCCCCTTCTCCGGCACCCAGCCGATGACCTTCTACTCGGTCATCCTGCCTTTCGTGTACTCCGTCCTGGTCTTCGTCCTCGTCCCCGAGGAGTGGAAGACGGTACGGATCACGGCGGCGGTGTACGGCCTCTCCGTGCTCGGCGTCTGGCTGATCAGTTCGCAGATCGGCACCAACATTTCGCGCCTCGCGATGCTGTTCGCGGGCGTCGTGCTGCTGGCGGCCCTGCCCTTCACCGTGCCGAAGTCGCGCAAGTGGTACGCGACCGTCGTCGCCTTCGCCGGATTCGTCGGCTGGATCGGCTTCAAGGCCGTCGACGACATCGTGCATACGACCCCGGCGGCGTCCTGGGCGCGTGAGCTGGCCCCGCTCGTCAACCAGCTCCAGGTGGTGGGCGCCGAGAAGGGCCGCGTCGAGGTCGTCCCGGCCCGCTCCCACCGCGAGGCCTCCGCCCTCGCCCCGTACGTCAACCTCGCCCGCGGCTGGAACCGTCAGGCCGACATGGAGCGCAACCCCCTCTTCTACGACGACACCCTCAACTCCGCGAACTACCACGAATGGCTGCAGCGCTGGGCCGTCCACTACGTGGTGCTGCCCAAGGGCGAACCGGACGGCGACGGCGGCGAGCGTGAGCGCGAACTGGTCCAGCGGGGGATGCCGTATCTGCGGCAGATCTGGGGCGACGCGAACTGGCAGCTCTTCGCCGTCACGGACCCGGCGCAGCTCGCCGAGCCCAACGCCGTCGTCGACCGCGCCGAACAGGGCGAGCTGACGCTCGAGGTGAAGAAGGCGGGCCGCATTCTCATCCGCATCCCGTACTCCCCGTGGCTCAGCATCGTCGACGCCGACGGCAAGAGCGTGAAGCCGCCGCAGGAGACGGAGCGGTCCAAGCACCGTGCCGAGGGGACGCCGAAGACGTACGACAACCTCAACGGCTGTCTGATGCCGACGGAGGAGACCGCGGCGGGCGACAAGTGGACGGAACTGCTGGCCCCGAAGCCGGGCACCTACCGCCTGGCGGCGCCGTACCAGCTCCCCCGGGGAACCCCCTGCCCGGAGGAGCTCCGCTGACCCGTCTGAGCGGCGGCCGGAGCGTTCTGTCGTTCCCGCGGCCCTGAACGGGGCGCGGGGAACTGCGCGATCTTTTGAGCGGGGGCCTGGGGGCGCAGTCCTCAGTACGGGACGGGCCAGGGGCGGATGGGGAGAAAACGCCCCATCCGCCCCATCCGAGTCACCTCACCGGAAACGCCACATCGCACACCGCGTCCTCCGGCCCCGCCGCGTCCCAGTCCGCGAAGTACACCTCGCGACAGGGACCGTCGTACGACAGCCCCCGCTCGGCGATCCACGCCTCGACGGCCTCGAAGGCGGCGAGGATCTGGGGGTGGGCGACCTGCGCCTTGGTGATGCGGGCGTAGGCGAGCCGCTGGGCGGGCTCGACACGGACCTTGGCCCGCCAGGGCAGGCCCTGCTTCTCGGCCCAGGCGCGCGCCGCATCCGCGTCGGCGACGGGAACGCACGTCTCCGCCGGCCCGTCGCTCTCGGTGCTGACCTCGGCGTAGTAGACGACGAAGGGCGCCCCGGTGATCCCCCCGCACTGCTGGGCGCCCTCTTCCAGCCGCCCCAGCGAGGCCGGAATCCAGACCGGCAGCTCGTCCGCGAGGGTGTGCCGCGTCTCCGTCAGCACCACCCGCTCGGGCACGTCCACCGTCTCGACCACGAACTTCCCGTACATCTCGGAACTCCTTCCCGACAGCCGTCCACGGAGGTACTCGGCGAGGGTCCGCTGCGAAGCGAACCGGGCCTCGGCGTCCGCCCAGTACGCGGCGAGGAGCTCGGCGCCGGCCGGACCCCGCGCCTCGACCACCTCCGCGATCCGCGCGAGCGGCATGTCGAGCTGGCGCAGCAGCGCGACCAGGCGGGCGCGCTCGACCTGATCGGCGCGGTAGTAGCGGTAGCCGCTGACCTCGTCGACGTGCGCCGGAGCCAGGAGCCCGAGCCGGTCGTACAGCCGAAGCGCCTTCGGCGAGAGCCGCGCGCGAGCGGCGAACGCCCCGATCGTGAGCAGTTCCCGATCCGCTCCCCGGCCCGCATCCGGGCCCGGTCCCTGATGCGCGTGTTCCTGATGCACGAGCCCATCCTCCGTCACCGGGCGCCTTCCGCCCGGTGACACAGGACGGTTCCCCTTGCCCCAGGGGCAAGGTCCATCACGTCGGGTTCAGCCGGCGAGCTGCTTCTCCACCGCCGCGACGACCTCGGCGGACTCCGGCTCGGTCTGCGGCGAGAAGCGGCCGACGACCGCGCCGTCCCGCCCGATCAGGAACTTCTCGAAGTTCCATCGGATGTCCCCGCTGTGCCCCTCGGCGTCCTCGGTCCCGACCAGTCGCTGGTACAGCCCGTGCCGCCCGTCCCCGTTCACCTCGACCTTCTCGGTCATCGGGAAGGTCACGCCGTACGTCGCCGAGCAGAACTCGGCGATCTCCTCGGAGGTCCCGGGCTCCTGCCCCATGAACTGGTTGCAGGGCACCCCGAGCACGGTGAAGCCCTGGGCGGCGTAGCGCTCCTGGAGGCGCTCCAGGCCCGCGTACTGCGGGGTCAGCCCGCACTTGGAGGCCACGTTCACGATGAGCACGGCCTTGCCCTTGTACTGCCCCAGATCGGCGGAACCACCCTGAAGGGCCCCGATTTCGACGTCAAGCACAGAGTTGTCAGTAGTCATAAGCGGATGCTAACTCCGGTGGATGACATGACCGTCAGCCCCGCTGGGCTGTGACGAGCACCTCACCGGCCGCCGTCCGCGAGTACAGCACCGACCGCCCCGCCCGCCGCCGCTGCACGAGCCGAGCGTCCAGCAGCACCTTCAGATGCCGCCCGACCGAGCCCAGCCCCTGCCCGGTCACGGCGACCAGCTGGCTGGTGGACATGGGGGAGTCGAGGAGGACGAGGACGCCGGCGCGGGCGGTTCCGAGGAGCGCGCCGAGACTCTCGGGCACCGCTTCGGCGCGTACGTCGGCCAGTACACCCGCGCACGGGTAGACGACGGCGTACCGGTGGGGCTCCTCCCAGGACACCCAGCCGGCCTTGGGGGTGACGGGCACGAAGAGGAGCTGCGCTCCGGAGATCTCACGCGGCGGATACTCGTGGAGGTTCACCTGCAGCCGGTTCCCGCCGAGCCACCGTGTCCCCGGCCGCAGCGCGTCCAGCGCCGCCGCCCAGCCGCCCTGGCTCAACTGCGCCGTACGGGCGACCACATCCGCCTCCAGGATGCGCCGCCGCCGGTCCCAGTACGGCCGTACGGCCTCCTCCCATACGTAGGTGAGGAGATCGGCGGCGCGGCCGGGCAGGTCGTCGCGGTCCACGAGCCGGTCGGGCAGCGGGCCGGGGAGGGAGACGGTGAGCTGGGCGCGCGCGTCGTCCGGTGACGTCTCCCGCACCCGGGCGACCTCGTCCTCGAAGGTCTCGTCGCCGTACGGGGTCGGGGTGAGGAAGTCGGCGATCCAGGCCCGCCCGAGCCCGGAACGGATGAGCAGCGCGGTGACCGGGTCGGAGGCGAGCCGCTTCCGGTACGCGGGCAGATGGGCCCGCAGCCAGGCCTGCTCCCCGGGATGCGCTCCCACCCCCGCGTGCAGCACCTTCAGGCTCGCGAAGGTCTCCGCGAGCGGCGACAGCACGAAACGGCTTCCGGCAAGGGTGTCGGCGTTGACCTGCCACCAGCCCATGCGCCGCCCCCTTCCCCTCGTCTTGGTTTCGCCTCCACGCGAAACAATAACGACCGCCTCGCACGGCCCCCGAGACTCCGCGCATGCGCAGCTACTCCGACCTCTTCCGCACGCGGGAGTTCACCCCGCTGTTCCTGTCCTCCTGCTTCAAGACCGCGGCCTCGACGGTGAGCGGTCTGGCCCTCGCCACCCTGGTGTATCGGGCGACGGACTCGCCCCTGCTCTCCGCGCTGAGCATGTTCGGACCGTCGCTGGCGCAGGTCGTGGGCGCGACGACGCTGCTCTCCGCGGCGGACCGGCTGCCGCCGCGGGCGACGGTGACGGGCATCGCGCTCGCCTTCGCGCTCGGTACGGCGGCGATGGCGACCCCCGGCCTTCCGATCTGGACGATCTTCGTCCTGCTCCTGCTCCTCGGCCTGGTCCAGTCGTTCGGCGGCGGCGTCCTGTGGGGCCTGCTGAACGAGATCCTCGCCAAGGAGGGCTATCTGCTGGGCCGTTCGGTGTTCAACATGATGAGCGGCGTCGCGCAGATCACGGGATACGCGACCGGTGGCGTCCTGGTGGCGCTGCTGTCCCCGCGGGTCACGCTGCTCCTGGCGGCGGCCCTGTATCTGGCGTCGGCCCTGACCGCCCGCCTGGGCCTGACCCGCCGCGCCCCGCGCGCCGCCGGCCGCCCGTCCGTCGCGGAGACCTGGCGCACGAACGCGCGCCTGTGGTCCTCGCCCGAGCGCCGCACCCTCTACCTCCTGCTCTGGATCCCCAACGGCCTGATCGTCGGCTGCGAGTCGCTGTACGTGTCGTACGCGCCGAGCCGGGCGGGCGCGCTGTTCGCCTTCGCCGCGTTCGGGATGTTCGTGGGGGACGTGACGACGGGCCGCTTCCTGCCGCCCCGGGTGCGCGCCCGCCTGGGCATCCCGTTCCTGCTGCTCCTCGCGACGCCGTATCTGCTGTTCGCGCTCCGGCCGGGGGTCGGCCTGGCGGCGGCCGCGGTGGCCGTGGCCTCCATCGGCTTCGGCGCGAGCCTGATCCAGCAGGAACGGCTGGTGTCCCTGATCCCGGACGAACTGAGCGGCCACGCCCTGGGGTTGCACACCGCGGGCATGCTGACCATGCAGGGCGTGAGCGCGGCGCTGGCGGGCGGCGTCGCCCAACTCACCTCGCCCGGCACGGGGATGACGGTCATGGCCGTCGCCTCGATCGCCGTGACCCTGACGCTGGCGCCGTCGCTCCTCCGCGGCCGTACCGCGTCCCGGGATCGCCAACACCCGGAGGTGTCCGCGCCAAAAGAAAGGCAATCCGGGGTGAACTCTCCCTGAACTGACGAAAGTTGTATGGCGGCATCCACAACCACCCCACGGTCACCAGGGTCGAACGAAGTACCCGAACGCGCACATCGGCGCACAGAAACCCACGTGGGGGTCAGCAATGTTCAGTCGTCGTACCACCGTGCCGCGTCGCCGTGGCGCCGCCCTTCCGAAGGCGCTGGCGCTCGCCGCCGCCACCGCCGCCGTGTCCGCGGCGGTCGCCGCCCCGACGGCGCAGGCCGCGACCGCCAAGAGCGCGACGGCGGTCGTCGAGGGCCAGAAGCTCTTCTACACGGCGGCCTCCGGCCAGACGAACAAGCTGACCGTCTCCTGGGCGCTCGGCGAGACCGACCCGGCATCCCAGCTCACCGACTACATCTTCACCTTCGACGACACCGTCACGATCTCGCTCGGCGCGGGCTGTGTCCGTCCGGACGCCGCCGACAGGACCAAGGCGGTCTGCACGGTCGCTGAGCCCAACTTCGGGGCCTCCGACCTGGACTCCCTGATAGTCGACCTCGGCGACGGCGACGACAGCGCGACGGTCGACGCCGACAGCGGCGCGTACACCAGGATCTACGGCGGCACGGGCCGGGACACCCTGACCGGCCACGGCCGCGACGTCCTCTACGGCCAGGACGGCAATGACACCCTTTCCGGCGGCGGCGGAGCCTGGAGCGAGGGCGCGTTCGGCGGCGCGGGCAACGACACGCTCAAGGCCTGCGGCGACACCTGCCACGGCGGCGCGGGCAACGACACCCTGTACGGCGGGATCAGCGAGGACAACGCCGAGGGCCGCGACTACGGCAACTCCCTGTACGGCGACGACGGCAACGACAAGCTGTACGGCAACGCCGGCAGCGACCTCCTCCAGGGCGGCCGGGGCAACGACACCCTGTACGGCGGCACCGGAGACGACAAGCTGTACGGCAACAGCGGCGACGACCTTCTGCACGGGGGCGCCGGCAACGACTACCTGTCCGGCGGCCCGGGCAGCGACAAGGTCCACCAGAACTGATCACCGAGGGCGTGGGCGGGCGCGAGGAGTGCCGGTCAGGTGCCGTGGGCGTGCCCACGGCACCGCCCTGCCCCCCCGTTGACACTCTCCGTGTCCGAACGCTAACTTCACGGCGTCGTCGCCACACCAGGAGCACGAGGCTCCCTTGGGACTAGCGACGCGAAGGACACTCTCCAGTTGACGACTGCGACAGTTCCCGAGATCCAGCACGTCACTCCCAGGCCCGTCATTTCCGGCCTCTTCAGAGTTCAGCCGTACACACCCCACTGTCAGGTCATTCACGCCGCGGGCGACCACGCCGTGATCGGTGTCTCGCCGGGCAACAGCTACTTCTCGGCCCGCCGGATCAATGACCTCGCCCGCTGGGGCATCGACCACTTCGACCGGGTCGACCTCGTCTATACCGACCTCCATGTCAGCGAGATGTACGAGGCGTTGGGCTACACCGCCGACGACGCCCGGCGCAAGGCGGTGAAGAACCTGCGGGGCGTACGCGCCAAGGTGAACGCGGCAGTGGAGTCCTTCGGTGCCGGCGGCGGGGCGGGGGGTGGGAGGCTCGACGCCCACGCCATGTCGGACTTCACGGACAACCCGGCGTACCGACGGATCCACGACCACATCCGCCAACTCCTCGACACGGACGGGGAGTTCCGCGAGACCTGCGACGCCCTCGTGGACGCGTACCTCTCCTCGAAGGTCCTCGACGGACGGGAGGGCACCGAGCGCCTGCGTGAGGTGTGCCTGAAGTACGTCTGCGCGGAGGCGCCGCTGTTCCTGGACACCCCCGCCATCCTGGGCGTCCCGTCCTCCCTCAACTGCTACCACCAGCTCCTGCCGATGGCCGAGCTGCTGTACGCGCGCGGCTCGGGCCTGCGGGCGTCCCGCAACCAGGGCCACGCGATCGTCACGCCCGCCGTCACGCCCGCCGTCACGCCGGAGGAAGGGGACGGCGATGCTCGCTGAGAACCTGCTCGACTTCCCGTTCTCCTGGCGTGGAGACCAACTTCCCACCGAAGTCGAGGAGTTGCGCTCCTCGGCTCCGGTTCGGCGCGTGCGGACCATCGCGGGCGACGAGGCCTGGCTGGTCTCCTCGTACGACCTGTGCAAGCAGGTCCTGGAGGACAGCCGCTTCAGCCTGAAGGACACCTCGGCCCCCGGCGTGCCGCGCCAGTACGCCCTGACGATCCCGCCCGAGGTCGTCAACAACATGGGCAACATCACCGGGGCCGGGCTGCGCAAGGCCGTCCTCAAGGCGCTCAACCCGAAGAGCGAGGGCCTGGCGGACTGGATGCGCTCGTACGCCGCCGAGCTCGTCGACGGGCTGCTGGCCGAGGGCGCTCCCGCGGACCTGCGCGGCGGCTTCGCCGATCCGTACTCGGCGGCGATGCACTGTCAGATCCTGGGCATCCCGCAGGCGGACGCGCCCCGGCTGATGCGCAGCCTGGACATCGCGTTCATGAACTCGGCCTGCCCGATCACCGGCGCGAAGCTGAACTGGGACCGCGACATCGCGTACATGACCGCCCGCCTGGACGACCCGGCGACGACCGGTCTCATGTCCGAGCTGGCGGCCCTGCGCGACGACCCGGAGTACGCCCACCTGACCGACGAGATGCTCGCGACGGTGGGGGTGACGATGTTCGGCGCCGGCGTGATCTCCACGTCCGGCTTCCTGACGATGGCGATCGTCTCACTGCTGCAACGCCCGGAGCTGCGGAAGGAGTTGCTCGCCCACCCGGACCGGATTCCGGCCGCCGTGGACGAACTCCTCCGCATCAACCTCTCCATCGGTGACGGACTGCCGCGCCTCGCCCTGGAGGATGTGCGTCTGGGGGACGTGGAGGTCACGGCGGGCGAGCTCGTCCTGGTCCTCGTCGAGGGTGCCAACTTCGACCCCGAGGAGTTCCCCGACCCGCACCGGGTCGACCTCACCCGGGAGAACAACACCGCCCACCTCTCCTTCGGCGGCGGCCGGCACTACTGCCCCGCCACGGCCCTCGGCAAGAAGCACGCCGAGATCGCCCTGGAGACGCTGCTCGACCGCATGCCGGAGCTCCAACTGGCCGTCCCCATCATGCAATTGGTGTGGCGGACGGGTTTCATGAAGCGCCTTCCCGAGCGTCTGCCGGTGATGTGGTGAGCGGCGCGGGGACGACTGTGGGTACGTCCGTCATGAGGTGACGACTGTGGGTACGTCTGTCCTGCGGTGAGGTCGCGTGATGGGCCGGGAGCCCGCTGTGCCGAGGCTCCCGGCCCGTGCAGCCGGAAGATGGGCGCGTGTTGGTCCGATGCCCTACGGCGTGTGCACATAAGGTCGTTCTCGTGCCCAAGAGGCAACTCCGCGACCCGTGGTGGCTGTGCGATCCATGCCTCGCAAGTCCCGGAACAGCGCCCGGCCCAGCATGCGTCCAGGCCGGGCGCCGTGGTCATCCGTCGTTGGAATGTTTTGCAGTATGAGTGGCATGGCGAGGGCCGCTCGGGGACGACATCTGCCCGACGAGCTCCCGGAAGCAGACCAGGGCGGTAATAGGCGGAATTCCGACGATCACCATGGCGAGTGCGGAGTGCGGAGAATGGCCTACGCACAGGACCACAGCCGTTCCGGAAGAGAGCAGCATAACGGTCCACGACCGGCGGGCGGAGCGGCGTAGAACGGATGCCCGCAGGATGGATAGACCAGCCAAAAGCCATGGTCCATATACGGTCAGCGGCCACCATCGCGCCAGGTTGCGCGGCTCCACCAACAAAGCGATGGCACGTAGTTGGTTGTATGAATACGAGATGGACCAGCCCAGCATGGTCACAGAGCAGGCGATGATCAGGGCCACCAGAATCGCGGCAGGGATGGCCTTGCGCTGCTTGTCGAGGAAGCCGACGCCTGGCCGTGACCGCCGTCGGTCGACCCGGTGGCGCGTAGGGCCATAGTCGTCGGCCAGGGTGGAGGAGGGGTCCATGGCGGTCGCCGCGCCGAGCATCTCGGCCAGCTCTTCGGCCGGATCCCACTCGCTCGCCGAGACCGTCGGCTGGGGGATGTGCAGGATTCGATCCGACTCGAACATCTCCTGGTCATAGGGGTGTTGGCCTGACCACGGCTGGTCGGCCAGCAGGCCGAACTGCATGTCGTGCAGACCCGGTTCGTTCTGACTCCTGTTCATGTCCGGCTCCCCCGCAGCCTGGTTCGGAGCGATCCGTCCAGGGCTTGAGTCTTGGGGCCATCGGCGGCCGCGCTGGTGATGCCAATTCCTTCGATGGAGGCCTGCAGGTACTCATTCTCCATTCGGCTGATTGTCTTGAGGAAGTCCTCAAGCAGGTCCGAACAGTGGCTGAAGTGTGCCTGCTCTTCAGGGTCTTCACGGCGGCGGAGGGTCGAACGAACCTCACCTGGAGACCTTTCCTTCCACGTCACGACCACCTAACTGGTGTAACCGGCGGTGAGGTAACGGGCATTCAGGGTAATTCTTTTACCGATGGCGGTCGATCGCTGTGGATATTGGATTGCACTACAAAGGTGATGAATGTCTGAAGATGGATTCTTGCAGCCTTGTCGAATATTGCATGATTGGCCGGGCCTTTTCCATCCTATAAGTCGTTTATGGCTTTGCTGATTGGCGGGTGACGTGTAGGACTGCTGGTAGGCCGATTCGGCCGACGGGGTGCGGCTTGGGCAGCCGGCGGCCCCCGGGGGGTGGGCTGGGCGGCCTCCGGGCAGAGCCGTGCCGGTCGTGAGACCCGATCCGCACGCTTCCGTTACGACAGACACCCTTGACAGCGTGCGTACTGTTTCGCGACGTTTGATCCCCGCTGGACAGTTCGAGTCTCGGTCGGCGACCGTGGAACGAGCGCGTACACGGCGTGGTTCAGGGGATAGCCAAAGAAGTGGCAGGACGCGGCCAGCGCGTCAGGGGGAACTGGGGGGAGCGGTCGCCCATGCGATCCATTCGATCCATGAACAATGATCCACGCGCCTTAGAGGCCTGCGCCGTGACCAGTACGTTCCTCGCGGAGCCTGCGGAAGGGCGGTTGATCTGAGGTGGACATCACGATCCACAGACCCGAGGAGCTGAGTACTCCGCTTCGCCGGGCGTGGCACCGGGCGATGGACGAGTCGCCCGACTACGCCAACCCCTTCCTGGCACCGGAGTTCGCGGCCGGGGTCGGCAGATACCGCGGTGGGGCGCGGGTGGCGGTCCTGCACGAGGGGGGAGAGCCCGTGGGCTTCTTCCCGTACGAGCGCAACGCCTTCGGCGTCGGCCGGGCCATCGGGCTCGGCCTGTCCGACTGCCAGGCCCTCGTGCACCGCCCCGGAGTCACCTGGGACACCCAGGAACTGCTGCGGGCCTGCGGGCTGTCCGTCTTCGAGTTCGACCATCTCGTAGAGGAGCAGAAGCCCTTCGGCAGATACGCCACGGGAACCTTCGCCTCACCGGTCATCGACCTGAAGGACGGCGGCCACGGCAGCTATGCGGAGTGGCTGCGCGGCGCCTACCCGGGGCTGGCCAAGACGACGCTGAAGAAGGAACGCCGGCTGGGGCGCGACCTGGGCGAGATGCGGTTCGTCTACGACGAGCGCGACCCGCGTGTGCTGCGCACGCTCATGCGGTGGAAGTCCGCCCAGTACCGAAGAACGGGCCGCATGGACCGGTTCGCGCGGCCCTGGATAGTGGACCTGGTGGACCATCTGTTCGACGTCCGCGAGGAGCACTTCACCGGTGTGCTCTCCGTCGTGTACGCCGGCGACCGGCCGGTGGCCGCGCACTTCGGACCGACGTCGCGCACGGCGTTCGCGGCCTGGTTCACCGCGTACGACCCCGAACTGCGCTACTACTCGCCCGGGCTGATCATGCACCTGCGGATGGCCGAGGCCGCGGGCCGGGACGGCGTACGGCTCATGGATCTGGGGCGCGGCGACAAGGAGTGGAAGGACTGGCTCAAGACCCGCGAACTGCGCGTGGGCGAAGGGTTCGCGATCCGCCCCCACCCGGTGGCGGCGGCGCACCGGCTCTGGCGGAGGCCGGTACGCGGCCTGCGGAACACGGTCCTCGCCCACCCCAGGCTGCGCGACCCGGCCGACCGGCTGCTGAAGACGGTCGGCACGCTCCGCACGTCGGGCCGGACGGGCTCCGGCGGAGCGCGGCCGCGTGCACGCTGACCACCAGGTCGGGAACTGGGCGCTTACGACGAGGAGTTGGAGCTCCGCCTGCTCGCTCGCGTACGCGTACGCGTAGGCGATGGGCGCGCCGGTGGACGGGCGGCCGGTCGGGACGTGCGAGGACGTGTCGGGAAGGCGGCGGCGTTCACGCGTTCCAGCACGACGGGTGTCCGTCGCGGACCGGCTTGGCTGACCTGGTGTCTGCCGTCTGCCGTCTGCCGTCTGGTGTCTGGCGTCTGCTGTCTGGTGTCTGCCGTCTGGCGTGTGCCGCTTGTCGCGTGCGTCTGCCGGCCCGCTCCGGCCCGCTCCGGACCTTCCGCTCAACCCTGCGCCAGCTCCGCCACCGGCTGCCACTTCTCCCACGTCGCCAGACGCTGCTCGTAGTCGGCCTTGGCGATACCCAGCGGTGCCGAACCGAGGAAGCAGCGCAGCGGCGGCTCGTCGGCATCCACGATCTCCAGCACGGCCGCGGCGGACGCGTGCGGGTCGCCGGGGGTGCCGACGCGCCGGCGGCGCTGCTCCTGCACCTGCTCGTGGAACTCGGCGTACGCCGGCAACTGTTCGGACGTGCGCGACGAGGAGCCGGCCCAGTCGGTGGCGAACCCACCGGGCTCGATCAGCGTGACCTTGACGCCGAACTGCGCCACCTCCTGGGCCAGCGACTGGCTGATCCCCTCGAGCGCCCACTTCGACGCGTGGTAGATGCCGACCAGCGGGAACGCGCTGATCCCGCCGATGGAAGAGACCTGCAGAATGTGGCCGCTGCCCTGCTCGCGCAGAAACGGCAGTGCCGCCTGGGTGATCCACAGCGCGCCGAACAGATTGGTCTCCAGCTGTGCGCGGGCCTCCGCCTCGGTGATCTCCTCAACCATCCCGAAGTGGCCGTAGCCGGCGTTGTTCACCACCACGTCGAGGCGCCCGAACCGCTCGTGCGCCTGCCGCACGGCGGCGAAGTCGGCATCGCGGTCCGTGACGTCGAGTTGGATGGGCAGGAGCCGCTCTCCGTACGTCGCGCCAAGATCGTCCAACGTGGACAGATCGCGCGCCGTCGCGGCCACGGAGTCGCCACGTTCCAGCGCCGCGATCGCCCACTCCCGCCCGAAGCCGCGCGAGGCACCGGTGATGAACCAGATCTTCTGTGTCATGGCGTGCTCCTCATGAAACTCGTCGCCTGCTCCGTCGTGACGTCGCGGCGCTTCTGTCACCAGCGAACACCTTGGAGTGCACTCCAGCGCAACTCCGGCGCTCCAGCGCTCCGGCGAAACTCCTGCGCTCCTGCGCTCCGGGGCTCCTGCGCTCCGGGGCGAGGCCCGCCCGACTCCGGAAGGCACCAGAGCTCGCCTCGCTGTGCGGTCGAGCACGTCTTTGCGCGGATGAAGAGCTGGAAGATCCTCCGCGACTGCCGCCTGAAAGCCGACGGCGTCCACCACGCCATGCTCGGTATCGCCCGCCTCCACAACCTTGCCCTCGGCAGCGGCTGAGCATGTCCATAACATGCTCTCTCATGGCTACAGTGATCGTGACCGTCGGGCTGGCGTTCATCGGCTACCTCGCGACTTACCTGAACGGGCTGCGCCTTGCACAGAGACAGGCCCGGCTCACGCGCGTCAACCAGCAACTGAGTGACTTCTACGGGCCACTGTTCGCCCTGATGGAAGCCAACAGCCGCACCTACGACACCTTTTCAGAGAAGTACGCCCGCCCCGACGGCCGCGACCCCTTCCGCCACGACACACCCCCCACCGAGCAGGAACTTGCGGAGTGGCGCACCTGGGCCACCACCGTCTTCATCCCCAACATCCAAGCCATGCGCGACGTGGTGGTCACCAAGGCCGACCTCCTCATCGAGGAGGAGATGCCCCAAGCCCTGCTCCAGCTCTGCGCCCACGTCTCGGGCTACGAGATCACTGCTGCGCGCTGGGCCCAAGGCAACTATGGGGAGCACCTGTCACTCATATCCTTCCCCGGACGGGAGCTCAGGGAGTACGTCCGTGACCGGTTCGCCCAGCTCAAGAGCGAGCAGACCCAGCTGCTCGGGCAAAGCCGAGCAGCCAACCGGAATCGGTGGGCAAGCCTCCTGGGGCGCTGAAGGGAAACCCACCCGCTTTGCGGGACAGCCTTTGGCGCGCGAGACGCTGACCTGCGCGTTCCGGCTGCGGCCCGACGGGTGCGCAGGTGGGTCGAGGCAGGCCGCCTGAGGCTTGCGCTCCCATGGTCCCAGGAGCACTGTGGATACTGCCTGCGACAAGAGATCAGAGACCACCATGCACACCTGGGGCAGGCGGAACACTCGCCACTTCACCGGTGCTGGCTTGGACGTGTCCGCCGCGGTAGGCGTGCTGGACCGGGACGGCTGCGTCACCCACTGGAGCAGGGGTGCGCAGGAACTGCTCGGATACGCCCCTGTTGAAATCATCGGCAGGCCGGTGGACGACCTGCTGACGACCGAGGGAACGCTGCGGCACCGCGACGGCCTCCCGCTGCACGCGCAGGTGCACGTGTGCCCGCTGCAGGACACCGATCGGGATTGCGGCTTCCTGCTCCTGCTGACGGCCGTGCCCGAGGCCGCGACAGGCACACCCCGGGATGCCTTTCTCCCGCAGTGGATATTCGAGCAGCAGCCGCTTGCCGTTGCTATTTGCGACCTCGACGCGCGCCTGCTGCGCGGGAACCAGCCGATGCTCGGAGTGGGGGGCTTTTCCGAGGAGGAGGCCCGCGGCCGGCGCCTGACCGAGATTCTCCAGGGCAACGCGATCGAGGAGGTGGAGCGGCGGGTCCTTCGAGTGGCCCGGACCGGGAAAGCGGAAGCGGCGGAGCCCATCGTCAGGCTCCCCGGGGATTCCAAGGCTCACGCCTGGGCCATGGACGTCTTCCCGCTCAAGGACGCGGACGGCTCGGTGCGTGCGGTGGGTGTTGCGGCGTCCGACTACTCCCAGCAGTACGACTCCAGGGAGCGCATCGCCTTGATCAGCGAGGCCAGGACCCGCGTGGGTACGAGCTTGGACATCGTGGGAACCGCACGAGAATTCGCGGAACTCGCTGTCCCTCGCTTCGCCGACTTCGTCAGCGTGGACCTTCTGGAGCCTGTCTTCCAGGGTGAGCTGCCCGGGCCCGTCCTTCCTCGGGGTGTCACTGCCCTGCGCCGGGCGGCATACGAGTGGGCCGCCGGGCACGCGCCCGATGCGGTCATCAGCGCTACGGAAGTGCATACCCATGCATGGTCGTCGCCGGTCAAGCGGTGTCTGGCCGAGGGCCGGGCCGTTCGTCACAGCACCAAGGATCCCGAGATCATCGGTTGGCTGGCCGAGGATCCCGTTCAGGCGTCGCTCGCGGAGACGTTCGGCCCCCACTCGCTCATCGCTGTGCCGATCCGTGCTCAGGGCGTTTCCCTCGGTGCAGTCCTGTTCGTCAGGTACGCGGCCTCGCATGAAGAAGCCTTCGGCCCGGACTGTACGGCGATCAGCGAGGACCTCGTCGACCGGCTTGCGATCTGTTTGGACAACGCTCGCCGGTTCACGCGGGAGCGCGGCATCGCGCTCGCACTGCAGCGGGCCCTGCTTCCCCGGGAGTCGACCGTGCATCCCGCTGTGGAGACGGCCGCCCGTTACCTGCCTGCGGGCGGCGGCGCACAGGCAGGCGGTGACTGGTTCGACGTGGTTCCCCTGTCCGGAGCACGAGTCGGCTTGGTGGTCGGCGATGTCGTCGGCCACGGCATCAACGCCTCTGCGACCATGGGCCGCCTGCGTACCGCCGTGCGCACCCTCGCCGACATCGACCTGCCGCCCGAGGAACTCATCACTCACCTCGACGACATCATCACCCACACCGCAGGTGAGCAAGGTGGCGAGCCCACCGGTGAGATCCCCGGCGACATCGGTGCCACCTGTCTGTACGCCGTCTATGACCCGGTCTCCGGCATCTGCTCCCTGGCCCGTGCCGGCCATCCCGCCCCCGTACTGATCCACCCGGACGGCACCAGCAGTGTCATCGACCTGCCCTGTGGCCCTCCGCTGGGGCTCGGCAGTCTGCCGTTCGAGGCGGTGGACGTCATCGTGCCTGAAGGGGGCCTGCTGGCACTGTTCACCGACGGTCTCCTCACCACCCGGGATCGCGACGTCGACAAAGGGTTCTCCGACCTGTGCAGCGCCCTCGCCCGGCCGGCCACCACGCTTGATGATCTGTGCGACACCGTCCTGGACACCCTGTGCCCCGAACCGCACGCCGACGACGTCACCCTGCTCCTGGCCCGCCCCTGCGTGTTCGACGCGGACCGCCTCGCCAGCTGGGACCTGCCCAGCAATCCCGCGGTCGTCGCCGATGCCCGCCGGCTCGCAGCGGAGCAGCTTGCCCTGTGGGGACTGGCGGAGGCCGCGTTCGTCACGCAGCTGGTGGTGAGCGAGCTGGTCACCAACGCGATGCGGCACGCTGGAGGGCCGATCCGGCTGCGGCTCATCAAGGGTGAGACGCTGATTTGCGAGGTCAGCGACGGAAGCACCGTCAGTCCTCATCTGCGCCGGGCCCGAGTATTCGACGAGGGCGGCCGCGGCCTGTTCATGGTCGCCCAGTTCACTCAGCGCTGGGGCACCCGCTACACCCGCACCGGCAAGACCATCTGGGGCGAGCAGGTGCTGCACATGCCGTAGGCACGGCAATCCCACGGTGATGCGCGAATGACCGTTGCCGACCGCTTGCTTCCGGCACGGCTGAGGCACGAGCCACTACCGCTACAGACGCCGGTGCCGCTGCTCACAAACCTGCCCATAATGGAAAGCAGCACTTGGAGCACTCGTGATGCCGGATCCCAGGCAGGCCGGGGAGCGGACGGCTGCGGTCGGGCAGGCCGCGGCATGGTGGAATCTGTTGCCCGTCGCCTTGATCATCTCCGACGGCACCGGACGGATCAGGCAGTGGGCGAAGGCCGCCCCCGAGCTGCTCGGCTACGCCACCGATGAGGTCATCGGCCGTGACCTGACCGACCTCCTCCTCCCCGACCATCGCCGGGAGGCCCGCGTCGTGCACGACGCGGTTGCCGCTGGGCGCAGCGTGACCGGGCAATTTCCGATGCGGCACAAGAATGGCTCCACCATCGGGATGGAGGTGTGGGGGTGCCCCGTGGCCGCACAGGGCGGGGAGGCGTGGGACGTACTGCTCCTGGCGGCCGATGCCCGTGAAGCGCGTCAGGCCCGCGAAGCCGGTGGCCTGCTGGACGCGCTGTTCGCCCGCTCACCGGTGGGGCTGGCGATCTTCGACACCGAGCTGCGGTTCCAGCGGGTCAATCGAGCCCTGGAGGCGATGAACGGGCTATCCGCCGCGGCGCACATAGGGCACCGGCCGTCGGAGGTGCTACCCGGGGTCAACAGCGACCAGATGGAAGCGGCTATGCGACGGGTGCTGGTCACCGGCGACCCGGTGGTGAACTTCCGCAGTATCGGCCGCACGCCCGCCAGCCCCGACCACGAGCGCGTGTGGTCCTGCTCCTACTTCCGCCTGGAGGACGCGGAAGGCGAACCGCTGGGGATCAACGCCTCGATCATCGATGTCACCACCCAGGAGAAGAGCGAGCGGGACGCCGCCGCCGGCCGTGAACGCCTGGCGCTGCTCAACGAGGCTACGTTGCAGATCGGCACCACCCTCGATGTGGCCCGAACGGGACAGGAGCTGGCCGACATCGCCGTGCCCCGCCTCGCCGACATCGCCACCGTCGACGCCCTGGCCGACCTCACGGAAGCCATCGAGCCGATGACCAGCCTGTGGGGCGGCGCCGCCCTGCGCCGCCTCGGCAAGGCCCCCGCCCGAGATCACGCGGCCGCCGACATCCTCACCCCCGTCGGCCGCACCTTGCACTTCCCCGCCGGCGCGCCCTACGCGCAGGCCGTCATCGACCGTCGGCCCTTCCTCCTGCGCCGCATCGACGACCGTGCCGTCGCCCAGGCCGCTCGCTACTCCTCGATTCCCGAACGGCTCCGGTCCTTGGGCGTGACGTCGATGATGATGGTGCCCCTCACGGCCCGCGGCCTGGTCCTCGGCGTCGCCACCTTCCTGCGGGATGGCGACCGGCCCGCCTTCGACGCCGCCGACCTTGCGCTCGCCAGCGATCTGGCCTCCCACGCCGCCATCTGCATCGACAACGCCCGGCTCTACCACCGTGAGCACGACGTCGCGCTCACCTTGAAGCGCAGCATGCTTCCCAGCCTCCCGAAACCCCCGGCAGGCATCGAGATCGCCCACCGCTACCGGCCCGCCTCCGACGTCCACGAGGTCGGAGGGGACTGGTTCGACGTCGCCACTCTCGCCCCCGGTAAGGGCGCCCTGGTCATCGGCGACGTGATGGGCCACGGCATCCAAGCCGCCGCGATCATGGGGCAGATGCGCACCACCGTGCGGGCCTTCACCCACCTCGACCTGCCCCCCGATCAGCTCCTGCACCACCTCGACGACGCGCTCCAGGAACTCGACAGCCCCCTCCTGGCCACCTGCCTGTACGGGATCTGTGACTGCACGGCCTGCCGCTGCTGGCTCGGCCGCGCCGGCCACCCCCCGCCCGCCCTCGTGACACCCGACGGCAGCGCCCGCCTGCTCGACCTGCCCGCCGGCGCTCCCCTGGGTATCGGCGGTATCCGCTTCACCACTACCGAGGTCGTCCTGGACCCGGGCAGCATCGTCGTCTTCTACACCGACGGCCTCATCGAAACCCGCGGGACCGACCTGGACGAGCGTCTGGACGAACTCATCCGCCTTCTCACCGGCGCGCACAACGACCTCAACCAGTTGTGCGCCACCCTCATGGACCGCTTCGCCCCCAGCCCCGCCGAAGACGACATCACCATCCTCGCCGCCCGCATCGGCACCCCCACGGCCTGACCTGGCCGAACAGTGCACGCGCCGCAGCTTGATCCTCGACCTCGGCTTTGGCCCTACGACCTCTGCCGGAGCCGTGCTTGAGCGGAACAGCGTGCAGAGGTTGCGGGCGCTTGGCCCGGCGTCGGGGTGAGGGTCCAGATTCTCCTGGCAGCTGCAACGAAGGAGATCAGCACGATGACCGCACCTGACAGTCTGCTGCCCCTGCATGCCCTGGCGGAGGAGAACCTCGTGTCGGCGAGTCCCGATCTGCTGCGCGCGATGGTCAGGACGTTCGCCGACGCGCTCATGTCCGCGGAGGCCGACGTATCACCCACGTGAGGGGGACACGAGGACCGGCACCGTCGAACTCGCCATCCCCAAGCTCAGGTCCGGCAGTTACGCTGACGGCTCCTCAGCTTCGTCTTCGACATGACCGCGGAACCTATTCATGGTCAATGCCATGGCCACGAAGATCAGCGCGCCCACCCCGTGAGGGTGAACGCGCAGATCAGACACAGTGCCCCGGCAGGATTCGAACCTGCGACACCCGCTTTAGGAGTTCGATCCGAGCCCGCTCCGGCTGCTGCCGTCGACCGGTGCGACGGCCGGACAGGGATGCTGGCGTACGCCCTCGTCTGGCGTCGTTGATGTCGGCCGTGGATGTCAGAAGCCTTATGGAACACGACCGCACCAGCTGAACGAAGATATCGAACCGTCACGAGACGTTACCGAGAAGGGCTCAATACGGCGGAGGCTACGAAATTCTTCTCCTGAGCACTGAGGGGCGATAATCTACCGCTCCGGGACAGAAGGGGAGAAGGGGAATCATGGGAAAGACACTCCTTGCACTGGTACTTTTAGGCGGCCTCGGCGCTTCTTTTAGTACCGCGGCAGTACATTTCTTCCGTGCATGGCAAGCGGGTCGACGACTGAAACGTTGCGGTGCCCAAAGCACCGCAGTCTGTACACATCTGCAGATACACGACAACTCCGTCTCTCTGCATTTCACATATGAGGTGGACGGCGTCGAGTACCACGGCACATCGTCCCCCATCTCGCGCACAGCAGTCGTCCCTGGCACGGAAATCAGCGTTCTGTACGACCCGCTCTTCCCCTCAAATTCGGATGCGGCGGAGTGCATGGGGCAAGACAGCAGAGCCATCCTGTTCATCGCTCTGCTCCTAGGCCCTGTCGGCCTCGCGCTTGACCTGGTCGCGGCAGCCATCCTCATCAGCCTCACTCTGGGCTGACTCAATCCAGACCGCCCCCAACCACCCTTCACCCGGCCTGCTTATGGCCGGGTTTTTCGTTCCCATTCCCACCCCAGGAGACGTTCATGACGTCCGCATAAATACGCCGAGTTGTCCAGGAAAAAGATGACTTCACTCTCAGCCATATCAAGGTTCAACTCCGTCATCCGAGGCGCCCACAGCGTGGCCGAACGTGCCAACGCCCTGCTCAAGGTGACCTTCAAGGCTCTGCGCAGGGTCAGCCTCGACCCAAAGGCGATCACCCGGATCACCCGCGCCGTGGGACATGCCACCGCTTCGTCCGGACGTCCAAGGCTGATCGAACCGCTCCGGGACGGCACCACGCGACGCGGTGAGCGGGCGTCCCCGGGCAGGCAAGGCCGCCGTGACTACAGATCTTCCGGCAGGAGCCGGAATGCCGGGTGGCCGGTCAGGGGCCGGACCATGCGGAAGTGGCGGTCGGTGGTGAGTAGGGCGTCGGTGCGGTAGGCGGCGGCGAGGGCGACGTTCATGGCGTCGGTGAGGCCGATGCCTTGGCCGCCGTCGGCGTCCGCGTAGCCTTCGGCGACCGCGACCGCCGCGCTCAGGTGAGTGCTGACGGAGGGCACCTCGAAGCGTCGGGTTGCGACGTTACGTTCGATGAAGCGCGCCGCGATCAGGGCTTTCTGGGCTCCGGCACGGGTTGAGATCAGGTAGTCCAGTTCGGCCAGGACCATGGGGGAGACGATGAGGTGGCTGGTTGCTGCCAGGGCCTTCTTGTGTTCCTGGTGGCCGGTGAGTTTCGGGTCGAGCAGGCGGTACAGGCCGTTGGTGTCGGCGACGGCGACCAGGCTCACGCGCCCATTCCCTTGAGGGTGTTCTCGATCTCGTCGTCTGTGAGGTCGGGCAGGCCGAGGTCGGGGAGGTCAAGGTCGCCCATGGGGTCGGTCGGGTACGGGGGCACCTCGGTGTCGTTTATCGGGACGACCCGTGCGACGGGTGTGCCGTTCTTGGTGACGGTGACGGTCTCGCCGCGGGCTGCTGCGGCGAGGATCTGGGAGGACTTCTGGTTGAACTCGCGGGCCGTGGTCTCCATGTAGTACATGTTACTACGCGAGTGCGTTCCGCCGTGCGGGTGCGCACCATGGCGATCGGAGCGGTGTCACCGCTTTCTCCAGAGGGTTCTCCGGTACGCGCGGCCAGGTGTTTCTGCCGGCGCCCAACATCGCCGAAGCGGTCTGGCCAGGGCGGAAATGCCATACAAGTCGCGGCGAAACCGCGCGATACCTCACGGCGCGATCGACGTAAAGCTACCTGATGTTACTCATCGTGCCGTTCCCATTGGGTTCCCATTTGGGACAAAAGCACCCCTCCGTGACATCCGCGGAGGGGTGTTATGTCCAATTACCTGGCGCTTCGTTGTGCCTCCGGCAGGATTCGAACCTGCGACACCCGCTTCAGGAGTTCGCTCGTGGGTCACCTGGAGGCGCATCACCACACGACGGCACGGTCACGTCTGACTGCCCTGGACCGCTGGTGTTCCTCGACGTTGATGTCGGCCATGGATGTCACCGACGTCCGTTGAAGGCGTCCGCAAGAGCCTGGGATTGGCCTGGCGTGATACCGAGGGCGAGCGGTATCCGGCGGGGGCTGTTGGACGACGAACACACGGCGATCGGGTTGTCAGTAGTCACGGTCCAGCGGGGTTCACCATCTGGCTCCTGCTCGCCCAGCAGAGCTGTAGCCAACTCGTCGGCTGCATCCGAACGTATGCCACAGCGGGACAGCGCTTGCGCCACCATGGGGCGCGCTTCGCTGGGCATGTCGGCATCGCCAAGCATCGGAAGCAGGAGCAGAAGACGCTGTGACCCGTCGGTCAGGCCCTCACGCTTGTCCTGTGCGGCCTCAGCGAGAACGGTGAGCTCCGTCCAGGACAGTCCGGGGCTGGCCTCGTCAGCGCCGTACTGACCGAGGTAACCGAGTCGTCCCCACTCGGGGTGGCGGACGAAGAAGTCGACGTTGTTCAAGTCTTCGAAGTTGGCATACACGACGTAGGCGGTATGTCCACCGTCGAAAGGGACGCGCAGCACAGGCCAGGGCTCTTCAGGGTTACCGAGGCGCTCCACCATCTCCTCGTAGGCCGACGTGCCCACCCCGTAGCGTTCTGGATCCTCGCTCGGATCCCCCACGGTCAACAGGAGATGGGCGAGCCAGAACGCGGGTTCCCGCGCGAGATCCTCGCCCGCTACCAGCGCGCAGTCCTCCACGTACTCCGGGATGTGCACCGTAACAGCCATGCGCGGAGCGTACTCGGCTCGTCCGCGAGGGACTGGCGCACCGTCGCGCCGGACGTCGGGCCCGGCGGGAACGACACCGCTTCAAGTCCCGCATGCGTAAGTCGGCACCTCGCTGGTCCGCCAGTCCCCGGCGAAACACCCGACCGTGATCGTGTTACGAGCTCTCAGGTTTCTATATAGCCTGATAAAAGTGATGTAGCGAATATAAAGGATATATGCTATTGTTAAGAATTAGATTATTATTTGGGAAAGTATGTTGCGTTTGACGTCCAAAATTCGCACAACCCATTTTGGGCCAGCCCCTGAGGGGAGTGGGCAGTGGCGCAGGCAAGTCTGGACAAGACGGCCCACATGCTGGGGGTCGACATCGGCGGGACCGGTATCAAGGGAGCGCCGGTCGACCTCGAGCTCGGCAGCCTCACCGGTGAGCGGGTCCGGATCCCGACCCCGCATCCGGCGACCCCGGAGGCAGTCGCGGACGTGGTCGTGCAGGTGCTCTCCCGGATCGGCGTCCCAGGACCGGTCGGACTGACGCTCCCGGCCGTCATCCGCGGCGGCAAAGTCCAGACGACGGCCAATATCGATCCGGCCTGGATGGAGACGGACGCGGCACAGCTCTTCGCACGAGCGACCGGCCGCGACGTGCGGGTAGTGAACGACGCCGACGCGGCCGGGATCGCCGAGATGCGCTTCGGCGCAGGCAAGGGACGCAAGGGCGTCGTCGTGATGGTGACGCTCGGCACCGGTATCGGCAGCGCCATCTTCTCCGACGGGTTCCTGGTGCCCAACAGTGAGCTGGGGCACCTGCCGCTGCACCACCAGGATGCCGAGGACTGGGCCGCGGAGTCGGTGCGTGAGCACGACGACCTGTCCTGGAAGAAATGGGCGCACCGTCTGGAGACGTATCTCGAGCTCGTCCAGCGGCTGCTGTGGCCCGACCTGATTGTCATCGGCGGCGGCGTCAGCAAGAAGGCCGACAAGTTCCTGCCGCACATCCAGCTCAGGACCGAAATCGTGCCGGCGCAGCTGTTGAACGATGCGGGCATTGTCGGCGCGGCGCTCTTCGCCCCGGCCGGGAAAGCTCAACCCTAGTCTGCCGCGCTCGATATGAGCGCAGGGGCAGCACCTTCAGGGAGGCTCGCATTGAGCAACAACGACCTGGAAACCCTTTCCGTCAACACGATCCGCACGCTGTGCATGGACGCCATCCAGGCGGCCAACTCCGGCCATCCGGGGACACCGATGGGAATCGCCCCGGTCGCGTACACGCTCTGGCAACGCTTCCTGCGCTTCGACCCGGCCGACCCGATCTGGCCCAACCGCGACCGCTTCGTGCTGTCGGAAGGACACGCCTCCGCGTTGCTCTGGTCGCTGTTACACCTCACCGGCGTGCAGGCTGTCGACCCCGACTACGAGGTCCTCGGCCGACCCGCCGTGACCCTCGACGACCTCAGGACGTTCCGCCAGCTCGGCTCGCGCTGCCCCGGGCACCCGGAGTACCGGTGGACCAGCGGCGTGGAGACCACGACCGGCCCGCTCGGCCAGGGCGTTGCGACCTCGGTCGGGATGGCGATCGCCGGGCAGTGGCTCGCCGCCCGGTACAACCGCGACGACTTCACCGTCTTCGACTTCGACGTGTACGCGATGGCCGGCGACGGCTGCATGATGGAGGGGGTCTCCTCGGAGGCTGCCTCGCTCGCGGCCCACCAGCGGCTGTCGAACCTCTGCTGGATCTACGACTCCAACCGGGTGACGATCGAGGGCCACACCGACATCGCGTTCACCGAGGACGTGGCGGCCCGGTTCATCGGCTACGGCTGGAACGTCACCACCGTGGCCGACGCCAACGACCTCGAGGCCGTGGCCCGCGCGCTGCACACCTTCAAGTCCGAGAACGAGCGCCCGACGCTCATCGTGGTGCACAGCCACATCGGCTACGGGTCACCGGTCGAGGACACCCCGAAGGCGCACGGCGCGCCGTTCGGCGTGGAGGGCGTCAAGTCGACCAAGCGATTCCTCGGGATGCCGGAGGACAAGGACTTCTTCGTTCCCGACGGCGTCTACGAGCACTTCGCCGCAGGAGTCGGCGCGCGCGGTCGCGAAGCCCGGACGAGCTGGGAGGCTCGAATCGAGGCCTACCGAACCATCCATCCCGAGCTCGCCGACGAGCTGGGGCGTATCCAGCGACGTGACCTGCCGGAGGGATGGGAGTCGGCGCTGCCGACCTTCCCGGCCGACGCCAAAGGCATCGCCGGCCGTGACTCCAGCGGCCAGGTGCTCAACGCGCTTGCCCAAGCCGTGCCGTGGGTGCTTGGCGGGTCGGCGGACCTTTCCCCGTCGACCAAGACCAACCTCATGTTCTCCGGCGCCGGCGACTTCCAGGCCGATGACCGCTCGGGGCGCAACCTCCACTTCGGGATCCGCGAGCACGCCGCCACCGCGATCACGAACGGGATGGCGCTGACCAAGCTGCGCTCGTACTGGTCGGGGTTCCTGATCTTCTCGGACTACGCACGCGGCGCGATCCGGCTTTCAGCGCTGATGGAGATCCCGGTCGTGCACATCTTCACCCACGACTCGATCGGGGTCGGCGAGGACGGTCCCACCCACCAGCCGGTCGAGCAGCTCGCGTCGCTGCGCGCGATGCCGGGGCTGCTGGTGTTCCGCCCGGCCGACGCGAACGAGGTCGTCGAGACCTGGCGGGTCGTCGCCGCGCTCAGGCACGAGCCGGCGGTGCTGGTCCTTTCCCGTCAGGCACTGCCGACCCTCGACCGCTCCGAGATGGGGGCCGCATCCGGGGTGGCCAGGGGAGCCTATGTCCTGGTCGACGCGGTGGACGGCAAGCCCGACGTCATCCTGCTCGCCACCGGGTCGGAGGTGCAACTCGCGCTCGCGGCCCGTGACGAGCTCGCTGCCGAGGGCCTCGCGGCTCGCGTGGTCAGCATGCCCTGCTGGGAATTGTTCGACCGCCAGCCCAAGGAATACCGCGACTCGGTCATCCCGCCCGGGGTCAGGGCCCGGGTCGCCATCGAGCAGGCGGCGACTCTCGGCTGGGACCGTTACGTCGGCGACGGCGGCGCGGTCGTCGGCATGCACACGTTCGGGGCATCGGCGCCGCTCAAGATGCTGCTGACCAAATTCGGCTTCACTCCCGAGAAGGTCACCCAGGTTGCCCGCGAGTGCGTGGCCGCCGGTAGGGAGCAGGCGTGAACGTAACCCAGGCGCTCCATGAGCAGGGACAGAGCATCTGGCTGGACAACATCACCCGTTCGATGCTCGATACGGGCCAGATCCAGCACTACATCGACCAGTACTCGGTGACAGGGCTCACCTCCAACCCCTCGATCTTCGACAAGGCGATCGGCTCCGGTGACTACGACGACGCGATCCGCGCGAAGGCGGCGGGCGGGCGCAAGGGCGAGGAGCTGTTCTTCGAGCTGGCCATCGAGGACCTGCAGCGGGCCGCCGACCTGTTCCTGCCCATCCACGAACGCACCGACGGCGTCGACGGCTGGGTCTCGCTGGAGGTCTCGCCCCTGCTCGCCCACGACACGCAGCGAACGGTGGCGGCCGCCAAGGCGCTGCACGCCAGGGCCGACCGGCGCAACCTCTTCATCAAGATCCCCGGCACGCCCGAGGGGCTGCCGGCGATCGAGGAGGCCATCGCCTCGGGCGTTCCGGTGAACGTGACGCTGCTGTTCTCGGCAGACCACTACCGGGCCGCGGCTGACGCCTACCTGCGTGGCGTCGAGCGCCGGGTGCAGGCCGGCCACGACCCCGCTGTCGGCTCGGTCGCGTCGGTGTTCATGTCACGCTGGGACGTGGCGGTCAAGGACACCGCACCGGTCGGCCTCACCGACACCCTCGCCCTCGCCGTCGGCCTCGACGTGTACCGGACGTACCGCGAAGTGATGGGCTCGCAGCGCTTCCAGCGGCTGGAGAATGGCGGCGCGCGAATGCAGCGGCTGCTCTGGGCCAGCACGAGGACGAAGGACCCGGCCGCCTCCGACACGCTTTACGTCCACGGTCTGGCCGCGCCCTTCACGGTCAACACGATGCCCGACGACACCCTGAAAGCCTTCTTCGACCATGGCGAGATCGGAGAGACGCTGCCGTCGGACGGGGGCGAATCCGAGGCAACGCTGGCCCGCTTCGCGAGCGCGGGCGTCGACCTCAGGGCGCTTGCCGCCCAGTTGCAGAGCGAAGGCGCCACGTCCTTTGTCGCGGCCTGGAACGACCTCATGGAGCGAATCGACGTGCAGAGCGAGGCCGTGGCCTGACCTCGGCGCCGAGCGGCCGGACTGAACCCATCAGAGGAGCGAGCCATGCCATCGACCGCACTGCGCGAGCGTCCTGCGTGGAAGGCGCTCGCGGGCCATCACTCCGAGATCGCCGGGCGCCACCTGCGCGAGCTGTTCGCCGCCGATCCGGGACGCGGCGAGCGGATGACGGCCGAGGCCACCGGCCTGTACCTGGACTATTCGAAGAACCGGATCACCGACGAGACCTTAAGGCTGCTGCTCCAGCTCGCCGAGGAATCGGGACTGCGCGAGCACATCGACCGGATGTTCGCCGGCGATCGGATCAACGTCTCGGAGCACCGGCCGGTGCTGCACGTGGCGCTGCGGACGCCGAAGGAGTCCTCGCTCGTCGTCGGCGGAGTGGACGTCGTCGCGCAGGTGCACGAGGTGCTCGACCGGATGGAGGCATTCGCGGACCAGGTCCGCTCGGGCGCCTGGAAAGGCGCCACCGGCAAGCCGATCCGCAACATCATCAACGTCGGCATCGGTGGCTCCGACCTCGGACCCGTCATGGCCTACGAGGCGCTGCGCCATTACAGCCGGCGCGATCTCACGTTCAGGTTCGTGTCCAACGTCGACTCGACGGACATCGTCGAGGCGACCCGTGATCTGGCCGCCGAAGAGACGCTGTTCATCATCGCCTCGAAGACGTTCGGGACGCTGGAGACGATGACCAATGCCCGCTCCGCGCGTGAATGGGTCCTGGCGCAGCTCGGTGACGAGGCGGCGGTCGCCCGGCATTTCGTGGCGGTGTCCACGAACGCGCAACGGGTCACCGAGTTCGGCATCGACACCGCGAACATGTTCGGCTTCTGGGACTGGGTCGGCGGGCGCTACTCGATGGACTCCGCGATCGGTCTCTCGACGATGCTCGCTGTCGGCCCCGACCATTACCGCGATCTCCTCGCCGGATTCCACGCGATGGACACGCACTTCCGCACCGCGCCGTTCGAACAGAACCTGCCGGTCCTGATGGGACTGCTCGCCGTCTGGTACGGCGACTTCTTCGGCGCCCAGACCGTCGGCGTGATGCCCTACGACCAGTATCTGAAGCGCTTCCCGGCCTACCTGCAGCAGCTCACCATGGAGTCCAACGGCAAGCACGTGACGCTTGAGGGCGTGCCGGTGGACTACCAGACCGGCGCGGTGTACTGGGGGGAGCCGGGGACCAATGGGCAGCACAGCTTCTACCAGCTGATCCACCAGGGCACCAAGCTGATCCCGGTGGACCTGATCGGCTTCGGCAAGTCGCTCAACCCGCTCGGCAGCCACCACGACATCCTCTCGTCGAACGTCTTCGCCCAGGCCCAGGCGCTCGGCTTCGGCAAGACCGAGGACGAGGTGCGCGCCGAGGGGACGGCGCAGGACGTGGCGCCGCACCGGGTGATGGAGGGCAACCGCCCGACGAACGTGCTGCTGGCCGAGGTGCTCACCCCGTACCGGCTCGGCACGCTGGTCGCGCTCTACGAGCACAGCGTGTTCACCCAGGGGACGATCTGGGGGATCGACTCCTTCGACCAGTGGGGCGTCGAGCTCGGCAAGGTGCTTGCTGTCGCGATCATTCCGGAGCTCGAGAGCGCGACCGAGCCTGAGCTCGACCACGACTCGTCCACGAACGCGCTGATCCGGCACTACCGCACGCTCAAGGACTAGGAGGCACCACATGGCGACAGACAAGCCCATGCAGCTCGGGATGATCGGGCTCGGCCGGATGGGGGCGAACCTGGTGCGTCGGCTGATGCGAGACGGCCACCATTGCGTCGTGTCCGACGTCAACGCGGCCGCCGTCGCCGAACTGGCCGGCGAGGGTGCGACGGGCGCAGACTCACTCCGGGATTTCGTTGCGAAACTGGACAAGCCACGGGCTCTGTGGCTCATGCTTCCGGCTGCGATCGTCGACTCCATCCTCGACCAGCTCGAGCCGTTGCTGGAGCCCGGCGACATCCTCATCGACGGTGGCAATTCCTACTACCGCGACGACATCACGCGCGCCAAGCGTCTTGCCGACAAGTCGCTGCACTATGTCGACTGCGGGACCAGTGGTGGGGTCTGGGGGCTGGAGCGCGGCTACTGCCTGATGATCGGCGGCGAGGATGAGGTCGTGGCCCATCTCGACCCGATCTTCAAGACGATCGCTCCCGGCGAGGGCAGCGCCGAGCCGACGCCGAGCCGGACCCGGACCGACGGCACCGCCCCGCTCGGGTACCTGCACTGCGGGCCGAACGGCGCCGGGCACTTCGTGAAGATGGTCCACAACGGGGTCGAGTACGGGATGATGGCCGCGATCGCCGAGGGCCTCGCCATCATCAAGCGCGCGGACGCCGGCACAAGCCGGCAAGAGGTCGACGCGGAGACGGCGCCGCTGCGCGATCCGTGGGCCTACCAGTACGACATCGACGTCGCCGAGGTGGCCGAGGTCTGGCGGCGCGGCTCGGTCGTCGGCTCGTGGCTGGTCGACCTGATCGCCGACGCCTTCGCCAGGTCGCCCTCCCTCGACGACTTCGCCGGGCGGGTCTCCGACTCCGGGGAAGGCCGCTGGACCGTCCTCGCCGCGGTGGACGAAGGCGTCCCGGTACCGGTCATCACCACCTCGCTCTACGAGCGCTTCGAGTCCACGCAGGCCGGCGAGTTCACCGACAAGATCCTCTCGGCGATGCGCTCCGAGTTCGGCGGGCACGCCGAAAAGAAGGGCTGACCGCTGTGCACCACGAACTCGAGGTCGTCGCCGCCCGGCCGGGTCGAGGCGGCGGCGTCGCTCGGCCTCGCGGACGCGGCGGCGGTCGGCCGGGGTCCTGCTCGCGTCGGCGCCCAGCGGTCGGCAGGACCATGATGCCCGACCCTATTGCCGTGCCGGCTCCGTAAGGAGGATGAGGTGGCTTCGAACTCGTCGAACGTTCCCGCAGACGTGCTGGTCATCTTCGGGATCAGTGGCGACCTCGCTCGTAAGATGACGTTCCGCTCGCTCTATCGGCTTGAGCGGCGCAAGCTGCTGACCTGCCCGATCGTCGGTGTGGCGCGCGATGGCTGGTCCGACGACGCGCTGCGTGACCACGCCCGCGCGGCGATCGAGGCAGCGGGCGAGCCGCTGGACGAAAGCGTCTTGGCCCGGTTCGCCGCCCGGCTCAGCTATGTGCAGGGCGATTACGCCGACCCCGAGACGTTCCATCGCCTCGCCCGGGCGGTCAACGGCATGCGGCACCCGGTCTTCTATCTGGAGATCCCGCCGTCGCTGTTCGCCCGGGTGGTCGAGGGCCTGGCAGGCGTCGGGCTGACCAAGGGCGCCCGGGTTGTCGTGGAGAAACCATTCGGGCATGACCTCGCGTCGGCGCGCGCCCTCAACGCCGAGCTGCGTCAGCTCCTCGATGAGGATCAGCTGCTGAGGATCGACCATTTCCTCGGCAAAGAGCCGGCGATGGACATCCAGTTCCTGCGGTTCGCCAACTCCGTGTTCGAGCCGGTGTGGAATCGCGACCACATCTCCTGCGTGCAGATCACCATGGCCGAGGACTTCGGGGTCGAGGACCGCGGCCATTTCTACGACCCGGTCGGCGCGCTCCGCGACGTCGTGCAGAACCATCTGCTGCAGCTGCTCGCCCTGGTGGCGTCCGAGCCGCCGTCAGCCGCCGATGCGGACGCGCTCCGGGACCGCCGGGTTGATGTGTTCCGGGCGATCCCCGACGCCGACCCGGCCCACTACGTCCGCGGGCAGTACGAGGGGTACCTGCAGGTCCCCGGCGTGCGGCCGCGCTCGCGCACCGAGACCTTCGTCGGGTTGCGGCTGGAGGTCGAGAACTGGCGCTGGTCCGGGGTGCCGTTCTTCATCCGCGCCGGCAAGTCGCTCCCCGAGCGAGTGACCGAGATCCGGATCGTGTTCAAGCGCCCGCCGCGGCTTGCGTTCGCGGAGCGGTTCGTGCCCGAGCCCGACCAGTGGATCCTGCGGATCGATCCGAGCCCTGGTGTGAACTTCCGCATCCAGGCCAAGCAGCCGGGCAAACAGGACACGCAGCTGGTGGACCTCGACCTCCTCTTCGAGGCCGCGCTCGGTGAGGCACCCGAGCCGTACGAGCGCCTGCTCAGTGATGCAATGCAAGGCAACGCGAGCCTGTTCACCCGGGAGGACTCGGTGGAGGAGACGTGGCGAATCGTCCAGCCACTGCTGGAGGCGCCCAGCGACCCCGAGCGCTACCGGCAGGGGACCTGGGGACCGGCGGGAGCGAGCAAGCTCGTCGCCGGATATCCGCGATGGCACGAACCATGGCTGCCGGCGAGGTCTCCCGACTGACACAGCCGTGCCTCGGACACTGACGCTCGTGGGCAGCAGCAGAGGGATAGAGGAGTCGGCCGGATCTTCTCCGCGGCGGTCAGGGCCGCGGCGTCTCGCTGCCGTGCCGCGTACGCCGGTCCTCTACCAGGTACGCCGCTGTCCAGCGTCGTCGATGTCGACGTTGGATCTCAGGCGTTCGTCTCCCGGGCCATCGGACTCGCCGATACCGGTGCCGCTGTCACGCTGATTCTCTGACGGCATCCCGGCGCACCGTGCCACACGGTTTCCGTCGAAACGGCAATCCAAAAGAGCGGCGCTTACGTAACCAAAAGGCAGCCTACGTCTCTGGTCGGCTGGTTCCCGTGCAGCGGGGATCTTGGATGCGAGACGTACTCCTCGAACGCGCGGGGCGACGCCCACGACCGTGAAAGGGTTTGCGCAGTGCGCGTTCCTGGCTCCGGAGGCGTTCCGGATGCACGGTGAGGAAGCGCCCATGTACGACCCGAACCCCGATGACGCCCGGCGCGACCAGGTGCTGCGCGCCGCGGCGGCCTGCCCGGTCCAGGCGATCCTGGTCGACCAGCTGGAGGCGCGGCACGCACCGGCGAAGGCGTCGCCGTCATGACGAGTGCCGACAATCCGCAGGCGTTCAAGCGCGATGGCCGCATCGTGGTTGTCGGGGCGTCACTGGCGGGACTGCGGGCCGCGGAGGCTCTGCGCGACGAGGGTTTCACCGGATCGCTGACCATGATCGGTGACGAGTTGGGCGAGCCCTACGACCGGCCTCCCCTGTCCAAGCAGGTCCTGGCCGGGTGGGTGCCGGCCGGGGGCACCGCTTTGCCCCGCCGTCGTGGCATCGATGCGGAGTGGCTGCTGGGCGTGCCCGCCAGCGGGCTGGACCTCGCGACGAAGCACGTGCGACTCGCCGACGGACGCGAGGTTCCCTTCGACCGGGTGCTGATCTCTACCGGGGTACGGGCCCGGCCGTGGTTCGTCGAGTCCGAGGGGGCCCTGGACGGAGTGTTCGTCGTACGTACGCGCGAGCATGCCGAGAGCCTGCAGCGAGCCCTCGCCGCCGGGCCTTCCCGCGTTCTGATCATCGGTGCGGGATTCACCGGCTCCGAGATCGCCTCCATCTGCCGAGAGCGGGACATCCCGGTGACCGTCGCCGAACTCGGGGCGGCCCCGTTGGCCCTGGCGCTGGGTGCCGTGATCGGTGAGGTTGCGGCGGACATGCAGCGCGCTCACGGCGTCGACCTGCGTTGCGGTGTCAAGGTCACCCGGCTTGAGGGCGACGCGCAGGGACGGTTTCGCCGTGCTCACTTCGACGACGGCAGCACGATCGACGCCGATGTGGCGGTGGTGGCACTCGGGAGTATCCGCAACACCGAGTGGCTGCGGGAGTCGGGACTGGCGGCGGGCGTGTGGGGAATCACCTGCGACACGGGCTGCCGCGCCCTCGACATCAATGGCCGCGTCACCGACGACGTCTTCGCCGCGGGAGACGTGGCACGTTGCCCGAACCCGATCTACGAATACCGGCTCATCTCACTGGAGCACTGGGCCAACGCCGTGGAGCAGGCAGAGGTCGCGGCACACAACATGGTCAGCGCCCAGGCGGACCGCCGGCCCCACCTGTCCATCCCGCTGTTCTGGTCGATCCAGTTCGGCGTCAACATCAAGTCCATCGGCGTGCCGACCTTCGCCGACGAGGTGGTCGTCATCCAGGGATCGCTGGTGGACCACCGTTTCGTCACCGCATACGGCTATCGGGGCCGCGTCACGGCTGCCGTGAGCTTCAACAACGGCAAGTGGCTGGACCACTACCGACGGTTGATCGAGACGGCCGCACCTTTCCCGCCCCCCTGCCCCACGCCGGACCGGCCGACCGACATGAAACCGGTGCCCGTCGACTTCCCCGGCCCCACCCTGCTCGCTCAGGGCGCCACCGCAGTCGTCACAGGCCATGACCCGGGTGAGCGCCGTGTCACGGCCGTGCACCAGCATCGGCAGGAGGAAGGCCGGACGACCGCGACCGAGACGCCCGGCACGCTGCAACGGATCTTCGACTACTCCGCCCGGGCCGACCCTTACCCGCTGTATGCCGAGTTGCGCAAGACGCCGGTGGCCCTGCAGGAGGACGGCAGCTACGTCATCAGCACCTACCGCGAGATCACGGACATACTGAATGACCCGCATCTGAGTTCCGACGTGCGCAATCTGTCGCGTCCGATGCCCTCGGTCGAGGGAGGGGGCACGTCGTCGTTCATCCACATGGACCCGCCCGAGCACGATCGCCTGCGGCGTATGGCGATGCGTCACTTCGGCCCCCCGCACACCCCTGGGCTGGTGACCGGACTTGAAGGCTTCCTGACCGCCACCGTCGGCAGCCTGATCGACGGTTTCGCGGGCAAGGAGCAGATCGACGTCGTCGACGATTTCGCCTTCCCGTTCCCCGTCACCGTGATCTGTCACTTGCTCGGCGTGCCACGCGAGGACGAGCCGAGGTTCCACCTCTGGGTGAACGACATCATGAACTCGGTCGACTACAACCCCAAGACCGACCCGAAGGAGAAACTGGACAAGGGGGTACAGGCCCGCAAGGACTTGCGCCAGTGCCTCGGCGGGCTGGTGGAGCAGCGCCACGGCCGGCCGGGCGACGATCTGTTGAGCCGACTGGCCAACGATGACGGGCCCGACGGTCGGATGGCCGACGCCGAAATCGTCGCCACCGCCAAACTGCTGCTCATCGCCGGCCACGAGACCATCATCAACCTCATCGCCAACGGCATGCTGACGCTGCTGCGCCACCCGCAGGTGCTGCAGCGGCTGCGCGACGAACCGGACCTGGTCGTGCCGCTGGTCGAGGAACTGCTGCGCTACGAGCCCCCCGTGCAGATCATTCCGTGGCGGGCGGCGTACAGCGACATCGCCGTCGGCGACACCGTCATCCCCAAGGGTTCGCAGATCATGCTCATGTTGGCCTCAGGCAGCCGCGATCCGAAGCGCTTCCACGATCCCGACCGCTTCGACCCGGATCGTCGTGACAACCAGCACCTGGGGTTCGGCAGCGCTGTCCACCTGTGCTTCGGCGGCCCGCTGGCCCGGCGGGAAACCCAGATCGCGCTGACCGAGCTGGTACGCCGGCTCGACCGCCCCAGGCTGGTCGCCGACCCGCCGCCGTACCGGCCCAGCCCCGTTCTTCGGGGTCCGATCCATCTGGACATCGAGCAGGGTGACGGTTGACGCGGCAGCCGAGGGCAGACTTGACCGCACAGGGTGCTGTCCGGTGGGTGTGCAGCTTCCCAGCCGCCACCGACAACGCGGCCCAGATGATCTCTTGACGAGACGATCACCTCACGTTGTGAGTGGTTCGATCGCTGCGCGTTCTCGTCGGCTGAGAGCCAAGGGTGCGACAGAAAGCCCGTGTTGGCACATCCTCCTGGTGATATCACTGAGGTGATTGCGCCCATGAAGATCTCTGACCAGGATTTCGTGCCCTGATGGGAGGCCGCAGTGGCACACAAGGACAATCATCGGCGCACCCGGTGCGGCAACCCCCTGAGCCGGTACAACGCTGACGAACGATGCGCCGCGTGCGCCCGAGTTGCGGGTAACGAGTACCCGGCGGCGCTGACCCTTCCGGATCACGTGTGGCGGAACCCGCAGGCAGGAGGAGCACGGACCGTGAGCCCTGAGCGGCTATGGATGTGGGCGATCGCCCTACGCAAGCGAGAACACCGCTGGCTTGCCAAGCGCGTCAAGCAACTCAACTCGTTCCTCTACCACAACTCACTTGCCGCTGGCGGAGACGTCAGCCCCGACGTGTATCTCGGGCACCACGGGCTCGGGACGGTCATCCACGACAACGTGACGATCGGCCGGCGGGTACGTATCTGGCAGAACGTCACGCTGTCAGTTCGTGCCCCCGCGGGATCACCGCACCGCATCATCATCGGAGACGATGTCATGATCGGGGCAAACGCCGTCGTGATCACCCCGTTCGAGAAGAGCCTCCACGTAGGACAAGGAGCGAACATCGGAGCCGGAGCTGTCGTAACTCATGATGTTCCTGCTGGGGCCACAGTTGTCGGCGTACCCGCCCAGGTTGTGCGAGAAAAGACGACCTAGCCTGTCCGTTCCACTTGAGGACGACGGACGGAGCGGAGCAGATCAGGCCTACAAGGGTGCTGGATGATCGAGATACCGGACGACTTCGCAAGCAGCACACTCGACAGGGAGGGCGAGGAAAGCAGGGCCTGGCTTGCGACTCTGCCCCTTCTCGTGGATGAGCTGCTCGAGCGTTGGAGCTGCACACCGACTGCTACAGCAATGTACGGACAAGTCGGGCTCGTAGTCCCCGTGCTGCACCATGGGAGCCCCGGAGTCCTGAAGATCTCGCATCCGCACCCCGGCCTTGTCCATGAGCCCCACGCTCTTGCCTGCTGGGGTGGACACGGAGCCGTGCTGCTGCACGAGCGCGACGACTCGAACTTTGCCATGGTGTTGGAGCAGGCAGAACAGACCAGCCTTGCTGATCTCGACGACGTTGACGAGGCAGTGGCCGCTGCAGGCCGCCTCGTCCACAGATTGGCTGTGCCGGCTCCACCGCACCTACCACGGTTGCGTCATCACGCCGAGCAATGGTGGCTGGAAGAAATCCGCAAGGGCGCAGAGGAGTTGGCCTATCCGCTGCCACATCGGGTGGTCGACGCCGCGCTTTCGACCGTGAAGGAACTTGGCCCCGACCAGCCCGACAGCCTCGTCCACGGCGACCTGCACTACGCCAACGTGCTGCGGGCCGAGCGAGAACCCTGGCTGGCAATCGATCCCAAGGGGTACGCCGGCGACCCGGCGTACGACGCCATCAAGCTACTCCGTGGCCACTTCGACGATCTGCTCACCGCCGGCGACCTGAAGACCGCGCTGTTTCGTCGTCTCGACATCTTCGCCGATGCCGCCGAACTGGATCGAGAGCGTGTCTCTCGTTGGGCCCAGGCGCGTGCAGTGATGTCCGCGCAATGGGGTCGCCAGAACGGAGACCCTGCTTGGCTCCTGGACATCACCGACCAGATCGCCGAAGCCCTGACCGCGCCCCGTAGCCTCGCCCCGTCGGAAAACCACGGGCGCAGTCTGTGAACGCGCGGGATCATGAGACATGCGCCCGGACGACTGGCACCTCACCCACGACGTGGACGGCTTCCTGGCCCGCGCAGGAGACTTCCTGCACTCGCGCCCCGCCCTGCACACCATCCCCCTGACGGTGACCGAGGCGCTGCGTACGCGAGGACCGCACGCATACGGCGCCGAAAACCCCGTCTTCGGCATCCTGGAGACGGCAGGTGAGATCCGCGCGACCTACATCCGCACCCCGCCCCACCGCCTGAACCTCACCCCCCTCACCGCCGACGAGTCCGACACCCTCGCCGCCCATCTGGCCGCCTTCGGCATCCCCGTCCCCGGCGTCAGCGCGGACCGCGACACCGCGGCCGCCTTCGCCGAGGCCTGGCAACGGCACATCGGCGCGACGCCGACGCTCCACGAGCGCCAGCGGCTGTACCGCATCGGCACGCTCACCCGGCCGGAGCCGCGTCCGGAGGGCGGAGGCCGGATCGCGGGCGAGCAGGACCGCGATCAACTCATGTGCTGGTACCGAGAGTTCGCTGCGGCCCTCGGAGCAGCCCCCTCGGCGGACGTTCTGGGAGACCCCAGACGGCACCCCCGTCTCCATGGCGGGCGTGACTCCGATGGTCGCTGACCAGATCAGGGTGGCCCCCGTCTACACTCCGGCCCACCTGCGCGGCCGCGGTTACGCGGGCGCCGCGACGGTCGAGGTCAGCCGCGCGGCACTGGTGGCGGGCGCGGTGGAGGTGCTGCTGTTCGCGGATCTGGCCAACCTCACCAGCAACGGTCTCTACCAACGGATCGGCTACCGTCCGGTAACGGACTTCGCGCTGTACGACTTTCTGGACTAGATCGGCACCCCGTTGATGGTTTCCGGTGGACGCTGCATTCCAAGGAGAGTGCGCAGCGTCCCGGTGCGGGCCCAAGGGCCTTGTTCTGGGGGATCGCTCATCGGCCGGACCCACCTCTCCACGAAGCTCAGAAGGATCGCCGATCGCGGATTCGGAGAGGTGTTGTAGCCCGAGCGGTGCCACGTTGCCGCTGCCATGATCAGCAGTGAGCCAGGCTCGGCGTTGAATACCACCTGGTCGTTGATCTGCTGTGGGTCAGGCGGCGACTTGCTTGTGTGCGAACTGGGAACCAGCTCAGTGGCCCCATGGGTGGAATGGAACGGGCTCAACGGCAGCACGCATTGCAGCCCGAGGAGTGATCCCGACACGGGTGCCGGCATCTCGTTGTACGGATAGTCGATGTGCCAGCCATCGACGGGCTGCTGCGGGTGGACGACGTTCAGGCTGAAGTCGGAGAGGAGATGGTGCTCGCCCAGAAGCTCGTCCAAGACGGCCGCGAGAGAGCGGTTGGCCAGCAGGTCCACGAACGGTTCGCCGTGACGGAACAGGTCCCACACCCGCGTGGACTTGGGGTAGTGGTTCGCATGCGCTCCGGACGCGAGGCGCCTCGCCTGGTCTTGGAGCTGCGCTGTGGCCGGTCCTGTGAGGAAGCCCGGCCAGATCGCATAGCCTTGCGCCTGCACATCAGCTGGGACGTGGGCCGGGTACTCGGAGAGCGTCATTGCGGCGATGTCCTTCGTGATGGTGCTCGTAGTTCGATGGTCGTACCGCGATGGTCATGGTGCGAGACGTCAACGAGTGTCACGCCTGACGCGAGGAGCCCCAGGACCTGGTTGACGAACCCGTCCACATCGCTGTCAGCCCGACGGATGTCGAAGCTGGTGACATGGTCCAGGTCCGGTTCGACAGCGGGTTCCACGGAAGGCGCAGGTGTCGTCACGACTGCTCCAGGAGGCGCTGGGTAACGCGAGCGATGGTCTCTTCCGAGCTGAGCAGCGTGACGGGTTGTGTGCCCAGCCACTCTGCCAGCCCGTGCAGGTAGTGCTTGACGGAGTCGTCATCAGCCAGGCGGGACAAGTCCACGATTGCGCAGGCAGTTTCGTTGTGCGTGGCTGTCCGTGCTATCTGGCGGAGGTTCTCATCAAGGCTCCCTTTGCGCGCTACGACGTATTCGGCTGCCAACACGCCCAACGCAGGTACAGCAGGTGCCAGTTGAATCCAGCGTGTGATCGCCCGTGGTACGGGGGCCGGCGTGATGGCCAACCTGGCTCCGCGGTCAACCAACTCCTGAGGAGGGACGGAAGGGGGCTCACCCGCCGGCAGGGCCACGATGCCTGCTCGCTCCCCACGACGTAGCACGCTCTCCGAAGGAGGGCTGTCAGCATCAGGCACTGAGGTTCCGTCGAGCGGCACCGCACTCCCCAGCAGTGGCGGAAGCACGTCACGCAGGCCCGTCACATCGCGGCCTTCCCCGAGGGTCAACGCAAGCATGAGCTGACGCTTCAGGACCCGGGGCTCCACAGCATCGGCCAAGTCCTCGATGGCATCCAGCGTCTGGAGGAGTCCCTCGTGATTCGCCTTGGGGCGCTCTGTGCGCGGGGGCCGGGCAAGAGCTTCCCGGACCAGCGGTTCAAGTGCGTCGGGATCGGCGGTGGAGGTCGCGCCGCCGTAGTGGTCGGCGACTCGACCAGCGTGTTCGTCGAGTCCTTCGAGGAAGGACACGTCGGGCACGAGCACCAGGTGGGCCTGCCCGCTCAGGGCCTCGGAGAGCGCGTTGTTCCCGGGCTTGATGACTGCCACGTGGGCTGCTGCGAGGAGCGCCGCCAGGCGCGGCTCGTAGCGGCGGACCGTGACGTTCGCGGTTTCGCTCAGAGGTTTGCCGGCGTAATACGGGCCGGTGACGAAGACGAAGCGGGCTCGGTGCCCTGTGATGAGGAGGCGTTCGGCGACCTGGGCGCAGGCGCCGAAGAGCCGGTCTCCGTAGCCGTCGGGCATCTGGTCGCCGCCCGCACCGCCGTTCACGACGACCAGCGGCTCACCGTGAGGTGCGTACTCGGCTCGCGTTCGCGCGATCTCCTCGGAGGCGGGCGTGTAGCTCAGGTTGCCGACGAAGGAGAACCGGCCGCTGCACTCGACTGCGGCGGCGGAGTCTCCGCTGTGGCCCTCGCGGGCAAAGTCTGCGCGGCTTTGGGCTATGAGGATCTTGTCGAAGGCCGCGAACCTGCCCTGGGTGCGTAGGTGGTCGAAGGACGCTCCGTCGAGGCGGCGCATGACCAGTAGCCGCGGACGGTGGGCGAGAGAGGGCAGAGCCAGATAGCGGGGGTCGGGGTAGGTGTCCTCGACCACCACGGCGGGGTCGAGCTTGTCCAGGAGTCGATCGAGGATCGCGGTGTACGCATCCTCGGCGACAGCCGAGGAGACCCGGTGCAGCAGCGGAAAGTTGATGACGTCCACCGGGGTGTTCTTGAAGAGGCTCAGGGAACTCGCCTGGCTGATGATCACCGGCTTCAGACGGCCCCTGCTCTGTATGGCCTCAGCGATCAGAACAGCGCGCCGGAGATGGCCAAAGCCGATGCCGTTCTTCACGAGTATCGCAACGGTCTTCACGAGGCTCCTCTGCAATCTCTGCCGGCCTACTTGCGGGCGAGTAGGGCGTACAAGAGCGGGATGCGGGGCTCGTTTGCCGGGAGCTGCCACCAGCCGTCGGGAGTGGACTCCATCCGGTGCCATCGGCGCCACGGCAGTTGGTGTGTCTCACGCAGAGCCTCGACGCGCAGGCCGGCTCCGATCACAGCGTTGATCACATCGTCCAGCCCGTGCATCCACTCGAAGAACTCGGTGGAGCCCTCCAGAGCGGGGCCATCGGTGTACGTGTGGGTGGACTCACGCTGGATGGTGCCATTGGCCAAGTAGTCGTGTCCGATGACCAGCTCCTCGGCCTCGTAGTGGTGACCGACGAGGTCGGGGCCGTCACCGTCGTGCGGCCTTGGACGCAGAGCGTTGAGGAGAGGATGAAACTCAGCGATGTAGAGCTTGCCGCCGGGGCGCAGCAGTTGAGTGATCGCCTTGGCCCAGGCGTTCAGATCGGGCAGATAGTACAGAGCGCCCTTGCCGGTGTAGATGATGTCGAACTGGCGACCTTCGAGGGCCCTTGGGGCGTCGTAGACGTTGGCGTGCACGTACTCGACGGGGATCGCGGCGCGGGTAGCGAGGTCCCGTGCCGCGTCGATTGCATCGCCGGAGATGTCCAAGCCGACGGTGCGGGCCCCACGTTGGGCGAAGGCAATCGTCTCCGTGCCCAAGTGGCACTGCAGATGGAGCACGTCGAGGTCTTTCAGCTCTCCGAGGTCGTCCCACTCGAAGGGGGCGAACCAGCGGGACGGGTCGGGGGCCTTCCCTTCCTCGAGGCCGTAGTACCGACTGGCGATGTGGACGGATGTGCGCGCGTCCCAGTTCAGCTCGTTGACGCGCATCATGTCCTGGTGCGCGGGGGCGAGTCCTCCTGATGCCTCAGTCATGCGGTTATCGAAGCACCGACGCATACGACTCGTGCATCACTGCGGTGATATCACTCCAGCAATAGACGTCAGTCCCCCATGAGGCCATCCTCAGTCGGAAGTTGCTTGCCCATGGTCAAACAGGCCTGAAGACGCGACAGGCCGTGCGACGCACGTAATGGCCATGGGAAGCAAGGCGAATCCTGAACTCGTCCGGACGAGACCGCACCCATCAGGGCTCGAGCCGGTGATATCGCGTCGTGGTATTACACGAACCCCCTCGCGGCCGTTTTGTCAACTCGTCAGATTCCTGGATACAGGCGTACGGGAGTGCGTAAGACCGCAATGCAGATGAAGCGAAGGGATAGTTCATGAGGGCCGTGCCGCCCAGCCCCAATCCGCATGAGCGTGGGATCCGAAAGGTGAGCGAACACCCCAAGCGTGGAATCCTGGTCCTTGCCTACGGTCACAAGCGGTATCACCGCCAGGCGCACACACTGGCCCTCTCTCTGCAGCGGCACTCACCCGGGCTGCACCGCACGCTGGCCACCGATGATGGCAATTGTCCCGCCGCCGAGCTGTACGACGACGTCATCGAGGTAGGTGGGACGCAGTCGGATGACTGCCGCCAGAAGCTGCACCTCGACAGGTACGCGCCCTACCCGTACACGCTCTACCTTGATGCCGACGCACTCGCTGTACGCCCCGTCGAGCCGGTCTTCGACCTCTTCGACGAATCCGACATCGGAGTGGTCGGCCGCGACATCACCCCGGCCCAGGAGAACGTCTGGTACGGCGACGTCGCCTCGATGTGCCGCAAGGCAAGCTCAACCTGGCTGCCCAAGTGCAACAGCGGGCTGATGCTCATACGTCCCACGGAAACAACGCGAAAGGTCTTCGGGCGAGCCCGTCAACTCGCCGATGGCTACCAGGAATTGGGGCTCCATCCTTTCCGGCGTGGAATCGCCGATGAGCCCCTTCTCGCCATGGCGCTGGCCGAGAGCGGCATCCACGCACAAGACCTCACCGCGGTCACGTCCGCAACCCCCATCGGCATCAGCGGCCCACTCCAACTTGACGTACTCAACGGGGATTGCGCCTTCGACAAGAACGGCATGAAAGTTGCGCCCGCACTCATTCACTTCGCTGCCGACTACAGCTCGGACTACCGGCTCGCCGGCGCTCCCTACCGCCGTGAACGGAGCGCCCTCCGGCTGGCACAGCGCAGGCACTTCACCGACACGACCGCTCGGATCATCGCTGACCTCCGGTACGGGCTCCAGTGCACCGCCTTCAACACCTGGATCCGCATAGCAGGTCGCGCTCCACGTGACCCTTCCGGCGTCTTCGACGAACCGCGGCGACGCACAACCAGCCCTATGGCGATCAGCAGCACGAAGCAGTCCCCAGCCCAGGAGGAGACCACGTGAAGCAGACAGGTCAACCCAGAGGCACAGTGCAGAACAGCAATGCGGGAGATCCCACCTTCAGGATCTCCTTCCTCTTCCACAAGGACCTCGCGCTGCTCAGCCAGACCCTGCCGCGCTGCCTGGAAGCCCTGACCCGGCACACCCAGGAGACCTACGAAGTGGTGCTGCACTGCGACGGAACTCCACCCGAGACCATCGCCCGGCTCACCAGCCATCTCGACCAATGGGGAGTCGACGAACTGCGCGTCCGCCGGCGCGACCGATTCGTCCCCTCCGGAGACGCGTCGAACAACGGGCACCGCAGATTCTTCGACCTGCGTTCTCCCTACCTCATCGTTATCGAAGACGACGTGGTCATGTATCGAACCGACCCGTCCTTCGATCCCCTGGGGGCCTGCCGGCGCCTCTTCGAGCGCCACCCGCACGTACCCGTGCTGAGCAAGGTGAGCGACTACGACCAATGGTCATGGAAGCTCGAAGACAAGGGTGACGAGATCGAGCCCGGGGTGCGCTCGGTGAACCGGCTGTCCACCCACTTCATCGCCTACGACGTGCAGCGGTTCACCCCCGTCGCCAACCGGTTCGGTGCCTTCGACCTCGACGTGTTCATCGACCGGCACGACCTCAGCTACAACTGGGAAGACCTCGTGTCGCATGTCGGTACCACAGGGGGCCGCCACATCGCCTTCCCCGAGAGCTGGCCCATCGAGATCTTCCACTGCGACCGCAAGGTCGAGCCGGGCTCGATGTACCACACGCAAGACCCCGAGATGAAGGCACACGTCCTAGCCGAACTGGAACAGCGGTTCCGCCCGGTCATGGACAAGAACGAGGGGGCGGTGGCATGAGGTCAGCTCCACAGACACACCGACCAGCACGCCCGTACGCCGAGCGGCTGGCGCAGTGGCGTACGGCCATGGAAGCAAATCGGCGCATCTCCGACCGCTTCCGCAGCCGGTACTCCATCGTCCTCACACAGATGGAAGCCTCCGCGGCCCCCGAGGACCTGGCGGCGGCGCGGGAACTCGCCGTCCGTCATCCGCACCACGCCATCAGTGCCCTGACAGGGGCCACCGCTGTCGCACCGGCCGGGACAAACAGCCCGCTGACGTTCAGCGGCGACAAGAACCTGGTGAACGCCCTCCAGGAGCTGTTCACGACCACGGTCGAACTGGAAGCCTTCCTGGCCAGGCAGGCTCCCCTGGCGCAAACCGCGGTTCCTATCCACCCCTCGCGCCAAGCGCGGCTCGTCCCGGCAGACGGGCCACTGCCGTACGACCTGGTGGCTCTGCTGTGGCCTTCCACATCCGTGGGCACCAGGCGCACCAACGAGGCGCTGATCACCGGTCTCCTCCCGCGGACTGCCGGTGACGGCCGGCTCCAGTTCACCGTCCAACGCGCGTACGCGCTCGTCCAGGCAGGGGACGACACAGACCCCTGGGCGTTCTCCCAGAACCTCGGCATCACGCTCGAGGACCAGCTGCGCTCGGGCAACCTCGCTCCGACTGAACGGCACCATGTCGTCACTGCCCTACGAGACTTGCGGCGGGCCATGCTCGATGCGGGCCTGATCTGGCAGGGCTTCGCGCCGAGGAACATGTTCCTCAGCAACGACATGATCGTCCTCATCGACTTCGAGGAAGTCGTCGACACCGCGACTGCGCCGGCCAGAGCAGCCGAGTGCCTGCTGTGGCACCGCATCTTCTTCGCGGACAGCCTGACCCCCGGCGAGGCGCACGAGATCTTCGCCAACGACGACGGAGCGCCTCGGATTCCGGACGCCCACGCGCTTCCCGCGGACCCGTTCGAGAAGGCCCTGCTTGCCGTTGAGTCCGTCACCTGGGGGCAACGCCGCGACCTTCTGATGCAGTCGCTCCGTCTCGAAGGCCGCCACAACCGCCCCGAGCAGTCACGCGACAACGGAACCCTCTACGGGCACGAACTGGGCCACTTCTGGGGTGACTTCCTGCCCGTAGCCCAGGAAGTCCGCCTCTTCCAGCAGCTGTCCCGGCTCGGAGACGAAGCGACGCTGGTCGGATGCCTCGAAGCGTTCGAGGCGGCCATGGAAGCGGACATCTGCCGCACCATCCGTCTGGCTTCCACCGGCGACGACCGTCCCGCGATGCGCACCGATAGCCTCATCGAGGTCCTGGAAGCTACCGGTACGGCCGCTCTGGCCGAAGCACGCCACAGCACCGAGAACTGGTACGAGCGTCTGGACACCGATCCTGCGCGCCTGGTCGACGACCTGTTGTTCCACCTGGGCACGCATGTCGGCGGCGTGACACGGGCAGCCCGGGACACGTACCTGGTCGGAAGCGCCGAAGCACGCGACAAGCACCAGGCTGACCTCATGGAGACCCTGCGGACTGGACTGGACTTCCTACACGGCCGCGAGCCGGAACAGCCCTTTCTGCGCTACGCCGACCCTTCCGCGCTGAGGAAGTCCATCGCACAGCCGCTCCCACAGCACGGCACCGGCTTCGGGCAGGTACTCGCCGAAGTCAATGATGTCGTCGCCCGCTACTCGATCGGGCAGGGCCACTCCCGGTATCTCGCATTCCCCGACTCCGGCAACGCCCTGGCTGCCCTCGCCGGCCACATCCTTGGTCCGCTGCTCAACCAAAACCTCATCGCTGTCGACCGCAGTGCCCCCTCAGCCACCTTCGTGGAAGCCCAGGTCATCGAGTGGCTGCGTGAGTTGATCGGATACGAGACGGCACCGCTGACCGAACTTCGCGGCGTCAAGGACGTCTCCGGCCTGTGGACAACCGGCGGTCACCTGTCGAACCACATCGCCATGCTCGCCGCCCTGGGCCACACATTCCCGCAGGCACGCAAGCACGGCCTTCGGGCCCTCGACACCCAGCCCGCTGTCGTGATGGCCGGCCCGATCGCTCACTACTCCCACAGCGACTCCGCCTTCCACCTGGGCCTCGGCTGGGACGCGGTCCTCTCCGTCGACGCCGAAGACGGCTTCACCACGGACCCGAAGGCCGTCGACAAGCTGCTGTCCAATCCGCCGTCCGGACGCACTCCCTTCATGGTGGTCGGCGTCGCGGGCAACTGCCGCACCACAGGCCTGGACGACCTCCAGGAGCTGGCCGACGTGTGCCGTAAGCACGGCGTCTGGTTCCACGTCGACGCCTGCCACGGAGGCAGCCTCATCTTCAACGAACGCTTGAAGCAGCAGCACCTGCGCGGAATCGAGCAGGCCGACTCCGTGTCGCTCGACCCCCACAAGGGCCTCTTCACCCCCTACCCCTCCTCCTACGTGCTCTTCCGGCAGCGGGAAGTCCTGACCCAGTTCAGCCGTCACGAGAAGACCGTCATGGAGGACGACTGCTGGGACCTCGGGCTGATCACACCCTTCCTCGGGTCGCGAGGCTTCGAGAGCCTGCCGACCTGGATGCTTCTCCGCCACGTCGGTAGGGACACGCTGGGCGCGCTCGTCGAGTCACGCCAGGCCCTGGTGCGATACCTGGAACGGCGGCTCGACGAGACAGGGCTGTTCGTCCGACTCAACGACGTCGACTTCTACCGGTTGGCGTTCGTGTTCTGCCCTCCCGCGATACGGCGAGCCATCGCGACGCTGGATCCGGCAGAAAAGAAGCGCGCAGCGAAGATCGTCAGCTCCTACACCTCCCGTATCAACACCGCCCTGTACCAGGCCGGCGAGGTCTGCTTCGACGAGCACTCCCTGGCCGACCTCGCCGACCGCGTCGGCGCAGGACGAGGCACGAGCTACACGATCATGGCCGCATGTCCGGGCAACCCGCTGCTCACCCAGAACGATCTCGACGTGGCAGTGGAACGGCTGGTCGCCGAGGCGCTGCCACTCACCCAGGCCATACTCACGGAGATATCCGGCAACACCACCCCTGAGGCGCCACGGCTGAGCGGCCCGGCCGGTTGGAACGACGCCGAATGACCAGCACAGTCACGGCAGCGATCGACCAGTACCTCCGTCACATGTGCCCGCAAGCCATCGGCATGTTCATCTACGGGTCCGTCGCGACCGGCCAGGCCGGGCCGGGCAGCGATATCGACTGCTTCGTGCTGCTCGCCGAGCCCGAGACCGCCGAAACGACGACCCGACTGCGATCCGGGTTCGCCGAACTCCAAAGCCACCTCGGCTACACACCGGACCCCGAGTATCCGATCGAACTGTTCACCCTTCAGCAGTGCCAAGAGGCCCTCGACAGCAGCAGCGTTCGCCAAGCCATTCAGCAGGCCCGGACGCACGGGCACGTGGACTCCGAGCTGGCCGCATCAGACGAAGCGGAGGTGCTGCGCGCGCTACTCGGGACGCGCCTCACCGTACGCACCTGCCCCCAGCTCGATGAGCTGACCGACCACGCCAAGCAGGTCGTCGCACAGCACCTGGGCATCCCGGGATCACCAGCCGAGCACACGGCGCTTCAGGCGCTCGGTGTCCGCGACGGCAGTTGAACTACACAAGGAAGGACGATCAGTTGGCCACGGAAGACTTCGCATGGAAGGCCAGGCCGGGACAGCCGCTTCCGGCTGACAACCACGTCCACACGGAGTGGTCCTGGGACGCCTCGACCGCGGTGATGGAGAAGGCCTGCGAAGAGGCTGTCCGCCTCGGCGTGCCGGCCATCTCCTTCACCGACCACGCGGACTTCACCACATGGGCGTTCCCCGGAGAGAAGGAAGACTCCTCCATCGTCCGTGTCATCGACACACACGCACACAGCGGCCTGTTCGACGCGGACGGGTACGGGGAGTGCCTGGAACGCTGCCGCGACCGCTACCCGGATCTCAAGATCCTTTCCGGGATGGAGCTCGGTGAGCCCCACCTGTTCAAGGACGAGATCGGCGCGCTGCTGGAGCGTAGGACCTTTGACCGGCTCCTCGGCTCGCTGCACTCGCTGGTCGTCGACGGACAGATCCACTATGCGCCGTTCCTGTTCACGGCCGACAACGCCCAGGAACTGATGCGCACCTACCTCATCGAGACCCTCAACATGGTGGAAAGCAGCGACGTTTTCCAGGTCCTCGCCCACATCGACTACCCGATGCGCGCCTGGCCGAAGGACGCGAAGCCGTACAACGCGAACGACTACGAAGAGGAGTACCGGGCCGTCCTGCGTGCCCTGGCCCGCTCGGACAGGGCACTCGAAATGAACACCCAAGGCCCCTGGCCCGCGGCCGAGGTCGTGCGCTGGTGGTACGAGGAGGGCGGATCAGCGGTGTCCTTCGGCAGTGACTCCCACGAGCCGGAGACCGTCGGCCGGAACTTCGCTGCGACTGCGGCCATGGTCGAAGCTCACGGTTTCAAGCCGGGCAAGGACCCCATCGACTTCTGGCGCCGATGATCAACCCAGGAAAGGAAACGAGGAGATTGCCCGTGCCGTCGAAGCCAGCACTGCATCGCCTGGTGCCATCACCGGTGTTCATTCTCAGCTCGATACGCTCCGGGTCGACGCTCCTGCGGTGCATCCTGGACACTCACAGCAAGATCCGGGCGCCGCACGAGCTGCACTTGGCCGATCTTGAAGTCCAGCTCACCAGCCCCTACATCGAAATGGCGATGCAAGCCTCGAACCTGGAGAAGGGGGAGATCGAGCACCTGCTCTGGGACCGCATGCTCCACCGCGAACTGGCCGTCACAGGCAAGGACATCGTGGTGGACAAGACCCCCGGCAACCTACTGCTTTGGCGCAGGCTCGCCGCGTGTTGGCCGCAGGCCCGGTACATCTTCCTGCTCCGGCATCCCCTGCACATCCTGGAGTCGTCGCTGGCCGGGAGACCCGAGCAAGACCCGGCACAGACACAGCAGTTGGTAACAAGGTACCTCCGGGAACTCGACGCAGCCCGCCGTACCCTCAACGGCGCCACCGTGCGCTACGAGGACCTCACCCGCGATGCGAAGCAGGTGTCCCGGGAGATCTGCGCCTACCTCGACATGCCGTGGGAACCCGAGATGCTCAACTACGGGACCGCGGATCACGGCCCGTTCGTGCAGGGGATCGGCGACTTCACGGACAACATCAAGAGCGGCGTCGTCCAGCCCGGCCGGAGCCTGCCGGCAGACGCGGATGTGCCGGAGAGCCTGATGGAAGCCTGCCGCGCCTTCGGGTACATGGAGGCCCACCGGTGACAGCCCCGGCGACCGCGGGCCGGGTGCCGGACAACGGCACCTCCCCCCTTCAACGACAGGACGCCAGGCAAGAGCAGGCACGCAGCGTCATGAACGCGCTGCAACCACTCGAGCGGTGGGAGCAGTTCGGTGTGCCGAAGCTGTGTGGGGCCATGTCGTACGGCCTGCTGGTTGCCCCCGACATCGACATGGAGATCTACGGTTCTCTACGTGTCGATACCGGGTTTTCCCTCGTGTCCGAGTGGGCCCAGGACCCGGCCGTCGACAGAGTCCTGTTCCTCAACGCGGTCAACGAGCCAGATGCTGGTCTCGGCTGGGAGGTGCGCTACCGGGTTCGCGGCGTGCCCTGGACCGTGCAGATGTGGCTGCTACCCGCCGACTACGACGGGCCTCGCTCGGCTGACCTCGTGGAACCCATGCGCGCCGCACTGAGTTCCGAGACCCGCAGCGCGATCTTGCGCATCAAGGAATCCCTCGTGGCACGAGGCACCGAGTACCGGTCGATCGATGTCTACCGCGCGGTACTCGACGACGGCATTGACGACGTTGAGGAGTACGGCCGGTGGTGCCGGTCGTACTCCTCAACGGGATTGCTCAACTGGCGCCCGGTACCTCGCCGGTAGCGGGCGCCCACGGGTCACATACGGTCAGGGGCATCGATTCCGAGGAGGCCCAGGCCCAGCTCCAGTGTCCGAGCGGTGATATCACACAGAGCCAGGCGGCTCTGCTTGACATCATCCTCGGCGCGCAGGACAGGGCACTTCTCGTAGAAGCTCGTGAACGCCGACGCCAACCCGTACAGGTAGTTGGCGAGCTTGTGGAACTCCAGCGTCTCGGAGACCTCGGCGAGGAGGCTGCTGAATTCAAGCAGCTCCAGAGCGAGGGCACGCTCGGCAGGCTCGGTGATGACCAGCTTCTCAACACCTTGCAGCGGTGTTTCCACACCAGCGCGGCGGAAGATGGAGCAGATCCGGGCTCGCGCGTATTGCAGGTAGGGGGCGGTGTTGCCTTCGAACGACACCATCCGGTCGACGTCGAAGACGTAGTCCCGCGTGCGGTCGGTGGAGAGATCCGCGTACTTGACGGCGCCGATACCGACCGCCTGGGCGACTGCGGCACGGGCCTCTTCATCAAGCTCGGGGTTCTTCTCGGCAACCACCGCGGATGCCCTGACCACGGCCTCTTCGAGGAGGTCCACCAGCTTCACTGACTTGCCGGCGCGGGTGCGCAGCATCTTGCCGTCGTCGCCGAGGATCGACCCGTGTCCGACGTGCTCGGCGCGGGCGGGCGGAACGAGCCAGCGTGCATCCCGTGCCACGTCGTAGATCATCGCGAGGTGCTGGTGCTGGGGCAGGCCCACGACGTACAGCAGGCGGGTGGCGTGGAGGTTCCGCAGGCGGTGCCGGATCGTGGCGAGGTCGGTGGCGCCGTATCCGAAGCCGCCGTCGCCCTTCTTGACGATGATCGGCAGAGGGTCGCCCTTCCGGTTCCTGTAGCCCTCGGGGAACACGCATTGGGCGCCGTCGCTCGCCCGCAGGAGGCCGAGCTCGTCCAGCTCATCCACTACGGACTGGAGCTGGTCGTTGTAGTAGCTCTCACCGAAGAAGTCGTCTTCGGTGAGGCGGACGCCCAGCATGCCGTAGACGGTCATGAAGTACTTCTTCGACTCGTCCACGAGCGTCTTCCACAGACGCAGGGTCGTCTCGTCGCCGCTCTGCAGCATGACGACCCGCTTGCGGGCGCGGTTCTTGAACGTCTCGTCGGCGTCGAACTTGACGCGAGCGGCCCTGTAGAAGCCGTTGAGGTCGCCGACCGACAGTTCGTGTGCGGCCTCGGATTCTCCGATGTCCAGCAGGTGCTCGACGAGCATGCCGAAGGGGGTACCCCACTCGCCGATGTGGTTCTGGCGAATGATGGTGTGCCCTTGCCACTCCAGGAGGCGCACGGCTGCGTCGCCGATGATCGTCGAACGCAGATGTCCGACGTGCATCTCCTTGGCTGCGTTCGGGGCGGAGTAGTCGATCGCGATGGTCTCTGGGGTCTTGGCCTGCGGTACGCCGAGCCGCTCGTCACCGATGGTGTCAGTGAGGAGACGTGCGAGAACCTCGTCGGAGAAGGTCAGGTTGATGAAGCCGGGCCCCGAGATCTCGACCGAGGAGCAGAGATCATCGAGCTGCGCGGCCTCTACGACCCGGCCGGCGATCTCGCGCGGGTTGCCACCGATCTTGCGAACCAGCGCCAAGGCGGCGTCCGACTGGAAGTGAGCGTGCTGGGATCGTCGGATGACCGGGTCGACGGGGGCGCCGGCCACCGTCTCAAATGCCGGGGCCAACCTCTGATGCAGCAATTCTTCCAGATTCGCCATTCGAAAAATCTATCCGAGGCGAAAGAACAGTGTCCAATCACAAGATCCAGAGGGCTGGCAACACCTGAAACGCGCCTCGCGTCGCAGGCCACATTGCCCGCAGGAATGAAGGCGAGCTTTGAAGCTTGCCGATCAGCCGGGACGAAGAGTATGCGGCATTTGTTCCCCAGTCACCGCAAGATCGTTTATATCTGAGTTCCTGCAGCCACCTTGCAGCCACCTTGTCTCCAGGGCCGTCTGCGACCGGGCGGGAGGCCCTCCCTGACGTCCGAACGTTCACCCAGAGCTTCGAGGCGTTTCAGCGAAGGTCTCCGTGAGGCTGCCCAGCACCGCCCTCCCCTTGTCCGCAAAAGCGTAGGAGGGGTATCCGATCAAAGCTCTGGCAGCTCCTGGACTCATGGGTGCAGCCGGACAAAGTGTCCGGCCTGTTCCAGGCCCGAGAGCGGATACCTCGACCGCCCCGCCCGTGAAGACATCGAACTGCGCTGATGGCTGACTCTCAACGGCAGGAGTAGCTGATCGTCGGACCCTACTCCAGCAAGAGCCGGGCCTGCCGACCGGTCGGCAGACGGGCGGGGT
>NZ_BMMM01000004.1:405913-429491 GCF_014645835.1 Streptomyces albiflavescens
GGAGGCCGAACCGCCCGTACCCTTCGTCATGTCTACGGCGTCAAATAGCGGGCGCCAAACACCGAAAGGCAATACCTCGTGCTGATCGCTCAGCGTCCGTCCCTGACCGAAGAGGTCGTCGACGAGTTCCGCTCCCGGTTCGTGATCGAGCCGCTGGAGCCGGGCTTCGGCTACACCCTCGGCAACTCCCTCCGCCGTACGCTCCTGTCCTCGATCCCCGGCGCTGCTGTCACGTCCATCCGCATCGACGGCATCCTGCACGAGTTCACCACCGTGCCGGGCGTCAAGGAGGACGTCACCGACCAGATCCTCAACATCAAGCAACTGGTCGTCAGCAGTGAACAGGACGAGCCGGTCGTGATGTACCTGCGCAAGCAGGGCCCGGGTCTCGTCACCGCCGCCGACATCGCGCCCCCGGCCGGTGTCGAGGTCCACAACCCCGACCTCGTCCTCGCCACGCTCAACGGCAAGGGCAAGCTGGAGATGGAGCTGACCGTCGAGCGCGGCCGCGGCTACGTCTCCGCCGTTCAGAACAAGCAGATCGGTCAGGAGATCGGCCGCATCCCGGTCGACTCCATCTACTCGCCGGTGCTGAAGGTCACCTACAAGGTCGAGGCCACGCGTGTCGAGCAGCGCACCGACTTCGACAAGCTGATCGTCGACGTCGAGACCAAGCAGGCGATGCGTCCGCGTGACGCCATGGCCTCCGCCGGTAAGACCCTGGTCGAGCTGTTCGGTCTCGCCCGCGAGCTGAACATCGACGCCGAGGGCATCGACATGGGCCCGTCCCCCACGGACGCCGCCCTTGCCGCCGACCTGGCGCTGCCGATCGAGGAGCTGGAGCTCACCGTTCGGTCGTACAACTGCCTCAAGCGTGAGGGCGTCCACTCGGTGGGTGAGCTCCTGGCGCGCTCCGAGGCCGACCTGCTCGACATCCGTAACTTCGGTGCGAAGTCGATCGACGAGGTCAAGGCGAAGCTGGCCGGCATGGGCCTGGGCCTCAAGGACAGCCCGCCCGGATTCGACCCGACCGCCGCCGCCCTCGGTGCGGACCATGACGCGGACGCGGGTTTCATCGAGACCGAGCAGTACTGAACGCTGCGCCGGGTGGCGGGGGAGCCGGGAAGGTAGAGCAGCCGGCGATGCGCACTGCTCGATCGAACCCGGCCCCGAGCGCTCACCGGCGGAGATGCAGACGCCCGAGCCCTCCGAGCCTGACCAAGAGGGCGACGGCGGCCGTCATCTCTACCTTGTCTTGCCTTCTGTCCCCCCAGATGCGGCCGAGAACGCCGCCTGACGCGCTGTCCCCCGTCGGCAGGTCCGGCGGTCGTGCGGGGGTGCTGCCGTATGCCGCCGTCCGGGCTCGTTGATGTCAGCCGTGGATGTCAGACGGCTCTGGCATCCTGCGCCAGTGACAATGACATGGGCCTCCTTCTGGGCGCTGGTAGCCACCCTGAACGGCGAAGCCACGGAGGCGAGCTGCCGGCGCCTGGTCGAGGAGCTGAGCCGCCGTTCCGTCTCCGACATCATCGGCTTCGCGGAACGACATGCCGAGGCTCTCTATCGCCTGGACCAAGAGAAGTTCGGGATGCTTCCCGTTGCCGACATGACGGGCCCGAACGGCAGACTCTTCCCGCAGTCCGCCGACGGCTTCCTGTACGCCCGTTGCGCTGTCGTCGCCGCAGGACGAGCCGTATGGGAAGGCGTCTTCTTCGACGTCGACAAGTTCGCCCCGTACACCTCCACCGAGTGTGACGGGGAGTGGCTGCTGTACGTGCCGGATCAGGCGTACGAACTCGCTACCGGGAAGGAGTGGGACCGCTCGACCCGGTACTGCTTCGAGAGCTACTCCAACAGGGACGGTTGGCCGGGCCTGGGGCGCTGAGGTGGACCACTGCTCGGAACCTTGTATCTGCGCGACTGTGGCACGCGGTGAGCAATCAGCCCGGAACCCGGCAAGCTCAGCCGCCCGGTGCTCAACCGCCGTAGCGGCTGCGCAAATCGTCGGTGATTCGCGACATCAGCCCGATCGAGTCCTCCATTGGCGCTTCCACCAGCGGACGTTCTGTCTGGGGGTCGTAGGCGGTCAGCCCGGTCTCCTTCTCGATGATGGCCGCGAGGGCGGAGACCTGGCCGAGCACGACTGCGGCGTCGTCCCCCGCATGCCAGTAGGGCACGGTGATGCTCACCTCGTCACCGAAGACGGACAGGTCGATGCCGGTTCCCGAGTGGCTCAGGTCCCGCGACTCCTGCTCGTACTCCGTGATCTCCACTTCGCCCAGCAGGGTCCGGGCCTGCGGCATGATTCGGTCCCAGGCTTCAAGGATGTGGGTGGGGATCGGCTCGCTGTCTTCGGCTGCGTCCTCCATGGCCTCCAGGACCTCATCCCAGGACTGCCCGTCGCGTCGGTTCAGGAAGTAGATGTCGTAGCTCACCGCGCGATCGCAGGCACTCGCATACGGCGAGGGCAGGGCCGAGGCCGCTTGCCCGCGCTGACTTCGTCGGCGGATCGTCCGGGAGCAGCGAGATCCGCATCCTCTTCGCCTTCGATCCGGTGCGCCGGGCGGTATTGCTGGTGGCCCGTGACAAGGCCGGGAACTGGCAGAGCTGGTACGACATCAGCATTCCGCTTGCTGAGGAGCGGTACCGGACACATCTGGACGATCTTGAAACCAGGGAACGCAAGGCGCGCGAGCGGCGTGCGGCCGCTGGGCTGCCGGTGCGGTCGGCTCAGGAGAAGCAAGCAGCCATGGACCGGCTGACCGCTGAAGTGCGTGCTCACAAGCTCGCGGAGGTCAGGCGTGAACAGGCGCTGACTCAGCGCCAAGTGGCCGTGTCGATGGGGGTCTCGGCACCTCGGGTCTCCGCGATCGAGCACGGTGAGCTGGATCGCGCGGAGGTCGCGACTCTCCGGGCCTACGTGGAAGCGCTCGGCGGTCGGCTGCGCGTAGTCGCGGACTTCGGGGACGCCGAGTACACCGTCGCCTGAGACGCTTGCCGCCAGCGGTCGGGGAGTTGGGTCCGGCGGCGGTCAACGCTCTCGACGAACAGGAAGGCCCGGGTCTGTGACCTGGGTCTTTGCTGGTGACCCCGGTGTGGGGGCCCGGTGCGGCGTCGTTCGCCCTGGCGCGCTGGCTTCGGCGGGTGCGGGACATCGAGGCGACCCCGTCAGAGACCGAACGCGCCGACGAGTGGATCGCATCGTCCTGCCAGTGCCTCAGAGCGGTACCGCCCTGGTCCGCGGGATGGGACTGCCGTCGATTGATGGCGTCAGAACGGCCCGGACCATGATCGGTCCGGGCCGTTCTGCCTGGTGCCCCCGGCAGGATTCGAACCTGCGACACCCGCTTTAGGAGCGAGGTGAGGCGAGTGCGGCTCTGACCTGCGAAACAGCCACGTGGGCGGAGAGGGGCATCAGACACCTGCTGGCCCCGCCGTTCCCCGTGGCTCCCCGCTGGATCTGGCACGGATGTGGCACGGGGAGCTTCTGATCTTCCTCAACTCACGTTCACGGATCGGCGTCTGCGTCGGCACTCCACGCACCGCCTCCGAGCAGTGGGGGAGTCGACGTCATCTGTCGTCGTCTGTCGGCTTCGGTTGGCCTCGCACGGCCCAGGGGCGGCCCGGTGTGGGTGGGTGCTTCCGTACCAGCGACGGCTACATGGGACCGACTGTAAGGAACAGGATGGCTGCAACAGTCACGAAGAGGCTCATCGCTATGAGCAGCCAGCCGGCGATCGCGAGCGAGCGCAGCTGGGCAGGGGACGCAGGCATGGCCAGCTCGCCACCCGTCATCTTCTTGCGCCGAAGCCTGAAGGCGCTCGACGCTCCCCAAAAGCCAGCTAGAGCAACGATCAGGTAGCTGGTGCCCTGGTTGCCCTGCGTGGCAGCAAGGAAGATCACGACCTGCTCCTTGGAACGATCAGGACTGGTTTGCGTGATCAACTCACAGTGGACGCGAACTCGTCAAGGTTCTCCTGTCGGAGAGCGCAGACGCTGCGGCAGTCGGAGTCTTGATGAACGAGTCATGCCCCCCCGGGCTCGGATCCGGGAGCACCAGTTTGGAAGATCTCGTATGCGGATTCCGGCTGACCTGCGAGGCTGCTGACCTGCGGGAGAGCGGCTGTTTCGCTCCGGTTCCCCGTGGCTCCCCGCTCAGCACCAGTCGATCGGGCACGCATGGGGCACGACGGTTCGACGCTACCGAGGACACCGCGGCCTTTCGAGCCCATCTCGTCCGACCTCTGAGCCGCCTATGCTCGATCTCGTGATCAACTTGGAGGACGCACGGAAGGCCCGTATGCGGGAACGGCTGGCTGGCTTTGCCGCGCGCAGCGATGAGGAGTTGGACGACATCCTCGGGCATGTCAGGCACCGCATTGAGACTGCTCGGGAGGTGGGCGTGGACGTGCCTGAGGAACTGTTCGAGCGGGTGGAACGGCTGGGCGCCCGGCGTGGATGGCCACTAATGCGCTGATCCGAGCCCTGCCGCTGACCACAGGTTGGTTAAGCAGCTTTGGGTGGGAGCTGCCACAGGGCGAGAGATCACGGCCCCGTAGGGCTTCGGGCCGCCGGGTCTCAGGCCTGTGGCCTCATCCTTATCAGGTCGATCACGGGGGTCTGTCAACGTCGGCCAACGGCCCTTGCGCCTTGGTCGATCGTTCACTGAGGTCCGGCGCTGACCGCTGCGGTTCGTGCTTGTTGGTGTCAGCCGCTGGTGTCAGACGCCGCATGCAGTCTTGACAAGGCTTACTTCGCCGCTCTACAGCACCCGTCCTACTCCTCCGGGTCCCACGCGCGGAGCAGATCGAACAAACCTGCGTCTCCCTCGATCTGCAGGGAGTCCGCCGGGATACGGTCGTACACGAAGAGAACCAGCTCACTGGCCGTGCCGCGAACGGAGACGCCAGCCGCGTTCGGGCCCTCGTCGGCAGCGGCGACAGGCGTCGTGCCGGGCGCGGAGATACGGGTGGAGCGTGCGCCGTCGCCGTCGACCGTGAGGCGCCAGGAGTGGCCCTCGGTGGCGTGGAAGTCGAAGGCAGTGGGCTTGTGCGGCCAGGCACTCGTCGTTGCGACGCAGGTGGACAGGAACTCCTCGACACCGTCGAGTGCCACCTCATCCGGCAGCGGCTCCGGGGCACCCACAGTGACCTGGGCGTCGTAGGTGTGCACCGCGATCTGCTGGAGCTGGTGCCGGGCGACGGCGCCACAGGTCTGCGGCGACTGGGACGCACCCCACCACGTCCAGCAACCGCGATCCGGGCCGGCCTCCCGCAGTGCGTCCAGCAACTCCTGCGTCGACGCGGCCAACCAGGCCGGCACGGCCTCGCGCTCCCGAGGCGCAGCCGGGGCGCCCTCTGGTACGGACTTGGCCGGAGCAGGCCCTGCGGCGACGGTGGCGGCCCAGGCGCGGCGCCCCTCGCCGATGTGCTGCGCCAGATCGAACAGCGTCCACTCCGGGCAGGTCGGCACCTGCACGTCGAGGCTGGGCGCGGAGGCGACCGCGGCGCGGAAGGCGCTCGACCGTTCGTCGATCAGTCGCAACAGAACGGGGAACGTAAGTGTCGTTGTCACATGGAACTCTCTATCACCGTGTTCCGACAATCGGACAGTGATTTTCACAGCCGAGGCGGCGAGCGCGCGGCACGGGCCGGGCGCCCTCAGATGACGCCGTGTCCACATTCTGAAACGATCAGTGAGTCACGCAACGCCGCACCGGCAAGGCCTCATTAGCCGCTCTTACCGTGCCCAATTTGAGGTTTCCGATTGACTCGCGGGTCTGGCTCCGACAGGAACCACAACTGTCCCTGCTGCCATCCCGTCCGCCTTCGACCCACACACCGTGGAGCGGGCGTGGTTCAGGGCGTCAAGGTGGAGCGCGCCACTGTACGAACGACCTTGACGCCCTGGGCCGCGACTGCTCGGCTCTGCCTGGGTCGAAGTGGTCGGGATGGCAGCCTCCGACACTCGCCACGATGTGCCGGCACTCGCATACGTCGCCCCGTCCATCCCGGAGTCTGAGCGCCCCCGCCGGAGGCATGGTCTTGTCGTTGAGCGGCTGTGGCGTCCACGGGTCTCGACTCATGCCCTCGGGCTTACTCAGCGGGCGCGCGTCGGCGCAGCGCGCGCAGAGCGGGCCGAAGGCAGGAGCGCAGCGCGCAGCGGAGCCGGGTGCCTTGATGATCCGCAAGGAGCGGGGTGATGTGGACTCCTAGCGGACCTTGTGGCACGGTCGCGATCATGAGATAGGGCCAGTCCGGGAGGTGCACCCCCTGGACTGGCCCTTCATCGTGTGCCCCCGGCAGGATTCGAACCTGCGACACCCGCTTTAGGAGAGCGGTGCTCTATCCCCTGAGCTACGAAGGCCGGGCCTTGCGTAAAACGTGGCTGAAGAGTCTGAGCGACCATTCGCCTCGGTTGCGGCAAGGGTGGGGACCGTCACCTAGGTGGCGATCCCTGACAGGGTAGCGGATCGGGGTGGGGTAGGTGGGCTGAGGCTGTTGCCTCAGCCCGGTTCATGATCTGCGGGGTGTGCTGCCGCCGTCGCTGAGGTCGGTGGTCTCTGTGCCGGCGTCGGTGTAAGTCCGGCGTCGGTGTAAGTGGGGTCGTCCTTGTAGCGGGCGGCGCTGGTGGCGTTCTGGGCGAGGAGGAAGCCGAGGCCAGCGAGGCTCTGGGCTTCGGCGCCGAAGGCGATCATGCGCCGGTTCCACAGGGAGCGGTCGAACTGGGAGGAGCCCGGCCGTCGGCGCTCCTGCGTGGTTACCCGTATGGAACACGGCCCGCAACGGTACTCACTCTGTTTGTCGGCTGCTGCTGTTCCGATGTTGTTCGAAGACGCGGACCTCGTCGATGGTCCGCAGCGGAATCCTGTCCTGGGCGGCTCCCAGCTGCCGGGAGATCTCTGCCCCGGCGTGGGACATCGCGGCCACCACGAACGGCAGGCGGTCATGCGACAGCCGCCCCCTGGGGGCCGACACGTGGACGGCGGCAGTGACGGCACCGGCGGCGTCGACGATCGGCGTGGCCAGGCCGACGATTCCCTCGACGCTCTCGCCGTCGCTGACGCTGTACCCGCAAGCCCGCACCCGCTCGAACTCCTCCCGCAGGGCATCCCGGTTGACCAGGGTGTGCGGGGTGAACCGCTCGAGCTGGGACGCCTGGAGGACCCGCTGTTCCAGTTCCGGGTTGTACGCGGCCATCAGCTTGCCCACCGCTGAGCTGTGCAGGGGACGTGACCCTCCCAGCTTGATGACGACAGAGAGCGTCTGGCCCGCCTCGTGGCGGTCCGCGTACATGACGGTGTTGCCGCTGCGCACGGCGAGATAGGTGTTCTCGTTGATCTCCCCGCACAGGTCGGCCAGATACGGCCGGCTCACGTGCCGCAGGTCGACGCTGTCCACGATGGACAGTGCGAGGACCACGGAGCGCGGGCCGAGGGTATAGGTCCGCTGGCCCAGCAGGCTCACCGCGTCCAGCTCCACCAAGGCCTGCAGCAGGTCATGAGCGCTGCTCATGGGCAGCGACAGCCCGTCGCACAGACTCTTGAGCGTGCATCCCTCCGGGTGCTGGGCCAGGTATCCCAGGATGCTCAGCGCCCGATCGATGCGGGCCGGATTCATGGCATGTCCCCTCTGTCGATACGCGTCCATGAGATCACGCTCGCCATCATCCGAAGTTTCATTCGAGATTGCGATCCCACGGTCCGGACGGAGCCCTCTGGTCCTTGCCCGGCCAGCGGTCCTCTCTTCCGCTTCAGGGTATCGCCCGGCAGGCGATGTGGCTCTTGACGACGTTCAGGGGCCGACTTACGATCCGCTACGGAAATGCGTAGTGAACTTCGCAATCTCGAAGTGCTGCCCCTCTGGGAGCTGGGCGGCCCTGACTTTCGGCGGGATCATGACCATGACGGCACACCAATGCCCCACTCCGCTCGACGGCGTCAGAGTCATCGACCTGAGCACCCGGCTCGGTGCCTACGCGGGGCGGCTGTTCGCCGACCTGGGAGCTGACGTCATCCGGGTCGAGCCCCCGGGTGGCGTGCCCGAGCGCACCGTGCCCCCGCTCGTCGGCGGCGTCACCAGCCTCTCCTTCGCCTTCACCGAGGCCGGAAAGCGCAGCGTGGTGCTGGACCTGGACGATCCGGTGGATGCCGCGCGGCTGGAGGATCTGCTGGGCACGGCGCAGATGCTCCTCACCAGTGAGGGACCCGGCCGGCTGCGCGAGCTCGTCCTGCACCCGGACGACGTCACCGCCAGGCACCCCCGGCTGGTCCACCTGTCCATCAGCCCCTTCGGCCTCACCGGTCCCTGGGCCGACCGCCCGGCCGGCGACCTGACCCTCCTGGCGGCGGGCGGACTGCTCACCCTCGCCGGAGATCCCGACCTGGCGCCCGTGCGGGCCTGGGGCGAGCAGACGTCCGTGATCGCGGGCGTACACGGGGCCGCTGCGGCGCTGATGGCGCTGCTGGCTCTGGAGGACACCGAGCGCGGGCAGGTCGTGGACGTCTCGGCCCAGGAGGCGATCGCCCACTCCCTGGAGAACGCCGTGCAGTACTTCGACCTCGAGGGAGTCGTCCGGCACCGTGCCGGCGCCGGCCCTGCCGAGGCGGGAACCGGGCTGTTCGCGTGCGCCGACGGCTGGATCTATCTGGTCGGTGGACTGGGTGGGCTCCCGCTCGCCTGGGAGGCGATCAGCCAGTGGCTGGAGGACAACGGAGTCGAGGACGCCGAGCAGCTGCGCGAGCCCCGATGGCGGGAGCGGGACTGGCGCCGCGGCGAACAGGGGATCGCCGTCTTCAGGACCCTCTTCGAGCGCTTCGCCGCACAGCGGACCAAACAGGAGCTCTACGAGGACGGACAGCGCCGCGGCATCAGCATCGCCCCTGTCTCCACACCGCATGACCTGCTGTCCAACCCCCAGCTGACGGAGCGCGGCTTCTTCCGGAAGCTCGCCGTCGGCGATCGGACACTCGCCTTCCCCGGACCGCCCTACCGCTTCGCGGGACTCGACGTCGGCCCCGGCGAGGCCCCCGCGGAGCCGGGGCGCCACACCGAGGCCGTGCTGAATTCGCTGTCCGCGTCCGCGGCGGCCCAGGCCCCCAAGGAGTAGCCCATGTCATCCCCGCTGCCGCTGAAAGGGCTGCGCGTCGCCGACTTCACCTGGGTCGGGGCGGGACCCTTCTTCACCAAACCGCTCGCCGACCACGGCGCCGACGTCATCAAGATCGAGTCCCGCTCGCGCACCGACCCGATCCGCAACATGGCACCGTTCCGGGACGGCGTCCCCGGCCCCGACCGCAGTGGCTACTTCGCCAACCGCAACACCAGCAAGCGCTCCATCTGCCTGGACCTGAAGGACCCCCGAGGCCGGGACCTGGCACTCGAACTGATCGCTCAGAGCGATGTCGTGGCGAACAATTTCACGCCCGGCACCATGGACCGGCTCGGGCTCGGGTACGAGGACGTTCTGAAGGTCCGCCCGGACGTCATCTACCTCGAGATGCCGATGCAGGGCAACGCCGGGCCGCACCGCGCCTTCCGCGGCTACGGGCTGGCCATCGCGGCGGTCGGAGGCCTGCTGGGACTGACCGGGTACCCGGAGCGGCCTCCGGTGGGGACCGGGACCAACTACCCCGACCACGTCCCCAACCCCCTGCACGCCGCGGTGGCCGTGCTCGCCGCGCTGCGGCGCCGGCGGCGGACCGGCCAGGGGCAGTACATCGAGCTGTCCCAGCTGGAGTCCACGGTCAACGCCATCGGCCCCGCCTTGCTGGCCACCGCGGCCGGCATGAACACGGAGCGCTGCGCCAACGATGACGCCGTCGCGGCACCGCAGGGCGTCTACCCCTGCGCGGGAGACGACCGCTGGTGTGCGATCACTGTCGGCACCGACAGCCAGTGGGCGGCCTTCGTGCGTGTGCTCGGAAACCCGGCCTGGGCCGCGCGGCCCGAGTTCGCCACCGTGCAGGGGCGCCGCGGGGCCCGGCGGGAGCTGGACGGGCTCATCGCGGAGGTCACCGCCACCAGGCGAGCGGACGAGCTTGCGGACGAACTCACGTCCGCGGGTGTGCCGGCGGCCAAAGTGAGCGACGCGCACGAGGTGCTCCTGGACCCGCAGCTGAACGCCCGCGGGCACTGGCGCGTCCTCAAACACCCCGTCATGGGTCCGAGCGTGTACGACAACATCCCCTACCGGCTGTCGGCCACTCCCGGAGAACTGCGCGGCCCGGCACCCCTGCTGGGCGCCGACACGCGCGACGTCTGTGTGGGTCTGCTCGGCATGGATCCGGACGCATACCAACGCCTGGCAGAACAAGGAGTCGTGGGCTGACATGAGTATCGAGACCGAACGCGCCGGCAGGACACTGATCCTGCGCATCAACCGCCCGGAGGCGCTCAACGCGCTCGACGTCGACACGATGCGCGCCCTCAACGAGGCCCTGCGTGAGTTCCGGGACGACCCGGAACTCAGCGTGGGCATCATCACCGGTACGGGGAACCGTGCCTTCTGTGCCGGCGCGGATCTGAAGAAGACGCTCCCCCCGCAGTCCTCGTTCGCCAAGGCGTACTTCGCCCCCTATGAGCAGAGCATCGACGAGGGCCTGTATGTGCGCGCCATCACCCTCAGCGACCTGGCCATCGACAAACCGCTGATCGCCGCGGTGAATGGCCATGCCCTGGGCGCCGGGACCGAGATCGCGCTCGACTGCGACCTGCGGATCGCCAGCGAGAACGCCACCTTCGGTCTGCCCGAGCCACGCGTGGCCAGCGTCCCCGCCGTCGGCGGGGTGTCCAAACTGCTGAGGGCCATCCCCAGGGCCGTCGCCATGAAGATGATCCTCACCGGTGACCGCATCAACGCCGAAGAGGCCTACCGCGTCGGCCTCGTCAGCGACGTCGTCCCCGCCGAGGACCTCCTGACCCGCGCCCTGGAGATCGCCGACCGCATCGCGGCCAACGGCCCCCTCGCCATCAAGAGCCTCAAGACCCTCGCCATGCGCACCCAGGAGATGCCACTGAGCCAGTCGGTGGCCCTCGAACAGCTCCTGTGGGGTGTCCTGCGGGACACCGAGGACCGGGTGGAGGGCCGCACCGCCTTCGCCCAGGGACGCCCGCCCCAGTACCACGGCCGCTGAACAGCCCCACCCGAAAGGACGAGAACCATGCCCTCGCCGCAATCCCCGCCCGCCGGCGACCGTCAGGTGGGCGCAGACATCACCCACCAGCACGGCACACGGACGACCCTGACCATCACCGTCTGCCACGCATGCTCCGCCAGGTGGTTCCCGCCCCGTGAGGTGTGCTCGACATGTGCCTCCGACGACGTGGAGAACATCGAGAGCGAACCGCAGGGAGTGGTGTACGCCTCCACCGTCGTCAGGGTCGCCCCGCCCGGGTTCCAGGCCCCCTTCGTGCTGGCCTACATCGACATCAGCGGCGTGCGCGTCCTCGCCCACAGCCCGTCGTCCGACCAGGCCCTGACACCGGACACGCCGGTACGCCTGACAGTGGCCCCCATCGCGCGAACCGCCGAAGGACAGCTCGTCTCGTACGCCGTGGAACCGCTCGACGGCCGGGACGACACGACCACACCCACCACCGGAGAAACGCGATGAAGCCTGTATACGTCGCCGGCGCCGCCGTCCACCCGTTCGGCAAGCAGCCCGGCCTCAACGCGGCCGAACTTGGCTATCGAGCGGTCCGGCAACTGGTCGAGCAGACCGGAATCACCCCGGACGCCGTGGACGTGGGATACGGCGGCTCCTCCTACGGCGGCTCGCTGCTCACCCAGCGCGTGCTGCAGCGCGTCGGTGTGTCCGGCCCGCCCGTCTACACCGTCGAGAACGCCTGTGCCAGCGGCGCCTCGGCCGTGCACCTGGGCTGGCAGGCCGTGGCATCCGGCGCCGCCGACTGCGTCATCGCCTTCGGGGCCGAGAACCTTTCCTCCTTCGGCGGCGGAACGCTGCCCCTGACCACCAACGACATCGAGATCGAACAGGGCATGGTCATGCCCGCCGCCTACGCGATGCGCGCGCAGCGCTATCTGCACGATTTCGGGGCCACCGCGGACGACCTGACGGCCGTCTCCGTCAAGAACCGCCGCAACGGAGCCCAGAATCCGCGTGCGCACTTCCAGCGGGAGATCTCCCCACAGGACGTCGCGGACTCCAGGGCCATCGCCGACCCGTTGCGCCTGCTGCACTGCTGCCCCAACAGCGACGGCGCCGCGGCGGTGCTGCTGTGCTCCGAGGACTTCGCCCGGCAGCTCGACACTCCCCGCGTGCGGGTCCGGGGGAGTGTGGTCCGCTCCGGCACGTTCCACACCCAGTTCCGGGACATGACCTGGCCGGACATCACCGCGCGCACCGCCAAGGCCGCGTACGAGATGGCGGGCCTGGCCCCGGCCGACCTGGACCTGGTCGAACTCCACGACGCCTTCAGCATCGCGGAACTCCTGCACGCCGAGGCCCTGGGTATCGCGGAGCGCGGCAAGGCCCACCAGGCCGTCAGGAACGGCGAGTTCGACCGCGACGGCCGCGTCGCCGTCAGCCCCAGCGGTGGTCTCATATCGCGCGGTCATCCCGTTGGCGCCACCGGCGCCACCCAGATCTGCGAGGCCTACTGGCAGCTCACCGGCCAGGCCGGCCCCCTGCAGGTCCCGGGGGCATCCGTCGCGCTGACCCACGTCACCGGTGGCGGCATCTTCGGTGTCGACAACGGGGCGTGCGCGATGCACATCCTGACCGCCGACTGACAAGGAATCCGCTCATGCCCGACACCGCCACCCGAAGCGTCCTCGTTCTCGACCCTGCCGGGTCCGCCACCGCGCAGGCGATCGGCAGCCACCTCGGTTCCACCGGCTACGGCGTCGATACCGCCGCCGAGGTTCCCACGGACCCGAGCGGCCCCCTCGACGCCGTCGTCTTCGAGCCCGGTCTGCTCGACGGTGCCCCCACCCGGAACGCGGCCGACCAACTGCTCACCGCCGTGGAGCGGCTGCGCCCGCACCTGCGCGCACAGCAGGAGGGCGGGTCCCGCATCGTCGTCCTCACCAGCCGGGACGGACTGGGCTGGCCCAGCCGACCGGCCCTGGCAGCCGAGAGCGGTGCCCTGGTGTCCGCCGCGCGCAGCCTGGCACTGCAGCTGGGCCGCACCGGAACGACGGTGAACGTCGTCGCCGCTCTGCCCCCCGAGGGCAGCCCGCTGCGCGCCGAAGGCCGGCCCGAGAACACTCACCTGTACGAACCCGAGGCGCTGACGCCCACCCCGGTCACGAGGCAGGACATCGCCGACACCGTGGCCTTCTTCCTCGACGCCCGCAGCGGCTACGTCACCGGCCAGGTCCTGTACTGCTGCGGCGGCGCGAGCCTGCTGTCGAGCATGTCCGTCTGAACCGGGGGCGACCATGAACACCGACCAAGGACATCTGATGGATCTCGACGCACAAGTCGCCGTCGTCACCGGCGCGGGCAGCGGCATCGGCCTGGCCGTCGCACGCGAGTTCGCCACCGCCGGGGCGAAAGTGGTCATCGCCGACATCGACGCCGAGCGCGCGCGCATGGCCGCCCAGCAGATCGCCGACACCGGCGCCACGGCGGTGGGACTGCCGGTCGACGTGGCCTCACGCGAGGCCGTGACGAAGCTGTTCGCCACGGTGGAGGAACAGCTCGGCCCGGTCGACATCCTTGTGAACAACGCGGGCATCAGCATCGACCGAGGCGTCCGCGGGATCACCGACGAGGAGTGGAAGCGCACCCAGGACATCAACCTGAACGGGGTCTTCCTGTGCAGTCAGACGGCTGCCCGTTCCATGATCCCTCGGCGGTCGGGGCGCATCATCAACGTGTCGTCCCGCGCCTGGCTCGGCTGGTTCGGCCAGCTTTCCTACGCCGCCTCCAAGGGAGGTGTCGTCTCCGCCACCCGGTCGCTCGCGATCGAACTCGCGAAGTACGGCATCACTGTCAACTGCCTGGCACCAGGGCTGATCGACACCCCCCTGCTGCGCCGCGAGCCCCAGGAGGTCATGGAGCGACTGCTGACCGCTCAGCCCATGGGCACCATCGGTGCACCGGCCGACGTCGGCTGGGCCGCTCACTACTTCGCCTCACCGGCGAGCCGCTCGGTGACCGGTCAGGTGCTCTACGTCTGCGGTGGCAAGAGCCTCTACGCCCAGCCGGCACGCGGCTGAGGCATGGGGTCCGGGCACCGGCTCCGGCGTGGTCCGCTGGTCGACCTCGCCGGGGCCGACCCCGGCATTTCTCGAATAAGGATCCGCAAATGCGGCGTAGAGTTTGTCATGCCCACACCATTATTCCAAATCACCAGCCTGAGGCAACAGTCCTTGACGCTCCTCGGGGGGCAACCTACTCTCCTTTCGAAGTGAACTTCGGATTCACGAAGTGCGCCTGAATAGGGCCGGCTCCGAATATCCAGACCTCGGCTCCGATGCCCCTGACGAAGATGCGCTGCCGAGCGTCCCCCGCGGGGGGCGCCAACGACCGCCGCGATCCCACCCCGTCCCACCCCGTCCCACGGCGTTCACCCCTCCGCTCGCACGCAGTCTCGACGACCCCGCACGTACAAGCGCCCGCTCAGCATGGAGGCTGACCCATGAAACAGCGCTGGTTGACATCCAAGACCGATCGTCCGGAGGTGCGGAATGCTTGACGCCAACCGCGCCCGACAGACTCGCGCAGTCGTGGCGAGCACCGTCGGCACCACCATCGAGTGGTACGACTTCTTCATCTACGGCACCGCCGCCGCGCTCGTCTTCCCCAGCGTGTTCTTCCCCGAAGCCTCGAACTTCCTGGGAGTGCTGGCCTCGTTCGGAACCATGTTCGTGGGCTTCATCGCCCGTCCGATCGGCGGCATCCTGTTCGGCCACTACGGAGACCGGGTCGGACGCAAGTCGACGCTGGTGATCACGCTGCTGATGATGGGCGCCGCGACGGTCCTGATCGGTCTGCTTCCCGGCTACCGGAGCATCGGGGTCGCTGCACCGATTCTGCTGATCGTGCTGCGCATGCTGCAGGGCATCGCCGTCGGCGGCGAATGGGCGGGCTCGGTCCTCATGTCCATGGAGGGTGCCAAGCCCAGCCGCCGGGGCCTGATGGCCTCCTGGCCGCAGATGGGTGTTCCGCTCGGCGTCCTGCTGTCGCTGGCAGCCGTGAAGAGCTCTGCCGGCGCCACCGGGAACGAATTCCTCACCTGGGGATGGCGTCTCCCCTTCCTGGCCAGTGCCCTGCTCATCGCCATCGGCCTGTACGTGCGGCTGAAGGTCGAGGAGAGCCCGGAATTCCAGGAGGTGAAGAACCAGGAGAAGGTCGCGCGCATGCCGGTGTGGGAGGCGCTCCGCACGCATCCCCGCCTGGTTTTCGCCACCGCACTGGTCCGCATGGGACAGCAGGCGCCCTACTACCTGTTCACCACCTTCCTGCTCAGCTACGGCACCGAGCACCTGGGCATGGCACGGGATGATCTGCTGAACGCCACCATCGCCGCTTCTTCCCTCGGCCTGATCACGGTGCCGCTGTCGGGGTACCTCTCCGACCTTTTCGGGCGACGCAAGGTCTACCTGGTCGGACTGGTCGGCATGGGGCTGTTCGCGCTGCCCTACTACAGCATGGTCAACACAGGCCAGGCCGGGCTCGTCATCGGGGCGACCGTGCTCGGCGTGTTCCTGCACGACCTGCAGTACGGTCCGCAGGCGGCGCTCATCTCCGAAGGCTTCGGGGCCAGGGTGCGCTACAGCGGCGCCAGCCTGGGCTACCAGCTCGGTTCCGTGATCGCCGGCGGGCCCGCGCCTCTGATCGCCGCGTACCTGCTGCAGCGCACGGGCAGCAGCACAGCGATCAGCTTCTACATCATCGGGTGTGTGCTGCTGTCCCTGATCGCGCTGGCGCTGATTCCGCGTACCAGGGAAGTGCCGTCGTCGGCCGACGGCAGGCAGATCGCCGATACCGCCGAAGCAGTGCTCTGATGGAGTTCCGGTGGCCGAGGGACCGGCCACCGGAACGAAGCTCGCGTGGCTGTCGTCGGCAGACCGCCCTTCCATCGCCGCCACGAACAGCCCGCCACGAACAGCCCGCCACGAACAGCCCGCCACGAACAGCCCTGACAAGCCGCCCCCACGAACAGCCGTCACGACGCGGCCCGCTGCGACAGAACTCGCCCTCGCCGGTCGGATGCACGTCCATTGGCTGTTCGGCTGAAACAGCCATTGGCCCCGACCCCCGACAGGCAGGGCGGTCGTCTCATCACAGGAGGATTTCCATGAAACCGTTGACCGCGGTAATCGGCGCAGAGCGCGCTGCCGGGCAGGGAGTGTTCGACGTTCTCGACCCATCGACAGGGGAACTGCTCGCCCAGGTCGCCCGGTGCGGCGCAGAAGAAGTGGATCACGCGGTGTCGGCGGCACGCGACACCTTTGAATCCACCTGGCGTCACACCACGGCGGAACACCGCTCGAAGCTCATACGGCGCCTGGCGGAAATCGTCCGCCGGGAGCGGGAGGCACTCGCCGACCTGGAGAGCCACGACACCGGAAAGCCCATCAGCCAAGCACGCGCGGACGCCGACGTGGCGGCGCGTTACCTGGACTTCTACGCCAGTGCCGTCGAGACCTTCCACGGCGAGTCCCTTCCGGACCTCGCCGATGGCTTGGTTGCCAGCACCCGGCTCGAACCGCTGGGCGTGACGGGGCACATTCTTCCCTGGAACTACCCCCTGCAAATGGTGGCGCGTTCGATCGCTCCCGCGCTCGCGGTCGGCAACTGCTCGGTGGTCAAGCCGGCCGAGGAGGCGCCGCTGAGCATTCTTCGTCTGGCCGAGCTCGCGCTCGAGGCGGGCCTGCCGCCGGGTGCACTCAACGTCGTACCGGGCTACGGAGCCGAAGCCGGAGCCGCGCTCGCCGGCCACACCGGGGTCGACCACATCTCCTTCACCGGCTCGGTCGAGGTCGGGACCCTGGTGGCGAAGGCCGCCGCGGACAACGTCGTCCCCGTGCTCATGGAGCTCGGCGGCAAGTCCCCGAACATCGTCTTCCCCGACGCCGACCTGGATCGCGTGCTGCCGGTCATCACCAAGGCGCTGCTGCAGAACGCGGGCCAGACCTGTTCGGCGGGCGCACGCCTCCTGGTTCACCAGGACATCCATGAGGCAGTGGTGACCCAGCTCGTCGAACGACTTCGGGGGATCCGCATCGGAGCCGGGTTCACCGATCCCGATCTCGGTCCGCTGATCTCGGCTGCCCAGCTCGACCGGGTGAGCGGCATGGTGGAGGAGGCCGCGGAGTACACCAAGGTCGTGCACGGCGGTACCCGCCACGTCAGCCCGGACCACCCCGGCGGCTTCTACTTCCCCCCGACCGTCTTCGACGAGGTCGACCCCGGCAGCCGCATCGCTCAGGAAGAGGTCTTCGGCCCCGTCGTCGCTGTGACCCCTTTCCGCGACGTCACGGAGGCGGTCGAATTCACCAACGGCACCGAGTACGGACTGATAGCCGGCGTGTGGACACAGAACCTCGACGTCGCCCACCACATGGCCAGGGAGATCCGAGCCGGGCAGGTCTACCTCAACGCCTATGGCGCCGGTGGCGGGGTGGAGCTTCCTTTCGGCGGCTACAAGAAGTCCGGTTACGGCCGCGAGAAGGGTGTCGAGGCACTTCGCTCCTACAGCCAGACCAAGACCGTCGTACTGAAGATCGGCCAGGTACAGGGTCAGTAGTACTGCAACCGTGCTGTAGGCGCCGGCGACCCAGGAGCACTCGTCCTTGCTTCTTGCCGGGCGGGAAGTGGGCGCCGCCGACCACGACGCGGGTGCGGCGGAAGGTCGACTCGGCGTGGGTCCGAGAGCGCGTTGAGCGTCGCTTTCAAGCGGGTCACGGGAATGTCGCCGCGTGACTGCCGCAGGCAGGGTGACCTGCTCACTCCAGGCGCTCGGGAATGGTCTGCTCGACCCAGACGGTCTTGCCGTCCTCGGTGTAGCGGGTTCCCCACCGTCCGGAGCACCGCGCGACGAGGAGCAGTCCCCGGCCGCCCTCGTCGGTGGTACGGGCGTGGCGCAACCGTGGAGAGGTGCTGCTGCCGTCGGAAACCTCGCACGTCAGAACATGGCTGCGGATGAGTCGCAGCCGCACAGGAGGCCTGGCGTAGCGGATGGCGTTGGTGACGAGTTCACTGGCTATCAGTTCGGTGGTGAACGTCGCTTCGTCCATGTCCCACGCTGTGAGCTGCCGGGTGACGAGCGAGCGGGCCGTTGAGACCTCGGACGGATCGCTCGGCAGATCCCACGACACCACCCGCTCCGGACCCAGCGTGTGGGTCCGGGCGACCTGAATGGCGGCGTCTTCCCGGAGCGGGTACGGGATCAGCGCTTGGGTCACCATGCGGCAGGCCTGGCGCGCGGAGCCGGAAAACCCGGACAGGAGGTCGGCCAAGCGCTCGCGGCCACGGTCTTCGGGCTCTTCTTGGAAGAGGCCTGGCGTGTACAGGGCGAGCATCGAGTCCTCGGGAAGGTCGATGTCGACCTTCCCGAACGGCTCGCCGGCGCAGGAAAGGGCGGCGCCGGCCGGCGCCTCCAGGATTGCCACCGTGCCATCAGGGCGCACGACCACGGGCGCGGGGTGACCAGCACTGGAGAGGGAGCAGCGCCGGGACACGGGATCGTAGATCAGGTAGAGGCACGTCGCGCCGGCCTCGTTTTCGTCCGCGGACTTCCGGGCCTCCTGCATCGGCCATGGCCGGCCGTCCCCCTGTGCGGGCCCGTTGTACCCGTTGAGCCGGCGCACCAGGTCGTCCAGCCGGGCGAGCAGTTCATCCGGTTCCAGGTCCAGGTCCGACAGCGTGTGCACTGCGGCGCGGAGCCGCCCTGCGGCCGCGGCGGTCTGTACGCCGTGGCCGGGCACACGGCCGGCCACGAGGGCCACCCGGGCCCCGGAGAGGGGCACGGCGTCGACCCAGTCGCCGCCGGAGCCCGCGTGCACGTACTCGTGCGCCACTTCCAGGGCGTGGTCAGGGGGGAGTCCGCCCGGACGCAGGGCGTGCCGCAGCGCGATCACGGAATTGCCCTCGCGCAGGTATCGGCGGGCGTTGTCCAGGCATGCAGCGGTGCGCAGGGCGAGTTCTCCGGCCAGCGTCAGATCGTCACGTTCGAAAGGCCTGCGCTCCCCCCAGCGGCAGAACGTGGCGAGCCCGAGAGCCCGGTGCTGGGCGACCAGCGGTACGAGCATCAGCGAGTGGACCTCTTCCCTGTCCGCCCGCAAGCCCTGCAACGCTCGCTGTCCGACGGAACTCAGCGGATCGACCATGCGCGGCTCAAGGTCGGTGAGGGCCTCGGCAGCGGCCACCGGCGGCAGCGCGTCTTGTTGGTTGCCGGCCGCCAAGGGCTCCGGGTCGTCTCGGGACCGGCATGCCGCCCGACGCAGTACGGTGTCGCGTTGCACGGGACCGGGCTCCAGATCCTCTCCCGCGAGTACCGGCTCCACCACCTCCACGGCCATGCTGTCGGCCAGCCCCGGCACGGATACCTCTGCCAGGCCCCGGACGGTGTCGAGTACATCGAGGGTGGATCCGATGCGTGTGCCGGCCTGTGCGAGCACCTTCAGCCGCTCCTGCGCCAGATGGCGGTCGGTGACATCGACCGTGGCGTCGGCGATACCCAGGATTCGGCCGTGATCGTCCTGCAGGCGGAACACGTTGGCTGAATAAACATGATCATGATCAGGATCTCCCGGGGGGCGCATGTACTTCTCTATGCCGATCACCGGTTTCCCCGTGGCGAGCACTTGTTCCATGACGCGCTCCACCGTTTCCGCGGGGAAACCCGGCCACACCTCTGTCGGGCGTTTGCCGACGGCCTCTTCGACCGAGGAACCCTGCATGCCTTCGCCTGCGGGGTTGAACCGGATGAGCCGCAGGCTGGGATCGAGGAGGAACAGACCTACGGGAGAGACAGTGAAGAGGGTTTCCAGGAGGGCCTGGTTGAGTGCCGCCGTCGGGCTTCCCTGCTCGGCGGGGGTGAGTGTCACCGCCCACCGCATCCCCGCCTCATCCCTGCGCTCGGGACGGACGGTCAGTCGGCAGGCCAGGAAGGCGCCGTCCTGGCGCCGCAGTGGAACGGCGACGTTGTCGATGGCAGCGCGCGAGTGCGGAGTGGGATCAGCACCGGCCAGCAGGTCCCATGCCGGGCGCCCCAGCATTGCCTGCGCCGGGTAGCCCAGCAGCCCTTCGGCCTCCTGGCTCCACCCGACCACCGTGCCCCGCTGGTCAATAAGGATGTGGGCCTGGTTCTCCGCCGTGACTCCATCGTGGGGGCCACTGCGCTCGGTGGCGTGAGACGCACCCATAGTCATCAGCTTTCACTTGCCTCAGAACTCGGTACGCACTCAGTGTCCTCCGACGTCCCGGGGCGCGCGCACGGCATTCGGAGCCACCTGCTGGTCGTGGACTCGTTGAGCTGCTCAACCAGGTTCGAAGAGTGCGGTTCCGCACCGTCGCCAGGAAGTGCTCAGGCATCGTCGAGCAGGCGCTCCACCAACAGGTTACGGCTCCCACGGCGCCACAGGTTCATCCGTCGCGACCCGCGGATGAGGGCCAAAGATTTTGAGAGTCGGACATAGTGTTGGACATGGTGTCCGATGCCCCTCTATGGTCATGGCGGACGTCGTCCTGAGCGTCTGTCACCGATCAAGAGAGCAGAACTTTTCATCCGGGTGCGGCCGGCGTAGTGCCCTGAAAGTCGTGCATGCCCGGCGACGCCAGGGCCTCCGTGGGTTCAAGCAGAGGTTGTTCTTCATGAGGTTCTTCATGAGCAGAGGGTCACGGACCGTGAGACGACTCCCTCAGCAAGACGGTGAACCTACAAGGGAGCGGCGACCGCCGCTCTCCGGCAGACCCCGCGAGCGCGTGCGCCGGGCAGGACACGGCAGCCCGGGATCAGGCCGGCCAGTACCGAAACATTCCCCTTCTTCCCATGTCGACGATGTCTCCCGGATTCGGAATTGAGGCGCCATGAAGCACGTAGAGACCGAGGCACGCCCATCCGGCCAGTCACCTCCCGAGCCGCCGCAGGTCGACATCACACTCAAGGTCAACGGCACCGAACACGCCATCCAGGTCGACGCACGGGTCACGCTCCTCGACGCGCTGCGTGACCACCTCGGCCTCACCGGGGCGAAGAAGGGCTGCGACCAAGGCGCGTGCGGCGCCTGCACCGTCATGGTCGACGGCAGGCGAGTGGTGTCGTGCCTCGGCCTGGCCGCCCAGTACCAGGGCCGGGAGATCACCACGATCGAGGGGCTGTCCGCCGACGGCGAGCTGCACCCGATGCAGGCCGCCTTCGCACGGCACGACGCGTTCCAGTGCGGCTACTGCACGCCGGGACAGATCATGTCCGCGGTCTGCCTCATCGCGGAAGGGCGCGCGGACACCGACGAGGACATCTGCGAGTTCATGAGCGGCAACATCTGCCGCTGTGGCGCCTACCCCAACATCCGAGCGGCGATCCGCGAAGTCAAAGGGGCCAGTTGATCATGCACCCCTTCGAATACACCCTGGCCGGCGACGCTGATCAAGCGGTGGCCGTGGCCACCGCCGATCCGCACACGTCGTTCCTCGCCGGCGGGACCACGCAGCTGGACCTGATGAAGGACGGGGTCCTGCACCCCGCGCGGCTGCTCGACATCACCCGTCTCCCCCTCAAGGGAATCACGCACACCGACGCGGCGATCAGGGTCGGCGCCCTGACCACGATGGAGGAGCTCGCCGCGGACCCCCTGGTTCGCGAACGCCTCCCGTTCGTGCGGGAAGCCCTGCTGCTCGGGGCGTCGACCCAGCTGCGCAACATGGCCACCATCGGCGGCAATCTGCTGCAGCGGGCCCGCTGCCGCTATTTCCGGGACCCCACCGTCCCGGCCTGCAACAAGCGCAACCCCGGATCCGGGTGCGCCGCCATCACCGGCATCCACCGTATGCACGCCATCCTCGGCACCAGCGACCACTGCATCGCCCTGCACGCCTCCGACGTCGCCGTCCCGCTGGCAGCCCTGGACGCGGTCGTCCACACCCAGGGCGCCGACGGCACGCGGGCCATCCCGCTGACCGAGTTCTACCTGCCGCCGGCCGAGACACCGCACGTCGAGAACGTGCTCCAGCACGGTGAGCTGATCACGGCGATCGAGATCCCGCTCCTTCCTTCGGCGGCGCGGTCGCACTACATCAAGGTCCGCGACCGCGTCTCCTACGAGTTCGCCCTGACATCGGCCGGCGTGGCACTCGTGATCGAGGACGGGCTCATCCAGGAGGCCCGCGTCGCACTCGGCGGCGTAGGGACCCTTCCGTGGCGTGCCTGGGACGCGGAGGACGTCCTGCGCGGCTCACGCGCGGACACCGAGGTGTTCCGCTCGGCGGCCGAGGCAGCCCTGGAAGGCGCCCGGCCCCTGCCCGGGACCGCCTTCAAGGTCGACCTGGCCAAGCGCACCCTCGTGCGCACTCTCGAGACCGTGGCAGGAGCGCAGTCATGACGACTCTCGAAACCGGCAGGATCGTCGGTGCGGGCATCGACCGCGTGGACGCCCCGCTGAAGGTGACCGGATCGGCCCAGTACCCCAACGATTTCTTTGTTCCCGGCATGGTCCACGCCGCCCTGGTGGGAAGCACCATCGCCGCCGGACGCATCGTCGGCATCGACACCTCGCGGGCCGAGGAGGCACCGGGGGTCCTGACCGTCGTCACGCATCTGACCGCGCCCAGGCTGGAGCGGGGCCCGATGACGCTGCTCGGCGGATCGCCGCCCGCCCCGATGCAGGACGACCGCATCCTCCACTACGGCCAGCACATCGCGATCGTCGTCGCCGAGACCGCCGAGCAGGCCAGGCACGCCGCACGGTTGGTGCGTGTCGAGTACGAGGCGGGCAAGGCGGTGCTCGACGTGGACGACCCCCGGGCCGCGATCGTCGAGAACCCATGGGGGCTGGACACCGAGCGCGGAGACGTCGCGGCCGGATTCAGCCGGGCGGACGTCGTCGTCGAGGACACGTACACCACCCCGGACAACACCAACAACCCGCTGGGCCTCATGGCCACACTCGCCTCATGGCACGGTGACTCGCTCACGGTCCACGACTCCACTCAGTGGCCGCACAACGTCAGGACCTCGCTCGCCACGATCTTCAAGGTTCCCGAGAGCGGCGTCCGCGTCCTCGCGCCGTTCGTCGGCGGCGGCTTCGGCGCTGGTCTGCGGGTGTGGTCGCACGTCATCCTCACCGTGCTCGCGGCCCGACAGGTCAGGCGCCCGGTCAAGTTGGTGCTCACCCGCCCGGAGATGTTCACCTCGGTGGGCCACCGTCCCAACAGCGTGCAGCAGATCAAGATCGGCGCCACCCGTGACGGAGACCTCGTCGCCATCGAACACCACGGCATGTCGTCGGTGGCCATGGAGGACGACGACTACGAACCGGTGTCGTTCGGCTCGGCCGTCGCCTACGCCTGCCCCAATGTGCTGACACGGGACAGGCAGGCCCGGCTGAACATCCCCTGTCCGGGTTCCATGCGCGCGCCGGCCGAGGGCCAGGGCAGCTTCGC
>NZ_BMMM01000004.1:429599-471213 GCF_014645835.1 Streptomyces albiflavescens
CAAGGCGCTGAGAGAGTGCTACGTCCGGGGCGCCGAGCGCTTCGGATGGTCGCGGCGCACGCCGGAGCCGGGCTCGATGCGGGACGGCCGCTGGCTCGTCGGCTACGGCCTGGCCGGTGTCTCCTACCCCTTCTACCAGGTGCCGTGCCAGGCCCGCGCCTCCATGCGGCGTGACGGTTCCGCCTATGTGCGCAGCGCCGCCACGGACATCGGTACCGGCACCTACACCGTCATGACGCAGTTGGCGGCCGAGCTCCTCGGCCTGGATGTCGCCCAGGTGCGTTTCGACCTCGGCGACTCCGACATGCCGTACTCGCCGCAGGCCGGCGGATCCGGCTTGACCGGCGCCCTGGCCAACGCCGTCCACACCGCCTGCCGCCGCCTGGTGCAGGAGTTCCTGGACGTGGTGGCCAACGACGCCGAGTCACCGTTGCGCGGGGCCATGCTCGATGACGTGACCGTCACCGACGGCCGCATCCACCGCATCGGCGACGTGCGGCAGGGCGAGTCGTACGCGGACGTTCTGAGCCGGCACGGCCTGGAGGAACTCAGCGCCGACGGCCGCAGCACGCCCCCGGAGTCGGGCGAGTTGGGGATGGCCACGGCGGGCGCCTTCGGCGCGAAGTTCGTCGAGGTACGCATCGACCCCGATCTGGGACTGCTGAGGGTGGCCCGGGTGGTGTCCGCGATCGACGGCGGGCGGATCCTCAACGAGAAGACCGCCACCAGCCAGATCATCGGCGGCACGGTGGGCGGCATCAGCCAGGCGATGTTCGAGGAGACCGCCACCGACCAGGTCACCGGGCGGATCGCCAACGCCACCTTCGGCGACTACCTCATGCCGGTCAACGCGGACGTGCCTGACATGGAGGTGCTCTTCGTCGGCGGTCCCGACCGGGCAACCGCCGTCGGAACGAAGGGAGTCGGAGAGGTCGGGCTGGTCGGCCTCGCCGCGGCCATCGGCAACGCCGTTCACCACGCCACCGGACGGCGTATCCGTTCGCTGCCGATCACCATCGATCAGCTCATGCTCTGAGCGACGTCATCCTCTGAGTGACGGGGAACCGCCGCACAGGGGGGAGCGGCAGTCGAGCCGTTCCCCCCGGGGCACGCAGGACCCGCGTGCTGCGTGCCCTGCACCGTTCGACACCGCATGACGACCCACCCTGAGCCCAGCGTCGTCACCACACTGACCGGAGACCCTGGTGAGCGCGCGCGTGATGACGGTTGTGCTGATGGCGCCCAGCGGAATCGGGCAGACCGCCGCCGACCTGCTGGCCCCGCTTGTCAGCCGCCTACAGCCCCACGATCACGTATGCGCGGGCCGAGCCCGCCCGGTGGCGCACGCTCGGTGGCTGTTTCGAGCCGGCGTCCCTGCGGCAGCCACGGGACAACGGCAGCCCGGCCTGCGCCAGTTGGCATCCGGGAGTCACCAGCAACCGGTCTGCTGCGCGTCAGGGTCGACATCGACGGCAGCGGCGCGACAGTTTGAAGGAGAAAGACATGCTGGATATTGCTGGAGACCTCCACCGGTGGGTCGAGCAAGGGCACGACTTCGCCGTGGCCACGGTCGTCTCCGTCAGCGGGAGCGCACCCCGGGGACCCGGCGCCGCTCTGGCCGTGAACGGTGAGGGAACAGCCGTGGGCTCGGTCTCCGGTGGTTGCGTGGAGGGCGCCGTGTACGAGCTGTGCCGGCAGGCTCTGACAGATGGCCGGCCGGTACTGGAACGCTTCGGCTACAGCGACGAGACGGCCTTCGCCGTCGGTCTGACCTGCGGAGGCATCATCGACATCCTCGTCACGCCGGTGCGTGCCGGTGATCGGGCACGGGACCTGTTCACCGCTGCCGTGTCCGCCGCCCTGGGCGGCGAGACGGTCGCTCTGGCCCGCGTCGTCGACGGACCTGCCGAGCTGACGAGCCAGGCCCTGGTGGTCAGGTCCGACGGATCTTTCGAGGGAGTCCTGGGCGACGACACCCGGCTCACCCGCACGGCGGCCGCGCAGACGCGAGCCATGCTCGACGTCGGGCGTACCGGCACACTGGTGGTGGGCCGGGACGGGGGCGCCTGCCACCAGCCGGTCACCCTGCTGGTGGAGTCCAGCGCCCCGCCGCCGCGGCTGATCGTCTTCGGCGCGATCGACTTCGCGGCGGCCCTGGTACGGCTGGGCAAGTTCCTCGGCTATCACGTCACCGTGTGCGACGCGCGACCTGTGTTCGCCACCCAGGCTCGCTTCCCGGAAGCGGACGACGTGGTCGTCGACTGGCCGCACCGCTATCTGGAAGCCACCGAGGTCGATCAACGCACGGTGCTGTGCGTGCTCACACATGACGCCAAGTTCGACGTACCGCTGCTGGAGCGCGCGCTGAAGCTACCGGTCGCCTACGTGGGGGCCATGGGGTCCCGGCGGACGAACGAGGAGCGTCTGACGCGGCTGCGCGAAGCCGGTATGACCGAAGGCGAACTCGCCCGACTGCGTGCACCGATCGGTCTGAACCTGGGCGCGCACACTCCGGAGGAGACCGCCGTCTCGATCGCGGCGGAGTTCATCGCGGAGTGCCACGGCGGTACAGGCCTGCCGTTGACAGGGACCCGAACCCCCATTCACCACAACACCGTACGCGCCTCGTGGTCGCCGACTGGCCGGCAGCCGGTAGCCGCCGGCAGCGTCCGCCGGTCGGCTTGATCACGCGGCGGCAACACCGCCGGCGCTGAGATTCGCCCGCGTGAGGCCGAACCCGCGTTCGTGGCCGATGAACTCGCGCAGTGGCGATCGCCGGCGTTGTCCAACGGTTTCCATGCACCCGCCTTCAGGAGCCCTGTCCCACGCCGGGGCCGGAGTCCCGGAAGGCGGCAGGAACGTACCGCCCGTGTCCGCTCCCTCATCCCACCCACGCCTGATCCAGGCGGCATAGGAGTAATCGTGTCTGTCATCAAAAGCCCGCTGCCAGAAGCCGACCGCAAGGTCGTCGCAGATGCCCTTCAGGGTGCCTTGGTGGACCTGATCGATGTGTCGATGACGGCCAAGCAGGCTCACTGGAGCTTGTACGGTCCCCGCTTCCGCTCCATCCATCTTCAGCTTGACGAGATGGTCAGCGGCGCGCGGGCGTTCTCCGACGCGGTTGCCGAGCGGGCCGCGGCACTCGGTATCACCCCCGACGGCCGGGCAGCAACCGTAGCCACCAGCAGCAGCATTCCCGCCTACCCGGCCGGCTGGGTGAAGGACAGTGATGCGGTGGCTGCCGTCGTGGAGTCATTGGCGCTGGTCATCGCCAGGATGCGTGAGCGGGTCACCAGCACCGCCGATGCCGATCCGGTCACCCAGGACCTCATCATCGGCATCACCGCTGACCTGGAGAAGCAGCACTGGATGTTCCAGGCGGAGAACAACTGACACCCCGACCGCCGCGCCGTGCCAGGTCGACCGACATGGCGCGGCGGGCTGCGAAGAAGAAGGCAGGCTGCGAAGAAGAAGGAGGAGGGGGCACTGTCACCGCGACGGCCAGCCCATCGAGATGAGCTTCGGCATGTCGGCGATGCCAGTGGCGAGTGCCTCGCTGATTTCCTGCAGGGCGGTTCGCTGATCGAGGGTGAGTCGGTCGAGCAGCAGTGACCGAACCTGCTCGACGTGATCGTGAGCGGCTTGTCGGACCTTCTCCATGCCCTCGTCGGTGAGCTCCGCCAGCTGGCCCCGGGTGTCTGAAGGGCACGGCACCCGGCGGACCCAGCCATCGCGCACCAGGCGGTCGATCGCGTGGCTCAGCCTGCTGCGATCGAAGACACACGCGGCCGCGAGGTCGGCCATCCGCATCGTGCGCCCGGGCGCTTCCGAGAGGCGGGTGAGGATCTCGTAGTAGGCGAAGGAGATGTCTGCGTCCTGCTTCAGTTGCCGCTCCACCCGCTCGAACAGCAGCCGGCTGGCCAGCAGGAAGCTGCGCCAGGTCCGCTGTTCCTCGTCGTTCAGCCACCGGGTCTCCGCCATCGCAACCTCTCAGCAGGTAGTTGAAATTTCAGCAGCTAATGCTACCGTAGGGCCCGGTGGTGAAGCTTCGCCGCATCACGCCGGCGATGTCCACGCAAGGCGTCGGGAACTCTGTGACTGCGACCGGCAGCCGGAGCGCCCGAAAGGCCCGGCTATGTCGCCGACCGTGTCCAGGGGTGGTGAGTATCTCCGTCACGTATTGCTGCGCGGCCGGAGTCGTGACCGGGGAGCCGATTGCCTACATGCGGCGGCTGAGCGATATACCTAGGAAGTTTTTTGACAACCCGTTGATGTTCTGACGAATCACCTGGGCAAGTAAAAGGTCGGCGAGCTCCTTTTCGAGGCCGACACCAATCTGGCCTGTTCGAAAGGCGCTATTGCGTTCCGTCTGTACCAGTAAGGGTCGGCGAGCCCAGCTGATTCATGGTCGCTTACTCCTGCGGCACGCCGACTCAGTGCGAACACTGAGTGGCTTCGCCGGAATCCTTATGCACTGTGTGACAAACCCCGCGTGCAAACTCCACATGTTCCCTCCTTCTCATCCTGAAAGTAGTTGGTTATGCGCCACACCTCCGTCGACCGTGCGGACGTCCGAGATATGCTGGTTGTTCACGAAGCCTTCCGGCAGAGTTACAGCCGCATACCTGCGTTGGTGAGGGAGGTCTCACCGGGCGACGTGCGGCGGGCTGAGGTCATCGCCGATCATGCGCAGCTGATCGAGGAGTTCCTTCACCTGCACCACAAGGGCGAGGATGAGCTTCTGTGGCCCAAGCTCCTTGAGCGCGCGGGTGATCGGCTCGGCACTGCGGTCACTCTGCTGGAGAGCCAGCACGAGGAGATCGCGGCGCTGCTCACCGAATCATCCCTACGGCTGGCCGCCTGGCGCGCACAGCCTTCGAAGGCATCCGGCGAAGAACTCGCCAACTCCCTGGAACGACTGGACGCACTGCTCACCGAGCATCTCGCCATCGAGGAGAAGGACGTCCTTCCGATCGTCCCGGAATACGTGACTGCCAAGGAATGGCACCAGCTCGGGGATCATGCAATCAACGGCCTTCCCAAGAGCAAGCTGCCCATCGTGTTCGGCATGCTCGCCTCGCTCGCCGATCCTGACGTCGTCAAGCTGATGCTTTCGACGGCGCCTCTCGTTCCCCGGCTGATCATGCCTGTCCTCGGCCCGAAGGCCTACGCCCGCCACGCTCGGCGGGTCTACGGATCAGCTTGAGCTGCTCCGAGTTTCGTAGAGTCCGTTTTTGATTGGTTCAGGCGGACTGCAGGGCCGGCTCCTGGCTTCGCCAGAAGTTTCGTTCGTACTCGGCAGGCGGTACGTAGTCGAGCGCGGAGTGGAGCCGTTCCTCGTTGTGCCACGTGACCCACTGGAAGATCGCCCGTTCGACCTGGTCAACGTCCTTCCAGGGGCCCTGCATTTCGATCAGTTCGGCCTTGAAGGTGTCGTTCAATGCCTCGGCCATGGCGTCGTCATACGAGTCCGTGACGGAGCCGACGGACGCGGAGGCACCGATGTCGGTGAGCCGGTCGGTGTACCGGATGTGCCGAACGCCCGCAGCCGGCGACCCCGAAGCCGCCAAGCGCGTGTGGACGATGTCCGAGGAACTCACCGGCACCCCGTTCCCGCCGGCGCTGACGCACTCCCCGTCGTCCTGAGGCACCCAACTCAGGCGATGCGGCCCCCATTCGTACTTCGAGAGCCAAGCCGCCGTCCACGGAACGACTGGACGGTGGCCTGCCCGCGCCGCACCGTGGGGACGGGAGCGGCGCACCCGGCCGGGTGGGGTTCCCCTTGAGCGGAGGGTCATCCCGCCCGGCCGGATTCACCTCCTGCTCAGCACATCAGAGCCCGCGCGTGATGTGCCGGCCCAACACTGCACTGCGCAGCCGGAGTCCGGCGCATCCAGACGCGAATGAGGCACGAGTTGGAGGACGCGGACGGCGGTCTGCTGGTCGTGCAAGTTCGCCACGAAACCTGCCCTCGCTCGCCGCATGGTCGAACGTGCTCTGGCGGCCAGAGATTCCGTTCGGCTGGGTGACCGCCGACGCGGTCGATCAATGCCCTGACGGTGGCAGGGCATGACCTCTATGAGGCGGCTCCGGTTGTCCGCTCGGACTCGGACACCAGGGAGAGTTGATGGGTCACGTCGGACGAAGCGATGTCAGGACGTGGGACAGCAAACGAACGCTCACCGGCATCCGATCCACAGGCCACGGACACATTGGCTTACGCACCGGCCCGGAACCGAAACAGCGTCCGCGTCAGCCGAAGCCGACTCGGACGCTGCATAGCAGGCCAGAGGGATTTCGTCCGTAGGTCCTGCGGACTTGAACTCACAAGCAGTGGACAAAAGTTAATGGTCTTGTTGACGTACTTGTCCAGAGGGAGCCGACCGCGTTTACGGAATCGGGGCCCCGGGGGAGCATAGCGCCAGGAGTCTGTGATGAGGCATCAGCTTTGCGTCACGGGAGGGGCGGCAGCGTGAGCCCGACAGCCATGCCGTTATCGGGGCCGGTGGTGAATACGTAGCCCTCGCTGCTGACGTATTCGAGAACAGAACCGGAGATCTTCCAGCCATCGGATTCCTTGACGTATGTCTCGTGATAATAGGCCCGCCCACGGAACTCGCTGCCGTTGCCCGGATGAGAGAGGTGATCTCGCAGCCACCAGACGCCGCTGGCGGCGGTCGCGCTGGCGAACTCGACCTTGAACTGGTGCAGTTGATGCGAGGTGATCAAGGGCTGAAGGTTCCGGGAGACGAAGGCGACGAACTCGTCGAGCGGAAGTCTGTTCCCTGCAACCTCGAAGACGAAGTCAGACGAGAAGCACCGCTTCCACTCGTCCCACTGCTTGTGGTCCAGGAACCAGGTGTAGTCGGCTTTCAGCCGCCTGAGCGCCTCGATGTCCTCAAGTTTCTGGACGCGCGCTTCGATGGTCTCATTCATCACTTTCCTCGCTTCTCGATCATGCGAACATATTCTCCAACCTAATCGGAGGATTTTTCCGGCTGGTCTCTGGCTCCATACGTGCCGTGCGCGAGCCGCTCGGCGCCGGTCGTGGCGCGTCCCCCGCGCCGTTCCTGCCGGACCCGTCCTTCCCGGGCTGACGTCACCGGCCGGGCTCCAGGCCGGGCCGCCCCTGCCCAATCGCCGTTCCGGTACGCACCGTCAAAAGACGCTCTGTGATCACCATTGCCGAGTGGTGACAGGCGGTGTCACACGTCATGGAAGTCGGTGGCGCGGGCGCTCAGGCCCAGTCGTCCTCGCGCGGGAGGAGAGTCATGTTCATGCCGGAAATTGCCTTCTGGAGCGCGGTGTCGTTCCTCAGCCGGTTCGCCCAGTCCTGCGGATCATAATTGTCCTCGCGCATGCCGTGATCCACGAAGAATTGCTCCGATCCGGCCGGGGTGTAGAACACCATCATCTTCGAGGGCACGTCGAGGATGTTCTTGAAGCCGTGACGCGTGCCGCGGGGGATGTACACGAAGTCGCCCGCACTCGCCTCGAAGGTCTGGTCCCCGTTGATGAACCGGAACTGGCCTGACAGGATGAGGAAGGCCTCATCCTCCTGGTTGTGCGTATGCGGCACGTTGCCGAACTGCGGTGCGACGATGCCCTCCATGACGCCGAGGTTGCCATTGGTCTGAGCTCCCGTCACCTTCACGGAGAACCGTTCCTCGCCGGTCAGACGGATGATCCCCTCGTCGCTACGCACAACGAAGCCGTCGGCGGAGGTCCACACCGGGTCGTTCTTGTCCGGTACGGCTAAATTGAACGTCATGATGCAAAGCTCCAATTCCTGATGGAAACGAATAGGCCCTCGGGCGGATTTCGTCCGCACGACATCCACCATGGCGGTGGACGGCCTCGGCGGCAGGGCCGCTGCCTGGGATCGTCCTGCGACCCCCAGCTGACCTTGGCAAGGGGCGGCGTCGGCCAGCAGTCTCGCGACCCGGCACTCAGTAGCACGTAGTAGGTAGCGGCGGACGTGCAGTCGTGCAGAGGGCTCACGTTGCCGCTTGTATAGACGCCCGCGGCGCGCATAGGCGCTCAAGGTGGGGAGTGACCATCGGATTCCCCTGAATCGACGAGAAACACCACCGCGTTGGCGATGTCCGCTCGGTCTGCGACAGCGTTGAGCATCTGGGAGTTCAGCACCATCAGCGTCGGCCCCGCCTCTTTCAGGCGATGCGACTCGCTGGGTGCTCCCGTTGCGGCCGGCGGCGGTATCAGACCGGGAACGATTGCGTTGCTGCGCATCCCGAGATATCCGAACTCGGTGGCAATGGGCTTCGTCAGTTTTCGACCGCCGCCTTGCTCGTGCCGAAGGCGACCAGTGCGAGGTCGCCGCCTGCAGCCCGTATCGACGACGTGTTGCTGATCGATCCGCCGCTGTATTTGGCCATCACGGGGACGGCGTACTTGCTTCCGAGGAAGTCGCTGCCCCTGAAGGATCCAGTCGGCCCACACCAACACGGCATTGTTCCACAGCACGTCGGGCTTTCCGTAGGTGTCCTTGGCCGGCGTTACGACACCTGCCATGTCCTTCTCGACAGTGGCGTCACTGAGAAACGGCATGACGTCGAAGCCGTCGTCCGCCAGTTGTTCAGCCTTGTCGTAGACAGTCGGTGACAGGTCCATCATCACGACACCCGCACCGTCGGCCGCCGTGACCCTCTCTCCTGCCCGTCCTAAGCCGCTGGCCGCACCTGTAGTGATCACCACCTTGCCTCGCAGGCGAGCAGGCAAGATCGTCCCCCTCTGAGATGGTTGAAATTTCAGCGCCGGTCTCAACGTACCATGTTGTGCTGAAAGTTCAACTATTCCGCGCGGGCAGCATGGACGCGTGTCTTCGGCCGCAGCAGGTCGAGTCACGCAATCGACCGCGAAGTGCGCGACGGTCGGGTTCGCCGGGTTCAGTGCCCCTTGGCTCGATGGGCCAACTCGCGGAACAGCGAACAACAACGACGGTCAGGACGAGACGGGCGCGCCGTCCAGGGACGGGATCAGGGCCGAACTCGTCGGCCGGCCCACCACCCTGCCGCTGCTGCGGGACCAGGCGGCGCGCGCCAAGTCGGGCCGAGTCCTGCCGATGGAGGTCGTCGAGGCCCTGGCCGACGCGGGCGTCAGCCCGACCCGCTCGACGGGTTCATTGCGGAGACCGGACTGACCATGACGCCGTCAAGGCGTCACCCCGAGCCGAAAGCTTCAGCAACCGATGCAATCGGTCGACCGAGCTGTCTTCCGCCGCGCGTGGGGACAACGCCGACTGTCTCACCTCGCCGTTGACGCGTCGATGACAAGCCGTCACAGACGCTGCTTCAGTCCTCTGCGGGCTCGTTTTCCTCGATGCTCTCCAGCACAGCTTCGGACAGGGCTGCGAGTGTGTCCAGCTGCCGAGGGCTGACAGCGTCGAGGAACGTGCGGCGCACATCGGCGATATGCAGTGGGGCTGCCTTGTCGATGACAGCGCGCCCTTCCTCGGTCAGGGTGACGTGGCTGCCGCGGTTGTCCTCAGCACAAGGGCGCCGTTCGAGCAGCCCTCGCGAGATCATCCTTGAGATCTGATGGGTGAGGCGCGTCTTCTCCCAGCGCAAGAGCTCACGCAGCTCGAAGATCCGAAGAGAGCCGTCCGGCTGATTTGACAGGCCGCTCAGCACGGAAAAGTCCGCCAGCGAAAGGCCAGAGTCTCGAAGCAGCTGCCGGTTCAGATGGCGGCGGAGGTCTTCCTGCATGCCGAGGAAGCCGTACCAGGCACGGCGCTCACGCTCGCTCAACGCGTCGAATGCAGTCATGTCTGCAGTTTACTCATTTGGATGATGTGCCTCCCAAATTCGATAGCCGCGTGATCTTACTTCAGGCGGTGAAGACCATCCGTTGAGACACCGCCTTCGCTGGTGCCGTCAGGAGCGGAAGCACCCTTCGTGGCCCATAGGTGTGCGCATAGTGTGCCAGTTCACTCCGGGTGCGTAGCGAGAGCCGGCGACAGTTCTGTCCTGCCGCGAGCTACCCGTTGCTGCTTCCCTGACGATCGGGTGTGCGTGGGGCTGGGTGACATCTCATCCCAGCCAGGTGTCTTCACCGTCCGTCTCGGCGTGATGATGGCGTTCGTCAAGGTCTCTTGGCGGCAATCCAGCGCTCAACATCGCCTCGCAGGAGAGGACTCCGTGGCTTCGAGCCCTCGGACGCGTGCCAGTACTGCTTCGGACAGGGCTGCCAGCGCGTCGAGGTGGTGCGGAGCGATCGCGTCGGGAAAAGTGCGACGCGCCTCGAAGAGTGATGTATCACCTTGATGGGCGAGTCATGTCCGCGTGACGGACCCCTTGGGCGCCGTATGCGCTGATGTGTCACCCTCTGGTGAGGGTGGCCCCGTAGGACGTGTAGATGATGCAGTCACCGTGCTGCATTGACGGCAGATGAGCATCTTCCCAGGTCACGACAGGGTCATCATCGTGCTGGATCCCACAAGTCCCGGGCATCTGATCGCTTCAACAACGCGTTGGCTGCTCCGAAAGTGCACCTTTGCTTTTTCTAGATGGGTGACGCATCATTCATGATGTATCACCCCGGGCAGCCGCAAGCCCAACTCACCATCACCTTCAACAGTCGGAGTGCAACTGTGTCCACCCCCGTCAAGGTCGCGGTCATCTATTACTCCTCCACCGGCTTCTCCGCTGAGATCGCCAAGGAAATCGGCGAAGCCGCGCAGAAGGCGGGTGCCGAGGTCCGCCTGCTCAAGGTCGCCGAACTCGCCCCCGAGGCCGCTATCGCCTCCAATGAGGCCTGGGCCGCCCACGCCGCCGCCAGCGCCGGTATCCCGGTGGCCACCCCCGCCGACGTTGAGTGGGCGGACGCCGTGATCTTCGGCTCCCCGACCCGCTTCGGCAACGTCTCCTCGCAGCTCAAGCAGTTCATCGACATGCTCGGCGGCCTCTGGGCACAGGGCAAGTTGGCCAACAAGGTCTATAGCGGCTTCACCAGCGCTACCACTGCCCACGGCGGCCTGGAGTCCACCCTCCTTGCCCTGTACAACTCGATCCACCACTTCGGCGGCCTGATCGTCTCTCCGGGTTATACCGACCCGGGCGTCAAGTTCGTCGACGGCAACCCCTACGGCACCTCCCACGTGAGCGCGCAGGGCGAGAACCCCATCGGCGAGGCGACCCGCAACTCCGCTCGTCACCAGGCGGAGCGGGTGGTCCAGATCGCGGCCACTCTGAAGGCCGGCTTCGCCGCCTGACCGGCTCACCACGCTGTCCCCGATGATGACGTCGCGGACAGCGTGGTGCCCTGCACCACTCGCGTGTCTGGGCTCCTGTCCAGCGGACCCGTTTTCGGCTCGCCCGGACGCCGCACCCGCCCCAAAGACTCCTCACCGGCTTCGAGTTCGAACACGCCTTTGCGGACCGTCGTCTCGCTGACCGCAGCGGCCTGTGCCACGGCTCGGACACCGCCGTGCCCCAGGCTCCGGGCCTCCGCAGCCATCAACAGCCGTCGCTGCCGCTCGTCCAGATGCGGAAGCAACACCGCGAACTTCACGGCGAGTTGGTCACGCGTCTCATCCGGGATGCGCACACCACGCCACCCCTTCAATTGTTGAGAGAGGACCATCGTCATGGGACGAATCTGGTTGGTCACCGGGGCGGCTTCCGGCCTTGGCCGTGAGATCTCGCGGGCGGCCCTGGGCGCCGGTGACACGGTGGTGCTGGCCGTTCGCCGCACGGAGGGTGCCGGGGAACTCGTTTCCGCTTACCCGGAGCGCGCACAGGCGGTGGAGCTGGACGTGACGGACCCGGTGCGCATCAGCGCCGTGGTCGACGACGTGGTGAAGCAGCACGGGCGCATCGACGTGCTCGTCAATGCCGCGGGACGGGGTCATTTCGGTGCCGTCGAGGAGACGACTGAGGCCGAACTACGGTCGCTCATGGAGCTCCACTTCTTCGGCCCGGCCGCGCTGACCCGGGCAGTGCTGCCGCACCTGCGCAAACAGCGCAGCGGCGCAATCGTCCAGGTCAGCAGCCTCGCTGGGCAGACCTCGGTGCCGGGCATGTCGGCCTACTCGGCCGGCAAGTTCGGCTTGGAGGGCTTCTCGATCGCCCTCGCCCAGGAGGTGGCCCCGCTGGGCATCAAGGTGCTCATCGCCCAGCCGGGGGGCACGCGAACCAACTTCGCCGGGGCATCCCTCACCGAGTCCACCCGCATTGCCGACTACGAGGCCACAGTCGGCGCACTGTGGGCACACGTGAAGGAGTTCGACGGCAGGCAGCCCGGCAACCCCGTGAAGATCGCCTCCGCGATCCTCACCGCCCTGGCGGACGAGAAGACCCCGCTGCGGCTGCCGTTCGGCAACGACACCCTGGACCGCCTCGACGCAGATGCCCGCCAGATGCAGGCCGAGCGTGACGCCTGGGAGAAGCTCAGCCGGAGCACCGACTTCAGCGATGCATGAGGGCCCTGGGCCACGGATACGCACAGCACGACGACTGAGACGGTGGCAGGGCAGCCGGCCCTTGTCACACGGTTCGCCGAAGCGGACATGGCCGCCGCGGAACGACCGGGCGGCACCCGGCGCACAGCGCACAGCACACAAGGCGCCATGCAGGTCTCCACATCGTGATGAAATCCCGACAACCTCATATGAGGGGAGTGCTCAATGAAGCGCATGCAAGGCAAGGTGGCGATCACTACCGGTGCGGCCGGCGTCCTGGGGCTTGCAGGAGTGCGAGCCATGGCGGCCGAAGGCGCGCGCGTGGTGATGATGGACCTGTCTCCAACGGTCCACGAGCGGGCGAAGGAGCTCACGGAGCAGGGCTTCGACGTCACGCCGTACGTCGGTGACGTCAGTGTCGAGAAGGACATGGCAGGTGTCGTGGAACTCGCCAAGGACACCTACGGAAGACTCGACGTGCTGTGGAACAACGCCGGGCTTGTCAGCGCCGACTGGATACTCCAGGACACTGACGTGCTTGGCATCAGCCGCGACTACCTGATGCGGACCTTCGAGGTGGACGCGGTCAGCGTCGTACTCGGCAGCAAGTACGCCATCCCCGTGATGACCGAATCCGGCGGTGGATCGATCATCAACAGCTCATCGGTCGAGGCTGCCGGCGGAGACCTCGCGCTGTTCGCCTACGGCACGAGCAAGGCGGCGATCGAGTACATGACCAAATCGATCGCCACTTCTTTCGGACACCTCGGAATCCGCAGTAACGCTATCGCTCCGGGGCTGATACCGCCGCCTGCCCGACCGGGAGCGCCCGCCGACTCGCACCGACTGGAGGAGGCGGCACCGACAAACATGGTCCGTGATTCCCAGATGCTCAACACTGTCGTCGGAGATCCAGCTGACGTCGCCAGCGCGGTCGTGTTTCTCGCATCGGATGAGTCCAAGTTCATCACAGGTCAGGTGCTGCACGTCGACGGAGGAGTGACGGGTCACCTCCCGACACTCTCTGATCGCCGCAAGCTGACCGGGGCCTGAGCGCGCACGGACAGAGGCAGCTTCTTCGGGGCGTACTTGGGCACCGGCGGGACTCCTTCCGGACGTCGCAATCACCGACGGAAACCGCCGTCCTTGAGTTCTCGTGGTCGTTGCAACACCCCAGCTCAACGGGTGCGATGAACGTCAAGATCCGCGAGAACCGGAAGCCGCACGAGCCGTGGTGATCACTGAGCGTAGAGAACTCCGTGATCACCACGGCTCGTGCCCGCTTTCACCCGGGGGGCCTTCCCACTGCCAGTGCATGCCTACTGCCGGGCGTTCCAAGCTGCGGTTCACCGGGCGTTCCACAAGGCGGGAACGCGAGGAGGGAAGCACTGCCGCTCTCGCGGGCCAGGTCAGTGACGTGACGAGCATCCCGAAGTTCGTGAGCTGACCCGGCAAGTGCCCCTGCTTTTCGTCGAGGCACGGCACGGTCGGGGCACTGTCCCGTCGGGACTCACCGGCACGGTTCGCGACCGGTCGTTCGGGCCCTCATCGAGCCACATCGTCGGCCCTGCTCTCGATGGTTCGTCCAGCCTGCTCGGCGTGCCTGGTACTGGCTTTCCCAGGGACCGATGCCCAGGAAAAGGCCTCCCTGTATGCCAGGGCTCTCTGTCAGCACGATGGATTCCACAAGGCGCCTTCGCACACGAAAGGCCGCCCCCGCCACATGACTGCCCTTGTGGCGACGAATTGCACATCTGACGGAGACACACCATGCGTGACTACACCAAGCTGTACATCGACGGCGTCTGGCGCGAGCCCCTCGATGGCGGAGTCACCGATCTGACGGACCCTGCCACTGGCGAGGTGTCGGGCCGGGTGGCGCTCGGCGGCAGGGCCGACGTCGAGCTGGCGGTCGCCGCGGCCGGCCGGGCGTTCCCCTCGTGGTCCCGGACCACCCGCGAGGAGCGTATCGAGCTGCTGGAGCGGATCGCCGACGAGTACGAGCGGCGCGGCGAGGACATGGCCCGGGCGGTCACCGCCGAGCTGGGCTGTCCGCTGCCGCTGTCCCGAGCCATGCACGTTGCCGCCGGGCTGATCCAGTTCCGGGCCGCCGCCCAGGTGCTCAAGACGTTCGCGTTCACCGAAGACCGTGGCACCACCCACATCCGCAAGGAAGCCATCGGCGTGGCGGCTCTGATCACTCCGTGGAACTTCCCCGCCCTCCAGCCGGCCGGCAAGACCGCCTCGGCGCTGGCGGCCGGCTGCACCGTCGTCCTCAAGCCGGCCCAGCTGGCTTCGTACTCGGCTGTCGTCCTGGCCGAGATCCTGGAGGCCGCCGGGGTCCCCGCCGGTGTCTTCAACCTCGTCACCGGCCGCGGCTCGGTGATCGGAAACGCGCTTGCCTCGCACCCCGACGTCGCCGTCGTGTCCTTCACCGGCTCGGGTGAGGCCGCGCTCCAGGTGAACGCCGCCGCGGCCAAGAATGCCAAGCGCGTCGCCACCGAGCTCGGCGGCAAGTCGCCGCAGGTGATCATGCAGGATGCGGACCTGGACGTCGCGGTCGACACGGTGCTCACCTGGCTGATGGGCAACACCGGCCAGATCTGCAGCGCGCCGAGCCGGACCCTGGTGCCGCGCGAGCGGCTGGAGGAGTTCCTGTCGGTGCTGCTCCCGCGGGTGGAGGCGCTCAGGATCGGCGACCCGCGCGCGGAGGGCACCGACATGGGCCCGCTGATCTCCGGCGAGCAGTGGCGGACCGTCCAGGGCTATATCCAGTCCGGCCTGGACGAGGGGGCCCGGCTGGTCACCGGAGGCCTGGGCAAGCCGGATGGCCTGGAGAACGGGCACTTCGTCAAGCCGACGGTGTTCACCGGGGTCACCAACGACATGGCCATTGCGCAGGAGGAGATCTTCGGCCCGGTGATGTCGATCATCACCTACGACACGGTGGACGAGGCTGTCGAGATCGCCAACGACACCCGGTACGGCCTCGCCGGTTACGTCACCGGCAGGGATCTCGCGGACGCCGCAGAGGTCGCATCCCGCATCGAAGCGGGCTACGTGATCATCAACGACGCGGAGTTCGACTGGACCGCTCCCTGGGGTGGCTACAAGGAGTCGGGCAACGGTCGCGAATGGGGCCCCGACGGCATGCAGGAATACCTGGAGACCAAGGTCGTCCTCGGCCGCTGACGGCCGACGCTGGATTCCCACCGGAGATGGCAAGAACATGAACGTCGGCAAGTCGGCCGCCCTCGAGACCCGAGGGCGCCGGCACACCACCCAGCACCACCGGTCGCACCGCCCCTGGCACTTTCGAACCGTGGTCGGCGTCGTCTTCGTGGTCATGGCCGCCAGCAGCGCACCGTCTCCGCTGTATGGGCTCTACCAGCAGCAATGGCACTTCGGCACGGCCACGTCGACGATCATCTACGCCTGCTACGCCCTCGGCGCGGTCCTGACCCTCCTTCTCGCCGGAGGCCTGGCCGAGCACCTGGGCACCCAACGGACGATCGTGGTGGCACTGGCCACCATCGTCGTCAGCTTCCTCGCATTCCTCCTGGCCACGGGAGCCTGGGCGCTGTGCCTGGCTCGCCTGATCCAGGGCGTCGCGGTCGGGTTGCTCACCAGCAGCGCGGGCTCGGCACTGGCCGACCTTCACCGGGACCGCAGTCACCGGGCCGCGGCGGCGTCCAACAGCGCGGCGACCTCGACAGGCATCGCGCTGGGTGCGGTGTTCTCCGGCCTCGCCGTCCAGTTCGCTCCCGCGCCGCTGGTCACCCCGTTCGTCGTGCTGACCGTCCTGTCCCTCGGCGGTCTCGCCCTGGTGCGGGCCATTCCCGCCTGGCAGATCGTGCCGGAACGGCTAAGGCCCTGGCGCCCCCGGGGGCTGCGGATGGGTGCCGAGCCACGCGGGATCCTGCTCCGGGTGGCCCCCATGGTGATAGCCGGCTGGGCGGTCGTGGGCATGTACCTGGCACTGGGGGTCGACCTGGTCGCCGGCCTGCTGCACACCAGTGACAGGGCGATGTCCTCGCTGGTCATCCTTGTGGTGCAGGGGTGCGGCGGCATCGCTCCGATGCTGCTGCGAAGGCTGGGCGACCGGGCAGCGTCGGTGACGGGGTGCGCGCTCCTGGTGGCCGGGGTCGGGGTGTCCGTGGTCGGGTTCGACACGGCTCACGCCCTGCTGTTCTTCTCCGGTGCGGCGATCACCGGCGCGGGCTTCGGCCTGTCGTTCATGGGCTCCACAAGCACCGTGACGGCGGCGGTGATCGCCGGGGGCCACCCCCAGCTCCTGCCGGGGTTCTTCGCCCTGGCCTACCTGGCGGTGAGTGTGCCGGTGGTCGCCCTGGGCGCCGCCGCTTCCCGGTTCGGCGTCGCCGCCGCCTTCTCGGGGTTCGGGCTGCTGGTGGCTCTGCTCGCCATGGTGGCGGGCGCCAGCGCTGTCCGCCGGGGTCGGCCCGCATCCCAGCCGGGAAGGGCCGTTGCCGGCCACAGAGAGCAGTAAGTGCTGCTCCATCGCAGCGCATACGAAAATTCGCTGCATCTGGCCTGATTTTTCTAACATCGAACAAATGAGAGGTAGTGGCATGACCACTTGGTTCATCACTGGTGCGTCCCGCGGTTTCGGCCTGGAGATCGCACGCCAGGCACTGGAGCGGGGCGACAAGGTCGTGGCGACGGCCCGCAAGCCTGAGCAGGTACGGGACGCGCTCTCCCCGTACGAGGACAGCCTGCTCGCTGTCGCCCTCGACGTCACCGACGAGGCGCAGGCCCGCGAAGCCGTAGAGGCGGCCGTCGAGAAGTTCGGGACGATCGACGTCCTGGTCAACAACGCGGGCCGCGGCGTGCTGGGGGCGGTGGAGGAGACCTCCGACGCGGCGTTCCGCTCGGTCTACGACACCAACGTCTTCGGTCTGGCCAACGTCACCCGCGCCGTGCTGCCGGTCATGCGCCGGCAGCGGTCGGGCCACGTTCTCAACCTGAGCTCCATCGGAGGCTTCGCGAGCGCGGCGGGCTTCGGCGTCTACTGCTCCACCAAGTTCGCCGTGGAGGGCCTCTCCGAGGCCATGCGCACCGAACTGGCGCCGCTGGGGATCCACGTCACGATCGTGGAGCCGGGATACTTCCGCACCGACTTCCTCGACGCCACCAGCCTGCACACGGAGGGCCGGCTCATCTCCGACTACGCCGACACCGCCGGCGCCGTGCGTCAGGCCGTCCCCGGACTCAACCGTGCCCAGCCCGGTGACCCCGTCAAGGGAGCCACGGCCATCCTCGCCCTCGCCGACGCCGCCAACCCGCCGCTGCGCGCCCAGCTCGGCAGCGACTGCGCCGCGGCCATGGATCGTAAGATCGCTCAGCTTCGCGAGGAGACCGACACCTGGCGGGAACTGGCCCTGTCCACCGATCACGACGACGTGACGGTCAGCATCTGACCCGCCGTATGACGCGCAGGGGTCGAACGAGAAGGAGACTGCCGTGACAGAACTCGGTGAATTCCTGCGCGCATGCCGCGCCCGGGTCACTGCGGAGCAGATGGGGCTGCCCACGAGCGGGCACCGCCGAGTGCCAGGACTGCGGCGTGAGGAACTCGCGTCGCTGGCGGGCGTCAGCGTGGACTACATCGTGAGGCTGGAACAAGGCCGCGTGAAGTCGGCTTCGCCCGCCATCCTCACGGCCCTGGCCAGGGCGCTTGAGCTGCGCCCCGACGAGGAGGAGTACCTGCTGCGGTGCGCGGCGGAGGCGGGCATCTCCGGCCCGGCGAAGCCGGCCGCACCGAGAAACCAGCAGGTCTCGCAGGCGACACAGGTCCTTCTGGACAGCATGGTGAACGTCCCGGCGCTCGTGCTCGGCCGTCGCATGGACATCCTGGCGTGGAACAGCCTGAGCGCCGCGCTGTTCACCGACTACTCCAGGCTGCCGGCCAAGCGGCGCAACCACATATGGCTCACCTTCCTCGACCCCGAGGTCCGTGGGCTGTATGCGAACTGGGAGAGAGTCGCCCAGGAGTGTGTGGCCTATCTCCGTATGGATGCCGGCCGCTACCCGAACGATCCCGAGCTCGCGCGGCTCGTCGGGGAACTCTCCTTGAAGGACCCCGACTTCCGCCGATGGTGGTCCGACCACAGAGTGCGGTCCCAGCGGCCTGGCCGCAAGGAGTTCGTCCACGCGGTCGCCGGGGAACTGAGCCTGGACTTCCAGGTGCTGGATGTGCGGGGCTCCGCGGACCAGAGCCTGCTCGTCTACACGGCGGAACCGCACTCGCCGAGCGCACAGGCCCTGACCTTCCTGGCGGGCTGGGCTGCCACCGAACTCCCCGCCCGGTCGACGGAGCCGGCAGGACCGCCCCGCCGTCCTGAGGAAGCACCTGCGGCGAGAGAATCCAAGGACGGGGCGTAGCGCATCAGCGGGGGGACCCTGGGCCCGCACCTGGTCGGGGAGCAGAGAGTGCGACTCTCTGCTCCCCGACCTTCGTATGGGTGCAACCCGCATCACAGGGGGGCGAAGAGCAGTGCGGCGAGGGGGCCAACTCCTTTCCCTACGGCTCGACCTGCAGCATGTGAACCGCCGCCGCGGCCACCGCCCGCTGGGCGGCGACGCGGTCGACGCGCAGGGGCTCCCCGTCGGCGACCACCTGTTCGCCGGCGACCCAGACGTCGCGCACTGCTCGGGAACCTGCGGCCCACACCAGATTGGCGAGCAACTGCTCGTCGGGGACATCGAGTCCCGCGGCGAAATGCGGTCCGTCCACGCCGATGTGAATCATGTCGGCCCACGTGCCGGGGCTGAGCGTGCCGATGTCCTGGCGCCCCACCGCGGCGGCTCCGCCGCGAGTCGCCATCAGCAGCGCGTCCTTGGCGGTCAGGGCGAAGGGATCCCCGGTCGTCGCGCGGGCCAGCATCATGGCGAGCCGCATTTCCTCCCACAGGTCGAGGTCGTCGTTGCTTGCCGGACCGTCCGTGCCCAGGCCCACTGCGACGGAGCCCGCCCGCAGGGCGGTGAGCCCGGCGATGCCTGAGGCGAGCTTGGCGTTGGATCCGGGGCAGTGGGCGACTCCGGCACCGTGGTCGGCGAGAAGCCGGACGTCGTGGTCGGAGAGATGGACGGCGTGAGCCGCCAGCAGGCGCCCGTCCAGGAGTCCGACCTCAGCGAGCAGTTGGGGGACGGATCCGTGTGCGGCGCGCTGGTTCTGGTCCTCCGCCGGGGACTCGGCGACGTGGATGTGTACGAGGGCTCCCCGGGCGGCGGCCGACTCGGCCGTGGCCCGCAGGGCCTCCGCAGGGAGGGTGTAGGCGGAGTGCGGGCCGTAGCACAACTCGACACGGCCGCCGGGACCGAACCTCAGGCCGTCCTCGTCTATCCACTTGTCGATCGCGGTCAGGGCACTTTGCCATCCTGCACCGGGCAGATCGAAATAGGCGGGGGCGAGGAGTATGCGGCTGCCTGCGGTGAGTGCCGCGTTCACCACCGACTCGCCGTGCAGGTACATCTCGGCACTGGTCGTGATTCCGTGCTGAAGCATCTCGACACAGCCGAGCAGCATGCCCGCGTAGGCGTCCGCCGGACGCATGCGGGCTTCCGCGGGCCAGATGACGTCGTTCAGCCAGGACAGCAGCGGGAGGTCTCCGCCCGCGCCGCGCAGGGGTGTCATGGCGCTGTGCGCGTGTGCGTTGACGAGGCCGGGCATCAGTATTCCGGAGAGCCGAGTCACGGGCGTCATGTCGGCCGGGGGTGCGTCGGCACGAGGCCCGCAATACGTGATGTGCCCGTCGTCCTGTAAGTCGACGACACCGTCTCGGACTACCGAGCATCGCGCATCCGCGGGCAGAACGACGGGGGCATGGAAACGGCGTGCGCGTTGCATGATCACTCCACTGGATCTGGTCCGCCCCGTCTGCACAGCTGGGCTTGGTGGAGGAGACGGGGGCGTTCGAGGCACGCCCGAGCACCGGCAGGGATCGTCACTTCCAGTGGGGCCCGCAGGTCGGCCGGGCGGGAAGGTCGTCGGGTGGTGGATGCCGTACAGGCATCCCGAAGAACCGAACGGAAGGGGCACACCGTACGGAGTGCTGCGAGGTCGCCGTACGGTGTGCCCGCGGTTCGGGTTCAGAGCATCAGGCTCACGCGCTCGCTGATGCCGAGGAGGGCCTTGCCGTAGACCTCAAGGCCGACCGCCGGGACCAGGCCGGCGTGGCGCGCCGCGACGTTGGCGTCACGCCAGATGCGCTGGAGAGGGGCGGCGTCGGCGAACGAGGACGCGCCGTGCACGTTCAGGAGCGTGCTGATCGCGTCGAGTACCTGCTGTGCGGCGAAGCCGGCCCGGGCCCTGACGTGCGTACGCGCGGCATAGTCCAGGGGACCGCCGGAGGCGGCGGCCTGATCGACCTCGTCGACGGCTCGGTAGGTGTGCAGGCGGGCCGTCTCCAGCTTCAGCGCAGCCTCGGCCAGCTGTATCTGGACGCCCACCGAGTCGGCCTGCCGGCTGTGGACGGTGAACGACAACGGCTTCTGCCCGGCTCCCTTCACCACCACGTCCAGTGCCGCCTTCCCCAGTCCGAGCAGGGGTCCGACCAGGCACAGCAGCAGCATCGGCCCGAATGTCGAGGCGTACAGCGCCTCGTCCCGGGACGCGCGGGGGTAGGCCCCCTCCGCGGCCGCGGGAACCGACAGCACACGGTGCTCGGGAACGAACACGTCCTGCCCGATCAGGGTGTTGCTGGCGGTCGCTTTCATGCCCGCGGTGTGCCACGTGTCCTCGACGGTCAGCTCGGAGGCGGGGACCAGGACGAGTGCCTGGTCCACCACTGCTCCGCTGTCGTCCTTAAGCAGTGCACCGACCGCGGCCCAAGTCGCATAGGGCGCACCGGAGTTGTACGACCATTTGCCGCTGACGCGCCAGCCGCCCGGCACCCGCTCCCCCATGCCCATCGGCGCCGCTACACCGGTCACGCGCGCATCCGGATCGGCACCGAAGACCTCCTCCTGGGCCTTGTCCGGGAAGAGGCACGCCAGCCAGTTGGTCACCGCGATGATCGACCCGACCCAGGCCGCCGAACCGTCGCCTTCCCCGAGGGCCTCGGATACTTCGGTCAAGGTCCGCAGGTCGGTCTCACAACCGCCGTACCGCCGGGGGGTCAGCAGCCGGAAGACGCCCGCCTCGGCCAGGGCGTCGACGACCTCCACCGGCACGACGCGATCCGACTCGCCGCGCGCCGCCTGGTCCCGCAGCAGCGGCTGCAGAGCGACGGCCCGCGCCACCAGCTCGGCCCTGATGCCTTCCCTGGACAACGCACCGGCGTCGTCCTGGCGGCTGTTGGTGTTCACGGATGTTCTCCTTTTGTGTGGTTATCTGCTGGGCAGGGCCGCCCTTCCTTGCACGCCTGTCCAGGGCATGCGCGGACGCGACAGCCGGACGCTGCCCGGTGATCAAACTGGGGTGGTGCTGGTGTGAGGCCGAGGCCGAGGCCGAGGTCGAGGCCGGTCTCAGGCCAGGTCGAGGCCGGGCTCAGGCCGGGTCGAGGTCGAGGCCGGGCTCAGCCCAGGTCGAGTGCGACCTTCGCCAGGAGAGCCGCGAGTTCCGCCGGCTTCGACAGGAACGGCGAGTGGTCGCCCGCGATCCGGTGGACCGCGCCGGACCTTTCCGCCAGTACTTGCTGGGCTTGTGCAGGCAGTGCCTGGTCGCCCTCGCAGATGATGTACGTCGACGGGACGGTGTGCCACGCCGCCTTGGTCAGGACGTCCCAGAAGGACTTCGTGCTCTGCGGCACCAGCCGCTTGGCGGCCTCCTCGGCCTCGGACCGAGGCGCGTCACCGTAGAACATCGCGATCGGATCGTTCGGCATGGGCTCGAAATCGCCCGGCTCCGGCGGAACAGGCGCGCCGGCGAAGCCCAGGAGGCTCTCACCGACATCGAGTTGAAATGCCGTCAGATAGACGATGCGCGACACGTTCCCCGCCTCGGCGGCAGCCTGGCTGACCGGTATGCCTCCGTAGGAATGGGCGACAACCACCACTGGGCCGTCGATGAGCTCCAGCTCCCCGAGTACCGCCTGCGCGTCGTCATGCATGCCGGCCCGCCCGCCGGCGCTCGGCAGATCGATCGCCCGAGTCCGCCACCCGTCGGCCTCCAGCACCGCCGTCAGTTTCTCCCAGCACCACGCGCCGTGCCATGCCCCATGCACCAGGAGCAGAGTCGGACGGGAAACCCCACCAGTCACGAAAAGTCCACTTTCAAATCGGTCAGAAGAGCCAGGCGCTCAGCGGCCCTCATGGAAGACCCTAAAGGCGATCGGACATACTGTCCAACGTGATGTGCATATCGAGTTCGCCGAACTGCCAGGACGAGCGCTGACTACTACGCGCGCCTGCAACAGGGGCAGTTGGGCAGCCTTCTGCCACCAGGTGGCCGCGTCACCTGGCCGAGCTCGCCACACCGGCCGCGGGCTCTGCTCCTCCGATTACGCCGAGCGACATGAACTCGTCGTCGTGGAGTGGACCGCAGGAGGCCCGTCTCCGGAGCGGTTCCGAAAGCGGGCCGGGTGGTCGGCTTTGTCATCTGCTCGGGATCTCGCCTCGACCCGGCTGTCGGCATGCTTGCCCGACCTGTTCCGGCAGAGGAGGCGCGGCGCGCGAGCTCCTCCTCGGCCAGGCCTCGCAACTGCCGAGCCCGTGACAGCCGGGAACGTACGGTGCTCACCGGCACGCCCAGGGCCTCGGCCGCGTCCGCACAGGTCAGCCCTGACCAGACGCCGGCACGTGGCATCCCTGTGCCGTCGGTCACAACAACCCGTGTGGTGCCGACGGCTTGCCTTCACGCCGTCCGCTCTCGCGCGAGGCCACTTCGGCCCGCCCGTGAGCACATCCCGTCGCGGCGCTCCTGACGGTGAAGCCTGTCGTCGACGCAGTCGATGTGTCAGCCGGATTCAGAGTGCTCAAGAAGACTCGGTCCCCTTGACGCCAGGCGGTGGTCCACTGTGGCGATGGCCGTCAGGACGACCGCAACCATCGTCATGCCGATCCAGCCGGTGATGGACGCTGTCGCCCCCAGCGGCACCGCGCACATCGCCCCGATCAGGCGGTCGGCGATACGTCCGCTTCCGAGCAGGCCTCGGTAGATCGCGTGGCCCACGAGGAACACCGCTGTGCCGCAGCCCAGCCACCACCGGTTTGCGTGCCCGTCGAAGTGGTGGATGGCGTCGCTGATCCCGGCCGCGACCAGGATGATGCCGGTGAGCATCACCAGGTGCGCGCTGGTGAACGCGTAGTAGGCGAGTGTTTGGCGACGGTCCTCGGTGGCCTTCTCGAACTCCTCGTCGGCTCGCTCTTCGTCCCCGTCGAAGTACACCCACCACAGGCCCGAGGCCACGGCGATCCCCAGCGCCACGCCCAGCGCCAAGGGGGCATTCACCGCGTGGGTGGTCGATCCCTGGGCGCCGATTCCGATGGCGACCACCGACTCTCCCAGTACGACCAGCAGGAGCAGCGCATGCCGCTCCACGAAGTGATGTGGTTCGAGGACGAAGCCGCGAATGCGACCCAGCAAGGGCGAGAGGTAGAGGACCGGCACAGCGGTGGCCCAGCACACCCAGCCCCATGCTTCCGGAAGGTGCGGGGCGACGAGTATGAGGACGCCGGCAGCGGCGTTGAACGGCATGTTGCGACGAATGGCCTGCCGCGCCGACGGGGCATCGGTCGTCAGATAGACCAGACCATGGATGGCAACGACGGCCAGATACGCCGAGGGGAAGGCCCAGCCCTCGGGCGTGAAGGCGTACGGCACGTCCAGCCCCATGATGAAGAAGCCCGTCATCGCAAGCGTCAGCAGCAGGCGCACCTGCACCGCGTCAGGCCTCACCGCGTTGGTGAGCCATCCGAACCCGCTGAACATCCACCACACGATGACCATCGGGAACAGCCCCTTGAGGAGGCCCACCCACCCAGGATGGGTTCCCACCGTGTGGGTGACCTGAGTGACGAAGAAGACGAACACCAAGTCGAAGAAGAGTTCGGCCGACGTCACACGGCCCTGGGTTCTCTCTGAAATCCACAGCTGTCTGGGAACGAGAGAGATCCGGTTCCGTTCGGTTCGTCTCACGAGCGGTTCGCTTTCCCTCATCGGTACGAGCGGACAGCCGTCCGCCGAGGCACTCGGTGGCGGATCCTGCGATCGAAGGGGGTTGCAGAACGCCACAGCGCGCCTGACCCTGCTCGCCGTGGCTGAGGTCGGGGCTCCTGGCAGTTGGCGGCCCCAGATTAACGGATCGTTTCTGCGTGGGACCGGTGTGCCGACCGGTGCCCCGAACGGCGGACCGGCGACCCGGCAGCACGAGGCGTCTGAGTCACCGTCCCAGCCCCGCTCCCGGCCGAGTCGGCAGCGCCGGAGGGCGTCCACTGATCGTCGGCGGTGAGGCCGTCGGAGCGGTCGGTATCCCCGAAGGATCGGTGGCGTGCCGGCGGGTGTGGAGCGGATACTCAAGGAGAGCGAGGCGGCGGCGTGGATACGCACGGTGTGGCGGCGGCCAGAGGTCGTCGATCATCGGCCTTGCCTCGCGCTGATGAGGATGTGGTGGGAATGCGTTCGGCATGCACGACAGCGTCCTGCCGCCCGTACGCACTCGCATCCATGGTGTCCCTGACGGGATGCCCCTGATACGGGGCGCTGCATCCGCTGTCGGTCTCGGCCGGTCCCGACGGGTACTGGATTTTCTTGTACGCCGAGCGAGGAAATAGCGAAACGGGTTTCACGTGCATGGATGCACAGCAACCATTTTCCCGCAACGACATACTTGCCACAGCAAGGCGGATCGCAACTATTCCTGAGACGCGACATCTGATGCAGGGCCGGAATTGAAGAATTTCCCTTGTCCAGGCAGGAGCCCCTCCGGAGAAATCAGAATTGAGGCGCCATGAAGCATGTGGAATCCGAGGCACGGCCGGCCGGACAGGCGCGACCGGAAGTACCCCAGGTCGATGTCACCCTCAACGTGAACGGCACGCTCCACCGACTCCGGCTCGATACGCGGGTCACGCTGCTCGACGCGCTGCGTGACCATCTGGGCCTGACCGGGGCGAAGAAGGGGTGTGACCAGGGCGCGTGCGGGGCCTGCACGGTCATGGTCGACGGCAGGCGCGTGGTGTCGTGTCTCGCGCTGGCCGCCCAGTACGAGGGGCACGAGATCACCACCGTGGAGTCCCTGTCGGTCGACGGCGAGTTGCATCCCGTACAGGCAGCCTTCGCCCGGCATGACGCCTTCCAGTGCGGTTACTGCACGCCAGGGCAGATCATGTCCGCGATCTGTCTCATCGCCGAGGGACGTGCGAACTCGGAGGAAGAGATCCGCGAGTTCATGAGCGGCAACATCTGCCGCTGCGGCGCCTACCCGAACATTCGCGCGGCAATTCGCGAAGTGACAGCGGAAGGCTGACCATGCACCCCTTCGAGTATGCCCGGGCCACCGACGCCGACCAGGCCGTGGCCGTGGTCACCGCTGATCCGCACGCGTCGTTCCTCGCCGGCGGCACCACGCAGCTGGACCTCATGAAGGACGGGGTTCTCCACCCCGAACGGCTCATCGACATCACCCGCCTGCCCCTCGGCGGCATCACGCACACCGACTCGGCGATCCAGGTCGGCGCGCTCACGACCATGGAGGAGCTCGCCGCCGATCCGGTCGTCGGAGAGCGGCTGCCGTTCGTCCGGGAGGCCCTTCTGCTCGGTGCCTCGACCCAGCTGCGCAACATGGCCACCATCGGCGGCAACCTGCTGCAGCGAGCCCGGTGCCGCTACTTCAGAGACCCCACCGTCCCCGCCTGCAACAAGCGCAACCCCGGCTCGGGGTGCGCCGCCATCACGGGAATCCAGCGGATGCATGCCATCCTCGGCACCAGCGACCACTGCATCGCCCTGCACGCCTCGGACGTCGCGGTACCGCTGACAGCACTCGACGCGATCGTCCACATCCAGAGCATGGATGGTTCACGGCCGATTCCCCTGACCCAGTTCTACCTGCCGCCGGGCGACACGCCCCACATCGAGAATGTGCTGCGGCACGGTGAGTTGATCACCGCGGTCGAGATCCCGCTGCTTCCGGAAGGAGCACGGTCCCACTACCTCAAGGTCCGTGACCGTGTCTCGTACGAGTTCGCGCTGACCTCGGCCGGCGTGGCTCTCGTGATCGAAGAGGGCGTCATTCAGGAGGCGCGCGTGGCGCTGGGCGGGGTGGGCACCATCCCTTGGCGCGCCTGGGACGCGGAGGACATCCTGCAGGGGGCACACGCGAACTCCGACTCCTTCCGCAGCGCGGCGGAGGCGGCCGTCGAGGGCGCCAGGCCGCTGCCCGGAACCGCGTTCAAGGTGGAGCTGGCCAAGCGCACTCTGGTGCGCACTCTCGAGACCGTTGCAGGAGCGCTGTCATGACGACTCTCGAAGCCGGCAAGATCGTCGGTGCGGGCCTTGACCGCGTGGACGCTCCGCTGAAGGTGACCGGAACGGCCCAGTACCCCAACGACTTCTCCTTCCCCGGTATGGCGCACGCCGCCCTGGTGCGCAGCACCATCGCCGCCGGACGCATCCACAGCATCGATGTCACCGAGGCCCTGGCAGCGCCCGGTGTGCTGACCGTCATCACACATCTGACCGCGCCCAAGCTGGAACGTGGCCCGATGACCCTGCTGGGCGGATCGCCTGCGGCTCCGCTGCAGGACGATCGCATCCTGCACTACGGTCAGCACGTCGCGGTCGTGGTGGCCGAGAGCGCGGAGGAGGCCCGGCACGCCGCGAGTCTGGTACGCGTCCAGTACGAAGCGGCCGAGGCCCTGCTCGACGTGGACGATCCTCGGGCCGAGATCGTCGTCAACCCCTGGGGACTGGACACCGAGCGCGGTGACGTCGCGGCCGGGTTCGCCCAGGCGGACGTTGTCGTCGAGGGGACCTTCACCACCCCCGACAACACCAACAACCCACTTGGCCTCATGTCCACCGTCGCGTACTGGCACGGCGATTCGCTCACGGTGCACGACTCCACCCAGTGGCCGCACAATGTGCGCACCTCGCTCGCCACGGTCTTCGGGATCCCGGAGAGCGGCATCCGGGTCTTGGCCCCGTTCGTCGGGGGCGGCTTCGGCGCCGGACTGCGGATGTGGCCGCACGTGATCCTCACCGTGCTGGCGGCCCGCGAGGTCAACCGCCCGGTCAAGCTGGTACTGACCCGGCCCGAGATGTTCACCTCCGTGGGGCACCGGCCCAACAGCGTCCAGCAGATCAAGATCGGCGCCACCCGCGACGGGGACCTCGTCGCCATTGAGCATCACGGCATCTCATCCGTCGCGATGGAGGACGACGACTACGAACCGGTCTCCGTCTGTTCCGCCGTCTCCTACGCCTGCCCCAACGTCCTGACCCGCGACCGGCAGGCGCGCCTGAACATCCCCTGCCCGGGCTCCATGCGCGCGCCGGCCGAAGGCCAGGGCAACTTCGCCCTGGAGTCCGCGATCGACGAAGTCGCCTACGCCGTGGGCCTGGACCCCCTCGAGTTCCGCCTGCGCAACTATGCGGAACAGCACCCGATCCTCAACCTTCCCTGGTCGAGCAAGGCACTGCGGGAGTGCTATCTCGAAGGCGCCGAGCGGTTCGGCTGGTCGCGGCGCACGCCGGAGCCGGGCTCGATGCGGGACGGCCGCGGGCTCGTCGGCTACGGCCTGGCGGGCGTCTCCTACCCCTTCTACCAGGTACCGTGCCAGGCCCGCGCCTCCGTGCGCCGCGACGGCTCGGCGTATGTGCGCAGCGCCGCCACCGACATCGGAACCGGCACCTACACGGTCATGACCCAACTGGCGGCGGAGCTTCTGGGGCTCGACGTCACCCGGGTGCGTTTCGACCTCGGCGACTCCGACATGCCGTACGCACCCCAGGCCGGCGGATCCGGCCTCACCGGGGCCCTCGGCAACGCGGTCCACACCGCCTGCCGGCGCCTGGTGCGGGAATTCCTCGACGTGGTGCGCGACGACGCGCAATCCCCGCTGCGCGGAGCCGCCGACGATGATGTGACGGTCACCGACGGACGCATCCACCGCGTCGGTGATCCGGTGCAGGGAGAGTCCTACGTCGACATCCTGGCCCGCCACGGCCTGGAAGAACTCAGCGCCGACGGCAGAAGTACGCCGCCTCGGAGCGATGACCTGGGGATGGCCATGGCGGGCGCCTTCGGTGCGAAGTTCGTCGAAGTGCGCATCGATCCCGATCTGGGTCTGCTGCGGGTGGCACGCGTGGTCTCCGCCATCGACGGCGGCCGCATCCTCAACGAGAAGACGGCCACCAGCCAGATCGTCGGCGGCACGGTCGGCGGTATCAGCCAGGCGATGTTCGAGGAGACGGCCACCGACCAGGGCACCGGGCGCATCGCCAACGCCACCTTCGGCGACTACCTCATGCCGGTGAACGCCGACGTTCGCGACATGGACGTGATCTTTGTCGGCGGACCCGACCGGGCAACCGCCGTCGGAACGAAGGGAGTCGGCGAAATCGGGCTGGTCGGCCTGGCCGCGGCCATCGGCAACGCCGTCCACCACGCCACAGGACGCCGCATCCGCTCCCTGCCCATCACCATCGACCAGCTCATGCTCTGACATCCGGCGCTGGGTGACTTTCGCAGCGCGGATCACTCTGTTCGGTTGTGGTCGGGGGGTACGGCTGTGGCAGACGATTCCCGGCTTTGTTTGCGGTAGTGGTGGGGCGACACCTCCATGACCCGCTTGAACGCCGTACTGAGGGCGCTTTCGGAGCCGTATCCGACGTCACGGGCGATGGACGCCACCGTGGCGCTGCCCTCACGCAGCTGTTTGGACGCGAGCTCCAGCCGCCATGCGGTGAGGTACTCCAGCGGTCCCTGACCGACCGCGCTCTTGAAGCGTGCGGCAAGCGTGGAACGGGAAACGGCTCCGGACCGTGCCAGCTCCGCCACGGTCCAGGGACGTGCCGGCTCCTCGTGCATGCGCGCCAGGGCCGCCGCCACCACGGGATCGGCCAGGCCCGCCAGCCAGCCCGAAACGGTGCGAGCCTCGCGTACCAGATGCAGTCGCAGTATGTGGACGAGCATGACGACCGCGAGGTGCTCGGCCACGAGCGTCGATCCCATCCGCCGGTGCAGCAGCTCCTGGTCGATCGCCGTGAGCGCCCACCGCACGGTCTCCGCCTGCCCGGTTGCGGCAGGGACGAGGACGACCGGGGGAAGCGCGTCGAGCAGCAGCTCCTGGGCCCGGAGGCCGAAGGAGAAGCGGCCGCCCATCAGGAACACGTCCTCGCCACAGCCCACCCGTGCGACTCCGTCCTCGGCCTTCGCGAAAACGGGACCCGCGTCGACCGGGACCACCCCTGGGCCGCTGCGCAGAGTGAAGCCGCGCGGCCGGGTGAGGAGGTAGCAGTCACCTTCCGACAGCGTGACGGGCTCATCCACGCCGTCGACCTCCAGCAGGCAGCTGCCGCGCCGGACGGCGTTGAACTTCACGCCCGACGGCGCCGCGAACCGCACGGCCCACTCTCCTCCTGCCAGCAGCCTCGTGGACAGATGGCTCCGGGTCTCCAGCAAGGCCAGTACGTCCTCCAGGGGATCCACGAGCCCTCCCTTTCGGACAGTGGTCGGCTCACCGCTCCGGCTTGGACGATGAATAAAGAATGATGGACTCTCAATTATAGGTCGTCCGGAATTCCGACTCTAGAGTCGGCCTACGCAGCGCCCTCTCGACCGGAAAGGCCCTTGGTGAACACCGGCTCCCGTTTGATCACTCCTTACGACTTCGACGCCACCGCCACGGAGGTGATCGACGGCGTAGACCTCACAGGCCGCCGCGTCGTCGTCACAGGGGGCTCCGGCCTCGGTGCCGAGACCGTCAGGGCCCTGGCCGCCGCCGGCGCCGAGGTCACGGTCGCCACGCGCCGCCCTGAACTCGCCGAGCCGCTCGTCCGTGAACTCGCCGACGTCCCCGCCGCGGGCCTCGTGCGGGCCGCAGCGCTGGACCTGGCGGACCTGTCGTCGGTGGACGCTTTCGCGCGGGCCTGGCGCGGGCCGCTCGACATCCTCGTGGCCAACGCGGGGATCATGGCGCTTCCGGAGCGGACCGTCACCGACGCGGGCTGGGAGATGCAGCTCGCCACGAACTTCCTCGGGCACTTCGCCCTGGCCGGCGCCCTGCATGGCGCGCTGCATGAGGCGGGCTCGGCCCGCATCGTGGTCGTCAGCTCCGGCGCCCACCGCTGGGCGTCCTTCGACTTCGACGACCCGCACTTCGAGCGACGTCCCTACGACCCGTGGGCCGCCTACGGGCAGTCCAAGACCGCCGACGTCCTGTTCGCCGTGGGCGCCCGCCGCTGGGCGGTCGACGGCATCACCGCCAATGCGCTCAGCCCCGGGTTCATCCTCACCAACATCCAGCGCCATCTCGACGACGACACATTGCGCGCGTTCGGCGTGATGGACGAGGACGGGAACCTCACCCCGCTGCCGCACTACAAGACTCCTGCGCAGGGTGCCGCGACGTCCGTGCTGCTCGCCGCGTCGCCGCTGCTGGATGGCGTGACCGGACGGTACTTCGAGGACAACCAGGAGGCGGAGGTCGCACGGGCAGACGCGGAAGGAGGCGGCGTCGCAGCCCATGCTCTCGACCTGGCAGCGGCGGACAGACTCTGGGAGTACGCCGAAGACACCGTCCGTGCCTGGTCGAAGGCACAGTAGACGCCCTCCGATCCCGGCTAGCCGGCACTCGCTCCGGGGGAGCGGCGGTACACGCCGTACCAGTAGCCCGTTGCCAGCTCGCGCGCGACCGCGGCGTCGTCCCTGTCGCTGCCGGAGAGCTGCTGGGCGATGACCTGACCGCCTCCCTGGACGATGATCCTCGCGGCGAGCTCGGCGTCGATGTCCGCGGGTGTACGGCCGGCCCGCTGCTCCTCCTTCAGCACCGCGACCGTGTTGCAGATGAAACGGTCTTGATCCGCCGTCCATGACTCCCGGACCGCCGGGTCGTACGTGGCGACTTCGTTGATCGCCGAGAGCAGAGACGCGTGCTTGCGGTAATGCTCCAGGATGAGCTCGTAGGTACGGGCCAGGCCGTCGAGCCCCCCGTCGGGGCCGTAGGGCCGCCAGGCCTGCGCTATCACGAAGCCCTCCGTTTTGAGGGAGCCGCTCAGCCGCAGCAGCACATCCACCTTGTCGCGGAAGTACAGGTAGAAGGTGGAACGCGAGATGCCCGCGGCGTGGGCGATCTGCTCCACGCTCAGCTCGGTGTAGCTCGCACCATCGCGCAGCAGCTCCTCGATCACGGACAGGATCCGCTTTTCGAGTGCGGACCGTCGGCCTGCCGCGCTGGAGGGTCGTCGAGTGGTGGAAGCCATGGGGGCATTTTAGAGAACCGGCAAAACGCCGAAGGGCCGGGATCCCCGCGCGGGGCCGGTCCGGCAGGACTCAGACCGGTTTGGCGCGCGGCCGTGTCCGCCTGCGGCACATGCACTGCAGGATGACGACTTCGTTGACGGGGCGCCTCGCTGGTGGCCGTGGCGATGACGTGGGCGACCAGGGGTGAGGCCGCCTGGTCGACCTCGGCGGTCGGGAGGCCCGCTGCACCGGCACGCCCCCGCCCCTGAATGAAGGGGCGGTCTCAGGGCTTCCAGGCCCTCGGAGGCCACGAGTCGGAGGACCTTCGCCGGGGCGGTAGGGCGTTCAGCCGGGCGCTGCCCATCAGCCGATGGGTACGTCGTCAGCTGACGGGTACGCGCCTGAAGCGGCCCGCGACCCGCAGATCGGCCTCGATGCGGCCGGCCGCGGCATGGAGTTCGGGCAGCACGTCGCTGACGCACTCCTCGGGGGTGCGGCGGCTGCTGTGCATGGCGACGTTCACCGCGGCGACGACGCGCCCGCCGCGCTCGCGCACCGGTACGGCGACGGACCGCAGCCCCTCCTCCAACTCCTCGTCGACCAGGGCGTATCCGGTATCTCGTACGCGGTCCAGTTCGGCTCTGAGCCGCTCCGGGGCGGTGATGGTGCGCGGGGTCCGCGGGAGCAGTTCGGGCAGCCGGGCCTCCGGCAGGCCGGCCAGCAGCACGCGGCCCAGCGAGGTCGCGTACGCGGGCAGCCGTGAGCCGACGGCGATGTTGACGCTCATGATGCGGCTGGTGGAGACACGGGCCGTGTACTGGATCTCGTCGCCGGTCAGGATCGCGAGCGACACCGATTCGTGCAGCCGCTGTGAGAGTTCGGTGAGGTGCGGGGCCGCGATCTCGGAGAGCGAGGTCCGCGACAGCGGAGGGAAGCCGAGGCCCAGGACGCGCGGTGTGAGCCGGAAGACGCGGTCGTGCGGGGTGACGTATCCGAGGTGTTCCAGGGTGATCAGGGCGCGGCGCGCCGTCGCGCGCGCGAGCCCGGTGGCCTGGGCGACCTCCGTGAGGGTCAGTTCGGCGCGGCCCTCGCCGAAGGCGGTGATCACGGTCAGCCCGCGGGCCAGCGACTCGACGAACTCCCGCCCCAGCTCCTGCTTGGAGGCGCCGGTCCAGGTGGCGAGCCCGGACGCGGCATCCGGTGCGGCGGGCGGCGCCTGCCGCAACTCCCGCTCCATCGCCGCCACGGCCGTCCTCAGCCGCGGGAGCAGGGTGTCCCGCAGGTCGGCCGCGGTGTGCCGGCTGGTGTGACTCACCACGCTCACCACACACGCGACCCGCCCCGCCTCCCGTACGGGCAGGGCCACGGCGACGAGCCCCGGCTCGATCAACTGGTCGTCCAGCGCCCACCCGGACTCCCGGGCCTCGGCTGCACGCTGCTCGAAGTCGTCCCCGACGGTGGGGAGTCGGGCAGGTGCGGCGTCTGCCGCGTCCTCGGCTTCGTACGGCCGACTGCGAGCCGGTACGGCGGGAAAGCCGCGGTCCTCCGGGTCGGCCGCCCGGCGTTCGCGCCAGCGCGTCCACTCCTCTTCGCCCCATTCGGCGGCGAACAGCGGTCCCGGCGCGGTGCGTTCGGCGGGCAGCAGGTCGCCGATGCGGAAGCTCAGGGACATGGCGCGGCGCCGGGTCGCCTGGTGGATGAAGCGGATCCCGTCCCGGTCGCCGACGGCCAGGGACACCGACTCGTCCAGTTCGTCGGCGAGCGCGTCGGCGTGCGCGTCCAGGAGGCGGGGGAGCCGCAGGGCCGCGAGGTAGGCGTTGCCGAGTTCCATCAGACGGGGGGCCAGTACGGCGTCCCGGCCGTCGAGGCGTACGTACCCCATGCGCGCGAGGGTCGCCGTGATCCGGTCGACGGTGGAACGCGCGAGCCCGGTCGCCCGTTCGAGTCCGCTCAGGCTGGACACCCCGTCGGCCTCGGTCAGCCGCCGCAGTACGGCGATACCGCGGACGAGCGGGGTGACGGCCTCGGCGGGCACCGCGGTCCCGGGTCCGGTCCCAGCCCCGGGGGCCGGCACGACATTCGATGGCATGGGCTCTCCGTTGCGGCTCTCAGAAGAGACACCGTAGTGCGTGCCCGGCACCCGTGCCCGGCCACTCCAGCAGGTCAGCGGCGGTCGGCAGCGGTTGGTGGAGGCCGGCGGCGGTCGGCGGACACACCCGCGGGCCCTCAGCGCCGCGTCACGGACACCCGGTAGTTCCCCGCGTGGTCCACCTCGGCGACATGGACCGTGACGCCCGTCTTGGGGTCCTTGAAGGTCTCGCCCGCCTCGAAGGGCGCGTCGGAGAGTTCCGCGTGCACGTTGGGGGAGCGGGTGCAGCCGCCGCTGTCCTGCTGGGAGTCGTACACGGTGATGGGGCCGTTCCCGGTGTCGACATCCGCGTCGACCTTGTAGATGAGGATGCCGGGACGGCAGACCGCCTCGTCGTTGCCCCCGCGGGTGCGCAGTTCGAGGGCGTACCCGGTCTTGGTGCTGGTGGGAACGAAGACGAGCTTGTTGCCGCCGGGCCGGGCCAGCGGGGTGAGCGTGTACTCGGTGGTGCCGGGGGCGGCGGCGCAGCGGACCTGGGAGTCGTCGAGCCAGCCGAGCTTCCACTTGTGCCAGCCCAGCAGATCGTTGCCGGCCCCCCAGTCCTCGCTCATGATGTCCCAGTGGCCGACCGCGCCCCCGCCGTCCTGGGTGTAGAGGTCGGGCAGGCCGAAGGTGTGACTGTTCTCGTGCGGGAGCACCCGGTAGCCGGTGTCGGCGTAGGAGCCGGAGCCGTCGTCCTGGCGGCTGTAGACGAAGGACGCGTTGGAGACCGGGACGCCGTCGGCGACCGGCGCCTCCGTGTTGCCGGCGAAGGTCACGGACAGCACGGTGTCCAGCGCGGAGGGCCCGGCGTTCGGCGTCACCAGGACGTTCAGGATGTCGTACGCGTGGAAGTCCACGGTGGGGTCGGCCGCGGCCACTATGTCCTGCACCAGATCGCGGTAGCCGGGGTCGAAGGGCGCGCCGCGCTGTATGTCGTAGGCCTTGAAGGGCTTGGGCATCCGCAGCCAGTGCTTGATGGGTGTCGCGGGGCGGTAGTCGAGGCGGCCGTACGACGCTGTGCGGAACCATCGCTGGGTCTTCGGGAAGAACTCGTCGTAGCGGTCGAGCGCGCTGCCCTTTCCGGGCGCGTCGGAGAAGTCGACCATCAGGGTGAGGGCACGGACGATGCCGGTGGAACGGGAGTAGCCGGCCCCGGTGGGGATGCCTTCCCCCATCTGTACGCCCATGGAGCCACTGATCATGCAGGGGCCGAGCGCCGTGGAATGCGCCAGCGCGATGGAGCCCGCCGCCGTGGAGCCCGCCGTGAGGTGCCCGGTGCCGGCGGAGGTGGAGACCGCCAGCGTCAGAACGGTCACCGTGGCGAGCGCTGCCACGCGGCGCGGGCGTATCCGACGGCGGCTGGTCGGCTGCATGCGGGGGTCCTTCGCTCCACGGCAGCCACCGATCTCCGGCTGCACCCTTGCGATCACCCTGTGTCGACGGCGGGGCGGGCGCGCGCTGGAGGAGCCCGATCGTGGGTTTCTCGGCGGGAGGGCCCGTTGGAGGCCCTCCGGAGGACCGGACGGACATGTGATGCGGGTCACAGGAAAGAATCCGGTGGGTGGGAAATAACCGGGGATCGTTTCCCCGTTTAGCCATACGTCCGCGCGAAACGGGGAGCGAATCCCCGGATCGCATCACAGCCTTCGAGCACCGGCCTCACAGCCGTCACGCATCGCAGGGAAGACGAGGAGTACGCCGTGGAAACCGCCACCCCCGTGCAGCGTCGAGTGGTACGGCCGCGCGCCGATGCCCTGCGCAACCGGGAGCGGATCGTCGCCGCGGCCCGCGAGATGTTCGTCGAGTTCGGCCCCGAGGTGCCGTTCGACGAGATCGCCCGCCGGGCCGGGGTCGGCAACGCCACGGTGTACCGCAACTTCCCTGACCGTGACGCGTTGGCGCGGGAGGTCGTCTGCTCGGTCATGGACCGCACGTCGGAGTGGGCCGAGGAGGCGATCGCCGGGGGTGGCGACGCCTTCGAGGCGCTGGGCGGCTTTGTGCACTTCTCCGCCGACGAGCGGATCGGCGCCCTGTGCCCGATGCTCTCCGAGGCCTTCGACCAGAACCACCCCGATCTGGTGGCCGCGCGCGACCGGATCACCGACCTGGTCGAGCAGCTGATGGCCCGCGCCCGCGAGGCCGGACAGCTGCGCCCCGACGTCGAGTTCGGCGACCTGATAGTCGCCGTCAGCCAGCTCACCCGGCCGCTGCCCGGCACCGCGTGCCAGGGCTTCGACCGCTTCGTGCACCGTCATCTGCAGCTGTTCCTGGACGGTCTGCGGGCCCCGGCCCGTTCCGAACTGCCCGGAGTGGCCGCCACCGTGGAGGAGATGAGACGGGCGTGACCGACCACGCCGTCCACCTGACCGATTAGTTCAGCGCGCAGCACCAGTCAGAACTGGCACAAAGCTTCCGGCCGTCGACGACGACGAGCCGTCCCTCTCTCGCATCCTTTTTTCGCTACGAAGTACCGAAGTGGGTATCCCCATGTCTGAAACAGCCAAGGCCACCGCGAAAGCGGCAGAGGCCGACGCCCATTCCAACCGCTGGAAAGCGCTCACCTTCATCGCGCTGGCCCAGCTGATGGTCGTCCTCGACGCGACCATCGTGAATATCGCGCTCCCCTCCGCCCAGCAGGACCTGGGGATTTCGGACGGCAACCGCCAGTGGGTCGTCACGGCCTATGCCCTGGCCTTCGGTGGTCTGCTGCTCTTCGGCGGCCGGATCGCCGACCTGTGGGGCCGCAAGCGCACCTTTGTCGCCGGTCTGATCGGCTTCGCCGGCGCGTCCGCGATCGGCGGCGCGGCCACGAACGAGGCGATGATGTTCGGCGCCCGCGCCCTGCAGGGTGCGTTCGGCGCGCTGCTCGCGCCCGCCGCGCTCTCGCTGCTCGCCGTGATGTTCACGGAGCCCAAGGAGCGCGCCAAGGCGTTCGGCATCTACGGCGCGATCGCCGGTGGTGGCGGCGCCGTGGGCTTCATCCTCGGCGGTGTCCTCACCGAGTACCTCGACTGGCGCTGGACGTTCTTCGTGAACATCCCGTTCGCGATCATCGCGGCCGCGGGCGCGTACTTCGTCATCCGTGAGCCGGCCGGCGGCCGCAACCGCTCGCCGCTCGACATACCGGGTGTCGTCCTGTCCACCCTCGGTCTGGTCTCCCTCGTCTACGGCTTCACCCGCGCCGAGTCCGACGGCTGGGGCGACTCCGTGACGGTCGGCCTGTTCATCGCCTCGGCCGTCCTGCTCGCGGCGTTCATCCTCACCGAGTCCAAGGTCAAGGCCCCGCTGCTGCCGCTGCGCGTCATCACCGAGCGCAACCGCGGAGGCGTCTACCTCTCCCTCGGCCTCGCGATCATCGCGATGTTCGGTCTGTTCCTCTTCCTGACGTACTACCTGCAGATCGTGAAGGGCTACTCGCCGGTCAAGACCGGCTTCGCCTTCCTGCCGATGATCGGCGGCATGATGGTGGGCTCCACGCAGATCGGCACCCGCCTGATGACCCGGGTCGCTCCGCGTCTGCTCATGGCTCCGGGCTTCGTGGTCGCCGCGGTCGGCATGCTGCTCCTCACCCAGCTGGAGATCGGCTCCTCGTACGCCGGTGTGATCCTGCCGTCGATGGTGCTGCTCGGCCTCGGCATGGGTACGGCGTTCATGCCCGCCATGTCGCTGGCCACGCTGGGCGTCGAGCCGCGTGACGCCGGTGTCGCCTCCGCGATGGTGAACACCTCGCAGCAGGTGGGCGGCGCGATCGGCACGGCCCTGCTGAACACGATCGCCGCCTCGGCGACCACCTCGTACATCAAGGACCACATCGCCGGTGCCGCGTCCAAGTCCCAGCAGCAGCTGGTCCAGCTGGAGGGCCAGGTGCACGGCTACACCAACGCGATCTGGTTCGCCGTCGGCATCCTCGTGGTCGCCGCGACGGTCGCCGCGACCTTCATCAACACCGGCCGCCCGGACGTCACTTCGGCCTCCGATGCCGGTGCGGGCGACGGTATCGAGGACGAGGTGAAGGTGCCCGTGATCGCCCACTGATCACCCGTACCGCCGACACTTCGGGCACTTCGCGTACGGACGCGGGGTGGGGACGCCTCGTCCGTACGAACCCCAGGGTCCGCCCCGGCTCCGCACTCGACGGAGCCGGGGCGGACCCGCGTCCGGGTTCCCGTCCGACGGCGCTGCCGGAACTCCCCGCGCCGCCGACACGATCGGCCGCCGCCGGCATGATCGGCCGGAGGGCCCTAGGGGGTTTCTGATGGATCTCCGTGGAAGAAGGAGCGGCGTTCGGTGCGTGCTCTCGGTGTGCCGGGCGGAAGTCCTCGTAGCGGAGCTACTAGGGCTTTTGTCCGGTGCGGCGAGAGTGCGTGCCGGGCGTCGCGACGCCGCGGAGATCCATCAGAAGCCCCCTAGCGCAGCCAGGGCAGGTCCGCGCCCGCGTCCTTCGGCTGGAGTCCCTCGGCGATGACACGCATGGCCTCGCCGAAGGCCTTCTGCTGTTCCGCGGTGAGCCGGTCGAACAGGGCCTGGCGTACGGCGGCCACATGGCCCGGTGCGGTGCGGCCCAGCACCTCGTGGCCCTCCTCGGTGAGGACCGCGAACTGGCCCCGCTTGTCGGAGGGGCAGTCCTCGCGCCGCACCCATCCGTTCTTCTCCAGACGCGCGATCGCATGGGAGAGCCGGGATCGGGTGATCTTCGCGTTCATGGCCAGCTCGGTCATCCGCAGCCGTCTGCGTGGTGCTTCGGCGAGCTGGACGAGCAGACCGTAGTAGATGTGCGGCATGCCCGCGTCACGCTGGAGCTGGCGGTCGAGGTGGTCCTCCAGGAGGGTGGTGGCGTGCATGTACGCACGCCAGATGCGCTGTTCCTCGTCGGTGAGCCAGCGCGGCTCTTCAGCGGATGCCGTGTTCATGTACACCACTGTACGAGCCTCTTCTTGAATGTTAAACAAAAGCGCGCTAGGATCCACCATGGAGCTTTAGAGTTCAAGTACAAGTGCCGGGTCATCGAACCCTCCGGAGGGAGCCGCCATGTCCGCCGCCATCGAGGAGCGTGCCTCGCAGGAGCGCATGCCTGCCCTCTATCTGAGCCACGGTGCCCCGCCGCTCGCCGACGACCCGATCTGGCCCGGCCAGCTCGCCGCCTGGTCCGCGAGCCTGCCGCGCCCCAAGGCGATCCTCATGGTCTCCGCGCACTGGGAGGAGGCCCCGCTCGCCCTCGGCGCGGTGCGGACCGTGCCGCTCGTGTACGACTTCTGGGGCTTCCCCGAGCACTACTACCAGGTGACATACGAAGCTCCCGGCGCGCCCGAACTCGCAGATTCCGTAAGGAAGTTGCTGCGCGCGCCCGGTATGCCGGTGCAGGACATCCCGGACCGCGGGCTCGACCACGGCGCGTACGTCCCGCTGGTCGAGATGTTCCCCGAGGCCGACATCCCGGTCCTGCAGATCTCCATGCCGACCCTCGACCCGGTCCGCCTCTTCGAGATCGGCCGCACGCTGGCGCCGCTGCGCGACGAGGGCGTACTGATCGTCGGCTCCGGCTTCTTCACCCACAATCTCGCGGCCCTGCGCCATGCCGGCGGGGGAGTGCCGTCCTGGTCGAGCGAGTTCGACGACTGGGGCCACCGCGCCCTGGACGCCGGTGACGTGGACGCGCTGCTCGACTTCGAGCGCAAGTCCCCGGCGGGCCGTCTCGCCCACCCGCGCACCGAGCACTTCGCCCCCCTCTTCGTGACCATGGGCGCGGCGGACGCGGCCGGTGGGCCGGCCGGGCAGAAGTCCGTGATCGACGGCTTCTGGATGGGGATGGCGAAGCGGTCGGTGCAGTTCGGCTGACTCGAGCCCGGCGGGGTCGAGGGGAGTTCCTTCTCGTACGGGGTCTAGGAGAGTTCCTTCTCGTACCAGGCCACATCCCAGTAGCGGCCGAATTTGCGGCCCACCTCGCGGTACGTGCCGACGTGGCGGAACCCGAAGCGTTCGTGCAGCCGCACGGACGCTTCGTTCGTCTCGGGCTGGGCGATGCCGGCATAGGCGCGGTGCAGGTCCTCGTCGGCGAGTGCTTCGAAGAGGGCCTTGTAGAGACGGGTGCCGACACCACGGCCACCGGCGTCCGGGGCGAGATAGATGGTGACCTCCACGGAGGTGTCGTACGCGGGCTTCACACGGAAGGCGCTGGATGTGGCGTACCCAAGAATCGTCTGTGAATCCCCGTCCGTGGCAACCATCAGACGGTGCGGTCCGTCTTCAGGGTGGGAGAGCAGCCACGAGCGACGCTCTTTCGGCGTGAAGACCGCGGTATCGAAGGTGATGGGCGTCTCGCGTACGTAGTGGTTGTAGATGTCCGTGAGGGCGTCGAGATCGCTCTCGATTCCTGGCCTGACCTGCACCTCTGTACGTTCCGACGGCATCCGTCCTCCTCTGTGGCCGGACAGGGTACTGCATGATCAGAAAAATCGAGGGGCGGCTTGGGAATTCTGTCCGGATTCCAGTCGTTGTTTCCTTCGGATGCCGGGCACCCAGGGAGGGTGAGCCCGAAGTCCAGGACCACCCGCAAGCCACCATCGCAAGGGAGCACGCATGGCAACCCGTGCCGTCGCCCGTCGTCAGTCCGCCACCGGCGAGACCGCCGACGCGGCACGCAGTGTTCGCGTCGTAGGCGGCGAGATCGCCGACCGCGACCTGGTCGGCATGTACCTCGACGAGATCGCGCGTACGCCACTGCTCGACGCCGCCAAGGAAGTCGAGCTGTCCCAGATCATCGAGGCGGGTGTGTTCGCGCGGCAGATCCTCGACGGTGAGGAAGAGGCCCGGGCGGACGCGTCCCGCGAGGAGCTCGAGGCGCTGGTCGCCGAGAGCGAGCGGGCGAAGGACATCTTCATCCGCTCGAACCTGCGGCTGGTCGTGGCTGTCGCGCGGCGCTACCCGCGCAGCGGCCTGCCCCTGCTCGACCTGATCCAGGAGGGGAACGCGGGCCTGGTCCGCGCGGTCGAGAAGTTCGACTACCGCAAGGGTTTCAAGTTCTCGACGTACGCGACGTGGTGGATCCGCCAGGCCATCACCCGCTCCATCGCCGACCAGTCGCGCACGATCCGCCTCCCCGTCCACCTGGTCGAGGAGCTGGGCCGGATCCGGCGCGTGCAGCGCGAGTTCAACCGTGAGCACGGGCGCGAGCCGGAGCACGCGGAGATCGCCACCGAGCTGGGTTCGACGCCGGAGCGCGTGAGTGACGTCCTGGACTGGGCCCGCGACCCGGTCTCGCTGAACATGGCGGTGGACGACGAGGGCGAGACCCAGTTCGGCGACCTGCTGGAGGACACCTCCGCGGTATCGCCCGAGCAGTCCGTCATGACCCTCCTGCGCAGCGAGGAGCTGGACGGCCTGATCGGCCGCCTCGACCAGCGCACGGCCTCCATCATCAAGATGCGGTACGGCATCGAGGACGGCCGGGAGCGCACGCTCACGGAGGTCGGCAAGGAACACGGTCTCACCCGCGAGCGGATCCGTCAGATCGAGAAGCACGCGCTTCTGGAGCTGAAGAAGCTGGCCCGCGACACGGGGTTCGACGCGGCGGCGTAAGGCTCGTACGGGTCCGCCCCGCGCGGACCGTACGGACCCGCGGGCCACGGTGGCCACAAGTCGACCAGACATGGCCATGTAAACCCGCTTCAACCTGCTGGGCTCTGGGCACAAGACTTCAGAGCC
>NZ_BMMM01000004.1:471266-493686 GCF_014645835.1 Streptomyces albiflavescens
CGGGCCGGGCTCCGGCGCCTTCCCCCCCCTGGCGCCGGGGCCCGGCTCGATTTTGCGTTCGGGGGGTTCGGGGGCAGGCTGCTGTCCGAGGGGCAGGTTCGCGGCCCGCGGCCCCCTGTTCGAGGGCAGGTCGTGGCCGGGCCACCCCGAACCTGAACCCCGGGGTGACCCGGATGGCAGATTCTGCCACAGAGGCATAACCTGCCGTCCGTGACCGGTACCGAACGCGTGGTGCGCATCTCCGCCGGCCGAGCGACCTCAGTCTCCGCCTCTGCTTCTGCGTCCGCCTCTGCCTCCTCCGGCCGACCGGTCCCGGCTTCAGTCTCGGTTTCCGCCTCCGCCGCGGTTTTCGCCGCTGCCTCTCCATCTGCCTCAGCATCTGCCGGCCGTGCGGTCGGCGCCGGTCTTTCGCTGATCGAGCGGCGCAAGGCGGCCACCAGGATGGAGATCGCCCGGGCCGCGGCGGGGCTCTTCATGCGCAACGGTCTGGGGGCCGCCCGCTCCGAGGACATCGCCCACTCAGCTCGTCCGGGCGGTACAAGGCGTCTCAGCCCGTGTGCGTCACGGCGTAGCGAGGCCCGTCTCCTGGTCCGCGCCGCCCGCCGCTCGTGTCAGGCGGCCCCCCAACTCCCGTAGATAGCCCACCAGTTCCGGCGGCTCCCGCACCTCGAACTCGCAGTCGACCATCGCTATCCGCACCGCCAGCCACTCGACGGAGTCGCCCGCGGAGGAACGCAGCCGACAGCTGTGGTCGTCGATCGGCTCGGGCGCGCCGAGCCAGGCGGGCAGGCGCGCCGCGACGAACTCGGCGGGCGCGGCGAAGGTGACCTCGAACTCGTACGTCTGCTGCCGTCGGAACATCGACTGCCGCAGAAACTCCGCCGCGCTGCCCGTCGGCAACTCGCGCGGCGTGAACCGCGCACCCGTCGCGAAGGGCTCGGCAACCCGGTCGACGCGGAACGTACGCCAGTCCTCGCGGTCGAGGTCGTACGCGACGAGGTACCAGCGACGGCCGGTGGAGACGAGCCGGTACGGCTCGGTCAGCCGCCGCGACGGCGTCCCGTCCCCGGAGCGGTACGCGAACCGCAGCCGCTCCCGCCCGGCGACGCACGACGCCATCACGGTCAGCGTCTCGGGCGCGATACTCGCCCCGTCTCCGCTGGTCAGCGGCGTGGTCGCGGCCTGGAGTGTGGCGACGCGGTGCCGCAGCCGGGACGGCAGCACCTGTTCCAGCTTCGCCAGCGCCCGCACCGACGCCTCGTCCACACCCTCGACGGCGTGCCCGGCGCCGGCCCGCAGCCCCACCGCGATGGCCACCGCCTCCTCGTCGTCGAGCACGAGTGGCGGCATCGCCTTCCCCGCCACCAGCCGGTACCCGCCGTCGGCCCCCTTGGTCGCCTGCACCGGATACCCCAGCTCCCGGAGCCGGTCGATGTCCCGCCGGACGGTACGACGGGACACCCCGAGCCGCTCGGAGAGCTCGCCGCCGGGCCACTCGCGGGGCGTCTGGAGGAGGGAGAGGAGCTGGAGAAGCCGGGCCGGTGTGTCCGTTGTCATGAGTTCGAGGATGCCGCACTACTAGGACACGATCTGACCTATTGGGGCCTTAGCTTTGAGACATGACCTCCTCCGAGACCACTCTCAGCGGCCCGGCCGATGTGGCCGACAGCCCGGCCGACGCGGCCGACCGGCGGCGCTGGTTCGCCCTTGCCATCGTGATGACCGCGGCCTTCATGGACCTGGTCGACGTCACGATCGTCAACATCGCGATCCCGTCCATCCAGAAGGACGCGGGCGCCTCGGTCAGCCAGATCCAGTGGATCACGGCGGGCTACGCGCTGGCCTTCGCCGCCGGGCTCATCACCGGTGGGCGGCTCGGCGACATCCACGGCCGCAAGCGACTCTTCCTCCTCGGCATAGCCGGCTTCACGATCGCCTCGGCCCTGTGCGGCTTCGCCGCGAACCCCGAGATGCTCGTCGCCTCCCGCATCCTGCAGGGCGGAATGGCCGCGATGATGGTGCCGCAGGTGCTGTCGATCGTGCACGCCACCTTCCCGGCGCACGAGCGGGGCAAGGTCTTCGGCCTCTTCGGCGCGATCGTAGGACTGGGGGCGGTGTCCGGTCCGCTGCTCGGCGCGCTGCTCACCGAGTGGAACCTGTTCGGCCTGGAGTGGCGGCCGATCTTCCTCATCAACCTGCCGGTGGGGGTGGCCGCGCTGATTCTGGGCCGCCGGTTCATCAGCGAGTCCAAGGCCCCGCAGGCCCTCAAGCTCGACCTCGTCGGCGTCGCCCTGGTCACCCTCGGAATGCTGATGCTGATCTACCCGCTGACCCGCGGCCGTGAGCTGGGCTGGCCGCTGTGGGGGTACGTGTCGATGGCCGGCGCCCTCGTCGTCTTCGCGGCGCTGGTGGCATACGAGAAGCGGAAGACGCGGATCGACGGTTCCCCTCTTGTCGAGCTCTCCCTGTTCAAGGTGAAGAGCTTCGCGGCGGGCATCGCCGTGCAGACCGTCTTCGGAGTCGCGCTCGGCATCTTCTTCCTGGTCTGGACGCTGTACATGCAGAGGGGGCTCGGCTGGCGCCCGCTGCGGGCCGGTCTGACCGGGGTGCCGTTCTCGATCGCCGTGTCGGCGGCCGCGGGCATGTCCGTGCAGCTGCTGGTGCCGCGCTTCGGACGCAAGGTGCTGCAGGCGGGCGCGCTGATCATGGCCCTCGGAGTGCTGCTCTACATCTGGGAGTCCGACCGGTACGGGATGTCCATCGCCTCCTGGCAGATGGCGCTTCCGCTGGTGGTCATGGGCGTGGGCATGGGCTTCATCGTGGCCCCGCTGACGGACGCGGTGCTGTCGGAGGTCCCGCGGGAGCACTCCGGTTCCGCCTCCGGGCTCATCAACACCGTGCAGCAGATGGGCAACGCGCTGGGACTCGGGCTGGTGTCGGTCCTTTTCTTCGGCAAGATCGGCGACCGGCTGGCCCCGACGCAGGTGGGCCCCGCCTTCGTGGACGCCTTCCAGTACGCGCTGGGCTGGGTCGCGGCGGTGATGGCGGTCATCTTCCTGCTGATGTTCGCCCTGCCGAGGAAGCCGGCGCAGCACGTCGAGGGCGCGGCCGCCGAGCCCGAGGCGGTCGAGGACGAGGCAGTCGAGGGGGAGGAGAAGCCGGTGCTCGTTCCGTGAGCCACGGCGCTCGTTCCGTGAGCCACGGCGCTCGTTTCGCGAGCCACGGCGCTCGTTCCGTGGGCCACGGCCGAAGGTCTGTGCGCCATCGCTGAAGGGCCCGGCACCTCAGGTGCCGGGCCTCCTTGTTTTCGTTCCCTGGTTTCGTTGCCGGCGCAGCTTCGTCACCGGCACAGCGCATCTTTCGTTGCCGGACACAGCTCAAAGTCCGTTCATGCCCGAATCGCGCCCGAACCTGTTTACTTTCCGGAAATCCGGGCGTAGCCTCCGACTGAAACCACAGGTTCGGGCATCAGCTGGAGGCGAACGGACATGTACGCACCGGAGCGGCAGCAGGAGATCCTCCGGCTCGCCCGTGACGGCGGCCGGGTGGACGTGCTGTCCTTGGCGGAGGAGTTCCAGGTCACCGCGGAGACCATCCGCCGGGACCTGAAGACCCTGGACCGCGCGGGTCTCGTACGCCGTGTGCACGGTGGTGCGATACCGGCCGGGCGCCTGGACTTCGAGCCCGACCTCGCCGAGCGCGAGTCCACCGCGGCCGACCAGAAGGACCGTATCGCCGAGGCCGCGGTCGCCGAGCTGCCGACCGACGGCACGGTGATCCTGGACGCGGGCTCGACGATCGCCCGCCTCGCCGGGGCACTGCCCCTGGAGGCGACGCTCACCGTCGTCACCCACAGCCTGCCGATCGCGGCCCGCCTCGCGGACCACCCCGGCATCCAGCTCCATCTCGTCGGGGGGCGCGTACGGCACCGTACGCGCGCCGCCGTGGACGCCTGGGCGCTGCGTGCGTACGGCGAGATCCGCGCCGATGTGCTGTTCATCGCCGCCAACGGCTTCTCCGCCGACCACGGACTGACCACCCCCGACCTCGCCGAGGCCGCCGTCAAGCGCGCGACCATGCGCGCCGCGCGCCGTGTGGTGCTGCTCGCCGACTCCTCCAAGAGCGGCCAGGAGCACTTCGCCCGCTTCGGCGACCTGAGCGATGTGGACCTGCTGATCACCGACCGGGGGCTGAGCCCCGAAGACGCGGCCACCATCGAACGCGGTGGCACCGAAGTGCTGTGTGTGTAGAGCGGCAAGCGGCGCGAAAGCGCCGCGTTGTCCGAGCGGCACGACAGTGCCGTGTGTTGAGAAACGAGTGCGCATGATCCTCACCGTCACCCCCAACCCGTCCCTCGACCGTACGTACGAGGTCCCGTCGCTCGCCCGCGGCGAGGTCATCCGGGCCACCGGCGAACGCATGGACCCGGGCGGCAAGGGCGTGAATGTCTCGCGCGCGGTCGCGGCCGCCGGACAGCGCACAGTCGCCGTGCTGCCCCTGGGTGGTGCGCCCGGCGCACTCGTCGCCGACCTGCTCGACGCGCAGGGCATCGAGGTCGCACCGGTCCCGGTCGCCGGGGCCACCCGATCGAACATCTCGGTCGCCGAACCCGACGGCACCCTGACGAAGATCAACGCCCCCGGCCCCGAACTCTCCGCCACCGAGGCCGAACTCCTCCTGGAGACCGTCCGGCAGCAGTACCGCGTCGGCGACACCGACTGGATCACCTGCTGCGGCAGCCTGCCGCGCGGGCTCGCCCCGTCCTGGTACGCCGATCTCGTCGCCCGCGCGCACGCGGCGGGCGCCCGGATCGCGCTGGACACCTCGGGCCCGGCGTTGCTCGCGGCGTTGCGCGAGCGGCCCGACGTGGTGAAGCCCAACGCGGAGGAGCTCGCGGAGGCCGTCGGGCGCCCCCTCGCGACGGTGGGCGACGCGGTGAAGGCGGCCGAGGAGTTGCGCGAGCTGGGCGCGCGCGCCGTGCTCGCGAGTCTCGGCGCGGACGGGCAGTTGCTCGTGGATGCGACGGGTGCCTGGTTCGGCAGCGCACGCGTCGACGTCGTACGCAGCAACGTGGGCGCCGGTGACTCCTCGCTCGCCGGCTTCCTCATCGCCGGAGGCAACGGCCCCGAGGCCCTGGCCTCCGCCGTCGCCCACGGCGCCGCGGCCGTCCAACTCCCCGGCAGCGTGATGCCGGGCCCGGCCGACCTCGACCCCTCCGCCGTGACCGTCACGTCGCAGGTCCCGGTGGACCTCGTACTCACGGAGCCCGTGTCATGAACACCGGATCGCTTTACCGCGGCGCGCGCGGATCGATTCCCCACGGCGTGCGCGGATCGCTGTGCCGGGGTGCCCGTGGATCGATTCCCCACGACGTGCGTGGATCGCTGCGCCGAGGTGCCCGTGGATCGATTCCCCACGGCATGCGCGCCATGCACGCCGGATCGCGTACGGGTCCGGTGAGCCCGGCGGCACGCCCGCCCCGTACGCCCCCTGAACCGGCCCTGAAGCGGCGGGGTCTCCCCTTCCCCGCCGCAGCCATACGGAGGTGGGATCCCCCCGGTCCCGCCGCCGAGGAGAGGCGGGGTTTCCCCGGCCCCGCCTCCTCCACTCACCGCACCACTCCACCCACCCCTCTCACCCCTGTCACCCCCGTCCCCACCCCCGCCCACACCTCTCCCCGGGCGATACGCGTGCGAAGGAGCCCGCGATGAGCGAGATGACCACCGCGGACCTGGTCGACCTCGACCTGTCCGCCGATACGAAGGAAGCGGCGGCGCGCGCCCTCGCCGAGCGCATGGTCGCCAAGGGTCGGGTCACCGACCTCGACGGCTTCCTCGCCGACGTGGCCGCCCGCGAGGCCCAGATGCCGACCGGTCTGGACGGCGGCATCGGCATTCCGCACTGCCGGAGCGAACACGTCACCGAGCCGACGCTCGCCTTCGGACGCAGCGCGGCCGGGATCGACTTCGGCGCGCCGGACGGGCCCGCCGACCTGATCTTCCTGATCGCCGCCCCGGCCGGCGCGGACGACGCCCACCTCACGATCCTGTCGTCCCTCGCCCGCCAGCTGATGAACGCCGAGTTCACCTCCGCGCTGCGGGCCGTGGACGACGCGGCGGCCGCGGCAGCGCTCATCCGCGGGGACGAGCCCCCGACAGCCGCGGCCCCGGCCGCCCCCGAGGACTCCGCGACGGTGTCGAATGCGGCGGCCTCCGCCGGCACCGTCACGGACGGCCAGGCCCCGGTGCCGGGCGCGACCGTCGAGGACGGAACCGCCCCGGCACCGGGCGCCACCGACACGGAGGGCGCGCGGCCGTTCCGTATCGTCGCCGTCACCTCCTGCCCCACCGGCATCGCGCACACCTACATGGCGGCCGAGTCACTGGAGAACGCGGGCCGCGAGGCGGGCGTCGAGGTGGCCGTCGAGACGCAGGGGTCGGCCGGCTTCACCCGGCTCGACCCGGCGGTCATCGCCTCCGCGGACGGCGTGATCTTCGCGCACGACGTACCGGTTCGGGACAAGGACCGCTTCGCCGGCAAGCCGACGGTCGACGTCGGCGTGAAGGCGGGCATCAATAAGCCCGCCCAACTGATCTCCGAGGTGCGGGACAAGGCCGCACGCGGTGAGGTGACCGCGGGCTCCGCCCCCGGCACACCCGTGGAGCGCGCCGGCGAGTCCGGCGAGGGCTACGGCACCAAGCTCCGCAAGTGGCTGATGTCCGGCGTGAGTTACATGGTCCCGTTCGTCGCGGCGGGCGGTCTGCTGATCGCCCTCGGCTTCGCGATCGGCGGCTACAAGATCAACAAGGCGCCGTCGGTCATGGACCACTTCCTGTGGACCCAGGCGGACAGCTGGGGCGCGCTGTTCTTCCAGATCGGCGTCGTCTCCTTCGGCTTCCTCGTCCCGGTCCTGGCCGGCTACATCGCCTACGGCATGGCCGACCGGCCAGGCCTCGTGCCCGGCTTCGTCGGCGGCGCGATCTCCCTCACCATCAACGCGGGCTTCCTCGGCGGTCTGGCCGCCGGTCTCATCGCCGGTGGTGTGGTGATCGGAATCCAGAAGGTCAAGATCCCGGCGGCGTTGCGCGGCATCATGCCGGTGGTGGTGATCCCACTCATCTCCGCGGCGATCGTCGGATTCCTGATGTTCGTGGTGATCGGCAAGCCCATCGCCTCCGCCCAGAAGGGCATGACCGACTGGCTGAACGGCCTCACCGGCACCAACGCCATCCTGCTCGGCATGCTGCTCGGCCTGATGATGTGCTTCGACCTCGGCGGCCCGGTCAACAAGGTCGCGTACACCTTCGCCACCGCCGGTATCGCGGTCGCGAGCCCCAGCGACTCGGCCATGAAGATCATGGCCGCGGTGATGGCGGCCGGTATGGTCCCGCCGCTCGCCATGGCGCTGGCGACGACCGTGCGCGGCAGGCTCTTCACCCAGACCGAGCGCGAGAACGGCAAGGCGGCCTGGGTCCTCGGCGCCTCCTTCATCTCGGAGGGCGCGATCCCGTTCGCGGCCGCCGACCCGCTGCGCGTCATCCCCTCCTCCATGGTGGGCGGCGCGGTCACCGGCGCCCTGTCGATGGCCTTCGGCGCCACGCTGCGCGCCCCGCACGGCGGCATCTTCGTGGTCCCGCTGATCGGCAACCCGTTCCTCTACCTGATCGCCATCGCGGCCGGTGTCTGTGTCACCACCGCCCTGGTGGTCGTCCTGAAGGGCATGCGCAAGCCGGCCCCGGCGGGCGCCGTCACGGAGGTCGCGGACGCCGCGATATCGGCCAAGGCCAACTCGAAGGAGCCGGTGGCGGCCTGAACGGTCGAACGCCTGCCCCTTTAGGGCGCCTGTGAGGTGTTCACCGCATCTGCGAGATGCGTCACGGTCCGGGGCCATGGTCCCGGACCGTGGTGTCTACTGGGGCGTATGCCTGAGCACGTGTCGATGTTCCAGTTGGTGGGCCTGCCCGTCCTCGCCCTGGTGACCGCCATCTGCCTCGTCGGCCTGGGACGCCTCCGGCGTCGGCACCGCTTCGAGGCCGCGGCGCGGCGCCACCGTGACATGCTCCGCGCCGTGCCCGACCAGCGCCGGTCCGGCCCCGCCACGGACTCCGTGGAACTCACCCCGGAGGAGCACGCCGCTTTCGCCGGCCTGGTACGCCGGTTCAGCGACAGCCGCCGCCGGTAGCGGGCGGCGGCGCGGGGCACCGGGCGCCGCGCCGACAGCATGTGGGCCGCGGGGCTCGTCTCGATGCGTGGGGCGCACGGCAGTGCGGGGGGACGTCGCGATGCCTGGGGTGCACGACGGTGCGGACGTGCACGGCGGTGCGGGGCCTACGGCAGTGCGGGGCGTACGGCCGTGTCAGCCGAGCCGAGCCGCGCGCCGTTCCATCGCGTCCCGCGCCGCGTCCTCCGTCGCGTACACCTCGCACATATGACGTCGGTCCGGCGTCGCCGTGTGCTCGACCTCCCACAGGGAAATCTCCCGCCCGTCGCGCAGCAGGAACGCGTGCTCGTAGAGCGAGAAGCACAGCCCCGCCTGCCCCGCGCGGCACGGGCGCCCGAAGGCCTGAGTGATCTGATGCGCGGACGCCTCACGCAGCAGGAGCGACGTGATGTCGGCCCCCGGCCGGTCCGGGTTCTCCGCCCGTCGCAGCAGTCGGCGCGCGTGGTCGGCCGAATCGTCGGGCACATACGTGTGACGCGGCTCGGGGATCGGCGACAGCTGTACCAGCACGGGCAGTTCGAAGTCCGGGGCGTCCGGCGGCAGGGGGAGCCTGGCCGTCGCGGCGCGCAGCTCCTCCTCGTCGACATACACCTCATGCTGCGGTTCGCTGCCCGGCGCCGTGTTGTGCACGAGCTCCCACAGCGTGACCGCCGAGCCGTCGGCGAGCAGCCAGGTGTGCCGGTACGTCTCCCGGTGCAGCCCCGCGCTGTGGTGCGCGGAGTGCAGCGAACTGTCGTGCGCCAGCGCGCAGTCGAGCCGCCTTATCGTCTCGTCGGGCAGCTCGAAGGAGTTCAGGGCGCGACCGAGGAGTCGCGCGAGATGCTCCTCCGGAGACTCGGGCGACTCGGGTGGTTCGTACGCTGCTGTCTCGTACGGAACGCTCAAGGTTTCTCCCGGCGTTGCTGCATGTCACCTTGTGGGTGCATACCGTAGCCCCTCGGTCGGACATCATGTCCGCGAACCGAGAAAACGTACGGACGGAAAACGGGCGGGCCGCGCGGCAAGTTCCCACGCGGCCCGCCCGGGCGTCAAAAGGCCCTCGTCAGACGGCACTTCCGGCGGTCCACGCGCTCCACGGCATGTTCCAGCCGTTGAGCCCGTTCTCCGGTGCGACCGTCTTGTCCGGCGAGTTCTTGACCGTCACGACGTCCCCGATGAGGGAGTTGTCGTAGAACCACTTGGCCGTCGTGTCCCCCTGTGCGCCCTGCGCATCGGCGAGGCCCACACAGCCGTGGCTGGTGCCCTGCCGGCCGAAGGGCGGATTGCCCTTGTTGTACCAGTAGTTGCCGTGGATGAACGTCCCCGACGACGTCAGCCGCATCGCATGCGGCACATCCGGGATGTCGTACTCGCCGCCGTAGCCGACCGTCGAGCCGTTCATCCGCGTCTGGACGAACTTCTCCGAGATCACCATCTGCCCGTTGTACGTGGTGTGCTGCGGGCTGCCCGCCGAGATCGGAACCGTTTTGAGCGTCTTGCCGTCCCGTACCACCGTCATGGTCTGCGTGTTCACGTCGACCGTGGACACCTGGGAGCGCCCGATGGTGAAGGTGACCGTCTTCTTCTGCACGCCGTAGACGCCGTTCGCGCCCTCCACCCCGTCCAGGTCGATCTTCATCGTGACCTTGGACCCGGCCTTCCAGTACTCCTCGGGCCGGAAGTCGAGCCGGTCCGCCCCGAACCAGTGCCCCACCACCTGCTGTCCGCTGCTCGAGCTGACCGTGATGTGCGACTGCACGGCCTTCTTGTCGCTGATCGCCTTGTCGAAGTTGAAGGAAACCGGCATGCCGACGCCGACCGTGGCGCCATTGTCGGGCGTGTACGTACCGATGAAGCTGTTGCTCGAAGAGACCGTCGTGAAGATCGAGTTGGCGGCGGAGGTCCGCCCCTTCGCGTCCTTCGCGGTCACCGAGATCTGATACTTCGTTCCCCGCTCCAGCTGCTCCTTCGGCTTCCAGGAGCTGCCGTTCGCGGATATCGCCCCGGGTACGGCCGTCCCGGTCCCGGCCACCGTCATCTTCACGTCGGCCAGCCTGCCGTCGCTGACCTTCACCCCGGTCGCGTTGATGGACGCGCCTGTCGAACCGTCCTTGGCCGAGATGGCGATCTTCGCCGTTGACGTCTTGGCCGCGTCCTGGCTGTCCTTGCCGCTGTTGCTGTCGGCATTGGCATTGCCGCCGCAGGCGGTGAGGGTGAGGGCGCCGACCATCAGGGCGGCACAGGCCCCCAGTGCGCGCCGCGCTGTTGTGTTCGGCGTTGTCACGAGATGCTCCCAGTTCTTGTGATGTGCGTGATCCGCTCCGGTGCGTGGAGAAAGAGCGAGCCGAGGCGGGATGGGTTCCCCTCGGCGCGCTCTGCACGCCATCACGTGACAGAACCGGGACAATCGCCCCTGGGGGGCCTCCCCTCCCCCCTCCCCTCCCCCCACCCTCGCCCCCCGCCCCCAACTAGACGCCCCCGTAAAGCTCCCCGTACGACGGCCACATCCCGCCCGGCCCGTCCACCGGCTCGGCCGCACGCACGGCCCGGACGATCGCGCGTGTCACCAGGTCCGCGCCCGCCGCGAGGACCTCGTTGAGCGCGAGGGGGCTCTCGGCGGCGAGTGGCCGGGCGCCCGTGGCCAGCGCGAACACCGTGTCCCCGTCGTTCAGGAGATGCACCGGCCGCACGGCGCGCGCGATCCCGTCGTGCGCCGTGCCCGCAAGCTTCTGCGCCTGAGCGCGGGTCAGTTCGGCGTCGGTGGCGACGACGGCGAGCGTCGTGTTCAGCGGGGGAGGAGCGTTCCTCGCGGCCGCCTCGGCCAGCCGCCGCCTGGCCGCCTCGTGCGCCTCCACCGACGGGAGCGTCGTGCGTCCTCGCAGCAACTCCCCGTACAGCGCCCCCGTTTCCGGTTCCATCGCCGAACCCGCCGCGTTGGCCACCACCAGTGCCGCCACCGTGATCCCGGACTCGAGCACGGCGCTCGCCGTCCCGACCCCGCCCTTGATCCGCCCGATCGTCGCCCCCGTGCCGGCGCCCACGCACCCCTCGCGCACCGGCGCGCCCGGTTCACTCGCGTCCGCCGCCTCGACCGCGGCCCGTCCTGTGGACGCGTCCGGCCTGGCCCGGAAGTCGCCGCCGCGGCCCAGATCGAAGACACAGGCGGCGGGCACGACCGGCACGACGTGCGCCGGGTCGGGGCCCACCCGCACCCCACGTCCCCGCTCCTCCAGCCAGGCCATCACGCCCGACGCCGAGTCCAGCCCATATGCGCTGCCGCCGGTCAGCACGACCGCCTCGACCTTCTGCACGAGGTTGCGCGGATCGAGCGCGTCCGTCTCCTTGGTGCCAGGGCCGCCGCCGCGTACGTCCACGGCCGCGATCGCACCGCCCTCGGGGGCGAGCACCACCGTGGTGCCGGTGAGCCAACCGTCGCCGATGCGCGTCGCGTGCCCCACCCGCAGGCCCGCCACATCTGTCAGAGCGTCAACTGTCATGCCGCCAGTGTTCCTCGGACGCACGGCTCAGCGGCGGCATGTGCTTGACGGCCCAGGCCTGGCAAGCGGCGAGCGGCCCATCTGTGGCCGCCCCGCCCCTGTTCCCACCTGGGGGGAGGCGGGGGGCACACGATGGCGTGCAGGGCGCCCTCCCAGATGAGGACGCGGAAGCTCTTGCCCACCTCGTACAGCACCTCTTGCCGCTTGATGCGGGCGTTCACCGCCTCGTCGGTGTCGCGGGGGCGACTGCATCAACAGCCCACTCCGGGCGTCGCGACGCCGCGGAGATCCATCAGAAACCCCCTAAGCGGTCCTCGCCCCTTGTCGCACGGTCATCCGCGCCGTCAATGTCACCCCGACCGCCACGGCCAGCCCCGTGACGATGCCCGCCGCGAGTACCGCCCAGGTGCCCAGGAACGTGCACAGGATGACCAGCAACGCGGTGGTCGGCAGGACGAGCTGCTGCGCGATGCCCACCTTGAAGTAGCGGGAGTGCAGCAACCACACCGTGAGCAGGTAAAGCGCCGTCGGCAGCGTCACCGCGGCGGACGCCTCGAGTGTCGAGATGTGCGCCTTGCCGACCGCCTGCTCGACCGCGACCTCCAGGCCCGCACCGATCGCGGCGGCGGACGCGAAGATCAGGTAGTGCCCGTACCCCCAGAGGAACGCCTGACTGCTCGACCGCAGATGCCCGTGGATCGGCACTACGAAGTAGATCCACCAGGCGGAGAAGACGATCAGCAGCCCGCCCGCGGCGATCGGCAGCAGCTCGCCCAGTGCGTCGTTCTCGTCCACACTCGACTTCACGGCGACCGTGGCCGCGGCGATCGTCTCGCCCAGCACGATGATGGTGAACAGGCCGTACCGCTCGGAGATGTGATGCGGATGCCAGGACGTGGTGAAGGCCTTCTCCGCGTACAACGGAACGCACAGCTCGGCGATCGCCATGACCAGGAACACCCAGAGCCGGCCGGACTCCGGCAGGACGAGCAGCCCCAGCCAGCCGATCATGCACAGCAGCACGCCGCCCGCGTAGCGCAGCGCCATGGTTCTCTCGGCCCCGTCGGTGGACAGCGCCACCCGCAGCCACTGCGTGATCATCGCGAGCCGCATGATCGCGTACCCGAGCCAGACGAGCAGGAACTGGTGGTTCTCGAAAGCCCGTGACACCCCGGCCGCGAGCACCAGGACACCGGCGATCTGCACCAGTGTGACGACCCGGTAGAGCGCGTCGTCGTTGTCGTACGCCGAGGCGAACCAGGTGAAGTTCATCCAGGCCCACCAGATCGCGAAGAAGACCAATGCGTAGTTGAGGATGCCCTCGCCCGCGTGTCCCGCGGCGACGGAGTGCACCAGCTGGGCACCCGCCTGGGCAATGGCCACGACGAAGCACAGGTCGAAGAAGAGCTCCAGCGGCGACGCGACCCGGTGCGCCTCCTCCCGCTCCCGGGCGGTCAATCTGCGCAGCGGCCGCCGCGGGGCCGGGCGGGGCGGGGGAGCGGAATCGGGTGCGGTACTGGACGTCATACGGCCAAGCACAGCAGAAAACTCCCGGGAACTCCTGCTGTGGCCATTCACCGGCTGCAGCACCGTCTGCCCCGCCGTCCACCCGCCCCGCCGCGCCCGCGAGTGCGTCGTGGCCGCCGGCCGGGCCGGAGTGGGCCGGCACCCCCTCGGCGTACTCTGGGCGCATGAGTACCGCCCCTGCCCCCGAACCGCGCGATCCGAAGTCGGCGCTGGTCTTCGACGACCCGCTGAGCCAGCAGTCCTCGGACGACACGGACCGTGGGTGGGGCGAGCGGGCCGACAGCGGCGGCGACAGCGCGGCCGACCTGAAGCGCTTCCTCGACGAGAAGCCGCCCCACCACATCTGAGCCCGGCTCTGGGAAATCCGCGTCTGCGCTCGTCCCGCGGGAGTCTGCATCTGGCCTTTTGGGTTCTGTGCCCCGCCCGCGAGGTTCCGGGCCCGGCCCTCGAGATTCTCGGCCCGGGCCCGGATCCCCGCCGTCAGTCCTGGCTGTGTCCCGTACCGCGCTGGGCCACCAGGGCGTCGCGGATCTCCTTCAGCACCTCCAGCTCGGTCACCTCGATGACCTCCTGCGTGCCCTCCTTCGCCTTCCGGCGGGCCTCCACCCGTGCCAGGTACTTGGCCATCGGCAGGACCATCAGGAAGTAGACGACGGCCGCGGTGATCACGAAGCTGAGCGTCGCGCCCAGCACCGAGCCCCACATGATCCGGATGCCCGTCGCGTTGTCCCCGCTGCCGGTGCACGGGCTCTTGAGGCAGGAGCTGTAGCTGTCGAGGTTCTTCGTGCCGATCGCACCCACCAGCGGGTTGATGACGCCCTTCACCACCGAGTTGACGATGTTGGTGAAGGCCGCGCCGATGACCACCGCGACGGCCAGATCGACGACGTTGCCGCGCATCAGAAAGGCCTTGAAGCCGTCCCAGACACCGGGTTGCTTCTTCTCGCTCACAAAGAGCCCCCTCCGCACAAGTTGTGGAACAAACAGCTCCGCAACCTACGGCAGGGTCTGGCGCACCTGTCCAATTCGACAGTTCGAAGGTGGGATTTGACACCGATTCGTCCCTCAGCACAGCGTCACCGCCAGCCGTGCGGTGGCGCTCGCGCCGGCCAGCCGCGCCGCCGTCGACCGCGGGACGGAGAGGACGACCAGCGCCCCGGTCTCGGTGGCGCCGACATCCGGCACCTCGGTCACCCGCGCCCCGGCCGCGACCACCCGGGCCTCGCCGCCACTGTCCGCCGCGACGACATCGACCCGGTCACCCGGCCGCAACAGCCGCACCGTGGCTCCGTCGGAGATCCGCACCGGCGCCGTCACGGTCTCGACCGCGTGCCGCTCGCGTACGGGAGGGGACGCGGTGGTGGAGCCGGCCGCCGGATGCCCGCGCGTCCGCTCGGCGTCACGAGGGCCCGCCGCTACGAGGGCCGCCGCCGTGACCGCGAGCCCCGCGGCCACGGCGCGCCGCCTGTGCCGTGCGAGGCGCCGCAGCTGACAGCGCCCGCCGCGCACGCGGACGGGAGCGAAGTGCGGCACCTCGCAGGTCGGAGGCGCGTCCGTGCCGGGCGGGCGTACGAGAGGGGAGAGCTGTGCCATGGTGACCACCACCTGCGACGAGAGATCGGCTTGCGATCCCACGATGAGGCCTCGCGGCGAAGCCCGTCGGAGCCCGTGGGCGACCGACGGGTTGTGGACAACTCCCTCACTCGAACGGGAAGTTCCGCCTCCCTGCGTGCGGTGCTACGGCAGTGTGAACCCCGGATCCATCCCGCCAAGTGCCGTCGTGCACAGACAGTCCCGCGTTCCGGTCGCCGGCAACCCCGCGACCGCGTCGAAGAGCACGTCCCGCAGCCGGTCCACATTGGCCGCGAACACCTTCAGCACCTCGTCGTGCGAGACGCCCTCGCCGGTCTCGGCGCCCGCATCGAGGTCGGTGACGAGAGTCAACGACGTGTAGCACAGCTCCAGTTCGCGGGCGAGCGCGGCCTCGGGGTGGCCGGTCATGCCCACCACCGACCAGCCCTGCGCCTGGTGCCAGAGCGATTCGGCACGGGTGGAGAACCGCGGCCCCTCGATCACCACGAGCGTGCCGCCGTCCACCGGCTCCCAGTCCCGCCCGCGCGCCGCCTCGAGGGCGACCTTGCGCCCGACGGGGCAGTACGGGTCGGCCAGTGACACATGCACCACGTTCGGCACGGTGCCGTCCGGCAGCGGCATCCCGTCGAAGTACGTCTGCGTCCGCGACTTCGTACGGTCCACCACCTGGTCCGGGACGAGCAGCGTTCCCGGCCCGTACTCCTGGCGCAGTCCGCCCACCGCGCAGGGCCCGAGGATCTGGCGTGCGCCGACGGAGCGCAGTGCCCACAGGTTGGCCCGGTAGTTGATGCGGTGCGGCGGCAGATGGTGGCCGCGGCCGTGGCGGGGGAGGAAGGCGACCCGTCGCCCGGCGATCTCGCCGAGGAACAGGGAGTCGCTGGGCGGTCCGTAGGGGGTGTCGACCTGTATCTCGGTGACGTCGTCCAGGAAGGAGTAGAAGCCCGAGCCGCCGATGACTCCGATCTCGGCTCCGGCCGTCGTCTGTTCCCCGTCCGGGCTCTGTGCGTTCTCCGTGTTCGCCATGGTCCGCACCCTAGCCGGGCCGGGGAACGCCGAAGACCCTGCCGTCGGACGACGACAGGGTCCTGTAAGAACTGGCCCGGCGAATGATGAGGGCAGGCCTTACGAAGTGTTACGCGGCGGAGCTGCTGGACGAGCCGGTGCCCGACGACTTCGAGTCCGAGGAAGACGAGGACGTCGACGACGAGGACGTCGACGACGAGGACGTCGACGACGAGGACGTCGACGACGAAGAAGAGGTCGACGGCTTCGCCGACGCCGGCGAGTTGCTCGACGAGGAGCCGCGGCTGTCGTTGCGGTAGAAGCCGGAGCCCTTGAAGACAATGCCGACGGCCGAGAACACCTTCTTCAGGCGGCCACCGCAGTTGGGGCACTCGGTCAGGGCATCGTCGGTGAACTTCTGCACCGCCTCAAGGCCCTCGCCGCACTCGGTGCACTGGTACTGGTAGGTCGGCACTTGTCTTCCTCCTGGCACTCTCACTCAGTGAGTGCTAACGACGGTCCATAGTGACGTATTCCGCGAGATCAGTCCACTGTCACCGGCACTCGGTGACCGACGCCACGTGCGACGGTGCGACCCGGTGCCCGGGTCGCCAGCCGTGACCGCAGGGTCAGCAGCGTCACCAGAGCCAGTCCCGTACCGGCCATCGGCACCAGGAAACCGGCACCGTCCCAGAGGCGGTCCTCCAGCTGTCCGGCGACCGTGACGGCCGCCGCCTGGCCGAGCGCGACCGCGCCGGTCAGCCAGGTGAAGGCCTCGGTGCGGGCGGCCTGCGGGACCAGGCCCTCGACCAGGGTGTAGCCGGTGATCAGGGCCGGAGCGATGCACATGCCGACCAGGAGGCCGATTCCGGCGAGCACGATCACGGAGTGGGCGGCCCACAGTCCTGAGGCGGCGACCGCCAGGGCCGCGTACCCGAGGACGAGCCGTCGCTGCGGGGCCGCCTTCCAGGCGATGGCGCCGCAGACGATGCCGGAGAGCATGTTGCCCGCGGCGAAGACGCCGTACAGGACGCCGTTCAGACCCGGCTCGCCGATCGACTCGCTGAACGCGGCGAGGGAGACCTGCATGCCGCCGAAGACGGAGCCGATGCCGAGGAAGGTGACGATCAGAACGCGCACTCCGGGGACCCGCAGTGCGGAACCGTGCTGCACGCGCGCGTGCCCGGCGGGAGCGACAGTGGGCTGGGTGCTCTTCTGCGCGGCGAAGAGGAGACCGCCGATCAGGGTCAGCGCAGCCTCGGTGAGCAGACCCGCGGACGGGGCCACGGCCGTGCACAGCGCAGTGGCGAGCAGCGGGCCGAACACGAAGGTCAGCTCGTCCGTGACGGACTCGAAGGCCGCCGCGGTGGTCATCAGGGGCGAGCCCTGCAGCTTCACGCCCCATCGGGCACGCACCATGGGGCCGATCTGCGGCACCGAGGCGCCGGTCGGTACGGCGGCGACGAACAGCGCCCACAAGGGGGCGTCGGTCAGCGCGAGCGCCGTCAAGGAGAGGCCCGACAGGGCGTGCACCAGGACGCCGGGCAGCAGAACGGCCCGCTGCCCGTAGCGGTCGGCGAGACGCCCCGTGAAGGGCGCGAAGAGCGCCATGGAGACACCGGTGACGGCGGCGACGGCGCCGGCAGCTCCGTACGAGCCGGTGGTGTGCTGCACGAGCAGCACGATGGAGATGGTCAGCATCGCGAACGGCTGGCGTGCGGCGAAGCCGGGAAGCAGGAACGTCCAGGCGCCGCGGGTGCGCAGCAGCTGTCCGTACCCAGGGCGGGAGGTGACCGTGGATGCCACGGCCCGTGCCTTTCTGCCGCCTGGTAGCGCGCCCGTGCGGGGGCGCCGAGAGCTGTCCTCTTGCGCGGAACTGCGGTAGATACCGGGTCGCCCACTGCGAGGGCACCGCGGCCGCCATACGGTCGCGCCAGCTCTGCGTCAGGCAGAGTTGGTTCGATCAAGGTGCGCCTTCATCGTACAGGGGCGGAAGCGTCGGTGCCTGTGAAAACGAGCACCATGGCGGCATTCGCCTGCGAATGCCCATCGCTCCTTAATGTCCTGTTTGCCGTTCCGTTCCGTTCCCCGGTGTCCCCAGCCAGCCGGCCAGCTTGCCGCCCTGGGCCACGGCTCGGAGCCGCTTCTCGGCCGCGTCCCGGACCGGATCGGTGGCCACTACGAGCAGCTCGTCGCCGTTGCGCAGCACGGTCGTGGGCAGCGGCACGAAGGACTTCCCCTCCCGCACGACGAGCGTGACGGCGGCGCCCGCGGGCAGCCGCAGCTCGTTGACCTCGACGCCGTGCATCCGCGACCCCACGGGGATCGCGACGGACAGCAGATGGCCGCGCAGCCGCTCCAGGGGTGCCGACTCGATGCCCAGATCGGCGGCCTCCGAGGGCTCGCCGAGACGCAGCTTGCGAGCCAGCCAGGGCAATGTGGGTCCCTGGACGAGGGTGTAGACGACGACCAGGACGAAGACGATGTTGAAGATCCGGCGGCTTTCCTCGACGCCGTTCACCATCGGGATCGTCGCCAGAATGATGGGCACGGCGCCGCGCAGCCCCGCCCAGGACATCAGCGTCTGCTCCTGCCACGGTATGCGGAACGGCAGCAGGCTCACGACGACGCTCAGCGGACGCGCCACCATGGTCAGCACGAGGCCGATCACGACGGCGGGCCAGATGTCGTTGCCCATCCCGTGGGGCGTGACCAGCAGACCGAGCAGGACGAACATGCCGATCTGGGCGATCCAGCCGAGACCGTCGGCGAAGCCGCGTGTGGCGGGCCAGTGCGGCAGCTTGGCGTTGCCGAGCAGCATCGAGGCCAGATACACCGCGAGGAAGCCGCTGCCGTGGGCGAGCGCCCCGGCGGCGTAGGCGACGACCGCGATCGCCATCACGGCGATCGGGTAGAGGCCGGAGGCGGGCAGTGCCACATGCCGCAGCCCGTAGGAGCCGAGGAAGCCCACCGCGATGCCGATGGCCGCGCCGATGGTGAGCTCCAGGGCTATCTCGCCCAGCAGCGCGTACCAGTCCTCGACCGGGCCGGCCGTGGAGAACGCGACGACGAGGATGACCACCGGAGCGTCGTTGAAGCCCGACTCGGCCTCCAGAACGCCCGTCACGCGCGCGGGGAGGGGGATTTTCCGCAGCACCGAGAAGACCGCCGCCGCGTCCGTCGAGGACACCACCGCACCGATGATGAGCGCCTGGCGCCACTCGAGTCCGATGAGGTAGTGCGCGCCCGTGGCCGTGATGCCGACGCTCATGGCGACGCCGACCAGTGCCAGGGAGGAGGCAGCCGGAAGCACCGGCTTGATCTCCTTCCACTTCGTCCCGAGGCCGCCCTCGGCCAGGATCACGACCAGGGCCGCGTACCCGATGACCTGGGTCAGCTCGGCATTGTTGAAGCGGATGTCGCCGATTCCGTCCTGGCCCATCGCGATGCCGATGCCCAGGTATACGAGCAGGCTGGGGAGCCCGCTGCGCGAAGAGATCCGAACCGCTGCCACCGCGACGAGCAGGACGAGCGAGCACACGAGCAGGAGCTGGTTGAGGTGGTGGACAGTCAGCGGCTGTTCCCTTCTCGCCGATCCGGGCACGGGATCCGAACACGTCGATCCGAACGCCGGACGTTGGTACGTCAGTCCAAGTACTTCGTTACCTTACCTAATTCTTGACGCTTTCTTGACGCTTCATTGGGCAAGATCGAACTCCCGTGCGCTCGGGTACCCGACTCCGCGTCAAGGCGCAGTAGGCCCTGCGCCTATGGTTGCTCCAGCACTCCAGGACCGCCTGCCGCTCGCGTTAGGACAGCAAGGACAGCGATGCCCCCCAACACCACCGCCTCTTCCGGCCAAAAGCCGGGCAAGTCCGGCAGGAAGAAGGGGCGCAAAGCCCGACTGTTCTTGATTGTCCTGGTCCTGGCCCTCATCGGAGGCGTCGCCTTCGGCGCGTACTGGAGCATCAGCACCGTCCGCGCCTCCTTCCCGCAGACCAAGGGCTCCATCACGCTGGACGGCCTGTCGGGACCCGTCGACGTGAAGCGCGACGGTTACGGCATCCCGCAGATCTACGCCTCCTCCGACGAGGACCTGTTCATGGCGCAGGGCTTCGTCCAGGCGCAGGACCGGTTCTACGAGATGGACGTGCGCCGCCACATGACCTCGGGCCGGCTCTCCGAGATGTTCGGCAAGGGCCAGGTCAAGAACGACGAGTTCCTGCGGACCCTGGGCTGGGACCGGGTGGCGAAGAAGGAGTACGACACCAAGCTGTCGGCCTCCACGAAGAAGTACCTCCAGGCGTACGCCAAGGGAGTCAACGCCTACCTGAAGGGCAAGGACGGCAAGGACATCTCCCTGGAGTACGCGGCCCTTGGTTTCACCAACGACTACGAGCCCCAGGAGTGGACCCCGGTCGACTCGGTGGCCTGGCTCAAGGCGATGGCCTGGGACCTGCGCGGCAACATGCAGGAAGAGATCGACCGCTCCCTGATGACGAGCCGTCTCGGCCCGAAGCAGATCGCCGACCTGTACCCGGACTACCCGTACAGCCGGAACAAGGCGATCGTCCAGGAGGGCGAGTACGACAGCGTCACCAAGACGTACGTCCGGTCCGGCTCCAGCACGGTCTCCTCGACCTCCACGACGGGCACCGGGCTCACGGACAACGCCACGGCACCTTCCGGCTCCGGCCTGCAGAGCCAGCTGTCGGGGCTCTACAACGTCCTCGACGATCTGCCCACCGCCGTCGGCGTGAACGGCAACGGCATCGGCTCCAACTCCTGGGTCGTCGACGGCACGCACACCATCACCGGCAAGCCCCTGCTGGCCAACGATCCGCACCTGTCTCCCTCGCTGCCGTCGGTCTGGTACCAGATGGGCCTGCACTGCACCAGCGTCTCCAGCAAGTGCCAGTACGACGTCTCCGGCTACACCTTCGCGGGCATGCCCGGTGTGGTCATCGGCCACAACCAGGACATCGCCTGGGGCATGACCAACTCCGGGGTCGACGTCACCGACCTCTACCTGGAGAAGCTCACCGGCGACGGCTACCAGTACGGCGGCAAGGTGCTGCCCTTCACGACCCGCAAGGAGACGATCAAGGTCGCGGGTGGCGCGTCCAAGAAGATCGTCGTCCGGGAGACCAACAACGGGCCCCTGCTGTCCGACCGCGATGACGAACTCGTCAAGGTCGGCAAGAAGGCCACCGTCGACCCCGCGGCGCCCGACCGCGGCGACGGCTACGGCATCTCGCTGCGCTGGACCGCGCTGGACCCCGGCAACTCCATGGACGCCGTCTTCGAGATGGACAAGGCGTCGGACTGGAACGAGTTCCGCAAGGCGTCCGCGTCCTTCGACGTGCCCTCGCAGAACCTGGTCTACGCCGACACCAAGGGCAACATCGGCTACCAGCTGCCCGGCAGGATCCCGACGCGTGGCGAGGGCGACGGCTCGCTCCCGTCACCGGGCTGGGACCCCAAGTACAACTGGACCGGCTACATCAAGCAGGCCGAGCTGCCCTACGAGTACAACCCGGGCCGCGGCTACATCGTGACCGCCAACCAGGCCGTCGTCGACCCGGACAAGTACCCCTACACGCTCACCACGGACTGGGCCTACGGGGCGCGCAGCCAGCGGATCACCGATCTGATCAAGACGAAGATCGACGGCGGCGGCAAGATCTCGACCGACGACATGCGCCAGATGCAGCTCGACAACAGCAGCGAGATCGCCAAGCTGATCGTGCCCAAGCTGCTCAAGATCGACGTCGCCGACAAGAACGTCCGCGAGGCGCAGAAGCTCCTCGAAGGCTGGGACTACACCCAGGACGCCGACTCCGCCGCGGCCGCGTACTTCAACGCGACCTGGCGCAACATCCTCAAGCTCGCCTTCGGCAACAAGCTGCCCAAGGAGCTGCGGGTCAAGGGTCAGTGCCTGTGGGTCGACCCCGTCGACACCACCGGTCCCGCGGACGAGGACCAGTCGGTCCGCGAGTGCGGTCAGCGCGACGCGGACCAGGCGCAGCCGGACGGTGGCGACCGCTGGTTCGAGGTCGTCCGCAAGATCATCGACGACGAGAACAACGACTGGTGGAAGTCGCCCAAGACCCGCCTCGACAAGGCGACCGACACCCGTGACGAGCTGTTCGGGCGGGCCATGAAGGACGCCCGCTGGGAGCTGACCGCGAAGCTCGGCAAGGACATCGACACCTGGAGCTGGGGCCGGCTGCACCGCCTGTTCCTGAAGAACCAGACCCTGGGCACCGACGGTCCCGCGTTCCTGAAGTACATGCTCAACCGCGGCCCCTGGAAGCTCAGCGGCGGCGAGGCGACGGTCAACGCGACCGGCTGGAACGCGGCGGGCGGCTATGGAGTCGTCTGGGTGCCGTCGATGCGGATGGTCGTGAACCTCGGGGACCTCGACAAGTCCAAGTGGATCAACCTCTCCGGCGCCTCCGGGCACGCCTACAGCGCCCACTACACCGACCAGACGGACAAGTGGGCCAAGGGCGAACTGCTGCCCTGGGCCTTCTCGGAGAAGGCCGTCGACAAGAAGACGAGCGACACGCTGGCCCTGAAGCCCTGAAGCCCTGAAGCC
>NZ_BMMM01000004.1:493758-533176 GCF_014645835.1 Streptomyces albiflavescens
ACGCCGGAGGGGGTCACCACCGCGTGGACGGGACGGTCGTGCGGCTCCTCGGGCACCCGCTCGACGACCTCGGTGTCGTACAGGAGCACCACCAGCGCGGGATCGGCCCCCGCACGCTCCAGACGGGCCAGGACGCGGTCGTAGGAGCCCCCGCCGCGTCCCAGGCGCATGCCGCGCGCATCGACGGCGAGACCGGGCAGCAGGACGACGTCGGCGGCCTGGACGGCCTCCGGGCCCAGCCGCTCGCCGGCGGGCTCCAAGAGCGCCATCTTTCCGCCGTGTTGGACCCGTACGAGGGATCCCTCCCCGGCGTACGCGCCCCAGTCCAGGTCGTTGTCCGCCATCAGGACCGGCAGCAGCACGCGCACGCCCCGCGCGCGAAGCACGTCGAGGAGCGCGAGGGTGCCGGGCTCGCTCCCCACGGAGACGTACGCCGCCACAGTGCGCGCGTGCGCCAGTTCGGGCAGCTCCAGCGCGCGGGCGGCCAGGGCCTCGGCCGTTTTTCGCACGTCATCGGCCGTCAACCCTTTTCTCACCGAGAGGAATCCTCGCCGCAACATTCGCTTGCCAGACTCTGGTTCACGTCCGATGTGACTCACAGGTTGCTCCCGTACCCTTCCTCATGCGCTCATATGAGAGCGAATTAACCGGAGCATCAGATTCCGCACATAGCCACCGGTTATGGTTGCGGGCATGACTGAGTCACACCCCAGGATCAGCAAGGCTGTCATTCCCGCAGCAGGCCTCGGCACCCGGTTCCTGCCGGCCACCAAAGCCACTCCCAAGGAGATGCTGCCGGTCGTCGACAAGCCGGCGATCCAGTACGTGGTCGAAGAGGCCGTGTCGGCGGGTCTTGACGACGTCCTGATGATCACGGGCCGCAACAAGCGCCCCCTCGAGGACCACTTCGACCGCAACTACGAGCTCGAATCGGCGCTCCAGAAGAAGGGCGACGCCGACCGGCTCGCCAAGGTCCAGGAGTCCAGCGACCTCGCCACCATGCACTACGTGCGCCAGGGCGACCCCAAGGGCCTCGGCCACGCCGTCCTGTGTGCCGCCCCGCACGTCGGTCACGAGCCCTTCGCCGTGCTCCTGGGTGATGACCTGATCGACCCGCGCGACCCCCTGCTCGCGCGCATGGTCGAGGTTCAGGAGCAGCGCGGCGGCAGCGTCATCGCGCTCATGGAGGTCGCGCCCGAACAGATCCACCTCTACGGATGTGCCGCCATCGAGGCCACCGACGAGGGCGACCTGGTCAAGGTGACCGGCCTGGTGGAGAAGCCGGACGTCGCGGACGCACCCAGCAACTACGCGATCATCGGACGGTACGTCCTCGATCCGCACATCTTCGACATACTGCGCAAGACCGAGCCGGGTCGCGGCGGTGAGATCCAGCTCACCGACGCCCTCCAGCAGCTCGCCGACGAGGAGAAGGTCGGCGGCCCCGTGCACGGCGTCGTCTTCAAGGGCCGCCGCTATGACACCGGGGACCGTGGCGACTACCTGCGTGCCATTGTCAGACTCGCGTGCGAACGTGAAGACCTGGGCCCGGACTTCCGGACCTGGCTTCGCAGTTACGTAGCCGAGGAGATGTAGGGACTTTGAGCAGCGCCGCGACCCGCACCACCGGCGAGGATCACCTCTGGTCGGTGGACGACCACCTGGAGGACATCCTCGCGACCGTCCGCCCCCTCGAACCCATCGAGCTCCAACTCCTCGACGCCCAGGGCTGCGTTCTGGTCGAGGACGTCACGGTGCCGGTCTCCCTGCCGCCGTTCGACAACAGCTCGATGGACGGGTACGCGGTCCGGGTCGCCGATGTGGCGGGCGCGAGCGAGGAGTACCCGGCCGTGCTGGTAGTCGTCGGCGACGTCGCGGCCGGCCAGGCCGAGCAGCCCTCCGTGGGCCCCGGCCAGGCCGTCCGCATCATGACCGGCGCCCCGCTGCCGCCCGGCGCCGAGGCGGTCGTCCCCGTGGAGTGGACCGACGGTGGCCTGGGCGAGGGTCCGGTCTCCGGGATGCGCGCCCGCAGCGCGGCCCCCGAGGCCGCTTCCGGTCAGGTGCAGGTCCACCGCCCCGCCGAGGCACGCGCGCACGTGCGCGCGAAGGGCAGCGATGTGAAGGCCGGTGACCGCGCCCTCGAAGCGGGCACCATCCTCGGCCCGCCGCAGATCGGCCTGCTCGCCGCGATCGGCCGCGGCACCGTACGCGTGCGCCCGCGCCCGCGCGTGGTCGTGCTGTCCACCGGCAGCGAACTGGTTCAGCCCGACGAGGAGTTGGGCGCCGGCCAGATCTACGACTCCAACAGCTTCGCCCTGTGCGCCGCCGCCCGCGACGCCGGGGCCATCGCCTACCGGGTGGGTGCGGTCGCCGACGACGCCGCGACGCTTCGCGCCACCATCGAGGACCAGCTCATCCGCGCGGACATGCTGGTCACGACGGGCGGTGTGAGCGTCGGCGCGTACGACGTCGTCAAGGAGGCGCTGTCCTCCGTGGGCGACGAGGACGAGGCGGGCAGCGGCATCGACTTCCGCAAACTCGCCATGCAGCCCGGCAAGCCCCAGGGTTTCGGCTCCATCGGACCCGACCACACCCCGCTGCTCGCGCTCCCGGGCAACCCGGTGTCGTCGTACGTCTCCTTCGAGCTGTTCGTGCGCCCCGCGATCCGCACCCTGATGGGTCTGAAGGACATCCACCGGCCCACGACCAGGGCGACGCTGAAGGCGGACAAGGCGCTGACCTCGCCCGCGGGCCGCCGGCAGTTTCTGCGGGGGACGTACGCGGAGGGCGAGGTGACGCCCGTCGGCGGCGCCGGATCCCACCTGGTCGCGGCGCTCGCGCACGCCGACGCGCTGATCGTCGTGCCCGAGGACGACACGTCGGTCGAGCCCGGCGCGGAGGTCGAGGTGGTCCTGCTCGGCTGAGCTGCCGGGGCCCGAGAGGGTCCTGCTCGGCTGAGCACCCCGGGTTGGCGGTAGCGTGTCGCGCACAACAGGCCCACGCGCCGCACTGCCAAGGGCCCGGACCGGGAGCGCCCACGCACATGACTGTTCCGTCCCGGGGGGAGACCCCCGGACCCCCTGAGCAGGACCGACTGACACACATCGACGAGGCGGGCGCCGCCCGCATGGTCGACGTGTCCGGGAAGGACGTGACCGCGCGCACCGCGAGCGCCAGCGGACGCGTCCTGGTCTCACCCCGGGTGGTCGAGCTGCTGCGCGGCGAGGGGGTCCCCAAGGGCGACGCCCTCGCCACCGCGCGCATCGCGGGCATCATGGGCGCCAAGCGCACGCCGGACCTGATCCCGCTGTGCCACCCCTTGTCGGTGTCGGGTGTCAAGATTGATCTGTCGGTCGCGGACGACGCCGTCGAGATCCTCGCCACCGTGAAGACCACCGACCGTACGGGTGTCGAGATGGAAGCCCTCACCGCGGTCAGCGTGGCGGCCCTCACCGTGATCGACATGGTCAAGGCGGTCGACAAGGGGGCGGTCATCACGGACGTGAGGGTGGAAGAGAAGACGGGCGGGAAGTCGGGCGACTGGAGCCGGGCATGACGCCATCGTCGTATCGAGCCCTGGTGGTCACGGCCTCCAACCGCGCCGCCGCCGGGGTCTACGAGGACAAGGGCGGTCCCCTGATCGCCGAGGGGCTCGCGAAGTTCGGCTTCGTGGTGGACGGACCTCAGGTCGTCCCCGACGGCGACCCGGTCGAGGCCGCCCTGCGCGCGGGCACCGACGCCGGGTATGACGTCATCGTGACCACCGGTGGTACGGGGATCTCGCCGACCGACCGGACGCCCGAGGCGACGCGGCGGGTGCTCGACCACGAGGTGCCGGGCATTCCCGAGGCCATCAGGGCGTTCGGAAGAGAGAAGGTGCCGACGGCGGCGCTGTCCCGGGGGCTCGCCGGAGTCGCGGGACGGACGCTGATCGTCAACCTGCCGGGCTCCACCGGCGGGGTGAAGGACGGCCTCGCCGTCCTGGAGCCCCTCCTGATCCACGCCGTCGACCAGATCCGCGGCGGCGACCACTCCAGACCCAATGGCAGTGGGGGTGCGAGCTGAACAGCCCATCCTGGCCCGTCGAGCTGGTGGACGGCGATGTCGTCCTCCGGCCCATAAAGCTGCGCGATCAGCGGGCCTGGCGCGAGGTCAACCGGCGCAACCGGGACTGGCTGCGGCCCTGGGAGGCGACCATCCCGCCGCCCACCCCCAGTGGTCCCATCGCGCACCGGCCGACCTACCGCCAGATGGTCCGGCATCTGCGCGCGGAGGCCAACGCGGGCCGCATGCTGCCCTTCGTGATCGAGTACCAGGGGCGGCTCGTCGGGCAGCTGACGGTCGCCGGGATCACCTGGGGCTCGATGTGTTCCGGGCACATCGGCTACTGGGTGGACCAGGGCGTCGCGGGCCGCGGAGTGATGCCGACGGCCGTGGCGCTGGTGACCGACCACTGCTTCCGCACCGTCGGACTGCACCGCATCGAAGTCTGTATTCGCCCCGAGAACGGGCCGAGCCGCCGGGTCGTGGAGAAACTCGGATTCCGTGAGGAAGGGCTTCGTCCACGTTATCTCCACATCGACGGGGCCTGGCGCGACCATCTCGTGTACGCGCTCACCGCCGAAGAGGTGCCCGAGGGGCTGCTCGGACGTTGGCGCCGGGCGCGCTCGGCGCAGACCCGCTCGGAGCAGGTGGGATCCGAGCAGGCGGGTTCGCAAAACCAGAGCAAGCCGGGGAACGCCGGTTAATTGAATAGATGTTCGAAATTGATCGATCGGCGATCACCTTGAGTCCGTCTCCGGTCATTGAATTCACGGTCCCGGCAGCCTGCTGATCGCATCGTTCACAAAAAAAGCTCGAAATATCAGCCAGATCGTGCGACACACCGGCTCAATTGGCAGATGGCCTCACGCAAACCCCTCTACCGTGTGAGGCGTGAGCAGCAGTGGCCTCATCTACGCAGTCATCGTCGGGGCCTGGGCCGCCTACTTGGTGCCGATGTGGCTCCGTAGGCAGGACGAGCTGAACGAAGCCCGTCCGACGGAACGCTTCAGTACCGCCATCCGGCTGCTGTCCGGACGGGCGGGTATGGAGCGCCGGTACGCCAAGGACCTGCGGGCGCGCTCCGCCGAGGAGGGGGAGTTCAGCGCCGACCCGGACGGCGTCACCGATTCGGTGGACGTCCGGGCCTTCGCCATGCCTCCGACCCGGCCGCAGACGCAGGTCCAGCACCGGCCGCAGGTGCAGGAGCGGGTTCAGCCGCCGTCCCCGGCGCATTCGGAGACGGCGCCTCCGGCGGCCGCCAGGGGGGCCGCGCACGAGGCCCCGGGCGCCGCCAGACCCGTACCCCAGCAGGTGGCCAAGTCCGTACCGCAGCAATCGGCCCCGTCCGCGGCGAAGTCATCGGCCCCATCCGCGCCGAAGCCGTCGGCCAAGTCCGCGTCCCGGCGTGTGCCGGGCGCGCGGCGTGGTTCTTCGGCGGAGGCCGCAGCGCGTGCCCGGCGCTCGAAGGTGCTCGCGCGCCGACGGCGTACGACGGTGATGATCTTCCTCGCCTTCACACTCGGCGCGATCGTCGCGGCCGTGGGCGGGCTCGCCTTCCTGTGGGCGCCCGGCGTGCCCGCAGTGATGCTGAGCGCGTACATCGTGTACTTGCGGGCCCAGGAGCGGCGCCGCTTCACCTACACGATGGACCGGCGGCGGGCCGAGGCCGCGGCGCAGCGGCTGCGGGAGCGGCAGCCGCGCCGACGGCCGACCGTCGACCCCGGAGCCGACGAGCCGGACGAGGGACCGGAGCCTGCGGCCGACCCCGGCCTCTCCGCGCTCGCCGCCGACCGCCGCGCGCTCGTCGAGCAGACCGACCACGCGGAGTGGGTCGACCAGCAGCGCGAGCGCCAACGCGGTCCCGGCCAGGGCGACAGCTGGGATCCGGTGCCGGTTCCGCTGCCGACGTACGTGACCGCTCCGGTCGCGCCCAGGGCCACGCCCAGCGTCGACCTGGGGGCGCCGGACGCGTGGAGCTCCGCGCGCTCCAGCACCGTGGAACCGTCCGCGCCGGAGGTCGAGCCGGCCGCCGAGGAGCCGTCCGACGAGGCGGAGGCCGGCGACGACGGCCGCTGTGACGCGCGTCGCGCCGCGTCCGCCCGGCGCGCCCGCGAGCGCGGTCGTACGCCGCTCTTCGACCAGTACGAGGACGGGGAACGGCCGCGCGCGGCCAATGAGTGACGGGTGTGACGACGGGGGCTCGGGAGCCCCTGGCTGACCAGCCAGGAACGGATTTCCGAGCACCTCGATGGGGATGCTAGAGTTTCACTCGTTGCAAGGGCCTGTGGCGCAGTCCGGTAGCGCACCTCGTTCGCATCGAGGGGGCCAGGGGTTCAAATCCCCTCAGGTCCACGCAGCGACTGTTCTTGAGGTAAATCGGGGACAGTTGACGAGATCCCGTCCGATCTGATTGATCGGGCGGGATCTTTGCTTTCCCGGGCTGTCGACAACTCGTTCCCGACCTGCGGTCGTTGTCGTAAGGTGCTCGCTGCGCCGAACTCGAGGGAGAGCATGGAGACCGCAGCGGAGTTATCGACGGCCCGTGCGGCGCCCCTGAGGATCCCGGCGTTCCGGCGGTTCGTGCTGGCCAACCTGATCTCGGTCACCGGGTCCGCGATCGCGCCGCTCGCGCTCGCCTATTCCGTGATCGAGCAGGGCGGCGGAGCCGGGGCCCTCGGCCTGGTGCTCGCCACGAACACCGTTCCGACCGTCGCCTTCCTCGTCGCGGGCGGAGTCCTCGCGGACCGTCTGTCCAGGAGCCGGATCCTCTTCCTCGGCAACCTGCTGGCGGCCGCGGCCCAGGGGACACTGGCCGCGACCGTCGCCACCGGCCACGCGACGACCACCTCCATCGCCCTCTGCGGCTTCGCCTCGGGAACCGCGGTGGCCTTCACGATGCCCGCCGCCCAGGGCGCCGTGAGCCAGATCATCCCCCAAGAGCACCTGCAGCAGGCCAATGCCCTGCTCAGACTTCCGAGCAACGCGGTCAAGGTAGTCGGCCCCGTCATCGGCGGCCTCGTCGTCGCGGCCGCCGGTCCGTCCTGGGCCCTGGCCTGGGACGCGCTCACCTTCGCCGCCGCGGCCCTGCTGCTGCTCGGCCTGCGCCTGGATGCTCCGATCACCGCCGGCAGCGCGCTCGGCGATCTGCGAGCGGGGTGGACCGGTTTCTGGTCGCGCACCTGGCTGTGGACCTACACGGCCGCCGGAACCGTCCTCGTCGCCGCATGGCTGGCCGGCTTCCAGCTCCTTGGGCCGGTCGTCGCGGCGGACCAGTACGCGGGCGCACGGGACTGGGGACTGGTCCAGGCCGCCTTCGCGTCGGGGCTGCTGGCCGGGACACTGGTGTGCCTACGGTGGCGCCCGCACCGGTTGCTGGCCGTGGCCGTCGCCACCGCTTCCGCCCTCGCGCTGCCCCTGGTCGCCATGGGGTGGGGGCTGCCGCTGCCGTCGGTGCTGCTCGCCGCCCTGCTCGCGGGGATCGGGCTCGATGTCGCGATCGTCGCGTGGACCACGGCCTTCCAGCAACACGTACCTCACGCCGAGTTGGGACGCATGAGCGCGTTCAACAGCGTCGGGGAACTCCTCGCCATTCCCTTCGGCTACCTGATCACCGCTCTCGCCGTCCACACCTGGGACGACCGGACGGTGCTCATGGCGTGCGCCGGCCTCATCGTGGCCGCTGCCGTCCTCAACCTGTGCGTCCCGGACGTCTACCGCATCAACCGCCTTCCGGGAGACGACCAAGGGGCGCGGAAGGGCTCAATCCCCTTGGCCGACGCCGGTCATGACGAGGTCCGGGAGGACGGCGAGGGCCGGGTCGCGGGTTAGGGGGCTTCTGATGGATCTCCGCGGCGTCGCGACGCCCGGCACGCACTCTCGCCGCACCGGACAAAAGCCCTAGTAGCTCCTCCCCCCACGCTCGGCTTCGCTCGCGCGGGGGGACCCCCATCGAGGACTTCCGCCCGGCACGCCGCGAGCACGCACCGAACGCCGCTCCTTCTTCCACGGAGATCCATCAGAAACCCCCTAGCGCGGGCGCCGGTGACCGTCGGTTCGGGGTTGGCCGAGGGGCGCCCTCAGGCGGTCGCGCCGCGATCGGAGAACTACAGCGCCTTGGCGTAGCACAGGCTCAGTTCGTGGAAGCGGTAGTGGCCGAACTTGGCGCAGGGCTCGTAGTCGCTCGACGTGTAGAGGGCGACCGCCTCGGGCTGCTGGGAGCCGGTTTCCAGCACCATGCGGGTGCGGCCGGCCGCGCGGGCGTCGGACTCGAGGGCGGCCAGGATGCGGCGGGCGAGGCCGAGACCGCGGGCCTCGGGAATCACATACATGCGCTTGAGCTCGGCGTCGCCGTCCGAGTAGCCCTCGTCGTTCTCGTCCTGGGTGCGCCAGCCGCCGGTGGCCATCGGGCGGTCCCGCTCGTCGTACGCGATCAGGTAGAGCCCGAACGGCGGGGCGAACATCGACGCGTCGAGGGGGGTGGCGTCGCCCTCGTCCCCGTAGCGCTCGGCGTATTCGGCCTGCACCTGGTCGTTGAGCTTGACGGCGTCGGGATGGTCGAAGGGGACCGGGCGGATATTCATGCGACTTACCGTACATCCATGCATTCAGTGGGTGGTACCCATCGGGTTCGGATCGGCCGTACCGATTAAGTATCGTGCCCGGGTGCTGACTGTGGCCTCGGACTCGGTGTCCGGTCGGTCGCGCCGACTATGACGCCGGGGAGAGTGCTTTGCTGACAGTGACCTCTGTGAATGTGAACGGACTCCGGGCCGCCGCGAAGAAGGGCTTCGTGGAGTGGCTCGCGGGGACCTCCGCGGACGTGCTGTGCCTTCAGGAGGTGCGGGCCGAGCCCCAGCAGCTGCCGGAGGAGGTTCTCGAGCCGGCGGGGTGGCATGTCGTGCACGCTCCCGCCGCCGCCAAGGGGCGCGCCGGTGTGTCCCTTTACACACGGCGTGAGCCGGATCGTGTGCGGGTCGGGTTCGGGTCCGAGGAGTTCGACTCCAGTGGGCGCTACGTCGAGACCGACCTGCCCGGTGTCACCGTCGCCAGCCTCTATCTGCCCTCCGGTGAGGTCGGTACCGAGCGGCAGGACGAGAAGGTCCGGTTCATGGGGGAGTTCCTTGAGTATCTGAAGGCGCTGCGGGTGCGGGCCGCCGCTGATGGGCGCGAGGTGCTCGTGTGCGGTGACTGGAACATCGCCCACCAGGAGGCCGACCTCAAGAACTGGCGCGGCAACAGGAAGAACTCCGGCTTCCTGCCCGAGGAGCGGGCGTGGATGGGTCAGGTCTTCGACGCGGGTGACGGCGGATACGTCGATGTCGTGCGCGCGCTGCACCCGGACGTCGAAGGGCCGTACTCGTGGTGGTCCTACCGCGGCCGGGCCTTCGACAACGACACCGGCTGGCGCATCGACTACCAGGTCGCCACGCCGGGGCTCGCTGGCAAGGCGGTCAAGGGGTTCGTGGAGCGCGCGGCCACGCACGGGGAGCGCTGGTCCGACCATGCGCCCGTGACCGTGGTCTACGACCTCTGATCCCGTAGTCGCCGGTCCAGCGCCATCGACAGCTCCGCCTCCACCACGCTCTTCGCCAGCGGGCGCAGGCGCTGGAGGTCCGCGGCCGTGCGGTCCTCGGTGAGGACGAGGGTGGTGAAGAGCTCGGCGAGCGCGTCGGCGTGATCGCGTACGCGCCGGGCGGCCGTCAGGACGTCCGCGAGCGGGATGCCCTCGCGGACCAGGGCCGCCGAGACGTCGAGCAGGCGGCGGCTGATGTGGACGATCTCGACGCCGTCGGTTCCGAGATAGCCGAGGTCGAGCGCGGCGGCGAGGTTCTCCGGGGTCGCCTGGCCCGCGAAGACGTCGGCCAGTTCCTCGGGGGAGATGCGGACCGGGGTCTCCTCGGTGGGCTCGCCGAGGCCCAGCAGCTCGCCCACGTCGCGCCCGTGGTCGAAGGCCTCGGCCAGCTCGGCGATGCCGTTCAGGGTGTGGCCGCGTTCGAGCAGTGCCGAGATCGTGCGCAGCCGGGCCAGGTGTGTGTCGTCGTACCAGGCGATACGGCCCTCTCGGCGGGGCGGTGGTATGAGCTTGCGCTCCCGGTAGAAGCGCAGGGTGCGCACGGTGATGCCGGCCTCCTTGGCCAGCTCCTCCATCCGGTACTCACGCTTCTCCGCCACGTGCGCACCCTACGTCGTACCCCCGGTAACTTTCCCGGTCGCGACCCCTACCCATCAGTACGCGGCTGCTCTACTCTCCCCATTGCGCCAGTGTTCACTGGCGGGGTTGTGTGGCTAGGGAGGCGTCGGGATGACCCAGCACGAGCATGTACGGGTGGCGGTGATCGGGTCCGGGTTCGGCGGTCTGGGTGCTGCCGTGCGGCTGCGCCGCGAAGGGGTCACCGACTTCGTCGTCCTGGAGCGGGCCGACAGCGTGGGCGGCACCTGGCGGGACAACAGCTACCCCGGGTGCGCCTGCGACGTGCCGTCCCACCTGTACTCGTTCTCGTTCGCGCCCAACCCCGACTGGCCGCGCACCTTCTCCGGGCAGGAGCACATCCGCGCGTATCTGGAGCATGTGGCGGACGTCTTCCGGCTGCGGTCGCATCTGCGCTTCAACACCGAAGTGAAGATGATGACCTGGGACGCGGAGAAGCTGCGCTGGGGGATCGAGACCAGTAGCGGTTTCCTCACGGCGGATGTCGTCGTCTCCGCCACCGGGCCGCTCTCCGACCCCAAGCTCCCGGACGTCCCGGGGATCGACACCTTCCCCGGCAAGGTCTTCCATTCGGCCCGCTGGGACCACGACTACGACCTGCGCGGCAAGCGCGTCGCCATGATCGGCACGGGGGCGTCGGCCATCCAGATCGTGCCGTCCATCCAGCCGGAGGTCGCCTCGCTCACCCTCTTCCAGCGCACTCCGCCCTGGGTGGTGCCGCGCGTCGACCGGGCCATCAGTGGCGCCGAGCGCTGGATCCATCGCCAACTGCCCTTCACCACGCAGGCCCGACGCGGACTTCTGTGGGGCATCCGGGAGTTGCAGGTCCAGGCGTTCACCAAGCGGCCCAACGAACTCGGCATGGTGGAGCGGTTGGCCAAGCGGAACATCGCCCGCGCCGTCAAGGATCCGGAGCTTCGCAGGAAGCTGACTCCCGACTACCGGATCGGCTGCAAGCGGATCCTGCTGTCCAACGCGTACTACCCGGCGCTCACGCAGCCGAATGTGGACGTGGTGGCCTCCGGGCTCGCCGAGATCGACGGCTCCACCCTCGTCGCCGCCGACGGCACCACCACCGAGGTCGACGTGATCATCTTCGGTACGGGCTTCCACGTCACCGACATGCCGATCGCGGAACGGGTCGTCGGGGCGGAGGGCAAGTTGCTCGGCGACGTGTGGCGGACCGGTATGAAGTCCCTGCGCGGCGCCACCGCGCCCGGCTTCCCCAACTGGATGACGATCATCGGGCCCAACACCGGCCTCGGGAACTCGTCGATGATCCTGATGATCGAGTCCCAGCTGAACTACATGGCCGACTTCGTACGGCAGTTGGACGTGCTCGGAGGGCGCGCGGCCCTCGACGCGCGCCCCAGCGCCGTGAACGCCTGGAATCACAAGGTCCAGGAGCGGATGAAGCGCACGGTGTGGAACACCGGCGGCTGCACCAGCTGGTACCTCGACGCCAACGGCGTGAACACCACCATCTGGCCGGGCACGACGAGCGAGTTCCGCACGGCCACGCGACGCGTGGACCTGGGGGAGTACGAGGTCGTGCGGGCGCCGAAGGCACCGGCCGCCGACGGCACCCCCGTCAAGGCCCCGACCAAGTCCCGTACCAAGAAGAAGATGGAGGCAGAAGCGTGAGCCGACTGATGCATGTGGCGCACGGGGTGTACGCGCCGCCCGCGCCCGCGCGCGAACTGACCGCCGTCTCCGCCGACGGCGCGCGACTGCACGTCGAGGTGCACGGACCCGAGAGCGCGCCCGCGATCGTCCTCGCGCACGGCTGGACCTGCTCGACCGCCTTCTGGGCGGCGCAGATACGGGACCTCGCCGCCGACCACCGGGTCATCGCTTACGACCAGCGCGGGCACGGGCGCAGCCCCGCGAGCGCCAGCTGCGGCACGGAGGCCCTCGCCGACGATCTGGAGGCCGTGCTCGCGGCCACGCTCTCGCCCGGCGAGAAGGCCGTGCTCGTGGGGCACTCCATGGGCGGGATGACGCTCATGGCGGCCTCGGCCCGGGCACGCTTCCGGGAGCACGCGGCGGCCGCGCTGCTGTGCAGCACGGGGAGCTCGCGGTTGGTCGCTCAGGCGCGCGTGGTGCCGATGCGCGCCGGACGGCTGCGGACCCGCATCACCAAGTCCGTCCTCGGCTCGCGCGCACCGCTCGGACCGGTCACGCCGCTCGCCAGGCGGATCCTCAAGTACGCGACGATGGGCCCCGGTTCGTCACCCGGCATGGTCGAGGCGTGCGCGCGGATCGTGCACGCCTGTCCGCGCAAGGTGCGGCACGCGTGGTCGGTCGTCCTCGAACTGCTCGATCTCGACCACGGCGTACGGGAGTTGCGGGTGCCGACGGCGGTCGTCGTCGGGACGGCGGACCGGTTGACGCCGGTCGTGCACGCGCGCGGGCTGGTCGCCGCGCTGCCGAACTGCGTCGGGATCACCGAGTTGCCGGGGCTCGGACACATGACACCGGTGGAGGCGCCGGAGTTGGTGACCTCGCGCATACGCGAACTCGTCACCACGTACGCCTCGGCAGCATCGGAAGCCGTAGAGATCAAGGAGGGCGCATGAGCAGGGTGAGCCTGGAAGGACAGGTCGCGGTCGTCACGGGCGCGGCGCGGGGCGTCGGCGAACTCCTCGCCCGCAAGCTCTCCGCGCGCGGCGCCAAGGTCGCGCTCGTCGGCCTGGAGGCGGACGCGCTCAAGCAGGTCTCGGAACGGCTGCACAGCGACAGCGACCACTGGTACGCCGACGTCACCGACCACGAGGCGATGGCGCGGGTCGCCGAGGAGGTCAAGCAGCGGTTCGGGAAGGTCGACATCGTCGTCGCCAACGCGGGGGTGGCCAGTGGCGGGCCCTTCGTGGACTCGGATCCGGTCGCCTGGCGGCGCGTCATCGAGGTCAATCTGATCGGTTCGGCGGTCACGGCGCGGGCGTTCCTGCCGGTGCTGATGGAGAGCCGGGGGTATCTGCTGCAGATCGCCTCGCTCGCCGCCATCACTCCCGCGCCGATGATGACCGCGTACTGCGCGTCCAAGTCGGGCGTGGAGGCGTACGCGCACAGCCTGCGCGCCGAGGTCGGCTACAAGGGCGTGCGCGTCGGGGTCGGTTATCTGTCGTGGACCGACACGGACATGGTGCGCGGCGCCGACCAGGACGAGGTGATGCGCGAACTGCGGCAGCGGCTGCCGTGGCCGTCCAACAAGACGTATCCGCTGGGTCCCGCGGTGGACCGGATCGTCGCCGGGATCGAGCGGCGGTCGAGTCATGTGTACGCGCAGTGGTGGCTGCGGGGCATGCAGGGCGTGCGCGGGTATCTGCCCGCGATCATCGGAGCGGTCGGGCAGCGCGAGATGCGGCGGTTCGAGCCGCGGCTCGCGCGTGTGCGTACGGGGCTGGTCGGGGCCGGTGGGGCCGCCGACGAGCAGCAGCGACAGGGCACTTCACCTTGAGTTATGCGCCGTGTCTCACCGTGCGTCACTGATCGAAATGCGTGCTTTGTGCCCCCGTGTCAGTCTGGTCGAGGCCCAATCCCCTCACCCACTACGGGAGTGAAACCTCATGGGCATGAAGGACAAGTACCAGGACAAGGCCGAGCAGATGAAGCAGCAGGCCAAGAAGAAGATGGGCGACGCGAAGGAAGGGACGCGGGAGCGTTCCCCCCAGCACCAGCCCTCGCAGAACCAGCGCTCGCAGAGCCAGCGTTCGCAGAACCCGCGCGAGGACGAGCGCCTTCAGCAGGAGGCCCAGGAGCGCTTCGACCAGGACTACGACGCCTGATCATTGCGCCTAGCTGCGCCGGCTTTGCCCGGATGGGGTGCCCCTTTCAAGGGGCACCCCGTTCCTGCGTTGCCATCTCCGCCAGCACAGGCGGCACATGGCATGGGGACAGCCGGGCAGCACTCGCTGGTTCGGCGGCTCAGCCCGGAGCTCGGCGGCTCAGGCCGGCGGGCGCGGTGGCAGTTTCGGCCTCGTCCCGTCCGGGACCTGCGAGTAGTCCGGCGGGGATGCCGCCGGGTGGATTTTCAGCAGGTCGAGGGCCAGTTGGATGGCGTCGTCGAGTTGGGCGTGGCGGCCCTCGGCCCAGTCCAGGGGAGTGCGGAGGATCTCCAGGTCCGGGATGACGCCATGGTTCTCGATGGACCAGCCGTACGCGTCGAACCAGGCCGCGTTCATGGGGACCGTGATCACCGTGCCGTCGCCGAGGCGGTGGCGGCCGGTCATGCCGACGACGCCGCCCCAGGTGCGCTGGCCGACCACCGGGCCCAGCTTCAGCAGCTTGAACGCCGCCGTGATCATGTCGCCGTCCGACGAGGTCGCCTCGTCCGCCAGGGCGACCACCGGACCGCGCGGCGCGTTCGACGCGTACGACACCGGCTGGGCGTTGCGTGTCAGGTCCCAGCCCAGGATCTTGCGCGTCAGCTTCTCGACGACGAGCTCGCTGATGTGGCCGCCCGCGTTGCCGCGTACGTCGACGATCAGGGCGGGCCGGGACATCTCCATGCGCAGGTCGCGGTTGAACTGGGCCCAGCCCGAGCCGCCCATGTCGGGGATGTGCAGGTACCCGCACATGCCGTGGCTCAACTCCCGTACCACTTCCCGGCGTTTGGCCACCCAGTCCTGGTAGCGCAGGGGCCGCTCGTCGATCAGCGGCACCACGGCGACCCGGCGCGGCAGGCCCTCGCCCTCCGCCGGGGTGAACGTCAGCTCCACCGTCGTACCGCCCGCCCCGGCCAGCAGGGGATACGGGCCCGTCACAGGGTTCACGGGACGGCCGTCGACGTGGGTGAGCACCGCACCCGCGCGGATCCCCGTACCGGCCAGCGGAGAGCGGGCCTTGGAGTCGGACGAGTCGCCCGGGAGGATCCGCTTGACCATCCAACTGCCGTCGCGGCGGACAAGGTTCGCGCCGAGCAGGCCCTGCAGGCGCTGGTAGTGGGCCGGGCCCTCGTTGCGGCGGGCGGCGGCGACGTACGCGTGGGACGTGCCCAGTTCGCCCAGCACTTCGCGCAGCAGGTCCGCGAACTCGTCCGGTGACGCGACCCGTTCGACCAGGGGACGGTACTGCGCGAGCACCGCGTCCCAGTCGATGCCGCACATGTGGGGTTCCCAGAAGTAGTCCCGGATGATGCGGCCCGCCTCCGCATAGGCCTGGCGCCATTCGGCGGGCGGGTCCACCTCGTGGATGACACGGCGCAGGTCGATCCAGACGGTGGAGTCGCTGTCGCCGGCCTCGGTGGAGGGGACGGCGCGCAGGTCGCCCTCGTCCACGACGACCAGCCGGGTTCCGTCGCCGCTCACCGCGAACGAGTCCAGATGCTCGACGAGTTCGGATTTCTTCGCCTTGCCGAGGTTGAAGTATTCGAGGGTCGGGCGGCCCGACAGGTCGGCCGGGTTCACGAAGGTCTCGCCCAGCGCGCCCGAGATCGGCCAGCGCAGCCAGACCAGGCCGCAGCCCGCGACCGGGTGCAGCGCCGAGTACTTGGAGGCGGTGACCGGGAAGGGGGTCACCCGGCTCTCCAGGCCTTCGAGTTCGACGGTCGCCATGCCGCTGTCGCCCGCCTCTTCCTCCATCGGGTCCAGGCCCCCGGCGACCGGACGCCCCTCGGGGTTCAGCGCGAAGGGGGAGGGGGTCGCGGAGGACAGCGGGACCAGATAGGGCCTGCAGCCGAGCGGGAAGGAAAGGTCCCCGGTGTGCACGTCGTACACCGGGTCGAAGCCGCGCCAGGACAGGAAGGCCAGATAGCGGCCGTCCCGCGTGAACACCGGGTTCTCGTCCTCGAAGCGCCCGTTGGTGACGTCGACGATCAGGCGGTCCTTTATCCGCGCCATCTTGATCTGGCGCAGGCTGCGGCCGATGCCCGGGTGCGACCACGCCAGCCACGCCCCGTCCGGCGAGAAGGCCAGATCCCTCACCGGCCCGTTGATGGACCGAATGAGTTCGGTGACCTCGCCTCCCCCGGAGGTGCCCCCGGACTCCTCGCTCGCGTCGAGCAGCAGCAGCCGTCCGTCGTGCGAGGCGATCGCGAGGCGCTCGCCCTGCGGGTCCGACACCAGCTCCTGGACGCGGCCCAGTTCGCCGGAGGCGAGCCGGCGCGGCTCGCGGTCGCCGGTGGCGCGCGGGAGGTAGGCGATCTCGACGGCGTCCTCGCCCTCGGCGTCCGTGACGTAGGCGACCTGACCGCCCGAGCCGAGCATCTCGGGGAGCCGGATCCGTACGCCCGGGGTGTCCGTGATCGTGCGGGCGGGGCCCTCGCGGTGGGTGAGCCAGTGCAGGCTGCCGCGTACGACGACGGCGCTGGCCCGGCCCGTCTCGTCCACGGAGATGCCGTCGACGTTCTGGGTGGCCGGTACCTGGTACGGACGGCGTCCGGCGCGCGGCCCGCCCAGGCGGACGTCGAGGCGGCGCGGGATCGACTCCGGGGACAGGTCGTCGACGATCCACAGGTCCCCCGCGCACTGGTAGACGACCCGGTTGCCGTCGCTGGAGGCGTGCCGGGCGTAGAAGGCGTCGTGGTCGGTGTGCCGGCGCAGGTCGGTGCCGTCGTACGCGCACGAGTAGAGGTTCCCGATGCCCTCGTGGTCGGAGAGGAAGGCGATGCGGCCACGGACGAACATGGGGCAGGCGAGGTGGCCCTCGAGGTCGGCGAGCAGCTGCTGACCGTGCATCCAGAGCCGGCCCGTCGCGCCGCCCCGGTACCGCTTCCAGGAGGCCGGCTCGTGCGGCGGGGTACCGGTGAGCAGCAGGGTCTTGCGCTCGCCGTCGATGTCGGCGGTGGCGATGTGCGAGACCGGGCCCCAGGGCATCTTGCCGCCCGGGTCGCCGTCGGTGGGGACCTTGTAGGCCCAGGTGAAGTACGAGAAGGGCTCGCCGTGCGAGGCGACGGCGAGGATGTCGCCGTCGGGGGACCAGCCGCAGACCTGGGTGTCCGCGCTGCCCCAGTAGGTGAGCCGCTTGGCGGGACCGCCGGCCACCGGCGCCAGATGGATCTCCGGGACGAGGCTGCGCCAGCTCGTGTACGCAATCTGGCGGCCGTCGGGGGAGAAGCGGGGGTGGCCGACCTTGGTGCGGTCCACGGTGACCCGCCAGGCGCGGCCCGGCCCGTCGAGGGGGGCCAGCCACAGGTCGTCCTCGGCCGCGAAGCACAGCAGGTCGCCGCTGAGGTGCGGGAAGCGCAGGTATCCCGGTGAGTGGTCCGTGCCGGGCGCGTTCTCGTCGGTGATCACCTGCTCGTCGGTGATCGCGTGCTCGTCGGTGGTCGCCTTCTCGTGCTCGTCGCTCACCTACCCATGCTTTTCCGCTCGGCGGGCCCCGGCAACTCGTGAAAACGTGTCCGTGACCCAGAACACGTACGAAACGGTTTCGTTTCGCTGACTCGGGGGGTATCTTCGGAGACGTACGCATGAGATGTACGAAACCGTGTCGTTCGGAGCCTGCCGCTCCGGGCGCGGAGCTGGGGAAGGTGAGTGCGATGGCTGAGACCGCGACGGCGCGACGCAGTCGGATCACGCCGGAGCGCGAGGCCGAGCTGTACGCGGCCGTGCTCGACCTGCTCCGGGAAGTCGGCTACGACGCCCTGACCATGGATGCCGTCGCCGCGCGCACCAAGTCCAGCAAGGCCACCCTCTACCGTCAGTGGGGCGGCAAGGCTGAGCTGGTCGTCAGGGCGATGCGGCACAGCAAGCGGGGCATCGCCGATGTCGACACGGGGTCCCTGCGGGGCGACTTCCTCGAACTGCTGGCGCGCGAGGACGACTGCGTCATGGAACAGAACTCCGCGCTGATGCGGGCCCTGGCCATGGCGGTGCACTCCAACCCCGATCTCCTCAAGGCCTTCCGTGAACTGCTCATCGAGCCGGAGATCGTGGAGATGCGCAAGGTGCTCCAGCGCGCCGTCGACCGGGGTGAGATCCGTCCGGACAACCCCGCGATGGACTACGTGCTGCACATGGTGATCGGCGGCTTCGCCGCCCGCACGTTCATCGACGAGCGGCCACCGACGCAGGAATTCCTCCGCAAGTACTTCGATGCCGTGGTCTTCCCCGCCCTCGGTGCCTGAACCTCCGCCAACTTCCCTGTAAGTCCTACCAGTTGCTCCTGACGCGCGAACCGCTCACGTCGTCGGGCTGATCTCCCCTGCCCCCACTCGGGCGATCACACCAGCCCCTGCCATCCCACGACCTGACCGGGAGAACGCCCTCGTGGCCACGTTCCTCTACAAACTCGGCCGACTCGCCTTCAGGCGACGGCACTTCGTCGCCCTGATCTGGGTGGCGCTGCTGACGCTCGCGGGTGTCGGCGCGGCCTCCGCGCCCACCGCGGGAGCGTCCTCCTTCTCGATCCCCGGCACCGAGGCGCAGAAGGCCTTCGACCTGCTGGAGAGCCGCTTCCCCGGCATGAGTGCCGACGGAGCGACCGCGCGGGTCGTCTTCAAGGCGCCCAGCGGCGAGAAGATATCGGACAAGGACAACAAGGCCACCGTCAAGAAGACCGTCAAGGCGCTCGGCGACGGCTCCGAAGTCACCTCCGTCACCGACCCGTTCAAGGCGAAGGCCGTGAGCAAGGACGGCTCGATCGCCTACGCGCAGGTGAAGTACGAGGTCTCCGGGATGGAGTTGAAGGACTCCTCGAAGGACGCCCTGAAGGAGACCGCGCAGGAGGCACGGGCTGCCGGGCTGACCGTCGAGGTCGGCGGTGACGCCCTCCAGGCGACGCCCGAGACCGGATCCACCGAGGTCATCGGTATCGCGGTCGCCGCGGTCGTGCTCGTCATCACCTTCGGTTCGCTGATCGCGGCCGGACTACCGCTGCTGACCGCGCTGATCGGTGTCGGCATCGGTGTCTCCACCATCACCGCGCTCGCCAACGCACTCGACCTCGGCACCACCACATCGACGCTGGCGATGATGATCGGCCTCGCGGTCGGCATCGACTACGCGCTGTTCATCGTCTCCCGCTACCGGGCCGAGCTGGCCGAGGGCCGCGAGCGCGAGGAGGCGGCCGGGCGGGCCGTCGGCACGGCGGGCTCCGCGGTGGTCTTCGCGGGTCTGACGGTCGTGATCGCGCTGGTCGGCCTGTCGGTCGTCAACATCCCGATGCTGACGAAGATGGGCGTCGCGGCGGCGGGCACGGTCGCCATCGCCGTGCTCATCGCGCTGACCATGATTCCCGCGCTGCTCGGGTACGCGGGCCGCAAGGTCCAGCCCGCCGGCAAGAAGAGCAAGCTGCTCGGTGGCGGTCGCGCCGCCAGGAAGGCGAGCAAGCCCAATATGGGCACGCGCTGGGCGAGCTTCGTCGTGCGCCGTCCGCTCGCCGTCCTGCTGCTCGGTGTGGTGGGCCTGGGCGCGGCCGCGATCCCGGCGACCTCGCTCGAACTGGGTCTGCCCGACGACGGTTCGCAGCCGACGTCGACCACGCAGCGCCGCGCGTACGACCTGCTGTCCGAGGGCTTCGGGCCCGGCTTCAACGGCCCGCTGATGGTCGTCGTCGACGCGAAGGAGAGCGACGCCCCCAAGGCGGCGTTCACCAAGGTGAGCGACGAGATCAAGGACCTCAAGGGCGTGGTGACGGTGACTCCTCCGGCGCCCAACAAGGCCGGCGACACCGCGACGATCACGGTGATCCCGGACTCCAAGCCGTCCTCCGTCAAGACCGAGGACCTGGTGCACGCGATCCGCGACGAGGGTGCCGACGTCAAGGCGGACACCGACGCCAAGGTGCTGGTCACCGGCACCACCGCGATGAACATCGACTTCTCGCAGAAGCTCAACGACGCGCTGATCCCGTATCTCGCGCTGGTGGTCGGCCTCGCCTTCCTGCTCCTGATCGTGGTCTTCCGCTCGATCCTGGTCCCGCTGAAGGCGGCCCTCGGGTTCCTGCTCTCGGTGATGGCCGCGCTCGGCGCAGTCGTCGCGGTCTTCCAGTGGGGCTGGCTGTCCGGCCTCATGGGTGTCGAGGAGACCGGCCCGATCATGTCGATGATGCCGATCTTCATGGTGGGCGTCGTCTTCGGTCTCGCCATGGACTACGAGGTCTTCCTCGTGACCCGGATGCGCGAGGCGTACGTCCACGGGGAGAAGCCCAGTCAGGCCATCGTGACCGGCTTCAAGCACGGCGCGCGGGTGGTCACGGCGGCGGCCGTCATCATGATCGCGGTGTTCTCCGGCTTCATCGGCTCCAGTGAGTCGATGATCAAGATGATCGGCTTCGGCCTCGCGATCGCCGTCTTCTTCGACGCCTTCATCGTGCGCATGGCGATCGTCCCGGCCGTCCTGGCCCTGCTGGGCAAGAAGGCCTGGTGGCTGCCGAAGTGGCTGGATCGCGCACTGCCGAACGTCGACGTCGAGGGCGAGGGCCTGCGGGCACTCGACAAGAAGCGGCTGGACGAGGACGACGACCGGGAACTGGCCCGGGTCTGAGCACACCTCGACCGCGGTGAGGGCGCCCCACGCACGGGGCGCCCTCACCGGCGTCTGTCAGGCTTTCGCGGTCGGTGAACGTTGCCGACCGACCCGCTCGGCCCCGCGTCGAGCGGTATGCGGGAGGCCCTAAGCGCTCCCGCGCGATGCCGCACCGTGTCCGGCCCGAGCGGGTGACCGGCTCCCCGCCGCTGCCGGCGGCTTCGCCGTGTATGTACGACGAAGGAAGCGCATCAGGTCTTTCGAGTCGACCTGCACGACCGCCACCCCGTCCGCAGAGTGGAACTCCATGACGGCCTGCACCCGGCCGCACGGCCAGACGCGGACCCCTCCGCTGCTCGCCGGGACACGCAGCCCCTGCTCCAGCAGCTCGCGGGGGAACACCCACTCATGGGGACCGGGCAAGGTGATGTGCACCCGGCGGGGATCGCCTTCCGCGTCGTAACGGAGGGCCACCGGGACGACCCGGTGTTCGTCGTCGGGGGAGTCGGCGGTGTCGGTGACGATATGGGCGCGTGCGTACTGTTCGACGGCGTACATGAACCGACTCCTTACGCTGCGTCAGCTGTGTGGAATCTGTGAATCCGTCACCATCCAATGTCGCACATCTCACGGAAAACGCTTCCGGATCATTCGGTGCGATCCTCCAAGGCGCGCCCCCCGGAGCTATTCATGGAAGACTCGCTCTTGCAAGTCATTCGCAACAAGGCACTATCATCGAACGGTGCATGTGCCTGACGGATTCATCAACGCCCCGGTCTCCGCGGTCACCGGAGTAGTCGCCGCCGGTGCCATCGCCGTGAGCCTGCGCGGCGCCCGCCGCGAACTCGACGAGCGGACCGCCCCGCTCGCCGGCCTGGTCGCCGCCTTCATCTTCGCCGTACAGATGCTGAACTTCCCGGTCGCCGCCGGGACCAGCGGACATCTGCTCGGCGGCGCCCTGGCCGCGATACTCGTCGGCCCCTACACCGGCGTCCTCTGTGTCTCGGTGGTCCTGCTGATGCAGGGCATCCTCTTCGCGGACGGCGGCCTCACCGCGCTCGGCGTGAACATCACGGACATGGCGATCGTGACCACGGTCGTCTCGTACGCCGTCTTCCGGGTCCTGGTGAAGGTGCTCCCGCGCAAGCGGCGCTCCATCACTGTGGCGGCTTTTGTCTCCGCGCTCCTTTCCGTCCCGGCCGCCGCCGTCGCCTTCACCCTCATCTACGCGATCGGCGGCACCACCGACGTCGCGATCTCCAAGGTCGCCACCGCCATGATCGGCGTGCACATCCTCATCGGCGTCGGCGAGGCCGCCATCACCGGGCTCACCGTCGGCGCCGTCATCGCCGTACGGCCCGATCTCGTGTACGGCGCCCGCGGTCTCCAGCAGCGGCTCAAGCTGCGCGTGAACGGGGAACTGGTCGACGCCCCCACGACCGTCGCCCCCGTTGCCGCCCGCTCCTCGCACCGCAAGGTGTGGATCACCGGCCTCGTCACCTCCCTCGTCCTCGCCGGATTCGTCAGCTTCTACGCCTCCGCCAGCCCCGACGGCCTGGAGAAGGTCGCCAAGGACAAGGGCATCGACCAGAAGGCCGAGAAGCACGCCACGAAGGACTCCCCGCTCGCCGGTTACGGCGTCAAGGACATCTCCGACGCCCGGATCTCCGGCGGCCTCGCGGGCGTGATCGGCGTCGGCGTCACCGTCGTCGCGGGCAGCGGCGTCTTCTGGGCGATCCGCAGGCGCCGCAGCGCCGACGCGTCCGCCGTCTCCCTCCCCGAGAGCGTCTGACGTGGGCGCGGGCCACGCTCACCGGCTCTACCGGCACGAGCACTCGCCCGTGCACGCCCTGCCGCCGCACACCAAACTCGCCGCGGCCTTCGCCTTCGTCGTCGTGGTCGTCTCCACCCCGCGCGAGGCGATGTGGGCGTTCGCGCTGTACGCCGCGCTGCTGGCGACGGTCGCGTACAAGGCACGCGTCCCGGCCGGATTCCTGCTCAAGCGGCTGCTGATCGAGATCCCGTTCGTCGCCTTCGCCGTGCTGATGCCGTTCGTGGCGGAGGGCGAGCGGGTGGACGTGCTGGGCATGTCGTTGAGCGTCAACGGCCTGTGGGGCGCCTGGAACGTGCTCGCCAAGGGAACGCTGGGCGTCGCCGCCTCCGTGCTCCTGGCGTCCACCACCGAACTGCGCGAACTGCTCCTTGGCCTGCAGCGGTTGAAGCTCCCGCCGCTCCTCGTGCAGATCGCCTCCTTCATGATCCGGTACGGCGATGTCATCACGGACGAGATGCGGCGGATGCGGATCGCGCGGGAGTCGCGCGGCTTCGAGGCCCGTGGTGTGCGGCATTGGGGCGTGCTCGCGAAGTCGGCGGGCGCGCTGTTCATCCGCTCCTACGAGCGCGGGGAGCGCGTGCATCTCGCCATGGTGAGCCGGGGGTACGCCGGTTCGATGCCGGTCATCGACGAGGTGACCGCGTCCCGGGCGCAGTGGTCGTACGCCCTCGCCCTCCCGTTCGCCGCCCTTGTCGTATGTCTGCTGGGATGGACGCTGTGACCCCCTCTCTGGAAGTGGCCGGACTGGCCTTCGCCTACCCCGACGGGCACCAGGCCCTCTTCGGCGTGGACTTCACCATCGGGCGTGGCGAGCGCGTCGCGCTGCTCGGCCCGAACGGCGCCGGCAAGACGACGCTCGTGCTGCACCTCAACGGCATCCTGAGCGGCGGTACCGGAACCGTGACGGTGGCCGGACTGCCGGTCGGCAAGCGGCACATGGCGGAGATCCGGCGCAGGGTCGGCATCGTCTTCCAGGACCCGGACGACCAGCTGTTCATGCCGACCGTCCGGGAGGACGTCGCCTTCGGACCGGCCGCGGCGGGGATGAAGGGTGCCGAGCTGGAGGAACGGGTCCGTACGGCGCTGGAGAGGGTCGGCATGGAGGCCTTCGCCGACCGCCCTCCGCACCACCTCTCCTTCGGCCAGCGGCGCCGGGTGGCCGTCGCGACCGTCCTCGCGATGGAGCCGGAGATCCTCGTCCTCGACGAACCGTCCTCCAATCTGGACCCCGCCTCGCGGCGTGAACTCGGGGACATCCTCCGGTCGTTGGACGTCACCGTCCTCATGGTCACGCACGACCTGCCGTACGCCCTCGAACTGTGCCCCCGGTCGCTCGTCCTCAGCGAGGGCGTGATCGCGGCCGACGGGAAGACCGGCGAACTGCTCTCCGACGACGAGCTCATGCGCACACACCGTCTGGAGCTCCCCTTCGGGTTCGACCCGCGCTCCGTGACCATGGGCGCGTGAACCCTGGGCCTGCGAGCCCCGGGCGCGTGAACCTTGGGCGCGTGAACAATGGACGCGTGAACAATGGGCGCGTGACGAAACAAGAGGACGTCGGGTCCGTCGGGTCCAGCGGGTCCGTCGGGTTCAGCGGATCGGTCGGCCCGGCCGGGTCGTTGCTGCTCGACGAGCAGCTGTGCTTCGCGCTGTACGCCGCCCAGCGTGCCGTGACCGCCGCGTACCGCCCGCTGCTGGAGGAGCTCGGTCTCACCTACCCGCAGTACCTGGTCCTGCTGGTCCTCTGGGAGCGCGGGGAGACCACGGTCAAAGAGCTCGCGACCGCGCTGCACCTGGACTACGGCACGGTGTCGCCGCTGCTCAAGCGGCTGGAGTCGGCGGGTCTTGTGCGCCGTGAGCGCTCGGCGCACGACGAACGCTCCGTGCTGGTCGCGCTCACCGGGCGCGGCGAGCTGCTCAGGGAGCGCGCGGAGGAGGTGCCGCAGGCGCTGCTGACGGCGACGGGCGTGAGCGAGGCCGAGGTCACGCGGCTCAGGGAGGAGCTGTGGCGTCTGGCGGAGCGCGCGGAGGGGGCGGCGGCGCGACGGCGCTGACGCGCGCCCCCGGAACACTCCCCGGGGGGTTACCCACGGTTTCTACCCCCTGGTAACACCGGCCTTCATACCGGCGGGTACCTTGTGCGCGATGTAGTTGCACACCTGTGTGCCGCCTGCCGTTCTGCCCGCCGAGTTGTACGCCCTGGGGGAGGTCCCGCTGTGATCGACGGCACCGTTGTCGACACCCGTCCGACGAAGATCATGTACGTCGCCGAGGCCACCGCGCACGGTGGCCGGGACGGGTACGTCACCAGCCAGGACGGCCAGCTCGAACTGAAGGTCGCGATGCCGCCCGCGCTCGGCGGCGACGGCAACGGCACCAACCCCGAGCAGCTGTTCGCGGCCGGCTACAGCGCCTGCTTCCACAACGCGCTGGTGCTGGTGGGCCGCCGCGCCGGGTACGACCTCTCCGGCTCCACCGTCGCCGCCAAGGTCGGCATCGGCCCGAACAAGCAGCGCGGCTACGGCCTCGCGGTCGCCCTGAGCGTCTCGCTCCCCGTCGTCGACCAGGACCTGGCGACAAAGCTCGTGGACGCGGCCCACGAAGTCTGCCCGTACTCGAACGCCACCCGCGGCAACATCGAGGTCACGATCCTGCTGGGCTAGGAATCGAAGGCTGTACGTGCGTGTTGCACTCACCGTTGGAACAGGTGAGGCGACAGGGAGCGCGGGCGTGGACGTGAACGGCACAGTGGCCGAGGGCTTCGAGCCGGTCAGGGATGCGTTCGTACGCAACTTCGAGGTGCTCGGGGACCGGGGCGCCGCCGTCACCGTGTACCGAGACGGGCACAAGGTCGTCGACCTGTGGGGCGGCGCACGGGACGTCGACGGCAGCGAGCCCTGGCAGCACGGCACCGCCCAGATCGTGCGCTCCGCGACCAAGGGCGTCGCCGCCGCCGTACTGCTGCTGCTCGCCCAGCGCGGGGTACTCGACCTGGACGCACCGGTCGGCCAGTACTGGCCGGAGTACAAGGCGGCGGACAAGGAACGGACCCTCGTCGGGCACGTGCTCGCGCACCGGGCCGGGGTGCCCGTTCTCGACCGTCCGCTCACTCCGGCCGAGGCAGCGGATCCCGATCTCGCGGCCGCGGTGGTGGCCGCACAGGCGCCGGTGTGGGAGCCGGGGACGGATCACGGGTATCACGCGCAGACGTACAGCTGGCTCACCGGTGAGCTGGTCCGGCGGGTGACCGGGCGCTCGATCGGCGAGTGGATCGCGGACGAGGTGGCCGGACCGCTGGGGCTGGATCTGTGGGTCGGGCTGCCGGAGGCGGAGGCGGGGCGCGTGGGCAGGGTCGCGCAGGTCGAGGCCCCGTCGGCGCCGGGTGGTCTGAAGACCCGCCCCAAGCGGGCGGTCTCCGAGGCGTACGCGGATCCGTCGTCCCTCACCCGGCGTGCCTTCGCCGCGATCACTCCACTGCCGGACGAGAACGATCCGGCGTACCGGGCGGCGGTTCTGCCCGCGTCCAACGGCATCGCCACGGCGGAGGGGCTGGCCCGGTTCTACGCCGCGCTGATCGGGGAGGTGGACGGCGTACGGCTGTTCTCGCCCGCCACCGTGGAGCGGGCCCGCGCCGAACAGTCCGCGGGCCCCGACCGGATCCTCGTCGTCAACACCCGCTTCGGCCTCGGCTACATGCTCCACGGCGCCGCCTCGCCCCTCCTCTCCCCGGGCTCCTTCGGCCACCCCGGCCGCGGCGGCGCCCTCGGCTTCGCCGACCCCGACTCGGGCATCGCCTTCGGCTATGTCACGAACGGCTTCCGCAAGAGCGTGACGGCGGACCCGCGGGCCCAGGCACTGGTACGGGCGGTTCGGGTGGCCCTCGGGGGCTGAGCTCCTGGTACGCGCCATGCGGCGCCGCGCTGCCCGCCGCGATGCGTGTGCTCGCCGGTGCTCCGTAGGCCGGTCTGTGCGGCTACCCCGACGGCGACCGGGATGCGTGCGCTTGCCGGCGCCCCGTGAGCGCCGAGCCGTGCGGCCACCCCGACGGCGACCTATCCCGCGTGCAGCATCAGCCCGATGCCCAGCACCAGGAGCCCCGCCGCCGCGATACGAGGCGCTCCGAAGCGTTCCTTGAAGAAGAGCGCGCCGATGGCCGCGCCGACGATGATCGAGGACTCGCGAAGGGCGGCGATCGGGGCGAGCTCGGCGCGGGTCTGGGCCCAGAGGACCAGCCCGTACGCCGCGACGGAGAGCGCCGCGCCGAGGAAGCCGACGGCGGCGAACGGCCGCAGCACGGACACGAGTTCACCGCGCCAGCGGTACACCGCGTACGCGGGGATCACCACACCCTCGACGGCCATCAGCCAGGCGATGTACCCGAGGGAGGACCCGGAGGCCCGCACGCCCAGCCCGTCGACGACGGTGTACGCGGCGATCGACACCCCGGTCGCCAACGCGGCCCCGATCGCCGCCCAGTTGGGCCGCCGCCCGCGCAGCCCCCACAGCGCGACACCCGTCAGTCCCGCGCAGGACAGCGCGATGCCCGAGGCGGCCCACCCGTCGGGCACCTCGTGCGCGAAGACGGCCGCCAGCGCCGTGACGATCAGCGGAGCGGTCCCGCGGGCGATCGGATACGCCTGCCCGAAGTCGCCGAGCCGGAAGGAGCGCATCAGCAGCACGTAGTACGCGACGTGGATCACGGCGGAGGCGATGAGGTACGGCCACGCCCCGGACGCCGGGAACGCCACGAACGGCACCATGACGAGACCGATCAGCATGCCGCCGCCCGCGATCAGCGTGAACCCGACCAGCTTGTCGCTGATGCGGTGGGCGATCGCGTTCCAGCTGGCGTGGGTGACCGCGGCGAGCAGCACCGCCGCGGTGACGACCGGCGTCACGCGGTCAGCTCGCGCACGTCCACCAGGGTGCCGCCGGCGTGGGCGATCAGGCTCTTGGGGTCCATCGGGAAGACGGTGTACGGCGTACCCGCCGCGGCCCACACCGTGTCGTGGTCGAGCAGCGAACGGTCCGCCAGGACACGGGTCTTGGTGCGGTGCCCGAAGGGCGGTACACCGCCGATCGCGTACCCCGTCGTCTCCCGCACCACGTCCGCCTTGGGCCGGGTCACCTTCTCGGCGCCCAGTTCCCGCCGCACGAGCTCCACGTCGACCCGCGACGCGCCGTCCATCAGCACCAGTACCGGCACCCCTCCCCCAAGCTCTCGACTTCGCTCGAGCAGGGGGGACCCCCACGCGGCGAAGATCAGCGACTTGCAGATCTGGCTCAGCTCACAGCCGATCGCGGCGGCGGCCTCGGCCGCGGTGCGGGTCGCGTCCGGGAAGCGGCGGATGCGTCCGTTGACCTCGTCGAGGCCCAACTCCCGCAGGGCCTCGACGAAACGGGGGTGGGCGGCGTTCGCGGCGAGGGACTGCTCCCCGCCGGCGTTCTCATCGGTGGCGGTCATGAACGGCACGCTAGCGGTCGGTGTACGAGACACGCGACCGAGTTCTAGGGGGATTCTGATGGATCTCCGTGGAAGAAGGAGCGGCGTTCGGTGCGTGCTCTCGGCGTGCCGGGTGGAAGTCCTCGATGGGGGTCCCCCGCGCGAGCGAAGCCGAGCGTGGGGGAGGAGCTACTAGGGCTTTTGTCCGGTGCCGCGAGTGGGGGCACCTCCCACGCCCTTAAGGCAGTGGGGGAGCGTGCCGGGCGTCGCGACGCCGCGGAGATCCATCAGAAACCCCCTAACTACCGGCCTTCAGCAGCGCCGCCACGATCGGCCCTGCCGTGTCCACCCCGTGCCCGCCCTGCTGCACGACGCCCGCCGCCGCCAAGTCGCCCTTCCACGCCGTGAACCAGCCGTTCGGCTTGTCCTGGCCGTCGACCTCGGCGGAGCCGGTCTTGGCGCCGTAGTCGGGGCCGAGGCCGGACATGGCCTCGGCGGCGGTGCCGGCGGCGGCCGTGTACTGCATCACTTCGCGGAGCTGGGAGAGCGTGGACGCGGACATGGTGCGCGACGCCTTGGCCAGCGTGCGGTGGTCCACCGTCGGAGACACCAGGTACGGCTGGTGGAAGGTGCCCGCCTGCACCGTCGAGGCGACCGACGCCATGTTCAGCGGGTTCATGCGGACCCCGCCCTGGCCCATCAGCGACGCCGCCATCTGCGCGGCGCTCTGCACCGGCACCGAGCCGTCGAAGGACGGGACGCCGATGGCCCAGTTGTTCATGCTGAGCCCGAAGACCTGCTGGGCCTGCTTGGTCAGGTCGTTGTTCTCCAGCTCCTTCGCCTGGGTGATGAAGGCCGTGTTGCAGGACCGCGCGAAGCTCGCCTTGAACGTGCCGTCCTTGATCTCGAAGTCGTCGTCGTTGTGGAACTTCCAGCCGCCGTAGGTCGCCGTCTTGGGGCACGGGTGCGGCTTGTCGGCCGACGCCAGGCCCTTGTCGAAGAGCAGCGACGCCGTGATGACCTTCATCGTGGAGCCCGGGGCGAGGGAGCCCTGGAAGGCGGTGTTGAAGCCGTGACCGGTGTTCGCGACCGCGAGGATCTCGCCCGTCGAGGGGCGGATCACGACGACCGACGCCTTCGACTTGGCGGCCACCTTCTCCTCGGCGAGGGCTTGCAGAGTCGGGCTGAGTGTCGTCTTCACGGTCCCGGGGGTGCCCTCGCTGAGCGTCACCAGGGTCTTGTCGGGGGTCTTCTGGGCGCCCTTCTTCGCGGCTTTGCGGACCACGCGCAGCTCGATGCCCGCCTTGCCGCCGACCGTTTTGCCGTACTTCTCCCGCAGCCCGTCGAGGACCGTGCCCAGGGAGGGGTACTTGGCGGTGGTCAGCTTCGCGCCGTTTCGGTCGAGGGCCGTGATCGGGGGCGTGCCCGAATCGCCGGTGACCAGCCGGTCGCCGTCCTGGAGGTCCGGGTGGACGAGGGACGGCTTCCAGCCGACCAGCGGTACGCCGTCCTTGGCGCGCCGGACGACCGTCAGCTTCGAGTCGTACGTCAGCGGCTTGCTCTTGCCCTTGTAGGTGACGGTGGCCTTGACGGAGAACGGGACGGCGGCGCCCGACCGCTTGCCGCTGGTCAGGGTCACGCCCGTGATGTGGGCGTCCTTGGCGTAGCCGGTGAGCACGGTGGTCGCGGCGGCCGAGTCGTCCGTGGCGGCGGCCGCCTTCGCGACGTCGCCGCCCTGCCATGCGGTGAGGAAGGCAGCCGCCGTCGTGCGCACTTCGGTCGCCGACAGCGGGCCCGTCTTCGCGGTCTTGTGGTCGGCCGTCGTCGACGTCCCGTCGTCGGCCGACGCGCCGCCGCCGAACAGGCTGTAGGCGCCGAACGCCCCGCCGACGACGACCACGGCGATCACCCCGCCGAGCACGGCGGGCTGCTTCGTCTTCCGCCGCTCGGCGACGCGCCTTCTCTTGCCCACAGCTTCCAGCCCTCCGCTGTCCCCTGATGCCCCCGTGCCTCACGGTGCTCAACTGCTCAACGACAAGCACCACCCTAGGGTCCCGCTCTGCGGGGGGTGAATTCAGCCACCAGTTCGTAGCACAGCTGCGACGATCGGACCGGCCGCGTCCCCTCCGTGGCCGCCCTCCTGGGTCATCGCGGCGGCCGCGATGTCATTGCGGTAACCGGTGAACCAGCTGTTGGACACGGTCTGGCCGTCGACCTCGGCGGAGCCGGTCTTGGCGCCGAGGTCACCGCCGAGCCCGGCCATGACGCGCGCGGCGGTGCCGCTCGTCGCGGTGAGCCGCATCATCTGCTTGAGCTGCGCGACGGTGTTCATCCGCAGCCCCTTCGCCTGCGCGGGCACGCGGTCGTCCAGCTTGAGGGGCACGATGACCGGCTGACGGAACGTGCCGGTGATGGCGGTCGCCGTGACCGACGCCATATTCAGCGGGCTCATCTGGACCTGGCCCTGACCGATCGCGTTCGCCGCGCGGTCCGAGCCGGCGGAGGCGGGGACGCTGCCGTCGAAGGACGGGATGCCGGTCTTCCAGTTGTCCTGGCCGAGGCCGAACCGCGTCTGCGCCTCGGTGGTGAGCGACTCGTCGGTGAGCGGGGCCTTGTCGGTGCCGTCGATGAGCTTCACGAACGCCGTGTTGCAGGACCGCGCGAAGCTGTTGGCGAGGCTGGCGCCCTCGTTGGCCTTCATGCCCGTGAGGTTGTGGAAGGTCTGGCTCTGCCAGGTCGCGGTGTCCGGGCAGGGCGCCGGGCCGTTCATCGTGGTCACGCCGTTGTCGATGAACATCGCCGCGGTGATGATCTTCATCGTCGAACCGGGCGCGAGCTTGCCGAGGAACGCCGCGTTGAACCCGTCCTCGCGGTGGTTGGCGACCGCCAGCACCTCACCGGTGCTCGGCTTCACCGCCACCACGGACGACTCGGAGTACCGCGCGACCGCCTTCTCCGCGGCGGCCTGCGCTGTGGCGCTGAGCGTCGTACGGACCTTGCCCGGCTGCCCCTTGGCGAGGGTGACCAGGGTCGTGTCGCCGGTCTCCTCGCTGCTGTGCCGGATGGCCAGCTCGATGCCGGGCGTGCCGCCCGCCGTGTCGCCGTACTTGTCGCGCAGCGCGTCCAGGATCGGCCCCAGGGAGGGGTACTTCTCCTTCGTCAGGACGACGTTGTTGCGGTCCACGGCCTCGATCGCCGGACTCGCCGACTCGCCCGTGACGAGCGTGTCCCCGTCCTTCAGCTCCGGATGGAGAACGGACGGCTTCCAGGCGACCAGCGCCTTCCCGGTGGTGTCCCCGCGCACGACGCTCAGTTCGGAGTCGTACGAGAAGGGCTTGCTCTTGCCTTCGTACGACACCGTCGCCTCGACCGAGAACGGCACGGTCGCGCCGGACGGCGTGCTCGGCGTGATCCGCACGTCGGTGAGGTGCGCGTCGGCGCGGTAACCGGCCAGCGCGGTTTCCGCGTTCGTCGCGTAGTTGGTGTACGACGCCGCCTTGGCCGCGTCGCCCTTCTCCCAGGCCGCGAAGAACGCGCGGCTGGTCTCCTTGACCTCCGCACTGCTCGGCGGCCCGGTTTTCACGGCGGCGGCCCCGGACGCGCCCGAGCCGCCGTCCCCGCTGATCGCGGTCACCACGTTGTACGCGCCGTATCCGGCGCCTCCCACCATCACCGCGAACACACTGCCGATGACGGCTGCCCTTGCCCCCTTGCGCATCGCGCGATCCCTCCCCGTGGACCCTCTTCCGAACTTCTGAACGCGTTCAGAAAAGTTGGTCTCCACCGCACTCTATGGGGGGCGTGAGACTCATGGGGTGGAGTTTCTCTGAATCGTTAGGCCCAAGTGTCGAGCCACATCCGTGAACGCCGTTCACCGATGGGGATCGCTGTCCCGGTGTACAGCGGCCAGAAGTGGATCAGGCCTTGCGATCCACTCGCGCTCAGGGGCAGAGATTCACGTGCCGGACGGCCAGGACGTGCCCCGCCGCGTCGATGAGGCGGCTGCGGGCGAGGTGTCCACCGGCCACCGCGTTGGTGATCGCCGAGGCGATCGAGGACGTCTGGGAGCCGACATTGCTCCCCAGGTCGAACAGGACCATGTCGGCACCGGAGCGCAGAGCCTGGACGGCGGCGGCGGGGACGCTGAAGCCGGCGGCGGAGATCGCCTTGGCGCTGAGCGAGTCGGTGACCACCAGCCCCTTGAAGCCCAGCTTGCCGCGCAGCTCGTAGCTGATGACGGTGGGTGACAGGCTCGCCGGATTGGTGCCCAGGCCCGGCACGATGTTGTTGGAGACCATGATGGCCGGGGCACCGGCCTGGATGGCCGCCGTGAACGGCGGGATGCCCACCTTTTGCAGGGTGGACCAGGGCAGGGTGCGGGCAGGGCCGAAGTCGGAGTTGTAGGTGGAGCCGCCGAGGCCCGGGAAGTGCTTGACGACGGGTATCACGCCTCCGGCGCGCAGCCCGTTCATGTACGCGACACCGGCCTTGGAGACCACCGAGGTGTTGCCGCTGAAGGACCGCCACCCGTCGGGATTCGTCTTGCTGGGTGCCTCGTTCCTGCCGTCGACGTCGACCACCGGCGCGAGATCCATGTTGACCTGGGCGGCCGCCATCTTGGTGGCGACCTTCGTGACGTTCAGCTGGATCTGAGCCGGGGTCCAGTGCGCGCCCATGTACGCGGGCCAGGGCAGGGAGCCGACGAGGTTCGACATGCGCTGGATGCCGCCGCCCTCCTCGTCGGTCATCACCAACAGGCCCAGGTGGCCGGGTACATGGGACTTCAGGGCGTTCAGCCGGGCGCCGAGGTCGGACGGCGCCTTGCTGCCGAACAGCAGCACACCGCCCGCACCGGCGCTCACCTCGGAGGTGGCGTCGGACACCGAGGTCTCCGACACCGGGACGGCGATGGTCAGCATGGCCAGCCGGCGGTTCGACCACCCGGCCAACTTCGTGCTGTTGGTGCACGCGGCGGTGGTGGTGAGGTCCGGGGCGAGGGACGAACCGGAGCGAGGGACGGACGAAGGAGAGGGGGAACGCGTGGCGGTCGGGGCGAGGGACTCGCCGGGGCCGCTGGAGTGCGGGGACGCCTTGGGGGTGCCCGTGCCACAGCCCGCCAGGAGCACCGCCGCCACGGCGGCGGTGCTCAGTCTGCGTGCGGGTGTGGCCCGGCCGGGGAGCCGCGGCGGTGCTGTCGTGCTGATGCGGTCACGGTGCGACGGGTGATTCATCGCCCGGCCTCCTTATCGGAAGACGCGACGGTACCCGTCGCGCTGAGGGCCGTATGAGCAGGAGATTCACGAAGCGTGAGATGCGTACCAGCCCGCGTTTGTTCGCTGGTCCGCAGTCGCCATACCAGGGTCTCGCGTCTCGGCTGGAAGTTCAGCCGACGTGAGTGGGGGCCGCTCAGGACTTGCCCTCGACCGCTGACGGCCGACAACGACCAGGAGGGCGCGACAGTCGGCCGCGCCCTCTTGGTTACGTCTGCCCGGCTAGACCCAGGTATCCAGCCACATCCGCGACCGCCACTGGTCGATGGGGATGGCGGTGCCGGTGTACAGCGGCCAGAAGTAGATGAAGTTCCACGCGATCAGCAGGACCAGGACACCCGCGCCCGCCGCGCCGATGACGCGGCGGCGTTCGCCCGCGCCGGGTGGGCCGAGGATCGCGCCGATCATCATCGCGACGGCCAGGCACAGGAACGGGACGAAGACGACGGCGTAGAAGAAGAAGATCGTGCGCTCCTGGTACATGAACCAGGGGAGGTATCCGGCCGCGATGCCGCAGGCGATGGCGCCCGCGCGCCAGTCGCGGCGGAACGCCCAGCGCCAGAGCACATAGGCGATCGCGAAGCAGGCCGCCCACCACAGGAGGGGGGTGCCGAGCGCCAGCACCTCACGGGCGCACTTGTCGCCCGCGTCGGTGGGGCAACCGTCCTTGCCGGGCAGCGGGGACTCGTAGAAGTACGAGACCGGGCGGCCCAGGACGATCCAGCTCCACGGGTTCGACTGGTAGGTGTGCGGGGACGAGAGGCCGACGTGGAACTTGTACACCTCGTGCTCGTAGTGCCACAGGCTGCGCAGCCAGTCGGGCAGGAAGGCGAAACTGCCGCCCTTGCCGTCCGTCACCGCCCAGTTGCGGAAGTAGCCGCCCTTGCCGTTGTCGGGGGAGAGGATCCAGCCCGTCCAGGAGAAGAGATACACGGCCAGGGCGACCGGGACCGTCGCCAGGAACGTGATGCCCGTGTCGTGCTTGAGGGCCGCCAGGTACGGGCGGTGGGCGCCCGCGACCCGGCGCGAGGCCGCGTCCCACAGGACCGCCATCACGCAGAACGCGGCGAGGATGTAGAGGCCGTTCCACTTGGTGCCGATGGCCAGGCCCAGCATCAGGCCGGCCCCCCAGCGCCAGGGGCGCCAGCCGAGGCGGGTCGTTTCGGCGGCGTGCGCGTCGGGACGTACGACTCCGTCCGCGTCGGCGGGCAGGGCCGCCGCCAGCCTCGCCCGCGCCTTGTCGCGGTCGATGACCAGACAGCCGAAGGCCGCGAGTACGAAGAACATCAGCACGCCGTCGAGCAGCGAGGTGCGGCTCATGACGAAGTGCAGGCCGTCCACCGCCATCAGCGCGCCCGCGAGACAGCCGAGGAACGTCGAGCGGAACAGCCGGCGCCCGATCCGGCACAGCAGCAGCACCGACAGCGTGCCGAGCAGCGCCGTCATGAACCGCCAGCCGAACGGGTTGAACCCGAACATCCACTCGCCGAGCCCGATGACGTACTTGCCGACCGGTGGGTGCACCACGTAGGCGGCGTCGCTCGGGATCCGCACATGACCGTTGCCCTGCAGGATCAGGTCGTTGGCGTCCTTCGCCCAGTTGACCTCGTATCCGCGGTGGATGAGCGCCCAGGCGTCCTTGGCGTAGTACGTCTCGTCGAATATCACCGCCTTCGGGCTGCCCAGGTTCCAGAACCGCAGCAGTCCGGCGAGCAGCGTCACCAGGAGCGGGCCGACCCAGCCCGACCAGCGCGTGATGCGCTCGGCGACGTCGTGGCGCAGCCCGATCGTGGCCCAGATGCGCGGGCTGGGCTCGGCGTACGGCGGCACGAGCCGGTCGCGGACGTCGCTTCTGGGCGGCGCCGTGTATCCGAAGCGGCGCAGCCGCTGCTGCCACGACGGCCGCTGCTCTTGGGCGGCCTGGCCCTGCCGGGTGTCCGTGGAGGACGCGGTACTGGTCACCGCGCCATCGTAGGGAACACGTCTGTGGGAGTCCCGTGCCTGGGCCCTGCGAGGATGGAACCGTGACAGGAACCCTTGTGTTGGCAGGCACTCCCATCGGTGACATCTCGGACGCGCCGCCACGGCTCGCCGCCGAACTGGCCGGGGCCGATGTCGTCGCCGCCGAGGACACCCGGCGGCTGCGACGGCTCACCCAGGCGCTCGGCGTGCAGCCCGCCGGGCGCGTCGTGTCGTACTTCGAGGGCAATGAGGCGGCTCGTACGCCGGAGCTCGTCGAGGCGCTGGCCGGCGGGGCGCGGGTGCTGCTGGTGACCGACGCGGGGATGCCGTCCGTCTCGGACCCGGGATACCGGCTGGTCGCGGCCGCCGTCGAGAAGGACATCAAGGTCACGGCCGTACCCGGCCCCTCCGCCGTGCTCACCGCGCTCGCACTGTCCGGGCTGCCCGTCGACCGCTTCTGCTTCGAGGGCTTCCTGCCCAGGAAGGCGGGCGAACGCCTGTCGCGGCTGCGCGAGGTCGCCGACGAGCGGCGCACCCTCGTCTACTTCGAGGCACCCCACCGGCTCGACGACACCCTCGCCGCGATGGCCGAGGTGTTCGGGACGGAGCGGCGCGCCGCCGTCTGCCGAGAGCTCACCAAGACGTACGAGGAGATCAAGCGCGGCCCGCTGGGTGAGCTGGCCGCCTGGGCCGCCGAGGGCGTACGCGGCGAGATCACCGTCGTCGTCGAGGGCGCCGCCGAGAAGGGCGCCGAGGAACTGGACGCCGCCGAGCTGGTGCGCAGGGTGCAGGTGCGCGAGGAGGCCGGGGAGCGGCGCAAGGAGGCGATCGCGGCCGTCGCCGCGGAGGCGGGAATTCCCAAGCGCGACGTCTTCGATGCGGTCGTCGCGGCAAAGAATGCCGCACGAAGCGCCCCATAGAAGAGCAAAGGACGGTCGCCCAAGGCAAAGCTCAGGCCGGGTGGCGAGAGCGTTCCGACAAGGAACGCCCAAAACGACTCCAATAGTCGACAGACCTGATGCGTTCGCGCCGGGAGAAGCGTCCACTGATTGAAGGGACGTACCCGTCCCTCGCCCCCGTACGCGGGGGCGCTTGTCCAGCGGACAGCAGGAGCTGGCATGAGTGAGATCGCAGGGCAGACCGGCCACCGCGGTGCGGCGACCGCCGTTGTCAACGAGTCGTATTCCTTCGCCTGCATGCGCTGCGGGCACGGCTGGGAGCAGTCGTACGAGATAGAGCACCACCTCGACGCCGAGGGCAACGAGTTCGTCAGGTACGTGGCCGACGGCCGGGTCGTACCGTCACCGCTGAGCCGGCCCAGCTGCCAGAACTGCGACAGCCATGTGGTGCGCATCATGCGTCCGGGACAGGTGTCCTCGGCGCGCAACTCCCAGCAGCGGCCGGTTGCGGCACGGCAGCCCGAGCTCCGGGCGGACGCCCCCGAGACGGCGACAGGGGAGCCCGGCGAGCCCCGCGAGTCCCACCACTGGCACCTCTCCGACCTCCTGCACCCCTTCCACCACCGCAAGGCGGGCTGATCCGCCGGACGGCGGGCCGATCCACGGCGCCGGCCGGTCCGACGGCCCGGTGGAATGACCTCCCGGCTCCCCGCGAGGTGAGGTCGGGCATGCCCCCTTCGTAGGATCGGGGCATGCCTTCCCACGCCGAAGCCCCGCCACTGCCGGAGCCCCTCCGGGTTCCTGTCGCCGACTCGCACACCCATCTCGACATGCAGTCCGGCACGGTGGAGGAGAGCCTCGCCAAGGCCGCGTCGGTCGGCGTGACGACGGTCGTCCAGGTCGGCTGCGACGTGAACGGCTCGCGCTGGGCGGCGCAGACGGCGGCCGAGTACGACGCCGTGCACGCGACCGTCGCGCTGCACCCCAACGAAGCGCCCCGGATCGTGCACGGCGACCCGGACGGCTGGTCCCGGCAGGGCGCGCGGCAGCCGGGCGGAGACGCCGCGCTGGACGAGGCGCTGGCGGAAATAGACCGGCTCGCCGCCCTTCCCCAGGTCAAGGGCGTCGGCGAGACCGGGCTCGACTACTTCCGTACGGGCCCCGAGGGCAAGGCGGCGCAGGAGCGGTCCTTCCGCGCCCACATCGAGATCGCCAAACGGCACGGCAAGGCCCTGGTCATCCACGACCGCGACGCCCACACCGACGTGCTGCGCATCCTCAAGGAGGAGGGCGCGCCGGACCGGACCGTCTTCCACTGCTACTCCGGCGACGCCGCGATGGCCGAGCTCTGCGCCGACGCGGGCTATTTCATGTCCTTCGCCGGCAACATGACCTTCAAGAACGCCCAGCCGTTGCGCGACGCGCTGGCCGTGGCGCCCCTGGAACTCGTCCTCGTCGAGACCGACGCGCCCTTCCTGACACCCTCTCCGTACCGCGGACGGCCTAACGCGCCGTATCTCATTCCGGTCACGGTGCGTGCGATGGCAGCTGTACGGGGCATCGACGAGGACGCGCTGGCGACCTCGATCTCCGCGAACACGGCGCGCGCTTTCGATTACTGACGGATAACGGTTCCGGGGGTTCTCCCGGGGTGCACCTCAGGGGAGCGTCGCGACACAGCGTAGCCGGGTTGCTTGGGAGAGTGACGATCGCTCCGCTAGGTTCTGGTCGCCCACCCGTCTCCCGCCACCACCCTGCATGAGCCCTTCGGGCGCACCTTTTTCTCCGCCGGACCCTGGAGCGTGTCGTCGTGAGCAGCTCGCAGTACGAGACGTATGGACCGACTGGCGTCGCCTATGGCACCGGTACTGCTGGTGGCACTGGTGTTGTCCGTGGCACCGGTCTTGCCGGCAGCCCTGATGACACCGGCGCCGGCGGTGTCCCCGGTGCGACAGGAACGGCGTACGGGAAATTCGAGCCGTCGTACGGCCGCGGCCACCCGGACACCTACCGGCCCGCGTACGAGGCGACCCGGGTGGCCGTGCCGGAGGCGCCGACGGAACCCCGGCTGCCCCGGCAGGGGCAGGGGTACGGGGCTCCCGCGCCCGGCGGTCGCGCCCAGGCCCGGCGTGCGGCACGGCGCAAGCGCACCAGCGAGCGTCCCGATGCCCTGCGACGGCTGCTCCCGCAGGCGCTGGTCGTGGCATTCCTGGCCGGAGGCACCTCCGCGTTCGTCGCCAACGACAAGGCGATCGAGCTCAGCGTCGACGGGAAGCCGCGCACCCTGCACACCTTCGCGGACGACGTCGGCGAACTGCTGGCCGACGAGGGCGTCGAGGTCGGCGGGCACGACGTCGTCGCGCCCGCGATCGGCACGGCGCTCGCCAACGGCGACGAGATCGCGGTTCATTACGGGCGCCCCCTGCAACTCACCCTCGACGGACACCGGCGCAAGGTGTGGACGACGGCGCGCACCGTGGACGAGGCGCTCCGACAGCTCGGGGTGCGTGCGGAGGGCGCGTACGTGTCGACGTCGCGCTCCCGGCGCATCGGGCGCGAGGGCCTCACGCTGGACGTCCGCACCGAGCGCACCGTGACGTTCATGGCGGACGGGCGGGCGCGGACGATCCGTACGAACGCCGCGAGCGTCCAGGAGGCCGTCGAGGAGGCCGGGATCACCCTGCACGGCCAGGACACCACCTCCGTCGCACCCCGGAGCTTCCCGCGCGACGGGCAGACGGTCACCGTGATGCGGGTCACCCGGAGCAGGGAGGTCCGCGACGAGCCGATTCCGTTCGAGGTACGGCGGACTCGGGACCCTTCGCTGTTCAGCGGCACGGAAGTCGTCGAGCGCGCCGGTCAGCCGGGGGCGCGGCGTGTCACCTATGCGCTCCGGACCGTCAACGGGGTCGAGCAGAAGCCGAGACGGATCGAGTCCGAGGTGGTGCGGGAGCCGCGGACGCAGCTGGTGAAGATCGGCACGAAGCCGCATCCGGTGTCCGCCGCCGGGGCCGACGATCTGAACTGGTCCGGCCTCGCGGCGTGCGAGTCCGGTGGGCGGCCGGGGGCCGTGGATCCCTCCGGCACGTATGGCGGCCTCTACCAGTTCGACACCCACACCTGGCATGCCCTCGGCGGCTCCGGGCGCCCCCAGGACGCCTCCGCGTCCGAGCAGACCTTCCGTGCGAAGAAGCTGTATGTGCGGCGGGGGGCGAGCCCTTGGCCGCATTGTGGGCGGCGGCTGCGGGGGTAGGGGTTTTCGCCCCCTCCGCCCCTGCCCGTCCCGTATCCGGGGGCTCCGCCCCCAGGCCCCCCAAAAGATCGCGCAGTTCCCCGCGCCCCTTTCGGG
>NZ_BMMM01000004.1:533193-587454 GCF_014645835.1 Streptomyces albiflavescens
GAACTCCGCGACAAGCGCCCCACCCACCCGCACCCGAAAAACCGCAGCGGCCCCCCGCACACGTACCCTTGCCCCGTGACCAGCCCCACCCCCGACGCCCTCCTGGGCCCCGCCGACATCCGCGAACTCGCGGGTGCTCTCGGCGTGCGGCCCACCAAGCAGCGCGGCCAGAACTTTGTGATCGACGCGAACACCGTGCGCCGTATCGTGCGCACCGCGGACGTGCGGCCCGACGACGTGGTCGTGGAGGTGGGTCCCGGGCTCGGCTCGCTGACACTCGCCCTGCTGGAGGTGGCCGAGAGGGTCGTCGCGGTGGAGATCGACGACGTGCTCGCGGGGGCCCTGCCGTCGACCGTCGCGGCCCGCATGCCGGAGCGCGCGGAGCGTTTCGCCCTCGTGCACTCCGACGCGATGCACGTACAGGAACTCCCCGGGCCCGCGCCGACCGCGCTGGTCGCCAACCTCCCGTACAACGTCGCCGTACCCGTTCTGCTGCACATGCTCGACACCTTCCCGGCCATCGAGCGCACGCTCGTGATGGTGCAGGCCGAGGTCGCCGACCGCCTCGCGGCCGCGCCCGGTTCGAAGGTGTACGGCGTCCCGTCCGTGAAGGCGAACTGGTATGCCGAGGTCAAGCGGGCCGGCGCCATCGGGCGGAATGTCTTCTGGCCCGCGCCCAACGTGGACAGCGGGCTCGTTTCGCTCGTCCGCCGGACCGAGCCGATCAAGACCACGGCCACGAAGCGCGAGGTCTTCGCCGTGGTCGACGCCGCCTTCGCCCAGCGGCGCAAGACGCTGCGCGCCGCCCTCGCCGGGTGGGCCGGATCCGCGCCTTTGGCCGAGGCCGCACTCGTCGCCGCGGGGGTCTCGCCGCAGGCCCGCGGGGAGTCCCTGACGGTCGAGGAGTTCGCGCGTATCGCCGAGCACAAGGAGTCCCGGTAAGTGAGCGTGACGGTACGCGTCCCTGCCAAGGTCAATGTCCAGCTCGCGGTCGGCGGCGCCCGCCCCGACGGCTTCCACGACCTGGCCAATGTCTTCCTCGCGGTCGGCCTCTACGACGAGGTGACCGTGACCCCCGCCGAGGAACTGCGCATCACCTGCACGGGGCCGGACGCCGCGCAGGTGCCCCTGGACCGTACGAACCTGGCGGCCCGCGCGGCCCTCGAACTCGCCCGGCGGTACGACCTCGACCCCGCCGTGCATATCCACATCGCCAAGGACATCCCCGTCGCCGGCGGTATGGCCGGCGGCAGCGCGGACGGCGCCGGTGCGCTCCTCGCCTGCGACGCACTGTGGGGCACGGGCGCCTCGCGCGGCGAACTCCTGGACATCTGCGCCGAGTTGGGCAGCGATGTGCCGTTCAGTCTGGTGGGCGGGGCGGCGCTCGGCGTCGGCCGGGGCGAGCAACTGCGGGCGCTGGAGGTCGGCGGGACCTTCCACTGGGTCTTCGCGATGGCCGAGCGGGGGCTGTCGACCCCGGCCGTCTTCCGGGAGTTCGACCGGATGAACGAGGGCGTGCGGATCCCCGAACCCGTCGCCTCGCAGGAGCTGTTCGACGCGTTGAGGAAGGGGGACTCCGACGCTCTCGCGGCCGCGGTCTCCAACGACCTCCAGCCGGCTGCCCTCTCCCTCTTCCCGGCCCTCGCCGACACACTTGCCGCGGGCCGCGCGGCCGGCGCCCTCGCCGCGCTGGTCTCCGGCTCGGGTCCGACCACGGCCTTCCTCGCGCCGGGCGCCGAGTCCGCGAAGACGGTCGCCGAGGCCCTGCTCGCCTCGGGCACCTGCCGCTCGGTGCGGGTCACGGAGAGCCCGGCGCCGGGCGCGACCGTGCTCTGATCTGCGACGTACTCCTCGGACCCGCGGTGCGTACTGCTCCGATCCGCGATACCGCTCGGATCCGCCTATGGCCGAGGCGAACCGGAAGATCCAGGCCCAGCGGGTCGATCTGCTCGACGCCCAGCAGATTGGGCAGGGGCGGAGGGGGCGAAAACCCTCACGGCTCGGCCCCCGTACCGCGCGGACTACCCTTGAGGGTCGATCGTCCCCCTTGTCAGGAGAGAAATGGCCGTCAACCTGGTCAATGTCGAGTCCGTCAGCAAGGTGTACGGCACCCGTGCACTGCTCGACGGAGTCTCCCTCGGCGTCAGCGAGGGCGACCGCATCGGCGTGGTCGGCCGGAACGGCGACGGCAAGACCACCCTCATCCGGATGCTCGCCAAGCTGGAGGAGGCCGACACCGGCCGCGTCACGCACTCCGGCGGCCTGCACCTGGGCGTGCTGACGCAGCACGACTCCCTCGACCCCACGGCCACCGTCCGCCATGAGGTCATCCGTGACCTGGCCGACCACGAGTGGGCGGGCAACGCCAAGATCAGGGACGTACTGACCGGGCTGTTCGGCGGGCTGGACCTGCCCGGTTTCCCGCAGGGGCTGGACACCGTCATCGGCCCCCTCTCGGGTGGAGAGCGCCGCCGCATCGCCCTCGCCAAGCTGCTCATCGAGGAGCAGGACCTGATCATCCTCGACGAGCCCACCAACCATCTGGACGTGGAAGGCATCGCCTGGCTCGCGCAGCATCTGCGCGAGCGCCGCTCGGCCCTTGTCTGCGTCACCCACGACCGGTGGTTCCTGGACCAGGTCAGCACCCGCATGTGGGACGTGCAGAAGGGCGCGGTGTACGAGTACGAGGGTGGCTACTCCGACTACGTCTTCGCGCGTGCCGAGCGCGAGCGCATCGCCGCCACCGAGGAAGTCAAGCGGCAGAACCTCGTGCGCAAGGAGCTGGCCTGGCTGCGGCGCGGGGCGCCCGCCCGCACCTCCAAGCCGCGCTTCCGCGTCGAGGCCGCCAACGAGCTGATCGCGGACGTGCCGCCGCCCCGCGACAAGAGCGAGCTGATGAAGTTCGCCAGCTCGCGGCTCGGCAGGACCGTGTTCGATCTCGAGGACGTGACCGTGCAGGCCGGGCCCAAGGTGCTGCTCAAGCACCTCACCTGGCATCTCGGCCCCGGCGACCGCGTCGGCCTCGTCGGTGTGAACGGCGCCGGCAAGACCTCACTCCTGCGGGCCCTGGCCGAGGCCGCACGCAGTGAGGGGGAGAAGCAGCCCGCCGCCGGGCGGATCGTCACCGGCAAGACCGTCAAGCTGGCCTACCTCTCGCAGGAGGTCGCCGAACTCGACCCGAACTGGCGCGTGTTGCAGGCCGTCCAGGCCGTCCGTGACCGGGTCGACCTCGGCAAGGGCCGTGAGATGACCGCGGGGCAGCTCTGCGAGACGTTCGGCTTCAACAAGGAGAAGCAGTGGACCCCGGTCGGGGACCTCTCCGGCGGTGAGCGTCGTCGGCTGCAGCTCCTGCGGCTCCTGATGGACGAGCCCAACGTCCTCTTCCTCGACGAGCCCACCAACGACCTCGACATCGAGACCCTCACGCAGCTGGAGGACCTGCTCGACGGCTGGCCCGGGTCGATGGTCGTGATCTCCCACGACCGGTTCTTCATCGAGCGGACGACGGACAACGTCTTCGCGCTGCTGGGCGACGGCACGCTGCGGATGCTGCCGCGCGGGATCGACGAGTACCTGGAGCGTCGCAGGAAGATGGAGGAGGTCGCGGCCGCCGCCGTGCTCGCCTCGGTGCCGGCGGCCACCAAGTCCGCCTCCGCGGCCGACACCCGCGCCGCCAAGAAGGAGCTGCAGAAGATCGAGCGGCAGCTGGACAAGATCTCCGAGAAGGAGACCAAGCTGCACACCCAAATCGCCGACAACGCCACCGACTTCGAGCGGGTCGCCAAACTCGACGCGGAATTGCGCGAGTTGGCCGGGGAGCGCGAGGACCTGGAGCTGCGCTGGCTGGAGCTGGCCGAAGACGCCTGAGCGGTCGCGCGGTAGGGCGCGTACGAAGGCGTACGCCTGAAGTGCACGGCGCGACAGTCGAAGTGGGCCCGGCGCGCATGCCGGCGCGGGGCCCGCACGGGCGCCGACGTGCGCCCCGGGTGAAGGGCGCGTGAAGGCGCGTAACGACGGCATCACGGGCCGGTCCTCCCTTGGGAACAGGGGAAGACCGGCCCCCTGTTCATGGGCGCCACAGTGATAGAAAGAGCCGTCTGAGAACAGTCTGAGAACCACTGGGAGAGGCGCGAATCCAGCGCCGCCGGTGGGGCGCCACATCAGTGAAGAGGGGGAAGCGCTGATGAGTCAGCCGCCCAGTCAGCCGCCGCAGGGCGGCTTCGGAGCACCACAGGACCAGCCGCCGGGGGGCGGCTTCGGAGCACCACAGGACCAGCCGCCGGCGGGCGGCTTCGGAGCACCGCAGGACCCGCGGTCGCAGGGCGGCTTCGGCGCGCCCCCCGCCAACACGCCCCAGGGCACGCCCCCTTCGCCGGCGCAGCCGCCCCAGGCCCCCGCGCCCCCGCAGGCTCCGCCCGCCGGTCCTCCGGGGCCCGGTTACGGATACCCCCAGCAGCCCGGCCCCTACGCCCAGCCGGGCCCGTACGGCCAGCCGCAGCAGCCGGGGCCGTACGGGCAGCCCGGCCCCTACGGCCAACCGCCGCAGCCCGGTTACGGATACCCGCCCCAGGCGCAGTACCCGGGCGCGCCCGGCACCCCGCCCCTCGGCGGCGGCTCCAAGAACCCCTTCAAGGGCAGGCCCGCGATGATCATCGGCGCCGCGGTGGCCGCACTGCTCGTGGTCGGCGGCACCGTCTGGGCGATCAGCAGCAGCGGCGGTGACGACGGCAAGAAGCCGGTCGCCGACAAGAGCCCGACCTCCAAGGCCTCCGCCTCCGACGACCCGGTCAACCCCGGTGACGGCAGCGGCAACGGCGGTGAGGACCCCGAGGACCTCAACGCGGACCGCCAGGCCGGTGAGGCGAAGGTGCTCTGGTACAAGCAGGCGCCCGACGCTCCCGGTTCCGGCGCGGACGCCCCCGGTCTGTGGATCACCGACAAGGCCGCGGTGAAGGCGGCGTACAAGCAGGTCTTCGCCTACAACGTCGGGGACGGCAAGCCCACTTGGGACGCGCTGACCTTCCCGCAGAAGATCTGCGCGGTCACCCCGCAGAAGACGTCCGACAACAAGGCCTTCGTGGCGTACATGAGCGGCTCCAGCGACAGCGCCAAGTGCAACCAGCTCCAGGAGATCGACCTCAACACCGGCGCCAAGGGCTGGAGCGGGAAGATCCCCGACGGCGAACTCTTCGACAGCACGCTCACCATCGAGCTGTCCATCACCGGCGACACCCTGACGGTCGGCCGCTCGATGTCCGGCACGGCGTACGACGTGGCCAGCGGCAAGAAGCTGTGGGACAAGGAGAAGTACGGCTCGGGCTGCTACCCGGCCGCGTTCGCGGGCGGCCCCAAGCTGCTGGCCGTCTCGTCCTGCGGCGTCGGCTCCGACACCGAGCACGACGAGGTGCAGGAGCTGGACCCGGCCACCGGCAAGGCCAAGTGGACCACGAAGATCCCCAAGGGCTGGCGGGTCGAGCGTGCGTACTCCGTCGATCCGGTCGTCCTCTACATGACCAATGACGACAAGAAGCGGGTCAACGTCACCACTCTGAAGAACAACGGCGACCTCCGCTCGCAACTGGAGAGCAAGGACGCCTTCGCGCCCGAGTGCGGCTACGCCGTCCTCAACCGTGACCTGTCGGGCTGCTTCGGCACCGCCGCCGACGCCAACACCCTCTATCTGCCGACCGAGGCGAAGACCGGCGCCAACGAGATCGTCGCGTTCAGCCTGGAGACCGGCAAGGAGAAGTGGCGCGTCAAGTCCCCGGCGGACGAGACGATGCTGCCGATGCGGAAGGACGGCACGAATCTCGTCGCGTACGTCGAGCCGTCGTACGACGGCGGTGGCCGGATCGTGTCGATCCCGACGACCGGCAGCAGCCACAGGACCACGAAGCTGCTGCAGATGCCGCAGGGCACCGCGGACATCGAGAACAGCTTCTTCTCGAAGGCGGTCGACTATGTGGACGGGCGCTTCTACATCTCCACCACCCGGCTGACGGGCAATGACGAGACGAAGGAGAAGTTGATGCTGGCCTACGGCAAGTGACCCTCGTCCTCCTCTCGTTCAGACCCGCCATCCCTTCGTATTCCGAGGTACACACGTCATGAGTCAGCCGCCCCCGCCACCGCCGAACCAGCCCCCGCAGGGCGGTTTCGGCGCGCCCCAGGACCCGCCGCCCGGCGGTTTCGGCGCCCCGCAGGACCCGCCCCCGGGCGGTTTCGGCGCCCCGACGCCCCCGCCGCCCGCGCAGGGCCCCGGCTACGGCTACCCGCAGACGCCCGCTCCGCAGTCGCCTCCGCCCGCCCCGCCGCAGCAGCCGTACGGCTACCCCCAGACGCCGCCCCCGGCCCAGCCCGGCTACGGCTACCCGGGCCAGCAGCCGCAGTACGGCACGCAGCAGCAGCCGTACGGCTACCCCCAGCAGACCACGCCGATGCAGCCGCAGGCTCCTCAGGGCGGCGGGCGGAAGTTCAACAGTCAGCTGGTCATCATCGTGGCGGCGGTGGCCGCCGTCGCGCTGATCATCGGCGGCGGTGTCTGGTATGCCAACTTGTCCGGCAAGGACGACGGCAAGAACAACTCGTCCGGTACGAACGGCGGCACCGGCGGCAAGGACGGCAAGGACGGCGGCAAGACCGGCGGCTCCAACGGCAAGGAGAAGGTGCCGTCCAACACCAGCTCCAAGGTGCTGTTCCAGGTGCCCGCGCCCGCCGTGAAGGACGACAGCAGCGTCACCACCGTCGGCTCCTGGCTCACCGACAAGGTGTACGCCAAGAGCGGCAACGCCGAGATCAACGGCTACGACCCCGACTCGGGCGCCAAGCTCTGGACGATCAAGCTCCCCGGCCCGGTGTGCCAGGCCAGCCGCCACAGCACCGAGTCCAACCGGACGGCGATCATCTACGAGCCCGCCATGCCGACCAAGGCGGAGCCCTCGCACGGCTGCAGCCAGCTCGCGGCCCTCGACCTCGACATCGGCAAGAAGCTGTGGACCAAGACGGTCAAGTCCGGTGACCAGCTGATCAGCCTCGACAACGTCACCGTGAGCGCGAACACGGTCGCCGCGGGCAGCACCAGCGGCGGCGCCGCGTTCGACATCGGAAGCGGCAAGCAGCTGTGGGCGCCGAAGCCCACGGACAGCTGCTACGACTCCGGATACGGCGGCGGCGACAAGCTGGTCGCGGTCCGCAAGTGCGGCGAGTACGGCAGCACGCGTCAGCTGCACATCCAGACCATCGACCCGAAGTCCGGGAAGGTGCTCTCCGAGTACAAGATGTCGCCCGGCATCGAGTACGCGAGCGTCGTGTCGACCAACCCGCTGGTCGTCGCCGCCGACGTCGGCGACTCCGCCGGTGACGGCAGCGGCATCTCGGACTTCTTCTCCCTCGACAACAAGACCGGCAAGCTGCGTACGAAGATCTCGGCGCCCGGCAAGACGTACGCCGCCCGGTGCGACGGGATCACCAGGATCGAGTACTGCTCCTCGCTCGCCGTCGGCAACGACAGGCTCTACATCCCGACCGAGGAGCACGACGGCACCGGCGAGTACAGCCAGACCAACGAGATCGTCGCCTTCGACCTGGCCACCGGCAAGCAGACCGGCCAGCGCGCGGACGCGGGTGACGGCTACACCATCACCCCGCTGCGCATGGATGGCGGCAACATCCTGGCGTACAAGCGTCCGCCGTACGACAAGGGCGGGCAGATCGTCACCATCGACGGCACCTCGTTCAAGGAGACCAAGCTCCTGGAGAACCCGGCGACCGAGGCGGTCCGCGACGCGGAGACCACCATGCTCCCGGAGTACGCCGAGATCCTCTACAAGGACGGCCATCTGTACATGTCCGCGGTCTACGCCCACAAGCTGTCGGCCTCGGACGACAAGGAGTACCTGGCGATCGCCTTCGGTACGCGGTAGTCGCGCACGATCGTCCGCGGCGCCCAGTTGGTGAACGCGCTGTTGTGAACGACCCCGCCCCTGGTGCAGGATCCCTGCTCAGGGGCGGGGTCGTTCGCGTACCCCTCATCACTCCCGAATGGGAGGGATTTCGATATTCCGGGGCACTTCTCACCAGTAGGGGAAGCGCAACGTCGAACAAGCGTGTAGCTTCCGGGGGATGGAGAGCCGGGGGGCTCCTAATCCACGGGGAACCAGTGGGGATGCTTGGGGGGACTGGGGGGTTGCCTGATGGGAGTGCGGCTCATGGTGGTCGACGACCACCGACTGCTCGCCGAGGCGTTGGCCTCGGCCTTGAAGCTGCGCGGGCACCGGGTGCTCGCCGCGGCGGCGCCCGCCGCGGGAGCGGCGGAGCTGGTGATCACACGGGCACCCGAGGTGTGCCTGATCGGCACGGCTGCACCGGCCGAGCCGGGGATCTTCGACCCGGTGGTGAAGATCAAACGGGAGCGCCCGCAGGTGGCGGTCCTCGTCCTGGGCCCGGTACCGAACCCACGCGGCATCGCGGCCGCGTTCGCCGCCGGCGCCTCGGGCTACGTACGCCATGACGAACGCATAGAGGGCGTCGAGCGCGCGATCATGAAGGCGAGGGCGGGCGAGGCGGCGGTCGCTCCGCAGCTGTTGCAGGGCGCCTTCAGCGAACTCCTCAACCCTGCCGCCCAGCCGGACGACGAGGGCCAACGCCTGCTCCAGATGCTCACTCCGAGGGAGGTCGAGGTCCTGGTCCGGGTGGCGGACGGTGAGGACACGCGCCTCATCGCCGCCGGAATGGGGATCGCTCCGTCGACGGCCCGGACCCATGTCCAGCGGGTGCTGATGAAGCTGGGGGTGGGGTCGCGGTTGGAGGCGGCGGCGCTGGCGGCGCGGACGGGGTTGCTGGAACGGGCGGGTCCGGTGCCGGCTCCCGTCGACGGGCTCCAGGAGTGAAGCTCCCCTGGCCGGCCCTGGCGAGTCGGCCCCCGGGCGTTGCCGGGGGTTCGTCGCCGGTGATGCGAGACGTGGCCATTCGGTGGCGGAACAGGGCCAGTCGTCCGGCCGGGGAGCCCGAATGATCAACAGTCGTACGGGGCCGGACTTCCGCTCAGTGAACTCCGGCCCCGCACACGGGTGTTACTCCAGGGCCCCCTCGTTCTCGGACGCCGGTGGCACCGGCGGCGTCAGCGGGCGCAGCCAGAGCCAGACCAGGAAGAACACCCCCAGGGCGAGCATGCCGAGCCCCGTCCAGAGGTTGATGTTGACGCCCGCGGCCTTGGCGAGGTTGGCGTCGGAGACGGTGATGCCGGCGATCGTGACGATGACGCCGTAGATCACGAACAGGCCGCCGATCATGAGGCGGATGTCGAAGAGGCGGGTCGCGGTCGCAGACTTCTGCTCCAGCTCGATGACCTCGCGCTGGACGTCGCGGTCGGAGTAATGGTCGGACATGGTTTCTTAAGCCTCCCTCGTCGCAACGAGATCAGAACGAGAACGGGATGTAGCAGGCGGCCGCCAGGATCAACGCGCCCCAGCCCAGTAGGGCCGGCTTGCGGTACCAGGCGTCGTCGCCGGCGGCGGGCGGCTCGGCCATGCCGGGGGAGCGGGTCCCGTAGACGAGGCCTTGAAGGTCCTCCTCCGGCTTCGGTGCGGTGAAGAGCGAGACCGCCACCATGACCACCGCACCGGCCACGAAGCCCGCGATCGCCGAGACGAAGTTGGCGCCCTGGTCGGAGGGGATGTCGATGATGCCCTGCTTGTAGATGACGAAGTAATTGATCATCGCCGCGGTCGTGCCGGCCAGCAGGCCCCAGAAGCCCGACTTCACCGACGCGCGCTTCCAGAACATGCCGATGATGAAGACCACGAACATCGGCACGTTGAAGAAGGAGAACAGTGCCTGCAGGTAGCTCATGATGTTCGAGAAGGACGACGCCAGGAACGCCGTGCCCATCGACGCCAGGACGCCGAGCACCGTGATCAGGCGGCCGAAGCGGACGTAGTAGCCGTCCTCCCGTCCTCTGACCACGTACTTCGCCCAGATGTCCGTCGTGAAGACCGTGTTGAAGGACGAGACGTTGGCCGCCATGCCCGCCATGAAGGCAGCGAGGAGCCCCGTCACCGCGATGCCGAGAACGCCGTTCGGCAACAGCTCCTGCATCAGATAGGGGATCGCGTCGTTGTACTGCAGGTCCGAGCCGCTCGTGCCGATCTTCGGGACCAGGACGGCCGCCACCAGGCCCGGGATCATCACCAGGAAGACGATGAAGATCTTCGGGTACGCGGCAATCAGCGGGGTGCGCTGGGCCGCGGAGAGGTTCTTGGCCGACAGCGCGCGCTGGACCTCGGCGAAGTTCGTCGTCCAGTAGCCGAAGGAGAGCACGAAACCGAGGCCGAGCACGATGGTCAGCCAGTTCGCGCCCAGCGGGTTGTCGCTGCCGATGCCTGTGCCGCCCCACGCGGTCGTGAAGTTGGCGCCGTGGGTCTTGTCGAGGGAGTTCGTCAGGCCGTCCCAGCCGCCCACCCGCTTCAGTCCGAGCGCGGCGATCGGGATCAGCGCGGCGAGGATGACGAAGAACTGCAGTACTTCGTTGTAGATGGCGGAGGACAGGCCGCCGAGCGTGATGTACGCCAGGACGAAGAGTCCGGCCACCACGATCGCCACCCACTGCGGCCAGCCGAGCAGAGCCTCGACGACGATCGCGAGCGAGTAGAGATTGACGCCTGCGATCAGGATGGCGGCGCAGGCGAACAGGATCGAACTCAGCAGGTGCGCCCATTTGTCGAAGCGCAGCAGCAGGAACTCGGGGACCGAGCGGACCTTGGAGCCGTAGTAGAAGGGCATCATCACCAGGCCGAGGAAGACCATGGCGGGGATGGCGCCGATCCAGTACCAGTGCACGGTGTAGACGCCGTACTGGGCGCTGTTGGCGGCCATGCCCAGGATCTCGGTGGCGCCCAGGTTGGCGGAGATGAACGCGAGTCCGGTGACCCACGCGGGCAGTGAGCGCCCTGAGAGGAAGAAGTCGAGGCTCGTCTTGACCGAGCGGCGGGCGGCGAAACCGATGCCGAGGACGGCGACGAAGTAGATCGCCAGGATCGTGTAGTCGAGGCCGTTGGTGGGGAGCCGGAGCCCGGCGGCGAGATGGATGTCCGGTTCGGCGAGGAACGTGGGGGATTGTGTGGGGGACTGCATAAGAACTCGCTTCGTCTCGCTTCGTTGCGCGAACTGATCAAGAGCGGAACCTACGCCTCCGCGTTCAAGAAATGAACACTTTTGATGGTGCCCTTTGTTTGATTGTGATGTTGACGAGGGTGGTGATATGTGGTTTGTTGTGTTCGGTTCTGTTTGAAGATTTGAATGGGTGCGGATGGGGAGTCCGACTGTGAAGAAGACCTCGACCCGGCTCGCCGACGGTCGTGAGCTCATCTACTACGACTCACGCGACGACGTGGTGCGTGACGCGGTGGATCGGCGCCCGCTCGACCCGACCGTCACCACTTCGGAGGTACGCCGCGACCCGCTGCTCGGCGATTCGGTCGCGATCGCCTCGCACCGCCAGGGCCGTACGTACCACCCGCCGGCGAACGAATGCCCCCTGTGCCCCTCCTCCGGCGACCGGCTGAGCGAGATCCCCGACTCCTCGTACGACGTCGTGGTCTTCGAGAACCGCTTCCCCTCACTGGCCGGTGACTCCGGCCGCTGCGAGGTCGTCTGCTTCACCTCCGACCACGACGCGTCCTTCGCCGATCTCACGGAGGATCAGGCGCGACTGGTGCTGGAAGCGTGGACGGACCGGACCGCCGAGCTGTCCCACCACTCCTCCGTCGAACAGGTCTTCTGCTTCGAGAACCGCGGCGCCGAGATCGGCGTGACCCTCGGCCACCCCCACGGACAGATCTACGGCTACCCCTTCACCACCCCGCGCACCGCGCTGATGCTGCGTTCGCTGGCGGCCCACAAGGAGGCGACCGGCGGGGAGAACCTCTTCGACGAGGTCGTCGCGCGCGAGGTGGCGGACGGCTCCCGGGTCGTCCTGTCGAGTGACCACTGGGTGGCCTTCGTGCCGTACGCGGCGCACTGGCCGTACGAGGTCCACCTCTATCCGCGGCGCCGCGTGCCCGACCTGCTCGGCCTCGACGAGGACGCGCGCACAGAATTCCCCCAGGTCTATCTGGAACTCTTGAGGCGCTTCGACCGGATCTTCGATGGGCGGGGTGGCGGGAAAGAAGGGGCGCGGGGTGGCGGGAAAGAAGGGGCGCGGGGTGGCGGGAAAGAAGGGGCGCCGGGTGGAGGGAAGGAAGGGGCGGGCGAGCCTCCGACGCCGTACATCGCCGCCTGGCACCAGGCGCCCTTCGGCGCGCTGGAGGACTTCGAGGGCGTCAACCGCGACGACTTCGCGCTTCACCTTGAGCTTTTCACCATTCGCCGCACTTCCGGCAAGCTGAAGTTTCTCGCGGGTTCCGAATCCGGCATGAGCGTGTTCATCAACGACGTGCCGCCGGAGACCGCGGCCCAGCGACTGCGAGAGGTAGCGAGTTCATGAGTGGGAAGTACCTGGTCACCGGTGGCGCGGGCTATGTGGGCAGTGTGGTCGCGCAGCACCTGATCGAGGCGGGCCACGAGGTCGTCGTACTGGACAACCTCTCGACGGGCTTCCGGGAGGGCGTGCCGGCGGGTGCTTCGTTCGTGGAGGGCGACATCCGGGACGCGGCCAAGTGGCTGGACTCCTCGTTCGACGCCGTGCTCCACTTCGCCGCGTTCTCACAGGTCGGCGAGTCGGTCGTGAAGCCCGAGAAGTACTGGGACAACAACGTCGGCGGCACGATGGCGCTGCTCGCCGCGATGCGCGAGGCGGGCGTCCGCAAGCTGGTCTTCTCCTCCACGGCGGCGACGTACGGCGAACCGGAGACGACGCCGATCGTCGAGTCGGCGCCCACCAGGCCCACCAACCCCTACGGCGCCTCGAAGCTCGCCGTCGACCACATGATCACCGGCGAGGCGGCGGCGCACGGACTGGGCGCGGTATCGCTGCGCTACTTCAACGTGGCGGGCGCATACGGGGCGTGCGGGGAGCGCCACGACCCCGAGTCGCATTTGATCCCCCTGGTCCTCCAGGTCGCGCAGGGCCGCCGCGACGCCATCTCGATCTACGGCGACGACTACCCGACGCCGGACGGCACGTGCATCCGTGACTACATCCACGTCGCGGACCTGGCGGAAGCCCACCTCCTGGCGCTGAAGGCGGCCACTCCCGCCGAACACCTGATCTGCAACCTCGGCAACGGCAACGGTTTCTCCGTCCGCGAGGTCATCGAGACGGTGCGACAGGTGACAGGGCACCCGATCCCCGAGGCCGTGGCCCCGCGCCGCGGCGGCGACCCGGCGGTGCTGGTGGCTTCCGCGGCCACCGCCCGGGAGCGACTCGGCTGGAACCCGTCCCGCGCGGATCTCGCGGGGATCGTCGCGGACGCGTGGGAGTTCGCACAAAACGTAGCGAAGGGATGACAAGTGGGGGTACGTGAGGGCTTCGAGGAGCTGTACGGAACGGCTCCCGAGGGCGTGTGGGCCGCGCCGGGCCGGGTCAACCTGATCGGCGAGTACACGGACTTCAACGAGGGGTTCGTGATGCCGCTCGCCCTGCCGCACACCGCGGTGGCGGCGGTGTCGCGCCGCTCCGACGGCGTCCTGCGGCTCCACTCGGCGGACATCGAGGGGCCGATCGTCGAGCTGGACGTGGACGCGCTGGAACCACTGACGAACACCAGCTGGGCCGCGTACCCGGCGGGCGTCGTCTGGGTCCTGCGCGAGGCGGGGCACGCGATCGCCGGCGCGGACGTCCACCTGGCCTCGACGGTGCCGACGGGCGCGGGCCTGTCGTCGTCGGCGGCACTGGAGGTGGTCACCGCCCTGGCCCTCAACGACCTCTACGAACTGGGCCTGTCCGGCCCGGAGCTGGCGATCATCGCCCAGCGCGCCGAGAACGACTTCGTCGGCGTCCCCTGCGGCGTGATGGACCAGACGGCGTCCGCGTGCTGCACCGAGGGCCACGCCGTGCACCTCGACTGCCGCGACCTGTCGATCCGCCAGATCCCCTTCGACCTGCCCGCCCACGGCCTGGAACTCCTGGTCGTCGACACCCGCGTGAAGCACGCGCTGGGCGACGGGGCGTACGCGGAGCGGCGGGAAGGGTGCGAGGAGGGGGCGCGGCAGCTGGGTGTCTCCCACCTCCGTGACGTCGCGTACGAGGAGTTGGACGCGGCGCTGGCCCGTCTCTCCGACGAGCGCGTACGCCGCTACGTCCGCCATGTCGTCTCCGACGACCACCGTGTGGAGCGGGTCGTCGCGCTGCTGGACGCGGGCGACGTCCGGGCGATTGGCCCCGTCCTCACCGACGGCCACGCGTCCCTGCGGGACGACCTGCGGATCTCCTGCCCGGAGCTGGACCTGGTCGTCGACACCGCCAACTCCTCCGGTGCCCTGGGCGCCCGGATGACGGGCGGCGGCTTCGGCGGCTCGGCGATCGTCCTCGCTGAGGCGTCCGACAAGGACACGATCGCCAAGGCCATTGAGGAGGCCTTCGCCGCGGCGGGCTTCACGGCTCCGCGTGTGTTCCCGGCGGTACCTTCGGCAGGGGCACGGCGTTTGGCCTGAGGGTTTCTTCGCCCCCTCCGCCCCTACCCGTCCCGTACTGGGGGCTGCGCCCCCAGACCCCCGCTCAAAAGATCGCGCAGTTCCCCGCGCCCCTTTCGGGGGGCGCGGGGAACTGCGCGAACAAGGTCCTCCGCGCCCTCGGCCCTTCCCCTCAGCCCAAGCGCTTCGTCAGCGTGTACTCCGTGATCCCCGGCGGATAATCCGGAATCACGCACACCACCTCGTACCCCCGCTTCTTGTAGAAGCCGGGGGCCTGGAAGTCCCAGGTCTCCAGACGGGCGTTGCGGCAGCCGCGCTCGGCGGTGGCCATGTGCTCGGCCTCGGTCAGAAGACGGGAGCCGAGGCCCGAGCCCCGGTGGCTGTCGTCGACCCACAGGTAGGTCACGTGCAGCCAGGTCGTCCAGGTGTGACCGACGAGCCCGCCGGCGAGGGCGCCCGTGGAGTCCAAGGCCCAGACATGGAGCGGAAGTTCGCGTTCACCTGGGGTTCCGCGCAGGGCGCGGAGGACCGGAGACGCCGCGGTGTTGGTGTCCAGCAGGCGCCGGCGGAGCAGATCGCGCCGTTCTCTGTCGTCTCCTGTCTCAATACGAAACATACGGCTCACCATAAACGCGCTGGCCAACCAGTTCTGCAAATAACCTTCCGCTCCGGGTCCCCGGCCTTACCCTGATGAACAGCGCCGGTGGGGGCCGGTGCTGATCAGGGGGCGAGACAGTCGGGTACGACGCCCGAAGTGGGGGTAGCAGTTCCAGCACGGCGGCGGCCGTGCGGCTGCGGCACCCTGCTTTCCGAGTCGTCAGCGGACTCGGGATCACTTCGGGCGCCGTACCCGCACCGACCGTCCCCCGACAGTGGGGGTTTCAGAGTGGTTCGCATCCGAGTACTGGTCGTCGACGACCACCGCATCTTCGCCGAGTCGCTCGCTGCCGCCCTCGCGGCCGAGCCCGACGTCGACGTGTCCGCAGCGGGCAGCGGTCCCGCCGCACTGCGCTGCCTGGAGCGCGCGGCGGCGGAAGGCCGCCGGTTCGATGTGCTGCTCGTCGACGCGGACCTGGGCGGCAGTCTGCCCGGCATGCGTCCGGCGGCCGTGCCCGTCCAGGAGAGCAACGAGGACGGGCTGGTGGACGGGATCTCGCTCGTCGCCGGTGTCCGTTCCGGGCAGCCGAGCGTACGGACCGTCGTGCTGGCCGAGAAGGACGACCCGCGCAGGGCCGCGCTTGCCCTGCAGGCGGGGGCCTCGGGGTGGGTTGCCAAGGATTGTTCGTTGTCCCGGCTGCTCACTGTCATCCGTGGGGTGTTGCGGGACGAGACCCACCTTCCGCCCGCCCTCCTCACCGGCGTACTGCGCGAGTTGACCGCCGCGCGCAAGCACCGCACCGAGAGCGAACGGCTCGTCGAGTCGCTCACGCCCCGGGAGCGGGAAGTGCTGAGGTGCATGGTCGCCGGGCTGGGGAGGAAGGCCGTCGCCGAGCGGCTGTTCCTGTCGCCGCACACCGTCCGTACCCATATGCAGAACGTGCTCGGAAAGTTGGGCGTGCACTCGACTCTCGCCGCCGTGGCGCTTGCCCGCCGTGCCGGGGTCGGACCCGTCGACCTAACCGGGGATGTTGTCGAACGGGGCGGTCAACTGGCGTAGCAGGCCCGCCAGTTCGAGGCGCTGGGCCCTGCTGAGTTCCGCCAGGATCGCGCGCTCCTGATCGAGGAGACCGGCCAGCGCCTGGTCGGCGCGGTCGCGGCCCTCGTCCGTCAGGCGTACGAGCACGCCCCTGCGGTCGCTCGGGTCGGGGAGGCGCTCCACCAGGCCCTTCTTCGTCAGCCGGTCGATGCGGTTCGTCATCGTGCCCGAGGTGACGAGTGTCTGGGTGAGCAGTTGGCCGGGCGAGAGCTGATACGGCGATCCCGCGCGCCTGAGCGCCGTCAGGACGTCGAACTCCCAGGGCTCCAGGCTGTGCTCGGAGAACGCCAGGCGGCGGGCACGGTCCAAGTGCCGGGCCAGTCTGCTCACCCGGCTGAGCACCTCTAGTGGCTCCACGTCGAGGTCCGGGCGCTCCCGGCGCCACGCAGAGACCAGCCGATCGACCTCGTCCTCCATGACGATCAGTGTAATGGTTGTGTCGACATGAAGTCTCTTGATGTAGAGTATCTTGAAGTCAAGATAATTCTCGCGGCAGCTCGATCAGTTCTCGAGACAGTCCTCACGATGGTTTCCCTGCTCTCCAGGAGGCCCCACTCATGTCCGCCGCCACCACCCCCAGCTGGGACCCGAGCCAGTACCTGCGCCACGCGCAGCACCGTGCCCGCCCCTTCGCCGACCTCCTCGCCCACGTCCCGGCGTTGCCCCGCGACCCGGCCCGCATCGCCGACCTCGGCTGCGGCCCCGGCAACGTCACGACCCAGCTCGCCGAACGCTGGCCCGCCGCGCACATCACCGGCTACGACAACTCCCCGGAGATGCTCGCCAGGACCAAGGAGTACGCCGGTCCCACGGCCGGCGGCGGCCGGCTCGACTTCGCCCAAGCCGACCTCACGCACTGGGCGCCCCCGGAGACGTACGACCTGATCGTCTCGAACGCGGCGCTCCAGTGGGTGCCGGGGCATCTGGAGTCCTTCCCGGCCTGGCTCGACGCGCTCGCCCCCGGCGGCGCCTTCGCCTTCCAGGTCCCCAACAACATCGACGCGCCCCTGCACGCCCTGATGCGCGAACTCGCTGCCACCGCCCGTTGGAAGGACCTGCTCGACGGCGTCCTGCGCCACGAGGACTCGGTCCACGACCCGCTGGTCTACCTGGACCGGCTGGCCCGGCTCGGCTGCGAGGCGGACGTCTGGGAGACGACGTACATGCAGCTCCTGCCGGGCGAGGACCCGGTGCTGGACTGGGCGAAGGGCACGGGGTTGCGGCCCGCCCTCACGGCCCTCGCGGACGACCCGGAGGCCCGGGACGCCTTCGTGGACGCATACCGGGACCTGCTGCGCGACGCCTATCCGACGGAGCCGTACGGGACGGTGCTCCCCTTCCGCCGGCTGTTCGTCGTGGCCAGGAAGGCCGCTGCCTGATGCTCGCCGCCGTCGATCATGTGCAGCTCGCCGCGCCCCCGGGGTCCGAGGATCGGCTGCGGAGGTACTACGTCGAGGTCCTCGGGATGAGCGAGATGCCCAAGCCGCCGCCGCTGGCCGCGCGCGGGGGCTGCTGGTTCCGGGCGGGGGCCGTGCAGCTCCACCTGGGGATCGAGGACGACTTCCGGCCCGCGAAGAAGGCGCACCCGGGGCTGCGGGTGACCGGGATCGAGGCGTACGCCGCACGGCTGGCCGCCCACGGGGCGCTCGTCACCTGGGACGGCGACCTCCCCGGGCACCGGCGCTTCTACTCCGAGGACCCCGTCGGCAACCGCCTGGAGTTCCTGGAGCCGGTCGTCAGGGCGTGAGGCCCAGGTGGGTGACGAGGATGCGGATCACGTCGTCGTCGATGACATACAGAACCCGGTAATCGTCGACGCGTAGGCGGCGGATGTTCGGGCCATAGGCGGTGGAGTTCGTCGGGCGCGGTGTCTTGGCGAGTGTGTCGACGGCTTCGTAGACGGCAGCGAGCCCGGCCGGGTCGTCCTTGAGGAATCGCACCGCCGCGTTCGTGGCGGCCGGTTCCCAGATGATGCTGTAGGTCACGGACGCAGCCCCAGCATGCGTCCGACCTCCTCGTGCGGGATGCCTTCGCCGAGTGCGCCCTCAGCCTTGCGCCGCTGGTAATCGGCGACGGCGAGGGCGTCTTCGAGATCCTCTATCACCTGGGGAGAGACGAGGAGCGCGGCGACGTGGCCGTGGTCGGTGAGGGCGATGGTCTCCCGGCCGTGAGCGGCGCGACGCACGAGGTCGCCGAGCTGGGAGCGGGCCGCACTGATCGCGATCTCGGTCATGCGCGGATAGTGCCACAAGGTGAATGTTGTGGTCAATCCTGCCCCATGGCTCCACTCTCAGCTCTTGCGATGTCCTATCAAGCGCGGCTTCGGCTCCAGGCCGTCCAGGCCGTGCCAGGCGAGGTTCACCAGATGGGCGGCGACCTCGGCCTTGCGGGGCTTGCGGACGTCGAGCCACCACTGGCCCGTCAGCGCGACCATGCCGACCAGGGCCTGGGCGTACAGCGGGGCCAGCTTCGGGTCGAAGCCACGGCTCTTGAACTCGCGGCCCAGGATGTCCTCCACCTGGGTGGCGATGTCGGAGATGAGCGAGGCGAAGGAGCCCGTCGACTGGGGGATGGGGGAGTCGCGGACCAGGATGCGGAAGCCGTCCGTGTACTCCTCGATGTAGTCCAGGAGGGCGAACGCGGCCTGTTCGCAGAGCTCACGGGGGTGGCCCGCGGTCAGCGAACCCGTCACCATGTCCAGCAGACGGCGCATCTCGCGGTCCACCACCACCGCGTACAGGCCCTCCTTGCCGCCGAAGTGCTCGTACACCACCGGCTTGGAGACGCCGGCCTTCGCCGCGATCTCCTCCACCGACGTGCCCTCGAAGCCCTTGGCCGCGAACAGGGTGCGGCCGATCTCCAGCAGCTGCTGACGGCGCTCGGCGCCGGTCATGCGGGTGCGGCGCGCGCGCCGAGGCTTCTCATTGCTGCTCGAGGTGCTGCTGGAGTCGGTCGCCACGCCGTCAATCATGCCGCTTCGGCGGGTTCCGTCTTGCGTCGGGAGCCGGTCCCGTCGGTATTGCGGCGGGAATCGATACGCGAGCGTGACGGCCAGCGCACGTCGTACGCCCAGCCCAGCTGCTCGCACCAGCGGATGATCCGGGCCGAGGAGTCCAGCTGGCCGCGCTCCACGCCGTGCCGCGCGGAGGTCGGGTCGGCGTGGTGCAGGTTGTGCCAGGACTCGCCGCAGGAGAGCACGGCCAGCCACCACACGTTGCCCGAACGGTCACGCGACTTGAAGGGGCGCTTGCCCACCGCGTGGCAGATCGAGTTGATCGACCAGGTCACATGGTGCAGCAGTGCCACCCGAACGAGTGAGCCCCAGAAGAAACCGGTGAACGCGCCCCACCACGACATCGTCGCCAGACCGCCGATCAGCGGGGGAAGGGCCAGGGAGAGCATGGTCCAGTAGATGAACTGACGCGAGATCGCGCGGATCGCCGGGTCCTTGATCAGATCCGGTGCGTACTTCTCCTGCGGGGTCTGCTCCTCGTCGAACATCCAGGCGATGTGCGCCCACCACAGGCCCTTCATCAGCGCCGGAACCGTCTCGCCGAAGCGCCATGGTGAATGCGGGTCGCCCTCCGCGTCGGAGAACTTGTGGTGCTTGCGGTGGTCGGCGACCCAGCGCACGAGGGGCCCCTCCACCGCCATCGAACCGGCGATGGCGAGCGCGATCCGCAGCGGGCGTTTCGCCTTGAAGGAACCGTGCGTGAAGTAGCGGTGGAAGCCGATCGTGATGCCGTGGCAGCCCAGGTAGTAGAAGAAGACCAGCAGGCCGAGATCCAGCCAGCTCACCCCCCAGCCCCAGGCCAGAGGCACCGCTGCGACCAGCGCCAGGAACGGGACGGTGATGAAGAGGAGAAGTGTGATCTGTTCGAGTGACCGCTTCTGCTCGCCGCCCAGTGTGGCGGAGGGGAGCGGAGTGCCGCCGTCGTTCCCCTGCGGGGCGTCGTCGATCACATCGGAGCTCGTGGTCATGGGCGTCCCCTGTGGGGTTCGAGGGTGAAGGCAGATGTCCGGGGAGAGGGTTGAGCCAGAAGTCCGGGGTACGGATCCCAGGGTCCTCCCGTCATCTGACGAGAGTACCTACGCTTCCGTAACCTACGGCGTCGTAAGTATGGCAGCGCGTAGCCCGGCGGCAAGAGCCCGTGAGCCTGCGCGCCCGCATGGACACCTATCCTTGGAGTCGGTCGGACAGCGCGGTCCGTTCTGATTTCTTCCCGGATGCCACGTGCCTAAGCGGCACCCGCCGCGCGGTCACCACCCGGGTTCCCTCCCAGACGAGCTTCAACACTGCAAGGAGCCGCACCTGTGAGCAGTGCCGACGACCAGACCACCACGACCAGCAGCGAGCTGCGCGCCGACATCCGCCGCTTGGGCGATCTGCTGGGCGAGACCCTCGTCCGGCAGGAGGGCCCGGAGCTGCTGGAACTGGTCGAGAAGGTCCGCCGACTGACCCGCGAGGACGGCGAGGCCGCCGCCGAACTGCTGCGTGGCACGGAGCTGGAGACCGCGGCCAAGCTGGTCCGCGCCTTCTCGACGTACTTCCATCTGGCGAACGTGACCGAGCAGGTGCACCGCGGCCGCGAGCTGCGGGCCAAGCGCGCCGCCGAGGGCGGTCTGCTCGCCCGTACGGCCGACCGGCTCAAGGACGCCGACCCCGAGCACCTGCGTCAGACGGTCAAGAACCTCAACGTCCGTCCGGTGTTCACGGCTCACCCGACGGAGGCCGCGCGCCGTTCCGTGCTGAACAAGCTGCGCCGTATCGCCGCGCTGCTGGAGACCCCGGTCATCGAGGCCGACCGCCGCCGGTACGACACCCGGCTGGCGGAGAACATCGACCTGGTGTGGCAGACCGACGAACTGCGTGTGGTGCGTCCGGAGCCCGCCGACGAGGCCCGCAACGCCATCTACTACCTGGACGAGCTGCACGCCGGCGCGGTCGGCGACGTGCTGGAGGACCTGACGGCGGAGCTGGAGCGCGTCGGCGTCCAGCTCCCGGACGACACGCGTCCGCTGACCTTCGGCACCTGGATCGGCGGTGACCGGGACGGCAACCCGAACGTCACCCCGGACGTCACCTGGGACGTGCTGATCCTGCAGCACGAGCACGGCATCAACGACGCGCTGGAGCTGATCGACGAGCTGCGGGGCTTCCTGTCGAACTCGATCCGCTACACGGGTGCGACGGAGGAGCTGCTGGAGTCGTTGCGGACGGATCTGGAGCGGCTGCCGGAGATCAGCCCGCGTTACAAGCGGCTGAACGCGGAGGAGCCCTACCGGCTGAAGGCGACCTGCATCCGGCAGAAGCTGGAGAACACCAAGCAGCGCCTGGCCAAGGGCACCCCGCACGAGGACGGGCGGGACTACCTGGGCACGGCCGAGCTGCTGCGGGATCTGACGCTGCTCCAGACCTCGCTGCGCGAGCACCGGGGCGCACTGTTCGCCGACGGCCGGATGAACCGGACGATCCGCACGCTGGCCGCCTTCGGTCTGCAGCTCGCGACCATGGACGTACGCGAGCATGCGGACGCCCACCATCACGCACTCGGCCAGCTCTTCGACCGCCTCGGTGAGGAGTCCTGGCGGTACGTCGACATGCCCCGCGACTACCGTGCCAAGCTGCTCGCCAAGGAGCTGCGGTCCCGGCGGCCCCTCGCGCCCACTCCCGCGCCGCTCGACGCCGCAGGTCACAAGACCCTTGGCGTGTTCGAGACGGTCAAGAAGGCGTTGGGGATCTTCGGGCCGGAGGTGATCGAGTCCTACATCATCTCGATGTGCCAGGGCGCCGACGACGTGTTCGCGGCGGCGGTCCTCGCCCGTGAGGCGGGGCTGCTGGACCTGCACGCGGGCTGGGCGAAGATCGGCATCGTGCCGCTGCTGGAGACCACCGACGAACTGAAGGCCGCCGACACCATCCTGGAGGACATGCTCTCCGACCCCTCCTACCGGCGCCTGGTCGCTCTGCGCGGAGACGTCCAGGAGGTCATGCTCGGCTACTCGGACTCCTCCAAGTTCGGCGGCATCACCACCTCGCAGTGGGAGATCCACCGCGCCCAGCGTCGGCTGCGTGACGTCGCCCACCGCTACGGCGTACGCCTTCGCCTGTTCCACGGCCGCGGCGGCACCGTCGGCCGGGGCGGCGGCCCCTCGCACGACGCGATCCTCGCGCAGCCCTGGGGCACCCTGGAGGGCGAGATCAAGGTGACCGAGCAGGGCGAGGTCATCTCCGACAAGTACCTGGTGCCCTCGCTCGCGAGGGAGAACCTGGAACTGACGGTCGCCGCCACCCTGCAGGCCTCCGCCCTGCACACCGCACCCCGCCAGTCGGACGAGGCGCTGGCCCGCTGGGACGCCGCGATGGACGTCGTCTCGGACGCCGCGCACGACGCCTACCGCAAGCTGGTCGAGGACCCCGACCTGCCCGCGTACTTCTTCGCCGCCACCCCCGTCGACCAGCTCGCCGACCTCCACCTCGGCTCGCGGCCCTCCCGCCGCCCCGACTCCGGGGCCGGGCTGGACGGGCTGCGCGCCATCCCGTGGGTGTTCGGCTGGACCCAGTCCCGGCAGATCGTGCCCGGCTGGTTCGGCGTCGGCTCAGGGCTCAAGGCGCTGCGCGAGGCGGGCCTGCGGCAGGAAGGGGACACCGTGCTCGACGAGATGCACGCCCAGTGGCACTTCTTCCGCAACTTCCTGTCCAACGTCGAGATGACGCTGGCCAAGACCGACCTGCGGATCGCCCGCCACTACGTGGACACCCTCGTGCCCGACGAGCTGAAGCACGTGTTCGCCACCATCGAGGCCGAGCACGAACTCACCGTCCGCGAGGTGCTCCGCATCACCGGCGGCGAGAAGCTCCTGGACACCAACCCGGTCCTCCAGCAGACCTTCGCCATCCGCGACGCCTACCTGGACCCGATCTCCTACCTCCAGGTCGCCCTCCTCAAGCGCCAGCGCGATGAGGCAGCCGCCGGTGCGGAGCCGGACCCGCTGCTGTCGCGGGCGCTGCTCCTGACGGTGAACGGTGTGGCGGCGGGGCTGCGCAACACCGGCTGATCGTCCGCGCGTCGGCGGTGCCCCCGTGCTCGTACGAGCACGGGGGCACCGCCTTTCGTATGTCAGGCGTTGTTCGCCCTGCGGCGGCGGAACACCAGGTAGCCGCCCGCCGCGACGAGCGCGGCCGCGGCGGCCGACAGAGCGCCGACCGGCGCGCTGCTGCCGGTCTCGGCGAGGTCGCCGCCGCCCTGCGCGGACGGGGAGGAGGACGCCGACGGGGCCGCCTCCGCGCTCTCACCGGGGGCGGGCGAGGTGGGGGACGCGCTCGCTCCGGCCGTGCTCGTCGGTGAGGCGGACGAAGACGGCGTGGAGCCGCCTTCCTGCTCGTCCGCGCAGTCGGTCCAGAAGACCTTGTGCTTGGCCGCGCCCTTCTCGCCGTCGAAGTTCCAGAACAGCTTGTAGTGGCCGTCGGGCAGGGACAGGTCGTCCGTGCGGCCGTGGCCCTCGGCGTCCAGCGTGAGCGCGCCGGACTTCACGGTCTCGCCCTTGGTCGCGGCGGTCGGGGCCCAGGCCTCGATGTGCCAGTCGACCTGCTGGACGCCGTCGAAGCCGAAGGCGTCGAGGTAGAAGGTGCAGACGTGCGGCTCGTTCTTGCGGAGTTCCTCGCCGGTGGTGGCGTCGTGGATCTTCACGGTGCCGTTGTCGCCGGGGGCGGTGGCGTGGGCGGAGGGGGCGATCAGGAGCACTGCGGATGCGCCGGCGACGAGAGCGCCGGCGCGCGTGAGGGTACGCATGGGCAGTCCATCTTCGAGAGGAGAAACGGAAGATGTGGAGGGGGCGGCTCAGCTTCCTGAATCGCTGACTATCGGTCAAGCGGAAGAAAGTCCCTCGTGTGCCATGTGTCGCGCATCGCCCCAATAGTCACGGATAACGATCAGGGAACGCACAGGTCTTCCATGGATGTGAAGACGATCTCCGGCCGGGAAACCCCAGATCAGAGCGCCAGGAACGTGACCGTCAGCTGAGCGGCCCCCAGTCCCGCCATCACCCACGCCACGCGCGTGAGGCGCAGGCCGCCCGCGACCACCACCGAGGCGAGCAGCAGGGCGCCCCCGAGGGGCACCCAGGCGTAGAGGAGACCGGCGGGTCCGCTGCGGACGACGTCGCTGCTGCCGGGTTTCACCGTGACCGTGTACGTCTGGCCCTTCTTCACCGCCACCGACTGCTCGATGGTGACGCGGGCCCGCGCCTTGGAACCGGCCGAGGTCGGCGTGTAGGGCCCCGTACACCGGTCGCCCGAGCACGCCTGCACGGCCATCGTGCCCTGCTCCCGGCCCTTGCTCAGCATCACGTGCTGGGCGGTGCCCCAGGAGGCCCAGACGCCCGCGATCAGGATCAGCCCCGCGACGGCACCCATCGCCGCGAGCCGTCCGAACCGCAGCGCCGCGCCGGCGTTCTGACGGGAGCCTCGACTTGTGGTGACGGCAGGCATGGCCGGGATCATTGGCCATGGCCGTGCGCGCGGTCAACTCCTGTCGGGCCCGGTGGGCGGACAAGTCGGCAGTTGTACGCGTACTTCGACTGCCGGCGATCCACGATCCGGCTGTCGGCGAGTGGTACGCGGAGTGGTACGCGCCGCCTACGAGTTGTACGTGCTCTGCGCCCGCTCCAGGCCCTCGATCACGAGGCATTCCACGGCGTCCGCCGCGCGGTCCACGAAGTAGTCGAGCTCCTTGCGCTCCGCCGACGCGAAGTCCTTCAGCACGAAGTCGGCGACCTGCATCCGGCCCGGAGGGCGCCCGATGCCGAACCGCACCCGGTGGTAGTCCGGGCCCATCGCCTTCGTCATCGACTTCAGCCCGTTGTGGCCGTTGTCGCCGCCGCCGAGCTTGAGGCGCAGGACGCCGTAGTCGATGTCCAGCTCGTCGTGGACGGCGACGATGTTCGCCACCGGCACCTTGTAGAAGTCCCGCAGCGCGTTCACCGGGCCGCCGGACAGGTTCATGTACGACATCGGCTTGGCCAGGATCACCCGGCGGTTCGCCGGACCGGGCGGGCCGATACGCCCCTCGATCACCTGCGCCTGCGCCTTCCCGGCCCGCTTGAACTTCCCGCCGATCCGCTCGGCCAGCAGGTCGGCGACCATGAAGCCCACGTTGTGCCGGTTCATGGCGTACTCGGGTCCGGGGTTGCCGAGGCCCACGATCAGCCAGGGGGCGTTGGCGTCGGTCGTCACGTCCGCTTCTCCTTCATGCCAGACCTTCAACCTTCATACGAGGCTCGCACGGCGCTTTGTTCGTCGACGTTGCGCTCGTACGACGCTTTCGCTCGTACGACGCTTTATACGCGGCAGCCGCCGCTCCCTCGAGGAGCGGCGGCTGACGGACGGGAATCCGGGAGGATCAGGCCTCGGCGGCCTCGGTCTCGCCCTCGGCACCCTCGGCGGTCGGCTCCTCGGCCTGGGCGGCCAGGACCTGCAGGACGACGGCGTCCTCGTCGATGGCCAGCGTGGTGCCCGCGGGGAGCGGGATGTCCTTGGCGTGGACGGAGGCGCCGGCCTCAAGGCCCTCGACGGAGACGGTGACCGACTCGGGGATGTGCGTGGCCTCGGCCTCGACGGTCAGGGTGTTGAGCACGTGCTCCAGCAGGTTGCCGCCGGCGGCCAGCTCGCCCTCGGTCTGGACCGGGACCTCGACGGTGACCTTCTCGCCGCGCTTCACGAGGAGCAGGTCGACGTGCACGAGGTAGCCCTTGATCGCGTCACGCTGGACGGCCTTCGGGATCGCCAGCTCGGTCTTGCCGTCGACGTCCAGGGAGAGCAGGACGTTCGGGGTGCGCAGGGCGAGCAGCAGGTCGTGGCCCGGAAGCGTCACGTGGACCGGCTCGGCACCGTGACCGTAGACAACCGCGGGGACCTTGTTCTCGCGGCGGATGCGGCGGGCAGCGCCCTTGCCGAACTCGGTACGGGTCTGGGCGGCGAGCTTGACCTCGGACATGTTCACTCCTCGTAGATCTTGGGGATGAGGTTCCCCCCTGCTCGAACGAAGTCGAGAACTTGGGGGAGGTCACCCGGCCAAAACCATCGGCCTGCTACGAAGAGCGCGTCGATAACGGATCGCCGTACTCGCCTTTTACAGCGGTACGGCCTCCCTCGCCGAGCAACTGTGACAGCTTACGCGGCGGGGAGGCCGTACAAGAAATCGATCTAGGGGATCGAGGGGTTCGAGGGCTTACTGCTCCTCGAACAGGCTCGTCACCGAACCGTCCTCGAAGACCTCGCGCACCGCGTTCGCGATCGTCGGCGCGATCGACAGCACCGTGATCTTGTCGAGCTCCAGCTCGCCCGGCGTCGGCAGGGTGTCCGTGAAGATGAACTCGCTGACCTTGGAGTTCTTCAGACGGTCGGCCGCCGGGCCGGAGAGCACGCCGTGCGTCGCCGTCACGATGACGTCCTCGGCGCCGTGCGCGAACAGGGCGTCCGCGGCGGCGCAGATCGTGCCACCGGTGTCGATCATGTCGTCGACCAGGACGCAGACGCGGCCCTTCACGTCACCGACCACCTCGTGGACGGTGACCTGGTTGGCCACGTCCTTGTCGCGGCGCTTGTGCACGATCGCGAGGGGGGCGTCCAGACGGTCGCACCAGCGGTCGGCGACGCGCACCCGGCCGGCGTCGGGGGAGACGACGGTCAGCTTGTTGCGGTCGACCTTCGTGCCCACGTAGTCCGCCAGGATCGGCAGTGCGAAGAGGTGGTCGACCGGGCCGTCGAAGAAGCCCTGGATCTGGTCGGTGTGCAGGTCGACCGTGAGGATGCGGTCCGCACCGGCCGTCTTCATCAGGTCGGCGATCAGACGGGCCGAAATCGGTTCACGTCCGCGGTGCTTCTTGTCCTGCCGGGCGTAACCGTAGAAGGGCACAATGACCGTGATGCTCCGGGCGGAGGCCCGCTTCAGAGCGTCGATCATGATGAGCTGTTCCATGATCCACTTGTTGATGGGAGCCGTGTGGCTCTGCATCAGGAAGCAGTCGGCGCCGCGGGCGGACTCCTGGTAGCGGATGTAGATCTCGCCGTTCGCGAAGTCGAAGGCCTTTGTCGGGACGACCCCGACACCCAGCTGGTGGGCGACCTCCTGGGCAAGCTCGGGGTGGGCGCGGCCGGAGAAGAACATCATCTTCTTCTCGCCGGTCGTCTTGATCCCGGTCACAGCACTGTCTCCTCAGAGGTGTCTCAGCTGGGCGTCGAGAGGTGGTCTCAGCTGGGGTTTGGGTGCACGGTGCGATGTGCACTTATCACGGTACGCCGTGTCAGACGTGCCCGTTTCCGGTCAGGCTTCGCCTTCCGGCTCCCGGGAAGCCGCCTCCGCCGCCTTCGCGGCCGCGCTTCCCGGACGCTTGCGGGCCACCCAACCCTCGATATTCCGCTGCTGGCCACGGGCCACGGCCAGCGAACCGGGCGGTACGTCCTTGGTGATGACCGAGCCCGCCGCGGTGTACGCGCCGTCCCCGACCGTGACAGGAGCCACAAACATGTTGTCCGAACCGGTACGGCAGTGCGAGCCGACCGTCGTGTGGTGTTTGTCTTTTCCGTCATAGTTCACGAAGACGCTGGCGGCGCCGATGTTGGAGTAGTCGCCGATCGTCGCGTCGCCCACGTAGGAGAGGTGCGGGACCTTGGTGCCCTCGCCGATCTTCGCGTTCTTCGTCTCGACGTAGGTGCCGATCTTGGCCTTCAGCCCGAGGCGGGTGCCCGGGCGGAGATACGCGTACGGGCCCACGGACGCCTGCGGCCCGACCTCGGCGCCGTCGGCGACGGTGTTGTCGATACGGGCGCCGGCCCCCACCCTGGTGTCCTTGAGGCGGCAGTTGGGGCCGACCTCGGCGCCCTCGCCCAGGTGCGTGGTGCCCTGGAGCTGGGTGCCCGGGTGCACGAGCGCGTCCTGCTCGAAGGTGACGGTGACGTCGACCCAGGTGGTGGCCGGGTCGATGACGGTCACTCCGGCGAGCATGGCCTGCTCCAGCAGCCGGTCGTTGAGGATGCGGCGGGCCTCGGAGAGCTGGACGCGGTTGTTGATACCGGCGATCTCGCGGTGGTCGGCGGCGACGGCCGCACCGACGCGGTGCCCGGCCTCGCGCAGGATGCCGAGGACGTCGGTCAGGTACTCCTCGCCCTGGCTGTTGTCCGTCCGCACCTTGCCGAGCGCGTCCGCGAGCAGCTGGCCGTCGAAGGCGAAGACGCCCGAGTTGATCTCGCGGATGGCCCGCTGCGACTCGCTCGCGTCCTTGTGCTCGACGATCGCGGTGACCGCGCCGCTGGCGCCGTCCCGCACGATCCGGCCGTAGCCGGTGGCGTCGGGGACCTCGGCGGTGAGCACGGTGACGGCGTTGCCGTCCTCCGCGTGCGTGGTGGCCAGGCGCCGGAGGGTCTCGCCGCTGAGCAGCGGCGTGTCGCCGCAGACCACGACGACGGTGCCGTCGACGCTGCCGCCGAGCTCTTCGAGGCCCATGCGCACGGCGTGCCCGGTGCCGTTCTGCTCGGCCTGAACGGCCGTCCGCACGGCGGGGTCGATCTCGGCGAGATGTGCGACGACCTTCTCGCGGGCGTGCCCCACGACCACGACCAGGTTCTCGGGCTCCAACTCGCGCGCGGCCACGAGCACGTGACCCACCTGGGAACGGCCACACAGTTCGTGCAGAACCTTCGGTGTGGCCGACTTCATACGGGTGCCCTCACCCGCTGCAAGAACGACGACGGCTGCCGGGCGATTGGCGCTCACGGGTATGCCCTTCGGCTTCGGATGGGGGGTTTTGACACCCGCAGGATACCGGGGCGTACCAGGGGGGACATGAGAGCGGGCCCTGACAGAGCTGTCAGGGCCCGAACCGAGCATGGCTCCCCCGCCAGGACTCGAACCCGGACAGATGGCACCAAAAGCCACAGTGCTGCCAATTACACCACGGGGGATTAACGCGACCGAACTGGACATTTGGTCGGGTTGCCGAGTGGGCACCCAACACTATGCCGTACCGGGCGCCTTCCATGCGACGGTACGGAGATCGGCACTCTGACGGTACAGAGATCGGCACTCTGCGGAAGGGGCGGCACTCCGCGGAACGCGGGTTGCCGGCCAATCCCGTCAGGCGTCTCCGACGTGCGTTGCGTCATGGGTGTGACGTCCGGCGGAATGTGGGGTTCCGGGGGCGAACGGTGGGCGATTCGGTGGTTCGAGGGATATTGGCCGGTTTCGCTTCTGTTCGATTACGGAGGGTGGTGTAGGCCAGTAGGCGAAACTCGCCGGAAAAGGGGCGGGGGGCGACCGTAGGCTGGAGGCATGACCACGACGGGGGAAGAGCACACCACGGCCGGGACCGGGCCGTGGTGGTGGGTCAGGTGGCGCAGTGCGGTGCTGGACGCGGGGCTCGCGACGGCGTCCGCGGTGGAGTGCGCGGGAGAAGGGATTCGGTTCGCGCACGACGCGGGGCTGCCTGTTCCGGTGGGGGTGGGGTTCGGGCTGATCGCCGGGTCCGTGCTGCTGCTGCGGCGCAAGTGGCCGATCGCCGTGGTCTTGGTCTCCATTGCCATCACGCCTGCCCAGATGGGGTTCCTGATGGGGCTCGTCGGGCTGTACACGCTCGCCGCGTCCGAGCTGCCGCGGCGGATCATCGGGGCGCTGGCGGGGATGTCCTTCGCCGGGATGCTGATCGTCACGTTCGTGCGGGCGCATCAGGGAGTGGTGCGCGGCGACGTGACCATGGGGGACTGGTTCGTCCCCTTCATCTCCATTACGACCGCGATCGGGATGACCGCTCCGCCCGTTCTGCTCGGGCTGTACGTGGGGGCGCGGCGGCGGCTGATGGAGAGCCTGCGGGAGCGGGCGGACTCGCTGGAGCGGGAGCTGCAGCTGCTCGCCGAGCGGGCGGAGGAGCGGGCCGAGTGGGCGCGGAACGAGGAGCGGACACGGATCGCTCGCGAGATGCATGACGTGGTCGCGCACCGGGTGTCCCTGATGGTCGTGCATGCCGCCGCGCTTCAGGCCGTGGCTCGGAAGGATCCCGAGAAGGCCGTGAAGAACGCGGCGCTGGTCGGGGACATGGGGCGACAGGCGCTGACCGAGTTGCGCGAGATGCTGGGCGTGCTGCGTACGGGGGACGGGCTGGGGGTGCGGGTGCAGTCCGTGCCGCTTGCGGCGGTGGGGGCGGCGGCCGCGGCGGCGGCGTCGCGGGCGGCGGACGACTCGGAGTCCGGGGGCGGAGCCGGAGCCCTGGCCGGGGTCGGGGCTGTGTCCGTGTCTGTGTCCGTGTCCGTGGAAGGGCCCTGCCTCGCAGAGCTGGACGAGCTCATCGGGCAGTCGGCGGCTGCGGGGATGGTCGTCGACCTGTCGGTGGAAGGGGATGTGCGGGCGTACGCGCCGGAGGTCGAGCAGACGACGTACCGGGTGGTGCAAGAGGCGCTGACCAACGTCCACAAGCATGCGGCGGGCGCGAAGACGCATGTGCGGCTGGCGCATCGGGTGTCCGAGATCGCGATGCAGGTGGAGAACGAGTGCCCGCCGGAGCTGGAGCCCGGGGCGGGGGCGTCCGTGTTGTTGCCCAGTGGCGGTAATGGGTTGCTGGGGATGAAGGAGCGGGTTGCGGCGCTGGGGGGCGTGTTTGTGTCCGGGCCTACGGATGTGGGTGGGTTTCGGGTGTCTGCGGTGATTCCTGCGGAGGCGTAGCGGGGGCGTTGTGCGGGATTCGCCTGCGTTCCGCGTGCCGCGTGCCGCGTGCCGCGTGCCGCGTGCCGCGTTCCGCGTGCCGCGTTCCGCGTGCCGCGTTCCGCGTGCCGCGTTCCGCGTGCCGCGTTCCGCGTGCCGCGTTCCGCGTGCCGCGTTCCGCGTGCCGCGTTCCGCGTTCCGCGTTCCGCGTTCCGCGTGCCGCGTTCCGCGTGCCGCGTTCCGCGTGCCGCCGGTGGGTGGGTCGGGGCCGTGCCGGTACATCCGCCCCGTCGCCGGTGGCAGATCGCTTGGGCTGCAGGGTCCTGTTTGTTGGCAACCGCGTAAGCGACGGGGCATGTGATGTACCGGCACGGCCCCTTCCGTGGTTTTGCGACTGCGGGCGCGTGGGGGCGGTGCGTTGCGGGTGCGTGGGGGTTCGCGTCGGCGACTCCGGATGGGTGCACCCACCCCGTCGGCTCCCTTTCCCCCGGGCCGGCGCTTGATCTTTCAGCCCGTCCGGCGATTGAGGGCGAGGCCGTCAAGGCCGATAGCGGGGGTCTGGGGGCGCAGCCCTCAGGTATGGGACGGGTAGGGGCGGAGGGGGCGAAAAAGCCTGGGGGCCGGGTCAGCCGGCGGTGAGGCGGGGGGGCTCTATGCCTGAGACGAGGGTGGTGAGGGCTGTGTCGATGGTGGGGCCCAGGTACCAGTCGCCGGTGTGGTCGAGGGTGTAGACGCGGCCCTCGGCGTCGATGGCGAGGAGGGCGCGGGTGTCGGACTCCTCACCGAGGGGGCAGACCTCGGTGCCCAGGGCGCGGCCGAGGTCGCCGAGGGTGCGGGCCATGTGGAGGCCGTGGAGGGGGTCGAGATCGAGCGTGGCGGGCGCCAGTTGGCGTCCGGGGCCCGGTGAGGTGATGCGGAGGCCTCCGAATTCCGCCCATGCCTCCACCGCCGCCGGGAACACGGCGTGCCGGTGCCCGGCCGGCGACGCGTGCCCGCGCAGCGCGTCGGCCCAGTACTCGGCCTGCTTTATGTCCCAGCGCCCGGGCTGCCACCCCGCGGAGCGCAGCGCGGCGTTCACGGGGGCGGAGAAGCGTGATGGGGGTCCCCCCTGTTCGAGGGGGGTCGAGAGCTTGGTGGAGGAGGAGCGGTCGGCGTGCATCTGCCCTTCGTTCGTCGAGGGTTGGGACATCGGCGTGGCGGACGCCGTCGTACAGGAGCGGGTGGGGTGGAGGCGGTCAGGCGTCCGGCGCGGCAGGGTCGACGATGCGTACGCCGAAGTGGTCGATGAGCGCCGTGCAGGAGCGGCAGGGCGCGGCGAAGCTGCCGTGCAGCGGGTCGCCGTCCTCGCGGATGCGGCGGGCGGTGAGTTTGGCCTGCTTGAGGGCTTTGCGAGCCTCGCCGTTCGTCATCGGTTTGCGCGCGGCGCGCTTGCTGCGGGCGGCGTCGGCGGAAGCGATGTGACGGGAGATGAGGATCGCCTCGGCGCAGCGGCCGGTGAAACGGTCGCGTTGCGCGCTGGTGAGGGTATCGAGGAAGTCCTGGACCAGGGGGTGCAGGGCGGGGGTCTGGTCGCCGCGCGCCGCGGTGCCGGTGAGGGTCGCGCCGCGTACGGACAGGGCGGCGGCGACGGTGGGAAGTATGCCGTCACGGCGGTGCAGGAGGGCGGGGGCGTGGGGCGCCTCGGCGCTGCTCCAGCCGACCCGAGGGTCCCCGGACGTGCCCGTATGCGTCGCGTTCATGATCGTTTTTCCCTCCCATGCATCCCCCGGTGCGGAGACAGACTGCCAAATGCCGTGGCGGGTGCGGAAGCTGGGGCGGCGCGACACGCCCGGTCTTCGTCGTACGGTCACTGCGGGGTGACGGCAGGTCACAGAACCGGAGGCCCGGTGACCGGTGTCGTCCAACCGCATAGGCTGTCGACATCCACGATCCATACCGCTATTGAGAACGCCGCAGGGGGCAACCGCCATGACGACAGGTCGGCTCGGGCAGCAAGCCGCGCCGCCGAACGCGGCCTACGCCGGGCAGGTCGTGCATTTCCCGGATCCGGTCCGGGCTGCCCGTCACCCCAGAGGTGTACGGGTCGACGAGCACGGCTACCCCGACTTCTCGCTCTACGCGCGTGCCGCCGCCGAGATCGCCGAGCCCCCGGAGGGCTTCGGCGTCGACGAACTGCGGCTCACGGACTACGTCTCCGCGAACGCCGCGCTGGCCGCCACCGGTCACGACCTGTGGGACACGATCCCGTCGGTGGCCACACCGCACGGCTGGACCTGGCACCACGTGCCGGGCGGTCGGCGGCTCGAGTTGGTGCCCGTCGAGGTCAAGGCGTTGCTGCGGCATCACGGTGGTATCGCGACATCGGCGGTCGACCAGGACAAGCGGGGCACGCGGCCGTTGCAGGAGACGCGGCCCGCGCACTTCGGGCTGCCGAAGTCGGCCGTGGCGGTGACGGAGCAGCAGGTGCTGGGGGTCGAGGAGGACCTCGGGTATCGGCTGCCGGGCGCGTATCGATCCTTCCTGAAGGCGGCCGGGGGGTGCGCGCCGGTCGGCGCCGCGCTCGACGCCGAGCTGGGACTCCTGGTGGACCAGCCCTTCTTCACGGTGCGTGATGAGGCCGCCGTCAATGACCTCGTCTACGTCAACAAGTGTCTGCGCGACCATCTCACCAAGGACTACTTGAGTGTTGGCTTCGTGCAGGGCGGGCTGTTGGCCGTGAAGGTCAAGGGCGACGGGATCGGTTCGGTCTGGTTCTGCGCGTACGACGATGCCCGCGACCAGGACGCCTGGCCGCCGGCCGAGCGGGTGCAGCGGCTACTGCTGCCCTGCGGTGACGACTTCGACCAGTTCCTGTCCCGGCTCGCGGGCAATCCGCCCGAGCTGGAGACGGTGGCGAACCTGATGGTGGACGGCGGCTTCGCGCGCGCCGTGCCCGTCTCTTCAGTGTCTTCGGTGGGGGAGTGAACTTCCGATGGTGACCTTCGCGCAGGCGCAGGAGCGCGCGGAAGAGTGGATCAACGGGGACGTGGCCTCGTATCAGCATCGTGAGGTGCGGGTGCGGGAGTTCGAACTCGGGTTCGTGGTGTGGGCCGAGGACCGTGCCGAGGGGCCGCGTTCCGACGGGGGCGCGCAGCGGCTCGTCATCGCGCGTGACAGCGGGGAGGCCACGCTGTGGCCCGCGCTGCCGGTGGGCGAGGTGATTCGCCGGTACGAGGAGGAGTACGGGGTGCCGGCCGCGGCGCCCGAGCCTTCGCCGGCGCCTCCGGCCCGGGTCGATCTGAACCAGACTTCCTTCTTGTTGAGTCCTCCGGAGTGGTTGCAGGAGGCCGCGGACAAGTTGGGTATTCCGGATCGGCGGGCGGGCGCCGGGGCGTCCGACGGGGCGGGGTCTCGTCCCGCTGCCGCCTCTGCGGGCGGGGACGCCTCCTTGGGCGGTTCCGTCAATGGGGCTTCCGGGAGCGGGAGTTCGGTCTCGGGTGCGCCGGGGCAGCCGGAGGCGCACGGGGTGCCTTCCGTGCCGGGGGCGCACGCCGTGCCGGGTACGCCTTCGGCTCCCGGTGGGGGTACGCCGTGGCCTGCGGCGGCCGCCGACGAGCCGGTGTCGGGCCCGCGGGACGCCGTGACGCCGGGTGCGCCCTCCGCGGCCACCCCTTGGGCGGGGACCGACACGAACGCCGACGCCGGTGACGACCGCTCGGTACCGCTGCCCGCGACCGTGTTCGCGCCGCCGCTCACCGATGTCGACGACACCCCGCCGCCGGCCGCGACGCCGGACGCCAAGACCGCCCTGATGTCCGGCGGCAGCCAACTTCCGCGCACGGCGCTGGCGCCCGCGGTCGGCGACCCGAACTCGCCGCCGCCGTCCGGCCCTTCTCAGGGTCCGGGCACGCCCCAGGGCGCGACGCCGCCGGTCGCGCCGTCGTACGGCTATCCGCAGGGGCCCGGGGGTCCGCAGGGCACGCCTCCTCCGGGTGCGCCCGCGTACGGGTTCCCGCAGGGTCCGGGTGGAGTTGCGGGTACGCCGCCGCCCGGTGCGCCGCAGGGTTCGGCCGTCCCGGGTACGCCGCCTCCGGGCGCCCCGGTTCCGGGTGGTCCGCAGAGCACGCCTCCTCCGGGTGCGCCCGCATACGGGTTCCCGCAGGGTCCGGGTGGAGTTGCGGGTACGCCGCCGCCCGGTGCGCCGCAGCCTCCGGGTGCCCCCGGCACGCCTCCGCCCGGCGCGCCCTCGCGGCCCCTGCCGCCCAACGCCGGTGACATCGCCGACGCCGCGACCAGCAAGGCGCAGGCGCCGCCGCGGGGCGCGCGCGGTGGTGGAGCGAGCACGCCGCATCCGCCGAGCGCCCCGGGTGTGCCGGGTGCGCGGGCGGGGAGTACGCCGCCTCCGCCGTCCGGGCCCGGTGCTCCGGGGACCCCCGCGGGCGGCTACGTGCCGACGCAGCTCGTCTCGCAGCTCGGTCCCGACGGGCCCGAGGGGCTCGCGGGTGCGCCTGCCGCGCCCGCTGCTCCGGGGCAGCCTGGTGCGCCGCAGCCTCCGGGTGGTGTTCACCATGCGGCGACGATGCTGGCCGGTCCGGCGGTCGGTGGTCCCGGGGCTCCGCAGCCGCCGGGTGCCCCGGGCGCACCCAAGCCTCCGGGCGCTCCTGGTGTTCCCGGTGCGCCTGCCGCGCCCGGAACTCCCGGTGCGCCGCAGCCTCCGGGGGGTACGCCCCCGGGTGGTGTTCACCACGCGGCGACCATGCTCGCGGGGCCGCCCGTCGGCGGTCCCGGCGTGCCGCCGCCCCCGCAGGCCCCCGGTATGGCGCCGGGCGCTCCCCAGCCGCTGCCCGGGCAGGCCATGCCTGGTCAGCCGATGCCGGGGCAGCCGATGGCTCCCGGTCAGCAGCCGCCGGCGTACGGCTATCCGCAGGCGGGGCAGCCGACCGTCGGGCCCGGCTATCAGGCCGTACTGCGCTATCGCGCGCAGGACGGCTCCGAGCAGCAGCTGATCCGGCGTTCCGCGCCGGGTACGCCGCATCCGGAGTGGCAGATCCTGCACGAGCTGCGCGCGATGAACGTGCCGCCGCAGCAAGTGCTGGAGCTGCACACGGAGTTGGAGTCGTGTGAGCTGCCGGGTGCGTACTGCGCGCGGATGATCCGGGAGACGTGGCCGCAGGCGCGGATCACGAGCATCGCACCGTACGGCACGGATCACGCGAGCCGTCAGCAGGGCATGCACCAACTCCTGGCTCACCAGGGCGAGTTGCACCAGGTGGCGGACGGTCCGGCGCGTCCGGCGCCGGTACGGGCGCCGATTCCGCCGGTGCAGCCCGCGCCGCCGATCCCGCCGGAGGCGATCGGGCAGGAGCTGGCGGCGGCGTTCGGGCCGGGGGTGTTCCGGTTCGACCAGGCGGCGGTTTCGCGTCAGGGCGTGCCGAACATCGTGGCGCACACGCTGGTGGTGGCCGGACTTCCCGTCGACATGGGCCCGTTCTTCTGGGCGCAGGCGCAGCCGGGCCGCCCGGTGCCGACGCTCGCCGAGCTGGCGCAGGAGCGCGGGGTGCAGCCTGCCGCGGATGCGGGCTCCTACCTCGTCATGGGCAGCGACTTCGGCAGGGCGATCTGTGTCCAGTACGGCACGGCGAACATCGTGGCCGTGCCGGTGGAGGCGGGGCCGGGCGGTGCCCCGGTGCCGCCGCAGTTCGTGAACACGGGTCTGCCCGAGTTCGCGCGCTGCCTGGCGCTGCTCGGCCGGATGTGGCGACTGCGCTTCGGCCTCAACCAGGAGCAGGCGGGCCGCTGGACCGTCGACTTCCAGGCCCAGCTCGCTTCCCTCGACCCGGCTGCCCTCGGCTCCCCGGAGAGCTGGTGGTCGGTCCTGCTGGAACAGATGTGGGACGGCCTGCTGTAGCTCCGCGGGCACACGTACGACCGAGGCGCTCGACCTGTGTGACGGGTCGAGCGCCTCGGTCGTACGGGCATTCGTGCTTCTCCCTCCCCGGGGTCGGTGATGTCGTCGGGTGTGACCGTGCGACGGCCGAACAGCCCTTCCCGCGGCTGCGTCGCGGCACCGCGATTCCGGCTTCTGACCTCGAATGACGCATCCCTGGCCGAATGGGTGGGCGGAGTGTCGCGTTATGAACACTTCCACCTGATCCATCAAGATATGCGCGAAATCTTCATTTCGTGTATGTCGGGCGGAGAGGGTTCGAGGATGAGCAGCGCATCGGTGTCGCCGCACGGCTTCATGGCCGTACGGGGGCGTGGTTACCGTCCCGAGCAGGTCGACACGTACGCCGCGGCGCTCTCCCGGGACCGGGATGCCGCCTGGGAGCGGGCCGCCCGGCTGACCGTGCTGGCCAAGGAGATGGGCGCGGAGGTCGAGCGGTTGCGGGAGACCGTGGCGCGGCTCGCCCCGCAGACGTACGAGACGCTCGGTGAGCGTGCTCGGCGGATCTTCGAACTCGGCGAGGAGGAGGCCGCGACCGTACGCGACACCGCGCGGCGCGAGGCCCAGCTCGTCGTCGACGAGGCCGAGGCGGCGGGGCGGCAGGTGCGGGAGGCCGCTCAGGCGTACGCCGACGAGGTGCGTGGCGAGGTTGAAGAACGTGCCCTGCAGCGGCTGCTCGCCGCGCGGGCGGAGGCCGACGAGATGCGGATCTCGGCTCGCCGCGACATCAAGGAGAACCGTACTGAGGCGCTGGGCGCGTTGCGGGAGATGCGGGAGCGTACGGAGGTGCTGCTCGCCGAGCAGGAGAAGGAGCACGCCGGGCGCTGGGCCGAGGCTGAGCGTGCCGCCGCCGAGCGGGAGGTCGCGCTCGACGCGCACCACGTCGAACGCGTCGCGCGCGCCGAGGCCGCGCTCTCCGAGGCCGAGCGGGCCTTCGCCGAGGTCGAGGAGGCGGCTCGGCACCAGCAGGAGGACGCGGTGGCCCGTGCCGATGAACTGCTTGCCGAGGCGCGGGTTCGGGAGGATCGGATCGCCCGGGAGACGGAGCGGGTGCTGCGCGAGCATGGGGAGCGGTGGGACGACGTACGGGCCCAGATGGACCACGTACGCACGAGCCTCACGACCTTGACGGGGCGGGCGCCGGCGGAGTAGCCACCCCCGACGCCTGGCCGCTCCGCGGTTCCCCGAGGTCTTTGCGGCTCGGCGGCCGCGGGAGCCCGGGGGGCCTGGGAGCCTTCCGCCGCTCCGCGGCTCCCGGAAGCGTTCGCCGCTCCGTGGCCCGGCTCTGCCCCGCTCCGCGGGACGCTCCGCGGGACCGGCCTTCTTCGCCGCTCCGCGACGGGCTTCCCACCCGCCCACCCGTCTCGGTCGGCTGGAAGGGGCAGCCCCAGGACGGCCACGGCCACGGTTCGCGGCAACGCGACTGCGGCCGGGGCGACATGCGGCAGCGTGGAGGCAGTAGCGCGACCGCAGCCAGAGCGACATACGGCAGCGCGGAAGCGGCACCGCGGATGCATCTGGGCCGGCATGCGGCAGCGCGGAGGCGGCAACGCGACCGGAGCTGAGCCGGCATGCGGCACCGCGACCGGAGCCGGGCCGGCATGCGGCACCGCGGAGGCGGCACCGCGGATGCAGGCGCGAAGGGCTTCCGCTGGGCCGGCCTAGCTGCTCCTCCTTACGGCCCCCGCCAGAATCCACCCCTCCACTGCCTCGTACTGCCCCCTCTGCTCCTCCGCCTTCCTTCGGCCGGAGGCCAGCGTGCCCAGCCAGCCGTAGGCGAAGCCGAGGGGGATGGAGACCAGGCCCGTGGTCGTGAACGGGAACCAGTTGAAGTCGGCGTCGGGGAAGGCGGAGATGGGGGAGCCGGAGACGAGGTTGGTGCCGGGCATGAGGACGAGGACGGTGAGGGTGCCGCCGATGAGGGTGGCGAGGAGGCCCGTGCGGGTGTAGCGGCGCCAGAAGAGGCTGTAGACCAGGGCGGGCGCTATCGCGGAGGCGCCGAGGCAGAAGGAGAGGGTGACCAGGGGTTGCAGGCTGTGGTGTTGGACGAGGGTGGCCAGGAGGATGGCCGGTGCGCCGACCGCGAGGGCGGAGACGCGGGCCAGGATCATCTCGCGGCGCGGTGACAGCTCGTCGTGGCTGCGGCCGCTGCGGAAGAGCCGGCCGCGCGCGAACACGTCGTGGGCGAGGGAGTTGGCGCAGGCGAGGATCATCCCGGCGACCGAGGCGAGCAGGGTCAGGAAGATCGCCGTCGTCACCGTGGTGAAGAGGAGGGTTTCCGCCGTCGAGACGTCCGGGCCGAAGGCCGCCCTGGAGCCCATGAGGTACGCGGTGTTGCCCTGCGGGTCGGCGCCCGCGATCACATCGCGGCCGATCAGTGCCGTGGCGCCGAAGCCGATGACGCTGATGACGAGGACGAACAGGGCCACGCACGGCACCGCCCAGGACATCGAGCGGCGCACCTGGCGGGCGCTGCCCGCCGTGTACATCCGCATGGTGATGTGCGGGAGGCAGGCGCCGCCGAGGACGACGGTCAGCTCCGAAGTGATCATGTCCAGGCGGGGGCTGGGGCCGCCCGCGAACTCCAGGCCCGAGTGGAGGAACGCGGAGCCGACGCCGCTGTTCCTGCCGGCCGCGTTGAGCAGCGCCCCCGGGCTCCAGTCGAACCGGTGCAGGATGAGTACGGCGACGACGGCCCCGGACCCGAGCAGCATCACGATCTTCATGATCTGGATGAGGGCGGTGCCCTTCATGCCGCCGATCGCCGCGTAGCTGATCATCAGAGCGCCGATCCCGATGATGCAGCCGGTCTTCAGAGAGTCGCTGGAGAAGCCGAGGATGAACGCCAGCAGGTCGCCGGTTCCCGCCAGCTGGACGAGCATCAGTGGCAGCAGCGCGACCAGTGTCACCGCGCACGCGGTCATGCGGACCGCGCGCCCCGGCATCCGGCGCGCGAGCGCGTCGCCCATGGTGAACCGGCCGGCGTTGCGCAGCGGTTCGGCCAGCAGGAACATCAGCAGCATGAGGGAGAGGGCCGTGCTGAGGGCCAGTACGACGCCGTCGTAGCCGGTCAGCGCGATGATCCCGCCCGTGCCGAGTACGGTCGCCGCGGAGATGTAGTCCCCGGCGATGGCAAGCCCGTTGCGCATCGGCGACAGCGATCCGTACCCCGTGTAGAACTCGTCCAGGTCGTCACGGTCGGGGCCGGTCATCACGCACAGCAGCAGCGTGATCGTGGCCACCGCTGTGAACGCCACCAGCGACATGGCCTGCGCGGAACTGCTGAACCCGGTCACCCCGGTCACCCCGGTCGCCTCGGCCATTCCAGCCAACTCCATCGTCCCCGTCATCGTGCCGCCTCCCGCTTCGCGTCCAGCTCTGCCTGCTTGCGGATCCGGTCCGCGATGGGGTCGACGCGTCGGCGCGCCGTGTACTCGTACAGCCCGATCGCCAGGCAGGTGACAGGTAGTTGGAGCAGGCCGAGCAGCAGCCCGGTCGACAGTCCGCCGGACACCGTGCTCGTCATCAGCTCCGGCGCGAACGCGGAGAGGAGGAGGAAGAGGGTGAAGTATCCGAGCGCGGTGAGCGTCGCCACCCGCCGCTGCCGGCGGTACGCGCCGCGCAGGAGTCTGATGTCGCTGTGGTGCCCCAGCGCCTGATGGCGCGGCAGGCGCCTTCTCTCGGGCTCGGGTGGCGGGGGCTGCCAGGGGTAGGTGACGTGGGAGGGCGAGCTGCTGTTCGGGAACTGCGGGTACTGGTACGACGGTTGGTGCGGCGGTTGGTACCGCGGTGGGGACGGCGGCTGGTGCGGCGGTTGGTACCGCGGTGGGGACGGCGGCTGGTGCGGCGGTTGGTACCGCGGTGGGGACGGCGGTTGGTGCCTCGGTGGGCGAGGCGGTTGGTACTCGGGGGACGAGAACGCGTCTGGCATCCCGTATCTCCTTGCGTGGCTCGGGTCCGGTGCGGACCGCAGGGAGCTGGGGGGTGAGCAGCGCACGTTACTCGCAGGTAGCCGCGTTGCGCGACAGTTTCACCAAACTGAGCGGTCGGTATGCGCTTACTTCGGTGACCTGGGGTGTTACCCGCGTTTACCCCTGTTGCTGTACGGAACCTGTATGCAGGCGGGCACGGAGAGTCAGCTCGCGGGGGCAGGGCGCCGACCGGCCGGGCCGGGCATGGGCTCAGTCCGTGGGGCTCTTCAGCACCGGGAAACGGCGCGGTGCGACGAACAGCAGGGTCAGGAAGGCGAGTGCGGCCGCGCAGGCCGCCCCCAGGTACACGGCGTGGACCGCGTCGGCGACCGCGTGGCGCAGATGCTCGGCGGGGGCGCCCGAGTCCAGCGCGCGGGTGACCGAGTCGAGATCCCCCGCGCCGCCGAGCCGCGCGGCCAGCACCCCGTTGGCGACCGCGCCGAACAGGGCCGCGCCCATGGTCTGTCCGGTCTGGCGGCAGAAGAGGACGGACGCGGTGGTCGTGCCGCGTTCCGCCCAGCCGACGGTCGACTGGACACCGATGATCAGGGGGAGTTGGAAGAGCCCCAGCGCGCCGCCCAGCAACAGCATCAGCAGGGCCGGCTGCCACGGCCGGCCCGGGTAGGGGAGGAACGGGAAGGCCAGCAGGAGCAGGGTCGCCGTGCCGATGCCGAGCATCGCGGTGTTGCGGAAGCCGATCCGGCGATAGACGTGCTGGCTGAGCGCTGCCGACACCGGCCAGCTCAACGTCCATACGGAGAGCACGAATCCGGCGGCGATGGGGGCCAGGCCCAGCACCGCCTGCGCGTATGTGGGCAGGAAGACCGTGGGCGCGACCATCAGCAGGCCCAGCGCTCCGAGCGCCAGGTTCACCGCCGCGATGGTGCGCCGCCGCCACACCCAGCCGGGAATGATCGGCTCGGCCGCCCGCCGTTCGACCAGCACGACCACCGCGACCAGGCCGAGTCCGGTGCCGAACAGGGCGATCGAGGGCGCAGACAGCCAGTCCCAGGCGACGCCGCCCTGCACCAGCGCGGTGAGCAGGACGCCACCGCAGGCGAAGACGGCGAGCGCGCCCGCCCAGTCGATGCGCGGACGCCGGGTCGTCTCCCGGGCCGGCTCGTGCAGGTGGCGGCCGATCAGCCACAGGGCGAGCGCGCCGATCGGCAGATTGATGAGGAAGATCCACCGCCAGTCGGCGTACGCCGCGAGGACTCCGCCCAGCGCGGGACCCGCGATCGCCGAGGTCGCCCACACGGTGGACAGCTTGGCCTGGATCTTGGGGCGCTCCTTGAGCGGGTACAGGTCGGCGGCGAGTGTCTGCACGGTGCCCTGGAGGGCGCCGCCGCCCAGGCCCTGCACGATGCGGAAGGCGATCAGCGCGGCCATGTTCCAGGCCGTGGCGCAGAGCAGGGAGCCGAGGAGGAAGAGGACGGCGCCGGCGATGAGCACCGGCTTGCGGCCGAAGGTGTCCGACAGTTTGCCGTACACCGGCAGTGTGACCGTCACCGCCAGCAGATAGCCCGAGAACAGCCAGGAGAAGACGGAGAAGCCGCCGAGGTCGCCGACGATCTGCGGCACGGCCGTGGAGACGATCGTGGAGTCGAGCGCGGCCAGCGCCATCGCAAGCATGAGGGCGGCGACCACGGCGCGGCGTCCGCGGGTGTCCTGAGGCCGGCTCGCCGAGCCCGTCGCCGCGGCGCGTATCTCGGTTTCCCCCTGGTCCACGAGATTCCTTCCCCTTGCATCTATCTGCCCAGGACACTCTCCCACTTGATCCTCACGTCGCGGGAGGGTGGACGCTGAATGGGCTCAAGGGTGGAGGCGACCCCGAGATGAACTCCACCGAAGGGTGGAGGGCCCCTAGGGGGTCCTCCGTACTAGGGCTCGGGGAGGGTTCGTCCCGCTGGAGGAGGAGACGGGGTGGGGCCCGTCCTTAACCTGGCTTTACGCCGCTGGGGAGCACGTCCGGTCGTACGGACCGCACCGTTGGGGGTGGGGTTTTCCCCAGCAAAAGACTGCGCTGAGCACCAGCGCGCCGGACCACCGCCCGGCACCAGACTTACCGACGTACCGCAGCGCACTTTCAACCGCTGAGCAGCGGAATCATCTGCTGCCCGACATAGGAGACTTACCGTGACATCGGCTGTGACCATTCCCAGGCACGGGGGCACTGGAGGGCGTACGGCCGTTGCCGCGCGGGCGCGGCAGGTCGTGAAGGCGTACGGGTCGGGGGAGACCCGCGTCGTCGCCCTGGACCACATCGACGTGGACATCGCGCGGGGCCAGTTCACCGCGATCATGGGCCCCTCGGGGTCCGGCAAGTCCACGCTGATGCACTGCCTCGCCGGACTCGACACCGTGACGAGCGGTCAGATCCACCTGGACGAGACCGAGATCACCGGGCTCAAGGACAAGAAGCTCACACAGCTGCGCCGGGACCGGATCGGCTTCATCTTCCAGGCGTTCAACCTGCTGCCGACGCTGAACGCGCTGGAGAACATCACGCTGCCGATGGACATCGCGGGCCGCAAGCCGGACAAGGGCTGGCTGGACCAGGTCGTGGAGACCGTCGGGCTCGCCGGCCGCCTCAAGCACCGTCCGAACCAGCTCTCCGGTGGCCAGCAGCAGCGCGTCGCCGTCGCCCGTGCGCTGGCCGCGCGCCCCGAGATCATCTTCGGTGACGAGCCGACCGGAAACCTGGACTCCCGTGCCGGCGCCGAGGTGTTGGGCTTCCTGCGCCGCTCCGTCGACGAGCTCGGCCAGACCATCGTGATGGTCACGCACGACCCCGTCGCGGCCTCGTACGCCGACCGGGTGCTGTATCTGGCGGACGGCAGGATCGTCGACGAGATGTACCAGCCGACGGCCGACCAGGTCCTGGACCGCATGAAGGACTTCGACGCCCGGGGGCGTACGTCATGACCGTCCTGAAGACCTCGATGCGCAACTTCTTCGCGCACAAGGGACGCATGGCACTCTCGGCCGTCGCGGTCCTGCTGTCGGTGGCCTTCGTCTGCGGCACGCTGGTGTTCACCGACACGATGAACACGACGTTCGACAAGCTGTTCGCGGTCACCTCCTCCGATGTGACGGTGCTGCCCAAGGCGGCCAAGAGCGACGACACCCCGCAGAACGGCAAGCCGGAGTCGGTGTCGGCCTCCGTGCTGGAGCGGGCGAAGAAGGCGGACGGCGTCAAGTTCGCCGAGGGCGCGGTCAGTTCGATGAACGTGACCGTCGTCAACAGTCACAACAAGAACATGGGGTCCACCACCGGCGCCCCGACCATCGCGGGCAACTGGACGCGCAATGACCTCCGGTCCATGGAGATCACGCAGGGCCACGCCCCGCGCGGCCCGACCGAGGTGATGGTCGACGCCGACACCGCCGACAAGCACCACCTGAAGATGGGCGACGAACTGCGCACCATCGCGGTCACCGGTGACTTCAAGGCGAAGATCGTCGGTATCGCCACCTTCAAGGTGACCAACCCGGGTGCCGCCGTCGTCTACTTCGACACCGCCACCGCGCAGCGCGAACTGCTCGGCGCCACCGGCCGGTTCACGCAGATCAACCTCTCCGCCGCGTCCGGTGTCTCGGACACGCGGCTCAAGCAGAACGTCTCCTCGGTGCTCGGCGGGTCGGGATCCTTCAAGATCCAGACCGAGAAGGAGAACTCCGACGAGAACCGCAAGGGCGTCGGCGAGTTCATGAACGTCATCAAGTACGCCATGCTCGGCTTCGCCGGCATCGCGTTCCTGGTGGGCATCTTCCTGATCATCAACACCTTCTCGATGCTGGTCGCCCAGCGCACCCGCGAGATCGGCCTGATGCGTGCCATCGGCTCCTCCCGCAAGCAGGTCAACCGCTCGGTCCTGGTCGAGGCGCTGCTGCTCGGCTTCTTCGGCTCGATCCTCGGTGTCGGCGCGGGTGTCGGCCTCGCGGTCGGCCTGATGAAGATCATGTCGTCGATGGGCATGGACCTGTCGACCCGCGACCTCACGGTGAAGGCGACCACCCCGGTGGTGGGCCTGCTGCTGGGCGTCGTGGTCACCGTCCTCGCCGCCTACCTCCCGGCCCGCCGTGCGGGCAAGGTCTCCCCGATGGCGGCGCTGCGCGACGCCGGCACCCCGGCGGACGGCAAGGCGGGTCTCGTACGCGGCCTGATCGGCCTGGTGTTGACCGGTGCCGGAGCCTTCGCGCTCTACACGGCGGCCACCGCCGACAAGGCGAGCGACGGTTCGCTGGTGCTGGGCGCCGGTGTCGTCCTCACCCTGATCGGCTTCGTGATCATCGGCCCGCTGCTCGCGGGCGGGGTGGTCCGGGTCATCAGCGCCGTACTGCTGCGCATGTTCGGCCCGGTCGGACGGCTCGCCGAGCGCAACGCGCTGCGCAACCCGCGCCGTACGGGCGCCACCGGTGCGGCCCTGATGATCGGTCTCGCTCTGGTCGCCTGCCTCTCCGTGGTCGGCTCGTCCATGGTGGCCTCGGCGACGGACGAACTGGACAAGTCCGTCGGCGCGGACTTCATCGTCCAGGGCAACCAGCGGATCGTGCCGCAGGCCGAGAAGGCCATGGAGGCGACGCCGGGCCTGGAGCACGTCACCCGCTACAAGGACCTCGAAGCCAAGATGACCTCGCCGGACGGCAAGGTCGACGACTCCGGGATCACCGCGGCCGACCCCTCCTACGCCCAGGACCTGCGCCGCAAGACGACCGCCGGTGAACTGTCGGCGGCGTACGGCAAGGACGCCATGTCGGTGGGCTCGGACTACGCCAAGAAGCACGGCGTCAAGCTCGGCGACACCCTGACCGTCGCCTTCAAGGGTGGCGCGACGGCGAAGCTGAAGGTCGCGGCCATCACCGACGACGACGTGGCCATCGACCAGGGTGCGCGATACACGAGCATCGAGACCATGAAGAAGTACCTGCCCGCGAACAGGATCCCGCCGAACGAGATCATGTTCGCCAAGGCCAAGGACGGCCAGGAGAAGCAGGCGTACGCGGCCCTGAAGAAGTCCATGGAGCCGTACCCGCAGTACCAGGTCCGCGACCAGACCGACTACAAGCAGGAGTTGAAGGACCAGATCGGCCAGCTCCTGAACATGGTCTACGGTCTGCTGGCCCTGGCGATCGTCGTGGCGATCCTGGGGGTGGTGAACACCCTGGCCCTGTCGGTCGTCGAGCGCACCCGCGAGATCGGCCTGATGCGCGCCATCGGTCTCTCCCGCCGCCAGCTGCGCCGGATGATCCGCCTCGAGTCGGTCGTCATCGCCCTCTTCGGTGCCCTTCTCGGTCTCGGCCTGGGCATGAGCTGGGGCGCCACCGCCCAGAAGCTCCTCGCCCTGGAGGGCCTGAAGGTGCTGGACATCCCCTGGCCGACCATCATCGGCGTCTTCATCGGCTCGGCGTTCGTGGGCCTGTTCGCCGCCCTCGTCCCGGCGTTCCGGGCGGGCCGGATGAATGTGCTGAACGCGATCGCCACCGACTAGCGGCCGAGAGGCCGCCGCACAGCCACCGCGAACGGGGGTTGCGGGGGACGGGCCCGGCCCGAGGAGAGTCGATCTCCTCGGGCCGGGCCTGCGGTCTGTCTCCTACCGCCTCTTGAGGAGCACGTATCCGTGAGTGGCGCCGATCACGGCGTACTCGGCGTGCGGGTGCAGCTGACGGGCGTACGCCTGGACGTCGTGGAGGGAGCGGGAGGTGTCGTCCAGGGCGATGAAGTCCGGGGTGAGCCCGTGGGCGGTGCCGGCCCAGAAGACCCGGCAGCGCGAGGTGAGGCGGCTGCTCGGCCCGGTGTTCGCCTCGACGCTCGCCCCGTCCGGGATGAGCGCCAGCATCCGTTCGACGGCACTCACGCGCGCGGGCTTGCGATATGCCTCGGGCTCGGTCAGCAGGGACAGCGGGAGCGTGGTCGTCAGCGCGAGGGAGGCCGCGGCGACGGCGGCCGGGAGGTGCAGCGCATACGAACGCAGCCACGGGCGCGGGCTGTAGCGGGCGCGGGAGAGCGCGTCGGCGAGGGCGAGTGAGAGGACCGGCATCAGGACCGCGCTGTAGTGCCAGTCCGTTCCCCAGTAGTGCGCGTCGGAGGAGCCGAAGCGCCAGCCCAGGGTCGGCAGGGCGACCAGGAGGAGCGGGGAGCGCAGGGCGAGCAGGCCGGTGGTGGGGATCAGCAGCCAGGCGAGGGTACGGAGTTTGGTGCCGGTGCCGTCGAGGGGGCTGCTCGCGTCGCCGACCTTGTCCCAGTAGGCGTACGCGTCCGTGGAGTTGAAGGCCGGGATCACCAGGGTGAGGGTGACCACCGTGGCCAGTACGCCGAGGGCGGCGACCCCGAGCGCGTACCGCGCCGCGGTCGGGGACGAGCGGCGGGCCCGCACCGCGACGACCAGGGCGATCGCGGCCACCGTGAGCCCCAGGTCCTCCTTCACGAGCACCAGGGGCAGGGCCCACAGGAGGGCCGCGCGCCGGCGGTCGGCGAGGAGCGCTTCGAGGGCGAAGGCGATCAGCGGGACGGCGAAGCAGATCTCGTGGAAGTCGAAGTCGACGGTGCGCTGGATTCCCCACGACAGCCCGTACGCGACCCCGAGCGCGAGTCCGCGGTGACGCCCGAGCAGCCCCGCCGCGGCCCGGGTGACCGGCACGACGGACAGCGCGAGCAGCGCGGCCTGCGCGACGAGGAGGGTGACGGGCGTGGGGAACACCCGGTAGGCCGGGGCGAGCAGCGCGGTGATCGGGCTGAAGTGGTCGCCGAGGATGTTCGTGCCGGGGCCCTTGAGGTCGGCCACCGGGGCCTGGAGATGGGCGTAGGCGCGGACCGCCTGCTCGAAGATGCCGAGGTCCCAGGACCTGGTGGCGAGGTGCCGGTAGCGGCCGAGGGAGAGCGCCGCGTACGCCACGAAGAGGACGGCGGCGAGGAGGAGGGAGTCGCGGGGGCGCCGGTCACGGGTGGGGGCGGGCGTGACCGGCAGGGGTATGTGGGGGGTCGCCGGGGCGCGGTCCGGTGGGGCGGCCTGGGCTGTGTGCACGGGGTGGTCCTTGGGCGGGGGAGCGACTGCGGGGGGTGGGGTGGGGTGGGCGTGAGTGGGGGAGCGACTGCGGGGGGCGTGGGTGGGGTGTCGCCACCGCCGCCGCTGCCCGTCCCATCTTCCAGGGGTGCGGCCCGGGTCCCGCCGGGGGGTTGCCCGGCCTGGGTCCGGGCCGGGGGGTTGCCCGGCCTGGGTCCGGGCTGGGGGGTTGCCCGGCCCGGACCCTGCCCGGGGGCTGCTCGCCCTGGACCCCGCCGGGGGCGGCCACCTGTCCCGGACCCCGCCGGGGGGTGTCCCCCGGCCACCGGGTTGTGCTTCGGCTGAGGGTGGGTGGCGGCCGGTCGCGCGGTTCCCCGCGTCCCTGACGGGGCGACGGGGCGCGGCCACTCCGCGGGACGCCCGCCGCGCCGGGCACGGAAGCCGGCGTTGTCCACAGGCCCGGCGCCTCGCATCCCGGCGTCGTAGGCTTGAGACCCCCGGCCCGTCACACGTGTCGGGCGGTTCGCGTTGCCCACTCCCCGGGATGGAAGCCCTTCATGAGCCTGCACGGTCTGCTCGACGCCGTCGTCAAGGACGCCGCCCTCGCGGAAGCGGTGAGGGCCGCCACCGACGGCAACCGTATGCATGTCGACCTGGTCGGCCCACCCGCGGCCCGCCCCTTCGCGGTGGCGGCGCTGGCCCGCGAGGCCGGCCGCCCCGTTCTGGCGGTGACGGCGACGGGCCGCGAGGCCGAGGACCTGGCCGCCGCGCTGAGGTCCTTCCTCCCGCCGGAGGGCGTCGTCGAGTACCCGTCGTGGGAGACGCTCCCGCACGAGCGGCTGTCCCCGCGCAGCGACACCGTGGGCCGTCGCCTCGCCGTCCTGCGGCGGCTGGCCCACCCGCGCCCCGACGACCCGGAGACCGGCCCCGTCTCGGTCGTCGTCGCCCCGGTCCGCTCCGTGCTGCAGCCGCAGGTCAAGGGCCTCGGCGACCTGGAGCCGGTGGCCTTGCGCACGGGCCGGAGCGCCGACCTGGGCGAGGTCGTCGAGGCGCTCGCGGCAGCCGCGTACTCGCGGGTCGAGCTCGTCGAGAAGCGCGGCGAGTTCGCGGTCCGCGGCGGCATTCTGGACGTCTTCCCGCCCACCGAGGAGCACCCGCTGCGGGTGGAGTTCTGGGGTGACGACGTCGAGGAGATCCGTTACTTCAAGGTCGCCGACCAGCGGTCCCTCGAAGTCGCCGAGCACGGCCTGTGGGCGCCGCCCTGCCGCGAGCTGCTGCTCACGGACGACGTACGGGAGCGGGCGGCCCAGCTGGCCGAGGAGCACCCGGAGCTGGGCGAGCTGCTCGGCAAGATCGCCGAGGGCATCGCCGTGGAGGGCATGGAATCCCTGGCACCGGTCCTGGTCGACGACATGGAGTTGCTGCTCGACGTGCTGCCCAAGGGCTCGATGGCCGTCGTGTGCGATCCGGAGCGGGTGCGGACGCGGGCCGCGGACCTGGTGGCGACGTCGCAGGAGTTCCTGCAGGCGTCCTGGGCGGCGACCGCCGGCGGCGGCGAGGCGCCCATCGACGTGGACGCGGCCTCCCTGTGGTCCATCGCGGACGTACGGGACCGGGCGCGCGAGCTGGACATGATGTGGTGGTCGGTGTCGCCGTTCGCGGCCGACGAAGACCTCGACACGGACACCCTCAAGCTGGGCATGCACGCCCCCGAGACCTATCGCGGCGACACCGCCCGGGCCCTCGCCGACACCAAGGGCTGGCTCGCCGACGGCTGGCGCGCGGTGTATGTCACCGAGGCGCACGGCCCCGCCGCCCGTACCGTCGAGGTCCTCGGCGGCGAGGGCATCGCGGCCCGCCTCGACACGGACCTCGCGGACATCAGCCCCTCCGTCGTCCATGTGTCGTGCGGCTCGATCGACTACGGCTTCGTCGATCCCGCGCTGAAGGTCGCCGTCCTCACCGAGACCGACCTCTCCGGCCAGAAGGCGGCCGGCAAGGACGGCGCCCGCATGCCGGCCCGCCGCCGCAAGACCATCGACCCGCTCACCCTCGAAGCGAGCGACTACATCGTGCACGAGCAGCACGGCGTCGGCCGCTACATCGAGATGGTGCAGCGCACGGTCCAGGGCGCGACCCGCGAGTACCTGGTCGTGGAGTACGCCCCCGCCAAGCGAGGCCAGCCCGGCGACCGCCTCTACATTCCCACCGACCAGCTGGAGCAGATCACCAAGTACGTCGGTGGCGAGGCCCCCACGCTGCATCGTCTGGGCGGCGCCGACTGGACGAAGACCAAGGCGCGCGCCAAGAAGGCGGTCAAGGAGATCGCGGCGGATCTGATCAAGCTGTACTCGGCGCGGATGGCGGCCCCGGGGCACGCGTTCGGCGCCGACACCCCGTGGCAGCGCGAGCTGGAGGACGCGTTCCCCTACGCGGAGACCCCCGACCAGCTGACGACGATCGCGGAGGTCAAGGAGGACATGCAGAAGACGGTCCCGATGGACCGTCTGATCTGCGGCGACGTGGGTTACGGCAAGACGGAGATCGCGGTCCGCGCGGCCTTCAAGGCGGTGCAGGACGGCAAGCAGGTGGCCGTGCTCGTCCCCACGACCCTCCTTGTGCAGCAGCACTTCGGCACCTTCTCCGAGCGTTACTCGCAATTCCCGGTGAACGTCAGGGCGTTGAGCCGTTTCCAGACGGACACGGAGGCCAAGGCGGTCCTGGAGGGCCTGCGCGACGGCGGGGTGGACGTCGTCATCGGCACCCACCGGCTGTTCTCGTCGGAGACGAAGTTCAAGGACCTGGGCCTGGTCGTCGTCGACGAGGAGCAGCGCTTCGGCGTCGAGCACAAGGAGCAGCTGAAGAAGCTGCGCGCGAACGTCGACGTACTGACGATGTCCGCGACTCCGATCCCGCGCACCCTGGAGATGGCGGTCACGGGCATCCGTGAGATGTCGACGATCACCACGCCCCCGGAGGAGCGGCACCCGGTCCTGACCTTCGTCGGCCCGTACGAGGAGAAGCAGATCGGCGCGGCGATCCGCCGTGAACTGCTGCGCGAGGGCCAGGTCTTCTACATCCACAACCGTGTCGAGTCCATCGACCGCGCGGCCGCGCGGCTCAGGGAGATCGTCCCGGAGGCACGCATCGCGACGGCGCACGGCCAGATGGGGGAGCAGGCTCTGGAGCAGGTGGTCGTCGACTTCTGGGAGAAGAGGTTCGACGTGCTCGTGTCGACCACGATCGTCGAATCCGGCATCGACATCTCCAACGCCAACACGCTGATCGTGGAGCGCGGCGACAACTTCGGCCTCAGCCAACTGCACCAGCTGCGCGGCCGAGTCGGACGCGGAAGGGAACGCGGATACGCGTACTTCCTCTACCCCCCGGAGAAGCCGCTGACGGAGACCGCGCACGAGCGTCTGGCGACCATCGCCCAGCACACCGAGATGGGCGCGGGCATGTACGTCGCGATGAAGGACCTGGAGATTCGCGGCGCGGGCAATCTGCTCGGCGGCGAGCAGTCCGGTCACATCGCGGGCGTCGGCTTCGACCTCTATGTACGCATGGTCGGCGAGGCGGTCGCGGACTACCGCGCCTCGCTGGAAGGCGGCGTCGAGGAGGAGCCGCCCCTGGAGGTCAAGATCGAGGTGCCGGTCGACGCGCATGTCCCGCACGACTACGCCCCCGGCGAGCGGCTCCGCCTCCAGGCGTACCGGTCCATCGCCTCCGCCAACACGGAGCAGGACGTCAAGTCCGTACGCGAGGAACTCGTCGACCGCTACGGCAAGTTGCCCGAGCCGGTGGAGAACCTGCTGCTGGTGGCCGGTCTGCGGATGCTCGCGCGCGCGTGCGGCGTCGGCGAGATCGTCCTCCAGGGCAACAACATCCGCTTCGCCCCGGTGGAGCTGAGGGAGTCCCAGGAACTCCGCCTGAAGCGCCTGTACCCGGGCACCGTCATCAAGCCGGCCGTCCACCAGATCCTGGTGCCCCGCCCGAAGACGGCGAAGGTGGGCGGAAAGCCGTTGGTGGGGCGGGAGTTGCTGGGGTGGACCGGGGAGCTCCTGGCGTCGGTTCTGGGGTCGTAGGACCTCGCTCCTCCTGTGGGCGCGGCCCGGCGCGTACGGTGAGGAGGAGGCGGTCGCCGGGCGCGGCGGCGTTCGCCATGAGACTCGACCGGGCGTGGCTCCGGTCCCGCCGAGCGGGCGCGGCGTGGGAGCCGCGCCCGCTCAGCGGGAGCGGAACAGCATTCCCGTCAGGGCGCGGAAGACCTCCTCGGGGTCCTGATCGCCCACCGGGCCATCCAGGTTGTGGCTCAGGAGCAGCGTGGCGAAGCCGTGGGCGAGAGACCAGGCGGCGACCCCGGCGAGGCGGGCATCGGGGCCGCGGCCCTCGGCCGGTACGGCGGTGACCGCGGCGCGCAGGCGCTCGCCCGCGAGGGTCCTGGCCGTCGTCAACTCCAGGTCGTTGTCGCGGAGCAGCCCCGGAGTGAACATCACCTGGAAGTACGCGGGATGCTCACGCGCGAACCGTACGTAGCGCACGCCCGCGTCCCTCAGGTCCTCGGCCTCCGCGAGCGCGCCCGCCAGCAGCTCGTACCCCTCGGCGGCGATCGCGGTGAGCAGGCCGGTGCGGTCCTTGAAGTGGTGGGCCGGCGCGGCGTGCGAGACGCCGGCGCGGCGGGCCAGGTCGCGCAGGCTCAGTGCGGACGGGCCGTCGACGGTGATGACGTCCAGCGCGGCGGCGAGGATCGCGCGGCGCAGGTCGCCGTGGTGGTAGGGGCGCGCGGAGTCGCCGGTCTTCGCGGGGTTCATGGTCAGCAGCGTACGCCGAATCTAGGCATTGACAAGTTCGGCGGGCTCGGGCAATCTAGTCAGTGTCAAGTTGTGGAGTGAGTGGAACGCGACGAGGGGTGGAGTCATGTCGGAGAACGTCAGCGGGACGAGCGCCACAGGCAAGGCCGAAGCGGGAATCGGGGCGGGCGTCGACCTCGGCCGAGTGCGCCAGCTCTGGCACCTGCTGGAGCCGCTGCACGCGGTGTACTACTACGCGCCGGAGAGCTTCGAGGAAGCGGCCGCGCTCGGTTACGGAACGGAGGAGCGCTGGCCGAGCTACTTCCCGTACCGCGCCGCGCCGTTGGGGGCGGTCGGGAGCGAGCGCGTGGCCTCCGCCTTCTACAGCTTCAGCCCGCGCATGGTCGCCGAACACATGAAGTCCGCCTGGGGGACCGCGAGTCCGGATCAGGTGCTGAAGGCGCGGGAGCGAGCCGTCGACCGGGCTTATCGCTCGATCCTCGGCGACCGGATACACAGCCCCGAACTCGCCGAGGCCGCCGCCCTGGCGCGCCGTGCCGCCGAGGCCGCGAACACCGCGGGCCGTCCACTCGCCGCCGCCTACGCGGAGTTGGTCTGGCCCGAGGCTCCCCACCTCCAGCTGTGGCACGCGGCGACGATCCTGCGCGAGCACCGGGGCGACGGCCACCTCGCCGCACTGCTCATCGCCGGGCTCGACCCGGTCGAGTCACTCGTCTCCTTCGCGGCGATAGGCGCAGCCTCCGTGGAGCGCTTCGAGAGCCGCGGCTGGAGCCCGGAGGAATGGACCGCCGCCCGCCAACGCCTCACCGCCCGCGGCCTGGTGAACGAGGACGGCACCGCCACCCCCGCCGGCCACGAGCTGCGCCGCCAGGTCGAACAGCACACGGACGAGCTGGCCGCCGCCCCTTGGCGCGCCCTCGGCCCGGACGTCACCGCCCGCCTCGCCGACCTTCTCGGTGAGTTCTGGGTCGCGGCGCTGAGCTCGGGGCTGCTGCCTTCGGAGACGACACTGGGGATCGGGAAGGTGTGAGGCGATGTGACGACGCGCCCGATAGTCCAACTCCGGCTCGGGCACAGCGGAACCGCCCGCGGGACCGGGTCTCCGCGGACGGTTTCTGGTGCCTGGGATTCAAGGTGATTCAGTCGGTGCAAGCCTCCGTGCATCTTCGGGTCACTGCTGTTCGGGCCGGTCGCGGTCCATGCCCATCGCGCCCTCGATCTTCTGCTGCGCGTCGTCGACCTGGCCCGTGTACTTGGTGCCCGTCTTTTCGTTGACTTCTTTTTCCGCGGCGTCGGACATGGCCTTGGCCCTGTGCTGCCCATGGCCCTTGAACCTGTCGAAGATGCCCATGCAGAGCTCCTTCCGAAGGTGTCTCGCCACCGACGATACGCCCGGCATGCACCGATTGCCCGTTGGGTGCAGGTAGGGACGAGGGGCCCTGACCGCTACCGAGTTTCATTCGCAGTGCATCGGGCTTCAGCCCGGTGGTGAAGCGAATCTCGTGATTGCGGCGCGGAGCGTCGCCGTGTCGTTCCGGCGGAGCCGGACCGGGCGGGCCGTGGCGGTGAGATGGGGAACGGATGTTCCCGGC
>NZ_BMMM01000005.1:0-221472 GCF_014645835.1 Streptomyces albiflavescens
GTGCGTCCACACCTCCAACATGCTCCCAAACAGGGCCGAGAGGAAGACCTAACGGAGTCCTACTAGGGGCCGCACGTGCCCGGCCACGCGCCGGCCGCCGAACGATCCGCGTCCCTCGTGCGTCACAGGAGCGAGATGGCGGTTCGGGGAACAGGGGTGGGCATGCGCAAGTGGATCGCGGCGGCGGCTCTCGTCGGCCTGACGGTGGTGGGGTGCGACGACGGGACACGCGACGACCTCGTGGTCGAGGGAACGCCCCCGGCCACCCCGTACTCCGGAGCGCTGGACGTGCCGGTCAAGGAGACCGGCGACGATGGCGTGCGCGCGGCCATGGAGAGTTCGGGCGCGGCGGGCCGGGCGCTGGAGTGCGACGGCGAGATCTACCTGGGCGGCGGGGGCGACAGGTGGAGCAGGGAGGACGGCGGCTCGACGCCGGAGGAGGGCCTGAACGCCTACTTCGACATGGACCAGCCAGAGCTGCCGGACCACGGCTACCGGGTGGAGCGCAGGGAAAAGGACCGCGTCCTGTTCTCCTACGACGTCCGGGGCAGGACCAAAGTGGCCGTCGTGGTCGCCAAGGACCAGCCGCACCGTCCCGGCTGGGGCCCGGAGACCAACGCCTCCTGCGACCCCTCCGAACTCCCGGCGAGCTTCACCGACTCGCGGTACGAGATCTGGACGGATCGGGACGGCCGCCGCGTGCCCACCACCGAGGTGAGCAGCTCGGCCGGCGCGGAACATTGCGACTGGGAAAGCGCGCACTTCCTGTGGCTGGGCCAGGGCAAGGAGCTCAGGCAGTACGCGCGCGATCCACACAGGGTGCTCGGAAGCGAGGTGCTCACCGCCGCGTACGACCAGGACGCCCGTATGCCGGTCGGCGCGCGGGACACCGGCTACCGCTTCCACGACTGGGAACTCTGGCTGACGGCGGGCAAGTCGACGGCGTACATCCGGACACCCGACGGCGTGGAGGCGTGGCCCGCGACCAAGCAGCAGGTGGGCTGCAAGTGATCCGTCAGCGGCTGCGGTGCAGGGCGACGAGCAACTGCCAGACCTGATCGGCGACTTCCTCCGGGCTGCCCTCCAGCAGGCCGTGCAGCCAGTCGGCGAGGACCCCCGCGAAGGTGGCGGCGACAGCGGAGGCCACGAGCGGGGCGTCCGGGGCGCCCACGAGGGTGCGCTCGGCCAGGCTGCGGGCGCGCAGATCCCGGTGCAGCACGAGACCGAGGGGGCCACCGCCGCCCGGGCCGAGGAGTGCGCGATAGAGGGGGGCATGGGGGGCCAGTTCGGCGAAGAACGTGCGGAGGGCGGGTGGCGCGGACACCGGGTCGGGTCGCCCGCGCCACGCGTGCAGTGCCTCCACGGCGTCGCCCACGACATCGGCGCAGGCGTCGACGGCCAGCGCCTCCAGGTCGGTGTAGTGCACGTAGAACGTGGCCCGGCCGACCCCCGCCCGCCGCACCAGCGCGGCGACGCCGACCTCCTCCAGCGGCCGCTCGGCGCACTCCTCCAGCAGTGCCTGCCGCAGCTTCGCCCGGGTCCGGGCTGCCCGCGGGTCCTCGGGCGTCACCGCGCGACGAGGACGGCGGCCAGGGCGACCGCGCCGGGCAGGGCCTGCGCGAAGAGGATGCGGCGGTTCGCGGTGACCGATCCGTACACACCCGCGATCACGACGCACACCAGGAAGAAGACCTGCACGCGGAACCCGGTGGGATCCGCGGCGATCAGACCCCACACCAGGCCCGCCGCCAGAAACCCGTTGTAGAGCCCCTGGTTGGCGGCCAGCGGCGCGGTCGCCCGGGCCATCTCCGGGTCGAACCCGTGCAGCCCCCGCCCCGGCTTCTTCTCCCACAGGAACATCTCCAGCACCAGGATGTAGGCGTGCAGCGCGGCCACAAGACCCACCAGCACATTCGCGACCGTATCCATCGTCGGCAAGCTCCCTCGTAAGTCGGTGTCGAGCGGTTGTTTCATGGACAGGTGTCCACTCTAGCTGGACATCTGTCCAGGAAGTCACGGGGTGCCTCGGGTTGCCCTGCGCACTCCCGGGGGTAGCGATGCACGGGATTTCCGTGGCTGGAGGGGGAGTTGACGTGTCGGGCAGCCTCGCGCCGGGTGGTTGGAGCGGGAGTGAACGGGGGATGTGGGCCGCTTTCCGCAGAGGGGAGTGGTTCGCGGACGGAGGCGAGGTACGGGCGTCCGTCGTGCGGAGGCTGTTGCTGGCGCCGCCTCCGGCCGAGGCGGGGCATCTGCCGCGGCTGAGGCTCAGGGACGTGCGGATCACCGGGCGGCTGGACCTGGCCGAGGCCGTTGTCGCGGGGACCTTACGGTTGCGCAACTGCCACTTCGAGCAAGCCCCCTGTCTCGACGGCGCGCACCTGGGGGCGCTGGAGATGCGCGACTGCGTGCTGCCGGGCCTGTCGGCCGTGGGCGTCACGACCGGCTGGAAGTGCGAGATCTCCGGGTGCCGGGTGGAGGGGCCCATAGATCTCTACGGCGCCTCGATCGGCGGCTCGCTGCACCTGGAGAACAGCCGCCTGACCGGGCATGGTGAGCGGCGCGGTGAGCGGGCGCTGCAGTTGCTGTGCGCCACCATCGGCGGGGACATCCAGGCCGGTACGGGGCTGCGCGTCGACGGCTGCACCGACCTGCGGGACACCTCCGTACGCGGCAGTGTCGTGCTCAAGCGGGCCGAGCTGCTCAATCCGTCGGGGCTCGCGCTCAAGGCCAACAGACTGCACATAGGAGGTGACTTGAACTGCCGCGGCGGGCTCGTCGCGCAGGGCACCGTCGATCTGTGCGACGCCCGGGTGGGTGGCGGCGCCCTCTTCGAAGGCGCCTCGCTCACCGCTGAACAAGGGCCCGCGCTGCGCGCCCACGGCATAGACGTGGGTGCCGTGTTCAACTGCTGCGACGGGTTCACGGCGCGCGGCAGAGTCACGCTCAGCAGCATCACTGTGCGCAGCCGGGTCTGCTTCCAGGACGCCGTGATCGACGTGCCGTCCGGGACTCCCGCCCTCACCTGTCGCCGCTCCACCGCGTCCGAACTCCATCTGCGCCCTCGCGAGCCCATGCGCGGAACCGTCGACCTCAGCCACACCCGCCTGACGATCCTGCGCGGCACACCGGACAGCTGGCCGACCGCGGTGCGCCTGGAAGGGGTCGTCTACGAGAGCCTGCTGCCCCAACTCCCCGCCGTACAGCGGCTTCCTCTGCTCGCCGGCGATCCCGAGGGCTTCACCCCCCAGCCGTACGAACAGCTGGCAGCCGCGTATCGCCAGCACGGTCACGACGGAGACGCGCGCACGGTCCTGCTCGCCAAACAGCGGCGCCTGCGCGCCACGCTGCCGTGGCCGGGGCGGGTGTGGAGCGGTCTCCAGAACATCACCGTGGGTTACGGCTATCGGCCGATGCGCGCCGTGTGGTGGCTGTGCGCGATCATGCTCAGCGGGATCCTGCTGTTCACGCGGTGGCCCCCGCAGGCCATCGACCCGGGCAAGCCGCCTCACTTCCAGGCGGCGATCTACACCTTCGACCTGGTGCTGCCGCTCGTCGACTTCGGGCAGGAGCAGGCGTTCAGCCCCCGCGGCGGACTGCAGTGGGCGGCCGTGGTCCTCGTGTGCCTGGGCTGGCTGCTCGCGACGACGGCCGCCGCGGGTGCCAACCGCATGTTGCGTAGAGCGTGACCTCACTGACCCCGCCGGGACACGGCCGTCAGCCGTAGGGCCAGCGCCCGTAACGCCAGCTGCATCTCGAACTGGACCGTAGGATCGTGCAGTTGGTCCCCGAACAGCTCGTCCAGCTGCCGCATCCGATAGCGCACCGTCTGCGGATGCACGGCGAGCCGCGCCGCCACCTCGCTGGCGTTGTGCCCGGACTGCAACCAGCTCAGCAGCGTCTCCGCCAGCCGCTCCCGCTGCGGTGAGCGCACCGCGTTCAGCGGACTCAGCCGACGCTCGGCCATCGCATCCACCAGGGCCTCGTCGCGGAAGAGCAGCAGGGTGGCCAAATGCTCCTGGCAGCACACCAGTTCCGTGTCGGGCAGGATGCCCCGCCGTACCAGATCGAGTGCCTCGGCCGCCCAGCGCAACGAGCGGGCGCCTTCCTGGAGCGTGACGGTCGGCCCCATCGCCGCACGCAATCCGTGCAGCGCCCCGGCGACCGCCCGCCTGCGCCCCGGCCCGTCGGGGTCGGGCACGACCAGAACGGACGGCTGCACATCGAACCGCGCCAGGAACTCCGGCGGCACGATCGGTCGCGCCGCCGGGGCGGGCCGCGGCCCGAAGTCGATCGCGACCACTGCCACGGCCCGCGGGACCGGCCAGCGCGCCGTGTGCGCGAGATCGCTGATCGCCTCGGCCGACGCGGGCGGATCGGCGGTGAGCAGGTCGATCAGCCGCGTGCGCCGTTGCTGCAACTCGCCCGCCGCGTGCAGTCGCGCCTCCGTGTAGCCCGCGGTCGTCGCGGCCGCCATCTCGTCCAGATGCAGGAACAGCGCCTCGCCGAAGGCGGCCAGCACCTTGCGGGGCAGCAACTCGGCGTCGACCAGCGCGTTGACCCGGCGCCAGGTCACCCGGGCGCCGAGACGCAGAGCGGACTGGAACGAGTCGAGACTGCGCCCCTCGTCCGCCTCACCCCGCCCGATGCGCTGGTAGGTCGCCGTCACCGGCTCCCAGTCCGTGTCCGGCTTCGCCATCCGCTCCAGGAACCCCTGCAACGCGTGCTCCACACCGCGGTGCACGACCTGCATGTACGTGTCGTCCGTAGGGCGCGCGTACTCGGGGATCTCGGTCTTGATCGCTCGGACGACCTCTTCCCTGATGTCGTCGAAGAACGGTCTGAGGTGGTCGTGCAGGTCCGAAGGGAACGCCTTGAACGGGCCGTTGGGCTCATCGTCCATCGCTCGGGCTCCCTCCTGTGCGCCGGGTCAGCGGCTCGGAGACAATACCCGCCAGTAACCGGCCGGGGCTCATCAAAGGCGGACAGACATCGGGGTGAGGATTGTCACTTGGTGACGACCCGGCCGGGTGCGCCGGGCCCCGTGCCGTTCCGCCGCTTGACCTCTCTGCCCCGGCTTCGCGCAACCACCCGCCGATGCCGGCCACGGCGGCGCAGTGCGACCAGGGTGACGAGCGCACCCGCCAGGACGCAGCAGGCCGCGAGACGCAGCCCAAGGTCGTACCCGGCCAGGAACGCATTGCGCGGATCCGATCCGGACCGCAGTTCGGAGCGCTCGCGGCGGGTGAGGACCACACCGACCAGCACCACCCCGAACACGCCGGAGACCTCGCGGGCCGCGCTGACCAGTCCGCCGGCCATCCCCGTGCTCCGGTCCGGAACCCCGGCGAGGCAGCGCACGGTCAGCGGAGTGGTCAGCGCGGAACCCGCGCCGATCAGCAGCAGCCCGGGCTGCAGATCCCAGTACCCCGCGTGCGCCCCGGTGCCCGATACATGGAGCAGGCCGAGCGCCACCAGCCCGAGCCCCACGGCGATCGAGACATGGGCGCCGAGGCGCCGTGCCGTCGGCTCGGCCAGCGGTGTGCACAGCAACAGGACTCCGGCCAGCGGGAGGAAGGCCAGGCCTGCCCGGGTCGGTGAGAACCCCAGAATCCGCTGGAGGTAGAGGGCCGTGGAGAAGAAGACGCCGTTGACGCCGATGCCCCACAGCACCTGCGCCAGCACCCCGCCGGTCAGGAACCGGTCGCGCAACAGCCGCAGTTCGACGAGCGGGCGCGGGGTGCGTGCCTGTACCACGACGAACACGCAGGCGGCGAGCGCCGACACGCCGAAACACAGCGGCACGGGACCGCTGTCGAAGCCGTGCTCGCCGCCGCGCACGAGCCCGTACGTGAGGAGGTAGAGCGAGACGACCGAGAGGAGCACGCCGGGCAGGTCGAGGGCGCCGCGCACGGGCTCGCCGGATCCGGCGGGGACGGCTGACACCAGCGGGAGGGCGAGCAGCCCGAGGGGAACGTTCAGTGCGAACACCCAGCTCCAGGACCACTGTTGGGTGATGAAGCCACCCACCACGGGCCCCAGCGCCAGCGCCAGGGCAAGGGCCGCGGTCCACAGCCCGACGGCGGTCGAACGCCGCCGCGCGGGCAGATCGGCGGCCACGACGGCCAGCGAGGCCGGGATGACCAGGGCCGCTCCGACCCCCTGCACCGTGCGGGCCGCGACGAGGGTGCCCCCGCTGTCCGCCAGGGCCGCCGCGCCCGAGGCTGCCGTGAAGACTGCGATTCCGGTGGCCAGCACGGCCCGGCGTCCGAAGAGGTCGGTCAGCCGCCCGCCGGGCAGCAGCAGCGCGCCGAAACTGAGTACATAACTGGCGGCCACCCACTCCAAGTCGGTCACGGTCAGGCCGAGTTCGCGCTGCACGGTGGGCAGGGCGACATTGACCACCGTGTTGTCGAGTGTCGTGAGGAAACCGGTCAGCGCGAGCAGTGCCAGCAGCGCGAACAGCCGTCCACGTCCCACCGTCGTCGCTCCCTCCATGCGCCTCGCCACCCGATTTCGGGTGACATGGATTGTCCGGGGCGCGCCGTCGCCGTGGCTCTGTCCCCGGGGGCCGAATCGGGACCACGGCTTTGTCAGCGAGCTGACAGAAGAGGGAGGACGAACTGTCAACAGGTCGTCTAACCCGACCGGCATCCCGCGTCGGACGCTGGTGCATCACCCCACCGTTCGCCCGCCCCCAGGGCAACAGCACCACCTTCCCCACGAGTTGGAGCCGCCATGACCTCCGCCCGGCCAGATGCCGACGCTCCACTGCCGGACCATCTGCGGTACTGGGCCCTCCGCCGGCCGCAGCAACGCGCCTTCAGCCACGTCCACTTCCCCAACGCGGCCTCCGAAGGACTGCACCGCACCCTGGGCTGGCGGGCCCTGGACGCCCGCGCCCGCGCCGTCGCAGACCGGCTGGTCGCCCTCGTCGCTCCCGGAGACAGGGCCGCCCTGGTCATGCCGCAGGGGCTCGACTACGCGGCTGCCTTCCTCGGCTGCCTCTACGCCCGGGTGATTGCCGTGCCCCTCTTCGGCCCCCAACTCCCGGGCCATGAGAGCAGGTTGGCGGCCGTCCTGGCCGACTGCGAACCCGCCTGTCTGCTCTCCGACTCGACCACTGCGATCGCCGTGGAGGCCTTTGTCCTGGATCACGACCTGCCCGTGGTGCCGGTCGTCCCCGTCGACCAACTCGCCCTCCAGCGCTTCGCGTTCGACGAGGTCGAAGACGTGCCGGCCCCCGACGACATCGCGTACCTCCAGTACACGTCGGGCTCCACGAGCGAACCGGCCGGCGTGATGATCAGCCACGCCAACGTCGTCGCCAACGCCCGCCAGGCCATCGACGCCTTCGGCGTGGACCCCGGGGCCACCACCACGGTCGGCTGGCTGCCGCTCTTCCACGACATGGGCCTGGTCCTGAGCATCGCCGCGCCCGTCGTGGGCGGCTTCCCGTCCGTCCTGATGGACCCGGTGGCCTTCCTCGAGGAACCCGCGCGCTGGCTGCGCCTGCTGAGCGCGTACGACGGGACGATCGGCGCCGCCCCGAACTTCGCGTACGACTACTGCGTGGCCCGCACCGACCCGGCCGTGCTCGACGAACTGCGCCTGGACCGCGTACGGGTGCTCATCAACGGCAGTGAGCCGGTGCGGCAGGGCACGATCGACCGCTTCCACGCCACGTTCGCGCCCGCGGGCCTGAATCCGGCGACCCACGCACCCGCGTACGGACTAGCGGAGGCCACGGTGTTCGTGACGGCGGACGCGGGCGCGACGCCTCCCACGACCGTGGTGTGCGACGCGGGCGCGCTGGCGGAGGGGCGCGTCGAAGTCCTGCCGGATGCGGAGGACGCGGCCGTACTCGTCTCGTGCGGGGTGCCCGCCGGACAGGAAGTGGAGATCGTCGACGCGGACGGCGAACGGCTGCCGGAGGATTGCGTCGGCGAGATCCGGCTGCGCGGTCCGAACATCGGGCGCGGCTACTGGAAACGGGCCGACCGGGCCTTCTGCGATCCGCAGGGCCGACTTCGCACCGGTGACCTGGGTGCCGTGCACGACGGGCGGCTACTGGTCACCGGGCGCCTGAAGGACGTGATCATCGTCGACGGGCGGAACCACTATCCCCAGGACATCGAGCGGACCGTGGAGATCTCCGTGGACGTCGTCCGCCAAGGCCGGCTTGCCGCGTTCGGCGTACCCCGCGCGGACAGCACCGGCGAACAACTCGTCGTGGTGGCCGAGCACCGCCGCGGCGCCGAGCCCACGGCGGACGCGGCCCGCCAAGCGGAACGCACCGTACGGGCTGCCGTTTCGGCACGCCACGGGCTGCGACTCGGCGGGCTGCTGATCGTCCCACCGGGCTCCGTGCCCCGCACGAGCAGCGGAAAGGTGGCCCGGACGGCCGCTCGGGCGCGTTATCTCGACGGGGGGTTCGATCCCCGATGAGCCCCTCGCGCACGGAGATTCGCGGTGTGATCATCGGCCGGCTGCGCGCCTGGTACGCCCTGGACCCCGCCGACATCACCGACGACCGGCCACTGGCGGAACTGGGGCTCACCTCGCGCGACGCGGTGGCCCTGACCGCGCTGCTCGGCGACCTGGTGGGGCGGCGACTGCCGGACACGCTGTTGTGGGACACGGGCACGATCGACGCTCTGGTGGCGCGGCTCACGCAGAAGCCTCCCCGGACGGCGGCGCCGAAGACTCCCCAGGGACCCGCGACAGCGATCGCGGTCATCGGCCTCGGCTGCCGCTTCCCCGGCGGCGCCGATACGCCCGACGCGTACTGGCGCCTGCTCACCGAGGCCCGGGACGCGATCGGCACCGTCCCCGCCGGCCGATGGGAACCGACCGCATACGGCGGCGTCCGAGGAGAGCCCTCCCTGCAGTCAGACGTCATCCGGCACGGCGCCTATCTCGACGACATCGCGGGCTTCGACGCCGAGTTCTTCGGCATCGGCGCGCACGAGGCCGCGACCATGGACCCCCAGCACCGCATGCTCCTCGAAGTCACCCGCGAGGCACTCGATCATGCCGCGCTGCCCGTCACGGAGCTCGCGGGCAGCCGGACCGGCGTCTTCGTCGGCATCAGCGGCAACGAGTACGCGCATCTCACGGCGGCCGCGCCCGACGCCTGGACGGCCACGGGCGCCGCGCTGAGCATCGCGGCGGGCCGTCTTTCCTACGCCCTCGACCTGCGCGGCCCGAGCCTGGCCGTCGACACGGCGTGCTCGTCCTCCCTGGTCGCGGTCCATCACGCCGTACGCGCCCTCCTGACGGGAGAGTGCGACACCGCGCTCGCCGCCGGGGTGAACGTGCTGCTCACGTCCGCCGTCACGCTCGGCTTGCAGCGGGCGGGTGCGCTGTCGCCGGTCGGCCGCTGCAAGGCCTTCGACGCGACGGCCGACGGGATCGTCCGCGGTGAGGGATGCGGTGTCCTCGTACTCAAGCCGCTCGCGGACGCCGAACGCGACGGCGACCGCGTCCTTGCGGTCGTCCGCTCGACGGCCGTCAACTCCGACGGACGGTCCAACGGCCTGACGGCCCCCAATGGCGAGGCCCAGCGCGCCCTGCTCACCGAGGCGCACAGCGACCCCAGGACCGTCGACTACGTCGAAGCCCACGGCACCGGCACACCCCTCGGGGACCCCATCGAGGCGGGCGCCCTCGGCGCGGTGCTCGGCGCCGGGCGCGATCTGGACCAGCCCCTGCTGATCGGATCGGCCAAGACCAACCTCGGACACCTGGAGGCCGCCGCCGGAATCGCCGGGCTCATCAAGACCGTACTGGCCCTCCAGCACGGCGAGATCCCGCCCCAGCTGCACTTCACCCGCCCCGGCCGGCACGCCGACCTCGACGGACTCGGCCTGCGCGTCGTGACCTCGGCCGAGCCGTGGCCGCGCTATTCGGGAACGGCCACCGCGGGCGTCTCAGCCTTCGGATTCGGCGGCACGAACGCCCATGTCGTCCTCGCCGAACACCGAACGAGCGCCCGCCCCTTCGGGCCGAGCGGACAGCCCGCCCTGCTGCTCATCGACGGCCCGACCCAGGACCGGGTTCGGTCGTACGCAGGTGAGCTCGCCGACTGGCTCCCCGGCGCCCCACGCGTACCCGACACCGACGTGGCCCGCACCCTCGCGGGCCGCACGGGCCGGGGACCCTGTCGCGCGGCCGTCGTGACCCGTGACAGAGCCGAGACGGCCAAGGCTCTGCGGTGCCTGGCCGCGGGCGAACCGTCGCCGCACCTGGTCACGGGCGAGGGGTCACCGGGCGGCCCCGGACCTGTATGGGTGTTCTCCGGGTACGGCTCCCAATGGCCTGGCATGGGACGGCGGCTCCTTGCCGCGGAACCGGCGTTCGCCGCCGCCGTCGAGCGGCTGGAGCCCCTGCTGCGCTGGCATGCGGGCGTCTCCCTCACCACGAGCCTGCGAACGGACGCCGATCCGACCTCACCCGCCGTCGTCATGCCCGTCCTGTACGGCATCCAGCTCGCCCTCGCCGAGCTGTGGCGGTCCTACGGCTTCGAACCCGCCGCAGTGATCGGCCACTCGCTGGGCGAGATCGCCGCCTCTGTCGTCTCCGGGGCCCTCGATCCGGTGACCGGCGCGCGGATCGTCGCCGTACGCTCCCGGCTCCTTGCGGGACTCACCGGCGGCGCCATGGCCGTGGTCGACCGCTCCGAGCGCGACATCCACGTGCTGGCCAGGGACCTGCCCACCCTCCAGGTCGCCGTCCACGCCTCGCCGGCGCAGAGCGTGGTGACGGGGTCCGCCGACGATGTGGCGAGCCTGGTGGCCAGGGTGACGGCGGAGGGCGGGTTCGCGCAGTCGCTGGGGGTGTCGGGGGCCGGGCACTCGCCCGAAGTGGAGCCACTGCTGGGTGAGTTCGCGCGCGAGCTGGGTGAGGTGCCGTCGAGCGACCCCCAGTGTCGACGCTACTCGACCGTGCTCGACGACCCCCGGGGCACCGCCCCGCACGACGCCGCGTATTGGGTGGCGAACCTGCGACGGCCCGTCCGGTTCGCCCAGGCCGTGCGGGCGGCAGCCGAGGACGGTCACCGCATCTTCGTCGAAGTCGCGCCGCACGCCACCCAGTTGCACCCCCTGACCGACACCTTGCCGGAGGGCTCGCTCGTCGTCCCCACCCTGCGCAAGAACACCGACGACGCACTGACCTTCCGCACCTCACTCGCCACGCTGCTCGTGAACGGCGTACGGGTCACCGGGCTCCGTGAGCGGCTCGGCGGCCGCATCGTGGACGTGCCCTCGCCGCGCTGGCGCCACCGCCGCTTCTGGTTCGGGGAGGAGACCGGGCCGGCCACGATCGCCCCCGCGGCGCGCGACGCGGGTCTCGTCGAGCGGCTCCGCGGGTGCGTGGCGGGGGTCATGGGATACGCCCCCGACCGGATCGACCCCGATGTGCCTCTGACCGACCTCGGCCTCGACTCGCTGACGGCTGTGCGGATGCGGGGCGCGGTGGAGCGCGAGTTCGGGGTCACCGTCGCGCCGGGGACGCTGCTCGGACGGGGAACCCTGCGAGCGGTGGCCGAGCTGTTGGGCGACTCCGTGGGACCCTCGACCCCTCCGGATCCCGAGGAGCTGCGCGGTACCGCTGCCCCGGACGGCGAGAAGCCCGGTGGGACGCGCCTGCGTGTCTTCCCCTCCACCGGCCCCGGCATCCCTCTCTTCCTCGCCCACGCCGCGGGAGGCTCCTCCGGTGTTTACGCCCGGCTGGCCGAACGGCTCGGCGGAGAGCGGCCGTTGTACGGACTCGACCGGCAGGACGACCCCGACGACGTGCCCGGACGCGCGGTCGAGTTCGCGCGCCGCATCCGCGAGGTACAGCCCAACGGTCCGTGGATCGTGGGAGGTTGGTCGTACGGAGGTGTTCTCGCGCAGGAGACCGCTCGGTTGCTGACCGCGCACGGCACCGTCTCCGCGCTCGTTCTGCTCGACGCGGTACTGCCGCTGCCCGCACCGCCCGGCAGCACCCCGGCGGACACCGCTCGGCGCCGGTTCGCGGACTTCGCCGCGTATGTGGAACGCACCTACGGCGCCCCACTCGACCTGCCGTACGACGAACTCGCCGCCCTGGACGACACCGCGCAGATCGCCCTCGTGATGAAGATGCTCGGAGAGTCCGTGACGCTGCCGCCCTCCGCACTGGAGCACCAGCGGACCTCGTACCTCGATCTGCGCAGCGGCGAACGCCACCGGCCCGGGCGGTACGAGGGGCGAACGCTGCTGTACCGGGCGAGTGAGACCGCCCCGCACACGGTCCGCGACCCCCGTTACGAGCGCGCCGACGCGGCGCTCGGCTGGGACGCGTACTGCACCGACCTCACCGTCGCGCCGCTGCCGGGTCACCACCTGTCCCTGCTCGACCCACCGGTCGTCGACACGCTCGCTCGACTGCTCACCCGCGACCTGAGCGGCTCCTGACCCGCAGGACTCAGACGAGGAGCAAACCCGTGCCCTTACGCCGCCCCACCCGCAGAAACGTCCTCCTCACGGCCACGACCGCCCTGGCCTCCACAGCGGTCGGCGTCACCCCGGCGGCGGGCGACAGTGCTCGCATCACCGCCGCGAAGTGGCTCGACCCCCGCACCGTCGACCTCACAGTGGCCTCGCCCGCGGTGGGCGCGTCGCTGCCCGTTCGCGTCGTCACGCCGACCGGCTACGCCACCCACCCCGACCGCACCTGGCCCGTTCTGTACCTGCTGCAGGGCGCGCACGACGACTACACATCCTGGACCCGGGAGACGGATGTCAGCGACTTCCTCGCCGGTCGGGGCGTCCTCGTCGTGATGCCGTCCTCGGGGCCCACCGGCATTCCGACCGACTGGTGGAACTACGGGATGTCCGGTGCCCCGGACTACGAAAAGTTCCAGGTGGACGAGGTCATGGCGCTGCTGCGGCAGCACTTCCGGGCGAACGGCCGACGTGCCGTGGCCGGGGTGTCCACCGGCGGGTACGGGGCGCTGGCGTTCGCCGCACGGCGACCCGGCGTGTTCGGTGCGGCGGCCTCGTACAGCGGAATCCTGGACACGACCGCGCCGGGCATGCCCACCGTGGCCGGCGCCATCGTGGCGCGGGAGTCGCTTGCGCCACTGGCTCTGTGGGGTAGCGCGCTGTTCAACAGGGACAACTGGAACCAGCACAACCCCTACGCCCTGGCGGGCGCTCTCGCGGGCACCGGACTGTACATCGCGCAGGGCAGCGGCCTGCCCAGCAGTGACTTCGGCAACCTCGAAGGAGCCGTCCTGGAAGGAACCCTGTGGAGCCAGGCCCATCGGTTCACGCGGCGGCTCGACGCGCTGGGCATCCCGGCCCAGGTGCACTTCTACAACGGCGGCTCGCACGCCTGGCCCTACTGGCAGCAGGAGTTCAAGGCCTCGTGGCCGACGCTCGCCGCGGGCCTCGGGCCGACCTGACTTCACGACGGAGGGACACACGACATGGATGCCCTGGCCGAGGCGGTCGTGGCGGGAGCCACGGCAGCCGAATTGGAGCACCTCCCCTTACCCGACCGGTTCACGGCCGCCCATCTGAGGTCCGACGACGTCGGGGGATTCACCGGCGTCGCCGACAAGGACGTCCGCAAGACCATCCACATCGGTTCCGTGCCGATGCCCGAACTGGCCCCGGACGAAGTGCTGGTGGCCGTCATGGCGAGCGGCATCAACTACAACACCGTGTGGTCGGCGATGTTCGTACCCATCCCGACCTTCACCTTCCTGCGGCATTTCGGCCGCCAGGACCGCTGGTCGGGCCGGCACGACCAGCCGTTCCACGTCATCGGCTCCGACGCGGCGGGCGTCGTCGTACGAACCGGTGCCGGGGTGCGCCGGTGGCGGACCGGTGACCATGTCGTCGTCAGCCCCGCGTACGTCGACGAGGAAGAACCGGCCACGCACGCCGACGGCATGTCGGGCAACGGCCAGCTGGCCTGGGGCTTCGAGACGAACTACGGCGGCCTGGCCCACTACTGCGTCGTACGCGCCAGCCAACTTCTGCCGAAACCCGGCCACTTGAGCTGGGAGGAGGCAGCCGCGAACCCGCTGTGCGCGGGAACGGCGTACCGCATGCTCGTCGGCGAGCGCGGTGCCCGTATGACCCAGGGCGACGTCGTGCTGATCTGGGGTGCGGCGGGCGGCCTCGGCGCGTACGCGGTGCAGCTCGTGCGGAGCGGCGGGGGGATCGCCGTGGGTGTCGTCGGCAGCGAGGCGAAGGCGGAGTACGCGCGCGGGCTCGGCTGTCACACGGTGATCAACCGTGCGGAGATCGGCCTCACGGGCGACGAACCAGCCGACCCCGTCACCGTCGGCAAACGGCTCGGCCGACGCATCCGGGCCGCGACCGGCGAGGACCCGCACATCGTCTTCGAGCATGTCGGCCGCGCCACCTTCGGTGTCTCGGTCTTCGTCGTGCGCCGCGGCGGAGCCGTCGTCACCTGTGGCTCCAGCACGGGCTATCTGCACGAGTTCGACAACCGCTACCTCTGGATGCGTCTCAAACGCGTCATCGGCAGCCACGGCGCCAACCTCCAGGAACAGTCGGCCATGCACCGCCTGCTCGACCTCGGCCACCTCGCTCCCGCCCTCACCGCCACCTATCCACTCGCCGACACGGCGGAGGCCGCGCGGCTCGTGCAGAACAACGCCCACATGGGGAAGGTGGGGGTGCTGTCACTGGCGCCCGGCCCCGGGCTCGGCGTCAGGGACTCCGAGCGCCGGGGGAGGCTTCTGGCCGCTAGGCCGCGCGCGGGTGTGGCGTCATCGACAGCTTGTCCGGCTTGACCGTCACGATGGCCGCTCATCCGTACCTCTCCTCAAGATCATTCCGAGTGGGACCGAGCATGACATGCATGCCTCTGGTGATCGCCGCGTACCCCGACGGCTTGATCATCTCCGACTGTTCGGCCGCTGGGCGACCTTCGCAATTGCGTTGTCGGTGAAGGGATTTGTCAACGTGAGCACTCCTGTCGGAGCGTGACCGAACATTCACAGGTGCCAGGAGGGAAGTTGATCCTTTCGATCTCAAACCCGATAAGCTCCCTGCGGCGCTGCGAGTTGACGCGAACACACTCGGTCGTCCCGTCCGGCGTTCCCCGACGCGTACGGCGCCTGCACACCCCCCCGTTCGATCGTGTTGCTTTCGAAGGATGCAGATGGAACTTGCCACTCCGCCCCCGGCGGCGCGGGCACCCGTCGCCTGGTACAGCTGGTGGCTCATGCCGCTGGCCTTAGGTGCTGGAACCGTTGCCACCGCCGTCGCGGGACCCGATCAGGTCCAGATACCCGCGACGTTCGCCGGTGCCGCGGCCACCGCGGCCAGCGCCGTCTGCGTACGGCTCCTGGTCCGCACCCAGTCCCAACTGCGCCGCACCACCGGCGACTTCCGCGCCTCGCAGGCCGAGCACTCGCAGCAGTGGCAACAGCATGTGGCGGGCCTGGAACGGAAGTTCGCGGCCGAGCGCAGCGGCCTGGAGACCCAATTGGCCGAGCAGGCCCAGGTCTTCGAGGCCCGGCTCACCGAAGACACCAAGGCGTATGAGGCTCGGCTGGTCGGTGAAGCGCAGGGCTATGAGGCGCGGCTCACCGGTGAAGCCGAGGTCTGGCAGGAGCAACTCGCCCGGCAGCAGGCTGTCGTGGCGCGACTCGGTGACGCGTATCTGCCCGAGGCGCTCAAGCGGCTGCGGGCCGGTGACGCCATCGACGACATCCTGCCGGAGATCGCCGAGGAGCCGGACGCGAGCCCCGAGCTGAGGGCCGAGCTGCGCAAGGTCCTCAGGACCGCGCTGATCGGCGTGGAGGAGGAGTTCGACCGCTCGACCTCGGCCGAGCAGGCCGTGATCAGCATCGGCAACCGCATCCACGTCCTGACCAGCAAGCTGCGCGGGCGCCTGCACGAGATGCAGGGCGAACACGGGCGACTGCCCGCGGTCGCCCAGGGCCTGATGGAACTGGACCAGGAGATCGGCCCCGCCGACTGTCTCGCCGCCAGCATCGGCGTGCTCGGCGGCTCGGACCGGCCCGGCCGCCAGTGGCAGGAACCGCAGCGGCTGCTCAGCGTGGTCCGCGGCGGCATCGGCCGCATCAAGGACTTCGACCGCGTGCAGGTCCGCCACCTGCCCGAACTCGGCGTCGACGGCGGCCTGGTGGACCACCTCACGCTGATCTTCGCCCACCTCCTCGACAACGCGGCGCGTTACTCGCCGCCCACCGAGCCCGTGGTCGTCTCCGGCAAGGAGGTGCCCAACGGTGTCGGCATCGAGATCCAGGACGCGGGCAAGGGCCTGAGCGAGGAGAAGAAGCGCGAGGCGGAGCAGTCCCTCGCGGGCACCACGGAGGGCCCCGGCCTCGGCGGCATCTCGGAGGACGCGAACCTGGGCCTGCGCGTGGTGGGCGCCCTCGCGCGCCGCTACGGCATCCGGGTCACCTTCGCGGACTCTCCCTGGCTGGGCACCTCGGTGGTCGTCGTGGTCCCCCACAAGTACTTCAGCCCGCTGCCCGCCGCCGTCACCGAGACCCTCGCTCCGGCAGCCCCGGCAGCCGCGGCACCGACCAGCGCCGAGCCCGCCCCGGTCGCTTCGGCGGAGACCGCCGAAGCCGTGGACACCACGCCCGGCGGCCTGCCCCGCCGCAGGAGCCGGCGGAGTGATCCGTCGACGCCGTCGGCGCGGCCCAGGCCCGCCGAGCGGACGGAGGAGACCGTGGTCGCCGTACCGCCGGACGCGTCCTTCGCCGGCCTCGCCGCCTTCGCCACGGCGGGACGCGAGAGCGAATCGCCGCGCGAGACGACCGCGGACCGCGACCCGGCAGGCAGCGGCGAGACGGCCGCCGGACGCGAGTTCAACGAGCACCGCACTGAAGAGAGCGACAAGTCCACATGACGCAACAGGGAACCGACGTGAGCTGGGCGCTCCGCGACCTGACGGAGAGCATCCAGGAGATCCGCTTCGCCCTCGTGGCATCGAGCGACGGCAAGGCCATCACCTCCTACGGCGCCGACGACCCCGACGACGTGGACCGTTTCGCCGCCGTCGTCGCGGGCCTGCAGGCACTCGCCCAGCCGGTGGCCGAGCAGTTCCCCCAGTACGCCGGGCAGTTGCGGCTCGCGATGATCGAGGTCGACGGCGGCCACCTGTTCGTGGTGCGGGCCGGCGTGGAGACGTACCTCGGAGTGCTTGCCAAGGAAGGCCTCGACCAGGGTCTTCTCGGTCACCAGATGAGGGACCTGGCCCGCAGGATGGGTGAGCTCCTCGGCACCACTCCGCGCCTGGAGGAGCACTCTGGATGAGTGCTCCTCGCCCGCCCACGGACCCGTCCGGTCTCGAGCGCTACTACGTCCTCACCGGTGGCCGCAGCGGACCGGGCGGTTCGGCGTCGAGCCTTGATGTGGCGACCCTGATCGTCTCCCGCGCCGCGGCCGTAGCCGGCATGCAGCACGAGCACGAGGAGATCATCCGGCGCTGCCGCGATCCGCTGTCGGTGGCCGAACTGGGCGCCCACCTCGGATTGCCCTTCAACATTCTCGCGGTGCTCCTGGCCGATCTGCTGGACGCAGGCCGCGTCGAAGCCCGTAATCCCATCCCGGCGTCAGGCGCCGGCAGCGGGCCCGACCTCGCGCTCCTTGAGGAGGTACTCAGTGGACTTCAAAGGCTTTGACCACCCCGACCGGCAGACGGCCGGGGGCACCCGCTCGGTGAAGGTGATGATCGCCGGCGGCTTCGGCACCGGCAAGACCACCATGGTGCGCTCGGTCAGCGACATCAAGCCGCTGACCACCGAGGAGACGCTGACTCAGGCCAGTGCCGACGTCGACAACCTGATCGGCGTGGCGGACAAGACGGAGACCACCGTCAGCCTGGACTTCGGCAAGATCGGCATCAACGACGAACTCGTCCTGTATCTGTTCGGGACGCCGGGCCAGGAGCGGTTCTGGTTCCTGTGGAACGGTCTGTTCAAGGGCGCCCTCGGGGCGGTGGTCCTGGTGGACACCCGGCGGCTGGCCTCCAGCTTCCGGGCCATCGAGGAGATGGAGCGGCAGGACGTCCCGTTCGTCATCGCCCTGAACGTGTTCCCCGACTCCAAGGAGCACCCGATCGACGAGATCCGCGACGCCCTGGACATCCCCCCGCACATCCCGGTCGTGGCCTGCGACGCCCGCGACCGGGCATCCAGCCGTGACGTGCTGATCGCGCTGATACGGCATCTCAAGGAACGCTCGGCAGTCGCTCTGGAGCCCCGATGAACGACCAGCCCTTAAACGGTCCCGACGCCCCTCGCGGATGCCCCGTCGCACACGGCGGCGACGGCGACCTCACCCGGCTGTACGGGCCGGAGGCGGCGCTCGACCCGCTCGGCATCTACGCGCGGCTGCGCAAGGAGTACGGGGCCGTGGCGCCGATACTGCTGGAGGGCGACGTGCCCGCCTGGCTGGTCCTGGGCTACCGGGAGAACCGGCGGGTGCTCGACAATCCCCGCCAGTTCAGCCGGGATTCACACAACTGGCGGGATCTGAACCAGGGGCGCGTCGGCCAGGCCTCGCCGCTGATCCAGATGTTGGGCTGGCGCCCCGACTGTGTGTCGCAGGACGGTGAGCCGCACCGCAGGCTGCGCGGCGCGGTCACCGACAATCTGCAGACGATCGCCGGGCGTGGCATCCGGCGTCATGTCACGCATTTTGCGAACAAGCAGATCGACGCGTTCGCCGACGCGGGCAGAGCCGACCTGGTGGGCGACTTCGCCGAGTATCTGCCGATGCTGGTACTGACCAGGTTGTTCGGGCTGCCGGCGGGCGAAGGGCGGAGTCTTGCCGCTTCCTGCGCGCAGGTGATCAAGGGCGGCGAGGAGGCCCTGGCCCACAACAACCGCATTATGCAGATCCTCGGGGAACTCGCCGAGCGTAAGCGCGCCGAACCCGGACCGGACTTCACCACCGGTCTGCTCGGGCACCGCGCTGACCTGGACGAGGGCGAGATCCTCAGCCACCTGCGGCTGGTTCTGATTACCGCGCACACCACCACCAGCAATCTGCTGGCCCGGGTGCTCCAACTGATCCTCACCGATACCTCCCGCCTCGCGGGGCTCGTCAGCGGACAGCTGATCGTCTCCGCGGTCGTCGAGGAGGTCCTGTGGAACACCCCACCGCTGGCTGTCCTACCGGGACGCTTCGCTACCGCGGATCTCGAACTCGGTGGGCACCACATCAAGGAGGGCGACCTCCTGGTGCTCGGTCTCACCGCGGGCAACCTCGACCCCGAGATCCGGCCCGACACCGGTGTCTCCGTCCAGGGCAATCAGTCGCACCTGGCGTTCAGCGGCGGTGGCCACGAGTGCCCCGGCCAGAACATCGGCCAGGCCATCATCGAGACGGCCGTCGACGTCCTGCTGCATCGGCTGCCGGGCCTGCGCCTCGCCGTACCGGCCGACGAGCTCACCTCGACGGCCTCCACCTGGGAGGCGCGACTGGACGCCCTGCCGGTGGAGTTCGCGGCGCAGACCGCCGGGGTGTGAGCGTGGAGGGAGCCACGCATGCGTGGCTCCCTCAAGAGCGCGCCGGGCGTCAGCCGACGCTGCGTTGCTCGACGCGGGCAGCGCCACGGGGTTCTCGTGGCTGGCTTCGCCGGCGAGCGGATCTGCGAGCTCACGCATTTCGAGACGACGCTCGCCCCGCACTTCGGCCTGCCCCGCGCGCTCGACTAGAAGGTGCACGGCATCCGGCCCCGGCTCTCCTCCCGTCCCCGTCGCTTGCCGTCGAGCTGTTTGCAGCAGTCCGGAGCGCGGTCAGCGCGTCCGGTCGATCTGCGGCCGACGAGACTGGTTCGCCTCGCGCATGACCGCCCAGGCGTCCGCCACCGGACCCACGTGCCGGAGCTTGTCCGGGTTGATCACCGAGCGGATCGTCTGGATCCGTCCGTCGAGGATGTCGAGCGCCAAGGTGTTGACGACCTTGCCGTCCCGGTCGCGGATGATCGCGCCCGGCTGGCCGTTCACCTGCTGGGGCTCCACCGCGATGCCGATCTTGACCAGCGGGGAGACGATCGCGGCGAGCAACCGGGCCACGTTCTCGGCACCGACGATGTCCTTGGCCCATTGCGGGGCCTTGCCGCCGCCGTCGCCGACCATGCGCACGTCGCCGGCCAGGAGCTCACGCAGCCCGTCGACGTCTCCTTCCCTGAAGGCGTCGAAGAATCGCTCTGCGAGTTCCTCGCGTTCCTTCCGGTCGGCCTCGAACCGGGGCCGGCCCGCGTCCATGTGGCGGCGCGCCCGGACGGCGAGCTGGCGGCACGCCGCCTCCGAGCGCCCCACGGCCGACGCGATCTCCGGGAAGCCGAAACCGAACACCTCGCGCAGTACGAAGACCGCCCGCTCCAGCGGGCTGAGCCGCTCGAGCAGCAACAGGGCCGCCATCGACAACGAGTCGGCCAGCTCCGCCGAGCGCTCCGGGTCCTGGTAGGGGTCGGTCAGCAGCGGCTCGGGAAACCACGGCCCGACGTACTCCTCCCGCCGGACGCGGGCCGAGCGCAGCACGTCGATCGAGACCCGGGTGACCACGGCCGACAGATAGGCCCTGGTCGACCTGGGCGGTGCCGGGGCCGCCTCCAAGCGCAGCCAGGTCTCCTGGACCGCGTCCTCGGCCTCGCTCACGCTGCCGAGGATCCGGTAGGCGATCGAGAACAGCAGTGGCCGCAGCTGTTCGAACTCCTCGGCGCGGGTCACGCGAGCTCCTCCTTGAAGCCCTGCCGCCACGAGGGATAGCGCGGCTCCCAGCCGAGTTCCCGCTTGGCCTTGGCGTTGGAGAAGCCGCGCCCCTCGGTCATCATCACCACCGCCTGTTCCCCGGCCAGCAGTCGCGCCAGCCACCTGGGCACCCGCATCGGTGGCTTCGCGCCCGCGCACGTGGCCAGATAGGGCAGCCACTCACTCGCCGGGGCCGGTTCGTCGTCGACGATGTTGAAGACGCCCGTCGCCTTCTGTTCCACGGCCAGGACGGTAGCGCTCGCCGCGTCGTCCAGATGCACCCACGAGCTGTAGCCGGTGGCGCGCCCCACCAGCGGGAACTGCCGTTTGCGCACCAGCTCGACCTGGTCGTCGATGGCGTCCGGCCCGTAGAACGCGCCGTAGCGCAGCACCGCGCCACCGGCCTTGAGGACCACGTCCTCGACGTGGCGCATCGCCTCCATGCCCGCCTGCGCCGCCGTCCCCGTCATCAGGTCCAGCGGGTCCTCCTCGGTCTTCACCCAGCCGCCCTCGCGGATGCCGTTCCAAGAGGCGTAGCCCTGCGCGACGAGGTGGGAGACACCGGTCGCCTCGGCGGCGGCCAGCAGGTGGTCCGTCCCCTCGGTGCGCAATCGGTTCGTGGTGGCGAACCAGCGGTCCGGGTGCTTCAGATCGGGCTTGCCGGCGTGCGCCATGGAAATCGCGGTCATCTGGTGAACGATCACCTCCGGCCGGGCCGCGGCCACCGCCTCACCGACAGACACCGCGTCCAGCCCGTCCATCACGACACCATGCGCGCCCAGTCGCTCCGCCAACTCCAGCTTGGCCGCGCTCGTCGTGGTCGCCGTCACCTGGTGGCCACGGGCCACCAGCTGTGGGACCAGCCGCCGACCCAGCACCCCGGTCCCGCCTGCCACGAACACCCGCATGACCATCACCTTCCTGATTCCAGAATTGGCTCTCAGCGTTGAGACGAGACAGCCCGTGTGTCTGTGACATACGGAAGAAGGGGGAGCGCAGGTGTCCGACGACGCGTGCGCGTATGGCTGCCGGCCGCGGACGGCGGCGTCACCGTGGCGAACGGCCGGGAAAGGGGCTGACCTGCGTCACCCTCGCTGCGGCAATCGGGCAGTAAGCACACGGGTCCGTCCTGATTGCCGTACCGGGCAGAGGCGGCGGGTTAGGTTCGGTTCTGGCGTGCGTATCAACGGAAGGGGATTCCTCATGGGCCTGATCGGATCGATCGGCCTGATCCTGCATCCCAGACGCAACCCGGGACCGGTCATCGAATCGGTCGTTCAATGGGCCCGTAAGAGCCAGACCGCGGTATTGGGGCTGCCGGACGAGGTGGGCCGGATCGACTGCAGCGCGGTGTCCGTGCCGGCGGACGCCCTCGTCGCCCGGGCCGGACTGGTCGTCAGCCTCGGCGGTGACGGAACCATGCTCCGCGCCATGCGACTTCTCTTCGGCACCGCCACCCCCGTGCTCGGGGTCAATCTGGGCCGGCTGGGCTTCCTCGCCGAGATCGACGTCGACGACCTGCCCATGGCGCTGGACAGAGTCGACCAGGGCCACTTCACCACCGAGCCGCGCATGGCCGTGCGGACCTGCCTCCCGGACGGGCGCGAGTTCCGTGCGTTCAACGACATCGCCCTCGTACGGGTACCCGGTAGCGGACTTGCCGCCATCGCGATCTGCCTCCAGGGCCACGAGTTCATCCGGTACGCGGCCGACGCGGTCGTCGTCTCCACGTCGACCGGATCAACGGCGTACAGCTTCGCCGCGGGCGGCCCGATCATGTCGCCCAGAGTCGAGGCCATCCTCGTCGTCCCCGCCAGCGCCCACTCGTCGTTCGACAGGGCGCTCGTCCTGCCGGCGGACGAGGACGTCACACTCGTGCTGCTGCCTACGACGGGGCGCCTTGCCGTCGAGGTCGACGGTGAAGTGGTCGGTTACCTGGACGCGGACGACCGGATCACGGTGACGGCTGCTCCCGCGGCGGCTCAGGTTGTACGCCTCGGCGGCACGACGTTCTACCAGCGGGCGCGCAGAAAACTCGGTATCAAGGGCAGCGTGGAAGCGGGCCGCCAGGCACCGGATGGCGCGCCTGCGCCGTGACGAGGCACGCCTGCGCAGTCAACGCCGTGGGCGGCGACCGAAGTCGACCTGTCCGACGTGCCGCTCACTGCTTTCCGGGCGCGGGATCCCGCTGGTGAGCACCTCGGAGCAGTCCTCGGCGAAGTGACGGAAGGTCCGGATGGCCGATGGCCGATGGCAGACGGCCGATGGCGCTCCGCCGACGTCACCTCAGGGCCGGATGGCGGCTGGAGCTCCGGGCTCAGCCGTTCATGCGGGCCGCGGCGCGGCGCTGCCGTTTCCCGAGGGGCGCCTGGGAGAGGTCCTCGGCCTGGGACCTGAGGTTCTTGTAGCCGTAGCCCCGCTCGGTCAGCCACGCTTCCGCGGCGCCCTCGGCGCGTTCGGCCGCCTCCAGGATGTCCTCCTCGCTCTCTCCCGAGTCCAGGAACCGGAAGGTGAAGGCGGCTCGGGCGGCCAGGTCGTAGCTGAGGTGTCCCTCGGGGGTGAAGGCGGCACGCAGTACGTCGTGCTCCGGCGCACGGGCCAGGAGTTCGGCGCGTTGGTCGGAGCTGAGCGCGTCGAAGACGCCACGGACGGTGATGCGGAATGTGCGGGTGCTCATGGCCCGACCCTGGGCAGTGGGGCCGGTGCGGCTCCATCGAGTTTCGCCGGTCGCTCCGCCGGGCGGGAATGCGGTGACCGGGGTCGCTGTTACAGCTCACGTACCTGACATGCGCGAGTCACTATCGCGTTGTGTGGGCGGAAGGAGGACCTCATGGCACGCAGCAGTGCGCGTCCCGTCGTCACGCTGAGGTCGACGGCCGGGACAGGCGTCACCTATGTGACGCGCAAGAACCGTCTGAACGACCCCGACCGGCTCGTGCTGCGCAAGTACGACCCGGTGGCCGGCGAGCACGTCGCGTTCCGGGAGGAACGCTGAACCGAGCCCGGCGTCGCGGGGCGGACAGCCGCAGGTGAGCAATCCGCATGAGGCCAACGGCCACCCACTGATCGATGTCGAGATCGCGGCGGCGAGCCACGCGTTCCGCGCCAGGGCCCGGCGGGTCGTGGACAGCGCCGACCGTGTGGAGCGCTTCGAGGGTCGCTACGACCGCGGCCCGACGCTGAGCGCGGGCTGTGTCCGGCAGAAGCGGGCTGTATCCGGCAGAAAGAGAGCAGAGCTATGAAGGTGCGCAAGTCCTTGGCTTCGTTGAAGTCCAAGCCCGGCGCTCAGGTGGTCCGTCGGCGGGGCGTGGTCTTCGTCGTCAACAAGAAGAACCCGCGGTTCAAGGCCCGCCAGGGCTGACACCCGGGGGGACGACGGCCGGCCCGGCTCTCGCACGCGCGAGAACCGGGCCGGCCGTCCGCACTGCACCGTGTACCACTTCCCCGCATACGTGGAGTCGAGGTGGTCGCTCGTCTGCAGCAGCGGGGGCCAGGCCGTGACCGGGTCGCTGGTCGTGACCGGGCCGACGTTTCCGCGCGGTAGGCGGATCCGGCCGGGCAGAAGCGGTGAGTCGGTGCGTCACACGGCGAGCAGATCGTCCAGCGAACCCTTGCCCGCCAACTCCGCGGTGGCGGCCGGGCCTTCCTTCGACGCGGCGTAGCGGCCCGAGGTCAGGGCCCACTCGTAGTTGCCGTTGATCCAGTGCTGGATGGCCTCCACGCCCATCCGGACCTGGACGCGCTGTTCGGCGCTCAGGGCCAGCTCCTCGCACATCTCGGGGACGCGGGCCTCGAGTTCGAGGTACTCGTCGAGGCACTCCGTGGTCATCCGGTACGCCTGGGCGGCGGCCTCCTCCCAGCCGCAGCCGCGCTCGCGGTGCAGCACGGCTATCAGGTTGTGGCCGTCCCCTCGGCGCTTCTCGCGTTCGAAGGAGTGGATGTCGTTCATGAACCCGATGGTGTCCGCGGCGAGATCGCGCATCCGGACCATCAGCGGATGGGCCTGCACCTGCGGCGGTACCTCGAAGTCGCGGCTGCGCTCACCGGCGTCGATGCTGTGGTGGATGCCCACCGTGCGGCGCCGGAACTCCGCGTACGCGTCGAGGCCGAGCGTGCCCGCGAGACCCCGCGCGGCCAGGTCGACCTCCTCGGTGTGCGCGACAAGGAAGCGTCCCCATGAGGCGGCGAAGCGGGTCCGCCAGGTCAGGGACATGCCATCAGAGAGGTGGGCCCAGACCTCCGCCCAGGCGACGGTGATCGGGCACACCACACGGGGACTGGTTCCGGCGGGGCGCAGCGGTGTGGCTATCAGTTCCCGTGCCACCTCCGCTATGCGGTCCGCGCGGTCGGGCCTTCCGGTGTCGAACTGGTCGTCGAACAGGAAGGCCAGCGAGAACCAGTTCATCAGGACGACCATGTCGTCGGCCGAGGCGTGGGGATAGGTTCGTGCCGCCGCCTGGGGGAGGTCCCAGGACCGGTACTCCTCGAACCCGGCCTGGCTGCGCACCAGTCCCATGTCCCACACCCAGCGCAGATGGCGCTCTCGGGCGTACTCCAGGTGCTCGCTGACGGGGGTCTTGAAGGGGAGGTCGAACCTGACGTCCTGCGGCATTCGCGTCCTCTCTTGAGACGAATCACAGGCCCCCGCCCCTGCGAACAGGCGATCGTTATTGTCGCCCGCTGACTCGAACTGCTCTATCTGAGTCGGTGGTTGATGACTCAAGTGCGCTTCGAGACTGCCCAGAGCCTAAACGATCTATGGTGTGAGGTCTGTAACGCATGATGCGGGTGTGATGCGTCTCAACTCGGTTCACCGCAGGTGAAGTCGGGTGTCAGGCGTCCGGCGCCGCGTGGACGCGCTCGCCTCCCACATAGGTCAGCGCCACCTTCGTCTCGGCGATCGCCTCCGGTGGCCCGTCAAACGGGTCGCGGTCCAGAATGACCAGATCCGCCAGGGCCCCCTCCCGTACGCTCCCGGTGTCGTCGAGGTGGTTCGCGTACGCCGATCCCGCTGTGTACGCCGTCAGCGCGGCCGTGAGGCCGATGCGCTCGGCCGGCAGGAACACCGGGCCCGCCTCCTCGGGGATCACGCGGTTGACCGCGACATGGATGCCCTGCAGCGGGTCGGGGCTGCTGACGGGCCAGTCGCTGCCCGCCGCGAGCTGTGCCCCGGAGCGCAGCAGTGCCCCGAACGGGTACTGCCAGGTGGCGCGTTCGGCCCCGAGGAACGGGATGGTCAGTTCGTCCATCTGCGGCTCGTGCGCGGCCCACAGCGGCTGGATGTTGGCCGTCGCGCCGAGGCGCGCGAAACGGGGTACGTCGTCGGGGTGCACGACCTGGAGGTGCGCCAGGTGCGGGCGTGTATCGCTCGGCCCGTTCGCCTTCCGCGCCGCCTCGACGGCGTCCAGGGCGTCGCGTACGGCACGGTCGCCCAGCGCGTGGAAATGGCACTGGAACCCGAGCGAGTCCAATTCGGTGACGTATGCCGGAAGTTGGGTCGGGTCGATGAAGCTGGTGCCCCGGTTGGCGGTCGCGCATCCGCATGTGTCGAGGTAGGGGTCGAGCAACGAGGCGGTGCCGTTCTCGGCGACCCCGTCCAGCATGAGCTTGACGCTGGTGGCGCGGAACCGTCCGTGGCTCAACGCGGCCCGCCGCTCGACGAGTTCGGGGATCTGTTCCGCTCCACGTGCGCGGTCCCACCACAGGGCGGCGACGACGCGGGCGGTCAGCGAACCGTCGCGGGCGGCCGTCAGATAGGCCTCGGACGGATCCTCCATGCCCGCGAACGCACCGACGAGCGCGTCCTGCCAGGCGGTGATGCCGAGCGCGTGCAGATGGCGTTGCGCGTGCAGCAACGCCGCCAGCCGGTCGGCAGGGGTGGCTGGAGGGGTGATCCGGCCGACGTACTGCATGGCACCTTCCTGCAGCATGCCGGTGGGCTCGCCCGAGGCGTCCCGCTCGAAGCGTCCGTCGGCCGGATCGGGAGTGTCGCGGGTGACGCCCGCGAGTTCCAGGGCGCGGCTGTTCACCCAGGCCCCGTGGTGGTCCCGATTGGGCAGGTACACCGGCCGGTCGGGTACGACGGCGTCCAGCAGCTCCTTGGTCGGCGTGCCGCCCTCGAAGGCTTCCATGGACCAGCCGCCGCCCGTGATCCACTCCCGGTCGGGGTGCGCCTCGGCGTAGGCACGGACGGCGGCGAGAGTGTCCTCGGCGGTCTTCGCCCCGGTCAGGTCGCACTGGCTGAGTTCCAGGCCCGCCGGGAGCGGGTGCACGTGCGCGTCCTGGAAGCCGGGCAGAAGCAGCCGTCCGGCCAGGTCGACCACTTCGGTTCCGGGGCCGATCAGGTCGTGCACCTCGGCGTTCCCGACGGCGGTGATCCGGTCGCCGGTGACGGCGACGGCCGTCGCGGTGCGGCCCTCGGGAGTGAGGACCGGACCACCGGTGAAGAGGAGATCAGCGTGCATGTTTCCGTTTCCTTAGTTGGGTGCGGCCAGCAGTTGGGGCGCGTCGGCGTCGGTTCCGTGTCCGGTCCGGAAGTACGGGGACTTGCGGACCCATTTCGCCCACGCGGCGGCCACGAAACCGGAGACGATCATCACAGCGGGCGTGAGCAGCAGGAACCACCCGTTGTCCGCGCTGACTTCGAGATGATCGGTGGAGGTGTAGAAGGACCAGCCGAGGTAGCCGCCGAGCCCGAGCAGTGCCGCGGCGCTCAAGGAGGGCAGCACCACTGCCCGTATCCCCTGCCGCCAGTCCTCGCGCAGCAGCCCACGGAAGCGGACGGCGGCCGCGAGCGCGGTGAGCGCGTAGGAGAGGGCGACGACGATTCCGACCGCGTTGACCGTCGCCATGATCATGTCGGCCAGTCGGGGGATCACCAGGGCGAGCGCGGCCACGGCCGTCGCCAGCGCGCCGATCAGCAGCGTTCCGGCGGCCGGAGTCCCGTACCGGGCACTGACCTTGGACCACACCGGTCCGAGCGTACGGTCCCGGCTCATCGCGAACATTCCGCGAGCCGTCGGGATCACCCCGGCCTGGAGCGAGGCGACGGCCGAGAACATCAGGGCCACCAGCGGTAGCGCGGCCAGCGGTTGCGAGGCGAGCCGGTCGCCGAAGAACGCCAGCCCCTGGGCGCCGTGGCCGGCCAACTCCTCCTCGGACAGCACACGTTGGAAGGCGATGGAACCGAGCAGGAACAGTCCGAGCATCGTCACCAGCGTGATCAGCCCGGCCCGCGAGGCGTCCCGCGGATCGCGCACCTCCTCGTTCACGGTGAACGCCGCCTCGAAGCCCCAGTAACAGAACACCGACAGCAGCAGCCCCTGCGCCAGCGCCGACGCCGAGGGGATCGCGAACGGGTCGAACCAGCTCAGGCTGAAGGCGTGCGGCCCCGTCACGATGCCGTAGCCGCAGAAGCCCAGCAGGACGACGTACTCGAAGACCAGCAGCCAGCTCTGCAGCCGCGCGGCCGTCTTGACGCCGGTGATCGCGGTGAGCGTGACGCCGACGAGGACCACGATGCCGACCGCGGTCGTCTGCGCGGTGGAGCCCGGGTCGAGCGCGAGGCCCGCGACCTTGTGCAGCCCCGCCTCACCGGCGAGCTGGAGCATCGCCGAACCGGTCACGGCCGTGGTGTACGCGAGGAAGGCCACGGTGGCCACGATGTTCACCCAGCCGACCAGGAAACCGAGCCAGGGGGTGAGCGAACGACCCACCCACACATAGCCGTTGCCCGCGTTCGGCTCGACCCGGTTCAGCCGCGAGTAGGCGCCCGCGATCCCCAGGATCGGCAAGAACGCCAGCAGCATGATGGCGGGCAGATGCAGCCCGACCACCCCGGCCGTCACGCCGAGCCCGATCCCGATACTCGTGGTCGCCGCCGTACTCGAGGCGGCGATGGCGACGCCGTCGACCACGCCGAGGGACTTGCGCAGGGACGGGGGATCCACACCGTACGGCTTCTGCGTCATGGCCTGCTCCGATCGCACCCGGGGCCTGATTCCGGCCCGATGACCGGAAATGAAACTGCCCGGGGCCTTAACAGGTCAACGCTGTTGACATAAGGTGCCCGCACCGGAGGGAGAGCCCATGACGTCCACGAACGACCGAGTCGTCCCGCCCGCCGCACGTCGGCGCAGGCGCCCCACCAAGAAGGGCGTCGTACTCTCCGCGGAACTGATCGTCGAGACGGCGCTGCGGCTGCTCAAGGAGCACGGCGCCGACGCCCTCACCGTCCGCCGCCTGGGCCTCGCCCTCGGCGCCGACCCCAGCGCCCTGTACAGGTACTTCCGCGACACCGACGACCTGCTGCTCGCCATCGCCGACGAACTCATCGGCCGCACGCTGCGCACCTGGCACCCCACCGGGGACTGGCGCGCCGACCTGCGGGACCTCGGCCTGCGGATGCACTCCGGGTCCCTCGCGCATCCGCAGGCCGCGGTGCTCAGCTCCTACCGCGTGACGGGCCGGGTCCACGAGATCGGGGCCGTCGAGACGATCCTCGGCGTCCTGCGCGGCGCGGGCTTCCCCGACCCCGAGGCCGTACGGATCTACCACGCGTTCGTCGACCAGGCGCTGGCCTTCGCGGCGCTCGACGCGGCGAGCATCGCCCTGCCCCGGGCCGCGCGCGAGGCGGAGGCGGGCGTGTGGCGGGCGACGTACGCCCGGCTGCCCGCCGACACACACCCGCACATCGCGGCGACGGCCCGCCATCTGATGGCGGACATGCGACGCAGCGCGTATCCGGCGGCGCTGGACATGCTGCTGACCGCGGCGGCGGCGCGGCTGGAGGAGATCACGCAACACGGGAACGCGGAGACGCTCCCGGGGAGAACATCCGGCACGTCACACTGAGGAGCGCTCAGACGTCATCCCCATGGAACTGTCCGTACGACATCCACCGTCATCCCCGTGGACCTGTCCGTACGACATCCACCGTCATCCGCGTGGACCTGTCCGTACGACGGCCACCGTCAACCCCGCGGACCTGTCCGTACGACGGCCATCAGGAGGCTGCCCGACGATGAACCCGCCCGCCCGCACCCCGAAGCAGCGCAAGCTGGACACGCTCAACCGGCTGGAGAACGACGAGGACGCGTGGGTGTCCACGGCCGACGGCGACGGAGGACCTCCGTATCTGATTCCGCTGTCGTTCCTCTGGGACGGCGTGACGCTGCTGCTGGCCACCCCGGCCGCCAGTCCGACCGGCCGGAACCTGCGGACGACCGGCAAGGCGCGCCTCGGCATCGGCCCGACCCGCGACGTGGTCATCGTCGAGGGCACCGCAGAGACGCTGGAACCGGCCGAGCTGCTGGAGGGAGTCGGCGACGCCTTCGCCGAGAAGACCGGCTTCGACCCGCGCCAACTCACCACCGAATACCTCTACTTCCGCATCACCCCGCGGCGCGTACAGGCCTGGCGTGAGGCCAACGAGCTCTCCGGACGCGACCTCATGCGCGACGGCGCGTGGGTGGTGGCCGACTGAATTCGCCGGACGGGGTACCCGGGAGCACGGGTCAGTCGGCGGCAGGAGGCCGCCCGCGCCCGGGAACCCCTACGGAGGACCACATGCCATCGGTCACGGCAGGCGTCGTGGTGCTGGACTGTACCGAGCCCGAGAAGCTCGCCACCTTCTACAAAGAACTGCTCGAAGCCGAGGAGACGGACGCGACCGCCAACCGCGTGGAGATCAAGGGCGCCGACGGCATACGGATGGCGTTCCGCCGCGATGTGACGGCGACGCCGCCGAGCTGGCCTCGCCCCGAGAACGCCTTCCAGGTCCACCTGGACTTCCATGTGGCGGACCTGGACGAGGCGGAGCGCCGGGTCGTCGGTCTCGGCGGGCGCCCGCTCGACACCAAGGACGCGGCCGGCCCGTACGAGGAACGGGGCTATGCCGATCCGGCCGGGCACTCCTTCACGCTGCGCCGGGCGGTGCGCCCGACAGCGCCCAAGCAGGGCTGACTTCCCGCGGGGCCTCACTCTTGGCCACGGATGAGGCCTCAGTCCCGCCCGTCCCTGGGGGCCCTCAGTTCCGGCCGTCCTTGTCCGAGGACGGCCACACGCCCGTGGAGCGCTCGACGGCCTTCGCACCCGTGCGGTCCACCGCGCTGCGGACGACCGCGAAGATCGCTCCCTGGAGGGCGGCGGCGAGCAGCACCTCGCCCCAGCCGCGGTCCTGGTCCAGCGCGTCCGGTGCGTCCTCCTCGTGACGTATCGCCTTCCAGGTCTGCTGGAAGGCGAGCCCCGCGAGGGCGCCGCCCGCCCAGCTCAGCACGAAGCCCAGAGGCTTGTAGGCGAGGGGGAGCTTGAGCTTCTTCCGCTTCTGGGACACCTGGTCTCCTTTGCCTCTCCGGTCGAGGATGCCCCGCGCCGGAACCTCCGCACCCCCGGCACCGTCCGCACGCGGTCGCGTCGACGGTGTCACCGAATCCGGTCGTCCGGTAGAGGTCGAGGGCGTACGCCCCACAGCACCGGGTGCCCGGGTGGGCGTGCCCCGATTCCCGCCGTGTCCCCGGTGTGAGGGGGTCGGGCCCGGGAAACCGGCCGGTGTGGGCAACGACTCGACGGACCGGCCGAACCGTTCGGACCGCAAGACCCGCGTCACCGTGCTGGTGGCCCTGGGCGCCAACCTGCTGATCGCCGTGGCCAAGGCGGTCGGCGGCCTGGTCGCGGGCTCGCCCGCGCTGCTCTCGGAGGCGGCGCACTCCGTGGCCGACAGCATGAACGAGGTGTTCCTGCTGGCCGCTCTGCGGCGTAGCCGCCGCCCCGCCGACCGACGGCATCCGTTCGGTTACGGCAAGGAACGGTTCTTCTGGTCGCTGCTCGCGGCCGTCGGCATCTTCGTGATGGGCGGATGCTTCTCCTTCTTCCAGGGCTTCGAGGCCCTCAGGAACGGCGCCGAGGAGTCGTTCCACGGCTACGTGGCGGGGCTCGTCGTCCTCGCGGTGGCCTTCCTCGCCGAAGGCGCCTCGCTGGTGCGCGCGCTCCACCAGGTGCACCAGCAGGGCGGGACGAGCGGCATGCGGGATCCCGCGCTGCGTACGGTCGTCGCCGAGGACGGCACGGCGGTGCTCGGCGTGACTCTCGCGGGCATCGGCATGGTGCTGCACATGGTCACGGGCCAGGTTGTCTGGGAGGCCTCCGCCTCCCTCGCCATCGGGGTGCTGCTCGTGTACGTCGCCTACCGGCTGGGCCGTGGCGCCCGCGATCAGCTGATCGGGCAGGCCGCCGACGAGGAGCAGAGCCGCAGGATCCGCGCCCTGCTGGAGGCGCAGCCCGAGATCGACAGCGTGGAGGCGCTGCTGACGATGCAGCTGGGACTCGATTCGACCCTGGTGGCCGCCCGCATCGACCTTGTCCCGGGGCTGGACAGCGAGGAGGTCGAAGACGTCGCCGTCCGCATCAAGCGCTCCGTCGCCCACAGCGTCCAGGAGGCCGACCAGATCTTCCTCGACGTCACCGACGCACGAACGGCGCGAGCTGCCGCGGCGGGCGACCCGGCAGGGGGCAGCCCCGCCGCGACGGGGGAGCGCGGCGGGGCCTGACGCTCGTGTGCCCGGGGGGCGACAGATCATGCGCATCGAGTCCGAGGAAATTTCGGCGGCCTGGAATCCGCATGACCGGCGGCTCGGGAACCCCGCGTGGTGGGAAACGACGGCGGTTGGGAACCCGCACGCCGTGCGTGCGCCTGTGGCAGCTCGGCCCTCACCCCGTGAGATACGCCAGCACCGCCAGCACCCGCCGATTGTGCTCCTCGCCCGTCGCGAGCCCGAGTTTCGCCATGATCGAGCCGACATGCGTCTCCACGGTCCGCTCGGTGAGCCACAGCCGCCGTGCGATGCCCAGGTTGGTGCGTCCCTCGGCCATCAGCCCGAGCACCTCCGACTCACGGGCGGTGAGGGAGGCGAGGGGATCCCGGTGCGCGCCGAGCATCCGGGAGACCACCTCGGGGTCGAGGGCGGAGCCGCCGGCCGCGACGCGCCGCAGTGCGTCCAGGAAGTCCTCGACGTCGAAGACACGGTCCTTCAGGAGATAGCCGAACCGTCCCTGCGCGACCAACTCCACCGCGTTGCGGGTCTCGATGTGCTGCGAGAGGAGCACGATGCCCAGCTCGGGAAAGTCGTCCCGCACATGCCGCGCGGCCCGCGCCCCGTCGTCCGTCAGGTCCGGCGGCATCCGGATGTCGATGACGGCCAGATCGGGCCGCGCCCCGGCCACGGCGGCCACCAGCGAGGGAGCGTCCCCCGCCCGCCCGACGATCTCGTGCCCCGCGTCCGCGAGCAACCGCGCGAGCCCTTCCCGGAAGAGCGCCGAGTCCTCGCCGATCACGATACGCATGGCAGCACCGCCTCCACGGTCGTCCCGGCACCGACCCCACTGGTGATGTGCAGCCGCCCGCCCAGCGCGGCCACCCGGTCGGTCAGGCCCGAAAGCCCGGAGCCCGCACGGGGGTTGGCACCGCCACGCCCGTCGTCACGCACGGTCACCCGCAACGCGCCGTCCCCGTCCTCGCGTACGACGACTCCGATGCTCTCGGCCTCGGCGTGCTTCACCGCGTTGGTCACGGCCTCGCTCGCCACGAAGTACGCGGTCGTCGCGACCTCGTCGGGCAGCGCCTGTCCTGCGAGCCGCCAGTCCAGCCGCACCGGCGCCCGCGCAGCGAGCGCCTCCAGCGCGGGGCCCAGTCCGTCGTCCAGCGAGCTGGGCCGCAGGCCGTGCGCCAGCTCGCGCAACTCCGCCACAGCGGTACCGAGTTCGGCCACAGCCTGGTCGAGCAGGCCGTCCACGTCGACCGTGCCGTCGTCGAGGTGACGCTGTGCGAGCCGAAGCGCCATGCCGAGCGTGACGAGCCGTGACTGGGCCCCGTCGTGCAAGTCCCGTTCCAGGCGCCGCCGTTCGCGGTACCCGGCGCGCAGCAGTCGGCTCCGGCTGGCCTCCACCTCGCCGAGCGCGCCCGCGAGTTCGGCCCGCAGTCGTACCGTCTCGACGAGCGAGGCACAGGCGGTGGCGACCTCGCGCGGACACGGCCCGTCGATCACGCCGATGACCCTTCCCCAGCCTCCGGCCGGGGCGACTCCCGTCTCGCCGTGCTCGGCGGCGCGGACTTCGAGGCCCGCCGTGACCCGCACGCCGTCGGAATCCCTGAACTCGGTTCCGCCCGGCAGCAGATAGCCCACCCGCAGCCCGGGGGCGCGCAGCGCGTCCCGCAGGACCTCCTCCAACTCCTCGGGGCGCGACCGACCTTCGTGCACCGAACGCTCCAGCGCTCGTACGGCGGCCAGTGCGGCCTGACGTACGGGATAGAAGCGCCGGTCCACCCGACGCCGTACCCGGTTCTTGACCGGGACCAGCACCGCGGCGACCAGCGCGGTCACGGCGGACGCCAGGACCGCGCTGCCCCGGCCCAACGCCAGACCCCCGGAGGCGGCGGCCGCACTGTACACGGCGAGCAGCCCCGCCGTGACCACGGCCCAGGTGACCACCGCGCTGGTGGCGCGGTCGACGTCGTACAGGTCGTGCCGCAGGATCGCCAGCGCGGTCAGCGACGGCACGCCGAGATAGAGGGCGACGAGCCCCAGCCAGATGAAGACCCCGACCTCGCCGAACAGCAGGTAGTCCGTCCAGCAGGACAACAGCGTGCCCGGCAGTGCGACAGCGCCGAGGGCGAACCACTTCACCTGGGACCGCTGCACCGGTTCGGCCGTGCGGTAGCGGCGTCGCATCACCAGCATCGAGGCGACGAGCAGCAGCATGAGCAGCCCGAGCGAGGCGTACGCCACCCACATCAGCGATGGGGGCATCGTCGGCAGCGGGTGCCCGAAGTCCTCGAAGGGCGGGTCGTACGGGGTGGGGTCGAGCGCGGCGAGCACGTCGAAGACGAGCGGGTCGATCAGGACTCCGTACAGCACCAGGCGCGGGAAGCGGCCGGCCGGCAGATGTCCGTCCGGGAAGACCAGCACGAGGAGCATGACCGGCACGTACCACAACGTCCAGAGCCCGGCGCCGAGTTGATGGACCACCTCGGCGCCGGGCAGGAGTCGCGAGCGGTCTGCGCTCACCTGGTCGTAGGTGTCGCTGAGCATGATCAGCGGGGGTACGAGGCCGATGAGCGTGAGCAGGAAGCCGACCGGGTTGGCGGGGCGGCGGCCGGAGACGAACAGGCCGAGGCCGGTGGAGAAGGCCCCCACCAGAGCTGCTCCGACGACGGTGAGCACGTCCCCGGCGGCGGGGGCCGGAGCCAGGAACAGCAGCGCGCAGCCCCCTGCGGCCACGAGCGCCGTCGACGACGCGGTGACCAGGGAGAGTCGGCGGGGCCAGGGCATGCGCTCACGGTAGGACCGGAGGGCGGGCGTCGGTATCCGTACTGACACGCAGGATCTGCCCGTGGCAGCTCCGATGCGGCGCCGACCCCCGTCACGCGACAGTGCGGTGACGCGCCATCACGTCCGACATCGGGAGAGCGCCATGACCGCCCACACGACCACCGCAGAACGCCCCGCGTACATCCTGCCCTCGCCCCGACTGCGGCCCTTCGCCACGCTCGCCCTGGTCGCGGTCGTCGTCGGACAGGTGATGAACTTCCTGCTCACCTGGCTGGCGCCGGGCGGCGACCCCAGTGACGGCAACTCGTACGACAAGGTCGCCGACAACCGGGGAGCCTTCTGGACGCTCTACGCCTATGGAGGTGTGGGCATCGCCGTGTTCACCGTCGGCCTCGCGGTCGCCGTCTGCATCCTGGTGCGCGAACGCGGTGTCCTACTCGCCCGGATCGGCTCCGTGGTCGCGGTGCTCTCGGGGGTGTTCCTGGCCGCGGGGCTCGCCTCGATCGCCGCCGTCTACTCGTACGCGACCGACACCGCCGCCCTGAACGAGTCGGCCGGACGCGCCTTCGTGCGGTACGTCAATGCCCACGACGGCCAAGTCATGGCCCTGGTGGCCCCTGGCGCACTGGCCACCCTTGTGGCGACGCTGCTCATCACCGTGGCCCTGCTGCGTTCGCGCGTGCTCCCGTGGTGGATCTCGGTGCTGTTCCTCGTCGGCGGTCCGCTGGGCTTCGTCTTCTCGTCGGGGACGTCGGGAGCGGTGGCGGCGCTGCCGGGCGCGGTGTCGGCGATCCTGATCGCCGCACACGCGTGGCGGCGCACTGCCGCCTGACCAGGGGGAGGGGCCCGCACCGGCTCGGGGGGCCGGTGCGGGTCACCGCCGTGCGTGCGTGCCCGTCAGTCGGCCGGTGTCAGCCGGTCGACTCCAGTACGAAGACGGGGATCTCCCGGTCGGTCTTCTTCTGGTAATCGGCGTACGGGGGATACGCGGCGACCGCGCGCTCCCACCACAGGGCCTTCTCCTCGCCGGTGATCTCACGAGCCGTCAGCTCATGGTGCGTGGGGCCGTCCTGGAGCTCCACGCGCGGGTCGGACTTGACGTTGAAGTACCAGACCGGGTGCTTGGGGGCTCCGCCCAGGGAGGCGACCACCGCGTACTGGCCCTCGTGCTCGACGCGCATCAGCGGGGTCTTGCGGATCTTGCCGCTCCTGGCACCGCGGGTCGTGAGAATGATGACGGGCAGGCCCGTGTCCATCAGGGTCGTCCCCTTGGTGCCGCCGGAGCTCTCGTACAGCTCCACCTGTTCCCGCACCCACTGCGTCGGGCTGGGTTCGTACTCGCCCTCAAGAGGCATGACTTCCGTCCCATCGTCGCGTCGTAATGGCCGTGTCTCGGCACGATTCAACACCAGTGCGGACCCGAATCATCCGCACCACCGCCTCTCGTGTGCTCGCGTCCGGAGGGCGCGTGCGGCACGCCCACCGGCGTCGACACAGGCGCCACCGACAGATGCTCCGTCATTGCGGGCCGACCAGCATCCGTACGGCCAGCACCGTGATCACGACGCTCGACACGAGCGCCGTCACCAGCTGTCCCCGGCGCCCCGTCAGGGCACGACCGAGCAGGGCGCCGCCCCCGGCGAGCAGGGTTTGCCAGCTCGCGGACGCGACGAACGCGGCCAGGACGAACACCCCCTGCTCCAAGGGGCGCACCGCCTCGGCGGTACGGCTGCCGAGCACCAGCGCGGCGAAGTAGATCACCGTGGTGGGGTTGAGCAGGGTGATCCCCAGCAGGGTCAGATACGCGCGCGACGGGCGCAACGGATCCGGTCCGGAGCGGGCGGAGAGACGCCGCTCGCGGTACTGGCGGAACGCGGAGACCGCGCCCCGTGTCGCCAGCGCGGCCAGCACCAGCCCCGAGGCCCAGCGCAGCGGGAGCAGGACTGGCTGCAGAGCGGCCGCGAGCGCGGCACCGCCCAGTGTGGCGACCAGGGCGTACAGCCCGTCGGCGGTCGCGACGCCCAGCGCGGCGGACACGCCGATCCGCAGGGATGTACGAGCGGTGAGGGAGACGAGGTAGGTCGCGACCGCTCCGACGGGCATGGCGATGCCAAAGCCCGCGAGAAGCCCCGCGACGAGCGCGGCGGTCACGACCGGGGAAGCGTAGGCCTCCGCGGTCGGCCGGGCTGCTGCTGGACCCGCACCGGACGAGCGGCGGCGGAAGTCAGCGGCAGGAAGGCATCGATCGTGGACATGGTCAGATCCTGGTGCCACGGGATTTGCCCACGCAAGCGAATTACCGGGGAGTTACCCTTGAGGAAATCAAGCCATGCGTGCGCCACCAGGGCGACGACACGCATGGGAAACCCGAGGAACTCGGCGGCGGTCCCCCCACGCTTCGGCCAGATCGCGCGTCCGGCGCATCTGGCCGACATTTATGTGGCCGCGTAGGTGCCTGGGGCATCTAATGAAGATCGGCAAGAGGGAACCAGCGCTTGCGAGGTCACCATGACAGAGCCCCTCACGACTGAACCCCCCACCACGGAACCGATTGCCTTCCCCCAGGACCGTACGTGTCCCTACCACCCGCCCACCGCGTATGACCCCCTGCGCGAGGCGCGCCCGCTCTCGCGGATCTCCCTGTTCGACGGGCGCGCCGTGTGGGTGGTCACCGGTCACGCCACCGCCCGCGAACTCCTCGCCGACCCGCGACTCTCGTCGGACCGCACCCTGCCCGCCTTCCCGGCGCCCACGGAGCGGTTCGCGGCGGTCCGCAACCGCCGCGTTGCGCTGCTGGGACTCGACGACCCCGAGCACCACACCCAACGCCGGATGCTGGTCCCGAGCTTCACCGTCAAGCGAGTCGCCACCCTGCGCCCGCGCATCCAGGAGACCGTCGACCGGCTCCTCGACCGGATGGCGGAGCACGGCCCGCCGGCAGACCTGGTGGACGCCTTCGCGCTGCCCGTGCCCTCCATGGTGATCTGCGCCCTGCTCGGTGTCCCGTACGCCGACCACGACTTCTTCGAGGAGAAGTCCCGCAAACTGCTGCGCGGCCCCACAGCGGCCGACATCGAGAACGCGCGCGACGAGCTGGACGCGTACTTCGACGCGTTGATCGAACGCAGGCAGCGCGAGCCGGGCAACGGGCTCCTCGACGAGCTCATCCACGATCAGCTGCGCGAGGGCACGGTGGATCGGGAGGAACTGATCTCGCTGGCCACGATCCTGCTCGTCGCCGGGCACGAGACGACGGCGAACATGATCTCGCTCGGCACGTTCACCCTGCTGAGGCACCCGGAACAGCTGGCCGAGCTACGTGCCGAGCCGACGCTGATGCCCGCCGCCGTCGAGGAGCTGCTGCGCTTCCTCTCCATCGCGGACGGGCTGCTGCGGGTCGCCACCGAGGACATCGAGGTGGCCGGGAAGACGATCCACGCCGACGAGGGAGTGATCTTCTCGACCTCCGTCATCAACCGCGACGGGCACACCTTCCCCGAACCGGACGCCCTGGACTGGCACCGCTCGGCCCGCCAGCACATCGCGTTCGGCTTCGGCATCCACCAGTGCCTCGGGCAGAACCTCGCCCGGGCCGAGATGGAGATCGCGCTGCTGTCGCTCTTCGACCGGTTCCCCGGGCTGCGTCTCGCCGCACCGGTCGACGACATCCCCTTCAAACCCGGAGACACGATCCAGGGAATGCTGGAACTTCCTGTGACCTGGTAAGAGGCTGCTGACATGAGCATCCACATCTCCATCGACAAGGACGTCTGCATCGGCGCGGGCCAGTGCGCCCTTACCGCTCCGGGCGTCTTCACCCAGGACGACGACGGATTCAGCGAGCTGCTGCCGGGCCGCGAGGACGGCGGCGGCGACCCGATGGTGCGGGAGGCGGCCCGGGCCTGCCCGGTCGGCGCCATCACCGTTTCCGAGGCCTGAAGGTCGAGCGGGGCCTGAAGGCCGAGCGGGGCCTGACAACGGTGCGGGGCCTGACAGCCCAGCGGGGTCTGAAAACCGTGTGGGGCCGGGCGGCCTGAAGGTCCCGCGAGGCCTCAAGGTCACTTGTCCAGGACAGCGAGGTCGAGCCGGCGCAGGCGCACGGGGTCGGCGATCACTTCGTACGCCGTGATCCGCTCGCCCCCGACCGTGGAGCGCCGGATCCTCGGCCCGCGCCCGGAGTCGGAGTGCGGAGACACGTTCCCGGTGCGGTAGAAGCCCCGCACTCAGCACAAGTCCCGTGTGTTCATTAGGGTTCCCGGGTGAGTGAACACGCCGAAAAGCCCTTCCTCTACGTCGTCGTCTGCGCGGCGGGCATCGCCGAGGACATCAGCAAACTGATCACCGCGGCCCAGGAGCGGGACTGGGAGGTCGGCGTCATCGCCACCCCCCAGGGCCTCGGCTTCATCGACGCGACGGCCGTCGAGGCGCAGACCGGCCACCCGATCCGGTCCGCCTGGCGGTCCCCCGGCGACCCGCGCCCCTTCCCGGCCCCGGACGCGGTGGCCGTCGCACCGGCCACCTTCAACACCGTCAACAAGTGGGCGGCCGGCATATCCGACACCCTGGCCCTGGGAACCCTGTGCGAGGCCCACGGGCTGGGCGTCCCGATCGCCGTACTGCCGTGCGTGAACGAGGCATTGGCGGCCCACCCCGCCTATCGCGCGAGTGTCGAGCGGCTGCGCGGGATGGGCGTCCGGTTCGGTGATCCGTACTCCGGGGAGCCGCAACAGGACGGCGGCCGCTCGGCGTTCCACTGGGAGCGGGTGCTGGACCTGCTCAAGGCCGACGGTAGATCGTGATCGAGTGGCCGACCTCGTCGATGGGCGTGCTGGTGGCGAGCAGCGCCGCCAACCGGTCGTCGGCCTTGGCGACCGAGGTGTCGGACACGACGAGCAACCCGTGCACCTCGCTCGCCGGCTCCTTGCGCGGATCGGCCGCGTCGACGCCGTAGTACGACGGAACACCGGCGCCCTTGTAGACGAGCCAGACCTTCTCGTGCGGGTACCGCCGGTCGAGCCGGTCGGCGAGGCGGCCCAGGTCCTGTCCCCAGTCGACGTTCGAGTCGTGCAGACGCAGATGGGTCCGCGCAGGGCCGCCGAACGCCTCGTTGGAGTACGGCAGGTAGAACGGGTAGGTGAGCAGCGAACTCACGGCGACGAACAGGACCAGGGCCGCCATGACGACGTGCGCCCACCGCCGTCGGAAGGCGATGACACCGGCCGCCGCGACCGCGAGGAACACCGGTACGAACAGGGCGTAGCGCACGCCGAGGTCACGGGAGCCGTGCATCGCCGCGGCCAACAGCACGGCAGGGGGGATCAGAACGTACGGGGCCGCCGCCCGCAACCGAGGGACGGCCACCATCGCGACGGCACCGGCGAGCCACAACGCCAGCATGCCCAGCGGCGTCTTCACCACCAGTGCGGCCGGCAGGTAGTACCAGAGCGAACCGCGGTAGAGCCGACCGAAGAGAAAGCCTTCCCACGTCGCGTTCTCGAAGCCGAACTGGACGCGCATCCCGTCCCGGTACGGCTGCGGGAAGGGCAGCCAGTCGATGAGCAGCCCGCGCAGCCCGTGGACGGCCGGGAGATGCGCGGGCGCCGTCCAGCGCAGCCGCGGGTCGACGGCAAGGTACGTCGCCCACACGACGGCGACGGCCACCAACGCCACACCGGCAGCGGCCGCCGCGCCGAGCCGAATCTTCCTGACCAGGCTGAGGTCGCGCCCGTGCCACACGGACACCACCGCCAGGAGCAGCAGCACCGGAACGGCCGGCAGCGTGCTCATCTTCGTGGCCACCGCCCCGCCCAGCGCCGCGCCGGCCAGCGGCAGATGCAGGAGCGGACGCCGCCGCGCCCGCCACAGCAACCACACCGACGTCAAGAGGAAGCCGGACGCCGGTACATCGAGTGTGGCCAGCGAGCCGTGCGCGATGACGTCGGGCGAGAACGCGTACAGGGCGAGCGCCACCACCCCACCCGCGGAGCCCACGAGTTCACGCGCGAAGGCGAGCACGACCAGGCCGAACAGCAGCGTCAGCACGATCACCGGCAGCCGCGCCCACAGCATCACCCGCCCCGGATCGTTGCCCGACTCGTACAGCAGCCGCCGCCCGAGCGCCGTCTGATCACCCGTGAAGCCGGCGTCCAGATGCGGGTGGGCGAACACCAGCCCGCTCCCGATGATCAGCTTGCCCAGCGGTGGATGCTCGGGGTTGTAGCGCAGACTGTGCTCCTGCACGTACACCACCGCCGTGCCCACGTACACGGGTTCGTCGATCGTCGGCGTCTGCTCGACGGCCGTCGTGACCATCGCGACCGCCATCGCGGCCAGCAGCGCGACCACGGCCACCACGAACACCCACCGCCGGTGCCGCCGAAGCCACTCGAATCGCCTCGACGGCTCCCCGCTGCTCACCGGCACGCGGTCCCCGTGCCTGCTGGCCATGAATGTCGGCATGCCCTTTGTTACGTCCACTCCGTACGAGCCTGCTCATCCGGTGGCACCCGGTTTCGGGTGCGCGTTCATCCGCCGGGTCGGTGTTCCGCCTGCGGCACCGCGAGCCGTGAGAATCCACCTCGTCGACCAGGGGGAGAAGCCAAGAGTACGCACTGTCACAGGGGCGCGGTCGGCGGCGGCGCGGCCGACGCGGCGTGCGAGAGCCTGTCCTCGATCACGGGTGAAGGCCCCGATCACGGGTGAAAGCCCCAGTCGCCAAGAGCACGGTCAGCGCGGTGCGCACGGGCGCTGTGCACGTCGAGCACGGCCTGGAACTGCTCGCTCGCATCGCGGAGGCGGCCTGCCGCCAAGTAGGCGCGGCCCAGGCGGCTACGGATGTCCATTTCCAGCCAGTCGTAGCTGGGGTCGGTGAGCGGGTTCAGCAACTGGTGCTGAAGAAGGGCCTGGTGATGGAGGGCTAGGGCCGCGGTCGCATTTCCCTCGCCTTGTTCTGCCGTGCCGAGCCGGGTCAGGCTGCGCGCGCACAGGAAGATGTCCCCGACCTGTTGGGCGAGTTGGACCGCTTGGCGCAGCAGACTCTCGGCCTCACCGTGGGCGCCGAGGCGGAGGTGGACGTCGGCGGCGCAGCTCAGGACCCTGCCGAGCATGCGGGGTCTGCCGCGCGTCTCGGCGTGGGTACGGGCGTCGGCGAAGCAGGCCAGCGCCTCCTCGTTCCGCCCCCCGTAATAGTGAGCGAGGCCGAGGGTGACGCAGCCCGTCCAGGCGAGCCAGTCGTCATGCAGCCGCCGGGACAGGTCCACCGCCGCGGTGAGATGGGAAATGGCCCGGTCGCCCTCGCCCACACTCAGGGCGAGGGCCCCCAGCCCGGTCAGAGCCCGGGCCTCTTCGCCCGGGTCGCGGCGGCTCCGATTGAGGTCCAGTGCCTCGGTGAGGAAGCTGCGGGCCTGCCTGTACCGGCGTTGGAGTATGCCGGTGTAGCCCAGGCAGTTCCGCAATGCGGCGGCCATCCGCCGGTCGGTGGCCTCGTCCACATGCGCGAGTGCGATTTCCAGGGCCATCTGGGACTCGTGGTAGCGGCCCTGCCGTACGAAGTAGTCACACAGTGCCTCGGCAATCCAGCAGGCGTAGTCGGCTTCGCCGATGGCCGCGGCGTACCCGACGACGTCGACGAGCTCGTTTCCCGCCGCGTCCAGCCAGCTCTCCGCGTCCTGCCAGTCCTCGAAGGGCGCTTCGGCGGGTTGGGGTCCGGTGGGGAACCCGACGGGGCCCCAGTCACTGGTGATCCGCGCCGCGTCCAGGTAGAGACGGAGCGCGGCCGTGCGTGCGGCGACGGCTTCGGCGGTCGCGGCTTCCGCGATGCGTCGTGCGTGCACGCGGACCAGGTCGTGCAACCGGAAACGGCCCGGACGCGGCTCTTGCACCAGACTCGTGTCGACCAGGCTCTCCAGTATCTGCTCGGTGTCGTACGGCGGCCGGCCGAGCATGGTCGCCGGCGTCAGCACGTCGAACTCGACAGTCGGTGCCAGGCCCAGGGCGCGGAAACCGCGCTGCTGTTCGGGAGCGAGCTGGTCGTACGACAGGCGGAAGGCCGCCTCCACGCTGCGATCACCGACGCTCAGTTCGCCGAGCCGGTGCTCATCGCCCGCCATGCGGTCCACCAGGTACTCCACCGTCCAGGTACTTCGGTTCTGCAGCCGCGACCCGGCGATGCGCAGTGCCAGCGGCAGCCCGTCGCACAGCCCGGCCAGCTGATGCGTAGCCTCCGGCTCCTTGCCCGCGCGGTCCTCTCCGATGATGTGCCTGAGCAGGGACACCGCATCGTCGCTCGCCAGGGGTTCCAGGGTGATCCGTCGGTCGGCGTCCAGTTCGGCCAGTCGTCGTCGGCCGGCCACGAGCACCCTGCTTCCCGCTCCCGCGGGCAGCAACGGTCGTATCTGGTCGGCGTCCAGGGCGTCGTCCAGCACGAGGAGCAGCCGTAGCGGGCTGGTTGCCGCGCGCCAGGCGGCGGTGAGTTCATCGAGGTCGCTCGGCAATTCACCTGTGGCCGCGCCGAGTGACCGGAGCAGGCGCTGCAGCGCCTGCTCCGGCGATTGCCGCCGCTGCGTGCTGTGCGCGCGCAGGTCCACGAACAGGCAGCCGTCCGGGTACTGCGCGCTGAGCTCACGGGCCGCGCGCACGACCAGCGCGGTCTTGCCGACTCCGGCCGTGCCGTCCACTGTCACGATCGACACGGATCCGGGTGCGGAAGGCGCGATCAGCTGCGCCAGCTCGGCCCCCCGACCGATCAGGTGGCCGGCGTCTCCCGGCAGGTCATTGACCGCGCGACGGGGAGGGGGCTGGGCGGGAGACGCGGCGGAGCGAGCCGTGGCCCAGGCCGGACCAAGGAGGCGTTCGTCGTCCTGGTGCAACACCGCGTCGTACGTCTGGCGGAGTTCTTCACCGGGATCGACGCCGAGTTCGTCACACAGGCGCTCCCGCATGTCCTGATAGGAGTTCAGGGCTTCTGCCTGGCGTCCGCCGGCGTACAGGGCGCGCATACGCAGTGCCAGCACCGACTCGTTGAGGGGATCGGACGCGGACAGCTCGGCGAGCTCGTCCAGCGTGTCGGCCGACCGGCCGAGCAGAACCAGACACTCGAGCCTTTCCAACCGCAGCGAGAGCCTGCGCTCCAGCAGCCGCTGCCGCTCCGCCTGTGCGCGGCGTCCCGGCAGGCCGGCCAGGGGCTCGCCACGAAACAGGGCGAGCGCCTCGGAGAACCGGTCCATCGCGGTGGTCACGTCGCCGGACACCTTCGCGTGCCGTGCCTCGGCGGCCCGTTCGTCCAGTTCGGTCGCATCGAGCCGGACCCTGTGGCCGACGAAGCGGTACCAGCCCTTGCCGCTGCGGATCACCGACTCCGTCGGCCCGGCACTCGCCACGTCAAGTGCCTTGCGCAGGGGATGAATGTGGCTCGGCAGGACCTTGTGACCCGATGCCGGCAGCTGTCCGTCCCACAGGTCGTCGAGCAACTGCTCATGGCTCACCTGAGTGTCCGCGCGCAGCACCAGCGCGGCGAATACGGCCTGTCGCCGAACCGGCCCCAGGTCCAGCGGCGTTCCGCCACGCCAGGCCCGGAGCGGTCCGAGTAACTCGATCCGAAGCCCCTGAGGAGTTCCCCCGTCCACCGCGAAGCCTCCGTTCCCGTACATCATCGGAATTTCATCAGCATTGCAGCACCTCCGGCCATGGTGACGGACACGAGATTGCACAACCCGCACAACTGAAGGGAGTCCCAGTGACCGAAGTGGAGTTGGTGGCCACCGCGTTTGCCTCAGGGGCGGCGGCCGGACTCACGGACTCCGCGCGCGGAACCGTCCACGACCTCTACGCCGGGCTGAGAGAGGCGGTCCGCCGGAGGCTGGCCGGGGGTGGCGGCAACAGTGGGGGCGGCGGTTACGGCGTACGGGTGCTGGACGCGTACGAGACGGACCCCGACGTGTGGCGGACTCGGCTGCTCCAGGTGCTGACCGGTTCCGGGGTGGAGACGGACGAGGAGATCCTCGCGGCGGCCCGCTCCGTGCTCCGCGCGGAGCGCCGCACGGGGCACATCATCATGGACGCCCGCGGCGCCCAGGGGATGCCGGTCGGGGACAGCAACACACAGCACAACGCGTCGTAGTCCGCCGCGTGTTCCGTGAGACCAGCGTTCGCTCTCGCCTTCCGGTTGCTGATGAGACGTGAGGGCCGCGTCCCCGGATGGATCGCCTACCTGGCTGCCGCCGTGGTGTGGTCGGCTGCCCTCTCGCTCCTGACCTCGATGGTTCTCATGGGCCTGCCTCACGGGTGGGAAACAGCACTCTCCTGGACCGACATCCGGCTGCGCACGACATGGATCGCCGGTGTCCTCGTCCCGGCTGCTGTCGGCACCCACCTCGTGATCCGCCTCTGGCAGCGCCGCCGGCCCCGAATGAGCGGTGGCGACCGCCCTGCGCCCCGAACGAACGGTGGTGACCGCCCCCTGCCCTCCAAGCGTGGTGGCCGGCATCGTTGACCCGGCTGGCGGGTGGCCTGTCGGCCGGCGAGGTGTGGCAGGGGCGGAGCGGGGAGGTCGGGCGGTCGGCCCTCCCGGTCGAGCGACAGGACCAGACCGCATGAACCGCCACGAGGCTCCGCGCGAGGAGCCTGGCAGCGTCGTGATCGAGAAAGTCTGACCGGCAGGGCAGTCGAACCCTCTTCCGTACCCGTCTTTACGGGGGAACGAGGGAGGGCACATTGAATGCCGACGAGGAACGCGAGTTCCGCGAGTTCGTGGCGGCGCGGTCGAGATCGCTGCTGCACACGGCCTACCTGCTGACCGGGGACTGGGAGCAGGGTCGCGACCTGCTCCAGACCGCGCTTGCCTCCACCGCTCGGCGTTGGTCGCAGCTGCGCGACCGGCAGCAGCCGGAGATCTATGTGCGCCGGGCGATCTACCACGCCCAGGTGGACCGTTTCCGACTGCTCAGCTGGGGACGGGAGATGGTCACCGACACCCTGCCGGACCAGCCGTCCGCGCAGGGCGCCGACTGGGCCGACACCGTGGTCCAGCGGCAGGACATCATGGCCGCGCTGCGACGGCTGCCCAAGCGCCAGCGCGCGGTGATCGTGCTGCGCTACTTCGAGGACCGGCCGGACACCGAGATCGCCGCGATTCTGGGTGTCGCCCAGGGGACGGTCCGCAGCCAGACCCACAAGGCCCTCGCCTCCCTCCGCAACTCCTTGGCCGAGCCAGGGCCGTCGGCCGCCTCCTCCTCCACTGCCTCCGGAAGGGGCGTCATCGCATGAACGACTCGACCGAACACCCGCTGCACGAAACGTTGCTGCACGATGCCTTGCACGCCCATGTCCGGGAGAACGGCGGTCATGCCGCCGCTCCCTATCTGGTCGGACTGGCCGACGGCGCGTTGCAGGTCGCCCGGCGGCGGCAGCGGCTGGCCCGCGCCGGGGTCGGCATCGCCGCCGCCGCGGTGGTCGCCACCGCCTGGGTGGCCATCGCGGACGGCGCGACCCAGCACGCGCACGTAGTTCAGCCCGCCGCGGGGGGAGCTGGGAACACCGAGAAGGCGGCCCTGATCTCCATCCTGCCGGTCACCTCGTCCACGGAGCACGCCTGCACCCGTGGTGGCGGCGGCTACACCGTGCACGCGAGCGCGACCCACCCGGCGTTCTGCGTCCACGCCGACCGGGCCAGGGGCATGACCGACGTCCGTGTCACCTCCGCGAAGGCTGAGAAGAGCACCATCGACGGTACCTGGCAGGTCGAGGTGACCCTCAGCCCCGCCGACCGGACCCGTTTCGCCACCCTCACCGGCTCCATCGCCGCGGCCCCGTCCCCGCGCAACGGGTTCGCCATCGTCATCGACGGCAAGCTCTGGGGCAACCCCTTCGTGACCTCCTCGATCACCGGCGGCCGTCTCGAAATCGTCGGGGCCTTCGTCGGGGACCTCACCAGCGCCAGCGCCCACGACCTCGCCCTCCGGCTGGATCCCGGCAGGTGACCCGCATACGCTGTGACCTGCACTGATAGCCGGTGCGCGTCACACATCTGGTGCCCATCGCGCGCCCAGGTGTGTCTGTCATGAGAGTCTCTCTTCGGCTGACGGCCGAAATCTCATCCGCGCTCGCGGAGGTACGCCTCCAGCTCTGCGGCCCCGGTCAGCATCGCCCGCCCGCGGGCGGACAGCCGACCGTGCCAGTCGAACAGTGCGGCCTCCAGCGGCTCCAGCCCGCCGGCCGCCCGCACCTGGGCGATCAGCGGGGCGATCTGCTCCAGCAGGTAGCCGCCCCGCCTGAGCTGGTGGGCCAGCCGGGCGTCCCGTACGTCGGCCTCGTCGTAGACGCGGTACCCGGTCTGCGGGTCGCGGCGCGGGCTCACCAGCCCGGCGCGCTCCCATTTGCGCAGCGTCGCGGGCCGGATGCCGAGCTTCCCTGCCAGCGGCCCGATGAACGTGCCGCCGGGACCGGACACCGCGGCTGGCTCGGGCGCCGTGGTGGGGTCCAGGTCGCGGAGTGCGCTCTCCACGGCCTGGAGGGTCCGCCGGTCCTCGAGGAGCTGGGCGTGGCTCTCGTCGATGAGGCGGAACACCTCATCGACCGCGCCCTGGTTCACGGCCCGCATGATCGACGTCGCCGTCTGGTGGCCGTGGCCGGGGACCAGGGCAAGAAACGCGCGCAGGGCCCCCTCGTGCAGCGAGGTATAGGTGCGGTAGCCGTGGGGTGTGCGACCGGCGGCCGGAAGGATGCCGGCCTCCTCGTAGTTCCTGATCGCCTGCGTGGACAGACCGTGCCCGCGCGCCAGATCAATCGGCCTGAGTCGCTCGCCGTTTTGAAGGTTTCGCCGCATGGAACTGACGATATCGCGGCGATATCGCGGAAAAGTTTCAACCGTAGGTTCAACGATACCGTTGAATGTATGGCTACTGACATCACGGACACCGCCCATGCAGTCGAGGCTGCCGCCGTCATGAGGCTGCTCCGGGCCCGGCCCCGGCTGCTGGCCCTGGGCGAACCCACCCACGGCGAGGACACTCTGCTCGACCTGCGCAACGAGCTCTTCCGGCAGCTCGTCGAGCAGGAGGGCTACCGGACGATCGCGATCGAGAGCGACTGCATGATGGGCCTCGTCGTGGACGACCACGTCACCTCGGGCGTGGGCACCCTCGACGAGGTCATGCAGCAAGGGTTCAGCCACGGCTGGGGCACCTCCGCGGCCAACCGCGAGCTCGTGCGCTGGATGCGGGCCTACAACGAAGGCCGGCCCGCGTCCGAGCGGCTCCGCTTCGCCGGTTTCGACGGCCCGCTGGAGATCACCGGCGCCGCGAGCCCCCGGCAGGCCCTCACCGCACTCCACAGCTACCTCGCGGCCCAGGTGGACACGGACCTGCTCCCCTGCACCGGGGAATCGCTCGACCGCCTGCTTGGCACCGACGACCGGTGGACCAATCCCGCCGCAATGATGGACCCGGCCCAGTCCGTGGGGCAGTCGGCCGAGGCCGGGGAGTTGCGGCTGCTCGCCGACGATCTGGTGGCGCTGCTCGACGCACAGACGCCGCACCTGCTCGCGGAGACCCCGCGGGACGACTGGGACCGGGTGCGCCTGTACGGGCGCACCGCGACCGGCCTGCTGCGCTACCACTACTGGATGGCCGACACCTCACCGGCCCGCATGACGCGGCTGTGCGCGCTGCGGGATGTGATGATGGCTCACAACCTCCTTGCCGTCGCGGCTCGGGGCCCGGCACTCATCCACGCCCACAACTCCCATCTCCAGCGGGAGAAGAGCACGATGCAGATGTGGGAGGGGCCGGTGGAGTGGTGGAGCGCCGGTGCGCTGGTGAGCGCCCAGCTCGGCGAAGAGTACGCCTTCGTGGCCACGGCCCTCGGCACGATCCGGCACCAGGGAGTGGACATCCCGCCCCCGGACACCGTCGAAGGGCTCCTGTACGCGCTCCCGGAGGACCGCTGCGTCATCGACGCCCCGCGGCTGGCCACCGCCCTTGGCGAAACGCGGCCCGCGCCCCGCGTGTCCCCGTATTTCGGCTACTCCCCGCTCGACCCGGCACACCTGGCCGGAAACGACGGGATCGTGTTCGTCAAGGACGTCCCGCAGATCTAGTGCTGGGTTCGGGGTGTTCCGTGCCAGCGCCATGTGGTGAGACGAGGGCGTCCGGGCAGTTCGGTTCGACCGGTGGTCCACAGCAGGGTGGGCCAGGAATCCGTGGATTCCGGTGCGTCCGGAAACAGCCGGGCGAGCACGCGCGCGCACAGATCGGCGGGTGGGCTCCAGGCGAGCCCCAGCCCTTGCGCCAGGTCGTGCGTGTGTACCAGGGTCTCCACGATTCCCATCGCGGCGAAGCCCTCGGGATCGGATATGCCGAAGGCGTGGTGGGCGCGGGTCTGCGGGGGCGTCGTGCGCACCATGGCGACCAGCAGTGCGCCGCTGGCCTCCAGCACCTGCAACAGGCCGGCGGGCCCCGCCTCACGGTTCGCGTGAATGGCGTTCGCCGGGCCGCCGGGGCGTCGGCTCTCCCAGACGAACGGCACCTCGCTGTCCAAGGGCGGTGTTTTGGGACCCAGTTGCGCGGCGTACGCGAAGAGGTCGTCGCTGAGGTGCTCGACGGTCTCCCAGCAGTCCCATTCCAGCGAACCGGCCTTGCCGTCCCACGCGACCGGGGGCGCCTCGCGAAGGGTTGCCACGGCGAGTTGCACGGCAAGGTCGAGGTCGTCCGCGGTGACGGGGGACCGGGAGAAGCCAATCTCGGCTGATCGGGACATGGCAGGACCGTATCGCGGCCGACAGGAGTCACGCCCACCTTTTGATCACGGCCTCGCGCCCTGGGGACAGTGTGCGGTCACCGCACTGGAGACTTCTCTGGGCCGGAGCAGACGGAGGCCCTTCTTTCCTGGCAGCTCGTGAGTGATAAGGATCGGACCCTTGTGAAGGGTCTCCGGCAGATGAGGCCGCAGGCGACGGAGTCGAGGACCTCGTACAGGTCGAAGTGCCCTACTCAGCGGATGACATACCGGGCGACAAGGGATACGACGGCAACCCCAACCGCCGCGAACCGCGCAGGCGCCGCATCCTGCCGATGAGCCGACGGCGGGGCCTCCCGGGCTTACCGGCCATGGGTGGTTTGCCGTCGATCAGGGCCAGAGTCTGCGTGACGTCTATTCGCGCAGGCCCGTGACCAGTCCAGCGCATCGGCTGGAAAACGTGCTGAGTTCAGCAGGGATTCGACACGACGCCAGGTGCGCCCCGGCAATCGGATCCCGAGGCGAGTTGGCGGGCGCCGGGTCTCGGACGAAACCCCGGCTCTACGATTCCGCGTATGAGCAAGTTCTTCGTCACGGTGTGCCTGCCGTCGACCAAGCCACGGAAGCTTCCGGAAGCGATAGCGGCCGTCATGGCGCCGTACGACGCCAACCTCACCGACGACTGGAACCCGGTCGGCCAGTGGGACTGGTGGGTCATCCACTCCGCTGCGGAGAGCCCCTACCTCGCTCTGCCCGCGCACGACGGCGACCGCAGGCTCGTCACGGCCTCCACCGTCCCCCGCAGGAAGGCCGAGCTCGATGCCCTCGGGCCGCTGGAATGCTATGGCGGACCTCGGAGCCTGCTCGATTTCGACGCTATGCGGCGGCGAGCGGCGACACAGCATGACGCCAGGCTCGCCGCCTGGGAGGAACTGACCGCGCTGCATCCGCCGGCCCGCCCGCTGTCCGACTTCGTCGCCCGCCACGAGTCCGATCCCGGTGGCTACTCCCTGGCAGACGCCAAGAGAGAGCATCTGGCCCAGCCGCTGGTGCAGGACGTGGCGCAGCGGGCCGTCTCGGGCGAACCGCACTTCGACATGTCGTTCCTGCTCAATGACCCGGTCGCGTACTTCGCGCAGGAGCACGAGGAGGCTCGACGGTCGTCGGTCCAGTGCGCCGTGCCCGGCTTTGCCCTGGTCACCCTCGACGGCGTGTGGACGGACGCGGACAGCGACGGCTACTGGGCGCAGGCCAACGACTATCTCGACGGCCTGCCTGCCGAAGCCGTCGTCGTCGACCTGCTCTGTCACTACTGATTACCGGGGGCCGCGATGCGTGGCTGCCTGCCGCCCCGACAACCGGATGAGGGTGCACGGGTACACCCTCATCCGGTGTCGTTGAGGTCAGTCATGGATGCCACGGACCTTCTGCTGGTGCGTCCCTGCCAGACTTCGTCGAAGAGCTGAGTTGGTCCAGAGTCCTCAACTTGGGCAGCTGCGATCATTCGCGGCCTGTCAGGGTGTTGACCTCGGTGAACGACCGTGAGCTATTTGCTGAGGATATTCACAAGAGCCACGAAGACGCCCACGCCGAAGACGGCGACGACAACGAACCCTGCTACCACCAACGAACAACACAAGGCGACCGCCACCATGAGCCGCGCTCGCCCCACGGCCCGCTGATACTGGGTGTCTTCGTCCCAGTCCTGATCAACCACGTCGCCCCCCTGCCACGCACTGTACAGAGCGGTCTATGGAGCGAATCAGGTGCGGGCACCGTTCGGCGCCCTCTGCGAGAATGCCGCGATGGCGACGCTGGTCGCGGGGCGGGTGAAGGAAACGGCGTGGTTCTTCGTGGAGTGCTCGAACTGCTCGCGGGGAGTGTCTTGATCGTGGTGGCCTGCAACTACCGCAACCTCGCCTCGTGGGTGTGGGGCTGGTGGGACGTGGTCAGTGATCCCGGGAAGTTCCGGTGGAAGACCCCTGAGCGCATGAGGATCGCGTTCGGGATCGCGGGCGTCGTGATTGCTGTGGTGGGTCTCGCGACCGTGACTCGCTGAGGTGCGGTCTTGGTCCAGCGACGAGGCCCGGCGCCAAGTGGTCCGCAGCCTCTGCCCCAGGCTGGGCAACGCATGGTTGTTGCCGACCCCAAGGCCACGGCGCGGCCCGATGACGCGCAGCATCAGGCGGCGAAGCACTCCGAGTTCCAAGGTTCTCGCGTGGGGGAGTTCGTGGTGGGGATGTTGCTCGGCGTCCTGTTCGCGGCGCTGAGTGTGGGCTTGCCGCGCGAAGCCCGGCGCGTGCAGGGCATCCGCCTACCTGGCATACGAACGGCAGGTCTCGTGGTCGGCATCTGGGAAACGACGGACGGCGATGACGATGACGATGCGCAGCCCTACCCTCAGGTTCGCTACACGCTGCCGGCTGTCGGGAAAGTCGTCGGTGAGAGTGGCTCGCACGCGATTCGATGCCCCTTGTGCGAGGGCGAGGGTGTGGAGCTCCTGAACCGACCGGAGTTGCTGGGGTTGCTGTACTCCCGCGCTGTACCGCATGACGCCAGGCCGAATTGACGTTGCCAACCGAGGGCTCGGCCGGGAGTGGGGCCTGGCCATCGCGGCAGACTGGGGCGCCGACACGCACCCCGCATGGGGAAGCAGCGGATCCACCCAGTTTCAGGGTCACTATCACGACGCTGCCCAGGGCCATCTGGATTTCGTGCCCTACATCGACGACGGACCGGAGCAGTATCTACGCGGCTACGTCTTCTGGCTCGACCAGCGCCGCGCGCCTCGCTCCGGTGAGGCGCTGACGGGCCTCTAGCTGGACTGGCAAGCGGCAGCTGATCACCGAGGAAAGTAATCCGATCCGGACCTCGACAATCGCGCTACGTCTCGCGCACAACGTGCGTGTTTACATGCCGGGGGCGCGGAAGGCGACCTGCCGGCGGGCGGCCTCGTCGATCTCGTCGAGGGTGAGAAGAGGGGTGGCCCGGGTGTGGAGGGCGCCGCTGGCCTTGACGGTGAGGCTCACGGCGGCCATGGAGACCGGGTCGGGAAAGTCGACGATGAGGATGATGTCGTCCGCTCCGAAGGCGAAGTACATGGCTTCGACCTTGCCGCCGAGGCCGGTGACGACTTGGTCGACGGCGCTGCGGCGGCCACTCGCGCCTTCCTTGAGCAGCCCCTTGGTGCCCTCGGGCGTGTACGTGGCCTGGATGAGGAATTTCGGCATCGGGACGCTCCCTGCCCATCGCTTGTCCGGTATGCACAATGGGCTTCCCGCTGTCGCATCGGACGCCACTCACCGAACGGCTGGATTCACTCGTTAGAAGCTGAACCTCTTCCGCTGATCACCGGGGCTGCGGAGGAATGCCGGCCCGAGACCACCCAGCGCGTTCAGCGATGCGTAGACCGCGATCGCGCCCTCATCCAGGAGCAGGGACACCGCCTCAGTGAGGACGGCTTCGGCGCCCGGCTGTGAGAGTACCCGCCGCGTGCGGTACTGGCCGTAGCCCGTACCGCCGTAGCCCCACACCTGGGTGGCCACGAACGGGCCTCTGCCCAGCTTTCGGACTGCTCGGCGGCCCGCGGACCGCGGCCACGACCTCGTCCCGGCCCGCCAAGGCCGAACGCGCCGCCGATCGGCATCGTCGCGTCGAGCTGGTCCGCCCGGCTCGGGTGGTGTCTCACGGGCGACGTCGCCCCTGCCTCCCTTTGCGGCGCGTCATGGTGGCATGTGGCGGTGACAGCGTGGCAGGCGACGGTGACAGCGTGGCACGGATCGGCTGAGGTCCGCCCACAGGCAGCGACGATGCCTGGTTTTCCCGCCCAAGCGCCAATCCAAAAGGGTTCCGCCGACGTACTGAAAGTAGGTGCGCAACCTGGGCGTAAGCCTGTCGTCGGCTGGTTCCCGTGTGGCGGGGATCCTGGATGCGAGACGTGCTCCTCGAATGCACGGGCCGACGACGCCTACGACCGTGCCGCCCCCCTCGGGGCTGCGGCCATCCATCTCGTGCCGCCGAGAGTCGCGCGAGACGAGGGAAGGAAGGTGTATCCGTCATGCGAGCACACTCCGCGAGGCGTTTCGTCGCTGCGTCCGCAGTCAGCATTCTGATGGCCGGCGGCGCTGCGATCGGTGCAGCAGGCACGGCCGCGGCAGCAGCCCCTGCCGTCCACGCTCAAGTGACCACCAACGGGTGCTTCGACCGCAACGACTGGCGCTGCGACCACGGTGGGTTCCGCTTCGACCACCGCTTCGACCGCTTCGACCACCGCTTCGACCACCGCTTCGACCACCGCTTCGATCACCGCTTCGATCACCGCTTCAACAGCAGCGTCGTGATCATCATTCTCTAGCCGCTCACCCCTTGGTCAGCGTCGGGCCGACTGCCGCTCCGCGCCCCGGCCCGCCGTTGCGCCGCGCCTCGCCCGCCGCGCGCGCTGCGCGGATGGGCCCTCTTGTGAGGAGGCGCGATCGTCGCCGCCTCGGTGGCGGGCGCTGCCCGGATCGGCGGATGGATGGGTTGCCAAGCCGAGCGCCGCCCGGGGCGCTCCGCTGTCAGTGGCCCAGCTCCGCCCGCAGCTCCGGCTGGAGGAGTTGCCCGTGGGCGCGTACGAGGTCGTCGCACAGGTCCCAGATGCGTTCGACCGGAAGGGCGGCAGCCGTCGCGGGGTCGGCCATCGCGGCGTGGCGGATGTGGCGTGGTTCGTGGTCGGTGGCGGCGCGGACCACGAGGTCGTTGACGGCGATGTACGCGCTGTTGAGGGCCGCGCATTGCGGTGGAAGCGCCCCGACGCGGGTCGGCTGGACGCCGAGCGCGTCGGTCAGGCAGGGGACTTCGACGACCGCGTCCGTGGGGAGGTTGTCGATGAGACCGCGGTTGGGGACATTGCCGTAGATCGTGCGCGGCGTGCCGGTGAGGATGCTGTGGATGATCTGGGGGGCGTACTCCAGGGTGCCCTCGACGGGGAGGGGCGCGCCCGTGGCCAGGGCCTCGCGGGTGCGCTCGTAGCTCGCCGTGTTCTCCTCGGTGATCTCCAAGTACGCGCCCACCGGGAGCCGGAGGCGTTCGATCTCGCTGTCGTGGTGGAGGTACCAGGGGACGTACTCGGAGGAGTGCTCGCTGGTCTCGGTCGGGTAGTGGCCGAGGCGGCGGTACATGTCCACGCGGACCCGGCGCGACAGCCCGGGGTCCTTGGCGATCGCCTCGTCCAGCAGCGGATAGAGGTCCTGTCCCGCACGCTCGAAGCGCAGGACCCAGGCCTGGTGGTTGACCCCGGCGGCCAGGTAGTTCACCTCTTCGAACGGGACGCCGACGAGGTGGGCCAGGTCGTGCATGGTCCAGTACACCGAGTGGCACAGGCCCGCCACGCGCAGGTCGGGGGCGATGCGGCTGAGATAGAGGACGTTCATCGCCATCGGGTTGGTGTAGTTCAACAGCAGGGCGTCCGGGCAGAGTTCGGCCATGTCCGCGGCAAGCGCGCGCAGCACGGGGAAGGTGCGCAGCGCGCGGAAGATGCCGCCGATGCCGAGCGTGTCGCCGATGGTCTGGCGCAGGCCGTAGCGGGCCGGGATGTCGAAGTCGGTGCGGGTGGCCTCGTTCATGCCGACCTGGATGATGTTGATGACGAAGTCAGCGCCCTCCAGGGCCGCACGCCGGTCGAGATCGGCGGTGATTGTGGGTTTGGCCCCGCGTGCGGTGGCGATGTGGCGGGCGGCGCCCTCCGCCGTCGCGAGCCGCTCCGGATCGATGTCGTGCAGGGCGATCCGCGCGTGGGCGAGTTCGGGAGACGTGAACAGGTCGGCGAGCAGTCCCCGCGTGAACACCACACTCCCGGCTCCGATGAAGGCGATCTTCGCGGTCGTGGTGTCGTTCATGAGCGGCTCCCCATGCCAGTGGTGTCGGTGGTCTCAGAGGTGGCTGAAGCGCCTGACGTGTTGGTGGTGTCAGAGGTGGTTGAAGCGCCCGACGTGTCAGAGATGGCTGAAGCGCCCGACGTGTCAGAGGTGTGCGCGGCCGCGGCGCGGGCTTCGTCCCAGGTGGGCTGCGCCGCCGTACCGCCGTGACGCCGCGTCGACAGCGAACCGCAGGCCACGCCGACCGCGACCGAGGACCGAAGGTCGAGGCCCCGCAGGGTCGCGGCGACGAATCCCGCGTCGAAACTGTCGCCCGCGCCGACGGTGTCGACGGGCTCGACCGGTACGGCGCCGGTGGTCAGTGTGCGTACTCCGTCGTCGGCGAGGGCGCCGTTCTCGCCGTCCTTGACCACGACCAGGGGACCTCGGCGGGCCAATGAAGCGGCCGCGAAGGCGAGTTGAGGTTCTCCGGCGAGCGCGAGGGCTTCGGCGGCGTTCGGCAGCAGGATGTCGGTGACCTTCAGGACAGGGTCGAGGAGGTCACGCTCCCAACGGCCGGCGGGATCGTCGTTGGTGTCCAGTGACGTGGTCGCGCCGAGCTCCTGCGCCAGCGCGAACACCCCGCTCAGGGAGCGTGCCAGACGGGGCATCAGGAAGAACGACGCCGCGTGCACATGACGGGTGGCGGCCAGCAGGTCCCTCGGCACGTCGTCGGCGCCGGTCGCCGCCAGACAACCGGGTGCGGTGAGGACGGCCCGGTCTCCGTCCTCGGTCGTGAGAACGGTGGTGAGGGGTGTGGGGAGGTGGGGATCCGTGACCAGGAAATCGACGTTCACCCCACGTGCGGCCAGCGCGTCCCGTACGAAGGCACCGGCGGGATCGGCGCCGACCCGGCCCGCGAACGCGACTCGCAGCCCGAGCCGCGCGGCGCCGCACGCCATGATCGCCGCAGATCCACCGAGCACCAACCCGGCGTGCTCGACGAGCTGTTCACGCTGCCCGAAGGCGAGCACGGACGGCACAGGGCCGACCACGACGTCCGGATTGGCGTCGCCGATCACCAGAAGATCGAAGGAGTCCTCGCACAAGGTCGTGGCGGTCACGGCGGCCTATCCCTTCAACCCGCTCGACGTGAGCGACTGGACAAAGGTCTTCTGCGCCAGCAGGAACGCCACCAGTACCGGCAGCACGGTGATCACATTGCCCGCCATCACCGCCGACCACCGCGTGTGGTGCTGCCCCTGGAACGTCGTCAGCCCCAGCTGCAGCGTGTACTGCGTGTCATGGTTGATCGCGATGAGCGGCCATGACAGGTCGTTCCAGGTGGTCAGGAACGTCAGCACCGCGACCGTGGCCAGCGCGGGCCGGGCCAGCGGCAGCACGATCGAGAAGAGCACCCGCAGCCGCGAACACCCGTCGATCCAGGCGGCCTCCTCCATCTCCCTGGGCAGGGCGAGGAAGAACTGCCGGAACAGGAAGACGGCGAACGGAGTGACGAGTGACGGCACGATCAGCGCGCCGAGCGTGTCGATCAACCCCAGTTCCTTCATCACCAGGAAAGTCGGAATCATCGTCAGCTGGAACGGGATCACCATCGTCGCCAGCATCAGCCCCAGCAGCATCCGAGACCCGGCGAACCGCAGCCGCGCGAACGCGTAGCCGCCCAGCGCCCCGAACAGCAGGTTCGACACCACAGCGACAGCCGCGACGACGAACGAATTGGCGAACCAGCGCGGGAACATGGCGTTCCCGAGCACATAGCGGTAACCGCCCAGGTCGACGCCCTTGGGCCACAGCGCCGGCGGAAACCGGTTGATCTCCGCGTTGCTCATCACCGAGCTCAGCACCAGCCACACCAGAGGGAGCGCGAAGCAGAGTGCCAGGGGCGCCAGCAGCAGATGCCAGCCGCTGAACCGCCGCGAGGCGACCGGCTTGCTCGACGTGACCGGCGTACTCATCGGCCCGCTCCATCCGTACGTTCCTGCCGACGCCGTACGACATGCAGCGCGCCGCCCGCCACGAGCAGCGCCACCGTGAGGACGTACGCCGCCGCGGCCCCGTAGCCGGCCGTGAACGTCTGGAACGCCTGCTGCCAGACGAAGTAGACGACGACGGTGGTCGAGCCGAGGGGCCCGCCCTTGGTCGTCACATAGATCAGGTCGAACACCTGGAGCGCCGTGATCAGCTGCCACAGAAGCAGGAAGACCGTCACCGGCGTGAGGGACGGCAGGGTGATGTGGCGCAGGACCCGCCAGCGGCCCGCGCCGTCGATCCGTGCGGACTCGACGAGTTCGGGCGGCACGTCCTGGAGCGCGGCCAGATAGACGACGACGCAGAAGCCGACCCCGCTCCACAGCGAGATGAGCACCAGCAGGTAGATCGCCTGGTCCGGGTCGGTCAGAAATCCCTGCGGCGAGACGCCCAGCTCGTGCAGCAGCGAGTTCGCCACCCCGAACTCCGGGTCGAGGATGAACGAGAACAGTACGCCCTGGGCCGTCGCCGACACCACGAAAGGAACGAAGATGAGTGTCCGGTAGAGGCCGATGCCCCGGATACGGCGGTTGAGTGCCAGAGCGAGCGCCAGTCCGCCGAGCAGGCTGAGCGGTACGTACAGGGCCGTGTACAGCAGCGTATTGCCCACGGCCGTATGGAAGTTGGGGTCCTGGACGAGTGCCCGGTAGTTGTCGAGGCCGACCCAGCGGCCCGGTGTGACCAGGTCATCGGCCCGGAAGGAGAGCAGCAGCGACCAGACGACCGGCACGATGCTCAGACCGAGGATGACAACGACCGCCGGGCTGATGAACCCCCAGGCGGTGGTCGTCTCGCGCCGGGCACGACGGCGGGCGGCGCGCCGCGCGGCGGCCGGGGACACCGCGGCCCCCGGCGGGAGCGTGATGGCGCGGGGCAGAGTGGACATGTCGGCCTCCCTCACCTGGAAGTCGCACGGGAAACTGAGGTCACCGGGGAATGAGCAGGGCCGCGTCCGCCGTGTCGGCGCACCGGCGCAGGGCGCGGGAAGGCGAGGCCTTGCCCAGCAGCACGGAGATGATCGCCTCCCCCAACGCCTGCGAGATCTGCGGGTACGCCGCGTGCACGGGCCGCACCCGGGCGGAGCCCAAGACGTCGGTGAACACCTTGAGACCCGTGGTCCGTTCGGAGTGCCGGCGCCACTCCGGCCGACGTGCGGTGGCCGAGCTGAGCGGGAGGCTGCCCGCCGAGATTCCCCAGCGCACGTCCTGGGCCGGCTGCATCATCCAGCGCACGAACTCCACGGCGGCGCGCGAGCGGGCGGAGCCGTTGTCGAAGACGGTCCAGGTGTCGGGGCCCGAGATGGTGACCGGCCGGCCGCTGTAGGTCGGCAGTGGCACCACGTCGTAGTCGATCTCGGCGGTGATGATGTCAGGGAGCTGCCAGGGCCCGGTCGCGACCATGGCCATACGGCCGCCCAGGAAGACCTGGTACATCTGCTCGCCGCCGGGTTTCGGGTCGACGTACACACTCTTGTCGCGGGTCAGCCGGGCGAGGGTCTCCAGCGCCCGTACGCCCTGGTCGGCGAAGCCGATGCGCTTGCCGTCGTCGTCGACGACGTCCCCGCCCAGGTCCCAGATCATCGGCCACAGCCGCCAGACGGTGTCCTCGTCGCCCGTCCCGGGCCAGCCCGTGCCGAAGACGCCCCGGCCGGAGTCGGTCAAGTTCCTTGCCGTGTCCACGAATTCGTCCCAGGTCCAGCCCGCCTTCGGGAAGGTGACCCCGGCCTGCCGGAACAGCTTCTTGTTGTAGACGACGGCCAGGGAGTCGAGCACCGCCGGTGCGGCCCGGACCTTGCCGTTGACGGTGACAGCGTCCCGCACCGGACTCCAGAAGGATGTCCACGGTGTCGGACCCTCACGTACTGCCGTCGTGAGATCGACGACCCGAGGGCTGCGCGCGATGCCGGCCAGGTCCGAGCCGAACACGTAGGCGATATCGGGATACGAGCCCGCGGCGAGCGCCGCCGTCACTTTCTGCAGCATCGCGTCGGCCACGACCCCGCCGCCCGAACTGTCGACGCGCACACGCGGATGTGTCCGGTTGAACTCGGCGACCAGCGCCTCCACGGCCTTCCTGGCCGTGTCGTTCTGGCCGTGCCACAGCTCGACGGTCACCTTGCCGTCGGCGCCCACGCCATCCGAGGCGCCACCGCCACAGGCGGCGAGGACTGGTACGGCGGCGCCGGCGAGCAGCGTGCGGCGTGCGATCGCTGAAGTCATCACGCCTCCCGTCAGCGGGTCCTGCGGACGTAGTCCGCGCTGCCGGGCGTCGACACCGTCACATCCCGGCGCACGATGCTCAGTCGGCCGCCGAAGCCCGAACGGGCCTTGCGCAGGCCGCTGTCGGTGTACTCGACCACGACCACCCGGTCGTGGAACGCCTTCGCGTACGTCCCGCACTCGTCGTACTCGCCGCACTCCTCCGCCACCGCGAAGTCCAGCCCGGTCCGGGCCCTGAGCCCCGCCAGTTCCACGGTGTTCTTCTGGCCGATGGCCAGATGCCGTGCGTGCGCGTGCGACGAGAGCAGGGTGATGAACGCGGTGGCGTCGTCGGCGGTCAGCAGATGCCGGGAGCGCGTGTAGCTGTCGTAGTTGTCCGCTTCGACGGCGTCGAAGCCCTTGTCGGCGCAGCCGTCGATCCACCGGTTGACCTGCTCGGCCACCCGCTTGCGCTTGGCCGGCGCACCGATGTCGAGCAGTGCCTCACCCCAGTCGCGGTCGACCACGACCCTGCCCTGCGTGTCCCGCAGCAGCAGGTCGGCGGGCCACTGCTTCCGCTCGTCGGGCTGTGCCTGGAAGGCGTTGACGTAGCAGATGTTGTAGAGGCCGGGCGCGGGGGAGGCCGTACGGTCGCGGCTGACGATCCGGACACCGGGGGGCGGGGGGTAGGCGCCGCCGATCTGGTAGTCGAAGCCGACGTGCAGCGGCGGGAGTTCGACACCCTTCGGGGGCGAGCCGGGCTCGGGCTTCGACGAGGCGGCAGGGGCCGCTGAGGACGCCGACAAGGTGGCCGTGTCCTCGGAAGGCGGCGACGAGGTGGCCGGCGCCCTGGAGGATCCGGACGGGCTGGGCGGCGAGGCGCCGGTCTCCTTGTCCGAACCGCAGCCGGTCAGCGTCAGAAGGGCCATCAGGACAGTGGCTGTCCCCAGACCTCCGACGCGGGAAACACGCTTGACGGGCATGTCCGCTCCATCAATCGCGAGTACGACCCCGCCTCGGACGCTTCCCGCGATCCTGGCGACTTTGGCCGGACTTGAACCGAGTCCGCTACCGGCTGGGCGCACCTCTGCGTGCCGGGTCGCACCACGGCACGCCAGGATCAAAGCGTGTGAGCACGCCCCCGTCAAGGGCCCTCCGTTCGGAACGGCGGCCGGTCGCACGGGAGATGCCCGACTCCGGGCCGGGCTCCGAGGCAGGCCGAGACGCACGTCCAGAACACGGGCACATCGAGGAAACCGGGCACGCGGTGCCCATCGGAATCAGCGATGCCGGAGCCAACGGGCAGACCCTCGCCGAGCGCCTCGTGGCGTCGGCCGCCTCGCCGACGGCGGCGGGCCTTACGCGGAACATGCCCCGGATCCCGGCCGGACGGCGGGCGACCTTCCTCCCCGGCAACGCGCCGACGAGCGCGTCGCACGGCCGGCCGAGCGGGCGGCTGGGCGGCCGTCGACCTCGGCCCCCTGGCATCCGGCGGACGGCCGCAGCAGTTCCCCGGCGGCTCCCTGCCCACGCTCGGGCTCCTCAGGAAACCTTGATCCAAGCTCTATCGTCAGGACATGATCGGAGACCGTATCGCACTGGCCGTTGAGGACCACGGGGGCGACGGCCGGCCGCTGCTGCTGCTCCACGGCGCCGGACGTACTCTCGCCGACTGGGCGGCCGTCGCCCCGCTCCTCGTACCCCACCACCGGGTGCTCGCAGTGGACCTCCGCGGACACGGTCTCTCGCCGTCCGGCACCTGGGACTTCCCCCACGTGCTCGGGGACATCGAGGCGGTACTGGAGGAGCACAAAGTCCCCGGAGCGCTGCTCGTCGGACACTCCCTCGGCGGGATGATCGCGGTGCTGCACGCGCTGGAGCATCCGGAGGTCACACCCGGAGCGGTGAACCTCGACGGATACGGATGGGGCCGCCTCGACCAGTACGTGGGCCTGCAGCCGGCGTACGTCGAGGAGCGGCTCGCCGAGGTGCGGCAGCTGGCGGCGACGGTGTCGGGCGAGCCGCTTCCCGCCGAGGGGCTGAAGGCAGTGCTCGCCCAGCAGCGCGCGATGTCCGAGCAACTGGGTATCCCGTATGAGCTGTTGGAAGCCGGCGTCCTGCGTTCGATGCGGGAAAGACCGGACGGACGGCTGGAGTTGGGGCCGGATCGCCTGCACGCGCTGGAGATGCTGGACGCCATCGACTCGCTCGACCTCTTCGCGCTCTTCCACCAGGTGCCCGTACCGCTGCTGCTGGGGCGCGCGCTGCGGCCCGTACCGTCGATCCCGGGCATGGAATGGCTCGACGAACTGATGGCGGCGTACGCCAAGGGGCTCGCCCGAGATCTGGCTCAACTCGCCGACGAGCGCCCCGAGGTGACGGTCGCCGAGATCGACGGCACGCACGCGATGCTCCTGGAGAATCCCAGGGCGGTCGCCGACGCGGTCCTCGGCTTCACCTCGGCGATTCCCGCGTTCGCCGGATGACTTCGATCCGTGGCGGGTGGATCATCGGTCGATGACGGGCGGATCGTCGGTAAGTGGGGGCGGATCGGCGGCCGGTGACGGGTGGTTCGTCGGCCGGCACCATGGTCTGGCCCTGCCGGCCCGCTTGATGGACGAGCTCTCGGCGGGGGAGACGGAACCCCGACACCAACGGGCCGCGCAACGCGCGGTGTTCGGGCTCTTCGACGGTACGAAGACGGGGTCCGTCCCGCCGCTGACCGGGCTCGGCGCCCTGACCCTGCTGTCCAACGCCGTCGGCCGAGGCTTCCCGCTGCTGCCCGAGTTGCCGGAGTGTCCGGTCCGGTCAGTGGGGGGTATTCGCCGAGAACTCCGTGCCGCACGGCCCCGCGTCCTCGCTCTCGGGCAGGATGACGGGCTCCCCACTCATCGTCAGCGTCCGGTAGAAGCCGCCGATGCGCTCGGTGGAGCGGCCGACGTAGTGGCCGATGAAGGAGCGGCGGAAGCGGTCGGGGCTGCGGTTGGGACCGGAGCCGTGTACCAGGCTGCCGTTGAAGAAAAGGACGTCACCCGGTGCCATGTCGACGGGGACGGCGGTGAGGCCGGGCGGCGGCGGCACGTACTCGCGCGCGAAGGACAGGGCCGCGTCCGCCTCCTCCGGGCAGAACAGGTCCATGCGGTGCGTGCCCGGCACGACCTCCAGACCGCCGTTCTCGCGGTCGATCGCGTCGCAGGCGATCCAGGCGGCCACGCAGGTACCCGGTTCGACGCGCAGATAGAAGTTGTCCTGGTGCAGCGCCTGGCCACGGGCACCGGGTGGCTTGAAGTAGAACATGCTCTGCGCGGCGAGGGGTTCCTCGCCCAGCACGGTCTCCAGGATGCTCCGCAGCCTCGGATCGAGGAGGCAGCGCAGGGACAGGGCGTTGATGCGGTGCGGGTGCATGACGCGGGGATGGGTGTACAGCGGATCGGCCAGGCCCTCGGTCTCCGTGGCGCGGGGTTCGAAATGTCCGGGGATCGGTCCGGCGGCCTGCAGAGCGGTGAACTCCGCGCACAATCCGTCGATTTCGGCCCGGCCGAACAGTCCGCGTACCACCGCGAAGCCGCTCTCCTCGAACTGCCGAAGTCCGCCCATGTCCGTGACTGTCATCCGACCGTCCCTTCTCATCGGTGGTGCCTCACGCTAGGTGGGTACGCCCGTCGGGAGGATGCCTGTGTGTGCTGACACGTTGTCCGCGGCTGCTGCTCCGTCCCCGCCGCCCGGCCTGGTCACGATCGGGTGCTTCGATCAGGAACCGGGATACTCCGTCAACCGGCCGCGCGGGGCGGACAGCTGGCTGTTCACCTGGACGACGGGCGGACGCGGGCGGCTCGCACAGGGAGCGTCGCAGGTGGTGGCCGGAGCCGGTGATCTGGTGGTCCTGGGGCCCGGCGTGGCACACCGGTACGCCGTCGAACCCGGCGCCGGGCACTGGGCGTTCTGGTGGGTGCACTGCCAGGCCAGGGCTGCGTGGTCGGGGTGGCTGCGGCCGTACGCCCTCGATGACGGGCTGTACGCGGTCGGCCCCGCCCCGAGCCACGGACGAACCCGGCGCAGTGAGGACCGGATCGAGGCCACCTTCCGCCGGATGCTCGCCGACGCCCGCTGGACGGGAGACGGACCGCCGCCGGGCCCCGCGGAGCCCGCCGACGGCCAGGTCGCCGTCGCACACGGCACCGCCGCCCGTGAGCTGACCCTCTGTTCCCTGGAGGCAATCGTCCTGCTCACCACCGCCCGGGCGGAACGGCAGCGCCCGGACATCGACGCGCGCATCCGGCGGGCCGAGTCGCTGATCGCGGCGGACCCGAGCGCATCACACACCGTACGGTCGCTCGCCGAGGCCGTCGCCCTGTCACCGTCACGTTTCGCCCACCTCTTCACCGAGCAGCTCGGCCGCTCGCCGATGCGCGCCCTGCGCGACGCCCGGCTGTTGCACGCGGCCCGGCTTCTGGAAGCCACCGAGCTCTCGGTGGAGCGGGTGGCCGCGGCCTCCGGCTTCACCAGCGCCTTCCACTTCAACCGGGTCTTCCGGCAGCGCTACGGCACACCGCCGGGCGCCTACCGGAACGGAATCGCTAGTGGCGCGGGGGAGGCGGCGGGATGGTCGTGACGTCCGGTGCCACGTCGGGCCAGACCAGCAGCACCGGGCAGGGCGCGTGGTCGACGACGAACCGTCCGGCCCGTCCCAGGCTGTGCGGTCCCAGACGGGTGCGGTCGCCGTCGCGGGCCAGCACGAGCAGGTCGGCGCCCTCGGCGGCGGCGACCACCTCCCGCTCGACACGTCCGGCCCGTTCGACGCGTGTGCCGGGGCGGCCCAGCCGCTCGGCCGCCGCGGCGAGGAGCTGCGCGGCAGAGGTGGTGCCGAGGGCTTCCAGCCGGTCACCGGGGTCGGGCTCGGAGTGTCCGCGGCCGAGCAGACCGGCGAAGGCCCCGTGTGCCAGTCCGGGCACGTCGGGTTCGGTGACGTGCAGCAGGACCACGTCCGTGGCGTGCGGTGCGTGCGCGCGTACGGCGTCCACGCACGCGGGCCACGTTCCCTCGACCAGCCAGACGATCACCCGCATGCCCATCAGCCTCCGATGACGTGGAGCGAGATCCACAGTGCCAGTACGGCAGGGACCAGTGCGGCAGGCACGGCGATCAGACCGAGCCGGGTGAACTCCTTGAGGTCGACGCCGTGTTCGTGTTGGTGCACGATACGCCGCCACAGCAGGGTCGCCAGGGAACCCGCGTAGGTCAGATTGGGCCCGATGTTGACGCCCAGCAGCACGGCCAGCACCGCGCCGGGGCCGGATACGGCGGCCAGCGGCAGCAGGACGAGGACCGCGGGCAGATTGTTGATCAGGTTGGCCAGCACGGCGGCGAGCGCCGCGATGCCGAGCAGCGCGAGTAGACCGCTGCCGTTGGGGAGCCAGGCGTCGAGGGCGTCGGCGAGTCCGTTGTCGACGACCGCCCGCACGACGATGCCGAGCGCGAGGACAAAGGCGAGGAACGACGGTGCGGCAGCCCGCACGACGGTCAGTGGAGTGGCGCGGCGCCGGACGAGAGCGCGGGTGGCGAGCACGAGCGCCCCCGCCGCAGCGGACCACGCCGGATCGATGCCGAGCGCCGAGGCGACGACGAACCCCGCCAGGGTGCAGCCCACGGTGACCAGCGCGAACAGCGGTACGTCCGGCGACTCGTCGGCACTCGGCGGCGGCGCGGCCACGCCCAGATCGCGGGCGAAGAAGCGGCGGAAGACCACGTACTCGGCGCCGATGGCGGCCAGCCACGGGAGGACCATCAGCGCGGCGAATCGGGTGAAGCTCAGACCGCTGGCCGTGAACGCGAGCAGATTGGTGAGGTTGGAGACCGGCAGGAGCAGCGAGGCCGTGTTGGAGAGGTGGGTGCAGGCGTACACATGAGGTTTGGGGCGGACGCCCATCCGCGCCGCGGTGGCGAACACGACGGGTGTGAGCAGCACGATGGTCGCGTCCAGGCTGAGCACCGCCGTGATCGCCGATGCGAGCGCGAAGACGGCGGTCAGCAGACGGCCGGGCCGCCCCGCCGCCCAGCGGGCCATCCACACTCCACAGGCCTGGAAGAGCCCCTCGTCGTCGCAGAACCGGGCCAGTACGAGGACCGCCGCCAGGAATCCGATCACCGGTCCCAGATGGCCGGCCTCCGCGCGCACATGGTCCCAGGAGATCGCGCCGGTGACGACGACCAGACCCGCGGCCGGCACCGCCACGACCGCCTCGGGCCAGTTGAAGGGGCGGATCACCGCGCAGGCGAGCACCGCGACGAGCAGAACGACGGAAAGGGCCTCGGCGAGCGGGGTGTTGAGGGAAGCGGAGACGGTTTCCGCGAGCGGGGTGCCGAGGGGGGCGGAGACGGTTTCGTCGAGCGGGGTGTTCCGAGCGCCGGAGAGGCCTTGGACGAGCAGGGTGTTCAGGGTTCGGCCCTCCGGGAGGTGATCATGGCGCCCGTCCATCACATCAGACGCCGCGCCGACCACGCCGATGAGGCCGTCAGACCTCGCCGACCAGTGACATCTCGGCCCAGATGGTCTTGCCCTCGCCGGTGTGCCGACTGCCCCAGCGCTGGGTGAGCTGGGCGACGAGGAGCAGCCCGCGGCCGCCCTCGTCGTAGGTCTTCGCCCGGCGTAGATGCGGGGCGGTGTGGCTACCGTCGGAAACCTCGCAGATCAGGGTGGCGGCGTCGTGCATGAGGCGCAGCCGTATGGGCGGTTCGCCGTACCGGATGGCATTGGTGACCAGTTCGCTCACCACGAGTTCGGCCGTGAACGTCACCTCGCTCAGTCCCCAGATGTCCAGCTGATCGGCGACCTGCTTGCGGATCGGCGCGACGAGTGCGGGGTCGGCGGGAATGCCCCAGGTCGCCACCTGGGACGGGGCCAGGCCGTGCGTGCGGGCCAGCAGCAGGGCAATGTCGTCCGTCGCACCGCCGACCGGCAGCAGCGCCTGGAGGACCGCATGACACGCCCATTCCAGGGACTGGGACGATTGCTCCAGGGCTCGAGACAGCAGCTGGTGGGCGACGTCGACATCCCGCCCCCGGCTCTCGATCAGCCCGTTGGTGTACAGCGCCAGCACCGTGCTCTCGCGCAGCTCGACTTCCACGGACTCGAACGGAAGTCCGCCCAGGCCGAGCGGCGGTCCGGCCGGGAGCTCGATCTGCCGGGGCGCACCGTCCGGAGAGACGATGTAGGGCGCCGGATGCCCTGCCCGGGCGAAGGTGCAGCGCCGGGAGACCGGGTCGTACACCGCGTACAGGCAGGTGGCGCCGACCTCACCCGTGGTGCGTTCGACCCCGGCATCCTCGGACAGCCGCACGACGAGGTCGTCCAGGTGCGTGAGCAGCTCGTCCGGGGCCAGGTCGATGTCGGCGAGCGTGCGCACGGCGGTGCGTAGGCGTCCCATGGTCGCCGAGGCCTGGATGCCGTGGCCGACGACGTCGCCGACGACCATCGCGACCCGCATCCCCGACAGCGGGATCACGTCGAACCAGTCGCCGCCCACCCCGGCACGCGCCGCCGGGAGGTAGCGCGAGGCCGCCTCCAGCGCAGCCGTCCGGGGCAGTGACTGCGGGAGCAGGCTGCGCTGCAGGGCCAGCGCGTTCTCGCGCTCGCGGGAGAAACGGCGGGCGTTGTCGATGCAGACGGCGGCCCTGGCCGTGACCTCCTCGGCGAGCAGGACGTCGTCGGAGGTGAAGGAGCCGGGCTGCCGGAACCGGGTGAGCACCGCGACGCCCAGAGTCTGGCCCCGGGCCCGGATGGGCACCGACATGGTGGCGTGGATGCCGTGCTTCGCGACGCGCTCGGCCCGGCGTTCGTCCCAGGCCAGCCATTCCTCCAGCGTGGTGGTCGCGTCCGGCGCCACGATCGTCCGGCCGGCGACCAGGGAGTCGGCCTGTGGTGAGGAGGCGGGGTAGACGTCGAGCGCGCCGAGCGTGACGACCGCCTCGGGGGAGCCCGGGTTCACCGATCGATGGGCGGCCCGCCGGAGCGTGATCGGGGTGCTCGGCGGCTCGGCGTGGTGCTCACCCCCGTGCTCCGGCGGATCGAGCAGGTCGACGCTGACGAAGTCGGCGAGCGCGGGCACACAGACGTCGGCGAGCTCCTGGGCCGTTCGGGTGACGTCGAGGGTGCTGCCGATGCGCACACTGGCCTCGTTGACCAGCTGCAGTCGCTCCCGGGCCTTGAACTGCTCGGTGAAGTCGTGCACGGCCAGGCACACGCCGCGCACGCGCCCGTCGGCGTCGGTGAGCGGGGCGATCCGCGCCAGCCAGGCGTGCGGGCGGTCCTCGCCGCCCGTGTGCATGTACGTCTCCACGTCGCGCCGCTCGCCCGAGATGAGCACCCCGTACAGCTGCTCCTCGAGTTGCTCGCTCTCTCGCTTTCCGCCTACCTCGGAGAGCCTGAGGCCTCGGATGCGGGCCTCCGGGAGACCGATCACCTCGGCCATCGCGTCGTTGATCCCGTACAGGCGCAGCTGCTCGTCGTAGATCGCCATGGCGCACGGCGACTGCGTGAGTACGGCCCTGATCAGCGGGTCGTCATAGGCGCGCAGGGCCGCGCCCTCCAGCGGGGTGACCAAGAGCCATTCACCCTTCGTTTCCCTGCGATGAGCGAGCAGCCACACGGGGAGGGTGTGTCCGTCGCGGTGACGCAGGGGGAGGGTGCCGCTCCAGCGGCTGCCGGTGGGCCGGGACGGCTCCGCGTCGCCCGAACCGGGGTCCAGCAGGTCCGCCGCGGGGCGGCCCTCGACCTCCTCCGGCGCGTACCCCAGCAGTCGGCGGGCCCCCTCGTTCCAGAGGACCAGGGTGCCGTTCTCGTCGATGACTGCCCGTGCCGTGGCGGCCTCGTCGAGGGGGTGGACCGGGCTCATCGTCGCCACTCCATTGCGCACACTCACAGTGAACAAGCGCGTCACTCGGGTCCCAGCCTAGTGGCTGGGCGCCCTCCGCACCCCGGAACCAGGACCGTCGACGCGGCACATCCGCAAGGTGGATTTTCGGCCGAAGCGATGCGTGGGGCGGAAGTGAGTGCGGGACCCTTGACGGCCGCGTGTGTCACCCCGTCAGAATCTGTTTGTTCACGATCAGTTGTGATGAATTATGGGCCCTGATGAGGGAGAGTCGCCGTGACAGTCACGCGAAGATCGGTATTGATCGCAGGAACGGCCGTGCCCGCGGCCGGTGCGCTCTCGGGCGCCGCCGATGCCTGGGCGGCGCCTTCCGAGCGGACCCGTGGGCGCCACACGGTCGAGTTGCGCGACGGCTGGCGCTTCGCGCTGGTCAACCCGGGCGGAATCACCGACCCCACGGGCGGGTACGAGGGCGCGGCCCAGCCCGGCTACGACGACTCGGCGTGGCGCCAGATCTCCGTACCCCACGACTGGAGCATCGAGCAGACCCCCACCACGGAGCACGGCACCACCAGCGGAACCGGCTTCTTCCCCGGCGGCCTCGGCTGGTACCGCACCGCCTTCACGCTGCCGCCCGCCCTCGCCGGCAAGCGGATCTCCGTGGAGTTCGACGGCGTCTACATGGACGCGTACGTGTACTGCAACGGCAAGGAGGTCGGCCGCCATCCCTACGGATACACCGGGTTCGCCTTCGACCTCACGGACCTGCTGCACACGGACGGCGCCACCGACAACGTCATCGCGGTCAAGGTCCGGAACCAACTCCCCAGCAGCCGCTGGTACTCGGGCAGTGGCATCTACCGCGACGCCCGCCTGGTCGTCACCGAGCCGGTGCACGTCCAGCGCTGGGGTACGTATGTCACGACGCCGGACATCACGGGGGAGCGGGCGCTCGTACGGGCGCGGACGACCGTCGTCAACGAAGGCGATGCCTCGGTCGATGTCCAGGTGCTTTCGCGGATCGTTGATTCCGAAGGCCGTTCGGCCGCTCGAACGGCCGGCACGGTCACGGTCGGCGACCGGGCGGACGTAACCCACGAACTCACCGTCGAAAAGCCGAAGCTGTGGGATTTCGCGACTCCGGACCACCGCTACACCCTGGAGACGGAGCTGCGTGTCGGCGGTGAGCTCATCGACACCTACCGCACGCCTTTCGGTATCCGGCAGTTCCGCTTCGACCCGGACGAGGGCTTCCACCTCAACGGTACCCACGCCAAGATCAAGGGCGTCGACCTGCACCACGACCAGGGCGCGCTCGGGGCGGCGATCAGCGTCGACGCCGTACGCCGCCAGATGACCATCATGAAATCGATGGGCGTCAACGCCTTCCGGACCTCGCACAATCCGCCGTCACCGCAGATGATCCAGGTCTGCGAGGAACTGGGCATCGTGATGATGGTGGAGGCGTTCGACTGCTGGCGGACGGGCAAGACGACCTACGACTACGGCCGGTTCTTCGACGAGTGGTGCGAGAAGGACACCACCGAGATGGTCCTCGCGGCCCGCAACTCGCCCGCCGTGGTCCTGTGGTCCATAGGCAACGAGGTCCCCGACTCCACGTCGACCGCCGGGCTCGCCATGGCCGACCGGATCATCGGCGCCATCAAGGCCGCGGACGACACCCGACCGCTGGTCATCGGCTCGGACAAGTACCGCCGTGTCCCCACGAAGGGCTCCGCGGCCGACCTCATGCTCGCCAAACTGGACGGGCTCGGCCTCAACTACAACACCGCCAAGTCGGTGGACGCCCTGCACGCCGCCTATCCGCACCTGTTCCTCTTCGAGTCGGAGTCGTCGTCCGAGACCTCGACCCGCGGCGCGTACCAGGAACCGGAGCACCTCAACACCGGCGAGAACCACACCCCCGGCAGGCGCGCGACCTCCTCGTACGACAACAACCTCGCCTCCTGGACGATGAGCGGCGAGTACGGGCACAAGAAGGACCGGGACCGGAAGTGGTTCGCCGGGCAGTTCCTGTGGTCGGGTATCGACTACATCGGGGAGCCCACGCCGTACGACGTCTTCCCGGTGAAGGCGTCCTTCTTCGGCGCGGTCGACACGGCCGGCTTCCCCAAGGACATGTACCACCTGTTCAAGAGTCAGTGGACGGGCGAGCCCATGGTTCATCTGCTGCCCATGAGCTGGAACCACGAGGCGGGCGACACGGTCGAGGTCTGGGTCTACGCGAACGTCGACACCGTCGAGCTGTTCCTCAACGGAAAGTCCCTCGGCACCAGGCAGTTCGACACCAAGAAGACCGCAGACGGGCGCTCTTACCTGGAGACCACGGAGGCGACAGGCGACGACAAGACCTTCACCGACGGTCCCTATCCCGGGAGTTACACCAGCCCGAACGGCAGCGCGGGCAAGCTGCACCTCGGCTGGAAAGTGCCGTACGAACCGGGCGAGTTGAAGGCGGTCGCCCGCCGTGACGGCAGGACGGTGGCGACGGACGTCCTGCGCACCGCCGGGACGCCCCGTGCGATACGCCTCACGCCGGACCGCAAGACGCTGGCGGCGGACGGGCGTTCACTGGTGTTCGTGACCGCGGAGGTGGTCGACGCCCACGGTGTCGTGGTGCCCGATGCCGAGGACCTTCTCACTTTCGACGTGGCAGGCGGCTCGCTCGCCGGTCTCGACAACGGCCGGGAGGAGAGCGCCGAGCGCTATCAGGCCAGTACCCGAACCGCCTTCCATGGCAAGGCACTCGCGATCGTCCGCTCCGGGACGAAGGCGGGCACCCTGAAGGTGACCGCTCGCGCGGAAGGACTGCGTACGGCCGCGACGACCGTACGCACCACCCCCGCCGGGTCGAAGACGACCACTCCGGCAACGGCGTTCCAGCCGGACTATCCTCCGGCCCCGAACTACCCGTACGCGGACGCCAGTTACTCCGGCCGGACCGACACCCTCCCCGCCGCTCTGCTCGACGGCGACGCGGCCACCGGCTGGTCCAACGCCTTCTACAAGTCGGCGACGGCCCTGCTGCCCGCGTTCAACGGAGCCCGACGCGAGGACTGGGTCTCGGTCACCTGGGCGCGCCCCCGCACCGTCGACCGTGTCGAGGTCTCCTTCACCGTCGACGGGACACACGCCCTGCCCGCCTCGGTCGCGGTCTCGGTCTGGGACGGCGAGAAGTACGTGTCGGTGAAGGGCGGGGTTGTCGACTGGGCCACCGCGTCCGACACACCGACGGTGATCACCTTCGACGCGGTACGCGGTTCACGGCTCCGTCTCCTCATGACCAGCGGGCATCCGGGGGCCGCCGACGGCGGGCTGCGGATCAGCCGGCTGGAGGTCCCGGTCGGCTGACGGCAGCAGCCGTCGTGTGTGCTCGGTCAGGGTGTGCAGTTCGGCATGGCTGAGCGGGCGGTGCACCTCGACGTACTCGCCGTGCGGCAGGCGCTTGACAACGCCTGTCGCACGGCCGTGCGCCACCAGCTCACGGTCCCGCTGTTGCAGTCCCAGGCAGATCCGGCGGGTCACGACGAAGACGACGACCGGTACCACGATCAGGGCGATCCGCACCGTCCAGGTCACCGCGTTGATCGACAGATGGAAGCGTGTCGCCACGATGTCGTTGCCGCCACCCGCGAGCAGGATCAGATAGAGGCTGATCCAGGCCGTCCCCAGCGACGTACGGATCGGCCGGTTGCGCGGGCGGTCCAGCAGATGGTGCTCGCGCCGGTCGCCCGTGATCCAGGACTCGACGAACGGATAGACGCCGATGAGGACCAGGAGCAGCGGGAACACGACGACGGGAATGAGCACGCCGAGCACGAGCGTGTGCCCCGCCATGGTGATCTCCCAGCCCGGCATGACCCGGACCAGCCCCTCCGCGAAGCCCAGGTACCAGTCCGGCTGGGCGCCCGTCGACACCTGGTCGGCACGGTAAGGGCCGTACGACCAGACCGGGTTGATGGTCGCGACCGCCGAGATCAGTGCGATGACGCCGAACACCAGGAAGAAGAAGCCGCCCGCCTTCGCCATGTAGACCGGCATGAACGGCGTGCCCACGACGTTGCGTTCGGTCTTTCCCGGCCCGCCGAACTGCGTGTGCTTGTGATACACGACCAGGATCAGATGGGCGACGACGAGGGCCGCCATGATGCCCGGGATCAGCAGGACGTGCAGCGAGTAGAAGCGGGCCACGATGTCATGACCGGGGAACTCCCCGCCGAAGAGGAAGAACGACAGATAGGTGCCGACGATCGGCATCGACAGGAGGGCCCCGTCCACGAACCGCAGCCCGGTGCCCGACAGCAGGTCGTCCGGCAGCGAGTATCCGAAGAGGCCCTCGAACATGCCGAGCAACAGCAGCGTCCAGCCGAACAGCCAGTTCACCTCGCGGGGCCTGCGGAACGAGCCGGTGAAGAAGTGCCGCATCATGTGCGTCAGCATCCCGGCGAGGAAGATCAGCGCGGCCCAGTGGTGGATCTGCCGGATCAGCAGTCCGCCCCGCACGTCGAAGCTGATGTCCAGGGTCGAGGCGTACGCCTCCGACATGCGGATGCCGTTCAGCGGGACATAACTTCCGTGGTAGACCACCTCGTTCATCGACGGATGGAAGAACAGCGTGAGGTAGACGCCGGTGAGGACGAGAACGACGAAGCTGTAGAGGCAGATCTCGCCCAGCAGGAAGGACCAGTGGTCCGGGAAGACCTTGCGCAGGTACCGCTTGCCGAGCGAGTAGACGCCCAGGCGTCCGTCGAACCAGTCGGCGACCCGCTCGCCGGAGGACGCCTTCTCGGCCCGTCGTTCGGTGGTCGTCATGCACGTTCCTCCTTCGCCTCGGTCTCCTTTTCGCGCCGTACGTGCGCGAGCTTCTCGGGATTGGTGACGATGTAGACGTCGGACACCTGGTCGCCGTCCGGGGTGAGGTCCATGACCATGACCGCGTACGGCGATTCGCCCTCGAACACCACCGCGGAGTCGTCGCCGTTGACGCGGCGGTAGCGGACGTCCAGGTTCGAGGTGCGGCGCGTGGCGTACCCGGCGAGCAGGCGCGCAGCCTTGTCCCGGCCGTGCACCGGGCGCAGCCCTGCCCCGCGCGCCATGCCGCCGCTGTCCGTCCACACCGTGACGTCCGGCGCGAGGATCTCCATCAGCGCGGCGATGTCGCCGCCGAGCGCGGCCTCCACGAACCGCTCGGTGGCCTGCTGCCGTACACGTGGATGGGCGCGGTAGAGCGGGCGGCGCGCGTGGACGTGCTGCCGGGCACGGTGCGCGAGCTGGCGCACCGCCGCGGGACTGCGGTCGAGAACCTCCGCGATCTCGGTGTGGGCGTAGCCGAACACCTCGTTGAGGACGAACACCGCCCGCTCCAGTGGGGTGAGCGACTCCAGGACCACGAGCATCGCCAGCGACACGGACTCGGAACGCAGGACGCGGTCGGCGGAGTCGTCGGGGGCGGGCTCGTCGAGCAGGGGCTCCGGCAGCCAGGGGCCCACATACGTCTCGCGGCGGCGCGTGATGGCGGCGCGCCGCGCGAGCGCGTGGTTCACCGCGATGCGGACGAGGTAGGCGCGCGGGTTGTCGATTCCGTCGAGCGGAGTGCGGTGGGCGCGGCCGGTCCACGACAGCCAGGTCTCCTGGAGGACGTCCTCGGTGTCTGCGACGGTCCCCAGGATGTTGTAGACGATCGCGAACAGCAGCTCGCGGTGGTCGACGAACACCTGCGTAGCCGTGTCGCCACCCGACACGGGGCTTTCGGACATGCCTGGCCTCCCTTGGTGCGCTCACTACTGCGAGGGGAAAAGGGGGCCCGAATGTGACATCAGACGGCGAAATGTGACGTAGGTCTCAGATGGCCTTCTCGGTGTCACACCGGCCTTCGCGGCCGGCCTCTTGAATGCGACCGGCGCTCGCCCGCCTCTTGAATGCGACCGGCGCGCTCGCCTGCCTCGCCGTACTCCGTCACCGCGGTCCGTGCGCCAACCCCCACGCACTGCCCGTATACGAACCCGAACTGGAGGAAGCCATCTCATGAGCATCGACCTCACCGTCATGTACGCCTCCCACGACGCGTTCCGGCGCGACCTGGACCGCCTCGGCAAGGCCGCGGCGGACGGCACCGCCTTCACCCCCCAAGTCCGCGCCGGCTGGGACAACTTCACGCACCAGCTGCACATCCACCACACCGCCGAGGACAGCGACCTGTGGCCGCGGGTGCAGAGCAAGGTCGAGGGCCGCCCCCAGGAAATCGCCCTGCTCGCGGAGATGGAGGCGGAGCACGCCCGCCTCGACCCGCAGCTCACCGCCGTCGACGCGGCCCTCAGGAACCGGTCTGCCGAACTCGCCGAACTGGTCCACACGTTGGCCACGACCCTCGACGACCATCTCGCGCACGAGGAGGCGAGCGCCCTGCCGCTCATCCAGGAGGTGCTGACGCCCGCGGACTGGAGCGCCTTCACCGGACGCATCCGCGAGAGGCAGGGCATGCGCGGAGCCGCCGTCTTCGTACCGTGGATCGTCGACGGCATCCCGCCGGCCGACCGCGCCGCGTTCCTCGGCGCGCTGCCGCCGCCCGTCCGCGTCCTCAACCGCCTGTTCTGGCAGGCGGGTTACCGCAGGCGCGGGCTGTGGGGGACCTGACCGGGCGGCCGGTGGCCCGGTCCGCGGGTGCTCACTCGGGCTTCGGCTCCATCCAGCTGTCCGGGCCGGGGTCGCCGCCGGACGCCCGTACGGCGAGCCGGTCGAGGTAGTGGATCCAGCCCTCCTGGTGCGGCTCGCGGGCAGGCTCGGGCAGCCCGGAGTGGGTGAGCGTGAGCAGGGTGCCGTCCGGCTCGGGGGCGAAGGTGACCTCGACCCGGCTGGAGCCGGGCGGCACCGGGTCGCCCTCGTTCTCCCAGCCCCAGGTGAAGACGATCCGGGTGTACGGCTCGACCTCCTCGAAGCGTCCGGAAGCGGTGGCGTCACCGACGACCCGCATCCGGTACGCGCCACCGGGCGTCGGGTCGAACACGCCCTCGATGCCCTGCCAGGACAGCCACCGCTCGGTGTCGGTGAAGAAGGAGAACACGGTCTCCGGGCGGGCCTTGATGTGCCGCTGTACGACGACGGAACCGTCGGGGGTGATGGTCACTTCTGCTCCTCCTCCCGCTCGGCCTGTTCGGCGAGCGCGGCCAGGGCGTCCAGGGAGTCGCCCCACATGGACTCCAGGTAGGCGGCCAGCGGTCCCATCCCAGCACGGTCCGCGCGGTAGTACCGCTTGGTGCCGTCCTTTCGGACGACGACCAGGCCCGCCTCGCGGAGCACCTTCAGATGCTGGGAGACCGCGCCGAAGGTGACGTCGAAGCGCTCGGCGATCTCTCCGGCCGACAGCTCCGCGTGCCACACGAGCTGCAGAATCGCCCGCCGTCGCGGCTCACTGATCGCCTTCACCTGATCCACGCCGCTTATTTTAGTCACGGCTTGAACTTGCGCCGCTCCGGTTCTTATTTTAGTGTCGACTAAAGAACGAGTTTCGGGGCAATACCGGACACTCGCGACAGACCTGACGATCCCGAGAGGACAATCGATGCCCGACATCGCGATGCAGCTGACCATCGAGGCCGAGGCGGACACGGTCCGCGAAGCCATCGCCACCGAGACCGGCGTACGTGGCTGGTTCACGGCGGACGCCGAGATAGGGGAGGGCGTCGGGGCGGAGCACGCGCTGATGTTCCCCGGTGTGCCGGAGGCCTGGCGGCTGAGGATCACCGAGTCCGACGACCGGCGTCTGGTGCTGACGGGGGAGAACGGGCCGTGGGCCGGCACCACACAGACGTACGAGATCCTCGACGTCCCCGAGGGTGGGGTCCTGCTGCGCTTCACGCACGCCGGATTCCCGGCGCAGGACGACGCCTATCGCAACTTCACCTACGGCTGGGCCGCCAAGTTCACGGCGCTCAAGTCGTACGCGGAGACGGGCAAGGCCGATCCCTTTTTCGGCTGAGCCGGGTCCGTCTGTGTGAGCCGTCCCCGTCCGTCCTCTCCCGGACGGTCCAAACCCTTGTGAACAGGAGCAACTCCGATGAACGCCACTCTCGTCGACCTCGCCGACCAGCTGGCCCGCGCCGCCCGCAACCTGCAGGCGTACGCCCAGCAGTCCGCCCTCACCGGCAAGCGTGAACTTCCCACGCCCTGCGCCGACTTCGATGTCCACCGGCTCAGCGAGCACCTGCTCGGCGTGCTCGTCATGAGCGGATACGCCGCCGCGAAGGAGTCGCTGCCCGCCGATGCCCCGGCGACGCTGACCGAGGCGCCCTGGGTGGCCTTCCCGCCGCTCGTCGACCGGCTCGGTGCCGCGTGGGCCGAGCCCGGCGCCTGGGAAGGCGAAACGCCCTTCGCGTCGAGCACCTACCCCGCGCCCTTCGCCGGGATGATCACCATCATGGAGCTGACCGTGCACGGCTGGGACCTGGCCACCGCCACCGGTCAGTCGTTCAGGGCCGACGACGACGTGGTCGCCACCGCGACGGCCGTCGCCGGACAGATCGCCGAGGGCGCCCGCGCCGACGGAGCCTTCGGTCCGGAGGTCGAACCCGTTGCCGACGCCACCCCGCTGGAGCGGCTGCTCGCCCTCACCGGACGGAAGGTCGCCTGATGCCGGACGCGGACGAGTTGTTCGCGGGTCTCGCCGAGGACCTCGCACCGCGCGGGGCGAAGCTCTCCAAGATGTTCGGGATGCCCTGCCTCAAGGACCCGAACGGCAAGGCCTTCGTCAGCCTCCACGAGGGTGAACTGGTCGTCCGCCTGCACCGCGACACCCCCGAACACGCCGAGGCTCTCGCCCTCGACGGCGCGCACCTCTTCGACCCCATGGGCGGTCGCCCGATGAAGGACTGGGTCTGCGTGCCGCTCGCCGCTTCGGCGCACTGGCTGCCCCTGACGGAAGCGGCGCGTGCCCAGCCACGCTGAGTGCGGGCGCGGCGCCGCCGGGCGCGGCGCCCGCTAGGCCCTGTCGTCACATTCCCGTCTGCCCCGCGACGCCATGCACGCACTCTCGCCGCACCGGGCACAGACCCAAGTACATCCAGTACGAGGGCCTGTGCCCGGCACGCCGAGAGCACGCACCTGACGCCGCAGGGCCCGCCCTCCGGGCGGACGACGGGAATGTGACGACAGGACCTAGGGCGCTCCGGTCGGCGCCCCGGCGCGCCCCGCGCGCAGGGCCACGGCCTCGCCCGCGCTCTGGCCCGCCACCAAGGCGCGCAGGAACGCGAGCACCGCGTCGACGTCGTGACCGGCCGTGGCGTCCCCGATGCCTGCGTGCAGTTCCGCCTCGACCGCGGCCACCGCGCGGGCCGTCTCATGGCCCGCGGGAGTGAGCGTCAGCTCCACATGGCGTCGGTCGTGGCTGCCTTCCTCGCGGCGTACGAGTCCCGCGGTGACCAGGCGGTCCACCAGGCGGCTCGGATTGCCGCCGCTCTCGCACACCAGCAGGGCCCCGAGTCCGGACATGCTGAGCGGCTGCCGCTCGGCGAGCAGCCGCAACACCTCGGCCTGGGCGGGCGTCACTCCCAACGGGCGCAGCCCTTGGGCGAGTTGGCGATTTCCCTCGCGCTGTGCGGCCAGGATGAGGAAGCGGACTTCTTCGGCCGGCTCCATCGTGCTGCACTCCCGGGGTCAATGGACGAGAAAACTACGTTACACGACACCCATCCGCTCCACATCTGCCACGTGGTCTGGTCGGACTGATATGTGTTGTGTAACTTAATGACACGACACAGAAAGTGGTGAGGTTCATGAGCAAGATCGCGTACCGAAAGATCGTCGTGGAGCGGTTCGGCGGCACCGAGACGATGCGGCCCGTCGAGGCCACCCTGGCGGAGCCCCCGCCGGGGTATGCCCGAGTGAAGGTGCTGGCCAGCGGAGTGGGCTTCACGGACCTGATGGCGCGGTCGGGCGACTATCTGCTGCAGCGCAAGGTGCCCTTCACGCCCGGCTACGAACTCGTCGGCGAGATCGTGGACTTCACGCCCGACGGCCCCCGGCCGGCCTGGCTCCAGGAGGGGGTGCGCGTCGCCGTCTCCCTGACGAAGATGGCCGCCTACACCGAGTACATCTCCCTGCCGCTGTGGCAACTCGTCCCGCTGCCCGACGGCCTCGACCCGCTGGCGGCCGCCACGATCCCGCTCGACTACCTGACGGCCCTGAGCGTCCTGGAGACCCACGGCCGTGTCGCGACCGGGGACACGGTGCTCATCCAGGGCGCGAGCGGGGGAGTGGGGCAAGCGCTCAGCCGCCTCGGTGCACTGCGCGGACTCCGGATGTACGGCACCGCCTCGGCGCCCGGTGCCGAAGAACTGCTCGCACGGCACGGCGTGACGTTCATCGACTATCGCCGACAGGACTTCGAGACCGTGCTGCGCGAGCGCGAACCGGGCGGTGTCCAGGCGGTGTTCGACCACATCGGCGGGGCCGGGCTGCGCAAGGCGTACCGTGCTCTGTCGCCCGGCGGAGTACTGGTCAGCTACGCGTTCTCGGGCCGCCCAGGACGCATGGTCGGTGACACCGTGCGCGGCGCGGCACGCGTGAAGGTGATGAATCTGCGGCCTGGCCGGCGCGCCGCGCTGAGCATGGTGCCGTTCGAGATCAAAGGCGATCACGCCTGGTACCGGGCGGGTCTGGAGCGCGTGCTCGAGATGGCGGCGCGCGGTGCGATCGCGCCACGGATCGGCTCCGTGCACCCGCTGATGAAGGCCGCCGACGTGCATGCCGCGCTCGAAAGCCGGGAGATCACCGGGAAGGCCGTCCTGGTGACGGACCAGGTGTGACGGGCGGTTCCCGGCCCGGCCGGTACCGCTCTGCATCACCCTTGACCTGGTGGTATTTACGGTTAAGTACCCGCGCGGTACCGTGAGGGCATGCCAGCTCTCAACGTGGAGTTCAGCGACCGCGAACTAGAGGACCTGCGGCAGATAGCCAAGGAGCGCGGTACGTCGATGAAGGCCCTGGTGCGGGAGGCGGCGGCTGCCGACATCGTGCGGCACCGGGCGCTGCAGGAAGGCGCGGAGGTGTTCCGCCGGTTCTTCGCCGCGCATGCCGACGAGTTCGCCGCCGCCTTCCCCGAGGACGAGCCACCCGCCAAGGGCGAGGGGCGGGTCGCCTGACCGATGGCTCCCGTCATCCATATCGACGTGCCGTGGCTGCTCCAGCGCCATGAAGAGGTGCTGCCCGACCAGCCCACGGTCAACGACTTCTCGGCGCTCGTCGCCGCCGTGGCCCGCCACCGCGTCGACCCGCCCCGGCTCGGCGTCGACTCCGACCCCGCCTGGCGCGCAGCCGCGCTCCTGCACACCCTGGCCCTGCTCAAGCCGTTACCGGCCGCCAACGCCCGCTTCGCCTGTTCGGCGGCGGTCGCGTACATGTTCGTCAGCGGCGTCGGCGTCGACCCGCCGTACGGCGCACTCGTCGATCTCGCCCGCGATCTGATCTCCGGCAAGACGGACGTCTACGGCGCGGCCGACCGACTGCGGTCCTGGCAGATCTGACGGAGCGTCCCGCCTCCCGTGGGGGAGTAGCTGACGGGGCGAGGAGGAGGGCCGAGGCGGATCTCGTCGTCCGCAGAGCCCGATCGGCCTGAATTCACGGGCCCCGGGGCGGCGTGAGAATTCCTGGCGCTGGCAGCCTTCGTGCTCTACCGCAGCCGCCGTACCCCAGGCCCATGCCGGCTGTTTGTGGAACCCGAAGCGGCGTCCTGCGTTGTGGGGAGCTGCGCCCGGGGCAGGCCGACGAACGTGACCACCGGCGACACCATCTTGAAGGGCCCCATTACGGTAAGTCCGTCCAGTCTCGGGGCATCGGGCCGGGAGTGCGGCAGCGGGCCCCGCCCTCGGGGCCGCCGACCGAGGGCGGGAGGATCGGGGTCGGCGGCCCGGTTTCGCGCGGGAGAGCCGCCATCCTGCGCGGGGCCTCCGAGAAGGGCCGGTTCCAGTGGACTACGGGCCTCCGTGTGCCGGGAGCGTGCGCGGGCCGCCGGCGTGTGCGCGCGGTTCACACGGGGCGCACGGAATTTCGAAAGCCGGTGCGAGCGGCGCGAGTTGCCTCGGGATCTGACTTTCTTTCAACGATGCGGATGTTGCTCAAGTGCCTTGTTGGTCATGAGCGTGTTGTGCGAGGGTTAACGTGCTGCGCGGGGTCAAAGGTCGGGTCTGAATCGCCGTTCACTATTCCGGGGCTGTCGTCGAGCTCATAAGGCTCTTGACCGGCGGTCGCCGTACGGCCTTCGCTCCCGATGGTTTTCCCGGCGCTCCGTCAAAAAGGTATGCACCAATCAGGGCTCCTTTTCGGCGGACAAGAACTTCTGTGTGCCACCTTGCACCTTGGAAGGAACCCGCTCTGTGCACACCCCCCACCCCCCTCGTCCCCCTTATCCGCCCAGTGGCGTTCCCGGTGAATCCGATGAGAGTCTCGCCGTCCTGCTGAGAGGGCGGCCGGAGAGCGATGCCGCTCATCCCGTCGCGCTGTTGATGGCCCGGCACTGGCAGTCGGCGTACGACTACGCGGTCATCTGCCTCGCTTCTTCGGCGAACGTCGCCTCCCTGGTGACCGCGACTTCCTACCACCGGACACTCGACCGTCTCGTGCAGGGCGAATCCGGTCTGGCGCTCCGGCCCCAACTCCTCGTGACGGTAAGGGACACCGTCAAGGAGTGGTCCGCGGACGATCGGATATCCGGTGTTCTGCCGGACTTGAGGAAACCCGCGGGGGGCCGCGGTATGCGCGCGGCGAAGTCCATGACGGCCGAAAATCGGAAGCTCGCCGAGCGCGCTTTCCATGCTCTCCCCGCACTGGCCCGGTGCCTGCTGTGGCACACGGAGGTCGAGGCCGAGCCCATATCCGTACCAGCCGGTCTGTCGGGCATGGATACCGACATGGCGTCGGCGGCTCTTGAGCAGGCCCGGGAGCAATTCCGGGAGGCCTGTGTACGCGCCCACCGGGAACTCGCGCCGAGCAAGGAATGCGGCTTCCACAACCGGTTGCTGGACGTACCGATTCGTCGGGGCGGCGCCTTGCTGCCCGATGTGCAAGAGCATCTGATCGAGTGCCCGTACTGTCGATACGCGGCCGAGCAACTCAGCCATTTCGAGGGCGGGTTGGGCGTGCTGCTCGCCGAGGCGGTACTCGGCTGGGGCGCACGGCGGTATCTCGACTCCCGCCCGGGGCGCGCGGGGCAAGCGGTGCGCCCCCGGGTGGGATCCCCTTTCGGTGGCCGGCGGCAGGGAAGTAGCGGAGGTTCCGGCAGCGGCGGCCGTCCGGGAAGCGGTGGACGTCATCGTCTGCTGTCCCAGATCCCGGCTCCGCCCCGCGCGGCCCAGCCGGGGCAGCGGCCGCCGAAGGCCCTGCTCACCGGTGCGGGCCTGTCGGCAGCCCTGCTCGTGACCGTCCTCGCCACCAGCCTGTGGTCGCACGACGACCGGGGCGCCGACCCCACGGCGTCCACCGGCGCGAGCAGCAGCCGCACCCTGTCGCCCACCCCGGGTTCCCAGGACCCGCCCGCCGTGTCCTCGCCCCCCACCTCGGCCGGACTCCCGACGGCCACCGAGCAGACCCGGCTGCGCAACCTCGCCGCCGACCTGTGCCTCGACATCCGGGGCGGCACGGCGAAGGCCGGCGCCGAGACCCGGCTGGCGGTGTGCTCGTCCGCCTGGACCCAACAGTGGTCGTACGACGGAGACGGTCTGCTCCGCAGCATCGCCAACCCCGAGCTGTGCCTCGACTCGCACGCTGACAACGGTGTCGTGTTCCTGGACCGCTGTGTCGCCAAGAGCGCGGCCCACGGCGACAACGAGCGCTATGACCTCACCGTGCGGGGCGAGTTGCTGCCCCGATGGAACGACAGGCTCGCGGTCGCGCCCGCGTCCACCGACCCGGACGCCGACGTTGTCGTGAAGGTGCGCGACGGCTCCGATCTGCAGCGCTGGCGGACCGACGCGGCCTCGGCCGATCCCGAGTCGCTGTCGATCGCGGGCACGACCAGCCCCACGACACAGCCCGCCAGCCACTCGCCGTCGGCCGACAGCACGCCCGAAGCGCCCGGCGAGCAGCCGACGGGCGAGCCGGCCGCCCCCGGGACCACCCCGTCGGAGACCTACCAGGAACCGCGCGCCGTGGCCGTCAGCGACGACGACGCTGACGACGACGGCGACGCGAGCCCGGCACCCGCGTTGCCGCTGCCCGTACGACTCCCCGACATCAGTACAGGAGTGGGGCTGTGACGTTATGAGACGACATCGCGCGGCGGCTTGCCGGCCACGAAGTCGGCGGCGTTCTGGACGGCCGCCAGCGCGATCCGGACGAGCGTCTCGCGCGTCACGCCCGCGACATGCGGTGAGAGCACCACGTTCGGGGCCTTGAGCAACCGCAGGGCCTCGGTGGGCGGTTCGGGGTCGAAGACGTCGATTCCCGCTCCGGCCAGGGCGCCCGCCTCCAGCGCGTCCGCGAGGGCGTCCTGGTCGATCAGGGCGCCCCGCGCGGTGTTGACCACGAACGCCGTCGGCTTGAGAAGCGCGAGCCGCTCGGCGTTGAGCAGATGCCGGGTGTCATCGGTGAGCGGCGCGTGCAGCGTGATGTAGTCCGACGTGCGCAGCAGTTCGTCGAGCTCGACATGGCGGGCACCGCCGAGCCGGGCCTCCGTCTCGGCGTCGACGGGCTGCGGACCGGCGTACACGATGCTCATGTCGAACGCGAGCGCGCGGCGGGCGACTTCCTCGCCGATGTGCCCGAGTCCGACGATGCCGAGGGTCTTTCCGGACAGTTCGGTGATGGACTGCTGCAGTCGAGGCAGCGCCCAGTCGGCGTCGACGAGCGCGGTGTGCGCCGGAACGAGCTGCTTGGCGAGGGCCAGCATGAGCGCGAAGGTCTGCTCGGCGACATTCTGCTTCTCGGCGCCACTGGAGCCGATGTTGCAGACGGGCACACCCTTGGCGCGCGCCGTGTCCAGGTCGACGTAGTCGAAGCCGTGGCTGGCGCACTGGATGAGTTCCAAGTCCGGTGCGGCGGAGATGTGTTCGGCGGTCACCGGGCCGAGTCCGGTGATGATGACGTGTGCCGCGCGCAGCGCGTCGGGGTCCTCGTCGGTCGCCTCCACGACGGTGACGTGGGCCTCTCCGGGGAAGATGGTGGCGAGGGCGGCGCCCGCCGTGCGGCCCCCGACGTGCGGCGAGACGACGGCCAGGACGTTCTTCGTGTCGGTCATGCGTTTTCCTCGATCAGGTCGTCGGGGCCGAGGGTGGCGGGGCGGGCATGCCCCGACAGAGCGAGCGTGAGATCGAACTCGGCGAGCAGGCAGCGGATGACGTGCTCGACGCCCGCCTGCCCGTCGAGGCCGAGCCCGTAGGCGTACGGGCGTCCGACGAGGACGGCCTCGGCGCCCAGGGCGAGTGCCTTGAAGATGTCGTCGCCCGTACGGACCCCGCTGTCGAAGAGAACGCTCAGCCGGTCTCCTGCCGCCTCGACCACGCGGGGCAGCGCGTCGGCGGCCGCGACCGAGCCCGCCACCTGTCGGCCACCGTGGTTGGAGACGACCACGCCGTCCATTCCGGCGCTCGCGGCACGGCGGGCGTCGTCCGGGTGCAGGATCCCCTTGAGGACGATCGGGCCGTCCCAGTTCTCCCGCAGGAACTCCAGGTCCGGCCAGGTCTTGCCGGGGTCCGCGAACATGCCGACGAAGTGCATCACGGCCGCGTTCGGGTCCTCGTGCACCGGCTTGGCGAGGCCCGCCTGGAACGCCGGGTCGGAGAAGTAGTTGGCGGTGCCGACGCCGTGCAGGAACGGCAGATAGGCCTGGTCGAGGTCGCGCGGGCGCCAGGCCAGCAGGGGAGTGTCGAGGGTGACGAGCAGCGCGGTGAACCCGGCCGCCTTCGCCCGGTTCAGGAAGCTCCGGGTGACCTCGCGGTCCTTTGCCCAGTACAGCTGGAACCAGCGCTCCGCGTCACCCATCGCCTCCGCGACCTGCTCCATGGGGGTGCTGGAGGCCGAGGACAGGATGTACGGGACGCCCTGCGCCGCGGCGGCCCGCGCGGCGGCGGACTCCGCGTCCGGGTGCATGATCGACAGCACGCCCACCGGCGCGAGCGCCAGCGGCGCGGGCAGCGGACGCCCCAACACCTCGACGGACAGGTCGCGTTCGTGCACATCGCGCAGCATGCGGGGTACGATCCGGCGCCGGTCGAGGGCGGCCCGGTTGGCACGGGCGGTGCTGCCGCTGCCCGCGCTTCCCGCCACATAGCCGACCGGACCGGGCCCGAGCCGCTGCTCGGTGAGCTCCTCCAGCCGGGTCAGATCGGTGGGCAGCCGCGGTACGGCACCCGTCATTCCGTTCAGATAGATCTCGTACTGGAAGTCGGCCCAATGCTTCGCCATCCGTACGTCCCGCCTCTCGTCCCTGAGACTGCGCTGTACGACGTCGATCCTGGCGACTGTGACAAGGTCCGTCCACTGTGGTGCGCACATCGCGCGGCTGGGATTATCACCCTGTGACAAGCAAGCCCGCAGAAGTCCCCACCGGAGCCAGGGAACGCATCCGGCAGGAGATGGTCGCCGATCCACGTGTCGTGGAGGCGATCGTCGCCGCGGTGCACGAACAGGTCCCGGTGTACGCGGCGCTCGACGACAGTCGGCTGCCGGAGGTACGGGCCATCGCGGCCTGGGGACTGGAACGCCTGCTGCACCTCTGGGCGACCGACGGCACCCTGGAACCCGCCGACCTCAGGCGGTTCCGGGGCATCGCCGCGGCCCGCGCGGCCGACGGGCGCCCCGTGCAGGCGGTGCTGCGTGCCTACCGGGTGGCCGGCACCGTCCTCACGGACGAGATCGCGGCCCGCGCGCCCCGACTCACCGCCGCGGACGCCTTCGCGCTCGCCCGGATGCTGCTGACCGCGCTCGACACACTCTCCGAGGAGATGGCCACGGCGTACGCCGCGACCAGCGAAGACCTCGCCGGGGACCGCGACCGTGCACTGCGACTGCTGCTCGACGACCTGATAGCGGGGCGGCACGCTTCGGTGGGCGCGCTGACGGACCGGTCGGCCCGGCTCGGCATCCACATCCCGGACACGTACTGCCTGTTGGTGGCGGAACCGGTCGGCACGGACCGTCCCGACTTGGCGCACGAGGAGGCGACGGGGCTCCTCGACACGCTGGCCGTTCCGGGCGACGAGGCCACCTCTTTGGCGACGGTGCGCGGCTCCCGTGCCGTTCTGCTGCTGCCGGCCGGGGCGGCCGCCGGGGCGGGAGCGATCCTGGGCGCGCGGTCCTGGCGGGGTTGCGCGATCACCGGCGAGAGCCTGGACCGGGTCGCCGTCGCCCACCGCCTGGCCGCCGACGCCCTCGACACGGCACCCGCCCACGCCCACCGACCGGGCCACCTCCTCACCGACGCCGACGCCCATGTCCTCGCGCTGCTCGCCGGGCACCCGGCCGCCGCGCCGGACCACATCGCCCGCCTCGTCCTCGGCCCGCTCACCGACCCGGGCCGGCAGCACCTCCTGGAGGCGCTCACCGCATACATCGACACGGGCTCGGCGAGCGCCGCCGCCCGCGAACTGCATCTCCACGCCCAGTCCCTGCGCTACCGCCTGCGCCGCATCCGCGAACTCACGGGCCGCGACCCCCGCGACCCGTGGCAACGGCTGACGCTGGACATCGCTCGCACGGTCAGGTCCTGAGTCCTCGCCGGTGGCGGGGGCGCGCGGTCAGGACCCAGTCACCGGACGGGGTCCCGGTCGAAGCCGGGTGCCGAAGTAATCGCAAGGGGTGTTGTCATTGCAAGTAATATGCAACAGGCTGAGGGTGAAGTAGATACCCTCACAGCGCGAGCCGTGAGAATCCGCCTCCCTCAGGAGGGGGAGAAGTGCGCTTCCGATTCTGCTCGGTGGCCTTCCATCGCTGGTACTCGTCGGGCAGGCACACCGCGCACGGCCGGTATCCGGCGGCGATCGCGTCGCCTTCGTCGGCGAAGAAGACCCGGTACTGCACGTAGGGGCCGCGGCCCATCGCGCGCAGTGCCGAGGGGCAGTCCAGGCGCCCGTACACCTTTCCGCGCCGGTGTCCGCCGAGCGTGCCCGGCGTGCTGCTTCGGTACGGCTTGTTGTCCGGGCCGCGCAGTGTGTACGTGCGCTGCCCGCTTGTCGGGTCGGTCATGTGGCGTCGTGGAAGACGAGGCCGAGGGTGTGCCGCCTGCCGGAGCGGACGGTGCTCACCCCGTGCCGCATGGGGCCGACGGACCAGCCGCGCTGGGAGGCGACAGGCCGGTCGCGGGTGGTGAAGATCAGCCCGTGCCCCTGCGGCAGGGTGGTGGACGATCCGCGGGACTGGGCGCGGGGGCGCTGCTCGGTCATGATGAACTCGCCGCCCCTGTAGTCGACTCCGGGCACGTCGAGGCCGATGACGACCTGGAGCGGGAAGACGGCGTCGCCGAACACATCGCGGTGCAGGGCGTTCCAGTCCCCGGCCCCGTAACGCAGAAGGATCTGAGCGGACTTGGCCTGCCCGGCGCCATGGCAGAGCGCCAACCACTCCCGCAGGCCGTCCGGCCAGGGGGACGGCTGAGCCAGTTTGGCGGCCCAGTCGCGGGCGATGGGCAACAGGTGCGGGTAGAGTGCTTCCCTCAACTCCCGTACAGCATCCGGTAGTTCATGGGTGAAGTAGCGGTACTGTCCGGAGCCGAACCGGTGGCGGGCCATGTCGACCGTGGTGCGGAAGTGCTCCGGATTGTCGTAGAGGTCCGTCATCGCCGCGCACTCGGCGGGAGTGAGCAGCCGACCGGTGAGGGCGTGGCCGTACTCGTTGATCTCCGCGGTCAGCGCGTCCCAGTCCGCCGAGTCGACCCGCTCGCTGAGCGTGCCCGGAAGTCGGGTGGTGCCGATCATGGTGTCCTCCCGGGAGGTGGAAGCCGCAGGGCCTCTTCGTGATGTTCCGGGCCCTGCGACCGATGGAGGCCGGTCATGCGGCCCGGCGGGCGTTCTCGAGGTCCAGCAGCTGCCGCTTGCGGTCCAGGCCGCCGGCGTATCCGGTCAGCGCACCGCTGCTGCCCAGCACGCGGTGACAGGGACGTACGACGAGCAGCGGGTTCGCGCCGATGGCGGCGCCCACCGCGCGCGAGGCCGAGCGGGGGATGCCGAGGCGGTCGGCGACCTGCGCGTAGGTGAGGGTGGTGCCGTAGTCGATGCCTTCCAAAACCCTCCACACCTGCTGCTGGAAGGGTGTGCCGCCGGTGGTGTACTCGATGTCGAAGCGGGTGAGCTCGCCGTCGAAGTACGAGCCGAGCCGGCGGATGATCTCGGCGAAGGCGTCGGTGTCCTCGTGCCAGCCGTCCTGGACGGTGACGCCGCCCTTCTGGCCGGGCACCGAGAGCGAACTCAGCGCGGTGCCGCCCGTCGCGGTCTCCGACTCCTCACCCACCAGCAGAAGTTCGCCCAGCGGGCTGTCGAGCATCGCGTAGATAGTCATCGTTCTTCCTTTTTCTGGCGATTCATCTTCGCGTACGAGTCTGCCGCTCCCGTGGCTGCGCGTCTGGCGGTATTCGGACGTCACACTGGGCGGGCGCTTGGCGAGCATGGGCACCTCGGCGGCCAGGGCTCCCCGGTGCTTCAGGTGCGGCGCTTCGGGAACGTACGGAAGACAAGCGAATCTCGGGCAGACGGGAAAGCACCGGCATGGACATCGACGCGCTGCGCAAGGACACCCCGGGCACGGCGAACCGCGTGCACCTCAACAACGCCGGAGCCGGTTTGCTCTCCCGGCAGACCCTTGCGGCGATGACCTCCCATCTGGAACTCGAAGCGGCCATCGGCGGATACGAGGCGGCACTCCAGGAGCGGGACAGAATCGACGAAACCTACACGCACATCGCCCGGCTGGTGGGCGGACGGGCCGACGAGATCGCGCTGTTCGACAACTCCACCCACGCGTGGAACGCCGCCTTCTACTCCATGGCCTTCGAGCCGGGCGACCGCATCCTGACCGGCCGGGCCGAGTACGGCAGCAATGTGCTGGCCTATCTGCAGGTCGCCCGGCGTACCGGCGCCGAGGTCGTGGTGGTCCCCGACGACGAGTCCGGACAGCTCGACACCGCGGCCCTGGCCAACCTGATCGACGAGCGGACCAAACTGGTCGGAGTCAGCCACATCCCCACCAGCGGCGGCCTGATCAACCCGGCGGCCGACATCGGCAGGATCACGCGGGCGGCCGGCGTGCCCTTCCTGCTGGACGCCACACAGTCCGTGGGGCAATTTCCCGTCGACGTCGCCGAGATCGGCTGCGACATGCTCACCGCCACCGGCCGCAAGTTCCTGCGCGGACCGCGAGGAATCGGCTTCCTGTGGGTCCGTCCGGAGGCTCTGGAGTACCTCGACCCGTTCGTCTGCGAGATCGAGGCCGCCACCTGGGACGGCGAGCGTGGCTTCACCTGGCACGACGGCGCGCGGCGCTTCGAGACCTGGGAGGTGAGCTACTCCAACGTCCTGGGGCTGCACACGGCCGTGGTCCAGGCCCTCGACCTGGGCCTGGACCAGATCGGCAAGCGAGTCGTAGCCCTCGGCGCCTACCTGCGCGACCGGCTCGAGGCCCTGCCCGGCGTCACCACGTACGACCTGGGCCGGGACCGGTGCGCCATCGTGACGGCGAAGGTCGATGCCCTGCCCACCGCCGACGTCGCGGCGGCGCTCGCACAGCGAGGCATCAATGTCTCCACGACCACCCCCGAGCACACCCAGTTCGACACCGAGAACCGGGGCGTCCACCCCCTGGTGCGGCTCTCCCCGCACTACTACAACACCGAGGATGAACTCGACCAGGCCGTCGAGGTCATCGCCGAAGTCGCGCGCACGGCCGGCTGACCGACGGTCATGCCCCGCACCGAGGCCGGCATCAGCGGACCGGGGGCCGGCCGAGTCGGTCGGTCAGTCCGACCTCGAGGAGCGCGGTCTTCTTCGTTCCGAGGCAGGCGAGGCTCGACGCGTCGAAGACCCAGGTGGTGTCACCGGGGGAGGGGTCCTTGAAACGCCTCGACGACCTCTCGAAGGCGCGAGGACCCATCGTCCGTGCCGGAGCGCCTACGCCAAGTCCGCCCGGTGCCCGATGCGGGCCGTCGCCCGGACCGGAGCCCCGTCCGCCCCGGGCAGGTGCAGCGGGAAGAGGAACACCTCCACCGGGCTGCCCGAAGCCTGAGCGGCGGCGACCTGGTCGAGGCGCGTCAGGTTTTCGGCGATCACGCCTTCCGTGCCGCACAGGATGCGGTGTGCCGGCAGGTCGGCGCCGCCCGTGGGGTCCACGCTCAGCGCGTCGACGCCGACGGTGCGGACGCCCGCATTGACGACGGCCTGGGCCGCCTCGGGTGTGAGCCAGGGATGCGCCAGGTAGTGGTCCGTCCCCCAGTACGCCGACCAGCCGGTGGCCAGCAGGAGGATCGCGCCGGGCGCGAGGCGCACGCGGGCCAGCGCGGGCCCGAGCAGGTCGGGGGTGATCGGGGCTCGCGCCGGGAGGCCGCGGACGTCGGCGACGACCGCGGGACCCGCGAACCGCTCCAGCGGCAGGTCGTCCAGCCTGGGCCAGGCCTCGTCCACGTGGTACGGCGCGTCGACGTGCGTCCCGGACTGCGAACCCATATGCAGCCGCAGAACGTTGACGCCGTGCTCGGCGACCCGCAGCGCGCGGTCCACCTCCACCTGCGGGTCACCGGGATAGACGGGCATCCCGGTGACCACGGGGACGGAGAGATCGAGCCAGGACTCCCTCGCGTGCATGTCCCTCACCAGCATCCTCAGTTGCTCTCTACGGCGAGCACCGGCTGCGCGCCGTCGGTCTCCGTGCCGGGGCCGGTGATCGGCGGCACCGGCACCTCGACCGTACGGGCCAGCCGCGCACCCTCGGGTCCGTAGACGGCCCGGGGTTCGGGGAAGAGCCGCAGCAGCCCCAGGAACAGGACGGCGGCCACGGCCAGCGACAGCGGCAGGCTGATGTCGATGCCGTTCGCCAGGTCGCCCAGCGGACCGACGAACTGCCCGGGGATGTTGGTGAACAGCACACCGATCACCGCGGACACCCACCAGGCGGTCATGCCCCGCCAGTTCCAGCCGTGCGTGAACCAGTAGCGGCCGCCGCGCTGGCGGCGGTTGAAGACCTGGAGCGCGTCCGGGTCGTACCAGCCGCGCCGGGTGTAGAAGCCGAGGATCATCACGACCATCCACGGAGTCGTGCAGGTGATGATCATCGTGGCGAATGTCGAGATGGACTGCACCAGGTCGAAGCCGAAGCGCCCGACGAAGATGAACGCGATCGACAACGCGCCGACCAGGAACGTCGCCTGGACCCGCGACAGACGCGGGAACACCGACGAGAAGTCCAGCCCGGTCCCGTACAACGATGTCGTGCCGGTCGACATGCCGCCGATCAGCGCGAGCAGACACACCGGCAGGAAGAACCAGCTCGGCGAGATGGCCAGCAGTCCGCCCACGAAGTCGGGAGCGGCCGGGTCGACGTACTTCGGGGCCTTGGTCGCGATGATGCTCGCCGTCGCGAGACCGAAGACGAACGGCAGCAGGGTCGCGATCTGGGAGAGGAACGCGGCGCCGACGACCTTGCGGCGGGGTGTGTTCGCCGGGATGTAGCGGGACCAGTCGCCGAGGAACGCTCCGAAGGACACCGGGTTCGAGAGCACGATCAGTGCCGAGCCGATGAAGGAGGGCCAGAACAGCGCCTGCGTCGCCGAGTCGGCGGAGGCGGTGAAGACACCTGCGTACGACGGGTCGAAGTCACCGGCGAAGGCGATCGCGCCGAGCAGGAACAGCACGGTCGCCGAGGCCACGGCGATCTTGTTGACGAACAGCATGAACCGGAACCCGTACACGCACACCGCGAGCACCAGACCGCCGAACAGCGCGTACGCGACGACGTACGACAGCGTGCTGCGTTCCAGGCCGAACAGCCGGTGCGCGCCGCCGACCAGGGCGTCGCCGGAGCTCCACACCGAGATCGAGAAGAACGCGATGGCCGTGAGCAGCGAGAGGAACGAGCCGACGACCCGGCCGTGCACACCCAGGTGCGCGGAGGAGGCGACAGCGTTGTTCGTGCCGTTGACCGGGCCGAACACCGCCATCGGGCACAGGATCAGCGCGCCGACGACGACTCCGAGGAGTGTTGCCGCGAGCCCCTGCCAGAAGGAGAGGCCGAAGAGGATGGGGAAGGCCCCGAGGACGCAGGTGGAGAAGGTGTTCGCACCACCGAAGGCGACCCGGAACAGGTCGAGCGGCGATGCGGTGCGGTCCGCGTCGGGGATGCGCTCGACGCCGTAGGTCTCCACCTCGGTGAGGGACGGCGGCGGCGTGGCGGGGGAGTTCTCGGACAAAGGGGCTCCAGCGAAGTGCCTGTACCGGAAGGGCGACGGAGCGCGTGGTGGCGCTGGGGGCGGGGTGGCCGGTTGTCGCCGCTGGGTGTGCGGCGTGAGTGGACGGCCTCCTTGGGGGATCTGCCGACGCTAAGGCGGTGCGACGGCCGCGGAAAAGGAGGCGAATCATCCATTCCTCATGTCCGAGATGGACTATTGGTCCACCGCCTGGGGCGGTCGGCGGCTCAGCCGGGCGGGTCGGTCTCTCGTGCGGCGCGCCAGCCGTGCCACCGGTGGACGGTGATCGCGATCACCGGGCCGTCCGGCGGCTGCGAGCGGTACGGCGCGTACTTCTCCCGCAGCAGGGCGATCGCCGCGGTGTACTCGTCCCGGGACTCCGGCGCGTCGGGCGGCAGGATGCGGGCGTCGCCGTCCGCCCGCACCCACCACAGCCGGTCCCAGTCCTCGTCGTACGCGTCCACGAGCAGACACACGGCCGGGTGGGCGGCGATGTTGCGCAGCCGCTTGAGCCGCGGTGATCTCTTGGGCTTCCGGTCGACGGCGGTGACGATCTCGTCGCCGTGGAGCGCGATGTCGCCGTGCCGTGCGAACACCACCGGCACCAGGTGGGGTCGCCCGTCGGCGTCCACCGTCGCCAGGCGCGCCACCCGTGCCGTCAGAAACCGGCGACGCGCCTCGTCCTCGTCCATGTCCGGCACGGTGAGCTCCGTATCCCCCGGCGGCCGGGCGCGGTCAGCGGTAGGCGGACGCGGCTTCAGCGAGCTCGTCCAGCGTACGCAGTGTCTGGTCCTCCGGCCGGGTCGGCAGATAGAGCAGCACGCGTTCGACGCCGAGTTCCGCGTAGATGTCGAGGGACTCACGGTCGTGCCGGGCCGCGTACACGACCACGGTCGGCCCGTCACCGGCGACCTGCCGCATGCGGTCGATCCGCGCGCCGAGTTCCTTGGGAGGTACGCCGCTGGGCATCCACGCCGTCCCGTGTTCGGCGACTCGGGCGAAGGCGCGGTCGCTGTTGCCGCCGACCCAGAGGGGCGGGTAGGGCCCTTGGACCGGCTTGGGCCAGCTGTAGACCGGGTCGAAGTCGACGAAGTCGCCGTGGAACTCGGCCTCGTCCTTGGTCCACAGCTCGATGATCGCGCGGATACGTTCGTCCATCAGCCGGCCGCGCTGGGCCGGATCCGTCCCGTGGTTGCGCATCTCCTCCCGGTTCCAGCCGGCGCCGACACCGAACACGGCACGGCCGCCGGAGACCAGATCGAGGCTGGCCATTTCCTTCGCCGTGATGATCGGATCACGCTCGACCACGAGCGCGATCCCGGTGCCCAGCAGCAGCTTGCGGGTCACGGAGGCGACCGCGGCGAGCGCCACGAACGGGTCGAGCGTGCGGTAGTACACGCGGGGCAGATCACCACCCGCCGGGTACGGCGTCTCCCGCTTCACCGGAATGTGCGTGTGCTCGGCCAGCAGCAGCGCGTCGAACCCACGCTCCTCCAGGGCCGGTCCGAGCGCCGCCGGACCGATGCCCTCATCGGTGAGAAACGTCGACACCCCGAACCTCATCCGCGACCACCTCGTCTCGTCGGCACCTTGGTGCCAGTGTGGCGCGGTTCGTCACTCCTCGTCGGACGGGGCGTCTTCCGGTTCGGCGTCCGGGCCCTGGGCCCTGACCCGCTGCACGTGCTCCAGCGAGTCGCGCAGTTCGGTGAGCCAGTCGTCGGTGTGCCGCTGCACGAGGCGTACGCACCAGGCGAGGGCGTCGCTGCGGCTGCGGGCTGCACCGGCGGCGACGAGGGTGTCGAGGACCTGGCGTTCGGGCTGGCGCAACCGGGTCATGACCGGCGCGGCGATGTGCGTGAACAGCGCGCGCTCGCCGCCGCACTCCACACCCCAGGAGACCTTCTTGCGGAACCGGTGCTCGGCCTCGCGCGCCACCGCGACCCGGTCCTCGCGGGTGCGCTCCCGGAATTCCTGGATGCGTGCCTGGGCGGCAGCCTCCTTCTCGGCGTCCGAGGCGTCTTCGGTGAGCCGGGGCTCGGGGATGCGGCCGATGACGGTGATCTCCTCACGGTCGACCGTCACCTCCGCGAGGCTCTCGAAGAGGTCGTCGGGCAAGCGGCCGGCGAACCAGCCGCGCAGCTTCTCGCGCTGCTCTGTTGTAATCATGTAATCACCATTACTCCGTTGCTCGGCATAGGCAAGGGCCTCCGCCGTGAGCTGAAGCGGAATGTTTCAGGCCTATTGCCGAGCCAAGGGAATCCGGCCAGGAAGGCGCTTCCTGTGATCAGCAACCGTGCCGTTCCCGGGCCTGTGCGTTCGAATTCCGTAACTTCACGCCACTGTTTCAACACTCAAAGTTACCGAAACGCATGGGGTCGATGTGTGTTTCCGGTGCGGACTCGGCAGACTCGCGCTCGCCGAACCGGCACCAACCGAGCCGGTACGGCCTTCAATCGAGCGGAAGGATGCACACAATGCCGACCACCGCGCGCTGGGCAGCGACTCTCACCCTGACGGCCACCGCCGTCTGCGGACCCCTGCTCGGCTCCGCCCACGCGGCCCCGAGCCTCGGCCCGTCCGGGCTCTACGCCCCCTCGGCCCTGGTGCTCACCATGGGCCACGGCAACAGCGCGGCCACCGTCACTCCGGAACGGGCAGTCACCCTGAACTGCGCCCCGACCGCCTCCGGCACCCACCCCGCCGCCACCCAGGCCTGCGCCGAACTCCGCGGAGCCGGCGGCGACCTCGACGCTCTGACGGTCAGAGACGGGGCCGTCTGTACGAAGCAGTTCGACCCTGTGGTCGTCACGGTGGACGGCGTCTGGCAGGGCAAGCGCGTCTCGTACGAGCGCACCTTCGCCAACGAGTGCGTGAAGAACTCCTACGGGATGACCGTCTTCACGTTCTGAGGGACCGGGATCGCGCGGTCCTCGTGAACGTCGATCGAGGTCCGTAACTGGGGAGTGCGGGCCCCGCCGCGGGGCCACGCGATTTCGCACCGGGGGTCGGCCGGACAGAGTGGGGCTGTCGGCCGGCCCTCGGCATTCGTGTGTGGACGATCGGCGGCGTATTCGCCTTCTCCTGCGCCACTGCTTCAACGAGCCCTGTCCAAGCGGTTGTTGAGGTGAAGGCGGTCGGACCGGGGGCGGGTGCCGGGGAGGCGCCCGCTCAGCGCACCGGGGTCGCGATGCGCAGATGGGCCCCACCGGTCGGCGGCGTGGCCTCGTCACTGTGCCGGGTGATGTCCGCCCACCATGAGCCGCCCTCCTCCATGTGTCGCAGCAGGATGCCCTCGCGGATGGCCCAGGGGCAGATGGACACCGTCTTCAGGCCCGCCAGTTTCATCGCCGTGTGCCCGACCACCGCACCGGCCAGGCTCTGGGCGGCCCGCGGTGCCGAGATGCCCGGCAGCAGCGCACGCTCCGCGGCCGTGAGCCGCGCGAGGCAATCGACTGAGCCGCGTAGGTCCGCCCGGTGTAACTCCCTTTCCACGAACGGGCCGTGGCGCCCGGGCGGCGCACCGCACAGCCGGGCCAGCTGCTGGAAGGTCCGTGACGTCGCCACGGCGGTGCGCGGCCCCTCCCAGCGGATCCGAGCGGCCACATCCCGCAGTTGATGGCGTACGTGACGGCGCAGCGCCTTGACGCTCTCCTCGGGCGGCGGGTCCTGCCCTTCGAAGAACTCGCGGGTCAGTCGCCCCGCGCCGAGCGGCAGCGACGCCACGAAGTCCGGCAGCCTGCCTCGGCCGAACGCCACCTCCAGTGAGCCGCCGCCGATGTCGAGGAGCGCGAGCGGCCCGGAGCGCCAGCCCATCCAGCGGCGCGCCCCGAGGAACGTGAGCTCGGCCTCCACCTCGCCCGGCAGGGTGCACAGCCGCACTCCGGCCCGCGCGCACACGGCACGCAGCACCTCCTGACGGTTCGGGGCGTTGCGCACCACGGTCGTCGCGAAGGCCAACGGGCCCGCCGCGCCCCATCGTTGGGCCATACTCCCCGCCGCACGCACCGCCTCGACCAGTTGACCCACCGCCTCGTCGGGGATCGGGCCGCCGTGCGCCATCCGCTCGGACAGCCGCAGCCGCCACTTGGCGGTGTGCACCGGCAGCGGCACTCCGCCCTCGGCATCCGCCACCACCAGCCGCACCGTGTTCGACCCCACATCCACCACACTCATCCGCATGCCGCTGCATGTACCCAGGTGCTCCGGCGGCACGCCCTGTGTGCGCCTTCGTACCCCGGTGCTCCGTCGGCACGCCCTGTGTGCACCTTCGCGCGCCGTCGAGGTCGTCCGGGCCGGATCGGGGACGATCCCATGTGCGGCATGGAACGCGCGGGTCGGCGCGGGGACGGGCGCCCCGCCGGACACCGGACTGCCCCGCCGTGCCGTGGATCGTCCTGGCCGCGATCCCGGTGCCGTCCCTCGCGCTGCCGCCGAGTCAACCGGCGTCGCGCCAGGGGCGGAGCCTGGGCCACCAGCCGGGTACCGCTCGTCGATAACGCTCGTACTCCGCGCCGAATCTGCCGATCAGTTCCGGTTCCTCGTACCACCGCGCGAACGCCGCCATCACCAGCCCGGCGATCGCGCCGTACACCATGAGCACCGGCCGGGCGAGCAGCAGGGCCTGCCCGGCGATCAGCGCGACGACGGCCACGTACATCGGATTGCGGACATGGCGGTAGAGCCCGCCCACGACCAGGTGTTCCGTGGGCGCGACCGGCGCCGGAGTGCCGAGGCCCTCGGCGACGAACCGGGCGAAGGCGAACAACAGGACCACCGCGCCCGCGACCAGGGGAACCAGGCCCAGCACGCGCACGGGCAGCCACCAGTCACCGGACCGCCAGCCCGTCAGCCACCAGGGGAGAAGGACCGCCACGGTGCCGGGAGCCAGTGCCAGGAAGAGAGAGCTGCCGGCCGCCGCCGCAGATCTGCGCATACGGCCACCATGGCGGCTGCGCGGCACGGTGTAAACGGGCGCCGTCGGCGGCCGGCCGGTCACTTCCGTGTGCCGCCGACGGGCAGCCGGTCACCGGCGGCGGGCTGCCCGTGACCCGCGTGTGCCGTTGGTCGGCCGGCCTTCGCCGGCCTTCGCCGGCCTTCGCCGGCCTTCGCCGGCCTTCGCCGGCCTTCGCCGGCCTTCGCCGGCCGGAGCGGACAGGCCGGGGACATGCGCCGCACGGAGCAGAGGCGTCACCGGTCCGAGTCGCCCGGGATGCCGACGAGGGAGCGGCACCGTAGCGATGGAGCATGCGCGTACTCGGCGAGCTGGACCAGCGGCTGTTCACACGGGTGGCCGGGGCGCGGGTGCCCGGAGCCGATCCGGCGCTGCGGTGGCTCAGCCATTCCGCCGACCACGGGCGCCTGTGGCTGGGAGCCGCGGCCGGGCTCGCGGCGATCGGCGGACTCAGGGCCAGACGGGCGGCCCTGCGCGGTGCGGGCTCGCTCGCGCTGGCCTCGCTGACCGTCAACACGGTCGTGAAGTGGAGCGCCCGGCGCCCCCGCCCGCTGTTGGAGCACGTGCCGCAGATCCGGCACCTCAGGCATCAGCCGCAGACCACGTCCTTCCCCTCCGGGCACTCCGCGTCCGCCGCGGCCTTCGCGACCGGGGTGGCCCTGGAGTCCACCCGCTACGGCGCCATGGTCGCGCCGCTCGCCGCCGCCGTCGCCTTCTCCCGCGTCTACGTCGGCGTGCACTACCCGGGAGACGTGCTGGCCGGGGTGGTGATCGGCGTCGGAGCCGCCGCGCTCACCTGCCGCTGGTGGCCACCGCGCGCGACCGCCCCGGAACGGGAGCGGCCCGCGGCCCACGCGCCCGCGCTGCCCCGCGGCGAGGGACTGATCGTCTTCGTCAACAGCCGGTCCGGCACCGGCGTGCCCGCCGCGCCGCTGCCGCCCGCCGAGCGGCTGCGCGCACTGCTGCCCGGGGCCGAGCTGATCGAGCGCGGTCCCGAAGACGACTTCGCCGCGCTGCTCGCCGAGGCCGTCGACCGGGCCTCGCGGGCGGCCGGCGTGCTGGGCGTGTGCGGAGGCGACGGCAGCGTCAACGCCGCGGCCCGTGCGGCGGCCGAACGGGGGCTCGCACTCGCGGTGTTCCCCGGCGGCACGCTCAATCACTTCGCGCAGGACGTGGGTGTACCCGACTTCGAGGACACCGCGGTCGCGGTCGCCCGGGGCGAGGCGGTGGCCGTGGACTTCGGCGTGGCGAGGTCGGGGGCCGGCCAGGACGTGCGGTTCCTCAACACCTTCAGCATCGGCCTGTACCCCGAACTCGTCCGGCTCCGTGAGCACTTGGAGGAGCGGTGGGGCAAGTGGCCCGCCGCGGCCGTCGCCCTCATCCGGGTGCTGCGCACCGCGACGCCCATCGAGCTGAACGTCAATGGCCACCCGCGCCGCCTGTGGCTGTTCTTCGCGGGCAACGGTCGCTACGTGCCCGAGGGCTTCGCCCCTGCGTTCCGGCCGCGCCTGGACGACGGACTGCTGGACGTGCGGCTGGTCGACGGCGATCGCCGGCTCGCGCGCACCCGCGTCGTCGCCTCCGCGCTCGTCGGGGGGCTCCGCCGCTCCCGGGTGTACAGCGCCGAACACGTCCCGTGGGTGCAGTTGGAGGGTCTCGCCGGCTCGGACAGTCTGGCGTACGACGGTGAAGTCGCCCCCAGTCCATCGGGGTTGAGGCTGCAGAAGGCGCACCGGGCCATCGTCGTGTACCGGCCCGCGCAGCCCCAGAACGAACTGGCTCAGCAGGCCCGTCTGGCTGCCGAGACGGCCCGTTACCGGAGACGGACGAGACGGTCCGCCACCGGGGACGCCGGGGACGCCGGGGACGCCGGGGACGCCGGGGACGCCGGGGACGCCGGGGACGCCGGGGACGCCGGGGACGCCGGGGACGCCGGAGACGCCGGAGACGCCGGAGACGCCGGAGACGCGGGACGCGGATGAGGGGCCGCCGTCTCCCTGCAGACGGCGGCCCCTCGGCCTGGCGGGTGATCGGATCAGTGACCGATCACATGTGGACGACCGGTGCGGCGTCTGCACCGTCCTCGGCCCGCTCCAGCTTCCCGCGGCGGTAGAGCAGGAAGGCGATCAGCGCGCCCGCGACGAAGAAGCCGGACGACCACCAGAAGGCGGTGGTGTAGCTCTCGATCGTCGACTGGGCCCGGACCAGCTTGTCGGTCGCGTCCTTGCCGGACAGATAGCTGGTCGCGGCGCTCGCGGCGAGCGTGTTCAGCAGCGCCGTTCCGATCGAACCGCCCACCTGCTGCATGGTGTTGACGGTCGCCGAGGCGACACCGGCGTCGGCGGAGGCGACCCCGCTGGTGGCCAGCGACATGGCCGGCGGCATCACCACGCCGAGGCCCGCGCCGACCAGAAGCAGCTGCGGCAGCACGGCGGTCGAGAAGGACGAGCCGAGACCGATGCCGGTCAGCCATGCCATGCCGACCGCGGCGATCGCGAAGCCCGCGGGGATGACGGCCTTGGGCCCGATCCGCGGCACCAGGATCGTGGTGGAGACCTGCGCCATGACCATCAGGGCCGCCATCATCGGCAGGAACGCCACACCCGTCTTGGTGGGGCTGAAGCCGAGGTTCAGCTGCAGGTAGTAGGTGAGGAAGAGGAAGACGCCGAACATGCCCGCGCCGGTGATCAGAACCGTGATGAACGACGCGGCACGGTTGCGGTCGAGCAGCACGCGCATCGGCAGCAGCGGGTGCTCGGCCCGGGTCTGCCACCAGGCGAACGCGGTCAGCAGGATCCCGCCCGCGGCCAGGAAGCCCCAGGTGGCGGGCGAACTCCAGTCGTGCGTCTCGGCGTTGGAGAAGCCGTAGACCAGGGAGAAGAGACCGGAGGAGACCAGCAGTGTGCCCGGCAGGTCGAGCTTGGAGTTCGCCGCGTCACGGTGGTTGGTCAGCAGCATCCAGCCGCCGGCGAAGGCGACGATCGCGAAGACGATGTTGACGAACAGCGTCCAGCGCCAGTCGAGCGCGTCGGTCAGTACCCCGCCGAGGAGCAGACCCACCGCGCCACCGGCGCCGGCGATCGCGCCGTAGACGCTGAAAGCCTTGGCGCGTTCCTTGGCGTCGGTGAAGGTCGTGTTCAGCAGCGAGAGCGCGGCGGGCGCGAGGAGGGCGCCGAAGACGCCCTGGAGGGCGCGGGCGGTGACCAGCATTCCGAAGCCGGTGGACGCCCCGCCGAGCACGGAGGCCGCGGCGAACCCGGCGACACCGATCAGGAAGGCGGGCTTGCGCCCGAAGAGGTCCGCGATGCGCCCGCCGAGCAGCAGGAGCGAGGCGAACGCCAGGGAGTACGCGGTGACGATCCACTGCCGGTTGCCGTCGGAGAAGCCCAGGTCCGCCTGAGCGGACGGCAGAGCGATGTTCACGATGGTGGCGTCGAGGACCACCATCAGCTGGGCGATGCCGATGATCGTGAGGATCAACCAGCGCCGCTTGGACGCCTCTGCGGGCGTTGTCTCGACCGCACCCGCTCGGGTGCCGTCGGTCAGGGTCTGAGACATGGGAGAACCACTCCAGGGAAGTCGCTCAGGGATGGCAAGTACGTAAACGAAACTGTTTCGTACACGTCGAGACTAGCCCGCTTTTATCGAAACGCCAAAGTTTCGATGGCCGGTGTGTTCGGGGCCATATATGCCTTGACCGGCATATAACTTCGGAGGCATATTGGGCTCATGTTCGACGACGCCCTCTGGGCCGCACTCGCCGACCCTCACCGGCGGGCCATCGTCGCGCTGCTCCTGGAGCGGCCGCGCGCCGTCGGTGAGATCGTCGAGGCGTGCGGTCTGAGTCAGCCGAGCACCTCGAAGCATCTGCGGGTGCTGCGGGACGCGGGACTGGTGCGGGTACGGCAGGACGCGCAGCGCCGTGTCTACGCGCTCGACCTCGCGCCGATCGCCGCACTGGACGCCTGGCTGGCCCCGTACCGGAAGCTGTGGAACGAGAGCCTCGACGCCCTCGGCCGTCGCCTGGACGAGGCGGTGGGGGAGCCGTCGGACGACCGCGAGGGACTCTTCCCGAAGACGGAAGAACTCTTCCCGCACACCGAAGCGCCCTTGCCGCAAGCGCCCTTGCCGCAAGCGCCCTTCCCGAACGACGCAGCCCCCTTCCCGAAGGACTGAGCCACCATGTCCGCCGAACCCACCGCCCTGACCGGCACCTACCTCACCCTCGACGACGGCCGCCCCGCCGTCCGCTTCAGCCGGACCTACGACCACCCTGTCGACCGCGTCTGGCAGTTCGTGACCGACCCGGACGAGCTGGCCGAATGGTTCCCGTCCCGCGCCGAAATCGAGCTGCGGCCCGGCGGCACCATCACGTTCAGCGGCGACCCGAACATGGAGAACTCCACCGGGAGGGTCCTCGCGGTCGACGCTCCGCGCCACCTCTCCTTCGAATGGGGCGGCGACGAGCTGCACTTCGACCTCGAAGCCCTCGACGAGAAGCGCACGCACTTCACGCTCACCAATGTCCTGGTGGCCGAGAACACCGCCGCGCGCAACGGGGCCGGCTGGGAGGTGTGTCTGGCCGCCCTCGACGCCAAGGCACGGGGCGAGCGGTTCGAAGGCCCGCACGCCGGTGCCGGTGCGCCCTGGAAGGAGATCTACCGCGGCTACATCGAGGCCGGAGTCCCCTCGGGCGCCCCGGTCCCCGGCCTCGACTGACCGCTCACTGCATCTGCCGCCGCACCAACTCGTGCAGCCGCCCGCCCGTGTCCGCCAGCAGCTGCGCGGGCGGGCCCTGCTGGGCGACCCGGCCTTCCTCCATCACGATGACGCGGTCCGCGTCCATCACCGTGGATAGGCGGTGCGCGATCACGACCCTGGTGGCGTTGAGCGCCCGGGTGCTCTCGATGACCGTGCGCTGCGTCTCGTTGTCCAGAGCGCTGGTCGCCTCGTCGAAGAAGAGGATGCGGGGGCGTCGGATCAGCGCCTGGGCGATCATCAGACGCTGTCGCTGACCGCCGGAGATGGCGCCGCTGCCGGAGACGATGGTGTGCAGCCCCATCGGCATGCGCTTGATGTCGTCGGCCAGACCCGCCATCTCGGCCGCCGCCATCGCCTCCTCGGGCGTGTAGGGCTCCGTGCCGCAGATGCAGTCCAGGATCGAGCCGGTGAAGGGCTGCGCGTGCTGGAGCACCACACCGCACTGACGGCGCACGGCGGACTGGTCGAGGGCCGCCAGATCCTGGCCGTCGTAGAGCACGCTGCCCGAGACCGGCTTGTCGAAGCCGATGAGCAGTCGCAGCAGCGTGGACTTGCCACAGCCGCTGGGGCCGACGATCGCCACGAACTCGCCCGGCCTGATGTCGAACGACACGTCGTCGAGGACGAGCGGGCCGTCGTCGGCGTACCGGAAGGAGAGCCTTCGGGCCTCGATCCCGCCGGACAGGAGGCCCGGTCGGGTGCTCGCCACGCGTACCTCGGGCGTCGCGTCGAGCACCGGCTTGATCTCTTCGAACATCGGCAGCGCGGCCGCCGCCGAGACGAACGCGCCGGTGATCTGGGTGACCGAGGTGAGCAGCATCGTCATCGACGTGTTGAAGGTGAGGAAGTCCGCGGCCGACAGCGAACCGTGTGCCGGGCCCGCCAGCAGCATGAACATCAGCAGGGAACAGAACGGCAGATACACCGCGCCCATCACCGTGGTGAGGTTCTTGATGCGGCCGACCTTCTGCTGGAGTTCACGGCTGCGCGCGAACTCGCTCGCCCAGGCGGCGTACGCGTAGTTCTCGGCCGCCGCGACCCGCAGCTTGGGCAGTCCTCGCAGGGTCTGGAACGCCTGGTTGTTCAGCTTGTTGCTGAGTACGACGAGGCGGCGCTGCCAGCGCACCTGCCACAGGCCCAGGCCCAGGAACCCGGCCGCGATGACGACGAGCATGCCGATCGCGGCCAGAGCCATCGGCACGCTGTACCAGAACAGCAGCCCCAGGTTCATCGCGCCGAGCGTGCCTGCCTGCGCGACCGTCGGGCCGACGCCCGCGAGGAGCCGACGGATCGCGCTGATGCCCATGGCGGCACTGGCGAGTTCACCGGTCGAGCGTGAGGTGAAGAACTTGGTCGGCAGCCTGAGCAGCCGGTCCCACACGGCCGGTTGGAGCGTGGCCTCGATCCGGCCCTCCATGCGCAGCATCGTGAGGTTCTGCAGCAGCATGAACGCCGCCGACACGATGCTGGTGATCATGATGGCCAGACAGACCTGCACGATGAGACCGTGCTGGGCCTTCGGCACGTACTCGCCGAGCACCTTGCCGGTGGCGATCGGCACCAGCGCGCCGATCGCCACGGTCACCAGACCGCTGATGGCGAGGTTGCGCAGATCGCCACCCGTGCCCTGAAGACAGAAGCGAAGCAGCCGCAGCGGGCTCAACTTCCGTTCGGGCAGCGGGCGGTAGAACATCACGGCCCGCGGCTCGAACTCCGCCGCGTTCGCCTTCTCGACCGGCGTCTCGCGCCCGGACGACGGCTGCACGGCCACATATCCGCCGCGCCGCCACAGCAGCGCGACCGGCGCACCGGACACGGCCCGGTGGCCTATCAGCGGACCGATGTTGTCCCGCCACCAGCGCCCGTCGAGGCGTACGGCACGGGTGCGGACGCGTGAGGCGAGCGCGATCCGCTCGACCGGGTCGAGCCGGTCGCTCTCCGTTCCGCTCTGCGCGGACTCCGCCAACGAGATCCCGGTCTCGCGGGCGACCAGCTTGCAGGCCGCGTAGGTGGCATCGGCGTCGGCCGCGGTCGGCCGCTTCACCGACGACTTGCCGATGGACGCGAGCAGCGTCCGGTCGGCCTGGGCACGGACGGCCTCGCCCGCCTTGATGCCCGCCGCCGTACGGTCCTCGTGGCTGGCCTCCAACTGCTCGATCCAGCGGTCGAGCGTGGTCAGCAGGCGGTACTGCTGGTCGACCATGCTCTGCCAGACACCCGGGTCCATCAGCAGGTCGGCGGCCGCTTCGGCGCCGTACAGCGAGCCGTACTGCACACTGCCCGGCGGCACCTGCATCCAGAAGACGTCGTCGTCCGTGAGCGCGGCGGCGTTCTCCGTGGCCATCGGCGCCTGGAAGAGGATGGAGAGGCTGCGGCCGACGCCGAGGGCGAGGGCGTACTCCAACGGGCTCGAAGTCGGCGGCACGTACTGGGGGTTGCCGTACTCGTCGTACGACCAGGTCTCGGTGTTGACCGGCTGGTACAGCTCGCGCAGCACGATCCGGTGCACCACGCAGTCGCGCAGCGGGCGTCCCACGAGGGTGTGCTGGGGGCCCGCGACCGGGCCGAGGAGAAGGGAGCCCGCTTCGAGGCGGCCGAGGTGGTGCCAATGGCCCTGCTGGGCGGCGTCGACCGCGAACAGGTCCATGGAGCCCGCCGCGACGAGCCAGAGGACTTGGGGGCCTTCCAGATCGAGGCGGTTGAGGCCGGAGCAGTCGATCGGCGTGCCCATGCTGCCGAGCGCACCGAGGACGAGGTCTCCCTCGTGAACGCCCTCGTGAACCGTGGTCATCTCATCGCTCCTTGACCAGCTCGGCGTACGGGCCGCCGGCCGCCACCAGGGCGTCGTGCCGCCCGCGTTCCACGATCGTGCCGTGCTGAAGTACGACGATCTCGTCGCTGTCGCGCACTGTGCTGAGCCGGTGGGCGATCACGACACAGGCGCAGCCGCGCTTGCGCAGGTTGTCCATGACGGTCTGCTCGGTCTCCGCGTCCAGCGCGCTGGTCACCTCGTCGAGCACCAGGATGCTGGGCCTGCGGACCAACGCCCGTGCGATCTCCAGGCGTTGACGCTGGCCGCCGGAGAAATTGCGCCCGTCCTGCTCGACCCGGCTGTGGATGCCGCCGGGACGGCGCATGACCACGTCGTACAGCGCCGCGTCCTCCAGCGCCGCCACCACGGCGTCCTCCGGGATCGACGGGTCCCACAGGGCGATGTTGTCGCGGACCGTTCCCTCGAAGAGGAAGACGTCCTGGTCGACGAAGGACACGGAGGCCGCGAGGGCGCCGCGCGGGATGTCCTCCAGGCGCTGCCCGTCCATGCGGATCGTGCCCTCCCAGGGGGCGTACAAGCCCGAAATCAGCCTGGACACCGTCGACTTGCCGCTTCCCGAACCGCCGACCAGTGCGACCTGCTGGCCCGGGCCGACCGTCAGCGAGAAGCCGGTGAGCAGTGGCTTGTCGAGTGGGCTGTAACCGAACGTGATGTTCTCCAGCTCGACATGGCCGTGCAGACGGCGGGTGGACTCGCCGGTACCGGAGCGGGCGTAGAGCGGGTCCGCCTGGAAGTTCTCGACGTCCTTGAGACGGGCCACGTCGGCCGCGAAGTCCTGGATGCGGCCCGCGACGCCGTTCAGCCGCGTGATCGGCGCGGTGAAGCGGGTGACGAGGGCCTGGAAGGCGACCAGCAGACCCACCGAGATGTGTCCCTCGATCGCTCGCATACCGCCGATCCACAGGATCAGCGCGGAGTTGAGCGTCGCGAGCGTCGGCGCGACCACGCCCAGCCAGGCGCTCGGCACGCCGAGGCGCTGCTGCTCCTCCAGCGTGGTGGCGTGCTGTCCGGCCCACTTGCGGAAGTAGCCGTCCTCGCCGCCGGTGGCCTTCATGGTCTCGATCAGCTGGAGCCCGGTGTAGGCCGTGTTGGTGAGCCGCGCGGTGTCGGCGCGAAGCTTCGCGGTGCGGGTCGCGCGCAGCCGGATCACCACCCGCATGGCCACCACGTTGAGCAGCGCCACGCCGATGCCCACGGCGGTGAGCTGCGGGTCGTAGGTGTAGAGCAGTACGGCGTAGAGCACGACCACGATCGCGTCCACACCGGCCGCCGCGAGATCGCGGGCCAGGGTCTCGGCCACCGCGTCGTTCGACTGGAGCCGCTGCACCAGGTCGGCCGGGCTGCGCTGGGAGAAGAAGGTGACCGGCAGCCGCAGCAGATGGCGCAGGAAGCGGGCGCTGGAGAGCGTCGAGGAGATGATGCGGCCGCGCAGCAGATTGGCCTGCTGCAACCAGGTCAACACCACCGTGAGCAGCACGGAGGCGCCCATCGACGCGAACAGCACGCCGAGCAGAGAGCTCTGGCCACCGATCAGATACTGGTCGATGTACGTCCGGCTGAGCGCGGGCAGCGCCGCGCCGACCACCACCAGCAGCAGGCTCGCCAGCACGGCCGCGGGCATGGTGCCCGATGTGCCGCGCAGCCGGGCCGGCATGGCGCCCAGGACTCCCGGCCTGCGGCCGCCCTTGCGGAAGTCGGGCCCCGGCTCCATGACCAGGACGACACCTGTGAAGCTGGTGTCGAAGTCCTCCATCGGCACGAATCGGCGGCCCTTGCCGGGGTCGTTGATGTGCACGCCGCGCCGTCCGAAGCGGCGACCCATGCCGTCGTACACGACATAGTGGTTGAACTCCCAGAACAGGATCGCGGGCGCCTGGACCTCGGCGAGCGCGGCCGTGTCCATCTGCATGCCCTTGGCCGTCAGGCCGTAACTACGTGCCGCCTTGAGCAGGTTGCTGGCGCGCGAGCCGTCCCGCGAGACACCGCACGCGATGCGCAGCTCTTCGAGCGGGATGTGCCGGCCGTAGTGTCCGAGGACCATGGCGAGGGAGGCCGCACCGCACTCGACGGCCTCCATCTGGAGCACGGTGGGGGTGCGGACGGTCTTGCGCCTGCTCTTGGGAACCGTGCGCTTCGGTGGGGCGGCGCGGCGTCTGCCCCGGGTGTCTTGTGCGGTGGTCACGGCAGGAGCCAATCGATGGGGCGCTGATCGGCCATGCGGATCGAACCCGTGGCCAGGGTCATGGAAGTGAGCGCGAACGGCGGTCCGTCCGCCGAGGACCACTTGAGGCCGCTCTTCGTGCCGGAGGACCGGTCGAGGCGGACCAGGACGGCCACCGGCCTGCCCTTCTTGGTGAACTGCTCGCCCAGCTGGCTGTCACCGAGGAAGGAGGCGATCTGTTGCTGGGTCTGAACGGTCCGGTCGACCGCCTTCACATGGCCGCGCAGCACCCCGTACTGCTGGGTGGGCACCGACTGGACGGTGAGGTCGACGGCGGCGTTCGCGGGAATCGTGGAGGCGTTCTCCGCGGGGACGTACACGGTCGCGTAGAGCGGATCGTCGGCGTGGGCGACCTTCTCCACGGCGGCGACGTTCGCGCCGGTCGAGATGATCGCGCCGATGGTGGCGGCGAGCGCGGTGATGCGGCCGGCTGCGACCGTCCGGACGACGGCCGTTTCCCCTTGCGCCGTACGGACCTTCAGCACGGGGGCGTTCGCGGCGAGCCGTTCGCCCTCCTTGGCGAGGACTGCGGTGACCTGCCCGGCGACGGGGCTCTGCAGAACATAACTGCCCTCCCCGTGCGTGAGGATGGCGGGTGCGCCGACCGTGGAGGCGACGGTGCCCGTCACGGCCCACACGGACGCGGCCGCCATGACGACAACCGTCACGGACAGTACGAGCCAGCCCTGCGGGCGGGCGAAGCGCACCGGAAGGTCGAGCTCTTCGGGCGATTGCAGCTTGGCGAGGGCCTGTTGGCGGAACTGCACGGGACTTCCCTCACCTGTTCGAGAGATTTATGGCATCCGAGAGTCCCGGAACCGGGAAGCGGTTCCGGGACTCAACGGCATGAAATGCGATCAGAGACCGGCAACCAGGCCGGTGACCGGGGCGGTGTTCAGGCCGGTCACACCCTCGACGGTGCCGACGCCCGTGCCCACGAGGCCGGAGACCGGGGCAACGCTGTCGACCAGGCCGGTGACGGTGCCAACGGCGTTCAGCGACAGGCCGCCGGACACGTTGTCGAGGTCGGCGTCCGAGATCTCGGCGGTCTCAACGCGGGGGGTGGAGTTCATGATGGAACTTCCCTTCGTCTGGATATTTAAAAAAGGGGAGAGCGGCCCCCTCTGGGGGACAGATGACGGCCGCCACCGCGAGCGCGCGGCGCCCGTTTCCGGGAGCCTCGGTGCGACCCCCGCGGTGCAACGGATCAAAGCACGCCCGCGTGGCACGTATCCAATCAACCAGGGCTCTCACCTGGGCACTTGAGCACTTTGGCCGTCCAACCGTGCAGGCGTGCACACGTCTTTGCGGCGACTTCTTCACATGCTGCGCCGCATCGGTTCGTGCGCTCCCTTGCCGCCTCGGGACCGAATGGGACAGTCCCGTCGCAATGGCGCGGAGGGGGGCGCGCGACTGTGCAGATCTGTCGCGCGCCGTGACTTCGTTGCGCATTCGATGTGCAGATTCGCCGAAGCCGGGATTCCGTTCTTGGCCGCGAACGGACCGTTACCGATCAGTGGCGGAATGTGTCGTGCGTGCCGGGTGCACGTCCGCTCAGCCCAGGAGCGCGTACACCGTGCTCGCCCGCGCCGCGATCTCGTCCGCCCCCTCGGCGGTCATCGTGATGTCCGCGAAGGCCATCCGGCGGCCCAACTTGGTGAGGACCGCCTCGACCAGCACGTCCGCGTCCGTCACCGCTCGCTGGAAGCTCGTGGACTGCTGGACGGTGGTCATCGGGACGAAGGCGCCGCGCGCCGCGGACACCGCGATCACGGTCGCCGTGTCGGCCGCGGCCATCAGTGCCTGGCCGGACAGCGAGCCGCCCTCCCGGGCGAGCCGCGCGGACCACGGCAGCCGCAGGATCGCGCGCTGGTCGCCCAACTCCGCCACGGACAGGCCGAGGTCGAGCACCCAGGGGGCGAAGTGGTCGGCGAGGATCTTGTCGGCTTCGGCAAGGTTCAGCGTCATACGAGGCATTGTTCCCCAGTCACTCGGCCCAAAGGCGGGATTGCCTCGCAATCCATGCCTTTCGCCGAGGTAACTCCTGCCTTTCTTAAAGGCAGTTGAACAACCCACGTGGCTCACGCGTATCAACAACCATCCAGGCGCCCCCCAGTCAGCTGCCGGACGGCGGCATCGACCCCGTCCCCAGGAGGTCAAGAGTTGAGTCACAAACGGATACCCAAGCGCAAGGCCGCCCTCGCGGCAGGAAGCGTGGCGGCGCTCGGAGCGGCGGCACTTCTGCTGCCCCATGCCAACGCGTCCCAGACGAACTCGGATGACGCGACCCCGAAGACGTTCAAGGCGGCCGGTGTCGCGGACGTCGCCTCGCAGCTCGCCTCCCAGTTGGGTGACGCCTTCGCCGGGTCGTACTACGACGCCTCGAAGCAGCAGCTCATCGTCAATGTCGTCGGCGACAACAGCAATGTCGTCAACCAGATCGAGAAGGCCGGCGCCGTCGCCCACCAGGTGCAGAACAGCACCTCCGCACTCCAGGCCGCCGCCAAGACGCTGAAGACGGACGCGACGATCCCGGGCACGGCGTGGGCCGTCGACCCGAAGACCAACAAGATCCAGGTCACCGCCGACAGCACGGTCACGGGTGCCAAGTGGAACAAGCTGACGTCGACCGTCGACTCGCTCGGTTCCGGCGTGGCCGACGTCAAGAAGTCCGGCGGCACGTTCAAGACGTTCGTGTCGGGCGGTGACGCCATCTTCGCCCAGGCGAACGGCGGCGGTGTCCGCTGTTCCCTCGGCTTCAACGTCACCGCGAGCGACGGCAGCCCCGCCTTCCTGACCGCCGGGCACTGCGGTGTCGCGGCCAAGCAGTGGTCGGACTCGCAGGACGGCCAACCGATCGCGACCGTCGACCAGGCAACCTTCCCCGGTGCCGGCGACTTCTCACTCGTGAAGTACGACGACCCCAACACCCAGGCGCCGAGCGAGGTCAACGTCGGCAACGGGCAGACCGTCCAGATCAACCAGGCGGCGGACGCCACGGTCGGTCAGCAGGTCCTCCGGATGGGCAGCACCACCGGTCTGCACGACGGCTCGGTCACCGGTCTGGACGCCACGGTCAACTTCCAGAGCGAAACCGACCCCAACGGTGTCGACACCGTCACCGGTCTCATCCAGACCGATGTCTGCGCCGAGGCGGGCGACAGCGGCGGCTCCCTGTTCACCCAGGACGGCAGTGCGATCGGCCTCACCTCGGGCGGCAGCGGCGACTGCACCACCGGCGGCGAGACCTTCTTCCAGCCCGTCACGACCGCGCTGGCAGCGGTCGGTGCGACGCTCGGCGCGGGAGACGCCGGGGCCGGGGCCGGGGCCGGTGACGGCGGCGCGGCCGACCCGAGCGCCAGTGCCAGTGACCCGGCGGGCGCGGGCGACCAGGCCGGTGGCGCCGACGATCAGGCCGGTGGCGCCGCGGACCCGAGCGGAGCCGCGGACCCGAGCGGAGCCGCCGGAGACCAGTCCGGCACCGGCATGGACGACGGCTCGGGCCTGGTGACCAGCACCCCCTGACGGCCGGTCACCAAGAACCACTGAGCCGGCCGCGGAACAGCGGTCCCGGTCGGCAGTGGAAGGGTCCGGCCCTCCGGCGGGAGGGCCGGACCGCCCCTGTTCGGGCCGCCCGCGTACGGACCCCCCCCGCGTACGGACCCCCCGCGTATCGACCGCACCACCGGACGACTGCGCCTGTGGCGCCCGTTCAGTCGAGTGGTCGTGCCCGCAGCAGGAGCAGCGCGACATCGTCGGGCCGCTCCTGCGTCGCCGTCCCGCCGTGCCGCACGAGACTGTCGGCCAGCGTGTCCAGGGGCTGGTCGCCGGTCTCGGCGAGCCGTCGGCCGAGGTCGGCGAGGGCGTCCTCGATGTCGACACCGGGGGACTCGATCAGACCGTCGGTATAGAGAGTGAGCACGGAGCCGGGGGCGAGCGGCACCTCGGTCGTGGGATACGTGGCCGACGCGTCGATCCCGAGCAGCGGGCCACCGGCCAGGTCGAGCACCCGGACCTTGCCGTCCGGCCGCCGCAGCAACGGCGGCGGATGGCCCGCACGCGCCATGACGGCCACCTCGCGCGCGGGGTCGAGACGCAGATACAGACAGCTGGCGAAGAGGTCGGTGCCCAGGTCGAACAGCAGCCGGTTGGTGCTCCCCATCACCTCCTCCGGCGGCTGACCGACGGTCGTGTACGCCCGTACGGCGGTGCGGATCTGCCCCATCAGGCCCGCCGCCGTCACGTTGTGGCCCTGAACATCGCCGATCACCGCCGCGGCCCGGTCGCGCGAGGGCACCAGGTCGTAGAAGTCCCCGCCGATGTCCATGCCCTGAGTGGCCGGGAGATAGCGTGCGGCCGCCTCGATCGAGGGCAGCGACGGCAGCGAGGGCGGCAGCAGAGCGGCCTGCAGACCGTGCGCCAGCTGGAGCTTGGCGTCGTAGAGGAGGGCACGCTCCAGCGCCTGCGCGGCCAGCCCGCCCAGACTCGTCAGGACAGCACGTTCATCGGCGGGGAAGGCGTGCGGCTGGGCGTACGCCAGGACGCAGATGCCCACCGGCCGCCCGGACGCGATGAGCGGCAGATAGGCCCAGGCGGCCATGCCGTCCGGCGTCGCGTTCAGGGACGGGTAGAGGCGCTCCAGCTGCTGACGCGAGTCGAAGAAGGCGGGAACCCCGGAGTTCAGCGCGTGGGTACCCGGGGTCTGTGCGCTGAGCGGCATCCCGTCGAAGCACTCCACGACGTGCGCGTCCGGATAGCCCCGATGCCCGAGCACGTGCAGGCGCCCGGCCCGCGAGCCGAGGACGACCAGGGCCTGGCTGCCGACGGCGGGCGCGACCTCGTCCGCGACCAACTGCACCACGTCCTGCACGCCCGCCGCCTCCGTGAGTGCGCTCGCCAGACTCAGCACATGGGAGATGGTGGCCAGGCGCGGCGTGTCGTCGCCGCGCCGCGGCCCGGTACGGGTCATCTCGGTCACCGCCCGGGCCCGTGAGATGCGCACGCTCAGCCCGTTCGTACTGGGATACAGGCGGAACGACAACCAGTCGCCGGGTGGCCGCAGCGCCACGAACGACGTCACCTGCTGGCTGAGCAGAGCGGCACGATACCGGTCCTCGTAGACGGGGTCGTTGAGCCAGGGCACGGACGCCCACAGCTGGGTGCCCAGCAGGTCGCTGACCCGGACGCCCAGCAGCTCCGCCGTCGCCGCGTTGGCGTAGCTGATCCGCCCGTGCAGATCCATCGCGCACAGCCCGTACGGCAGCCGCGCCACCATCCGTGCGACCTCCACGGTGCCGAGTGTGCCGGCCACGGTCGCCGTAGTGGCGGGTGCCGGCAGCTCCGGCTCGGGGTGCACGGGACGCTGCTCCTCGGCGGCCCGCTCGAGGCGGAGCGCGAGTCGGTCGCAGGCCGCGGTGAGATGGTCGCGTTCCCGGTCGGACAGTTCCGGCGGATGCGAGCCGGGCCAGGTCACGAAGACGGCGCCGTACGTCTTGTTCCCGGTCGCCACGGGGAGCGCGGCCAACGCGAATGGATAGGGGAGCACCAAGGCGATCCGTGGATAGCGGCTGGCCATCTGCTCCTCGCCGCTGACCCAGATCAGTCGCCGCTCCCGCACCGCCTCGGCCACCGGGATCGGCGCGCTCAGTCCCACCCGCTCCCACGGTGCGGCGAAGGCCCTGGGCAGTCCCGCCATGGCCGCCATTTCCAGGACCGGCTCGTGGGGCGCCAGTAGATAGACCCCGCCGGCGTGGGCGTGGACGTCGTCCATCATCGCGGTCAGCGTCAGCGAGAGCAGCGGCTTTCCGACCGGCGCCGGTCGACCCCCCGCCGGTGCCTGCCCGGACCCCTGCCGGTCGGACACGCCGACCACCTCCTCGCAGGGCCGCGCACATGTCCCAGGGGTCAAGGCTCCCTCTTGGCGGCCCCTCCCGCACGGCGAGCGGACCGCCGGACGCGCCGCGCACAACCCACCCGGGGATCCCGCCCGGCGGACGGAAGTCCCGCTGCCACCGCGACGGCGCGGGCCCGACGGGTTCGGAACGGTCACAGGGGCTGCGCGAGCGTCCCGGAAGCGCTGTAATTGCGGACGTGGTCAGTGAGGGCGCTGCGGAACGCAGAACGAGAACGCTGCGTGCCGAACTTGCCCTCAAGACGCTCACCACGGACCTGGATCCGCGCGAGCGGCTGCGCCGTGTCCTCGAACAGGTGCTGGTCTACACCACTGCGACTCTGGCTGCGGTGTACTCACCGAGCGAGAGCGGCGACGAACTGCACCTGGCCGAGTCCGCCGGGCTGCCGAGGACGCTGTACGGGCTGCGCGACAGCTATCCCCTCTCCAGCGGGTTTCCCGCGGTGGACGCCCACCGCTCGGGCCGGCCGCTGTGGCTCGTCCCGGAGGAGCTCAGCCGCTACGCGGACGCCCGGCGGCTGCCGTCCCAGGAGTTCTCGCTGGGCGTGCTGCCGCTGCGGGACGACGGCTGCCTGGTCGCCGTCACCGAGAACCCGGGCGGCTTCGGCTCCGCGGACCGGGAGTACCTGGAGCTGCTCGCCGAGGCCGTCGTCTGCCCGCCGCCCGCCGAGGCCGAGGACATCGAGGACCTGCCCGCCAGCTCCTTCAGCCTCGCCATGGACACCGGGCACGTCGAGGTCGACGACGAGATGATGGAGCTGTTCGGCCTGGACCCGGACGAATTCGACGGCAAGGTGGAGACGCTGCTGTCGCTGACCGTACCGGAGGACCTGCCCTCGCTGATGTCCGCCGTGGAGCCGGACCACATGTCCATCGGCGACCGCGAGCTGGAGTTCCGGATTCTGCAGCCGTCCGGCGGGCAGCGCTGGCTGCGGCTGCGCGCCCGCCTGCTGCCCGGCGGCGAAGGGCGTCCGGCGCGACTGGTCGGCGCGGTGTCCGACGCCTCGAAGCTGCGCTCCGGCGTCAATGACGTGGCCCGCGTCCAGCGGCTCGCCACGGCCCTGGCCACCGCGGGCACCGTACGCGACGTCGGCCGGGCCGTGGTCGCCGCCCTGCGCAAGCCCCTCAGGGCCGACCGCATCGCCCTCGCCGCACTGGAGGGCGACCGACTCGTCGTCACCGTCCTCGACCCGCCCGAGCCCGAGTCCTGGCCCGAGCTGTGGCGCACCGAATGGCGCTCGGAGTGGCCGGACGCGCCCGTCCGCGCCATGCCGACGCTCGCCGCGGCGCTGAGCGAGGGGCGGCCCGCCATCTGGCCCGCCGGGGCGCCGCTGGAGCCGGCGCTCGCCGAGGTCGGCCCCGGCGGCCTCGCCGTCCTGCCGCTGCCCGCCGGCGGGCGCATGGCCGGTGCCTGCCTGATCGGCTGGGACACCCCGCACGACTTCGGTCCCGACGAGCGCGCCCTGCTCACCGCGGCCGCGGGTCTCGCGGGCCAGGCGCTGATGCGGGCCCACGCCTTCGACGCCGAACACGAACTCATCGGCACGCTCCAGCGCACGCTGCTCCCACGCCGCCTGCCCCAGCTGCCCGGCGCGGTCGCCGTCGCCCGCTACCTCCCGACCACGGCGGGTCTGGAGGTCGGCGGCGACTGGTACGACGTGATCCCGCTGCCGGAAAACCACGTCGCCCTCGTCATCGGTGACGTCCAGGGACACAATGCCTCGGCGGCGACCCTCATGGGCCAGATGCGCACGGCCCTGCGCGCCTACGCCATCGAGGGGCATCCCCCGGACGTGGTGGTCTCGCACGCCAATCGTCTCCTCATGGACCTCGAGACGGACCTCTTCGCCACCTGCTGTTACGTTGATGTGGACATGGAGGAAGGCTCCGCCTGGTACGTCCGCGCCGGACATCTGCCGCCGGTGCTGCGTCACCCGGATGGCCGCACGGAGGTTCCCGAGTCCGACGGTGGGCCGCCGCTCGGCGTCGTCACCCAGGCAGACTTCCCGCTGAGCCCGCTGCGGCTCCAGCCCGGCACGATCGTGGCCCTGACCACGGACGGTCTTGTCGAGTCCGTCGAGGTCGACATCGAGGACGGCCTGAATCGGCTCGCCGCGGACCTGGCCCGCTCCGACCCCGCCCACCTCGGACTCGTGGCCGACACACTGCTCGCGGGCGCCAACCGCAGCGACGACGTGGCCCTGCTCCTGATGCGCTACGACGGCCTGGCGACGCGTCCGCTCCGTGAGAGCTGGACCATCTGGCGCGTCCCCGAGGCAGTCCGGCACGCCCGCCGCTTCACCAGGCGCACCCTGCGCACCTGGGACGTGAGCGAAAACCTGGACGCCGTACTCCTCGTCGTCTCCGAACTCGTCACCAACGCCCTCGTGCACACCGACGGTCAGGTCCGGCTCGACCTCACCCTCATCAACCACCGCCTGCGGGTCTCGGTCGCCGACAACTCGCCGCGTTCGCCCATCAAGCCCACCAGCATCGGTTGGGAGGCCACCGGCGGCCGCGGCATCCTCCTGGTCGAAGCGATGTCTGCGGCCTGGGGGACGGTGCCGGTGAGCGGCGGGAAGCAGGTGTGGAGCGAGGTCCTGTTGGAGTGACCGCGTGCGCGGTGGGCCGTGGGGCGCACGCTGCGGAATCACGGGGGAGTGACACTCTGAGGGTGTGCGTCTGCTGCTGATGTCCGACACCCACCTCCCGAAGCGTGCGAAGGAACTGCCGGCCCGGCTCCTCGCCGAACTCCCGCTCGCCGACGTGGTCGTCCACGCGGGCGACTGGGTGGACACCGCCACCCTCGACCTGCTGGAGGACCGCGCCCGCGCGGTCCTCGGCGTGTACGGCAACAACGACGGCCCGGCCCTGCGCGCCCGCCTTCCCGAGGTCGCCCGCGCCGAACTGGGCGGCCTGCGCTTCGGAGTCGTCCACGAGACCGGCGCAGCCCAGGGCCGTGAGCACCGCTGCGCCGAGCGCTTCCCCGATCTCGACGTCCTGGTCTTCGGGCACAGCCACATCCCCTGGGACACGACAACGGAGACCGGCCTGCGCCTGCTCAACCCCGGATCGCCGACCGACCGCCGCCGCCAGCCCTACTGCACCTACATGACCGCGACAGCGGCGGACGGCCGGCTCACCGACGTGACACTGCACCGACTGCCGCCGCACACCGGCTAATTGAGTGGACGGCCGACGGCCGCGCCCAGTGAGATGGACGGCATGGTGATCGACCCCGATCTCGTACGCCGTCTGCTGGCGGCGCAGTTCCCCCAGTGGGCCGAACTGCCCCTGTCACCCGTCCCGTTGTCGGGCATGGACAATGCCACCTTCCGGCTGGGCGACGACCTGTCCGTACGGCTGCCGCGCTACTCCCACTGGGTCGGCCAGGTGGAACGCGAGCACACATGGCTGCCGCGTCTCGCGCCGCACCTGCCGCTGCCCGTCTCCGAACCGCTGGCCAAGGGGGAGCCGGGGGAGGGCTACCCCTACCCCTGGTCCGTCTACCGATGGCTGGAGGGGGAGACGGCCACGACGGACGGCCTGGTCGATCCGGTCGAAGCGGCCGTGCGGCTCGCCGAGTTCATCACCGCGCTGCAGAAGCTCGACCCCACCGGGGGCCCGGGCCCCGAGTCGAGCAACGCGTTCCGCGGTGTGCCCATGGGTGACGAGCGTGACTCCCTGGCGGCCGACGCGCGAGTCCGCCCCAAGATCGAGGCGCTCAAGCGCGCGGGCATGGTCGACACCGACGCGGTGACGGAGGTGTGGGAAGCGGCACTCGCGGCGCCCGCCTGGGACGCGCCGCCGGTGTGGATCCACGGCGACCTGGCGACCGGCAACCTCCTCGCCGTCGACGGCCGGTTGAGCGCGGTCATCGACTTCGGGACGCTCGCCGTGGGCGACCCTGCCGTCGATCTGCTTCCCGCGTGGATGTTCCTGCCCGCCCACGCACGCGGCGCCTTCCGCGCCGCGCTCGATCTGGACGACGCGACCTGGGCGCGGGGGCGTGGCTGGGCGCTCGCCGGCTCCCTGCCCGTGCCGGACGACCCGTTCTTCCAGAAGGACCCGTCTCGGGTGACCGCGGCGCTGCACCACCTGGACCAGGTGATCGCCGATCACCGCGACGCGGCCGGCTGACCGGCTCAGGGGTGCCGACGGCGTCGTAGGCGCAGGAACACCAGCGCCGCGGCGACGGCCGCGGCGACTGCCACGACCAACCGCTTGGCGACCGGCATCCCCGCCGTCCGGAGCAGATCGATCGGCTCCGCCTCGGAACGCACCGAAACCGACGGCTCGCCGAGCAGCTCGGATTCGTCGAGTCGGCGTGAATCCTCGGCTCGGCCGGGTTCCGAGGGTCGGCCGGGCGCTGCTTCGGGCCGGGCGGATGATTCTTCGAGGCGCTCGGAGAGACAGTCCGCGAACTGCCCGACCAGCTTGTCGCCCACCTCCGCCATGACCCCGCGCCCGAACTGCGCCGGACGCCCCGTCACCGTCAGATCGGTCTCCACCGACACGGCCGTGCCGCCGTCGCGTTCGCTGAGCGTGCCCGTGACCCTGGCCCGCGCCGTGCCCTGGCCGCGTGACTCCTTGCCGCTCGCGATCAGCACCATCCGGTGCGCCACCTCGTCCTGCTCCTCGAAGACGGCGGTGCCCCGGTACGTCAGCGTGATCGGGCCCACCTTCACCTTCACCGAGCCGGTCACGGTCTTGCCGTCGTAGTCCTCGACCGTCGCGCCCGGCATGCACGGGGCGACCCGCTCGATATCGAGGAGCACCCGCCAGGCGTCCTCGACCGGGACGGGGACCGTGAACTCGTGGTGCAGATCCATCATTTCCTCCTGGACCGACTGGACCGAGCGACCTGGGACACCTCAGGATCGGGCTCCCGCGGCTGCTCCTGGATCGAACTACCTCGGATGAATCGCCCCGCCCGTCGCCGTCAGGGGCGCCCCGCTGCCTCCCCACCGCAGCGCGACGATCTCCGCGGCGACCGACACGGCGACCTCCTCCGGCGTACGCGCCCCGAGGTCGAGGCCGACGGGCGAGCGCAGTCGGGACAGTTCACCTTCCGAGAGCCCGGCATCGGTCAGCCGTTTCATCCGCTCGTCGTGCGTACGACGGCTGCCCATCGCCCCGATGTACGCGGCCGGGCGGCGCAGCGCCACCTCCAGCAGGGGCACGTCGAACTTCGGATCGTGGGTGAGGACACAGATCACGGTGCGCGCGTCGGTCGTCGTACCGCTCAGATAGCGGTGCGGCCAGTCGACGACCACCTCCACGCCCTCCGGGAACCGTTTCGGCGTGGCGAAGACCGGCCGGGCGTCGCACACCGTGACCCGGTAGCCCAGGAAGGCGCCGATCCGGGCCACCGCGGCCGCGTAGTCGATCGCGCCGAAGACCAGCATGCGAGGCGGTGGCGCGAAGGAATTGAGGAAGACCGTGACCGCGTCCTCGCGGCGCTCGCCGTGCGGCCCGTAGTGCCGCCGGATCGTGGCGCCCTGGGCCAGCTCGCCGCGCGCGTCGGCGGCGACGGCGACGTCCAGACCCGTCGACCCGAGGGAGCCCGACACCCCACCGGAAGGGGCCCCCGGCTCGTCGTCCGGCCATACGGCGAGCGTGGCCCCGAGCGGCGCCGGTCCGTCGATCACCGTCGCCACCGTCACCGGGCGGCCCGCGGCCACCGACTCGGCCACCGCGCCGAAGGACGGGTCGTCGGCGGGGGACACCCGGCGGACGAGCAGCGTGATCTCGCCGCCGCAGGTGAGCCCGACGGCGAACGCGTCCTCGTCGCTGTACCCGAAGCTCTCCAGTCGTGCCTCGCCGGACTCCACGACCTCCTGGGCCAACTCGAAGACCGCGCCCTCCACACAGCCGCCGGACACACTGCCCACGACCTCGTCGGCCGGGCCCACGGCCATGGCCGCGCCCGGGTCGCGAGGCGTGCTGCGGCTCACCGCCACCACCGTGGCGAGCCCGAACGGCGAGCCCGCCGCATACCACTGGCTGAGCGCCGGGAGGATGTCACGCATCGCTCGCTCCCTTCACCGCGGGGTGTGCCTGCCTCAAGGATCCGCCCCTTCCGTAGGGTCCGGTGCTCCTCAGGGGGCCGCTCTTTCCGCGGGATCCCGTTCTCCTCACGACCTCGCCCTTTCCGCGGGATCCCGTTCTCCTCAAGGGTCCGCTCCTCTCACCACCGCCGCCAGCTGCTCCAGCGCGGCCAGGCTGTGCCCCTCGACGAAGGCGTCCACGCTCGGCAGCGCCGCCGCCATCCCGCCGGCCAGGGGCGCGTAGCCGGGACGGGCCTTGCGCGGATTGGCCCAGATCACCCGGTGCGCGAGCCGGTGCAAGCGTCGCATCTGCGCCGCGAGCAGGGCCGGATCGCCACGCTCCCAGCCGTCCGAGAGCAGCACCACGACCGCGCCGCGCGCCATGCCCCGCCGGCCCCAGCGGTCCAGGAAGCCGCGCAGCATCTCGCCGAGCCGGGTGCCGCCGCGCCAGTCGGGAACCGCCGCCGCGAGTGCCGCCATGGCCGTGTCGGGGTCGCGGTGCGCGAGCTCACGCGTCACCCGGGTCAGCCGGGTGCCGATCGTGAACACCTCTGTGCCGGTGCCGTGCGAGGCCGCGTGCGCGAACCGCAGCAGCGCGTCCGCGTACGGAGCCATCGAGCCGCTCACATCCACGAGCAGCACGACCCGGCGCGGGCGCTCGGCCCGGGCGTGCAGCCGCAGCCGGGCCGGCTCACCGCCGCGCCGCAGCATCTCCCGTACGGTACGACCCGGATCCACGCTGCCACGGCGCGCCGGGTGCCGCCGCGCGGAGCGCCGCACCTCGCCGCGCAGCCGGAACGCGGCGAGCAGCCGCCGCAGTTGCTCCCGCTCGGCCGCCGTGAGCCCGGCGAAGTCGCGATGGCGCAGCACGTCGGTGGAGCTGGCGAGCGTGGCCGTCGGTACGGCGGCGTCCTCCGGGGACCGCGTCGCCGTGGGAGGAACGGGACCGGCGTCACGGACGACCATGCGCAGCCGTGGCGCGGGAGTGGACCACGTCGGAGCGCCTTCCGCCTTCGTGCCGAAGTAGGCGGCGAAGACCCGTTCGTAGCGTTCGAGATCGTCCTGGTTCCCGCACAGGGTGAGCCGTCCCGCCCAGTACACATCGGATCGCACGCCTGGATCGAGGAGACCGAGCGCGCCGAGGAAGGCCTGTACGCGGTCGGGCGCGGCGTCGACGCCGGCCGTGCGCAGGGCTCGGGCGAACCCGACCAGGACGGCGGACGCGTCGATGGTGCCCTCGCGCTCCATGCTCCTACGCTCCCCGGGCGGACAGGATCGACGTCAGGTCGAGACCGCGGGCCCGCTCGGCGTCCTCCCGGTACTTCAGCACCGACCCCAGCGTGGCCACCGCCAGCTCGGCGTCCACCTCGGTCGCGCCCAGCGCGTGCAGGGCCTCGGCCCAGTCGATCGTCTCCGCGACCCCGGGCGGTTTGAGCAGGTCCTCGGCGCGCAGGGCCTGGACGAGCGCGGTGACCTGTTCGGCCAGCCGCTCGGTCACCTCCGGCAGCCTCCGTCTCACGATGGCGAGTTCGCGGGCGAACCCGGGGTGGTCGAACCAGTGGTAGAGGCAGCGTCGCTTCAGTGCGTCGTGCACCTCGCGGGTGCGGTTGGAGGTGAGGACCACGACCGGCGGCGACTCGGCACGCAGCGTGCCCAGTTCGGGGATGGTGACCGCGTACTCCGACAGCAGCTCCAGCAGGAACGCCTCGAACTCGTCGTCCGCGCGGTCCACTTCGTCGACGAGGAGCACGGACGGATGGGTCTCCAGAGCCTGCAGGAGGGGCCGGGTGATGAGGAACCGCCGGTCGTACAGCTCGCCTTCGAGCCGGTCGGCGTCCGTGATGCCCGCCGCCTCGGCGGCCCGCAGGTGCAGGAGCTGGCGCGGGAAGTCCCAGTCGTAGAGGGCCTGCGACGCGTCGATGCCCTCGTAGCACTGCAACCGGATCAGCGGAGCGCCGGTCGCCTCGGCGAGGGCGGACGCGAGCGCGGTCTTGCCCACGCCCGCGTCGCCCTCGCAGAAGATCGGCCGGTGCAGCCGCAGCGCCAGGAAACAGGCCACGGCCAGCCCGTCGTCGACGAGGTACCCCGTCTTCTCCAGGCGGACCCGTACCTCGTCCGGACTGCTCAAGCCGTCCACGACCATGCCGGTGATGGGCTCCTCACCCCATCCCGCCGGCGGTCAGCACCGCCCGCTTGGTCAGGACCTGGGCGAGGTGTGCGCGATACGCGGGCGAGGCCGAGGGATCGGACGACGGGTGCGTCCCGTCCGCGGCCACCTCGGCGGCCCGTTGCACCGCGCCCGGCGCCGCGGCGCCCACCAGCGCCTCCTCGGTGGCCGCGGCCCGCAGCGGCGTCGAGCCCATGTTCGTCAGCCCGATCCGGGCCTCGGCGATGTGCCCGTTGTCGCGCCGCACCAGCGCCGCCACACCGACCACGGCCCAGGCCTGTGCGACCCGGTGGAACTTCTCGTAGTGGAAACCCCAGCCGTCGACCGTCGGTATCTCCACCTCCACGAGCAGTTCGTCCGGGTGCAGCGCGGTCTGCAGATAGTCCACGAAGAACTCGCGGGCCGGGATGGCGCGCCGTCCCGCGGGCCCTTCCGCGATCAGTGTCGCGTCGAGCGCGAGGATCACGGCGGGCAGGTCACCGGCCGGATCGGCGTGCGCGAGCGACCCGCCGAGGGTGCCGCGATGGCGTACGGCGGGATCGGCGACCGTGGCGGTGGCCGCCGCGAGCAGCCCGGCGTGCCGGCGTACCCGTGGGTCGCGGATGACGTCGTGGTGCGAGGTCATCGCGCCGATGATCAGCGTGCCCTCGTCCTCGCGGATTCCGCGCAGTTCCGGGATGCGGCCGATGTCGACGACCAGTTCGGGAAAGGCGAGCCGCAGCCGCAGCAGCGGCAGCAGGCTCTGGCCGCCGGCCAGCACCTTCGCGTCCTCGCCCGCGTCCGCGAGGGTGCGCACGGCTTCCTCGACGCTCGCGGGCCTGGCGTACTCGAATGCCGGGGGAATCATGCTGAGCCGTCCTTTCCGGAACGAGCCTGTTCGATGGCCTCCCAGACCCGCTGCGGCGTACAGGGCATCGCCACCTCGGTCACGCCCAGCGGGCGCAGCGCGTCCACGATCGCGTTGACGACCGCGGGTGTCGAGGCGATGGTGCCCGCCTCACCGACTCCCTTGGCTCCGAGTGGATTGGAGGTGGCCGGCGTCTCCGTGCGGCCTGTCACGAACTCGGGCAGATCGGCAGCCGAGGGCACCAGATAGTCGGCCATCGTGCCCGACACCAGGTTGCCCTCGTCGTCGTACACCGCCTCCTCGTACAGGGCCTGCGCGATGCCCTGGGCGACTCCGCCGTGCACCTGCCCCTCGACGATCATCGGGTTGATGACCCGGCCGACGTCGTCGACACAGACGTACGAGCGAATGGTGGTCCGTCCGGTCTCCGTGTCGACCTCGACGGCGCACAGGTGGGTGCCGTGGGGGTAGGAGAAGTTCTCCGGGTCGACCAGGTGCTCGGCGTTGATGGTGGGTTCCATGCCGTCGGGCAGGTCGTGCGAGGAGAACGTCTCGAACGCGATCTCCTGGATGGTCTTGCGCGCCTCCGGCGAGCCCTTCACGGAGAACACACCGTGCGTGAACTCCAGGTCGTGCTCGCTCGCTTCGAGGAGGTGCGCGGCCACCTTCCGCGCCTTCTCCACCACCTTCTGGGCGGCGTGATGCACGGCCGTCCCACCGACGACGAGCGATCGCGAGCCGTAGGTGTCCATGCCCTGCGGTGCCGCCTTGGTGTCGCCGTGCAGCACCTCGACGTCCTCGAAGGGCACTCCCAGCACGTCGGAGGCGATCTGGCTCCAGCAGGTCACATGCCCCTGCCCGTGCGGACTGGTGCCGGTGACCACCTCGACCTTGCCGGTCGGCAGCATGCGGATGCTCGCCGCCTCCCAGCCCCCGGCCCCGTACCGCAGATCCCGCAGCACCCGGCTCGGCGCGAGCCCGCACATCTCGGTGTACGTGGAGACACCGATACCGAGCCGCACCACGTCACCGTGCTCGTTGCGCTTCTGCTGCTCCGAGCGCAGCGCGTCGTACCCGAAGAGTGCGAGCGCCTTGTCGGTGGCGGCCTCGTAGTTGCCGCTGTCGTACGTCAGCCCAGCGACGGCCGTGTACGGGAACTCCTCGTGGCGGATCCAGTTGCGCCGCCTCAACTCGATCGGATCCAGGCCGAGTTCGACGGCCAGCTCGTCCATGATCCGTTCGATGGCGTACGTCGCCTCGGGGCGCCCGGCGCCGCGATAGGCGTCCGTGGGCGTCCTGGTCGTGAAGACGCCGGTGCAGGTGAAGTCGTACGCGTCCATCTTGTAGATCGCCGGATACATGAACGCGCCCAGGATCGGGATGCCCGGCGTCACGAGCATGAGGTACGCCCCCATGTCGGCGAGGAGATCGACCTTGAGGCCGAGCAGCTTGCCCTCGTCGGTGGCGGCGATCTCGATGTCCTGGATCATCCCGCGTCCGTGATGGGTGGCGAGGTACCCCTCGGACCGCGACTCGGTCCACTTCACCGGGCGGCCCAGCCGCTGTGCCACGGCGAGTGCGAGGGCCTCCTCGCCGTAGACCTGGAGTTTGGAACCGAAGCCGCCGCCCACATCGGGGGCGATCACCCGCAGCTTGTGCTCGGGGACGCCGGTGACCATGGACAGCATGATCCGCAGAATGTGCGGGATCTGGGTGGCGGAGTAGACGGTGTACTCGCCCGAGGCCGCCAGCGGCGTCACGACGACCGCCCGTGGCTCCATCGCGTTGGGGATCAGCCTCTGCTGGACGTAGCGGCGCTTGAGGACCACGTCCGCGCGCTGGCGGACCGAGGCGTAGTCCTCACCGGTGGCCAGTGGCCAGACGTAGCAGCGGTTGGTGCCCTTGTCGGCGTGGACCAGCGGTGCGTCCTCGGCGAGGGCGGCCTCCAGGTCGAGGACCGGGGGCAGCGGTGTGTAGTCGACCTCGACGGCTTCCAGGGCGTCGGCGGCGGCGTACCGGTCGCGGGCCACGACGACGGCCACCGGGTCGCCCGCGTAGCGGACTTCGTCGACAGCGATCGGCGGGTGGTCCGGGAGCACGATGTCCTCGGTGACGGGCCAGGCGCAGGGCAGTGAGCCGAGGCCTTCGGCCAGGTCGCGGCCGCTGAACGCGGCGACCACGCCGGGGCGTTCGCGCGCGGGTGCCACGTCGACCCGGTCGATGCGTGCGTGCGCCATGGGGCTGCGCAGAATCGCCAGGTGCAGCAGTCCGTTGACGCTGATGTTGTCCGTCCAGTTGGTCTGGCCGGTGACGAGACGGGCGTCCTCCTTGCGCGCCCGTGAGCGGCCGACCTCGCGCTCGGTGACCTGGTCGGTCATGTCGTGACCTCCTGCCCGGAGGCGGCCAGGACCGCGCGCACGATGTTCTGGTAGCCGGTGCACCGGCAGAGGTTGCCCTCCAGGGCCTGGCGTACGTCGTCCGCGGTCGGGTCGGGGTTCTCGCGGAGCAGATCCCGGGCGGCCATGATCATTCCTGGTGTGCAGTAGCCGCACTGCAGGGCGTGCCGCTCGTGGAACGCCGACTGCAGCGGATGCCACTCCCCGTCCCGGGCGAGCCCCTGGACCGTCGTCACCTCGCTCCCGTCGGCCTGGACGGCTAGCACCGAGCAGCTCTTGACGCTCTCCCCGTCGAGGTCGACCGTGCAGGCCCCGCAGTTCGACGTGTCGCAGCCGACGGGTGTGCCGGTCAGGCCCAGGCGGTCTCGCAGGTAGTGGACCAAGAGGAGGCGGGGTTCGACCTCGTCCTCGTACGTGGTGCCGTCCACCTTCACCGATATGCGGGTCATGTGCCCTCCCAGAGAGCCAGGTGAGGGGTATCAGCCAATTTACGTGACGTGCGTCACTCTAAGGCCGAGTGCCGAGGGGGGCGAGCGCTGCGGCACGCATTTGTTGAGCGTTAATCCGTTGCCGTCGCGGGTCGTCGGCTGCTGCACTACGAGGGACGCGTCCGCCAAGATCGAGGAGCAGCAATGCGCACACCGCTCATGTCCACCCAGGAAGGAATCACTCCCACTTCAAAGGACATGACGCCCGGTGCATATGCTCAACCTGGGAATTCTGGCGCACGTAGACGCCGGTAAGACAAGCCTGACCGAGCGGCTGCTGCACTCGGTCGGGGTCATCGACGAGATCGGCAGCGTCGACGACGGAAACACCCAGACGGATTCACTCGCGCTGGAACGGCAGCGCGGCATCACGATCAAATCCGCCGTCGTCTCCTTCGCGATCGACGACATCACCGTCAATCTGATCGACACCCCCGGCCACCCCGACTTCATCGCCGAGGTGGAGCGGGTGCTCAGCGTGCTCGACGGCGCCGTACTCGTCGTCTCGGCCGTGGAGGGCGTACAGGCGCAGACCCGCGTGCTGATGCGGACACTCCAGCGGCTGCGGATTCCCACGCTCGTCTTCGTGAACAAGATCGACCGCTGCGGAGCGCGGTACGACCGTGTGCTGGAGGGAATCTCCACGCGACTCACCCCGGCGATCGTCCCGATGGGCGGGGTGGCTGACCCGGGCACCCGCGACGCTCGCTTCACCCCGTTCGACGACGCCGGGCTCCAGGCCCTTGTCCTTGATCTGCTCGCCGAGCACGACGACGAACTGCTCGCCGCGTATGTCGAGGGCCGAGTGTCGTACGACCGGCTCCGCGCCGCACTGGTGCGGGGGACCCGGGAGGCCCTGGTGCACCCCGTGTTCTTCGGCTCGGCCATGACGGGCGCGGGCATCGCGGAACTGATCTGTGGGGTCGAGGAGTTGCTGCCCTCGGCCGAGGGCGATGCCGACGGCCCCGTCTCGGGCACCGTCTTCAAGGTCGAGCGCGGACCCGCGGGGGAGAAGATCGCGTACGCGCGGCTGTTCGCCGGGACGCTGCGGACACGCGACCGGTTGACCTTCCGTGACGGCGAGGAGGGAAAGGTCACCGCGATCAGCGTCTTCGACCAGGGCTCGGCCGCCCGGGAGGAGGCTGTGGTGGCAGGGCGGATCGGCAAGCTCTGGGGGCTGAACGACATCCGTATCGGCGACATCCTCGGCGTCTCACGGAAATCGACGGCGGACGAGCACTATTTCTCCCCGCCGACGCTCGAAACCGTCGTCGTCCCCCGCCGTTCGGCCGACAAGGGCGCCCTGCATCTCGCGCTGACCCAACTCGCCGAACAGGACCCGTTGATCAATCTCCGGCACGACGAAGTCCGCAAGGAGATCTCCGTATCGCTCTACGGCGAGGTGCAGAAGGAGGTCATCCAGGCGACGCTTGCGGACGAATTCGGTGTGGCCGTCGTGTTCCGCGAGACGACACCTCTGTGCATCGAACGGCCCCTGGGCACCGGTGCGGCGGTCGAGTTCAACAAGAAGGACCCCAATCCGTTTCTCGCGACCGTCGGACTGCGCATCGATCCGGCGCCCGTCGATTCCGGTGTGGAATTCCGGCTCGAGGTCGAACTGGGCGCGATGCCGTACGCGTTCTTCAAAGCGGTCGAGGACACCGTGAAGGAGACGCTGGGGCAGGGAATCCACGGGTGGCAGGTCACCGACTGCACGGTCACCATGACCCATTCGGGCTATTCGCCACGGCAGAGCCACGCTCACCAGGGCTTCGACAAGAGCATGTCCAGCACCGGCGCCGATTTCCGGGGCCTGACACCGCTGGTGGTGATGAGCGCGCTCCGGGAGGCGGGCAGCCAGGTGTACGAGCCGATGCACCGGTTCCGCCTGGAGGCCCCGGCGGACACGCTCGCGGCGGTGCTGCCCGTGCTCGCGCACCAGCGCGCCGTGCCGCAGACCACGGAGATCCGCGGCGCGTCGTGTGTGCTGGAAGGCGTGGTCCCGGTCGCCGAGGTGCATGAACTGGAGCGGCAGCTACCGGGGTTGACGCGCGGCGAGGGCGAGCTGGAGTGCGCCTTCGACCACTACGCGCCGGTCGTGCGAGGCGAGATCCCGGACCGTCCGCGGACCGACCTCAACCCGCTCGACCGGAAGGAGTATCTGCTGAACGTGACACGACGGGTCGGCAGCTGAGACCCATGGGGTGTACGAGGCCTGTGAGACGGAGGCGAGAAGTAGAAACTTACTCATGAGTCAGAACCATTGACGCGTCCTGATGCGAACGGGACTGTAGTGGACATGTCGACGTTACGTGCGCGTCTGCTCGGCGTTCTCGTGCTGATCACCGGCCTGCTGACGGCCACGGGCGCACAGCCCGCGGCCGCCGACCCCCTCCCCGACTCGCTGTGGTTCGACACCCAGGCGTCGGCCACCCTCACCGTCGCGAACGGCCGCTTCACCGACGGACTCGGCCGCGAGGTCGTACTGCGTGGCTACAACGTCTCCGGCGAAACGAAGCTGGAGGAGAACAGTGGACTGCCCTTCGCGTCGGTCGCCGACGCCAAGAAGTCCGCCACCGCGCTGCGCGCCCTCGGCGGTGCCAACTCCGTACGTTTCCTGCTCTCCTGGGCGCACGCCGAACCCGTGCGCGGACAGGTCGACACCACCTATCTCGCCGCGGCCACCGACCAGTTGCGCGCCTTCCTCGACGCGGGAATCCGCGTGTTCCCCGATTTCCACCAGGACCTCTACTCCCGTCATCTCTTCAACACGGGCAGCTGGTACAGCGGCGACGGCGCCCCCAAGTGGGCCGTGGAAGCGGGAAATTACCCCCAGGAGTCGTGCGGGATCTGTCTTTTCTGGGGGCAGAACATCACCCAGAACGGGGCCGTCAAGCAGGCGTCGTACGACTTCTGGCACAACGCCTACGGTGTCCAGGGCGCTTTCCTCGACACGGCCCAGGCCACCATGGCCTACGTCAGACAGCACCTCACCACCGCCGAATTCGCGGGCGTCGTCGGCTTCGACCCCTTCAATGAGCCGTACGCGGGCACATACGACTCCGGGCAGACCAGCCGCAGGTGGGAGCGAGACGTCCTCTGGCCCTTCTATGTGAGGTTCCGGGCCCGCATGGACGCGGCCGGCTGGCAGGACAAGCCCGCCTTCGTCGAGCCGAACCTCTTCTGGAACGCCAACATCGACTCCCAGAAGCAGGAGGGTGGCCTGCTGGACGCGGGCACGCTGGGTGCCCGCTATGTCTTCAACACCCACTTCTACGACCAGAAGGCGATCTCGGGCATCCTCATGTGGGGCAAGGCGGGGGACGGTCAGTACGCCACCGACTTCGGGACGGTACGCGACCGGGCCTCGACGGCGGGGACGACCGCGATCGTCAGCGAATTCGGCCACCCGCTGTCCGGATCCGTCTCGGACAAGGCACCCACGGTCGTCAAGGCGATGTACCAGGCCCTCGATTCCCGTTTGCCGGGCTCCAGTTGGTGGTCCAAGGCGGCATCCTCCGGACCCGTCCTCTCCGGCACCCAGTGGCAGTGGGACATCTACAACGGCCGCCACCACGAGCTGATGAACGACAACCCCGACAAGGTCCTGACCTCAGGCGACGCCTGGAACGACGAGGACCTCTCCGCCGTACGCCTGGACGACTCGGGTACCGCCGTGCTGCGCCAGGACGCACGCCTCCTGGACCGCCTCTACCCGAGCGCCACCGCGGGCACCACGGTCGCCTTCACCTACGAGGACCGCTCCCGCGACGGCTCCACCACCCTGACCTGGAACCCGATTCCGTCGTCCCTGCCGTATGTCGCCCAGCTGGTGGGATCGGGCCAGTACGGGCTGCTGCTGTGGCGCTCCAACGGCGGCGCGGCCCCCACGGAACTCCACCTGCCGGCATCCTTCCCGACGTCGGCCACGACCGTGGTGTCCGACCTCGGGGCGACGATCTCCCCGCCCGCCTACACCACGACCACCCCGATCGGGGTGGCCCCCGAGCCGGGCGGCACCGGCAGCCGCCGACTGCTGCTCACCGCACCGGGCTCGGGGACTGTGCACTACGCGCTGATCACGAACGGGGCGACGGCGCCGTCCGCCGATCTGTTGGGCGCGGCCCGGACCGAACTGATGTCGTGGGCCGCTACGGTGGTCAACTAGCCGAGGGGCCGGTCCAGTTCGCCTCCACATGGCCGAGGCGAACCCGCTGGGGGTGGTCACCGACCGGAACCGACACCGTCTTCTGCCCGGTGGCGAAGTCGATGGCGGTGACCTGGTCGGCGCCGCTCTCGGAGACGATGCAGTCCTTGCCGTCGCCGCTGACCGTCGCCCAGTACGGCTTGGAGGCGGTGACGAGCGGTCCTTCCTGGAGGGTGGCCCGGTCGACGACGGTCGCGTAGTCGTCCATGGTCCCGGCGACGCACAGCTTCGTTCCGGCCGGGTTCATCGACATGCCGTGGTGGCGCGAGTCGTTGACCCAGGTGGTGCGGTCGGTGCTGGTCGCGGGGTTCTTCGGCAGGGTCTTGACCCGGGTGATCTTGTCGGAGGCGACGTCGTACTCGAGGAAGCCGTTGAAGAACGACACCTGGAAGTACAGCTTGGACTCGTCGGGGCTGAACACGGCGGGCCGGACCGCGTCGGAGTAGTCCGTGAGACCGATCGCGTCGAGCCGCTGCCGCATGTCGATCACCTTGACCTGCTTGAAGGTGGTCGCGTCGACGACGGTGATGTGCCGGTCGCCCTTCGTCCAGTCCAGCCACGGGTCGTCGAGAGCGGTGTTGACGTCACCGATCGCCATGTTCCAGATGTACTTGCCGTCGCGGGTGAAGATGTTCTCGTGCGGCTTGTCGCCGGTGGCGAAGGAGCCGAGCTGCTTGCCGGTGGTGATGTCCAGGACGTGCACGGTGTTGGCGGTCGACGCCGAGACCGCGACACGCGTGCCGTCGGGAGACACGGCCATGTGGTCGGAGCGATAACCGGACACGGGGAAGCGCCAGTTGATGTGCCCGGTGGCGAGGTCGATCGAGACGACGTCCGCGAAACTTGGACGGGACACGACCACGGACCTGCCGTCGGGGGTGGAGTACATGTCGTCGACGAACTGGTCGTGGCCCTCGCCGACGCCATTGCGAATGGCCATGAAGTAGACCCACTTGATCGGATCGGCGTTGATCGCGGCCAGCCGTTCGTCCTTGTCCGGGATGACATTGATCCGGCCGATCTTCGTGAAGTCACCGGTGGACTTGATGACGTCCGCGGTGCCGTCCCAGTTGTTGCCCACGAACATCACCTCGCGCAGATCGCCTGCGGAGGCCTGCGCGGAGGCGGCGGTCGCCGTGCCGCCGAGGGTGAGGGCGAGGGCGGCGGCGAGGGAACAGAGATGTCTGGGTCTGAGAGGGGACCTGTCGGGTCGAACAGACATGGGGGTCCTTGTCGTAGGCGGGGGGTGCGAGTGCCGAGGCATGACAAGCGATCAACGCGAAATCTGAACACGGCCGCGTTCAGAGTGGACTTACTGGAAAGTAAGGAAGGGGCGCCCCTCTCCACAAGGGTCCGTACACGACAAAATCGTCGGAGGGTCGAACAGTTCGTCGGACCGGCAAGGGAGGAACGTGTGGCGGGCAGGCTCAAACAGCCGACCGGCCGTTACGGGGGCAGGACCGCCGAGGAGCGGCAGGCCGAGCGACGCGCACGCTTCCTGGACGCCGCGCTCCAACTCTTCGGTGACAGCCCCGGGTTCCGGTCCACGACCGTCGCGGCGCTGAGCGAGGCGGCGGGGCTGTCGACGCGGCAGTTCTACGAGGAGTTCCGCACCCTTGAGGACGTGCTGGCCGCCCTGCACCTCCAGGTCAACGACTGGGCCGAGGAGGCCGCCCTCGCGGCGCTCGCCGACGCGCGGGAGCGGGACCTGCCGCTCGCCGAGCGTGCGACCGCGATCTTCCGCGCCTATGCCGCGAACGTGACGAGCGACCCGCGGCGGATCCGCATCACCTTCGTCGAAATCATCGGCGTGAGCCCCCGGTTGGAGGAGCAGCGGCTGGCTCGCCGGGCCCGCTGGGTGGACTTCATCTGCGCGGAGGCGGCAGCGGCGGCGGCACTCGGCGAGGCGGCGCCCCGCGACTACCGGATCGCCGCGACCGCGTTCATCGGCAGTGTGAACGGTCTGCTCCACGACTGGCGCGCCGGATGGGTGGACGCGACGCTCGACGAGGTGGTGGAGGAACTGGTCCGGCAGCTGTTGGGGATTCTGCGACCGGCGGGGTGGTTTCCGCAGGGGCGGGGCGGGGCGGCCTGACGGCGGTAGGACCGGGCAGCGGCCGACTGTCGGTCCCTGCATCTGCGGTGCCCGACCCGACCAGCTGGATACAGGAACCTTCCCCGGCCACGAGGCACACTTCCGTTTGCGGGCGAGGCCGACAGGGGGACGGGGCGGAGGGGGCGAAAGCCTCTCGAACCTCAGCCAGTCAGCCGGCGCACCGTGTCGAGGACCGGCCCCACCCCGTCCTCGGCACGGATGCGAGCGGCCAGCACCTGCGCGCGCCGCCGATACATCGGTTGCCTCGTCACTCTCACAAGAGCCGATGCCAGCCGGGCGGAGCCGAGCCCGCGCAGGGGCACGGCCCCGGGCGCCACCCCGAGCGCGACGAGCCGCGCGGCCCAGAAGCCCTCGTCGAACTGGATCGGCACCGGTACGGCCGGCACCCCCGCCCGCAATCCGGCCGCCGTCGTCCCTGCCCCCGCGTGATGAACGACCGCGGCCATCCGGGGAAAGAGCACGGAGTGCGGCACCTCCCCGACCGTGAACATGTCGTCACCGGTGGCCCGCAGCCCGCCCCAGCCGCGCTGGATCACCCCGCGCAGCCCAGCGGCCCGCAGGGCGCGTACGACCTCGGCGCTCAGCCGCTCGGGATCGGGCACGGTGGCGCTGCCCAGGCCCACGAAGACCGGAGGAGGCCCGGCGTCGAGGAAGTCCCGCAGTGCGGGAGGCAGTTGGGCGTCCGTACCGTCGTAGGGCCACCAGTACCCGGTCACGTCGAGGCCGGTGCGCCAGTCGCGGGGGCGGCGCACCACGAGGGGGCTGAATCCGTGGTGCACGGGCCAGCCCTGCCGCTCGCGGGCGCGGCGCGCGGCGCCGGAGCCGATGCGCGGCAGGCCGAGCCGGGCCCGCAGGGTGCGCACGGTCTCCGCGAAGACCCGCTCGACGGCCATGTTCACGCCGTGTCCGGCGGCCCGGTTCACCGCGGGCCCCCATGAGCGGATCCCGGTCACCGGAGGCGCGAACTCCCTCGTGGGAGCGAGCGGTTGGAGATAGACACCTATGCTGGGCAGCGACAGCCCTTCGGCGACGGCGTGCCCGAGTGGCCCGAGGGAGCTGGACAGCAGGAGCACGTCGCTGGAGTGGGCGGCTTCGATCAGGTCGTCGGTCATCCGCCCGACCAGCGCCCGCGCCATCTCGACGACCCGGATGAGCTTGCCCGCTCCTGTGGTGCTGCGGTGCAGGCCTCGCCCGCGCTCGGATTCCAGCTCCGCACGGGGATCCACGGGCAGCGCGTGAAATCCCACGCCCGAACCGGCCACCAGCGGCTCGAAACACCCGTGTGTCACCAGGGTGACCTGGTGCCCGGCCCGCACCAGGCCGTGCCCGAGCCCGGTGTACGGCGCCACATCGCCCCGCGATCCCGCGGACATGATCGCAACTCGCACGACGGTCAGTATGCCGGGGTTCACGAACGGTGGCCCACAGCCGTGCGGTCCGTTTCGGGGCCATCGGCATGGAGGAACGCGGTGACCGCCCGACGGTACGGCCGGGGCTGTTCGGCGTCGATGAGGTGACCGGCGCCCGCGATGGTGCGCAGCGGACCCCTTCGGCTCCGCCCCCGCCGTGACGTGACCTGCAGGTTGTCCCGGCTGACCGATCGCGAGCGCGAGGTGCTGCTTCTGCTGGGCCGCGGCCTGACCAACGCGGAGATCGCCGGCCGCCTTCGACCACGGCCTGGTGCCCTCCGGAGAGCCGCGCCGACCGACGGCGATCCGGTCATGGCGGAAAATCGCTCTGGCTTCCCTCCCATCGGAATGATCGAATCGATGCTCGAATTGCTCTCGGTGGTGGGGTGGGACTGCGTGAAGGCGATGTCGTACGGCGAACTGCATCGCCAGGTGTCCGCGGAGATAGAGGCGGAAAGGGAAGCCGCGCTCGCGCGACTCGGCCCATCGGCGACATCGGTTCGAGCGGCGGTCACCACACTCCTGGAGCATCGCACGTTCACGTACCCCCTCTCCGTGCTGCCGATGATCGTCCACGCCGCCGAGACCGGCCTTCTTGAACCGGCCCTTCCGCTGGCTGTCATTCATGAGCTGTGGTGGACCTCGGCGTGCTACCTCGACGACCTTGCCGATGGACAGGGTGCGTTCGTCGTCGGCGACCTCACCGGGAGTGAGGCGCAGCTCGCGGCGGTCATCAGCGGAACTCCCCTGCCTCTTCTCGTCGTTCAGTCGCCCCGCATTCCCGAGCCGGTGCGCGGCGCTCTGTCGGCCGAGATCGTCAGGTGCTGGATCGTCGCGACCGAAGGTCAACTCAGTGACCTCCGCGGAGACGCGGGTGTCACCACGCGCGACACGGTGATCACGGCGTACCGGGGGAAATCCGGCGCCCCCTTCAGCATGGTCACGGCCATGGCCGCTGAACTGGCGGGTGCCGCGAAGGGGAGGGTGGAGCTCTGGCGCGAGTTCGGCAATGTCTTCGGCGTCCTGTGGCAGATATTCAACGACCAGGAAGACATCCTGTCCGGCCGCAATGAAGACGTCCTGAACGGCACTGTCACGTACCTCCTCGCGTGTGCCGTCGAGGAGGCGGAGCCCGAGTCCAAGGAGCGTGTCCTGGGGCTTCATTCCGGCGCGAGGAATTCTCATCACGCCCCTGCGGAACTCATCGAAGTCCTTCTCGCACCTGCCGTTCTTCGCGGGTACGAGGAGGACATCAACAAGTTCCGCGACCAAGCACACCGCATTCTGGGCGAACTGGGGGGCGACGAGGCTTACGTGGACATGCTGCGGGACCTCGTGGACCAGTCCTCCCGGATGCTCCTCAAGGCCGGCCTTGTCACTGCCTGAGCGGTTTCGGGGTGGCGCCAGTACTCCAGCCGTAGATCGTGATCTTCATGTCTGATGTGCCGAAGCACGTTAGTTGTCACCAAGGCAGGCCGATGGTCACAAGCGGCCTCGACGGGCGCATGGACGAAGCGCGGAACCGAAAGTAGACCGCGCTTCGGAAAGGACCTATCGCCGTGCGGCAGCCTGCTGCAGGTGGCGACTCACATCGCCGACGAGGCGGATGTCGACCTGTCGCTCGATGAAACGCCACTGCCCGCCGCGGCGCTCGAAGCGGTCGCGGTACCGACCGGCGGCGACGGGCTGCAGCGGCAGGTCGGGCAGCGCCTGCAGCACGGTGACGTAGGAACGTGCGACCGCCGTGCTGGTCTGTTCGTCGACCTCGATGGCGATATTGGAGGTGACGTGCTGGGTTCGCGGCGTGCCGTCGGCATAGACGATCAGAGTGTCCTGGAACATCTTCTCGATCGCTTCCCTGCCGCTCACCGGCGTGCCGCTGCCGACGAAAGTGGCGTCCGCGAGCAGGAGACCGAGCCCTGCGAAATCGCCGTCGTCCACGAGTTCTGCGTAACGTGCGAGCAGGTTCTCGACAGCTCGGTAGCTCGATACCAGGTCGGCGGGCATGGCGGAGGATGAGGACACTGACTGTCTCCAAGTACGAGAGGCGATCCACGGCGTGTGCTGCCCATGATGGCAACGAGGCCGCGAACGCGCCGGTTGTGACAAGCATCCTGCCTTGTCGATGATATCCAGCGCGCCTCACGCGACGTGCATAGCGAGATCACCCCATCCGTGGCGAAGACTGTGTCCTCGTCCAGGCCCGCGGCCCGGCAGCGGTCCGGCTTGCTTGTCCACGAGCGGGGGATGTACGGCTCGCGGTCCACGGCCGCGTGCCCACGGCGGTCGGCGTAGACCAGATAGACGGCGACCTGCGCGTTTTCGATCCTGTCGGCGGTGCCGGTGTACTGGCGCTGGGCACGCACGCTGTGCGTGCCCTTCTTGACGTCCCCGGTCTCGTCGACCACCAGCACCGCATCCTCGTCGTGCAGATGCTCCACCACGTACCCGCGCACGTCATCGCGCACCGTGTCGGCATCCCACCTGGCCCGGCCGTGCAGGTGCTGCATGCCGTCCAGGCTGGACTCCCCGGCCCACTCGGCGATCGACCAGCAGTTCTTGCGCGGCAGTTCCGCGAGTACTAGGTCGGCAGGTTCGTCACCACGACCGTCGTCAGCACGAGGGCGGCGCCGAACAGGCATGCCGCGCACAGCCGCCGTCGCAGTGAGCGGTACCTCTCTTCGTACTCGGCCCGCAATTCCCTGCCGCGTTGCGCGGTGCGCTCCCAGGAACGCCGGGTGAGGGCCAGGTAGTGCTCCTGATAGCCCGCCTCCACCTCCTCCCGCTGGGTGTCCGTCAGCCAGGCCAGCGAGCGCGTGAAACGGACGGCTTCGGCGCGTCCCTCGGCGCGGGCGGCCTCGACGAGCAGATGGCCCTCGAGCTCGCTGATCAGCGCATCCGCATTCAGCGGGCGGTCGTCCATGGCGGTCATCGCAGTTCCCTCGCCGCGGTCTCCAACTGCCGGCCCGTGGCGCTGATTTCGGGGTGGTGCAGATCGAAGGCCGGTGACTCGGACCGGATGCGCGGGAGGGCGAGGAAGTTGTGCCGTGGCGGCGGACAAGAGGTGGCCCATTCCAGGGAACGACCGTAGCCCCATGGGTCGTCGACCTCGATCTTCTCGCCGTACTTGGCGGTCTTCCAGATGTTGTAGAAGAACGGCAGGAAGGAGAGGCCGAGCAGGAAGGAGGAAATCGTCGAGACCGTGTTGAGGGTCGTGAGACCTTCCACCGCCAGGTAGTCGGGAATCCGGCGCTGCATTCCATTGGCGCCGAGCCAGTGCTGCACGAGGAACGTGCCGTGGAAGCCCGAGAAAAGCGTCCAGAAGGTGATCTTTCCGAGGCGCTCGTCGAGCATCCTGCCGGTGAACTTCGGCCACCAGAAGTGGAAGCCGGAGAACATCGCGAAGACGACCGTACCGAAGATCACGTAGTGGAAGTGCGCCACCACGAAATACGAGTCCGAGATGGGGAAGTCCATCGGCGGCGAGGCCAGCATCACGCCCGTGAGACCGCCGAAGACGAAGGTGACCAGGAAGCCGGTCGCCCATAGCATCGGTGTCTCGAAGGACAAGGACCCCTGCCACATCGTCCCGATCCAGTTGAAGAACTTCACACCCGTCGGCACGGCGATCAGGAACGTCATGAAGGAGAAGAACGGCAGCAGTACGCCACCGGTGACGTACATGTGGTGGGCCCACACGGTCACCGACAGCCCCGCGATCGCGATCGTCGCACCGATCAGCCCCATGTAGCCGAACATCGGCTTGCGGGAGAACACCGGGATGACCTCACTGATGATGCCGAAGAACGGCAGAGCGATGATGTACACCTCTGGATGGCCGAAGAACCAGAAGAGGTGTTGCCAGAGTAGGGCTCCGCCATTTGACGCGTCGAAGACGTGGGCACCGAACTTGCGGTCCGCCTCCAGGGCGAACAGCGCGGCCGCGAGGACCGGGAAGGCCAGCAGGACCAGCACACCGGTCAGCAGCACGTTCCACACGAAGATCGGCATGCGGAACATCGTCATGCCCGGAGCGCGCATGCAGATGATGGTGGTGATGAAGTTGACCGAGCCGAGGATCGTGCCGAAGCCGGAGAAGGCCAGACCCATGATCCACATATCGGCGCCGACTCCCGGCGAATGCACCGCGTCGGACAGGGGCGCATAGGCGAACCATCCGAAATCGGCGGCGCCTTGAGGAGTCAGAAACCCGCCGACGGCAATCAAGGAGCCGAAGAGGTAGAGCCAGTAGGCCAGCATGTTGAGCCGGGGGAATGCCACATCGGGCGCGCCGATCTGCAACGGCATGATCCAGTTCGCGAAACCGGCGAACAGCGGGGTCGCGAACATCAGGAGCATCACGGTGCCGTGCATCGTGAACGCCTGATTGAACTGCTCGTTCGACATGATCTGCAGACCGGGGCGGGCGAGTTCGGCGCGCATCAGCAGCGCCATCACCCCGCCGATGCAGAAGAATCCGAACGACGTGACCAGATACAGCGTGCCGATCGTCTTGTGGTCGGTGGTGGTCAGCCACTTCACCGCGGCGAGTCCAGGACGCCGCGCACGCACGGGAGGGGGTGCGGGCAGCGCCGTAACAGTGTTGCTCTCCATGCCCCGCCTGTGTCCGGCGCCCGGCCGACCGTCACACTGGAGCGGAGCGACGAGCGTCACATCGACGGGTGTGACGATCGCGAACCTGCCGGACACCTACGGATTATGAGCAACGACGAGACCTTCGCCGCTGCCTATCGCGAGCACTACTGGGCGGTCAGCCGCTACGTTGCGCGGCGACTGGACGGCCGGAGCAGTGATGTCGAGGAGGTGGTGGCGGAGGTCTTCACCGTCGCCTGGCGGCGCCGGTCCGATCTCCCGCCGTCCCCCCTTCCCTGGCTGTACGGGGTGGCACGCCACTGTCTGGCCAATGCCGTACGCGGCTATGGGCGCCGCCGCAGGCTCGTCGACCGGCTCGGCAACGACGAGAGCGTCCAGGGCAAGCAGGTGGTGGCGGGCCCCGACTCCGAGTCACCGGGCGACTGGGTGCACGAGGCGCTGACCCGGCTCTCCCCGGCCGACCAGGAAGTACTGCGGCTGACGGCTTGGGAGGAGCTCGGCATCGACGAGGTCGCCGTCGCCCTCGGCTGTGGCAACCGCGCCGCGGCCATGCGACTGCACCGCGCCCGTCGCCGTCTCAGAACCGAGATCGACCGCCTGCAGATCACCGTGGCCGCCGGCAGCGAAGCGCCCCGCCGCGACACCCCGAAGGAGCACGGCCATGGCTGACGAACTCGAACTGCTGCGTCGCGCCAATCCGGTGCCGTCCACTGACCCCCGCTTCCACGACCGCCCGCTGGACCAGCACGCCGAGCGGCGCCTCAACCACCTGCTGCACAGCGGGCGCCCCCGCCCGCTGCGGCGCTGGTTCTGGAGTGTCGGGACCGCGGCGGCCGTCGGCGTGGTCGTCCTCGCCCTGACGCTGTCGGGGCCGACCACCGCCCCCGCCGTGGCCGCCCCGCGCCCGCTGGTCATCGAGGCGGGCTCCACCCCCGTCCCGCTGGACCGGCTCGCCGACCGCGCGGCGGCATCGGACAGCTCTCTCCCGCTGCGCCAGGGCACCCACGTCCAGACCTGGAGCCTGAGCATGACCTCAGGACCCGAGGCCCGGCCTCCGATCACGGTCCCCGAGGAACGCGTCGTCCGCTGGAAGGCCGACGGCAGTCACACCGAACTCGTCGTGGCGACCGACCCGCGTCGTCCGGGCAAGCCGGTCATCACCGACGCCGACCCCGTCCCGCGCACGGTCGAGGACGGCCATGTCCTCAGCAGGCGGACGTACCCCCCGAGTTGGAGCGACGCGCCGCCCCAGGCGCGACCGCCGCACGACGCCGAGCGGCTGCGCGCCTACCTCGAGGAGATCGACCCGATCGAGGCGATGGACACGACGCAACTCCTGGACGCCGTTGCCGTCTTGCTGGACAACTGGACGCTCGGTGCCCGCGAGACCGCCACGCTGGCCCGTGTCCTTTCCGAGGCGAAGGGGCTGCGCCCGGTTGGAGCGGTCACCGACCGGCTGGGGCGCAAGGGACAGGCGTACGTGTACGACGACAAGGCTCACTCCGGCCGCCGGATGCTGATCCTGGACCCGGCGACCGGCGCTGTTCTCGGCCTTGAGGACACGGTCACCAAGGCCGATCCCGAGTACGGCGTCAAGGCCGGCGACGTGATGTCGTACCGCGCGTGGCTGCGCTGACCGACCCCGACGTCACCAAAGTGTCTGCTCAGAAGCCGAGTTGGCGCTCGGCCCCGGTCACCGTCTGCTCCAGCAGGACCGCGATCGTCATCGGGCCGACGCCGCCGGGCACGGGGGTGATCAGACCGGCGCGGGTGACGGCGGTGTCGAAGTCGACGTCGCCGACGTTCCCGGGGTTGTAGCCCGCGTCGATCACGACGGCTCCCGGCTTGATGTCCTCGCCGCGGATCAGCCGGGGGCGCCCCACGGCGGCCACCACGATGTCCGCCTCCCGCACCACGGAGGACAGATCCGCCGTACGCGAATGGCAGTACGTCACCGTCGCGTCGCGCCCGAGCAGCAGCATGCCGACCGGCTTGCCGAGGATCGCGCTGCGGCCCACGGCAACGGCCCGCTTGCCGGCCGGGTCCACGTCGTACTCGTCGAGGAGCCGCATGATGCCGCCGGGCGTGCAGGACACGAAGCCGGGCAGGCCGAAGCTCATCGCCGCATAGGAACTCAGCGTCACACCGTCGACGTCCTTCTCGGGCGCGATGGCCTCGAACGCCGCGCGCTCGTCGATGTGCGGTCCGACCGGGTGCTGGAGCAGGATGCCGTGCACGGTCGGGTCGGCGGACAGCGCCTCGAGCGCGGCGACCAGTTCGGCCGTCGTGGTGTGGGCGGGCAGGGCGACGTGCCGCGACTCGATACCTGCCTTGCGGCTGCGGTTCTGCTTCATGCGTACGTAGGTGACCGAGGCGGGATCCTCGCCGACCAGCACCGTCGCCAGACACGGAGCCGCACCCGTACGGTCCTTGAGGTCGGCCGCACGCTTGGCGGTCTCCTCGACGATGCGACGCGCGAGACCGGCGCCGTCCATGAGCTGGGCCTGGGACATGTGCTCCTCCTGAGCGTTGTCGACACAATCGCCCAGGCGCGCGGCAAAGACCCGTTCGTCGGACCGCTCCCCGGTGGTACTCCACCTCAGCGCCAGTCACGGCCCGCCGACCAGGGTAGCTTGTGCGATTACCGGCCGGCGTCGCTGGCCGAAGGCGGAGCCGTGGGATCGACGCCGGTCAGGAACCCGTTGGCCTGCGCCTCGGTCGTCGTGGCTCCGATGGCTCCGGCCCAGCGAGCGATCTCCCGGGCCAGCGCGGCGGCTCCGGCCTCGTCGCCCGTGTCGCGGGCCAGCACCGCCAGGAGCATCTGCTGCGAGAGAGTGCCGGGGACGGTGCCCGCCCGGGCGCCGAGCGCGGTCGCCCGGCTCCAGCGTTCCCGCGCCCGCGCGTGGTCGCCGCGGTCGTGGTCGTGATCGCCGAGGTGCCGCAATGCCTCGCGCGACAGGAGGTCGTCGCCCGACTCGCCCATGCGCAGGGCGGCCTCGTAGTGGGCGGGTGCGACGTCCCGCTCGGCGAAGAGATTGTCGGCGATCAGGCCCAGATACATCTCGGCCCAGCCTCGGTGCACGGCGTCCGCACCGCGCTCGCGCAGGTTCGCTGCACGGCGGCGGAGCGCGGCGAGGGCCTCCGGGTCCTTGCCTTCGGGACCGGCGCGGAACGTACCGTCGACGCGGAGCAGACCAAGGTAGTCGTGGCGCAGTCGGAGGAAGTCCAGGTCCCAACGGCCGTCGAGGCCGTCGAGGCCGGACTCGTCGAAGACCTTCTCCGCGGCATCGAGCCGAGCCCCCGCCAAGCCGGTCCCGCCGAACCAGTCACTCTCCAGTGCGACTTCGGCCGCGGCCAGGGCTGTCCGTGCACGAGCCCGTGCCTCGGTCACGACGGCCGATTCCAGCAGCCGCGACGCGCGTTCCCAGCGGCCGCCGATCCTCAACTCACGGACAGCGTCGAGGAGTTCGTCCAGATCCAGCGATACGACCGTACGGATGGTGCTTGCGGTGTTCGTCATGGCGAGGAAGGTAGTAATCCGAAAAACTATCCACAAGAAAACTACTTTGGGGGACTGAATGACGGACCCGTCCGACGCGGCCACCACGGAACAGCCCGACGCGGCCACCACAGAACCGCCCGACGCGGCGACCGCGGACTCGGTCGACCGGCATGTCGCGCTCTGGAAGAAGGAGCTCGACTGGATGGACCCGGTCAAGGAAGCGATCTTCGCCCGGCTCGCGATTCTGGCCCGGCATGCGGCGCAGGCCCGCCGGGACACCCTCGACTCGGACGGCCTCCAGCACTGGCAGTTCAAGGTGCTTCTGATGCTGCGCCGGCTCGGCCCGCCCTACGAGGCGAGCCCGTCACAGCTCGCCGACATGCTCGGCCTGACCCGTGGCGCCCTGTCGGCGCGGCTCGGCCCACTGGAGGACTCGGGGCTGATCACCCGCACGAACGAGCGCGCCGACCGTCGCCGGGTACGGGTACGGCTCACCGACGCAGGATTCGATGCGTTCGAGCAGCACGCGGTATCGGAGGACGAGGGTGAGAATGCGCTGCTCGCAGTGCTGAGCCCAGCAGAGAGGCGGATGCTCGCAGAGCTGCTGCGGAAACTGGTCGTGGCCGCCGAGTCCGGTGAGGGCGGGATCGGCCGAGCGACGTACTCGCCGAAAAGGTCCAGGTCAGACGGGATCTGAACTGGACCCTCGGCCAGTTCCTTCCTACTCGTCCCATGCCTGGACCAAGGTCTGTTCGACGATCTTGCCCTCGCGCAGCGAGATCATCGAAGTGGCCAGCACCCGCACGCCGTCCGGATACTCGCAGGACTCGGTGTAGGCGACATGGTCCCCTTGGATGACGCACTGGTCCAGCTTGTGCGTCATGTCGCGGCTGTAGACGTCGCTGAGCATTTCGGCAATCTCGTCGCGGCCGTGTTTGATCATCGGGTGGCTGGGTTGCGTGTTGCGGTCGACGACGCGCAGTTCCGCGTCGTCGGCGTAGAGCGCCAGCAGAGCTGCCGCACTGTGTCCTTCTATGCCCCGGCGCAGCGCTTCGGTGTCGAAGGCAGGGGGTGCCGCGGTGCCCATGATCGACCTCCTTGGAAGGCCGCGGCCCAGCGCGGAATGGGCCGCGTAGGCCTCTCCTCCGAGACTCCTCCGCTGCTCGGCCCACGGCAAGCGCAGCCGTCCGATGCGCCTGACGGGTGAGCGACGGAACCCGGCCGTGTCCGCCCGGACCCCGGGTCCGTTGCTGAAAGCATGATCTCAACACGACGTATGGTCGCCGCCGTTGGTCTCGCCGTCGGTGTCACGGGCCTCGCCGCGCCGATGGCGAACGCGGCGGGCTCCGAGGCCCACGACGCGGGGAAGCTGAACCCGATCGCTCAGCTCGACTCGCTCGCGATGAGCGACATTCCCGCGGAGCAGCAGGCCGAAGTCCCGCGGCCCTCGAGTCAGCTCGCCGGACTCAACCGGCTGAACGACCTGAACGAATTGCACCAGGTGACCGACCTGGTCGCGCCGGTGACCGGGCTGCTTTCGGGCATCGGGTAGGCGGCAGACGCGGTTCGGTACGGCGAGCCCCGGCAGAACATCGACGTTCTGCCGGGGCTCCTCGTCTCTCACGGGCGTACACCTTCCCCCGGCGCGCTGAAGAGCCGCACACCCGTGACCTGACCACGGCGTACGTCGCTCCCGACGGGAGACGTGGCAGGGGCGTTCGCATACTGAAGTTATGTTCACGCAAAGTGGGGGCCTGGTGCCGGGGTGGGAGGCGCGGGGTGTCAATGGTCCGGTCCTAGCGATCCCGTGCGTGGCCTGCTCGTCCGCGTACGGCACCGCGGAACGCGATGGGGGCCTGTCCGGCACGCTGATGGAAGTACTTGGCGAAGTTCGTGGCGCTGGAAAAACCCAGCTGGGCGGCGATGCGGGCGGCGGCGAGGTCGGTGTGCGCCAACAGCCGCTTGGCCTCCAGGACGACCCGGCGGTCGATGAACTCCTTGGCACCGACTCCCGCCGCGTCGAGGGTGGCCCTGGACAGCGTGCGGGTGGAGTACCCGAGCGCGGCGGCGTAGTCGTCCACGCGGCGCGTCCGGGCGAAGTCCCGCTCGACTGCGGCGCGGAAGCGCAGGAAGGTCTCGCTCGGCTCGGCGGCGTGGCCGCCGGGGGCTTCCAGATGGGCCACGCGCAGCATCAGGACGTCCAGGAGATGGCGCAGCACGGCGACATGGGCGTCGAGCGGCAGCCGCCCCCGGTCCCGGAACTCTCGCTCCAGGTGCGCGGCCGCGAGGCGGAGCGCCTCGGCGTCCTCGGCCGCCGGGGTGCGCAGCGCCGGCGCCTCCGGATCGTCCAGCCGGGCCGCGCCGACGGTGGCCGGATCCGGGAAGTCGCGCTCGAAGACGATCAGGATGCCCTCGGCCTTGTCGAGATCGCCCCACTGGAGCACCTGACCGGGGCGCACCCACAGCCATGAGTCCGGATCGAGGACGTACCCCGTGAAGTCCACGGTCTGCCGCAGTGTGCCGGAGGTGAGCGTGAGCACGTGGTGGAAGCCGGGGCGCTGCGGCGCTCCGAGATCCACGCCGCGGCCGTCGGCCCTGGAACGCAGGTCGGCCAGCGAGATCACTTCCAGGCCCGCCGGAGTGCCGACCGGCGCCGCGAAGGCGACCTCGGGGATGGCCTGCCCGGCCGAGTGTCGGTTTATGACCATCATCAGTCGCCTGTGCATCCGGGCGGGACGTGTTTCCCCGCCTAATTTGGAGTGGTCGCCGAGCGGACGACCGCCTGTCGTGGCGGAAAGAGAGCATCACGATAGAAGGAGAGCTGATCCATGGCCAAGGAACTCAAGGACATCGCGTACGGCGACGGACTCGACGGCCAGTTGATCGATCTGTACGTCCCGGACGGCGAAGGTCCCTGGCCGCTGGTGATCTGGAGCCGCGGTTCGGGCTGGTTGGCCGACACCGGGCGGTACGACGCCGAGGTGGTGGCCCGGCGGCTGAACCCGCACGGCTTCGCCGTGGCCGGGCTGGCGATCCGCTCCAGCGCGCAGACCCGCTTCCCCGGGCAACTGCGGGACATCGAGGAAGCCGTTCGTCGGCTCCGCACGCATGCCTCGTCGTACGGCCTCGACCCCGATCGCACAGGGATGTTCGGCGAGTCCTCGGGCGGCTGGGCCGCGGCGCTGGCCGCGCTGACCGTCGACGGCATCCGCGCCGCCGTACCCGTCTACCCGCCGACCGACCTGCTGAGCATGGACGAGCAGATGCTCCCCGGCACGCTCCAGGAGTTCACGCGCTTTCCCGGCAGCCCGTACGGCCATGACGACCCCGAGTCCGCGGAGTCCCGGCTGCTCGGCGGCCCTCTCCAGGAGCGGCCCGAACTCGCCCGCAGGGCAAGCCCGTCGACGTACGTCGGCCAGGACGCCCCGCCCTTCCTGATCCTGCACGGAAAGGCCGACCGGATCGTCCCGTACGGCCAGGGCGCACTCTTCTACGAGGCGCTCGCGAAGGCGGGCGCCGATGTCGAACTGATCACGCTGCCCCACGCCGACCACGGCCCGTGGAACGACTTCCTGACCGACCCCGCCGTGAAGCGGGACGCGTTCACGGTCTCCTCACGCGAGGGCAAGGAGACCGAGGCGCGGCCGTGCGATCCGACCTGGGACACCGTCGTCGACTTCTTCCACCGGCACCTGTAGGCGCTCAGCCGGCGGTCGCGAGGAACTGCGTGGCGGCCAGTTCGGCATAGAGCGGATCCGCGGCCACGAGTTCGCGGTGGGTGCCCACGGCGCGGACGCGGCCCGCGTCCATGACGACGATGCGGTCGGCCATCGTGACGGTGGACAGCCGGTGCGCGACGACGAGGACCGTGGTCGTGCGGGCCACATCGGCGACGGTGTCGCGCAGCGCGGCTTCGTTGACGGCGTCGAGCTGCGAGGTGGCCTCGTCGAGGAGCAGCAGCCGGGGGCGGCGCAGCAGGGCGCGGGCGATGGCGACGCGCTGGCGCTCGCCGCCGGACAGCTTGGTGCCGCGGTGGCCGACGAGCGTGTCCAGGCCACGCGGCAGACGGGCGACCAGGCCGTCGAGCCGGGTCGTCTTCAGTACGCGCGTGAGGTCTGTGTCGTCGGCGTCCGGGTTGCCGAGCAGCAGGTTGTCCCGCAGCGACCCCGACAGGACCGGGGCATCCTGCTCCACATAGCCGATGGCGGAACGGAGTTGAGGCAGATCCCAGCGCTCCAGCTCACGGCCGTCGAGCGTGATGACGCCCGCCTCGGGGTCGTAGAACCGCTCGATGAGCGAGAAGACGGTGGTCTTGCCCGCCCCCGAAGGACCGACGAACGCGGTCATGCCGCGGGCCGGGACAGCGAAGGTCACACCGTGGTGGACGTACGGCAGATCGTCGGCGTACCGGAAGCGGACCTCGTCGAAGGCGAGCGCGGCGGGCTCGGCGCCCGGAGTCGGCAACGGTGCCGGCGGGGCCGCCGCTTCGGCGGGCAGCCGGAGCGCCTCCTGGATCCGGGCGAGCGCGGCGGCACCGGTCTGGTACTGCGTGATCGCGCCGACCACCTGCTGGATCGGTGACATCAGATAGAACACGTAGAGGAGGAAGGCGACCAGCGTCCCCACGTCTATCGCGCCGGTCGCGACCCGCGCGCCGCCCACCGCGAGAACCGTGATGAAGGCGATCTGCATCGCCAGACCGGCCGTGTTGCCCGCCGCCGCCGACCATTTGGCGGCCCGCACGCTCTGCCGCCACGACTCCTCGGCCGCCGCGTGGATGGTCTGCTCCTCGCGGTGCTCGGCACCGGATGCCTTGACCGTGCGCAGCGCGCCGAGGATCCGTTCCAGAGAGGCGCCCATCACGCCGACGGCGTCCTGTGCCTGCTTGCTCGCCCGGTTGATACGCGGCACGATCACACCGAGCACGGTGCCCGCGCAGAGAATCACTCCCAGGGTGACGCCCAGCAGCACCCAGTCCACCAGCCCCATCATCACGATCGTTGCGACGAGAGTGAGCCCGCCGGTGCCGAGGCCGACGAGGGAATCGGTGGTGACCTCGCGCAGCAGCGTCGTGTCGGAGGTGATCCGGGCCATCAGGTCGCCGGGCTCGCTGCGGTCCACGGCCGGTATGCGCAGCCGCAGCAGATACGACGACAGGGCGCGCCGCGCGCCGAGCACCACAGACTCGGCGGTGCGCCGCAGCACATAGGAACCCAGCGCCCCGACCGCCGCGTTGGTGACCACCAGCGCCGCCATGCCGAGCAGCGCGCGCCCGATGGGCCGGTCGTGCGACAGGTCGTCGATGAGCCCCCGCGCCACCAGAGGCAGCACCAGACCCGTGGCCCCGGTCGCGAGTGCCAGCAGCGCACCCGCCAGGAGCGCCCATCGATGCGGTCGTACGTACCCGAGCAGCAGGCGCCACGTGGGCACGTCGGACTCGGCGTCGGTGAGGCTCACGGCGCTCCTTGCGGGAGTTCGGTGCGGGGCATTCAGGCTACGTCGGCGCCGGGGCGGATTTGGAACGTCGGGGCGGACCGGGAACGCCGGGGCGGATCCGGAACGACGGTGCGGGCCGGGGCAGAGGCCCTCGCGTTCCCCTCCGTCAACGAGGGCTTCGGGCTCGCCGCGTCGGAGGCGCTCGCCGCGGGCGTCCCGCCGGTCGTACGCGATCCGCCGGTCCTGCGCGATCCGCCGGTCCTGCGCGAGGTGTTCGGACCGGCCGCCCGTTTCGCGGACACTCCGCAGGCCCTCGCCGCCGCACTTGATCGCGCCCTCACCCCGTAGGACTCGGTGCGTGCGGGAGCCGGCCGGCGCCCAGCCGCCCGGCACACCCGGGGCCGGGCCGCCGAGCGTCACCTGGCCTTCTACCGGTCGGTCACACCGTAGGGTCGGTTGACGGAACGTCGACCTAGGGAAGGGCTCATCACATGGCGCAGGAAGTACGGGGCGTGATCGCACCGGGCAAGAACGAGCCGGTGCGTGTCGAGACCATCGTCGTGCCGGATCCGGGGCCGGGCGAGGCCGTGGTGAAGATCCAGGCGTGCGGGGTCTGCCACACCGACCTGCACTACAAACAGGGCGGCATCAACGACGACTTCCCGTTCCTGCTCGGCCACGAGGCCGCCGGCATCGTGGAGTCGGTCGGCGACGGTGTCACGGACGTCGCACCCGGGGACTTCGTCATCCTCAACTGGCGCGCGGTGTGCGGGCAGTGTCGGGCCTGTCTGCGCGGGCGCCCCTGGTACTGCTTCAACACGCACAACGCGCGGCAGAAGATGACCCTCACGGACGGCACCGAGCTGTCACCGGCCCTCGGCATCGGCGCCTTCGCCGAGAAGACACTGGTCGCCGCCGGACAGTGCACCAAGGTCGACCCGGCCGTCTCCCCGGCGGTGGCCGGACTGCTCGGCTGCGGAGTGATGGCAGGGATCGGGGCCGCCCTCAACACCGGGAACGTCGGCCGGGGCGACACCGTCGCCGTCATCGGCTGCGGAGGCGTCGGCGACGCGGCGATCGCCGGGTCCCGCCTCGCCGGCGCGGCGAAGATCATCGCCGTGGACATCGACGACCGGAAGCTCACCACCGCCGAGAAGATCGGCGCCACGCACACCGTCAACTCGCGCGAGACCGACCCCGTCGAGGCCATCCGCGAGCTGACCGGCGGCTTCGGCGCGGACGTCGTCATCGAGGCTGTCGGGCGTCCGGAGACGTACAAGCAGGCTTTCTACGCCCGTGACTTGGCGGGCACGGTCGTGCTCGTCGGCGTACCCACCCCGGACATGAAGCTCGAACTGCCGCTGATCGACGTCTTCGGACGGGGCGGTGCCCTCAAGTCGTCCTGGTACGGCGACTGCCTGCCCACCCGTGACTTCCCCATGCTGATCGACCTGCATCTCCAGGGACGCCTGGACCTGGGCGCGTTCGTGAGCGAGACGATCGCCCTGGACGAGATCGAGCCGGCCTTCGAGCGAATGCACCACGGCGACGTGCTGCGCTCGGTGGTGGTGCTGTGATGACCGCGCGCATCGAACACCTCGTCACCTCGGGCACGTTCTCGCTCGACGGCGGCACCTGGGAGGTCGACAACAACGTCTGGATCGTCGGCGACGACCACGAAGCCGTCGTCATCGACGCCGCCCACGATGCCGACGCCATCGCCGCCGTGGTGGGCAACCGGCGGCTGCTGGCGATCGTGTGCACCCATGCTCACAACGATCACATCGATGCCGCTCCGGCCCTCGCCGAGCGCACCGGTGCCAAGATCTGGCTGCACCCCGACGACCTGCTGCTGTGGAAGATGACCCACCCCAACCGCCTCCCGGACACCTGGTTGCAGGACGGCCAGGTGATCGAGGCGGCCGGCGCCGACCTGACCGTGCTGCACACCCCGGGCCACGCCCCTGGCGCGGTCTGCCTGTACGACCCCGGCCTGGGCACCGTCTTCACGGGCGACACGCTCTTCAAGGGCGGACCGGGAGCCACCGGCCGTTCCTTCTCCCACTTCCCGACGATCGTCGAGTCGATCCGCGAGCGCCTGCTGAGCCTTCCGGCCGACACGGTCGTCCGTACGGGACATGGGGAGTCGACCACGATCGGGGCCGAGGCGCCGCACCTGGAGGAGTGGATCGCGCGCGGCCACTGACGCCGGACGCGCCGGGACACGATGGAACGGACTGAAGAAACCTGACAGGAGATGTCCGGCTTCCGGGAGACGCTCGTAGCACCACCGACGGGAAGGCACCGTCGGTTCCACGAGCACGGAGGTCGGACATGTCAGGGCCGCTGGAAGGCACGCTGCGGGGCAAGGTCGCGCTGGTCGCGGGGGCGACCCGCGGAGCGGGCCGGGGGATCGCCGTGGAGCTCGGCGCGGTCGGCGCCACCGTGTATGTGACCGGGCGCAGCACACGCGAGCGGCGCTCGGAGTACGACCGCCCGGAGACTGTCGAGGACACCGCGGACCTCGTCACGGCGGCGGGCGGCCGGGGCATCGCGGTCCCCACCGACCACCTCGTCGCGGCGGAGGTCCAGGCCCTCGTCGCGCGCATCGCGGAGGAACAGGGCGGGCTCGACGTCCTGGTCAACGACATCTGGGGCGGCGAAAGACTCTTCGAGTGGGACACCCCGGTCTGGGAACACGACCTCGAGAATGGCCTACGGCTGCTGCGCCTCGCCGTGGAGACCCACGCGATCACCAACCACCACGCGCTTCCCCTGCTGTTGCGCAAGCCCGGAGGCCTGGTCGTCGAGATGACCGACGGCACCGCCGAGTACAACCGGGAAACCTACCGGGTCTCCTTCTTCTACGACCTCGCCAAGTCGTCGGTCCTTCGCATGGCGTTCGCCCTGGGACAGGAGCTCGGCCCGCGCGGAGCCACCGCCGTGGCGCTCACACCCGGCTGGCTGCGCTCGGAGATGATGCTCGACAACTACGGTGTCACCGAGGAGAACTGGCACGACGCCCTGGAGCGCAACCCGCACTTCGGTATCTCCGAGACCCCGTTCTACGTGGGCCGCGCCGTCGCCGCCCTGGCCACCGACCCGGACGTCGCGCGCTGGAACGGGGCGTCGCTCTCCAGCGGGCAGCTCGCCCAGGTGTACGGCTTCACCGACCGTGACGGCAGCCGCCCGGACGCCTGGCGCTACCTCGTCGAGGTCCAGGACGCGGGCAAGCCGGCGGACGTGACGGGGTATCGCTGAGGGACGCCGGGCCCGATCACGTGTGCACATGAGGCAACGGCAGCGGCCACCGCGCGGAATGGCCGGGCGGAAGCGCCAGGTCCTCCCGGACCGCCGTGTAGTACCCCTCACGCCCGGCGCGCTGCCGTTCGAGCAGGGCCTGCCACGCTTGCGGATCGTGCGTTCCCTCTCTCAGGAACTGTTCCATCTCCATGACCAGGACGACCCATGCGCGGGCCTTCTCCACCACCTGCGGGCTGCCCAGGAGCACCAGCGCCTCGCCGGAAGGATCCCTGGCGAAGGTGGCTTCGGCGATGAGGGGGGCCGCGTCCTCGGGCGACAACGGGTGCGGATGAGGGTCGTTGCCCAGGTGCGACGCGACCCGGTAGGTCAGCGTGACGGACTTCTTCAGGGCCCGAGCGTAGTCGGCGTACACCGCGAGCCGGCGCTCCTCCCAACGGGCCGTCTGCTCCCGGCGGAACCGGGCCCGGTCGCCCCGCACGATCGCCAGATACGAACCGAGGGCACCGATGACCACGCCGATCAGCGCCGGTAGTTGTTGCATGAACGCGGACATGGGCGCACGGTATCTGTCCCCGGGACGATCAGGGCAGTAACTTCCGTGCCATGACTGCGATGAGGCGTTTCGAGGGCCACGGAGTTCTGATCACGGGCGCGGCCCGCGGCATCGGGGCGGCCACCGCCCGTCGGGTGGCCGAGGAGGGTGCCCAAGTCCTCGTCACCGACGTCGACCTGGTGGAGGCGGAGAAGACAGCGGCTTCGATCCGTGAACTCGGCGCGCGGGCGGAGCCGTTCGGGTGCGACGTGGGGGAGCGGGCACAGGTCGAGGCGGCCGTCGCGTACGCCGTCGACGCCTTCGGCTCGCTCGACGTCCTGGTGAACAACGCCTACCGGTGCACGCCCGACGCCCCGCTCTTCGAGGACGAGCCGGACGACGTGTGGGCCCGCGACCTCGACATCACCCTGACCGGTGCCTACCGCTGCTCGCGCGCGGCGCTCCCGCACCTGGCGGCCTCGGCGCACGGAGCCATCGTCAACATCGGCTCCGTCAACGGCATCCAGAGCTTCAGCAACCACGCCTACAGCGCGGCCAAGGCAGGCCTCATGTCGCTGACCCGCACCCTCGCCGAGCACGCCGCGGCGCGTGGCGTGCGCGTCAACCTGGTCGCACCGGGCACGGTCCGCACCACGGGGTGGGAAGGCCGAGAGGCCGATCTCGCCCGGGCGTCGCAGGTGTATCCGCTGGGACGGGTCGGCGAACCGGAGGACATCGCGGCCGCTGTCGCCTTCCTCGCCTCCCGGGACGCGGCCTGGATCACCGGCACGACGTTGTGCGTGGACGGGGGCCTGCTCGCGGTCAACACGGGATTCCGGCAGGCGATCCAGCAACACGAAGGTGCTTAGGGGGTTTCTGATGGATCTCCGCGGCGTCGCGACGCCCGGCACGCACTCTCGCCGCACCGGACAAAAGCCCTAGTAGCTCCTCCCCCACGCTCGGCTTCGCTCGCGCGGGGGGACCCCCATCGAGGACTTCCGCCCGGCACGCCGAGAGCACGCACCGAACGCCGCTCCTTCTTCCACGGAGATCCATCAGAAACCCCCTAGCGGCGAAGATCCGCGCAGTGGCGCCTGAGGGACTCGAACACCCGGTCCGTGTCGGCCTCGGACGTACGCCAGTTGCTGAAGGCCGCCCGCAGCGCGTGCGTCCCGGCGTAGAACGTCGGCGTCACGAAGGCCTCGCCCGAGGCGGCGACCGCGTGGGCCAGCGCGTGCACCCGCTCCTCGCTCGGCTCGTCGGCGAGGGTGAAGCAGACGACGTTGAGCCGGACGGGCGCCAGGAGCCGCAGCCCGGGAACCTCCTGCGCGATCCGCTCGCCCAGCCGCCGGGCGAGCGCCACGTTCCGCTCGACGATCTCGCGATGCCCCTCGCGCCCGTACGCCGTGAGTGAGAACCAGGCCGGGAGCGCGCGCAGCCGACGGGAGTTCTCCGGAGTGAGGTGCAGGAAGTCGGGGTCGCCGCCGGGCAGTCCCAGATACGGCGACGCGTTGTGGAAGACCTGGACCTGGAGGTCCTGGCGGCGGGTGAACTGGACGGCCGCGTCGTAGGGGACGTTCAGCCACTTGTGCAGGTCGACACAGACGGAGTCGGCCGCGTCCAGGCCCTCGACGAGATGCGCGTACGACGGTGACAGCGCGGCGAAGCCGCCGAACGCGGCGTCCACGTGCAACCAGAAGTCGTACCGTTCCCGGAGTGCGGCGATGGCCCGCAGATCGTCGAAGTCGACGGTGTTCACGGTCCCGGCGTTCGCCACGACCACGGCCGGATGCCCGTCGAGCGCGTCGAGGGCGGCGGCGAGCCGCTCGACGTCGACGGCCTCCCGGTTCCCGGACAGCACCGGTACCGGACGCAGCCGGTCCCGCCCGATGCCGAGCACGGACAGCGCCTTGGCGACGCTGGAGTGCGGGCTGCCGGACAGCACGTCGACCGGACCGAGCGCGCCGGCCCCCTGCCGCGAAACCGACACACCCCGGCGCTCGCCGAGCCACTCCCGCGCGATGGCCAGACCCACCGTGTTGGAGACGGTCGCCCCGCTCACGAACGCACCACTGTGCGCCTCGCTCAGCCCGAACAGCTCGCGCAGCCAGCCCAGCGTCTCGCGTTCCAGGGCGGTCGCGGACGAGCCGCCGCTGCCCGACACGTTCTGGTCGTACACGCTGGTCAGCCAGTCTCCGGTGAGCGAGGCGGGCGTCGCACCGCCGGTGACGAAGCCGAGGTAGCGCGGACCCGCGGAGCCGGAGAAACCCGGCGCCCAGCGCTCGGCGAACCGCGCCAGCGCACCCTCGGCGCCCGCTCCCTCGGCGGGAACGTGCCCCGGGGCGGGCGCCTTGTCGAGGTGGGCGACGGGACGGTCGTCGAGACCGTTCATCTCCCGGGCGGCGAAATCGCGGGCGGACTGCAGGAGTTCGGGGAGCCGGTGGAGGTCGTCGGCGAGGGTGGGGTGCATGGCGGCAGCGTAGGCGGGCGGCGGACCGAAATCCTGGTCCAGTTGAGGGAAACTGGACCAATGCAGAGGGGATTCGCCGTGGCGCTCGGCACCTGGCGCACGCAAGAGGGCCCGCTCGCGCGGTCGCTGTCCGCCGCCGTACGCGAGGCGGTGGTCGACGGCCGTCTCCCCGCCGGCACCCGGCTGCCCTCCGAGCGGGAACTCGCCCGCACCCTCGACCTCAGCCGCGGCACCGTCGTCACCGCGCTCACCTTGCTGCGGGACGAAGGCTGGCTGCACACCCGGCACGGCAGCGGCAGTGTCGTAAGGCTTCCCGAGCGCCTCACCGAGCGCACCACACCGTGGTCACTGGACCGGGGCGGCACGGGCGACGCGGACCTCGACCTGACCCTCGCGGTCACGGCAGCGCCCCACGAGGCGTATCTGGCCGCACTGGGCCGGGCGGTCGAGCGCAGCGCCGCCCTGCTGGTCGACTCGGGGGTGGCGACGCCGGGGTTGCCCCGACTGCGCGCGCTCCTCGCCGAGCGGTACACGCGCTCGGGCCTGGCCACCCGCCCCGAGCAGATCCTGGTCACCTCGGGCGCGCAGGCCGCGCTGACGCTGCTCCTCGACCATCTGCACACCGATCGCAGGGCGCCGGTGGTGGTGGAGAGCCCGACCTATCCGGGGGCTCTCGCCATCCTGCGACGGCGCCGGGCCCGTCTGCTGCCCGTGCCGGTGACGGCCGCGGACGGCTGGGACATGGAGCGGCTCACCCAGGTCGTCCGAGGACAGGGGCCCCACCTCGCCTACCTCGTCCCCGACTTCCACAACCCCACCGGTGCGCATATGGCCGCCGCGACCCGGGGCGCGGTCGCCGCGCTCGCCGAACGCCATGCGCTGACCGTCGTCGTCGACGAGACCATGCGCGACCTGGACCTGCGGACGCCGCCGCGACCGGAGCCCCACCTCGGTGGAGCACGAGTGATCCAGATCGGCTCGGCGAGCAAGGTGCTGTGGAGTGGGCTCCGGGTCGGCTGGATCCGGGCGGGCGCGGATCTCGTACGCGAGCTGGTGCGCAATCCGCTGCAGGCGCAGTTGTCCCCGCCGCCGCTGGAGCAGCTGATCGCCGCCGAGCTGTTCGGAGACGGCCTGGACGAGGTTCTCGCCGACCGCCGGACCCGCCTGCGTGCTCAGCGCGACCACCTGGCCGGACTACTCGAGGCGACGCAGGCCGGATGGAGGTTCACGGTGCCGAACGGCGGGCTGTCCATCTGGCTGCACCTCGGCCCGGCCACGACGGCGACAGAGCTGGTGGCGCGCGCCGCGGTTCGGGGTCTCGCGGTGTCGCCCGGTCCGCTGTTCGCCGCCGACCGCGCGACCCTGGCCCACCATCTGCGTCTGCCGTTCACGGCCACGCCGGACGTGCTCACGCGGGCGGTGGCGCTGCTGCGGTAGTCGCCCGGAGTGGTCTCGGCGGGCCTGGCTGCAGGGGGTTGGCGTGGACGTCTGTCGGGCGGGCGGGTGACGGTGGAGAGCGTGGGGAGCGAAGATCACGATCCTCAGGGGCCGCTTTCCGAACGTGATGCTTTGGTTCGGGGTGGGTGGGCATGAACTCTGGTTGACGGCGGGGGAGACGGGGTGGTTCGTCCGCTCGTCTCGCTCCTCGGCGTCGACTGCTGCGGGCGCGGCGACCACAAGCTCGTCGCGCACTACGAGAACAGCGCGTTCACGGCGGGGGAGACATACACGGTCGGGGACGACCGGTGGCCGGGGCAGGTGCCGGCCCGGCTGGTGTGGTCGGACACCCGCCGGGCCGGCGCAGAGTGCGCGGTCAGCCCTCGGCCCGCAGGGTGCCGAGCAGGCCGTGAGCCTCGTCCTCGATGCCCGCGGCGAACCAGACGGAGTCCTTGCCGCCGGACTGCTTCGTGCCGCTCTGCAGGCCCCAGAGGCCCTCGATCTCGATCGGGTCGCCGTTGCGGTCCTTCAGGGTTCCCTTGAGCTTGCCGGTCTTCTTGTCGAAGACGTTGATGCGGCCGTCGCCGAAGTTGCCGACGAGCAGGTCACCGGCGAACTTCCCGAAGCCCTTGGGGGCGACTTCGAGGCCCCAGGGGGAGTTGAGCACATGCCCGTTCTTCGGGTCGGTGCCGCTCGCGAAGCGCTGCAGCAGTTTCCCTTCCGTGCTGTACACGTCGATGAAGCCGTGCCCGGCTCCCGGGACGTCGTCTTCCTTGTCTGCGTCCTGGAGGGCGTAGGTCACGAAGACCTTGGAACCGATCGTCTTGACATCGAACGGTGCGTAGCCGTCGGGGAGGTTCGGGTCCTCGAACCGGCTGTCGGTCGGCGGTACGGGGTTGAAGTCCTTGTCGAAGACGTCGATGCGCGCGTCACTGAAGTTCGCGACGAGGATTCGCGACTCGTCGCACTTCTCGTCCTCGCCGTCTTTCCCGTGCTCCCCGTACTCCTTGTCGTCCTTGCCGCGTACCAGCGCCAGGCCCTTGAAGATGGCGTCCTCGTGCGCGACCGTGTCGACGCCCGTCCCGGTGATGTCCGGGTTCCATGCGAAGAGGTCGCCGTGCTCCCCCGCGAAGAGGAACTTGGCGGCGGCCGTGGAGCCTTTGGGCCCGATCTGGAAGTCGTCGGTGTCGTTGCGTACCACCCCGGTCGGGGCGCCCCCCTCCGGGAAGTCCACCACCAGGGGCACGATGCTGACCGGCTGCCCGTCCACGGCTCCGGTGTAGCTCGTGGACTTGTCGGAGCCGTTGTCCGAGACCCGGACCTCTCCGGTCTTCGTGAGCGCCAGGCCCCAGGGGTTGACCAGGTTCGTGTCCTGCACCTCCGCTCTGCCCGCGAGGTCGGAGACGAGGTCCCTCTCCAGGAAGCCGTGGTCCGTCGTGCGTGGGGCGGCCTCCCCCGGCCCGGGCGGCGCCGCGGCGGCGAGGGTGCCGACGGTGCCCAGGGTCAGTGCGGCAGCCAGCAGCCGTTTACTGAAGGGGCGGGATCGACGGACCGATACCTGCTGTGCCATGTACGTAACTCCTCTACCAGTGTGGGATAAACCGGTAGAGCTCATCAGATGCGACGTAAATCGTATGCGCCAGTCGACGTACGACGTCCGACGCACCGCCCCGCCGATCGGGCCTCGCCCAACTGGCCGCACACCGAGCCACGCGGGTCGGCTGGACGGACGCCGACCTCGTCACACCAATCCAGCTGGAGGTTGACGTTGTTCTCGTGTACCTCGATCGTGCCGGGCAGGACCGATTCCTCAAGACCCCAGGACAGAGGCGTCCAAAAGTGTCACAAGGCTACGAGAAAAGTCACCGTTTGGTCGCAGCCCGATTCCCCCTACAACGCACGCCCCCCGACGTGGGTCTACCAGGCAGGCAACGCGAGACGCACGGAAGGGAAGGTCCGCCATGGGGGACATACGCAGACGAGGAGCCGTCGCGCTCGGGATCACCGGACTGGTCGCACCGCTGACCCTCGCGCTGGGCACGACGCCCGCGCAGGCCGCGAGCTGCACGACCCAGACCGGCCCGTATCAGAAGCAGGTGGAGAAGTTCCTCGGCCGGCCGGTCGACGGGCGGCAGTCCGCCGCCGACTGCACGGCGATCCAGGCCTTCCAGACCAAGCACGGCATCACCCCGAACATCGGGTACGCGGGACCCGTCACCTGGGGCGTGATGGACCTCATGAACAAGCAGAAGGCCGTCGGCAACAACCCCAACAAGGACGGCAAGTGCCCGGTCAACAAGGGCCGCATCGCCTGCGTCAACCTGACGCTCCAGCTCAGCTGGATCCAGGACGGCAGCACCCTCGTCTACGGGCCGGTGCCGGTCCGCACGGGACGCGACGGATACGAGACCCGCACCGGCCTCAAGAAGATCTACTGGCGGGACATCGACCACGTCTCGACCATCTACAACGTGCCGATGCCCTACAGCCAGTTCTTCGACGGCGGTCAGGCCTTCCACTCGGTCGGCCTCAGCATGTGGAACCCGCCCGGCTCGCACGGCTGCGTCAACATGACCACGACCACCGCGAAGAAGTACTGGTCGCTGTTGAAGACCGGCGACGACGTGTTCGTGTACGGCCGCAAGCCGGGCACCTGACGGCGCCCGGCTCCCCGATGGGCCGAAACGTTACGCCTCCGGAGCGTTCCCGAAGTCCGGTATGTCCAGCCTGACGCCGCCCTGCCGCGCCGACTCGTGCGCGACGATGCCCGGCAGGGTGTAGCGGGCCGCGACCCACGCGTTCACCGACGGCAGTGTCCGGGTGTTGACCGCGGTCACGAAGTCGTCCACCAGGAAGTGGTGGCTGCCCTCGTGCCCGTTGTGGAGCTGGTCGAACTCCCGCGGCAGACGCGCCCGGTCGTGCACGGGCGCCGATCCGGACGTGAAGGCGGCCCGCAGCGCGGGTGCGATGTGCTGGAGCGACGGGTCGTCGGGCGCCAGTGTCGGCTTGGGCTCCAGGAGCTCGGTGATGTCCTGCACCCCCTTCTTGTCCTGCCAGAAACTCACCGTCGCGAGTTGTTCCATGCTGGCGTCCGTACCGAAGAACCGGAATCGCGACTCCCGGATGTGCGAGGGATAGCCCACGCGGCGGAACTCGTTGGTACGGAACGAGCCGCCGCCCGCCACCTCGAACAGCGCGGTGGCATTGGAGAAGTCATTGCCGAACTGGCTGATCTCCTTGTCGAACACGCCGTCCCCGCGCTCGTCGCGCACCCCGATCGCGGACACGCTCACCGCGTGCGTCTGCCACGCCCCGAGCACCCCGCCCACCGAGTGCGTCGGGTAAAGGAGCGGGGGATAGCTGGCGGTCGCCTTCCAGTTCTCGCCGCCGCTGTACTGGTACGCCTCGTAGAACCCCAGGTCCATGTCGTGCACATAGTCGCCCTCGGCGTAGAAGAGCCGTCCGAAGGCGCCCTCGGCGATCTGGTTGCGGGCATGGACCGTCGCCGGGTTGTACTGGCTGGTCTCACCCATCATGTACGTCAGCCCGGTCGCCCGTACGGCGTCGATGATCGCGGCGATTTCCTCCGTACTGATGGCCATGGGCACCGCCGAGTACACGTGCTTGCCGGCTCGGAGCCCCTGAAGAACCAGTGGCCCGTGCGTCCAGCGCTGGGTGAAGATCGCGACGGCATCCACCGCCGGCGACTCCAGCATCGCCTCGTACGAGGGGAAAGTGCCCGACAGCCCTTCGGCGGCCGCCATTTCGTCGGCCCGCCCGGGGAGCAGATCGGTGACGTAGACATCACCGACGCCGGGATGGGCGAGGAACAGCTTGGCGAACTGGCCGGAAAACTGCCCGGCGCCGACGATGCCGAGAGAGAACGTCATGGAGACAGCATCCTTCACTGGTCGAGAATGAGATTGATCTGGCTGTTGGTCCTGCTCAGCCCGCTGACCGGCGCGTCATTGGCGAAGACGTCCTGCATCGCGGGATGCATCAGCGCGTATACGTCCGCTGCGTAGTTGGTGATCGGGTAGGAGAAGGTGGTGAAGTCCTTCTTGTCGGCGACCGGCCGGGTGAAGGCCCTGACGTCGATGCCCTTCTTCCTGTAGGCGGCGACGGCGGCCTTCGTGCCGTCGGGTGTCGCGGGGAAGACGATCGCGTAGGAGCCGACCGTCTTCTGGCACGCGTCCGAGGCCAGATACGCCACCCACTTCTTCGCGCCCTTCTTGTTGCGGGCGTTCTTGGTGACCGAGTCGGCGAGGCCGTTCATCATGGTCGCGCGTTTGCCGGTGGGGCCGACGGGGGTGAAGGCCGTGCCGACATCGAGGCCCTTGGCCCCGTAGTACGTGGAGATCATCCAGGCGCCGTCGAAGGCTGCCGCCGCCTTGCCCGAGGCAAGCTGGGCGTTGGCCGGGTTGGCGCCCTCGCTGTAGTCCGTGAAGGGCGCCAGATATCCCTTCTTCGCCAGGCCGAAGTACCACTGGACGACGGACTGGTAGGTCTTGCTGTCGTAGTGGTAAGTGGTCCCCCATCGCTTCTTGTCGGTGTAGGTCCAGCCGGCGGACCCCGTGAAGGGGCTCCACTGGGTCTGGCCGTCACCGTCGCCCGCGCCGCCGGTGGCCAGCCCGTACACCTTGACGTGGTGCTTGTCGAAGCCGGGTTCGTCGCCGCGCTTGCCGTTCTGGTCGATGGTGAGATGCGCGATGGCCTTCTCGAAGGTGCCGCCGTCCCTCGGGTTCCAGGAGAGGCTGTTGAGTTTCTCGGCCGAGATCCCAGCGGTCTTGGCCATCTTCTGGTTGTAGAAGAGGGCGACGGTGTCCCAGTCCTTCGGGGCGCCGTAGCGGTGGCCGTCCTGGCCGGTCCAGTTGGCGGCGAGCCCCGACTGGTAGGCGGAGTCCTGGATGCCCAGGCCGTCCAGGGGCTCCAGCACCTTGAGGTCGGCGAACTGGCCGAACTTCTGGATGTGGTCGGTGAACACGTCCGGCTGGGTGCCGGCGATGAAGCTCGCGGTGAGCTTGGTCCAGTAGTCGTTCCAGCCCAGCTGGGTGATCTTGACGTGCAGACCCGGATTCTCCTTCTCGAAGCCCTTCGCGCATGCCTGGTAGGCGGGCAGTTGGTTGGCGTCCCACAGCCAGTACGTCACCGTGTTCGCGGACGAACCCGCCGAGCCGCCCTTCGCGCAGCCGGTCACCAGGGACAGCGCCAGTGCTCCGGTCAGCGCCACGACCGTACGAAATCGCATGTCAGTCTCCTCACTTGATCCCGGTGAAGCCGATGGAGCCGACGATGCGCCGCGCGAAGAGTCCGAAGAGGACGAGCATCGGGAGTGCCGCGATGAGCGTCGCCGCCATCAGGCCCGACCAGTCGGTGCCGGTCTGGGGGGTCTGCGCCCGGAAGACGGCCAGCGCCACGGTGAGTACGCGCGAGCTGTCGCTGTACGACACCATCAGCGGCCAGAAGTAGTCGTTCCAGGAGGTGATGTACGTCAGGACGGCCAGGGTGAGAACCGGCGTGGACGCCATCGGCAGCAGCACCCGGAAGAAGATCCGGACCTTCCCGGCGCCGTCGAGCAGGGCCGCCTCCTCGACCTCGCGGGGCACGTTCATGAAGAACTGCCGCAGGAAGAACACCGCGAAGGGCGTCATGAACATCGTCGGCAGGGCGATCCCCAACAGGGTGTCCACCAGGCCGAGTTGCTTGATCAGCACGAAGTTCGGCAGCAGCGTGAAGATCGCCGGCACCATCAGTCCGGCCAGGAACAGCCCGAACATCTTGTCCCGGCCGCGCCACCTCAGTCGCGCGAAGGCGTACGCGGCCATCGAGGAGAAGAAGATTTGGCAGACGGTGATCAGCGTCGAAACGATCACCGAGTTGAGCAGATAGCGCCAGAACGCAAGGCCCCCGCCCGAACCGCCCTGCGCGATCGCCTCCTTGGTGGACTGCAGGCCCAGGGCCCGTGCGAAGCCGCCGCCGGTGAAGTCCACGGGCAGGGGATTGCCGGGGTCGGCGGCGAGTGCCGCGTTGGAGGAGAACGCGGTGCGCAGGATCCAGTAGAAGGGCAGCAGGGTGATCAGCACGATCGCGGCCATGATCGTCCAGGCCGCGGCCCGCCCGAGCGACGGCCTGCGCCGGATCGGTCGTACATGTGTCGTCGTTGTCACGGCAGACATGGGGCTCCTCCCGCTCAGCCGAGGTCGGTGTGGCCGGCCCGGGTGAGCCGGTACTGGACGAAGGTGATCGCGCTGAGCACGACCAGCAGGGCGACGGACATCGCCGAGGCGTAGCCGAACTGGAAGCGGCCGAAGGCCGAGCCGTAGATGTAGTACTGGAGCACGTTGGTCGCGTTCGCCGGACCGCCCGCGGTGGTCACCGCGACGGTGTCGAACACCTGGAAGGAACCGATCACCGTCATGATCAGGACGACCGCGAGCACCGGCCGCAGCAGCGGCATGGTGATCCGCCAGAACATCCGCCACTCGCTCGCTCCGTCGACCTTGGCCGCCTCGTACATGTCGTTCGGGATGGCTTGCAGACCCGCGAAGAGCAGCAACGCGGTGTAGCCGACGTGCCGCCACACATTGATCAGGGCGATCGTCGGGATCGCCCAGGACTCGTCCGCCAGGAACGGGATGCGGTCCAACCCGAAGCCCTGGAGGATCTCGTTGCCGATGCCGAGCTGGGTGTCGAGCATCCACAGCCAGACGATGCCCGCGACGACGTTCGACATCAGATACGGCGTCAGGACGATTCCGCGCAGCACCGCCGACTGGGTGAGCCGCTGGAGCAGCACGGCGATGGCCAGGGCCGAGATCGTCTGCACGCCGATATTGATGAACACGTACTCGACGGTGACCTTCAACGAGTCCCAGAAGATGGGGTCGTTGACCATGCGTATGTAGTTGTCGAGGCCCACCCATTGCGGGGGAGTGAGCAGATTGAAGCGGGTGAAGCTCAGATAGATGCCCCGCAGCGTCGGCCAGAGGAGGAACACCAGGAAGCCCAGCATGGCCGGGGCGATGAACAGGGCCGCGAGTGGCCCGTCGCCCTGGCCCTCACGTGCTCGGGCCCTATGGGTTTGCGGCTCGGTCTGTGCTCCCTCGGCGCTGCGCAGCGGCAGACGCGACGGAGGACTGGAGGCGACGGTCATCGGGAGACTCCCTCGGCTGCGGCTCATCCTCGGGTCACTTACTTTTGATGCAAAAGAATCCTGGCGTCAAGAGGCATGCGCGCGTCTTCTCTATGGCCGGTTCGCGGCATAGAATGACTTCATTACTTCCAATGCAAAAGAAAATCTTGTGGGAGTCTGACGCTCATGACCACACTTGCTGCCAGCTGGCTGCCGCTGAGTCCGGGGGAACGCGCGGTGGCGATCGAGGTGCTCGTCCACGGTCCGCTGTCGCGCAGCGAGATCGCGCGCCGGCTGAACCTCTCGGCGGGCAGCCTCACCCGGCTGACCAAGCCGCTGATCGAGTCGGGCCTGCTCGTCGAGGCGGCCGAGGACCCCGGGCACCCCGAGGTGCGTCAGGGGCGGCCCTCGCAGCCCCTCGACATCGTCGCCGAGTCCCGTTCCTTCGCCGGTTTCAAGATCACCGAGGACATGGTCTATGGCGTCGTCACGACCCTCAGGAGCGACATCGTGGCGCGGCACGACCGTCCGCTCACCACGCACGACCCGGACCAAGTGGCCGACCTGCTACGGCAGATGACCGACGAGTTCACGCGCGACTTTCCCGCACTGGCGGGAATCGGCATCGGTGTGGGCGGCCGTGTCGAGAAGCGGGCCGTCGTCGCCGAGTCGGCCTTCCTCGACTGGCATGAAGTCCCGCTCGCCCAACTCGTCGAGCAACGCACCGGGTTGCCCGCGGTCCTCGAGAACGACGTGGCCGCCCTGGTCGAGGCGGAGACCTGGTTCGGTGCCGGTCGCGGTCTCGACCGCTTCGCGGTCCTCACCATCGGTGCCGGACTCGGCTACGGCCTCGTCCTCGGCGGCAGCCGGGTCGTCTCCACCGAGGACGGCCGGGGCGTCGGCCGCCGGTGGATGGTGAACCCCAACGGCCCGCTCACCCCCGAGGGCGAGCGCGGCAGCGCCGTCTCCCTGCTCACCATTCCCAGCATCCGCTACCAGGTCCGTGCCGCCACGGGCGACGACATGACGTACGGGGAGATCCTCGCCCTCGCCGCCGAGGGCCACCCGATGGCCTCCCGCGTCGTCGACGACGCGGCCCAGGCGCTCGGCACCCTCGTCGCACAGATCGCCAATTTCGCCATGCCTCAGAAGATCCTGCTCGCCGGAGAGGGTGTCGGCCTCGTCGACGTGGCGGCCCCGCTCGTCGAGGAGACCATCCGTGCGAACCGTCACCCCCTGGCGGATCCGGTCAACCTGGAGACGAAGGTGTCGGACTTCCACGACTGGGCGCGCGGGGCCGCGGTGTTGGCGATCCAGGTACTGGTGCTGGGGGCCGCGGACGTGTAAGTGATGAGCTTCACGGTCCGTAATGTCGTCCGTCGTACCTTTACTCACATCGTCTTCACGCAAAGGCCCGTATGCTTCACGCCATGTCCACCACTCCTGAAGTCGACTCTGCTCGCTCTGCGGCCGAGGTCAACGAGGAGATCCGGGCCCTCTGGTTCCGGGCCGGCGGGACGCTGAGCATGGAGGAGCGGCGGGAGTACCAGCGGCTCGTCCTGGAGTGGGCGGAAGCCTCTCCGCAGTCGCCCACGCAGGCGGCGTGACCGCCCGACTCTCCGCCCCGACTCCCCTGAGAACCGCATTCTCCTAACCCCAACTCTGCGCATACTGCCGTCGATAGGCCTTGCGGTCCTGTTCCGTACGGATATAGCGCGTCGCCACCAGTGCGATCAGACTTCCCGCGATGACGAGCATTCCCGGACCGATGTTCCTCGGGTTCGTGAGCCGGGAGACGAGCGTCTCGGCGTCCCCGGTCGTCCCCACCGGCTCGACAGCGCCCGGCGCGGCGGAGCCCGGCGCGACCGCGGCGCCCTGCGAGGCCGACACCGACGGCGCCGGGGAGGCCTGACCCGGGGATCCGGCGGACGCCTGCGGCTGTCCCGCGAGCTGCACACCCAGTGCCGTCAGCGCCTTGGTGACCGGCTGGAAGAACGTCGTACCGCCGGTGGTGCAGTCCCCGTTGCCTCCCGAGGTCACACCGAGCGCGATGCCCTCGGAGAACAACGGGCCGCCGCTGTCGCCGGGTTCGGCGCACACCGTGGTCTCGACGAGCCCGGTGACCGTGCCCTCCGGGTAGTTGACCGTCGCGTTGAGCGCGGTCACTTTCCCGTCGTGCAGCCCGCTGGTGCTGCCGCTGCGGAAGACCCGCTGACCGACGGTCGGATCGGCGGCGCCCGTGATCCGCACGCCGTTTCCGCCGCCGATGGCCACGACATTCGCCCCCGCCGTGGTCTGCCGACCCTTGTCGTACTGCACCAGGGAGAAGTCGCTGCCGGGGAATGCCGTGGTGATCGTCCGGCCCACCTGCTGCGAGCCCTGGTTGTCGGCGAACCAGACGGACCCGGCAGGCCCGCAGTGCCCGGCCGTGAGGATGAACTCGCTCTGGCCGTTGGTCACATTGAAGCCGGCCGAACAGCGCCCACCCGTCGAGAAGATCGGCTGCGCGCCGTTCAGCCGGGTGGTGAAAGTGCCCTGAGTGCGCTGCATGCGCACAAAGTCGCCGATGCCGTCGGCCACCTTCGTCATGCGCGACCAGTCGGAGCCGGAGACCGTACTGTCGGCCTGCACCACCACCTCGTTCCTCGTGTAGTCCACGGCCCAGGCGGTGCCCGCCACCCGGGATGCCGAACTCAGACTCTCCGTCGCCGACTTGAGGTCGCTCATACTGTGCCGTACGACCTTGGCGCGGGCACCGGCCTCCTTCACCTCGGCGGCCGCGGCCGTGTCGGTCACGGCGACGACCGGGCGCCCGTCGGAGGCGATCCAGCTGCCGGCGCTGCGCGAGGTGCCGAGGCGTGAGACCAGTTCGGAGCCCGTGTCGGCGGCGGCCTGTGCCGAACTTCCCGTGACGCGCGACGTGTCGGACGGCTCGCTCGCCATCGCGTGCGTCACCATCAGCCCTCCGCAGAGCAGTCCGCCGACGGCCGCGAGTCGCGCCCCTCGTCGGACGATCCGTCGTCGTGCGTGCCTCATCCATGGGCTCCCGAAGCCGAACGGCGCGGCGTCACCGCCGCCGAGGGCCCCCGTCGAGAGCCCTTCCCCTCATACGTGCGCCCGCGCCCGCGCGTTCACCGACGGCTAACCTGACCGGCCGCCCTGCCATGATGGGCGCATGCGCGTGCTGATGCCGGTCCCGGACCGCGATTTCGACGTCACCGAAGTAGCCGTGCCCTGGCGGATTTTGACGGAGGCGGGGCACGAGGTCGTCTTCGCGACCGAGCGGGCCGGCACGCGGCCGGAGGCGGACCCGAGGCTGCTGACGGGCGTGCTCTTCGGGCAACTCGGCGCCGAGGCGGAAGCCCGGCGGTTCTACCACCAGCTCACCGAGGCGCCCGAGTTCCACGCCACCGTCTCCTGGGCGGACGTGGACGTGGAGGAGTTCGACGGACTGCTCCTGCCCGGCGGACACGCGCCCGGCATGCGGCAATACCTCGGCTCAGCGGAGCTGCAGCAGCGCATCGCGCGCTTCTGGGCGTTGGAGCGGCCCGTCGGCGCGATCTGCCACGGCGTCCTCGTCCTCGCCCGCGCCCGGGACACCACGACAGGTCGCAGCGTCCTGGCCGGCCGGCGTACCACCTGCCTGCCCAAGTACATGGAACGCACGGCCTACTTCACCACCGCCTGGCGCCTCGGCCGCTACTACCGCACCTATCCCGCCTACGTGGAGGACGAGGTCAGGGCGGCCCTCGCCGAGCCGGACACGCAGTTCGAACGAGGCCCGCGCACCCTCACACAGCGCGGCACCGCCACCGACGACACGCACGCCTTCGTCGTCCAGGACGGCTACTACCTCTCGGCCCGCTGGCCGGGAGACGCCTACCTCTTCGGCCGCCGCTACCTCACCCTGCTGCGGAGCGCCGCCGAGCGCTAGGCGAGCGTGGCATCCTGAGCGCGAGCGCCTCAGGCGCGCGTGCGGGCGGCCACCTCCTCCGGAGTGAGATAGACATCCGTGTGTTCGAAGTCCCGCAGGGTGCCCTTCCGGCCCGCGAGGAAGCCGGTGCGGACGAAGTCGTCGCCCGCCACCGCGTTGAGGAACCAGTTGGCGCCGGTACGGAACCGGGCCACGCCGGTGCGCAGCGCGTACAGGTGGTATCCGCGGGCCACGACCTGGGCGGACACGCCCTTGAGGCCGATGCCGAGGGGCTTGGACACCGCGTCGTGGCCGCCGAGGTCGACGACGAGACCGAGGTCCTTGTGCTTGTACGGCGTCATGGGCTGCCCGCCCAGCAGCGCCGCCAGGTTCTTCGCCGCGTGCCGCCCCTGCCGGGCGGCGTGCTGGGCGGTCGGCACACAGTACGAGCCGTCGCCCTTGGCCAGGTCGGGCACCGCCGCCGCGTCGCCCAGAGCGAACACCCCGTCCAGGCCGGGCACCTTGAAGTCGGCTTCGACGACGATCCGGCCACGTACGGTTTCCGCGCCCAGGGAGTCGACGAGCGGGCTCGCCGCGACACCGGCCGTCCACACCAGCGTCCGCGAGGGCAGCACCCGGCCGTCGGTGAGGGTGACCTTGTCCTCGGTGACGGAGGCGACGGTCGTCTTGAGGGAGATCTGCACCCCGCGCCCGCTCAGCATGCGCAGCGCGCTCGCCCCCAGTTTGTCGCCGAGCTCGGGCAGCAACTTGGTGGCGATGTCGATCAGATGCCACTTGATGAGGCCGGGATCGATCCGAGGGTGGTAGCGCTTCGCCGCCGCCGTGGTCAGCCGCTGCAGACAGGCCGCGGTCTCGGTGCCCGCGTAACCGCCGCCGACCACCACGAACTGCAGCCGCGCCGCGCGTTCGTCCTCGTCCGACGTGGCCGCTGCCAGGTCGAGTTGGGCGATCACGTGGTCGCGCAGATACACGGCCTGGGCGAGCGTCTTCATGCCGCGTGCCTCGTCCGGCAGACCGGGGATGTCGAAGGTGCGGGTCACGCTGCCCGGGGTGAGGAGCAAGTAGTCGTACGACAGGTCGACGACCTCCCCAGTGATCTTGCGGACCACGCAGACCTTGGCCCCCGGATCCACGCCGATCACCGCACCGGGCACCAGCTCGGTGCGGCGCAGGATCCGGCGCAGCGACGGCGCGACGGACTGCGGGGTGACCACACCGGCGGCGACCTGCGGAAGCAGTGGCAAATAGAGCTGATAGTCGGTCGGGCTGACCAGAGTGATCCGGGCGTCGGTGGGAGCCAGCGCCCGCTCCAGCCCCCGCGCGGCCTCGACCCCGGCGAAACCGCCGCCGACGATGACGATGTTCGGTACGTCCATCCGAGCAGCCTCTCTCCTTGAGCCGACACCGCGGCCCGCCGACCGCGAGCCCAGGCTCACACGGGACGCCCGCGCCTGCCACCCCACAAAAGGGGGCGGGGGATCGCCGCCGCCAGATTCTCTACCGAGTAGTAACTTCTCCTTCTCCATACGTACATCACTGGGCGTGATCATGTCTGGCGCGGCGAGTGTCGAGGCACGCTCGCCGCTCCGACGTGAGAAGGGGACGGGCATGACAGGACGCGGTGTGGGGCGCAGGATAGGCGCGGTCTCGGCGGTTGTGGCGCTGGGCATCGGGGGGACGGTCACCGCGGCCGGGTCCGCCGCCGCGGTCCCGGTCCAGGCGGCGGCGAGCACGACGGCGGCGCAGGGCGTCGACTACGCCACCTGGCAGCGCGACGTCCGGGCTGTCATCGACCAGGCGCTGCCCTACGTCGAACAGCGCACCGCGCACGCCGACGGACAGAAGCTCGCCCTCGTCTTCGACATCGACAACACCACGCTGGAGACGGACTTCCACCCCTGGTACGAGCTCCCCACCCCGGCGGTCAAGGCCTCTCTGGAACTCGCGCGCTACGCGCACTCCCGGGGTGTCGACATCTTCTTCGTCACCGCACGCCCGGGCATCATCGCCAGCGAGACCAAGTGGAACCTGAAGACCGTCGGCTACCCGGTCTCGGGCCTGTACGTGCGTGATCTGCCGGACCTCTTCGACGAGGTCAGCGCCTACAAGACCAGCAAGCGGGCGCAGATCGAATCCCTGGGCTACACGATCATCGCCAATGTCGGCAACAACACCACCGACCTCGTCGGAGGCCACGCCGAGCGGACCTTCAAGCTGCCCGACTACGACGGCCAGTTGTCCTGAGCCGGGTGGCCGGGTGCCTGGGGCTCCCGGACCCGGCCACTTAGACTTCCGCCATGGACGAGGCCTCGCTGGACACGCTCGGTTCGGGCAAGTACCTGCTGATCACCAGCTACCGCAAGAACGGCACGGGAGTCGCGACTCCGGTGTGGGTGATCCGCGACGGCACGGCGCTCGGCGCCTGGACCGCCGCGGACACCTGGAAGGTGAAGCGGATCCGCAACCGGGCGGACGTCCTGGTCGGCCCCTGCGACATGCGGGGCAAGCCGACCGGTGACCAGATCCCCGCCACTGCCGAGATCGTCGACGCAGCCGCGACCGCCCGCTACCGGCAGCTCATCGCGCGCAAGTACGGTCTCATCGGCCGCCTCACCCTCTTCGGCAGTCGCCTGCGACGCGGTGAGCGCGGCACGGTGGGGATCCGTATCACCGTTCTTGGAGACTGAGCGGGCGTAAGTCCTGGTGCCAGGACTGCTGATCAGCAGCGTGCCCCGAACGGTGTTGGACACGCCGGTCGGTCGCCCGCTTTCGCTCCACTGCCGGGCGGCACGCATCTGGTGTGGGGTCCGGGCGGGTGGGGGCGGGTTTCCTCACGCCCGTCGGGCCTCCGCTCGGGCCTGGGCGGTCCGATGCCCGTATCCATCGCTCTGGTGGGTACAGGGCGGTGCCGTCCGTCACCGGATCCCCACGGCTCCCGGCGGCACCCTCAGGCTCCCGGACGACCTCGCCCTCGGCCGCATGGGCTACGGAGCCATGCGACTGGCCGGACCCCGGCGTGCCCCCGAAGGATCGCGACGAGGTCCTGGCGTTGCTGCGCGACGCGGAGGACCTCGGCATCACGCGCATCGACACCAGCGAGGCAACGGTGATGGATGGGGGCGAGTCGGCCGTGCGCCTGCCGCGCACGGCACGCGCCCCGGTTCTTTCGCGCACGGAGCACCGTTGGCTCCCGGTCAGCGGGCAGCCGCAGGGTGGCCGGCGCTTGATCGCCTCCTGGCGGTCCGCTGACGGCTCTCCCATATAGGGGGCGGGAGTTGAGGACGACATGACGCTCCCCGTCCGCTGAGCAGTCGCGCTCCCGCGAAGGTCATCGGTTCCTCAACAACCAAGCCCAGGCCATGAGTTCACATGCGGCTGCCAGGGCATGGACAAATGTTCCATCAAGCGTCTCCCGGTCCAGTCAAAGGGTCTACCCGCATAGAAGCCCTCGATGCTGTCATGCGCACGACCGCTCGGAATTCTGCCGGGCACCACATCGGGAGACCCCCACGATGTCCCGCATATCCCGTCCCCTCGTCACCACTCTGTCCGCGCTGACCCTCGCCGCCGCAGGGCTCACCGTCACCGCGGGTACGGCGCATGCCGCCACCTGCAGCCAGGACTACCTTCCCCTGCCCGACCCCAGCTGCCAGCCCGGTGACCTCAACCCGGACGTCACCCAGGACACCATCGACTCCACGATCTGCGTCTCCGGCTGGACCGCGACCGTGCGACCCTCCAGCTCGTACACCACGGCCCTGAAGAAGAAGCAGATCGTCGAGTACGGCTACGCCGACACCTCCACCTCCGACTACGAGGAAGACCACTTCGTTCCGCTCGAACTCGGCGGCGCCCCCAAGAGCGAACTCAACCTCTGGCCCGAGCCCCAGTACGGCACGAAGACCGCGGCCAACAAGGACACGGTCGAGAACAAGCTCAAGAAGGCCGTCTGCGCCGGCACCGTCACGCTCGACGACGCCCAGGACGCGATCATCACCGACTGGACGACCGCTCTCTCCAGCCTCGGCCTCAGCTGACGTTCCGAACGAAGCGCGACGTGGGCAACTGCCCCGGGCGCCCAGCCGGACCCGATCCACTCCGTGGGTCGGGTCCGGCTCTTTTGTGGTCATCGGCTGTGCCCGGTAAGGGAGTTGGCTGGATGTGGTCTGTGCGAAGCGTTGACTAGAAAGCGCTTGCCCCTTACGTTTCCCGTTCAGCAGCGTGACTCGCGTGTGACATCTCGTATACGAGACACCAGAACTCCGAGCCGCACCACCTGGGCAAGCAGTCGCACCAGGGCCATGAATCCCACATGCGAGTTGCTGCCGCGCGCCGCATGTTGTTCAGCATGAAGTCCAGAGTTCGAGTACATGACCCACGGACGCTCCCGAAGGGACACACCCGCATGCGTACTCGCCCCCCACAAAGGCACACCCGCCTCCTGGCCCTGACGGCGGCGGCGACAGCCGCCCTGGCCCTCACCACCGTGCTCGTCCTGCCGCAGTCCGCGGGAGCCGCCGAGTCCTCCCCGGTCGGTTTCGGCGCCGGGACCACCGGCGGCGGCAGCGCGACCACCGTCACCGTCAGCACCCTCGACGCCTTCAAGACGGCCGTCACCGGCAACGCGGCCAAGGTGGTCAAGGTCAACGGCCTGATCTCGCTCAGCGGTCAGGTCGACATCGGCTCCAACACCACGGTCCTGGGCGTCGGTTCGTCGTCCGGGTTCACCGGCGGCGGGCTGCGCCTGAAGAAGGTGACCAATGTCGTCGTCCGCAACCTGAACATCAGCAAGCCGGTCGCGCCGGCCGACGGCATCACCGTCCAGGCGTCGACGAAGGTGTGGATCGACCACAACGCGTTCTCGGCGGACCGCGACCACGACAAGGACTACTACGACGGTCTGCTCGACATCAATCACGGCTCCGACTACGTCACCGTGTCCTGGAACACCTTCAAGGACCACTACAAGGGCTCACTCGTCGGGCACAGCGACAACAACGCGAGTGAGGACACCGGGCATCTGCGAGTGACGTACCACCACAACTACTTCAGCAACGTCTACTCGCGCATCCCCAGCCTGCGCTTCGGCACCGGCCACTTCTACGACAACTACGTCGCCGGAGCAGAGACGGCCGTCCACTCGCGCATGGGTGCCCAGATGCTCGTCGAGAACAACGTCTTCCGTTCCACGAAGGTCGCCGTCACCACGAACCGGGACAGCGACGTGGACGGTTACGCCAACCTGCGCGGCAACGATCTGGGCGGGGCCGCCACCGAGATCTCGCAGGTCGGCAGCTTCACCACCCCGCCCTACAGCTACACCGCCGAGCCGGCCTCGACTGTCGTCGCCTCGGTGACGTCCGGCGCGGGCGCCGGGAAGCTCTGACCACCCCCCACCTGGAAGAAGGCATCGGGACATGACTTCACCGGTACGTCCGCGCGCCCGTCGGCGCGCGCTCACCGGCACATTGACCGCACTCGGCCTCTCGGCCGCCATGATCATGACGGATGGCGCCCTGTCTCCGGCGAATGCTGCCACCTGGCCCACGGCGAACGGCAGCCAGGCGGTCTCCTCCACCATCTCGGTCTCCGGCACCAAGGACTACGGGATGAAGCGCCTCTACGGAACCGGTGACCTGGGCAGCGGTAGCCAGGACGAGGACCAGGGGCCGATCCTGGAACTGGCCGCGGGCACCGTTCTGAAGAACGTCATCATCGGTTCTCCCGCCGCGGACGGCATCCACTGTCTGGGCAGCTGCACGCTGCAGAACGTCTGGTGGGAGGACGTCGGTGAGGACGCGGCGACGTTCCTGGGCTCCTCGTCGTCCAACGTGTACACCGTCTCCGGCGGTGGCGCGAAGGAAGCCGGCGACAAAGTGTTCCAGTTCAACGGCGCCGGAACGCTGAACGTCTCGAACTTCGCGGTGCAGAACTTCGGCACCTTCGTCCGCTCATGCGGCAACTGCAAGACGCAGTACAAGCGGACGATCAACCTCAACACGATCGAGGCGACCTACAAGGGAAGCCGGATCGTCGGCATCAACACCAACTACGGCGACAGCGCGACCCTGAAGGCCATCAAGATCGTCGGAGACACCAGCAAGAAGATCATCCCCTGCCAGAAGTACATCGGCAACAACACCGGTGCGGAGCCGACCAAGAACGGCACCGGCCCTGACAGCACGTACTGCAAGTACGCGACCTCCGACATCACCTACGGCTGACGGTTCTTCCCCAGCGGCTGAACGGACCGGCCCCCCACGCCGGTTCGTTCAGCCGCATGCCGGTTTCGGACGGGGCACCTCGGTGAGGTGGCGACGCGCGCGACGGCAGGTCTGTCGGCCAGGGGAAAGCCAAGGGAGCCCCGATACCCGTCATCGGCCTGCCGATGCGAGGGCAGGGCTACCGGGATTCATTCGCAGTGCGCCGGCGTTCACGCCGGTGGTGAAGCGAATCTGGATGTGGCGACGCGGAGCGTCGCCGCATCGTTGCGGCGGAGCTGGATTCAGCTGATGCGCGGCGGGTTGTCAGTGGCTGGTGTTAGCGTCCGGGTCGTGTGGCTTCGGTATGCCTTCCGCCTCGACCCGACATCGGGTCAGCGCCTCGCGCTGGCCCGGGCGTTCGGGTGCGCGCGGGTGGTGTACAACGACGCGATCGCAGCACGGGAGCGGGCGCGGGCGGCGGGGGAGGCGTTTGTCACCTCGGCGGTGCTGTCGAAGACGCTGGTCACCGAGGCGAAGAAGACCCGTGAGCGGCACTGGCTGGGCGAGGTGTCGGCGGTGGTGCTGCAGCAGTCGCTGCGGGACGTGGAGACCGCCTACCGCAACTTCTTCGCCTCCCTCAAAGGGGAGCGCACGGGGCCGAAGGTGGGTGCGCCGAGGTTCAAGTCGCGCAAGGATGCCCGTCAGTCGATCCGGTTCACCGCGAACGCCCGCTGGAAGATCACTGAGGTCGGGCGACTGCTGCTGCCGAAGATCGGTGAGGTGCGGGTGCGATGGTCGCGTGTCCTGCCCTCAGTCCCCTCCAGCGTCACCGTGATCCGTGACGCGGCGGGCCGGTACTTCGCCTCCTTCGTCATCGACACCGACCCGGCCGTGGATCTGGAGCGGATGCCCCACGCCGGCCAGAGCATCGGCATCGACCTCGGGCTGGCCCACTTCGCCGTGCTGTCCGACGGCACGAAGATCGACAGTCCCCGGTTTCTGCGCCGGGCGGAGAAGAAGCTGAAGAAGGCTCAGCGGGAGCTGTCCCGCAAACAGAACGGATCGAACAACCGCAACAAGGCCCGTCTGAAGGTGGCCCGCGCGCACGCGCAGGTGGCCGACGCGCGCCGCGAATTCCATCACCAGCTCTCCACGAAGCTGATCCGCGAGAACCAAGCGGTCGCCGTGGAAGACCTGGCAGTGAAAGGGCTCGCGCGCACCCAACTGGCCAAGTCGATCCATGACGCGGGCTGGTCCCAGTTCGTGAACATGCTCGCCTACAAGGCCACCCGGTACGGCCGCACCTTCATCAAGATCGGACGATTCGAGCCCACCAGCCAGGTGTGCTCCGCCTGCGGGCACCACGACGGGCCCAAACCCCTCGACGTGCGGGAATGGACCTGCACCGCCTGCGGCACAGTCCACGACCGCGACCACAACGCCGCGAAGAATGTGAAGCAGGCCGCCGGACTGGCGGTTGCAGCCTGTGGAGCGCCGGTAAGACCAGAACCCGTTCTGGCACAGCGCGACGAAGCAGGAAGCCACGGAAGCCCGCCCGATGCCCGTGCCGCGTAGCGGCACAGCACCGAGCGAGCAGGCCAGAATCTCCCTCCTTCAGGAGGGAGAGCAAGTCAATTCGCCACCGGACCGCTCCGGCACGGGCTGAGTCAGGGCACTCGCACCACCATGCGCGACGGCCTGGCCCTGCCTTCCGCACGGTGGAAGCAGCACCGACTGGTCGAAGAACGCACCGCGGCGCACATCCGCCCCTTCACCGTCCAAGACCGCCAAAAGAATGCTTTCCTCGTCTCCGGCACCGAGGTCCTCTTCCTTCCCGAGGCCTTCCCCCGGCTCGAGGGCGTCACCGTCTACAACGGCTGGTTCCCGGCGCTCAGCCGCCCCGCCACTGTGCTGTCCGCGCTCGCCGGCGCCGCGGCACACCATCCCGGCGGCCGCCGGCTGATCGACACCCTGACCCGTCCCTTCATCGGGCCACCCGGCGGACCGGACACCGCGGAACGCGCAAGGTCCCGCACCTACGTCGTCGCTGCGGCCTCTGGCGCCCCAGGTGGTTCTCCGCTCGCCGAAGTCCGCCTCGAAGGCCCCAGCATCTACAACCTCACCGGCGAACTCATGGCCTTCGCCGCCGACCAACTCGCCACCGGAGCCGGCTTCACCCCCGGGGTCGTCTCCCCCGCCGACGCCTTCGGCCTCGACACACTGCGCCAGGGCTGTGCCCGCATCGGACTCACACCCGTCTGATCCAGCGCCCGTACACGGCACCCCACCTGGGGTGATGCGACAGCGCACGACGCCGTCACGAACCAAAGAGAACGTCGCTGCCCCGCGCCTCCGGCCAAAGCGCCGCCCCCGGGCGGTGTTACGCACTTTCGGGTGTGCAGAAGGCAGATGGCGGGGCGGCGCGGGCCGTCGAGGGGTGGGGGGTGGCCAGTGCTGGAGCGGCCGGGGGGAGGTGCCGGTGTGCCGGCGCGGTGCGTTCACTACATATATGGACGTTACAACCGACAGTGACGGAAATGTGGACAATTCGTAACACCCTTCACGCCTCGCTCACATTCACAGGAGGGGGCGGCAGATTGCGGGCACTCGGCCACCGGGCCGGGACCCGCACCCACCGGACCCGCGGCATTCACGTGCCGGAACACGGGTCTGCCGCAACGAAACGAGGGGCAACCTTGTCCGCTTCCCTGTCTGTCACCGCCCGCCGCGCGGCCGCTGCCGCCCTGGCGGCCGGCGCCCTGGTCGGCGCCGGTGCCGCGTCGGCCGCCGCCGACAACGGCGCGCACCGGTACGGCCCGTACGTGGAGATCAGCAGCGTGCAGTACAACTCCCCGGGCCACGACAACCGCAGCATCCGTTCCCTGAACAGGGAGTGGGTCGACGTCACCAACACCTCCCGCCGCAGCGTGAACCTCGACGGCTGGACGCTGTCCGGCGAGGACGGCCACACCTACACCTTCCACCACTACCGTCTGGAGGGCCGCGCAACCGTCCGTATCCACACCGGCATCGGCCGCGACAGCGACCGCGACCTCTACCAGGACCGCTACGACTACGTGTGGGACAACTACTCCGACACCGCCACCCTCCGCAACGACCGCGGCCGCGTCATCGACACCGCCTCCTGGGGCGACGAGCGCCGCGACCACGACGGGCGCCGCAGCGGCGACTGGCGCGAGGACGGCCGCGACTGGCAGGACCGTCATGAGGGGCGCGAGGACCGTCGCGACTGGCAGGACCGTCACGAAGGGGCGTGAGGGCGGCCGCCGCGGGCGGGCCGGGGCGGTGAACTAGCCACTGCCCGCGTCCGCGAGGGGCGTGCCCCGGGCCACCGCCCGGGGCACGCCCCCTTCTTTTCTGCGCCGGGCCGTGAGGACACGGCGTGCCGGACCCGGGCCGGACCGCGGACGGGACGGCGCGGGAGCCGCGGGAGTGGCGGGCGCCCTGATGTGCCCCGATGCCGGCCGGGTTCGCGGCGGCGTCCCGCGCAGCCGCCGTCCGGCACGAGCCGCTCCTCATCCGGCGGGCCGCCGTGCGGCAGGATGAGGCCATGAGCGTAGTCAAGATCAACGTACTGGCCGTGCCCGCCGAGCAGCGGGAGACCCTGGAGAAGCGCTTCGCCTCCCGCGCCCATGCCGTGGAGAGCTCCGACGGGTTCGAGTGGTTCGAACTCCTGCGCCCCCTCGAAGGCACCGACAACTACCTCGTCTACACGCGCTGGCGTGACGAGGACTCCTTCCAGGCCTGGATGGAGGGCCCCATGAAGGCGGCCCACCAGGGCGGTGACGCGCAGGGCGGCGAGCGTTCCAGGCCGGCGGCGAGCGGGTCCACGCTGTGGTCCTTCGAGGTCGTGCAGCAGGCGGCGCCGGCCCGCCCGTAGAGCGGGTGCCCGGTGCCGCACCGGTGTGACGTACGCCGGTGCCGCACCGGGGTGACGTACGCCGGTGCCGCACCGGGCGTGACGCGCGCCCGGTGCGGCACCACGCTCCCACCAGCACATGAGCGCGCATGGCACCACCATGACCCAGGCCGGCCCCTTCGCCTTTCCCCGGCTCGGGGCGGCCATCCCAGATGACCTTTTTTCACGGTGAGTTGGTCAAGCCCTCCACTGGCCTGCCGCCGAGTACGGTCCGGCGGACGGCTGACGTGTGCGGCAGCAACGGTGAACTGCACTGCTCGGAGAGGGAGTTGGCTGAACAGCTGATCGGGCAACGCCCCACGCTTGAGGACGTGGCGCGCAGGGCAGGGGTGTCGAAGTCCACGGTGTCGCGGGTGGTCAACGGCGAGCCGAAGGTGCGGGCAGCAGTGGCCGAACGCATTCGAAAAGCGGTGGCGGAACTCGGCTATGTGCATCGCGGAGGCCTTGACCGCCTCGACGGCTACCGCGACGTCCTCCTGGACGCCCCGCCCCCACTGATCGCCGAAGGTGACTACACGCTGCAGGGCGGCGCTGATGCCATGGCCCTGCTGCTCGATCAGATGCCGGATCTGGACGCGGTGTTCGTCGCCTCGGACCTGATGGCTTTTGGCGCACTGCGGACCCTGCGGGAGCGGGGGCGCACCGTGCCAGGGGATGTGGCCGTCGTCGGCTTCGGCAACCTCACGCCCCTCGCCGAGACCACGGAACCACCGCTCACGACGGTGCACCAGGACATCGAGGAGAGGGGACGGCTGATGGCACGGCTTCTGTGCAGCCGGTCGGCGCACCAGCCCCTGCGGGGAGTCGGTCCCCGCTGTCTGCCGTCCGTGGTCACCCCCACGCGTCTGGTCCTGCGGAATTCGGCCTGAGCGCCGGCTGTACTCAGGAACTGAACACACTGCCGACAGCAGCCCTGACGCTGCGCAGAGCAGAAATTCGTCGGACATCGCATGAGCGGGCCGGCTCCGTCTCATGGCGGTGACGACCGAGACGGCTGCCCATCCGCGGTCCGGGCGTGGCTCAGGCAGTGCTGTCCGAGGTCGTTTCGGGTTTTGTGTGGAGGACGTCACGGGCCTGGTCCGCGGCGCGGGCGATGCTCTCGGAGACGAAGTCGAGGAAGCGGGCGATGTTCTCGAGGCGGACGGCGGCCGGGGTGCCGGGACCGAGGACGCCGACGCCCTGCCGTGCGGTCTCGGCGACCTGGGCGGTGCCGCGGGCGCTGGCCATCATGGACCGGTACCAGACGTCGTCGTCCACGACGTAGCGCTCGCGGCGGCCTTCGCCGCGTTCCCGGCGGACGAGGCCCTGGCTGTCGAGGAACGCGACGGCCTTGGAGACGGACGCGGGGCTGACCTGGAGGCGCTGGACGAGTTCGGACGCGGTGAGGCTGCCCGTGTCACTGAGGCAGAGGCAGGCCAGCACCCTGGCCATCATCTGGGGCGTCCCCGACTGTATGAAGACGGTGGTGAGTGTCTCCTCGTACTCGGCCACGGCCTCGGCGTCGCGTCCGTGGGGCTGGGGGACCGACTCCGGCCCGCGGGAGGAGGCGGCCCTGCGCCGGTGGGCGCGGCGTTCGGTGGCGCGGTGGGCCAGGTCGGCGCGGTAGCCGGCGGGGCCGCCGTTGCGCATCACCTCACGCGTGATCGTCGAGGTCGGACGGTCCAGGCGCCGGGCGATCTCGGCGTAGGGGAGGCTGTCGGCCAGCCCCAGCGCGATCTGCTGGCGTTCGGTCTGGGTGAGCCTGCCTCCCGGCATCGCGGTCTCCTCGGTGATCCCTCGTGGTGGTCTGCTCCCCCACTCTAGCGTTCACCCCTCACCCATTGCAATGATCGGAGCGATCGTCGTTGCGTTATCTGTGAGACCGTTGCAACAGTTTCCAGCGTTCTAGCTGCGGAGATATCAATTCTATGCAATGAGCATGTTGCTCGATTCTGGAAAGCAACGTAGCGTTTCCTGAGTCAGAAACAACGAGCGAGCACGGGAGAGCACGATGCAGACGTTCGACACCCCCGCCCCGATCTCCGCCGTCCTGGACATCCCCGCCGGACGCATCCAGTTCATCGCCGCCGACCGCACCGACACCACCGTCGAGGTCCTGCCCGCCAACCCCGCCAAGAGCCGCGACGTCAAGACCGCCGGGCAGACCACCGTCGCCTACGCCGACGGCGTCCTGCGGATCCGCACCCCCGAGCCCAAAAACCAGCTCCTCGGCGCCTGCGGATCCCTTGAGGTCACCGTCCAGCTGCCCGCCGGCTCCCGCATCGAGGCCAAGACCGCCGGCTCCGAGCTCCGCGGTGTCGGCCGCCTCGGCGACGTCGCCTTCGAAGGCGCGTACCGCCAGATCAAGATCGACGAGGCCGCGAGCCTCCGCCTCATCGCGGCCGACGGCGACGTCGAGGTCAGCCGGCTCGGCGGCCCCGCGGACATCAGCACCGCACGGGGCGACATCCGCATCACCGAGGCCGTGCGCGGCACGGTCACCCTGCGCACCCGGTCCGGCGACATTTCACTCGCCGCCGCCGCGGGCGTCTCGGCCGCCCTGGACGCCGGCACCGGCTACGGCCGCATCAGCAACGCCCTCAAGAACGACGGCACCGCCGAACTCGACATCCGCGCCACCACCTCCCACGGCGACATCACCGCCCGCAGCCTCTAGGAGCAGACCCAGGACCATCCGGCCGGGCCCCGCGCGACCGCGATCCTGCCGGGTCGTCGCCGACGGCCCGGCCGTGCGTCCCCCCGGACCCGCGCTCCACGTGCAGGGCCTGCAGAAGCCGTCCAAGACGCCGCGACCAGGTGGAACACTTGACGCTCCCCTCCCTGAAGAAAGGGGATTCTTACGGCTTGCGCCGTAAGACTTCCTGTTTCATCGCCGACTGCCCGCCCGGAGAACTCCGTTGAGGTCCTACACCGGCTCCGCAGGCTGCAACCGCCCGTCCGGCGGCCAGAGGAGTTCTTCGCTGCGTTCACGTCCCGATCGTGGGTCGTGCCGCAGTCACACGTCCAGGTGCGGACGCTGAGCGGCATCTTCTCCTGTGCATGCACGCGGGCGGCCTTCACCCGGGCCTTCTGCCGATGCGAGGGCCCCCGGGCGTGAACGCCCGGGGGCCCTCGCACGATCCATGCCGCATGGCTCCCGCCGGCCGGGCGAACCGGTGCACTGCCCCACCAAAGCGGGCGCGGCCAAGGCGTCCCTACCAGGCCACCGGCAGCTGAAGCGGGAAACGCCTGATCGTCTGTGTGTCCCACCGCAGTTCCTCGGGCGGCACGGCGAGCCGCAGACCGGGGAATCTCTCCACGAGCCGCCCGATGGCCACCTCCAGCTCCGCCATGGCCAGGGGCATCGCGATGCACCGGTGCCCGCCCCAGCCGAAGGTCATGTGCGGAGCGCTGGGCCGCTGAAGGTCGATGTCGTGCGGGTGCGGGTAGCGCTCGGGGTCACGGTTGGCCGCCAGGTACGACACGTGGACGAAGTCGCCCGCCCGGATGCGTGCCCCGTCCACTTCCACGTCCTCCAGTGCCACCCGGGGGATTCCGACCCCCTTGCGGAACGGGATGCAGCGGAGCATCTCGTGCAGCACATCGGTCAGGGTCTCGGGCCGGCGCCTGAGGTGCTCCATCAGCTCGGGACGGGTCAGGAGCAGGTAGACGATGTTGCTGATCTCGCAGGTCGCCGTGTCCTGGCCGCTGAGCGCCAGCATCAGCGCCATGACCGCCAGTTCCCTGTCGTCCAGCTGCTCCTCGCCCTCGCGGGCTGCGGCCATCGCGCTGATGAGGTCCGGGCCGGGCACGTTTCGGCGCTGTTCGACGAGTTTGGCGAAGTAGGCCGTCAGATCCGCCTTGGCGCCTGCGGCGGCCTCCTTGTTGCCCGCGCCGACGACGAGGAGCTGGCGTACCGACTCCTGCATGCGGGGCCACTCCTCCTGTTCGATGCCGAGGAGGTCCAGGATGGTGTGCTGGGGAAGCGTGTCGGACAGGTGCTGGACCAAATCGGCCGGCGGCCCCTGTTTCTCCATGTCGTCCAGCAGGACATCGGTGAGCCGGACGATCCGGTGCCGCAAGCCGTCGACGTGCTGCTGGGTGAAGGCCTGCGAGGCCAGATGGCGGACCCGGCTGCTCAGCGGCGGGTCCATCACGTTGACCGACTCGGGCGAGACGATGGGCTCCGGCGTCATCCGGGGGTAGTCGTGGCCGATGATGCCCGCCCGGCTCAGCCGCTGGTCGGTGGTCACCTGCTTGACGGCGTCGAAGCCGGTGATCAGCCAGGCGTCCGCATCACCGTAGCGGAGCCGGATGCGTGCGGGACGCTCGCGGCGCATCAGCTCCGCGAGCGCGGGATCGAACTCCAGGGCTTCACTGAAGTCGAACGGGCAGACAACCGCCTCGTTGTCCATCTCGTGGTCCCTCTCGTGATCCGCGGTCATCCGCCGACTCCTACCATGGGTACGACGTTGGTGACATCCACCGCCCGGCGAATGGCCTGGGCGAGCCTGACGGCATCGCCGACAGCCCAGTAGTGGACGAAGAACAGGCGTGGTTCGTCGGTCAGGTTGTGATGGTGCAGCTCGACGAGTTCGACGCCGCCGCGCCGCAGCGCCACCAGGGCGGGCTGGACCTCGCCGGCGATCAGCACCAGGTCGCCGCTGACAGCGGCCCTTCCGCCGCCCAGCGGCTGGAAGTTGACGGAGGTCGTGGAGCCCAGCCCCGCAGGCAGCGCCAGATGGCCGTCGGCCACCTTCTCGCGGCGGACGAAGGTGGACTTGTAGATCTCGCCGTCGGCGACGCCCTTGATGCCCATGACGGCGTCGATGGCGGTGGTGTCCAGGTCGACGCGCGGCGCAGGGGCGGCGGGTTGGGCGGGCGGGGTGCCGGTGCAGTCGAACGCGGCGCGCAGACCACGGGCGACGGCGACCGGATCGTGGCCGTGGGCGTGCACATGAACCCACCAGACGTCCGGCTCGTGGGCCAGCAGGTGCTTGTGGATGGCCGTCTGCATGATCCCGTGCTCATACAGGACGTCACTGAAGTGCTGCAGTTCGCATTCGATGACCACCGCGTCGCCCATCAACAGCGTGCTGTGGTCGGCGTAGCGGACGAACGACACATGCGAGCCCAGGGCGAGCGCGGGCTTGATCCGGATGCCGCGGGAGATGACCCTGAGGTCATTGCGCGGCAAGGCCGTGTGGTACATGAACCGTCTCATGTCACCGGGCCGGCCCAGCGCCTGGCCCACCTCCGCCCAGTCCGCCAGCTTGGTCGCCACCGGCGCGACAAGGGCGCGCTTCTTGGGCCCGGCAGACAGGGCGCGGGCGCCGGCCGGCACCCCGGTGAGTACGGGCGCCAGGGCTGCTGCGGTCAGCACACGGCGCCGGGACGCGGTGCGTGGAAAACGGGTGTCCTGCTGTGCCTCGTCGGCCATGTCCTATGCCTCCTGGCGCGATGGAAGCACGGCACAGCACGCAAAGCGGTGACCGGCACCCCGCATCCCGCCAGGTGGGCTAACCGGCTGCCGCCTTCGGACCGCGGCGAAAGGGCCGCCCGCCGCGCGAGAGGGCGGCGCGTCCGGCGCGCTCCGGCACAACCCCGGCCACGCCGCCCCGCTGCACCGGCACCGTCCCCGAACGACAGGGGGGCGGCGTTGGTGAGGTTCCCTTCGCGGTGATGTCATGGCGCGGCCGGGATGACGGGATGAACGGCTTCGTTCACTTCAAGCAGCGTGTGCCGGCGAGTTCCAGCAGCAGTTGGAGGCGCCGGGCTCACACATGTCCACGCGAAGCACCTCGCTCCAGCCCGAGAACAGGTCGATGGCTCAGTCTCCGGACCAGCCCCAGAAGTAGATCTCCTGTGGCGTCCCGTGGTCGTCGTGCAGTACTGCGCAACGGCCGTACCATCGCTCGCGAGCGAGGTCTTGGATCGCTTCAACGTGTTCGCGGGTCAGCCGTCCGGTGCCGGCGGCCCTTTGGGCCTCTTCGGCGGTCACCGGCTGTACTGCGCAGATCTCGGGCTCCTCATCTTCCCGTTGAACGTGGAAGACATCGAGAATCGAGTGGGTTCCCGAGTGCTGCGTCCACTCATCGGCCCACAGTTCGTCCAGGGTCACAGGCCGCGGGCGGCGCTCCTGCTCAGCAAGCCAGTCGCCGCCGCGCACCCAGTAGTAGTCACCAGCGAGGAACACCCGGTGCCGCAACTCCTCCAGCGCGGCGCCGAGATCCGCCTGGTACGGCACGTAGTAGTCCCAGGCCGAAGCACCCATCCTGTAACCCCCTCCGCATCAGCTGCCGGCGCGGTACTGCGCCACAAGAACATGAGGGCCTGTCCGGTGGGTCGGCGGTGTCCCCTTGCCGGCCTTCTGGGCCGGCGTCATGGACAACGGGCTCGCTCACGAGGGAAGCGCCTTCATCAACTTCCGACACTACGTCCCGGATCCGAAGGAGCACGGGTTTGGGTGGGTCGATATCAAGCAGCTCCGCTTCTCTGCGGAGTCCCTGGACGAGAGAGGGCTGCTTGCCGCACTCAGGTGGTGGAGTACCGCCGGACGGGCCCCGGCACGGTCCGTATGGGCTGCGGTTGATCACTCCCGGCCTCTACGAGCCCCTCAGTCAGGACAAGGCCGTGCAGCTCCTGCGGGAGTGGGTGGATCCGCTCTGGAACCCCGCCCACCGAGCTGGAGGCAGATCTGCAGCGGGAGGTGTTCGACCGCCTGGCTGCAGCCGATGGCATCTACTACCTCAGCGAGCTCGGTGATGAGGCGATTCATGACTGGGGACGTATGCACGACTACTTCCACTACTTCAACGAGTTCGTGCTCATCGACCGCTCGGCTGGGCAGATCACCCTCGTCGTCGCGGCCGACGACTGAGCCAACCACCGGGGCATCCGCCGCGGTGGCTGAGAGCAGGAGCGGAGCCAGTGGCCCACACCCGCCGCACGCGATGGACGCCGAATTGCCCTGGCGGCGATTTGGCTGTTCCTGCCCTGCTGCGCAGGAATCCGGTGCACACCATGGACCCCAAGCCCGCCGCCGCCTTCGGCAGGGATCCGCAAGCCACCCTGATCCCCCTCGCCGACCGCACGGACGAGAAACGCACGGCAGGCAATAAGAAGCGGGGTGTCCACCTCACCCAAGGGCGCAGGACGCCTGGGGCGCGCTCTTCGAAGATCTCGACCAACCAGTCGAAGACCGTCCCTGCGCGCTCTTCACGCGCCGCGGCCAGATCGGCACTGACCACAGGACGACTCACGGGATGGCAGCGCGCCAGGCGGATCTCCAACTGCCGGACAGTCTCCGGATAGCCCAGACAGCCGCGAGACACCTGATGGTCCCGCCACTCAACGATGTAGTCATCGTCGTCGGGCGCCCCCAAACCACCGCTGAGACAGTCGGCGAAAGCGCCCAGATTTCTGCCGAAGGAGCCACCGGGACCGCCAACCGCCTCACCGATGACTCGCCAGAAGTCTTCAAGCGTCCTGATCCGGGCGCCGTCCAGCACGTATATCGCGGTCACAGCCCGCAGGATATGTGCGGCTTCGCGACATGCCCCTGCCTTTCGAACCCGTGCTGTTCAGGCGCCGCCTCATACGGGTCCGCCGGAACATGTGCGCTTGGGACAGCGACTCGTTCGAGGCGATGGCAACGCTGTTGTTCTCCTCGCGCGGCGGTGAGCGCCCGGAACGAGTAATCACTCGGCGGGAACATCTGGTTCCATTCGTGCGTACTATCTCTACACTTCCGCAAGGCTGCGGCAGTTGTGTCCCCTGGGTGGGCCGGACCTCACCGACAGGACACCGCTCTCCCATTGATTCGCGGACATGAACCCTTCTTTCACCACCGTGCCCGCGGACCGAAGAAAGGCCCATGTCATGTCTGAAAGCCAGACCCACGCCACAGAGTTGACCGCGCAGTACCTCGCCCAGGTGACGGGCGACCTCGAGAGCAATGCCAAGGAACAGGAACGCATCGCCGCGGACGTCGAGGCGCTGCAGGAGCAGTTGCGTGCCCTGCAGCACGACCACACCGTGCTGGTGAACATGCAGCAGGCACTGGGCGGCGCACTCCCCGCCACCGAGGCAGACACCCCGGCCGTGCCGGCCGTGCCTCACCAGGCCTCCGCCACGCCCCGGCAGCGCAAGCCGAAGAAGGCCGCCGCCGGCACGAAGAAGACCGCCCCGAAGAAGACCGCCGCCAAGGCCTCACCCGTGGCAGCCACGACAGCCGCCAAGCCGACCCTCGTCGACCTGATCCGCGGCCACCTCGAGCAGCAGAGCGAGCCGCGTTCCGCCGCCGAAGTCGCCGCCGCGCTCACCCAGGCCCACCCCGACCGCAGCATCAAGACAACCGTCGTGCGCACCACGCTGGAAAACCTGGTCGCCAAAAGCCGCGCACACCGCACCAAGCAGGGCTCGTCCGTCTTCTACACCACCACGGCCGCGGCACAGCCCGCGGCAAAGGACGCTGCGGCCGAACCGCAGCAGGAAACAGTGGCCGGCTGACCATCCCCATCCCTGCCGGCGCCGTCGCACCGCCTTTGGGCCGCTGCCCACCGGCTGGGCCCAACGTCCGCGCCGGGCCCAGCCGGTGGGCAGCGGCACAGGAGCGGGACGGCGCCGGCGCACCCCGTGCAGATCCTGCCGGGGTCCCAGCCCCACGGCCCGGGTGGAAGAGGCGGCGCAGCTGTGGCCGGGCACGGCGCAGCACCGGTGCGCGGTGCAGACGGGCGGGGCGGTTGCCGAGCGGACTGCACCCTGGCCGCGGATCGGGGCTGAGGTGAGGTGTGCCCGCAGTACGGGCCTGCCGGCAGACCCGGGCAGCACGAGATCTGCACCGCCTGGGTCTGCGCCATGATGCCGCTGTCGAGACCGCAGGTGCACTGCACCACTGCGCGCCCGGTCGGCTCGTGCTCGCCCCCATCCTCCCCGGTGTGCTCTGTGCCGGGTGAGGCCGTGCACGACTGTCGTGTGCTCCACCCTGCGCCCCTGCCGGCCGCCGGGGCCCGGCCCGCCAACCCCGCGCCCGCCGGATGGCTGACCCGCAGCCTGGCCGGCTACGCGCTGCTGTCGGTCGCGCGGCCGAGGGCGGCCCGGCACGCGGCACCCGTGCCGGGCCTGATGGAGCTCATGCGGGCGTGTCCGTGGTCAGCTCGTCCGCGTGCTCGCCGGTGACCAGGTAGACCACGCGCTGGGCCACCGACACGGCATGGTCGGCGAACCGCTCGTAGTAGCGGCCGACCAGCGTGACGTCCACGGCGGTTTCCACGCCGTGCTGCCACTTCTCGTCCAACAGGTGCTGGAAGATCGTGCGGTGCAGCTCGTCCATGCGGTCGTCGTCCTTCTCCAGCTGCAGTGCCGCATCGACGTCGTGGGTGATGACCACTTCGGCGGCCTGCGCCATCAGGCGCTGCGCGAGCTGGCCCATCTCCAAGACCGTGCGGCGCAGATCGCGCGGCACCGCCCGCTCGGGATATCGCATCCGGGCCAGCTTGGCCACATGCCGGGCCAGGTCACCACAGCGCTCCAGGTCCGCGCTCATGCGCAGCGAGGTGACCACCACCCGAAGGTCCGTGGCAACGGGCTGCTGGCGTGCCAGCACCGTGATCGCCCGGTTCTCCAGGTCGCGCTGCAGGTCATCGACCTTTGCGTCGGCTGAGATCACGCTCTCGGCGAGCTGCAGATCGGCATCCAGGAGAGCGGTCGTGGCCAGGCCGATGGCCGAGCCGACCAGGTTCGCCATCTCCACCAGGCCATCGCCGATCGATTCCAGCTCTTCGTGGTAGGTCTCCCGCATCGCGTCCTCACCATCCCCTCGTGTGTGCCAGACGCCGCCCGCTGCCAGGCTCGCACACATCGTGCAGGGGGCGGCGGCTGCACTGCTTCGGGCCGGCTGTCACCGACCATCCGGCCTTCCTCAACCCGCCGCTCTGCCCGGCTCCCCTCCCCCTGTGCCGTCGGCCCGCACATCCGCCCCGCCGCCGTCCGGGGCGGGGCGGGTGTGTTCAAGGTCTTGTCCAGACCTTGCTGACCTGGTCTTCTGTACGCCGGTTGATCGGTGAGGCGTTCGCCGGGCCGGTGGGTGCACGCATCCGGTACGGGCAAGGACGGCGACCATGAGGAGCGGCGTGGAATCAGTGGCCGGGCAGGACGTACGGGGGGCTTGGCCCCAGGGGCTGGGCGCGGCTATAGGTGATACCGCCCGGGAGATCGCCGCGCTGCTGCGCCAGGACGCCGACATGGAGCGTGCGGTGCCCGGCTCGCAGTGGAGCGTCGGCCAGGCGGCGGCGCATCTGGCGCTGGCCAACGAGCTGATGGCCGACATCGCGGCGGGAGGTGCCCGCCCCTACGGGGACGGCACACCGCACAGCCTCGCCGCCGCCAACGAACAGTCGCTCGCCAAGTTCGGCGAGCGCCGGGCCGAACCGCTGGCCGCGATGATCGTGACGCAGGCCGACGCCTGCCTCACGGCACTCAAGGAGCGCCGCGCTCCAGAACCCGTCGTCACCCCGCTGGGCCCGATGGACCTGGACGTGCTGGGGTCCTACCTGCTCACCCACATGCTCGGCCACGGCTACGACCTCGCCCGCGCGCTGGGCCGCCCCCACATGATCGACCGCGCGCGGGTGGGGCTGACCCTGCCGTTCATGTGCACCGTCATGCCGCGGGTGACCGACACCGCCCGCACCGCCCCTCTGAGCGCCTCCTACGCGATCCGCCTGTGGGGCGGCGGCCACTTCGGCGTGGCCGTGGCCGGCGGCGCGGTGACCGTCAGCCCGCAGCCGCCGGCCCGCCCGGACTGCACCATCCTCATCGAGCCGGTCACCTTCCTGCTGATGGCACTCGGCCGCCGCGGCCAGGCGAGCGCCCTCGCCCGCGGCCGCATCCTCGTCAGGGGTCGCAAGCCCTGGCTCGCTCCCCGCTTCCCGGCCCTGTTCACCGCGCCCTGAACACCACCGGCAACGGCAACCAGCCGGGCCCTTGCCGCCGGGCCGGCCGGGCGCACCGTGCACCGCCGGGCAAGGCAGGGCAGGGCGGGGCCGGGCGGGGCCGGGCATCAACGGATCTGCCATCACACCACGGGCCGGGCCCGGCCCGTGGTGTGATGGCGGTCGTGGGCCGCGCCGCCGAAGAAACCAACCGCCGCATGCTGCGGGCACGCGATGCCATGGACCGCGGCTACGCGCAGCCGCTGGACGTGCCGGCCCTGGCCCGGATCGCCCATGTGTCACCGGCACACTTCACCCGCACCTTCCGGGCCACGTTCGGTGAGACACCGCACCGCTACCTGCAGCGCCGGCGGGTCGAGCGGGCGATGTTCCTGCTGCGCGAGAGCGACCGCAGCGTGACGGACATCTGCTTCCAGGTCGGCTTCACCAGCCCGGGAACCTTCAGCCGCACCTTCAGCGCCATCGTCGGCCACTCCCCCAGGACCTACCGCAGGCGCGCGGCGGCCGCCGACGTGCCCACCTGCTTCACGATGGCGTGGACACGGCCCAGCGCCTGACCGCACCCGACCCGCGGCACCGCCCTGACCCGTGCGCGGGCCGAGCAGTTTCGGATAAGTTTCCGCCCCGCCCGGCCACTAGCGTGAGACCCATGTTCAACGCCATCACGCACTCGCAGATCTATGTCCTCGACCAGGACGAGGCCCTGGACTTCTACGTCGGCAAGCTCGGCCTGGAGGTCAGTGCCGACGTCGACCTGGGCTTCATGCGCTGGCTCACCGTCAGCATCCCCGGCCACCCCGAGCGCCAGATCCTGCTGGAAAAGCCGGGCCCCCCGGCCATGTCGGAACAGACCGCGCAGCAGGTCCGCGAACTGGTGACCAAGGGCGCGACGGGCGGCTCGCTCATCTTCAGCACGGACGACTGCCGCAAGACCTACGAGACGCTGCGGGGCCGGGGCGTGGAGTTCACCGAGGAGCCCACCGACCGCCCGTACGGAACCGACTGCGGGCTGCGCGACCCCTTCGGCAACAGCATCCGCTTCACCCAGCCCAAGGCCTGAAGAGCCCAATGAGTTTTCAACTGCTCAGGCCAGTGGCCGCAGCCGGAGCGGGTTGTCTGTTTCCGATCCTGTGCGGCTCAGCCTCACGGCCGGGGCCGTGAGGCTGGAAACCGGGCCTCACGGCCCCGGGGCCCGGGCTCGGGCGGGTACAGATGCCGGTGCCCGGCGTGGTCCGTGCAGGCTCGGCCGAGGGCGCCCCTGCGATGAGTTCCGGCCGGGTCGCGAGTCTGTTCTGGCGAGCGCCGTAGAACGTCGTACGGCGCTGCCCGGCACGAGACACCGCGGAGGACACCATGACGACCACGCCGGAGGACCCGACCACCGCGCTGCCCGGCCGGCCGGCCGTGGTCGACCTGGCCACCTGGCAGAAGGCCCGCGAGGAGCTGCTGGTCCGCGAGAAGGCCCACACCCGCGAGGGCGACGCCCTCGCCGCGGCCCGCCGCCGGCTGCCGATGGTGGAGTTCGACGGGACGCTCGAGGTCGTCGGACCCGACGGCCCCCTCCCGTTCCTGGACCTGTTCCAGGGCCGCGACGAGCTCGTGGTCTACAAGCACATTTGACATCCTCGCCCTCTTAAAAGAGGGGGATTCCAACCCAGGTGGGTTGAGGTTCACGGATACTCGAACGCCTGGTGGTCGCTGTCATCCCTCCGGCACCGGCTGATCGCCGGGGGCGGGGAATCCCGCCCTGTCCTGCCGCGACGTTGGTTGCTGCGTTGGTGTCTGCGTTGCAGGTGAAGCCGCAGAAGGAGCAGACGAACTCGGCTTGGCTCTTGCGCGAGTTCTTGTCGATCCATCCGGTTTACGGACCTGCGCGCGTTCCTTCACGGTGAGCTGCGGGCAGTTCAGCTTCCGCCCGTCCGACAGGGCGGCCGTGATGTTCACGCCCCCGGTCGATACCGATGACCTCGCCCGTATCGGGCGCCTCGAGGGGTACGGGGATGACCGCGAACGCCACGTGCCACTGGCCGCCTCGCAAGGTGACACGGAAAGTCTTCGCCTTGGGCAGTTCGGGCCGGGTGAGCCGGAAGCGGACCCAGCCGCAGCCAGGCACCTTGACCTGAGCCCACCGTCGGTTGAGCTTGTGCACCACCACGGACCGGCCCATGACCTGCTTGCCGGTCTTCGCGTTGAGCTTGGCGCTGCCGTCATCGGTCAACTCCGGCACCCGGTCGGTGCCGATGACGCGGAATCCCTCGTGCCGGTACTTCTTACGCCAGCTCGGTTCACCGAATCCGGAGGTGAAGCGGGCGTTCTTGGCCTTGGCGAAGTCCTTCAGCGCTTGCTGCTGAACGTCCGCGTTCCCGCTGCCGAGCCACTCGTTGTCGCGCCGGGCTTCGGTGAGTTGCCTGCACTGCCCGGCGAAGCCCGGCGCGGCCTTGCGTCCCTGGTACCAGTGCGAGTGCTGCTCGACGGCGAGGTTCCACACGTACCGGGCGTGCGCGCAGTGCAGGAGCATCTGCTGCTCCTGCTGTGGCGTCGGGTACATACGGAAACGGGAGGTGGGACCATTCTAGCTCGATAATGGTCCCATGAAGCATGTGAACCTGAGACTCCCCGACGATCTGCACGAGCAGGCCAAGGCTGCCGCCGAGGCTGACGACCGCTCCCTGAACTCATGGCTTGTATCGCTCGTACGCCGCGCTGTCGCGGATGGTGAACGCCGCTCCGCCCAGGGGGCGTAACGGCTATCTCTGCCCCGCTACGCGGGAGCGGGCAGGGCACCCCGGCCCTGAAGGACCGGGGTGCCCTGCCCGGAACCCCGGTGGTACGACGGCGCGCCGCACCAGGGGCAGTGCGAGGGCTGCACCACCACGGCCTGGCACCTGAAGGACGCCGTCTACCTGAGCGCCCGCGGCGTCTCGTTCGCCATCGTGACCACGGGCCGCTGGGACGAGGTGGCCTCCTACGTCGCGTTCATGGGCTACACCCAGCCCTGGTACTCGGTGCGCGGCGTGGACGCGCCGGTCGGCGGCGACATGGGCTACCTCACCTGCTTCCTGCGCGACGGCGACCGCGTGTTCCTCACCTACTCCACGACGGGCCGTGGCAACGAACGGGTCAACGCCTCCCCCGGCCTGCTCGACATGACGCCCTACGGCCGCGGCGAGGCGTGGGAGGACAACCCCGAGAACCGGCCCGAGGGGCGCAGCCCGTGCTGGTCCTGGCGCTCGGACGCGGACGGGAACGCCACCTGGGGTCCGACCAGCCGCCCCGTGCCGCAGTGGACCCGCCCCGGCGCGAGTCCCGTTACGACCCTCGGCCGGCACGGCCACCACCACTGACACCCCTTCGCCGACGGCGCCGGCACACGGTGTTGCTGAGCTCTTCGGATGGGTGCCGGCCGAGGGGTGAGCGTGAGTCCGGTGCCGGCACGACACCCGCCGATCGGGCCGGGACTGGCCAGGGCGTCCGGCATCGGCTCCACCAAGGCGACTCCAACTGGCCCTGGCAGGAGGGACGTTCGGGGGTACTGAGGGGTCAGGTCCGGCCGGGCGAGCCGGCCCGGCCGGCGTGCAGGAGGCCCAGCAGGGTCTCGCGGTGCAGGTCCGCGACCGGGCCCAGCAGGTCCGGGTGGCGCAGCAGCGGCGCCGCACGGTGGTCGCGGGGGCTGGGAACGGTCAGCCGGCGCGCATCGCCCACGCCGTCGCTGCCGTGATGGGTCGCGCCCAGGCAGGCCGCCGCCAGGGCGGCGAGATCGGGATCGGCCAGCAGGCAGGCCGCCCAGCTGACGACGGTTTCGTCGACCTGGGCGTGCCAGGCGGGCGCCGGGCCCGTCCGCAGCGGGGTACCGGCGCCGGTGACCGCATCCAGCCCGGTGCAGCCGCCGGGGCCCAGCAGGACGAGCAGCCCGGCGTCCAGCGCGGTCGGGTAGCACAAAGCGGCGGCGATGGTGGCCGCGTGCCGGGCCTGGGCCTCGGCCAGCGCATCGTCGAGCGGGCCCGCGGCGGGCGGGAAGGCCGCCAGCAGCCAGCGTGTGGACGCGGCGATGACGGGCGAGAGTTCACTGGGCATGGCGGGCCGTCCTGTGCAGGTGCCCGCCCGGCCGGTGCGTGAGCGGGCCGCGGGCACTCACACCCCCGGCGGGCGTGTGTGGCAGGCAACGGTACGGGTGGGCGCCCGCGCGGCGACAGGACCCACGTCACAGCCGGCCCGCGCCGCCGCGCGACGGTGGACTCCCCCGGGCCGCCAGGCTGAAGCAGGCGGCCGGGCACCCCCGGGGGGGTGCACCCGCAGCCGTGAGCCCGAGCGCCGCGAAGGCGGGCGCCCGTGGGCCCAAGTGCCGTAAGTCCAGGTGCCGGTGGGCGTTGCGGGGCCGCCCGGAACGTCTCGTCGCGGGCCGTGGCAGGTGCCGCGCCCGTCATGATGGGCCGGTGGACTTCGAACCGTACCGGGGCGAACTGGTGGCGTACTGCTACCGGATGCTCGGCTCCTTCCACGAGGCCGAGGATCTGGTGCAGGAGACGATGCTGCGGGCGTGGAAGGCCCGCGACCGCTACGACCGCACCCGCGCGTCGCTGCGGACCTGGCTGTACCGGATCGCGACCAACGTATGCCTGACCGCCCTGGAGGGGCGCGCCCGGCGGCCGCTGCCGTCCGGGCTGGGCGCGCCGAGCGAGGATCCGGCGGCGCCGCTCACCCCCGCATCCGACATCCCCTGGCTCCAGCCGTTTCCCGACGCGCGCTGGGATACCGGGGTGCGGGCGGACGTGCGGCTCGCGCTGGTGGCGGCCCTGCAGGTGCTGCCGGCGCGGCAGCGGGCGGTGCTCGTGCTCCGCGAGGTGCTGGAGTTCAGTGCCGCCGAGGTCGCCGCGCAGCTGGGCACCACGGTGGCGGCCGTCAACAGCGCGCTGCAGCGGGCCCGCGCCGCCCTCACCGACGTGGGGGCGGCGTGCGAGGTCACCGAGCCGGACGATCCCCGCACCCGCGCGGCGGTCCACCGCTACGCGCAGGCGTTCGAGGCGGCCGACGTCCCCGCGCTGGTGCGCCTGCTCACCGACGACGCGGTCCTGGAGATGCCGCCGGTGCCGCTCTGGTACCAAGGCAGCCGCGCCTACGGCCGCTTCATGGACCGGGTGTTCGCCATGCGCGGGACGAACTGGCGGGTCAGCCACCTCACCGCCAACGGGCAGAGCGCGCTCGCCGCGTACGCGCCGCGGCCCGGCGGCGGGCACCGGCTGCACACCCTGCAGGTCCTCACCGTCACCGGCGGCCGCATCGCGCACAACGTCGTGTTCGCCGATCCCCGCGTGTTCGAGGCATTCGGCCTGCCCCAGCAGTTCCCTGCCGGCGCGATGAATCCGCCGCGATGAATCCGGCGCGATGAGTCCGGTGCGATGAGTCCGGCCGGCGGGGCCGGTATGTACCGGTGAGCATCGGCTGAAGGGATCCCCGTCGTGAGCGTCATCGTCATCGAGTTCATCACCCTGGACGGCATCGTGTCCGATCCGGACGGATCGGATGCCACCCCGGCCGGCGGCTGGGCGTTTCGGCACGGCCCCGGGACCGTCGCCGGGGACAAGTTCCGGCTCGGCGGCGCGCTGGACGCCGGGGTCCTGCTGCTGGGGCGCAGGACCTGGCAGCTCTTCTCCGGGCTGTGGCCGGGGCGTGACGACCCGTTTTCTGTGCGGATGAACGCCGCAGCGAAACTGGTCGCCTCACGCACCCTGGCCGACACCTCGGCATGGGCGAACTCGCGAGTCATCGACGGCGATCTCGTCGACGCGGTCAAAAGTGAGCACCGCGATGTGATCATCACGGGCAGCCTGAGCGTGGTGCACACGCTGATGGCGAAGGACCTGATCGACGAGTACCGGCTGCTGACCTTCCCCACCGTCCTTGGCACCGGCGAGCGGCTCTTCCCCGCCGGCGCCCCGCCCGCCCACCTGCGGTGCCTTGCCGCCGAGCAGGCCGGCGCCGCCGTCCTCGCACGGTACGAGAGGACCGCACGATGACGGTTCACACCGCCGCGAGGTCCGCATGCCGCCCGGGCACCGGCCGACATCGTGCACAAACTCCCCGGCCCGGTGACGGGACCCGGCCCGCGCCTGCGCGCCCCGGCCCGGACATGCGAGATCAGCAGCAGCCGGCCGAGCCGGCCTCCGTCTGGACGACGTGGAACGCCCTGGCTGTTCGCGGTGGCGTGCACGAGGAAGGACAGGCGGCCGGGCCGGTACGTAGGTGGGGAACCCGGTTCGGGCAGTGCCGCTGGACAAACCGCCGTTGACGCGGCGCGCGGCGGTGGCGCTTTAGGCGGCCCGGATGCTGCGCGGCGCCCGGTCCGCCCGGCGTGCGGGCGGCGGGGCAAACCGGGCGCGGCCCCGCCCGGCGGGGCCGGCCGGGCGAGGGGGCGGGCCGGTCCCCGGCCGGCGGGCATCGCGTGCCGGCGGCGTGGAAGGCCGGCAAGGGCGGGGCAGCGGCGGCTACTTCATGCCGTCCGGGCGCGTTGTGGCGCCGGCCGGTGCTGGCGCGGTGGACTGCGGCCACGGCCCCTTCGCCGCCCGGGCCCGGTCGCGGGACCACACGATGGCACCCACCAGCAGGGCTGCGCCGGCTCCGTACAGGGGCAGCCACAGGGTCGTCGTGGTGGCCAGGCAGTCGGCAACGGCCTTGCCGCTCTGCGTCTGTTGCGCGTACGCCACAGCGGCGCTGTCGCGGCCGGCCAGGTCCGCCAGCGCGGCCGTCGACCGGATGGCCTCGTAGCGGCCCAGCACCCGGCAGCCGCTGCGCGTGCCGGACATCGGCAGCAGCCAGGGCCAGCGTTGCAGCATGGGGGCCAGGGCGATCGCCACGCACAGGCCGACGACCATCGAGAACGCGACCAGGCCGCGCAGGTAGGCGGAGCGGACGCCGGGTGTCCAGGCCGGCTGCCGCTGAAAGGCGAAGATCACCGCAAGGAGCGTGGCGCCGATGTAGGTGGCGAACCACTGCCAGGAACCCTGCGCGAGGGCGAACGTCAGCACGGCGGCGAGTCCGATGCCGATGACCCCGGCCTGACCGGCCGTGTCCGAGCCTGCGCCGGCGGAGGGCGGCCTTGGAATTCCGTGAGGGCTGGGGTCGTTCACGGGGGCCTCTCCTCAGGGACAGAGGCATCAGCATCCGCCGCGCGGGCGCCGCGGGCCCCGGCGCCATGCCGGACGGGTGCAACCTGGCGCCCGGATGGGGGAACCGCCCGCCGCCGCCGCAAAGGACCCGCGCCGCGCGGCTCCGGAGCGTCCCGCGCCCGGCTCCGCCGGCCTCCCCTCGCCGGAAAGGGCCAGGGGACGGCGGACGCTCGCCAGCGGCCGCCTGGTCCAGACGCCGTGGCCCGGCCGGTGCGGATGCCGGTTGGGACCGCGGGCGGTGCGGACTTCGCACGGCTCCCGGGGCGGCTGGACGGCGCGGTGTGGTGGTATTCGGACATGCGGCTGCACCACCGCCATGGCCCGCTGCACCACTGCCCCTGGCCCGGTGCACCCGCCGCGTAGTGCATCGGGCAATCCTCCCGGTATCGTCCGGATTCATGGATGACCTGGCACAGGGCTGGCAGGCACTGAACAAGGCGTACTGGGATGAGCGGGTGCCCCTTCATCTGGACGCCGCCTTCTACGACATGACCGGTTTCCGCGCCCGGCCCAACTCGCTGAAGGACTTCGAGACGGCCGAAGTGGGCGATGTCCGGGGCAAGCGGCTGATCCATCTGCAGTGCCACTTCGGCCGTGACACGCTGTCGTGGGCGGCGCGAGGAGCACAGGTCACCGGGCTGGACTTCTCTGCGCCCGCAATCGCAGCGGCTGCACAGCTGGCGGCCGAACTCGGCATCGATGCACGGTTTTTGGTCGCGGACGTCTACGAGGCGGTGCCGGCGGTCGCCAGGGAGACCTTCGACATCGTCTACACCAGCTTCGGCGCACTGAACTGGCTTCCCGACATCAGCCGCTGGGCGTTGGTGGTGGCTGAACTGCTCGCTCCCGGCGGGATCCTGTACCTCGCGGAGTTCCATCCGTTCTGCTTCGTCCTCGACGACGAGACCGGGCGGACGCTCACGCACGACTACTTCGACGAAGGACCGCACGCCTCGGGCGGTCCCGGCACCTACGCCGACGAAGCGGCAACGACCGAGCACAACGCGACCGTTGAATGGGATCACCGGCTGTCGACGATCGTCTCGGCGATCGCCCGGGCGGGACTGCGGATCGAGTTCCTCCACGAGCACGACCACACCTTCTACCGCCAGCGCCAGTCGCTGGTGCGCCACGAGGGCGACATCTACCGGCAGCCCGAGGGCGCCCCGCGCATTCCCCTCACCTACTCGATCCGCGCCGCGAAGACCTGAGCCCCAAGGGCGACGCCCCCTCATCCGGGCCTCAGCCAGACATCGCCGGACCCCAGGGTGATCGTATGAACGTATCCAGGGTGCTGGGGGAGCAGGACGCGTTGCGCGCCGAAGCGGAGGGCGTCTACCGGGACCTCCAGCTGGACGAGGTGCTGGCCGACGTCGGCACGCCGACCATCGTCGGGAGCGCGGCGCTGGGCCTGATGGTCCGTCGGGACCTGGATATCGACGTGGCGTGCGAGCGCCTGGACGATGCTGTTGTGGCGGCCGTCGCCGCGGTCGGCGCCCGGCTCGCGACCCACCCACGTGTCCGCCTCGTGACCTTCCGCAATGACTGCGGAGCGTGGAACCGGGAGCCGGACGCCTACCCCGACGGCCTGTACCTCGGCGTGGAATGCCGCGCCTCGTCCGGGGCCATCTGGAACCTCGACGTCTGGTTCCTCGACAAGCCCGATCGCCGGCCCTCGACCGCCCACCTGACCACCCTGCGCCCGCGTCTGACGGACGAGAGCCGCGCGGCCATCATCGAGATCAAGCGGGCCTGGGCCGACCGTCCCGAGTACGGCACGAGCGTCAGGAGCTTCGACGTCTACCGCGCGGTCCTCGACGACGGCATCCGCGATCCCGCACGCTTTGAGACCTGGGTCGGGCAGTGGAAGAAGCCGCAGCCGTGAGTACTGCGCAGTGCATGCTGCGGCCAGCGGATCATGTGCAGGCCTCGGGCTTCAGCCCGAGGCAGTTGACGGGTATCGCATGGCAGGTATCGGACCTCAGCGCCGGGCCAGCGCCAGCACACTCAGACCGAACATCAAGACACCCAGGGGGAGATGGACCGACGGGACGTGCGCAATGCCGAGCACGACCTGGACCGAGGCGAGGACGAGGAAACCGGACGCGTGCCACAGGGGCCGGGGCGAGCCGCCGCCCGGCTTCCACGCCAGCACCGCCGCGAGCACGTACAGCATCGACGCCCCGTACATCACACGGGCTCCTGCACTGTGCAGCGTCTGACCGTAGGACGAGGTCAGCAGCAGTCCGGCGGAAACCGCCTGAAGGAAGATGGTCAGCGTCTGCAGGGCGATCGCGATCCGCAGGAACGAGGAGCTGCGCTGTGCGTTCGCCGTCGCCGTCGCCGTCGTCTGAGTGGCCATGTCACGGTCCCCTTTTTCCGCCCTCGGGCAGTAGATCGATAAGGTCTCACCAGCCCGACGACGCGGGCCTGCGAAAGGTAAGGCGAGGGGGCGGCCGGGGCATGGGGACTGCCAAGACCGGCACAGATGAGATAGCCGGCGAGCGACGCCAACTGATCAATGTCGCCTACCGGTTGCTCGGTTCGGTGACCGAGGCCGAGGACGCCGTACAGGATGCCTACGCACGCTGGTACGCGCTGCCACGAAGCCGGCGGGAGGAGATCCTGTCCCCCGGCGCCTGGCTGACGACGGTGACCGGCCGCATCTGCCTGGATCTGCTCGGCTCGGCGCGGGCCCGCCGTGAACGCTATGTCGGCGCGTGGCTGCCCGAGCCGCTGCCCGACCGCACCGAGTGGGACCACGCGGGCGGCGCCGGCCCCACCGGCCCCGCAGACCCTGCAGATCCCGCAGACCAGATCGTCCTGGACGAGTCGGTGGCCATGGCCTTCCTCATCGTCCTGGAGTCGATGACGCCCGCCGAGCGGGTGGCGTTCGTCCTGCACGACGTCTTCCGGTACCCGTTCGCCGAGATCGCCGACGTTCTCGGCCGGACCCCCGCGGCCTGCAAGCAGCTGGCGGCCTCCGCCCGGCGGCGGGTGGGCCTCGCGCGCACTGCGGTGACGGCGACCGGCCAGGCCGACGTGGTCAGGCACGTCAAAGAGGCGTGGGAGACCAAGGACATCGCAGCCCTCGTCGCTGTCCTCAACCCGGCCGCGGTGATGACCGCCGACGGCGGCGGCATGGTCGGCACCGTCCTGCGCCCGGTCGAGGGCGGCGCGCGCATCGCCCAGTACATGGTCGCCATTGCCGACAAGGCTCCGGGGCTCGAACTCCTGGAGCGGTCGGTCAACGGTGTGCCGGGCCTGGTGGCCCAGCGTGCCGGTGTCGTCATGACCGTAGCGTCGTTCGACGTCTGCGACGGGCGTGTCACCCGGATCTGGGCGGTCCGCAACCCGCAGAAGCTGCGGCCGTGGGCGCGGGAGGCCGGCTAGGGGGTTTCTGATGGATCTCCGTGGAAGAAGGAGCGGCGTTCGGTGCGTGCTCTCGGCGTGCCGGGCGGAAGTCCTCGTTGGGGGTCCCCCCGCGCGAGCGAAGCCGAGCGTGGGGGAGGAGCTACTAGGGCTTTTGTCCGGTGCGGCGAGTGGGGGCACCTCCCACGCCCTTAAGGCAGTGGGGGAGCGTGCCGGGCGTCGCGACGCCGCGGAGATCCATCAGAAGCCCCCTGGCCCTCGCTCGGCAGAGCGTGCAGTCGCCGCCGGCAGATGAGCTCCTGCAGAACCAGGCTCGCGCCGAAGCCGACGGAGGCGACGAAGGCGGCCACGGCCGACAGCGCCGCTTGCGGCCGCAGGACGAAGAACAGGTACGGCGTCGCCGGCAGCAGGCTCAGCCGACGGCGAGACGGGGCGCCATGCGGGTGGTACCAGGCGGCCCACCGTCACGTCGCCCACGAACATGGCGAACCCCTGCGGTCACAGCACTAGCCGAGCATGCGGTCGAGGTTGAAGGCCGCGCTGATCAGGGCGAGGTGGGTGAAGGCCTGGGGGAAGTTGCCGTGCTGTTCGCCGGTGTGGCCGATCTCCTCCGCGTACAGGCCCAGATGGTTGGCGTAGGTGAGCATTTTCTCGAACGCCAGGCGGGCCTCGTCCAGGCGGCCCGCGCGGGTGAGGGCCTCGACGTACCAGAACGAGCAGATGGAGAAGGTGCCTTCCTCGCCCTGCAGGCCGTCGGGGCTGGCCTGCGGGTCGTAGCGGTAGACCAGCGAGTCGGACACCAGGTCCTGGCCCAGCGCGTCCAGGGTGGCCAGCCATTTCGGGTCGGTCGGGGAGATGAACTTCGCCAGCGGCATCATCAGCAGCGAGGCATCCAGGATGTCGCTGTCCTCGTACTGCACGAACGCGCGGCGCTCGGCCGACCAGCCGCGCGCCATGATGCGGCGGTAGATGGCATCGCGGGCACGGCCCCAGCGGACCATGTCGGCGGGCAGGCCGCGGTGCCGGGCCAGCCGCATCGCGCGTTCGATCGCCACCCAGCACATCAGCCGCGAGTACAGGAAGGACTTGCGTCCCCCGCGGGTCTCCCACACGCCCTCGTCGGGCTGGTCCCAGTTTTCGCACACCCAGTCGACGAGTGCGCTGATGGAGTCCCAGTGCGCGCTGGACAGCGGCTTGCCCCACTTGTCGTACAGGTAGAGGGAGTCGACGAGCGCGCCGTAGATGTCCAGCTGGAGCTGGCCCACGGCGTCGTTGCCGACCCTGACGGGTGCCGAGCCCCGGTAGCCCTCGAGGTGGCCCAGTTCGTGTTCGGGCAGCTCGCGGCGCCCGTCGATGCCGTACATGATCTGCAGCGGGCCCATCGTGCCGGGCGCCCGGGGCGCGTCCAGGCGGACGTACTCGCTCAGAAAGCCCATGAAGGCCTCGGCCTCGTCGGTGAAGCCGAGGCGGAGCAGCGCATACACGCAAAACGCGGCGTCGCGGATCCACACATAGCGGTAGTCCCAGTTGCGTTCGCCGCCGATCTGCTCGGGCAGGCTGGTGGTCGGCGCGGCGATGATCGCGCCGGTCGGGGCGTAGGTGAGCAGTTTGAGGGTGAGCGCGGAGCGGTGCACCATCTCCCGCCAGCGGCCGCGGTAGCGCGACTGGGACAGCCAGCGCCGCCAGTAGCGCACGGTGGCGTTGAATTCCCTTTCCGCCTCGGCCACCGCGCAGAAGCGGGGTGCCACGTCCCCGCCGACCCGGTCGATGGTGAACACCGCGGACTCGCCCTCGTGCAGCTTGAACAGCGACCACACGTCCCCTGCGGTGACCTCGAAGGGCACCGTGGAGGTGAGCGCGAGTTTGAGCCGGGGCGTGGCGAACACCGCCTGGCCGGGCTGGGTGTGCACGGTGTGCGGCACGGTGCCGTATTCGAAGCGGGGGGCGATGCGGGCCCGGAAGGGCAGCGTGCCGCGGACACACACCACCCGGCGGATCAGGCGGTGCCGGTCGGCCTCGCGTGAGTCGTCGACGACCGGCATGAAGTCCTGGATCTCCCCGACCCCGTCGTCCGCGAAGAAGCGGGTGATGAGCACATTGGTGTCGGGGAAGTAGAACTGCTTCGTGCGCGCCGCGACATCCGCGGCCAGCTCGAAGGACCCGCCGCGGTCCGCGTCCAGGATCGAGGCGAACACGCTGGGGGCGTCGAAACGCGGGCAGCAGTACCAGTCGATGGTGCCGTTGGTGGCGACCAGGGCCGCGCTGCGCAGATCACCGATCAGGCCGTGCTCGGAGATGGGCAGGTAGCGGGGGCTGCCGGCGCCCCACGGACCCGCCAGATGGCCGCGGCCGGCTTCCTGCGCCTGCGCCCTGACTGCCTCCATGGGTGCTTCAGCCATGCCGGCCTCCCTGGGCTGGTGCCCGAGCCGCCCCGAGTTGTGCGGGGTTCTTTCAAGGCTAACGAGTCAACGGGTTGCGGGGCGTGCGGGAACGAGCCCCCACGAGGCGGTGCGGGGCGCAACGGCTGGGCCGGGCGGGTATGCCGGGCCCGGCACCCGGCCCGGGCCCGGACCCGTGCGCGGGTGCGCCACCGCGGCCGCCGGGGCCCGTGCGCGGGTTGCGCCACCGCGGCCGCCGGGGCCCGTGCGCGGGTACGCCACCGCGGCCGCCGGGGCTGTGGCCGGCGATCCCCCGGGGGGCTGGCCGGTGCCGTGCGGATGTGCGGTGCCGGCGAGCCCGCCCGCACCTGCCCGGGGCGGCGCGGTGACCACCAGGGTGTCCGCCCCGCGGCAGCGGCCGGCCGGCCGTGCGGTGCTTCGTCAAGCCCCGAAAGCCCGGGACTCCCCCGCCCGTGCCGGGGCCGGACACCCTGGTGGTCACCGCGCCGGTGACCCGGCCCGCGGTGCGAACAACTCTGTGGCGGCCCTCTCCAGTGCGTCGCCGGCCCCCGACATCAGTGGAAATCCCATGTCTGCATCAGTGTCCGCGTTCTACCGGGCAGCCCTGCTGCGCCTCGCCCTGTTCGTCCTGGTCTTCACGGTGATCGTGACGGTCTCCAAGGGCTCGCTGCCGCCATCGGCACGCGCGCTGGCGCTCCCCGCGGGCTGTGAACTCGCCGTGTTCTGCCTCCAGCGACGGACCCTGGCACGGTCCTGGACGGCGAGCCGGCACTACGCGTGGCCCCAAGGTGAGGTGAGCCGGCATCCGTTCAGCGTGGGCGCCGCCGTGGCATGGGCCGGGCTCACGCTGCTGGACGACGGGCGATGGGGCTGGGCTCTCGTCTCCTTCGCGGGGGCGCTGATGACGTCCTTCCTCATCACCCCGCTCATCCGCCCCCTCATCCACCCGCTCATCACCCCGCTCATCCGCCCGCTCATCCGCCCGTATCGAGTCCGCAGGGCTCAGCGGTACGCCCGGGCCCACCACGCTCCGGCCGGCCTGGAATGAGCCCCGCCCGCACGCAGCCAAACCGGCCCGAAAGGCTGAAAGGCCAAGGACTGGCTCTACGGCCGCATCAACGCCGAGGAAGAACCGCACGATGTTCCCGGAGTGCCGCCGCTGTTCCCGGAGTGCCGCCGCTGTTCCCGGAGTGCCGCCGCTGTTCCCGGAGTGCCGCCGCTGTTCCCGGAGTGCTGCCGTTGCCTGCGCAGCCTCCACCCGCCAAAGACCCGCATCGCGACCGTGCCCGACAGCTTCTCCCCGCACCCGGCCACGAAGAAGGACACCCGCGCCCGGCCGCCGCGGACAAGGCCGGCGAGCGGGCCGCCGCGAGCCAATGGGGAACTCGCCCTGCATCGCGGCCGGCAGTTCCTGGCTGAACCGCATCGGGGCCCAGTTCACCGCCCCGCGCCACTTCGCCCTCGACGGCACCGGCCACGCCGGCCACAAGGAACCGGGCGGCACGATCGGCCGCTGCACATCTGGCGGGACAAGCACACCGCTGGCTTGCGCACCCTCGTCACCCGGGTCAACGTCGCCTGACACCTGAGGAAGGCAGAGAAGATGACCGTGCAGCCCCACCCCGTCGACCACGAACTCATCCAGGCCGCATCCCACATCGCCCGCACTCGCTGCCGGGGCGACAACCACACCATGGCAGCCGCAGCCCGCGCCCAGGACGGCCGGATCATCACCGCGGTGAACGCCTCCCACTTCACCGGAGGCCCCTGCGCCGAGCTGGTCCTCATCGGCGCGGCAGCCGCCCAGGGCGCCTACGAGCTGGACACGATCGTCGCCGTGGGCGACCGCGACCGCGGAGTTGTTCCCCCATGCGGCCGGTGCCGCCAGGTCCTCCTCGACTACTTCCCCGCCCTCAAGGTCATCGTCGCCGTGGACGACCGCGTCCGGACCGTCCCCATCACCGACTTGCTGCCCGACAGCTACGTCTGGGCCGACCACCAGCTCGACGCCGAGTAGACCGCGTCCCTCAGCACGAGCTGCCACCGCCGGCCGGCAACAGGACGAACACTCTCCGATGCGGCAAAGGCTGCCGAGAAGCTCTCGGGCCCGCCGCAGCCCCCGCATCCCCTTGTGCGGGGGCTGCGGCGGGCCAGGACGACGGGTGCCGCGCCCGGTGCTCTTTGCCGTGGGAGCACCGCAGCAACGGGAGCCCGGGGTTGGCGACTGCTCGCCGTGGAGTGTGCATGAGGGTGATTCAGCCCGATCGTGCGAGGGCCGGCTCGCAGGACTTGCGGTGCCCTGGGCAGGCCGGGCCAGGGCCGCTCAAACGATCGGGGACGCCCGGCGCGGTGCCGGCGTGGCCGGCCCCTGCTCCACCACAAAGACGGTTCAAGGCCTCCCCGTCGCCTCCGGCCGCATCCCTATGGCCAGGTCGTGAGGGACTCTGCCCCTTGCGGGACCGGAGGGGCGAGGGGATCCGTGCCGCCCACCGGAAGCGAAAGCGGACGACCAGCACGCCCAAGACCGTTCGGGGCGTACCCGTGCACGGGCACGCCCCGCTCACTGCCCAGGAACGGTGGTGCTGAAGGGCGGCCGGGCCGCAGAGCGGGCACGTCGGGCCGGGCTGTCCGCTCTGCGCGGCCTGCCGGTCGCAGGCGGACGAACACCGTGCGCAGGGGTGCCCGAAGGACGGACACCGGCCCGGCATCCTGCAACAGCGTCTTGACCGGATCGCCGCACGGACCGTGGCACTCCTGCGAGCGGGCACAGACCTGGCAGCCGTCATCACCTCCGCCAAGGACCCAACCACCACCACCTGACCACCAGCCGCCCGCCCGACCCCGCCAGCCGCCCGGCCCTGCACAGACGGCAGGACCGCCATGTCCGGGCCCCACCGGTGACAGCGTGCCGCTGCCAGCCGGGCCGGGCCGAGGAAGGGGGACTCGGCCCGGTCCGGTCAGCAGCGGCGGCGCCGCGCGGGGCGGGGCGGGGCGGGCAGGTGCACGGGCGCAGGACCGCCCTCCGGCCCAGTTCTCCGGCCCCGTTCCTCCGGCCCAGCTCCTCCGGCCCAGCTCCTCCGGCCCAGAAAACCGGTTCCTCCGGCCCAGAAAGAGGGGGGATGCCGTCGTCACAGGCCCAGGGAGATGGCCAGCCGGGTGAGCTCGGCGGTGCTGTTGATGTTGAGCTTGGCCCGGATACGGCGCAGGTAGGCGTCGACGGTGTGCTTGGACAGCCCCATCTGGCGGGCCGTCTGCAGGTACGTGCGCCCGGCGGCGATATGACGCAGGGTCTCCCGCTCACGCGGGGCCAGCGCAGGCTCGGGGACCCCGGTCTGCGGCGCGGCGGGGGTCTGCGGCGCGGCGAGGGTGAGGGTGAGGCTCATGGGGGGTTTCCTCCGGCAGGTCGGCCCGGTCGTCACTGCTCACACCCTCGTAAGCAGAAGAACAAATGCCGTGAATAGAGGCTTTTGTCCGCTTTACGAAAAGCCTGGCCCGGCGACGTCATGACGGTGTCCGCCGACTGTCACAGACGTGTCACAGGCCACACCCGCGCCCGCGCCGGGCGCGGGTGGGCATGCACTCACCGGCAGACACCGCCCGGCCACCGAGACGGTCTCCCCCTCCCCCGCGGCCCTGTCCGCAGCCCCGCAACAGGCGTACCGGCCTGCAGAGTTGACAGGAGCGGCAGCACCGCCTCCCCTGCCGGGCGCGCGGCCCGGGCGGGCTGCCACCGGCCCGAACGCCCGCCGGCGGAGTGCCGGCGGAGTGCCGGCGGGCGTTCGGACCGCCCGTTTGCCCCCGCCCCCGCCGGCCGGGAGACCGGGGGGCGGGGCCGCGTCCTGGGGCATGTCCTGCACCGGGACCCGGGCGCGGGGACCCGGGCGCGGGGACCCGGGCGCGGGGGCCGGCGCGGGAGCGCCGGGTTGGTGCTCGGTGGGGCCGACGTCCTGCACCAAAGCCCCGCGCGGGGACCCGGTGTGACGGCGCCGGGTTGGTGCTCGGTGCCGGGCGGGATCATGCTTGTCAGGAGGGCCCCGGCCGTGCAGGTACCCCGAAGGGCGAGATGAGCGGCGATGGAGCGACTTCCCACCCCTTTTGGTGAGCAGGCGCAGGCAGACCCCGCGCCCGGGCCGGCCGTGACGGCCAGTGCCACCGTCAACGAGCAGGGCATCGTGACGGGGTGGAGCGAGGGGGCGCGGCGGCTGCTGGGCTATACGTCCTCGCAGATCGTGGGGCAGCCGGCCGAGCGTCTGCTCGCCGGTGACACAGGCGATGCGGTGTGGCGCGATGCGGCCGAACGCCGGCGGTGGAGCGGCACCGTGGCACTGCGCCACCAAGACGGCCGCCTGCTGCGGCAGAGCGTGCTCGCGCACCGCCAAAGCGCCGGCGGCCCCGGCGGTGCGGTCACCCAATGGCTGGTGGTGTCCGCGGTGGCGGGCACACCGCACCCGCCCGCCACCGCGGCCCAGGCGCTGAGCGAGCGGGTGTTTCGGCAGTCCCCCTGCATCCTGGCGGTCTTCGATGCGGACCTGCGGCTGGTGCGCGCCAATGCCGGCATGGAGCACGCGCTGTCGCTGACCGAGGAGCAGATGCGCGGGCTGCGCCTGACGGACATCGCACCGCACGCGGTCAGCCAGGAAGCCGAGGCGAAGATGCGCCGGGCGCTCCAGGGCGGCGAGGCGCAGTACATGGAGGCCTACATCCGCCCCACCGGCATCAGCGCCGAGCACGGCTGGTCGACCTCACTGGCCCCGCTCAAAGACCCCGACGGCCACATCCGCACGGTGTGCCTGGCAGCCCACCACACACTGCACGAACAGCTCGCCCGGCAGCGGATGCTCCTGCTGAACGACGCCTCGACCCGCATCGGCACCACCCCCGACATCCACCGCACCGCGCAGGAACTGACCGACGTCGCCGTCCCCCAGCTCGCCGACTTCGCCGCCGTCGACCTGCTGGACACCCCCCGCACCACCCCACCGCCCCCCACCACACCGGGCCCCCTCACCCTCAGCCGCACCGCCACAGCCTCCCTCCCCGGCCACCCGCCCTCCGCACCCGCAGGAAAACCCGCCCGCTACCCGGAACAATCACCGGTGGCCCAGTGCCTGGCCCAGGGCCACGGCGCCCTGTACGAGGCACACCACCCCGCCCTGACCCAGTGGACCCACACCGACCCACAAGCCGCCTGGATCCACGACATGGGCATCCACTCCCTGCTGGTGGTACCCCTGCGCGCCGCCGGCACCACCCTCGGCATCGCCCTGTTCGCCCGCCACCAACGCCCCGACCCCTTCGAAGCCGACGACCTGTGGCTGGCCGAAGAACTCACCGCCCGAGCAGCCGTCAGCATCCACCACACCCGCCACACCCCCCGCCAGCACACCACCACCATGGCCCTGCAACGCAGCCTGCTCCCCCAGACGCTGCCCGACCAGCAGGCCCTGGACATCGCCACCCGCTACCTGCCCGCCAGCACCCAAGCCGGCGTCGGCGGCGACTGGTTCGACGTGATCCCCCTGTCCGGCGCACGCGTCGCCCTGGTCGTGGGCGACGTCGTCGGCCACGGCATCCGCGCCTCCGCCACCATGGGCCGCGTACGCACCGCCGTACGCACCCTGGCCGACGTCGACCTGCCCCCCGACGAACTCCTCACCCACCTCGACGACCTCGTCCTGCACCTGTCCGCCGAAGAAGCCGGCACCACCGAAGCCACCGAAACCGCCGGCGGCATCGGCACCACCTGCCTCTACGCCGTCTACGACCCCATCAACCGCCACTGCACCCTCGCCAGAGCCGGCCACCCCCCGCCCGCCCTCGTGACACCCGACGGCACCGTCACCTTCCTCGACGTCCCCCCCGGCCCCCCACTCGGCCTGGGCGGCCTCCCCTTCGAAACAACCGAAACCCAGCTCCCCGAAGGCAGCCTCCTCGCCCTCTACACCGACGGCCTCCTCGAAGCCCGCGACCACGACATCGACGAAGCCCTCGACAAAATGTTCGCCGCCCTCGCCCGCCCCGCCCACACCCTCGACACCATCTGCGACCGCATCCTCACCACCATGCTCACCCACCGCCCCGACGACGACATCGCCCTCCTCATCGCCCGCACCCGCGCCCTCGACACCAACCGCGTCGCCGCCTGGGACCTCCCCTCCGACCCCGCCATCGTCGCCCAAGCACGCCAACACACCACCACCCAACTCACCACCTGGGGACTCACCGACACCACCTTCACCACCGAACTCGTCGTCAGCGAACTCGTCACCAACGCCATCCGCTACGGCCGACCCCCCATCCGACTCCGCCTCATCCACCACAACAACACCCTCACCACCGAGGTCTACGACTCCAGCAACACCACCCCCCACATGCGCCGCGCCCGCACCTACGACGAAGGAGGACGCGGCCTCCTCCTCATCGGCCAACTCACCCAACGCTGGGGCACCCGCCCCTCCCCCACCGGCAAAACCGTCTGGACCGAACAAACCCTCACCCCACACTAAAAACACCCCCACACAACACCCACCAAAACCACCACAACCCACCAAACCCCCCAAACAAGACCCCCCACACCCAACACGCCCTTTTCCGCCGCCCGAGCAACTCGAAAAACCCACGACAGAAACTGCGCCTGAAACACCACCGCCCGCCGCAGGGACACATGCCTCACCGACACCGCGGGCAACCTACGCCTACGTGACCGCGTCCAGACTTACGCCTTCGTGACGGCGTCCCACCGCATCCCGAACAGGGCCATCATGCGCATCACCCGGCTCAGTCAACGCCCCCCCGGCCGAGCCCGCGCATGTCGGCCAGCCCGCAGGAGGCTCGGATCGGGACGACACCAGCAAACGACGCGAAGGCAGCCCCGGAGCGCAACCAACCCCGATACCACCAGCCGACCAGAACCTGAACCGCGGTGACCGGACCGACCCCGAACAACTGCAGCAGCTCTGGCACCTGTTCACACACGAACCGGAAGGGCCCGCCCTCCAGCTCGCAAGCCTCGACCCACAGGAGCCGGACACACTGAGCCGTGAACCACACGGCACGAACGGCCAAGCAGTGCTCGGCGGACAGTGCAGGGCAGCCACAAAGACTGCCACAGCACGCGACCAGCCGTGCTGGCTGCCTGGCGGATGGCCAGTAGCACGCGCATGGCCTCGCGTTCTCCCGTGCCATCACATATGGGGTGTGCAGAACGGCGGCTCCGCCACCACACCCGCCAGGACGTCCTGGCACCGCTGCGATGCGGCCCCGCCGAGCTCGCTCGTTGGAGGGGCGGTCCTGCAAGACCGCCCCTGACGCACCATCAGCCAACTACACTCCGGACGACGCCTCTGACCAAGCCAGACAGCGAAACGCTGCTGGAGTACCAGCCTCCCTGGCGGCGACCCGCCGCTGCTCGGCCAGGATGGAACGAGAGATCCGGAATACCGGTAGTCATCATGGCTGGGTAACCCGTCGGTGTCGTCGCTCGGCCAGCTCCTCCACGCTGACCACGGTCAGAACCGGGGTATTTGAGACTGGGGATCAAACGCTCCACCTGGGCGGATGAATTATCGGCACCCGCAACTTAGGGTGGGGAGTGAAGGTCAGTGACACAGCCAGGGACGAGTGCCCCAGCACGAAGGCGCGAGACAGTGCCCAGTGCGCTGTAGACCAGGCCGCGACGAGCGGCGACCGGCGCGGACCGCGCGCACGCCGTCGGGCGTTGGGGATGGGCCAAGGGCGGTTCTGAACCATGAGAGATGTACATCGGCTCGAGCCCATCTCATCGAACCTGGGCAGCGGCACCGTGCTCGCGGCGTGGGAACGGTTCGTGCAGGGCGAGGATCATGTCCCGGGCATCCGGCCTCTGGTGGCGATCTCCTGGCATCGCTGCCGAGAGCAATACCGGGTCGATCCCCACCTTGCAAGGGCTCCGGTAGCTGCCGCGGAGCTCAACCATACGCCCGAGCAGGATGCCGTATTCGCCGAGCTGGGTTTTCGTGCGGCCTCCGTGGCACATGAAGTCGGCAGCATTGGTGGCGTCGTCACCATCACCGATGCCACGGGCCGGGTCCTGGCCGAGTGGGGTGATCAAGCTACGCTCGCCAGAGCCAGTGATTCCAATCTGGCGCCCTGGTTCTGCTGGTCCGAGTGCGCGGCCGGCACAAACGGCATTGGGACGGCGCTCGAGGCGCACGGCCCGGTACCGATCAGTGGCGCGGAGCACTGGTGCCAGGCGTTTCACGACTGGGTCTGCGCGGGCATCGCGGTGCGTGACGTGGTGACCAGGGAACCGATCGCGGTCCTGAACATCGGCTGCTGGCGCAGCCAACTCCCCGCGTCCGCGGAAAGCTGGCTGGCGAACACGGCCACCATGACCCAGTACCCGCTGAAGAGGCGCGCCCGGGATTGCGGCGCCGAGTTGGTCGCGGCCTACACCCAGGCCAGAGCACATTCCAGTACGGCGCTCGCGGCGGTGGACACCGCAGGCAAGGTGGTGATCGCCGACGACATGGCAAGCGTGCTCCTGGGCGTCCCGGCAAACACCCCGGCGGTCCACCCCACGCTGCGATGGAACCCCGGGCTGCCGGAATTGATTACAGCCGCCCGGTATGCCACGGGGCAGGCGGCCCACAACCCTGAATGGGTCGGCTCGACGCAGATCTTCGCCCACCTCGCCGACGAGCCGACATCGATCAGCATCCGACCCGTCTTCTCGTCCGGGCGTCTGATCGGGAACCTGATCTCGTTCGGTGCCTCGGACGGGGCACAGTTGCCCGAGCCGGAAGGCTCCACGCACCCTCAGGTTCCGCCGCGCCGCCTGGTCGCGACGCGCGGCAACCGGATGGTGCTGCTGCGTCTGCCGGAAGTCTCCTTCGCCGAATCGCAGGGAAACGACGTGTGGCTATCCACCGATCAGGGGCGATTGCGAGCCGCCTCCCCGAGCCTGGACAAGCTCGACAGTGAGTTGGCGGATGCCGGCTTCCTGCGGGTGCACCGCAGGTATGTGGTCAATCTCAGCCGCATCCGGGAGATCGAGCGCGGGCTCAGGGGCGAGCTGTCTCTGGTCATGGATGATCGGACGAAGGAGATGGTGCCGGTTTCCCGGCGGAACGCGCCAGCCGTGCGTCGCGCGCTGGACATCTGAGTTCCCTTGCACAACATCCGTTTCTCGGAAGGAACAATTCCCGTGTCTGACATTCCGGACGCCGTTGTCGGCGAGACGAACGTCGGGAGCGCGGGCGGCCTCGGCCTCTCTGTATCGGCCGGGTACCGCAGTCACCCGATGGGGGGCGCGAGCAATCGCGACTGGTGGCCGAACCGGCTCAACCTGACGATCCTCCGGAAACACCCCTCCATGGCCGACCCCATGGGCGAGGACTTCGACTATGCCGCGGAGTTCCGGACGCTCGACCTCGACGCCCTGGCGCGGGACGTCGACGGGGTGCTGACGACGTCGCAGGAGTGGTGGCCGGCCGACTTCGGCCACTACGGGCCGCTGGTGATCCGGATGGTGTGGCATGGCGCCGGGACGTACCGCATCGACGACGGCCGGGGTGGCGCGGGCGCCGGCATGCAGCGGTTCGCGCCGCTGAACAGCTGGCCGGACAATCGCAACCTCGACAAGGCGCGCCGGCTGCTGTGGCCGGTGAAGAAGAAGTACGGCCGCAAGGTCTCCTGGGCCGACCTGATGATCTTCGCCGGCAACCGCGCCCTGGAGACGATGGGCTTCAAGACCTTCGGCTTCGCCGGCGGCCGGGCGGACGGCTGGGAGCCCGACGAGGACGTCTACTGGGGTCCCGAGCGGGCCTGGCTCGGCGACGAACGCCACGGCGGCGTCCGGGAACTGGAGAACCCTTTGGCCGCCGTCCAGATGGGCCTCATCTACGTCAACCCGGAGGGACCGCACACCGTCCCGGACCCGCTCACGGCGGCCCGGGACATCCGCGAGACGTCCCGGCGCATGGGGATGAACGATGAGGAAACCGTCGCTCTGATCGCGGGCGGCCACTCGTTCGGCAAGACCCACGGCGCGGCCGACCCGGACGCCCACCTCGGCCCCGAACCCGAGGGCGCTCCCCTCGAGGAGCAGGGCCTGGGCTGGAAGAGCAGCTACGGCACCGGAAAGGGCGGGGACACCATCTCCAGCGGGCTCGAGGGCACGTGGACACCCACCCCGACGCGATGGGACAACAGCTTCTTCGAGACCCTGTTCGGCTACGAGTGGGACCTGGAGCTGAGCCCCGGCGGTCTATGGCAGTGGATCCCGAGAGACGGCCGCGGAGCGGGCACGGTTCCGGACGCCCACGACCCATCGACGACACACGCCCCGACGATTCTGACGACGGACCTCGCGCTGCGGTTGGACCCGGTCTACGAGCCGATCTCGCGGCGCTTCCTGGAGAACCCGGACCAGTTCGCGGACGCGTTCGCCCGGGCGTGGTTCAAGCTGACGCACCTCGACATGGGCCCGATCCAGCGCTACCTCGGCCCGCTGGTCCCTCGGGAGAAGCTGATCTGGCAGGACCCGATCCCCGCTGTGGACCACCCGCTCGTCGGGGCGGCGGACATCGCCGCACTCAAGAACCGGATCCTAGCCTCCGGGCTATCGGTCTCCCAGCTCGTCTCGACTGCGTGGGCGTCGGCCTCGACGTTCCGCGTCAGTGACAAGCGTGGCGGGGCAAACGGCGCGCGCATCCGCCTCGAGCCGCAGCAGGGATGGGAGGTCAACCAGCCCGACACGCTGGCCCAGGTGCTGCGCACCCTGGAGGGGATCCAGGAGTCCTTCAACAGCTCCCAGACCGGTGACAAGAAGATCTCGCTGGCCGACCTCATCGTGCTCGGCGGAGCCGCCGCCGTCGAGCAGGCCGCCAAGACCGCCGGCCACGATGTCGAGGTCCCCTTCATTCCGGGACGCACGGACGCCACGCAGGAGTGGACCGATGCGGAGTCCTTCGCCCCGCTCGAGCCGACCGCTGACGGGTTCCGCAACTACCGCGGCAAGGGCAACCGGCTGCCGTCGGAGCACCTGCTGGTCGACCGCGCGAACCTGCTGGACCTCAGCGCGCCCGAGATGACCGTCCTCGTGGGTGGGCTGCGGGTGCTGGGCGCCAACTACCGGCAGTCACCGCTGGGCGTCTTCACCTCGTTGCCCGGGTCGCTGTCCAACGACTTCTTCGTGAATCTGCTCGACACGGGCACGGTATGGAAGTCGACATCCGCGACCGCGGAAACCTTCGAGGGCCGCGACCGCGTCACCGGCGAGGTCAAATGGACCGGCAGCCGCGTCGACCTCGTCTTCGGCTCGAACTCCGAGCTGCGTGCCATCGCCGAGGTGTACGCGAGCGACGACGCGGAGGAGAAGTTCGTGCAGGACTTTGTCGCCGCGTGGGACAAGGTCATGAACCTCGATCGGTACGACCTCGCTTGAGCCCCCATCGGGGCCCGGATGCCGGGAGAGGCGTCCTGACGGCCAGGCCGTATTGATCGGGTCCGCTGCCGGCCCCAGCATGACGTGGTGCGGTGCAACCCGGATCCTCCTAACCCGCTGCTTTCACGTGAGTGCCTGATGGCGGCGGTCTGGGGGTCGAGTGCCGCGGAGAGTGGGTTACCGGTTGTGGGCATGGCGGCCTGGCCGACTGGCGCTGCCGGGCTGCGGGTCTCCCGGTTCCTCGGGTCCCGGTACCGGAACGCTGCGATTTCGCAGCGGGCGAGCTCGACCACGTCGGCGAAGCAGATCTGTTTGGTCCAGCAGATCAGGTCGACCGCGGTGAGTACGGACTCGAGCCAGGCTTGGTTCTCGTTGAGCTCCCGGCAGGGCAGGTTCCGCAGGCCGGTGGCCTTGGCTTCGCGGATCCGGTCCTCGACCCGGGCGTGTTGGCGGTGCCGCAACTCCAGCCCGGCAGCTTGGAACGGCACGACACCGGCGGGGGTGTTGGTGAGCAGGGCGGTGACCCTCTTGCCGTCGATGTCGGTGAAGGTGAGCTGCGCGCCGGGATGGGGGCGTTCCTTGCACAGGATCAGCCGCGACCCGTCCGGCCACGAGGAGAGGTCGATCATGCCGGTGGCCTCGGCCACCCACGCCCCGTCACGGAACTCGCCATCAGTTCGGGGTGCCAGCAGTCCTCGGGGATGGCGTCGACGATGCCCTGGATCCGGGCGTCCACGGAGAACCCGAAGGAAAACTCCACGCCACGCTCCACGCACGCGACAGCGAACGCGTGGGTGGCGCCGGTCGAGTCCGACCGGGCCAGCAGCCGCGGACCCGCCGGGTCTCCGGGCTGAGGCCGGGCCTGTTCGGGCAACGCCGCCAGCATGGGCAACGACCACACATGGGTGTCGAATGGCCGGTGCCCCGGGATCCTCCCGGCCCCTTCCTGGCGATTCCAGCAGGCGGACTCCCCATCCCAGCAGGAACTATCCGCGTCACCAACCGCGTGGGTGCTCCTTCGTGTACGCCGTGCGGCTACCGCTCGTGGACGGTGTAGGTCAGGTGGGTCACCCGCTGCGTCGGCTCCGCGCGGACCTGCTCCAGGGCCACGCGGCCCGCGTCCACGCCCTCGAACAGGCGGATTCCGGAGCCGAACAGCACGGGTGAGAGCGCGATCGAGAACTCGTCGATCAGGCCGGCGTTCACGTACTCCAGGATCGTTGCGCCGCCGCCCGCGATGCGGACGTCCCGGTCGCCGGCGGCCTCGCGGGCCTGGTCGAGCGCGGGCTCGATGCCGTCGTTGACGAAGTGGAAGGTGGTCCCGCCCGGCCGCTCCCAGGGGTCACGCTTCTCGTGCGTCACGACGAACACCGGCGTGTGGAACGGCGCCTCCTCCGGCCACGCCTGCTGGCCGAGGTCGAACATGCGCTTGCCCATCACGCTCGCGCCGGTGCGCTCGAACGTCTCCCGCACGATGTCGTTGTCGCGCCCTTCCTCGCCGCCCTCGCCGAGCTTCAGGTTCTCCCGGAAGAACCGCTGCGGGAAGATCCACTGCTGCAGTTCCATCCACTGCGCCATCCAGCGCTGGACCTGCGGGTCGTCCTGCTTCTCGGGCGCGAAGAAGCCCTCAACGGGCACGGACTCGGGCGCGATGAACCCGTCCAGCGACATCGACACGCTGAAGAACACCTTCCCGGCCATCAGCCCTCCGCTCCCTTTCGAACGATCTCGGTGACGTAGGCAGCCAGGTTGCTCAGGGTCTGCTGGCCGCCCTCGATCGCGTGGTACTTCTCGACCGCCTCGTCGCGCAGCTCCTTGGTGGGGAACACCGTGCGCATCTCGATCCGGGTCTCCGCGCCGTCGGGCGCGAACGTGAGGACCGACTCGAAGGTGTTCGGGTCGCCGCGGGACTCACCGTGGAGCAGCGCGATCCGCTCCGGCGGGGCGATCTCGGTCCAGGAGATCCACTCCTGGTAGTCCGTCCCGTCCGGTCCGTGCATCACGAAGTCCCACTCCCCGCCGACGCGGAACTCGAACGCCCGCGTGGTGGTGGTGAACCCCTCCGGTCCCCACCACCGCGACAGGTGCCGCACCTCGGTGAACGCCTCGAACACCAGCTCCCGTGGGGCGTCGATGACCCGGGAGATCACGATCTCGCGGTCGGCCGTCCCGGACTGCGCCGGCGCTCCTCGTCCCGTCGCGCTCATTAGCTACTCCTCCTGCCTTGCCTGCTTGAGGTCCTGCACGTACGCGTCCAGCCGGTCGAAGCTCTCGTTCCAGAACCGCTCGAACCCGCCGGTCCACTCGTGAACCGGTCGCAGCCCGCGGGCGTCAAGGCCGTACAGGCGTTGCTTGCCTGCCTTGCGGTCCCGCACCAGTCCGACCTCCCGGAGCACCCGCAGGTGTTTGGACGCCCCCGGCTGGGTCATCCCCAGCTCCTGGGCCAACTCGGTCACCGGCCGCTCTCCCGCCCGCAGCAGCACCAGGAGCTCCCGGCGCTGCGGCTCGGCGATCGCGTTGAAGACGTCCGACGTCGTCGCTGCTCGTGCCATGGCGCGATCATATTCCTATATCGGCATACGTCAAGCCGGGAGGAATCAGGCGGGTCTTGTCAGATGACGATGGTGACCCTTGTCAGCGGCTGCGGAAACGCGTATCCCGGAGACGGCACGCGCGACGGCGGCGGGCAGGGAGGGCGATGGGTGAGCAGCACGCCCACGGCTGGCGGGTGAGCCGCCACCGGCTGGTGGCCGACGCCACGGTCGGCGTCATCGCCAACCCGATGTCGGGCCGTGACATCCGGCGGCTCGTCGCGAGCACGTCCGTGTTCCCCAACGCCGAGAAGGCCAGCATGGTGGTCCGGCTGACGGCCGCCGCGGGGGCACTCGGGGTGGGCTCTACTGCCACCGCGAGATCGGTGAACACCCGCCCCGGCGCATGAGTCGGCACACCCTTGTAGGTGCCGATCAAAGTTCGAACAGCCCAAGAATCCCAAGCAGGACAGGCACTTCCGTGCTTCTACAGGCCGATCAGCCCAGACTGACGTGAACGACCCGGGCTAACGGTGGCACATCGGGTGCGAACGGCGGCTGATCGCGGACGAACGGCATGAGCTGGCCCGAAGTGGCGCTCAGCCTTGTCGGGCGTAGCGTGTTTTTTGACCACCAATTTCCCCCCTTTTCGGTGTGATTCATTCCGGCGTGTCGCCACTCTTTGGCCACCGGTTGCAGGGGGCAGCGGGCAACGCAAAAGAATTTCGAGGTCAATTCGGAGAACATTTTCGCCGAGCAGAGGTGCGCAAGCGACCGCTATGCGCCGCCGTCAACGCAGCCGATGCGAGGTGGACAGCAATTCGGGATGAGGAGAGTGAAGCCCGATGACGACCGCTCAGGAGCGATCCGACCTGCTGGACCAGATCGGGTTGGCCGCACAGAACAAGGCAACGCTGGGTCAAGTGCTGGGCACCGGACGCATTGGGCAGGCCACCGAGAAATCGGATGGCCGCATGCAGGCCACCATTCGCATCCACCCGGATGAGCTGACCTGGGATCCCGACATTCTGGTCATGCCCCATGGAGGCGATATCGACCTCGAGCTCGTCAATGACGACCTGAACACGCACTGCGCGCTCCTGCCGAGCAATGGCGACCGCAAGTTCATCTGGTTGGTAAACCATTCGCGAGGTCGGGCGACCCTCAACCTCGACGGTCCGGGCTACTACTGGTTCGGCTCGCCTACGGGCAATGACGAGGGCCGGGGGCTGACCGGGGCCATCGTTGTCCTGGGGGATGCTCCGCCGGAGGCTCGCCTCGACCGTCCCGAACAGCCGCGGCCGTAAGAAGAAGCAGGAGGTAAAGAAAATGACCGTCGCCTACGTGGACGCGGGTGAGGCTGTCGATCAGGGCCGCCTGAGCGGCAAGGTAGCGGGCGGGGACGTCGCGCCGCCTGTAGTGGCCGGCGTCGACTACGAGCGCATACTCAATGCCCGTGAGGAACCCCAGAACTGGCTCACCTACTACGGCGCCTACAACGGGCAGCGGTACAGCCCGCTGGATCAGGTCAACACGGAGAACGTCAAGCGCATCGGCCCCGCATGGGTCTTCCAGGCCGGCACGACCGGCCTGATCGCGGGGGCGTCGACCTACTCGTTCGAGGCCGCCCCGATCGTCGTCGACGGGGTCATGTTCCTCTCCGGCTGGGACGGCTGGGTCTGGGCCCTGGACGCGAAGACGGGCGTGGAGATCTGGCGGTACAAGCATGCGGTCCCCTTCGACGTGTCCTTGTGCTGCGGAAACGTGAACCGTGGGGTCGCCGTGGCTCAGGGGAAGGTCTTCTTCGTCACGGCGAATGCTCGTGTGCTCGCGCTCGACGCCACCACCGGCAAGCGGGTCTGGGACCAGACCTACGGAGACGTCCGGGCCGGGGAGAGCGCCACGCTCGCACCGCTGGTCGTGAAGAACAAGCTCATCGTCGGGAGCTCCGGCGGCGAGTTCGGCGTACGCGGTCACCTCGACGCATTCGACCTCGAGACCGGCGAGCACCAGTGGCGGTGCTACACGGTGCCAAAGCCCGGGGAGCCCGGCTCGGAGACCTGGCCAGCCGACAGCGAGGCCTGGGCACGGGGTGGGGCGAACTGCTGGGTCACCGGCACCTTTGACCCGGAGACGAACCTGCTGTACGTCGGGACCGGTAACCCGGCACCCGACTTCGACGGCGGCGTCCGCGAGGGCGACAACCTCTTCACCGACAGCATCATCGCCGTCGACGTGGACAGCGGTCAGATCCGCTGGCACTACCAGTGCACTCCGCACGACGTTTGGGACTACGACAGCATCGCCGAGTGCATCCTGTTCGAGCAGGACGGGCGCAAACTGCTCGGGCACTTCGACAAGAACGGCTACTTCTTCGTCCTTGACCGCACGAACGGCGCGAGGGTCGGGATCACCCCCTTCGTGGACCGCATCTCGTGGGGGGCGATCACGAGGGACGGCCAGGTGACGGCCAAGGTGTACCCGGACAAGGAGGGAGAACCGGTCCACTTCTACCCGGGTCCGGCCGGCGCCAAGGAATGGACCCATGCGGCCTACAGCCCGAAGACCGGGCTCTTCTACGTCCCGGTCCAGGACACCGGCGCGACGGCCACCCGGCGGCGCCGGGAGTTCAAGGAGAGCATTCCGTACTGGGGCGCGGGCGTTCAGGTGGACATCGAGGACATGGCGGGGTCCATCAGCGCCTTCGACGCGAACGGCGAGGAGAAGTGGCGCTGGCGCAACGAACTCCCGATGTGCGCCTCGACGCTGGCCACCGGCGGTGACCTGGTGTTCGCCGGTGAACCCTCTGGGGAGTTCAACGCGCTCGACGCCCGCACTGGGGAACTGCTGTGGCAGTTCCAGTGCGGAAGCGGCCACCACAGCAGCCCGACGACCTACATGGTCGACGGCAGGCAGTACATCGCAGTGCCGGTCGGTTGGGGCGCGTGGGCTGAGGGATTCCTCCCCGGCATGCTCGGCGCGGGGCACGGTAGCGCTCTGATCGTCTTCGCCCTCCCGGAATCGTCGTAGCGCGTGACCGGAGCCTGCCGTGACCCGGGCAGAGAGGAGGTGAACCCATGGAGTATCAGCTGGCTGTGTGGGAGACGCCCGAGTTTGTCGAGATCGCAGTCGCGGCCGAGGTGACCATGTACCTCGGTCGGTGGGAGGACTAGCGGACGTGGGGCGGCGCCGGACCTGGTCCGGCGCCCTCCGACGCCTGGGGACGGCCACGGACCGCCGGGTTGGCGACGGCCCGGATCGTCGATGAACGGAGTGCCGACGTGTTGCTGCGAGTCCTGGGCTCGGCGGCGGGGGGCGGGTCCCCGCAGTGGAACTGCACCTGCCCGGTGTGTGCCGCGGTTCGCTCCCGGGCCGGCCTCGCGCGCACCCAGTCGTCGGTCGCGGTCAGCGCTGACCGCCGCCGGTGGTTCCTCATCAACGCCTCGCCCGACGTCCGCACACAGATCGAGGCCTTCCCCGGCCTGCACCCGCACGACGACCGGACGACGCCGCTGGAGGCGGTGCTGCTCACCGACGCCGAGCTGGACCACACGCTGGGCCTGCTTCTGTTGCGGGAGGCCCGCGCCCTGCGGCTGTACGCCACGCCGGCGGTGCGCAAGACCCTGAGTGCCGACGGCTCGGGGATTCTGAGCACGCTCGAGCGCTACTGTCCGGTCGAGTGGCGAGCAGTGATCCCGGGCGACGAACTCGCCTTGGCCGACGGGCTGTCCTGCCGGGCGTTCGACGTTCCCAGCAGCAAGCGCGCTCGCTTCGAAGCCGGGCTGGAACACGGCCGCGTCGTGGGCTACCGGCTGACCGACGAGCGCAGCGGGGGCACGCTGGTGTACCTGCCAGGGGTGCAATCGCTGACGCCGGCGCTGCGCGTGGAGATCGAGGACAGCGAATGCCTGCTGATCGACGGGACCTGCTGGCGCGACGACGAACTCGTACGGCTGGGCCTGGCCGGCAGAACGTCCCGGGAGATGGGCCACCTGCCCATCGAGGGCCAGGACGGCAGCCTGGCGCAGCTCCCGTCGCTGCGCGTGGGACGGACGATCTTCGTGCACATGAACAACACCAACCCCATCCTCCTGGAGGACGCGCCTGAGCGGCGCATCTTGGACGAGAAGGGCATGGAGGTGGCCATGGACGGCCTCGAGGTCCAGGTGTAGGGCCATGACGACAACCATCACGAGAACCGGCACCGACGGCTTCGTCGAGGCGTTGCGGGCCCACTCGCGGCGGTACCACGACCAGCACCCGTTCCACGTCCGGATGAACGCCGGCCAGCTGAGCCGCGAGCAGATACGGGGCTGGGTGGCCAACCGCTTCTACTACCAGGAGAACATCCCCCGCAAGGACGCCGCGATCCTCGCCAACTGCCCCGACCTTGAGGTCCGCCGCCGTTGGATCCGACGGATCGTCGACCATGACGGCACCGCCGCCGGCGAGGGCGGCATCGAGGCGTGGCTGCGCCTCGGCGAGGCCGTCGGGCTGACCCGCGAGGAGGTCCGGGACCACCGGCACCTGGTACCCGGCGTGCGGTTCGCCGTCGATGCCTACGTGAACTTCGCCCGGAACCGCCCGTGGGTGGAAGCGGTCGCGTCCTCGCTCACCGAGCTGTTCGCCCCCGACCTGATGGCGGCGCGGCTGGCCGGGTTCGAGCGGTGGTACCCGTGGATCGACCCCGAGGGCCTCGCTTACTTCCGCGCCCGCCTTGAGCAGGCTCCCCGCGACTGCGAGCACGCACTCGAGGTGGTCACCGCGTACTGCCGCTCCGCCGAGTCCCAGGCGCGCGCCGTCGACGCGCTGTCGTTCAAGTGCGACGTCCTGTGGAGCCTGCTGGACGCCATCGACCAGGCCTACCCGGAGTGACCATCATGGACCCGACCCGTACTGGAACGACCCAGACCAGCACTAGGACCCGGCACGGCGTCGAGGTGTCCGGCTCGGACCGGCCCCGGTTGGCGCGCCATGTCCGGTTGGACTTCTGCCGGACCAGGCAGCGTCCGATCCTGCTGCACCCCGAGACGGTGGTGGTTCTGAACGACAGCAGCGCGGCCATCCTCGAACTGTGCGACGGGCGGCGCACCGTGGCCGAGATCGTGACCGAGCTGGGCAGCCGCTACCAGACCGTCCCCGACGACGAGGTGCGGCAGTTCCTCACCCAGCTCGTCGCCCGGCGCTGGGTGGAGCTCACCGATGGATAGCCCGTTCGGGCTGCTCGCCGAGCTCACCTACCGCTGCCCGCTGGCCTGCTCATACTGCTCCAACCCGCTGAACATGGGCGACTACCAGGACGAGTTGGCCACCGACGAGTGGCTGCGGGTGCTGGCCGAGGCAAGCGACCTGGGGGTTCTGCAGTGCCACCTGTCGGGCGGGGAACCGCTGCTGCGGCGCGACCTGGTGGAGATCGTGGCTGGCGCCCACGGCCTGGGCCTCTACACCAACCTCGTGACCAGCGCCCTCGGGCTCTCGCGTCCGAGGGCCGAGCGGCTGCGGGCAGCAGGCCTGGACCACGTGCAGATCAGCATCCAGGCCCACGAGGCGGCCCTGTCCGACCGGATCGCTGGGATCCCGTCCTTCCAGCGCAAGATCGAGGCGATGGGCCTGGTCAAGGAGCTGGGCTGGCCACTCACCATGAACGTGGTGCTGCACCGGCACAACATCGACCGCGTCGCCGACGTGCTCGAGCTGGCTGAAAAGGTGGGCGCCGACCGGGTGGAGCTGGCCAACACCCAGTACTACGGCTGGGCCTGGCGAAACCGTGACGCGCTGCTGCCGACCCGGGCCCAGCTCAAGGCGGCCGAGGTCGTCGTGCGGGCCACCCGCGAGCGGTTGCGCGAACGCATGGACGTCGTCTACGTCATCCCCGACTACTACAGCCGCTACCCGAAGCCCTGCATGGGCGGCTGGGCCTCCCGGCAGCTGACCGTGACGCCGAACGGCGACGTCCTGCCCTGCCCGGCCGCCCAGTCCCTGCCGTTGCCGCGGGCCAGCGTGCGGGAAGACCCGCTAGAGCGGATCTGGGCGGAGTCGCCGGTGATGACCGCGTTCCGGGGGACGGACTGGATGCCGGAGCCCTGCCGGAGCTGCCCCCGGCGGGAGTTGGACTACGGCGGGTGCCGCTGCCAGGCGTTCCTGCTCACCGGTGACGCCGCCCGCACCGACCCGGTCTGCCACCTGTCGCCCGACCACGACCTGGTCGCCCGGGCGGTCGAGGCCGCCAACGCCGACTCGCGACCCGACGATCTTCCGCTGATACCGCGCCCGCACCGGGCTCGCCGGCCGACCCACCTCCCGGGTGGAGCGGACTAACCGCCAGACCACAACGGCAGCACCGCAGCGGCGATGATCAACGTGACCCCGCTCAGCAGGTCCGAGCGGATCCGGACGAGGCGCGCTGCAGCCCGCCCGAGCCGCAGCCCGACCAGCGACAACGCCGCCGTCATGAGGCCGAAGACGGCGGCAGAGAACCACGGCGAGAGGCCAACGATCCCCAGGCTCGCCCCAGCGAACAGGTTGTCCAGGCTCAGCGTCAACGGGATGCCGAACAGCGCCCACGGGTGGTCCAACTCGTCCGGCTCGGGGTTCCCCAGGGCCGAGAAGACGAGGTAAAGACCGTACCCGCCGAGCGCGGCCGCGCCCACCAAATCGGCGACGTCCCCGACGGACTCACCGATCTGGCGACCGATCAACAGCCCGACCAGGGGCATAATCGCGTCCCACAGCCCAAACGTCAGCGCGACCTGCACCGCACGCTTCAGACCAAATGGGACGGTGCCGAGCGCGATCGATACCCGGAAATTGTCGAGACTGAGTACGAAGCCCAGGACCAGTATTTCCCAGATCATGACGACGTCGCTGCCCGATGAGGACCGACGTCGGCAGGAACGACTCCATATCGGCTAGCATTCGCCATAATCAAACATTATATCTCAGAGGTCGCTATATCGCAGATGGTCCACGAAATAGACCCGGTAAACTGATTTCTGGAAAATTCTCGACGCTGAGCCTTTTCCAACCTTCCCTGTGGTCAGGGAGGTTCGCCTGACGTCATCCGGACACCGTACGCTGGAGGCCGGACGTGTCCGTGAGGAGGCCTCGGAGTACCGTCTGCACGACAAGTAGGAACGAGCCGCGTCTTCCTGCGGCCCCATACCAGTTGCCTGGATCCAGCACGCTGACCGCCCGCCGCGATCTCCTCCGGGCCGAAGTGGTAGTTCTGCCGGAGATAGATGGTCTTCCCGACCACCTCGACATGAGTCGCGTTCGGGGACGTCTTCGGCGCCTTGGAACGGGTGCGCACGCCCTCGACGCCCTCGGCCTGGTAGCGGCAGTACCAGCTGTAGTACGCCTGCCGGCTGATCCCGAAGTAGCGGCAAGACATGGCGACGTTTCCGTGTCCTCTTCGACGTGGCGTATCACCGCCAGGCGCCGCTTGGCCTCACGGTCAAGCGGCGGGGTGGTGGGAGTGGACTTCGACATGAGGATCTCCGTAGTGATCAGAGACCCAGGTGTCAACGATGATCGTCAGTTTTGGAATCCGCTGACCGAGCTGCCTGACTCACGGTCAGGGGCGCTGCTGCCGTCGCTTCTTCGACTTGGCAAGTGCGGCATCCGGCCTCTCGCGCGGCAACGCGTCCGAGTCGGCGTCGTCGTCATGGAGAGGCGGCAGGAACAGGCCGCGTCGGCTTTTCTCTCGTTTTGAATTCCGGCGCTCGCTGAAGAGCCGCTGACGCTCGTCGCGGACCGTGACCCGCCGCTGCTCCAGCTCGGCTTCCCGTGTCAGCAGCTCGTTATCGCTGAGGTCGGCGAACTCGGCGGCAGCCGCACGGGGCGCGGCGTCACCGCCACCATCTACGCGCATGTGAGGCTCCACCTCCAGCAAGACGCCATCAACACCCTCGGCACCGCACTCACAGACAGCCGAGGGCACGCCCAGCGGTAGCGGCCGACGGCGACGAGTCGTCGCCTCGGACACCTCTGTCCGCTGACGTTGCCGTCACCTATTGCCGTCACCCCACGCTGAAACCCCGCCAGCGGCTGGCTGGGCTTCAACTTTCCTGTGGCGACTTGATCAGTCAGACCCAGCGGAACCGCTCTTCGACAGTCCACATCACTCCCTAATCAATCCGCCCACCTCAAGGGCCTAGGGGTTGACGGAAGGTCAACCTCAGACCTTCGAAATGTGCTTCGCCACAAGCCAGGATGACGCGGAACCTCCCCGCCTCAACCCCTTCGGGGTGCTTCACATATGACCATCTCTTGCCAGTCTCAACGAGAAGCGCCCAGGCCCACCACCCCTGCCCCCATTCGGCGCACGCAACACCGCACCGAAGGCTCACACCACACACCGCTTCACCGTGCCGGGCCGCGCACAACAGCCCGTACCACCCGCCCGCAGACACGCGCCCATGGCCGGGCGGCACGAACATGCCACCCGGCCAAAGACGCGGTCCGCAACATTCTTTCCCTGTCAGACCTTAGTTTCCGTTGCCGTTCCCGTTGCCGTTCCCGTTCCCGTTGCCGTTCCCGTTCCCGTTGCCGTTCCCGTTCCCGTTGCCGTTGCCGTTCCCGTTCCCGTTGCCGTTCCCGTTGCCGTTGCCGTTCCCGTTGCCGTTGCCGTTCCCGTTCCCGTTCCCGTTGCCGTTCCCGTTGCCGTTGCCGTTCCCGTTCCCGTT
>NZ_BMMM01000005.1:221492-303695 GCF_014645835.1 Streptomyces albiflavescens
TTCCCGTTCCCGTTCCCGTTGCCGTTGCCGTTGCCGTTCCCGTTGCCGTTGCCGTTGCCGTTCCCGTTGCCGTTCCCGTTCCCGTTGCCGTTCCCGTTCCCGTTCCCGTTGCCGTTCCCGTTGCCGTTCCCGTTCCCGTTCCCGTTCCCGTTCCCGTTCCCGTTGCCATTGCCCTGGTGGGCGTGGTGGGCTATGACCATGTGCGGCTGCGCCGTCGGGGCAGCGGCGAAGGCGCCGGTGGCGGGCAGCATCACACCGCCCGCGGCCAGAGCGGTCGAGGCGGCAAGCATCAGGAAACGACGGCGCTTATTGCTGGAATTCATGGAGTTTCTCCTCCGGTGAGAAATGATGAAAGGGGCTGTCGAACGACCCCGACCGACGCGCGGGCCGTTCTCCGGCGGGACACATATCCCGCACAACACATCGCCAGCGCTTTACCCGACAATGCGGTGGGCCACCTGATCTGCGTGAACCCATGCCTCCATTAGCACCCGGCAAGAAAAACCCGTCACGCCCCTACATCTCGGGACTTGACAAAAGGAGAGAATGCCGATAACCGGCACGAACACCCGGCACCACGACAACACATCACCGCCGGACAGCACACCGGCACAAACGAAGAAGCACCCACGCCCCACGCCACCGCCCCCACCCCGGGCACCCGCAGCACCCACCCGTCCCGGCCCGCCCATCACCTGCCAGACCCACCCGGTCACCGACCCGCACCACACCCCCCACCCGGGATCTCCAGCGCCCCTACACACGACAGCATCGAAGCGGAAGCCGCACACACCCGGCATTGGGCCCATCCGCCCCCGCCGCCCGGGACGCCGCCTGCAGACAACCGGCCACACCAGCAACCGGCCCGCACCACCGTCACCGCCCACACGGCATCCACCCACCAGACCACCCCCGCCACAGCGCCGGGCCCGCACGGCGCCCCGGCCGGGGCGCCGGCCGGCACCAGCGGGTGGCCGCCCCCACACGTCCCGGCCGGACGGATACCACCGCCCATTCGCCTGGAGCGGCACCGTCTCCACAACCGCGACGGCGTCCGCGACACCTACCAGTCCATGGCCGACGTCCTGGCCCAGCTGACCTGAACGGCCCCGGACGCGGTCCTGTCTGTAGGGTCCGCGACTTCGTTGGCAATGAAGGCAGTTCGTTAGCAGTGGATTAGCAAATCCGCGATCCCGTTGACAATGACTACGTTCAGTAGCGATCCCCTTCGAAGCTCTTTCGATAGCGAGTCCGAGATCCACGGCGGCGAGCGCGAACAGGCCCTCGTGGCGTTGGGCGTGGACGTGGAGCTGTACCTGGAGGCAGGGGGAATCCTGCGGATCTCGCCGAGGTCGGATGGCGGGAACCTCCGTTGACCTCCCTGTCATGGCCACCACAGGATGGAAGTCATGGGAAACACGGGGGAGTTGTCGCCGTACGAGGCCCAGGACGCTGCTGGCTTTGTCGCGTCGATGCAGAGGCTCAAGGTGCGCTCGGGGCTGACCTACCGCGAGCTGGAGGAACGGGCCGCGCTGAGCGGTGACGTGCTGGCGCGCAGCACGCTTGCCGACGTCCTACAGCGGTCCAGCCTGCCGCGGCCCGAAGTGGTTGCCGCGTTCGTCCGCGCCTGCGGGCAGGGGCACCGGGTCGGTGACTGGCTGGATGCCCGGACACGGATCGCCTCCCGCATCGCCGCTGGGACAGTCACGTCATCCGGGTCCGAGGACGGGGCCGAGAGCCCACCGGACGCCGCGGAAGCCGTGGGTGTGCGGTCACGTCCGACGGCGTTCCGTACGACCGGCTTCGTGGCCGCGGTCATGGTCCCGCTGTTCGCCCTGATCGCCTGGGGGCTGCTCCTCGACAACCCCGACACCCCGGGGAAACGGGTTGTCCCTGCCACCGGGTGGGTCACGATCCGTCCCTCCCGTACACCCGACCTCTGCCTGACCGACGGACGCGACCGCGCCGGCGCCTATGCGAACGCGGTCGCGGTCCAACTTCCCTGCGTCCAGGCCACCGTGCCCCGCACCTACCTCGAACCGGCTGGCGAAGACCTGTACCGCATCCAGTGGCACCACCCCCAGGAGGGAAAGGGCTGCCTGACGGTCATGAGCACCGGCCCGGTCAAAGGCATGCTGGAACCCCGGAACGACTGCGTCCACGCCACTCTGTTCCACCTGGTCACCGCCGGCACCCGAAACGCGGGCGAGTACCTGATCCGCCCGGGCAACAGCAGCCGGTGCATTGGAATCGTCGACGAGGACACCGCAGAAGGGGCGGAAGCCGTCGAGGAACGGTGCACGGGCGGTGCCGGTCAACGGTTCCTCGTGCGGGAGGGCTGAGAACCGGGCAATGGAGTACAGGTTGTCCCGGACGAGCCTCTGACCAGGCCGGACAGTCGTCCGTTGTCCGGGACAGCCGACAGCTCTTGTCTCACCCTCAATCCTCTCAGCAGCATCGGTACTGCCCGATCGGGCACAACCATTCACCACCGGGGCGGGGTTGTAGGGCGGCTGCGGTTGCTCGTCCCGCCACCGAGAAGAGGTAGACATGACCAATCAGCGAACCCTTATACGCATCGCCGGAGCCGCTGTGGCCGCTTTCGGCGCCGTGGTGGGGCTTACTGGGCAGGCACAGGCTGTGAGTTACGAGCTGTCCTGGTTTCGTACGGCAAATTCGAGCCAGGGGGCACTGGCGGAGGGCGCCCTCCTGTACCCGAGCTCGGGGTGCGGCTACACGAAGATCAAGGACCCCGACAATCCCTACATGAACTCGGTCAGCGACACCGACGCGGACGGGAACGGCGCGATCGCCTACATCGGCTACATCCCGTGCAACAGCACCACGGGACATATCGTCGAGAAGAAGCTGGCCAGTGTCGCAGGCGAAGGCAACAGCGCAGAACTTCCCACGACCACCTACTACAACGTCAGGTGGGCCGCCGTGCGGGTATGCGAGTACAGGGGGACGAATCAGCACATCGACTGCGGCGGCTGGGCAAACTGACGGCCGTCATCAGCGGTCGACCTGCGGCAGTTCCGGCCCGTGCCGCCAGTCCGGCGGCACGGGCCCCTCAGATCGTCTCGCTGTAGCGGCTCCGGCCTTCTCCGTCACCGCAACATCACTCGAAAGGAAAGCAACGCGTCTACGTCATCCCCTCGCCGGTGCCGCGATCGGGGTCCTGCCCATCGCCGGTGCCGCGACCGCGCCTGCGAGCGCCGCCCACGCTGAGCCCCTCCATGCGGCAGCCAGCGACTGGGTCCCCAACCAGTGGAACCAGGGCAGCCCCGGAGCCCGCACCACGGCCAACGCCGTCTCCCACGACGGCCCATACAGCAAGTGCTCCGGCGACAGCATCGGCGCTCGCTGGATCACCCCGAACTGTGTCTACAAGAACTCCTTCGACCGCTCTTTGCCGACTCTTGTCGGCGGTCACGCAATTCCCCAGTCTCGGCCGCTTCAGCGTCACGTAATTCCCCACCCGCGCGGTCACGATTCCCCATGGGGACGGCGGACTCGGACGCAGCCCCAAGGACCCGACCGGTGAGCCAAGCGCCTAGCGTCCGGGCCGGTCCACGTTCCACTCCGGCGGCAGGACGGCGTCGCAGAAGACGCAGACGAAGTCCTGCTCTCGCACGATATTGAGCTGCTGGCAGGCGGGGCAGCGTCGGAACACCACCTCATGCGTGAAGCCGGACGGGCGAACGATCCCGGCCTGGTCCAGGGCCTCGGCGAGGGCCGGCCACGAGCTGACGTCCGGGCAATAGCCGGTCGACTGGTTGCTCACCTCGTTGACCGCCCACCGCCCGGACTCCTCGCGGAAACTGATCTCACCGGCGCACAGGACCGCTTCCCCACCAGCACACACCATGTGCTCACTGCGGCGCGGCGCAAGCCGCAGGGCCCCGGTCTGATCGACAACGAAGGTGAAGGGCTCGGACAACTCCTCTGCTGTCCGAGCTGAAGCCCACTCGCCGAAGTCTGCCGTCGAACGCATCTGACCACCGCCGCCCGGTCGGACGAGACTCCTCAAGTCGGCCGGACCGACATAACGATAGATCCACCCCCGCATGGTCATGCTCGCCAACCTAGACGAGCACCGAGGCGAGGACCTGGGGAATTACGTGACCGCAGGGATCGGGAATTACGTGACCGTCGACAGCTCTGTACGTCACGGCTGCGACACCACGTCGACCGCGTCCAATGGTCATCGCCGGCGGGCCGGACAGCCGGCGCGTGTTCGGCGGTGCTGCGGGTGCTCGCGCCGCGGTGGGTTCCCAGTCAGGATGCCTGCCGCATCAGAAGGGGCCCTGGAGGTAGCTGGATGCCCTTCTGTGGCCCTGCCGTGTGCAGGCCCCCGGGCGGTGCCGACCGGAGGCCTGCGTGCTGTGCGGGAGGGGCAGGGCAGCAGGTCGAGGTCGGCTTACTGTGTCGCCGGCACTGTCGCCTGGTATGTGAGGATCTCCGTCCCGTTGCCCTCGTCGCCGTTGTCCGGTGCTACCCACATGGTCAGCTTGTTTCCGTCGTCCTTGATCTTGAAGGGGTTGCGGGTGGCCACGTGGCCGGCCGTGGACCACTGCTGGAAGGGCACCTCGTGCAACAGCTCGTGAGTGTGCACGTCGAGCAGGCCGATGCCGCCGAGTTCGTACGTGGCGGTGGCACCGCCGGCGGAGGGGGTCTGGGGGAGGTTGGTGATGCCGCCGCAGATCATCTTGTGGGCGGGCAAGCTCTGGCAGTCCTGGTAGTCGATGAAGTGGCCGGGGTTGTCCCAGGAGGCGAGCTGCTTGCCGGCCAGGTTCCACTCGACGAAGCGGCGGGAGCCCCAGGTCTGGCCGACGAGGTGGCCGGTGGCCTGGTCGCGGACGACACCGCCGATGTGGTCGTCGACCGTGAACTGCTTATGGACCTCCAGGGTCTTCGCGTCGATGCGGTACATGATGGCCGCGCTGTTGGGCCGGTACTCGGCGACCGGCACCCACACCGAGGTGCCGTCGAAGTCGATGCCGGAGGGGTGGTACATGTCGCCCTCACCAAGGACGATGTCCTTCTGCAGGTTCCCCTTGCGGTCGATCACGAAGACGTGGCCGATGCCCTTGCCCGGCGAGCGGTCGTAACGCCCCTGCGGGACGGGGTACTTGACTGTCGGCTCGAGGATCTGCACGGAGGACAGGAAGATGAGGTCGCCGGCGAAAGCGATGCCCTCCGTGTGGTACGTCGGGAACTTCAGCTGGAGCTTGCCGACCAGATTCCAGGCGGTGCCACGGGTCACCGCGGTGAAGTCGGAGGCCACGCCGCCGGCAGGCCTGCTCGGAGCGGCGGTGGCGGCGGTCGCCACGCCCCCGGCCACGAGCGCCAGGGATGCGGCCGCGACAGCCATGCGTCGGGTCATTGGGATGTTCGTGATCTTCACGATGAACCTCTTGCTGTGGTTGTGCCCCCGGGACCCGGCGAATCTATGTTCGGGCCGTGAATGCCCTATGACGTGAACTGCAATGGTCGCCGAACCGCGCGTTGCAACGCCTCTCCACGGAGATCGGACTGAGCACACCACTTCGCCTCATCGCAGGGGACCGCCGAATCTCAGGCCACCGACTGAATTCGATACCGCGCGAGCCGCCTTTCAGCAGGTCAGCACATTCCATCGGTGCCTCGAAGTGAGCGAGGCCCGTAAGGGTGCGGCACCTGGAGCGGTACCTGGTGTCGCGCCGGGAGACGTGCAGTGAGAAGACCGCCCGTAAGAATTTGCAGGAACTGCTGCTGCTCGTGAAGGAGTTGCCCGGCCAGGACCGTCTTCACGGCGCCCTGGCGGACTATCTCGGCCAGCACGGTCACGGGGCGGATGCCCGGTCGAGCGGCCGACCCGGCTACTCCGATCGCGAGCTGTCGGCCATCGTCACCGCAGCCCGCTCGGACGTGGTGGCCATCCGCGACCGAGTCGCCGCCGGCGAGCGGCCGCTGGAGCGGTTCCTCACCGATTCCGCAGGCCTGCCCGAGGCCGAACGGGAGCAGGGCGCCCGGCTTGAGGTGATGGCCCGTACCGGCCGGGTCCAGGTCGACTACCGACGGCTGTCAGCGGGCGAGTACCCGGCGGTCTGCTACGCGACGGCCCGGCAGCTGTTCATGGTCGACGAGGATCTCACCCCGCTGATGATCTACGCGGCGGTGCTGTCCGGCCGGAACCTGGAGAAGCTGAAGGAGCTGCCCGCCGAGCACCGTCTCCTGGAGGGCCGGGCGGTGGCGGTGACCCTGACCAAGCGCCGGCGGGGCAAGGCCAACTCGCGTACCAGCGTGCACTGGAGCGTGGACGACGATCCAGGCCGCCAGCTGAGGACGACCGGCGGCTTCTACCCGCTGTTGCACCGGATGATGGCGCGCAGCCGGGCGTTGTCCTCACGGCATCGTTGTGGTCAATCTGGGCGGCAACGGCCACGGGGCCGTCAAAAACGCGTCGACCAGCGGGCACACCGGCCCGTTCGACACCGAACTGGCCCCGCAGCCACCGGCTCGGCCAGTGGGCGGCCCGCCACGGCCTGGTCGGCGACGACGCGGCACTCCTTCATATGCGGCTCACCCAGATCAGGACAACGGTCGAAGCCCGCACGGCCAAGAAGGTCGGCGGTCACCTGCCCTCCGCGCGGCTGACCAACACCGCCAACGTGGGCGGCTCCAATGATCGCCCACGATCTACGCCGGATACGCCAGCCCCGCGTCGGACTCGGCTTGGGATGTCGCCACGGCCGTGAACGTCAGGACTCTGGAGCGCTCACGAGCAAGCGCACGCGCGATTCGCTCGATTCCATCGTCTTCGCACTTGAATCAAGCGCGTTGATCCGGCATTGTGCTTGAAACAAGCGCAACGCCTGCCGTTCACGCAGGAGAGAGGTGCTGCATGGACGACATCGACCGGGCCATCCTGCGGGAGCTGCAGGTCGACGGCCGGATCCCTTACGCCGATCTAGGGCCGAAGGTGGGGTTGTCACCCTCGGCCGCGAGGCTCCGGCTGCAGCGGCTGATCGACACCAAGGCGGTCCAGGTCGTCGGAGTGACCGACCCGATGACCATGGGTCAGCAGACGATGGCACTCCTGGGCTTGCGCATCGACGGCGATCCCCGGGCGGTCGCCGATGAACTGTCCCGGCACGACGAAGTCGTGTACACGGTCCTGACGGCCGGCGGCTTCGACCTGTTCGCGGAGGTCGTGTGCAGTCAGCCTCGGGATCTTCTGGACTTCATCAACGACGTCGTGCGGCCCGTCGAGGGTGTCGCATCCGTGGAGAACTTCCCCTACTTCGCGATTCACACTCACCGCTTCTTGTGGCACGTCGACTGAGGCATCCGAGCGTCCCAGCCCTGCTTGCCCGCACCAGCCGAGGAACCCTGCATGCCGACCGACGACTGCCGCACGATCGACTTCTTCACCGAGGACGCCCTTCCCGCACCCCGCGTGGCGCCGGCCGAGGCTGAGCGCATCGCTGCCGAACACCTCGACATCACAGCTCGCGCGCAGGCGCTGGGCAGCCAGCAGGACGCCAACTTCCTGCTGCACGCCGACGATGGGACGCCCGCGGCGATTCTGAAGATCGCCAACCCCGCCTTCGGCACTGTGGAGATCGACGCCCAGGACGCGGCAGCCGACCTGATCGCCTCGGCCCGCCCGGAACTGCGTATCGCCACCGTCCTGCGCCGCCCTGACGGCTCCCCTCGGCGCACGACGGTGGACACCGAGAACGGGCCGGCCGTCGCGCGCGTGCTGCGCTACCTGCCCGGCGGCACGCTCTCGGGACCACGGCACCTGTCCCCCGGCACCGTGGCGGCCATGGGCACGGTCGCCGCGAAGGTCAGCACCGCCCTGCGCGACTTCCGGCACCCGGGCCTCGACCGCGTTCTCCAGTGGGACCTGCAGCACGCCGACCGCGTCGTCGCCAAGCTCGCCGGGCACATCGACGGGCCCGACCGGCGCGCCGCCGTCCAGGCCGCGACCGCCGAGGCCTGGACCCGTGTCCAGAAGCTCGCCTCCGCGCTGCCGTCGCAGGCCGTGCACCTGGACCTCACCGACGACAATCTGATCCGCTGTCCCGACACCCGCCCGCCCATGCCGAACGGGGTCATCGATTTCGGTGACGCGTCCACGAGCTGGGCAGTCGGCGAACTCGCCGTGTCACTGTCCTCGATGCTCCACCACGACGGCATCGACCCTCACCACGTACTGCCGGCCGTCCGCGCCTTCCACGCCGTTCGGCCGCTCTCCCCCGAGGAGGCGGAGGCGTTGTGGCCGCTCGTGGTCCTGCGCGCCGCCGTCCTGGTGGCCAGCGGGCGGCAGCAGGCCGCTGTGGATGAGGACAACGCCTACGCCAAGGCCGCGCTCGACCGCGAATGGCGCATATTCGAACAGGCCACCTGGCTGCCCCTGCCGGTGATGATCCGCCTCGTCAGGGACGCGACCGGCATGGCCGACGCGCCTGCCCGAACCGCGCAGGCCGATGCGCCGGTGCGCCCTCTCCTGCGGGACCTCGTCGCCGGGGACATCACCCTCCTCGACCTGTCCACCGACGCCGAGTCCATGGACCACGGAGCCTGGATGGACGCCAGCACCGAGGCCCGGCTCGCGGCCTCCGCGCTCGCGGACGGAGCGGCCGCGGTCGCTACCCGGTACGCCCATGCACGGCTCACTCGGACACCGGCGCTGTCGGCGGTTTCCACCCCCACGGTGCCCACCGGAATCGACCTCTGGCTCGGCCGGGATGCCGTGGTGCAGGCGCCCGCCGCGGGGAGGGTCCTCGCCGCGGCGCCGGGCCGTGTGGAACTCACCTACGGCGCGCAGGCGCTGTCGCTGTCCTTCCCCCGCGCGGTCCAGCCCGTCGTCAGCACCGGTGCGACGGTGCAGGCGGGCGAGGACATCGCCCACCTCAGCTCCGGCGCCTCTGTCCACGTTGCGCTGCGCGCCGCCGACGGCCCCGCTGCCCCGCGCCTGGTCCGTCCCGAGTACGCCGCCGGCTGGCTCGCGCTCACCGCCGACCCCGCCCCGCTCCTCGGCCTCCCGGTCGACTGCGACCGTACGCGCGAGAGGGACCTGCTCGACCGGCGTGACGCCGCGTTCGCCACCGTGCAGGAGCACTACTACGCCAACCCTCCCCGTATCGAGCGTGGTTGGCGCCACCATCTCCTGTCCACCGACGGCCGCTCGTACCTCGACATCGTCAACAACGTCACCCCGTTGGGCCACGCCCACCCCCGCGTCGAGCAGGCGGTCTCCCGGCAACTGCGACGGCTCAACACCAACTCGCGCTTCCACTACGCCTCCGTGGTGGAATTCACCGAACGCCTCGCCGCCCTCCTCCCCGACCCTCTGGACACGGTGTTCCTCGTCAACTCCGGTTCCGAGGCGGTGGACCTGGGCCTCCGGCTGGCCATCGGAGCCTCCGGCCGGCACGACGTCGTCGCGCTGCGCGAGGCGTACCACGGCTGGACGTACGCCTCCGACGCAGTCTCCACCTCGCTCCAGGACAACCCCAACGCCCTTGCCACCCGCCCGAGCTGGGTCCACACAGTGGATTCGCCCAACTCCTACCGCGGCCGGCACCGCGGGTCGGATGCCGTGCGCTACGGGCCTGAGGCCGTCGCGGTGATCGACGAGCTGGCCGCTGCCGGCCGCCCGGCGGGAGCGTTCATCGGCGAGACCTTTTACGGCAACGCCGGAGGAGTCGCCCTTCCCGACGGCTATCTCGCCGAGGTGTACGCAGCGGTGCGCCGTCACGGAGGCCTGACCGTCGCCGACGAGGTCCAGGTCGGCTACGGCCGCCTGGGGCACTGGTTCTGGGGCTTCGAGCAGCAGCAGGTCGTCCCGGACATCGTCTGTGTGGCCAAGGCCATGGGCAACGGGCATCCCCTCGGTGCCGTCATCACGTCCAAGGAGGTCGCGGACCGGTACCGCGAGCAGGGCTACTTCTTCTCCTCCACCGGCGGCAGCCCGGTCTCCAGCGTCGTGGGCCTCACCGTCCTGGACACCCTGCGCGACGAGGACCTCCAGGGCAACGCGGTGCGCGTCGGCGGCCATCTGAAGCGCCGGCTCGAAGCACTCGCCGACCGCTGCAGCATCATCGGCGCCGTCCACGGCTCCGGCCTCTACCTCGGCCTCGAACTCATACGGGACCGCAACACCCTGGAACCCGCCACCGAAGAGACCGCCGAACTCTGCGACCGCATGCTCGACCTCGGCGTCATCGTCCAGCCCACCGGGGACCACCTCAACATCCTCAAGATCAAGCCACCGCTGTGCATCGACACCACCGCCGCCGACTTCTTCGCCGACATGCTCGACCTGGCCCTCATCCAGCTCGGCCACGGCCACACCTGGTGACACCGGGCTCGGCGTCGGCGCTTCGCGATTCGGCGCCGAGGTGATGCTCGATCTACTGGCGGGCGAACACACCGAGCGCACCGCCCTCGACCTCGTACGCCGCAGAGATCCACGCGGGGCACGACGACACCTGGGTGACCAGTACCCACATCGCCGAGCTCAAGTCACCCTCCGTCACATCGACCGAGCGCGGCAACGGCGTCAGGTCCTCATGTACTGCACATCGGCGACCTGGTGGTCGAGCTCACGGGCGAGACGACCGTGCACACCCTCACTCCGGGCCTCGCGGCCCTGCCCGCGACCGCCCTCTCCGACCAGGGCATCATCGCGACCGCCGCCGCGGACGACCCCGCCTCACGTGGTCAGCGGCGTTTCGCACCTCGGTAAGGGCGGGTGGTTTCACGGCCACACGTGCTTCTGTCGCGGTCGCCTCCGAGCGGCACCTGGGCTTCCGGGCCTCGACCGGCTCCTGCTCCGGTCGGCGGATCGCACGGGCGGCGCAGGCGCGTCGCGCCGACCGGTGAGGGGCCGTCAGCGGTCGGTACAGCTGCGCAGTGGTGCCCTCGGCCCTGTCCGGGTGCGGGAGGTGCGGGAGTGGGTCCACGCGACGGCCGCACCGCAGGTGCTCGCGCCTGAATGAACAGCTTCGGCTGTCGACGGCACGCCTGCCTCCGACAGCCGACATGCAGATCCGACCGGAGAAGAGAGAAGATGATGGACACTATCGTCGTCGGCGCGGGAATCGCCGGCATCACCGCAGCGCGAATGCTTCACGCCGCAGGACAACGCGTGGTCGTGCTTGAGGCGCGAGACCGCGTCGGTGGGCGGATCTGGACGGACCGCACGGCAGGGTTCTCCGTCGACCATGGCGCCTCATGGATCCATGGCCTCACCGGCAACCCACTCACCGGACTTGTCACCGCGCTCGAGATGGAGACACGCGAGTTCACGGTGGGGAGCTTCCAGGCCGGCGGGCGGCCGATCGCCGACTACGACGAATCGCGGCGCCTGCTGGACGACGACGCGACACAGCAGTGGACCATCGACGTCGACACGGCAGATGACCTTTTCCAGCTGACCGTCGTGGCGTCCGGTCACGACGAGAGTTACGCCACCGCGGCCGAGCGCGCCCTTGCCGCGACCGGATGGGAACCCGAACGCGCCGAACGGGTCCGCGCGTTCTATCGGCATCGCACGGAGGAGCAATGCGGCGCAGAGATCGAACAGGTCGCCGCGCACGCCCTCGACGAGGACGCCATCGAAGGTGACGAAGTGATCTTCCCGGCTGGCTACGATGCGCTTCCCCGGACTCTCGCCGAAGGCCTCGACGTGCGTTTGGGAATGACCGTGACCGCCATCACGAGGTCGGCCACAGGGATGCGAGTCGACACGGAGGACGAGTCCTTCGACGCCGCCCACGTGATCGTCACGGTGCCGTTGGGCGTGCTCAAAGCAGGGGCGATCGAGTTCACGCCCGCTCTGCCCGACGCCGTTGCGGGACCGATCGCTCGACTCGGAATGGGCGTGTTCAACAAGGTCTTCCTTCAGTTTCCAGACCGGTTCTGGCAGGACGATGTCTACGCGATCCGGCAGCACGGCCGGGCCGGCGTCCCCTGGCACTCCTGGTACGACGTCTCCGTGGTGAGCGGCAAGCCGATGCTGCTGACCTTCGCCGGCGGTGATTGGGGGCGGGAGATCGAGCAGAAGACCGACGAAGAGGTGGTCTCGTCGGTGCTCGGCGCCCTCCGCAAGATCTACGGCGACTCCGTCCCCGAGCCCGTGGCGCACTGGATCACACGCTGGGGCATCGACCCTCTCGCCCTCGGCTCGTACTCCTACGTCGCCGTCGGCTCCTCGCACGACGATCACGATGCGATGGCAGGACCTGTCGACGGCGTTCTCCACTTTGCGGGTGAAGCAACCTGGGGGCGCGAACCAGCTACTGTCCACGGCGCGCTCCACTCAGGGCACCGCGCGGCCGAGCGGATCCTCGGTTCACCGATCGCCCCGGCCGAGCTCACACGGGGCGTGAACCCTTCGAGGTGACGTAGCCGGGCCCAGCGGTGCAGCGGAGCTTCGTCATCCGATACTCAGCACGCTGCAGCCGGGCCAGGGATTCTGACCGCGGAGGGCGTACTGCTCGCCCTCGTCACGCAGGACATCGGCCTCGTCGGTGATCTCTGTACTCACCGGCAGCGACAGCACGTAGGAGTCGAGGTGATCGTTCTTCAGGGCGGAGACGAGGTCGACGAATCCGAGCTTGCCGTGCCGTGCGGGCTTGACGGCGATTCCGACGGCGGCTTCGGTGGAGAAGTCGATGTCGCACACGTCGTAGCGGAAGAACATCACCGAGACCAGCCCGAGGCCCGGCGCGATCTCCAGCGGCGCGAGCTCGCTGGGCAGGCGGGAGCGGCGCCGCGCACTCAGGCCGGCAGGGCTCCGCCCGCGAAGCCCCCTCGCCTTCGCCCTAGCTTGCGCAAGGCGTTGCCGAGCAGGCCGCGCCTGCACCGCAGGAAGCCCTGCAGCCCGGGCATTGGCACCGCCCGGACTGCAGGGTGAGAGGGATGGCTGGGTTACACGGTGCCGAGAGCGGTGCTCAGGGTGGCGACGGCCTGGCTGATGGCGGCTTCGGCGGCATGGGTGTTGCGCAGCGCGTTGAGCATGACGAAGTCGTGGATGACGCCCTGGTAGCGCACGGCGGTGACCGGGACGCCGGCCTGCCGCAGCTTGCTGGCGTAGGCCTCGCCCTCGTCGCGCAGCACGTCGGCCTCGGCGGTGATGACCAGGGCCGGGGGCAGGCCCTGCAGTTGGTCGGTGGTGGCACGCAGCGGTGAGGCGGTGATCTCGGCCCGCTGGTTCTCGTCGGTGGTGTACTGGTCCCAGAACCACTGCATGGCGTCGCGGCGCAGGAAGTACCCTTCCGCGAACTGGTGGTAGGAGCCGGTATCGAAGGCCGCGTCGGTGACCGGGTAGAACAGCACCTGCTGCACCAGCGGAACGTCGCCGCGCTCCTTGGCCATCAGGGTCAGCGCGACGGACATGTTGCCGCCGACGGAGTCGCCGGCCACCGCGAGGCGGGTGGCGTCCAGGCCCTTGGCCGCGCCCTCGCGGACGATCCACTGAGCGACGACGTAGTTCTGCTCGATCGCGACTGGATAGCGGGCCTCGGGAGACAGGTCGTACTCGGGGAAGACGACGGCCGCCCCGGCGCCGACGGCCAGTTCGCGCACCAGCCGGTCGTGCGTGTGGGCGTTGCCGAAAACCCAGCCGGCACCGTGGATGTAGAGGATCACCGGCAGGGGTCCCCCGGCAGAGGCCGGCCGGACGATGCGGGCCCGGACCGATCCGGTGGGGCCGCCCTGGACGGTGACCCATTCCTCGACGATATCCGGCTTGGCGATCTCGCCGGACTGCACCTCGTCGACAGCCTTGCGGCCCTCGGACGGACCAAGGTCGAAGAGGTACGGAGGGTTCGCCGTGGCCTCGGCGAAGGCGGCGGCGGCCGGCTCCAGCACCGGGCGGTTGGCGCTTTCGGACATGGGTGCTCCTTCTGGGTCGTGCCGGCGGCCAGGGCGACCGTTCGGCGGGACGACAGAACAGTATCGCTCGATTAAGTCGCGCACAACTTAATCGAGCGGCATATAGTCGCGGTCACGCGAAATGATAGGATGGGCTGGATTGATTGCTCGACGTTAGGACCGAAGCCATGGACCACGCCGAACAGGAGGGCTCCCTCCTGCTCCAGGACCAGCTGTGCTTCGCCCTGTACGCCGCCTCGCGATCGGTCACAACGCGATACCGGCCGCTGCTGGAGGAGCTGGGGCTGACCTACCCTCAGTACCTGGTCATGCTGGTGCTGTGGGACCAGGATTCGGTCCCCGTCCGCAACCTGGGCGCCGCACTCCAGCTCGAGTCCAGCACCCTCTCCCCCCTCCTCAAGCGCCTGGAATCCAGCGGCCTGATCCACCGCCAGCGGAGCGCCGACGACGAACGCTCCGTCACCATCCGCCTCACCCAGGCCGGTACGGATCTCCGCGAGAAGGCCCGCACCGTACCCCTGGCCATCGGCAAGGCCATGGGCCTGACCCTCGAGCAGGACACCACCGCCAAACAACTGCTCCGCCTGCTCACCGCGAACGTCAACCGCAGCTGACCTCACCGGGCAAGCCGACAGGACGGGCGGCACCGCCAGCACCTGCTATTGGACCGCATCCGGGGTGTCTAAGGCGATCTGAGGAGAGCGGTACGAGTCATCGAGCTGGAAGGACGGACGCAGCGGCCACTGCTGCATACGCGGTGAAGCAGGCAACGACAGGCAACGACAGGCCCCTACCAGGGACACGTAGCCGAGTTGGATTGTGCGGCGTGGTGCGAGATGTTGAGGCCTGAAAGGGTTCTGTCAGCGTTCTCGTGAAACCCATCCGCGCGCCACTTGGAGTGATCCGTGGCCCCCGAATGTCGAGGCACGATCAGATCTCTGCAAGTAGGAAGATCCACATGATGCCGGCGAGAGAGGGCAGGACGTACGTAATCAGTGGAAGTGAGCCTGGCCCTCGCCGATTCCATGCCGCTCGTGTCTCGGCGTATTCAGGTAGTCGAGCGCGGGCTCGCTCACGTATGAGCTCGCACTAGCAGAGGTGCCGGTGACCGACATACAGCCAGGTGCCTGCGAGAGCGAGCCCGAACACGGCGATGATCCGGCTCCCGGAAGTCCCTTGGTCTTGGTGATGACCTCCTGTGAGGATGGTGCTGTACGCAACGGCAAGCAACGACTGAGCCACCAGGAACAGGTTGCCTCGTTGAAAGACCATGCCGTTCTCATGGAGCGCGTGCTCCCGGTACCGCTCGTCTTGCGCGGTTCGCTGACTGACGGCGCGTGGTTGTCTTCCCCTATAAGGCTTCCATCCCCGTTCTGGGCTTCCGGTAGCTGTCGCTCCGGTGCTGCAGTGCCCGAACTGGCGAAGTCGCAGCGCTGCTCTCCGGCGATTGCAGCGCGCGCTCAAGCCTGCGCCGACTCATAGAGCACAAGGAACCAGCCGTGGAACGCCAACGCACGTCGCACCAGCGGTCCGCGGCCGGCCTGTCATCTGGTTCAACTTCTTTTGCAGCTGCGCGAATGGGCGGCCGGCTCAGCGCGGGCGCCAGGTGCGCACCTCCAGGTGGAGGATGTGGGCGTCGGGGCGGATCCGTCCAGTCTTCACGAGCCACTGGTGAACGGCGGCGGTGACGTCTCCCCCTGCGGCGTCGACGCGGCGAGCGAAGTCGGCTGTGTCGTGGCCGCCGGTCTACGCGGAGCCGTAGGCGCGTTCCTCGGTGTGGTCGGCACGCTGGAAGACGTCGCGGCGGATGCCGGGTGAGTCGGTGCGGCTGCCCGAGGGGTGCAGGTAGCCGGTTTTGGCGAGGCGGACGGTCAAGGCCAGGCGCAGGCCTTGGCGGGCGGCTTCAGCGATGAGGGGGCGCAGGCGGGAGGAGCCGAAGGCGATGGCTTGGGCGCCGACGCGGCCGGTGCCAGAGCCGGTGGGGGTGGTCAGGACGGCTTTGCTCCGGACGCGGGCGCGGGCGCCGGAGGCAGTGGTGCGGCCGTGGGTGTAAGCGGGCGGCGATGGCGGTGAGTTCGGGCAGGTCGGCGAGGCCTCCGGTCTGGACTGCGGCCAGGACCTGTTGGAGGGCGGGGACGAAGGCTGCGCCCTTGTTCTTTGTGTAGAACTGGGAGACCAGGCAGGGGGCACGGTTGATGCGGGCAATGTCGCGTTTGGTGGCCGATCGAGAAGCGACTGTACGAAAGTGCCAACTACCGTTCCTAGAAGCTGAGCGGGAGTGAGTCCTGTTGCCAGGACTCATGCTCAGTCGGACGCCCCGGACGGTGTTGGGCGTTCTGGTCCACCGCGTTCGCTCCGCGTCCGGCGCCGACGGATCGTGTCCGTGGTCCGGGGATGCGGGGGCGGTTTCCCTCACGCCCCGGAGTATCCGAGCCGGCCTGGGCGGTCCGATGCCCCTCACGATCCCTCTGGTCGTGCAGGGGTGATGCCATCCTCCCCCAGTGCCTTAAGGGCCTGGGAGGTGCCCCCATCCGGATCGGGTGCCCCAGGGCGCGCCTGCCGATCGCCACGGCGACCACGTCATGGCGCGTGGGCTTCCTGCTCGTGCTGGTGAGGGGCTTCTGCCAATGCTGGGCGCCCCACCGGGAGGTGTAGGCCGGGTCGACCGCGACGATGGTGATGCCGAGTTCGGCCGCCATGCTGACGAGCCGGTCCCGCAGCCTGGATAACGGCATGCCGGAGATGAGCTTGCGGAAGCGTTTGCGGCGGCCGTGTTTCTCGCGGGTGGTCTGCGTGGTGAAGTCGAGGTCTTCGACCGCGATGCCGAGGTGGTGGCGTTCGGCCCAGTGCAGCAGGCCGATCAGGGCGTGCCGGACTTGGGCGTCGCGATGCTGGGCGGTGCCGGTCAGGTCGTAGCCGAAGCGGAGCGGTTCGCCGACGGGGTTGCCGTGCTCGTCCAGGCGCCAGGCGGCCAGATGGTCCGCGTTGATGTCCACGCCGACCATTCCCCTCACGCGGGCCGCGGCCAAAGGCACAGTCTTGACCGGGGGGATGGTCCAGGACGCGGTCAGATACCAGCGGCCCCGCACCGTGTCTTCGTGGATGCGGTAGGCCACAGCCCGGTTCGCGGTGACACGGTCGCGCCACTGCTCGCCCCGATACGCGAACGCCACCCGAGAGGCGAGTAAGTACCGGCCGTGCCGGGCGTTGGCCAGGTGCACCAGCGGCGCCGACAGCCTGAGGGAGACTTCCCCGTCGGGGGTGACGCGGATGGTCTCGTTGCCGAACCGCTTGCCGGACTCGCCATCCGCCTGGAGAAACCGGCGCTCGACCTGCCACCGCCGGCGCCACTGTGCCTCGGTGAGCTGCGCTGCCTGCGGGTGGTGCCTGGTGTTCAGCAGCCGCTTGCCGCCGCGCACCACGCGCACGACACCCACCCCACGGTCCGCCTGCGCCACCTTAAGCCGGTCCTCAAGGACGTGCAGGCGGCGGGACTTGGCGAACCACTCCTCCCGTGTGCGGTAGCCGCCCGAGGCACGCTTGCTGCCCTTCTCGCCGACCGGGAGCGACAGGCGATGACCTCTAAGGTGGCTGAGAGGATCGGGGGGCTCGGGTCGCTTGGCCGGCTTGCCGTCGCTTGTCTGCTGCCGTGGGACTCAAGGCGGGATCGGAAACGTGCGGGCAAGATCCCGCGGAAGAAACCCGGAACGGCAGGCATAGATCGACTGTGGTCCGCGCGTCCTTGGGAGCGTTAGGGAACGGGAGGGCCCATGGACCCGCAGGACCACGAGAGATTCCGGGACTTCGTCGACGCCCGGTGGAGCGCCCTGCTGCGCCTGGCGAACTTGCTCACCGGCGGCGACCGGCACGAGGCCGAGGATCTTGTGCAGATCGCTCTGATGAAGGCGCTGGGCCGCTGGCGGCATATTGACGACCCGGAGGGATATGTGCGCAAGGTGATGTACCGACAGCAGATCAGTCGCTGGCGGTTGCGTCGCCCGCACCGCGAGGCGACGTTCGCCGCACTGCCGGAGGATCTCGGCGTCGCTGACGGCACGTCCGCCGCCGATCTGCGGATCACCGTCGGCCAAGCGCTCGCCCAGCTGACCCCGCGGCAGCGCACCATGCTGGTGCTGCGCTATTTCGAAGACCTGTCCGAGACGGAGGTGGCGAGCGCCCTGGGCTGCTCGGTGGGCACAGTGCGCAGCACCACCCATCGGTCGCTGGCCCGGCTGCGCAGTCTCGCGCCGGAGCTGGGTGCCCCGGCTCAGGCCGTAGCCGCCGCTCCGAGCAGCAACATTCCGAAGGGAGCCCACACATGAACGCCGACCAGCTGGACCGCGCGATCCGGGACGTCCTGCACACGTGGACCCCCGACAACCCCAGCGCTCCCGCGGACATCGCCGGCCGCATCGTGCGCCGCCGCCGACGGCGGATCCTCGTGCGCGCGACCGGCGCGGCCCTCGGCCTCACCGGTATCGCCTTCGGTGCGGCCCTGGCCACCGGTGCGGGCGGCGACAACGGGGCGCAGCCGCCGGCTTCGCGGGTAAGCAAGCAGAGCAACCTGCTGTGGCAGACCACGATGCCCGGCAAATCCTGGGACGCCTGCACCACCGGCCCCGGCGCCGTCTACTGCCGGGGAGTGGAGTACGACGGCATCGGCGTGAACGCCCGTACCGGAAAGGTCACGTGGCAGCAGAAAGCCAAGGACGTCAACGGCGGCAGCTCCCCAGCAGGATCGCTGCCCGGTATCCGCGACAAAGTGCTGTACACCTACGCCGATCACGCCCCGGGCGCCCCCAGAGCCGGCACCGACCTCGTCGCCCTCGACATCGGCAGTCGGCAGGTGCTGTGGAAGCACGAGCTGGCCGACGACAGCCGCAACCAGGCGTCTGCCGTGCTGTTCGACGGCGGGATCCTCGCCAACTCCCCGACCTTCAAGAGCGTGGCCGCGCTGGACGACAGGACGGGCCGGACACTGTGGACGTACTCGTGGAAGAAGGCCGATTGTGACCGGGTCGCGATCGGTGGCGTCCCGTACCTGATGTGCTCGCCGGACAGCGAGAAAGCCCCGCAACGCAGCGCCATCGTCCGGTTGGACCCGGCGACCGGCAAGCCACGGACGGTCGCGACCGTCAACGGCCCGACGGCCTACATCGGCACGGACGGGGATGCCGTGCTGCTGGGCGGTATGGCCGGCGGACAGAGGTCCTTCAGGGACTCCGGGCCCGCCACCCTGACCCGCGTCGACCTCAGCTCGGGCAAGGTGTCGCAGTACCCCCTCGACGGCCTGCCGATGGGCGTGATCGCGGACGGCATCATCCTGGCATCCGGCAGAAACAGCAGCGCCGTCGCGTACTCGGCCAACAACGGCAAGCGACTGTGGTCGCGTGACCTCGGACTGAAACTGCGCAAGGACTCGCGCGAGCCCACGATGCGGGAACTGGCCTCCGCCGCCGCTGTGGATCTTGACAGCCGGGTGGCCTACTACCTCGATCCGTCCGGACATCTGGTCGGCCTCGACCTGGACAGCGGTGCGATGCGCTGGCGCGGCCGGGTGCAGGTGCCGAAGAGCCCGGTGGAGGCAGGGATCGCCCCCGAGCTGATGGTCTACGATCACGGCCTCATCGGCCAGATCGGCGGCGAACTCTTCCGGATCAAGCCCGTGCTGCCCAAGACGGGTTCGTAGCCAGGGGTGGGAGGAGGCCGCGCGGGCCCCGGCAGGGGAACCCGGGTCCCGCGTCGGCCGCGGAGTGCGACAGGCGGGGACGACGGTTCGGCGCCGGGGCCCCGGCTTGGGTCCTGCCGGGCGGCCCGGTCGGATCTGGTGGCCGGACGCGGCGATGAACGCGGCGGCCTGGCGGACGATGCGACGTGCTGTAGGGGTGCTGATCTCCGGGTGGTCGGTGGTGATGCGGAGGGGCGAGGATCCGAATGAACTGCTCACCTCGTACCCGTATGGCACCCTCACGAAGGTTCTCGGAGTCTTGCGGGCCACGACTCGGAGACGATCGAGGGGCTCGCCGATCCTCGTCTGCGCAACGGCCGTTGGGGTGTTGAAGCGGACGGTGAGGGCGTCGACCAGGACCACGATGGGGGCGCTGACGACGGCGTTCGGGAGCGGGACGTTGATCGCGTTGCGTTGTCTGCGCGGGCGCCGGGGGTGCTGCGGTTCAGTGAGGAGCGCGATCCGGCTGTGCTCACCGCTATCGTGCGGCTGCGGGTCATCGACCCCGAGGGGGCTTACTGGCGGCGTGGGGTCGAGGCGGCCACGCGGTGGCTGTGGGAGACTGGCAACGTCGAGCTGCGGGTGACGTACACGTACGTGACGCCGCAGGAGTGGTCGTCAGTCGGCTCTCATCCGCTGGGGGTGTGGGTGGCTGATCAGCGCCGCTACTACGCGGCCGGCACCTTGGAGGCCGGCCGGGTGGCCGAGTTGGAAGCGCTCGGGATCGTGTGGTCGGTGCAGGCTTCCGCGTGGGGCGCGGGCCTGGCCGTGGCCCGCTCGTACGCCGATGTCCACGGGCACGTCCTCCCGCCGGCCTCGGCGGTGTGGGAGGACTTCCCCGTGGGGGTGTGGGCCAAGAACCAGCGCGCAGCAGCCCTTAAGACGGTTGAGAGCGCGGCGCGGCGGGAGGCCGGGGAAACGGGCCTGACTGCTGCTGGTGAGCTGTCGGAGAGTCGTAGAGAGGCTCTTGCGGAGGTGGATCCGGGGTGGTGCCCGGTGCGGGAGATCGGCTGGCAGCGTGGTTACCGGCTCACCCTCACCCACCTGCGGGCCGGCGGGGCGCTGCCGGAGCGGGCGGGCGAGGTGATCGTGCAATGCGAGGACCTCGGAACGTGGATCGCCGGGCAGCGTGCCGGGTGGGACCAGCTGGTCCCGGCGCAGCAGTACCTCCTGGAGCCCATCGGAGTCGAGCCTCCGGCCGAGGGCGAGACATCGGTGCCGGCGCGCCGGACACAAGGGGATCGGTGGGCGGCCAACCTGGCGGCCGCACGCCAGTTCCACGCCCGTGAGGGGCATTTGGTCGTGCCCCGCAAGCGCGTAGAACTGAGTGAGGGCGATCCGGTCAAGCTGGGGGCGTTCCTGGACAACACCCGCAGACGGGCATCGAAGCCGTACGACCAGCGCCGGGCGGAACTCGACGCCCTCGGCATGCGCTGGTAGCCCCTTCCGGAAGCCGACCGAGTCACCGACCCACTTGACGAAGTCACCCATCATCTGCCTCTCCGCCGCCCAGAGTTGAGTACGGGTGCTCATGCGCATCACCACCAGCCGCGGCACGTGCACCCATGGCCGACCCCCTTTCAGCCCCGGAACGCCGGCTGGGCTATTCCCGCAGGTGTTCACCCCCTGGTGTCCCCTGGTGTCCTCATCGGCGCCGCGTTCAACCTTGACCGCGTCGTGGGCTGAACCGACCTGTGGCCTTCTTCGAGCAGTCGCCGTGCGAGCCTCCGGCTCCCGGCTCATGCTGGGAATGAGGGGGGTGGGACAACGGAGGAAGTGGTGGAGATGCGGACCGTTGTCGACCTCACACGCTGCCAGGGCTACGCACAGTGCGTGTTCCACGCCCCCGATGTGTTCGAGCTGCACGGCGAGGAGGGACTGCTGTACGCCACGGCCGTCCCCGATGACCAGGTCGAGCGCGTGCGCCTGGCTGCGGCGGCGTGCCCGGTGCAGGCGATCCTTCTCGGGGAAGCGGTGAGCAGCGGTGCCCGGTGATCTGAAGGACGGCCGTATCGTCATCGTCGGTGCGTCGCTGGCTGGGCTCAGGGCCGCGGAGGCACTGCGTGAGGAAGGCTTCACCGGCTCACTGACTGTAGTCGGAGATGAACCCCACGCTCCCTATGACCGGCCGCCGCTGTCGAAGCAAGTGCTGCTGGGGCAGGCCACAGCGGACACCACCGAGCTGCCGATGCGCATGGATCCGGACGCCGAGTGGCGGCTGGGCGTACGCGCCACTGGTGTGGACCTGCTGGCGAAACGAGTCCTGCTGGAGGACGGGGAGCCACTGCCGTACGACCGGCTGCTGATCACCACTGGGACCCGGGCCCGCCCCTGGCCCGACCCGGACGAGGCCGCCCTGGAGGGTGTGTTCACCCTGCGCACATGTGAGGACGGTGCAGGGCTGGCGGAGCGGCTGGCCGCGAAGCCGGAGCGGGTGCTGGTGATCGGCGCCGGCTTCACCGGCTCGGAGATCGCTTCCGCCTGCCGGGAGTTGGGTGTGGAGGTCACGGTCGCCGAACGGGGCCCCGCGCCTCTGGTGGGCGCCCTGGGCGGCACTCTGTCGAAGCTCGCCGCTGTCATGCAGCGCAATCACGGCGTGGATCTGCGCACCGGGGTGACGGTCACCGCTCTGCACGGCAACGGAAGCTTCACCGGGGCGGAGTTGTCCGACGGCAGCCGAGTCGACGCGGACGTGTGCGTCGTAGCCCTGGGAGCGATCCGCAACGTCGAGTGGCTGGCGGACTCCGGACTGGCTGCGGGCCCGCGCGGGATCGCCTGCGACGCCGGGTGTCGCGCCTTCAACATGTATGGGATCGTCACCGACGACGTGTTCGTGGCCGGCGACGTCTCCCGCTTCCCCCACCCGCTCTTCGGCTACCAGATGCTCTCACTGGAGCACTGGGGGAACGCCGTCGAACAGGCAGAAGTGGCGGCCCACAACATGGTCAACCCGGGGCCCCTGCAGCGCCCGCACCTGTCCATCCCGACCTTCTGGTCGACCCAGTTCGGGCTCAACATCAAGTCGGTGGGCGTGCCCACCTTCTCCGACCACATCGTCATCGCCCAGGGGTCCCTCGAGGCGCGCCGTCTGGCGATGGTCTACGGCTACCAGGGCCGGGTCACGGCCGCGGTCACCGTCGACATGGCCAAGGCCCTCGACTACTACCGGCATCTGATCGAGACCGCTGCTCCGTTCCCGCCGCCGCCCGGCGCGCAGGACCGGCCCATCGCGGCCGACATCACGATCCCCTCCGAGGTTCCGGACCCTTCCGTACTGTCGCACGGTCCGACCGTCGCGCTCACCGGCCACCTCCCCGACCGCCGGCTGACGGTGGTGTGAACCACCGACCGTCCCATGTTCTGCCCACCCCGAGGAGCCGTCATGGACTCCGAGACCCTGCTGGCACGGATCACCGACTACGCCAGCCGCCCCAACCCCTACCCGCTTTATGAGGAACTCCGCCAGGCCGGTCCCGTCGTGTGGCAGACGGACGGCAACTGCCTGATCGGCACCTACCACCAGATCGCCGCTCTGCTCCACGATCCACGGATGAGCGCCGCCCCCCGCCCCCATGGGGAGGCGCCCCGACAGCCGTTCCTGCGGGTCGACGACCCCGAACACCACCGACTGCGCACCCTGGCCATGCGGCCCTTCGGCCCCCCGCACAGCCCCCGCCGTATCGAGGGCATGCGCGCGGAGATAGACCGGATCACCAAGGAGCTGATGGCATCCTTCGAGTCTGGCCAGAAGATCGACATCGTCGACGACTTCGCCTACCCGCTGCCCGTCACCGTCATCTGCCGTCTGCTCGGCGTGCCGCGCGAGGACGAGCCGCTCTTCAGGGCCTGGTCCGACGCCCTGGTGGCAGCCGCCGACGTGAGGCCCGACCAGGACACCACCGAGACCGACAAGGCCGGTGAGCAGGCGCGCATGGAGATAGGCGGGTACCTGCTGAACCTGGCCGAGCAGCGCCGTGGCCACCCGAGCGACGACCTGCTCTCCGCCTTCGTCAACGAGCCCGACCCGGCCCTCCGGCTCACCCAGGAAGAGCTCGCCGTAACCGCCGTACTGCTCCTCATCGCCGGACACGAGACCACGGTCAACCTGATCACCAACGGGGTGCTCACCCTGTTGCGCCAGCCCGAGCAGCTGGATCACCTGCGGCGCGAACCCGATCTGCTGCCGCGGGCGGTGGAGGAACTGCTGCGCTACGAACCACCGGTCCACATGCGCGAACGCATCCCGCACGCCGACATCGAGGTAGCCGGCACTGCCATCCCCCAAGGCACCTCCGTCATCCTGGTCCTCGCCTCCGGTAACCGCGACCCCAAGCGGTTCCACGAGCCCGACAGGTTCGACCCCACTCGCCCCGACAACCAACACTTCGGCTTCAGCAGCGGCATCCACTTCTGTTACGGCGCGCCCTTGGCCCGCCTCGAAGCCCAGACCGCGCTCGGCGCACTGCTCCCCCACCTCGGCACCGCCAGCCTGGTCCAGGACCCGCCCCCCTACCGCCAGAACGCCATGCTCCGCGGCCCCCGCCACCTGCCCGTCCATCTGTGAAAGTGCGGGTCAGGCAATCACTGACGGCCCTCGCTCCATGGCAGCAACGCCGCAGCCACGAGCCCCCGAACGGGATGGTCCACCGTCGTGCGTGGGCTGCCCCAGGACACCACCCTCGGTCCCCCGACCAGCAGCCGGGTGCCCGGTCAGCCGCCCGCTGTGAGGCGGGGCAGCATCCGGACGAACCCACCGCGCCGGCGTCGTCGGGCCGGTGGGTTCACGCTGCGCCGACGCCGAGAGGACCGCGCACGCGCGGCTGCGCCGAAATCTATGGGAGTCCGCCGGGGCGAGATCATCGGCCCTTCCACCGCTCCGCCCACGGCAGTCGGTGCTCTTCGTCCGCCGGCAGGCCCTGCGCGGTCGGGGGCTTGCCTCGCAGACATGCTGGGGGCGATCGGCCGATGTACGGTCGATATACGGCGTTGGTGCGGACCTCTCAGCCGACGAACAGGCCGGTGCCCCAGACACACCCGGGAGTGCCCATGGCTCAGCAAGCGAACATCGCCGCACAGACTGCCTTCGCAGAGGCCGTCGTCACCGGCAACCTGGACGCCCTCGACGAGGTCGTCGCCCCCAACTCGGTCGACCACGATCCCGCCCCGGGACAGACGCAAGGGCCCGACGGGTACAAAGCCATGTTCAGCGAGCTGCGAACGGCTTTCCCCGACTTGCGCGTCGAGGTCGAGCACCTGATGGCTACCGATGACGAGTTGGCCTTCGCCTACACGATCACCGGGACGCACTTGGGACCGCTCATGGGGCAGCCGGCGACCGGCAAGAAGGTGAGCTACCGAGGCATGCAGATCAGCCGCTTCGACAGCGACGGCAAACTCGTCGAGCGCTGGGGCAGCAGCGACGAACTCGGCATGCTGCGTCAACTCGACCTGGCCGAGGTATGACCAGTCCACTGCACTGCTCCCCTCCGCCCGCTTCTCCATTGAGCCGACCGTGATCTACACGGCCGCTGATTCTGCGGCGTGAGCGGACACATCGAACGAGACACGGTCGCCGACCAGGACGTTCCCCGACCACGGCGCAGGATCAAGACGGGGTGCCGGCCGGATTTGTCGAGCAGCTTGTGGAGATCTGGCCAGCACTGCGCCGCCGTGACCGGCACCAACTCAGATCAGTGGGACGCTGACCTCTTGCGGGAGAGCATCGGGTATTGCGCTGCGGACCGTGCGCCCGGCTAAGCGTGAGACCACTCGGTCCACTCTTCGGTACGATCCGGGCCGGAACCGAATCGGGGGATGAACATGCGACGCGTGGTGATGACGGCGACGATCCTGGCCTGCGTGCTCGGGCTCGCGGCCTGTGGCGACAACGACAAGGGGTCGGGCGGACCGGCCGGCGGCGCCAGTGGGAGCTCGGCCGCGCAAGGCGACAGTGCCGGTAACGGCAAGACGGGGACACCGCTCGCCGGCGTCGATCCGTGCACCTTGCTGAAACCCGCCGACGTGCCGCAGCTCGACCAGGACGACCTCGCCCAGCCCACGATGCAGGCCATCCCGGGCAAACCGACGTGCAGCGGTTACGACTTCGCGGTCGAGATCAACGACGGCGGCGCGGACGTCCACGACATGGAGTTCCACAGCTCGCGGGCCAAAGCGCTGTCCGACATCGGCGGACACAAGGCGGTGCTGACGCAGACCACGACCGGTTCGGCGAAGGATTGCGCGGTCTCACTCGACGTCACCACACAGGAATACGTACGCGTCACCGTCACGGCAGGCGACAACCCCGCGCAGATGTGCGACATCGCCAAAAAGGCTGCAGAGGTCGTCGCGGGCAGGCTGTCCTCCTGACACGGCGCGTGGCCGTCCCAGCTGCCGGCGCGGGGGTTGAGTGCCGCGCCCGGAGGCTGCGGGTCGCCACCGGCCGCGGCGTTTGGCGGCGTGCCAGGCTCTGACCGACGAGAAAGAGGTCAGGCGCAAGTCCGGCCTCGGACCCACCCACATCGAGGAACTCCAGCAGACAGCCACTCGCCTGGAACAGCAGACGTCAGTCTGAGAGCGTCCTTCGTTGTCGTTCTTCAGTCCAACGAGCTTCGGCAGGAACTTCTTGGTGACCACCCTGTCGTTCAGCACGCCTCCGGCTGCCGCATGCTGGATCAGATGGTGGCGCAGATACGGGTGCGGCGGCCCGTCCTTCTCTTCCTGCTGAGCACTGAAGGCGACGGTCAGTTGCCGGTGGGCCCGCGCTTGGGAAAGACCATGGGTTCGATATCGCGATGTCCCGGGTCTGTCGGGGGCGGCAAATGCCGCCGTCCGCCTGCTCGAACGGGAACGGTTGTCTCCAGGCGTCGTGTCAGTGGCGCTGAGCGTATGGTCCGTGCGCGTCCACGGCATCAAGCGTCGGTGGAGGCAGTGGGAAGCCGAGTTCACCTGCCCGTGCTGCGGCGAGGGCTGGGCCCGGGACAATCTGCAACAGGCTCTGTTTTTGCTGCCGCCGAAGGTCGCCACCGAACTTCGAGTGCAGGTGGAGCGTCTGGACGTGATCCTGCTCAGGCGAACACACCATGAGCCTGAGCCTCTGGCAGATCCGGATTCGGCGTGGTGGCATCGTAGATGCTGCGGCCTCGGCGGCCGCGAGGCGCCGGCCATCCCGCCACGGCCACGCTCAGGTGCATCTGGGCGACGCACACGCCATGCCCGGCGCCTGGCGCAGGAAGTAGCCGAGGGTGGTCTCCAGGCGGTCGACAGGGTGGGAGACGATCGCGGCCGGCTCGATGAGGATGACGTGGCCGGCCTGGCGGGCCTGGTCGACGAGTTCGAGGTCCTCGCAGTCTCCCATCCACCAGCCCCGCCGTCCGAGATCGGTGCGGAACAGGCCGATTGCTCGAACAGCAGGTTGCAGCCGGTGACCCACGGCTTGACGGTGTCCGCCTGGTCGCTCGACGAACCCTCTGTCTCGGTGCCGGACTGTGCCACCGCTGGTCCCGCAGCCATCCGCGGCAACTCAGAAGCCCCGCACAACCGGTCGCCCGGTTGTGTACAGGCCCTCCCGCCGCAGCAGAGCCCCCTTGCCCTTCTTGTCCAGCGTCTCGTACTCCGCGCAAGGATCCTCGCCTTGTACTCCGCTGTGTACCGGCGCGGGCCGGTCGAACGGGCTGCTACCTGCGGATCAGAGGTCCCGTGGTCGTTGGTGCTGGCCACCTGGGCACTACTCCCTCTCCGCCCTCGACTCAATGAATCATCCAGTATGCCTGACTCGATCTACTTTGACAGAGAGGGCCGGCCGCCAACCCGCCGACGCGGCGGCGTCGCCGCTGCGGGTTCGGCGCCAACCGCAGCCACCCCACCAGCGTGGCGGTCTCGGCCTCGGTGGCCTGCTCCCACCCGACATCGACCGCCCACAGACCGGAACCATCTCAGCAGATCGTGACCGCAGCTCCGACAGGTCAGTGGGCTCACATCGCCCAGCAGCAGATCCCGCAGGTACCGGCTCACCGGCTCGATCTCCCGGCTCGCCCCATCGACCACCATGTACGGCAGCGACGCCACCGAGCCCTCAACCACAGTGCCGACCCGCGGCAGATCCGCCCGGCCGTCCATCAAGTCCCGATGCGCGCCAGTGAACTCAGCATTCCTGGACACAGGGCCAAATTGCTTCATGCCCGCGCCAACTGATCGCCAGCAGATCAACCAGATAGCGCAGTCAACGGAGCAGTCCGGCCGGCGGCTACGGCGCCGAGACGTTCCGCGGTCGGCACATGCAACTGGCGGTGCAGAGCGATCGAGTGCACCTGGGCGCCCCCTGTGCGGCAGACATCCCCGGGGGACGGGAGGCGGGACATGATGGAGGGACGGATGCGTTATGCGAGGAGGAGTACGACATGGCCGGGTCGGGCTCGGGCGGTGTGGAGGGTGTGACGGGCGGCAAATCGCGGTTCGACGACATCTACGACCGGCCAGACCCTCGCGCGTATTTCAGGCGGCTGGCCCCGCTGGAGTACGAGATCCCGCACCACGCCCAGCCGGTCTTCCGGCAAGTCGCGACCGAACGTGCCGCGCTCGACGACGGCCGCCCCCACAGTCCGGCGGTGCTGGACGTGTGCTGCTCGTACGGGATCAACGCCGCGCTGCTCAACCACGACGTCACGCTGGCGGAGATGTACGAGCGGTACACCTCACCTGCTCGCCAGGCAATGTCGACGGCAGAACTGGCGGCGCGGGACAAGGTGTTTTATGCCGAGCGGCGCCGACCGGACGCAGTGCCGGTGTTCGGCCTGGACGTGGCGGCACCCGCCGTGCACTACGCGCTCGAGGTGGGGCTCTTGGACGCCGCCTTCACCGACGACCTGGAAAAGGGCTCTCCCAGCCCCAGGCTGAGGCGCGCGCTCGCAGAGGTCGGCCTCATCACGCTGACGGGCGGCGGCAGCTATATCACTGCCCGAACGTTCACGGCACTGCTGGACGGTGCCCGCAGACCGGTATGGGTCAGCGCGTTCGTGCTGCGGACGGTGTCGTACCACCCGATCGTGCGGAGATTGGCTGCGCACGGTCTGCGCACCACCGTTGATGTCTCCCGCAGCTATCCACAGCGCCTCTTCACTGACGAGCGGGAACGGCAGTATGCGATCGCGGCGGTACGGGTGCTGGGTGGCGACCCTGCCGGGCGCGAGGAGAACGGTCATTTCCACAGCCTGCGCTATGAGTCCCGCCCTGATACACCGTGACACCCGGGGAATCGCTCCGACGTCGTCGTCGACCTGCGACCGGCGAACTTCCTCGATGCCGACGGATGCGGCTCCTTGTGCCGATCAGCAACCAGTCCTTGACCACCCACCGTATGTTCACCTGGGCGCTATCGAAAGTACGCCTGAGAAGCACCCACGGTGCAGGAAAAGGCTGCATTGTCTGGTTTCAGACACCCGTATCCGAGTATAGAAAGTCAGACAACATGGCCGAGATACTGGCAGCCGTGGCAACAAAGATCACCGTTGCTCTCGTTGAGGCGATCGTCCTGCGCCTCGTGTGGCAGCTGTGGTCCGCTTACTCACGCTCTCTGCGTACCGCCTTCGCACCGGCTGCCGCGTAACACCGCGGCGCCCGGCAGCGCTCACGCCACCGCGCGCCATTGGGTTGTGGTTTCGTCCGGCGGCCCTCCATGCCGTTCGACCGGCTCGGGCGCCGGAATTCACCCACGCCTGGATGCCTATGTCTGGGCATCTGGGGCCTTCTCCTCCTTCCGTCCGCTGCGTACCAGCCAGGTGGCTCCGCCGACGGCCAGGGCGACCGGCCATTCCAGAGCCCCCGCCACGGCCATTGCTCCAAGGCCTCCGTAGAACACGAGATCCTTGGCGGCGGGCGTACCGGGCAGTCGTGTTGTCGCCGCTCGGGCCGTGCTGGTCATCTCTTCCCTGGTGAGGTACGGAACCGGCACCGGAGGATGCAGTGTGCGCAGGTGAAGGTGCAGACCCGCGCCGTCGCCCGGGTGGGTTTCCTGTCGCGTCTTCTCCGCTGTCTTGCCCATCCCCCTCCTCCCTTCATCGGAGTCGGTGTGGTGTGCCTCTTCAATTCTCGCGCGCTTCCGGTGGCGCGTGTGCAGGGAAGGCGTTGCCATGGAAATGCGGGATGCCGGCCTCACCGTGCACGTGAAGTGAGTGCCGGACCACAGGAAGCTGGTGATGCGCTGTGGCACTGCCGGGACGCGGAATGCTGCGGGCTGTGGTGTCCTACGCGGCCGGTGCGCTGCAGGACGAGGCCCGGGCCCGCGTTCGGTTCTTCGGAAGGCGCGCGCACGTTGCCGTGCGGGGTCTAAGCCTCGGCGATCTGCCGGAGTCCGCTGCGAAGAAGCTGGCCGAGGACGTCGAGCGGCGCCTCGCCGCCCTGCCCTCGGTGGAGTGGGCGGTGGTGAATACCGTGCTCGGTCACGCTGTCGTCGGTACCGAGGGTCCGCTTGAGAGCGGGACGATCGCGGACGCCCTGGTCGAGGCGGTCGAGGCGGTGGAGGAAGTGCACGGCGTCACGCATCCGCTGCCCGAGCATCCTGTGTCTGGTGGCACGGGCCGCCGCTCCGCCTCGGCCATGGCCCTGCACGTGGCGGCCGCACCCCTGGCGGCGTTGGCCGGTCTGACGCGCTGCACTCCCATCCCCGCGGGCATAGCGGCGCTCGCCCCGCTTGTCGACGCCCACCCCCGGCTGCGGTGTGTCGTGGAGCAGGCAGTCGGCACCGACAACTCCGGAGTGCTCCTGGCCTCGCTCTCCGCGCTGGGGCAGGCGGGCTCCGGCGGTCTCGCCGGGGTCGGCGTGGACACTCTGCGGCATGCCCTGCGCGCGATGGAGGCCGATGCGGAGGCGGCCGCCTGGGCCGCGGCCGAGCCGCGCCTGGCAGGCAGCGCAGCAGCAGCGGCCCATCGCGCGGCGCCCGAGACGCCTCCCCGCGAGGCGCCGCTGAAGCCGGGGCCGATCGAGCGCTACGCCGACCAGGCACTCGCCCTGGCGGCGTCGTCGTTCGCTGGATCGTTGCTGGTCACCAGGCACCCCGGGCGGGCAGCCGGTGCGGCGCTTGCGGCGATCCCGAAAGCACCGCTGCTTGCGCGCGAGGGCTTCGCCTGCGCTTTTGGCCGGGGTCTGGCCCGCCGGGGAATCGTTGTGGCCGACCCTGGGGCACTGCGGAGGCTGGACCGGATCGGCACCGCGGTGCTGGACACGAACACGCTCGCCACCGGGTCCCATCGGCTGGCCGATCTGGTCGTCCTCGACGAAGACGCGCCCGCGGGTGAATTCGCCGCGACTGCCCACCGGCTCTTCGACGACTCCGCCCCGGAACGCGTGCAGCGGGACGGGGAATGGGTGCTGGGTCCGGTCGAGCGTCTGACGTTGCAGGGACGTACGGGGAAGCGGGCCCGGGACCGTCTGCGGCGGGAAGGCGCGCGGCTCGCGCTGGGCCTGGCGCAGGGACAGCACCTGATCGCCGTGATCTCCGTGCTGCCCGAGATGCACGACGTCGCGAGCGCCTTCGTCCCGGCCGCTCACGCTGCCGGGCTCAAGGTCGTGGCCGCGGGTGCGCACACTGCCGATGCGTCCGTGCGGGAGGCCGACGCGGTCAGTGAGGGAGGCGGCGATCGGCTGCTCGAGTCCGTACGGGCCCTGCAGCGCGACGGCGACGGCGTGCTGCTGCTCTCGCGTGACCGGAGCGCGCTCCTGGCCGCCGATGTCGGCGTGGGCCTTGCCGAACCGCAGGGCGCACCGCCCTGGGGCGCAGACCTGTACCTGGACGGCGATCCCGCGTCGGCCGTGATGATCGTTGAGGCCTGTCGCACCGCCCGGGAGACCGCGCGCGTGGGCGTGCGGCTCGCCCAGGCGGCGGCCGTGGTCGGCGCGACGGCGGTGCTGGCGGGACGGGCGCGGCGCCCGGCCGCCCGGGGCGTGACGGCGTTCAATGCGGCGGCCGCGCTGGGCACCGCGGCCGGTGTCTGGGCGGCAATACGGCTGCTGCGACGCCCCTCGCCACCGCCCACGCCGCGGCACCCGTGGCATGCCATGGACCCGGCCACCGTGCTCGCCAGGGCAGGTGGCAGCAGCGACGGTCTCACGGCCGAAGAGGCGCGGGCACGGGCCACGACCACCGGCGAAGCGGCACCGCAATCATCGCTCGGCCGGGCCTATCTGTCCGAGATGGCGAACCCGCTGACGCCCGTCCTTGGCGTTGGGGCGGCCATGTCGGCGTCGGTGGGTGCCGTCCTCGACGCCGTCGTCATCATGGCGGTCACCGCTCTGTCCGGGCTCTTCGGCGGCTTCCAGCGGTATCGGACCGACCGGGCCGTCGCTCAGCTGCGGCGAGAGTCTGCCGTCATGGCCAACGTGGTGCGGGACGGGCAGGACACCATCGCCCCCGCCGAGGAACTGGCCGTGGGCGACGTGGTGAACCTGAACCCGGGTGACGTGGTGCCGGCCGACGGACGCCTGCTGGAGGCGCACCAGCTGGAAGTCGACGAATCCGCGCTGACCGGCGAGTCGCTGCCGGTGGCCAAGAGCGTGGCCCCCGTTCTGGCCTCGAACCTCGGAGACCGTACGTCCATGGTCTACGAGGGGACCACCGTGGCCGCCGGCCGCGGCCGCGCGGTCGTCGTCGCGACCGGCACGGCCACCGAGGCGGGCCGCGCCGCAGCAGGTGGACGGGGCGCGGCGCCCGCCGCCGGGGTCGAACGCCGACTGGCCCGGATCACCCGTACCACGCTGCCGGTGGCCCTCGGTTCGGCCGCTGCCGTGGTGGCGGCGGGCATGCTGCGCGGGCGCCCCGCACGGGACACGGTCGGGGCGGGTGTCGGTCTGGCCGTGGCCAGCGTGCCCGAAGGACTACCGTTTCTGGTCTCCGCCTCCCAACTCGCCTCCGCCCGAAGGCTTTCCACACGCGGAGCCCTGCTGCGACACCCCCGAACCATCGAGGCGGCCGGCCGCACCGACGTCCTGTGCTTCGACAAAACGGGAACCCTCACCCAGGGGCGGATCTCCCTCGTGGCCGTCGCCGCCGACGGCCACAGCCGCCCCCTCGAACGGCTTGAGGACGAGCAGCGCGCCGTCCTCGCCGCGGCGCTGCGGGCAACACCACGCCCGCACAACGGCGGGGAACTGGAACACGCCACCGACGGCGCGGTCACCGACGGAGCGCAGGAGGCGCGAGTGAGCCGTACCACGGCCGCATCGGGCTGGCGGCGCACGTCCAGCCTGCCGTTCGAACCCAGCCGTGGCTTCCACGCGACGCGAGGCCGCTGCGGCGAGCATCGGATCCTGTCGGTGAAAGGGGCACCGGAGGAGGTCGTGGAGCGCTGTGCCACCCGCGGTGGCCGACGCCTGGACCGCAAGGGCAGGAGGGCCATCCTCACGGCGAGCGAGAAGCTGGCCGCCCAGGGCCATCGGATCCTCGCGGTCGCCGAACTCCGAGACGCACCCGGCGGCAAGCTCAGCGACGAGGCAGTGGACCGCCTCGACTTCCTCGGCTTTCTCGCGTTCGCCGACCGGGTGCGCGGCACCGCCCGCGACGCGGTGCGCCGACTCGCGGACGCCGGGGTGCATATCGTGATGATCACCGGAGACCACCCGGGCACTGCCGAGTCGATGGCCCGCGAACTGGGCGTCCTGGACGGCAGACGGGTGGTGACCGGAGCCGAGCTTGACGACCTGGACGACCGCGGCCTAGACAAGCTGCTGCCCGACGTCGGTGTCGTCGCCCGCGGCACCCCCGTGCACAAGGTCCGCGTGGTGCAGGCGTTCCAGCGCCTGGGCCGCACGGTGGCGATGACCGGCGACGGCGCCAACGACGCGCCCGCCATCCGGCTCGCTGACATCGGGATCGCGTTCGGTACGCGGGCCACCCCTGCCGCGCGTGCGGCGGCCGACCTCGTCGTCACGGACGACCGGCTGGAGACGGTGCTCGCCGCGCTCGTGGAGGGCCGCGCGATGTGGGCTTCCGTACGGCAGGCCCTGGCGATCCTGGTCGGCGGTAATCTCGGCGAGATCGCCTTCACCCTCCTCGGTGCGGCTGCCACCGGGACCTCGCCCTTGACGGCCCGCCAGCTCCTGCTGGTCAACCTCTTCACCGACCTCGCCCCGGCCATGGCCGTCGCCCTGCGCCCGCCGCAGCCGGAGGCTGCCGAGCGCATGGTCCGCGAGGGACCCGAAGTCTCGCTCGGCACGGCTCTGACCGAGGAGATGATGTGCCGGGCGGTGGCCACCGCCCTGGGCGCTACGGCCGGCTGGCTGGCCGCGCGGTTCACCGGCCGTGCCACCCGCGCCCGCACCGTCGCCCTGGTGGCGCTCGTCGGCGCGCAGCTCGGCCAGACCCTCCTGGTCGGGGGCCGCAGCACAGCGATCGTCATCTCCTCGCTCGGCTCTCTGGCCGCATTGGCGGCCGTCGTCCAGACCCCGGTCCTGAGCCAGTTCTTCGGCTGCACGCCCCTTGGCCCGATCGCGTGGAGCATCGCCCTGTCCGCCGCGGCCGGGGCAACGGTGATGTCACCGTTCCTCCCACCGCTGATCGCGCGCGTCCGCACGTATGTCCGGCATTTCTGACTAGTGGCCCTGCACGGTGCTCTCGGCTCTCCGTGGGTACTCGGTCGGCGCCTGAAGCGGCGGTGAGCGGCACCGTCCCCCGAAGAGGAGGGACTCGACATGACCCAACGGGTGCGCGACATCATGACCGCCTCGCCTGTGACGGTGGGGCCGCTGGCGTCGGTGACATCCGTGGCCCGGATGATGCGCGATCAGAACGTCGGGGCCGTCCTCGTGACGGAGGAAGGCCATCTCCGCGGCCTGGTGAGCGACCGCGATCTCGTGGTCCGCGCGCTCGCGGACGGCGCGGACCCGGATGAAACCACCGTCACCAGCGCCTGCAGCGACGATCTCGTCACGGTGAGCCCCGACGAAAACCTCGACCTCGCGATCACGCTGATGCGTGAGCACGCCGTCCGCCGCATCCCGGTCGTTGACCACGGCCATCCCGTCGGCATTGTCTCTCTGGGAGACCTGGCCATCGAACGTGACCCTGAGTCGGCGCTCGGCGAGATCAGTGCAGCGACGCCCAATACATAGCCCCAGCCGGAGCCGGCAAGCCACTACCAAGACAGCGCATGGGACGTGGGAGGAGCTGACCGTGGCATGGCACGTGCCGTGTGGAACGGGACTCTGACGTTCGGCCTGATTTCCTTGCCGGTTCAACTGTTCACGGCGACGGACAGCCTGCCACACCATCCGAATTCGTCTGCGGCACCATCCGAATTCGTCTGCGGCCCACCGGCCCCAGCAGACAGCAGACGCAGTCCCGCATCCTGCGGTGCGGTTCGATGCGGGAGAACCGGTGCGCCACCCGCTGAAGAGATCGTCGAGTTCCGCTTCCCATCCCCTGCTTCTGGTGCAAACGCTCAGCGAAAGACGACGCCGACCGTTCCGCGGCGCGCGGCTTCGACCATCTCGGCCTGGTCCATCGCGCGGCGGACCAGGTCTTTCAGCCGCGCCTCGTCCAATCCGCGTGCGGGCGTCAGCCGCAGCAGGGTCTGCCAGAGCAGGCTCTTCCCTTCGATGCCCAGACGCAGCGTTTCAAGCTCGATGATCGTACTCAGGTGAGAGCGGCGCACGATGCGCCCGTTCAGCTTGAGCAGACGCAATTTTTCGGCCAGCCACCCCGCGTAGAACTTGTGCCGTCGTGCCGGCACACCGAGCAACGACATCACGTCGAGAAGGTGCTGACGGTCCTCTGCGACCTCGTCCGCGACACGGCGCAGGTCGCTGCCGTGCGGCGTGGAGCGCATTTCCTCAGCCAAGTGTTGGGAGAGCAGTTTCCCGGTGGTGGAACCGGCGAGGTGGTCGTTGAGGTAGATCCCTAGGACATCAGGGCGCATGGGGGCATCTCCTTGTGGCTCAGTTCTTGGCGAGACGGACTTCGACGTGGCCGTTTGACGAGGGGCGGCATTCGAAGCAGGGCTGAGGAGCGGTCGCCGGCCCGTGGATGTTTTCGCCGTCGGCGAGCCGGAACTGGCTGCCGTGCCAGGGGCATTCGATGCAGTCCGCGACGATTTTGCCCTCATGGAGCGGACCGCCCATGTGACTGCAACGATCGGCAAGGGCGTGCCACTGTCCGTTTGTCTTCCGCACCACCAGGACTGGCACCTCACCCGCCATGCGTCGTACGGGAATGTCGACGGGGAATTCGTGTACTACTCCCACATCGCGCCAAGCCGGATCGACGAGAACGGGTACCGCTGCGGCATGGTTGACTCCGGCTGCCTGCCGGTAAGCGAGGTGACCGCCGACTACGCCGCCCGTGGTGGCAGCGGCCATGCCACCGAATCCCAGCACGCGGCCGAGTCCGGTACGCCCCTTGCAGCGCGCCACCAGAGAGCCGGCGTACGCCACGACGGCTACGAGGTTGGCCGCCGCGTGGAAGAGCCCGGTGCGTGCCTGGCGGGGTGGCTGATCCGCCCAGTCCACCCATCCGGCTGCGGCGGCAGGCGCCGCGCCGACCAGGCCCACCGCTACCAAACGGCGCGCTGCCCGGCTTTCCCCGGGCAGCAGGTCGAGGATGCCCGCCGCCGTCCAGGCCCCGATCGGCAACTGCACCAGCGCCGGATGTACGGGATGCCCTAGCCAGAGCCCGCGCAGTACGTCCCGGCCCCCGCCCAGGGGGACCGCACGAACGACCATACGTAGGGTGGTCGCCAAGCTGTCCAACCACTCCTGATCTTCGACGGCATCCAACGCGGTAGGCAGTATGTTCTTCTTTGCCCTGGTATCGCCCATATAGGACGAGTGGCCGGGGCGGGCCGCGGCAAACGTCGCCCCCGGCTCGCCCCGCCAGGCTGGCGAATGCCCCTGTGCGTCACCGGAACCGCCAAACAGAGCCGACGCCCAGCCGGTGACGCCGGGAGCAGCCCGCACCAGGTGTGCTCTCCGGTGGGTCCGCAGGGCGTGCCTCGTCCGGCTCCTGAGCTGCTATGTATCCATCCAGCCGCCGCACCGCTGACCGTCACGAAGTGAGCGTAGGCTGCTTGGCAGTGGGTCCCGGGGGGTGGTTCGGGTGGCTGCGACTGTGTCTGACTTATCGGGTCTTGGCCTGTTGACCTGGGTGTATCCGCCAGGGTTGGTCGACCGGGTGGTGGCCGCGTGCGGACGTTCAGAGCAGCGTAGGCGGCTGCTTCCCACACGGCTAGTGGTGTATTTCGTGTTGGGGCTGGCTCTTTTCTCGCCTGCTCCGTATCTGGAAGTGATGCGGCACCTCGTCGAGGGACTGCGGGGTTTGGGGCTGCTCGGTGACTGGCATGTTCCGGCGAAGTCCTCGCTGTTCAGGGCCCGGCAGCGGCTGGGATCCGAGCCGCTGCAGGTGCTGTTCGCAGCGACCGCGAAGCCGATGGCCACCGAGGCGACACCCGGGGCGTTCTGGCGGGGACTGCGGCTGCTGGCCGTCGATGGAACGTGCTGGGATGTTGCCGACACCGAAGCGAACGAGGCCGCCTTCGGGCGTCCGGGAAACGGCCGCGGGACGAAGAAAAGCGCGTTCGTCCAGGTGCGGATGGCTGCCCTGGTGGAAGTGGGCAGTCACGCGGTGCTGGACGCAGAACTCGCCGGCTGCCGCACCGGGGAAGTCACCCTGGTCGGCCGCCTGCCCCGTTCCTGCGGCCAGGGCCAGCTCGTCCTGGCCGATCGTGAGTTCCTCGGCGTCCCGCTGTGGCAGGCGTTCACCAGCACCGGAGCCCAACTGCTGTGGCGGGTGCCCGCCAACCGCATCCTGCCCCTCGACAAGCAACTTCGTGACGGATCATGGCTCTCCCACATCCATGCCTCCACCGACCCGGCCCGCCGGGATCCGGTCCAGGTCCGCGTCCTGGCCTACCAACTCAAAGACACCGCTGACGGAACCTGCGGCCGAGGACTACCGCCTGGTCATCAGCCTCCTGGACGCCCGCCGCTATCCGGCCCGGCAGCTGGCCACGCTCTACCGCGAACGCTGGGAGATCGAATCGGTCTTCGCCGAGATCAAAACCCAGCAGCGCGGCGCGCGGGTCGCGCTCAGCAGCAAGACCCCTGACGGTGTCCTCCAGCAGATCTGGGCCCACCTCCTGGTCCACCATGCTCTGCGGGAGTTGATGCTGAGAACCGCTGCCACCCGCCAACTCGACCCTGACCGCATCTCCTTCACCGAAACCCTGCGCTCCGCCCGCCGCAGTGTGACCGTCACGCCGGGCAGCTCTCCCCCTGACCTCCTGGTCAAAGCACTGCGATTACTTCAGGAGGACCTCCTGGAAAGACTCCTGCCCGCCAGACGCCCCCGAAGCCAGCCCCGTGTCGTGAAACGCAAGATGTCCAACTACCGGCTCAAGCGGCCCGAACGCCACGCCTGGCCCCAGCCGACCCACACCGGCACCCAAGCCATCCTCATCAAACGACCCCAACCCACAGACCAATAACGCAACGGCATTGCCTCTAAGCCTTGATTGGTGCGGCCGACCTGGCGGCCTGCTCGATCTTCGCGCAGTAGGCTGCACGGGCTTCCTCGTCGATCTGCTTCTCGTGTTCGGCGCGCACCCCGGTCCGGCCGTCGAGGCCCTCGCGCAGGATATCGGCGTGCCCGGCATGCCGGATGGACTCGCCGAGGACATGGACCATGACGGCGAACAGGTTCGTGTTGGGATAAGGCTCCGGCCACCACGGCACGTGGCCGGGGGCGTCGAGGGGAAGCTCGTTGATCGTCGCGTCCGAGTGTTCCCACGTGCGCCGGTAGAACCCGATGATCTGATCGCGGGTCTCGTCCTCGGTCGCCCACAGATCGCTGCCGTTGTAGTCCTGCCATCGGGGCAGCGGTTCCGGGGAAGGGCGGTCGAAGACCTCGCCGAAGTACCTGGCCTCGACGGTGGCCACGTGTTTGATCAGGCCGAGGAGGTTGGTCCCGGTCGCTGTCAAAGGTCGGCGGGCGTCGTATTCGGACAAGCCGTCGAGTTTCCAGAGCAGCGCCTTGCGGTCCCGCCGCAATCTCCCGTGCAGATTGTCTTTCGCGAATTCATCGATCATGCGGCATGAGCCTGCCATGGGCTGCTCGTGCTCTCAAGATCCCGTACGTGGTCCGCAACGACTGGCGGAGCCGAGGCCTGACCATGGCCGCCGCCCTGACCTGCTACAAGAAGCTCGCGAAACTTGCCACGTGAGACACCCTCTTAGGAGTGATGTAGCGATAGATGGTGGAGCGTGCGGTGTTGAAGGTCTGGGCGAGTTCCGGGATGGAGGCGCCGGAGTCATAGAGCTGTTGTGCCTACTCAGCCTGTTCAGGAGTGAGCAGTGGCCGTCGCCCGCCGGTCTTGCCGCGGGCCCGGGCTGCTGCGAGGCCGTCGTTGGTGGCAGCGCGTACGAATATGAGGTGCAGGCTGGCGAAGACGGACATCATGCCGAAGAAGTCGCGGCCTTCGAGGGTGTTGCTGTCGATGTGCTGCTCGACGGCGTGGATGCGGATGCCGCGGTCGCGTAGATCGGTGCCGACGACGATGAGGTTTTGGACGGAGTAGAAGAGCCGGTCGAGCCGGGTGACCGTGATGGTGTCGCCGGAGCGAAGTTGGGGCAGCAGCAAGTCCCGCTCGGGCCCCGCGGTTTTGTGGCCGTTCGCGTGCTCGATGTAGATGGACTCCTCGGCGACGCCAGCTCGCATGAGCGTGCTGATCTGCGGGGCCGGGCTCTGGTTCGCGGCCGCGCGGACATAGCCGACGACGGCCGGGGCCTGCGGCGTCCGCCGCAGGGAGGACGTGGTCGTCATGGCGTGCTCACCTCCTCACGGTCGGAACGGTCCGGAGGGTTCCAGGGATAGATCGGCGGGCTGCGGTCGTAGGGTTCCTCCTCGATCCAGCGGATCAGCGGGTCACGTGCGCCGGCGCCTTCGACGCTGTAGCCAGGGGCGGCCCGGTCATGGACTTCCCGGAGGAACCGCCGCAGGTCCTGGTCCTTGCCGGTGAAGGGAAGGAACCGCAGGTGCGGGGAGGCGAAAAGCCCGGCGAGAGCAACGATGTCCGGGTAAGTGCAAGCGACGAGCTCGATGTCGTCCTTGAAGGCGTGCCATCCCGGGCAGCTGAGCGCGGACATGCGATGCCGCCATCGCCGGTCGTATCGGTTGCTGTCCCACCAGCGGAAACAGATGCTGGTGGCTTCGGCCAGCGCGTAGGTGACGATCCGCTGTCCGTGGCGGCGGACGAGGTTGTAGTGGTGCCACTGTGCTCGGATCGCCTCCGGGACGGCGTTCAGGTCGAGCTGTTGTCCGTGGCGGCCGATCCAACGGCCGTGCCGCAGGCAGACGTTGGTGCGTCATCGACTGAGGACCGCTGCTCGCCGCCCCTGCCGGGCCGGGGCCCGCAGCCCGGCAGCGATCACCGCGGGTGAACTAGCCCCGATGCCGGGCTAGTTCGCCGCACTGAGTACGGTCCGTCCACGCCGACACCAGCCAGCGTGAGCGGTAGCGTCCCGCAGAGGAGGAACGAGAGCATCAGCTCCCACAACTCATTGACGGCGCACGACTCGACGGTGCAGTGGCCAATGAAGCAATCACCTGGCCAGAGGGGTACGAGCCGCGACAAGCCGGCGTCATCGTCAGGCGTGGTCACTCCCCCGATCGGTGGAGAACCTGATCTGACTGCCACCCGACACTCAACTCATGTCTTGACGACGCCCTTCGTCCCGACTGCTGCAGGAAGACGACCAGGCCGAGCAGATTGCGCCCCCGGCCATCCGATCGACAAGGTCCGCGTCGAGCATTGATCACGCGGCGGCCAGCACCGTATGAATCTTGAGAGCGAGGTGGACCTGCAACGCCTGGTCGCCATGGCGCCAGTGCGGGCCGAGCAGCGCGGTGACGCGATCGATGCGCTGGTAGAGGGTGTTGACGTGGATGTAGAGCTCGGCAGCTGTGCGGCCAAGGCCTGTGTCGCAGGCGAAGTAAGTGAGCAGGGTGCGGGCGAGCTCGCCGCCGCGTGCGGTGTCGTAGTCGAGGACGGGGCCGATGGTGCGGCGCACGAAGCGATGCAGCTCGTCGCGGCCCGTCTGGTGGAACAGCAGGCCGTAGACACCGAGTTGGCTGGGAGATGCGCCCTCTCCGTCGCGGTCGAGCGCGAGCAGGACATCCAGGCAGCGGGCCGCGTCGTGGTGTGCTTCGACGATGGCGTCGACCCCGGGCGCGGCCGTCGCGGCGCCGACCGTGACCGGGCTGTCCACGGCCCGCGACAAGTGGTCGGCCAAGCTGCGGGCGGCCTCGTCCGGGTCCGGGTCCTGTGGCAGGAGGACGACGGTGTCGCCCCGGTATTCGCCCGCGAGACCCCGGGCATGGGCGGCGTACGAGGCGGCGGCGTCCGCGATGCGTCGCCGGTGGGTGCTGTCGCGGCAGCGGGCGGCGAACACCGTGTGCGGGCTGAGGAGGTCGAGGCCCATCAGGGTGGCCCGGCGCCGCAGGCCGTCCCGATCCCGATGGGGGGAGCCGAGGAGGTCCTCGAGGATCTCGCCGCGCAGCCGGTGCTCGGCCTCGGCGACGGTGCGTTCGCTGAGCAGCATCAGCGCGGTGACAAGCGCCGCGCGCTCCAGGGAACGTACGCCTGAGGCGTCCAGGTGGTCGCGCACGAGCAGCAGTACGCCCAGGAGTTCGCTGCCGGCGACGATGGGGGTGGCGCAGGCGGCGGATCCGTCGGCGCCCGCCGGGATACGGCGGGTGCGGCGGGCGTCCGTGCTCAGCACCCGGGCGTCACGGACGGCGTGGGCGGCGGGGCACGGATCCGGGAGCGTTCCTTGGCTGCGGGCCTGTTCGACCAACGGATCGTCGCCGGCGGCGGCCATGGTGCGGCCGCGGGGGTCCAGGACGAGGATGCTGCCGCCGAGGACTTCGGCGAGGGTCTGCGCCACGTCGGCCATCCCGCCGCCGTCGAGAACGATGGTGGTGAGCCGCTCGTGCAGGGCGGCGGCGCGCTCGATCGACTCGCTGTGGGCGCGGATGACGCTGTTGGCTTCGGTGAGTTCGTCGACGGCTCTGCGGACGTCCTGGAAGAGGGTGGCGTTCTCGATGGCGATGGCGGCGTGGTTGGCGAGCGAAACCAGCAGGGCCACTTCGTGGTCGGAGAAGGGGCGGACCCGGCGGTTGGCGGCGAACAGGACGCCGATGACGTTCTCGCCGAGTTTGAGGGGCACTCCCTGGATGGAGATCAGCCCCTCACCGCGTACGACGTCGTCGATGCTGTGCTCGAAGCGCAGGTCGGCGAAGTAGTCGGGGGTGTTGTAGGGAACCGCTGTCTTGGCCACGAGCCCGCCGAGGCCTGCGCCCATGGCGAGCCGGGTCTGTTTGAACGCGTCCGTGCGGATTCCGTCGGTGACCCGCATGTAGGTGTCTCCGCGTTGGCTGTCGTTGAGCATCAGATAGGCCACATCGGTGCCGAGCAGGCCGTGAGCCCGACGGACGATGGCCTGGAGCACGGCCTCCAGGTCACGCAGTGAGGACAGGTCACCCGCGGTCTCGTAGAGCGCACCAAGCTCGGCCTCCCGACGCCGACGCTCCTCCAGGCGTGTGCGAACCTGCAGGGCGTCGTCGACCAGCGGAGCCAGCCAGGGCCGGTCCTGCTCCGGGCATCGCTCGAGGAGGGCTTCGTACTCGCTGTGCGCGGCGTCTTCGCGCAACAGGCGCAGCAGCCGTGCCGTAGGCTCCACTTCGGCCCGACTGCGTGTGGTCGTCGAGTGCACGGGTGCCTCCTGGGTGTTCCGGTACGCGTTCCCGCCTGTGATGTTCGCCGTCCCGGCCTGGTCTGCACAGATCTACGGCGACACCGGCTGCGACGCGTCGCCGTGGTCGTGTTCCAGGTGTGGTTCCGGGTCGGGTGTCGAGGACCCGGAACGGGGGCGAAGCGCGTGCGCGAGGGTGCCCCACACTCCTCGGCGGAACAGCAGGACGACAACGATGAAGACGCCGCCGGTGACCAGGCCGGTCTCCTCGAAGCCGGAGGTGGACAGCCAGTCCTCCAGGCGGACGATGGCGCCGGCTCCCAGCAGGCTCCCCCACAGCGTGCCCATGCCGCCCAGGACCGTCATCACGACCACCTTGCCGGAGGTCGTCCAGTACACCTCCTGCAGTGAGGCGAACCCGTGGTTGACCGCGTACAGTCCGCCCGCGAGGCCGGACAGGAACGCGGAGACGGTGAAGACGACGAGCTTGTAGCGGTCGGCGGGATAGCCCAGGGCACGGGCACGGGCGGGATTGTCGCGCACGGCGGCGATGACCCGGCCGAAGGGCGAGTGGGCGATCCTCCAGGCCGCGGCGAGGCCGAGCAGCACCACCGGCAGGGCCGCGTAGTAGAAGACGAACGAGTCCGACAGATCGAAGCCCGGCAGGTCGCGCGGGATTCCCTGCAGACCGTTCTCGCCGCCCGTGACATCGCCCCACTGGTTGGCGATGAAGTACACCATCTGCGCGAAGGCCAGGGTGACCATGGCAAAGTAGATGCCGCTGCGCCTGACCGCCAGAAACCCGATGGGCAGGGCGAGCAGCGCGGCGGCGCCGGCGCCACCCAGGACGGCCACATAGAACGGCAGTCCGCTGTGCAGGGCGATCAGTCCGGTGACGTACGCCGAGCTGCCCCAGAACGCCGCGTGCCCGAAGGACAACAGCCCGGCGTGACCGAGCAGCAGATCGAAGGCGACAGCGAACAGTCCCCAGCACAGGATGTCCGTGGCGACCGGCGGATACAGGCTCCACGGCAGGCCGAGCGCGACGAGCAGCCCAGCGGCGAACAGGCCCCACCGGATCCAGACCGGGCGGCCGTGCAGCTTGTCGAGGAGGGCGAGGATCATGCGGGCTCCTCCTTGCCGAACAGTCCGGCGGGCCGGACCAGCAGCACGACGGCCATCAGCAGATAGACCGAGGTCTGGGAAAGGACGGGGACGTAAAGGTTGCCGAGCGCCTGGAGCATGCCGATCGTGAAACCGGCGAGCACCGAGCCGAAGACGGAGCCGAGTCCGCCGATGACGACGACCGCGAACACCGTGATGATCAGGTCGCTGCCCATGCCGGTGTTGACCGCCCGCATGGGTGCGGCGAGCACCCCGGCCAGAGCCGCGAGCCCGACACCGAAGCCGAAGACCGGCGTGACCCAGCGCCCGGTGTCGATACCGAACGCCCGGGTGAGCTCGGGGCGTTCGGTGGCCGCCCGCACGATGGTCCCGATCCGGGTATGGGTGAGCAGCAGCCACACGGCCAGGCAGAGGGTGACCGAGACGGCCAGGACGAACACCTGGTAGCGCGGGAAGTCGAACAGGCCCAGGTCCATCGAGCCGGTGAAGGGACCGCGCTCGTAGGGCTGGGAGTGTGCGCCGTACTTCATGCGCAGCAGGTCCTGGCAGACCAGTGCGATGCCGAAGGTGAGCAGGAAGTTGTAGAGGGGGTCGAGAGCTGTCAGGCGGCGGATCAGCAGTCGTTCGAGCAGGGTGCCGGTGAGGGCGAGGGCGAGGGGGACGAGCAGCAGGGCCCACCAGAAGCCGAGCCCTGTGGTGTCGGCGAGGGCGACCGCGCCGAACGCGCCGAGCATGTAGAGGGCGCCGTGGGCGAAGTTCACCACGCGCAGCATGCCGAAGATGACAGCGAGGCCGAGTGCGAGCAGGGCGTAGAAGCTACCGCTGACCAGCCCGTTGAAGGCCTGTTGGAGGAACGAGGTCATGGGTGGGTCCCGTCTTCGGCCGGCGGCCTGCCCGTCGGGCTGTGTCGAGCAGCGGGCGGCCACCGGGCCCTGGTGGTCAGCTGAGGTGGCAGTCGGGGGAAGGCTTGTCGAATGCCTCGGCCGCGGGGATGGTCTTGACGCGCTCGGTGTAGTCGCCGGGCTCGCTCGCCTTGGCAGGGTCCTTGACCTTGGCCAGGTAGGCGTCATGGACGATCCGGTGGTCTTCGGCACGGATGGTGGCGTTGTGGGCGAAGAAGTCGCTGAACTTGGTGCCGTCCAGTTCCTTCGAGACGTCGGCCGCCTTGTCGCTGCCGGCTTTCTGCGCAGCCTCGAGATAGTGCGTCGCTGCCGAGTAGTCCGCCGCCTGGACGAAGGTGGGCCGCTGTCCTGTGCGTTCCTTGAACCGGTCGGCCCAGGCCTGTGCCTTGGGGTCGACGTTCCAGAACCAGGCGGTGGTGAACGTCGTGCCGGCCAGTTTGTCCGCGCCGATGGCCTTGATGTCGCTGTCGAAGAGCAGGCCGATGGCCAGCTCGATGCCCTTGTCCTTCAGCTTGAACTGCTCGTACTGCTTCACGACGTTGGCCAGATCACCGCCGGCCTGGAGGGCTCCGAGGACGTTCGGCTTCGGCTTCAGGCGCGGGGCCTTGAGCAGGAAGGTGGAGTAGTTGTCGCTGGGGAACGGCGTGGGGTCCTTGGCGACGATGGTGCCGCCCGCGCCCGTGATGGCTGTCTCGAACTTCTTCTGCATGTCCTGGCCGAAGGCGTAGTCCGGGTAGATCGTGTACCAGTTCTTGCCGCCCTGTGCGGTGACCGCGGATCCGGTGCCGTGCGCCAGCATGTAGGTGTCGTAGGCCCATTCGTAGGTGTACGGATTGCAGGTCTTGCCCGCGAGTTCAGTCGTGGCGGCCCCGGTGTTGAAGTACAGCTTCTTGGCCTGGCCGGCGACGGTCTGCACGGCGAGCGCCGCCGACGAGGTCGGCACGTCGAAGAGCGCGTCGGCCTGCTTGCGGTCGTACATCTCCCGGGCCTGGGTGTTGGCTATCTCGGGCTTGTTCTGGTGGTCGGCCTTGATGACCTCGATGTTCTGGGTGACCGCCTTGTCGCCGTACTTCTTCTTGAAGTCGTCGACGGCCATCTGCACTGCCTGTACCGAGTTCGGTCCCGCGATGTCCGCGTACACGCCGGACAGGTCGGTGAGCACGCCGAGCACGATCTTGTCATCACTGATCTTCCCGCCGCCCGAGCTCGGTCCGCCGCCCCCGCAGCCCGCGAGCAGTGCCCCCGCGGCGGCTGTGGCCACGACCGTCGACAGCCTGTGCTTCATTGCATCCTCCTGATGCGTACGTCCCGAATGAGCGGAGGTGACGGGGTGTCACAGTCCGAGATAGGCAAGGAGTTCGCCCTCGCGCCGGCGTACTTCGGTGTTGTCGAGCGATTCGACGACGCGGCCCTGCGCGAGGAGGTAGTGGCGGTCGGCGACGGTGGAGGCGAAGCGCAGGTTCTGCTCCACGAGCAACACCGACACCCCGTGCTCCTTGGCCCCGCGCAGAATCTCGCCGATCTGCTGCACGATCACCGGGGCAAGGCCTTCCGTCGGCTCGTCGCACAGCAGCACGCGTGCGCCGGCGCGCAGGACCCGGGCGAGTGCGAGCATCTGCTGTTCACCGCCGGAGAGCTTGCCGCCGGGGAAGCGGCGGCGCGCCGCGAGCACCGGGAAGGCCTCGTAGATCCGGGTCAGCGGCCACGCGGAGCGCGGGGCGGCCGGCGGCAGGGTCAGGTTCTCCTCGACGGACAGGCCCGCGTAGATGCCTCGGTCATCGGGCACGTAGCCGAGACCGAGCCGGGCCCTGCGGTGCGGGGGCGCCGCCGTGATGTCCCGGCCCGCCAGTGCCACCCGGCCCGTCATGTCACGGCGCAGGCCCATGGCGCAACGCAGCAGGGTGGTCTTGCCCGCGCCGTTGCGGCCGACGAGGGTGACGACCTCACCCTCGTCGACGTGCAGGGATACCTCGTCCAGGGCCGTGGCCTCGCCGTACCGGGCGCCGAGGCCCTTGATCTCAAGCAACGTCGGCCCCCAAGTACGCCTCGACGACCCGTGGATCGGTCTTGACCCGGTCGTAGGGGCCTTCCACGAGTACCTCGCCCCGTTGCAGGACCGTGACGGTGTCGGCGAGCGAGCCGACGACGCTCATGTTGTGCTCGACCATCACCACGGTGCGTCCCTCGCGAATCTGGTCGACGAGGGCGACGGTGCGGTCGATGTCCTCCAGTCCCATGCCGGCCGTCGGCTCGTCGAGCAGCAGCAGCGCGGGGTCCAGGGCGAGGGCGAGGGCCAGTTCCAGGGCGCGTTTTTGTCCGTAGGGAAGGTGTCCGGCGGGCCGGTCGGCGAGGTGCGCGAGCCCCACGTCGCCAAGGAGTTCCAAGGCCCGGCCGGAGAAGCGGCGCATCAGTGTGTCCGTGCGCCAGAACCGGCGGCCGAGACCGGTGCCGGACTGCAGCGCGAGCTCGACGTGCTCCCTCGCCGTCATCTGCTCGAAGAGGCTGGTGACCTGGAAGGAGCGGGCGACGCCGAGGCCGGCGATACGCTCCGGCGGCTGTCCGGTGATGTCGTGTCCGTCGAAGGTGATGCGCCCTGCGGTCGGCTTGAGAAATCCGGTCAGCAGGTTGAACAGGGTTGTCTTTCCCGCTCCGTTGGGGCCGACGAGCGCGTGGACCGTGCCCTCGGCGACGCTCAGGTCCACCGCGCTGACGGCGCGGAATCCCTGGAACTCCTTGGACAGGCCTTGCGTGACCAAAATGGCGCGCGGTTGTCTCATGACGCCTCGGATGCGCAGGGGATGCACCGGCGGATGCCGATGTGGGGCAGACGTTAAGTTCGGCCATGAGCGGCGGCTACGGAGAGAATCTCCACAAGGTGACCCTGCGAGGGTGTGGGTTTTCTCCCTCTGCGCGTCGCGGCGTCCGTCGCCGGTGTGGGTACATGCTCCATTGAGGTGCGGGAGGGTGTGGAGACTTCCTCCGTCGCTACGGTTCCGCACCGCGGTGACGATGTGCGCCATGGCGATGATGGAGACACCGCTCAATACCTGGCTGCTGTTCGGCCACGCCCCGCGCTACTTCCCCGACACCGAGGTCGTGACGCGCCTTCCCGACGGCCGTGTGCACCGTTACACGTACGCCGAATTCGCGCGCCGCGCCCAGCAGTTGATGCACGCTCTGGACGCCCTCGGTCTGGCGCCGGGTGACCGGGTGGCGACCCTCGCCTGGAACGGCTACCGGCACCTGGAGGCCTACTGGGCCGTGCCCTGCACCGGGCGCGTCCTGCACACCCTGAACCTGAGGCTCTCCCCCGAGGACCTGGCCTACGTCATCGGCCACGCGGACGACCGCGCCGTCCTGGCCGATCCCGATCTGCTGCCCCTCCTGGAGAAGGTGCACGAACGGGGCGGCCTCGCCGGCGTGCGGCACATCGTCGTGCTCGGCGACAAGGTGCCCGACACCGCGCTGCCGGGGGTGGTGGCGTACGAGGAGCTGATCGCCGGCCTGCCGGACGCATACGCCCCCCGCGACATCGACGAACGGTCGCCGCTCGGTCTGTGCTACACCTCCGGCACCACCGGACGCCCCAAGGGCGTGATCTACACCCATCGTTCGACCGTGCTGCACGCCATCGCCGCGTCCTCGCAGGCCGCCATGTCGATCGGTCCCGGTGACTGCGTGCTGCCGGTCGTGCCGATGTTTCACGCCAATGCCTGGGGCGTCCCTTACACCGCCACTCCCTACGGTGCCAAGCAGGTGTTCCTCAGCGGGTCGCTGGATCCCGCGGCGCTGGTCGAGCTGATGGCCGCCGAGCGGGTCACGGTCGCCGCAGGCGTGCCCACCATCTGGATGGCGGTCGCCGACGAGATCGCCGCCCGCGGCGGGCTGCCCGAACTGCGACATCTGCTGTGCGGCGGGGCCCGTCCGCCACGCGCCCTGATCGAACGCTACCGGCGCGACTTCGGCATCCCGTTGGTGCAGGTGTGGGGCATGACCGAAACCTCGCCACTGGCCAGCCTGGCCTGGCCGAAGGAACACATGCGTGACTGGGACGAGGAGCGGATCACCGACGCGGTGCGCACCCGGGCGGGTCTTCCGCTGCCCGGCGTGCAGATGGACATCCGCGACGAGGCGGGCAACTCCCTGGACTGGGACAGCATTTCGATGGGTGATCTGCTGGTGCGCGGCCCGTGGATCGCCGATTCCTACCTGGGCGGTGAGGGCGCCGCCCAGTTCACCGAGGACGGCTGGTTCCGTACCGGGGACATCGCCGTCGGCTCACCGGACGGTTATGTCGTCATCGCCGACCGCGCGAAGGATCTCATCAAGTCGGGCGGTGAGTGGATCTCCTCGGTGGACATGGAGTCCGCCGTCATGGCCCTGCCCGAGGTCGCCGAAGCCGCGGTCATCGCCGTCCCCGACGACAAGTGGCAGGAACGTCCGCTGATCTGCGTCGCCCCGCGCCCGGGCTCCACCGTGACCCTCGCACGCATACGGGATCACCTCGAGGCCACAGGCTTCGCGCGCTGGCAGCTTCCCGACCGTATCGAGGTCGTCGAGGCCATCCCGCGCACCGGCGTCGGCAAGTTCGACAAGAAGGCGCTGCGCGCCCGCTTCGACTCCTGATCCCCAAGCCCCTCTGCCCGAACCGGCTGGTCGGGCAGTCCGCAACCCGCTTCCCTCTTCTCTCCCACCCGGAGCCCGAACGATGCACCTCAGACGCCCCCTCACCTTGTTGTCCGCCGTGCTTCTGTCGACGGCGGGAGTGTCCGCGAGCGCCGCGGCGGACGCCGCGCACCCCTGCGCCGGCCAAGCCCACATCGCCGTACCCGGCGCGGAGTTGCAGACCACGGCCTGTCTTCCCGACATGACCACGGCCGCGACCGCCGGTACCGCCTACACCGACCCCGCGGACTGGGCCTCACTCGCCGCAAAGGGCACAAAGAACCCCACCGGTGTCCCCGGCATCCAGGTCGACGGCTACTTCCCCGACTCCTCGCACCTCAACAAGACCCACGGCTGGAACCACGACTCCCAGTTCGTCATCCGGCTGCCCGAGCACTGGAACGGCCGCCTCGTGGTGACCGGCGCGCCCGGGACGCGCAAGCAGTACTCGCTGGACACCCTGATCTCCGACTGGGTCATCGCCCGGGGCTACGCCTTCGCCTCCATCGACAAGGGCAACAGCGGCCCCGACTTCTACACCGACGGCAAGCGGCCCGGTGACGCGATCGCGGAATGGAACCGGCGCACCACCGAGCTGACGCGCGCCGCGAAGACCGTCGTCCGGCAGGCGTACGGGCATCAGCCGCGCCGCACATACATGACCGGCATCTCCAACGGAGGCTATCTGACCCGCTGGCAGCTGGAGAACCACCCCGAACTGTACGACGGCGGGGTCGACTGGGAGGGCACCCTCTGGACGCCCGACGGGCCGAACCTGCTCACCTATCTGCCGACCGCCGTCGCCTACCAGGCGGGCCGGGCCGCCCACGACGACATGCTCGCCGCCGGATTCGCCCCCGGCACCGAATTCCTGTGGCCCTACCACCAGGCGGCCTACTGGGGTCTGACGCAGAAGGTGTACCGCGCCGAGGTCGACCCCTCGTACGACCCTAAGTGCCCCGGTGCGTCGGCCGGTTCGACGACGGTCGAGATCCTCGCGCCCTGTGCCTCGGACGCCTCCTACGACTACGCGTCGCGACCGCTCTCCGTGCGCCGGGCGGTCGAACGGATCTCGCTCACCGGCCGGATCGGCAAACCCATGCTCACACTGCACGGATCACTCGACGCACTGCTGCCTATCGCGACCGACTCGGACGTCTATACGCGCATGATCGACGACAGCCACCGCGGCCGTCTGCACCGCTCCTACACGATCGAGGGCGGCACCCACGTCGACGGCCTCTACGACACCTATCCGCAACGGCTCCGCCCGATCCTTCCCTGCTACCGCTCCGCCTTCGGCGCCCTGACCGACTGGGTCGAGCACCGGGCGGCCCCGCCGACGAGCGGCGTCGTGCCCAGGCCCGCATCCGGCGACCTGGTCAACTCCTGTGCGCTGCAATGACATCGACGTGATGCGCAGTGGAGGCGGCCGACACCCGCGGTGACCGCGATGTGGACCGCCTCCGCGGGCGGGCGGGCCGGCGCGGTGCGGCGGTGCAGCGGACAGCCCGCTCCGCAGGGACGACCAGGACGGCGGGGTCCGCCCCCATCCCCTCACCACGGGAGGACCGCAGGCCGGTTCATGACCGCACCAAGGGTCATGTCCCGCGGGATGGTGTAGTCACGGCAGCTGTTTTGGAGGTTCATCGGGAAACTCCACACTCCAACGCGGGACGTTCATGGTCTGAGCCGCGTTTCAGCAGGTCAGCGAAATCCGTCGGTTCCTCGACTCCCTGCCTGATGGCGAACGGTGCCGGTCATGCGGCCGCAAAAAGCCCCCACGCCATGATCCGGCCGGACGGGACACGTCGGCGACGAAGTGCGCCGCGTGAGGTTCTGGCCGCACATCAGCTCCGAGACGCACATCTCGAGGTTGTGGAAGCCGGTGACGGAGTTCGCAGTGCCCGCCGCAACCGCCGTGGGCCAGGATGTGTCTGCCCAACATAGCGCTTCTTGAAGGAGGGGCTGGAAGTTGTGTTGGCCAAGGGGTGCTCCGCGCGTGCCTGGAAGACCCAGGGTGGTGGAAGTCATCGCCGTCGTCCGACGGCCCGTCAGCCACAACGCCCAAAAGCTTCGTGAAGTGGTTCACGCGGATTATTACGAGCCTCGCCGCGTTACTGACTGCCTGCCGGTTCATAAGCACTGATGATGTAAAGGGCTTCGTCGTCGATCGCGTTCTTCTGCCAGTCCAGCGAGATCCGCACCGGGTGCCCGTCCGCTGCGTACTCCACTTCCGCCGCATCCGCCTGGTCGTGCCGGGCCCGGTCCAGCTCCTCCAACAGCTCGCGAATCGTGGGCACAGCATCGGGTGACTGCTTGACCACCCGCCGGCCGCTTTCGTCGAGACCGACCGCCTCCGTCACCTTGCCGTGCTGGACCGTCACCCGGAATGTCCCGATCAGGGACCGTTCCCCTTCACTCGACTTCAGCGTGTAGGCGTACGAGGAAGGCTCCTCCCAGGTGGACTCCCTCTGCGCTGTGGCGCTCTTCGGCCCAGTCTCCGCCGTGGATCCCGAGGACGTCGAGGTCTCGCCGCCACAGCCGGCAGCCGCACACATCAGCACCCCTGTCAATACGGCAGCGGATACAAGACGGGGGCTGGAACGTACGGCAGTCATGGTGGCTCCCTCGGAGACGGCTACCTCTATGACGTCGGTCGGCCCATGAACGTTCGGGTACCTGCGGCGCCTGCGTCCTCGCGCGGCTGTGCCGCATGTTCCGAATCGCTGTCGGTCGTGCTGCTGCGGATCACTTGAACACGCCTGTGGGCGGAAGCGTTCGGCGAACCGCGCTGCTTCTCCCCGGGCACTACTGTCCCGAGTCGCACTCCACTTCGCGAACCAGCTCCAGGGCCCGGCCCAGGGTGGCGAGCCGGGCGTCCAGCGTCTCGCCGGCGGGGTAGAGACGGACAGTGTCGACCCCGGCGGCGCGCCACACCCGCAGCCGTCGGCGCACCATGTCCTCGGTGCCGATGAGCGTGGTGCCCAGCACCATCTCGTCGGTGACGAGCTCCGCGGCCCCGTCCCGGTCGCCGGCCTGCCAGCGCTGCCGGACCTCGGCCGCGACCTCGGCCCAACCCTGGCGGCTGTAGGCGTCGTTGTAGAAATTCGTGCCGGCCGAGCCCATTCCGCCCAGGCTGAAGGCGAGCTCCTTCTTCCGGGGGGCGACCATCGCGCGCAGTGCGTCCTCGTCGGGGGCGAAGTTGACCTCGGCGCCCTGGCAGATGTCCAGGTCGGCGCGGGACCGGCCGGAGGCGGCCAGGCCCGCCGCCAGGTGGTCGAAGTACGCCTCCTGGGCCCCCTCGGGCACAAAGCTGGTGCCCAGCCAGCCATCGGCGATCTCACCGGTCAGGTGCAGCAACTTCGGTGAGAGGGTGGCCAGATAGATCGGGATGGCGTGCTCGGCGCGCATCGACAGCCGCATGGGCCTGGCTTCCCCGCCGGGCAGCGGGATGGTGAACTCCCGCCCGGAGTACGAGATCTTCTCGCCCGACATCGCCAGCCGCACGATCTGTACGGTCTCCCGCATCCTCGCCAGCGGCCGGGCGAACGGCACCCCGTGCAGGCCCTCGATCACCTGCGGCCCGGACGGGCCGAGCCCCAGCAGGAAGCGCCCCTCGGAGATGTTCGACAAGGTGATCGCCGCCCGGGCGATAGCCATCGGGCTGCGGGTGCCGAGCTGGATGATCCCTGAGCCGAGTAGCATCCGCTCCGTCCGCGCGGCCAGATAGCCCAGGGGCGAGGGTGCTTCGGAGCCCCAGGCCTCGGCCACCCAGCAGATGTCCAGGCCCAGCTTCTCGGCCTCGGTGACGAAATCCACCGTCTCCGGCCAGCTCCCGCCGGAGGCCTCGATCGTGGTCGCGGTCCGCATCACATCCCCGCCTTCCCGGCGCCTTCGGCCAGCATCCTGATCGCCTCAACGGTCGCGGTCATGTTCGTCTCGAACTCCCGCAGCCGCACGAAGACGATCTTCTGTTCCTTCTCCGGCATCCGCTCGATCGCCAAGGACAGGCCGGACCGGCCCGGGCCCATTCGCATCCACTGGTGGAGCTGAGTGCCGCCGTCCCGCGGTTCGCAGGTGAACCGCCAGAGCGCCGTGGGATGTTCGGGGTCCTCGACCGCCCAGGCGAACACCCGCGGTGGCTCGAACTCCACGACGTGGGAGGTGGTGGACCACTCCCCCAGTGCCTCATGCACGCTCCGGCCGAGGAACCGCGCCCTCAGGGCGGGACCGGTCGCCCCGTCCAGCCACTGCACCGACTGCAGCTCCGCGCTCAGGCGCGGCATCAGCCCGACGTCGGACACCAGCTCCCACACCCGCTCCGGTGGGGCATCGATCCAGATTCGCACCTCGACCGTGGGGGTGTCGGCATAGCGCGCGCCCGTCCACTCCATCGCTGGCCGGCCTCCTGTCGGTACCGGAGATCCCCGCAGAAATCAGGGCCTGACCATTAAAGTTGCGTAGATAGACTCACCTGTCAAGGGTCGGCGGCGGCACTGCCGAACCGCTGGATCAGCTCGTGAACCGCTCCCGTATGTCCGGCCGCTCGGCCAGGTGCGGCGGATAGCCCGGCCCCATTCGGGGGTGGGTGTTCTCCGCCGTCATCGGCTCACCACAGGCGGCGCACACCACCTCGGCGTGGCTCTCGTGCCCGCAGACGTCGTGGTACTGGGTGACCGGGGGACCCGCCTCGCCGGCCAGCCAGCGGTCCCCCCACCGGTTCATCGCCAGCAGCACGGGGTAGAAGTCGCGCCCCTTCTCGGTGAGCACGTAGTCGTAGCGCAACGGATCGGTCTGGTAGGGCTGCTTCTCCAGCAGGCCCTCGTCCACCAGCCGCCGGAGCCGGTCGGCGAGGGTGTTGCGCGCGATTCCCAGCGATTCCTGGAACGCGTCGAACCGCCGGATCCCGTAGAACGCCTCGCGCAGCACCAGCGGCGTCCACCAGTCGCCCAGCAGTTCCATGGTGCGCGCGATCGAGCAGGGCCAGCGCGCAAAGGATGTCCGCCTCATGCAGGCCAGCATACGGTCGGTTCCAGAATGAAACCCAGCAGGCAGATGGGGACAGCGTGGCCGTGGGCCCCCGTTACGTCAGAGATACCGGACCGAGGAGTGATCGGCGAGCCGCCGGACCGAGCGGTAGGTGGCGCACCCTGGCTCACCTGGGCAGTACGCGGGACGGCTGCAGTCCGGCTCCACCGCGATCGCCGGCACCCGCAGCCCTGACCAGCTCAGCTCGATCATCCAGGCCCGCATCACTGCATCGTGCAGGGCCTTCCGTGCCCGCGACAACCGGCGAATGACGGTCCGCTCGTCCTCATCCCGCCCCGGCCGAGCTCGTGGAACCATCGTCCAGCACCCGCCCCCGAGCACCGTCAACTACCCCGCCACCAGGACAAATACCCAGCGAGACAGGAACCCGGCACTGGTGTCCACGTCACGAGAAGTCACAGCGTCGCGTCGTCCCACTGGTCCAGGAGGAGGTCGCCCGACCCCTCCCCCTCGGTGCCCGTATGCAGGGGCTGTTCGGTCCAGATGATCTTGCCGCGCGCGGTGTACCGGGTGCCCCAGCGTTGAGCGAACCGAGCCACGAGGAACAGCCCGCGGCCGCCTTCATCGGTGTCGGCCGCCCGGCGGATGTGCGGGGAGGTACTGCTGCCGTCGGAGACCTCACAGATCAGGAACCGGTCGTAGAGCAGCCGTACCCCGATGGGCTCCTCGCCGTACCGGATGGCGTTGGTGATCAGCTCGCTGAGAATCAGTTCGGTGGCGAAGGAGATGTCCTCCAGGCCCCAGGTGCACACCCGGCGGGCACACTCGGCGCGGATGGGCCCAACGGCCGCCGGGTCGCGGGGGACACTCCACTCGGCGACGCAGTCAGGACCCAGCAGGCGGGTACGGGCGACCAGGAGTGCGACATCGTCGCTCGGCTGTGGCGGTAGCACGGTGGCGGCCAGGGCCTGGCACGTCTCCTCGGCTCCGGCGTCCGGGGTAGTGGCGAGAATGTCGAGCAACAGCCGCAGTGCGTCGTCGATGTCCCGGTCGCGGTAATCGATGAGCCCGTCGGTGTAGAGCACGAGCCGACTGCCCTCTGTCAGGCGGAGCCTTGCCGTCTCGAACGGCTCACATCCCAGACCCAGCGGTGGGGCGACGGGTACGTCGGGGAAGCCGACGGCGCCGTCCGTACCGGCCAGCGCGGGCACGGGGTGACCGGCACTGGCGATGGAGCAGTCGCCAGTGACCGGGTCGTAGACGGCATAGGCACAGGTGCCCCCGATGGTCGCCGTGTCGTCCCAGCCCGCCTCCTGGTTGATCCGGGCGACGAGCTCGTCCAGGTGTCCGAGCAGTTCGTCGGGTGGCAGGTCGAGGGCGGAGAAGTTGTGTACCGCGGTGCGCAGCCTTCCCATGGTCACCGCTGCGTGCAAGCCGTGGCCGGCGACGTCGCCGACGACCAGCGCGACCCGGGCGCCAGGCAGCGGGATGACGTCGAACCAGTCCCCGCCCACCCCGGCCATGGCCGGCAGGTACCGATGGGCGACCTCGACGGCGTTCTGCTCGGGCGCGCCGCTGGGCAGCAGGCTGCGCTGCAGCGTGGCGGCCACGGTGTGCTCCTTGGTGTAGCGGCGGGCGTTGTCGATGCTCACCGCGGCCCGGGCCGCCAGTTCCCCGGCCAGGGTCAGGTCGTCCGCACCGAACGATTCGGGCCGGTCCGCACGCCAGAAGTTGGCCAGCCCCAGAACGATGCCACGCGCCCGCAGGGGAACCGTGACCAGCGAATGGAACCCGTCTTCGAGGAGTCGCGCCGCCCGGTCCAGGTCCTGTTGCTGCCATACGGCAGCAAGACGCAGGTCGGCTTCAAGCACCGCCTCCCGGCCCCTGAGCGCCCGTGCGTGTGGCGTGGGCGCCGCATACGTGATCAGTTGCCCCAGTGGGAAGAGCCGGCTCTCGCGGATCCCGGCGACGGCCGTTCGGCGCAGGGTCAGGCAAGGCTCCCCGGGCTCCTCGCCCCGCAACACCGGCTCGGTCAGGTCCACGGTGACAAAGTCGGCGAACCGTGGGACCGCCAGCTGCGCCAGTTCTTGCGCCGTGCGCGGCATGTCCAGCGAGGTGCCGATACGCACGCCGGCGTCGTACAGCAACGCCAGGCGCTCATGGGCGACCTCGGCCCGGCCCGCCAGCGCCTGCAGCTCAGTGGTATCCCGCAATGTCGCAACGCTCCCGGAACCGCCTTCGTGCGGTGCAGCGGGTCGCACGCTCACTGCCAGCAGCCGGCCACCCGCCGGATGCACCTCATCGGTAACCGGCAGGTGGGACATCAGTACATCGGTGATGCCCGCGTCCAGGCCCAGCTCGTCCGCGTGACGTCCCTCGGCGTCCGGCGGGAGGCTCAACAGGCGCCGTGCCTCATCGTTGACCAGCAGCAGCCGCCCGTCACCCCCTGTGATCACGACGCCCTCGCGCACCGCATGCAGCACGGCGTCGTGGTGCTCATACATCCGGGTCATCTCGGCCGGCCCCAGCCCGTGGGTCTGCCGCCGCAGCCGCCAACTCACCAGCGCCGTACCTCCCGCAGACAGCGCCAGGACCACGCCCGCGCCCCCCAGCAGCACCGGTAGCTGTTGGCTCACGGAGTTGTTCAACTGCTTGACCGTGACCCCGGCCGCCACTACCCCGGCCATGGAACCGTCAGGCCGACGGATCGGGATGGACGCGCTCACGGCAGGGCCATAGGGAGATTTGGCGAGCCGTACGACCGGCTCGTCCGGGATGGTGCCGAGGATGTGCTTCCCGATCTGCCGCGGGTCGGAGTGGGCGTACCGGATCCCCGCCGGGCTGAATATCGTGACGTAGTCGACGCCGGCATCCTTCCGCGCCTGCACGACACGCGGCTCCAGTACGGCCGTCGGGTCGGGACTGTCGAGCGCTTGGAGCAGGCCGGGACTGTGGGCCACGAAGCGTGCCGCCGTGGACGACCGGTTACGCGCTCCTTCTGTGTTGTCCCGCTGAACCTGCAGGACGAGAGCCACCAACGCGACGACGACGAGGAGCAGGACGACCCCTGCCTGCAGCAGGAACACCCGGCCCGCCACGGACTTCGGCGGGCGCAGCCGCTGCTTCCACGACGCTCGTGGACCGCAGAATCCACTGTGCCGGGCAGGTGGACCACGCCAGCACCTGATCATGCGTCCTTTGTACCACTTTCTTGTATTCCGCCATGATCCGTGGATGCCAGGACGGAAACTGGGGCGGTTTCAGCGCGACAGAGTTCAGCGCATATTGAGTGGGCTCGCAATGAAATCGGTCGGTCGACAACTGGGGCGAGCGGCGGCGCCAACTCGGCCGTTGGCATCTGCTGCGGGGCACCACTGAGGCCAAGCCTCGCTGTCGACTGCTGACGACGTGCTCTTCGACGCAGCGCGGGACTCGTGCCGACGGCCCGACGCCGGCGGGCGGGCCGCCGGCGCGGACGGCGGCCGATCGACTACCCCACTCGTGCGGGCTTGCCCTCCCCGTGCGGGACGTAAGACACATCCATATCCGCCGTTCCATATCCGCCGTCGACCCACCACAACCCACCCGGCCCCGCGTCCTCGGGACCGTCGCGGTCATCAGCCGACCAGCACAACGGGCTGCTCGGGCGTGCGCCCTTCAGCGACGATCGCGACCAGGGCGGCGAGACCAACGGGACAGACCGCCTCCCGGGTGCTCCGCAGTTCCGCGACGGTCCACCAGCGGTACTCGCGGATGTTGTCGGGCTGCGTCGCTCCAGCCAGGTCGAGGGCGGCCGCGGGGATGCGGGTGAGGAAGTACTTCTCCACCTGGCGGACTGCGCAGCCTGGAACTGAAGGACGTCGGCTTCAACGCCTCGGTGCTCTCGGAATTCCGCACCCGGGTCGTCGACCACGGCCTGGAGGAGCGGGTGCTGGATCTGCTGCCGGCTGCGTTGAAGAAGCGGCGTACTGACAGGTCGACGTATGGGGCGCCGCTGCGGCCTGACGGCACTCACTCCACGGGGCCGTCAAGTTGCGTCAATTGCACGGGGAATCTCCAAAGGCCAACGCGGGATCCCCATACAACGGAAGGCGCGTCTCAGCAGTCAGCGCATTCCGTCGGCTGACCAATTGGGCGGCGGCCTTGCGCCATTGGGTTTCGAAGGCCCGGGCGGTCTCCACGTAGACGACGTCACCAGGCCCGAGTTCATCGACCAGTGGGGCACGGCCAACGTCATGAACGAGTTCGTCGCCACGCGGTCGTTCAATGACCCCGATCGCGGCGTCTTCGCCGCCCCGCCGATGTGAGCCCGACGAGCACGAGGGAAACAGCCTTGACCATCACCGACCCCCGCAACTCGGGGCGCACACCCGGCGCCGACGAGTCACTCGACATCCCCCTCGATCGCGTTCACGCCCAACTGGACGACGTACTGATCCCGGTCGGCATCTTCGACGACGAGCGGGTCTTCCGCGCCGAGATGGAGGTGTGCTCCGGGTCCGCGTTCGCTCGGCGAGGGAGGGCGGTAGAGACAGGCAGGGCGGCCCATCGGGTGATGCGGGCGGCCCGGCAGAAGATGCCGTGCTGAACTGCGAGTGTCGCGACAAGGCCCTCTCCGCGGCCGTGTTCTGCAGGGAGGGACTCGGAGTCGACGGGTGCGGACTGAGCGGGGTGAACGAGTCCGCTGTCGGTGACCTCCACGCGGTCCAGTTGCTTGCCCAGGGCCCGGAACGCGCCGGAGTTCACCCGCTTGGCCATCTCCGCAACGGACGCAAGGTCACCGCCCTGCTCCGCCAATGCGTCGGCGATCTACTCGACGAAGACTCGAAGCCGGGCTTGCCCGCGGCGGGAGTGGTGCACGAGCTCAGCGCCACAGCGAACGACCTGCGTGGCGCCGGTGCCGCGTCGGCCTGCAGTCCACGTGGAGTTCTGCACCGCGACGTCGTCGTGCTGGGCTGCCCTGGTCAGGCGCCGGCACCGCCGTCGATCGGCAGGATCGCGCCGGTCACGTACGAGGCGCGGTCGCTGAGCAGCCAGGCGGCTGCCTCGGCGATCTCTCGGGGCTCGCCCATCCGGCCCAGCGGGATCCTTGCGCTCATCCCCTCGATAATGCCGGGAGTCGCCGCTTCCCATTCGTCGATCATTTCGGTGGCGGTGCCGCCGGGGGTGATGCCGTTCACCCGGATGTTGGCGGGGGCCAAGTCGACCGCGGCGGTCTCGGTGAGGCTGTTGAGCGCGCGCTTCATGGCCCCATAGGCAGGCAGGGCGGGATTGGCGCGGCGACTGCCGATGCTGGAGGTGTTGACGATGGCCCCGCCGCCGCCCTGTCGCATGAGTGCGACCTCGGCGTTCATAGCGGTCCAGTGCGAGCGGAAGTTCACGGTGAACTGCTCGTCGATGTCCTCATCGGTGGTGGCGTCGACCGGGCCGGGCTGCTGAATCACCGCGCCGTTGTTGAAGGCACCGTCGAGCCGTCCATGCAGCTCCTCGACGCGGTCGACGGCGGCGCGGATGCTTGCGCGGTCGGCGAGGTCCATGGTGACGGCGTCGGCGACGCCGCCATCGGCGCGGATCTCGGTCACGATCCGCTCAAGGGCGTCGGTGCTGCGGGCGGCCAGCACAACCTTTGCGCCTTCCCGCGCAAAGAGCCGGGAGGCGGCCGCCCCGATGCCGCGGCTGGCGCCGGTGATGAACACGACCTTGCCGGTAAGCAGGCCGATGGGTGCGATGTCGATGTTGTTCGTGTTGTTCGTGTTGTTCGTCATGACAACAGCGTCAGCCTGGCCCCCGGCCGGATACAGGCACAGGCAGTACCAGGATCCGCCGCCGCGCCGCGTGCACACTTGGCGTATGGACAAACAGGAACTCGGGGCGTTCCTCCGCAGCCGTCGCGAGCGGCTCCGGCCTCAGGACGTGGGACTTCCGTCCGGACCGCGACGCCGAACACCGGGTCTGCGGCGCGAGGAGGCCGCGGTCCTCGCGCACATTTCCACGGAGTACTACATCCGGCTCGAGCAGGGCAGGGCGCCCAGGCCGTCGGCCGAGGTCCTCGCCGGGATCGCAGGCGCGCTGCGGCTCACCGACGCCGAGACCGACCACCTCCACGTCCTCGCGGGTACCGCGCCGACCCATACCCGGCTGCACCGGCGCGACGTCCGCCCGAGCATCCTCGCACTCCTTCAGCGGCTGCCGCAGACGCCCGCCTTCGTGATGTCCGCCGCCTTCGAGGTGCTCGCGTGGAACGACCTCGCGGCCGCGCTCATGGAGGACTTCGCCCGGCTCGCTCCGAAGGACCGCAACCTCGCGCGCCGAGCATTCATCGGGCCGCAGCGCGCCGATGCGACGCTGTACGGGATCTCCGACGCCGCCGAGTTTCGGCACCAGGTCGTCATGCAGCTCCATGCCACGCTCGCCCGCTATCCGGCGGATCCCGCGGTGACCGGCCTCGTCGACGAACTCCGCGACGCCAGCCCCGACTTCGCCCGGCTCTGGGAGCGGCACGACGTGCAGGCCGCGCCGATGCTCACGAAGACCTTCCGCCATCCGGCCATCGGAGAGATTACCGTCGACTGCGACACGCTCACCCTCACGGACCGCGACCAGTACCTCGTGGTCTACAGCGCGCCGCCAGAATCCCCCGGCGCCGAGGCGCTGGCCCTTCTGAATGTCCTTGGCGCCGAGGCCGGCGACTACCTGCGGTAGCGCCGCAGCTGGCCACGGCGAACACCGTCGCCGCAGGGGGTGACGTGCTGATCCGGTCGGCCGTGGTCTCCTCGTCCAGCACCGCCACCGGGGTGTCCACCGACCTCGCCCGCACCATCGCGGTCCTGGCCCGCGCCCAGCAGGACGCCACCCGGAACCGCCGGCAGATCGCCAACCAGCTCCGCTCCCTGCTGCGTAAGTACTACCCCGCGGCCCTGGACGCCTTCACTGGCTGGGCCAACGGTATGCCGTCCCAAAGCCCGTGAACTGCTCAAAGTCGCTCCCACCCCCACTCAAGCCGCGCGCCTCACACGCACACAGCTGCGTTCCGCCCTCAAGCGCGCCGGCAGCAGCCGCGGCATCGAGGCCGAAGCCGACAGACTTCGGAAGGTGTTCCGCGGCGACTACGCGACCCAGTCCCGGCTCGTCGAGGCCGCGGTCGGCATGCAGGCCCTCGCCCTCCCGCGGCAACTCGAGGCAGCCTGCCTCGCCGCAGACGAGCTCGCCCGGGCGGTCGCGGAGTCCTTCCTCCAGCACTCAGACGCCGAGGTGCTCGTGAGCTTCCCGGACTCGGCGTCCAGCTCGGCGCCCGGATGATGGCGGCCCGCGCCGTGACCCGCTGGCTCCTGACTCACCCAGACGCCCTGATCGAGAGCGACCGGGTCCAGCTCAAGGCCGTGCCGGCCAACTGCCCCGAGCTGGACGCCCTCGCCAAGTACGTGCGGACCTTCGCCCACATGGTTACGGACCTGCACGGTGACCGGCTGCCGGAGTGGATCGAATCAGCCAGAACCGCTACCGACCTGCCCAGTCTCAGCCTGTTCGCCCAACACCTCGAACGCGACCTTGATGCCGTCGCCGCTGGCCTGACCCTGCCCTGGAACTCCGGTGTCGTGGAAGGCCATGTCAACCCATCAAGATGCTCAAGCGCCAGATGTTCGGCCGCGCAGGTTTCGAACTCCTCCGCAAACGTGTCCTGTTGGCGTGACCGAGCGTCACCACACCACACGCACCCGACCAGAGCCCGAAGATCAGTGACAAAGCCACGGAGCATGAGTCGGCGCGTCACTGATCATCGAGGGATGCCTGCCGGGCAAGGAACTCCTCGAACGCCGCCTTCTGCTTCGGATCCATGAAGCCCTGGCGGACATTGCGGGCCTTCTCCTGGAGCCAGTGCGCCTCGTCGGGGTCCAGTAGCTCGGCGACCACCACGCCTTTGCGAGCAACCGCCGTGCGCCCGCCTACGCGACGACGAAAAAGCGTGAACGCGCCGAATTCCGCCGGGTGGGCCAGTTCCGGCTCCTCCGCCACAGCCCGGTTCTCTTCCCCAGCGCCACTCGTCGGGTAGGCGGTGGGCGCCCAATGCTCCCAGAGCGCCAGCGTGGCCGCGGGCACCAGCACCGCGCGTTCCGCCTCTTCACGCCCCTCCCACATGAACGTGACAGTGACGGGCTCGCCGACCGCCTCGGCCAACCCGAGTACCCTCTCCATCTCATCGTTGATCGGGTAACCCACCACTACATCGATCTGAATGCCCATGGTGCCTGAGGCTACTGGCCGCCTCCGACATGCCAGCCCAAAGCTGACCATCACCCCGACCACGGCAGCCCGTCACCTACGGCGAACCCGGCGGACCCAGCTGGCACCTGCCCGCCACCCGCCGGTGATGTGCAGCAGCAGGTTGGTCAGGACGAAGTGGCCCAGGGGCGACGAGACAAGCCTTGGCGGCCCTGACGATCAGCACATGACGCTCGCCTGAACTGCGACTGCCACGTGCGCCGAATCGCGTCGGATCCATCGCGTTCGCGACCACGCACCCGCGGCTCGGGCCCGGATGACCGGATTAATGCGCTGGTTACAGGCGGTCTACCGCTCAGAAATGGCGCGCGGCAAGTCTCGTATGCGACTTGGTCAGACCATCCGATCAACGGACTGATGAATGGCCCGGAGGAGAACCATGAGACGACACCTGGCGATGGCCACCGGCGCGGCCCTGACGGCCCTGGCCCTGGGTGCGTGCAGCGCTTCGAGCTCCACCAAATCCGCGGCAGCGGCCCCGACGACCGCCCCGAAGGTCGGCACCTCTGCCATCATGAAATCCGGCAACCTGAAGGTGTGCACCGCGCTGAGCACCGGAAACCCGCCAACCTACTACTTCGAGAGCGGTCAGAAGCCGGTCGGGGCGGAGATCGACCTCGCCCACGCCGTGGGGCAGCACCTCGGTCTGAAGGTGGACTTCGCCGACACCGCCTTCGCCTCGCTCATCCCCTCGCTCCAGGGCGGAAAGTGCGACGTCGTCATGTCCTCGCTCTACATCAAGCCCGAGCGCGAGAAGGTCGTCGACTTCGTGCCGTACATGATGTCCGGTACGGCCATCGCCGTCCCCAAGGGCAACCCCAAGCAGGTCACTGGCATGGACGACTCGGTGTGCGGGCTGAGGATGGCCGCCACGGTCGGCAAGACCGGCGCCCTGCTCGCCTCCGGGCAGCGCGACAGGTGCGAGTCCGACGGCAAGCCCGCTCTCCAGGTCCAGCAACTGGACAGCACAACGGCCGGTATCCAGACGGTCATGACCGGGCAGACGAACGCCTACGCCGGTGAGACTCCCGTCATCCTCTACTACCAGGACAGGCAGCCCAACACCTTCCAGATGGCCGGGAAGTCCTTCGGCGCGATCAAGGTCGGAGCGGCGGTCAAGAAGGGCAACAAGCCCCTGCAGGACGCGCTGGCGAAGGCGTTCGACGAGATCAGGGCAGACGGCGACTACGCCAAGATCCTCAAGCGGTGGAACCTCTCGGAGCTGGCGCTGTCATGACGTTCGACTGGTCCTTCTTCTGGCAAAACCTCGTGTCGCCCGACGGTGCCTTCCTCGACGGGCTGTGGATGACGATCACCATCTCGATGGTGGCCATGGCCGCGGGCCTGGTCCTCGGAACGGTCGTCGCCCTCCTGTACCGGTCCCGGTTCACGGCGGTGAGGACCTTCGCCAAGTTCTACATCTGGCTGATCCGCGGCACCCCTCTCATCGTCCAACTGGTCATCATCTACCTGGGGTTCGCCGCGGCCGGCATCTACAAGTTCCAGGACACCGACGTCCTCGGCGTCGCGGTCAAGGGAGCGGTCCAGGCGGCGATCGTGGGCCTGACCATCCATGAGAGCGCCTATATCTCGGAGGTCATCCGGGCCGGCATCGCTTCCGTCGACCGCGGACAGACGGAGGCGGCCATGGCGCTCGGGATGCGTCCGGCCGGAACGATGCGCTGGATTGTCCTGCCGCAGGCGCTGCGCACGATGGTGCCGCCCTTGGGCAACATCTTCAACGGCCTCATGAAACACACCTCCCTGCTGAGCATCATCGGCGTCAGCGAGATGTTCCTGGTGGCTCAGTCCATCAGCTCCACAACGTTCAAGACGTTCGAGATCTTCCTCGTCGCCGCCCTCTACTACCTCCTGCTCACCACCGTCTGGACCTTTGTGCAGGCCTGGATCGAGCGACGACTCGATGACCAGGTCGGCATCACCCAGCCGGCCGGCCGCAAGAAACTCAACCGGCCGGCGCCGGCCGAGCCCGTGACCGTACTGAAGGGGGTCAACGATGCCTGAGACAGCCACAAAAGAGCCCGGGACCAGTCGAGGAACAGACGTCCTGGTCCGTGCTACCGAGGTGTGCAAGAGCATCGACGGGCGCCGCATCCTTGATGACGTGAGCCTTGACGTCCGCCGTGGCGAGGTGGTCGTCCTGGTCGGCCCCTCGGGTGCGGGCAAGACCACGTTCCTGCGGACCATCAACAGCCTGGAGACCATCGACAGCGGCGAGATCCTGATGGACGGCCACATGGTCGGCTACCGCAGGAAGGCGGACGGGACGCTCGTCATGGACTCGGCGGCCACCGTGGCCAAACAGCGGCAGGAGATCGGGTTCGTTTTCCAGCACTTCCACCTCTTCCCACACATGAGCGTGATGGAGAACCTCTGGCATGCCCCGGTGCGCGTGAAGGGCGTGCCGAAGGCGGCCGCAGTCGAGAAGGCGCACAAACTCCTGGCCCGCGTGGGACTCTCCGACAAGGCAGACGTACGGCCCCGGAACCTGTCCGGAGGTCAGCAGCAGCGCGTGGCGATCGCCCGGGCGCTGGCCATGAGCCCCGCCCTCATGCTGTTCGACGAGCCGACCAGCGCCCTGGACCCGGAGATGACCGGCGAGGTCCTCGCGGTGATGAAGGAACTTGCCGACGACCACATGACCATGGTCGTCGTCACCCACGAGATGGGCTTCGCACGGGAGGTGGCCGACCGAGTGGCGGTGATGGACGCAGGGCGCGTCATCGAGCAGGGACCGCCCGCCCAGGTTTTCACCCAGCCCGCCCACGCGCGTACGGCGGCCTTCCTCTCGAAGGTCCTGTGAATGCCGTCTCTACCAGGGATGGGCCCGGCCATCCGTTCCACGTGCGCGGCAGCAGCATCGGCGTTGCCCAAGGGGGGAAGTGCGTTGAACAGTAAGGTTCCGGCGTTCCGGCGTCGTCCGCGGAGTGTGAGCGCGGAGGTGGCGGCGTACCTCGAGCAACGCATCGCTTCCGGCGACCTCAATCCCGGTGACCGTTTCCCAGCGGAACGTGAACTGGCCCAGTCGCTGTCGATATCCCGCGCCTCTTTGCGGGAAGCGATGCGTGAGCTGGAGAACAAAGGGCTGATCGAACGCAGGCCAGGACGGGGCACTATTGTCACCGAACCTCCGCGCGAGGTCGATGAGTTGCTACGAGAACTCGCCGAGACCCGCCAGGAACAGCGCAACGTCAACGAACTGCGCCGCCTCGTGGAACCTGGCATCGCCGGGCACGCGGCGCTGCGCGCCCACCCGTCCAACCTGCTCCGGCTCGAGGACATCCTGCGCCAGTCCAACGAGAACCTCACCCCTGCCGAGTCCCTGCGCCTCGACCTCGAATTCCACTCTCTGCTCGCCCAGGCAGCGCAGAACCCCCTGCTGACCACGCTGCTCACCTTGTCCAGCCGCTGGACCGAGGACGTCCGCCGGCACTCGCACGCGACCCAGGAAGGGCGGCGAATCTCGGTGGAGGGTCACCGCGCCATCCTCCAGGCGGTGGCGGCCCACGACCGGCTCGCCGCCGAAGCCGCCATGCTCGCCCATCTGGACGATGTACACACGCTGATCGCCCAGCACACCGGAACAGGAGTAGCCCAATGACCGGCGCCGAGGAATTGTCGGTGACCGGCATCGAGGGTCTGCTGGCCGCGGAACGCTACGCGCCCCTGCAACCTCGCGCCGGACTCGTCCCAGGCAAGCACTACCTGAGCACCACGGCGGGGACCGCCCTGTGGGGCCGACTGCCCTGCGCCGCGGACGCCCCCGTCCTACGGATCCGGCCGGGCGAGACCGTGACCATCGACACGCTCAGCCACGAGGGGATCCTTGAGGACCAGGGGCAGGACCCGGTCGCGTACTTCGGCGCCCACGGTGTGCCGCAGCGGGACGTACTCGCAGACGCGGTGGAGATCGCCCGGGACGTGCCCCGCGATCCGACAACGGACGGCCCGCACGTCGTCACCGGCCCGATCTCCGTCCAGGGAGCGCGTCCGGGCGACATGCTGGCGATAACCATCGTGGAACTGACACCTCGGGTCGACTACGGGGTCATCTCCAACCGGCACGGCCGCGGGGCACTCCCGGGCGAGCTGCCCGCAGGGCCTGGCAACGTCAGCGTGTTCACGCAGGTGGAAGGCACGGGTTCCCGCGCCGTCGGCGTGCTGCCGCTGCGGACCGGCGGCCCGAACCGGGTGCGCTTCCCGCTGCGGCCGTTCCTCGGCATCATGGGCGTGGCCACGCCGGGTGACGTGCGGCTGAACTCGGTTCCCCCGCACTTGCAGGGCGGCAATCTCGACATCTCGCTGCTGGTCGAGGGCGCCACGCTCTATCTGCCGGTGGCGGTCGACGAGGCACTGGCCTACGTCGGCGACCCGCACTTCGCCCAGGGCAATGGCGAGGTCTCCCTCACCGCACTGGAGGCGTCGCTGCGGGCCACGCTGCACTTCGACGTCGTGCCCGCGACCGAGGCCCGCCGGCTGTTCGGCGGCGCGCGTGGTCCCGTCGTGGAAACCGACACGTATCTGGTCCCCACCGGCCTGGACCAGGACCTGGACACCGCCGTGTCGAACTGCGTCCGCAACGCCCTGGAGGTGCTGTCGTCCCGGTACAGCATGGACCGGCACCTCGCGTATGCCTATCTGAGCGCAGCGGCGGACTTCGACATCTCCCAGGTGGTCGACCTGGTCAAGGGCTCTCACGCACGCATCCGCAAGAGCGACTTCACGGGCATCGCCGGGGCACCTGCTCCACGTGCGTTACGAAGCTGAATGCTGGTGGCAGCATCCCGACGTGCGGGAGCGCCCGGCACGACACCATCCGCCAACGGCGTCTCCGGACGCTCTTTCACACGATCGTGACATGAGCGCTGTGGCGTCGCTTTGGGCACGACGAGCCGGCGAACGCGCTGTGCCGCCATTCACGTCGAGGAAGGCGACGTGGACGTCGAACCGCACGGACTTGCTGTTGGGGTTGCTGACCTGGCCGAACTGTGCGAGAGGGGCGAGTGCGTCAACCACCAGAGGATCGCCCTCATCATGCACCAGGCCGGCCTGGCCGGACTGCGTCTGCGCAGGAACCACCGCACCACCCTTGCGGACCCTGCCGCCGCAAAGGCAGGCGACCTCATCGGCCGCGACTTCACCGCAGCAGCGGTGAATACGAAGTACGTCGGCGACATCACCTATCTCGCGCTGACCGGTGGGAAGTTCCTGTATCCGGCCACGGTCATCGATCTCGCATACCGGCGCCTGGCAGGCTGGGCGATCGCCGCCCACATGCGCGCCGAACTGGTCACCGATGCCCTGGTCACCGATGCCCTGGCCGCCGCCGAACGGTGCCGCGGCAGCCTCGCTGGCGCCGTCCTGCACACCGATCATGAGGCCCAGTACACGAGCCGGGCGTTCGCCGACGCCTGTCGCCGGGCGGGCGTGATCCAGAGCATGAGCGCCGTCGGCAACTCGACGGACCACTCGCTCGCCGAGTCCTTCAACGCGACCTGCAAGCGGGACACGCTCCAGGGCCGCAGTGCCTGGGCCGACGAGCGCGAAACCCGCCTCAACCTGTCCCGCCGGCTGCACCGCCACAACACCCAACAGCGCCACTCCAGCCTCGGACGACACAGTCCCATCATCTACGAAACAGCACTCGACACAACATCAACTAGCCTGGTCCCAGCCACATAGCCCGTGTCCAAGACTCCGGGTCAAGGCCCAGGGTTGCGTGGGGCCACCAAGCCGGACTCGTAGGCGAAGACCACGAGTTGGGCGCGGTCGCGAGCCTGGAGCTTGGTCATGGACCGATTGATGTGGGTTTTCGCGGTCAGCGGGCTGATCACCATTCGGGCGGCGATCTCGTCATTGGACAGACCCTGCGCGACCAGGACAACAGCCTCGCGTTCACGGCTGGTCAGCTCCTCCAGCCTCGTACCGGTATCGGCGGGGAGCGGCTGAGTGACGTACCTGTTGATCAGCTTGCGGGTGATCGAGGGCGCGAGCAGGGCGTCGCCACGAGCGGCGACGCGTACGGCGTGCAGGAAATCCTCCGGCACCACATCCTTGACCAGGAAACCGGCAGCGCCGGCGCGCAGGGCGTCGAAAACGTACTCATCCAGGCCGTAGTTGGTCAGGATGACCACGTGCACCCCGGCCAGGGCCGGATCCGCGGCGATGCGCCGGGTTGCCTCGATGCCGTCGATGACCGGCATCCGGATGTCGATGAGCGCGACGTCGGGCAGGTGCTCCTTGGCGAGTTCCAAGCCCTCGCTGCCGTCGGCGGCCTCGGCCACTACCTCGATGTCGTCCTCGAGGTCGAGGAGGGCGCGAAATCCGCTGCGAATGAGCGGCTGGTCGTCGACCAGCAGGACACGGGTCATGACGTCCGGTCCACGGGGAGTTCGGCCTGGACGGTGAAGCCGCCCCCGTCACGTGGTTCGGCGCGTAGCCGGCCGCCGAGGGCGGTGATGCGTTCGCGCATGCCGAGCAGCCCGAGGCCGGGCAGCGGGGCGGCGGCCGGTGTCGCCTTGCCGTCGTCGTCGATGCGTATGGCGAGGGAATCCAGAAGGCAGTCGATGCGGACCACCGCGGTGGTGGCGTCGGCGTGCCGTGCCACGTTGGTGAGTGCCTCCTGCACGATCCGGTAGACGGTACGGTCCACCGCAGCCGGTACGTCGTGCTGCCGCCCGTGGATCGTCAGCCTTGCGTCCAGACCCAACGTCCGGGACCTTTCCACCAGTTCCGGAACGTCGTCGAACCCACGCGGCGGGGTCGTGTCGTCGTCGCGCAAAGCCTCCAGCGTGGCCCGCAGTTCCCGGCTGGCCTCACGGCCGGCCTCCTGGATCGCCAGCATCGCTTCCGGCACCTGCTCGCCGAGTCTGCGGGCCACATGGACCGCGACTTCGGCCTGCACCTTGATGACCGAGATCTGATGAGTGAGCGAATCGTGCAGCTCCCGCGCGATGCGCAGCCGCTCCTCATCGGCGCGCCTCCGCGCGGTCTCCTCCCGGGTCCGCTCGGCCTCCTCTGCCCGCCGCTCGGCCTGCCGCACCGCCTCCCCCGCGGCGAAGGCGGCGATCAGCCAGGCGATCTCGAGCACGCCGCCGCCCCGCCCGAACGCCTCGCGCACTGGCTCGTCCTGGAAGACCAGAGCCGTAAGGTGGAGAGCGATCAGCATGGCGACGGACGCCGCCACGGTGATGGCGCGGTGCCCGGCCCGCACCGCGCCGTACACCGCGACCAGATACGAGACGGCGAGCACGTCGAACCCGGCCTCCTGATACCCCACCGCACACAGCCCGGTAACGGCCAAAACCAGAAGTGGAGCCCGGCGGGCGGCGGCCAGCGCCAGCCCGCCGCCCGCCAGCAGCGCATAGCCGAGCAGGTCACTGTTCGCCGTGGAGCCCTCACCGGACAGCCCGGTGCCCACCAGCAGCGCCGCCACGCCCACTGCGACCGCCCCATCCCAGACACCGGGCGGGGCACCGAACCGTCCTCTGTCCATACACGCACCCTAGCCGGACGCCATTACGGGCGAGTCCCGCTCACGAAGGAGCGGCCGACTACCGCGCCCGCGGTACCCGCGCGTCGTCTGCCGCACACGCAGCAGGCGCATGGACCACCCGCAGTAGCGCGAACTGTCTGCGTCCGCTGGACGACTGACGGCCGGGCCGACGGACATGCTGGGCCGACATCGAATCGCACTGAGGCGACGTCGAATCACAGGAGACAAGGAGGCCTCTCATGGCAGTCCAATCCGTGCTTGCCGCATCGGAAGCCGCGCACATCGTAGTCCGGTCGGCTGCCACCACCGGCTTGACCTCCGGGCGACTGGTAGGCACCACGGCCGCGGTCGTGGCACTGGCCGGCGTGGTCATCGGCGGGCTGGCTCTGGCTCGCTCCACCGATCGCCCCGGCATCGGCAACAGGCGAAACAGGGCCACCATGTCCCTGGCGGCGGGACTGGTCGGCCTGGCCATGGGCGTGGTGAACCTGGCCGTCGCCGACGGTGGCCCCGGCACCGGCAACGGAGTCATCGGCGGCGCCATGGCCCTGGCACTGGGGCTGATCGGCACGGCTCTCGGCGGCCTGGCACTGACCCGCGCTCGACGCACCGGCTGACAGCGACGGCTACGGCACGCGTTTGCGCCTGCCTGAAGACCCATCAGTCGCCGCCGCGTACGCCCTGTCAAACAAGCGGTGTAACCGCGATGGTTGGTGATTACTGGCGGGCTGGAGCTTGGTGCCTGGTGCCGAACGTGCACCTGGCCCTGGCGTGGGTACGACACGGCCGGAATGCACCGGCTCTCCTCACGCAGAGCATGTCACGGTCGGAACGAAGGTCTCGTTGCAGTCGGCGTGTCGAAAGGCCACGGGCGGGCCGCCCTCGGGCGTGGTCCACCGGTCTCCCCATGCAGCCAGCGCCATCAGTACCGGCACGAGTTCATGTCCTGCTGTCGTGAGTGCGTATGCATGGCGCGGTGGATGATCCTGGTAGGGGGTGCGTTCAACAATGCGGTGCTCGACCAGCGCACGCATTCGGGTGGCCAGCAGGTTGCGGGAGATCCCAAGATCGTTGACAAGGTCATCGAAGCGCCGGAAGCAGGATGGCTAACCACATGTCACTCTCCGCCGTCTCTCAACTAACGAGCTGGTGCGTGATGGCGAGTGGGCATGCTCTCGTGTTGAGGGGCATGGTCGATCGGTCGGTGTTGGCGCATCCGTTGTTCATGGGTGTCTCGACGGCGCATCTGGCTTCCCTGGTCGAGGAGTTGGCTGGCTCTTCCTTGGGCAGCCGCGGCGGAGGGGCGACGTCTGCGAGGGAGGGGGTGGCGTGCGCAGACGCGCGTCGGGTGCGGGTGCTCAGTACCGGCTGGTGTTCCGTGCGCGACGCCCGCCCGCTGCAGTGCCCCGAGCCCGGACGGGACCCGCGCGTGCAACGCGAGCTGTGGGACGAGACGGTGGCGCTCCTCGCCGCCCGCCGCTCGGCCGACTGAGCCTGGGCGTCCGTCTCAGGGAGAGCGGAAGGGTGCAAGGGCCTCCTCGTCGCCCTCGATGATGAGGAACGCGCCGACCACGGCCAGCCGCAGGCGCGCAGCGGGGAACGCGAATCCACCGTCGGCTTCAAGGCCCTGGATGTCCTCGTAGAACTTGATGCTCGAGTCGAGCGTTCCTGGCGGTGTAAAGACGCCGGGCGTGATACGCGGAGGCATGCCCTCGTCGGAGGGGCGTCGCCGCCAGAAGTCGTCCGAGGTTGTGGTGGGGTCGTCCATCGTCCGTCGGTCCTTTCACGCCTGCGTTTCTGCCGGGGTGAGGCCGTTCTTCGAGGTGTGGCTGGCCGGTCGCAAGGTGAGGACGAGCACGGTGACAGTCGCGGTGAGGAAGAGGACCTGCATGATGGTGCGGGGCACGAGCTCGTCCCACCAGGGCAGCGGCGTTCCGGAGAGGGCGAGCGCGATGTTCGCGGGGAACATGACGATCAGCAGCAGGGTGAGCCCTGCTGCGGCGAAGGTGGCCAGACGACGGTGGTGCATCGCCGCTGCGGCGGCCAGTTCGAGGATCCCGGTGACAGTGACGATGAGGCCCGGCAACGGCAGCCGATTCGGGACCATGGCGATGAGCTCGGCTCGCATGCTGACGAAGTGCGCGATGCCGGTGAGCGTGAACATCGCGGCCACTCCGGCGCGAAGCGCTATCTCGACACCTCTGGGATGCCGAAGCCAGGACTTGTTCAAGATGACCACGACGACGCTCACGCCGACGAGTGCGATGAGGGGTTCCACGCTGCTTCTTTCTCGTTGACGTGTCGGCTCACAGCTGGGACTGTGAGCGGCGCATTGTCCGAGGATCGATCTCCTGGATCTGGATGACGACGCCGTCGGGGTCGGTGAGGCGGATGCTGCGGCCGAAGTCCTCGTCGCAGAGGGTGTGCTCGTATCCGCGTGCGGTGAGCCGGGCCGACACGTCTTCGAGGCGCTCATCGGTCGCGAAGCCGAGTTCGACCGTGCCAAGCGGCCGCCCCTTCGACACGGCAGCATCGTGGATGCCAACCACGCCGGCTGCGGCGTCGAGGTGCGCCCAGACCGGGACGCTGACCTCGGGGCGATAGCTCAGGCCGAGTCCTTCGTAGAAGCGGCGGGATGCATCCACGTCGGCGACGTATCGGATGGGCAGAACGGTGAGCATGAGCATCTCCTGGTGGCGTATCCGTCCAGCGAAGCCGGGTGAGCAGTGGACGGGTCGCGCACCAATCTGCTGCGCTCGCTGAGGAAACCCCATCAACAACGGCGCAAGTGGTGGATCACACCACTAGAGTCGGTGAATATGGCGGATCCAGTCAGTCTTGACGCAGACGACCGGCGGGTGCTGCACGCGCTGCAGCTCGACGGGCGGGCGTCGTTCGCGCGGATCGCGGCGGTGCTCGGAATGTCCGAGCGCGCGGTCGCGCGCCGCTACCACCGGCTGCGTTCCCGGTTGGCGTTGCGCGTGATCGGCGTCACTCGCCCCAACCCGCGGGAGCAGGAGGAATGGTTCCTGCGCATCACGGCTGCGAGCGGTTCGGTCGATGCCGTCGCACGTGCGCTTGCCGACCGCGGCGATACCTCGTGGATCGCTTCGCTTGCTGGTGACGGCGGGCTCGGCTGCATCATCCGGACACCCACGGCGAAAGGCGACGGCGCTGGCGCTCTCGAGCTCTTCCGGCGCAGTGCCAGCATTGCGACCGTGACGGCCCAGCGGTTGCTCGCGCCGATCGCCGGCATCGGCGGATGGCCCGGCCGTTTGGAGGCACTCACCGCGAGCGAGCAGGAGGCGATGCACCTGGACGCGCCCGAGCTTCGCGCAAGTGAGACGCCGGTCGGAGCCGCGCTGTCCAATGACGACGTGCAGCTCCTTCGCCTCCTCGCCGCCGACGGGCGCATGAGCATCGCCCGGATTGCCCGCGTGTCCGGCATCCCCGAAACGACTGTCCGCCGCCGCATCACCGAGCTCACCAGTCGCGGCGTGCTGATATTCGAGGTCGAAGTCGACCCGAAACTCTACGGACGACATATCGATGTGATCTGCTGGATGGACGTACAACCAGCCGCGCTCGGCACTGTCGCGCGCGCCCTGAGCTCCCACGTTGAGGTCGCCTTCGCCTCCACGACCACGGGGACCACCGGCATCCTCGCGATCCTCGAACTCGCCGACGTCGGCGACCTGCACCGGTACCTCACAGAAGACATCGGCGCGCTCTCCGGCGTGCACCACGTCCATACAGAAATCATCGTGCGGTGGATCAAGCGGGCCGGCCCGCTCATCATCCCGCGCGCCTGATGAGGACGGGTCTGATGCACGATCGGGTGACATCTGAACTGGCTTGCCCTGTGGGGCGGGTGGGAAGTGTGTGAGCACCATGTCCGAAACCACAACCGTAACCACCGAGTTGACCTCGCAATACAGCATGCAGGTGGCCAACGACCTTGAACGCAACCTCAAGGAACAGGAACGCCTCGGCAGTGAAATCGATGCGCTCCAGGCTCAGTTGGCCGCTTTGCGTCGCGAGCGACGACGACGAGGAGCAGGACGACCCCTGCCTGCAGCAGGAACACCCGGGCCCGCCACGGACTGCGGCGGGCGCAGCCGCTGCTTCCACGACGCTCGTGGACCGCAGAATCCACTGTGCCGGGCAGGTGGACCACGCCAGCACCTGATCATGCGCCCTTTGTGCCACTTTCTTGTATTCCGCCACCCGCTCAAGGCAAGACGGTCCGCACCACCATCGCCGCCATGACGACACCGCATGGACGGCGATCAAGTACACGGACGCGGTCTTCGACGAGGACGAGCGGCGCCGGGCCTCCTACGCCGAGGCCGAATGCACCGCCTTCACCGGCAAGTCGAAGAAGTACCACGCCACAGCCCGGCTCTTGTTCCGCCGCGTCAAGCGGCTCGGTCGGGTTCATCTCCCGGACGGTCAGGGTGAGTTGTTCACCACCCACCGCTTCCACGCCGCGATCAGCGACACCGCGCTCGGCCTCATCGAAGCTGAGGGCGCCCACCGCCGACATAACATCATCGAGCAGGTCTTCGCCGACCTGGCGGATGTCGCCCTCGGCCACCTCGCATCAGGGAAGATCACCGAGAACAACCGCTCCGCCACTCTCGTCAGATTCCCTCCTCGGCGACCGTGCAGAAGTATCTGAGTTGCCGATGTTCCACATCGCTCACCCGTCGCCGGGTGCGGGACCCGCGTCGAGCCCGGCGAGGTCGGCCATCACGAGAATCTGGTGCTCGAAGTACTCCCGCCGCGTATCGATCAAGTCGTCAAGCCGGCCGAAGACCTCGAAGGTGACCAGTCCGAACAGCTGCGTCCATAGTGTGAAGCCGATGGCGATGACCGACTCGGGCGCCGGCTCGGCCCAAGCGGGCTTCGGTCCCGGCGACTTGTCCAGCAGCCGGCGCAGGTCCGCGGCGGTGGCCGCGGGCAGCGGTCGGGTCGGGATCGTCGGGCGCAGCCCGCGTCCAGCGGCATCGAACACGATGCCGATCAGCGTCACCGCGACCTCCGAGGCCGGGCCCACCATCTCGGGCGGCGCCGCGTAGCCCGGGACCGGGCTGCCGTAGATGAGGGCGTATTCGGCGGGGTGGTCCAGAGCCCACGAGCGCACCCCATGACTGAGCGCCAGGAACCGTGCCCGCAGGTCGTCTCGGGGTACAGCGGCTTCGGCGGCCTTCGCGCTCGCCGCCAGCGCCGCGTAGGCGTCCGTGATCAGCGCGGTCAGCAGGGCGTCGCGGCTCGGGAAGTAGCGGTACAGCGCCGACGGAACCAGGCCGGCATCTCGCGCGACCGCGCGTAGGGACAGGTTCGCGCCCTCCGTGGCCAGGTGTCGCTTCGCGATGGCGCGGATCTCCTCGGCCGTCTCGGCACGGACCCGCGCGCGCAGTGATGGCACCGACATGACGGCATTCTCGCACAGGAGCGAGAACGGCCAACCGAAGAGAGAACAGCGTTCTTGACAATCCGGCCGTCGGCATCACAATGGATTTCGAGAACACTGTTCTCCAAAAGAAACACTGTCCACTTACAGAGGTGCCAGCATGTCTTTGCACGTCATCGTCGGTGCCGGAGCAGTCGGCTCGGCCACCGCGCGCCTGCTTGCCAACCGGGGCGAACAGGTCCGCGTGGTGACGCGGCGCAGCACCGGCCCCGACCACCCCGCCGTCGAGCGGGTGGCCGCCGACGCCACCGACGCGTCGGCACTCGCCCGCCTGTGCGCGGGGGCGGCGGCGCTGTACAACTGCGCGGGCCCGCCGTACCACCGGTGGACTACCGACTGGCCGCCGCTTGCCGCGGCCTTCCTCGACGCGAGTCGAGACAGCGGCGCCGTGCTCGTCAGCACCAGCAACGTCTACGGCTACGGCCCGGTGGACGGCGCGATGACCGAACAGCATCCGCTCCGGGCGAGCGGCACGAAGGGCCGCGTCCGGGCGAAGATGTGGACTGACGCGCTGGCCGCGCACGCGGCCGGTGAACTCCGCACCGCGGAGGTGCGCTCGTCGGACTACCTCGGTGCCAGCACCCAGTCGATGCTCACGATGGCCGTCTTGCCCAAGGCCCTGGCGGGAGCGCGCGTCCGCGTGCCCGCGGATGTGGACGCGCCGCACAGCTGGACTTACGTCGGCGACGTCGCCCGCACGCTGGTCGCCGTCGCGGCCGACGAGAAAGCCTGGGGTCGGGCATGGCACGTGCCGAGCGCCGCGCCAGTGTCCCTCCGCGACCTCACCACCCGCGCGTGCGAGCTGGCCGAGGCGCCAGCGCCCCGGCTGTCCACCATGCCGACGGCAGTGCTCTGGCTCGGCGGACTGGGCAACCCGCTGGTCCGTGAGCTGCGTGAGACGCAGTACCAGGTCCGTCGGCCGTTCGTCCTGGACTCCTCTGCCGCGACCGCGGCCTTCGGCATCCAGCCCATCCCGCTCGACGTGGCGCTGCGCGAGACCATCGCGGGACTGCGCGACGGCTCGGTCGCGCACGCCGATTTTTCCGCTACAGCGTCCGAGAAAGGCCGGTGAGCCGGGCGCTCTCGTTCCACAGCCGATCGCAGCGTTCGACATCGGCGGTGTGCGGCCCGGCCTCGACCTCCTTGCGCTTGACGAAGAACCCCCAGCGGACGAGGCGAAGGCCAGGTCGCCCTGAGGCAGCGACTCGGATCTCCGCTGCGCGCCGCCATCGACACACGAGGCAAGTGCCCTGTGCGCCCGGGCGTCGGCGTCTCGGCAGGCCGGAGCGTGCTGGCCGCCCGGCCCAGCCCGACACAGCGGGGCCGGCTCGCGGCGATCCCCGGCCGTCCCAGCGCCGCGTACGAGATCGAGAAGGGATGCGTGTTCGCCGCGCGATGTCCGTACGTGCTCGATCTCTGCCGCAAACAGACCCCGACTGCCCAGCTGTTGGGCGGCCACCATGTCGCCTGCCACCGCGCACAGGAGCTGCGCGGGTCCCTGACCCGCATGGAGATGGCCGCCCATGACTGATCTGCTCACCGTGACCGGCCTGCGCAAGACGTACACCGTCAAGGGCCCGGACGGCGCCGAGGAGTTCACGGCCGTCGACGACGTCTCCTTCAGCATCCCCGCTGCCGGCTCGCTGGCCGTGGTGAGCCAGTCCGGCTCGGGAAAGACCACGTGCGCCCGCATCGTCGCCGGTCTGGAGTCGGCGACTGCGGGCACGGTCAAACTCGACGGGGAAAACCGCAGCACGGGACGGATCGGCCGAGCCGAACGCAAGCGGTGTGCCCGTCAGGTCCAGATGGTCTTCCAGGACCCCAACTCCTCGCTCGACCCGCGCCAGACGGCCGCCGCGGCGATCGCCGAGGTCCTCGACGAGCATCGCAACGGCCGCCCGCGTGCCACCGATGCGCAGGTCGGCGAACTGCTGGAGCAGGTCGGACTCGACGAGCGCACGGGACGCTGCTGGCCCCGGGCCCTGTCCGGAGGACAGCGCCAGCGCGTCGCCATCGCCCGCGCCCTGGCGGCACGTCCCCGACTCCTCATCTTCGACGAGGCCGTGGCCGCACTCGACGTCAGCGTCCAGGCGCAGGTCCTCAACCTGCTCGACGACCTGCGCCGCACAACGGGCGTGGTCTACCTCTTCGTCTCCCACGACCTGGGCGTCGTACGGCAGATCAGCGACGACTGCGTCGTCATGCACAAAGGCCGGATCGTCGAGGCCGGTCCCACCGCCGAGGTCCTCGACAACCCACGGCACGACTACACCCGCCGCCTGCTTCAGGCAGTGCCACGAGCCGGCTGGAAGCCGAGGCGGCAGCGGGACCGTGAGGAGGGGAGCGTGGGGTTCACCTGGCAGCCCGCCGGGTGATTGGCATTGACGACGCCAGCCCTCTGCGGCGCCCGGCAGTGAATCCACAGCAGGCTGGGATCTCGAAGAAGAACACATGAGTTACTGACCCCTGCGCGTGCACCAGATAGTCCGCTGCACCACCTTGGGCGCTGGAGTTCACAGTGTGTATGCACTCCGTTGCCGGCACTACGCCCGCGTACCTGCACGCAGCCCGTTTCACGAGTCCGTAACTGGACGCGCCCCCGCGTCTCGGTGAGGGAGCAACGGAGGGCTGTTGGTGACGAGTTGACTAGGTGTTCGGCGAGGTTGGTGTTGAGGGGGGGAGCCGGTCATGAGTCGCCGGTAGAGGATGGTGCCGGCCCAGATGTCCTGGACGAGGTCGGTGTCGAGATCGTCGGGCAGGTCGCCGCGTTGGATTCCACGGCGCAGCGCGGCGGCGATGTTCTCGCGCTTGCGGTGCAAAAAGCTTCCCGGAACCGAGCCATGAGTTCGGGATGAGGGAGGAGGCCGGCGGCGAGTGCGGGCAGCGAGGCGGCCATGTCCTCGTTGGCGTAGTTGTCGATGGTCATGTCGACGGCGTGGCGCAGTTCCGCGTGCGTGTCGCCCAGATCGGGGATCTCCTCGGCGCGGAAGATCTCGGCGAGTGCGTCGGCGACGAGCGCCTCCTTGCTGGGCCACCAGCGGTAGATGGTCGATTTGCCGACGCCCGCGGCCGTGGCTACGGCTTCGATGGTCAGCGCCGTGTATCCCTGCGCCGACAGAACATCCCGTGCCGCGTCAAGGATCTTCGAAGCAGAACGCGGCCCACCGGCCACCGAACCTGAGGAGAAGACGCCGAGGCGGATGTCAGGTGAGGCGCCGGAGGGCGTCGGGGGTGAGGTCGGCGAGGGCGGGATAGCCGTCGACAGCCATGATCAAGTCGGCTTCGGCGAGCAAGGCCCGCAGGACGTGGACGATGCCGGCTTCGCCGCCGTAGGCGAGGCCGTATGCGTAGGGGCGGCCGACACCGACGGCGGTGGCGCCCAGGGCGACGGCCTTGACGATGTCGGCTCCCGTGCGGACACCCGAGTCGAACAGGACGGGCGTGCCGTCGGCGGCCTCGACCACGGCAGGCAGGGCGTCGAGAGCGGGCAGGCCGCCGTTGGCCTGGCGTCCGCCATGGTTGGAGCAGTAGATGCCGTCCACGCCGGCGTCCTTTGCGCGGCGGACGTCGTCGGGGTGGCAGATGCCCTTGAGGATCAGCGGCAGGTCGGTGATCGAGCGCAGCCAGGGCAGGTCGTCCCAGGTCAGCGGGTTGCCGAAGATCCGCGCCCACAGCGCGACCGCGGCCTTCGGGTCGTCCTCCGGGCTATGAGTGAGGCGGGAGCGGAAGACGGGGTCGCCGGTGTAGTTGGTCAGGCAGTTCCCGCGTAGCTGGGGAAAGTTGCTGGTGCCGAGGTCGCGAGGGCGCCAGCCGGTGATCCAGGTGTCCAGGGTGACCACGATGCCCTTGAACCCGGCCTTCTCGGCACGGTGGACCAGGCTCTCGGCCAGCTCCCGGTCGGTAGGGGTGTAGAGCTGGAAGAAGCCCGGGGTGGCGCCGAACTCCTCGGCGACCTGCTCCAGCGGATCGACGGTCAGCGTGGAGGCGATCATCGGCACGCCGGTGCGGGCGGCGGCGCGGGCAGTGGCGAGATCGCCATGGCCGTCCTGCGCGCACAGCCCGATCACACCGACCGGGGCCATGAACAGCGGCGAGGGCAGGCGCATCCCGAACAGGTCGACGCTCAGATCGCGGTCTGTGGCCCCCACCATCATGCGCGGCACGAGGCCCCAGCGTTCGAACGCTGTGACGTTGGCCCGCTGGGTGCGCTCGTCGCCGGCACCGCCCGCGACGTAGGAGCGGACCGAGGCGGGCAGGGCGGCCTGAGCCAGCGGCTCCAGGTCGTCGTAGGTCATCGGGAAGCGCGGCACCACCCCGCGCAGCCCGTCGAGATAGATCTCGTCCTGGTAGTCGGCGAAAGCCATGATCCGGTCCTCCTTCGGGTCCGCCGGGTGCGGTCCCTTGAAGTCCACGATGGAAGAGTGGTGCGCGAAAGCCGCCAAACGCAGGATTCTGGCTCAGGAGGCGGGACCATGCAGGATGATGCACCGCCGCTACTGAAGGAGGACGAGCTGGCGCTGATCAGCGCCCTGCAGCTGCGGCCGCGGGCCTCGTGGGCCGAGCTCGGGCGCGCCCTGGGCGTCGACCCGGTCACTGTCGCTCGCCGCTTCAGCCGCCTGTCCGACCAAGGCACCGCCTGGGTGGAGTTCTCACCCGGCCCGCGCCTGTTCGAGCAGATCTGCGTGGCCTTCGTCGTGATCGACTGCGCTCCGGGAGCCACCGCGCAGGTCACCCGGGAACTGAGCGCCCACCCCCACATGCTCACGATCGAGCGCGCGGCCACCAGCCACGACATCCTCGCCACCGTCGCCACCCGCGACCTGTTGGCCCTCTCCCGCTACACCCTCGACCTGCTCCCGCACCTCCCCGGTATCACCACCGTGCAGGCCCGGATCGTCACCCACATGTTCACCGAGGGCGGCCGGTGGCGCATCGCCGCCCTGGCCCCCGGCCAACGCGCCCGGCTGACCGGCCCGCTCCCGGCCCGAGCCACAGCCGATGCCCCGGGCGAGATCAGTTCCTTCGACCGCGCCCTCTCACCCGCCTCGCCCACGACGGCCGCGCTTCCTACCAGACCCTGGCCAACGACCTCGGCGTCAGCCTCTCCACCGCCAAACGCCGCGTCGAACAGCTCACCCGCCGCGGCCTCCTGCGGTTCCGCTGCGACTTCGCCCGCGTCCTCGGTGGCTGGCCCGTCGGGGTCACCCTCTGGGCCAAAGTTCCGCCCACCGACCTCCCCGAGATCGGCCATGCCCTCGTCCGCCTACCCGAAACCCGCAACTGCGCCGCCGTCAACGGACCCCACAATCTCGTTCTCCAGGCCAGCCTGCACTCCGTCAGCGACGTCCTGCGCCTGGAAACCCAGCTCGCCACCGCTCACCCAAGCCTCGACATCGTCGACCGCGTCATCACCCTGCGCCAGGACAAGCTGCTCGGACGGTTCCTGAATCCCCATGGCCGCGCCGTCGGCGTCATCCCGCCCGACCTCTGGGCGGAGCCGGCGATGTGACGCACTGGGCACGGTCGATGTACAGCGTGGTCCACAGTCCGCTGATGTGGCGTCGTCGACGACCTACTCCCCCGCTCCCAGCCCTGCCAGCACGCCCAAGATGTGCCCAAGCTGCTGCACCTTGCCGCTGTCCAGGGCCAGGATCACAGGAACGCGTCACCGAAACCCGCGTCCGAAGCGGGCGCAGCGATGCCGCGCATCACCCGGTGGACCACGGTGAGCGAACTGCACGCAGAAATCCTCCGCCGGCGGCGACGTTCTATACCTTCCAGGAGCGCAGCTGGTCGGCGACCTCATGGACGCCGAGACGGGTGCCGCGGATCTTTCGTACGAGATCGGACAGGCCGCCGTACGGCGGATCGATGCCCTCGCCGGACTGGTCCATGTACTGGGCTGCGACGAATGCGGCGTACAGGCTGTTGCGGTGCGGCAGCGGCTCCAAACGCACGATGGTGTGCATGAGGGCAGCCGCGCGCCAGGCGGCGTCCGGGTCGGCTGCCGCGAGGGTCGGCAGCTTGGTCTTGTGGCGGGCAACGGCGGCTACGAGCGCGGAGTAGTCCGAGACTGTCATGTCCTCGTGCGCAAGGGCGGTCTCCTGGACGTCGAGCAGCCAGGAGACGTCGATCTGGAGGTGCATCAGGCGGCCGCGGCCCCATCGCGACGCTCGGAGGGCGGCACCTCATCGGGAAAGGCCTCATCGAACTCCTCGCGCAATCGGTCTGCCCAGGCGCTCGCGCCCGTGACGAACTGTTTGCGCTGCATCTCCCGTACGCCGAGGTCGTGCAGGTACTGCTTGAGGCTCTTGCCGTCGGCTGCGGCGGCCGCGCGCACGCCTTCGAGCTCCTCGTCGGTGAAGGACACGTTCAGTGAGGGCATACCCCGATGGTACCTAGTCGGTACCTCCCGCGCGATGCCCTGCCCAACCCTCATCAGCGATGCCCTCGTGCGGGCGCCGAAGTGGAGCGGTAGAGGCCTCGGCCAACTCCCTGCCGCAGACGCTGGCCACTGATCGCGCCGCTCTTCCTGTCGATCGGCGGCGGGGACCAGAACTACCCCGCCACGTTCACGGCGGGCGCGGTCTTCGCGGTCCTCGGCGGCCTGGCCACGGCCGCGATCCGCGGAGTGTGATAAGCGACCAGCCCCGTTGCACCAGGCATGCCGGAATTGCTGTGGGCGGCGTGGCCGGCCCCACCGACAAGCTGACGATCGTCAACGGGGATCCGCTGAATGAACCATCCGCGCTGTGGAGCGGACGACGCACGCCGCCGTGTCGACGGTGCCGTGGCGGGTCCACGACCCGGCCCAGGCCCAGCTGTCCAGCTTCGGAGGAGCCGCCTTGGCGACCTGGCCGGATTCCTGCACTCAACCGGTGGCGCGCCACGT
>NZ_BMMM01000005.1:303732-501710 GCF_014645835.1 Streptomyces albiflavescens
GTGGCGCGCCACCGGTCATCGGGGTGTGGGCACCGGCGTCATGAGCCGGGGGTCAGCAGGTCAGTGCCAGCGTCCGCCGCGGTCGTCACGGTCGTGGTCGCCACCGCGCCAGCCAACGCTCCTGTGCCAGCCGCCCCGGTCGCGCCAACCGTCGCCGTCTCGGTGGTGGTCGTAGCGGTGGTCGCCGTCACGGCGGTGGTCATAGCGGTGGTCGTAGCGGTGGTCGTAGCGGTGGTCACCGTCTCGGCGGTGGTCGTAGCGGTGGTCGTAGCGGTGGTCACCGTCACGACGGTGGTCGCGACCCCAGGAGTGGTCGTCCCGTTGCGGGGAGTCGTGCTCCACACCTCTGATGAGCACCGCGCTGTGCTGCGGGCGGCTCGGGTGGTGGTCGGCGGCCATGGCCGGGAGCGCCGCCGCGCCCACGACAGCAGCGGCCAAGGCTGTGGCGACGGTCAGACGGCGGACGGAAGCAAAAACGGACACGCGGGTCCCCCTTCGCAAGGGTGCGCACACCCGCCGGCACGGAACGGCATCGGAGACCGCCGACCAGCGGGGTGTGTTGTGCAGGTGACGGCCGGTCGGCCGCACACCCACACCCTGCAACCCACACGCCAACCCTGTGACAGACGCGCGAAGGGCATTACAGAATCAAGAGATTCCTGTAACTCTCACATGCAATGACCATTTACGAGTTGAATGAACCGTTTTGGCACCATATAGACCGTTCTGCCCCCTGGAAACACCGACCTGCGGCGACCGTCCGTCGACTCTCGCCACCCCGACCGGCACCAGGCGCTCACCCGAAAGTGAGTAACAAGCACTACGCCGGTCAGCCCACCAGACGGTTCCCCGGCTTTCACCAGTCGTACGTAGCGCGCGACGACCGAGGACTTCTTGAGCTCACCGAGCGGGAAACGTGGTGACGATGCCCTCGATGTGGTCGGGGAAGCCGGATGGACGAGCGAGCGTGCTGACGACCTCGGCAAGAGCAGGCAAGTGTGCGGCGGCGCAACACTGCGCGGTTCCCTACTCGGGGCCGGCGGGGTCGTTGCGGGACCGGGTCGGACGAAGGCGCTCTCACCGGTGACCGCCTTGCCGACGATGAGGGTGTTCACCTCGCGGGTGCCTTCGAGTGAGTAGATGACCTCGGCGTCGGCAAAGAGAACCGGGCGATGCCGTGGTCGAGTACGTGCCGTTGTCCCCCGAAGATCTCCCCGCACCGCGCACGACCTCGCGCATCCGCGAGGTGACGTACGCCGTCGCCGGCGAGGAGTGCTCGTCACGGAAGACGCCGGCGTCCTGCTTGACCAGCAGGTCCTGCACCATCTGGAACCGTGCGATCGGACGGCCGAACTGCCGGACTTCCGTGGCGTAGTGGAGAGCCGGCTCGTAGGCGCCGATCATCACACCGAAGGCCTGCCAGGCGACCCCGCTGCGGGCGGCGCGGAGGATCTCCGCACCGGCGTTTCAGGCACAGCCCCCATGGCCAGGGCCTCTGTCAGTTCCGTGATCGCGACGACAGCTCCGTGATCGCGACGACCCGCCGGTCCAGCAAGGCTTCCGCCTACGCGAGCTCGGCCAGAACTGGGGACATGGAGGCGCGGGCCTGACCAAGGATCACGCCTCGACCGACTAGTGGGCCACCAGCGTGTCACCGCCTGCGTGAAGACGAGGTCAGGCGGGCTGCCACAGCTCGACCCGATTGCCCTCAGGATCGGTGACCCAGCCGAATCGGCCGACACCCTCCATGTCCTGCGTCTCTTCAGCCACGTCCGCTCCCTTGGCGCGCAATTGCGCGAGCATCGCATCCAGGTCGCGGACCCGGAAGTTGAGCATGCTTTGCTGGGCGCGGGACCCGAAGTAGTCGGTCTCGGACTCGAACGTCGCGAACACCGTCAGCCCGGTTTCCTGACGCCACAGGCCGTTCTCATCGGCGTCCAGGCCTAGGCAATCGCGATACCACGCGCTCAGGGCCGCCGGGTCGGCGGCCCGCATGAAGTATCCACCGATTCCAAGCACACGTTCCATGCCGCTATCTTGCCAGGACGGTGATCGGGCGGGCTGGTGTTTGCGCACCGGAGGTGGCCCTGATCGGGTTTGCACGAACGTGTCGCGACGGTCGGGCAGCTGAAGGTTGGCCACGGTCAGAGGGTGAGCAGCCGGACGAGCAACACCGTCACCGTGCCCACTGTGAACATCGACCCCAGCACGGTGAACAGCAGGTCAACCGTCCTCATGTCCCAGCCCTCGATCGCAAACCGGTGTGGGGCTTCCGGATCGTATTGGACTATCACGTACGCCCCCACGCCGAAGTTGTTTCCGACCACTCCGCGGCCGAACCTGGATGAGTACTCGCACGTGCGCCCGTCCCGGGCCGTCCAGGCCGCGACCGGGTGGTAAAACGTGGCGCCTTCGTCGTCCCGCCTCGCATCGTGGCGGACGATCCGAGCCTCGGCAGTGACACCAATACGGCGGAGCGCGCTCGCGCGGCGGAGGCCGTACACGCCGAAACTGAGGAAGATCGTGCCGATCGTCAGGGGGATGAGGGAGAAGAGCCATTCGCGTTCCATGTGTTACGCGACGCGTGCGCTGGGGGTGTCGGTTGCGGGTGGAGCTGCAGTGACAATCCTCAGGTGGGGCTCTTCTTGACGACCAAACTTCAGTGAGCCTCCTCAGCCTTCGGCGCGAAAGGACACTGGACTCACGCGGGCCGCCCGGCCCACTGAACCCGCGACGGGCGTTCCGGCACCTCACTGAACCCAATTCGTCGGTTCCGCAGGATGGTCTTATGGGCACGACCGTGGCGGGGTGAGGACGAACTAGACCGTCATTCGCCGCTTGTCGCGGGCACGGAAGGCTCCACGCGATGCAGTGATGCGGGCCCGGACCTGACGATGGGAGGCGTTGATCACATGTCCGGGACGGCGCCACTGGCCCATCTGGAAGCCAGGTATGCCCAACACCCGGACAGACTCACCTACTTCACGGCGCCGCCGGCCCTTGCAGACCCGCACAACAACAGCCACACACACTCACCCCCCGGACCCCACATGCCGGTCCGGCCAGGTGGCATGTCCCTCGACTCTGCCACCCGGCCGGACCGGACCTCACGCAAGACCGTCCACGACGGTCAGACGCTAGTTCGTGTTGGTGTTGGTGTTGGTGTTGGTGTTGGTGTTGGTGTTGCCACCACCGTTGCCATTGCCGTTCCCGTTGCCGTTCCCGTTGCCGTTGCCGTTGCCGTTGCCGCCGCCCTGGCCGGCATTCGTGTTCGTGTTGGTGTTGGTGTTGGTGTTGGTGTTGGTGTTGCCGCCACCATTGCCATTGCCATTGCCATTGCCATTGCCGTTGCCGTTGCCGTTGCCGTTGCCGTTACCCTGGCCGGCATTCGTGTTCGTGTTGGTGTTGGTGTTGGTGTTGGTGTTGGTGTTGGTGTTGGTGTTGGTGTTGGTGTTGTTGATGATGACGACCACACCCCCGCGGCCGCCCTTGCCGCCCCTGCCGTTCTTCCCGTTCTTCCCGTGCTTGTTGTGCTTGTTGTGGTTGTCGTGCTTGTCATGGTGGCCCTGGGCGTGGGCCATCGTGCTGACACCGGCGGCGGGGACGTGCGCCGGGGTTGCGGCGAAGGCGCCGGTGGAGGACAGCAGCGTGCCTCCTGCTGCCAGCGCGGTCGAGGCGGTGAGCAGCGCGATACGACGGGTGCAGGACGTGCGGGCCATGAGAATTCCTCCGGTGGGAAAAGCTGAGAAGAAAAAAGGGGGGTGATTACCGAACGACCCCTTGCCACAATTTCGTGGGTCTTTTCGGCCGGGACTCTTGTCCCGTAAAACGCTCCGCCGGGATTGTTTTCGGCGGTGCGGGCGGGCCACCTGATCTGCGTGAACCCATGCCTCAATTAAGCCCCGGCAGGCGCACCCCGTCATGACGCTGAATGTCGGGGCTTGACACACCACCACAGACGCGTTAAAAACCCCGCCCGTCATGCACCCGGCAAGGCCCCCGGCATGACAGGCCGCCGCGCCCTCCCGCACCAACCGGCGCGCCCTTCGCACCGGCACTGTCCGGCGCACAGGCCCGCACGAACCCGCCACGCCCGACACCGCAGGGGCAAGCCCCTCGACCCCTGGCGCATCAGGTTCCGGGCCTGTCCCGGGGCGGGTTCCGCGCCTGTCCCAAGGCAGGTCGGCCGGCAATGTCAGCGCCCTCGACGCCGGCCCGGCGATGCCCCCGCCCACCATGCCCCCGCACCGGCGGCCACGCGCCAGATCCCCGCCAGATCCCGCCAGTCACACCTGCCCTCCCGGCGATCTGCGGCCGACCCACACACACCTGCGCCGCCGGCACGGCCCGTGAGCGCAGTGGGCTCCCCAGACACGTCCGCGCGCCCCGTACAGAGCCCGGCCGGCCCCCACCCGGCCGAGAGTTTCCGGCCCTCTGCCGCAGCCCCGGTCACCGCCACAGCCCGCCCCTGTCCTGCCATGCCGCCGCCACACTCTCACCCGACCCGCCCTCACCGCCGGTCCAACCCACGCCGCCGGCGCGGGCCGGGCGTGGCAGAGCACTCCCGGCCCGCGCATGACCGCCCCCACCGGCACCCCCACCGGCGCTCCCGCCGAGGCCGCGAGCCGCCGGGACCCGCCAGCCCCGGCCGTGGCCCCGGCAAACCCTCCGATCCACCTTCGCCGCGCCCGTGGCACCCCACGCGCCAGGGCCGCCGCCGTTTCACGCGCTCCCGGCCGGCGCTGACGCCTCACGCCGGAACCGTTCCCCTCCCCCGCGGTGCAGGCGCCTGCGCCCGCCGGCACGTGATCCAGCCGCGCAAGCCGTGCAGCAGCCGGGCTCCCGGACGGCCGCCAGGCGGCCCTGCGGCCCTTTCACGGGCCCCCGCACCACACCGGCTGCAGCGTCAAGCCCCGAGTTGTCGCAGCGTGACGCGGTGGCACCGCCCGGGCCCTACTCGAAATGCGGACCAGCAGGCCCGCAGCCGCACGACAGGAACCAACCCCCAGTCAGGGCTGCGGCCCCTGCCGCCGGCCCGCCCCAAACCCGCCCCTACCGGCCGGGGAGCCCGCCCCCCACAGCCCTCCCCGCACCCGGTACGAACGAACGGAAACCCCCTCTCATGTCCCCCCTCACCAAGACCCGCCGCACCGGCCTCTCCACTGCCCGGCGCACCGGCGCGCTGACCGCCACCGTCGCAGTCATCGCCACCGCCCTCGCCGGATGGACCGCCCACGCCTCCCCCCAACCTGCGGACACCTCCGGCCAGCTGCCCAGCTCACTGACCGCACAAAGCCTCAACTGGCACACCTGCGCCCCACCCACCCCCGCACAGGGCACCCAGCCCGCCCCGGGCCGCGCCTGGCAGTGCGCCACCATAAAAGCCCCCCTGGACTACACCCACCCCGACAAAAAGACCATCAGCCTCGCACTGATCCGCACCAAGGCCACCGACCCCCACCGGCGCATCGGCTCACTGCTGTTCAACTTCGGCGGCCCCGGCGCCTCCGGCGTCTCCATACTCCCCACCTTCGGCGACGAGTTCCAGACCCTCAACACCCGCTACGACCTGGTCGGCTTCGACCCCCGCGGCGTCGGCGCAAGCGCCCCCGTCACCTGCCTCACCGACAAGGAAACCGACGCCTACTACACCGGCAACAGCCCCGGCGACACCGCCCTGCCCCAGGACCCCGCCACCTTCGCCCGGCACTACCTCAACAGCTGCCGGAACAACTCCGGCAACATCCTCAGCCACGTCGACACCGTCAGCGCCGCACGCGACATGGACCTCATGCGCCACGTCCTCGGCGACCGCAAACTGCACTACTTCGGCATGTCCTACGGCACCAAACTCGGCGCCGTCTACGCCCACCTCTACCCCCACCACGTCGGCCACCTCGTCCTGGACGCCGTCATGGACCCCACCAAAACCCCCCTCCAAGAAGCCCTCGCCCAGACAGCCGGCTTCCAGCTCGCACTGGACAACTACATGAAGGACTGCGCCGCCGCCCACGGCGCCGCCTGCCCCACCGGCACCACAGGCAGTGACGGCGGCAACCAGAAACTCGTCGCCCTGCTCACCGCCCTCAACCAACACCCCCTGCCCACCCGCGACGGCCGCAAGCTCACCGCCGACCTGGCCTTCACCGGCATCATGTCAGCGCTCTACTCCCAGAGCGCCTGGCCCACCCTGACTACCGCACTCAACGAAGCCCAGCACCACGGCCGCGGCGACACCCTCCTCGCCCTCGCCGACGCCTACAACGGCCGTGACCCCCAAGGCCGCTACTCCAACATCAACAGCGCGAACACCGCCATCAACTGCGCCGACCAGAAACAGCGCTACACCGACACCGACATCACCACCCACCTCCCCCAATTCCGCGACGCCTCCCCCCTCTTCGGCGACGCCATGGCCTGGAGCCTCACCACCTGCACCGGCTGGCCCACCGCCACCACCACCGACACCCCCAACGTCAACGCCCCCGGCTCCGCCCCCATCCTCGTCATCGGCAACACCGGCGACCCCGCCACCCCCTACCAAGGCGCCCGCCACATGGCCCACGCCCTCGGCACTGGTGTCGGCATCCACATCACCCTCACCGGCCAAGGCCACGGCGGCTACACCAGCAACAACACCTGCCTCACGAACCTCGTCGACCACTACCTCCTCAACAACACCACCCCCCCAAACAACACCACCTGCACCTAACACCCCACCGGTGCTGCGCGGCATGCCGCATTACGCGACACGACGCAAGAACACGACAGCGTCACCGGGGCTGATGACACACGGATGTGAAGCGACCCCTGCGGCCCAAGGCCGCAGGGGTCGCTTCTTGTTCACCGCACCGGCTTCGCAGCCACAGCGCCGGATTCGCGCTCACGGCGCCGCTCCGACACGACGCCGGGATGGTGGGTGGGCCTCCTTGACCCAGTGCCGCGTGGGGAGCCGGTGTCCTGGCCGGACAGGACGACTGGAAGACTGGGCGCCTGTGACCCATTCCGATCTTGCTCGCCGTATTCATGCCGCCTCTCATCTGACCGGGCACTTCACCCTTCGATCTGGACGCACTGCCACCGAATACTTCGACAAGTACCGGTTCGAGGCCGACCCCGTTCTGCTGGACGACATTGCCCAGCGGATGCTCCCGCTGGTGCCAACTGGCACCGAAGTACTGGCCGGCCTGGAGATGGGCGGCATCCCGGTAGTGACCGCACTCAGCCGACACACGGGTCTGCCCTGCGCGTTCGTGCGCAAGCAGGCCAAACCGTACGGCACTTGCCGTCTCGCCGAGGGCGCCGAAGTCACGGGCCGCCGGGTACTGGTCGTCGAGGACGTCGTCACCAGCGGCGGACAAATCGTCCTGTCAACCACGGACTTGCGTAGCCTGGGAGCCCAGGTGCACGAAGCCCTGTGCGTGATCGACCGTGAACAGGGCGGCGCCGATGCCCTCGCAGCCGAGAACATCCGCCTGCTGTCACTGCTGACGGCAGCAGACCTGCGCACCGCTGCAGCCGCCTGACCGGACAGGCCGGCGGCCAGTCGGTTGCGTGGGTCTCGGTGATGGCCACACAGATAACGGACTCGTCCAGCATGCTCAACTCGACGGCGAACGCAGCGAACAGGAACCGCACGGCAAAGTTGCTGACCGAACAGGGCGGGCCACGGCCGGCTGAACCCTGCCGCACTGAGCTGAACTGGTTTTTGTAGCGGCCCTGAAACCAGGCGTGATCGCCTCGGCAGATGGGAGAACACAGGTCCGATGCCTGCACCACGGAGTACCCCGACGAGCTGCGTGAGCGAGCTGTCCGCCAGGTCCCGAACTCGGGCCGTCCAGTCGCACATGTAGCCCAGGATCTGGGCATCCACAAGGAAGCTCTGCGGCACTGGATCCGCCAGGCCGAGGCCGACCAGGGCGACCGGCCTCACCTGCTCACCACGGCCGAGAAGAGTGAGCTCGCCCAACTCCGCAAGGAGAACGCAGAGCTGAGGCGGGCGGATGAGATCCTGAAGGCCGCCTCGGTGCTTTTCACGAAGGAGGTCGACCAGCCCCGCACGACGCCGACGCGGTGATTAGCCACCTTCGCGACGACTTCGGGGGCGAGCCGGTCTGCCGGGAGCTGGGCCTTTCGGTCTCGGCAGACCACGCCCACCGCAGGCGGCCGAAGTCCGCCCGGCCCCTGCGCGACGAGCAGTTGCTGACGAAAATCCGCGCCGTGCACGCCGCCTCCGGCGAGACCAATGGCGCCCGCAGGATCCACCGCCGGCTTCGCCGCGAAGGAGTCGTTACGGCCCGCTGCACCGTCGAACGGCTGATGCGCGAGGACTGCCTGGAGGACGTCGTCCGAGGCTGACAGCGGCCGGCGACAACCCAGACCGGATGGACGACGAGGCACCCCTCGCCGCACTGTGCGGCGTCAGCCCGGTAGAGGCATCCTCGGACAAGACCCAGCGACGCAGGCTCAACCGAGGCGGCGACCGCCGGGCCAACTCCGCGCTCCACACCATCGTCCTGGCCCGCTTGCGCCGGGACACCCGCACCCGCGACCACGTAGAGCGTCGTGTTGCCCAGGAGAAGGCCCGCCGTGAAAGCCATCCGCTGCCTCAGACGCTACGTCGCACGAGAGATCTATCAGGCGATCAGCCCACCCAAGTGCACTGCGGCGTCGGCGTATTGACATCCACAGGGGCATCAAACTTGCCGTCCGCTACGAGGCGACCGTCTTCGTAGCGGCCATCAGCGAGTGGCTGTGACCAGCACATTCGATGCACGCCCTAGCCGATGGCGACGCCACGGGCGAAAGGCTCGAAGGTGTGGCTGAATTGCCAGGTGTCCTGGGCGATCCCGGAGCAGGCGTTGGCGCCGGCAGTGCCGACGCAGCCGCCGTTGTCGCGCTGGAGTGCCCAGAAGGAGAGCGTGTTGATGCCCTTGGCGACGGCCCAGTTCTCCACCTTGACGGCGTCCTGGGTGGTGAAGGTCTCTTCGGGGCCGTAGTCGTCGATGCCAGGCATCTCGGTGACGCCGATCATGTGCCAGAGCTTCGCCGGGTTCTTCTTCGGGTACAGGGCCGCCAGTTGATCGTGCAGACCGGAGGCGGCCGCCTCGGTGTCGGCCGCCATGTCGTGGGTGGCGCCGTCCCAGTAGTCGAACGTCATGATGTTGACGACGTCCACGCGCGCGCCGTTGTCGACGGCGTTCTGCAGCAGCGCGACGCCGCTGGGCGCGAGACCAGTGGTGGTCGTCGGGAGGGTGTAGGAGAACTGCACCTGGTGGCCGGTGCGTTCGGCCCAGCGCTGGACCTTGGCGATGGCCTTGTTGCGGCGGTCGATCCCGGCGGCGTTATTGATGGAGTCGGCCTCGATGTCGAGGTCGATCCGGGTGACGCCGTAGGTGGTGACGAGGCTTTCGTACACCTTGGCGATGGAGTCGACGCTGGTGCAGCTGTCGGCAAGTTCGGTTCCGGTGGTGTCGGCGCTGTAGCCGCCGAAGGACGGGATGACGTTGCCGCCGCGGGCCTGGATCGTGGCGATGTCACGGCCGAAGGTCGCCTTGGAGATCGGCTGCGTGGACTCACCGTTCCAGTAGGCGGTACACGAGCCCGCCTGGGCCGTCTGGAGGAAGGCCATCGTGAGGTACTTGTTGCCCGACTCGGCGGCGAGCGTGGCCGGGCTTTCGCCGGTCCATGCCTCGAAGTACGGCGCCGCAACGTGGGCAGGCATGGGCTTCGCAGAGTACGAGGGTGTTGATGGCGCGGCGAGCGCGCCACCTCCCCCAAGGGCAACCAGCCCGGCCGACAGGGTGGTGACGGTCATGCAGGACAGCAACGCGTGAAGAGGACCAGGTCGTCTCATTGACGCTCCCATGGTGAAAAGAGCAGGCGAGGACAGCGGAAAGGACCGAAGCGAGAGACATACGCCGGATCGGTGAGCGCCGGCGAACTCCCCCTGACCGGAGGCGAACGACGACCATCTTTGGACTAGACCAATCATCTGTCAAGGTTCTTTACAGTTAACTGACCCGAGTTGGCGCGAGAGGCGGGGTGGCACGCTCGCCCCCGGGACGCGGACCCGACCGTATAGGCGCGGATCTCCACCCCAGCCTTGTTTCGACTGCGCACGCCGGACGCGGCTCGAACGCAAACGTCCGAGCCGAAGACGTGCCCAAAGGTGGGCGTTTTACATCACCTTGGGGCACGCGGACTTCGATACTCCGAACAGCGGGGCAATCTGACGCATCGTCAAGTGTGTCCGCCAGTAGGCCGTGACGAGCAGCAGCCGGTGCTCAGCGGCACAGTCGACTGGTACTCCGTCGAGCTGAGGCGAGGCAGCTCTGACAAGATGAGGCGATGTTCGATTTCGGCATCGCGGGTTACCAGCCCGCATGGCTGTCCGGCTGTAGTGACATGGTGCGCGAGCATGGGCACCGCCTGCGTGATCTTGCCGGCAGGACGCTCACGAGAGTCTGGATGGTCTGGGACCTCCACGATGATGAGTGGTTCTGCGACTGCCCGGTACTGTTCGACTTCGAGGGCGAGCAGGTCGAGATCAACCATCACAAGCTCGGCGATCTCTCCCTCACATGGAACACGATCGACCCCACCCGTCCCGTCCGGTGGCCCGACTTCGATCTGGAGTGGCGTTCTGAGCCTCTCTCCGAACTGGAGGCTCTGCGGGGGCTGGTCCTCAAGGGTGCCGAACTCCTCGAGTGGACGTGCAGGGATGCCGCTCAGGGAAACGTCGACGTCAGCTTTGCCTTCGAGACAGGCCGAGTGACCGTCTTCAACGCCCTCGACGAGAACGGGCTGAGCTTCGACTCTCCCCGTCCGAGCCAGCGGTCCCATTTGTTCCGCTGACTCACTCGGGGTTCAAGTGTCGCGCCAGTTGGGGGTGGCTTCGCGGGTGAGTCGTCGGCTTATGAGGTCGCTCATGGCGACATGGATTATGGCTTCCGAGCGGTGGGGGCGGCTTTCGTAGTCGCGGGCGAGGCGTCGGTGGTGCATGAGCCGGCCGAGGGCTCACTCGACGACCCAGCGTCGGGGAATCACCTTGAATCCTTTGGCAGCTGAGTCGCGTTGGACGACTTCGACGTCGATGCCGAGGCGGGCGCCATGGTCGATGGCTGATTCCGGTGCTCGCGCCGGACAGACCTGAGGGCTTCGAGCTCGGTGCGGGGTAAGTGCTCGCCCCACTTGCCGAGATATCCGCTCTCTCCGTAGTTCTTGGCGACCTCGTCAAAGCAACGGATCACTGCTCGGGCCGCCGCATCGATGCTCTGCTGGGGTCATGGACGCTCTCCTCGTCGTAGTCTGCCGCATCGCGGGGCGCAACTCCCCAGGTGAGGCTAGCTGCTGGGTTCCTGAGCCGACGGGCAGGGGAAGGGGCCGGGCAGGATCGCGGGCGGCGCCGACCCTTCTGCTGTCGCAGCTCGCTGGGCAAGGCAGTCGGTCCACAGGGTGAGAGGGGGCCGGTTCAGACGGCCGTGAACGCACCCCGCACTGACAGGGCCGCTGAACAACTGATCGCCGGCCGGCAGAGGAGACGCCGCCGTAGCACGCGCACCCCTGGGCACCGCCACTCCAGCCGGCCGATGGCGTATGCATGGCTTTCCCTGCCGGATGGCACGATCCCGCCGTACACAACCGGTATCACACGGGACGGGACGCATAGGGCCTGCCGATGTGCAGCGGCTCAGCCGCCGTGCTCCTCACCTACGGCTGAGACCGAGGCCCGCGCCGGCATCGTGCCCCTGCCACTCGCCGACACCTCGGAGCGTCGGCTGCCCTGGTCCATGAAGCCGCCTGTGAAGGCGAGGCCGAGGCCCGCTACCGCAAGAGCGGCGCCGACCAGGTTGGGCGAAGCCCAGCCCCAGCCTGCCGAGATGGCCAGGCCGCCAAGCCAGGCCCCGCCCGCGTTGGCCAGATTGAAGGCGGAGTGGTTGGAGGCAGCCGCCATCGTCGGGGCGTTCTTGGCCTTGGCCATCAGAAGCATCTGGACGGGCGTGGTGATGAAGGAACCCATCGCACCGATGAAGGTGACCGTCACCAGAGCGGGGACGGTGCTGTGCACGGTGAAGTAGAACGTCACCAGTGCCGCGGCAAGCAGAGCAAGCCCCGCATACAGCGTCGGGCGCAGGGCCCGGTCCGTGAGCGGGCCTGCGATCAGCGTGCCGAGCGTCATGCCCACGCCATACAGCGCGAGAACCAAGGTGGTCGAGGCGTCGGAGATGCCCGTCAGATTCGTCAGCATGGGCACCAGGTAGCTGTAGACGGCGAAGAACCCGCCGAAGCCCACAACGGCTGTGGCCAGGCCGATCGCGACCTGCCTGTTGCCCATCGCCCGCAGCTCGTGCCGGATGCCGGACTCCCGGCCGCGCGGCTGGTCAGGGACGAAGAAGGCCAGAGAGGCGAGGGCGATGAGGCCGATGACGGCGACCGCACAGTAGGCGAACCGCCAGCCCAGCTGCTGGCCGAGGGCCGTGCCGGCGGGGACGCCGACGATGTTGGCGACGGTGAGTCCGAGGAACATCCTCGAGACGGCACGTGCAGCCCGTTCGGGGGCGACCAGCCGGGAGGCCACGACAGCTCCGACGCCGAACAGCGCCCCGTGCGGCAGACCCGCCAGGAAGCGCGCGGCGAAGAGCAGGCCGAAGTTGGGAGCAAGCGCGGACGCGATGTTGCCGACCACGAACAGCCCGGACAACAGCAGCAGCAGCCGCTTGTGGGGTACGCGCGCTCCGATGCCCGTCAGCACCGGCGCACCGACGACGACACCCAGCGCGTAGGCCGAGACGAGGTTGCCGGCGTGCGGTACGGACACGCCGATCCCATCGGCGATCTGGGGCAGCAGCCCCATCGTGGCGAACTCGGTCGTGCCGATGCCGAACGCGACGACGGCCAGCGCCAGCAGAGCCAGTGGCATGGTGCAGGAGAACCTTTCAAAGACAGCGGACCAGGAACAAGGAGGCAGGCAGAGCCCGAGGTCCTCTCCAGCTCCCGTGGCCGGTCATGCTGAGCACCATTGCCCGGCGCACCCCAGAACAGGGCAAGCCCGTCAGGAGAGCAAGGCGCACCCCACAAGTAATGCAGCAGTGGCAGCAAGCCACACATTCCAAGATCCCCCCACATGCCGCCGTGACCTTCGTCATGCCGCCTCGGGCAGGGCCTCACGCCGGCTCGGCAGTGCCGGGCGGTATTGACCGTTAAGGAATGGAATCGGAACAAGGGTGGGCGGAACGCCTCCCTTTGACGGCTACGGCACAATCGGGAGTTGTGGTGACGCACCCCTGATCCAGCCGTTCTGTATCCCGATGTCGCGATGCGAGGCAGCCTCGTCGCGACGCTCCAAGCTGTATTGAGTACATCCGCCAGGCCGCGCCGTTCGTGCGTCTGGCCGGCCGCTTCGAGGTGACCGACCACGATCCCGTGCGCCTGACCGAATCCGAGTGGCAGTCCCTGCGCACGGAGGCAAGGCAACGGGACTGGCCCGCGTATCACGCGCTCAACGCACTCGTTCTGCCACCGGCACAGCCAGGCGCCACCACGTCGCCGGGGCCGGCATCCGGACGGGACGTCACGTCAGCGGTACCCCGCATCGCTACGCGCCGGGGTCGCGGAGGCCGACTGCGTCGTGCCGCCAGAATGGTTCCGCATATACAAGCGTTCCTGTCATCCACGGCTTGTACTCCGGGAGTCCGATTGCCTGGAAGGCACCATCGGGAATGCGCAGGGATGGCTTTCGGAAGCCCTGGGCGCCACCGGGCGCAAAGCCGAAACGGGAGTAATAGCCTGGATCGCCCTCCACGAAAACGAGAGGGACGGCACGCTCGGCGAGGGTCTTCAGCCCGTTTCGGACCAGGGTCGAGCCGACTCCCCGTTTGTGGTGCTCGGGCATGACGGCCAACGGGCTGAGCACCTGCACCTCAACCAGTCGCCGAGGGGCATCGAGCAGACTGCGGGTGAACATGACGTGCCCGACGATCTGTCCGTCGTGTTCGGCGACCAGCGAGAGACCGTCTGTGGGCGTGATGGTGTCCCGCAGGGTGTCGACCAGATCGGCCACGACAAGGCCGTGGCCACCGAACGCCCGCATGTGGATGTCCCGCACAGATTCCCTGTCGCTGGGTACTTCTTCGCGAAAATCCATGCCGGAAGGGTAAGCACGCCCCTCCCGGTCGCGCAGAGCTTTGGAGCCCGAGGCCGCGCAGCGAGTGACAGGCGAGTTGCCGAGCGGACCCGCCCTCGCAGAGCGCGCACCCGACAGCGTCTCCGCCGACTGGCTCCATGACGCCTTCGGCACGTCCCGCCCGACTCCAGGCCCACCCTCGAAATCGGTTGATGAAGCCTGCACACGCTGGAACCATCGCCCGTCGTGCCTGAAGCAGATGCCCCTGAACCCCGGAATCGCGAATCATCGCAAACCGGCGCGACGCTCATGCCCAGCACCCGTCCCGCCGCCGGGCAGCCGCTCCGCTCCCCCACCTTCCGATGGTTCTTCATGGGCTGGTCGATCACCACGGCCGGCAGCGCGATGTCGCCCATTGCGGACGGACCCGCGCGCCCTCGACGTCGTTCCCGACTACGCGGGCATGCACGCCCTGGTTGCCGACCTGGTGCTGCCCGGCGACGCGTCCATGCATGTCATGAGCGCGTTGGAAACCTCCCGCGAGCTCATCCGGCACTCCTACTACCGGTACGAGTTCGCCACCGTCGCCGTCACGCACTCCCTGATCGCCCTGGAGCATGTCCTCACCGAGCGTCTGGCCGTCAACAGACCACTCCAGGAACTGATCGAGCGGGCCGCCGATGCAGGGCTCATCGCGGCCGAACTCGCCGCCGAACTCGACCGCAGCCGACTGCTGCGCGACAAGCTGGCGCAGGGCGCCGCGACAAGCGCTGCCCTCGGCCCGGCGAAGGCCATCGCGATGGTGCGGGCCGTCTTCGACGCTGTTGCCCTGCTCCTTCTTCCAGACTCACCGCAGCGCGATACATCCCCACCGCGACCTGACCACCAGGGTGGAAGACAGGGCCATGGTTGAGAGCGTCGCACCGCGCCGTGGCTCAGACGGTGCTCGGCCGGCAGCGTCAGATCCATCGGGGTCCTCACCGGTCCATCCACGCACAGCAACGCGTCGATGAGCTCGAACAGTTCGGCACGCCGCGCCGTCCTGCACCCGTAGAAGTCCTCCCGGGAGTGTGACACTTCAGCGAACGGCTCCCGCCGGCCAGCCTGCATCCGCGTCAGCAGTCGCACCTCAAAAGCGGTGTGGCACGGGCCCTTGTCACGGAGGCTGCATGCGGCGCGCGAGCTTACGGCCCCATGCATGGGTCGGCCTCTCGATGTAGCGGTAGGTGAGCACGCATAGGGGCAGCAGCATGGCGAAGAACGCTGCTTCGAGTACGAGATGGTCGTGCCGCCACCGGCCGGTCGTGCCGTCGATCACCGCCAGCAGCACAGGATGCACCAGGTAGACCGAGTAGCTGATCGTTCCCAGTCCGGTCAGCAGGCGCGGGATGCGCCGGTGGCGCGACGCCCATCCGGCGCCGAAGGTGAGCACGGCCAGCAGGAAGGCCACGATCCAGCCGCGCCGCGTGAAATGGGAGTCATCGCCGTACTGGTACGCACTCCCCACAGCGCAGGCGACCACCACGACAGCTGTGCCCGCCGCGTACCGCCAGGTGCTCTGACCGCTCTCGGCCCGTTGGACGGCGGTGCCGAGGAACATCACGGCCAGGATCACCAGGCCCTCCCACAGGGGGACCGTGCCATTGAGAGGGACCAGGACGAGCGCCAGCACCCCGCCCAACACGCCCCCGAACACCCGCAGTACGGGTGACCTGTGGCTCGCACAGCAGATGGCAATCACCATGGCGATCGATGCGATGGCGACCAGCGGCCCGGTGGCGGCCATGTCCGAAAGCGCGGAGGCGGGCAGTACGGCCCCTGCCGTCGCGCTCACGGCGGCGAGCGCAGCCAGCGTTACGGCCGCCGCCGACCGCTGGTGAAGGCGGACCGTGAAAAGAGCGACGACCAGCAGGTAGAACGCCATCTCGTAGGAGAGCGTCCACAGGATGAGCAGGAGATTGGGTGTCCCCAGCAGCTCTTGAAGCATGGTGACGTGGGCAGCCGCCACCGTGGCGGCGCTCTGCCCCCCCCCGAGGTCACCGATCTTCGCGACGCCCCACAGATTGAGGCCAAGGGCCACGGTGACGACGGCCAGCCACAGCGGGTAGATGCGGAAGATCCGTCCGAACCAGAACGTCCGTACACAGCCCCGGCGTTCCAGCGACGCAGGGATGATGTAGCCGCTCACCAGGAAGAAGACCATGATGCCGTACCGGCTGGTACTGAATTCCGGCATCAGCTCCCGCCGGAACTCTGCCATGAAGGTGTACGACGAGTGGTCGAACACGACGACGAGTGCCGCGATGCCACGCAGCGCGTCCAGCCAGCCCAATCGCGACGCACCGTCCGGGTTACCTGGTCCTCTGTCGTGAAGCGTTCGTCGGGCTGGTCTCCGGGGTCCCCGTCGGCTGATCGTCCGGCAGGGCGACCTTTCGCGGAACGTAGGGCTCGGCGTCGTACCTGGTCTCATAGAACTCGACCGCGCGCGGCGCGGAGCCGCCCCTGGTGTTCTCGAAGGCCAACACGTTGCCCCGGCGCAGGGTTACGTCCCAGACGGTCTCAATAGGGATGGCGGGCACACGGTTGCCCTGTTCACGCCCCGGCCTCGCGCAGCCGGATCTCGCTCTTCAGCTCACCCCGCAGTCGGTCCTCGAACGTCATCCTTGGGCTCATGCTTCTCCCCTTGCGACGTGCAGCAGCGATGCGTCCGGTGTCTCCGATGCCGTCCGAACTTGCCTGTACGGCCGCGGGATTCGTCTCCCGGCCCCGGAGTCCGCCTGCTCCCGCAGCGCCTTGCGTGCCCGGTACAGTCGGACCCGGGCCGCGACCTGCCGTATGTCCAGCGCGGACTCCGACTCCGTGCCGCATCACCGCGTCCACGTGGCGCCGACAGAACTCTTCGAAGGGCTGCAGATCTCGTACCGCCGCGGCGGGCCCACCCCGTATCCGTTCCGCGCCATCCGCAGGCGTCTCCTTCTCGTCGGTGGCTCCCGGCGCTCCTTGCCGGAGATTCACCGGGGTTCTCCAAAGGCCTTTCACTTGTTCTTGGACCGAGGCGTGAAAAGGGTTACCGAGAGCCCTCGAGGCTCCGGGCGCGCTGAGCCAGGGAGATGTGGTGAGCAACGAAAGTCCGGTCACTCTGCAGCAGGAGCGTCGCCACGGCACGCGGTGCGGGACCAGACACAGCAGCACGAACGGTGTCCTGGCGCGATGGCCCGCTCGCATGCGTCGGGACAGCGAGCGCCGTGTACCGCCAGGGCTATAGCCTGCGTGAATGAGTGACCAACTGCTGGCTGAGGCGCACCAGTTCCTGGACTGGGCGCGGGAGCAGGGCGCCGATCTGGACGGCACCGACGAAAGCGTCTGGTTCGTCCAGGGTGTGCTCGAATCGATGGCCGAGGACACAGGCGAGGAACCGTCACTGCGGGTAGTCAAGTGCCTGGCCTACTCCGTCTACCTGGCCGAGCTGCTCGCCGACACCTGCCACGATGTTCGGCGCGTCATCGACGGAGAGGGCATGAACCTGCGCACGGTCTTCGCCATCCATGCGGGCGGGTCCACGCAGTTCCCGCTGTCCTGGGTGCGGAGTTGCATCAACGATCCGCAGGCCGACAACATCGCCTTCAAGTTTGCCGGGGCACTCAGGGACTTCGGTGAGGAAGAACGCGCAGCGGACATGTACGCGCAGGCGAAGACCTACAGCGAGTACAGCACCTCCTGAACAGGGCTACAGCGGCCGCACCTGGCAAGGTCTGCTGACGGTTCCCCCTCAGGGGTTCGGTGGCTCCTCCGGCCGCTTGCCGGAGGTGCGAGTGGCCCACCGATTCTTGGCCACCTGCTGGTGCACGGCTTCCGCCTCTGCGTACACCAGGGCAAGGTCGATCGGCTGGGTCACCTCTCGCTCGGCGTCGGTGATGACGATGCCGGCTTGTTCTTCGATCGCCGCGCACCGCTCGTCCTCGCGGGCGACGACGACCGCGCAGTTGTGCAACAACCGAAGCAGGGCGTGGGCGACGGTTGGTTCATGAGCCCCGTAGCGTCGGATGAGCCCGCACATCACGGCGAGGTATTCCGGAAACCGTCGCCCGGTAATGATCACAGCGGCCCCGCTGTCGTCTCGGACGACATGAAGTCCCAGCGGGCGCCGCGCAAGCGCGCAAAAGATCACAGACAGGTGATCGATCGCCAGAACCGCGGTGTACGGATCGTTGACCGCCGGAGACAACGCCTGGCACGCGACGTCCACCAGTTGCCGGATTCCGAACCCGGCGTCCTGTTCCAGGGTGCGCTCGAATCCGAACGGACCCCGGTGTCCAGCACCCGCGAGAACGTCTCGGGGGCAGGAGCGGGATCGCTCCGTGAGTCGCGCCAGATCCACCCCACCAGCATTCCAGCGACGACGTGTTCGCCGACCCGGTGCCGTAGCCGCAGACACACCGCTTGCTCGGCCGCGGTCTGCAGCAGCAGGTGAGGACGCACCGTCTGCACGTACCCGGACCGCTGGGAGACGATCGGCACGGCCCACTCCGGTACTCCAAGGACATCCGCGCCGCCGGCGAATACCCCGTCGCGGATCACCCGGACGGTGTTCTGCTCCACCACGCTCGTGATCGCGTCGACTTGGATGGAGTGCACGAGGTGGTCGGCGAAGAACACCAGCAGGCCGAGGCTGACGAACAGCAGAACGAGCGCGCCGCTCCAGTTGTGACCTCATCCGGCCCCCATTGCTGCCCGGCCGGGTCCGCCCACCGGCGGCGGTGGCGGGGGTACGCGCGGGGTGGTCGGGGCGTCGTCATCCAAGTCGCCGCGGACGGCGGCGATGGCGAACGCCACCATGGAGGCCAGGAGGAGCAGCGCGATCGGCCCCCAGATCGCGGGGATCGCCCACATCGGCCAGCCGTTGGCCGCCTGCGCCCAGAGTGTCAGGATGGCTGCGACGCCCATGCCGACGCCGTGCCATCGCACCACAGTCGCTGCTTTCGCGTGACGCCCGTTGCCCCGCGCGAAGAGAGTCCACAGCGCGCCGACCAGGCCGGTCAAGCCGAACGAGATGCAGGCGAGCGCGCCGCCGAGCCGGTCCTCGGGCCACTCCAGGGGACCGAAAGACGTCTGCTGGCGCCGTCCTTCGGCGTCCCGTACCTCGATCACCCGCCCGTGCCAGATCAGGCCGACGACCTTGTCTCCCGGCTTCAACTCCGACACCACCGGATCAGTCTGCCGAAACGTCACTTCCCACCGCTTGCCGGAGGGCAGCAGCAACTCCGCCTCCGGCGACGCGCTCCGCTCTCCGCGGTGCGTGTCGGCCTTCCGAACGGTGAATTTCTGATTCCACAGGCACCCGGACGCCTTCACCGGGACAGAGGCACACTCCGCCGCTGCGCGGAACTCCCGCTCCCGCTCCAACGCTCCGCGCATCTCGGAGACCATCGCCACCCCCAGGACCAGAGCCAAGGCAGCGATCAGCAGCCATGCCACGCCCCCTATCGCCTTGCGCTCCCCCGACCCCACCGTGCCTCCTCATCCGTCCCACAGGCTCCCGCACGCGTATTCCAGCACGCCGGCCCCTGGCCGCCCATGCCCGCTACCGGCAGCGCACGACCCACCGCGCTTGCCGGACCAAGGCAATGAGTTTGCCCTTCACCGGACAGCCCTTGGGCGACCGTCCGGTGCCCCGGTCCCGTGACCGGGGCACCGTCGCCGCGGCGGCCGCTTTCCTTACACCGCGACGATGCCCTCCCTGCCTGACCAGGCGGCCGGAGGGCAGTCCTTGGGGAAGTGGCTGACCCATGGTGCCGTCATGCCGCTCGATGATGGGAGGGCCCACACTCGCGCATGCACCGGCATCGTGAGATCCGTTTCGCCGAGGCGTCAGCACTGCGTAAGAACTCGGCGCGGACGTGCCCTCGGCGGACACCTGGGGGGCCGACAAGCGATCCTTGATCTCGTCACCCGACGACGAGCTCGGATCACGCGGCGCGGATTTCCCGCTGCTGCCGCACTTCGAGAGGGCATCGCCACGGTGGTTGGCCGTGCAGGTGTGCTGCCTCGTCAGCGTGCAGTCCTTGGGCGGGGTCCTTGTCCAGCGGTTTCAGCAGAACGGGCGCGAGGTTGTCCGCCCCTTCCCTGGACCTGGCCGGCTGTCGGGTGGCCCTTCCGTTGTGGCGTCCGTCCGCAGGTCAGGTGCCCTACACGGAATGGACGGATATCGCCCCATCGCCTGCTAGCTGAACCCGGAGGGCAGCAGGGCGACTTGCTGCTTCAGAGATTGAAGCCGCTGCTACACAATAGGCACTCAGTGGGAAGGGGTGGACGTGTCACGAAGAGGGAAGATCACGATCATCGTGCTGACGGCAGGGATCGCCGTCTTGGTCCTGTGCGTGCTCTACGGGCCCTACTACTTCATTCGCTGGGCGGACGACCCGGGCGAGTAAGGCGCACGAGACGCCGACCGGGCACCCCGCCGGCGTCTCATCTCGCGATCGAGGCGCCATGGCACTGGACTTCACAGAGCGACCGCGTGCAGAGACCGGCCTCTTGCCCAGCGCGCCCCGAGCTTGCCCTAGATCACCGTTCGGTCAGGGGCGACGTCGCACCGACGCCTTCCGGATCGCCCCGCTCTCCCCGCCCGAGATGGGCGGCGCTGACGAAAAGGCCATGCGGAAGTCCCGGACACGCTGGGCCGATTGAGCCCGTGGTTCCCCAACGGCCGCCTGCCGGGGCTCCGCAGCGCGGGCTGCCTCCTGTATTCGCCGCGGCCGGCCACGCCAGGCGGCGCGCTACGTGCAGCGGTCGGAAGCGAGAAAATCATCCGCGGGTCACAGACACGCCTCCGGCGGGGGGCGCTCACACTCCGGGATGGACGGGGCGCCGTTCGCGAGTGCCGGCCGGAGCGTGGGGAGTGTCGTGGGCTCCCATCCCGACCGCCTGCGCCCCAGTCGGAGCCGAGCAGTCGCGGCCCAGGGCGTCAAGGTCGTTCGTACAGTGGCGCGCTCCACCTTGACACGCTGAACCACGCTCGCTCCACGGTGTGTGGACCGAAGGCGGACGGGACGGGAACTGGGTGCGTGGTGGGTTGCTGGGGAGCCTACGAAGTCCGCCCGAGAGCCGCTGTAGCGTGACGACATGAATGAACCCCGGATCAAGGTGTACGGCTCAGCCACCGAAATCACCGTTGCCGCCAACGCGGCCGGACTGAGGGACCTTGCAGAGCGACTCATCGGTCTGGCTGATCCCGAACTCCGGGACGGGTACCACGAGCATCTTGAGGGCGGCATCAATCTTGAAGACGGATCGATCAGCCTGATCTTGGAACGAAACGAAAAGTTGTAGGACGTACTCGCGCCCAGGGCATGTTGCGTGCCGCTCACGTGCCCGATCCAACGGGGAAACACGGGGAAGACCAGGAGAGCACGGTGTGCCGGCACGAGATCGGCCCCCGACCGGCGGGTCCGGACACCGCCGTGTCGGCCTCGGCCTGCCCCGCCGCGTACCGAGAGCTCAGCCCTGCAGCCGTCCCTGCAGCCGTCCTTACAGCGCGACCGTGGCCCACCGCTGGCTGTGCCTTGTCCGCATCGCTTGGCGCAGTTGAGCGACCAGGTCACGCAGCCAGCTGTCCTCGCAGTGGCGGCCAGATTGGCCCACAGGTGTCCGACGGTTTCCCGGGCGACTTTCGCCCAGTCCAACTTCATCGTGCGGAAGTGGGTCAACAGGAACATCACTTGTGAGGCGTTGGCTGCCTCACCTGAAGAAGCGTGGCGGGTGCCGTGATTTCCGGACTTCTCCACGTGTGGGGGGTGGTGGTTCCCCGTGCTGCCGGGTCACCCGATCGCCCGCCGGTGCGGGCGCGGGAGGCGGCCAGGCCGTCCACGGTGCGTTCGAGATTCAAAACCTGTTCGAACTCGACGACGGGGCCAAGGATTTGGAGGAGCATCCGCCGGCTGCGGTGGAGGCGTCGATGCCCTGGTCGAGAACGACCAGGTCGACGCCGCCCCTCTGAAGGGCCTTGGCGAGTCGACGAGGTTCTCCGGGGAGCGGCCGAGCCCGTCGAGGTCGGTGACCACGATCTGGTCTCCTCAGGGGTCGACGAGGAGGGCCTTGTCGAGTCCGGCGACTGAACCCCATGATGTTTGCGTGAACATCCGATCGGACGGGAACGCGCCGCGGATACCCGCCGGGTTGGTCGCCCTCGGGCTCGGCAGCTTCGGGATCGGCCTGACCGAGTTCGTGATCGCCGGCCTGTTACCCCAGGTGAGCCGCGACCTGGGCGTATCCGAGGCCGCGGCCGGCTGGCTCATCTCGGGATACGCCCTCAGCGTCGCCATCGGCGCGATCCTGCTGACCGCCGCCACCACCCGCATCCACCGCAAGGCCGTCCTCGTCGGGTTGGTGGCATTGTTCGTCCTCGGCAACCTGCTGTCCGCCGTCGCACCCACCTACGCCGTGGCGCTGCTCGGCCGCGTCGTCGCCGCCCTGTGCCACGGCTCCTTCTTCGGCATCGGCTCGCTCGTCGCCCGCCGCATGGTCCCGCCGGAGCGGGCCTCGCGAGCGGTCGCCGTGATGTTCGCCGGGCTGACAGTCGCCAACGTGCTGGGCGTGCCGTTCGGCGCCCTGATCGGCGAACGCTGGGGCTGGCGCGCCACGTTCTGGGCGATCACCGGGATCGGGGTGCTGGCCCTGGCCGCCATCGCCATGTGCGTCCCGGCCTGGGCGGGCGCCGTGGACGGGGCCCACCGGGCGGCCGGCCTGCGCCCCCAGCTACGCGCCTTCCGCTCCCGGCAGGTCTGGCTGACCCTCACCGCCACCGCCCTCAGCTACGGCGGCATGTTCGGAGCGTTCAGCTACATCGCCTACACCTTCACCGAGGTCACCGGCTTCTCCAGCTCCGACGTCGCCTGGCTGCTCGTCGTCTACGGCAGCGGCCTGGTGATCGGCAACATCGCCGGCGGCCGGGCGGCCGACCGCAACCGCGACCGCACGCTGATCGCATCGCTGGCGGGACTCGCCGCCACGCTCACGGCGTTCGGACTGCTGGCCGACGGGCGCGTCACGTCGGTGATCCTGGTCTTCCTGATGGGCGTCTTCGGATTCGCCGGCGTCCCCGGCATGATCACCCGTGTCACGGACGCCGCCGGCGGCGCACCGCTCGCCGCCAGCGCCAACGTCTCGGCCTCCAACGTCGGCAACGCCCTGGGCGCCTGGCTCGGCGGCCTCGCGATCAGTGCCGGCCTGGGCTACACCGCGCCGCTCTACGTGGGCGCCACAGTGGTGGCGCTCGGCCTCGCCGTGATGGCGGTGACCGCGCGCACCGGGCGCGCCGCATCATCTCCGTCGGCCGGCTCGGAGCAGGCGACTGGTCACGCCTGGCCGGACCGGGAACGCCAGACAGCACGAGCCGGCAGCCGTCCGGGTCCTCGACGGTGACGCCCCCTGAGTGCCCAACCGTGTTCATGCCTGCGCCCCCCTCAGAGGGCGACCGGCGAGGTGTCGTCGCCGAGCAAGAGGTGCACCTGCGTCAGCAGTCGTTCCTCCAGGACCGACGCGAAGATGGCGGCTCGGGTGGCGGCGGGATGGCTGGGCGGCCAGATCCCGCGGCGGAAAACGCAGCGGCGACCACGGAACAGCACCACCGCGGTGGCGGCGACGACCACGTCGCCGGTGGCGCCGGGCACGGCATCGCAGGTGAGCGATTCGAGTTTGCCGCCCCGTCGTTCGCACAGATCCTGAACAGCCCGCAGGGCGGGCTGCAGGAATACGTCCGCGTATTCCTCCAGCCCGCCCCAGGCGGCGTGATCGTCAGTCACCGCAGTTGTGGATCGCAGTGTCCGTGGAGGCCAGGATGACCTCACCGCTGTCGGCGGGAAGGACGAGGTGGACGCCGTTGGCCTTGAGGCCGGTATCGGCGCCGGTCGAGGGCAGTTGTTCGTTCACCACGAGACGGCCACCTCCGGCGAGCGGGATCTCTGTATTCGGATCACCCGACACAGTAACCGGAACTCCTGCGACCTTCAGGTGAGCGTGATGCTGCCCATGGCCGTGCCGCACTCGCTGCTGGAGGTCGCGGTGAGCCCGGACACCTCGATGAGCGGCACACCGGTGTTCTGTCCCGGGCTCCGCGATCATTGCGGGACAGCCCTTGGTTCGAGGCACATTTCGACACCGGATGTCCCGTGTGACACGGCCGCTGGACGAATTGCCACTGGAGTTGGACTGGACAAGGGCCGGTAGAGTAGTGATCTTCGGGCTGCTTGGCTCCCGGAGTCCTAGAGACGACTGCCCATGAATCTCCGCCCCAAGACTGCTGGTTCCGATGCCGCGATACACCACGTATGGCGGCTTCCCGCTGCGGATGCCGTGCGGGGGCACCGAGCCCTTTGGTGGAGCGTCGGGCCCGCTGGGGAGCTTGCGGTCCTGTTGGTCCACCGGCGGTACCTTGATCACAACCGCTACGTCAAGGGGTGGATCGGGTGGGGGCCGGAAGTCCCGTTCCCGGGTGAGCTGGTCACCGTCACAGGACAGGAGGAGCGGCGCATCCTGGTGAAGGACATTCGGATTCGGCCCAGTCACTTGGCCCTGCTCCCGGATTCCCGATTCCTGCTGGTGAGCGGCCGTACGTTCCGGAACGAGACCGAGGGCCCCTGGGCACCCAACGCTGTGGTGTTCTCCCCATCAGGTACACCTGAGGCCGAGTTCTGCGTCGGTGATGACATTCCCGCCCTGGTCACCGACGTCCACGGAGGCATCTGGACGGCTTACGGCGATGAGGGCATCTACGGCGGCCACCCCGAGTCAGGAGCAGGCCTCGCGGGGTGGAACACCCAGGGCCAGACCTCCTGGGCTCCCCAGGGTCGGCTGCCCGACCACCCACTGGAAGGCTGCACCGCCGCGACTGAGAACGAACAGGTATGGCTCGTCTGGTACTCCGGCAACGGTAGAGGCGGCACCTTCCTGACACGGATCACTCCGTCCACCGGCGACGTTGCCAGCTATCCCAGCCCCGTCCCCGGCCCAGACGGATTCGCGGTCCGCGGCAACAGGGCAGTACTCACCCGCCGAGACCACAACAAGCGGTCCGTTGAGCTCATACGTGCCGAGTTCAACGGCACCACGTGGGCAGTAACCAGCCGCCGTCGGCTGCGGGTACCCGGTCGAGTCGTCATGCGCTGCGGCCAAGGCCGCGACGGTTCCCTCTGGCTCCGCACGGGCAACACCTGGCTGCGCATAGAAGCATGAACACCCCGGCGACACCTCGGGCGATCCAACTGCGATGCCCGTCACAGCGCACGGCGCTGCGAGCGATGTCCGCCGCCTCCGTGTGGCTATGTGCGTGAGTTGTGGCTCGGGCTCACCTTGTCCGGTCCGTTACGGGGCAAAAGGCTCAGGAAGTAGGTGGGTGCGAAGAGAGTGCACGATCTCATCTACAACCGCAGCGGGCACCTGTTGTTGTTCAGGCTGCCTGAGCAAACCGAAGACACGAGGGCCTCGCAGTTGCTGGGGAAGGTCGAGCATGCGCGGCATGATGTGGAAGTGCACGTGGGCGAACCCTTCGACCTCGGCGAACTGCGCAACGTAGGTCTTGACGCATCCAGTCACGTCACGGAGAGCCCGAGACAACCTCACCTGCCACATTCCCAGCGTCTCGGCCTCCATGTCCGTGAGTTCGTGGATGGCGGTGACATGGCGGCGGGGCAGCAGCACCAGCCACCCCGGCAGCGCCGTATCGAAAGCATGGGCTATCCGCCAATGCTGATCCACGACAATGCGCTCGCGTAGCGGCAGATCGGCGAGCTTCTCTTCCTGACCGCACGTGTAGCAACTGGGTGTCGTCATGCCTGGAATCGTACGGCTTTGCGTTGCCCGGTCGTCTGCCCCATGCGCCGGCCGATCCGACCCGGCGCTACCGCCTCGCCGAGATCCGCGACAAGACAACCTGATCGCCCGGATCGCCGACGCCGAACGGGAAGGCAGGATCGGCGAATTCGAAGGAATCCGCCTCAGCCTCGCCGGCGCCCAGGAGAAGCACAAGCAACTGGGCACCCGAGGCAGCACGGCGATTGACCGCTCTGGACATCGGCATGCCTTGCGTTCGGACAAATCGCCACACGAGCCAGCGAAATCACAGCGCCACGGCAGGGTGGACAGAGCTGCTGATCCACGTTGCTGGATCAATACAGAGCCCGAGGGGTGACCGTCCCCCGCCGACCTCACGCACCTAGTAGGCGACTGGGGGAATCGAGTGACGCGGCAGCGGGCTGTGCCGAGGCCACCCACTGGTGCCCGCATGCGATCGCGGGGTCGGTGGCCGGCTGCATCTAGGACGGCGTCTGGCCGGTCTGGCCCTCCGAAAGCGCGTCGCCCGGGGTGGCTGTTTTCTGGAAGGCCTTGGCCAGCATGGCCAGGTCGATGCCGTTCAGATGGTCGACGAAGTTGCGGCGCACGCTCGCGAGGTTGATCGGCCAGGCCTCTTCCAGCTGCGCGAAGCCCGCGTCGGTGAGGACGGCGTACGCGATCCTGGCGTCCTTGTCGCTTTTGACGCGTCGGACGAGACCTTGGCTCTCCAGGTGACCGGCGAGTCGGGACATCCCGCTCAGGGACAGCTCACAGGCAGTCGCGAGTTCGCTCATGCGCAGCCGTCGGTCCCGGGCCTCGGACAGGTGCATGAGCGCGGTGTAGTCGATGAGTGGCATCTGAAGTTCCCGTCGCATGTCCAGGTCGATGGCGCGCGGGAGGGCATACATCACCCTGCTCAGCGCGCGGACGACGGCTTCTTCGGCGGCACTGAGCGGCTGGGGGCGCTTGTCTGTGGAGTCGTTCACGTCACCCATATTACTTCCTTGACGAAGGAATTAATACGAGGCAAGGTTGCTTGACGTAACAACCAAAAGAGGCTCCGATCGGAGTGCCGCCCGGTACGGCGGACCCGTCGGGCCCGGCGCCCAGTCGCCAGACACCCGGAGAGCCGAACAGCCATGGTCGATGCCTTCAGCCCGATCGAACTGGGCAGCGCGACGCCTGCCAACCGTTTCGCCCTGACCCCCCGCAACCGTGGGGCGGCAGAAGGGACCGCCACCCCGCAGATGGCCGAGTACCACCGTCAGCGGGCGTCCGCCGGCCTGATCGTGACCGGCCTTCATCGACCTGCGCGAGTGGCCGGGGCGGCGGGCTCTGACCCGGGAGCTGCGGGCGCTGTGGCCCGGCAAGCTCGTCGTCAATCCGCACGCGGCGGAGGCACCCCGCCCGCCGCGCGAGGAGGCCCAGGACGCCCTGGACTCCGGCCTCGCCGATGTCGTCGCGTTCGCCTCAACCTTCCTGGCCAAACCCGACCTACCGCGACGCATCGCGCAGGCCGGCCCCACAACGAGCCGGACCCGGCCACCTTCTACGGCGGCGCCACCGGCTACACGGACTACCCCTTCCTGGAGGGCTGAGCTCGCCCCGGCACGGCGACCGTCAGCTCACCGGCACATCACACACTTTCGGCCCGGCAGCGCCTACAGCACGGCCGGACCGAATACACCGCAAGAAAGAGAGAGAACCATGCGAGGACTGCAAGACAAGGTGGCCATCGTCGCGGGAGCCGCGGCAGGGAACATCGGCGGCGCGACCGCGATACGCCTGGCGGAAGAAGGCATGAGGGTTGTGGCGGCCGACCTCAACGAAGCCAACGCCAAGGCCGTCGCAGACACAATCACCGCCGCCGGTGGAACCGCGGTGGCCAAGGCGTTCGACATCACGGACGAGTCGTCGTACAAGGAGCTGATCAGCTTCACGGTGGAGCGCTTCGGCGGCCTGCACGGCCTGTACAACGTGGCCGCCGACCTCTCCCCGCGAACCCTCGGCAGGGACGCCGACGTCACCTCCGTCCCGCTGGACGTCTGGCACCACACCATCGACGTCACCCTGACCGGCTACATGTACGGCATCCGCCACGCCCTGCCGATCATGATGAAGCAGGGCACCGGATCCATCGTGAACACCATGTCCAGCGCGGTGTGGATGGGCGAGGACGTACGTGTCGCTTACCAGGCCGCCAAGAGCGGCCTGGTAGGGCTCACCCGGCACACTGCGACGGTCGGCGGCAAGCATGGTGTCCGTGCCAATCTGGTCTCCCCCGGCGTGATCCTCACCGGCGCCGCCCTCGCGTCGACCGATGAGAAGTTCCGCGAGGAGATCCTGGCGACCGTACGGTCGCCGCGACTGGGCGTGCCGGAGGATCTCGCCGGAACCGTGGCGTTCCTGTTCTCCGACGACGGCGCCTACGTCAATGGTCAGTCGTTCCTCGTCGACGGCGGGGCCAACTTCACCTGATCCCCGGAGCCGGAACGCCGCACCCAAGGGCAGGCGTTCCGGCCCACACCGTCCATGCGCACACGACACGGGAGCTTTCACATGGGCGACGAACACCAGATACAGCAGGTGCCGGCCCGCTATGCCCGGGCGGTCAACCGCCGCGACGCAGCGGCACTGGCGATGCTGTTCGACCCTGACGGCAGGTTCGACATCGCCTGGGACTCCTTGCGCTGACAGGTCATCAGGAGATTGAGGACGCTGCGGCGGGCCAGGGAACGCTCGTCAACGGCACGCCGAACCGGGAGGACCTCAGCCCGCCTCGTAGAGGCAGACGGCCCGTCCTTCCGACGGTCGCCGTACGGACCAGCTTCAAGTCACCGGATGGTCGGGGTCGTCGGAAGCGTCAGAAGACGGTGATTCGCAGGGGAGAACGTCGAGAGGGCGCTGCGGGTCAATGTGGGTGGTCGTGGTCGTCGGGGTGGTCACGGTGGTCGTGGCCTTGGGGGCGCTGTGCCAGGGCGTGGGTGCGTGTGGTGACCTCGTCCGTGGACACGGCGCGCAGGCCGACGAGTACGTCTTCGAGGGCGGCCAGCCAGAGCCGGTAGTAGTTGTAGGGCTGGTCCTGGTCCGCTCCGGCTTCCCAGGCGGCGATCCGGGCGATCAGCGCGGCCTGGAATTCCGGCCAGGTGAAGGCGCCCGCCTCGTAGAGGCAGACGGCCATGCCGAAGGCGCGGCTCTCCCACGGCTCGGCGAACACCAACTCGCCATTGGAGCGGGGCGGTGCGGCCGGGCCCTCGATGTCCAGGGGCGCGGTCATGGTGCGCCGACCTTCGCCACGCCGACCATCGCGTCCCGGCTCACCAGCGGCACGAGCTCTTCCTCGGTCAGGTGCTCAGTGCCGGCCGGACGCTCGGGCAGGACCAGCCAGCGGACCTCGCTGGTGGAGTCGCGGACGGTGATCTGCACGTCGTCGGCGAGGTCGAGTCCCATCTCTGACAGCACCGTGCGCGGCTCCTTGACGATTCGCGAGCGGTAGGCGGGGTCCTTGTACCAGCTCGGCGGCAGGCCGAGCACCGGCCACGGGTAGCAGGAGCACAGCGTGCACACCACGACGTTGTGGGTGGTCGCGGTGTTCTCGACGACCACGATGTGCTCGCCTTGCGCCCCCGAGAAGCCCAACTCCTTGATGGCAGCGGTGCCGTCGTCGAGCAGCCGCTGCCGGTAGTCCGGGTCGGTCCATGCCTTGGCGACGACCTTGGCGCCGTTGAGCGGGCCCACGTTGGTCTCGTATTCGGTGATGATCCCGTTCATCACCTTCGGGTCGATCAGGCCCCGTTCGGTGAGTAGCTGCTCAAGCGCCTCGGTGCGCAAGGCCACGGAAAGGGTCTCGTCCGGCCCGCCGGTGGTGGTCATGAGATTGTCTCCAGGTAGCTCTCGTACAGCTCTGCGGTGAGTGCGAAGGGTTCGGAGTCGGAGCCCCACACTTCGCGGGAGTCGAACCGCACCGTGTAGACGTGCTGCGGGTTCTCGCCCTGGAAGTGGGCGTTGGTGTCCGGCAGCACGGCGGCGGGCTGGATGCGCTCGACAACTCCGGTATGTCCCCGCACATAGCCTGGCAGCCTGGTGTGCCCGGGCGGCGACATGTCCTTGGCGCGGACAGGCTTACCGACGGTGAAGGCCGGCGCGGAGTCCACGGTGCGCAGCGAGCCCTCGGCGGTCCGCATGTAGTCGGGCCGGGCGGGCTCCGGGATCGGTGGTTCCTCAACATCTTCGCCACGCAGGTTGCGGGCGCGGGCGTCGATCGCGGACGGCGCCAGGATGGCGCTTTCGGTGAGCATCAGTTCCGCGCCGTTGATCCAGCGGCCGAAATAGCCGTCGTCCAGGTAGGCGGCGCGGTCGAGGCGCTCCAGTGCGTGCCGGAAGGCGTCCAGGTTGACGCCGCCGAACGCAACGCGGCTGGAGAGAATCGCGAGCGCGAATGCCCGGCCCTGCCAGGGCTCCTCGAAGACCGGTTCGTCCCTTCTCGGCGGGTGCATGGGGCCCCAACCCGGGGTGCCCCCCATATCGGCAATACCGTCCATGGCATAACCTCTCATATGAGTGCAATAGCGAACACACTTACTCGAATTTTAAGCAAGCGGTGCCCCTGGTGCTATGGCAGAGAAAGGGGAGGCCGCGGTGGCGGACCCGGCGAAGAACCGGGTCCCGATCGACGACACCACCAGCGGCGGCGCCGTGACCGTCGGCAGTGTCAGCGGCGGCTGCACACGATCGAGGGGCGGCCCGGGAAAGGGAACTCGGGCCGGAAACCAGCAGTGGCGGGCGAAGAGATCTTCAGCGCCTTCAACCGCGCCCCCCCTCAGCGGATCGCACAGGCTACATGCCGGGCCAATCCAGGCGACCGGGTCAATGACGTGCACGGGCCAGCAAGGCCGCATGCGGCAGCGTGAGCACACCGTCCGGACCGGCAAACTCCGTGCTGAGCAGATCAAAGTGGCGCTTGATTTCGGCGCGTACCTGAGGGGTCTGGCTCTGCACCATCTGTCCGCCAAATGCCACACCGGCCGCAGGACCGCTCCACCATTCCTCGGCGGTGGCGCGGTGGCCCCAACGCAGCGTCTCGCAGGCCGCCTCACGCAGCCCCGCTGACTCCATCAGGCCCGTCAGGCCACTCTCGTCACGGGGAAAGTCCTCTTCTCGGGCGAGGCCCGCGGGCAGGTGTGGTGGGCGCACGGCACCGGCCGCTTGGATCGCGCGGCCGAGCAGGGCGTGTCCCGGTGCCGGCGGTGCCGCCCATATCGTCAGCGCAATCCGCCCGTCCGGCCTCACAACACGGCGCAGTTCGGTCAGGGCACCCTTGGGTTGGCCCACGTGGTTCAGCACAAAGTTGCCCACCACGGCATCGAACTCTCCGTCATCGAAGGGAAGCTCGGGCAGGACGGCGACACGCACATCAGCCCCGGGCACGGACAACCTGGCCAGATCGACCATGCTGGGCTCCGAATCCACGGCCGTCACCGTCGCGCCCCGGGCACACCCTGCAGCAGCGACCGTGCCCGGCCCAGTCCCCACATCCAGCATCCGCACGCCCGGTCCAACCTCAGCGGCGTCGAGCAACTGCGGCACCGGGTAAGCGCACAACTTGGCGAAGCTTCCGGCATAAGCAGCACCCCGGCCGGCCCACATCAGCCGCTCACTCTTATCGAAGCCCGTCACCGACACCGGCACTCTCCCCCGACCTGACCGAAGATCAACGCGATGCCTCGACCCTAACCCACCGTCTGAACAGCGACCTCTGGGAGGCGGCCGTTGCCGGCGCTCCTGGGGCAAGCGGCTGTGCTCGGCAGGAAGCTGCCCAAGTACGGAGATCCCTGCTCAGCTCGTCCGAGAGTCGGCCAGGCAACCGTCGGGGCTCTCCCCCGGCGCTCCCTGCCGCGCGGGTCAAGTCTTCGATCGTCACCATCCGAGAGCACGAACGGTGGCGCCCCATGCCTGCGGGTGCCCAACTGCCTCGAACTGGTCCGGCCGCGGCCCTTCTCCGCAGAAGGGCGTCGGAATCACTGCGGCAGGGGACTCCGCTCCGTCGCCGCCACTCGACGACGGGCGCCGAGCAGGAGCCCGGCTACGGTGATCGCTGAAGCCAGGCCGAGCAGGCCGACAGCGGCAGCCAGGCTTCCAACGGCCGATTCCAGACCGATCAGCACGAGCGGGCAGACGAATTCGCCGGCGAAGAACGCGGCCGTCCACAGGCCGGTGCCGCGGCCACGGTCGGCGTAGTCGAGCCTGGACATCGCCGCCGTGAGCAGTGAGGGAAGCAGGACGCCGGTGCCTAGGCAGTTGACCACCCCACCGGTGATCAGGAGTGCCGGGGAGCCGGACAAGCCGATCATGGCGAATCCGACGGCGCACAGCGCGAAGACCGCAGGCAGTCTGCCTTCTGGGTTGCCCGGCAGCTTGGTGAAGGCGATCGAACCCGCAACGGTGGCCGCGCTGGTGAGCGCGGTCGCCAGACCGATGACCCCGGTGGACTTCACTCCTTGGCCGTCGAGCAGGTACGCCATTTCGACGGGCACGGTGTAGAAGACCATGGCCCCGAACACCGTCAGCGCGCAGATGCCCGCGAGGCGGCGTACGGGGAACGGGCGCGTCTCCCCTGCCGGTTCATCAGCACTGGCTCCGGCCGACCGGTGCTTGGACAGGGCCGCGGCCATGGCGGGAGCGAGCAGCAGACCGATGGCGTAGAGCCAGAAGGGGGCGCGCCAGCCTGCCGAGCCGACCGCGCCACCGATCACAAAGAACGCGGTTGCGGAGACGGACGCGCACATGGTCTGCAGGGCGAGGTAGCGATCCCGCACGCGGCCCGTGTAGTAGTCGCCGATCAGCGTGGTGCAGCAGGTCATGATGGCGGCTTCGGCGATGCCGACCAGGACGCGGCTGGCAACGATCGCACCGAGGGAGTCCAGCCACAGCGGAGCCGTGCCGAACAGCGCGTACAGCACGGTCGCGACGACCAACAGGCGTGTGCGGCCCAGGCGGTCGACGATGACGCCTGCGAACGGGGCCAGCAGGGCGAGTGCGAGCGCAGGCACGGTCAGGACGACGGGGACGAGGGTCTTCGCGGCGGGCACGGACGCGAAGTGCTCCTGCATCGTCGGCAGCACCGGGGCGATCAGGATGGCACCGAGGACGGGCAGACAGCTGCCGGCCATGAGCAGCGCTGCCCGCAGCGGACCCGCGTTCTCGGCGGCGTCCGGGGCAGCGCTGTCGGTGGTTTTGGGCAGGGAAGCGGATCCGGGCATGCGGGACTCCACGAGCGGCGGGAGGGTGCGGAGCCGTACCGCTGTCGTGGCCGTGCCACGTCGCGGGGCGCCGGTGCACCCGAGGGGACTGCGCCCGGGACAGCGGGCGTCAGGAACTGCCCCGACTATGGGGCCGCCCCTCTCCGGTGCCTAGTCCCCCCGCGATCGAAGTGCCGGATCCCTTCATCCACCCAGTGGATGCTCCGGCGTTGTCTCCGGCTGGGACACCGATGCTGCCACCCGTGCGGCGGTCTCGCGGAGCCAGATGTGCGCGGCGTCGTGGGTGTGGACGGGGTGCCACCAGAGGGCTTCGCGAAGGGGGACGGCCTCGTAGGGCGCCGGCATGATCCGTACCGGCGCAACGCCGCGAAGGCGGTGTGCAAGAAGCTCCTGAATCAGGGCGATCCGTCGGGTGCCGGCGACCAGGAAGGGCAGCGACTGGAAGCTGTCGACGGACACCTCGGCCCTCGGTTCGATGCCGAGCATGCCGAGCTGGCGCACCGGTGGGGCGTCGTACGTGCGCTGGTACGTCACCCACGGCAGCCGTGCCAGGTGATCCCGGGTGAGGTGTTCGCCGACCTCGGTGTTGTCCTCGGCCACGAGGAAGACCCACTGGTCCTGGTAGAGCTCGGTGGCGGGGAAGTCGCTGATGATGCCGTGCGGCATGAGCAGGCCGTCGGTGGTGCTGAGCAAGGTGCCGGTCTGCTCCGCGATGCCGGGCGGGGTCTGGATGAAGCGCAGGCGGATCCCCGGTGCCTCGCGGTGGAGGACACGGGCGAGTTCGGCGCCGAACACGGCCACCGCGTAGTCGGAGGCCACCAGGGTGAATTCGTGGTCCTCGACGGCCGGGTCGAAGTCAGCCTGGCTCGTGAAGAGGCGTTCCAGCAGGTCACAGGCGGTCGATGTGCGGTCCAGGAGAACCTGGCCGAGGGCGGTGAGTTCGTAGTGGCCGCCAACGCGGGAGAGCAGGTCGTCGTCGAAGTGGCGGCGCAGCCGGGCCAGGGCTGCGCTCATCGCGGGCTGACTGAGGCCGATGCGCTTGCCTGCGCGGGTGACGTTGAGTTCCTCCAGGAGCGCGCGCAGGGCGACGACGAGGTTCAGGTCGAGGCTGGCCAGGTTCACGGTGCGCTCCTGCTCACGAGTGCTGCGAATGCTGCGAATGCTGCGTCATAAACGGCGCAGATGATCGGTATCCAAGGAATCGATTTCCCAGATTGCGAGATGCGGGGCCAGATTAGTCCCATCGCCATCAGGAGGACACGTTCGTGAAACCCGCAGCCACGTCGGCCCCCTTCGCCGGGCCCTTCGCCCTCGGCACCCTCTCCGCCCCCGGCGAGGCCCCCTTTCCCGCGCTTGTCAGGCCGGACGGCCACGCGCTCGACCTGAGGACAGCCCTCGACGCCCCGACCCTGACGATCCGCGAGCTCCTGGAGCGCTGGCGCGAGCGACTCCCGCGCCTGCACGCGCTCGCGGCTGACGCCACCGGTGAGTGGCAGCCGCTGGACGGCCTGTGCGTACACGCCCCGGTCGAGCCCCGGCAGATCTTCCAGTCGGGTGCCAACTACCGGCAGCACGTGATCGACCTGGAGGTCGCCCACCGCTCCCCCGACGACCCCCGCACGGTCGAAGAGGCGCGCGCGGAGATCGCCGAGATCATGGACCGCCGGGCGGCCGAGGACCTGCCGTACGTCTTCATCGGCCTGCCGAGCGCGATCACGGGCCCGTACGACGATGTCGTACTCCCCTCCTGGGCCCAACAGCCTGACTGGGAGCTGGAGTTGGCGGCCGTAATCGGGAGGCCGGCGTATCAGGTGTCCGTCGAGGAGGCCCTGGAGTACGTCGCCGGGTACACGATCTCCAACGACCTCACCGACCGGGCCACCGTCTTCCGCCGGGACATGAGGGCCATCGGCACGGACTGGCTGCGCAGCAAGAACGCGCCCGGCTTCACCCCGCTCGGCCCGTGGATCGTGCCCGCCAGGTCGATCGCGGATCCGGACGACCTGCGGGTCACGCTGAAGCTGAACGGCGAGACCATGCAGGACGAGTCCACCAAGGACATGATCTTCGGCATCGCCCGGATCGTTTCGTACGCCTCGCAGACGGCCCGGCTCCTGCCGGGTGACCTGGTGTTGACGGGATCCCCGGCCGGCAACGGCATGCACTGGGGGCGGCTGCTGCGCGACGGCGACGTCATGGACGGCACTATCACCGCCCTCGGCGCCCAGCGCACCCGCTGTATCGCGGAGGAGACGCAATGAGCCTGGACCGGCACGACCCCGAGGGCGCGATCGCCGAGGCCGCCAAAGCCTCCTCCAACTGGGGCCGTTGGGGCGAGGACGATGTCCTCGGCACCCTCAATTTCCTCGACGAGGGCAAACGGCGGGAGGGCGCGACTCTCGTCCGGCGGGGTGTGAGCTTCTCCCTCTCGCAGAGCTTCGACATGAACGGCCCGCAGAAAGGCTGGCGTCGGCGTACCAACCCCGTGCACACCATGCTCGACACCGGCACCGACGCGGCCCTCGGCAACCAGGGCTTCCCGCACGGCATCGGCGGCGCCGACGACGTGATCGCGATGCCGTTGCAGTGCTCGACGCAGTGGGACGGGCTCGGGCACATCTTCGACCACGGCCTTGCCTGGAACGGACGGGCGGCCGAGAAGGTCGTCACCTCCGACGGCGACCTGGTCACCGGCATCGAGCACATGGCGCCGTACGTCGCCGGGCGGGGCGTACTCCTCGACGTAGGTCATGTCATCGGCGATGACGGTGAGTTGCCCGACGGCTTCGCCGTCACCGCGGAGCACCTGACCACGACCGCCGAGGCCCACGGGGTGACCGTCGGCCGCGGGGACATCGTCGTCGTACGCACCGGGCGGCTGGCCCGGGCCCGCCGCGAGGGCTGGGGCGACTACGCGGGCGGCGCCTCGCCCGGCCTGTCCTTCACCACAGCCGGCTGGCTGCACGGCACCGAGATCGCCGCAATCGCCACCGACACCTGGGGCTTCGAAGTCCGGCCCAACGAGTTCGACCACGCCTTCCAGCCGCTGCACCAGGTCGCCATCCCCCACATCGGCCTCCTCATCGGCGAGATGTGGGACCTGGAGGCGCTCGCCGCCGACTGCGCGGCCGACGGCGTGTACGAGTTCTGGCTGACCGCCGCACCCCTGCCCATCACCGGAGCCGTCGGCTCCCCGGTCAATCCGATCGCCGTCAAGTAACCGGCGGAACAAGGGAGTTCCCCATGACCAACCCCCGTAGCGTCCTCGTCGTGGGCGGCGGCGCCTCCGGCAACGCCGTCACCATCCTGCTGCGCCGCGCGGGCATCGCCGTGGACCTGATCGAGGCCCAGCCCGACTGGAACGCCACCACCGGCTCCGGCATCACCCTCCAGGGCAACGCCCTTCGCGTCCTGCGCGAACTCGACGTCTGGGAGCAGGTGAACGCCGACGGCTTCCCCTTCGGGTCGCTGGGCGTGACCGCCCCCGACGGCACCGCGCTGTTCGTCAGCGACGACATCCGGACCGGTGGTGACGACTTGCCCGCCACGGTGGGCATGCAGCGCCCCCGGCTGCAGCAGATCCTCATCGACGCCGTCCGCGCCTCCGGCGCCACGGTGCGTCTGGGCACCACCGCCGCGGCCCTGGAACAGGGCTCCGACGGCGTCTTCGTCCGGTTCAGCGACGGTACCGAAAATCGCTACGACCTCGTGATCGCCGCCGACGGCATCAACTCCGCCACCCGCGCCGCGATCGGCATCACCGAGAAACCCGAACCCACCGGCATGGCCATCTGGCGTACCCCCGCCCCACGCCCCGAGGGCGTGACCCGCACCGACCTGAGCTACGGCGGCCAGGCCTATATCGCCGGCTACTGCCCGACCAGCGAGAACACCATCTACGCCTACGTGGTCGAGGCCTGCCGCGACCGCGCCTCCATCGACCCGGCCACGTACGCGGACGAGATGCGTCGGCTCGCGCAGGGCTACGGCGGCTTCTGGCCGGAGATCACCGAGCACATCACCGACCCGGCCAAGGTCAACTACACCTGGTTCGACCAGCTGCTGGTCGAGGGTTCCTGGCACCGCGGCCGTATCGTGCTGATCGGCGACGCCGCGCACTGCTGCCCGCCCACCCTCGCCCAGGGCGCGGCCATGTCCCTGGAGGACGCCTCCGTCCTGTCCGAGCTGCTCATCAGCGGCCGCCCCTGGGACGACGAGCTGTTCCAGGAGTACTACGAGCGCCGTATCCCGCGGGTCCAGGCCGTCGTCGAGGCGTCCGTACAGCTCGGCCAGTGGCAGCTGGACGGCGTGCGCGACGCCGACGTCCCCGGACTGATCGGCCGCACCATGAGCCTCCTCAAGGAACGGCCGTGACCCCCACCGTCGACGTGCACGCCCACGTCCTGCTCCCCGAGGTCGACGCCCTGGTGGCCGGCCACCCCGGACTGGCCGGGGCCCAGGCGCTCGACGCCCGCCGCAACGGCCCCGCAGCCCTCGCCGTCAACGGCCCCATGGTCCGCGAGCGGATCCCCCGGCTGACCGATGTCGCCGTGCGGCTGGCCGCGATGGACGCGCAGGGCGTGGACGTGCAGCTGGTCAGCCCGTCCCCGTCGCACTACCACGCCTGGGCGGACGAGGAGACGGCCGAGAAGCTGTACCGGCTCGCCAACGAGGCCACGGCCGCGCACTGCGCCCAGGAACCCCGTCGGCTGCACGGGCTCGGACTCGTCCCGCTCCAGCACCCGGACCAGGCTACGCACGCCCTTGAACACGCCCTGGACCAGGGCCTGTTGGGTGTCGAGATCTCCAGTCACGCACCGGGGCGCGAGCTGTCCGATCCGGCGTACGCGGCCTTGTGGAGACGGGCCGAGGAGACCGGCGCGATCCTCTTCCTGCACCCCTTCGGCTGCACGCTCGACGAGCGGCTGGACCAGTGGTACCTGTCCAACGTCGTCGGCCAGCCCACCGAGAACGCCGTCGCGCTCTCGCACCTCATCTTCTCCGGCGTCCTGGACCGGCATCCGGAACTGAGGCTGATCGCAGCTCACGGCGGCGGCTACCTCCCCACCCACATCGGCCGCTCCGACCACGCCTGGTCCGCCCGGGCCGACGTCGGCGCCGGGTGCGCCCATCTGCCCAGCAGCTACCTCAAGCGGCTGTACTTCGACTCCCTCGTCCACGACCCGTACGTCCTGCGGGAGTTGATCCGCGCCGTCGGCGCCGACCGTGTCCTGCTCGGCTCCGACTTCCCCTTCGACATGGGCACCGAGGACCCGCTCGGCGCGCTGCGCGCCGCACGCCTGTCCGACGCCGACTTCCACGCCGTACAAGGCGGCAACGCCGCCGCCCTCCTCCCCAAGGAGTGACACCATGCGTCTGCTCACCCACCTGCGGCACGTCGACCTGGCCGTGCCCGACTACGACAAGCAGCTCGACTTCTACGCCGGCGTCTGGGGCCTGACCAAGGTCGCCGAGGACTCCGGCATCTCTTTCCTGGCCGCCGAGGGCTCGCCCGAGCAGTACGTCGTACGGCTGCGCCGGGCCGACGAGAAGCGTCTGGACCTCGTCTCGTACGGGGCCGCGAGCGCGGCGGACGTCGACACACTCGCCGAGCAACTCCTCTCGGACGGCGTGCAGTTGATCTCCCAGCCGGGCAAGGTCGACACCCCCGGCGGCGGCCACGGCTTCCGCTTCTTCGACGTCGACGGCCGCACCATCGAGGTCTCCGCCGACGTCGAGGTACGGCAGCACCGCAGGATCGAGGAGAAGGAGTCGATCCCGGTCAAGCTGTCGCACGTCGTCCTCAACTCCCCCGACCTGAACCGCACCCGGGAGTGGTACGAGCGCCACCTCGGCTTCCGCCTCTCCGACACGCTCAGCTCACCGCACATGGGCGAGGTGATGCACTTCATGCGCATCAGCAACCAGCACCACTCCATGGCCATCGCCCAGGGCCCGCACACCGCCCTGCACCACGTCTCCTTCGAGATGCGCGGCCTGGACGAGTACATGCGCGGCTCGGGTCGGGTGATCCGCTCCGGGGCCCGCAAGGTCTGGGGCCCGGGCCGGCACACGGCCGGCGACAACACCTTCACCTACTTCCTCGACCCGCACGGCAACACCGTCGAGTACACAACGGAGCTGGAAGCACTGGACGAGGACACCTGGCACCCGCACGTGTACGACTTCTCCCAGCCCGACGTCGCCGACCAGTGGGGCACCGCCAACCCCATGAACGAGCTGGTCGCCAAGGAGTCGTTCAACGACCTCGACCGCGGAGTCTTCGTCGCCCCGCCGGTCTGATCCCCCGAGTTCCGGGGGCGCGGCGGCCCTGTCAACTGCCCTGACTCCCCTCGCCGCACCCCGGGTCCCCTTCGTTCCCTCACCTCGCAAGCCCGCAGAACTTCGAAGCCGGGAGCCCGCACATGCGCTTCGCCGCCTATCAACACCAACAACAGCGTCGGGTCGCCGTCGTCGGAGAGAACGGCACCCTCTACCCCGTCCCTGGGGCCCGATCGCTCACCGAGCTGATCCAGTCCCTCGACGGCCTCGACGCGCTGCTCGACGCGGGCGCCGCCACCCTCGACGTCCCGGCGGGACCCCATGTGTCCGAGGTACGGCTGCTGCCACCTCTCCAGCCGCCCACCGTCCGGGACTTCGTCACCTTCGAGGAACACGTCGAGGGCGTACGGCGGTCCGTGGACGGCACCGCCGGGGTGCCCGACGCCTGGTATGACGCCCCGACCTTCTACTTCACCAACCCGTACGCGGCGATCGGCCCGTACGACGACGTCCCCGTCCCACCGGGATCGCGGGTCCTCGACTTCGAGCTCGAGGTCGCCGCCATCATCGGCCGCGAGGGCCGCGACCTCACGCCCGCACAGGCCCGCGACCACATCGTCGGCTACACCGTCTTCAACGACTGGTCCGCACGCGACCTCCAGTCGGCGGAGATGAAGGTCGGCCTCGGCCCGTGCAAGGGCAAGGACACGGCCACCACACTCGGACCGTACCTGGTCACCGCCGACGAGCTGGAGCCGCACCGCGACGAGGACGGATTCCTGCGCCTGGCGCTCACCGCTGAGATCAACGGCGAGGTCGTCGGCAAGGACCTGCTGTCCAACATGAGCTGGACCTTCGAGGAGATGGTCGCCTACGCCGCGCGCGGCACCGACATCCGCCCCGGCGACGTCCTCGGCTCGGGCACTTGCGGCAACGGCGGCTGCCTGGCGGAACTGTGGGGCGTGCGAGGGCAACGGACACCGCCGCCGCTGAAGCCCGGCGACACCGTCACGCTCACCGTCGAGGGTATCGGCACCACCTCCAACACCGTCGTCGAAGGGGGCGCGCCCGTCCCGCTCCCCGCCGCCCGCCGCCGCACCCGGGAGCGCCCGTGACCGACCTGCACCCCAAGAGGCTGCTGGGAAAGGTCGTGGTCGTCACCGGGGCGGCCCGGGGCCAAGGAGCCGCCGAGGCGAAGGCGTTGATCCGCGAGGGCGCCCGTGTCATCGCCACCGACGCGAAGCCCGACGGCGACTGCCGCCACCTCGACGTCACCAGCGACCAGGAGTGGGCCGAACTCGCCGCCGAACTGCGGGAGTCGTACGGCCAGATCCACGGCCTGGTCAACAACGCGGGCATCACCTGGCGCGTCCGCCTCGGCGACGTACAGCCCGAGGACTTCGCCCGCGTCCACGCCGTCAACGTCACCGGCCCCCTGCTGGGCATCCAACACCTGGCACCGCTGATGCCACCCGGCTCGTCGATCGTCAACATCGGCTCGTCCGCCGCGCTCACCGGCCACTACCCGGTCGCGTACACCGCCAGCAAATGGGCCCTACGCGGCCTGTCCAGGACCGCGGCCACCGAGCTAGGCCCGCGCGGGATCCGTGTGAACACGATCCATCCCGGCTTCATCGAGACCGAGATGACCGCCTCGGCGGCCCCGGCGTTCCGCACGGCGAACGTCCGCGAGACCCCGCTCGGCCGCACCGGCAGCGTGGCCGAAGTCGTCCCGCTCGTGGTGTTCCTGCTGTCCGACGAGGCGTCGTTCATCACGGGCGCCGAGATCCCGGTCGACGGCGGTCTGACCGCCCACGGTGGAGTCAAGTCCCTCTCGGACACGCTGCGTACGGAGGCGTCATGAGGCGGCTCGACGGCAAGGTCGCCCTCATCTCGGGGACGGCCCGCGGCCAGGGCCGGGCGGCGGCGCTGCGCTTCGCGGCCGAGGGCGCGCTTGTCGTCGGAGGCGACCTGCTGCACCAGGCGGCCCTGGAGACCCAGCGCCTGGTGGCAGAGGCGGGCGGCACGGCCCTCACGCCCGGTCCGCTGGACGTCACGGACGAAGACTCCGTGCGGTCGTGGGTCGAGGAGGCGGTGGACGCCTTCGGCGGCATCGACGACCTCTACGCGAACGCGGGCGCCGTCCGCTTCGGCGCCGTCGACACCCAGCCGTACGAGGACTTCGCCTTCACGATGCGTGCCGAGCTGGACTCGGTGTGGCTGGCGGCGCACGTCGCCTGGCCGCACCTGATGCGCAGCCGAGGCCGCATCCTCACCGTGGGTTCGACAGCCGGTCGCCTCCGACGAGGCCTCGTACATCACCGGCGCCAACCTCGTCGTCGACGGCGGCTGGTCGACCGTACTTCCTGGTTGAAAGGAGGACGCCGGGGCGAAGCACAGGGAGGGACTTCAGCCGGGACGCCCGGCGAGGTTCCGCGACTGCGGTTCTCCGTGGCTTCGGCGGTATTCGCCTGGGGGCATTCCGTAGCGTGCCTTGAAGGTCCGGCTGAAGGCGGTGGCATCGGAGAAGCCGGCGCGGATCGCGATCGCCGCGACGCTCCGGCCGGCCAGACGGGGGTCAGCGAGGTCGGCCCGGCAGCGCTCCAGCCGTTGCTCGCGGATGAATTCGCCGACCGTCCTGCCGTCCTCCCGGAAGAGGTAGTGCAAGGCGCGCAGCGAGATGTGGTGAGCCGCGGCCACGGCCGTTGGGGTGAGCTCCGGCTCGCCGAGCCGGGACCGAATGAAGGACTTGATCTGATGCAGCTGTGCCGCCCGCCGTGCCGCTATCGTCTGCGGTCCGTCAGCGTCGCTCAGACTCGCCAGGAACGCGGTGGTCAGGTCGACCACGGCAGATGCCAGCCGGTTGGTCTGACCGGCCTCCAGCCTGGGCCCCTGCTCGACGAGCCCACCGAGCAACTGGCTCAGCAGGGCACCGAAGCCCGTCCGGCACGGCAGCGCAGTAGCCACCATCCGACGCAACGCCTGCTCCGGGACGGGCACCATACGCCGGGGCAGATGCAACACGATGGACTGGGCCACGTCGTCGGTCGCGATCGATGCCCAGTACGGCTGAGAGGTGTCGTAGAGCACCAGGTCACCCGGGCGCGGATTTACCTGGTTGCGGCCCTGCTCCCGCTGCATGGCCCCTTTGACGACCAGGGCCAGTACCCACAGTTCGGGGTCGGAACGCTGGATGAGGCGTCGCGAACGAATCGACTGCATAGCCGGGAACTCGACGCTGGAGACACCGATCCCGTCGCCCAGCGACAACAGCGTCGCCGAGGCGGAAAAGTCCGCGACGTGCTCGGTGACGATCTGGTGCGGTGCCATGTCGCGGGCCACCAGTTCGCAGAACCAGCTGTACCGCTCGGCTGCCGGCAGGTCCCGGCTACAAAGCGTCATCACCCTTTAGTCCCACCCGTCTTGGCGGCCGCCCCAGGCAGACGGCAAGGCACCGCTCCTGTCCCACACGAATAGTCTTGCACCGTAAACAGCCTGGGGAAGCGCCTTATGCGTCAAGGACAGCCATGACGAGTCCGACAGTTCGATCGCGCACACCCCCGTATGTCGTGCGCGGAACGTCAACAGTTCCTGCGTCGGCCATCAATGACCTGCAGAGTCTCGGGCGGCGAGGATAGGGCCTGACGACCACATGAGACGGACCGTGGTACGGGGCGGCCACGGCCGCCAGGCGGAACCCGGGGATTACGGGGGGAAAGTCCCCGGGCTCCGCCTGGCCCAGCCCCTGTCTGGCCAAACCCGGTCCCGATACCAGCCGTTCCTGCGGTGTGCCGTCAAACATCGAGCCATGGCGATGCAGCGTCCGGCCGCCGTTCGACGAGGTCCAAGCCGCGGCCCCTGCCGCGGACGTCAGTCCGACGTCCAACCCGACGCGCGTGGCCTGGGTACACACGACTCGCGCGACTCTCTGGCCCAGGCTCAGCGTCCGAGGGGCAGCAGGAGCTTCCGTCGCCAAGTCGAGGAAACATAGGAGCTTGGTGAAGAATGCCGGCCCAAGCCACAGCCCCATCCCCTTCACCACGGCCCGCGGCACGCGGCCCGCAGCTGGCTGAGGCTCGCCTACTGGGACTTGGCGAATCGTCCACCATCCAGCGGTACCGGTACCGCATGCTGCCCAGAGGGCGGCTCGTCCGCACGGACTCCATCCTCTTCGTCAGCGCCTTCGAGCGGAGTGGGAAGGTCATGAGAGCGCGACGTACAAAATGATGGGTACACCACACGGCCCCGCGCCCATGTACCCGGGGTTCCGCAGCATGCGCAAGGCGTTCGTGGATGCCGCGCAGCGCCGAGCCAGAACCGAGAGGGGAACCCTGGTGATCGAGGCGGAGTTGAAGGCTCGCGTTCACTCACCCGAGGCGATCATGCAGCAACTCGACGAGCGCGCCGAAGCCCGTGTCGAGGTCTACCAAGAGATCTACTACGACGACCCGGCGGGCAGCCTGGAGAAGCGGGATCAGGAACTGCGGGTGCGGACCATCCACGGCCCCAACGGACTCCGCACCCTGCTTACCTTCAAGGACACCACAGTCGACGAAGGTTCCGGCTCGAAACCTCGGCACGAAACCAGGGTCGAGGACTCCCAGGAAGCGCATGCCATTCTGCAAGGCCTCGGCTACGTGCCGGCCATGGCCTTCGAAAAGCGGTGCCGTAACTACGACTTCGAGGCCCGCGGCCGGCATATACTCGCCAGGCTCGTCCGTGTCCCCGAGATCGATGGGACGTTCCTCGAGATCGAGACGATCGTCGACGAGGACGACGCGACATCCGCGCTCGACGACATCCGCGGCGTCCTCGCCGAGTTGGGCATCGGGCCAGAGGACCTTACGCCGGAGACGTACTCAGGCCTCGTCGCCGCGCAGCGCCGCTGACCCCCGGGCATCAAGACGAGCCCCTGCCTGGCAACACGTGGACCGCGAGAACATCGGCGTACCGATGGGAAGGTTCGCGGGCCACTGGAGGCCGCTCCGGCCGGCGGAGAGCGGCTCCATATGCAGACCGGGAGCCGTTCGAGCTCGCGGTCGTTGATGAAGCGCACGCTCCGGGCCCCGACCCCGGCAGCCAAGGTCGGCGAAGGGCGGCCGGGAAGGCATCAGCGGTCTTCCAGCGAGGCGTTGCGGCCCTCGCCCCATGACATCGCCCGCGAAGGCGCCCAGAAGGCAGTGCGGGCGGGCCCGTCGGACCTGTCCTCGTCGACGGCCAGGAGCACGAGCACAAGCGGGGTGCCTGGTACGCCAACCAGCGGCAACGCCGGGACAGGCTCGCCCAGGAGCAGCGGACCACACTCGCGAAGCTGTGCGTGGAGTGGGCGTGACACCGGCGGCGGCCGGTCGTTTGAGTCAGTAGGTCAAGCGAAGTGCACGTCGAAGCCCCGAGAGTCACGCCCCGGGGCTTCGACGTTCGACGCCGTCCGCGACCGGTGTATGGAAGGACAACCCCGTCGATGAACGATCGCACGACAAAAACCCGGACCGAGATTCGTGGCTTCCGCGCGGGCGACGGCCCGCAGTTGGTGGAGGCGTGGCGCCGGAGTGCACCGGCCGACTCCATCACCCCGGACCGCTTCCGCTCCCTGGTGCTGCTCGACGCCAACTTCGATCCGGAGGGGCTTCGGGTCGCCGTCGACGGCGAACGCGTCGTCGGCACCGCCTACGCGGTGCGCCGTCTGACGCCGATGAGCGGCACCGACCTGGAGCCGGAGCAGGGCTGGATCCCGTTCTTCTTCGTCGACCCGGCCGCCCGCGGGCGCGGCCTCGGCCGCCGGCTGCTGACCGACGCCCTCGACTGGCTGCACAGCAACGGCCGCATCCGGGTGGACTTCTCCTCGTACACCCCGAACTACGTGCTCCCCGGCCTGGACGCCGAGGCGTACCCGGAAGCGGCCGGGCTCCTTGAGTCCCTGGGCTTTCGCACTCTGTACGAGGCGGCGGCGATGGACCGCGGCCTCGTCGGCTACCGCATCCCGGAGGATGTCTCGCGCCGCTTGGACGAACTGACGGCGCAGGGCTACCGGTTCGCCACCCCGTGCGACGACGACCTGGTGGACCTGTTCGCGCTCGCCGCGAACCACTTCGGCCCGGACTGGGTGTGCACGATCCGGGACTGTCTGGCCGCGGGCACGCCGCTCGACCGGATTGTCGTCGCCCGGGACCCTTCGGGCCGCCTGGTCGGCTGGGCGATGCACGGCACGTTCGATTCGGTGGACGAGCGGTTCGGTCCGTTCGGCGTGCTGGAGGAGATGCGCGGCACCGGACTCGGCAAGGTCCTGCTCCACCTGGTCCTGGAACGAATGCGGGCACGCCGTGCGCACTCCGCGTGGTTCCTGTGGACCGGTGAGCAGTCCCCGGCGGGCCACCTGTATCGCAAGACCGGTTTCACCACGACCCGGGTGTTCCGCGTGATGCGCCGAGAGGCCGCTCGATGACGCCGTCGCGACGCACCGGCGGCCTGAGTCGCCGTCACTTCGCGCTCGCGCTCCCCTCGGCGCTGCTCGCCTCCGGATGCGCCGCGCCGCATCAGGGCACCGGGCGTCCCGGGGATCCGATCGTCCTCACCCTGCTCTCCCACTACGCCAGCGGGGAGCTCAAGGAGGCCCTGCAGGGCCCGGTCGACGAGTGGAATGCCACGCACGACCGGGTCAAGGTGCGGACGAAAGCTGTCGAGTTCACGGACCTGCTGACCACGTTCATGGTCCGGCAGGCCGCGGGCCAGGGCGCCGACATCATCCAGCCGTACTGTCTGTGGAACGGCCAGCTCGTCCAGGCCGGCGTCCTGCGGCCCGCTCCGTCCGAGCACACCGCGGAGATCACGCGCGGCTACGGCAAGGCCGCGGTCGGCGCCGCGTCGGTGGGGGGCAAGGTCTACGGCTACCCCACCGAGGTGCAGACGTACGCCCTCTACTACAACAAGCGGCTGCTGCGCGAGGCCGGCATCGTCGGCCCTCCGCGCACCTGGCGAGAGCTGGAGGAGACGGCCTACCGCACCGCCAAGCGGGACCGGTACGGCAACACGCTGGTCCAGGGGTTCGGGCTGTCGACCTACGACGACTCCACCACCGTCGGCCAGACGCTCGCCCTGCTCAACGCCGCCGGCGGAACGTTCGTCTCCGCGGACGGCAGGGGCACCGCCATCGACTCGACCGCGGGCCGGGCCGTGTTCGATCTGGAGCACCGCCTCGTCGTCAAAGGTGCGAGCGCCCCCGGCATCAACGTCTACAAGGCGTTCCAGTCCGGGCAGGTGGCCATGGTGGTCAGCGCCGGCTGGTGGACGGGCAGCCTGAAGGCCCAGATGGGCAAGGACTACCGCGATGTCGGCGTCGCACCCGTGCCCGTCCCCAAGGCGGACGACGCACCCGCCACGCTCTCCACCGGCTTCATGCTGGGGGTCAACACGGCCAGTGAGCACCCGCGCGAGGCCTGGGAGTTCCTGCGCTGGCTCAACACCGAGAAGGTGGACGTGAAGAGCGCCAGGAAGGGTGCGACAGCGACCCGGATGAGCTCCCTGCAGGTGTCGGTCGGCTCCCTGACCGGCCGCGCCGACGACATGCGGACGCTCCTGGGCCAGGGCAGCGATCCGAACCTGCGCCCGTTCCTGGACGCGCTGGCCTACGCGGTGCCGGAGCCGAATGTGCCGGGCGCGCAGCAGGCCAAGTCGCTGCTGCGCAAGAACATCGAGGCGTTGTGGACCGGTCAGCAGTCGGTCGACGAGGCACTGCGCACCACCCGCCGTCAGGTCGACCAGGAGGTGTCGCGCTCATGGTGAACACTCTGGCGCCGGAGACGACCGAGCGGGCGGCGCACAGCCCGCGGTCCGCCGGGCCCGCCGTCGACGGCCGCCGCCGGGCCCGGCGCCACCAGGCCGTCGTCGCCTATCTCTTCCTGGCGCCGACGCTGCTGTTCTTCGCGGTCTTCCTGATCCTGCCGCTGGGCTTCGCGCTGCTGCTGTCGATGTCCCGCTGGGCCGGGTTCGACCTCGACGACATCGATCCGGTCGGCCTGGACAACTTCACCGGCCTCTTCGCGGACGGATCGACGTTCCTGACGCCGATCCTCACCAATACGCTGCTGTTCGCCCTGGGCACCGTGGCCCTGGCGCTGGCGGGCTCCGTGGTCGTCGCCACCTGCATCAACAACCTGCGGTTCCAGGGTCTGTGGCGCACCCTGTACTTCCTGCCGATCGTCACGACCGTCGTCGCCGTCGGCAACGTATGGAAGTACATGTACGAGCCGGGCGGGCTTGTCAACGGCGTCCTCAACGCCCTCGGGCTCGGCTCGGTGGCGTTCCTCCAGGACCCGGACACCGCGCTGCCCTCGGTCGTGGTCGTACAGGCCTGGGCCTCGGTCGGCTCGGCGATCCTCATCCTGACCGCCGGGCTGAAGTCCATCCCCGAGTCGTACTACGAGGCCGCGGCGCTGGACGGCGCCGGGCCTGTCACCGTCTTCTGGAAGATCACGCTGCCGCTGCTGCGGCCGTCCCTGCTGTTCGTGTGCATCACCCAGTTCCTCACCGGCCTGCAGTCGTTCGCGCTGATCATCGTGATGACCAAGGGCGGGCCGGGTGACGCGACCAATGTGGCCGCGCTGGAGATGTACCGGCAGGCCTTCAGCTACGGCGACTGGGGCACTGCGAGCGCCGCCGCCTTCATGCTGTTCGTGGTGGTCCTTCTGGTCACCCTGGTGCAGTTGTGGATCTTCCGGCGCAAGGGGGAGGACGCATGAACCGTCGCCGTTTCCCGTGGCTGTCGTATCTGCTGGTCGCGACCGGCGCCGTGCTCACGGTGGTGCCGTTCCTCGACATGGTGATGACGTCCTTCAAGGGGCCCGGCGAGTCCGGCACGCTGCCGTACCGGTTCCTGCCCAAGGCGTTCGACCTGTCCAACTACCGGGCGGCGATCCACCAGCTCGATCTGCCGGTGCTCTTCCGCAACAGCGTCATCGCCACCGCCGTGATCACCGGATCGGTGCTCCTCACGTCGTCACTCGCCGGCTACTCGCTCGCCAAACTCCGCTTCCCCGGCCGGGACTTCATCTTCCGTCTCGTGCTGTCGACGATGATGTTCCCCCCGTTCCTCTTCTTCATCCCGCACTTCCTGATCCTGGTGCACTGGCCGCTGGCGGGCGGCAACGACCTCTTCGGACGCGGCGGCGCGGGCCTGACCGTCAGCATCGTGGCGCTTACCATGCCGTTCCTCGTCAACGGCTTCGGGATCTTCCTGATGCGCCAGTTCATGGTCTCGATCCCGGACGAAGTCCTTGAGGCCGCGCGCATCGACGGCGCCGGCGAATTCGCCGTGTGGTGGCGGATCGTGGTGCCGCAGACCAAGCCGGTCCTGGTGACGCTCGGGCTGCTGACCTTCGTCGACGCCTGGAACGAGTACATCTGGGCGCTGCTCGTCTCGACCGCCAACCCGGACGTGATGACCCTGCCCGTCGGCATCCAGCTCCTGCAGGACTACGTCGACCCGACCCGCACGATGCCCATCGTCATGGCCGGCCTCGTCCTGAGCATCCTGCCGGTCCTGATCCTCTTCCTGCTGCTGCAGAAGTACTACATCCGCGGTGTCATGCTCAGCGGCCTCAAGTAACAAGCTGTGCGACAACTCCCGCCGCCGCAGATGCGGGCACGTTCCCTGCGTTGGGCGGCCAAGACGTCGCGGTGCCCCGCGCAGTGGTGTTGCGCCAGCGCAGGTAGGCGTGCAAGGCACGGGGCTGGACGGTGTGGTCGGGGTGGTTCGAGTTGGCGATGGTGAACTGTCGCCGCGGTCCGAAGCGGGCCAAGTCGTGCCCGATCAACTTGCGCCCCGAGACCACTTCAGTCCTCTGACAATCGGCGGACCTCGCCCGTGCCCAGCGTGATCACTGCCCGGGGCCGCATGGATTCCTCGCCGCGCCGGGAGAGCAGGACCACTTCCTCCACCACGGCCGACAGTGCGCCGAGCCGCGCGGCGCACTCAGTGGCCAGACGCTGCGGGTCCTGTGTGCGGCCGAAGGACAGATGTGGGGTGAAGCGGCCGCCGCGCCCGCAGCACAGCGGGAATCGCAGCCCCAGCGTCCTGTGGAGACGGTCCCACGGCACCAGGCCCGCCGCGGCCGGATCGAGCCACACCGTCGCATCATGCCGGTGCCGGAAGTACCGCACGCCGGCCAGACGGGCGGTGAACGCCGTGCTCTCCGCCACGGCCGCGCAGAGCAGCGGCACAGCCGGCGCAAACTCCTCCTCCGGTACGAAGCCGAACAGCAGATTCACGTGCGGCGGCCACCGGTACCTGCGGATCGTGCTCCCAACGGATGTGCTGGATCGCCGGCCAGAGCTCCTGCGGCGGGAGCCACGCCACAGCGACGGCGCGACCTCACATGAGCTGACAGGAGGCGTTCGCATGGGCCGATTCGCCAGGTCGGGCGCAGACTCACACTATGGAAATCGACCCGATGCCACACTTTCGCGGAGGTGAACCGCGATGACGCCGCCGGTACGACACCGGCCTGGCAGCCTGCCGGAGAGGGCGTTCCCCGCCTTCGGACGGGGTGAACCGGTCGCCGCCGAGTTCGACGAGCGGTTCGTGCACATGAACCGGCTGATGGATGGTGCCGCCACCACTCCTGCCGCGTTGTCCTGGTCGTCTACGGCAGACATGCGTAAGACCGACAGCGCCCACGTGATCGAGGCGGAACTGCCCGGAGTCAAGCGAGGCGACATCGCCATCGAAATGAGCGAGCGGGAGCTGCGCATCACCGGCAAGTGCAAGGCGAGGGGGCATGAAAGCGTCCTGCGCCTCAGGACCCGCCGCACCGGTCACTTCGAGTACCAGGCCCTCCTGCCCGCCGGTGTCACGACGGACGAGGTCAGCGCGACCCTCGGCGACGGCGTCCTGACCGTCACCGTGCCCAAGGCCCAGGCCACCCGAGCTGCGGCACATCGAAATCACCCCTGTCGCGCCCGGTCCGGTACGTCGCGATGCCGTCGCAAGGTAGTCGAGCCGTCGGCTCTGCTCTCCTGACTGCGTGCTCGACCGATCGGCCGGCGCCTGAAGAACTCGCGGCGTCCTCGGCCCGCAGAGCAGCGGATCGGGCGAGCAGACACAGACTGTCATCTCTCGACTTCGGAGCGGGACCTCTAGCGACACACCGGCCGAGAGTGCACTCGGGAGCGGAGCATGAGACTTTCCTTCCTCGAACACTTGTACAAGCAGCCGGGCCCCTTCGCATCGGTCTATCTGGACACCTCGCGCGACAGCGCCATCGAGGATCCCGTCGCCGCCATAGAACTGCGCTGGCGGCACCTGCGGGACGCACTGACGTCCGAGGGAGCCGACCAAGACTCCCTCGCCGCGGCGGCAGAGGCCGTAGGCAGCGACACCGAGGTCCCTGGCGCCCACGGGCAGGCGGTGTTCACCGCGCATGGCCGACTGGCCCTGCTGGACGAGCTGCCCGACCCACCCGCACGGGACACCGCGCACTTCGGAGCGCTGCCGGACACCCTGCCGCTGATCGTCCAGCACTCCCCCGAGATTCCTTACGTGGCGGCGCACGTCCACTACAGCGGCCGTCACTCCACGGACGCCACGGGAACCGTGCGGATCGAGGCCGAGATCGGCGTGTGGCCCCTGACCAAGGTCACGCCGGGGCACCGCCTCCGCGAGGAGATCCCGGTGACCGACTGGCTGAACGCCGCCGCAGTCACAGGCCGGAAGCTGGAGGGCCACGCACGGCGCATCGACGCCGAAGCGGTGGTCGTCGCGGGAGATGTGTGGGCCCGCGGCATTCTCGTGCGCCGGCTCCCTGCCCCCCTGCGCAAACGGGTCATCACCGTCGTGGGCGCCGGCGAGTCCCGGCCGCGGCGGGCGCTTCTTGAGCACCGGCTCGAAAGCCTCTTCAGCGAACGCATGGCCGAGCATGACCGGTCCCTGCTGGCAGCCTTCCTCGCCCAGCTCGCACACGACGGAGCGTCGGCCAGAGGCCTGGCCCCAGCCGTGTCGGCCCTGCAGCGCCGTCGGGTCAAAGCACTCTTCCTCAACAACCACCCCGAGTCGCCGCTCCGCCTGTGGGCCGGCCCGCAACCCAGCCACCTCGCCCTCACCGAACAGGAACTGCGCTCCTACGGCATCCAGGACGTCAGCGAGGAGCGTGCCGACGCGGTGCTCACCCGCGCTCTGGTCGGCACCCGGGCCGAGCTCGTCCTCGTGCCCGAGCAGCAGGTGAGACTGCACGAGGGCGTGGGCGTCCTGCTCCGCTACACCGAACCCGGCCCCGGGTGTGACCGCGTGTGACCACGGCACGTGGAGAGGCCGACCGCGTGGGGCTGGCTTCTTGGTCGCACGAGTTGCCGTGTTGACGTACCCGCTCTGCCCCGGCACGCTTCACCAACACCGTTGGCGCAATGCGATGTTCCGGGCCACGTTGCGCCCGACCATCATCAAGAGGAGACCGGATGGCCGAGGCACGCGACCTCGAGGTCGTCGTCTTCGACGTCCTCGGAACGATGGTCGACGAGCCAGGCGGACTTCGAGCGGCCATTCGCGACGCAGTGCCCGCGTCCGACGACGGGTCCGTCGACCAGCTGCTCACTGTGTGGCGCAAGCATGTCGAGCACGAGCAGCAACGCATGGAGAAAGAAAGCCGGGCATACGCCAACACCGAGATCATCGACCGCGAGGCAGCTCAACGCGTAGCCGACTGTGCCGGGCTCACCGACCCGCTCGCAATCGAGCGACTGGCTACCGCGGGTCAGCGCCTAAAGCCCTGGGACGACTCCCTCTCCGGACTTACGCGCCTCGCGCGGCGATTTCCTGTACTGGGGCTCTCCAATGCCAGTCGCGCGACTCTGCTGCGTCTCAACGCATACGCCGGGCTGCGCTGGCACCAAGCCTTGTCCGCCGAAGATGCCCAGGCCTACAAGCCCGCACCCGAGGTCTATCAGCTCGCGGTCGACGCGGCAGGATGCCCATCAGAGCGGATGTTGATGGTCGCTGCCCACGCCTGGGACCTTCGCGGAGCTCAGGCGATGGGAATGCGAACCGCCTACGTTCAGCGACCAGTCGGGGATCCTCCGAAGAGGACCGACACCTTCAATTGGAGTGCAAACAACCTGGATGAGTTGGTCGCCGCACTGACGGCGACGTAGAAGCACCGATCCGACGAATGATTCCCGCGTCCAGGTGTGGACGTTCGCCGAATCGGCGTCGCGTCGAACTCTTGTCCCCGAACCACGAAGTTCCCGGCTTCACCGGCGACATCGGTGAAGCCGGCGACGCTTCGCCGTGTGCTGGAGGGGGCTGGCGGTCTCGGAGGCTCGCTCAACAGCTTGCCCCAGGCGCCTGTTGTCTGCGGCGAGTTCCTCGTTGGCCAGGGTGAGCGCCTGGATCTCGTTGGCGTAGGTACGGACGAGGTCCTCCAGGGCGGCCAGGTTTTGAGACGCCTCACGTTGGTCTGGGGCAAGCCATGGTGTGGCGGTCAGCGAGTTCCGACCAAGGTTCTCGACGAAGGACGCACACAACGGCTCCGGCCCGTCGCCACGGGGGAAGGCGACGGGCCAGACCTTCCGCCCACGGTGCCACATCCGCGCCGTGGCCGCAGCCGCTTCGCGATGCCGGCCTGCACTTCCGGGTGTCCCCGGCGGCAGCCAGGAACACCGGGAAGGTGCCGGTTGAGGTTCGCGACGAAGCCAGGAGCGGGCGCGCGGATACGGGCCGCGGGGACGTCGCAGGCGAGGGCCTGGACGGCAAGGTTCGTGCCGGGTGTGGCGGCCGCGCCGAAAAGGGTGTGCAGGAGTTCCAGTCCCTGGCGGGCCGTGTCGCCGACGCGGAGATCGTTACGCGGCTCGGTGAAGATCTGGGCGATGTCGTCGGCAAGTGGACGCACCGGCGTCCCTAGCCCACCTGGGCTAACAGGCGCGCATGTCCCAGGCATCGGGCGGCACAGTGTTGATGCAAGCTCCGGGAAGCTGCTTCCCCCGTCGCACCGCATATGCCGGCAGGAACAATCACCCTCGGAACGAAGAGCACCGTCTGAGGTGCTGGGAGGATTCGTGCACGACAAACCGCTGAGCAGGATCGTCAGCGAGCTCTTGCGTCTACGCCACGACTCGTCGCGCACGTCACAAGACCGGTCGGCGCCTGCCGGTTTCGGCTTGGATCCCGCTCTGGTCAGCGACTTCGTCGCCGGCACCCTGGATCCCCAGGGCGAGGCGGCACTTGCCGACCAGGTGGCGCGGCTCCTGCCGTTCCACTGGGTCCTGCCCAACAAGACCACCGAGTCGGTAACGCAGGTCATCGACCACCTCGGTGGTCAACGTGAGCTGATGGCCTGGCTGGACCGACACGCAGGGCTGCCTCGACTGGTGGCACGGATGTACGTCCTCGAGGGACTGCTCGATCAATTCAGCGAAGAGCGCGCGGTCGTCACCGCCCTGCGCGAATCACGGGAGCAGACCCCCTATCCACCCGGCCTCAGGGGTTACCTGGTTCCGGAAACCGACGATGAAACCCTCGGCAGCATCGCCTTCAAGATCGAGGAACTGCTGGGCGACGGTCGGAAGGATGAGGCTGTTGAGCTTGCGCTGGCCACGGTGGCATGGCTCCGCCAGGTCGCGCCGCGCGCGGAACAACTCGATTCCAAGGTCGGCGACATGGGTGAGCTGATGGATCATGTTCGCCAGGACATCCAGGCTGCGGCAGCCGAGACCTGAGCAACGCAGCCCTCGGCGGACTCGGGGCTATTGCGGGCCGCAAGTCGCGCTCAGACGTCGGCCGCCGTGCGTGGGACGTGGCCCCAGGGGCGGCCGGCGCGTCCGTTCGCGAGGTGGTCGGACGGGCCGTCCGGGCCGGTGAGCCGGCTCAGTCTGCCGTTCGGGGCTTCGCTTGGTCGAGCAGGCCAAGGCCCGTGCCCGGAGGGCAGTGGATGCACGCGGGGACGCCCTCGACGAGGGTCCGGCGCGCCTCGTCCGGCGTGACGCAGCAGCGAAGGCTCTGGCGCCCCGCCCGGGCAGGACTCCCCCGCCCGCGAGGCTCGGGGTGCCAAGGGGCCGTCACGGGCTCGTCTCGCGCCTGTGGCTCGGCCGCCCCGAGCGCCGACCGCGGCCAGCACGGCAGCCACCGTGAGGAGAGCTCTCAGCTTCGGTGGAGTCGACGAGGCACGATGGCAACGTATCCATCCGAGGGCAGAGGCCTCACTGCCGGACGCCTGCACGGCTGCACGGCTGCACGGGCCTCGTCGCACGCGAGGTCGCCCCCTCGCCGACCGCCGCGCTTCGGTCGTCACCCTCACCTCAGCCATGGGGCCAGTGCGCGAGACCACTGCCCGATGGAGCCTGAAGCGTTGCTTCCTCTGGTGAGTCGTAGAACTCGTACGCATCATGGAGGCCGCTGATCTCAAAGACCTTGAGCAAGCGCGCCGAGGAACTCGTGATGCGGAGTGAACCCTCGCGCTCACGGATGCGCTTCGTGCTTGCTACGACCGCCCCGAGCCCTACGGAGTCCAGGAACGGTACAAAGCACAGGTCCAGGACGAGGTGGCGGTGCCCCTCATCGAGCAGCTTGATCACTGCTTCGGTGATCCTGGGCGAGGTGTGGACGTCTATCTCGCCATCGACCTCGAGAACGGTCCAGCCGTTCACCACGTCGTAGCTGATGACCATGCGCTCGCTGCGGATGATGTTCGTTCGCATTGCCATCCCTCTTCACGCCTTCCGGACGGCATAAGATCTCCAGCATGGCGCCTAGCCCGGGCGTGCTCAGGTGCCTCTGGCTGTCTGCAGATATGTCTGACTCCACTCCAAGCCGCCTGCATCCTGATCGCAAGCTGAAATCATGTCGCGCCCTCACCCACGGCTGGGGAGAGAGACCCGACCGGTGGAGACGCGGCGACGACAGCATCCGGCTACGGCTACCAAAAGCTGATCAGCCACGACTGAGCCCCCTCCCGATCTTGGCTTCTACTGATCGTCGCAACACCCGACACCGATCTGCACGCCATCGGCGCCCGGGACGGCGAAGGAGGCCGGCCCCTGGTGCCGGGACACGAGTTCACCACCGTCGGGCCCGAGCGCCTGGCGCAGCGGCAGATGCCGTACCCCTGACCGGTCGAGCTCGTCGACCATGACGGCGCCGGTGGCGACCGCCACCTCATGTCCCGCATGCTCGAACGCCTGCGCCAGTGGCACCAGGTGCAAGGAGATCGGCGTACTGGTCAGCACGATCCGCTTGGACGTCTTCTTCCTCCAACTCAACCGGCGTTCCTATGGGACCTGCCTGACGCAGACCACGTCATCATGGACGGAGGGGGACGCCGGGCCGTTCTGGCGAACACTGTTGATGGGATGCCGTTCATGACGATCCGGGTCGTGGTGGCCGACGACGAAGAACTGCTGCGCACCGGCTTCCGTCTGGTGATCGATTCCTGGGACGACCTGGCGGTGGTGGGTGAGGCGGGTGACGGACGGCAGGCGGTGCAGGTGATCGGCCGCACGCGGCCGGACGTGGTGCTGATGGACATCCGGATGCCCGGCATGGACGGGATCGAGGCCACCCGGCAGATCGTGGCTTCCGGCAGCGTGGCCCGGGTGCTGATGCTGACCACGTTCGACGAGGACGATCACGTGCTGGCGGCGCTGCGGGCGGGCGCCAGCGGTTTCCTGCTCAAGGAGATGGAGTCCGCCGAGCTCGTGGCGGCGATCCGGGCCACGGTGCGCGGGGACACGCTGCTCGCGCCGGGCCTGACCAGCCGCCTGCTGAAGCGGTTCCTGCGCACCGCGCCGGACGGGCGCACGACGCCGCCCGCGCTGACACGCCTGTCGGCACGCGAGATCGAGGTGCTGACCCTGATCGGGCAGGCGCTGTCCAACGCGGAGATCGCCCGTCGGCTTTCTCTGTCCGAGGCCACGGTCAAGCGGCATGTGGCTGCGGTGCTGCGCAAGCTGGAGCTGCGGGATCGGGTCCAGGCGGTGGTCGCCGCCTACGACCACGGTCTCGTTCGGCCGCGCGGTTCATGACCCTCCTCCTTGAGGAGGAGGCGCCGCGCGGGTGATCCTCACGGTCCATCCCGAAGTGCGACCCCAGGTCGATCACGGGCGGGCGGTGGCGCCGTAGCGTCGCAAGCGTGATGAATGCCCTGCCCTACCGCATGTACCTGCTGGCCTACGACGCGTCGGCGCGCGGCCCCTACGACCGCGCCCGGACCGGATTCCTCGTCCGCGTCGCCGCGCTCGTCGACCTCACCCTGCGTGGCCACCTGATGGAGCGCGAAGGGGCGGTGCGGGTGACCGAGCCCGGCCCGGTGGGCGATCCGGTCCTGGACCGTGTGCTGGACGAGGTGGCCGCATCCACACACGGCTGGAAGCACCTGACACGGCGGCGTGGGACGCAGACCCTGCAAGCCGTGGAAGACCAGCTCGCGGCGCGCGGTCAGCTCATCGTCGAGCCGGGCCGGATCCCGGTCCTGTCCGGGCGGCATGCGACTGTGCCGGACCCGGACGCCGTACGGGCGCTGCATGCGTACGTGACCGCGATCCTGCGCGCCGCTACTTCGGCACACGAGGTCGCCTTGGAGGATGCCGCCCTGGTGGCACTGGCCGCGGCCGGCCGGATCGGCTCGGTGGTGTCCGGACAGGACCGGCGCCGGCACCGTGCGCGGATCGACGACCTGACCGGCCGGCTGGGTGAGCTCGCGCCGGGCCTGGAGGCGACAGTGCGCGGCCTCCGTACCACCATGATCGCCGCGCAGGGCGGCATGGGCGGCAGCTGACCTGCACCCCGAGCACCCGACCCGAGCAGGAAGGCGTACGCCGATGAAACCAGGGCGAGCAGGGCAAATAGGGCAATGGTCGGCGGCGCTGGTGTGCGCCGTGCTGGCCTCCACCGCAGTGCCGGCCCGGGCGGAGACACCCGAGCTTCGACAGGCCGCCGTACCCGTCGTCCGCGCCGCACCCGTCGTGCACACCCAGGCCGGTGCCGTGCGCGGCACCGCGGGGGAGGGCTACCGCACTTTCGACGGCATCCCGTATGCCGCACCCCCGGTCGGCCCCCTGCGCTGGACGCCACCACACCCCGCACGCCCATGGAAGAGGGCGCGGGACGCCACCCGGTCCGCGAGCCCCTGCCCGCAGCCGGCCGGCGAGGTACCCGGCGGCAGCACCACCGAGGACTGCCTCTACCTGAACGTGACCACCCCCGACGTCGCCCGCCCCGACCGCCCCAGGCCCGTGATCGTATGGGTGCACGGCGGCGGCTTCACCAACGGCGCGGGCAGCTCCTACGACGCCCACCGCCTCGCCACGCGCGGCAATGTCGTTGTGGTCACCCTCAACTACCGCCTCGGCGCCCTCGGCTTCCTCGCGCACAGCGGTCTGCCGGGCTCCGGCACCTTCGGGCTCGCCGACCAGCAGGCGGCGCTGCGCTGGGTGCGGGCGAACATCGGCGCGTTCGGCGGTGACCGGCACAACGTCACCCTGGCCGGCGAGTCCGCGGGCGGCTTCAGCGTCTGCGCCCAGCTCGCCTCCCCCACCGCCGTCGGCCTGTTCGACCGCACCATCATCGAGAGCGGACCGTGCACCGGCCGCGCCGACCGTTTCTTCGCCCCGTCCGCCATCTCCCTCAAGGCGGCGGACACCACCGGGGCGAAGCTGGCGAAGGAGGTGGGCTGCGGCGCTGCCCGGCACGTGGTGGCCTGCCTGCGGCGAGTGAGCACCGCCCGGCTGCTCGCCGCCCCGGACACCCCCCAACAGCCCGCCTACGCCACCGGACTCCTGCCTCGCGACCCGAACACCGCGCTCACCCTCGGCGCCGTGCACCACGTGCCCGTCCTCATCGGCTCCAACCACGACGAGGGCAACGGCTGGGCCGCCGCCGTCATCCAGGCCGGCACCCGCATCACCCCCGCCAACTGGCCCCAGACGGTGGCCGGCTTCCTCCCCGACCCCGCCCAGGCCCCCACCGTCGCCCGCACCTACCCGGTCACCGAAACGAACGGCGGACCGGTCCTCGGCGCGGTCATCGGAGACTCCAACTACTCCTGCCCCACCCTGCAAACCGGCACCCTCCTCGCGGCCCATGTCCCCGTCTGGCGCTACGAGTTCGCCGACGAACACGCCCCGCCGCTCACCTCCGCCCCCACTCCGTTCCCGCTCGGCGCCCCGCACGCCAGCGAACTGACCTACCTCTTCGACCTCGGCGGCCACCCCCGCACCATGCCCCCCGCCCAGCACCGCCTTGCCGACACCATGATCGACTACTGGAGCGGTTTCGCCCGCACCAGCAACCCCAACACCCCGAACACTCCCACCTGGCCGGCTGGTTCCGTCCAATCCCTGGCTCCCGACCAGACCGGCCCCACGCATACGACCGCCGCCGCCCACCACTGCACCCTGTGGAACACCCTGCCCTGACCAGGGACGAAAGCGGCCGCGAGGAGGCGAACCGGCTCGTCACCCCCAAGTGCCCGGGGCACACGCTCTCGCCGGCCGTTCCGGAGCCCAGTAACCCGCCGAACCGCACCCGTTCTGACGAGCCTTCCCACGTCCGCCCGTACCTGCGGCCTCACGCCGCTAGTGTGGTCGTATGTCCCGCAAGCGTCGCCGAACACCGCACCAACCCGCCCCCGCCGAGCGGACATACGCCACGCAGGCCGAAGAGCTGGAGGCGCTGGCCCGGGAGTATCCCGAGGATCGCGAGGAGATCCTCGTCGAGGCCGCGGGCAGCTGGAATGACGCCGAGGAATACGACCGCGCGCTCGCGCTCTACCAGCAGCTGCTGGACACCAAGTGCGAGGACCCGCACCTGATCGAGGCATACCGGATCAGCACCCTGTGGGACGCCGGACGCGCCGATCAGGCCCGCGAAGCGGCCGGCCGTCTGCGACGACAGCACCCCACCGATCCAGGTGCCTGGAACTTCGTCGCCGAAGCATTCGAGACCGCTGGTGAACTCCGTGACGCCGCAGACTGGTTCACCGCCGGCATCACCCATCTTCTCGGCCCCGCCACTCCCCTCACCCCCAGCGCCGTCGAACACGCCTCTGACCCCAGCGGCATCGAGATGCTCGTCATCGGCCGCCACCGGGTCCGGCGCCGCCTTACCCAGCCGCACGACGCCCTCGACACCCTCGCCGACGACCTGCACGAACACCGCCCCAGCCTGCTCCGCGGCTCCAGCACACTCGACGACCTCCACGATCCGGACCGCCTACGGGCCGCCGAAAGCGGCGACGAGGACGCCCTGCAAGCCGAGTTCGACAAACTCACCGCCGAGGTCACCGCTCGTCGAGCAGCCCTGTCCCGACCCCGCATGACATGCGCACTGTTCTGGCCCGAGACCGAGTTCACCCAACTCCTTGCCCGGTGGCCCGCACTGGCGGACCACTACGGCGCCGAACACCACGAGCACATCCGCCTCACCGAGGAGCTCCTGCACCGCCGGTCCGGGGACGGCGAACCCCATCTGGGCATCGCCCGGGGCACCATGGCCGACTTCGAGGCGTTCACCCGCGATGAGGACCTCCCCCACAGGACGGCGACACCCGGGCCCGATACGCCGCCGATCTCGCCGCCCGCGGCCAGGCCCAGACATGGCCCCCACCCCGCAACAGCCCCTGCTGGTGCGGCTCCTCCCGCAAATACAAGAAGTGCTGCGGCAACCCCGCTCTGACCTGACCCCAGACCCATCAACATCCAGAAGGCGTCATTCAGCCCACTCCCGGCTGAGCCCAGGAATCGCCCCAGGTACGGCCAGTTAGGGGTGTGGCCTCAACTATCGCCCGCGGGTTGGTGGCGTCACCGCCGGGCGAGGGCATGGTGGTATCGGTCCCGCGCGGCCGTTCCCTGGCAAGCCGTTCTGGATGTTGCCTGCCGCGGCTCGGGCCTGTACGGGCTCCGCCTCGGCGAGAGCGCCGACGAGATCGGCGGCGGATGGTCGGTGGTTGATGAGGTCGACGCCTTCCGCCGGCCCACACCGGAAGCAGAGGGACTTCTCCCGGCGCCACGGCATCGCGACAGTCCTGCCGGGCCTGGGGGTCCGCGGCGAATTCGGCCTTCCGGCTCCTCCATTGATCGAGGAAGGAGTGGTCGAAGACGCGCGCCATGTTTCGCGGCGGCCAGGCTTTCTCTACCGATACCGCGATTCGCTCGAACGCGTCCACGGCGCGAGCGCCACACCGGCCGAACAGAACAGAGCAGCGGCTGCGAGCAGGGCATCGCTGCGGGCCGACCTGGCCAACGCCCGCTGCGGACCCGGTGGATCAGGCGGCGGACGTGGCTGATCTTGTCGTCGGACCTCCGTCCTCGCTCACCTGACGTGAAGAATCCGAAAGCGATCGGGTTCCGCCGGATCTCGATCAACGACTTGGATTGGCGTCCAAGCCCATTGCCGCCGTCTCCCCATTAGCTACGTGGAATCACGCGCCGCAGGATGCGCTGCGTATGGTGCAGCGTCCCCACGCACTGAGGAGATCTGTTGGGCGGCGCGGTGGTGAGCCAGGCACGGTCGGCGTCACCGTGACGCGGCGGCACCGCGTCCGGACGGGCCGTCATTCCTGGACCGGGTATCCGATCTGGACGAGGTCCTCCGCGAGGCGTGGGATGGGCACCGCCGGGTTCAGCAACGACACGACGCTCTGGGTGAGCGGGCGCAACGCATAGACGTGCCGGACGGCCGTGACGTCCACCGCCACCTCGTAGTACTCCTCCGCGAACCGCTGGTATGCCTCGGGACGGCCGTCCAACAGGACGTCGAACAGCCACTCGGCGCTGCAGCCGTCTTCCACGCCCTCCGGCAGAGGCGCGACGGCCCCTGACTTCCATACGGTGTCGGCTTGTTCGCGCCAGAAGCACACCGTCGCTCGCGGCGTCCCGTGGTCGCTGAAGGCGGGCTCCGTGACCTGGGCACGAAATGCCTCCGGCACCCCGTCGAACAGGCCGGGCCACGGGGCCGGAGGCGTCACTCGATACGGGGTCATCGGCGACTCGTGATCGAAACCGCGGACATAGGCGCCTGCCCGTGAGAAAACAATCGAGTACTCGTTGCCGCAGCCGTCGCGCATCGAGGCCATCTCCTCCGTCGGCGACCATTGGGAGTCGAACGAGAAGTATCGGTACTCCCACTCCGGGCTCAGGATGGCATCCAACATCGCCAGGGCGCGGGAGCGGTCCCGAACGATCGAGATCTCGGGCAACTGGCGGATCAGCTCAGAGAATGGCACGGCCACATCCAAGCCGATCCCACTGACAGCACCCACACTGCCCACCGCGCTGAACGACGCACGCGGTTCTTCCAGTTCCATCACTCGACATCGCTGATTCCACAGAAAAGATGGGAGATCCGCTGGCAGTGCCCGGCACCTCGCACCGTTGTCGACAACGTCGTGGCAGGTCTGCGGGAGTGCACCGGAGCCGACCGGCAGGACATCCTGGTGAACGACGCGGCCCTCGACCGGGGCGGCAACGGCACGACGCCGCAGGCGTTCGACCAACGCTTCGGCTGATCCGCCACGGCCCGTTTCAGGACCAAGCGATCTCGCCATGGCGGGAGACGAAACGTCCAGTGCCGGCACCGGGCTGCTCGGTGGCGAGGGCGACGATCGCGTCCGTGCCCTCGGTGACGGATTGGGGGCCGCTGTGACCGTTGAGGTCGGTGGCGGTGTAGCCGGGGTCAGCGGCGTTGACGCGGATGCCCTTGAGCCCCTTGGCGTACTGCGTGGTCAACATCGTCAGCGCCGCCTTCGAGGAGGTGTACAGCGGCGCGATGACGTGCGACTCGGGCCGGCCGGCGTCGTGGGTGAGGGCGAGGGAGCCCATGCCGCTGCTGACGTTGACGATCACAGGGTCGTCCGAGCGGCGCAGCAGCGGCAAGAACGCGGCGGTGGTGCGCACGACGCCGATGACGTTGACGTCGAGGACGGCGCGGGCGTCGGCGGCGGTGAGGTCGCTGGGATCGCCGACGGGGCCATGGACACCAGCATTGTTGATCAGGACGTCGATCCTGCCCTCGTGTTCGGCGACGTTCGCGGCCGCGGCGGCCACGGACGCGTCGTCGGTCACGTCGATGGGGACGTAGCGTGCGCCGAGCGCGGCGGCCGCTTCCTCGCCCTGCTCGGGGTTACGGGCTCCGACGAGCACGGTGTGGCCACACTCGATCAGGCGGCGGGCGGTCTCGCGGCCGAGACCCTTGTTGGCTCCGGTGATGAAGGTGATCGTCATGTCTTCGATACTGGTCCCGTCGAAGGAGGCGGACCAGAGACGCTTCGACGGTAGGAAGACCAGTACCACCCTCGCGCCCACACACACGACCGGGGATGCAGGAGGATGGAGATCATGCCGACGACACCCGGAGCCGGACTGGGCGCGATGATCCGCACGTGGCGGGACCGGCTGCCCCCGTCGGCCGCCGGACTGCCGGTGCCCCGCGGGCGACGGGCGCCCGGGCTGCGGCGCGAAGAACTGGCTGACCTGGCCGGGGTATCGGTCGACTACATTGTGCGTCTGGAGCAGGGGCGGGCCACGACACCCTCAGCGTCGGTGGTGGCGTCCCTGGCACGCGCCCTACAGCTGTCCACCGCCGAGCGGGACCACCTGTACCGGCTGGCCCAGCTCGTACCGCCGGTGGGCGGCGCGATCTCTGACCATCTTCCGCCCGGTGTGCAGCGGGTGCTCGCCCGCCTCGGGGACGTCGCGGTTGCCGTGTTCGCGGCGGACTGGCAACTGGTGTGGTGGAACCGTGGGTGGGCCGCCCTGCTGGGCGACCCCTCCGCCTCGCCGCCGCGGCTGCGCAACTTCGCCCGCGACCGGTTCCCGGTGGACGCCGGCCCCGCCCACCTCGCACTGTGGCCGGTGACCGAGGCGGACCGCGACGCCACCGACGCCGCCGTCGTCTCCGACCTGCGCCGCGCCACCGGGCGCTTCCCCCAGGACAGCCGTTTGGCCGCGCTGATCCGCGATCTGAACGCGGGGAACAGGAGGTTCGCCGACCTGTGGGCGACCGGGGAGGTGGCCGCGCACCGCGAGGACCACAAGACGATCGACCACCCGTCGGTGGGCCCGGTCACGGTGGACTGCGATGTTCTCACCGACGGCGACTCCGAGCTCAAGATCGTCATCATGACCGCCGTGCCCGGCAGCGAGGACGAGACCAAGCTCCGGCTCACCGCCATCGCCGGCCCCCCGGCCACCACGCACAACTGATCCGACCTACGCGCCGATCGGCCGACTGCATGTTTGCGCGGCGAGTGCCGAACCACGATGCCGACCTCCACAAGGAGAGGAACACCGTCGAGCGCCTGATCAACAAGCTCCTGGCCTGGGGAGGCATCGCCACCCGAAGCTTCGCCTGGACCGATTGCCGCGACCTCATCACATTGCCTTCCTACGCAGCCGACCCCAACCCGGTCGAAGGAATATGGCCCATCTCCGGCGCACCACCTTGGTGCCAACGCGCCTTCAGCAATCCCGCGGAGCTCAGCTGCGCCGTCCGTCGGGGCCTGCGGCAACTGCAGTACCGCAGCGATGTCCTCGACGGCTGCCTCACCGGCACTGGACGCATCCCGGCTCGACCACGATGACACCACGCACCGAAGGCAGTAGGCCCGAAGCGCGTCGCGTCCTCAGATGTGCTGCATCCAGATATTGGGCTCTACGTAGGTGCCCTGATCGGCGGAATGGTCGATCCGAAGCAAGCTCAGCCCTTCAGGGATGACGTAGCCGCCCGTTTCGGGGAACACCATGCCGGTCCACCGCTCCCACTCGGCGATCGTGCCGGTCATGGTCTGCGATTCGGGAGCCGCCGCGAGAGTACGCGCTCCAAGTCGCCGATGCGTCCGGACCCATGGATCGAGCGCCCTACCGTCCTCGCGAGTCCACCTCATGAACGCCTCAACAGACGCCAGGGGGTGGCGGGCCTTCAGCGTTGGGCGCACCGGCGCGATGACACGTGGCCATCCGTCATCCTCGGCAAGCTGACGCAGCGAAGCTCCGCCATCTTGAAGTGGCTGGTCAGCGAGGTGGCGTGACCTCGTTTCGGGGTGCTCGTGCTGGTCGTGGGCGGCAGTCTGTGTTGTGGATCGTCCGGCGGGTGGTTTTACCGATGAGTTCACCGTCCTCGAACGGTCTACCCAGCGACACGACCGTTCTCGACAGGAGTGCCATGTCCACCATCCAGCCAGTGATCGTGACTGCCGACCAGGACGTTCTGCTCGGCTTCTATACGAAATTGTTCGGCGCTGAGGAGATCTTCCGGATACCGGCGGAAGGCCCGGCCTTCTACCTCGGCTTGCGCATCGGCGACACCGACCTCGGGCTGGTGGCCAAGGCGAACCCGGGGACTGGGGCGGCGTCGCGGATCCTGCTCAGCATCGGTGTCGACGACGTCGACGAGACGCTCGGCCGGGTGGCGGCGCTGGGCGGCTCGGTCCGCAGCGGCCCCAACGACATGCCGTGGGGACAGCGCGTCGCCCACATCCAGGACCCCGACGGCAACCCGGTGAACCTCACTCAGCCGATCCCGGCCCGGTGACGCTGTTCCGGGGGCATGTGCTGATCGTGGGCTACCTGCAGTAGAGATCAATTGTCGGTGCGGCCTCGATGTTCGTCAGGACGAGCAGCGCGCGAAACAGGTGGGTGGCGCGGGCGGGGTCAGTACGGAGCTTGGTGAGGATCCGCCAGTTCTTCAGTGGGCAAAGCCGCGTTCGACGGGGACGCGTCCGGCGGCCAGGACCCGGTTGGCCTCCTTTTCGGCGGGTGCGAGCTTGCGGGCGCGGGTGGCCTTGAAGCCGGTGACGACCACGGGATCGTCCCCGTCGTCGGCCAGGCCGAGGAAGCCGAGGTCGGCCAGGGCGCCGAGGCAAGCAGCACGCAGGTGGGCCAGGATGTGGTCGCGGCGGGCGGCGGTGATGTCGTGGGTGCGGCCGGGCCGGGCGGCCGACATCCACACCAGACGGCCCCGCTCGTCGGTCAGGGCAATCACGTGCAGGCCGTGGCGGCGATGCTTGCCGGAGCAGTTCGGGCGGTTCGCGTGGCCGGTGCGGCGCTGGGTGGGGATGAGGGTGCCGTCGATCAGGACGACCTCCCCACCTCGCCTGGCAATCTTCGTCAAGGCGCGGTCCAGTCGCGGGGCCTTCGCGGCGAGCAGCCCGAGCAGCTCGTCGCGCCAGCGCCGCACGGTGGTGGCGGACACGTCGTTGCCGCCGGCCATGTCGGCCAGGCGCTGGTCGTGCCGCAGTACGGCCAGCACGATGGTCGCGATCCTCCCGGACGGCAGCTGCCCGCCACAGACCAGGACAGAGAGTTCAGCCTCAGCCGGCTCCACGACACCACGCTTTGCAGGTCGATGGCTAGGCGTGTACGACCAGAGGTGCCGACTTCCGTCGTACGCTGAGTCTCGCGCGTGATGGACAGGAGGCTGAGGTGGCCGAGACGACGGTGGCCGAGGTGATGGCCGAGCTGGCCGAGCTCGAGGACCCGAAGACACGCGAGGTGAACGAGAAACACGGTGACGATCACGGTGTGAACCTCAGCAAGCTGCGCGCGCTCGCGAAGCGGCTGAAGACGCAGCAGGAACTCGCATGCCGGCTCTGGGAGACGGATGACACCGCGGCGAGGCTGCTGGCGATCCTGATCTGCCGCCCGAAGGCGTTCGACCGTGACGAGTTGGACGCCATGGTGCGCGAGGCGCGCACACCCAAGGTGCACGACTGGCTCGTGAACTACGTGGTGAAGAAGAACCCGCACTCCGAAGAACTGCGCCTGGCCTGGTCCGCCGATCCGGATCCAGTGGTCGCGAGTGCCGGCTGGGCGCTGACCACCGAACGCGTGACGAAGAAGCCCGAGGGCCTCGACCTCACAGGACTGCTCGACGTCATCGAGGCGGAGATGAAAGACGCCCCGGATCGCCTGCAGTGGGCGATGAACCACTGCCTGGCTCAGATCGGGATCGAGCACGCCGAGCACCGCACCCGTGCCATCGACATCGGTGAGCGCCTGGAGGTGCTCAAGGACTACCCGACTTCCCCGGGCTGCACGTCTCCGTTCGCGCCCATCTGGATCACCGAGATGGTGCGCCGACAGCACGACAAGACGGTGGCTTGATTGGCGGTAGCCCGTTGACTTGGGCATGGGGATAGTCGGGCAGCTGGTGCCGGACGAGTTGTGGGAGCTGTTTCAGCGCGTTGCGCCCGTGGCCCCCACCCCGCAGGGACCCCGCTCTCGCGAAGAGCTCAACGGCTCCCGGCACATCAAAGGGGTGCTCCCTGCGAGCGGCTCCAACCACGGCAACCTACGACGCACGCCAGCACCACAACAGGGGCGGACCTGTCCCTCTTGTCGGAGCACTCATGGCGCTGCATGCGTCTCAGACATCGTGTCCGCCCCTGCCGTAGATCCGCCAACCTGCCAGATCCACAACGCCTATTGAGGCTACGAACGCCTATTGGGGCTACGACAGGGTCCACCCGGATCTGCATGCCGGATCTCGTCCGCTGGCGGATCGGTCGATACCACTGGGCTGACGACGGCATCCCGTGCCGTGCTGCGCCGACGCGCGCCCCGTGACCTGATCGAGGAATTCGCAGACCCTCAACGCTGGAGCATCGCCGAGCTCAAGGAGTTCGGCCGCCGGCATGCCCGGGGCCACTTCGAACAAGAGAATCTGCAGGCGAACCTCGCGGGCGCCGAGTGGACCGACGACGAAGCATTCGCCGCCTACGGATTCGACGACACCATCATGACCGCTCTGTGCGCCTGGGCCGTAGCGTGGGCCGACGACCTCGCGGCTCGCCTCGTTGAGGAGTCCGGCGACCCCGGCGACGGCTGAACCCAATGAGGCAAGAAGACTCATCGGCGCTCAGCGGTAGCCGTAGCACCGGTCGCCCGGGATCAGGTCACGCATGCAATTGAGGTCTTGTGCCGCCCGGCCACGGCGGATCCAGTGTTCCCGCGCGCCAGTGGGACAGACCGAGAACGGCTGGACCAACTCAACAAAGCCAACGTGCAGAAGATGCGCGCCGCCATCTCGCTCACCGAGGACGAGCAGGCCGTCGTCGATGACGGCCAAACCGCCCTCGACCGCCTCCGGGAACGACTCGCCGGCGTCCCCACCCCATCCGGGACGGCAGCCCGTCAGCTCGACATCTCGACCATCGACATGCCATCCGCCGTGCGGATTTGGCGCACCGCGACCTGCGAGCCAGGCATGAGCAGGTCTGCGAACGTCTCGACCTTCACGCGTGAGGCATCCCCGACAGCGGAGATCTGCGCGCCTACCGCGTGGGCCGACTCCCACCCCGGACAAAGGCTCGGCACGAATCCGGACAAGGCTCTGACCAGGCCGGACAGCTCAGCTCTGTCCGGGACAGCCGCAGGGTGTTGCCCCGGCGTCTCCACGCCAACGAGCCTTGTGCTGCCCGCTCAGTGATGGCCCATCAGGCGAAACCGGACGGGACCGCTGCGGGGTGAACAACCATCCGCCCCCCGCAGCGCAGTACGGACGATCAGACAAGTGCCGCCATCGCGCATCGCGCGGGAACGGCGTACCCCATCGACAAGGGGAGGAAGCCATGCGAATCGGTGTTGCGAGCCCTCGAAAGGCTTCGGCCGGCGATGTGTGGGCGCCGTGGTGCAGGTTGCCGGGCGTATCCCGCGTGAGGCGTTCAGCAACCTCGAACGCCTATTCGCAGGCGGCACGTAGAGCTCTCTGAGCGCCGATCAGGGCTGCAGCTGAGAAATATCTTCATGGCCAGCCTTCAGGCCGAACGGCAGCGCCTTGCCGTCGGTTCCGAACGAGACAAGGAGTAGGAATGCAGAAAATGAGACGGCTTGTGTATGCAGCCATCACAGTTCTCGCTGGAACCTCTCTCGCGCTTCTCCCGTCATCGGCTTTCGCAGCCGACGTCGACGGAAGTAGCTACCGCTACTGCGCCAATGCATATGGGTTTTATGACTACACCCGGGACGGTAGTGCCGCGGGCTACCCGAAGTACGACACCTCGGGCGTGGTGGCTGTGCGCCTCAACACGACATGTGGCTGGATAGATGGCGGGGTGCTTCAGTACACCGGCTACGAGTACCGCGCAGGCGTCTGGCGGCAGATTCCGTGGCAGGAGCCGTGGAGCAACGGATTCGGCGACTACAGCGTAAAGTTCAACGATGTGCGGGACATCAGGCTGCGGGTTTGCAACATTCAGGTGGTCGACGCCGCTGACAAAATATCAGGATGTGGTGTAGTGAGCTGATCTACGCCAATTCCAGGTAGCAACATGCTGGGACTCGCGATACTGGAATTCCTGGCCGGTGGGGCGGCGCACTGAAAGTACGCCGCCTTATCGCGTGGAGACCCCGGCCCGGAGCGGAGCGACGCCTGGCCGGTCGGCTGGCGGCCCTGACGGCCCCGCAAGGCGCTGGCCGCGGTGGCCGCCGTCTCTGGCCTGCTGCTGGTGCCGCTGCGGTGGCCCGTCCTGCCCGACGCCACCCAGGCAGGTGAATGACGACTTGTCCGGGACCGACTGGTCCATCTCGCTCAGTGCCTGGCTGGGAGACAGTCCGCTGGCGCGTACCAACTGCTGCAACAGCAGACACGCAGTTCCGTGATGCTCATGGCTGGGTGAGAATGCGGGTCCGCAGGAGTTCGAACGAGGCTCGGCCGTACATCGCCCTCTTGAGCGTTTTCACCCGGTTGACGTGCCCCTCGACGACGCCGGAACTCCAGGGGAGGGTGAGGCCGGCGGTGACGGCGTCGAGGTCCTGGCGGAGGAAGCCGGCGAAGCCCTTCATCGGCTTCGGTGCGTCCTGCTCGGCCTGGCGGATCCACTCCAGCAGCAGGTGCCCACGCTGGTGGCGGACCAGATCGGCGAACGCGCGGGCGAGGTCGCAGGCCCAGGTGATGTCCGGGCAGGCGAGCCTGACCTGAAGCAGCCGCTCGTCCTGCCTCTTGGTGAGCGTCTCGCGGGGCCGCACGATCCAGGAGGTGATCTTGCGAGGGCTGGGGATGTCGGCCCGGACCGGTTCGGCGGTGCCCGCCCGCAGGGCGGCGAGGTGTTTGCGGACGACTTGGCGGCTGCCCCGGTAGCCGCGAGCCTGGATCTCCAGGGACAGCCGGGTGCCGCTGACCTGGCCTTGGGCTTCGGTGAAGCGGGCGTTGAGGTATGCCTTGAACGGCCCCAGGACGCCGCTGGGGCGGCGGTCGCGGGCGGAGGCCAGCAGCTCGTCGAGGTCGGTGTCGCGGAAGCGGCGGACGGTCTTGCGGTCGAGGTTCAGGCGGCGGGCGATGGCGCTGATCGTCCAGCGTTTCTCCAGCAGGTGGTGGATGTCCTCGTAGCGGTGGCGGGTGCGTTCGATGATCTGGGTGCGGGGCAGTTCCGCGGACGGTAACAGCATCGGGGCCACGTCGGGTACCTCGGTCACGGTCTCCTCCTCGGCACGTTTGCGCAGGCAGTCGCGGTGCTGGTGGCAGGTCTTCTCCACCGCGGCCGACAGGTTCTGAAGCAAATGCCACCTGTCCGCGACTTCCAAAGCGTCCGGGGCAGCCTCCTTGACCGCCTTGGTGTAGGCGCTCGCCCGGTCCCGGCAGATGATCTCGGCGCCGAGATGCTCGGCCAGCCAGGCCGCGAACGTCTCGGAGGTGCGGTCGGGCAGTACGTCCACGACGCGGCCGGCCTCGACGTCGACGAGCACCGTGCCGTAGGTGCAGCCCTTGCGGAAGGCGAACGCAAACGTCTTGTGGGAACAGCTCTTCCGATCACAGAAGTACCGGCGGACCCGCAGCCTGACTATGACCCGGCGAAGTCCCAACGGCCTTTCATCCAGGCGGCGTTGATACATACTGTGCGTGCTCCACCACCAAGACGCCGGAGGAGTCGCTGACGCACTCCACTCGCACATCGATCCCGGGAAACAGCACGGCCTCGACCGTCTTGCTCGCCATGCCGGGACATACTCTGCCGAAACGATCCCTCGCTCACTTCGCTGACCTGGGGATTCACGGAACTGCGGACAGAGCCTTGAAAATCCCCAGCCCCGCTCTTCGTCCCCACTTGGTTGTGGGCTTTGACCAGGGGGACGCTCGAAGAACCCTTGACCGGCCGTGGCGCACCCGCACCCTCCGGAGGCCGGGCGGACCCGCTTCTGTGACTGGGCGCTCTGGTTGCCCGACTGGTCAACCAGAGCGCCCAAAGGAAGTGCCGGCCGGCGCGGTCGCCGGAGGCGGGGTACCACCCCGGCGTCAGGTCAGCGGGTGGCGAGGAACTCGAGCGTGTCGATCACGCGGTTCGAGAAGCCCCACTCGTTGTCGTACCACGCGACCACCTTGACGTGGCGGCCGTCGACGCGGGTGAGGGCCGAGTCAAAGATCGACGATGCGGGATTGCCCGTGATGTCGGACGACACGAGCGGGTCCTCCGAGTACTCGAGGATGCCGGCGAGCGGCCCCTCCGCTGCGGCGCGGTACGCCGCCAGCACGTCGTCGCGCGTCACGTCGCGGACGACGGTCGTGTTGAGTTCGACGATCGAGCCCACCGGCACCGGTACGCGGATCGAGTCGCCCGACAGCTTGCCGTCGAGGGTCGGCAGCACCAGGCCGATCGCCTTGGCGGCGCCGGTCGTGGTCGGCACGATGTTGACGCCGGCGGCCCGGGCACGACGGGCGTCGCGGTGCGGACCGTCCTGCAGGTTCTGCTCCTGCGTGTAGGCGTGCACCGTCGTCATGAACCCGTGCTCGATACCGGCGAGTTCGTCGAGGACCGCGGCCAGCGGCGCGAGCGCGTTGGTGGTGCAGGAGGCGTTCGAGACGATCGTGTGCACGGCCGGGTCGTAGGCGTCGGTGTTGACCCCGAACGCGAGCGTGACGTCGGCGCCGTCCGACGGCGCGCTGACGAGTACCTTCTTCGCGCCCGCGTCGAGGTGGGCGCGGGCTGCCTTCGCCGAAGTGAAGCGGCCGGTGGCTTCCAGGATGATGTCGACGCCGAGTTCGGCCCACGGCAGCTGCGCCGGTTCGCGCTCGGCCATCACCGTGATCCGACGGCCGTCAACGACGAGGGCGTCCCCGTCGACGGTCACCGGCCGCCCGAGCCGCCCGGCCGTGCTGTCGTAGGCGAGCAGCCGGGCGAGAGTGGCGGGCTCCGTCAGATCGTTGACGGCGACGATCTCGAGGGCGCTGTCGCGTTCGAGCAGTGCGCGCAGCACATTGCGTCCGATGCGGCCGAATCCGTTGATGGCGATGCGAGTCATGAGTGATGTCCCTTCCGTTCGCCACCAGGCTCGTCTGCGGCCAGCGCCGCTGACAGTGGCGACATCGCCACGGTTCGAAAGGATCCCGCCACGCGGTGCCGGGCGGGTTACTCACCCCGGGTGAAGGTGCGCCGGTACTCGCTCGGTGTGGTGCCGAGGATGCGCTGGAAGTGCAGCCGCAGGTTCGCGCCGGTGCCGAGCCCGACGTCGGCGGCGATCTGTTCGACGCTGCGCTCCGAGCGCTCGAGCAGTTCGCGGGCCAGGTCGATGCGGGCGCGCATCACCCACTGCATCGGCGTGTAGCCGGTCTCCTCGACGAAGCGCCGGGAGAACGTGCGCGGCGAGACCCCCGCCTGCCGCGCCAGGATGTCGAGGGTGAGGTGCTCGCCGAGCCGGTGCAGCGCCCACTCGCGGGTGGTGGCGAACCGCTCGCCGAGCGGCTCGGGGACGCTGCGCGGCACGTACTGGGCCTGGCCGCCGCTGCGGTAGGGGGCCGCAACCAGACGCCGGGCCGCGTGGTTGGACGCGGCCACTCCGAGGTCGCCGCGCAGGATGTGCAGGCACAGGTCGATGCCGGAGGCGGCGCCGGCCGAGGTGAGCACGCTGCCCTCATCGACAAACAGCACGTTCTCGTCGACCTGGACGAGCGGGTGCCTGGCCACGAGTGCCCGCGTGTAGTGCCAGTGCGTCGTGGCGCGCCTGCCGTCCAACAGGCCCGTGGCGGCGAGCGCGAAGGCGCCCGTCGAGATGGCGGCGAGCCGCGCGCCCCGGTCGTGGGCGGCGATCAGTGCGTCAACGACGGCCTGCGGCGGGTCGTCGCGGTCCGGGAACCGGTAGCCGGGGACGAAGACAATGTCGGCCCACGCAAGGGCGTCGAGGCCGTGGTCGACGTAGTACGCGAGGCCATCGCCGCCGGTCACGAGACCGGGTGTCGCCCCGCACACCCGCACCTCGTACGGCATGCTCGCGCGGGTCGTGAATACCTGCGCGGGGATTCCGACATCGAGCGGCTTCGCACCCTCGAGCACAAGGACGGCGACGCGATGCTGGCGGGAGACTGGCACAGGAAGAGGTTACGTGGGGCGTGACGTCGATACGCCCACTGCGCGGACCGGACAGACTACACACCGGCCGGGCTGTCTTCCACGTTGCAGTCCACCGCCCGTCGGCGGCCGTGCCCTTCGCGGCCGCCAGGGAGGCGGCGGCAGCCTGCGGCCGGCATTACTCACCGGCAGAATCCGCAGGCCGCGTCAGGCGAACTGACCAACCCCTCGTTGACATCGAACCCAGTCGGGGCCTGTCCGCGTGCCCTTCCGGCGAGGGACGTTGTTGAAGACCGGGTCAGGTTGGGCCTGGCTTGTTGTCAACCTGCCGATTCCGCGGGTTGTTCGTGCAGATCTACCAGTGTGCGCACGAGAGGTGGCAGCCAGTCTTCGTCCGATGAGCGGCGGTCGGCGAGCTGCTCGATGACCTCAGCGGGCGTCGGGCGGCTCGCGGGATCATGGTCGAGGCAGCGGGTGACGATGCCGTACAGGTGGGACGGCAACAGGCCGAGGGCGGAGTCGAGGGACTCGCCGTCCGCGGGCACTGCCCCGGCAGCGTGGCAGAGCACCATGCCGAAGGCGTAGAGGTCTGTGGCGAAGGTGACCGGCGCGCCGGTGAGCTGCTCGGGGGCGAGGAAGCCTCGAGTACCAACGACATGATCGGTACGGGTGATGGCGGTGCCGTCGAGGGCTCGGGCGATGCCGAAGTCAATGACGCGCGGGCCGGTGCCGGAAAGGATGATGTTGCCGGGCTTGAGGTCACGGTGGACGATGCCGCACTGATGGATACCCTCGAGGGCTTCGGCGATGCCGATGGCCAGCGTCTGGATGGTCCTGACGGGCAGGGCACCGTGCCGGCTCAGGACGTCGTGCAGTGACGGGCCGGGAATGTACTCGGTGACCAGCCAGGGCGGGTTACCGTCCGCATCAGCATCGACCACGGACGCGGTGTGGAATCCGCCGACCTTGCGCGCGGCACTGATCTCACGGGCGAAACGCCGACGGAATGTGGGATCGGCGGCCAGCTCCCGCTGGATGACCTTGACCGCGACCAAACGCTCGCCCGGAGAGTGACCGAGATAGACCGTCCCCATTCCGCCTTGGCCCAGCCTCGCCGTCAGCCGGTAGCGATCGATACGGCGAGGGTCCCCCTCCCGTAACGGCTGACGCGCGAGCGGGAAATCCGTATGCGGGTGCGACAGCGGCGCGGTCCGTGCGGCCTCCTTCCCGCCGGACATGATCGCGGCCACTTCGCGTTCTGTCTCTGCTCGGATCAAGGCGGCCCGCTTCTCGGCCTCGGCAGGCAGGGCTTCGGGCTCCCGGACGCGTTCGGCCTCGGGAACCGGGGCGCGCTTGTCGCGATAGGCGCGCATCCGCTGCTCCACCGACTCGCGGATGGAGGTGGGCGGCTCCATACCCTTGAGCTCGACGCGGTTGACGCGGATGCCCCACTTGCCGGTCGCCGCGTCGAGGACGCCGCACAGGGCCGCGCTGATCTCGTCGCGCGAGGTGAGGCTGCGTTCGAGGTCCATACCGCCGATGATGTTGCGGAGCTTGGTGACCGTGAGCTGCTCTATTGCCTCGATGTAGCTGGTGACCTCGTAGGTGGCGGCCCGAGCGTCCGTCACCTGGTAGTAGATGACCATGTCGATGTTCACGACCAGGTTGTCCCGGGTGGTCACCTGCTGGGGCGGGAACAGCAGGACTTGTTCGCGCAGGTCGATGCGGTTGCGGATGGAGTCGATGAACGGGACCACGATGTTCAGGCCCGGGTTCAGGGTCCGCGTGTAGCGGCCGAAGCGCTCGACGACGGCGGCGCTGGCCTGTGGGACGACCTGGAGGGTCTTGATCAGGGTGATGAAGACCAACACCATCAGAATGGTCAGGACGATGATGACCGGTTCCACGCTGCTCCCCCTGCCTGTCAGGCCCCTGGCTCCGGATCCGGTTCACGCCCTTTGACGCCCCGCTCCGACCGTGCGAAAGCCGCACCGTGATGCGTTGCGATGCGGCAAGAACTGATCGATTTCACAAGGCGATTTGCAGTATGCCGCAACTCAACTCACTTCCGTGAGCGCTCAACGAGCTTCACGCGGGCATGTGTGAAGGGGCCCGACCCTCAGCTCGAACGTCTCGGCATCGCGCGGCGCGATCCGATCGCCGGCGTGGAGGTCGACGATCACGGCCGACCCATCCGCGCAGCGTGGGAAGAAGTCTGGGGGCTGCCGACGCTCACGCGTACCGTTGTGCCGCTGCAGCCAGAATGGCTGGCCGACCGGACATCCGAAGCCCGGCGGGAACTAGGGCGCGTATCGAGTCGTGATCAATTTGCGGGATGTGCCTTCGTGGCACGGTCCGGTCCGATAGACGATCTTACGTGACGCGAGTGCAACTGACCGAGCAGGATTGGGAGTTCATCGAGCCGTACCTGCCGATCGGCGAGTACGGCCCGTACCCCGAGCGACTGCGGCAGCAGTTCGAGGGCGTGATCTGGCGGTTCAAGACGGGCGGGCAGTGGCAGGAGATGCCGACGGAGTTCGGCGCCTGGTCGACCGTCCACAACCGCTTCCGGCAGTGGCGTGACGCCGGCGTCTTCGAGGCCCTGCTGGAGGGCCTGATCACGGAAGCCGCGAAGCGGGGTGAGGTGGACCTGTCCCTGGTCAGCATCGACTCCACCACCGCCCGAGCCCACCACGACGCGGCCGGGATGCACCTCGACGAGGACGTCGTCACCGCCCTGGAGAAAGCCGCGGCCGAGGAGGAGAAGGCCAGGTCAAAGGGGGCGGCCTCGAAGAGCAAAACGGGCAAGAGACCGAAAGTGATCCCGCGCTGGAAGAACGACGACGCATCCGGCGTCGCCGGAAACTCCGGCTGAAGGCCGCCCTCCTCGGACGTTCCAGAGGCGGGCAGACCAGCAAGGTCCACCTCGCCGCCGACCGCAAGTGCCGCCCGCTGGCGTTCATCCTGACCACAGGCCAGGCAGCGGACAGCCCGCAGTTCATCCCCGTCCTGCAGAAGGTACGGGTACGCGGGCCCGTCGGCCGACCCCGCATCCGGCCGGACGCGGTCGCCGGGGACAAGGCGTACTCGTCCCGCGGAAACCGCGCCCACCTACGCAAACGCCGCATCAAGGCGGTCATCCCGGAGAAGAAGGACCAGGCCGCCAACCGGAAGAAGAAGGGCTCCAGAGGTGGCCGACCCGTCAGCCACGACGCCGATCTCTACAAGGAGCGGAACACCGTCGAACGCCTGATCAACAAGCTCAAAGCATGGCGAGGCATCGCCACCCGATACGACAGTGATCACGACTCGATATGCCCCTAGGTGACGCGCTGAGGTGCCGGACGCCAAGGGCGGGCAGGAGTTGAGTCAACGGTCAACCAGCCGTGGACGCGGGGCCTCACCCGTGGATTCAGCGTCGGTGTCGTCGGTGCCGACCGGGCCGCGGGGAAGCATCCAGTCCAGCCACTTCGGCAGCCACCAGTTGGTCCGGCCGAGGAGTGTCATGGTCGCCGGTACCAGCACCATGCGTGCGACCGTGGCGTCGATGAAGATCGCGGTGGCCAGGCCGAGCCCGAACATTTTGGTGGAGGGGTCCTCGGCGACGGCGAAGGACAGGAAGACCGCCACCATGATGAGGGCGGCCGAGGTGATGATCCGGGCGGTGCGCGAGACGCCCTCAACGATCGCCGTGCCGTTGTCGCCGGTGCGCAGGTACTCCTCGCGTACGCGGGAGAGGAGGAACACCTCGTAGTCCATCGACAGGCCGAACAGGATGGCGAAGAGGAACATCGGGATGAACGACACGATCGGAACCGTCGCTTCCAGCCCGATGAGTGCGCCTCCCCAGCCCCACTGGAAGACCGCGACCATGATGCCGTAGGCCGCGCCGATGCTCAGCAGATTCAGCAGTACCGCCTTGAGCGGTACGAGTATCGAGCGGAAGACCAGCATCAGCAGCAGGAACGACATCGCCAGCACGGCGGCGACGAACACCGGCAGGCGTTGGCTGGTGCGTTGGCCCACATCGGACAGGCTCGCGGCGGCGCCGCCGACGTGGGCCCTGGCCGGGCCGTGCCCGATCGCCGTGGGCAGCACGTCGGTGCGCAGCCGGGCGATGGTGTCGGCCGTGGCCTTGTCCTGAGGGCTGGTGGTCGGGAACACCACGAGGGTCGCGATGCCGGTGGCCCGATCGATGTGCGTCGGCGCGACGGATGCGATGCCCGGATCCGCCGCGACCGTTGCGACGAGTCGGTCCAGCACTCCCGGATCACCGGTGGGGTCCGCGGCGATGACGAGGGGACCGTTGGTGCCCGGGCCGAACCCCTCGGCGACGAGGTCGTAGGCCCGGCGCTCGGTACGACTGTGGGGCAGTGAGCCGTCGTCGGGCAGGCCGACGCGCAGGCCGAGCACGGGCAGCGTCGCGGTCAGCAGCAGCCCCGCCGCGCCGACCGCGTACGGCACCGGGTGCTGGCTGACGTGCCCGATCCAGCGACGCCACCCGGCGGCGTGGGCGGCGCCTGCCGCCGGGTCCCGCCGCCGTGCGAGTCGGCCCAGCTTCCTGGTCTGCAGAGCCCGGCCGATCCGGCCGGCCCGGGCCAGGCGTGGGCCGGCGGCGCCGAGGAAGGCCGGCAGCAGCGTCACCGACGCGACCACCATGGTCAGAACGACGATCGAGACGGCGAGCCCGCCCACCGTCATGAACGGTACGTTCGCGACCGCCAGGCCGAGGATCGATACGACGACGGTGCCGCCGGCGAAGACCACGGGCCTCCCCGCCGTGGCCACCGCTCGCCCCGCCGCCTCGCGGGGATCGAGCCCGCGCGCGAGGTACTCCCGGTGCCTGGCGAGCACGAACAGCGCGTAGTCGATGCCCACTCCGAGCCCGACCATGTTGCGCCGCCGTCGGGGTCGGCGACGGATACGGACTTACCGGACTGCGCGAGCGCGCGACTCTGCTCGGCGGCACACTACGAGCCGGCCCGGGTATCGACCGGGGCTGGCATGTCGAAGCCGAACTGCCGAGAGCGAGGAGCGAGAGCGGTGTCCATTCGCGTCCTCGTCGCTGACGACCAGACGATCATCCGCACCGGGTTGCGGATCATGCTGAACGCCCAGCTCGGCATCGAGGTGGTCGGCGAGGCCGCCGACGGGCGGGAAGCGGTACGTCTGGCCCGCGAACTACGCCCCGACGTCTGCCTGTTCGACATCCGCATGCCCGTACTCGACGGGCTCGAGGCCACCCGGCTGGTCGCCGGCCCGGGCGTCGCCGACCCGCTGGCCGTGGTCGTCATCACCACGTTCGACCTCGACGAGTACGTCTACGGCGCGCTGCGTGCCGGCGCCCGCGGATTCCTCCTCAAGGACACGGGACCGGACCTTCTGGCGCAGGCCGTACGGTCGGCGTCCGGCGGTGAGGCGCTCATTGCGCCCAGCGTCACCGTCCGTCTGCTCCAGGCATTCGCGGACCTGCCCGCCGGCCGGCCCGTGGCCCAGCCGGTCTCCCCCGTCACCGCCCGCGAGGAGCAGGTGCTCCTCGCCGTCGCTCGCGGGCTGACCAACACCGAGATCGCCGATGCACTGCACATCAGCCTCAGCACGGTGAAGACGCATCTGGCCAGCCTGATGGCCAAACTCGGCGCCCGCAACCGGGTCGAGATCGCGATGTGGGCCTACGAAACGCGCCGTATCCTCCCCGGAACCTGAGCCGGGTGCCGGGCCATGTCCCATGAGTCCCCGCCCGGACATCAGTGCACCGGTCGGCTCACGTCGGCTCCACGTGCCTCACCCGCCCCAGAGCGTGACGTACCAGGAGGCCGGAACTGGGACGGTGAGACACCCGATACGACAAGACTCCCAACAGCTACCTCGCCAGTCTCCACCTGCACGCCTCGATGATCTGGATCAAAGACCTCACCAGGACCACCCGATGATCACGACTCGATACGCGCCCTAGGGCCCGACGGAGCGCTGCCCGGCCCGCTGCGGTTCGAGCAGAAGTTATGGACAGGGCTTTCGTCTTGTCCGTTGTCCATGGCGCGTACGATTCTGGGGCCCCCAACGTGGAGGACCCCAGACCAGGCGCCGACGTCAGTTCTGGCAGCCACACACCGACTCGGTCTTCGCCTCAGCCACGGTGACGGTGGGGTCGACCGAGGTCTCTGCCGCCGTGCAGCACGCGTCGACGCCACAGCGGGTGTCCGTCAACTCCCCAGCCTGGCGGACGCTTTCGGTGGTCGGCGGCTTGGTTGCGCGCACGATTGCGGAGTGCATGCCGTCGGCGACCTGGTGGGTTGGGGTGATGTCGATGTCGGTGAACCCGGCGGCCTCCAGGCCCTGGCGGTACTCGGCGAAGGACAGGGCGCCGGCGATACAGCCGACGTAGTCGCCGCGCTCGGCGCGCTGGTCGGCGGTGAGGGTGTCGTCGGCGACGACGTCGGCGACGACGATCCGGCCGCCGGGCTTGAGGACGCGGAAGGTCTCGGCGAACACGGCGAGCTTGTCGGTGGACAGGTTGATCACGCAGTTGGAGATGACGACGTCGATCGTGTTTGCGGGCAGTGGGACGGCTTCGATGGTGCCCTTGAGGAACTCCACGTTCGTCGCGCCTGCCTTCGCCGCGTTGGCCAGGGCGAGGGCGAGCATCTCATCGGTCATGTCCAGCCCGTACGCCTTGCCGGTCGGTCCGACGCGGCGGGCGGACAGCAGGACGTCGATCCCGCCCCCGGAACCGAGGTCCAGCACGCGTTCGCCCTCGCGCAGTTCGGCGACGGCGGTGGGGTTGCCGCAGCCGAGGGAGGCGGCGACGGCCTCCGCGGGCATGGCGTCGCGCTCATTGGCGGCGTACAGGGTGGAGCCGAAGTTCTCGTCGACCTCGACCGGCTCGGGACCGCAACAGGCGGTGCCGCCCTCGGTGACCTTCACGGCCGCCGCCGCGTACCGCCGGCGGACGGTTTCACGCAGGTCGGTGGACTGCTCGCTCATGACTCACTCCCAGGTGACGGGGCACGGCAAGGCCCCGGAACTGCCTGTATTGACGTTCATTGATTCAACCTTGCGCCTTGAATCGAAAAACGTCAACATAGAGACATGTCGAAACAAGAGCTTGAGGTGATAGGCCAGGACGCCGCCTGCTGCCCGGGCCTGTCCGCCGCGCCCCTGGACGAGGACCAGGCCGCCGACTTGGCGAAGGTCTTCAAGGCCCTGGGTGACCCGGTGCGGCTGCGCCTGATGTCGATGATCGCCTCGCGCGGTGAGGGCGGCGAGGTCTGCGTGTGCGAGCTGACCCCGGCCTTCGACCTGTCCCAGCCGACCATCTCGCACCACCTCAAGCTGCTGAGGCAGGCCGGGCTCATCGACTGCGAGCGGCGCGGGACTTGGGTCTACTACTGGGTGTTGCCCGGCGTCCTGGACAAGCTCGCCGCGTTCCTGACCACCCCGCTGCCCACCGGGGCCGACGCGTGAGCGCGCCGCTCGGCCGCCGCGTCGCCGCCGAGGCGATCGGGACCGCGCTGCTCGTGGTGATGGTGGTCGGCTCCGGCATCCAGGCCACCGAGCTGACCCGCGACATCGGCGTGCAGCTGCTCGCCAACTCCCTCGCCACTGTCTTCGGCCTGGGCGTCCTGATCGCCCTGCTCGGGCCCATCTCCGGCGCGCACTTCAACCCTGCCGTCACGCTCGCCGCCTGGTTCACCAGCCGTCGTGCTCCGGGCGGCCTCGCCCTGCGGGACGTCGCCGCGTACGTGCCCGCCCAGATCACCGGCGCGATCGGCGGCGTGGTCCTGGCCGACGCGATGTTCGCCAAGCCGCTGGTCAAGTTCTCCACTCACGACCGCTCCGCCGGCCACCTCTGGCTGAGCGAAGTCGTCGCCACGGCGGGGTTGATCCTGCTGATCTTCGGCCTCACGCGGGTCGGCCGCGCCGCGCTCGCTCCGGCCGCGGTGGCCTCCTACATCGGGGCCGCCTACTGGTTCACCTCCTCCACGTCCTTCGCGAACCCCGCGGTGACCATCGGCCGGGCCTTCACCAACACCTTCGCCGGGATCGCACCCGCCTCCGTCGCCCCGTTCATCGCCGCCCAACTCCTCGGCACCGTGCTCGGACTCGGCGTCGTGGCCGCGGTCTACGGCCCCAGCCCGGCCCCGGCCGGGCGGGCGCTCGTGGCACAGGGCGAGCCCGAACTCGCCTCCTCCTGACCCCACGTTCCGCCGTTCGAGAGGGATATCCGTCATGAGCACCTCCGCTTCGCGCCCAACGCCGGCCGCTCCCAGGTGGGCGCCGCCTTCCTCACCCACCTCGCCGGTGACCGCGTCGAGGTCCGCTCGGCGGGCTCGGCGCCCGCCGACTCCGTCAACCCGGCGGTCGTGGAGGCGATGAAGGAGGTCGGCATCGACATCTCCGCCGAGGCCCCGAAGGTCCTCACCACACAAGCGGTGCAGTCCTCGGACGTCGTGATCACCATGGGCTGCGGGGACGCCTGTCCCGTCTTCCCCGGCAAGCGGTACCTCGACTGGCAGCTCGACGATCCGGCCGGGCAGGGCGTCGAGGCCGTCCGGCCGATTCGTGACGCCGTCGAGCAGCGGGTGCGCGGCCTACTCGCCGAGCTCGGCGCCCCGGCCTCCGCCTGACCGCCACCCGGGGCGCGGTCAGGTGCCGAAGGGCGGGACCTGCTGCACGGTGAGGTCGTCGCGCGGCCGCGGGAAGCGGACGGGGTCATCCAATGCAACTCGAACACCCAGGGCTGCTGCATCGCGAGAAGGCACTTCCGTGACGCGCACAACCGGGATTTCATGCGCACCGGTGCACCTGAGTCACTCTGCACCGTCGCATCCCGGTGCTGCGGCTACTGCGGGAGCGGGAGGGGCGGCACGGCCTGCATGAACAGCCGCTTGTTTCTTGACGTCGGTGGATTACGCCCAATGCGTCACCGGTTCAACAGGTAGTGGTCGCAGCCGGGGCGCCTCGCTCCCCCCGGCTGCAGCGGCGGACGGCGGTGACGGCCGGAGGGGTGACTCGTCCGCCGCGGTCCGGCCCAGTCGCCAGACGCGCGCCAAGCTCTCCTCATCGGCGTCTCGATGGCCACCGGCGCCCCGCGGGCGAGCGCCGGACGCGTCGGTGAAACGGCTCGTTGCTAAGCGACCGTGAGCACGATCTTGCCCTGGATGTGCCCTCGGGCGGCGCGTTCGTGCGCGGCTCGGGCATCCGCGAGCGCAAACGTGCTGTCGATCGCGACGCGGACCGTGCCCGCGTCGAGCAGGCGTCCCAGTTCGGCAAGCTGCGCGCCGTTCGAGCGAACCTGGGTGCCCGTGACTGTGACGCCCAGCTTCACGGTCTCTTCTTCGTCGAATTCGCCGAAGAACACGGGGAACTGGGAGCCGCCGCGCTTGAGCGTGCGCAGGAAGCGCTTGCTGTCGGGGCCACCGACGGCGTCGAGAACAAGGTCGACGTCATGCACGAGTTCCTCGGGACGGCTCTTGGTGTAGTCGATGAACTCGTCGGCGCCGAGCTCGCTCAGGAACAATTCATGCGCGCCCGACGCCACCGCGATGACACGTGCACCCTTCCATTTCGCCAGCTGTAGCGCGAAGTGCCCCACGCCGCCAGCGGCGCCGTTGATGAGCACCGTCACGTTGGCGTCGAGTGGCACCGGACGATGCTGCGCCGACTGGAAGGGCGACGGGTGATCGTGTCCGAGCTCGATCAGGAACTGCCACGCGGTGAGCCCGGCCATGGGCGCCCCGGCGGCGTGCACGTGATCGATGCCGGCCGGCTTGAGTGCGAGGTCCGACGCAGGCGCGGCCACGTACTCGGCATAGGTGCTGCCATCGAAGCTGGGGAAGCGAAGGAGACCGAAGACTTCATCACCGACGGAGAGGCCGTCCACATCCGCGGCGACGGCCTCGACGACGCCCGACAGGTCCGTCCCCGGAATCACGGGCAAGCTGAACTTCGGCCTCGTCTTCGGCGGCAGGTTGGACATCCCGTCGCGCAGGTACCAGTCGGGGGGGTTGATGCCGACCGCGTGCACGCGAACGAGCACCTCACCCGGCCCCGGCTCGGGAATCGGCACCTCGTCGTAACGCAGAACTTCGGGGCCGCCGTGCTCATGGAGCCGGACCGCCCTCATCGTGTGTGTCGGCATCGTTTTCTCCTGTCCGCGGTGCGGGATAGGCTTATTCGGATCAGCGGTCCACATAACCGGACCACTGATCCGAATATATGGACCACTGATCCGGATAGTCAAGGGGGGACAGATGCGGGCCGACGCCAGGAAGAACCGCGACCACCTGCTCGCAGTAGCGGGCACCGCCATCGCCGAGCAAGGCGTCGAGGTGTCACTGCGCGATATCGCGCGCAGGGCCGATGTCGGACTCGCGACGCTGCTGCGTCACTTCCCGACACGCGAGGCGCTGCTCGATGCCCTGCTTCACACGAGCTTCGACGAGTTGACCGTTCAGGCAGGCGCCCTCGAAACGTCCGGCTCGCCCGACGATGCTCTCGTTTCGTGGCTACGCGACTGCGTCGCGTGGACGACTGAGTATCGGGGCGCGGTCGTGCTGATGGCAGCCGCCATCGAGGACCCCGAGTCCGCACTCCACGCTTCGTGCGTCACTCTGCGCGCGGCCGGTGCGCGGCTCCTCGCCCGTGCCCAGGCCGCGGGTATGGCGCGGACCGACATTGATGGCGACGATCTGTTCGCGCTGGTAGGGGCGCTCGCTTGGCTCGGCGATCAACACTCGCTCGCGCCACGCGCCGATCGCCTCTTCGACGTTGTCGCAAGCGCGATCCTGACCAGCACGGCGAGCAGCCATGCCGAGGGGGAACGCCGCCCTCGCGCCCGTAGCTGAAATCGTCGCGCACGCGGACCGGTGAACTCGGCCGCGCGCTCGGCAAGAGCGGATCGACGCCGAATTCGCCAAGGCTCCGCTGAAGGACAGGCACATCAACTTCATGGTCCGCTACCAGTTCAATTTCGCGGCTAGTGGGCTGGGCGAGGGGCTGCGGCCCCTGCGTGATCCGGACGCGCCCGAACTGGACGAGGAGGACGACGGAGGGCAGGACTGACCGTCAGGAGCCGACCAGGGCGTGATCGGCTAGCGCGCCTCCGCCTTCGTCAGCCGCTCCCCAGCGGTCGCGGTCCGCACCCGGGGAGCGCGCGGCTCGATGCCGGTGACCTTGGACAGGCGGGCCACGTCCTCGCCCTTGAGGCCGTGGCCCTCGGCGCGGAGCTGGGTGACGGCAGCGTCGAGATAGCGGGTGTTCCAGAGCACCACAGCACTGAGGACGAGTCCCAGGCTGGCCAACTGATCTTCCTGCCCGTCGCGGTAGGGCGGCCGGATCTGGCCCCGGCCGCCGTGGCAGATGGCGTGAGCAAGGCGGTGGCGGGATTCCTGGACCGTGAGCTGCCGTTTCATCAGGCGGCGGCAGGTGTCATCCATCGGGTCGACCAGGGCGGCCAGATGCATGGTCTCGTCGATGCGCCCGTACTCGGCGAACGCGGCACCGAGCGGGGTGGGTGTCCCTCGTGGCCGAACATTCGCAGCAGGTCGTAGGCGCGGACCTGGTTGGTGATCAGCGACCCGGCCACGCGCAGCGTGTCCGGCCAGTGCGTGGTGATCCGCTTCAGGTTCACGCGGTTGCGGGCGATGGCTGCCAGCGACCCGTAGTCTCCGGCCGGCTCCTGGCCGCGCGCCAGAACCGCTGGTCCGCGAGGTCGCGGAAGCGCTTGTCGGCGTAACGCGTGTCGGCGCAACGACTTGAAGTGCAGAGCCACGTAGTGGTGAACGTGCAGAGGAACGTGGTGTGTCTGCGTACCGTTTCGAGGACGCTGCTGCGTGACGGGTGACCGAGGTGGAGGGCGGCCCGTGATGGTGCTTGAGGCGGATCGGTGGCTGCAGAACCTCGTCTTCCAGCTGATCTCGAAGCGGTATGAGAAGGGCTCATCATCCTGACCTCAAACAAGAGCTTCAGCGAATTCGGGCAGGGCTTCGGCGACGAGGTCCTAGCCACCGCCATCCTCGACCGGCTCCTCCACCACTGTGAGGTCGTCCCGATCAACGACCCCAGCTACCGGCTCAAGAACCGCAGCCTCACCGCGATCGACGGCGAAGCCGGCGTCGACTGAGACCGGCTGGACTGTCAGCGATCGGGCGAAGTGCCGCCTTCTCGGAACTGTCGTCCAGGTACTTGATCAACCCGGTTTCGCTCCGTTCCAGATGTTCCCGTTGATCACGAGGCAGCGACGCCAGGACATCCACGAGGACACGCTTCCGCGGGACATGAACCATCGCGGACTCCGCCGTCGAGGTTCAGCAGCGTGTCCAGGGTGAACAGGCTGTCGCGCGGGGTGCCACGCACGACCATTGCTCCGATCCCGGCCACCTGGTCATTGACGGCGTTGAGCCAGGTCAGGCCCCTCTTGTACCCGTTCCCAGTTCCCCGTGTTCTTCGGCGAATTCGACGAAGGGCCGGGCGAGGGGCTGCGGCCCTTGCGTGATGCGGACGCGCCCGAGCTGGACGAGGAGGACGACGGACGCCAAGGACGCCGCGGTGATCGCGGACGCCGCACGGACGATGCCGCACACCCTGCGCTCTTTGGAACTGACCGACGAGATCACCGCCGAACTGACCGTGCTCGTCGGCTTCGACCAGGACCTCGCGGCCGAGGCCACCCGCACCTCCAACCGGATACGCGGCCTGCTCACCCAGTTCCACCCCAGCCTGGAGCGCGTCCTTGGCCCGCGCCTGGACCACAGCGCCGTGACCTGGCTGCTGGAACGCTACGGATCCCCGCAGGCTCTGCGGAAAGCCGGACGCCGCAGGCTGGTTGAGGTGATCCGGCCCAAGGCCCCGCGCATGGCCCAGCGGCTGATCGACGACGTCTTCGACGCGCTCGACGAGCAGACCGTCGTGGTCCCGGGCACCGGCACCCTCGACATCGTGATCCCGTCCCTGGCCCGTTCGCTCGCGGCCGTCCACGAACAGCGACGAGCTCTGGAAGCGCAGATCGGACAGCTGCTGGAGGCTCACCCTCTTTCCCCGGTCCTGACCTCGATTCCGGGGGTCGCGGTCAGGACCGCCGCCACCTTGCTGGTCACCGTCGGCGACGGCACCAGCTTCCCCACCGCCGCCCACCTGGCCTCCTACGCCGGCCTCGCCCCGACGACCAGATCGTCGGGCACCTCCATCCACGGCGAACACGCGCCCAGAGGCGGCAACCGGCAGCTCAAACGGGCGATGTTCCTGTCCGCGTTCGCTGCCCTGCACGATCCCGCCTCCCGCACCTACTACGACCGATGCCGGGCCCGCGGGAAAACCCATACCCAGGCACTCCTCCGCCTGGCCCGCCAACGGATCAACGTGCTGTTCGCCATGCTCCGCGACGGCACCTTCTACGAACCCAGAACCCCACGCCCCGCTTGACGAAAGACATAGAGGCACCCCCCCGGCCGTCACCGCCGTCCGCCGCAGCAGCCGGGGAGCGACGAGGCGCCCCGGCTGCGACCACTACCTGTTGAACCGGTGACGCATTGGGCGTAATCCACCGACGTCAAGAAACAAGGACACCCCCCGCGCATGTCGCCACCGCCGACCACAAGGCCGTCCCCCAGGTCGTCTTCACCACCCCCGAGGTCGCCTCCGTCGGCCTGACCAGCCGCGACGCCGAGCACAGCGGGCGCCGCATCGAGGTCGTCGACTACGACCTCGCCCACGTCGCCGGCGCCCACCAGTACGGCGAGGACTACCGCGGCCGGGCCCGCATGCTCATCGACACCGACCGCAACACCGTGGTGGGCGTCACCTTCGCCGGCCCCGGCGTCGGGGAACTCGTCCACTCGGCCACCATCGCCATCGCCGGCGAAGTCCCCCTCGACCGGCTCTGGCACGCCGTCCCCGCCTTCCCCACCCTCGGCGAAGTCTGGCTGCGGCTGCTGGAGACCTACCGCGGCTGAGCATGCTCCCGCCGGCATACGGGGCGGTCCTGGCCTCCGCCGGTTGACTCGGCCGTCTGCAGGTGAGGAGCGATCCCCCCATCCCGGTGGCCGGCAGCCTTCTTCGGTCGACGAGTGGGACCCGATGGCAAGTCACACAGACCGGGCGGGGCCCAAGGCTCCGGCAATCCGGGAGTCCTGGGCATTTACGGCCCACCCCCGCCCCTTCCGCAGGCGCGCCAACCGAACGATTCCGCACTCAGGGGCCCTTCAGGACATCGCCCACCCATTCCTCAACATTCAGGTGATTTCCTTCACCACACTAATTCATTGTTCAACTACATGCCGATGCGTAGCTTCGGCAGTGCGTAACGAAAGGCAGATCCGCCCTCGCAGCCATGGAACGGCGGACACTGCAAGGAGGAAAGACCATGAACAAGCTCATGCGGCGTATCTCGACCGCGAGCGTTTCCGCGGTATTCGTCGCAGGCACGCTCCTCGCCACCGGCGGCTCCGCGGCGGCGGCCACTTTTCCCGATGGCGGGCTCACTCCTGCCCGGGTCGTCGTGACCGCGGACACGACGACCATCAGCCTGGACGGCGGCCAGGTCGCCAAGCACCGCCCCGACCCCTGGATACAGGGCCAGCTGCAGGCGTTGAACCTCTGGATCCGAGACCAGCTGGCGCTGTTCGCGCACCACGACGACCTCGGTCATCGGTAATGCGCGATCGACTCCCACGGGAGGGCGTGTACGCGGCGATATGACCACAGGCTGCGGGCCTGCAACCCGCGCGAGGAAGAGCGATGATTCGCTTCGAATCGGTGAGCAAGGGCTACCGCGACGGGGCCCTGACTCTGAAACGACCTCAGCTTCGAGGCCGGGTCAGTAGAGATCACGGTCCTGGTGGGCTCCTCCGAATGCGGCAAGACCACGTTGCTGCGCATGATCAACGGCATGGTCGAGCCCGACTCGGGCCGGGTCCTGCTACCGACCATGATCAATGTCGGCGCCATTTCAACCGGCGCCGGCCCGGCACCTCGACCGGCATCACGACGGGTCGGTCGGCTCTCGGTCGCAGGCGGAACAGCAAGCCCTCCCAACGCCGTCAGCCGGCCGACGGCACGTGCCGCGGGCGGCCGCGGTGCACGTCGGGCAGGGCCAGCAGCCCGAAGGCGCGGTGGGCCGCACCCGTCCCACGCCGGACGACGGCTACGGCGATGAGGGCCGCCGCGGCGGGCACGCCGAGCCACCAGTCCAGCAGATGGATCAGAACACTTGAGGCTACGGCGCTGCCGAGCGCCACTCCGAAGACAGCACCCAGCACCGCGAGCACGATGCGGACGTGCCCGGGTGCCGCACCGCTGCCCGGCTCACGCTCGCCCGACCCCAGCCAGGAGACCAACGCTGCCAGCATCACGGGTACGAGGACGGCTCCCATCCCGTACAGCGTCAGCGCGACCGGCGAAGTCAGCCAGTCGCCGACGCGCGACAGGACCTGCCCGAAGCCCGGGTGCTCCGGCCAGGCCGCGAAGGTCTTCCGGTCGGCCGAGAAGAACCGCTGGTACCCGCGCCCGTCCCAGCCGTGGACCAGGATGAAGAACATCCCGAGGTAGCCCACTCCGGCCTGGAGGAACGCGGCGTACGCGCGGCCGGCCGCGATCAGCCGCGCAGCGACCCAGTATCCGAGCAGGCCCTGGCTCACGTTGGTTGCGGCGAACAGGGCGACCAGCCAGGCGGGCAGCGCTTCGTGCCCAGGCGCCACCTGCATCGTCTCCCAGTCCGGGAAGCCCCAGAGCAGCCATACGCCGCTGGGCGCGAACAGCACCGAGCAGTACAGGACGGTGGCCATCAGGTACGGGTCCGACCACCGAAGGACGCGGCGGCGGGGCGAACCGGGCCTGTCGGCGAGTTGGTACGCGGCGGCGGTCGCGAAGCTTGCGCCGATGCCGTACGACCAGAAGACGTCGACCTGGACCATCGTGCTCTCCTTTCCGGAATGACACGTCATTCCGCTTCGAAGGCAGAAGAAATGAACGGTCCTTGCGGGCCTGCGGCTCAGGAGGAGCCGAGGCCGTCGAACATGAGGGTTTCCACCGTGTGGATCCACGGCTGACGCATGCCGGCGGGGTCCTGCACGTGCAGCAGGCGTACGGCTCCGGTCATGATCATCCCGTTCACCGCGAGCCCGACCACATGGGCGTCCAGATCGCGACGCAGAAAACCACGGTCCTGGCCGTTGCGGATGAACGCGGCGGTGTACGCGGCTGCCGCCTCCATGGCCTGGCCCGCGAGGTCGGGCTCGGCGCGGTCGATGGCTATCGCGTCGTAGAACAGAATGCGGCCCAACTCCGGTTCCGCAACGACGAGCTCGAACAACTTTTGGCCGATCCGCCTTACCTGCTCCCGGTACTGCGACAGGGTCTCCGAGGAGCCGGGGTCTTCGTCGGACAGCGCGTCCGTTATCCGGCCGAGCGCCCGCGACACCACGCTCCGCGCGATGTCCTCCTTGTTCTTGAAGTATCGGTAGAACGTGCCGTGTCCGGCGCCGAGCTCCCGCGCGATGTCGGAGATGCCGGTCGCGTGGTAGCCACGTTCGGCGAATACCTTTCCCGCGGCGCGCAGGATCGCGTCCCGCTTGTCGACCACACCTCCGGGCACGGAGTTCCCCTCACGTCAGCGGAACGCGGAATGACGTGTCATTCTCGAACTGGCCACTGTCCACCGTCAATAGGCCCGACTCCGTCCGCTGGGCGAGGAAGCCGAAGCAGACGGCGTGACAGGGCCTTGCTCCACACCGGAGGGCACGCGTGTGGCCTGGTGGTGGTACGAGCCGGCCCGCACCGACCGGCGTGTGCACGCCGAACTGGGCAGCGAGGACCGGCTCTTGCCGTGCAGCGGGACAGCGAGCGCGCGGCCGAAGGGTGGGAGAACAAGCTCGCTGCGCTGCGGTCCTACCGGTGGGCCACCGGACACCTCGCCCCGCGGCAGGACGCGCCTGGGGCGAGGGCGAGGAGCTCGTACCGGTGGGCCAGCGCCCGGCCAACCTCCGCCGTAAGGGCGGGCTCGGCAAGGAGACCCCGCGCGCGGAGACGCCGGCCACGCAGCCGGCGGCGATCGACCCGGACTGGAACTGCGCCTTTTGCGGGTGTTAGATAGAAAGCGTCACGAACGTGGAGACGTGCCGCAACGGCGGGCAGCCACCAGGCCGCGATTGCCTGGGTAACGGGAAGATCCGGTACGTGACGAGCTGGTGCCGACGAGGCGTCGCGTGCTCTTGGCTAAGTCCATGTCTGAACCTTCGCGCGAGGAGCGCTGTCATGACTGCTGCCAACCCGGTCGTCCTTGAGCCTGCGGCACACGATGTTGCTGAGGGGTTCTCGAAACCGCCGTTCTTGTACGAGATGGCGCCGGCCGAAGCCCGGAAGATCCTCGAAGACGCGCAGTCCGCCCCGGTCAGCAAGCTCCCGGTCTACGAAGAGTGGATCACGGTTCCCGCCCAAGTGGGGGACGTCCGGGTACGCATCATCAAGGCGCAGGGCACTACTGGCATGCTGCCGGTCATTGTGTACATGCACGGTGGAGGCTGGATCCTCGGCAACGCCGGAACCCACGACCGGCTCGTGCGCGAGCTCGCCGTCGGCGCCGGCGCGGCGCTCGCGTTCGTGGAGTACCCGAACTCGCCGGAAGCCCGCTACCCGACCGCGATCGAGCAGGGATACGCCACCGCCCAGTGGATCACCCGAGACGGGGCGTCCAAGGGCCTGGACGCCAGCCGCATGGCGGTGGCCGGCGAATCGGTGGGCGGCAATATGACGGCCGCGCTTGCGCTGATGGCCAAGGAACGCGGCGACGTCACCTTCCTGCAGCAGTCGATGTATTACCCGGTCACCGACGCGGCGATGAACACCGCGTCATACGAGCAGTTCGCCACCGGCTACTACCTCACCCGCAAGGCGATGGAGTGGTTCTGGGACGCCTATACGACCGATCCGGCACAGCGCGCCGAGATCACGGCATCGCCGAATCAGGCCAGCACCGAGCAGGTCACTGGGCTGCCGCCCACGTATGTGTGCGTTGACGAGGCCGATGTGCTGCGCGATGAGGGAGAAGCCTACGCCGCCAAGCTCCGTTCCGCGGGCGTCCCCGTGACAACCGTGCGCTACAACGGCACCATCCACGACTTCATGCTGCTCAATGCGCTCAGCGAGACCCGAGCCACGCGAGCCGCCATCGGCCAGGCCACCGCTTTCCTGCGAGCCGGGCTCGGAACAGGCTGAGGCCCCCACAGACGAAACCGCTCAACCAGAACGCGGTCGCCAAGGACCGCTCAACCAGAACGCGGGTTGCTGCGGATGGCAGGTGCAGGTCGCGACCGAGCGGGTGGGAAGCGCGACGATGACGGCGCTCTTGCGCAGGGAGTCGTTTTCGAGGGTGAGTTGGTGGATGGCCTCTTCATACAGGCCAAGGGTGCGACGTAGGTAGGCGTTCTCCCGGCGCAGCCTGCTGAGGTTGGTCTCCTTGTCCGGCTCCTGCCCGGTGGGCGGTGCGGGGACGGGGAGTTGGCGGGGTGCGGGCATCCGGGGCCGGAAGTAGCCGTCGATGAGGTCGGGGTAGTGGCGGTGGAAGGTGGCGTGCGGGATGCCGAGGCGGCGCGCGACCGCGGTGGTGGTGAGCCGTCGCCCGCGGCCGGCGGCCTCTTCGATCACGGTGTCGATAGCGGCTTTGACGGCGTCGGCGGTGGGCAGGTCGCGTTTCATGAGGCGGACTCCGGAGCGTGGCGAGCAAGGAACGCGGCAGTGTCTCGGTGCTTTTCCTCAAGACGGTGAGGGATGTAAGGAGCGAGACGATCGCTGTCGCTCAGGGCGGCCTCCAGCTGGTTGAGGTGGTCTCGCAGGGCGAGACGAGTGCCGCAAGTGAGGGCTGTGTTGCGACAGGCCAGGGGCCGGCAGTCGGCCATGACCGGCTGATCGCCTGGGCTGGTCGGGGCACGGCACAGGGCGCGGTCAAGGTTGTAGACGAGGAAGGTGCCCGGATATAGGTGGGGGTCGTGCCGGGCGAGGATGCGGCGCAGGCGGGATTCGTCGGTGTCGACTTGGCCGCTGAGGACGGCATGGCGGGCGAGTTCGGCGAGCCAGGCTTCGGCGCCGGCCGTGCCGGTGAGCCGTGGCCGGTCGGGGTCGGCGGCCATGTCGGCGAGGACCTGGCCGCGGGTGAGGGCTTGTTCGGCTTCGACTTCGTCGCGGAAGCCGGAGTCGCTGGTGCCGGCGTAGCCCTCGAACATCTGGATGCACTGGTGGCGGTGCTGCAGGGCTCCGGCGATGGAGCCGCCGGGGAACAAGACCGCCCGATGACCAATCCGGCCGCAGAGAAGCCAGGCAGCGGGACGCAAGGAGGCCACCGCGATGGCGAGGAATACGAGGCTGGTGCAGGCCGCCGTGATCGGCAATGAGCACTCGGATATCCCGGTCGTGCTGCCCCGGAAGCGATCGAGACGACGCGTCCTGGAGCGGCGCATTCACCTCATGCCCAACCCGCAAAGACGCGCGGCAGTGGCGCCCCGGCGGCCGACCACCTCCGGCGGCCTGCCACAGGCCGAACGGGTCGCGGTGGCCGAACTCTTGAGATCCCCGGCGCCGTCAGGTTGAGAGCTAATGGCCCCGATGCGCCGTGCCTCCGCAGCGAGCGCTGCGGAGGCACGGTGTCGGCCTTGCCGCCCGTCAGGCGGGAGTGATGTTCTCCGCCTGCGGGCCCTTCTGGCCCTGGGTGATGTCGAAGGTGACCGCCTGGCCTTCCTGGAGCTCACGGAAGCCGCTGGCGTTGATGTTGGAGTAGTGCGCGAAGACGTCGGGGCCGCCTCCGTCCTGCGCGATAAAGCCGAAGCCCTTTTCCGCGTTGAACCACTTGACGGTTCCGCTGGCCATGCCTGTGCCTCTCAGTCGCTATCAGGCCCACACGGCGTGGACCCGGAGGTGATCGTCCTGGTCCTCTGGCACTGCACAGCAAAACGCCCGCGCTGGAGCGCGGGCAGGTACTGCGAACCACGACATCTGCCAATAACGCTACACGGCGACTCCGCCTGTCACCAGAGACGAACAGACGCCAGATCGGGCAGTGTTGCCGACTGGGCCCCTGCACACGACAAGGACGCCTGCGCATCTGCGCAGCAGTCCGGCACAGCAGGCGTTCCCGGCGGTGGTTGGGCGTCGTTGAGTTACCCGCGGACCTGAGCGTTCACTGTGGGATGCGCGTCACCGCTGTCCGCGCCCAGGCCCGCGAGCAGGCGCAGCCCGTCCTCGGAGGGGCTGCCGGTGGCCGCGGACAGCACCAGCAGCTCCATGCCTGATTCATCCGGTAGTGCGAAGTTCTCCTGGTGCAGTTCCAGCAGTCCGACCAGCGGGTGCTGGTACGCCTTGCGTCCATGTGTGCGGGCGCGCACGTCCGCGCGGGCCCAGAGGCGGCGGAAGCGCTCGCTGCCCATCGCCAACTCGCCGATGAGCGAGGCTAGGCGGGGGTCCTCGGGGTATTTGCCGACGGCCAGGCGCAGATGCCCGACCACGTCGAGGGTGCATTTCTCCCAGTCCGCGTAAAAGCCGCGCTCGGCCTCCTCAAGGAAGATGTGCCGGGCGGTGTTCAGGCCCGGCATCGGCCGGCCGTAGAGGAGCCCGGCGAGGCGATTCCCGGCGAGCACGTCCAGGCGGTGGTCCATGATCAGCGCGGGTGCTTCGGCGACCAGGTCGAGGACGCGCAGCAGCTCCGGCCGGACCCGCCCGCCCGGCGCCTTCGCGCGGCGGCGGCGCTGCCGCGCGAGCCTGTAGAGGTGCCCGCGTTCGGTCGCGTCGAGGCCGAGGACGCGGGCGAGCGCGTCGAGGACCTGCTCGGAGGGCTGGGTCGCGCGGCCCTGCTCCAGCCGTACGTAGTAGTCGACGCTGACTCCGGACAGGTGCGCGACCTCTTCACGGCGCAGCCCTTCGACCCGGCGGCGGCTGTCGGTGGGGATGCCGACGGCCGCCGGGTCGACCCGGGAACGCCGGGTCCGTAGGAAGCCCGCAAGATCGTCCATGCCCCCAGTATGGCCGCGGTGGTGCCCGTGAAGGTGGTCCTGCCGTTACCAGGAAGTCCCGTCCGATGGAAGAGGCGCCCCTGAACGCCGGGCGCCGCGGCGCCCAGAATCGAAGGCCTCCGATCCGAAGGAGTCCCCATGAAGACGCTGATCGTCTACGCCCACCCGGAGCCGAAGTCGCTCAACAGCTCGCTGAAGGACCTCGCAGTGTCCACATTGGAGACCGCCGGGCACGAGGTACGGGTGAGCGATCTGTACGCGATGAACTGGAAGGCGGTCGTGGACGCCGCGGACTACGGCCCCGACGCCTCAAGTCCGTTGAAGGTCGCCCTGGACTCGGGCCGGGCCTTCGACGCCGGGACGCTCACCCCGGACGTCCTCGCCGAGCAGGAGAAGCTGATGTGGGCCGACACGATCATCTTCCAGTTCCCGCTGTGGTGGTACACGATGCCCGCGATCCTCAAAGGCTGGGTGGACCGGGTGTTCACCTACCACTTCGCGTACGGCGTCGGTGAGCACAGCGACACCAGGTACGGCGAGCGCTTCGGCGAAGGCACCCTCGCGGGCAGGAAGGCTCTGCTGTCGGTGACCGCCGGCGGCCCCGAGTCGCATTACGCCGCTCGCGGGATCAACGGCCCCATCGACGATCTGCTGTTCCCGATCCACCACGGCATCCTCTACTACCCGGGCATCGAGGTGCTGCCGCCGTTCGTGCTGTATGGCACCGACCGGATGACCGGCGGGGACTACCCGGACGTCGCCAAGGCCTGGGAGCAGCGCCTGCTCACCCTGGAGTCGACCGAGCCGATCGCGTTCCGGCGGCAGAACTTCGGCGACTACGAGATCCCCTCGCTGCACCTGAAGGAGGGACTGGAGCCCGCGGGCCGCACGGGTTTCGGACTGCATGTGCGCGCCTGACTCGAATGTGTTGCCCGGAGTCAGGCACCAGCTGAGGTTGTCGGCCAACGCCTGCTGTCGCCGGGGGCGAGCAGGCTGGTGACCTCTGCGATCGCCTCTGGGGACGGCTTGAAGTAGCGGCGGACGTTCTCCGGCTTTTTGTGCCCGGACTTCGCCATCAGCATCAACAGGGACGCGCCCTGCTCTCCGAGGTGGGTCAGGGAGGGATGGCGGTACTCGTGCAGGTCCCAGCCCGTCCCGGGCCCACGCACGGCCGTGTGCTCGTCCAACAGCGCACGGGCCTGCCCGTACGACAAGCGGGCGGAGAGATATCGGTCCCAGAGGAACAGAGCCATGGCTGCCGCATCCAGCACCGCGCTCGTCGCTCACCCCGACAAGGCAACTACGGCCTTACGCTGCGCGGCGCACTCATGCGCTGACGACGTGTCCCGGCGACGTCAACGTCAGCATCTTCATCCCGCGCTCCACCGGGCGCTGGACAAGGGCGTCGGGCAGGGAAGCGCCGTAGCGGGCCGAGTAGCCGGAGGCCACATGGAGATGAGTGAGTCCAGCGCCACCACCTCCCGTCCCTCGCGTACCTCAGCCTGACCCGTGTCTCTTTGGGTATCCACCACAGCCCAGAATTTTGGGACGGTGTTCAAGCATGCCGTTCGGGCGCGCCGCACGTGTGTGACGCAGCGATAGATGGGCCCAGCTCAGGTGATCAGCCAGCCCCCACACCGATGAGTCGCCCACCTCGCAGGCGGACGACTCATCACCATGCTGTTACAGCGTCCGGTCGATCTGCTTCTCCTCGATCTGCTCTTCCACCTGCGTCTGCTCGTCGCGGACGGTGTACTTCACCTTGGGTTCCTGACCCCGGATGCCCTGGATCTGGCCCGTGTGCTTCTTGTTGTCCTGCCCCTGGTACTGCACGCGATCTCCCTGGTTGTACTGCATTGCTGTCTCCACCTTTCGAGGTTGACTCGGGCTCGCCTGCCTGGAGTGCGCAGCCCGCCGCGTATCCGCTCTCGAGAGCGGGTCGCGATGTCATGACACCTCGACTGATGACCGCCAGCCACCGCTGTCGGCCGAACGAGGCAACGCGGCCACGTTGGCCAACTGACACTGCTCGAAATGGCCAATTGCCGTTTCCCACTCTCCGCTCACCTGCAGCGTTCTGGGCGTGGCGGGCTTTCCCATGGCGTTTGTCAAGCCGCTTCGATCATCGGGGGGGTGTTCTGGGAGCACCGGCGGTCGCGGATCAGCACCCTTGTCTGCCCCGTGCCCTCACGGAGGAGAACCTCGCTTCGGCGAGTCCCGATCTGCTGCGCGCCAGGGTCAAGACGTTCGCCGACGCACTCATGTCCGCTGAGGCCGACGCCCTCAGCGGCGCCGAATACGGGCAGGTCAGCGAAGAGAGCCAACCACCACAACGGCTACCGCTCGCGCGAGTGGGACACGCGGGCCTGGACGGTCGAGCCGGCCATCCCCAAGCTGCGGCAGGGCAGTTACTTCCCGCACTGGCTCCTCCAACGCCGTCGTGCTCCGGAGGCCAGGCTGTGAGGCACTGAACGTTCGGGATGAACAGCCTTGTTGGGGAGCCGGTCGAGCGGCCGGCATCGCCAGTCGCCTACGACCTCGCCGGGTTGATCGGCAGCTTTGCCGCGCGGGCACACTCTGAGGCAGCGGCCCGACTCCACCCCCATGTTCACTGTTCCCACACATTTCTGTCACCTGACAGACACGCGACCGGTATGCTCCTGGAGCTTCATTCGCACCACTGAGGGGGGATCCTCATGCGTATACGCACTGCCCTGGCTACCGCAGCCGCTGCCGGGACGCTCGCTGTCATTGCCGCTGCCCCGGCGCAGGCCACCGAGTACTCTTCCGCGCTGAAGATCAAGGGCGTCCAGTACGACGCGCCCGGCCGGGACTCCAACAACTGCTCCACCGGCAACACCAAGGACGAGTACCTGACGATCAAGAACTACTCGGCCGGCACAACCGTCAACTTGAAGGGCTACGTCGTCAAGGACGCCGCCGGGAACAAGTTCACCTTCCCCGCGAACCACTACCTCCAGCCCGGCGACTACATCAAGCTCCGCGGCGGCCGCGGCACCGACTCCGACGCCCACAACGTCGTCTACCGCCAGAACTGCAACTTCATCTGGAACAACGACAAGGACACCATCTACCTCTACAAGTCCTCCGGTGCCCGCGCCGACGTCCACTCGTACACCAAATCGGGCAACGACCCTGACGGCAACGGCTACATCACCTATCACGGCTGACCTGGCCTCCACGGGCGGTCACTGACGGCGGAGCCCCGCAACGCGCTGGCCGGGATGGACAGCGCGTTGCGCCGCCAAGCCCCGTTCGTCAGCACGAGGATGCCGACAACGGGCAAGGCTGCCAGGGCGATCACAAAGGTGAGCCTCGACGCGCAGCCCGCCGGTAGGGCTCTTGTTCACCGTATCCAGCGGGGCGTTCCTGGTCCCCCGGCTCAAAGCGGTCGCGCGCGCCTTGTATGCAACAGACGCATAGGCGGTGGAACCGTCCACACCACCGGAGCCGCGGCGAAGGGATCGGCGGCGTACGCCACTTGAGAGGAGCTGCGCTTGAGCGCAGTGACGGTCTTCTCGACACCCGCTCGGCTCCCTGAAGCAAGGCCTCAGAGCGTCCATGGCAACTCCCCTGCCCTCGAAGGGGCCTTGGTCATCCGTGACAGCAGCCGGAACCCCGCTCGGGCGGGGTTGGACCGAGCGGCAAGGCCGGCGCACGCTCGCCCCCGGGCTCAACGATGTACCCGATCTGCTCTGTGCCATGGGCGGTGACCATCGCCGGGTCACCGCAGCTGAGCAGTACGCGAGCCCATCCGCGGCCCCACCCCGAGCCGACACCGAAAGCGCGGGCGGCAGCGCTATCGGCCGGTGGGGCCGGGCCGTCTCACGGCAGCAGGCGCTTTTCCTTCGCCACCGCCACCGCGCCCGCCCGCGTGTCGACGCCGAGCTTGTCGTAGATCCGTCCGAGATGGGTCTTCACCGTCGCCTCACTGATGAACAGGGCTTTCGCGATCTCGCGGTTGCCGAGGCCCTGCGCGAGCTGCGCGAGGATGTCGCGCTCGCGGTCGGTGAGAGTGGGACGTGGGCTGCGCAGGTTGGCCATCACGCGGCTGGCGACCGGGGCCGAGAGCGTCGTGCGGCCCTGTGCGGCGGCATGGATCGCGGCGAACAGTTCCTCCGGTCGCTCGGCCTTCAGCAGGTAACCGGTCGCGCCCGCCTCGATGGCGCGCGTGATATCGGCGTCGGTGTCGTACGTCGTGAGGACGAGAACGTGCGGAGCGTCGCCGGTGACAGAGGTGAGACGGCGGGTGGTCTCCACGCCGTCGATGCCGTCACCGAGCTGGAGGTCCATCAGCACCACGTCCGGGTCGAGCTTCGAGGTCAGGGCGAGGGCCTCCTCCCCGGTGCCCGCCTCGCCGACAACCTCGATACCCGGGGCGCTGTCGAGCAGGGCAAGGAGTCCCGCACGTACGACGGCGTGGTCGTCGCACAGCAGGATGCGGACGGGACGGGACTCGTCGGTCGCGCCGGTCATCGGGGCGGCTCCAGGGGGATCGCGGCGGACAGGACGGCCCCCTCGCCGGGGACGGACTCGATGGTCAGGGTGCCGCCGAGCTGGCTCGCCCGGGCGCGCATCGCGGGCACCCCGTGGCCGCGGACACCGAACGCGGACGTGGGCAGGTCCGCCGGGGTGAAGCCGCAGCCGTCGTCGGCGATGTCCAGGACGACCTGGTCCTCGAGGAGCGTGAGGGTGAGCGTGGCCGTACGCGCACCGGAATGCTCCCGTACGTTGGCCAGGGCGCCCTGGGCGATGCGCAGCAGGGCGGACCGGACCCGCTCCGGCAGCCGGGGCGCGCGGCCGTCGACGTGGACGCGGACGGTGAGCCGGTCACCGGACTCACGGGCGGCCAGGGCGCGCAGCGCATCGTCGAGAGTACTGCCGCGGGCGAGGTCGGCCGGCGCCAGGTCATGGACAAAACGGCGTGCCTCGGTGAGGTTGTGCTCGGTGACGGACTCGGCCGTGCGCACATGCGCACGTGCCTTGGCCGGGTCGGAGTCCCACATCCGGTCGGCGGCCTGGAGCAGCATCTGCTGGCTCGACAGTCCCTGGGCAAGCGTGTCGTGGATCTCCATCGACAGGCGCTGTCGCTCGGCGAGCGTCCCCTCGCGGCGTTCTGAGGCGGCCAGCTCACGGCGGGTGCGGATCAGGTCGTCGATGAGGGCGCGCTGACGTGCGGTCTGCCGTTCCATCTGAAGGAAGACGGCGGTGGCGATCGCGGTGACAGCCGGCGGGGCGAGCAGCAGATTCGGGTCGAAGCGGCCTGCGAGGCGGAGCTGCGCGGCGACCACGAAGAGCGTCAGGACCATCACCAGCACGAGGGCGGCACGGGTCGGCAGCATGCGCAGACCCGTGTAGAAGAGCGGTACCGCGCACCAGGCGAAGCTGGGCGCGAGCACCACGAGGACCATCCACACCACGACGACGAGGGCCAGCCTGCCGAGTCCCAGCGCGGTGGGTCCCCCCGTAGGGCCGTCCGGCGTGGCTTCCCGGTCAAACGGCGCCGCCCAGCGCCCCATCGCACCAGCGGCGCCCGAGGACGGGATGACGTAGAGCAGCGCCAGGACGACGGAGAGCGCGATGATCCACGGCGTGCGGGCCTCTCCGGGGTGGCGCAGCAGGAAGCGGGCGAGGGCGCCGCCGAGCAGAAGGAAGAACGCCACATGCATCACGGCGCCGAGCCAACGGCTGTCCGCGTCGTACGCCCGGTCCGTGCCCGCACCCCTGTCGTACGCCCGTTCCGCGCCCGCGTGCATGTCGTGCACCTCCTCCACCGCTCCGGTCTGGCCAAACACTCCCATTGTCGCCAGTCACGAGCGCCCCTGGGTCAACCGATCGGATGACCCGATGGTCGGCCGGTCGGCAGTCAGTCACAAGCCGGAACGCCGACCGGACCGGGCCGCATGCGGGCTCAGGCTTGAGAGCGGAAGAAGCGACCGCCCTCCCCTACCAGGAGTCGACCTCATGAAGAAGCTGTCCCGCCGCGCCCGCATCGCCACCGGCGGTGCCGTGATCGCCGCCGTCACCGCGGCCACGTTCGGCACGGTGTCCGCCAACGCCTCGTCGTCCGCTCCCACCGCGGCCGCTGCCGTGGCGAACGTGACGAGCAGCAGCACCACCACGTCCACCCACCTGACGGTCGACGCCGCCGTCGACGCCGCCCAGGCGGCGCTGGACGCCGCCGAGAAGGAGCACCAGAAGGTCACCGTCGCGGTCGTCGACCGCAACGGCAACACCATCGTCACCCTCCGCGGCGACGGCGCGGGCCCGCAGTCGTACGAGTCCGCGCAGCGCAAGGCGTACACGGCCGTCTCTTGGAACGCACCCACCTCCGAGCTCGCCAAGCGCCTGGAGCAGACGCCGAACCTGAAGGACATCCCCGGCACGCTGTTCCTCGCGGGCGGTGCGCCCGTCACCGACAAGGGCGCCCCGGTCGCCGGAATCGGCGTCGCAGGCGCGCCCTCCGGCGAACTGGACGAGAAGTTCGCCGCCGCGGGCGTGGCGGCGCTGCGCCGCTGACCTGGTGACGCGGCGGGACCGCCCCGCCGCGTCCTCGGCCCGTCTTCCCGCACACCATCGCCGCCCTCACCACCGCCAACGCAGCTTCGGGCACAAACGCACCCGCCACCGCGGCCCCAGCACTCCGCCCGGACCAGGGAGCAGGCACTCGGCTCCAGGCGCTGGTCATAAGCACCAACACGATGCTTGAGCCGCGTCAATGAGAGTCGGCCTCACGGCAACCGGCGCACTCCTTGCACGGCCGACTCCGAACTTCCACAGCGGCCGCGCGGCTTCGCGCAAAGGCGAGCCCGGGATCATGCCCTCTTTGCATACTGACTGGCATGGCCACCTATGACGCGCTCGGCACAACGTATGCCCGGACACGACAGCCTGATTCGCGGATCGCCGCGCAAATCCATGCTGCACTCGGGAACGTCACGGACGTGATCAACGTCGGAGCGGGCACCGGTTCGTACGAACCACCGCGGACGGTCCTCGCGATCGAGCCCAGCCAGGTCATGATCGCCCAGCGTCCCCAGAGATCCGCGCCCGCCGTGCAGGCGGTCGCAGAAAACCTCCCACTGCGGGACAACGCCGCCGACGCCGTCATGGCACTGCTGACCGTCCACCACTGGACCGACCTGACAGCCGGAATCAGCGAACTGCGCAGGGTTGCCCGCTCCCGCATCGTCATCCTGACCTGGGACCAGCACATCTTCCGCGAACGGTTCTGGCTCGTACGCGACTACCTTCCGGAGGCAGCCGCGTTCGACGACGCCCGCGCCATCCCGACCGACCACCTGCTTGACCTGCTCGGCGGGGGGCGCCAGGAACCGGTCTGGGTCCCCCACGACTGCACGGACGGATTCGGCGCCGCATACTGGCGTCGCCCCCACGCCTACCTCGACCCGCAGGTACGCGCGGGGATTTCCATGCTGGCCCAGACCAGCGAGGACACCATCACACCCGGCCTGACTCAACTCGCGGACGACCTGCGGACCAACCGCTGGCATACCCGTCACGCCGAGTTGCTTGCGCTGGAAACCATCGACGTTGGTTACCGGCTACTCGTGACCGATCATTGACCCATGTACGGGGCCCCGGTCGTGGCCGCTGAAGACAAACCATCCGATTCCGTCAGCAGTTGTCAGCCGGTCCGCGTCGGCCCGTTGCTCAGCACGCCGCTCGTGCGGAAGTGCCGATGACTACGGAAGGTCTCCGTGCCCTGGGGACAGAACAGACAACACCTGAGGCATGGCGCCGGGTCGGCGACGAATCGCGGGGCAGCTCGCGACGGGGGAAGGCCGTCGACCAGGGCGAGGGTCTGGGCCGGCGTGACTGAGTGGCCGCCGTCGGGGTCCGTACCCATGATCGGCAGGTGCACGAGGACGTAGGGTCTTCGGCCGGTCCTCCCCGCTCACGTCGCCTCGCATGAGCACCGCCCGCACCCCTGTGTACTCCGGATGCGCCAGCAACCCGGGCCCGGGACGGCCGGCCAAGCAAGGATGCCGACACATGACTCCCCCATCCCGTCGACCGGCACGCCGGCATCCAGGACGAAAGAAGCGGCAGGGGCCCATCCTACTCGTCCGCGACGCGTACGACCGCCAGCGTGATGTTGTCGGGGCCGCCCGCCGCGATGGCGGCCTTCCCCAGCTCGAAGACCGCCATGCCGTCGTCGTGCTCGCGCATCACCTCATCGAGCACATCCGTTGTCACCGGGTCGGTCAGACCATCGGTGCAGATGAGGTAGCGGTCGCCCGACGAGAGGGACGCTGCGCTCACATGGGGGTGGATGGCACGGTAGCCGGAGGTACCGCCCAGGCACTGGGTCACGAGGAACGTGGTGCGCTGCCCGGGTTCGAGCCGAGGGCTGTCGTCGACGCTCACCTGACGCAGCCCGTCGCGGGGGGCCGCGAAGACCCGGCTGTCGCCCACGTTGAACACCAGCAGCGAGCCGGGCTGTACGACGACGCCGGCGACCGTCGTCCCCATGGTGACGGGCCCGTTTCCCTCGTCGCCGCCGGCAGCCTCGTACACGGCACGGTTGCAGGCACTCAAGGCGTCACGGACGGCCTCCTCGCTACTCAGGGCGGGACCGATCGACGCGATCCGGCGCACGACCAGGGCGCTGGCCACGTCCCCGCCGGGCTGCCCGCCGAGACCGTCGGCGACGGCGACGACGAGAGGCGTCCCGAGCGGGAAGACCAGGGTCTGCGGATTCGCAGTCACGGCGGCGCACAGAATCCACGGCCCGATGACGAGACTGTCCTCGTTCCGTTCGCGGCGCAGCCCGGGATGGCTGAGCGCACTCACAACGACGTACGGCATGGAGTGCCACCGCCTTCCCGCACCGGGCACACCGCCAGAGGCCGGGCTTCCGCTCCAAGTCTAGGAACGGCGGCACCGGGCCCACCAGTGCAGTTGTCCAGCAGGGGCCGTCCACGGGCTCGGCGCGTACTGAGAGTCGGATCTCTTGTGGTGCGTATGTCGGACGCTGCGGTGCACGGCCGGGTTCCGTGCGACAGCAGCCCTCAGGTACGACTCTCGGCGCGCCACTCGGCAGGCGCGGGCTCTCCCCGGGGCCACCTGTTTCACACGAAGTACGGCCTGCTCGTCACCGCGGCGACGGTGACCAGCCGGTACCCACATCACTGCCAGGGATCAAAAGAGCTACTGAGTTCGCCGGTCCGGGAAGGCGTCGCTAATCCCCCCGATGTGGGTCAGGGCCTCGGTGGCGTGCTCGCGAATACCGCCCATTGTGGGGTCGGCGGCGAGGGCAGCGAGCAGGGCGGCTCCCTCTTCGGCGTGCCCGGCCAGTCGGTACAGGATCCAAGCGGCTTTCACGCGATGGAAGGGTTCCATACGGGTGTTGGCGGTGAAGCGAGTGAGCACTTCGGCGGCGCGTCCGTGATCGAGGTTGGCCAGGTAAATGGCGGCAGTCAGGCGGTCGAAGCTCCCTCCGGTGGAGGCGAGGCGGGCGAGGAGTGCGACCCCCTCCTCCCGGTGACCGTCCATCCGCGCCAAGGCCCTGGCCGTCTCCGCGTCGTGGAAGTGGGCCAGCAGCCCGGCGGCACGTTCGTCTCCGAGAAGGGCCAGGGCCAGGGCTGCGTCCCGGCGTACTCCGCCGAGAGAGGCGTTCGCAGCAAGATCCGCCAGCAGCCCGGCCGCACGCTCGTCACCCAGCTTCGCCCGAGCCCAGGCGGCACTCACGCGCTCGATGCCACGCCCGGCGGAGGCGAGGCGGGCGAGGAGTGCGGTCCCCTCCTCCTGGTGACCGTCCATTCCGGCCAGGCGCAGGGCGGCCGTCGCGCGCTGGAAGGGATTCACGGTGGTGCTGACTGCGAGGAGGGCAAGCAGTCTGACCGCGCGTCCGTCACCGAGAGCGGCCAGGGCCCTTGCCGCCGTGACTCGCTGCTTGCTCTCCCAAGAGGTGTCAGTGACGAAGCGGGCCAGCAGGTCAGTGCCTTCCTTCCGATGACCGTTCATCGTGGCGAGGGCGAGAGCGGCTTGCAGGCGGGCATCGCGCACAGTGCCGTCGTGGGCGAGGTCGGCGAGTAGTCCTGCCGCACGTTCGTCGCCAAGCTTGGCCAGAGCGAAGGCCGCCCTCACACGGGCGATGCCCACGTCCCAGCGGTGCTGGTAGCCGTGCAGGCGCTGGGGATGGTCCATCAGCGCGTCCCGCAGAGTGGTGTCGCCCGCGAGACGGGCAAGGAGCTCCACCCCCTGCTCCCGGTGGCCGTACATCCCGGCCAGAGTCCGAGCGGCCCCCGCGCGGGCGTTGGGGTCGAGCAGGGTGTCACCGTCGGCGAATCGCGCGAGCTGACGTGCGGTGTCCTCCGGAGGAAGCACGGTCCTCAGCTGTATCTGCTTCAGGAGGAACGAGTAGGCGGGTTCCCGTCCGCGACGTGAGAGGTGCTCCAGGGCTCGGATCGTGTCGGCCCTCACGTGGTCGTCGGGCGTGAGGAGTCCGTCGAGCAGGAAGCCGAGGTAGGACGGGTCCAGGCCCGGTGGCACCCAGTAACCGCTCTCGGGCGCGTGAAGACGGGGGAACAGGCGATGGAGCAGCTGGGTGCGCGCGTCTTCGTCGCGGGTGGCATGGCGGGCGGCGTGGTACTCGAGGAGGGTCTGGTGGAAGAAGTCGAAGTCACCCGCGCGTTCGGCCAACAGCCCGGTGGGACGCAGGAGATCGCTCAGGAAGGCGTTCCACAGCGGTCCCTTGATCTTGTCCGGGCGCCGGACGGACAGGTGGCTGGCCAGGATCTCGACGGTCGGGGCCGTGTTCCCGTTGATCCTCTCGTGGGCCAGGTGGTCGATCAGCTCAGCCAGCTGATTGCGGACCAGTTGAGCGGCGTGCTCGGCGGCCTGGCTGTCCCGGGGGATCTGGTGACGGTCCTTCAGGGCAAGGATCACCTCCGTATGAGTCTTCGCGATGCTCTTGTGGGTGTTCTGCTCGTAGAGCAGCTCCACGAACGACCGGTAGGCACCGGTGCGACCCTCGGGGAGGGGTTTGGAGGGGTCGGCCGCGTAGAGCTGGCACAGCATGGAGGCGATCAGAGGGGTGCGGGCCAAGTCATCGAGGCAGGAGCGTTTGAGTTCGCTCGTGAATGCCGAGGTGTGCTGGTCCGCGCCGGGCAGATCGCGGAAGCATTTCGTGGCGTACTCGTGCAGTTCGGGAGGGCTGAAGGGACGCAGCTCAAGACGGGAGACGGAGGGACCCAGCCGGTCGAGTTCCCTGCCCGGCAGTGGTCGGGTCGCCACGATGAACCGATACAGCAGGGGCTCGGTTTCGGCCTCTCGGGCCAGTCGTTCCAGCAGGGCGACACGGGTGGCGAGGTTGGGGACCTCGTCGAGGCCGTCGACCATCACCAGCCAGGGCGCCAGTGGAGAGGGGCAGCGGCGGAAGAAGTCCTCCGGCAGCGCTTCGCGGAGCCCGAAGGGGCCGAGTTCTTCCGTCACGGCAGTTGCCAGGGCCTGGGCCAGGAGGGCGGTGCCGACAAGGGAGGTGGCGCGGATCAGAACAGGAACTGCCGGGCGGCGTTGGTCGCGTTGCTCCTCGCTTCCTTGGCCGCTTCCTGTGTTGCTTCCTCGGTCGCTTCCCTCGTCGCGCAGCCATTGGTTGGCCGAGTCGGCCAGATGGCGCCGCAGTAGGGTCGATTTGCCGCCGCCTGCGCCGGCCAGTAGTACCCGGACCCGGCTGTCGCCCGCGAAGATGCTCTCAGCGGGCACCGGTTGCGTTGACCAGCCGTACTGGGCCGACGAGTGGGCATCGGACTCCAAATCGGCGGTGGCGATGGCGCGTTGGGGACAGGCCTGGGCCTGTTGGTGTACGTAGAGCTCGGTCAGTGGTGGCGAGGAAGCGGCATCGGTGAGGCCGGGGTAGGGATGGTGATCGGCGGCGCGCACAGCAGCTTGCAGATAGGAACCCAGCCGGGCGTCGGGGGCGAAGGCACGATCATCAGGAGCGGCGGCCGTCGGCGCGGCGTAATAGGTGACCTGGTCGGCGTGGCCTACCGCCAACCCTCCGTCGAAAGCGGCAATGACCGTATGGGCGGTGGTGGGCAGGGCTTGCGCGGCGCCGGGTTCGCTCAGCCCTGCTGCGAACCCGGCGGCGGAGGGGTTCCCAGCGTCACATCCCCTACCTGCCAGGCAGCAACAGAACCACGGTCGGCTCGGATCTCCACGTTCCCGCCGATGGCCTGTCCACCATCTCGCGTCGCCACTGTGCCGGTGACGGGGTGGGCATCGAGCAGGGCACGAAGCGCCTCGGCGGCGCGCTCCCGATCGTGATCACGCAGGCCCTCCAGTACCGCCCCGAAGCGCTCCTGCCATACCGCCTGTTCGCGGAGCCGGACGAGATCGATCTCGCCGTCGCCGGCAGCCGCAAGCGCATCCGCGCTGCGGTCCAGCCGGTTCAGCACCATGCGCATCTCATTCGCGTCGTCACGGCCGAACCACCGGGCCACCGCCTGCTGGAGCCCCTGCCATGTACTGGTTCCCGCTGCTTGCACCACAGCGGTACCCCCTGCCGCAGCCAGTGCCGTCAACGCCTCAGCCAGCATTCCCTGCCGTCCCCTCGTTCGCGCGGCCTCCACCGACCGCGACCGTAACGCCGTATTCCTGAGAATCCCCAGCCCTTTCACCAAAGACACACCCCACCACAGCCACGCCCTGTTCGGCCAAGGGCTCGATCGGGCGAGGCGGCCACCCCGTCACGCGGCCCGATCATCCGGGCGGCGACTAGTAGTGCTTCGTTAGGTTCTGGGCTGTCTGTGGCTGCTTCGGGGGCTGGGCCGGGGCGTCCGCAGGTGGTGCAGGTACCGGTCCAGCACCTCAGCAGGTCCTGAAGGGCGTCGAGGACCTGGTAGAGGGTCAGGCCGGTGTGCGGACTTTTGGGTCGAGCCGCCTGAGGGCGAGGAATGCATGGGCGGCGGTGACGAGGGTGACGTGGTGGTGCCAGCCGCGCCAGGTGCGGCCCTCGAAGTGGTCCAGTCCGAGGCCATGCTTGAGCTCGCGGTAATCGTGCTCGATCCGCCAGCGCATCTTGGCCCACCGCACCAGGTCAGCGGCCGGTGTGGTGGCGGGCAGGTTCGATATCCAGTAGTCCGTCGGAGTGTCCTGGCCCTCCGGCCATTCGACGAGGAGTGTCTGGAGGGGCAGGACGCCGTCCCACCGGTTGCGGCCGCCGCCCGCCTCCTGAGCTGCGGCCAGGGACTGCTTGCCCGCGGGCCGCACTGTCAGCACCGCGAACCGCGAGGTCATCGCGCCTTTGCTGCCCTGCCTCCAGGTCACCTCGGTGAACCGCTCCGCACCCGCCTGGGCTGCGAGGACGCAGACGGCTCGCGGTGGCGTGCGGTAGCGGGGAAGGGTAGGCGGTCCGAGCCCGCCGTAAGCAGGCTGGTGCGGCTGGGCATCCTCGGGGTGGGCGACTTCCTTCCCGTTCAGGGCCAGGACATAGGACAGTCCCCGTTCCTCGAGACCGAGCCGGAACGGGGTGCTGACGCCGTAGCCGGCGTCAGCGACCACGACCGGCGCCTTCAACTGCCACTGGGCGAGTGTGTCCAGGAGGCCGAGCGCGAGACGCCACTTCTCCCGGTGGACGACGTCGTCGGGCACTCCTGCCCTGCGGCATCGGTCCGGCTCGTCCGTCCACTCACGCGGCAGATACAACTGCCACTCCAGCGGGCACGAGGCGGTGTCGGTGGCGCCATGGACACTGACCGCGACCTGGCAGTTCGCCCGTTTGCCGACCGCCCCGCAGTACTGGCGGGCCACCCCGACCGACGCCTTCCCGCACTTGGGGAACGACACGTCATCGATCACCCACACCTCGGGCCTGACAACTGCGGACAGCCGCTCGGCGATCCGCTGCCTGACCGGAAGCGGATCCCACGGCGACTGGTTCACGAACTGCTGCAGGGCCTGCATGTTTCCGTCCGGCAGACGCTCGGCCATCGGCTGGATCGACTTGCGCCGGCCGTCGAGCATCAGCCCCCGCAGATAACACTCGCCCCACCGCCGCTGATCCCGCCGCGGAAACGACCCGAATACATCGGCAACGAACTCCGCCAACTCGCCCCGGAGCCGTTCCACTTCCCCCAACCTCACTCCGGGAAGCTGCCCACGATCAACCGAGATCACCCAAAGTAACGAAGTACTACTAGAGCCTGTCCGGTCGATCTTGGCGTCAGCTGGGCCGGGTGCTGGTCCGTGGGTGTGCCTCGTAATTCGGTTGCGGGAAGGCCCGCGGTCCGCTTGGGTCTGTCTGTTGTGACGGCGATTGAGGATCTGGTGCGCCCGGAGCGGTATCCGCTCTCGTCCAAGTACGACCCGGTGTGGCTGCTCGATCTGGAGATGGGGCCGAACCCGCTGTGGATGCTGGAGGACCTGGCCCGGGAACTGGAGCTCAGGCCGGGGATGCGGGTGCTGGACCTCGGGTGCGGCAAGGGCGCGACCTCGGTGTTCCTGGCCAGGGAGTTCGGGGTGCAGGTGGTGGCCGCCGACTGGTGGATCGCGGCAGAGGACGCCGCGGCGGTGTTCGCCGAGGCCGGTGTCGCCGACCGGGTCGCCGCCGTACACGCCGAGGCGCATGCCCTGCCGTTCGCGAAGGAGTACTTCGACGCGATCGTGAGCATTGACGCGTTCGAGTACTTCGGCACCGCGGACTCCTACCTGCCCTACCTGCTGCGGTTCCTGCGCCCCGGCGGACAGGTGGGGGTGGCCACGCCGGGGATGACCCGGGAGGTGCGCGAGCTCGGCGCGATCCCGGCGCACATCGAGAGGCTGTTCGGGTGGGAGGCGATGGCGTGGCACACCCCGCAGTGGTGGCGTTTCCAGTGGGAGATCACGAAACTGGTGGACGTGACCTGCGCACGCCTGCAGGAGCACGGCTGGCGTGACTGGCTGGCCTGGGAGCGGGCCCTGGCGGAACACCGGCCGCAGAACCTGGCCGAGTACCTGGCCCGGATCGAGGTGCTCACCATCGACGGCGGCGAGTTGCTCTCCTTCGCCATCCTGGCCGCGCGCAAGCGCTGAGGCGCCGCAGACCTCATGTGCGCAGCCAGACGGCGACGGCTGCCAGGGTGGCGGTGCCCAGGTAGACGTAGCCGCGCCTGTCATACCGGGTGGCCACCGCCCGGAATTGCTTGAGCCGATTGATGCAGCGTTCGACGGTGTTGCGCTTCTTGTAGCGTTCGACGTCGAACCTCGGTGGCCGCCCGCCGCGTGCTCCTTTGCGCAGGCGGGCGGCGCGAAAGTCGGACTTTTCCGGGATGGCGTGGCGGATGTGTCGCCGCCGCAGGTAGCGGCGAATGAGGCTGTTGCTGTACGCCTTGTCGGCGGCCACCGTGTCGGGCTTGTGCCGGGGCCGACCGATGGAGCGCGGTACCCGGATCTTCTCCAGCACCGCCTGCAGTTGCGTGCAGTCGGCGCGCTGGCCGGGGGTGATCAGGAGCGAGAGTGGTCTGCAGCGTCCGTCTGCACTCAGGTGGATCTTGGTGGTGAACCCGCCCCGTGAGCGGCCGAGTCCCTCGCCTGGCGCGCCACCTCCACCAAACGGTCGCACAAGCTCAGCCGGGCTGCTTCGCCCGCCAGTTCGCTGCATGCGTCCCCCTTGAGAACCGGCGACGGGGGCATGGTGCGAGCACCGGCAGCGTGCTGGTGTGCACGCACGGCCGTGGAGTCGACGGAGATCTCCCAGTCGATCTGGCCAGCCGCATCGGCGACGGCCTGGATCTGCTGAAGCAGATACTCCCACGTGCCGTCTGCCGACCATAGCCGGTGTCGTTCATAGACCGTCTTCCACGGGCCGTACCGCTCGGGCAGATCGCGCCAGTGCACCCAGGTTCGGATCCGGTGAAGAACACCGTCGATCACCTGCCGGTGATCGCGCCACCGACCACACCGTCCATTGCTGACCGGCAAGAACGGGCGCACCCGTTCCCACTCGGCATCTGTCAGATCACCCCGCTCCATACCAGGAGCAACGAGCGCTGCGACCCCATGTCACATGATCGGCCGGACAGGCTCTAGGCGTACGGTCCAGGCCGCAATCGGCGCTACCTGCGACGCAAGCAGATCGAACACACCATTCCCGAACGCAGCGACCAGCGTGCCAACCGCCAGCGCCGAGGCAGCGCGGGTGACCGGCCCGCAGGCTTCGACCGCACGATGTACAAGCACCGTAGTGAAGTAGAGCGAACGATCAACGCCCTCAAGGGCTTTCGGGCTGTGGCCACCCCCTTCGACAAGCGAGCGCATGTCTTCCACGCCACCGTGACCGTTGCTGCCGTACGCCTCTGGCTCCGCTCAGGCCCCCGGGCCATCTCTGGGCCACAATGCCTCCATGACCGATCAGCAGGCCCGCACTCCCGCCCGACCGTTGCTACGCCGCCCCCAGGACGGTGAACTCATAGACGTCGCCGGTGTCGCGCACTTTTTCCGGCTCACCAGCGAGCACACAGGCGGGCACTTCGCCTTCGAGGAGTTCAGCCTCGCCCCTGGCACCATGGGTGCCAGACCACACGTGCACGACGGACACGACGAGTACTTCTACGTTCTTGAGGGCGAGTTGACCCTCCACACGGGAGACGGCGAGGTGACGGCGGGCCCCGGACATCTGCTCGCCGCCACTCGCGGCACCCCGCACGGATTCCGCAATGCGGGCCCGCTCCCCGCACGCGCCCTGTGCCTCTACACCCCCGCCGGCTACGAAAACTACTTCCGCGACGTCCACGCCGCCGTGAGCGCCGGGGCCGAGGCGACCGACGAGTTGCTGGCCGACTTCCGTAGCCGTCACCGGACCAGGTCCCATCAGGTTCCCTCGGACTGGCCTTAGGACTTGTCTCTTCGATCAGATAGCTGTTGTCCTGGTTGGTGCCCGATTCTTGCCGGTGGACGGTTGTCTGGCCAACTGCACTGTTAGCGTTGGCCCTTGAGCGAGGGGGAGAAGACAGACACGTGACATCGGCTGCGTATTGTATCGGCGGAGATCTGGAAGTACGGCGGCTGGGGTTCGGGGCCATGCGCTTGCCGACGGAACCGGGGCCGGCCCACGAGGCCTCTCTCGCGGTCGCCCGGCGGGCCGTCGAGCTGGGCGTCACGCTGATCGACACCGCCTATATGTATGGCTGGGGAGCCAACGAGGAACTCCTGGCCGAGGCCTTGCACCCCTACCCGGATGGACTGCTGATCACTACCAAGGTTGGCGTTGCCCGATCGGGCGCCTCCGGCGAGTGGAAGCTCGATGGACGGCCGCCTGTCCTGCGCGCTCAGGTCGAGCAGGCCCTGCGCCGACTGCGCGTCGAGCGGATCGAGCTGCTTCAGCTGCACCGCATCGACCGCGAGACGCCGCTCGCCGACCAGGTGGGCACGCTGCGGGACCTGCGGACCGAGGGCAAGATCGGCCGGATCGGGCTGTCCGAGGTCACCGTCGACGAACTCAATCAGGCACGGGAGATTGTCGACGTCGCGAGCGTGCAGAACCGATACAACCTGCTCGACCGCGAGCACGAGCCCGTGCTCGCGGCCTGCGAAGCGGCAGGGATCGCGTTCCTGCCGTGGCGCCCTGTCGCCTGGGGGGAGACGGGGGCGAAGGCGGAGATCGCCGCCGTGGCGGCCGAGGTTGACGCCACCCCCACGCAGGTTGCCCTCGCCTGGCTCCTCGGCCGCTCCCCGGTCATCCTCCCGATCCCCGGTACCGCCCGGATCGATCACCTGGAGGAGAACCTCGCTGCGGAATGTCTCGAAATGACCCCGGTGCACCGCGATCGCCTCGACCGACTGCCCGAGGTGGCATAGGGCTCCGTCTCTTCGGTCATGACCGAAGCCCGATGAGGACTGAGGCGTCGGTGACGGTGCCCTGGAAGACGTATCCGCGCATGTCATAACGGGTTGCGACAGCTGTGAACTGTTTCAGCTTGTTGATCGCCCGCTCAACGGTGTTGCGTTCCCTGTACCGGTCCTTGTCAAAGCCCGGCGGGCGTCCGCCGGGTGAACCTCGGCGCAGGCGGGCAACCTTGTGCAGAGCGCCTGGAAGCCGTCGGCATTGAAGTGCCGCCGAGCACTAAGCATGGGGTGTCAGCCGCGTCGGCTTGGACGCCGCGGACGTGCGCAAGGTCGCCGATCACGCCGCCGAACACCGCAACGTCCTGGACGAGATCACCGAACCCGGCTGCTCACGGGCCACCTGTGGACCGTTCACGATCCAGGGCCTGGAGCAACAGAATGCAATGCCGACCGCGGATCTCGCCGAATCGAACAGCCGGGCCGCGGACCTGACCCGCAGCCTTGCCGAGACAGTACAAACCGTCGAATCGCTCCGGGTCGCACTGCGCAAGACCATCCGTCCCGGCACCAATCCATCATGAACACCATGGCACACAGCGTGTCATCTGCCCTGCCAGGAGCTCGTCCGGGACAGCGCGCAGTGGAACTGCCGTACGGAGGACGGGCGTTGCGTCCCCGCGCTCTGACCGCCCCGATGGCCGCCTGACGCGTACACAGCCAGTACACGGCGTATACGCTCCCTCTGGCGACAGTACGGCGGACAGGGGGAGCACGGGGTGCAGGCGCTGCGTGAGACGGATCCGCGCCGGATCGGCCCGTACGAGGTACTCGGCAGGCTCGGAGCGGGAGGCATGGGCGAGGTGTATCTCGCCGAGTCGCGGACCGGGCTCCGCCTCGCCGTGAAGGTGGTGCGGGCCGAGCACGCCGAAGACCGCACCTTCCGCGCCCGGTTCCGTCAGGAGGTACGGGCCGCGCAGACCGTCGGCGGCACCGGGACGTACACCGCGCGGGTGGTCGACGCGGACACCGAGGGCGAACGGCCGTGGATGGCCACCGAGTTCATCGACGGCCCGAACCTGCGCGAGGCCGTCCTGGACGGCGGTCCGCTGCCCGAGGACGCGGTCCGCGTGCTCGCGGCGGCGCTCGGCGAGGCGCTCGCCGCGATCCACGCCAAGGGCATGGTCCACCGGGACCTCAAGCCATCCAACATCCTGCTCGCGCCCGAAGGTCCGCGCGTCATCGACTTCGGGATCGTATGGGCGCTGGAGGCGACTGCGCTGACCACGACCGGGACCATCGTCGGCTCGGTCGGTTACGTCTCGCCGGAGCAGATCCGCAACGGTGCCGAGGTGGGGCCGCCCAGCGACGTCTTCTCGCTGGGGGCGGTCCTCGCGTACGCCTCCAGTGGGCGTGAGCCCTTCGGCGAGGGCCGGGATTCGGTCATCCTGCTGCGGATCCTGACCCGGGACTTCGATCTGACCGGGGTGCCGGAGCCGGTGCTGCCGCTGGTGGAGTCGTGCCTGCGGGAGGAGCCCGGGGAGCGGCCCACTCCCCGGGAGGTGGTGGCGGCCGCGGGGCACGACGCGGGATCGCTACAGGCGGGCGTGTGGCCGGGATGGTTCACCGGCGATGCCGCTCCCGAACCGTCCGGCAGCGGTGAGCGATGGGTGCCCGCGTGGGAGTCGGCGGAGCGGGAGAGCCGGGTCGAGTACGTCGCGCCGGTGACCCTCACGGACGTCCCGGCCTCCGAGCCGCCTCACGTGCCGCCGTCCCGGCGCGGCCTCCTGCCAGCCGCGGTGGGAGGCGCCGCGGTGGTCGCCGGTGCGGGGGCGGGCGGATGGCTGTGGCTGCGCGACCGGGGGGACGACAAGGCCGGAGCGACGGGTTCCCCGGCCGGGCCGCGGTCCACGGGGGTGCGCTGGGAGTACGGGACAGGAGGGCTAGGGGGCCGCGGCGCGTGTGCGGCGCTGTCGCCCGACGGGAGCCGGCTGTACGTCGGAGGCATGGACGGCGCACTGCACGCCGTCTCCCCGAACGGCAGGAAGCTCTGGAGCGTCAAGCTGCGCCGGCCGGTGTTGTCTCCCCTGGCCACGGCCGACGGCGCGTACTGCCTGACCGCGGGCAACGGGGAGGGGGCTGCCGAGCTGTACGCCGTCGATCCGCGGGGCAGGGTGCGCTGGAAGCGGACGATCGACGGGGGCGGCAGCCAGTTCCCCGTGGCCGCGGGGGACCTCGTACTGGTGACGACCGGCACGGAGAGCAGGGGCAGCGTGCGCGCGTACGCCCCCGACGGCAGCGTGGCCTGGGAGGCGCCGACCCCGGCTGGGCCGACCAGCGAGCCGGCGGTGGCCGGCGGTTCGGTGTACGTCGGCACCTTCGGGAAGAGGCTGGTCGCGCTGGATGCCAAGGACGGGACGCGGACCTGGGCGGTCCGGACCGGACGCAACACCGGGCGGCCCACACGCATCGGCGACACGCTGGTTGTCGCTTCCGGGGATGGCGAGTCGGGGTGGGAAGAGATGTTCCTGCACGGCTTCAGCCTTGCGGGCAAGCAGCTGTGGAAGACGAGCAAAGACGACATCGGCGGCGGGAGGTACTTCACCTCCGCCCGCTTCGGCGACCTCGCCGTCGCTTCGGGCCAGGGCAGCGTGGTGGCCCTCAACCCGGCCGCCGGGTCCACGTCATGGATCTTCAAGGGCGGCGGCGACGCCTCGTCGTACAGCGACCCGACGGTCTTCGGGGACACCGTCTACGCCTGCCTGGGCTCGCGACTCTACGCCCTGGACCGGCTCGGCAGGCAGCGTTGGAAGATCGGCTTCGAAGGACCGGAGTCCGGGTCGACCCACCGCCCCCTCGTCCACGGCGGACGCGTCTACGTCGCCACGGACCGGGGCATCGCCGCCCTCGAGAAGAGCTAGAGAACAGAGCTGGCGAGGCCCAGCTGCCCGCCGCGCGTGTGCTGCCCGGTGTCGCAGGTCAACTCCGGGGAGCTGCGCCCGTAGGCGGCTCAGCCTCTGACAGAGGGCGCGCCTTCCGGAGCACTTGTCAAGGCCTGCGGCAGGTAGTCAGATCGGACGCGCAAGTCCCAGCCGTGTACCTGGACTGCCAGAGCGGCCAGGGCGATCGTCTTCTGCGGCAGGAGGCTACAGGGTGCCGCATCGGAGGGTGCGCTCTCGCGGTGCTGGACAAGACGATGCGCCAGAGCCCGTTCGAAGGCTGCCTGGTCATCCTCCAGCAGCACGCGCAACAGCTGCTGATCCGGCGTCAAGGAGCCGAGCGCTTTGAAGCGCAGCGCGGCATCGAGTCGCTCGTCGACCTCCGGCATGCACAACGTCACCGAGGGCCAGTCCCGGGGCAGATGCCCACGGGCCTTGGTGAGGTAGCAGGCCAGGGTGTCCATCTCCACCAGTTCGGCCGGATCCGACTTTGATTCCAGCTTCGAGTACGGCGCCCCGTCGTCGATCGCGGGCGCGTGGTCACGCAGCAGCAACCCGATCACACGGTCCCGTTCCCAGATCATGCCGCTGATCACGCACAGAGCGAACGCGTCCAACCAGTCCCCTGCGGTGGATGCGTGCTCCACCACGGCCTCGAAGTCCTTGTCCTCGCTGCTGATGCTCTCGTCAATGAGAGGAAAGAAGATCTCTTGATCGCCGTTGGGATAGAGGCCGAGCTCCAAGAATCCCAGGGAGCACTCCGCCGCGGTGCGCAGGACGATGCGTGACTGAACGGCGCTGAGCTGAGGGTCCGTCACCGTGCTGGCAGCGACGTGGTCGAGGAGGTCGTCACGCATCGCCGTCAGCTCCTCATCGGAGTAGCAGTCGTACTGCATCGTGTGCCAACGACGACGGGCCCGCCACCGAATGTCCTCGAGCGCCTGCTCGATCCGCTGCTCACTCACGTCATGCCGGGCTACATCCTTGATCGTCATGCGCGTCATCCTGACAGCTGCCACTGACATCACCGGGACCCAGCCGTGACCACACTCGAACGCATGACTCGACTCTGCATAGCCCAAATACGGCTTATGGGCTTGGTGTATCGCCGACGCACTGGGCTGTGGTTACTTCCCACGCCCACGGAGTAGACGACATACACCAGATCCGCGCCAGGCGTACGCGCGCCAGAGGGCGTCCGAGGGAGACTGCGGTCATGACGGTCACGAGGGTGTTCAAGCTCGCCCACCGGACTCGTACAGGGCGCCGATGATCAGTATCGCGGCCTCGTTGCCGCCATCAACGAGTGGTTGTGACGTACTGGTCCGACGACAACTCGAACACCCGTACTCGCCGGCAGCAGGTGGGATTGACGGTCTCACGGACCGGATGCATCCCCAGTTTGGTCATGATCCGTTCGGAGGCGTCGTTGCCCACTTGAGTGATGCTGACGATCCGCTCCAGCCCTCGCTCTTCGAACCCGAACCGTACAGCGGCCGCAGCGGCCTCGGTGGCCAAGCCCTGCCCCCAGTGGGAACGTCCCAACCGCCAGCCGACCTCAACCGCCGGCAGTACCTCCGGCAAGAAGTCGGGCACCGAAAGGCCGGTGAACCCGGCCAGCTCGCCAGTGGACCGGATCTCCACGGCGAACAGACCGAAGCCCTGTGACTCCCACTCGCTCTCCCATGCCTGGACCCCGCTGCGAGTCTGCTGTTCGTCACGGACGCTGCCGTCACGGATCCACCGCATGACCTCAGGGTCGGCATTGACGGCAGCCATGGGCGCAACGTCTTCCTCGCGCCAGCGACGCAGGATCAAACGGGGAGTCTCAAGCGTGACCATCCAATCATTCTGGATCACAAATGGGCTCTCCGCCATCCTCACCAGGCACTTTCGATACACGCCCTGGTCTTCCGAGTCAGGAGTTGCGTTCAGATGTGCAGGGTGACGGGGTGGCGCGTACTGGACGGCCGAAGGCCGAGTTAGTTCTGTCGGATGAGGAACGGGCTGCGCTGGAGGGCTGGGTGCGGCGCCGTTCTACGCCGCAGGCTTGGGCCCTGCGGTGCCGCATCATCCTCGCGTGCGCGAGTGGGGCGTCCAACAAGGACGTGGCCGCCCAACTCGGCTCAACACCGCACGCGGTGGGGCGCTGGCGGGCGCGGTTCGTCGAGCACCGGATCGCCGGCCTGGGTGACATGCCGCGTTCGGGCGGCCCGAGAACGGTCACCGACGAACAGGTCGCCGCGGTGGTCACCAAGACGCTGGAGAGCACGCCGAAGAACGCAACTCGCTGGTCGACGAGGGCAATGGCCAAGGAGATGGGCCTGTCGCAGTCGATCGTGTCACGGATCTGGCGGGCGTTCGGCCTCCAACCGCACCGCTCTCAGACGTTCAAGTTGTCGACGGACCCGTACTTCGTCGACAAGGTGCACGACGTGGTGGGCGGTGGAGGTCACCGTCGTCGGCGCGTCCGTCGGCACGCTTGCGGGGGCCTGCGCGGACCCGTCCTGCGCGGAGGCTTCGGCCTTGGTGAAGCCCTTGCCCGCGTTCTTGACCCGTTCCATGCCGGCGCGGACGCCGGGAGTGAGGACCGGGTGGACGGCGAGACGCCCCAGGGTGGAGACATCCGTGTTCGAGGGGGCGTTGACGCGGGTGACCCCGGTGCCCTTGGTGCGTGGAGTGCCGGTGGGGTGTCCGGTGAGGAACACTCGGCCGGCCGCACCCTGCATCAGGTCGAGGTCGCCGAGCTTGCGGGAGGCGATGACGGCCGCCTTGCCGTGCCCCGTGAACAGTTCGGCGTGCGCGGTGGATTCGTTGGTGCGGTCGACGAAGGTGATCCGCCCGTGTGCGGCCGCCAGGCACTTACGGGCTTTCCTCGCGGGCCCAGTGCTTCGTCAGGGTCGGCATGGACCGTCGACCATCGGTACATGGACGCGTCCAGGGTGGGGCCGTCGTTCCACTGTTCGGCCAACTGGTGGAGACGCTTCGTGCGCGCGACCTCGCGATGACCCTGGTCGGCAACCCGCGGATCATCTTCCTCGACGAGCCGACCACCGGCCTCGACCCGCGCAGTCGCCACACCATGTGGCAGATCATCCGCGAGCTCGTCTCCGACGGCGCCGGCTTCCCCCTCCTCCGGCACCGGAACCTGCTCAGCTGACTCACACTCCGTCACCACCGAATCTGCGACAGGGCCGTTCGTTGGACAGACCCCACCCGCCTGCGCCTCGTACTGGGCACCCGTCACGTTTCGGTAACCTGGCTGAAACCCTTGACGTTTCTCCTGACTCGTTCTTAACCTCACTGCACAGCGTAATTGGCAGTTCCAGCAGTTCACTTGCTGCGGCGCTTTCCGCAGTGTTTTGACAGGCATAGACACAGACCACCTGTCGGTGGCTTCGTCATGCCTTTTTCTGTGCCTCCCCCCGTGCCGCCGATGGGTCTCCCTCGAAGGCGGATTCATGGCACAACATCCGAGCGTCAGGGGCGTCGCCGACGTCGTTGCGCTTATTGATGGGCTGGGAAAGATCACCGGCCGGGCGCGGGTCATCTGGTTCCTTGTGTTCGGCGGGCTGTTCCTCGACGCCTACTCGAACGCGGCGCTGAGCGCCGGTCTGGGACCGATGACGTCCCAGATGGAGCTCACCACCACCCAAGTCTCGATCCTCACGGCCACTGCCCCGGCGCTGGCGATCATCTTCAACCCCTTCGGTGGCTGGCTCGCCACCCGCATCGGCCGCGTTCCCCCGCTGCTCATCGCCAAGGTGTTTGCGATCGCGGGTGGCCTGGTCGCCGCGTTCGCCGGTGACTTCACCGTCGTCTGGCTCGGCCGGGTCCTCGTGGGTGTCGCGTACGGCATGGACTTCGCGGTCGCCATGGCACTGCTCGCCGAGTACACGCCCGCGAAGCTGCGCGGCCGGCTCAACCTGTGGCAAGCCGTCTGGTACATCGCCACCACCAGCAACCTCGCCCTGGCCCTGGTCTTCTTCAACCTGGACGTCGGCGCCGACATCTGGCGCTGGTCGGTCGGCTCGGCCGCAGTCGTCGCCGTCGCGCTGCTGCTGAGCCAGGCGCTGATGCTCAAGGAGAGCCCAACCTGGCTGGCCAGCAAGGGCCGGCTGGACGAGTCCGTCGCCAACCTGGATCGGATCTACGGGATCAAGGCCGTCGTCGGTACGCCCGACGCGGTGACCCGCACCGCAGCCGAGGCACCCGCCATCGGGTTCCGCCAGGCCGGGCTCCTGTTCAAGGGCGAGTACCTGCCGCGCACGATCCTCTCCTCGGTGATCTCGCTCGGGCAGTCGATGCAGTATTTCGCGGTCGGCTGGTACCTCCCGCTGATCAGCCTGGCGATCTTCGGCGAGAGCTTCGAGAAGGCCACCATCGGCTCGCTGGTGTTCAATGCCTTCGGTATTGCGGGCGGGCTGCTGTCCGCGTACTTCGGCCGCCGCGTCGGGCTGCGGCTCAGCTCCGCTGCCGGTTTTGCCGGGGTCTTCGTGGCCCTGGTGGCGATGGGGCTGACCTTCGAGAAGGTGCCCACGGCCGTGGCGTTCCTGCTGCCGGTGCTGTTCATCCTCTGCCACTCGGCGGGCCCCGGCGCCAACGGCAAGTCCATCGCCGCGCTCTCCTACAGCAGTGACGTCCGCGCCCTGGGCACCGGCGTCACCGGGATGATCGGCAGCTTCGGCAGTGTCGCCGGCCTGTACGCCTTTCCGCAGATCAAGGACTCGCTCGGACTCGCCGGCACCTTCCTGGTGTTGTCCGTCGTACCGCTGATCGGCCTGATCACCTGCCTGATGATCAAGTGGGACCCGACGAAGGCCGCCTCGCCCGACAAGGTCGCCGGCCAGGACCGCGACATCACTGCGGCGCCCTCCGTGACTGCGCGCTGACCCCCCGCCGGACCTGGCTACCGCGCGAAGGTCCCCTCCCCTCCGTATCCCTCCGCACGGCTCGCTCGCGATGCTCGAATGAAAGGGCTGCCATGACGCAGACGTTCCCCGGCGCCTCCCCACGGCGTGGTGTGCTGTCCATCGACGAGGGCACCACGGGCACCAGGGCCGGAGTCGTGCTCGACTCGGGCGCCACCCACGAGGTGTTCTACCGGCCGCTCAAGGTCAGCCATCCGAATGACCTCTCGGTCGAGCAGGACCCGATGGAGATCTGGACCGCCACCGTCGAGGTGGCGCGCCGGGCCGTCGGCGGGGCACGCGAGGAGGGCATCGAGATCACCTCGGTCGCGCTGTCCACACAGCGGGCCACGGCGATGCTGTGGGACCGGGTCACCGGGCGGCCTCTGCTGCCCGCGGTGGTGTGGCAGGACCGCCGGTATGCGCACGAGCTCACCGCCTACGAGGCGGAGTGGGACGCCGTCCTGCTGGCCCGGCAGGGCCGGCCGGTCGGCGCCCGCGCCCCGTTCCTCTGGGCGGCCCGGCAGATCGCCGCGCACCCGGAGGTGGCCGAGGCACACCGGGCGGGACGGCTGCTCTTCGGCACCGTCGACACCTGGCTGATCTGGCGCCTCACCGGTGGCGTCGTACACGCCACCACCCCGACCAACGCCGCGTCCACCGGCGGCTACCTGCTGGAGCGGCACGTCTGGGACGAGGAATGGATCGGCCGCTTGGGCTTCCCCCTCGACCTGCTGCCGGAACTCCGCTCCGACGACACCGGTTTCGGCACGACCGACCCGGCCGCCCTCGGTATCGCCGTCCCGCTGGCCGCCTCCATGGGCGACCAGCACGCCGCACTCGTCGCGCTCGGCGGTCTCGACGCCGGGCAGGGCATGTGCATGTACGGGACCGGCGCGTTCGTCGACGCGGCGACCGGTACCACGCCCGCCCTGCCCCGGCCGGACATCTCCGGGGTGCTCGCCCAGCCCGGCCGGCGGCAGGGCGGCATCAGCCACTACAGCCTGGAGGCGTACACCTCCACCGTGGGTTCGACGCTGCGCTGGCTCTGCGACGATCTGGGCCTGTTCGCGTCGCCGAAAGAGCTCGGTGAGGAAGCGGGCCGGGTCCCCACCCGGCCGGGCCGCACCCCGCGTCTCGTCCCGGCGTTCGCCGGGGTCCGTACGCCGGTCTGGCACCCGGAGGCCACCGCGTCGCTCACCGGGCTCACCCTGGCCACCACTCGCGCCGACCTCGCACGCGCCGTGCTCGACGGGATCGCGCACTCGGTGTGCGACCTGATCGACGGGGTCGTCGACACCATGGGCGCCCCGTTCACCCGGCTCCGGGTCGGCGGCGGCGTCTCCGGCAGCGACCTGCTGATGCAGATTCAGGCCGACCTGACCGGCCTGCCGCTGGAACGGGTCTGTGACTCCGCCTCCGCGAGCCTGCGCGGCACCGCGTATCTGGCCGGGGTCGCCCAGGGCCTGTGGTCCTCGCTCGAAGAGGTCGTCGAGGCGCAGCCTCAGGGCCGGGTCTTCGAGCCGTCGATCACGACGGCCGAGCGCACCGAACTGCGCACCGCCTGGCGCGATGTGCTGATCGCCCATCTGAACGACCCCGCACTGCTCCCCCTGAAGGACCCCGAACCTCACACCCCCCGCTGACGGCCCCTCGCCGTCGCACCGGCGCCCGTATCCGACCACGCGGCCGCCGCACCGAAACACCAGGAGTTGATGTTGTGATCACCATGCCCGCCCGGAAGCCGCGGCGCAGCGCCGCGGCGACCCGCCGAACGCCACTGCTGCTTGACCGGGCAGCCCTCAAGCACCGGCTGGCCGACGACACGTACGACGTGCTCGTCATCGGCGGCGGCATCACCGGGGCGTATGCCGTGCTCGACGCCGCCTCGCGCGGGCTGCGTGCCGCGCTCATCGAGAAGGACGACTTCGCATCCGGTACGTCGTCGAAGTCCTCGAAGATGGTGCACGGCGGCCTGCGCTACATCGAGCAGGGCAACGTCAACCTGGTCCGCCACTCGCTCCTTGAGCGTCACCGCTTCCGCAAGAACGCCCCGCATCTGGTGCATCGGCTGCCGTTCCTCTTCCCGATCCTGGAGAAGGAGGGCATCTTCGACGCCCGCCTCGCCAAGGGCTTCGAAGGTCTGCTGTGGACGTACGACCTGGTCGGCGGCTGGCGGATCGGCAGGCTCCACCAGCGGCTCACCGTCCCCGAGGTCCTCGCACAGGCGCCGACGCTGCGCGCCGAAAACCTCAAGGGCGGGCTGATGTACTTCGACGCCCGCACCGATGACGCCCGCCTCGTCCTCACGATCGTCCGCACCGCCGCCGCGCTCGGCGCGACGGTTCTCAACGGTGCCAGGGCCGAGGGTCTGCTGATGCAGATGGGCAGGGTGGCCGGTGCCCGGGTCTCGGCGGACGGCGACACCATCGACATCCGCTCGCGGGCCGTCGTCAACGCCACCGGGGTGTGGGCCGACGAGCTCGACGCGAAGGCGGACGACGGTCACAAGCCGCAGGTACGGCCCGCCAAGGGCGTCCACGTCGTCGTGCCGTGGGGCAAGGTGCGGATCAACTGCACAGTGACCGTGCCGATCCCCGGCCGAGCCCGCCGCGCGACCTGCACCCGCTGGGGCAACAGCGTCGTGCTCGGCACCACGGACGAGGACTACCAGGGCTCCCCCGACGACGTGCACTGCACCCGTGAGGAGATGGACTTCCTGCTGGAGGGCGCCAACACCGCCTTCGAGGGGAAGCTCACCCCGGACGACGTGGTCGGCTCCATCGGCGGTCTGCGTCCGCTGGTCGGCGGCAAGGAAGGCGCCACCCTCGACATGCGCCGCGACCACCACATCACCGTCGGCCGCACCGGCATGGTGACGGTGACCGGTGGGAAGCTCACCACCAGCCGGCACATGGGTGAGCTCGTCATCGACGAGGTGATGACGGTCCTCGGCCGCAAGGGGAAGAGCCGCACCACCGACCTGCCGCTCCTCGGCGGTGCCGGTTACGACGCCGAGGCCGTCGCCGCGTCCGGCGGCATCGCCGCGCACCTGGGCGAACGCTTCGGCACCGAGGCCCGCTTCGTCGGCGACCTCATCCAGGACGACCCGTCGCTGGCCGAGCCGATCGTCGCGGGACTTCCGTACACGAAGGCGGAGGTCGTGTACGCGGCCCGTGCCGAGCTGGCCCGGTCGGTCGACGACGTCCTCTCCCGCCGCACGCGCGCCCGGCTGTTCGCCCGGGACGCCTCCGTCGACGCCGCCGAGGCCGTCGGCGCGATCCTCGGCCAGGAACTGAACCTCACGGAGGCGGAGGTCGAGCGCTCGGTCGCCGAGTACCTCGCAGCCGTCCGTCACGAAAAGTCCGTACTTCTCGAAGGGGCAGCAGCATGATCAGCCGTCAGACCATCACCCACCCGTTCAACCGGGGCAACTACACCGTCGGCGCCCCCAGCGTCGCCAAGTGGGCGCAGAACACCCCGATCGGCGACGGCGAGGCCGCGCTCCAGGTCGACCCGGTCGAGGTCCCGGAGTCCGTGGTCGAGGCGCTGCGCGAGGCCGCGCACGCGGTGCACACCTCCCACGAGGAGGTCGTCACCCGGACTCGTGACTGGTGGGCCGGTTCGATGATCGGCGAGACCGAGGGCCGTCCGGCGACGCCGAACGCCGTGATCGTCGAGGCGGCCGACGCCGACCAAGTCGCGGCCGTGCTGCGCATCTGCCACGAGGCCGGCATCCCGGTCACCCCCTCGGCGGGCCGCTCCAACGTCACCGGCGCCGCGCTCCCCGTCTTCGGTGGCGTCGTCCTGGACGTGTGCGGGCTGAACCAGATCATCGCCTTCGACGCCGAGTCGAACATCGTGGACGTCCAAGCCGGCATGTTCGGCGACCTCTTCGAGAAGCAGCTCCAGGAGGAGTACGGCGTCACCACCGGCCACTGGCCGTCCGCGTTCGCCGTCTCCACCGTCGGCGGCTGGATCGCCTGCCGCGGCGCCGGTCAGCTCTCCACGCGGTACGGCAAGATCGAGGACATGGTCGTCGGCGTCGACGTCGTGCACGCGGACGGCACCCGGGCCACATACGGCGACTACGCCCGCGCCGCGATCGGCCCTGACTTGCGCCAGCTGTTCGTCGGCTCCGAGGGCACCCTCGGCGTCATCATCTCGGCCCGGCTGCGGGTTCACCCGCTGCCGGAGTACGCGAGCGCCGCCGCGTACGGCTTCAAGACCTTCGCGGAGGGCCTGGACGCCTGCCGCAGGATCATGCAGCGCGGTGCCACCCCGGCCGTCCTGCGGCTGTACGACACCCTGGAGTCGGGCACCCACTTCGGCCACCCGGAGACCAACCTCCTGCTCATCGCCGACGAGGGCGACCCGGCCATCGTCGACGCGTCGGTCAAGGTGGCGAAGGAGGTCTGCGAGGAGTACGGCCCCGAGCTGGACAGCCAGGCCGTCTTCGAGCGCTGGCTGGACGAGCGGATGTTGGTCGGCAAGTCCGCCGACGGCTTCAAGCCGGGTCCGGGCTTTGTCGCCGACACCCTGGAGATGGCTGCGTCCTGGACCGACCTCCCGTTGATCTACGACGAGGTCGTCGCCGCGATTCAGGCGGTGGACGGCACCCTGGCCGCCTCGGCCCACCAGTCCCACGCGTACACCGACGGCGCCTGCGTCTATTTCTCGCTCCGCGGAAACGTGGCGCCCGAGTCACGGCGCGACTGGTACCGCAAGGTGTGGGACGCGGCCAACGCCGTGCTCATCAAGCACGCCGCGGTGCTCAGCCACCACCACGGCTGCGGCCTGCTGCGCGGTCCCTACCTGGAGGAATCCCTCGGGACGGGCTTCGCGACGTTCGTCGCGGTGAAGAACGCCCTGGACCCGGCCGGCATCCTCAACCCTGGCAAGCTGGGCCTTCCCAGCCGCTTCGGTACGTCTCCGCTGAGCTGACCTCAGCTGCCACCGACCCTCGACCCCAGGTAGGCCCTTGCCATGACTCCTTCCCCGTCCCGGTCCGGTGCCCCCATCGATGCCCGGCTGGCCTCCGCACTGGCCGAGGTCCCGGTCATCGCGTCGGTCGTCACCCCCCAGCCGCTGCGGCAGTTCCTGACCGCACCGGCCAAGGTGTGCATCGTCGCGTCGCTCACGGTGGGGCAGCTGCCCCAGGTCGTGCCGGCGCTGTGCCGTGCGGGGAAGACCGTGTTCGTGAACGTGGACAGCAGCCCCGGTCTGGCCCAGGACCGGGGCGCGCTGGAGTTCATCAAGAGCATGGGCGCGCACGGCGTGGTCAGCACCCGGCTCTCGCTGATAGAGAAGGGCCGGCCGCTCGGCCTGCTGACGATGATGAAGGTGTTCGTCACCGACCGGTCCAATCTCCGCCGCTCCACGGACGCGGTCTCGCGCGGGGCGCCGGACCTGGTCGAGATCATGCCCGCCCCGATCGTCGCCCGGATGAACGAGCAGGCACTGCGCGCGATGTCCCCGTCGGTCGCCGCGGGCTTCGTGGAGACCCCCTCGGACGTGGCGCTCGCACTGGCCCTCGGGTCCGTTGCCGCTGCCACGTCCGACCCCCGCCTCTGGCACCTGCGCCGGGACCAGCTGCCTCCGGTTCCGCCCACCGCTCTGAAGAGGCCTGCCGCGCCATCCCAGGAGTAAGCCGCCATGTCATACGTCGTCGTCGCCCGTTACCACACCAAAGAGGGCGAGGAGAACACCGTCCTCCCCCTGCTCGACACCATGGCCGCCGCGTCCCGCCAGGAGCCGGGCAACCTCGCCTACCGCGTCCACCAGGGCACCGAGGACCCGCGGGCGATCCTGTTGTACGAGGAGTACGTCTCGGAAGCCGACTTCACCGCGCACTGCGCCACCCCGCACTTCCAGGAGATCGTGCTCGGCAAGGTCGTCCCGCTGCTGGACAGCCGTGACGTGCTGCGCTGCGCCCCGCGTCCGGAGGTACGGGTATGAAGACCCGTGCGGTGGTGCTGCGCGGCGTGTCGACCGCCCGCCCCTACTCCGCTGATCAATCGGCTGCTTGCACGAGATCTCCTGGTCCTCCTTCTCCGGGATGACCGATCTTTCCTTCAAGGAGCTTGCCCGCAGGATCAACCCTGTCGTGGCCGGCTGGATCAATTACTACGGCCGGTTCGGAGATCGCCCGTCGATTCCCCCGCATGTTCGCGCACTGGCGCTGCACCGTCGCAGCCGTGATGACATGACGAACAGAACGACAAGAGCCGTGTAACGGGAGACCGTTACGCACGGATCTGTGAGAGCCGGGAGGTGAGATCAGAATGAGGACACCGCATCATCCGAGGGCGCATGGCCCGTGCCACGCGCCAGCCGCGTCGGCTATGAAAATCGCTGTCCGGTTGCCGGAGCACAGTGATAGATATCCGGAGTGCAAAACACTCTGGACTTCCCCGACCTGCTCACTGCGGGAGGCCGGCCCGGATCGCGGTTGCTGGGCGTGGTGGGGTAAGTCGCAGTCGCCGCAGACCTGCGCTGCCGCCGCCCGACGCCAGCTCCACGAGATCGCGGTGCACACCTACGACGCCCAGCTCACCCTGGGCGCCCCGCAGCCGCTGCCGGACGAGGTGGCACTCGACGGTGTCGAGGAGTTCCTGTCCACCATCTGCACAACGACGGTCGCCTGGCGGCACGAGCCCGCTGCCGTCGATTACCACGCCACCGAGGGCCGCTCCTGGCGCAACCGGCTCTCCGACGACGGCGCACGGGCCGCCCGCCTGCCCACACCCGGCACGATGCCCGCCACCGCCGCCGACGAGGACCCGGACGCGGCCGACGCCTCCGCCCGAGGCACGGCCAATGAGCTGGTCCTCGCCCTCTACGACCGTATTCCGTTGGACTCCCTGAAGCTCGACGGCAACCGACGTCTCTTCGACCAGCTCGTGGCCTGGGACCCGGAGCGGTAGAGCGTGACGGTGCGCCACCTCGTCCGCCCCGAGGGCAGGCCTCCGGCCAACGGCTACAACCACGCCGTGGCGGCTCGGGTGCGCTGATCCCGATCTCCGGCCAAGTTCCCCTGGATGCCTCGGGCCAGGCCGGCTCACTGCTCCAAGGCAGCGTGCTGGCACCCTGGTTCCGGGTCGGGGTCGACACCCTGGCCGTGCTCGCCGAGCCGTAGGCCGGTTCACCTCTGCCTCTGCCTCTGCCTCTGCCGGCCTGGCCGCATGTGCTCTGAAACCACATGGACCGGCGACCGTCTCAGGATGAGGTACGCAGGCGGCGGAGGCAGATGAGGCCGCAGGCGAGTTCGAGCAGGCCCTGGTGGAGGTCGGCGCGTCGTTCGTAGCGGATGCGGAGTCGTTTGAACTGGTGCAGCCAGGCGAAGGCCGGTTCTTTCACGAGCGGGTAGATCCTTTTCCCGGCAGATTCGCCTGCGACAGGTAGGCCACGACCCGCCGCAGCCTCGTTCTCCTGCTCCAGCAGTTTGATTCGACGACGCGCCTCCCGCAGTTCCGTGTTCTCCTGCGTGGTCGTTCCGGGCTTCACACCGTCGTCGATGCCCGCACGGCGCATCCACTTGGACAGCGTCATCGCATGGACACCGAAGTCGGCGGCCACCTGCTCCAGCGTCAATCTTCCCGGCGCCGGGGTCTGCTGCACGATCGGGTGACATCTGAACTGGCTTGCCCCGTGGGGCGGGTCGGAAGGATGTCGCTGTGCCGAAGCCGTATCCGGAAGAGTTCCGCGAGGATGTCGCGCGGGTCGCGAGGAACCTCGGTCCGGGTAAGCTCCCGCCCCGCCGGCTCCGGCGGATCGTAGACCCTACGTACACGGAACTCCGGATCCGGCTCCATCTCGTCCTCTCTCGGACGGTTGACAGCCCAAGCCCGCTCGTGGCCTCCAGGCAGCCGCGCAGTCTGACCGGCCCCCGGTCGAAGGCTGCGCCCGTGTGCCCCCGGCGAATCGGTGGTGTCTAGTCGCGGACTTGGCCAAGGACGCGGCGAGCTGCCTCAGCCTCCGCCGCCGGCGGGGACACCTCGTCGAGGACGTCGAGCTCGTCGTCGCCCTCCAACTCCCGCTCCCAGGCCGCGGCGAGGCGCTCCTGCTCCTCCCTCGGTTTGGCTGCTACGGCCTCTCGGTCGTCAGGTCCCAAGGCCGCCAGGAAGCGCGCGACCGAGTCGTTCGGCATGCTTAACCCCTCATCGTCGGCTTGGTGCTGGTCCTCGCTCAGCATGGTCAATCGGCTCGACGACTGCCGCCCGACACAGCCGCAGCACACTCGGATGGCCCCGGCCGGCAGTACAACAACGTCGGATGGGGTCCTCGCCAGACGAGTGGCTTGGCCCCCTCTCTCCTACTCCCGGGGCGCCAAGCCAGACGGATCATTTCTGGGGCAACGGGCTGTCGTTCCAAAGCAAGCGATCAATGACCTCGCCGAATCTGTTGTGGCCGGTCTTCAGAGCGACCAGCATGGGCCGGCGGCCCATGAGCTGGTCAAGGTCGTCGCGAGATGCCAGGTTCTGCGCCGAAGGCGCACGCCCGCTCCAGCGGCCGGGCAGCGGGTGTTCGCCTTCGGTGATGAGCTGGTCGGCGCGGCCGGTGTCGCCGAGGTCCGGCCTCGTCCAACATCTGAGCGAGCAGGTGGAGAGCTCAGGCTCGTTCAGGTGCTCCGCGGGAGGTGCGCCTCCAAAGACGGGCGGTCCACGGGCCGAGCCTGGGTGAGTGTCAGGTCCATCATGCCTGCTCGGAGGCCGTTGCGGTAGGACGGAGCGCACGTCCGTTCGGGCTTGTCGCAGGTGCTGGTCCCCCCGCAGACTCGTCGTCATCCACTCTCCGGCGTTCGTGCCGGCATCCGCTCTCGGTTGCCGGCGCGTTCGCTGTGCTGTCTCGTCGTGCGACGGGCGCGGGTCGGGAGTAGGGGAATGAAGGGGGATCGGTGGATCAGGACATGGTTGTGCTGGCGAGGGTCAAGCTACTCAGCGCCAATCGACGGGTGGTGCGCGGTGCAGAGGGGCTGTGGATTTACCGCCTTCTCACACAGGTCGAGCCGGAGGTGTACGGGTCAAAGCTGGCGTACGTCCTGGTGGAGGCCAGCGCCTCACCTCTGGTACGGGAGATGCCGGGGCAACGGCTGGCGCTGTTGGACGAGGCGGTGACAGTGGCGACAGCCCTCGGCGTCGCGAACCCCTACCGGGCGAAGGTATTGGCGAGGGCACTGGCTGCCAGGCGGCGGGAGTTGGAGAGCCGCCCGGCGACGTAACGGACTCACGGAGGCTCCGGGTGGGCCCGGAACCTTCCCACGTCTGGTCCAGCAAGAGCTGGGCCAGACGTCTCCCGTTCCCTCTCTACTTGGTGGCGCGGTCTACCGGGCCGGGGACCTTGAACGTGACGTGCCAGTCGCTCACCGATCGGGTTGTTGCCTCCTGCCCTGCTCTTGTTCACTCTGGGCTGGCGCTACCACCAGCGGCGGGACCATCTCACTGCCAGCCTGCGCCAGTTCCTTGATGCCGGGGATTCCGTGTATCGCGGGCGTATCGAAAATCGCATACGTCACCGCAACAGCCCGCCGTCTCCAATGGGGGCATGAACCACAACGCATCGCTGTCGGCATCGCCCCGCCGCACGCGCAGGATCGTGCTCTTCGGCCTGGCGATCCTCGGCATGGCGAGCGCCGTGTTCGTCGTGCGGCGGCCGCTCATGATGTCCGCTCCGATGTGCATGGCCGGGCGGTGGCACGGCTGCTTCGACACGTTCAACGGTGTGGTGCTCATGACGTTGGTCGCGCTGCCGTTGGCCGCACTGGTGGTGTGGGCTCTGGCGCGCCGTCGGCGCGTTGCCGGTGTCACATCGGCGTGGCGGATGTCGCTGGCCGAGGTGGGCATGGTCCACGGGACGGTGCCGTTCCTATGGCTGACCATGATGCCGGGCGCCGGGGCCGGCACCGTCCCCAACCGGGTGAGCCTGGTACCGCTGCGGGACCTGGTCACGATGGGGCCGCTCGGGATCGTCGGCAACCTGCTGGTCTTCGCGGCGCTGGGGTTCTTCGCCCCGATGCGGTTCGCGGCGCTGGCGTCCGTGCCGCGGATCCTGGCGCTCGGGGCGGGCTGCTCGGTCCTGGTCGAAACCGCACAGTACGTCCTGCGCCTTGACCGGGTGTCCTCCGTGGACGACGTACTGGTCAACGCCGCCGGCGCCGTGCTGGCCGCGCTGGCGTCGCGCCGCTGGTGGCGCACCGCGACGGAAGCGCCGTCGGACCAGCCCCGCCCCGTGCCGGCACCGGCAGGCTGAGTCGCGTGTCCGGTGTGCACATGTCTTTGCATATGTCTTTGCATATGCCTTTGCATACGTCGGCGATATGTAGTGCTGCTTAGGCTTCAGACATGCGCGTACTGATCGTGGAGGACGAGCCCTACCTGGCCGAAGCCGTCCGTGACGGTCTGCGGCTGGAGGGGATCGCCGCCGACATCGCCGGCGACGGCGACTCCGCCCTGGAACTGCTCAGCGTCAACTCCTACGACCTCGCAGTCCTCGACCGCGACATCCCCGGCCCCTCCGGCGACGAGGTCGCCCGGCGCATCGTAGCCTCCGGCAGTGGCATCCCGATCCTCATGCTCACCGCTGCCGACCGGATCGACGACAAGGCTTCCGGGTTCGAGCTCGGCGCCGACGACTACCTCACCAAACCGTTCGAGCTGCGGGAGCTCGTCCTGCGGCTGAGGGCGCTCGACCGCAGACGCGCGTACGCCCGGCCCCCGGTCCGCGAGATCGCGGGCCTGCGCCTCGACCCCTTCCGCCGGGAGGTCTTCCGCGACGGACGCTACGTCGCGCTCACCCGCAAACAGTTCGCCGTGCTCGAAGTCCTCGTCGCCGCCGAAGGCGGTGTCGTCAGCACCGAAGAGCTACTGGAGCGGGCCTGGGACGCGAACACCGACCCCTTCACCAACGCCGCCCGCATCACCGTCTCCGCACTGCGCAAACGGCTCGGCGAACCATGGATCATCGCCACGGTGCCAGGTGTCGGCTACCGCATCGACACCGGCCCCGACACCACCCGCCCCGGCAGCAGGCATGCATAGACGACCGGGGCTCAGCGCCCGACTGAAACTCACCCTCAGCTACGCCGGGTTCCTCGCCGTCGCCGGCGCTCTCCTGCTGGCCGTGGTGTGGGTGTTCCTGCTGCGCTACGTACCCGACAACTCCCAGGGCCTTCTGGGTATCTCGCCCAACCGCTACCTCCTTGTGCGCACCTTCGCCCCCGCCGCGGCCGTGGCGATGGTCTTCCTGCTCGTGTTCGGCCTCGTCGGGGGGTGGATCCTCGCCGGCCGGATGCTCGCACCGCTCACACAGATCACGACCGCGGCACGGACGGCCGGGAACGGATCGCTGTCCCACCGGATTCGCATGGAAGGCCGCCAGGACGAATTCCGTGAACTCGCCGACGTGTTCGACACCATGCTCGAACAACTCGAGTCGCACGTCGCCGAACAGCAGAGGTTCGCCGCGAACGCCTCCCACGAACTGCGCACCCCGCTGGCCATCTCGCGGACGCTCCTCGACGTCGCCCGCAAGGACCCCACGCGGGACCGGGGCGAACTCATCGAACGCCTACACGCTGTCAATACGCGCGCGATCGACCTCACCGAGGCCCTCCTGCTGCTCAGCCGCAGCGACCGCGGAAACTTCACCCCCCAGAGCGTCGACCTCTCCCTCATCGCCGAAGAAGCCGCCGAAACGCTGCTTCCCCTCGCCGAACAGCGCCGGATCACGCTCGACCTCACCGGCGGGGCGGCCCAGACCAGCGGTTCCGCGGAGCTCCTGCTGCGGATGGTGACGAACCTCGTCCAGAACGCCATCGTCCACAACCTCCCCGCCGGCGGCACCGTGACGGTCCACACCGAAGCACAGCACGACACCAGCGTGCTGCGGGTCGAGAACACGGGCCATCCAGTGCCACCGGAACTGGTACCGACCCTCACCGAACCCTTCCAGCGCGGAACGGAACGGGTACGCACCGACGAACACGCCGGCGTCGGCCTCGGCCTGGCCATCGTGCACAGCATCGTCCGCGCCCACGGCGGGACGCTCGACTTCGTCCCCCGCCCCGCCGGCGGTCTCCTCATCACGGTCCGGCTTCCCGGCACACCGTAGGCGTCGTCCCCGAGCGGGGCACACTAGATCGTTGACTGGAAGTTCGGTGCAGGCCAGGGTGACCCGTGGCAGCGATTGGTCAGCGGAGCTTCGAGAGGCTTTTGGGTTCGTTCCACAGTTACGGAACAGCCTGAACGATCTCGTGCATGGGCGCCCGGCGGGCCGCCTTCGACCAGGTCGGGCTGCTGCGGCGCTGTCTCGATGAGGCTCGCTGTTGATATCCCCCTGCAGTTCCCGGTCGGCCTGGCACCTGAGGACTACGTCCACCGGCCGTATCCGGGGCCGCCGTCGTTCCTACGGCGGGCCCGCTTGGTCGTCATCGCAGGTGACGACCTCGATCCCTTCCGCCGCCTAACGTCCTGCAAGTGATCAGGATCGTCCGGCGACTGCCTGGCGTTCTGCTCAACTCCTCCTTCACGTCGATCCAGGAACTTGTCATGCCCAAAAACTCAATCGGTGCTGCCGGTCCGGCAGCCCTCACCCTTCTCCTTGGCCTGTGGGGGATCAGGCGCGAGAACAGCATGTGGCGCGACGAGGCGGCAACGTGGCAGGTGGCCCACAGGACCGTTCCCGAAATCTGGCACATGCTGGACCGGATCGATGTCGTCCACGGCCTCTACTACCTGTTCATGCACGGTATTTTCGCCGTCTTCGGTGACAGCCTCCTCGCTCTACGACTGCCCTCCGTCCTGGCCATGGCCGGCGCTGCCACCCTGATCACTCTCCTGGGCACCCGACTGGCCGACGGGTACACGGGCCTGGCCGCGGGCCTGGCTTTCGCCCTGATCCCCGCCGTCCAGCAGCACGCGCAGGAAGGACGCCCCTACGCACTGGTCGCGGCCTGCGTCGCCCTCGCCTGCCGGCTGTTGGTCGAGGCAGTCGACAGCCCGGGCGCCGGCCACTGGTTTGCGTACAGCATGGCTGTTCTGGCAGGCGCACTGTTCAACTGGTTCTCGCTCCTTGTGCTGTTCGCACACGCAGTGACGATTGCCCTCGCCCGCCCGCCCAGAGGGACCGTCCTGCGCTGGGCAGTCGCCTCGTCCGCCGCCGTGATCGGCACGCTGCCCCTCGTCATGGCCAGTACGGCGCAGTCGGGGCAGGTCGCCTGGATCCCTCCGATCAGCCAGAGCACCCTGTTCGGCCTCTTATCAACACTGCTTGCGGGCGCACTCTGCGCATGGCTCGCACGTCCGAGCCGCGAGCACCGCACGCCCAACGGCACTCGGCTCTCGCTCACCGTGCTTGCCCTGCCCCTGCTTGTCCTTCCTCCACTCCTGCTGCTCGCCGTCTCCCTGGCCCATCCCGTCTACCTCTCCCGCTACGTCCTCTTCAGCTATCTCGGGCTCGCCCTCCTCATCGGCGCGGCGCTCCGCGCACTCGCGTACCGCCTGCACGCGCCGCCTTGCCGACTGATCGTCGCGGTCATGGCTCTCACCTTTCTCGGGCTGCATCCCGTCGAACTGTCACTGCACAGTGCGGCCAGCCGAGTTGATGACGTACTGTCCACGGCCAAGATGGTCGCTGCGGTCCATGAGGCGGGCGACGGGGTGCTGTACATCCCCGCAGCCCGTCGTGACACCGCCCTTGTCTCGCCCGCCGAATTCACCGGGGTCCACGACCTGGCGCTGGTCCGCGGCCCGCTGGAATCGGGCACCTTGAACGGCGTGGAGGGCACTCCACAGCAGATAGCGGACGCCATGCTGGCCGTACACCGCATCGTCGTCGTCAGCGACGAGAGCGCGCCATCCGCCCCCACACATCGCGACCGGGCCAAACAGCGCGTCCTGCAGGCGTACTTCGTCCGCTGCTCCGAATCCGACGAGCACGGCCGCCGGGTCACGGTGTACCAGCGCCGCAGCACTCGGCACGACGAATTCGGGCCGCCCGACGCCGGGCCGTCGCTTCCCGAAGAGAGATCGGCGGCGACGGGCGGGCGCGCTGCCACGGGTCCTGCAGGCCGGTGTAGGGCTGGCCGGCCACCATACGGGCGACCTCGTCCGTGCTGATGCCCTTGACCGTGGACAGGGCCGGCCGGACTCCGAACCCCTGCGGCGTCTCCTCCACACTGTGCTGCGGCCGTGAGTGATTGACGTCGACGGGCAGCACGGGTACGTCGTGGCGGCGCGCGTCGGCGACGATGACCCGGCGCGGTCACATCCGGGGTCGTGTTCCAGCAGCCCCGCATACAGCACGGCGGGGTGATGGGCTTTCAAGAAGGCGGACTGGAGGGCGGGGACAGCGAAGGCGACCGCGTGGGCGCGGCAGAAACCTTCTCCGAACTAAGCTTTGGAGTCGATGACTTGACCGCTCCAGCGGCGCGATCAGCTCGCGGGTTGTCTACGTACACTGACGGGCATGGCATGCCGCATCAGTGAACTGGTCATCGACTGCGCCGACCCCGACCGGCTCGCCGCATTCTGGAGCGAGGTCCTCGGCTACGTCGAACTCGGCCGGGAGGAGGACGGAAGCATCGAGATCGGGCCGCCCGGCGCCGGCTTCGGCGGCCCGCAGCCCACCCTCGTCCTCAGCCCCAGCAGCGACCCGCGGACCGGGAGGCTCCGACTGCACATCGACGTCAATGCCACCGACCGCGACCAGGACGCCGAGCTGGAACGGCTGCTCGCCCTCGGTGCCAGGCCCGCCGACGTCGGCCAGACCGGCACCGAGAACTGGCACACCCTGGCCGACCCGGAAGGCAACGAATTCTGCCTCCTGCACACCCGGCTCCAGCCCCTCTGACCACGCGTCCTGGCGCCAAGACGCTCGGCCGTTCGAGTGGGGCCGGGGGTTTGCTCGTCGGTGTCAGCTCCCGAGCTTGCGCTTGCGTCCCGCCTTGTTCATCGACGAGCGGCCGCGGATGTTGCGGCGGCGGGCCTCCGCGTAGAGCTGGTCATAGGTGGGGCGTCGGCACCGGAGTGAGAGCGCTGGTTGTCTGGGCAGAAGGCTTCAGGTATGTGAGGCAAGAGGCTGTGCGCCGTACGTGCCGCACAACTATCCGGGGGCTGTTGAAGCACATTGGGCACGTGAGCCACGATGGGCCGCGCCGTGACCCCCGCCGGCCGCGGCGGAGGCCGTCGCGCTCATCTTCGAGCTGCACGCGGAGGGGGGCCGCTCCGAAGAAGGGCGGCGCAGCCCGGTCGCGGTGAGGGCCGTGGCGGCCCGTCAGGTGCGGTTCGGTGCCGGCTCCGACTCGGGGAGATGTGCTGCCGCGCGGCGGGAGAGCAGCAGCGGGGTCGCCAGCAGGAGCACGCCGGCGAGGCCGATGGCTGTACGCGGGCCGAGCAGGCTGCCCAGCACGCCCCAGACGGCCGTCAGGAGGGCGGTCGAGGCCTTGGTCGTCACCGCCCAGGCGGTCAGCGTGCGGGTGACCTGGTCGGTCGCGGTGCGTTCGAGGCGGTAGGTGGTGTAGACGGGGTTGAAGACCCCGCAGGAGAAGATGAGCCCGAGCTCGACGCCGATGACCAGCAGCAGCCCTCCGGTGCCCGGCCCCAGGAAGGCCAGGCCGATGGGCCAGAGCGCGCGCAGCGTCCCGGCCACGACCAGGACCTGGTGCTGCCCGTACCGGGTGACGAGCGGTCGGGCCAGCCGTGAACCGAGCAGCCCGCCGATCGAGGGCGCGGCGAAGGCGAGGCCGTACTGCCACGGTGTGAACCCGAGTCGGCCGAGCATCAGGACGGCCAGCAGCGGCTGGGCGGCCATCACCAGGCCGTTGAAGAGGGTGGTGTTGAAGAACAGTGGGCGCAGCGTCGCGTCGGCGAGGATGTACCGCCAGCCGTCGAGCAGGTCCCCGGCCCGCATGCGCGCGGCCTCCCGGCGTTCGGGCCGCGGCTCGTGCCCGCCCGTCGCGCGGATGCCCAGGGCCGAGAGCAGGTAGCTGACCGCGTCGGCCACCACCGTCGCCACCGGACCGAGGAGCCCGATCGCGGCGCCGCCCAGCGGCGGTCCGATGATCGTGGTCGTCCAGGCCGTGGACTCGAAGCGGGCGTTGGCGACGAGCAGGTCCTCGGCCGGCAGCAGCGTCTTCAAGTATGCGCCGGAGGCGGCGCGGAAGGTGATGTCGGCCGCCGCGACGACGACCGAGACCAGCAGGAGCTGAAGGAAGGTGAGCACGCCGAGTGCGAACGCGGTGGGGATCGTCAGCAGCGCCGCGAATCGCACCAGGTCCATCGCGATCAGCACCGGCCGCTTGCGGCGGAACTCCACCCACGGGCCGAGCGGCACCGCCGCGGCCGCGCCCACCGCAGACCCCACGGAGGAGAGCGCGGCGACCTCGGCCGGTCCCGCGTGCAGCACCCTGATGGCGATCAGCGGGAACGCGCCGAAGGCGAGCCACGTGCCGAGCGCGCTGGTCCCGTACGCGCCCCAGAGCCACCCGAACCGCCGCCCCAGCCGATGTCCGCGCAGATCTCCGCGCAGATGTCCCAGCCGGTGCCCGCTCCTCATGCCCGACACCCCCCGTAACTCACCCGCACAACCGATCCGCGATCGGAACCATCAAAGCGAGCACCGCAACGAGGGATCAAACAACTGCAGAGCCGTCGGCCACAACCAACAGTTGTGTCCATAGGGTATCGGCATGGACCTCGACACCGTCCGGACCTTCGTCGCCGCCGCCGACGCGGGGCAGTTCCAGGAGGCCGCCGCGGAGCTGGCGGTCACTCAGCAGGCCGTCTCCAAGCGCATCGCCGCGCTGGAGCGCAACCTCGGCGTGCGGCTGTTCACCCGCACCGCGCGCGGCGCCGAGCTCACCATCGACGGGCAGGCGTTCCTGCCCCACGCGCGCGAGCTGCTCCGCGTCGCCGAGCGCGCAGTCGCGTCCGTACGCACCGGCCGCCGTCCGCTGCGCGTCGACGTGATCGCCTCGCGCAGCGCGGCGTCGGGCCTGATGCGCGGATTCCACCGCGCGCACCCCGAGATCGAGCTCGACGTGGTGTGGCTGTTCGACATCGAGACGGCCGTCGCCGCCATCCGGTCCGGTGCGATCGACGCGTCCTTCCGCGCCGTCGCCGTGCCCGGCCGGCCCCTTCCCGAGAACATCGAGTCCGTCCGGGTGCTCGACGAGCAGCTCCAGCTCCTCACCGGCCCCGTCCACGCGCTGGCGGGCGCCCGGTCGGTGACCGTCGCTCAGCTCGCCGGACACCGGATCTGGATGCCCGGCATCGTCCCCGGTACCGAGTGGGCCGCCTACTACGACGACCTCGTCGCCGAGTTCGGCCTCACCATCGAGGCGACCGGCCCCAACTTCGGCTCCGACGCACTCCTCGACACCATCGCCGACACCCCGGCCTTGGCCACCTTCATGGGCGAGCAGACCCGCCTCGTCTGGCCCGCCGACCACGGCCTGCGCCGCATCCCGGTGACCGACCCGACGCCCGTCTACCCGCACTCGCTCCTCTGGCACCGCGACAACCCCCACCCAGCGCTGGCCACCCTCCGCGCCCACCTCGCCGCCAGAGCGGCCGACCACGACGCCGCCGGGACCTGGGCGCCGGGCTGGGTGACTCCGCGCTGAACGCCACCGCGTCTGCGGTCATCCTGGGCGGATCGACGGACGCTTGAGGACGCGCCGCCTGCACGGCCGTGGTGGCCGTGTCGGGGGCGCTGCGGCCGACGGGCTGGGGTTGGACGACCGGGGCTGGTTCGGTCAGGTGGCGTGTTTGGCGACGAAGTCCGCGATGGGACTCATGTCGCGTGACGTCCTGTGAGACAACCGAGGGACCCGAACTGAGGGTGATCGCGCTGGCTGGGCGGCCGGTTGCCTGGTCGTATTCGGTTGCATTCAGCCAGGTTGGAAGAACGCAAGCATTTTCCGGCTGGCGTCGGGCGACGCCAGGATTTCCTGCACGTGCGCGGACTGCCGGCCGGCAATGCAGGTGCGTTCGCACATCTCGCATTCGTATTCTTTGACGGCGGCGGGAAAGTCGTCCGGGTGCGCGGCCAGCGCGAGGCCAAGCGTGACCATGTCCGCCACCGAGACTTCCACCGGCGGCCGGACCGATGTCTGGTTCGCCGGCCGCACGATCTCGACCGGCTGCTCGCCGGAGAGCAAGGTGCTCACCTCCTCGACCGGCTGGGCCGTCGTGGACAGGCCGATCCGCTGTGCCGGTTTGCCAAGCTGCGCGCCCAGCCGGGCAAGAGAACCGACATCCCGCCATTGATTGCCGAAGTCAGTGCTGGCAGCCGGCGAGCGCGAAGGTAGTGGGCGTGCTGGTCGGGGGTGAGGTGTTGTTCGCGCGGTAGCGGGCACGGCGCGGGGCAGCGGTCGCATGGGCAACGACGAAGCCGGTGCCCGCAATGCCCGATCGTCGCCCAGTTTGGGAGACCTCAGCGACCGCCCCGCCGGCAGTTCACAACGATCGAGTCAAGCGTCTACAGAAAGGGACGCGGGCCTGCGCAGCAGCCACTGCCCGAACGTCCGACGCGGGGGCCGCACCACCACGCGGCCGTGGGCCTTCTGACCGACCAGCTCCACTCGCAGAGTGACCGGTGTATCAGGATTCGTCGGAGTCTGACGGTACTTGACCCTGCTGTGTGCCAGCTGCAGACCATCAGTATCGACCACGATGCCCGGCCTCGTGACCAGCGTCAGGGTCTTCCCCGTCATGGCCACGTCGATCCGCAAGGTGTTGTGCGTGATCACTGCATCAGTGAAGTCAAGCGTCACCTCGCAGAACGTCACCGCGAGCTCCAGCCTCCGCGGTACCACCCAGCGCCCTACGCGCTCGACCGCGCCGCTGTGGACCTGTTCGATCCGAACTATGTCCTTGACCTCTGCTCCCGTCACGCCGACCGTAGCCGATACGGGCGGCAGGTCAGCGGTGAGCGGGGTCAGTTCACTCAGAGTCCGCGCCGACAGGGCAGTTTCCAGGCGCTCGTCCAACTCGTCCGCGGTCAGCAGGCCGTCCCCCGCCGCGATACGCAGCACATCCACCACCCGGTCCCGGTCCGCATGAGAGGCTCGCAGCTCGGGCGACGAGCCGGGGCCGGAGCGCTTCCCGGTGGGCGAAATCTCTCCCGACATGCTTCCGTCCTAGTCCTGTCGAACGTCTCTGCGCGACGCAGGTAGCGGCGCGAGTAGGAGACTAACGCTATATCGCGACGTGGATCCCGGCTGGGCCTCATCACGGAAAGGCGATGGTCAGCGTCGATTCACGGCATGCGGCATCCATCATGCCGAGGCCCGGTCGCGACAACAACCGCATCCCAGGGGCCAGTTCACACCGTTCCCCGGGGCCGCTGAACGGCTCTGGCGCAGATCTTGGGGAGCGGTCGCGGAGGGGCACTGAAGCAGGATCATCTTGCGGAGTAGTTCACATCCAACTCGGCCGTATAGCTGTCTCTTGACCCTTTTCATTCTATTGACGGCGCCTTCGGTGCCTCCTGAGTTCCAGGGCAGGGTGAGCCCGGCAGCCACGGCCTCCAGATCGCAGGTCAAGCCGCGGGCGCAGCCGGTGATGCCGGGGGGCTGAACGGTGCGGGCGTCGTTGATCCGGTCTGGCAGCACAGCGCTGGTGCGCAAGGTGCGCATCTGCCCGAAGTCACGCACTGGTTGATGCGCCTTTTCCAGCTCGGGGCAGGCGGCCCGAACGGCCTTGAGCTGAGCGATCTCGCCTTCGGTGAGCGGCAAGAAACCCATGCGCTTGGTCGACGCCAAAACCATCGGTGACGGCCTGGCCTTCCTCACCTACAAGTTCGTCCAAGACCGTCTACGAACGCCACCGGCTGTGGTCGGGTGAGCGAAGAACTCGCCGCTCATGGTCGGCCGGTGGCCCACAGCAACTCGAGGCTCAGGTCGTGGAGTTGGCGATGCGGCTGGAGGCTGAGCGCGAACGGTTGTCACGGCTGGTGATCACGCGGGAGACGGCTGGTGAGCTCCTGGCGAGGACGGTCGGCAGTGATCCGACACCCGTCGCCTGAGCTCGCCCGACTCGTCCACCAGGGCCCTACGCGGAATGGTCACCTGTTGCGGGGATTCGGTGCGGCCCGCGCGCCCACAGGGCCGCCGTGTACACGTCCGCCGTCGCCGCCGCGGCCGTGGCCCAGCCGAAGGACCGGGCATGCCGGACCGCGGCCTCGCTCATCCGGGCGGAGCGGGCCGGGTCGTCGGCGAAACCGTACAACGCCCGTGCGTAGTCAGCCGGATCGTGCCCGGGTACGAGTACGCCGCTCACCCCGTCCCGTACGGCCACCGGCAGGCCACCGACCTCCGCGGCGATCACCGGGGTGCCGCAGGCCTGTGCCTCGACGGCCACCAGACCGAAGGACTCGCTGTGGGACGGCACGACCAGGACGGACGCCGCCCGGTACCAGTCGGCGAGCCGGTCCTGGCCGACCGGCGGCCGGAACAGCACGACGTCGGAGATGCCGAGGCGGGCCGCCAGCTTCTGCAGCCCTTCCGGCTTGGCCAGGCCGCTGCCGCTGGGTCCGCCCACGACCGGCACCACGATCCGCTCACGCAGCCACGGTCGCTCCGCCACCAGCCGGGCCACGGCGCGCAGCAGGACGTCGGGCGCCTTCAGCGGCTGTATCCGGCCCGCGAACAGGAGGATCAGCGCGTCCTGCGCGAGGCCGAGGCGGGACCGGGCCGCGGCCCGACCGGCCTCGACACCCCGGGCGTCGGGGCGGAAGCGCTCCAGGTTGACACCGGGGTGGACGACCGCGACCCGGCCGGTGTCGGCGTCGTAGTGGCGGAGCAGTTCCTCCGCCTCCTTCTCGGTGTTGGCTATCAACCGGTCCGCGGCCCGTACGACTTGGGTCTCGCCGAGCACGCGGGCGGCGGGTTCAGGGGTGTCGCCGTCGGCCAGGTTGGCGTTCTTGACCTTGGCCATGGTGTGCATGGCGTGGACGAGCGGGACGCCCCAGCGCTCGGCGGCGAGGCGGCCGACGTGGCCGGAGAGCCAGTAATGGGAATGGACGAGGTCGTAGTGGCCGGCCCAGGCCTGCGTCACGCCGTGCGTGAAGGCGCAGAGCTGGGCCGGCAGGTCCTCCTTGGCCAGGCCCTCGTAGGGTCCGGCGGCCACGTGCCGTACGAGGACGCCGGGCGCGAGTTCGACGCTGGGCGGGAGTGCGGCGGAGGTGGCCCGGGTGAAGATCTCCACCTCGATGTCCATGGCGGCAAGCCGCTTGGCCAGCTCGACGATGTAGACGTTCATGCCGCCCGCGTTGCCGGTTCCGGGCTGGTGCAGCGGAGAGGTGTGCACGCTGAGCATGGCGACGCGGCGGGGGCGGCGACGGGCGCCAGGTGGCCGCGACCAGGGCGGAGCGACCAGTGTGCTGCCGGGGGTGCGGCTGTGCCGAAGCTCTTCGAGCTGGGTCCTGTACTGGCTCACCTCGCCGGTCCCCCGGGCATGGCTCCGGCACACAGGTCGAGGCGCTGCTCGCCCGCGTACACGTTCATGGAGCCGCCGCGCAGGAAGCCGACGAGCGTGAGCCCCGTCTCCGCCGCCAGGTCCACGGCGAGGGAGGACGGCGCCGAGACCGCCGCCAGCACGGGGATGCCCGCCATGACCGCCTTCTGCACCAGCTCGAAGGAGGCCCGCCCCGACACGAGCAGGATGGCCCGGGACAGCGGCAGTTGGCCGTTGCGCAGCGCGCGGCCGATCAGTTTGTCGACGGCGTTGTGCCGGCCGACGTCCTCGCGCAGGTCGAGCAGTTCGCCCTCCCGCGAGAACAGCCCGGCGGCATGCAGTCCACCGGTGCGGTCGAACACCCGCTGCGCGGCCCGGAGCCGGTCGGGCAGGGCGGCCAGCAGCTCCGGGGTGAACCGGACCGGGGGTGCGTCGGCGATCGGCCAGCGCGCCGTGGTCCGTACGGCGTCCAGGCTGGCCTTGCCGCACAGCCCGCACGACGACGTGGTGTACACGTTCCGTTCGAGGGTGATGTCGGGCAGCGGTACACCGAGGGCGAGCTGTACGTCGACGACGTTGTATGTGTTCGAGCCGTCCTGCGTGGCGCCCGCGCAGTACACGATGTTCGCCACGTCCTCGGCCCGGCTCACGACGCCCTCGCTCACCAGGAATCCGGCGGCGAGCGCGAAGTCGTCCCCGGGCGTGCGCATGGTGATGGCCAGCGGTTTGCCGCCGAGCCGGATCTCCAGTGGCTCCTCCGCCACCAGGGTGTCCGGGCGCGTGCTCGGCGCACCGTCCCGGATGCGCAGCACGCGCCGTCGCTCGGTGACCCGTCCCATGGCCTCACTCCCAGTTCTGTCGGTGGACGTCGTTCCCCCTGCGGGCTCGGGCGTCAGCCCCCGATGGCCGACATCGGCCGGTCGGGCTGCCGGAAGGACGGCTCGTCGAGTCCGGAGCCGGCCTTCTTCTCCCACATCGCGTGCTTCCACGACCCCGCGATCTCCTCGTCCGGCCCCCGGAGCGCAGCGTTGCGGGCAGGTCGGACTCCTCCCGGGCGAACAGGCACGTGCGCACCTGGCCGTCGGCGGTGAGCCGGGTGCGGTCGCAGGCGCCGCAGAACGGGCGGGGGACGGAGGCGATGACGCCGACCCGGGCCGGGCCGCCGTGGAGGATCCAGCGCTCGGCGGGCGCGGAGCCACGTGCCTCGTCCGGCTCCCGGGTGAGCGTGAAGCGGGTACGCAGACTCTCCGGGCCGTGCCCGGCGGTGATCACGCCGTCGCGCTTCCAGCCGTGCTGGGCGTCGAGCGGCATCTGCTCGATGAACCGGCGTGCATAGTCGTTCTCCAGGACCCAGGCGAGCAGTTCGGGTGCCTCGTCGTCATGGAAGCCGGGCATCAGGACGGTGTTGACCTTCACCGGGGTGAGCCCGGCGGCGCCGGCCGCCGCCGGGCCCTCCACCACCTCGTGGTGGCGGTCACGCCGGGTCAGGGCCCTGAAGACGCCAGAGCGCAGGGTGTCCAGCGAGACGTTGACCCGGTCGGTGAGCGAGACCCGCAGGTCGGTGGCGACGCGACCGTAGGTGTCGATGAGCATGGCTGCGGCCCCTTCTCCTGCTCCGTCCGCCTCCGTTTTCAGCACTCGATGACGTTGACGGCGAGGCCGCCGCGGGCGGTCTCCTTGTACTTGACCTTCATGTCGGCGCCGGTCTCCTTCATGGTCTTGATGACCTTGTCGAGGGACACGTGGTGGCGGCCGTCGCCGCGCAGGGCCATCCGGGCGGCGGTGACGGCCTTGACCGCGGCCATGCCGTTGCGTTCGATGCAGGGGATCTGGACGAGGCCGCCGACCGGGTCGCAGGTCAGGCCGAGGTTGTGTTCCATGCCGATCTCGGCGGCGTTCTCGACCTGTTCGGGGCTGCCGCCCAGGACCTCGGCGAGGGCGCCGGCGGCCATCGAGCAGGCGGAGCCGACCTCGCCCTGGCAGCCGACCTCGGCGCCGGAGATGGACGCGTTCTCCTTGAAGAGCATGCCGATGGCGCCTGCGGCGAGCAGGAAGCGGACCACTCCGTCCTCGTCGGCTCCCGGCACGAAGGTGAGGTAGTAGCGCAGGACGGCGGGAATGATGCCCGCGGCTCCGTTGGTCGGCGCGGTGACGACCCGGCCGCCCGCGGCGTTCTCCTCGTTCACGGCCATCGCGTAGAGAGTCACCCACTCCATGGCGCGGCCCGCCGGGTCTCCCTCGCCGCGCAGGGCCCGGGCCGCCGCCGCGGCCCGGCGCCGGACCTTCAGACCGCCGGGGAGGATGCCCTCACGGCCCAGTCCTTGTGCGACGCAGGCCTCCATGACGCGCCAGATCTCCAGCAGGCCCGCGCGGATCTCCTCCTCGGTGCGCCATGCCTTCTCGTTCTCCAGCATCAGCGCGGAGATCGACAGACCGGTCTCCTTCGTGAGGCGCAGCAGCTCGTCGCCGGTGCTGAACGGGTGGGCCGGCACGGTGTCGTCGGGCTTGATACGGTCCGCGCCGACCGCGTCCTCGTCGACCACGAAGCCGCCGCCCACGGAGTAGTACGTCTTCTCCAGCAGCGGCACGCCGTCGGCGTCGTACGCGAAGAGGATCATGCCGTTGGCGTGGTAGGGCAGCGAGCGCCGACGGTGCAGGACCAACTGGGTCGAGGCGTCGAAGTCGATCTCGTGGGCCGGACCTATCTCGGCACCGAGGAGGCGGATGCGGCCGGTGCTGCGGATCCGCTCGACGTCCAGGTCGGCCTGGGCGACGTCGACCGTGTGCGGCTCGTTGCCCTCCAGGCCGAGCAGCACCGCCTTGGGGGTGCCGTGGCCGTGGCCGGTGGCGCCGAGGGAGCCGAACAGCTCCGCCCGTACCGCGGCGGTCTGGGCGAGCGCGCCATCCTGCTTCAGCCTGGCGACGAACATCCCGGCGGCTCGCATCGGGCCGACGGTGTGCGAGCTGGAGGGGCCGATGCCTATGGAGAACAGGTCGAAGACGCTGATTGCCACGCCATACTCCGTGGGATTGAAGGGGTGTGCCGAGCAGTCGCGGGCACACCCCTGCGGGAGGTTGTCGGTTACAGGCCGGGATAAAGCGGGTGCTTGTCTGCAAGTGCCTTCACCCGGGCCTTGAGCGCTTCGGCGTCGTACGACGGCTTCAGCGCCGCGGCGATGACGTCCGCGACCTCGGCGAAGTCCTCGGCCGTGAAGCCGCGGGTGGCCAGGGCCGGTGTGCCGATCCGCAGACCTGACGTCACCATCGGCGGGCGCGGGTCGTTCGGGACGGCGTTGCGGTTGACCGTGATGCCGACCTCGTGGAGACGGTCCTCGGCCTGCCGGCCGTCCAACTCGGACTCGCGCAGGTCGACGAGGATGAGGTGTACGTCGGTGCCGCCGGAGAGCACGTTGACCCCCGCCTCGCGAGCGTCCGCGGCCGTCAGACGCTCGGCGAGGATCCGCGCACCGTCCACCGTACGACGCTGGCGCTCCTTGAAGTCCTCGGAGGCGGCGACCTTGAAGGAGACCGCCTTCGCCGCGATCACGTGCTCCAGGGGACCGCCCTGGAAGCCCGGGAATACGGAGGAGTTGAGCTTCTTCGCGAAGTCCTTCCTGGCAAGGATGATGCCGCCGCGCGGCCCGCCCAGCGTCTTGTGGGTCGTGGAGGTGACCACGTCCGCGTACTCGACCGGGTTCGGGTGCAGACCCGCCGCGACCAGGCCCGCGAAGTGCGCCATGTCGACCCACAGGTATGCCTCGACCTCGTCCGCGATCCGGCGGAACTCGGCGAAGTCCAACTGCCGCGGGTACGCCGACCAGCCCGCGATGATCACCTTCGGCCGGTGCTCCTTGGCGAGCCGCTCGACCTCGGCCATGTCGACCAGGCCGGCGTCGTCCACGTGGTACGCGACCACGTTGAACTGCTTGCCCGAGAAGTTGATCTTCATGCCGTGGGTCAGGTGACCGCCGTGGGCCAGGTCCAGCCCGAGGATGGTGTCGCCGGGCTGGGCCAGCGCGAACAGGGCCGCCTGGTTGGCGGAGGCGCCGGAGTGGGGCTGCACATTGGCGTACTCGGCGCCGAACAGCTCCTTGACCCGGTCGATCGCGATCTGCTCGGCGACGTCGACGTGCTCGCAGCCGCCGTAGTAGCGACGGCCCGGGTAGCCCTCGGCGTACTTGTTGGTGAGGACCGAACCCTGCGCCTCCATCACCGCGACCGGCGCGAAGTTCTCCGAGGCGATCATCTCCAGGGTGGACTGCTGGCGCACCAGCTCGGCGTCGACCGCCGCGGCGACCTCGGGGTCGAGCTCGTGCAGGGGCTGGTTGAGCAGGGTCATCGGCGGTCTCCTTGGGTGTGGGCACAGTGGGCGGCATAGGCATCGGCGGACAGCGCGCCGGCGATGTTCTCGACGCGTAGCCGGAACAGCCAGCCGCCGGTGTAGGGAGCGGCGTTGACGACGCCGGGGTCGTCGGCCAGCGCGGTGTTGACTTCCAGAACCCGGCCCGAGGCGGGGGCGTACAGGCCGCTGACGGCGGTGAGCGACTCGATCTGTCCGCAGCTCTCCCCCGCCTCGACCCAGGATCCGACCTCGGGCAGGCGGAGGTTGACGACGTCGCCGAGGGCCTTCGCCGCGAACGCGGTGATGCCGACGGTGGCATTGCCCTCGTCCACGACCAGCCACTCGTGGTCCCAGGTGTACCGCAGGTGCCGCGGAATGCTCATGACGGTCTCCCTTGTGGACTTCAGCGGCAGGGCACTCAGCGGGCCACTCATGAGACGGCGGCCGCTGCGGGGACCAGGGTGCGGCGGAGCCGGTTGAAGAACTTCGGCTGATTGAGGGAGAGCACGGCGACGGGGGTGCCCTCGCGCCGGTAGACCGCCGTGAAGGAACGGCTGTCGATGTCGCCCTCGACGACTTCGGGCTCGGCACCGGGAGCGACATGTCCGGCGACCTGGATGCGTACCTCGTACTGGTCGGACCAGAAGTACGGCGCGGTGAGCGGCGCCGGGGCCGGCACACCGCACGTCCCGGTCCTCGTACTCGGCCTTGTCGCCGAGCGCCAGCGCGTCGGCGTCCAGGTCCCCCCTGAGGAAGTCCTTGGACAGCGGCGGACGGTCATAGGGGGTGCGGCGTTCCTCTCCCACGACGACGATCTCGCCGTCGGGGCCCTCTGCGCGCAGCGCGCGGACCGTGCTCAGGCCTGCCAGCGACGCTCCGACGACGGTGATGCTCCTCATGCGGGCTCCAGAAGGGAGGTGTCTCACATGACACAACGATAGTCGCTATACGCAACATGCTTTCTGCGCGGTGCGGGGATTGTCAAGGGAGCCGTCGCACATCAATTTCCGATGACGCTCAATGTTGCGCATTTCGCAACCAAGCCTGAGCGAGACTCACACGTTCGCGGTTACGGCGTCGGCTCGTCCCACTGATCCAGCAGGAGGTCACCCAGCACCTCGGGGCCGTCCTTCCGGCTGACGGAGCAGCGGCTGCCGGAGGTTTCCGACGCGGCGCGGGCGGCCGCCGAGAAGATCTCGGAGCGCCTGGGCCACTTCCGACGGATCACCCCTTGACCGCGCGGTCACACCCCATGAAGCATGTTGCGTATTGCTCACTGAGTTGCGCAGTTTGCATCACTCGACGACGGAGGAAGACATGTCTCCTCGACCGAAGCCCGGCCGCGAGTTCGTGCTCACCCTTTCGTGCCCCGACCAGGCCGGTCTCGTCCACGCCGTGACCACCTACCTGGTGGGCCACTGCGGCAACATCCTGGAGAGCCGGCAGTTCGACGACCGGCAGCAGGACCGCTTCTTCATGCGGGTGCACTTCGACGTCTCGGATCCCGGCATCTCACTGGAGGACCTGCGCACCGGCTTCAGCCCCGTCAGCCGGGCGTACGGGATCAGCTGGCAACTGCACGACGCCTCGACCCCGACGCGCACGCTGATCATGGTCTCGAAGTTCGGCCACTGCCTGAACGACCTGCTCTTCCGCAAGTCCACGGGCGCGCTCAACATCGAGATCCCGGCGATCGTCTCCAACCACCGCGACTTCGAGCCACTGGCGCAGAGCTACGGCATCCCCTTCCACCACATCCCGGTGACCAAGGACACCAAGGCCCAGGCCGAGGCGCGACTGCTGGAGCTCGTGAGCGAGTTGGACGTCGACCTGGTGGTACTGGCCCGCTACATGCAGATCCTCTCCGACGACCTGTGCAAGCAGCTCGACGGCCGGGCCATCAACATCCACCACTCGTTCCTGCCGAGCTTCAAGGGGGCCCGGCCCTACGTCCAGGCACACCAGCGCGGCGTGAAGCTGGTCGGGGCCACGGCTCACTACGTCACGTCCGACCTGGACGAAGGCCCGATCGTCGAGCAGGACGTCGTCCGCGTGGACCACTCGCCCGACCCCGACGAGCTGGTCACCATCGGCCGCGACGTCGAGGCGCAGGTGCTCGCCCGCGCCGTCGAGTGGCACAGCGAAAGCCGGGTGCTGGTGAACGGGAACTGCACCGTGGTCTTCCGCTGACCGGGCGGGCCGTGCGACCATGCGGGCGGCCGGATCCAGCCATCCCCGCCGCCTTCCGCGGCCCCTGCGGGCCCCTCGGACACCTTGAGTATAGTTGCGCCATGAGCAACCACACGGCTGAGGACGCAACAGCAACAGCAGGTCCCGCGGTGAACGGGGTGCAGTCCGTCGACCGTGCCGTCAGCGTCCTGGAGATCCTCGCCCAGCGCGGCGAGGCCGGGGTCAGCGAGGTGGCCGCCGAGATCGACGTCCACAAGTCCACGGCGTTCCGCCTGCTCGGAGCGCTGGAGGCACGCGGCCTGGTCGAGCAGACGGCCGAGCGGGGCAAGTACCGGCTGGGCTTCGGGATCGTACGCCTGGCCGGCGCGGTCACGGGCCGCCTCGACATCACCCAGCAGGGTCGGCCGGTGTGCGAGCGCCTCAGTGAGGAGATCGGCGAGACGGTCAACATCGCGGTCCTTCAGGAGCACTACGCGGTCAACCTCTACCAGGTCCGCGGCCCGGGCGCGGTCGGCACCCACAACTGGGTCGGGCAGCTCACCCCGGTGTACGCCACGTCGAGCGGCAAGATCCTGCTGGCACACCTGCCGGCGAAGGAGTGCGCCGACGTGCTCGCGGCGTCCGGGATGCAGCAGCTGACGCCGCGCACCCTGACAGCCAGAGCCAAGCTGGAGAAGCACCTCGCCGAGGCGCGCGAGCGCGGCTACGCGGTGACCCTGGAGGAACTGGAGATCGGACTGCACGCCATCGCGGCCCCGATCCGCTCCCGCGACGGCGAGGTCGTCGCCGCGCTCAGCGCCTCCGGCCCCGGGTACCGCTTCACCGAGGGACGCATCCACGAGCTCGCGCCCGTGCTGATCAGTGGCGCGGAGGAGATCAGCCGCCGGATGGGCTATCTCGGCTGAGGCTTCACAGAGGCGCTCAACCCAGCGGCGACCCCGCCGACGCCGCCGCGTCGACCGCCGCCACCTCGATGCCCCAGCGGGCCGTCACGCGTACCGCGTCGGCCGTCGAGGCGACATCGTGCACGCGCAGGCACCAGACGCCCCGAGCCGAGGCGAGCACGGACACTGCGGTGGTCGCCGCATCGCGCAGCCGTGCGGGACGGGGTTGTCCCGTCGCCGGGTCCGCCAGCAGACTGCCCAGGAACGACTTGCGTGACGCGCCCACGAGGACGGGGTGTCCCAGGGCGACGACGTCCCCCAGGCGGCCCAGCACCTCCCAGTTGTGCGCGGGCGTCTTGGCGAAGCCCAGCCCGGGGTCGACGACCAGACAGCCGGGCGCGATCCCCGCCTCCAGCCCGGCCTCGATCCTCAGTCGCAGCTCGTCGAGGATGTCGGTGACGACATCGTCGTAGACGGCGTTCGCCTGCATGCCGGCGGAGTGCCCACGCCAGTGCATCAGCACGTACGGCGTGCCCGCCCGGGCCATCAGCGGCAGCATCGCGGGGTCGGCGAGGCCCCCTGAGACATCGTTGACCAGCCGCGCACCCACGTCCAGCGCGCGGGCGGCCACCTCGGCCCGCATGGTGTCGACACTCACGATCGCGCCCGCCGCGGCGAGTTCCCGGACGACGGGCAGGACACGTCGCAGCTCCTCCTCCACCGGCGGACGCGCCGCACCGGGGCGGGTCGACTCGCCGCCCACGTCCACGATGTCCGCACCCTGTTCGAGCAGCGCGAGCCCCTGCGCGACGGCCGCGTCCGCGGCGAACGACAGCCCACCGTCGGAGAACGAGTCCGGCGTGACGTTCACGACGCCCATGACCAGCGTCCGGCCGGGCCGTGGCAGCCCGTGCGGATGGAGTTCGGGCGTTCCCGGGTGCGGAGAGGTGGTGGCGTGAGCCGTGGCGGTCACAGGAGTCCAGCCTTCGAACGTACGACGATGACTTACTGCACAAAGCCCTGTGGGAGCCCCTCGGCGGAGCTCCCACAGGGACGACGGGCAACCCCGTCCGTGTCGCTCAGACGTATTCCGTCGCCGCGTCGAGCAACCAGTCCGCCAGATAGCCGGCGAACGTCGAGCGGACCAGGACCCAGAATCCGGCCCTGGGTTCGTCCCGGGAGACCAGGACGACCTGCGCGCGGCCCAGTGTCGTCTGGGCGCAGTGTCCGGCGCCGAAGGCCCGTGGGTGCAGGTCCAGCGGACAACCGTGGGCCAGCAGGTCATGGGCGCGGGGGCCCGTGACGAGGAGTGTGGTGCGCTGCGCGGAGACATCGATGACGGAGACGGGCTCCTCGCCGGCGGCCTCCCGGATCCGGCTCTCCAGGTCCCGCTCGCTCCCCGGCGGTCCCACCAGCAGCCACTCGTCCGGACCGAGCCACAGCGCGGTCAACTCCCCCGCGCGGACAACGGTGTTCGGCTGGAGCGGCAGCGGGAGGTCCAGTGCGAGCCCGACGGCTGCCGCCGCCGCTCCCTTGGCGTCGAGGCGCACGTTGAGCTGGGCCAGAAAGGGGAGTTCGGCCAGCCGGATCGCGCCCCCGGACGTGCGTGTCGCGGCGGCCAGGCGGTCCGCGACCTGCGCCAGCGGGCTGCGGAGTGGGGCGGTAAGGGCGGTCTCAGCCATCGCGGCGGGCTCCCTCGGAGTCGTAGAGGACAGGACTGGCGACGGTCACCGGCACCAGTTGGTCGCCGACGGGGGCGTACAGCCGCTCGCCGATGCGGTCCCGGCCGCCCTTGATCAGGGCGAGCGCGAACGTCCGGCCCAGCGCCGCGCTGCGGTAGCTGGAGGTGACGTGGCCGAGCATGGGGACGGGTGGGGCCGGCAGCACGCTGTCGGCGACCAGGTGGGTGCCCTCGGGGAGGAAAGCGCCCGGGTCCTCCGGAAGGAGGCCGACCAGGTGCTTGCGGTCGGGGCGGACGGTGTCCGCTCGGGCGTGGGACCGCTTGCCGATGAAGTCCGGCTTCTTCTTCGACACCACCCAGCTCATGCCGAGGTCCTGGGGTGTGACGGTGCCGTCGGTGTCCTGGCCGATGATCGGGTAGCCCTTCTCGGCGCGCAGGACGTGCATGGTCTCCGTGCCGTACGGGGTGATGCCGTACGGAGCGCCGGCCTCGTAGACGGCCTTCCACAGGGCGAGGGCCTGCCAGGGGGACACATTGATCTCGAAGGCGAGTTCGCCGGAGAAGCTGATCCGGCAAACCCGCGCCGCGATGCCCGCGACGGTCGTCTCCCGCCAGGCCATGAACGGGAAGTCCTCGTTGGCGACGGCCAGTTGGGGCGCGAGCTCGGCGAGGACCGCACGGGACTTCGGACCGACCAGGGCGACCGTGGCCCACTGCTCGGTCACCGACGTGCAGTGGACCCTCAGCTCGGGCCACTCGGTCTGGAGCCACTCCTCCATCCAGTCGAGTACGGCGGCGGCGTTGCCGGTCGTCGTGGTGACCAGGAAGCGCTCCGGGGCGACGCGGATGACCGTGCCGTCATCGAAGACCATGCCGTCCGGGCGGCACATGACGCCGTAGCGGATCATGCCGACCTTCAGGGTGCTCATCATGTTGGTGTAGAGCCGGTCGAGGAAGACACCGGCGTCCGGGCCCTGGACGTCGATCTTGCCGAGGGTGGAGGCGTCCATGAAGCCGACGCTCTCGCGAGTGGCCCGGCACTCGCGCAGCACGGCGGCTTCGATGTCCTCGCCGTCCTGCGGGTAGTACCAGGGGCGCTTCCACTGGCCGACGTTCTCGAACAGGGCGCCGTGCGCGACATGCCACTCGTGGACGGCGGTCGTGCGGACCGGATCGCTCAGCGCACCCCGGTCGCGGCCCGCGAGGGCGGCGAAGGAGACCGGCGTGTACGGCGGGCGGAACGTGGTCGTGCCGAGCGCCGAGATGTCCACGCCGAGCAGTTCGGCGACGACGCCGCTGGCGAGGACGCCGGAGGTCTTGCCCTGGTCGTTGGCGGTACCGGCCGTGGTGTAGCGCTTGGTGTGCTCGACCGAGCGCAGACCGGCGCCGGTCGCACGGGCCAGGTCGTCTACGGTGACGTCGCGCTGGAGGTCGACGAAACGGGGGGCGTCCGAGGCGCCCGGCACGACGTACACGTGCATCGGGGGCGTCTGCCGCGGCTGCGCGGCCACCTCCGGGAGGCGGGGCGCCTCGGAGGTGTAGCCCTCGGCCTCGACAGCGCGTGCACCGGCGGCCGCGCCCTGTGCCAGGACCGTGGCCGGGTCGAGGACGCCGCTCGCGCTGCCCGCGACCTCGACCGCCTGGCGGCAGGTGTCGGGGACGAAGGAGCCCAGCGTCTCGTCGTGGCGCAGCTTGCCGCCCGACTGGCTGAACAGGTGCGCCACCGGGTTCCAGCCGCCGGAGACCAGCAGCAGGTCGACGGCGAACTCCCGCTGCCCCGCCGACTCTCCGTACGGCGCGACGGTCACGGCGGTGAGGCGGGCCTCGCCCTCCGTGCCGGTGACGGCGTGCCCGGCCAGCACCTCGATGCCGGCCGCCCTCGCCTGCTCGGCCCACTCCCCCGGTTCGGGGCGGGTGTCGACGATCGCCGCGATGGCCAGGCCCGCCGCGGCGAGGTCCAGCGCTGCCGCGTAGGCACTGTCGTTGGTGGTGAAGACGACCGCTTGGCGGCCCGGCAGGACGCCCTGGCGGTTGAGGTGCGTGCGGGCCGAGGAGGCCAGCATCACGCCGGGGCGGTCATTGTCCGCGAAGGCCAGGGAGCGCTCGTGGGCGCCGGTGGCGAGGACGACGCGGCGGGCGCGGATGCGCCAGACGCGTTCGCGGGAGACGTTCTCGGGAGCGTCGGCGCCGAGGTGGTTGGTGCGGCGCTCGACGGCGAGGAGGTGGTTGTCGTCGTAGTAGCCGAAGACGGTGGTGCGGGACAGGACGCGGACCTCGGGGGCGGTGGCCAGTTGGCCGGTGACCTCCTGCACCCAGTCGAGGTGTTCGGCCGTGCCCAGGAGGCTGCCGCCCGGCTCCGGCCGGTCGTCGGCGAGGATGACGCGGGCGCCGCTGCTCGCCGCCGCCGCCGCGGCCGCGAGGCCGGCCGGGCCCGCACCCACGATCAGCAGGTCGCAGTGGGCGTGTACGGCGTCGTAGCGGGCGGGGTCCGGGTCGGTGCCGAGGCGGCCCTGGCCGGGGAGGCTGCTTGCGACCAGGCCGTCGTAGAGCTCGACGGTCGTCGCGGGCAGCATGGGCTCCGGGAAGGGCTCCTCGATCTGGACGACCGCGTTGGGTTCTTCGACGCCGGCCGAGAAGATGCCCCGGGGGCGGCCGAGCTTGATGCTGGTGCCGGCCTGGATGACGCCGTTGGCGAGGAGGGCGGAGGCGAGGGTGTCGCCGCGGAAGCCTCGGTATTCGGTGCCGTCGAAGGTGAAGGTGAGGGGGGTGTCGCGGTCGATTCGGCCGCGGGTGGCGTGGCGGAACGGCCGGCCCGCGGCGGAGCCGCTGATGGATGCAGCGCCCCCGCCGCCCTTCCCCGTCCCGTCCTGAAGGGGCTCCGCCCCCTGGCCCCCCGTCGGCCCTGAAGGGGCCTCGTCCTCAAGCTCCCCCAGAGGGGGGACCCCCGGACGGGCCGAAGGGGCTGGACGGGGCTCAACAGGTGCCGGGCGTTCCTCGCCCGACCTGTACACCGTCAGGATCTCGTTCGTCGCCGTATCCCGTACCGCGTTGAACCAGCGGCGGCAGCCGGCCGCGTGGCTCCAGCGTTCGGCGAAAGGGCCCTTCGGGTTGTCGCGGAAGAACAGGTAGCGGGCCCACTCCTCGTCGGAGAGGGACGCCGGGTCCTCCGGGTACGGCACGTGGGCCTGGCCGCCGTAGTGGAACTCGGCCTCGTCGCGGGGCCCGCACCACGGGCAGGGGATGAGCAGCATGGATCGGCTCCCAGATTCCAGTGGTCCTAGTGGGCCACCGCGGCCGCGCCGTGCTCGTCGACGAGCGCGCCGGTGGTGAAACGGTCGAGCGAGAAGGGGGCGTTGAGGGCGTGCGGGGTGTCATGGGCGATGGTGTGGGCGTAGACCCAGCCGACGCCCGGGGTGGCCTTGAAACCGCCCGTTCCCCAGCCGCAGTTGAGATAGAGGTTGTCGACGGGGCTGAGCCCGATGATCGGCGAGGCGTCGGGGCTGACGTCGACGATGCCGCCCCAGGTGCGCAGGACATGGGCGCGGGCGAAGACCGGGAACAGCTCCAGGGCCGCGGACATCTGCTCTTCGATGATGTGGAAGGCGCCGCGCTGGGTGTAGGAGTTGTAGGCATCGATGCCCGCTCCCATCACCAGTTCGCCCTTGTGCGCCTGGCTGACGTACACGTGGACGGCGTTGGACATGACGACCGTCGGGTGCACCGGCTCCAGGAGCTCGGAGACCAGGGCCTGCAACGGGTGGCTCTGGACGGGGAGTTCGATGCCCGCCATGGCGGCGAGGACCGAGGTGTGGCCCGCCGAGCAGAGCGCCACCTTGCCCGCCGCGATGGGGCCGAGGTCGGTCTGGACGCCGACGACACGGTTGCCGACCACGTCCAGGCCCGTGACCTCGCAGTTCTGGATGATGTCGATGCCCGCCGCGTCCGCCGAGCGGGCCAGGCCCCAGGCGACGTAGTCGTGCTTGGCGATGCCCGCGCGCGGCTGGTAGGTGGCGCCCAGGACCGGGTAGCGCACGTCCTGCGAGATGTTGACGATCGGGCAGACTTCCTTGACGCCGTCCGCGTCGAGCCACTCCGCGTCCACGCCGTTGAGGCGGTTCGCCTCCACGCGGCGGACGCTGTCGCGGACGTCCTGGAGGCTGTGCGCGAGGTTCAGCACGCCCCGCTGGGAGAAGAGGATCGGGTAGTCGAGCTCTTCCGCCAGCCCCTCCCACAGCTTGAGGGCGTGCTCGTAGATGCCGGCGCTCTCGTCCCACAGGTAGTTGGAGCGGATGATCGTGGTGTTGCGGGCCATGTTGCCGCCCGCAAGCCAGCCCTTCTCCAGCACCGCCACATTGGTGATGCCGTGGTTCTTGGCGAGGTAGTGGGCGGTGGCCAGGCCGTGTCCGCCGCCGCCGACGATCACTACGTCGTACGACCGCTTGGGCTCGGGATTGCGCCACAGCCAGTCGGGGTGGTCGGGGAGGTCGGCGCCGGGGATGCGGGGGCTCATCGGACGTCTCCGTCTTCTGAAAGGTACGGATACTGCGGGTGCTTGGGGACGTGCGCGTTCATGCGGCGGTGGCGTTCCTCTCGGCGGCCTCGACGACGTTGGCGAGCAACATCGCTCGGGTCATGGGGCCCACTCCGCCCGGCATGGGCGCGATCCATCCGGCGATCTGGGCGGCGTCCGGGTGGATGTCGCCGACCAGGCCCTGGTCGGTGCGGGTGATGCCGACGTCCAGAACCGCGGCACCGGGGCGCAGCATGTCCTTGGTGACCAGGCCGGGCGACCCGGCGGCCGCGATGACGATGTCGGCCTCGCGTACGTGCCAGGCCAGGCCCGTGGTCCCGGTGTGGCAGAGGGTGACGGTGGCGTTCTCGGAGCGGCGGGTGAGGAGGAGGCCGATGGGGCGTCCTACCGTGATGCCGCGGCCGATCACACACACCCGTGCCCCGGCGAGGGGCACCTCGTAGCGGCGGAGCAGTTCGACGATGCCGCGTGGGGTGCACGGCAGCGGGGCCTCGACGCCCAGGGTGAGCCGGCCGAGGTTGACGGGGTGCAGGCCGTCGGCGTCCTTGGCCGGGTCCATGCGCTCCAGTACGGCGTTGGCGTCCAGGTGGCGCGGGAGCGGGAGCTGGACGATGTAGCCGGTGCAGGCCGGGTCGGCGTTGAGTTCGTCGATCGTCTCCTCGACCTGCTGCTGGGAGGCGTCGGCGGGCAGGTCCCGGCGGATCGAGGCGATGCCGACCTGGGCGCAGTCGCGGTGCTTTCCGCCGACGTAGGCATGGCTGCCCGGGTCGTCACCGACCAGGACCGTGCCGAGGCCCGGCGGACGGCCGTTCGTTGCCGTCAACTTGGCCACACGCTCCGCGAGTTCGCGGCGGATGTCGGCCGCGGTCGACTTGCCGTCGAGCAGCTGTGCGTTCACCGGCGGTGTTCCTTCCCTCGGGAGTCGACGCGGGGTGTCAGCCACGGAGGCGGGACATCGTGGGGTCGAACAGGGGCTCCGCGGCGACGACCGCCTCGATGCGCTGGTCGAAGTAGCCGATCTGCACGGGCGTGCCGGGGGTGGCCAGCTCGGCCGGGAGCCAGGCGTAGGCGATGCCCTTGCCGGTGGTGTAGCCGTAGGCGGCGCTGGTGACGTAGCCGACCGCGTGGTCGCCGTCGTACACCGGCTCCTTGCCGAGGACGACCGACTGCGGGTCGTCGATGGTGAGGCAGGTCAGCTTCCGCCGTACGTCGGACTTGCGGCGCTCCAGCGCGGCCTTGCCGATGAAGTCGCCCTTGTCGAGCTTGACGGCGAAGCCGACGCCGGCCTCGTAGGGGTCGTGCTCGTAGGTCATGTCGGTGCCGAAGGAGCGGTAGCCCTTCTCCAGGCGGAGGCTGTTGAAGGCGCCGCGGCCGGCGATGACGCCGCCGAGGGGGCTCGCCGCCTCCCACAGGGTGTCCCACAGCTTCAGGCCCTGGTCGGCGGTGGTGTACAGCTCCCAGCCGAGTTCACCGACGTACGACAGGCGCATCGCCGTCACCGGGACACTGCCGATGTAGGCGCGCTTGGCGCGGAAGTACTTCAGGCCGTCGTTGGAGAAGTCCTCGTCCGTCAGCTGCTGGAGGACCTTGCGGGCCAGCGGGCCCCACAGGCCAATGCAGCAGGTGCCCGGCGTGATGTCGCGGACCTGGACCGTGCCGTCGGCGGGGAGGTGGCGGCTGAACCAGTCGAGGTCCAGGTTGCCGTTGGCGCCGACCTGGAAGAGGTCGCGGGCGAGGCGGGCGACCGTGATGTCGCTGCGGATGCCGCCGTCGTGGTCGAGGAGCAGCGTGTACGTCACCGAGCCGACGGACTTGGCGACCTTGCCGGTGCACAGGCGCTCCAGGAACTCGGCGGAGCCGGGGCCGCTCACCTCCAGGCGCTTGAGGGCCGTCATGTCATACATCGCGACGGTCTCGCGGGTGGCCTGCGCCTCGGCGCCGACGATGGGTGACCAGAACTGCGCGGCCCAGTCGTTGGGGGTGGAGATGCTGCGGCCCTCTACCAGCTTCGTGTTGGCCTCGTACCACTGCGGGCGCTCCCATCCGTTCGCCTCCAGGAAGAAGGCGCCGTGCTCCTGCTGGCGGGCATGGAAGGGGCTGGTGCGGATCGGGCGCGGGTCCCCGGACGGCTGGAGGGGGTGGAGGATGTCGTAGACCTCGACGAAGTTCTGGCAGTCGCGGGCCAGCACGTACTGCGGGGAGAGCTGGTGCGGCTCGAAGCGGTTGACGTCGCACTCGTGCAGGTCGAAGGACGAGCAGTGGCCGTCGACCAGCCACTCGGCCATCGCCCGGCCGACGCCCGCGGAGTGGGTGACCCAGACCGCCTCGGCGACCCAGAAGCCCTTGACGTCCGTGGACTCGCCGAGGAGCGGGAAGTTGTCGGTGGTGAAGGAGAACAGGCCGTTGATGCCCTCCTCGACCTTCGCCTCGCGCGTCGAGGGAAGCAGGGACTGGGTCTCGGTCCAGGCGTCCTCGAAGTCCTCCTCGGTGAACTTCAGGATCGAGGGCATCTCGTCGGCCTCGTCCACGGAGAGGATGTCGTCGGCGGAGATCGGCATCGGGCGGTGGCCGTAGTAGCCGATGCCGATGCCGTCGAAGCGGTCGCGGTAGTAGAGGTCGGCGTCCTGGTGGCGCAGGATCGGGCGCACCGCCTCCTCGGTCTGGCCGGCGAGGGCCGGTATCGGGCCGGTCCAGGCGAGCTGGTGGGCCAGCGGGGTCAGCGGGAGGTTCATGCCGACCATGCGGGCGATCTTCGGGCCCCAGATGCCGGCGCAGCACACGACGATGTCGGCGGGGATCTCGCCCTGGTCGGTCAGGACGCCGGTCACCTCGCCGTCGGCCTTCAGGACGTCGAGGACCTCGTGGCGGGCCAGGAAACGCACGCCGCGCTCGGTGGCCCGGCGGATCTGGGCCTCGACGGCGAGAACCGCCTTGGCGAGACCGTCGGTCGGGACGAGGAGGCCGCCGAGAACCTTGTCACGGTCGACCAGCGGGTGCCGCTCGACGCACTCGTCGGCGGTCAGGATCCGCGACTCGATGCCCCAGGCGGTGATCCAGCCGTGGCGGCGGTGCAATTCGGAGAGGCGCTCGGGGGTGGTCGCCACCTCCAGGCCGCCGACCTGGAGGAAACAGGGCTTGCCGTCGACGTCGAGAGAACAGAACTTCTCGACGGTGTAGCGGGCCAACTCGGTCATGGTCTTCGAGGAGTTCGTCTGGAAGACCAGGCCAGGGGCGTGCGAGGTCGAGCCCCCGGTGGCCGGGAGCGGCCCCTGGTCGACCACCGTCACCTCGGTCCAGCCCCGCGCCGAGATCTCGTCCGCGAGCGCCGCGCCAACGACTCCCGCTCCGATGATGACCACACGCGGTCCCGCCATCGCCGCACCTCCGGTTTATTAACCAGTCGAGTCGATCCAGTTGCTGTGTACGCAACTTGATTCAGGTTGCGCAACTCAATGTGCCTTCCGCACAGGTGGGTGTCAAGGGTTGCGGGACCTCGGAAAACGGACGGAACACAGGCCGGAACACGGCGATGCCCGGCGGGCGGTGCGCGTGGGGTGCGCACCGCCCGCCGGGCATGTTCCGACCGGCGTCCTACTCCCTGTTTCCGGCGCTACTTGATCCAGGCGTCGACCTTGTCTCGGTTGGCCTCGACCCACTTCTTCGCAGCCGCCTCGGGGGTCATCTTGTCCACCGCGATGTACTTGGCCACGGTGTTCTGGTCGTCGTTCGTCCAGTTGAAGTTCTTCACCAGGTCGTAGGCAGGGCTGCCGGACTTGGCGAACTTCGCGCTGACGATCTTGTTCAGGTCGTACTCGGGATAGTCGCAGGCGACCTTCTCCGCGTTGGCGTCGCAGCCGTCCTTGTACGCGGGCAGTTCGACCTTCACCAGCGGCACCTCGGACAGGAACCACTGCGGTTCGTAGAAGTAGCCGATCACCCACTGCTTGTTCTTCTCGGCGTTGCGGTACGCCTGGATGAGCGCGGTCTCGCTCCCCGCGTACACCACCTTGAAGTCCAGCTTCAGGTTCTTCGCCAGCGCCTCGTCGTTGGTGACGTACGACGGGTCGCCGTCCAGGAGTTGGCCCTTTCCGCCCGACTCCGAGGTCTTGAACTTGGCCGCGTACTTGTTGAGGTTCTTCCAGTTGGTGATGTCCGGGTGGGCCTTCGCCAGCCACGGCGGCACGAACCAGCCGATGATGCCCTTGTTGCCGGTCGAGCCGGCCTCCACGGCGGTCTTCTGGTCGGTGATGTACTTCTTCTTCAGGTCGTCGTGACCCCAGTTCTCCAGAACGGCGTCGACCTCGCCCGTGCCGAAGCCCTGCCAGGCGATCTCTTCCTTCAGGTCCTTCTTGGTGACCTTGCAGCCGAGGTCCTTCTCCGCGACGTAGGCGACGACCGCGGCATCCGCCTCGTAGCCCACCCAGGGGTTGACCGCGAGGTTGAAGGTGCCGCACTTGCCGGAACTACCCGAGCTGCCGGCCTTGTCGTCCCCGACCTTCGCGCCGCCGCAGGCCGTGAGGGTGAGGCCGAGGACGGCCAGGCCGGCCGCTCCGGCTCGCCAGTGTCTTGCCATGGTGGTGCTCCTTTTATGCGCTGGTGCGGCGAGCCGCTGCCTGAGTGATCCGGTCGAACATGACTCCGAGAAGGACGATGGCGAGCCCTGCGGCGAGCCCCTTCCCGAACAGCTGTCCCTGCGAGAAGCCGGCCACGACGTCGTAGCCGAGGGCGCCCGCTCCTACCAGGCCGCCCACCACAACCATCGACAGCACGTAGATCAGGCCCTGGTTGGTGGCGAGAGTCAGGGCGCTGCGTGCCATCGGCAGTTGGACCTTGGTGATGATCTGCCAGGTGTTGCACCCGGCGGAGGTGGCCGCCTCCACGGTCGTCGCGGGCACGTTCCGCACGCCGTCCGCGATGATCTTCATGGCGACGGGAGCCGCGTAGACGATGGCCGCGACGATCGCCGTGAAGCGGGTCGCGCCGAACAGCGCGAGGAACGGCACGAGATAGACGAACGGCGGCATGACCTGTGCCGCATCCAGGCTGGGCCGCAGCATCCGGTCCACGAGGGCGCTGCGACCCATCCATACACCGAAGACGATGCCGAGCAGCATCACGAGCACGGTGGCGACGACGGTCGACGCCAGCGTCGTCATGCCGTCCGACCACACGCCGGTGGCGACCAGCAGGCCCACGCACACCGCCGTGGTGAGGCCGGCGCGCAGGCCGCCGAGGACGACGCCGACCGCGATCAGCACAGCACCGACGAGCCACCACGGGGAGTCGGTGAGCAGCGACTGGAACGGGTTGAGCAGCCCGTTGGTGATGACGTCGCGGATGGTGTTGGTGAGGCCCGAGAGGTTGTCCTGCACCCAGGTCGTCGCGGTGTCGGCCGCGCTCGCGATGGAGCTTCCGATACCGCCCTCGCCGGGGAACTCCGCCGCCCACACGTAGGTGTGCGACATGTAGATCAGGACGCCCGTCACCGCCGCGCCCGCGCCCAGCAGCGGCCGCCGCCAGGCGAGGACGCGGTTCTTCGAGCGCCGGGCCTCCTCCTCGCGCGTGCTGGCCGCGGTCGTGACCCGGTCGAGGACGATCGCCATGACGACGATGGACAGGCCCGCGTTGAAGGCCGTGCCCACGTCCAGCGACTGCAGCGCCTGTACGACGGTCTTGCCGAGGCCGGGCGCGTCGATCAGGGCCGCGATGGTGACCATGGCCAGCGCGGCCATGATGGTCTGGTTGACGCCCATCACCACGGTTCGCTTGGACATCGGCAGCAGGACCTTCAGCAGGGCCTGCCGTCGTGTCGCGCCCAGGGAGTCGGCCGCCTCGACGGTGGTCTCGGGCACGGTCCGGATGGCGTGCGCGGTGATGCGGATCGCGGGTGGTGCCGCGTAGATCACCGTGGCGATGGTGGCGGAGGCTCCGCCGATGAGGAAGAACAGCGTCAGCGGGGCCAGGTAGACGAAGGTCGGCATCGTCTGCATGAAGTCCAGGAGGGGCGTGATGATCCGGTTGAACCGGTCGGACAGCCCCGCCCACACGCCCAGCGGGATAGCGAACAGCAACGCCACGAAGACGGCGGAGACGGTGAGCGCCAGGGTGTCCATGCTCTCCTGCCACAGCCCCTGCAGGCCGAGGAAGGTGAAGCCGGCGACCGCCAGCAGCGCGACCCGCCAGTTGCCCATGGCCCAGGAGACATAGCCGGCGAGGCCGACGACACCGAGCCAGCCGATCTGCGGGACGGGCCGGTCGCCTGAGGACTGTGAGATCAGCTCCTGGACGAAGGTCACCAGGGAGTCGATGACCAGGCGGATCTCGTTGAAGAAGTAGAGGAAGAGCGGGTTGGAGTTGCGGTTCGCGCCGATCGAGTCGTTGACGTCGTTGAACCACCGGTGCAGGTCGGTCAGGTCGGCCGCCGCAAGGGCGAGGGTCTGCTTTCCGCGCAGTACGAAGAACAGCACCAGCCAGGCGACCAGGATGGCGCCGACCACCATGGACCGGCTGACCTTGCGTGCCTCTTTGACGGGCGCGGCCGGCTCGGCCGGCTGCGTCTTCTCGGGTTTCTCCATGGCGACGGTCATCACGCGCCGCCTTCCTGCCCGGCGACCACCGCGAGGATCTCCTCGTCGCCGACGATGCCGAGCAGCTTGCCCTTCTCGACGACCTTGACCGGCTTGTCGGCCGCGAGCACCGCCCGGGTGGCCTCCTTCACCACGACGTCCGGGCCCAACTCGGGGCCGTCCAGGGCGTCGTCGTCCGTCGGCGGGCGCATGATCCAGCGCAGGGTGAGTACGTCGCCGCGCGGCACGTCCTTGACGAACTCGCGGACGTAGTCGTCCGCCGGGGCGCCTACGAGCTCGTCGCCGGTGCCGCACTGGACCATCTTGCCGTCACGCATGATCAGGATGCGGTCGCCCAGCTTGAGGGCCTCGGAGAGGTCGTGGGTGATGAACACCATCGTCTTGCCGACCTCGTGGTGCAGGCGGATGACCTCGTTCTGCATGTCACGGCGGATCAGCGGGTCGAGCGCCGAGAACGGCTCGTCGAAGAAGAGCACGTCCGGATCGCCGGCCAGCGCCCGGGCGAGGCCCACACGCTGCTGCATACCGCCGGACAGCTGGTCGGGGTAGGAGTTCTCGTAGCCCGCGAGGCCGACCAGCTCGACGACCTCCTGGGCCCGCTTGACGCGCTCGGCCCGGCCCATGCCCCGGATCTCCAGACCGAACGCCACGTTGTCCACGACGCGGCGGTGGGGCAGCAGACCGAAGTGCTGGAAGACCATGGAGAACTTGCGGCGGCGCAGGTCGCGCAGGCGTTTGTCGTCGGCCTGGCGGATGTCCTCGCCCTCGAAGACGACCTCACCGGCGGTGGGTTCGATCAGCCGGGTCAGACATCGCACCAGCGTGGACTTGCCGGAACCGGACAGGCCCATGACGACGAAGACCTCGCCGGGCGAGACATCGAAGTGGACGTCGCGTACGGCGGCGGTGCAGCCGGTGCGGTCCATGAGCTCGCGGCGGGTGAGGCCGCACAGCTCCTCGGAGTCCGGGACCTGGTCGGCCTTCGGCCCGAACACCTTCCACAGCCTGCGCACGGAGATGACCGGGGTGGAGCCCGAGTCCTGGGGCGTGCCGCGCCGCTGCGGCATCTCGGTCTGTGTGGTCACGTTCGACCTTCTTTCGGCGTTCAGCCGCGGAACCAGTGCTGCGGCCGGGGTTGGATGTTCTGCCAGATGTGCTTGGGCTCTCGGTATTCGTTCAGGCCGGTCGGTCCCAGCTCCCGGCCCACGCCCGAGTGCCCGAAGCCACCCCATTCCGCTTGCGGCACATAGGGGTGGTAGTCGTTGATCCACACCGTGCCGTGACGCAGCCGCCGGGCGACCCGCTGGGCCTTGCCGGCGTCCTGCGTCCATACGGCCCCGGCAAGTCCGTACTCGGTGTCGTTGGCGATGCGTACGGCGTCGTCCTCGTCGGTGAAACGCTCCACGGTCAGCACGGGCCCGAAGGACTCCTCGTGCACCACGCGCATGTCCTGCCGGCACTCGTCGAGCACGGCGGGCAGGTAGTAATGGCCGTTCGCCAGCGCGGGGTCTACGGGCCGGGCGCCGCCGCAGCGCAGTACGGCGCCCTCGGCGATCCCCGCGGCCACGTAGGCCTCGACCTTGTCCCGGTGCGCCGCGGAGATCAGCGCCCCGGTCTCGGCGTCGGGGTCGAAGGGGCCGCCGAGGCGGATCTGCCGGGCCCGGCGGACGACCTCATCGACGAAGCGGTCGTGCAGGGAGTCCTCGACGATCAGCCGGGCACCGGCCGAGCAGACCTGTCCCGAGTGCAGGAAGACGGCCGTGAGGGCGAAGTCGACGGCCGTCTCGAAGTCGGCGTCGGCGAACACGACGTTGGGGTTCTTGCCGCCGAGTTCCAATGCCACCTTTTTCACGGTCGCGGCGGCGGTGGCCATGATCCGCTTGCCGGTCTCCAGGCCTCCGGTGAAGGAGACCATGTCCACGGCGGGGTCCTCGGACAGCGGCGCGCCCACCTCGGGCCCGGTGCCCAGCACAAGGTTCGCGACGCCGGCCGGGACCCCGGCCTCCTCCAGCGCCTTCATCAGCAGGATCGATGTGGAGGGGGTGAGCTCGCTGGGCTTGAGGACGATCGTGTTGCCGGCGAGCAGCGCCGGGGCGACCTTCCAACTGGCTTGCAGCAGCGGGTAGTTCCAGGGGGTGATCAGCCCGCACACGCCGACCGGCTCGTATACGACCCGGCTCACGGCGTCGTCGCGGCCGGTGTCGATCGCCCGGCCGGCGTCCGTGCCCGCGAGGCCGCCGTAGTAGCGGAAGCAGGAGACGACATCGGCGATGTCGTACTCGCTCTCCACCAGTCGCTTGCCGGTGTCCAGGGACTCGGCGCGGGCGAAAGCCTTGGCGTCGCGCTCCAGGATGTCGGCGGTGCGCAGCAGCAGCGCGCCCCGCTCACGCTCGGAGGTGTTCGGCCAGTGCCCGGCGTCGAAGGCGCGGCGGGCCGCGGCGATCGCGGCCTCGGCGTCGGGGCGTGTCGCTTCCGATACGGTCGCCGCGAGCGTGCCGTCGGCGGGACATCGGATCTCCCGGTGACCGCCGGCCACTGGATCCCGCCATTCGCCATCCACATACAGGTCTGCCACGCGCCGAGCCTTTCCATGGAAATTCGTTGCGCATCGTGCACCCAATTGCTTGTGGTGGAACACAGTGTCGAATAGGCAGACCGACGTCAAGAGGTTGGCGGATGACGATTTCACCATGCGCACCTTTGCCCACCCACCCTTGACCGCGAGCGGCGCCGAGCCGACCATGTTGCGTATAGCTCACCATGTTGTGCAATACGCACCAACGGAGGCCGCGCATGTCCCCTCGCCCACAACCTGGCCGTGAGTACGTCCTCACCCTCTCCTGCCCCGACAGCGCGGGACTGGTTCACGCCGTGAGCGGCTTTCTCGTCAGGAACTCCGGCAACATCCTGGAAAGCCAGCAGTTCGACGACCGACTTCAAGGTCGTTTCTTCATGCGGGTCCACTTCGACGTGTCCGATCCGAACGTCCAGCTGGAAAATCTGCGCTACCGGTTCGGTCCCGTGGCCCAGGCCTACGGCATCTCCTGGGCCCTGAGCGAAGCGGCCACGCCGACCCGGACGCTGATCATGGTGTCCAAGTTCGGCCACTGCCTGAACGACCTGCTCTTCCGCCGGCGCACCGGCGCCCTCAACATCGAGATCCCCGCGATCGTCTCCAACCACCAGGACTTCGAGGGGCTCGCGGAGACCTACGGCATCCCCTTCCACCACGTCCCGGTCACCAAGGACACCAAGCCCGAGGCCGAGGCACGGCTGCTGGAGCTGATGCGTGAGCTGGACATCGACCTCGTGGTGCTGGCCCGCTACATGCAGATCCTCTCCGACGACCTGTGCAAGCAGCTGGAGGGCCGCGCCATCAACATCCACCACTCCTTCCTCCCCAGCTTCAAGGGGGCGCGCCCCTACGACCAGGCCTACCAGCGCGGAGTGAAGCTCGTCGGCGCTACGGCGCACTATGTGACGTCGGACCTGGACGAGGGCCAAATCATCGAGCAGGACGTGGTCCGGGTGGACCACTCGCTCGACCCGGGCGAACTGGTCACGGTCGGGCGGGACGTGGAGGCGCAGGTGCTCGCGCACGCGGTGAAGTGGCACAGCGAGAGCCGCGTGATGGTGGACGGCAACCGCACGGTGGTCTTCCGCTGAACCGCGGCCACAGTGGGGCGGGACCGGATTCCGGTCCCGCCCCTGCCGTATACGGCTGTCGTATACGGCCCCGGACATGCTGTCCTTCGGTCACCGCGGCAGCCGGAAGAAGGCGATGAGCGCGGCCGTGAGCTCCGCGGGGCCGTCCTCCTGGACGAGGTGGCCCGCGCCGGCGATCGATTCGAACCGCGCGCCGGGGACCAGCGCGGCGAGCTCGCGCCCCTTCGCCACCGGGATCCAGGTGTCGTCCTCGCCCCAGCAGACGAGCGTGGGGATATCGATCCCGGCGTAGCGGCCCTGGATCTCGTCGGTGTAGCGCTGCTCGGCCTGGGCGATCTGCCGGTAGAAGGCCGCCTGGCCGGGGTCGTCCAGCCAGGGCTCGACAAGCCGGTCCAGGACCGCCGGGTGCAGGCCAGGGGCACTGGCGGACGTGACGTACTCACGCACCAGGGCGGCGTGGAGCGTGGGCGGCAACCGCTCGAAGACATCGGCGTGTTCGCGGACCAGCCGGAAGAACGGCGAGCCCCACGGCGCCAGCGCGACCGGGTCCACCAGCGCCAGAGCGCGGTAGCCGACGCCGTGCAACAGGTGTGCCCGCAGGGCGACGGCGCCGCCGAAGTCGTGCGCCACCACGAGCGGTTCCGCGAGGCCCCAGTGGCTCAGGAGCTCGGTGAAGACGCGGCCCTGGGCGGCCAGGGACACATCCTGTCCCTCCGCCTTCTCGGAGGTTCCGTAGCCGGGCATGTCCCAGACGAACACCCGATGGTCGCGGGCGAGGGAGCGGGCGACGGCACGCCAGACGAACGACGAGAAGGGGGTGCCGTGCAGCAGGACGACCGGCGGCCGGCCGGGCTGCCCCAGCCGGTCCCAGCAGACGTCGCCCGAGGAGCTGGTGAAGGTTCGAGTCAGCTGCCAGTCGGTGCCGGTGGTCATCCTTCTCCCCGGTTCAGCCGCCCAAGCGGTCGAGCAGCGCGCGGCGCCACCGCTCCGTCTCGGCGATCTGGTTGAACGTGAACAGGTGCAAACCCGCCACCCCCGCCGAGGGTGCGGTGAGAGCCTCCTCGGTGCGGGACAGCAGCCGCTCGGGCGCATACCCTCCGGGGGCCGCGAAACGCACGAACCACGAGGCGTGCTTCGTCAGGAAGCGCGTCGACTCCCCCACCCCGATCTTCGTGGCCATCGTCAGCAGCTTCGCCCGCTGCACGGGCCCCGCGACACCCACATGGACCGGCAGGGTGACGTCCCGGCGCCGTATACGAGCGAGCCAGTCCCCCAGCACCCGCGGGTCGAAGCAGAGGTTGCTCACGAGGTACGTGGCGTGCTCACGCTTGTCCCACATCGCCTGGATGGTGAGGTCGTCGTGGATGAGCGGATGGCTCTCGGGATAGCCGGTGATGCCGACGCGGGCGAAGGGGCTGCCCAGCTCGCTCAGCCGACGCAGCACCGGCAGCGCCCCGTCGTACACCCCGGCCGGCGGGTCCGCGTCACCGGCCGGGACGAAGACGTCGTCCACACCGGCCTCGCGCAGCCGGTCCGCGACCTCCTTCAGATGCACCTCGTCCCGCAGCAGCCGCGCCGCCACGTGCGGGACGACCCGGTAGCCGTGTGCCGCGAGCCTCTCAGTGAGGCCGAGCGTGGGTTCCAGGCCCTTGACCGGCGACGCGGTCACGGTGACGACGACGTCGCGCGGGACATGGGCGAGGACCTTGTCCTCGGTCGCCTTCGCGGGCAGCACCTCGTAGCGGACGCTGTTCAGCAGCGCCGTGAGCCCTGTCGCGCCCAACGCCTACTCCACCTGCGTCTGGACGTCACGGTGGCGGTAGTACGCGGCCTTCGACGGCGCCGCCGGCTCCTTGCCGAGGATCAGGTCTGCGGCCTTCTCGGCGACCATCATCACCGGGGCGTAGATGTTGCCGTTGGTGACGTACGGCATCACCGACGCGTCCACCACGCGCAGGCCCTCGACGCCGTGCACCCGCATGCTGGTGGGGTCGACGACGGACATCTCGTCGGTGCCCATCTTGCAGGTGCAGGACGGGTGCAGGGCGGTCTCGCCGTCCTTGGCCACCCACGCGAGGATCTCCTCGTCGGTCTCCACCGACGGTCCGGGCGAGATCTCCCCGTCGTTGTAGGGAGCAAGCGCGGGCTGGCTGAGGAGCTTGCGCGCCACCCTGATCGCCTCGACCCACTCGCGGCGGTCCTGCTCGGTGGAGAGATAGTTGAAGCGCAGTGCCGGGTGCTCGCGCGGGTCCCTGCTCTTGATCTTCACGGAGCCGATGGCGTCGGAGTACATGGGTCCGACGTGCACCTGGTAGCCGTGGCCGCCGGCAGGCACGGAGCCGTCGTAACGGACCGCGATGGGCAGGAAGTGGAACATCAGGTTGGGGTAGTCCACGTCCTCGTTGCTGCGGGCGAAGCCGCCGGCCTCGAAGTGGTTGGTCGCGGCCGGGCCCTTCCTGAACAGCCATTGCAGGCCGATGAATGGGGCCCGCCACTTCGCCAGGTACGGCTGCATGGAGACGGGTTGCTTGCAGGCGTACTGGATGTACACCTCCAGGTGGTCCTGCATGTTCTCGCCGACGCCGGGGAGGTCGTGGACGACGTCGATGCCGAGGGCTCGCAGTTCCTCGGCGTTGCCGACGCCGGAGAGCTGGAGCAACTGCGGGGAGTTGATGGCTCCGCCGCACAGGATGACCTCCCTGGCGCGGACCTGCTGGAGCGCGCCCTTGCCGCGCTGGTACTCGACACCTACGGCGCGCTTGCCCTCGAAGAGGACGCGCGTGACGAGGGCACGGGTCGTGACCGTGAGGTTGGGCCGCTTCATGGCGGGCTTGAGGTACGCCTTCGAGGCCGACAGCCGGCGCCCACGGTGGACATTCCGGTCGAACTTGGCGAAACCTTCCTGCCGGTAGCCGTTGACGTCGTCCGTGGGCGCGTAGCCCGCCTCCTGGGTGGCCTTGAGGAAGGCGCTGAAGAGGGGGTTGTCGGCCGGACCGCGTTCGAGGACGAGGGGGCCGTCGTGGCCGCGGAACTCGTCGTCGGGGTCGGCCGCCAGACAGTTCTCCATGCGCCGGAAGTACGGCAGACAGTGTGCGTAGTCCCAGGTCTCCATGCCCGGGTCGGCGGCCCAGCGCTCGTAGTCCATGGGGTTGCCGCGCTGGAAGATCATGCCGTTGATGCTGCTGGAGCCGCCCAGTACCTTGCCGCGCGCGTGGTAGACGCGACGGCCGCCCATGTGGGGTTCGGGCTCGGACTCGTACTTCCAGTCGTAGAAGCGGCTGCCGATCGGGTAGGTCAGCGCCGCGGGCATGTGGATGAACACGTCCCACGGGTAGTCCGACCGGCCGGCCTCCAGGACCAGCACGCGGTTGGCCGGGTCAGCGGAGAGTCTGTTCGCCAGTGCACTGCCGGCCGAACCGCCGCCGACGATGACGAAGTCGTACTGCTGGGGAGCCATGGTGCCTCGTCTCGCTCGCGCCGTAGATATGCGAGGCATGTTAAACCCGGTAGCGCCATACGCACCAGGTTGCGAACCGCGCAACTTTCGAGGTCTTCATTTCGGCATGGTCACTTGCAGCTACGTTGTTTACTGCGCGTATAGTTTCACTGTGAGCAACTACAGCCCTGACTCAGAAACGTCAAATTCGCAAACCGGCGGCGTGCAGTCGGTCGATCGCGCCATCAGCGTCCTGGAGATCCTCGCCCAGCGTGGCGAAGCGGGCGTCAGCGAGGTAGCGGGCGAGATCGAGGTGCACAAGTCCACCGCGTTCCGCCTGCTCGGCGCGCTGGAGGCGCGCGGTCTGGTGGAGCAGGCCGGTGAGCGCGGCAAGTACCGGCTCGGCTTCGGCATCGTCCGCCTGGCCGGGGCGGTCACGGGCCGTATCGACATCACACAGCAGGGCCGCCCGGTGTGCGAACGTCTCGCCGAGGAGATCGGCGAGACCGTCAACATCGCCGTCATGCAGGAGCACTACGCGATCAACCTGTTCCAGGTGCGTGGTCCGGGAGCCGTCACCGCGCACAACTGGGTCGGCCAGCTGACGCCCCTGCACGCCACGTCCAGCGGCAAGATCCTGCTGGCTCATCTGCCCGGCAAGGAGCGCGCCGCGCTGCTGTCCGCCGCCGGCATGAAGAAGATCACCCCGCACACCATCACCGCGAAGACGAAGCTCGAGAAGAACCTCGCCGAGGCCCGGGAGCGGGGATACGCCTTCACCCTGGAGGAGTTGGAGGTCGGTCTGCACGCGATGGCCGCCCCGGTCCGCAACCGGGACGGCGAGGTCATCGCGGCGCTCAGCGCCTCCGGACCGTCGTACCGCTTCACCGAGGACCGGCTTCACGAGCTCTCCCCGGTTCTCCTCAAGGGCGCCGAGGAGATCAGCCACCGGATGGGTCATCTGGGCTGAGTCACCCCTGAGGGGTGCCCAGGCGCTCGTTCACCCAGTCGTGAAATGCGCCGATGTGGTGCTCACTGGGCACCAGCACGCCGCCCTTGGCATACATCCGGGAGCTCATTCCGGGCTGCGTGCGCTCGCAGGCGTCGAAGTCCTGCTGGTTGACGCGGTGGAAGAGTTCCACGGACCGGCTGACGTCCTTCCGGCTCTCGACGACGTGCGGGAGGTAGAGCCAGTCGCACTCGACGATCGTACGGTCCACGGACACCGGATACATCCGGTGGAAGATCACATGGTCGGGCACGAGATTGATGAACACCTGGGGCTTGACGGTGATCGCGTAGTAGCGGCGGTCCTGGTCCTCGGCGACCCCGGGAATGCGGTCCAGGCCCTCGGAGCCGTCGACGGTGAAGCCCTGCACCTCCTCACCGAACTCCGCGCCGTGGCCCACGTAGTACTGGGCGGCGTAACCGTCCGCGAACTCCGGGAGCACTTCGGTGAGTTCGGGATGGATCGTGGCGCAGTGGTAGCACTCCATGAAGTTCTCGATGATGAGCTTCCAGTTGGACTTCACGTCATAGACGATCCGCTTGCCGACGGAGAGGTTGTCGATGTCGTAGCGCTCGATCGACTCGACGTCGCCGAGGCGGGCGACGACCTCAGCGATGACGTCCTCCTCGAAGGAGGGCGGGTTCTCCGCGAGGCAGACCCAGACATAGCCGAGCCATTCGCGCACGGCCACGCTCACCAGGCCGTACTCGGTACGGCCCACGTCGGGCATCTTGGTGAGGTTGGGCGCCGCGACGAGCTTGCCGTTCAGGTCGTACGTCCAGGCGTGGTACGGGCACTGGAAGGCCCGCTTGACCTCGCCGGTCTCCTCCGTGCAGAGCTTGGCGCCGCGGTGCCGGCAGACGTTGAAGTAGGCGCGGATACTGTTGTCCCGGGCCCGGGTGACGAGGATGCTCTCGCGGCCCACGTCGACGGTGCGGAAGGCACCGGGCTTCGCCAACTCGGAGGCGCGCGCCACGCAGAACCACATGGTCTCGAATATGCGCTCCTGCTCCTGGGCGAAGATCCCCGGATCCGTGTAGGAGGAGCCGGGAAGGGTGGCGATCAGGCTGTCCGGCAGGCTGGTCGAGGTCACGGTGCACTCCTCGGGAGAACGTCGTGGAGGGGTCATTCACGCGCCGGGAAGAGTGACTCCGGGCGTCGTTGTATATGGAGCAACGCTGCGCGCTATTTGCAACCGCAGCATGGGATGCCGCCGGGGCGGTGTCAAGATGCGGTGGCAGCGAGTTGCTTGCGCCAGCGCATGAACAGCCGCGGCTGGTTCATCCCGAGCACGGCGACCGGGTCCCCGGCCCGCCGGTAGACGGCCAGGACGTCGCGGTCGTCCGCGGCGCCTGCCTCGATGGTGACCGTGTCCGCGCCGGCCGCGTGACCGGCGAACTGGATCTTCACGCCGTACTGGTCGGACCAGAAGTACGGCGGCCGGGGCACACCCGGTTCCACCGCACCGCCCGCCAGCAGCGTGGCGATCGCGGCGTCGGGCCGCTCCCGCGCACCGGTCCAGTGCTCGACGCGGCGATGGAAACCCGCGCGCGGGTCGTACCAGTTGGCGCAGTCGCCGACCGCGACGACACCGGCCAGGCTGGTGCGGCCGTCGGCTCCGCACTTGACGCCGTTGTCGAGAGCGATGCCGGCGCCTTCCAGCCACTCGACGTTCGGGCGGGCGCCCACGCCGACGACGACGATGTCGGCGGGGATGCTGCGGCCGTCCTCCAGCAGGACGGCGTCGACGCGGGTCTCCCCGCTCAGCCCCTTGACGCCCACACCGCACACCAGCCGTACGCCGTGGTCGGCGTGCAGGGCGGAGACGATGGCGCCCATGGTCTCGCCGAGCGGTCCGGCGAGCGGTGTCGGTGCGGCCTCGACGACAGTCACATCGTGCCCGAGGGCGTACGCGGTGGAGGCGACCTCGGCCCCGATGAAGCCTCCGCCGATCACCACCAGGCGTCCGCCGCGGGCCAGTTCGTCCCGAAGGGCGCGGGCGTCGTCCAGGGTGCGCAGGGTGTGCACGCCGACCAGGCCCTCGGAGCCGGGGAGGGTACGCGCCGCAGCACCCGTCGCGATGACGACGCCGTCGGCCCGCACCTCCCGTCCGTCGGCGAGCCACAGGGCACGCGCCGCGTGGTCGAGTCCGGTGGCACGGACGCCGAGCAGCCACTCCGCCGCGAGGTCCTCGTCATCCGTCTCCAGGGCGAGTTCGGCTTCGCCGAGCGTGCCGGCCAGGAACTCCTTGGACAACGGGGGCCTGTCGTAGGGGCGGTGGAGCTCGTCCCCGATGACGACCAGCCGGCCGTCGTAGCCCTGCTTGCGCAGGGAGCGCGCCGCCGACAGTCCGGCCAGCGAGGCGCCGACCACAGCGACCGTCCTCACGCGGGACCCCCGGCGAGCCGGGCCGAGATACAGGGCGGCAGATTGGGCGCCTCGGTGGACAGCCGGACGTAGATCATGCCGTCCTCGACGACGACCTCGTGCGTCCGGACCGGGAGCTTGGCCGGCGGGGCGTCGACCGCGCCGGTCCTCAGGTCGAACTTGGAAGCATGCAGCGGGCATTCCACCTCGCAGCCCTCCAGCCAGCCGTCGGCGAGCGACGCATCCTGGTGGGTGCAGGTGTCGTCGATGGCGAAGAGTTCGCCGTCATCGGTGTGGAACACCGAAACCGGCGGATCATTGTCGAGCCGGTGGGCCTCGCCTCGGGGGAGATCCTCGAGACGGCACGCGGGAATCATCATGACACCTCGGTGCGTATAGCGAAACGGATTGCGGTAAGCGCAACATCAGTCTGAGGTCGCCCAGAACCCTTGTCAAGGTATTCAGAGGGCGCTCTGGGCCGTTGATTTCGTTGCGCGATAAAAAACTCAACTCACATAGAGCAACAGCAGCCCGCCGCGTCGGCTCGCGATGACCGCGAGCCGATGCGGCGGGCGTTCGAGGGACGCCGGTGGGCGTCAGAAACCGCGGTCGATCCACTCCTGGAGGTGCGGGGCCTCGGCGGCGACGCTGGTCGTATCCCCGTGTCCCGTGTGCACGACGGTGTCTCCGGGCAGCGTGAGCAGCCGGTCCCGGATCGACTCGACGATGGTCGGGAAGTGGCTGTACGACCGCCCTGTCGCCCCTGGCCCGCCGGCGAACAGGGTGTCGCCGCTGAAGAGCGCCGTCAGGGCCGGTGCGTACAGGCAGACCGCCCCAGGGGCGTGGCCCGGCGTGTGCAGCACGGTCAGCTCGATACCGGCCACCGTGAGGCCCTGGCCGTCGGTCAGTTCGGCGTCCGGCGCCCTCTCGGGGTGGGTCTGCTTCCACAGCGGCAGGTCGTCGGGGTGCAGGAGGACCGGGGCGCCGGTGCGCTCCGCCAGTTCGGGTGCGGCGTCGATGTGGTCGTTGTGGGCGTGGGTGCACACGATCGCCCGCAGAATGCGCCCGCCGACGGCTTCGGCGATGGCCTCGGCGTCGTGCGCGGCGTCGATGACGATCGCCTCGCTGTCGTCGCCGACGATCCACACGTTGTTGTCGACGTCCCAGGTGCCGCCGTCCAGCGAGAACGTCCCCGAGGTGAGGAGGTGTTCGATGCGGGCGGCCATCAGAGGACCACCACCGAGCGCAGCACGTCGCCGTGGTGCATCCGCTCGAAGGCCTTCTCGACCTCGTCCAGCGCGATGGTCTCCGTGACGAAGGCGTCCAGGTCGAGCCGGCCCTGGAGATAGAGGTCGATGAGCATCGGGAAGTCGCGGGAGGGCAGGCAGTCGCCGTACCAGGAGGACTTCAGCGCGCCGCCACGGCCGAAGACGTCCAGCAGCGGCAGTTCCAGCTTCATCTCCGGGGTCGGTACGCCGACCAGGACCACGGTGCCGGCGAGGTCACGGGCGTAGAAGGCCTGCTTGTACGTCTCCGGGCGGCCGACCGCCTCGATGACGACGTCGGCGCCGTGGCCGCCGGTCAGCTCGCGGATCGCCTCGACCGCGTCGGCGGCCTTGGAGTTGACGGTGTGGGTCGCGCCCAGCTTCGAGGCCGTCTCCAGCTTGCGGTCGTCGATGTCGACCGCGATGACCTTCGCCGCGCCCGCCAGGCTCGCCCCGGCGATCGCCGCGGCCCCGACACCGCCGCAGCCGATGACGGCGACCGAGTCGCCACGGCCGACGTTCCCGGTGTTGATGGCCGCGCCGATGCCCGCCATCACACCACACCCCAGCAGACCGGCGGCGGCCGCCGACGCGGCCGGGTCGACCTTGGTGCACTGCCCGGCCGCGACCAGCGTCTTCTCCGCGAACGCGCCGATGCCCAGGGCAGGCGACAACTCGGTGCCGTCGGTCAGGGTCATCTTCTGCTTCGCGTTGTGGGTGTTGAAGCAGTACCACGACTCTCCGCGCAGACAGGCACGGCACTGGCCGCACACCGCACGCCAGTTGAGGATCACGAAGTCGCCGGGCGCGACATCGGTGACCCCCTCCCCCACCGACTCCACGATCCCCGCGGCCTCGTGGCCCAGCAGGAACGGGAAGTCGTCGTTGATGCCGCCCTCGCGATAGTGCAGATCGGTGTGGCAGACCCCGCAGGCCTCGATCTTCACCAGCGCCTCACCCGGACCCGGGTCAGGCACGATGATCGTTTCCAGGCTGACGGGGGCGCCCTTGCCCCGCGCGACGACAGCACGGACCTGGTGCGTCATGGCCACTCCTCGGCTGGTACGAGACTTGAATCGGATGTTGCTCATTACGGCACACATCTCACGTGCCGCAACACAGCATCGTTGAGTGCCGACCGGGGGTCAAGGAGCGCGACGAGGGTTCCCTCAGCCGGGCGGGAGCGCGGCCGGAGCAGCACGAACGCCCGGCGGGGTCGTGGCCGACCATGTCGGTGCCACGACCCGCCGGGCGCGGGTCCCGCCGCCCTCAGCGAGCGGAAGAGGACTCCGTGGGCTGCATGGATTCCTGGGAGTGTTGTGACTGCTGGGACTGCGTAGCGCCCGTGCCGTCGGCGGCAGTGGCGATACCGCCGCTCTCGCCGCGCGGATCCCGGAATTGCCGGGCAGCTGTCAGGGGCTGTGGCCGCAGCGTCGACACGGCACCGTGTCGTGGTCGGAGTCGCCGTGATCGAGGTCCGGTGGGTGTGCCGCAGACCGCATGGGCAGCTGGGCCGGGCCCGGGCAGCCGTGCATGGGGCATGGCTTGTGGGTCGCGAAGGCCCACTCGGCGGGATCGTCGGGTGAGCCGGCGCCGCAGCCGCCCCCGGTGACGCGTCGCCGTGCTGCGGTGCCGGCCCTGGCAGGGGACCGCAGCTCGTGCGGAACGCCCGGGTCGGTCATGCCGAACACCTCAGGCAGGCGCGGACCTCGCGGCCGCTGCGCGTCTGGTGGACCTCGGTCGACTGGGCGAGGTACTGGACGATGCTGGTGCCGCGGCCGTGTTCGTCGGGGGCGATCTCGGGGCGATGGCGCTCCACGGCCATGCCGGAGTCAGTGACCACGATGTGCAGAGTGCCGTGGTCGAGGACGAGCAGCAGGGTCATGCGCTCGCGCCCGTACTGGGCGGCGTTGGTGGCGAGTTCGTCGACGATGAGGACGGCGGAGTCCCGCTCGCTTGCCGGCACGTTCCAGGTCTCCAGCAGATCGGCCGCGAAGTGGCGGGCGGCGGAGACGTGCGCCTCCTGCGCGGGCAGGGTGAGCAGCGCCTGGTGGCGGCGGGCCTGGCCGAGCAGTGAACTCGGGCGGAGGGAATCGGTCACAAACATGGTCTTCTGTCTCTTCTGTGGATGTGCGGAGACCGGAACGGGGGAGACCGCGAACAACCTCGGGGAGGTTGGTGGGCCGGGTCCTGCATGGGCGCGCTCATTCAGTTCCACGGGCGACGCATGCCGAACGGTTCGAGTTATTCGCACCTTTTGCTCGACTTCTTGCGGGTCACGTCCATGCCGATGGCCTGGCTCAGCCCACTCGCCTCTGCCAGAGCTCGATCGATGCCGTACTCGGCCGGGCAGGGCACCGGCAGCTCGGTCCCCTCGCCCGATCGTCGGTGCATTCACGCATCAAGTCGGCTGAGGAACAGGCCGGTTCGTGGAGCCGGCGGCGAGGGTGAGCAGCTCCCAAAACCGTCGGCGCGCCGCGATAAGGACCTGGGCGCCGGGTCTCCTCCTGGCGGAGGCTGAGGTGGATACCGTCGGCCCCCGCATGGCCGTGCCTGCCCACCCATGTCCGCAGTCGGCGCCCGAGGGGTCCCGGCGCCGGGTGGCCGGCCTGCCACTGCCGAAGCCGCGTGCGGGAGCGGCAGCCCCGCGACCGAGCCGCAGAACTGCCCCGGCGCCGACACCGTCCCCCGATGACAGGCTGTTCGGGCGAAGCGGCCGAAGCACTCGACCGGCCCGGGGACGTGCGGCTCCACAGCGGCCGGATCGCGCGGATGACCCCTTGTCCCCGCCCCTCGACCCGCTGGTCGTACACCCGGACGGCCTTCACCTCGATCAGCCCGGCCGCGATGGTGCCCTTTCCCGGCCGGTGGCAGCCGCTGCGACCAGCCGCCGTCTCCGCGGGCGGGGTGTCGATCAGCCCCTCGGCCACAGAGGCGCCGGTGTCGCCCTCCGGGGCCGCCGCCCTCATCTGCCGGGCGCTCCTGTCGGACGATCTCGCGGATCCCGGAGCCGTACGGCGTGGTGACGTCGGCCGGTTACGCCTCACGCCCGGATGGTGACCAGCTTCTGACCGTTGCCTGCGTGGATCTCAAAGTGCTCGATGTCTCCCGGGGACATGGCGACCGCCCCTGGGATCGTGGTGCCGTGAGGGTACTCGCCTGCCCGCCAGGTGGCGACGTCCGTCCTGGCGCCGCCGGGCCCGACCGCCTGCAGCCGGCAGGTGATTCCGGCGGGCGCGCCCTTGGCGGAGACTTGCAGGACACTGCCCCAGACAGAGGGGTAGACCTTCACCGAGGCGGAGACGCCGGTGGTGGGGTCACTTCCGGAGAAGGTGCGCCAGGCAGTCGGCGCGGTCGGCCCGGGCGGCGTCGCCTGACTGCCCACGGTTCCGACAGCCGCCAGCCATGTGCCGCCGACCGCTGCCGCGATGAACATCAGGGAGGCGGCGGCGCCGGCCAGTTGCAGACGCCAGGTCCTTCGGCGCCGGGCCGCGGCCTGCTGCAGCAGCCTCTCCAGCACACCGGCCTGTGGTGCCTGCGGTACCACAGGCACGGCGGGCCGTGGGGGCGAGGAGCCTTGCGCGCTCTCGGCTGCCCGTGCCACCAGCCGGTCGGCCAGGTCCCCGTCGGCCGTCGGCACCGTCCGGCCCGCGGCTTCGGCAGCGGTCACCGTCGCCAGCAACGCAGGCAGTCCCGCCAGCCGGGCGTGTTCGGCTCGGCACTCATCGCATTCCGCGAGGTGGACGCGCACCTGTTCCATCTCCGCCGAGGGCAGCGTCCGCAGGACGTATCCTCCCAGCGCCAGCCTGAGGGCGTCGTGCTCCGCACTCATGGTCGCCACCTCCTGCACGCCGCGGTCATGGCTCGATTCCCCGTTCCTGCAGCGCCAGTCGCAGGGCATGGAGGGCGTAGTACGTGCGTGACTTCACGGTGCCCAGCGGGATGCCCAGCACCTGTGCGGCCTCCACCATGGTCCGGCCCCTGTAGTAGGTCTCCAGCAGCACCGCGCGGTGGTCCGGGGACAGTGTCCGGACGGCGTCGGCAACCGCCCAGCTCTGCAGTGCCTGCTCGATCTCGTCCTCGCCCGGTGTCTGCTCGGCGGCTCGCTCCAGCACGTCGCCGCCGACCTCGGCCGGCCTGGCCTGCCGGGCCCGGTGGGCGTCGATGACCAGATGCCGGGCGACCGTACACAGCCATGCCCGGGCCGGGCCGCGTGCGGGGTCGAACGCGGCGGGATGCTGCCACGCTCGCAGCAGCGTCTCCTGCACCACATCCTCCGCCCATTGCCGATCTCCTGAGGTCAGTCGCAGCGCGTAGTGGAACAGGGGCCCTGCGTGCTCCGCGTAAAGGGTCCGCAGCAGTTCCTCATCCGCGGTCGAAAGGGTCCCTTTACCAGAGACACGGTGCGCGGAGCGATCCGGATCGGTCCTTGGACCACGTTTTCGGGGACTCCAGGACATAAGACGATCATCGCGCATATGTACTGCTTTGTCCTCCAACGCACGGCGCGATGCGGGTGACACTCTGCGAGCGCCGCGGGCGGCACTCCGTGCGAGGCCTCACGACACCGCCAGGATCATGCGCGCCCAGCACCTGGGGGAGAGACGGGGTGATCTGGGGGCGATGCCGAGAATTCCCATAAAAAGTTCATATAGGTCGAACCGTGGGGGCCCTGTCGCCCGTGGAGCCACACGAGAGCCACACGAGAGCCAACTTACGCGCACTTGCTCATCGATTCCCCACGCGACAAAGGACGGATCAGAGGTGACGGAGATACACCACGCGACGCACGCGCTCCTGGCGCCGACCACGCTCGCCCCACCCCCGCGCATCGAAGCCGGTGCCACCGCGCAGCCCCGACCCGTGCCCAGCGCACACCACGGCGACCGCTCTGCGCAGCGCTCGACGCGTACAGCGACCGAGAGCCGCGCAACCACCAGGGCGGAACTCCACCCGGCCCAGGGTGCGCACGACCCGTACGGGCACAGCCTGGCCCGCGACGAGTCACTCGCGCCCCCTCCCCCCGCATGGGGAACTGCCGTACGCCGCCTGCACCTTCGCGGCATGCAAGGGCGGATGCGCGGGGCACGTCGAGGCGAGCGGCCGGCATGCAGCATCACTGCTCGTTCGCCGGGGCCGCGAGGGGCCTGCGGCCATGAACACGGCATCCACCACACATCCCTGCGGTTGCCTACGCCCAGCCGGCGCAGTCCCCGTCTCCGCCTGACCAGTGAGGAACGGACACCATGTACCTGAACCTTCGCACACCCGGCCGGCGATCACGGGCTGCGGCCGGACTGGCCGTCGCCACCGTCGCCACCGCCGGCGCGCTGGGGCTCGTCAGCTCATGCGGCCAGTCCTCGCATTCCTCGTCCACCGGAGCCGGCGTCATCACACCCGGTCCGGGTCAGCGCCGGACGGCCGGGATGCCCGGTGCCACGGGGCCGGGGAACACGGCGGGCTCCACTCCGGGTGCCTCGCCGATGCCCAGCATGAGCATGCCCATGAGCCCCTCGGCCACCGGCGCGCCGGCCGCGCCGGTGGCCGGGAACGCCGTGGCGATCAAGAACTTCGCATTCTCCCCGGCCACGCTGAAGGTCACAGTGGGCACGACTGTGACCTGGACCAATCAGGACACCGACGCCCACACCGTCACCAGTGCCGGATCGGGCGGCTCGCTGCATTCCGCCGCCATGGCCACCCATGCCACCTACAGCTACACGTTCAGCAAGCCAGGCACCTACGCCTACCTCTGCGCTATCCATCCGTTCATGACCGGCACCGTGGAGGTGGCCTGATGACCGACTACTACGACAGTCACGACGGAGCACCGGCCGACGACGCCGGTCGACCCCATACGGAACACGGTATGACGAGGCGCCAACTACTGCGGCACGCAGGGTGGTTCGGCGGCGCGGTGGTGCTGACCGTGGCCAGTGGAGAGGTGATCAGCCACATCGCGGACTCCCGGGACACCAATGCCGGGACCGCCGCCGAGGCCGCCGCAGCGGGAAGCGGCGCGCTGCGGTTCGTGCAGGTCTCCGACAGCCATATCGGGTTCCAGGGCCCGGCGAACATGGACGTGGCCGGCTCATTCACCGAAGCGATCAACCAGGTCAACTCACTCGGATTCAGACCGGACTTCGTCATGCACAGCGGCGACCTCACCCATCTGTCCACGACCGGGCAGTTCGACCAGGTCAAGCAGATGATGGCCGGAATGAAGACGGACCGCGTCTTCACCGTACCGGGCGAGCACGACTCCATCGGCGATGCGGGCCGCGCCTACCGGCGGACCTTCGGCATGGGCACGCTCGGCGACGGCTGGTACAGCTTCGACACCCACGGCGTGCACTTCATCGCCCTGGTCAACACCCTGAGACTGGAAAAGCTCGGCCACCTCGGCAACGACCAGATCGACTTCGTTCGCAAGGACGTCGCCGGACTGTCGTCGGACACCCCCATCGTGGTCTTCAGCCACATCCCGCTGTTCGCCATGTATCCGCAGTGGGGCTGGAGCACCGACGACGCCCTCAAGGTCATCGCCCTCCTGCGCCGTTTTTCCTCCGTCACCTGCCTCAACGGGCACGTCCACCAGCTGTTCACCAAGACAGAGGGCAACATCACCTTCCACTCCGCCACCACCACCGCGTACCCCCTGCCCAAACCGGGCCGTGCCCTCGCCCCCACCCCGCAGGTCGTCCCCGCCCGGCAGCTCAAAGGCGCACTCGGCATCCGCAGCGTCGGCTACCGCCAAGGCGACCGCGAACTGGCCATCAGGGATCAGAGGCTGGCATGAACGCCCGAAGACTCCTCGCCCCCGCCCTGCGGTCGGCGACCGCCGCAACCCTCGCCGCCGGCGGATACATCCACGCCCAGCTCTACGTCGACGAGTACCGCTTCGTCCACATCATCGGCCCCCTGTTCCTCCTCCAGGCCGCCGCTTCCTTCGCCCTCGCCACCCTGCTGCTGGTGGGGACACCACCCCTGCTGCTGACGGCCGCCGCGGCAGGCGTCGCGCTCGGCGCCCTCGGCGGCTTCACCGCCTCACGCACCGTAGGCGTGTTCGGATTCGCCGAGCACGGTCTGCAGCCTGCGCCACAAGCCGTCCTCAGCCTCCTCGCCGAAACCGGCACGGTGCTGCTCCTCGCGATCTGGCAGATGACCCTGATCAGACAACACCGCGCCGCCCGACCACCCGTCAGGCCCCCCAACTGGAACCGGGCCACCACCCGCACACCACCCGTCTGAACCACCACCGTGAATCCGCCGAGATGCCGGCGTCCGGGCCCGGGTGCGGCGGGACCGGCAAAGCCACACACCGCCGCACGAGCCACCACGACAGGACGACAAGGCAGCGCAGGGCGACCGCGCGGTACTCACCGGTTGCCAGGACTTCGTGTCGGCCCAGGCACGGCACGCCCTGCTGCGTGCCGACGCCCCCTCGCTCGGACTGACCACCATCTGCCACACGCTGCCCGAGCAGACGGTGAACTCCCGGACGTGCCGCGGCTGCAGCCACATCCCGCACGCGGACACCGACATCGTCGAGAGGCGAGCCGGCCGCATCGCTCGCGGCATCGGCTTCGCCGCCGAACGCACCATCGACCTCACCGGCGCTGTCTGCGCCGCATGCCACCCTTCCCGGAACCAAGGAGATCTCCCATGTACCTGGAACCGCGCCCAGGAATCGCCTGGCCCGGCCCGCACCTCCGCGAACTGAGGGACCTCGTGCGCGTCCTGCTCGGCCTGGACGACGACACGGCCGTCATGATCCGCCAACTCGCCTGTGGCGAACTCGGCTACCCACCGCTGGAAACCGTCGTCGAGGTGCTGCCCATGGACGGCAAGGCCCGACGCTGGACACTCCACGGCCCCGCCGACCAGATCACCGAGAACGACCTCCGGGCCACCCTGCTCCACCACCGGCCGAGCTGACCGGAACCTGGCCTGACCGCCCCTGAACCCCGAGAACTGCGCGTCGCGCGTCGCCCGAAGCTGACCGCGTCCCGTTGCACAGGTGCAACTCCGAACGAAGCTGCGCCCCGATCTGTCGGCCGCTGGGCGAGAGGTCGGGGTGCTGTCATGACAGCTGGACGCGTTGACGTAGCGGCGGACAGTGATCGCCATGACCGACTCCGTGAAGAAGAAGACGATGGGCGCGCCTTCAACATCGGGGCTGATGTTGGTCGTCACACGGGCGAACCTGTCTCCGCGACCGAATCCCCGCTGGGTCGGGGCGCAGCTGCCGGGTCCGCCCACAGCCCGCCGAGGGGAGCAAATGGCGAAGGGCCCCGCAAGCTTGCCTGCGGGGCCCTTGGTTCATGTCGAACCGGGTCCTGTTAGGCGGCCTTCTCGACCTTGGTGACCTGCGCCTCCATGACAGCGGCCGGCACCTCTGGCGCCTTTCCGCCCAGGGCGTTCATCGCGTAGAAGACGACCAGGGTCGAGCCGCTGCGCACGACGGAGTAGGTCACCGGGATCTTGTCGCCGTCGATGTCACTGGTCATCGTGTACGACACCGCCTCGTCACCGAAGTCAGGAGCCTTGAGGGGCTTGACGCCGGTGTACTGGTAGTCGGTGTGCTCGTAGGAGTTGCACTTCTCGCTCTGGGTCCGCAGGTCGGCGACCACCTTCTTGGCGTCCGCTTCCTTGTGCGCGAGCAGACCCATCCGCAGCAGCGTGCCGTCGGTGCGCTCCAGGCTGGTCAGCGAACGGGACACACGGGCCGTGGCGTTGGGCTCGGTGCCGAGCAGGAACATGTCGGCGATGGCCTGGCAGGTGGCGGGCTTCGCGGGCACGCTCACCTCCGGGATCTCATCGTCGGGTGTGTCGCCGACGCGGTAGCCCTTCACGTCCGCCTTGGTGATCGCAGCCTTCGTCAACTGCGCCTCGGTGAGCGGCTTCAGGGCCTCCTGGGCGGCGGGCGATGCCTTGGCGGCAGGCTTCTTCGACCCGCTGCTCTTGTCGTCGGTGTCCTGCCCACCGCATGCGGCCGTCGCGGTGAGCGCCGCCGTCACACCGATGCCGACCACGACGCGTCCCAGAGCTGACTTCACGTTGGTTCCCACCCTTATGTATCCATGGACGCGTCCACGATGCCGGTCGCGCCGAGCCGACATCAAAGCCCACAACCTGCAGGCTTTACCAGCCCGTTAGTGTCTCTTGGCGTAACGATTGGAGATCAACGATTTGGTTGTACAGAGCGAAAGTGGCACTCGACACACCCCAGCGCCCCGACGATTGAGAGACGCCCACGGACATCGCGGCGGGCGTCCCCGCCGTTGCCCTCGCTGCACTTGCTGCTCTACAGCGTGGAGCGATGGAGGCTGGGCTGGTGGGTGGGTCTAGGCTGCGCGCATGCTCGCTGTTTGGCGGCGCCGCGAGGCGGGCTGTGGTGATGGGCGAGGCGCCGGTGCGTGGTGGCGGGGTGTGCAAGCGATGGTCGCGCCTGCAGCGACAGTCGACTGCACCGGGAGCGGGCCGGGTTGGTGGAGCAGGGCCGGTGAGTCCCCAAACGCGCCGAGGGCCCGAGTGTTGATGCGACAGGCGGATGAGCTGCCGATGCCGCCATCCGCGTGACGTGGGGCCCGTCCCGCAACCATCCCCTGCTCGGACCGACTCCTGGCATGCAGAACCGATACCTCTCACGTAAGGAATCGTTGTGACTGCCTCAGCCTTCGAGTCCGGCACCGCACAGACCTTCACCGCCTCCTCCGCCCACAACGAGCCCAGCTCCACCGGGTGGGATCCCGCCCCGCACGCCACGACGGACGACCACCTCCTGCCACCACCGAATCCCGCCCAGCGCCTGCACACCGCAATCGGCCCGCGCGACCGAAGGCGCCTGGACCTCAATGCCGCCCTCACCACGGCTGGCGTCCCTCCCCGGCTCGAAGACCGCGAAGCCATCGATCAGCTCAGCGCCCTGCCCGACAGCATCAACGCCACCATCCAGCGCTGGATCCGCCACACCACACGGGCCTGATCCACCGCCCAATAGATCAACGTCCGCAAGCAGGACGCTGCGGGGTGAACGCCACGCGCGGCCGCACTCTGCTGTGGTGGAAGTGGCCCCACCCTGGGGCTCAGAAGAACAGGTTGCCGACCACGTGCGGCGAACGGCGCTCAGCCTGACGGCCGACGAAGTCGGTGCTGCAGAAACGGAACCCGCTGCCGCGGCGGCGGTCCTGAACCCAGCCGAACAAGGCCCGACAGCTGCCCGGACAGTCCACCGCAGCGGCGTAGCACGGGGAGCCACGGGGGTGCGTTGGGCGTCGAATGCGTCGTCATCCGCCGGCGTCCCGCCACTGACGGGCCACCTACGCCCATTTGGGTGGGAACTCGATGAAACCGCATGCCGCGCTCCAAGGCGAGCCATGGTCTCTTCAGAGTAAAGGGACTCGAAGAGGGGATAGGGCATTGCAATTGAGGCGTACCGGAATGGTCATGGGCACAGCCGCGCTCACCATGCTGGCAATTCCGACCAACGCTCACGCAGTAGGGATCGCCTGTGGCGGGGGTGTATCGACCGGCCGTGTAGCCGTCAATGGCTGCATCAGCGCTCAGCGGGGATCTGTCGGCGCCTTCCCCTCACGGGAGATGACGGCGTACATCAAGGCACGCAACACGGGAACAAAGGGACTGAATGTCTCTTACGAAGCATTTTCGCGTCCCGATGGTGGTTCCTGGGCGAAAGTTGGCACCGGTCGCGCCTACGTCGGGGCGGGTCAGGAGATCGGCCCTGTCGAAGTGGGAAGCACGACCCGCGTATGCGCCCCCGTGAGGGTCGAGATCCGAGTGCATGCTCGGGCCGACGGCGCTGCGTGGAGCGGCTGGTCTCCCGCGTCCACGAAGCAATGCCAGACCTGAGCAGCTGTCTTTCATCCCGGCGCCTGAGGGGAACCACGCATCGGGGCGAGGGCGTCACGTGATCGTGACGATGTGCCACGGCGGCATCAGCGCCTCCGCGTGCGCAGGTCAGAGTGGCGGCGTCCGCTGCGCGGTCACGTGCACCTTGGCCGGAACACATGACCAGACGGCGGCCACCCGCACGTCCGCTGAACAGCACAACCAGAGATCAAGATTCGAGTGTTCGGATGCTGCAAGGCAGCTCAGGCGGCAACCAGTGAGGCGTTGATCCGACTGACGGCACGCAGGATCTCGTCTCGGTTCTTCGCTCGCTTGATCCATGCCGGAAGGCGGGCCACCAAAGTCATCTGCTGTCCGGTGTCGTACCAGGGCGCTCGTTCCCGCAGCGATGCTTGGACGAAACGGCGGATCAGGTCGAGATGTTCGAGGTTGTACGCCCACAACCATCCATGCCGGGTCTCCACCTGTAGCCACAGCGGCATACCGAAGTACGGATCCGTCGCGGGTTGAGCTGTGCCACGGGAGAGCGCGACAAGACGGCCGCTCCACACCCGTGACAGTCCGCAACCACGGCAGACCAGACGCCGCGGCCGGAACAGTGTCCGAGCTCCGCGACCGGGGTCTTCGGGTGCTGGAATGACGCGTGCGGCCTTCGCGCAGCCGGGGCATCGCACCATGATTGAGCTGATGAAGTCGTACTCGGTGCTGCGCGGATCCCGGAACCGGCGGGAGAACAAGGCCATGCGGCGAGTATGCAACTGCCCCGCAAACCAGCGCATCCCGATTCGATCGCTCAGCTCAGGCCCGCCGGCCACCCTGCCAGTGGCATTTCCTTGTGGACGCCTTCTGCAACCATCCGCTCCGCCACCCCCGGGACCGCGCTGGGACCGGGCGCTGCTGTGACCGGCCGCGGGCCCGGCCATAATTCGTTTGACCCAACCAGGGGTCGACGCCGCATTGTGGCGCGACACCGCAAGTCGTGGTGCCGGCATCCTGGGGAGGCAGCGGCAGCAATGGAGATACGTCCCACGACCGACCAGGACCTCGAGGTCTTCGTCGACACACTCCATGCCGCGTTCGGACGCTTCCCGGAATCCCCGACCGAGGGCGGCGGCGGGGTCTTCTGGTCGGCGTTCGAAATGGACCGCAACCTGCTCGCCGTGACGGCGGACGGGCGGTCCGTCGGCACCGCCGGTGCGTACTCCTTCGAGCTCACCCTGCCCGGTGAGATCCTCGTCCCGGCCCCCGGGGTGACCGCCGTCGGCGTCCTGCCCTCGCACCGACGCCAGGGCGTGGCCAGCGCGATGATGCGACATCAGCTCACCGAGCTGCGGGCCCGAGGGGAGCTGCTCTCCGTACTGCTGGCGTCCGAGGCCCTGATCTACCGCAGGTTCGGCTATGGACCGGCGACGTACACGCAGCGGCTGACGGTGCCGCGCCACCAGGCCGCCTTCGCCCTCCCGCGGGCACGCGGAACGGGCGAGGCCCCGGCGACCAGCTCGATCGAGCTGCTGCGGCGTGCCGAGTGCGGCGAGATCCTGGAAGAGGTCTACGACCGGTACCGCCGCGCACAGCCCGGCGCGGTGTCCCGGCCGCACCGCTGGTGGGCCCTGGGCGCGGGGCAGCCTCCGGTCTCTCCGGCGCCGCGCTACATCGCAGTCCACCGTGACGCCGACGGCGTCCCGGACGGGTACGCCAGCTACTCGATCGGCGAGTCCCCGACACTGACGGTCGACGAGACCATCGCCATCGACGACGCCGTCTACACGGCTCTGGCCCGGTTCCTGCTGGAACACGACCTGGTCACTCAGGTCGTGTTCCAGCAGGTCCCGCCCGACCACCCGCTGCGCTGGCAGCTCGCGGACTTCCGCGCCGCCCAGGTGAACGACGACACCGACTGGCTCTGGGTACGGCTGCTGGACGTCCCGCGTGCGCTGACCACGCGCGGCTGGTTCACGGACGGCGAGCTCGTCCTCGACGTCGACGACCCGTTCCTCGGCGAGCACGGCCGCTACCTGCTCACCGTCCGGGACGGGAAGGCCGACTGCGTCCCGACGGACCGGGAGCCCGACCTGTCCCTTGACGTGAGCGACCTGGGCTCGGTCTACCTCGGCGGCACCGCCCCGAGCACGCTCGTACGTGCCGGACACATCCGGGCCCACCGCCTGGGCGCGGCCACCCTCGCCGACGCCCTCTTCCGCGGCGAGCGCTCCCCGCACTGCCTGCACTGGTTCTGACCGCGCGCTCGTCGGCGGTACCCGCTGGGAAACGGAAGTTCCCCTCCACCGCCGTCTTCAGCAGGAACGGCTGGGCCACGATGGCTCGTACGAAGGGGTCGAAGTCGGCGAACAGCAGCCGCGGGAGCTCCAGACGAGGGGGGCGACCTCATCGTCGGCCAGGGCAACAGATCGGCCATCGGCACCCTCGTCGACCGCACCACCCGCTACGTCAAGCTCCTACACCTGCCGGACGGACGGGAGCCGAGCACGTCCGCGACGCCCTCTTGCACGCCTTCGCGAGCCTGCTCGCCGAGCTCGCCCGCTCACTGACCTGGGATCAGGGAAGCGAGATGGGCCGACACGACGAGTTCACCCGCGCCACCAACATCCCGGTCTACTTCTTCGATCCGGCCAGTCCCTGGCAGCGCGGCTCGAACGAAAACACCAACGGCCTGCTGCGCCAGTACTTCCCGAAGGGCACCGACCTGTCGCTCTACAGCACCGAAGCCCTCGCCTACATCGCCGCCGAACTCAACGGCCGTCCCCGCAAGGTCCTTGGATGGCAAACGCCCGAGGAGCTCTTCGCTCAGCCCCTCGCCACAATCGAGTGATTCACGAGTTGCGATGATCAGGCGAATCCGCCCAGTGGGATTCGGCACTACTTGGCGATCTTTCGGGCATGATCCGCCAATGGAATTTGGCCCCACCCAAGTCGCCCGGCATGCTGATTCGATATGCCGGGCGCGACACGCGGGCACGGCGACGGGGCGGGGAGGATCGCGTTGATCGTCTGGGTGAACGGTGCGTTCGGCAGCGGGAAGAGCACCCTGGTGGACGAGTTGCGTCCGCGCTGGCCCGAGGCGCTCGTCTATGACCCGGAGATGGTCGGCTATGTGCTGCGGGAGATCGTGGAGGTGCCGACCGGCGACTTCCAGGATCTCAGGCTGTGGCGTCGGCAAGTCGCCGACCTGGCGGTGGGTCTGGTCGAGGAGTACCACCGCCCGGTTCTGGTCCCCATGACCTTGGTCAACCCCGGGTATGTCGGTGAGATCTTCAACGCGTTGAAGGAGGCGGGCATCACCCTCCACCACTTCTTCCTCAAGGTCTCCCGAGAGGCCCTGGAAAAGCGGATCGACGGACGAAACTTCACCCCGGATGACCCCGAGCAGGACGAGCGGGTCCGACGCTGGTGCAGGGACAGGATCGAACCGTGCATGGCCGCAGCCGACACCCTGCCCAGCGACACGGTGTTCCTGGACGGCGAACTGTCGCCGCAGGAGTTGGCCGGGCAGGTGCTGAACCGTGTCGGCGCAGGCCCGGGCCGGTAGGGCATCCGGTGCGGTGATGGCGGTGATGGCCTGCGGTCATCCGCCGTCTTGACGGGTCTTGGCATGGGCGAGGCGGTAGGAGTCGGTGCCGGTCTCGATGATGTTGCCGCCGAAGGTGAGCCGGTCCACGATCGCCGCGCAGAGCCGGTCATCCTGAGCGTCCCACTCGCCGATGCGGGTCTCGACGTCAAGTCACAGGTCGGGCTGATCAGCTCGATGGCTCGTTGTCAGTGGCCGCGGGGATACTGGCGTCGTGAAGACGTCCTCGTCCACCACAGCCTGCTCAGCCGAACCTTCCCCCGCCTGGGTCGAGTCGATGGGTGGCCCGCTGATAGCAGTGCCGGTTTCCGCTTTGGCCCAGTGGCGTGGTTGCACAGAGTCGGGGATGGTCGTCGGCGACGGGAACGTTCGGGACGACTATGACCGCGCCTGCGAGGTAGAGGGTCTGGCCGGGGTGATTGCCGTCGGCGAGGAAGGCGCCCAAGGACTTGTCTTGGCGGACGAGCCCGCCAGCAGTTGCTATCTCCCGGAGCACCAAGCGTTCGTCCGCTGGCTGGGCGCCAACTGCGAGGCCGATCTGATCGCCGCGGCCGAGGCGGTGCTTGCTGACCCCACCACCGCGTGGGAGGAATGCGGTGTCTGGGAGACGGATAGCCAGGCGGTGCTCATGGACTCTGTGACAGCCGGGGCCGAGCGGGGTGTCGAGTACCCGGCCGGCGGTGGCCTGCCGGAGCAAGCGCCTGTCCCGATTCGGCCCGGCCGCTGGGCAGTCCGCGCCGTCTATGCCTCGCCGATCGAGGAGACCTCGGTTGGGGTGATCCATCTTCTGCCTTGGTCGTCGCACTGACCGAGCTGCATCGTCGGTGTGCGGAGGAGTTCAGGACGCTTCTCCGTCCAGTCGGCTGAGCAGTCCATCGAAGATCTGCTCGCGGGCAACCTGTCCCTTGGCCGCCGCGTCGTCTCGCTGGCGTTCGAGCGTGGTCCGGAACTCTTCAAACGCATCTTGCCCAGAGCAGGAATGATGTGAGTGTTACCGCCACTCCGTCAGAGGTGGCGGTCTCCTCTGAGTCGCGCGCCGCCTGGGATCGCGTCCCACCGAGTGGTGTAGCAGCGATCGCGGGGGCGGTGTTGGCGCCTGCCTCTCGAAGAGTCGACGGCCATCTACACGAACACTGCAGGCTGACGCCCCGTCTGAGGGCCGGGGGCTGCGGACGCCTCTGATTCCATGTGCGACCTGCACCTTTGTACTTGATCGCTGCCACAGCACATGAGGGGCCATGACCCGCAGGTCCCGCTGCCCTCGCAAACACCGAGGCGAACCCAGCCCTGACAACAATGACCAGTTGGAGAACGGGCAGCAGCGCAGCTCCCATGCCGCGCCGCTTGATCCGCACGAGACGGTCTGGTCTCGCCGCCGCGTACTCCATAGAGGGCGCAACGACCGCAACCGGCGCGTCTCAGCTACCTACGTTCTGCCTGGAGGCCGACGAGGTTCCAGAGTCTGCGCCATCGAGCCAGCCAAGAGCGCCCATGACCATGAGGCTCAGCGTCATCCACGCAACGAGCGCTCCACCGCCGTACAGCACGGCACCCGGCGCAAGGGCACCGTTCGCGTAGGAGAGAACGCCCGCCACAACGCCGGCGAGCACTGATGAGACGAACGCCAGCACCACGAGCAGCGCCCGAGTGGCTGAGGGGGAGAATCGCACTGGTCGGACCCTTCAGTAAGGGTGGTCGACCATCGGCAGGGCAGGCAGCCTCAGCTCGACCACCTTGCGATGGCCTGCTGAGACCTAGCGTCAGGACTCATCTTCGCCGAGGCGCCCTTCCCCCAAGGGACGCTCGAAATCGCGCCTTCGGCCCCCGGGACAACTCCCCGGGCAGTCAGTTGGGTTGGCAGCTTCCCCGACGGTCCCCGTTGCCGTCGCTCGCCATCCCGCTTCACGGTAGCGCCCCATTTCCCTTGATCGCCATATCAGTTGAGAAAAGGGGCCCGTACGTGCCCGGACCGCCGTGCTGGTCGTGACCGCCGTGCCCGTCGCACTCGCCGCAGCCATCGCCGCATACCGAGCGGTGGTCCTGGTAGCTGGCTGCTACCCGGCACGGCATCTGGCTGTCCCCGCCGGCACGCGTCGGCTGCCCCGACTGCCATGGCACCGGCAGCTGGTGGACCGAGGGTCCGTTCCCGGAGATGGAGGCGTGACGGTGCTGGGTGGGCCGACGCGAATGGCACATCCGGCTGCTGGCCCACCTGCCCATCCCTGAAGAACCGCCGTTCTGAGTTCGTTGCGAGCACGGTCACCGCCGTCGGGGGGTGCTTCTGGGCTTAGGACTCCTAACAAAAGTGGTGGGCTTGACCTGGCCAGCGGTCGGTGTCGTGCACGAGGTCGCCGGGTAGCGGGACGCGGTCAGCCGCGTAATCGCACGCGATAAACCCGGCGACGTCGGCGGTCATCCCCGGGATACTGGTCGCCCATGGATGAGGTCAAAGTCGTCGTCGCCCATTCCGAGCGCGCGACCCTGCGCGTCGGCGACGTGTTCCTGAAGGTGGACGCCGATCAGGCGCGCATCGACGTCGAGGTCGAGGCGATGGCCCTGGCGCCGGTCCCGACCCCGGAGGTCCTGTGGTGTAAGCCGCCCGTGCTCGCGATGGCTGCACTCCCGGGGACGACGCTTGGGCGCCTCGGCGGGCCGTCGACCGGGTCACCGGCGGCGTGGGCCGCGGCGGGCGCCGCCATCCGAAAGCTGCACGACGCGCCGCTGCCGCCCCGGCCCGGCCAGGCCGGCCGGAGCATCGTCGCGCTGACGGCGGAACTCGACGACGAGTGCGAGTTGCTCGTGACGAACGGCGTCCTGCCCGCCGACCTGGTCACCCGCAACCGCCAGGTCGCCGAGGCCGCGCTCCGGCCGTGGACTCCGGCGTTCACGCACGGCGACCTGCAGATCGCGCACGTCTTCGTCGACGGTGACGAGGTCACGGGCATCATCGACTGGTCCGAGGCGGGACAGGGTGATGCCCTGTACGACCTCGCCACCTTCACGCTCGGACACGAGGAGCACCTCGACGACGTCATCGCCGGCTATGGCATCGACATCGACCTCGACGTGATCCACGCGTGGTGGTCGTTGCGAAGCCTGCTGGTGGTTCGCTGGCTGATCGAGCACGGCTTCGACCCCTTCGCGCCGGGCTGTGAGGTCGACGTGCTGAGATCCCGGATGTGAGGCTGCGCGGGCCCGACTGCCACGTATGCGTTCTGACGCATCGAGCAGGCCATCCCCTGGGGCGCATCGCCTGCCTAGCAGCGGTCTTCGTCGTCTCGACTGGCTCGCACCCCCTCCGGCCAGCATCGGCAAGAATTGACACACCGTCATTCCCGGAGGTCCAGAAGCCTCATTTTGTTAGGAGTGGTTATCACTGCTGGCCGCCTGGCACCTCGACGGGCGGCCTGGTGCATGGCTCAGCGCCCTGCGCGCCGACAGGAACGGCCTTGCCCGGCTGCCGGCCGGTCCGCTGCGCGCGGCATGCACCTGTACCGGCGCGCAGAGGAGCGGCAGGAGCTCGCACGGGGCGACTGGCTTGACCTGCCCGACTCCCGGACGGGGTGCATGCGGGTGCGGGAAGCTGCTCAGTTGCCGGCAGGGTGAGGAACTCGGCACAGTGGGGCATGGTCGCACGGCGGAAAATGCGCTTCATGCTTGTCACCCGTCTCAGCCGAAGTGCCGGATGCGGGCGGCCGTTGCGGGCGCGTAGGGCAGCCAGTCGTTCACCGATCCGGTCGTGACGAACTCGGCGACCGCGGTCGCGAAGGTGTGTCCCAGGGCCCGATCGGTGTCTGTGGGCTTGCCCAGCATCGGGCTGTCCGGGTAGGCGTCAAAGGTGTTGAAGAGGAAGGGCAGTTCGCCGCAGTGAGTGGCGCCCAAGGCATGCTCGTCCTCGGCCGGCTGGTAGTCGAACTGGTACACGTAGCTCGCGTTGCCGCCGGCCGCGTGATGGTCGGCGATCTGCAACGCGCTGTTGCGGAACAGTTCATCAGTCTGCACCGTGGTGAAGATCTGCGCCGGCGTCGCCTGCGGAAGCCGGGCGGCATGCCGCTGGTAGACTTCGTGGGCCTGGTCGCCGATCTGGCGGGTCAGAATGTCCAGCGCGCCGGCGAAGGAGAGATTCTGGATGCGCGGGTCGAAGGCAAAGAAGGCCGTCGCCTCGTTGCGGGTGGTACCGATCAGCAGCGCCTTGCCGTCCAGGGCGCCGTCCGCGAGCGTCCGCTGCCAGGCGCGGGGCACACCAGGGCCGCCAAGCACCGGATACATCGGCGGGGCAACGTTGCCAAGACGCGCGAGTCGCCCCGCGAGCTCGCCGTAGGCGGACAGCAACCGCTCAACGGGCAGCGCGCGAAGTGCCCGTGCGGCGTCCGCGCCACCCGGCACGCCAAGCAGCCGCAGGTACGCCTCGGCGTTCTCGGCCGCGTCCTGCGGCTCCTGTGGCGCCAGGCCGAACGGGCCGCTCTCCAGCAGCACCCGGGTGACGAGTTGCGTCGTCCGAGGATCGAGCGCGAGCGACAGGGCCGAGTAAGCTCCGGCCGACTGCCCGCCGACCGTCACATTGCGCGGGTCTCCGCCGAAGGAGGCGATGTTGTCCTGCACCCAGCGCAGCACGGCAGCCTGGTCCTGCGGGCCGAGGTTGGCGGCGCCCATCTCCGGGAGGTACAGGTAGCCGAAGGGGCCCACCCGGTAGTTCGCGGTCACCACCACTATGCCGCCCAGGACCGCCAGCCGACCCCCGTCGTACCAGTCCCATCCGGCGGAGCCGCTGGTGAAGCCGCCCCCGTGCCACCAGATGAGGACCGGGCGGGGCGCGCCGCCCTCAAACGCCCGCAGCGGACTGTGGACGTTGACGGTCAGGCTGCCGTCCTCATTCCAGTCCGGGACGCGGTGCCCCATCACCTGTTCCAGCCGGGAGGCCGCCTGCGGGACAGCCGGTCCGGCCTGCGCCGCCTTCCTCACCCCGGTCCATCCCGGGTGCGGCCGCGGCGGCGCGAAACGCAGCTCCCCGACGGGCGACGCGGCATAAGGGATTCCCCGGAAGGAGATCACCTCGCCCTGTGCGACCCCCTTGACCCTGCCGCGGCCCGTGTCCACGATCCGGCCCTCGCTACCCGCCATCGTGCTCACCTCTCTCATCTCGGTTGCTCTGATCTCTCATCTCGGTTGCTCTGATCTCTCATCTCGGTTGCTCTGATCTCTCATCTCGGTTGCTCTGATTCGTTTCTATTCAGAAGCATCCATCTGAGCCAGAAAGAGCACCATTAAGCGCGAATTTAGGACATAGGATCTCGGGATATGGAGAAAGTACGCCATCACCTGAGTGAAACGGACAGCCGGATCGCCGCCGCGATACTGGCCTCCCCGCGCGCCTCGTGGCGCACGGTCGGCCGCGTCCTGGGCCTCTCGGAGCGCACCGTGGTGCGGCGGGCGGCACCGCTGTTCCACGACGGAACGCTGCGTGCCACAGCCGTGCGCAATCCCGTGTGGTTCCCTGATGTGATTCCGCTGGCCCTGCGCATCCGGTGCCGGCCCAACCGGATCGGCGCCATCGCCGCAACCCTGGCCCGTCGCCCCGACACCATCTGGGTGGATGTCCTCGGCGGCGGCGACGAAATCTGCACCATCCTCTTCCTGGACGGGCCGGACGCACGCAACAACCTGCTGCTGCGCGATCTTCCCGCCACCCCCGCGGTCCAGTCGTGGACCTCTCATGTCCTGCTGCGGGTCTTCCCAGCCGCCTTCAACTGGAGCGGCGGCCTGCTGTCGGAAGCCGAGCTGGCCGGCCTGCGGCCAGACACACCTGCCGCATCCACCCGCCCCGCTCTTCTACCCGTCGACGACCAGCTGATCGCCGCGCTGATGGAGGACGGACGAGCCTCCTACACCGATCTCGCCCGCCGCGCCGACACCACCCCCCTCACCGCCCGCCGCCGGTTGGAGGCACTGGTGGGCGACCAGGTCCTCAGACTCGCGACCGAAGTCGATCTCGCCCGACTGGGTATCCGCACCGAGGCACTCCTGTGGATCACCGTCGCACCCGGCGGCCTGGAGGAGGCGGGCCAACAGCTCAGCCGCCACCCGCAAGTCCGCTTCGCCTCCGCCACCACCGGCCCGGCCAACCTCCTCGTGGCCGTCGCCGCAGCCGACCTCGACGCGCTCTACCACTTCCTGAGCGACACCATCGGCGCCCTTGAACACGTCTCCACCATCGAGGTCACCCCCATCCTGACCGGGGTCAAACGCACCGGTCTGATCCGCCCAGGCAGCCTCTGAACCGACCACGATCGCGGACCCTGCTGAGCGTCCTCGACCGCCGCCTGATGAGCCGCGGCACCAGCCGACAGGCCGACCCCACCGGCAGACCCGCTCAGGTCGGCAAAGTACGCGTGATTGCGGACGCCGGCGGCGCACAGCGTGCCGCCAGGGAACGGCGCAGCTTGCGACGGCACGCCCCGAGGCTCCGAGGACGCGGCCGAACGATTTCGAGATGGCATGGAGAAGACGATGACTGATCACGGAGCCGACCTGGTGATCCGGGCCGATGCGGTGCACACGCTGGTGCCCGGCCAGATGCCGCAGCGGGCTCTGGCGGTGCGGGGCGACCGCATCGTGGCCCTGTCCCCCGACCCGAACGGGCTCAACCACTGGGTGAGCGCGCGGGGTCGGCACCCACGCCTACGGCGACCGCGCGGTCCGCATCCTCCTGGACGTCTACGAACACGTCCTTCAGCGCAACCCCGGACTGGCCGCCGGCACACTGGTGATGGAGCACGGGGGCCTGGCAGGCCCCGAACAGCGCGCCCGCGCTGTCGCCCTGGGCATCCCCGTCACCATCCAGCAGCCGCTGCTTCACGACACCGCCGAGGTGGAGGAGGGCTTCTGGGGCCCGGAACGCGTCGCCCGCCTCTTCCCTGCCCGCGGCTGGATCGACCTGGGCGCCCAGGTCAGCGCCGGATCCGACTTCCCCGTCGGCCAGTTCGGTGCCATGCGCTCCGTGTGGGGCATGACCACCCGGCAGACCGTCATCGGCGTCAAGGGCCCCGAACACGCCATCAGCTACGACGAGGCCCTCACCCTGCACACCGTCCGGGCCGCCCGACTGTGCGGCGAGGAGAACCTCCGCGGCACCCTTGCTCCGGGCCGCCTCGCCGACCTCACCATCTGGGACCGGAACCCCGCCCGCTGCCCCGGCGACGCCCTGCGCGACCTCAACCCCACCCACACCTTCGTCGGCGGCCTCCTGGTCACACCCTCCGGCACGCGGTAAGAGGGACGGTTGCGGATGTCAGGATCGAAGGCGTGGCTACCGCGGGCGCAAGCGCCTGCGGTAGCCGGCTGCAAACGGCTTGCCCTGGGCCACTACGCGTGTACGACTTTTCCTCACGTCCCGGCCGATCAATCCACTTTGTTGTGACTGGCCCTGTCCTGGCCGTCCGGGCGCCCGTTGGGATGGAGCTGCTTCCGCCGACGGGCGGGACGCGCAGAATCCGCTGCAGCCGCTTGAAAGGCCTTCGATGACGATGCCGCGCACACGCTCGTTCGTACAGGTCGACGTGTTTTCCACGAGCCCCTATCGCGGCAACCCGGTCGCGGTCGTCCTTGACGGGACGGACCTGACCGATGAGGAGATGCAGCGCCTGGCGCGTTGGACGAACCTGTCCGAGACCACGTTCGTACTGCCCCCCGCCGCCCTGGAGGCGGACTACCGGCTGCGGATCTTCACACCCCAGGGCGAGCTGCCGTTCGCCGGACACCCCACCCTCGGCTCCGCGCGCGCCTGGCTGGACGGCGGCGGCCTGCCGCAGCACGCCGACCGTGTCGTGCAGGAGTGCGCCGCCGGCCTGGTCACCGTGCGCCGTGGCGAGAACACCTTGTCCTTTGCCGCCCCGCCTCGTGTGCGTGACGGCGCGCTCGACGACGACTATCTGAACCAGATCATGGCCGCATTCGGCATCACGCGTGACCGAGTCGTGGCCCACCAGTGGGTCGACAACGGTCCCGGCTGGGCCGTCGTCCAACTGCCCACAGCCGAGGAGGTCCTCGCCCTCGAACCCGACCTCTCCCTCATCCCGACCGCGATGGTCGGCGCGATCGGGGCCCACCCCCACGGGTCCCCACACCACTTCGAGATGCGCACCTTCGCCCCCGGCGTCGGCGTGCCCGAGGACCCCGCGTGCGGCAGCATGAACGCCGCTGTCGGGCAGTGGCTCACCGCCACGGGCGCCGCACCGTCCACCTACCGGGTCTCCCAGGGCACGAGGCTGGGACGGGCCGGGAGCATCGAGATCACCGCCGATTCGGACGGCACCGTCTGGGTCAGCGGCGCTGCCACCGTCTGCATCCGCGGCACCATCAGTCTCTGATCGCCCCACCGTTCGCGCTCCGGCAGCCGGCCGGAGCGCGGACAGCCGTGCGGCGGTCCCTGCGTCGGACCACACCGGGGCCGGGACGGGAGTGTCATGTGGGGTCGGCGGAGAGCGTCTTCATGGTGACGTAGCTGGTCACCGTGGCCACGCCGGGCAGGCTGGCCAACTGGTTGGCGTGGAAGTCCTCGTAGGCGGGCAGGTCGGCCACCTCGACCTGGAGCAGGTAGGCGAAGTTGCCGGTGATGTGGTGACAGGCGACCACCTCGGGCAGTTGCGTGACCCCACGCTCGAATGCGACCACGTTCGCGCGGGTGTGCCGCATCAGCCGGACACCGGCGAATACCCGCAGGCTGCGTCCGACCGTGGCGGGATCGATCAGCTCCCGGTATCCGCGGATGACCCCGGCTTCCTCCAGTTGACGCACGCGCCGCAGGCAGGGTGACGGCGACAGCGGCCTGCTCCGCCGCCCAGGGCAACACGGCTGCATTCGACTCGCGCAGCTCGCCGGGATCGTCGGCCGGCTTTCCTCGCCCATGCCGTATGCATAGGCCTCAGCGACGACCCTGCGCCCACCATCAACCCGTTCCGCCGGCGGCGGGGGCGGGTGCGGGAACGTCGCGCATGTGGCGGAGCGGGGAGCAGAACACGAACCAACCGGCCGCCCAGGAACCGATGAACGCCAGCCAGAGTGTGGGCCGCACCCCGATCAGCGTGCCGAGTGCCCCGCCAAGGATGCCGCCGATCGGCAGCGTGCCCCACACGACCCAGCGGACGGCCGCGTTCATCCGGCCCATCAGCTCCGGCGGTGTCACCGATTGCCGGTAGCTGAGCTGGGCGACGTTGTAGACCATCCCGGAGAAGTACGCGATGCCCCAGCCCAGCGGCAACAGCAGCACTCCCCAGCCGCGCCAAGCGGCCGCCGCGATGACCTGCGGCGCGCTGAAGACCAGCATCGACACCCAGATGATCCGCGCCGAGCCGATCCTCTTGGCGAGCCGGCCGGCGCACTCCCCCGGCGATCCCACCGACGGCCGCGCCCGCCATGACCAGCCCGGTCAACGCGGGACGCACATGCAGCACCCGGATGAGGAAGACCATCGCTAGCGCCGAACTCATGCCGCTGAACAGGTTCGCGGTGCCCGTGCACGCCACGACCCTCCGCAATATCTTGTGCTGAACGACGAATCTCAGTCCCTCGGCGATCTGGCTCCGCAACGTCTGGTCCGCTCGCCGCGCCGGCGGCGGCTCCTCGCGCGTCCTGATTCCGGATATCGAGAAGACCGAGATCGCGTAGGAGATCGCGTCGGCCGTCATCGCCCCCGCGGCGCCGAACGCCGCGACCAGTCCCCCACCCAGGCTGGGTCCGCCGAGCTGCGCGAACGCCTGGGTGGTCCCCAGCTTGCCGTTGGCGTCCATCCGGAGATCGGAGCGGATCAGCGACGGCACGTAACTCTGGTACGAGACGTCGAAGAACACCGTGCACACGCCGGCTGCGACAGCGACGACGTAGAGCTGCGCCATCGTCACGGCGCCGAGGGCGGCCGCCAGCGGTACCGAGCCGATGATCAGCAGGCGAAGGATGTTGCAGACGATCATGATGGAACGTTTGGAGCCGCGGTCCACGAGCGCGCCCGCGGGCAGCGCGATCAGCGCGAACGCTGCCGTGGTGGCGGCGGTCAGCAGCCCGACCTGGAACGTGCTCGCCTTGAGCGCGACGACCGCAACCAGCGGCAGTGCGATCTCGGTGACCGCCGAGCCCATCTCGCTGACCGTCTGACCACTCCACAGCAGCATGAAATCCCGCTGACGCCACAGGCTCGGGCCATCGGTCTCCGACCCGACATCCTGCAGATCCTTCGCTACTTCCGTCACAACACCAACTCCGCTATCAGACCCACGGCCTGGACCATGCCGCTGATCATCAACACGTCGACATGGTGCTCTCGGTTCTCGCCGGCATCTCCCGGCGTCTCGATAGAAGTCCTCGAAAGAAGGCTCGAACGAGGGGTTGGGCAAGCGATAGGCCTTACACCGGGCCCCTTGTTCGCCCTGCGGCCCGACGCCGATCGTCTCGCCGGGAAAGGCGTCGGGGATCACTTTCCATCCCATGTTCCGCTCGTAGTACTGCACGGCCGTGTGTACGGACGGCCACCAGTCGTCGTCGATGACGACCAAGCCCCCGGGCCGGACGATCTTGCGTAAGAAGTAGAGATCAACGAAGACTTCATGAAACCGGTGACTGCCATCCACGAATGCCGCATCGGCGACGAAGCCGTCCTTGCACTTAGGGCGTTTCTGATGGCTCTTGGACGGTGTCGCGGAGCCAGATGACGATTGCGGTGACGGTCAGG
>NZ_BMMM01000006.1:0-344794 GCF_014645835.1 Streptomyces albiflavescens
GGCCAGCCCGCCATACGATCCTTGATCGCTTATGACCACTGATCACATCGGAATGACTCGTCTAGGGGATGTCACAGGTCGGCCCCAATGCCGGGCCCGTTCCCCGGGCCCGGCACGCGATGGTGCGGGACCAGGTACGTTCGATTACGTGGCTGGATTCAGGATCGGACGCGGCGGCCGGGACAACCGTGCACCGCAGGCGCGACCGCAACAACACCGACCGTCGTACGGGCAGCAGGCACCGCAGAGAGGCCAGCAGCCGCCGTACGGCTATCCGTCTGCGCCCTCGCAGCCGCAGTACGGGGGGCAGCAGTACGGCGGTCAGGCCTACGGCGGTCAGCAGGGCGGCTGGCCCCACGGCGGCCAGGGCGAGCCGGAGTACTTCGGCGACGGACACCCGCAGCAGGGCCCGGACCCGTACGCGGCGAACAGCCCCGGCCACACCCAGGCGTTCTCGATCGGCGAGGACCCCTACAGCCAGAGCGAGACCTACCGTGCGGGCCAGGCGGCGGCCGCGCCGGTGGGCCCCCGCCTGCACTGGAAGGACCTGCTCAGGGGCATCGTCCTGTCCCCCAACCAGACCTTCCTGCAGATGCGCGACTACACGATGTGGGCCCCGGCCCTGATCGTGACGTTCATCTACGGCCTGCTCGCGGTCTTCGGCTTCGACGGAGCCCGCGAGGACGCGATCAACGCCACCCTCTCCAACGCGGTCCCCATCGTCCTGACGACGGCCGTCGCCATCGTCATCAGCACCTTCATCCTGGGCGTGGTCACCCACACCCTGGCCCGCCAGCTCGGCGGCGACGGGGCCTGGCAGCCCACGGTCGGCCTCTCGATGCTGATCATGTGCCTCACGGACACCCCACGCCTGCTCGTCGCCATGTTCTTCGGCGGCGACGCGCCCTTCGTCCAGCTCCTCGGCTGGGCCACCTGGGTCGCGGCGGGCGCCCTGCTGACCCTCATGGTCAGCAAGTCCCACGACCTCCCCTGGCCGAAGGCGCTCGGCGCGTCGGCCATCCAGCTGATCGCGATCCTGTCGATCGTCAAGCTGGGCACGTTCTAGTACTTCTTGCCCCAGTACTTCTCGCCCTTACGAGAGGGGGCTTCAGGCACAACGCCTGAAGCCCCCTCTCTTTGCGTTTCACCACGCCGGGCGTCCTGGCCGAAGCGGCGCCGTCGGCCTCGTCGCGCCGTCGGCCTCGTCGGTGCTCCGGGGGCGATCTTGACCGATCGACCGGAGAATGAGCCTGGCGGACTCGCTCTCAGGCGATGGCCGACGATGCCACCGTCGTCAGCGGCGATGGCGAGAGCCCGGGACGCGCTCCGCTCACCGTGAGCGGAAAGAAGGGCTGATCGGGCATGGCGGACGAGCGAGCCGAACGCATCGCGGAGTTCATCGAGCCGCTGCGGGTGAAACCGGGCTCGACGGTGAACCTGGGCCGGGACTTCGACCCTCGCTACAAGGCCGGCCTGAAGAAGCGCGACGGGGTCGAACTGCTGCGGACCGGCGTGTCCCTGCTGGCCGAGTACCAGGAGCGGCTGGCCGCCCAGGACACGTACGGCGTACTGCTCTGTCTCCAGGCGCTCGACGCCGGGGGCAAGGACGGGACGATCCGCCACGTCATGAGCGGCGTCAATCCCCAGGGCGTACGGGTCAGCAGTTTCAAGGTGCCCTCCAGCGAGGAACTCGACCACGACTACCTGTGGCGTTACGCCATTCGGCTCCCCGCGCGCGGGGAGATCGCCATCTTCAACCGCTCGCACTACGAGGAGGTTCTCGTGGTGCGCGTGCACTCCGAGAACCTCGTCCGGCAGAAGCTGCCGGACGACGCGCGCGGGCCGGGGGTATGGGATCGCCGCTACCGGGAGATCAACAACTGGGAGCGCTACCTCACGGACAACGGGTTCAAGGTGGTGAAGATCTTCCTGAACCTCTCCAAGGAGGAGCAGCGCACCCGCTTCATGAAGCGGATCGACCTGCCGGAGAAGAACTGGAAGTTCTCCGCGGCCGACGTCCGGGAGCGGCACCGGTGGGACGACTACCAGCACGCGTTCTCCGAGATGCTGTCGGCAACGAGTACGAAGTGGGCGCCCTGGTACGTCGTACCGGCGGACCGGAAGTGGTTCGCGCGGATATGCGCGGCGGCGGTGCTCGCGCACACCCTGATGGACATCGATCCCCAGTACCCCGAGGTGGGGGAGCAGACACGGAAGGACCTGCTCGCGACCAAGCGGGAGCTGGAGCAGGAGGCCCCCGCTGGTGCCCCGGCCGACCCGTATGCCGCCCGGCATCCGGCGGCCGACCGGGCCGGGAGAGAGGGGAAGACGAAGCGCGGCTAGGACCCGGAGGACCGGCTAGGACCCGAAGGACCGGCCGGGGCCTGCGGACCGGCCGGACCGGATCGGAGGCACGACGATGACGGTGCAGTCAGACGCCGGGGCAGAGCGGCCCGCAGCTCCACAGGACGACTGGTACGCGCGTTCTCCCGAGGATCTCGTGGCGACGTTCGGTGTGGATCCGGCGACCGGTCTCTCCGCGGCACGGGCCGCCGAACTCCTGGCCGCGTACGGCCCGAACGCACTGCCCGAGGAGAAGCGGACTCCGGCCTGGCGCCGGTTCCTCGACCAATACCGCAGTTACATGCAGCTCGTCCTCATGGCCGCGGCGGTCGTCTCCCTGCTCATCAAGGAGTGGAGCACCGCGATCCTGCTGTTCGCGCTGACACTGTTGAACGCGGTCGTGGGCCTGCGCCAGGAGGGCAAGGCCGAGAGCGCGATGAACGCGCTGAAGTCGATGATGAAGGCGACGGCGCGGGTGCGCAGGGACGGCACGGAGTCGCAGATCCCCGCCGAACAGCTCGTCGTCGGCGACACGGTGCTCATTGCCGCCGGGGACCAGGTGCCGGCGGACGGACGCATCATCGAGGCCAACGCCCTGCAGATCGACGAGTCGGCACTCACCGGCGAAAGCGTTCCCGCCACGAAGGACGCCGACACCCTGCCCGCCGGCCGACCGGCACCCGGTGACCAGACCAACATGGCGTTCATGAACACCCCGGTCACCCACGGCAGCGGCGTTCTCGTCGTCACCGCGACCGGCGCGGGCACCGAGCTGGGCAAGATCTCCGGGATGCTGTCGGCCACCGAGAAGGAGGAGCCGCCGCTCACCAGGGAACTCAACAACCTGACGCTGTGGATCACGGGGGCAGCGGGCCTGACCATGATCGTGATGTTCGCCCTGGGCCGCGAGCGGGGCCAGGCCTGGGACGTCCTGTTCGTCAGCGCGGTCTCGCTGGCCATCGCCGCCATACCCGAGGCCCTGCCGACCGTGACCCAGGCGATCCTGTCCGTCGGCAGCCTCAACCTGGCGAAACGCAACGCCATCGTCAAGGAACTGCCGTCGGTCGAGACGCTGGCGTTCACGTCGGCGATCAACTCGGACAAGACCGGCACCCTGACGATGAACCAGATGACCGCGGTCGAAGTGGTGAGTCCCACCGACCGATACACCGTCTCGGGCACGGGCTACGGGCTCGCGGGCAAGATCCACCATGCCGCGGGTTCCTCCGGGGGCATCGAGGACGCGATCCTGCCGTACGTGGTGGCCAGCGACGCGACGCTGGTCGACGGCGAGGTGGTGGGCGATCCAACCGAGGGCGCGCTGCTGGTGCTCGCGCACAAGGCCGGGCTGGACATCGACGCCACCAGGGAGGGCCTTCCCCGGCTCGCCACACTGCCGTTCGACCCGGGCTACAAGCTGATGGCCACCTTCAACTCGGCGGTCGACGCCTCCGGGCGTCAGGTGGTCCGCTGCTTCGTCAAGGGCGCGGCCCCGGCGGTGGTGGCGCGGGCCACCACCGCACTCGCGGCGGGCGAGACCATCCCGTGGGGCGCCGAACTGCTCGGGCGCGCCGAGGCACTGACCGAGCGCATGGGCGGCGAGGGGCGCCGGGTGATGGCCGCGGCCACCCGTGATCTGGCCCCGGCGGGCTTCGACCCGGACGGGGACCTGCTCCCGTACGTCACCGCATTGCGGATGACCAGCCTCGTCGGCATGGTCGATCCTCCCCGTGAGGAGTCCAGGGCCGCCGTGGCCGACGCCCAGGCGGCGCACATCCGGGTCCGCATGGTGACCGGGGACGACGTCACCACCGGGGCGGCGATCGCCCGGCAGCTCGGCATCCCCGGCGAGGCCGTCCTCGGCGCCGATTTCGCCGCCCTGACCGAGGACGAGCGGCTCGCCCGCATCGACGGCATCGGCGTGGTCGGGCGGGTCGCGCCGGAGCACAAGGTGCTGCTCGCCGACACGCTCAAGAAGAAGGGCGATGTCGTGGCGATGACCGGGGACGGCGTCAACGACGCACCCGCCATCAAGGCCGCCGACATCGGCATCGCCATGGGCAGCGGCACGGACGTGGCGAAGAACGCCGGACGCATGATCCTCTCCGACGACAACTTCGCCACCATCGTCTACGCCGTGGAGCAGGGCCGGAAGATCTACGACAACCTCACCAAGTACATCCGGTTCGTGCTGCTTCTGCTGGTCACGTTCGTGCTGACATTCCTCGGGGCGACCGTCTTCAACATCGCCGCCGGTGAACCCTTCACCCCGCCGCAGGTCCTCTGGATCCACTTCGTCGTCAACGCCTCCTTCGGCTTCGCGCTCGGCTTCGACCAGGGGAGCCCCGGACTCATGCGGCGCACACCGCGTCCACGAGGGGAGTCGGTGCTCACCCGCGCCGTGCTGGTCACGGTCGGGCTCGGTGGACTGGTTATCACCGTCGTCCTGCTCGGACTGATCAGGCTCGGTCAGGCTCACTTCGGCAGCGTCGGCGTCGGTCAGTCGATCGCGTTCACCGCTTTCGCGCTTTGTCTGATCGTGGCCGCGTTCGAATGCCGCAGTGAGACGGATTCGGTGCTGACGACGTCCACCTTCGACAGCAAGCAGATGAACTGGGTGGCGGTGGCCCAGTTCGTGCTCGCGGTGGCGGTGACCCAGATGGACGGGTTCCGACGCATCCTCGGGACGACCGAGATCAACGCCCGCCAGTTCGGCTGGGCGCTGCTGTCCGCCGTCGTGCTCCTGGTGCTGTGGGAACTGGGCAAGTTCCTCGCCCGTCGGTTGAGGGGCACAGAGTGACCCGTCGCTCTGCCCTGCCCCGTGCGCCTGCCTCGCCCTCCTCAGGGGCTATCGGCGAGGCAGGCCGCGAGGAGATCGGGGCGCTGCGCCGACGCGCGCCCACGTGTGGATGGGGATCGGGGCGCTGCGCCGACGCGCGCCCACGTGTGGATAGGGCCAGCAGCCATGAGTCGATCAGCGCTTAGCGCGGCCCCGGTCAGAACAGAGCCGGTCGGACAGCCCCGCCTCATGAAAGCGTGAGGCTAGCTGGTGCGGCTGGTGCGGACCAGCAAGGACACCGTGAGGCCGGTGGGGCGCGCTTCTTCGGACACCTTGTAGTGGGCCTGCAGCGCCGCCGCCTGGGTGGGGGGCAGCCCGTGCAGCGGATCCGGCGCGTTCCCCTCCACCACCACCCAGATCCGCTTCTCGCCCCGCAGGCACCGGGCCGGCTCGAGGCACTCGGTCGCCGCCAGGTCGTTGCGCCGGATCGGTGACTCGGAGAGGAAGACGTCGCGCAGCTTCAGGTCGCGGGGTAGGTAGTAGCTGACGCCCAGCGAGAGGGCCTCCTCCTGGACCCGGTTGTAGACGATCGCGTCGCCGGATGCGTAGCCCTGCTGGATGGTTCGTGCGGCCGCGGCGAAGTCGGGGCCGCCCGGCCAGTAGTGCGCGAGCGGCTCGCGCATGGATTTCTGGTCCGAGAGCGTGAGCAGGGTGAGGGCCGCGAGGACCGACGCGATCACCCGCCGGGACCGCGCCCCGGTGGCGAGCCCGGCCCCGGCCAGCATCGCGAGCGCCGGCAGGGTGAACAGCATGTAGCGGAAGTAGAAGTACGAGACGTGTCCGTGGGAGACCGCCCAGATCAGCAGGACGGGCGCCACGGCCGACACGGTGCAGAAGACGACGGCGTCGCGGCGCGCCTGGCAGGCGACGAGGGCCAGCAGGAGCACCGTCCCCGCGCACAGGCCGGAGTAGAACAGCTGGGACCAGATGTCGATCAGGTCCCACGACTCCGGCTTGGTGATCCACCAGATCTGCCGCGCGGTTTGGGCCCTGCCCAGCACCACGACCGGGACCAGCCAGACCACGCCGGCCAGGACCGCGCAGCCGAAGCCGAGCCAGGTCCGGCGGTCGCGCCGGGCCCGCATGGCCACCAGGACCAGATGCCCGATCAGGCACGTCAACGCGATCAAGTGGAACAGTCCGACGGCCGTCAGGGCGAGCGCGTAACCCGCCCATCGCCACGGGCTGCCGGGACGGTCCAGGGCCCTCAGCAGCAGCAGCGCGGACAGGATCACGGCCAGCATCACCAGGGCATAGGGGCGGGCCTCGTGGGCGAAGCGGCTCACGCCCGGGATCAGGGCGAACAGCAGACCGGCGGCCAGTCCCGCGCGGTGGCCGAACAGCCGCCGCCCGACCAGCGCGACACAGCAGGCGGCACCGGTCATGGCCAGCGCTGAGGGCATGCGCAGGGCGAGGGCCGAGTCACCGAAGACGCTCGTCCAGGCGTGCAGGATCAGGTAGTACGTGCCCATCACCCCGTCCACCCGCTGCACCGTGGCCAGCACCTGGCCGACGCTGCGGCCGGACATGTCCCAGCTCGTCAACTCGTCGCGGCCGAGTAGCGGTTCGCCGATCCGGTACATCGCCAGGAGGAGAGTGGCCATCGCCGGCCACCCCCACAGACGGACCGCGGTCGCCTTCCGGTCGCCGTGCTGTGCTTCGCGGGCCGGATCGTCGTCCGTGCGCGGGGCAGTAGGGGAGAGAGTTGCCATGGCGAAAGCCATAGCGGCGCGGCGGCGCGAGCGTCAGCCGTGACCCGCCCGGTGCGGGCGGCTTTCCCCTGTTCGGCCCCGGGCTGTTACGGGACCGAGCCCATGGGGAGACCCGCTCGCACGCATGTTTCACGTGAAACATGCACATGTGAGAAGTTGAGCCACGTTCGCCACGATGCTCGGTCGAGGGTTACGTCCGATACACAGCCATGGAGTGAGGCCCCCGACGGCAGCCGAGGGCCTCTCCTCCTACGCGGGCAGTAACGCTCATGACATTTCGCAGGTCAGAGCGCTTCCTTGGACGGCGTCACCGGCTCGCCCGACTTACGTACTACAGGCAACACACTCCACGGGAAGTTGATCCACTCATCGGTCCGCTTCCACACGTACTCGCACTTCACGAGCGAGTGGGACTTCTCATAGATCACCGCGGTGCGGACCTCGGCGACCGCGTCGACGCAGAAGTCGTGCACGAGCTTGAGCGTCTTGCCGGTGTCCGCGACGTCGTCGGTGATCAGGACCTTCTTCTGGGAGAAGTCGATGGCGTTGGGAAGGGGCGCCAGCATGACGGGCATCGGAAGGGTGGTCCCGACGCCCGTGTAGAACTCGACGTTCACGAGGTGAATGTTCTTGCAGTCCAGGGCGTAGGCGAGCCCGCCCGCGACGAAGACACCGCCGCGGGCTATGGACAGCACGATGTCGGGCTCGTATCCGTCGTCGGCGATGGTCTGCGCGAGCTCGCGAACCGCGACTCCGAACGCCTCGTAGGTGAGGTTCTCACGCGCCTGGGACATGCTCATGCCCTCACACCTGGGTCCGATGGAAGTTGAGGAAGGACCGGGAGGCGGTCGGCCCGCGCTGCCCCTGGTAGCGGGACCCGTACCGATCGCTGCCGTACGGGAACTCGGCCGGCGAGCTGAGCCGGAACATGCACAGCTGCCCGATCTTCATGCCCGGCCACAGCTTGATGGGGAGCGTCGCGAGGTTGGACAGCTCAAGGGTGACGTGCCCGGAGAACCCGGGGTCGATGAACCCGGCCGTGGAGTGGGTGACAAGCCCGAGCCGCCCGAGCGAGCTCTTCCCCTCGAGCCGCGAGGCGAGGTCGTCGGGCAGCGTGATGACCTCGTAGGTCGAGGCGAGCACGAACTCCCCGGGGTGCAGGATGAACGGCTCATCGCCCTCGGGCTCGACGAGCCGCGTCAGATCCGCCTGCTCGACGGAGGGGTCGATATGCGGGTAGCGGTGGTTCTCGAACACCCGGAAGTAGCGGTCGAGCCGCACGTCGATGCTCGACGGCTGCACCATGGATTCGTCGTAGGGATCGATCCGGACCCGCCCGGCGTCGATCTCGGCCCGGATGTCCTTGTCTGAGAGAAGCACGTCCCGAGGATACGCAAGGCGCGCGGACCGGCCACAATCGTGACGGTGCGCGCGCCTGCCCACGTCGGCGTGAACGCTTCTGCTTTCTGCCCCTAGTGCTTCTCCAGCTCCACCGGAACGACGTTCCGGAGCCGCGCACACCGCGGACACCGGATCAACCGACCGGGACCGAGCCGCTCGGCCTGCTGCATCGGGAACGAAGCGGTGCTGAACACGTGCCCCTCGGCACAACGGACGACGGTGCGCTCCATCAAGTCCTCTGAGTCCCTTCCCCAAGAGCCTTCGTCACGCACTGGCGTGACTGACGACGAAAGCCACATTACGGGATCAAAGGGACGGCCCTCCAGGCGGCACTCCGGTCCCGCCCAGACCCTTCTCCGAGCCACCACCGTACGCCCCAACTCCGGTCCCCCGCAGCCGCATCCACCCTCCGAAACGCGAGCGGGCCCCGCGGCTCCAGCGCCGGGGGCCAGGCATGAGGTAGAGTGAGCGAGCAATTAGACACCGGCTCAACCGGCGTCTTACGCGGGTGTAGTTTAATGGTAGAACATCAGCTTCCCAAGCTGAGAGCGCGAGTTCGATTCTCGTCACCCGCTCCATGCGAAACCCCCAGGTCAGAGACCCGGGGGTTCTTTGTTGTCCAGACCGGAGGCGGGGTGCGTGCCCCTGGCGCACCATGAGGGTTTCGGTGGCTCCTGCTGCCCTCGCTTCCCTGCAGGAGAGCGAGGGCACTTTTATGTGATCGCCGTGCGGGCGTGAGCTGTCGAGAGCGACGTTCGGGTTACTGCACGTCCACGAAGTCGCCGGTTACCTTGACGGCCGGGGTGGTGGAGGTGCCTGCGAAGTTCCAGCGCCAGTAACCGTCTTCGGACGCGGGGACCGTGGTCGTCAGGTTGCCGGTGCTGGAGGTGTACACGGTCTTGATGGTGGTGTAGGTCGTAGTACCGGCCTTGCGGAACTGAAGCTTGACCGGCTGGTTGGTGTAGCCGAAGTAGTCGAGATTGTTCCAGTCGGCCCGGGTGAGCTTGCCGGTGACGGTGAGGGTCTTGCCCTGGGCAATCGGCTCCGGGCCCGCGTCCACGGTGAGTTTGGAGTGCCGCTGCAGACGGGTCGTGGTGTAGCTCGCCGTGTGGGTCCAGCTGTCGTCATTGGCCACCCCCTGCACACTGACCTTCCAGGTGCCGGCGTGGGCGTTGGTGAGCGCCGTGCCGCCGTACTTCCAGTCCGGTTCGAGGGAGAACGTCTGCGAGCAGGTGGAGGTGGTGGCACTCGAGGCGACGCAGTCCGCGTGGGAGTAGTACTGGTTCGACACGATGCGGTCGTCGTAGGTCTCGTAGGGGTTCGCCCCATCCGGTCCACGCCACAGGACGAAGTCCGCGTCCTGGATGCCCGACGGGTGGGTGAAGGTCCCTGAAACCGTGATCGTCTTGGCGTAGAGATCGACCACGATGTTCTTGCCACCGTCGAAGGACACGTTGCTGATTTGGACGTCGGTCTGGGTCTCGGTCCCGTAGGCACCGGGGACGGCGAAGCCGGCCAGCGCGGCCGCGGCGACGGCACTGAGCAGAGCAAAGGCAGTGCGCTTGCGCATGTATCTCCTTCACGGAGGGAAGAGCGGGAACCCGCCGAGCGGGGCACGGCCGGGCAGTTGAAGCCGGTCAGGGACCGGTGACGGACTTGATCGTGTACGGGAAGGTCTCCAGCTGCCAGATCACCGTGAACCGGGAGTCCGGGCGGGCGTCGACCTGGGGCACCCGGCCGTACGCCAGGGCGTCGCCCTGGCGGTCGATCGAGACCTGAGGCGAGTCGGCGGCGGAGCAGCAGGGCGCCTACACGTTGCATGCCGGCGCTTACGCCGCCTCGGCGTTGACGGCCATCGTCGCGGTGACTGCGATCCCGGCCGCCGCAGCGACCGCAACCCGGCAAGAACACGTCGCTTCGGCGAACACCGATGACGTGCTGCACGCGGTGCCACCTTCATCCCCCAGTTCACGTTGCCATGGCTTAGGCACAGCCGTCACAAGACTGACCCACAGTATCCAGCGCACCTGCAGGCTCACACGTCACAGGGGGGCCGCCCGTGCGTCAAGAAGTGACCGCCGGGGAGCAACGGGGAGCGACGGCGAGCAACCAGAGAGTGTCCGCGTCGACGCTTCGTCGGCTCAGCCCAGCTCCGCATAGTGACCCAGATCCGCTCACCCTCGTCGATCACATCCTCGACGACCCCGGCCCGGCCGCGGGGCCGGCCCAGCACAGGCCCGAAAGCACCGTAGACACAGGCTCGTTGACATCTCGCACGACTCGTCAACGAGCACGCTCACGCTCAGCCCGCGCCAAGATGCGTCGCGCATGAGCTGAGGCCCGCGTCAGGCCTCTACGAGCTGCTCCGAGCCCGCCTTGAGTTGTGCGAGTGCGCATTCGAGGTTCTCGGTCACACGCCGGCGCTGATCGGCGGGCAGCTTGCCGCCGTCAAGCAGGCGTTCGCAACAGCTCTTCGACTCCTCGTACTCTCCGGCCCAGAAGGCGGAGATCGCGAGTTCGTCGAGTGCGCGCCAGTCGTACCAGTCCGACTCGACGGACAGATGGTCACCGCTGGGGTAGGGGATCCGGAACGCCTGCCGCGCGAACATGTAGGCGAGTGGCCATCGTTGGCCGAACCGGCACCAGCGCGCGAGCTCGCCGAGTGGCTCGGCGCGTGCGGGCCGGGCCTCGTGCGCGCGAAGGTAGCGGTCCATCACCTCGCCCGCCGGCCGTTCCAGTCTCTCCGCGAGCCGTGCGCCGGACAGGTGGGCGCAGAAGACCTCCTCGTCCCAGCCGCCCATGGCCGCCCTGCGGTCATAGGCCTCCAGCGCCTTCTCCGGCTCAAGAGCGTTGTGCCAGCTCCGGGCGACGTAGAAGGCGTAACGGGTGTTGTCGGGCTCCTTGATCAGGCCTTGCTCAAGGATCTCGGCATCGCGCAGATACTTCTCCCGCATGCTTTTGCCCATGCTGCGTCCCCCGCCGCCCACAATGCGGATACAGGCGCCTTCGATCGTCCCGAGGGTGCACCGCGTACCGCAGTCGAGGTACTCGTGCAGGACGCCGACGTACCGCCACGGCAGCCGCGTCGAGACCAGAGCGGAGCGCCGGTTGACGCTGGAGCCGTCCCGCACGGTGATGTTGTAGGCGTCGAGGGCCAGCTCCGGCAGGCGGAAGCCGGACTCGACCTCCATCACGTCGTCGGCGTCCATGAAGAGCAGGTAGTCCGCCCTGCTACGGGCGAGTTCGACCGCCTCGGTGCGGCTGCCGTCGAACCCCTTCCAGGGGCGTTCGTACAGCTCGCCGGGCAGATCGCCGTAGACCTCGCGGATGACGTCCTGCGTACCGTCGGTCGAGCCCGTGTCCACGATGACCCATGTGTCGATCAAGGGCCGTACGGATTCGAGACAACGCCGGATGACGTGGGCTTCGTCCTTGACGATCATATTGAGGCAGACCGTTGGCTTCACGGATCTCATCCAATTCGTCAGCATATAACCGATATGCGACGGTATCCGGCCACTCAAAGCCACACAAAGAGGCTGGCCCAAGGCACTTCGACGACGGTGGCGCCGGTCCACAGCAAGCCCAGGGGGTGTTCAGCGCGTACGGGAGGCGAGAGCCCGTGGGGCGGTCGGGACACCGCCCCACGGGCCCGTCCTCATGCCCTCACGCCGTTGCGCTCGGGCTGGACGGTGTGCGTGTTGTTGTGCTGGTCGGCCCAGTTCTGCAGGGCGCTCATGCAGGCGTGATCGAGGTGGCGCAGCCCGGCCAGGTTGAGCTCGACGGGCCGGTGGGTGGGCAGTCGCTCCAGGGCGTCGAGGATGCGCGGCAGGCGCAGGAAGGTGGCGTTGCCGAGTATCCGGACCAGCACCGGGCCGTCGCCCTGGTCGTCGACCTCGATGTGCACGTTCGAGGTCTCCCACGCCGTCTTCGCCACCGCCAGGCCGAGCCCGATCAGGACACCCTCGAACATGTTGGTGATCAGGATCGCCCCGGCGGTGATCACCAACACGATTGCTTCGCCTCGGTGTTCACGCCACAGCGGTCCCAGTTCCTTGATGGGCAGCAGCTTGAAGCCGGCGTGGATCAGCACGCCGGCCAGCGCCGCCGTGGGGATCATGCCGAGCGCGCCCGGGAGCAGGGCGGCGAACAGCAGCAGCCAGACTCCGTGCAGGACGCGGGAGACCCTGGTCTTCGCGCCGGCCTGGACGTTGGTGGCGCTGCGCACGATCACCGCGGTCATGGGCAGCGAACCGAGCAGCCCGCACACGGTGTTGCCCGCACCCTGGGCCATCAGCTCCTTGTCGTAGGCGGTCTTCGGCCCGTCGTGCAGCCGGTCCACGGCGGCCGCGCTGAACAGAGACTCGGCGGAGGCGATGAGAGTGAACGCGACGATGGTGGTCAGCAGGCCGACCTCCGTCAGCCGCGCGAAGTCTCCCTGGCCGGGCGGCTGGACGGCCTCCAGCAGGCCGCTGACCTGGACGCGCTCGACGGGCAGGTCGAAGAGGGCGGTGACCAGGGTCGCGGCGCCGACGGCGACGAGCGGGCCGGGCAGCAACTGGGCCCGGCCCGGCAGCTTCTTCCACAGCATCATGATCAGGACGGTGGTGGTTCCGGTCCCTACGGCGGTCAGGGCGGGTCCCGAACCGAGGACGTTCACGGCGAGAGCGGGCACCCCGGCGATGTTCGAGGTGCCGCTGCCGGGTGTCTTGGCGTCGGCGAGCGCGTAGACCTGGCCGGCGATCAGTACGAGCCCGATGCCGGCGAGCATGCCGTGGACGACGGACAGGGAGATCGCCCTGAAGAAGCGGCCCAACCTCAGGACGCCGAGCGCCAATTGGAGCAGCCCGGTGGCGAGGACGATCACGCCGAGGGCGGTCAGCCCGTAGGCCTGCACAGCGGTGAGGACAAGCACGGTCAGACCTGCGGCCGGACCGCTGACCTGCAGGCTGCTCCCCGGGAGGAATCCGGTGAGCAGGCCGCCGACGATGCCGGTGATCAGGCCGAGTTCGGCCGGGACACCTGAGGCGACGGCGACGCCCACGCACAGCGGCAGGGCGACGAGGAAGACGACGAGGGACGACGTGAAGTCCGTACGCAGGGCGGACCTGAGTGAGGTGAGAGGTGAGGTCATGGGCGTTCTTTCTGTGGCGGAAGGAACGTCGCGGGAAAGGCGACCGGGTGGCACGGGTACGGGTGAGGCGGTGGTCGGCCGGTCACAGGGGCTCGAAGGCACCGCCGCCCGACGCGCTGGTGAGGGCCTGGCCGGTTTCGACGGTGTAGTACCAGGCGTGCAGCCGCAGCCGCCCGGAGGCCAGGCGCCGGGCGATGAACGGGTAGCCGCGCAGATGGTCGAGCTGGGTCAGCACGTGCTGCTGGGTCACCGCGACGGGGTCCTCGCCCAGGCCCCGGGTCTGCCAGGGCTCGTCCGTGCCGGGGCGGTGTCCGGCCCAGCCCGCAGTGCGCAGCTCGAAGAGGTCACCGGGGCGGGCGCCGGTGAACAGCGTGGGAATGACGCGGGACTCGGAGCAGGAGATGAACAGGGCCTGGGGCTTCTGGCCGCGGGCCAGGCGGGTGAACTGCTCCCTCTGGTCCGAGATGCCGTCAGGGAACGTGCGGGCGTGCTCGATGAGGGTCTGCATGAATCGGCCTCGTGACTCTTCGTGGTGCTCAGGGAGCGGAAAAAGGGGTGCGAAGAGTGCGTGCAGCGCGCGACGGCGCCGGGCTCAACCGCGTATGCCGACAGGCCGGTTGTCCGGCGGGTGCCTGCGTGCGGAGATGTGGTCCGGTACGAGGAGCGCGTCCTGCACGCCGCCGGTCAGCGGCGGAACGTCTGCAGGACGGTGGCGTCGGGCGCGAGTGCGGAGGCGGGGCTCCAGGTGTCTCTCGCGGTGCGCGGATGGGCGGCCCGCGGCGGGGCATCGAGCTCTATGGCCGCCTTGCCGGCCCACGTGCCGGCGACGAGCGGCGGCGCCTCGACAAGGTGATCCGTTCGCGGCGGCAGGGCAGGGGAGTCGGCCGCCGTCCCCACGTGGGCCGAGCCGGTACCGGCCTGCGACTGCGCGCATGCGGAGCCGCTCGACTTCCTCGGCTCCGATTCGATGGCGAGTGCCATCGCCGACACCGTGTGCGAGGAGGCGGCGTGGTGGGGCGTCGCGAAGTGCAGGAGCACAGCGGCGACCAGCAGCACCACTGCCGCTGCCATGCGCCGTACCACCACTGGCCTCCCGACGTTTTACCCGCGCCGACGCCGAAACGTCACCGGCCCGAGTGCTCTGCTCACGCCGAACTCCCGGGTTGGGAAGGTGACATGGGCAACACGGGCCCTGTCATTGCAAGAGCAATCACCCGGTTCGGCGGATCTGGCCGGGTGCAGGGAATCGATGAATACCCAGCAGTGGCCTGCCCGTGCCGATCGGGGGGCGGATTCACCCGATGCAGCGATCGTCGACGCCGGGGCCCGTCCGCACATGCACCCACCGAGCGGCTTGCACGGCGCCGCACAGCCCTGCGCTTCCGGCGATGCTCGGCGTCCGCAGTTTCCGGCAACGACGCCTCACACCTACACGCACGAACAGCCTCGGTCACCGCCGAAGCTCGAGGAGGGCCGCCGCGAGCGACGCGGTGGCCCTCCTCCGGTCCCCTTCTATGCCGTAGGCGCGTCAGCGGACGATCACCACCACGGGGGCGTTGCTGTAGCCGAAGCCGCCGTACCCGCCGTACCCGCCGAAGAATCCGGCGGTCCCGAACGGGTAGCCGAACCCGAACCCGCAGTTCGAGTTGAAGCCGCGGTTGAAGCCGCCGCCGTACCGGCACCCGCCGTTGACCAGGCTGCTGGGTGACAGCGACGCGACGCCGTCCGTCGTGGCTGCGGCTGAGGCCGGGCTCGCGACCGCTCCCACGACGACGCCGCCTGCAAGAAGGGCGGCGGCAAGGGTTCGCATGACCGGGTTCCTGTGCATATTTCGGTCTCCTTTGCCCCGAGATGTCCGCACCCCTCCGGTTTCTCCCCTCACACCAGGTAACACCTGATCGGCGGAACGTACCACCCGAGCGCCCGACGACCCCGTGACGGCTGGGCGTACCGGGCGGACGAGACGGCCGTCCTTCCCAGCTGACAGTGGCTGCCACTAAAGTTTCGCCGCTGCCGTGCGGACGCCGTCCGTTCACCTCGGGGGAGGGGCCCGGCGGCCATTTATTCACTTGTGGGGGCATTTTGAACACGCGTACGCGTCGCAGATCCGCGGCGCTCACCAGCCTCGCCGCGCTCGCGGCCGGTCTCGTCGCCGCGCTCCCGGGGCCGGCCGCGGCCGCCTCGTCCAGCTGGCCCGCCACCGACGGGAAGCTGCTGTACACAGTCGCCGACAATGAGATGGGCCTCATCAATCCCGATGGGTCCTCGTCGTCGCAGTTCTACCCGACCGGAGACCAGGGCGCCTGGTCCGCCGACGGCAGCCAGGTCGCGTTCGTGAACCACTACGACGACCACATCCGCACGGCGTGGGCGGGCTCGGAGGACACCGGCGTCGACATCACCATGCCCTCGGGCAGCGGCTGGCACCCAGCCGATCCGACCTTCTGGTACGGCGGCGGCGACATCGTCTTCACGGCCGCCGGCCGGCTGCGGCTGACCGCGGCCGACGGCACCCGCACGCCGAAGTCCCTGTTCGGCACCGACGTCGACGGCTGCGACTCCCAGCCGAGCGGCGCGGTGAACGGCATGCTCGCGTTCGTACGCACGGGGACGAGCTGTCCCACCGCGGGCACCGCGGCCGTCTGGGTCTACAACGGCCGTACCGGGGCGTTCACCAAGCTGGCCGACAACGCGAGGGAGCCGAGCATCTCCCCCGACGGCCAGTCGGTGGCCTTCACCCGGTCGGTCGACGGGCACAAGCAAATCTTCAGCGTCAGGGCCGACGGCACCGGACTGACCCAGCTCACCACCGACGCCGTCGACCACAACCGGCCCGCCTGGTCGCCGCAGGGCGACCGGATCGCGTACGACATCGACGTCCCCGGCAGCCCGGACGTCGTCGGGGGCCCGCAGGTGTGGATCCACACGATCGGCTCGGGAGAGCAGACGCAGGCGCCCATGGCCAACGGCACCAACGTGGCCTGGCAGCCGATCCGTGACAACGCGATCTCCCGCGTCTACGGCTCCGACACGTACGACACCAACATCTCCGCGTCCAAGTGGACCTGGAACACCGTCGGCACGAGCACGCCGGGCCTGACGAACGCCGGCGCGGCCGTGCTCATCAGCAAGTCCGACGCCGCGTACGCCACCACCGCCACGTCGCTGGCCGGCAAGAAGCGGGGGCCGGTGCTGATGACCTCCGGCACGGGCCTGGACTCCTCGGTGCAGACGGAGCTCAAGCGCATGCTGCCGAAGGGCAAGACGGTCTACCTGGTCGGCGGCACCAAGATCCTCAGCAGTGCGGTGGCGTCCAAGGTGACGTCACTCGGATACACGGCCAAGCGGCTGTCCGACGTCTCGCGCTACTCCACCTCGGTGGCTGTGGCCAAGGCCCTCACCAGCACACCGAAGTACGTCTTCCTGGCGACCGGCACCGACTACCACAACGCCCTCGCGGCGAGTTCCGCCGCCGGCGCCATGGGCAGTTCGGGAACGGCGACCGTCCTGCTGACCGAGGGGTCGACCATGACCACGTCGGTCTACGGCTACCTCAACAAGTACAGCCCGAGCACGACGAAGGTCATCACGGTGGGGACCGACGCCGAGTCGGCCCTGGCCAAGGCGTACAACGCCGGCAAGATGCCGAACTGGCCCAGCAGGTTTACCTATTACCGGGTCGCCGGCTCCACGCCGCAGTCGAACGCCATGCAGCTCGCCGACTTCTGGTGGTCGCTGCCGTCGGACGCCGCGGTCGCCTCCGTGGACAGCTGGCGCGGCGGCGTCTCCGCATCGTCGGCGATGACCACCTACGGTCCGCTGCTGTGGACGGACGTCACCTCGCTGCCGTACGACACCAAGCGGTACCTGATGCGGATGTCGTCGAGTCTGAACCACGTGGCCGTCTTCGGCGGCACGGCGTCGGTCGACACGTCCGTCATTCCCAAGATCGGTGCGGCGATCGGCGTGGGTACCCACTACGACTACACGTCGTACTACAAGGGCGCGGCGCCGCAGACCACGGCTGCTCAGACGCTGCCCAACAGCGCCCTGTCCGCTCCGAGCCCGGACCTCGCGCCCCTGCAGGTGACGGCCGCGAGGTAGTCGTCCGCACGCCCCGGCGGGCGCGTCCGGCACCTTGCCGGGCGCGCCCGTGTCGCGTCTTGTGCCGAGCTACTCGCGACGATCGCGTCGCTTGGGGCGGGAGGTCGGCAACTGATCGAGCCCCTCGTTCGACGCGAGCCGGGACAGCGCTTCCGTCAGGCGCTCGCAGGCCTCTTCGATCTCACGGAGGGTGCGGTTCCGCTCGGTGATGACCGCCGCGAGCAAAAGGGCGGTCAGTGACACCGTGCCGTTGAAGGCCTGCAGGATGACCATCTTGGCCAGGAGGTCCTGACCGGCGAACGGGCCCGACCCGGTGGCACCTGCGTCGATCGCGATCACGGACGCGATCAGCACACAGGGCGCGGCACCGGCCAGCTGGAAGCGGAAGGCCGCCCAGATCACGAAGGGAACGACGAGGAAGAGAAGGTTCAGCGAGCTGTGGGTGGCCACGGCGGTGACCGCTGCCGTGCCGCCGACCAGAGCCAGCGCCTCGACCCAGCGGAGGACAGGGGTGCCCCGCGGCCATCGCACGGTGCGCGCGGCCAGCAGGAACGGCGCGATGACCAGGACTCCCATCGCGTCGCCCGTCCACCACACGGACCAGGTCGGCCAGAAATCCTGGGCCGTCAGCGCGCCGGAGGCCACCAGGACCCCGGTGCCGAGCGTGGCGCTGATCAGCATCCCGCCCAGGGCCCCGAGGAAGACCAGCGACAGCGCGTCCTGCAGCCGGTCGAGTTCGATACGGAATCCCACACGCCGCAGGAGAAGGTAGGCACAGATCGGGGCGAGCGTGTTGCCGACCGCGATGGCGAGCACGGGGAGGATCGACGGCCCGAGCATCACGTTCACCAGGAACGCCCCGAGAGCGATGCCCGGCCACATGCGAAGGCCCCACAGCATCAGGACGACGAGAGCGATGCCGGTGGGCGGCCAGAGGGGCGTGACCTGTCCTCGCACCAGTTGCTGCTGCAGCCCGATCTTGGCGCTGACGTAATAGGCGGCCGCAACGGCAACCACCCGCAGGCCCTCTACGGTGTACCGCCGGAGCCGCTCACTGCGCGCCACGTCGATCATCCCCGCCCGCGCGTCGGCGGTCACACCGGGTGAGGCGCGCCGCACCAAGGTCGCACATGCCGTGCATGCACTCATTCTTCGCCCTGCGGCTGCTCCTGTCGCCCTCTGCAACGCTGCTCGTCCCGGAGGCCCCCGTAACGAAGGACAAGGACCGCGGCGTCGTCGCTGTGGCCGGTGAGGTCCGCCACCTTGATCACCTGTGCGGCCAGCTCGTCCGGGTCGGTGCGACAGGCGTCGGCGACCAGTTCGGCCACCCGCTTGAGACCTTCCTCGATCGGGTAGTCGGGGCCTTCCACCACACCGTCGGTGAGCAGCACGAACGCGCCCTCGTCGGTGAGCCGTCGGTGGGTGGGCCGGTAGCTCTCGCCGGCTTGGATGCCCAGCGGCAGACCGACGCCGGGCAGGACGACCTCGCAGCGGCCGGCCGCCGTGGCCCAGATGGCGGGGACATGCCCGGCACGGGCGTCGACGAGCTCGCTCGTGACCGGGTCGAAGCGCAGGAACGTGCAGGTCACGAACAGCCCGTAGTCCAGGGCGACGAGCAGGTCGTTGGTGCGCCGGAGTACCTCCGCCGGGTCCGTGGTGGCGGTGGCGACAGCGCGCAGACAGGTGCGCACCTGCCCCATGAGAGCAGCGGCCTCGACATCGTGGCCCTGTACGTCTCCGATCACGAATCCCACCGAGCCGTCCGACATGAGGAAGCCGTCGTACCAGTCGCCCCCTATGTCCAGCCCGTCCCGCGCGGGTGCGTACCGTCCCGCCACGTGCAGGCCGGGCAGGTCCGGCAGCTCGCCTGCGAGGACCTGGCGCTGCAGCGCGGCAGCGAGTTCCACGCGGGCCTGCTGGACCTTGATCCGATCCAGTATCCGGCCGGTGAGATCACCGAGCGTGTCCAGCAGCTCCGCGGTGCCACTGGACGAATCGGTGCGGCGACGAGGCATGGCATCACACTCCGGGTCTTTCGGAGTTGCGCCTTATGTCACGATTTCACCGTACCCGACCGTCCGGCGCCCGCCACCGTCAGTCGACGTCCTCCAGCCCCGTCGCGCGGCCGTCCTCGTCCCAGCGGACCTCCAGCACACGCTCGACGGCGTCGCGGTTGATGGGCCCGAACACGTGCGGGAACAAGGTGTTCTCGGCGACCCCGGGCGGCGGAGCGGGTACGGCCGCCTCCCATGCGCAGGTCGCGGTGAGCCGGTCCTCGTCGAGGAGCAGCGCCAGCAGCGGCCTCGGAGCGGTGCGGTAGAACGTGTTGACGATGGTGAGCGTCGTCTCCTCGTCGGGCGAGCAGTGGACGAAGCCCTCCTCCGCGAGGGAAGCGGGCGCGTACGGCTGGTCGGGGCCGGCATTCCACTCACCGAGCGGTACGACGTGATAGATCATGCCCCGGTTATATAGCAGCGGGGTGACCAAGGGGCGACGAGCGACCTGGGCCGTCGCAGCAGCTCCCCGGCGGAGGGCTGCCCGAGGAGCGGCGCGCTTTTCGGATCAGTGCCCGCCCGGCCTCGCCGGCCATGCCCCTCAGGCATCACCGCAGGCCAGGGAAGCCGACGCGCGGACCGCCGCCTCGGTCAGGGTCGTCGCGGTCCGTACGGCGCTGGCGACCGCCTCGTCCGGATCGAGCCCGCACAGATCGGTGAGAGAGAACAGGGCCTCCGCGCTGACGACCACCGCGAGATCCCGCTCGAGCTGGACGAAGGCCTCCGGATCCGTCGCCTTCAAGGTGTCCTGGAGGGGGACGAGCGCGTGGTCGATGAGGCCGAAGCGGATACCGGGGCGCGTGGTCACCGTCTCGGGGCGCGTGATGGTGGCGGCGATCATGGCACGCACCGCGCCCTGGCGGGCGAGGATGCCGCGGAGCAGAAACTCGCAGGCGAAGGCGACGCGTTCGACGGGGTCACGGGAGTCCGCGACCGGTCGGAGCGCGTCGGCGGGCGCGGGCCAGACACCGGCCAAGGCCTCGCTGATCAGTGACGGAAGGTCGGGGAAGTACCGGTAGGCGGTGGCTTCCGAGACCAGGGCCGCTCGGGCGATCGCGGGCATGGTCACCTCGGCACCCGTGCCGATGAGTTCGCGGGCGGCCTCGACGATCGCCGTGCGCGTGCGCTTCTTCTGGTTGCTGCGGCCGGTGTCCGTCCGTGTCGTCGCCATCGCTATGCCCGTCCTCGTCTCCGGCGGTCCGCCCATCCCCCATCCACCGGCACTTTACCACTGCCGGCTCTCGTCATGAGAGTTCACTTGCATAACAAGGGCGTCCTCCCTATGGTCATGAGAGCGAACTCTCACGAAGGAGGCGGCAATGAGCGAGGTTTCCGTGGTCGGCCCCGACGGCGGCGAGACCATCCGTCTCGGCCCGGCCCAGATGCGCATCCTCGAGGACGGCAGCACGACCGGACACCGGATCGGGATCGGTGAGATCACCCTCGCCCCGCACGCCGAGGGCCCGCCACAGCACCGTCACGCCCAGCACGACGAGGGCTTCTACGTCGTCTCCGGCACCGTGCACTTCACCATCGGGGACACCACGCACATCGCCCCGGCCGGCACGCTCGCGATGATCCCGCCCGGCGCCCCGCACACCTTCGCCAACCCCGGCGACGAACCGGCGGTGATGGTCAACACCTTCACGCCCGACCTGTACGTGCAGTACTTCCGCGACCTGCGGGACATGATCGCCGGCGGTCAGGAGCTGAACGCCGAGTCGACCGTCGAGGTCATGAGCCGCTACGCCACCGTTCCCGCCACCGACTTCGCCCGACCGGCCGACTCCCCCAAGGAATCACCATGACCAGCACCGTCCGCACCCTCAGCCTCCCCTCCGGCGACCTCGACGTCACCGTCGACGACCAGGGGCAGGGTCACCCCTTCCTTCTGCTGCACGGCGGCGGCGGTCCCCAGACCGTCGCGCCGTTCGCCGGACTGCTCGCCGCACAGCGGCCGGCCAGGGTCATCACCCCCGTCCACCCGGGCTTCGGCGGCACGGCCCGGCCCCACTGGCTGACCGACGTCCCCACCCTCGCCCAGGCCTACGTACGACTGCTCGACGACCTCGGCGTCACGGACGTCACCGTCGTCGGCAACTCCATCGGCGGCTGGATCGCCGCCGAAATCGCCCTGCTCGGCAGCGACCGGATCAGCGGCGTCGTCCTCGTCGACGCCGCCGGCATCAAGGTCCCCGGCCACCCCGTCGCCGACCCCTTCTCCCTCACCCCCGCCGAGCTGTCGCGGCTCGCCTTCCACGACCCCACGAAGTTCGCCGTCGACCCCGCCACCCTTCCGGAGGCCGCCCGCGCGGTGATGGCCGCCAACCGCGCCGCCCTCCAGGTCTATTCGGGGCCGTACGTCATGGAGGACCCCACCCTTCGCGAGCGTCTGGCCAAGGTCACGCACCCGGCCCTCGTCGTGTGGGGCGAGAGTGACGAGGTCGTCGACGCCGCGTACGGGCGTGCGTACGCGGCGGCCATCCCGGAGGCCCGGTTCGAGCTGCTCCACGAGACCGGCCACATGCCGCAGATCGAGACGCCCGGGCAACTCCTCGCCGTGGTCCGGGACTTCACCGACTCCCACGCCCCGAACCGGCTCTGAGGGGAAGCGTCCCGTGTCCCGGCCCCGCGGCGGCCGACGGACGTCGGTCCTGGCCGTCTGCTGTCCGAGCGTCCTGCTCGTCAGCCTTCGCACACGCGATCCCCTCAGGGGATTCGTGCAGGAGCATCACACAGACTGCACACAGTCTTGCGAAAGACTCGTTAGGTTGCTGGCCGTTCGATCCCACGTGCGAACGTGATCAGGTCGCGGCCCGATGGGGGCGACGGCACGTCAACTCAGGAAGACCGCAGATGGACTACTGCTCCTCGTGTCGTCGGCATCTCAATGGCGCCTTGGTGTGCCCCGGGTGCGGCGCCTACGCTCCGGACATCGCTCCGGTCGCGGCCGACGGCCGCACCGTCCCCGCCCGGCCCGCGCAAGCGACGACGGGCGCGGCGGCCGCGTGGGACTACACGACCTCCGAGGCGTGGCACGACGGCCGTCCTCGTCACGGGACAACAGGTCTTCGTGCCGGGGCGACGGCGCTCGGGGGCGGCATGGACGAGGTCGCACAGGCCGGCCCGTCCGGGGATCTCAAGGACGTACCCCCCGCGCCGCAGGGGCGAGCGGCACGGCGTCGCCAGCGGGCCCGCTGGAAGAAGAACCAGCGCCGGGCCGTGGTGGCGACTGCCGTCGCACTCGTCGGAGGCGGTCTGACCGTTGCCGCGATGGACCGGCAGTCCGGCGACCGGGCACAGGCGGCCACGGCGCCGGAGCTCCCGAGCACGGTCACCGCGGACGAACCGACCTCGCAGCACACCCGTCCGGCGGAGGCACGGCCCGGCACTCACCGGTCCTCGTCCACTGCCCCCTCGCAGTCGCCCGCGACCAACCTCCCGCGCGCGCAGTCCACAGCCGCCCTGCCCAACGCCACTCCGCCGAGCGCTCGGCCGGCCGCCACCGCCACTCCTCATACGTCCCGTACGACGGCGACGGTGGCCCCGCAGCAGCCGACCGCGTCCCCCTCCTCCGTCGGAACGGTCCCCGAGCACGGCGGCACGGCGGCGCAGCAGACGTCCGCGCCCGCTGCCGGCACGGACTCGGGAACGTCGCAGACCGCCCCCACGCCGGCGGCGACGTCGCCGTCGGAGATCTGCCTGCTGGTGGTGTGCATCGGCTGACCGGGCCGAGCCACGCCTCCCCTCCCCGTCGCACTCCCCGTTCCGTCGCACTCCCCATTCCGTCGTGCTCGGCTCTGCGGACCGTGCGCGGCGGCCCTAGGCTTGAAGAACCGGTTCGGGGACGCGGGAGCCGGGGCCCCGGACCGGGGGCGGGAGCGGGGGAAGGCCACTCCAGGAGGACGCGATGCTGCGGCACACCCGACTGGCCGGGGAATCGGCGGACTATCTCGCAGCCCGCGAAGAGCTGCGCCTGGCCGAGATCGAGCTCATGCGCCGACGCGAGCGGGTCGCGGCCCTGCGACGGGCGCTCCCGCAGGGGCCGCCCGTCGACGACTACGCCTTCGTCGAGGGCCCCGCCGACCTCGACGCCGGCGACGCACCGGTCGGCGAGACCACCCTGAGCGAGCTGTTCACCGCCCCGGACCGCCCGCTGATCGTCTACCACTTCATGTACGGCAAGCTGCAGACCTCCCCCTGCCCGATGTGCACCCTGTGGATCGACGGCTTCAACGGCATCGCCCACCACGTCGAGCGCAACGCCGACTTCGTCATCGCCGCGGCCGCCGACCCGCCCGCCCTGCGGCAGCACGCCCGCAACCGCGGCTGGCACCGGCTACGGCTCCTGAGCTGCGGCGACAGCACGTTCAAGTACGACCTGGGCAGCGAGGACAAGGACGGCGAACAGGACTCCACCCTCTCCGTCTTCACCCGCGACGGCGACGGCACGGTCCGCCACTTCTACTCCGCACACCCACGCATGGCCGACGACATCGACCAGCGCGGCATCGACCTCCTGGCCCCCGTCTGGCACCTCCTCGACCTGACCCCGCAGGGCCGCGGCGACTGGTACCCGAACCTCGACTACTGACGCCCCGCGCCGGCCGCCGCTCACTGCGACACGTAGCGGGCGCGACGTGCTATCCGATCGGATAACCCTGCTCGAACGCCCAACGGCCCGGCGGGTACGTCGCTTCGGCGAACTCCAAGGGGCGGTCCCGCGTGTCATGGACGACGTGATGGACGATCAGGACAGGTGCTCCGGGCTCGAGTTCGAGGTCGACCGCGTCGCCCTCCGTCGCCGGGCGCGCGCACAACCGGTCCTCGGCATGGCTTCCTTGACGGCCCGTCAAGCTCTCGACGTACAGGAGCGTCCCCTCCTGAATCCGGTCGAGCTGATGGAGCCTCGGGGCCCGCTCTCCGACATCGGAGGCGAACCAGGACGTGGAGACCGCGATCGGCCCCGACTCGTTCCTGGTCACCCGGCGCCGGTGGACAGCCCTGGTTCCGGGCGTCAGGCCCAGCGCCTCGGTAACGTGGTCGGGAGCCGGCAGCCAGCCGGCCGAGGTGATCACCGCGTACTCGCCCGGCGGATGGATCCTGCCGGTCCGCCTGGCCCGGCCGTAGAACTCCCGGGCACGCCGGTTCGCGGCGACCGGGCGCACATAGGTGCCCGATCCCTGGCGCTTCTCGACCAGCCCCTGCTGACGCAAGGCCTCCAGCGACCGAGCGGCCGTCGGCCGTGACACGCTCCAGTCGGCCGCCAATCGGCGTTCCGAGGGAACCTCGTCGCCGGGCCGCAGGTCGCCCCGGAGAATCTGCTCGCGAATGTAGTGCGCGATCTGCAGGTATTTGGGCCGGGTCTCTTCGATCTGCGGCATCGGAGCCCCTTCCCAAGTGGCTATGGCCACTGGCCACTATACGGTGAGTGGCCAGTGCGCGAGCCCGTACGCTGACGAGGGTGACGCGCTTGATCGTGGCAGCCGGAGGCGGGGGCGACGCCGTCGCCGCCTCGATGCTCTACGCGGCCCTCTACGCAGGCCGCGGCGGTCCGGCGCTGGTCCTCACCTACGCGTGGGACCGCCAGCTGATCGATCCGGTGCCGGGGCCACGAGGCCCTGACCACTTCACCGGTCTCAGACCCATGACGCGAAGCGTGCGGACCGTCCCCGCCGAGGCGAAGCCGATCGCTCCGGCGGGCTCGACGCTCCCCCGCCTGGCGGCCGAGCAGCCGCACACCTTCGCCCTGCTCGATCCGCTGCACGGCGCCGAGGGCATCACGCGGCAACTGGAAGAGCTCATCCAGCTCCTGGATCCCGAGTCCATCGACCTCCTGGACGTCGGCGGCGACATCCTCGCCCGGGGTGACGAGCCCACCCTTCGCAGCCCTCTCGCCGACGCCCTCACTCTGGCCGCATGCTGCCAAGTCAACGCATCCGTGCGGCTCTTGATCGCCGGTCCCGGGCTGGACGGCGAACTCCCGGCCGTGGAGCTGCGCGACCGCATGGGCCCGGCGGTCCTGACACTCACGGCCGAGGATGTCGAACCGGTCGGCTCGGTGCTGGAGTGGCACCCGTCCGAGGCGGCGGCCATGCTGGCGGCCACGGCCCGTGGAGTCCGCGGCCTGTGCGAAGTCAGGGACGTCGGCCTGCCGGTCCCGCTCACCGACGAAGGCCCCACCGTCCACGAAGCGGACCTGGACGAGGCCCTCAATCGCAACGAACTCGCCCGCGCCCTCCTCGAGACGGAGAGCCTTGAGGAGGCCGAACAGGCCAGCCGCGACGTCTGCGGTTACTCGGAGATCGACTACGAGCGAAACAGGGCCGGCCGGCTCGGGAGCCGGCCGGAACAGCGGCTCGACCCGGACAGCACGCTCCGTCTGCTCGACCGGCTCGAGGCCGAGGCCCGCGCCCGATGCATCACACACATGACGTTCCGCAGGATCACCGAGGCACTCGGCCTCGGCGACGAGCGGCGCCAGGACCTCAGGGCGCTCCTGTTGAGCAGCCGTCCGGAGCAGTACGCGGCGCCGCTGTGGCGCATCGCGTCGGACCGTCGGGGCAGCACCTGACGGACCGCCGGCCTCCCACGAACTCCCTTGCCGAGCAAACGAGTTCGGCGGCCCTTGGCCACCTGCGGCACCATCACGGCCGGAATCGTCCGCGGTTGGCCCCTACTTGATCTGTCCGGCCGCCCACTCGGCCCACTCGCGGCGCATGGCGTTGAACCGCAGGCCGTACTCCAGGGCGATCCGGCCGTAGACCGAGAGGTCGTCGTCGTCCCAGTCGACCGACTCCATCAGCCGGCGCAGGTTCTCATAACCCTGGTCGGACATCTCGATCAGCTCGGCCAGGTAGCCCCGCGCCTGCTCCGGCGTCAGCACCCCGAGGAAGAACACCCGCAGCAGAACATCGCTGCGGGTGTTCCGCTGCGGCCTGGTCTCGGTCAGCCAGTGCCGCAGCTCGGCCAGCCCCTCGTCGGTGATGGCGTACTCCTTGCGGCCCCGCGGACCTTCGGCCGCCACCGTGATCAGCCCTGTGCCGTCCAGCTTGGTCAGCTCGGTGTAGATCTGACTCTGGGTCGCCGGCCAGACGTTGGCCAGCGATGTCTCGAAGAGTTTCAGCAGGTCGTACCCGCTCGCGGGGCGATCGGAGAGGAGGCCCAGCAGTGCATGTCGGAGGCTCATGTTCGCACTCTACATTCCAGTCTTGACATGTCACCACTGCACATTCTACTTTTGACATGTCAGCAGCGGAATCACGAGCGAAACCCCCGAAACCGGAGACCTCATGTCCTACCTGCGCACCTTCCTCCCGTGGATCATCTTCGCCGTGCTGCCCTCGGGGAGCTGGCAGTGGGCCGCGCTGGCCGCCCTGGTGGTCGCGGTGGCGGTGATCGCCCAGCAGGTACGAGCCGGTGTCGGATTCGACGCGCTGATCATCGAGCTCGGCTCGGCGGTCTTCTTCGCCGCCCTGGCCGTCATCGCCTTCGCCGATCCGCACTCCGGCCTGCACGACTACTCCGCGGCCCTCTCCTCCGGCACGCTGGCGGTCATAGCCGGGGGCTCGCTGGCCATCGGCAAGCCGTTCACGATGGGCATAGCCAAGCGCACCACCCCGCGCGAGGTCTGGGGGCTCAAGCCGTTCATCCGGACCAACGTCGTCATCACCGCCGCATGGACGGTGGCCTTTGCCCTGACCGCCCTTGTGCTCGCCGTCGTCGCACACGCCGGAAACGCCCACTCGACCCCCGCCACGCTCATCCAGATCGCCGGCTTCGCCCTCCCGATGATCTTCACCGTCCGCTACGTCGCCCACGTCCAGGCCAAGGCGGCGAAGGTCGCCCCCTGACCCCACCGCGCCTCGAGAGCCACGCCCGGGCCGGCCTCCGAGGCCGGCCGAGTTCCGCTCTCGTCACCCCTGTCTCCATCGAAGCCCCAGGCCGACGGCCTGGGGCTTGCGCAGGTGCGGCCTACGTCGGGCGTTCCTCCGGCCGGGTGAGCCGCAGAACCGGCCCAACCGGCCTCTAAGGGACGCCGAGTTCGAAGAGCGCGTAGCCCGCGTACGAGCCCGAGGCCACCGCGGCGACGGCGAGCAGCGTGAATTGCGTGGGCAGTCGCAGGCCACGCATCTGCAGGGCGAGCGGGATGAAGAGGGGGAAGGCGGGGAGCAGGTAGCGGGAGACGTTGCCGAAGATCTGCCGGCTGCCGAGGACCAGGGCGATGGTCAGGAGGGTGTGGACCACCAGGACGGCCGGGGGGCGCAGGCGGATCAGGAGGGGAAGCAGCAGCAGGCACAGGAGGACGACGGCTACGCCGATGAGGTCTTCGAAGGGGAAAGCGAAGAGGTAGTCGAAGTGGCCCACCGGGACGGAGGTGAGCACGTCGAGAGTGTGGCTGCCGTAGTCGAAGGTGTGCGCCCAGGCCCCGGTCTGGAGCTTGAAGTAGCCGCCGTAGTCGCCCATTCGGTGGCCCACCCAGAGCAGGTAGCCCACCAGGCCGAGCGGGGCGATCAGTATCGCGATCAGCGGGCGGACCATGCCGTCCCGGCGGCGGTGGCGGTGGAGTGCCGACAGCGCGGCCAGCGTCAGGGCGGCGATCAGCGCGACGGCGGTGGGGCGATTGAGTCCGGCGGTGAAGGTGAGGACGCCCGCGGTGAGCCAGCGGTGGGTCATGACGGCGTGGCAGGCCCAGACGGCGAGGGCGACGTAGAGGGACTCCGAGTAGACCGACCACTCCATGCCGGAGCCGGGCCAGACCGCCCACAGTCCGGCCGCGGCCAGCCCGGCCCGCCTGCCGCCGAACCGGGCGGTGACGGCGTAGACGCCGAGCGCGGCGACGAAGGAGGCGACGACGGAGACCAGCATGCCGGCGCCGTACGGACCGAGGCCGGTGCACTCGGAGACCAGGCGCATCGCCGCCGGGTAGAGCGGGAAGAACGCCGCCGAGTTGCCCTCGAGGGTGATCAGGCCCTTCGCCCCGGGAACCGGGACGAGCGCGGGATGGTATCCGTGCGCGGCGATCTGCTGGTACCACCAGCCGTCCCACGTGGCCAGTACGTCCCAGGGGTGGGCGCCGCCGCCGAAGCGCGGGTGCTTGGTGCGGTAGTCCCCGGCGGAGTGCAGCAGGTACATGAAGACGGAGAAGCCGATGAGCTTCAGTGCGCCGTACATCGCGAGGACGGGGCCGTAGTGCCGCGCGGCCCGGCGCAGCCGCTCCTGCCTGGTGGGGGCTGCGGCGGAGAACCCGGGAAGACCGGCGTCCGGACGAGCCGCCGGCTTCGCGTGGCTCATCGCCGCTTGGCCTGTCGTCGCGTGGCTCATTGCCGCTTGGCCTGTCGTCGCGTGGATCGCAGTCGCGTGGCCTCTCGCCGCGTGGCTCGCCGTCGCGTGGCTCGCCGTCGCGTGGCTCGCCGTCGCGTGGCTCGCCGTCGCGTGGCTCGCCGTCGCGTGGCTCGCCGTCGCGTGGCTCGCCGTCCCGTGGCTCGTCGTCCCGTGGTTCGGCGTCGTGTGGTTCATGAGGCCGTCGGTCCCGTCCCGCGGCGGCGGGTGCGGCGGGCGGGGAAGACCCAGGCCCGGAAGAGCAGAAAGCGCAGGAGTGTCGCGGCCAGGTTGGCGGCGACGAGCACCGCGACTTCGGTGAGGCGCGCAGCCCCGGGCGCCACGTGGTGCAGGGCGGCGAGTGACCCGCCGGTGAGTGCCAGGCCGACCACGAAGACGAGCAGCCCCTTGGCCTGGTGGCGCATCGCACCGCCACGGCCGCGCAGCCCGAAGGTGAGCCGCCGGTTCGCGGCCGTGTTGGCGACGGCGCACACCAGCAGCGCCAGCGCGTTGGCGGCCTGCGGCCCGGCCGCCGGGCGCAGCGCCGCGTACAGCAGGACGTATCCGACGGTGCTCACCGCTCCCACGGCGGCGAAGCGCAGCAGCTGGCCCGCCAGGCCGCCCCGCGACTCACCGGCCGCGCTCCGGCGCAGCCCGGCCATCGGGAGCGTGCCGCGGGCCAGTGCCCGGCCGATCCTGGCGATGCCGCGCAGGTCGGCCAGTGCCGTGGACAGGATGTCGACGCGGCTGTCGGGGTCGTCCACCCAGTCGACCGGGACTTCGTGTATGCGCAGCCCGGCCCGCTCGGCGATCACCAGCAGCTCGGTGTCGAAGAACCACCCCGAGTCCTCCACCAGGGGCAGCAGCCGCTCGGCGACATCGCGCCGCACCGCCTTGAAACCGCACTGCGCGTCGGAGAAGCCCACGGCGAGCGTGGAGCGCAACAGGACGTTGTAGCAGCGGGAGATGACCTCGCGCTTGGGGCCGCGCACCACGCGGGAGCCGCGGGCCAGTCGGGTGCCGATGGCGATGTCGGAATGCCCGGAGATCAGCGGGGCGACCAGCGGCAGCAGCGCCGAAAGGTCGGTCGACAGGTCCACGTCCACATACGCGAGTACCGGGGCCGGCGAACGCGACCAGGCAGTGTGCAGCGCCCGGCCCCGTCCCTTCTCGGCCAGCCGCAGCCACTCCGTCTCGGGGAGCTCGGCGGCCAGCCGGGCCGCGATGCGCGGGGTTTCGTCGGTGCTGGCGTTGTCGGCGACGGTGATCCGGAACGGGTAGGGGAAGGTCTCGCGCAGGTGCGCGTGGAGCCGCCGCACGCTCGGCTCCAGATCCCTCTCCTCGTTGAACACCGGAACGACCACGTCCAGGACGGGCTCCCGGTGGTGCGCCGGCACCGGTGTGCGGAGCGGCAGTTGGTCCATGAGGTCGTCCACCACGGAGTCCGTCAAGGCGATCAGCCCTGCATTTGTCACGATGCGTCCATGTCTGTGTTCTGTCGCAGGGCATGCCGAAGTCACCCACGGCAGGGTGCGATCAGGGGCAGATGTCAGGTGCCGGGTACCAGGAGTCAGGGGTCAGGGGTCAGGTGCCAGGGGTCAGGTGCCAGGGGTCAGGTGTCAGGGTTCAGGGGTGGCAAGTCGCGGGTCGCCGGTCGGGGACGCGGCGCCGCATCCGCTACCCGGGGGCGGCGGAGTCGGCGAGCGAGGACGACTCGACGGTCGAGGGTGTGGTCGACGGCGTGGCCGGTGCGCTCGGCGTCTCCGAGGACGAGGGCGGCGGCGTCCTGGTCGGGGTCATGGTCGGGTCCGCGGACACCGTGACCGAACTCCCGGTCGCGGTCGGTGTCGTGGGCGGGCCGGAGGTCGAGTCGGCGGTCCCGGCCGTGGTCGTGGTCGTGGGGGACGAGGTGGTGGTCTCGCTCGGGGACGCGTCCGGCGTCGGCGTCGTACCCGGGTACGACGGGCTCGTCGCGGGCCGTGGAAGGGGAGCCTGGGGCCTGTCCTTGGCGGGGTCGTGGGGCAGCAGGAAGAAGCCGACGCCGAGTCCGGCGACCGCCAGGACGGAGCCGACGGCCTTCTGCGCCGCGCGGGCACGGCGGCGGGCCCGTACGCCCGCCCGGAGACGCGTCCGGTGCTTCGGCTCGAAGGGGGTGTGTTCCTGGGTGTCGCGCATCAGCCGCGCCAACTCCCGCTCGAAGTGATCCATGGACTCCCCTTCACCCCACCGGCTCGATGACATCGGCCAGGATCCGACGCAGCCGCGCAACGCCCCGTGACGCATGGGATCGAGCGGTGCCCACCGGGCACCCCAGCGCCTCAGCGACCTGCTTCTCGGGCAGGTCCTGGTAGTAGCGCAGCACCACCGCGGCCCGCTGCCGCGCCGGCAACTGGGCCAGCGCGGCCTCCAGTCGCGAGCGCTCCACCACGGCGGCGGACACATCGCCCGCCTCCGGCAGGTCGGGGAGCTGTTCGACCGGGCGCTCACCCCACCAGCGCCGGCGGGCCGAGCGTGCCGCCGCTCGGGCCAGGACCTTGCGTACGTACGCCTCCGGCGCCTCCTCGGCGATCTTGGGCCAGACGAACCAGAGTTTGACCAGGGCCTCCTGAAGCAGGTCCTCGGCCCGGTGCCGGTCGCCGCCGACGAGCAACCGGGCGAGGTGGAACAAGGCGGACCAACGGGCCGCCACGAACCCGTCGAACCCATCGGCCCGTTCCTGCTCCATCCGCACCGTCCCCGTTCTCGCCGGCTCCCTGCACCGGCTCCCTCCACAAGGGGAAAGACACTGGAGCCCCCGCCACGATGCACTCCGCCGCTGTGATCCGGGTCACGCACGGGCTCGGCCGAGGTCTGTCACCGGCTCAGCGGTGGTCGGGGTTCGGGGACGGCGACGCCGCCATGGCGGGCTCTCTCGACGGCAGACAGTTCGGGACACTTCTTACGGCTCCATGACGTGCCCGGCGCCGCTCTGCCGTACGGCGCGCCCGGGGCCCTAGCGTTCGGCTCATGCGCGTACTGGTCACCGGCGGTGCCGGGTTCATCGGGTCCCATGTCGTCGAGGCGCTGGCCGGGCGGGGGCACGAGCCGGTCGTGTTCGACCTGCGCGACGGTCTGGACGTGCGCGATGCCGGGGCGGTCGCGGCAGCGCTGCCCGGAGTGGACGCCGTGTGCCATCAGGCGGCGATGGTGGGGTTGGGGACGGGATTCGGCGACGCGGTCGAGTACGTCTCGCGCAACGACCTCGGTACGGCGGTGCTGCTCACCGCCATGGCCGACGCGGGCGTACGGCGGCTCGTGCTCGCCGGGTCGATGGTGGTGTACGGCGAAGGACGGTACGAGTGCGCAGGGCACGGGGTGGTGCGACCTGGGCCCCGGGCGGTCGAGGATCTGGACGCGGGGCGTTTCGAGCCCCGGTGCCCCCGGTGCGGTGAGGAACTGACGCCGGGTCTGGTGGGCGAGGACACCCCGGTCGACCCCCGGAATGTGTACGCGACGACCAAACTGGCCCAGGAGCATCTGGCGGCGGCCTGGGCCCGGTCGACGGGCGGCGGCGCCGTGTCGCTGCGCTACCACAACGTGTACGGGCCGGGGATGCCCCGCGACACCCCGTACGCCGGCGTCGCCTCCTTCTTCAGGTCCGCGCTCGCCCGGGGCGAGGCCCCGCGCGTCTTCGAGGACGGCGGGCAACGGCGGGACTTCGTGCACGTACGCGATGTGGCGGCAGCCAACGTGGCCGCGCTGGAGGCGAGTGCGCGCGAGGGTGCGCTCATCGCCTACAACACCGGCAGCGGCGAACCGCACACCGTCGGCGAGATGGCGCGTGTCCTGGCCGCGGCGTACGGCGGCCCTGAGCCCGTGGTGACCGGTGAGTACCGGCTGGGCGACGTGCGGCACATCACCGCGGACTCGGCTCGGCTGCGGACCGAGCTGGGGTGGAAGGCCGAGGTCGGATTCGCCGAGGGAATGCGGGAGTTCGCGGCGGCGCGGTTGAGCGGGGAGTAGCTGTTTTCGCCCCCTCCGCCCCTGCCCCCCTGCCCGTCCCTGCCCGTCCCTGCCCGTCCCTGCCCGTCCCTGCCCGTCCCTGCCTGGGGGCTGCGCCCCCAGACCCCCCTGAAAGATTGCGAAGTTCCCCGCGCCCCTGAAGCCCTCAGGCCCCGGCCATGGGGAGCGTGACCTCGAAGCGGCAGCCGCCGGGGACGTTGTGGACGGCGGCCTGGCCCTGGTGGGCCTCCACGATGCCGCGGACGATGGCGAGGCCCAGGCCCGCCCCGGCGGGAGGTGTGCGCGCGTGCGTACCTCGCCAGCCGGTGTCGAAGACGCGCGGAAGGTCCTCCTCGGGGATCCCCCCGCAGCCGTCGGTGACGGACAGGACGACCCCCTGGGACGAGCGTTCCGCCGCCACCGCGACCGTGCCGTCGGCAGGCGTACGCCGGATCGCGTTGACGAGCAGATTGCCCAGCACACGGCTCATTTCCTTCCCGTCGACCTCGACGGGAACCTGCTCGATCCGGTCGCCGACCAGCCGTACGCCGTGCTCGCGGGCCAAGGGGTCCACGCCCGCGAGGGCATCGCCCACCAGGTCGTACACGGAGATCCGGGAGGGGGAGAGAGCGAGGGTCCCGGCGTGTATGCGGGAGAGCTCGAACAGGTCGCCGACCATGTCGTTGAGGCGCTCGACCTCGGTGCGGATCTGGCGGAGATAGCGGTCGGGGTCGGCGGCGACGCCGTCTTCGAGGGCCTCGGACATGGCCCGGAGCCCCGCCAGGGGGGTGCGCAGGTCGTGCGAGATCCACGCGACGAGTTCACGGCGCGAGGTCTCCAGCGCACGTTCGCGGTCGCGGGACTCGGCGAGCTTCGCGCTGGTGGCTTGCAACTCCCGGGTCAGCGCGGTGAGTTCGGCCGTCGCCGGGCCGTCGGGAGCCGCGAAGTCGCCGCCGTCGCCGAAGGAACGGGCGGCCAGGGTGAGCGCCCGGCTGCGGGCGACCACCCAGCGGCCCAGCAGCAGCGCGGTGGCCAGCGAGACGACCGCCGCCATCGCGACGACCAGGGTGACGACGGTCAGGTCGTGCGAGGACAGGAACATCGCCCATGCCACGGCCAGCGTCCCCGCGAGCATCGCGGTGACGGCCACGGTGGCGACGACCGCGAGCGAAGCGGTCAGCGAGCGCCGCCGGATCAGCCAGAGCGCGCCCGCGCCGAGCAGCCCGGCCGCGGCGGCGCCGAGGAAGGCGAAGAGGGCGATGAGCAGCATGTCGCGCATGGTCAGACCGCCTCACAACAGGGCATGGCTTCGAACATGGTCGGACCGGCCTCGCGGCGGGACACGGCAGCGAACATCGTCGGACCGGCCTCCCGACAGGACACGGCAGCGAACATCCTCAGACCAGCCTCCCGGCAGGACACGGCAGCAAACATCCTCGGACCGGCCTCCCGGCAGGACACGGCAGCGAACATCGTCAGACCGCCTCCTCGCCGGGCGCGGCGTCGAAGCGGTAGCCGACGCCCCACACCGTCTGGATCAGGCGGGGTCTGGCCGGGTCGTCCTCGACCTTCCCCCGTAGTCGGCGTACGTGGACCGTGACCGTCGACAGGTCCCCGAAGTCCCAGCCCCAGACCTCGCGCATCAGGTCCTCGCGGCTGAAGGCGCGGCCGGGATGCCGGAGGAAGAAGGCGAGGAGGTCGAACTCCCGGATGGTGAGGGCGAGTTCGACGCCATCCTTGGTGGCGCGGCGGGCGGCCGGGGCGACGGTGAGACCGGCCGTGTGCAGGGGCTGCGCGGAGGGGGAGGGCCGGGTCCGGCGCAGGACGGACTCCACGCGCAGGACCAGTTCCCTGGGGCTGAACGGCTTGGTGACGTAGTCGTCCGCGCCCACCTCCAGGCCCAGGATCCGGTCGTCCTCGTCACCGCGGGCGGTGAGCATGATGACCGGCACGGGTCCGCGTCCGCGCATCCGCCGGCACACCTCCAGGCCGTCCATGCCGGGCAGCATCAGGTCCAGGACCACCAGGTCCGGCCGTTGCGCGGCGGCAAGGGCGAGCGCGGCGGGTCCGTCCGCGGCACGGTCCACGACGTAGCCCGCACGGTCGAGATACCCGGAGACGACCTCGGCGACGGTCGGGTCGTCGTCCACGACGAGGACGCGCGTCGTGGCCCCGTACCCGCTCGGGGCGGCTCCGGCACCTGGGGCTTCGTACGGCTGATGCATGTGTCCAGCCTCCCACCGGCCGCGGGTCCGTGCCGACCTCCGACCTGGACGTCCGTGATTCGTAAGGAGTCCCGACGTCCGTGTCCGCGACGGGCCCGACGTCCGCGTTTCGTAAGGACCTCAAGTCCGATATTTACCTTTCGCGTTCGTAGGGTGAAGGCCGTGACTGCCCATCCCGCCTGTCCCCCATCGGACCCGGAAGTCGACGTGGTCCTCCCCTGTCTCAACGAGGCCGAAGCCCTGCCCTGGGTGCTCGCCCGCATCCCCCCCGGCTGGCGCGCGCTGGTCGTCGACAACGGCTCCACGGACGGCTCGGCGGAGCTGGCCCGTGGCCTCGGCGCGACCGTGGTGCGCGAGGCGCGGCGCGGGTTCGGTGCCGCCTGCCATGCGGGGCTGACCGCCGCCACCGCGGACATCGTGTGCTTCTGCGACTGCGACGCCTCACTCGACCCGGCCCTCCTCGTCCCGTTCGTCCGCGACGTGCGCGACGGTGGGGCCGATCTCGTGCTCGGGCGGCGCCGCCCGCAGGGCCGGAGCGCGTGGCCCGCGCACGCCCGGGCGGGCAATCTTGCGCTGGCGCGGATGCTCCGGCGCCGCACCGGGCTGCGCCTGCACGACCTCGGACCGCTGCGGGCCGCCCGCCGCGAGCCGCTGCTGGGCCTCGGCCTCACCGACCGCCGCAGCGGCTACCCACTGCAGATGGTCGTCCGGGCCGCCGACGCCGGTTGGCACATCACCGAGCACGACGTTCCGTACCTGCCGCGCACCGGCGTCTCCAAGGTCACCGGCACCTGGCGGGGCACCTGGCAGGCGGTACGGGACATGCGCCGCGTCCTCGCGGAACCGCCGGCGCACCTCGAGACGCCCGCCCCCTCTCAGGGAGGAACCACCCAGTGACGACTCTCCTCGTCATCGCCAAGGAACCGCGGCCAGGACGGGTCAAGACCCGGCTCACTCCGCCGTTCACGCCCCGGGAAGCCGCGCTGCTCGCCGAGGCGGCCCTCGTGGACACCCTGCGTACGGTGGCGGCGACGCCCGCGCGGCGTCGCGTGCTGGTGCTGGACGGAGAGCCGGGGGCCTGGCTGCCGCCCGGCTTCGACGTCCTACCGCAGTGCGCGGGGGGTCTGGACGAGCGGCTGGCCGCGGCCTTCGCCCACTGCGACGGGCCGGCGCTGCTCATCGGCATGGACACGCCGCAGGTGACGCCCGAGCTGCTCAGCGTGGACTTCGCCGACTGTGACGCGTACTTCGGGCCGGCCGAGGACGGGGGGTTCTGGGCGCTGGGGCTTGCGGAGCCCGACCCCGGACTGCTGCGGGGCGTGCCGATGTCCACGCCGACGACGGGGGCGGCGCAGCGTGGGCGGCTCGTCGCCGCGGGGCTGCGGGTGCGGGATCTGCCCCGCCTGCGGGACGTGGACACGGCCCGCGACGCGGAGTTGGTCGCGGCGGGGGCGCCTCATGGCCGGTTCGCCGCGGAGCTGGCCCGGGTGCGGGCGGTGAACCACCGATGAGCACGGCACCCGGCGTCGGGGCCGAGTTGGAGGTGGGTGCCGGCGCCTGCACGATGCCGCCGCGCCCTCCAGCGCCACCCCTGGCGGCACGCATGCTCGCGGCCAAGACGGCCACGGCTGCTCCCTGGTCCACGGACCCGTACTCCGACGCGCTCCGTACCGGCCGAGGCCCCCTCTACCTTCGCCGTGCCGACGGGTGGCTGCTCCCTCTCGACGTAGAGCGGTGGTGTGCGCGGGCCGACGCGGCCGATCTGGAGGCGCTGCGGCGCTGCGAAGGGGCCGTGCTCGACGTGGGATGCGGGCCGGGGCGGCTGGTCGCCGAGCTTGCGGCGTGGGGGTGGCCCGCGCTCGGGATCGATGTCAGCGAGGCCGCCGTCGCGCACACGGTGCGGCTCGGCGGGCAGGCGCTGCAGCGCTCCGTCTTCGAGCCGCTCCCCGGTGAGGGCCGCTGGGACACCGGGCTCCTCATCGACGGCAATGTCGGCATCGGCGGCGACCCGGCCGCCCTGCTGAGCCGGATGTCCCACGTCCTGGCCCCGGGCGGCCTGTTGATCGCCGAGACCGTCCCTGACGTGGACGTCGACGAATGCGTCGACGTCCACGTCGTCCGCGTCGCCGGCGCCCACGGTGGCGTGGGCCCGGCCTTCCCATGGGCCCGCCTCGGCACCCCGGCCCTGCTGCGGCACGCGACGCGCGCGGGCTGGCGCCCGGACGGTCAGTGGGCGACCGGCGGCCGCTCCTTCGTCGCCCTGCGCAACCGCCGCAGCCTCCGTACGAGGAGCAGCGCCGAGCCGCCGAACAGCACCGCCGTGATCAGCAGCCAGCGGGACAGGAAGTCGTCGCCCGAGAGGACGGTCGCGGACCTGTAATGGTCCGCGACCTGCCCGCTGATCAGCGGAAACCACACCAGCAGCAGGAGAGCGGAGAGCGCCGCCGGGACCCGGACGTACACCGTCCACTCCCGGTGGCCGACCCCGTCCAGCGCCCCCGTGACGGCCCGGTCCGCCCCCGCGTACAGCGGCACCAGCACCAGGTCGTGCAGCACCGCCAAGCCCACGAACCACAGCGCGACCTCGAACCAGTCGTCGCCGAGCAGTCGCACCGCCGCGTACCCGGCGAGCGCGAACGAGCAGGCGAACAGCAGGATGTGGAGCGGACTGCCCAGCGCGGGCTTTCCGAACGGCCGTCGCATCACAGGTCTCCGAACGTCATCCGGGCCACCCACTTGGTGTTGAGCACGCCGGGCGCGGCGGGAACGATGATGCGCGCCGGGTAGCCGTGGTCGGGTGTCAGATCCTCGCCGTTGACGAACAGGGCGAGCAGGGAGCGCGGGTCGCGCACCTGGTTGTCGCGCAGGGCGGCCCGGCGGAAGGCCCCGTGCCGCTGGAGCGACTCCACCAGCACGTCGGGCGCCGCGCCCTCCTCGTACCCGACGAGAGCCGCCAGGTCCCGCAGCCGCACCCCCCGCCACCACTGGTCGGAGGTCGACCAGCCCTCCACGCAGGCGATGGGCAACGCGGAGCTGTGCAACGGGAGTCGCAGCAGCTCGGCCCGGCTCAGCCGGACCGTCCGGCGGGGCCCCTCGACGACCAGCCGCCAGGCCTCCCCGCTCGTCTCGCTCGCGCTGATCCCGCGCGAGGCGGCCGTCTTGTTGATCTGGAATCCGGCGGGACCGGAGCCCGGTTCGGCGCCGCCGTGCGGGGCGAGCAGGGCCGTCTCCCGCAGCGGCCCGTCGAAGCTGTGGCCCGCCGTCGTGGCGAACAGGAGCAGCGAGCCGCCGCCGACGAACCCGAGGGCACCGCGCCGCGAGACGGTGGGCGGGGCGGGGTCCGGCGCCACCAACTCGCCGCCCTCCTCGTCCCGATGACGCTCGTCTCCCGGGTGGCGCTCGTCCTTCATGCGGCGCAGAGTGCGTACGGCCATCGGCACCCGCAGCACCGCGTGCGCCACGAACGCGGCGAAGAACACCCACGCGCCGTAGAAGTGCAGCGGATAGAAGGAGCCGGGGAAGACGTAGTCGAGCTGGACGTTGAGCACGCCCGTCGTGAACTCGAAGAGGGCGCCGCCGACCAGCAGGAGCAGCGAGATCCGCTCCAGGGCGTGCGCGAGGGACCGGGCCGGCGGCAGCGTGAACAGCTTCGGCACGACCGACCACAGCTTCGCCAGGAGTACCGGGATCAGGACGATGCCGAGCGTGACGTGGACGCCCTGGGTGAGCCGGTACAGCCAGGACGGGTCGGTCGGCCAGGAGAAGAGATAGAAGCCGAGCAGCCCCTTGTCCGGGGTCATGTCGTTGACCGGCGACAGGTCCGGGTTGTACGCGGCGTACGACAGGAGACCCGTGACGAACAGCACCGTGATCCCGCCGAGCAGCACGACGCCCAGCACGGAGGTGAACCAGGGGCCGCGCAGCGGGCTGCGCCAGAACGCAGGGGAGGAGGGAGACCGTGGCATGCCCCGACGGTAGGCCGGGAACACCCCCCGAACGGGTCCGCAAACCATGACGAAACTCTGACGTCCAGCCCTGCGGGGGCCCCACCGGGCCGCCCCCGGCCTAGCGTGCCGGTGTGAACCGCGATCTTCCCCGCGACCCCCGCGACTCGCTCCACGGCCTCCGCGACCGTCCCCGCGAACCCGGCGATCTCCCGCGCCACCCCCGCGACCCCCGCGGCCTTCCCTGCGATCTTCTCCTCGATCTGTCCGCCGCCCTCGCCGCGGCTCTGCTCGTCACGGCGGCCGTCCTGATCGGCAACTCCATCGAGCGCCGCGACGGCACACTGCACGTCAGTTGGCCTCCGCTGTACGCCCACTGGGAACCGCATGTCGGCCCCGGCACCGCGGCCGCGATCGTGGTGGCCGTCGCCGTCGTCGCGTACGGGCCGCCGCTCGCCGCCCGGCTGCCCTGGCGCGCGCTGCCGTTCGCCGCCTGGGGCACCGCCATGGCGTGGACGTACTCCCTCGCGCTGATCGACGGCTGGCAGCGCGGGATCGCCGGGCGGCTGACGACCGGGTACGAATATCTGCAGGTCATCAGCCCCGTCAACCGCTTCCACGACATCCCGGCCGCCCTGCGGGACTTCACCCACCACATCCTGATCCACTCCCCCGACCACTGGCCCGCGCATGTCGCCGGACATCCCCCCGCGGCCACCCTCACCTTCGTGCTGCTCGACCGGATCGGGCTGGGCGGCGGGGCCTGGGCGGGCGTCTGGTGCATCACCGTCGGGGCGACGGCGGCCGCCGCGGTCCTCGTCACCGTACGGACGCTGGCCGGGGAGGCCCTCGCCCGCCGGGCCGCCCCGTTCCTCGTCCTCGCCCCGGCCGCCGTGTGGATGGGCACCTCCGCGGACGGGTACTTCACGGCGGTCGCGGCCTGGGCCGTCGCGTTCCTCGCCCTCGCGGTCACGGGACACCGGCCCCGGGCGACCGGTCTCGCCTCCGGGCTCCTCTTCGGCCTCACCGCGTATCTCTCGTACGGGCTGACGCTGTTCGCGGTGATCGCCTGCGCCGTCCTGCTGCTCGGCCGCCAACGGCTGCAGCCTCTCCCGTACGTCGTCGCCGGACTCGCCGTCGTGCCGCTGGTATTCACGCTGCTCGGCTTCAACTGGTGGGAGGCGTACCGCCTGCTCGTCACCCGCTACTACGAAGGAGCGGGCGGCATCCGGCCGTACGGCTACTGGGTGTGGGCGAACCTCGCGTGCACGGCGCTCATCGTGGGCCCGGCGACGGCGGCGGGCCTGCGCCGGGCGGGTGCGGCCCCCGTGCGCAAGGGCGTCCGCGGCTGCCTCCGTGACCCCGCGGCCGAACCCCGGCTGTCGCTCCTGGTGTTCGCCGCCCTGCTCGCCCTTCTCGTCGCCGACCTCTCCGGCATGAGCAAGGCGGAGACGGAGCGCATCTGGCTGCCGTTCGCGATGTGGCTGCTCCCGGCGTGCGCGTTCCTCCCCCGGCCGCGCGCCTGGCTCACCGCACAGGCCATCCTCGCCTTGACCCTCAATCACCTGCTGTTCACCGGCTGGTGACGCCGCGTCGGACCGGTCGGTCACCGCCCACGGCGCCTACCCCGACGGGCAGGGCGCCGACATCGCCGCGAACGGACTGGTCGCCCAGTCCAACGGCGACACGGTGGCAGTCCACCAGCCGAACGCGACCCTGTCGGTCCGCACCTACAACACCGGCGCGACCACGGCCCGACCCCCTTGCGCCGGGCCCCGGACAGCTCCCGGCTCTTCGCCCTCGTGGGGGCGACCAGCGGCTACACCCTCAAGGCGCTCAGCGACCCGACGCTGAACAACCCGACCCTGACGGTGAACGCGTCGTCGACCGCCACGCGCGCCAAGCCGCTCCGGTGACGCGCGGGCAGCGCGCTCCGGCCGGTCGACACGCTCACGGGCCGACCCGCACTCCGCGCGCGGGGGGCATGATCCGCATACGCTCGACGGGCACACCCGCCGAGAGGCTACGGAGGTCCGCAATGCTCGCGTCCTGGTACGACCGGCAGGGCCCGGCGGCCGACGTGCTCCAGGTCGGCGAGCTGCCCGACCCCGAGCCCGGCCCCGGCGAGGTCCGCGTCCGCGTGACCGTGTCGGGAGTCAGCCCCGGCGACACCAAGAAGCGGCGCGGCTGGCTCGATTCGTCGATGCCCTTCCCCCGAGTGGTCCCGCACAGCGACGCGGCCGGTGTCGTCGACGCCGTCGGCGAGGGGATCGACGCACACCGCATCGGGCAGCGGGTGTGGGTGCACGGAGCCCAGTCCTACCGGCCGTTCGGGACCGCGGCCCAGTACACCGTGGTGCCCGCCCCGCAAGCCGTGCCCCTGCCCGACCACCTCAGCGACGAACTCGGCGCGAGTCTGGGCATCCCCGGGATCACCGCGCACCGGTCGGTGTTCGGCGACGGCCCGGTCGACGGCAGGACCGTTCTGGTGCACGGCGTCCTCGGCGGCGTCGGCTCACTGGCCGCGCAACTCGCCCGCTGGGGCGGTGCGACGGTGATCGGCACCGTGCGGCGCGGCGCGGACCTGGACCACGTCGACCCCCACGTGGTGTCCCACGCCGTCGCCCTCGACCGGGACGACCCGGCCGAGGCGATCCGCGCGTACGCCCCCGAAGGGGTGCAGCGCGTCGTCGAGGTGGACCTGTCCGACAACGCCGACCTGGACGCCGCGGTCGTCGCGAACGACGCGGTCGTCGCCGCCTACGCCACCCGTGACGACCGGCCCCGCCTCCCCTTCTGGCCCCTGCTGTTCCACAACGTGACCCTGCGTCTGCTGGGCAGCGACGACTTCCCCGCCGAGGCGAAACGACAGGCCGCCCGCGACCTCACCGCCGCGGCCGCCGTCGGCGCCCTCACCGTCGACGTCGGCGAGCGCTACCCGCTCGACGCGATCGCCCACGCCCACGACCGCGTCGACGCCGGCGTCCGCGGCCGGGTCCTGGTCACCGTCCCCTAGGTCCTGTCGTCAAATTCCCGTCGTCCGCCCGGAGGGCGGGCCCCGCGGCGTCAGGTGCGTGCTCTCGGCGTGCCGGGCACAGGCCCTCGTACTGGATGTACTTGGGTCTGTGCCCGGTGCGGCGAGAGTGCGTGCATGGCGTCGCGGGGCAGACGGGAATGTGACGACAGGGCCTAGGGGGTTTGTCGTACGTCCTCGACCGGGACGTCAGCGGGCGAGGGACTCGGCGTCCCCCATGACGATCACCGGGTGCCGGCCGGGATCGAGGGTGCGCAGCAGCTCCTTCATGTGCTCCCGTGCCAGGCTCACACAGCCGTGTGTGGGGCCGCCGTGGTCGACGTGCAGCCAGACGCCGCCGCCCTTGCCCGCGCCGAGGGGGCGGGTCCAGTCGAGGGGGGAGGTTCCGGGCTCGCGGTTGTAGTCGATCGCGACGACGTAGTCGAAGGAGCCCGCGAGCGGCTCGCCCCCGAAGCCCGTGCCGCCGACGGCGAAGCCACCCGAGCGGTCGTACGGCATCTTGGTACCGGGATCGGGCCGCAGCCCGCCGGCGTCGGTGAGGCCGAACACGCCGATGGGCGAGCGGAGATCACCGGCGTGGTGGTCGTCCGTCCAGCCCTTGAGGGCGTTGTGGGCCGGCCAGGTGGCCCCCGGCCGCCAGCCCCCGCCGCTGGTACGCCGGTACAGCACCACCCGCGATATCGGGGAGTCCTTGCCCCGGCCGGTGACCAGGACGACCTGCCGCGCGTTCCGGGGTATCCCGGCCAGCGTCGCGGGGCCCAGGCCCGGCAGCGGCGCGGGGACGGCTGCGGGGGACGCCTCGTCGGCCGCGGAGGATTGCCGGGGCATGGCCTGAGTGGTGCCGGGGGTGCCGGGGGTGCCGAGGGCTCCAGGGGTCGATTCGGTGGACCCGGCGCCCGCGCACCCGACAAGCGTCACGGTCAGGACCAGGGCTGCGGCCGCCATCCCCACGGGGAACGGGCGACTGGTTGATGAAGCCATGATCGGCAGCCTGGACGAGACATGTGAGGAACTGGTCAGGGTGCGGCCGGCTCTGGAAACGGCGAACGTATCCGCCCAGCGGCAGCTGAAGGACCGGGTCCACTCCGCCTCCGGCGCCACGGACAGAGCCGGCGTCGCGCTCGCCGATCCGGTGTCGGATCTGGTGGCACAGCTCCAGTCGACCGTCGGCAATCCGGTCAAGGCCCTGACGGGCGCGCCGGGCACGGCGACGGGCCTGGTGTCGTCGGTGCTCGGCGTGCTCGGCGTGGTCGCGGGGCTGCTCGGCGGCGTGACGTCGGCGGTTCCGGCCCTGCCCACCACGTGAGCGGACGGGCCCGACGGGGCCAGTGAGTACCCGGTGGGTGCGCGGAGGCTCGGCCTTCCGCGCACCCACCGCGATCAGCGGGACAAGGCGACGGCGTGCGGCGGTCGCGCGCCGACGGCCGCCATGGCCGTCGGGAGGCGTCGAGATCCTCAGCCCTGGGCGGAGGCCTTCTTGATCGCCTCGCGGATCCGGGAGTACGTACCGCAGCGGCAGACGTTCTCGATGCGGTCGATGTCGGCGTCCGTCGGGCTGGACGTCTTCTTGAGGAGGGCCGCCGCGGCCATGATCTGCCCGGGCTGGCAGAAGCCGCACTGGGCGACATCGCAGTCGAGCCAGGCCTGTTGGACCGGGTGCAGCGTGTCGCCGTCGGCCAGGCCCTCGATGGTGGTGACCTTGCGGCCCGCGCAGTCCGCGACCGGGACGACGCAGGGCTGGATCTCCGCCCCGTCGAGATGGCTGGTGCAGGCGCGGCAGACGCCGACCCCGCAGCCGTACTTGGGACCCGTGACGTCCAGCAGGTCGCGCAGGACCCACAGCAGCGGCATGTCGGCCGGCGCCTCGACGGTGACCGGCTTCCCGTTGAGCAGGAACGAGTAGGAGGGCATCGGCACCGTCTCAGAAGTTGATCGGGAATCGGCGGGGGCGGGTACCCGTCGCGCGGGCGTAGGCGTTGGCGACGGCGCCCGCAGCCGCGGGGACGCCGAGTTCGCCCGCCCCGCCGGGGTCCCGCCGGGAGGGCATGATGTGCGCCTCGAAATGCAGGGGAGCGTGCCGCTGGCGGGCGTAGTGGAAGTCGGCGAAGCTGCCCTCGCGGACGGCGCCCCGGTCGATGTGCAGGCCCGCTTGCAGCACGGTGGAGATGCCGTCGGCGGCGGTGCCCATGAGCTGGGCCTGAAGCCCGCGCGGGTTGACGGCCGTTCCGACGTCGGCCGCCATCACCACCTTGGTCACCCGGGGTTTCTTCGGGTCGGTGGCGTCGATCTCGACCAGGCAGGCCACGCAGGAGCCGTACTCCTCGTGGACGGCCACGCCCTGGGCCTGGCCGGCCGGCATGGTCCGGCCCCAGTTCCCGGTGCTCGCGACCTTGTCGAGCACCGCCTTGACCCTCTTGCTCCGGAGTGTCGTACGCCGGAAGGCGACCGGGTCCTCGCCCAGGCTCCCCGCGACCTCGTCGACGACGATCTCCTCCGCGGTGCGCGAGGTCCCGGAGTCCACCGAACGCCAAGCGCCGAGGGGCATCGCCAGTTCCACTCCGCCCGAATCCCCGGAGACGCGCCCGAAGTTGTACAGCCCGCTGTCGCTGGGCAGCGGGCCCGCCACCCGGGAGCCGGACACGACGCCGGTGACACCGCCCTGGGCGGCCGGCCCCTCCTGCTCATAGGACTCGTTCACCGAGGCCATCATGTGGGTGAAGGACACCACCCTGCCGCCGGCGTGGCTGGCGCGGATCCGGTGGTGGCTGGCCGGGCGCATCCTGCCGTGCCTGATGTCGTCGTTACGGCTCCACATCAGCTTCACCGGCCGGTGAGCCGCCTTGGAGATCAGGGCCGCCTCGATCGCCGCGTCGAAGTTCAGCCGCCGTCCGAACGAGCCGCCGCCCCGCGTGACATGGACCCGTACCTTCGACGCCGGCAGCCCCACCGCCGAGGCGATGCTGTCGCGCGCGTCCATCGGCGTCTGGGACGAGAACCAGAGCTCGGCACGGTCGGCGCGCACGTCCGCGACCGCGGTCAGCACCTCCATCGGCGCGTGGCTGACGAACGCGAACTCGAACTCGCCCGTCACCTGCCTCGTTCCGAGCAGCGGGGTCCCGAGCGGCGGAACGGCGGCCCGCAGCCGGGACCGGATCCCGGCGTCGGACAGAGCCGCGAGCGGGCCCGGGGCCCAGGTGATCCGCAGCGCGTCCCTGGCCTTGAAGGCGTGGTGGAAGGAGTCCGCCACCACGGCGACACCACCGGCGATCCTGACGACCGCGTGGACGCCCGGCAGGGCGCGGGCCGCCCGGTCGTCGACCGAGACGACCTTCCCGCCGAGCGTCGGCGGCCGCGCCACCACGGTCGGCTTCGCTCCGGCCACCGCCACGTCCCCGGCGTACTTCGCCCTGCCGGTGACGATGTCCCGCGCGTCGATCCGGGTCGTCGGCCGCCCGATCACCCGGTGCTCGGACGTCGGCTTGGGCTTGGTCGACACGGCGGGGTGCTGGATCCGTGCGGCGCTCTCGGTCAGCGACCCGAAGGTGGCCGTACGCCCGTCGGGTGCGATCACCATCGTGTCCCGGGTACGCAGCTGCCCCGCCGGCAGGTGCCAGCGCCGAGCGGCCGCGGTCACCAGCTTGGCGCGCGCGGTGGCCGCCAGCTCGCGGGCGGGACCGTACAGCGAAGTGACCGAACTGGAGCCGCCGGTGTACTGGTTCCCCTTTTTCCGGGCCTCGGCGAGCGGGATGTCGACGTCGGCGAGCCGGGCGTCGAGCTCCTCGGCGATCATCATGGCGACCGCGGTCGTGATGCCCTGGCCGACCTCGACGCGTGGCAGTCGTACGACCACCCTGTTGGCCGCCGTGACTTCCAGGACCAGCATCTCCTCGTCGGTGCCGGTCACCAGGACGTCGGACGGGGTGCTGACGCCCGCCGCGGTGGGCTCGACGCCCTCCGCCGAGGATCCGTCGCAGCCGAGTGGCGCCGCGACGGTCAGGGTGGACGCCGCCAGCGTGTAGACCATGAACCTGCGGCGGGACAACTGACGGGCCACCTGACAGTCCTCTCCGAGTACCCGGGTTGGTTCGACTGTTCTCTAGGAGGGGCCAGTCCTCTTCCGGGTTGCCTACCCGGAGAGTTGATTTGAACGCGCGCGCCGCCCTTCGCTCACCCGAAGGTGTGCCTCGGCCGCCGGCGCACGCCTCAGTCCGTGCGGAAGCCGGCCTTCACCGTGTCGAAGACGGGGCGGTACTTGTCCCACTGGGCCTCCGGCGCCGAGACGTAGATGTCGTACTCCTTGCCGCCCTCCTGCCCGAAGCCCAGGTCGATGGCGCGGAACGCCCGTACCCGTCCCTTGAAGGTAAACTCCCAGATCGCCGCGGCCTTCCCCTGGAAGGTGGTCCGCTCCATCCGGATCCTCCGGTACGTGGAGTAGTTGCGCTTGGTGTTCGCCTCGATGTTCTTGAAGTGCGACTCGGGGTTCGGGCCCGCGGGGTCCACCGTGCCGATGGTGAGTTCCACCAGGCGGGACGGGTCGGTGTATTTGACCTGCTCGAAGCTCGAAGTGCCGCGCTTCCAGCCGTCCGGGACGGGATAGGAGGCGCCCAGCGTCTTGTCCTCGACCAGGTGGAAACCCTTGGGGACGGACGCGGACGCGGGCGTGGGCGCCGCCTCGGTGCCGTGCGTGCGCGAGCCGCTGTCGCGGTGCGCCGCCATGTACAGTCCGCCCGCGACGGCCGCGCCCACGACGGTCACGGCGACCGCACCCAGGAGGGGCCCGCGGCGCTTGCGACGGCCGCCTTTGCCCTTGTCCTTGCGGCGACCGCTGCCATCGTTGTCGTCGCCCTTGCGGCGACCGCCGCCATCGTTGTCGACGCGGGTGGGATCGGACGGCCGTGCAGGCAGGGAGCGCGTCGGTGCCGGTTGTGGCCGCGGCTGCGACAAGGGCTGCGTCTGGAGCTGGGTCGGAGCCTCCGACGCCACCGCCCGCAGCACCCGCTCCGTCTCCTCCATCGACGGCCGCTCCGCCGGGTCCTTGGCCAGCAGAGCCTCGATGAGGGGTTCGAGAGCTCCGGCCTGCTTCAGGGGAGCGAGCGGGTCGACGACGATGGCGTACGCCGTCTCGACGGCCGTGTCCTTGCGGAACGGGGGCCGTCCCTCGACGGACTGGTACAGGGTCGCGCCCAGCGCCCAGAGGTCCGCGGCGGGACCGGAGTTCCGGCCCTTCATCCGCTCGGGGGCGATGTAGTCGATCGACCCGACGATCTCGCCGGTCTTCGTCAGCGTCGAGGTGCCGCTCGTCATCGCGATGCCGAAGTCGGTGAGCACGACGCGGCCGCCGGCGCCCAGCAGCACGTTGCCGGGCTTGACGTCGCGGTGCAGCACCCCGGCCGTGTGCGCGGCACGCAGCGCGGCGATCATGCCGAGTCCGATGCGGGCGGCCTCGGCGGGCGGGAGGACCTCGCCTGTCTTGAGCAGTGCGTCGAGGGTGGTCGAGGGGACGTACTCCATGACGATGCAGGGCAGCCCCTGGTCGTCCACGACGTCATGGACGACGACCACGTTCGAGTGCGCGATACGGGCGGCGCTGCGTGCCTCGCGGCGGGTGCGCTCGTAGAGGGTGGCGAGCTCGTCGTCGCTCAGATGCGGCTGGACGTGCAGCCGCTTCAGGGCGACCTGGCGGCTCAGCACCTCGTCCTCGGCGCGCCACACGGTGCCCATGCCACCGCGGCCGATCCTGTCGATCAACCGGTAGCGCCCGGCGACCAGCCGCCCCTCGTCCGACACTGCGCGCCCCTCGCCGACGTTTCTGGTGCCCCTGGTGGTCTCTCCTGGTGTTCGATTCGCATCGACACGCAGCGACACCATAGTCGCCGCGGTTTTCCGGGACTGTGGCGCATGCCATTCGGGAGCTTCGGGCCCGTCGGCGGGCGGAGCCCGGCGGTCGCGGGCATCGTCTGCCGCACGATCGAACCGCCCGCCCGCCGCACCCTGCGCATGCCGCCCTTCCAGACACGGGCGCACGCACGAAGTGACCTACGTATCTTGGGTGTTGACGTTGAACGGTGTGCGCCAGTGCCGCACTCCACGGCGAAGGAGAAGTTGCCCCATGACCGACCCGGCGGCAGACCAGTCGCTCGACGGCCACCCGCTCGCCCCCGGTCCGGAGGCGGTCACGGCACAGGGGTATCTGGAGAGCAGGCTCCTGCAGTACCAGGGCTGGTACGACAGGAAAGCCGTCAGGATGAAGGCCATGCATCTGCGGATGCGGACGATCTCCGTCGTCGGGGGCGCGCTGGTGCCCGTTTTAGTCAACCTCGATCTGTCGTTCGCCAAGCTCACCGCGACGGTGCTCAGCCTGATCGTGGTCGGCTCCGTCTCCCTGGAGAGCGTGTACCGCTACCGGGAGCAGTGGAAGAACTACCGCTCGACCGAACAACTCCTCGGCCACGAGCGGATCTACTTCGAGACCAAGGTGGGCCCCTACACGGGCCTCTCGGAGAGCGAGGCGTTCCGCACCCTGGTCGCCCGCGTCGAGAAGGCGATCGCCAACGAGAACTCCGCGACGCTCAACGTGATGACGCTGGGCGGCCAGGTGAACGCCGATGTCCAGGCCCAGCTCCCGCCCGCCGTCCCGGAGGCCCGGCGCGGGCCACGGTAGAGCCGTCGCGTTCCGGTCGTCGCGTTATCGTCACGCCCATGCAGTCCTACACAATCGGCCAGGCCGCCCGGCTCCTCGGCGTGAGCCCCGACACCGCCCGGCGGTGGGCGGACGCCGGGCGGGTGGCCACGCATCGGGACGAGGGTGGGCGGCGGCTCATCGACGGACGGGATCTCGCCGCGTTCTCCGTCGAGCTGGCCGGGGCCGGCGGTGAGGAGGGTGCCTCCTACACCTCCGTCCGCAACGCGTTCCCGGGCATCGTCACCGCCGTCAAACTCGGCGACGTCGCGGCCCAGGTGGAGATCCAGGCGGGGCCGCACCGGCTGGTCTCGCTGCTGACCCGAGAGGCCGTCGAGGAACTGGGCCTGGAGGTCGGCATGGAGGCCACCGCCCGGGTGAAGTCGACGAACGTGCACATCGACCGCACGTGAGGGGACGTTGAAGTCGGTCGCCTTCGGGGTGGGCGTGGTCCGACCGCCGGGACAGCGGTCGATGACGGGAAGATCGTCCCGGGCGTACGTCGTGGGGGGCCGTCGGCCGGGTCGTCGTACAGCACGCAGAGCACCTTGGCCATGACGCGTCTCTCCTCAACTCCGTTGATCGGGAGGTGCTTTCACCAACCTCGGAGTCAATCGCGCCGGCCAAAGCGAACGTTGCCCTACCCGGACAGCCGACGGCTATCGGCTCCGCCCGCCCAGATGCTCCTTCAGCAGCGCATCGAGGGCGTCCCGCACGTCCGCCTCCCGCGCCACCTCCAACAGCGCCTCCGCCAGCACGGACTGAGGCTCCTCCCGGGCCACCACGATCCCGACCCGGGGCCCGTGCGCGGGCCCTTCCAGCGACACCACCCGCATCCCCTCGGGCACCCCGAACATGTGCAGCCAGGCGTGCGAGATCACGCTGGACCAGCGGCCGCCCGGCAGATGCGCGTACAGCCCGGCGACGGTGTCCGACTCGATCGCCGGGGTGGCCGTCGCGCCGTCGGCGGCGAAGCACTCGTCGATGATCCGGCGGTTGCGCATCCGGGGGCTCAGCAGACACAGCGGCAGCGCCGCCGCGTGCGCCCAGCGGGCCGTCGGCGCCGTGGCCAGCGGGCCGTCCACCGGAGTGAGCAGCACATACCGCTCCTCGTACAGCGGGAAGCGGCGTACGTGACGCAGCTCGTCGTCGTCGAGATACGTCATCGCCGCGTCCAGCTCGAACTCGGCCAGGCCGTGGCTGATCTCGGCGGACGACAACGACTCCAGCCTGACCCGGGCCCGCGGGTGCCGCTCGCAGAACGGGGTGGTGAGAAGGGAGGCGGCGGGCAGCGCGGTGGGGACGATGCCCAGGCGCAGGGTGCCGGTCAGGCCGCCACGCAGCGCCGACAGCTCCTGGCGCAGGGCGTCGCGCTCGGCGAGGATCCGGTGTGCCCAGGCGAGCACGACCTCGCCCTCCGGGGTGAGCCCCTCGTACTTCCTGCCCCGCCGCACGATCGGCACGTCCAGCTCGTGTTCCAGCCGGCGGATCGCCGCCGACAGCGACGGCTGCGTGACGAAACAGGCCGCCGCCGCCCGCGCGAAGTGCCGCTCCCGGGCGAGCGCGACCAGGTACTCCAGCTGACGCAGCAGCATGCGTGACCTCCGTTGGCGGGTCAGCGTCGCAGACGCCGGGCGATCCTGTCATGGGAGGGGTCGCCTTCCCGGCTGAGCAGGGCGGCCCACAGGTCGAGACGGTCGTAGAGGCGGCAGAGGTCGCGGCCGGTGAAGTGCTCGATGCGCTGAATGCGGTAGTGGACGGTGTTGACGTGCAGGTGCAGGGCCTCCGCCGTCCGTGCTCAGGAGCCGTCGCACGCGGGGAACGTCTCCAGGGTCCTCAGCGGCGCCGCGGCGGACGTGTTCCCGGCGTCGAGAACGTGCGCGTCGACGGGCGCGGCGAGGTCGAGACGGCCGCCTTCCGCCGCTACCGGCTGCCGCAGTACGCCGACGTCCGGCGCACCGAGGTCCACTTCATGGAGACCGCCGACGCGATCGGTCCCCTCGGCGCCGAGTCGATGAGCGAGAGCCCCTTCAACCCGGTCGCCCCGGCCTTCGAACGCCCTGCGCGACGCGACGGGACCGCGGTTCACCGAGCTCCCGCTGACCCGGGACCGGGTGTGGCCGGCCCTGGACGCGGCGGCTCGGCGGCCTCAGTCGCCGCCGGCCGTCCACGACGTGTAGCGGCCGTCCACGCGAATCGCGTTGATGCCGCTGATGTGCCGGGCGCCGCAGCGGTCCTGGGGCAGCACCAGCTGGGGACCCGCCGCATCGAGCGGGGTGTCGTCGATGCCGACCGCCAGCAGCACCGGGGAGTGCGCGAAGTCGGGGTCGATCTCGGCCCAGGTGAGCAGGGCGTGGTGGCCGTCCGAGCCCGTCACCGCGATGAGGAAACGCAGCCGGTCCTTGCGGCGGGCCGGGTCGAAGACGGGTCCGGCCGCGTGCAGGACGTCATGCAGCAGCGGCCCCTCGAAGCGGTGGTGCTGTACGCCGCTGGTGGCGCACTCGAAGCTGACCCGGACCCGGTGCTGGGGCCAGGCCAGCAGGTCCGGCACGGTCAGCCGGGCGGGACGGGCCAGGTCTCCGGTCAGGGTCAGCTCCGCCGCCGGGCGGACGGGCGGTTCCGTAAGGGACTGGGTCACTGGGTACCACCTCCCGGGAGACGGTACCCGCAGCACCGTCCCGGACAAACGCACATGCGTACATCCATGCGTCGATCACCGGGCTCATGCGATGCAACAGGAGACTTACGGGTGGCATCTGCGGAAGTATGATCCGCGTATGCATGACTAAGGCTCGAGAAGGAGTAGAACCGTGATGACCCGTACCGCACGCCGGACCCGCCGGACCCTGCAGGTGGCAGGCGCCGGCGCCGCCGCGCTGCTGGCCCTGAGCGCCTGCTCCTCCTCGTCCGACTCCTCGGCGAAGCCGGACTCCTCGGCCTCCGCCAAGGACACCTCGAAGCTCTCCGGCACGGTGACCGTCTTCGCCGCCGCCTCCCTCAAGGAGAGCTTCACGACGCTGGGCAAGGAATTCGAGAAGGCCCACCCCGGTACGAAGGTGACCTTCAGCTTCGGTGGCAGTGACACGCTCGCCGCGAGCATCACGGGCGGCGCCCCGGCCGACGTGTTCGCCGCCGCCAGCCCCAAGACGATGGCGATCGTGACGGACAAGAGCGACGCGCTCGGCACCCCGGCCACCTTCGTCCGCAATCAGCTGGAGATCGCCACCCTGCCCGGCAACCCCGACAAGGTCACCTCCCTGAAGGACCTCACCAAGTCCGGCCTGAAGGTCGTCCTGTGCGACAAGACGGTGCCGTGCGGCGCCGCCGCGCAGAAGGCGCTGGACGCCAGCAGCCTCAAGCTCACTCCGGTCTCTTACGAGCAGGACGTCAAGAGCGCCCTGACGAAGGTGGAGCTGAAGGAGGCCGACGCCGCCGTCGTCTACAAGACCGATGTGAAGGCTGCGGGTGACAAGGTGGAGGGCGTGGAGTTCCCCGAGTCGGCCAAGGCCATCAACGCGTACCCGATCGCCCTGCTCAAGGACGCGCCCAACGCGGCCGCGGCGAAGGCGTTCATCGAGCTGGTGAAGTCCGCCGAGGGTCAGAAGGTCCTGACGGCGGCCGGATTCCTCAAGCCGTGACAACAGGTCTGGACACCTCCGACGCCGCGGCCGACACCCTGACCGGTGGGCCGCGGCGCGGGCGCGTCCGGAAAGGTACGCGACGCGGTGCGCCGCTTCCCCTGCTGCTGCCCGCCCTCGTCGGCCTGGCCTTCCTGCTCCTCCCGCTGGTCGCCCTCCTCGTACGGGCTCCCTGGCGCAGCCTGCCGGACCAGCTGACCAGCCCGGAGGTCTGGCAGGCGCTCCAGCTGTCCCTGGTCACCGCCACGGCGGCCACCGCGGTGAGCCTGGTGCTCGGCGTGCCCCTCGCGTGGCTGCTCGCGCGCACCGACTTCCCGGGGCGCGGCTTCGTCCGGGCCCTGGTGACGCTGCCGCTCGTGCTGCCCCCGGTGGTGGGAGGCGTGGCCCTGCTGCTGGCCCTCGGCCGCAACGGGATCGTCGGGCAGTGGCTGGACTCGGCCTTCGGGATCACGCTGCCGTTCACCACGGCCGGGGTGATCGTGGCCGAGGCGTTCGTGGCGATGCCCTTCCTCGTGATCAGCGTGGAGGGCACACTGCGTGCCGCCGATCCGCGCTACGAGGAGGCCGCCCTGACGCTGGGCGCCTCCCGCTTCACCGCCTTTCGCCGGGTCACGCTGCCGCTGATAGCACCCGGGATCGCGGCGGGTTCCGTGCTGGCCTGGGCCCGCGCGCTCGGCGAGTTCGGCGCGACGATCACCTTCGCGGGCAACTTCCCCGGCCGTACGCAGACCATGCCGCTGGCCGTGTACCTGGCCCTGCAGAACGACCCGGCCGCCGCGATCGCGCTGAGCCTGGTGCTGCTGGCCGTGTCGATCGCGGTCCTCGCGGGACTGCGCGACCGCTGGATGACGGCGGCGTCATGACGGGCGGGTACGAGACAGTGGTGGCGCCATGACCGACGGACGCCTACGAGACGGTGATGGCGCCATGACGAAACCGACCGCCCCCGCCGACCGGGGCTTCGCCGACGAGGGACCCGACAAGGGCCTCGACGCCCGCCTCGTCGTCCACCGCGGCGCCTTCCACCTCGACGTCGCGCTGACCGCCGCCCCCGGCGACGTCGTCGCGCTGCTCGGTCCGAACGGCGCGGGCAAGACCACCGCGCTGCGCACACTGGCCGGGCTCACCCCGCTGTCCGCCGGCGGGCATCTGCGGCTGGACGGCGCCGCGCTGGACCGTACGCCGCCCGAATCCCGTCCCGTCGGCGTCGTCTTCCAGGACTATCTGCTCTTCCCGCACCTGACCGCCCTCGACAACGTGGCCTTCGGACCGCGCTGCCAGGGCGCGGGGAAGGCGGAGGCACGGGCGCAGGCCGCCGCATGGCTGGACCGCATGGGCCTGGCCGAGCACGCCGGGGCCAAGCCGCGCCGCCTCTCCGGCGGGCAGGCGCAACGCGTCGCCCTCGCCCGCGCGCTGGCCACCCACCCCCGGCTGCTCCTGCTGGACGAACCGCTCGCCGCGCTCGACGCCCGCACCCGCCTCGATGTGCGCGCCCAACTCCGGCGCCACCTGGCCGACTTCGAGGCCGTCGCCGTCCTGGTGACGCACGACCCGCTGGACGCCATGGTGCTGGCCGACCGGCTCGTCGTCATCGAGCACGGGCGCGTCGTCCAGGACGGGACACCGTCGGACATCGCCCGGCATCCGCGCACCGATTACATCGCCCAGCTGGTCGGCCTCAACCTCTACCGGGGGCAGGCCGAGGGCCACACCGTACGGCTCGACGCCGGCCCGGCGATCACCACCACCGAGGACCTCGACGGACCCGTCTTCGTGGCCTTCCCGCCCGGCGCCGTCACCCTGTACCGCGATCGCCCCACCGGCTCCAGCGCCCGCAATCTGTGGCAGTGCCGGGTCGGCGGACTGGAGACCCACGGCGACCAGATCCGCGCGGACCTCACCGGCGAACTCCCGCTCGCCGCCGACCTGACGACGGTCGCCGCGGCGGAACTCGACCTGCAGCCGGGCGCCCCGGTCTGGGCGACGGTGAAGGCCACGCAGACGCACGCGTATCCGGCATAGCCCCAGTGCCTGCCCGGCCGATCATTCGGACGCGGGCACGGCGGCCGCGCGCACCATCACGCAGTCGAACTCCACCACCCGGCCCGTCGCCGCTTCCCGCGACACCGGGTACATGCCCGTGATCTCGAAGCCGCTCTCCTCGTACACGGCGATCGCCTCGCCCATCCGGGGGCTGCCCTCGTACAGCCGCAGTGTCGCGACCTCCGACTGCATCCCGACGAACTCGGGGACGCGTTCCCCGGCGCCCGCGAACACCTCCAGGTCGTACCCCTGGGTGTCCATCTTCAGATAGGGCCGGGGATCGGTGATCCCGGCCAGCGCCTTGTCCATCATCCCGTCGAGCCGGCGGATCTCGATGTCCTCCGTGCGCGTCTTCGCGAACCGCTTGTAGCGGTCCTTGCCGTAATCGCTGGGCGGGAGAAGGGAGTTCATGGTGTTCCAGCCCACATGGATGGACCGGGTGGCGTCCTCGCGGCCCAGCCCGACCTGGTGCACCCACCAGTCGGGGTCCTCCTCCGCGGCCTTCTGGAGCTTGGCGAAGGCCTCCGCCGTGGGTTCGAAGGAGACGATCCGGCCGCTGTAGCCGAGGCGGCGCAACTGGCGTCCGTACTGGCCGGCGTTGGCGCCCACGTCGAAGACGCAGTTCACCTCGTACCGGTCGAGGAGTGCGGCGACATGCTGCCCGCAGAGGTAGGCCGCGGCCGACAACTGGAAGCGGCGTTCGTCGGCAGCCGTCGCCTTCTCGTCGAGGAGCAGGCGTGCGCCGGTCTCCCCGAGAGACACGTTCCTCCAGGCCGCGGTTCTGCCGCTCAGCACCAGATCGGCACCCCGGCCCAGCGGAACGCGTCTGCGCTCACCACGCCGGTAGACCACCGCTGTACCCGAACCGAGATCCAGCACTCGCATCCCTATCCGGGGAAGCAGCCCTAGCAGTTTTCTGTGAAGGGTCGGCATCCCCACACCCTTTCAGACATGTCGGGGCGCGCACCGGGAGTTGGTTGAACCGCCTTCATCTGCGTGGTACAGCCATGTGGTGACCTCTCCAGAGACGCCTTCCGCCGTCCCGCCGCTGGCCGCCGAACTGGGCATGCAACAACACCCCGAGGGTGGCTGGTTCGTCGAGACATGGACGGCGCCACAGGCCTTCCGCCCCGACGGCTACCCCGGCCCCCGCGCCGCCGCGACCGCGATCTACTTCCTGCTCACCCCGCACGACACGTCCGCCTGGCACACGGTGCGTTCCGACGAACTGTGGCTGTGGCACCGTGGCGGCCCCTTGGACCTGCTCCTCGGCGGCGACGGCCACACCCCCGACTCCACCCCCACGGTCGTCCGCCTCGGCCCCGCCATCGAGGCCGGCGAACGCCCCCAGGCCCTCGTCCCGGGCGGTGTCTGGCAGTCCGCCCGCCCGGCAACCGATCAGGAGGTCCTGGTCAGTTGCGTGGTGGCCCCGGGCTTCGACTACGAGGACTTCCGCATGCTCGACTCGGGCCTGTGACACCTGCCCGAAAAGACTCCGTCGCGGCTTTGTGACGTACGGCGCTGGTTGCGGATCACCAGGGGCGGGCATCACCCGGAGGCAGGACCGGCCGCGCACCTTTTCGCGCGGGTCCCGGTCGGCGGGGATGGAGCCGCCGGGTGCCGGTTGTCCTGGAGGGGGAAGAGAGGTGTCAGTCATGCGTGCGCACCAGCGCGCCGTCCGGACGACCGCCCGTGTGGAGTACACACTGCCGCGTACGGCCGTCTCGGCGGGCAGGGCCCGCAGGTTGACGTCGGCGTTCCTCACCCGGCCACGGCCGCGGATGGCTGCGCCGACGGCCGACCAGGTCGACGACGCCACGCTGATCGCCTCGGAACTCGTCGCCAACGCCATACGGCACGGCCGCACCGGCTGCCGGCTGCGCCTGCAGCTGGGGCAGGGACAGGTGACCGTCGAGGTCCACGACGACAGCCCCGGGCGGCCCCACGTCGGCCCGCTGAACGCCGACTCGGAGAGCGGCCGCGGCCTCGCGATGGTCCAGCAGCTCGCCCACAGCCTGGAGGTCGTCAACACCGGCTTCGGCGGCAAGACGGTCCGCGCGGTCCTGGCGGTGTAGTACCGCGGGGAATTACGGGTTACGCGAGTTTCGGGGTACCGAAAGTGGGTAAAGCGGGCCGAGAAATTCGCCCGAAATTCATTGAGGCAGGACGCCCGGAGGAAGCCGGGAAGAAGCCCCAGGGAAACAAAAAGCAGGTGACCGGGACCCGCACCTCAGGGGTGCGGGTCCCGGTCACCTGTAAGCGTCGGCCGACTCGGAAGTCAGGCGTCAGCGGGTCCCGGACTAGGCGGGGACGATGTTCTCCGCCTGGGGGCCCTTCTGGCCCTGGGTGACGTCGAAGGTCACCTTCTGGCCTTCCTGGAGCTCACGGAAGCCCTGGGTGGCGATGTTCGAGTAGTGGGCGAAGACGTCGGCGCCGCCGCCGTCCTGCTCGATGAAGCCGAAGCCCTTTTCCGCGTTGAACCACTTCACGGTGCCAGTAGCCATGTCATATCTCCTTCGGGGCAAAGCTCGAAGGCCCACACTGTGTGGACCTGCGTCGCCGCGATGATTGCCCCATCCGGAAAACGCACCGGAAAAACTTTGGGAACCACAACTGCAACTGATATCGACACTAGCACGGTACTGGTCCCGAAGGCGGGCGCACTATCTCACCCCACTCCGGGGAATAAAAAATCTGTCGGCACCCCGAGCCAATTTCTGCATCGGCCGAAACAGATATTCAGGCCGACCGGAGACGGTGCCGCAGGCCCTGAGCGCCCGTCGTCAGGCGTCCTGCGTCGCCGACCGGCGCAGTTCCGCGTTGAGCCGCAGGGCCTCGTCGAGGCGGTCCTCCAGGGTGACGATGCGGCACGCGGCCCCCACCGGCGTGCCCTGGTCGACCAGGTCGCGGGCGCGTGCGGCGACGCGCAGCTGGCTACGGGAGTAGCGGCGGTGACCGCCCCCGGACCGCAGCGGCGTGATCAGGCCCGCCTCGCCGACGGCGCGCAGGAACGCGGGGGTGGCACCGATCATCTCGGCGGCGCGGCCCATCGTGTACGCGGGGTAGTCGTCGTCTTCAAAGCGGTCGGTGGGGCTCGCTGAGGTTCCCTGGGGCAGGTGCATCACCTCCACTCTGACAGATCCACGAAAGGCACCCCGAGGGCGTCCACCGACGGGGCGGGGCCGGGCTCACCCGGACGGCCCCGTGCGCTGGTGGGCGGCCGTGCGCGGTGGTGGCGTGGAAGGACACACCACGTCCTCGGGAGGCCTTCGCCATGAACCGTCCGTCCTGTCTCCTCGCGTCCGCCCTGACCGCGGGCATGCTGCTCTCGACGGCCGCGTGTTCGAGCTTCGGCGACCGTGCTGGTTCCGGTGATACGGATGTCCCGGCGTCCGCCATGGCCAAGGACTCCCCCACCGCCACCACGCTCACTCAGGAGCAGGCCCAGGCCGCGCTGATCACCAACTCCGACCTGGGGTCCCAGTGGACCGCGACACAGGGCACGGCGACCTGGCACGACTCACTGCTCAAGGGCAAGGTCGACGCGAATGCCTTCGTCACGAACAAGCAGAACGCCGTCGACTGCCAGAAGCTGCTCGACGGCCTGTACGCCGAGGACCTGCTCGGTGACCCGAAGGGAGGACAGGCCGCCACCACGTTCGACGACAGCGGCAACAACGCGCAGATGCGCTACCAGGTCGCCGGGTACGCGAAGGCCGACGTGGACGCGAAGCTGGCGTGGCTGAAGACGCTGCCGGACAAGTGCGACCAGTTCCCCGCCGTCGACGCTCAGGGCGCACAGCAGAACATCCAGGTCATTTCGACGTCGCCGCCCAACGTGGGCGACGCCCGCCAGGGGCTGCAGATCACCGTGGACGGTGAAGTGGACGGCGCTCCCTCCACCTTGACCCTGGACTTCGTCGCCGTACGCGTCGGCGACAGCGCCCTCTCCCTCACCAACGGCGGCCTCGAAGGAGCCGAGCAGGACTCCACCGAGCAGGCCGTCCAAGCGGGCACCACCCGTCTGAAGGACGTCCTGGCGGGCAAGACGCCCCCGCCCACACAGGGCTGAGTTCCCTCGCCCCTCCGCCCCGACCCGTACCTGGGGGCCGCGTCCCTCTCAGGGGCGCGGGGAACTGCGCGACAAGCTCCCAACGGCCCGCAGCCGAAGGGCTGGTACGGGTCGGGCAGGGGCGGAGGGGGCGGAAAACCACCCCGCTCACCCCATCCGCTCGACCGCTTCCTTCGCCTCCCGAAGGTCGGCCCCCGTGGCCTCGCGGTACGCCTTGATGGCCTGGATCTTCTTGCCGTCGCGCAGGAGGGCGGCGACCTGGGGAAGGTGCGGGTCGTCCTGGTGAAGGCCGAGGTGGTCGAGGATCAGGTCGAGTTTGTGCTCGACACGCGCGATTCTGCGGTCGGTGCGACCCAGCTTGCTTTCCAGCCCCGCGAAGCTCGCGATCATGAGCGCGGCGAGGACGAAGAGACCCGTTATTTCCATGGCCAGTGATCCTAGGACCCGCCGCCGCCGGAACCGATGCGGCGCAACAGGCCCGGCAGCGCGCGTCGTTCACCCTCCGCGCCGCGACCCTGACGACAGGCCCTAGCCGCCGGACGTCCCCGTACCCGTACCCGCACCCGGCGTCGCGGTGGGCGGCGTGGAAGTCGACCTCGAGGTCGGGGTGGCCGAGGGAGCCGTCCCCTCGACGTCGATCACGGAGCCCGGGCTCAGCTGCTCGTACAGCCACTTCGCGTCGCTCTGGCGCAGGCCGATCCAGCCGGTCGTGAGGTCGTAGTTGCCGGGGGCCTTCGCGTCGTACGTCAGGCCGGCGATGTAGTTCGTCCTCCCGTCGGAGGCACTGAATTCGATCACCCAGGGGACTTTGAGGTTGTAGCCGTCCTTGAGTCCGGCCACGCCGGCCGGCACCAGCTTGACGGACTCCTTCGCGGTGACCGTCATCCGGCCCGTCCCCGTGGGCGTCCACGCGGTGCCGGAGGAAAGTGGCAGTTCGCGGCCCGCCACCGAGATCACCCGCCGGGACAGGTCGACCGTGGCGTCCGGCACCGCCGGGAGACTGGGCGTGCCGGTGGGGCTCGCGGCCGGGGCCGGGCGCTGTTCCGTGCCGCCGCCGAGGTTCAGGACGAGCGCGAGGGCCAGCCCCGCCGCGGCGGACACGCCGGCCACGGCCAGCGTCGTACGGCGGCGGCGTCGGCGGCGTACCGCCCGTCCGCGGATCTCCGCACCGGACAGCGCCGGGAGCGTTTCGCCGGCCGCGGCCAACTCCCGCAGTTCCGAGGTGAGTTCATCGGACACGGTCGTCCTCCCTCTCCCCCTTGCCGGCCGGATCCGCCGATTCCGCCGAGTCCGCGGACAGCACCCGTGCCAGCGCCGCCCGGCCGCGGGACAGGCGGGCCTTGACCGTGCCCACGGGGGCACCGGTTTCGGAGGCTACCTGCTCGACACTCAGGTCGCACAGATGGTGCAGGACCAGCGCCATCCGCTGCGGCTCGGGCAGCGTGCGCAGCGCGGCGACCAGGGCGGTGCGCTCGGGGTCGGGGCCCGGGGTGTGCTCGGGCGGCGGAGTGCGCCGTACGAGCTCCAGCCAGCGGCGTGCACGGCGCCAGCGGCTCACCGCGAGCCGCATCGCCACGGTCCGTATCCACGCCTCGGGCGCCCCGTCGGCGAGGAACTCCCGCCGCCGGTCCCAGGCGCGTACGAACGCCTCCTGGACGACGTCCTGCGCCTCGCTGTGATCCCCGGTGAAGGCGTAGAGCTGGCCGGTCAGCCGGGGGAACGCGGCGGCGTAGAACGCGTCGAACTCTTCCTCGGTCATGCCCCCCGCCGGAGTTTCCGGAATTTCCGCGGCCCGATGCAACCCGGCCGTCCCTGCCGTGCGTACAGGTCCCGTACGTCGCACATCGAAACACACCTCAGGGGGAGCGCGATGACCACGGGCACGGGGAGTACGGGGAGTTGGGGGGCCGGAGGAGCCGGCCGGCGTCGGCTCGGGCGGGCCTGGGGCGCGGCGGCGGTGTGTGCGCTCGCGCTGGCGGGCTGCTCCGCGCGGGCCGTGGCGGACGGGAGCGGGGGTACGGGCGCCGGGGTGGACGCCGGCGCGAAGCCGGCCGTCACCACCACGGTCAATCCGACGCCGAAGCCCACGTCCACACCGCTCAAGTCCCTGGCGGGCGCCCGCGTCAACATCGCCGACGGGCAGACCGTGGGCGTCGGCATGCCCATATCCGTGACGTTCGACCACGTGATACCCGCCGCCGAACGGGCGGACGTGGAGCGGCAGTTGAAGGTCAGCGCGGATGTCGAGGGCTCCTGGAGCTGGATCAAGGATCGCAATCTGCTGGACGGGCAGCGCGTCGACTTCCGGCCGCGCACGTACTGGAAGCCCGGCACGGCGGTCACCGTCCGGGCCGGTGCCGGGATCACTCGGCATTTCACGGTGGGCCGCTCCCTCGTCGCCACGGTCGATGTCCGCACACACTCCATGACGGTTGAGAAGGCCGGTTCGACGCGAAGGGTTCCCATCACGGCGGGCGCCCCGGGCATGGACACCTGGAACGGCACCATGGTCGTCTCCGACAAGGCGACCAAGGTCTTCATGAACTCGCAGACCGTCGGCTACGGCGACGCGTACGCGGATTACTACTACTACGCCGTGCACCTCACCACCTCGGGCACCTATCTCCACCAGAACCCGAAGGCCAACACCTACGCCGGCCACCAGAACGTCACTCACGGGTGCATCGGGCTCGCCACCGACGGCACGGCGAAGAGCTTCTACGACGAGGTCATCCCCGGCGACGTCGTCACGGTCGTCGGCTCCAAGGACACGGTGGCCGTGGGCAATGGATACGGCGACTGGAACCTGAGCTGGGAGCAGTGGCGGGCGGGAAGTGCCCTCGCGTGAAGCCCGCGCGAGATATTTCGGCCCCGGTGTCATCCGGGGTGCGGGTGACCGGAGTTTGGAGGAGTGGAGAGGCGCCCTCCAGTCCGATTCGTACATCGCACATCGCTGCATCGCGAGGAGTTGTCCGTTCATGACACGGATACAGAAGTACGTGGCCGCCACCGCGGTCGCCGTCGCACTGGTCGGGGCGCCTGCGGTGTCGTACGCCGCCTCACAGGGGAAGGCGGCGTCCGGCACGCATCAGCGGGTCACCGAAGCGAAGGCCGCGGTCGCCCGAGCCGCTGCCAAGAAGACCCCTACAGCTCGGATCGTCGCCCCCGGCGAACACGTGAAGGTCCCCGGCGGCGCGGAGATCTGGCTCACCGAGGAGGGCAAGCACTGGACGACGCCCGAGAATCCCGAGCCGCAGTTCCGCAGTGTCGTCGACGGGAACATCGACCTCACTCGGCCCGCTGTGTCGCTGCAGACGGAGGGCGTGAACGGCCACTACTTCCTCTCCGGCCTCTACTACGGCGGCAAGGGCACCGCGTCCCGCGTCACCGTCGAGACCAAGGCCGGGACCGTGCACGGCAAGCTGCTGGAGCTGGCGGGCAAGCCCGGCTGGGGCGTCTGGTACGCCACCGCCGAGGTGCCGACGACCGATGACAAGGGCGGCCTCGACTACGTCGAGAACGTCACCGTCCGCACCACCACGGGCAAGGTCTACGCCCAGCTGAAGCTGAACTGAGCGTGCGGGCGGGGGAGTCGGGTGGTTCAGGTCCCGAGTCCCCCGCACCGCCCCACCCCCCACGCACCCGACCCGAGGGACCGCCGGCCGTGCCGCACAACCCCACCGACGCCTCCCACATCGCCGCAGACACGCGCGAAGTTCCCGCTGACGCCTCCCACGCCCCCGCCGAGAGCGGCGACTTCGCGGCGTACGCCACCGCGGCCTGGCCGCGCCTCGTCCGCACCGCGCACATGCTCACCGGCGACTTCCACGAGGCCGAGGATCTCGTCCAGACCACCCTGGCCAAGGTCTACGCACGCTGGCGGCGCATCCCGCGCGACGACATCGACTTCTACGTACGCCGCTCGCTGGTCAACAACAACCTCAGCCGGGTGCGCAAGAGACGGGTCGCACATCTGCTGATGCCGTTCCTGCCGGAGCGGGTGCACCAGCGCGAGCCCGGGCACGCGGAGGCCGTCGAGCAGCGTGCGGCCCTCGGCCAGGCGCTGGCCTCGCTGTCGGCGCGGCAGCGTGCCGTGATGGTGCTGCGCTACTGGGAGGACCTGGGCGAGCCCGAGATAGCCCAGCTGCTCGGCTGCTCGGTCGGCACGGTCAAGACCCATGCCCGGCGCGGCCTGGAGGCCCTGCGCGCCCACCCCTTGTTCGACGGCCGACACCCCGTTTCCGGAGCCCGCCCATGAACCACCCGTTCCGTTCCCCCCGTCCCCCGGCCGAGGCCGAGCGGCTGCGCGAGGTGTTCGCCGAAGCCGCGTACGACGTCACGCCCTCCGCGGTGCCCCTGACCGCCATCGAGCGTGAGGGCCGCCGGCGCAGGCGGCGCCGCAGGTCCGCCGTACTGGGGGCGGCCTGCGGGGCGCTGCTGGTGCCGCTGGCCGTGGTGGTGCTGCGCGACGGCGCGGCCGGTGGGCCCGGCGAGCGGGTGAAGACACCCGCCGCGAGCGCCGGCACCACGAGCCCCTCGCCCTCGGCGCCCACGGGCAAGGTCCGGGTCGTAACGCCCGGCGAGCGGGTGCAGGTCGCGCCCGGCATCAAGATCTGGCTGACCGAGGACGGCAAGCACTGGCTGGAGCCGGGGGTGCCCGACGCCCAGTTCCGCAGCGTCTCCGACGGCAACCTCGACATGAGCAAACCCGGCGTCAGCCTCCAGGAGTCGGGGCAGGACGGCAGCTACTTCCTCTCCGGCATCTTCCATGGCAAGGGCGAACCAGCACGTGTGGAGGTCGTGACCACCGCGGGCGACCGCAACGGCACCGCGCTCACGCTCGCGGGCAAGCCCGGCTGGGGCGTCTGGTACCTGCGGACGAAGGTGCCGGACTCCGCGACGTCCGCGAGCGGCATGACGACCGTCACGAAGAGAGTCACCGTGTACGACGCGGCGGGCGGGGTGATCGCGAGCCAGGAGTTCGCGCCGTGAGGGCCTGGAGGAGCGCGGGCACACGAGGCGACACCCGCCCGCCCCTGCGGCGACGCGCCCGGGCCCGCCTCGGCCGCTACCTCCGCGCCCGCCGTGTCCGGGCCCGCCGCACCCGTGGCCGCCGCCTGCGCCGCGTGCTGATCGCCCTGCTCGTCGTGCTGCTCTCCCTCGTCGGCGCGGCCGTGGTGGCGTACAAGCTGACGGTGATCCCCGAGCCGCACCCGGAGACGGCGATGCAGAGCACGGTCTTCGTGGACACCCACGGGGACTATCTGGGGCGGCGCGGCCCGGTCGACCGTCAGGAGATCCCGCTCTCGCAGGTGCCGCGGCATGTGCAGGAGGCGGTGATCGCCGCGGAGAACCGCTCCTTCCGTACGGACACGGGGATCTCGCCGAGCGCGATCGCCCGAGCGGCGTGGTCGACGGTGAGCGGCGGCGGCCGGCAGGGCGGTTCCACGATCACTCAGCAGTACGTGAAGAACGCGCTGCTCAGCCCGCAGCAGTCCTTGTCCCGCAAGGCGCGGGAGGCCCTGATCGCGATCAAGCTCGACCGCACCCGGTCGAAGGACGAGATCCTGCGGGGCTACCTGAACACGGTGTACTTCGGCCGCGGCGCGGCGGGCATCCAGGCGGCGGCGCGCAACTACTTCGGCGTGGACGCGAAGGACCTCACGGTCAGCCAGGGAGCCGCCCTGGCCGCCATCGTCAACATCCCCTCGTACTACGAGAAGGCGGGCTCGGACACGAGAGTGACGGCCAGGCTGACGGACCGGTGGGAGTGGGTGCTGGACGCGATGGCCGACAGCGGGGCCATCACGCCCGCCCAGCGCGCCGCGGCCCGCTTCCCGGCGTTCCGCTTCTACCCTCCGGGGGACACGGACGGCCAGCGCCAGTACCTGATCGACGCGGCCGCGGCGGAGGCCGCCGACCGGCTGGGCATCACCCAGGACGAGCTGGCCCGCGGCGGCTACACGGTCCGCACCACCTTCGATCTCTCCGCCCAGGACGCGACGGCGGAACTGGTGACCGACGGGCCGGCCGATCGGCCCGCGGGGACCGACAAAGACACCCGACTCCACACGGCAGTGGTCGCACTGGTGCCGGGCGACGGCGCGGTCCGCGTGCTGTACGGCGGCGCGGACTACGCCCGGCAGCCCTTCAACGACGCGCTGCACGGAGCGGTGGAGGCGGGCACGGCGCTCGAGCCCTTCAAGGCGGCGAAACTGGGCGCGCCCCTGACGGCCCTGCCCCGCCGCACGGCCCCCACGCCCCTGGACATGGCCGCCGCGTACGCCACGGCGGCGGCCGGGGGCACCTACGCCCAGCCCTACACCGTCCAGAAGATCACCCGTGCGGGCCGCACCCTCTTCACCGCCCGCCCCCGCACCCGGACGGCGATGGACCGGTTCGGCGCGGCCACGATCACCAAACTCCTGCACTTCACCGATCCGGCCCCCGTGACGACGTACACGGCGGGCGCCGGAACCCGGACCCTGTGGCAGAACACATACGACCCGCGACTCGCCGTGACCGTCGCCCTCTTCGCCCAGCACCCCGCACACGGCAAACACCCGCCCCGCACGGCCCAGCTCCCCGCCGGCACCTCGCATCTCGCCGCCCGTGTCACCGCGGACGTACGCGACCGTTTGGCGCCGTCGGCCTCGGGAGCGGTCCCCGTCCCCGCACAGACGTCCAGCGCCCAGGGGGCCGGCTGAGAGCCGGGAAGCCCGAGTCGGAGCGGGATCGAGACCATAAGGCCCTACCCCCCGCAAAAAAATAGGGCCCATACTGGCAACACGATGACGAAACCCTCCGCGCCCCGGCGCCACCTGCCCACCAGCCCCTTCGCCGCCCCGGTCGTCCCCGTGGCCAAGGAGTTCAGCCTCGGAGACCGCGTCTCCCACGACCAGTACGGCCTGGGCACGATCGTCGGCGTCGAAGAGGGCATCGCGATGCTCGTCGACTTCGGCGCCCGCCAGGTCCGCGTCCTCAGCCCTTACACCCGGATGGACCGACTCTGACCCACTCCCCGAACGGCCCACACGGCTAGCCACCCCCCAGCCCGCGACACAGGCTGAACGCATGACTGCCCCGGCGCGTGATGACCTTCCCTTCGACGATCTCACGGACTTCGAGAACGCCGATCGGGGGTTCATCGCGGCGTTGGTGCCGGGTGTGATCAGGGACGGGGAGGGACGGGTCGTCCATGACGGGGACGCGTACGCGTTCTTGGCCGACGACTGTCCGGACAGTGCGCATCCCAGTCTGTGGCGGCAGGCGCGGTTGTGCGCGCGGCAGGGGTTGTACGAGGTCACCGAGGGCGTGTACCAGGTTCGGGGGCTCGATCTCTCGAACATGACCGTCGTCGAGGGCACACGGGGCGTGATCGTCATCGACCCCTTGATCTCCGCCGAGTGCGCGGCGGCCGCCCTCGCGCTGTACCGGGAGCACCGGGGGCAGCGGCCCGTGACCGGGCTGATCTACACGCACTCGCACGTCGATCATTTCGGCGGTGCGCGCGGGGTGCTGCCGCACGGGAGCGAGGGCGGGGTCGCGGTGCTCGCGCCCGAAGGATTCCTGGAGCACGCGGTCAGTGAGAACGTCTACGCCGGGAACGCGATGCTGCGGCGCGCCGACTTCATGTACGGGACCCGGCTGCCCAAGGGGCCGCGCGGTCAGATCGGTACCGGGCTCGGCACCGTCATCTCCACCGGCAGCACCGGTCTCGTCGCGCCGAACGTGGACATCACCCGTACCGGGCAGGAGGAGACCGTCGACGGGGTGCGGTTCGTCTTCCAGCTGACGCCCGGCACCGAGGCGCCCGCCGAGATGAACTTCCTGCTCCGCGAGCAGCGCGCCCTGTGCGTGGCCGAGAACGCCAACCACACCCTGCACAACGTGCTCACCCTGCGCGGCGCCCTGGTCCGCGACGCCCGTGTCTGGGCCCGGTACCTCGACGAGACGATCGACGTCTTCGGCGATATGTACGACGTCGCTTTCGGATCGCACCACTGGCCGACCTGGGGTCGCGAGAACGTCGTCCGGTTCCTGGGCGAGCAGCGGGACCTGTATGCCTACCTGCACGACCAGACCCTCCGCCTGCTCAACAACGGCCTCACCGGCCCCGAGATCGCCGAGGAGCTGCGCCTGCCGCCCGCCTTGGAGAACTCCTGGCATGCGCGGGGGTACTACGGATCATTGAGTCATAACGTCAAGGCCGTCTACCAGCGGTACATGGGCTGGTACGACGGCAATCCCGCCCACCTCTGGGAGCATCCGCCCGTCGAACTCGCCCGGCGGTACGTGGAGCTGGGCGGCGGTGCGGAGCAGGTGCTCGACAAGGCCCGCGCGTACGCCGACGGCGGCGATCTTCGCTTCGCCGCGACCCTGCTCAATCACCTGGTCTTCGCCGATCCGGACAACACGGCGGCCAAGGAAGCCCTCGCCACCGTGTACGACCGGCTCGGGCACGGCTGCGAGAACGGGACCTGGCGCAACTTCTACCTCACCGGCGCCCTGGAGCTGCGCGAGGGCACGGCCGCTGTCGAGATCGACACCGCCGGCTCCGAGACGACGTCCGCGCTGACCGTGAGCATGCTCCTCGACTCGCTCGCCGTCCGCATCGACGGCCCGCGTGCCTGGAACGAGCACCTGACCCTCGACTTCGTCGTCATCGACGAGCAGCGCCGCCACCGGGTCAATCTCCACCACGGGGCGCTCACCCACCGCAGCATGCCCGTGCACCACACACCGAAGCCGCACGCGGGTCTGACGCTGATCCTCACCCGGCCCGAGCTGCTCGGGCTGCTCTCGGGCCAGGGCCTCGCCGGCATCGAGACGGACGGCGACACGGAGCTCCTGGCCCGCCTGCTCTCGTACGTCTCCGAGCCGGACAAGGCCTTCCCCGTCGTCACGCCGTAACCCGTGCGCCTTGCCCGAGCCGCATCAGGCCCCCGGAGTCGAGCCCCTGCTGTACCGGCCCGGCGGCATGCCCACCGTCGCCGTGAAATCGCGGACCAGGTGGGACTGGTCGCTGTAGCCGAGTTCGACGGCGAGGGCCGCCCAGTCGATGGACTCCTGCCGGGTGGCGAGGTCCGCGACCTCGTGGATACGGGACCGGTTGATGACCCACTTGGGGCTGAGGCCGACATGGTCGGCGAAGAGCCGCTGCAGGGTGCGCGTGTTCATGCCGAGCCGCTCGGCGAGATCACCGACCCGGGTGAGGGACTTGTCGGCGACGACGAGCTCGACCACGGCGTTCAGGGCGGCGGTCCTGGACAGCGGCCGGGTGCCGAAGGAGCGGAGGAAGTCCTCCACGACGGCCGTGCATCCGTTCACGTCGTCCGCCCCGCCCAGCACGCGGGCGACATCGTCCACCCCGGCACCGAACACGACCGACGCGGCCGACCGCTGCCCTGCGATGTCCGCCATCGCGCCCCGCAGAAACGGCCGGAAGCCGGCCGGCCGGAACTTGACGCCGAGGACCTGGCCCCGGCCCTCCAGCCGACGGACGAATTCATGCGGCGAGATCGCCTCGACGGTCGCGGCGCCCGCCTCGAACACCAGATGCGTGGCGGGGTGCGGGATCACGCGCTGCTCGTAGCTGTCCCCGTCGCGCAGGTCCCAGCGGACCACCCAGTAGCGGTCCACGGCCCAGGCCAGATCGGCCGAGGGCTCGTGCCGGGTCAGCGTGAAGCGCTCGAACCCGGCCCGGGGGTCGACGATGCCGCGGGTGTCCTGTTCGGCCGGTCGAGTCACGCAACCAAGATAACGAGGGCGCCCAGGCGGCGAAGGCGAAGTGTCGGGTTTCTTCAAGACCGCGAACCGCGCCTGCTCCTACCGTTGCCCCATGGAAAGAGTCGATCTGCTCGCGGGCGTCCTGACCAAGACCGGCGACCTCGTCGAGGGCGTGGGCGCGGACCAGCTGAGCCTGCCGACCCCGTGCCCCGACTACGACGTCGAGGCCCTGGTCGACCACCTCGTCGGCTGGCTCCTGCTGTTCGAGTCCGGCTGTCACGACCGGTCGTACGACGGTGATCCCGGCCGGCACAGGTGCGGCGCCGATCCGGCCGCCGAGTTCCGCGCCGCGGCCGGCGGTCTCGTCGCAGGCTGGGAGCGGTACGGCTTCGATCGCGAGGTCGCCGTCACCGGCAGCCGCACGTTGCCCGCCGAGACGGTGTTCAACATGACGCTCATGGAGTACATGACCCACGGCTGGGACCTGGCGGTCGCCACCGGCAGGCCGGCCCCCTTCACCGAGGAGGAGGCGGCCGAAGCCCTGACCCGGGCGCAGGCCACGCTTCCCCCGCAGTACCGGGGCGAGAACATGCCCTTCGGCGAGATCGTCCCCGTGGACGAGAACGCGCCCGCCGTGGAGCGCCTCGTGGCCTTCCTCGGACGCGAGCCGAGGTTCAGCCCTTCCGTCCCGGCGCCGGACGGGTCCTAGGGGGTTTCTGATGGATCTCCGTGGAAGAAGGAGCGGCGTTCGGTGCGTGCTCTCGGCGTGCCGGGCGGAAGTCCTCGATGGGGGTCCCCCCGCGCGAGCGAAGCCGAGCGTGGGGGAGGAGCTACTAGGGCTTTTGTCCGGTGCGGCGAGAGTGCGTGCCGGGCGTCGCGACGCCGCGGAGATCCATCAGAAGCCCCCTAGAGCGGCGGCTGTGCCGGAGCCGGGCCGAGGGTCGTGGTGCCGGGCGCGGTGCGGTGTCCGAGTCCGGTGCGGTAGGCGTCCAGCGCCGCCTCGACCCGGCCGGTACGCCGCAGCAGATCCCCGAGCAGCCGGCACAGGTCGGCCAGGTCCCCGGCCGCCCCGGCCCGCTCCAGCAGGCTCATCGCGCGCACGTAGTGCTCCTCGGCCGCCTCCGTGTCCCGGGCGTCCTCCGCGATGATCCCGAGGAGGCGGTGCGCCCCGGCCGAGTGCACGGCCCCGCGCTCGGAGCTGAGGTCCCCGAGCACCTCGTGCAGCAACGCGGCGGCTTCCTCGGACTTCCCGCGCCGGTGCAGCACGTCCGCCAGCTCCACGGCGACCTGGCTGGTGTAGAGGGCGGCGCGCTTGGCGGAGAGCATGGCCTGCGCCTCACGCAACTCGTCCTCGGCACGCTCCAGTTCACCGTTCTGGACGTACAAGTACCCGCGCATCCAATGACAGTTGGCGAGTTCCGTGCGGATCTGGAGCTGGCGGTAGAGCTCGGCGGCCTTGGCCAGGGACACGTCGGCCTCGGCGATCCGCCCCTCGGCGATCATCGTCCGGGCCACCGAGCGGTGCATCCGGGCCACCAGCGCGGGGTTGCCGACCTGGGGCGCGAGGGCCAGCGCGAACTCGGCCGCCTGGGCGGCCCGGGCGTGCGCGCCCATGTCCATGTAGGGCGCGATGACCCCGGTGTAGAGCAGCAGCAGCGCGTCCGGGTCGTGCAGTCCCGTCCGATTGAGCTCGTCGAGCGTGGACTCGAACAGGTAGCAGGCGTAACGGAGTTCACCGGCGAGATAGTGGGAGACGGCGCTTCCGCGCACGGCGGGCACGCGCTGCGGCAGCGGCGCGTCCCCCATCCTGCGCTCGGACTCCTCGAATCGCTCGCGCGCCGTGGCCAGATCGCCGGTCTCCAGGGCGCATTCGCCGAGCCCCAGCAGCGCGGCGGCCTGCTCGGCGACCAGCCCGTGCGCCTCCGCCTCCGCGAGCAGCCCGGCGTACTGCTCCGCCGCGACCTCGGCCTCCCCGGTGGCGAGCGTGCGCTGCGCGTCGGTCAGCCGCAGCCGCAGGTCGGTGGCGAGGTGGGCGGGCCGCCCGGTGGCGAGCTCGTCGTACGCGACCCCGAGCCGCTCGGCGATGTGCCGCAGGGCGGGTTCTGAGGCCCGCACCCGCCCCGCCTCCAGCGTGGAGATGTACGCGGGCGTATACGCGGGTTCCGCCAACTGCTTCTGTGTCAAACCGCGTTCTGTACGCAGCTGTTGCACCCTGCGCCCGATGATCTCCGGGCCGTCGCGCTCCGCCATGGATTAAGCATGCCATTAAGCCGACTTACATTCAGTGGACTCTTGACCAATGTCCAACTCCCCTTGTTCCTCTTGCCCTTTGGCGCCGGAAGCCTCTACGTTAAGCGACAGGTTAAGCATGCTTAATACGCCGCTGTTGTTGCGAGGTCGCTGTGCTCCGACGTATTTACGCGCGCTACTTCCGAGGGTTCGGTGCGGCCGTGATCGCCGTGGCCGCACTGGTCACGGCGGCGAACGCGGGCCCGGCGAGGGCGGCGGAGCCGCAGCCCGCCCTGCAGGCCCAGTACGTCGGCGGGTCCGCAGCCACCCCCTGAGCGCCCCCTCGTACCGGGTCACCGGTCGCGTGCTCGGCAAGCTGCCCATCCGCCCGCGGGGCGCGATCTCCGCGCCGGCGGCCGTCGGTGGAACCCCCCTCCGCCGACGGCCGCTTCCGGCTCTCCCCCGCATACCCTGACCCCGTGACGTCACCCGCCGCCCGCACCGCGCTGGATATCACCGCCGACCTCCCGGTCCCCGACCTGGAGGACTTCTACCGGGATCTGCACCGGCATCCTGAGCTGTCGCTGCGCGAACACCGCACGGCGGCCGCGTTCGCGGAGCGGCTGCGGAAGGCCGGGTACGCGACCGCCGACGGCGTGGGCGGTACGGGAGTCGTGGGGGTGCTGCGGAACGGGGACGGGCCGACCGTGCTCCTGCGCGCCGACATGGACGCGTTGCCCGTCACCGAGGAGACCGGGCTGTCGTACGCCTCCCAGACCCCCGGAGTCATGCACGCCTGCGGTCATGACCTGCACGTCACCTGGATGACCGGCGCCGCCGACGCGCTCGCGGCAGGGCGCGACACCTGGTCCGGCACGCTGGTCCTGGTCGGGCAGCCCGCCGAGGAGACGGGGGAGGGCGCGGCACGGATGCTCGCGGACGGGCTGTACGAGCGCTTCCCGCGCCCGGACGTGCTGCTCGCCCAGCACGCGGCGCCCGGCCCGGCGGGACTGTACGCACATTCGCCCGGCCTGATCATGTCCGCCTCCACCGACATCGACATCGTGGTGCACGGGCGGGGCGGGCACGGTTCGCGGCCCGAGGCGACCGTCGACCCCGTGGTGACGGCGGCCTACCTCGTGACCCGGCTGCAGACGGTCGTCAGCCGGGAGGTCGCGGCGCGCGAGTCGGCGGTGCTGACCGTGGGCAGGATCGAGGCGGGCACCCGGCACAACATCATTCCGTCCGAGGCCCACCTCGCCCTCAACCTCCGTACGCAGTCGGTGGAGGTGCGCGAGCGGATGATCGCGGCGATCCGGCGTATCGCGGCCGGCGAGTGCCTGGCGGCCGGTTGCCCGCGCGAGCCCGACATCACCGTCGGCAGCAGCTTCCCGATGACCGTCAACGACCCCGACACCGACCGCCGGGTCGCCGCCGTGCACGGCGAGGTCTTCGGCGCCGGGACGATCCTCGACCCCGGTCCGGCGATGGGCAGCGAGGACTTTCCCCGGCTCGCGGAGGGTGGACTGCCGTACTCCTACTGGTTCGTGACGAGCACTCCGGCCGACGTGTGGAACGCGGCTCCCGGTGGCGGCGACATCATGGAGAGGCTCGCGGCGGTGCCCAGCAACCACAGTCCGCACTTCGCCCCCGACCTGTCGACGGTCGCGCCGGGCGTACGGACCCTGGTCTCGGGAGCGCTCGCCTCGCTGTCGCCGGCCTGACCCTCAGGCCTGCGTCTGGAGCTCCAGCCGGCGCAGCTGCTGCTGGACATGGTCCAGCGCACCCTGCCTGCGCCCGGGCACGTGCAGCCTCACGTCGGCCAGCATCGGCCCGAGTTCACGGGCCCGCGTCGTGTCCTCGATACGGCCCCACTGGTGGTGGGCCCGGTCCACGGCCGCCTCCACGGCCGGGGATTCGGGGGCCTGCCCCGCGTTCAGGCGGGCGCCCGCGATCGCCAGCCAGGTACGGCAACTGCGCTCGGCGTCCCCCGCGAACATCGCCAGGTCCGCCCGGACCTCCATCCAGTGCAGCACCGTCTCGGAGGCGGGACCGTACGTGCGCAGCGCCTCCTGCTCCCGCTGCCCGGCCAGCGCCTCGGCCTCATCGTGCCGGCCCGCCTGGACGGCGGCGGAGATGGTCTCGTGCGGGTCCGCAGGGGGCGCGGGCGGCTGCGCCGGGAGGGGCGGTGGTGGCACCACCGGGGGTGCCACCACCAGCGGGGCAGCCACAGGCGGGGCCTCCGCCATGGGCGCCCCCGGCGCCAGCACCATGTCCGTACGCGCGCCCTCGACCGACACCCGTGTCAGCGCCTGCTGGTGCAGCTGCGGCAGCGGCGGACGGTAGCCGCTGCGGAGAATCGTGGCGACGGCTCGCATGTACGTCGGTGACGCCACCGTGCGGCGCGGCGGAGGCGGCGCGACCCGGCCGTAGAGCGCGGCGGCCGGGCCGGCGGTGAGCGGCCGGGCGACGAGGTGGTCCCAGCTCTCCGCGTCGGCGTGCAGGTCGACGAAGAGGGTGGTCGTGCCCGGTGGGCGCAGGCGGAGCTCCTCGGTGATCCAGTGCCAGGGAAAGGCGGTGTAGCGGACCGTCGCCGGGGTGGTGCGGGCAAGGGCCAGGTGGGGCAGGTGCTGGCGGCGGTCCAGCTGGAGCTGGCCGGTCACGAACACCGTCAGCGGGCCGGGGGCCGTCGCCGCCGCGCGCAGCCGGGTGAGGACCGCCTGCGGCTCCAGCGGGTCGGCCAGTTCCACGACGCTCGCGGTGTCGGTGCCCGACAGCACCGCCGGCGACACCGCCGCCAGCACGGGGAGTACGGACGCCGCGTCCACCAGACACCCCTTGCCCACCGGCGAGGCCGCGAGGAGCAGCACGGTTCCGGGCATAGGTTCCCTCCCCCATCGATCACGTACGGCAGCACCGTAACCGCTGCGCCTGCAAAGGGGGGACGGCAGGAGTGCAAACGCCCGCCGGAGCAGGAGTGGGAAGCGCCCGCCGATGACCGGCTGTGCCGGGCCCCTAAGGGCGTCGTACGGCGAAAATCGTCGTGTCGTCCGCCAAGTGGTCCCCGCTGTGCCGCAGCGTGCCGTCGCGGACGAAGCGCACGAGCACGTGCGGGTCGGCGGTGCGCGGGTCCTGCGCCACGGCCTTGGCGACGATCTCGTGGAGCGGGAAGAAGACGCCGCCCGCGTCCCGGGCCTCCGTCACGCCGTCGGTGACCAGCAGCAGCGTCTCGCCGCGGTCCAGCGCGACGCTGAGAACGGGCGGCAGGCCGTGCGTCAACTCGCAGAGCCCGAGCGGCAGCCCGTCGCCGGGCGGCAGCGACCGTACGCCGTCGGGGGCGACCACGAGCGGCGGCTCATGGCCGAAGTTGACCACCTCGATGGTGTCCGGGGCCTCCGGGGTCGCTTTCGGAAAGCCGATCAGCATCGCGGTGGCGAAGCGGTCGCTGTCGCCCCGGCCGAGCGCGGCGGTGTAGCGGACGTGCCGCTGCATCCGGATCTCCAGTCGGTCGGCGACCGTGTGCAGGAGGGGTTCGTGGTACGCCGCCTCACGGAACGTGCCGAGCAGCGCGGCCGCCGCCTCCACCGCCGCGAGCCCCTTGCCCTGGACGTCGCCGAGCAGGACACGGGTGCCGTGCAGGCCCGGTTGGATGTCGTAGAAGTCCCCGCCGACGCGGGCCTCGCTGTCGGCGGAGAGGTACACGGCCGCGTGGTCCAGGTCGCCCCAGCCCGGCGCCAGCGGGCGCAGCACGGTGCGCCGGGTGGTCTCGGCGACGTCCCGCATGTGCAGCATGCGCTGCTCGCCGCGGACCCGGACAGCGCAGGCGAGGACGGCGAGGACGCCGCCGACGGCGACGAGGATGAAGTCGGGAAGGCCTGTCTGGTACTGGTGCGGCCAGGACGCGTCCACGATGAAGTAGGCGGCCAGCGAGAGCACAGCGAGCACCGCCGTGCCCCACACCCCGCAGATCGCCGCTGCGACACCGGGCACCAGCACGATCCAGGAGATGATCCGGAACTCGCCCGAGGTGTTCCAGTCGAGCACCGCGATGACGACGAGCAGCAGCAGCGGTGGCAGCCACGCGACACTGCGGCCGCGCACCCGCAGCAGTTTCTGCCGCTGGGCAGCGTCCGCCCGCCGCACATGCGGCGGCTGGTCGCGTACGGATCTCCGGCCGCCCACCTCGCCGTACCACCTCGTTCTCGTCCTTGTCAGCCCACGACGCACGTCGCCGCGACCGGTATCAGTACGCGACCGACATCCGGGCGCGCGAGTGGGCGTCCTTCTCCAGTTCGTCGACGAAGGCGATCGCGTAGTCCTCGGCGCTGATCCGGCTGTTGCCGTGCTCGTCGGTGAGTATCCGGTCACCGCCAATACGGAACGTGCCCGTACGTTCACCGGGGCGGATCTCGGCGGCGGGCGAGACATAGGTCCAGTCGAGGTCCCCGTCGTCGAGGGCGCGGTAGAAGGCGAGGACGTCGCGGTGGGCCAGGGCCTCCAAGAGATAGGCCTCGGGGAAGCCGGGCTGGTCGACCAGCGCCTGGCCGGGCGCGCTCTCCAGGGTGCCCGCACCTCCGACGATCATGAGCCGCCGCACTCCGGCCTGCCGTACGCCCTCGACCAGCGCTTTGTTGAGGGCCAGGAAGGGCTCGCGCGGTTCCGAACCGTCTCTCGGCGGCACGCACGCGGAGGCCACCGCGTCCGCGCCCGCCGCCAGCCCGGCCACCTTCGCCGGGTCGGAGGCGTCCGCCGCCGTCGCCGTGACCCCGGGGATCGGGGACTGCCCGGACCGGCTCACCGCGATGACCTGGTGTCCGCGCGCCACCGCCTCCGTGGCGATACGAGTCCCGACCATGCCGGTGGCGCCGAAGAGAACGAGCTTCATGGGACTCAGCGAAACACGCGGGCAAAGGCGCCGCATCCCGACTTGCCAGGCGTCCTGGCGGGGTGTGCCCTGGAAGGCGGGGGCGAGGAGAGAGGAGTGCTCCCATGGCTCATGCGGCACCCGTACCGAAGCCACCACGGATACCCACACCCAGCACACCCGATGTCTTCGACGAGCGCACCCACGCCATCGCCAGGTGGGCGATCCCCGTCGTCGGCGGGCTCGTCTACGGCTACTGGACCGCGGGCATCAACCGCGACGGTGGCCCGATCACGGGCTGGAACGTCCTGTTCGGCTTCGTGAGCGCCATCGCGTTCGCGGCTCTGTACATCGGCGTCCGTTTGGTGGCGCCCCTGCTGAAGCGCGAACTGCACGCGGTGCTGTGGAGCGCGTTCGCGGGCATCACGTTCGGGTTCATGTACAGCCAGACCGGCTCGAGCGTCCTGCGGTCCACGTTCATGGCACTGGCCGTCGCGGCGGGCGTGTTCGTGCTGGCCTTCTACCGCTACTACACGCACGAGGACGCGGAGGGGCACCCAGATCCGCGCTAGCGCCGCGCGGCGCCAGGGCCTGTCGTCACATTCCCGTCTGCCCCGCGACGCCTGGCACGCACTCTCGCCGCACCGGGCGAAAGCCCAAGTACGTCCAGTACGAGGACTTCCGCCCGGCACGCCGAGACCACGCACCAGACGCCGCGGGGCCGCCCTTCGGGCGACGACGGGAATGTGACGACAGGCCCTAGGCGCATGGCGCACGAGGCCCCGGCAGGCCGCCGGGGCCTCGTGCGTCTCCCTCACTCACCTACTGCCACCTGGGACCCAGTCCCAGGAGTCCGAGGAGTCCGAGGAGGAGCCGTTCAGGTCCCAGCCGGACGAGCCGGATACGCCGAGGCTCCAGATTCCCGAGCCGGAGGAGCTCCGGCGGGGGTCGTCACAGGGGTCGCCGTTCCCGGACGAGTCGTTCCCGTTGGAGTTGTCACTTCGGGTCGCGCCCGCGCCCGGAGGGCCGGAGTGGTGCGCCTGTCGGCCTCCTTCTCCCCAGATCCAGGAAACACCCGTTCGGGTGAACGCTCCACCGGAGAGCCTCCCGGCCCGTGATGACCGGGGTGTCGGGCCTCGCGGCGGCCGAGCTGCGGGCGGGGTCCGGGTGAGTGACCCGCGGGCCCCGTTCGGCTTGCCCTATGCGCCCATTTGCAGTCGAGCCGCTCGCGCGGGGCGGTCGGGACGCCTTGCCTGGTGGAGTGTCCCAAGGTCTCCGGAGCGCTCTGTCGGCCGTGCTGATCGTGCTCGCTTGCCTGCTCGCGCCGCTCGGCGCGCTGTCGACCTGGGCGATGTACGGGCTCGGCGACCCCGTGCGGTACGAGGCCACGATGGCGCCGCTCGCCGCCGACACCGACGTACGCGACGCGATCGCGGCCGGCGTCACGGACGGGATCCTGCGCGAGGTCCATGTACGGCCGCGGCTGCAGGGGCCGGTGAACCACTTCGTGCGGGATGCGGTGCGCTCGTTCACCGAGACCGAGGCGTACCGCACGGCGTGGCAGGCCGCGAACATGGCCGCGCACGAAGCCGTGATGCGGGCACTGCGCGAGGACCGCGAGGGGGCGGTGACCGTCGATCTCGCGCCGATCACCGAGCAGGTGAAGCGCCAACTCGCCGACGACCACATGCCGTTGGCGAGCCGGATCCCCGTCGAGCACACCGAGATCACGGTGCTCGAAGCCGAGGATCTGGACCAGCTCCGGAAGGGGTTCCACGTGCTCGAAGTCGCCGGCATCTGGCTGCCGGTCGCCGCGGTCGTCTTCTCCCTCGCCGGCATCGTTCTGGCGGTGTGCCGCCGCCGGGCGGTGTTCGCGACCGGGCTCGGCACCGCGCTGGGCGCCGCGCTGCTCGGCGCCGGGATCGCCCTGGGACGCCGGCTCACCCTCGCCGATCTGCCGCCCGACGTGTCGCGGACGGCCGCGGGAGCGGTGTACGACGCGCTCACGGAAACCCTGCGGCTCGTCGCCTGGGGGCTGCTGGCGCTGGGCCTCGCGGTGGCCCTGGGCGCCGTGCTCACGGGTGCGTACGCGCGATACCGGCGAGCGTCCGCAGGGCCCTCGCAAGCTCCTGATGAGCCGTCGACGCGAGTCCGAGCCTGACGCAGTCCTGCGGTGAAGTGGCTCGCCGGGCGTCATGGCCGTGGGCGTGCGTACCGCCAGGGGTGGTGCCCGTCCCCTGGGGAGCGGCACCACGCACGTGCGGGCCGACGCCCCCGACGGAGAAAGCCGAACCCGGGGTGATCGCTATCCCCCGGTCCGCTGCCGCCGCCGTGAAGGCGTCAGCCCGCCAGCTGTACGGCAGCTCCCACCAGGCGTAATACGCGTGCGGGTCGGTCCGTAGGGAGAAGCCGGCGAGGTGTTCGGCGACGAGCGCCTGACGGCTCGCCGCATCCGCTCGCTTGGCGCGGACCAGGTGTTCCACCGTGCCGTTGGCGATCCAGCGCACCGCCGCCTCCAGCGCGAACCGGCTCGCGGTCCACACGCCGGAGCGCAGGGCCGCCGCCACCTGCTCCACCCGCCCCTCCGGGGCGACGAGGAAACCCACCGTCAGGCCCGGCGCCACGCGCTTGGAAAGGCCGTCGACGACGTACGTGCGCTCGGAGGCGTACGCGCCGAGGGGATCGAGGGGCCCCTCGTGGAGGAAGGACCAGATGCGGTCCTCGACGACGGGAAGATCCAAGTCCGTCACCACGGAGGCCAGTTGACGCCTGCGCCGATCCCCCATCGTCACCGAGGTGGGATTGTGCAGGGTCGGCTGGACGTACACGGCGGAGAGCGGCGTCGAGCGGTGGGCGGCCGCGACCGCCTCCGGGCGGAGCCCCTCCGCGTCCATGGGCAGCGGGACGAGGGTGATGCCCAGGCGCGTCGCGATCTCCTTGACCAGGGGATACGTCAAGGACTCGATACCGACGCGGCCGCCGGGCCGGACGAGGGAGGCGAGCGCGGCCGCGATGGCCTGGCGGGCGTTGCCCGCGAAGGCCAGCCGGGACGGGGCGGGACGCCAGCCCGGGGTGGCGAGGAGCGCGGCGGCAGCCTCGCGGGCGGCGGCCGTGCCGGTGGCGGGAGCGGTGCGCAGGGACTCCGTGAGGACGTCGGGGCGCAGCAGCGGGGCCAGGGCCGGGGCGAGGAGCTCCGACTGGCCCGGTGCGGAGGGGTAGTTGAGCTCCAGGTTGATCGGCGATGTGGTCGCCGGTTCGGCGAGTGCGTGGCCCGAGGCGGGCGGCGCGGCCCGGACGAACGTGCCGCGCCCGACCTCGCCGACCACCAGTCCGCGCCGTACCAGCTCGCCGTACACCCGCCCGGCCGTCGATCCGGCGATCCCGCGCCGTCGTGCGAACACCCGCTGCGGGGGCAGCCGTTCACCGGGCCTGAGCCGCCCGGCGGCGATCTCGTCGGCGATCCTGTCGGCGATCCGTCGGTAGTCCTCCACCACGTCAACCCCCTGTTCCGCTCCCCGGAGCAGGATTGCACCGAGGGCAAAGATCTTATTGCACCGAGGAGTTGGGCGAGCCTAGGGTCGTTGTCATGGCACCTCTCCTCGCGTACGAGGACCAGGGGGGCGCCGACTCGACGGCGCCGTCCCTCGTCCTGATCCACGGCCACCCCTTCGACCACACCATGTGGGCCCCGCAGATCGCCGCGTTCTCGGCGGGGCGCCGCGTGATCGCCCCGGACCTGCGCGGTTACGGCGCGTCTCCCGTGACCCCCGGGGTGACTCCGCTCTCCACCTTCGCCGAGGACATCGCGGCGCTGCTGGACGAACTGGGGGTGACGGAGTTCGTCGTGGCCGGGCTCTCCATGGGCGGCCAGATCGCCATGGAGTGCTACCGGCAGTTTCCGGAACGGATCCGCGGGCTGGTACTCGCCGACACCTTCCCGGCGGCCGAGACGCCCGAGGGCAAGAAGACACGGAACGAGATGGCGGACCGTCTCCTGCGCGAGGGAATGCGCGGGTACGCCGACGAGGTGCTGCACAAGATGGTCGCACCGTACGCGGACGCGCGGGTCGCGGCCCACGTGCACCGCATGATGACCTCGACACCCCCCGAGGGAGCGGCGGCCGCCCTGCGGGGCCGGGCCGAACGCCCCGACTACCGCGGACTGCTGACCCGGGTCACCGTCCCGGCCCTGGTCGTCGTGGGCGCCGACGACGAGTACACCCCGGTCTCCGACGCCCGGGCGATGCACACGGCGCTCCCCGACTCCACGCTCCACGTGATCGATTCGGCGGCCCACATGCCGAACCTGGAGCGGGCGGAGGAGTTCAACGAGGTGCTGGCGGCCTTCCTGGCGCGGCTCGAAAACTGACCCGGTCGAAGACCGGTCCCGCCACCGCTCGGAGCTGAGCCCGCGGCGGCTCGAAACTGACCCAGTCACGGCTCCGAGACCGATCCCGCCGCGACCCGGGGCCGACCCCGGCGGCCTCCGGAGAGCAACCCTCCGCCGCGCCACCCCGTCTTTGAGGGAGGATTCGGGCACCCACCACGGACGAGCGGAAGGCCGGGACTTGGACACTGCGGCGGCCGAGTGGACGGGCTCGGAGAGACCGGTCGGGGGGCGGCGGACCGGGCGCGTGGTCGAGGCCTGGGCGGCGGGGTTGTTGCTGGCCGGGGTGAGCGTGGTCATCGGCTGCCGGGCGGCCGACAGTGACGGGATCACGCCCGTGCCGCAGTTGCTGGCGTTTCTGCCGTGGCTGCTGGCACCCACCGGGCTCGGGCTGCTGCTCGCGCTGCTCGCGCGGTGGCGGGTCGGGATGGTGTGGGCGGTGCTGTCGCTGGGGGTCGTCGCGTGGTTCGTCGAGCCGTACGGGAAGTCCAGCGAGCCCAGTGGGACTCCGGTGGCCGAACTGCGGGTGATGACCTCGAACGTGGAGTTCGGGCGGGGGACCGGCGCGCTGATTCCGGTGGTGCGACGGGAGAAGCCCGACATCCTGTTCGTGGAGGAGTGCGAGTACGGGTGTTCGCGGGCCTTGCGGGACGCCTTCGGCGGGAGTGACGGGGTCTATCCGTACCGGGAGGCCGTCGAGGGGGCCGGATCCGACGGGTCCGTCATCATGAGCCGGTTCCCGCTCACCGGGGGCGAGGGCGTGCGCGGGACGATGGGCATGCCCGGAGCCGTCGCCGACGTGCGCGGGCACGACGTACGGCTGCAGCTCGCGCACCCCATGCCCCCGCTCCCCGGACAGCTCGGCGTCTGGCGGCGCGAGCTCGGCGAGCTGCGTGACTACGCCGCCCACGGCAGCGGTCCGACCATCATGGCCGGGGACTTCAACGCCTCCCAGGACCACGCCGCGTTCCGCCGCGTCCTCGATGCCGGCCTGCGCGACAGCGCCCGTCTCGCCGGAGACCCCCGCACCCCGAGCTGGCCCGCGCGGACCACCCCGACGCTCGGCGCGCAGATCGACCATGTCCTCGTCTCCGAGGACTTCTCGGCGAACGAGGCGACGTTCCCGCGCATCACCGGTACCGATCACCGCGCCCTGGTCGTCGATCTCACTCTCCACCAGCGCCGATGAGCCGGGGGGCGGCCCGGCCGGGCCGTCATACTTGGTCCATGTCCCGAGAGTTCCCCGTCGGCCTCACCCCTCCCGACTGGCTGGTCCGGAACCTCCAACCGCAGCAGGCGTCCGTCAACTGGGCGGCCATCGCCCGCGCCGCGATGGCCCTGGCCCTCCCGCTCGCCATCGGTCTCGCCGCGGGAGAGCCGGGCTACGGCGCGCTCGCCTCCATGGGCGCCCTGTCCGGGGTCATCGGTGACACCGCGGACGCCTACCGCCTACGGATCCTCAACATCGCCGTGCCGCAGCTCTTCGGCGCGATCGGCGTCACGATCGGCTCGCTCGTCTTCGGGCACGGCTGGGTCGCCGTCGGGGCCGTCACCGGGGTCGCGCTGGTCTCCGGGATGATCTCGACGATCGGCGCCGTGGCCTCCGTGTCCGGACTGCTGCTGCTCCTGAACTGCTCGATCGGCGCCGGACTTCCACTGCCGGGCGAGTGGTGGCTGGCGCCCCTGCTGATGTCCGGCGGCGGGCTCCTCGTCCTCGCCCTGGCACTGCTCGCCTGGCCGCTGCGGTCCGGGGTGCCGGAGCGGGCCGCCGTCGCGAGCACGTACCGCACGGTCGCGGACCTGCTCGCCGCGAGCGGCACCGACGCCTATGACGATCTGCGCCACGCCGTCACCGAATCCCTCAACCAGTCGTACGACGTCGTTCTCGCCCGGCGCGCCTTCCACCACGGCCGCAGCCCCGACCTCGTCCGGCTGCTGGCGCAGTTGAACGCCGTCACGCCCGTCGTCGAGGCCGCCCCCGCCGCCCACCAGCACGGCAAGCCGCTGCCCGCCGAGGTCCCCGCCGCCGTACGCCATCTCGCCGAAGCGGTGGAGACCGGCTACACCGGACCGATAGGGCTCCGACTGCCCGCCCCCGCCAACGAGACCGCGCGCGCCGTCGACCATGCCCTGCGCTACGCCGCCGACGTCGTGACCGGCCAGGCGCCGGGACCCCATCCCGTCGACGACCGCCTCGGCCGGCCTGCCGCGCTCCGCATCCGCGCCGCGCGCGCCGCGCGAAACGTCCTCCTGTCCGCCGCCTCCTGGCGCTACGGACTGCGCCTCGCCCTGTGCATCGGCCTCGCCCAGGTGCTGGTCTCGATCATCCCGGTGCCGCGCTCGTACTGGGTCACTCTCACCATCACCTTCGTGATGAAGCCCGACTTCGGGTCGGTCTTCTCCCGGGCGCTGCTGCGCGCGCTGGGCACGGTGGCCGGGCTCGTCGTCGCGGCCGGGGTCCTCACCGTCGTACCACGCGGCTGGTGGGACGTGCCCGTCCTGCTCGTCCTGGGCCCGCTCATCCCGGCGTTCACCCCGCGCGGCTACGGCTACCAGACCGCCGCGATCACCCCGGTGATCCTCCTCCTCTCCGACGTCCTCAACCACCAGGGCACGGGGCTCCTTGTCCCCCGCCTGGTCGACTCCCTCATGGGGTGCGCGATCGCGCTCGTCGCCGGATACCTGCTGTGGCCGGAGAGCTGGCACACCCGGGTCGGCGACCGGCTCGCCGACGCGGTCGCGGACACGGCCGGCTATGTGGAGCTGGCGTTCGGGGCGGGCGTCGATCCCGCTGCCCGCGCCCGCAGACGACGACGGCTGTACCGCGACCTGTCGTCCGTCCGTACGGAGTTCCAGCGCGCCCTGACCGAACCGCCGCCGACCGGGCGCCGCGCCGCCGCCTGGTGGCCACTCGTCGTGGCCGTCGAACGGATGGTGGACGCCACGACCGCGGCCCGGGTCCGCGTCAAAGAGGGCGCCCCCGAGCCGTCCGCCGCCGAGGTCGCCCACGTCGTCCTGCAGCTGCGGGAGTTGTCCGAGGGGCTGCGCGAGACCGAGGTGCTCTTCGCCGTCCGTACGGATCTCACCGGCCCCTCGGGCTCCGTGCTCGAACCGCTCCGCCAGGAGGTCGCGGCGGCGCGGGCGATCGCTTCACCGCACTGACGGAACGTTCGTCCCACCGCTCTGCTCTGCTCTGCCCTGCCCTGCTCTGCTCTGCTCTGCTCTGCTCCGAATGATCCGGTACGGGATGGGGGCGCCCTTCGGGCCGAAGGGCGCCCCCATCCCGTATGCACCGCTACCGCTGGCGCTACCGCGCTAGCACTAGACCCCTACATCGCAGCCGTCAGCGCGCCACACCGCGACCACGGCCGGGCGGACGATCTTCCCGGGGCCGTCGGGCCAGACGCTCGCCGGCTTCTCGACGGACGCGCCGTCGATCTCGCCCGGGTGCTGGACGGCGACGAGCACGCGCCGGTCCTGGACGAGCGGGCCGCAGGTCTCCGCGCCGGTCGGCACGGTCAGGAACTGCTTCAGCTCACCGCGCCGCTCACCCTTGGTCGCGACGCCGAACAGGCCGTCGTGCGAGCCGAGTTGGTTGCCGTCGGTGGAGATCCACAGGTTGCCGTACGAGTCGAAGGCCACGTTGTCCGGGCAGGAGATCGGACTGACCTTGTCCTTCGGGAAGCCCGCGAAGTAGGTGGCCGGGTCCGCCGGGTCGCCCGCGACGAGGAACAGCGACCAGGCGAAGGTGGTGCTCTCGGCACGGTTGCCGCGCTCGGTGAGCTCCAGGATGTGGCCGTGCTTGTTGGCGTTGCGGGGGTTGGCCTCGTCGGCGGCGGCGAACCCGGTCTTGCCACGGTTGCTGTTGTTGGTGAGGACTACGTACACCTTGCCGGTGTGCGGCGAGGGCTGGATGTCCTCGGGCCGGTCCATCTTGGTGGCGCCGACCTTGTCACCGGCGAGGCGCGTGAAGACGAAGACCTCCTCGGCCGTCATCCCGTCGACGTGCGAGACGGCGCCGTCGGCGGTCGCGGTGGCCAGCGGGATCCACTCCCCGCTCCCGTCGAACTCGCCGTCGGCCGGCAGCTTCCCGCTGCCGTCGATGTCGGTGGCCGGGGAGTCGCCGGTGAGCTTGGCGACGTAGAGCGTGCCCTCGTCGAGCAGGGAGAGATTGTGTTCGCGGACCGCCCTGCTCGACCCCTTCTTCATCCGCTTGCTGCCGACGAACTTGTAGAAGTAGTCGAAGCGCTCGTCGTCACCGGTGTAGACGACGGGCCGGCCGTCCTCCGTCAGACGCACGGTCGCCGCCTCGTGCTTGAAGCGGCCGAGAGCGGTGTGCTTGCGGGGCGTGGACGTCGGGTCGTACGGGTCGAACTCGACGACGTACCCGAAGCGGTGCACCTCATTCGGTTCCTGGGCGACGTCGAAACGCTTGTCGAAACGCTCCCACTTGCGCTCGGTGGCACCCGTGCCGATGCCGTACCGCTTGTCCGTGGCACGGCTGCTGTTGGCGAAGTACTGGTTGAAGTTCTCCTCGCCGTGGAGGGTGGTCCCCCAGGGGGTCGTACCGCCGGAGCAGTTGTTCAGCGTGCCGAGGACCTTGCGGCCGGTCGGGTCGGCGGAGGTCTTCAGCAGATCCGATCCGGCGGCCGGGCCGGTGAGCCGGAACTCGGTGGTGGCGGTGACGCGGCGGTTGAGGTGGTGGCGCGGGACGGCGGTGAGCTTGCCGGTGCGGTGGTCGTTCTGGACGACGACGGCGGACAGGCCGTGCGCTGCCCAAGCGACCTCGACCTGCTCGCGGGTGGGGTTCTCGGCGTCGTACCCGCGGAACATCAGGATCTCGTCGGTGTACTCGTGATTGGCGACGAGGACCTGTCGGCCGTGCTCGCCGGGCAGCGGGAGGAGAGCGAGAAAGTCGTTGTTGTAGCCGAACTGGCCCGCCTGGGCCGCGGCGGTCTGGTTCTCCGGGTCGAAGGCGGGGGCACCGCGGAGGATGGGCTCGCCCCACCGGATGACAACGTTCTGCCGATATCCGTCGGGGATGACGACGGCGTCGGTGGTGTTCGGAGCGACGGTCGTGAAGCGAAGCCCACGCGCCCCCTTTTCACCACTATCCGCCGACTCGGTCGCGGCTCGGGCCAGCGGGGCGCCCGTGCCGACGACCGCCGCGCCCGTCGCCGTGGCCACCGTCACGACGGCCGCGGCCCGCATCATCGAACGACGGCTGAGCGCACCGGCGATGACGTCACCGACGTACGTGTTGTCGCTGGTGTTGGGCACCTCGTGGAAGCAGGCGTCACCACAGCGGAACCGACAGGTCATGGCCGAGCGCCCGCCGGGATGCGTTCCCGATGTCCCCGGCGTTCCGATCAACGGCAGCAGTCTGCGCACTTTACTCTCCCCATGCGATCCCTTGGTGTCAGCGTGACGTTAGGGGCGCGCGCATGCAGGAACGCTGCACTCCGGTGAACGAAGAGTGAACCTGTGGGAGCCGAGGGGGTATTGACACGGCGGCATTACGGCCCCCCGCCCCTGCCCAAGATCACCGACGGCGGCCGCTAACCTTACGTGTCCGTCCTGGCCAGGGATTAACGGGCATCAACTCACGCGAAGGGTTGCGCACATGGGCATTCTCACTCTCCTGCGGAACGCGTTCGGCCGCTCACGCAAGGGTCGTGACGCCGACGCGGAGACCTCGCGAGAGGCTTCGGCTCCGACCGTTCCGGCCCCGGCCGCCGAGCCGGTTCCCTCCTCCGAGGAGGCCGCACGGGTTCCCGTACAGGAGTCCGCCGCCGAGCCGAAGATTCCGTCTCCCTCACCCGAGCCGGAGCTGACACCGGAGGCCAAGCCGTCCGTGGTGGACGAGCTGGTGTCGGCGGCATTCGACAACGTAACGGTCCCGAAGCCGACGCCGGCACCTGCGGCGGAGACGGTGGAGGAGCCCGCGGAGCCCACGGCGGCTGAGGTGACGCCGGAGCCTGCGGCTGAGGTGGAGCCGGAGCCCGCCGCCGAGCCGAAGCCCGTGGTCGAGGCCGAGCCGGAGCCTGCGGCCGAGGCTGAGCCCCTGGTCGAGGCCGAGCTGGAGCCTGCGGCCGAGGCTGAGCCGGAGCCTGCGGCCGAGCCGGAGCCTGCGGCCGAGGCTGAGGTCGAGCCCGAGATCGAGGCCGAGCCGGAGCCCGCCGCCGAGGCTGAGCCAGCCGCCGAGGCTGAGGTCGAGGCCGAGCCCGAGATCGAGGTCGCCCCCGAGCCCGTAGCCGAAGAGGTCCCGGCAGCAGAGCCGGAGCCCGCGGCCGAGGCAGCGGCGGCAGAGCCGGAGCCCGAGCCTGTCATCACCGAGGAGCCCGCTTCCCTCGCCGTACAGGCGGACGAGCCCGCATCGGCACAGGCGGACGAACCCCCGGCCGCACAGATGGACGAGCCGACCGCCGCGGAGGCAGACGAGTCGACCGTTGCGGAGGCAGACGAGCCGGCCGCCGCACAGGCGGACGAGGTGTCCGCACAGACGGACGAGGTGGCCGCACAGGCGGACGAGGTGGCCGCGGAGGCGGACGAACCCCTGGCCGCACAGGCGGACGAGTCGACGGCCGCCGACGGCGGTCAGGCCCCACAGGGACCACCCGCAGCCGACAGCGAGAGCAGCACGGGTGGTGCGGGCGGGAACGACACGGCCGAAGGCGAAGCCGAGGCCGAGCCCGAACCGACAGCCGAGGAGACCACAGAGCCGGCCCCGGAACCGGTAGCCGCCGAAGGCGAAGCCGAGCCGGAGGCGGAGGCCGAGCCGGAAGCCGAGGCGGAGGCCGAGCCGGAAGCCGAGGCGGAGGCCGAGCCGGAAGCCGAGGCGGAGGCCGAGCCGGAGCCCGCCACCCCCCTCACCCACGTCAAGACCCACGCCCCGGCCCTGGTCACCGCATACAACGAGGCGGGAACCGCGCTGAAGAAGCGGGACCTCACCGGCACCCGCGCCCACCTCTACCTCGTCCTCGACCGCTCCGCGAGTATGCGCCCGTACTACAAGGACGGCTCCGCCCAGGCCCTCGGCGAACAGGCCCTCGCCCTCGCCGCGCACCTCGACCCGGAGTCCACCGCCCACGTCGTCTTCTTCTCCACGGAGCTGGACGGCACCGGCGAGCTCACCCTCACCGAGTACGAGAACAAGATCGACGACCTGCACGCAGGGCTCGGCCGCATGGGCCGTACCAGCTACCACGCCGCCGTACAGGAAGTGCTCACCCACCACGAGAAGCACCACCCGGACGCGGAGCGGGCCCTCGTGATCTTCCAGACGGACGGCGCCCCCGACGCCAAGACCCCCGCCACCCAGTCCCTCACGGACGCGGCGAAGGACCACCCCACCGTCTTCTTCTCCTTCATCGCCTTCGGCGAGCACGACAACAAGGCCTTCGACTACCTCCGCAAGCTGAAGACCGACAACACGGCCTTCTTCCACGCAGGCCCGACCCCGCGCGAACTGACGGACGCGGAGATCTACGACGGCGTACTGGAGAACTGGCGCCCGTAGCCGCCCCACCCACGACGAACCGGGCCGCCCGCTTCCCACCTCTTAAAACGGGAAGCGGGCGGCCCACCCATGTCGGCTACGATTTCAAGGTTCGTAAGACGACCGACGACACGACCTGAACCGACGATCGTCACCCCACGTAGCGACTTGGGAGCAGCCCGCGATGGCTCGACACCTCATCACCAGCGCCCTTCCGTACATCAACGGGATCAAGCACCTGGGCAACATGGTGGGGTCCATGCTCCCGGCGGACGTGTACTCCCGGTACCTCCGCCAGCGCGGCCACGACGTTCTCTACATCTGCGCGACGGACGAGCACGGCACCCCGGCCGAGCTGGCGGCCAAGGAGCAGGGCCTGCCGGTCGACGAGTTCTGCGCGCAGGCGCACGACGCGCAGAAGGCCGTGTACGACGGCTTCGAGCTGGCCTTCGACTACTTCGGCCGCAGCTCCAGCCCGGAGAACCGCGAGATCACCCAGCACTTCGCGCGCCGCCTGAACGAGAACGGCTTCATCGAGGAGCGCTCGATCCGCCAGGTGTACTCGCCGGCGGACGGCCGCTTCCTCCCGGACCGTTATGTGGAGGGCACCTGCCCGCACTGCGGCTACGACAAGGCCCGCGGTGACCAGTGCGAGAACTGCACCCGAGTCCTGGACCCGACGGACCTGATCAACCCGCGCTCGGCGATCTCCGGCTCGACGGACCTGGAGGTCCGCGAGACCAAGCACCTCTTCCTCCTCCAGTCGAAGCTCCAGAGCGAGGTCTCGGAGTGGGTGGCGCGCCACGAGCACGAGTGGCCGCAGCTCGCCTCCTCCATCGCCCGCAAGTGGCTGACCGAGGGCCTGCACGACCGTGCGATCACCCGTGACCTGGACTGGGGCGTCCCGGTCCCGGCCGACACCTGGCCGGAGCTCGCCGCCGAGGGCAAGGTCTTCTACGTCTGGTTCGACGCCCCGATCGAGTACATCGGTGCGACGAAGGAGTGGGCGGACCAGGACCCGGAGAACCGCGACTGGAAGTCGTGGTGGTACGAGGCGGACGACACGGTCCGCTACACGGAGTTCATGGCGAAGGACAACGTGCCCTTCCACACCGTCATGTTCCCGGCCACGGAACTCGGCGTGCGCGAGCCCTGGAAGAAGGTCGACTACGTCAAGGCCTTCAACTGGCTGACGTACTACGGCGGCAAGTTCTCCACGTCGCAGAAGCGCGGTGTCTTCACCGACCACGCGCTGGAGATCCTCCCCGCCGACTACTGGCGCTACTTCCTGATCGCCAACGCCCCCGAGTCGGACGACTCGTCCTTCACCTGGGAGCACTTCACGGCCACGGTCAACAAGGACCTGGCCGACACCCTCGGCAACTTCGTCAACCGCGTCCTGTCCTTCTCCAAGAAGCGCTTCGGCGAGGAGGTCCCGGCGGGCGCGGAGGCGGGCGAGCCGGAGGCGAAGCTCGGCGAGGAGATCGCGACCCTCCTGGCCGAGTACGAGACCCAGATGGAGGCTCTCCAGTTCCGCAAGGCGGCGGCGGCCCTGCGCGCCCTGTGGTCGGCGGGCAACTCCTACCTGGAGGAGAAGGCCCCCTGGCTGGAGATCAAGACCAACCCCGAGGGCGCGGCCCTGACCCTGCGCACGGCGATGAACCTGATCCACCTCTACGCGGTGGTCTCGGAACCCTTCATCCCCGCGTCCTCCCGCGCGATGCGCTCGGCCTTCGCCCTCACGGACGACACGGCCATCTGGGTCACGACCGACGAGGCCAGGTCCCTGAACTCGGTCCCGGCCGGCACCCCCTTCACGGTCCCCCCGGTCCTCTTCGCCAAGATCACGGACGAGGACCTGGAGGCGTACAAGGAGCGCTTCGGCGGCGCACCGGAGTAGCGGCAGCCACGCGACCGAGGGCCCGGGAACGAACAGTTCCCGGGCCCTCGGCGTCAGAGCCTCGGAACGCGACAGCGGCACCAAGCGGAACCCCCTGCTCCTCTGTGCACGCCCTCTCCCGCACTGTATACATTGCGAAGATCATGTGAAGCCATTGGCTTACTGGGACTTGAGTGGACATGCGAGTCCACTGAGTGGGGGGTTCATCCATGGCACTGTTCGGAAACGCGAGCACCATCGACCCGGCCGCGGCACAGCAGGACTTCGGGCGCCTGCTGGGTCAGAACGAGCAGGTGCACGCCGCGTATCTGCTGATACGCGACAGCATCCTGTTCACCGACCGCCGCCTCATCCTCGTCGACAAGCAGGGCATCACCGGCAAGAAGGTGGAGTACCACTCCATCCCGTACCGCAGCATCACCCACTTCTCGGTGGAGACCGCCGGCACCTTCGACCTCGACGCCGAGCTCAAGATCTGGATCTCCGGCACCGCGGCCCCCGTCGAGAAGACCTTCACCAAGGGCGTCGACATCTACGAAGTCCAGGCGATCCTCACGCAGTACGTGGCGAAGTAGCGCCGCGCGCCCGCAAGCCCTCCCCGCAGGGCCCCCGACAGACCTTGTTAGCATCCGCTCACTTGTGCGAGGGCGGGGGCCCTCGCGGGGAGGGACATTTCACGTGGGCAGACACGCCCTGAGACGGGGCGGTCCGACCGCCCTCGTCTCCGCACTCACGGTCGCCGTAGTGGCCGGAACCATCACCCTGTTCTCCGGCACGCCGGACGGCGGCGGCGCCGCGCAGGCAGCCACCACGGCCGCCTCCACCACCGGGACGACGGAGATCGTCCTGGACGATCCGCGGCTCGACACCCCGCGCAGCGACCGGCTGCTCGCCGCCGGCGAGACAGGATTCCTGCACCGCCAGGCCAACGTCGCCGGACTCCTGTGGACGGACTACGACGACGGCAGCACCGTCACCATCGAGGGCCCGTCCGGGGTGTACAAGCCGACCACCACCACCTGCTACGACATCAGCATGCGCTGCGCCTCGGGCATGTACGGACAGGCCGTCGACACCGTGGCGCTGCCGCACGCCACCTACGGCGACCCGGTGTCGCTGTGGACGCCGGACGGCGGCGCGTTGCGGACCGTCGACCTGAGGCAGTCGGCCGACTACGTGGGCACGTACGGCAACACGCTCGTCACGGTCGAGTGGAACGGCGTCGTCGACGCCGAACAGCTGGACGGCTACTGGCTGCACCTCGTCGACCTCGTCGACGGCGAACAGCGCGACCGCGTGGTGACCGGCTACCCGACCGACGGGTCCTGGAACGTGAGCACCCCGCGCACCGGCGACGAGAACGGCTTCCTGCTGGCGTACGCCGTCCACGACGCGAACACCGGCGTCGACACGTACACCGTCAGCTACATCGACTTCGCCACCGCGCAGTTCACCCCGGTCTTCACCGGCCTGGAGAGCGAGCCGGAACTCGTCCTCACCGACGACCGCGTCGGCTGGTACACGGCCGCCGGCGGGCTGCACCTCAAGTCCCGCGCCGACCTCACCGCCGAGGAGACTGTCCCGGTGGCCGCCGGGGCCACCACAGGCGGCTACCCCACCCTCGTCGGCGACTGGCTGGTGCTCACCACGTCCAGCGGCGTCACCTCCGTCTCCCTCAGTGACAGCTCCACCCGCACGCTGCTGACGAAGGCGTACGGCACCCCGCTGGCCACCCCCGACGGCGACGCCCTCGTGACGGGCGGCACGAGCACGAGCGACTGGTGGATCCAGCGGGTCACCCCGGGCGCGGACGGCGCCCCGCAGCTGGAGAAGCTGTTCAAGGTCGCCCCGTACGAGAACACCAAGACCGGGCTCGCCCTCAGCCGGGGCAGCCTGCGTGTCGCGGAGGACAACCCGTCCAGCGCCTCCGACACCACCTCGTGGCGCACCATCGACAACGTCGGCGGCCAGTTGACCGCGACCCCCGCCACGGAGAACGGCTCGATCAGCGCCAAGTGTCCCTACACCGGCACCACCTGCTCGGCGATGTGGGGCAACCTCGGCAACGGGCCCAGGGACGTCTACCTCGACACGTACTACGACGGCGACGAGGGCGGCAGCGGCCTGTCGAACGCGGACCGGCTGGTCGCGATCGGCGCCAACCCCCTGGAGTTCCACACCGAGAAGGGCGCGATCGTCGATGTCTCCGACAACTACGCCGTCTACAACTCCGGCGGCTCGACCCCGATGCAGTACGTCGGCGAGTTCGGGCAGGGCCAGAGGCTGAAGCGCTCCATCCGCGCCGCGGCCCTCAACGGCCCCACCCTCTGGAGCGCCAACACCACCGCCGGTCAGCTCATCTCGTACAGCCTCATCACCGACAAGACCCTCGCCACGGTGACGGTCCCGGGCCTCGCCTGTGTGCCGAGCGAACTCCAAGCGGCGGGCCGCTGGATCTACTGGGCGTGCGGCACGGATTCGGCGGGCGTGTACGACTCCAAGGCCGGTACGTCCCGCTCGGTCACCCCCGGTGACGTGCTCCTCGGCGACGGCTTCACCGTCCGCCACGACCACGCCACCGACCAGCTGGTCCTGACCGAGGCGGCCACCGGTACCACCCGCGTCCTTGCCTCCGGGGTCCCCGACACCGGCATGGCCGCCGACCGGCGATACCGCTGGACCGTGGACGAGTACACGGGTCTGGTCGCCTGGGTCGGCGCGTACGAGCAGACGCACGTCGCCACCACCGGCATCGCCCCGTCCGCCGTGACGTCCTTCGAGACGCAGGTCCCCAGCTACGTCGACCCGAACACGCCCTTCGTGGGCTCCTGGCTGCTGTCCCGCCCGGTCACCTCCTGGTCCGTGACCTTCACCTCGGTCCAGAGCGGTGCGAACGGCAAGGCCACCTTCACGGTCACCGGCGGCGCGTCCGCGGCGCGGGTGAGTACCAACTGGTACGGCAAGACCGCGAGCGGGAGTTACTTCCCCACCGGCCACTTCACCTGGACCCTCAAGGCGACAGGCCGCGGCACCTCCACCGCCACCACGGTGGCCAGCGGCGACGGCTTCCTCTCTCGGGGCGTCGCCGTACGCCACGACTTCACCAGCCCCGACGGCCCGGACGGCCGCGGCGACCTGCTGACCCTGAACTCCTCCGGCGGCCTCACCTTCCACAGCGGCACCGGCACCGGCAAGTTCAACTCTAAGTACACCGGCACCGGCTGGGCCACCACCATCACGGCGATCCCCTTCGGCGACCTGAACGGCGACCGCTGCAACGACGTCCTGGTGCGGTACAGCAGCGGGGCGCTGCGCCTGTACAAGCCGGGCTGCGGCAAGGCGGTCACGCCGTCGACGTCGTACACGACCCTCGCCACCAGCGGCTGGACCCAGTACAACGCGCTCACCTCGCCCGGTGACGTGAGCGGCGACGGCCGCCCGGATCTCATCGCGCGCAACGCGTCGACCGGGACCGTCTACCTCTACAAAGGCACGAGCGACGGCAAGCTCGCCGCCCGCGTGAAGCTCTACGACAGCTGGAAGGGCTACAAGAAGATCGTCGGCGTCGGCGACATCACCGGCGACGGCAAGGCCGACCTGCTCGCCCAGGACACCGCGAACACCCTCTACCGCTACGACGGCAAGGGCGACGGTACCTTCGCGGCCCGCGCGAAGGTGTTCACCGACTGGGGTGGCTCCTACAACGCCGTCGTCGGCGTCGGCGACATCACCGACGACGGCAAGGCCGACCTGGTCTCCCGCGACACCAGCGGCAACCTGTACCGCAACAGCGGAGACGGCAGGGGGTCGTTCGGTTCGCGTACGGCGATCGCGACCGGGTGGGGCGGATACAGGTCCCTCTCCTGAGGCACCTCACCTGCCGCAGGGCGCCCGGGACTTCACGTCCCGGGCGCCCTCGTCGTCGTACGGACGACTGCTCCGCCGAAGCCGAAGCCGGCACGAACCATTTCCGGGCTGTCGCGGCAGCCGGTCCGGGGGTGGCCCCCGACGCTGACATGTCCTCACCCACCCGTATGGTTTCCGCCATGGCAGTCCCAGTCCCCGAGCTCATTCCGATCGCCTACGAGCCGAAGCACCGCACCGAGACCATCGGACGGTACGCGGACGGTCAGTTCCTGGCGTCGATCACGTATGCCTTCCCCGAAGGGTTCCGTCCCGACGACGGCTGGGAAGAGCACAAGCGCCTCTACGTGGTGCTCCATACCTTCGACTCCGCGGGCAGCTACCGCGATTCGGAGATCTGGTGCGCCGGCACCTGGGCCGAACAGCAGCGCGACCCGCACGGTGACGACTCGGTGCTCTCCCGCGCCCGGGTCCACCTGGCGAAGCTCCTGCGCAGCCTCCCGCGCCGCTCCTACACGGACATCGCGATCCACCCCTTCCAACTCACCGTCGACGGCGTGCTGTTCGGCCTGGTGACGGGAGAGGACGAGGGCGAGGCCTGGGCCGAGCTCTACCCGGACCGCCTCGGCTTCGGCGAGCCGTGGGACGGCACGTACGACACCTGACCGGGCCTGCGGCTCACCCGACGGGGCCTGATCGATCCTCGACCTGGGCCCCGTCCTCCACTCGGGCTCGACGGGCGCGGAATCGTTTGACACCGGCCCCTGCGAGCGCGAGCAGGACACCCGCCCCGAGCGAGCCGAGGAACTCCGGCAGGGCGTCCCGTACGAGTGAATGTCCGCTCGTCGCGCCCCGCGGAACCGCAGGCGCGGTCGCCGTGACCGTCGCCGTCGCCCTCGCCGGAGGAGGTGGCGTGGGAGCGGCTGCCGCCGGCCCGACGGGCAGGCATGCCACCAGAAGCGCACAAAGGACCAAACGGTACCGCAGTGGCGCCGCACAGCCACCGCTTCGGCCAGGAAGCACCCCACGCGCACACGTCTGCCTTAGCTTGAACATATCGCCCCTTTGAATGAAGTGGGTGGGAGAGACCGGGCCGTCGCGGACCGGCGGGCAGCAGGAAGCACGGCCCGGTCTCGGCAGGACCGGCCGTCGCTGAGCAGCCGGTTCTTCCAGTCGACACCCTCGGGGGCGGGCACTGACGCCTCTGACGGGGCAGAACTTCCATCGATGCGCTCTGACGCACGCCCCCTCACACCGTCTGACGAACGGCTGACATATGGGATGCTCGGGCCCCATCGATCTGACACAGATCTGACATCGCGTCCGACACAGCGGGGGTACCGCGACCATGACGGCAGGGTCGCCGGATGAGCAACAGCCACAGGGTGCGCTGCACCGGCTGGCGCGCGAGATCAGCGCGCTACGGCTGGCCGCCAAGGGCCCGTCGCTGCGTGCTGTCGAGCAGTTCATCGGCGCGAGCGACAAGAACGAACTCCCGGGCACCGCGAGCCGTACGACGATCTCCGAGATCGTCAGAGCCAAGCGTCTGACCACCTGGGAGACGCTGCACGCCGTAGTCGTCGCGCTCGTACGGATGAACAGCGCGCACCCGTCCACGCCCGAGGAGGAGCAGAACATCTGCTCCAGAATCGAGGCGCTGTGGCGGGCGGCCAAGCTGGAAGCGACGTCCGAGCCGACCGCGGGCACCGCGTCCGCCCAGCGGTTCGCCTCCGAGCTGCGCGGACGCGTCTTCACCCCGCTGGGCGGAGACTTCGACGACATCAGCGTCCGACTGCGGCAGTTGCCCCCTGACAGCGGATCTGACGGAGCACGTGGCAAGGAGCTGACCCCGGCCGATCTGGCAGCCATCGCCAACGGCACCCGGACACCCGACCGCCGGGAAGTCGACCTGCTCCTCGACCTGTTGGCGCGGGACGGCCGCCCCCTGTCCAGGGAGGACCGCCAGGCCTTCCTGCTCGGCTACGTCGACATGCTCCGGCTCTGCGCTCCCTCCCTGCACGAACGCTTCATGGTGGACGAACGCCTGGACGCCTATCGCGCGTACACGGCCTGGCTCACGCCGCAGGTCCAGGCCGTGGCGGCCAAACGCGACGAAGAGCGCCGTCGTCAGAAGGAGTCCCACCGAGCCCAACAGGCTCGTCTCACCGCCCGCCTCAAGCTCCTGGAGGGCGACGCGGCAGCAGCCCGCGACCGACTCGCCGCGCTCACGACGACACTCAACGAAACGAGGGCCCGGGAGTCGGCGGCCGTGCAGCTGTCCACCGCCGCTGCTCCCGCCAACGCCGCTCCGGCGGTGACCGATCAGGCCACCATCGGCCTGCCTCCGTGGACCAGCCTCGCGCCGCACGCGCTCATCGCGGACTTCACGGACCCAGGCACGCAGTACGACTCCTCCGCCTGGTTCGGCGGCTACTCGGCCGCGTACGACGGTCACCCGGTCTCGTACGACCATGCCGCCCCGTACGGCTACGACTCGTACGGCGACGACTCGTACAGCGGCTACCCCGACCCGTATGCATCGGGCGCCAACGCGCCCTCGTACTACGCCACCGATCACGGCACGGGCGTACAGACGCTCCCCGCCCCGGCATCCCGCACACGGGGCAGGCGCCTGCTGATCACTCCCTTTCCAGAGGTTCAGCTGCCTGTTCCAGAGGTTCAGCCGCCTGCCGTGCCACCGGATCCGGCCCCGGCACCCCCGCCACGCAAGTCCCTGCTCAGCCTCTTCAGGCGGCCCCGTGGAAAACACGCACGGGGCCGCCGCGACTGATCCCTCCCACGAGCCCTACGAGGTAAGCACCCCGGCACCGGTCGTGGCCGCCAGCTCGGTCGGGAGGTTGCCGGGGTGGGGTGCCAGGCCGGTTCTCGTCACTCGGTGAGGACGAGATAGCGCTTGGGCCGGAAGAATGAGGCGAGGTACGCACCGATTCCCGCCGTCAACTCGTGCCGCTCGCCGGGGCGGACGTCGACGGACAGAGGGAGACTGGCGTACCAGGCGATGGTCAGCTGGAGTTGGTGGGTGCCAGGGGTGACCGGGAACTCGACCGTGGCGCCGACTCTGATCCGTCCCGCGACGACACCGTCGATCCTCACCTTGAAGGCGCTGGCGATGAATTCGGGCTCCACGCCCCGGTGGATCACGATCGTGCCGGACGCCGACGACATGGCGGTGCCTCCTCGGTCTCGTGGGTTTGCTGATCGACAACTTCGCCGACGCGAGGCACACTGCCCTGGCAAACTGATCGTGAGTCATGGTGGCGTGAAATCCAGGGAGTTACCAGTCGGACTTTGCGCGCCATCATTGATCGCAGGACGGAAGCCGGGGGACTCGTCATGGTCACAGTTGCGATTTCAGTGTCGGACCGGGCCGAAACCAGGTCACTGCGCGAACATCTCCGCAGACACGGACATCTCGATGTCGAACAGCTCCCGGGTACTCCCGGTCCCGGAGAGCTGGGCGTCTGGGACTTTCTCCAAGTGACAGCGGCGAGCGGCGGCGTACTGGTGGTCGCCATCCGGACGCTGCCCGAATTCATCAAGTCCCGCCGCACCGACGTTTCGGTGACGGTCAAGACGGGCGACCGTGAATTCGTCATCACCGCCGCCAATGCCGATGACGCCCTGCGCCTCATCGACGAGGCGCTGCATGGCTGACGCGCTCGACGGCGACTTCTCCCGTTCCCGAGCGGTTCTCGTCGGCACGTGGGACTACGCCGAACTGCCACCCGTCCCGGCCGCCCGACACAGTCTGGACCGGCTGCACGGGCTGCTGACCGGTCCGTTGTGCGGATGGCCGGAGGAGCGACTGCTCGTGGTGCCCAACCGCGGTTCCCTCGGGGAGCTGCCCCACGAGCTGGTGAAGAGCTTCGTGGACGTGACCGATGTCGCGCTCTTCTACTACGTCGGCCACGGACAATACGACGCCGAGGACCAACTCTGCCTCGCGCTGGGCGAGTCGAATGTGGACGCCGCTCTGCGTACGACGAGCAGCCTGGCCTTCGACCAGGTACGCCGTGCGTTCAGAGCCAGCAGGGCCGCCATCAAGATAGCCATCCTGGACTGCTGCTTCGCCGGGCTGGCGGGGCCGCGTGAGGGCACTCTGTCGGGTACCGGAACATTGCCGCCCAAGCCCGGCTCATTCCTGATGATGGCGAGCGGTGAATTCTCGACCGCCTGGTTCGAGTCAGCTGATGAGGTCGAGCAGCCGCAGACCTATTTCACCAAATACCTCGTCGATGTCGTTGAGCGCGGCATACCCGGGCAGGGAGAGGGACTGCGGCTCGGCGCCATCTTCGACACCGTCGCGGGCGAGCTGGTCCGCGACCGCAAACCCGAACCGGGATGCCGTACCAGCGACCAGGCGAGCAACTTCTACTTCGCCCGCAACCTCGCCGCGGGCGAGCGCGGCCGCGACATCCGCGCTGAGGCAGTCGTCCCGTTCCGCGAGGCGCTGAAGGGCGCGACGGTCTCGCTCCGCGTGCCGCTGCGGTGCGCCCCGTGCGAGGGCGTCGGCAAGATCGACGACGAGGAGTGCGGCACGTGCCACGGCACGGGTGAGGCGGCAGGCCACCGCTCGCTGAGCACGCGCCTGCGCCCCGGTGCCGCGGACGGCGAGATCGTCCGGCTGGAGGGGGAGGGCTGGGCAGGTCCCGGTGGCGGGCGCCCCGGCGACCTGCTGGTGACCGTACACGTCGACACCGACCCCGACCTGACCCGCTCCGGTGACGACCTCCTGACCACGCTGGCGATCAGCCACGCCGAACGAGCATCGGGCAACACGGTCTCCCTTCGGCTGTCGGGCGACTGGGTGGGAGTGCGGGTGCCGATCGGCTGCGAATACGGGACGGTCGTACGGGTCCCGGGCCGCGGCGCGCCGACCGAGGACGGCGGCCGCGGCGACCTGCTGGTCACCCTGGAACCCACCGCTCCGGCCAGTCCCGCCGAGGACGCCCGCCTGCTGCCACCGAATCCGAGACCGGCGGCCCTACTCGCTCCCCCGACGGGCGACGGGCCGGTGACGAAGTACCGCTGGCCGGCGTCGCGGGTGGTGGCGCAGTGGCTGGGGCTGCTGCTGGTCCTCGGGCTGGTCGTCACGCCGGTCATCGTCGTGGGCCTCCTGAAGGAGTACGTCCCGAAGATGGGCTGGCTCCCGGGGAGCGCCGCCAGCTCGTTCGTGCTGGGAGCCTTCGCGGGGCTCTACCCCCTCGTCAAACGACTGCTCTCATGGCGCCGCCCCCCGCTGATCCTCTCGGACGAGGGCGTGACCTACGTCCGCTTCGGCTTCATCTCCTGGGCGAACATCGCGGGCGTGCGCCCGAGCACCCCGGGCCACCCCTGGGTCACCGTCGTCCCCCGCCGCACGACCCATCTGACCACCGGCCAGCCGAACCCGCTGGTGCTCCCGGCCATCATGCTGTCGGACCTGCGCGGCCGCCCGCAGAACGTGACGGAGTCGATGCGGGAGCACTGCTCCAGCCTGGTGGTGGCGCCGAGGGTGTGACGCTCACGTGCGGCGAGGCGCGAGCATGCCGATGCGGGCCACCACGGCCCCGGTCCTCGGGCAGACCCATACGGCTTCCCCCTTGATGGGGATCGCGTTCAGCGGGTGCGTGTTCGGATGTTCGGGACAGTGCGGCCAGACCGCCGGTTCCCCCGCCGCACAGAGGGCTTCCACCGCCCAGTCCTGCGCCTGGTCCGCGACCTCGGCGAGCCGCACACCGGGCCGGTCGTCCGGCTCCCCGTACACGCCCTGACCGGAGCCGTCGGGGGCCCAGAGTATGACGCCGGGATAGTCGTCCTCGGGCTCGCGTACGTCCGGTTGTACGGAGCACTGGGCGCGGAGGTCCCGAAGGACGGCTTCGAGAACGCGGGCGAACTCGTCGTCGCTCATGTACGGTCCGCGCGGATCTGCTGGAGCAGGGCGGCGAGGCCGTCTCGGGAGAGGGGGAGTATTCGGGCGGGCTGGTCGCTTTCACGGAGCAGCAACGTGCCGTTGCCGTGGGCGAGTTCTACGCACTCGTTGCCGTCCGCACCGCCGGAGAACGAGGATTTCTGCCACTCGGTCACGCCTTACAACTCCTTCGCCAGTCCATGGATGTAGTCCCGCGACTGGGCGGGATCCAGGGATGCCGACTCCACCTTACGGAAGAGTGTTCGCATGGACTGGAGTTGAGCAGCGGCATCCAGGAAGGCGGAGCCGTACGGTGTGTCTCTCTGAACCGTGTCCAGCACAGGTACGCGCCCACCTGCGTACACCAGCGATGAACTTGCCCCGGCGAAGCCGTCCACGTCGAACGGAATCACGCGCACGGTGACATGGGGACGCTCCGACTCCTTCAGGATTTCGTCGAGTTGAGCCCGGGCGACGCGCCGATCGGCGACACGCGTACGCAGCACGGACTCATGCAGCACCGCCGAATAAGGGGCTGCGTCCTCCCGGGCGAGTACTGCCCTGCGACGCATTCGGTGATCCACCCTCGGCTGCAGCTCGCTCGCCGGGAGTTCCGGGCGCCAGTACGCGAACACTGCACGTGCGTACTCCTCGGTCTGGAGCAGTCCGGGGACGTGCGCAGTACCGATCACCTGGATGAACGTCGCATGGTGTTCCAGCTCCGCCAGATCCAGGAACGCAGGGGGCAGAACGCCCCTGTACTCCTCCCACCACTCTCGGGTTCGATCCGTCGCAATCTCCACCAGGGCGTCGATCAGCTCCGTGTCTGTACAGGCGTAGTGGGCGGCCAGCCGACGGACACGCTCCTCGCTGGCACCCGCGTTGCCTGCTTCCATCTGGCTCATCTGGGCCGAGTTGGATCCCAGGAGCCCCGCCACCTCCCGGGCCGTCATGCCTGCCGCATCTCGCAGTTTGCGCAGCTCAGCACCCAGTCGGACCTGACGAGCGGTTGGCTGACTCCTCAGCGTCACCCGCTCCCCCTCTCGCCAACAGCATTGATTGCAGGCCTTGTTGCCCCAACCCGTTCGGGTTCGAGATTACGCCAACAGCTTGCCTCAGCATAAATTGTTGCCCTACCGTCAGTGACGCGACGCACACGCTGCGGAACCCGGGGCCACCGGAAGCGCACCGCCCCGCCATGCCATGGCGGGCGCGGCATGCCACCGCCCGAACTCCACAGCCACCCCCAACTCCCCCTCCCTGACCAGGAGTCCCGCATGCCCAAAAGCGGAGAACCCGCCGACGACCAACCCTGGGAGTACACCCTCTACGTCCCCAACGACCCCCGCGCCGTCACGATCTGCCGCCGCACCCTCCGCCTGATCCTCGCCGCCCACGGCCTGCCCCACTTCACGGAAGCCGCCGAACTGCTGGCGACGGAGCTGGTCACCAACGCCGTACAACACACGAAGGGCCCCGCCGCCATAAAACTCCGCGCGGAGAACGGCGCCCTGCGCATCGGCGTCTGGGACGCGGACCCCACACCGCCGCGCCCGCCCGACGGCACCACCCCGGACGCCGAAACGGGCCGCGGCCTGATCCTGATCCGCACCTGCGCCGACACCTGGGGCTGGGTCCCTCAAAGGGACACCAAGAACATCGTCGGCACCGGCAAGTACATCTGGTGCGAACTGGCCGCGACGGCGTGAACGTTCCTTCCACCCCCGAAAGAGTGATCCCATTCCATCGGCTGCCAGTCCGGCCCTTGATCCATCTAGGTTCCCCACATGGTCACATCAGCCCACGAGGCCTCGCACCGGATCTTCCAGGAGCGACCGGAGATCCTCACGCCCGTCTTCGGAATCCTGGGCATCCCGCTGCCGGAGAAGGCAACAGTGGACGTACTCACGCCCGACGCAACGGAGTTACGCCCTCTCGAACGACGAGTGGACAGCGTGCTGCGCATCGGTCCGTCCGACGGAGACGGTTTCCTGCTCGCCATTGAGGCGCAGGGCCGTCGAGACGCGGACAAGGAGTCGAGCTGGGCGTACTACGTGTCGTACCTCTGGGCGAAATACCGCCTACCGGTACTGCTACTCGTCGTCTGCCAGGACCGGGGCACGGCGAAATGGGCGACGGGCCCCTTCTCCTGCGGGGCTCGGGGCTGGACCGCGCAGACCACACACCCTCTGGTCGTCGGGCCGGACAACCTACCAGTGATCACGGAACGGAGGGCCGTGGCGGAGAACGTCGCGATGGCGGCCTTTTCCGCCGTCGTACACGGTCGCAGCACGGAGGGTACGGCCATACTGGATCCACTGGCCCGCGTCCTTCAGTCAATGGACGGAAAGTCTGCCGAGTACTACTACGAGTTCGTGGAAGTCGGTCTGGGGGCCACCCCCGCCGGAGACAAGTGGAGGGAAATCTTGAGTTTCGTCAGCTACTTCCCGGGCCGGGGCACCGTTCGCGAGACGGCCTACCTCGAAGGGAAGGCCGAAGGCAAGGCCGAAGATCGGGCCTCGCTGATTCTGCGCGTGCTGGACAAGCACGGGGTCTCCGTCCCCGAGGACACCCGCGACCGCATCACCTCCTGCACCGATCTCGACACTCTCGCCCTCTGGTTCGACCGCGCCCTGACGGCCACCGCTGCCGAGGACCTGTTCGTCGGGAACCCCGAGGCTGCGGAAGATACCCCGGATCAGGCCTGACTCGTACGTTCTTGCCTTCGACCACCGGCGCCCGTAGCGAGCCGCGCTGGTCGGCGGTGCGCCTGTGCCGGCAGGACTACGCGCGCCTGCTGGGCCAGGGCGAGCAGGTGCACGCCGCGTATCTGCTGATACGCGACAGCATCCTGTTCACCGACCGCCGCCTCATCCTCGTCGACAAGCAGGGCATCACCGGCAAGAAGGTGGAGTACCACTCCATCCCGTACCGCAGCATCACCCACTTCTCGGTGGAGACCGCCGGCACCTTCGACCTCGACGCCGAGCTCAAGATCTGGATCTCCGGCACCGCGGCCCCCGTCGAGAAGACCTTCACCAAGGGCGTCGACATCTACGAAGTCCCGGCGATCCTCACGCAGTACGTGGCGAAGTAGCGGGCCACCGCGCAGCAAAACCGCCAAGGGGCGCCCGGAACTTCAGCAGTCCCGGGCGCCCTGGTGTGCGTACCGACGGCTACGACGCCGAAGCCGACGCGCTCGGCTGTGTGTCCGTGCTGTCGTGGGTCTCGTCCGGGGCGACGCCCATCGTCAGGTGGGCGTGGACGCCCTCGGCGATGTTCTTCTTGTTGTACTTGAGGTACAGCAGGCCGCCCTCATGGCCGTTCTGCGGGTAGATCGTGTCCTCGGTGAGGGTCGTGCGGGTGGTGGTGTTCGTGGAGTACGGGGACACCTCCGCCGACGCCAGGACCGACTTCTCGTCGAAGAAGAACTGGCCGGTGTGGCAGGTGTGGCCGCCCTCGTAACCGGCGGAGGTCCACTCGCCGTCCACGTGGACCTTCACATGGATGTGCACACAGCGGCCCTGGTACCAGCCCGGGAAGATCGTCTTGAAGGTGACGTAGCCGTGCTTGTCGGTCTTCCAGGTGCCGCGCAGGTACCGCTCGTCGTCGGTGGGCTCGGAGTGGCCGCCGCCCGTGCCGCCGGAGGGGGCGCCGGACGGGGGTTCGCCGGTCGGAATGCCGGAGGGCGCGTCCGTGGGGGCGCCCGACGGAGCGCCGCCACCACTGCCGTTGCTCATCGCCTCGTAGCCGGAGTACACGCCCATCGCCGTGCAGTGCCAGATGTCGACGGCCGCGTTCTTGACGGGCTTGCAGGTCTCCGCGTCGATCACCTTGAGCTTGAGGGTCAGGGGTATGCCCTCCTGGTCCTCGGTGATGTCCTGGCGGATCTTGTCCGCGTCGATGTAGTACGGGCCCTCAGTGGTCTCCGTGGTGAGCTTGTAACACGTCTCGGCGCTCGACGACGATGACGAGGTGTCGCTGCTCGTCTCGCCCGCGAACGCGTTCACGGCGATGCCGCCGCCCACGCCCACGGCCGCGACGGCCGCTCCACCTGCGACGACGACCTTGCGTCGCGTCATGTTCCGTTTGTGCGCCGGTCCTTGGGTCTCAGTCATGCGCCGGACGCTAGGGACGCAACCTGTCAATGACGTGGGTAAGGACTGTGGTTTCGCCCGCTCATGCAAAGTGGCCCGGAACCGGCGTCGGTTCCGAGCCACCCTCACGCGAAGAACTACTTCGGCTGCGGCTTCCGCACGGAGAGGTGCAGCTCCCGCAGACGTGTCTCGTCCAGCTCCGTCGGCGCGCCCATCATCAGGTCCTGCGCGTTGCCGTTGAGCGGGAACGCGATCGTCTCGCGGATGTTCGGCTCCTCCGCGAGCAGCATCACGATGCGGTCGACACCCGGGGCGATGCCGCCGTGCGGCGGAGCGCCGAAGCGGAAGGCGCGGAGCATGCCGGCGAACTGCGCCTCGACGGTCTCACGGTCGTAGCCCGCGATCTCGAAGGCCTTGAGCATGATCTCGGGCTCGTGGTTCCGGATCGCGCCGGAGGACAGCTCGACGCCGTTGCAGACGATGTCGTACTGCCAGCCGAGGATGTCCAGCGGGTCCTGGGTCTCCAGGGCCTCCAGGCCGCCCTGCGGCATCGAGAAGGGGTTGTGCGAGAAGTCGATCTTCCCGTCCTCGTCCTTCTCGTACATCGGGAAGTCGACGACCCAGCAGAACCGGAAGACGTTCTCCTCGAAGTGACCGGCGCGCTTGGCGGCTTCCACCCGCACCGCGCCCATGATCTTCGAGACCTCGTCGAACTCGCCCGCGCCGAAGAAGACCGCGTGGCCGCCGGAGAGCGACAGGCGCTTCGTCAGCTCCGCGACGTTCTCCTCCGTCAGGAACTTCGCGATCGGGCCCGTCAGCGAGCCGTCTTCGGCGACACGGACCCAGGCCAGGCCCTTCGCGCCCTGCGAGACCGCGAAGTCACCGAGCTGGTCGAAGAACTTCCGGGGCTGCGAGGACACGTCCGGCACCGGTAGGGCGCGTACGTGCTTGCCCGCGAAGGCCTTGAACTCGGAGCCCTCGAAGATGTCGGTGATGTCGACGAGCTCCAGCTGGGCCCGCAGGTCCGGCTTGTCGGAGCCGTACTTCAGCATCGCCTCGCGGAACGGGATGCGCGGGAAGGGGGACGTCACATGACGGCCGTTCCCGAACTCCTCGAAGAGTTCCGTCATGAGCTTCTCGATGGGCTGGAAGACGTCTTCCTGCTCCACGAAGCTCATCTCGACGTCGAGCTGGTAGAACTCGCCCGGCGAGCGGTCCGCGCGCGCGTCCTCGTCGCGGAAACAGGGCGCGATCTGGAAGTAGCGGTCGAAGCCGGAGATCATCAGCAGCTGCTTGAACTGCTGCGGAGCCTGGGGGAGGGCGTAGAACTTGCCCGGGTTCAGACGGGAGGGGACCACGAAGTCGCGGGCGCCCTCGGGGGAGGTCGCGCTCAGGATCGGCGTCGCCATCTCGTTGAAGCCCAGCGCCGTCATCTTGTGACGGATCGCCGAGATCACGGCCGTACGCAGCAGGATGTTGCGGTGCATGCGCTCGCGGCGCAGGTCCAGGAAGCGGTACTCCAGGCGCCGCTCCTCGTTGACCCCGTCCTCCGCGTTGATCGTGAACGGGAGCGGGGCGGCCGCGCCGAGCAGCTCGACCTCGCTCACCTCGACCTCGATCTCGCCGGTGGGCAGGTCCGTGTTCACGTTCTCCGTGCCGCGCGAGACGACCTTGCCGTCGATGCGGACCGTCGACTCCTTGGAGAGCTTGTCGAGGGCCTCGTAGGCGGGCGTGCCGGGGCGGGCGACCAGCTGCGTGATGCCGTAGTGGTCGCGCAGATCGATGAAGAGGATGCCGCCCAGGTCTCGGCGATTGTGCAGCCAGCCGCTCAGCCGGACGTCGCTTTCGACGTCAGAGGCGCGGAGCTCGCCGCAGGTGTGGGACCTGTACCGATGCATCGTCGATCATCCAGTCTTCGCGGATTGGGGGCTGATGATCCGGATCTGCTCATCCGGGTCTGTTTCACGTGAAACGTCGGGGCCGAGGCCCGGACCCCCCAAGGGTACCGGGCACCCCGTGATCGCCACTCCCTATACTCTCGGTGGCAGGTATCGATCAACTCTTCATACAGTGGGGCAATGCGCACTGGTGAGCCCCTGCCCGGCGTGGGGGACGTCCTGGCCGCCCTCGCGACCGGCCTGTGGCGCTGGGACAACGCCGCGGGGCTGGTCACCTTCGACGCCGAAGCCGCACGGCTCATCGGGCTGCCCCCGGAGCCCGCGACACTCACCGAGGCGGGGACGCGCGCCCATTTCCATCCCGTCGACTGGAACGAGATCGACGGGATCGTGCAGCTCGCCGTCGCTGAGGGCACCCTCGCCGAGGCCCGGATGCGGATCATGGACGCGCACGGCCGGGTGATCCGCACCGTCCGCAGCCGCTCCAAGCCGATCATCGACCCGACGACCGGGGAGTACGAGCTGATCGGCACCCTCCAGGAGGTCACCGAGCAGCCGCCGGGCGCCGCCGCGCGCACCCCCGTCACCGGGGACTGGCGCCGCTCGCGGGAGGCGTTCCTGCTGGACGCGGGGCGCGCGCTCGCCGAGGCGCGGTCCACGGCGGAGGTGCTGCGGGTCGCGGCCGGCCTGTCGATGCCCGGGTTCTCGCCGGACGGGCTCGCCGTCTTCGGCGCGGAGGGCGACCGGCTGACGATCATCGGCCACCACGGGCACCGGCCGGGGGCCGAGGGCCCCTTCTCGCACATGTCCCTGACCACGGACTATCCGGCCGCGGAAGTCGTCCGTACGGGCCGTGCCGTCTATCTCTCCTCCCCCGAGGACTACAAAGAGCGCTACCCGGCCTCCTGGCCGCTGGCCCGGACCTTCGGCCGGCAGTCCTGGGCCTTCCTGCCGCTCACCGTGGCGGGGCGCACCATGGGCGCGTGGATGGCGGCCTTCACGTACCCCGTCAGCTTCACGCCCGACGAGCGCTCGGTTCTGACGACCGTCGCCCGCATGCTCGCGCAGGCCCTCTCGCGCGCCGGAGCCGCCGAGACCGAGCGGGAACTGACCGACGGCCTCCAGCGCTCGATGCTGCCCACCCTGGGCCCCGAGATCCCGGGCATGACCGTCGCCGCCCGCTACGTGCCCACCGGTGGCGGGCTCCAGGTCGGCGGCGACTGGTACGACATGATCCCGCTCCCGACCGGCCGCTTCGCCCTCGTCATCGGCGACGTCCAGGGCCACGACGTCCGCGCGGCCGGCCTGATGGGCCAGCTCCGCATCGCCCTGCGCGCCTACGCCTCCGAAGGCCACCGCCCGGACGCGGTGCTCTCCCGGGCCTCACGGTTCCTGTACGGGGTCACGGACTCGGTGACGTACGGGTCGAGCGGCGGCGGTACGAACGACGGCGCGCGCGGCGGCGGGCCCGACGGGGGCGACGACGCCGACCTGCGCTTCGCGACCTGTCTGTACGTCGAGGTCGACCCGACGACCGGGACGCTCGACATCGCCCGCGCCGGACACCCGGACCCCGCGATACGCATGGCCGACGGAACCGTGCTGATGCGGCTGACCGCGGGCGGGCTGCCGCTCGGCATCGACCCGGACGCCGACTACCCGACGACCCGGCTCGTCCTGGAGCCCGGCGAAACCATGCTGCTCTGCACCGACGGGCTGATCGAGACCGGCGGCCACGACCTCGACACCGGCTGGCGGCGCATCCGCCGGACCCTCGAAGCCCACGACGGCGACATGGAGTCTCTCGCCGACGCCCTGGTCCAAGCCGTGCACGGGCCCTCCTCGCACCACACCACCGGGCCGCTGGCCGACCGGCGCGAGGATGACATCGCCGTACTGCTGCTGTGCCGCGTGGGGCCGGGCTGCGGCTGCGGCGACACGGCCACCGCCGTACTGCCGCCGATGCGGCGCACGGTGCTGACCGTGGCGCAGGCCGAGCCCGAGCGGATCGCCGGAGCCCGCCAGCAGCTGCGGGAACTCCTCCACGACTGGGCCTGCGAGGACCAGCTCGACTCCGCGGTCCTGCTCGTCTCGGAGATGGTCACCAACGTCCTCGTGCACACCGACGCCGACGCGCTGCTCGTCGCCGAAATAACGGGCGATCCGGGCAAGCGGCGGATGCGGGTCGAGGTCACCGACGCCGGCGACGACCTGCCCCACCGGCGCTATCCCGGCGAACTGGCCTCCTCCGGCCGGGGATTGGTGCTCGTGGAGCTCCTCGCGGAATCGTGGGGCGTGGACCCGCGGGGCGAGGGGAAGAGCATCTGGTTCGAGTTCTACGAGCCCGCTGAGCCGTCCGGCGAGGCGTAACGCGTACGCAGCTCCGAGAAGACCCCGAACGCGGCCGCCGTCAGCGGGACGGCGAGCAGCATGCCCAGGATTCCGGCGACGGACGCGCCCCCCGTGATCGTGAGCATCACCACCGCCGGATGCATCTGCACGGTCCGGCTCTGGATCATCGGCTGCAGCACATGCCCCTCCAGGACCTGCACGGCGAGGACGACCCCGAGCGCCCACAGCGCGATGACGAACCCGCGGTCCGCGAGCGCCACCAGCACGGCCACCGAGCCGGAGAGGAACGCGCCGAGATACGGGATGTACGCGGTCACGAAGACGAGCGCACCCAGCCCCACCGCGCCCGGGACGCGCAGGATCAGCAACCCGATGGTGATGCAGAGGGCGTCGATGAGCGCGATGATCGTCGTCCCGCGCATGAAGCCCTCGACGGCCTGGAAGGCGCGCCGGGCCATGGCTTCGACCGTGTCGGAGGTGCCGCGCGGCGCCAGCGATCGAAGCGTGTCGGCCGCCCGGTGCGAGTCCCGCAGGAAGAAGAAGACGAGCAGCAGCGCCAGTACGGCCACGGCGATGGACTCGCCCACGACGCTCACGCCGCTGATGACATTGGACGCGGCCGTGCCGCCGAACTTGGTCAGCAGTTCCTTGGAGTTGGAGGCGAGGTCGTCGAGGGACGTGCCCGCCGCACCGAAGTGTTCGGCGACGGACTTCGCCGCCTGCTTGAGCGAGGCAACGATCTGGTCGCCGGTGTCGATGAGCGCGGCGACGACGATGTAGACGGCGCCGCCGACGACCACGACCACACCCACACAGGTGAGCCCGGCGGCGAGCGACCGGTTGACCCGTACCTTCACCAACTGCCGGAACAGCGGCCTGAGCAGCGCGGTGCCGAGCAGGGCGAGCAGCACCGGCACCACCGCCGTTCGGAACTCCCCGCACAGCCGGATCCCGACCCACGCCACACCGGCGACGAGCAGGATCACGACGCACCACGCGGCCAGCCGCCGGGCGCCTTCGGGGAGTAGCTGCACGCTTCCACCCGAACACGCAGCGGGCGGGCCGTCCTGTGGGGAGGGCCCGCCCGGGTGACACGGCGTCAGCGACCGGCGCTGAGCAGCTCGGTTCAGGCCGTTTCGCTGGTGATCACGGCGAAGGGCGCTCCGAACGGGTCGAGGAGCATGGCGAGGCGTCCGACGCCATCGGCGTCGACGGCGGGGATGATGACCGTCGCGCCCAGCTCCTGGGCCCTGGCCACCACCGTGTCGCAGTTCTCGACCTCGAAGTACGGGTGCCATTCGGAGGACGAGCCACGCTGCATGTGCTCCGCCGGGAGCTGCATGATGCCGCCGTGCATGGTTGCCTCGCCGCCGCCCGCGGGCCCGGCGATGGTGTAGACGACGTCCGGGCCCATGGGCATGTCACGCATCTCCCACGACAGGACGGCGCGGTAGAAGTCCTTCGCCGCCGCGGCGTCCGTGGTGTAGAGCTCGATCCAGCTGAGGGTGCGTGGCTCGTTGACGACCTCCAGGCCGTCCATGTCCCGGGCTTCCCACACGGCGAACTCGGCGCCCGCGGGGTCCGTGAAGCCGGCCATCCGCCCTTCGGTGAAGATGTCCGTGGGCGGGAAGCGGACCGTGCCGCCGGCCTGTTCCACCGCTTTCGCGGTGGCGTCGGCGTCCAGGGTGCGGAAGTAGACCGTCCAGGCGGACGACGCCCCCTCCTCGGTCAGCGGGCCGACGGCGGCCAGGGTCTTGCCGTCCTTCTGCAGGAAGCCGTAGCCCCCGGCCTCCGGTCCCGCGGACTGGAACTGCCAGCCGAACGTGCCCTCGTAGAAGGCGACGGCGGCGTCGATGTCCGGTGTCCCCAGGTCGAGCCAGTTCGGCCCGCCCGGAACATTCGTCGAGGTGAGCATGGAGCGCTCCTAGCAGGTGAGTTGCGGTGGCCCGGAAGAGAAGAGCCGGGATGTGACGACCCCGCCAACACGTCTGGACGACAAGCTACCGGCCGCGCCCCGGGCGGGCATGCCGAACAGCACGCGCGCACGGGAAAGCCCCGTCCGGTGGACCGGACGGGGCTTTCCCGTGACTCGTACGGCGAAGGCTTACAGCCCGCCCTCGGACATCCCGTGCACGGCGGGGATCGTCCCGAGCCGGCCCTTCTGGAAGTCCTCGAAGGCCTGCTGGAGCTCCTCGCGGGTGTTCATCACGAAGGGGCCGTAGTGGGCCATGGGCTCACGGATGGGCTGTCCGCCGAGGAGGACGACCTCCAGGTCCGGGGTGTGGGAGTCCTGCTTCTCGTCCGCGCGCACGGTCAGCGAGCCGCCCTTGCCGAACACGGCGGTCTGCCCGGTGTGCACCGGACGGCGGTCCGTACCGACGCTGCCGCGCCCGGCGAGGACGTACGCGAGGCCGTTGAAGTCCTCGCGCCACGGGAGCGTGATCTCGGCGCCGGGCGCCACGGTCGCGTGCACCATGGTGATCGGCGTGTGCGTGATGCCGGGGCCCTGATGACCGTCGAGCTCACCGGCGATGACGCGCAGCAGCGCGCCGCCGTCCGGGGTGCTCAGCAGCTGGACCGTGCCACCGCGGATGTCCTGGTACCTCGGGGCCATCATCTTGTCCTTGGCCGGGAGGTTCACCCACAGCTGGAGGCCGTGGAAGAGGCCGCCGGACATGACGAGCGACTCCGGCGGCGCCTCGATGTGCAGGAGGCCCGAGCCCGCGGTCATCCACTGGGTGTCACCGTTGGTGATGGTGCCGCCACCACCGTTGGAGTCCTGGTGGTCGAAGATGCCGTCGATGATGTAGGTCACGGTCTCGAAGCCGCGGTGGGGGTGCCAGGGGGTGCCCTTCGGCTCTCCCGGCGCGTACTCCACCTCGCCCATCTGGTCCATCATGATGAACGGGTCGAGGTGCTGGTAATTGATCCCGGCGAACGCCCGGCGGACCGGGAAACCCTCGCCCTCGAAGCCGCTGGGGGCGGTCGTCACGGCGAGCACGGGGCGGGAAACGGCGTCGGCCGGCGCGACCACACGGGGCAGGGTCAGCGGGTTCTCGACGGTCACTGCAGGCATGTCGGTACCTCCTTGTGGTGCGAGTTTAGTTGAACAATGAACTTTCTGCCACCCGTAACGACGGACGCCCGGAGGGCATTCCCTCCGGGCGTCCGGGATGTCGTACGAGAGCGGGACCTGGGGCCCGCGAGATCTATCCGTACATACGGCGCATCGCGAAGTCCACCATCTGCTCCACGGCCTTGGCGTCGAAGACCATCCGGTGCTCGCCCTCCATGTCGAGGACGAAGCCGTAGCCCGTCGGCAGCAGGTCGATCACCTCGGCACCGGTGATCACGAAGTACTTGGACTCCTTACCGGCGTACCGGCGCAGCTCCTTGAGCGAGGTGAACATCGGGATCACCGGCTGCTGGGTGTTGTGCAGCGCGAGGAATCCGGGGTTGTCACCGCGCGGGCAGTACACCTTCGACGTCGCGAAGACCTGCTGGAAGTCCTCCGCGGACAGCGACCCCGTGGTGAACGCGCGGACCGCGTCCGCGAGGGACGGTGGAGACGGCTCCGGGTACAGCGGGGGCTGCTGGCCGTAGCCGCCGGGCATCTGCCCGCCCGGCATCTGCCCGGGCATCTGCTGCTGCGGCGGGACGTACCCCTGCTGGGCGCCTGCGCTCTGGTCGTAGCCGTACATGCGTCAAAGAGTAGTGGGCCACATATGGACCATCAGGGGTTGATTCTTATTACTGACGGGTAGCATCATCGTAGCTACTTGTTGGTACGTGAACTAGGTGCGAGGAGTCAGTGCCTCGCCGATCCCTTAACGGAGCCGTCGCCATGGGGCACTACAAGTCGAATCTCCGCGACATCGAGTTCAACCTCTTCGAGGTGCTCGGGCGCGACAAGCTGTACGGCACCGGCCCGTTCGCGGAGATGGACACGGACACCGCCAAGAGCATCCTCGAGGAGCTGACGCGCCTCTCGGAGAACGAGCTGGCCGAATCCTTCGCGGACGCCGACCGCAACCCGCCGGTCTTCGACCCGGAGACCAACACGGCGCCCGTGCCCGAGTCCTTCAAGAAGAGCTACAAGGCCTTCATGGACTCCGAGTACTGGCGCCTCGGCCTGCCCGAGGAGATCGGCGGCACCACCTCGCCCCGCTCCCTGATCTGGGCCTACGCGGAGCTCGTGCTCGGCGCCAACCCGGCGGTCTGGATGTACTCCTCCGGCCCGGCCTTCGCGGGCATCCTCTACGAGGAGGGCAACGAGGTCCAGAAGCACATCGCGAAGATCGCCGTCGAGAAGCAGTGGGGCTCCACCATGGTGCTCACCGAGCCGGACGCCGGCTCGGACGTGGGCGCGGGCCGCACCAAGGCCGTCCAGCAGGAGGACGGCTCCTGGCACATCGAGGGCGTGAAGCGCTTCATCACGTCCGGCGAGCACGACATGGAGGAGAACATCCTCCACTACGTCCTCGCCCGCCCCGAGGGCCACGGCCCCGGCACCAAGGGCCTGTCCCTCTTCCTCGTCCCGAAGTACGAGTTCGACTTCGAGACCGGCGAGCTGGGCGAGCGCAACGGCGTCTACGCGACGAACGTCGAGCACAAGATGGGCCTCAAGGCCTCCAACACGTGCGAGATGACCTTCGGCGACCGTCACCCCGCCAAGGGCTGGCTGATCGGCGACAAGCACGAGGGCATCCGCCAGATGTTCCGCATCATCGAGTTCGCCCGCATGATGGTCGGCACGAAGGCGATCTCCACGCTCTCGACGGGCTACCTGAACGCCCTGGAGTACGCCAAGGAGCGCGTCCAGGGCCCTGACCTGGCGAACTTCATGGACAAGACCGCGCCCAAGGTCACCATCACGCACCACCCGGACGTGCGCCGCTCGCTGATGACGCAGAAGGCGTACGCCGAGGGCATGCGCGCCCTGGTGCTGCACACCGCCGCGATCCAGGACGAGATCCAGGTCAAGGAGGCCGCCGGCGAGGACGCCGCCGCCCTTGAGGCCCTCAACGACCTGCTCCTGCCGATCGTGAAGGGCTACGGCTCCGAGAAGGGCTACGAGCAGCTCGCGCAGTCCCTGCAGACCTTCGGCGGCTCCGGCTTCCTGCAGGAGTACCCGATCGAGCAGTACATCCGCGACGCCAAGATCGACACCCTGTACGAGGGCACGACGGCGATCCAGGGCCAGGACTTCTTCTTCCGGAAGATCGTCCGCAACCAGGGCGCGGCGCTGAACTCCCTCGCCGAGGACATCAAGAAGTTCCTGGCGCTCGGCACCGGCGGCGAGGAGCTCTCCGCCGCCCGTGAGCAGCTCGCCAAGGCGGCCGTCGAGCTGGAGGCCATCGTCGGCCTGATGCTCACCGACCTCGCGGCCACCGAGCAGGACGTCAAGAACATCTACAAGGTGGGCCTGAACACGACCCGCCTGCTGATGGCCTCCGGCGACGTGGTCGTCGGCTACCTGCTGCTGCGCGGTGCCGCCGTGGCCGCCGAGAAGCTGGAGACCGCCTCCGCCAAGGACAAGCCCTTCTACACCGGCAAGATCGCGGCCGCGAAGTTCTTCGCCGTGAACGTCCTGCCGGGCGTCACCGGCGCCCGCAAGCTCGCCGAGGCCGTGGAGCTGGACCTGATGGAGCTGGACGAGGCGGCGTTCTAGGCCCGTACCAGCCGCGGGCGTGCACGTCGGTCCTGCCCGGTGCGCGCCCGCCGTGATCCCCCACCCGGGGTCGGGTCGGGCGGCAACCGGACCCTGTCCGTCCAGTCAGCCGCCCAACCTTCCACATCCCTCTTACGAAGGCCCGCTCCCATCCTTGGGGAGCGGGCCTTTGGGCGTCGTTAAGGTGAACCCATGAGTGCACCCTCTCGCTTCGACCGCGGCCACACCGACGACCTCATGTCCTTCCTGGCGGCGAGCCCGACGCCGTACCACGCGGTGGCGAACGCCGCCGAGCGGCTGGAGAAGGCCGGATTCCGTCAGGTCGCCGAGACCGACGCGTGGGAGGGCACCAGCGGCGGAAAGTATGTGCTGCGCGGTGGCGCGATCGTCGCCTGGTACGTGCCGGAGGGCACCGATCCGCACACCCCGTTCCGGATCGTGGGCGCACACACCGACTCCCCGAACCTGCGGGTCAAGCCGCTGCCGGACAGCGGCGCGCACGGCTGGCGGCAGGTGGCCGTCGAGATCTACGGCGGACCGCTGCTGAACTCCTGGCTGGACCGCGACCTGGGCCTCGCCGGACGCCTGTCGCTGCGGGACGGCTCGACCCGCCTGGTGAACATCGACCGTCCCCTGCTGCGCGTGCCCCAACTCGCCGTCCACCTGGACCGCTCCGTCAGCACCGAGGGGCTCAAGCTCGACAAGCAGCGCCATCTGCAGCCCATCTGGGGCCTCGGCGACCCCCGCGAGGGCGACCTGATCGCCTTCCTGGAGGAGGAGCTGGGGCTGGCCGCGGGCGAGGTCACCGGCTGGGACCTGATGACCCACTCCGTCGAGCGGCCCTCCTACCTGGGCCGCGACAAGGAGCTGGTGGCGGGCCCGCGCATGGACAACCTGCTCTCCCTGCACGCGGGCACGGCGGCACTGGTCGCGGTGGCGGCGGGCGACTCCGGGCTCCCGTACATCCCCGTACTCGCGGGCTTCGACCACGAGGAGAACGGCTCGCAGAGCGACACCGGCGCCGACGGGCCGCTGCTCGGCAGCGTGCTGGAGCGTTCGGTGTTCGCGCGCGGCGGCTCGTACGAAGACCGGGCGCGCGCCTTCGCGGGCACCGTGTGTCTGTCCTCCGACACCGGCCACGCCGTCCACCCCAACTACGCCGAGCGGCACGACCCGACGCACCACCCGCGCGCCAACGGCGGCCCCATCCTCAAGGTGAACGTCAACAACCGCTACGCCACGGACGGTTCCGGCCGCGCCATCTTCGCCGCCGCCTGCGAGAAGGCCGACGTGCCCTTCCAGTCCTTCGTCTCCAACAACTCGATGCCCTGCGGCACCACCATCGGCCCCATCACCGCGGCCCGGCACGGCATCAAGACCGTCGACATCGGCGTGGCCATCCTCTCCATGCACAGCGTCCGCGAACTCTGCGGCGCCGACGACCCGTTCCTGCTGGCCAACGCCCTGGTGGCGTTTCTGGAGGGATAGTCCTCCGCCGTTCCCCGACAGCGAACTCCGCATGGCCCGCGGGGTCGCGGGTACTCGGCTCCCGCCCGGAACACCTGAACCGGGCAGGGAGGCGAGACTCATGGGCCTGGGCGGATGCATCATCCTGATCGCCGTGGGAGCGATCCTCGCGTTCGCGACCGACTGGAACATGCAGGGAGTCAACCTCGACCTGGTCGGGGTCATCTTCATGATCGTCGGACTGATCGGCGTGGCGACGTTCAGCAGCATCGCCCGGCGCAGGCGGGTGATCGTGCCGCCGGCCACCCCGGTGGTCGAGGAAGAACGACACCACCGGGGCGGCTACAGCGACGGGTACGGCGTGTAGGTCCTCACGCCCGGCCGTACGTCAGTCGTCCATGCCCGCGAGGACGAGCGGCAGCCGGTCCGCGCCGCCCCGGGTGAGACGGACCGGTACACCCCAGTCCTGCTGGTGGACGTGGCAGGCCGGGTACTCGTTGGAACCCGCGGCGGAGCCGCTATGGGATGCAGTGTCGTCGCAGGACGCGGCCATCGCGGAGACGTGCAGAACCCCTTCGGTGACGGCCGGGTTCAGCTCCAGGGTGCGGGAGAGATCGGTTCCCGCCCCCTCGCCCTCGAGCAGCAGCTCGGGCGGGGTCGAGGAGACGAGGAGCCGGGTGGAGGGGCCGATGGGGGTCCCCCCTGCTCGAGCGGAGTCGAGAGCTTGGGGGAGGGTGTCCAGCTTCTGGCCCGCCGGAGCCTGGAAGATCACGTCCAACCGCAAGCTGCCCGGGGCGACTTCGGTGGCCGCGCGCTGCGTGCGGTGGGCGACCGAATCGACCCGTACGGCCTCCTCGGGGAGCCGCAGCCGGGTCAGCCGGTGGCGGGCGGACTCGACGACCACGATGTCGTCATCGACGAGCACCGCGTCGCTCGGCTCCCGCAAGTCCGTGGCCAAAGTGGACACTTCGCCGGTCACCGGGTCATAGCGGCGCAGTGCGTGGTTGTACGTGTCGCTCACCGCCACCGAGCCGTCCGGAAGCGCGGTGACGCCCAACGGGTGCTGGAACAGTGCCTGTTCGGCCGCACCGTCGCGGTGCCCGAAGTCGAAGAGTCCCGTGCCGACGGCGGTGTGCACGGCGCCGTCGAGGTCGACCCAGCGCAGCGCGGACGTCTCGGAGTCGGCGAGCCAGAGCCGGTCGGCGGTGGCGGCGAGCCCCGACGGCTGCGCGAACCAGGCCTCGGTCCCCGGCCCGTCGACGAGCCCCTCGTTGGTCGTGCCGGCGGCGACACCGACGGTCCCTCCCCCAGAGCCGAAAGCCTGGGAGGTACCCCCAGCCGGGTCGTACGCCCACAGCTGGTGCACCCCGGCCATGGCGATCCACACGCGCCCGTCGAACACAGCCACATCCCAGGGCGAGGACAGATCGACCTCGCGGGCGGGCCCGGACGTCGGCGAGCCCTGCCACCACTGGCGGCCCGTCCCCGCGAGGGTCGTGACCTCCCCGGTCGCGAGATCGAGGCGGCGCAGGGCGTGGTTCACGGTGTCGGCGACGACCACGGCGCCGTCGTCCAGCAGCGCCAGCCCCTGCGGCTCGCTGAACCCTGCCACCTCGGCCGCGCCGTCCGCGAAGCCCCGTACGCCGGATCCGATCCGCCGTACGACGGTCTCCCCGTCGGCCTCCAGCTCCACCAGCTGATGCCGGGTCGTGTCGCTGACCAGCAGGTGCCCGCTCGGCAGGGCGAGCGCCTTACCGGGGAAGCGGAGCGCCGTGGGCTCGGGCTCCGGCGCGACGTACGGTCCGTCGCCGCGCCGCAGGGTGCCCTTCGCCGCGTGCTCGGCCGCCAGCTCCTCCACGAGCCGGGCGATCGCGTGCGCGTGCCCCTCACCGGCATGCTGTGCGACGACGTACCCCTCGGGGTCGATCACGACGAGCGTCGGCCAGGCGCGCACGGCGTACTGCTTCCACGTCGCGAGTTCGGGGTCGTCGAGAACCGGGTGCTCCACCCCGTACCGTTCGACCGCGTCGACGACCGCCTGATGCTCTGCCTCGTGCACGAACTTCGGCGAGTGCACCCCGATGATCACCACCGTGTCCCGGTGCTTCTCCTCCAGCTCCCGCAGCTCGTCGAGGACGTGCAGACAGTTGATGCAGCAGAACGTCCAAAAATCCAAGATCAATATGCGACCTCGGAAGTCGGCGAGCTTGAGATCCTTCCCGCCGGTGTTGATCCACCCTCCCTTGCCGATCAGCTCGGGGGCGCGGACACGGGCGCGTCGTCGGGGCGCGGGGGCCGGGGCGGAGTCGTTCATGGAACAAGGGTGCCACCGCGGGCCACGTCGCCCGCCGCGAGGCATCGCCGCGAGGCATCGCCGCGAGGCATCGCCGCGGCGGTCACTGTGCGTGCCCGTCAGCCCACCGGATGCGCACGGCTCGTGGCGGAGGGATGCTCTAGGCATGCAGGGGGGCCACTGCGAAGGAGCAGTTTCCATGGCACGCAAGCCCAAGAACCCCGGTATGCGCGACTCCGAGATGCGCCGCGACTCCGGCATGCCCGACTCCCGGATGCGCGACTCCGGCATGAGCGACGCCGTCGCGCGGGACCGCGGCGACAAGCGGATGCGGGACGACGACAGGCGCGACTCGGACATGCGTGACTCCGACATACGCGACCGCGCCATCGGCGACGACCACGCCGAGGACGAGGACGACATGCGGCGGGAGGGCTTCTAGCCGCCGAGCCGGAACGCGTCGAGTCCCCCGCCGCCACGGCAGCGGGGGACTCGACCGCGTCGGCTCTCAGGCCAGCGCGCGCCCCGTCGTCGCGTCCACGTGGTCGGGCACCTCGTCGTGGCGGTCGCCGACCGTGAGAGTGCCCGTGGGTTCGAACATCAGGATCGCGGCGCCGGCCGGGGCGTACGGCTTGTGCTCGGTGCCGCGCGGGACGGTGAAGACCGAGCCCTTGGGGAGTACGACTGAGCGCTCGCCGTCCGGCTCGCGCAGCGCGATGGTCAGCTCGCCCTCCAGGACCAGGAAGAACTCGTCCGTGTGATCGTGGACGTGCCAGACGTGTTCGCCTTCGACCTTGGCGATGCGTACGTCGTAGTCGTTGACGGCGGTGACGATGCGGGGGCTCCACAGGTCGGTGAAGGAGGCCAGGGCGGCGGGGAGGGAGACGGGTTCGCCGCGCGGGGCGGATTCGCTGATCGGCTCGGGTTCGCTGCTCGGCTCGGGTTCGCTGCTCATGAGGCAATCCTCCGCGGTGGCCGGACGTCGCCGCGAGTGCTAGAAATCGCGTATGCCGCAAGGATCCTCTCAGGACCCGACCGAAGAGGCCGCTCAGCCGTCGCCGAAAGACCTCGCTCGGCCGTCACCGAAAGGTGCCGCTCAGCCGTCACCGGACGGTCCGGCTCAGCCGTCACCGAAAGACCTCGCTCAGCCGTCACCGAAAGGTGCCGCTCACCGCGTCGTCCTTGTCGTCGACGAGAACTCGAATCCCTTCGAGATGAGCTGCGCCATTGAGATCTTCGGGCTGCGCAGGCCCGAACTCGGGCGGGAGCTCTACGACTTCCGGCTGTGCGCCGCCGAGCCGCACACCCGGATGCGGGACGGGTTCTTCACGCTCACCGATGTCGCCGGGCTCGACGCGGCCGAGAGCGCGGACACGCTGATCGTGCCGAACCGGCCCGACACCGACGCCCCGCGCTCCTCCGAGGTGCTGGGCACCGTACGCCGAGCGCACGAGCGGGGCGCCCGGCTCATCGGCTTCTGCTCCGGCGCGTTCACGATCGCGGAGGCCGGACTGCTGGACGGGCGGCCGGCAGCCTGCCACTGGATGTGGGCGGAGTCCTTCCGGGCGCGGTTTCCGCGAGTGCGCCTGGAGCCGGACGTCCTCTTCGTCGACGACGGGGACATCCTCACCGCGTCCGGCAGCGCGTCCGCGCTGGACCTCGGGCTGCATGTCGTACGGCGCGACCACGGCGCGGAGATCGCCAACGCGGTGTCCCGCCGACTGGTCTTCGCCGCGCATCGCGACGGCGGTCAGCGCCAGTTCGTCGAGCGGCCCGTGCCCGACGTACCGGACGAGTCCCTCGCACCCCTGCTGGCCTGGGCGCAGGAGCGGCTCGGCGAACCGCTGACGGTCGCGGACCTGGCGACGCGGGCGGCGGTCAGCCCGGCGACGCTGCACCGGCGCTTCCGTGCCCAGCTGGGGACGACCCCACTCGCGTGGCTCACCGGCGAGCGGGTCGCACTCGCCTGCCGGCTCATCGAGCGCGGGGAGGGACGGCTGGACGTGGTGGCGGAACGCAGCGGTCTCGGGACCGCGGCGAACCTGCGGGCGCGGCTGCGCCACGCGACCGGACTCAGCCCGTCGGCCTACCGGCGGCGTTTCGGACCGCCCACCGGGGAACCGGTGATGGCATGAGATACCTCGTACGCGACCGGATCCTCGGCTTCGGTGAGGACTACTGGATCGAGGACGACCGCGGCAACAAGGTCTTCCTCGTCGACGGCAAGGCCATGCGGCTGCGGGACACCTTCGAGCTGAAGGACACCCGCGGGCGGGTCCTGATCGACATCCACCAGAAGATGTTCGCCCTGCGCGACACGATGATCATCGAGCGGGACGGCGATCCCCTGGCGACCATCAAGCGCAAACGCCTGTCCCTGCTCCGCAACCACTACCGCGTGTCCCTCGTCGACGGGACGGAACTCGACGTCAGCGGCAAGATCCTCGACCGCGAGTTCGCCATCGACTACGACAACGAACTCCTCGCCCAGATCTCCCGCCGCTGGCTCCACGTCCGTGAGACGTACGGGGTCGACGTCGTACGGGACGACGCGGACTCGGCACTCCTGATCGCGATCGCGGTGTGCGTCATCCATCTGGCAGAGAGGGAAAGGGGTGAGGACGACTGACTCGGCTGCGGGCCGTCGTGCCGCTGGGGCGGCACCCGTCCCCAGGAGAGCGGCACCCTGTCGGCGCCGGCGCGCACCCACCCCGAGCTCAGCCCCGCCGCAGGGTGCCGGACCCTCAGCGGCGCGGCGCCTCAAGCCCCAGCAGCCGGTCCTTCAGTGCCGGGAACTGCTCACGCGTGGCCGCGACCTTCGCGGGGTCGAAGTCCACCACGAGGATCTCCTCACCCGCCCCCGCCTCCGCGAGAACCTCGCCCCAGGGGTCGACCACGATGGAGTGCCCTGCCTGGGGAACCCCCGCGTGCGTACCGGCCGTCCCGCACGCGAGCACATACGCCTGATTCTCGACAGCCCGCGCCTGCGCGAGCAGCGTCCAGTGGGAGCGCCGCCGCTCGGGCCATCCGGCCGGGATGACCAGCGTCTCGGCGCCCGCGTCGACGAGCCCCCGAAAGAGCTCGGGGAAGCGGAGGTCGTAGCACGTGGCGACCCCGACCACCGTCTCCGGCAGCCGCACCGTCACCAACTCGGCCCCCGCCCCCATCAGCACGGCCTCGCCCTTGTCGAAGCCGAACCGGTGGATCTTCCGATAGGCGGCGGCGAGTTCACCGGAGGGTGAGAAGACGAGAGAGGTGTTGTACAGGGGCCCGTCGCCCGCGGCGGAGCCGCTGTCGGATGCCGCCCGCTCGGGAATCGAGCCCGCGTGCAGCCACACCCCCGCGTCGCTCGCCGCCTTGGCCATCACCTCGTACGTGGGCCCCTCCAGCGGCTCGGCCTCCGCCGCGAACTCCTCGTACGCGAACGCCCCGGTCGTCCACAGCTCGGGCAGCACCACGAGATCGGAACCGGCTTGTTCTCGTACGAGAGCCGCCACACGACGCCGGCGCGCATCGACCGTTTCGGCATCGTTTACATCGATCTGGAGGAGAGAGGCGCGCACAGTACCACCGTCCTGGCATTCGAGCCGTCGATACGGGCCTACGATCGTCACACGAAAGCACTGCCGGGGTGCCTCACAGCAGCGTAACTTAGCGTCCCAAGACACCCGCTGCCTGTGCACTGCCCGCGCCCAACCGCCCGAGGGGTCCCGTTCCGTGAGTCTGCATCCCAACCTTCAGTCCTACGCCGACGCCTGGACCCAATCGATCGAAGCGATATCAGAGCTGGTGCAGCCGCTTGTGGAGGGCGAGTGGAACCGGCGGACCCCGTGCCCCGGCTGGTCCGTCCGCGACCTCGTCTCGCACGTCATCGGGATGGACTGCGAGATGCTCGGCGACCCGCGGCCGATCCACACGCTCCCCCGCGACCTGTACCACGTGACGAACGAGCACCAGCGGTACATGGAGATGCAGGTCGACGTACGCCGCCACCACACCGCGCCGGAGATGACCTCCGAACTGGAGTACACGATCATCCGCCGCAACCGTCAGCTGCGGAACGAGTCCCGGCAGCCCGACGCCAAGGTGCGCGGCCCCCTCGGCACCGAGATCACCCTTGAACAGGCCATGCGGAATCGCGCGTTCGACGTCTGGGTGCACGAGCAGGACCTCCGCGCCGCCCTCGGCCGGCCGGGCAACCTCGACTCCCTGGGCGCGCACATCGTCCGCGACCAACTCCTCGCCGCCCTCCCGAAGGTGGTCGCCAAGGACGCGGGCGCCCCGGCGAACTCGGCGGTCGTCTTCGACGTCCACGGGCCGGTCGAGTTCCTTCGCACGGTCCGCGTCGACGCCGACGGGCGCGGTTCCATAGACGGCGCCCCCTCCCTCGGCCCGGCCGTCACCCTCGCCCTCGACTGGGAGACCTTCGTCCGCCTGGCCTGTGGCCGCGTCCACGCCGACGCCGTCTCGGACCGCATCAAGGCAGAGGGCGACCCGGACCTGACAGCAGCAATCCTCAGGTCTTTCGCGGTCACGCCGTAAAGGTCTCTGCCCCGCCCGGCGCCTGACCTTTCAGCCCGTCGGGCGCTTGATCTTTCAGCCCGTCCGGCGCTGGAGGACGAGGCCGTTCAGGCCGAAGCGGGGAGTGTGGGGGCGGCAGCCCCCCACGTGCGGGACGGGTAGGGGCGGAGGGGGCGGAGGGGGCGAAAAGAACTACTACCGCCACCCCCCGCGAACCTACCCTTCTCCCCATGACCGACCCCGCGGCCCCGCCCCGCCTCACCCGCCTCACCTTCCACGGCCCCCTCTCCGAGGCACGAGCAGCGCGCCTGGTGCAGCGCCTGACCCGCACAAATCCCACCACCGTGCTCGACATCGGCTGCGGCTGGGCCGAGCTGATGCTCCGTCTCCTGGCCGCCGCGCCCGCCGCGAAGGGCATCGGCATCGACCTGAACGCCGATGACCTGGACCGCGGCCGACGGACCGCAGAGCAGCGGGGGCTGGCGAACAGGGTCGACTTCATCGAGGAGTCCGCGCGGGGCACGGCGCACGGCCCCGCCGACGTCGTCCTGTGTCTCGGCTCAAGCCACGCCCTCAACGAGGCCGAACCCCCCGGGCACACCGTCGAGGCCCTTCGCGAGCTGCGCCGCCTCGTCGCCGACGACGGCCGCGTGCTGCTCGGCGAGGGCTTCTGGCAGCGCACGCCCACATCCGCCGAGCTGTCCGGCATGTGGCCGGGCGCCTCGGTGGACGAGCAGTACGAACTCCCGGCACTCGTCGATCTCGCCGTCGCGGCCGGTTTCCGGCCCGAGTGGATCGAGACGGCTTCCCTGGACGAGTGGGAGGAGTTCGAGTCGGGCTACCAGGCGGACGCGGAGGTGTGGCTCGCCGGCCACACCGACCACCCCCTCGCGGCCGAGACCCGGGAGCGCCTCGACCGCCACCGCCGCAGCTGGATGAGCTACCGCGGCATCCTGGGCCTGGCCTACCTCACTCTGGTCCCCACGACCTGACGCACCGCCAGTCACGGACGTACCGCTGCGTACCGATGTGCTGCTGCGTACCGACGTACCGCCGCGCATCGACGTACCGCCGCGCATCGACGTACCGCCGCGTACCGACGTACCGCCGCGTACCGACGTGCCGCTACGCGGGCACGTGCACCGTCTCCACCCGGCTCGCGACCAACCGCTCGCGCTCCCTGCGAGCCGCCTGCTTCCGCAACCGGAAGATCTGGCTCAGGCCGACCGCCTGGAGGACGAACACGGCGGCGAAGGCGACACGGTAGTTGTCGCCGGTCGCGTCGAGGAGCACGCCGATGGCCAGCAGTGTCGTCATGGAGGCGACGAAACCGCCCATGTTGGTGATGCCGGAGGCCGTGCCCTGACGCTCGGGAGGGTTGGCGGGCCGGGCGAAGTCGAAGCCGATCATCGAGGCCGGGCCGCAGGCCCCCAGCACGACACAGAGCACGATCAACAGCCACATGGGGTCGTGCTCGGCGGGATAGGCCAACGCCGCCGCCCAGACGGCCGCCGTCGCCGTCACCGTGCCGAGCGCCAGCGGAAGCCGCGCCGTGTGATGCCGGGCGACAACCTGTCCGTAGATCAGGCCGACCACCATGTTGGAGAGGACGACGAGTGTCAGCAGCTCACCCGCCGTCGCCCGGCTGAGCCCCTGCGCCTCGACCAGGAACGGCAGGCCCCACAGCAGCAGGAACACCATCGCCGGGAACTGCGTCGTGAAGTGCACCCACAGGCCGAGCCGAGTGCCGGGCTCCCGCCAGGACGCGGCGATCTGGCGACGGACGTAAGCGGCCCCCTGGTGCGGGAACGGCTCCGGCTCGTGTCCGTCGGGGTGGTCCTTCAGGAACAGCAGCAGGAGTACGAGGACCACGACGCCGGCGAGCGCACTGCCCGCGAACGCCGTCGTCCAGCCCACCCCGTGCAGCAGCCGCGCGATGACGAGGGTCGAGACCAGGTTGCCCGCCATGCCGGCCAGACCGGCGAGCTGCGCGACCAGCGGACCGCGCCGGGCCGGGAACCACCGGGTGCCGAGCCGCAGCACGCTGATGAACGTCATCGCGTCGCCACAGCCCAGCAGCGCGCGCGAGGCGAGCGCCATGCCGTACGAGGAGGAGAACGCGAAGCCCAACTGCCCGGCCGTGAACAGCAGGACGCCGATGGTCAGCACCTTCTTGGTGCCGAGCCCGTCGACCAGCAGGCCGACGGGTATCTGCATACCCGCGTAGACGAGAAGTTGGAGGATCGAGAAGGTGGACAGCGCGGAGGCGCCCACATGGAAGCGGTCGGCGGCGTCGAGCCCGGCCACCCCCAGCGACGTACGGAAGATGACGGCGACGAAGTAGACGGAGACACCGATGCCCCAGACGGCGATCGCGCGGCGACCGCCCGGCGGGTCTCCGGGCAGCGACACGGCGGAGCTGGAGCTCATCGGACCTCGCCCCGCGCCAGGTTCGAGAACCAGCTGACGTGCCGGTGGATGATGCCGACGACGGCCTCCGCGTCGCCGGAGCGCAGCGCTTCGAGCATCTGCCGATGTTCGGTGAGCGTCTTGGTGATCCGGTCGGGGTGCGCGTGCATGACGGCGACTCCCATCCTCAACTGCCGGTCGCGGAGCTGGTCGTAGAGCCGGGAGAGAATCTCGTTGCCGCCGCTGCGGACGATCTCGGCGTGGAAGCAGCGGTCGGTGACCGCGGCTCCCGCCAGATCCCCGGCGTCGGCCTGCTCCCTCTGCTGCGCCAGCAACTCCTCCAGACGTGCGATGAGCTGGGGCGAGGCCGGTACGGCCTTGCGCGCGGCGTGCTCCTCGACGAGCTGCCGGGTCTCGACCACATCCGCGATCTCCTGTGCGGAGACGGGCAGGACGAGCGCGCCCTTCTTCGGGTAGAGCTTGATCAGCCCCTCGACCTCCAGCCGGAGCAGCGCCTCGCGCACCGGCGTGCGCGAGACCCCCACGGCCTCGGCGAGCTCGCCCTCGGTGAGCAGCGTCCCGCCCTCATAACGGCGTTCCAGAACACCCTGCTTGACGTGTGCGTAGACGCGGTCGGCGGCGGGAGGTTGCTTCATGGGCTGCTTCAGCGGCTGATGCGCGGACACGGGTGGGGCGGAGGGCATGCGCACATCATAGATACAACACGTACGCATGGCTGCGGCGTTCCAGCATGCGGACCCCAGGAGTTGCCCATGGATCGCGCGAGGCTTCCGGTGTAACCCGCGTCACACGATTCTCACCCCATCGCCGTACATCCCTTTTCGCGCCTCACGAGTCCGTACCTGAGACGGCACTGCCATGTGCTGATCTCCCAGGGGCATTTCGCGCATTCGGAGCGTTCATTTTGATTACCGGCATTAAGGGCACGCGTTTCCGCAGGGCCGCCGCTGTGACCCTCACGACTGGCGCCGTGCTGGCCGCCGGCGCCTTCGGCGCGGCACCCGCGGGCGCCGTGACCACGCCCACGATCGCCGCCGCGGGCGGCTACGTGATGAACAACGGCACGGGCACGACCCTCTACACCAAGGCCGCGGACACCCGCCGTTCCACCGGCTCCACCACCAAGATCATGACCGCCAAGGTGGTGCTGGCCCAGTCGAACCTCAACCTGGATGCCAAGGTCACCATCCAGAAGGCGTACAGCGACTACGTCGTCGCCAACAACGCCTCACAGGCGCACCTGATCGTCGGCGACAAGGTCACGGTCCGTCAGCTCCTGTACGGGCTGATGCTGCCGTCCGGCTGTGACGCCGCCTACGCGCTCGCCGACAAGTTCGGCAGCGGCACGACCCGTGACGCGCGCGTGAAGTCGTTCATCGGCAAGATGAACGCCGCCGCGACGAGCCTCCACCTGACGAACACGCACTTCGACTCGTTCGACGGCATCGGCCACGGCGCCAACTACTCGACGCCGCGCGACCTGACGAAGATCGCCAGCAGCGCGATGAAGAACTCGACCTTCAAGTCGATCGTCAAGACGGTGACCACGAAGCAGAAGGTCACCACCGCGAGCGGCGGCTACCGCTACTACAACTGGGAGAACACCAACAAGCCGCTGCTGACCGGCTACACCGGCACCATCGGGGTCAAGACCGGCTCCGGCCCCGAGGCCAAGTACTGCCTCGTCTTCGCCGCGACTCGCGACGGCAAGACGGTCATCGGCACGGTCCTCGCCTCCACGTCCATCGACGCCCGTACGGCGGACGCGAAGAAACTGCTGACCTACGGCTTCGCCAAGTAGGCGACGCACGCGTCGAAGGGCCTGCCGCGGATCGCGCGGCAGGCCCTTTCGGTTTCTCCGCGGAGCTCAGCCGTGCATGAGCGGCGAGCCGACCAGCTCCTTGGTGATCGCGCCCTTGCCGTCGCCCTCGATGTCGTACACGACCGTCGAGTCCGAGGACCAGTACAGGTCCTTGTTGTACGTCACCGACGGCACCGTGCAGGTGCTCGCGGGGCCGGGCTCACCGGGGCCCGAGTAATCGTTGTTGAACAGGGCCGTCCAGTCGCACGTCCTGGAGGCCACGATCGTGTCGCTGCCGCCCGAGTCCGCACGCGACTCGATCCGCGTGGTGATCTTGAAAGAAGTGAATCTCTTGCTGTTGTCGATCACCTGGTCGTCGACGATATTCCAGGTGACATTGCTCGACGCGGTCACCTTCCCCGAGGTCACATCGGCACAGTTCGCTATGTAGTACGTCGTCTCGGGCTTCTGGCCCGGGAAAATGATGTTGAACTGGTGCGCGAACGAATCCGAGCACGAGCTGACCGCGGCCGCCGGAGAGGCGAACGCGATACCGCCGGCGAGCGCGCCACCCACGAGGGCGAACGTGGCGAGAGACTTGCCCATCGTCAGGGACTTCCCAACCGTCAAGGGTTTTCCTTTCGAGAAGGGCCCACGTCCGAAAAAGTGGGCCCGCCGAACCACTTCCGAGTCGGCGGGCTCGTGCGCTTTCCCCCCGCCAGCTGCCGAATGGCTGGTCGAACCATCCGACGTCGGTGATCTTAGGCAGGCAAAGATCAAGGAAAGCAGGTAATTCGAAACTTGGCTTGTTCCATTCGCTCAGAACGCTCGGGTCGCTCAGAACACTCGGAATCCCAAGCGTCGGAATCCCAAGCATCGGAATCCCAAGCAAAGGGCGCCTCCTCTCGAACGAGAGGAGGCGCCCAGTGCCGGAGTGCGGGCTTACGCCCAGGTGATCAGCCGCTTCGGCTGCTCCAGGATCGCCGCCACATCGGCGAGGACCTTGGAGCCCAGCTCGCCGTCGACCAGACGGTGGTCGAAGGAGAGCGCCAGCGTGGTGACCTGACGGGGCTTGACCTTGCCCTTGTGGACCCAGGGCTGGAGCTTGATCGCGCCGATCGCGAGGATCGCGGACTCGCCGGGGTTGAGGATCGGCGTGCCCGTGTCGACGCCGAAGACGCCGACGTTCGTGATGGTGACCGTGCCGCCCTGCATCGCGGCGGGCGAGGTCTTGCCCTCACGGGCCGTGGCCACCAACTCGCCGAGTGACTCGGCCAGCTGGGGCAGGGTCTTGGCGTGGGCGTCCTTGATGTTCGGCACGATCAGGCCACGGGGCGTGGCCGCGGCGATGCCCAGGTTCACATAGTGCTTCTGGACGATCTCCTGGTTGGCCTCGTCCCAGGACGCGTTGACCTCGGGGTTGCGCTTGATCGCGACCAGCAGGGCCTTGGCGATGAGCAACAGCGGGTTCACCCGCAGGCCCTGCATCTCCTTGTCCTGCTTCAGCTCCTCCACGAGCCTCATCGTGCGCGTCACATCGACCGTCACGAACTCGGTGACATGCGGCGCGGTGAACGCCGAGCCGATCATGGCCTGAGCTGTCGCCTTGCGGACGCCCTTGACCGGGATACGGGTCTCACGCGCCGTGTCGTACGCGACGACCGGGGCGGGTGCCTCGGCCCGAACGGGAACCGGAGCCGCCTCCACGACCGGGGCGGGTGCCGGGGCCGCCGCCGCGTGCACGTCCCCGCGCGTGATGATGCCGTCCGGGCCCGACGGGGTGACCGTCGCCAGGTCGACGCCGAGGTCCTTGGCAAGCTTGCGGACCGGGGGCTTGGCGAGGGGGCGCTGCTTGGTGGGTCCGTGGCCGTTGAGCTCGCCCTGGATCGCCGTGGCCGCCAGGAACGGCTCGGGCTGCTGGGCCGGGACCTCGACGCCCTTGCGGGGGCGGCGCTTGGTGGAGGACTCGGCGACGCCGTACCCGACGAGGACCGGCTTGCGGCCCTCGGGCTTGGGCTCCTCGGCGGGGGCCGGCTCCTCGGTGACGGCCTCCTGGACCGGGACCTGCTCGGCGGGTGCCCCACCGGCCACGTCCACCGCGATGATCACCTGGCCCACGTCCACCGTCGTCCCCTCGGGGAAGCGGAGTTCGCTCACCACACCGTTGAACGGGATGGGCAGCTCGACGGCCGCCTTGGCGGTCTCGACCTCGCAGACCACCTGCCCGTCGGTGACCTCGTCACCGGGCTGGACGTACCACTTGAGGATCTCCGCCTCGGTGAGTCCCTCGCCCACGTCGGGCATCTTGAACTCGCGGAGCCCCGACGCGTTCTCAGTCATCGTCGTCACGACCCTCTCCTCAGTACGCCAGCGAGCGGTCGACGGCGTCGAGCACCCGGTCCAGGCCCGGAAGGTACTCCTCCTCCAGGCGCGCCGGCGGATACGGGGCGTGATAGCCGCCGACCCGCAGGACGGGCGCCTCCAGGTGGTAGAAGCACCGCTCCGTGATGCGGGCGGCGATCTCCGCGCCCGTACCGAGGAACACCGGGGCCTCGTGCACCACGACCAGGCGGCGGGTCTTCTCCACCGAGGCCTGGACGGAGTCGAAGTCGATGGGGGACATCGAGCGAAGGTCCAGGACCTCGATCGACTTGCCCTCCTCCTGGGCGGCCGCGGCGGCCTCCAGACACACCTTCACCATCGGGCCGTACGCCGCGAGCGTCAGGTCGGCGCCCTCGCGCACCACACGCGCCTTGTGCAGGGGCGAGGGGATCGCGTCCTTGGTGACCTCGGACTTGTCCCAGTAGCGCCGCTTGGGCTCGAAGAAGATCACCGGGTCGTCGCTCTGGATGGCCTGCTGCATCATCCAGTACGCGTCGGACGCGTTCGACGGAGAGACCACCTTCAGCCCCGCCACGTGGGCGAACAGCGCCTCGGGGGACTCGGAGTGGTGCTCGACGGCGCCGATGCCGCCGCCGTAGGGAATGCGGATCACGACGGGGAGCTTGATCTTGCCGAGCGCCCGCGCGTGCATCTTCGCGAGCTGCGTGACGATCTGGTCGTACGCCGGGAAGACGAAACCGTCGAACTGGATCTCCACCACTGGGCGGTAGCCGCGCAGCGCGAGGCCGATCGCCGTGCCGACGATGCCCGACTCGGCGAGCGGGGTGTCGATCACCCGGTCCTCGCCGAAGTCCTTCTGCAGGCCGTCGGTGACCCGGAAGACACCACCGAGCTTGCCGACGTCCTCGCCCATGATCAGGACCTTGGGGTCGGCGTCGAGGGCCGTGCGCAGCGACTCGTTGATCGCCTTGGCCAGCGCCATCTTTTCCGCAGCCATCGCTACTTGCCCTCCCCTGCGTCCGCGAACGACGCCTGGTAGGCGGCGAACTGGGCCCGCTCCTCGTCGACGAGCGCGTGCCCGTCCGCGTACACGTTCTCGAAGATGGCGAAGTGGTCAGGGTCCGGCATGGCCCGTACGACTTCGCGTACTCGTTTGCCCAACGCTTCGCTCTCCGCTTCGAGTTCCGCGAAGAATCCCTCGTCCGCGTGGTTCGAGGCTTCGAGGTACGTGCGCAGGCGCAGGATCGGGTCCTTCGCCTCCCAGGACTCGCGCTCCTCGTCGGCCCGGTACTTGGTCGGGTCGTCGGAGGTGGTGTGCGCGCCCATGCGGTAGGTGTACGCCTCCACCAGGGTGGGGCCCTCGCCGCGGCGGGCCCGCTCCAGCGCCCACTTGGTGACGGCCAGGCAGGCGAGGACGTCATTGCCGTCGACGCGGACGCCCGGGAAGCCGAAGCCCTGCGCGCGCTGGTAGAGCGGGACGCGGGTCTGCTTCTCGGTCGGCTCGGAGATGGCCCACTGGTTGTTCTGGCAGAAGAACACGACGGGGGCGTTGTAGACCGCGGAGAAGGTGAACGATTCGGCGACGTCGCCCTGGCTGGAGGCGCCGTCTCCGAAGTACGCGATCACGGCCGAGTCGGCGCCGTCCTTGGCGACGCCCATGGCGTAGCCGGTGGCGTGCAGCGTCTGCGAGCCGATGACGATCGTGTAGAGGTGGAAGTTGTTGCTGTTCGGGTCCCAGCCGCCGTTGTTCACGCCGCGGAACATGCCGAGCAGATTGGTCGGGTCGACCCCGCGGCACCAGGCGACGCCGTGCTCGCGGTAGGTCGGGAAGACGTAGTCGTCCTCACGGGTGGCCCGTCCGGAGCCGATCTGGGCGGCCTCCTGGCCGAGCAGCGAGGCCCACAGGCCCAGCTCGCCCTGGCGCTGCAGGGAGGTGGCCTCGGCGTCGAAGCGACGGGTCAGCACCATGTCCCGGTACAGGCCGCGCAGCTCCTCGGGGGTGATGTCGGCGACGTACGGGTCGTACGTGGCGTCGTTGACCCGCTTGCCTTCCGGGGTCAGCAGCTGCACGAGTTCGGGCTCGGCGCCCGTCGTACCCGGCGACTTCTTGGCGGCCGAGCCGGTGCGCTTGGCACCTGCGCTCGCGGCGCTCTTCGTACCGGCGCTGCGTCGCGGCTTGCGCGCGGCAGTGCTCTCCACGGTCACGTGTGCTCCTCCGTCGGTCCGGCCCCCGGGGTTGCCGGGTGGCCAGTGCGGCTCGCCTGTTCCGGTACCCGTGCACGGGGTGGGTGCCACTCGGCCGGGAACAGGCGTGACAGGTGCCCCGGCGAGCGCCCTGCAACAGCCACGTTACCCAGTGCTTCACAATTCTGTGAAACCCCTCCTGACCTGCGATTTTGATAGGAAATCCAAGTACTTCCAAAGTTGGATTTCCTACTAAATCGAGTCGGTCGGGAACAGCCGCTGGTCACAGCACTGGTTTCAGCCTTGCAGGGGGCCGGAACACCGGCACGTTATCCCGGCCACCCCGGACTCGGGAAGAGTTCACTTCGGGCGGGGCCGATGGCCGTGTGTGACACTGACTTTGTGCGCGAAGAAGGAAAAATCACCGTATTTCTTCTCGATGACCATGAGGTGGTGCGCCGAGGAGTTCATGAACTGCTCTCGGTGGAGGACGACATCGAGGTGGTCGGCGAGGCCGGCACAGCGGCCGACGCGCTGGTACGGATTCCCGCCACCCGACCGGACGTGGCCGTCCTGGACGTACGGCTCCCGGACGGCAGCGGGGTGGAGGTCTGCCGCGAGATCCGGTCCCGGAACGAGGACATCAAGTGCCTGATGCTGACCTCGTTCGCCGACGACGAGGCCCTCTTCGACGCGATCATGGCAGGCGCCTCGGGCTATGTCCTCAAGGCCATCCGCGGCAGTGAACTGCTCTCTGCCGTACGGGACGTCGCCGCCGGGAAGTCCCTGCTCGACCCGGTGGCCACCGCCCGCGTCCTGGAACGGCTGCGCGACGGCGGCGGCACCAAGAGCGACGACAGACTCGCGCACCTCACCGAGCAGGAGCGCAAGATCCTCGACCTGATCGGCGAGGGCCTCACCAATCGCGCGATCGGGGAACGGCTGCACCTCGCCGAGAAAACGATCAAGAATTACGTATCAAGTCTGCTGTCCAAGCTGGGAATGGAACGGCGGTCCCAGGCGGCGGCGTATGTGGCGCGGGTGCAGGCGGAGCAACAGCACCGCTGAGCGTGTTCTTCACGCACACCGTCGGTTGATTCGGGACTTTCGACCCCCCACAGGAGGGCGGGTGCCCCTACTCCGGCGCCCCCAGGGTGCCGGAGATTGGGTGGCATGCCCACCGACGAACAGCCCGCCGACGAGCGATCCGCAGACGAGCGATCCACCGACGAACGGCCCGCCGGCGAGCGATCCGCAGACGAGCGATCCACCGACGAACAGCTCGCCGTGGAACTGATCGGCCGCACCGATTACGGCCGGGTGGCCACCAGCATCCGCGCACTGCCCTTCCTCGGGTTCGCCCGCCATATCGTGGTCGATGCCCGCGTGCTGTTGCGGATGCCCCGGAACTGCGGCTACCACCACGCCTGCGCCGGCAGTGTCGTCGCGTACGGCACCGACAACCTGAGCTCCGCGCGGCCGGGCGAGAGTCTGTGGTCCGTGCAGATCGTGGGCCACTGCGAGCCCGTCGAGCCGACCGCGGCCGAACGGGAGCTCTTCGGTCCCGCCCCGCGTTTCGTCGACGGTGAGCCCTTCGAGCCGGTCTATCTGGGCATAGACCCGCAGTTCTCCACCGTCCACTCCACGGACGGTGGCCTGGAACGGCAGTTCCAGCACATCCTGTGACTCTCCCGCGATCGAAGACGACTGTCTGTGACAACCGCTACCCCGAGGCCAGGACGAACAACGCGCGCGTGAAGCCCGATTCGGGCCGCACGCGCGCGTGAAGGGTGCTTTCGCTCAACGGGTCCGCGGAACAGCGCGGTTCAGGGACCCACACCGCCATCGGCTGTCGTGCCACCGATGTCGGCGCCGCCGTCCGTCGGACCCGGCGTCGTCGGGTCCTCCGTCGGCGTCGTCGGGTCCTCCGTCGGCTCCTCGGTGGTCGGCGTCGTCTTGGTCGGCTCGCCGGTCGGCTCGTCCGTCGGCCGACTGGTGTCGCTCGCGGAGGGCGTGTCCGACGGGGTGTAGTCCTGGCCGCCGCCGGTGCTGGTGGAGTCGTCCGTGGAGGTGTCCGTGGTCTCGTCGGTCGCCTCGTCGCTCGGCGTCTCGGTGGACTGGTCCTCGGTCCTGGAGTGCGTGGTGGTCGGCGACTGCGTCGTACCGGTGCCCCCGCCGCCGCCGTCGCCGCCGGTGTTACGGACCGCGAGCGCGACACCCACCGCGATCGCGATCACCGCGAGCACGGCGAGAATCCACAGCTTGCCGCGGCCGCCGCCCCGGTTGCCGTGGCCCTCGAATCCGCCGTCGTCCCCGCCGCCGTACCCGGCGGGCAGGATCGGCTGCGGGATCTGCGTGGTGCCCGAGTCGGCGGGGTGCGGCAGCGCCGTCGTGCCGGCGAAGCCCGCCGCGGGAGTGTGCCGGCCCTCGTGCACGGTGACCGGGCCGGTGTTCCAGGTGCCGGTGTGGCTGCCCTGGTCGTACAGCATCTGCAGCCCGTACTGGACGAGCCCACGCATCTCCTCGGCGGTCTGGAACCGGTCGTCCGGTTCCTTCGCGAGCGAGCGCATGACGAGCCCGTCGAGCTCCGGCGGAGCCGCGTCCGAGACCTCGGACGGGGGCACCGGAATGTCCTGGACGTGCTGGTAGACGACCGACAGGGGCGTCTCGCCGGTGAACGGGGGCCGCAGTGCGAGGAGTTCGTAGAGCAGACAGCCGGTCGCGTACAGGTCGGAGCGGTGGTCGACGGCCTTGCCGAGCGCCTGCTCCGGGGAGAGGTACTGCGGGGTACCCATGACCATGCCGGTCTGCGTCATCGTCGACTGCGCGCCGTGCAGGGCGCGCGCGATGCCGAAGTCCATGACCTTGACCGCGCCGGTGTCCGTGATGATCACGTTCGCCGGCTTGATGTCGCGGTGCACGATGCCGTGCTGGTGCGAGTAGGCGAGCGCCTCGAGGACGCCCGAGACGATGATCAGCGCCTGCTCGGGCCCGGGGGCCTCGGCGTTGATCAGCAGATCGCGGATGGTGCGGCCCTCGACGATCTCCATCACGATGTACGGGACGACGCCGTGGCCGACCACGTCCTCGCCGGAGTCGTACACGGCGACGACCGCGTGGTGGTTGAGCCCGGCGACCGACTGTGCCTCGCGTGTGAAGCGGGCCTTGGACACCGGGTCCTCGGCCAGGTCGGAACGGAGCAGCTTGACCGCGACGGTCCGTCCGAGGCGCACGTCCTCGGCCGCGAACACCTCGGCCATGCCGCCCCGGCCGAGTCTGCGGGTCAGCCGATATCGGCCGTCGCCGACCAGCCCGCCGTTACCCCACATCTCCGGCGCATCTGACATACCGCCGCCAGTCGCCTCGGGGTCGGACGGGCCCTGAGCGCGCTGCTGCTGTGCCATCAGTCCTCGCCGTCGTTTCTGCCCGCGGTCTGCGCGGTGGTTGTTACGGTCTCCGTCGGGCCACGCTACAGGCTCGGCGCAAGGCGCCGAGCCGAGATGGACGTGAGATGGACCGGCCATCAAACCCCCCACAGGGGCCCGCGTGCAAATTCTGTGTACCGGCCGTACGGCACCTGTAACGCTTCCGCGACGCTTCTTTCGCAGACGGTCACGGAACGGGCACCGAGCTTGACGTGTCAGTGCCCTGGGGCAGACTTGGCCGGGAATAAGCCAATCGATCACCGAAGACCGGCCGCGCACCGCACAGTTGCGCGCCGCACAATAGATCACGGACCGCGGGAGCAACCAGCCGCTGCCGCCGCGCCGATGGGGGACGCAGAACATGAGCCAGGACGGCGCACAGGGCCGGTACGCGGGGCGTGCGGTCGCCGGCGGCCGCTACCAGCTGCGCGATCTGCTCGGCGAGGGCGGCATGGCCTCGGTGCATCTCGCGTACGACTCGGTGCTCGACCGCCAAGTGGCGATCAAGACCCTGCACACCGAGCTCGGCCGCGAACAGGCCTTCCGCGAGCGCTTCCGCCGCGAGGCCCAGTCGGTGGCGAAGCTCACGCACACGAACATCGTCTCGGTCTTCGACACCGGCGAGGACGACCTCGACGGCATGACGACTCCGTACATCGTCATGGAGTACGTCGAGGGCCGCCCGCTCGGCTCCGTGCTCGACCAGGACATCGCGCAGTACGGCGCCATGCCCGCCGACAAGGCCCTGAAGATCACCGCGGACGTACTGGCGGCCCTGGAGATCAGCCACGAAATGGGCCTGGTCCACCGGGACATCAAGCCGGGCAACGTGATGATGACGAAGCGCGGTGTCGTCAAGGTGATGGACTTCGGCATCGCCCGCGCCATGCAATCCGGTGTCACCTCGATGACGCAGACCGGAATGGTCGTCGGCACCCCGCAGTACCTCTCCCCGGAGCAGGCCCTCGGCAGAGGCGTGGACGCCAGATCCGACCTGTACTCGGTCGGCATCATGCTGTTCCAACTGGTCACCGGGCGGCTGCCGTTCGAGGCGGACTCGCCGCTGGCCATCGCCTACGCGCATGTCCAGGAGGAGCCGGTCGCGCCCTCCTCGATCAACCGCTCGCTGCCCCCGGCCGTGGACGCGCTGGTGGCCCGCGCGCTGAAGAAGAACCCGAACGAGCGTTTCCCGAGCGCCGAGAGCATGCGCGACGAGTGCCTGCGCGTGGCCCAGTCGTTCCAGGCCGCCGCGCCGAGCATCGTGCCGGGCGCCCAGACGTCGAGCGGCGCGGGCGTCGGCTCCGCCGTCTTCCCGCCCGTCGAGCAGGGCACCCCGGCGCCGGGCCCCGTACAGACGCCGTACCAGCCGGGCCCGTACGGCACGCCGACCTCGGCGCCGTCCCCTTCCCCGGCGTACGGCTATCCGCAGCAGGGCGGCTACCAGACTCCGCCGCAGACCGCGGCGTACTCCCCGCAGCAGGCGACGTCCACTCCGCCGCCGTACAACCTCGCGCCCCAGCCCACGCCCCCCGTCTCGGGCGGTTCGGGGGGCAAGAAGAGCAACAAGGGAGTCGTCGTCGGGGCGATCGTGGTCGCGCTCGTCGCGATCGGCGGCCTGATCACGGCGCTCACGCTGAACGGCGGCAGCGACGACGACAAGGGCGGCAACAACGCCAGCACGTCACCCTCCGTGGTGGCGGGGCACAAGGGTCCGGACACGACGAAGACGATCGAGACGGCCAAGTGCACGGAGCCGCAGGAGTCGTACGACGACCCGAACAAGATCCAGGTCCCCGACTTCACCTACAAGAACATCAAGTCGGTCAAGTCCTGCTTCCAGGCCGCGGGCTGGCAGATGAAGGAGACGAAGGTCGACGAGAACACGTACGGCGAGGGCACGATCATGGACCAGTTCCCCTCCGAAGGAACGGACGTCGACCCGAAGAACATGCCCGAGATCGAGCTCAAGGTCTCGACGGGCGACCCGTCCTGATCCACGTTCGGCGCGGGCTGACCCGCCTCTGACGAGCGAAGAGCCCGGCACTTTCGTGCCGGGCTCTTGTGCGGGGACTGTCGCTCCCCGGTTTCGTAGGGGGTGTCGCTCCCCGGTTACAGGTACGGTCCGCCCGAGCGGCCTCCAGCGCGGTCCTCGTCGCCGTCGGGGCCTCCGACACCGGGCGGGAGCGCGCGGCGCATCGACTCCAGCTGGGCCCTGGCCGCCATCTGCTGGGCGAACAGGGTCGTCTGGATCCCGTGGAAGAGTCCCTCGAGCCAGCCCACCAACTGGGCCTGCGCGATCCGCAGTTCGGCATCGCTGGGCGTCGCCTCGTCCGTAAAGGGCAGGGAGAGCCGCTCCAGTTCCTCGACGAGCTCGGGGGCCAGGCCGTCCTCCAGCTCCTTCACGGAGCTCGCGTGGATCTCCTTGAGCCGGACACGGCTCGCCTCGTCGAGAGGTGCGGCACGCACTTCCTCCAGCAGCTGCTTGATCATGCTGCCGATGCGCATCACCTTGGCCGGCTGTTCCACCATCTCAGTCACCGGGACCTCGCGGGAGTCCTCGTCTCCGGTGCCGCCGAGAGCCATCCCGTCCTGGCCCACGACCAGGATCTGAGGGTTCTCCGGCGACCTTTCGTTCCTCGGCATCTCCATGCCGCCATTCTCTCGCACCGCACACCACACCACGGTGGTGCCCCCGGTGCGGGGTGATCCACCATGTATGTCCCTCTCTGGGCGTCCGCCGGGATGCCGGGTCAGAAGGAGCGTGTGAGGCTGGTCGCGTTGATCTCGGGGACTCCTCACCAGGAGGGGGTCACCGGAATGACTCCATGGCTTCGCACGCTGCACGTGACGGGACTGCTGCTCGTCCTCATGACGGGCGCCGTACCGCTGTCGTACGCCGCCGAGCCCGCCCCGTCCGCCGACGCCTCCCGCGCGGGGAGCGTCGCAGGTCAGGGGCGCGTCCGGCCCGGGCGCGCGGAGCCAACGGGGCCGGACACCGCTGACGACACGGGGGAGGCGGAGCCGACGGACGCCGGCCGCGATCCCGCCGTCCCGGACCGCCAGGAGGCGAGCGCCGCAGCCGAGCCGTCCGGGAACGCGGTGATCCCCGTCCAGCAGAACGCGGTCGTCCCGCCACCCGCCCCCGAACCGGTCCTCCAGATCCTGCCCCTCGGCAGCGGACTGATCCTGATGGGACTGGGCCTTGGGTTGGCCTTCGTCGCCCTGCGCGTACGGCGCCGCTGAAGGCGTACGACGCCGCCGCGCGGTCAGCGCGCTCCCCAGGAGCGCGCTGACCAGGGAGCGCGTTCGCCACGAGCGCGCCGGCCAGGGAGCGCGTTCGCTAGGGAGCGACGAGTAGCACCTTGCCGATGTGGCCGCTCTCCTCCAGGATCCGGTGCGCCGCCGCCGCGTCGCTCATCGGCAGCTCGCGGTCGATGATCGGGCGTACGTGGCCGGAGTCGATCAGCGGCCAGACGTGCTCACGTACGGCCGCCACGATCGCCGCCTTCTCGCCGAGCGGGCGGGCGCGCAGTGAGGTGGCACTGATGGCGGCACGCTTGTTGAGGAGGGTGGCGATGTTCAGCTCGGCCTTGATTCCGCCCTGCATGCCGATGATCGCGAGCCGTCCGTTGACGGCGAGGGTGCGCACATTCGGGTCCAGGTACTTGGCGCCCATGTTGTCGAGGATGACATCGGCGCCGCTGCCGTCCGTGGCCTGCTTGATCTCCTCGACAAAGTCCTGCTCGCGGTAGTTGATCAGGATGTCCGCGCCCAGCTCGGCGCAGAAGTCGAGCTTCTCCTTGCTGCCCGCCGTGACCGCGACCTTCGCGCCGACGGCCTTCGCCAGCTGGATCGCCATGGTGCCGATACCGCTGGAGCCGCCGTGCACGAGCAAGGTCTCGCCCGGCCGCAGGTGGGACACCATGAAGACGTTGGACCAGACGGTGCAGGTCACCTCGGGCAGCGCGGCCGCCTGCCGGACGTCCAGGCCCGCTGGCACGGGGAGCAGCTGACCGGCCGGAACGGCGACCTTCTCGGCATATCCGCCGCCCGCGAGCAGCCCACACACCTCGTCACCGACCGCCCACCCCGACACACCGGGACCGATCTCGACGATGCGTCCCGAACATTCGAGCCCGGGGTACGGGGACGCACCGGGCGGCGGGTTGTAGAAGCCCTGCCGCTGGAGCAGGTCGGCGCGGTTGACGGCGCTGGCCACCACCTCGACCAGCACTTCGCCCTCGGCGGGCACCGGATCCGGGACCTCGTCCCACACCAGCGCCTCGGGCCCACCAGGTTCTGGAATCGTGATCGCGTACATGAGGGGGACGCTACTCCTCGGCCCAGGCCGGGGTGTCGGGAGACTCCTCGCCCGGATGGGTCCTGGACGTACTTGGGCTTTCGCCTGGTGCGGCGAGAGTGCGTGCCAGGCGTCGCGGGGCAGACGGGAATGTGACGACAGGCCCTAGTCCCGAGGAAGCGGTCGCATATGGGGCGCCACCTGTGTGCCCGGTGTCGCCCGCACGATCGTGATGAGGCGGTCCGTCAACTGGAGTGTCCCGACCGCCGGGTCGTCGTAGCCAAGGACCCGGTGCCCTCGTACGACGCTGACCACCAGGTCGTCCGTCTCGCGTACGCCCTTGCCGACCTCGGACTTTATGATCGGCCGTTCGACGATGTCGAGCCCGCTGCCCTGCTGGATGAGGTCCTCCATGACCATGCCCGCGGCGGGGCTGAGCACGGAGAGTCCGAGCAGTCGGCCTGCGGCGCTGGCGCTGGTGATGACGGCGTCGGCGCCGGACTGCTTGAGCAGCGGCGCGTTCTCCTCCTCCCGTACGGCGGCGACGATCTTCGCCGCGCGGTTGAGCTGCCGGGCGGTCAGTGTGACCAGTACGGCGGTGTCGTCCCGCTGCGTGGCGATGATGATCTGCCGGGCCTTGCGGACCTCCGCCCGGTCCAGCACATCGCTGCGCGTCGCGTCCCCGATGACCCCCGCATACCCATCGGCCGTTGCCGCGTCGACCACCTTGGAGCTGGGGTCGACGACCACGACCTGCTCCTTCTTCAGCCCGGTCGCGATGACGGTCTCGATGGCCGACCGGCCCTTGGTTCCGAAGCCGACAACGACGGTGTGATCCCTCAAGGCCGCCCTCCAGCGGTTCAGCCGCCACTCCTCCCGGGTGCGTTCCGTGAGGACCTCGAGCGTGGTGCCGACCAGGATGATCAGGAACAGCACGCGCAGCGGCGTGATGACGAAGATGTTGGTGAGCCGGGCGGCGTCGCTGACCGGGGTGATGTCGCCGTATCCGGTGGTGGAGAGGGTGACGGTCGCGTAGTAGAAGGCGTCGAGCAGGTCGACCGTGCCGTCCGAGTTGTCGTTGTAGCCATCTCTGTCGGCCCAGACGATGAGCGCGGTGGCGACGAGCACCAGCAGCGCCATCGCCAGCCGCTTGAGGACCTGGCGGATCGGGCGTTCCACGACTCTCTTCGGGAGTTCCACCCGATGGGTCACGAGATGCTCGTCCGCTTGGCGGGCGATCGCGTCATGGCCCGGAAGTTTCACGTGAAACACACCCCGTTCGGTTTCATGTGAAACACACCCCGTTCGGATTCATGTGAACCGCACCCCCCCGTTCGGACTCATCTGAATCGCAGTCTGTCCACGCTCATGTGAAGCACACGTCGATCCCTGCGGTGGCCCAGGGCAGGTCGAGAAGTTCCAGCTCCTGACCCGCCCGTGCGCCGCCCGGCGGTACGACCCCGAGGGCGTCGGACGCCGCGATGCCCCGCAGCATCGCCGGGCCGTTGTAGTGCAGCGGCACGGCCCGGTCGGCGCGCAGCACAACGGGAACGAGTCGGGTGTCGTAGGGGTGCCCGTGCACGGCGTCCTGGAGGGGCAGCGTGTACGGCTCCGGGGCCGTACGTCCGGCGAGGGTGCGCAGCAGGGGCTCGGCGAGCGTGAGCAGGCCGGAAACGGCGGCCAGTGGGTTGCCGGGCAGACCGACGAGGTACTGCTTCTCCTTGGTGCGGGCCAGAAGCATCGGGTGCCCCGGGCGCACCTTGACCCCGTCCACAAGAAGTTCGGCACCGATGCGGTGCAGGGTGGGGTGGACGTGGTCGACGGGACCTGCAGCGGTACCGCCGGTGGTGACGATCAGATCGGCGTCCGAGCCGCTGATGGCCTTGTGCAGCGCCTTGGCGTCGTCGCCGAGCCTGCGCACCGCGACGACCTCGGCGCCGAGCGCGCGCAGCCACGGCGGCAGCATCGGGCCGAGCGCGTCCCGGATGAGCCCTTCCTGGGGCAGGCCCTCGGTGAGCAACTCGTCCCCGAGCACCAGGACTTCGACACGCGGACGAGGTACGGCGGCGAGCGTGTCGTACCCGGCGGCCGCGGCGAGGCCCAGCACGGCCGGCGTGACCAGCACGCCGACCGGCAACAGCCGATCGCCGCGGCGGCACTCCTGGCCGCGCGGGCGGATGTCCTGCGCGTGCACGACATCGCGGGTCGCGTGCAGCCGCCCCTTGTCGTCGATCCGCCCGTGCTCACTGCGCAATACGGCGGTGACGTCCGGCGGGATTCTCGCCCCGGTGGCGATGCGCACCGCCTCGCCGTCGGTGAGCGCCTCGGGCTCCGCATGCCCGGCGAGCACGCCGTCCTCCCGTACCTCCCAGGGCCCGGGCCCCGCGACCGCCCAGCCGTCCATCGCGGAGGTGTCGAAGGAGGGGAGGTCCGTGAGCGCGGTGAGGGGGGCGGCGAGGACGAGGCCGAGGGAGGCGTCGAGGGGTACGGAGACGGGGGCCTGACGGGGCACGGACCGGGCGGCTCGCTCGGCGACGACGCGGGCCTCGGGCCAGGAGGTGGCCTTGTGATGGGCGTGCGTGGACCGTCGTCCGGTCCGCTCGGTCTCCAAGGCGGGTGCGGGCACCGAACGGCCCTCGGGGGCGGACGCGCCGTCTTCCTTGACCAGGGCGAGCGCCTCCTCGACGTCGAGATCGTCGGCGTCCTGGCTGTCCCGGGTCGAGCGGGCGGGCGTCATCCTGCGTCCGGCTTGGCTTGGGGGGTGTTTCCGGTGTCCGGCTTGGCTTGGGGGGTGCTTCCGGTGTCCGGCTTGGTGGCGTCTCCGGTATCCGGCTTGGCCTCGGAGGAGTCCTCGTCGGCCCAGCGGAGTGCCAGCGCCGCCGCCTTGCGGGCGGCCTCGGCCACGGCTTCCGGGCCTCCGCCGGCCCGCGCGGCCGCGTATCCCACGAGGAATGTGGTCAGCGGCGCGGCAGGCCGGGCCACCCCGTGCGCGGCATCGCGCGCCAGGTCGAGCAGGACGCCGGTGTCGACGTCCAGGTCGAGGCCCAGCTCGTCCTTGACTGCGGAAATCCATTCATCCAACACGTGTCCATGCTCCCTGATACGTGCCCGGGCGGCGGCGATGTCGTCCCAGGTGTCGCAGTCGAAGGACGCGACAGGGTCGGAGATGCGGGTGAGGTCGAGCGCGGCGGTGAGCCGCCGCAGTGGCAGTCCAGTGAGTTCGCCGTGGGTGGCGGCGAGCACGGCCAGCTCGCGGCGCAGGGCCTCCGCGCGGTACGCGGCCACGAGGGGCTGGTCCCGGCCGTCGGGGTCGGTGAGCAGCACGCCCTCAGGTTTCGCCGGCCCCTGCGGGGGGCGGCGCTCCAGAAGGGGGGCCAGCAGGCGCCGTACCGTCCCCTCGTCCAGGAACGGCAGATCGGCCGAGAGCACGACGACGTACTCCGCGCCGGTGTGCCGCAGCCCGGCGTCGAGCGCGGCCAGTGGCCCTCCGCCGGGCGGGTCCTCACGGGCCCACTCCACAGGGCGTGCGGTCGCCCTGGGCTCGGCCACGACCACCGTGGTGACGGCATCGGCGCAGGCGGCCAGCACCCGGTCGAGCAGCGCCCGGCCGCCCACGCGCACGCCGGGCTTGTCCGCGCCGCCCAGCCGCCGCGCGGCGCCGCCCGCGAGCACGACGGCGTCGTACGGGACATCGGCGCCGGGGGTGCCCGGTGGCACGGGGCTGCCCGAGGGCTCAGGCGTACCCGGTGGCTCCGGCGAAGCCGGCCGCTCGTACGAGGTCATCCCCCGAGTATGGGCGTCCGAAGGATCATTGCCATCCCCGTGCACAGCATGTGGACGGGGATGGCCGCGGCGGGGCTACAGGGTCCGCAGCAGCACCGCCGGCTGTTCCACGCAGTCCGCCACATACCGTAGGAAACCGCCCGCCGTACCGCCGTCGCAGACCCGGTGGTCGAAGGCGAGCGAGAGCTGGACGACCTGGCGCACCGCCAGTTCGCCCTGGTGCACCCAGGGCTTGGGGATGATGCGGCCGACGCCGAGCATGGCCGCCTCGGGGTGGTTGATGATCGGCGTGGAGCCGTCGACGCCGAACACCCCGTAGTTGTTCAACGTGAAGGTGCCGCCGGTGAGTTCCGCGGGCGTCAGCGTCCCGGTCCGCGCCGCCTCGGTCAGCCGGGCGAACTCCGCGCTCAGCCCCTCCGCGTCGCGCGTGTGCGCGTCCCGTACGACGGGTACGACGAGGCCCCGCTCGGTCTGCGCCGCGAAGCCGAGGTGCACCTGGTCGAGCTGGACGATCTCTCGGGCCTCCATGTCGACCGTCGAGTTGAGCTCGGGGAAGCGGGCCAGCGCGGCGGTGCAGATCCGGGCCAGCAGCGCCAGCAGGGAGATCTTCGGGCCGCCCGCGGAATTCATCGCCACGCGCGCGTGCATGAGCTCCGTCGCGTCGGCGTCCACCCAGCAGGTCGCGTCGGGTATCTCGCGACGACTGCGGGAGAGTTTGTCGGCGACGGCGCCGCGGACGCCCCGGAGGGGGACGCGGATGCCGTGCGCGGGAGTCGGCGCCCCGGTGAGCCCGGGGGAGGCGGGCGCTCCCACGCCGCGGGCGAGGGACGGGGCCTGCAAAAACTCCCCGGGGGCAGCGGCAGGCGCCGACACGCGGGCAGGCGCAGGCGTGGGCGTCCGCATCTGACCGGCCGCCGCACGCAACGCGTACTCCACGTCCGCCCGCAGGATCAGGCCGTCGGGCCCGGAGCCCTCCAACTCCCTCAGATCCACTCCGTTCTCCCGGGCGAGCCTGCGCACGAGCGGCGAGATGACGGGGACAGGACCCTCGGCATGCAACCGCGCGGAGTTGCGGTGACCGCCGTCGCGCGTGTCGGTGCGCTGCCCCGGCTCGCGGCCCACGGGAGCGGTGGCCGTGCGGCGGTCCTCACTCTCGGGCGGACCCGCCGGCGGCCGCACCGGAACCGCCCCGGCGGACGGCCGCACCCTCCTGCGCCGCGCCGGAGGCGCCCCCGTGCCGTACCCCACCAGCACATTGCCGGACCCCTCGTCGCCGGCGTCACCGTCGACGGAGGATGCCGGAGCACCGACGGCGACGGTCAACAGCGGCGCGCCCACGGGCAGTTCCGTGCCCTCCTCGCCGAAGCGGGCGGTGACCACACCGCCGTAGGGGCAGGGGACCTCGACCATCGCCTTGGCGGTCTCGACCTCGACGACGGGCTGGTCGACGGCGACGACGTCACCGACCTCCACCAGCCAGCGGACGATCTCCGCCTCGGTGAGCCCCTCCCCGAGGTCGGGGAGCTTGAACTCCAACACCTGCGCCATCAGCTGTCCGCCTCCCACTGAAGACGCCCCACGGCGTCCAGGATCCGGTCGACGCCGGGCAGATGGTGCCGCTCCAGCATCGGCGGCGGATACGGGATGTCGAACCCGGCCACGCGCAGCACCGGCGCCTCCAGGTAGTGGAAGCAGCGCTCGGTCACGCGGGCCGCGATCTCCCCGCCCGGGCCGCCGAACCCGCCCGACTCGTGCACGACGACCGCGCGTCCGGTCCGCCGCACCGAGGCCGACACCGTCTCGTCGTCGAACGGCACCAGCGAGCGCAGATCGACGACTTCGAGGTCCCAGCCCTCGGCCCGCGCCGCCTCGGCGGCTTCGAGGCAGACGGGCACGGACGGCCCGTATGTGATGAGCGTGGCGCTCCGGCCGGAGCGCCGCACCACCGCGCGGCCTATCGGTTCAACGGCCGGCGGCTCGTCCGGGTTCCAGGAATCCTTCGACCAGTACAGCCGCTTGGGCTCCAGGAAGACGACCGGGTCGTCGGAGGCTATGGCGGCGCGCAGCAGCCCGTAGGCGTCGGCGACCGTCGCGGGCGTGACGACATGGAGCCCCGGAGTCGCCATGTAGTACGCCTCGGAGGAGTCGCTGTGGTGCTCGACGCCGCCGATGCCGCCGCCGTAGGGAACGCGGATCGTGATGGGGAGCGGCATGGCGCCCCGCGTGCGGTTGCGCATCCGCGCGACATGGCTGATCAGCTGCTCGAACGCGGGGTACGCGAACGCGTCGAACTGCATCTCCACGACCGGCCTCAGGCCGTACATGGCCATGCCGACGGCCGTCCCGAGGATGCCCGCCTCGGCCAGCGGGGTGTCCGTACAGCGGTCCTCGCCGAACTCCTTGGCGAGCCCGTCGGTGACCCGGAAGACACCGCCGAGGGTGCCGACGTCCTCGCCCATGACGTGGACCGTCGGGTCGGCGGCCATGGAGTCGCGCAGGGCCCGCCCGAGGGCCTGCGCCATGGTCGCCGGTTTGAGAGCAACGGTCGTCATCGCCCGGCTCCTTCCGGCCCGTGGTGATGCGGACCGTCCGCCTCGGCGTCGAGCTCGGCCCTCAACTGGGTCTCCTGCTCGAGCAGTTGAGTGGTGGGTTGGGCATACACATGGGCGAACAGATCCATGGGGTCGAGCACCGGGTCCTGGTTCATGCGCTCGCGCAGATCCGCGGCCATCGTCTCGGCGTCCTCGCGCGCGGCCCGGATGGCTTCGTCGTCGAGCAGCCCGCGTTCGGTCAACTCGTGCTCCAGGAGCGCGATCGGGTCGTGCCCGCGCCAGGTCTCCACCTCGGCGTCGCCGCGGTAGCGGGTCGCGTCGTCGGCGTTGGTGTGGGCGTCGATGCGGTAGGTGACGGCTTCGACGAGCGTCGGACCGCCTCCCGCGCGCGCGTGGGCGATGGCCTCGCCGAGCACCTGGTGGACCGCCGCCGCGTCGTTGCCGTCCACCAGCCGGCCCGGCATCCCGTAGCCGACGGCCTTGTGGGCCAGCGACGGGGCGGCGGTCTGCTTGGCGAGCGGGACGGAGATGGCGAAGCCGTTGTTCTGGACGAGGAAGACGACCGGGGCCTGCCAGACGGCGGCGAAGTTCAGTGCCTCGTGGAAGTCGCCCTCGCTGGTGCCGCCGTCGCCGACCAGGGCGAGCGCGACCACGTCGTCGCCCTTGAGTCGCGCGGCGTGCGCGAGGCCCACGGCGTGCGGGAGCTGTGTCGCGAGGGGGGTGCACAGGGGCGCGATGCGGTGCTCGCGGGGGTCGTACCCGGTGTGCCAGTCGCCGCGCAGGAGGGTGAGGGCCTGGACGGGGTCGAGGCCGCGGGCGACCGCCGCGAGGGTGTCGCGGTAGCTGGGAAAGAGCCAGTCACGGTCTTCCAGGACCAGCGCGGCGGCGACCTCGCAGGCCTCCTGGCCGGTGCTGGAGGGGTAGACGGCGAGGCGGCCCTGCTTGGTGAGGGCCGTGGCCTGCGTGTTGTAACGGCGGCCACGTACCAGTTCCGCGTACAGACGGCGCAGCAGGCCCGGGTCGACCTGCGCGGCCGCCTCGGTGCCGAGGACGCGATACGGCAGCGCGTCGGGCAGCAGCGGCGCGGGGTCGGTACGGGGCTGCCAGGCGGGCGGCGGCGTGGGCCGGTAAGCGCCTCGCTGCTCCATGACCGTCATAACGGCACCTCCTCGTGGGAGCGGCTTCAGGCGCACCACGGGTGTGAGGCGCCTCACCTACCGATTGTTCGGTCGTCGGCACATTTTGGCTACAGGCACCGCCAGGCTGTGGACAAACGGTCCTGCACAGCCTGAGATGGACGCAGTACGTCCATGGTAGGGAGGCGGGGGGACATGGCACCTGAACAAATGGCCGAGCCACCGGAGGCCGGCCCCGCCGTTCCGCCCGCCCGCCCGCTCGACGCCATCGATCAGGACATCCTGCAGATGCTCCAGGCGGACGGCCGCGCCTCGATACGTTCCGTGGCCGAACGCGTCCATGTGTCGCGGGCCAACGCCTACGCACGGATCAACCGTCTCATCGAGGACGGCGTGATCCGCGGCTTCGGGGCGCGCGTCAACCACGAGCGCGCCGGCCAGGGCACTTCGGCGTACATCACCCTCAAGATCGTGCAGAACTCCTGGCGCACGGTGCGCGAGCAGCTGAGGATGCTCCCGGGGGCCTCTCACATCGCCCTGGTGGGCGGCGACTTCGACGTACTGCTCCTCGTGCACACGCCGGACAACAAAGCACTCCGCGAGCTGGTGCTCACCCGTCTCCAGGCCATCCCGGAGGTGCTCAGTACGCGCACCCTGCTGGTCTTCGAGGAGGAGGACCTGGAACCGGAGGGCTGAGTCTCAGCGCTCGCTGCGCAGTCCCCCGAAGACCAACTGCACCACCGCGTCGGCCACTTCCCGCTCGGCCATGCCCCGCCCGTCCGGCCGGTACCACTCCGCGATCGAGTTGATCATCCCGAACACCAGCCGGGTCGCGAGCCGGACCTCCACGTCGCCGCGGACGTCCCCGTCGGCGGCCGCGGCCTTCAGGAGTTCGGCCACCTGGTGGTCGAACTCGCGGCGCCGCTCCAGGGCCCAGCGCTCGGTGTCCGTGTTGCCGCGCACGCGCAGCAGCAGCGTCACATACGGAAGTTCGGCGGTGAGCACCTCGACCATGCGCCGTACGACGTACTCCAGGCGCTCCACGGCACGACCCACGCGCGCGTGCTCCTCGTCGAGGATCCCGAAGAGGCCGTCGAGGGCCCGGCTGACGGCCCGGCGCAGCAGCTCCTCCTTGCCCGAGACGTGGTGGTATATCGACGACTTGGAGATGCCGGCCGCCTTGGAGAGGTGCTCCATGGAGGTGCCGTCGTAGCCGCGCTCGTTGAAGACCTGGACGGCGACGGAGAGCAGGCTCTCCGGGGTGTAGGTGTCGCGTTTGGCGGTGGTCATGAGGTGCCATCCCGCTTCTCGGAGGCGTACGCGTGGCGGTAGAGCGCGAGGGACGGCGCGTAGCGCCCGGAGGGGTCGCGCTGGTGCAGATCGTCCAGGACGGAGCACGCCCAGCTCCTGCCGAGCCTGCGGCTCCACTCGAAGGGCCCCAGGGGGTAGTTGACGCCGAGCCGCATCGCGGTGTCGATGTCCTCCTCGGTGGCCACGCCCTTGGCGACGGCGTCGTGCGCCAGGTCGACGATCCGGGCCACGGTCCGGGCGACGATCATGCCGGGGACGTCCCCGATGACGCTGACGTCCTTGCCGAGCGCCTGGAAGAGTCCGACGGCCTCGGAGAGCGTCTGAGGAGCGGTGTCCTGGGAGGCCGACAGGGCGATCCGGGTCGCCTTGCGGTAGTCGAGCGCCAGGTCGAAGTAGACGACGTCGCGGAACTCCACCGAGGTCTGGCCGTCGGCGAGGACCAGTTGGCCGCCGCTGGGCAGCACCAGGCGGGTTCCGTGGTCCTCCTCGTCCTCGCGGACCTGGATGCCGGCCTCGCGGATCAGGGCGAGCAGTTCGGAGGCCGGGCCCAGATCGCCCTCGGCGACGACGTACGCGGGCGCCTGCGCCTTCTCGGCGGTGTGCGGTTCGGAGCGCTCGGCGTCGTCCGCGTAGTCGTACCAGCCGTGTCCCGTCTTGCGGCCGAGCCGGCCGGACTCGACGAGCCGCCGCTGGGCGAGCGAGGGCGTGAAGCGCACGTCCTGGAAGAAGGACTGCCACACGGAGTGCGTGACGGACTCGTTGACGTCCTGGCCGATCAGGTCGGTGAGCTCGAAGGCGCCCATCCTGAAGCCGCCGGATTCCCGCAGGACCGCGTCGATGGTGGCCGGGTCGGCGGCCTGGGCCTCGTACACCGCGAAGGCCTCGGCGTAGAAGGGCCGCGCGATGCGGTTGACGATGAACCCGGGGGTGTCGGCACAGGCCACCGGGGTCTTCCCCCAGGCGCGGGCCGTCTCGTACGCGCGCGTGGCCGACGAGAAGTCGCTCGCGTACCCGGAGACGACCTCCACGAGGGGCAGCAGGGGCGCGGGGTTGAAGAAGTGCAGTCCGACCAGGCGGCCGGGGTTGCGCAGGGCGCCGCCGATGGCCGTGACGGACAGGGAGGAGGTGTTGGTGGCGAGCAGGCAGTCGTCCTCGACGATGTCCTCGAGATCGCGGAACAGCTGCTGTTTCACGTCGAGTTGCTCGAGCACCGCCTCCACGACGAGCACGCAGTCCGCGAGGTCGGCGAGGCTCCCGGCCGGCTGGAGCCGGGCTCGGGCGGCGTCCCGGTCGGCGCCGGTGAGCCGGTCCTTCTCGACGAGCCGGTCGAGGCGGGCGCCGATCGCTTCGGCCGCCGCGTCGGCACGCCCGGGAACGGCGTCGTAGAGCCGCACGGGATGGCCCGCCACCAGCGCGACCTGGGCGATGCCCTGGCCCATGGTGCCGGTGCCGACGACGGCTACGGGGCGGCTCAGGTCGAGTGCTGTCATGTGCGCGATCCTCCCGCACGGGGTTTTCCACAGATGCGGCGGACCCCCTTGTCCCGACCGATCGTTCGGTTACTCTAACTCTGTCCGGCTGTTTCTGCCCAGGTCATGAGTTCAACGAAGAACTCTTGAGACGAGGAGTTGGTCCCGCATGACCGCCGAACTGTCCGCGCACCAGCTGATCGCGCAGCACCGGCCCACTCTCGATCAGGCGCTGGAAGCCATCCGCACGCGCGCGTACTGGTCCCCGCACCCCGAGCACCCCAAGGCGTACGGCGAGAACGGCAGCCTGGGCATGGCGGAAGGCAAGGACGCCTTCGACGCCCTCCTGGGCACCCGCCTCGACCTCGGCCAGCCCGGCACGGACGACTGGGTGGGCGAGGAGAAGTCGCCGTACGGCATCGATCTGGGCGTCGCGTACCCGCACGCGGACCTCGACGTGCTGCTGCCCGCCATGCGGGCCGGACAGCGCGCCTGGCGCGACGCGGGCGCGGAGATCCGCGCTGTGGTCTGTCTGGAGATCCTCAAGCGCATCAGCGACCGGACGCACGAGTTCGCGCACGCGGTCATGCACACCAGCGGCCAGGCCTTCATGATGGCGTTCCAGGCGGGCGGCCCGCACGCGCAGGACCGCGGTATGGAGGCGGTGGCGTACGCGTACGTGGAGCAGGTCCGCACCCCGGACAACGCCGAGTGGACCAAGCCCCAGGGCAAGCGCGACCCGCTCGCGCTGACCAAGCAGTTCACGCCCGTCCCGCGCGGCATCGCGCTGGTGATCGGCTGCAACACCTTCCCGACGTGGAACGGCTACCCGGGTCTGTTCGCCTCCCTCGCCACCGGCAACGCGGTCCTGGTGAAGCCCCACCCGCGCGCGGTGCTGCCGCTCGCGCTCACCGTCCAGGTCGCGCGCGAGGTGCTCGCCGAAGCGGGCTTCGACCCGAACCTGGTGGCGCTGGCCGCCGAGCGCCCCGGAGAGGGCATCGCCAAGACCCTGGCGGTCCGGCCCGAGATCCGGATCATCGACTACACGGGCTCGACGGCGTTCGGCGACTGGCTGGAGGCCAACGCCCGCCAGGCGCAGGTCTACACGGAGAAGGCCGGCGTCAACACGGTGATCGTGGAGTCGACCGACGACTACAAGGGGATGCTGTCCAACCTGGCGTTCTCCCTGTCCCTGTACAGCGGCCAGATGTGCACGACCCCGCAGAACCTGCTGATCCCCCGTGACGGCATCCGCACGGACGAGGGCCCCAAGTCCTACGACGAGGTGGTCGCCGACCTCGCGAAGTCGGTCGGCGGACTCCTCGGAGACGACGCCCGGGCCAACGCGCTGCTCGGCGCCATCGTGAACCCGGACGTGAAGGCCCGCCTGGAGGCCGCCACCGGTCTCGGCGAGGTCGCCCTCCCCTCGCGGGAGATCAGCAACCCGGAGTTCCCGAACGCGGTCGTCCGTACGCCGTTGATCGTGAAGCTCGACGGCGCCAAGCCGGACGACGAATCGGCCTACATGAGCGAGTGCTTCGGGCCCGTCTCCTTCGCCGTCGCGGTCGACTCGGCCGCGGACGCCGTGGAGCTGCTGCGCCGCACCATCAGGGACAAGGGCGCGATGACGGTCGGCGCGTACACCAGCGACGAGGAGGTCGAGCAGGCCGTGCAGGAGGCCTGCCTGGAGGAGTGCGCCCAGCTCTCCCTGAACCTCACGGGCGGGGTGTACGTCAACCAGACGGCGGCCTTCTCGGACTTCCACGGCTCGGGCGGCAACGCGGCCGCCAACGCCGCGCTGTGCGACGGGGCGTTCGTCGCCAACCGCTTCCGGGTGGTCGAAGTACGCCGGGAGGCGTAAGCGGCTACGCCGATGCGCCCCCGGTCGCGCTCCAGTGGAACAGCGTCATCGCCACACTGGTCGCGAGGTTGTAGCTGGAGACCTGGGGGCGCATCGGCAGCGACACCAAGTGGTCGGCGCGGGCCCGTAGTTCGGGGGACAGACCGCTGCGCTCGGAGCCGAAGGCGAGCACGGCGTCGTCGGGAAGCTTCAACCCTCGGATGTCCTCGCCCTCCGGATCGAGGGCGAACAGCGGGCCCGGCGGCAGTTCGTCCACCGTCAGCCGCTCCACGGCGGTCGCGAAATGCAGGCCGGCCCCACCGCGCACGACCGTGGGGTGCCAGGGGTCGAGCGTGCCCGTGGTGACCACACCCGTCGCACCGAAGCCGGCCGCGAGCCGGATCACGGCACCGGCGTTGCCCAGGTTGCGGGGGTTGTCGAGGACGACGACGGGCGTGGTGCGGGGCGTGCGGGCCAGCGTCTCCAGATGGGCCGCCCTGGACGGACGCACGGCCAGAGCCGCCATCGCCGTGGGGTGCGGGCGCACCACGAGAGACGCGAACGTCGCCTCCGGGACCTCCACCAACAGCGCGTCGACGGCTTCGCGTACGTCGGGGGCCAGCTCGTCGGCCAGCGCGAGCGCCGCCCGCCGGTCGGTCGTGACGGCCACCGGGATACGCGCCTGGAAGCGCACCGCGTGCTTGAGCGCGTGGAAACCGTCGAGCAGGACGGAGCCCTCGGCGAGCTGTCGCCAGGCGCGGACGGCACGCGCGCCGTGGGAGACGTCCGGAGCACCGGCGGCGCGCTCGTCGTCCTGTGCACCGGCGCCGCTCCTGCCGTCCGGCGTACCGGCGCCGATCTCCTCGTCCGGCGTACCGGCGCCGATCTCCTCGTCCGGTGTACGGGCGCCCGTCTCGTTCATGCCCTGAAGCCTACGTGGGTGTCCTCGGCCTGCTTCGGGATGCGCTCCTGCTGCTCGCGCGGCCCCGGCACCGTACGGCCACTGACCGCGAACTGCCCTCCACGCGCGCGTGCCGCCCATCCGCCGAGGCCCCGCAAGAAGGACGTCGGCAGGAACACCGCGTCGGCGGCGATCATCGCGAGCGAGAAGAACGGCAGTCCGAGGACCACGGCGATCACCGCGTGCTCGGTCATCATGGCCGCCAGCAGGACGTTCTTGACCCGCCGGTTGAACAGGGTGAACGGGAAGGCGACCTGCGCGGCGACCGTCCCGTACGTCACCAGCATCACGATCGTGCCGTGCGCGGACATCAGGTCGGACAGGGCGGGCCAGGGCGAGAAGTAGTCCAGGTGGAGCGGGTAGTAGACGGCGGTGCCGTCCTGCCAGCGCGAGCCCTGGATCTTGTACCAGCCGGCGGTCGCGTAGATCAGACAGGCCTCGGCCATGATCACAAGCAGCGCCCCGTTGTGCACGAGGTTGGCGAAGACGTCCAGCAGGACCCGTGGCTCCGCGGTGCGGGCGCGGCGGCCGACGACCCACCACAGGGCCTGCACCGCCCACAGTCCCCAGAAGAACACCAGCCAGCCCGGGCCGACCCAGCCGGTGAGCGTCACCCCCGCCAGCGTCAGACCGAGCACACCCCACAGGGCCGGCCCGACCCGGTCGGGTCCGGTCCGCTCGCCACGCGGGCGTGCCTCCCGCGCGAGCCGTGCCCGCCGCGCGTCCAGCGACCACACCTGCCCGCACCGCGTGAACACCAGGTAGATCGCCATCAGGTGGATGACGTTGTCGCCGCCGTCCCCCATGAAGATGCTGCGGTTCTGCAGGGAGAGCACGCCCACCATGAAGAGCACGGACATCGTGCGGGTCCGCCAGCCCACCAGCAGCAGGGCGCTGGAGAGGACTGCGACGGCGTAGACGATCTCGAACCACACCTGGCTGTCGGACCACATCAGGGCCGTGAACGAGTGATTGATCGCGACGAGCTGCTGGGCGAGGTCCCAGCCCCACGGTCCGTCGGGCCCGTACATCTCCTGGCGGTGCGGGTACTCGCGCAGCAGGAACAGCAGCCAGGTGACGGCGAAGCCGATGCGGATCACGGCGCTCTGGTACGGGCCCAGAGCGCTCTCGGTGACTCGGGCGATGCCGCGCGAGACCGACAGGGCGAATCGGCTCATCGGGCGCTCGCCTCCGTCAGCCCGTCCTTGCGGTCGCTGTCGGGGACGGACCACCAGGGCAGCTCGCGGACGATGGGCTTGTCGGACACCTTCTCCTCGCTCCACTTGGGGGGCGGAACATTGGTGGTGCGGGAGCGAACCTGGAGGCGTTCGACGACGGCACCCGCGCCGCCCGCGTGCTCGCGGTCGAGGCGCAGTACGGCGATCCGGCGCAGATAGCGTTCGGAGAGGTCGCCGCGCAGGCCCGCGGGGCGGTTCTGGCCGTCGTGCGTACTGGCGTAGAAGTCCCAGGCGCGGCGCAGTTCGTTCTGCTGGGTGTGGCTCGGCAGCAGATTGCCGTCGATGGCCTGGCCGTCGAGCGCGGACAGGTCGTACCAGCCGGTCTCGCGGCTGGTGCCGTCCGACGTGCGGACCAGGGCGCGGACCTGGATCGCGATGTTCTGCTGCAGCGGGTTGGGGGCGAAGAGTTTCCAGTTCTGCTCGAACTCGGGATAGATCCATTCGTCGATCGCCCGGCCGTGCTGCTTGGTGACCGTGTTCGAGGGCGCGACGTGCAGGAAGACCATGCCGAGGTGCACACAGGCGACGACCGCGACGACCGCGAGTGCGAGGGCGGCGGCGATCTGCGAGCGAAGGGGGAGGGCGGCTATGCCGGTGAGGGCGGGTGGCTCGACGACCGGCTCCCTCGGTTGGCGGACGAGTGCCTTGGACGCGGGGGGCTCGGAGGCGGGGGCCACGGACGGGCCGGCCTCGGATGTGGCCGCCTTGGACGGGGCGACCTCGGAGGCGACGGCCTCGGACGGGCCGGCCTCGGATGTGGCGACCTCGGATGTGGCGACCTCGGAGGCGACGGCCTCGGATGTGGGGGGCTCGGGTGTGGGGGGCTCGGTCACGGAGCTGTCGGGCACCGAACCGTCTCGCGCAGACCCGTCAGACACAGACCTGTCAGACACAGACCCATCACGCACAGACCCGTCCGGCGCCGACCCATCACGCACAGACCCGTCCGGCGCGGACCCGTCGGGCATGGAAGCGTCAGGCGTGGCACCGTCCGGCCCTGGCCCGGTCCCCGCGCTCTCGTCGTACGCATCCATTCCGCCCCGATTCACGATCCCGAATCCGATGCCGTCCGCCGGGCCGCGGGCACCGTACCGTCACGCCGCACCGCACCGCGACGTTCGCTCCGGAACCGTACTCAGACCGTGCCACCCGGCACAGCCCCTCCAAGACACAGCAGTCACACCAGTGCCCGTGAGGTTATCCACCCAGTGCCCGTGAGGTTATCCACAGCGGTTGACACCTTACGGCGCTCGGCCGACCATTGATTCAAGTGGACCGAACGGTCGGTCGGGAGTGAGAGGTCGAGGGGGACCGCATGGCGACAGCAGCAGCGCACCACACGGCCCGCGTACCAGCGGACGGACCGGCGGACGAAGCGGCGCGCACCGCGGCGTACGAGGCCGTCTTCGACGCCGCGGTGGCGGCCGACGAACGCATCGAGCCCCGCGACTGGATGCCCGACGCCTACCGCTCCACCCTGGTCCGGCAGATCGCGCAGCACGCGCACTCGGAGATCATCGGCATGCAGCCGGAGGCCAACTGGATCACGCGCGCGCCCTCCCTGCGCCGCAAGGCGATCCTGATGGCGAAGGTCCAGGACGAGGCCGGGCACGGTCTGTATCTGTACAGCGCGGCCGAGACCCTCGGCACCGGGCGTGACGAGCTCCTCGACAAGCTGCACACCGGCCGCCAGAAGTACTCGTCGATCTTCAACTACCCGACGCTGACCTGGGCGGACGTCGGCGCCATCGGCTGGCTGGTGGACGGCGCCGCGATCACCAACCAGGTCCCCCTGTGCCGCTGCTCGTACGGGCCGTACGCGCGCGCGATGGTCCGCATCTGCAAGGAGGAGTCCTTCCATCAGCGCCAGGGGTACGAGCTGCTGCTGGTCCTCAGCCGCGGCACCCCCGAGCAGCACGAGATGGCGCAGGACGCGGTGAACCGCTGGTGGTGGCCCTCCCTGATGATGTTCGGCCCGCCGGACGACGAGTCCTCGCACTCGGCGCAGTCGATGGCGTGGAAGATCAAGCGCCATTCGAACGACGAGCTGCGTCAGCGCTTCGTGGACATCTGCGTTCCCCAGGCCGAATCACTGGGCCTGACCCTTCCGGACCCGGACCTGATGTGGAACGAGGAGCGGGGACAGCACGACTTCGGCGCGATCGACTGGGCGGAGTTCTGGGAGGTCCTCAAGGGGAACGGCCCCTGCAACGAACAGCGCATCACGCAGCGCAGGCGCGCGCACGACGAGGGCGCATGGGTCCGGGAGGCGGCCGCAGCGTACGCGGACAAGCGGGCCGACCGGACGGAACACGCCGTGGGACACGCGGACGAACACAGCGACGGCACGGCCGACGAGAACGGGAAGGCGCGAGCATGACGACCAACGAATGGCCCCTGTGGGAGGTCTTCGTGCGCTCGCGCCGCGGCCTCTCGCACACCCACGCCGGCAGCCTGCATGCGCCGGACGCCGAGCTGGCCCTGCGCAACGCACGCGATCTGTACACGCGCCGCGGCGAGGGCGTCTCGATCTGGGTCGTCCCGTCCGCCGCCGTCACGGCTTCCTCGCCCGACGAGAAGGACCCCTTCTTCGAACCGGCCGCGGACAAGCCCTACCGGCACCCGACGTTCTACGAGATTCCAGAGGGGGTGAAGCACCTGTGACGCCCACCGTGAACACCGCGGCCGCCCTGGCCCTCGGCGACGACGCCCTGGTGCTCTCGCACCGTCTGGGGGAGTGGGCGGGCCACGCGCCCGTTCTCGAAGAGGAAGTCGCCCTGGCCAACATCGCCCTGGACCTGCTGGGCCAGGCCCGGGTGCTGCTGTCCATGGCCGGCGACGAGGACGAGCTGGCTTATCTGCGCGAGGAGCGCGCCTTCCGCAACCTCCAGCTCGTCGAGCAGCCGAACGGCGACTTCGCCCACACCATCGCCCGCCAGCTGTACTTCTCCACCTACCAGCGGCTCCTGTACGCGCAACTGGCCTCCGGGGACGGCGACTTCGCGCCGCTCGCCGCGAAGGCCGTCAAGGAAGTCGCCTACCACCAGGACCACGCCGAGCAGTGGACGCTGCGGCTCGGCGACGGCACCGACGTCAGCCATGAGCGGATGCGACAGGCGTCCGAGGCGCTGTGGCGGTTCACGGGCGAGATGTTCCAGCCGATCGAGGGTGTGGACATCGACTGGGACGGCATGCGGGCCGCCTGGCTGGACTCCGTGGGGAGCATCCTGCGCCGCGCCACCCTGCCCCTTCCCGAGGGACCGCAGTCCGGGGCGTGGACGGCCGGCGCGGGTCGTCAGGGTCTGCACACCGAACCCTTTGGACGGATGCTCGCCGAGATGCAGCATCTGCACCGCAGTCACCCGGGGGCGTCATGGTGACGACCACCGCTGTCGAGGAGGAACTGCTCAGGCTGGCCGGGTCGGTTCCCGACCCCGAGCTTCCCGTGCTCACCCTGGAGGAGCTCGGCGTACTGCGCGCCGTACATGTCCGGGGCGCGGACTCGGTCGAGGTCGAGCTGACCCCGACGTACACCGGCTGCCCGGCCATCGAGGCCATGTCCGTGGACATCGAGCGGGTACTGCACGAGCACGGCGTACGGGAGGTGTCGGTCCGTACGGTGCTCAGCCCGGCCTGGTCGACGGACGACATCTCGGACGAAGGCCGCCGCAAGCTGCGGGAGTTCGGGATAGCGCCGCCGCGCGGCGGGCGTTCGTCGGGACCGGTGACCGTCACCCTGGGACCCACTCGGACGGTGACCTCCGAGCCGGAGCTGGAGCCGGTGCGCTGTCCGCACTGCGGATCCGGCGACACCGAGCTGCTCAGCCGCTTCTCGTCCACCGCGTGCAAGGCACTGCGCCGCTGCCTGTCCTGCCGCGAACCGTTCGACCACTTCAAGGAGTTGTGATGGCCCGGTTCCACCTGCTCCCGGTGGCCGCGGTCGACCGGCTGACCGACGACTCGGTGGCCCTGACCTTCGCGGTGCCGCCCGCCCTGCGCGAGGACTACCGACACGCGCCCGGCCAGCACCTCGCGCTGCGCCGCACGGTCGACGGCACGGAGATCCGCCGTACGTACTCGATCTGCTCACCGGCGCCCGCCCCCGGCGACGAGGGTCCGCGAACGCTGCGGGTCGGGGTGCGCCTGGTCGACGGCGGCGCGTTCTCGACGTACGCGCTCAAGGAGATCGCCGTCGGCGACGAGGTGGAAGTGATGACGCCGGCGGGACGCTTCACGCTCGAACCCGCGGCCGGGCTGTACGCCGCCGTGGTGGGCGGCAGCGGGATCACCCCGGTGCTGTCGATCGCCTCGACGCTGCTGGCGCGCGAGCCCGAAGCGAGGTTCTGCCTCATACGCAGCGACCGGACATCGGCCTCGACGATGTTCCTGGAGGAGGTCGCCGACCTCAAGGACCGTTTTCCCGAGCGGTTCCAGCTGGTGATGGTGCTCTCCCGGGAGGAGCAGCAGGCGGGGCTGCCGTCCGGGCGGCTCGACCAGGAGCGGCTCACCGGGCTGCTTCCGGCGCTGCTGCCCGTGGACCGGGTGGCGGGGTGGTTCCTGTGCGGGCCGTTCGGTCTGGTGCAGGGGGCGGAGCGCGCGCTGCGCGGGCTCGGCGTGGCACGGACGCGCGTCCACGAGGAGATATTCCACGTGGACGAGGGGGCCGCGACGGCTCCCCGTGTGTCGGCCCCCGCGCACAGCACGGTGACCGCGCGGCTCGACGGCCGCGGCGGGACGTGGCCCGTCCACGACGGTGAATCGCTCCTGGAGGCGGTACTGCGCAACCGGCCGGACGCGCCCTACGCCTGCAAGGGAGGGGTGTGCGGGACCTGCCGCGCGTTCCTGGTCTCGGGCGAGGTGCGGATGGACCGCAACTTCGCGCTGGAGCGGGAAGAGACGGAGGCGGGGTACGTACTGGCCTGTCAGTCGCATCCGGCCACGGAGACTGTGGAGTTGGACTTCGACCGATAGGGCGTGGCAGACGGCTCGGCGTGGCCGACGGCTTGATGTGGCCGACGGCTCGCTGTGGCAAACGGTTCGATGAGGCCGGCGGCTCGGTGTGGCCGCAGGTAGGTCGAGGCCGACCGTTCCCTTCTCGTAGAACCTGTTCTATCTTGACGATCCGTCAGATCGGGAGTCCGGAGATCCGGAACTCCGGTCGGTTGGCCGGCGCGTGGGAGGACAGGACCGTGGACTTCACCTTCACCGAGGAGCAGCAGGCGGCGGTCGAGGCGGCGAAGGCTGTGTTCGGCGGGGTCGCGCCGGACGGGGTGCCCAGCCCCGCGCTCACCGCGGGCGCCGTCGCCGAGGACTTCGACCGGGCGCTGTGGGCGAGGCTCGCCGACGCGGACCTGCTGAGCCTGTTGCTCGACGCGGAGCACGGCGGGGCGGGCCTTGACGCGGTCGCGCTGTGCCTGGTGCTGCGCGAGTCGGCGAAGGTGCTGGCGCGGGTGCCGCTGCTGGAGAGCAGTGCGGCGGCGGTGGCCGTGCAGACGTACGGCGGTGCGGAGTTGAAGGCGGAGCTGCTGGCCCGGGCGGGACGGGGCGAGCTCGTGCTGACCGTCGCCGCCAACGGCCGCACCGGCCACGACCCGGCCGAGCTCGCCGTGACCGCACGGCAGGACGGCCGGGACGGTGACGTGTGGGTGTTGGACGGAGTGCAGACGGCGGTTGCCTGGGCGCACAACGCCGACTACATCGTCGTACCCGCGCACACGGACGCCGACCGGGCGGTCCTCGCCCTCGTCCCCCGCGTCCACGAGGGGGTCGTACTCGCCGAGCAGATCTCCACCACCGGTGAGCGGCTCGGCGAAGTGCGTCTTGAGTCCGCGCGGATCTCCGCCCGGGACGTCATCGACGCGGAGGGGGCCTGGGAGTGGCTGCGCGAACTGCTGGCCACCGGGACGTGTGCGCTGGCGCTCGGGCTCGGGGAGGGCGTCCTCGGAATGACGAGCGAATACACCGGCAAGCGCGAGCAGTTCGGGTTCCCGGTCGCCACGTTCCAGGCGGTCGCCGTGCAGGCCGCCGACCGCTACATCGACCTGCGCGCCATGGAGGCGACACTCTGGCAGGCCGCGTGGCGGATCAGTACGGGGGCCGGGGGTGCGCTGCCGGCCTCCGGGGACGTGGCCGTCGCCAAGATCTGGGCTTCGGAAGGGGTACGGCGAGTCGTGCAGACCGCGCAGCACCTGCACGGGGGGTTCGGCGCCGACACCGACTATCCGCTGCACCGGTACCACGCCTGGGCCAAGCAGCTGGAGCTTTCGCTCGGACCGGCGGCGGCGCACGAGGAGACGCTGGGGGATCTGCTGGCGGCGCATCCGCTGGGGTGAAGGCCGGGGCGGCGGTGCATCCGCCGGGCTGATCGCCGCGCTACAGCGCACTCGCCACACGTCGCACTCGCCACACCCGCCGCACGTCGGACCCCGCCACCCACCGCACGTCGCACCCGCCGCACGTCGGACCCGGCCACCCACCGCACGTCGCACCCACCGCACGTCGAACCCGCCGGGCTGAGCAGCACGCCAGGCGCCCCAGGACCTGTTCGGGCGCCGCACTGGCGGGGCCGATCGCCGGCCGACGGCGCCGAGCACGCGCCGCCGCGCGGGCTCACGTCCGCCGCCACCGGTGGCCGGTACCCCCGGTCCCCGGGGGACTAGGCCCTGTCGTCAAATTCCCGTCTGCCCCGCCCTCCGGGCGGACGACGGGAATGTGACGACAGGACCTAGAGCACGAAGCCCGGCTGACCCTTGTCGTCCACGACCGGGCGGCCGACAGCTGCCCAGACCTGCATGCCGCCGTCGACATTCACAGCGTCGATGCCCTGCTGAACCAGGTACTGCGTGACCTGGGCCGAACGGCCACCGGAGCGGCAGATCACATGGACCCGGCCGTCCTGCGGGGCCGCCTCGGTCAGCTCGCCGTAGCGGGCGACGAACTCACTGATGGGGATGTGCAGCGCCCCCTCGGCATGACCTGCCTCCCACTCGTCGTCCTCCCGGACGTCCAGCAGGAAGTCGCCGTCCGCGAGATTCCCGACCTCGACCGTGGGCACACCAACTCCGAAACTCATGCCTCCGACGCTACCTGACCGCGTCGACAGCCCCATCCCCTGTCGACGGCCCGATCCCCTTCAGGAGCTCGGAGGCCTCAGGGAGCCTGGGCGATCAGCTGGGCCAGCTCCGCCTCGCGCTCGCCGACCTGGGCCAGCAGCTGTTCGGCGATTTCCTCCAGGAGGCGGTCCGGGTCGTCCGGGGCCAGCTTGAGCATGGCGCCGATGGCGCTCTCCTCCAGTTCGTGGGCGACGAAGGTGAGCATTTCCTTGCGCTGGGCGAGCCATTCGAGGCGGGCGTACAGCTCCTCGCTGCGGCTCGGCTTCCACTCCTCGGGCGTGGGACCCGCGGCCCACTCCTCGGAGAGCTCCCGCAGCAGGGCCTCGTCGCCTCGGCTGTACGCCGCGTTCACCCGGGCGATGAACTCGTCGCGCCGCTTGCGCTCGTCCTCGTCCTGTGCCAGGTCGGGGTGGGCCTTGCGGACCAGCTCGCGGAAGAGCTTGCGGGCCTCCTCGCTGGGGCGCACGCGCTGCGGGGGCCGTACGGGCTGGTCGGTGAGCATCGCCACGGCCTCCGGGAACAGGCCCTCCGAGTCCATCCAGCCGTGAAACAGCTCCTCGACGCCGGGCATGGGCATGACCCGGGCCCGCGCCTCGTGCGCTGTGCGTATGTCCTCCGGGTCGCCGGTGCGCGCGGCCCGTGCCTCGGCGATCTGGGCATCCAGCTCGTCGAGCCGGGAGTACATCGGTCCGAGCTTCTGGTGGTGCAGCCGCGAGAAGTTCTCGACCTCGACCCGGAAGGTCTCCACGGCGATCTCGAACTCGATCAACGCCTGCTCGGCCGCCCGCACGGCCCGCTCCAACCGCTCCTCGGGCCGTGCGGCACCCTCGGTGTCCGCGGGCTGGAGTGTCTCCGCCTCGGGCGCCGCTGCCGAGGACTTCTCGCCCTCGGGAGCCGCCTGCGAGAACCCCGTCGCGTCGGACCGGTCGGACTCGTCCGCACCGTCCTCCAGGGCACCGGACTGCTCCCGCACCCCTTCATCGGTGGGCTCGGACTGGCTCTGCTCGGCTTCCGGCGTCGTCACGCGACCAGCGTAGGCCACGCGCAGAAGGCAGTGACCGCGGAGTCCTTCGCCGAATCCACGCCCCACCGACGCCAAGCTCCGTGCCGCACCGGCGTCATGCCCCCGCACCCCACCGAAGCCAAGCCCCATGCCCCACCGGCGTCATGCCCCGTACCCCGCCGAAGCCAAGCCCCCGAGCAGCACCGACCGGACTTCCTCGCTGGAACGCGGTGCGACACCACTGGCAGGGCGCTTCGTGCCGGTCAGTTTGTCGAAGAGGCCCACCGGATCAACCCGCTGTCGCCGTGCCGACGCGCTCTTCGCGATGCTCCGCGACGCCGCGCTCCACCGACCTCACACCCCCAGCTCAGCCGCGATCTTCCCGTCCCGCACCGCCCCCACCAACTCCGCATGGTCGGCCTCCGTGCGGTCCGCGTACGCCACGGCGAACGACGCGACGGCCTCGTCGAGCTCCTCGTTCTTGCCGCAGTATCCGGCGATGAGGCGTGGGTCGGCGCTGTGGGCGTGGGCACGGGCGAGGAGGGCGCCGGTCATGCGGGCGTAGTCGTCCACCTGGTCGGCGGCGAGGGCGGCGGGGTCGACGCTGCCCTTGCGGTTGCGGAACTGTCGTACCTGGAAGGGGCGGCCTTCGACCGTGGTCCAGCCGAGCAGGATGTCGCTGACGACCTGCATGCGCTTCTGGCCGAGGACCACGCGGCGGCCCTCGTGCGACACGTCGGGTATCGGGTGCCCGGCGGTCGCCAGGTGCGGGAGCAGTGCCGAGGCACGGGCCTCCTTCACCTGGAGCACGAGGGCTTCGCCACGGTGGTCCAGGAGCAGCACAACGTAGGAGCGGGTGCCCACGCTGCCGGTGCCGACGACACGGAAGGCGACGTCGTGCACCGCGTACCGGGCGAGGAGCGGGAGGCGGTCCTCCGAGAGCGTCGTCAGATAGTGCTCCAGGGACGCGGCGACCGCCGCCGCCTCCGCGTCGGGTACCCGGCGCAGCACCGGCGGCGCGTCCACGAAGCGTCGGCCGCCGTCCTCCGCCGGCTCCGTCGACTTCGCGGCGAACCGGCCGCTGGTGTTGGCCCGCGCCTTCTCCGAGACCCTCTCCAGCGTGCCGAGCAGATCATGGGCGTCGGTGTGCGAGACGAGCTCCTCGTCGGCGATCGCGTTCCACGCGTCCAGTACCGGCAGCTTGGCCAGCAGGCGCATGGTGCGGCGGTACGCGCCCACGGTGTCGTGTGCGGCGGCCCGGCAGGTGTCCTCGTCCGCCCCGGCCTCCCGGCCCGCGAGGACGAGCGAGGTGGCGAGCCGCTTGAGGTCCCACTCCCAGGGGCCGTGCACCGTCTCGTCGAAGTCGTTCAGGTCGATGACGAGGCCGCCGCGCGCGTCCCCGTACAGACCGAAGTTCGCCGCGTGCGCGTCACCGCATATCTGGGCGCCGATGCCGGTCACCGGGGTGCGCGCGAGGTCATACGCCATGAGGCCCGCCGAACCGCGCAGGAAGGCGAAGGGGGTGGCCGCCATCCTGCCGACCCGTATCGGCGTCAGCCCGGGAATCCGGCCGCGGTTGGACTCCTCGACCGCGGTCACGGCCTCCGGCCGGCCGGCGTCCACCGTCAGCTCGGCGTGCGCGCCGCGCGGGACCTGCCCACGCAGGGCCTTCCCCTCTTCTTTGGGCGAGCCCTGCACCGGCCGTGCGGCAAATCCGCGCACCGCGAATTCCCGTACCCCGAAGGCCCTGGGCGCCTGCTGCGCCGGACCCGCTGTCCCGAGCTCGGTCATTCCGACCGCCTCCCCCGTGCACGAACATCAACTCGTGCTGACCGTACAGCCGGTCGTCGAAACGCGTCAGACCCTGTGGACAACTCCACGGCCACAGAAGTCCGGACTGCGGAGCGAGGAGAAGTGCCGGCCTGCTCGGCCACGGAGGCACCGGCCCGTCAGCCACAGAAGCACCGGGCTAGTTCCGGAGCTCCCTCCGGCACGGTGCGCTCTCCGGCAGGTACCTCTCCGCCCAGGAGCCGAGCTCCTTGAGCGCGGGCTCCAGCGCCGCTCCCGCCTCCGTCAGACGGTACGAGACCCGCAGCGGAGGCCCTTCGTCGACCTCGCGCACGACCAGTCCGGCCACGCCGAGTTCGGTGAGCCGGTCCGAGAGCATCCGCTCGCTGATGCCGGGGATCGCCCTGCGCAGCTCCGCGAAGTGGACAGGACGTTGCAGCAGAACGGCCACGACCAGGCCCGTCCAGCGTTTTCCGAACAGTTGGAAGACGCGCGCCATGTCGTCGTTGACCTGCTGACACGCCTCGGAGGCGTGGCTTCCCCGTTCCGCCATGGGTTCAGAGTACTGCGCCCGCGCAAGGGGATGAAAAAAAGTAAGCTGCTGTGTTATTCATAGTCGAGTACGAAACAGAAGCCCCCTTTGCTTGGAGCACCCCATGGCCACCCTCCTTCACATCGACTCGTCCGTATTTCCGGGCTCCGCCTCCGCCTCCCGCACGGTGACGGACGCCTTCCGCAAGGTCTGGGAGGAGCAGCACCCCGACGGCACGGTGATCTACCGCGACCTCGCCGCGAACCCCGTGCCGCACATCACCGCCGACGCCCACACCGCCGGCTTCGCCGCCCCGGACACCCACACCCCCGAGCAGGCGGCCGCTTTCGCCGAGCGTGTGCGGCTCATCGAGGAACTGGAGCGCGCGGACGCGATCCTGATCGGCGCGCCCATGTACAACTTCGCGATCCCGTCGACCCTCAAGGCGTGGCTGGACAACGTGATCCTCGCGGGCCGTACCGCCATGAACGAGGAGTCGAAGGCGAAGGGCACCCCGGTCACCGTGGTCGCCAGCCGCGGCGGCTCCTACGCGCCGGGCACCCCGCGCGAGGGCTACGAGTACGTGCAGAACTACCTGGAGGCCATCCTGCGCGACATGCTCGCCCTGGACCCCGACTTCATCGTCCCCGAGCTCACGATGGCGCCGCACAACCCGGCGATGGCCGAGCTGGTCCCCCTCTTCGAGGCCTCCCACAGCAAGGCCCTCGACGCCGCCGCCACCAAGGCCAAGGAGCTCACGGAGCGCCTCGCCGCGTAACCCCTCGGGGGCTCGCCCCCACCCCAACCGCGCCGTGTGATTGTCCTCACCCTGGATGATCACACGGCGCACCCGTGCGCCCCGCGACAACGCAAAAGCCCCGCAGGTCCGAAGACCTGCGGGGCTTTCAGCTGTGCGCGAGGGGGGAGTTGAACCCCCACGCCCTTGCGGGCACTGGAACCTGAATCCAGCGCGTCTGCCTATTCCGCCACCCGCGCATTGGGTGTGTCGTCCGTCTCCCACCAAGTGGTGTGAGCGCCTGCCGACATCGAGAAGATTAGCACGCTGCCAGGGGTGGAATCACATCCCTTTCCCGAGGCCCCGCGGGCACATCCGGCGGGGCTCCCGCGCAGGCCACGTCCCCCGTACCGACGTCGGCGCACGTCGTACGTCTCAGCCAGAACCGGTTCACGTATCAACCTCGTACCGGTCCTGGGCATCTCTCCAGGAGCCGGACGGGCCGCACGGTCAGGTGCGGGACACTGGTGACGGGGCGCCTCTACGATCCTTGGCAGGAGTAGTGCCGGGAGGAGTTCGAAGAGGTGCCTCGGAGGGAACCTCGGGAGGGGACTTCGGAAGGCGTCGACAACCGTCGACCGGGCCGACAGGGGGAACCAGCCGATTTCCCGACGCGTGGATACGATCAGTAAGCAGTACCAGCAAGACCCGCAGGACCGGCGGGGTCGACAAGACCCGCAGGACCAGGAAGACAACAGCAAGCTGTACCAGGACGGCTACGAAGGAGGAGGTGCCCCATGGGAGTCCTGAAGAAGTTCGAGCAGCGTCTCGAAGGTCTGGTCAACGGCACCTTCGCCAAGGTGTTCAAGTCCGAGGTCCAGCCCGTGGAGATCGCGGGAGCGCTCCAGCGGGAGTGCGACAACAACGCGACCATCTGGAACCGGGACCGGACCGTCGTCCCCAATGACTTCATCGTGGAGCTGAGCACGCCGGACTTCGAGCGCCTCAGCCCCTACTCCGGCCAGCTCGGCGACGAGCTCGCCGGCATGGTGCGCGACTACGCCAAGCAGCAGCGCTACACCTTCATGGGCCCCATCAAGGTCCACCTGGAGAAGGCGGACGACCTCGACACCGGTCTGTACCGGGTGCGCAGCCGTACGCTCGCCTCCTCCAGCAACCAGCAGGCTCCCGAGCGCGCCCCCGCGGGCCCCGCCCCGGCGGCCCCGCGCGGCCAGGGTGGCTACGGCTATCCGCCCGCGGCCGCTCCCCCCATGCCGTCCGCGCCGCCGCCCGGCGGCCGGACGGGCGCGGCCCCGACGGGACAGCCGATGGGCGCACGCCCCCCGGCCGGCCCGCAGCCGGGCGCCCGTATGCGGCACTGGATCGAGGTCAACGGCACCCGCCATCAGATCTCCCGCCCGACGCTGGTGCTGGGCCGCAGCACCGAGGCCGACGTGCGGATCGACGACCCCGGCGTCTCGCGCCGGCACTGCGAGATCCGGACCGGAACGCCCTCGACGATCCAGGATCTCGGGTCCACCAACGGCATCGTGGTGGACGGGCAGCACACCACCCGCGCTACGCTCCGCGACGGCTCGCGGATCGTCGTGGGCAGCACCACCATCATTTACCGGCAAGCCGAAGGGTGAAGCGGGGGCAATGTCAGAGCTGACCCTCACGGTCATGCGGCTGGGTTTCCTGGCCGTACTGTGGCTGTTCGTGATCGTGGCCGTGCAGGTCATCCGCAGCGACCTGTTCGGAACGCGCGTCACACAGCGCGGCTCGCGCCGGGAAGCCAACAGGCCGCAGCAGGCCGCGCGACAGACCGCGCCGCCGCCGCAGCGCCAGCAGGCGGCACCGAGCGGCGGCGGTCGGCAGCGCCGCGGCGCCCCCACCAAGCTGGTCGTCTCCGAGGGCACCCTGACGGGCACGACGGTGGCGCTGCAGGGGCAGACCATCACGCTGGGCCGCGCCCACGACAGCACCATCGTGCTGGACGACGACTACGCGTCCAGCAGGCATGCCAGGATCTACCCGGACCGGGACGGCCAGTGGATCGTCGAGGACCTCGGCTCCACCAACGGCACGTATCTCGACCGGAGCCGACTGACGACCCCCACGCCCGTACCGCTGGGCGCGCCGATCCGCATCGGCAAGACCGTCATCGAGCTGCGGAAGTAGTACGACAATGAGCGAGCGGAGCGAGCACGCAGCGGCAGCCCACACAACGGGCTCCGGCGCGCTCCCGACCGGAGGGTGGGCACCGTGCGGATGTACCCGGAGCCGACGGGCGAGGTGCGCATGAGTCTGTCACTGCGCTTCGCCGCCGGATCGCACAAAGGCATGATCCGCGAGGGCAACGAGGACTCGGGCTACGCCGGTCCACGCCTGCTCGCGATCGCCGACGGGATGGGCGGCCAGGCCGCCGGTGAGGTCGCCAGCTCCGAGGTGATCTCCACGATCGTCGCGCTCGACGACGACGTGCCCGGATCCGACATCCTCACCTCGCTCGGCACCGCCGTACAGCGTGCCAACGACCAGCTCAGGATGATGGTCGAGGAGGACCCCCAGCTCGAAGGCATGGGGACGACCCTCACCGCGCTCCTGTGGACCGGGCAGCGGCTCGGTCTCGTCCACGTCGGCGACTCGCGTGCGTACCTGCTGCGGGACGGCGTACTGACGCAGATCACACAGGACCACACCTGGGTGCAGCGCCTGGTCGACGAGGGACGCATCACCGAGGAAGAGGCCACCACGCACCCGCAGCGGTCGCTCCTCATGCGCGCGCTGGGCAGTGGCGACCACGTCGAGCCCGACCTCTCCATCCGTGAGGTCCGCGCCGGCGACCGGTACCTGATCTGCTCCGACGGGCTGTCCGGGGTCGTCTCCCATCAGACGATGGAGGACACCCTCGCCAGCTACCAGGGCCCGCAGGAGACCGTGCAGGAGCTCATCCAGCTCGCGCTGCGCGGCGGCGGCCCCGACAACATCACGGTCATCGTGGCCGACGTCCTCGACATCGACTCCGGAGACACCCTCGCCGGGCAGCTCTCCGACACCCCGGTCGTGGTAGGCGCGGTCGCCGAGAACCAGCACCAGCTGCACGACAACGGCGCCATGCAGACACCCGCGGGCCGCGCCTCCAGCCTCGGCCGTCCGGTGCCCGGACAGGGCGGGGGCGGCGAGTTCGGCCCGCCCGGCAGCGGCGACACCACCGGCTATGTGCCCACCGGCGGCTTCGGCGACTACTCCGACGAGGACTTCGTCAAACCGCGCGCCGGACGCAAATGGCTGAAGAGATCCCTCTACATCACGCTCGCCCTCGCCGTCATCGGCGGCGGCCTGTACGGCGGCTACCGCTGGACGCAGACGCAGTACTACGTCGGCACCAAGGGCGAGCACGTCGCGCTGTACCAGGGCATCAGCCAGGACCTGGCCTGGGTCTCGCTCTCGAAGGTGGAGAAGGACCACCCCGAGATCGAACTCAAGTACCTGCCGCCGTACCAGCAGAAGCAGGTCAAGGCGACCATCGCCGAAGGCGGCCTGAGCGACGCGCAGAAGAAGATCGACGAGCTCGCCGTACAGGCCTCCGCATGCGAGAAGGACGCCCAGCGCCGCGCCGCCGAGAGCGAGAACAACTCCAAGACCGGTGAAGGCCAGGCCGGCGGAACCACGGGAACCACAAAGACCTCCCTGACGTCCAAGGCCACGTCCAGCCCGACGCCGACCCCGTCGAACTCGGCACCGTCGTCCTCCAAGTCCACGACCGCACCCACTCCCACACCCGGCCCCAGCCTCTCCGACGAAGAGCAGAAGCTGGTCTCGCTGTGCGGTAAGCAGTAAGCAGCCGTGAGGGGCCCTGTCACACGATGAGCAGTAGTACGAACACGCCGACGCACCACACGTCCACGATCGGCTCGATCGGCACACCGAGCCGGCGCAACACCGAGCTGGCGCTCCTGGTGTTCGCCGTTGTCATCCCGGTGTTCGCCTATGCCAATGTGGGCCTGGCCATCGACGACCAGGTGCCGTCCGGCCTGCTGGGCTACGGCCTGGGCCTCGGGCTGCTGGCCGGAGTCGCCCATCTCGTCGTACGGAAGTTCGCCCCGTACGCGGACCCGCTGCTGCTGCCCCTGGCCACGCTGCTGAACGGGCTCGGCCTGGTGGTCATCTGGCGGCTCGACCAGTCCAAGCTGCTCCAGTCGGTCAACCAGGCCGGCAACGCGGCGCCGCGCCAGCTGATGTACACCGCGCTGGCCATCGCCCTGTTCGTCGTCGTGCTGATCTTCCTCAAGGACCACCGCGTCCTGCAGCGCTACACCTACATCTCCATGGTCGGCGCGCTGGTCCTGCTGCTGCTCCCGCTGGTCCCGGGCCTCGGCGCCGACATCACCTACGGCGCCAAGATCTGGATCTCGGTCGCCGGATTCTCCATCCAGCCCGGTGAGTTCGCGAAGATCGTGCTGGCGGTCTTCTTCGCCGGCTACCTGATGGTGAAGCGGGACGCGCTGGCCCTCGCCAGCCGCCGCTTCATGGGCCTGTACCTGCCGCGCGGCCGCGACCTCGGCCCGATCCTCGTCGTCTGGGCGATCTCGATCCTCATCCTGGTCTTCGAGACCGACCTCGGTACGTCGCTGCTGTTCTTCGGAATGTTCATCATCATGCTGTACGTCGCCACCGAGCGGACCAGCTGGATCGTCTTCGGTCTGCTGATGTCCGCCGCCGGCGCGGTCGGCGTGGCGAGCTTCGAACCGCACGTCCAGACGCGTGTGCAGGCCTGGCTCGACCCGATGCACGAGTACATGCTCAGCCAGGCCGGAGTCAAGGACGGTGTCGTCCACTCCGAGCAGGCCATGCAGGCGCTGTGGGCGTTCGGCTCCGGCGGCACCCTCGGCACCGGCCTCGGCCAGGGCCACTCCGAGCTGATCAAGTTCGCCGCCAACTCCGACTTCATCCTCGCCACCTTCGGCGAGGAGCTGGGCCTGGCCGGCATCATGGCGATCCTGCTGATCTACGGTCTGATCGTGGAACGCGGCATCCGCACCGCCCTCGCCGCCCGCGACCCGTTCGGCAAGCTCCTCGCCGTCGGTCTGTCCGGCGCCTTCGGACTCCAGGTCTTCGTAGTCGCCGGCGGCGTCATGGGCCTGATCCCGCTGACCGGTATGACCATGCCGTTCCTGGCTTCCGGCGGTTCCTCCGTCATCGCCAACTGGGCCCTGATCGCCATCCTGATCCGCATCAGCGACACCGCACGCCGCCCGGCCCCGGCGCCCGCCCCGAACCCCGACGCCGAGATGACCCAGGTGGTCCGCCCGTGAACAAGCCCCTGCGCCGGATCGCGATCTTCTGCGGCCTCCTCGTCCTGGCTCTGCTCATCCGCGACAACTGGCTCCAGTACGTCCAGGCCGACGAGCTCAGGACCGACCCGAAGAACCGCCGCGTCACCATCGAGCGGTACGCCACACCGCGCGGCGACATCATCGTGGACGGCGACCCGATCACCGGGTCCAAGAAGTCCACGAACAGCGACTTCGAGTACAAGCGGACCTACAAGAACGGCCCGATGTGGGCACCGGTCACCGGGTACGTCTCACAGGCCTTCGGTGCCAGCCAGCTGGAGAACATCGACGACGGCATCCTCACCGGCAACGACGACCGGCTCTTCTTCCGCAACACCCTCGACATGGTCACGGGCAAGAAGAAGCAGGGCGGCAACGTCGTCACCACCCTCAACGGCGCCGCCCAGAAGGCCGCCTTCGAGGGCCTGGGCGACAAGAAGGGCGCCGTCGCCGCGATCGACCCCAAGACCGGCGCGATCCTGGCGCTGGCCTCCACCCCGTCGTACGACCCCTCGACGTTCGCCGGTAACAGCACCAACACGGACGGCAAGGCCTGGAACAAGCTCCAGAAGAAGAACAACCCCGACGACCCGATGCTCAACCGCGCACTGCGCGAGACCTACCCGCCGGGCTCCACCTTCAAGGTCGTCACCGCCGCCGCGGCGCTGGAGAACGGGCTCGTCCCGGACGCGGACACCAAGACGGACTCGCCGGACCCGTGGACCATGCCGGGCACCACCACCGTGCTGCCCAACGAGGGCAACCTGCCCTGCAAGAACGCCACCCTGCGGGTCGCCCTTCAGGTCTCCTGCAACAGCGTCTTCGGCAAGGTCGGCGCCGACCTTGGCAACGACAAGATGCTGGAGGAGGCCAAGAAGTTCGGCTTCGGCTCCGAGCAGTTCACGCCGGTCCGCTCCAACGCCTCGGTCTTCTCCGACGACATGAACAAGTCGCAGACCGCGCTGTCCTCGATCGGCCAGTACAACACCGCCGCGACCCCGCTGCAGATGGCCATGGTGGCGTCCGCCGTCGCCAACGACGGCACGCTGATGAAGCCGTACATGGTCAGCGAGCTGAGCACCCACAACCTGGACGTCATCGAGCACACCGACCCGCAGAAGCTGAGCCAGCCGCTCTCCCAGAAGAACGCGCAGGTTCTGCAGTCGATGATGGAGACGGTCATCAAGCCGGGCGGCACCGGCACCAGGGCCGCGATCCCCGGTGTGACGGTCGGCGGCAAGACGGGTACCGCCCAGCACGGCATCGACAACAGCGAGAAGCCGTACGCCTGGTTCATCTCGTACGCCAAGCTCAGCGACGGCAGCTCGCCGGTCGCCGTGGCCGTGGTCGTCGAGGACGGCAGCGCCAACCGTGACGACATCTCGGGTGGCGGCCTCGCCGCCCCCATCGCAAGGGACGTGATGAAGGCAGTCATCGACAGCAAGAAGTGACCCCGCTCACGTCCCCTTCACATCGGTGCACGTTGCGATACCGGTCCTGTATCGGGTGACGGTTCTGGCCAGGTCACAGAAGCGGAGCCGGGTACGGTATGCCCGGACGGCACACCGCCGGACCACACACCTGTGCGGTCGGGACCGACGGAGAGGGCTGGTAGGTAGCTATGGAAGAGCCGCGTCGCCTCGGCGGCCGGTACGAGCTGGGCCAGGTGCTCGGCCGTGGTGGCATGGCGGAGGTCTACCTCGCGCATGACACCCGGCTCGGACGCACCGTGGCGGTGAAGACGCTGCGGGCGGACCTCGCGCGCGACCCGTCGTTCCAGGCCCGGTTCCGCCGGGAGGCCCAGTCGGCCGCCTCGCTCAACCATCCCGCGATCGTCGCCGTGTACGACACGGGTGAGGACTACATCGACGGGACCTCCATTCCGTACATCGTGATGGAGTACGTCGACGGGTCCACGCTGCGCGAGCTGCTGCACTCGGGCCGCAAGCTGCTGCCCGAACGCGCCATGGAGATGACCATCGGCATCCTCCAGGCGCTCGAGTACTCCCACAGAAACGGCATCGTCCACCGCGACATCAAGCCGGCGAACGTCATGCTGACGCGCAACGGCCAGGTCAAGGTGATGGACTTCGGCATCGCCCGCGCCATGGGCGACGCCGGCATGACGATGACGCAGACGGCCGCGGTCATCGGCACGGCGCAGTACCTGTCGCCGGAGCAGGCGAAGGGCGAGCAGGTCGACGCCCGCTCGGACCTCTACTCCACCGGCTGCCTGCTGTACGAGCTGCTGACGGTCCGGCCCCCCTTCATCGGGGACTCCCCGGTCGCGGTCGCGTACCAGCACGTGCGGGAGGAGGCCCAGCCGCCTTCCGTCTTCGACCCCGAGATCACGCCCGAGATGGACGCGATCGTCCTGAAGGCGCTGGTCAAGGACCCGGACTACCGCTATCAGTCCGCCGACGAGATGCGCGCCGACATCGAGGCCTGCCTCGACGGCCAGCCCGTCGCGGCCACCGCCGCCATGGGCTCGGTCGGCTACGGCGGCTACCCCGACGACCAGCCGACCACGGCCCTGCGCTCCGCGGACGCGGGCGCCACGTCCATGCTGCCCCCGACGAACCCGGACGACGGCGGCTACGGCTACGACGACCGCCCCGACCGCCGCCGCCAGAAGAAGAACAACACCTCCACAATCCTGCTGGTCGTGGCGGGCGTCCTGGTCCTTGTCGGAGCGATCCTGATCGGGAAGTGGGCGTTCGAGGACAAGGGGGCGAGCAATGACACGTTCCAGGCGCCCAACTTCGTCAGCCAGACGCTGACCGACGCCACGAAGATGGCGGAGAACCGCGATCTGAAGCTGTCGACCACCAAGAGGCCCTGCGAGAAGGAACCCAAGGGCAACATCTGCTCCCAGGACCCGCAAGCGGGCACGACGGTGAAGAAGGGCGACACGATCAATCTGGTGGTGTCGACTGGGGCGCCGAAGGTGGCGGTGCCGAGCGTTCTCGGCAAGAAGCTGGACAAGGCCAAGCAGATCCTCGAGGCCGACAAGTACCAGTTCAACGTCGAGACGACGTACCAGGAATCCGCAGAGGACCCGGACACCGTCCTGCAGCAGGACCCGAATCTCGGTGACGAGGTGCAGAAGGGGTCGACGATCACCCTCACCGTCGCCAAGCAGAAGAAACAGGTCCCGGTCCCCGACGTCACCGGCAAGACCTGCGACGAGGCCAAGCAGCAGATGACGGTCAACAACCTCGTCGGCGAATGCACCGAGGTGGAGACCGCCGACCCCAACCTGGTCGGAAAGGTCATCCAGACGTCTCCGCAGGCCAACACCCAGGCCGACCCCGGTTCCAAGGTGTCGATCCAGATCGGCAAGGCCGCCGAGCAGGAACTGGTGACCGTCCCGACCCTGACGAATCAGACGCTCAAGGACGCGAAGAAGGCCATCCGGGACTCGAACCTACAGATCGGCACCATCACCGGTTCGCAGGACGACAACGCCATTGTCTTCGTCCAGGACCCGCCAGCAGGCAGCCAGGTCGCCAAGAACACCCCGGTCAACCTGACCGCGGCGGGCGGAAACAACAACGGTGGCACCGACAACGGCGGTACGAACATCTTCGGCGGCACCACCGGCTGAAGCATCGCCCTGAACAAGACTGTGCCCCGCCCGGAACTCTCCGAGCGGGGCACAGTTCGTTCGTTGACTCGCCTGAGCGGGGGATTCAGCCGCACTGTTTAAGCAATCCATCAATCGCCGTACCGTTGCCCAGCAGATCGGACAGCAATGGTTTTATGGCCGAGAATCAGTGCGCAACTACAGCTGGATTAAGTCCACCCGCTCGCCCGAACAAGGGGCTAGTAAACCTGATAGCTGCGACCCGACATGTGATACAGCTCGGGAATATTATCAGCTTGCGTCTTCCCGTACATATAGAGCTTCTGCCCCTTACAATCCTTCTGACTGTAAACGATCAGCTGATTGTTGTTTCGGTTCGCTATGGACTTTATGGCCCACGGCATATTTTTGCACTTAAAGGGACCTTCATTCGTCCACTTTTTAGTACCACTGAAATGCGTCTTAGAATAAGCGCAAACGAGATATTCGTTGAACCCTGAGCAGTCGCGTGGAGGCGTAACAGCTGCATGAGATGCCGGCGCCATCAAAACGCTTGCTGATACGACCACCCCCATCACAGCAGAAAGCCTCATGGCAACCTTCTTCATCTTTCCTCGCTCTCCCATTGGTACGTTTTAGGCCGCAGCTAGTGACAGCAAAGCATACAACTCGTGCAGCATGTGACATTTTCGGCCAGACATGAAAGCGAACCTTGCCGACTAACTACTCCAATACGGACAGGATCTCCTCAGTCTTGATGGATGAAATTTCAGTCCCCGTCAGCGACCACGTTCAATACTGCAAAATTCCCTCAAGACATGACGTCACTGCGCACAACTCGCGCGACCGCGACACAATGCTTTGCCCGGCTCGCTCGCCAGGCACCCGGTGAGCATCGGCTACCAGCCGTGGGTGAACCCGTCGACTGGCCGAAAGTCGACGCAATCGTGTTCGCAAGCTTCCCCCGACCGTCGCGATCCCATATGTGAGCTCGGCCCACGTAGCTGGAACGCAGCATGAAAACATTGTGCGGAGCAGGCAGAAGTGTTCCGTTCGATGAGTGCGGATTCGTTTACCCAACCGAGCGCGCTCGGCCCGAGCAACCGAAAGCGCATCCGTGGCACCTTGCCGTGCACGTCTCCAGCAGTTGATCGCTCCGGTGTAACAGAACCACTCGGATCCTGCACCTTCTGCTCCAAGGATCGCTGGGCCCAGGGGTGGGGTGGGGAAACAGAGCTCTGCCCCGGCCACACGGCCACCACACGAGTAGAGGGGGCAGAACGTGATCAACGAAGCGGCTCTGTTGGAATCGAAGGCGCTGCGGGACGGCGCGCTGGAGCGCACGGACGTACTGGACAAAGTCAAAGCGCTGTCGCTGCTGCCGGATGGCATGCACGTGACTACGGCTATGGTCGCGGCGTACTTCGAGGTCGCGGAGCGTGCTATCAACCGGATGGCGCAGCGGCACCGGGACGAGCTGACGGTGAACGGCCTGCGGATCCTGCGCGGAGAAGAGCTCTCGCGATTTAAGGGAGACACGTTGTCTCTCTATCCGCAGAGTTATCCACAGCCCCGCTCCAGCTTGGCCCTCTGGTCCCGCCGGGCCGTCCTCAACGTCGCCATGCTGCTCCGCGACAGCGACGTCGCCCGCCAGGTCCGCACCTACCTTCTCGATATGGAGTACCTGGCGCGCACTCGCCCCATGAAGGAACCTGCCCCCAGCAACGCGCTGCCGCTGGACGATCGCATCGACCGACAGATCACCCACATCCTTGGCAAGACCGTCGTCCCGATGCTCAATGCCCTGATCGAAACCTCGGGCGAACACCGTCAGGAGCTCGTCGCCCTACGTGAGGATGTCCAGCGGGTCGAGCAGCGGCTGTGCGACCACGACGCCCGCATCACGGATCTCGAACACACTCGTGGTCCACGCCCGTACACCGGGATCATGGCCTCGATCGACGCCATGAACTGGCGGGAGTTCGAGCACCACATCGCCGTTCTGCTGCGCCGCGACGGCTGTACGGAGGTCATCGTGCACGGCGGTCCAGGTGACCGGGGAGTGGATGTCACGGCGTGCACCGCCGACGGCCGCACGGTCGTCGCACAGTGCAAGAGCTTCGCGCCATACCGCCCCGTGTGGAGCGGCGAACTGCAGAAGTTCCTCGGCGCTTCACACGTCCAGCACGCGGCCGACGTGGCACTCTTCGTCGCTACGACATCATTCACGCCCGCCGCACGTGCCATCGCGGAGAGCTGCGGCGTCACCCTCGTGGACCGCGCCCACCTGGAGAAGTGGAGCGCTGGAGTTCCACTCCCTGTCCTCCAGTAGGCGTCACCAGAGGCAACCGAAAGAGCCCGAAGTCGCAAGAGCAAGTTGCGGCTTCGGGCCTTCGTCATCCTAGGTGACCAACCCCCCTACAGAGGGCTGCCGTTCAGCGCAGTTCCTTCGGCGGAGTCCGGTCGCTGTCCACCTTGTCCACGCGCTCCAGCTCGCCCCACACCACGTACCGATACCGGGACGTGTACACCGGCGTGCAGGTCGTCAGCGTGATGTAGTGGCCGGGCTTCTTCTTGCCAGACTGCTTGGGGACCTGCTGGAGGACCTTGACGTTGTACTTCGAGGTCTCCGGGAGGATCCAGTAGACCTTGTAGACGTACCACTTGTCCTTGGTCTCGAAGACGATCGGGTCGCCCTTTTTGATCTTGTCGATGTTGTGGAACTTGGCGCCGTGGCCATCCCGGTGAGCGGCGAGGGTGAAGTTGCCGTTCTTGCCGGTCATCGGCAGGGCCGCCTTGACGGGGTCGGTGTAATAGCCGGCCACGCCGTTGTTGAGGACCTTGGTCGACGTGCCCTTCTCCACGAGCACCTCGCCGTTCTTCATCGCCGGGACGTGCAGGAAGCCGATACCGGCCTTGGTGTCCAGCGCCCCAGGGCCGCCCTTGTCCTGCGCCCAGTTGTCGCGGACCTTGTCGCCCTGCTTGTGCGCCGCACGGTCCGCGACGACGTTCGTCCACCACAGGGAGTAGGCGACGAACAGGCCGAGCACCAGACCCGCGGTGATGAGGAGTTCACCGAAGACGCTGACCGCCATCGCGACACGACCGGAACCGCGGCGTCGCGGTGCGGGCGCAGCCGATCCAGCCTCGGCGTCGAATTCGGCGCGCCCCCCGTGGTCGGTCCTCGCTGCCACTGTGCATCTGCCCCGTCTGGTCTGTCGCAGGTTGTCTCAAGTGTTCTGGGCCGACCGCTCAGTCGACCTCTCAGTCGACGAGCGCGTCCGGCTTGCCCTTGCTGCGCGGCCGGTCCTGGACCATCTTGCCCCAGACGATCATCCGGTACTTGCTGGTGAATTCCGGCGTGCAGGTGGTCAGTGTGATGTAGCGGCCCGGCTTGGTGAAAGTCGAACCCTTGGGTATCGGATCGAGCACGCTCGTGTTGCTCGGACTCGTCACCGGCAGAATCGACGTCATCTCGTAGACGTAGTAGTCGTCCTGCGTCTCGACCACGATCTCGTCGCCCGGCTTGAGCCGGTTGATGTACCGGAACGGTTCGCCGTGCGTGTTCCGATGCCCAGCGAGCCCGAAGTTGCCCGACTTGGCGTCCGGCATCGCGGTCTTGGTCGCGCCCTCGCCGTAATGGCCGACCATCCCGCGGTCGAGCACCTTCGTCTTGCTCGTGCCCTCCGCAATCGGCGCGACCACATCCAGCTTCGGGATGTGCAGAATGGCGAACCCCTGCCCGGGCGCGAAAGTCCCCGGGTTCCGCTTGCCGCTCGCCCAGTCCTGCTGGAGGTGGTGCGCGGCGCTGCCCGCCTGTTGATGCGCCCGCACATTCGACCACCACAGCTGGTAGGTCACGAACAGCAGCATCACCACGCCGGTGGTGATGAACACCTCGCCGACCACCCGGCTCACGATGACACCCGCACTGGGCTTCCGCGCCCGCGCCGCCCGCCGGGCCTCCATACGACTCAGAGGCGCCTCAGCGGCCTTCTCCGCCGACTCCTGGGGCTCCTGCGACTCCTGGGGCTCCTGAGCTCCGCCGTGCCGCCCATGACGCCGTGCCGCCTTGCGTCGCGCCGCACGGCCCCCTGGCGCGGGCAAGGACCCGCTCCCGGCCGCACTCCCAGCCACGCCCGTGGCGCTCCCGGCTATGCGGGGCGCTTCCGGGATCCGCAGCGCCACCGTCTCATCGTCCAACGGCAGGGGCGCGACGACGGATTCCTCGTAGGGAGCGGCGACCGGTTCCTCGTAGGGGACCGCCACCGGCTCCTCGAACGGCCGGGCGTACGTCTCCTCGTACGACGGCGCCGACTGCTGCAGCGGCTGCTGCACCTGTCGCGCGGGCTGCGGCTGCGGCTGCGGCTGCGGCTGCGGCTGCGCAGGGTCCTGCCCCGCATACCAGTCGCGGGCATAGCCCTCCGGGTCGTACCACTCCTCCTGCCGGCCGGTGGGCTGCTGCCCGGGCAGCGGATCCGTCAGCGGATCCGCGAGCCGCTCCACCGCCGCCTCGAAAGCACCCGCGCCCCCCAAGGCGCCCGCGCCCTCGAACGCGTCAGCGCCCCCGTACGCGGCCTCGCCGCCATAGGGGGAGCTGTCGCGCTCGGGGCGCAGCGCGGTCACGCCGTGGCCCTGCCCACCACCGGGGCGAGCCCCGCCGACCTCGCCACGGCCACCTTGTCGCCACACTCCATCAGCCAGTTGGCGAGCATCCGGTGCCCGTGCTCGGTCAGCACCGACTCGGGGTGGAACTGCACGCCCTCGACGGGAAGTTCACGGTGTCTGAGGCCCATGATGATTCCGTCGTGGGTGCGAGCCGTGACCTCCAACTCGTCCGGGACGGTCTCCGGCTCGGCCGCCAGCGAGTGGTAGCGCGTGGCCGTGAACGGCGACGGCAGCCCCTCGAAGACGCCCTTCCCATGGTGCTCCACGAGCGAGGTCTTGCCGTGCAGCAACTCGGGCGCCCGGTCCACCACACCGCCGTACGCCACCTGCATCGACTGCATGCCGAGACAGACACCGAAGACAGGGACACCGGTCGCGGCACAGTGCCGGACCATCTCGATGCAGACCCCGGCCTGTTCGGGAGCGCCCGGGCCCGGCGACAGCAGCACCCCGTCGAAACCGTCCTGGGCGTGCGCAGTCGACACCTCGTCGTTGCGCAGCACCTCGCACTCGGCGCCCAACTGGTACAGGTACTGCACCAGGTTGAAGACGAAGCTGTCGTAGTTGTCCACGACAAGAATGCGCGCGCTCACTGGTTGTCCACCGTCACGTCGTTGAAGGGAAGCAGTGGTTCGGCCCACGGGAAGACGTACTGGAACAACACGTAGACCACCGCGAGGACCAGTACGAGTGAGACCAGCGCCCTCACCCATACATTCCCCGGCAGATGCCGCCAGATCCAGCCGTACATGCCGTCCCTTCCGTCGCACCACGGCACCGGAGCCACATCACACACCACCGGACTCATGCCGTACAGCACCAGACTAACGGCGTAGAGCCTGCGGTTTCCCAGCCTCCACAGGCTGCGTGGAATCAAGGTGCGCCCAGACGATCAGCCGATGGCTGTGCCCCCACTCCGGGTCGCACGTGGTCAGCGTGAGATAGCGGCCCGGCCGCGTGTACCCGGACTTACGTGGCACAGCGTCGATCACCTCAATGTCCGCGGGCACGGTTTTGTAAGGACCTTTGTCGATCCGGTACGTGAACCAGGTCGCCCCATCGGTCAGCACCACCGCGTCACCCCGGCGCAGCTTCGGAAAGTCCTTGAAGGGATCGCCGTACGTGCGCCGGTGGCCGGCCACCGCGAAGTTCCCCGTCTGCCCCAGCTGGGCCGTGCCCCTGTAGTGGCCGAGCCCCTTCTTCAGGACGCTCGTGGCGGTGCCCTCCAGCACCGGCTTGTTCCACGTGAAACCAAGCCGCGGGATGTACATCACCGCGAAGGGCCCGCCGTATTTGTAAGGGGCGGGCGCCTTCGGACTCTCGGTGGCCGGAGCGGCCGTGCCACCCGCGGGCCCCTTCGACCCCTGCCCGACCGACCCCTTCGACCACTGCTTCTGCAGCACATCGATCTGGTGATCCATCGCGCTGTCGGCCTTCACACCCGTCCAGAACAGCACGTAGACCACGAAGAGCACGATCAGCGTGCCGACGGTGATGCACAGTTCACTGATCGTCCTGACGACCACTCGCACCGACACAAGGTCCCCCCAGCGGCAGCTGCTTCAGCTACTCCACAGGCTTCGCGTAGTGGAGATCCACTGTGCCCGAGTAGCCAGGAAGAGTCACCGTCCCGTCCTTCTCGACTTTCCAGCCGAGCCCGTAGACGTTGACGTACACCATGTAGTTCTGGATCGCCTTGGAGGCAGCGAGGGCATCCTGAAGCTTCTGCGGGTCACCGACTGCGGTGATCTTGTACGGAGGTGAGTACACCCGGCCCTGAAGGATCAGGGTGTTGCCGACGCAGCGCACCGCGCTCGTGGAGATCAGCCGCTGATCCATCACCTTGATGCCCTTCGCACCGCCCAGCCACAGGGCATTCACCACCGCCTGCAGATCCTGCTGGTGAATGACCAGGTAGTCGGGCTGCGGCTCCGGGTAACCGGGCAGCTTGGCCGTGGCATTCGGCGGGGCGTCGTTGAGCGTGACCGTGACGGCCTCGCCCTTGAGCTTCTGAGTACCGGCGTTCTCCTCCAAAGCGGCGAGCTTGGCGTCCTCGGCCTTGCTGCTGCCGTCCTCCCGCCCGGCGAGGGCGTCGACGTCGTCGCGCAGGGCGCCGTTGGACTCGTCCAACGACGCGTTCTTGTGGCTGCGCTCCTGGATCAGGTCGGAGAGCTTCAGCAAGGACGTGTCCGTGCGGATATTGGTGCCCTTGGCCGTATTGAAGCTGGTGAAGAAAATCAGGCCTGCGAGAGCGAACACGGCTGCGGTCAGCACGCGTATGGGCCGGAAACGGCGCGTACCGGCAGGACTGGAACCCGTCCCTGGGGTGTCGGCAGAATTGCTCAACGTACCCTTATCTCCTTCGGCGCCGCGGAAGCACTACGCTAACGGACGCCCGGGGGAGCGCTCAGTGTCCCCTTGTACGCTGCCCCGGAGCCCGCCCCAGTTCCCTGCGCGGCCACGCAGCGCATCGACAGGAGAGACCCTCGTGCCGAAGTCACGTATCCGCAAGAAGGCCGACTACACGCCGCCGCCGGCGAAGCAGGCGACCAACATCAAGCTGACCAGCCGCGGCTGGGTCGCACCGGTCATGCTGGCCATGTTCCTGATCGGCCTCGCCTGGATCGTCGTCTTCTACGTGACGGACGGATCCCTGCCGATCGACGCCCTCGACAACTGGAACATCGTCGTCGGCTTCGGCTTCATCGCGGCGGGGTTCGGCGTCTCCACACAGTGGAAGTAACGCTTCCCGAGGTGTCCCGGCCACTCCGGCCTGCAGCTCTGCCCACGGTTATCCACTGAGTTATCCACAGCAGTTTTCCACAGGTGGAAAAGAAAGACGATCTGTGGATAACTCATCAGCGGTTGACGCCGGTGTGACTGACCTACCGGGATCCGTAAACCTGTTCGCCCCCTGTCCGACCTGGGAAAACTCGGGTCAGCGACAGGGGGCACAGCTGTTCCCGCACAGCGTGCACAAGATCCGCCACGATCTGTGGACAACATCGGTTGCTCAGGTGATCGGGGCGCTCCCTCAGCTGAGCTGTGGGCATCCCCAGGCGAGCTGTGGGCATCCCCAGGTGAGCCGGGGACTTCCTCAGGTGAGCTGAGCCGTCCTGACCAGCGTCGCGACCACCACGGCGACCAGGACCAGGGCACTCACCCCGTACTGAGTGAGGTTCCGGCGTTTGCGCGGTGCGTGGACCATCGCGTAGCCGACGAGGACGCCGCCGATGAGGCCGCCGATATGGGCCTGCCAGGCGATGTTGAATCCCGGGCTGAAGGTGAAGATCAGGTTGATCACCAGCAGGGCGATGACCGGGCGCATGTCGTAGTTGAGCCGGCGCATGAGGACGGCGGTTGCGCCGAAGAGGCCGAAGATGGCGCCGGAGGCGCCGAGCGACGGCTGGTTGGGCGCGGCGAGGAGGTAGCTGAGCGCGCTGCCCGCGAGGCCCGAGACGAAGTAGAGGGTGAGGTAGCGGGCGCGGCCGAGGGCGGCCTCAAGGGGGCCGCCGATCCACCACAGGCTGAGCATGTTGAACAGGATGTGGATGTAGCTGCCGTGCAGGAACATCGACGTCAGCATTCGGTACCACTGGCCGTCGGCGACGCCCTGCCACTGGCCGGAGAGCACGGCGTGCCCGAAGAGATCGAAGCGGTCGGTGAAGGCGTTCCCGACCGACAGTTGCACCAGGTAGATGGCGAGGTTGATGCCGATCAGGATCTTGGTGACGAGCCGGGTGTCCGCGGTGACGGTGCCGCCCGCGAGGGTGCGGGGCTGGGTGGCCGCCGGGGAGTGGCCGGTGCCGGAGCCGCTGCGCACGCAGTCGGGGCACTGGAAGCCGACGGAGGCGCTGACCATGCATTCGGGGCAGATCGGGCGCTCGCAGCGGGTGCAGCGGATGCCGGTCTCGCGGTCCGGGTGCCGGTAGCAGGTGGGCAGGCTTCGGGCGTCCCGCGGTCCCTGATCCCGCGGGTCCTGTGGGCTGCCTGGCGCCTGGTCCATGGGGTCCCCTCAATCTCCGTACGACGGCTCGCGAGCGGGCACACCGGGTCCGTGTGCGCAACGCACCGCCCCGTCCATCCTTACGGATGAACGGGGCGTTTGGTTCCCTGCGGGAGCCTTCGGACTCGGTGGTGTCGAGCCGCGGCGTGCCGTTGGGCTCAGCCTTCGCGGGTCTCGACGACGACGGACTGGATGACGACGTCGTTGACCGGGCGGTCGGTGCGCGGGTTGGTCTGGGTGCTCGCGATGGCGTCCACGACCTTCTGGCTGGCCGGGTTGGCGACCTCGCCGAAGATGGTGTGCTTGCGGGTCAGCCAGGCCGTCGGGGAGACGGTGATAAAGAACTGCGAGCCGTTGGTGGCCGGGCCGGCGTTGGCCATGGCCAGCAGGTACGGCTTGTCGAAGGCGAGGTCCGGGTGGAACTCGTCCTCGAACTGGTAGCCGGGTCCGCCGGTGCCGTTGCCCAGCGGGTCACCGCCCTGGATCATGAAGCCGCTGATCACCCGGTGGAAGACCGTGCCGTCGTAGAGCTTGTCCGTGGACTGCACACCCGTTTCCGGGTTGACCCACTCACGCTCGCCCTTGGCGAGTTCGACGAAGTTCCGGACCGTCTTGGGCGCGTGGTTCGGCAGAAGCCGGACTTCGATGTCGCCTTGGTTGGTCTTCAGGGTGGCGTAGAGCTGCTCAGCCACGATCTGCCTTCCGTTGCCTTCTTTTGACTCCCCGATCCTCGCACGGACGGGGCCGCTCGTCGCCCGGCCACCACCTCTGGGCGGGCATCCGTGGGTCGCGGCTTCAGAAATCCGGGTGAGTCCCCTCGGGACTGGGGCGCGTCGCGTCGTTCCGTGGCATTGTCGACGACAAGCTCCCGTTGCCCCGTATTAATCCGCTATTGCACGTGATCGACACCCGGCCGGGTCTGGCTCCGGTGTCACCCGTAGTCAGTACGCGTGACCCGGATGCCCGTCCTCACATGCCCCGGACCTCGTGGGCGGGCATGATCCCGATAAGGGTGGAAAGGTGAACTGTGTGTCATTGGGGGTACCCGAACCCCCGACGTACGCCACCGAGGAGGAGGAAAACCCGTGACCCGCATCGACAGCGTGCGCGCCGCGACCGGCTCGGCGAAGGACAGCGTGCTGCACGCCGCGGAAGTGGTGGCGCCTTACGCCGACACGGCCAAGGACAGGGCCTCGCACTATGCGCAAGAGGCACGCGTACGGCTCGCGCCGAAGGTGTCGCAGGCCGCCGAACAGGCCCGCGTGCAGTACGACGCCCATCTGGCGCCGCGCCTTGAGCAGGCCCGTACCCATGTGCCGCCGAAGGTGGACCAGGCCGCCCAGGAGGCCGCCATCCGTACGCGCAGGGCGGCTCGTCAGGCCGCCGACTATTCCAGGCCAAGGATCGAGCAGGCGGTGGCCGCGACCCAGCCTGTTCGGGAGGAGGCCGCCTCGCGCGGTGTGGCGGCGCTGGCGGCGCTGCGCGGCCAGGTCTCGCCGAAGGAGATCGAGAAGCTGGTCCGTAAGCATGAGCGGCGGGCGAGGGTCGGCCGTGTCACCAAGGGACTGGCCATCGTGGGGATTGTGGCGGCCGGCGCCTTCGCCGCCTGGAAGTGGTGGGACAAACAGGCCAATCCCGACTGGCTGGTCGAGCCGCCCGCCGCGACCGAGGTTCCGGCAAGCGATCGCCTGAGGTCGGTCGACGGCAGCGGCCAGCCTGATCTGGACCCCGAGGTCCAGGCCAAGGAGGCCGAGGAGCAGGCGGCGGACCGCGACGACCGCCGCTGATCGCGACCTGACTCAACAGCGCTGTGGGGCAGAAGACTTGAGAGTCTTCTGCCCCACAGCGCTGTTTCACGTGGAACAGGCGTGAGACCGGCACGCGTCCGCCGATGAGGCAGATTTACGCATAGTGTCCGCGATGACGTTTGCAACGGCCTTCGTGTGCAGTATCCGTGCAGATCTTGTTGACGGAGTGTGATGTTCCGATTACGCCCGCTCATCCACGCCAGCTCACGCAAGGCTCCCGCACCGAGCGGTGCCCCCACACGTACCACTTCGATCACCGGCGCGGCGGATGCACAGGCGTCACTCCCCGCTCCCATTTGCGCAAAGAACTGCAATGCCTGCAAAGCCCCGCCTGTGACACACGTCACTGTCGATCCTCGCGTCGCCCCGGTCGCTGCCCCACGGCCACCCGAACCGGGACCGCCGAGGGAAGAAAGTGGGACATACAAAAACCGGCCAGGTCGCCGCGAGGGGCGCCTGACCGGTCCGAGGTGTGGAGCCTAGGGGAGTCGAACCCCTGACATCTGCCATGCAAAGACAGCGCTCTACCAACTGAGCTAAGGCCCCGGGAGAGGAGCGTCCGGCCGCAGAAAACTCCTGCCGACGGGCGCCGCAGACCAGAGTACCGGGTCACCCCCGGGATCTCGCAAAAAGATTGGGGGTCCCCGTGGACGACCACTCTCCGTAAGATGCTCGTCGTGGTTCGCGACAGCGAACCGCGGTATTTGGGGAAGCGATGGGGAGACGCAATGGACGCCGCACAGCAGGAAGCAACCGCAAGAGCCCGGGAGCTGCAGCGGAACTGGTACGGGGAGCCGTTGGGGGCGCTCTTCCGTAGGCTCATCGACGACCTGGGTCTCAACCAGGCGCGTCTTGCCGGGGTGCTGGGCCTGTCCGCGCCCATGCTGTCGCAGCTGATGAGCGGTCAGCGCGCCAAGATCGGCAACCCCGCGGTGGTCCAGCGTGTGCAGCTGCTGCAGGACCTGGCGGGGCAGGTCGCGGACGGCAGCGTCAGCGCCGTCGAGGCGACCGAGCGTATGGACGAGATCAAGAAGTCGCAGGGGGGATCGGTGCTCAGCAACACCACGCAGTCGACGACCAGTTCGGGCGCGCCGACGGTCAAGCGAGTGGTCCGGGAGATTCAGTCGCTGCTGCGCTCAGTGGCCGCCGCCGGGGACATCATCGAGGCGGCGGACACCCTCGCCCCGACCCACCCGGAACTGGCAGAGTTCCTCCGGGTGTACGGCGCCGGCCGTACCTCCGACGCGGTCGCGCACTACCAGTCCCACCAGAGCTGAGCAGGCCGCCCGGCCGCCGAACGCCCGGCCGCTGAAGGCCCGTTACACCTTCCAGCCGCCGCAAGTCAGGCAGCCGGGCACCTCGGAAGAGGTCTCCGGACCGACCGCCGAAGGGGAGCGACGCACGACCATGGGTGAGGTCTTCGCAGGCCGGTACGAACTGGTCGACCCGATCGGACGCGGGGGAGTCGGTGCGGTCTGGCGCGCCTGGGACCACCGGCGGCGCCGGTATGTGGCCGCCAAGGTGCTGCAGCAGAGCGACGCGCACGCGCTGCTGCGCTTCGTGCGGGAGCAGGCGCTGCGGATCGACCATCCACATGTGCTTGCTCCCGCCAGCTGGGCCGCCGATGACGACAAGGTCCTGTTCACCATGGATCTGGTCGCCGGCGGCTCTCTGGTCCATCTGGTCAATGACTACGGCCCCCTGCCTCCCTCCTTCGTCTGTGTCCTGCTCGACCAGCTGTTGGCGGGCCTCGCCGCCGTGCACGCGGAGGGCGTCGTGCACCGCGACATCAAGCCCGCGAACGTGCTGCTCGAAGCGACCGGGACGGCTCGGCCACGGCTGCGCCTGTCCGACTTCGGCATCGCGATGCGGCTGGGCGAACCACGACTGACAGAGACCAACTACGTGGTGGGAACACCCGGTTACTTCGCCCCCGAGCAGATGATGGGCGCCGAACCGGACTTCCCCGCCGACCTGTTCGCCGTCGGTCTGGTCGCCCTCTATCTGCTGGAAGGTGCCAAGCCCGACGCCAAGGCGCTGATCGAGTACTTCGCCGAGAACGGCACGCCGTCCGCTCCGCGGGGCATACCCGCGCCGCTGTGGCAGGTCGTGGCCACACTGGTGCAACCCGATCCGCATGCGCGGTTCCGCACCGCCACCGGGGCGCGGAAGGCGCTCGCCTCGGCCGCCGAGCTGCTGCCCGAGCCCGGGCCCGACGACGAACTCGTCGAAGTCTTCGACCAGCTCGGCCCGCTCCCGGAGGGGTTCGGTCCGAAGGGACCGCTGCGAGCAGCGCCGGGACCGAGCTCCGGGGGCTCGTCGTCCGGGACGCGTCCGGGCGTGCCGGCCGCGGCACAGCTCGGTCCCGAGGACACGTCGTCTTGGCTTGGGCCCGACGACACACCGTCCTGGCGCGGGCCCGACACCACCCTGTCCCGGCCTGGACACGACAACACACCGTCTTGGCCCGGCCCAGAAGCCGACTCCGACTCCGGCTCCGGCTCCATGTCGGCGCCCAGCTCGGGCCCTGGCTCTGCTTCCAACTCCGGTCCAGGCTCGGCCTCCGGTCCAGGCTCGGCCTCCGGTCCAGGCTCTGCCTCCGGTCCAGGCTCTGCCTCTGCCTCTGCCCCCGGCTCCGGCTCCGGCTCCGGCTCCGGCTCCGGCTCCGGCTCCGGCTCCGGCTCCGGCTCCGGCTCCGGCTCCGGCTCCGAACCATGGCATCACGCCTCGGGGACGCTGTCTCAGGAGGCCGTTTCCGGGAGCGTCCGGCCCAGGTCCAGCACCAGTGGCGTACGCCCGGAGTTCCGCACGGGGCACGTACGGCCGGAGTCCACCGGCGACCACGTACGCCGCGAGCCCACCGGCCATCGCGTACGCCCGGAGTCCACCCCAGATCACGTGCGCCCCGAGCCCACTGCCAGTGACGCACAGCCGGAGGCCGTCCCGAGCAACGTAGGGCCGAAGCCCGCTTCCGATGACGGACCACCGCAACCTGGCCACGCCATCGACACCGCCATCGACACCGACACCGACACCGACACCCACACCGACACCGACACCGACACCGTCCCCCCACGACCGTCCACGATGTCGGACACCGGCAGTTTCCACCTGCCGCCACCACAGCCTGCGGCTCCTGACACGCAGTCGCAGTCGCAGCCCCGAGGCCACTCGGGGCCCGAGCCACAGCCCCAGCAGGCATGGCAAGAGACGCAGCTGCAGCCCTCCCCCCACCATCCGCGACCCCAGGCCGAGCAGCCGCCCACTCCCCCCACCGCGGTCGCGCTTCCGGCGCAAGCTCCCCTCTACACCCCGCCTTTCGACCCCACGCCGACTCCCACTCCCCCTACCACCCCCACACCTCCGCAAGTGCCCTCCCCCCACCGGCCTGCGGCTCCAGCCGCTGCGATGCCGCAGCACGCGTACGCCTCTACTGCTTCATACACCGCTCGGTCCGCGCAGGTTCCGCCTCAGGCGGGGACAATTCCGGAACACCGCGCCAGGCGCGCACGGCCGCGCCCAGGGCCGCCCGCGAAGGTGGCCGTCCCTGTCCTGCTGCTGGCGCTGGCCTGTTTCGCGGTGGGGTTCTGGGCGCTGGCCCAGATCTGAGCGGGGCCGGCTGAAGTCACCAGCCCCGAGGCGCCCCGCGCTCCCAGGGCGCGGGCATCGGAGCCGAAGCCGTATCCGCTTCCTCCGGCGGCACCCCCGCCCGCCGCCGAGCAACCACCGTCCACACCCCGAGCCCCAGCACCAGCGCGCTCCCCGTGCCGATCCCCCCCGCGGCGACCAGCCGCAACGTGCTGCTGTCGCTGCCGCTGCTGCCACCCCCTCCGGTAGCGGCCGCTCCGCCCACGGTGCCGTCGGCCGCTTCGTCGGAGTCCCCCGCCGGGACGGCGAACGCGTCGCGGGGCTCCGGCCGCCCCGTGTACGCGGGACCTGTCCGCGCCGTTCCAGCGACGCGTACGCGCAGTGTCAGCCCGAACGGCCCGTCGCCGATCTTGTCGGCGACCTGCGCGGAAAGGTGGATCACGAGGTAGTACGAGCCCGCGAACCGCATCCCGCTCACGCGGTCGTTGAGGGCGTAGCGGTTCTCGTACGCGACGGGGGGCAGCGGATCGAGCGCGGCGGAGCGCTGGCTGCCGTCGTAGCCGGAGCCGACGTCGTCGACGAAGCCACGTACGGGGTTGTAGAGAGACATGACAAGAGCGGTACCGACATAGCGGTTACCGCGGCTCGAACTGCCCAGGTCCGCCGTGGCGTAGAGCTGTTGTCCCCAGTCGACCGGCACCTTGTAGAAGAGCGTCTGTCCGGGGCTGATCCCGTCCTGCCAGATTCCCTGCCTCAGCGAGCTCGCCGTGGCGAACCCCGCTCCGCCCCTGCGGCGCTTCGGATTCCCCGCGAGGGCGTCGGGCGACGCGGAGTTCCAGACCTCGGGAGCGCTTGTCGAACCGGCTGCCTTCTTCAGGGCGGGCTCCGACACATGACTGAGCTCCAGGTCCCAGTCGCCGGACGGGGAGTCCGCCGTACCGCTGCGCTCGACGACCACGTAGTACGTGCCCAACGTCTGGCAGGCGTACTGATCGCCGCCCGTCTCGCGCGACGCCCAGGCGGCGATGGGGTGGGGGCTCTGGGTGGCGCCGAAGTGGGCGGTTCCGGAGAAGGAGCAGTGGCGGCTGTTGGCGTCCTGCACGGACACCTTGACGCCGTCCGAGTAGGAGACCGTCGTCCCCGGCCTGGGGACGGCGGTGGCCGAGACGTACGCGTTGGACGTGGCGTCGAGTTCGAGGCGGTAGTAGAGCTTGGCGTCCCGGCCTATGGAGCTCTTGTAGGTCTTGCCCGGCTCAAGCGGTACGGCGTCGGTGGTGTCCGTGGCGCCTTTGACGGTGGTGGCGTCCTGAGCGAAGGCGTACGGCGTCGGTAATCCGTCCGCGGCGGCCTGCCCCGCCGCCCCCGCGAACGTCGCACACAGCGCCGCCGCGGCGGCCACGAGCACTCGGCCGCCGTACCACCTCACGGTGCGCCGCCCCATCACGCGCCACCCCTCGTCCCTCGTCCCTCGTCAAAGCCCCGGACCGTGGCCCATACTGCCCCGCCGGCCACCGCGCCACCCGTGCTATCCGTACGAGCGGCCGAAAGGGACCTTCTCTCGACACTCTTGAGCCCTCACCCTCGCCCACACGTTGCCAACGCAATCAATTCGTTTGCGTAGGTGAAACCGAGGTTCCCCGGACAACACAAAACCCCGACCGCAAGGCGGCCGGGGTCTGCTCTAAGGCTGTTGTCGATACTCACGAACCCGTGGGCACGGAGTCAGTCGCCTCCGTCCACAGATCCTGCTCGGCGCGATCCGCCTGGATCTGGCGGTACACGAGGAGCCCGCCGATGGCGGCCAGTGCGACCAGGAGAAGCTTCTTCACCGCGCGACCTCGTCTTTCCTTGACGTAGGGGACCTCTGGCGCCCGACTATACACACCGACCGATATCGATCGGTGACCTGGATCGGCCCTCAACTCCCGCCCGGAACACAGCGATAGAACCGGACGTGACCACTCCGATCGAAGAGTGATCACAGGGTGATCACACCTCACAGACAGTAATTTTCGCCACGATCTCTGACTTTTCGGGTCTCTTGCGGCCATCCGGGTGGTGTTCATCTGAACATCGACGCGCCACGGGCGTCGGTCCACCACTTCGCGGCCCACATACACATCATGAGGAAAGTACGCAAATCGCCTGACCCGAAAGTGAGGGGCCATGACCCAGAACAAGGTCATGAAGCTGTGGACCGCCTTCGTCACCGCCTTCCTGGCACTGTGCACGGCGCTCGGACTGATCACGACCACCGCGGCCGCCGCCGTACCGCAGGCCGAGGCGACGCGCAACAGCGCGCCCTCCCTGACGCTGCCGGCGATGTCCCACAGGACCTGGCCCACCAGCCGGGCCCTGCCCCCCACGATGAAGCAACGCATCCGCGCCGAGGCCCACGGCTCCTCGCCGAGCTGCCGCCACCGCCCGCCCGCCGACGACGTCATGGCGGACATCTCAGCCCTCTGCGGCCCCCAGACCCTCACGAAGGCCGACACGGAGCTTGCCACGGAGCCCATCGCACCCCTCCAGCGCTGAGCACGCGCGGCACCACCCCACGGCACCCCTGACGTAGCGGCGAACTTGCGTACAAAGCCACACAGGGTGAAGACCCGGCACCTCGTATGAGGTGCCGGGCCTTCCGCATGCCGAAGTACCCCGGCCGGACGGTTGCACGAGGACTTCTCGGCGCGCTCGACGCAAAGACCCCCAACCATGATCGGTTGGGGGTCTTCGTGCTGGTGGGGCCGGCAGGGGCCTCCGGGCCCCTGCCGCGTGTTCCCCGTGACCGTCAGCCGACCGGCACGGTCATGGCACGGATCTCGCTGTACGGCGAGTAGTTCCCGGCCGTGTCATAGGTACGGGCCCGGTACTCATAGGTGCGCCCGTCGGCGGGCAGCGGGTCGCAGACGGTGGCCTCGGCGGGGTCGAGGCGCGGGTCGTAGGCCTTGTGCAGGGCGACCGACCAGGTGTTCGTCCCCGCTTCGCGGCGCTCGATCTCGAAGCCGAAGAAGTCGCGGATCGGGGCGGGCGTGTAGTCGGTGGCGGTCGCCTTGATGCCGCCCGCGCAGGAGCCCAGGGTCAGGTCGGGGGCGTAGGCGGGGGCGATGCCGTCGGGGATGTCGAGCCAGAGCTCATTGGTGGCGGTGGAGTCGAGCCGGCTCGGGTTGTAGGTGGTGGTGCCGCCGTCGTTGGTGACGAGGACGCGGTAGTGGCGGGTCTCGCCGTCTGCGGTGACGGGGCCGGTGGTCCAGGTGTTGCCCTGGGTGGTGCCGAGCGGGACCCAGACGTAGGAACCGTCCACGTTGTCGTTGCTCAGGACCGTGTAGTGGTCGAATTGCGGCTCGGTGTTGAGGGGCCACTTCAGGGTGACCTTGCCGGTCGCCTTGTCGTAGGTGCCGGTCAGGGAGGTGACGACGGGCAGGGGACGGACGATGGTGTCCGTGCTGCCCGACGAGGTGTTGCCCGCCTTGTCCTTGGCCCGAACCTCGTAGTAGTAGGGCGTGCGGTCGTCGGGGTTCACGAGGGGGTCGGTGTGGCTGCGGGCGGTGGTCGTGGTGACCGCCGTCCAGGTGCTGGAGCCGACGGGCCGCCGGTAGAGGGAGTAACTCGCCAGGTCCATCTCCTTGCTGGCGGACCAGGAGACGGTCGTCTTGCGGGTCGTGGTGTTGTAGGCGGTCTTCACGCCGGTGGGGGCGAGTGGCTTCGTCTTGTCGTACGTGGCCGAAGTCCGGGGCATGTACGCGTACGTGACCTTCGCGGCGCCGGTCCAGTTCACGTAGTCGACGCGGAGGGTGTGCTTGCCGGAGGGGACGGTGAGATTGACGCTCTTGGAGCGGGCGGTGTCACCGGTTCCCTGCCACAGGTCGATCTTGCGGACGCCGTCCAGGTAGACGCGGACGCCGTCGGTGGCGGAGGCGGTGAACGTGAAGGGACCGCCGGAGCCGAAGTCGCGGGTCACCGACCAGCGGACACCGAAATTGTTCGACGGCAGGCCGGAGACCGGGCTGCCGGACCAGCTCTGGCTGATGGTGCTGTCGCAGTCGGTCTTCACCGGAGAGCCGGAGAACGAGGTGTTCTTGTAAAACGTCCGCGTGTAGACGTTGCTCGAGCAGGTGACGTCGGCGGCTGCCGCCTGCGGGGCGGCGACCAGCAGACTGCCGAGGACGACGGCGGACAGGGCGCCACCGGTCCGGGCGGCGGCGAGACTCTTCAGGTGCACGGGGACCCTTCGCGCTGTGCGGGGAGGAGGTACAGCGTGGAGACTCGTCAGGTGGGAGGAAAGTTGCACGCGGGATGGGAGCTCCCCGCACACGCCACTACGGACCCGCAGTCGGGAACGGCGCCCCCTCCCTCCCGGTGCCGGCAGATCCCCCGCCGGAGGCACGCAGCCGGGGCTGGATGTCGGCCGAACTCCTGGAGGACCCGCTGATCGGCTGACAGGCTGCCCGCGGACGTGGATGTCCGCCGTGAATGTCAAAGGCCCCCGATCCGTACGGACCGGGGGCCTTCTCGCTGGTGGGGCTAACAGGATTTGAACCTGTGGCCTCATCCTTATCAGGGATGCGCTCTAACCAACTGAGCTATAGCCCCGCCGCGCTTTGCGGTGTGTGTCCCGCGCGCTGACCTCTGAAGATTAGCGCACGACGTGGCCAGTCCCAAAATCGATAGTCGGCCGACGTTTGAGCGGGCGCCTTCCGGCGTCTACTCGTCCTCGGCCAGCGTCAGCTCGACGCCCCCGACAAAGCCCGCGGAGAGGTTGTAGATGAACGCGCCGAGGGTGGCCAGCGCGGTGGCGAGAACCACGTCGATGACCGCGATGACCGCGGTGAACGTCAGGACGCGCGGGAGCGAGAGGAACGACTGGAGGTCGAATCCGTTGGATTCGTTCGAGCCCGTCGCCTCCGAGATCGTGCCGCCGACCGTCGAGAAGACGCCCATCGCGTCCATGACCATCCACAGCACCGCGGCCGCCACGATCGTGCAGATGCCGAGCGCGATGGAGAGCAGGAAGCTGACCTTCATCACCGACCACGGGTCGGCCTTGGCGACCCGCAGCCGCGCCTTGCGCGTGCGCGGTGTCGTACGCGCCCCGGTGCGAGGCCGACGGACCGCGCCCGCCGGCGGCTGCTGAGCCGGGTACGCCTGCGGAGGGTGGTACGGCTGAGCCGTCTGCGGCTGCCGCTCCCCCGGAAGGGGGGAACCCGGCGGCGGCGAGCCAGGCGCCGCCGGAGCGGCGGCCGGGGCTGCGTGCCCGCCCGCGTACTGCTGGGCCTGCGGGCCTCGGGTGTCCGTCACAGTTCCCCCCTGGGATCCATGAGAGTCATGGGAGTCAGTATGCGTGGCGGGGCCACGGCCGCCGTCCGTTTCCGTACCGGTCGATCCGGCGCCCGTGGCTCCGCTCACGATGACTCACTCCTCGCGCTACTCGGCCGAGGACTGCTCGCCCTCGTCCGTACCGATGGCCTCGGCACCTTCGGCGGACTCGTCCACGGTGATGTCACCGTCGACTTCCTCCGCCTCACGACCGGCCTCGGCGTTACGTGCGATACCGACCACGGCATCGCGCTTGCCCAGGTTGATCAGTTGGACGCCCATGGTGTCACGGCCTGTCTCCCTGACCTCGTTGACTCGCGTGCGAATCACACCGCCGGACAGCGTGATGGCGAGGATTTCATCCGTCTCCTCGACCACCAGCGCGCCGACGAGCGACCCACGGTCCTCGACGATCTTGGCGGCCTTGATACCGAGGCCGCCGCGACCCTGGACGCGGTACTCGTCAACGGCGGTCCGCTTCGCGTACCCACCGTCTGTAGCAGTGAACACGAACGTACCGGGTCGAACAACATTCATCGAGAGGAGCTGGTCTCCCTCGCGGAAGCTCATGCCCTTGACGCCCGAGGTGGCACGGCCCATGGGGCGCAGCGCGTCGTCCGTAGCGGTGAACCTGATCGATTGCGCCTTCTTGCTGATCAGAAGCAGATCGTCCTCTGCCGAGACCAGCTCGGCTCCGATCAGCTCGTCGTCGGATCCGTCCTCCGTTTCACGGAGGTTGATCGCGATGACACCACCGGAGCGCGGGGAATCGTAATCCTTCAGGGGCGTCTTCTTCACAAGACCGCCCTTGGTGGCGAGGACCAGATAAGGCGCCGCTTCGTAGTCGCGGATCGCGAGGATCTCGGCGATCGCCTCGTCCGGCTGGAAGGCCAGCAGGTTGGCGACGTGCTGTCCACGCGCGTCACGGCCGGCGTCGGGAAGCTCGTACGCCTTCGCCCGGTAGACGCGCCCCTTGTTGGTGAAGAACAGCAGCCAGTGGTGCGTCGTCGACACGAAGAAGTGGTCGACGATGTCGTCTTCCTTGAGCTTCGTGCCGCGTACGCCCTTGCCGCCGCGCTTCTGGGACCGATAGTCGTCCGCCTTCGTGCGCTTGACGTAGCCGCCGCGCGTGATGGTGACGACGATGTCCTCTTCGGCGATCAGGTCCTCGATGGACATGTCGCCGTCGAAGGGCACCAGCTTGGATCGGCGGTCGTCGCCGAACTTCTCGACGATCGCGGCGAGTTCCTCACTGATGATGCCGCGCTGGCGCACCGGCGAGGCCAGGATCTCGTTGTACTCGCGGATCTTCGCCAGGAGCTCGTCGTGCTCCTGGATGATCTTCTGGCGCTCCAGGGCTGCGAGCCGGCGCAGCTGCATCTCGAGGATCGCGTTGGCCTGGATCTCGTCGATCTCCAGGAGGCCCATCAGGCCCTCGCGCGCGATCTCGACGGTGTCACTGCGCCGGATCAGCGCGATGACCTCGTCAATGGCGTCCAAGGCCTTCAGGAGGCCTCGCAGGATGTGCGCGCGCTCCTCGGCCTTGCGCAGCCGGAACCTCGTACGGCGGACGATGACCTCGATCTGGTGCGTCACCCAGTGGCGGATGAACGCGTCGAGCGACAGCGTGCGCGGGACGCCGTCCACCAGCGCCAGCATGTTGGCGCCGAAGTTCGTCTGCAGATCGGTGTGCTTGTAGAGGTTGTTCAGGACGACCTTGGCGACCGCGTCCCTCTTGAGCACGATCACGAGACGCTGGCCGGTGCGGGACGACGTCTCGTCGCGGACGTCCGCGATGCCGCCGACCCTGCCGTCCTTCACCAGGTCGGCGATCTTCTGCGCGAGGTTGTCGGGGTTGACCTGGTAGGGGAGCTCGGTGACCACCAGGCACTGGCGGTTCTGGATCTCCTCGACCTCGACGACCGCACGCATCGTGATGGAGCCACGGCCCGTGCGGTACGCCTCCTCGATGCCCTTCCGACCCACTACAAGGGCGCCGGTCGGGAAATCGGGGCCCTTGATGCGCTCGATCAGGGCGTCCAGAAGCTCCTCGTGGCTCGCCTCGGGGTTCTCCAGGTACCACTGGGCGCCGGCCGCGACCTCGCGCAGGTTGTGCGGCGGGATGTTGGTGGCCATGCCGACCGCGATGCCCGCCGAGCCGTTGATCAGCAGGTTCGGGAAGCGGGAGGGCAGAACGGTCGGCTCCTGGGAGCGGCCGTCGTAGTTGTCCGTGAAGTCGACGGTTTCCTCGTCGATGTCACGGACCATCTCCATGGACAGCGGCGCCATCTTGCACTCGGTGTAGCGCATGGCGGCCGCGGGGTCGTTGCCCGGGGAGCCGAAGTTGCCGTTGGAGTCCACCAGCGGCATCCGCATCGACCACGGCTGCGCGAGTCGGACCAGCGCGTCGTAGATCGAGGAGTCGCCGTGCGGGTGGTAGTTGCCCATGACGTCGCCGACGACGCGGGCGCACTTGTAGAAGCCCTTCTCGGGCCGGTAACCGCCGTCGTACATGGCGTACAGGACGCGGCGGTGGACGGGCTTGAGCCCGTCCCGGACGTCGGGCAGCGCGCGCGACACGATGACGGACATCGCGTAGTCGAGGTACGAGCGCTGCATCTCGGTCTCGAGCCCGACGGGCTCGACACGCAGGACGATCTCGCCGCCTTCTTCAGGCGTACTGGGGGTGTTCTCGTCGGCCATTGCTGGTGAAGATCCTTTCTGATGCGGTCAGCTGAGACCGACTCAGATGTCGAGGAAGCGGACGTCCTTGGCGTTGCGCTGGATGAACGCGCGGCGCGCCTCGACGTCCTCGCCCATGAGGACCGAGAACAGGTCGTCGGCCTGGGCGGCGTCGTCGAGGGTGACCTGGCCGAGGACGCGGTGCTCCTGGTCCATTGTCGTGATGCGCAGTTCCTCGGCGTTCATCTCACCGAGACCCTTGAAGCGCTGGACCGAGTCGTCCTTGATGCGCTTGCCGTTCTGGCGGCCCAGCTCGATCAGGGCGTCGCGCTCGCGGTCCGAGTACGCGTACTCGAAGTCGTCCCGGCCCCACTTGATCTTGTAGAGCGGCGGGCGGGAGAGGAATACGTGCCCGGCCTCGACCAGCGGCCGCATGAAGCGGAACAGGAAGGTCAACAGCAGCGTGTTGATGTGCTGGCCGTCGACGTCGGCGTCCGCCATCAGGATGATCTTGTGATAGCGGAGCTTTTCGATGTCGAAGTCCTCGTGGACTCCGGTACCGAAGGCGGAGATCAGTGCCTGGATCTCCTGGTTCTGCAGGATCTTGTCGATCCTGGCCTTCTCGACGTTGAGGATCTTGCCTCGGATCGGGAGGATCGCCTGGAACTGCGGGTTGCGGCCGGACTTGGCCGAGCCGCCGGCGGAGTCACCCTCGACGATGAAGATCTCGCACTTGGTGGGGTCGTTCGACTGGCAGTCGGAGAGCTTGCCCGGCAGGGAGGCCGACTCGAGGAGGCCCTTACGGCGAGTGAGGTCACGCGCCTTGCGGGCTGCCACGCGCGCGGTGGCGGCCTGGATGGACTTGCGGATGATGTCCGCGGCCTCGTTCGGGTTGCGGTCCAGCCAGTCGTTGAGGTGCTCGTAGACCGCCTTCTGGACGAAGGTCTTCGCCTCCGTGTTGCCCAGCTTGGTCTTGGTCTGGCCCTCGAACTGGGGCTCGCTCAGCTTGACGGAGATGATCGCGGTCAGACCCTCGCGGATGTCGTCGCCCGTGAGGTTGTCGTCCTTCTCGCGCAGCAGCTTCTTGTCGCGCGCGTACTTGTTGATCAACGAGGTCAGCGCCGCGCGGAAGCCCTCCTCGTGCGTGCCGCCCTCGTGGGTGTGGATGATGTTGGCGAAGGAGTACACGCCCTCGCTGTAGCCGCTGTTCCACTGCATCGCGACCTCGAGGGACAGGCTCTTGTCCTTGTCCTCGGCCTCGAGGTCGATGACGGTGGGGTGCACCGCGTCTCCCTTGCGGGAGTTGAGGTACTTCACGAAGTCGACGATGCCGCCCTCGTAGTGGTAGGCGACGGTCTTGACCTCGTCCTTTTCGTCCGCACCCGCCTCGTCCGCCCCGGCGGTGGCCTTCGCCGACTCGCGCTCATCAGTGAGTTTGATCGTCAAACCCTTGTTGAGGAACGCCATCTCCTGGAAGCGCCGCGAGAGCGTCTCGAAGGAGTAGTCGGTGGTCTCGAAGATGTCCGCGTCGGCCCAGAAGGTGACCGAGGTGCCGGTCTCGTCCATGGCCTCGTGCTTGACGAGCGGGGCCGTCGGGACGCCCATCTTGTAGTCCTGCGTCCAGCGGTGGCCGTCGGTCTTGACCTCGACGGAGACCTTGCTCGACAGGGCGTTCACGACGGAGACGCCGACGCCGTGCAGACCGCCGGAGACCGCGTAGCCGCCGCCGCCGAACTTGCCGCCCGCGTGCAGGACCGTCAGCACGACCTCGACGGCCGGCTTGTTCTCGGAGGGGACGATGCCCACCGGGATGCCGCGGCCGTTGTCGACGACACGCACGCCGCCGTCGGCGAGGATCGTCACGTCGATCGTGTCCGCGTGGCCGGCCAGCGCCTCGTCGACGGAGTTGTCGACGACCTCGTACACGAGGTGGTGCAGTCCGCGCTCACCGGTCGAGCCGATGTACATGCCGGGTCGCTTGCGGACCGCGTCCAGACCCTCGAGGACGGTGATGGCGCTGGCGTCGTACGAGGCTGTGACCTCGCCATTGGCGCCGGCATCGATGGACGGGATGTTCTCGTTGGGGTTGCCGGAATCGGCCACGAAGCGCCCTTTCTGGCACAGCACAAGCTTGGCTCGTCGGCGGGTTGCCGGAGCGGCTGCGGCATGTTGCGTTGGTAAGCCTTGATCAGCGTTGCACACCGTTTCCCGATGGGTCCCCTCGAATGGGGCGGGATTAGCCTCCAGTCTACCGGTAGCGCCGACAGTGATGGGGGTTTGCCGGTACCTGAGTCCGCATGTGCCGCCCTGAACCGGTCTCGGCCGACTCCCCATATACGGACCCGGGCCCAAAGAGGCTCACAGCGGCACTCAGCGCTTCCGGGTGTCAACCCTTGGCTACTGCGGAGTCAGGTCGGTGTTCACCACCGCATGCGGTCGCCCGTGACCGCCGACCGGGGTCGCTCCGCGATCGGCTGTGCCGCAGGACAGGGGCCGCTTCATGATCGGCTCTGACCCACGCCCGGGGCCCCCTCATGATCGGCCGCATCGACGGTCCCGCTCGGTCGTGATCAGGGGTGACGGCCTGTTTTCGCAGGCCTCGGTCACCCGTAGGTGTCGCCGGGACCCGTGCTGCCGGGAGCGCGCAGGGGCCCGAAGCGGCGCGCAGGACCCCCGGGGCCCTGCACCTTGATCAACCGCACCGTGCCGTGCCCGAGGTCCTGGTTCAGCCGCGCGACCAACTGCGGGGCGAGCAGGCGCAGCTGGGTCGCCCAGGCGGTCGAGTCGCACTGCACCGTCAGCACCCGCTCCTCCTCGTCGTAGCGCTGTGGCACACAGTGCTTGGCCAGGTCGTCGCCGACGATCTGCGGCCAGCGGCCCATCACACCGCCCACCGCGGCCGGGGTCTCCCAGCCACGCTCGGTGAGCAGCCGGTTGATGGCGGCGCCGAGCGCCATGGGGTCGCGCCCGTCGGCGCGCGCGCCGGAGCGCAGGCCGCCGCGCCGCGCCTGCTTCTTCTGCTGCGCCGCGTCCCCACGCGCGCGTGCCTGCTCCTTCGCGGCGCGCAGGGCCACGCGCGCGAGGTCGACGCCGGAGGGCTCGGGGGTGTTCTTCCCGGGGCTGGGGGCTTCGCCGGATGCGCCTTCGGGAGCGTTTTTTCCGGGTGTGTTCTCCGTCATACGCGCTCCACCGTGCCCTCGGACACGGCATACCGCGTCCCCGCCAGTACGTCCGGGACGTCGTCGTCGACCGCGGCGGTCACCAGCACCTGCTCGCCCGAGGCGACGAGTTCCGCGAGACGCTCCCTCCTGCGCGTGTCCAGCTCCGCGAACACGTCGTCCAGGACCAGCACCGGCTCATTTCCCTCGGCCCTGAGCAGGTCGTACGAGGCCAGGCGCAGCGCCAGCGCGTACGACCAGGACTCCCCGTGGGAGGCGTATCCCTTGGCGGGCAGCTGACCGAGTTTGAGAAGCACATCGTCTCGATGGGGTCCTATCAGGGTCAGGCCCCGCTCGATCTCCTGCTTGCGCACCTCGGCGAGCGCCGCCATCAGCTGCTCGTACAGATCCTCTCGCGTGTGCGCCTCGCCGGGTGCGGACGGCTTGTACTCCAGCGCGACCGGCCCGCCTCCGGGCGCCAGCTGCTCGTACGCCTTGTCGGCCAGCGGCTGGATCGCGGAGATCAGGTCGAGCCGCTGGGCGAGCAGCTCGGCGCCCACGCGCGCGAGGTGCTGGTCCCACACGTCGAGCGTGGACAGGTCCATGGTGCGGCCGCCGTGCCGCCGGGCCAGCGCGGCCGACTTCAGCAGGGTGTTGCGCTGCTTGAGGACCCGGTCGTAGTCCGAACGGACACCTGCCATCCGCGGCGAGCGGGCGGTGATCAGCTCGTCGAGGAAGCGGCGCCGCTCGCCCGGGTCCCCCTTGACCAGGGCGAGGTCCTCCGGGGCGAACAGCACGGTTCGTACGATGCCGAGGACATCACGGGGTCTGACCTGCGAGGACCTGTTGATGCGGGCGCGGTTGGCCTTGCCGGGGTTCAGCTCCAGCTCGACGAGCTGCTGGCGCTCGCCCTGGCGGACATTGGCCCGGATGATCGCCCGGTCGGCGCCCATGCGGACGAGCGGCGCGTCGGAGGAGACGCGGTGGCTGCCGAGGGTGGCGAGGTAACCGACGGCCTCGACCAGATTCGTCTTGCCCTGCCCGTTGGGGCCCACGAACGCGGTGACGCCCGGGTCGAGCGGAACCTCTACCCGGGCGTACGAGCGGAAGTCGGCCAGCGACAGATGCGTGACGTGCATGGTCGTTCGCCGACCTCCCCCAGCGTGGTGTTTCGGTACTTCCCGACGGTCGGGTCGGCCCCGGCCGTCGGGTTTTTTCCCCCGGCTGTGGACAACCGGGGCGCCTCGGGTGGTGAACCCGGGGCGCGGATCAGGCCTTCTCGACGGCGTGGCCGCCGAACTGGTTGCGCAGCGCCGCGATCATCTTCATCTGCGGCGAGTCGTCCTGCCGCGAGGCGAAGCGTGCGAAGAGCGACGCGGTGATCGCGGGCAGCGGCACCGCGTGGTCGATGGCGGCTTCCACGGTCCAGCGGCCCTCGCCGGAGTCCTCCGCGTAGCCCTTGAGCTTGTCCAGGTGCTCGTCGTCGTCCAGCGCGTTGACGGCGAGGTCCAGCAGCCAGGAGCGGATGACCGTGCCCTCCTGCCAGGAGCGGAAGACCTCGCGTACGTCCGTCACGGAGTCGACCTTCTCCAGCAGCTCCCAGCCCTCGGCGTAGGCCTGCATCATGGCGTACTCGATGCCGTTGTGGACCATCTTCGCGAAGTGGCCCGCGCCGACCTTGCCAGCGTGCACCGACCCGAAGTCGCCCTCGGGCTTGAGCGCGTCGAAGATCGGCTGCGCCTTGGCGACGTTCTCCTCGGTGCCGCCGTACATCAGCGCGTAGCCGTTCTCCAGGCCCCAAACGCCGCCCGAGACACCGCAGTCGACGAAGCCGATGCCCTTGATGCCGAGCTCGACTGCGTGCTTCTCGTCGTCCGTCCAGCGGGAGTTTCCACCGTCCACGACGACGTCGCCCGGCTCCAGCAGAGCGGCCAACTCGTCGATGGTGGCCTGGGTCGCGGCACCGGCCGGGACCATGACCCACACCACGCGCGGGCCCTTGAGCTTGCCCACAAGTTCTTCAAGGCTGTGGACATCGGCGAGGTCCGGGTTGCGGTCGTATCCGATGACGGTGTGGCCTGCGCGGCGTATCCGCTCGCGCATGTTGCCGCCCATCTTGCCGAGGCCGACGAGACCGAGCTCCATCAGTTGTTCCTTAGGGGTTGCGACGTGGCGTGAGGGCACTCTCGTACCTAGGTCCGAGCCTAAACCCGGACGCTCACGCACACCTGTGGGCATAGCCGCTCAGACGAACGCCCCACCTGCGCATTCGCCCGCCGGACCGTGCGGTCCAGCGGGCCACGACGGCTCAGCCGGACAGGCGCACCGGCATGATCAGGTACTTGTAGGCCTCGTCCGCCTCGGCGTCCACGGCGGGCTTGCCGCTCAGCAGCGCGGGCTTCGTGGACGTCGTGAAGGACAGCTGGGCCACCGGCGAGTCGATGGCGCTCAGTCCGTCGAGCAGGAACGTCGGGTTGAAGGCGATCGAGATGTCGTCGCCCTCCAACTGGGCGTCGACCCTTTCCACAGCCTGTGCGTCGTCGCTCGAGCCAGCCTCCAGGATCAGCACACCCTGCTCGAAGCTGAGCCGCACCGGGGTGTTCCGCTCGGCGACCAGGGCCACACGCTTGACGGCCTCCACGAAGGGGGCGGTCTCGATCACGGCCACGGAGTTGAACTCCGTCGGGAACAGCGTGCGGTACTTCGGGAGGTCGCCTTCGAGCAGACGGGTGGTCGTACGCCGCCCGGCGCCCTCGAAGCCGATCAGGCCCTCGCCCGCACCCGAGCCGGACAGCGCCAGGATCACGCTGTCGCCGCTCGTGAGGGCCTTGGCGGTGTCCAGGAGCGTCTTGGCGGGCACCAGGGCGACCGCGGACGCGTCCGGGTTCTCCGGCTTCCACAGGAACTCGCGGACCGCGAAGCGGTAGCGGTCGGTGGAGGCGAGGGTGACCGTGTCGCCCTCGATCTCGATGCGCACGCCGGTGAGGACGGGAAGGGTGTCGTCACGCCCCGCCGCGATGGCCACCTGGGCGGCGGCCGAGGCGAAGACCTCACCCGGGACGGTGCCGGTCGCCGACGGCATCTGCGGCAGCGCCGGGTACTCCTCCACAGGCAGGGTGTGGAGTGTGAATCGCGAGGAGCCGCAGACCACGGTCGCCCGTACACCGTCTGTGGAAATCTCCACCGGCCGGTTGGGGAGGGCGCGGCAGATGTCCGCGAGGAGGCGGCCGGAGACGAGGACCGTGCCCTCTTCGTCGACCTCCGCGTCCACGGAGACGCGTGCCGAGACCTCGTAGTCGAAGCTGGAGAGGCTGAGGGCGCCGTCCTCCGCCTTCAGCAGGAGGCCGGCGAGCACAGGCGCCGGCGGACGGGCCGGGAGGCTGCGTGCCGCCCAGGCCACTGCCTCCGCGAGTACGTCGCGTTCCACCCGGATCTTCACCGTTGCCGCCTCCGTCTGTTGCCGGCGCTCTCGCCCTGCTGGCCTTCGTCGTCTGACTCGGTGTCGCTCGGCCCTGTGAGGGGAAGGACACCGGAGAACAGTCTGACGCACCGCGCTGACAGTCGGTGCCCCTCGGGGTCAAGTCGTGCCGAGCGGCACCTGAGCCTCCGAGAGCGAGTTGTGCACAGCCCCGTCTTCGAAACGATTCCCAGGCTCTCTCTAGTTGGTCTTAGTAGTAGGCCCTGTGGAAACCGTGGATAACCGTGTTTTCGCAGCTCAGAGGCGATTTTTTGTCCACTGACCCTGTGGGCGGAGGCGGTGGACAACCGGGGGTCTCTGTGGACGACGAAAAGTTCTGCACACTCGATGCACAGCCCGGGGCCACTTCTCCCCAGCGCTGTCCCCAGCTTTACCCACGTTCCCCACAGGCCAACCGGGCACCTTTGTGTGACGCCTTTCACTCGACACGGTGAGAAGGCGCGTCGCGTTGCCGAACAGTGGACAGAGGTGTGGAGAAGCTGGGGATCACTGGGGACAACCGGCTCGGGCCTGTGGGTCGCCGGTGGACAACTTCGTGCACACCCTGTGGATCTTTCCTTCGTCCACAGTCTGTGGAGAGTCTTCGTCCACGAATCCACAGGGGGTTGACCTGGTCCGATGGTCTCTCACCAGAGGCCCCTGTGGACACGATCGGGACAACTTCCCAGTCCCCAGGGTGTGGACGCCGGAAAGTCACCGAATCTGTGGAGAGTGGCCGTAACCGGGCGCGTATTCGAACAGCAGGTGTCGGGTCGATAGCGGCGACAAGGGGGCGGAAGCCTTCGGCACGCGTACGAGAACCGCGAAAGACGCCTTCGGGGCGCGCTAGAGAACGGTGGTGGGCGCCCTCGGCGCCTGCACCAGAACGCCTGTGGTTGCCCCTCGACGCGGGGACGTGAAGGTCTGCGGTCGCCCTCGAGGCGGGGAGGTGAAGGCCGACGACCGCCCTCGAGGCGGGACGAGAAAGCCGGCGGTCGCCCTCGACGCGCCCACTGGAACGGCGAAAGGCGCCCTCGGGAGCGTGTCCCGGGGCGCCCTCGGCGGCGTACCGCCGTGCCCGTCAGCCGTTCTTGATGCGGTTCGTGAGTTCGGTGACCTGGTTGTAGATGGAGCGGCGCTCGGCCATCAGCGCGCGGATCTTGCGGTCGGCGTGCATGACGGTCGTGTGGTCGCGGCCGCCGAACTGTGCGCCGATCTTCGGCAGCGACAGGTCGGTGAGCTCCCGGCACAGATACATGGCGATCTGTCGCGCCGTCACCAGGACACGGCTGCGCGAGGAACCGCACAGGTCGTCCACCGTCAGGCCGAAGTAGTCGGCGGTGGCCGCCATGATCGCGGTCGCGGTGATCTCGGGGGCCGAGTCCTCGCCCCCGGGGATCAGGTCCTTGAGGACGATCTCGGTCAGACCGAGGTCCACCGGCTGCCGGTTCAGCGACGCGAACGCCGTCACCCGGATCAGCGCGCCCTCCAGCTCCCGGATGTTGCGCGAGATCCGGGACGCGATGAACTCCAGTACCTCCGGCGGAGCGTTGAGCTGCTCCTGCACCGCCTTCTTACGAAGGATCGCGATACGGGTCTCCAGCTCGGGCGGCTGGACGTCCGTGATCAGACCCCACTCGAAACGGTTCCGCAGTCGGTCCTCCAGGGTCACCAACTGCTTGGGCGGCCGGTCGGAGGACAGCACGATCTGCTTGTTCGCGTTGTGGAGCGTATTGAAGGTGTGGAAGAACTCCTCCTGCGTCGACTCCTTGTCCGCCAGGAACTGGATGTCGTCGACCAGCAGGATGTCCATCTCCCGGTACCGCTTGCGGAAGCTGTCGCCCTTGCCGTCCCGGATGGAGTTGATGAACTCGTTGGTGAACTCCTCGGAGCTCACATAGCGCACGCGCGTGCCCGGGTACAGGCTGCGGGCGTAGTGCCCGATCGCGTGCAGCAGGTGCGTCTTGCCGAGGCCCGACTCCCCATAGATGAAGAGCGGGTTGTACGCCTTCGCAGGCGCCTCGGCGACAGCGACCGCGGCGGCGTGTGCGAAGCGGTTGGAGGCGCCGATGACGAACGTGTCGAAGAGGTACTTCGGGTTGAGGCGCGCGGTGGGCTCGCCCGGACCGGTCGCCGGCGCCGGCTGCGCGGCCAGCGGGCCGGGGGCACCACTGGAAGAAGGCAGCGCGGGGCCGCCGCGGTGCACCTGGCCGCTGCCCGAGGGCGGCTCCTGAAGATCGCGGCGATCGGGGCGCTGGTCGTAGTCGGAGCGCGGCTGGTCGTAGTCCGGGCGCTGCTGCTCGTACGGCGGGCGCTCCATGGACTGCGGGCGGTAGTCCTGCGACGGCGAGGCGTACGGGTCGCGCTCCGGGAAGCCGAGGCGCTGCTGCTGCCAGCCGTAGTCGTCCTGCGAGTGCCGCGGCCAGGCGCCCGGCTCGGGGCGCTGGTAGTCCGGGTAGGCGGGACGGGCAGTCGGGAGCTGGTCGGGGTGGCCCGATGAGTGCTGGTCCGGGCGGCCGGACGGCAGCTGGTCGCTGGGGGCGCCCGGGAGGTGGTCGGGGCGGCCGTTTCTGCGGTCGTCGGCGCGGTGGCGGCCGTACCCCTCGTAGCTGTCGCGGCGCTGGGTGTCGTAAGGGCTGCGCTCGTCGCGTCCCTGGGGCTCGTAGGCGTTGCGTTCGCCGCGCCCCTCGGACTCGTAGCCGCTGCGCTCGTCGCGTCCTTGGCCGTCGTAGCTGCTGCGCTCGTCGCGTCCTTGGCCGTCGTAGCTGCTGCGCTCGTCGCGGCCCTGGCCGTCGTAGCTGCTGCGCTCGTCGCGGCCCTGGCCGTCGTACGCGTCGCGGACCTGGCCCGACCCGGAGGGCAGCTCGGGCTCCTCGTATCGGGACTGTGCCTGCGGTGCCGGGGCCGGGGGCTCACCGGCGGAGTCGTCGACGGTGATCGCGATCCGGATCGGGCGGCCGCACTCACGGCTCAGCGTTTCGCTGACGATCGGCGCGAGGCGACCTTCGAGTACGCCCTTCGCGAACTCGTTCGGGACCGCGAGGAGCGCGGTGTCCGCGACCAGCGCCAATGGCTGGCAGCGCTTGATCCAGTGTTCGTCCTTCACCTCGACACCCTGACCGCGGCCCTCACCGAGGAGCTGTTCGAGTACTCGTGGCCACACTGCGGCAAGATCGGCAGGTACGTCAGCCACAGGGCACGCTCTCTCATGGGTCCCACGAACGTGTGGTTCTGGGAACGGGTTGGGAAGTCAGTCGGGTGGGGCGGGGGGAACAAAACCGCTGCGGCGGTGGGAAGGGAACGAATCGGAGTCCAGCCACGGTAGTCAGGGCGACCGGTGCGGTTCAAGTTGTTGTCCCCAGCCTGTGGATAGTGTCTCCCGGCAGGGGCTGGTTTGACCGGATGGCGTAGCCGCGCGTACCGTAACCAGGTCGAGTTGTCGATGGCTGCTGCCGCCTGCCTCCGATGGGCACAGATCGCGAAGAGTGATCGGGAAGCGGTGCACTCGGGCGTAATACGAGCTACCTCGTGGGCGCACGGTGACAGCCAGGACGGCACCCCGCCACCACCGATTCTTTCTGGAGCCCCCGAGTGAGCAAGCGCACCTTCCAGCCGAACAACCGTCGTCGCGCCAAGACCCACGGCTTCCGCCTGCGGATGCGCACCCGTGCCGGCCGCGCGATTCTCGCGAACCGTCGTGGCAAGGGTCGCGCCAGCCTGTCCGCCTGATCACTTACAGGTCATGACGTCGTGCTGCCTACCGAGCATCGGCTGAGGCGGCGCGAGGACTTCGCGACCGCGGTACGCCGAGGACGCCGGGCCGGACGCCCGCTCCTCGTCGTCCATCTACGTAGCGGTGCAACGGACCCGCACGCGCCTGGGGAGAGCGCTTCCCCGACGCGTGCGGGTTTCGTCGTGAGCAAGGCCGTGGGTGGAGCGGTCGTACGCAACAAGGTGAAGCGCAGACTTCGCCATCTGATGCGTGACCGAGTCGCTCTGCTGCCCCCCGGTAGCCTGGTAGTCGTACGAGCGCTGCCCGGTGCGGGCGACGCCGACCATGAACAGCTGGCCCGAGACCTGGACGCTGCCCTTCAGCGGCTGCTGGGAGGGGGCGCGCGATGAAGTACCCGCTGCTGGCTCTTATCAAGCTGTACCAGTGGACGATCAGCCCGTTGCTCGGGCCGGTCTGCAAGTACTACCCGTCGTGCTCCCACTATGGCTACACGGCCATCGACCGGCACGGTGCGATCAAGGGAACGGCACTCACCGCCTGGCGCATCCTCCGGTGCAATCCGTGGTCGCTGGGCGGTGTGGACCATGTTCCGCCGCGCAAGCGTCCGCGGTGGCACGAAATGCTGCGTAACGCCTGGCGTGCACGCAAGGGCGGGAACTCCGCCGCCGAACCGGCCACCGAGGGGCACGGTATGTCCGACCACCCCTCAAGCCCGGCCGCCGAGACCCCGTCCCATGCTCAAGGAGCCTGATTAGTGGATACGATTGCCAGTCTTTTCAGCTTCATCACGACACCCGTTTCCTGGGTCATCGTCCAGTTCCACGCCGTGTACGGGAAGATCTTCGGTCCCGATACGGGCTGGGCCTGGGGCCTGTCCATCGTGTCCCTGGTGATCCTGATCCGTATCTGCCTGATCCCGCTCTTCGTGAAGCAGATCAAGGCCACTCGGGCCATGCAGACGCTGCAGCCCGAGATGAAGAAGATCCAGGAGCGCTACAAGAACGACAAGCAGCGCCAGTCCGAAGAGATGATGAAGATGTACAAGGAGGCGGGTACCAACCCGCTCTCCTCGTGCCTTCCCATCCTGGCGCAGTCCCCGTTCTTCTTCGCCCTGTACCACGTGCTCAACGGCATCGCGACCGGCAAGACGATCGGCGTCATCGACGATCCGCTGCTCGCCAGCGCCCGTAAGGCGCACATCTTCGGCGCCCCGCTCGCGGCGAAGTTCACCGACAGCGCCGACAAGGTCGCCCAGCTCGGTGCCACGCTGACCGATGTCCGTGTCGTGACCGCGATCATGATCGTGCTGATGTCGGGCTCGCAGTTCTACACCCAGCGTCAGCTGATGACGAAGAACGTCGACACCACGGTGAAGACACCCTTCATGCAGCAGCAGAAGATGCTGATGTACGTCTTCCCGGTCATGTTCGCCGTCTTCGGCATCAACTTCCCGGTCGGTGTCCTCGTCTACTGGCTGACCACCAACGTGTGGACCATGGGCCAGCAGATGTACGTCATCCGCAACAACCCGACTCCGGGCAGCAAGGCCCAGGCCGCGTACCTGGAGCGCCTGCAGAAGCACGTCACGCACCACGGCAAGACCCGCAGCCGCCGCGAGAAGGCCATCGTCAAGGCCATCGTTTCCAAGGGCCGCGACCGCAACGAGTTCGAGCGCAAGTTCATCAACAGCCTGACCAAGGTGGGCCTGGCGGCCCAGTCCGACGGCGCCGTGCTGAAGAGCGAGAGCGCAACCGTTGTGGAGACCGAGGACGGCACCCCGACCACCACAGGTGGCGCCGCTCCCAAGCGCCAGCAGCCGAAGCGGCAGTCCAAGTCCCAGCGCCAGTCGGGCACGGTGGCCGGTACGCCGAAGGCGGCGGGCGAGGCCGCGGCCGAGCCGAAGACCTCGCTGAGCAAGTCCGACGAGCCTGAGGACGCCAAGCCCGCCCCCAAGGGGGCCGGCGGTGGAAACAAGCCCGGCAGCGGTACCCGCAGCAAAGCCCAGTCCGGACAGCGCAAGGGCCCGCAGCGGCCCAAGTCCCCCTCCAAGAAGTAAGAAGGAGTCCATCCCGTGACGGAAGGCACCACCTCCGCCGCCGCTGAGGGCGACACCCTGACCCGCCTTGAGCAGGAAGGCGAGATCGCGGCGGACTACCTCGAGGGTCTGCTGGATATCGCCGATCTCGACGGCGATATCGACATGGACGTCGAGGCCGACCGCGCCGCTGTCTCGATCATCAGCGACGCGGGCAGCCGCGATCTGCAGAAGCTGGTCGGCCGGGACGGCGAAGTACTGGAGGCCCTCCAGGAGCTCACGCGCCTGGCCGTGCACCGGGAGACCGGCGACCGTAGCCGCCTGATGCTCGACATCGCGGGCTACCGCGCCAAGAAGCGCGAGGAGCTCTCCGAGCTGGGTGCCAAGGCCGCGGCCGAGGTCAAGAGCTCCGGTGAGCCCGTGAAGATGAAGCCGATGACGCCCTTCGAGCGCAAGGTGGTGCACGACGCGGTCAAGGCCGCGGGACTGCGCAGCGAGTCCGAAGGCGAGGAGCCGCAGCGCTTCGTCGTCGTGCTTCCCGCCTGATCGGTACGTACGTTCCTCCGGCCCCGTCTGTTGCGCAGGCGGGGCCGAACTTTGTCAGCCTGGTAGTCCCTGACAGCTGGTAGCCCCCCGGCAGCTGTAGAAGTCCCCGACAGCTTCGGTCCCGGCAGCTGTGGTCCCTGATAGTCCTGGAACTCAGCGCTCAGTGCGCTCATGCGGTACGGAAGGACGGTCCCCCGTGACGGAGGCAGCGGAGCTTCCCCCTGCGCCCGAGCAGGCGCGCGAGGTATTCGGCGATCGCTTCGCGGACGCGGTCCGGTACGCGGAGCTGCTGGCCGAGGCGGGAGTGCAGCGCGGGCTGATCGGCCCCCGCGAAGTGCCCCGGCTGTGGGAGCGACACCTGCTGAACTGTGCGGTGCTCTCCGAGGTCGTGCCGGAGGGCGTCACCGTGTGCGACGTCGGCTCCGGCGCCGGGCTGCCGGGCATCCCGCTGGCCCTCGTCCGCGAGGACCTCAAGATCACACTGCTCGAGCCGCTCCTGCGCAGGACCAACTTCCTCACCGAGGTCGTCGAGCTGCTCGGCCTCGACCATGTCACCGTCGTGCGCGGTCGCGCCGAAGAGGTCATGGGGACGCTGCAACCCGTCCACGTGGTAACGGCCAGGGCCGTAGCTCCGCTGGACCGGCTGGCGGCGTGGGGGATCCCACTGCTTCGCCCGTACGGCGAAATGCTCGCGCTCAAGGGCGACACCGCCGAGGAGGAACTGAAGGCCGCCGCCACGGCTCTCAGTAAGCTCGGCGCCGTGGAGACGTCCATCCTGCACGTTGGTGAGGGCGTCGTGGACCCGCTGTCCACCGTGGTGCGGGTGGAGGTCGGGGAGAGCCCCGGCGGGGTGCGCTTCGCGGCGAAGCGAGCCAAGGCGGCCCGGACGGGACGCACCCGACGGCGCCGCTGACCCACGAGGTTTCCGGTTCTCCGAGGACTCTCGGCTCCGCTGTGTGGGGAGCCGAGAGTTTTTCTGTACGGGGCCAGGAGTTCTTCGTCACTCCCGCTGATCCGTCCTGAGGACGAGCCGTACTCCACACAAGCTGCCAAACCAATGCAACTCGGAGTGTCGCGCCGTGATGGCCGTGGCCGCTATGCATCGTGTTTCACGTGAAACGTCGCTCACTGTTGCACGGCATCATCAGTCGCGGCCGCGCCGCGGCCGAACCCCGCGACCGGAGGCCTCTCGGCTCACTCGGAGAGGGTGTGGAGTTGTCCACAGAGGTGGATTTCTCCACAGAAGAACGGGCCTCGCTGGTTCACGACCCCGAAGGCATGGGAGGCTCTGTTCATTGCGAGCCTGAAGTCGAGGAGAGTGAATCCTTGCGGTCCGACGCCAACATCGCGGGACCGATGACCGATCCGGTCCCCGGTCCCCGTACCGAGTCGATGGGGGAGGATGTTTCACGTGAAACACCGCCCCCGATGGACGACACTCCCATTGGTCGTGCTGCCCAACTGGCCGTGGAGGCGCTAGGGCGCGCCGGTGAGGGCCTGCCACGGCCCGAGCAGACCCGCGTCATGGTGGTTGCCAACCAGAAGGGTGGGGTGGGTAAGACCACGACCACGGTCAACCTGGCTGCCTCGCTGGCCCTGCACGGCGGCCGTGTCCTGGTGATCGACCTCGACCCTCAGGGCAACGCCTCCACCGCGCTGGGCATCGACCATCACGCCGAAGTCCCATCCATCTACGACGTGTTGATCGACAGCAAGCCGCTCTCCGAAGTCGTTCAGCCGGTCCCTGATGTCGAGGGTCTCTTCTGTGCCCCCGCCACGATCGATCTCGCCGGTGCGGAGATCGAGCTGGTGTCCCTGGTGGCACGGGAGAGTCGGCTGGAGCGAGCGATCCAGGCCTACGAGCAGCCGCTGGACTACATCCTCATCGACTGCCCGCCGTCGCTCGGACTCCTGACGGTCAACGCGCTGGTTGCCGGTGCGGAGGTCCTCATCCCCATCCAATGCGAGTACTACGCGCTGGAAGGCCTGGGCCAGCTCCTGCGCAACGTGGACCTGGTCCGGGGGCACCTCAACCCCAACCTCCATGTCTCGACGATTCTGCTCACCATGTACGACGGCCGGACACGTCTCGCGTCCCAGGTCGCGGACGAGGTGCGCAACCACTTCGGCGACGAGGTGCTGCGGACGAGCATTCCTCGCTCGGTCCGTATCTCCGAGGCCCCGAGCTACGGGCAGACGGTACTGACCTACGATCCTGGGTCGAGCGGTGCTCTCTCGTATCTTGAGGCCGCACGAGAAATCGCCCTCCGCGGAGTCGGTGTGGCTTACGACGCGCAACACGCCCACTTGGGCGCACAGAATGATCAGAGCATGGTGGAGGGGATCTAGTGAGTGAGCGACGACGAGGGCTGGGGCGGGGCCTCGGCGCACTGATCCCGGCGGCTCCGACCGGAGAGAACGCGGCTTCTTCGGCTTCCTCGGCAGCGGGTGGATCCTCCACCTCACCGACGGCCGTACCCGTGCTCACCGCGGAGCGCGGGGTGGCGGCGGCGAAGGTGGCCACACTGCCGCCTGTTTCACATGAAACGGAGGAACCTTCGGCGAATGGAGCCCTGGAGGCTTCCTCTGCGCCTCTCAGTGCTCACTTCGCCGAACTGCCCCTCGACTTCATCACCCCCAACCCACGCCAGCCCCGTGAGGTGTTCGACGAAGACGCACTTGCTGAACTCGTCACCTCCATCAAGGAAGTCGGGCTGCTCCAGCCGGTCGTCGTTCGGCAGGTGGGCCCGGCGCGCTACGAGCTCATCATGGGCGAGCGGCGCTTCCGGGCGTGCCGTGAGGCGGGGCTGGAGGCCATTCCGGCGATCGTGCGGGCCACGGAGGACGAGAAGCTCCTCCTGGACGCCCTGCTGGAGAACCTGCACCGCGCCCAGTTGAACCCGCTGGAAGAGGCGGCCGCCTACGACCAGCTGCTCAAGGACTTCAACTGCACGCACGACCAGCTGGCGGACCGCATCGGCCGCTCGCGCCCGCAGGTCTCCAACACCCTGCGTCTACTGAAGCTCTCGCCGGCGGTCCAGCGTCGCGTTGCCGCCGGAGTCCTTTCCGCGGGGCATGCACGAGCTCTGCTCTCCGTCGATGACTCGGAGGAGCAGGACCGGCTCGCTCACCGCATTGTGGCCGAGGGGCTTTCGGTGCGGGCGGTCGAGGAGATCGTCACCCTCATGGGATCGCGGCCGCAGACCGCGCCGCGTTCCAAGGGGCCGCGAGCCGGCGCTCGGCTCTCTCCGGCGCTGAGTGATCTGGCAACGCGCCTCTCGGACCGTTTCGAGACGCGGGTGAAGGTCGATCTGGGGCAGAAGAAAGGCAAGATCACCGTCGAGTTCGCCTCGATGGACGACCTTGAGCGCATCCTGGGCACTCTCGCCCCGGGCGAGGGTCCGGTCCTTCAGAACAGCCTCCTGGACGGTGGCTCCGAGGACACGGAAGACTGAGTCGCTCAGCGGCGGGTTGAACTTCACAAGTCGAACAGCAGCGCGGGCCGTGTCCGGTGTGTACCGGAACACGGCCCGCTCTTTGCTTTCTGACGGTATCGATGGAATCGCATCGTGGATACGATGCGATCGGGTATGGCGCATCCACCTGGCGGCACCTTCATTGGGGAGGCGGGGGCCATGCAAACCGTGAGCCGCACCGGACTGGTGACCGCGGGCCTGGGCCTGGGAGCGGTCGGCGGCTTCGTCGGCAGCCTGCTCAGGGAGCGAAGCGCTCTGACAGCCGCCCGCGATGCTGCGGGCGAAGGAAGCGAGGAACATCCTTCATGGGGCGCCGGCTCGTACCGCTCACGCTGGACAACCTTCAGGACCTTCCCAACCGCTGTCGCGCGTGTGTCTTCTGGGAGCTGGATCCAGTCAGCGGTGAGGCCGCGGTAAACGCGGGCACTCCCGCCCTGGAAAAGGAAGCCTGGATCTCTGCGGTCCTGTTGGACTGGGGTTCCTGCGGCCGTGTCGTCTACGTGGACGACGTACCGGTCGGCTTCGTGCTGTATGCGCCCCCCGCCTACGTCCCCCGCTCAACAGCATTTCCCACGAGCCCGGTGTCGCCGGACGCGGTTCAGCTGATGACCGCCTTCATCATGCCGGGCTATCAGGGTCAGGGACTCGGCCGGGTGATGGTCCAGACGGTCGCCAAGGATCTGCTGCGCCGTGGCTTCAAAGCGATCGAGGCCTTCGGGGACGCGCGGTGGAAGGAACCGGCCTGTGTGCTGCCCGCCGACCATCTGCTCGCTGTTGGCTTCAAGACGGTCCGGCCGCACCCCACCTATCCACGGCTGAGGCTGGAGCTGCGAACGACGCTCTCCTGGAAGGAGGACGTCGAGCTGGCGCTGGACCGCCTCCTGGGAGCGGTACAGAAAGAACCGGCACTCCGTCCCCTGTAGCCGGCGCTCTGCCTATACGGCGAATGGGCCAGCCCTTCCGGGCTGGCCCATTCGTGTTTCACGTGAAACGTACGGCGCTCGTGCGGCCGTCACCGACTACTCGGCGATGAAGTCCTCAAGGTCGCGAACGATCGCGGCCTTCGGCTTCGCACCGACGATGGTCTTGGCGACCTCGCCACCCTGGTAGACGTTCAGGGTCGGGATCGACATGACGCCGTACTTGGCGGCCGTGCCCGGGTTCTCGTCGATGTTGAGCTTGACGATCTCGATCTTGTCGCCGTACTCGGCGGCGATCGCCTCGAGGGACGGAGCGATCTGGCGGCACGGACCGCACCAGGCGGCCCAGAAGTCCACCAGGACGGGCTTGTCGCTCTTGAGGACGTCCTGCTCGAAGGAGTCGTCGGTCACATTCTTCAGGGTGCCGGCCACGGCGGGCTCCTTAACTTGATTCTGCGGTGAGGCGGATGGGGGATTAGACGGTGGCGGTCGCGGCAGCGGTCTCGCTGTCCGCGAGAGCGGCGAGGTAGCGCTCCGCGTCGAGGGCGGCCGAGCAACCGGTGCCGGCCGCGGTGATCGCCTGGCGGTACGTGTGGTCGACCACGTCACCGGCGCCGAAGACACCGGTCAGGTTTGTCCGGGTCGAAGGTGCCTCAACCTTCAGGTAGCCCTCGTCGTCCAGCTCGAGCTGACCCTTGAAGAGCTCGGTGCGCGGGTCGTGACCGATCGCGATGAACAGGCCGGTGACCGGGAGTTCCGAAGTCTCCCCGGTCTTCAGGTTGCGCAGCGTCAGGCCTTCGAGCTTGGGGCTGCCCTTGATCTCGGCGACCTCGCTGTCCCAGACGAACTTGATCTTCGGGTCGGCGAAGGCGCGCTCCTGCATCGCCTTCGAGGCGCGCAGGCTGTCCCGGCGGTGGACGATCGTCACGGACTTGGCGAAGCGGGAGAGGAAGGTGGCCTCCTCCATCGCGGTGTCACCACCGCCGATCACGGCGATGTCCTGGTCCTTGAAGAAGAAGCCGTCACAGGTCGCGCACCAGGAGACGCCACGACCGGAGAGGGCGTCCTCGTTGGGCAGGGCGAGCTTGCGGTGCTGGGAGCCCGTCGTGACGATGACAGCCTTGGCGTGGTGCACGGTGCCCGACGTGTCCGTGACGGTCTTGATCTCGCCCGTCAGGTCGACGGCGACGATGTCATCCGGAACCAGCTCGGCACCGAAGCGCTCGGCTTGGGCGCGCATGTTGTCCATGAGCTCGGGGCCCATGATGCCGTCCTGGAAGCCGGGGAAGTTCTCCACCTCGGTCGTGGTCATCAGGGCACCGCCTGCGGTGACGGCGCCCTCGAACACCAGCGGCTTCAGCGACGCGCGCGCGGTGTAGAGCGCTGCCGTGTAGCCGGCGGGCCCGGAGCCGATGATGATCACGTTACGGACGTCGCTCACGGCTTGATTCCTCGTCTCTGGAGAATGCTGCGTACCGGTGGGAGCCTCTCTCAGTACTCTCACCCCACCCAACGGATCCTAAGGGGCTTCAATTCCCGGTGTGTCCGGGCACACGGAGACGCGCAACCGCACAGAGATGCCATGCGGTATCCGGGGAGGAGACGGTGGGCTACTGACGTCCTCAGGACTTGGCGTAGGACTGGGTCAGCAGCAGCTTGCCGGGGGATGTCGAGCCCTGTTTCTCGCACGCGTCGTCGACGATGTAGGCCGCGACTTTCGTGCTGTCGGAGGCGTCGGGCTGCACGACGAGATAGACGCTCGTCCCCTTGTAGGTGCCCTTCTCGGCAGCGAGGACTACCCCACTGTTGCCTGTCCCCTGCTGGACGCAGTCAGGGACGGGAACGGTGGGCGAGATCAAGGTGCCGACCCCGCCGGAGTCGGTCTCCGCGCCATTGGATTCAATGCCCCAGGGCTTCGCGCTGCCGGAACGGCTGCCCGTGCTCTTGTTCTTCGCGAGGAGATCCGCGACGTGATGCTTCAGCTGTCCCTCGGAGAAGGTGACCGTCGAGCCCGATTCCTGCGTCGTTGTCGTCTCGGAGCCCTTGCCGTCGCCGCCCATCGACTGTACGAGGATCGCGCCCAGCCCCAGAGCGGCGGCCGTGAAGACCGTGCCGAGAACCGCCGCCCTGCGCCGCCCACGCCGTACTCGGTGGGCACGGCCGGGGCCGGTGGACGCACGGGGATGTCCCGAGGGACGGTCTGCGGACGAAGTGGGGCCCGAGTCGGCCGCTGCGACGGAGAGGCCGGCGGTGGATGTTTCACGTGGAACACTCGCCCCGTCGTCCGCCGCGCCGGATGCGTGATCGGGCGACGTGGCACTCAGCAAGGCTTCCGCGGCCAGGGCGGCATCGATGCGCCCGGCCACGTCGTCGGGCATCCGCGTCGGGCCCGGCAAGGTGCCGAGAAGACCCCGGATCTCCTCCAGCGAGTCGTACACGTCGGCACAGAGCACACAGCCTTCGAGGTGCTGTCGCACGTTCGCGGTACGGGCAGGCGGGAGCAGACCTTCGGTGAGGTCGGAGAGTTCCGCGACGTCCGGGTGCCCGGCCGTATCCGTCGTGGATGTCACGCTCGCCCACCTCCGCCCTTCACAGCAGCTGAATCGCTTGGCCCTGCATCGTGTGGTCCCGCTGCCGGTGGGACGGATGTCCCCTGCGTCCGGTTCCTTCCGCCGCCCGACTTCTTGCTGTCTTTGTCGCTCCCGTTCTCCGTACGGAGATGGGTGAGCAGCGGGAGCAGTCTGGCTCTGCCGCGTGCGCAACGGCTCTTCACGGTGCCGGTCGGCACATCGAGGATGCGGGCCGCCTCCGCCACGGGGTAGCCCTGCATGTCCACCAGGACGAGGGCGGCACGCTGGTCGGCCGGGAGCGTGCCCAGTGCTTCCAGGAGTTCGCGGTGCAGATCGTTGCGCTCAGCCGGAGCGGAGGCGGACTCGTGCGGTTCGAGGAGCTGCTCCAGGCGTTCGGTGTCGTCGACGGGAGAGGTCTTCCTGGTGGCGGCCTTGCGGGCGCGGTCCAGGCAGGCGTTCACCGTGATGCGGTGCAGCCAGGTCGTGACGGCCGACTGGCCGCGGAAGGTGTGGGCGGCTCGGTAGGCGGAGACCAGCGCGTCCTGGACGGCGTCAGCGGCCTCCTCGCGGTCTCCCAGCGTCCGCAGCGCCACCGCCCACAGTCGGTCGCGGTGACGCCGTACGAGCTCACCGAAGGCGTCGGGATCGCCCTCTACATGGCGGGCGAGGAGATCCTGATCGCTTGCTTCGCCGTATCCGGCTTCATCGGCCATCGGACCCCCTCCCCTTCGCCTTCGAGCCGTCAGCCGGTGAACTTCACGTCCGTGATGGCCTGCTTGTAGCCGTCGCCGCTGTACTGGTCACCGGCCGCACGTGGCATCGCGGTGATCCACAGCAGCACGTGCTGGCTCTTCACCTTCTTGCCGATCGTGATTTTCGCGGTGGTGCCGCTCGTCGTCACGGTCCCGATCTTCGTCATCGACTCCAGGGGAGTCGATGAGCTCGCCGAGTCCGTGGCGTAGAGGGTGATCGTCGTGTGGTCACCCGGATACAGGAGCCCTATCGAGGCGGCCGAGATCGTCTGCTGCGAGCCGAGGTCGTAGACGATCCCGACACCGGGCTTGAAGGACGGCTTCATCTCAGGACCGTCTACGAAGCTCTTGGTCCGCCAATACGTCGAGCTGTTGCCGTCGTACGTGTTGTCCACGTCCTCAGGTGCCTGGGCGTCCCCCTTCGCGACGTACTCCTGGGCACCCTGGATCTTGATCTGCTTGACCGGCTTGGTCTTGTCGCCGTTCTTGTCGTTGCCGTCGTTCGTGTGGGTCCGGTTGGTGTTGTCGTCCGACTTGCCGCGGTCCATCAGCGCGTCGGCGAGCTGCCAGCTACCAAGGCCCAGCGCGGCGATGAGGAGCGCCGACACGGCCCACTTGAGGGCTTTGCCGGTACGGCTCTGCAGCGGGGGCGGCGGGGCCGGTACGGGCTGCGTGACACCCGGACGCGGGGCAGGGCGCCCGTACGTGCCCTGCTGATACGTCGTGCGCTGGTATTCGGGCGGGGCGGTGAACGCCGGCTCCGGCGGGCGGATGCGGGGCATCTCGCTGATCGCCTTCACCAGCTCCTCCGGCGTGGTGCACGGGGATTCATGGCGGGAGGCGGTCGCGCCGTCGTTGGCGAGCGCACGCATGGCGAGCTCCGACAGGCCCCGGTGAACACCGGCGCGTACCTGATCGGGGGCGATGAGACCGACGCCCTTGGGCAGCCCGGAGAGGCCGTACGCGTCGTTCTCGTACGGCCAGCGCTGGGTGAGCGCGGCGTACAGGAGCGCGCCGATCGCCTCCGTGTCGGTGCGTTGGGGGGTGTCGGAGCTGATGCCGCGCAGCGCGGCGTTCACTGCGAGCCCCCGGATGCGCCATTGGCCGGACGAGGTGCGCAGCACGGCGCCCGGGGTCAGCCGCAGATGCGCGAGGCCCTCACGATGCGCTGCGGCCATGGCCTGGGAGACCTGGCTGACCATCTGGTAGGCGTCGTGCACTTCGAGCGGGCCCGGGGTCAGGAGCGTCGTCAGCTCCGTGGCGTCCGGCAGCCACTCGTGCACGACATAGACGAGGTCGTTCTCCTCGACCGCGTCCAGGACCTGGACGAAGCGGGGATCGCCCAGCAGGGCGGACGAGCGGGCCGCCGCCAGTACCGAGCGGGCCCGCGGATGGTCGGCGGGCAGCAGGTGCACGCCGACGGCGCGGCGGAGTTTCTCGTCCACCGCACGCCAACTGCTGAAACCGTCCAGACGGGTGACGCACTCCTCAAGGCGGTAGCGTCTGGCGAGCTTGTGACCGCTGTGCAACTCGGGCGGTGAGGCCTTTTCGGGACGCTCGGTCCCGCCGCTCCCCTGTGCCTCTTCGCTCTCCGTGTCCCGCTCCCGGTTCTGGGCCACCCCGTCGGCCGTGGACTGGTCCGCCTTGGCGGTCAGCGGCTCGTCACCGCTGTTGTCTGCCACGTCGACGGCAGCCGTGCTCCGTTCCGCCACCGTCGTTCCTGCCTCCCCATCCGTTGCGCGCTGTCCGCCGCAGAAACCAATTGTGCCCACAGTCCGGCGCTATGCACGACACACGGCGACGGACGATGGTTGTGCGCATACCCCCGCCTCAGCGCCCCAGGCGCCCGCGGACCATTCCGACCATTGAGTTGAGTTCTTCGATGCGCATCTTGCGCGCAGCGATGTAGAAGACGCCGAGCAGGGCGATCGAGCCGACCAGCAGGGCAGCGATCGACCCGAGGGCCCCGTGTCCCAGAGCCCCGGTGATCGCGAACCCGACCGCGCCGCCGATGACGGCGCCAGGGACGGCCGCGAGGCAGAGACGCGCATACGTCCGCAGTACGCTCGCGCCGTCCAGATCGCCGCCGAGCCGCCTGCGCAGCCGCTGCCAGGCGACGCCGACGCCGACGGCGTACGCGAGGCCGTATGCGCCGGCCATGCCGACGACGGCCCACTGCGCGGGAAGGATCACGTAGCACAGGGCTGAGGCGGCCGCGTTGACCGCCGCCACGATGACCGTGTTGTAGAAGGGCGTGCGGGTGTCCTCGTACGCGTAGAAGCCGCGCAGGACCACGTACTGCACGGAGAACGGGATGAGGCCGAGACCGAAGGCCATCAGGACGTAGCCCTGGGACTGGGCGGCTCCGATACCGCTGGAGCCGAAGAGCAGGGTGCACATCGGGATGCCGAGCGCGACGAACATGAAGGCCACGGGGACGATCGCGACGGCCGAGGTGCGCAGCCCCTGGGAGATGTCGTCGCGCACCGCACCGGGGTCGCCGTCGTGGGCCGCGCGCGAGATGCGGGGCAGCATCGCGGCCATGACCGAGACGGTGATGATCGCCTGCGGCATGCCCCAGATCAGCTGCGCGTTGGAGTAGGCCATGATGCCCGCGCCGCTCTTGCCGGAGGCCTTGCCTGCAGCCGTCGCGAGCTGGGTGACGACGAGGACGCCTGCCTGGTTGGCGAGGACGAACAGCACGGTCCACTTCGCGAGCTTGACCGCCTTGCCGAGACCGTGGCCCTTCCAGTCGAACCGCAAGCGGAAGCGGAAGCCGGTCTCGCGCAGGTAGGGCACCATCGCCACGGCCTGCACGACCAGGCCGAGCAAGGTGCCGATGCCCAGAAGACGGACTCCGTCGGGGGGGATGTTGTGCACCGACATGCCGGAGTCCGCGGCGGTCCCGTACACCCACAGGAACAGGCCGAAGGTGGCGATCATGACGATGTTGTTGAGGACCGGAGTCCACATCATCGCGCCGAACTTGCCGCGGGCGTTGAGGATCTGGCCCATCACCACGTGGATGCCCATGAAGAAGATCGTGGGCAGGCAGTAGCGGGCGAAGGTGACGGCGACGTTGTTCGAGGCAGGGTCGCTGGCGACGGCGTCCGACATCAGCCGGATCAGCAGCGGCGCGGCGAAGACGACGAGCGTGACGATCACGCCGAGGGCGACCATGACGAGGGTCAGCAGGCGGTTGGCGTAGGCCTCACCACCGTCCTCGTCCTCCTTCATGGACCGCACCAGTTGCGGCACGAACACGGAGTTGAGGCCACCGCCGACCGTCAGGATGTAGATCATCGTCGGCAGCGTGTACGCCACGCTCCACACGTCGCCGAGTGTCGCGGCGCCCAGGGCCGCCGTAATGATCATGGTCCGGACGAAACCGGTGAGCCGGGACACCAGCGTGCCCGCGGCCATCACCGCGCTCGATTTCAGCAGACCCGATGCCCGTCCGCCCTTCTTCGACGCGGGCGCGGGCGCAGATGTGGGGGTGAGCGTCATCGTCTGGTCGGACGCCGGGCCGGGAGGCTGTGCCGCCATCCCCTGGTTCCCGGATGGTGCCGGGGACGGGGCGGGGACGGCTGCGGCCTCCGCAGGAGGACGACCGCCGGCCTGCTGCTGGTCACGGAAGAGATGGGCGAAGGCGTCGGGTTCGTGACGCTCCTCACCGGCCTGGGTGACCAGGTCGTCGACGCCCACGAACTGGGTCGTGCGCGCGTCCTCTCCGTAGGGCAGGTGCCGTGTCGGGCCGGCCGGTTCCGGAGGGGGCGTCTGGGCCCACACGCGCGGGTCGGGGGCGTGCTGCGGCGTGGGCGGCTGGGTGTAGAGGGGCTGCTGCGGGTAGTACGTGCCGGGGGGCGGCGGGGGGTGCGCGGCACGGTCGTAGAGCGCCTCGGTCACCGGGTCCTGGGCAGCGAGGTCCTGTGCCCGGTACGGATCCTGGGCGTAGGCGTCCTGGAAGTACATGTCCGCGGGAGATCCCGGCGGCATCTGGGCGTGCTCGGGCGGCGGACCCTCCGGGTAGCCCTCGGGGTAGCCGGAGTGACCCGCGCCCTGGTCCGGGTAGCCCTCGGGGTAGCCCGGGCTGCCGGCGCCCTGGCCACGGTCACCGTCGTACGGCGCGTTCATGGTTACCCCACCTCATCGTCCCCGGGCCCACCGGCCACGACATCGCTCAACGGTCCACTCTCTCACCCGTGCCGGACGGGTCGGCGCTTTCCGGTGCGGTGTCCGGTGTCGGGTCACTCGGGTGCTCCGGGTCGTCTGCCCCGGACTCCACGCCGGATTCCCCTTCGGAACCGTTCGCGGAGTCTTCGGTGTCCTCAGTGTCTACGGTGCCGTCCGTGTCCTTGTTCACGCCCTCGGCCTCGGGACCGTCCTCAGGCCCTTCCGCGGCCCGCACGGCGGCGGTCCGTTTGCGCTGCGTGTACATCCGGAATCCAGCGAGCACGAGCAGCAGGACGCCGCCGCCGATGACCAGCATCACCGTGGACGTGATCTCGGTGACCTTCACTTCGAAGGAGACCTCGGGGCCGTACGCCTGGCCGTCCTTCGTGTACAGCTGGGCGACCACCTCCACCGGACCGTTGGCCTTCGTCGAGGTGGTGAACTTCACCGACTGGCTGTGCTCGCCCGCGACCTGGATCGGCCGCTCGTCGTAGGGACCGTCACCGATCTTGAGGCGGGTGGGCTGGCGCGAGGTGAGGCGCAGCACCAGATTGTCGACGCCCTGCACGAGGTTGTTCTGCACGGTCACGGGGATCGTGGCGCTGCGCCCGGAGAGCTTCGCGTCGGACTTCTCGATGAGATGGACCAGGCCAGTGAGGTCGTTGAGGTACGACTCCACGCCCTCGCGGAAGGACGCCCCCTGGGAGGCGCGGCCCCGCCAGGACGTTGACATCCCCCGGTCTATGGCCCGACCGAACGGGGTGACGACCCGGGACTTGTCGGTGAGGATCACCTGGAAGTTGTCGAGCTTGGTCTGTGTGTCCTGGATCTTCTCGAAAGCCGCTCGCGGCAGCTCCTGCTTGCGCAGCGACGACGGATACGAGGACGCGGAGGGCACCTTCGTGGTGGCGTCCGCGTCCGGCTTGGCCTTGGCGGCCGCGGACAGGTCCTGAGACTCGGACCAGTTCCCTTCCTGGAAGGCCTTGAGTGCCTGCGCCATCGTCTGGGCCTGGCTCGCGGACGGCATGCGCTGTGGGGCGACCACGATGCTGCGCTGCTCGTCCGGCTCCTGCAGGTTGATCATCAGGCTCTGGGCGAGGAATTCCTGTACCGCGAGCGTGGAGGTGTCGGCCTTCGTCATGTCGCCCTGGAAAGCGGTCGACAGTCGGGCGTCGGCGACCACCGCCGTCGTGCCGCCGCCGATGGGGCGCGCCGCGCTCGGCGTGTACGGCAGTCCGCCCCTCTCACGCAGGCTGTCGCTGCGGGCGATCACCTTGTCGGCACCGGCCGAGGTGGCCACCTTGACGATCGACGGGTCGACGGCACCGTCGGCGGGCCAGGCGAAATCGGTGCTCGGCTTCACATGAAGGATCGTGTCCACCGTGTCGGAGGCCACATCGGTGGCGTCCTTCAGGTGGCTCAGGGAACCTGTGACGTCCTTGCCGTTGTGGGCCAGCGACGCGAGATCGGGGTCGGCGAAGGGGAGGGCGACGACCTTCTTGTCCTGGACCGTCTTCTCCAGCTTGTCGAGCCAGGCCTTGGCGACCCCCTGGCTCTTGCCCGCCGTGGTTCTGCCGTCCTCGGTCCGGATCTGGTAGCCGTCCCTCATCGCGTCGACGGAGGCCAGCAGGTCCGGGTCGAGCACCCAGGTGACGTCGAGGTCGCTGCCCAGAGACAGGAGCTGGTCCAGGCGGCCGCCCGGGGAGATCTCCTTGGCCAGGTCGTCGTTCTTGAAGACGGGCGTCTGCTTCTCGTCCGAGCCGGTTTCCGCGGTGAGGTGGACCGTGGAGATGAGCGGCCAGAGGTACGTCGTCTTCGTCTTCGTGTCCGCCGCCTCGGGCTGCCACGGCAGGAACGTCCGCTGGATCCCGAGGATCTGGTCCCACGGCTGGGCGGCGGTCCGGCCCGTGAGCGAGACACCGAGCTGGTAGACCCCGTCGGAGCCCAGGTCCAGCTCCTTGACCGGCACCGAGATGCTGAAGTGCTGAGAGACGCCCGCCGCGATCTTGGAGAACTCCGTGACGTACTTTCCGCCGACCTCCGGGGCGTCCAGGCCCAGCTGGAACCCGGTGCGCTGTGCGGCGCTGTCGATGGCGGAGCGGCTGCTCAGGGACGGTCCCACCCGCAGGCCCACATGGGCATCCGTGACCGTCTGCTTGCCGTTGTTGGTGACCGAGCCCGAGACGGTGATGGTGTCGCCGTCTGCGGGAGCGCTGGGGCTGAGCGAGTCGAGAGAGACGTCGACCGTACTCGACCCGGTGGCCTCGGCCACGGAGGTCTTCTCCGCAGCGGACGCGGACGTGCTCATGGGCAGCTGGAGCAGCCCTGCCAGCAGGGGTACTCCAGCCAGCAGTGCGCCGCTTCGCCGGAGCCACCGGCGGGCAGGTGAGGGACTCGTCCCCTGGAAGTCTGCCGCCTCGGCCACGCGCTCGCCCGTCCCTCGTCGTCGTCAGTGGTCGTCGGAATGTGCGTCCACGCATGGTAACGATGTGCGCTGAGGGGAAGTGCCGCGGTCCGCTCCACAAGATCGGGGGATCGGGTCCGTTCTGTCCTATATATATGCGTATCAAGGAGGGCGCACGGCCAGGGACGGCTGGAGCACCTGTGCATATTTAATGGAGGCGCCCGCGCCCGTGCGGGCCACGTACCCTTTTCTGTTGTGCCGAACGCCAACGAAGACAATCCCCGTGCCCTGAATCAGGTGCAGCACCGCGCGGTGAATGAACTGCTGCGGGTGTCTCCTGTCGCCGACGACCTAGCCCGCCGTTTCCAGGACGCCGGGTTCTCGCTCGCCCTGGTCGGCGGCTCTGTCCGGGACGCGCTCCTTGGCCGGCTCGGCAATGACCTGGACTTCACGACCGATGCACGCCCCGAGGACGTACTGAAGATCGTGCGGCCCTGGGCGGACGCCGTGTGGGAGGTCGGGATCGCCTTCGGGACGGTCGGTGCCCAGAAGGACGGCTACCAGATCGAGGTGACCACCTACCGCTCCGAGGCGTACGACCGGACCTCGCGCAAGCCCGAGGTGTCGTACGGCGACTCCATCGAGGAAGACCTTGTACGGCGTGACTTCACGGTGAACGCGATGGCCGTGGCACTGCCGGAGAAGGAGTTCATCGACCCGCACGGTGGCCTCGACGACCTTGCCGATCGCGTCCTGCGCACCCCTGGTACGCCCGAGGCGTCCTTCTCCGACGATCCGTTGCGGATGATGCGTGCCGCGCGGTTCGCGGCGCAGCTCGACTTCGACGTGGCCCCCGACGTCGTCGCGGCGCTGACGGACATGGCCGGCCGTATCGAGATCGTCTCGGCCGAGCGGGTGCGGGACGAGCTGAACAAGCTGATCCTTTCCGCGCACCCCCGTAAGGGCCTGACGCTGCTTGTCGACACCGGACTCGCCGACCATGTGCTGCCTGAGCTTCCCGCTCTGCGGCTGGAGCGCGACGAGCACCACCGGCACAAGGACGTCTACGACCACACGCTGATCGTTCTGGAGCAGGCGATGGCGCTGGAGGAGGACGGTCCCGACCTGACCCTCCGGCTCGCCGCGCTGCTGCACGACATCGGCAAGCCGCGGACGCGTCGATTCGAGGGGGACGGGCGGGTCTCCTTCCACCACCACGAGGTGGTGGGCGCCAAGATGACCAAGAAGCGCATGACAGCGCTCAAGTACCCGAACGATCTGGTGAAGGACGTCTCACGTCTGGTCGAACTGCATCTGCGTTTCCACGGGTACGGCACCGGCGAGTGGACGGACTCCGCAGTTCGTCGCTACGTCCGCGACGGGGGCCCGCTCCTCGACCGCCTCCACAAGCTGACCCGCTCCGACTGCACCACGCGGAACAAGCGGAGGGCGGCGGCGCTCTCCCGTGCGTACGACGGCCTGGAGGAGCGCATCGCCCAGCTCAAGGAGCAGGAAGAGCTCGACGCGATCCGCCCCGACCTCGACGGCAACCAGATCATGGACATCCTGGGTATCGGCCCGGGCCCGGCGATCGGCCAGGCGTACAAGTTCCTGCTGGAGCTCCGGCTGGAGAACGGTCCGATGGAGCACGACGCGGCGGTGGCGGCGCTCAAGGAGTGGTGGGCCGAGCAGAGCTGAGGCCCATGCAGCGGGTCATGTTTCACGTGAAACATGACCCTGGGCAACGCGAAGGGGCGGTGTTTCACGTGAAACACCGCCCCTTCGCGCATCCGGCTCCGCGGGTTACTTGTTGTCCCCCAGGCAGAGCGTGAAGGACTCGCCCGTTTCCTTCCACGTCAGCGTCGCCGTCGTGCCCGTGACGCTTCCGCAGGTCAGCGAAGGCAGCGAGGCGCCGTCGGCCTTCTTGAGGACCTTGTGCGTGGCCTTGGAGTCGCTGCAGTCGACCTGGACGACGTCCGGCTTGTTCGAAGTCCCCTTGTTGTACAGGCAGTCGCCCACGGAAAGCTTCTTGGCGTCATCGCCGTCCTTGTTGATCAGCCAGCCGCCCACAATGATTCCGACGCCCGCGATGGCCACGACTATGCGCAGGTACTGCTTGAAGCTGCGCTTCGGGCGCTGCGGCGGCACGGGGGCGTACGGGGCGCCCTGCTGCGGGAAGCCGGGCTGGCCGGGCTGCTGAGGGTAGCCCGGCTGCTGCGGGTAACCCTGCGGCGGCTGCTGGCCGTACGGGGCCTGCCCCTGGGGCGGCTGGCCGTAGGGCTGCTGACCCTGGGCGAACGGGTTCTGGCCCTGGGGCGGCGGAGTGGTCACTTGGGGGTCCCCCTAGAACGTAGGCGCGTGACGCGAATAAGACGCACGTAAGCTATCGGGCCCCTGTGACAACTCAGTAGCCCGGAGGGGCTCTGTGGCACTGATGTGACACTTACTGCAGTTCGAAGTGGGCCATAGCGGCAGCAATTGCCGCGTAGAGCGCTGCCACGGAGACGACGAGGGAAACCGAGCGTCCGTCAGAAGGCAGTACCAGAGCGGCTACTGCCGCCGCGCCGACGAACGCGACGTTGAAGAGGACGTCGTAGAGGGAGAAGATCCGGCCGCGGAAGCCGTCGTCGACGGATGACTGCACGATCGTGTCCGTGGCGATCTTCGCGCCCTGCGTGGTCAGGCCGAGGACGAAGGCGGCGACCAGCATGGGCGAGGCCGCGAAGGGGAGGCCGAGCGCCGGCTCCAGGATCGCGGCAGCGCCCGCGCATGCGACGATCCAGCCGCCGGAGCCGAGTCGCCCCACTGCCCAGGGGGTCACTACGGCCGCCGCGAAGAAGCCCGCTCCGGAGATGGCCACGGCCAGTCCCAGCAGGGCGAGGCCGTCGTCCGAGTCGGACGACCAGGCGTACCGGCAGAGCATCAGCACCATGACCAACAGGGCGCCGTAGCAGAAGCGCATCAGGGTCATCGACACGAGTGCCCAGGCCGCCTCCCTACGCTCGGGCTCGGCGAGATGGCGTACGCCGGCCACGAGGCCGCGTGCCGTGCCGACGAGCGCCGTAGCCAGGCGTGACTGCACCAACTTCGCGTCGGGGCCCAACAGGTCCGGCGCGATGCGCAGAGAGGCGAGCGCCGCGCACAGATACAGGGCCGCTCCGAGGAGGACGACCGTCGCGTCGGAGTCCGAGGCGACGAGCCGTACGACGAAGGCGAGACCGCCGCCCGTGGTGGCGGCGAGTGTCCCCGCGGTCGGCGACAGGGAGTTGGCCATCACCAGGCGCTCGGAGTCGACGACGCGCGGCAGCGCCGCCGACAGGCCCGCCAGGACGAAGCGGTTGACCGCGGTGACGCACAGCGCGGAGACGTAGAAGAGCCAGTCGGGGACAGGGCTCAGTATCAGGACGGCCGTCACACAGGCCAGCGCCGCCCGCAGCAGGTTGCCGTAGAGCAGGACCTGGCGGCGCCGCCAGCGGTCCAGCAGGACGCCGGCGAAGGGGCCGATGAGGGAGTAAGGGAGCAGGAGGACCGCCATCGCGGAGGCGATCGAGGCCGCGGAGGTCTGCTTCTCCGGTGAGAAGACGACGTACGCGGCGAGCGCGACCTGGTAGACGCCGTCGGCGCCCTGGGACAGCAGTCGTACGCCGAGCAGGCGTCTGAAGCCCTGGAAACGCAGAAGTACGCGCAGGTCACGCACGACAGTCATGGGGCACAGCCTCACATCCGAGGAGGGTCCCCGGGCGGTATGCCCAGGGACCCTCGACAGCACTCACAAAGACGTGCTTTAGCGCTCGACCTCGCCCTTGATGAACTTCTCGACGTTGTCGTAGGCCTCGTCGTCGAAGTACTGGACCGGCGGGGACTTCATGAAGTACGAGGACGCCGACAGGATCGGGCCGCCGATGCCGCGGTCCTTGGCGATCTTCGCGGCGCGCAGGGCGTCGATGATGACACCCGCGGAGTTCGGGGAGTCCCAGACCTCGAGCTTGTACTCCAGGTTCAGCGGGACATCACCGAAGGCACGGCCCTCGAGGCGCACGTACGCCCACTTGCGGTCGTCCAGCCAGGCCACGTAGTCCGACGGACCGATGTGGACGTTCTTCTCGCCCAGGTCGCGGTCGGGGATCTGCGAGGTGACGGCCTGCGTCTTCGAGATCTTCTTGGACTCGAGGCGGTCGCGCTCCAGCATGTTCTTGAAGTCCATGTTGCCGCCGACGTTGAGCTGCATGGTGCGCTCAAGACGGACACCGCGGTCCTCGAACAGCTTCGCCATCACACGGTGCGTGATGGTGGCGCCGACCTGCGACTTGATGTCGTCGCCGACGATCGGGACGCCCGCCTCGGTGAACTTGTCCGCCCACTCCTTGGTGCCGGCGATGAAGACCGGGAGGGCGTTGACGAAGGCGACCTTGGCGTCGATGGCGCACTGGGCGTAGAACTTCGCCGCGTCCTCGGAACCGACGGGCAGGTAGCAGACGAGGACGTCGACCTGCTTGTCCTTGAGGATCTGGACGACGTCGACCGGGGCCTCGGCGGACTCCTCGATGGTCTGGCGGTAGTACTTTCCGAGACCGTCGAGGGTGTGGCCGCGCTGGACCTTGATGCCCTTGTTCGGGACGTCGCAGATCTTGATGGTGTTGTTCTCGCTGGCACCGATGGCGTCGGAGAGGTCGAGGCCGACCTTCTTCGCGTCGACGTCGAAGGCGGCGACGAACTCGACGTCACCGACGTGGTACTCCCCGAACTGGACGTGCATCAGACCGGGCACCTTGGACGCCGGGTCGGCGTCCTTGTAGTACTCGACGCCCTGTACCAGCGAGGCGGCGCAGTTGCCCACGCCGACGATGGCTACGCGAACCGAACCCATTCCGGTTGCTCCCTGTGTGTATCGGTGAAACCCCGAATGGGCCTCACGTGGCGGTGTCGTCGGACGGATCCGGCCGGGTGCTGTCCCGGTGCCGGGGCAGGCCGCCCGTCTCTCCAGATGTGTTGTTCTGTTGAGCGGAGCCTTCGGAGGCGGAACTCTTGATGTCCCGTCCCGCCCGCTCGCTCTCGATGAGCTCGTTCAGCCAGCGCACTTCGCGCTCCACGGACTCCATTCCGTGGCGCTGGAGCTCAAGCGTGTAGTCGTCGAGGCGCTCCCGGGTGCGCGCCAGCGAGGCGCGCATCTTTTCGAGGCGCTCCTCCAGACGGCTGCGGCGACCCTCCAGTACGCGCATGCGTACATCGCGTGACGTCTGACCGAAGAAGGCGAAGCGAGCGGCGAAGTGCTCGTCCTCGTACGCGTCGGGACCCGTCTGCGCGAGAAGTTCCTCGAAGTGGTCCTTACCTTCCGCCGTCAATCGATAGACGATCTTGGCGCGACGCCCCGCGAGTGTTGCCGTGAGGGCGTCTTCAGGTGTGGATCCCGATTCCTCGATCAACCAGCCGTTGGCGACCAGCGTCTTGAGGCAGGGGTAGAGCGTCCCGTAGCTGAACGCACGGAACACACCCAGTGACGTATTGAGTCTTTTGCGCAGCTCATAGCCGTGCATCGGGGACTCGCGGAGCAGGCCGAGTACGGCGAACTCAAGGATCCCGGAACGCCGGCTCATCGTCGCCTCCTCCCTGTCGCTGCCTCGTCGGCACAGTCTTTATGCCGCACTGATGTATCGACTCGATACATCAGCACGATAGAACGGCCATCCGGATGCGACAAGAGGGGTCACGGTGAACGGCGTCACATCACCGATTCATACGAAGCGAGTTGCCTGATTTGGGGTGAACTTCGGCCCTAGGTGGGTTTTGACGGTGCGTAGTCTGTGCGGCATGCACACCACCGGGAACCGAGTGACGCCTGAGGGCGTCAACGTCTTTGGTGCAGTACGGGTGAATGCGCAAACGACCGCATCCGTACTTCGGGGGGACCGGAAACCAGCCGCCGTTTCCAGGCGCGCATGGGTGCGCCTGCCCGAGGAGTAATCGTTCGATGAGCGAGCACCGTCGCAAACTGCCGCAACCGCAGGAAGGCGGACGTGCCGCGGCCCGACGCGGCCAGTCCGGCACGCCCTCCGGTCGCCGTGCGGCACCGCGAGGCGCCACCGGGTCTCCTTCCGACTCCTATGGGTCGGGAGGTGAAGAGGAGCGCCCGTACGGTGGCCGTGCCGAGGCCCGACGGGCGGCACAGAGAAGTGCCGGTGGCGGAGGCCGACGCAGATCGGCCGACGGCGCGGGACGTGGCGGCCCCGGAGGCGGTGGCGGCCGACGTGGTGGCCCCCCGGGCCCCAACGGTCCGGGACGTGGCCGCGGCCGTCCTTCCGGGCCCGTCAAGAAGCGCTTCATCGACTACCCGCGCGCGGGTAGGTACGGCGCGGCGCGCTGGGTCCCGTCCTGGAAGCTCGTGTCGGGACTGTGTATCGGCTTCTTCGGCAGCCTGGTCGCTGTGGCCGGTATCGCGTACGCGATGGTCTCGGTCCCGAAGGTCGCCGACACCGCCAGGGCACAGAACAACGTGTACTACTGGGCTGACGGCAGCGAGATGGTCGCCACCGGTGGTGAGACCAACCGCCAGATCATCAACTACGACCAGATCCCCGAAGCGATGCGGTACGCCGTCATCTCGCAGGAGAACAAGACCTTCGAGACCGACAGCGGCATCGACCCGAAGGGCATCGCCCGAGCCCTCCTCAACATGGCCAAGGGCGGTCAGACGCAGGGCGGCTCGACCATCACCCAGCAGTACGTGAAGAACGCGATGCTGGACGACCAGTCGCAGACGGTCTCGCGGAAGTTCAAGGAGCTCTTCGTAGCGATAAAGGTCGGCGCCACGGTCAAGAAGGAAGACATCATGGCCGGCTACCTGAACTCCGCGTACTACGGTCGCGGGGCCTACGGTATCCAGGCGGCCGCGCGCGCGTACTTCAACGAGGACGCCGTCAAGCTGGACCCCAGCGAGTGCGCCTTCCTCGCGGCGATGCTCAAGGGCGCCACGTACTACGACCCGGCGGGTGCGACGGAGTTCGACCCGGCTGCCGACCCCAAGTCCAACACGAAGCGGGCCACGGCCCAGTGGAGAGACACCCTGGACAAGGAGGTCGAGTACGGCCACTTGAGCGCCTCGGTGCGGGCCAAGTACAAGGAACTCCCCAAGTGGCAGAACCCGCGCTCGAACACCCGGCTCAGCGGCCAGATCGGCTATCTCGTCGACCTCGCCAAGGGCTACATCATCAACAACACCAACATCACCGCCAACCAGCTCCAGCAGGGCGGCTACTCGATCCACACCACCTTCGACAAGAAGAAGGTCGAAGCGCTCCAGGCCGCCGTGAAGAAGGTCCAGAAGGCCAACATCAAGCCCAAGCTGCGTCCGAAGACGGACAAGTACGTCCAGTTCGGTGGGGCTTCCGTCGACCCGAAGACCGGCGCGATCAAGGCAATCTACGGCGGTGAGGACGCGACCAAGCACTTCACCAACAACGCCGACCAGACCGGTGCCCAGGTGGGTTCGACGTTCAAGCCCTTCGTACTGGCGGCCGCCATGTCGTGGGGGGTCAAGGATCCCGACGGCGACCCGGACCAGGCACAGGATGAGCGGACCATCGTCTCTCCGAAGAGCCTGTACAGCGGTAAGAACAAGCTCAAGATCCAGGATTACGACCACACTCCCTGGCAGGATGACAAGGGCAAGGAGTGGCTGCAGAAGAACGACGGTGAGCGGTCCTACAACCCGCCCAGCTACAAGATCGACCTACGTGAGGCGATGCGCGAGTCCGTCAACTCCGCCTATGTCCAGCTGGGCATGGACGTCGGTCTGGACAAGGTGAAGGAAGCCGTCGTGGACGCGGGCATCAAGGAGTCGAGTCTCGCCAGCTCAAGGTTTCCCTCCTTCTCGCTCGGTACCTCCTCCCCGAGCGCGATCCGTATGGCCGGTGCGTACGCGACCTTCGCGGCCAGCGGCAAGCAAAACGACCCGTACTCGGTCGACAAGGTCACCGACAAGGACGGCACGGTCTTCCGGCACGCCGACGTCGAGAAGACCAAGACGGCCTTCACCGCGCGGGTGGCCGACAACGTCACCGACGTCCTGAAGACCGTGGTCGAGAAGGGAACCGGTACCAACGCCCAGCTGACCGGTCGTGAAGTGGCCGGTAAGACCGGTACTACCGACGGCAACAAGTCCGCCTGGTTCGTCGGGTACACGCCGCAGTTGTCGACCTCGATCGGCATGTATCGCATGGACGACAACGAGACCAACAAGAACCGCGAGTTCCTGCAGATGTACGGCACGGGTGGCGAGAAGACGATCCACGGCGCCTCGTTCCCGTCCCAGATCTGGCGCGACTACATGGAACAGGCGCTCAAGGGGCAACCTGTCGAGAACTTCCCGACCCCCGAGCCAATCGGCACGGTCCTCAATGACACCCCGAGCCCGAGCGCGACCCCCTCGGCCACCGAGAGCGCCACGGAGAGTGCGACGCCGACTCCGACCCCCAGCGAGAGTCTGAACTCTCCCTCACCCTCGGTGAGCGAGACCTGTAAAAAGTGGGACTTGAACTGCGGCAGTACCGGCGGGACGGACACGGGTGGCACGGATACCGGTGGAACGGACGGAGGGGTAACCGCCACACCGACGGAGACCACCAGCACCGGATCCACCAGAGGTAATGGCAACGGCAACGGAGGGATCTTCGGAGGGCCGACCGGATAGCCGCCTCCGTCTGTGTTTCACGTGAAACACACCGTTTCACGTGAAACGAGGGCCGCTGCACCGACCAGGTGCGGCGGCCCTCGGCGTATTCCTAGCTGCGTACGGCAGGATGTGCGGCATGCCCAGTGCAGAGACGACGCGAGCGAGCGTGCACGAGCCGGAGCTGGTACGGCCGACCAAGGAGGACGAGGTCGCCGCGAGCGGCAGTGAGCTGATCGGCGGACCCATCGGCCGACGAGCCCTGCCCGGGACGTCCTGGTGGACGCCCGTGCGGATCGTCGCGCTCATCGCGATCGGCATGTTCGCCCTCGGCATGGTGCAGAAGCTGCCGTGCTACGACGGTGGCTGGTTCTTCGGCGCCAGCTCGCAGTACACCCACGCGTGCTACTCCGACATCCCGCACCTCTACCAGGGACGCGGCTTCGCCGACGGTCTTGTGCCGTACTTCGACAAGATCCCCGGCGATATGGACTACCTCGAGTACCCGGTGCTGACCGGTGTGTTCATGGAGGTTGCGGCCTGGCTCACCCCGGGCAGCGGGAGCATCCAGGACCAGGAGCAGATCTACTGGATGGTCAACGCCGGGATGCTGATGGTGTGCGCGGCGGTCATCGCCGTGTGCACTGCGCGCACCCACCGTCGGCGGCCCTGGGACGGCCTCCTGGTCGCCCTAGCGCCCGCTTTCGCGCTTACGGCCACCATCAACTGGGATCTCCTCGCGGTGGCCCTGCTGGCGGCCGCCATGCTGATGTGGTCGCGGGGCCGGGTTCTGGCGTTCGGCGTGCTGATCGGGCTTGCCACGGCCGCCAAGTTCTACCCGTTCCTGGTGCTCGGACCGCTCTTCCTGCTGTGCTGGCGGGCCGGCAAGTGGCGCGAGTTCGGAACCGCGCTGCTCGGCGCCGTCGGCGCCTGGCTCGCCGTGAACCTTCCGGTGATGTACTTCGCGCCGGAAGGCTGGGCGAAGTTCTACAGCTTCAGCCACGACCGCGGCGTCGACTTCGGGTCGGTGTTCCTGTTCATCTCACAGTGGCTGAAGATCACGATCACCTTCCAGGCGGCGAACAACTGGGCGCTGATCATGATGCTGCTCATCTGCGTGGGCCTGACCGCGCTCACGCTCACCGCCCCGCGCCGCCCTCGCTTCGCCCAGCTCGCCTTCCTGATCGTCGCGGCCTTCATCCTCACCAACAAGGTCTACTCGCCCCAGTACGTGCTGTGGCTGGTCCCCCTCGCCGCGCTGGCCCGGCCGCGCTGGCGGGACTTCCTGATCTGGCAGGCGTGCGAGGTCGCGTACTTCCTGGGCATCTGGATGTACCTCGCGTATACGACCAGCGGGGACGCCCACAAGGGCCTGCCGACCGACGGGTACCAAGTCGCCATCGCCGTCCACCTGCTGGGGACGCTGTACCTGTGCGCTGTGGTCGTACGCGACATCTTCATGCCGGACCGCGACATGGTGCGCCGAGCCGGTGACGACGATCCATCGGGCGGTGTCCTGGACGGTGCGGAGGACGTCTTCGTACTCGGGGCCGCGGCCCATCCGCCGCGGCACGCGGCGCACTTCGACGGGCCGCAGGTCGAATGGGGCAGCCAGAGCGCGGCGGCCGGGGACAGTTCGCCCTGAGCGAACAGGGCGTAGGGAAGCCACGCAAAAGGCCGTACACGGTGTTCGTGTACGGCCTCTCTGCTGTTTCCGAGCGGGTCGGACCCTGGGGTCAGCGTTCGACGATGCGGTCGAACTGCGTGGTGGTGTGCCGCAGATGGGCCACCAACTCGTCGCCGACCTTCGGTTCCGTGGCGTCCGCGGGCACGAAGAGGATCGAGACCTGCATGTGCGGGGGCTCCGCGAACCAACGCTGCTTGCCCGCCCAGACGAACGGCGAAAGGTTCCGGTTGACCGTCGCGAGGCCGGCGCGGGCGACACCCTTGGCGCGGGGCATGACGCCGTGCAGCGCCTTGGGGGCCTCCAGGCCCACTCCGTGCGACGTACCGCCCGCCACGACGACCAGCCAGCCGTCGGAGGCCGCCTTCTGCTGCCGGTAGCCGAAGCGGTCGCCCTTCGAGACGCGTGTGACGTCCAGGACGGCCCCGCGGTACTCGGTCGCCTCGTGGTCCCCCAGCCACAGCCTCGTGCCGATGCGGGCGCGGAAGCGGGTCTGCGGGAACTGCTGCTGGAGACGGGCGAGTTCCTCGGCCTTGAGGTGGCTGACAAACATCGTGTGCAGCGGCAGGCGGGCGGCGCGCAGACGGTCCATCCAGCCGATGACCTCCTCGACGGCATCCGAGCCGTCGGTGCGGTCCAGCGGCAGATGGATGGCGAAGCCCTCCAGCCGGACGTTCTCTATGGCGGAGTGCAGGTGGGGCAGATCCTGCTCGCTCACGCCGTGCCGCTTCATCGAGGACATCACCTCAATGACGACACGGGCGCCCACGAGGCCGTACACGCCGTCGATGGACGACACGGAGCGGATGACGCGGTCGGGCAGTGGCACGGGCTCCTCGCCCCGCCTGAACGGTGTCAGGACCAGCAGGTCGCCGCCGAACCAGTCCTTGATCCGGGCGGCTTCGTACGTGGTGCCGACGGCGAGGATGTCCGAGCCCAGGCGGGTGGCCTCGTCCGCGAGCCGCTCGTGGCCGAAGCCATAGCCGTTGCCCTTGCAGACGGGGACCAGCCCCGGAAACTGCTCGGACACCTGCTTGTGGTGTGCCCGCCAGCGCGCGGTGTCGACGTAGAGCGTGAGCGCCATGGCCGGTCCCGGAACCTTTCTCGTGGCTGCGGTGTATCAGAGGTATGAAAGGAAATTGTGGCGGATTCGCCGGACCGACGGGGCGACGCCGGGCCGGATCAGCGGCTCGGCATGCGATTCGGGCTGGCTCAGCGGCGCGACATGTAGATGTCGAGCGCCTTGTGGAGCAGCTTGTTCAGCGGGAAGTCCCACTCGCCGAGGTACTCGGCGGCCTGCCCGCCCGTGCCCACCTTGAACTGGATCAGGCCGAAGAGGTGATCCGTCTCGTCCAGCGAGTCGGAGATACCGCGCAGGTCGTAGACGGTCGCTCCCAGGGCGTATGCGTCGCGCAGCATCCGCCACTGCATCGCGTTCGAGGGCCGGACCTCGCGGCCGATGTTGTCCGAGGCGCCGTAGGAGTACCAGACGTGCCCGCCGACGACCAGCATCGTCGCGGCCGACAGGTTCACCCCGTTGTGGCGCGCGAAGTACAGCCGCATGCGATTGGGGTCCTCGGTGTTGAGGGCCGTCCACATGCGCTGGAAGTACGACAGCGGCCGGGGCCGGAAGTGGTCGCGGACGGCTGTGATCTCGTACAGCCGCTGCCACTCCTCCAGGTCGTGGTAGCCGCCCTGGACGACCTCGACGCCCGCCTTCTCGGCCTTCTTGATGTTGCGGCGCCACAGCTGGTTGAAGTTCCTGTGGACCTCTTCCAGGGAGCGGTTGGCCAGCGGCACCTGGAAGACATAGCGGGGTTGGACGTCGCCGAAGCCGGCGCCGCCGTCCTCGCCCTGCTGCCAGCCCATGCGGCGCAGCTTGTCGGCGACCTCGAAGGCGCGCGGCTCGATGAAGTCCGCCTCGATGTCGCGCAGGCGCTTCACGTCCGGGTTCTGGATGCCGCCCTTGATCGAAGCGGCCTCCCAGCGGCGGATGATCACCGGCGGGCCCATCTTCACGGAGAAGGCGCCCTGCTGCTTGAGGTGCGCGAGCATCGGCTGCAGCCAGTCGTCGAGGTTCGGCGCGAACCAGTTGATGACCGGACCCTCGGGCAGATACGCGAGATAGCGCTTGATCTTGGGCAGCTGGCGGTACAGCACCATGCCCGCGCCGACCATCTCGCCGGTCCTGTCGTCGAACCAGCCGAGGTTCTCGGAGCGCCACTCCGCCTTCACATCTGCCCAGGCCGGGACCTGCATGTGGCTCGCCGCGGGCAGGCTCTGGATGTACGCCAGATGCTGCTCTCGACTGATGGTCCTCAGGGTCAGACTCATTCGGGGCGCTCCTCGGGCTGGTGTGTCCCCATGGGTACAGGGGCTCCGGCTCTCGCGCCGAAGCCTACTGCGCCCTGGGAGCGCCTCGAATGGCCGTATGGAACCTGCGCCCTGGGGACAGATGTCGAAGAGTCCCGGGGTCAGAGGAAAACGGGCGTTCGGGTCAGAAGAGGCCGCCGAAGAGACCCCCGTGGGCCATGCCGAGGAAGAAGCCGATCGCCGAGGCACCGAGCCCCAGGATCAGCCCGAAGCGCTCGCGGGTCGTCACGGAGATGAACTGCCCGTACGCACCGGTGAGGATTCCCACCAGGCCGGCCCAGGAGCTGATCAGATGCAAGCTGTGGAACATCGCCGTGACGAAGGCCGTGATCCCCAGCACCAGGGTCACCGCGAGCAAGGTGTCCTGGAGCGGATGGGGCTTGCCATCCGTGGCGAAGAGAGAGCCGGTCGTGGTGTTGGGTCGCAATACCTGTGCCATGGGGCACCTCCTGCGGAAGGCGGCGCATCGTAGCGCCATACACACCCGATGTGTACAGATTGACGGTCAACACGGTCGGATTTCAACCGGAAGCCGGTGTGCAGGTAGTCTGTACCCTCTGCACCGGTGTCTGCCCAGGGCATGGCCAGGTCACGACAGGGAATCCCGCTCGGTCCGCCGACGGGGAACCCGATTGTCAGTGGCGGCCGATACCGTTGCGTACGCATCACAACCCTCCTGCCACGGAACGACCGTGGCCGCTGAGTCCAAAGGAGGTGGGTTCCACATGCGTCACTACGAGGTGATGGTCATCCTCGACCCCGATCTGGAGGAGCGCGCTGTCGCCCCCCTGATCGAGAACTTCCTCTCCGTCGTCCGTGAGGGCAACGGAAAGGTCGAGAAGGTCGACACCTGGGGCCGTCGTCGTCTCTCGTACGAGATCAAGAAGAAGCCTGAGGGCATCTACTCGGTCATCGACCTGCAGGCCGAGCCTGCGGTCGTCAAGGAGCTCGACCGCCAGATGAACCTGAACGAGTCGGTCCTCCGGACCAAGGTCCTCCGTCCCGAGACCCACTGAGCTTCCTAGCTCAGCGGTACTCGGGATTCGAGTAGCAGCAAGCAGCCAGCAGCAAACCCGCCGAGAGGTACCCCCATGGCAGGCGAGACCGTCATCACGGTCGTCGGCAATCTTGTCGACGACCCCGAGCTGCGCTTCACCCCTTCTGGTGCGGCGGTCGCGAAGTTCCGTGTCGCGTCCACTCCCCGCACCTTCGACCGTCAGACCAATGAGTGGAAGGACGGCGAGAGCCTGTTCCTGACTTGCTCGGTTTGGCGTCAGGCGGCTGAGAACGTCGCCGAATCGCTCCAGCGAGGCATGCGCGTCATCGTGCAGGGCCGGCTGAAGCAGCGGTCCTACGAGGACCGTGAGGGCGTCAAGCGCACGGTCTACGAGCTGGACGTCGAGGAAGTCGGCGCCAGCCTGAAGAACGCCACGGCCAAGGTCACCAAGACCACTGGTCGAGGTGGCCAGGGCGGTTACGGCGGCGGTGGCGGCGGCCAGCAGGGCGGCGGCTGGGGCGGAGGCCCCGGCGGCGGTCAGCAGCAGGGTGGCGGCGCTCCCGCCGACGACCCCTGGGCGACCAGCGCCCCTGCCGGTGGCAACCAGGGCGGCGGCGGTGGCGGCGGCTGGGGCGGAAGCTCCGGCGGCTCCAGCGGTTCCGGCGGCGGCTACTCGGACGAGCCCCCCTTCTAGGCCCCCGGGCCGAGGGTGGGTCGTACCCCCACTTCTTGATCACACAGGAGATACACCATGGCGAAGCCGCCTGTGCGCAAGCCGAAGAAGAAGGTCTGCGCTTTCTGCAAGGACAAGGTCACGTACGTGGACTACAAGGACACGAACATGCTGCGGAAGTTCATTTCCGACCGCGGCAAGATCCGTGCCCGCCGCGTGACCGGCAACTGCACGCAGCACCAGCGTGACGTCGCCACGGCCGTGAAGAACAGCCGTGAGATGGCGCTGCTGCCCTACACCTCCACCGCGCGATAAGGGAAGGGTGACCGACACATGAAGATCATCCTCACCCACGAGGTCTCCGGCCTCGGTGCCGCGGGCGACGTAGTCGACGTCAAGGACGGCTACGCTCGCAATTACCTGATCCCGCGGAACTTCGCGATCCGCTGGACCAAGGGCGGCGAGAAGGACGTCGAGCAGATCCGTCGTGCTCGCAAGATCCACGAGATCGCGACCATCGAGCAGGCCAACGAGATCAAGGCCCGCCTCGAAGGCGTCAAGGTCCGCCTGGCCGTTCGCTCCGGCGACGCCGGTCGTCTCTTCGGTTCCGTCACCCCGGCCGACATCGCCTCGGCGATCAAGGCTTCCGGTGGCCCCGAGGTCGACAAGCGCCGCATCGAGCTGGGCGCGCCGATCAAGACCCTGGGCGCCCACGAGACGTCCGTGCGTCTGCACCCCGAGGTTGCCGCCAAGGTCAACATCGAGGTTGTTGCTGCCTGAGTGCAGCGCTCGGCATAGCTGAGAGAAGGGCCGCACCCCTCGGGGTGCGGCCCTTCTGCGTTTCTCGAGTGCGAGGCTGCGTTTCACGTAGACGCCTGGTGCTCCTTGTTTCACGTGAAACGCGGGTTCCACGTGAAACGGTCAGCGCGTTGCGCCTGTGACGATCCAGCGCCCCGAGTGAGAACGCAGCCACAGAGTCAGCATCCGCATCGTCATCATCAGCGTCATGGCACCCCAGAGCGCGGTGAGACCGCCCCCGAGTGCAGGGACGAGCAGCGCGACGGGAGCGAAGATCGCCAGGGTGAGCAGCATGGCCCAGGCCAGGTATGGCCCGTCCCCCGCCCCCATCAGGACTCCGTCCAGGACGAAGACGATGCCGCAGATTGGTTGCGAGACGGCCACCAGCACCAGGGCCGGGAGCGCAACGTCTCGCACGGTCGAATCACCGGTGAAGAGGGGCAGGAACAGGGGGCGAGCGGCGACGACGAGCAGACCGAGTACGACCCCAGTAGCGATGCCCCACTGCACCATGCGCCGACAGGCCTCGCGGGCTCCTTGGGCGTCGTCCGCGCCGAGATACCGTCCGATGATGGCCTGTCCCGCTATGGCGATTGCGTCGAGTGCGAAGGCGAGCAGACTCCACAGGGAGAGGACGATCTGGTGCGCTGCCATCTCGGCGTCCCCGAGCCGCGCGGCCACCGCCGTGGCGACCACGAGAATGGCCCGCAGCGACAGCGTGCGCACGAGCAGAGGAGCACCGGCCTGGGCGCAGCCTCGTATCCCGGCGGCATCCGGCCGCAGCGAGGCACCGTGTTTCCGTGCGCCGCGGATGACGACGTACAGATAGACGGCGGCCATGCCGAACTGGGCGATGACGGTGCCCCAGGCGGAGCCGGCGATGCCCAGGTCGGCACCGTAGACGAGGCCTGCGTTGAGGACGGCGTTGGCGACAAAGCCCCCGACAGCCACGTAGAGGGGAGTCTTTGTGTCCTGCAGTCCGCGCAGGACACCGGTGGCGGCGAGCACGACGAGCATGGCCGGGATGCCGAGTGTTGAGATCCGCAGATAGGTGGTGGCGTACGGGGCGGCGGTGTCGGAGGCGCCGAGCAGCTCCATGAGGCTGGGGGCCGCCGGCAGGACGATGCCTATGACGGCTGCGCCGATCAGCAGGGCAAGCCAGATGCCGTCCATGCCCTGGCGAATTGCGGACCGCAGATCGCCTGCGCCGACACGGCGGGCGACGGCGGCCGTGGTGGCGTAGGCGAGGAACACGAAGACGCCGACGGCGGTCATGAGGAGTGCCGAGGCGACGCCGAGGCCGGCCAGCTGTGCGGTGCCGAGATGGCCGACGATGGCGCTGTCGGCCATCACGAAGAGAGGCTCGGCTACGAGTGCGCCGAAGGCCGGAACGGCCAGCGCGACGATCTCTCGGTCGTGCCGGCGTCGGGTGGCCTTGGGCGCCACGGGAGCCTGTGTCATGAGCACCAATCTAATCTTCCACAGGTAAGAGATGCAATGCCATAAGGACCCTTACTCAGCCCAGGGTGGGGTGTGCCGTCACGTACCGTTTGCAGCGATCTTGGTCCGACTGGGAAAGTTTTTCTTCTGCACAGCCGGTGGATGGGAAAGTAGCTGGTCAGAGTGGGTGTGTCGGAGAGGTTGAGGGCTTGTTCACAGGGCTGTCCACCGGGTCGTGCACAGGTTTTGTGGGGTTCTCCACAGCATCCGGGCCGTCGTCCACATGGCCTGTGGATAACCAGATTGGCTGACGGTGCCCGCGGCCCTAACGTGGTGCGGCGCCCGCTCTCTCCTCCGTCCTCGGAAACCTGGCAAAACCGACGTGTCAGAACCGGAGTTGGGCATCTCAGTTGTCAGTGCCGTGCCGTAGAAATGAGAGGCACGGTTAGGTCCGCTCGGCGGACGGGAGGAGGTGGCTCGGTGAGTATTTCCGAGCCTTTGGACGACCCCTGGGCCGACAGCGGTCCCAGTGATCGTCTGCCCGCTTCCCGCCAGCACAGCAACGGTGGCCGCGGCCGAGACGAGCAGCACGACCGCGACCGGGACAGTGGCTCGTGGGAGGGCGGCGGTTCGTCCTTCGAGCGCGTACCGCCCCAGGACCTGGACGCCGAGCAGTCCGTCCTCGGCGGCATGCTCCTGTCCAAGGACGCCATCGCCGATGTGGTCGAGGTCCTCAAGGGGCACGACTTCTACCGGCCGGCACACGAGACCATCTACGGGGCGATCCTCGACCTGTACGCCAAGGGCGAGCCCGCCGACCCCATCACGGTCGCGGCCGAGCTCACCAAGCGCGGCGAGATCACGAAGGTCGGCGGCGTCCCGTATCTCCACACCTTGGTACAGACGGTCCCGACCGCGGCGAACGCCGAGTACTACGCCGAGATCGTGCACGAGCGGGCGGTTCTGCGCCGCCTGGTCGAGGCAGGCACGCGCATCACCCAGATGGGATACGCGGCCGACGGAGACGTCGACGAGATCGTCAACAGCGCCCAGGCCGAGATCTACGCGGTCACCGAGCAGCGCACCACCGAGGACTATCTGCCGCTCGGCGACATCATGGAAGGCGCTCTCGACGAGATCGAGGCGATCGGGTCGCGTTCGGGGGAGATGACCGGTGTGCCGACCGGCTTCACCGACCTCGACTCGCTCACCAACGGTCTGCATCCGGGCCAGATGATCATCATCGCGGCTCGTCCCGCCATGGGTAAGTCGACGCTGGCCCTGGACTTCGCGCGGGCCTGCTCGATCAAGCACAACATGCCCAGCGTGATCTTCTCGCTCGAAATGGGCCGCAACGAGATCGCGATGCGTCTGCTGTCGGCCGAGGCCCGGGTGGCCCTGCACCACATGAGATCCGGCACGATGACCGACGAGGACTGGACCCGGCTCGCGCGCCGCATGCCGGATGTCTCGGCCGCACCGCTCTACATCGACGACTCCCCGAACCTGTCGATGATGGAGATCCGCGCCAAGTGCCGTCGCCTCAAGCAGCGCAGTGATCTCAAGCTCGTGGTCATCGACTACCTCCAGCTGATGCAGTCGGGCGGCAAGCGGTCCGAGAGCCGTCAGCAGGAGGTCTCCGACATGTCGCGAAACCTGAAGCTGCTGGCCAAGGAGCTGGAGCTGCCGGTGATCGCGCTGTCGCAGCTCAACCGTGGTCCCGAGCAGCGTACGGACAAGAAGCCCATGGTCTCCGACCTGCGTGAGTCCGGATCGATCGAGCAGGACGCGGACATGGTGATCCTGCTGCACCGCGAGGATGCATACGAGAAGGAGTCACCGCGCGCAGGCGAGGCGGACATCATCGTCGGCAAGCACCGTAACGGTCCGACGGCCACGATCACGGTGGCCTTCCAGGGCCACTACTCGCGCTTCGTGGACATGGCGCAGACCTGATCCGACGCGCTGTAGGGTCTCAGATTTCGTGGCCAAATCTCACGAGCGATGGCCAAGCGATGGCATACCTGACACGAATCTGAGACTGGCAGGTCAAGCCGCCCACTCGTATGGGTGATTGGGCTCTGATGCTGGTGCCCTGGTAGAAGCCCACTGACACCGTGGGCTCACGGGGCATCGCTCGTGGGCTCGGGGGTGTGCGGTGGGGGAGATCGCCGCGACGGTGAGAGGAAACATCCATCCAAGCCGTGAGACAGCGGGAAGCTGCTCAGCGCCTCGTCTCGTACCTGGTCAGGACCACGCCGCCGGGAAACGTCCGCGTCTCCACCAGGTTCAGGTTCACCCAGCTGTCCAGCGCGGTGAAGAACGGCGTGCCGCCGCCCACCAGGACCGGATGGGCGGCGATCACGTACTCGTCGATCAGCCCGGCGGCATCGCCGGTATTCCTCGTGCTCGGGGCTCAGCGTGGTGTACTCGGCCGACACGGGCAAGCCGCCTGATCTCGACCTCGCCCTCGCGAGGAAATGCCACGGATTTGAGCTGATCATGGGTGACAAGGCCGTGAGACAGCCAAGAACGCCCAGGTCACGCAAGATCGACATGTCACGAGCAGCGAGACCCCACACGCGCTGCGGGGCGGCCTCAGGTTAATGCGCTCGACGTGCGGTGCCGGGCCGGGTGGACTGGTGTCATGACGACGCCTCAGGATGATCTGCTTCCCGCCACGCGCCGGGCTCTGCTGCACCATATCGCCGTCGCACAGACCGAGGGCCGGGCGCCGTCGCTGGTCGCGGCGGTCGTCCGGGGCGGGGAGACGGTGTGGAACGGGGCACGGACCTCGGTGGACGGGCACGGGCCCGACGAGAACGTCCAGTACCGGATCGGCTCCATTACCAAGACCTTTACCGCCGTACTCGTACTGCGGTTGCGTGACGACGGCGTGCTGGACCTCTGTGACCCGCTGGAGAAGCATCTGCCCGGGACCGGCGCGGGGGAGGCCACCATCGCCGAACTGCTCGCGCACACCGGCGGTTTGGCTGCCGAGTCGCCCGCACCCTGGTGGGAGCGCACGCCGGGCTCGCTCCGTCCCGAGCTGTCCGACGTTCTGGGCGAGCAGCCCTTCCGGCACCCGGTGGGGCGTCGGCACCACTACTCGAACCCCGGCTACACACTCTTGGGCGCGCTGGTCGAGGAGTTGCGGGGCGCCCCCTGGGAGGAGGTGCTGCGGCGCGAGGTGCTCGAGCCCTTGGGTCTGCACCGTACGAGCGGTCGGCCGCAGGCGCCGCACGCGGGAGGCTGGGCCGTCCATCCCTGGGCGGACGTGATGATGCCCGAACCTGCGCAGGATCTCGGCCGGATGGCTCCAGCCGGACAACTGTGGTCCACCACCGCGGACTTGGCGCGCTTCGCCGCCTTTCTGGCTCAGGGCGACGACCGGGTGCTGAGCGCGGAGTCCGTACGAGAGATGCGTACGCCTGCCGCGCCGCCCGAGGCGGCGGAGTTGGCCGCGGGTGGTGCCTACGGCCTCGGCATGCAGATCCTGCACCGAGACGGCCACATGCTCGTCGGACATTCCGGCTCCCTGCCGGGATTCCTGGCCGGCCTGGTGATCGGTGTGGAGGACGACGTGGCGGCGGTCGTGCTGTCCAACTGCACCTCGGGCCCGCCCGCGCTGACCGTTGCCGCTGATCTCGTACGGATTGTTGCGGAGGCCGAGCCGAGAATCCCCGAGCCCTGGCGTCCCATGATCGAAGTCGACAGCTCCGTACTGGAGTTGGTGGGGCAGTGGTACTGGGGGACTCAGGCGTTCGGGTTGCGGCTGACGGCCGGCGGGGACGTCACGTTGGAGCCGCTGTCCGGCGTCGGTCGGCGCGCCCGATTCCGGGCGAACGGTGACGGGACATGGACGGGGCTCGACGGCTACTACGCGGGGGAGCTGCTGCGGGCCGTACGGCGCCCGGGCCGCTCTGTGAGCCATCTCGACCTCGGGTCCTTCGTCTTCACGCGGCAGCCCTACGACGAGGGGGCTCCTGTGCCGGGTGGGGTGGACCCCGAGGGCTGGCGAGGGATTCAGTAGACGGCGCCATGGTGTGGGGTGGTGTGTTTCACGTGAAACACACCACCCCACACCATGCAGCGGTATGCCTCAGAGCGGCAGCTTGAAACCCACGTGGGAGGCTGTGAAGCCGAGCCGCTCGTAGAAGCGATGGGCGTCGGTGCGGGTGACGTCGGAGGTCAGTTGGACCAACTGGCAGTCCAGGCGCCGGGATTCGTCGATCGCCCACTCGATGAGCTGGGTGCCGAGGCCGCTGCCGCGCTCGTCGGCATGGATGCGTACGCCTTCGATGATGGAGCGAGTCGCTCCCTTGCGGGACAACCCGGGAATCACCGTGAGCTGAAGGGTGCCGACGACGCGGCCTTCGCGCACGGCGACGACCAGGTGCTGGTTCGGGTCGGCGCGCAGGCGCTCCAGGGCGGTCTGATACGGGGTCAGGTCGTCCTGCGACTCGCGTTGGGCGCCCAGCGGATCGTCCGCGAGCATCGCGACGATGGCGGGCACGTCTTCGGCGACAGCCGCTCGTATTTCAAGATCTCCCATGCCCGCACCTTATGAGGGCACGGGCATGGGGTGCACGGTCTATGCGGGCACGCTCGCCGACTCCACGACTCGGACCAGCGGGGCCAGCTCCGGGGTTTTGGCCGCTTCGTCGAGTGCCTCGCGCAGGGCGGCGTCATTGGTGGGACGTGCCGCTTCGAGGAGCTTGAGGCCCGCCTCGCTGACATTCGTGTAGATGCCGCGGCGGTCGGTCGGACAGAGGTAACGGGAAAGCAGCCCGCGGTCCTCGAGCCGGGTGACAAGGCGAGTGGTGGCGCTCTGACTCAGGACGACCGCATCCGCGACCTGCTTCATCTGCAGATGACCGCCCTCACCGTCGTGCTGTCGGCTGAGCACGTCGAGCAGCGAGTACTCCCGCACGCTCAGGTCGTGCTTGGCCTGCAACTCGCGCTCGATGCGGGCCTCGATCCTCCCGTGCAAAAGGGAGAGAGCGCACCAGCCCTGAGAGAGGGCGGTGAGCGCGGGGTCCGTGGCTGTCATGGCGTTTTCCTCCGTCCCGGAGTGGCTGAAACCCAGGATAGAGCACCAGTGCAATAGCCCGCTGTTGCATATAGCCCGCGTCTGCAACTATTATGGAAGCACGCAAAGCGCTCCTGCAATCTTCTGGGAAGGTGTACCCCACCATGCCTCTCGCGCTTCTGGCCCTCGCGATCGGGGCCTTCGGAATCGGAACTACCGAATTCGTGATCATGGGCGTGCTGCCCGAGGTCGCCGGTGACTTCGGCGTCTCCATCCCCACCGCCGGACTGCTGGTGACCGGCTATGCCCTCGGCGTGGTGATCGGTGCCCCGATCATGACCGCGCTCGGCACGAAGGTGCCCCGCAAGCGGATGCTGATGCTGCTGATGGGACTGTTCGTCCTCGGCAATCTGCTCTCCGCCGTCGCACCTGCCTTCGGACTGATGCTGGCGGGCCGAGTGGTCGCCTCCCTCGCCCACGGCGCCTTCTTCGGCATCGGTTCGGTCGTCGCGGCCGAACTGGTCGCTCCCGAGAAGAAGGCCGGTGCCATCGCCATGATGTTCAGCGGGCTCACCATCGCCAACGTCGTCGGAGTCCCCCTGGGCACGCTGATCGGACAGTCCGCGGGCTGGCGGGTCACCTTCGCCGGTGTCGCCGCGCTCGGCCTGATCGGTCTGTTGGGCATCGCCAAGCTGGTACCCGAGTTGCCGAAGCCCGAAGGCGTACACCTCCGTCATGAGCTGGCCGCCTTCAAGAACGTCCAGGTGCTGCTGGCCATGGCGATGACCGTGCTCGGCTTCGGCGGGGTCTTCGCGGCCATCACTTACATCGCGCCGATGATGACGCACGTCGCGGGCTTTGCCGACGGCTCCGTCACCTGGCTGCTGGTCCTCTTCGGCCTCGGCATGGTGGGCGGGAACCTCATCGGCGGCAAGTTCGCCGACCGCGCGCTGATGCCGATGCTGTACGTGTCTTTGGGCGGCCTCGCTGTCGTGCTCGCCCTGTTCACCGTCACCGCGCACAACAAGATCCTCGCGGCGGTCACGATCGCCCTCATCGGCGCTCTGGGCTTCGCGACCGTGCCGCCGCTGCAGAAGCGAGTCCTCGACCAGGCGCACGGCGCCCCCACACTGGCGTCGGCCGTGAACATCGGCGCCTTCAACCTCGGCAATGCCCTCTCGGCCTGGCTCGGCGGCCTCGTCATCGCGGCCGGCCTGGGCTACACCGCCCCCAACTGGGTCGGCGCCGTCCTCGCCGCGAGCGCGCTCGTCCTCGCCGTCCTCTCGGCCGCCTTGGAGCGCCGTGCGGACAACCCCAGCACCGTTGTCGCCGGCGGCGCGCCCGTAGAACGGCGAACTGCCGTCCACCACTGACCGGGGTCGAGACGGCGTGGGGCCAGGGCCGTCCCCGCACTGGCTCGACTCAGCACCACCCGCAAGCGACTCAGCACGTGCCTCCACAAGGAGAAACCCCCTCATGAGCACCACCACCGCCATCGCACCGCTGACCACCGAGGACGCCGAAGTTCTCGTCACCGCGGCCCGCCGCGCCGCCGAGGCCGCCGGAGTCAGGGTCAGCGTCACCGTCCTCGACGCGGGCGGTCACCTGCTCGCCTTCCGGCGCGACGACCAGGCCGTGCTGATCTCGGGTGAGACCAGCACCCGCAAGGCCTACACGGCACTCCAGCTGGACTCCGCCACCGCCGATCTCGTCGACGCGGTCCAGCCCGGAGGCCTGTTCCACACCCTGCCCACCGCGCTCGACCGGCCGCTGCTGTTCATCGCGGGCGGCGTGCCGGTCCATCGTGATGGCCGCCTGATCGGAGCCATCGGCGTCGGCGGTGGTGCGCCGGACCAGGACCACGGCTTCGCTGCCGCCGCCGTGGACTCGCTCGTCTGAGTGCACCTCTGCAGAGAAGCGGGGGGGGGGGGGGGNCCCCCCCCCCCGCTTCTCTGCAGACGCTTACGGGCGTTCAAAGGTGTCTCGGAGGCGTCTACAGGCGGCCGACGCAGGTCGTCTATAGACGCCTGTAGACAAGCCGTCTCAACCCGCCGCCACTGTCAGGGGAGCGAACCGTCGCGTCCAGTCCCCAGGCAGCTCTGAGATTCCGTACGTCATGACCGCGTTGAAGGCGATGGACGTCAGGCCGCGGTCCTTCAGCCAGGACAGCAGCTCTTCGTGCCGTACGTCGATGTCGGTGCGGATCAGGCGGTCGGTGTGGGCGGCCAGCGAGGCGATGAGCGCCTTCGCGGTCTCCGTGTCACGGGCGATCAGCGGACCCACGACATGGTTGTCCACGTTGGGCCAGGCGGACGCATATCCGATGATCCGGCCGTTCTCCTCGGCGACGCGCAGTTGGTCGGAGAAGGCGGGCAGCCGCGTGATCACATGGGTGCGGTCGACACCGAAGATCTCCTCGTCGAGCCGGAGAATGGCGGCGAGATCTTCCGCAGTGGCCGGGCGGGTGAAGACCTTGGGCTCCACCCCGCCGTGGACGAAGTGTCCACGGACCATCTCGGCCCGGCCGGTGACCTTGAAGCCCAGTTCCTCGTAGAGCGGGCGGCCGCTCGGAGTTGCGTGCAGGGTCAGCGGGGTCGTCCCCATTTCAGCGACCACATGGCGCATCAGTCGGCGGCCAATGCCCTGGCGGGCATGCCGCTCGGCGACGAGCACCATGCCGACCGCCCCCAGATCGGGGCGCTCCCGCGGTCCGTACTCGGTCACGACACAGGCGGTGACGAGACCGCCTTCGGGGTCATCGATGCCGTAACCGGTTCCCGCCGCGAGGAGTAGGCCCCACTTGTGTTCCTCACGGGGCCAGCCCCGATTCTCGGACAAGTCGGCGCAGGCGGTGAGATCGCGAGGCGTCAGACGGCGAATGGGCGGAGCGGCGGGGGAAGGTGTCGACACGCATGTCAGGCTGTCTGACACGCACCCCTGACGTCCACCGCTTTGCGGGCACACGTACGCGCTTTTGGCCATGTCGTGCACAACCGCACAGCGCACGGACAGATGTTTCACGTGAAACGGCGTGGATCATTCGCTGGGCTCTCCGATGGAGGGACAGCACCGCTAGCCTCGGCGGACATGGCGCGACTTCATCTCTTCGATCTCGACGGGACGTTGCTGCACGGGAGCACCGCACCGGTGGAGATCTCGCGACAGCTCGGGCTGGAAGCCGAGACCGTCGCGCTCGATGAGGCGATCTCCGCGGGGCGCTTAGGGGGCTTCTGATGGATGGCTCGCGTTTTCCCGCCGTGCCGTTCACCGAGGCGGTCGATCCGGCAGGGATTCTCAGCAGTGCAGCCCAGGTGCAGATCGCGGACCGGCTCTGTGAGGAGTTCGAGGTGAGCCGGGCCGACCGCGTCGCCTATGGCGACTCATTGTCCGACAGGGACCTGTTCGGTGCCGTGCCGGTATCCGTGGCGGTCAATGCGGATCGACATCTGCAGGGTCTCGCCACCCATGCCTACGGGGGGGGGCGGGATCTATCGGATGCCTATGAATTGGTACGTCGCGCCCGGTAATTGGGGCCATTGATGGATCGGCCCCGCCAATTCGTGGTGATGCGAGGGGGGACTTGTGTATGCAGCCGCTGCCGGTAGGGTCGAGTCCGGTTCGCGTCCGCCGAGATGTGCGCAAGTCCCATGGGGGCACGAACGCAGGCCGAAGCAGCCTAACGGGACGGAGAGATCGAAGACCCGCATTTTTCGCTATGCGGCCGCTCGTCGGCTCGGCGTGGCATGCTGCGGTGAGAGTACTGCGGCCAATGTCACATTCTCGCCTTACTTGTCCGTACAGAGCGGGAATCCGGTTCAATGTGGCCGCATTGGCCGACGGGGACTGAACGGGGAAAGCAAGCAAGCCGTCTGCGGGGGAAAGCAGGCACTTTCCGACCGTGGAAGTGCGCAGACCGACCGAAAGATGTTCGAGGCGAGGCACACCATGGACGCTCCGACCACCACGTCGGCCGACAACGGTACTTCCGACGGCAACGGCGGGGGCGGCTGGTTCACACCGCGCAAGGAGCCGGCGCCTTCCGTTGGGGACCAGGGGGCAGCCGACGGCCGTCGACTGGCCGCGATGCGTCCGGTCGGACGTCCCGCCACGGGGCAGGGAGCGCCGGAGCAGGGATCGTCGGCACAGGAACGAATATCCCCGGCCGTGGAAGCGCCACCCGCCCAGCATGATGCGGCGCCGGCATCCCATGACGTGCCATCGCCTGGGACGCGGCCCCACGAGACGCCACAGGCTGGGACGCGACACCCCGAGGCGGCACCGACTCAGGTACGGCCCCACGAGCCCGCACCGACTCAGGTACGGCCCCACGAGCCCGTACCGGCGCAGTCGCGCCCCCACCAGGCAGCACAGCCCGAGCCCGCCCACGACGCCCACGAAGCCGTACGACCGCAGCCGGGTCCCGAGAGGCCCCCGTACGGCTCTCCACAGCCTGATCCCGGCCCTCAGCCGCGTGTGCCCGCCCAAAGGCCCGCTCCCAAGGCGTCCCCCGACGCCGTGCTGATCCGCCAGACCATGGCCGAGGTCGGCCCCATCGCCGACAAGGTCACCTCCTACTTCTACGCGCTGCTCTTCGTGCGGCACCCGGAACTGCGCTCACTGTTCCCCGCCGCGATGGACACCCAGCGGGACCGGCTTCTCAAGGCGCTGCTGACCGCCGCCGAGCACATCGACAACACCGAGGTCCTCGTCGCGTATCTGCAGAACCTCGGCCGTGGCCACCGCAAGTACGGCACGCGGCCCGAGCACTACCCGGCCGTCGGTGAGTGCCTCATCGGCTCGCTCAGCCGGTACGCCTCGGCGGTCTGGGACACCGAGACGGAGGCGGCCTGGGTGCGGGCCTACACGACCATCTCCCAGGTCATGATCGACGCGGCGGCCGCCGACGAACTGCGGGCCCCGGCCTGGTGGTACGCCGAGGTGGTCTCGCACGACCTCAGGACCCCGGACGTCGCGGTCATCACCGTCCGCCCCGACCAGCCGTACCCCTTCCTCGCCGGGCAGTACACGAGCCTGGAGACACCGTGGTGGCCGCGGATCTGGCGGCACTACTCGTTCGCCTCGGCGCCCCGCTCCGACGGGCTGCTGTCGTTCCACGTGAAGGCGGTTCCGGCGGGTTGGGTGTCCAACGCGCTGGTGCACCGCGCCCGGCCCGGCGACATCATCCGGCTCGGACCGCCGGCCGGCACGATGACCGTCGACCACACCACAGACAGCGGACTGCTCTGTCTGGGCGGCGGCACCGGTATAGCGCCCATCAAGGCCCTGGTCGAGGATGTCGCCGAGCACGGGGAACGCCGCCCGGTCGAGGTCTTCTACGGTGCTCGCACCGGTCACGACCTGTATGACATCGACACGATGCTGCGGCTCCAGCAGAGTCACCCGTGGCTCGCGGTGCGCCCGGTCGTCGACCAGCAGGCCCATCTTCAGCTGCCGGACGTCGTACGCGAGTACGGGCCGTGGAATGAGTACGACGCCTATCTCTCGGGTCCGCCCGGGATGATCCGCAGCGGTGTGGACGCGCTGAGGGACATCGGCATCCCGTCGGATCGCATACGCCACGACTCGGTGGAGGAACTTGTCGCTGCCGGGGACTGACCTGGGCCTCGGGCTTCTCCGGGCAAGCCGCAGCCGCCCAAGTCAGCCCAGGTCGGGGGCGTGCATGGCCCGTACGCCCTCGATGTTCCCGTCGAGGTAGTGCCGCAGTGACAGCGGTACGAGGTGGACGGAGGCGATCCCGACCCGGGTGAACGGCACGCGTACGATCTCGTACTCGCCGCACGGCTCGTCCACCTCGGGACCGTGCCGCAGGGCCGGGTCCATGGACTCAAGACGACAGACGAAGAAGTGCTGCACCTTCACGCCGGTCGCGCCGCCGTCGTCGCCGATGTGCTCGACGGTGTCGACGAAGCAGGGCACCACATCGGTGATCTTTGCGCCGAGCTCCTCGTGCACTTCACGGTGGAGTGCGTCGACGACAGTCGTGTCCTCCGGTTCGACCCCGCCACCCGGTGTGAGCCAGTAGGGATCGACGCCGGGCTTGGTGCGCTTGATCAAGACCAGGTCGTCGCCATCGAGCAGGATGGCGCGGGCGGTGCGCTTGACCACGGGTCGGACGGTCATGGGAGAAATGTGGCCCGGCTGGTTCCACGTGAAACATCGCAAAGCCCCAAGAGCTTCAGAATGGGCCTCGGTACGGGCCTCGGTACGGGCCTCGGTACGGGCCTCGGTACGGGCTTCAGTACGGGCCTCAGTACGGGCTTCAGTACCGGCCGAGCCTTCCCGGCCTCGGCTCCACCTGAGGCCCAGGCGGCCTCAGCTCCAGTCGGCGGCCGCTCTCAGCAGCCACTCGTGCGCCCGCGCGATATGCGGCATCGCCAGCGTTCCGGTGCGGACCACCAGGAAGTACGTACGAAGAGGAGGCACCGCCGGGTCGAGGAGTGCCACGACGTCGCCACGCTCCAGGGCGTCGGTGCACAGATACCGGGGCAGCACGGCGAGGCCGGCGCCGGCGGCGGCACAGGCGAGGACGGCGCGCAGATCGGGGACGACGACGGTGCCCGAGGCGGCCGGGCGGCAGTCGAAGACAGAGGCCCAGTAGCGGGCGACGAGTGGCAGCGACTCGTGCACCTCGACCACGGGGAGGTTCTCCAGCACGTGGGCACCCTTGCGGCGCAGCTTGCCCGGGCCCACGCAGGCGGCCCAGCGCGGGGCGGCGACCAGGACGTGTTCTTCGTCGCAGAGCGGAGTCGCGGTGAGCAGCGCACCCCGTGGGCGGGCTGTCGTAATGGCCAGATCATGATGTCCGGCAGCCAGCCCCTCCAGCGTCTCCTCGGCGTTTCCGAAGGAGGCGCGCAGTGCGAAGCCCTGGCCGTCGTCGCCCGTCAGTTCCGTCAGCGCGGGCAGGGCCCGTTCGGCGGTGAACTCCGGTGGCCCTGCGAGGTGCAGGGTGCGTAAGGACGAGTCCTCTTCGAGCCCGGTCTCGGCGATCTCCACCAGGGCGTCGAGATGCGGAGCGGCCTTGTGGGCGAGCTCGTCGCCGATGGTGGTCGGAGTCACCCCGCGGGCCTGGCGCAAAAACAGGGGCCGCCCCAACTGCCGCTCCAGCGTGCGGATCTGCGAGGTGACGGCGGGCTGCGACAGTCCGAGCAACGCGGCGGCGCGAGTGAAGGAACCGGCCCGGTGCACAGTCACAAAAGTGCGCAGCAAGGCCAAGTCCATGGTGCCCCTCCCCTCCCAGCACCCCCGCGCGAGCCTCAACTATAAATAAGTCGATAGGTCTCTGTCGCTACTGTGATTGGACACTGACACAGAGTCAACTAGCCTTGTTTGCGCGGTTCTTCGCGCGCAGAACCGGGACGGTCCGAGCCACGAGGGGGGAGGCTCGGACCGTCCGTTGTACGTAGCGGGGTACTAAACCGGCGGCGCGGACGCGCGCCACCGGGTACTCACCGGTCGCTCAGTAGGCATTCACTCCGCGGATTCGGCGAGTGCCCGCAGCACGTCCGCCACCAGGTCCTCGGGATCCTCGGCGCCGGCGGAGAAGCGAATGAAGCCTTCCGGTACCGCGTCCCCACCCCACCGGCCGCGCCGCTCGGCCGTGGACCGCACGCCACCGAAGCTCGTCGCGTCGTCCACCAGTCGCAGCGCATCGAGAAAACGCTCGGCACGCGCGCGCGTGGGCAGCGTGAAGGACACCACACACCCGAATCGCCGCATCTGCTGCGAAGCGATCTTGTACGAGGGGTCGTCGGTCAGTCCCGGATAGCGCAGTCCGGTGACCTCGGGCCGCTCCCGCAACGTCTCGGCGATCGTCAGGGCGTTGGCGGTCTGCCGGTCGGCGCGCAGCTGGAGCGTGGCCAGCGAGCGGTGTGCCAGCCAGGCCTCCATGGGGCCGGGGATCGCACCGACGATCTTCCGCCAGCGCCGTACGGGAGCCATCAGAGCGGCGTCGAGCGCGGTGACGTATCCCAGGAGGATGTCGCCGTGCCCGGTGAGCATCTTGGTGCCGCTGGCCACGGAAAAGTCGGCTCCCAGCTCCAGCGGGCGCTGGCCGAGCGGGGTCGCCAGGGTGTTGTCCACCGCGACGAGGGTGCCCTGGGCGTGTGCCGCCGCGACGAGCCGCCGTACGTCGCACACGTCGAGGCCCGGGTTCGACGGGGTCTCGATCCACAGCAGCTTCGCGCCGTCGAGCACCTCCAGCTGGGCGTCGCCGCCGGTCGGGGCGGTGCGCACCTCGATGCCGTACGCGGTCAGCTGCTCGCGCACCAGCGGCAGCACCTGATAGCCGTCGTCGGGCAGGACCACGATGTCGCCGGCGCGCAGCTGGGAGAAGAGCACCGCCGAGATGGCGGCCATACCCGAAGGGAAGGCGAGCGTCTCGACGCCGTCCTGTCCGGGCGCCTCCAGCTCGCCGATGGCACGCTCCAGGAGCGTCCACGTCGGGTTCTCGTCACGGCCATAGGTGTACGGGCCGGTGGGCTCGCCCGGCAGATGGAAGTGCGCGGCGAATACCGGGCCCGGGAGCGTCGACTCGTACTTGACGGGCTCGGGCAGTCCCGCCCGCACCGCACGCGTGCCGTCACCTGTTCCCGTGACGAAATCCCCTGACGTCATGCCGCTCGTCCCTCCACTTGCTCCTGTACCGCGGCGAGCAGTCCGGGGCTCGCCGCTTCCACCATCTCAAGACACTCCTCAAAGCCGTCCATATGTCCGTAATACGGATCGGGGACGTCCAGATCGTCGCCCGCGGCCGGGTCGTACGACCGCAGGAGCCGGACCTTGGCCGCGTCCTGCGGGGTGGGTGCGAGGCGGCGCAGCGCCTTCAGGTGGCCGGAGTCGAGGGCGATGACGAGGTCGAGGCGGGAGAACCACGCGACCTGGAACTGCCGGGCCGCGTGGTCGCTCTCGTAGCCGCCCGCCTCCAGCACGGCGACGGTGCGGTAGTCGGCGCCGTCGCCCTCGTGCCAGCCGCCCGTGCCCGCGCTGTCGACCTCGACCAGGCCATCGAGCCCGGCCTCTTCTATGCGGGCGCGAAAGACGGACTCGGCCATCGGGGAGCGGCAGATGTTGCCGGTGCAGACGAAGCAGACTCGATAGGGCATCGGGCACTCAGTCCTTGCCGTCGGGCAGCACGACGTTGAGCGCCCAGGACACGATGGAGATGATCAGGCCGCCGAGGACCGCGGTCCAGAAGCCTTCCACGTGGAAGCTCAGATCGAGCTTGTCGGCCAGCCACGAGGTGAGCAGCAGCATCAGGGCATTGACCACCAGGGTGATCAGGCCGAGCGTGAGAATGAACAGCGGGAAGGTCAGCACTTTCACGATCGGCTTGACCAGGAAGTTCACCAGGCCGAAGACCAGCGCCACGATCAGCAGCGTGCCGACCTTCTTGCCGGTGCTGTCGCCCGTCAGGGTGATCTTGTCGAGCAGCCACACGGCGACGGCCAGGGCCCCCGCGTTGGCGAGCGTCTTGACTACGAAATTCTTCATGTGTCTGATCGTGGCAGAAGAGATCGACTGGGGACCAGGCTGTGGATACAGCCTGCGGCGTACGAGAGCGGACGAGGGCGATGAAGGCATTCCGGCTGGATGAACTGGAGGCGGAACGCGCCGCCAACGACGGCGCCTACCTGCAGTTTCTGCGTGAACGGAACATGTCGGTCGGCCTGTACGCGCTCGACGCGGGCGCCCTCGACCCGCAGAAGCCGCACCAGCAGGACGAGGTCTACTTCGTGGTGAGCGGGCGCGCATCGATCACCGTCGGTCTGGAGACCACCCAGGTGGCACGCGGCAGCGTCGTCTACGTACCCGCCGGGGTCGCCCACAAGTTCCACCACATCACCGAGGACCTGAGGGTGCTGGTGGTGTTCTCTCCGCCGGAGAGCTGACCTCCGCCTCAGGGTTCCCTAGGGGAACGGTCAGGGGAGGACAAGGGGCGCGAGGCCTCCGCCCGGCCCCCTCTCGGCCCTAGCATCGAATGCAGAACATCAATGCAGCACATCAATGCTGGACATCTGAGAACCCGTAATCATCGCCCCGGACTTGGGGCAACGGGCGGAGAGGTAAGGACGAGGGCGATGCGAGAGATCTTCAACGGTATGCCGTGGTGGGTGAAGTGGGTCGCGGTGCCGGTCATCGCCCTGGTTGTGTTCGGCACGGTGATAGTCAGCGTGCTCAGCGTGGTCATCAGCCTGCTCTTCAAGGCCCTGGTCTTCGTCGCACTGGTCGGCGGACTGATCTACATCGTGCGGAAGTTCATGTCGAGCTCGTCGTCGCGCAGCGACTGGTGAGGCTTCGCACGGTGACGGGTGAGGCCTGGCGGGGTGACGGGTGTCGGGCTGACGGGTGAGGCGCTGGAGGGTGAACGACCGGTAACGGGCAGGTCGGCAAAGGGAACCTGAGGTTCCCTCGGGCGAGGGAAGTTTCCGGCGAGGCCGTCTGCGAGTGGTGGCGGGCGGTTAAAGTCCGGAACTCGACGCGGGGTCGACCCCCCGCGGGCAGCGCACAGCCCCCTCCCGTGTTCCCCCGCACGGGTGGTCCCCTTCGCGCTTCGGGAGTGCCCCTTGGCCACGGTTGACACCGCACCCGCAGATTCCCCCACTCCACCCGTCCAGCGATCGGTGGTGCCCGCGGGATCATGTGTCCCGCCCACCCAGCCCCGCACCACGCCCGGAGAGACGTGTGCCCCGCGCACCCCGCCCGCGGAGGCCGCGCCCCTCGAGCCGCACGCCACGACCCTGATCGGCTCCGTGCAGCGCGCGATGCGCCTTCTGGAGGCCGTTGCTGCGCGCGAGCACGGTGCCCCCGCCAAGCAGCTTGCCCGGGAGGCCGGGCTCGCGCTGCCGACGGCGTACCACCTACTGCGCACCCTGGTCCATGAGGGCTATCTGCGCCGCGACAAGGGGTTGTTCTTCCTCGGTGGGGCGGCCGAGCGGCTGAGCAGCAGCGGAGCACAGCAGAAACGTCGCAGCACGGTGAGTGACATGCTCGCGCACTGGCGCGATTCGATCGGCGTACCCGTCTACTACGCGATCTACCGCGACGGCGAGATCGAGGTCATGTGCGTCGCCGACACCCCGAGCAACCCCGCGGTCGAGGAGTGGGCCGACTTCCGGGAGACCGGGCACGCGCACGCGATCGGCCAGTGCCTGCTGTCCCAGCTGGACGAGAAGGCCCGCCGGGACCACCTCGACCGCTACCCGGTGCAGTCGATCACTCCGTACACGGTGCGTGACAATGACAGCCTGCTGCGGCGCCTGGAGCGGACGGGACGGATGGAGCCCGTCATCGAGCGCCAGGAGTACGCGCTGGGCACCGTCTGCGCCGCGATCCCCATCACGGCAGGCTCAACTGCCGGGACGATGGCCATTTCTCTGCCTTGTCATCAGGCCGAGCGACTGCTACCCGCCGCACGCCAATTGCAGAGCGAAATCGGCAAGTTGCTAGGGACACTCGCGATCTCTATCAGTATCTGAAAACTCACTCCTTGTGATCTCTCGTGCACGTTGAGCAAGATTCCAGCAGTGTCAGGGGGACGATTCCTGGCCAGTCGACGGCAAACGACGGGGTAGGCGATGCGCGAGTCAGTACAGGCAGAGGTCATGATGAGCTTCCTCGTGTCGGAGGAGTTGTCCTTCCGCATTCCGGTGGAGCTCCGATACGAGACCTGTGATCCGTATGCCGTGCGGTTGACCTTCCATTTGCCCGGAGACGCCCCTGTGACCTGGGCGTTCGGCCGAGAGTTGATGATCGATGGCGTGGGCCGGCCGTGCGGCGACGGCGATGTGCACATCGCGCCCGCGGACCCGGAGGCGTTCGGCGAGGTGCTGATCCGACTTCAGGTGGGCGGCGACCACGCGCTGTTCCGGTCCGGGGCGGCGCCGCTCGTGGCGTTCCTCGACCGCACGGACAAGCTGGTGCCGCTGGGACAGGAGCGTTCCCTCGCGGACTTCGACACGCACCTCGACGAGGCGCTGGACCGCATTCTGGCGGAGGAGCAGAGCGCGGGCTGACGCATCGACACCCCTAAGCGGAGTAACGCTTCCTCACAAGGGGCAGGGGTGCCGGCTGCCTTCAGCGCTTGCGGCGGCGGCCCTTCCCACTGAGTACCGGCGTCCTGGCTCCCGCGGGCCCCACAGGGTCGGCCGCGGTCTCCGTGCGGTCCGCAGAAACCACCAGGGCGGCCAGCGCCGTGGTCACCGGTACCGAGGCGACGAGGCCGATCGAGCCGATCAGGGTGCGCACGATCTCCTCGGCGACCAGCTCGCTGTTGGCGACCCTGCCCACGCTGCTCTGCGCGATCGAGAACAGCAGCAGGAGAGGCAGCGCGGCGCCCGCGTAGGCCAGGACAAGGGTGTTGACGACGGACGCGATGTGGTCGCGGCCGATGCGGATGCCCGCCCGGTACAGGCCGCGCCAGCCCATCGAGGGGTTCGCCTCGTGCAGCTCCCAGACCGCGGACGTCTGCGTCACCGTCACATCGTCGAGCACACCGAGCGAACCGATGATCACGCCCGCGAGCAGCAGACCACTCATGTCGATGGACGGATACAAGCCATGGATCAGGCCGGTGTTGTCGTCGGTGTTTCCGGTCAGCGCCGCCCAGCCGATGAAGACGGAGCCGAGCACACCGATCAGCACCAGCGAGAGCAGTGTGCCGATGACGGCCACCGACGTGCGGGCAGAGAGGCCGTGACACATGTAGAGCGCGATCAGCATGATGGCGCTGGCCCCGACGACCGCCACGATCAGCGGGTCCGAGCCATGCAGGATCGCGGGCAGGATGAAGAGGTTCAGGATCAGGAAACTGATGGCCAGCGCGATGAGCGCCATGACACCGCGCATCCGGCCCACCACCACGACGACCAGCGCGAAGATCCCGGCGAGCAGCGCCAGGGGGAACTTCCGGTTCACGTCGGTGACCGAGTACTGCAAGTCCCTGGGCGCGGAGGGCTCGTAGGCGACCACGACCTTCTCGCCCTGATGCAACTGCCGCGACTGGTCCGGCTGGACGATCTCGGTGAACGTACGGCCCTTGTCCTTGCCGGTGTCGATCCGGATCGACGCCTTCTTGCAGTCGCCCGTCGCCTGCTGCTGCGCGGAGGAGCCCTCGGCGGTGGAGGTGTCACCGGTCGGGGTCTCCCCCGAGGCGTTCACGGACTTGCAGTCCACCTTGTCGACCTTGGTGACCGTCGCCTGCTGGGTCTGCCGGTCGAAGCCGACACCGGTGCGCTCGTGGGACGGGGCGCCCCCCGGCCAGAGCACAACAAGGCCCACGACGACCGCTGTCGCGAAGGGGATCAGCACCGCGGCGATGACCTTGCGCAGGTGCTTGGAGACGGGCGCTGCGGGGCCGTGGCTGTGACTGTGTGAGTGGCCGTGCCCGGCGCCCGGCCCGTGGCTGTCGCCGGGTCCGGGGCCATGGCCGCCACCGATCGGTCCATGTCCGCGACCGTCGCCGGAACCATGTCCATGGCCGTCACCGGAGCCGGATCCGCGAGGCGGTCCGGACGGTGGGAACGGGGGCTGCTGCATTGTGGTCACCGACCGATCATCGCAAGAACGGAAGGGGCCCTCTGTTCAGCGCGCCAGATATGACGCTAGCGTGGAGGCACCTTTGCACACGCGGGAGCTCGGAGCACCGGGCTGAGAGGGCGCTGACCTTCGTCTCAGCGATGTTTCACATGAAACATCGACGGACGGAAGCCGCTGCGTCGACCGCCGAACCTGTTACCGGGTAATGCCGGCGTAGGGAGTAGGTCTCATGACCAACAAGGACGTACGCACGCCTGCCTCCAGCCAGACGGACGGGACGCTTGTTCCGGACGAAAGCGGTGGGGTATCCGCCCCGGCCGAGAACGGCGAGGCCGGGAAGTCCATCGGCTGGCACAAGGCGTATGTCGGGGGCTCGCGCACCGATCTACGAGTGCCGGTCCGTCAGGTGCACCTCACCAACGGGCAGTCCGTCACGCTGTACGACACCTCCGGCCCGTACACCGATCCGACCGTCGACACCGATGTACGCCGGGGGCTGGCACCGCTGCGCGAGAACTGGATCATCGCCCGCGGTGACACCGAGGAGTACGCGGGCCGTCCGGTCCGCCCCGAGGACGACGGGATCAAGCACACCTCACCGCGCGGGGGGCTGCGCAACCTCGACGCGGTCTTCCCGGGGCGGCCGCGCCAGCCTCGCCGGGGCCGCCCCGGACAGGCGGTGACGCAACTCGCGTACGCCCGCCGCGGTGAGATCACGCCCGAGATGGAGTTCGTGGCGGTCCGCGAGAACGTCGACCCCGAGGTCGTACGCGAGGAGATCGCCGCGGGCCGCGCGGTGCTGCCCTCGAACGTGAACCACCCGGAGATCGAGCCGATGATCATCGGTAAGCGGTTCCTGGTGAAGGTCAACGCCAACATCGGCAACTCGGCCGTGACGTCCTCCATCGAGGAGGAGGTCGAAAAGATGACCTGGGCGACCCGCTGGGGCGCCGACACGGTCATGGACCTGTCCACCGGCCGCAACATCCACACCACCCGCGAGTGGGTGCTGCGCAACTCCCCTGTCCCCATCGGCACGGTGCCGCTCTACCAGGCGCTGGAGAAGGTCGATGGTCGCGCCGAGGAGCTGACCTGGGAGATCTACAAGGACACGGTCATCGAGCAGGCCGAGCAGGGCGTGGACTACATGACGGTCCACGCGGGCGTGCGCCTGTCGTACGTGCCGCTCACCGCGAACCGCAAGACCGGCATCGTCTCGCGCGGCGGCTCGATCATGGCGGCCTGGTGCCTGGCGCACCACAAGGAGTCGTTCCTGTACGAGAACTTCGAGGAGCTCTGCGAGATCCTCGCGGCGTACGACGTCACGTACTCGCTCGGCGACGGGCTGCGGCCCGGTTCCATCGCGGACGCCAACGACGCTGCGCAGTTCGCGGAGTTGAGGACGCTCGGGGAACTCAACACGATCGCCAAGCGTTTCAACGTACAGACCATGATCGAGGGCCCGGGACATGTCCCGATGCACAAGATCAAGGAGAACATCGACCTTCAGCAGGAGATCTGCGATGAAGCTCCGTTCTATACGCTCGGCCCGCTGACGACGGACGTCGCGCCGGCGTACGACCACATCACCTCCGGCATCGGTGCCGCGATGATCGCCTGGTGGGGCACGGCCATGCTCTGCTATGTCACGCCCAAGGAGCACTTGGGCCTGCCCAACCGTGACGACGTCAAGACCGGCGTCATCACCTACAAGATCGCCGCCCACGCAGCCGACCTCGCCAAGGGGCACCCGGGTGCGCAGGAATGGGACGACGCGCTGTCCGACGCCCGCTTCGAGTTCCGGTGGGAGGACCAGTTCAATCTGGCCCTCGACCCGGACACGGCACGGGAGTTCCACGACGAGACACTGCCGGCCGAGCCCGCCAAGACGGCCCACTTCTGCTCCATGTGCGGGCCGAAGTTCTGCTCGATGAAGATTAGTCAAAGCATCACAGAGCAGTTCGGTGGTACGGCGGCTGCGGGGGCGACGGCTGAGGAGGTCGCTGAGGGGATGCTCCAGAAGTCGAAGGAGTTCGCGGCTAGCGGGAACCGGGTGTACCTGCCGCTCGCGAACTGATCGCTGGAACGGCGGTGTTCCTTGGGGCAGTCGACCAAGGAGCACCGCCGTAGTTCACTGTCGCTGGGCATTCCTGAGCCGCTCGACCTGCTTGTTGATCAAATCGGCGGGGAAGGAAGCGGGACTGTCGCCCACCTTCGTCGTGATTTCGGCTCGTTTCACGGTCTTCCCGGGTTCGCGTTGTGGGGCTGGCCTGCGGTTTTTCGAGCCGGGTGGGAGTCCGGGCCCGGGCCGGGAGGCTTTGGGACGCCGACGAGGCTCAACGAGCGCGTCAAGGCCGCCGGTCTTCGGACTCAAGTGGCCCCACGCGACTCGAAAATTCCACCGGGGTCGTCCTGCTGGTAACCCATCTGCCGGGGGCGGCGCCGGTGAGGCGTGAGGCGTAGGTCGCACGGCGGGGGGTCTGGGTTGTCAGTGGCTCCTGTTAGCTTCCTGTGCGTCGCTGAAGAGATCACGGCCGCCCCCCTTCAGGTGCAGAGCGACTCGCACCTGACATTCAGTGACGTATGCGCACGAGCCGTGCGATTACGCCCGGTCCACTCGACCGGACGAGTCACTCCTTGGAGGAGAAACTTGAAGACACGCAGCGTGCTGGGGCGTCCGGCCCGTATTGCGGCCGTTCTCACGGCGGCCCTGGGGCTCGCGGTGGCGGCGGCCCCGCTGACGGGCACAGCACAGGCTCACGAGGCGGCGACGGGAACGCTCAGCTTCAGCGGCGACCCGGGCGAGTACACCACCGGCGGCCAGTCCGCCACGTACACGGCCGGGGCGGTCCAGCAGTTCGACGTCCAGGGCGCCACCGACGGGAACTCCGTGTTCACCTCCGTGGTGACGAACGAGGGCAAACGCTGGACGCTCCACCTGGCCGCCCCCGACGGCCAGAAGCTCACCGAGGGCACCACCTACACCGGGGCCCTGCGCTGGCCCTACGCCCAGCCGCAGGACCCGGAGTTGGCGTTCGGCGAGGACGCGCGCCAGTGCGACACCAGCACCGGTTCCTTCACCGTCTCGCATATCGCCTTCGGACCGTACGGCTATGTACGCGAGATCGACGCCACCTTCGAGCAGTACTGCAACGGGGCCACCGTGCCCGCGCGCGGTGAACTCCACGCCCAGATGCCCGAGCCGCCCGCCGAGCTCACCCTGGGCATGACCCTCGACTCCGCGGGCAAGGTCAACTCGCAAACCGGCCAGATCACCGTTGGCGGCTCGGTGACCTGCAACAAACCGGCGCAGGTCGCCGTCAGTGGCAACGTCGACCAGGTGCAGAAGAAGGCGACGGCGATCGGCTACTACGAGACGACCGTCGCCTGCACGCCCGGCGCGCCGGTCCCGTGGACGGTCTCCTTCGCCAGCATCGAGCCCGGCACCGCCTTCCGCTCCGGCGCCGCCACCCTGCGGGGTGCGGCCAAGGCGGACGACCGCGACTACCCGGCGACTGTGAACACTGGGCAGCAGACCACCCAGGTCACCCTCGACAAGGCGTGACCCTGGCCTGATTCTGGCATGACCCCGCCGCGGGTCCGGCATCGCGCCGGGCTCGCGGCTTTCGCGAGGCCCGCTATCGCCGTTCGGCGTCAGCTCGCCTCCTCGGCGGGCCTCGTCAGTCCCGCTTCCCAGACGACGCGCGGCTGTCCTTCGCCCGCGTCGCCGAATACCAGAAGCGCGCCGCCGTCCACGTGCACGCGGTCGTTCGTCTCGACGGCCCGGCTGGACCGGACGGCGAACCCCCGGCCTGGGGCACAGCCGAGCGACTCGCCAACGCCGCGTGAGCACCCGGCCGCCGATCCCACTCTGGTGCTGTTCTTCTCCGATGGAGGTGTCTATCGCAACAAGGAGATCGAGAAGGAGCTGCGGGAAGCGGTCGAGGAGCCGATCTTCTGGCAGTCGTGGGCCTGGGCCGGTCCAACTACGGCGTGCTGGAGCGGTTCGACACGTTGTCGGGCCGACGCGTCGACAACGTCGGATTCTTGGCCGTCGACGACATCAGCGGCGTCCCGGACCCGGAGCTGTACGACCGGCTGCTGTCCGAGTTCCCGGCCTGGATGACCGCGGCCCGGCGGCTCGGGATCATCTGACCGAACCCTTCCGGGGTGCGCGGCATCCGACCGGGTCCTGCCGGACCGGGCATCGGCTGATGGCGCCCGGCCAGGGGGCGTTCGAACGCGCCCTCCCGGGGAGCGCACGGGCGTACGTCACCCACCGGTTCGGGCCCACGCCTCATCAGCGCGGGCCCCGGTTCCTCCCCGCACCCGGCGTCACCCCCGGACATGAGCCACCCGGCCGGCCCGGGCGTCACTCCGGCTGGTGCTCCGGCCCTCCGAAGTCCGGGCTCGTGAAGTCCGGGCTGGAGAAGCTCGGGCGAGGGCCGGCCGCGGGCCCGCCCTCGGGGCTGCTGAACCCCGGCCGGTTGTAGCCGAGTTGTGGGATGCGGCTGGGCGTCGGTGCCGGACGGCCCAGTGCCGCCGAGCCCGGGTCGGCGAGGGCCTCCCGGAGGAACGGCAGGATGCCGCGCTCCAGCAGGGCCTCGTGCCAGGCTTCCCTGGCCCGGGCCACCCGTTCGTCCAGCTCGCCGCGCGCTCCGGCCTGGAGCGAGGACGAGCTGTTGCGCAGTGCGGTCAGCAGTAGTCCGACCGCGGCGACCAGAATCGCGGCGGCCGTGACCGCGCCGAAGACCCATCCGGTGGTGAGGAGGGTCTTGGCGAACGCCTGCTCAGGGGCGAGCATCTTCAGGAGGTAGCCCACGAGGAGGAAGATCGCCGCCGCTGTCCCGGCGAGGACGGGGGCGAGCACCGCGACGACGGCGATGGCGCCGGCCCCGGCGGTCTCGGAGACCTCGCCGACGGTGGCGGCGAGCCCCATCGCGGTCGCACCCGGCTCCGCGGAGCCGGCTTCCTCGCTCACGACCTGGGCGGACGACGCCGGCTGGCGCAGTTCCTCGCGGACCTTCACGTAATGCTGGTATTCGGTCGCCGCGGCCACCGTGATGAGTGCGGTGGCGTTGAGCGCCATGGTGCGCAGTTGTTCGGGGTTGAGCCGCTGGCCGACAGCGGCGAGTTCCGGGCGGGTTGGTGCGGAGCGCAGCGCCTCATCGAGGATCCGCTCGTATTCCTGGCGGTCCTCGCTCAGCAGGTGCTGCGGAACGCTGTTCATGTGCATCCCCCGATGCTCCGTAGGGCTGGTGGCTCGCACGCTGACGAGCCGTTGGGCAGAAACGGAGGGGAGCCTGCTACGGATAAGCCGATGGTAGAGCGGTGACGGCACGCCGTGACAGGGGGTTTCCAGAAATTGCCCCCTGGCCAGCGCAGTCCTCCTGGGGGACGCCTGCCCGGTGAACGCTCAGCTATCCAGGGGCAATTGCTGGACCAGTAGCTTTCCGGCCATGGTCACGCCGCCGTCCATCGCGATGGCCAACCCGTCGGCGTACAGATGCGGTCCCTCGACCACCGGGCCCGCGCTGTCCTCGCTGTCCTCCGAGCCGACCTCGCCCAGGAGGTACGGAATGGGGCTGTGACCATGGACGATGCGGGTGCCGCCGTACGTGCCGAGCAGTTCGCGGACGGCCTCGGCGCCGCCGTCGTCGCGGAAGGCGAAGCGCTTGGTGAACTTGCGGAAGAGGTCCCAGCACTCGTCCGCGTCATTGCGGGTGAGTGTCTCCCGGACTGTGTCGTTGACCGCTTCGATGGAGTCGCCGTAGTCGAGGTAGGCGGTGGTGTCGGAGTGCACCAGGAGGTGATCGTCGACCAGCTCCATGGCGTCGAGGCGGGCCATCCACTGCAAGTGGTGGTCCTGGAGACGGTCCATGTCGGTCTTCTGGCCGCCGTTGAGCAGCCAGGCCGCCTGGAAGGTGGCGGTGCCCGCTCCGGAGTTGACGGGGGTGTCGCCGAACCGCTTGGCGCCGAGCAGGAGCAGCTCGTGGTTGCCCATGAGCGCCTTGCAGTAGCCGCCGGCCGCGGCCGCCTCGGCGGACAGCCGCATCACGAGGTCGATCACGCCGATGCCGTCCGGGCCGCGGTCGGTGAAGTCGCCGAGGAACCACAGGCGTGCGGTTCCGGCGGACCAGTTGCCCGCGGCGTCGACGAGGCCCTGCTCCTGGAGCGCGGCGACCAGCTGGTCGAGATAGCCGTGCACGTCCCCGACGACGTACAGCGGGCCGGGCCCGTCGATCGGCTGCGGAGCGGCCACAGCGGCGGGGTCAACAGCGACCTGAAGCGTGTCACCTCGGTTGATGACGGGTAGATCGCGCAGGGTGGGGGTGTACGCCTCCGTGGAGTCCGCCGGGTAGGCAGGGGACTCCTCGGCGGGTCTGGTGCCCCCACCGGGGGGCGTGTTCTGTGCGTACGGACCGGTCTCGTGGACGTACGCGGGCACCCGGAAGTCGCGCAACGTCGCCGTCCGCACCACCTCGGGTCCCTGACCGGCCCCCTGAGTCATCGACCCCTCCACCACCATCGCGCCGCATCTGCACCGGATCGGACTGCCTGGTCGCAGCGGCCCGCGGTGTCGTCCGCCCATCATAGGAATGCGGATCGCGCCATGTGATGACCCAGGGGTGGTGAATCGGAGGAGGAGCCCAGTTCACCGCGGTTTTCGCCCGAATTGGGCGGGGCTTTCCCCGCCCTTTCTGCACCGGGCGTCAACCCTCCTCGGGTGATCGGGGCGGACTGACTGTCGTACGGGGCGGACGGCGCTCGGAGGACGTCCGCACGATCAGCTCCGTCGGTATCACCTGCTCGACCGGTTGGTCCGATTCGACCCCCTCGATGGCGTCGATGAGGAGCTGGACCACCGCCGTGCCGATCCGGCGCGGCTTGAGGGAGAGCGTTGTGATGGGCGGCTCGGTGTTGGCGTAGACGGTGGACTCGCTGCAGCAGACCAGCAGCAGGTCGTCCGGTACGCGCAGGCCGTAGCGCCGGGCCGCGGCGAGCAGGTCGGTGCCGTTCGGGTCGAAGAGACCGTAGACGGCGTCAGGGCGGTCGGGCCGGGCGAGGAGCCGGTCGGCGGCGACGGCTCCCGCGCACGGATCGTGCGCGGGGTAGGCCTCGTACACCGGATCCTGGCCCACACGCTCGCACCAGCGCAGGTATGCGGTGGTCGAGAGGTGGGTGTACGTGTCGGTGGTGGTGCCGGTGAGGAGGCCGATCCGGCGGGCGCCGGCGTCGGCCAGGTGGTCGAGGATGCCCAGAACCGCGGCCTCGTGGTCGTTGTCCACCCAGGCGGTGACCGGGAGCGAGCCGGCCGGGCGGCCGTCGGAGACGACCGGTAATCCCTGCCGGACCAGCTCGCTGACGACTGGGTCCTGGTCGGACGGGTCGATGACCACGGTTCCGTCCAGGGCGACGTTCGACCACACGTCGTGGCGCGAGGTCGCGGGGAGGATGACCAGGGCGTAGCCCCGGGCGAGCGCGGCCGAGGTGGCGGCTCTGGCCATCTCCGCGAAGTACGCGAACTCCGTGAAGGTGAAAGGTTCATCCCCGTATGTCGTCACGGTCAGGCCGATGAGGCCCGACTTGCCGGTACGGAGGGTTCGGGCCGCGGCCGACGGGCGATAGCCCAGCCGGTCGGCGACCTCGCGGACGTGGCGTCGGGTGGCGTCCGGGAGCCGGCCCTTGCCGTTGAGGGCATCGGACACGGTCGTGATGGAGACTCCTGCGGCCGCAGCCACGTCTCTGATACCCGCCCGGCCCGGTCGACCGCCTCGGCGGGAGGTTTCCGCCCGGCTCACCTGGTGCTTCCCTGCTGCTGTCATGGCGAGCCGATAGTAGGGCTCATGCGGTGGGGTAGTGCGGACGCATATGCACTCGTTGACAGGCACGTTTCTGCATGGTCAAAGGCAGTCAACTTCCTTGGAAATAAAGGAAGTTGAGCGATTCTACGGTAGTACATGACTTGTCGGCACGCATGGGCCTGCCAAGGGGGTCATGTTTCGAAGAGGTCTCAACTCACCTTCACGAGGGATGCGCGCCACGGCGTGAGCCACCGGCGCGTGCGCGGCCAAATGGTGCGCCCCCCAATTCGTACGCCTTCGTACGAGGATGACCGGCGGACGGGACGAGGATGATCACCGGGACGTACGAGGATCACCGCCGGGCCGCACGTGAGTGATCGTCGGGCCGCGGCCGGTGGTGGCCCGGTTGCCGTTCGGTTGTCCACAGCCCATTCGCAGCGGCGCCGAATCCTCATAAGGTGAGAAGCATTGGTAGCCGGTGGTGGTCATGAGCCGGTGGTGGTCACGAGGAGGACTGCGGTGAGCGAGACGAACCCCAAGCTGCGTGCCGAGCTGGAGGGTATCCCCACCTACAAGCCCGGCAAGCCGGCCGCGGCCGACGGTCCGGTGGCGTACAAGTTGTCCTCGAACGAGAACCCGTATCCGCCGCTGCCCGGTGTGATCGAGAGCGTGACCGCCGCGACCGGGTCCTTCAACCGCTACCCGGACATGGCGTGCACCGGGCTGATCAGCGAGCTGTCGGACCGTTTCGGCGTCCCCCTCTCGCACCTGGCGACCGGCACCGGCTCGGTCGGGGTCGCCCAGCAGCTGCTGCAGGCGACGAGCGGCCCCGGCGACGAGGTCATCTACGCCTGGCGGTCCTTCGAGGCGTACCCGATCATCACGCAGATCAGCGGGGCGACCTCGGTGAAGGTGCCGCTGACGCCGGGCGAGGTGCACGACCTGGACGCGATGGCGGACGCGATCACCGACCGGACCCGGCTGATCTTCGTCTGCAACCCCAACAACCCGACCGGCACCGTGGTGCGCCGGGCCGAGCTCGAGCGGTTCCTGGACCGGGTGCCCAGCGATGTGCTGGTCGTGCTGGACGAGGCGTACCGCGAGTTCATCCGTGACGTCGAGGTGCCGGACGGCGTGGCCATCTACCGTGATCGGCCCAACGTCTGCGTGCTGCGCACCTTCTCCAAGGCGTACGGGCTCGCCGGCCTCCGGGTCGGCTTCGCGATCGCCCATGAGCCGGTCGCCGCGGCGCTGCGCAAGACGGCGGTCCCCTTCGGCGTGAGCCAGCTGGCCCAGGATGCCGCGGTGGCGAGCCTGCGCGCCGAGGACGAATTGCTCGGCAGGGTCGGCTCGCTGGTCTGCGAGCGCCAGCGTGTGGTCGAGGCGCTGCACGGTCAGGGCTGGACGGTGCCCGAGACGCAGGCCAACTTCGTGTGGCTGCGACTGGGGGAGCGCACGCTCGACTTCGCCGCCCACTGTGAACAGGCCGGTGTCGTCGTACGCCCCTTCGCCGGCGAGGGAGTCCGCGTCACGATCGGCGAGACCGAGGCCAACGACATCTTCCTGAAGGCGACGGAGGCGTTCCGCAAGGAGCTCTAGTCCGCCACGAGTTCTACGCGTACCGGGTCGCCGTCCCTTGCGGTGGCGAGCGTGCGTGGGTCCCCGTCGAGGCGGCCGAGGACGTTGCACGGGCTCGCGAGGCGGCACTCCTCGCCTCTCGAGATCGGGGTGGGGCCGTAGGGGAGCGCAAGGGCGTCGCCGTCGGTCCAGAAGGCCACGGTGCCGGGCTCGACGACCTGTTGGGCGCTCTCCTCACGAGCGACGGAGACGCCGGTGTCGAAGTAGACCTCCTCGCCCCAGGTGCGGGCGGTGGAGGCGAGCGGCAGTGCCTTGGCGAGGGCCCGGGCGGTCGGGGTGTCGTCGAGGGCCGCGGTGAGGTGCCCCGCGGGCCAGGAGATCCGTATCTGCATGCCACGGATTCAACAATATGTTGAAGTTCTTGCCAAGGGATTCGCCGGGCTCGGCGGGCCTCTTGGTGGAGGCAGCCGCGCCTGTGGCCCGTACGGCCACGCTTAGGTACCCCCCACCCGTCAACCCTCGAACGGCTATGCGTCATAATTGCTTGTGAATGTGAACGCGTTCACAAACGTGTCCCGGTTGCTCCCGTGATGTACGTGACAAAGGGGGCAAACTGCCGCTGTACCACGGCGACGTAAGGAGACTGACGACGTGGAATTGGCTCTGGCGCCGGAGACTCTGGCGCGATGGCAGTTCGGCATCACCACCGTCTACCACTTCCTCTTCGTCCCCCTGACGATCTCGCTCGCCGGGCTCACCGCCGGCCTGCAGACGGCCTGGGTACGCACAGGGAAGGAGAAGTACCTCAGGGCCACCAAGTTCTGGGGCAAGCTCTTCCTGATCAACATCGCGATGGGCGTGGTCACCGGCATCGTGCAGGAGTTCCAGTTCGGCATGAACTGGTCCGACTACTCGCGGTTCGTCGGTGACATCTTCGGTGCCCCGCTCGCCTTCGAGTCCCTGATCGCCTTCTTCTTCGAGTCCACCTTCATCGGTCTGTGGATCTTCGGCTGGGACAAGCTGCCCAAGAAGATCCATCTGGCCTGCATCTGGATGGTCTCGATCGGCACGATCCTGTCGGCGTACTTCATCCTCGCGGCCAACTCGTGGATGCAGCACCCCGTCGGCTACAAGATCAACAAGGCGAGGGGGCGTGCCGAACTCACCGACTTCTGGCACGTGCTGACCCAGAACACCGCGCTAGCCCAGGCATTCCACACGCTCACGGCGTCGTTCCTGACCGGTGGCGCCTTCATGGTCGGAATCGCCGCCTTCCATCTGTTCCGCAAGAAGCACGTCTCCGTGATGAAGACCTCGCTGCGGCTGGGCCTGGTCACCGTCGCCATCGCAGGACTGCTCACCGCGATCAGCGGCGACACCCTCGGCAAGGTCATGTTCAAGCAGCAGCCCATGAAGATGGCGGCTGCCGAAGCGCTGTGGGACGGCCAGAACTCCGCGCCGTTCTCGGTCTTCGCGTACGGCGACGTCAGTAAGGGACACAACACCGTCGAGCTGTCCATCCCGGGGATACTGTCGTTCCTTGCCGATGACAACTTCAGCTCGTACGTCCCCGGCATCAACGACACCAACAAGGCCGAGCAGGAGAAGTACGGTCCCGGCGACTACCGGCCCATCATCCCCGTCACCTTCTGGGCGTTCCGCTGGATGATCGGCTTCGGGATGGCGTCCTTCGCCATCGGCCTGGTCGGACTCTGGCTGACCCGCAAGAAGTTCATGTTGCCGCAGCACTTGAGGGTCGGCGACGACGAAGTGCCGCATCTCGTGCTCTTCAAGAACAAGGCGCTCGGCCCGACGCTCACCAAGTGGTACTGGCTCATCGCGATCTGGACCCTGGGCTTCCCTCTGATCGCCAACTCCTGGGGCTGGATCTTCACCGAGATGGGCCGCCAGCCGTGGGTCGTCTACGGCGTGCTGCAGACCCGGCACGCGGTCTCCCCCGGCGTCTCGCAGGGTGAGGTTCTCACGTCGATGATCGTCTTCACGTCGCTCTACGCGATCCTCGCCGTCATCGAGGTCAAGCTGCTCGTGAAGTACATCAAGGCCGGACCGCCCGAGCTCACCGAGGCCGACCTCAAACCGCCCACCAGGATCGGCGGCGACTCCCGTGACGCCGACAAGCCGATGGCCTTCTCCTACTAGGCCGAGGGAGCTGCTGAGTCATGGAACTTCACGACGTCTGGTTCGTGCTCATCGCGGTCCTCTGGACCGGCTACTTCTTCCTGGAGGGATTCGACTTCGGCGTCGGCATCCTCACCAAGATGCTGGCCCGGGGCCGCCTGGAGAAGCGGGTGCTGATCAACACGATCGGCCCCGTCTGGGACGGCAACGAGGTGTGGCTGATCACCGCGGGTGGTGCGACCTTCGCCGCCTTCCCTGAGTGGTACGCGACGCTCTTCTCCGGCTTCTATCTGCCCCTGCTGATCATCCTGGTCTGCCTGATCGTGCGCGGTGTCGCCTTCGAATACCGGGCGAAGCGGCCCGAGGAGAACTGGCAGCGCAACTGGGAGACCGCGATCTTCTGGACCTCGTTGATCCCGGCATTCCTGTGGGGTGTGGCCTTCGGCAACATCGTGCGCGGAGTGAAGATCGACCAGAACTTCGAGTACGTGGGCAACTTCTGGGACCTGCTCAACCCCTACGCGCTCCTCGGCGGCCTGGTCACGCTGACGCTGTTCACCTTCCATGGGACGGTGTTCGTCGGGCTCAAGACCGTCGGGGACATCCGGGAACGGGCGCGGAAGCTGGCGCTGCGACTCGGACCGGCGGCAGCCGTGTTGGCGCTGATCTTCCTGCTCTGGACCCAGGTCGAGAACGGCGACGGCACGTCGCTGGTCGCGCTGGTCGTCGCCGTGGTCGCGTTGGTCGCGGCGCTCGTGGCGGTCAGTGGGAGCCGTGAGGGCTGGGCGTTCGCACTGTCGGGGCTCACCATCGTGGCCGCCGTCGCGATGCTCTTCCTGACGCTCTTCCCGAACGTCATGCCGTCCTCGCTCAACGACGACTGGAGCCTGACGGTCACCAACGCGTCGTCGAGCCCGTACACCCTGAAGATCATGACCTGGTGCGCAGGAATCGCCACGCCGATCATCCTGCTCTACCAGTCGTGGACGTACTGGGTGTTCCGCAAGCGGATCGGCACGCATCACATCGCCCCCGATGTGGCGCACTGAGTCCGCAGGGCCGAAGGGCGCGCTGCGCGCGGAGGTCCGCTGAATCACAGGGCATGTTTCACGTGAAACGGTCGTTTCACGTGAAACATGCCTGATGAGCCAAGGGTGTGTTTCACGTGAAACCGATCGATCCGCGTCTGCTTCGGTACGCCCGCGCCACTCGCCTGTTTCTCGCGGCCGTCGTTGGACTGGGGGCTGCTGGAGCGGCCCTGGTCATTGCTCAGGCGATGCTCATCGCCGAAGTGGTGGTCGGCGCCTTCCAGCACGGTCTCTCGGCCGGAGCGCTCCGCACGCCCCTGTTGCTGTTGGCGGTGGTTGCCATCGGACGGGCGGTCGTCTCCTGGCTCACCGAGCTCGCTGCGCACCGGGCGAGCGCGGCGGTCAAGTCGGAGTTGCGGGGGAGGCTGCTGGAGCGGGCTGCGCTGCTCGGTCCCGGGTGGCTGAGCGGGCAGCGGACGGGCTCGCTGGTGTCCCTCGCCACACGGGGAGTCGACGCGCTCGACGACTACTTCTCCCGCTATCTGCCGCAGTTGGGGCTCGCGGTGGTGGTCCCGGTGGCCGTCCTCGCCCGGATCGTCACCGAAGACTGGGAGTCGGCGGCGATCATCGTCGGCACGCTGCCGTTGATTCCCCTCTTCATGATTCTGATCGGCTGGGCCACGCGGACCCAGATGGACCGCCAGTGGCGGCTGCTGTCCCGCCTTTCGGGGCACTTCCTGGACGTCGTCGCGGGACTTCCCACGCTCAAGGTGTTCGGCCGGGCCAAGGCGCAGGCCGAGTCGATCCGGAAGATCACCGGTGAGTACCGGCAGGCGACCATGCGGACGCTGCGGATCGCCTTCCTGTCGTCCTTCGCGCTGGAGCTGCTCGCCACCATCTCGGTCGCGCTGGTCGCGGTGACCATCGGAATGCGGCTCGTGCACGGCGAGATGGATCTGTATGTGGGGCTCGTCATCCTCGTCCTCGCGCCCGAGGCATATCTGCCGCTGCGGCAGGTGGGGGCGCAGTACCACGCCGCCGCCGAGGGGCTCGCGGCGGCCGAGGAGATCTTCTCGGTGCTGGAAGCCCCGGTGCCGGCCTCGGGCTCGTTGCACGCGCCGGTGGGGGAGATCGGCTTCGAGGGGGTGAGCGTGCGGTATCCCGGGCGCTCCGGCGACGCGGTCACGGACGTCTCCTTCGCAGTCGAGCCCGGTGAGACCGTGGCCCTGGTCGGGCCGAGCGGCGTGGGCAAGTCGACGCTGCTGAACGTCCTGCTGGGGTTCGTGGAGCCCACCACGGGGCGGGTGCGGGTCGGGGGAGTCGATCTTGCCGAGGCCGACCTGTCCGAGTGGCGGTCACGGGTGGCCTGGGTGCCGCAGCGGCCCCATCTCTACGCCGGGTCCATTGCCGAGAACGTGCGGCTGGCGCGGCCCGACGCGGACGACGCGGCGCTACGGCAGGCGCTCGTCGACGCGGGTGCGGCCGGCTTCGTGGAAGCGCTGCCCGACGGGGTCGACACGGTCCTCGGCGAGGACGGCGCCGGGCTGTCGGCCGGCCAGCGCCAACGCCTTGCCCTCGCCCGGGCGTTCCTCGCGGACCGGCCCGTGCTGCTCCTCGACGAGCCGACGGCCTCGTTGGACGGATCGACGGAGGCGGAGGTCGTGGAGGCGGTGCGGCGGCTCGCCGTGGGGCGGACGGTGTTGCTGGTGGTGCACCGCCCGGCGTTGCTGGGAGTGGCGGACCGGGTGGTGCGACTGGAGTCCGGGGCACCTGTCGAGGCGTCCGGCCCCGTGGAAGCCGGCCCCGCCCGGCCGCTCCGGCCGGTCGAGCCGGAAAGCCTGCCCCTGACCGAGGGCCAAGAGCCCCCACCGGCTCCGCGGCAGCGTGGCGGCGTGCTCGCCCGAGTCCGGGCCATGGCCGCTCCCCGGCGGGGGCCGCTCGCGCTCGCTCTGCTCCTCGGCAGCCTCGCGCTCGGCAGCGCCGTCGGGCTGATGGCCACCTCCGGGTGGCTCATTTCGCGGGCGTCCCAGCAGCCACCCGTGCTGTATCTGATGGTGGCCGTGACGGCCACGCGGGCGTTCGGGATCGGCCGGGCCGTGTTCCGGTACGCGGAGCGGCTCGTGTCGCACGACGCGGTGCTGCGGATGCTGGCCGACACCCGGGTCGCCGTGTACCGGCGCCTCGAAAGCCTCGCGCCCGCGGGGCTGCGGACGACCCGGCGAGGCGATCTGCTGTCGCGGCTGGTCGCGGACGTGGACGCGATGCAGGACTACTGGCTGCGGTGGCTGCTGCCCGCGGGCGCCGCGGTCGTGGTGTCCGCCGCCTCCGTAGGCTTCACCGCCTGGCTGCTGCCCGAGGCCGGTGCCGCACTCGCCGTCGGACTGCTGGCGGCCGGGGTCGGCGTCCCGCTCGTCACCGGCGCCGTGGCGCGGCGAGCCGAACGGCGGCTGGCTCCCGCGCGCGGCGTCCTGGCGACCCGGGTGACCGACCTGCTCACGGGAACGGCCGAGTTGACCGTCGCGGGCGCGCTGCCCGCCCGTACCGCCGAGGCACGGCAGGCCGACACGGTGCTCACCCGCATCGCCTCCCGGGCTGCCACCGCGACCGCGCTCGGCGACGGACTCACGGCACTCGCGTCCGGGCTGACCGTCGCGGCCACCGCCCTCGTGGGCGCCCAGGCGGTCGCCACGGGACGGCTGGGCGGCGTGGCGATGGCCGTCGTGGTCCTCACCCCGCTGGCCGCGTTCGAGGCCGTCATGGGGCTGCCGCTCGCCGTCCAGTACCGGCAGCGGGTGCGTAAGAGCGCGGAGCGCGTGTACGAGGTGCTGGACGCCCCCGACCCGGTCCGCGAACCGGAGCGTCCGCAGCCGGCCCCGGCGTCGCCGTTCCCGCTGTCTGTGCGAGGGCTCCGGGCCCGCCACACCGGACAGGACCGGGACGCGCTCGCCGGGCTCGACCTGACTCTCGAGCAGGGCCGCAGGATCGCCGTCGTCGGCGCCTCGGGGTCCGGCAAGACCACGCTCGCGCAGGTGCTGCTGCGATTCCTGGACGCGGGCGCCGGGACGTACACGCTGGGCGGCGTGGACGCGTACGCGATGGACGGAGACGCCGTACGCCGTCTGGTCGGGCTCTGTGCCCAGGACGCCCACCTCTTCGACAGCACGGTCCGCGAGAACCTGCTGCTGGCCCGGAAGGAGGCGACCGAGGCCGAACTGCGTGAGGCGCTCGCGCGGGCGCAGCTCCTCGACTGGGTGGACGGGCTGCCCGACGGGCTCGACACACTCATCGGGGAGCACGGGGCCCGGCTGTCCGGCGGCCAGCGCCAGCGGCTCGCACTGTCCCGGGCACTGCTCGCCGACTTCCCCGTCCTCGTCCTCGACGAGCCCGCGGAACACCTCGACCTGCCGACTGCCGACGCGCTCACCGCTGATCTGCTGGCCGCGACCGAGGGCCGTACGACGCTGCTGATCACGCACCGGCTGGCCGGGCTCGACGCGGTGGACGAGGTGATCGTGCTCGCGGAGGGTCGGGTCGTCCAGCGAGGTCGGTACGCGGCGCTGGCGGCTGTCGCGGGTCCGCTGCGCGAGATGGTGGAGCGGGAGGCGGCGGGGGATCTGCTGGTCCAGGCCGCATAGCCCAAGTTTCCGTTACAAATAGGACTAACTACGCTCGAGGCATGTCAGTAGCTCCCGCCTCGCCCGACCGGGACAGCGGCCCGGACGTCAGCCCGGACGCGGCGACTCGGCTGCCCCGGGGTCCGCACGGGCTGCCTACCGAGGTGACCGCGCGGGTGCCACAACTGCTGGAGGCGATCCGGTCGGTCGGATCGGGGCTGGAACTGCACTCCACGCTGGACCGGATCTGCGAGACGGCGGCCGAGCTCACGGACGCGCGGTACGCGGCCATCGGGGTCGCGGCAGAGGACGGGGAGGGCATCGTTGACCTGATCCACCACGGGCTCGACGAGGGGACCGCCCGGCGGATCGGACGGCTGCCCGACGGGCACACGGGGCTGCTCGGGGCGCTCATCCACGATCCGGAGCCGGTGCGGCTGGCGAACGTGGCCGATGATCCGCGGGCCTGCGGGTTCCCCGAGCACCATCCGCCGATGCGGAGCTTCCTCGGGGTTCCGATCCGGGTGCACGGAGAGATCTTCGGGAATCTGTACCTGACCGAGAAGCGCGGCGGCGGCCCGTTCGACGACGGCGACCTCAACATGGTCCGGGTGCTGGCCGCGGAGGCGGGCATCGCCATCGGCAACGCCCGCCTGTACGAGGCCGCCCACCAGCGCGAGCGCTGGATCGACGGCTCGGTGGCCGTCACGACGACGCTGTTGTCGGGCAGCGACGCCGAGGAAGCCCTCCAGGTCGTCGCCGAACAGGCCCGCCGGCTCTCCGGCTCAGCGGCCGGGATCGTGCTGCTTCCCGCGAAGGAGGGCGGTCTGGAGATCGTCGCCGTCGCCTCGGAACGCCGGTCGAAGGCGCTCGGCCTCGTCATCCCGCCGGAGAGCGAGGCCGTCGCCGAACTCCTCGACGGAAAGCCGGTGTTCGTCGAGGACGCGACCACCGACGCGCGCCTGCTCACCGATCTCGTGCGCGACTACGGGCCGGTCATGATGCTGCCGCTGCAGAGCGAAGGCCGACTGCTCGGGGCCCTCGTCCTGGCGCGCGCCCAAGGAGAGCGTTCGTTCACGAAGACCGAGCGCACCCTGGCCGCGCAGTTCGCCGCCCAGGCCGCGCTCGCGTTGATCATGGCCGAGGCCCAGCGGGACCGGGAGCGGCTCGCGGTGTACGAGGACCGTGACCGGATCGCCCGTGACCTGCACGACCTCGTCATCCAGCGGCTGTTCGCGACGGGGATGCTGCTCGAGAGCGCGCAGCGGAGGTCGATCGTGCCCGAGGTTCAGGAGGGCGTCGGCAAGGCGGTCGACGAACTCGACGTCACCATCCAGGAGATCCGCACCGCCATCTTCGCCCTCAGCCAAGGCCCCGCCGAAGCGCCGTCCGGACTGCGCACCCGCGTGCTGCGCGAGATCAACATGGCCGCCGTGCCCCTCGGCTTCAAGCCTGGCCACCGCTTCATCGGGCCCGTCGACACGGTGGTCGGCGAACTCACCGGCAAGAACCTCATCGCCGCCCTGCGCGAGGCTCTCTCCAATGCCTTCCGGCACTCCGGGGCCTCCCACATCGACGTCGTCGTCGACGCGACCGTCCAACTGCCGGGCGGGAGGCAGGCCGTACGGCTCACGGTCGCCGACGACGGCGTCGGCATCCCGAGCGGCGGCCGACGCAGCGGTCTGCGGAACCTCAAGCGGCGCGCCGAGGCCCTGGGCGGCGACAGCTGGTACGGGCCGGGGATCGGTGACGACGGGAGCGGCACGACGGTGGTGTGGCAGGCGCCCCACTGACGCTCCCGGGTCGCCCTGGCATCCCGGGCCCTCAACCCCCCGGGTCGCCGTTGCATCCCGGGCCCTCGTCCCCCCCCCGGCTCCCCCTCGTCCCCCGAGCGCTGTGGCCAACGTACCGAGGCCAGGCACCTGTTCGGCCCAGCCGAGTGACCCATCCGTGGCGATCGGTCCCCCAGGTGCACGACGTGGACGAGACCGCGCCCGACGGCGCGGGACACGATCGCTGCCATGCGTTTTTCCCGCCGCCGTCCGCTGCTCGTGTCGGCGCTCCTGTGTGCGCTCGTGGTCCTCGCGGCCCGGCCCACGGCGGCCGAAGACGATGGCGAGGACCCCGGCATCAGCGCACGCGTGGCGCGGCTGTACGAGGACGCCTCCGTGGCGACGCGGCAGTACGAGGCGGGACGGCGGGAGGCCGAGGCGCAGCGGACCAAGGCGCGGCGGGCCGAGCGACTCCTCGCACGTGAGCGGCAGGAGGTCGCGGCGCGGCATGAGGACCTGGGCCGGATCGCTCGCGAACAGTACCGGCAGGGTGGCGGGCTCCCGTACACCGCGCAGATTCTGATCGCGGGCGGCCCCGATGACCTGATACGCGGTCAGCGCGCTGTCTGGCGGGCGGATCTCGACGTCAGCAACGCGGTGACCAAGAGCCGTCGCGCGGAAGCCCGGCTCGCCGCCGACGAGGCGAGGGCCCGGTCCGAGTGGCAGGCGGTGGAGCACCGGAACGGTGAATTCGCCGAGATGAAGCGGATCATCCAGGCGAAGCTCGAAGAGGCGCGGTCGACGCTCCAGAGCCAGGCGGACGCCTCGGTGGCCGCGGGCTCCTGCCGTGGCGCCGTCCGGCTGGAGCAGCCGAAGACGAAGTCCAAGCGCGCGTGGGTCGCGCCGGTGCGGACGTACGTACTCTCCGCGGGCTTCGGCCGTGCCGGCAAGCACTGGGCGAGCCGGCACACCGGGCAGGACTTCGCGGTGCCCATCGGCACGCCGGTCCGCGCGGTCGGGACGGGCCGGGTGGTGAGTGTGTCCTGCCGCGGCGCGTTCGGCATCGAGATCGTGATCGAACACCCCGGCGGCTACTGCACGCGGTACGCACACCTCGCCGCCGTCGCCGTGGACCAGGGAGAGCGGGTGTCCACCGGGCAGTGGATCGGGCAGTCCGGCACCAGCGGCAACTCGACCGGTCCGCATCTGCACTTCGAGGTGCGCGTCACACCGGACCCGGGGTCGGCCATCGACCCTGTGCCATGGCTCGCGGAGCACGGGGTGGACATCCAGCGGACGGCGGGCGCGGGCGCCCGGTAAAGGGCGCGCTCCCGCTCCTGCAACCGCTCCACGAGAATCCGCTTACAGCCGCTCCGCGAGGATCCGCTCGATGACGACCGCCACCCCGTCGTCGTTGTTCGCGACCGTGCGCCCGGAGGCCGCGGCGATCACCTCGGGGTGGGCGTTGCCCATCGCGTACGACTGGCCCGCCCAGGTGAGCATCTCGACGTCGTTCGGCATGTCACCGAAGGCGACGACCTCCTCGTGGGAGATGCCGCGTTCGGCGCAGCACAGCGCCAGGGTGCTGGCCTTGGAGACGCCGGGGCCGCTGATCTCAAGGAGGGCGCTGGGACTCGACCTGGTCACATTGGCCCGGTCGCCGATGGCCAGGCGGGCGACGGTGAGGAAACCGTCCGGGTCCATCTCGGGGTGGTACGCGAGTACCTTGAGCACCGGCTGATCGGCGTCCAGCGCATCCTCGGCGAGGAGCTTCTCGGCGGGTGCGACGGTCTCCGGGGGCTCCATGTGCAGCGAGGGGTAGCCCGGTTCGAGGTGGAGGCCGTACGTCCGCTCGACGGCGCACACAGTGCCGGGCGCCGCCGAGCGCAGCAGCTGGATGACGTCGAGCGCGATGTCGGGAGCCAACTCACGGATCTTCACGAAGCGGTGGGCGCCGGGGCCGCCGTGCAGGTCGACCACCGCGGCGCCGTTGCCGCAGATCGCCAGGCCGTGCCCGTGGACGTGGTCGCTGACGACGTCCATCCAGCGGGCCGGGCGGCCGGTGACGAAGAAGACCTCGATGCCCGCCTCCTCGGCGGCGGCGAGGGCGGCGATCGTGCGCTCGGACACCGACTTGTCGTCGCGCAACAGGGTGCCGTCGAGATCCGTGGCGATCAGCCGGGGCGGAACAGTGGAGGCCGGGGTCTCGGGCTGTCGAGTCGCTGAGGTCACGCGCCCATTCTCCCGCATATGCGCGCACGGCCGTGCGGCGGTGCGCACACTTGAGTGGTTACCGTCCTCACCAGCATCGTTACGCCCCGTCGAACCAGAGCCGGCAGGGCCTGACTCTCGGTTCGGGCTGGCCGACCCCTCAGGACAACTGGGCCGGCTCTCAGGACATCCGTGCCGGACCTCAAGGCAGCTGTGCGGGACCTCAGGGCAGCTGTGCGGGACCTCAGGGCAGCTGTGCCGGGGCCTCCATCGCGATCCGCTCGAAGACCTTCACGTCAGCCGCGAAGTCCGAGTCGGGGATGGGCCAGTGGATCACGATGTCGGTGAAGCCGAGCTCAGCGTGCCTGCCTGCGAAATCGACGAACGCGTCCAGGGACTCCAGCGGACGGCCGCGGTCCGGAGTGAAGCCGGTGAGCAGGATCTTGTCGAGCTCGTTCGCGTCCCGGCCGATCGCGGCGCATGCGTCGGCCAGCTTGTCGGCCTGCCCGCGAATGGCCTGAATCGACTGGTGAGGGGTGCCCGTTTCGTACAGCTTCGGGTCACCGGTCGTCACCCACGCCTGTCCGTGCTGGGCGGCGAGCTTCAGTCCGCGCGGACCGGTGGCGGCCACCGCGAACGGGAGCCGGGGGCGCTGGACACAGCCCGGGATGTTCCGCGCCTCGTGCGCCGAGTAGTAGTCACCGCCGTACGAAACGGAGTCCTCGGTGAGGAGCCGGTCGAGCAGCGGCACGAACTCGCCGAAGCGGTTGGCGCGCTCGCGCGGGGTCCACGGGTCCTGGCCGAGCGCCGTGGCGTCGAAGCCGGTGCCACCCGCTCCTATGCCCAGGGTGATCCGGCCGTTCGAGATGTCGTCGAGGGAGATCAGTTCCTTGGCGAGGGTCACCGGATGCCGGAAGTTCGGCGAGGTCACGAGCGTGCCGAGGCGGAGGCGCTCGGTGACGGCGGCCGCGGCGGTCAGTGTCGGCACGGCCCCGAACCACGGGCCGTCCCGAAAGGTCCGCCACGACAGATGGTCGTACGTGAACGCGGTGTGGAAGCCGAGCTGCTCCGCACGCTGCCAGGCGGAACGCCCGCCCTCGTGCCAGCGGACGTACGGCAGGATCACGGTGCTCAGACGCAGACTCATGCATCGAGCGTAAAGGGAATCGCGGAGTGGTCGCGGCCACCGCATGATCACCCGCGCTGCCTGCCTGTGATGACCCGCGCTGCCTGCCTGTCAGTGCCCCGAGGGAAATCGCAGGTACTGCGGGGGTACGGCCTGAGTGAGCCAGACTTCGTTCGCGCTGACCCGGAAGACATGGCCGTCGCGGTGCATGGCGGCGGCGTCCACGGAGAGCACGACCGGCCGGCCGCGGCGGGCGCCGACGCGGGTCGCGGTCTCCCGGTCCGGCGAGAGGTGCACGTCGTGCCGGTTCATGGGCCGCAGGCCCTCGGCGCGGATCGCGTCCAGGTTGCGGGCCACGGTCCCGTGATAGAGGTACGCGGGCGGGGTCGCCGGGGGCAGTCCGAGGTCGACCTCGACGGAGTGGCCCTGGCTGGCGCGGATCCGGGTCCCCTCGATCGCGAAGCGCCGCTTGTCGTTGTGGGCCACGACGTGATCGAGCTCCTCACGCGTGAACCGGAAGCCGTGCGCGGCCGCCGCGGCCATCAGCGTCTCGATCTCGACCCAGCCGCCCTCGCCGAGGGTGAGCCCGATCCGCTCGGGCTGGTGCCGCAGATGCTTCGAGAGGTACTTCGACACCTTCACGGTGCGTCTTTCATCCATCCGTTCGTTCATCTCTCCAGGGTGCCTGGCGAGAGACGGGTCACGCATTTGATTTTGATTCGGAGGTTTGATCCACAGCCAAGTCCTGTTATCCACAGGGGATTTGGCGATTCTGTGGACAACTCACAGGCAATTTAGGCGGTTTCATCAACCTTGCTGTTATTGCCGTGGTTTGACGCGAGGCGATCCAAGGTGCGTGCCTGCACCTCCCGTTCGGCGGCAGCCGTGATGAAGGCCGCCACCTGGCCCGCCCCAACCAGCCCTTCCACAGCCCGCATTGTGTCCGTGGGAATCTCCACGGTATGCGTCTCGATGCGGCGCTCCACCGGCTGCCCCGCGCCAAGGTGTTGATGCAGGTACCGGTTGGCGAACAGTCGCATGGCGCGGGCCAGTTCGGCGTCCACCGTCTGCTGCGCGAGCGGCCGCAGCCGCCGTACGAGCGAGGCCGCCTCGGCCGCCTCGGCGTCGGTCGGCGGGTGCTCCCCCAGATAACGCGCGAAGACATGCTCGGTCGTGAACTCCAGGAAACGGGCGGCGATGTGCTCGACCTGACCCCTCAACTCCCGCAGATGGCCCGAGATCGCGGACAGCGGAACGCCCGTCGCATACAACTCGACTGCCACGGCCAGCTCTTGAGGGCTCGGGACGAGAAAGGAGTCCTCGTCTCCGGGAATCGGCTCCAGCACGCCGAGCTCCACGGCGTCGGCCACCGCGTCGTCGTCCGGGCTGCCGCCGAACCGTTCGTCGAGCTCGGCACGCGAGATCCGGGCTGCCTCCTCGTCGGTCCACGGCCCGTCGACCTCCGCGACCAGGCCCAGGATCCCGCCGAGGCCCCGACCCGCGTCCCAGGCCTCCAGGAGCTCCTTGATGGAGGCCAGCGTGTAGCCGCGGTCGAGGAGACCGGCGATCTGCCGCAGCCGGGTCAGATGGGCGTCCGCGTACACATTGGCGCGGCCGCGCCGCTCGGGGCGGGGGAGCAGCCCGCGGTCCTGATAGGCGCGGATCGTCCGGACCGTGGCACCGCTGTGGTGTGCCAGGTCCTCGATCCGGTAGGCGACACCGACCGACTCGTCGCTCACACTTCCTGCCCTCCCGCAGCGTCGGGCGACATCGCTACGCGATCGCCGCCCGACCGATCGCCCCCGCTGCCGACCGCGCCGCCGGCGACTGCGCCGGATACTCCACGGCCCTGCGCAGTGAGCCCTCCTGCGACGGATGGTACGACCCCCGCAGATAGCGGGGTATGGCCGCGCCGAGTTCCCTCCAGGTGGGCAACAGCCCTTTGCGTACGGACCTGTTGTGTGCGGCGAGCGAGTAGCGCGCGCCCGGCGAGCCGGGGGTCGTGAGGTGCGTGGCGGTGGGCTCGTCCGGTATCCGGTGGAGAGGGGTCTCCTCCCAGTCGAAGGACACCCGCCTCGGGGTGATCGGGTAGTGGCCGTCGCTCACGGAGTCGCCGATCGAGTCGCTCGGCATCTCGGTCACAGCGGTGGCTCCATTCGCGCGATCGCGCGGAGCGCTTTCGGCGTGAAGCGCGACATGAGGTGGGCGCCCCGCGCCTCCGGGGTGACCGGCACGACCGCCTGGTTGCGGACCACCGCGCGTACGATCGCGTCGGCCACCTTCTCCGGCGGGTAGTTGCGCAGCCCGTACAGCCGCGCCGACTTCTTCTGGCGCCGCTTCTCCTCCAGGGCGTCGACCCCGGCGAAGCGAGCGGTCGAGGTGATGTTCGTGTTGACGAAGCCGGGGCAGATCGCCGAGACGCCGATGCCCTGCCCTGCCAGCTCCGCGCGCAGGCACTCGCTGAGCATCAGGACGGCCGCCTTGGAGGTGCTGTAGGCGGGCAGCGCCTTGGAGGGCTGGTACGCCGCCGCCGACGCGGTGTTGACGATGTGGCCGCCCTGGCCGCGCTCGGCCATCTGCTTCCCGAAGAGCCGGCAGCCGTGGATCACGCCCCACAGATTGACGTCGAGGACCTTCTTCCAGTCCGCGGCGGTCGTGTCGAAGAAGGAGCCCGACAGGCCGATCCCGGCGTTGTTCACCAGTACGTCCACCACTCCGTACTCGGTGGCGACCTTCTCGGCGAGCTTCTCCATGGCCTGCTCGTCGGAGACGTCGACCGTCTCGGCCCAGGCCTCGGGGGAGCCGATCAGCCGGGACATCTCCGCGGTGCGGGCCGCGCTCTCGGAATCCCGGTCGACGGCGATCACGCGTGCGCCGGCCTCGGCGAACGCGAAGGCGGTGGCCCGTCCGATGCCACTGCCCGCGCCGGTGACCAGTACGAGCTGCCCGCCGAAGCGGTCCGCGTACTTGCCGGTGGCCACGGTGTCCCGCACGGGCACTCCGTCCTCGTTGGCGTGCACGAACTCCGTGATCCAGGCGGCCAGTTGATCCGGGCGTGTGCGCGGAATCCAGTGCTTGGCCGGGAGCGTACGGCGCACCAGCTGCGGGGCCCACTGCTCCAGCTCGTCGTAGAGCCGCTCGGAGAGAAACGCGTCCCCCAGGGGCGTGACGAGCTGCACGGGCGCGTGCGCGTACGCGTCGTCGCGGGGTCGGTTCAGCCGGGCCCGTACGTTGTCGCGGTACAGCCAGGCGCCGTGCGCCGCGTCGGTCGGCAGCGACGGGGTCGGGTAGTCGCCCGAGGGCACCTTCTCGACCCGCTGGAGGATCTTGGGCCACTGCTTGCCGAGGGGGCCGCGCCAGGCCAGCTCGGGCAGCACGGGCGTGTGCAGCAGGTACACGTACCAGGACTTGGCGCCCTGGCCGAGGAGCTGGCCTACCTTGCGCGGGGTCGGCCGCTTCACACGTTGCTTGATCCAGTGTCCGAAGTGGTCGAGTGACGGCCCGGACATCGAGGTGAAGGACGCGATCCGGCCCTCGGTGCGCCGGACGGTGACGAACTCCCACGACTGCACCGAACCCCAGTCGTGCCCGACCAGGTGCACCGGCTTGTCGGGGCTCACCGCGTCCACGACCGCCAGGAAGTCGTCGGTCAGCTTCTCCAGCGTGAAGCCGCCGCGCAGTGGCTGCGGTGCCGTCGAGCTGCCGTGTCCCCGTACGTCGTACAGCACGACGTGGAAGCGGTCGGCGAGGCGCGTCGCGACCTCGGACCACACCTCCTTGGAGTCCGGATAGCCGTGCACGAGCACCACCGTGGGCTGCGTCTCGTCGCCCAACTCCGCGACGCACAGCTCGACTCCGCCCGTCCGTACCCAGCGCTCGCGCGCGCCCTCGAGACTCACTTGTCCTCCGCCCAGCGCCGCACATGCGGCAGATCGTCGTCCAGCCAGAACGCGCTCGCTTCAGGGTCCTTGGAGTCGGTGACGACCAGGATCTCCTCGAACTTCGCGCCCGTACCCCGGAAGCCGAGGTGCGGTTCGACCGCCCACAGCCCCGGCTGGGGCGGATGGTCGGAGAACCTGTAGGGCGACCACAGCGGCGACCAGCCGTCGCGGTGCCCGTGGATCGCGTCGCTCGCCAGCCCCTTGAGGGACTGGGTGCCGAACCCGAACAGATGCGGCGACCAGGGGCGTTCCTTCACGCGGTCCACCTTGTGGGCGATCACGCCGAAGGGATACGCCCGGTGCCGGTTCGCATAGCCCTGGCGGACCATGAGCCGGTCCACGTCCTCGTAGATCTCGCGCAGCGGCCGCCGCTCGCGCACCTCGCGCAGGATCAGCTCGCGGTGCGCCTCCAGGTCGGCGAGCAGCTTGTCCTGCACGGGGTTGAGCCCGAGCGAGCCCGAATAACCGATGTCCGCCGTAAAGCCCTTGTGGACCGGGGCCATGTCGAGGATGAAGGGCATCCCCGGCTCCAGGCGGCGGTTGGTGGGGAAGAACTGCAGCGGGATCCGGAAGTTCACGAACGCCGTGCGGTCTCCGAACCAGGCGAAGGGCAGATGGAACCAGTCCCGCACCCCGCGCTCGCGCAGCCACTCGCGCTGCATGCGTGCCGCCTCGCGCTCGGTCACGCCGGGCTTCAGCTGCGCGGCCACGGCCTCCGCGCACGCGTACGCGAGACGCTGCACCTCCCTGAACCCCCGCAGTTCCGCGGAGAGTTCATCTGTCACTGCCGTCGTCATGCCACCGCCCACCCTGTGTCCACGCTGACTGCGGTACGTGCCCGTAACTTGACACTGGTGAATGTGACAGTTGTTAGAGGCTGCGTCAATAGACCTGCGTGACGCCTGTGGACAACCGCGCCGATGTGGATGACCGACCGTCGGTTGTTCGACCTCAGGGGGACCCCTACGGGCCCGTACGACTGGAGTCTGATGCGGATCCAGCTCCGTGGGCTGACGACCGCTGTGGCGTGCGCCACTACCTTCGAAGCGTGACTGTGATCGCGACCGAAAGCCTGAGCAAGCGGTTCCCCAGGGTGACCGCTCTTGACCGGCTCTCCGTGGACGTCGGGCCCGGTGTGACCGGACTCGTCGGAGCCAACGGAGCCGGCAAGTCCACACTGATCAAGATCCTGCTGGGTCTGTCCCCCGCCACCGAGGGCCGCGCACAAGTGCTCGGCCTCGACGTCGCCACCGAGGGCGGCGCCATCCGCGAGCGCGTCGGGTACATGCCGGAGCACGACTGCCTGCCGCCCGACGTCTCGGCCACCGAGTTCGTCGTCCACATGGCGCGCATGTCCGGGCTCCCGCCGGCCGCGGCCCGCGAGCGCACGGCGGACACGCTGCGCCATGTCGGTCTGTACGAGGAGCGCTACCGCCCCATCGGCGGCTACTCGACGGGCATGAAGCAACGCGTGAAGCTCGCGCAGGCCCTCGTCCACGACCCCCAGCTGGTCTTCCTGGACGAGCCGACCAACGGCCTCGACCCGGTCGGCCGCGACGAGATGCTCGGCCTGATCCGCCGCATCCACACCGACTTCGGCATCTCGGTCCTGGTCACCTCGCACCTCCTGGGCGAACTGGAGCGCACCTGCGACCACGTCGTCGTCATCGACGGCGGCAAGCTGCTGCGCTCCAGCTCCACCACGGACTTCACCCAGACCACGACGACCCTCGCCATCGAGGTCACCGACACCGACGAGCACCCGGACGGCACCGGCGCGCTGCGCGACGTGCTCCACGCGCGCGGGATCGAGACCCACGACGGCAGCGGCCTGCCCGGCGCCGGACACATCCTGCTGCTCACCGCCGAGGGCGAGGAGACGTACGACCTCGTCCGCGACGTCGTCGCCGACCTCGGCCTCGGCCTGGTCCGGATGGAGCAGCGCCGGCACCACATCGCCGAGGTCTTCAAGGACAGCGACGACCAGCGGGCGCGAGACGAACAGATGACGGGCGACGACCAGCGGAAGGAGGCGGTCGGTCATGGCGGTTGAGCACTCCCTCACCCAGCCCGGTGAGCAGACCCGTATCCACAACATCGGCTACCGCAACTACGACGGCCCGCGCCTGGGCCGCGCCTACGCCCGCCGCTCGCTGTACTCGCAGTCCCTGCGCGGCGCCTACGGACTCGGCCGCTCGGTCAAGTCCAAGGTGCTGCCGATGCTGCTCTTCGTAGTGATGTGCGTCCCCGCGCTGATCATGGTGGCCGTCGCGGTCGCCACCAAGGCCAAGGACCTGCCGGTCGACTACACGCGCTACGCGATCATCATGCAGGCCGTCATCGGTCTGTACGTCGCCTCCCAGGGACCCCAGTCCGTCTCGCGCGACCTGCGCTTCAAGACCGTCCCGCTGTACTTCTCGCGCCCCATCGAGACCGTCGACTACGTACGCGCCAAGTACGCGGCGCTGGCCTCGGCGCTGTTCATCCTCACGGCCGCGCCGCTGATCGTGCTCTACGTAGGGGCGCTGCTGGCCAAGCTCGACTTCGCCGACCAGACGAAGGGATTCGGACAGGGGCTGGTCTCCGTGGCGCTGCTGTCGCTCCTCTTCGCAGGCATCGGCCTGGTCATCTCGGCGGTCACGCCGCGCCGCGGCTTCGGCATCGCGGCCGTCATCGCCGCCCTGACCATCTCCTACGGGGCGGTCTCCACCGTCCAGGCCATCGCCTTCGACCAGTCCAGCACCGGAGCCGTCCCGTGGCTCGGCCTCTTCTCGCCGATCACACTCATCGACGGAGTGCAGACGGCCTTCCTCGGCGCCACCTCCGCCTTCCCCGGAGGTGAAGGCCCCTCGTCCGGGCAGGGTGTCGTCTACCTCCTCGTCGTCCTGGGTCTCATCGCGGGCTGCTACGGCCTCCTGATGCGTCGCTACCGAAAGGTCGGGCTGTGACCACGCTCAACATCGACCACGTCTCGCGCTGGTTCGGCAACGTGGTGGCGGTCAACGACATCACCATGACCATCGGCCCCGGAGTCACCGGCCTGCTGGGCCCGAACGGCGCCGGAAAGTCCACCCTGATCAACATGATGGGCGGCTTCCTCGCCCCCTCCACGGGCACCGTCACCCTCGACGGCCAGCAGGTCTGGCGCAACGAACAGATCTACCGGCACATCGGCATCGTCCCCGAGCGGGAAGCGATGTACGACTTCCTCACGGGCCGCGAATTCGTCGTCGCCAACGCCGAGTTGCACGGCCTCGGCACGAAGGCGGCCCAGAAGGCGCTCGCCACGGTCGAGATGGAGTACGCGCAGGACCGCAAGATCTCGACGTACTCCAAGGGCATGCGGCAGCGCGTGAAGATGGCGTCCGCGCTCGTCCATGACCCCTCCCTGCTGCTGCTCGACGAGCCCTTCAACGGCATGGACCCGCGCCAGCGCATGCAGCTCATGGATCTGCTGCGACGCATGGGCGACGAGGGGCGCACGGTGCTGTTCTCGTCCCACATCCTCGAAGAGGTCGAGCAACTCGCCGCGCACATCGAGGTGATCGTCGCCGGACGGCACGCGGCGAGCGGCGACTTCCGGCGCATCCGCCGCCTGATGACCGACCGCCCGCACCGCTACCTGGTCCGCTCCAGCGACGACCGGGCGCTGGCCGCCGCGCTGATCGCCGATCCTTCGACGTCCGGCATCGAGGTGGACCTGGCGGAGGGCGCGCTGCGCATTCAGGCGGTCGATTTCGGCCGCTTCACCGCCCTGCTGCCGCGCGTCGCGCGCGAGCACGGCATCCGGCTGCTCACGGTCTCGCCGTCCGACGAGTCCCTCGAGTCCGTCTTCTCGTATCTCGTCGCGGCGTAGGAGGCCCAAGATGTACGACCCCACAGTCGCCCGGCTCACCTATCGGGGCCTGCTCGGCCGCCGCCGGGCCCTCATCCTCGGCGCCCTGCCGGTCCTGCTCATCATCATCTCCGCGGCCGTACGCGGCTTCTCCGGAGCCGACGACCAGGTGGCCTCGGACGTGCTCGGCGGGTTCGCGCTCGCCACGATGGTCCCGATCATCGGCGTCATCGCCGGCACGGGCGCGATCGGGCCCGAGATCGATGACGGCTCGGTGGTGTATCTGCTGGCCAAGCCCCTGAAGCGGCCCACGATCATCTTCACCAAGCTGATCGTCGCGGTTGCCGTCACCATGGCGTTCTCGGCGGTGCCGACGTTCATCGCGGGCATGATCCTGAACGGCAACGGGCAGCAGATCGCCGTCGCCTACACCGTGGCCGCGCTGGTCGCCTCGATCGCGTACGCCGCGCTGTTCCTGCTCCTGGGGACCGTGACCCGGCACGCCGTGGTCTTCGGGCTCGTCTACGCGCTGGTCTGGGAGGCCCTCTTCGGGTCGCTGGTGTCCGGTGCGCGCACGCTCAGCGTCCAGCAGTGGGCGCTCGCGGTGGGCCACAAGGTCACCGGCGGCGACCTCGTCACCTCGGACGTGGGCCTGCCCACCGCGACGGTGCTGCTGGCCGCGGTCACCGTGCTCGCCACCTGGTACGCCGGGCAGCGGCTGAGGTCGCTGACACTGGCGGGCGAGGAGTGAGCGGGGGCTCCACGCGCGCGGGCCGTCGCCACGCACGCGCGCGTGGAGCCCCTTTTTCTTTGACAGTGGCTTCACGTGTGTCGGGGCACACTGGGCAAACTGGGACGCACGGCCAGGAGGAACGGGGATGGCATCCGAGGAACCACGAGGTGACGGTCGCGAGCAGTCCGGGGACGTCGGGGACGTCTGGGACGACCTCGTACTCGACGAGAACTTCATACGCTCCGCGGAGACGACCGAGCCGTCGGCACGTGCGCGTATGCTCGCCGCCCGCTGGCGCGAGGGTGGACCCGATCCGCAGCCCTGGCGGTCCGACGAGCCGCCCGCGGGGTGGTTCTTCAGCAAGGGGCGTCGGCGCAGGTGGCGCTTCCGGTGACCCCCGGAGGCGGCGGCTTTTAATCAGTGGCGCCCAAGTCGGCGTACGGGCACAGTAGTTCTGTCCACCCCGCCGCATCGAGTCGGCGCCACGTTCTGGGAGAGGAGCGCGACGATGTTCATCAGGAGCAGTTCGTCGAGCTCCCGACAGGGCAGCCCGCAGCGGGTTCCGGAGTAGTTACCCTCCGTCGAACCCGCCCGCACGGGGGGCTGCCCGGGGCGGCCGCTTCGAGCGCGCATCTCGCGCGGGCCGCCCACCCGGAGGATTGGCCGAGAGGTAAGGCACCGGCTTGCTAAGCCGCGGTCGGGGGTGAAACCCCGCGCGCGTTCGATCCGCGCATCCTCCTCAAGAACGCACCAGGGACTTGCTGACCCCCGAGGTCGGCACATCACAGGGCAATGCACCTAGCCCAGCAGGCGCTCCAGTACCACCGCGATGCCGTCCTCCTCATGCGAGAGCGTCACCTCGTCCGCGACCGCCTTGAGGTCGTCGTGGGCGTTGGACATGGCCACGCTGCGGGCGGCCCAGGCGAACATCGGGATGTCGTTCGGCATGTCGCCGAAGGCGATGGTGTCCGAGGCCTTGGCGCCGAGGCGGCGGGCCGCCAGGGACAGCCCCGTCGCCTTGGAGAGGCCGAGGGGGAGAAGCTCCACTATCCCCGCGCCGGCCATCGTGACGCCGACGAGTCCGCCCGCGGCCTCCGTGGCCACCGCGGCCAACTCGTCGTCGGAGAGCGTCGGATGCTGGACGTACACCTTGTTCAGGGGCGCCGACCAAAGGTCCGAAGCGTCCCTGATCGGGACGACCGGCAGCGGGCCGTCCTGCACCTGGTACCCGGGGCCCACCAGCACCTCGCCGTCGAGCCCGTCGCGGCTCGCGGCCAGCAGCAGCGGGCCGACCTCCGCCTCGATCTTGGCGAGCGCCAGACCGGCCAGCTGCCGGTCCAGGGTCACCGAGGTGAGCAGCCGGTGCTCCCCCGCGTCGTACACCTGCGCGCCCTGACCGCACACCGCGAGGCCCTCGTAGCCGAGGTCGTCGAGGATGTGCCGGGTCCAGGGCACCGCGCGCCCCGTCACGACGATGTGTGCCGCACCCGCCGCGGTGACCGCGGCGAGCGCCTCACGCGTACGCTTCGAGACCGTCTCGTCGGAGCGCAGCAGCGTTCCGTCGAGATCGGTCGCGACGAGTTTGTAGGGGAACGAGGCGGTTGCCCCGGTCGACCCGGTGGTGCCGGTCACTTGGCGATCGGCTCCAGGACCTCACGACCGCCCAGATACGGACGCAGCACCTCCGGCACCCGGACGGAGCCGTCGGCCAGCTGGTGGTTCTCCAGGATCGCCACGATCGTGCGCGGTACGGCGCACAGCGTGCCGTTCAGCGTCGCGAGCGGCTGGACCTTCTTGCCGTCGCGCATGCGCACGGACAGGCGGCGGGCCTGGAAACCCTCGCAGTTCGAGGCCGAGGTCAGCTCGCGGTACTTGCCCTGGGTCGGGATCCACGCCTCGCAGTCGAACTTGCGGGTCGCGGAGGCGCCGAGGTCGGCCGAGGCCACGTCGATGACCTGGAAGGGCAGCTCGAGGCCGGTCAGCCACTGCTTCTCCCACTCCAGGAGCCGCTTGTGCTCGTTCTCCGCGTCCTCGGGAGCGACGTACGAGAACATCTCGACCTTGTCGAACTGGTGCACGCGGAAGATGCCGCGGGTGTCCTTGCCGTAGGTGCCGGCCTCGCGGCGGAAGCACGGGGAGAAACCCGCGTAGCGCAGCGGCAGCTGCTCGGCGTCGAGGATCTCGTCCATGTGGTACGCCGCGAGAGGGACCTCGGAGGTGCCGACCAGGTAGTAGTCGTCCTTCTCCAGGTGGTACACGTTCTCCGCGGCCTGGCCGAGGAAGCCGGTGCCCTCCATGGCGCGCGGGCGGACCAGCGCGGGCGTCAGCATCGGGGTGAAGCCGGCCTCGGTGGCCTGCGCGATCGCCGCGTTGACGAGGGCGAGCTCCAGGAGCGCGCCGACACCCGTCAGGTAGTAGAAGCGGGAGCCGGACACCTTGGCGCCGCGCTCGACGTCGATGGCGCCCAGCGCCTCGCCGAGCTCCAGGTGGTCCTTGGGTTCGAAGCCCTCGGCACCGAAGTCGCGGATGGTGCCGTGCGTCTCCAGGACGACGAAGTCCTCCTCGCCGCCGACCGGGACGTCGGGGTGCACCAGGTTGCCGAGCTGGAGGAGGAGCCGCTTGGTCTCCTCGTCCGCCTCGTGCTGCTCGGCGTCGGCCGCCTTGACGTCGGCAGCCAGCTGGCCCGCCTTCTTCAGCAACTCGGCCTTCTCGTCACCCGAGGCCTTGGGGATCAGCTTGCCGAGCGCCTTCTGCTCGGAACGCAGCTCGTCGAAGCGGACGCCGGACGACCTGCGCCGCTCGTCGGCGGAGAGGAGGGAGTCGACAAGGGCGACGTCCTCTCCACGGGCGCGCTGGGAGGCGCGAACCCGGTCGGGGTCCTCACGGAGCAGGCGAAGGTCGATCACCCCTCAAGGCTACCGGTGCGCGGTTCCGGCGAACGACTCGGTATTCCGGTCCGTCGCTTCCATCACGTTATGAGTGGAATGCCGGACTGCATCTCTTGATCATCAATGGGGTCTCGTCGGGGGCCGAGAGGCGTCAATAAAAGGGGCGCGACTCCCTGAAACGGGGCAGAGGGGAGTCTAAGGGTTGACTGGATTTCCTTGTGGAGAGCGGTACTTGGCAAGGCGTTGTCCACAGGCATCCACGCCCCCGCAAAGTTATCCACAGGCTGTGTGGAAGATCTGTGGATTGCGGAAGTGATCGTTCCGAAAGCCGCATGTGGGGCGAAGAATTCCCGGCTCAAACCATCCCTACACCCACGTTCGAGTGGAAATGCTTCGCTCCAAAGGATTGATCAAGGGAAAAGAGTGGACGAGGGGTGACGTGCGTGACTGTGGACGAAGTTGGGGCCTGTAGGCCGATTTGTCGACGATGTAGTGCTTCGTTGTCGACTTGTCCCCAGGTCGAGAAGCACACCTGTGGATAACACCTGTGGATGACGGAAATCGGCAGATAGGACTGGTGGAAATTGGCCGCGTCAGTGACGTGAGACCTGCTGGGAACCGACCGAGCTACTGCGAGCTACTCCGACAGGCCGTCCCGCTCACAGCCGACCGAGTCATTCGGACAGGCCGCCCTGCCAGAGCCGACCGAGTCATTCGGACAAGCCGCCTGCTCACGGCCGACCGAGCGACTCGGACGCGCCGCCTGCTCAGAACCGGCCGTCCTGGCAGCGCGCCAGCCAGTCCGACGCGGCCGAGAACTCGGTGTCCGAGGTGCCGGCCCGGGGCGCGCGTACGTCCTTGGGGTCGACCTCCGCACGGGGGTACGAGCCGAGGAAGCGCACCTGCGGGCAGACCCGCTTGAGTCCCATGAGTGCCTCGCCCACGCGGCGGTCCGAGATGTGGCCCTCGGCGTCAATGGCGAAGCAGTAGTTGCCGATGCCCTCGCCGGTCGGCCGGGACTGCAGCAGCATCAGGTTGACGCCGCGCACCGCGAACTCCTGGAGCAGCTCCAGCAGGGCACCCGGATGGTCGTCGCGCTGCCAGATGACCACGGACGTCTTGTCCGCGCCGGTCGGCGCCGCGGGCCGGGCCGGCCGGCCCACCAGTACGAAGCGCGTCTGCGCGTTCTCCGCGTCGTGGATCCCTGACTCCAGCGGCTGCAGACCGTACTTGGCCGCCGCGAACTCGCCCGCGAAGGCAGCGTCGTACCGGCCCTCCTGCACGAGCCGTGCGCCGTCCGCGTTCGAGGCGGCGGACTCCCAGAGCGCGTCCGGCAGGTTGTTCTTCAGCCAGTTGCGCACCTGCGGCTGCGCGGCGGGGTGCGCGGTCACCGTCTTGATCTCCGACAGTTTGGTGCCGGGCCTGACCAGCAGCGCGAAGGTGATCGACAGCAGCACCTCGCGGTAGATCATCAGGGGCGCGCCCGCGACCAGCTCGTCGAGGGTCGTCGTGATGCCACCTTCCACCGAGTTCTCGATCGGTACGAACGCGGCCTCCGCCTCGCCGATACGGACGGCGTCCAGCGCTGCGGGAACCGACACCATCGGGACGAGCTCCCGGGTCGCGGCCTCCGGAAGCGTGCGCAGGGCGACTTCGGTGAAGGTGCCTTCGGGACCGAGATACGCATAGCTGGCTGGCATGACCTCACCCTAATGGGCCTTGCTCATCCCGGCTTACGCCTGGGGAAACCGCGGTCCCGAGAGGTGACCTCAGCCCTCCAGCAGCCGCTGCCCCACGTACTCCCTGTCTGACGCCCCGCCCGGCACCGCGAACAGTCCGCTGGACTCGTGGCGGATGAACGTGGAGAGCGCGTCGCCTCGGTCGAGCTTGCGCTGGACGGGGACGAAGCCGCGCAACGGATCGGCCTGCCAGCAGATGAAGAGCAGGCCCGCGTCGGGCACCCCGTCCGTGTCGATGCCGTCGTGGAAGGAGAACGGACGGCGCAGCATCGCGGCGCCGCCGTTCTGGTCGGGCCGGGTGATCCGGGCGTGCGCGTTGATGGGGACGACCAAGTTGCCGTCGGCGTCGCTCTTGTCCAGGTTCATCCTGGTCGTCTCGGTGCCGCCGGACAGTGGTGCCCCGGTGGACTTCTTCCGCCCGATGACGTCCTCCTGGGCCTTGACCGAGAGCTTCTCCCAGTCGTCGAGGAGCATACGGATACGGCGTACGACGGCGTACGAGCCGTTCGCCATCCACGCCGGGTCGGCCGAACCCGACGCGGGCACGAAGATCCGCTTGTCGAAGTCGGATTCGGTCGGCTTCGGATTGCGGGTGCCGTCGATCTGGCCCATCAGGTTGCGGGCCGTCATCGGCTGCGCCGTGGCGCCGGGCGAGCGGTTGAAGCCGTTCATCTGCCAGCGCACGCGGGCCGCGCTGCCCGCGTCCTTCTGGATCGCGCGCAGGGCGTGGAAGGCGACCAGGGCGTCGTTCGCGCCGATCTGCACCCACAGGTCGCCATTGCTGCGCGCCTTGTCGAGGTGGTCGGAGGAGAAGTCGGGCAGCGGGTCCAGGGCGACCGGGCGCTGCTTCTCCAGACCCGTACGCGCGAAGAAGCTGTGCCCGAAGCCGAAGGTGAGCGTCAGGGACGACGGGCCGGCGTCGCGGGCGACGTCCGTGTCTTCGTGGGCGGCCGTCTCGCCCGCCATCAGCCGCTGGGCCGTCGTTGACCAGCGGCGCAGCAGTGCGGCGGCCTCCTTGCGGCCCGCGCCCGCTGCCAGGTCGAAGGCGACGAGGTGGCCGCGGGCCTGGAGAGCGGTGGTGATGCCGGGCTGATGTTTCCCGTGAAACATCACCGCGTCCGCGCCGAGCGACGCCAAGGGTGTGGCCTTCTCGGCGGAAGGCGCCGCCGCGTATCCCGCGGCGCCTCCGGCCGCGCCCAAGGCGAGACCGGTGGCACCCGCGGTGCCGAGCAGCCGACGACGTGAGAAGACGCCCTTGGGGGAGGCGTCCTGGGGAACGTCCTCCCTGGGGGAGGCGTTTTCCGAAACGGCCTCCCTGGGAGCGGTCACCTTGGGAGAGGTCTCCCGAGAGGACGCCTTCGGAGCGGACGTCTTCTTCGGATCGGACGTCTTCGGAGAAGACGCTTCCGAAGAGGACGCTTCCGAAGACGACGCCTCCGTAGAGGACGCTTCCGAAGACGATGCTTCCGTTGAGGACGCTTCCGTAGAGGACGCCTCCGGAGCGGACGGGTCAGCCATGGTGAGGTTCAGCCGATCTGCGCGTTCTTGTTCACGGTCGTCTGGTCGATGTCGGAGGTGCGCACGGTCACCGCGATCTTCCAGTCGCCCGCCATGGGGATCTGCACGCCGCTCGCCGACCAGTGTCCGGTGGCGATGCGATCAGGGGTGACGGGCAACGGGCCGATCTCCTTCGCGGTGAGCGTGAAGGCGACCTTCACCTCGGGGACGTCGAAGGCCTTGCCGTTCGGCCGCTCCACGAAGACGTGCATTTCGTTGCCGCCGACACGGGCCGGGTCGAGGGTGAGTTCCACGGTGCCCTTGCCGTCCTGGCCGCCCGTGTCGAACGGCATCTTCAGGGACAGCGGTCCGGACCGCTGGGAGGCAGTCGCGGTGGCCTGTTGGGCGGCCTCCTCCGTACGCCCCGGCTCGGTGGTCGTCAGTGCGGTGGTGACCGCCAGTAGGACGATGGCGACGCCCGCCTCGGCGAGCACCGAGCGGCGCAGCCCCGCGCGGTGCGGGTCGGCGTCGCGGACGCGCTTCTCGCGGGCGGTGGCCACGGCGGCCCGCTGCCGGGCGAGCTGGGCGGCGCGTGGGGAGTCCGCGGGAACGGTTGTCCGTGCCTTCTCGCGCCGTGCGACCACGGCCGACGCCACGGACTCCGGAGCGGCGACCTCCGACAACTGCGCGGTCCAGCGGCGCGAGATCGACGCGATGCCGACCAGGACCGCCACCAGGCAGATCTTCACGAGCAGCAGCTGCCCGTACGTCGTGTCGGTGAATGCCGACCAGGAGCCGAGCTGACGCCAGGACTGGTAGATCCCGGTCGCGACCAGCGCGAGGACGCTGCCGAAGGCCAGGCGCGAGAACCGGCGTACGGCCGCCGAGTCGATCTGCGCTTCCGCCGGCGCCCGGAACAGGGCCGTCAGCAGCGTCGAAAAACCGCCCAGCCAGGTCGCGACGGCCAGCAGGTGCAGGACGTCGACGGGCATCGCGATGCCCGTCTGGAGCCCGGTCGAGGCGTGCTCGGCCATCGCCCAGGTCGCGGCCAGGCCCGCCGCGACGACGGCACCGCCGATCGCGAGCCCGAAGGTGAGGTCCTTCTTCTCGGCGGCGGCGTCCTCGGCGGCGTCCTCGGCGGCGTCCTCGGCGGCGTCCTCGTCGGTCCCGTCGGTCCCGTCGGTCCCGTCGGACTCGTGAGACCCGCCGGACCCGGACCCGCCGGACCCGCCGGACGCATCGGCCTCGTCCCGCTTCACGTACGCGCCGAAGAGCACCGCGATGAACAGCGCCGCCGCGGCGAGCAGCAGCAGCCGCGACACCAGCGCCGCGCCCGACTTGGTCTGCAGCACCTGCCCGAGCAGCGTCAGGTCGAAGATGTCGCCGACCTTGCCGGAACCGACGTATGAACCGCGCAGCAGCAGCAGCGCGAGTGTGGCGCCGGTCAGCGCGAGCCATCCGGAGACCACGAGCCGCTGCACCGGCCGGACCCCGGCGCCGCGCTGCCAGCAGGCCAGCACGAAGGCCGCACCGCCCACGAGGAGGATGAATCCCGCGTAGGAGATATAGCGGGCGGTTCCGTAGAGCACGCCGACGACCCCGCCGCCCGCCGCCTGGTCGGACAGCGAGACGGAGGTCTGCGAGGGAGCGCCGATGGAGAAGGTGAAGGCGCCCGAGACGGGGTGGCTGTCCGCCGACACCACCTGGTAGGTGACGGTGAACGTGCCGTCGGGCAGCCCCGAGTGCAGCTTCACGCCGTACGTGGTGCCGCTCAGGTCGGTCGCCTTGCCGGTGTCGACCCGCTTGCCCTTCGGGTCGAGCACGCGGAGCGAGCCGTCGTTCATCGCGACCTTCTCGGAGAAGGTGAGCGAGACCTGGGTGGGCGCCTTGTCGACCACCGACCCCTGCTTCGGGTCGCTGCCGGTCAGCGCGGCGTGCGCGGAGGCGGGCGTCGCGCCGGCCAGGAGCGCGCCGGAGACGGCGAGGAACAGCAGCAAGAGGGTCCGGAAGTTCCTGAGACCCTGGAAGTTCCGGAAGCGGGAGGCGATGGTCTGCGTCAAGGTGATCCCTCCCTCAGTGCCCGGTCTTCGGGGTGTACGTCGCGGACTTCACCGGCATGGAGATCTTCACGGTGCCGGACTTGGCGAAGTGCAGCTCCACGGACACCTTCTCGCCCTGCTTCGGCTTGTGGGTGAGCTTTTCGAACATGAGGTGGTTGCCGCCGCTCGCGAAGTCGAGCCTGCCGTCCGCGGGTATCGCGAAGGACTTCTCCTCCTCCATCGCGCCGCCCTTGGTGGAATGCAGTGTGATGTCGTCCGAGAGGTCGCTGCTGACCGAGGTCAGGGTGTCGGCGCCACCGGAGTTGGTGACGGTGAAGAAGCCGGCCGCCATGGAGTCCATGCTCGGGGCGGGCATGTAGGCGCCGGTGACCTTCAGTTCGGGCTCGGCCGAGGAGTCATTGCCGCCGGAGCCGCAGCCCGCCAGCGTCACGATCGCGGCTATGACCGTCGCGCATCCGGCGAGAGACCGCGAAGGACGGCCGGGACGCCTCACGGGTTCTCTCCCCTGATGATCTTGGGGAGGTCCTTGGTGTAGTCGTCGACCGTGGCGTCCTCGCCGTACAGCACATAGCCCCCGTCGGTCTTCGGCGAGAACGCGATGACCTGGGTGCCGTGCACGGAGACGAGCTTGCCGTTCTTGTCCTTCGACGTCGGCTCGATCGAGATGCCCAGGGTGCGGGCACCGGCCTGGATCGTGGCGAAGTCGCCGGTCAGGCCGACGAAGTCGGAGTCGATGCCCTTGAGCCACGTGCCGAGCGCGGAGGGCGTGTCACGGTCCGGGTCGGTGGTGACGAACACGACGCGGAGCTTGTCCTGCTGGGCCTTGGGCAGCTGCTTCTTGGCCACGGCGAGGTTGTTCATCGTCAGCGGGCAGACGTCGGGGCAGTGGGTGTAGCCGAAGTAGATCAGCGTCGGCCGGCCTTTGGTCTGCGCGCGCAGGTCGTACTTCTTGCCGTGCGTGTCCGTGAGCACGAGGTCCGGCTTCTCGAACGGTTTGTCGAGGATGGTCGCGACCTTGCCGGAGCCGGCCTCGGCGGATACGTCGGCGATCGGCTTGTTGCTGTCGTCGCCGCTGCCGCAGGCGGAGAGGGTCAGAGCGGCGGCGGCGAACAGGGCGGCCGCGGCATACGTCTTCTTGCGCATAGAAAAATGTCCCAGATGTGAGAACTCCGGTGCGCACCGGGGTCGTACGACGCCCGAACGGCGAGGTCGTACCCCGTTCGTCGCGGAGATGTCGTACGACGTCCCGGTGCGCACCGAAAGCGGTAGGGCCTCAGGCGTTGGTACGCCGACGGCTGGCCACGACGCCGAACGCCACGCCCGCCACGCCGACGACGATGCCCACGACACCGAGCACCCGTGCGGTGGTGTCACTGCTGTCGGAGGAGGACGCGGCGGTGGTGTCCTCGGCGGCCGCCTTGGAGTCGTCGGAGGCGTCCTCGGCGTTCGACGCACCGTGAGAGTGCTCGTCCTCGGAGGCGGCGGACAGCGTCAGCACCGGAGCCGGGTTCTCGGGTTCCTCGGCGCCCTCCTTCTGCGGCTCGATCCAGCGCACGACCTCCTTGTCGGAGTACGTCTGGATCGCCTTGAAGACGAGTTCGTCCGCGTCCTCGGGCAGCGCGCCGATGGAGAGCGGGAACTTCTGGAAGTAGCCGGGCTCGATGCCCTTGCCGTCGGCGGTCCAGGTGACCTTGGTGACGGCCTCGGAGATCTTCTCGCCGTGCATCTCCAGCGGCTTGTCCAGCTTGGACTTGGTGACGTTGACGGTCCAGCCCTCCATCGGCTGCGGCATCACCGAGGCCAGCGGGTGGTCGGTCGGGAAGTTGACCTCGAGCTTGGTGGTCGAGGCGTCGTCGCGCTCGTTCGGGACCTTGAAGTCGACGACCGCGTAGCCACCCTTGGCTGCGGGGCCCTCCGGCTGCACGCTGACGTGCGCGAAGGCGGGGGCGGACAGGACGACCACGGTCGAGGCGGCGACGGCACCGGCCGCGGCGATACGGGAAGCCTTCATGACAGGAAACACTCCACTTTGAGCGATGAGTCCAGTGAGGAAGAGGGGTGCGCGTGCGGACCGGTGCCTCTGGGGTGAGCGAAACGTCTCCCAGAGCGGGTCACCGAAAAAGGCGGGCACGCGCGCGTGCCGCACGACGGCAGCCCCTCGGTGGAGTGGTGCGTCGTGTCAGGCGGCGAGAACGAGTGCGGTGGAGGAGGGCGGCCCGCGCCGGATGACGGTGTGCTGAAGTGCGGTCGTACGCGGCTTCGGAGGCGCGAGGAGTGCGGTGCGCGGGGTGCGCGCCACGGCGGGCGCACCGGGAAGTCCCGTACGCACGGCGCGTACGAGAGCGAACGCGGAGCGCAAGGACCGTACGAGCGCCCCTTCCGCAACCCCGTGCGCGGACAGCCGCATGAGACGCAGCAGCGCCATGTCCCCGCGGCGCAGCACCCAACCCGCGGCGACGGCCGCGACGACGTGTGCGAGCACCATCGGCAGGGAGGGCAGCACCGACATCGAGGAGCCCGCGGTGGCCGACATGGCGTCCGCCGGATGGTGCATGGACGGCGTCATGGCCGTGTCGATCCGCGCGTCGCCGAGCATCTTCTGGGCCTGCGCGGGGCTGATCGCCGCCGCGGTCGTGCCGCACACGAGGCGTGCGGCCCGCTCGACGAGCGAGGTGTCGGACATCGACATGCCCGAAGCCATGGACCCCATGGACGGCGTACCGGCGTGCTGGCCGAGTCCGAAGAGCGTGTGCAGCACGGTCTGTCCGACCGCGAGGAGCGCCACGATGCCCGGCAGCGTACGTTCACGCCCCGCGAGCGCGGCGGCGACGGCGAAGACCGCGAGGAATCCGGCGCCCAGCGTCCACAGCGGGACCGTGGCGCAGGAGGCGAGCCCATGACCGGCCGCGGCCAGCACGACGCAGACCGCGGCGAACACCGCGGCCCGCAGGATCCGAAGATCGCGTCCGGAGCGCACCGTCCGGAGACCGTGTCCGGAGCGCGCCGCGCGCTGGTGGGGGGCAGTCATGGCGCGCTCATCATCGCACTGGCTCCGCCCCCTGCATACGGCAGGTCCGCAAGGTGACGTTCGGCCCACAAGATCACTATCTGGGGCAAGCCGAACGCACATACACCGACCTCTGTCGCGCGCGCGTCCGCCGTATGGGCGGTATCACGTCAAGTGGGCGATTGCGTCCGGGTGCTTGCGGCAATACGTAACGGTATGTCGAGCCGCGGCCGGGAGGCTGGAGCATGAGCATCTGGTGGTCACTCCATTTGCGGCGCGAAGCTGCGAGCGTTCCGCTCGCCAGACGCCTGCTGCTCGGCACGATGGAGAGCGCGGGCGTCGACCCGGACGTCTCCTACGACCTGTCCGTCGCCCTCAGCGAGGCCTGTGCGAACGCCGTCGAGCACGGCGGGGACTCGGCGCACGGCGCCTCGTCCGAGGCCTACCGGGTGACCGCCTACCTCGACGGCGAGAAGTGCCGCATCGAAGTCGTCGATTCCGGCCCGGGTTTCCCGGCCGGCCGTGCCCTCACCCCCCTGCGTCAGGCGCGCGGCGACGCCGAGCACGGGCGCGGCCTGTGCCTGATCCACGAGCTCGCCGACCACGTCCACATCGGCAATGAGCCGGGGCGAGGCGGCGCCGTGGTCAGCTTCGACAAGATCCTCAAGTGGAAGAAGGACCCTTCTTTGCTGACGGCCTAAGGCTCTGAGCAGCGGTGGAACCCCCCTTGGTGCCGCTGCGCAATATGGAAGTCAACCCTGCCTCCTTCAGCTTTCTCAGAGTCCATAGGTCAATCACAGTGCACCCCCATGTCTTTGAGGGCTGACGTTCCTAATTTCCCAGCATGACGGGAAGCCACAAAGACAAGTCGATCACCCGGCGCCGCGCCATCGCGGTGGCCGGAGGCACGGTCGCCGCCGGTGGCCTCGCGGTCGCCGGATACCAGGCGGCGTTCGCCGACGAGGTCTGCTCACCCTCAAGGCCGTGCACAAGAAGGACCCGTCCAAGGGCTACAAGGGGTTCATCACCCTCGGCATCGACCCGGACGTGGAGAACACCGGCGCGGGCAGCGGCGGTGGCGGCACGCCTCCGAGCGGCGCTCCGAGCGACGCCCCGACCGGTACCCCGCCGAGCGACGCCCCGAGCGACAGCGCTTCCCCGTCCGCCTCGGCGTCCTCGTAAGGTACGCCGATGAGCAGCCGCGAGGACGAGACGCTGGCGCAGGCCGCGGTGGCCGCGCTGACGTGGCAGCTGGAGCTGGCCCCCAAGCCCGGACTGCCCGACCCGCGCGATCTCGGCGCCCGCACCACCCGCCAGGACCACTGCTCCCTGCGCTGGTCGGCCAAGGCGCTGACACCCGGCCTCGCGGCCATGGCCGCCGCCGCCCGCCGTACCGGCCACCCCACGCCCGAACTCCGTGCGGAGCTGGGTGCGATCGGCCGGTCCACCGAGCACTCGGTGGCCCTGGCGGGTGGCGGTCACCGCGGCGCCCTGTGGGCCCTCGGGCTCCTGGTCGCGGGCGCGGCCCTGAACCCCCGTGCCAGGGGGAACGACGTCGCCGCGAGCGCCAAGCGGATCGCGGCGCACGCCGACCGACGGGCACCGCGGCGGCCCTCCCGGGGGTCGTCCGTATCGGCGAAGTACGGTGCCGCGGGGGCTCGGGGGGAGGCGCGAGCGGGATTCCCCCACGTGCGGCGGGCGTTGGACGCGCTCGCCGCGGCCCGCACGGCCGGTGCGCCCGAACCGTACGCCCGGCTCGACGCCCTTCTCACCGTCATGTCCACCCTCCAGGACACGGAGTTGCTGTACACCGCAGGTCCTCTCGGGCTTCGCCATGTCCAGGCGGGTGCCCGTGGAGTGCTGGAAGCGGGCGGGACCTTCACGGAGGCGGGTCGCGATGCGTTGTACGCCTTCGACGACGACCTGCACGCACGCGCGTGGAGCCCGCGTGGGAGCGGGGTGCTTCTTGCCGGGGCGCTGTTCGTGGACTCCTTGCCGGTGGTGGTCGCCTCTTCGGTGCGGGCTGCCTGAGGGGCAACCGGCACAGGGGCTGAGCTCGAAGTGGGTGCCGCTGATCGGTGCCGGCAGGGTGCCACTCACCGGTGCTGAGCAGGTGCCACTCCCTTGGGACGGCGCGGGCGCTGCGGCGCGATTGCCCGCGGCTTGGACGGGTGGGGCTGTGGCCCTTGCGGTGCGATTGCCCGCGGCTTGGACGAGTGGGGTTGCGGGCCCTGCGGCACGATTGCCCGCAGCTTGGACGAGTGGGGTTGCGGGCCCTGCGGCGCGATTGCCCGCAGCTCGGACGGCTGTCGCCCCGGGCGCAACAATGGCCGCAGCTAGGACGCGTGGGTTGCGGCCCCCACGGACCGATTGCCCGCGGTTGTGTACGGCAGATCGCCGACGCGCCTCGTGGCAGCCCACGTTGTCGCCGGCCCCATCCCGTACGAAGCCCCCACCATCAAGCCCCCCAGCAGCAGCCACCCCGGAGTCCCCCAGCTCACCAGCAGGGTCATCAGGACGAGTGGGCCCATGGTGCGGGCCACGGTGACGCCGGTGCCGAAGAAGCCCTGGTATTCGCCCATGCGGTCGGACGGGGCGAGGCCGAAGGCCAGTTGCCAGGAGCCCGCGGACTGCTGCATCTCGGCCATGACCTGCAGGACCGCGCCCGCCACGAGGATCCCGGCGGCGACAAGCGGGGTGGCGCCGGACGACAGGGCGAAGACCGCACAGGACGCCAGCATGACGAGCCCGGAGCGGCGTATCGCGCGCGTGGCGGTCGCGAGGTCCGTGACACCGCGGGCCATCCGTACTTGGAAGACCATCACCGCACCCGTGTTGAGCACGAACAGCGCGGAGACCAGCCAGGCGGGCGCTTCGGTGCGCTCCGTGATCCACAGCGGGATGCCGAGGCTCAACAGCGGCATCCGCAGCAGCAGCACGGTGTTGAGGAACGTGACCAACACGTACGGGCCGTCGCGCAGGACGCCGAGTCCTTGCCCCCGGCGCACGGCCACGGGTGCCGCGGCCGCCGGCGACGGCAGCCGCAACAGCAGCGCCGCGCACAGCAGGAAGCTCACCGCGTCCAGCGCGAACACCCCGAGATACGCGGCCCGGGTCCCCGCGTGCAGCGCGAGCCCGCCGAGGCCCGCGCCCACCGCCAGACCGGCGTTGAGCGTCGACTGGAGATGGGCGAGCAGCCCGGTCCGCTCCCCGGCCGGCACCAGCCCCGCGAGCAGCGCCTGCCGGGCCGCCGCGAGGCCCGACTGCGCGGACGCGTACGCGCACGCAGCGAGGACGAAGGGGACGAAGCCGCGGACGACCAGGAAGGACGCCACCGCCGCCGCGGTCGCCAGCGCCAGCAATGCCGCCGTGCCACGCGGCCCGCGCCGGTCGGCGAGCCGGCCCAGCGGCACCCCCACCAGGGAGCCGACCGCCCACGCGACGGTCAGCCCGAGACCCACGCGCGCGGGGGCGAGCCCCACGACATGCGTGAAGTACAGAGCGGACGTCACGTAATAGGCGCCGTCCCCCACGGAGTTGCCCAGCTGGGCGAGGGCCAGCACGCGCTGCGGGCCGGCGGGAGGAACAAGGCGGCTCGACGTGGGAAGTGCTGCCGGATTCGTCATGTCTCCGACGCTATGGGCCGGTTGGATCGCTCAACAGGCCCATTTCTCACGTCTTTTCATGACCCAATCCATGGCCTCCCATGACATCCGTCAGCTCCGGCCCGGGCTCACACCTCGTCCAGCACTCGCCCCAACACCTCCAACGCTTCGGGATACAGCCGCTCCCGAGGCGTCCCGTACCCCACGACCAGCCCCTGCGGGCGCCCCTCACCGGGCGCGTGCCAGTGGTCCCCGAGATGCCCGACCACGAGCCCCTCCTCCTCCGCACGGGCCAGTACCTCCGCCTCGTCCGCCACCTCCACCAACGCGTGCAGCCCGGCGGCGATCCCCCGTACGCTTCTGCGCGCCCCCAGCCGGTCCAGGAGCTGGTCCCTGCGCCGCCGGTACCGCAGCCGGCACGCGCGCACATGGCGGTCGTAGGCGTGGCTGTCGATCATCTCGGCGAGCGCCAACTGGCCGATGGACTCGGTGTGATGGTCGCTGTGCAGTTTGATGTCGGCGACCGCGTCGACCAGGTGCGGCGGCAGCACCATCCAGCCGAGGCGCAGTGCCGGCCCGAGCGTCTTGGAGGCCGTGCCCAGGTACACGACATGGCCCGGCGCCATCCCCTGGAGGGCGCCGACCGGCTGCCGGTCGTAGCGGAACTCCCCGTCGTAGTCGTCCTCGACGATCAGTCCGGCACGCGCGCGTGCCCAGTCGGTGAGTGCCCGCCGCCGTTCGGGGTGCAGGGTCACGCCGGTCGGGTACTGGTGCGCCGGCGTGACGACGACCGCGTCCGCGCGCACGGCGTCCAGCTCGCCCGGACAGGCGCCCCGTTCGTCGACCGGCAGCGGCACCACGGTTCCGCCGCTCCTGCGCACCACATCCCGGTGGAACGGCAGCCCCGGGTCCTCCATGGCGAGCGCCCCGCCGTTCAGCACCCGCGTGAGGAGCGCGAGCCCCTGTACGTACCCCGAAGTGATGACGATCCGCTCAGGCGGCGCGCTCACCCCCCGTGCCCGCCCGAGGTAGCCCGACAGCGCCGTCCGCAGTTCGATCCGGCCGCGCGGATCCCCGTAGTCGTACGCCAGGGAGGGTGCCGTCGCGATCGCCCGGCGCAGGGACCGCAGCCAGGCCGCCGCCGGGAACGTACCGACGTCCGGGCTGCCGGGGCGCAGATCGAAACGCGGTGCACGCGCGCGTGCACGCGCGCCCGGCGCCTCCAAAGAGGTGGCCGGCAACCGGGCGACCTCGGTGCCCGACCCCTGCCGTGCCGTCAAATACCCCTCGGCGATCAGCTGGTCGTACGCCCCCTTCGCCGTCCCGCGCGAGATGCCCAGCTCGGCCGCGAGCCGCCGGGTCGCGGGCAGCCGGGTGCCCGGAGCGAGCCGCCCGTCGCGCACGGCGTCCCGCAGAGCGCGCTCGAGCCCGGCCCTGCGCCCCGCAGCGGCGTCCGGTTCCAGATGCAGGTCCACGCCGACGCCGGACCAGAAGTCGTCCACGAAAAGCCGCCCCCCTAGGCACACCAAAAACCAGGGGGCCACCGGAAGCCCTCTGGACACACCAATGGCCGGGTACCCAGAAGGGCACCCGGCCATCAGTCTCGTATCAGCCCTCGCGGGGCACTATGTCAGCCCTTCAGGGATGCCATCCAGGCCTCGACCTCGGCGGAGCGGCGCGGGAGCCCCGCCGACAGGTTCCGGTTGCCGTCCTCGGTGACCAGAATGTCGTCCTCGATCCGGACGCCGATGCCGCGGTACTCCTCCGGCACCGTCAGGTCGTCCGCCTGGAAGTACAGGCCCGGCTCGACGGTCAGGCACATGCCCGGCTCCAGCGTGCCCTCGACATACGTCTCGGTCCGCGCGGCGGCGCAGTCGTGGACGTCCATGCCGAGCATGTGGCCGGTGCCGTGCAGGGTCCAGCGGCGCTGCAGGCCCAGTTCCAGGACGCGCTCGACCGGGCCCTCGACCAGACCCCACTCGACGAGCTTCTCGGCCAGCACGTGCTGCGCCGCGTCGTGGAAGTCGCGGTACTTGGCGCCCGGCTGCACGGCCGCGATACCGGCCTCCTGGGCCTCGTACACGGCGTCGTAGATCTTCTTCTGGATCTCCGTGTACGTGCCGTTGATCGGCAGCGTGCGCGTGACGTCGGCGGTGTAGAGCGTGTGTGTCTCCACGCCCGCGTCGAGCAGCAGCAGGTCGCCGGAGCGGACCGGGCCGTCGTTGCGCACCCAGTGCAGCGTGCAGGCGTGCGGCCCCGCGGCGCAGATCGAGCCGTAGCCGATGTCGTTGCCCTCGACCCGCGCGCGCAGGAAGAAGGTGCCCTCGATGTAGCGCTCGCTGGTCGCCTCGGCCTTGTCCAGGACCCGTACGACGTCCTCGAAGCCGCGCACCGTCGAGTCGACGGCCTTCTGCAGCTCGCCGGCCTCGAACGCGTCCTTGACCAGCCGTGCCTCGGAGAGGAAGACCCGAAGCTCCTCGTCGCGCTCGGCGGTCACCTTGTCGGTCAGGGCCGCCTCGATACCGGCGTCGTAGCCACGCACGACACGGACGGGACCGGTGGCTTCCTTCAGCTTGCCGGCCAGCTCGCGCACGTCCGAGGCCGGGATGCCGTACAGCTGCTCGGCCTCGGCGAGGGAGTGGCGGCGGCCGACCCACAGCTCGCCCTGGCCGGAGAGCCAGAACTCGCCGTTCTCCCGGTCGGAGCGCGGCAGCAGGTAGATCGTCGCCTTGTGGCTGCCCTTCCCATTCGGGGAAGTGGTCGGCTCCAGGACCAGGACGCCGTCCTCGGTCAGGTTGCCGGTGAGGTACGCGTACTCGACCGAGGCACGGAAGGGGTACTCCGTGTCGTTCGAGCGGGTCTTCAGGTTGCCCGCGGGGATCACCAGGCGCTCGCCCGGGAAGCGCGCGGAGAGCGCGGCGCGGCGGGCGGCGGTGTACTCGGCCTGTGCGATCGGCTCCAGGCCGCGCAGTTCCGTGTCGGCCCAACCGGACTTCATGTTCTCGGCCAGCTCGTCGGACACGCCCGGGTACAGGCCGTTCTTGCGCTGCTTGATCGGCTCCTCTTCGCCCGCTTCGTCAGCGGCGTCGTCGAGTACGGCTTCCGGGGTCTCCGGGTTGAGCGCCTCCGACACGGTCTGCCTCCTAGATACGACTCTGGACCCCCACCATCGTACGGTCGTACTGAAGGGGGCCCAGGGCCGGAAGACCTGTTACGTACGGCTCACTCGAAACGCGCCGCCAGAAGTACGACGTCCTCTTCGCTGTCGGCCTCGTCGAGTCCGTCCGGCAGCACACTCCGAAGGACGTGATCGGCGATCGCGCCCGGGTCCTCGCGCAGCGCCCGGGGGACGCTCGCCGCCGCCGCGTGCAGCCGGGCGAAGGCGCGGTCCATGGGGTCACCGGTGCGGTGCAGCAGGCCGTCGGTGTAGAGCAGCACGGTCTCGCCCGGCCCGGCGGTCAGTTCGACGCTCGGCGCCTCCCAGCAGGCGAGCATCCCCAGGGGGGCCGACAGGGAGGTCTCCACGAACTCCGTGCGCCGCGCGCCGATCACCAGCGGCGGGCTGTGTCCGGCACCGGCCAGCGTGAGCTTGCGCAGCGCGGGCTCACAGTACGCGAACAGGGCGGTCGCGGAGCGGGCGGGCTCGGTCAGCCGCAGCAGCAGTTCGAGGTCGGACAGGACGGCGACGGGGTCTTCGCCCTCCATCACGGCGTACGCCCTCAGGGACGCCCTCAGCCGGCCCATCGCGGCGACCGCGCTGGGCCCGGACCCGGTGACCGAGCCGACCGCGAGGCCGAGCGCTGCGTCGGGCAGCGGCAAGGCGTCGTACCAGTCGCCGCCGCCGCGGGGGCCCGTGCGGTGCCGTGCGGCGAGCTGGACGCCGGAGACCCGGGGAAGCCGTGGGGGGAGCAGCTCCTCGGAGATCGTCGTCACGCACGCGCGCGTGCGCTCCAGTTCCACCAGCCGTGCCAAGTGCTCGGTCGCGTACCGGGCGTAGAGGCCGATGAGATGGCGCTGGCGCTCGACCGGTTCGGCGGGCTCGTCGTAGAGCCATACGGCGGCGCCCAGTCGGCCCGCCGCCTCGGTGGTCAGGGGGAGTGCGTAGCTCGCGGCGTAGCCGAGCCGGGCGGCCACCTCGCGGTGGCGGGGGTCGAGGCCGTCCTCGGAGAAGAGATCCGGCTGGGTGATCTCGCCCTCGCCGCCCGGCAGTCCGTCCAGGATCTTTCCGTACGACATGGAGCTGCGCGGCACGGTCTCGATGTGGCCGAGATCCGCCCGGGCGAGGCCGAGGCCGATCGTGGTGTCGGGGCCGAGTCCGTCGCCCGGTTCCATCACGACGAGGCCGCGCCGGGCGCCGACGAGGGCGGCTCCGGCGCGCAGCAGTTCCTGCAGCGCGTCGCTCAGTGTCGCGGTGCGCGCCAGGCGCTCGGTGAGTTCGTGGAGCGTGGTGAGATCCGAGACCCACCCGGCGAGGCGATCTTGGAGTACGGCTCCGGCGCCGGTGGAAGAGGTGGCCGAAGAGACACCCGTGGCGGCAGGCGTCGGCGCGACAGTGTGTGCGGGCGAGGGAACCGTTGAATCGATTCCAGCCACTTTCGGAAGGTGAGGGGCGTTCATGACGTCCGGCTTTCCGACCGGTGCGTATTGCTCGATAGCATCGCAAACCCCCATGTCGTTCTGCGGCGCTAGCAGTGTCTCCACATGTACACGCACTCGTGAGGGGATGTCCAGCATTGTCCTGCTGGGATTCCTGGTGTCCATGAGACTGTCGGTAACCCTTGCGGGAAAGCAAAGTTGGCTTAAAACTGACTCGGGCAACGGCTTATTGAGGTCGACTGGCCTAGTTCGACGGAGCGTCACAGCGGTCGTGATGGGTACGTACTCGGAGAAGGCCAGGGGTGGTTGAGATCAGCCCGGAACCTGGCAGTGGACCCGGGCGTCTTAACCACCGACGACCGTGCCCCATCCTCCCGTGGTGGAGGCGGCAAGAAATACGCGGGACAGCAAAACGCCAGGCGCCGCCACCCCACGCCATGCCCATGCTTTAGACAGACGCAGTATGGACGCGGACGCAGCCAAACGCTCGACCCAGAGGGGTTCCCCTTGCCTCCAGCAGGGGTGTGATGCGCCAGCAGGTACGCACAGTGAAGTGATCGACACATGGTGTGATGTGGTCCTCGGTGTTGCCAGGCGTGCAACGGAAAGGAACGAGCGCTCATGCGCGAGATCCTCGGAAGGCGACGCAGGCTCCTGTCCAGGCGAAACAACGGGAGGCCTGAGGTGCTCGGCGCGGCCCTGACCTTCGCGACCGAATGGCGGTGGCCCGTACTCCCGGGTGTGGCGGCGGACCCGCAGGGGCGCGCCCGCTGCGGATGCCCCGACCCGGAGTGCACGGTGCCCGGCGCCCATCCCTTCGACCCCGGTCTCCTCGCGGCCACCACCGACGAGCGCATGGTGCGCTGGTGGTGGACCAACCGTCCGTCGGCACCCATCGTGCTGGCCACCGGCGGCTCGGCTCCCTGCGCGGTGAGCCTGCCCGCTCTCGCGGCGGCTCGCGCCCTCGACGTCCTCGACCGCAAGGGCATGCGCCTCGGCCCCGTCGTCGCATCCCCCGCGCGCTGGTCGATCCTCGTCGCGCCCTACTCCATGGAGCAGCTCGGCGAGCTGCTCTACGCCAAGGACTTCGTGCCCGGCTCCCTCCGCTTCCACGGCGAGGGCGGCTACATCGCGCTGCCGCCGTCCGAGACCGGCCAGGGCCAGATCCGCTGGGAGCGTGCCCCGCTGCCCGGCTCGGCCGCCCCCTGGGTGCCCGATGTCGAGGCCGTCGTGGACGCCGTGGTGGAGGCCCTCACTCGTACGGGTGTGAGCGCACCCGAGTTGTAGGGGTGTCGGGCGCGCGGCGAACCGAACGCCCGCTCCCGCTCGTTATCGTCCGCCCTATGCTGCGTCATTCCGGGGGGTGCCCCCCAGACCCCCGAAGAGTTCGCCTGGTGGCGCTGGCAGGCGTCGTGGCGTTCATCGTCGCCCTGCCGCTCACTGTGGCGTCCGCCGGTCCTGTGGGCGACGCGGCCCCCGGAGACGTACGCGGGTCCGCGCGTGCCGATGACCGACCGCAGGCTCCCGAGCCCACGCACTCTCCCCTGCTGCTCGGTCTCGGCCTCGCCACCGCCGCCCGGTGCGGACCCGAACTCTCCTCGCCCGACGGCATCGAGGCGCAGACCTGTGTCCTCACAGAGGGTGAGGACACCTGGGCGCGCACCTACTACCGCAACGCGAGCGGCGACGAGCTGAGCTCCGTACTGAGCCTCATGGGGCCTGGCGGCCGCACGGTGCAGATGAACTGCGCGGTGGGCGCGGAGGACGATCCAGGGGTGTGCGAGACGCCCAGGGAGCGGACGACGGGCGATGTCGGGGGCTACACGGCGGTCGCGGAGTTCGCGAAAGGTACCGCGGCCCATGGGCCGCTGTTGCTGCGTTCGGGGAGCAACTCGGGCCTGTAGCAAGGCCGTTGACGTCGCAAGGGATCGCGCGCATGGAAAGACCCGGCTGCTGGCGACGGGGGATGCACCAGCAACCGGGCTACTCGAACGGTAACAAGAGATCGGCGGTTCGCAAATTCGATCTCGGCTATTCGGACACGGATTTACCTGTCACAACGGCGAGTTGTGACAGGAGTCACCCGTTTGTGAGGTCCTGACCGGCTGACCGGCCGGTCAGTTCCCCAGTCTGTGCGTCAGCTGAGAGTCACCTGTCGGTTGGTGAGGCCGCCGCGCGCGCGGCGCTCGTCCGCGGTGAGCGGTGCGTCCGTGGCCAGAGCGGTGGCGAGGCGCTCGGCGAACTCGGCCGCCGGCTTTTCGATGTCGTCCGCCGTGACGCCCGTCGGCAGGTCCCAGACCGGCACCGTGAGCCCGTGGGCGCGGAAGGAGCCGACCAGTCGGGTGCCCTCCCCGAGGCTCGACCGACCGGCCGCGTGCAGCCGCGCCAGCGCGTCCAGAAGGTGCTCCTCCGGGTAGGGCATGACCCAGCGGAGGTGGTTCTTGTCGGGGGTCTCGCACCAGTAGGCGGCGTCGACCCCGGAAAGCTTCACGGTCGGGATGGCGGCGGCGTTGGCCCGCTCCAGGGAGGCGGTCACCTCCGGCGTCGCGTTCTCCGCGTCCGGGACCCAGAATTCGAAGCCCGCGTGCACAACTGGCTCGAACGCGCCTTCGGGGTCGAGCACGTCCTGCAGCCGCGGACCGCCGGCCGGGGCCCGCCGGCCCTCGACCGGAGTGCCGGGCTGCGCGGTGAGCGCGCGCTGGAGTGTGTCGGCCAGATCGCGGCTGATGTCACCGGACGCTGTGTCGTTCTGCAGGCCGAGCAGGACCGAGCCGTCGTCGCGGCGCAGCGCGGGCCATGCCATCGGCAGGACGGTGGCGAGCGTGACCGAGGGGACGTCCTCGGGGAGCTTCTCCTTGAGCTTCAGCTCGACCGTCGCGGCGGGCACCAGCTCGCGCAGCGCGACCCAGTCGCCCTCGCCCTGCAGGCCCTCGAAGGGGCGGTGCACCAGCTCGGTCACGGCGTGCGCGGCCGCTCGGCCGTGACAGGCCTTGTAGCGGCGGCCACTGCCGCAGGGGCAGGGCTCGCGAGCGCCGACAACCGGGATCTCGCCGCCGTCCTTCAGCTGCGGCTGCTTGGCCTTCGTCTGGGGTCGCTTCTTGGCCATCGTGGGTGTCTCCCGATCACGGCTCGTCTCGTACGGGCGCGAGCCTAGCCGTTCGTACGAGAGCTGATGGGACCCTGTGGACAACGCACCGAGTCGTCCCGGAACGGACGCTTCGGTCGGGGTCGGTGTCGTGGCGAGTCGAGCCCGCTCGGCGCGGCGCGGTCGGGTTCAGTCCAGGTCGTCGAAGGCGTCCGCGAAGTCCAGGTCGGGTGTCGCCGACACGGTCGGTGACGCGACGCGCGTAGCGAAATCGTCACGCCGACGCGCGGCCGTCGTGTCGCCCACGTCTTCCTGGACGACGACCCAGACCGTGACCTCGCCGCGGGCGTCGTCCCGCACGCCCCAGTCCTTGGCGAGCGCCGTGATGATGTTCAGCCCGCGGCCGCCGTGTGCGGTGACCGAGGGCGTGGCCGGAACCGGGCGGGTCGGACCACCGCCGTCCGTCACCTCGACGGTGAGTCTTCCGAACGGATCGATGCGCCACGCGGCCCGGACGTCGCCGTCGCCGGCCAGGGCGTCGCCCAGCGGCCTGCCGTGCCTGCACGCGTTGCTCAGTAGTTCGGAAAGGATCAGTACGGCATCGTCGATGACCGATTCAGCCACGCCACTGGAGCGCAATTGATCACGCATCCGGTGTCTTGCTTCCCCCACGCCCGCAGGGCCATGGGGTACGGCCATGCTCGACGACGTGGGCACCTCCTGTGCCACCACCAACGCCACCCCCGAGACCTCCTTTGCCCCACGCCACGGTGTGGATGCCCCTCTGGGCTGGACCGGAAACCGGCCAATCCACGTCTGCTGACGCACTCGTAACGTTCGAATACAGAACGAACGCGCCGGTGCACTCCCTGTAATCGCGTGGCCTGAATTCGACGTCGGAGTCCGGGGTTCCGAAGGCGGCGTCCTGGAAGCGGTGCCCCGAAGTCAGCGGCCCAGCTGGCGCAGCACCGCGCGCGGGCGGTTGGTGATGATGGCGTCGATCCCCAGCTCAACGCAGAGATCGACGTCCTCTGGCTCGTTCACGGTCCAGACGTGTACCTGGTGTCCGGCTCGTTTCAGTCGTTCGATGTACGCGGGGTGACTGCGTACGATCCGCATCGAGGGGCCCGCGATCCGGACACCCGCCGGAAGCCGTCCGTCGCGCAACCGGGGCGAGATGAACTGCAGCAGATAGACCGTGGGCAAGTTCGGGGACGCGGCGCGGACGCGGTGCAGCGAGCGTGCCGAGAAGCTCATGACGCGTACGGGCGACTCGGCCGCGGACTCCGGGGCGTCCAGGCCGAAACGCTTCAGCAGGACCAGCAGCCGCTCCTCGACCTGGCCCGCCCAGCGGGTCGGGTGCTTCGTCTCGACGGCCAGCTCGACGCGGCGGCCCGCGTCGGCGACGAGTTCGAGCAGCCGCTCCAGGGTGAGGACGGAGGTGTCCTCCGGGTCCCCTGGGCCGTACTCCCAGTCGGGGGACTCGTCGCGGTTCTTCCAGGCGCCGAAGTCCAGCGCGGCGAGCTCGGCGAGCTCCAGAGCCGAGACCGCTCCGCGGCCGTTGGACGTACGGTTGATGCGGCGGTCGTGAACACAGACGAGATGGCCGTCCGCGGTCAGCCGTACATCGCACTCGAGGGCGTCCGCACCGTCCTCGATCGCCTTCTTGTACGCGGACAGGGTGTGCTCGGGGGCCTCTTCGGAGGCACCCCGGTGGGCGACGACCTGAATCGGGTGCTGTCGTGCGAGGGTCACCGCGTCATGGTGCCACCGTCGCGGGGCGGACGTGAGGTCTGAGACGTCAGGAATGTATGTATTTCGCCGGACGTGTCCGTTATAAAGGATGGTCCCGGACCCACAGCCACCGCTTATGGTGCTCTGACGGCCGGTGGGAAAAGCTGACGGCGTACACATGCACATGCACAGCTGAATCGCGCCGGACCGTCGACAAGCGTGAGTGAGCGTGACCGAGTGCGACCGAGAACAACAGCCGTGGATCGAGGAGAAGAGCTGTGAGCACCGAGAACGAGGGCACCGCAGTACCCCCGGCCCCGTCCGCACCTCCTGTGCCGGTGGACACTCCCGCTGCTTCCGCGCAGAACGTTGCGCCCGAGGGGGGCGCACCGACCGCCCCGATCCCGGCGGTGCCTCCGAGCGCCCCCGGCGCGCCGGAGCAGGCACCGGCGCTCGCGGAGCAGCCGGCGTATGCGTCCGTCGGAGCCGGACAGGGCGCCGACCCGCACGGACAGGGCACCGGAGCCCCCGGCTCCGCGGCCGAGGCGGGCTGGCCGCCTCCGCCGCCTGCCGTTCCGTCGTACGCGGACGGTGGTGGCTCGGGGGCCGGCGGCTGGGGTTCCTCCTACCAGCAGCCCGCGCCGAAGCCCAAGAACGGGCGCGGCGGCCTGGTCGCCGCGATCCTGGTGGCCGCGCTGGTCGCGGGCGGTGTCGGCGGCGGCATCGGTTACTCGCTGGCCAGGAACAACGACAACAACGGCACCGACTCGACGACGGTTTCCGCCCCGAGCGGCAGCGGCGACGTGAAGCGCGCCTCGGGCACGGTCGCGAACGTGGCCGCCAAGGCGCTGCCGAGCACCGTCACCATCGAGGCCGAGAGCACGAACGGCGAGGGTGGCACCGGCACCGGTTTCGTGTTCGACACCCAGGGCCACATCCTCACCAACAACCACGTCGTGGCGGACGCGGTCGACGGCGGCAAGCTCACCGCCACCTTCCCCGACGGCAAGAAGTACAACGCCGAGGTGGTCGGCCACGCGCAGGGCTACGACGTCGCGGTCATCAAGCTCAAGAACGCCCCGTCCGACCTGAAGCCGCTCGCCCTCGGCGACTCCGACAAGGTGGCCGTCGGCGACTCCACCATCGCGATCGGCGCGCCCTTCGGTCTCTCCAACACGGTGACCACGGGCATCATCAGTGCCAAGAACCGTCCGGTGGCCTCCAGTGACGGCAGTGCCAGCAGCAAGGCCTCGTACATGAGCGCCCTGCAGACGGACGCCTCGATCAACCCGGGCAACTCCGGTGGCCCACTCCTTGACGCGCAGGGCGCGGTCATCGGCATCAACTCGGCGATTCAGTCGTCGAGCAGCGGCGGCTTCGGCGGCACCAGCCAGTCCGGCTCCATCGGCCTCGGCTTCGCGATCCCGATCAACCAGGCCAAGCACGTGGCCCAGCAGCTGATCAAGACGGGCAAGCCGGTCTACCCCGTGATCGGTGCGTCGGTCTCGCTCGAAGAGGGCACCGGCGGCGCGAAGATCACCGAGCAGGGCGCGAGCGGCTCGGACGCGGTCACCCCGAACGGGCCCGCCGACAAGGCCGGCCTCAAGCCCGGCGACGTCATCACCAAGCTCGACGACCAGGTGATCGACAGCGGTCCGACCCTGATCGGCGAGATCTGGACCCACCAGCCCGGCGACACCGTCAAGCTCACCTACACGCGCGACGGCAAGACCCACACCGTGGACGTCACCCTGGGGCAGCGCGAGGGCGACAGCTGACCGGCTAGTCTTGTCCCCGCGCCGCCGACGATCGTGGGCGGCGCGGGGTGGGTTGCCCGAGCGGCCTAAGGGAACGGTCTTGAAAACCGTCGTGGCAGCGATGTCACCGTGGGTTCAAATCCCACACCCACCGCAGATGGAAGGCCCTCGACCAGCAACGTCGGTCGAGGGCCTTCCTCATGCACGTTTCCTGCTGATGACCGCGACTCTCCGTGAGTCCCCGGTCGATCGGGCACGGATGGGGCACGAGCTTCAGTCGCCCTGGAACCACAGGTAGCTGCCCGGAGTGCCGGCACACTGCTCCAGCAATTTCGCAAGTGACCTCTAACGCCGCCATCTACGTCGGCCGACGGGGGGCAGAGCCGATGAGCCGGGGACACGTCCCTTGTGTCACTGCAGCCCCGTATCCTCCGGGGTACACGATCTTCACGCGGTCCGAGGAAGGGCCGCCTGTGAACCCGGGGGGGTTCTCATGCGCGAGAGAGCGCTGATCACGGCTGCCGTCTGCGCGGCCACGATTCTCGGCGGTACGGCCCTGGCGCCGAGTGCCGGTGCCGCGTCGGCAGCCGGCAAGGGCAACTTCGCCGACTTCAACGGTGACGGGTACGCGGACCTCGCCGTCGGAGCGCACACCGCGACCGTGGGTGGGGTTACGAGCGCCGGTGTCGTCACCGTTACCTACGGCTCCGCCACGGGCCTGAAGTACGACACCGCGTCCATCATCAGCAAGGCCACGGACGGGGTTCCCGGGGATCCCGAGCAGAACGACAGGTGGCGGGAAGTCAGCGAGTTCGGCGACCTGGACGGTGACGGGTACGACGATCTGGTCGTCCACTGGCTCGAGAAGAACATGATCCTTTGGGGCAGCAAGAACGGGATCACGGGCGCGAGCACCACCCTGCCGACCGGCACCTACAGCCCCACCTCACCAAAACTGCTCGGAGGCGGCATCGGGGTGGGCGACGTCAACGGCGACGGGATCGACGACTTCGTCAGCCGTGGCAACAACGGCACCTCCTACGGCACCTCCGTCCTGCTCGGCCCGCTCGACCGGACCACCGGCAAGCCGGCCGGGGTGTGGCACCGCGACACCCCGACCCTGGACGGCGTCGCGACGTCCACGCTCTATGTGGGTGACATGACTGGGGACGGCACCGCCGACATCGTGGTGAGCGGCGAGACCGTGGGCGGCAACGGCGCGGCGGGTGGCGTGGTGCTCAAGGGTTCGACCACCGGCCTGGTCAAGGGCAGCACGTACGCGGGCCCGTACTCGTACTACAGCTTCAGCACCAACCACTATCCCGCCGCCTTCGGCGACCTGAACAAGGACGGCTATCAGGACCTCGTCACCGGATATCCGGGCCAGAGCAAGATCTATGTGACCTACGGCGGCCCGGACGGCGTGAGCAGCACGAAGAGCGCCCGTTCCTACACCCAGGCCAGCACGGGTGTCCCCGGTGCGGACGAGGAGGGCGACAAGTTCGGCTCGGCGGTGGCCATCGGCGACACCAACAAGGACGGCTATCCCGACGTGGTCATCGGCGTTTCGCACGAGACGGGTTCCGGCACGGCGGCGAGCATCCACGCGGGCGCGATCACCGTGCTGCGCGGCAGCGCATCCGGGGTCACCACGAGCGGCGCCCAGTCGTTCACCCAGAACGCCGAGGGCATCCCCAGCACCTCGGAGAACGAGGACCACTTCGGTATCGCGGCCGCCGTGCTCGACGCCGATGGGAACGGCAGCCCCGAGGTGTACGTCGGCGGCAATGGCGAAGACCACTACAAGGGCCGCGTCTGGAAGCTGGCGACCGGCGTGTCGGGCGTCACCGGCACCGGTGCCGTCAGCTTCCACCTGGGCTCACTCGGCGGCCCGGTCGGCGGTGGCAACTTTGGCTACCGCTTCGCCGGCTGACCCGTCGGCTGACACCGGCTGGCTCCTGGCCGACCCATGACACCGACCGAGGCCGGCGTGGCACTGAGCCGCGCCGGCCTCGGCCGTGGGGTGGTCAACCGCGGTGGCTTCGGCCGTGGGGTGGTCAACCGCGGTGGCGGGGCGACGGGGCCGTCATCCGCGCCGCGGAGGCGATCGTCGAGCGGGCCTCGCGTTCGGTGAGGCCCGTCTGGACGGCGGCTTCGACAAGGGGGTCGGTCAGTTGGGGGCCGATGCCGTTCTCGTAGGCGCGGCAGGCGGCCCAGAAAAGACGAGTGTTGCGCTGGCCTTCGTGGGCGGCGAGTACGAACTGGACCAGCCCCTGGCCGTGTTGGCCGGTCGCGGAAGGCGTGGGGTGGTGCGCGCGGGGCGGGGGCATGAGCAGGCGCAGCAGTTCGCGCGGGCAGGGCGCCGGTGCGAGATGCGCGGTGCCGGGAGCCGTGGCGTACACGCCGCGTTCGGTGCGTGAGCCGGGGCCGACGAGGTAGCCGCCGGCGCCGCGGATGTCGATGCCGGGGGCCAGGCGGCTCGCCGAGTTGGGGACGACCACGTCCGGCGGTCCGCTCAGCCAGAGATGGCGACCGCCGCTGGGAGTCATCACGACGACCGTGGCCGGGATCGTGAAGAGGTGGCGGAGCGCGAGTTCGCGCAGGGCCGTCGAGGAGTCCGTACCGGATTTGGTGTCGAGGTCGATGCCGATGAGGTGGTGCGGATGCAGTCCGCAGGCGATGCCGTAGCCGGTGGCCCAGGGGGCGGCGGCGAAGAGTTCGCGGATGCGCCGGGGGTCGGTCGAGGCGTCGTACACACCGTGTCCGAAGCGGCCGCATTCGCCGTGGCAGGGGGAGGGATCGGGGTCGTCGCGGTGGGGGGAACGCAGGGCCGGGAGCTTCGTTCGGGACAGCGGGATCACCGCCAGTCCGCGCTCGGCTGCGGACAGGGCGTGGGCCAGGGCCAGGGTTGTGGCCTGCCGGTCGATGGTGGCCATGACTCCATGTTCGTACGAGTGTTCGAAAAAAGGAAGGGCTGACCGGACACGCGAGGGCGCGGGGTGGGCGCCAGGTGAGATTGGCCGAAAATGTGCCGGAACGCTTCAGCCCTTGCGGCGCCTGGGTTGAGTCGCCTGCCGGGGGCTGAGCAGGGGCTTTGTGGGGGCGAAGTGGGCGTGAAGGGGGTTTATCGACATGTCCTCACGCTTGAGGGCGAATCACGGCTTCCGGGGTGGTTCGCCGGGGATTCGGTGGGCAACTCTGGACTCGCGACGTCGTGAACAACTCCGAGGCGGTCGGCCAACTGCCTTGGAACAAGCCGTATTTCACGTACATCCCGGTTCACCGCCGGTGCGTACAACCGGTTATGGAGGAATTCACATGGCAAGCATCCGTACCGCCCGCGTTCTCGCCGCCGTCGCAGCCCTGCCCCTCGCGGCCGCCCTCTTCACGGGCGTCGCGGCGGCGGACAACGGCGCCTTCGCGGACGACGGATCGAACGCGGGAGTGGCGACCATCAGCCGCAGCGGGGTCGGACACGACAACTACGGCAACTCCTCCACCACTCAGCAGCAGGCGGTCGGCTCCGGTGCCTCGAACCAGAGCAACACGGCCCAGGTGAACGGCTCCGCCTTTACGGCCATCGACCAGTCGACCACCGTCGTCAACTTCACCAACCTCTGGTGAGCCGGGGGCCGGTGCGCTCACATCGGCCCGGAAATCCCCGTGCGGGGTTGTGCTCTGTGGGGTGGTAAGGCATCTGCGCGGCGGTACTTCGGTGCCGCCGCGCAGACGTGTTCGCGGCACGGGCGGACCCGCTCACGGGCAGGCGGCGTGGGGTCCCTCCGGCGACCTTGACAGTCGACAGTATCTGACGGACAGTCAGAAACCCTTGTTCGTACGAGGTCCGGGAGGGCCGCCGCCGTGCACCTCGCCCCCACCGAGCGCCAGCAGCGGCTGCGCGCCGAGCTGCGTGCGTACTTCCGGGACCTGATGCCCGAAGGCCCACCGCCCGCCGACGACCACGGAGGGCAGCGGGCCCTGCTCCGTCGCATCGGCGCCGACGGGCTGCTCGGGCTCGGCTGGCCGGTCGCGTACGGAGGCCAGGGGCGCGGCGCGGACGAGCAGTTCGTGTTCTTCGACGAGGCGTACCGGGCCGGCGCGCCGGTGTCCATGGTCACGCTGAACACCGTCGGGCCGACGCTCATGAAGTACGGGAGCCGGCAGCAGAAGGACTTCTTCCTGCCGCGCATCCTGAGCGGAGCCCTCGTCTTCGCCATCGGGTACTCGGAGCCCTCCGCGGGGACGGACCTCGCCTCCCTGCGGACACGCGCAGTGCGGGACGGCGATCGCGGGGCTGACGCCGATCGTGGGGGTGACGCCGATCGTGGGGATGACGGCGATCTTGCCGGCGGCGGCGATTGGCTCATCGACGGACAGAAGATCTTCACCTCCAACGCCCAGAACGCCGACTGGATCTGGCTCGCCTGCCGCACCGACCCGGACGCGCCCAAGCATCAGGGCATCTCGATCCTCCTCGTGCCCACGGACGCGCCCGGCTTCTCGTGGACCCCGATCGAGACGGTGGGCGGGCTGACGACCACGGTGACGTATTACGACGGGATCCGCGTCCCGGCCGCGAACCTCGTCGGCGAGGAGAACGGCGGCTGGGGGCTCATCACCAACCAGCTCAACCACGAGCGGGTCGCGCTCGCCGCGATCGGGATGCAGGCCGAGGACTTCTACGCGGCCGCGCTGGAGGCGGCGCGTACACCCGATCCAGTGACGGGTCGGCGTCGGATTGACGAGCCCTGGGTGCGATCCCGGCTGGCCGAAGTGCATGCCCGACTGGCGGCATCACGCCTGCTCAACTGGCGTTTGGTGGGCGATGTGGGGGCCGGACGGCTGGCGCCCGGCGACGCGAGCGGCGTGAAAGTCGTGGGAACCGAATCCGCGGTCGCGGTGTACCGAATGTGTCAGGAAATTGTGGGAGCGGACGCGCTGGTGCGCTCCGGTTCGCCGGGGGTGTTCGGGGACGGCGAGCTGGAGCGGATGAACAGGGCGGCACAGATCAACACGTTCGGGGGCGGGGTGAGCGAGGTGCAGCGGGAGATCGTGGCGACGATGCGGCTCGGGATGAAGAGGGGGCGGCGGTGAGCGACGAATCGGACGAACTGGCGATGCGGTTGAAGGCGTTTGAGGGGCGGGCCGCAGCCGTCGCGGGCGCGGGCAAGGACCCGGTCAACGAGCCGATGATCCGGCACTGGTGCGAGGCGATGGGCGACACGAATCCGGCGTACGCGGGGCCCGAGGCCATAGCGCCGCCCACCATGCTCCAGGCGTGGACGATGGGCGGTCTCTCGGGCCACACGGGACGCTCCGGCGCGTACGACGAGCTGCTGGGACTGCTCGACGACGCCGGCTACACCTCCGTGGTCGCCACCGACTGCGAGCAGGAGTACGTACGCCCCCTGCGCCCCGGGGACGAGATCACCTTCGACGCGGTGATCGAGTCGGTCTCCGAGCGCAAGACGACCAAGCTGGGGACGGGCCACTTCGTCACGACGCGGATGGATGTGCGCGCGGGAGGGGAACTGGCCGGGACGCACCGGTTCCGGATCCTCAAGTACGCGCCGGCACGCGGGAAGCCGAAGGCCAGGCGCCCGAGGCCGGTCGTCAACCGGGACAATGCCGGGTTCTGGGAGGGCGTCGGGCAGCACAAGCTGCTCATCCAGCGGTGCGGTGGGTGCGGGAGCCTGCGGTTTCCCTGGCTGCCAGGGTGCGGCGCCTGCGGCTGCCTGGAGTGGGACACGGTCGAGGCGAGCGGCGAGGGGTCGGTCTACTCGTACGTCGTCATGCACCACCCGCCCTTCCCGGCCTTCGACCCTCCCTACGCCGTCGGGCTCATCGAGCTGGCGGAGGGCGTGCGGATCGTGAGCAACGTGGTCGGGGTGCCGTACGACAAGGTGCGGATCGGGATGCCCGTGCGGCTCCAGTTCGAGCGGTACGACGAAGAGTTGGTGCTGCCGGTCTTCCGGGCCGGCGAGACCGATGGCGGGGGGAGCTGAGATGGACTTCACGCCGACCGAGGAGCAGGCGGCCGCCCGTGACCTGGCCGCACGGATCTTCGGCGACCTCTCCACGCACGAGCGGCTCGCTGCGGCTGGAACCGGCAGCGACGCCGAGCTGTGGAAGGAGCTGTGCGCGGCCGGGCTCGTGGCGGCCGTGGCGGACATAGGACTCCTCGGCCTGGTGCTCCTCCTGGAGGAGCAGGGGCGCACCACGGCTCAGGTGCCCTTCGCGGCGAGCTGTGTGTACGGGCTGCTGGCGGTGGCGGCGCACGGTTCACGGGAGCAGCGGGAGCGGCTCGTGCCGGGGATCGGGGACGGCACGGTGGTGGTGAGCGGGGCCATCGCTGATGCGGGGGCCGTGCGGGAGGAAGCAGCGGGGCGGCTGAGCGGTGTGGTCCCCGTGGTGCCCTGGCTGCGGGACGCCACCCATGTGCTTGTCGCGGACGACCGGCGTCGGCTCTGGCTGGTGCGGACCGCCGAGGCAGGGTGCGAGCCGGTGGAGCTGACGGCGCCCTGGTCGGCGGGACGGTTGACGCTCGACGGGACGCCGGGAGAGCGGCTGGGTGCGTCGGCTGGGCGGGAAGATGCGCCCGTGGGCACGCGGGCAGGGAGCGAGGAGGCTTCCGCGAGCAAGCCGCCTGGGCGGGAGGAGGCTTCCGCGAGCGCGTCAGGCGGGCGGGAAGAACCCTGCGTGGATGCGTACGAGGACGTGCTCGCTCTCGCGCGTACCGCCTTCGCGGGGCTGCAGGCCGGGGTGTGTGCGGGGTCGCTGGCGCGGGCCGTGGAGCACACCAACGGGCGGGAGCAGTTCGGGCGGCCGCTCGCCGCCAAGCAAGGGGTTCAACTCCGGGCCGCCGACGCGTACATGGACACCGAGGCGATACGGGTGACGGCATACGAGGCGGCGTGGCGCCGCGACGAGGGGCTGGCGTATGCGACGCACGCCCTGACCGCCGCGTGGTGGGCGTCCGAGGCGGGACAGCGAGTGGTGCACACGGGCCAGCATCTGCACGGCGGGACGGGGGCCGACCTGGAGCATCCCGTGCACCGGCACTTCCTTTGGGGGCGGCAGCTCGACGCGTATCTGGGGTGCGGGAGCGAAGTGCTCCAGGAATTGGGGGATTTGATCGTGAGCGGGGAGGTGGAGACATGAGGGTCGGCGACGCACTGCCGCCGCTGGAGATCGAGGTCACGCGCACGCTGATCGTGGCCGGGGCGATCGCGTCGCGGGACTACCAGGACGTGCACCACGACGCGGAGCTGGCGCGGCAGAAGGGTTCACCCGACATCTTCATGAACATCCTGACCACCAACGGCCTGGTCGGGAGGTACATCACCGACTGCCTCGGACCGGACGCGGTGCTCCGCAAGGTGGCCATACGCCTCGGCGCACCCAACTACCCGGGCGACACCATGGTGTTGACCGGCTCCGTGGAGGAGGTCGCGGGCGACACGGCGACGGTGCGGGTGGTCGGGGCGAACGGCATCGGCAGACATGTGACCGGGACTGTGACGGTCACTCTTCCGCCCGGAGGCGCCCGATGAGCGTACGGATGAGGGACCGCCTCGGCGGAAGGGCGGCGGTCGTCGGAATCGGGGCCACCGAGTTCTCCAAGGACTCGGGGCGCAGCGAGCTGCGGCTGGCGGTGGAGGCGGTGCGGGCCGCGCTCGACGACGCCGGGCTGACGCCGGGGGACGTGGACGGGATGGTCACGTTCACGATGGACACCAGCCCCGAGATCACCGTCGCCCAGGCGGCCGGCATGGGGGAGCTGTCCTTCTTCTCGCGGATCCACTATGGGGGCGGGGCGGCCTGCGCGACCGTCCAGCAGGCGGCGCTCGCGGTGGCGACCGGGGTGGCCGAGGTGGTGGTCTGCTACCGGGCGTTCAACGAGCGGTCGGGCCGGAGATTCGGCTCGGGCGTGCAGCAGCGGGAGCCGTCGGCGGAGGGCGCGGCGCTGGGCTGGTCACTGCCGTTCGGGCTGCTCACGCCCGCGTCCTGGGTGGCGATGGCGGCCCAGCGGTATCTGCACACGTACGGACTGACGCCCGAGGCGTTCGGCCATGTCGCCGTGGTGGACCGGAAGTACGCGGCGACGAACCCTGCCGCCTACTTCCACGGCAGACCGATCACCCTCGCCGAGCACGCGGCCTCGCGGTGGATCGTCGAGCCGCTGCGGTTGCTGGACTGCTGTCAGGAGACGGACGGCGGCCAGGCACTGGTGGTCACCTCGGTGGAGCGGGCCCGCGATCTCCCGCATCCCCCCGCGGTGATCACGGCCGCCGCCCAGGGCGCGGGCCGGGCGCAGGAGCAGATGACCAGCTTCTACCGGGACGACCTGACCGGGCTTCCGGAGATGGGCGTCGTGGCCCGGCAGCTGTGGCGGACGTCCGGGCTGACCCCGGCGGAGATCGACGTGGGGATTCTGTACGACCACTTCACTCCGTTCGTGCTGATGCAGCTGGAGGAGTTCGGGTTCTGCAAGCCCGGGGAGGCCGCGGACCTCGTCGCCGAGGAGCGGCTGCCGCTCAACACACATGGAGGGCAGCTCGGGGAGGCGTATCTGCACGGGATGAACGGGATCGCTGAGGCGGTACGACAGCTCCGGGGCACGTCCGTGAACCAGATACCGGAGGCCGGCCGCGTTCTCGTCACCGCGGGCACGGGGGTGCCTACCTCGGGGCTGATCCTCGGGACGGACGGGTGAGGGCGTCCGAGTCCGCCCGAGTTCGTCCGAGTTCGTTCGTCCGAGTCCGTCCGAGCGCGCCCGGGGTTCAGCCCACTGCATCGAGGTCCCGTGCGCCGACCCGGGGTTCCCGCCCACTTGCCCCAAGGCTCCGTGTACTGCCCCGAGGTCCCGTGCACCACCCCCGAGGTCCCGTCCACGGTCCCCAGGACCCCTCCACTGCCCCTGGGTACTGCCACGGTAGTCGTCCCTCAGGGGTGAACCCTCAGGGTGCAGGCGCTGCTCGTCCACCCTCAGGAGGTGGGGGCAACCCCCCTCCTACAACCTGAGGGGGACATGGCTTCGGGACCTGCGGCCGATCCGCGAGAGTAGGGGGCGAACCTAGCGTGGAGCCATGACCACACCCGTCTGCACCAGCGCTTCGAACGTCGCGACGCGGACCCTTCCGTACGTGCCGTACTCATCGTTCGCGTCGTACGTGAAGGCCCGCCAGCCGGTGCTGCTGCGTACCGCCCGGTCGCTCACCGCGAACCCGAGCGACGCCGAGGACCTGCTGCAGACCGCGCTGACGAAGACGTATGTCGCATGGGACCGGATCGAGGACCACCGGGCGCTGGACGGGTATGTCCGCCGGGCGCTGCTGAACACGCGGACGTCCCAGTGGCGCAAGCGCAAGGTCGACGAGTTCGCGTGCGACGAGCTGCCGGAGCCGGAGGCGCTGCCCTCTTCGGACCCCGCCGAGCAGCAGGCACTGCACGACGCGATGTGGCGGGCGATCATGAAGTTGCCGGCGCGGCAGCGGGCGATGGTCGTCCTGCGGTATTACGAGGACCTGAGCGAGGCTCAGACGGCGGAGGTGCTCGGGGTCTCGGTCGGGACGGTCAAGTCGGCCGTTTCGCGCGCGCTGGGCAAGTTGCGTGAGGATCCTGAGTTGAGCCCGGTGCGGTAGTTACCGCTGGTAGAGGTGTTGCACAGCCAATACGTGACGTGATCGATCGCCCGGGACTAGTGACATACCGCGCGGTATGTGCGCAGAATCAGCGCAGCCCTTACTGCCGCGTAGGCAATGTCGCCCCCGGGAGGACGCCGTGCTGAGCACGATGCAGGACGTACCGCTGACTGTGACCCGCATTCTCGTGCACGGGGCGCTCGTGCACGGTTCGTCGCAGATCACGACCTGGACCGGGGAGGGCGAGCCGCAGCGGCGCAGTTTCCGGGAGGCCGGGACGCGCGCGGTTCAGCTCGCGCATGCCCTTCGCGACGACCTCGGTGTGACGGGCGACGAGCGGGTCGCGACGCTGATGTGGAACAACGCCGAGCATGTCGAGGCGTACTTCGCGATCCCCTCCATGGGCGCGGTGCTCCACACGCTCAACCTCCGCCTGCCCGCGGAACAGCTCGTCTTCATCGTCAACCACGCCGCCGACCGCGTGGTCATCGTCAACGGCTCGCTGCTGCCGCTGCTCGCGCCGCTCCTCCCCCATCTGCCCACGGTGGAGCACGTGGTGGTCTCGGGCCCCGGCGACCGTTCGCTGCTCGACGGCGCGGCCGTGCGGGTGCACGAGTACGAGGAGCTGCTCGCCGGGAAGCCGACCACGTACGACTGGCCGGAGATCGACGAGCGCCAGGCCGCGGCCATGTGTTACACCTCCGGCACCACCGGCGACCCCAAGGGCGTGGTGTACTCCCACCGTTCGATCTACCTGCACTCCATGCAGGTCAACATGGCCCAGTCGATGGGTCTCACCGACCGCGACACCTCCCTCGTGGTGGTCCCGCAGTTCCACGTCAACGCCTGGGGTCTGCCGCACGCGACCTTCATGTCCGGCATCAACATGCTGATGCCGGACCGTTTCCTGCAGGCCGCGCCGCTCGCCGAGATGATCGAGAGCGAGCGGCCGACGCACGCCGCCGCCGTCCCCACCATCTGGCAGGGCCTGCTCGCCGAGTTGCACGCCAAGCCCCGTGACGTCTCCTCCCTCACTCAGGTCACCATCGGCGGCTCGGCCTGCCCGCCCTCGCTCATGACGGCCTTCGACGAGCTGGGCATGCGGGTCTGCCACGCCTGGGGCATGACCGAGACCTCGCCGCTCGGCACGATCGCCCGGCCGCCGGCCCATGCCGTGGGCACGGACGAGGAGTTCGGATACCGGCTGACGCAGGGCCGCTTCCCGGCGAGCGTCGAGGCCCGGCTGACCGGACCCGGCGGCGAGCGGCTCCCCTGGGACGGCGAGTCCGCGGGCGAGCTGGAAGTCCGCGGCCCCTGGATCGCGGGCGCCTACTACGGCGGCCAGGGCGTCGAACCACTGCGCCCCGCCGACAAGTTCAGCGAGGACGGCTGGCTCAAGACCGGTGACGTCGGCACGATCAGCGCCGACGGCTTCCTGACCCTCACCGACCGCGCCAAGGACGTCATCAAGTCGGGTGGCGAGTGGATCTCGTCCGTCGACCTGGAGAACGCCCTCATGTCCCACCCGGACGTGACCGAGGCAGCCGTCGTCGCCGTCCCCGACGAGAAGTGGGGCGAGCGGCCGCTGGCCACCGTCGTCCTGAAGGCGGGCTCCGCCGCCGACTTCGAGTCGCTGCGCGCCTTCCTCGCCGACGAGGGCAAGATCGCCAGGTGGCAGCTCCCCGAGCGCTGGACGATCATCGAGTCGGTCCCGAAGACGAGCGTGGGCAAGTTCGACAAGAAGGTGCTCCGCAGGCAGTACGCGGAGGGCGAACTCGACGTGACGAAGCTCTGACCGACGGCACAGCGTCACCGACGGCAACAGCGTCACCCAACAATGACAAAGAGGTCCGTCGGGCGGGGCGCCCCAGGGCTCCCCGCCCGACGTACGCGCATGTCACCTGCGTAAGGGCACGGGGCACGTCACCGACGCACAGTACGGCACGGCCGAACTCCCCGACGAGGCCGAGCGTTAGGAGCACCACGCCCGCAAGACCGCCGCCATCGCCGGCGCGCAGGCCCGCGGCGTGATCAGCGTGCAGCCCGTACCCCGACGTGCCGACCAGTTCGTGCCCATGTGCGCCGACTAGTTCGTCCCGATGCGTGCCAGCAGGTCGACGATGCGGTCCTGTACCTCGGCGCTGGTCGAGCGCTCGGCGAGGAACAGCACCGTCTCCCCCGCGGCCAGGCGCGGCAGTTCGGCGTGGTCGACGGCGGCCGTGTAGACGACCAGCGGGGTGCGGTTCAACTGGCCGTGCGCGCGCAGCCAGTCCACGATCCCGGCGCGCCGAGGCCGTACCTGCATCAGGTCCATCACGACCAGGTTGGGCCGCATCTGCGAGGCCAGCGTGACGGCGTCCTCGTCGGTCGACGCACGTGCGACCTGCATCCCGCGCCGCTCCAGCGTCGCGGTCAGCGCCAGCGCGATCTCCGCGTGCTCCTCGATGAGCAGCACGCGTGGCGGGTGCTGCTCGGAGTCCCGCGGCGCCAGGGCCTTCAGGAGTACGGCGGGATCGGCGCCGTACGCCGCCTCGCGTGTCGCCTGGCCGAGTCCCGCCGTCACGAGGACGGGCACCTCGGCGGCGACGGCGGCCTGGCGCAGCGACTGGAGCGCCGTGCGCGTGATGGGCCCGGTCAGCGGGTCGACGAAGAGCGCGGCCGGGAAGGCGGCGATCTGTGCGTCGACCTCCTCGCGCGAGTGCACGATGACGGGCCGGTAGCCGCGGTCGCTCAGCGCCTGCTGGGTCGTCACGTCCGGCGCGGGCCAGACGAGCAGCCGCCGCGGGTTGTCCAGCGGCTCCGGGGGCAGTTCGTCGTCCAGGGGCCGCGGCTGCGGCTTGTCGGCGACCTCGACGGCACCGCCGGGACCGTCGAGCGGCTCGGGGCCTTCGTCGGCGTTCTCGTCCGGTGCTCCTATGGCGTACGACCGTCCGGCGCCCTCGGTGGCTCCGGGCAGCCGGGCCCCGGGGGCCGTCGGGGCCTGTCCGGCCTGCGGGTGCGGACGGGCCGCAGTCTCCGGACGCTCAGCTGCGGGCTCGGGGGGCGTTCCGAGCTTGCGGCGACGGCCGCCGCCGTTCGCCTGGTGCGGCGGAGGAGTGGGGGTCTGGGGCTGGGCCTGTGGCGCGGGCTGGTTCGGCGGGGCCTGGCGGGCGAACGGGACGCCCTGGCCGAGCGTCCGCACGCTGATCGCGCGCCCCTGTGTCGAGTTGGGGTCGACAGGGTCCGCGGCCTCGGCGGGCAGGGGCTGGGCGACCCGGGGCTGCGCCGGGAGCTCAGGGGGGAGCGGGGTGCCCGGGGCAGGGGTCGGCCGAGCGGCGGCGGGGGCCGCGCTCGGTGCCGGAGCTCCGGGCTGTGCGGACGCCGCCGCGGGGGGTACGGGGGTCGGAGTTCCCGCGCCCGATGTGTCGTTGGCGTTGGCGGGGGTGTTCGCGTTCGGCCACGGCTGCGGCGCCGGAGCCGGGACCGGTGCCGGGGTGCCGGCGGCCGGGGTGGCCTGGGCGGCGGCAGCGGTCTGCGGTGTTGGTGTGGCCGGCGCCGCCTGCGGTGCCTGAGTCGTCTGCGCGAGAACCGACCGGCCGGCGGCGGCCGCACCCGGAACGCCCTGCGCGGGAACGCCTTGCGCGGGCACGGTCTGGCCGGGAACCCCCGGTGCCGGAACCGCCTGTGCCGGAATCCCCTGTGCGGGCGTTCCCACCGCGTCCGGCTGACCCGGAGTACCCGGGGCACGGCGAGCGCGCCGCCGTCCCGTCGGAGCGGAAACGGGGTGCGGCTGCGGCGGAGTGTGATCGTCGGCCGGGTCGTGCAGCATCGCGTCATGACGGCCGTCGTCGCCCGGCTCGTGCCCGACGAGACCGCTGTCGGCCTGCTGAGTCTGGACCTGTGCCTGCGCCTGGGCGTACTCGGGTGAGCGGTCAGCGTCAGCGGGCGGCAGTGCGAACACCGTACGAGCGCCCGCCTCTTGCGCGGCGGCACGCTCGGCCGCGGCGGCCAGCGCACGCCGGCGCCGCCCGGTCGGCTGCCCCGCGTCGGCGGAGCCACTGGAGTCCGGCGCGTCCGGTGCGACGGGCGTACTGGGCGCCGCGGGCAACGCGGGCGGCAGCGCGTGCTGTTCGCCGTCCCGCCGTGCGCGCCGGCCGGAGGGCACCGGCACCCCCTGCGGAGGCACGGTCCCGCCGAGCCCCGTACCCACGGCCGCGGTCCCCGCCGCGTGCTCGCCCGCCATGACGACCGCGCCCTCGGAGACGTCGCCGTTCACGTCGGAGGCCGTGCCCTCGGCCGGACTCGGCCGTCCCCGCCGGCGCCCGGTACCACCGGAACCGGAGGCCCCGCCGTCACCGGGACCCTCGACTCCCGACGCCTGGGCGGGAACCGATACTTCGCCGTCCCCCGCACGCCGGCGCCGTCGCCCTGTGGGAGCGACCCCGCCCGTCTCGACAGCCGTGGTGCCGGACTCCCCGGGTACCTCGCTCTCCAGGAAGGCGTCCACGGAGGACCGCCGGGCCCGCCGCCTGCCACCGCTCTGGTGCGGGGCCTGCTCAGGAAGGGCGACCTCGGAACCGGCAGTGTTCTCGGGAGCGGGAACCGTCCCGGCCCCACCCCCGATCGGCACCTCGAGCACGAACGCGCTGCCGCTCATCCCCGGCACCTCGTGCGTCTGCAGCACACCGCCGTGCGCGCGCACGATCCCGCGCACGATCGGCTCGTGCACCGGGTCTCCCCCGGCGTACGGCCCGCGCACCTCGATACGGACGCCCTCACCGCGCTGCGCCGCTGCGACGACGACGGTGTTGTCCATGTAACCGCCCGCCGACACGGGCGCGTTGCCGGTCGCGTCGACTCCGGCGACGTCCGCGATGAGATGCGCGAGGGCGTTCGCGAGCCGTGCCGGGTCGACCTCGGCCTCGATCGGCGGCGCGTGCACGGCGAACTGGACCCGTCCGGGTCCGATCAGCTCGACGGCCCCGTCGACACCGGCCGTGACGACCGCGTCGAGCATCACCTTCGTACGGGAGATCTCCTCGGCCCCGGAGTCGAGTCGCTGATAGCCGAGGACGTTGTCCACGAGCGTCGTGATCCGCGAGTAGCCGGCCGCCAGGTGGTGGAGCACCTGGTTGGCCTCGGGCCACAGCTGTCCGGCGTCGTCGGCGGCGAGCTTGGAGAGTTCGCCGCGCAGCTGGTCGAGGGGCCCGCGCAGGGACTGGCCGAGCACCGCGAGCAGCTGCTCGTGGCGGGCGGTCAGCGCCTCGTAACGGTCCTTCTCGCGCTCGCCGAGCGCCGCGTACCGCTCGTCGCCTGCGGCGAGTTCCTCCTCGTGCCGCTCGCTCAGCTCGGCCAGCTCGGCCGCGTGCCGCTCGCGCAGCGTCTTGAGCTCCTCGGCGTGCTCGTCCGCGAGGCGTACGAGCTCGTCGGCATGCCGGGTGGCCTCGGCGTCCTTCTCCTCGGCAAGGGTGTCGTACGGCCGCCGGTCGGTGAAGGTCATGACGGCGCCGACGAGCTGGTCCCCGTCCCGCACCGGCGCGGTCGTGAGGTCGACCGGCACCTGGTCCCCGGCCTTCGACCACAGCACCTGCCCGCGCACCCGGTGCTTGCGCCCGGAGCGCAGGGTGTCGGCGAGCGGCGACTCCTCGTACGCGAAGGGCTCGCCGTCCGCGCGCGAGTGAAGGATGAGGGCGTGCAGATCCTGGCCGCCGAGATCGCTGGCCCGGTAACCGAGTATCTGAGCGGCCGCCGGATTGACGAGGACGACCCGCCCTTCCGTGTCCGTCCCGACCACGCCCTCGGCCGCGGCGCGCAGGATCATCTCGGTCTGTCGTTGCGAACGCGCGAGTTCGGCCTCGGTGTCGACGGTGCCCGACAGATCGCGCACGACGAGCATGAGCAGCTCGTCAGGGGTGGGGCCGTAGCTGTCGTAGGCCTGCTGGCCGTTCTCCAGATTCGCACTGGTGACCTCGACCGGGAACTCTGTGCCGTCGGTCCGCCGCGCGATCATCCTGGTCGGCTTGGTCCGCCCGCTCTGGTCGATGGTGTCGGGCCGCCGCATGGATCCGGGGATCAGCCGGGAGTCGAACTGCGGCAGCAGATCGAGCAGCCCCCGGCCCACCAGAGCCGTGCCCGGGGCCTCGAAGGCCTCCAGGGCGATGGTGTTGGCGTTGACGACGGTCCCATTGGCGTTGACCAGCACCAACGCATCGGGCAGCGCGTCCAGTATGGCTGCGAGGCGAGCAGCGCCTCGGGATGGCCTGCTGCTCACGAGACGCTTCCTCCCTGTTACCGCACCTTGCCGACCGCGGATGCCATCTTGCCAATCGGTCCGCAGCGTGTCACGCGAGGGAGTCTACGGGCAGTGGTTGCGCTCGCGACGCCGGATGAGAGGGAGGTCGCACGCGGAAGTGACGCGGATAGGACGCAGAAGAGGCGTAGAACCTGTGACCGCGCATTTCAACCCCCGAATCCATCCCGGAACCATGAGGTCGCCGTGACTCCACGATGTCCTCGCCATACGTGGCTGTCCGGGCTACACGTGGCTGTCCGGCAGCAGCGGCACCAGCGCGTCCCACCGTGCGATCTCGCACCCGTCCGCGCGGTCGAACTGCGCGTCGACGGGCCGCCCCGCCCAGGTTCCCGTGACATGGGCGGTGGCCGGACCGCCGTACAGCATCGTGCACATCGTGCCAGGCGGCACTGCGGCGAAGGGGTCCTTGCCCCAGGTGGTGCTCCGGTCCAGCTGCTGGCACGCCCCGCTCACATCGGGGTGACTGCCGCCGTCGGGATGACACCGCAGTTCGTACGTCCCGTCCGCACCGCCTCCCGCGTCGTGGACGGTCACGGTCAGCCGGTCCCCGGAGTCGTCGACGGAGCCCGGCGGGGGCATCCGGGGCAGGCTCCGGAGAACCGGTTCGCCGTACATGGTGGTGGCGAGCCCGGTGGCCGACGCGGTGGCGGGTACGGCGGACACGGGACCGGCGGGCGCGGCGGACGCGGTCGGTACGGCGGACAGGGCGGCCGTGGCGGACGCGGCGGCGGTGAGAACAAGACGGTGCAGCATGACCTGACTAACGCCGCGCGCGCCGCCCGGTTGCGATGCGGCAATGGACTTTGCTCTGCGGCCCGCCTGCCTAGTACCGTAGGGGGCGATTGGTGACACCACGCTCGACTGTGTCATCATCTGCACGCACCACTCGCGCTCGCGCGAGTGGCTGTGCGGGAGGCGTCGCCTAGTCCGGTCTATGGCGCCGCACTGCTAATGCGGTTTGGGCCTCAAAGCCCATCGAGGGTTCAAATCCCTCCGCCTCCGCGCCAAGATCCGAAGCCCCGGTCCACTAGGACCGGGGCTTCGGCGTTTCGGCGCGCCGCAGAGCGTTTGCCCAGCTCACAAGGGGTGCGGCAAACGGATTTCACATGGCGGCGGCAGTCATGTAATGTTCTTCCTGTCGCCGCGAGCGGGCCGAAAGCCCGGGAGCGGGACAAAAACAAAACAAGCACTCGTAGCTTAACGGATAGAGCATCTGACTACGGATCAGAAGGTTGCAGGTTCGAATCCTGCCGAGTGCACACAGGTGAGAGGCCCCGGAGAGATCCGGGGCCTCTTGCGTTTCAGAGCCGTACAGCAGCGAAGTACAGCAACCGTGTCAACCGGTACCGCCCATTGCGTCGGACAGCTTGCCGATCGCCGCGCGTACCTCTTCCTCGCTCGCCTCGGCGTAGACCTCCATCGTCATGGCGATCTGCGAGTGACGGAGGATGCGCTGCGCCACCTTCGGGTGGACCTTGAGCGCGACCAGGAGCGAACTGCACGTGTGCCGGGTGTTCCGCAGAGGGATCATCCGAAGGCCGGCGCGGCGAGCACGCAGCGCGAACATGCGGGTCAGGTTGCCCGGCTCGATCGGGGTTCCGTACTTCGTGGTGAAGATCAGGCCGTGACCGTCCTGCCAGAGCTCCCCGGCAGCTTTCCGGTCGCCGGTCTGCTGGGCATGACGCATCCGCAGCGCCTTGAGACAGAGCGCCGGCAGAGGCAGGAAGTCGTCGGAGTCCTCGGTCTTGGTCTCGCGGTGCAGGATCTGCCGACCCGCCCGCTGGATCTGATGATCCACGTACAGCTCGCCCCTCTCGAAGTCGACGGACTTCCAGGTCAGACCGAGCACCTCACCACGGCGCAAGCCGAGGGACAGCACGAGCACCCAGGCCGCGAAGAGATGGTCATCGCGGGCAGCCGCATCGGCGAGGAACCGGCCCGCCTCCGCAACGGACCACGGCTTGATCCGGCGGCGGCGAGGCTTGGGCACCTTCACCAGGGAAGCGACGTTCTTGGTGATCTCCTCCTCGGTGACCGCGTGAGTGAGCGCGGCGCGCAGGGCGTCGCGAGACCCCTGGATCACCCGCCGGGACGGATACGACTCGCAGCAGTCACCGACCGCGCAGCACTTTCGGCGGTTGGGCTCCCGCTTGGCGTCCTTCCCCTGAGCGCAGCACTGGCAGACGGTCGCCAGCTTGGTCAGCCACTCGCGCACGTCCCGGACGGTCAGCTTGTCCAGCCGCTTGGGCCCGAGGTGCGGGGCGATGTAGAGCCGCACGTATCCCTCGTACGAGACGTACGACAACGGGGCGAGGTTGGGCTTCACGATCGAGTCGAGCCAGTACACGAGGAAGGCATCGAGCGTCCGGTGACGAGTGGCCACCGGCCCCTTCTTCGCATCGGCGTGCAGCTGGAGCCACTTCTCGTGGACCTCCTCGCGTGACTTGCCGTAGGCGTACTTGCGGGCCCGCTTCCCGTCCGGCTTGGTTACCCAGACGTAGGCCGCGTAGCCGTTCTTGTACGGGTAGATGGAACCCTCACCGTTGCCACGCTTGCCCCTCATACCGCCCGCCCCGCTTCGGCTTCCTGGGCGCGCCGTTCCACGTACTCATCTACGTAACGAGCCAGGATGCGGCGGTTTCGGCCGTCCTTGATGGAGCGGATCTCTCCGGTAAGGACCAGCATCTTGGTCTTGGAAAGTCCGTAGCCGAGCATCTCGGCGACTTCTCGCGTGGAGTACCACTTCCGCTCAATCACTGTCGTCGTCACGTCGCGGCTCCTTCCAGGGCCAGTTGGTCTTGCAGTGCTTCGCGTGCGGTTTCGCGGTTGAGTTGGATGTCCCGGCGGATGTTGGCGGCGAGCCAGGATTCGCCGGGGGTGTAGCCGTGGCCGGCGTAGGTCCAGTGGGCGAGCACGAGGGTGGTGGCCTCCGGGTGGTCGTCAGGGTCGGGCAGGCCGAGGGCGGCGCGTTGCTGGGCTGCTCGGTAGTCGGCGCGGACCTGGCGGAGGGCGCCGAGGGTGGTGGAGTAGCGGCGGGACTTGGTGGAGAAGTGGCCGCGGAAGCCGAGCATGTGGGCCCAGCGGGCCAGTTGGCGCTCGGGATAGAGCGGTTGGAGATCGATGCACGCGGCCATCAGACGTCGGGCATGCTCTGTGATCTCCAGGCGGATGAGATCTTCGCCCAGACCGGTGCCGTGGCAGGCGGCGCAGCGGCTGAGCGCCGAGCCCGCGCGCTCGTACAAAGGGGAGCGGCCGCTGCCGCGGCATTTGCGGCAGTGGACCGGAGCGTCAGCGGCACCGGTGGTCTCGGCGGCTTTCGTGGCGTATTTGGCGACGTAGGAGGCGACGGCTTGTTCGGTGATGTCTCCGCCATCGTCGAAGGCCCGGATCAGGCGGACGTCGAGCTGTGTGCCCCAGCGCAGGATGCGGGCCGGTTGGTCGCCGGCGGCCTCGACGTCGACCCGGACGCGGGCTGCGGCGGCGCGGATGGCGTCGGTGAGCAGGTCAAGGGTGGCCCAGGCGGGCGGGGGGTCGTCGGGCCCGTCGGGTCCGTCGAAGCGGATCACGGCATGGAAGTGCACGGCCCCGCGCTTTTGGTATTCGGCGACTTTGCCGAAGGAGACGCGGGACTGTTCGCGGGCCTCTTTCTGGGTGAGGCCGGCACGTCGTGCGATCTCGCGGCGCAGATAGATCGTGAAGTACCGCCACAGCTCCGAGGCGTGGTTGTTCCACAGCACCGCGCCCGCGTAGTCGTAGGAGCCGAGGTCGAGCGGGGTGCCAAGTTCGGGAGCGTCCTCGGGATGCCGGATACCGCAGCGGCAGCGGCCCGTGTCGGGACGGTTGTGGACACGGCCGAACGACGGTGCCGTGAGGGTGGCGAAGACGCGGGGGTGATCCCGGATGGTGTGCGGGGTGCCCTTGTCCGGGTCGCCGACGAGCCCGGCGCGGATGAGGTGGTAGGTATCGCCGGCGTAGGTCCAGGCGCAGGCCGGGCAGCGGGAGGCGCGGCGGTTGCCGCACGCGATGCGGAGCATGCCGCCCGGCTCGTGCTCGGTCGTGTAGGCGTGCAGGACGGTCTTGGTGGTCGGGTCGATGGTCTTGGTGCCACCGGTCAGCCGGATGGGGTCGGAGCATCCTCCGGTGCGGCGGATCTGTTCCTGCCAGCGGTCGAAGTCGGCGGAGCCGGCCACCCTCAGCACGTCGCCGAAGGTGGCCGCATCCAGGCCCGCCGGGGTGGCGGTGTAGGTCACACGATCACCGGCCCCAGCGGCGCTTTTGCGGGGTGCTGGCGTCGCGGCTTGTGGTCTGGGACTGGTTCTTGGACCCGCGGCTCGGAGCGGGCAGTTTCGTCGCTCCGTCGTGCAGTTGGTGGGCCTTGACGGTCTTCTTCAGCTGGTCGTACTCGCCGTCCAGTCCGTCGGAGTGGATGCGGTCGACACCGAGGCTCCAGCGGCGGGGCATCAGACGCTCACCTCCTGCCGACGAGCGATGCGGGCCGTACCGGTGCCCTGGCAGGTGGTGCAGGTGACGCGGAGAGTGGTGCGGGATCCGTCGCGGTTGCGTCCACCGGTGGTGATGGCGGCGGTGGCGAAGCCGTCGCAGTTACGGCAGACGCGCGTGTTCCGGGCGTGCTGGGGCATGATGAGGCTTCCCTTTCGGGTCCGTTGGATCAGGAAGTGGTGAAGGCGCCCGGGGCGGCGGAAGTTTGGCGACGGAGGCCGCCCCGGGGGCCGTTTAGGAGCGGCGGTTGCGGCGCGGCTTGGAGTGGGCCGGCGGGATGCTGTTGTAGGCCTGCTGTCCCTGGCGGAAGGACTCGGCGTCGGAGTCCGTGACCGTGTTCGCGCCTACCTCGCGGGCGATGCGGCGCATGGCCTTGCGGTCTCCGTGGCGCTTGGCGATGCCGTATTCGCGTCCGAGTTCGGCCATGGCCGGGTTGCTCGGGGTGTCGTTGGTCTTGTTCTTGAAGAAGCCCATGTCAGTGCTTCCTTTCCTGGTTGAGGAGCGAGCGGAGGACGACCGCGCACACGGCCACGGACATCCCGGTGATGGCGACCGCGAGGAGCAGCGAGACCAGGACCGCGCCGACGACGAGGACCACGGCGCCTCCGCCAGCGGCGAGGGCGAGCGCGCTGCCGGGGGTGAGCTGCACGGTCGGGCGGTTCGAGACCGGGGCGACCGGGGCCGGCGCCGGGGTACTGGTGGCCGGGGCATTGGCGCCCGCAGTAGGGGCGTGCTGTACCGGGGGTGGTGCGGTGTCCGGGGTCGGGTACTTCGGAGTGAACACGGGTCTTGCTCCCTTCTGGGGTGGGTTACTTGACGGCCGCGCCGACGACGGGGCCGAGGACGCTGCCGGCGATGAGGTAGCCGCCGAGCAGGAGCACGGCCACCAGCCACCAGGGCGGGCGGACGAGCTTGACGCCGAGGTATCCGACGACGATCAGGGCGAGCCAGAGCGGAACATCCATGACGGCAGGTCTCCTAGGCCTTGCAGCGGTGGGTGCGGGCGGCGAGTTCGGCACCGGAGCGGTCGTGGTAGTCGGCGGAGAAGCCGCAGCCGGGGGCGGTGCAGGCGGCGGTGTGCTTGTCGCGGCCACGGCCGTCGTAGTAGGTGGCGACCTGCACGGGGCCGATGCGGATCCGGTCGCGGAAGCGGCGATAGACGGTCACGGCAGGTCCTCCCGCCCAACGAAGTCGTTGACGTGGTCGCTCAGCCACTGCTGGATTTCGGGCTGTTCCTCGTCAGTGGCTCGGTTGATCGCGGCCTCGCCGATCCGTACGGCTTCAACCAGACGGTTACTTCGGGTGAGTTCGGCGGACCGCTCCAAGGCGGCACGAATGTGCGGACGCATAGCGCCTCCCATCAGGCGAGTTGGAGTTGAGCGGCGATCGCTTCGGACATCGGGCCCGGCAGCCCGAGCCGGGCGGACAGGGCGTCCGCGCCCATCGGCGTTCCGGTCGTGGCCCGGTGGGCTTCGGCGATCTTCCGGGCGTGGTCCAGAAGCGCGACCGGCACCGTCGGCAGGCTTGTCGGCGGTTGCGGTGGAGCGGCCGTCAGTTCCGGTGCCGGGGTGGCAGCGGGTTCGTCGGCACGCTGCATGTCGACTTCAGGCGTGGCGGGTCCGTCCACAGGCTGTGGAGGCGTCACGGCTTCGGTCGGCGCGTGAACGAGGAGGGTGCCGCCGAGGAAAGCGAGCGCGGGCCAACCGGCGACGAGGATGCACAGCCAGTCCGGCACGTGATCCAGGTCGAGGAGTCCAGCGGTGGCGACATTCGCACCCAGTGAGGCGAACAGGGCGATCACGAACCAGGTCCAGGCCGACCGGTCACGGCGGGCGGTACGCAGTCGGCGCCAGGCGGCGACCAGCAGCAGATCGACGGAGACGGGGTAGGCCCAGGCCTTCCATCCGGTCTGTCCGGCGGCTTCGGCCAGGTCGTGCAGGTGGGCGAAGGACAGGGCGCCGGCGATGACGGCTTGGATCAGAACAGCGTCCGGGCGGATCGTGCGGTTCATGTTCTGCACCTCCCTTCAGGGGAGTTGGGCCAGGAGCAGGGCGGGACCCGATGGCCGGCCGCCCGGCTCCGGCAGTTCAGTCGAGGGCCTGGCCGGCCCCCAAGCAGGTCAGGCACAGTGCGGCCTGCTGATCGGTGGTGGCGCGTCCCTTGCGGGCGCCGACCCGGACGGTCTCCGTGATCTCGCCGGTGCCCTTGCAGTCCGGGCACTTCGCGGGCTCAGCCACGGGCGCGGCACGGCGGGTAACCGGCTTCTTCGCGGTGGCCACGATCACCACCCCGAACCCGGGTACTCGGGACCCTCGTTGAGGTCGTATCCGGGCGGCAGCAGACCGGGCGGAGGCTCCGGCAACGACGCGGCCAGCGACGGGCCGATGACGCCGACGAATGCCTGGTCAACGTCCGGCTGGTCCAGGTACAGGGCCAGGTCACCGAGCATCAGCACCGTGCGGTTGAAGTCCTCGGAGGACGCGCACATGAGTGGCTTTCTCCCTTGTTCAGGCATGGATCGGGTAGGGACTTGGCGCGAAGCGGTCGCGTCAACCGGGGTGCAGTGGTGCTCAGTCGACGGCCGGGACCGGCTTGACCAGCGAGGGGCCGCCAGCCGCCGGCACAGGAACATGCGGCCGGAACGGGTCGAGAGCAGGCAGGTCAGGAACCATGTGGACGAAGTCGCGGCAGACCGCGACGGCCTCATCCCGCGACAAGTCCGGGGTTCGGATACGGCACCATCCGCCGGAGGCATCCGCCGCCACGGCCACGCCGGGGCGATCCGGGGCGATGGTGGTGGCGACCGGGACCGATTCGGGGGCCACGTCGTTCAGGCCCATTTCGGCGGTCTGCTTGTCGTTGACGCGGTGCACGACGCGGCCGGTGAGCTGAGCGCGGAGCATGGTGGCGCCCTTGCCCAGCTCGGAGCCGAAGCGCTGCCCGCAGATCTCCAGGTAGATGCCGACCGCGCGGGCCATTTGTGCCAGCCGGATCAGCGCCGTCACCAGACGTTCCCGACGCTCCTCATCCTTCTTCGAGGAGATCAGGAAGAGTTCGGCGACCTCATCCACTAGGACCACGATCGGCACCGGACGCACCTTCGTCGGCAGGTCCCACACCTCCGAGACACCGTGAGCGCTGAGGAGGTCGAAGCGGGATTCCATCTCCGCGACCAGGACATCGAGCAGGGATGCGGCATCGTCCGGCGTGATGGCCAGCGCCGACAGCCGGGGCGCGTACGCACTCTGCTCTACTCCGCGCTTGCAGTCGATGCCCACCACAGCCACCGGCAGTTGAGCCAGTCCCTTGATCAGGTTGCGCTGATACATCGACTTGCCGGACTGGTTGGCGCCCAGAGTCAGTGCCATGGGCACCTTGCGGTAGTCCCGCTCGAACGCGGTCCCGTCCTCCCGCAGGGCGACCGGCACGACCATGTCGTGAGGCTGGGCCTTGCGCGGCATCCGCACCCGGCGCAGCACGTCATAGCCCGTCATCCGCAGTTCCACGAAGCCCGGCTTGGTCTCGGTGACGATCACTGAGTGAACGCCCCAGGCGTGCCGAAGACGCTCCGAAGAGGCGACCACGTCCGCCGGCTCCAGGCCAGCGGGAAGCCGCAGCGTGACCCGCAGGCCCGTCGAAGTGCCGCGGACCCGGCGGACCTTCGGCGGCACCGGCTGCACCTCACGGCGAGCGACGTTGCGGGTCATGAACGCCCGCAGGCCGGACGGCTGAACCGTCAGCCCACACACATCCATGGTCGAGCGGTACGTCACCGTGAACCGGCCCCAAGCCATCGGCAGCCCGACCAGCGACCAGTACACGCGCGGAGCGCGCACCTTCCCATAGCCCACACCACCGGCACCCGCTAAGGCCCCGGACGCCTCTAACCACATCGACAGATCCGGCATGATCAGGCCGCCGCCGTGATCGCGACCGCACGGAACGAGATCCCGTGCCGCTTCTGGCCGTTGAACTCGTTCTCCCAGTCACGGGCCTTGAGCCCGATCACACGCACCGACGCGCCCGGCGCCAGACCCTCCGGGATACCCGTCTCGGGAACGGCGACCTGGTACAGGTTGCCCTCCCCCTCGTCCGAGACCAGCAGGCCGACGGTGTACAGCGCCGCCTCGGTTTCCCTGTCGATCGCGACTTCCCCGGTCTTCTTGTTGACCAGCTTCGGCGCCGGCGCGGTCGCCACGAACACCACAGCGGTCGAGACATCGATCTTGAAGGACGGCATAGCCGGGAGTCTCCTCTACAAGAGGCTTACTCATGCACTCATGTACATGAGTGATACTCCGAGAGTGCCCGACTCATGTACATGAGTCAACCCGCACGGTGAAGATTGTTTGACTCAGAGTGTCGACGTGACTGTTCGTCAGTCAGTTGCAGGGAAACGGTAGTCAAGAACGAACTGGTCAGCGGCCATCACCGTGTCGCAGACCTCTACGACGCGCCCAGAAGTGTCGAAAGCTTGTCGCACGAGGTGGATCACGGGTGAACCCGGGCTCAGGGCCAGTGCGGCTGTCTCCGGTTTGGTGGCAAGCCGCGCCTGCACGGTCTCCACGAACTCTGCTAGCTCGTACCCGTGCTCCTCCAGGCGGGCATAGATCCCACCACCGCCGGGGTTCTCAGCAAACATTTCCGGGATGTCCCGCACGATGTCCCAGGGCAGGTAAGAAGTCGCTTCTTCGGTCGGCACACCGTCCCGGAAGTAGCGACGACGCCGGACCAGAACCTGAGTGCCCTCGGGCACCCGCAGATGTCGAGCGATGTTCTCCGAGGCTGCTGCCGGACCCACATGCAGGACAGTCACAGACGGCTTGCCGCCGGCCCGCTCCTCCTCCACCAAGTAGGCAGCCTTACCCGCCTTCCGATGTGAACGGCGAAACCGATCAGAGGACTTGCGCTGCACAGGAGGTCGAGAGCGAACGAAGGAGCCGCGGCCATGATGTGTCTCGATCAACTGCATCGTCCGCAGCTCGGCGATGGCCTTCCGCACGGTTCCCGAAGCCACCCCATAGCGCTGCATCAGCTCGGTTTCGCTAGGGACAGCCCGACCCGGGGACAAGGTGCCCAGCCTGATCTGCGCCGCTAGATCATCCGCGATCTGTAGGTACTTAGCCTTGGCTGAAGGGGCCACCTCACCACTCGCCATAGTCCTTCAGAGTCTCCTATCCTCCTGTACATGAGTAACAGCCCTCGTCAGAGTCCGTCAACGCCACTGCACTCCGTGTCGGTGGCTGGCGTGGTGGTACGCGAAGACGGACGTGTTCTGACGATCCGGCGTGCAGATAACGGCACTTGGGAGCCGCCTGGAGGCGTTCTCGAACTGGACGAGGCACCCGAAGATGGCGTGCGGCGCGAGGTTTTCGAAGAGACCGGTGTAAAAGTCGAGGTCGGCGACCTGACAGGCGTGTACAAGAACATGACGCTGGGGGTCGTGGCACTGGTCTTCCGATGCCGCGCAGAGGGTGGGCACGAGCAGCTCTCAGACGAGTCCACGGCCGTCGAATGGTTGTCTCCTGAGGAAGTCGCCGAGCGCATGGGCGAGGTCTACTCAATCCGCATCCTCGACGCCCTCCGAGACGACGCCCCACACGTTCGATCTCACGACGGCCGCAAGATCCTCGACGCCTAGCCTCCGAGACCGCTGATCTAGCGAGCTGTTACAGGTTTCTCTACCTCATCAAGTGCCCGCGCGAGCGCGGGCTGGCCCTTGGGCTTTGGCCCCTCTGCGCCTTCGGCGCGGGGGCCAAGCCCTGGGCCGCAGCGAGTACGGGCCCGAGTCGAGAATGGTAAACACCCTGATGGGCCGGTTGGCTCCGAGACTTTAGGCAGCCACCATGGGGCGAGCCTCGAAGATCATGGCCCCAACGTCGTGCTTTAACGGGCAGGTCCACAGACTGCCCGACTCGCCGGAAGCTTACGGGGCCATGATCACTCGCCCCATGGCAGCTCCAGCCCAAAGTCTCGGAGCCAACCTCTCAGCGTCGTCGACCGCAGACCGTGGTGCGCCGGTGGTCCGACTAGGAGCTGTTCGACCGATCAAGGATCGGATTTGCTCTGTCTCCCGGCCCACGCGGCTGCGATTGTGGATGCATGAGCGATCTCAAGGCGCCGAAGCCCGCGCCCAGCAGCGAGGAAGTGGCTGCTCAGTGGCAGGCGCTTGTCGCGGGCGACGTGACCCGTGAGGCGGTCCATTCATGGGCAGCCTCATGGGTCGAAGACGAGGCAGCGATCCGCATCCCGCCGATAGTCTTCGGGGCCCTGCAGCATCTGCATGGCTTCGACCTGTGCCGGGATCCGCATCGTCCGGGAGTCGTCTGGCACGGCACCATGGGTGAGGGTGAGTGGATCCACTCGCTTGACGACATCGCCGGCGGATTCGCCCGCTGGCAGGAGAGGCGCAGGCGTAACGGCGTGGGCTGACATCAGCGACTGACACCAACGAACGCGAACATCGGCGGCCGACGCCAGATCTCGGCGGACGCTCGACTGAAGCGCCAGGACGGTTTGTCGCTGTCGGCAAGTCCCTGTCTTCGACCTGATAAGGATGAGGTCACCTGGTCAAACTTGTTGGGCGGGGGATGCTCGGCTACCACCAGTCGCCGTCACCCGCGAGGGAGCGGTGCAGGTAGTCCTCCAACTCCCGTGCAGCCCACAGCCGACTGTCGCTTTCGTGGTCCCAGACGAAGATATCCGGACGCTCGGGCGTTACTACGAAGGCGAACTGGTCGCCCCCGCAGTTGTCGCCGAAGAACAGCAGCGGATCAAACGGCATATACAGGCCCGGGAACGTATCGGGGGCCCAGAACAGCAAGTTCTGCTCCACAATCCGCTCCAGGGACCACACGACGCCAGTCCCGTACTCACCGACCATCCCGTCGGTCTCCATCAGCAGCGCAGTCAGCTGCGCCGGCAAGCTTCGGCCCAGGCGCCGCTCCGCCTCAGCCAACGCCTTCGCGGCAACGGGTGCCCGGAACTCGACGTCGGGCGAGGCTCCAGCAGCGGCTTCTTTCCACATGGGCGCAGCTTAGGCGGAAGGGCTGACAGCCCCGAGCACAGGCGCCGTACTGCCTACGGATCAGCGGTTCCCCGTGCCACAACCGCGCCAGATCAGGCGGGGACTCACGGGGAACTGCGGCTGCTGGCGGAGGCTACAGCCAGCAGACGCCGAAGTCGGTATCCCGCAGGTCAGACCTCAACTCGCCCCACCACGCTCCTAAAGCGGTGGTCAGGGCTCCCGTGGACGACCGGCGGCGAGTCCTATCCGACGTCGCGTCTGCAACGCCCTGAACAGCGGCGTTGCCTCAGAGTCCCATCACCTCGGTAACGGATGATGCTTGGAGCCGAGCCCACTACGAAGAAACTGACGGTTGCCGGTCAGGGCAGCCGTCAGCGTGTATACGGAACGGGGAGTACGGCCCTGGGACTATCCAGCCCTCCAGCCAGCCCGTGAGCCACCGCGCGAGGGTCAAGGTGGTCGGTACCAGGACGCAGCAGTCATTGGCATCCCAGTCCCAGACGCAGCCCTCGGGAGTGCTGAAGTCGACCATGGTCCACATGCAGCAGCCGCGGTCCATGAGCGGGACGACCCCCTCCGGCGTTGCGGGGATGCCGGAGTCGTCCTTCGCCGAGAAGAGCCGGTGGGCCTCGATCATGTCTCGCTCGTCGCTGAACCAATTGCCGGTGTCCGTCAGCGAGAGGCACTCCCAGACTCCGAAGCCGCCGTTGGCGACTTCGAGGTAGAGGCGCCGCAGCAATTGTGGCATCGGGCGGCCGACCGCGCGTTCGACCGCCGCGATGTCCTCCGGCATGGCCGGCGGGGGCAGGTCACGATCGGCGACGCGGGTGCGGACGGCTTCGACAAGCTCGTCGTCGGTCATGGCCTGTCGCCCCCAGCCGGCCCGGTTCGAATAGGACTCGTACGAGTAGCGGGTGCCGCGATCCCACTCCTGCCCAGTCACGGCCTTGTATGCCCGGTCTGGCACGTAGAGCAGAGACTCGGCCCACTTCAGGCCCGCGGCATACGTCGTGAAGCGCGCGGGATCGAGGAGGACGCGCCGGTAGGTTTCGCGGCCATCGGCGACGACGGCCGCACGCGTGTAGAGGAACGCGTCGCCGGAGAGGCCACGGCCGTACTCCTGAAGGTCCAATCGGTACAGCGTCCAGGCCAACTGCTCGGCGAACTCGGCGATCAAGGACACCGGCCCGGCCGCAAGCCGAGCGGTAAGGGCCGCCGCGAGGCCATCGGCATCGGGGTCAGGCCCGGACGGTCGGGATTCCTCGATCAGCGCCCAGAACGCGTCCTCATCCATGCCGGCCATCATGGCACTCGCATCTGACAGCGGGAGGCTGCCGGCTGTCGCGCAGGCCGCACCACAAGCGCACCAGAGCGAGCGGGGAACAGCGGGGAATCACGGTGAAAGCAGTGGAGCCCGGCGAGGCTGCGCCTCGGCTGTTCACCCAGGTCAGCGCCCAAACCCGCCGTAAATGACCGCAGCTTCCCAAGCTGATGGCCACGCCGGCCTGTCAGTGCCGCATGAGAGCCTCCGGGCATGAGCTACGACTTGGCAGTGTGGGAGGGCGAGCGCCCGGCGGACGACCGAGCAGCCGTGCGGACCTTCAGGGATCTCTACGACCGCTACGTCGACACGGAGGTGGAGCACCCGCCGACCGAGCGGATTGCGGCCTACGTCGCCGCACTACTGGAGCGGTGGTGTGACTTGACCGAGGACGTGAACGAGACCTCGCCTTGGTCGACAGGGCCGTTGATCAAAGAGGCCAGCGGCCCGCTCATCTATTTCCCGATGCAATGGAGCAGGGCTGCCGAGGCCTCCGCCTATGCGGCGACCCTCGCGGACTCCATGGGGCTGGTCTGCTTCGATCCTCAACATAACCAGCTCAGGCCGTGAAGCTGGGGCACGCTGCCGTCTCAGTTTCCGTCTCATTCGGCCCCGTTCACGGGCGTTCAGGCGGGACTAAAGCCGAAAGCCGCTCCCACAACCGGCCGCGCATGAACGCAGATGAACGGCGCTGTTCGACGACTTCAAGGCAACCAACACAGTTGGAAAGCGTGTTGCCAGGAAGCGCTGAGGCTCGCAGGGTGGCGCTCATGTCAGAGCCCGATGAGAGTGTGTCCGGTGTGGAGACACCCATTGCCCCTGACAGCGGGGATGAGGAGCACGCCGTCATCGCGCACTTCTGGCTTGCCGATGACGGCTTCGGTGCTGCCGACCAGCGAGCGCTGATCTACGAAGCAGAGCGAGCGATAGCAGCAGCGACCGAGGAGGCCGACGTCGGCGAGGTCGACGGCAACGAGTTCGGGGGAGGCAAGGCCGTGCTGTACGCCTACGGGCTAGATGCCGATGCTCTTTTCAAGGTCATGGAGCCGGCCTTGCGCAGCCTGCCGTTCCGGCCAGCCTACGTGGTCCTCAGGCGAGGCGATCACGAGTCACGTGTAGACCTGTGAGCTGATGCGCTGCGCTACAGCAGCGAAGTACAGCAACCACAGCAACCGGCCTCGCCCGACAGCGTCCCTGTACAGCCGTAGGCCGACCGGTATGACCTCCAGTGACCGGTCCACATAGAGCTACGGATCAGAAGGTTGCAGGTTCGAATCCTGCCGAGTGCACATGGCCAAGAGCCCCGTTCCGATCTTCGGAACGGGGCTCTTTCGTGCTGTGCAGCAGGGAAGTACGGCAAGGGGCGAGGCCATCAGGCCATGGGGATGGATCTACGTGAGGACCTAGGTGGTCTTCCCCGTTGCCTGGTTTCGCTCGCGCAGCTCTTCCAAATGGTCGCTCGTCAGCCGGCCCGAGCGGGTGAACCAGTCCTGCAGGACGGCGACTTCGGCGGGGGTGTAGCCGGCGAGGAGTTCCGTCAGGCCGGCGTAGTAGGGCTCGTAGAGGGCCAGGACGCGGGAGAGAGCGGCCGGTTGCGCGGCGATGCGGACGCGGCGGCGGTCCGTGGGGTCGGGGCGGCGGGTGACGTAGCCCGCGCGTTCGAGGCGGTTGAGGATGCCCGTGACGGCGCCGGTCGTGACCCGCGCGTGCTCCGCGAGGTCCCCGGCGGTGAGCAGGTCGTCGCCCGCCTTCAGGACGCAGGTGAGGCACATGAGGTCGGTGAGGTTCAGGTTCAGCCGCTGGGCCATCTCCTGCTGGGCCCGCATGTTCGTCGCGATCAGGTGGTCCATGGTGGAGATCACCTGAGCCGGCGTCGCGGGCGGGTGGGGGCGTGAGCGCGGTGGGCCGCCCTGCTGCATCGATTTCCCTTAGTGCGTGAGAGGTTTCGGTGCTTAATTTCTTAGGTAGTGAGGGGTTGGGAGAAGTCTAGTCGGCAACTCAGGAGGGGGCCGTACATGAGCCAGCACGACGAAGGGCACACCGTCGCGGGGTGGACCGGGTTCGGGATCGCCACCGTCGGAGTGGCGGGGATCGGGTTCGGCATCTGCGTCGGGAACGCCCTGGCGGTGTGGGGCGGGCTGGGTGTCGTGGTGATCGGCGCCCTGGTCACCTGGGTGCTGCACCTCGCCGGATGGGGCAAGCCGCCCGGGCGCCGGCCCGTCGGGCAGTGGGGCATGCGGGTCAAGGACCTCACCGCGCGCGAGGGGCACCCCGGGTGCCTCGGCTGCCGGCTGGCAGGGCGGGGGCGGCCTGCGCAGCTTCCCGAACGGCTGCCCACCGAGCCGGGCACGGGCGAGCCGGTGACCGAGTCCGTCGGCTGAGTTCTTCGTCCCTGTTCTCCTCGTCGTTCTCCTCGTCAGCGGGAGAATCCGATACCTCCGTACCCTCTTGCGGGAGATCAGCCGCAGTCGGCGGGAGATCAGCCTCAGCCACGCCGTGATCGCCGAGGCGTGCAAATCGCTGGTCAGCCCCACTGTCAGTGCCGCCCCCTAATGTCATTGGTGTGCGGCGGGTCTGGAGATGTGCGGGGCTTCGGTGGTCGGGGGACGGTCCCGTATTGGTGTGGGGCGGTGGGCGGAGCAGCCCGCTGGCCTGGGGGAAACGCGTGGCGTTCGGGGTTGTGGACGGGGGTGTGCGGACATGTGTGGGGGCTCGGGGGCATGAGTGTCCCGTGCAGGCCGTGGTGTCGGGGCGCGCTACGGGAGCGCGGTGCGAAGAGTGCGCGCGGCTGGACCGGGCGCACTCCGTGGCCGCCGACACGATGGCCGATGACCCGCGGCCGTACCACGTGTATCTGGCGTGGTTCGGGCCCGGGATGGTGAAGGTCGGGATCACCGCGGTCGAGCGGGGGTCCGCGCGGCTCCTGGAGCAGGGTGCCGTCACCTTCGGCTGGCTGGGGCAAGGGCCGCTGATGGCCGCTCGACGGGCCGAGGAGCTGCTGCGGGCCGCGCTCAAGGTGCCGGATCGGATTCCGTACGCCGACAAGAGGGTCGTGCGGGCCGATCTGCCGGGTCCCGGCGAGCGGGTGGCCGAGATCGTGGAGCTGCACGCGCGCGTCGGGCGGCTCGACGCGTGGCCCGAGTCGCTTCGGCGTGAGCCGTTCGAACCCGTCGACCACACCGAGGTGTTCGGGCTCGCCGGGCTGCCGCCCGCGGTGGGTGCCGTGAGCGAACTCGTCGCCGGTGGCGTGGTGAGTGGGGAGCTGTGTGCCGCGGCCGGGCCCGATCTCCATCTCCTCACCGGGCGTGGAGTCGTCGTACTCGATACGCGGCTGATGACCGGATGGGAGCTGACCGCCGCCGGACCGGGGGATTCGGGACTCACTGTTCCCGTAAGGGAGTTGAAAGACAGCAGCGTGCAGGACGGACTCTTCTGAGCAGCCCTTCTGAGCAGCTCTTCCGGGAAGGGGGGAATCGTCTCCAGGATGGTCAAGACTTCGATCCCTTTGGGATCCCGTTCGGAAAGGTGCTGGACGGACTCGTGCGCCTGAGCCGAGAGTGGCGGACATGAGCGATCACCCCATTGCGCCTGTCGCACCCGTCGCAGCCCATGAACCGCCGTACTACGCCGTCGTGTTCACCTCCGTGCGGACGGAAGGAGACCATGGGTACGGCGAGACCG
>NZ_BMMM01000006.1:344868-394696 GCF_014645835.1 Streptomyces albiflavescens
GGGATCACCATCGCCTACTTCCGGGACGAGGCCGCCATCGACGAGTGGAGGAATCATCAGGAGCACAGGGCCGCGAAGGAGTACGGACGTGCCCACTGGTACGAGCGCTACACCCTCCACATCGCCAAGGTCGAGCACAGCCACGCCTTCGAGCGCAGCCACGGGTTCGAACGTGAACGCGGCTGACGGAGCGGACGTGGCCGAGGCGGCGGAGGTTCGGGGGTTCTGGCAGCGACTCGGGCTCCCGGGGCTCGTCGACGTGCACACGCACTTCATGCCCGAGCGCGTGCTGCGCAAGGTGTGGGACTACTTCGACGGGCTCGGGCCGCTGACGGGCGGCGTCGAGTGGCCGATCACCTACCGCGCGGACGAGGACGAGCGGCTCGCCGTGATCAGGGGATTCGGGGTGCGGGCCTTCACCGCCATGCTCTACCCGCACAAGGCCGGCATGGCCCAGTGGCTCAACTCCTGGGCCGTCGACTTCGCCCGCCGGACCCCCGACTGCCTGCACACCGCGACCCTCTTCCCCGAGCCGGGTGTCGAGACGTACGTGCGGGAGGCGGTCGACTCGGGGGCCCGTGTCTTCAAGGCGCATGTGCAGGTGGGGGCGTACGACCCCGGTGATCAACTCCTCGATCCGGTGTGGGGGTTGCTCGCCGAGGCCCGGGTCCCCGTCGTGATCCACTGCGGGTCCGGTCCCTCGCCGGGCAAGCACACCGGGCCCGGGCCGATCGCGCACGTACTCGCCCGGCATCCCCGGCTGCGGCTTGTCGTCGCGCACATGGGGATGTCCGAGTACGAGGACTTCCTCGACCTCGCCGAGCGGTACGGGGAGGTGCGGCTCGACACGACGATGGCGTTCACGGACTTCAGCGAGCGGCTCGCGCCGTTCCCCCGAGAGGCACGCCCCCGGCTCGCCGGCCTCGGCGACCGGGTCCTCCTCGGCACCGACTTCCCGAACATCCCGTACCCGTACGTCCACCAGCTGCACGCCCTGGAGCGGCTCGGGCTGGGGGACGACTGGCTCCGCGCGGTCTGCCACGAGAACGGCGCGCGCCTCTTCAAGATCGCCCCGGAGGTCGCTCCCGACACCGGGCCCGCGTGATCTTCCAAGGAGTTACCTGAGAGGCGCCTGTGTGTTTCTCAGGAAAAACACAGGTTCCCGAAAGGATGCTCTCAGCGGCGCCCACCAAGGTGTCCGCTATGACCACGACCTCGCCCCAGGGGCGCACCGAACTGCTGAGGCCGGACGGGAGCCCCGTCCGAGTGCTTGTGGTGGACGACGAGCTGTCGATCACCGAGCTGCTGTCCATGGCCCTTCGCTATGAAGGCTGGCAGATCCGCAGCGCGGGTGACGGACAGGGCGCGGTGCAGACCGCCCGCGAGTTCCGGCCCGACGCCGTCGTTCTCGACATGATGCTGCCCGACATGGACGGGCTGGCCGTCCTCGGCCGGCTGCGTCGTGAGCTGCCCGACGTGCCGGTGCTGTTCCTGACGGCGAAGGACGCCGTCGAGGACCGGATCGCCGGGCTCACCGCCGGTGGCGACGACTACGTCACCAAGCCGTTCAGCCTCGAAGAGGTCGTGGCTCGGCTGCGCGGGCTGATCCGCCGTTCCGGTGCCGCCGACCGGCGCTCCGACTCCGTGCTGGTCGTCGGGGACCTCACCCTGGACGAGGACAGCCACGAGGTGTCGCGGGCCGGCGAGAACATCCACCTCACCGCGACCGAGTTCGAGCTGCTGCGCTTCCTGATGCGCAATCCGCGCCGGGTGCTCAGCAAGGCGCAGATACTCGACCGCGTGTGGTCGTACGACTTCGGTGGCCAGGCCAACGTGGTCGAGCTGTACATCTCGTATCTGCGGCGGAAGATCGACGCCGGGCGTGAGCCGATGATCCACACCCGGCGTGGGGCCGGTTATCTGATCAAGCCCGCGGCGTCATGAGCAGGCGACGACGGCCGCGTACGCAGAAGAGGCGAGGACGACAGCCGCGCACCCTGCGGACGCGGCTCGTCGTCGCGTCCGTGGCGCTGATCGCGGTCGTGTGCGCGGTGATCGGCACCGTGACCACGATCGCGTTGCGCTCGCACCTGTACGACCAGCTGGACAACAACCTGCGCGAGGCGTCGATGCGCGCGGCGGGCGGCCCGGTGGGCGGCGACGCCGGGCCCGTGCACCTCCCGAACGACGGCATCGTCAACGATCCCCTCGAATTCGTCACCCAGGGGCCGCAGGGCATGGGCGCCATCGGCGCGATCGTCAAGAACGGCGAGGTCACCAAGGGCATTGTCAGCGTGGGGAAGAAGGACTCCAGCGGGGTCAAGCAACCCACCGCGGTCCAGCTCAGCGACGGTCAGCTGGCCGTCCTGGCCTCCGTCGCGAAGGACAAGAACGCGCACACCGTGGAGATCCCCGGCCGGGGCGAGTACCGCGTGCAGTACCAGGAGGGCAGGAACGGGGCCTTCTACGTGGCGCTCCCGACCAGCGACGTCACCAACACCCTCACCACGCTGATCTACGTCGAGATCAGCGTCACCGGCGCCGGTCTCGTCGCCGCGTCCCTCGCGGGCGCCGCCATCGTGACCCTCGCCCTGCGCCCCCTCCGCAAGGTCGCCGCCACCGCCACCCGCGTCTCCGAACTGCCCCTGCACACAGGCGAGGTCACCCTCTACGAGCGGGTCCCCGAGTCGGAGTCCGATCCGCACACCGAGGTCGGGCAGGTCGGTGCGGCGCTCAACCGGATGCTCGACCACATACACGGCGCCCTGCACGCGCGGCAGCAGAGTGAGATGCGCGTCAGGCAGTTCGTCGCGGACGCGAGCCATGAGCTGCGTACACCGCTGGCATCCATTCGCGGATACGCCGAGCTCACCAGACGCGGACGTGAGGAGACCGGGCCCGACACCCGGCACGCGCTGGGGCGGATCGAGTCCGAGGCCGGGCGGATGACCCTGCTCGTGGAGGATCTGCTGCTGCTCGCGCGGCTCGACGCCGGGCGGCCGCTCCAGTACGAGCAGACCGACCTCGTACCGCTCGTGATCGACGCGGTGAGCGACGCCCGGGCGGCCGGGCGCGACCACAACTGGCGGCTGGAACTGCCGGACGAGCCGGCCCTGGTGTCGGCCGACGCCGCCCGCCTGCAACAGGTCATGGTCAATCTGTTCGCCAACGCACGCACGCACACACCGCCGGGTACGACCGTCACCGCGCGCGTGCACCGGCACGGGCCGTGGCTCTGCGTGGACGTCCAGGACGACGGGCCCGGCATTCCCGCCGATCTGCTCCCTCGTGTCTTCGAGCGGTTCGCGCGCGGGGATTCGTCGCGCTCCCGTGCCTCCGGTTCGACCGGTCTCGGGCTCGCCATCGTGCAGGCCGTCGCGGCCGCGCACGGAGGTGCCGTGACCGTCGACAGCGTCCCCGGCAGGACTGTGTTCACGCTGCATTTGCCCGCGCTTGCTCTGGAAACACAGTGGCAATCGCACTCACAGGTACAGCACAGCGCCACCACATGGGTGCAACAGGGCGCTTGACGAGAGTCGTTGGCATGCGAACCGACTCTTCTCCCGGCAACCTGCCGGCGCGGGAGCACCTCCCGGCCGGAGACGCCGGTACGCCTGTCCTGGACGTAGTGATCCCCGTCTACAACGAGGAGAAGGACCTCCAGCCATGTGTGCTCAGACTGCACGAGCACCTCAAGCGCACGTTCCCGTACGCGTTCCGCATCACCGTCGCGGACAACGCGTCCACGGACACCACCCCACAGGTGGCCGCGCGGCTGGAGGCGGAGATCCCGGAGGTCACGTCCTTCCGGCTCGAGCAGAAGGGCCGCGGCCGGGCGCTGCGGACCGTGTGGTCGGCCTCGGACGCCCCGATCCTCGCCTACATGGACGTGGACCTGTCCACCGACCTCAACGCGCTGCTGCCGCTGGTGGCGCCGCTGATCTCCGGTCACTCGGATCTCGCGATCGGCTCCCGGCTGTCCCGCTCCTCGCGTGTCGTGCGCGGCGCCAAGCGGGAGTTCATCAGCCGCACGTACAACCTGATCCTGCGCGGTTCGCTGCAGGCCCGCTTCTCCGACGCGCAGTGCGGCTTCAAGGCGATCCGCCGTGATGTCGCCCAGGCGCTGCTGCCCCTGGTCGAGGACACCGGCTGGTTCTTCGACACCGAGATGCTGGTGCTCGCCGAGCGTGCCGGACTGCGCATCCACGAAGTGCCGGTCGACTGGGTCGACGACCCGAACTCGACGGTGCACATCGTCAAGACCGCGACCGACGACCTCAAGGGGGTGTGGCGGGTGGGACGCGCTCTCGCCACCGGCTCGCTGCCGCTCGACCGGCTCGCCCGGCCCTTCGGGGACGACCCGCGCGACCGCGACCTGACCGACGTACCCAAGGGACTCGCCCGCCAGCTCGTCGGGTTCTGCGTGGTCGGCGGTCTGTCCACGCTCTTCTATCTGCTGCTCTACAGCGGCTTCCGCTCGTTCTCGGGGTCGCAGGTCGCCAACGCGCTGGCCCTGCTCGTGTCGGCGGTCGCCAACACGGCGGCCAACCGACGGCTCACCTTCGGCGTACGCGGCCGGGGCGGCGCCATCCGGCACCAGGCGCAGGGCCTGGTCGTCTTCGCCATCGGTCTCGCCCTCACCAGCGGCTCGCTCGCCGCCCTGAACGCGGCGACGGCCGAGCCCGCGCACTCCACCGAGCTGGCGGTCCTCGTCGCCGCCAACCTCGCGGCGACGGTGCTGCGGTTCCTGCTCTTCCGTGCCTGGGTCTTCCCGGACCAGCAGGGCGAGACGCCTTCGCAGGTCATGGCCTCGCACCATCCGGCCTCGCCCACCTATGCGACGGCCCCGCACGCCCAAGCCTCGCCCACCTACGCGACGGCCCCGCACGCCCAGGCCTCGCACGCTCACGCCGCGCATCCGCCGCTGCCCCGGCGTCCGACGGCGCCCCCGTCCTCGTACGACACCTCTTCCTACGACACAGCCCAGTTCCGCGCCGGTGAAGCCGCGGACCGCACCTGGGGGGACTCGACCATGCGGTTGCAGGCGGTGCGCCCGCACGATCACGATCCGAGGAACGCACGATGACGACTCAGTCCGATACGAGCCATCAGTGGGGCGGGAGTCCCTCCTGGGGGCCGCCGACATCGGCGCCTGCGCCGGAGCCGGTCCTGCCCGCCGCGGCCCCGCGGTCCGGTGAGCCCAAGCAGCCCTTCGCGCGCCGGGTCTGGCGCGGCCGGCCCGAGGACCCACGCTGGGCGCGCCCCGCGTTCCTCGGTCTGCTGCTCGCCACCGCGGTGCTGTACCTGTACAACCTGAGCGCCTCCGGGTACGCCAACTCGTTCTACTCGGCGGCCGTGCAGGCCGGCAGTCAGAGCTGGAAGGCGATGTTCTTCGGCTCGCTCGACTCCGCCAACGCCATCACCGTCGACAAGCCCCCGGCCTCGCTGTGGCCGATGGCCCTGTCGGTGCGGATCTTCGGCCTCAACTCGTGGGCGATCCTCGTCCCCGAGGTGCTCATGGGCGTGGCCACGGTCGGCGTCCTGTACGCGGCCGTCCGGCGCCGCTTCAGCCCAGCGGCAGGTCTGATCGCGGGCGCCGTACTCGCGCTCACTCCCGTCGCCGCGCTGATGTTCCGGTTCAACAACCCGGACGCGATGCTCGCGCTGCTGATGACCGTCACGATCTACTGCGTGATCCGCGGTCTTGCGGACGGCCGGACGAAGTGGCTGGTCTGGGCGGGTGTCGCGGTCGGCTTCGCCTTCCTCGCAAAGACCCTGCAGGCCTTCCTGATCCTGCCGCCGCTCGCGGTCCTGTACGCGGTCTGCGCGCCGGTGAAGCTCAAGAAGCGGTTCGGCCAGCTGGCCCTGTCGGCGGTCGCGATGGTCGTCGCCGGCGGCTGGTGGGTCGCGATCGTGGAGCTGTGGCCCGCGTCCTCCCGCCCGTACATCGGCGGCTCGCAGAACAACTCCTTCCTGGAGCTGACCTTCGGCTACAACGGCCTCGGCCGCATCAACGGCGACGAGACCGGCAGCGTCGGCGGCGGTGGCGGCGGTGGCGGCACCGGCCAGTGGGGCGAGACCGGCTGGGACCGGATGTTCAACTCCGAGATCGGCAGCCAGATCTCGTGGCTGCTGCCCGGCGCGCTGATCCTGCTGGTCGCGGGCATCGTCATGACCCTCCCCCACTCTCGGCTTCGCTCGAGCGGGGGGACCCCCATGGCCAAGCGGACCGACCTGGCCCGTGGTTCGTTCCTCGCCTGGGGCGGCGCCCTGCTGATGACCGCGGTCGTCTTCAGCTATATGGCGGGCATCTTCCACCAGTACTACACGATCGCCCTGGCCCCCTACATCGCGGCCGTGGTCGGCATGGGCGCGACGGTCCTGTGGGAGGAGCGGTCCAGGACCTGGGCGTCGCTCACTCTCGCCGCCTCGGTCACCGCGACCGCGGCATGGGGTTACGTCCTTCTCCACCGCACCCCCGACTACCTGCCCTGGCTGAAGTGGCTGGTCCTCGTCGGCGGTCTGGTCGGCGCGCTCGGCCTGATCTTCGTGGCCAGGCTGGGCCGTCAACTGGCCCTCGCCGCAGTGGGGTTGAGCCTCGTGGCTGCGGTCGCCGGACCGACCGCCTACACACTCTCCACCGTGAACACCGGGCACACCGGTTCCATCGTGACGGCCGGTCCCGCGGGCGCCGGCATGATGGGCGGCCGGGGTGGCGGGCCCGGCGGCGGTGGCATGCGGGGTGGCATGGGCGGCGGAATGCCCGGCCAGAACCAGCAGAACGGCACCACCGGGCAGAACCAGCAGGGTGGCGGCATGGGTCAGCCCCCGACCGGCGGCACCGGCGGTTTCCCGGGCCGGAATCAGCAGGGCGGAGGCAACACCCAGGGCCAGAACCAGCAGGGTGGCGGCCCCGGCGGTCAGATGGGCGAGGGCGGCATGGGCGGTGGCGGCGTCGGCGGTCTGCTGAACGGCGCGACCGTCGGCTCCGAGGCCAAGGCGCTGCTGGCGAAGAACGCGGACAAGTACACCTGGGCGGCCGCGGCCATCGGTTCCCAGAACTCCGCGAGCTACCAGCTCGCCACCGGCAAGCCGGTGATGGCGATCGGCGGCTTCAACGGCACCGACCCGTCCCCGACTCTGGCCCAGTTCAAGAAGTACGTGGAGGACGGCAAGATCCACTACTTCATCTCGGGCGGCGGCATGGGCGGTGGTGGCAACTCCGGCACCTCCTCACAGATCAGCTCGTGGGTCACGGCCAACTTCAAGAAGGTGACGGTCGGTTCGGCCACCTTCTACGACCTGACGCAGCCGACGAGCAGCAGCTGAGGGTTTCTTTCGGGGGCGGTGGCCCGGGGCCTACGAACGCTCCGGGCCACCGCCCTGCCGGTGGCGGCGCCGGCGCTGGGCGCGGTCGTGAGCCATGGCGCACGCCGTCATGAGCGCGATCCCGCGGGAGAAGGCGGGAGTCGGCGCGGGCATCAACGGTGCGCTCGCCGAATGCGGCAACGGGCTGGGCGCGGCAGTCCTCGGCGCGGTCCTCAACTCCCGGTTCACGGCACTGATTCCGGTGGCGGCGAGCTCGCTTCCGGCGGCGCTCGCCTCGGCCGGCTCGGACGAGGAGCGGGGACGGATCACCGACGCGTTCTCGTCGGGCCTGGAGACCAGCCAGTCGGTGGGTGCGGTGGCCGTGCTTCTCGGTGGACTGCTCGCGGCGGCGTTGCTACGGCGGGCGGAGAGGGCAGACTCCGCGATGGCGGTTTCCGCGTAGCGCCCGCTTAGCATCATCAGAGAGGCGGACCGGAGAATTCCGGCCCGTCCCGCAGTCCGAGTTCCGAGGAAGGTGCGCCATGGTGAGGGCAGCCGACCGGGCCAAGCGTCCGGCGCGGACCAGTGTCTGGCTGGAGGGCAAGGCCCCCCGGGGCGGTGCGGCCCGTGGTGGCGGCCAGCCGTCGGGACTCGACCGGGAGCGGATCACCGAGGTCACGGTGCGGCTGCTGGACGCGAAGGGGCTGGCCAAGTTCTCCATGCGGCGGCTGGCCGCCGAGCTGAACGTCACCGCGATGTCCGTGTACTGGTACGTCGACACCAAGGACGACCTGCTCGAACTGGCCCTCGACGCGGTCTTCGGCGAACTGGAGCTGCCGGATCCCGAGTCCGGCGAGGACTGGCGCGATCAGCTGCGCTCCCTCGCCGTCGGCTACCGGGCGCTGCTGGTGCGCCACCCCTGGGTGTCACCGCTCATCGGCAACTTCCTCAACATCGGGCCGCACTCCATGGCGTTCTCGCTCCGTGTGCAGCAGGTGGTCCGCAACACGGGGCTGCCGCCGCACGGCCAGATGGGTGCGCTCTCCGCCGTCTTCCAGTTCGTGTACGGCTTCGGCACGATCGAGGGGCACTTCGTGCAGCGGTGCGCCTCCGCGGGCATGTCCCAGGACGAGTACTTCCGCCAGGCCATGAGCACCATCAGCGAGCAGCCGCAGTTCGCGGCGAACTTCGAGAGTGCGGCGGATCTGATGGAGGCGCGTGGGGGTGACACCGTCGAGGAGATGCGTGAGCGGGACTTCACCTTCGCCCTGGAGATGCTGATCGCGGGGATCGAGACGATGGTGCGGCGCGGCTGAGGGGTGGTTTCTTCGCCCCCTCAGCCCCCGCCCGCCCCCAGCGGTCCGCAGCCGAAGCGCTCCTACTCCTGCGGAGCGAGGCGGGCCGGGAAGCCGCCGGTGGCCACCGGGCCCCATCGCTCCGGGGTGACCCGGATGATCGACTTGCCCTGTTTGAGCATCGCCTCGCGGTACTCGTCCCAGTCAGGGTGCTCGCCCGCGATGTTGCGGTAGTACTCGACGAGCGGCTCGACGGAGTCGGGGGAGTCGACGACCTCCGCCGTGCCGTCGATCTGGACCCACGGTCCGTTCCACTCGTCGCTCAGCACGATCAGGCTGACGCGCTCGTCCCGCTTGGCGTTGCGGGTCTTGGCGCGCTCGGGGTAGGTCGAGACCACGATGCGCCCCGAGTCGTCCACCCCGCAGGTCAGGGGCGAGCCCTGGGGGCTGCCGTCGGCCCGGCGGGTGAGGAGGATGGCGCGGTGCCGGGGGCGTACGAAGTCCAGCAGTTCGTCGCGGGATACGGAGGTGTTCGTCGCGATGTTCGGTGCCATGGGTGCAGCCTAGGGGCACAGCGGCCCGTCCAGGCTGACCCTGCCGTGCCTACGCTTACGCCTGCGGCAGCCACTCCCCCTGGACCGCCTGAACGTCCAGCTCCACCTTCAGCGTCGTGCCGATGGCCGAGATGCCCGCCTGCACGACCTGGTTGTAGTTCATGGCGAAGTCCTCGCGGCGGAGTTCGGCGGTCGCGCGGAACGCGGCGCGGGTGCCGCCCCAGGGGTCGGCCCCGGTGCCGAGGTACGCCAGGTCCAGGTCGACCGGCCGCACCACCCCGTGCATCGTCAGCTCGCCGTGGACCGTCCAGCGGTCGGAACCGGCCGGGGCCAGCCCCGTCGAGCGGTACGTGATCTGCGGGTACGTGTCGACGTCCAGGAAATCCGGGGACTTCAGGTGCCCGTCGCGCATGCCGTTGCCGGTGTCGATGGAGGCGGCCTGGATCACCGCCTCCACACGGGACTTGGCCACGTCGTCCGGGGCGATCTCGATCGAGCCCGTGAAGTCGGTGAAGCGGCCGTGCACGCTGGAGATGCCCAGGTGCTGGGCCACCGCGCCCACGGAGGAGTGCGCCGGGTCGATGGTCCAGGGGCCGGGCGGCGGAAGCTCGGTGCCGCCCTGGCGGGCGAGGGTCACATGGCCGATCTCGGCCCGGCCGCTCGCCGTGACGATCGCGCTGGACGCGGCGGGCGCGTACCCGACCGCGGTGACGATCACGGTGTACGCGCCGGGCGTGAGGGCGGTCGTGTCGTGCACCGCTCCCTCGCTGTCCGCCTCGGCACGCACCACCTGTGTACCGGTCATGTCGGTCACCGTGACGACCGCGTGCGACACGGCCCACCCGTCCCGCGTGCGGATGCGTGCGGTCAGTCCCATCCCGTTTTCTCCCTGCAATGCATGAAAAATTGGTCGTAATGAAACCGGCCCGTGGGGGGCGCACCTCCGCTCAGAGTGCGCGCGTCCCCACGGGCCGGGGCTCGAACTACTCGCCGGGGTGGGCGAGTTCGATGTCGTGGTCGTCGACTCCACGGCCGCCCATGGTCAGGGCCGTCGCCACCGGCGGGTAGCCCGTCGCGATGACCGTGTACTCACCGGTGTTCAGGTCGGTGAAGGCGTACGCGCCGTCCGTGCCGGTCCTGGCCGTGCCGACCACGTTGCCCGCCGCGTCCACCAGCGTCACGCGGGCGTCGGCGAGAGGGCCGTGCGGTGCCCGTACGACACCCTGGAGCTGGGCGCCCGAGTCGAGTTCGACCTCGATGCGGGTGACTCCGGCGCCGCCGACCTCGACGGGCAGGGCCCGCGGCCGGTGACCCGCGGCGTTCACCGCGACCGTCATGACACCCGGCACCAGCTCGGCGAAGGTGAACTCGCCCTGCTCACCGGTGGTCCCGGTGGCCAGCACATCGCCGCGTACGTCGGTCACGATGACCATGGCGTCCTTGACCGGGGTGCCGAACCCAGCGGCCCGGACGACACCGCTCAGGCCGCTCGTGCCGCTCAGCAGGATGTCGTACGCGACCGGCTCGTCGTTCACGACGATCGTCGAGGCCTGCGGCTGGAAGCCGTCGGCGGAGGCGATCAGGACGTACGACCCGACGCCGGGAGCGTCCACCGCGTAGGAACCGTCGGCCTGCGCGACCGAGCGGCCCAGCTGCCGTCCCGCGAGCGAGATCAGCGTGACCGCGGCCTGCGGCACGGGCGCGCTCTCCGCGCCGCGGACATAACCGCGTACCGGGATTCCGCCGGACAGGGGCATCGGGGCGCTCTCCTTCGTCGCCGTGGCGACTGCCGCCGGCCGCTGGGTTCCCTGGGGGCCCGCCTCGGTCTCGGCGACGGCCCAGCTCGGGACCCTCTCCTCGACGGCGGCCGGGCTCTCGGCGCCGGCCGGAGCCGCAGCCTCCGCCTTGCCCTCCGCGGCAGCCTGGGCCAGCGCGCCCGAGGTGCGCAGCGGGACCTCCTTGATGAACAGCACGATGAGGAAGGCGATCAGCGCCATGCCCGCGGCGATCAGGAAGACGTCCGCGATGCCGTGGCCGTACGCGCTCTCCGTCACGGTGCGCAGCGGCTTGGGCAGCTTGTCCATGTCCGGGATGCTGCTGCTGGAGCTGGAACCGGCCGCCAGCTTGGCGTACTTCGGGCCGAGGTCGGTCAGACCGTCCTTGACGTAGTCGGTGATCCGGTTGGCCATGATCGCGCCGAGCGCGGAGACACCGATCGCACCACCGAGGGAACGGAAGAACGTCACCGTGGAGCTGGCCGAGCCGAGGTCGGACGGGGCCACCTGGTTCTGCGTGGACAGCACCAGGTTCTGCATCATCATGCCGATGCCGAGGCCCAGCAGCGCCATGAAGATCGCGATGTGCCAGTAGGTCGTGTCGTAGCGGATCGTGCCGAGCAGGCCGAGGCCCGCGGTGACCAGGAAGCCACCGGAGACCAGCCACACCTTCCACTTGCCGGTCTTGGTGATGATCTGGCCGGAGACCGTGGAGGAGACGAACAGTCCGCCGATCATCGGGATGGTCAGGACGCCCGACATCGTCGGGGACTTGTCGCGGGCCAGCTGGAAGTACTGGCTGAAGAAGACCGTGCCGGTGAACATCGCGACACCCACGAAGAGCGACGCGAGGGAGGAGAGGGTGATGGTGCGGTTGCGGAACAGCCGCAGCGGGATGATCGGCTCGCTCGCCTTGGACTCGACCAGGATGAACAGCAGCCCGAGAACGACCGCGCCGCCGACCATCGCGTACGTCTGCCCCGAGATCCAGTCGTACTTGTCACCGGCGAAGGTGACCCAGAGCAGCAGCAGCGAGACCGCGGCGGAGATGAAGAACGCGCCGCCCCAGTCGACCTTCACGTCCCGCTTCACGACCGGCAGGTGCAGGGTCTTCTGCAGCACGATCAGCGCGATGACCGCGAACGGCACACCGACGTAGAAGCACCAGCGCCAGCCGAGCCAGCTCGTGTCGGTGATGACACCGCCGAGCAGCGGACCGCCGACGGTGGCGACGGCGAAGGTCGCGCCGAGGTAGCCGGAGTAGCGCCCGCGCTCACGGGGGGAGATCATCGCGGCCATCACGATCTGCGCGAGGGCGGACAGACCGCCGACGCCGATGCCCTGCACGACACGGCAGGCGATGAGCATGCCGGGGTTCTGGGACAGACCCGCGGCGGCCGACCCCAGCACGTAGATGATCAGTGCTATCTGTACGAGCGCCTTCTTGCTGTACAGGTCGGAGAGCTTGCCCCACAGGGGTGTGGTCGCCGTCATGGCGAGCAGCGAGGCGGTGACGACCCAGGTGTAGGCGGACTGGCCGCCGCCCAGGTCGCCGATGATGCGGGGGAGGGCGTTGGTGACGATCGTCGACGACAGGATCGCGACGAACATGCCGAGCAGCAGCCCGGAGAGCGCCTCCATGATCTGCCGGTGCGTCATCGGAGCGCCGTCGGCGGCGCCTCCGTGCTTGGCGTGAGAGCCCCGCACACCGGCTGGTGTGGTCGTTGCCATGGGCTTCCTTTTCTTACGTACTTACGCGGGTGTACGGGTGGTCAGTTCTGTTGCGTCTGTCGCATGCGGGTGCGGGTGGGAGGACCGCTGCGTGGTGCGGCAGTCACCGAAGCTCTCCCGCAGCCGGCCCATGAGCGCGATGAGCAGCCCGACCTCTTGGTCGGACCAGTCGCTCAGCCGGTCGGCGAGGAGCCGGGACGTGCGCCGGGAGAGCTCGTCGAGCTGCTCCTGCCCCGCGGCGGTGAGGTGCAGGATGCGTGAGCGCTTGTCGGCAGGGTCGGGGGACCGTTCGATCCAGCCCCGGTCCGCGACGTGCGCGACATGGCGGCTGGTCACGGACATGTCCACGGAGAGCAGCTCCGCGAGCCTGCTCATCCGCATGTCGCCGTGCCGGCCCAGCAGTGTCAGTACGGCCGCGGAGCCCCCGGGGCATTCGGGCGGCAGGATCCGCCCCATGTCCCTCTTCACGATGCCGATGGCACTGAGCTGACGAGCCAGCTCCTCGTACTGCGCCTGCCCGGCCATCCCACCTCCCGTATTCGTTGCTTAGGGCAACCATAAATAAGTTGGTTGCCGCAGGCAAACTAAAACGGGCGCGAAGGGCTAAAAACTTGGCAAAGGCACGTATGGGCGAACGTAAACTCGCAGGTGGGAGGGGTGGTCTGGCGGGGAGTTCGCTGGGAAGCCGCGGCTCGGATGATCGAGTCCCAGTGGCCCCCGCACTTGGGCAGCCCGGGTGTATTCGCTAGTGTCCTGCTCCATGGCAAACACCCAGGGCCCCGAGGGCAACTACGACCCCGCGGGTAGCACCCAGATGTTCCGTGCGTTCGTGGACGAGGCCCCCCAGGGCCGACAGCAGCAGGCGGCCGCCCCCGCGGGCCCCCGTATCGGCCTGATCCTCGGCGTCGTCGTCGTCGTGGTGGTCGTGGCCGCCGTGGCTTGGCTCGCGCTCAAGTAACCCCGGCGGGGCCGCTCGGGTAACCCCGACGGGGCGAAGCCCTACTTCCACCGGACGGACACGTCCCGTGTCTCGATGTGCATGCCCAGCGGCACGCGCCACGCGTCGACGCACACCGTCCAGGTCTTGTCCTTCTTCGCGCCGGCGGCGATCGGCGCGGGAAGGTCCTCGGTGGACTCGATCGTCGCCCAGTCGATTCCGAGCGCCCCGATGATGTGCGTCCCGAAGGTCACCGTGCCCGAACGCACCGCCATACCACCGGTGTTGCGGAAGGAGACGGTCACCTTCTCGCACCACCGTTGATCGGTGGCCTTGCGCGAAGGGGTGCCCACGCTGAGCACGGCGGGCCCGGGGCTCGCCGTGGACCCCGGCGCCGTCGGGGTCGGCGTCGCGGACGCCTGCCCCGGACTCCCGCTGGAACTCCCGCTCGTATGCCCGGCGTTGCCGCCGCCGGAGGGGGACGTCGACGTGCCGCTCCCGTCGGCCGGATCACCGGAGCCCGAAGCCGTCTCTCCGGAGGCCGAGCCGGATCCGGGATCCGAGGCCGAGGACGTCTCCCCCGAGCTCGAACTTCCGGCGGTCGCCGCGCCCTTGGAGCCGGGAGCCGCGTCGCCCCCGCCCTGGAGCGGCATCAGCGTCACGTCTCCCGAGGGAGCCACCACCGCCCCCGGCGCCCCGGGCGAACCCCCTGCGGCCCCGACGGCGACGTACCCGTCCCCACCCCCGCCACTTCCGCACGCGGCCAGCACGCCACCCAGACACAGCACAGCCGCCGAGGCGCCCACCAGGGCACCTCGGCGACCACGTATCGACTCTCGACGCATCGCGCCAGTGTGGCTGACGCCCCGTCAATTATGAACCCTGCGTGGGGCGGTCAGTCGGAGATGAGTCCTTCCCGCAGCTGCGCGAGCGTGCGGGTCAGCAGCCGGGAGACGTGCATCTGCGAGATGCCGACCTCCTCGCCGATCTGCGACTGGGTCATGTTCGCGAAGAAGCGGAGCATGATGATCCGGCGCTCGCGGGGCGGCAGTTTGGCGAGCAGTGGCTTGAGGGACTCGCGGTACTCGACGCCCTCCAGGGCCGTGTCCTCGTAGCCGAGGCGGTCCGCGAGGGAGCCCTCGCCGCCGTCGTCCTCGGGGGCGGGGGAGTCGAGGGACGACGCCGTGTACGCATTGCCGACGGCGAGGCCGTCGACCACGTCCTCCTCGGACACGCCGAGGACGGCGGCGAGTTCGGCGACTGTCGGGGAGCGGTCGAGTTTCTGCGAGAGCTCGTCGCTGGCCTTGGTGAGGGCCAGGCGCAGCTCCTGGAGGCGGCGCGGGACGCGGACGGACCAGGAGGTGTCGCGGAAGAACCGCTTGATCTCGCCGACGACGGTCGGCATCGCGAACGTCGGGAACTCCACGCCGCGTTCGCAGTCGAAGCGGTCGATCGCCTTGATCAGGCCGATCGTGCCGACCTGGACGATGTCCTCCATCGGCTCATTGCGGGAGCGGAAGCGCGCGGCCGCGTACCGGACGAGCGGGAGGTTGAGCTCGATGAGCGTGTCCCGGACGTAGGCGCGCTCCGGGCTGTTCTCACCGAGTGCGGCCAGCCGCAGGAACAGGGAGCGGGACAGGGTGCGGGTGTCGATGGCGCCCGAGGACTCGGGGGCCGGGAGGACGGCTTCGGCGGCCGGAGCGGCCGGGACGGCGTCGGGGGCCGGAAGGGCCGGGACATCGTGAAGCGCGTCGGGCGCGGACTCGCTCTTCATGAGCGTGAGCACCTTCGAGCTGCCCTGGTCTGCGGACATGCCACCCCCTTTGGGTCGCGGACGGTAGCGGCAGTCGCTCCCGTCGGAGGAACGCAGCCTCCACCTGAATACCGGAGGCGAGGCCGCGGCAAACGCGCTTCCGGCAGAATGTCACATGTCGGCAACACGCTGTAGTGACATGTCGACATGGAGGGGGTGAATCGGCCCTGGAAAGAGGGGGTCTGACAGTTTTTCGGCGTGGAGCTGTCGGAAAAGGCGCTGTTGAGCGATTCGCTCTTGGCGGCTACGCCTCGATCCTGTTTGCGGATCGAAGACGCGCGAAACTGCGGGCGAGCAGCCTTGACACATGCATCTGGGAGACTCCCAGTTCCGCGCTGATCTGTGACTGCGTCAAATTGCTGTAGTAGCGCAGAAGAAGGATCCGCTGCTCGCGCTCGGGCAGTTGTACGAGCAGATGCCGTACGAGGTCGCGGTGTTCGACCCCGTCGAGTGCCGGGTCCTCGTAACCGAGCCGGTCGAGCAGTCCCGGCAGCCCGTCGCCCTCCTGGGCGGCTTCGAGGGAGGTCGCGTGGTACGAGCGGCCCGCCTCGATGCAGGACAGCACCTCGTCCTCGGTGATGCGCAGCCGCTCGGCGATCTCGGCGGTCGTGGGCGAGCGCCCGAAGGCGGTCGTCAAGTCCTCCGTCGCGCTGTTCACCTGCACCCACAGTTCGTGCAGCCGGCGCGGTACGTGGACGGTGCGGACGTTGTCCCGGAAGTACCGCTTGATCTCCCCGACGACGGTCGGCATCGCGAAGGTCGGGAACTGCACACCGCGGTCGGGGTCGAAGCGGTCGATGGCGTTGATCAGCCCGATGGTCCCGACCTGAACGACGTCCTCCATGGGCTCGTTGCGGCTGCGGAAGCGGGCGGCCGCGTACCGGACGAGCGGGAGGTTGGCCTCGATGAGGGCCCCGCGTACGCGGTTGTGCTCGGGGGTTCCCGGCTCCAGCGTCTTGAGCTGACCGAAGAGCACCTGCGTGAGGGCCCGGGTGTCGGCACCGCGGCGGCGTTCGGGCGCGACCTGCTCCGGCGCGACTTCCTGGACGACTTCCCGCGCGGCGTCCCGTGAGACTTCCTGTGCGACTGCCGGTACGACTTCTTGTGGCGGTGCTTGAGGCGCAGTACTGGCCGGCACGGTCAACTCCACCTCTGTGATCCGTCAACTCATCCGTGATCAACTCACCCGTCAAAAGCGGTCATAGCATCACAAGACATGTGCACTGTGTGCAAGCACCGCATAACTTCGTGTTGAAGGAGAGGTGGGGCATAAGACACAAAAAACCTCTGGCCGGATACGGCCAGAGGCTTCGAAACGGTGCGGCCCGGAAGGGTCAGAACGGATAGTCGGCGATCACCCAGGTCGCGAACTCCCGCCACAGCGCGACGCCCGCCTGGTGTGCCGGGTGCTCCAAGTACCGCTTCAGGGCGTCGGTGTCGTCGACGGCGGAGTTGATCGCGAAGTCGTACGCGATGGGCCGGTCGGTGATGTTCCAGTCGCATTCCCAGAACCGCAGCTCGGGGATCTGGTCGCCGAGCGCACGGAAGGCGGCCACGCCCTCGACCACACGCGGGTCGTCGCGCTCGACGCCCTCGTTGAGCTTGAAGAGGACCAGATGGCGGATCACGGGCACTCCCTGGTGGTGCGGTTCTTGTCTCTGCCCGGTCGGCTCGGCGCAGGCTCGGTGAGGGCTCTGCGCCGACTCGGTTCCGACTCGGCTCCGACTCAGTTCTTGGCTCCGTGGGCGACCCAGGTCATGAAGTCTCCGATGGCCTGAGCGGCACTCGATATGCCTTCGAACCCTATCTGGACGTAATCGGCCGCCTTGGCCGGATCCGTGATGATCACGTAGAGCGCGAAGACCACGAGCACATAGACGGCGATCTTCTTCGAATTCACCGCCATCGCGGCCTCCCCTGTGACTGCTGCGCCTGGTGGGTCCCCTGTTGCCGGCGGTGAGTGTAACCTTCACGCCGCTTTTAAGGACCAACGGCCCGCTGGTCCAGGCCTTTTGTCGGGCCGATCCGGGCGCCGCCGAGCCCAGGATGGATGGTGAGCCCGGCGGAACCGGCAGGAGTCCGCGGGGCCGGGACGGACCCCACTGGGGGTCCCGCCGCGGGCTTCCCCCGAGACAGCGGCGCGGACTTGTGGGTCCTTCTCCATCGGGGGAAGCGGCTTGTTCCCCTCCGGGTGCCGCTTCCCCCGTCCTCATGGGGTGCGGGAGCCCCTGGGATCGGGTACGTGAAAGCCCCGGCGTGAGCGGCGCCGGGGCTTTCACGTGTATCCGCGCGACTGTCCGCATGTATCCGAGCGACTGTCCGCGCGTACCCGAGCGACTGTCCGCGCGTACCCGAGTGACGGTTCGTGTGCACGCGTGCGACGGTCGGAAGCACGAAGGGCCCCGTCTCTCGACGGGGCCCTTCTCAAGCGGTAGCGGAGGGATTTGAACCCTCGGTGACTTGCGCCACACTCGCTTTCGAGGCGAGCTCCTTCGGCCGCTCGGACACGCTACCGAGGGAGACCCTACCCCAAGGTGGGCCGTGGTCTGAAATCCGTTTCGGTGACCCGGATGATCAACGATCAGCGGCCGCGGAAGCAGCCCCGAAGATCGGCGGTCGCGGAAGAAGATGATCAGCGGTCGCGGAAGAAGTCGGTGAGGAGGCTCGCGCACTCGTCGGCGAGGACGCCCTCGATCACTTCGGGCCGGTGGTTGAGCCGCCGGTCGCGTACGAGGTCCCAGAGTGAGCCGGCCGCGCCCGCCTTCTCGTCGCGGGCGCCGTAGACGACCCGGTCCACCCGGGACTGCACGAGCGCGCCCGCGCACATCGTGCAGGGCTCCAGGGTGACGACGAGCGTGCACCCGGTCAGCCGCCACTCGCCGAGCTCAAGGGCGGCCCGGCGCAGCGCGACGACCTCGGCGTGCGCCGTCGGATCGCCGGTGGCCTCGCGCTCGTTGTGCCCGGTCGCGAGCACCGTCGTACCGTCCGCGGACAGCACGACGGCGCCGACGGGAACATCCCCGCCCCGGACGGCCCGGTGGGCCTCGTCCAGGGCGAGCCGCATCGCGGCCCGCCAGCGGTCGCGTACCGGATCGGCAGGATCGGGCTGTGGAGTGTGCTCGGTCGTGCTCACCCGGGGAACCTAGCGGAAGGTCTTCAGGGCCTGGTGAGAGATCCCCAGGGACTCGCGGAAGCTCCCCGGAGACTCCCGGACCTAGCGGACGGTCTCCAGGACCTCCGCCGCGCCCAGGGCGTCGGCGATCGTGCTGAGCGCGTCGCCTTCGTCCAGGGCGAGCAGTTCCTTCTCGCTCACTCCGAGGTCCGCGAGGATGTCGCGGTCTCCGACGGGGCTGTGCGAAACAGCCTCGCCGGACGCGGTCTCGTCCTCGTCGTCGTCGGAGTCCTCGGGCTCACCGTCCTCTGTGCCGTCCAGGTCGAGGGAGTCCAGGTCGGCGTCGTCGTCGCCGGGCTCCCGTCCTAGTAGTTCGTCCGTGAGCAGGATCTCGCCGTACGAGCTGCGGGCAGCCGCGGCGGCGTCCGAGACGTAGATACGAGGGTCCTCCTCGCCGTCCACGCGGACGACGCCGAACCACGCGTCCTCCTGCTCGATGAGCACGAGCACCGTGTCCTCGTCCGAGGCTTCACGGGCCAGGTCGGTCAGATCCGACAGGGTCTCCACATCGTCGAGCTCTGTGTCGCTCGCTTCCCACCCGTCTTCGGTGCGCGCGAGCAGTGCGGCGAAGTACACCGTGACTCTCCCACTGGTCATAGGCGTGCCGGTTGGGGGTCCCCCCGGCGGAGGTTGTGGGCGGGGAGTGCTTCTCCGAGTCCCACCCACTCGGAATCGTGGCAGAAACAGAGCGTTCAGGGGACGCCTTCGGCCTGCTGTGTCTGCCTCTTTTGATCGCTACCAGCGGATCGTACGCGGCCGTCGGCGCCTCGTACGCACCTCCCCGCCCAGACACGGGCTCACGCGGCACGGGCGGGGGATCGGGTTGGTGCGGGCGGCGCATCGGCTCGGGGCGTGCGCGCTACCAGCGGAAGGTGCGCATGCGCATGGCGTGGCGCAGTCGGGCGGCCTTGGCGCGGCGGGGCTGGACCCGGTCGCGCAGCTCGCGCGCCTCGGTCAACTCACGCAGGAACTGGGCGCGGCGCCTCCTGCGTTCGGCGTCGGTCTCCAACTGCTCAGGGGACTCCTCTTCCCGGTTCTGCACAGACACACCACCCCCAGGTCCGTCCCTCCCACTTTCCCGCTGATGGGCGGTTTGATGCCAGCGTTCGGGTGACAGTGCGGGCCGGTCCTTGCCGGATCGCGTCGCGCGGGGCAGAGGCTTCTGTCGGGAGCGGGCGGGGCAGTGGCGGGCGCCCCGGGCCCGGCTACTGTTGTGGACATGCGTCTCCACGTCGTCGACCACCCCCTGGTCGCCCATAAGCTCACCACCCTGCGCGACCGGCGCACCGACTCCGCGACCTTCCGGCGCCTCGCCGACGAGCTGGTCACCCTGCTCGCCTACGAGGCCACGCGGGACGTGCGCACGGAGCAGGTCGACATCGTGACCCCGGTCGCCTCGACCACGGGCGTCAAGCTCTCCTACCCGCGCCCCCTCGTCGTGCCGATCCTGCGGGCGGGTCTCGGCATGCTCGACGGCATGGTGCGACTGCTGCCGACCGCCGAGGTGGGCTTCCTGGGCATGGTGCGCAACGAGGAGACGCTCCAGGCCTCCACGTACGCCACCCGCATGCCGGACGACCTCTCCGGGCGTCAGGTGTACGTCCTCGACCCGATGCTGGCCACCGGCGGCACGCTCGTCGCGGCGATCCAGGAGCTGATCAAGCGCGGCGCCGACGACGTCACCGCCGTGGTCCTCCTCGCAGCCCCCGAGGGCGTCGAGGTCATGGAGCGCGAACTGGCGGGCACGCCGGTCACCGTCGTCACGGCCTCGGTCGACGAGCGCCTCAACGAGCACGGCTACATCGTGCCGGGCCTCGGAGACGCGGGGGACCGGATGTACGGGGCAGCCGAGTAGCCCCTCTTACGAGGAGTTCGAAGACTCGGGGACTTCGGGGACTTCGGGGACTTCGAGGGCTGAAGGCTGAAGGCTGAAGGCTGACGAGGCTTTCAGCAGTTCTTCTGCGAGGCGGAGGGGGTCGGCCGGGGCGTGGCCAGGACGGCCAGGGCCCTGTCGGCGTCCTTCTTGTTCGTCAGCGACTTGAAGCCGGTGCCGATGATGAGGTCGACCTCGTCGGCCTTCTCGCGGCCGTCGGTCTTCAGTTCGGCGCCGGTGAGCTGCGTGTTGAGGACGGGGAGCGCGGCCGAGTAGGCCGCCTTCGCGCCGAGCAGTATCCCGGCGCTGTCGACCTTCTTGTCGTACGCGGCCGTTGCGTTGCCCACATCGCCGATCTTGAAGCCGCGCTTCCGCAGCTCGTCCGCGGTCTCCTTGGCGAGCCCGCTGCGGGGCGTGGCGTTCAGGACGTTCACAGTGATCTGGCCGGGCTTGGGAAGGGTTTTGGCGACAGCACCGGCCGCCGAGGCGGACGGGCTCACCTTCGTCCCGCAGTCCGTCTTGGAGCCCGCCGCCGTGGCCTTGTCGCCGCCGCCCGTGAAGACGTCGATGAGCTGCAGCGTTCCCCACCCGATCAGCCCTAGTGCGGTGACGGAGGAGACGATCAGGAACACGAGCCTCCGGCGCCCCTTGGGGCGGCGCATCCGCGGGTACTTGTCCCCCGTGATCCGGTACTGGCCGCCCATGCCAGGGGGAGTGAGCATGCTCATGGGCGCAGCGTAGTGCGCCTGGGCGGTAATGCCTACTAGATGATCATTGGATACCGGCCAGGAGAACCCGAAAGGGCCAACCCCGGGTCTGCCTCGGTGAGGCGAGCCCGGAAAGGGGGGTGTCAGTCGAGCTCGAGCACGCGTGCGTGGAGGACCTGGCGCTGCTGGAGCGCGGCCCGGACGGCGCGGTGCAGGCCGTCCTCCAGGTACAGGTCGCCCTGCCACTTCACGACGTGCGCGAAGAGGTCGCCGTAGAACGTCGAGTCCTCGGCGAGCAGTGTTTCCAGGTCGAGCTGGCCCTTGGTCGTCACGAGCTGATCGAGGCGGACCGGGCGCGGCGCGACGTCCGCCCACTGCCGGGTGCTTTCCCGGCCGTGGTCGGGGTACGGCCGTCCGTTTCCGATGCGCTTGAAGATCACACGGAAAGCCTACCGGTCAAGACCTTCCGGGCGCAGCCATGGCGACGGAGTGCGACGCTGGAAAAGACGCCGTTGACGCCGTAAATCCATGCAAATCGGGAACAGAGGCCTGAGATGAGCGACAGCGAGATCGTGCCTCCGGCCACCGATCCACGGTCTGCCCCCGCCACCGCACCCAAGACGGCTCCCGCCACCGCCCCCAAGACGGCTCCCGCCACCGCCCCCAAGACGGCTCCCGCCACCGCTCCCGAGAAGGCCGGGAGCGCCCCCGCACTCCCCCAGGAGGCCCTGGAGATCGCCTCGGGGTACGCGTTCTCCGGCCCCGCCCTCGATCTCGGCGCCCTGCTCTGGGACGGGCAGTGCCTGCCCGACGTGCAGATCCGCATCCCGCTGCCGATGCTCAACCGGCACGGCCTGGTCGCGGGCGCCACCGGCACCGGCAAGACCAAGACCCTCCAGCTGATCGCCGAGCAGCTGTCGGCCCAGGGGGTGCCCGTCTTCCTCGCCGACATCAAGGGCGATGTTTCGGGAGTGTCGGCGCCGGGCGTGTCGAACGACAGAGTCCAGGAGCGCGCCCGCGACGTCCATCAGGAGTGGACGCCGGCCGGGTGCCCCGCCGAGTTCTACGCGCTCGGCGGTATGGGCCACGGCATCCCCGTACGGGCCACGATCACCAGCTTCGGTCCGGTGCTGCTGTCCAAGGTGCTCCAGCTCAATCAGACCCAGGAGCAGTCGCTCGGCCTGATCTTCCACTACGCCGACCAGAAGGGCCTGGAGCTGGTCGACCTCAAGGACCTGCGTGCGGTGGTCGCCTTCCTGACCTCGGACGAGGGCAAGCAGGAACTGAAGGGCATCGGCGGGCTGTCCACCGCCACGGCCGGGGTGATCCTCCGCTCTCTCGCCGCCTTCGAGGCGCAGGGCATGAGCCCGTTCTTCGGGGAGCCGGAGTTCGACACCGGCGAGCTGCTGCGTACGGCGTCGGAGGGGCGCGGCGTGGTGTCCGTCCTCGAACTCCCCGAGGTACAGGACAAACCGCAGCTCTTCTCGACCTTCCTGATGTGGCTGCTCGCCGACCTCTTCCACGACCTTCCCGAGGTCGGCGACGCGGACAGACCCAAGCTCGTCTTCTTCTTCGACGAGGCACATCTGCTCTTCGACGACGCCTCGAAGGCCTTCTTGGACTCCATCACGCAGACCGTCCGGCTCATTCGCTCGAAAGGGGTCGGTGTCTTCTTCGTGACGCAGACCCCCAAGGACGTACCCGCCGATGTCCTCGGTCAGCTCGGCAACCGTGTCCAGCACGCGCTGCGCGCCTTCACCCCGGACGATCAGAAGCCGCTGAAGGCCACCGTGAAGACCTTTCCCCACTCCGGGTACGACCTGGAGGAGGTCCTCACCGGGCTCGGCATCGGGGAGGCCGTCGTCACCGTGCTGAGCGAGAAGGGCGCGCCGACGCCGGTCGCGGTGACGCGACTGCGGGCGCCGCGGTCCCTGATGGGGCCGGTCGACGCGGGGGTGCTGGATCAGGCGGTGAAGGGGTCGCCGCTGTACGGGCGGTACGCGCAGGCGGTGGACCGGGAGTCGGCGTACGAGAAGCTGACGGCGCGGGAGGCGGCGTCGCAGGCCGCACCGGCCCCCTCGAAGGGGCGCCCCGAGCAGGACAGGCACGAGGAGTCGATGGTCGAACAGGTCGTCGGCAGCGGCCTGTTCAAGTCCCTCGCCCGGTCCGTCGGCACGCAGATCGGGCGGGAGATCACCAGGTCGCTCTTCGGGACGGCTCGCCGCCGGCGGTAGGCGCCCGCTCCGTCCTGGTGAAGAGGGACCGCTCCGTCCCGATGAGGGCGACCGCTCCGTCCTGGGGAAGGGAAGAAGCGGTCACCTTCCGTGATCAGCCGCGGCCGTTTTCCTTGGTGGGTGCGATCGGTGGTTGTCCGCCCGGAAGCTGTCCGTCCGACAGGTGCCGGTCGGACTGCTGTGCGTCGGGTTCGGGGCGGTGGTCCGGCTTCGGTGCGTTGCGTAGGGCTTCCGCGCGCAGCAGGGCGCGCAGGACCGCGTAGGGGTCGTTGGGCATGGGGGTGTCCTTGTGTTCGCTGGTGAGGGACCGGTCCGGAAGCCGGGTCCGTCAGCAGCGCAGGACCACGCAGCGCAGGGCGTGCAGGGTGGGGGAGTACGAGGTCGGTGCGGGTGCCGGTACGGGGCGGGGGTCGGGCTCCCGCTCGGTGTGGCCGGTGTCGGGGCGCAGGGCGGTGAGGGGGCGGTGTCCCTGACGGGTGGGCGGGCGCAGGGCCGTGTCGAGGACGTCGTGTTCGGCGGTCCCCGACGCGGCGGTGGCCGTGGCGGTGGAGGACGCGGCGAACACCTCGGGGTGTGCGCCCGTGGCGAGCATCGCGACGATCAGCAGGACGAGAATCCGCAGCCAAGCGCTCGAAGGAGCCCCTCCCCGCGCTCGCGCGCACCGGCGCAGCGGGTGCGGGTGGCACGGGGAGGGGCTCATGAGTGGTCATCTCCCCACCGGAGGCCGGTGGTTCATCGGGTCTGCCGGGAGATCCGCCCTGTTGGCGTACCTGGCGGGCGCGGAGTTGACGTCGGGGGGCGCCGGGGAGCGGTCACAGGATGCGGGGGACGGCTTGGGCGCCGGAGCGGATCCGGAACGCCGTGATGATCTCGCCGATGCCGACCACGATGAGGATGCAGCCGCTGACGAGGGTGAGGACGGCGACCGACTCGAACGGGGACACGATCAGCACGATGCCGGCGAGGAAGCTGACGATACCGAGGAAGATCTGCCAGCCGCGGGCCGGCACGCTCGGGTCGGAGGCGGCGGCGATGGTCTGTGTGAGGCCGCGGAACATCCAGCCGATGCCGATCCACAGGGCGAGCAGCAGGATCGACTGCATCGCGCCGCGGAAGCAGAAGAGGCCCAGCAGGATGGACAGGGTGCCGCTGATGAACGCCATCACGCGGAGCGAGGTCGCCGCGTGGGTGCCGAAGGCGGCCACGAGTTGCAGGACGCCGCTGAAGATCAGGTAGAGACCGAAGAGCACTCCCGCGGCGAGGAGCGAGGCACCTGGCCAGATCAGCACCAGGACACCGAGCACCAGGGCGGCGATGCCGGCGACCAGCACGGTCTGCCAGGTGGCGCGGGCGAGGAAGTGCAGAGGGCCCTCGGGCTCACCCATGGGGGCGCGCATGTCCCTCGCGGCGTGCACGTGGCGGTCGTTGTACTCCGGGCCCCACGGGGAGCCGCTCGGTGGCTCGGTCATGACTCATGCTGTGAACGGTCCGGGGCTGCCCGCCACCGGGATGAGCCGAGCGGCGGACACGGCGGACACGGCGGGCGGGGCGTTTTTCGCCCCTCCGCCCCTGCCCGGCCCCGGGGCTCCGCCCCGGACACCCCGGACTGCTCTTGGGCCGAGGGTGGGTGGGGGCTTGTCTTTGGCCGAGGGTGGGTGGGGGCTTGTCGTGTCGTGCAGTTCCCCGCGCCGTCGTGCAGCCCCCGCGTCGTCGTGCAGTCCCCGCGCCGTCGTGCAGTCCCCGCGTCCCTGACGGGGCTACCGGCCGGAGGCCTTCGCCGCCTTGGCCGCCGCCTTCATCTCCTGTTTGTGGGCGCGGACCTTGGCCAGGGATTCCGGGCCGGTGATGTCGGCCACCGAGCGGAAGGACTTCGGCTCGCCGTAGGCGCCCGCGGCCTCGCGCCACCCCTTGGGGCGTACGCCGAACTGCTTGCCGAGGAGGGCGAGGAAGATCTGCGCCTTCTGCTTGCCGAACCCGGGCAGCTTCTCCAGCTGCTTCAGCAGTTCCTGCCCGGTTTCGACACCCTCCCAGATCGCGCTCGCGTCCCCGTCGTAGTGCTCGACGAGGTACTGGCACAGCTGCTGGATCCGCTTGGCCATCGAACCGGGGTAGCGGTGCACGGCAGGCTTCTCCGACAGGAGCGCGGCGAAGGCCTCGGGGTCGTGCGCCGCGATCTCGTGCGCGTCCAGGTCGTCCGTGCCCAGCCGCTGCGCGATGGTCGACGGGCCCTTGAACGCCCACTCCATCGGCACTTGCTGGTCCAGCAGCATCCCGATCAGCGCGGCGAGCGGACTGCGGCCGAGGAGTTCGTCGGCCTCGGGGTCCTGGGAGAGGTGAAGAGTGACGTTCATGGGTCGATGATCGCCCGACCGCCCGTCAGGCGCAGCCGGGCGCGACGCGCGGTCGTCGCACGGCACCGCCACCCGACTCACGAGGTCGTCGAAAAGCCGTACGGCAAAGTCCGTACGCGGGGTCCGTACGCGAGCGCCGTACGCACGTCCGGAGGCGCCGCTACGTCGCCCGCCAGTACCCCAGCGCATGCGTGCGCTGCCGGGGAACGGCCAGTTCCTTGCGGACGTACGAGGACAGCGCCCGTGTCGTCGTCGTGTCGCAGGCGATCCAGACGTATGGATCCGGCTCGCCTTTGAGCAGTCCGGGCAGTTCGTCGCGCACTTGCTCGACCAGGTGCGCGCCGGAGCGCAGCCGTGGCACGTGGCGCACCTCGTGCCGGGCCGGGTCCACACGGAGGGGGAGGCCGTCCGTCGTGCCCTCGAACCAGATGGTCGCCGGTGCCGAGTCCCATGCGTCGAGAAGGGAGTTGAGGGCGGGCAGCGATGCCGGGTCGGCGATCGCGAGGACGCGCGAGGGGTCGGGCCGGGGCCGTTCGAAGCCGGTGCCGTGGACCGTCGCCTCGATGGTGTCCCCGGGCTTCGCCGCCCGCGCCCAGTCCCCGGCGCGGCCTTCGTGCAGGGCGAACTCCAGGTCGAACGTCCCGGCCGCCGGGTCGGGGTCGACCAGCGTGTACGCCCGCTGGTGCGGCTTGCCCGCGTTGTCGAACCACAGCCGTACCCACATGGTCGGGTGGACCCCGGTCGCCGCGAGCATGCCGCCGTCGGTGAGGTGCAGCCGCCGGTACTGCGGGCTGACGTCCTCGGCGCCGGTCACCGTGAAGGTGAAATCCCTGGCGCGCAGCAGCTTGAGGACCGCGCCCTCCCAGCCATGGCCCCGACCCATGCGGCATTCACCCCTCGCGTACGATTCCGCGGAATGTGGGTTAGGTTAGCCTAACCTGATAAGAGTGGGGGATGGTTCATGACCGTCGAGATCTACCGTGACGCCTGGGGCATCCCGCACTTGCGCGCGGACAGCGCACAGGAGCTCGCCCACGCTCAGGGCCGTACCACCGCCCTGGACCGCGCCTGGCAGCTGGAGGTCGAACGGCACCGTTCGCAGGGCACCTCGGCCGCGTTCCTCGGCCCCGAGGCTGTCGCCTGGGACCGGTTCGCGCGCCAGGCACGGCTCGATGACACCGCCAGACGCTGCTTCGCCGCCCTGCAGAGACGGGACCCCGAGACCGCCGCCTGGGTCGTCTCGTATGTGCAAGGGGTCAATGAGGGGCTGGCGGAAGGGGCCCGGCGCACACCGGAGTTCGCCGCGACCGGGCTCGCCCCCGGCCGCTGGGAGCCCTGGAGCCCGCTCGGCGTCTGGCTCGGTACGCACATCCTCTTCGCCGGGTTTCCCGCCAAGTTGTGGCGCGAGGAGGTCATACGGCTGCTGGGCGAGGAGGCGGTCGAGCTGTTCGCCATGGACGGCATCGGCACCTCGGGGAGCAACGGGTGGCTGGTGAGCGGCGAACGGACCGTCACCGGGCAGGCCGTCATCGCCGGCGATCCGCACCGCTTCATCGAGGACCCCGGCGTCTATCAGCAGATCCGCCTCTGCTGCCCCGAGTTCGACGTCGTCGGGCTCGCCGTCCCCGGCGTCCCGGGCATCGCCCACTTCGCCCACACCGGGACGGTCGCCTGGGCGATCACCAACGCGATGGCCGACTACCAGGACTTGTATCGCGAGCGCCTGAGGCCGACCGGTTCGTCCGCCGAGGCCGCCGAGGCCGCCAAAGCCGCCGAGGCCGTCGAGGCCCTCGAAGCACTCGATCCGGACGGTGAGTGGCGGCCCGTGGCGCGGCACACGGAGGCGGTGGAGGTGGCAGGAGGCGAGCCCGTCGCGGTCGAGGTGATCGAGACCGCGCGAGGGCCCGTCGTCATCGGGGGAATCGGCGCGGAGGAGTCCATCAGCCTGCGCTACCCGCCCCGCGTGACCGAGGACCTCGGCTTCAGCGCGCTCCTCCCGCTGCTCAGGGCCCGTGAAGTCGCCGACGTGGACCGGGCCTTCGACCGCTGGGCGGAGCCCGTGAACGTCGTCCAGGCCGCCGACACCGAGGGCGGAGTGCTGCACCGCGTCGCGGGGCGGGTCCCGGTCCGGGGTAAGGACAACCGCAGGCGGGTGGTGGCCGCCTGGGAGGCCGGGCACGAGTGGCGGGGCTGGCACGAGATGCCGTACGGATCCTTCGAGGACGGCGTCGCCGTGATGGCGAACCAGCGCGGCCCGGCGACCCCGCTCGGCGTCGAGTTCGCCCCGCCGCACCGCGCCACCCGTATCCGGCAGTTCCTCGACGCGTCGCGGACGTGGTCCGCGGGGGACATGCCCGCCCTTCACATGGACACCCATCTCGCCTCGGCCGCCGCCCTGCTGGATCGGCTGGCCGCCCTCGGCGAGGGAATCGGCCCGGCAGCGGTCGCGCTCAGGGAGCGGCTCCTGGGCTGGGACCGGCGGATGGACGCCGCCAGCGGCGAGGCGGCGGCGTACGCGGCGGTGCGCGGCGCGGTCGTACGGCGACTCGCGGCGCACCCCGCGCTGGCCGTCCTCGCCGACCCGCCCGCGTACCCCGAGCTCTTCCTCCCCTGGCTCGCCCTCACTCCGCGCGTCGGCCTCGCCCTCGAAAACCTGCTGACAGCGGAGGAGTTGTATGGAATCGACCGCGACGCCGTGGTGCGGGACGCCGTCGAGGAGGTGGCGGCGGGCCGGACGCCGGGCGCCTGGGGTGACACCCACCGGCTCGCCCCCTGGCGCGCGCTCCCCGACCCCTCGTACGAGGCTCCGGGGCTCTCCGGCGACCACGACTGCGTGCTGTGCACATCGGCGGTGCCCGGTCTGACCGACCTGAGCGCGCGAGGCCCCGCCGCCCGTTACGTCTGGGATCTCGCCGACCGCGACAACAGCCTCTGGGTGGTTCCCCTCGGCGCCGACGGCGTCCCGGGTGCGGCCCACCACCGCGACCAACTCCCCTTGTGGCTCAAGGGAGATCTGGCACCGGTGGCCACCGACTGGAACAAGTTGACCAAGGAGAACCATGACGACTGAGCCGTACGGGCGCGACCGCGAGGCCGTTCACGAGCAGCTGGTCGACGGCTTCGGCACCGTCCGGATCCTGCCCCTCGACCCGCACGCCGACCTCGACGTCGTGCACTCCTGGGTGGCCCAGGAGCGGGCCGAGTTCTGGGGGATGAACGGGCTGACGAAGCAGCAGGTCCTGGAGACGTACCGGCATCTCGACTCGCTCGACACCCACCATGCCTTCCTCGCGGTCAAGGACGGCGAACCGGTCGCGCTCTTCCAGACCTACGAGCCCGAGGCCGACCGCGTCAGCGAGTGCTACGACGTCGAGCCGGGTGACATCGGCGTCCACCTGTTGATCGGGCCGCCCGGACAGGCCGGCGCGCGCCCGGGCTTCTCCTCTTCGCTGCTGGTCGCCTTCACCTCGTACGTGCTGGTCGGCCTGGACCGCGAGCGGGTCGTCGTCGATCCCGACGAGCGCAACCGGAAGGCGATCGCCCGCTTCGAGCGGCAGGGCTTCGACCTGGGACCGGCCGTCGTGCTGCCCGAAATCGACCTTCCGGACGTTTATCTGCCCGAGAAGCGCGCCCAACTGGCCTTCCTCACCAGGGAGGCGGCCTTCCGGCAGTAACCTCACGCTGCGGCGCTTGAGTACGCCGCCGGATTCGTCCGTACGTATCCAGGACTCAGGAAACGCGAGACGGAGACGGCGTGTGAGCGGACAGCGAGACCGGCGGCGCATCGTCAGGGGTCTGGGCCTGATCATCGGTGTCCTGGTCCTTGTCCTCTTCGGCGGCGTGGGCGGCGCGTCCGCGCACGCCGCGCTCACGGGCACCGATCCGCAGGACGGCAGCGTGCTGAAGTCGGCCCCCCGGCAGATCACGCTGACGTTCAGCGAGTCCGTCGGCCTCCTCGACGACTCCTTCCGCGTGCTCACCCCGGAGAACCGGCGCGTCCACACGGGCAGGCCGGAGCATGCGGGCGACCGGTCCTCCACCGCTCGCGTGACGCTGCCGCGCGGCCTGGGCACCGGCACGTTCACCGTGGTCTGGCGGGTCGTCTCGGGGGACAGCCACCCGGTCTCGGGCGCCTTCACCTTCTCCATCGGCCAACCCTCCGCGACCACCGCCGCCGTGCCCACCGCACGCGCCGCCGACGCCGCCTCCGCCACCCTCTACGACATCGCCCGCTACGTCGCGTACGGCGGCCTGGCCCTGCTCATCGGCGCCGGCGTCTTCGTGCTGGCCTCCGGGTACCCGGGCAGCGTACGCCGCCTGCTGCAGACCGGCTGGTGGACCCTGCTGCTGTCCACGCTCGCGCTGCTGCTCCTGCGCGGCCCCTACGAGCGCGGCACGGGGGTCGCCTCGGCCCTCGACCCGGCGGCCCTGCGCGAGACGCTGACGAGCAAGCCGGGGGTCGTCCTGGTGGCCCGGCTGGTGCTGCTGGTGGCGGCCGCCTTCCTGCCCGAACGTGTGCGCGTGCGGGAGCGCGGGCAGGCGCGTGCTGTTCTCGCACTCGGCGGGGTGCTCGCCCTCGCTCTCGCGGTCACCTGGGCCGCCGCCGAGCACGCGTCCGCCGGGATCCAGGTCCCCGTGGCGATGGTCTCCTCCGTGCTGCACCTGCTCGCCATGGCGGTCTGGCTCGGCGGCCTGACCGCCCTGCTCACCGCGCTGCACCGCCCGGGCGAGCCCCTCCCCACGGCCGTCGTCACCCGCTTCTCCCGGCTCGCCCTGGCCTCCGTCGCCGTCCTCGCCGCCACCGGCGTCTACCAGTCCTGGCGCGGTCTCGGCTCCTGGGACGCCCTGACGTCGACGTCGTACGGCAGGCTTCTCCTCGTCAAGCTGGGCGGGGTGCTGCTCCTGCTGGCGGGGGCGGCGTACTCGCGGCGCTGGACGGGGCGGCTGGTGGTGGCGGAGGCCGCCGTTCCCGCGACCGTTCCGGCGGAACGGGTGGCTGTGCCGGTCGGGGGTCCGGCTGTCGCGGAGACGGCGGCCCCCGAGGACGTGTCGGCCGATGCCACCCCTGGACCGGGTTCCGGCTCGGACTCGGACCCGCGCTCGGGCTCGCGCTCGGGCTCGGACCCGCGTTCGGGCTCGGGCTCGGAGTCAGGTTCCGGCGCCGGTGACCCTGCCGCGTACCGCCGGGCGCTGCGCCGCTCCGTCCTCGCCGAGGTCACCGTCGGCATCGTCGTCCTGGTGATCACCACCCTGCTGACCGGGACCCAGCCGGGGCGGGCGGCCGAGGAGACGGCGGCGGCCTCGACCGCGGCCCCCGGGCAGCCCACGTCGTCGACGACGCTGGTCCCCTTCGACGTCGGTACGCCGGGCGGGCACGGCAAGGTGCAGATCGAGCTGACGCCGGGCCGGGTGGGCGAGAACTCGGTGCAGGCCGTGATCCTCGGTCCCGATGGCGGCATCGCGACCGTCCCCGAACTGCGCCTCACCTTCACGCTGGCCGCGCAGAAGGTCGGCCCGCTCGACGCGGAGCTCACCGACAAGGGCGGCTACTGGGGGACGGACGGCCTCACGCTCCCGCTGGCCGGCACCTGGACGATGAATGTCACGGTGCGCACCAGCGACATCGACCAGGTCACGGTCTCCAAGACCGTGAAGATCGGCTGATAGACGCCGAACCTAGACGGTGGCACCGGGAAGGGAGATGGAGCGGAACATTTTGTCGCCCAGCTGATCCCGGATCAGAGTGTCGATCCTGTTGGCCTGCGGGACATGAACAAAGGGTCTCCATGGATAAATGCGGTCATTGATCCAGGGAGTCCTCCAGTCGGTCGTAGTGGTGAAGAAGTTCTGTGCAAACTTCGCTGTGCGAGCTGCCGGAAACTCATCCTCAACCTCCAGGCATCCGCTCACGCATACATCTACATACGACTGGACAATGGGGAATTCCTGACTGACGTATCTGCGCGACGTGCTTCCGAAGTACCAGAAATTTCCGGGCGGTGGAGCCGATCTGCCGTCCAGCATGGTGATGCTGCCGGGAGGAATGCGGATCAGCTTGTACCCCTTCTCTCTATCGGTGAATGCCTTCATCTCGCCTTGCGTCACCCGGAAGATGACGCCGTTGCAGGTCGACTTCCGATCCGGAAAGGCTCCCAAATAGGTGGGCCCCCAGCTGACAGTGTCAACCCGGTCGTACCAGCCACGCGTGATGCCCCGGACGGAGACGGGGACGGACTTCCCGGCCTTCGGCCAGGTCTCCTCCCGGGATTCCTTTTGAATCAACGACGCATACCCGAAAACATACTGACTGCTGGAATCCGATTCCCTTTCCTCGGCTTTTGCCGAGCCCTGCCGACTGGTGCAACCCGTGGCCGTCGCGCCGAGACCCAGGACTGCAATACCCCGGAGTATCTTGCGCCGTCCCACTTCAGCCTCGCATTTCATGGTCGTCATGCTTCCGCCCTGGCAATGGAGTGTCGAGAACGACGCGCAGAGCCTTCGGGTTGTTGTCCACATGGCTGGTCCGGTCGGAGATCAAAAACACCCATTGAGCTTGACGCTCGACCAGTTCGCCGTGGTGCGGTTTCGGTACACATGCGGGTGAGCGCATCTTCGTGCGCAGGCTTCTGAACCCGCGCCGGACGCGGGCCGGTGGCCGCACCCCACTCGGGTCACCCTCGGTCAGCCGGCGGGACACCCGAGCGGCGGCCCCGTGGGCAACGCCACGGGGCCGCCGAGGCCGGGCGGTTCAGGACGCCTCCCAAGCGGGAGCAGACCCGGTGCGAGCAACTGTCGGTCATGCCAGATCCCAGGCGTCCACGGGCAGTTCGGCCAAGCGCCACTCCAGCATCCCGTCGTTCAGGCGGATCGCCCGCCGTCCGCGGCTGGTCAGCAGCCGCACCGCGTCGTAGGCGAGAACGCAATACTCGCCCCGGCAGTACACGACGATCTCTGTCTCCTCGGGCAACTCATCGATCCGGTCGGCCAGTTCCTCGACCGGGATCGACACCGCGCCCGGGATGTGCCCGGCCCGGTACTCATCCACCGGCCGCACGTCCAGCACCACCACGTCCCCGGCCGCCACGCGGGCGTGCAACTCCTCGTGGGTGACCGCCGCCGCGTCGTCCTCCCCGAGGTACGCGTCCCGCGCCGCGGGTACGGCGGCCTGGTGGGCCTCGGCGACCTTGCGCAGCAGCGCGAACAGCTGAGCCACATCGTCCCCGGCGAGCCGGTAGTGGATGCGCACGCCCTCCCTGCGGGTGGCCACGAACCCGGCCTGCTTGAGCGTCTGCAGATGCGCCGAGGCCGTCGTCAGGTTCAGCCCCGCCGCCTTGGCCAGCGCGTCCACCGTCCGCTCGCCCTGGGCCAGCAGATCGAGCAGTTCCAGTCGCTTTCCGCTGGCCAGCGCCTTGCCGCTGGCCGCGAACGCGTCGTACAGCCGCGACTTCGTACCGGCCGTGGTGTTTCCCGCCATGACATCCTCCATAAATCCATGGAATATTGTAAGTGAAGGTGAGGGTCGTGACCACACTCCCTCTCGCATCCGAGCCTTGGAGGGCCTGATGGGCTTCGCCGACGACCACCTGATACCGCTGGTCGACACCGGGCTGGGCAACAGCGCCTACCTCGTCGACCTCGGCGACGGCCGCGCTCTGGCCGTGGACGCCGGCCGGGACCTGCGCGCCCTGCGCACTGCCGCCGAGCGGCGCGGGCTGACCGTCGCCTTCGCCGCCGACACCCATCTGCACGCCGACTTCCTCACCGGCGCACTCCAGCTCGCCGCCGACGACGGCGCCACCGTCCTGGCCTCCGCCGCCGGCCACCGCGCCTTCCCGCACACCGCGCTCGCCGACGGCGACGAGATCGATCTGGGCGGGCTGACCCTGCGTGCGCTGGCCACCCCGGGCCACACCGACGAGCACCTGTCCTTCCTGCTCCTGGACGGCACAACGGAGCTGGGGGTATTCACCGGCGGCTCGCTGATCGTCGGCTCCGCAGCCCGCACCGACCTCCTCGGCGCCGACCGTGCCGAGGAACTCGCCCGCGCCCAGTACCGCTCCCTGCGGCGCCTGGCCGAACTCCCGGACGCGACCGCGGTGTGGCCCACCCACGGCGCCGGATCCTTCTGCTCCGCCCCGCCCGGTGCCGAGCGCACCACCACCATCGGCGCTCAGCAGCAGGCCAACGCCCTGCTCGCCGTGCCGGACGAGGGCACGTTCGTCCGCGAACTGCTGAGCAGCCTCGGCTCCTACCCTGCGTACTTCGACCGCCTCGCCGAGATCAACCGGCGCGGCCCCGGCGTGCTCGCCGCCGAGCCTTCGATTCCCACGCTGTCCGCAGCCGCCGTACGTGAACTGATCGGCCAGGGCGTGCAGGCCGTCGACGTGCGACCAGTGCCGGACTTCGCCGCCGGCCACATTCCCGATGCCGTCTCGATCCCGCTGCGCGACCAGTTCGCCACCTGGCTCGGCTGGCTGCTGCCCGACGACACACCGCTCGTCTTCGTCACCGCCCCCGGCCAGGACCTCGCCGAAATCACCTGGCAAGCCCTGAAAATCGGCTACGAGCGACTCGCCGGCCACCTGACCATGGACACCTGGACAACCGACGGCGGAGACCAGGCGACCATCGAACTGCTGACCGCCAACCGCATCGGAGACCGTCCCGTCCTCGACGTCCGCCAGCAGTCCGAGCGCGAAGCCGGGCACATCCCCGAGGCGATCGGCATCGAACTCGGCGAACTGGCCGCCCGTGCCGACGAAGCCCCCTCGGGAGCGGTCGTGCACTGCGGACACGGTGAGCGTGCGATGACCGCCGCCAGCCTCCTCCAGCGCGCGGGACACAAGGACCTGGCCGTCCTCGAAGGCGGCCCCGCTGACTGGGCCAAGGCCACCGGCCGCACGCTGGAGGAGGGCGCGTGACCGCTACTGCCACCCCCGGCGGCATACGGCTCGGACTGCGCGCCAACCTCGCCCAGTTCACCCTGCTCGTCGCGGTCAACGCCCTGGTTGGCGGCATGCTCGGCCAGGAACGTACCGTCCTGCCCCTGCTCGCCGACGATGTCTTCCACCTCTCCGCCTACACCGCCGCCCTCACCTACATCCTCGCCTTCGGCGCCACCAAGGCCATCACCAACTTCTTCGCCGGCGCCCTCTCTGACCGCTACGGACGCAAACCCGTCCTCATCGCCGGATGGCTGATCGCCGTGCCCGTACCCGCGATGCTCGCCTGGGGCCCGTCCTGGGGCTGGATCATCGCCGCGAACATCCTGCTCGGCGTCAACCAGGGCCTGACCTGGTCCACCACCGTCGTCATGAAGATCGACCTGGTCGGCCCCGAACGCCGCGGCCTGGCCATGGGCTTCAACGAGGCCGCCGGGTACGTCGCTGTCGCCGCCACCGCCATGGCCACCGGCGCCATCGCCGAACACGCCGGGCTGCGCCCCGAACCGTTCCTGCTCGGCGCCGCCTACCTCGTCCTGGCCCTGGGCCTGTCCACCTTCGCTGTCCGCGAGACCCGCGATTACGCCCGCGCCGAGGCTGCCCAGCACCCCGTACAGGCGACGGACGTGACCACCGTAGAGATCGCCCGCTTCACCAGCTTCACCGACAAGGCCCTGTCCGCCGCCAGCCAGGCCGGCATGGTCAACAACCTCAACGACGCCCTCGCCTGGGGCATCTTCCCTCTGCTGTTCGCCGTGCACGGCCTGTCCGTCGCCCAGATCGGCGTCCTCGCCGCCCTCTACCCGGCCGTGTGGGGCGCGGGCCAGATGCTCACCGGCTGGTGGTCCGACCACGTCGGCCGCAAGCACCTCATCACCGCGGGCATGCTGCTGCAGGCCGCCGCCATCGCCCTCGTCGCCGGCGCGACCACGTTCCCCGCTTGGGCCGGCGCCCAGATCCTGCTCGGCATCGGCACCGCGCTCGTCTATCCGACGCTGCTCGCCGTCATCGGCGACGTCGCCCACCCCGCCTGGCGCGCCCGCGCCGTCGGTGTCTACCGCCTGTGGCGCGACGGCGGCTTCGCCGTCGGCGCCCTCCTCGCCGGAATCCTCGCCGACGCCTACGGCATCACCACCGCCATCTGGGCCGTCGCCGCCCTCACCGCCGCCTCGGGCCTGACCGTCGCCGTCCGCATGTACGAAACCCATCCACGGCGGTGAACCACATCACTGTTCGCCGGGATCCGCCCTACCCGATCACTGCAACTGAGCCCAAAATTGAGACCACGGCACGACGAAGGCCCCGACCGAATTCCGGTCGGGGGACGCTGGAGCAGATGTTCGAGGCTGCGTCGTACGCGGGTTGGTAGTGCGTGTTACGGATGCCGGCACCCAAGTGGCTGACGAGGTTGCGTAGTTCTTCCTTGCGGTCATCGCTCACGGCGGCGTGACTACCCTGATGCCTTGGGCGAGAACCGTGCTTCCGTGGGCATTAGCCGATAACAGTCAGCCAGTCGACCCAGGGACGGCCCGCATTGAACGGTGTGAGGCCGTCTGAGGGTGGGCAGTTGCGATCCGGTTGTCCTGGAAGTGGATCCTCGCTTCGATGCCATGGCCCGGGTAGCCGCTCGCTCTGGCCAACCCCGCTCGCTTCATGCTCCACCCGCGCGAGCCCTGGAGCCGGCGCACTCTGTGCAAGTCGGTCGGGGGCACAGACACTGTGCATCATGGACAACAGCGCTTTGTGGGTGGCCGTGCTGACCGCCGCCACGGCGGTGGTCGCCAGCTGGGTGACGAACAGGGGCAACGCCCAAGCTGCTCGCATCCAGGCCCAAGCCGCCGCCCAAGCCGCGCACATCGCTCGGGAGCGCGAGGCTCGCAGAGCCACACAGCTGGATTTCATCGAGCAGGCCAATGAGATGGGGATCCTGTACCTCAGGATCCCCAAGTACTTCGAGGTGGAGAACCAAGAGGCGCGGGCGGCGTCGCTCACAGAGCTTCGCGATCAACTGCGGGACTCATACAGGCCCTTCCTGCGTTCCCTGGCCGTCGTCTCGTTGGAATGCCACCCCGAGCCGATAGCGGCGGCGAAGGCAGTCCACGCGGCCTCCGGCGAAGCCTACGGTTGCCTCATCGTCGTCGAGAGAGACATACGCGAGGCCGAAAACTTTCGCCGAGCCCTCGACGCTTACCTGGACTCAGTTGACTCGTTCATTGAAGTAGCACGTCAGGCCGAGCGTGAGACATAGATATCAGGTCCCCGAGCTCTCAGCTTGGGAAGCTGAGGGCATTTCTGGCCGGTTCGGGCGGTGACCTGGACTAGAGCCCGCGGTGTGGCCACGTCGAACTTCGCGGCTTTCACCGTTGTTCCCCGCTGTTCTCCGTCCCATCTGGTGCGGCTGTGGTGCGCACAGTCTCATGGAAGACGCCGTACTCGTGTCGTGCGTCCGGTGTGAGCTGGTCCCGCTCCGACTCGGACAGTGGACGACCTGTCGCAACTGCGATCTGGCCCAGCGACTCACCAGCACTCGCCATCACGATGTAGGGCGTACTCGCGTCACTCGCCACCGTGAGCAGGGCGGCGCGCGCACGGGGATCGCACGTTGCGTGGAGATCCATGGCGGCGTCGTCTCGATAACCGATGTCTGCGCTGGGGTTGAGCAGGACTTCGATGAGGCCTTGCACTTGTTCGGCGTCCACACCGGCATCCTCAGCTCTGTTCTTGCTGACAGGGGTCGCGGTGGCGCACACCTCTGCGCGCACCGGCCCGACCGGCCCGCGCTGGCGAGATGTCCCCGGCCGATTCGCCGGTGGTCCGGGCCGCCCTCTGGGAGGAAGGCGGCCCGGACGCGGGGTCACTTCGAGACTGTCACCTTGAGCGGGGCCAGATCCGGGCTCGGAACGGGCTTGCCGGTGCTCGTGGACAACGGCTGGGAGGCCGGGCTCCGCGGGATGTCGCCCTTGTAGTACGGGGTGTACGCGTAGGTGCTGTCCACGCCGATGGCCCTGCCGATCAACGGGACCACCTTCGCGTCGACGGAGCCGTTGCCGCCGAACACGGCCACGTGGTTCAGGCTCGCCGACGTGCGCATCATGTACCACTTGGTGTCGTACGTCAGCGAGGTGACGTCGGTCCACAGCAGCGGGCCGAACGTGGTCATCGCCGACGACGCGGAGACGCCGCCGGTCCAACTGTTCACCGAGGCCACCGCGGCGTCCGACGGCGACGACCACCAGAACTCGGCGAGCCTCGCGGCGACCGGCGCCGGACTGCCGCCGAAGCGGTAGTAGCTGTACTTGCTGGGCCAGTGGGGCAGCTTGCCGGCGTTGTACGCCTTGGCCAGCGCCGACTCGGCGTCGACCCCCACCGTGATGATCTTCGTCGTGCTCGGGCTGTACTTGTTCAGGTAGCCGTACACGGACGCGGTCATGGTCGAGCCCTGGGTCAGCAGTACGACCGCGGTGCCCGAGGTGCCCATGGCGCCGGCGGCGGAGCTGGCCGCGAGGGCGTTGTGGTAGTCGGTGCCGGTCGCCAGGAACACGTACTTCGGTGCACTGGTGATCGTCTTGGCCACGGCCACCGAGGTGGAGTAGCGCGAGACGTCGGACAGCCGCTTGGCGACGTACCCGAGCGAGGTCACCTTGGACGCCACCGAGCTGTTGAGGATGCTGGTTCCGCCGACCAGGTAGACGGTCTTGCCCTTGGGCAGCATGCGCTTCAGCTCGGTCTGGACGGAGGAGTCCAGGCCCGTGCGGGAGGTCATCAGCACCGGTCCGTGCTTCTTGCCGGCCAGCGAGGTCGCGGTGGTGGCATACGCGGAGTCCGACTTGCTGATCAGGACGGCCGAGCTCGCGTTCATCAGGCCGGGCACGCTCTTGCCGAGGGTGTTCCAGGTCCACTTGGACGACGCGATGTTGGTGCCGTAGGTGTCGGCGCCGTAGACCCGGGAGATCGCGTTCTTCCGGAGCGGCTGCCAGGCCACGTCCGTGCCGTCGGCCATGGGCACACGTGTCTCCGTGCCCGCGGCGAGGTCGCGGATCCATATCTGCGAACCACTGGCGGTGTCCGCGCTGCCGGTGAAGTAGGTGTCGTACGCGATCCGGTCGCCCTTGGGCGACCAGGCCGGACGGTTGTGGTCGACGGGGTCCGTGGTGACCTGGGTCAACCCGGTGCCGTCGGCCTTGACCGTGAAGAGCTGCTTGTGTCCGGCGACGCTGCGGGTGAAGACCAGCGACTGCCCGTCCGGGGACATGCTCGGCTCGTCCGCGTTGGCGGCCACCTTGGTGAACGCCTTGGTGGGGCCGTTGTAGACCCAGACGGCCGGAGTGCCGGTGGTGGAGCAGCTCGTGCCGGTGCGCACGAAGGCCAGTTTGCCGTTGACGGCGCCGCTGGCCTTGGAGTCGCAGCCGTCGACGTCGGTGCCGAACAGGGCCTGAGGAGCGCGGGCGCTATTGGCCACGGCCACCCGCAGTCGGCCTCCGGCGGTGAAGACGATGTCGCCTCCGCCGTACCAGAACGTCGGATCGGTCGGATGCCAGCCACTGCCCGCCGGCATGACGATGTCCTCGCCCGATATCGACTCCTGGGCGTACGTCTTCGTGCGGAGACGGCCGTCGGCGGAGCCCACGTAGGCGATCTGGCTGCCGTCGGCGGACCAGGCGGCCTGATTCGCGGTCTCGTAGAACTGGACGCTCTTGGTCCCGTCGGGATTGATGTAGCGCAGCGAGCCGAGTTCGTTGTAAAGCAGCCTGCCGTCCGTGGCCGGCCAGCCGGCGGTGTCGGCGGTCGCCTGGCCCGGGAGCCCGGCGACGAGACCGGCCGCGAGTGCGGCGACGGTCGTGAGCGCCGCGAATCCGCGACGCGCAGAGATGTTCAATGTGCCCCCACAGATGAATGGATGGCTGCGTTGCCCCTCCCCCGAGGTGAACGGACGGCATCGTGTTCGTCGTCCGTACGGCAGCGGCGAAACTTTAGCGCCGTGCCACGGCATCTGTGGAGGCAGGGGCACCCGGTGCCGACGCGCCCGTGGACAAGTCGCGGGAGACGATGCTGAAGGGCCCCGCGGTTCGCGGCGGGCCGTCAGCATCATGCCCGTTATTGATAGACCCACTTGAACGACGGTGAAGGTCGCTGAACGAGACGATTTGGTGCGGGCCAGATCCGGTGCAACCTTCTGATCCGTAGCTCTATGGGGATCGGTCAACGAGGGTCATAGAGGTCGCGGCACAGTCTCTCAGAGTGGCTGTTGACCATGGTCGGTTGCTGTGGTTGCTGTACTTCGCTGCTGTACCGCAACCAGTACAGCGCCCGAGATGGGCCCCTGCGAGGGCGCGCTCACTCGGCACACACGAAAACATTGCCGCGGGAGTGACGTGCGCATGTAAGTTCGGGGTGCTGATGCCCCAATCGGGGCACTCAACGGGAGGGCATCTCATGAATATCCGCAGGGCACTTCAGGGTTTCGCTGCCGCGACGTCCGTGGCCGCTGTCTCCCTTCTTGGGGCTTCCCCCGCTTCCGCCTATCCGAAATGGGTTGAGGTCGGCAGCACCAACAGCAACTGGCACTGCGGCACGACCATTCACCATCCGGCGTCGAACAACGTCAACATGCGCATGTGCATCGTCATGAACGCGAGCAGGGAGGCCCAGGCGGTTCTCGTCGTCGTCAACCATGCGAGCGTCGCCGTCAAGATCGAGGCGCCGGGCATCTACACCACATGGGGTGCCGGCGGCTACTGCAACGAGTATCCCCTTGCGCCCGGGGCCCAGCGTGCGTGCTTCACCAACACGTGGCCGCTGGACTGTTCGCAGGACACCACGTATGCGGTGGAGTACCTCAAGATGAACGGCAGCAGCGGCCCGGTGAGCAACCGGGTGACCACTCCCTGCTAACACCGGTGTCCGGCCCGCTGGGGGATTCCCCGGCAGGCCGGGCATGTCGCGCGACCAGTTGCTGCAGGCCTCGGAGCACCACCGCTTTAGGAGCGAGGTTGGGCGATCATATGTCTGACCTTCGCATTCCCTGTCTTGCTGGGAGCCCGGACGTGTCTCCCCCGCGTACCTCGATTCCCCGTGGTTCCCCGCTGGTTCTGGCACGAATGTGGCACGGTCATCGTGGTCTTGTGGGCATCAGCGTGCCCCTACTCCGCAAGGCTGTTCACCCCATCGACAGCGATCGCTGAAGCAGCAGCGTGGACAAAAGCCAAGTACGCCCTGTGGGACTCCTGACTCAGCTCATCTAGCGAAGCTATTGCTTCCGGGGCGCCACCGCCGTCGCGTTGGAACTGGACGAGGCAGACATGGACTTGAGCTTTGAATTCCAAGAACGCTCCCCGGCAGTCGGCCGCCGCCTGCGTTACTGTCGGTGGTCCTTCAACGGCAACCTGTGCGTAGCGATGGCCATGGGAATGGTCGTCCGCATGTGTGGACTCGTAAGCCTCTTGAGCCGCCCTCATCCTGTCTTCATAGGCTGCGGGATACCTGTTTTCAGCAACGACCTGGAGGCTGCTAATTGTCGTGACCATTTTGTTGTGATCTTTGAGTATTGCCTCGGCGAGCGCGATGTAGGCGGCTTTCCTGGGCTCTCTGATGATTCGCGCGTGTTCGGCCTGCAGTTGAGAGCGTGCCTGCGAGCGGGCTAGGAGTGCGCCTCCGATGCCTGCGCCTCCAGTGCCTATAGCTCCTACAGCAGCACCTAGTACAGCTGCGAGTCCTGCATCCATGTCTGGCATCCCGTCTGACCCGCCATAAGGCGCTGCTGGCGCTGGCCGTTCATTGGTTCCATCCTTACGTTCGGCACCCATACCCACGACGGCGTCGTCGCATCTCGACCGGCTCCACCACCACTATCCCCAGCTCCCATCCCGTCCGCCGTCGACCCACACACCGTGGAGCGGGCGTGGTTCATGGCGTCCAGGTGGAGCGCGCCACTGTACGAACGACCTGGACGCCATGGGCCGCGTCTGCTCGGCTTCGCCTGGGTCGATGGTGGACGGGATGGGAGCTCCCCGCGCACGCCCCTACGGACCCGCGGCCGCGAACGGCGCCCCCTCCATCCCGGTGCCGGCCGATCCCCGCCGGAGGCATCGTTCTGACCGCGGCCTTGCCCGTTTGGGTTTCTACTCAGGGCCGTAACTCGCTTGCGGCCCCAGGGGCCGGCCCCGGCGCCGAAGGCGCAGAGGGGTCGGTTCCCAAGGGGCCAGCCCGCGCTGTGCGCGGGCCCTTGACAACGAGGGGGAATGGCAGTGAACGGATCACCTGACCTCTCGGTCGTGGCCGTGGACCCGACGTTGGTCCTGCTGACGGTCGAAGAAGCCGCGAGGCGTCTCGGGGTCGGCCGTACGACGTGCTTCAAGCTCGTCAGCACCGGAGAGCTTGAGTCCGTGACGGTGGGTCGGCTGCGCCGTGTCCCTGCCGATGCCCTGCCTGTCTACGTCGCCACGCTGCCCCACGCCGCGCTGGCTGCGTGAGGGGCGGACATGGCAGAGAAGAAAGGGACTCGGCAGCCCAACGGCGCGTCAACGATCTACTTCGGCAAGGACGGCAAGTGGCACGGCCGGGTGACCGTCGGCGTCCGCGATGACGGCAAGCCCGACCGCCGTCACGTCGAGCGGAAGACAAAGGCCGAGGTGACCAAGGCTGTCCGCGAGATGGAGCGAGCCCGGGACGACAAGAGCCGGAAGATGCAGGACTCTGGGAGCTCCGCCGGCACCGCCCACCATGTTCACCGGACGGTCCGGGTCGCCCTCGGTGAGGCGGTGCGGCGCGGGCACATCCCGACCAACGTGGCTGAGATCGCCAAGGCTCCCCGGCTCGAAGAGGAGGACATCGAGCCGTACACGATCGAAGAGGTGCAGAGCCTGCTTGTGGAGGCGGCCAAGCTGCGCAACAGCGCCCGTTGGGTCGTTGCCCTCGCCCTGGGCCTGCGGCAAGGGGAGGCGCTCGGACTCCACTGGGAGGACGTCGACCTCGAAGCGGGGTACGTCCGCATCCGTAAGAACCGGCTGCGCCCCAAGTACGGGCACGGCTGCGGTGCCAACCCGTGTGGCAGGAAGGCGAGCTACTGCCCTAAGCGCGAGCAGACCAGGCGTGAGCACAAGTCCACCAAGACGCGCGCGGGACGACGCACCATCGGCCTGCCCGATCCGCTGATCAAGATTCTCCGCCAGCACCAGGAAACACAGGAGCGAGAGCGGGTCGCGGCTGGTGCCGACTGGGAGGGCAAGGGGTACGTCTTCGCCTCGCCGACCGGTGGGCCCCTGAGCCCGAACACCGACTTCCACATCTGGAAGCGGCTGCTTCTGGACGCCGACATTCGAGACGGCCGACTTCATGACGCTCGCCACACCGCCGCGACCGTGCTTCTGATCCTCGGCGTCCCAGACGTCGTGATCGACTCGATCATGGGTTGGGAGCCTGGGGGAGCGGCCAGGATGCGTGCTCGGTACATGCATGTGACCGGGACCATGATCCGCAAGGTCGCCCAGCAAGTCGGAGACGCGCTCTGGGTGCTGCCCGGAACCGGCACCGGCACCGAAGAAAAAACCAACTGAGACGGAAACTGAGACGGAAAACGTCGAAGGGCCCCACCGCGAACGGTGGGGCCCTTCGACATCGTGCCCGGTGAGGCACTGGCGGAGGATACGAGATTCGAACTCGTGAGGGGTTGCCCCCAACACGCTTTCCAAGCGTGCGCCCTAGGCCTCTAGGCGAATCCTCCGCCGCAAACAATACAAGACGTTGAGGAGTGCTCGCGAACCCGTTCCCCCCGCTCGGATCGGGTTCGTTCCTCCCACTCGGATCAGGTACTCTGTGCGGAGCCCCTCACGTGGCGCTATCTGACTGAACTCCCCCAGGGCCGGAAGGCAGCAAGGGTAGGTTGGCTCTGGCGGGTGCGTGGGGGGCGTTTGCGTTTGCGGGGGATGCCGGGAAGCGATCCTCCGGGACGCCAGACACGGCGGGGACGCGATCCCCAGGGAGTAGGGGACGCCGGGGTTGCGTTGTCGAGCGGCCCCTGTTGTCAGTGGGCGCCTATAACCTCGTATGCGTGTCGTCTCTCGCGCTGTACCGCCGCTATCGCCCGGAGTCGTTCGCCGAGGTCATCGGGCAGGAGCATGTCACCGACCCGTTGCAGCAGGCGCTGCGGAACAACCGGGTCAATCACGCGTACCTGTTCAGCGGTCCGCGCGGGTGCGGCAAGACGACCAGTGCGCGGATTCTGGCGCGGTGTCTGAACTGCGAGCAGGGGCCTACGCCGACGCCCTGCGGGGAGTGCCAGTCGTGCCGTGATCTCGCACGGAACGGTCCGGGGTCCATCGACGTCATCGAGATCGACGCCGCCTCGCACGGCGGTGTCGATGACGCCCGTGACCTGCGGGAAAAGGCCTTCTTCGGGCCGGCGAGCAGTCGGTACAAGATCTACATCATCGACGAGGCCCACATGGTCACGTCGGCCGGCTTCAACGCGCTGCTGAAGGTCGTCGAGGAGCCACCGGAGCACCTCAAGTTCATCTTCGCCACCACGGAGCCCGAGAAGGTCATCGGGACGATTCGTTCGCGGACGCATCACTATCCGTTCCGGCTCGTGCCGCCGGGGACCCTGAGGGAGTACCTGGGCGAGGTCTGCGGGCATGAGGGCATTCCCGTCGAGGACGGGGTGCTTCCGCTGGTCGTTCGGGCCGGCGCGGGGTCCGTGCGTGACTCCATGTCCGTCATGGACCAGCTGCTCGCGGGGGCGGGCGAGGCCGGTGTGACGTATGCCATGGCGACCTCGCTGCTCGGGTACACGGACGGGTCACTGCTCGATTCCGTCGTCGAGGCCTTCGCCTCCGGTGACGGCGCCGCGGCCTTCGAAGTCGTGGACCGGGTCATCGAGGGGGGTAACGATCCCCGGCGGTTCGTCGCCGACCTGCTGGAGCGGCTGCGGGATCTCGTCATTCTGGCCGCCGTGCCCGATGCCGCGGAGAAGGGACTCATCGACGCTCCGGCCGATGTGGTGGAGCGGATGCAGGCCCAGGCCGGGGTCTTCGGCGCGGCCGAGCTGAGCCGCGCCGCCGACCTCGTGAACGAGGGGCTGACGGAGATGCGCGGCGCCACCTCGCCGCGGCTCCAGCTCGAACTCATCTGCGCGCGCGTGATGCTGCCCGCCGCGTACGGGGACGAGCGGTCCGTCATGGCCCGGCTGGACCGTATCGAGCGCGGGGTGAACTTCTCCGGTGGCGGGGGCGGCCCTGTCATGGGGTACGTGCCCGGGCCCGAGGTGCATGGTGCGGCGCCCATGCCGGCGGGGCAGGCGGTTCCTCCGGGAAGCGGGCCCGCGGCGGCTCGCGCGGCGGTGCGGGGCGCTGGACCTGGCGGAGGCGGTTCTGGCGTCGGTGCCGCGCCCGGCGCGGGAGTGGCTCCCGAGCCGGCCGTGCCCGCGGCTCCCGCGGCCGGCGCGCCCCCTGCCGCCCCGGCGGCTCCTCCCGCGGCCGCGCAGCCGCAGGCTCCGGCCGCTTCGCCCCCGGCGGGCGCTCCGGCGGGGGCCGCGCCCGGTGCCTGGCCCACCGCCACGGCGGCGGGTAGTGGCCGGCGTCCCGGAGGGTGGCCGACGACGGCTCCCGCGGGTGGGGGGCAGCCTCCGGCACCGTCGGCTCCCGCTCCCGCTCCGGTGCCCACGCCCGCCGCCGCTCCTGCCGCGGCCGCACCCACCCCTGCCGCGGCTCCGCCCTCCGGCGGCCCCGACCCCCGCATGCTGTGGCCGAACATCCTGGAGGCGGTGAAGAACCGCCGCCGGTTCACCTGGATCCTGCTCAGCCAGAACGCGCAGGTGACCGGATTCGACGGCACGACCCTGCAGATCGGCTTCGTCAACGCGGGCGCGCGGGACAACTTCGCGAGCAGCGGCAGCGAGGAGGTGCTGCGGCAGGCGCTGTCCGAGCAGTTCAACGTCCAGTGGAAGATCGAGGCGATCGTCGACGCCTCGGGCGGTTCGGGCGGCTCCGCGCCGTCGGCTCCCGCCGGTTCCGGGTTCGGCGGCGGTGGTTACGGCGCGGCCCCGGCCGCCCCGCGCCCCGCGCCCCAGCAGCCGCCGGCACCGGCACCGCGCCCCGCGGCTCCCCAGGGCGGCCCGTCCGCGGGCCACGCCCCGGCCGCGCCCGCCCCGGTACCGACCCCTCCTCCGGCCCCCGAACCGCCTCCGGTCGCCCCCGAGGACGACATCCCCGAGGACGACGACCCCGACCTCGACGAGTCAGCCCTCTCGGGCCACGACCTGATCGTTCGAGAGCTGGGGGCGACGGTGGTGGAGGAGTTTTCCAACGAGTGACGAGTGACCCCTTTTCGGAGGATCGCACCAGCGCCCCGTGCCCCCCGCTTCGGCAGCCCGCACAAGGGCACCTGCCCCCGGCGGTTAGGCTGACCCCGTGAAGGTCCTTGTCATCGGTAGCGGCGCCCGCGAACACGCCCTGTGCCGTTCCCTGTCCCTCGACCCCGACGTCACCGCCCTGCACTGCGCCCCCGGGAACGCAGGCATCGCGGAGGTGGCCGAGCCGCACGCGGTCGACGCCCTTGACGGCGCCGCCGTGGCCGCGCTGGCTGCCGAGCTCGGCGCCGAGCTGGTGATCGTGGGCCCGGAGGCCCCGCTCGTCGCGGGGGTCGCCGACGCCGTGCGCGAGGCGGGCATCCCCTGCTTCGGCCCGTCGAAGGAGGCCGCGCAGCTGGAGGGCTCCAAGGCCTTCGCCAAGGACGTGATGGCGAGTGCGGCGGTCCCGACGGCACGCTCGTACGTCTGCACGACGCCCGAGGAGATCGACGAGGCGCTCGACGCCTTCGGAGCCCCGTACGTCGTGAAGGACGACGGCCTGGCGGCCGGCAAGGGTGTCGTCGTGACCGACGACCTCGAGAAGGCCCGCGCGCACGCCAACGCCTGCGACCGCGTCGTCATCGAGGAGTTCCTCGACGGCCCCGAGGTCTCCCTCTTCGCGATCACCGACGGCGAGACCGTCGTCCCGCTGCAGCCCGCCCAGGACTTCAAGCGCGCGCTGGATGGCGACGAGGGCCCGAACACCGGCGGCATGGGCGCGTACTCGCCCCTCCCGTGGGCGGACCCGAAGCTCGTCGAGGAGGTCGTGGAGACCGTCCTCCAGCCGACCGTCGACGAACTGCGCCGCCGCGGCGCACCGTTTTCCGGTCTTCTTTACGCGGGTCTGGCGATCACCAGCCGTGGCGTACGGGTCATCGAGTTCAACGCCCGCTTCGGCGACCCGGAGACCCAGGTCGTCCTCGCCCGCCTGAAGACCCCGCTCGCGGGCGTGCTGCTGGCGTCGGCGAACGGCACCCTCGCCGACCTGGCGCCGCTGCGCTGGAGCGACGACGCCGCCGTCACGGTGGTGGTGGCCTCGCACAACTACCCGGACACCCCGCGCACCGGCGACCCGATCACCGGGCTCGACGAGGTGGCGGCCCAGGACGCCCCCCACGCGTACGTCCTGCATGCCGGGACCAAGCGCCAAGGCGACGCGGTGGTGAGCGCGGGCGGCCGGGTGCTCTCCGTCACGGCGACCGGCACCGACCTCACCGAGGCCCGCGCCCGCGCGTACGCGGCGGTGGCCCGCATCCGTCTCGACGGTTCGCAGCACCGCACGGACATCGCGGCGAAGGCGGCGGCAGGGGCGTAACCCCGGTCGCGGCCCCGTCGCACCCGCTCATCCCGCCGAGGCGTCCTCGCCGCTCGGCAAGCTCCCGGGCCCCGGATTCCACACGGAATCCGGGGCCTCTTGCCACACGGATTTCTGTATGGGTTTCTGCACGTCGGCCCGCATGGATTTCTGTACGGAACCGGGGCCTGATCGTTGCCCACCGTCATTCACCTTTCCCCAAAGCCATTCCATCGAGTGACCGATGCCGCATCCGGCTGACGGGGGCCGAGGCCCCAACTAGGGTGCGGCGAAAGCGTTCCGGCACTTGGCCCACCGGCATTGCGATGTCAGTGATGGGTGCCACAGTGGGGGAGTGAGCAACGCCAGGGCATCCGTCAGTGCGGGCTGCGAGACAGCCGGTGCGGGGCGGACAGTAGGGGGTGACGTCCGGTCGTGACCGGTATGGGTGTGGAGGTGGGCGCGCAGGCCGCGCGTTCCCGGGCTCTCGCCGTGCTGCGCATCCGCAGCAGGGCGCTGGCCGTCGCCCTGCTGCCCGCGGCCGTCGCCGTCGTGCTGCTCGTCGGAGGCTCCACCGGCCATATCGTCGGCGGGCACTGGGGGATCACGCGCTGGATCATCTCGGTCCTGGCCGCGATCGTCCTCCTAGCCGCCGCGGGCATCGGGCTCGTCGTGGCCCGCTCGCGGCCGGCCGTGAGTCCCACCGTGCCGATCGCCGAGGAATCGGCGCCCGATCTCTACCGCATGGTGCGCGACCTGGCCGACCGCCTCGACGTCCCGGCTCCCTCGGCGATAGCGCTCACCCCCGACTGCGACAGCTGGCTGGAGGACCGCACCCACCCGGCACACGGCCCGCCCCCGCCCGAGGGCAGGGACGAGATACGTGGAGCGCGGAGCGTACGGGGTCTGTCGACGCAGCCCCGCCGTGCCCCCTCCGCCCCCGTCCTCGTCATAGGCTCCCCCTTCCTTTGGTGGATGCGGGTCGGGGAACTGCGCGCGGTCCTCGCCCCGGTCGTCGCCGGTACGGGCCCGTCGGCGCACCCCGACATAGCCGCGGCCCGTCGCTTCGTACGCGGTCTGGACGCGGCCGTGGCCGTGACGTCGGCGCCCACCCGCGGCCCGCTCTCCCGCACGGTGCTCGGCGGAGTCGGCTGGGTGACCCGTCTGCTGCTGCGCAGCTGCCGAGGCCACGCGGCCGAGATGGAACGTGGCGTGGCGGCCGCCGCGGCCGAGCGTGCACAGGCTGTGGATTACGGCCTGCGGATCGTCGCGCAGGAGCAGGTGGGTCTGGCGTACGCGGGCTGGGACCGGCTCCTGACCCGGGTCGCGCTGCCCGCCTGGCGGATGGGCCGTTGGCCGTCCCGGCTGGACGCGGGCGTTGTCGCGGCCCTCACCGAACTGTCCCGCCGTGACCGCCTGGCCGAGGGCTTCGCCTCCCGCCTCGGTGAGCGCCCCGCCTGCGACCTGCTCGAAGAGCCCGGCACGGTGGACGAGGCGGCCTCGCTCCTCGCCGCCCGCCTCTTCCACGGCGGCCCCGCCGAGTCCGGGCCCGACTGGGCGCCGGTCAGTTGGCAGGACTACCCGGACGAGGTCGTCGACCGCAAATGGCGCACCGACGCGGCCCGCCTCCACCGGGTGCTGGACGCGCTCGGCGTGCGGCACTCCACCGACCCGGCGGCGCGCGACGCGGAAGGACCGACGCTGACGCGTGTGATGGACCACCTGTCCGCGCGTCCGGAGGACCCGGACTCGGCTGACCTCGCCGCTTCTTGCGGGGACGCGTACGAGGCGATGGGGATGACCGAGGACGAGGACGACACGGACCTCTGCCTCGGGAACGAGCGGACGGCTTCGCTGGCGGCCGGGCTCAGAGCGGAGCTGGCCCGCGAGGAGGCGTCGGCGCCGGCGCCCGCCCCCGTCGGGGGCACGGAGCAGCAGGACCCAGGCCGGGCCCTCTGGGACGACGGGCTGCTCCCCCTCTTCCCCCTCCAGCCACCCCGCACGGGCCGGGAGCTCCTGGCCGACCACGTCACGGCGATGGTGTGCTGCGCCGCGATGGACACCGCCGGGGCGGCGCCGGGCCTCGACTGGCTCGACGGCCCGTCCCTCCTCGTCGACGGCGAACGCGCCGCCGACCTGGGTCCCCGCGTCCTCACTCTCGTCGAGACCGGCGACTCCGCCCCCCTCCGCGACTGGCTCCGCCACCTCGGCGTCCGCCCGGAAAAACCGGTCCGCCTGGTCTGAGACCCCCGGCGCACCCCAGGAGTTTTTCACCCCCTCCGCCCCGTACGTGCGGCTTGCCGCCCTCCCCGCTTCGGCCTGAACGGGGCGCAGGCAGGGCAACGGGATGCCCCCGCAGCCGCCGTCACACGCCCCCGGGCCGGAAGTGGCGGTAATTCCCACTCATCCGCAGCCGCCAGACCACGGAAGGGGCCGTGCCGGTACATCACATGCCCCGTCGCTTACGCGGTTGCCAACAGGCAGAGCTGTGAAAGCCAACC
>NZ_BMMM01000006.1:394769-483216 GCF_014645835.1 Streptomyces albiflavescens
CAGCGCAAACCCGCCCCACCCACCGGCAGACGCCGCCCCACCCACCAGCGCAAACCCGCCCCACCCACCGCCAGAAAGACGGAACCACCCGTTCCAGTCACGTCAATTCGCGACGAACGGTGACGGAGTGCGTGCGTAATGTGATGTGCTGGGACCGATCGCGCACACGGCAAGGGCTTACAAGGACGACGGGGGCACGAGGGAGGGGAGCAGGCATGGGGTCGGAGCAGATTCGCCGCTGGGAGTCGGGCGCACTCGCGCACGCCGTGACGGACCCCTTCGGCCAGGGCCCCGTCCCCTGGCTCCGCGGCGACGAGCACTACTTCGACGACACCGGCCACGTCGTCCCCTGGTACATCGACCACCTCGACCCCATCCAGGGGGGCACCACCCTCGTACGAGACGACCGCGACGACCGCGACGGCCGCGACACGAGGGCCAGGTTGGCCAAGCGCCCCATCCCCCACCCCCGGGCCGGAGGCCCCCGCTCCGCCGACGACGTCCACCGCCAGATCAAAGGTTTCACCTCCACCGGCGCGGCCGCCCCCGGCGAGGCCATCGACTTCCGCATCACCGTCGACCCGCCCCAGGAATTCAGCGTCGACATCTACCGGATCGGCCACTACGGAGGCGATGGCGCCAGCAAGATCACCACCAGCCCCCGGCTCTCCGGCATCGTCCAGCCGCCGCCCCTCACCGCAGACCGAACCGTCTCCTGTCACCACTGGTGGCTCTCCTGGCGTCTCCAGATCCCCACCCACTGGAGCATCGGCGCGTACGTCGCCGTCCTCACCACCGTCGACGGCTACCGCTCCCACGTCCCGTTCACGATCCGCGACAACCACCCCGCCGACCTGCTCCTCCTGCTCCCGGACGTCACCTGGCAGGCGTACAACCTGTATCCGGAGGACGGTCACACCGGCGCCAGCCTGTACCACGCGTGGGACGAGGGCGGCCGCCTGCTCGGCGAGGCGGACGCCGCGACGACGGTCTCCTTCGACCGGCCGTACGCGGGCGCGGGCCTCCCGCTCCATGTGGGCCACGCCTACGACTTCATCCGCTGGGCCGAGCGCTACGGCTACGACCTCGCCTACGCCGACGCCCGCGACCTGCATGCCGGCCGCGTCGACCCCACCCGCTACCGCGGCCTCGTCTTCCCGGGCCACGACGAGTACTGGTCGACGCAGATGCGCCGCACCACGGAGCTCGCCCGCGAGAACGGCACATCGCTCGTCTTCCTTTCCGCCAACACCATGTACTGGCAGGTGGAGTTGGGCCCGTCGCCATCCGGCGTCGCCGACCGCCTGCTGACCTGTCGCAAACGCAAGGGCCCTGGGAAACCCGCTCTGTGGCGTGAAATCGACCGCCCCGAGCAGCAACTCATCGGCATCCAGTACGCGGGACGCGTCCCCGAACCCCACCCCCTAGTGGTCCGCAACGCCGACCACTGGCTGTGGGAGTCGACCGGCGCGCACGAGGGCGACGAGCTGGAGGGCATGGTCGCGGGAGAGGCCGACCGCTACTTCCCGCGCACCCCGCTCCCCGAGCACCAGGGCCGTATCTTGCTCGCCCACTCCCCGTACCGGGACAGCGAGGGCATCATCCGCCACCAGGAGACATCCCTCTACCGAGCGCCGTCCGGCGCCCTGGTCTTCGCATCCGGAACGTTCGCGTGGTCCCCGGCCCTCGACCGCCCCGGCCACGTCGACACCCGTATCCAGCGGGCCACAGCCAACCTCCTCGACCGCATCTGCAAACGTGACTGACCGAGCACCGCACGAAGGGCGTCCGGAACGCCCCCACACACCCCCTGGCCAAAGCCGCTCCCCGCATACGGGAGAATCGAGCCAATTGGACAGAACCACGGGGAGGAACCGTGTCCGGATTCGTCGAAAAGCCCGAGCCTCTGGAGGTTCCGGGTCTGGTGCATCTGCACACCGGCAAGGTGCGCGACCTGTACCAGAACGAGGCGGGCGACCTCGTGATGGTCGCCAGTGACCGCATCTCAGCCTTCGACTGGGTACTCCCCACCGAGATCCCCGACAAGGGCCGCACACTCACCCAGCTCTCGCTGTGGTGGTTCGACAAGCTCGCCGACCTGGTCCCCAACCACGTCCTGAGCGCCGAGCTCCCGCCGGGCGCCCCCGACGACTGGGCCGGCCGCACCCTCATCTGCAAGTCCCTGCGGATGGTCCCGGTCGAGTGCGTCGCGCGCGGCTACCTCACCGGTTCCGGTCTGGTCGAGTACAACGAGTCCCGTACGGTCTGCGGCCTCGCCCTCCCCGAAGGCCTCGTCGACGGCTCGGAAATCCCCGCGCCGATCTTCACCCCCGCCACCAAGGCTGCCGTCGGTGAGCACGACGAGAACGTGTCGTACGAGGAGGTCGCCCGCCAGGTCGGCGCCGAGACCGCGGCCCAGCTGCGCCAGACGACCCTCGCCGTCTACAGCCGCGCCCGCGACATCGCGCGCGACCGGGGGATCATCCTCGCGGACACCAAGTTCGAGTTCGGCTACGAGGGCGAGACGCTCGTGCTCGCCGACGAGGTGCTGACCCCGGACTCCTCCCGCTTCTGGCCCGCCGACGAGTGGGAGCCGGGCCGCCCCCAGCCGTCCTTCGACAAGCAGTACGTCCGCGACTGGCTGACCTCCCCCGAGTCCGGCTGGGACCGCAAGAGCGAGCAGCCTCCGCCCGCGCTGCCCCCGCACGTCGTGGAGGCGACCCGCGCCAAGTACATCGAGGCGTACGAGCGCCTGACGGGCACGAGCTGGTCGTAACCCCGCCCGGGCCCGGCGACCAGCCGGGCCCGAAGCGCCCGCAGGATCCCCGAGCGCAGGCTGAATCCCCGAGCGCCCGCAGGATGCCCGAGCGCAGGCTGAATCCCCACGGGCGGAAAGAAGCCCCGAGCGCGCGAAAGGGCCCCGCACACACGAAGGGGCCCGAACACGAAGAAGCCCCCGACCTGAGGTCGGGGGCTTCTTCTCCGGAGCGGACGACGAGGCTCGAACTCGCGACCTCAACCTTGGCAAGGTTGCGCTCTACCAACTGAGCTACGTCCGCACTGCGCCGTGGCGCGAGAGCAACTATACCCAACCTCGCTCACGCGCGAGACGCACCGCCGCGTGACGGTTCTCCGCCCCGAGCTTGGACGCGGCCGACGAGAGATAGTTCCGTACGGTCCCCTGGGACAGCGCCGCCCGCTCGGCGATCTCCGCGACGGGCGCCCCGTCCGCGGCGAATTCGAGCACCTCGGCCTCGCGCGCCGTCAGCGGCGAGTCACCGGCGGAGATCGCGTCGGCGGCCAACTCCGGGTCCACATAACGGTTTCCCGCATGCACCGTACGAATGATCTCCGCGAGCCGCTGCGCGCTCACCGTCTTCGGGACGAACCCGCGCACACCTGCCGCAAGCGCCCGCTTCAGGTGCCCCGGCCGCCCATGACTGGTCACGATCAGCACCTGACAGTCCGGCAGTTCGGCCCGCAGCGATGTGGCTACCCTCACACCGTCCGCCCCCGGCATCTGCAGATCCAGGACGGCGACATCGGGCTCGTGCGCCCGCGCCATCGCCAGCGCCTCGGGCCCGGTCGCCGCCTCGGCCACTACGACCAAGTCGTCCTCCAGGGCGAGCAGCGCGGCGAGCGCCCCCCGAATCAGATGCTCGTCATCGGCGAGCAGCAGACGGACGGGTGGGGCGGAAGGGGCGTCCGGTACGGACGTGAGGGGAGAGTCGGACGGTACGGACGTCATGGGGTGACCTCGCTCACTGAATACGCGCCGGGCGGCGGAAGCAGCCCCGCTCCCGAAACCGGATCCTCACCCTCACCCGAGCCTTCACCCGAGCCCGACCCCGTACCCGAATCCGAATGGGAACCCGAACCCGAGCCCGAATCCGACCCCGCCCCCGACACCAGCCGCATCGGCATCGGCAGAGGCACCTCGGCCGTCAAGCGGAACACACCCTCCCCGGCGGGCCCGGTCCGCAGCATGCCGTCAACCTCCGTGAGCCGCTCCCGCAGCCCCGCGAGCCCCGACCCCCTCCCCGGCTCGACGTCGGACCCCGAACCGGGCGCCCCGTCGTTCTCGACCGTGAGGGTCACCCGGCCCTCCGTCACTCGCAAGGACACCGCACACCTCCCCGCGTCCCCGTGCCTCAGCACGTTCGTCGTCGCCTCCCGGACGACCCAGCCGAGCGCCGACTGGACCTGGGCGGGCAGCCCGGTCGCCGAGCCGGTGACCTCGCAGTCGATACCGGCAGCCGTCAACACGCTCTGGGCGCCCGCGAGTTCGCTGCCGAGGTCGGCCTCGCGATAGCCGCGTACGACCTCGCGCACCTCCCGCTGCGACTCCCGCGCTATCCGCTGAACCTCGATCATCTGCTCCACGGCCTCCGGCCGCCCGCGCCGGGCCAGCTGCACGGCGAGTTCGCTCTTGAGGGCGATCACCGCCAGATTGCGGCCCATCACGTCGTGCAGATCGCGCCCGAAGCGCAGCCGTTCCTCGGCGACGGCGAGGCGGGCACGGGTCTCGCGGGCCTCGTCGAGTTCGTAGACGGCGTTGAGCAGCCAGACGGAGAAGGCTGCGGTGAAGGTGACGAACCCGGCGGCCAGCATGACGACACCGGCTGTGATCAGCGCGGAGGGACCCGGGAAGCCCAGCGGAAACGACACCGCTCCGGCACCCGCGGCCGCACCGACCACCGCGTGCGTCATCCTTCGAACATTGCGCGTTCCGAGCGCGAGTGTGCCCGTGCCGAACGCTATGACGCCGACGAACAGCGAGGCGGCCACGCGGACCTCGGCATCGCTCGCCGGGCGCCAATCGGTGCCCGAGAGGGCGAGCGCCACGACGGCGACCACAGCCGTGCCCACGGCCAGTGCGATCAGCATGCGCCCGGGCTGCTCCCGGGTGCCGCGCGCCCAGTCCAGCGCCCGCGAGGCGGTCACCGCGCACAGCACGGCGTGCCCGCACACCAGCAGGAACAGCATCCAGGACAGGGCCGGCGACACGTTCCCGACGTTCCCGAAAACAGGCAGTCCGATCGACGCGACCTCGATCACTGCGAAGAAGTGGAACGACCACCGCGTGTACGTCTCGACCTTCGCCGGTGTGCTCTTGCCCCGCCACCAGCCCCCCGGCCTGCTCATGCCCACCCCCGCATCCCTGGTCACCGCCGCGGCTCCCAGCGGAACCACCGCCGTACAGCAAACACCGCGACCACGATCCAGGCCACCGCCGTCGCGAGGGCACCGAAAGCGTCATGCGCGCCGAGGTCGCCGGTCCAGCCGCCGCGTATCAGGGTGATCACCGGGGTGAGGGGCAGCAGTTCGCAGGCCGAGGCCAGCCCGTCGGGCATCACCTCGAGGGGGAAGAACGTCCCGGAGCCGAGCAGGGAGAGCAGCATCAGGGGCATGGCGGCGACCTGGGCGCCCTCCACGCTCTTGCTGAAGTTCGCGGTGACCGCGGCGAGCGGGGGCCACATCGCCAGGCCCAACAGCAGCCCCAGGACGGCGAAGTGGGGAGCTTGGGGCGCCCCGACGTCCAGGAGTGCGGCGCAGGCGACCGTCAGGACCAGGCACTGAACCAGGCCGATCACGACCGACGGCAGGGCCGCGCCGGCCAGGATCTCGGCGTCCCGCAGCTCCCCGGTGCGCAGCCGCTTGAGGACGAGCTCCTCACGGCGCGCCGCGTAGACGCTCACCAGCGTGCTGTAGACCGCGAAGAGGAGCGAGAGGCCGACGGCGGACGGCAGGACGACCGAGCCGACCGAGAGCCCGGTGCCCTTCAGGTCCATCTGGTCGACCGTCGAGCGGAGGCTGAACGGCAAGGTCAGCGGTACGAACACGGCGGCGGCGAGCGTCGCCTTCGTGCGCCCCAGCAGGGTCAGTTCGGCGCGTGCCAGGGCGGCCATGCGCCCCGCGGTTGTGGTCGTACTCCCACTCGTGCCCGTACCCAGGCCTGTTGTGACGGTCGTTCCGCTCATGCCGCCGTCTCCCTTTCCCGTGCCCCCACGCCGTGCGCCGCCGCCCCCCGGGCTATTCGCAGGAACGCCTCCTCCAGCGAGGCCGACCGCACATCGAGCCCCCGCAGCTCGACCCGCGCCCGCTCGGCCCACAGCAGCAGTGCGGTGGCCGTCCGCTGCAGCTCACCGGTGCGCAGTTTGATGACGCGGCCCGTCGTCTCGTGGTCCATCACGCCGAGTTCGGCGAGCGGCGGCAGGTCTCCGAGGAAGTAGCCGTCGGGCAGTTCGAAGGAGATCCGGGACGGCTGGGAGGCGGTCACCTCGGCGGGGGTGCCGGAGGCCGCGATGTGCCCTTCGTGGAGGATCGCGAGCCGGTCCGCCAACTCCTCCGCCTCTTCGAGGTAGTGGGTGGTCAGCAGCACCGTCGTACCGCCGTCGCGCAGCTCGCGCACCAACTCCCAGGTGCTCCGGCGTCCTTCGGCGTCGAGCCCGGTCGTCGGTTCGTCGAGGAAGAGGACTTCGGGGCGGCCGAGCAGCGCGAGTGCCAGGTCCAGGCGCCGCTTCTCGCCACCGGACAACTGCTTCACCCGTACCTCGGACCGTCGCGCGAGGCCCACCAGGTCCAGGGCCTCTGCCGTGGGGCGCGCCCCGCTCGTGCAGCCCGCCCACATCCGTATGGTCTCCGCGACCGTCAGCTCGGAGGGGAAGCCGCCTTCCTGAAGCATCACGCCGATCCGGGGCCGCACGGCCGCCCGCTCCGCGTAGGGATCGCGCCCGAGGACCCGCACCCGTCCGCCGGCCGGGGGCGCGTGGCCCTCGAGGAGTTCGACCGTGGAGGTCTTACCGGCGCCGTTCGTGCCCAGCAGGGCGAAGAGCTCACCGCGGCCCACGGAGAAGGTGACTCCGCGGACCGCCTCGAAATCTCCCCCGTACACACGCCGCAGATCAGTGACCTCAATCACGTCATCGTGCTCGTTCGTGTTCATGAAATCAGCGTCCCCGCGGACAGGCCCCCGCAGCAGTGCGCGGTGTCATCACTCCGCATGACAAATGTCAGATGGGCGGGATGCGTACGGAGATCGACGAGAGACGCGCGGAGATCGACGAGACACGTGCGGAGATCGACGAGACACGTGCGGAGACCGACGAGACACGCGCGGAGACCGACGAGTGGCGCGCGGAGATCGGCGGAAGACGCATGCAGAGGGACGAGTGACCCGTGGAGATCGGCGGAAGACGCCCGCACAGGGACGGAAGACGTACCGAGATCGGCAGAGGAGGTACGCAGAAGGCAGAGGAGGTACGCAGAAGAGCACAGCAAAAAGCCCCAGTCACTGACTGGGGCCTTCGTGCTGGAGCGGACGACGAGGCTCGAACTCGCGACCTCAACCTTGGCAAGGTTGCGCTCTACCAACTGAGCTACGTCCGCATTGCCTCCGACCGGCTCTCACCGATCGGCGCGAGCACCAGCCTACCTGATCCACAACAGTGGTCGGTAAGCGATGCAGAGCGGGTGACAGGAATTGCACACTGCGCCTTCCCCCTGGAAGGGGGATGTTCTGCTACTGAACTACACCCGCACGACTCCGTGAGCTCCGGCTTTTTCGGCCTTGCCCCTCGGCGTGCTCCAGACTCTAGCTGATCAGCGGGGGGTCAGCGCAAGTCGGTTGTTCCCAGGGCCCGATGACGGGTCCTCGCGGGCGTCCCCGGAGGACCCGGGGGCTCAGTGCGACTCGGCGAACGCCTCGTACACCTTCTTGGGGATGCGGCCGCGCGGCGGCACGTCCATCTTGTTGGAGCGGGCCCAGGCACGGACGGCGGCCGGGTCGGGGGTCAGCGCGGTGTGCGTGTACGCCTTCCCGGACTTCGACTGCTTACGGCCGGCCTCGACGTAGGGCGCGAGCACCTTACGCAGTTTCTTGGCATTGGCTGGATTGAGGTCGATCTCGTACGACTTGCCGTCCAGTCCGAAGGCGATCGTCTCCGCCGCTTCTGAGCCGTCGATGTCGTCAAAGAGAGTGACCACGACACGCTGCGCCACGAATATCGGTCCCTTCGTGCGACACCTCTGCGATCAAGTCATGACGTGCGCAGACGTCACGGAGTTGTCCGGGAGATGTCGACTGTCCGGCTGTTATTGGGCAAAGTATCGGCTATTGCCAATTCCTTTGTACAGTGCCCGGCAATGCATTGTGAAGCCCGACTAAATCCTTCCGCGTGTCCGAAGGCAATGGGGTCCTGCCGCTCTTCTGCGGTTTTTCCCAGGATTTTCCGTGCAGGCCCCCGCGTCGATGCGGGATCGTGATCGGGCTCACGTAGGATTCTACGAATCTACGCGAGTAGAAATTTTGTGCAGGTAGTCTGAAGGGACCTGCTCAGCACCACACACCGGGAGTGCCAGTGGCACGCGTCGTAGTCGACGTCATGCTCAAGCCGGAGATCCTCGACCCCCAGGGCCAGGCGGTGCAGCGTGCACTGCCGCGCCTCGGTTTCGAAGGTGTCTCCGACGTACGTCAGGGAAAGCGATTCGAACTGGAAGTGGACGGACCGGTCGACGACGCCGCGCTCGCCCGCATCCATGAACTCGCGGAATCCTTCCTCGCCAACACCGTGATCGAGGACTTCACCGTCAAGGTCGAGGAAGTCGCGGAGGCAGGAAAGTGACCGCTCGTATTGGAGTCGTCACCTTTCCCGGCAGCCTCGACGACCGCGACACTCAGCGCGCGATCAAGCTCGCCGGTGCCGAACCCGTCGCTCTCTGGCACAAGGACAAGGACCTCAAGCAGGTCGACGCCGTGGTGCTCCCCGGCGGTTTCTCGTACGGCGACTATCTCCGTGCCGGTGCCATCTCGCGCTTCTCGCCCGTGATGGAGACCGTCATCGAGCAGGCGAAGTCCGGAATGCCGGTCCTCGGTATCTGCAACGGCTTCCAGATCCTCACCGAGGCGCACCTCCTCCCCGGCGCGATGCTCGGCAACAACCACCTCCACTTCATCTGCCGCGACCAGAAGCTGCGGGTGGAGAACGCGGACACCGCCTGGACGACCGACTACGAGGCCGGCCAGGAGATCCACATCCCGCTGAAGAACATGGACGGGCGGTACGTCGCCGACGAGCACACCCTCGACATGCTGGAGGCGGAGGGCCGGGTCGCCTTCCGGTACGTGGACTTCAACCCCAACGGCTCGCTGCGCGACATCGCCGGCATCACGAACGAGGCGGGCAACGTCGTCGGTCTGATGCCGCACCCGGAGCACGCCGTCGAGCCCCTCGTCGGGACCGGCCGCACCGACGGCCTCCCCTTCTTCACCTCGATCCTCAAGAAGCTGGTCAACGCATGAGCCGCACGCCTCTGGACACGGTCGAGAACGCGGCCGCGACCCCCGACGTCGAGCTGCCCTGGGCCGAACTGGGCATGAAGAAGGACGAGTACGAGCGGGTCGTCGAGATCCTCGGCCGCCGTCCGACCGGCGCCGAACTCGCCATGTACTCCGTCATGTGGTCCGAGCACTGCTCGTACAAGTCCTCGAAGGTCCACCTCCGCCAGTTCGGCGAGAAGGCCCCGCAGTCCGACGCCCTCCTCGTCGGCATCGGTGAGAACGCCGGCGTCGTCGACGTCGGCCAGGGCTACGCCGTCACCTTCAAGGTCGAGTCGCACAACCACCCGTCATACGTCGAGCCCTACCAGGGCGCGGCCACCGGCGTGGGCGGCATCGTGCGCGACATCATCGCGATGGGCGCCCGCCCGGTCGCGGTCGTGGACCCGCTGCGCTTCGGTGCGGCCGACCACCCCGACACCAAGCGCGTGCTGCCCGGCGTCGTCGCCGGCATCGGCGGCTACGGCAACTGCCTGGGCCTGCCCAACATCGGCGGCGAGGTCGTCTTCGACTCCTGCTACCAGGGCAACCCGCTGGTCAACGCCGGTGCCATCGGCGTGATGCGGCACGAGGACATCCACCTCGCGAAGGCGTCCGGCACCGGCAACAAGGTCATTCTGTACGGGGCCCGCACGGGCGGCGACGGCATCGGCGGCGCCTCCATCCTGGCCTCCGAGACCTTCGACGACGCCAAGCCGTCGAAGCGTCCCGCGGTCCAGGTCGGCGACCCCTTCCAGGAGAAGCTCCTCATCGAGTGCACCCTGGAGGCCTTCAAGGAGAAGCTGGTCGTCGGGATCCAGGACCTCGGCGCGGCCGGTCTCTCCTGCGCCACCTCCGAGCTCGCCTCCAACGGTTCCGGCGGCATGCGCGTCACCCTCGACGACGTACCGCTGCGCGACTCCACGCTCTCGCCCGAGGAAATCCTCATGAGCGAGTCGCAGGAGCGCATGTGCGCGGTCGTCGAGCCGGAGAAGGTCGACCGGTTCCTGGAGATCTGCGAGAAGTGGGACGTGATCGCCACCGTCATCGGTGAGGTGACGGACGGCGACCGCCTGGAGATCTACTGGCACGGCGGCAAGATCGTCGACGTCGACCCGCGGACCGTCGCCCACGAGGGCCCGGTCTACGAGCGTCCGTACGCCCGCCCGTCCTGGCAGGACGAGCTCCAGGCCGACGACGCCAACAAGCTTCCGCGGCCCGAGACCTCGGACCAGCTGAAGGACCAGGTCCTGAAGCTGGTGGCCTCTCCCAACCAGGCCTCCAAGAAGTGGATCACCTCCCAGTACGACCACTTCGTGCAGGGCAACACGGTGCTGGCGCAGCCCGAGGACTCGGGCATGATCCGCATCGACGAGGAGACCGGACTCGGCGTCGCCATCGCCACCGACGGCAATGGCCGCTACGCCAAGCTCGACCCGTACGCGGGTGCGCAGCTCGCGCTCGCCGAGGCGTACCGCAACGTGGCGACGACCGGTGCCAAGCCGCTCGCCGTCTCCGACTGCCTGAACTTCGGCTCGCCCGAGGACCCGGCCGTCATGTGGCAGTTCGCCGAGGCCATCCGCGGTCTCGCCGACGCCTGTCAGCAGCTGGGCACCCCGGTGACCGGCGGCAATGTCTCGCTCTACAACCAGACGGGCGAGGCCGCCATCCACCCGACCCCGGTCGTGGCCGTGCTGGGCGTCATCGACGACGTCGCCCGTCGCACGCCCGTCGCCTTCCAGGAGGACGGGCAGCTGCTCTACCTCCTCGGCGACACCCATGAGGAGTTCGGCGGTTCGGCCTGGTCGCAGGTCGTCCACGACCACCTGGGCGGTCTGCCGCCGCAGGTCGACCTGGAGCGCGAGCGGCTGCTCGCCGAGATCCTCATCTCGGCCTCCCGTGACGGCATGATCGACTCCGCGCACGACCTGTCCGACGGCGGTCTGATCCAGGCCGTTGTCGAGTCGGCGCTGCTCGGCGGCAAGGGTGCGCGGTTGATCGTCCCCGACGGTCTCGACGCCTTCACCTTCCTCTTCTCGGAGTCGGCGGGCCGCGCGGTCGTCGCCGTCCCGCGTTCGGAGGAGCTCCGCTTCAACGACATGTGCGGCGCGCGGGGTCTGCCCGTCACCCGCATCGGTGTCGTGGACGGTGACACGGTCGACGTCCAGGGCGAGTTCGCGCTCCCGCTGGACGAGCTCCGGACGGCGCACGAGGGCACGATCCCGGCGCTGCTCGCGTAGCACTCGGCAGTCGTACGACGGCGAAGGCCCCGCCCGGGGAACGGGCGGGGCCTTCGCCGTGTGTCCGTCACGCCAGGACCTGACCGTCACGCCGGGAGCGGCTCGGTCTGCCGCTCGGGCTGCTCGGTGTCCTCGGGCCGACCCGGCCTGGGCAGCCGCACCGCCAGCACAGCGGCGAGCGTCATCAGCGCGGCACCGCTCCAGAACACCACGGAGGTCGCGGAGACGAAGGCGTGCACACCCTCGGCGCGGGCGGATCCGGTCAGGTGCGCGAGGGTGCCGACGTCGCCGCCGGGGCCGTCGGCGGCGTACAGACGGGCCAGGACCGTGCCGAAGAGGGCGGTGCCCAGGGCGTTGCCGAGGGACTGGAAGTAGCGGATGGACGTGGTGGCGACGCCGAGCCGGTGGCGCGGGGCCGCGTCCTGGACGAGCAGGATCAGCTGGCCGAGCAGCTGCCCGAACCCGGCACCGGCCAGCAGGAGTTCGGCGCGGATCAGCCAGAGCGAGGTGTCGGGGCCGGTTGTCGTGGCGAGGAGCACGAACGCGAGGGCGGTGGTGGCCGTACCGCTGATCGTGAAGGTCCGTGTCGTCCAGCCGCGCGTGGTGAGCGGGCCGGAGAGCAGCCCGGTCGCCGAGAGGCCGACCGCCATCGGGATCAGGTAGAGGCCCGCGGAGGAGCTGGTGATGCCTCGGACGACCTGCAGATAGATGAGCACGTAGTAGATGGCGCCCATCATCGCGGCACCCATGATCGCCTGGATGGCGAAGCCGAGGCGCAGTTCGGGGATCCGGAACAGGGACATGGGGAGGACCGGTTCGGCCGCCCGCAGTTGCCGCCACAGGAACAGGGCGAGTGCGACGCCGGACGCGACGGCCAGCCCGAGGACGACCGGTGACGACCAGGCGTACTTCTTGCCGCCCCAGTCGGTGACCAGGAGCAGCGCGCTGGAGAAGGCGGCGGCGAGCGCGGCCCCGGCGTAGTCGAGCGGGCGACGCACATGCCGCTCGGGGAGCTTCAGGGCGAAGGCGGAGGCGGCGAGGACCGCGAGGCCGACCGGCAGGTTGATGTAGAAGATCCAGCGCCAGCTCGCGTGGTCGGCGAGCAGACCGCCGATCCAGGGACCGACCGCCATGGCGCCGCCGGCCATCACCCCGCCGATGTTGGTGCCCTTGCCGGCGCCCTTCTCCTCCGGGCCCTTGAGATGGGCGATCACCACCATCGTCACGCTCATCAGTCCGCCGCCGCCCAGGCCCTGCAGGGCGCGGGCCGCGATGAGCTGGTCCATCGACTGGGCGGCGCCGCACAGCGTGGAGCCGAGCAGGAAGGTGGCGATCGCGCCGGTGAAGACGCGCTTCGGGCCGAGGACGTCGCACAGCTTTCCGTACAGCGGCAGCATCGCGGCCGACGCCAGCGCGAACGCGCTGACCAGCCACGGGATCTTGTCGATGCCGTGGTCGGGATCGAGGTCCCGGACGATCGGGACGGTGGCGGCGGACACGATCTGCAGGTCCAGGATGGCCAGGACGATCGTGACGAGGCAGACGAGGAAGCCGATTTTGCGCTGGGTCTCGGTCATGAGCATCACCCTGCCCGAGAAGTGTGTACCGAGTCAATGTTTATGTCGGGCTCAAAGTTAATCCGGGTACATCGGCCATTGGTACAGTGGTCCCATGGCTGAGGCGATGGGGCTGCGCGAGCGCAAGAAGCTGCAGACGGCGATGCGGATCTACCGGACGGCGATCGCCCTCTTCGTCGAGCGGGGCTTCGACAACGTCTCGGTGCAGGAGGTCGCCGAAGCGGCCGAGGTGTCGAAGATGACCGTTTTCAACTACTTCGGCACCAAGGAAGACCTGGTCTTTCGTCCCATGGAGGAGCACTTCGGTGACGTGGCCCGCGCCGTGCGCGAGCGGGAGCCGGGCGAATCCGCGGTGGATGCCGTGCGCCGGCAGTTCCTGGAGATGGTCGAGGCCCGCGATCCCTCGGTCGGCCTGCACAGCGAGCCCTTCGCCCGCCAGGTGCGCCGACTCGTCATGGAGACCCCGGCCCTGATGGAACGCGCCTTCCTCGCCGCCCAGAAGGGGACGCGAGACCTGGCAGCCATCCTCGCCGAGGAGACCGGCGACGCGATGCTCGCCACGGTCGTCGCCGCCACACTGAGCGCCGCCCGCAACGCCCTCATCGAGGAGCACCACAACCGTATTGGGGCCGGTGAGACCCCGGACGCGGTCGCCGCCGACGCCGCCGAGCGCGCCCGGCACGCCTTCGACCTGATCGAAAAGGGCCTGAGCGGGTACGCCGTCAAGCTCTAGGCTGATGACCATGCCCCCGGCCAAGAGACGCGCCCGTGCGTACGACTCCGCCAAGATCCGCGCGGCGGTGCTCGCGCAGTTCGGGAACGTACGAGACGGCGTACGCGCCCTCACCGAGGAGCAGCTGGCGCGGCCCACGCACCTCGGGGACTGGAGTGTGCGGGAGTTGGCCGCGCACATCACGGCGGCCGTCGAGACCGTGAGCCGGAACCTCGACCGGGACGAGCCGACGAAGGCCGCACTCGGCCTGCTCGACTGGCCGTTCGCCACCGCCGCCCGAGCCGGGGACATCGCCGACGGCAGCCGCGAGCTCGCCGAACAGAACCCCGACCTCGACGCGCTCTACGACAGCACCGAGCGGCGGATCGCCGAGCGTCTGGCCACGGCGCCGGACGACCGGCTGCTCGCGGCGCGCACCGGTGCGATGACCCTCGCCGACTACCTCGTCACCCGCACCGTGGAACTCGTCGTCCACACGGACGACCTGAATCGCGCCGCGGGCACCGAGATCCCCTTCGACCGGCAGGCGCTCGCCGCCTGCACTCGGCTGCTCGCCGACGCGCTGGCCGTGAAGGCGCCCGGGGCGTCGACGGAGGTGCGGATTCCGCCGTATGCCGTCGTGCAGTGTGTGGAAGGGCCGCGGCACACCCGAGGGACTCCGCCGAACGTCGTGGAGACCGATCCGCTGACGTGGATCCGGCTGGCCACGGGGCGTACGGCCTGGCAGGCGGCGCTGGAGGATGCCAAGGTCAGCGCGAGCGGGGAGCGGGCTGACCTCGGAGGGCTCCTTCCCTTGATGGGCTGAGCCACCGACCGCCGCCCGCGTAAGGCGACAAGCCCCCACACAGCCGCAGCCGAAAGGCTGGTACGGGTCGGGTAGGGGCGGAGGGGGCGAAAAAACCGGGAACCGACCACCCCACCCCTCCCGTCACATCGGCATGGACAAGCAGCGACTGACGCTCACCGCCCTGACCCTGCTACCGCTCGCGGTGGCCTGTGGCACCCAGCCGGGCGGCGGCAGCAGCTCCGTGGGGGCGGGCTCATCACCCGTCACCGGAGTCCACTGGGCCGTCGACAGCCTCACGGTGGACGGCAGGACCAGGCAGGCACCCGAGAGCGCGTATCTGCGGATCGGCGAGGACGGCCGGGTCAGCGGCAACGCCGGCTGCAACAGCTTCGGCTCGACCGCCACCCTCAAGGGCGACCGTGTCGACTTCGGGGAGATCCAGATGACCGACATGGGCTGCCCGAAGGCCCCGATGACCTTCGAGGAGAGCCTGAGCCGCGCCTTCGCCGGCGGCGCGTTCACCAGCAAGGTCAACGGCGACGAACTGACGCTCACCACGGAGGACGGCGACCGCGTCAACCTCGTCAAGGAGCAGGACGCCCCCCTCTACGGCACCAAGTGGAAGGTCACGGCCCTCGGCGACGCCGACGTGGCCCAGTCCCTCCCCGCCGGAGCCAAGGCGTACCTCGTCCTCGACAAGAAGCAGGGCACGATCCGCGGCAGCCTCGGCTGCAACCACGTGTCCGCACAGGCCACCGTCCGCGACGGGAATGTCACCCTCGGCACCGCCAGGACCACACGCATGATGTGCGACCGCTCACTCATGGACACCGAGAAGACTCTGCTCAGCCTCTTCGGCGGCACGGTCCGATACGAGTTGGATCACCGCACCCTCACGCTGACCAGCGCAAACGGCACCGTCGTCAGCGCTGTCGCCGACGAGTGATCCATCAAGGCTCCGTATCCCCAATTCGGACCAGTGGTCGATCTCGCCTACACTCGGTTGCGTGCCACGTGGTGACGGTCGACTCAATCATGATCTGCTCCCCGGTGAGAAAGGCCCCCAGGACGCTTGTGGCGTCTTCGGTGTCTGGGCTCCGGGCGAAGAGGTCGCCAAGCTCACTTACTTCGGGCTCTACGCCCTCCAGCATCGGGGCCAGGAATCCGCGGGAATCGCGGTCAGCAACGGCTCCCAGATCCTCGTCTTCAAGGACATGGGCCTCGTGTCCCAGGTCTTCGACGAGACCTCCCTCGGTTCGCTCCAGGGTCATATCGCGGTCGGTCACGCCCGCTACTCGACCACCGGCGCTTCCGTCTGGGAGAACGCCCAGCCGACGTTCCGCGCCACCGCGCACGGCTCCATCGCGCTCGGCCACAACGGCAACCTCGTCAACACGGCGCAGCTCGCCGAGATGGTCGCCGACCTGCCCAAGCAGGAAGGCCGCACCACACGCGTGGCGGCCACCAACGACACCGACCTGCTCACGGCGCTGCTCGCCGCCCAGGTCGACGACGACGGCAAGCCGCTGACCATCGAAGAGGCCGCCCACACGGTCCTCCCGCAGGTCAAGGGCGCCTTCAGCCTCGTCTTCATGGACGAGCACACCCTCTACGCCGCCCGCGACCCGCAGGGCATCCGCCCGCTGGTCCTCGGCCGCCTGGAGCGCGGCTGGGTCGTCGCCTCCGAGTCCGCCGCCCTGGACATCTGCGGCGCCGCCTACGTCCGCGAGATCGAGCCGGGCGAGTTCGTCGCCATCGACGAGAACGGCCTCCGTACATCGCGATTCGCGGAAGCGAAGCCCAAGGGCTGTGTCTTCGAGTACGTCTATCTGGCCCGCCCGGACACGGACATCGCCGGCCGGAACGTGTACCTCTCGCGCGTCGAGATGGGCCGCAGGCTCGCCAAGGAAGCCCCTGTGGAGGCCGATCTGGTGATAGCGACCCCGGAGTCCGGGACGCCCGCCGCGATCGGTTACGCGGAAGCCTCCGGCATTCCCTTCGGCGCGGGTCTGGTCAAGAACGCCTACGTCGGCCGGACCTTCATCCAGCCCTCGCAGACGATCCGCCAGCTCGGCATCCGTCTGAAGCTGAACCCGCTCAAGGAAGTCATCAAGGGCAAGCGCCTGGTCGTCGTCGACGACTCGATCGTGCGCGGCAACACCCAGCGCGCGCTCGTGCGCATGCTGCGGGAAGCGGGCGCGGCCGAGGTCCACATCCGGATCTCCTCGCCCCCCGTGAAGTGGCCCTGCTTCTTCGGCATCGACTTCGCGACCCGCGCCGAGCTGATCGCCAACGGCATGAGCATCGAGGAGATCGGCACCTCGCTGGGCGCCGACTCCCTCTCGTACATCTCCATCGACGGCATGATCGAGGCGACCACCATCGCCAAGCCGAACCTGTGCCGCGCCTGCTTCGACGGCGAGTACCCGATGGAGCTCCCGGACCCCGAGCTGCTCGGCAAGCAGCTCCTGGAGACCGAGCTGGCCGCGGGTCCCGCAGCCACGGCCGCGGCTGACGCCATCCGTCGCCCGTAAGCGCCGCAGAGCCCCGTTTCACCAACCCGAAAGATCCCAGGCAATGTCTGAGACCAGTCCTTCCGGTGCTTCCTACGCGGCTGCCGGCGTCGACATCGAGGCGGGCGACCGCGCCGTAGAGCTGATGAAGGAGTGGGTGAAGAAGACGCAGCGCCCCGAGGTCCTCGGCGGCCTCGGCGGCTTCGCCGGCCTCTTCGACGCCTCTGCCCTCAAGCGCTTCGAGCGCCCGCTGCTCGCCTCCGCGACCGACGGCGTGGGCACCAAGGTCGACCTCGCCCGGCAGCTCGGCGTGTACGACACGATCGGCCACGACCTGGTCGCGATGGTCATGGACGACATCGTGGTCTGCGGCGCCGAGCCGCTCTTCATGACCGACTACATCTGTGTCGGCAAGGTCCACCCGGAGCGCGTCGCGGCCATCGTGAAGGGCATCGCCGAGGGGTGCGTGCTCGCGGGATGCGCCCTGGTGGGCGGCGAGACGGCGGAGCACCCGGGTCTGCTCGGCCCGGACGACTTCGATGTCGCGGGTGCGGGCACCGGTGTGGTCGAGGCCGACCAGCTGCTCGGCCCGGATCGTATCCGTAAGGGTGACGCGGTGATCGCCATGGCGGCCTCCGGTCTTCACTCGAACGGGTACTCGCTCGTCCGGCACGTCCTGTTCGACCGGGCGAACCTGAGCCTGGACCAGCACGTCGAGGAGTTCGGCCGCTCGCTCGGCGAGGAGCTCCTGGAGCCGACCAAGATCTACTCGCTGGACTGCCTGGCGCTGACCCGGACCACCGAGGTGCACGCCTTCAGCCACGTCACCGGCGGTGGGCTCGCGGCCAACCTGGCCCGCGTCATCCCGGACGAGCTGCACGCCGTCGTCGACCGCGAGACCTGGACCCCGGCCCCGGTCTTCGACCTCGTCGGCAGGACCGGCGACGTCGAGCGCCTGGAGCTGGAGAAGACGCTGAACATGGGCGTCGGCATGATCGCGATCGTCCCCGAGGAGTCCGCGGACGTGGCACTGGCCACCCTCGCGGACCGCGGGGTGGATGCCTGGATCGCCGGTGAGATCACCGAGCGCGGCGAGCACGAGACGGGCGCGGCCCTCATCGGGGACTACGCCGGCTAGTCAGTGAGCCCGTCCGGGGTGGTGCCCCGGGCGGCAGCTGACGTCACCCGACGGCAGCGCAAAACCCGGTCCGGCGCGAATCCGCCCCGGACCGGGTGAAGCATTGCTGGACAGTCAAGCGCCGCGACGCTGCTGTGACGACGGACCGGACTCGTCGTCCTCGTCCTCGTCGTCGTTGTACAGATCCGCGTACTGGGCGTACGGGTCATCTTCCTCGTCGTCGTCCTCGAACGGCTCGCCATTCGGCGGCTGGTTCGAAGTCGAAGCGCCCAGCTCGTTGGCCAGACGCGACAGGTCAGTCCCGCCGCTGTTGTACTTCAGCTGGCGGGCGACCTTCGTCTGCTTGGCCTTGGCCCGGCCGCGCCCCATGGCTCGACCCCCTCGGTGACGGGGCTCGACGGCCCCAGAGTCTTGACACGCGTTCATGATCTGGAACGGGCTCTCCATGGAGAGACCGGTCCGTAGGGCTTCCACGGTACCTGAGCCCACGCCCATACGGTACGTCGCCCGCAGGACGCGCGTGTGCGCAGAACCCTCGAGGAGCCCCGTCCTCGCTGGTCAACCGCGATTTTAACCTCTTCTTGGCCGACGACCCGCCGACGGACGTGAGAGTTCTCTCTAACTGCCGCCGACGGGTACCCGTCACACGGTCAGCGGCGCCGGGCCTCCGCCATCCGCTGCTCGGCGATCCGGTCGGCCGCGGCGGCCGGCGGAATGCCGTCTTCCTTTGCGCGTGCGAAGATGGCCAACGTGGTGTCGAAGATCTTCGCGGCCTTCGCCTTGCACCGGTCGAAGTCGAAGCCGTGCAACTCGTCGGCGACCTGGATGACACCGCCCGCGTTCACCACGTAGTCGGGGGCGTACAGAATCCCGCGGTCCGCGAGGTCCTTCTCGACGCCCGGATGCGCGAGCTGGTTGTTGGCGGCGCCGCACACGATCTTCGCGGTGAGGACGGGCACGGAGTCGTCGTTCAGCGCCCCGCCCAGCGCACACGGGGCGTAGATGTCGAGGCCTTCGGTGCGGATGAGTGCCTCGGTGTCCGCGACGGCGGTGACACCGGCCGGGTGCCTGTCGAGGATCCGGCGCACCGACTCCTCGCGCACGTCCGTGATCACGACCTCGGCGCCGTCCTCCAGCAGGTGCTGCACCAGGTGGTGGCCCACCTTGCCGACGCCCGCGATGCCGACCTTGCGGCCGCGCAGCGTCGGGTCGCCCCACTGGTGCTGGGCGGAGGCCCGCATGCCCTGGAAGACACCGAAGGCGGTGAGGACGGAGGAGTCCCCGGCGCCGCCGTTCTCGGGCGAGCGGCCCGTGGTCCAGCGGCACTCGCGTGCCACGACGTCCATGTCGGCCACATACGTGCCGACGTCGCACGCGGTGACATACCGGCCACCGAGCGAGGCCACGAACCGGCCGTACGCGAGGAGCAGCGCCTCGGACTTGATCAGCTCCGGGTCGCCGATGATCACGGCCTTGCCGCCGCCGTGGTCGAGACCGGCCATGGCGTTCTTGTACGACATGCCGCGCGAGAGGTTCAGGGCGTCGGCGACGGCCTCCTCCTCGCTCGTGTACGGGTAGAAGCGCGTACCGCCGAGGGCCGGGCCCAGTGCGGTGGAGTGGATGGCGATGACGGCCTTGAGGCCGCTGGCGCGGTCCTGGCAGAGCACGACTTGCTCATGACCCCCCTGGTCCGAATGGAACAGGGTGTGCAGGACGCCGTCGGTTACGTCGGTCACTGTGGTGACTCCCAGGTAATAAGCGGCGGTTGGGGGCGGGGCCCGTGCGGATGGCGGGCTCCGTGGGCATGAGACTAGAGCCTGCGCCCACCCGCCTTCGGTGCAGTGTTCAGGATCACCTACTGGCGGAGTACAGCCGTGGTTCGATTTGCATAGATTTCTCGTGAGGTTGTGAGCGGTTTCCGCTGGTTTTCCTGGTGGCCAACGGGGGAGGGAGCAGGCGTGCCCAAGGTGTCCTCGGTGATCGTCCCGTACGCGTCGTATCTGCGCGTGTATGAACCGCTGGCCGCCTTCCCGGAGCCGGAACGGGGCCACTGGGCGCGCTATGCCCGCCGCGCGGAGCGTCCCACCTACCAGGATGAACTGCGCCGCTCCCTTGCCGACTTGCTGCCCACCCCGCCGATCCCGGTGCCGGTGCACGAGAGCAGCGACGCCTTCGTGGTGGAGGTCGACGGGGTGCTCTGCGTCTGCCCCTGGCGCACCCGGCTGCGTGGCTGGCAGGCCCTGGGCGAGCTGGCCGAGGAGCTGCCGGCGCCCGTCCTCGATGCGGTGCTGCCGCCGTTGGTACGCCGTCAGGCCGCCCTGGACTACGAGCGCTGGATGGTCCGCAACCCCGACGCCCGCCCGTGGATCCGCACCTCGACCTGGCAGGTGCCCCTGAACTGGTTCGTGCTCGTCTCCGACGAGGAGCGGGAGTACGAGAAGGGGGCGGGGCCCGGCGGTGCCGAGCCGGTGCTGCGCTACCGGACGCCGATGGTGCAGGCCCGACGGCGCACGGCGCGGGCCCTGAAGACGCTGAGGGACACCCTCGACGAGGGGCCGCTCATCGACGGCCTGGTGGACGTGGGGCGCTGGCTGGAGGAGTTCCATCCGCGCTCGCTGGTCGAGCTGGACTACGGAGGGCTCGTGCACGTGCTGCCGGCCGGGCACATCGAGGGGGACCATTCGGCCGCGGACATCGCCGAGGGCATCGAGGCGCTGCGCGGCGGGGACGGCGCCGCGGCGGGCGAGGCCTACGGGCGACTCGTGGAGCGGTGGCGCTCGGTCAGGGACCGGCGCTCGGCGAACTGAGACTTCTGGGGCGCGCGGGTCGTGTGATCTGCTTCTCACCGGTTCGCGTCGAACTGGCGTATGGTCCTCCCACGCTGAAGAGCCCTCACTCCGGGACGTAGGTCCTGATCCGGGCTTTCGGCTCAAGCGGCATCAAGGCGGTGTCAAGCGTGACGGACGGCACTTACCTGGCTCTTGCGCCGCTTGCCCCTCCCCATGCCAAAATAGGACAAGGAGCCCGGGGGAAGGTTCCGTCCATCCACTTATGGGTGGAATCTCAGCATTGCACGCTATGGGGGGTCTGGTGACTCCTGATCGTCCTGTGACTGATCGTCACAGTGGCGTGACTGTCCGCTATGGCATGGTCCATCGGCTTCCGTCGCTGATGAACACCTGGGAGGGCAATTCCATCGGTTTGGCCGACGCGGCTGGACGGATGGTGTAGTTGTAGTGCCGAGGACAAGCCGTTCGTCCTATAACCGACTCGACTCGCGTCCGCCATTTCGGGCAACGCGGGTCAAGGTGCAGAATTTAGAGGAAAGAACCGAGAAGGTTCGGTTCTCCCGAGGAGGCCGCTCATGACCGCTCGCACCCCTGATGCCGAGCCGCTGCTGACCCCGGCTGAGGTCGCCACGATGTTCCGCGTCGACCCCAAGACGGTCACGCGGTGGGCGAAGGCCGGCAAGCTTACGTCCATCCGCACGCTCGGCGGGCACCGCCGCTACCGCGAGGCTGAGGTGCGCGCACTGCTCGCGGGTATCCCGCAGCAGCGCAGCGAGGCCTGAACAACTCCATAACCGGGCAATTCGGTAGGTCCCCCAACCCGCCGAGGTGTCCGCACCACAGCTCCAAGCGACGCGGGTCCTGCCCCAACAGAACCCACGCCCAAGCTTCTTTGGTACGTGACAAGGGTGCGTCGTAGATCGCGCTGGACTCCGCCGGGTCCAGCGCGATCTTTTTTGTGCCCTGTTCGCGCCTGGACGGCCGGCCTGTGAGCGGCCTTGTCGGAGCCTGGGGAGGGGTGTCGGATCTCCTGTGGGCGCCCCCGGAAGGGGGTGCAATTGCACATATTAAATTGACCAGTTGTAGGTGGGGTGTAAGTTCCGCACTTCTGAAAACTTATGCGGTGACACCCGTCACACGACACAGTCCTTGTTGCCCACGGGGCTTCTGCGCTAAGGGAGTTGAGGCCACGCGCAGGCGGATGGACGCCCGGACTCCCACCGTCCGCCGAGCGGGTTCGCCGCCGCTGGTCACGCCTTGGAGGGGCTTTCGTCCTCGGCGGCGCTCTCGGGCTCTTCCTCACCCCACGGGGCGGGCTCCATGGCCAGCCGCAGGAGTTGGTGGCAGATCGGGCAGTGCCGCGTCAGATGGCGGTATCCGGAGGCGGCCGACAGGTGGGCGCGGAGCAGGGCTCGCGTCTCGTGCCTAGTGGTCGCCGCCATACGCACCTCCGAGGGGTCGAGGAGCCCTGGTTTCTGGGTACCGGCGGAATGTGGCGCCGTCAAGGCGCTGGGAGCCGGGGAGGCGCTGTTTCGCCCTGCCGCCCCCTACCTGTCCCATCCCCGCGGGCCGCGCCCCTTCAGGGGCGCGGGGAGCTGCGCGACAAGCCCTCACCGACCCGCACCCAAGAAACAACCCAGGGGGTCTGGGGGCGAAGCCCCCAGGTGCGATGGGTTCCCCTGCTCGAGCGAAGCCGGGAGCTTGGGGGAGGGCGAGGGTGGAGGGGGCGAAGAAACCCCCGAGGCGTCGGACCCGGCGGCACGCACGACAAGGGCCCCGCATCCGGGACGGATGCGGGGCCCTTGCTCACTGCGGTCCTGACGGGATTTGAACCCGCGGCCTCCACCTTGACAGGGTGGCGAGCACTCCAAACTGCTCCACAGGACCAGGTTTCGCAGCACTTCATTTCTGCGCTGTGCTGCGAAAAGAGACTGTACAGGAGGGTGGCCCCCGGGTCGAACTCACCCAACGTACAGGAGCGGTTACGGGACAGCCGCGTCGATCGCCTTCACGATGCGCTTGTCCGAGACGGGATACGCCGTACCGAGTGCGTGCGCGAAATAGCTGACCCGGAGTTCCTCGATCATCCAGCGGATGTCCAGGACCGACGAGGGGACCGGCCGCCCCTGCGGCAGCTGCTCCAGGAGCCAGGCGTACTCGTCCTGCATCTCGTGGACCTTCTCCATGCGCGTGGTGTCCCGCTGGACGCTGGTCGGCATCTGCTGCAGCCGGCGGTCGGCGGCGACCAGGTAGCGCATCAGGTCCGGAAGCCGGCGCAGCCCGGTCGACGTGACGAAGCCGGGCTTCACGAGGGCGTCCAGCTGCGTCCGCACGTCCGTGAGGTTCGCCAGCAGTGTCGGGCTCTTGACGGCCTTCAGACGGCGCTCACAGGCCTGCCAGGCGGCAAGCACCTGCTGTACCTGGCCCACGGTCCGCACCGTCGTGTCGACGATCTCGGCGCGCACCTTGTCGTACAGCTTCCGGTACGACTCCTCGTCCCAGGCCGGGCCCCCGAAGTCCCCGATCAGCCGGTCCGCGGCCGCCATCGCGCAGTCGTCGAAGAGGGCCTGGATCGAGCCGTGCGGGTTGGCGGACAGGGCGAGCTTCTGGGCGTTGGTGAGCTTGTCCGAGGCGAACTTGCCCGGGTTCACCGGGATGTTGCGCAGAATCAGCCGCCGCGTGCCCTTCCACATGGCCTGCGCCTGCTCGGCCTCCGTGTCGAAGAGCCGTACGGAGACGGTGTCGCCGTCGTCGACCAGCGCCGGGTACGCCTTCACCGGCTGGCCGGCGCGTCGGGTCTCGAAGACGCGGGTCAGCGAACCGATCGTCCAGTCCGTCAGCCCCGTACGCTCCAAGGACTCGCCGCCCGCGCGCTCCGCCGTAGCCGCCGCGGCCTGCGAGATCGCCTTGCGCGCCTTCGGCTTCAGCCGGAGCTTCAGCGCCTCCAGGTCCTTGTCCTCGGCGAGCTTGCGGCGCCGCTCGTCGACGATCCTGAAGGTGATCTTCAGGTGGTCGGGGACCCGGGACCAGTCGAAGTCGTCGGCCGTGAGGGGGACGCCGACCATGCGCTTCAGCTCGCGCGCCATCGTCGTGGTCAGCGGCTCCTGGAGGGGTACGGCCCGCTCCAGGAACCTCTGCGCGAAGTTCGGGGCGGGGACGTAGTTCCGGCGGATGGGCTTCGGCAGGGACCGGATGAGCTCGGTGACGACCTCTTCCCGCAGGCCCGGGATCTGCCAGTCGAAGCCCTCGTCCGTGACCTGGTTGAGGACCTGGAGCGGGACGTGGACGGTCACGCCGTCCGCGTCCGCGCCCGGCTCGAACTGGTAGGTCACGCGGAACTTGAGCCGGCCCTGGCGCCAGGAGTCGGGGTAGTCGTCCTTCGTGACCGCCCCGGCCTTCTCGTTGATGAGCATCGAGCGCTCGAAGTCGAGGAGTTCGGGCTCCTCGTGGCGCTTGTGTTTCCACCAGGAGTCGAAGTGCGCGCCGGACACGACGTGTGCGGGCACCCGCTGGTCGTAGAAGTCGAAGAGCGTCTCGTCGTCGACCAGGATGTCCCGGCGCCGCGCGCGGTGCTCCAACTCCTCGACCTCGGTGAGAAGTCTGCGGTTGTCGGCGAAGAACTTGTGGTGCGTGCGCCAGTCACCCTCGACGAGCGCGTTGCGGATGAACAGCTCGCGGGAGGTCTCGGGATCGATCCGGCCGTAGTTGACCTTCCGCTGGGCGACGATCGGTACGCCGTACAGCGTGACCTTCTCGTACGCCATCACCGCGGCCTGGTCCTTCTCCCAGTGCGGTTCGCTGTAGGTGCGCTTCAGCAGATGTCCGGCCAGGGGCTCGACCCACTCGGGCTCGATCTTGGCGTTGACGCGGGCCCAGAGACGGGAGGTCTCGACGAGCTCGGCGGACATCACGAAGCGCGGGGGCTTCTTGAAGAGGGCGGAGCCCGGGAAGATCGCGAACTTCGCGTTCCGCGCGCCCAGGTACTCGTTCTTCGCTGTGTTTCTCCCGCCCTCCCCCCCGGCCTCCTTCACGTCCTTCATGCCGACGTGGGAGAGCAGACCGGCGAGCAGGGAGACGTGGACGCTCTGGTCGGCCGCGTCCTCCTCGTTCAGATGGATGCCCATCTGTTTGGCGACCGTGCGGAGCTGGGAGTAGATGTCCTGCCATTCGCGAATGCGCAGGAAGTTCAGGTACTCCTGCTTGCACATACGGCGGAACGCGGACGAGCCCCGCTCCTTCTGCTGCTCGCGGACGTACCGCCACAGGTTCAGGAAGGCGAGGAAGTCGGACGTCTCGTCCTTGAAGCGGGCGTGCTGCTGGTCCGCCTGCGTCTGCTTGTCGGCCGGGCGCTCGCGCGGGTCCTGGATGGAGAGCGCGGCCGCGATCACCATGACCTCGCGCACACAGCCGTTCTTGTCGGCCTCCAGGACCATCCGGGCCAGCCGCGGGTCCACGGGCAGCTGGGCCAGCTTGCGGCCGGTCTGTGTGAGCCGCTTGCGCGGGTCCTTCTCCGTCGGGTCCAGCGCGCCCAGTTCCTGGAGGAGTTGGACACCGTCGCGGATGTTGCGGTGGTCCGGCGGGTCGATGAACGGGAACTTCTCGATGTCGCCGAGGCCGGCCGCCGTCATCTGCAGGATGACGCTCGCCAGGTTCGTGCGGAGGATCTCCGCGTCCGTGAACTCCGGACGGGCGAGGAAGTCGTCCTCGGAGTACAGCCGGATGCAGATGCCGTCGGACGTACGGCCGCAGCGGCCCTTGCGCTGGTTGGCGCTGGCCTGCGAGACCGGCTCGATGGGCAGCCGCTGGACCTTGGTGCGGTGGCTGTAGCGGGAGATGCGGGCGGTGCCCGGGTCGATGACGTACTTGATGCCGGGCACCGTCAGCGAGGTCTCGGCGACGTTGGTCGCCAGAACGATCCTGCGTCCGGTGTGCGGCTGGAAGACGCGGTGCTGCTCGGCGTGCGAGAGGCGGGCGTAGAGGGGGAGGACCTCGGTGAACCGGTAGTTCTTCTTCGTCAGCGCGTCCGCGGTGTCGCGGATCTCGCGCTCGCCGGAGAGGAAGACCAGGATGTCGCCCTTGCCTTCCCCCTGCAGTTCCTCGACGGCATCGCAGATCGCGGTGATCTGGTCGCGGTCGGCGTCGTCGCCGTCCTCTTCGAGGAGGGGGCGATAGCGGACCTCGACGGGGTACGTACGCCCGCTGACCTCGACGATCGGAGCGTCGCCGAAGTGCCGGGAGAAGCGCTCGGGGTCGATGGTCGCGGAGGTGATGACGACCTTGAGATCCGGGCGCTTGGGGAGGAGCTGGGCGAGGTAGCCCAGCAGGAAGTCGATGTTGAGGGACCGCTCGTGGGCCTCGTCGATGATGATCGTGTCGTACGCGCGCAGCTCGCGGTCGGTCTGGATCTCGGCGAGCAGGATGCCGTCCGTCATGAGCTTGACGAAGGTGGCGTCGGGGTTCACCTGGTCGGTGAACCGCACCTTCCAGCCGACGGCCTCGCCGAGCGGCGTGTCCAGCTCGTCGGCGACGCGCTCGGCGACGGTACGGGCCGCGATACGACGGGGCTGCGTGTGCCCGATCATGCCGCGGACCCCGCGCCCGAGTTCCATACAGATCTTCGGAATCTGGGTGGTCTTGCCGGACCCGGTCTCACCGGCGACGATGACGACCTGGTGATCGCGTATGGCCTCCGCGATCTCGGCCTTCTTCTGGCTGACCGGGAGCTGCTCGGGATACGTGACGGCGGGTACGCGGGTACGGCGCTCGGCCATGCGGAGTTCGCCCTTGGCGACCTCCGCCTCGATCTCGGCGAGCACGGCGGAGCGGGCCTCGGGCTTGCGGATCTTGCGCGCGCCTTCGAGCCTGCGCCCGAGCCGGTGCGCGTCGCGCAGGGACAGCTCGGCCAGACGGGGGGCGAGATCGCCGAGGGCGGGGGCAGGATGCGTAGACATACGCGGTCCAGGATCTCATCTCGCCGAAATTCCTGGCGAACGCTTTTGCGCCCGGCGGCTCCGGCTCGGAGTGCGCCTGCCTCGGTCAGGCCTGGCCGCGAGGTGGTGTGTCGCGCTGCGACATGGCTTTCGCGGTGTTGGAAACGGCCTTGATCCCGAGATACGCGGTGGTCATCGTGGAGACAGCGGTGAAAGCGGCGCTGATGACACCGAGGGCGACCGACTTGTCGCCGTTCAGCTGCCACACGGCGACCCCGGCGATCGCCGCGATCACGACATTGCTCAGCCCGACGGCTATCAGCCCGAAGAGGGCACGGTCCCGCTCCAGCTTCAGCTCGCCCGTGACCTTCGACTCACCCGCGGCCGGCGCCACGGCTCCCGCTCCGGCTTCCGACCCGCCTTGCGACGCGGTCTCCGACCCGTCAGGGCTCGTCGTCATGGTCCCCCCACCAGTAAGCGCTGCTTCGGCCAGGCCGAACGTAGCGCCGTGCCGGGAACATGCCAAGTCGGGCCGGAGGTGGTGCCGTGGTGGCGCCCACCGGGTTCCGGGCACGACGAAGGCCCCGTCCGGACGGACGGGGCCTTCGGGTTGTGGCTGGGGCCGGGGTCGAACCGGCGACCTATCGCTTTTCAGGCGATCGCTCGTACCAACTGAGCTACCCAGCCACGAGGCTTCAATGAAACCTCAGCGGTCCTGACGGGATTTGAACCCGCGGCCTCCACCTTGACAGGGTGGCGAGCACTCCAAACTGCTCCACAGGACCAAGCTGTTGTGTGCGAACAAGCGACACCAGTGTCGCACACCGTTCTGCGTGCCCCCAACGGGATTCGAACCCGTGCTACCGCCTTGAAAGGGCGGCGTCCTAGGCCGCTAGACGATGAGGGCTATCGGCCCGCCTGGGCGCTTCTCAGCGCGTCGGGGACGTGAGAAGCATATGGGATGGCAGGAGGTATCGCCAAAACGGTTTACGGGGCGGTTCCGGAGGGGGTGGGGGACTGGGTCGCGGGCAGGCCGGCGCCCGGCTGGTTCTCCTTCGGCAGGTGGCGGCTGACCTCGGCCGTTGTCAGGCCCAGGCCGCCCAGCTTGATCTCGTCCCAGGCCTGGAGACGGCGGGTGTCACGGTCCAGGTAGAGGATCGAGGCCTCGATGGGGTCCGGATACTTGCCTTCCACGGCGCGCAGGCCGCTGCCGCCCGTCGAGCCTTCGACGCGCAGACGGGTGCCGTACTTCATGACCTCCATCTCCTCGTGGTGGAGGTGGCCGGCCAGCACCATCGGCACCTCGCCGTCCGTCTCGCGCGCCGCCGACGGCTCGTGGGCGATGGCGATGTCCACGGGAGTGCCCGCCGCCTGTTGGTCCTGCAGCGCCGACGCCAGCCGGGCGCCCGCGAGCTCCTCCGCCGGGCCGCCGCCCGGTGTGACCGCGCGGTCGGGGGTGAACTGCGGGTCGCCGATGCCGGCGAAGCGCAGTCCCGCGACCGTGACCGCCCGGCCGCCGTCCAGGACGTGCACGTTCTTCATGTGCTCCAGGTAGCGCTGGGTGAGGAGGGAGTCGTGGTTGCCCCGGACCCAGACGTACGGGGCTCCGAGGTCCGCGATCGGGTCCAGGAAGCCGTTCTCGGCCGCGGTGCCGTGGTCCATCGTGTCGCCGGAGTCGACGATCACGTTGATGTCGTACTGCTCCACGAGCGAGGCGATGATCTTCCAGCTCGCCGGGTTGAGGTGGATGTCCGAGACGTGCAGGACCCGGATCGTGGACGGGTCGGGCTGATACGTCGGGAGCGTGGACGTGACGTCGTACAGCTTCGTCACGTTCGTCACCAGGCGAGCCAACTCCTTCTGGTAGACGTCGAATTCACTGACGATGCTGCGGGCGTTGCCGACCAGGGAGGGTGCCGAGGAGAGGAGTCCGGAGAATTTCGGCTCCAGGACCGAGTTCGGGTTCCAGGTGGCGAACGCCGTCGCTCCGGACGCGGCCAGCAGGGTGAGAGCCAGGCCGCCCGCGGCGAGGGCGCGGCGCGGGCGACGGTAGACCGCGAGACCGAGTGCGGTGGCGCCGGAGACGACCGCGATGCAGGAGCGTACGGCCAGGTCGAGGGTGCCGTGTTCGACGTCGTGCGCGACCTCGTCCTGGAGCCCGGACAACCGCTCCGGGTGGTCGACCAGCGCCTGAGCGCGCACCGGGTCGAGCTGGTCGACGTCCACGTCGAGGCGGAGCGGGGCCTCGTGGCTGCGCAGCTCCAGTGCGCCGAGCGGGGAGACGTTGATCTTCGTGCCGCCGGCAAGGGAGGGGCGCAGGGTCATCGTGGTGTTCATGGGGCCGACCGGGACGCGTACGTTCCCCACGATCAGCAGTCCCAGCCAGGCGCCGAGGAGGACGACGCAGAGCAGGCCGAGCGCGCGGGGGAAAGGGTGCGGCTGGGGGACGAGCTCGACCTCGGGGAGCGCGCGGCGGTCGCGGTAGCGGCGGGTCAGGGCACGACTCGCCGTACGGGCGCGGCTTCCTATGCGGTGCGCGGCGGCGGTTGCGGCAGCGGGGACGCGGGCCATTGGTCCCGTATGCCCAAGTGCGCGGGTGGGTATGCGGCGCGCGTCGCCGGCTTCGGACGGGCCATGTGACTCCTGTACGCCGACCCGGTGATTCTCGTGCGGCGTCGCCAGGAGCCTCGTACGCGGTCGCCGTGACTCTCGTACGGGGTCGTCACGCGTCTCGTACGCGGTCGTCGTGATTTCCGTACGGCGCTGTCGCCGACTCTCCCGCGGCGGTGTCGTGCCGGACAATGGCCGTGTGCTGGAGATGACGCGCGAGGAGTTCGAGGAACTGGTCGCCGAAGCCCTGGACCGGATTCCGCCGGAGTTGACGCGGCTGATGGACAACGTGGCGGTGTTCGTCGAGGACGAACCGCCCGCCGAGGACCCCGAGCTGCTCGGGCTGTACGAGGGGACTCCGCTGACGGACCGTGGGGAGTGGTACGCGGGGGTGCTGCCCGACCGGATCACGATCTACCGGGGGCCGACGCTGCGGATGTGCGACACGCACGAGGACGTGGTCGCGGAGACCGAAGTGACCGTGGTTCATGAGATCGCCCATCACTTCGGGATCGACGACGAGCGGTTGCACGCGCTCGGGTACGGCTGACATCCGCCCGTTCCGCTTGGTTGGCCCGTCGGGGCGCGTGTCTTCTTGTGGGCGGCGGGAGTTGGGCAGGGGGACTCCCGTTCCGCCCTCGGAGGTGGCTGCCCGTGCGCGCCTTGAACGTACCCGTCCGTCTGGCCGCCACGGTCATGGTCGTCGTCGCGGCCGCCGGCTGCATGAGCGTGGGTGACGAGGGGAAGCGGCCCGAGCCCTCGCACTCGGCGGGGCAGCGGGGTGGGGATGCGCCCGACGGCGGGTCCGCGGTGAGCGGGGGCCGCGCCGGGTCGCGTGGGGGGAAGGACGCGAAGGGGGGTTCCGCCTCGGCGAAGCCCGGTGAGTCCGCGTCCGGGGACGCTTCACCGTCGGCGTCGCCCTCCGGGCGTGCGAAGCCGTCCGCCAAGGCTCCGAGCAAGGGTGGGAAGGGGCAGACGGAGCCGCCCGCGCCGCCGCAGGGGGAGCCGAGTCCCACGCCGACCGCGGAGCCGACGCCGCCGCCTCCGCCCGCGTCGTCGCCGCCCGCGTCCGATCCGGCCACGGCGGAGCCGTCGTCGTCGGCGCACGACCAGGCGACCCAGCTGGGGGAGCGGGAGCCGGCGCCCGAGGCGGGGTCGCCGGTCTAGGGGGTTTCCGCCCCCGCCGCCCCTACCCCCATTCCCGTATCCGGAGGGGCTCCGTCCCCCGGCCCCGGCGGGGCGTTTCGGTTCTGACCTGCGGCGTTGGGGCTCAGTTTGCCTTCGGGGGTGGGGGGTGCGTATGATGGTAGATCGTTTGATCCCATTTGCCCGGCGCCAACGCAGAGAGCGCCGCGTGTGGCGCGTACTCTCCCTTGCCGTGGCCGGACCGCATAGAGGCGGTCGATTGCGACTTCACGGAGTTTGGGCGCGTGCCGAAGAACTCCGGAAGGTTCGCATTTCGCATGTCTGTTTCCAGTACTGATCACGTCGTCGTGCCCGAGAACAACAACGAGGGCAACGAGGCCGTCGAGATCGTCGACACCGTCGAGGCCGCTCCCGAGGTCACCTTCGCGGACCTCGGTCTGCCCGAGGGCGTCGTCCGCAAGCTCGCGCAGAACGGCGTGACCACCCCCTTCCCGATCCAGGCCGCGACCATCCCGGACGCCCTGGCCGGCAAGGACATCCTCGGCCGCGGCCGCACCGGCTCCGGCAAGACGCTCTCCTTCGGTCTGCCGACCCTGGCGCAGCTCGCCGGCGGCCACACCGAGAAGAAGAAGCCGCGCGCCGTCATCCTCACCCCGACCCGTGAGCTCGCGATGCAGGTCGCGGACGCCCTTCAGCCGTACGGCGACGTCCTCGGCCTGAAGATGAAGGTCGTCTGCGGCGGTACGTCGATGGGCAACCAGATCTACGCCCTGGAGCGCGGCGTCGACATCCTCGTCGCCACCCCGGGCCGACTGCGCGACATCATCAACCGCGGCGCCTGCTCGCTGGAGAACACCCAGATCGCCGTCCTCGACGAGGCCGACCAGATGTCCGACCTGGGCTTCCTGCCCGAGGTCACCGAGCTGCTCGACCAGGTCCCGGCCGGCGGCCAGCGCATGCTCTTCTCGGCCACCATGGAGAACGAGATCTCCACGCTGGTCAAGCGCTACCTGAGCAACCCCGTGACGCACGAGGTCGACGCCGCCCAGGGCGCCGTCACGACCATGTCGCACCACATCCTCATCGTGAAGCCCAAGGACAAGGCGCCGGTCACCGCCGCGATCGCCTCCCGCAAGGGCCGCACGATCATCTTCGTCCGCACCCAGCTGGGCGCCGACCGCATCGCCGAGCAGCTGCGCGACGCCGGTGTGAAGGCCGACGCGCTGCACGGCGGCATGACCCAGGGCGCGCGGACCCGGACGCTGGCCGACTTCAAGGACGGCTACGTCAACGCGCTCGTCGCGACCGACGTCGCCGCCCGCGGTATCCACGTCGACGGCATCGACCTGGTGCTGAACGTGGACCCCGCCGGTGACCACAAGGACTACCTGCACCGTTCCGGGCGTACCGCCCGTGCCGGCCGCTCCGGCACCGTCGTGTCGCTGTCGCTGCCGCACCAGCGCCGCCAGATCTTCCGGCTGATGGAGGACGCGGGCGTCGACGCCTCGCGTCACATCATCAACTCCGGCACGGCCTTCGAGCCCGAGGTCGCCGACATCACCGGCGCCCGCTCGATGACCGAGGTCCAGGCCGAGTCCGCGGGCAACGCCGCGCAGCAGGCCGAGCGCGAGGTCTCGCAGCTCACCAAGGAGCTGGAGCGCGCGCAGCGTCGTGCGGCCGAGCTGCGTGGGGAGGCCGACCGGCTGATCGCCCGTGCCGCGCGCGAGCGGGGCGAGGACCCCGAGGCCGCGGTCGCCGCCGCCGCGGAGGCCGTCGTCGAGCAGGCCGTGACCGAGGTTCCCGCCGAGGTGCCCGCCGTGTCCGAGCAGCCCGCCGAGCGTCCGGCGTACGAGCAGCCGCGTCAGCGCCGCGACGAGCGGGGCAACTACGAGCGCCGTGACGACCGTGGTGGCCGTTCCTTCGAGCGTCGTGACGACCGCGGTGGCTTCAACCGCGACCGTCGTGACAACGACCGTGGCGGCTTCCGCCGTGACGAGCGCCGTGACGACCGTGGTGGCCGTTCCTTCGAGCGCCGCGACGACAACCGGGGCGACCGCGGCGGCTTCAACCGCGACCGCCGTGACGACCGTGGCGGCCGTTCCTTCGAGCGCCGCGACGACAACCGGGGCGACCGTGGCGGCTTCAACCGCGACGACCGCGGTGGCTTCAACCGTGACGACCGTGGCGGCCGCTCCTTCGAGCGCCGCGACAACGACCGTGGCGGCTTCCGCCGTGACGAGCGTCGTGACAACGACCGTGGTGGGTTCCGTCGTGACAACGACCGTGGCGGGCGCTCCTTCGAGCGCCGCGACGACCGTGGCGGCCACCGTGGCAGCGACCGTCCCTTCAACCGCGACCGCCAGGACAACCGCCCCTCCAGCGGATTCCGTTCCGGCAGCCACGACCGCCCGTACGGCCGTCGTGACGACCACCGAGGCACCGGCTCCTTCGGCCGCCGCGACGAGAAGCCGCGCTGGAAGCGCAACGGCTGACGCTGACTGACTCTGTTCCCGGAAGGGCCCGTACGACTTCGGTCGCACGGGCCCTTCCGGCATGTCCGCAGCGAAGTGACGACGGCGTAGAGATGGCTTCGCCCGTGCCGGGAATTCACTACCGAAAGCTGTGTGTCTACCAGTGGGTGATCGGGCGGCAGATCTCGGCCGACGGTTCCACGGTGCTGGACAAGACGTCCCGCGGGTACGCGGCGACCTACGCGGACGGCAGCCATGTACAGCGAGTGTCCTGCGACGCCGGCGCGGAGGGCTGCGTGCCGATGCGCTCCTTCGGCAATACGTATGTCGGCTACTTCATGGACGACGGCACCGGCAAGCAGACGGCCCAGATCCATCTGACCGAGAACTCGCGGAGCGGCACGGACGAGCCGACGGTCACTGGCGGCCGCTTCGTCGACGCCACCGGCCGCTACTACGTCTACCAGGCCACCTCGACCGGCAAGCAGTACGTCGACGCGGTGAACTCCTACCGCTACGACGACGTGCGGCTGACCCGGTCCGTCACGGCCGCCTCCGTGTGGGGTTCGGCGCTGTGGACGCCGGGCACGGGCAACGGCGTCGTCACCGCGTACGACCTGGAGGGGAAGAAGACGGTCCATACCGTCTCCACCGGTGCTCCCTGCACGGTCAAGGAGCTTCAGGTCATCGGCCGTTGGATCTACTGGAACTGTGGGCCGACGGGCGCCGCGGGCGTGTACGACCGTACGGCGAAGAAGAACATCAAGGTCCCGTCCGGTCCCGCGCTCGTCGGTGACGGCTACCTCGTCCAGCACGACCGGACGGCCGGAAAGCTGATGCTGACGGACTACCATTCCGGGACGGCCGCCGCCGCGCGCGCGATCGCCGACCTGCCGGCCGGGAACACCGTCGACCAGCGGCGGCTGACCTGGACGGTGGACAAGTTCGGCGGCGACATCGCGTACGTCGGCGCGGACAAGGCGATCCGGATCGTGCAGAGCGGGGTGCCGACGCAGTCGCTGGCGAAGATCGAGTCGGACGTGGCCGGCGACGCGGTGGACGTGAAGGGCCGCAACGGCGTCGACTACTGGGACAGCATCTGGCAGTTGAACAAGCCGGCGGACTGGACCTTCACCGTGAAGGACGCGCAGGGGCGCACCGAGCGCACCATCACGGGCAGCGGGGCGCACGTCGAGGTGAACTGGGACCTGAAGACGGACTCGGGCACCTTCCCCTACAACGGCCCCAAGACCTGGAGCCTGAAGGCCACCGCCGAGGACGGCGGCGGCACGTACACCACGGGCGGTTCGCTGGGGTACAACGGCGGCCTCCAGGGCTTCCACGACCAGGGGTACTACAGCTACGGCGAGCTGGTCACGCTCAACTCCTCGGGCGCTCTGACCCTGCACTACACCAAGGGCAAGGGCACCTTCGACTTCAAGTACTCCGGCTCCGGCTGGCCCGCCGGGACGGTGGCCGTGCCCTTCGGCGACATGGGCGCGGACCGGTGCGCCGAGATGCTGGTCCGCATGCCGGACGGCGAACTGCGGCGCTACGCGGGGCGGTGCGGTGAGCCGTACAGTCCGTCGAACAGCCACACCTCCCTCGGCACCGGCTGGAACGCGTACAACGTCCTCACCGCGCCCGGCGACCTGACCGGCGACGGCCGTACCGACCTGCTGGCCCGCAAGGCGTCGACCGGCGACATCTATCTGTTCGCCAACGACGGCGCGGGCAAGCTGAAGGCGGGCGTGAAGATCCGCTCGGCGTGGACCGGTTACACGAAGATCGTGGGCGCCGGGGACCTGAACGGCGACGGATACGGGGATGTGCTGGCGCGGGACAGGTCGGGCACGCTCTACCGCTACGACGGGCTGGGGAACGGGAAGCTGAAGGACCGCGTGAAGGTCTTCTCCGACTGGGGCGGCTCGTACAACGCGATCGTCGGGGTGGGGGACATCACCGGCGACGGGAAGAGTGACCTGGTCGTGCGGGACACGAGCGGCAACCTCTATCGCAACGACGGCAAGGGGAACGGGTCGTTCGGCTCGCGGGTGAAGATCGCTACCGGCTGGCAGATCTACAAGGGGCTCTTCTGATGCGGTACTCGTTCATGGCGCGCGGGCGTCGTATGGCGGCCGCCGCCGGCGTCCTGGCGCTGGCTTTGGGACTCGCCCCCGTCGGCAGCTCACCGGCCGTCGCCGCCGGTACCCCGGCCCAGCTGGACGTCACGCCCAACTGGCGTGCCGTGCCCCGGGAGGACTCGCTGGGTTCCTTCGGCGCGACCGGGTTCGTGCACTCGCCCGAAGACGCGGACCCGAGCTTCAGCCAGGAGTTCGAGTGGACCCGGTTCGACACCGGGGAGACGACGACCCTGCTGGGCTACGGAAACAACGATGACGCCGCCTTCGCCGAGTTCGGCGCCGAGTCGGACTACGTCGCCCACCACTACCTGGGCTGGATCGACATCCAGAACATGGCGGACGGCGCTACGCACCGGTTCACCGTGCCCTACGGCTCCGGCGACCTCTTCAGGGGCCTGCTCGGCTCCACGGTCCTGGTGCAGGACTACACGGACAACGACCTGCAGACGGTGGACAGCTGGTACCTGTTGCCCGCCGACAACCCGGTGGCCGATGCCAAGGTCACCGTCACCGGCTGGCCCGAGGGCACGGACCTGAAGCAGGTGCGGCTGGTCGCGGGCGACGCCCGGGAGGCCGTCGTACGGTTCGCCACCTCGGCCGCCGACGCGGAGTCCGGCCGGTATGACCGGCTCGGCCTGATCGATCTGAAGACCGGGCAGCTGCGTACGCTCGCCGCGGCCACCGGCTGGACCCCGTACGTCACGCTCGCCGGGGACGACCTGCTCTGGATCGACACCGACCGGGTGGCCCATGTGCGGTCGCGCACCGACCTGGACGCACCCGAGCGGACCTTCCCGGTCCCGGCCGACCTGGACATCTCGAAGATCGGGCTGCTCGACGGCTGGCTGCTGGCCTTCACCGACGCCGACGGCACGGACGCGGCGCTGAAGCGGAGTCTGGTCGCGCTGTCGTTCGGGCAGCAGCGGCTGACCCTGCTGGAGAAGGCCGACAAGGAGGCCGTACAGATCGCGGGCGGCGGTGTCGCGGTGATCGGCGGGACCTCGTCGGCGGACTGGTACCTGCAGAAGGCGACGGTCGGCGACGACGGTCTGCCACGTCTGGAGAAGCTGCGGCGCACAGCCCCGGTCGCGGGCGGCATCGACGCGATCGCGCTGAGCGCGGGCACGCTATCCACCGTGGAGAAGGAGGGCCCGCAGGGCGCCGGCTTCTACAACCGCACCCTCACCCCCGCCCAGACGCCCACTTCCGCGTCCGCCCCGGTGTGGGCCGGAAAGGAGAGCGGACGGTCGTACGACTACACGGCCTGCGGCCAGTCGGCCTGCACTCAGCTTTACAACAGCGGTGACGGGCGCAGCGTCTATCAGGTCCGCAACTACCAGACGAGCACGGCGCAGGTCGAGATCGTCGGCAGGCGCGGCCCCGGCCAGGCTGATCGGGCGCTGACCGGCGACTTCGACGGGCGGCTCACGGACTCCTTCGGCCGGTACGCCGTCTACCAGAGCGGCCGTCCGACCGTGGCCGGAATGCTTGTCCCGGACGGCAGGACGATCGTCGTCGACCTCGGCACCGGGTCGGTCGTCACGCAGAGCCGGCAGGTGGCCGCGACCGTGTGGGGCAGCACGCTCTACACGGGTACGTCGACGGCGGGCACGGTCGCCAGGACCGACCTCGCCACCGGCAAGGACGCCGGGACCGTCGACACGGGCGCGTCCTGCGTCCCCGTCGAGCTGCAGAGTGCCGGGCCGTGGCTGTACTGGACGTGCGACCAGTTCGGGAAGCACGGCGTGGTCAACCTGACGACCGGCGAGAAGATCGCGCTGCCCGCCGGACGGGGCGGCCTCCTCGGCGACGGCTACTTCGTCAACCAGCGCTACACCGGCTCGAATCTGCGCCTGACCGAGTTCCAGAGCGGCGGCACCGCCGTCACCCGGGACCTGGGCATCCCCATGTCCACGGACGGCAGTGAGACCCGTCACCGCACGTGGACCGTGGACCGCTTCGGCGGCGCCATCGCGTACGCCGACAAGGAGAACGTCGTCCACGTCGTCACGAGCGGGGTGCCCGCTTCGCCGCTGACGGCGGCCTCGGCCACCACGCCGGGGGCGTTCAAGGCGGCGGACACCTGGAAGGCGTCCTGGCAGCTGTCCAAGCCGGCCGCCTCCTGGAAGCTCACGGTGAAGTCCACGGCAACCGGTGCGACCGTGCGCACCCTCAGCGGCGGCGAGGCCCGCGGGGCCGTCAGCGCCACGTGGAACGGCAAGGACGCGGCGGGGGTGTACGCGCCGAACGGCACGTACACGTGGACGCTCACCGCCCAGCCCGCCGACGGGCAGGGCGCGCCGCTGGCCGCGACCGGGAGGGTCGCCCTCTCCGGCGGCGCCGCCGTGCGCCACGACCACGTCGGAGACGACGGGTTCGGCGACCTGCTCACCCTCAACTCCTTGGGTGCGCTTACCTTCCAGCAAGGCACCGGCAAGGGGCTGTTCTCCGGGAAGACCTCGGGGAGCGGCTGGTCCACGTCCGTCGTGGCGGTTCCCTTCGGTGACCTGAACGGGGACCGCTGCAACGACGTCCTGGTGCGGATGAGCGACGGCTCGCTGCGCGGCTACAAGCCCAAGTGCGGGGCGGCGCTGACGACTTCGACGTCGTACATGAAGTTCGGCACGGGCTGGGGCGCGTACGACGTGCTCACCTCGCCCGGCGATGTCACGGGCGACATGCGGGCCGATCTGCTCGCGCGAAAGGCGTCGACCGGCGATATCTACGTGTTCGCGGCGAAGAGCGACGGGACGCTGGGGGCGGGCGTGAAGATCCGCTCGGCGTGGACCGGTTACACGAAGATCGTGGGTGCCGGGGACCTGAACGGCGACGGATACGGGGATGTGGTGGCGCGGGACAGGTCGGGCACGCTCTACCGCTACGACGGGCTGGGGAACGGGAAGCTGAAGGACCGCGTGAAGGTCTTCTCGGACTGGGGCGGCTCGTACAACGCGATCGTCGGGGTGGGGGACATCACCGGCGACGGGAAGAGTGACCTGGTCGTGCGGGACACGAGCGGCAACCTCTATCGCAACGACGGCAAGGGGAACGGGTCGTTCGGCTCGCGGGTGAAGATCGCTACCGGCTGGCAGGGTTACAAGGGTCTTTTTTAGCCAATGAGTTGGCGCATGTCATGCCCTCGGCGAGGGAATCGCTGGGGGCATGACAGATGACGCCAAAGCGAGTGGGCTGTCGGACGAAGAGCGGCTTGCCCAGCTCGGCTACACGCAGGTTCTCGCCCGCCGCATGTCGGCGTTCTCCAACTACGCCGTCTCCTTCACGATCATCTCGGTCCTGTCGGGCTGTCTGACGCTGTATCTGTTCGGCATGAACACCGGCGGCCCCGCCGTGATCACCTGGGGCTGGGTCGCGGTCGGACTGATGACGCTGTTCGTCGGGCTGTCCATGGCCGAGATCTGTTCGGCCTATCCCACCTCCGCCGGGCTGTACTTCTGGGCGCACCGGCTTGCCCCGTCCCGTACGGCCGCCGCCTGGGCCTGGTTCACGGGATGGTTCAACGTCCTCGGACAGGTCGCCGTGACCGCGGGCATCGACTTCGGCGCCGCCTCCTTCCTCGGCGCCTATCTGAACCTCCAGTTCGACTTCGAGGTGACACCGGGCCGCACCGTCCTCCTCTTCGCCGGGATCCTGGTCCTGCACGGCCTCCTGAACACCTTCGGCGTCCGGATCGTCGCCCTGCTCAACAGCATCAGCGTGTGGTGGCACGTGGTGGGCGTCGCGGTCATCGTGGGCGCGCTCGCCTTCGTGCCGGACCACCACCAGTCGACGTCCTTCGTGTTCACGAAGTTCGTCAACAACACGGGCTGGGGCAGCGGTGTGTACGTCGTCCTCATCGGTCTGCTGATGGCCCAGTACACGTTCACCGGGTACGACGCCTCCGCCCATATGACGGAGGAGACCCACGACGCGTCCACGGCCGGCCCGAAGGGCATCGTGCAGTCCATCTGGACTTCGTGGATAGCCGGATTCGTTCTGCTCCTCGGCTTCACCTTCGCGATCCAGTCGTACGACAAGGAGCTGGGCTCGGCGACCGGAGCGCCCCCGGCGCAGATCCTGCTCGACGCGCTGGGCGCCACGGCGGGCAAGCTCCTGCTGCTGGTCGTGATCGGCGCGCAGCTCTTCTGCGGGATGGCATCGGTCACGGCAAACAGCCGGATGATCTACGCCTTTTCGCGCGACGGCGCACTGCCGTTCTCGCATGTGTGGCACACCGTCAGCCCGCGCACCAGGACACCGGTGGCGGCGGTGTGGCTGGCGGCGCTGGCAGCGCTGGTGCTGGGCCTCCCGTACCTGATCAACTACACGGCCTACGCGGCGGTAACTTCGATCGCGGTCATCGGGCTCTATGTCGCCTACGTCATCCCGACGCTGCTGCGGGTGCGCAAGGGTGATGCCTTCGAACGCGGGCCCTGGCACCTGGGCCGCTGGTCCCGGCTCGTGGGCGTCGTCGCGGTCGCCTGGGTGGGTGTGATCACCGTGCTCTTCATGCTGCCCCAGGTCTCGCCGGTCACCTGGGAGACCTTCAATTACGCCCCGGTCGCGGTGCTGGTCGTCCTCGGCTTCGCGGCGGCCTGGTGGCTGGCCTCGGCCCGGCACTGGTTCCTCAACCCCGACCATGCCCGCACGATTGCCCGCGAGACGGCCCGCAAGGGGGCCCCCGAACCGGTCGATCCATGATCTTGCGCCCTTTTGGCGTGGCCGGGACCCCGATACCCGATCGGAGTCCCGGCCACGTCCGGCTATGCTCGGGGGTGCACCGGCACGAGATCGGTACGGGCCGGTGCGTGGACCCTTAGCTCAATTGGCAGAGCAGTGGACTTTTAATCCATTGGTTGTGGGTTCGAGTCCCACAGGGTCTACCGGGGAGAGACCGCAGGTCAGCGTGGCTGACCTGCGGTTTTTCTGTCAGCGGCGTTCTTCCTTCGGCTTTTCCTCCGCGGGGAGGAAGGCGTCCGGATTCACGTACCGGACGCGGCGCAGCCACAGGGCGCCACCGCCTATGCCCGCGGTGGCGAAGCCCGCGATCGTGAGCAGCAGGAGGAGTCCGCGCAGGAATCCGACGTCGACGTGCCGGTACGCCGCCCAGGCCACGGTGCAGACCACGGAACCGCCGACGAAGAGGGCGAGCGAGCGCCAGGACATCCAGGTCTTCAGGGCGTGCACGGGGTCCCCGTCGACCCACAGCAGTTGTGAACGGCCCTTCCGCGCCGCGGCCTTGAGGGAGGTGTCGGCACCCTCGGGTTCGCCGTCGGGGGTGAGGTCCAGGTACTCCCACAGGTCGGCCAGGGCCTCGTAGGCCTGCTGGTCGTCGTAGTGGACCGCGTCGCCCCCGTCACCGTCGCCGAGCGCCGCGTCCTCTTCGGCGCGGCGCTGGAACTCCTTGTTGATCACGTCGACCGGCACGGGTGTCTCGCCGGCGAGGATCTTCCGCAGTTCCTGGCAGAAGGCGTTGAGGACGGGCTTGCGCTTGCGGGAGTGCACCGCCTCCTTGAGATCGGCCATGCCGCTCTCTCCGTAGGAGAGGTAGTCGCGCATGACGACGGCGAGCGCATGAGCGGAGGGAGCCGGAGGCGGCTGCTCTGTCACAGGGTTGGTCCCTTCCCAGTCAATGCCCAAGGCGATTGGAAGTATAGACACTTACTCGTAAGGTATAGACACACGAGCACCCTCGAAGGGTGCCGCGGACGGGGGGCGCGCCGACCAGTGGACAAGAAGACAGTCATAGGTCTCGTTCTCGTGTGCGCGTTTCTCTTCAGCGGCGGTGGACTGTTCGTCATTGTGGGAGCGGGCGCGGTCGTGGGGGCCGGCGGGATGCTCAACTCCATTGTGGGCGGGGGTGAGCACGAGGATGGCGGGGGTGGTGCCCCGAGCGGGACGGTGTGCGACCCCGGCGGCGAGACGCTTGAAGCGAACGTCCCCGGTGAGGGTCAATTCACCGTGACCAGCGAGATGATGGGCAACGCCGCCATCATCGTCCACGTCGGCGAGAAGACGAAGGTTCCTGACGACGGCCTCGTCATAGCCATCATGACGTCCCTTCAGGAAAGCAAGCTGCGGAACATCGACTACGGAGACCGGGACAGCATCGGCCTCTTCCAGCAGCGGCCCGCGGCGGGCTGGGGCTCGCACGACGAGATCATGGACCCGAACTACTCCTCCATGGCCTTCTACGGCGGTCCCAACCATCCGAGCCCTCCGAACCCCCGCGGTCTGCTCGGTGTCCCCAACTGGCAGCAGCTGGACAAGGGAGCCGCCGCTCAGAAGGTCCAGGTCTCCGCTTTTCCCACCCTCTACAAGAGGTGGGAGGGGATCGCGGGGCAGATCGTCGGCCGCGCCAAGGACATCAAGTGCGAGGACGTGGGCCTCAGCGGGGATGTCGGCAAGGTCATCCAGGCGGCCAAGGAGCAGCTGGGCGTGCCCTATTGCTGGGCCGGCGGAGACGCCAACGGTCCGACCCACACCTCGTACTGCCCGTCCGGCGTGTCCAAGGGCTTCGACTGCTCGGGACTCACGCTCTACGCCTACGCCAAGGTGGGCATCACTCTGGGCCACTACACGGGCGACCAGTTCGAGGCGGGGACCAGGGTGAGCGACTACAAGGATCTGAAACCGGGGGACCTGATGTTCTGGTCGACCGACCGCTCGCCGGGCCGAATCCACCATGTGAGCATGTACATCGGCAACGACGAGATGATCCACGCGCCGCGCACCGGCAAGAACGTCGAGATCGTCAAGAACGTCAGCAAGAACAGCTACTGGATGGACCAGTGGGCCGGTGCGTCGCGCCTGCTGAAGGACTCGGGCGGCGACAAGGGCACTGCCAAGGCCGCCGGACCGATCAACCCCTTCGCTCTCGCCGGGAGGACCCTGTGACCGAGGTACCGCGCCCCAGGGCGGCCCTGCGTCGTACGACAGCACTGTGCCTGGCGGCGGCGGTGGCCGCCGCCCTGGCCACCGGTTGCACGAAGAACGCCAACGCCAAGGAGCCATCGGCCGTACGGTCCTCGGGTGCCGAGGTGAGTGCCGCCCCGGGGGCCAGCGGCAGGGCCGACTCGCCCTCCGTGACCGCGACGCCGAGCCCCAGCAGGACGGAGAAGATCGATTACACCGACCCCGAGATGGTGGCCGCCGCTTTCGTGAATGCCTACACCCGGCACAGCTGGCAGGATCCGAGCCAGCTCAGCTACCTGGACCGGAGCAAGCCGTACAGCACGGCCAGATACCTCAAGGAGCTCCGGGACTCCACCAGCGACCAGTGCGGCACAGCGTGCCGGCAGGAGCAGAAGAAGCATCTCGTGGTCGGCGCGGACGACATCCAGACGGTGATTCCGGACGAGGCTCCGCGCACCGCCGCCCAAGTCTGGGTGCAGGTCTCCTACACGGAGCACATCAGTTGGGCCGGTGGCGGCGATTCGGCCAGCGCGGGCATGGTCGTGGTGCTGGCCAAGGCCGACGGCAAGTGGCTGGTCGACGGCCGGCAGGGCGGTTAGGGACGGGCCCCGGCGGCCGAGGGTGGGCCTTCCCGGGCCCGGGGAGGTCATTGCCCGGGCAGCAGCGTGGGAAAGCCGTCCGCGAGCAGCGCCGCGAGGTCCATGTAGGCGCCGCGGGTGGCCGGTGACACCCGGTCGTAGTCGATCGTCCCGCCCGCGTAGAGCTGCTGGTCGTACGGGATCCGGACCACAGTGGTGCACAGCTGCTGGAAGTAGTCGACCAGTGTGTTCATGTTGATCCCCACGGCCTTCGGGGCGTCCATGGTGATCACCACCACGGCGTTGCGCACCAGATGCGGATATCCCTGCGCGTACACCTCGTCCAGCGTCTTGGCGGCGCGGCGCGCGGCGTCGTAGCGCGGAGCGGCCACCACCACGAGTCGGTCGGTGGTGGCCAGCGTGCCCCGCATGGCGGAGTGCTTCATCCCGGTGCCGCTGTCGGTGATGACGATGTCGAAGGCGCGGGTCAGAACGTCCTGAGCGGTCCTGTACTGAGCCTCGTCGAACAACTCGCTGATGTCCGGGCTCTGTTCGCTCGCCGCCACCATCAGGCGGTCGGCCTGGCCGAGGTACTGGTGGATGTGCATCGGGTCGGTCAGGCCCTGGCCGTTCTGCTCGCGGCGACGCAGCTCCGCGGTGACCAGGTCGCGGACCGTCGGCATGATCCGCTCGCCCATCAGCCGGTCCGCGAGCGTGCCCGCGTGCGGGTTGGCATCCATCACGACCGTACGGTCCGCGCGGTAGCGGGCGAAGGTCAGGCCCAGCATCGCCGAGGTCGTGGTCTTGCCGACGCCGCCCTTGATGCTGGTGACACTGATCCGGTAGGCGCGGGGGACCGGTGTCTGCAGCCGGGCGAGGCGCTGCTGCTCCGGGCCGGACGAGCGTGCGCCCCGGCCGACCAGGCGGAGCAGCGGCGGCCGTTGGGAGGCCGGCCCGCGGTCGCCAGGGGCGCCCGAGGGGGTGGGCTGGTACTGGCCCGTGTACGGGTTGGCGGACGTGCCGGTAGGGCCGGTGGGCGACGACTGCGGCAGTGCGGGAGCCGTCACGGACACCCCGTCCGGCAGGGGCGCGGGCGCGGGGGTGGGGACGGCGGTGGAGTCCGGCATGGGCGCCGGTGCGGGTGCGGGTGCGGGGCCGGTCTGCGCGGGTGCGGGGCCGGTGTAGGGGACGGTGCCGTGTCCCCAGGCGAGCGCGGGTGCGGGGGCCGGGGCGGGCAGGGGATTCTGGGTGTGTGTGGGCCCGGGTGCCGGCCCGGAGCTCAGCGCGGGCCCGGGTGTCGGCGCCGGCCCGGTTACGGGCAGGTACGCGGGCGCCGTCTCAGGAGCGGCCGAAGCCGGAGCGGCCGAAGCCGGAGCGGCCGAAGCCGGAGCGGCCGAAGCCGGAGCGGCCGAAGTCGGAGCGGCCGGTGTCGGAAGCTGTCGGGCGTGGCCCGGAGGCAGTTCGTCCTCGTCGTTGTCGGCGGCTGACGACATGCCGAAGCCGTTGTTGTCGGACACTCGGGCTCTCCCCCACCGTTCAGTGCCCGGTCGGGTCTCAGGCCGACAACCGAACGAACTGACTAGTCCTTGCGAGTGTACAAGGACAGCAGTCGCCGACTGACGGTCTGAGGCCGAGTGGGCTTGCCTGTTGCGTACTTGACCAGCATTTCTTCCAGGATGGCCGTCAGGTTGGTGCCTTCGACCTCGGCACGCGCGTGGGCCATGGCCAGATACCGGGCCGGGAAACGGTTGACGACCGGGACCTTGCGGGAGTCCTCGGCAGGCAACTCGGACGGGACCTCGGGGCGTTTGGCGCCCTCCCGCTTGGGGGCCTGGTTCAGTTCGTTGCGCCGTCGCCTGCGGAGGACGCCCAGCGCCTCCTGCTCGGTGATGGGACCCCGATTCGGTGTCCACTCGAGAGGCTCCAGCTCACCGGGAAGCGCGTGCGCCTCATCCACCCCTTCGGGGCGCCGGGTCATCGCCGCCTTGGCGGTCACCATCCGGCGGCGATGTGATCGACTTCGCTGAGGGATTTCCGAAGTGCTCATGGCTTCTCCAGCTATCGATCGATGACCCGGGCGGCTCTGTACTTCGCGCGAGCGCATCGCGCTGTGTACAGACGTTACCCCATACCATTCAGTACAGACAGGTCATCGTGTCCTCACCGGATCATCGCGACATTCACCTGTCCCAAAGTCGCTTTGCCGAGGGCGAGTTCCGAGAGGAAGCGCTCATCGGCGTCGGGGGCCTCCAGGTCCAGGTCGAAACAGATCCCCAGCAGGCAGGAAGCCTCGCCTCCGGTGCGGGCCCATTCGTCGGGAATGTGCATCGGTTCCCTGACGAGCAGCCACGGGTACCCGGCCAGGTCCACGGCCAGCCCGTCCTGCGTCACCCGAAGGCTGACCAGGGATACGTCGCCGACCTCGATGACGTCGTCCCGGTCGAGCCGGGTGAAGCCCCACACGCTCGACAGATACTCCGTGTCGCTGTCCACCGCCGGGTCCGGGTAGGCGCCGGCTTGGCACATCTCCCTGTCGTGGGACACGAACAGGTCCTGCGGCAGGGACAGGAGCAGCGTGGCGCCTGTCGGATCCAGTCCGCCGGACACCCGCGCGGACCACTCGCATTCCCGGACATCGAGAGTGAGAGATCCACGAGTTTTTCGACGTGCGGCATTTCTCCGCTTCACAGCACAACTCCCCCGAGTAACAACGCCAGGAGCCACCGCAGTTACAGCCGCAACTCCCGTTTCAGGAGAACATCATGGCAGCGAACCGGTCTCACTACGTCACCGTTCGGGCACAGCGAGATCTTGACCGTGCACCAACGAAGGAAGGTGATCGGAGTCGGAAGAGAGGGGCTCGGGAGCGGTCAGAGGAGACCGAGGGACAGTTGTCGCCTCAACCAGTCGCGACGGCGCCGTGCGGCATGCAGATAGCGCTCGGCTCCGGGCACCTTCAGCCACATCCGGACCACGGCCTCCCCGACCCGTTCGCTCTCCTGCGGATGGGTGATCCTGCGCCAACAGGCGTGCGCGTTCGCGGCGTTCTCCCGCACCTGGAAGCTGCGGTCTCCCGACATGTGCAGCCAGTCCTCGGCGATACCGAGGTAGAGGTCGGCGGCCCGGATCCAGTCGTGGGCGAGGGTGCTGACGTGTGCGCGAACCGCTCGGGACTGGAGGACGTGGGGGTGCGTCGCGCCGTAGAGCAGGGCGGCCTCGCGCTCCAGGTCCACGGCCAGCATGACGGCGACTTCGACGCGGCCGGTGGCTCCCGCCTCCCCGATCCGCGCGAGCCGGTCACGCAACGCTTCGGGCGGCGGCGGTGTCTGGACGGCGTCCGTCCAGCCCGCATGGAGGACGATGGTCTCGGTGCGGGGGCCGCGCGGCGATGACGGGGACGAACTCCCGCTCTCCGATTCCCCGATGGGGTACTCCTCGGCGGCCGAGTACGGCTCCTGTGCGGCGTCCTCTTCGACCCGCCCGTCGGGGTGGATGACCAACGGCCATATGGAACCGTCCGGTTCGAAGGCCAGAGCCTGGAGGGACTGCCCCCGGTCCACGGCCATCCCGATGGCGGTCCGCATCGCCGCGGCTCGCACTCCCGCCAGATCGTGGGGGTCGGGCGCGGCCACGGGCACCCCGCCCACGCTCGCCTGCCCGTTCGCGTACAGCACGATCGTCAGCTTGGGGGTTCGGGCCGAAGGGCCGTAGACAGCAGCGGGGTTGGCCGTCATGAGCACCCTTTCGTGGCGCGTCCTCGATGGCGGCCGCACGGGGTGTCACAGTCCGGCACGAGTTCGCGGATGGCGGCTTCCGGCCATGATAGGGCCGCCCTCCGACAGTACACTGTGTATTGACACACGCGAGGGGGAGCGGATGAGTAACGACAGCGGTGCGGGCATGACGGTCTGGGTGAATCTGGCTGTTCAGGCGGTCGGACCCGCCGGAAGTCGTCCGTACGAGGCATGGCTCGCAGAGGTCGAGCGGGTTGCTGTGGATCTCTGGCTGATGTCCGCGCCGGGAGGTTCGACCGCCCGGCTGGCCGCGGACCTGTCCTCATGCACGTCGATCGACGGGGTGCTGGCCCACGCGCACGTCGACGGCGAGCGGGGAAGCGCGCGGCTCGTGGTGCGCGTGCCGGACGGGGAGAGCGGCGGCAGCGTGGAGCGTACGTTCCACACCGAGGCACTCGTGCAGCGCAGGGCCCGTGATGTCCTGGAGCGGGCACAGCCGCTGGTCGGGCAGGGGGTGCGTCTGTTGGTGGCGGACAGTTCCGGTAACCCGCGCGTGCTGCACATCAGCGATTCCGGTGAGCGGGAGCGCGGGAGCGTCATGGTGCGGAGCGATCGGGCCGGTGCTGTTGCGGCGCCTTCCCCGGCCCCGGTCCAGGTCGCGGCTCAGGCTCCGGCTCATGTCGCAGCCCCGGGTCCGGTTCAGGCCGTGGCCCCTGTCCAGGCTGCCACCGCCGGTTCATTCGCGCCGGCCTCCGCGCCCACTCCCGCCGCCTCGGCGGCCGCTGCCCCTGTCGCCCCCATCTCCACGGATCCGGCCCCGGCCGCTCCCATCGCCGCGCCGGAGCATCAGCGGGCCACCGCCCTGGCGGTCGCACCCCCGCCGCTCTCGGCACCGTCCGCCGAGGTTCCGGCCCCGCCGGCCGCGGACGGTCTCACCTGGGAGGAGGGCTCGCTGGCGGTGTGGCGGAACATCAACCGCAGCTGGTCCAAGGCGTACCGCACGTCCTGCCTGCTCGCGCTGCGGGACCGGGTGATCGTGGACGACGGCGGTCTCGTACTCAACCTCGACGAGTTGATCACCCTGGCTCAGCAGTCTCCCGACCCCGACACCCCGCGGGGCAAGGACATCGCCGCCCGCTACCCGGCCTGACGAGGTCTCACGGCCGCCGCGCGCGCAACCGGCGCACAGCGCGGCGGCCGTGCTCCTCGGCGCGGGCCCACAGGACCAGCGCGCCGCTGAGCAGTGCCCCGAGCAGCCCCGCGCGCCCGCCGAGTGCGGCGTACACCAGGGCGCCGCCGAACGAGGACGCGACGAAGGTCCAGGCGACGGTGCGCCAGCGCGCCGTCCGGGGCGGATACAGGTACACCACCATCACGCTGCCGAGGGCCAGCGCCGCCGTGGCCACCAGCGCCTGCGCGTAGTACTGCTGCCAGTTCACGATCACGGACGCCTGCTGCCGGACGAGGGCCATCCAGACCAGGAACGCGAAGAGGACCTTGAGGTGTCCCAGCGCCGCTGTGGCACTCGGGGAGACGTGCTTGCCGGGGAGCCTCCCGGCAAGGACCCGCTTCTTGGTCTCATGTGAACCGGTATTGCCCGAACCGGCTTTGCCCGAACCGGCTTTGCCTGTGCTCGCCTTGCCTGTGCTCGCCTTGCTGGAACTGGCCTTGCTGGAACTGGCCTTGCTCGGTCTGGCCTTGCTCGGTCTGGCCTTGCTGGAACTGGCCTTGTTCGAACTGACCGTGTTCTTCTGCCCCTTGGCAGCCTGCTGTGACATGCCAGGGCTCGTCCTCGTCACACGCGCCACGGTGGCCTCACTCCTTGTCCAGGGTTACCGAGGTGACAGTCCATCCGTCGTCGCCGTCTTCCAGGCCGAGCGACAGCCGCAACGCACCCGTGGACTCCGAGTCGGCGGCGAAGTCCACGGTTACCTCCGTCTTGCCGGAGCTGTCCGTGTCCGGGTCGGGGTTCGGGTCGCCGACGGTCACCTCGGGCGTCTTCGTGCCGGAGGTCTTCGACAGATACGCCTCCCAGTCTTCGGGAAGCTGCTTCACCAGCTCCGCCCGGGTGGTCGGCGCGAGACGCGGCAGCCCTGCGGCGAACGCCTTGGGCGTGGTCCGGTCCGGGTCGAACCTGTAGTACGACATGGCGAACGCCTTCGCCACATCCTGAGGCGCCGCCTCGGTGCTCAGCGCCCCGCCGTACCCGCCCGAGATCATCGACTCGGGGCGGGGTACGTAGAGCGGCGCGACCGGACGGGCCGCCGGCTTCGCGGATTCGCCGGCGGCGGGCTGCGTCGCCGATGAACGCGTCCTGCTGGAGATGTTGTTCAGGACCAGACCGAGGACGACCAGAGCGATGAAGAAGGCGGCGATTTTTCGGCCCCGATGACTCATGCCCCGCCACCGCCGCCCGTGCCGGCCCGCTCACGGCCTGCCGCCTGGTGCACGGCCTGCAGTGCCATTTCGATCTGCGAGGCGGGCGACTTCATGTCGGCCAGTCGCTCCCGGAGATCATTGAGCGCGGTGGACATCGACGTCGCGACCGGTATCTGCTGAGCCAGCGACTCGACACGTTGCAGGAACTCCACCCGCCCGCGGGGCGTCAGCGCCTCCTCCGAGGGCTGGACCGGCAGCTCGTTGGCCACCTGCGAGATCACCTGGACGGTGACCTGTGAGTTGGCGGGCAGGCCGACGGCGTCGATCTTGTCGGGCAGTCCGTGCTGGGCGACCGCCTGGGCGGCGGAGAACCGGGCCGCCTCGGTGTGCGGACCGCCGGACTCGATCTGGACCGACAGGCTCCGCAGGGCGATGCCCGCCGAGTGGTTGTGATCGATGTTGGCGGCGTTCTGGTACAGGGACAGGACCCGGTCGAGGTTGGCCGAGGCCTGCTGCTGGGACATGCCGCTGCTGCTCAGCAGGTCTTCGCCGCGCTCGACCGGCCGGACGCGGCGCACGGCGTCGACACCGCCGGTCGCGCTGCGGCGCAGGTTGCTCGGGTGCAGCGGGTCGTCGGGGTGCCGGGCGCCGGTGCGCTGATCGCGCAATGAGTCGTAGTGCTGGCGTTCCAGGGCGGCCGCTCCGGCCATGTCGCCCTGACGGCGGCGTTCCGCGATCGCGTCGAGGGCCGGTGCGTGCGCCGCGTTCTGGACGTTCTTGGCGCGCCGGAGAGAGAGGCCTTCGCGAGCCGCCGCGCTCTGCTGGACGGCCCGGGTGGACGCCTGCTCGTCCCTGCGCTTCTCGGCGTTCTCGTAGCCCTCCTTGCCCGCGTCCTTCGCGGAGCCGAACTTGCCGATCGCGGAACGGGTACGCCGGCCCAGGTTGGGCGCGTTCTTGAGGACGCCCATGCCGGCCGCCTTGAATCCCTCGGCGGCCGACAGGCTCTTCCCGGAGGCCGAAGCCGCGGCGGACGCGCCCTTGACGGCAGCTCCGGCGGACATCGCCGCGGTGGCGCCGCCGGTGGCGACCGCGGCACCCACCTGGGCAGTGGTCTGCAGGGTCTTCTTCGCGAAGTCCGCGCCGACACCCACGATGGCGTCACCGGCGTCCTTGTTGCCCATCGCCATACCGGAGAGGGCGCGCATCGCAGGCTTGGCGTAGACGCCGAGCATGACGGTCATCAGCGCGCAGGTGAGGATCTTCAGCACCCAGTTCTGGTCTCCGCCGGGCGCCAGGATGAGGGTGTCCATATAGGTGACGATCACCAGGCCGAGACTCCAGCCGGCCTGCCGGAACAGGTTGGTCAGGAACAGCTCGCCCAGTTTGATCGCCGCGACCCGGGAGGGACCGGGGAAGATGCCGAGGAGCAGATAGAACGGCGCGAAGATCATCAGCGTGAACACGCCGAGCTTGGCCGCCAGCAGCATCGCGCAGATGAAGTACACCGACGCGTTGATGATGATGCCGCCCATGACGCTCATGGCGGCGGCGGAGATCCGTGCCGTGAAGTCGTTTCCGCTCGCGATGGAGATGACGTTCTCGTCCTCGGGCTTGACCTTGCGCTTGTCGTCCGAGAACCAGCCGGTGTCCTTGCCACCGAAGCACATGCGGAAGTTCTGGTCACCGGACTCATGACAGAGGTTGTTGCCCCACAGGTTCAGGTACGGCACCTTGTCGTCGAAGTCCCCGCCGCCCCAGATCTTGGAGCCGGACTTGGAGTCCGGGCCGACCTCGTCGTCCGTCCCGTTCCACTCGGTGATGCCGTTGACCACCTTGGCGCCGTCGTCGTCGATGTACCCGTCCGCCTTGATGCCGACGAACTGGGCGTTGAGCATCTCCGGGCCCCATTTGCTGGCCGCCTTGCCGTTGTTCCCGACCTGGCCGTACAGCCATGGCTGGTACACCAGGGGCACCCACAGCGCGTCCTGGATGCAGGAGGCGGCGCTGGCGCCGGTCTTGCTGTTGCACAGCGAGGTGTTGTCTGCGCCGCCGGTGGAGGGCAGTTCGGACAGGGACTGGAAGCCGGTGGACGTCACATCGCCCACGATGCTGTTGATCTTGCTTCCGGCCGCGGTCGGGTTGGCGTCGAACCAGAAGAACAGTCCGGTGATCAGCAGCATCCATGAGAAGCCCTTGAGGACGGCGGTGATCCGCCCTTGGGGGCCCCAGTTCTTGACGCCCAGATAGATGCCGCCGAGTGCTCCCACCAGCCCCAGGAACGGGGTGGCGACGTCCGACATGGCCCCGGCCACGTTGGCGATGGGCGTCTGCAGGAAGCTGAACGGGTCCTTGCCGAAGCACCAGGCGATCAGCGCCATGGTGAAGGTGGCGAACGTCTTCGAGAGGTTGAAGATCATGTTCGGCACGAAGTTGATGAACCGGTTGATCGAGAAGCAACCGGGTGTCCAGCCAAAGGTGTTCCAGGTCAGCCCTGACATCCCGTATCGGTGGTACGAGGGTTTGGGGCCGTCGTACGGCTTGTTCGCCTTGGGGATGTAGGTGGCGTACTCCGACGGAGGGATGGCCGTGTCCGGCTTGTACGTGCCGAAGAAGGCTTCGAGTCCAGAGCCGCGGTTCTCCGGAAAGGTGACGTTGAGCGGGCCGCACATCGAGATGATGTCGTCGCCGAGCGCCTGGGAGGGCGTGGCCATCGTGAACCAGAGGGTGAACGTGGACAGCACCGTCAGCAGGACGGCACCGACTCGGCGCTTGATGACACGCCGTCGGTCACGGGCCCCGCGCCCGGTGCGCCGGGCTCGCTTCGAGGCCGGGACGTCGCGGAAGGACGTCAGCCTGGTTCGGGCCTCAGCTGTCGAGGCGATGGCCATTCGGATCCCCCGGACTCCTAGGACTTTCACCTGATGTGTATATACGCTAGAGACGTTAGCACGCGTGTCTGACTGAACTGGCGGTGTTTCAGGGGCGCATGAGACAGAGGCGACAGGGCGGGTGGGCGATGGGACACGACTCCCGTGGGCGCGGCGGTGCGCGGTCGATCCATGACGCCGCCCTCGACAATCTGCGGCGCGGCACCAAGCCCGTGCTGTTCTTCTTCGCCGCCGTGTTCGGCGTGATGGCGCTCTTCACCCTCGGCGGCTTCGTCGTGGTCAAGCAGAACATGCCGACACCGCCCGCCGGTTCCGAGGACGGGGCCGCCGCGAGCGCCTCCCCGTCCCCCGGGTCCTCGTCCTCCGGTGGCGCCGATGTTTGGCGGGACCGGCTCGTCGCGTTCCTGACCGACGCCGCGGAGGCGGAGCAAGCCGGTTCCGACCGCTGGTTCCCGGGAGCCGCCGCGGAGACGGACGGACTCACCTACACCCCGCTGTCGTCCGCCGACCCGGGCGCGGACCGGCCGGACGGCCTGGCACGCGTGTCGTACCGCGGCCTGCCCGCCGCCGACGCCAAGGCCGTCCTCGCCGCCGTGTCCCGCGACGGAAAGGTGGTGCCGTCCAGCCTGGCCGTGTCCAAGTCCTCGGGCACGGACAAGAGCTGGACGCTGAGCTTCGTCGTCAAGACACGGTCGGCGAAGGGCAAGAGCGACGGCGACTGGCTGGAGGGCGAGGCGGAGGGCTACAGCAAGCCGTCCGGCGCCACGGTGATCCTCCGCCTCATCTACTCGGAGGCGAAGCCGGGTGTCGGCGGCTGACCCCGTGCTCGTACGAACAGATTCTGGATGCGGAACGGAGACGGTGTGTTGAAGGCAACGCGAACCAAGGGTGCGGTGGTCGCCGCGGCGGCGGTGCTGGCGCTCGCCGGCTGCGGGAGCGACAGCGACGGCGGATCCGGTTCGAAGAACGGCGCGTCCTCCTCGCCGACCGTCCAGGCGGACCCTTACCTGCACGCGCCTTGGCGGATGCAGGTCGTCAACCTGCTCGACGCGTTGCGGACTCCGCAGGACGGCACCTACCGCGCCTGGATGTCGGACAGCGCCGCACACTCGTTGAGCAGCTTCGACTACACCCCGCGCAGCGCGGGCGAGCCGGGCTGGGACGACCGGGATTACGAAGGGTCCGCCATGGTCTACCCGTCCCAGCTCAGCAAGACCGAGAAGAACGCCTTCTTCAAGGCGCTCACCCAGGACGACACGGTGATCGCCTCCACCCTCAAGGTCACACGTGCCGAACTGATCCCCCAGAGCGAGGACAAGCAGGACTACAAGTTCGTCTTCAAGGTGAAGACCACGGGCGGCAAGTGGCTCACCGGCCGCGCCTTCGGCAGCGGCGGACTTGAGTCCGCCGGCGGCCAGGTCAAAGCCCTCAACTACGACATCCCCAAGTCCTAGGGGGCTTCTGATGGATCTCCGCGGCGTCGCGACGCCCGGCACGCACTCTCGCCGCACCGGGCAAAAGCCCTAGTAGCTCCTCCCCCACGCTCGGCTTCGCTCGCGCGGGGGGACCCCCATCGAGGACTTCCGCCCGGCACGCCGAGAGCACGCACCGAACGCCGCTCCTTCTTCCACGGAGATCCATCAGAAACCCCCTAGCCACCGTCCCGAGCCCTCAGCCGGCCCCCGGCCCCCGCGGCCGGAACCGCCGTCGCAGGCGCCCCCGCGCCCGCGACGGCGCACCCTCACACCCCCAGCAATGCCTGCGGCGGCACCGGATCGTCGTCCTCGCCCGCCCCGTTGGCGTCGGAGCCAGGGGAGTCCCCCGTGGCCCCGCCCTTCTTCGCCTCGATCTCCCGGCGTGCGCCCGCGGCCTCCTCGCCGAAGATCTCGGCGATGATGCGGGTCATCTTCTCCGGGTCCTTCTCCGGGTTCGTGTCGAAGATGTCGAGGACGAAGTCGTAGATGAACTCGACTTTGACTCGGGCGAGTTTGCCGCCGCGGTCCTTGAAGACGCAGACGCCCTTCTGGCCGCCGCCCAGCGACAGGATGGTGCCGATGTTCGAGCCGTTGGCCTCGACGCCGAGGAACTCGCAGGTCTTCTCGGCCTCCTCCTTCGACGTCGTGCCGAAGGCCCAGACGCCGGTGACGAAACTGGAGTCGAAGTCGCCGGCGGACTGCGAGATCAGCCGCAGGAAGGTGTTGCGGGAGCGGCCCAGGCGCTTGATGCGGTCCACCAGGGTGCGGGCCCGGGGGTTGTCCTTGCTGGTGTGCCACTCGTCCCAGGTGATCGCCTTGGGAATCGCGGGATCGAGGGTGGCCATGATGTTCCAGGTGTTGTCCGCCATCAGACCGGAGATCACGTCCGAGAGCAGCTCGCGCTCCGACATCATCTCCGGCGGCTTGCCCGGGTCCGGCATCTGGAGCCCGAGGGTGCAGAAGATGACCGTGTAGCCGACGGGGATGCGGAAGGGCTGCGGGGCCCGGCCGAAGACCAACTGGCCGAGCTTGGTGCGGGACACCTCGCGGTAGCGGCGACCGGGAGGGCCGGAGAACTGCCGGCAGCGCTCCTGGTTGATGTTGGTGGGTGAGGGCGGCAGTTTCTCCCAGGCCTCCAGGATCTCCACCACGCGCATGAGGTACGTGGAGCCGTGGCCCTCCGCGATGGCAGCACCGACAGCCTGGCGGATCACGTCGCCGAAGTCGCTGCCGTTCTGGCCCGCCAGCAGGTCGGGAACCAGCCGCAGCAGCGTCTCGCGCATCAGCTGCGCGGCGTCCTCCGGGGTCTCCGCCTGGGCGGCGGGGTCGAGCATGCCCGGGTCGGCGTCGTAGACGTTGACACAGATGATCTTGTCGGGGTTGAGGCCCAGTTCCTGGGCGTACTTCTTCAGGACCAGATAGTCGCCCTTCGGGTCCCACACCACCTGGGTGATGCCGCGCAGGGCGTCCTCCCAGACCGGCTTGAGACCGCGGCTGACGGTCTTGCCGCCGCCGGGGTCGCCCGGCACGCCCTCGGTCGGAGCCAGCTGCGACTGGGTCGCGTAGAGCATGTGGTCGACGAAGACGGGCTCTGCCGGCAGTCCGCCGGCGCCGATCGTGTAGCCCTGGTACAGCCCCTCGCCGTCGCCGACCGACGGCGAGATGTGCGGCATGCCGGCGGCGAGATAGTCCAGCGGTACGCGCCGGATGTAGTCGCTGTCGAGAGGGCGGCCGCCGGGCAGCGACTCGTAGAAGAAGAACTTCTGGTGGGTGGGCGGAGCGTCCACCGTGTAGCCGGCCTCGCGCATGGTCCGCACGAAATCGCGGGCGTTCTCACGGAGTTCGTCCCGGTCGGTGGCGGCGATGCCGAACAGCGCGCGCATCCGGATGAACGGAGTGCGGTGATGGTCCACCAGATACTTCATCTGGGTGGCCAGTTCACGCTTCTGATGGTAAGTCAGATCGGTGGAGACGCCCGCTTCCTTGTCGTTGAAGAACTGCTCCTCGACATTGCGCAGCGCCTTGTCCGCGTCCTTGCGGGTGTCGGCCAGCTCCTGGATCTCGAAGCCGATGGACTGCACGACGGGGAACGGCAGCGCGTCCGTACTGTGCAGCCACAGCGTGCCGGGGAAGTTCACCTCCTCGGGGCCGAGCGAGAAGGCGTACCAGAGCTGGTACGAGGTGCCGGTGACCGTCTCGTGACGCAGGCACTTGTAGTCGTACTTGCCGATCCGGCCCAGCGGCTCCCGGGTGAGTTCTCCGCCGCACAGCGCCTGCAGCTCCCCGGGCCCGTACCGCTGCGGTGTCGTCGCGGCCGGGTCGGGGGCCGGCAGGCCCGGATGAGTGAGGTGAAGCAGCAGCATCTCCGCCTCCTGCCGGCCCACCGGCTGGCAGCGCAGCGGGGATCCGGCCAGGGTGTTGCGGATGTCGCCGGCCTGGTCGTGCCACACCTCGATCTCTTCGAGCGGCGGCATCTCGTCATCGAGGTCGAGCGGCTTCCTGACCTGTTCCCACATGCGCTGCACGCGGCCCCAGGCGCCGTTGTAGGAGGCCCGGTCGCCGAGTCGCACCGCGAGGTAGACCCGCTTGATGGGCCAGGCCGCGTCGTTGATCCGGTTGCGGGTGTCGGTGAGCAGGGAGGACCAGCCGGGCGCCGGGATGCCGTGGCTCTGCGTCCGCTTGTCCAGTCGCTGTGACCAGAGGTCGGCGTTGAACGGGAATTCCGTCGTGATCAGGCGGGTCTGATGGGCCACCCCGCGGGGCAGGCCGGACAGACAGGCGTACACCTGGGCGAGTCCGGCCCGCTTGTCGAGCGGGCTCATCAGCTCCCAGCTGCGGGTGGGCACGCTCACCAGGGTGTAGGCCCCGTCCCCGTCCAGCAGGATCTTGTCGTCGAGGTAGCGGTAGCCGATACGGGACGGTGCCTGGTAGCCGTCCGGTATGAGGCGGGAGACGGCGTTCTTCACCGGTCAGGCCTTCCTAGCGCTGGTTGCCGGGGAGTCCTGCTCCGCGGCGGGCGGCGGTACGGGCACGGCAGCGAATCCGTTGGGCAGGGGTGTCGTGGGGGCCAGTCCGGGCAGCAGGTCGGTACGGGCCCGCCACACCACGATGCGGTACGCCGCCGCCCCGTGCCCCTTGCGGACCGGAACCCCCTTGCGGTGCACGGGATCGTCCATCCAGTCCCGTATCAGCGCCCGGATCAGGCCGAAGATGCCGAGGTTGTGGCGCACCGGGCGGCGGGACAGAGCGACCGCGAAGATCGGCGGCACGAACAGGATGAAGAGATAGGGGATACCGACCGGGGCCTTTGTGCCGAACAGGTGCGCCACCACCTTGATGGGCGGGGCGAGGATCATGTTGTAGGCCGTGATCCACAGGACGAGGGTGAGGGCGAAGACTTTGATGTCATCGACGAACAGCCCTTCCTTCAGTGGGACGTTCGCCTTGCCGATCTTGCGAAGCGCCTTCTTGACCTTGAACGCCTCGGTGTAGTCCCGCAGTGTGACGGTCTCGTCGCTCATCGTCCCTCACCCTCTCCGGCGGATGCTCAGCCGGCCCCGTGGACCGGATCAGGAGTCGTGACACGTGGGCCGATCACGAGTTGAAGATCGGGTTCCAGACGTTGTCCTTGATGAACTTGCCGCCCTGGGTCAGCAGGGCCTCGGGGCTGTCGACGATCATGAACGTGAAGCTGCCTATCAGCAGGATGGTGGCGACGACCATCCACTTGCGCTGCGCCTGGGTGAAGAAGGCGGCGACGACCGCGAAGACGACCGTGGCGGCGAGGATGGACTTGCCGATGGTGCTCGTCTTGGTGGTGATCTGGTTGGCGTCCGCGAGGTAGACGTGAGCGTCGGCGGGCATGGCCCGGAGCACGTGGTTGAGCATGTGAGTGTCCTGTTTCCTGTCTGCAGGGCGCGTATGGGTCGACGTACTCGCGCGAACTGATCGTATATACACAAGCTGGATGCGGCATGCGAATAAGCCCAGTTGGGGCCGGTTGGCCTGCTGTGGGCCGCCGTCCGCGATCTCGCTCTCTATGTATAGACGGTCATCACGGGGTAGCGGATGCTGTGGAGCCCGGCTGTTGCACGTCTGTAGATCTTGTTGCACTGGGGTAAGGAGCGGGACTCTGCGAGTACATGCCGCCCGTGCCCTTCGAGGGCTGGACGTCCGGCAGTTGGTCGCCGCCGACGGTGCCCACCGCGGGTGTCGGGTCCGAGGCGAAGTACCACTGGCCGTCCTTCTTCACCACGACGACTTGGTACATCGACGTCTGGGAGGCCTTGCCGTCGGTGCTCAGCAGCGTGGTGGTGAAGGTGACCGTGCGCCGGTTGCCACTCTGGCCCTTGGCCGCCTCCGGCACGTAGACGGTGGAGATCGTCGGGCGCCCGCCCTCCTGGTCACCGGTGTAGGCGCCGCCGAGCCCGAAGGACGTGGTGCCGGGCAGCAGATAGCGTTTCAGGTTGACGGCGTCGCTCTGCGCCCAGGCGGCCATGAACGGCGGCAGGAGTTCCGACTGGAGGGTGTGCGCGAGATCCGAATCGTTGGACCCGCTCTGCGTGTTCTCCTTCGGAGGAGTGGTCAGGCCGGCGCACGGCACATAGACCGGCGCCGCGGTCAGCCCGAACGCGGTCGAACCGCCCCGCTGCACCGCGAAGACCGGCACGGCGATACAGCGCCAGGAGCCGTCCTGCACCTGCACGGTGGACCGGACGATCCCGCGGTTCTTGCCGGTGACCTGGACGTCGTCGCTCATCACCATGTCGATGACCGACTGCTCGCCCTCGCCGTTCCAGCCCATCTGGGCGTCGATGCCGTTGATGGCGTACGGCTCCAGCGCCTGGTTGCGGTCGTCGGTGTGGTCCGGGTCGTACGTGGCGAACACCTTCACCAGCGGCGCCGACCACAACACGGCCGCCCCGCGCGGGAAGTTGGACGCCGAGGACTTGACGCGCGCGTCGACCTCCGCCTGTACATCCGCCTTGCTGGCCTTGCCGTTCATCTTGACGAAGAGGAACAGCAGCAGCAGTACGGCGAGTGTGCCGAGCATGCGACGGAACAGGATCCCGCGTCGCGGGCCCGCCCACATCTGGGCGGAGGAGACGCTGCCGCGGTCCACGGACGACGTTGTCTTCGGCTTGGCGAAGGGGTTGTGGAACCAGCCGTTGCCCGTGGAGGCCTCGGCCTGCTTCCCCTTCTTGCCCTTCTTCGTCCCGTCGGCGCTTGCGGCGGCCTGCTCGGTGCCCTGTGCGGACGGAGACTCCGAAAGGCGGTGATCCGTCATGGGCGGGCGAGCGTGGGGGACTTGGTCACCCCCGCTGTATCCGTTTCCGTATCCACCGGCGGGTGCGGGGCCGCCGGTCTGCGCGGGTCCCGGCCCGGCCGCGGTCAGCCACGGATTGGGCGCCGCCGGCTCCGCCGCCTTCTTACGCCGAAACGGATTGCGCGACCGGCCTCCCGCGCGCCCGCCCTGCCGGATCAGCATCTCCTCCGTCAGCGCCGGCACCTGCTGCCGACCCTGTGCGTGCGCGTGCTGGGCGGGCTGCTGCCCGCCGGCTCCACTGGACTGCGGAGCATCACTGTGAGGTGGCTTCGCCACGGCTCCCCTTCCGCTGCCACCACTCTCCGGTACGGAAACGGCGCGCAGGCTCCCCCGACTACTGTCTAGACACAAGTACTATAGCCAGAGCGCCCGTGAAGTAGCGGGTCTGGAGCGTCAGTTGGTACGGAGGGCTTTCACCTGCGTGACGCGTCCAGCACCGCCCGGCGGTTGCTGTGACGTGCCTCACCTTCCCTTGATCAAGCTTCAAGGAGGGGATGGGGGTGAGCGGTCGCGCCTCGGCGACGTCCGAGCGGCCGAGGGATCCTCGCCCGGCGTCCCGCCCGGGTGGAGCCGCTGGTCCGCTGCCGATTCGGAGAATCGTCTGTCGGATCGTCCTCGGGGATCTCGACGCCTATAACGGTCGCGGGCGGTCGTGCGGAGATCTCTGATATCTCTGCCATCATGCGGCCGACCGTTATACGGCGACGCCGACCACAAACAAAACAGTCATCACTGGATTCGGAATGTCGGGTCCGCCGCATATGGCCACGGCCTTCCACATCATGAAAATGGTGCGCCTCCAGGACGGTGGGGAGAACATCCTGCGAAATCAGCGCGACCATGGTCAGGCCCTGACCAATGAGTACGTACGGTTCGCGCAGGGAGGCGAATCCCGTGACCTGGCCGTATTGCCCGTTTCCAGCTCATGCGCCGGATGACGTACTGCTCGCACGAGGATCTCGTACGCATCAATCAGGATCGCCTCGAAAGTAATCATCGATGGCAAGTGGAGAAGAAGCAGTTCGCCGACTTCCCGGTGCACGTCAAGGAAATGTGGTCGTGAATATGACTGGGCGAACAGCGGTGAAAAAAGGTAAGCGAGAGGTGTACCCGTTTGGATATGCTGCGCTGGTCCCGTGAGAGAGCATCGATTCATACAGGAACCCCATGACACGCCTTGGCGAATCCGAAGCGCGCGCCCTTGAACTACTCGCGCAGGACCTTTCCTCCGACAAGATCGTCGAGGACCTGCTGGCCGAGACCAGTGCCAGGCGTCAGCTCGACCTGTCCGACCTCGCCCCCGAGGAGCAGGCCGAGCTGATCGCCGGCCGCACCGTGGGTGTCCTGCCCTCGCTGGAGACGCTGACCTCCAAGATCGAGGGGGCGCGGTCCGAGGGGAGGCCGCTGCGCGTCAAGCTGGGCATCGATCCGACCTCGGCCGATGTTCACCTGGGCCACACCGTCCCGATGATCATCCTGAGCCGCTTCCAGCGGATGGGGCACACCGTGGTGCTCATCATCGGCGACATCACCGCGAAGATCGGCGACCCCTCGGGACGGTCCGACGAGCGGCCCCCGCTGACGGACGAGGACATCGCCAGGAATCTGTCGACCTACCGGGACCAGGTTTCCCCCTTCTTCGACTTCGAGAGGGCCGAGTTCCGCCACAACAGTGAGTGGCTCGCCGAAGTCCGGCTCCCCGAGCTCGTCGGAATCCTGTCGCAGATTCCCGTATCGATGTCCCTGCAGCGGGAGGACTTCCGTACCCGCCTCGCCCAGGGGCACGGTCTCGCGATGTCGGAGTTCATCTACGCCGTGGTGATGGCGATCGACTCGGTGAAGATCGACGCCGACATCGAACTCGGCGGTGTGGACCAGCTGCTCAACATGCAGATGGGCCGCAAGGTCATGGAGGTCTCCGGACAGAAGCCGCAGCTCGTCATCAGCATGCCGCTGATCGAGGGCACCGACGGCACCGGCGCCAAGATGAGCAAGAGCAAGGGCAACTACATCGCCTTGACGGCGAGCCCGGACGACATCTTCGGCAAGATCATGTCGATTCCGGACAGGCTGACCGTGCCGTACCTCAAGGCGTGGACCGAGTGGACGGACACCGAGGTGGACGCCGTCAACGCCCGCGTCGAGGACAAGTCCCTGCACCCGATGGACCTGAAGAAGATCGTCGCGGGTGAGGCGGTTGCCGCACTGCACGGTCAGGAGGCGGCGGCCGCGGCCCGGCGGCACTTCACCTCGCAGTTCTCCAAGCGCAGCTTCGGCGACGTGGACTCCCTGCCCGTCGTGGACGCCTCCCACGGCGCCGAGCCGGTCGCGGCCGTGCTGACCCAGGTACTGGAGTTCACGCCCAGCACGTCCGCGAGCCGCCGACTGGCCAAGCAGAACGCGCTGCGGGTGGTCGTGGAGACCGACGAGGGCCAGAAGACGGCGAACCTCTCGGAGGACGACATGGCGCGTCCCCTCCACGAGTCGGTCACCGCGGCCCTGACCGCCGCCGGTCTCGCCGGAACGGCCGGAGAGATCTTCCTCAAGGCGGGCCGCAAGGTGGCCAGGATCGAAGGCATCGAGGTCTGACTCCGCAGTGAACGTCAACACCGTCCTCGGCATCGCGGAGCATGTCGACGAGCTTCCCGACGTCGTGGCTCCGGGCGGGTGGCGCGAGCAGGGAACGATGCGGGATCAACCGGATGTCGGACCTCGTGTCCTGCTGCGAGGCGCGCGGCGTCTCCGGCATGGTCGTGGGCGATCAGTGGTTCCAGGCCCGCTCCCACAACGGGCCGCCGAATCCTGCGAGCTGACGGTGTCTCAGCCCGCCGTCAGCTCGGTCAGCTCCGGCAGCGGCAGTGTGTGCTGGGTCTGGAGGACCTTGGCGCGCAGATAGCGGACGTTGTGGGCCGTGGTGAAGACGCCGGTCGGGACGCGGTGGGAGACCGTGATGCCGAGGTCGCGGAGCTGGTCGGCCTTGTCGGGGTTGTTGGAGAGCAGATCCAGGGAGTCGATGCCGAGGGCCTGGAGCATCTGGGCGGCGGCCGTGTAGTCGCGGTCGTCCTCGGGCAGGCCCAGCGCGGCGTTGGCGGCGTAGGTGTCCAGGCCCTGGTCCTGGAGGGCGTACGCGTCGAGCTTGTTGTAGAGGCCGATGCCGCGGCCCTCCTGACGCAGGTACAGCAGCACGCCGCCCCGCTCCGCGATCTGTTCCACCGCCTCGCGCAGCTGCGGGCCGCAGTCGCAGCGGGCCGAGCCGAAGACATCGCCGGTCAGGCACTCGGAGTGCAGTCGCACCAGCGGGTCGGCCCCGGGCTCGCCGAGGACGACGGCCAGATGCTCCTTGTCGTCGGCGAGGCCGTGGAAGGTGACCAGCTCCGCGTCGACCGAGTAGCCGTCGCCGAAGCGCAGGGGGACCGTGACGCGGGTGCGCACGGTGGCGGTGGGGTAGTCGCGCATGTTGTCTCTCCCGGTCCGGTCCAGCGGGTTGGGGGTATTGCTTCAGATTTGAAGCATGTCGCTGCAGGGAGACAATACATGTGCTTTAAAGTTCAAGCAATGCGCTTTACCCGCCCCTCGCGTCCCTCACGATGTGGAGGAACGGCGCCGCCACGGCAGATCTTCCCTACAGGCCCCGGAATTTTCGCCCTGAATCGCTCGCGCGATGCTCTCGCAGATCTCCTCCAACTGCCCCACCTGCTCGGGCGTCAGATGGTCGAAGATCGCCGCCCGCACCGTCTCCACATGCCCCGGCGCCGTCCGCTCCAGGAGAGCCATGCCCTCGTCCGTGAGAACCGCGACATGGCCGCGCTTGTCGGTGGGGCAGCCCTCGCGCTGTACGGCGCCGTCGTTCTCCAGTCGCGTCACCGCGTACGTCAGCCGGCTGCGGGTGATCTTCAGTATCTCGGCGAGCTCGGTCATCCGCAGCCGCCGGTCCGGCGCCTCGGACAGCATGGCCAGGATGGAGTAGTAAAGGTGGGGCATGCCCGCCTCCGCCTGGAGCCGGCGGTCGATCGTGTCCTCCAGGAGCGAGGAGGCGGAGACGTACGAGCGCCAGGCGCGCTGTTCGGCGGGGGAGAGCCAGCGGGTCGTCATGTCACCAGTCTAGGTATTGTTTAAAACTTGAACCACTGTGTCGGGTCTCACCACAAAGGGTCGACCCACCACGAGCCGGAGGGTGCGCCCCCATGCCCCACCCCTACGTCCTGTTGTCCGCGGCCGTCTCGCTCGACGGCTTCCTGGACGACACCGGCCCCGAGCGGCTGCTGCTCTCGGGGCCGGCCGACTTCGACCGGGTCGACGAGGTGCGGGCGTCCAGCGACGCGATCCTGGTCGGCGCCGGCACCCTCCGCTCGGACAATCCCCGGCTCCTGGTCAACTCGGCCAGGCGGCGCGCGGCGCGGGTCGCCGACGGCCGTCCCGAGTACCCGCTGAAGGTCACCGTCAGCGGGTCCGGCGACCTCGACCCGGCGGCCCGGTTCTGGCACACGGGCGGCGAGAAGATCGTCTATACGACGGACCAGGGCGCCGCGAGGGCGACCGACGCCCTGCGCGGACTCGACGACGGGCTCGGCGTGGACATCGTGTCGACCGGTCCCGAGCTCGACTGGCGTGTGCTCCTGGAACACCTTCATGACGTACGCGGTGTGCGGCGTCTCATGGTCGAAGGGGGCGGGCGGGTTCACACCCAGCTGATGCGGGAGGGGCTCGCGGACGAGCTGCAGCTCGCCGTCGCGCCGCTCTTCGTCGGGGAGCCGGACGCGCCGCGGCTGTTCGGGCCCGGGGCCTATCCCCCCGGGCGGATGCGGCTGATGGAGACGCGTGCCGTCGGGGATGTCGTGCTCATCCGCTACGTCCCCACGGCGCCCGGCGTCGGGCGGCTCGCCGCGTCGGCGGACCGGCACTGGCTAACGCTCGCCTGCGAGCTGGCCGCACTGTGCCCGCCCTCGGAGACGGCGTTCAGTGTGGGCGCGGTGGTGGTGGCCGCCGATGGGACCGAGCTGGCGCGGGGGTACTCCCGTGAGGGCGGCGACTCCGTGGTGCACGCCGAGGAGGCGGCGCTCGCCAAGATCGACCCCGCCGATCCGCGCCTCGGCTCGGCCACGGTCTACAGCAGCCTGGAGCCGTGCGCCCGCCGGGCCTCCCGGCCGGCCCCGTGTGCCCGGCTGATTCTCGACGCGGGGGTACGGCGGGTGGTCACCGCCTGGCGGGAGCCCGACACGTTCGTCGCCGGTGCCGACGGCCATGGGCTCCTCGTGGCGGAGGGTGCCGACGTGGTCGTACTCCCGGAGTACGAGGAGCGGGCCAAGGAGCCCAACCGGCACCTTGTGTGAATCCCGCCGACACGTGCCGCTGGGGCCCGCAGGGGGGCGCGTTCAAGCGTGTGTGCTTCGGGTCCCGCGGATGGCGTACACTGATGTCAACGACGCGGGGTGGAGCAGCTCGGTAGCTCGCTGGGCTCATAACCCAGAGGTCGCAGGTTCAAATCCTGTCCCCGCTACTGAAGGCCAAGGGCCGGAACTCGGGTTCACGAGTTCCGGCCCTTGGTGTTTGCCGGCCACCACGGCTCCGCACACCCCCACCTCTCCGCGTCCCCCGGTCGGTCCACACCGGTCGCCCCCCGCCCCGGCTCCGGGAAACCTGGATGGGTGGGGCAGCGAACAGGCGAGCAGCGGGCCGAGGGCCCGTACGACCGGTCCGGTGGGCGGCTGCCCGGCGACCCCGTGCCCGACCCCGACGTCGGGGACACCCCGCCGCCCGGCCCCGCGGAAGCCGGTCGGCGCAGGATCTCGATGGCGCGGGCCCTCGTCCGGGCGCTCCCCGCGCTGCTCATCGTCGTCGGGGCCTTCTACGACTACTACACGCCGTCGGACTTCACCGCGGCCCCCCTCTTCACGGCCGCGCCGCTCGTGGCCGCACCCCTCTACTCACTGTGTGGCACGGTGCTCACCGGCCTCGCGGCCATCACCGCCGTGTTCACCATCCACATCAGGCTCGGCATCGTCCCGAACGTCGACTCGGTCACCGAAGTGGTCACGGTGGCGACGGCCGGCGTCCTGGCCGTCGTCATCAACATCCTCGTCCGCCGCAGCGACGCACGGCTCGCCACGGTCCGGGAGATCGCCGAGTCCGCCCAGCGCGCCGTGCTGCCGGAACCAGACGAGCGGATCGGCGGCCTCGAGGTCGCGGCGCGGTACGAGGCCGCGCAGGCGGACGCGTTCATCGGCGGGGACCTGTACGCGGTGCAGGACTCCCCGCACGGCGTACGCCTGGTCGTGGGCGACGTCCGCGGGAAGGGCATGGGCGCGGTGGCCGCCGTCGCCGTCGTCATCGGGGCGTTCCGGGAGGCGGCCGAGCAGGAGGCGACGCTGGAGGCCGTCGCGCAGCGCCTGGAGCGGGCGCTGGCGCGCGAGGGCACCCGGCGCGAGGGTCTCGATGCCTTCGAGGGGTTCACCACGGCCGTCCTCGCGGAGATCCCGCACGGCGAGGACGCCGTACGCATCGTCAACCGCGGCCATCCGCCGCCGCTGCTCCTGCACGCGGACGGCACGCTCGTCACGCTCGACGCCGAGGATCCCGCACTGCCGCTCGGCATGGGCGAGTTGGGCACGTGGCCCGACCGGGCGGTGCGGGCCGAGTTCCCGCGCGGCGCGACGCTGCTTCTCCACACCGACGGTCTGTCCGAAGCCCGCGACGAGCACGGGGGCTTCTACGATCCCGCCGCGCGCCTCGCGGGACGTGTCTTTCCCGGACCCGACGCCCTGCTGGCGGCCCTCGCCGAGGAGGTCCGCCGGCACACGGGCGACGGCACGACGGACGACATGGCGTTGCTTGCCGTGCGGCGTTCTTGACAGTCGCCCCTGCGGCTTGTGCGCGTCGTCCGTGCGGCGTTCTTGATCGTTGTCACAAGGGGTGATCGGACGGTGCCCCTCCGCATAACAACTGACACACCGTCAACTGAATTGAGGGTGATGGAGCGTGGTCAACTCGCCCGATTTAGGCCGGTGGTGCCCTCAAAGTCCTGGCCAAAAGCGTTAACGATCAGCCCGAACGACTTGGAATCCGGTACCCGGGTCTATTAACGTTCGATAACGCAGCGCGGTCGTCCCAGCCGTCACAAGAGGCGGCTCCGTGCGCACGCGCCGAATCCCGCAAGGGAACCGGGGAACCACCAACTTGGGGTGAATCGAGCGTCTTTCACGGCGGAGAAGCCGTGATGGACGCACGTAGGAGACCTTCCTGCTCCGAACCCGTCAGCTAACCCGGTAGGCGAGAAGGAAGGAAAGGAGCACGCCCACGTGGCGTCCAACCGGCCTGCCCAGCAAACCTCGTTCGCGCCCAACGACACACAGCCCTTCGGCTACGCGTACGGCAACGACGAGGGTCCCTGGGAGGAGTGGAATCCCACTGAGGATTCCGTCCGTCCCGTCCGCGGCCGGCACCGCGTCGGCAAGCAGCGCGGCGGAGGACTCGCCCGCAGCTCCACGGTTCTCGGCGTAGGCGTCATCGCCGCCGTCGGCGCGGGCGGCATGGCCACCGCGGCGCCCGGCAAGCCGCCTGTGTCGATCTCGCTGCCCGACCTCTCTTCGGTCACCGAATCCGCCAAGGCACTGATATCCGACGGCAGTTCCACTACGCCGAAGGGCTCCGCCACCCCGCTCACCAGCGCCGGTCTGACCACCTCCGACTCGGCACAGGGCACCACCGACGCGGGTGAGGCACTGCGCGCCCGCATCATGCAGCAGGCCGAGTCGCAGCAGGACCAGGTCGACAGCGCGGCCCAGGACGCCGCCGAGACCGCCGCCGCGAAGCAGGCCGCCGCGATCGCCGCCAAGCAGCAGGACGACGCCGCGGCCAAGGCCGCGGCCGCCAAGAAGAAGGCGGAGGAGGAGGCCAAGGCGAAGGCCGAGGCGAAGGCCGAGGCGGAGCGCCTCGCCGAGCTTGCCAAGAGCTACTCGCTGCCCACCTCCTCGTACACGCTGACCGGGCGCTTCGGCGACCCCGGCTCCATGTGGTCCTCCGGCTACCACACGGGCCTCGACTTCGCCGCGCCCACCGGGACGCTGATCAAGGCGATCCACGGCGGCACTGTCACGGAGGCGGGCTGGGCCGGCGCGTACGGCTACCGCACGGTCCTCACCCTCGACGACGGTACGGAGCTGTGGTTCTGCCACCAGTCGTCGATCAGCGTCAGCGTGGGCCAGAAGGTCACCACGGGTGACGTGATCGGGCGCGTGGGCGCGACGGGCAACGTCACCGGACCGCACCTGCACCTGGAGGTCCACCCCGGCGGCGGCGACGCGATCGACCCGATGGCGTGGCTGCGCAGCAAGGGCCTCACACCCTGACACGTACGTTCACCTGATACCCGGTGGTCCTGACGGCATCCCCCGACGTCAGGGCTGCCGGTCAGGCGTGTGCGGAGTCGCGCGCGGGGAGTCTTTCGTGCCATCGTCCGCGTAGTCGTGTGTGGAATACACCCATCCGGTAAGGGTGTTGAACTTGGGCATGACTTCTCTGCGCAAACTCGGTTCCTCCGACCTCGAGGTCTTCCCGCTCTCCCTCGGTGGCAATGTGTTCGGCTGGACCGCCGACGAGGCCCAGTCCTTCGCCGTGCTCGACGCGTACGCGGCCGTCGGCGGCAACTTCGTGGACACGGCCGACTCGTACTCGGCGTGGATCGAGGGCAACAAGGGCGGCGAGTCCGAGACCATCATCGGCAAGTGGCTCACGGCGCGCGGCAACCGCTCGGATGTCGTGGTCGCCACCAAGGTCAGCCAGCACCCCGAGTATCCGGGGCTGTCCGGCGTCAACATCAAGGCCGCGGCCGACGCGTCCCTGCGCCGTCTGGGCACCGACTACATCGACCTCTACTACACGCACTTCGACAAGCCCGAGGTGCCGGTCGAGGAGATCATCGGTGCGCTCGACGAGCTGGTGAAGGCGGGCAAGGTGCGTCACATCGCCGCGTCCAACATCTCGCCCGAGCGGCTCCAGGAGTCCCTGGAGTTCTCCGACCGCGAGGGCCTCGCGCGGTACGTCGCCCTCCAGCCGCACTACAACCTCGTGTCGCGCGATACCTACGAGGGCGCGCTGCGGGACATCGCCTCTCGCTCCGGTCTGGCGGCCGTCCCCTACTTCGCCCTCGCCGCCGGTTTCCTCACCGGTAAGTACCGGCCGGGGACGACGGTGGACTCGGCCCGGGCCCAGGGCGCGGCCAAGCACCTTGAGACGGAGCGGGGGCGTCGCGTGCTCGCCGCCCTCGACGAGGTCGCCCAGGCCCATGACGCCCCGGTCGCCACGGTCGCCCTCGCCTGGCTGGCCGCCCAGCCGACGGTCGTGGCGCCGATCGCTTCGGCGCGGACGCCTGAGCAGCTGCCGGCGCTGCTGGGGGTGGCGGACCTCGTCCTGACGGACGGGGAGCTGGGGAAGCTGACGGAGGCGTCGGCGTAACCGGGTGGTTTTTCGCCCCCTCCGCCCCTGCCCGTCCCGTACCGGCCTTCGGCTGCGCGTGGGTGGGGGCGGAGGGAGCGAAGGAACTACGAGCGGTACGGGTTGTACGCGGGATAGGGGGTGGCCGCGGGCCCGTACGTGTGGCTGTACGTGTACGCGTAGCCGTGGGCGGGCCACGGCGGGGGCACCGGGACCACCGGAGCCGTCGCCCGGGCCGCGTAGGACAGGGCCGGGCGGGCCACCTCCCGGCGGCGCCACAGCTCATCGAGCAACTCCCGCTCGCGCACGACGAAGTCGGCCCCTGCGCGCCCCCGCCGCCCCCGATGCCGTAGAAACGCCAGCGAGGTCGCGTACGCCTCGTACTCCGCGACCGAGCGAGCTGCGGCCTTCCCGAAGTGGTGCCCGGCCCACTCGCGGGCGAGCCGCCGCGCCCGCATCGAGCCGAGCACATACGGCTCGGGCGCGGTCAGCCACCCGGCGACGGCGTACGCGGGCAGTTCCTCGCGCACGGTGCGCAGCTCACGCTGTCGCGTCCAGATGGTCAGCCAGGTCAGCAGCCCGAACGCGGGCACCATGAACCCGGCGTACACCGCGAAGAACCCGTAGTCCCCGAAGCTCGACGAGCTGTTCCAGGCGGAGTGCATGCCCATGGCGAGCAGCAGTCCGGTGAGGGGGAGCAGGACGCGCCGCAGATGCCGGCGTTCGGCGGACAGGGCCGCGATGCCGAAGCCGATGCCGGTCAGCACGGTGAACAGAGGGTGCGCGAAGGGCGACATCACCACGCGGACGAAGAAGGTCGCGGCGGTGACGGAGGCCAGCCCGCGCTCGCCGCTGAGCTGGTCGGTGCCGAAGGCGGTGCCGAGGTAGAGGATGTTCTCGGTGAACGCGAAGCCGGTGGCGGTGACCCCGGCTATGACGACCCCGTCGACGATCCCGGTGAAGTCCCGTCTGCGGAAGAGGAAGACCAGCAGCACGGCCGCCGCCTTCGCGGACTCCTCGACGATGGGCGCTATGACGGTCGCGCCGAGGGTGTCGGCACTGGAGGGATCCGCGGTCGCGGTCGCTATCCATCTGGTCGCGAAGCTGTTGGCGACGATCGCGATGAGCGCGGCCGCGCAGGCGCCCCAGGCGAAGGAGAAGAGGAGGTTTCGCCAGGGCCCGGGCTCGACCCGGTCCAGCCACCGGAAGGCGGCTATCAGGAGCGGCACGGGGAACACGGCGAGGCCGAGGCCGACCAGAAAGCCCTCGGTGCCGGTCTGTTCGCGGACGAGGGCCAGGATCACGAGCCCGGAGATCGCGAGCAACGCGATCAGCGCGCCGTACCGCACCCATTTCCGCTGCCACCAGTGTGGGTGCCGCAGCGCACCGCCGGCGGGACCGCTGGGGTGCGTCGGGTACGGGGGAAAGGTGGCCACGGCATCGACCCTAACGAGGGAGGGGCGCAGCCCGCGACGGTGCCTGGTGCCGCCCCGGGGGTTCCGGAGAGACGTCCGAGAGACGCCCGCGGGGCTTCAGCGGGCTTCAGCCGTCGACGGATTGCGGGTCCGGTTACTGGTCCGGTTGCTGGTCCGGGTGGTCTACGGGGTGCTGTACGCGCCGGAACAGAAGGTCGTTCACCACATGACCCTTGTCCAGTCCCTGGCCCTCGAAACGGGTCAGCGGCCGGAAGTCCGGACGTGGCGCGTAACCGCCGTCGGGCTGGGTGTTCTCGAAGTCGGGGTGCGCGGTCAGCACTTCGAGCATCTGTTCGGCATATGGCTCCCAGTCGGTCGCGCAGTGCACCAGGGCGCCCGGCTTGAGGCGGGTCGCGACGAGGCTGAGGAACTCCGGCTGGATCAGCCTCCGCTTGTGATGGCGCTTCTTGGGCCAGGGATCCGGGAAGTACACGCGCAGGCCGCTCAGCGACTCCGGCTGGAGCATCTCCCTGAGCAGGATGATCGCGTCGCCGTTGCCGACCCGGATGTTGGACAGACCGTTCCGGTCCGCGAGATTGAGCAGGTTGCCCTGTCCCGGGGTGTGCACATCCACGGCGAGGATGCCGGTCTCCGGGGCCTCGGCCGCCATCTGTGCGGTGGCCTCACCCATCCCGAACCCGATCTCGAGCACGACGGGCAGGTCGCTTCCGAACAGCTCCGCCAGGTCGATCCTGCGCTGCCCGTCGATGTCCAGCCCCCACTTGGGCCACAGCCGCTGCAGCGCGTCCGCCTGTCCGGTGGTCACCCGGCTTCGCCGCGGTTGGAAACTCCGGATCCGCCGCTCGAAGTGCGACCCGGCGGGGTCGGCCTTCGGTCCGTCGGGGAACCGGGGCTCCCCCTTGGCGCGGGTGTGACGCAGCGAGCCGCCGGTGGGTGGGACGGGCTGCGGCTCTTCGGGGGAGGTGAAGGAGGACTCAGACACAGTGGGGTCGATTTTACGGCGAGGGCGGAAAAACTCCTCACGCCCCCGCCAGCGCACCCAGCGCCCTCCGGGCGACCTCTCTCCCGATCGGCAGCGAAGCCGTGGCGGCAGGCGACGGCGCGTTCAGCACGTGCACGGTCCGGGGACCCTCCCGGATCAGGAAGTCGTCCACCAGCGTCCCGTCGCGCAGGACGGCCTGCGCACGGACGCCCGCCGCCGCGGGGACCAGATCGTCCGGCGTCACCGCGGGCAGCAGCCGCCGCACCGCATCCGTGAACGCCGGCTTCGACAGCGACCGCCGCAGCTCCCCCGCCCCGTACCGCCAGTGCCTCCGAGCGATCCGCCAGGCCCCGGGCCACGCCAGGGTCGCCCCCAGCTCACGAGGCCGGACGACACCCCAGCCGTACCCCTCCCGGGCGAGCGCGGGCACCGCGTTCGGCCCGATGTGGACACCGCCGTCGATCCCCCGGGTGAGATGCACCCCGAGGAAGGGGAAGGCGGGGTCCGGCACGGGATAGACCAGCCCGTGCACCAGCTCGGGCCGCGCCAGCGTGTAGTACTCGCCCCTGAAGGGGACGATCCGCATTTCCGGATCGTCCCCCGCGAGCCGCGCGAGCTCGTCGCAGTGCAGCCCCGCGCAATTGACCAGCACGCGCCCGCGGACCACCGCCCCGTCGGCGGTGAGCACGGCGGCGCCGCGCCCGGGCCGCCGGTCGACGCGGACGACATCGGCCCCGTACCGGATCTCGGCCCCGGAGGACTCCCCGAGCTGCCGGGCCACCGCGACGAAGTCGCAGATCCCCGTCGTGCCGACATGGATGGCGGCGAGCCCGCGCACCTCCGGCTCGTACTCCGCGATCTGGGCCGGACCCAGCTCTCGTACCGGAATGCCGTTCTCCCGGCCGCGCTGGACCAGGCCGTGCAGCCGGGGCAGCTCCGCCTTGTCCGTGGCGACGATCAGTTTGCCGGTGACGGCGTGCGCGATGCCGTACTCCGCGCAGAACTTGACCATCTCGGCGGCGCCCCGCACCGCGTACCGCGCCTTGAGGGAGCCCGGGCGGTAGTAGATCCCGCTGTGGATCACCCCGCTGTTCCGCCCCGTCTGGTGCCGGGCGGGCCCCTGCTCCTTCTCCAGCACCGTCACCCGCGTGCCCGGCGCCGCGCGCGTGATCGCATACGCCGTCGACAGGCCGACGATGCCGCCGCCGATCACCAGCACATCGCAGTCGTAGACGATCCGCACCTGCTCCACCTCCCGACTTCGATAGTGCACTGCGCCACTGACAATGCCCTCAAACCCCAGGAGGCCGTCGGCGCGTCGAAGCGGCCGTCAGGGGCACGGGGCACCGACCTCACGCGGCTCCGCCGCGTGGGCGCGACCAGCCACGGATCACCCGCACCCCGATGCGGCGCCGGCCAGGCAGACGCTCCGGGATCGGCACGTGGCGGAGCGCCTACGCGGGAGCCATCAGCAGCGGTCGTGCGCGCTCACGCAGTTCGACCACGCGCGGTTCGTCGCCGTACGGCTCCAGCCGGTGCAGGAGATCCTTCACGTACTCGGTGGTGCGTGCGGAGGAGATGCGTCCCGCGACCTCCACCGCCCGTACGCCCTGCTCGCACGCCGCGTCGAGGTTGCCCGACTCCAGCTCGGCGACCGCCGACACCACCAGACGCAGCCCGTGCGAGCGTACGAACTCCTCCGTCGGCTTCGACAGCGCCTGCTCGGTGAAGCGGCGCACCTGACGTGGTGCCTTCAGGTCGCGGTAGCACTCGGCCGCGTCGGCGGCGAAGCGGTCGTACGAGTAGAAGCCGAGCCAGGACGGGTCGTTGTCGCCGTCGCGGGCCCGCTCCAGCCAGCCCTCGGCGGCCCGCAGGGCGGCGCTGGCCGCCTGGGCGTCACCGGCGCGCGCGTGCGCGCGTGCCTCGACGAGGCGGAAGAAGCTCATGGTGCGGGCTGTCGCCAGTCCTCGGTTGCGCTCCAGGGCGGCCTGGGCAAGGTCGACGCCCTCGTCGCCGAAGCCGCGGTAGGTCGCCTGGAGGGACATGGAGGCGAGTACGTAGCCCCCCAGAGGCACGTCGGCGGCCGCCCGGGCCAGCCGCAGCGCCTGGATGTAGTAGCGCTGGGCCGCCTCCTGCTGGCCGGTGTCGAAGGCCATCCACCCGGCGAGGCGGGTGAGCTCGGCGCTCGCTCCGAAGAGGGCTCTGCCTACCTCGTCCGAGTACGAGCCGAGCAGCAGCGGTGCCGCCTCCACCCTCAAGCACTCGGGCACCATGGAAGAACGCCAGTCGCCGCCTCCGTACTTGGAGTCCCAGCGCCTGGCGTCCTCGGCTGCCTCGCGGAGCTTCTGCACATCGCTGTGGCCGACTTTCAGCGGTGCTCCGGAGCCCTCACCGGGGCTCACCTCGCGCGCCACCGAGCTGTCGGCCGGGGTTATCAGCCACCGTGACGCGGGAGTTGCGTATGCGCTCACTGCGAACGATCCCGCCAGCGACTGCCAGATGCCGCCGCCGCCGGCCCGGCGCCCGGCGAGGTCGAGGCGGTACAGCTCGGTCGCCGACCGCACCGCCTGTCCGACGTCACGGGGGAAGGCGAGGCCCACTTCCGGTGCGGGATCCGCGTCCGCCAGGCCGATCTCGTGGAGCGGCACGGGGCGGCCGAGCTTCTGGCCGATCGCGGCCGCGATGAGGTGCGGCGCCGCACCTTGCGGCACCATTCCCTTCGACACCCAGCGCGCCACCGACGTCTTGTCGTAGCGAAGAGTCAACCCGCGTTGAGCGCCAAGGTCGTTGACGCGTCGCGCGAGTCCTGCGTTGCTGATTCCCGCGAGGGCGAGAACGGCGCCGAGCTTTTCGTTCGGCCCGCGTTGCTCCCTGGACATGCGCCACCCCTCGACACAGACGGCTGCCGCGCTGGCATAACCACGCGGCATTCGTAAACCCAGCGTAGTTCGCCCAATCCCAAGCGTTAAGGGGCGTAGTTCTGGATGGCGGGATTGTGGTCCGTACGACAGTACGGACGGTTGCGACGTGCTCCCACTGTGTGGCCGTGCGCCCGTCCGTGCGCTCTTCTCCGGCCATCGGGGGAGCGCTTCCATGGATCGTGCGTGGGTCGGCCCGCTGTACTGGATCCAGTGGGCTGGGGGACACCGCCGCCTCCATCCCCGCGGGCGGCGGACCGGTCCGGGAGGCGAACTCCGCCTCCCGGACTGTGCGTTGGCAGAGCGGTGCGCAAGGCCTGTACGGAGCGTGTGCACGCCTGTCCCTCCGTTGGGGATTTGGCCGAAAATCGATGGTGTCCCTCGGGGGCAATTAGGGCTCCTACCACGTCAGTTGAGGGCGCGTAGGGGGTTTTGGGGGAGCGTATCGGGGGCGCATTCGCGTCGGCCCGGGGCCGGTCGGGTGCCCGTCGATGGGGTGCTCGATGCCGCCCCGGGGGTCGGTCAGCGGGGTGCTCGACGCGACTCGGGGGCGGCTCTCCGGCGGACGCGGGTGGGGGAGTCGGCGGCCGTCCGTCGGCTTCAGAGCGGCGCGGGTGCCCACTTGGGGGCGCACTTCAGGGAGCGCAAGCCGCCGCAGGGGCCCTCTCGTGAGCTTCCTTCGTGGCAGCATGGTGCCCAGTTCGTGCGGTGCACTGGTTGTCCACAGCCTGTGGAGGCGGCGATGCGATGGTTGGTGGGGTGGAGCAGTACCGCCGCCAGAGCGCCTGAGATCGGCACGGCGGGCGCCACCGGAAGCGACGGCGAGACCGTTCACCCGGTGGGTTCCCAACTCCTGTGGGGCGACCCCGATCCGCTCTGGGCCGTCGGCGACTGGCGCCCCGACGAGGTGCGCGTGGTGAAGGCCGACGCGCAGAACCGGATCGCCGTACTCGGCACCTGCGGAGCCTCCGACGAAGAGCTGCGGGTCGGGCTGTTCGCCGCGCGCGGAGGGGCACTTCGGCATCTGACCAACTGGTCCGGCAGCTACACGGCGGTCGTCCAGGTGGGCCGGAGGGTGACCGTCTGCGGTGATCTCGCGGGTGCGCGGCCTGTGTTCTACACCCCCTGGGCGGGCGGTACCGCCTACGCGACCGCCGCGCTGCCCCTCGCCGACCTCATCGAGGCGAACCTCGACTTCGGGCATCTGGCGGCGCTGCTCGCCGCCCCCGACGTGCCGGCCGCGGTGCACGACTCGACCCCGTACGAGGGTGTGCGGCGCATCCCGCCGGGGCACGCGCTGATCCTGCGCGCCGGGGCGCGCGAGATCGCCGGGTACGAGCCGGTCGCCTCCCTCGCGGTCGCGGCGCCCTCGGCCGACCCCGCGAGCGCCGTGGACGCCGTGCGCGATGCCCTCGTGGAGGCCGTACGCGCGCGTCTCGCCGCGCCGCGCCATGTGCCGGGCACCGATGTGGACCCCGGACCCGTGCCCGGGATGGGGCCCGCCGCGCGGCGTGCCGCGCGCGGGATGCCGGTGCCGGGGATCGGCGCCGACCTCTCGGGCGGGCCCGCCTCGGGGACACTGGCGCTGCTCGCGGCCGGGCTTCCGGGGGCGCCCGGGACCGTCCTCGGGCACGGCACGGGCGCCGGCGAGCGTCTTCTCGCGGTCACCTTCAACGATCTTGTCGTCAGCGGGCGGGAGGCCGAGCTGGAGCGGGCCGGGACGCTGGCCGCGAATCCCCGGCTGCACCATGTGGTGGTCGCCGGGGGCGAAGAGGTGCTCCCTTACGCCGACTTGGAGGGCCCGCTGACGGACGAGCCGGGACCGTCGCTGGTGACGGCCGCCCGGCAACGTGCGCGGCTCTCCTCGGGGAGCGCGGACCATTTCACCGGGTACGGCGCCCGGCAGGTTCTGGACGCCCACCCGGCGCGGCTCGCGGACCTGTTGATGGACCGCAAGCGGCGACATCTGGTGAAGCCCGTCGCCGCGCTGGCGAAGGCCGACGGTTCGGTGATGGTCCCAGCGCGCGTGTACGGCGCCGCGCGGAAGCTGGCCCGTACGCCGTACCGCACCGGTGTCGACGTGCTCGCCGAACGGCTGCTGCACCGGCGGTTCGAGGAGCCGGGGGGTGCCGTGGGGGCGTCGCTCGCCGCGCTCACCTGGGCGAGACCAGGGCCTGCGGCGCGTTGGCTGACCGGGGAGGCGCTGGCTGAAGTATCGGTTCGCCTGGGGGGCGCGACGGGGCGGCCCGGGGTCGGTCCCGGCCAGCGGCCGGGCGACTTCCGCGCGCGTGCGGCGCTTGCGCGGCACGCGGCGGACGTGCGTGTCCTGGAGCAGGCCGCCGAGATCCGCTTCCAGCGGCTGCACACGCCGTTCCTCGACAACCAGGTGGTACGCGCGTGCCGTGATCTGCCGGAGGCGCTGCGGGTGCAGCCCGGCGCTCGGGCGGCGATTCTGCGGACGGTGCTGGAGGGGGCGGGGGTGGCTGATCTCCCCGCTGGGTGGGGCGCGCCTTCTCACGCGTCCTCGGCTGCGGCCGCGCGTACGGGGTTGCGGGTTGCCGCGGATTCCTTGATCGCGTTGTTCGACACGCCGTTGCTGGCGCAGGCGGGCCTGGTCGAGGCCCGCGTGGTCCGCAAGGCGCTGCGGGCGGCGGCGGAGGGCGAGCCGCTGTCGCTGGACGGGCTGGCCGACCTGGTCTCCCTGGAGCTGTGGCTACGGCGGCTGCTGGCCCGGCGGGGGACCTGCTGGACGGGGACGCCTGCCCGGCAGCGGGCTGTGCCTGCGGGGATCGTGCCGCAGGGGCGGGCGTTGGGGGCGGGGGCCGGGGCGGTTCGGCGGGGGTAGTTGGGGTTCGGCGGGGGGCTGGGGGGCTGGGGGTGGCGGCCGCGTGCGCCTTGCTGCCGGTGGGTGGTTCCGTCTTTCTGCCGGTGAGTGGTTCCGCGTGTCCGCCGGTGGGTGGGGCGGGGCCGTGCCGGTACATCCGCCCCGTCGCCGGTGGCAGATCGGTTGGCTTTCACAGCTCTGCCTGTTGGCAACCGCGTAAGCGACGGGGCATGTGATGTACCGGCACGGCCCCTTCCGTGGTCTGGCGGCTGCGGGTGCGTGGGGGCTGTGCGTCGCGGCTGCGGGTGAGCGGGGGGCGTGCGTCGCCACTGCGGGCGGGTGGGGTGTGCGGCCTCATCCGGCCCGGGGCCCGCGTCGGCGGCTGCGGGTGAGTGGGGGCGTGGGTCGCCATTGCGGGCCGGTGGGGTGTGCGGCTGTGGGTGCGTGAGGAGTGCGGCCTCATCCGGCCGGGGCCCGCGTCGGCGGCTGCGGGTGCGTCCCGCTGTCCCTGTGCGGGCCGTTCACACCGGCCGGGACCTCAGCTGTCCGGGGGGAGGGCGAGGTGACGAGCGCAATGCACGCAGCGGTCGTACGGCAGCCACTCGGTTCCATCCCGCTCGTCTCCCCGGCTTCCCATCCACTCCGCTCGCTCCCTTGGGCTGGGCCGGGGCTTGATCCTTCGGCCCGTCCGGCGTTTGGGGACGAGGCCGTCAAGGTCGGTACGGGGGGCTGGGGACGGAGCCCCCAGGAACGGGACAGGCAGGGGCGGAGGGGCCGAATCCCTGCTCGGCCGCGCCGCCCCGTGCGGTGAGCCGGAGGCGAGGGGAGCGCTTGGGGGAGGCTCGCTGGGGAAAGGCGATGTCTCCGGTACCGGAGGCGGGGAGAATGGGTGGGTGCGGTACAGGATTCTGGGGGTCACCCAGGTGGAGGATGCCCGGGGGGCCCAGGTCGCCGTCGGAGGCCCCCGCGTGCGCGCCCTGCTCGCGGCGCTGGCGCAACGCCCGGCCCGCACCACCACCCCGGACACCCTGATCGACGAGGTGTGGGCGGACGTTCCCCCGCTGGACGCCCCCGCGGCACTGCAGGCCCTTGTCGGCCGGCTGCGCCGAGCCATCGGCAAGGACACGGTCGCCTCCGAGGCAGGCGGGTATCGCCTACGGGCCGCCAAGGACGACGTGGATCTGTTCGTCTTCGAGCGGCTGGTGGGGGAGGGCAAGACCGCGCTGGAGCGCGGCGACGCCACGACCGCCGCCGACCGGCTGCGCGAAGGGCTCGCCCTGTGGCGTGGCCCCGCCCTCGCGGACCTCCCCGACCGCACCGCCGCGACCCGCCCGGAGGCCCTCCGCCAGGAGGCGACCCGGACCCGCATCGAGGCGGACCTGCGACTCGGCCGCGCCACCGACGTCGTACCGGAGCTGAGAGAACTGACGGCGGCTCACCCGTACGACGAGGCGCTGCATGTTCTGCTCATCCGCGCCCTGCGCGACGCCGGCCGCGGCGCGGACGCCCTGGCCGCGTACGAGGGGGTGCGCCGCGGATTGATGGACGGGCTGGGCGCGGATCCCGGGCCGGAACTGCGTGCCCTGTACGAGGAGTTGTTGGACCCTCGGCCCCAGTGGGACGAGGGGGACGGAGCGTGGCCGGGGAGCGGTACGGCTCAGCACCGGGCCCGTGCCGGTGGGACGTCGCACGCGGGCCCCGCCGAGCCGGGAGACTCCTCCCGTGCCTCGCGGAACGGGAACATTCGTCCCCGTCTGAACTCGTTCGTCGGCCGGGAACCCGAACTCGAGGCCATCCGTTCGGATGTTCAGAGGGCACGCCTGGTCACCCTGACCGGACCAGGTGGTTCGGGAAAGACCCGCCTCGCCGAGGAATCCGCCGCCGGGCTTCCGCAGGCGTGGCTGGTCGAGCTGGCCCCGCTCGACCGGCCCGAGGCGGTCCCCGGTGCGGTGGTCAGCGCCCTCGGTCTGCGCGAAACCGTGCTGATCACCAACGAGATGGCGGTCCCGCAGGACGACCCGCTCGCCCTGCTCGTCGAGTACTGCGCCCCGCGCAGCCAGCTCCTGATCCTTGACAATTGCGAACATGTCATCGGCGCCGCGGCCGAGCTCGCCGAGACTCTGCTGACGCACTGCCCGGGGCTCACGATCCTCGCCACCAGCCGTGAACCCCTGGGTGTTCCGGGCGAGTTGGTGCGTCCGGTCGAACCCCTGCCGCCCGATCCCGCGCGCCGCCTCTTCATGGAGCGGGCATCGGTCGTCCGTCCCGATGCCGACGCCGCGCCGCACGACTCGGCGGCCGTGGACGAGATCTGCCGGCGGCTCGACGGACTGCCCTTGGCCATCGAGCTCGCCGCCGCCCGGCTGCGGCTGCTCACCCCTCGCCAGATCGCCGACCGGCTCGACGACCGCTTCCGGCTGCTCACCTCCGGAAGCCGCACGGTGCTGCCCCGCCAGCAGACCCTGCGCGCCGTCGTCGACTGGTCCTGGGGCCTGCTCGACGAGCGGGAGCGGACCGTGCTGCGCGAGGCGTCCGTGTTCGCGGGCGGCTGGGACCTGGCGGCCGCGGAGGCCGTGTGCACCGGGCCCGCGGCCGACCTCGTCGGGGCGCTGGTCGACAAGTCCCTGATCGTCGCCACCCCGTACGACGAGGACGGCATAGGCGGCATGCGGTATCGCATGCTGGAGACCATCCACGAGTACGCGACCGAGCGTGCCGCCGAAGTCCCCGAGCTGCGCGCCGCGGCCGAGCGGCGCCACCTCGCCTGGGTGCGTGCGCTCGTCGAGGAGGCGGAGCCGCTGCTGCGCTCCGCCGAGCAACTCCCGTGGATCAAGCGCCTGGAGACCGAGCTCGACAACATCAGGGCAGCCCTCCACCGTGCGATCGTCGCCGCCGACGAGGAGGAGGCCGGCGCTCTGGTCCTCGACATGAGCTGGTTCTGGTGGCTTCGCAACTTCCGCCGCGAAGGCACGGAATGGACGGATCTCGTGCTGCGGCTGGGCACGGCGATCAGCCTTGGAGTCCTGCCTGCCGCAGGGATCACTGGACGGCCGGGCGGGTCTTCCCCCGCCGCCGGTGATGCCCACCTCGTCCCGTTGGACGCCGTCGACCCGGTGGGGGCCTTCCTCGACACCCCCGAGAGCGACGAGCACCCGATGCGCGGTATGCGGATGCGGCTGCGCATGCTCCACCTGTTCATGACCCTGGAGCTCGAACCGCCGGCCCGGCGGGGCGACGGCCGGCTGCGGGAGTACGTGACGCGGGTGCGGGCCGTCTTCGAGAAGGGCGGCCCGGACGCGGCACGTATGCCGGGCATCGTGTGGCCGCTGACCGCCTTCTTCCTCAGCGGCTCGGAGGACATGCGGCCCACCCTGGACGCGGCGGTCGCCAACTGCCGTGCGTACGGCGGCGAGTGGGAGATCGGCGTCCTCCTGATGTTCCGTACGCACATGGCCGTCGACGCGCCGGGCGGTATGCACGGTGTGGACGACGACCTGGCGGAGCTGCGCGTGCTCAGCCGACGAGTGGGAGACCGCTGGATGCGGGCCCAGGTGTGCAGCGCGGCCGGTGAGGCGGCCATGGCGCGCAGCCGTTTCGACGAGGCGAAGGGGGAGTACGAGGAGGCGCTGCGGCTCGCCCACGAGGTGGGCGCGTACGCAGAGGTGCCCTTCCTGATGGCGCGGCTTGCCGAGATCGCCTACCGCGCGGGCGAGCGTTCCAGGGCGCTGGCCGCCCTGGACGAGGCGAGCGCGTCGGCCGACCGATACGGGGTGATGGACTCCCGGGCGTTCATCCGCCTCCTGCGCGCTCAGCTGGCCCTGGACGACGGCGAGGTCGCCCACGCGCGCGAACTGTTTGAGCTGGCGTGCGAGGAGAGTTCCCAAGGCACCCCACCTCCCCAGTTCGTGGCGGCGTTGAACTGGGTGGACGCGCTCGTCACGGCCGCCGAGTCCGGCCCGGAGCGCGGTCTGCGGAAGCTGTTCGGCGCCCTGCGGGAGGCAGTGGACACGCGGTGCGCCGATGTGGTGGCAGCCGGCCTCGTCGATGCCGCGGTGGGTCTCCTCGCCGAGCTCGGCGACCACCCGTCCGCGACCCGTCTGCTCGCAGCCGCCACGCGGTGGCGCGGTGGCCATCCGCGTCCCGCCCGCGAACGCGCCGAGGCCGAGCGCACCGAGGCCGCCGCGATGGCGGCCCTCGGCCCGGTCCGCTACGAGTCCGAGCGTGCCGCGGGTGCGGACTTCACCACGGAGGACGCCCTGCGGGACCTGGCCGAGGTGCTCAAGGAGCACGCCGACGAGTAACGGCGCACCTCACGCGCTCATTGGCACAGGAACCTCGACTCCGCCCAGTCCGCCGGCATCGTCGAGTCGAACGGGGTGTGCGGCTCGACGACGAGGCGGATCGTCTTGTGGCCGGCGAGGTTCACATGGACGGGGACCGCCTGGTCGCCGCCGTTGATCGTCGGTGACCGCCATGCCCGGGACCCGTCGACGTACACCGAGAAGCGGACCTTGCCGAGCCCCATCGTCAGGTCGTCGACGCCGACCATCGCGTCGTACGAGGAGCAGCTGCGATGGAGGTCGATGGTGACGGACGACTGGCCGTGGACGGTCACGCCGTGCGCGTACCGGGTGTTCGCGATCGAAACCCCTGGGCGCTGCCACACCCAGCTGCTCGCGCCGAGCCGCATCTCGGGCTCGGTGTGGTCGCCGTCGACGCCGTAGTTCAGCTCGCTCCACTGGTAGACGACCGGGGCGGGAGGAGGAGGCGTCGGGGTCGGGGTCGGGGTCGGCTTGGGCGTGGGCTTGGCCTTGGTCGGGGTAGGAGTGGGCGTCGGCGACGGCTTGGGCGTGGGCTTCGGGGTGGGCTTGGGCGTCGGAGAGGGGGGCGGCGTAGGAGTCGGGGTGGGCGCCACCACGGGCGGCTTCGGCGCGGGTGCCTTCTTCGGCGGCTTCGGCGACGGCAGCGGCGCTTCGACGGCGGGCGAGGTGGTCGGCTTGGCCTCGGGTTTCTTGGCCGGGCTGTCGTTGCCGACCAGGGCGAGCGCCACCGCCGCCGCGGCCACCGCGACGACTCCCGCCGCGATACCGGCCTTGACCGGCGCGCCGATCCCCTCCGAGGCAGCCGCGCCGCCCCCCGCGCTCGCGCCCCCGGAGCTGCCGCCCGCCGCCGCGGCCGCGCCCGCGGCTCCGGCCGCACCCGCTCCGGCGCCGCCGGCGATGAGCGCGACGGCCTTCGCGTACCCGGCGGCACCGAACCAACCGATGACCGCGACCGGCACGACCGCGGGGATCCCGCTGGCGACTTCCTTGATCTGGCCCGCGGCCAGCCGGCACTTGGCGCACTCCTCCAGGTGCTTGCGCAGCCCGCGCTCGGCGCGCGTGCGCAGCCCGCCGCGGGCGTAGGCACCGAGCCGGTCGGCGTAGCGGGCGCACTCCTCGTCCATGGTGAGCGCGGTGCTCACATGTGCCTGGAGGTAGGCCTGCTTGAGGCCCTCGCGGGCGCGGCTGGCAAGGACGCGGGTGCCGTTGGCGTCGAGCCCGAAGAGCGTGGCCACCTCGCTCGGCGACTCGTCCTCGACCTCCGTGTGCCACAGCACGGCCTGCCAGCGCTCGGGCAGCGACCGGAACGCCCGCATGGCCATGGATTGTTCGGCCTCGTGCATCGCGCGGACGTCCGCGCCCAGGTCGAGTGTGTCGTCGTCGGAGACCTCGGAGGTGCGCGCGGCCCGCGCCGCGAACACCGCGAAGTCGTCGACCAGTTGCTCCCGCTTCGCCGACTTCGTCCAGTTCGCGGCGACGCGGCGGACGGTCGTCAGCAGATACGCGCGTACGGCGTGCTCGGGGCCGCTGCCGCCGCGTACCGCCTGCAGCATGCGCGCGAACACCTCGGCCGTGAGGTCGTCGGCGGTGTGCCCGTCCCGGCAGCAGGTGCGGGCGTACCGGCGCACGGCGTCCGCATGGCGCCGGTACAGCACCTCGTACGCCGTGTCGTCGCCCGCGCGCATCCGCTCGATCAGATCGGCGTCGGACGGCGGCGGATCGGCCGGGGGCGGCGGCAGAACAACGCCGTCGCGCCGGTCGAACCGGTCGCGCTGGGCCGGGACGCTGGGTTCGGGCGCGCCACCGGACGGCGTGGCACCCGAGGGTGAGACATCCGAAGGTGTGGTCCCCGGGGTGCCGCCCTGCCGTCCGCCCTGACTGGGCACCTGCGGCGTCGACGGCCTGCCGGTGCCCGTGCCGCCGTCCGTGGCACCGTCACCGAGTGACTCGTCCCGCCCGTCAACGCTCATCGCGGAAAGCCCCCGCCTGCACACTCGGACCCGAATACCGGGAAAGAGTGCCACACGCTTTCAGGGGACCGACCCCCCGAGTACAGACCAACCACTCGTCCGAGGGGCCTTGCCACACGACAGCACTAGCGTTCACTCGTTTGGGTAACGGTCAACGAACAGCCCCCGCACGCGAGTTGCCGCGATGCCCGAAATGCTCGGAGTGTCACCGTCGGCACCCGGTACGCGAGTGGCGCAGCACCCGCGTCCAGGACGGCCGCTGGTCCGGGAGAACCTGGCGCTCCGGGAGGCCCGTTACCCGACGAACCCCGTACTTCAGGAACCCCGTACTTCAGGAACCCCGTACTTCAGGAACCCCGTTCTCCAGGAACCCCGTTCTCCAGGAACCCCGTTCTCCAGGAAAATCCCGTACTCCGGTAAGGCCCGGTAAGTGAGGGCTTGAGGGATGGCTCACGCCGGGCGCGAGCGCAGCCCCTCCAGCAGGATGTCGAGCAGCCGGGCCGATGCCGCGGCCTGCTGGGCGGCGTCCGGCAGCGAGGGCGCCGCCGTCGCTATCACCAGCAGTACGTCCGCCACGGTGACGTCCGCCCGCAGCTCGCCCGCCGCGCGCGCCCGCTCCACCAGCCGGCCGACCACGTCGAGCAGTGCCGCCGCACCGGCGTCGTCCGCCGCCGCGATCACCGACTCCTCCTCGGGTGTCGGCCGCTGTTCGACGAGCCGAAGCTCGGGCGTGAGTTGGGACCGCTGCTGCGGGACCCGCGCCTCGTCCGCCTCGACCCCGTCCTCCGTGACGCCGACCCGCAGTATCTGCGGCGGCAGCAGCCGACCGGCGCCCGAGGCCACCGACGTGCGCAGGAAGCGCGAGAGCGCCGACCACGGCTCGTCCTCCTGGCCGAGCGCCGCGCGTGCCTGGTCGGTCAGCCGGGAGGTCTCCTCCTCGGCTATCCGGCGCACCAGGACGTCCTTGCTCGGGAAGCGCCGGTACACCGTGCCGACACCGACCCTCGCGCGCCGCGCCACGTCCTCCATCGGCGCGCCGTATCCCAGCTCGCCGAAGACCTCGCGCGCCGCGCGCAGTACGTGCTCCAGATTGCGCTGTGCGTCCACGCGCAGCGGCGTCGTGCGCGATCCTTCGCCCGGACCGCGTCCATTGCCGCTCGCTGCCGCGCCGACCGTGCCACCGGATGTGATGGCAGACGCGGAAGACCAATGAGAGTCCTGAATGTGCATAAGCGTTCCCCCGGTAATGACGTCTCCCCCCGGAGACTCTCCCCGCCATTGGTAGCCGGAGCGTGCGGAACAAGCTTGTGTGCACGAGCCCGCCCTGCGGGCTCGTCGAGCGCATCCCCCTACACCCCGTCGACACACGAACATAGTTGAGAGGGGGTCAATTCAGAAGGGGCAGGTTCCGCACGGAGCGCCCCCCGATCGGAGTACGGGACGGTTACGTCCCGATTGCGCCCCCTCCGCGCACCCAGCTCACCCCCGCTGACCTGCGCATCTTCCATGCACTCCGGCAAATCGGCCAACTCTGCGCGTTGTCGGCGTCCGGTCACACAAATTGCCGGGCCTGTGGACAAACTCCGGAGCTGGGTGCGTCATGGGATGGTGAAGGAACGTGCGCGCATTCTCATTGTCGGCGGCGGCTACGTCGGGTTGTACACAGCCCTGCGCCTGCAGCAGAAGTTGAAGCCTGAACTGAAGCGGGGCGAGGTCGAGATCACGGTCGTCTCGACCGAGCCGTACATGACCTATCAGCCGTTCCTTCCCGAGGCCGCCGCGGGCTCGATCTCGCCGCGCCATGTCGTCGTCCCGCTGCGCCGGGTCCTGGACCAGTGCCGGATCCTCATCGGCGAGGTGCAGTCGATCGACCACGCCAAGCGCACCGCGACGCTCACCACGCTCGCCACCGAGGAGGAGGGCGCGGGCGCGGAGCAGATCACGTACGACGAACTCGTCCTCGCCCCCGGCTCGATCTCCCGCGCCCTTCCGATCCCCGGCCTCGCCGACTACGCGATCGGCTTCAAGACGATCGAGGAGGCCATCGGCCTGCGCAACCATGTCATCGAGCAGATGGACATCGCCTCCTCCACCCGCGACCCCGCGATCCGCGACGCGGCTCTGACCTTCGTCTTCGTGGGAGGCGGTTACGCGGGCGTCGAGGCGCTCGGCGAGCTGGAGGACATGGCCCGCTACGCCGCGCGCTACTACCACAACGTCCGGCCCGAGGACATGAAGTGGATCCTCGTCGAGGCCTCGAACCGCATCCTCCCCGAGGTCGGCGAGGAGATGGGCAAGTACACCGTCACCCAGCTGCGCCGCCGCAACATCGACGTACGCCTGGAGACCCGCCTCGACTCCTGCGCCGACCGCATCGCCGTCCTCAGTGACGGCGCCCGCTTCCCCACGCGTACGGTCGTGTGGACGGCCGGCGTGAAGCCGCACCCGGTCCTCGCCGCCACCGACCTCCCCCTGAACGGGCGCGGCCGCCTCAAGTGCACCCCCCAGCTGACCATCGACGGCGTCACGCACGCGTGGGCCGCGGGAGACGCTGCCGCCGTCCCCGACGTCACCGCCGAGCCCGGCAAGGAGACCGCGCCCAACGCCCAGCACGCCCTGCGCCAGGCCAAGGCCCTCGGCGACAACATCGCGCATTCCCTGCGCGGCGAGGCGCTCGAGACGTACTCCCACAAGTACGTCGGCTCGGTCGCGTCCCTGGGACTGCACAAGGGCGTCGCACACGTCTACGGGCGCAAGTTGAAGGGCTATCCTGCCTGGTTCATGCACCGCGTCTACCACCTGAGCAGGGTGCCCACCTTCAACCGCAAGGCCCGTGTGCTCGCCGAATGGACCCTGGCGGGGCTCTTCAAAAGGGAGATCGTTTCCCTCGGTTCGCTCGAACATCCCCGTGCGGAGTTCGAACTCGCGGCCGGTGGAAAGCATCCTCTCGACCCCAAGCTCGACCCGAAGGGGTCGTCCTGACCGGACCCAGGAACTCCACCGGTTGGGCCGGCGTCTGACGGATGTCGGTCCGGTCGGCCAGACTGGTCCACGACCTCGGGCGGGATCACCGCCCGCCCTTTCCGAACCCACGAGGCTTTCCCCACTGTGCCGCATCCCCCGGGGGCCGCAGCACTCAACAGCGGCTCCGCCGCGGGCCGGATGCCCGACCGACCCGGTGCCGGCCGTAGTCCACAAACACGAGGCAAGGATTCGTGAACTTCACGCGCTGGAGCGCCCGGCTCCCCGGAACGCAGCGCCGCGCCGCAGCGCGGACCGAGCACACGGTCTCCCCGGACCGACGAGGGGAAGGCTCCGTGCCCGCGGCCCGCGCCGAGCAGCTGACCGACGACGCGCCGCCCACGCTCGGCGTCGACAAGCTGCCGGTGCGCGAGGTCCTCGACCGCGTCCCGGCCCTCGTCGCCCTGGTGCACGGCCCCGAACACCGCGTCGCGTACGTCAACGACGCCTATACGGCGGCCTTCGGCGTACGCCCCGCCGGCGAGCCCGCCCGCGCGGCACTGCCCGAGCTGGACGAACTCGGCCTGCTGCCGCTCCTCGACCAGGTCCTGCGCAGCGCGAAACCCCGCACGGTCAAGTCCCGCAAGGTGCCGAGCGGGCGCTCGTACACCTTCACCTGCACACCCGTCGACACCTCCCCGGAGGGCCAGGGCAGCGGCGTACTCATCTTCGCCACCGACGTCACCGATCACGCCGAGGCGGCCGAACGGCTGCGCACCAGCGAGCGCCGCCAGCGCGAAACGGCCGTCACCCTCCAGCGCTCGCTCCTTCCCCAGGAGCTGGAGGAGCCCGACGACCTGCGTATCGCCGCCACCTACCAGCCCGGCGGCACGGAGGCCGCGGTCGGCGGCGACTGGTACGACGTGATCACCCTCGGCGGCGGCCGCACGGCGCTCGTCATCGGCGACGTCATGGGCCGCGGGGTCCGCGCCGCGGCGGTCATGGGCCAGCTGCGCACGGCCGTCCGCGCGTACGCCCGCCTCGACCTCCCCCCGCACGAGGTCCTGCAACTCCTCGACGGACTCGCCACCGAGATCGACGCCAACCAGATCGCCACGTGCGTGTACGCCGTCCACGACCCGAACGAGGGCCGGCTGGTGTACGCCTCGGCGGGCCACCTGCCCATCCTGGTCCGCGACGAGAGCGGCACCGTGCACCGGGCCGACGAGCCCACCGGACCGCCGCTCGGCACCGGCGGCTGGCTGCACGCGTCGGGATCGGTGCCGCTGGGCCCCGGCTCCACGGCCGTCCTGTACACGGACGGCCTGGTCGAGCGCCGGAACGAGGACCTGGACGAGGGCATCGCGTCCCTGGAGCGTGCCCTGGCCGGCGCCACGGGCACCCCTCAGGTGATCTGCGACCGCCTGGTCCGCTCGGCGGGCGTCATGGCCGACCACGACGACGACGTGGCGGTCCTCGTTCTCCAGCACCCGGCGCGTACGGGCCCGGACGGCGAGCTCTTCCGGAACGCCGCTCTGGAGTTGCTCGGCGGCGTCGAAGCGGCTCCACGCGCGCGTGCCTTCGCCTCCGGCGTGCTCACCAGCTGGCGCTTCCCGTCCGATCTGCACGACCTGGGCGTGCTCGCCACGAGCGAACTCGTCGCCAACTCACTGCAGCACGGCACCCCGCCCATGCGCCTGCGCCTGCGCCGCACGGACCGCCGCCTGATCATCGAGGTCACCGACGGCGACGACCACCTGCCGCGCCGCCGCCGCGCCGAGCCCGGCGACGAGGCCGGGCGCGGCATCGCCATCGTCGCCACGATCGCCTCCGGCTGGGGGTCACGGCGTACGCCGGGAGGGGGGAAGGCGGTGTGGTGCGAGTTCGGCTTGCCGGGCGGGTAGTTTTCGACCCTTTTGAGGGGCGCGGGGAACTGCGCGATCTTTTGGCGGGGGTCTGGGGGCGCAGCCTCCAGGTACGGGACGGGTAGGGGCGGCGGGGGCGAAAACACCCTCACGCACCCCCGCGCGTCACCTGGCCGCCCACCGCGCCCAGTGCTAGTAGCTCCCTCATGGCAGACGAAACGGGCTTTCAGCTCAAAGGCAGTGCGCCAGAACGCTACGAGCAGTACGCCGCGCCATTGATGGCGCCCTTCGTGGAGACGATCCTCGACGCCGTCGACCTGTTCCCCGGTGCCACGGTCCTCGACCTGGCCTGCGACACCGGCTTCGCGGCAAGGGCGGCCGCCGCCCGCGTAGGACCGGCGGGCCGCGTCTCGGGCGCGGATGTCAACGAGGGCATGATCAGGGTGGCCAGGGAACACGCACCCCGCATGTACCCGGACATCGAGTTCACAGTGGCCCCGGCGGACAGACTCCCGTACAGGGACGGGACCTTCGACGCGATCGTCTGCCAGCAGGGAGTCCAGTTCTTCCCCGACCTGGACGCGGTGCTCGCGGAGACGGCCCGCGTGGCCCGCCCGGGCGGCCGCTTCGGCGCCACCGCCTGGGCCGACATGGACCGCATCCCGTACTTCGTGGCCCAGTACGAAGCCGTCAAGGAGTACGGCGGCCCGGAGATCGCCGCGGACTACGAGGGCGCCTTCTCCGGCACCGCCGAGCGCCTCACCACCGCCCTTCGCACCGCCGGCTTCCACGACGTCACATCCCGAGAGGTCAGCTTCGGCATCGCGTTCCCGCCCCTCGCCGAGTACGCCCCCGGCCAGCTCTCGTCGACGTCCTGGGGCCAGTGGATCGTCGACAACGCCGGAGACGACGCCCTCGTACGGGCCGGCCGCGCCGTCCACGCCCGCCTCGCGGACCGCACCGCCCCCGACGGCAGCGCGACCCTCCCCTTCACCGCCAACCTGGTGACAGGGATTCGCTGACACACGAAGACGGCCGCGACCACCGTGAAGGT
>NZ_BMMM01000006.1:483234-485609 GCF_014645835.1 Streptomyces albiflavescens
GACGGTGGTCGCGGCCGTCTTCGTGTGTCCGTCCGTCAGGAGCTCGCCGGAACCGGCACCGGCTCCGTCGGCGCCCCGCCCTGCGCGACCACCCGGCTCTTCGCGAGCGACGGCTGGTTCTGTACGGGGGTGAGCTGCCGCCCCAGCCGCACGGCCAGGAATGTGATGCCGAGCGAGAAGAGCAGGAACGTCACGATGTACGGGCCGTGCAGTGATGCCGCCATGGGACCGCCCACCGCGGGACCGACCGCCAGCGCGAGCTGCTTCACCAGCGCGAAGGCGGAGTTGTACTGACCGGCCATGCCCGTCGGTGCCAGGTCGGCGACCAGCGGCGCGACGGTCGGCGACAGCATCGCCTCGCCGAGCCCGAAGAGCGCGTACGTCGAGACGAAGGCCGCCGTGGCCATCGTCCGGCTGCCGTGGCCGAGGCCCGCGTAACCGGCCGTGAGCCACGCGACGGCCCAGATGAGACCGACCGCGGCGATCACCCGGGACCGCTTCCGGCGCTCGACGAACTTGAGCACCGCGAACTGCGCGACCACGATCATCGCGGTGTTCGCCGCCATCGCCGTACCGAGCGCGGAGGTGGAGATCCCGGCCGCCTCGACGCCGTACGCGGAGAGCCCCGACTCGAACTGCCCGTAGCAGGCGAAGAACAGCACGAAGCCCAGCACGGACAGCTGCACCATGGCTCGGTTGCCGAGCAGCTGCTTCCAGCTGCCGCCCTTGGCCTGCGGTGCTCCTTCCACCTTCGGCGCGCGCGGCATCCGTACGGTCGACATGATCACGACGAGCAGCAGGAACATCGCCGCCTCGATCGCGAACAGCAGCGTGAAGGAGCCGGCCCGCGAGGTGTCGACGATGTGGCCGCCGATCAGACCACCGATGCCGAGCCCGAGGTTCTGCAGGAAGAACTGCAGGGCGAAGGCGCGCGAGCGGGTGTCCGCCGTGGAGCAGTCCACGATCATCGTCGCCAGCGCCGGCTGCATCACGGCCTGTCCCGCACCGAGCGCGGCCGCCGACAGCAGCACGGTCGTGGCGCTGTTCGCGAGCCCCAGGCTCAGCGCTCCGAAGGCGGCGGTGACCAGGGCGGCGAGCAGGACCGGCAGCGCGCCGCGCCGGACGATGGCTCGCCCGGCGAACGGCAGCACGACGAGAGCGGCTACGGCGAAGACGGCGAGCACGAGGCCCGCCGTCATGGAGCCGAGTCCCCGTACCTGCGCCACGTAGACGTAGAGGAAGGGGACGGTAAAGCCGAGCCCGAACGCTCCGAGTGCGTTGCCCACGTGGATCCGGCGCATCGCTGCGCCCATCGCCCTGGTCACTTTCACCTGCCTTGGTCGTGAAGCTTCCCCGTGCATGGATGCAGAGGTGAAGACTTCGAAGCTAAAGTTAGATGTTGAACTGTACACCTCGAAGGACTTCAACGCCAAGCGACGTCATGCGATACTCGGGACCATGGGCGACAACCCCGGCGTCAGCGAGCCGACACTCGACGAACAGATCGCCGCCTACCAGCGCGAGTTCCGGGACCTCGACCCCCAGGTCGAGAAGATCGTCTCGGCCCTGTCCCGCCTCAACCGGCGGATGAACGTCGCCTACGGGCGCCAGACCGCCGCGCTGGGCATCAGCAATGCCGAGTGGGAGGTCCTGAAGGCTCTCGTCCTCTCCGGGGCCCCGTACCGCATGGGCCCGAGCGACCTCGCCAAGCGGCTGGGCCTCACCCCTGCCGCGATGACCCACCGCATCGACCGCCTGGTCGCGGAGGGGCTGGTCACGCGAGAGCGCGATGAGTCCAATCGGGTTCGCGTCATCGTGGAGCTCACGGACGAGGGGCGCGAGAAGTGGCTTGAGGCGATGCGCCTCGCCACGGTCTTCGAGGAGGACCTGCTCCAGGACCTTTCCGCCGACGAGCGCGGCGTCCTGGGCGAGGTGCTGACCCGTCTTCTGCGACGAGTGGAGCACGCCCAGCCGGACGCGGGCGGCCGGCTCAGCGACCTGGATTAAAGATCTTGACAGGGAGGGTTGACACGACCTTCCCCGGTCCGTAAGGTTCTTCGAGTTGCCACGGGGCCGTAACGGTTCTGCGGTAGCACCTCCGCCGCGAATGCGGCAACCAAACCACCAGCACGATCTCCCATCCGGGGTGAATTCGGCGCGCCCGAATTCAATTCGCTTTGGGCTCGGCGGCCCGATTAGGAACCGCCGAGAGGATCCGCTAAAGTTTGGGACGTCGGAACGGCCCAACAGCCGGGAAGGCAAGCCCGCTGACTGGGAGTCAGGCCCGAAAGGATCTGATAGAGTCGGAACCGCCGGAAAGGGAAACGCGAAAGCGGAAACCTGGAAAGCACCGAGGAAATCGGATCGGAAAAAGA
>NZ_BMMM01000007.1:0-88606 GCF_014645835.1 Streptomyces albiflavescens
TCTTTTTCCGATCCGATTTCCTCGGTGCTTTCCAGGTTTCCGCTTTCGCGTTTCCCTTTCCGGCGGGCCCGACTCTATCAGACTCTTTCGTGTCCGATTCCCGGTCGGCGGGTTGTCTTTCGGCCTTTGAGCGCTTTCGCCTCGCGGCCTTTCGACATTCACTACGTTAGCCGATTCCCTCCGCAACTCATAATCGAGTTCCGCGAGTTTGAATTCAGGCATGCGGGCACGCCGAATTCGCCCCCGCCGAGGGGAAGTCGTAGGTAGTGGGTTGGCCACTCTCGGCTGCTGGCTGAACGCCGTAACCGGTTCAAGCGGCTCGGGCTACATTACGGATCCCCCAGGGACGCGTCAAGTTGAGCGACGGCGTGGCGCATGGGCCCGATAAGGGCTCACCGTCGGGTCGTTGGCGATCCAGTAGCGCCATGGGTGGACGCCCCCGTCGCCGGCCACTCCTGTGCGGGGACCACTGCGTACCTGGTCGGAGTGGACGGGGGTGCCCGTCAGGAGGGTCAGTGGGGAGCCCACGGGGGCGCATGCATCCGTGCCGTCGAGCGACTGGTCCACCCCGAGTGCCGTGGCGAGGCGTGCGGGCCCTTTGGCCAGTTCCTTGTCATTTCGGGCCGAGAGTCGACGTTTGCGGGCCAGTTCGACGCCCTCGATGACCTCGCCGGCCCGAAGCAGGACCGCGCTGGCCCGGCCCTCCGGACCGCACACCAGGTTCATGCAGTGCCACATGCCGTACGTGAAGTAGACGTACACGTGGCCTGGCGGACCGAACATCACCTCGTTGCGGGGTGTGCGGCCGCGATAGGCGTGGGAGCCGGGGTCGTTCGGGCCGTCGTACGCCTCGACCTCTGTGAGACGGAGTTCGATCGGACCGTCCGGGGTGGTACGTACGAGGATGCGCCCCAGGAGGTCGGGGGCGACGTCCAGCACGGGGCGGTCGAAGAACTCGCGCAGGAGGGGCGTACGGTCAGGGGCCGCGATCATGGCGTACGAGCGTAGTCCACCGGTCCGGAGTAGTTCTGAGTAGTCCGGACGGATGCTTGTCGGTGGGGTGGCCAGGGGTCCTCTCTCTTGGAAGGGTGAGGACGCGGAACCGGCCGCGGTCGGATCGCGTTTGTAGGGATCAAGGAATACAGACGGACACGGCAGAGGGAACAGGCGCTGCCTGGGGAGGAAGTGACATGGGGTTCAAGCGACTGCTGGCGAGCATGGGGGCCGGTGGGGCTTCGGTCGAGACGGTGCTGACGGAGGTCAACACCGTTCCGGGCGGCGTCGTCCAGGGTGAGGTGCGGATCCAGGGCGGGTCGGTGAACCAGGCGATCGAGGGTCTGTCGGTCGGTCTGCAGGCCAAGGTCGAGGTCGAGGGCCACGACGACCAGGAGTACAAGCAGGACATCGAGTTCACCAAGCTGCGGCTCGGTGGCGCCTTCGAGCTGCAGGCGGGCGCGGTGCACGCGGTGCCGTTCGGTCTGGAGATCCCGTGGGAGACGCCGATCACCATGATCGACGGGCAGAGCCTGCGCGGGATGCACATCGGTGTGACCACGGAGCTGGAGATCGCGCGCGCTCTGGACTCCGGTGACCTGGACCCGATCAACGTGCACCCGTTGCCGGCGCAGAAGGCGATCCTGGACGCCTTCATTCAGCTGGGCTTCCGCTTCAAGAACGCGGACATGGAGCGCGGTCACATCCGTGGTACGCGGCAGAAGCTGCCGTTCTACCAGGAGATCGAGTTCTTCCCGCCGTCGCAGTACCGCGGGCTGAACCAGGTGGAGCTGAGCTTCGTCGCGGACGACCGCGCGATGGACGTCATCCTGGAGATGGACAAGAAGCCGGGCCTGTTCAGTGAGGGCAGCGACTCGTACCGGTCCTTCCAGGTGGGGCTGCACGACTACCAGGGCACGGACTGGGCCGCGTACCTGAATCAGTGGCTGTCGGAAGTCGGCAGCAAGCGCAGCTGGTTCTAGGCTACGGACGCAGGTAGTCGGCCGAATCGGAGGTTGAGACGTGACTGAGGCGAAGAGGGCCCCGCTTCCCCATGACTTCCATCCGCCGGTGCCGTCGTTCACCGTGGTGAGCGACGACATCGCGCCGGGTGCGGTATTGGCGGACGCCCAGGTGTACGCGGCGGGCAACACGTCGCCGCAGCTGCGCTGGGAGGGCTTCCCTGCCGCTACGAAGAGCTTCGCGGTGACGTGCTTCGATCCGGATGCCCCGACGGGCAGCGGGTTCTGGCACTGGGTGCTCTTCGACATCCCGGTGTCCGTCACGGAACTGTCGGCGGGTGCGGGCAGCGGCAAGTTCGAGGGGCTTCCCGAGGGCGCCGTGCACGTCCGCAACGACTACGGGTCGAAGGACTTCGGCGGGGCGGCGCCGCCGCCCGGGGACGGACCGCACCGGTACGTCTTCACGGTGTACGCCGTCGACAGCGAGAAGCTCGGGCCGGACTCCGGGGTGTCACCGGCCGTCGTGGGCTTCAACCTGCGGTTCCACACACTGGCGCGTGCCCAGCTGATCGGCGAGTACGAGAATCCGTCGAAAAGCTGAGCGAGCCAAGCGTTCACTGAACGTTTGCCCGCCTCTGGTCTTGGAAGTGATCAGAGGCGGGCATTTTTTATTGCGTTGTCCATCTCGGCGCGCCCGGCCAGAGTTGATCCAAGCCCGTCCGCCAGGGGGTGGGCCGGTGCACACGGGAGGTGGGCTGGATGCGGGACACGCTGGTACTGAACGCGAGCTTTGAGCCGCTGTCGACGGTGACGTTGAACCGAGCCGTCGTTCTGGTGCTGCAGGACAAGGCCGTCGTGGAGCAGGCCCACCCCGAACTCCGTATGCGCGGAGCAGCGCTCGACATACCCGTGCCCCGGGTGATCAGGCTCTGCCGTTATGTCCGGGTGCCGTTCCGAAGACAAGCGCCGTGGTCGCGCCGCGGTGTGCTGGTACGCGACCGGCACAGGTGCGCGTACTGCGGTCGGCGCGCCACGACCGTGGACCACGTGGTACCGCGGGCGCACGGCGGCCAGGACTGCTGGCTGAACACGGTCGCCTCGTGCGCGGAGGACAACCACCGCAAGGCGGACCGCACGCCGGAGCAGGCGGGTATGCCGCTGCTGCGGCAGCCCTTCGAGCCGACGCCCGCGGACGCGATGCTGCTGGCGCTCGGCCAGGACGACTTCGACTCGCTGCCGGAGTGGCTGGCACAGCCCGCGGCCTAGCTCGTACGAGGATGGGGCCCATCTCCCGGCGGAGGTGGGCCCCATCGTCGTACGACATCAGTCGGTGACGGACGGCTTCTCGCGGCGCTCGGTGCCTCCGTTGCCCGAACCGCCGCCCATGGAGCCGAAGTTGCCCATGGCGCCACTCAGGCCCTTGAGGGCGTCGCCGATCTCGCTGGGCACGATCCAGAGCTTGTTGGCGTCGCCTTCGGCGATCTTGGGGAGCATCTGGAGGTACTGGTACGAGAGGAGCTTCTGGTCCGGGTCGCCGGCGTGGATGGCCTCGAAGACCGTACGGACGGCCTGGGCCTCGCCCTCGGCCCGCAGAGCGGCCGCCTTGGCCTCGCCTTCGGCGCGCAGGATCGCGGACTGCTTCTCACCTTCGGCGGTGAGGATCTGCGACTGGCGGATACCTTCGGCGGTGAGGATCGCGGCGCGCTTGTCACGGTCGGCGCGCATCTGCTTCTCCATCGAGTCCTGGATGGAGGTGGGCGGCTCGATCGCCTTGAGCTCGACGCGGTTGACGCGGATGCCCCACTTGCCGGTGGCCTCGTCGAGGACGCCGCGAAGGGCCGCGTTGATCTCCTCGCGGGAGGTCAGCGTTCGCTCCAGGTCCATGCCGCCGATGATGTTGCGCAGCGTGGTGACGGTGAGCTGCTCGATCGCCTGGATGTAGCTGGCGACTTCGTACGTGGCCGCGCGGGCGTCGGTCACCTGGTAGTAGATGACCGTGTCGATGTTGACGACCAGGTTGTCCTGGGTGATCACCGGCTGCGGCGGGAACGGCACGACCTGTTCGCGCAGGTCGATGCGGTTGCGGATGGAGTCGATGAACGGGACCACGATGTTCAGGCCGGCGTTCAGGGTGCGCGTGTAGCGCCCGAAGCGCTCGACGATGGCGGCGCTGGCCTGTGGGATGACCTGGATGGTCTTGATCAGGGCGATGAAGACCAACACCACCAGAATGATCAGGACGATGATGACCGGTTCCATCGTTGCTCCCCGTACCCTTCTCCGCTCGGTAATTCCTGAAGATCTTATGGCAGTTGAAGATCTTGCTGGACGAGTCTGACAGACCGCCGTCTGCAGCGTGGGGCGTTCGGTTCACTTGCGTCGTGGGAGGTCACATGACGATCGCCGTAGCTCCGTCGATGTCCACGACGTCCACTTCCTGGCCCACCTCGTAGGCCTGTCCGGCGTCGAGGGCACGTGCCGACCAGATCTCTCCGCCGAGTTTGATCCGACCACCACCCGAACCGTCCACCCGTTCCAGGACGATGGCCTGCTTGCCCTTCAACGCCTCTACGCCCGTGGCGAGTTGGGGCCGCTGGGCGCGGTGCCGAGCGGCGACGGGTCGTACCACGGCGATGAGGGCGACCGAGACGACGGCGAAGACGAGCACTTGGAGGACCACACCAGCGCCGAGGCCCGCAGAGACCGCGGCGGCGACGGCGCCCACGGCGAGCATGCCGAACTCCGGCATCGCGGTCACGACGAGCGGGATGCCGAGCCCGGCTGCCGCAACAAGCCACCACACCCACGCGTTGATGTCGTTCACGTGGTCATGGTAGGACCGCGCTCCTCTGTCGGACAGGGCGCGCGATCAACTGGGACACGCCCGGTCCGCGGCGCGGGGTGCGGGCGCTCCGCGGCTCACAGGGGTCGGGGGCTCTTAGGCGTTCAGGCCATCGGCAGGCCCTGCGCGGTCCAGCGCTCGCCGACCTGTTCGACGACGAGCGGGAGGCCGAAGCAGAGGGAGAGGTTGCGCGAGGTGAGTTCGAGCTCCAGCGGGCCCGCGGCGAGCACCTTGCCCTGACGGATCATCAGGACGTGGGTGAAGCCGGGGGCGATCTCCTCGACGTGGTGCGTGACCATGATCATGGAGGGTGCGATCGGGTCGCGGGCGAGTCGGCCGAGGCGACGGACGAGGTCCTCGCGCCCGCCGAGGTCGAGGCCCGCGGCGGGTTCGTCGAGCAGGAGCAGCTCGGGGTCGGTCATCAGGGCGCGGGCGATCAGGGTGCGCTTGCGCTCGCCCTCGGAGAGGGTGCCGAACTTGCGGTCCAGGTACTCGCTCATGCCGAGGCGGTCGAGGAAGGCGCGGGCGCGCTGCTCGTCGACGTCCTCGTAGTCCTCGTGCCAGCCGGCGGTCATGCCGTACGCGGCGGTCAGCACGGTCTGCAGCACCGTCTGACGCTTGGGGAGCTTCTCCGCCATGGCGATGCCGGCGATGCCGATGCGCGGGCGCAGCTCGAAGACGTCGACCTTGCCGAGGGTCTCGCCGAGGATGGTGGCGGTGCCCTGGCTGGGGAAGAGGTAGCTGGAGGCGACGTTCAGAAGGGTCGTTTTTCCGGCACCGTTGGGGCCGAGGATGACCCAGCGCTCCCCCTCCTTCACCGACCAGGAGACCTGGTCCACCAGAGCCCGGCCCTCGCGGACCACGGATACGTCCACCAGCTCCAGTACATCGCTCATGAGCGCGTTGTCTCCCATTGCAGTCTCGGCCGTCGCTTACGTCTGTGGACGCAGCCCCCAGGGAAAACCTACGCCACCGGTCGGTCGCTCCCATCCATCGGTCGGTCCTTAGGGTGGGGGCATGCTCTCGGAACCACGCTCAGGACGGTTGGCCGCATGGGGAAATGCCCTTTTGGCCGGACTTATTTCGCCGGATGACGCGGTACTCGCCATCGTCGGCGAGGACGCGGTGCACCGGGTCGAGGGGCTGCCGGGCGAATCGGGGCCCGTGGGGCTCACACTCGCCCTCGGCCGTCTGCGCGCGCTCGGGGCGACCGGGCTGCGGGTCGCGCTGCCCGCGCCGGGGCATCCGCTCGGGCTGAGCGGGCCGCCGGACTTCAACACGCGCGCCCTCGATGCCGAGGAGGCCGTCGTCTGTCATGGCGCTGCGCTGGGTCTGGTGCCTGAGGTGCACGAGGCGGGGCCTGACGGCGATGTGCACGTGGAGGTCGTCTGGCACTGCCTGCCGGTACGGCAGGCGCCGCCCGCCGATGTGCCCTCGCTCGGGGAAGCCGAGCGGGAGCTGGCGGAGGCGTTGCGCGAGGCGACGGAGGTGTTGTCGCGGCTGGATGTGGCGGGGTCGGGGCCGGTTGCCGAGGCGGCGATCGACGCGTATCGGGCTCGGGCGGAGCGGGGGCGGGAGGTTCTCGCTCCCGGGTATCCGCCGCGGGCGGTGCGGGTGCTGGAGCTCGCTCAGCGGGTGGGGTTGCTGATCTCCGTCGCGTACGAGAACGGGCACGGTGGGGCGGTGAGCGCCTCGGAGATGGCGGCTCGGGCGGAGGCCTTGCGGCCGGTGGAGCGGACGGCTCGGCGGGCACAGGTGGCTGCCTACAACGCGTTTGTGGAGGAGCGGGAGCGCGGGGCTCGCTGAGCGGTGTTCCCGTCGCCCCCGGGTGGGGGCTGAGCTCGGGGTGGGTGCGCGCTCACCGGCGCTCACCAGGGCCCGCTCCCTGCGGGACGGGTGCCGACACGGCGGCACGATCACCCACAGCCACGACGGCTGCGGCGGCACCCGAAACCCACCTCACGCCGCCGCGCCGCTGCGGGTGGGCCGGCCCCCCTTGCGGCACACAGGCCCACAGCGTCGGCGGCTGCGGCTGCGGCTGCGGCTGCGGCGGGCGACGTGGAAAGGCCCCGCGAACTGTTTCCCTTCGCGGGGCCCCTTTGCAGCTGGTGCGGGTCAGTCGTTGGTGGCCTGGCTGCCGAAGGCCGGGTTCAGAAGGCCGACGACGTTGACGGTGTCGCCAACGGCGTTGACGGGGACGTGCACCGGGGCCTGGACGACGTTGCCCGAGGCGACGCCCGGGGAGTTCAGGGCCGCGCCGTCGGCACCCGAGTTGGCAACGGCGGCACCGGCGGAAGCGCCCGCGGCGATACCGGCGACAGTGATGGCCAGAGCGGCCTTCTTGGCGATGTTCATGGAAAGCGTTCCTCCTGCGTGTACGGGTCCGACCCGGCCGCGGGTCGTACGCTGAGCAACGTCGGGGAGATCGCTGACGGCACGGGATGCCGCCCCAAAGGGCCCGTTCGGTTCAGTCGGGCGATGAGGCGACAACCTGACCGGCCTCCCAGGGGATCCCTGGAAGGCCGGTGGTCATGACGGTTCCGGTACGGAACTCAGCGGTTGACGCCTAGGTTGCCGAAGGCCGGGTTCAGAGCGCCGATGACGTTCACGCTGTTGCCGACCGCGTTCACGGGGACGTGCACCGGGACCTGGATGAGGTTGCCCGAGACGACGCCCGGGGAGCCCTCGGCGTGACCGCCCGCCCACGCACCGTCGGTGGCGGAGGCCATACCGGCACCGGCGGCAACCAGGCCGCCGGCCACCATCGCGACAGCAGTGGCCTTCTTCAGGTTCTTCACTTCGAAACCCCTCCTTGCGATCACTGCGGCAAGTCGCCGCAGCACGCATGGAGAACGGCCGAGATCCACGGAGGATGTGCCATCTGGGGGACATACACCCGACGGTATGAATCTCATCCCGGAGCGGAACCCTCCGAATTGCCGCCGCCGATGTGCCCCAGGAGTGCGCTGGAGCGCGGATCCGTCGCGTATCCGCTGGTGATCAGCCCGCCACGCCATGCCGTACGGCCCAGAGCGCGGCCTGGGTCCGGTCGGCGAGGTCGAGTTTCATCAGGATGTTCGAAACATGCGTCTTGACGGTCTTCTCGGAGAGGACGAGCGCGCGGGCGATCTCGCGGTTGGAGCGGCCGTCCGCGATCAGGCCGAGCACCTCGCGCTCCCGCTCGGTGAGCGAACCGCCTCTCCCCTGCCCCGAGTTGGCCTCCTCCTGGGACAGCAGCGCGCCCGCGACCTCGGGCTGCAGCAGGATGTGCCCGGCGTGCACAGAGCGGATGGCGCCCGCCAGGGCGTCGGGGTCCACGTCCTTGTACACATACCCGGCGGCGCCCGCACGCAGGGCCGGGACGACCGTGCGCTGCTCGGTGAAGCTGGTGACGATCAGCACGCGCGCGGGGTTGGCGAGTTCACGGAGCTTGCGCAGCGCGTCGATGCCGTCCATGCCCGGCATCTTGACGTCCATGAGGACGACGTCGGGCTTCAACTCCTCGGCGCGGGCGACTCCTTCGGCGCCGTCGGACGCCTCTCCCACGACCTCGATGTCGTCCTGTACTTCGAGGAAGGTGCGCAGGCCCCGGCGGACCACTTGGTGGTCGTCGACGAGCAGCACCTTGATTGCGTCAGCCACCAGGGACCTCCATCTCGATCGTGGCGCCCTTGTCGGGCGCCGATTCCACGGTGAGTGTGCCGCCGACTCCGCTCGCCCGGTCGCGCATCGACACGAGCCCGAGGTGGCGGCCCGCGCTGCGTATCGCGGTGGGTTCGAAGCCGCTGCCGTCGTCGGTGACGCGCAGCACGGCACCCGGTCCACGCTTTTCCAGGGTCACGTCGACGTGGGCGGCGCCGGAGTGCCGCAGCGCGTTGTGCAGGGCCTCCTGGGCGACGCGCAGCATGGCCTCCTCCTGGGCGGCGGGCAGTGCCCGTACCCCGCGGCCGGCGAAGGTGACGCGCGCGGCGTGGGCGCGGTCGAGGACCTGGATGTGGGTACGCAGAGTGGCGACCAGGCCGTCCTCGTCGAGGGCGGTGGGGCGCAGCTCGACGACGGCGGCACGCAGTTCGTCGGCGGCCTCCGCGGCGAGCGCGGCCACCTGATGGAGTTCGCCCTTGGCGCGCGACGGGTCGCGGTCGACGAGGGCGGCGGCGGCCTGCGCGGTGAGACGCAGGGAGAACAGCTTCTGGCTGACCGCGTCGTGCAGCTCATGGGCGAGCCGGGAGCGCTCCTCGGCGATGGTGAGCTCCCGGCTGCGCTCGTAGAGGCGGGCATTCGTCAGGGCGATCGCGGCGTGCTGGGCGAGGATCGTGAGCAGCTCCTCGTCGTCCTCGGTGAAGCCGCAGCTGCCGTCCGCCTTGGGGCAGTTCTTGTTCGCGAGGAACAGTGCGCCGATGACCTCGTCGCCGTCGCGGATCGGCAGGCCCAGGAAGTCGGACATGTCGGGGTGAGCCGAGGGCCAGCCCTCGAAGCGGGGGTCCTTGCGCACGTCGGCCAGGCGCTCGGCGCGGGCCTCGTGCAGCATCGCGGCGAGGATGCCGTGCTGGCGCGGGAGCGGGCCGATGGCCTTCCACTGGGCGTCGCTGACGCCGTCGACGACGAACTGGGCGAAGCCGCCGTGGTCGTCGGGCACGCCGAGGGCCGCGTACTGCGCGTCGAGCAGCTCTCGGGCCGAGGCGACGATCGTCTTGAGCACGTCGCGCACTTCGAGATGCCTACTCATGGCCAGCAGCGCGGAACTCACCGCGTACAGGCCCGACCGTGGTCCTTGGCTCATGACCCCAAAGTACCGGCGGGGTGTGACAACACGTATCGGACCTGTGATGGCGGTCGCCTGGGCCCGGAGGACTAGGACGAAGGGCCCTGGATCATTGCGGCCCGCGCACGAGGCGGCGGGGCGGCCGGGTTCCTACGTTGATGACACCCGCCGGGAGCGGCGGTCACGGGACGAGGGGACGGACGTCATGCCGGTAGCGATCATCACGGGGGCTTCGAAGGGGCTGGGGCGGGCGCTCGGCAGGGCCCTGGCGGAGCGCGGCTGGGATCTGGTGCTCGACGCCAGAACGGCCGGGGTTCTGGAGGAGACGGCGGTGGCACTGTCCGGGTACGGGACGCGCGTGGAGGCGCTCCCCGGGGACGTCACGGACGCCGGGCACCGCGCCGAGCTGGTCGCGGCGGCTCGGAAGCTCGGTGGTGTCGACCTCCTGGTGAACAACGCGAGCGCATTGGGGGCCGAGCCGCTGGTGCGCCTGGAGAAGCTGACCCTGGACGGACTGCGGCAGGCCCTCGAGGTCAACGTCGTCGCCGCACTGGGCCTGATCCAGGAGGCGCTGCCGCCGCTGCGGGCCGCGCCGGCGGGCACGGTCATCGACATCAGCTCGGACGCCGCCGCCGAGGCGTATCCGACGTGGGGCGGCTACGGAGCGTCGAAGGCGGCCCTCGACCACCTCTCCGCCGTCCTCGGCGAGGAGGAGCCCGGCCTTCGGGTCTGGGCGGTCGACCCCGGGGACATGGCCACGGACCTGTACGCGGCGGCCGTACCGGACGACGGCGATCCACGGCCGACGCCGGACAGTGTGGTTCCGGCCTTGCTGCGGCTGCTCGACGAGCGGCCGGCCAGTGGTCGTTACGGCGCCCCGGCTCTGCTGGAGGAGCGATGACGACCGCGATGCGGGTCCCCCCGTCCGAGCGCAGTCGAGAGTGGGGGAGGGTTCCGGAGGAGCTGTCGGCGCGGGTGCCGGCCGAGCAGCGGGGGCCCGGGCTCGACCGGGATTCCGTACGGCTGCTGGTTTCGCGTGGCACCGAGGTGTCGCATCACGAGTTCGTGGAGCTGCCCCGGCAGCTGAAGGCCGGGGATCTGCTGGTCGTCAACACCTCCGCCACCCTGGCGGCCGCCGTCGACGCACGGATCGGGCACGCGCGCGTGGTGGTGCATTTCTCCACGCGCGGCGACGACGGGCGGTGGGCGGTCGAGCTGCGGGATCCCGACGGTAGAGGAACCACGCGCGCGCGTGCGGGCGGGCCCGCGGGAACAGAGGTGCGCCTCGCCGGGGACGTACGCCTCGTACTGGAGGAGCCGCTGGCCCCGAGGAGCCCACGGCTGTGGTGGGCGCGGGTGTCGGACGGGGACGTCCTGGGGCTGCTGCGGCGGCACGGGCGGCCCATTCGCTACTCCTATACAGACAAGGACCAGCCGCTGTCCGTGTACCAGACGGTGTTCGCGCTGCCGTCCGCCGATGGCGCGGGCAGCGCGGAGATGCCGAGCGCTGCGCGCCCCTTCACCGCGCGCATGGTGGCGGAGCTGGTGAGCCGGGGTGTGCAGTTCGCGCCGATCACGCTGCACACGGGAGTGGCGTCGGCCGAGGCCCATGAGCCGCCGTATCCGGAGCGGTACGGGGTGCCCGAGGCGTCGGCGCGGCTGATCAACGCGGCGAAGGCCGGGGGCGGCCGGATCATCGCGGTCGGCACGACGGCCGTGCGTGCCGTCGAGTCCGCGACGGGCCCCGACGGGGTGGTCCGGGCGGCGACGGGCTGGACCGATCTCGTGGTGACGCCGGAGCGCGGGGTGCGGGTCGTCGACGGGCTGCTGACCGGGCTGCACGAGCCGGAGGCCTCGCATCTGCTGATGCTGGAGGCGATCGCGGGAGGGGCGGCGATCGACCGCAGCTACGACGAGGCACTGCGCGGGCTCTACCTCTGGCACGAGTTCGGGGACGTGCACCTCATCCTCCCGAGCGAGGCCCCTCACTCTGAGCATTGCTCCAGCAACTGCTGGTGAGATGGGCACCCGGCCGATGTGAGCCCGCACATAGGGCGCACATCACGTACGAACGGACATAGGAGATAAAGCGACCCCCCATGAGCGGGGCAGACGTGACAGTCTGCCCCGTTTTGCCCTTTCCGCGTCCACTACCCGGCTTCGTACGTCACACCTTTGCCACAGCATTTTGCGGCCGCTAAGAATTGCCCCTGTCGCTCAGCGCACCGCGGGTTCCGCCCCGGGGCGCTTGTTCCGGAAACACTCTGTCCCCGCCGGACCGAGAGCGACCTCCGCGCTATTCGAAGAGGTCCATCAGTGATGTCCAAGAACGTCAACACTCCTGGTCATAGTCCGAAGCTGTCCAAGGCTCACAAGCTTTCGATCGCCGGTCTCTCGACCCTCGGTGCCGCCGCTCTCGCCTTCTCTCTGGTCCCCGCCAACTCCCAGACCGTCATGACCGACGCCGCCTCCACGGCTCAGGTCGCCTACAGCGAGCAGCCGATCAAGGATGTGAAGGCCAGCATCACGGACCAGCTGGCCGGCGCCGACCTGAAGGCCCAGGCCATCGCGGCGAAGAAGAAGGCGGCCGCCGACGCCGCTGCCGCCGCGAAGAAGAAGACTGCCGACGCAGCCGCTGCCGCCGCGAAGAAGAAGGCCGCCACCGACGCCGCTGCCGCCGCGAAGAAGAAGGCCGCCGCCGAGGCCGCCGCGGAGAAGAAGGCCGAGGAGGCCCGCGTCACCGTGCAGGCCGTGAGCCGCTCCGCGCAGCGCCCCACGGTCCAGACCGTCGCGGTGAAGACGTACGCCAACAACCTCGACGGCTGGATCCGCCAGTCCCTGGACATCATGAAGAAGCACGGCATCCCGGGTTCCTACAACGGTCTGCACCGCAACATCATGCGTGAGTCCTCCGGCAACCCGATGGCCATCAACGACTGGGACATCAACGCCATCAACGGCATCCCGTCGAAGGGCCTGCTCCAGGTCATCCCGCCGACGTTCAAGGCGTACCACGTGCCTGGCACCTCGTGGAACATCTACGACCCGGTCGCCAACATCACGGCCGCCTGCAACTACGCGGCCGACAAGTACGGCTCGATGGACAACGTCAACAGCGCGTACTGAGGCGAGCGCGGAGCTCCGACACGTACGCGGAAGGGCGGCACCCCCGATGGGGTGCCGCCCTTCCGCCGTGCCTGAGCGATTACTTCCGCATGACTTCGGGCTCGTGGCGACGCAGGAAGCGAGCCACGAAGAAGCCGCAGAGCACGCCGAGGACGATCAGGGCGACCATGTCCAGGGTCCAGGCCCCGGCCGTGTGGTCCCACAGCGGGTCCGTGCTGCTCGGGTCGTCCTGGTTCGGGAAGATGTTGTTGAAGTCCAGCGTGGTACCGGAGGCGGCGACAGCCCAGCGGGCCGGCATCAGGTATGAGAACTGGTTGACGCCGGGCGTGCCGTTCAGGATGAACAGACAGCCGGTGAAGACGACCTGGACGATCGCGAACATGACCAGCAGCGGCATGGTCTTCTCGGCGGTCTTCACCAGCGAGGAGATCACCAGGCCGAACATCATCGACGCGAAGCCGAGGGCCATGATCGGGATGGTGAGCTCGACCTTGGGCAGGCTCGTCAGGATCAGGCCCTCTTTCGGGACCGTGCGGCTGCCGAAGCCGATGGCGCCGATCAAGGCACCCTGCAGCATGGTGATCACGCCGAGGACGATGACCTTGGACATCAGATACGCGGAACGCGACAGACCCGTCGCGCGCTCCCGCTCGTAGATCACCCGCTCCTTGATCAGCTCGCGGACGGAGTTGGCGGCGCCGGCGAAGCACGCACCGACCGCGAGGATCAGGAGCACCGTCGTGGCCGTGCCGTTGGCAACGTGGAAGCCCTGCTTCGTGATGATCGGGTTGACCAGCAGGGTCTTGTCCGAGTCGATGAGCAGGCTCACCGCGCCCAGCACCGCCGGCAGGATCACCGTCAGCGCCAGGAAGCCCTTGTCGGAGGCGATCACCGAGACATAGCGGCGGATCAGGGTCATCAGCTGGGAGCCCCAGCTCTGCGGCTTCGGCGGCTTCATCGCCTGCGGCGGCGGCATCTGCGTCGACTGCGGGGCGACCGCGTCGATGTCCGCGGCGTACATCTGGTAGTGCTGCGAGCCCTTCCAGCGGCCCGCCCAGTCGTAGTCGCGGTAGTTCTCGAAGGCGGAGAAGACGTCGGCCCAGGTCTCGTAGCCGAAGAAGTTCAGCGCCTCCTCCGGCGGGCCGAAGTAGGCGACGGAGCCGCCGGGCGCCATCACCAGGAGCTTGTCGCAGATCGCCAGCTCGGCCACGGAGTGCGTGACGACGAGCACCGTACGCCCGTCGTCGGCGAGGCCGCGCAGCAGCTGCATGACGTCGCGGTCCATGCCCGGGTCGAGGCCGGAGGTCGGCTCGTCCAGGAAGATCAGCGACGGCTTGGTGAGCAGCTCCAGGGCCACGGAGACACGCTTGCGCTGGCCACCGGAGAGGGAGGTGACCTTCTTCTCCTTGTGGATGTCCAGCTTCAGCTCGCGCAGCACCTCGTCTATGCGGGCCTCGCGCTCCTCGGTCGTGGTGTCCGCGGGGAAGCGCAGTTTGGCCGCGTACTTGAGGGCCTTCTTGACGGTGAGTTCCTTGTGCAGGATGTCGTCCTGCGGGACCAGACCGATGCGCTGGCGCAGCTCGGCGAACTGCTTGTACAGGTTCCGGTTGTCGTAGAGGACGTCACCCTGGTTGGCGGGGCGGTAGCCCGTGAGCGCCTTCAGGAGCGTCGACTTGCCGGAGCCGGACGGACCGATGACCGCGATGAGCGACTTCTCGGGCACGCCGAAGGAGACGTCCTTGAGGATCTGCTTGCCGCCGTCGACCGTGACCGTCAGATGGCGGGCCGAGAAGGAGACCTCACCGGTGTCGACGAACTCCTCGAGGCGGTCGCCGACCAGACGGAACGTCGAGTGACCGACGCCGACGATGTCGTTCGGGCCGAGCAGCGCCGAGCCGCCCTTGGCGATCGGCATACCGTTGACGTACGTGCCGTTGTGCGAGCCGAGGTCGCGGATCTCGAAGCGGCCGTCGGGTGTCGCGTGGAACTCGGCGTGGTGGCGCGAGACCTGGAGATCGGAGACGACCAGCTCGTTCTCCAGCGCACGACCGATGCGCATCACGCGGCCGAGCGAGAACTGGTGGAACGTGGTGGGGCTGCGGTCGCCGTAGACCGGCGGCGCCCCCGCGCCACCACCGGGTCCCTGCTGCGGCGGGATGTTCGCCGCCTGTTGCGGCTGTTGCCAGCCCTGCTCCGGTGCCTGCTGCTGCGGCGTCGGCTGCTGAGCCCAGCCGGGGCTCGCGCCCTGCGCCGCGTACGGCTGCTGCTCGGGCTGCGCGACGGAGGCCGCGGCGCCGGACAGGTTCAGGCGCGGTCCGTCGGTCGCGTTGCCGAGGTGCACGGCTGAGCCGGGGCCGATCTCCATCTGGTGGATCCGCTGCCCCTGCACGAACGTGCCGTTGGTGCTGCCGTGGTCCTCGATGACCCAACTGCGGCCGCCCCAGCTGATCGTGGCGTGACGCCAGGAGACCCTGGCGTCGTCGAGCACGATGTCCCCCTGCGGATCACGTCCGAGGGCGTATGGCCTGGACGCGTCGAGCGTCCAGGTCCGTCCATTCAATTCCAGTACGAGTTCCGGCACTCCATGCCCCACTGAGTAGTCCCCCGAGTTACCCCCATCACAGGGAGTCTAGGGATGTCGAACATCGTCGGGAACTATTTCAGTAGGAGCCCCCTGACCGAAAGTCGGGCTATGTGAAGGAAGCGTTCGGGCGGGTTGCCCGTTTCCGTTGACGGGGTTGAAACCGGCCCGGAGAGTGGTAATCCCACGCGAGGGGGACATCCGCGGTGGATCGCCGCGGCGCGGATCGGGGGGTCTGACGATGAGTATCGAGACCGCGGACCACGGCGGGAGCGCCAGTAGTGTGCCCTGGGGGGACGTACTGCTGTCCGCGATCGCCTCTGTGAGCTGGGCGTTGATCGGAATGGCGGGCACGGCCGCGCTCGGGCTGCATCTGCTCGGGGCCGACGCGGCGGGCTCGCTCGGGCCGATGACCGCAGCGGTGGTGGCACTTGGGGCCAATGGCGCGGTCAAGCCGTCCGGCGACGTGTCGGCCTTCGGCCTGAAAGGAGCGGAGGCGCACACGGCGATGCAGATCACGCCGCTGGGTGTGGGGTTGGTCGGCGCGCTCCTCATGTCCTGGTTCTTCCTACGGTCCTTGCGCGGGGCGGGAGTTGTGATCGCGCCCTTCGAACTCCTCGCGCGCGCGGGCACGGTGGTCGTGCTCTTCGTGGCGACGCTGGGCGGGCTCGCCTGGGCCGGTCACGACATCATCACGATCGACGGGAGCAAGCTCGGGCTCGACAAGGTCACGGGCGGCGGCGGGCTCGGCGACATCACGGACAAGCTCCCCGGCGGGCTCGGAGACCTCGGCGGGCTGCTGCCCGACAAAATCGGCGATCTCGTGAACGCGAAGGCCGCCGTGGGGTTCACGGTCGACACCGTGCCCACGCTGCTCGGGGGCGCGGCCTGGGCGGCCGGCATCCTGGTGATCGCCCTGCTGGCCTCCCGGCGTACGCCGCTGCCGCGCGGCTGGGAAGCCGCGCACCGGGTGGTGCGCCCCGCAGCCTCCGCGCTCGTCAGCGTGTTGCTGGTGGCGGTCCTGGCCGGGCTCGCGGCGGCTGCGTACGCGGCGATCGGCGACGCCCACCCCCAGCGGATCGCGGGCGCGGCCCTGCTCGGCGCGCCCAACGGCGTGTGGCTCGGCATCCCCATCGGCCTCTTCGTCCCCTGGGACGGCAAGGCCACGGGCGAGCTCGCCAAGCTGCTCCCCGACCCTCTGGACAAGCTGCTGAGCGTCGACTCCGACCAGCCCGTCACGCTGGGCCGACTCGCCGAACTCGACGGCCGCGTGTGGCTGTTGGGGGTGGCGACCGCGGTGATGATGCTGTTCGCGGGCGTCCTGGCCGCCGCGCGTACGCCTTTTGTACGGGGGCCGGGTGCCGCCGTCGCGGGAGCTGCGGGTGCCACAGATGTACGGGGCGGCGGTGCCCTCGGTTTCGCAGGGCGCTGCGCTCTTCGTCTGGGGGTCGTGACGGCGCTGGCACTGCCGCTGCTCGCATGGCTGACGGAGGTGTCCGCGGACGCCTCGCTGTCGGTGCTCGGCTTCGACGCGTTCGGTGCCGGGATCGAGTTGCACGGGCACCTGGGCATGGCGCTGCTGCTCGGCGCCGTGTGGGGTGCGGGGGCGGGGGCGGCGGGGGCGCTGCTGGCGTACGCGAGCGGGGCCGCGGGGCGGCGGGCGGCGCCGCTGGCACTGGGTGACGCGGGCGGCTCGGTGCCCGCGGCCGAGTACCCCGTGCTCGCCGGGGAGCCCGGACCGTACAGTCCCCAGGCCTCGTACCGTCCGCCGAATCCCCACACCAATCCGTATCTGCGACTGCCCGACGAGCTGCGCGAGCCAGGGGATGCGGGGCCGCGCAGGGGCGAGCGGCCGCCCGGGGACGCGGGGCCGCGCAGGGGCGAGCGGCCGCCCGGGGACGCGGGGCCGCGCAGCGGCGAGCGGCCGCCTGGGGATGTATATGGCGCGCCTACGGTGGTAGGGCCGATCGGGGCTCCTCCGCCGCAGAGGCCTCCGGCGCGGGGGCCACGGTCACGGGGCGGAGAGGGGCCTCCTCCTCCCCCGCCACCGCCGCCGGAGGAGGGGGCTCCTCCTTCGCCGCGGAGGCCTCGGGGGGGTCGGTGACGTGCCGCGGAGGCCTCGGGGGCGGTGACGTGCCTGCGCCGGGCGGGCGGGTTGCGCCCGCCCGGCGCTGAGGGCGAGGTCTTCGCAGGCCGATGCGGGGGGCTGACGGCAGAGCCTCCGGGGACGGGTAGGGGGCGAGAAGACCCCGGCTTGGGGCCCTCGGGTGGGCCACCCGCCGACGTACGGTGGCGGCGACGGCCGGTGTCACCCAGAGTTCACTGTCCGCAGGGCGGACCGCGCGGGCGGAGGGCACTGGGTGCCGGATACGGTGGGAGGCACCATGAGCGCTTCGCAGACCTCTGACGTCCCCACTCTCCTCGTCAAGATCTTCGGCAAGGACCGGCCCGGCATCACGGCCGGACTCTTCGACACCCTCGCCGCCTACTCCGTCGACGTGGTCGACATCGAGCAGGTCGTCACCCGTGGCCGGATCGTGCTGTGCGCGCTCGTGACCGAGCCGCCCTCCGGGCTGGAGGGTGATCTGCGGGCGACCGTCCACAGCTGGGCGGAGTCGATGAAGATGCAGGCGGAGATCATCTCCGGCAGGGGCGACAACCGGCCGCGCGGACTCGGACGTTCGCTCGTCACCGTGCTCGGGCACCCGCTCACCGCGGAGTCGACTGCGGCGATCGCCGCGCGGATCACGAAGATCGGCGGCAATATCGACCGTATCTTCCGGCTGGCCAAGTACCCGGTGACGGCCGTCGAGTTCGCCGTGTCCGGCACGGAGACCGAGACGTTGCGCACCGCGTTGGTGACCGAGGCCTCGGCACTCGGTGTCGACATCGCGGTGGTCGCGGCGGGGCTGCACCGGCGGGCCCAGCGTCTCGTGGTGATGGACGTGGACTCGACGCTCATCCAGGACGAGGTGATCGAGCTCTTCGCCGCGCACGCCGGTTGCGAGGCCGAGGTCGCCGAGGTGACGGCGGCCGCGATGCGCGGGGAGCTGGACTTCGAGCAGTCGCTGCACGCGCGCGTGGCCCTCCTGAAGGGGCTGGACGGCTCGGTGGTGAACAAGGTGCGCGAGGAGGTGCGGCTCACGCCGGGGGCGCGCACGCTGATCCGTACGCTGAAGCGGCTCGGCTTCCAAGTCGGCGTCGTCTCGGGCGGGTTCACTCAGGTCACCGATGACCTCAAGGAACGGCTCGGGCTCGACTTCGCGCAGGCCAACACGCTGGAGATCGTCGACGGCAAGCTGACCGGCAGGGTCACCGGCGAGATCGTGGACCGGGCGGGCAAGGCGCGGCTGCTGCGCCGCTTCGCCGCGGAGGCCGGCGTGCCGCTCGCCCAGACCGTGGCGATCGGCGACGGCGCCAATGACCTAGACATGCTCAACGCGGCCGGTCTCGGCGTCGCCTTCAACGCCAAGCCGGTCGTGCGCCAGGCCGCGCACACCGCGGTGAACTTCCCCTTCCTGGACACGGTGCTGTATCTGCTGGGCGTCACCCGCGAAGAGGTCGAGGCGGCGGACATGCACCTGGGCGACCACTGAGCCCCTCTGCACGGATGGGGCCCGGCACCGTCATGGTGCCGGGCCCCATCCCGTGGACGTCGGTTACTCGGTCGGTGCCCAGTAGTCGATCAGGTCGGCCACTCCGGGCTCCAGGGACTTCCAGGAGCCGTCGAAGGTGAGCACGGCGAAGGCGGCCGCGGGAAACCCGTGGTCGTTCATCCGGGTGCGGGTGTCGCCCTCGGCCCGGCCCGCCAGGACCTCGGCGAGGCCGTGCACGCCCGGGTTGTGGCCGATCAGGACCACGTTCTGCGCGTCGTCGGGGATTTCGTTGAGCACGGAGATCAGCTCGCCGGGCGAGGCTTCGTAGAGCCGCTCCTCATAGACCGTTTTCGGCCGGTGCGCGAGCTCATGGACGGCGATCTTCCAGGTCTCGCGGGTCCGGGTCGCGGTGGAGCAGAGGGCCAGATCGACGGGAATGCCGGTGTCGGCCAGCTTGCGTCCGGCGACGGCGGCTTCCATGCGGCCCCGGTCGGCGAGGGGCCGCTCGTGGTCGGACATCTGTGGCCAGTCGGCTTTCGCATGCCGGAAGAGAACAATCCTGCGGGGTTCTGCGACGCTCATGCATCCCAGCTTCGCATGAAACAGGCCATGTGGCGCAGGGAGTTGACGCGCTCCCCCAGCAGGGGTGACGAGGCAGTCCGGCACGGCCCGACGGGGGACGCTCAGGGCGCCTGGTGCAGCACCGTGTGCTGGACGTGCTCGAAGACCTGGGTGATCGCCGCGTCGCCGCCCGCGGCGTGCGCGTCCACCGGGTTGAGTATCAGAAGCAGCAGGGTGACGAAGGCGAGCGTCGGCAGGGCGAGGGCCCACCAGGGCAGCCGGATGTCGACGCGGCCCGAGGTCGCCGGGTGAGGCCGGGTGTACGTACGGGCCGACATGACGCCTCCGTGGCTTCGAGTGCTCCGTGGTCCGCGTCCTCGCGGTCACAATCTCGAAGTTACGGAATCCGCGGCCCTCAACCCATCCGGTGATCCACCCACTTGACCCTGACACTCACCCCCTAGGGGATGGGGGGTTAGCCCCACCATCGGTGGTGGGCGGGCACGTCAGGGCGAGGCGATCGTCGCGATGATGCCGATGATCACGGTGATGGCGAGGAACGTGCCGAAGACGAGCAACATCTTCTTCTGGCCGTTGGGGGGATTCGGTTCGAGCACTGGCATACCGCCAGTCTCGCACCCTTCGTCCGCCCCCTCAGGGGTGGGGTCGGCGTGCGGCCTCGTCCTCCACCGTGCGGTTGCGGCCCGCCAGAATGCCCACCCCGATCTGCGGGACCATCAGCCCGGCCATGAGCGCCAGCGGCAGGCCCCAGCCGCCGCTCTGCTGGTAGAGCACGCCTACCAGCAGAGGGCCCGGGATCGAGAGGAGGTAGCCGGTGCTCTGGGCGAACGCCGAGAGCTTGGCGACGCCCGCGCCGGTCCTGGCCCGCATGCCGACCATGGTGAGGGCCAGCGGGAAGGCGCAGTTGGAGACGCCGAGCAGCAGGGCCCAGGCCCAGGCGCCACTCGCCGGGGCGAAGTAGAGGCCCGCGTATCCGGCGAGTCCGCAGGCGCCGAGCGCGACCACGATCGGCCCCTGGTGGGGCAGCCGCGTGGCGAGGCGCGGAATGACGAAGGCCAGCGGCACGCCCATCACCATCGTGACCGCGAGGAGCAGTCCGGCGGTCCCGGCCGCGACTCCGGCGTCGCGGAAGATCTGCGCCATCCAGCCCATGGTGATGTACGCGGCGGTGGCCTGGAGCCCGAAGAAGACGGCCAGCGCCCAGGCGGTTCGGCTGCGGGTGATGCGCAGCCCGTCGGGCTCCTGTCGAGCGGGCGAGCCGGGACCGGTATCGGGACTCCGGCCGTCGGCACCGGTCCCGGTACCGGGACGCAGACCGGCGGCACCGCCCTCGGAATCGGCACCCCGCGCGCGTACGAGCAGAATCCACGGCACCACGGCCGCCGCCGCGAGCCCCGCCCACACCGCGAGCCCGGACTTCCAGCTGCCGCCCAGGGCGTCGGTCATGGGCACGGTCACCGCGGCGGCGGCCGAGGTGCCGAGCGCGAGGGCCATCGAGTACAGCCCGGTCATGGAGCCGACCCGGTCCGGGAACCAGCGCTTGACGATCACTGGCATCAGGACGTTGCTGACGGCGATGCCCATGAGTGCGAGGGCGCTGGCGGCCAGAAAGCGGGCCGTGTTCCCGGCGTACGGCCGGATCGCCAGGCCCGCCGTGATGGCGACCATGCCGGCGCAGACGACCGCGCCGGGCCCGAAGCGGCGGGCGAGCCGCGGTGCCATGACGCCGAAAACGGCGAAGCAGAGCGGTGGTACGGAGGTGAGCACTCCGGCGACGCTGCCGCTCATGCCGAGCCCGTCGCGCACCTCTTCGAGGAGGGCACCGAAGCTCGTGATGGCCGGGCGGAGATTGAGCGCGGTGAGGACGATGCCGACGACCACGAGTCGCGTCCTCCACGCGCGCGTGGAGGACGGCGGGGACTCCACGCTCTCGGCGGAGCTGCGTATCGGTGTGGACGTCATCGTCCGGGTCTCCTCGCCAGTCATGTCGCCCATCATAGAATCATGGGATGATTGGCTGTCCAATCCCCTTGCGTTAATGTCCGGAGCCTCCGGCCCCGCGCGACCGACGACCCCGGGCCGCCCGTACGAAGGACCGCCATGCCGTTGAGCCACCCCCGCCGTTCGGCACTGTCCGAGCAGGTCATCGCCGAGCTGCGGAACCAGATCGCCTCGGGCGAGTGGCCGGTGGGCTCCCGCATCCCCACCGAACCGGAGCTGGTCGAGCAACTCGGCGTCGCCCGCAACACGGTCCGCGAGGCCGTCCGCGCCCTCGCCCACAACGGCCTGCTCGACATCCGCCAGGGGTCCGGCACCTACGTCGTGGCGACCAGCGAGCTGGCGGGCGTGATGCACCGCCGCTTCGCGGACGCCGAGCCGCGGCACATCGCCGAGCTGCGCTCCACGTTGGAGTCGAGCGCCGCGAAGCTGGCCGCCGAGCGGCGCACCGAGCGCGATCTGAAGCAGCTGGACGCGCTCCTCGCGCGCCGGGAGGAAGCGTGGGAGTCGGGCGACGCGGAGGCCTTCGTGACCGCCGACGCGACGTTCCACCTGGCGGTCGTGGCCGCGTCCCACAACGACGTCATGACGGCGATGTACGCGGACCTGGGCGAGGTGCTGCGCGACTGGCTGCGCGAGGACGTCGGCGAGAAGCTGACGCCGGAGACGTACATGGACCACGCCCGGCTGGTCGACGCGATCCGGGCGGGCGACGCGCAGGCAGCCGCCACGGAGGCCGCGGGCTATCCGTTCCTGTGCCGTCCGGGACGGCTCGGCGGGCAGGACCCGGACCTCACCTCTGGTGGCTGATCCAGACCGAACTGATCTCCTTCCAGCACCGGCCGGTGAGCCGCACCGTGGCGGCGGGCGCGGTGTCGACGAGGGTGCTGTCGGTGTCGAGGTCCCACCAGCGGGCGCACTCGATGTGCAGGCTGACCCGGTCGGTCTCCGGGTACGGGTTGTGGCAGTAGGCGACCACGCGGGAGCCGGTGACGCTGGTGCGGCACTCGGCGCCGAAGAGCTGCGGGCCAGCGGGTTTTCCGGCCTCCACGCGCGCGTGGGGCGTAGCGTCGTACGGCAGAGCCATCACCAGAGCGACAGCGGCGAACACCGGGGCGAAGCGGCGGGACAGGCGCACAAGGGGACCTCCTCGGCCGTACGGCTGCGGGGCGGTGCGTACTTCCAGCGTGCGCGGTGCGGCGCCCGGGCCGCCCGGCCGGATGGGCCAAATGGGGGACGCCCCGGTCCCCGCACGCTGCGGGAAACGGGGCGTCGGCCTCGCGGAGGAAATCAGGCGCCGATGGCGTGCAGACCGCCGTCCACGTGGATGATCTCGCCCGTGGTCTTCGGGAACCAGTCGCTCAGCAGGGCGACGACACCGCGCCCGGCCGGCTCCGGGTCCTTGAGGTCCCACTCCAGGGGTGCGCGGGAGTCCCACACCGCGGCAAGCTCGCTGAAGCCCGGGATGGACTTCGCGGCCATCGAGCCGATCGGGCCCGCCGAGATGAGGTTGGAGCGCACGTTCTGCTTGCCCAGGTCGCGGGCGAGGTAGCGGTTGGTGGCCTCCAGCGCGGCCTTGGCCGGGCCCATCCAGTCGTACTGCGGCCAGGCGTACTGCGCGTCGAAGGTCAGGCCGACGACGGAGCCGCCGTTCTGCATCAGCGGCAGGCAGGCCATGGTCAGCGACTTCAGGGAGAACGCCGAGACGTGCATGGCCGTGGCGACCGACTCGAAGGGCGTGTTCAGGAAGTTGCCGCCGAGGGCGTCCTGCGGCGCGAAGCCGATGGAGTGGACGACGCCGTCGAGGCCGCCCAGCTCCTCGCCGACGACGTCGGCCAGGCGGGCGAGGTGCTCGTCGTTGGTGACGTCGAGCTCGATGACCTTGGTGGGCTTGGGGAGCTTCTTGGCGATGCGCTCGGTCAGCGTGGGCCGCGGGAACGCGGTCAGGATGATCTCGGCGCCCTGCTCCTGGGCCAGCTTGGCGGTGTGGAAGGCGATGGAGGACTCCATCAGCACACCGGTGATCAGGACGCGCTTGCCCTCGAGAATTCCGCTCATGGTGTTCAGTGACCCATTCCCAGTCCGCCGTCAACGGGGATGACGGCTCCAGTGATGTACGAGGCGTCGTCCGAGGCGAGGAACCGCACCGTCGCGGCGATCTCCTCGGGCTGCGCGTACCGGCCCAGCGGCACCTGCGACACGATGTTCGCACGCTGGTCGTCGGTGAGTGCCTGGGTCATGTCCGTGTCGACGAAACCGGGCGCGACGACGTTGAACGTGATGTTGCGCGAGCCGAGCTCTCGGGCGAGTGAGCGCGCGAAACCGACCAGGGCGGCCTTGGAGGCCGCGTAGTTCGCCTGCCCCGCCGAGCCGAGCAGCCCGACGACCGACGAGATGAGGACGACGCGGCCCTTCTTGGCGCGCAGCATGCCGCGGTTGGCGCGCTTGACGACGCGGAAGGCGCCGGTGAGGTTGGTGTCGATGACCGAGGTGAAGTCCTCCTCGGACATGCGCATCAGCAGTTGGTCCTTGGTGACGCCGGCGTTGGCGACGAGGACCTCGACCGGGCCGTGCTCGGCCTCGATCTCCTTGTAGGCCTGCTCCACCTGCTCGGTGTCGGTGATGTCGCACTTGACGGCGAGGAAGCCGGCCGGCGGCTCACCGGAGCGGTATGTGATCGCGACCTTGTCGCCGGCATCGGCGAACGCGCGGGCGATGGCGAGGCCGATGCCCCGGTTGCCTCCGGTGACGAGAACCGAGCGGCTCAACGGATCACCCTTTCAATAGCGGAATGGAACCCTGCAAGTCAGGCGCCTTCATCGAAAACCTATCGGTCCCGTCCGCCTCGTGGAGAATCGGGCACCGACAGTGGGATCGGGGACTCACTGTCGGATCCCTACAGAAAGCCATGGTCGACCGACCGAAAGTTGCGGCCTGCCCGGGAAAGACGTGGCCGCCGGGCCCGCCCGCGCGACATGATCGGACCGACAGGCCACGACAGCAGGGAGACCTCGGTGCCTCATTCCATCGACGAAGCCTTCACGGCGCTACCGCTGCGCGCCCTGGCCGACGCCGCGCTCGCGCGGGCGCGGGCGCTGGGCGCCGAACACGCGGACTTCCGCTTCGAGCGGGTGCGCAGCGCGGCCTGGCGGCTGCGGGACGCCAAGCCCGCCGGGTCGTCGGACACCACGGATCTGGGGTACGCGGTGCGCGTGGTGCACGGCGGGACCTGGGGGTTCGCGTCGGGCGTGGATCTGACGATGGACGCCGCGGCGAAGGTGGCGTCGCAGGCCGTGGCGATGGCCAAGCTGTCCGCCCAGGTGATCAAGGCGGCCGGGTCCGCCGAACGCGTGGAGCTCGCGGACGAGCCGGTGCACGCCGAGAAGACATGGGTCTCCGCGTACGACATCGATCCCTTCTCCGTGCCGGACGAGGAGAAGGCGGGGCTGCTCACGGACTGGAGCGCGCGGCTGCTGGCGGCCGACGGCGTCAATCACGTCGACGCCTCGCTGCTGACCGTGCACGAGAACAAGTTCTACGCCGACACCGCCGGGACCGTGACCACTCAGCAGCGCGTGCGGCTGCACCCCCAGCTCACCGCCGTCTCCGTCGACGAGTCCAGCGGCGAGTTCGACTCCATGCGGACCCTCGCGCCGCCGGTCGGGCGCGGCTGGGAGTACCTGACGGGCACCGGCTGGGACTGGGAGTCCGAGCTCGGGCAGATCCCTGAGCTGCTGGCCGAGAAGATGCGGGCGCCGAGCGTCGAGGCGGGCGTGTACGACCTCGTCGTCGACCCCTCCAACCTGTGGCTGACCATCCACGAGTCCATCGGCCATGCCACCGAGCTGGACCGGGCGCTCGGCTACGAGGCCGCGTACGCCGGGACCTCCTTCGCCACCTTCGACCAGCTGGGCAAGCTGAAGTACGGCTCCGAGATGATGAACGTCACCGGTGACCGGACCGCCGAGCACGGCCTCGCGACCATCGGGTACGACGACGAGGGTGTGGCGGGGCAGTCCTGGGACCTCGTCAAGGACGGGACGCTCGTCGGCTACCAGCTGGACCGGCGCATCGCGAAGCTCACCGGCTTCGAGCGGTCCAACGGCTGCGCATACGCCGACTCCCCCGGGCATGTGCCCGTGCAGCGCATGGCCAATGTGTCCCTGCAGCCGGATCCGGCCGGGATGTCGACGGAGGACCTCATCGGGGGCGTCGACCGCGGCATCTATGTCGTCGGCGACCGGTCCTGGTCCATCGACATGCAGCGCTACAACTTCCAGTTCACCGGGCAGCGCTTCTTCAAGATCGAGAACGGCCGGATCACCGGTCAGCTGCGCGATGTCGCGTACCAGGCGACGACCACCGACTTCTGGGGTTCGATGGCCGCGCTGGGCGGCCCGCAGACGTATGTCCTGGGCGGTGCCTTCAACTGCGGCAAGGCCCAGCCGGGCCAGGTCGCGGCGGTCTCGCACGGCTGCCCGTCCGCCCTCTTCAAGGGTGTCAACATCCTCAACACGACCCAGGAGGCCGGTCGATGAGCGCCCGTACGAACAAGCCGCACGAGGTCGTCGAGCGCGCCCTCGAACTCTCCCGCGCCGACGGCTGCGTGGTGATCGCCGACGAGGAGTCGACCGCCAACCTGCGCTGGGCCGGCAACGCGCTGACCACGAACGGGGTCACGCGCGGGCGCACACTGACCGTGATCGCCACCGTCGACGGCCGCGAGGGCACGGCGTCCGGGGTCGTCTCGCGCTCGGCGGTGACCGCCGACGAGCTGGAGCCGCTGGTGCGGGCCGCCGAAGCCGCCGCGCGCGGCGCCGGTCCCGCCGAGGACGCCCAGCCGCTGGTCACCGGCGTGCCGGAATCCCCCGACTTCACGGACGCGCCCGCCGAGACCTCGTCCGCCGTCTTCGCGGACTTCGCGCCGGCGCTCGGCGAATCGTTCGCACGCGCGGGTGCGGGCGGCCGCGAGCTCTACGGGTTCGCCAACCACGAACTCGTCTCCAGCTATCTCGGTACGTCGACGGGGCTGCGCCTGCGGCACGACCAGCCCAAGGGCACGCTGGAGCTCAACGCCAAGTCGCCGGACCGTACGCGGTCGGCGTGGGCCGGGCGGTCCACGCGGGACTTCAAGGACGTCGACCCGGCGGCGCTGGACGCGGAGCTGGCCGTACGGCTCGGCTGGGCCGAGCGGCGCATCGACCTGCCCGCGGGGCGCTACGAGACGCTGCTGCCGCCGACCGCCGTCGCGGACCTGCTGATCTACCAGATGTGGTCGGCGACGGCCCGGGACGCGGCGGAGGGCCGAACCGTCTTCAGCAAGCCCGGAGGCGGCACCCGTGTCGGCGAGAAGCTCACCGAACTGCCGCTGACGCTGCGCAGCGACCCGAACGAGCCGGGCCTGGAGACCGCCCCCTTCGTCCTCGCGCACTCCTCGGGCGACGACGCGTCCGTGTTCGACAACGGACTGCCGCTCACGGCCACCGACTGGATCCGCGAGGGCGAGCTGAAGCACCTGTCGAGCACCCGGCACAGCGCGGGCCTGACCGGGCTTCCGGTGACGCCGTCGATCGGCAACCTCGTCCTGGACGGCGGCGCGGATCGTTCCCTGGAGGAGATGGTCGCCGCCACCGAGCGCGGTCTCCTGCTGACCTGCCTCTGGTACATCCGCGAGGTCGACCCGGCGACGCTGCTGCTGACCGGGCTGACCCGGGACGGCGTCTACCTCGTCGAGAACGGCCAGGTCGTCGGCGAGGTGAACAACTTCCGGTTCAACGAGTCGCCGGTGGACCTGCTGGGGCGGGCCACGGAGGCGGGGCGGACGGAAAAGACGCTGCCGCGGGAGTGGAGCGACTGGTTCACCAGGGCCGCGATGCCGGCCCTGCGGGTGCCGGACTTCAATATGAGCTCTGTCAGTCAGGGCGTATAACCTCGTACCTGATTACGAGACCACCGAAGGAGATACGAGAACCGTGACGGATATCGTCGACGAGCTGAAGTGGCGGGGCCTGTTCGCCCTGTCCACTGACGAAGATGCTTTGCGCAAGGCGCTCGCGGACGGTCCCGTCACGTTCTATTGCGGCTTCGACCCGACCGCGGCCAGCCTGCACGTCGGCCACCTGGTGCAGGTCCTGACCATGCGCCGTCTTCAGCAGGCGGGCCTGCGCCCGCTCGCCCTGGTCGGCGGCGCGACGGGCCAGATCGGTGACCCGCGCCCGACGGCGGAGCGCACGCTGAACGATCCGGAGACGGTCGCGAACTGGGTGACCCGGCTGCGCTCTCAGATCGAGCCGTTCCTGTCCTTCGAGGGCGAGAACGCCGCGGTCATGGTGAACAACCTCGACTGGACGGCCGGTCTGTCGGCCATCGAGTTCCTGCGGGACATCGGCAAGCACTTCCGCGTCAACAAGATGCTGACGAAGGACTCCGTGGCCCGGCGCCTGGAGTCCGAGGAAGGCATCAGCTACACGGAGTTCAGCTACCAGCTGCTGCAGGGCATGGACTTCCTGGAGCTGTACCGGCGCTACGGCTGCACGTTGCAGCAGGGCGGCAGCGACCAGTGGGGCAACCTCACCGCGGGCCTCGATCTGATCCATCGCCTGGAGCCGCACGCCAATGTGCACGCACTGGCGACGCCGCTGATGACCAAGGCGGACGGCACCAAGTTCGGCAAGACCGAGGGCGGCGCCATCTGGCTCGACCCCGAGATGACGACGCCGTACGCGTTCTACCAGTTCTGGCTGAACGTGGACGACCGGGACGTCTCGACGTACATGCGGATCCTGTCCTTCAAGTCCCGCGAGGAACTCGAAGAGCTGGAGAAGCAGACCGAGGAGCGCCCCCAGGCCCGCGCCGCGCAGCGCGCGCTCGCCGAGGAACTGACGACGCTGGTGCACGGCGCCGACCAGACGGCCGCCGTGATCGCCGCGTCCAGGGCCCTCTTCGGCCAGGGCGAGCTGGCCGAGCTCGACGAGAGGACGCTGGCCGCGGCCCTCTCCGAGGTGCCGCACATCCAGGCCGCCGAGCTCGGCCCTGTCGTGGACCTCTTCGCGGAGGTCGGCCTGGTGGCGAGCAAGTCCGCCGCGCGCCGCACGGTCAAGGAGGGCGGGGCGTACGTGAACAACGTGAAGGTCGCCGCCGAGGACGCGACTCCCGCCAAGGAGGACCTGCTGCACGGGCGCTGGCTGGTGCTGCGCCGGGGCAAGAAGAACCTGGCCGCGGTGGAGGTCACGGGCGGCTGATCCCGAGCATGTGTGCAGGGGGCGGCGCCGTCACGGCCCGCCCCCTGAGTCATACCGCCACGTCTGCCGGTCGCAGCGCGGAACCTTCCGGTCGTGCCGTCAGGCCTGCACCTTCTTGCCCCGGATCGCCATGTAGAGCATGTCGCCCAGGAACACGATGATGATCGCGGCCACAAGCTGGAACAGATGCCGCGTCCAGTCGACGCCGCGGGTGGCGCCCACGCCGACCGCACGGGCGATCGCGTTGCCGACGATCGCGCCGAGGATGCCGAAGATGGTGGTCAGCCAGAGCGGGCTGTGCTGCTTTCCCGGGATAATCGCCTTGGCGATCAGGCCCAGCACGAACCCGACGATGATCGCCCACAACCAGCCCATGTCTGCCTCCTAGTACGGCTCTGCGCGAGCAGTACGGCAAGTCTCGGCCTGTGCGCCATACGGCGCATGTCGGGCGGAGCCATACGCGGTACGACGCATCATGTCCGGCCGGTCAGGACATGACCCGGTCTCGAATGCGACGCAGCCGCGGCGTAACGTGGAACCTGTTCGGACCCGCTTCCTTGACCGGGTTCGGACCGGGTACGGACCGGGGAGCGTCCGACACAAGCGGGTGGTGGAACGTGATGCGGAAGCACAGCAACGTCCAGGTCTTCCGGATCACGGGGGCCAGGCAGGGGCTCGACGAGGACGTACGGGGCAGGCAGCGCCGTTATGTCATCTCGATGTCCGTCCGCACGGTCGCCGTGATCCTCGCCGCCACACTGTGGAACGTCGAGCGGCATGTCGCCATCGTCGCGCTGGTGCTCGGGCTGGTTCTCCCCTACATCGCCGTGGTGATCGCCAACGCGGGCCGTGAGAACGCGCCTTCGCTCCCCTCGACGTTCATCGCCGCCCCCACCCGTCCGATGATCGCTCCGCCGCGTGAGGACGGCTTCGCGGAATCCGTCTCGGAGGACGTCCCGGAAGATGCCGCGGCCTCCGCCGGGGACGCGCCTGCGGGGCACGCCGCGCGACCTGACGTGACCCCGTCCTGACCACGGAGGATCCTCCGAAAGCGGAACCCGGCCGCGCACCAAGCTCAAGAAAAGCTCAGATCAATCATGTTGTTCCGGTGCCGGGCGACGGGTTACCCGTGACATACTTCGTATGCGCTCCGCATCCCCCGTCGGAGCGACAGACCGACGCCGGGCAGCTCCCCCCGTGGCTGCTCGGCGTCGCCTTTTCGGGGCCGTCTAGGGTTGAGTCGTGACTCTCCCGCTCCCCGATACCTCCCCCGTGACACCGCAGTGCTCGGCCAAGGGCTGCCGTGCCGATGCCGTGTGGGTGCTCGCCTGGAACAACCCGAAGCTGCACACACCGGAGCGTCGCAAGACGTGGCTCGCGTGTGAGGAGCACCGCGAGCATCTGTCCAAGTTCCTTGGTGTGCGCGGGTTCCTGAAGGACGTCATGAAGCTCGACGAGTGGGAGGACCGCCGGCCGCCGGAGTCCACCGAGGGTTAGCCCGGCCGCCGGAGTGCCGCGTGCGTTGGCGCAGCCGCCCGGGTCCCGCAAGGGTCGGCTCAGCCGCCGATCGCCGACATCGGGCGCTCCGGCTGCAGGAACGAGGGGTCGTCCAGCCCCGAGCCCGCCTTCTTGCCCCACATCGCGAGCCGCCATATGCGGGCGATCTCCTCGTCGGGGGCGTCCGAGCGCAGCGCGGCCCGCAGGTCGGTCTCCTCGGTGGCGAACAGGCAGGTGCGGACCTGACCGTCGGCCGTCAGGCGCGTACGGTCGCAGGCCGAGCAGAACGGGCGGGTGACCGAGGCGATCACGCCGACGCGGTGCGGCCCGCCGTCGACGAGCCAGCGCTCGGCCGGGGCGGAGCCGCGCTCGTCGGCGCCCTCCTCGCTGAGCTCGAACCGCGTGCGCAGTGCGGCGAGGATGTCACCGGCGGTGACCATGCCCTCGCGCTTCCAGCCGTGCTGGGCGTCCAGGGGCATCTGCTCGATGAAGCGGAGCTCGTAGTCGTGCTCCACCGCCCAGGCGAGCAGGTCCGGGGCCTCGTCGGCGTTCAGCCCCGGCATCAGGACCGAGTTGACCTTGACCGGTGTCAGGCCGACGTCGCGGGCGGCTTCAAGGCCCTCGATGACGTCCTTGTGGCGGTCGCGGCGGGTGAGGGTCTTGAAGACGTCGGGGCGCAGGGTGTCCAGCGAGACGTTGACCCGGTCCAGACCCGCCGCCTTCAGGGCGGTCGCGGTGCGCTTGAGGCCGATGCCGTTGGTCGTCAGGGACATCCGGGGGCGCGGCTCCAGCGCGGCGACCCGCTCGACGATGCCCACGAGACCGGGGCGCAGCAGGGGCTCGCCGCCGGTGAAGCGGACCTCGGTGATGCCGAGGCGGGTGACGGCTATGTCGATGAGACGGACGATCTCGTCGTCCGTGAGCAGATCGGGTTTGGCCAGCCACTGCAGGCCTTCTTCGGGCATGCAGTACGTACACCGCAGATTGCAGCGGTCCGTCAGCGAGACGCGCAGGTCGGTGGCCACTCGGCCGTAGGTGTCGATGAGCATCTAGGCCCCCTCCCTCGATCCGGATCACATCTTTCAGACACCTGCGAGCCTACGTGACGACACTGACATCGACATCGGCCGGATCACACGAGGTACGGCTCGGCCCCGTCGTAGGGACCTACCAGTAGTGATCTACCAGTGTCTACGACGGGGCCGTCGGCGGTGCGGACTCAGTGCGCTCCCGTGCCCGTGAGGGACCGAACCTCCAGCTCGGCGTACTTGCCGGTGTCCGGCTCCTCCTTGGACAGGATCGTGCCCAGCCAGCCCAGCAGGAAGCCGACCGGGATCGAGATGATGCCCGGGTTCTCCAGCGCGAACCAGTGGAAGTCGACGTCCGGGAACATCGACGTGGGCTTGCCCGAGACGACCGGCGAAAAGAGCACCAGGCCGACCGCGGTGACCAGACCGCCGTAGATCGACCAGAGCGCGCCCTGCGTGGTGAACCGCTTCCAGAAGAGGCTGTAGAGGATCGTCGGCAGGTTGGCGGACGCGGCGACCGCGAAGGCGAGCGCGACCAGGCCGGCGACGTTCAGGTCACGGGCGAGGGCGCCCAGGCCGATGGAGATGGCACCGATGGCGATCGTCGCGTAGCGCGCGGCGCTGACCTCCTGTTTCTCGGTGGCCTGCCCCTTCTTGATGACGTTCGCGTAGATGTCGTGCGCGAACGAGGAGGACGAGGCCAGTGTCAGACCGGCGACCACCGCGAGGATCGTGGCAAAGGCGACGGCCGAGATGGAGGCGAGCAGGATGGCGCCCCAGTTGGAGTCGACGCCTCCCAGATGCAGCGCCAGGAGGGGTGCCGCCGTATTGCCCGCCTTGTTGGAGGCGACGATCTCCTCCGGTTTGATCAGCGCCGCGGCGCCGAAGCCCAGCGCGAGGGTCATCAGGTAGAAGCCGCCGATGAGGCCGATCGCCCAGTTCACCGACTTCCGCGCGGTCTTGGCCGTGGGCACGGTGTAGAAGCGGATCAGGATGTGCGGCAGGCCCGCGGTGCCCAGGACCAGCGCCATGCCCAGGGAGATGAAGTCCAGCTTGGTCGTGGACGTGGCGCCGTACTTGAGGCCGGGCTCCAGGAAGGGCGTGCCCTTGCCGCTGTTGTCGGCGGCCTTGCCGAGCAGGTCGGAGATGTTGAAGTTGAACTTCAGCATCACCAGGAAGGTGAGCAGCAGTGCGCCGACGATCAACAGCACCGCCTTGACCATCTGGACCCAGGTGGTGCCCTTCATGCCGCCGATGGTGACGTACACGATCATCAGGACGCCGACGAGGGCGACGATGCCGACCTTGCCGCCGTCGCTGGTGATGCCGAGGAGCAGCGAGACCAGGACGCCCGCACCCGCCATCTGGGCCAGCAGGTAGAAGATCGACACGACGATCGTGGAGGTGCCCGCGGCCGTTCGGACCGGGCGCTGGCGCATGCGGTACGCGAGGACGTCGCCCATCGTGTACCGGCCGGAGTTGCGCAGCGGCTCGGCGACCAGGAGCAGGGCCACCAGCCACGCGACCAGGAACCCGATCGAGTACAGGAAGCCGTCGTACCCGAAGAGGGCGATCGCGCCCGCGATGCCCAGGAACGACGCGGCGGACATGTAGTCGCCGGAGACGGCGAGGCCGTTCTGGAAGGCGGTGAACTGGCGGCCGCCGGCGTAGAAGTCGGCGGCGCTCTTGGTCTGGCGGCCCGCCCACACGGTGATGACCAGGGTCGCGGCGACGAACACCGCGAACAGGGTGATGATCAGCGGCCGGTGCTCGCTCGCCTCACCGGCGGCCAAGGTGATCGCGGGGCTCATACGTCGCCCTCCATCCGGGACTTGATGGCCTCGGCCTTGGGGTCGAGCTTCGCGGCGGCGTGCCGCGAGTACCACCAGGCGATGAGGAACGTGGTGAGGAACTGGCCGAGACCGAGCACCAGGGCGACATTGATGTTGCCGAACAACTTGGTGCCCATGAAGTCGCCCGCATAGTTCGAGAGCAGGACATAGAGCAGGTACCAGGCGATGAAGGCGATGGTCAGCGGGAAGGCGAAGGAGCGGTAGGAGCGGCGCAGTTCACCGAACTCGGCGCCCTCCTGCACCTCGACGAACTCCTCGGTGGAGGGGAGTGGGGATCCGGCTTTCGAGGGTGGCGGTGCGTCGGTGGCCACGGTGTCTCCTCGCGATACGGGTGCGGTTGCGACGGTGGACGGGGGCGAGTCGGAGCTCGCGGACGGGGACGGCTCGGGTACGGACATGCGGTTCTGACCTCACAGTGATGCGGATCACGTAACCAGAAGTGACGATTCGACTTCTGTGCGTAATCCAGTAGGGGGCTCGATCGTCCTCGGGCTCCCTGCTCAAGGTCACGGCGCCACGCGTGGACCGGTTCAACTCCCCCGACTTCTTTCGGAAGTCATCGACGAAAGTCATTGCTGGCCAGGTCGGACGGGGGATAGCTTCGGCCTGCACCACTCCGTCATGTACCTGCCCGAGCACCACCTGTGTTCGGGCAGCTCCGTTTTCCGGATGATGTGGAGATCCCATGGCTCATCTGCGATCCAGACGCCGCCTCGCCCTGGCCGTGCCGGTCGTCCTGTCGCTCACCGCCTCGCTCGGCTTCCTGCCGGGCGCCGCGTCGGCCGCCCCGCTCACGGCGTCCGCCGCGACGAGCGCGGACGGTCCGAACCTGGCGTACGTGGTCAACACCAAGACGGACCACGGCACAATCGAGTCGGTGAAGAGGGCGATCGCGGCGGCCGACGGCACCGTCGTCATCGCGTACGAGAAGATCGGTGTGATCGTCGTCCATTCCGCCAACCCGGACTTCGGGAAGCAGATCCGGGCGGTACGCGGAGTGCAGTCGGCGGGCGCGACGCGGACGACGCCGCTGACGCCCGCGGGGACGACGGACGAGGGCGCGGCGCAGGTACTGTCGGCCGCGCAGGCCGCCAAGGTCTCGCAGAGCGCCACCACGGGCGAGGAGCCCCTCGAGGCCGACCAGTGGGACCTGCGCGCGATAGGCGCCGACAAGGCCGCGAAGATCAATCCTGGCAGCAAGAACGTGACGGTGGCCGTGATCGACGTCGGCGTCGACGACACCCACCCGGACATCGCCCCGAACTTCTCCGCCTCGCAGTCCGCGAACTGCGTGGGCGGCAAGCCGGACACCTCGTACGGCGCCTGGCGTCCCGTGGACGCCGACCACTACCACGGCACGCATGTCGCGGGCGAGATCGCCGCGGCCCGCAATGGCATCGGCGTGGCGGGCGTCGCGCCCGGCGTGAAGGTCGCGGGCATCACGGTGGCCGAACCGGACTCCACCCAGCTCTTCTTCCCGGAGAGCGTCGTCTGCGCCTTCGTCTTCGCCGCCGATCACGGCGTGGAGATCACCAACAACAGCTATTACGTGGACCCGTGGCTCTACAACTGCCTGGACGACCCCGATCAGCGGGCCATCGTCGACGCGGTGAACCGGGCCCAGCTGTACGCCCAGAAGAAGGGCACCCTGAACGTCGCGGCGGCGGGCAACTCCAACGACGACCTCGACTCGGACGCGCTCACCGACGCTTCCAGCCCCGACGACTCGACCCCGGTCACCCGCACGGTCGACCCGCACAAGTGCTTCGACGTGCCGACCCAGCTGCCGGGCGTCGTCACGGTGAGCTCGACCGGCGTCAAGGGCGCCAAGTCGTACTTCTCCAGCTACGGTGACGGCGTGATCGACGTCGCGGCGCCGGGCGGCGACAAGTACCAGATCCCGGACACACCGTCGATGAACGGCCGCATCCTCTCCACGATGCCGAACAACCAGTACGGCTTCCTGCAGGGCACCTCCATGGCGACGCCGCACGTCGCCGGTGTCGCGGCGCTGCTGAAGTCCAAGTACCCCAGCGCCACCCCGGCCCAGCTCCAGGCGCTGCTCAAGGCCGAGGCGGACAACCCGGGTTGCCCGACCGACCCGTACGACGGGAACGGCGACGGCGTCGTGGACGCCACCTGCGTGGGCGGCAAGCGCGTGAACGGCTTCTATGGGTCCGGGATCGTGAACGCGCTCCGAGCGGTCAAGTAATCCGTTGCCGATCGTTGGATCAAGTAACCGCCGATGACCGCCGGTTGAGCTTCCGCACGGCTCGTACAGCTCGTCCCGCGAATCGAACTGGAGACTTCATGACAGCGCCCTACAAGCGCTCCCGTCGCGCCATAGCGATCCCGCTCGGGATGGCCACGGCGACGGCCCTCGCCTTCCTGCCGAACGCCACCGCATCGGCACAGGAGGCACCCCAGCAGGTTGCCGCCACCGACGCGACCTCGCTCAGCTATGTCGTCAACGTCCGCCCCGGACACGGCATTTCCGCCTCCGTGGAAAAGGCCGTCGCCGAGGCGGGCGGCACCATCGTGACGTCGTACGACCAGATCGGCGTGATCGTCGTACACTCGTCGAACGCCGACTTCGCCAGGACGATCCGTGGCGTACACGGCGTGGAATCGGCGGGGAACACGCGCAACGCGCCGCTGCCGGCCCAGTCGACCACCGACGTGGGCACGCCGCAGGCGCTCACCGCCCAGCAGGAGCAGGTCGCGACCGCCGAAGCCGCCGATGGGCAGGACCCGTTGGAGCCCTTGCAGTGGGACCTGCCCGCCATCAAGGCGGACAAGGCGCACGAGAAGACGCTCGGCAGCAGCAAGGTCACCGTCGCCGTGATCGACACCGGTGTCGACGACACGCACCCCGACATCGCGCCCAACTTCGACCGCGACGCCTCCGTCAACTGTGTGTCGGGCAAGCCGGACACGGCCGACGGGGCCTGGCGGCCCACCGCCGCGGAGAGCCCGCACGGCACGCACGTGGCGGGTGAGATCGCGGGCGCCAAGAACGGCGTCGGCATCACCGGTGTCGCGCCGGGCGTGAAGGTCGCCGGCATCAAGGTGGCCACCACGGCCGGCTACTTCTACACGGAGGCCGTGGTCTGCGGCTTCGTGTGGGCGGCCGAGCACGGCGTCGACGTCACCAACAACAGCTATTACACCGACCCCTGGTACTTCAACTGCAAGGACGACCCGGATCAGAAGGCCCTGGTCGACGCGATCACTCGCGCCTCGCGGTACGCGGAGAAGAAGGGCGCGGTCAACGTCGCGGCGGCGGGCAACGAGAGCTACGACCTGGCCGCCGACTCGATCACCGACCCGGTCTCCCCGAACGACGGAACCCCGTCGGACCGGGTGATCGACCCGTCCAAGTGCTATGACATTCCGACCCAGTTGCCGGGCGTCGTCACGGTCGCGGCGACGGGTGCGAAGGGCATCAAGTCGTCCTTCTCCAACTACGGCCTGGGCGTCATCGACATCGCCGCACCCGGCGGCGACTCGACGCGCTACCAGACGCCGGCCCCGCCCGCCACGAGCGGTCTGATCCTGGGCCCGCTGCCCGGCGGCAAGTGGGGCTACATGGCCGGTACGTCGATGGCGACCCCGCATGTCGCGGGCGTGGCAGCCCTCATCAAGTCGACGCACCCGTACGCCCCCGCCGCACTGGTGAAGGCCCTGCTGTACGCCGAGGCCGATGCCACACCGTGCACCGACCCGTACGACATCGACAGCGACGGCAAGGTCGACGCGGTGTGCGAGGGGTCGAAGAACTACAACGGCTTCTACGGCTGGGGCACGGCGGACGCGTTGGACGCGGTGACGAAGTAGGGCTCTTGTGCAGATGGTTCGGGCCGGGCGGACGATCCGCCCGGCCCGGCCGTCCCGTACGGCAGGATCTTCGGCATGCATGTGTACGAAGATCCCGCGACCTGGACTCCCGAACCGGTCCGGCCCAGGTGGCAGTTGGTGCTCCGTTTCATGGCGACCGTGGTGTACGTCCCGGTGCTGTGCGTAGTGGGCGTGGCGACGGTGCTCGCCTTCTTCGCGATCGGTCTCCTGGTGGAGGTGATCGCCGCGTTCAGCGAGCGCGTCGAGCACGACTTCACAGAGTTCATGGGCCGGACGCTGGACCGGCTCGGTGACCTGGCCTCCTGGTGCGTGTGGTGGCCCGAGGTGCGGCACGAGGGCGACACCGACTACTACAGGGCGCGGGTCGACAAGGCGGTCGCCGGGTGGACCGCGGCGGCCTCGGCGCCGCGCAGGCCGAAGAAGGCGAAGCCGCCGGTCGAGTGCGCGATACCGCTGCACATCTACCGGGGCGTCGGCGGGAGTTACGTCGCCGAAGTCGCGCTCGCCCAGGGATGGGAGCTGCGCCCGACGGACGCACGCAAGGAGGTGCGCCTGTGGTGGGCGGCCGCCTCTCATGTTGATTGAGTCCACCCGGCATAGTGCCTGTATGACGCATTCACCGATGGTTGCCGTGTGGGAGGAGTTGGGCGGAGATCCCGCCCTGCTCCCCCGGGTTTCGACCGTTGCGCGGGAGGGAGCGCTGGAGGCCCGGCTGCCCGTGCGGGAGTTGGCGAGGGCCTGTGTGGCGGCGTGCGCGCTCGCGGCCGCCGAGCTGGGTGCGCGGCGGGCCGGACTCCCGGAGGTGCCCGCGGTGCGCGTGGACGACGGGGCCGTGGCCACCGCGTTCGTCAGCGAGCGGCATCTGCAGATCGACGGCCGGGCGCCGGTCAGCTTCGCGCCGTTGTCGCGGTTCTGGCGGACGGCGGACGGCTGGGTGCGGACGCACGCGAACTATCCGCATCACCGGGCACGGCTGCTGGCCGCGTTGGGGCTGGCGGACGACGCGACGGTGGCGGACGTCGACGGCCTGTTCGCCGAGCGGTCCGCGGCGGAGGTGGAGGAGACGGTGTACGGCGCCGGAGGCCTCGCCGTCGCGCTGCGCACGGCCAAGGAGTGGGCCGCGCACGAGCAGGGGATCGCGGTGGCCGGGCGGCCGTTGATCGAGCGTGAACGCGTGGGCACCGCACGCGTGCGTGTGCTCCCCCCGCTCGACGGCGACCCGCTGCTGCCCGCCGCCGGGGTGCGCGTCCTGGACCTGACCCGGGTCATCGCGGGCCCGGTCGCCACCCGCACACTCGCCCTGCTGGGCGCGGACGTGCTGCGCGTGGACGCACCGCGGCTTCCCGAAGACCCCGACGCGCACGCGGACACCGGGTTCGGGAAGCGGTCGACGACGCTGGACCTGGCGACCGACCGGAGCACGTTCGAGAGGCTGCTCGCCACGGCGGACGTCGTCGTCACCGGGTACCGGCCCGGCGCGCTGGACCGGTACGGGCTCTCTCCCGAGGCACTGGCCGAGCGCAAACCCGGGCTGATCGTGGCGCAGTTGTCGGCGTGGGGAGCCTACGGGCCGTGGGGTGAGCGGCGGGGTTTCGACAGCCTGGTGCAGGTGGCCACCGGGATCGCCGCGACGGAGGGCTCGCCGGACCAGCCGGGTGCGCTGCCCGCGCAGGCCCTCGACCACGGGACGGGCTATCTGCTGGCGGCGGCCGTGCTGCGCGCGCTGACCGAGCGGTCGGAGCAAGGGGACGGCCGCGTCGTGCGACTGGCGCTGGCGCGGACGGCGGCCTGGCTCACGGACGGGATCGAGCAGGACGAGGCAGGGCCGGTCGAGCGAGATGAGGCGGCGCCCGTCGAGCGGCAAAGGGCGCAGGACCTGGCGTACCACCGGCCCGATGCCTGGCTCGCCGAGCGGGACAGCGGGATCGGACGGCTGCGGTACGCCCTGCCGCCGGTCTCCTTCGCGGGCGGACCCGCCGACTGGGCGCGACCGCCGGGGCCTTGGGGAACGGACTCGGCCCGGTGGGCCTGAGTCGGAGCCGGACGAACCCGGACCTGGCGCGGTCCGTCCTGGACCGGCCCCGGTCCGGCCCCAAAGGGGCTCGGTGCGACCCGGAGTGGGCTCGGTCCGACCCGGAGTTCGCTCGGTCCGACCCGGAGTTCGCTCGGTGCGACCCGGAGACAGCTCGGTGCGACGCCGAATGGGCTCGGTCGGCCTGAGTCTCGGAGCGGGCTGAGTCTCGGAGCGGCCCGAAACGTACCTATGGGCGGAATGCCGTCCCACCAGTTGTTTCCGTCCACTTGCCCAGATCTGTAACGCCTGTTGAAGATCGTGAGGTGACGTTGACACGACGCCCAGCCGATGTGGCGGACGCCAGTGAGCCGGCGCGGCGCCGCGCCACCGGCCGGGCCGTCGCCGTGCTCGCCCTGGTGGCCGTCGCGGCCCTGCTCCCGCTGCTCGGCCCGCGTACCGCGCTGCAGGGTACGGGCGAGGCCGCGGCGCCCGGCGTCGGCGGCATCGCCGTGCTGCGTACGGTGCTGTTCGCGGCGCTGTGCGTCCCCGTGGGCGAACTGTTCGCGGCCCGGCTGGCCCGCCGCGTGCCGGGGGCGCCGCTGGAGGATGCGCCCCGCAGTTGGGCGCCCTACACCGCTGCCGCCGGTTTCGTCGCAGCGTTGGGGCTCGCCTCCGTCGTGGCGACCGGCAATCTGCTGCCGCACCACCTCTCCGACATGGACGTCGGCGGGCTCTACCGGACCCGGGAGGGCAAGCTGGCGCTGCTGGAGGTCAACGCGTTCGCGGTGGCATGGCTGTGCGCCCGCTCGCGCCGCCCGGGCACCCAGGTGTGGCCGCTGGCCGCGCTGGTGGTCGCGGAGGCGCTGCGCGCCCACCCCACGACGGAGCACAGCCCGCTGGTCGGCTCCGGCCTGACCCTCATTCATGTCACGTGCGCCGCGCTGTGGGCGGGCGGTCTGCTGCACGTCCTGCGGATGCTGCGGAGGTGGCGTGTCACGGCTTCGGAGGCAGGTGCCGCGCTGCTCGGCCGCTACGCGCGCGTGGCGGCCGTCCTGTTCGCGGCGATCACCGCGACGGGCATCTGGAGCGCGCTGCGCCGTATGCCGCCCGGCACGGTCCTGGACCAGCTGACGTCGACGGCGTACGGGCGCACCCTGCTCGCCAAGGTGCTCGTGGTGGCCGCCGTCGCCGCCCTGGCCGTGTGGGCGCGACTGCGGCTGCGCCGGGCGGCGGACCCGCTCAGCGCCTGCTCCCCCGCGCGTGCGGAGGTCGTGGCACTGGGCGTGGTCGTCGCCGTTTCGGGTGTGCTGACGGCACTGCCGCTGCCGATCAGATGGTGACCGTCAGTTGGTGACGAGCACCTTGAGGGCAGTCCGCTCGTCCATCGCCTTGTAGCCGTCGGGCACACCCTCCATGCCCACGGTCATGTCGAAGACGGGCGACGGATCGATGGTCCCGTCGAGGACGTCGGGCAGCAGCTCCGGAATGTACGCGCGCACGGGCGCGACACCGCCGCGCAGGGCGATGTTCCGGTCGAACATGACGCCCAGGTCGAGGCCCGTACCGCTGCCGTGCGGAACGCCGACGAAACCGATGGCGCCGCCGTCGCGGGTGATGTTCACGGCCGTCTTCATGGACTGTTCGGTGCCGACCGCCTCGACGACACAGTGCGCGCCCTGGCCCCTGGTCAGCTCTCGCACGGCCTCGACCGCCGCGTCGCCGCGCTCGGCGACCACGTCCGTGGCGCCGAAGCGGCGCGCGATGTCCGTACGCACCTGGTGGCGTCCGAGCGCGATGATCCGCTCGGCACCGAGCCGCTTGGCGGCCAGCACTGCGCACAGCCCGACGGCCCCGTCGCCGACGACGGCGACGGTGGCGCCCTTCCGGGCCCCGGCGCCGAAGGCCGCGTGATGGCCGGTGCCCATGACGTCGGACAGCGTCAGCAGGGCCGACAACAGGTGGTCGTCGGAGGCCGCTTCCTTGGGCAGCTGGACGAGGGTGCCGTCGGCGAACGGCACGCGCACGGCCTCGCCCTGCCCGCCGTCGTACCCCACGGAACCCCAGAAGCCGCCGTGCTCGCACGACGTGGTGAGCCCCTCGCGGCAGTAGTCGCACACGCCGTCGGACCACATGAAGGGCGCGACGACCAGGTCACCGCGCCGGACGCCGGTCACCTCGGACCCGGTCTCCTCCACGATGCCGAGGAACTCGTGCCCGATCCGCTGCCCCGGCTGCCGGGCCGCCTCGCCGCGGTAGGCCCACAGGTCGCTGCCGCAGATACAGGCGCGCAGCACCCGTACCACCGCGTCGGTGGGCAGCTGCGCAATGGGCTCGGGCACGTCCTCCACACGCATGTCGTACGGGGCGTGGATGGTGGTGGCGCGCATGTCGAGGGTCCTTCTCGTGCGGGGCGTCGGTGAGATGCGCTCAGGGGGTGGTTGAGCGCATCTCACCGTACGCCGCCGTCGGCGCGGGGCGCGCGCCGAGGGTGCCCAGCACGCCTCGGACCAGTAGATACTGTGCCGCGGCGTAGGTGAGCATGATCCAGAAGTCCGGCCTCGGGAGCTGCGGCCAGTCGGCGACTCCGGTGGCGATGAGCGTGTCCGAGAGCATGAAGAGGGCGCCGCCGAGACCCGCGACGAGCCCGAGCCTGCCGGCCCCGTACGCCATCGCGGTCAGCAGCAGACTGTAGCCCGCGACGGGGATGCGCAGACCGGAGGGCAGGTCGGGCCACATGAGGGCGACGGTGGCGACCAGAGCGACGACGTAGCCCCCAGCGAGCCAGTCTCCACGCGCGCGTGGAGCGCCTTTTCCGACACGGGGCTTGAAGAGGGCGAGGTAGCACATGTGTCCCGCCGCGAAGGAGGCCATCCCCAGGAGGAACGCCGGGTCGGCGTCGGACAGGAGCAGTACGTCGCCGCCCCAGCCGCAGAGCAGGGCCGCGACCAGGAGCCGCGGGCCGCCGCGTACGCCCGCGTGGGCGGCGAGCAGCGGCATCAGGAGCGGCTTGGCGATCCCGTGCCCGAGGTCGTACCCGGCGGCCAGGGAGACGACGTCGACGACCACCGCGAGAGCGAAGGCGACGAGCAGCACGCGCGCGAGGCGTGGTCTCACGCGACGGGCTCCGTGACGGGCTTCTTCGGGGTGACCGCTGCGGCCGGCTGCCAGCCGGGCCCGCGGAAGACCCGCCCCGCCCCCTCGCGCCAACTCGCGGCCTCCTTCAGGTCCCTGGCGATCGCGGCGTACTCATGCGTGGCCACCCGCAAGGGGTTGTACGTCGAGATGTTCTTGGTGAGCCCGTAGACGGGCCGCTCGGTCTCGGCGGCGAAGGATCCGAAGAGCCGGTCCCAGACGATGAGGATCCCGCCGAAGTTGCGGTCCAGGTAGCCGCCTTGGGAGGCGTGGTGGACACGGTGGTGGGAGGGCGTGTTGAACACGAACTCGAAGGGGCGGGGCAGCTTGTCGATGCGCTCGGTGTGGATCCAGAACTGGTAGACGAGGTTCACCGACGAGCAGAACGCGAGCGCCGCCGGGTGCACTCCCAGGGCGATCAGCGGGACGTAGAAGGGCCACCCGGTGAGGGACGTCCACGGCTGGCGCAGGGCGGTGGTGAGGTTGAACTTCCGGCTGGAGTGGTGGACGACGTGGCAGGCCCAGAGGATGCGGATGACGTGGTGCCCGCGGTGGGACCAGTAGTAGAAGAAGTCCTGGGCGAGCAGCATCAGCGGCACGGTCCACCACAGGACGGGGACGCGAAGGGGTGTGAGTCCGTAGACCGCCGTGTAGATCACGACGATCGGGATCTTCCACACGAAGTCGAAGACGAGGCTTCCGAGCCCCATGCCGACGCTCGTCGCGGCGTCCTTCGCCTCGTATCCCGCGGCGTCCTCGTCCGGATGGATCCGGACGCTCACCATCTCGATCACGGTGAGCAGCACAAAGGCGGGTATCGACCACAGCACGGCATCGGGCAGGTTCGGCATGGGTGCACCGTAGAACCGCTGGTCCGCTGCGACTAGGGGTTGTTACCCACAAGTATTACCAGCGGTACGCGCTTGCTTCTTGGTGATCTCCGCCAGTGGTCATGCGGCACCGGGCAGCGCGCTCACGCGCCGGCCGCCCCCAGCAGGGCCCCCGCCGCGTACGTCACCGCCATCGCCAGGGCGCCCCCGGCCACGTTCCGCAGCACCGCTCGCCCCGTGTCCGCCGACCCCAGCCGCGCGCTGCTCCAGCCGGTGACGACGAGCGCGGCCAGCACGGACACGACGGTGACCGCGAGCCGCCAGTCCGCCGGGGGCAGCACGATGGCCAGCAGCGGCAGCAGCGCGCCCACGGTGAACGCCAGGAAGCTCGCCCAGGCCGCGTGCCACGGGTTGGTGAGGTCGTCGGGGTCGATGCCGAGCTCCACGCGCGCGTGGGCCTTCAGAGCGTCCCGCTCGGTCAGCTGGACCGCCGCCTCCCGGGCCACGTCCCGTGACAGGCCCCGCTCCTGCAGCAGCTCCGTCAGCTCCTCGAGCTCTGCCTCCGGCTGCTCCTTGAGCTCCCGTTTCTCCACCGCCAGGGCGGCCAACTCCGAGTCCCGTTGGGTGGAGACGGACACATACTCGCCCGCCGCCATCGACATGGATCCGGCCAGCAGTCCCGCGAGCCCCGCCGTGAGCAGCGCGGTGCGGTCGCTCGTGGCGCCCGCGACGCCGACGACAAGGCCCGCGGTGGAGACGATGCCGTCATTGGCGCCCAGGACCGCGGCCCGCAGCCAGTTCAGCCGCGAACCGAGCGCGCCCCCGTGCGTCTCGTCGTGCGTGGGTTCCGTCACACGGGGAGGATGGCACTCCGGGCGCCCCCGGCCACGCACCGACCCGTCCGACCCTCGTCACACCCGCACCGGCCTGTCGGGGTGTCACCACACCCGTACCGACCCTCCCCTCGCGAACACCGGGCTCGTCGCGTCCGCCGGCGGGGTGCCCAGTGGCTCGGCGATTTCCTCCACTGTCGGGCCGACCTTCGCCGCGATCCCGTCCAGGTAGGCCAGGTCGAAGCCGTAGACGCGGGCCGCGTTGCCGCCGACCATCGCCGCGATCTCCTCCCGGGGCAGGCCCGCGTAGGCGATGCGCAGGCCTTCCCGGGAGTACGGGTGGGTGCCCTCGTCGTGGGGGTAGTCGCTGCCCCACATGATCTTGTCGAGGCCGATGCGGTCGCGCAGCGGCACCTCGTGCGGGCGCATGAAGCTGGCGCCGACGAAGCAGTTGTCCCGCCAGACTTCGGAGGGACCCTTGCCCATCGCGGCGGCCAGACCGGCGCCGAACTTCGACTCCGCCGTCGACGCCTTCGTGGCGGCCGCCACCAACCGCCCGTGGTAGTAGTCCAGCATGTCGAGCACCCCGGGAATCCAGCCCGAGCCCTGCTCGGTCAGCACCAGCTTCAGGTCGGGGTGACGGCGGAAGGCGCCGCCGAAGATCAGGTGCCACAGCGCGCGGTGCGAGAACCAGGTCGTCTCGACCATGAACACCGCCCGGGCGGCAGGTTCGTCGCCCAGCGGGGGCGACGCCGAGCCCGCGTGATGGTTCACCGGCACGTCCAGCTCCGCGCAGACCGCCCAGATCGGGTCGTACGTCGAGGCGTACAACTCGGGCAGGCCCGAACCCGGGGGTGTGCCGGGCAGGAGCAGGCCGCCCCTGAGGCCCGCGTCCGCCGCCCAGCGGATCTCCTTCACCGCCTCGTCCACGTCGTTCAGGAGGATCTGGAACACGCCCGCCCGGCGGCCCGGCGCGGCCGCGCAGAAGTCCGCGAGCCAGCGGTTGTGGGCGCGCAGCCCGGCCCACCGCTGCTCGAACTCCTCCGCCGTGGGGGCCGGCGCCATCAGGGAGGCCGACGGGAAGAACGGCGGGATCGTGTTGGGGAAGACGACCTCCGCGACGATCCCGTCGTCCTCCAGCTCCGCGAGGCGCCGCTCGGAGTTCCAGTTCTTGTCGGCCGTGTCGGCGAGCAGGTCCGCGTACGGGTTGACGTACGTGGCCGCCCACGCGTCGAACGCCTCGTGGTGCCGCCTCTCCACGTACGGCTTGTAGTCGAGAAGATCGGCGCCCGCGTGGCAGTCCGCGGAGATCACCGTGTACCGATCGCTCATGACGCGGCTCCAAGGACCGGGAAGTCGTGGTCGGTCAGCCAGTGGCGGCCCACCTCGCGCGAGCGGGCCCAGGACGCCTCCACGGCCGTCTGGTCGTCGCTCTGGCCGAGGTCGGCGGGGGTGGGGCCGATGCGCCGGGCGAGCGGCGTCAGCTTCTCGATGTCGAAGCCGAAGACGTCCGCGGCCGCCAGTCCGAGCATGCGGCGCGTCTCCTCGACCGGGATGTCGTGGAAGGTTTTCGCCAGCCACGCGCGCGTGTCGGGCCAGGTGCCCTCGGGGTGCGGGAAGTCGCTGCCCCAGAGGATGTTGTCGACGCCGATCTCGTACCGCTGGGCCAGTTCGCGGCGCTTGGTGTTCGTCGCGCAGATGAAGAGCTGCCGGTCCAGGTACTCGTGCGGGGGCCGCTTCAGCTCCGCGAAGGGCGACAGCTTCTTGCCGCCGTGCGCGCCCAGGTAGAGGCGGTCCATGAACCAGAGGAGGTTCGGCAGCCACCAGCAACCCGACTCCGCGATCCCGAACTTGAGGCCCGGGTGCCGCTCGAAGACTCCCGACCACAGGAGGAACCAGAGAGGGCGGGCGGGCCACCAGGTCACCTCGCTGACATAGATGCCGAGGTGGTCGCCGTACTCGTGGCGCGGCGCCGCCCCGGAGTGGGTCACCACCGGCATCCCGCACTCGGCGGCCGCGGCCCACACGGGGTCGTAGCGGCGGTCGTGGTAGGGCTCCTTGTCGACCCACATGGAGGGGATCATCAGGGCGCCCAGGCCCGACTCCTTCGCCCGGTACACCTCCGCGACCACCTTGTCGGGCGCCGCCGTGAGGGGCAACAGGGCGACCCCGCAGTGGCGTTCGGGGTTCGCGGAGACGAAGTCGGCGAGCCAGCGGTTGTGGGCCTGCGCGCCCGCCATGCCGAGTTCGGGGTCCAGGTCGCCGGAGAGACCTAGGCCCACACCGAAGGGGGCGGCCGTCTGGCTGTCCACGGCGTCCGCGTCCGGGAAGACCACCTCCGCGGCCACGCCGTCGCCGTCCAGCTCCTTGAGGCGCTGCGCGGTGTCCCAGCCGCCGCGCAGGCCTTCCTCGTTGTCCTGGAACCATTTGTTCGCGAACGCCTCGTTACGGACCCCGAGCCGCGTCATCTCCTCGCGGCGCCGGTCGCGGCCCGCGAGGAACTCGTCGAAGTCCCGGTGGAAACGGGGGTCCAGATAGGGCCGGTACTCCTCGGTGGGGAGTCCGGCGTGGCAGTCGGAGGAGATGATCAGGTAGGGGTCCTGGCCGGCCATCGCCTGCCTCCTCAGTCGAGAATGAAGTTCTCCAGGTACGACGGTTCGGAGCGGTCGAGCATCGACTGCGACCGCGCCCGGATCTGCCGGTCGCTGTGCTCGCTCTCGGGCAGCAGCCAGAAGCGGTCCTGTCGGATCCCCTCGGCGACGAGGTCGGCGACCTCCTCGACGGGCGTGAACCGCACCTCGTGGCCCGCCTCCTTCATCGCGGCCTCCCACTGGTCGAGGCTGCGGTACGGGGTCTTTCTGGGCCGCTGCTTCGCGTACCGCGTCGGCCGGTTGCGGTGCGACTCCCACAGGCCCGTACGGAGCATGTGGGGCCCCGGGAAGAGCACGGACGCGCCCACGCGCGCGTGCTCCGCCTTCAGGTGGGCGTACAGCGATTCGGTCATCGTCACCACGGCCGCCTTGGTGATGGCGTACACGGAGGCGGTGGGCAGCGGGGCGATTCCGCCGTCCCCGGAGGAGGTGTTGACGACGTGGCCCGGCTCTCCCTGGGCGATCATCCGCGGGACGAACGCCTGGATGCCGTGGAAGACCCCCCAGACATTGACGGCGAACGCCCACTTCCAGTCGTTCGGGTCGTGCTCCCACATGCGGCCCTCGGCGCCGGATCCGACCCCGGCGTTGTTGCACAGCACGTGCACGGCGCCGTACTTCTCGTACGCGGCCTCGGCGAGCGCGACGACCTCGGAGCGCTCGCCGACGTCCACCACGCGCGCGTGCACGTCGGCGCCGTCCTCCCGCAGCTCGGCGGCGGCCTTCTCCAGGGCGCTCTCCTCGACGTCCGCGAGGACCACCTTCAGACCGTCCGCCGCGAACCGCCGTGCCATCGCGAGCCCGATCCCGCTCGCCGCGCCGGTGACGACGGCGACCTGTCCTTCCCCGAGCTCCATCAGACGCTTCCCTCCGGCGGCCCGTCGAGGATCTGCTGCGGATCGTCGTAGCGCTGGTGGATGTACGGCAACAGAGCCTGGGCGCTGACCCGTTCGACGACCTTGCCCTGCTGGTCCGTGGTCTTCTCGCCGATGGTGATCTCGACGAGTTCGCGTACCGGGAGATCGGCGACCGGGTCGTACATCGACTCGCGCAGGACCACGTCCCCGGTGACGCGCTCCAGCTTGCGCACCTTCTCGTTGCGCAGGCAGTGCACCAGGACGGGGTCGGCGTCGAAGCCCGAACCGTCCACCGCGGGAAGGAACTTGAAGTAGAAGTCGGTCTTCTGGGCGGGCTCGGGCAGCGGCAGGTCACCACTGACCGCGCCGCGCACCTCGACGAACGCGATGCCGTGCCGGGCGAGTGCGGCGCGGACGACCAGGCCGTCACGCTCGACCGTCACCTCGCCGAGCTTCTTGGGTTCCCCGAAGACCTCGCGGCCGCCGATGAGGGCCCGCTCATGGGTCATCGGCATGACGAGCGGGTACCAGCCCTCGACGCCGTCGTGCGCGGCGGCCACGGCGAACGAGCCCGCGCCCAGCGGGTATCCCGGCAGATCGACCTTGCTGATGTTCACCCGCACCAGGGGCCGCCCGGTGGGTTTCAGCGGAGGCGGCAGCACCGCCGCGACCGCGTCCGGATCGCTCTCCCAGACGGCCACCACCCCGGTGGACCAGATGTCGGGGAGCTTGGAACTCGCGGTGCGCGCGGCGGCGATCTCCGCCTCGGTCCGTGCTCCGTACCTCACTCGTGACATGTCGTACCGCCCTTCACCCAAGGCATCGACGGTTCCTGATGGTTCGTCACTGGCACCTGTAACACAGTTACAGCAGACTCCGCGAAGGGTAAATACACGTGCGGACACGGACTTGGGAGCACCATGGGAAGACCGGCACTCACGCGCGACGAGGTCCTGGAGACCGCCGCCGGGCTCGTGAAGCAGCACGGCCCGGACGCCCTGACGATGCGCAAGCTCGCCGCCGAGCTGGGCACCGCGGTGACCTCGATCTACTGGCACGTCGGCAATCGGGAGTCGTTGCTCGACGCACTCGTGGAGCGGACCGTCGCGGACCTCGGCGTGATCCGACCCACCGGGCGCACGCCGGCGCAGCGCATCGTGTCGGTGGCCCGCGCCCTGCGCCGACAGCTGCGCGACCATCCGCACCTCGTCGCGATGGTGCACGAACGCGGCCTGACCGAGCGGATGTTCCTGCCCGCCCAGCGGGCCCTGGTGCACGAGGTGCACGCCACGGGGCTGCGGGGCGCCCGCGCGGCCGAGGTCGTACGGGCCGTGCAGTTCCAGGTCGTCGGCTTCGTCCTGGTCGAGCGCAACCGCGAGCGCGCGCCGGTCCAGCAGCCCGCCGAGGAGCAGCTGTGGGACAGCGAGACCGCGGAGGACGATCCGGGCCTGGCTCGTGCGCTGGCCGCGCCGGTCGACCAGGAACGGCTGTTCGTCACCTCCGTACGGGCGTTGGTGGAAGCACTGCTCGCACGCTGATCCGGACGTCGAACAACAACCGTCCCCTGCGAGCGGCTCCTCGGCACCTTCACCGGCTTCTCGGCACCTTCGCCGGCTCCTCGGCACCTTCGTCGGCTCCTCGGCGCTGCCCTCGAAGGACAGCCGCCAACCGTCGCGGGACCCTCGGACGATACGCCGGCGCCACGACCTGGAGGGCGAGCCGTGCATCCACGATGCCGATGCCGGTGGATCCGGAGGGCCGCACGCTCGCCTCACGCGTCCGCCGTCCGGAGCCCCGGGAGTGGGGACGCCCCCGGGAGGGCGCGGAGGCGCTCGCCGCCGAGACGGCCGTCGAGAAGCATGCGCCGCTCGCCCTCGTGCACGGTGGCGCAGCCCCGGAGGGCGCGACCGGGTCCGCGTACCGGCCGCTGCGGGACGGGGCGAGGGCCGCGGTCCGGAGCCGCTGACGGCGGGTGACCCCGCGGCGGCACGAGGCCGAGAGCTCGCGGCGACGCCGGGCCGATGGGCGGGCGCGCGTCAACTCCGTGGCCGAGCGGTGCCCTTGCGGGGTCCACGCGCGCGTAGCCGTGTCCGGGGCCCTGGGAGCCCCGCGTTCCGGGAAGGCGACGGCCTGACTGTCAGTCGTGGCCCGTATCCTCAGTGACCATGCTCGAAGACCTCACGACCGCAGCGTCCCCAGCCTCCTGGCCGGCCGCGTATCCGCAGGGGTACGCGGTCGTTGACGTGGAGACCACAGGCCTGGCCCGCGACGACCGGATCATCTCGGCCGCCGTCTACCGGCTGGACGCACGCGGTGAGGTCCAGGACCACTGGTACACGATGGTCAACCCGGAGCGGGACCCGGGCCCGGTGTGGATCCACGGCTTGACGAGCGAGATGCTCGAGGGGGCACCGCTCTTCCATGACATCGCCGAGGAGTTCGCCGACCGGCTCGCCGACCGCGTGCTGGTCGCTCACAACGCGGTCTTCGACTGGTCGATGATCGCGCGGGAGTACGCGCGCGCGGAGCGCGAGGCGCCGGTCCGTCAGCGGCTGTGCACCATCGCCCTCTCCAAGGAGCTGGGGCTGCCGCTGCCCAACCACAAGCTGGAGTCGCTGGCCGCGCACTTCGGAGTCGTCCAGCAGCGGGCGCACCATGCGCTGGACGACGCACGCGTGCTCGCGGAGGCCTTCCGGCCGAGCCTTCGCGCGGCCGCGCGCGGCGGGGTGCGGCTGCCGCTGCTGGAGTGCCGGCCGCTCAAGGAGTGGTCCGACAGCCCCGCGACGCCGCGGATCGTGCGCCAGGCGGGCGGTTACCCGTCCGGGAGCGGCTACCCGTCCGGGAGTTGGCGCCCTTCCCGTAAACGCCCCGCATGCCCCTATCCCAACCCAGGTCGCTACGAAGAGGGCAGACCTCTCAAGCAGGGCATGCGGGTCGCGTTCTCCGGGGACACCTCCGTCGACCGCGAACTGCTGGAGGACCGTGCCGTCGAGGCCGGGCTGCATGTCGCGACGAGCCTGTCCCGCCTCACCAGCCTGCTCGTCACCAATGACCCGGATTCCAGTACGTCGAAGGTGGTCAAGGCCAAGCAGTTCGGCACACCGGTGATCGACGAGGCGGCGTTCGGCCAGCTGCTGCGGGACGTGGAGCCGGCGACGGAGAGGTGACCCGGCGGCCGCCGACGGACGAGCGAAGGCCACTGACGAACGACGGGCGGCCACCGGCGGAGGACCGAGGGCCGGTGACGGACACCCCGCGGCCACCGACGGACCGCCGGAGCCCTGACGGGCGGACCGGGAACCGCCGAGGCCTCCGACGGGCGGAAGAGGGCTGACGGACGTACGGGTGATTGGCGGGCGACTCGCCCGGCGCTCGCTCGCCCGGGCCGCGTCGGCCCCCCACCCTGTGGCGCATGGCGAGATGTGAAGTATGTGGCAATGACTACGGCATGACGTTCGAGGTGCACGCGCAGGGCGCGGTGCACGTCTTCGACTGCTTCTCCTGCGCGATCCACCGGATGGCCCCCATCTGCGAGCACTGTCGCGTCCAGATCATCGGCCAAGGGGTCGAGGTCGAGGGCCACTGGTTCTGCGGCGCGCACTGCGCCCGCGCGGAGGGGAAGGTGGGGATCATCGACAAGGTCTGAACCTCGCCACCCGGCCCGGCACGGGGTGGCGCCCCGAGCCCGGCACGGAGCGGTGCCCCGAGCCCGGCACGCGGCATCGGCACGGCCCTCGTCGGGACCCTCCCGTCGGGGGCCGAATCATGCCGAGTACCGTCAATGGGGTGTACCGCTTCCTGTTGACCCGGCAGTGGGTGATCCTCACCCTCGTGACCCTCGCGCTCATCCCGACGATGATCCGACTGGGCTACTGGCAGCTGCACCGCCATGAACACAAGGTCGCGCTGAACAAGGTGATCTCCGACTCACTGGCCGCCGAGCCGGTGCCCGCCGAGTCGCTCAGCGCGCCGGGACAGCACATCAAGCACGACGACCTCTACCGCCGGGTGACGGCGAAGGGGCACTTCGACACCGCGCACGAAGAGGTCATACGCCGCCGTACCAACTCCGACGGCGAGGTCGGCTACCACGTCCTGACCCCGTTCGTCCTGGACGACGGCCGGGTCCTCATCGTCAACCGGGGCTGGATTCCGGCGAACGGCGCACAGACCGCGTTCCCGAAGATCCCGGCGCCCTCGACGGGCGAGATCACCGTCACCGGGCGGCTCATGGCCGACGAGACGACCGCCGACAGCGGCATCAAGAACGTCCAGGGCCTGCCCGACCGTCAGGTCATGCTGATCAGCAGCGAGCAGCAGGCGCAGCGGCTCGGTAAGCAGGTCCTCGGCGGCTACATCGAGCAGACCGCACCGGAACCCAAGGGCGACTCCCCCGAGCTGATCCCCGACCCCGAGCACAGCGACATCGGCCCGCACATGGCGTACGCGATCCAGTGGTGGCTGTTCTCGGCGGGCGTTCCCGTGGGCTGGGTGATCCTGGTCCGCCGCGAGCGCCGCGACCGGACGGAGGCCGCGGCAGCGGAGGCCACACCGGAAACGGCCGCGGCGGCCGTCTAGGAGCTGGGCCGCTCCCTGACGGAGGGTTCGCGCCACTCTGGCGGCCCGATTGACCGCCGCTCCCCTTGGGAACCCGTCCACCGTGCAGCAACGCATCGAGGACTACGCGCTCATCGGCGACGAACAGACCGCGGCTCTGGTGGGCCGTGACGGCTCCGTCGACTGGCTGTGTCTGCCCCGCTTCGATTCCGGGGCCTGTTTCGCCGCGCTCCTTGGCGACGAGGACAACGGACACTGGCGCATCGCGCCCAAGGACGCGGGCGCCTGCACCCGGCGCGCGTACCGTCCGGACACGCTCGTGCTCGACACCGAGTGGGACACGGACGAGGGCTCGGTCCGGGTGACCGACCTGATGCCACAGCGCGAGCACGCGCCCGATCTCGTACGCGTCATCGAGGGGCTGAGCGGCCGGGTCACGATGCGCAGCCTGCTCCGGCTGCGCTTCGACTACGGCTCGATCGTGCCCTGGATGCGCCGGGCGGACGGCCACCGCGTGGCGGTCGCGGGCCCCGACTCGGTCTGGCTGCGCAGCGAGCCGCCCGTGCACACCTGGGGCAAGGACTTCTGTACGTACTCGGAGTTCACGGTCGAAGAGGGCGAGAAGGTCGCCTTCGTCCTGACCTGGCACCCCTCGCACCAGCCGCGTCCGCCTCTCTGCAACCCCTTCGAGGCGCTGCGCACCAGCGTCGAGGACTGGCAGGCGTGGGCGGCGCGCTGCCGCTACGACGGGCCGCACCGGGACATCGTCATGCGCTCCCTGATCACCCTCAAGGCCCTCACCTATGCGCCGACCGGCGGCATCGTGGCCGCCCCCACCACCTCGCTCCCCGAAGAGCTGGGCGGCGTCCGCAACTGGGACTACCGCTACTGCTGGCTGCGCGACTCCACGCTCACACTCGGCGCGCTCGTGGAGGCCGGCTACCTCGAGGAGGCCGAGGCCTGGCGCGACTGGCTGCTGCGCGCGGTCGCGGGCGACCCGGCCGACCTGCAGATCATGTACGGCCTCGCCGGCGAGCGTCGGCTGTCCGAGTACGAACTGCCGTGGCTGCCCGGCTACGCGGGCTCGTGCCCGGTCCGGGTCGGCAACGACGCCGTGCAGCAGCTTCAGCTCGACGTGTACGGCGAGGTCATCGACTCGCTCACGCTGGCCCGGCGTTCGGGCCTGCCCTCCAAGCCGCACATGTGGCGGGTGCAGGTCGCGCTGATGGAGTTCCTGCGGACGGCGTGGCGGCAGCCGGACGAGGGGATCTGGGAGGTACGCGGCCCGCGCCGGCACTTCGTGTACTCGAAGGTCATGGCCTGGGTGGCCGCCGACCGCGCCGTACGCGCCCTGGAGGACGACCCGAAGCTGGAGGGCGACCTGGAGGGCTGGCGCGCGATGCGCGACGAGGTGCACCGGGAGGTGTGCGAGCGCGGCTACGACGCGGAACGGAACACTTTCACGCAGTCCTACGGTTCATCCGAGCTGGACGCCTCGCTCCTGCTCATCCCCCATGTCGGCTTCCTGCCGCCCGACGATCCGCGGGTCCTCGGCACGATCGCCGCGGTGCGCGAAGATCTCGGTCACAACGGCTTCCTGCGCCGCTACAGCGTCGAGCAGACCCGGATCAGCGTGGAGGAGCAGACCCGGGTCAGCATCGAGCAGACCGGCACGGACTCGACCACCATCAGCGCCGAGCAGACGGGCGTCGGCACCGAGCAGTCCGCCCTGGACGGGCTGCCGGGCGGGGAGGGCACGTTCCTCGTCTGCTCATTCTGGCTCGCGGAGGCGCTGCATCTGACGGGTCGTACGGAGGAAGCCCGTGAGATGTTCGAGCGGCTGGTGCTGCTGGCCAACGACGTGGGCCTGCTCTCCGAGGAGTACGACCCCGTCGCCTGCCGCCAGGTCGGCAACTTCCCGCAGGCGTTCAGCCATATCGGCCTGGTGGGTACCGCCCTCGCCCTGTTCGGGGGCGAGCAGGCAGGATAGGGGCCATGGATCTTGGACTGAAGGACCGTGTGTACGTCGTCACGGGCGCCACCCGTGGCCTGGGCAACGCCGCCGCGCGGGAACTCGTCGCCGACGGTGCGAAGGTGATCGTGACGGGGCGCGACGAGAAGAACGTCGCCGACGCCGCGTCCGCGCTCGGCCCGAACGCGGTCGGGGTCGCGGCCGACAACGCCGCCCCGGAAGCCGCGGCCCGGCTGATCGCCGCCGCCCGTGAGCACTTCGGCGGCTTCGACGGCATCCTGATCAGCGTCGGCGGCCCGCCGCCCGGGTTCGTCGCCGACAACACGGACGAGCAGTGGACGGCCGCGTTCGAGACGGTCTTCCTGGGGGCGGTGCGGCTGGCCCGTGCGGCCGCCGCGGAGCTCGGCGAGGGCGGTGTCATCGGTTTCGTGCTGTCCGGCTCGGTGCACGAGCCGATCCCCGGGCTGACCGTCTCCAACGGTCTGCGCCCCGGTCTCGCGGGCTTCGCCAAGTCACTCGCGGACGAGCTGGGCCCACGCGGAATCCGCGTGGTCGGCCTGCTCCCGTCCCGTATCGACACCGACCGCGTCCGCGAACTCGACGGCTACTCCGCGGATCCGGAGGCCACCCGCGCGGCCAACGAGGCCCGCATTCCGCTGCGCCGCTACGGCACCCCGGAGGAGTTCGGCCGCACCTCCGCGTTCCTGCTCTCGCCGGCGGCGTCGTACCTCACCGGCATCATGCTGCCGGTGGACGGCGGAATGCGGCACGGCTTCTGAGTCCCTGACCGACAGCGTCCTGGCTCCCGCGTCCCGGGCGACGGCGCCTTGGGCGACAGCGTCCTGGGCGACAGCGTCCTGGGCGAAGCTCAACTGACCCGTTGGGCACGGTGCTTGACCCCGCGGAGGCGTACCTCCGCGGGGAGAGCGGCGAGGCCCACCGAGTCCCGCGCGTGCGCCAGCGCCTCGTCCGTCAGCAGGTGCAGGGCCTGCCCGGGGTCCACATGGGGTTCCAGCAGGAGCTGCACCCGCGCCTCGGGCGCGCTGCGCCGTCCGGTCAGCAGGACCTCTGCCTGCTCGACGCCGTCCAACTGCGTCGCCTCGGTGGCCAGTACGCCTTCCAGGGCCCGCCCGCGCAGCAGCGCGCCCTCGCCGTCGCCCGTGTCGACGAGTACCTCGGCGAGCCGGCGCCGCCGCAGCACGGCCGCCAGCCACCACAGGGACAGCAGCACCAGAATCGCGAGGCCGGCGATGACGGCGGGCCACCACCAGCCCTGGTCCCGCCACCGGGTCCGCTCGGCCTGGCTGAGCAGAACGTCGTGCTGCCCGTCGTGGATCCACCAGGAAGGCGGGTTCGCGCCGAGCCCGACGGCGAGCACGGAGCCGCCGAGGGCGAGCAGCCCCAGACCGACCATCCCGAGCAGCACGCGGTTGACCATCCGGAGCACCGGCCTCACCCCTTCCGTCCGGGCCGCCGGACGTGCACCGACAGCGCGGGCTGCCGGGCGAGCCCGAGCCCCCTGATGCCGTCGGCGAGCGTGGCGTCCAAGTCGGCGCGTACGTCGTCGAGTTCACGGAAGTGCGAGACCGCGCGGACGTCGGCCTTCATACGTCCCATCCGCACCCGGACCGACTGCACCCCGGCGACCTCCATGGCCCGGTCGCGCAGTGCCATCGCGGCGGCGCCCCGGTGCAGCCCGGCCCGGACGTCGGTATGGGTGCGCCGCATCGGCAGGACGTCGCGCAGTCCGGGCGTGACGGCGAGGACGATCAGCCAGAGGCCGAGGGCGGCCGCGACTCCCGCGCCGACGAGCACCCAGGTGTCGTCGAGGGGCCGTTCGGCGAGCTGCCGAGCCAGCGACCTGCGCCAGTGCATGGCGGGCCGGTGGGCTCGTACCGCCGCGACGTCGTACAGGAAGGCGCCCGCGACGACGAGGATCAGCACGGCGAGGATGCCCGCGGGGATGCGGCGCGTGGACCAGAAACGGCCCTGGCCGCCGTCCTCGTCGTCCACGGCGTGCAACGGTTCGTAGGCCGCCGCGGAGGCGGACTGCCCGAGCGTGCTCTCACCCGCCTTCTCCAGGACAGGCATGCGCTGGGTGCTGTCGGAGCCCTGGGACTCGCTCATCGCGTCCTCCCCTGTGCCGCGCCGGGCGCGGGCGCCAGATGCAGCCGCTCCACCTGGACGGCCACCTCCGGCACTTCCATCCCCGCCAACGCCCTTACCCGCTCGGCGACGTGATGACGCACCGCGTTGCACCGGCCACCGATGTCGGAGGGGTAGTCGAGTTCGATACTGATGTGAACGCGGGCGCTGTCGACGGGGGTCTCCCCTGCTCGGGCGGAGCCGGGAGCTTGGGGACGTACCACCACGCTCGCGTGCGGGGGCACGGCGTCCGGGGGCAGCGCCGGAAGCACCTCGCGCGCCGCCTGCGCGGCGATCTTCGCGACGACCCGGTCGGCGATCCGGGTCGCGCCCCGCTCTGCCGCCGCGACGACCGTCCCCGTCCGCCGCGTCTCACCGAGCCGGTCCACATGGTCTGGCACGCGTCACCGCCTTCGGTGGTCGCGGGTGTGGAAGAAGTCGCCGACGTCCAGGTCCCCCTCCAGGAACCGCCCGACGACGAACCCGATGGCCCCCAGCGCGGCCACCAGCAGGAAGGCCCCGAATCCGCCGAAGTACCCGGCGAAGCCCAGCGCCATTCCGGCGATCATGCCGATCACGGCCAAGCTCATGGTGCGCTCCTCAGCAGTTCGGTGGCCGAGTGATCACTAGTCGTTCGGTGGCCGAGCGGTCGGCTCCGGTTCGGTGACTGGGCGGTCACACGAGCCGCGGCTCCGGCTCCTCGTCTTCTTCCTCGGGAAGCTTCACATCACTCACCGCGATGTTGACCTCGACGACTTCCAGCCCCGTCATGCGCTCGACCGCAGCGATGACGTTCTCGCGCACGGCGTGGGCCACGTCGGAGATCGATACGCCGTAGTCGACGACGATCTCCAGGTCGAGCGCGGTCTGCAACTCACCGACCTCGGCTTTCACACCCCGAGAGACGGACTTGGAACCGCCGGGCACACGATCGCGCACCGCCCCGAAGGTCCGGCTCAGTCCGCTGCCCATCGCATGCACACCGAGCACATCACGGGCCGCGAGCCCGGCGATCTTCTCCACGACGCCGTCGGCGATCGTGGTCCGTCCCCGGGTGGCGGGATCACCGCCGCCCCGCTTAGTGACACCGGGCTTACGGGTCTGGGGCGACCCCTGCTCGCCGGCGGGGGTCTCCGTCCGGTCCGGCTCCGTCATGTCGGTCATGGCCGTACGTCCCTTTCGGTCGTCCTCCTTCACCCACAGTAAGTGGGGTTGCGCGGTCGCGCGCCGGGGATGCGGCAGGCTGGAGCAATGACGGCGGAACGGTGGACGCAGGCGGTACGGCACCAGCTCGGGCTCGGCAGACTGCTGCCCCTCGGCCTCCCGCGCGACGGCGCGTGGATCATGGAGGGCGCGGCCACCTCGGTACTGAGGCGCACGGCCGATCCCGTGCGCGGCGTGCGACTCGGCACGCTCCGGATCTCACTCGCCGACCCGGACGAGACGTACGAGCCCGCCGTGCCTCCCCCACCCGGCGCGCTGCCGCCCGGTCCCCTCCGCATCACCGCGGAGTTCGTGGCGAGGACGGATCCCTCCGCCCCGGGCGTGGAGCCGCTCCCGGCGACAGCGGCCCGCCTGCGCCGTGCCCTGGCCGCGGCGGCGACGGAACGCCTCGGTCTGACGGTCAGGGAAGTGGATCTACGAGTGACAGGGCTGCTCGACGAGGACGAGCCCCCCGTCGCCGTACGCCCCGACGAGGTGCGAGAGGCCGGTGAGCCGACGGACCCCGAGGAGGCACGGGCAGCGACAGCCGCCCTGTCGGTCCCGGGTGTGACGCACCTGACGGACCTCCTGGGCCGCCCGATGCACATCGAGGACGCGCGGGGTGGCGGGGACCCCGCCCTGCCGCGCCGCCACGTCCGCGTCGAACTCGCGGTCGCGGCGGACGAGCGGACCGTGGAGGTGGCAAGGGCCGTCAGAACGGCGGTTGCGGAGACCCTGACGGACACGCCGTCAGTGGCAGTCCTGGTAACCGCCGTGCACTGAAGCGCCCTTATAGGGGCGCGGGGAAAAGTGCGTAGCGGCGCGCGGAACCGCGCGACCAGCCTCCACGGACCCGCAGCCCCAAGAAGGCCTTACTCACCCACCCCGGCAAGGTCCCGAAGCCGCCGAGCCTGAGCAGCACGCTCAGCAACCCGCTGCTCCTCGTAGGACCGCTCCTGCGCCCCGCGCAGCAACGCCTTCGTCTCGATGACGGCATCCCGCGGCGCGGCAAGCAGCGCGGCGGCAAGGTCACGCACCGCGTCGTCGAGCTGCTCGCCGGGCACCGCAAGGTTGGCGAGCCCCGTGCGCTCGGCCTCCTCGGCCGGCACGAAACGCCCCGTCGCGCAGATTTCGAGCGCGCGTGCGTACCCCACGAGGCTTACCAGCGGATGCGTCCCCGTGAGGTCGGGCACGAGCCCGAGGCTGGTCTCGCGCATGGCGAACTGCACATCGTCCGCGACGACACGCAGATCACAGGCGAGCGCGAGCTGGAACCCCGCACCGATGGCATGCCCCTGCACGGCGGCGATGGACACGATGTCACTGCGCCGCCACCAGGTGAACGCCTCCTGGTACTCGGCGATGGTCGCGTCGAGCTCGGCTTCGGAGCCGCGCGCGAGGTCGATGAACGACGGTTCCCCGTCGAAGCCCTCGGGCGTGAACGCCTGCCGGTCGAGCCCGGCGGAGAAGGACTTGCCCTCGGCGCGCAGGACGACCACACGGACGGAGCCCGGCAGTGACCGGCCGGCCTGCGTCAACGCCCGCCACAGAGCAGGACTCTGGGCGTTGCGCTTGGTCGGGTTGGTCAGCGTCACCGTGGCGATCGCGTCGTCGACGGTGAGCCGTACGCCGTCCTTGTCGAATACCGGGTCGAGCGAAGCCATGGGGCGCCTCCGATGAGTGCGGTCGGATCAGATGCGTACCCCATGAGGAACACGTGGGACACACCTAAGTGACTGCACAGTAACCACCCGGTCGATCACCCGACCGACCGGGTGGTTACTACCGAAGCCGATGGGGACGCCCGGCCTCAGGCCGAGGCGGCCTTCTTGCCCCGCGTCGCTCCGCCACGCCCTCGGAGCGTGACGCCCGACTCGCTGAGCATCCGGTGCACGAAGCCATACGAGCGGCCGGTCTCTTCGGCCAGCGCCCGGATGCTCGCACCGGAGTCGTACTTCTTCTTCAGGTCTGCCGCGAGCTTGTCGCGCGCGGCGCCGGTCACCCGGCTGCCCTTCTTCAGAGTCTCGGCCACCCGTGCCTCCTCATGGGAAGTGCGCTCTGGACTCTCATGATCACCCCTCACGGGCCTCATGGCCACCCATTCGGCAAGGTCCGTAAGACAAGGTTTTGACGACAGGAGCCCATCCCCACGAATGGAATTTCTGGTTCCGGCTGTCGTCGTCCGTACGGCCGAACGGGTTCCTTCGCGAAGTACCTGGTCAGCGACGCGAGACGGCCGAGCCCTTGGGAACAAAGGGCTCGGCCGCGAAATCGATGTAGGACACACCTCGGTACGAGGAGATCTCACACAGATGATGGATCACGGATCGGCCGAATGATCCATACGCAGTGGATCAGTCATTCGATCAAGCCCCGCTGACATGCTCGGGGCCGGGGCCGCGGTTATGCCAGCGCGACCAGATCCGCGTAGTCGGCGCCCCACAGGTCCTCGACGCCGTCCGGCAGCAGGATGATCCGCTCCGGCTGGAGCGCCTCGACGGCGCCCTCGTCATGGGTGACGAGGACGACGGCACCCTTGTACGTGCGCAGCGCACCGAGGATCTCCTCGCGGCTGGCCGGGTCCAGGTTGTTCGTCGGCTCGTCGAGCAGGAGGACGTTGGCGGAGGAGACCACGAGGGTCGCGAGCGCGAGTCGGGTCTTCTCGCCACCGGACAGGACGCCGGCCGGCTTGTCGACGTCGTCGCCGGAGAACAGGAACGAGCCGAGCGTCTTGCGGACCTCGACCAGGTCGAGGTCGGGGGCGGCGGAGCGCATGTTCTCCAGGACCGTGCGCTCCGGGTCGAGGGTCTCGTGCTCCTGCGCGTAGTAGCCGAGCTTGAGGCCGTGGCCCTGCACGACCTCGCCGGTGTCGGGGGTCTCGACGCCGCCGAGGAGCCTGAGGAGGGTCGTCTTCCCGGCGCCGTTCAGGCCGAGGATGACGACGCGGGAGCCCTTGTCGATGGCCAGGTCGACATCGGTGAAGATCTCCAGGGAGCCGTACGACTTCGACAGGCTCTCGGCGGTGAGCGGGGTCTTGCCGCAGGGCGCGGGCTCCGGGAAGCGCAGCTTGGCGACCTTGTCGGAGGCGCGGACCGCTTCGAGTCCGGCGAGCAGCCGGTCGGCGCGCTTGGCCATGTTCTGCGCGGCGACCGTCTTGGTGGCCTTGGCGCGCATCTTGTCGGCCTGCGCGTTCAGCGCGGCGGCCTTCTTCTCGGCGTTCTGGCGCTCGCGCTTGCGACGCTTCTCGTCCGCCTCGCGCTGCTGCTGGTAGAGCTTCCAGCCCATGTTGTAGACGTCGATCTGGGCGCGGTTGGCGTCCAGATAGAAGACCTTGTTGACGACCGTCTCGACGAGGTCGACGTCGTGGGAGATCACGATGAAGCCGCCACGGTAGGTCTTCAGGTAGTCGCGCAGCCAGACGATCGAGTCGGCGTCGAGGTGGTTGGTCGGCTCGTCGAGCAGCAGCGTGTCCGCGTCCGAGAAGAGGATGCGGGCCAGCTCGATACGGCGGCGCTGACCACCGGAGAGGGTGTGCAGGGGCTGGCCGAGCACGCGGTCGGGCAGGTTGAGCGCGGCGGCGATGGTGGCGGCCTCGGCCTCGGCGGCGTACCCGCCCTTGGTGAGGAACTCCGTCTCCTGGCGCTCGTACTGCCTCAGGGCCTTCTCGCGGGTGGCGCCCGTGCCATTGGCGATGCGCTGCTCGTTGTCCCGCATCTTGCGGATCAGGGTGTCCAGGCCGCGCGCGGACAGGATGCGGTCGCGGGCGAGCACGTCGAGGTCGCCGGTGCGCGGGTCCTGCGGGAGGTAGCCGACCTCGCCGGAGCGCGCGACGTTGCCGGCGGCGGGGATGCCCTCACCCGCGAGGACCTTGGTCAGGGTCGTCTTGCCCGCCCCATTGCGGCCGACCAGGCCGATGCGGTCGCCCTTGGCGATACGGAAGGTGGCGGACTCGATGAGGATGCGGGCGCCGGCGCGCAGCTCGATGGCGGAGGCGGAGATCACGGACAGACTCCAGGGCAGGGTCGTTGGCGGGGTGGACGGCTGAGGACGTTCCCGCCGTCTAATGCGCGAGGAGAATGGCCATGGGCCAAGTCTAACGGGGCCGTGCAACCACTTTTTCTGTGTGCGGGTGTTCGACACTGTGATGCTCGCCCCGCCGCTCGTTGTCCAGCGGCGTCCGGTCCGCGGTGATCCTGCCCAGCTCGTCCACCGCGACGATCTCGCCGGTCCAGCTGTCGGTGGCCGCACAAGGCTGCGCGATCAGCAGCGCCGTACGGACACGCACCGCGCGCGCGGGCTCGAAGGCGCAGCCCTGGCGGGCGGGCAGCACCCAGCGCAGGTCGCCGTCGGCGATGCGGTACGCGGCGACGCGCTGCGGGGTGACGACGGCGAGCATGCGGGGGCCGAGGATCCGCAGCACGCCGCCGCCCCGGTGGGCAGCGAGCCAGGGGGCGGCCCCGGGAAGGGCCCGATGCCAGCGGACCGCGCTGCCGTCGCCGCGAACGGTGGCGGTGACCAGCCCGTCGTCCCAGAGCGCGATCGCGTCCCCGCGCGCGGGGACGACGGCCATCGGACGCCGTCCCTCTCGCGTGTACGTCCACCGGGGGCGCCCGGTTCCTTCGTCGTACGCCTCGACGGTGGCCCCTGTCGTCCGCAGCGAGGGTCGGTCCCCACCGTCCACGCGCGCGTGGACGGTGACGTGGTCTCCGTAGGGGGCGGTCCGGGCCTGGTGGTGCGCTGCCGCGAGGAGCGGGACTGCGAGGAGGAGGGCGAGGGTCGTGGGGAGGAAACGACGCAGGGCGCGGCCCGCGGGAGCGGGGGAAGGAAGTCGCTCGGCCGGCGCGGGGCGCGGACCGGTGGAGGTGGTCCGCGGGGCGGGCTCGGTGCGAGGCGGTCGCGGCGACGAGACACACTCCGCGCGAACGAGTCGCGGCGAGACGGACTCCGCATGCGTCGATCGCGGCAGCAGCGCGGACTCCGCATGCGCCGGTCGCGGCAGCAGCGCGGACTCCGCATGGGTCGCTCGCGGCAGCGGAGCGGTGCCGCGGGTGGGAGTGTGGGGAGTGGGCCCGGTCGGGGTGGCCTGTGGATGCCGGGCAGGTGCCTCCGGATCCGTCACCTCGATCGGCAGAACGACCACCTTGCCCCCTCGCACCACAGCCCACGGATCCGGCGCAGAGCGTAGACGCGGGTGGGCAGGAGGGCCGTCGGGACACGGCGGGCCGGCGCAAGCGCATCCCCCGTTCGGACCTCCGCCCGGGGCCGCGGGCCTGGGGGCGTACGAGGATGACGCAAGAGAGCGACGTACGGCAGAGGGTGGTGTGCCCATGCAGTTCGACGACGACGCCGACCTGGACACATCCGAGGTCCAGGATGTGCGCGGCAGTCGAATACCCGGCGGCAGAGCGACCATCGGAGGTGGCCTCGCCGGCCTGCTCGCACTGCTCATCGGACTCTTCTTCGGAATCGGCCCCGACGAACTCGGGCTCTCCTCCGGGAGCGACCAGCCCGCGTCGACCTCCTCCTCCCTCGCGCAGCTCCAGCAGACCTGCAAGAAGGGAAGCGACGCGAACGCCAGGGAGGACTGCCGCACGGTGGCGGTGGTCAACAGCACGGGCGACATGGCGCGTTGCAACACCCTCCGCTGAGCCCGGAACGCAGACGGCTTCCGCTCGCCGGGTGTTGTCAGTGCCCGGTGCCAGACTGGGCAACAGGTCGGATTCCGGCGGCGGTTCCGGCGGCGCGACGAGAAGGAGTGATCGGCATGGCAGGCATGGACGGCGGGCGCCCGAGCATCTACCCGACACTGCTGTACGCGGACGCGAAGGCGGCGATCAGGCAGCTCACGGAAGCCTTCGGCTTCAGCGAGGCGTCGGTGTACGAGAGCGACGAGGGCGGGGTCACCACGGTGATGCACGCCGAACTGGTGCAGGGCAATGGCGCGGTGATGCTCGGATCCAAGGGCCGCGGCGGCATCTTCGACACCGCGATGAAGGACGCGGGCCCGACCTCGGTGTACGTGGTCGTGGACGACGTCGACTCGCACCACCAGCGGGCCGTGGACCACGGCGCCGAGATCCTGATGCCCCCGACGGACCAGGACTACGGCTCGCGGGACTACATGGCCCGGGACCTCGAGGGAAATATCTGGAGCTTCGGCACGTACGCCCCCGAGATAGGGGCGTAGGACCCCGGTCGGCTCCCTCGCCGGTTCCCTCCCCGGCTCCCCCGTCAGCTTCCTCCGGTGTGCACCTGGAAGGCGGCCCGGCGGACGGCCTTGGCGAGCGCCGGGTCCGGGTGCGCGGCGGCGAGCGCGACCAGGACCTGCACGGTGCGGGGGTGCCCGACCGCGCGTACCTCGTCGAGGAGTGCGGGCACGGTGGGCTGCACCGCGGACTCCAAGTGCCGTACGAGGAGCGGGGCTTCACCGTGGTCGGCGACGGCGGCGGCGGTGTCGATCCACAGCCAGGTGACCTCCTCGCGGGTGAGCACCTCGTGGGCGTCCTCGGGGTCGTGACCGTCGTGCTCGGCGAGCCACAGCAGGGCGTAGGGACGCAGCGAGGTCTCCTCGGCCACGGCGCGCACGTCGGGCTCGGCGGGGGCGCCGACCACGCGCAGCGCCTCGAAGGCGAGACCTCGGGTGAGGGCGTCCTCGCCACGGGCGGCGTCGAGGAGTTCGGTGACGGCGCTCCCGACGGGACGGGCGGCCAGCCAGGCGCGGTACTCGGCACGGGCCGCGTTCGGGCGCAGCTGGGCGCAGCCGCGGAGCATGTCCTCGGCGGACTGCTCGATGTTCCCGGCGGGGCTCTGCGCGGCGACGCAGATCTGCTCCAGCTTGACCCAGACCGCCCAGCTGCCGAGCGGGGTGAGGGTGGCCTGGCCGTCGGCGCAGGTGAGCGCGCCCACGGAGGCGAGGGCGTGCAGGGCCCAGTCGAGGAGCGGGGCGAGGGGGGCGTCCGCGGCGTCGGGTGCGCCCTGCGGGGCGGGCTCCGGCTGGGGGCCGTAGGGGATTTCGCAGCGCTCGGTGCGCAGTTCCGTGACGCGCTGTTCGAGGAGATCGAGGAGTTGTTCCACGGGGACGGGCCCCGCGGAGAGCTGGAGGAAGGAGAGCACCTGAGGCATCGCGGAGACGACCTCGGCGACGGCGGCGGGTTCGCGGTCCGCGGGCTCCGGATACGCGAGCGACCAGGCGTCGAAGAGGGCGACCCAGCCGCGCAGCACGGCGCTGTCGTCGCGGTTCCAGGCGCGCAGCCGCCAGCCCGGGCGGGCGCTGTCGCCATGTACCTCGACAAGACCCGCCAGGCGTGCGGTGTCCCAGTCGGCGCGCACTTGAGCCGGGGTCAGCCCGAGGTCGGCGGCGGCCCGTTCGGCGGTGGTGTCGGAGAGGGTGCCCTTGCTGTCGGGGGTCGCACCGTCGCGCCCCGGGCGCAGGGCGGCGTCGGCCCAGCGGGCGACACGGGCCGCGCCGGACAGGCCGATCCGCGCCTTGCGGGCCAGTTCCGCGAGCGGCGGTGTGCCCTCGGGCGGCCGCGGTGCGGGGCGGGGCGTGCGGCGCTGGGTCACCGCTCGGGGGGCGGCGGCCAGGGGCCGCGGGCTGACGAGTCGGAGCCTGGAGTCGCGCGGGTTACGGGACGTCACGGGTGCAGTCTTCCGGTTGACAGTCCGAAAACCCAAACGGAATGTCACGGCAGGCGACGGGGGCGGTGAGCGCGGGGGGTTCTCGGGGCGCTCGGCAAGCGGGAACGAGCCCTCGCGAGAGTTGTCCGGAGCCGAACCGGAAGGGCGCCGTCGGGTTCGCCGGGGTGCTTCGTGCGGACCTGCTGTCCGACTCCCTCGAAGGCGTGTCGAGGCGCTCACATCAGAGGGGTGAGGAAGCGGCGCAGGGCCTCTTCGTAGCCTTCCGGGTCGGCGTTCCACATGGCGCCGTGCGGGGCCTGCGGGACCGTGTGCAGGGTGACCAGGTCCGGGCGGCGGTGCGCGAGGCGGCGTGAGGTGTCCCAGGGGGCGATGGTGTCGTCCGGGCCGTGCAGCACCAAGGTGGGCACCTTGAGGTGGTCGGGGTGCGCGGCGTACTCGATGCGGTTGCCGTGCAGGCCCGTGCGCCCCTGAGCGGCGCGCACCGCGAGGGGCAGCAGGGCGCTGGGGGTGCGGCGCGCCGTGGCGAGGGCGCGCAGCGTGGTCTCCCAGCTCAGGACCGGTGAGTCCAGGACCAGGCCGGAGATCCGCTCACGCAGGGCGGAGTGCGCGGCGGCACGCAGGGCCATGGTGGCGCCGACGGACCACCCGTACAGGACGACCTGCTCGGCGCCGTACCGCACGGCGTAGCGGATGGCCGCGTCGAGGTCGCGCCATTCGGTCTCGCCGAGGTGGTTGAGGCCGTCCGGGGAGCGGGGTGCGCCGAGGTCGCCGCGGTAGGCGAGGTCGAGTACCGGGAAGTGGTGGCGGCTCAGGAACTCCATCACGTTCATCGGATGCTCGCGGGTGGCGCCCAGGCCGTGCACGGTGATCACCCAGGTGTCACGGACGGCGGGCACGAACCAGGCGGGCAGAGCTCCGAGTTCGCCGGGTATGTCGACGTCGGCGTGGGCGAGACCGAGGGCGGAGCTCGGGTCGCCGACGTGCAGGTTCGGGGTGAGCCACACCTTGTCGCCGGGTTCCAGGGAGCCGTGGGTGATCCGTTCGAGGCGGCGTACGACCGTGTCGACGGTGTGGGGTGTCCCCTTCATGACCGGTCCGACGACCGCGTGGGAGCCGTCGCCGGCGAGGCCGTACGTGCCCGGGCGCTGGGAGGCGAGGTCCCGCGTGAGCGTGATCCCGCCCGCCGTCGTGGCGTGCACGGTGAGCCGGGGCTCGGTGGGCAGGGGCTTGCCGGGCGACACCTTCAACGCGGCGTCGCTCGCGAACCGGCCCGCCGCCACCGAGGCCGCGCCCGCGGCGATCGCTACGGTGACGGCTGCTGCCGTGGCTCTGATGGTGCGCACGCGTCCAGTCTCCCGGGGGAGCCCGCTATCGGCCAGCGGGAGCGGGGCTCGGATGACGTGCTCCGCCCAAGTCGGGGCCTGTGCGCTCTGTGGTGCGGGTGGTGCGGCATCGCCGGATTCGTCCGTCTCGTCAGCCCGCCGTCGCTCAGCCCCGCTGCCCGTACCCCCGCAGCCGCTCCCCCGCCTCCCGGGTCTGCTGGGGTGACAGCAGCGTGGGGGTCAGGCCCGGGACCGAGGAGGCCAGGAGCCAGACGCGGGACATCCACTCCAGCTGGGCCGTGCGGTCGTACGCCCGGTTCAAGGAGTCTCCGTAGGCGATGGTGCCGTGGTTCTGGAGAAGGCAGGCGGTGCGGTCGGCGAGGGCCTGGAGCATGTTCTCGGCCAACTCCGGAGTGCCGTATGTCGCATAAGGGGCAACACGGACCGGCCCACCGAGAGCGCCCGCCATGTAGTGGATCAGGGGGAGCTCGGGGACGAGCGTGGAAACCGCCGTCGCGTGCGCGGCATGGGTATGGACGACGGCGCGCGCGTCGGTGGCGCGGTAGATCGCGAGGTGCATCGGCAGTTCGCTCGTCGGAAGAAGCGAACCGAGCACCTGCCGGCCGTCGAGATCGACGCCGACGACGTCGTCGGGCGCCAGCCGGTCGTACGGCACTCCCGTGGGTGTGACCAGGACGGTGCCGCCGACCCGTACCGACACATTGCCCGACGTACCGACGACCAGCCCGTCGGCCACCGTGCGGCGGGCCGTCAGGACGAGCTCGCCCCACGCCCGTTCCACCGCGTCCCGCGTGCCCCTCGCGTCCAACTCGCCCCGTCCAGGCGCATCCTGTGCGTCCTCCCGCACGTCCCGTGCGTCCTGTCGCTGCTCAGCCATGCCGCGATCCTGCCAGGCGCGGACGTCAACACGCCGTACGCGAGGGCACTTTAGGGCGGAACGTGCGCGTCCGTAAGGTCGCATATGGGCATACATCCCCCTCTATTGTTGATTGGCTGGCGATCGACGGGCATGCACTGACCTTCAAGTAACCTCTGGGGGATTTGTCGTGCACGTCGCCATTCCGGGGGGAAATATGGCCCGTGATCACAAACCATTCCGTCGCCGTGCCCGCGTCGTCGCGGCAACGGCCATCGTGGGGGCGCTCACCGCGGGTGGGACCGCCCTCGTCGCGGTTCCGGCCTCCGCGGCGAGCAAGCCCAAGGGGCACGACGTCTCCTCGCACCAGAAGAACGTCGACTGGCAGAGCGCGAAAGCAAAGGGCGCCCGGTTCGTCTATGTCAAGGCGACCGAGTCCCACACGTACCGCAACCCCTACTTCAGCCGGCAGTACAACGGCGCGCGCAACGCGGGCATCCTCCACGGCGCCTATCACTTCGCCGTGCCGAACAAGTCGTCCGGCACCGCCCAGGCCGCGTACTTCGTGCGCAACGGCGGCGCCTGGCGCTCGGACGGCTGGACGCTGCCGCCCGCGCTGGACATCGAGTACAACCCGTACAGCAAGCACAAGTGCTACGGCCTGAGCAAGGCCAGGATGGTGAGCTGGATCAAGGCGTTCAGCGACGAGGTCAAGCGGGAGACCGGCCGCCGGCCGGTCATCTACACGACCACGCACTGGTGGAACAACTGCACCGGCGGCAGTCGCGCCTTCGCCGCGAACCACGCCCTGTGGCTCGCACGCTACGACTCGGCGGACGCGGGTGCGCTGCCCGCCGGATGGTCGTACTGGACGTTCTGGCAGTACGACAACAGCGGCAGCCTGCCGGGTGACCAGAATCTCTTCAACGGATCCATGACCGCGCTCAGGAGGCTCGCGCGGGGCTAGAGGCTCATGGCGGAGCCCGATATTCCGCCTCTGTTCGAGATGCCTGGCCGCTTCTTCGCCACAAGCGGAGGGGCGGTCCGCCATGTGAGACACCCCACGGACCGCCCTAGTTCATCTTCCGTTCACCCAGGTTGCCTACGGTCCACCTGCCACTGACGTCCAACAGAAGCCTGGGTAAATGGAACACATCACGCTCCTCCTCGGAATCGTGATCGTCACCGCTCTCGTGTTCGACTTCACGAACGGTTTCCACGACACTGCCAACGCGATGGCGACGACCATCTCGACCGGCGCCCTGAAGCCCAAGACGGCGGTGGCCATGGCCGCCGTGCTGAATCTCGTCGGTGCCTTCCTCTCCGTGGAGGTCGCCAAGACGATCTCCGGCGGGATCATCAACGAAGAGGGCATACGCACCGAAGTGATCTTCGCGGCGCTCGTCGGCGCCATCCTCTGGAATCTGCTGACCTGGCTTCTGGGTCTGCCCTCCAGTTCCTCCCACGCACTCTTCGGCGGCCTGATCGGCGCCGCGGTCATGTCGGCCGGCTGGTCGTCGGTGAACGGCCCGACCGTCGTCACCAAGGTGCTGATCCCCGCGGTCGCCGCACCCGTCGTGGCCGGACTCGCGGCGATGCTGGCCACCCGGCTGACGTACCGGATCGGCAACCGCGCCGAGGAGAAGGCGACCGCCAAGGGCTACCGCGCGGGCCAGATCGCCTCCGCCGGCCTGGTCTCCCTCGCCCACGGCACGAACGACGCGCAGAAGACCATGGGCATCATCACCCTGGCCCTGGTCACCGGCGGCGTCATCGCCCCGGACTCGGACCCTCCCACCTGGGTCATCGTCTCGGCCGGTGCGGCCATCGCGCTCGGCACCTACCTGGGCGGCTGGCGCATCATCCGTACCCTGGGCAAGGGCCTGACGGACCTCGCGCCGCAGCAGGGCTTCGCCGCCCAGACCAGCGCCGCGACCGCCATCCTGGCCTCCTCGCACATCGGCTTCTCCCTCTCCACCACCCAGGTCTGCTCGGGCGCCGTGATGGGCTCCGGCCTCGGCCGCAAGGGCGGTGTCGTCCGCTGGTCGACCGCGACGCGGATGTTCGTCGCATGGGGTCTGACGCTGCCGGCCGCCGGCCTGGCCGGCGCCTCCGCCGAGTTCCTCACCAAGCAGGGCACGTGGGGCATCGTCGCCACGGGCGTGCTGCTCGTCGCGGGCGCCGGCGTCATCTGGACCCTCTCCCGCCGCCAGCCGGTCACCGTCGACAACGTGAACGACGTCGACGCCGAGCCCGCGGGCGTCGTCACAACGGCGATCGCCGCGGTCACCCCGCCGCCGGCCGGCCCGGTCGCCACGGCCGACCCCGACCTGAAGACCACCATCCCGGCCCCGGACGCGGAGCCCACCAGCCCGGCCACGGTGTAAGGAACGAACCGCATGAACATCGACTGGGCAGCCCTCGCCTCCGTCTTCGGAGTCAGCCTTCTCACCACCGTGGCCCTCGTCGGCCTCTTCACCCTCGGCATCGTCGGCCTCTCGAAGCGAGAGTCGGCGTCGGCCCGGGGCGGCTCCGCGGCCCTCGCGGTCACCGGCGCCTACGCCTGCTTCGCGGCGTGCGCGGCGGCGGTGGCGTACGGGATCTTCATCATCGTGGCCTGACGCCCGCGCACACTCGACGAGTGCCCTGCCGGACCTCCCTCACGGGAGCGACCGGCAGGGCACTCGCATGTCGCCCCCAGGTTCGGTGAGGACCGTCGAGTCGCGGACCAGCACCGCTTTCCCGACGACCGCCACTTCGACACAGTCGTCGTCCCCACTGTCGCTGCTGATGTGCCGGCGCAGCACGGACGGGTTCCTGTGGCCCACACCGACCCCCTCCTGCCCGAGAGCAGGCGCCCCCCGCGCTGGACCGCTCGCCCCTTGTCGCAAACCGGTCCAGGAAAGCCTGATTTGACCGCCTAGGGGAAAACCGGCCCGGTCGTCGGTGCTGTGGGCCTCAGCACACTCTCCCCTCGCAGGTCAACGGCAAGTTGACGGGTCTTCCGACCCCGTGGTGGACTGCCCGAGCCAAGTACGGCGGCATGAGAGGAAGCCGGTGTGAGTCCGGCGCGGTCCCGCCACTGTCACCGGGGAAGTAAGTCCCCGTGAGCCAGGAACTCTCACCGCCGGTCTCGTCGAACCAGGGCGTGGACACCCTGAGTGAGGACATATCGTCATGCGCGGCTGCCCAAGTTCTGTGCGAACGACGCGAACTACGCGAACGACAGTTGTGCCCGACCTGACGGTCGGCTGAACCGGTGCGTGCCGATCGCGTCTTCGCGTACGGCGCCGCCGCCGGCCTTCTCGGTGACCTGCTGCTCGGTGATCCCCGCCGAGGGCATCCGGTCGCCGCGTTCGGGCGGGCCGCGGGAGCCGTGGAGCGGGTGTTGTGGCGGGACCACCGCGGGTGGGGCGCGCTGCACACCGCCGTCTGCGTGGGCGGCGTCACCGGGCTCGCGGCGCTGGCCCGTCGTTCCGTACGTCGATCCCGTAGCGCCTCCATCGCACTGACCGCCGCCGCCACTTGGGCCGTCGTCGGAGGGACTTCCCTCGGGCGCGAAGCCCGCGCGATCGGCGACGCGCTCGCGGTCGGCGATGTCGAGGTGGCCCGGGAGCGGCTGCCCCATCTGTGCGGGCGTGATCCGCAGGCACTGGACAGCGACGGCATCGCGCGAGCGGTCGTCGAGTCCGTCGCCGAGAACACCTCCGATGCCGTGGTGGGCGCCTTGGTGTGGGGGGCCCTCGGCGGTGTGCCCGGACTCGTCGCCTTTCGTGCCGTGAACACGCTCGACGCCATGGTCGGACACAAGTCCCCCAAGTACCGGCGGTACGGGTGGGCTTCCGCGCGGCTCGACGATGTCGCGGGCTGGCCGGGCGCGCGGCTGACCGCCGTGCTCGCCACCGTCGCGGGGCGCGACCCGCGCGGGGCCGTGCGCGCCTGGCGCGCGGACGCGGGCAAGCATCCGAGTCCCAACGCGGGGCCCGTGGAGGCATCGTTCGCGGGGGCGCTCGGGGTACGGCTCGGGGGGACCCTCTCGTACGGCGGACGGGTCGAGCACCGGCCCGTACTCAATGGCGAAGGACGCGCGGTCCAAGTCGGCGACATCGAGCGGGCCGTACGGCTGTCGCGGCGCGTCGGCTGGCTCGCACTCGGCGTCAGCGTCGCCGCCCGGGCCCTGACACGACGGGGAGGCACGTCATGAGCGGCGGACTGCTCATCGCCGGAACCACCTCCGACGCCGGCAAGAGCGTCGTGACCGCCGGGGTCTGCCGGTGGCTGGTGCGGCAGGGCGTCAAGGTCGCGCCGTTCAAGGCGCAGAACATGTCGCTGAATTCGTTCGTGACGCGTGAGGGCGCCGAGATCGGGCGCGCGCAGGCCATGCAGGCGCAGGCCGCCCGCGTGGAGCCCACCGCGCTCATGAATCCCGTGCTCCTCAAGCCGGGGAGCGACCGGAGCAGTCAGGTCGTCCTCATGGGCAAGCCCGTGGGGGAGCTCTCGGCGCGCGGCTACCACGGAGGGCGGCAGGAGCAGCTCCTCGGAACCGTGCTGGACTGCCTCGCCGAGTTGCGGGGCACGTATGACGCGGTGATCTGCGAGGGGGCAGGCAGTCCTGCCGAGATCAATCTGCGGCGTACCGACATCGTGAACATGGGGATCGCCAGGAATGCGCGGCTCCCCGTGCTCGTCGTCGGCGACATCGACCGCGGGGGCGTGTTCGCCTCGTTCTTCGGGACGGTCGCGCTGCTCTCCCGGGAGGACCAGGAGCTCGTCGCCGGGTTCCTCGTCAACAAGTTCCGCGGGGACGTCTCCCTGCTGGAGCCCGGGCTCGAGATGCTGCACGGCCTCACCGGGCGCCGCTCGTACGGCGTCCTGCCCTTCCAGCACGGCCTCGGTATCGACGAGGAGGACGGACTCCGTGTGTCGCTGCGCGGGGCGGTCCGGGAGTCGGAGGTCACCTCCCCCGTCGGCGAGGACATCCTCCGGGTCGCGGTCTGCGCAATCCCTCTCATGTCCAACTTCACGGACGTGGACGCGCTGGCCGCCGAGCCGGGTGTCGTCGTGCGGTTCGTGGACCGGGCCGAGGAACTGGCCGACGCGGACCTCGTCGTCATTCCGGGAACCCGGGGGACGGTGAAGGCGCTGGAGTGGCTGCGGGAGCGCGGACTGGCGGACGCCCTCGCGCGCAGAGCCGCCGAGGGACTGCCCGTGCTGGGCATCTGCGGTGGCTTCCAGGTACTCGGCGAGCACATCGACGACGAGGTCGAAAGCCGCCGAGGACATGTGGACGGCCTCGGACTCCTCCCCGTACGCGTGTGGTTCGCGCGCGAGAAGACCCTCACCCGACCCGTCGGCGAGGCGCTCGGCGAGCGCGTCGAGGGGTACGAGATCCACCACGGGGTCGCCGAGGTCACGGGCGGTGATGCGTTCATCTCTGATGACCATGGACACAGCCTGGACGGGTGCCGGGTCGGCGCCGTCTGGGGTACGCACTGGCACGGCTCGCTGGAGTCGGACGGGTTCCGGCGCGCCTTCCTGCGCGAGGTGGCGGCCGCCGCGGGCCGACGCTTCGTGCCGGCCGCCGACACGTCGTTCGCGGCGCTGCGCGAGGAGCAGCTGGACCGGCTCGGCGATCTGATCGAGGACCACGCGGACACGGACGCGCTGTGGCGGCTCATCGAGTCGGGCGCGCCGTCAGGACTGCCTTTCATTCCACCGGGAGCGCCCGCATGAGCACAGTGTTGTTGTTGTCGACCGCCGACACGGATCTGCTGGCGGCGCGTGCCTCCGGCGCCCCGTACCGGATCGGCAATCCGACCCGGGTGGATGTCACGGAGGAGCTCCCGGGGCTCATCGAGGGCGCGGACATCGCCGTCGTACGGCTGCTCGGCGGAAAGCGCGCCTGGGAGGACGGCCTGAGCACGCTCAAGGCGTCGGGCATCCCGACCGTGCTGCTCGGCGGAGAGGCCGTCCCGGACGCGGAGTTGATGGCCGAGTCGTCGGTGCCCGCGGGTGTCGTGGCCGAGGCGCTGCGCTACCTGGTGGAGGGCGGTCCGGCGAACCTCACCGAACTGACTCGCTTCCTCTCCGACACCGTGCTGCTCACGGGTGAGGGCTTCGAAGAGCCGCGGAAGACGGCCGAGTACGGCGTCCACGGCGAGCGTGCGTTCGTCGAGGGCCGCCCGACGGTCGGGGTGCTCTTCTACCGGGCGCACCACCTGTCCGGCAACACGGCCTTCGTCGACACGCTGTGCGACGCGATCGAAGCGCGGGGCGCCAACGCCCTCGCCGTGTACTGCGGTTCGCTGCGCGGCGCGGACGCGGGCCTGTACGAGATCCTCGGGAAGGCCGACGCGCTGGTGGCCACCGTGCTCGCGGCGGGCGGTACGCACGCCTCGCAGGCTTCCGCAGGGGGCGACGAGGAGGCCTGGGACATCGGCGCGCTCGCCGACCTCGACATCCCTGTCCTGCAAGGGCTCTGCCTGACCTCGTCGAAGAGTGCCTGGGACGAGTCGGACGCCGCCCTCTCCCCCATGGACGCGGCGATGCAGGTCGCGATCCCGGAGTTCGACGGGCGGCTCATCACGGTGCCGTTCTCCTTCAAGGAGCAGGGTCCCGACGAGGTCCCGGTGTACGTCGCCGACCCTGAGCGCGCCGCGCGTGTCGCCGGAATCGCCCTGCGCCACGCGCAGTTGAAGCACAAGCCGAACGCCGAGAAGAAGCTCGCGCTCGTCTTCACCGCCTACCCGACCAAGCACTCGCGGGTCGGCAACGCGGTGGGGCTCGACACGCCCGCTTCGGCCGTACGGGTCCTGGACGCGCTGCGGGGTGCCGGGTACAGCCTGACCGAATACCCCGCGGGCGGCGACGAGTTGATCCACCGGCTCATCGCGGCCGGCGGTCACGATGTCGAGTGGCTCACCGAGGAGCAGCTCGCCGCGGCCCCCGCGCGGGTGCCGCTCGCCGACTACCAGGCATGGTTCGACAAGCTCGACCCCGAGCTCCGGGACGGGATGCTCGAAGCCTGGGGCGAGCCGCCGGGCTCCCTCTATGTCGACGGCGACGACATCGTGCTGGCCTGCCTCCGGTTCGGGAACGTCGTCGTGATGATCCAGCCGCCGCGCGGCTTCGGTGAGAACCCGATCGCGATCTACCACGACCCCGACATGCCACCGTCGCACCACTACATGGCGGCTTACCGGTGGCTGGAGAACTCGTTCGGCGCCGACGCCATCGTGCACATGGGCAAGCACGGCACGATGGAGTGGCTGCCGGGCAAGGGTCTCGGTCTCAGCGGCGGCTGTGCGCCCGACGCCGTCCTCGGCGAGCTCCCCCTCGTCTACCCGTTCATCGTCAACGACCCGGGCGAGGGCACCCAGGCCAAGCGCCGCGGTCACGCCACCGTCGTCGACCACCTCGTACCGCCGATGGCGCGCGCGGACACCTACGGCGATCTGGCGAAGCTGGAGCAGCTCCTCGACGAGTACGCCCTCGTGTCCGACCTGGACCCGACCAAGGCCCCGGCGGTCCGCGCCCAGATCTGGACCCTCGTCAAGGCGGCGGAGCTCCACCACGACCTGCATGTGGACGAGCAGCCGGACGACGAGGCGTTCGACGAGTTCGTCATGCACATCGACGGCTATCTGTGCGAGATCAAGGACGTGCAGATCAGGGATGGCCTGCACATTCTCGGCGGCGGGCCCGAGGCCGAGCCGCGGGTGAATCTGGTGCTGGCCGTGCTGCGTGCCGCGCAGGTGTGGGGCGGCGCGGCGAACGCGCTGCCCGGTCTGCGGGCCTGCCTCGCCGAGCACTTCGGGCTGGTCGAAAAGGAGTTGCTCGCCGAGCCCGGCGCGCCCGTGAAGGCGCCGGTCGAGCTGACGGACCTCGTCGAAGGTCCGTCCCGTACAGCAGCCGACGCGATCGATCTGCTGGAGCAGCTGTGCCGCCGGATCGCCGAGGGCATGGAGGAACGCGGCTGGGTGACCGCCGAGAGCGCGGCGCTCGTACGGGACGTCCTCGGTGTCGAACTCCCCGACGCCGTGGCGGTGTTGGAGTTCGCCTGCCGTGAGGTCGTGCCGCGGCTCGCCCGTACCACGGACGAGATCGACCACATCCTGCGGGCCCTTGACGGCGGTTACGTCCCGGCGGGCCCGTCGGGTTCGCCGACCCGTGGACTCGTGAACGTCCTGCCGACCGGCCGCAACTTCTACTCCGTCGACCCCAAGGCGATCCCGTCCAGGCTGAGTTGGGAGGTAGGGCAGTCGCTCGCCGACTCGCTCGTGGCCCGGTACCTCCAGGACACCGGCGCATACCCGACGTCCGTCGGGCTCACCGTCTGGGGCACCTCCGCGATGCGCACCCAGGGCGACGACATCGCCGAGATCCTGGCGCTGCTGGGCTGCCGCCCGGTGTGGGACGACGCGTCGCGCCGGGTCACCGGATTCGAGGTCGTGTCCCTGGAGGAGCTGGGCCGGCCGCGCATCGACGTCACGGTCCGGATCTCCGGATTCTTCCGGGACGCGTTCCCGCACGTCGTCGGGCTCATCGACGACGCGGTGCGCGCGGTCGCCGAGCTGGACGAGCCCGCCGACCGGAACTATGTGCGGGGGCACGTCGACGAGGACACCGCCGAGCACGGCGACCGGCGGCGTGCGACGGCTCGCATCTTCGGCTCCAAGCCGGGCGCCTACGGGGCCGGCCTGCTTCCCCTGATCGACGCGCGCAACTGGCGCTCCGACGCGGACCTCGCCGAGGTGTACGCGGTGTGGGGCGGCTACGCGTACGGGCGTGGGCTCGACGGACGGGCGGCGCGCGGCGACATGGAGACGGCGTTCAGGCGCATCGCCGTCGCCGCGAAGAACGTCGACACCCGCGAGCACGACCTCGTCGACGCGGACGACTACTTCCAGTACCACGGCGGCATGGTCGCCATGGTGCGCCATCTGACGGGCGCGAGCCCGGAGGCGTACGTCGGTGACAGCGCCGTGCCGGACCAGGTGAAGACCCGGACGCTCGGCGAGGAGACGCACCGCGTCTTTCGCGCGCGGGTCGTCAACCCGCGCTGGATGGGCGCGATGCGGCGCCATGGCTACAAGGGCGCCTTCGAGATGGCCGCGACCGTCGACTACCTCTTCGGGTACGACGCCACGGCCGGAGTCGTGGACGACTGGATGTACGAGAAGCTGAGCGCGGAGTACGTCTTCGATCCGGAGAACCAGGACTTCATGAAGAAGTCCAACCCCTGGGCGCTGCGCGGCATCACGGAACGCCTGCTGGAGGCCGCCGACCGCGGGCTGTGGGCCGAGCCGGACGCCGACACCCTGGAGCGGCTGCGCGCCACCTATCTGGAGCTCGAAGGCGACTTGGAGGGCGACGACCAGTGAGTACTCCGTTTCCGTTCACGGCGGTTGTCGGTCAGGACGACCTGCGGCTCGCGCTGCTGCTGAACGCCGTGTCCCCGGCCGTGGGCGGCGTGCTGGTCCGTGGCGAGAAGGGCACCGCCAAGTCCACTGCCGTCCGCGCCCTTTCGGCCCTGATGCCGCAGGTGGACGTCGTCGCCGGGTGCCGTTTCTCGTGTGCCCCCGCGTCGCCCGACCCGGCGTGCCCGGACGGGCCGCACGAGCCCGGGACGGGCACCCGACGGCCCGCCCGCATGGTGGAGTTGCCGGTCGGCGCCTCCGAGGACCGGCTCGTCGGCGCCCTCGACATCGAGCGGGCGCTCGCGGAGGGCGTGAAGGCCTTCGAGCCGGGGCTGCTGGCCGACGCGCATCGCGGGATTCTCTACGTCGACGAAGTGAATCTGCTGCACGACCACCTCGTCGACCTGCTGCTCGACGCCGCCGCGATGGGCGCCTCGTATGTCGAACGCGAGGGCGTCTCCGTACGGCACGCCGCCCGCTTCCTGCTCGTCGGGACCATGAACCCCGAAGAGGGCGAGCTGCGGCCGCAGTTGCTGGACCGCTTCGGGCTGACGGTCGAGGTGGCCGCCTCCCGGGAGCCCGATCAGCGGGTCGAGGTCGTCCGGCGCAGGCTGGCCTACGACGACGATCCCGACGCGTTCGCCGCGCGGTGGGCCGACGAGGAGTCCGCCGTACGGGCGCGGATCGTGGCGGCGCGGGAGCTGCTGCCGTCCGTGCGGCTCGGGGACGGGGCGCTGCGGCAGATCGCGGCGACCTGCGCGGCCTTCGAGGTGGACGGCATGCGCGCCGACATCGTCATGGCGCGCACCGCGACCGCGCTGGCCGCCTGGGCGGGTCGGACCGAGGTGCTCGCCGAGGACGTACGACAGGCGGCGCTGCTCGCGCTGCCGCACCGCCGGCGGCGCAACCCCTTCGACGCACCGGGACTCGACGAGGACAAGCTCGACGAGACGCTGGAGGAGTTCGGCGGGCAGGACGGGGAGGGGGACGGGGACGACGATCCTGATCCGGACGGGCCCGGTGGCGGCGGGCAGCCGCCTCAGGACGGCCCCGACGACGGTTCTGCGCCGGAGGCGCCGGGGGACGCTCCCGCGCAGGCCGAAGCGGGTGAGGGCGGACAGCCTCGGGCGGGCGGCGAGCAGTCCCCCGTACGGGCCTCCGAACCCTTTCGTACGAAGGTGCTGAGCGTGCCCGGTCTCGGCGAGGGCGCGGCCGGCCGGCGTTCGCGGGCGCGGACCGACCACGGACGGACGACCGGGTCGCGACGGCCCCAAGGGGCGCTCACCAAGCTGCACCTGGCGGCGACCGTGCAGGCGGCGGCACCGCATCAGCGGGCGCGCGGGCGGTCGGGGCGCGGTCTCGTCGTACGGCGGGACGATCTGCGCCAGGCGACGCGGGAGGGGCGTGAGGGGAACCTCGTGCTGTTCGTCGTCGACGCCTCCGGATCGATGGCGGCGCGGCAGCGCATGAGTGCCGTGAAGGGTGCGGTGCTGTCGCTGCTGCTGGACGCGTATCAGCGGCGGGACAAGGTGGGGCTCGTGACGTTCCGCGGGTCCGCGGCCGAGGTCGCCCTGCCGCCCACGTCCTCGGTGGACGCCGCCGCGGCACGGCTGGAGTCGCTGCCGACGGGTGGGCGGACGCCGCTCGCGGCCGGGTTGCTGCGCGCGCACGAGGTGCTACGGATCGAGCGGCTGCGGGATGCCGCTCGGCGGCCGCTGGTTGTCGTGGTGACGGACGGGCGGGCCACAGAAGGAGGGGCGGCGCGATCGGGGTCCTCCCAGGCGTTCAGCTCTGGGGGAGCCTCGGCCAGGGGTGCCGGTCGGGCGACGGGCGAGTCCGAGCCGGTCGCGCTGGCCGGGCGGGCGGCCCGGTTGCTCGCCGCCGAGGGAGTCGCGTCCGTCGTCGTCGACTGCGAGGCGGGGCCCGTGCGGCTCGGGCTCGCGGGGCGGCTCGCCGGTGAACTGGGCGGCACCGCCGTGACGTTGGACGAGTTGCGCGCCGATTCCATCGCCGGGCTCGTGCGTGATGTGCAGGGGACGCAGAGGACTCCGAGGAGGGCCGCGTAATGCCGCAGGGGCAACCGAGTGTGGTGCCGGACGACGGACTGACGACACGTCAGCGCCGGAATCGGCCACTGGTCGTCGTGCACACGGGGATCGGGAAGGGCAAGTCGACCGCCGCCTTCGGGCTCGCGCTGCGTGCCTGGAATCAGGGGTGGCCCATCGGGGTCTTCCAGTTCGTCAAGTCGGCGAAGTGGAAGGTCGGGGAGGAGAACGCGCTGCGTGTGCTGGGCGCGTCCGGTGAGGGCGGGTCCGTCGCCTGGCACAAGATGGGCGAAGGCTGGTCCTGGGTCCAGCGCGACTCCCAGATGGACAACGAGGAGAAGGCCCGCGAGGGGTGGGAGCAGGTCAAGCGGGACCTCGCCGCCGAGACGTATCAGCTGTACGTCCTCGACGAGTTCGCGTACCCCATGCACTGGGGGTGGGTGGATGTCGATGAGGTGGTGGCCGTGCTGCGGGATCGGCCGGGGACTCAGCATGTCGTGATCACCGGGCGCAATGCCCCCGACAAGCTCGTCGAGTTCGCCGATCTTGTGACCGACATGTCCAAGGTCAAGCACCCGATGGACGCGGGCCAGAAGGGCCAGAGGGGCATCGAGTGGTGATGTCCGTCCCTCGGCTGGTCATTGCCGCGCCCTCCTCGGGCAGCGGCAAGACCACCGTTGCCACGGGGCTGATGGCGGCCTTCGCCTCGCGGGGGCTTGCCGTGTCCCCGCACAAGGTGGGGCCCGACTACATCGATCCCGGGTATCACGCGCTCGCGACCGGGCGCGTGGGGCGGAATCTCGACGCGTATCTGTGCGGGGCGGAGTTGACCGCGCCGTTGTTCGCGCACGGTGCGCGAGGGTGCGATCTCGCTGTCGTCGAGGGTGTGATGGGGCTGTACGACGGGGCCGCGGGGCAGGGGGAGCTGGCCTCCACGGCTCATGTCGCGAAGTTGCTTCGGGCGCCTGTTGTGCTGGTGGTCGATGCGTCGTCGCAGTCGCGGTCCGTCGCCGCGCTGGTGCACGGGTTCGCTTCCTGGGATCCCGAGGTGCGGGTCGCGGGGGTGATCCTCAACAAGGTGGGGTCCGAGCGGCATGAGGTCATGCTGCGGGAGGCGTTGGACGAGTCCGGGGTGCCTGTTCTCGGGGAGCTTCGGCGGGTGCCGCAGGTGGACACGCCGTCTCGGCATCTTGGGCTGGTGCCTGTCGCCGAGCGGCGCTCGGAGGCGGTTGAGGCCGTCGCGGCCATGGCCTCACAGGTGCGCGCGGGCTGCGATCTAGAGGCCCTGCTCGCGTTGGCCCGGAGTGCGCCCGGGCTGTCCGGGACGGCCTGGGATGCGGCTGAGGCGGTTGCTTCTTCGCCCCCTCCGCCCCTTTCCTCCCCCAAGCTCTCGGCTTCGCTCGAACGGGGAGGACCCTCATCCGAGCCCAGGGGCTCCGCCGGCAGGACGATCGCTCTCGCCGGCGGTCCCGCCTTCACCTTCTCCTACGCCGAGCATGCCGAGCTGCTGGCCGCGGCCGGGGCCGACGTCGTCACCTTCGATCCGCTCCATGACGAGCAACTACCCGAAGGGACAGGCGGGTTGGTCATCGGAGGCGGGTTTCCCGAGGTGTACGCGCCCGCGCTGTCCGCCAACGAGCCGCTCCGGAAGGCCATCTCCGAGCTCGCGCTCAGTGGCGCGCCCGTTGCCGCCGAGTGTGCCGGGCTGCTCTATCTGTGCCGTGAGCTCGACGGGCAGCCCATGTGCGGGGTGCTCGACGCCACGGCCCGGATGAGCGAGCGGCTCACCCTGGGCTACCGGGACGCCGTCGCCGTGTCCGACAGTGTGCTCGCCGCGGCCGGGACCCGGATGCGCGGGCACGAGTTCCACCGCACCGTCGTCGAGCCCGGCGCCGGGGCGGCTCCCGCCTGGGGGGTGCGCGCCCCTCAAAAGCGCGTCGAAGGTTTCGTACAACAAGGTGTGCACGCGAGTTATCTGCACACGCACTGGGCGTCCGAGCCCGGTGTCGCCCGTCGGTTCGTGGAGAGGTGCCTGACGTCATGAGCAGCAAGCTGATCGGTGTCGGGGTCGGTCCCGGCGATCCGGAGCTGGTGACCGTCAAGGGCGTCAACGCTCTGCGGACCGCCGAGGTCGTCGTGGTGCCGGTCATGGACACGGGAGAGCAGGGGCGCGCCGAGGCGACCGTCCTGCACTACGTGCCCGAGGAGAAGGTCGTACGCGTCGTCTTCGCGCTCAACGAGCGGAGCGACCGGGGGCGGCGCGAGGCCGCCTGGGACGCCGCCGGTGCGCGCGTCGCGGAGTTGCTCCAGAGGCACGCCGCCGTCGCCTTCGCCACCATCGGCGACCCCAACGTGTACTCGACCTTCACCTATCTCGCGCACACCATCGGGGAGCTCGTACCGGGGACGGAGATCGAGACCGTGCCCGGTATCACCGCCATGCAGGACCTCGCCGCGCGGTCGGGGGCCGTGCTCACGGAGGGGACGGAGCCGCTCACCCTGGTGCCGGTGACCGCCGGGGCCGCTGTGCTCAAGGACGCCCTGAACGGGCCCGGCACGGTCGTCGCGTACAAGTTCGGGCGGCAGGCGCGGGAGGTCGCGGAGGCGCTGCGCGAGACCGGGCGGATCGACGACGCCGTGTGGGGCTCGGCGCTCGGGCTCGAGGACGAGTCGATCAGGCCGGCGGGCGAACTCGACGGTGGGCCGCTGCCGTACCTCTCCACGCTCATCGCGCCCGCTCGGCGTGACGGCGGACGCGGCGGAAAACTGTGAGCGGTCCCGGGCGCGGCTCAGCCCGCGATGCCCACCACCAGCCAGATGAAGCCCACGCCCGCGACCGTGCACAGCAGGGTCGATCGGGCCGGGTGCTCGTGATGTGCCTCGGGCAGGATCTCGGCGGCGGCGAGGTAGAGCAGTACGCCGCCGAAGAGGCCGAGATAGCCGCCGAGCAGCTTCTCCGGGATGGTGACGAAGAGCGTGGAGGCCGCGCCGACCACCGGGGCCGCCGCATCCGCGAACAGCATCGTGATCGCCTTGCGGCGGGCGTTCCCGTACAGGCTCGTGATCGTGTACGTGTTGAAGCCGTCCGCGAAGTCGTGGGCGATCACCGCGAGGGCGACCGCCAGGCCCATGCCGCCGCCGACCTGGAACGCGGCGCCGATCGCGACACCGTCCATCGCACTGTGGCCGACCATCGCGGCGGCCGCCGTCAGGCCCACCTCGGGCGCGCGTCCGCCGTTCTCCTCGCCCCCGTGCGCGGCCTGACGGTGGGCCAACAGGCGTTCCACCAGATGGGCCAGCAGGAATCCGGCCACGAAGAGAAGGAGCGCGGCGGGTACGCCGAAGACCGCCTCGCCGGCCGCCCGCAGCGCCTCCGGCAGCAGGTCCATGCCGACCACACCGAGCATCAGGCCGCCGGCCAGGCCCAGCACCAGATGGCGGCGGTCGGTCACGTGCTGTGCCGTCCAGCCGCCGACCAGCGTCATCAGGAACGCGCCGAGCGCGACGAGGACCGCCATACGCCCTTGCTATCCGATCGACCCCCGTTCGCGCACGTCCGACGACGGCCGCACGAGCACTGACTTTTCGCAGCACCCGAGTTTTTCGTAGGAGAGGACCGATTCCCATGGCCGATGCCCCCACCGGCAAGGTGACCTTCGTCGGGGCAGGGCCCGGCGCCGCCGACCTGCTGACGTTCCGCGCCGCGCGCGCCATCGCCGAGGCAGACGTCGTGATCTGGGCGGCCAGCCTGGTACAGGCCGAGGTCCTCGACCACGCGCGCGAGGGCGCGGAGATCCTCGACTCGGCGACCATGTCGCTGGAGGACGTCGTCGCCGTGTACCAGCGGGCGCGCGCGGAGGGCCTGAGGGTGGCTCGGATCCACTCCGGCGACCCGGCTCTGTGGGGCGGTACGCAGGAGCAGGTCGACCGATGCGCGGAGATCGGCATCGAGACCGAGATCATCCCGGGTGTCTCCTCCTTCTCCGCCGTCGCCGCGCTCGCGCAGCGCGAACTGACGATTCCCGAGGTCGCCCAGTCCGTGATCCTCACCCGGCTCGGCGGCGGCAAGACGCCCATGCCGCCCGGCGAGGAGGTCCGCGAGTTCGCCCGGCACGGCACGACCATGGCGCTGTTCCTGTCGGCCGCCCGCAGCGGCCAGCTCGTACGGGAGCTGCTGGAGGGCGGCTACCCCACCTCCACGCCGGTCGTGGTCGCGTATCAGGCGACCTGGCCGGAGGAGCTGATCGTGAAGTGCACGATCGAGACGCTGGAGGAGACCGTCAAGGAGCACAAGCTCTGGAAGCACACACTCTTTCTGGTCGGCCCTGCGCTCGACGCGAGCGGCACCCGCTCGCATCTCTACCACCCCGGTCACTTCCACGGGTTCCGCAAGGCCGACCCGCGGGCGCGCGCGGAGCTGCGCGCGGCGCGGAAGGGCGATCCGTCGTGATCAGTGTCTTCGGTACGGGGACGGGGGCGCCGCTGCCCCCGGCTGCCACGTCCGCTCTCGCCGAGGCCGGGCTGGTCGTGGGTGCCCGGCGGCATCTCGCGGCCGTGCGGCCGCCGGAGGAGGCCGAGCAGATCGTCCTCGGGCCGCTCGCTCCCGCCCTCGACGACATCGAGCGATACCTGAAAAAGGGAGAGAAGCGGGAAGGCCGGGTCGTCGTACTCGCCTCGGGCGACCCCGGGTTCTTCGGAATCGTGCGGGCGCTGGCCGAGCGATTCGGGGCGGACCGGCTGGACGTCAGCCCCGGCGTCTCGTCCGTCGCCACCGCCTTCGCGCGGCTCGGACTGCCCTGGGACGACGCGGTGGTCGTCAGCGCGCACGGGCGTGACCTGCGCACGGCCGTCCAGGTCTGCCGCTCCCAGCCCAAGGTGGCCGTACTGACCGGACCCGGCTCCGGACCCGCCGAGCTGGGCGCCGCCCTCGCGTACCGCAGCGCCGAACGCGTCCTCGTCGTGGCGAGCGCCCTGGGCGACCCCGAGCACGAGCGCGTGGAGCGGGTCACGCCCGCCGAGGCCGCGGGCCGTGACTGGGGTACGGCCGTGAGCGTCGTCCTGTGCCTGGACGAGGCACGTGCCCTCGCCCCCGTACGGACCGTCGCCGGGCCGCCGCCCGGGCCCGTGCAATGGGCCCTGGACGAGAGCGAGTTCGCACACCGCGACTCGATGATCAGCAAGTTCGAGGTACGGGCCCTCGCGCTGGCCCGGCTCGGGCCGCGCCTCGGCGAGCTGATCTGGGACGTCGGCGCGGGCTCCGGGTCCGTCGCCGTCGAGTGCGCGCGGTTCGGTGCCGCCGTCACCGCGATCGAGAAGACGCGGGACGGCTGCGACCGCATCCGCGCCAACGCCGAGGCGCACGGCGTGGACGTACGGGTGGTGCACGGGGCAGCGCCCACGGTGCTGTCCGATCTGGACGACCCGGACGCGGTCTTCATCGGCGGCGGCGGACGTGAACTGCCCGCCATCGTCACGGTCTGCGCGCGGCGGGCCCGGCGGGCCGTCGTGGTCGCCATGGCCGCGCTGGACCGGGTGCCGGCGGCCCGGGACGCCCTCACCGGCGCCGGGTTCGACTGTGACGGCGTGCTGCTGCAGTCGTCGCGGCTGGCGCCGCTGCCGGGTGGCGTCACCCGGCTCGCGGCCACCAATCCCGTTTTTCTGCTGTGGGGCGTCCGGCCTCCGGCCCGTACCGAAGGAGTCCCCCAGTGATCGGCCTGATTTCCGCCACGGCGGCGGGGGCGGTGGCCCGTGACCGGCTCGCCACCGCCTGGCCCACCCGTACGCGGGTGTACGACGGGTCCGTGGGGGACGCCGTGCGGGCCGCGTTCGCGGAGTGCGAGCAGGTGGTGTGCTTCCTCGCCACCGGGGCTGTCGTACGGCTTGTCGCACCGCTGCTGAACGACAAGACCTCCGACCCGGGGATCGTGTGCGTCGACGAGGCGGGCCGGTTTGCCGTGTCCCTCGTCGGGGGGCACGGGGGCGGTGCGAACGAACTGGCCCGCGAGGTGGGCGAGTTGCTGGGGGCCGAGCCCGTGGTGACCACGGCGACCGACTCCGCCGGCGTGCCGGGGCTGGATACGCTCGGGTTCCCCGTGGAGGGGGATGTCGCCGGGGTCTCCAGGGCCATGTTGGACGGGGAGCCCGTCGCGCTGGACGCGGAGTTGCCGTGGCCGCTGCCCGCGTTGCCGTCGAATGTGACGTACCCGGCGCCGGGGGCTGCGCCCACCATCCGCGTCAGCGACCGTGCCCTTGAGCCCGGAGACCGTGAGGTGGTGCTCCGACCCCCCTCTCTGATCGTCGGCGTCGGGGCCTCCAAGGGCGCGCCCGTCGACGAGGTGCTCGGGCTGGTCGAGGACGCCCTGCGGGAGGCCGGGCTGTCGGAACGGTCCGTCGCCGAGATCGCCACCGTCGACGCCAAGGCGGACGAGCCCGGCATCCTCGGGGCCGCCGAGCGGCTCGGGGTGCCCGTCGTCACGTACTCCGCCGAGGAGTTGGCGAAGGTCGAGGTGCCGAATCCCTCGGACGCTCCGCTCGCCGCCGTCGGGACCCCTTCCGTGGCGGAGGCCGCCGCCCTCGTACGCGGGGGTGAACTTCTCGTCCCCAAGCGGAAGTCGGAGCGCACGGACGGGCAGCCGGCGATGGCGACCTGTGCCGTCGTGCGTCGCCTTGCGCGCGGGCGGCTCGCCGTCGTCGGGCTCGGACCGGGGGCGCGCGACCTGCTCACCCCCCGTGCCAAGGACGAACTCCGCCGCGCCTCGGTGCTCGTCGGGCTCGATCAGTACGTCGACCAGATCCGCGATCTGCTGCGGCCCGGGACCCGGGTCCTGGAGTCGGGTCTCGGCGCCGAGGAGGAGCGGGCGCGTACGGCGGTGGCTCAGGCCCGGCGCGGGCAGGCCGTCGCGTTGATCGGCAGCGGCGACGCGGGCGTGTACGCGATGGCGTCGCCCGCGCTGGCCGAGGCGTCCGACGACATCGACGTGGTCGGGGTGCCCGGAGTGACCGCGGCGCTCGCGGCCGGGGCCATCCTGGGCGCGCCGCTGGGCCACGACCACGTGTCGATCAGCCTCTCCGATCTCCACACGCCCTGGGAGGTCATCGAGCGGCGCGTGCGCGCGGCGGCCGAGGCGGACATCGTGGTCACCTTCTACAACCCCCGCAGTCGGGGCCGGGACTGGCAGCTGCCGAAGGCGCTCGCGATCCTCGCCGAGCACCGGGAGCCGACGACGCCGGTGGGTGTCGTACGCAATGCCTCCCGGGCCGACGAGTCGAGCCGGGTGACGACGCTGGGGTCCCTGGATCCGGCGATCGTGGACATGATGACCGTGGTGACCGTGGGCAATACGGCGACCCGTGAGATCGCCGGGCGCATGGTGACACCGCGCGGCTACCGCTGGCAGGAGGAGCCCAAGTGAGCCGAGTGAGCCAGGTGTTCCCCGAGACCCGGGTCGTGCACCCCATCGAGCAGGAGTCCTTCCGGCGGCTGCGCGCCCGCCTGGACACCTCGCACTTCGCGCCGCTGACGCGCGCGGTGGTGGAGCGGGTCATCCACTCCGCGGCCGACCTGGAGTACGCGATGGACCTCGTCACGGACGAGGTCGCCCTCGAGAAGGCGCACGCGGCGCTGCACGCCGGGGCGCCCGTCGTGGTGGACGTCGAGATGGTCGCGGCGGGCATCACGCGCCGTGACACCGTCTGTCGTCTCAAGGACGCCAAGTCGGGCCCCGGTCTGACCCGTTCGGCCCATGCGATCCGGCTCGCGTACGAGGATGTCGGTCCCGGTGCGCTCTGGGTGATCGGCTGCGCGCCGACCGCTCTGGAGGAGTTGCTGAGGCTGGACGCCGATCCGGCGCTCGTCATCGGTCTGCCCGTCGGTTTCGTCGGCGCGGCCGAGTCCAAGGCCGCGCTCCGCGAAAGCGGGCTGCCCGCGGTCAGCAACGTGTCCGAGAAGGGCGGTTCGGCGGTCGCCGCCGCCGCGCTGAACGCCCTGCTGTACCACCCCGTGACCAAGGCCTCCGAGCCTTCTAAGGAGAAATCGTGACCACCCCGCCCCCCGCCCTGCTCATCGCCGGACACGGCACCCGGGACGAGGCCGGCGCCGAGGCCTTCCGCGACTTCGTGCGGGAGTTGGGGCGCCGTCACCCCGAACTGCCCGTCGCGGGCGGGTTCATCGAGCTGTCCCCGCCGCCGCTGGGTGACGCCGTGGCCGAACTGGTCGAGCAGGGCGTACGGCGTTTCGCCGCCGTACCGCTGATGCTGGTGTCCGCCGGTCACGCCAAGGGGGACATCCCGGCGGCGCTGGCCCGCGAGAAGGAGCGGCACCCCGGAATCTCGTACACATACGGGCGTCCGCTGGGCCCGCACCCGTCGCTCCTTGCCGTCCTGGAGCGGCGGCTCGACGAGGCCCTCGGCGGCACGGCCCGCACTCCCGAGGACCGGTCGGATGTGACCGTCCTGCTCGTCGGGCGCGGCTCCACCGACCCGGACGCCAACGCCGAGGTGCACAAGGCGGCGCGGCTGCTGTGGGAGGGCCGGGGGTACGCGGGCGTCGAGACGGCGTTCGTGTCGCTGGCGGCGCCGGACGTGCCGTACGGGCTCGACCGCTGCGTGAAGCTGGGCGCGCGCCGCATCGTCGTGCTCCCCTACTTCCTCTTCACGGGCATCCTCCCCGACCGGGTGCGGCAGCAGACCGAGGGCTGGGCCGCCGCGCACCCCGAGGTCGAGGTGCGGTCCGCCGATGTGATCGGCCCCGAGCCGGAGCTGCTCGACCTCGTGATGGAGCGCTACCGCGAGGCCGTCAAGGGCGATCTGCGGATGAACTGCGACTCGTGCGTGTACCGCATCGCCCTGCCCGGCTTCGAGGACAAGGTGGGGCTTCCTCAGCAGCCGCACTTCCACCCGGACGACGACGGCGACCACCATCACGGGCACCACCACGGTGGTCACGCGCACTCTCACTCCCATGCGCACTGAGGGGGCGGGCGAGGGCGAGGCGCACGAGGAGAACGTGCACGAGGGCGGTGCGCACGATCTTCGTCACCACGGTGACGCGGAGGTGCGCGACGACGGTTCGGCGCTCATCGATCTCGCCGTGAACGTCCGCGCGGACACGCCTCCGCCGTGGCTGCGCGAGCGGATCGCCGCGTCGCTGAGCGGGCTCGCGGCCTACCCGGACGGGCGGGCCGCGCGGGCCGCGGTGGCGGCGCGGCACGGGCTGCCGGTGGAACGGGTGCTGCTCACGGCGGGTGCCGCGGAGGCGTTCGTGCTGCTCGCGCGGGCCCTGAAAGTCCACCGACCGGTGGTCGTGCACCCGCAGTTCACGGAACCGGAGGCCGCGCTGCGGGACGCGGGCCATACGGTCGACCGTGTTCTGCTCCGCCCGGAGGACGGCTTTCGTCTCGACCCCGCGGCCGTTCCCGAGGACGCCGACCTGGTCGTGATCGGCAATCCGACCAATCCGACGTCACTGCTGCATCCGGCCGCCTCGATCAGCGAACTCGCCCGGCCCGGGCGGGTGTTGGTGGTCGACGAGGCGTTCATGGATGCGGTGCCGGGTGAGCGTGAGGCACTCGCCGGGCGGACGGACGTACCCGGGCTCGTGGTTCTGCGCAGCCTCACGAAGACGTGGGGGCTGGCGGGGCTGCGCATCGGCTACGTCCTCGCCTCCCCCGAGACGATCGCTTCCCTGGAGCGTGCCCAGCCGCTCTGGCCCGTCTCCACGCCCGCCCTTGCCGCGGCCGAGGCGTGTATGTCGGCCCAGGCGCTGGCGGAGGCCGCGCACGCGGCGCACCGGATCGCGGCGGATCGGGCCCATCTGGTGGCTGGGCTCGAGGAGTTCGGGGTGGATGGGCTTCGGGTGGTGGAGCCCGCGGAGGGACCGTTCGTCCTGATCCGCCTTCCGCGTGCGGCCGCCGTGCGCCGGCGTCTTCGCGATCTTGGCTTCGCCGTGCGGCGTGGGGATACGTTTCCCGGGCTCGACGAGGAGTGGTTGCGGTTGGCGGTGCGGGACCGGGGGACCGTCAACCGGTTTCTGCAGGCCTTGGACCGGGCGGTGACGGTGGTCGGGGGCTGAGGCGGGATGTTTTCGCCCCTCCGCCCCTGCCCGTCCCGTACCAGCCTTCGGCTGCGGGTTCGTGGGGGCTGGTCGCGCAGTTCCCCGCGCCCCTTTCCAGGGGTGCGGGGAACTGCGCAATCT
>NZ_BMMM01000007.1:88698-210830 GCF_014645835.1 Streptomyces albiflavescens
CGGTTCCCCGCGCCCCTTTTCAGGGCCGCGGGGAACTGCGCAATCTTTTAGCGGGGGTCTGGGGGCGCAGCCCCCAGGGACGGGCAGGGGCGGAGGGGGCGAAAACACCCCCGTCAGCCTCGGCGACGGCGCGCCAAGACGATCGCTCCTCCGCCCGTCGCGAGCAGCGCGACCGCGCCCCCGGCGATGTACGGCGTCATGGAGCTGCCCCCGGTCTCGGCAAGGTCCGCCTCCGCCGGAGCCCCCTGGGGCTTCACGTCGGACGCCGGATCGGCCGGTTCGGCCTGCGGGGAAGCCGGGGACGAACAGGTCGACCCGGCCAGGGTCACCGTTCCCTCGACCTCGGCCACGTTCAGCTTCAACGGGTTGATGGACACCTTGAGTTCGAGCGCGGTCGCGGCCGCCGTACGGGACGTGGTCTCGGTCTTGGACAGGTCGAGGCGAACCTCACCGACCCCGGGCACCTTGACCTCCGTCGGCCCGCCGACCGACAGCGTCACCTTCTTCCCGAGGACGGTGACCTGGCCGAGCAGGTTCGCGGTGGCCACGGGCTTCTTCCCGGCCTCGCACGTCGCCTTCGAGGTCACCTGCTCCACCTCGATGAGCGACAGCAGCGGCAGCCCGGGGACATGGACCGCGGCGTGCGCGAGATCCGTGGAGCCCTCCGCCTTCCCGGCGGACACCGTGGCCTTCGCGGTGGCGACGTCCGCGCGCAGCACGCTGAACGCACGCCCGCCGTCGACACCGTCCAACCGCGCGGTGAGCGCGGTCTTCTGGGCGCTCTGCGGCGCCTGCACCTCGTTGAGGGAGACGGAGAGCGGAACGTCCACGGTCTTGTTGAGCAGGGACACGTCGAACCCGGTACGGAGCACGACGGCACTCGCGCGACCATGGTCAGTGGTCGCGTGAGCGGAGCCCGCGCCGGCCAGCGCCGCGGGACCGGCGGCGAGGACACCGGCGGCCGCCGCGGCGGCGAAACGGCGCGCGGGCATGCGGAAGTTGTAGCTGTTCAAGGGTGGGACCCCCATAGGAGAAAAGCTTGGGACCCGGAAAGAATTACGCACCGAGAGTGAACAGTCAGCAACCTGACGCGACTTCACTCCAACGTGGGGTTTCCGTGAATCAATTCGAATATCGCGGCACGCGCGTTCCCCGCCGTCACCCACTCAACTACCCCTGCGTGATCACGCCGGTTGATGCTCCGGCGCACGAATGAGGATGTCCGACGAGCCGGCCCAGCGGATCGTCACGCTCCGTCAATCATCTGAAGGCTTTCTGTAGTCACCGCACGTCCCGCCCGCTCGACGGGCGGCGGGACACGGGCGCTCCTATGCTGGTCCTGTAGGGCCTTGGGGCCCGGGTGGGGCGGGGCATCCACGCTTGGAGTCAGCCATGACGCACTCATCCGGACGCTTGCGCATGAGTGTCCTCACCGCCACGGCGGTGGGGACACTCATGATGCCCCTCGCGGGCGGGACCGCCTTCGGGGCACCCACGCTCGGTCCCGCGGCTGCCGCCACCGTCACCTCCACCGAACCGCCCTCGCCCTCCGCCTCGCCCTCGGACGGCGTCCGCGCGCTCACCCCTGATGTGATGCACCAGCTCGACGTGACCGTGCAGCAGGTCATGCGGCAGGCGAACATCCCCGGGGTGACCGTGGGCATATGGACACCCGACAAGGGGAGCTACGTACGGTCGTTCGGGGTCGCCGACAAGAGCAGCGGCCAGAGGATGTCGCCGGACCTGTACATGCGGATCGGCAGCGAGACCAAGACCTTCACCGTGTCCGCCCTGCTGCAGCTGGTCGACGAGGGCAAGGTGGGCCTGGACGATCGGATCGACAAGTACGTCTCCGGTGTGCCCAACGGCGACAAGATCACGCTGCGCCAGCTGGCCGGAATGCGCAGCGGGCTCTTCAACTACTCCGAGGATCCTGACTTCTTCAAGGCTCTGACGTCCGATCCGCAGCGGCCGTTCACACCGCAGCAGCTGCTCGACTACGCCTTCAAGCACCCCGTGCTGTTCCCGCCCGGCGAGAAGTTCTACTACAGCAACACCAACCTCATCCTGCTCGGCCTGGTCGTGGAGAAGGCCGGCGGTCGGCCGCTGGGGGACTACATCGAGAAGAACATCCTCCAACCGGCCGGAATGAACCACACGATCTTCCCGACCGACGCGGCGTTCCCGACCCCGCACGCGCAGGGCTACACGAACCAGACCGCAAACGGGAAGGTCGCGGAGACGGCCGACTGGAATCCCTCCTGGGGCTGGGCGGCGGGCGCGATGATCTCCAACCTGAACGATCTGCACACCTGGGCACCCACCGTGGCCACGGGCGTGTTCCCCGACGGTTCCCGCATGATCAGCCCTGTCACGCAGAAGCAGCGGCTCACCACACCCCCGACCACGATCCCTGGCGCCGGGTACGGCCTCGGCATCTTCAACGTCCAGGGCTGGATCGGACACAACGGCTCACTGCCGGGCTACGAATCCCTGACGATCTATCTCCCGTCGGCGAAGGCGACCGTCGTCGTGTTGCTGAACACCGACATCAACTATCACGACGCGGAGCCCAGCACCGTCATCGGTCAGGCCATCACGAAGATCGTCAGTCCGCAGCACGTCTTCAACCTGCCCGCGCAGCCGGCGGCGCACTGACCGCCGCACCAGGACCTGTCCATCAGAAGCCCCTAGCCGACCACCTGCCCGTTGAGCACCACCCGGCGCGGAGCCACCAGCACCCGGACGTCCGCCCGCGGATCCGCCTCGTACACCACGAGGTCCGCGGGTGCCCCCTCGTCGAGGCCGGGCCGCCCGAGCCATCGCCGCGCGCCCCACGTGGTGGCGGACAGCGCCGCTACGGGCGGGATGCCGGCGGTGACGAGTTCGGCGACCTCGGCGCCGGCCAGTCCGTGGGCGAGTGAGCCGCCGGCGTCCGTGCCGACGTAGACGGGGATTCCGGCGTCGTACGCGGCGCGCACCGTGTCGTAGCGCCGCTCGTGCAGTCGTCGCATGTGCGCCGACCAGCGCGGGAACTTCGCCTCGCCGCCGGCAGCGAGCTGCGGGAAGATCGCGATGTTCACGAGCGTGGGGACGATCGCGACCCCGCGATCGGCGAACAGCGGGATGGTGTCCTCGGTCAGGCCCGTCGCGTGCTCGATGCAGTCGATGCCCGCCTCGACCAGGTCCCGGAGCGAATCCTCCGCGAAGCAGTGCGCGGTCACCCGCGCGCCCAGGCGGTGTGCCTCGGCGATCGCCGCCTCCACGGCCCCGCGCGGCCAGCACGCGCCCAGGTCGCCCGTGCCGCGGTCGAGCCAGTCGCCCACCAGTTTGACCCAGCCGTCGCCGCGCCGGGCCTCCTGGGCGACGTACGCGACCAGGTCCTCCGGCTCGACCTCCCACGCGTAGTTACGGATGTAGCGGCGTGTACGCGCGATGTGCCTGCCCGCACGGATGATCTTCGGGAGGTCCTCGCGGTCGTCGACCCATCGGGTGTCGGAGGGCGAGCCCGCGTCCCGGATCAGCAGGGTGCCCGCGTCGCGGTCGGTCAGCGCCTGCTTCTCGGAAACGCCCTCGGGGACGGGGCCGTGGGTGTCGAGCCCGACGTGGCAGTGCGCGTCGACGAGACCGGGCAGCGCCCAGCCCTCGACGGTACGGACGTCACGGGCGTCGGCGGGACGCTCGTACGAAATCCTCCCGCCGACGACCCAGAGTTCGTCACGGACGTCGTCGGGCCCGACGAGGACCCGCCCCTTCACGTGCAGCACCGCGCGATCGCTCATGACGGCACCTTAATTCCTGCCGAACGGCTGGGCGCTAGGGGCCCTTTTCGGTCTCCTCCACGTCCGCCATCGCCGGGTCGAGGAGCCGGGACAGGAAGTGGCGGGTGCGCTCGTGGCTCGGGTTGCCGATGACCTGCGCGGGCGTGCCGTCCTCGACGATCACGCCGCCGTCCATGAAGACGACCCGGTCGGCGACCTCGCGCGCGAAGGTCATCTCGTGGGTGACGACCATCATCGTCATGCCCTCGTCGGCGAGCATCCGCATCACGGCGAGTACGTCGCCCACGAGCTCGGGGTCGAGCGCCGAGGTCGGCTCGTCGAAGAGCATCACCTCGGGACCCATGGCGAGCGCGCGGGCGATGGCGACGCGCTGCTGCTGGCCGCCGGAGAGAGAGGCCGGGTAAGCGTCGGCCTTCTCCGACAGGCCCACCCGCCGCAGGTTCTCGGCGGCGATCCGGGCGGCCTCCTCCTTGCCCCGGCGCAGCACCCGGCGCTGCGGCAGAGTCAGGTTCTCGGTCACCGACAGGTGTGGGAAGAGGTTGAACTGCTGGAAGACCATCCCGATGCGGCGGCGTACCGCGTCGATGTCGACGTCGGGGTGCGTGACCTCCGTGCCGCCGACCAGGACCTGGCCCTTGGTGGGCTCTTCGAGGAGGTTGACGCAGCGCAGCAGCGTGGACTTGCCGGAGCCGGACGGCCCGATGACGCAGACGACCTCGCCCTGCCCGACCTCCAGGTCGATGCCGCGCAGGACCTCGTTGTCGCCGAAGGACTTGTACAGGTCCCGGACGTGGATCTCTGGAGTACTGCTCACTTGGTGGCCTCCCCGGCCTTGGCCTCCAGGCGGCGTACGACGAAGCCGAGCGGCACGGTGACCAGCAGATAGCACAGGCCCGCGACGAGGATCGGTGTGGAGTTGGCGGTCTGGCTCGCCAGGTCGCGCCCGAACTTGGTGAGTTCGCGTTCCTCCAGGGTGACACCGAGGAACAGCACCAGAGAGGAGTCCTTGAAGAGGAGCACGAGCTCGTTGGTGAGCGGCGGGATCACGATGCGGAACGCCTGCGGAATGATGATCGAGACCATGGCTCGCGCGTGCGAGAAGCCCAGCGAACGGGCCGCCTCCATCTGCCCCTTGGGCACCGCCTGGATGCCCGCGCGGATCGTCTCCGCCATGTACGCGGCCGACACCAGGCCGAGCGCGAGCGCCACCTTGCCGTACGTGCCGCCGGGGATCTCCGTGCCCGGGAACGCCAAGGGCACGGCGACGCCCACGAAGACGAAGATCAACAGGGCGGGCAGACCGCGGAAGATCTCGATGTAGATGCCGGCGAGCCAGCGGTAGGGGCCCACCGGGGACAGCCGCATCAGGGCGATGACCATGCCGAGCACGAGACCGAACACGAAGCCGGACATCGTGTAGAGCACGGTGTTCTTCAGCGCCAGCGTGATGACGTCCGGGAACATCTGCTTGACCAGGTCCCACTGGGCGAACTGGTTCTTCAGACGTCCCCAGTCGGCCGTGACCGCGAGGGCGATCACGGCGGCGACGAAGACGACGTACTGCGCGCCGCGCGAGAGCGCGCGCTTCTGACGTCGGGTCAGGCCGGACTTGCGGGGCTGGACTTGTGCGTCGGCACCGCTCATGAGGCGGACGGGGCGGCGGAGGCCGCGGACTGGTCGTACGGGCCGATCCACTGCTCGTAGAGCTTCTTGTACGTGCCGTCGGCCTTCGCGCCCTTGATCGCCTTGTTGATGGCGGCGAGGAGCTTGGTGTTGCCCTTCTTCACCGTGAAGCCGTACTGCTCACCGGTGTTGAGGTTGTCGACCACCTTGAAGGCGTCGGCGTTGGCCTTGTCCTTCAGCCAGCCCTGGACGACCGGGTAGTCGATGACGACGGCCTGGACCTGGCCGGTGCGCAGGCCGTTGAGGACCGCGTCGGAGGACTCGAAGGAGACCGGGTCGAAGCCCTTCTTCGTCACGTAGTCCTCGCCCGTGGTCTGCGCCTGGGCGCCGAGCTTCTTGCCCTTGGACTTCACGTCGGCGAGGGAGTTGATGCCGCTCTTCTTGTCGACCAGGACGGCCTGCGTCGCGTCGAAGTACGGGTCGGAGAAGTCGACGTTCTTCTTGCGCTCCTCGGTGATCGTCATGCCGGCCGCGGCGAGGTCGCACTGGCCGGAGTTGAGGAACGCGCCCGTCTTGAAGTTCTCGAAGGGCGTGTCGACGATGGCCTGCTTCACACCGAGGTCCTTGGCGACCAGGTCGATGAGAGAGACGTCGAAGCCCTGCACCTTGCCGCCGATCTCCGACTGGAAGGGCGGGTAGGGGAGGTGCGTGCAGGTCGTGAGCTGGCCCGCCTTCACCACGGGGACCCCCTTGGCGGTGGCCTTGCCTCCTCCGCCGTCCGAGGAGCAGCCGGCCACGAGCAGCAGCCCGGCCGTCGCGGTGGTGGCGGCCAGAATGCGGGTCCGGCGTCCGAGGACCGAGTTCACGGAGACCTCCTATGGGGGAACTGTGGGTTCCGATTATAAGGAAAGGTTTGAGTTGCTCAAAACAATCCGATGGTTGCTGGGCCGCCCGGCCTCGGATCCGGTGCCGAAAGGGGTGCCGGTGGTCTCGTGCCGGGCGTAGCGGCCGCCGACCGGTACGCCCCTCCCCCACCGCGTCCGAGACCCACGGGATCGCCGGTTACGCTCAAAACCGCGCACCCGCGTGCCACAACGCGTATCCGCGCATCGAAACCGTGAGCGAAGAGAGCACCGCCGTGACCCACCCCTTCCTGGACCTGGCGCCGCTGAGCGCCACGCACTTCGCGTCGATCGAGGACCGCGTGGCCCGGCTGCTCTCCACCGAGCAGGACGTCGTGATCATGCAGGGGGAGGCGCTGCTCCCGCTGGAGGGGGCCATTCGCGCGACGGCCGGACCCGGCACGACCGCGCTCAACGTCATCACCGGTCCGTACGGACAGACCTTCGGGGACTGGCTGCGGGACTGCGGGGCCACCGTGATCGATCTGGCGGTGCCCTTCCACACCGCCGTCACCGCCGCGCAGATCCGCGAGGCCTTCGCCGAGCACCCGTCGATCGACTTCGTGTCGCTCGTGCACGCGGAGGCCGCCACCGGGAACACCAATCCGGTCGCGAAGATCGGCGAGGTCGTGCGTGAGCACGGCGCGCTCTTCTACCTGGACGCGGTCGCGTCGATCGGCGCCGAGCCGGTGCTGCCGGACGCATGGGGTGTCGACCTGTGCGTGATCGGGGCGCAGAAGGCGATGGGCGGCCCCGCGGGCGTGTCGGCGGTGTCGGTGAGCGAGCGGGCGTGGGCGCGGATGGCCGCGAATCCGACGGCGCCGCGCCGCTCGTATCTCTCCTTGCTGGACTGGAAGGAGAGGTGGGTCGACGGCGGGCGTAAGGCCCTGCTGCACGCGCCGGCGCAGTTGGAGATGCTGGCGCTCGAGGCGTGCGTCGAGCGCATCGAGGGTGAGGGGCTGGCCGCGGTGATGGACCGTCACGCCTCGGCCGCTGCGGCGACTCGGGCGGGGGCCGTCGCCCTGGGCGGCGGGCTCGAGCCGTATGTGTACGCGCCGTCCGACGCCGCACCTGTCGCCACGACGTTGCGGGTGCCGGTGGGGGTTGACGCGTCGGCGCTGGTCGCGAAGGCGCTTGCCGCCGATCCGGTGCTTCCGTTGGTCGCGGGTGGGGGTGCGCTCGCAACGTCGATGATCCGGGTGAACCACTATGGGCCCGATGCGACGCAGGGGGTCGTCCACTCCAGCCTTGCGGGGCTTGGGGCCGCGTTGGCCGAGTTCGGCGTCGCGGTGGATCTGGAGGGGGCGCGACGGGCTGTGGCGGGGGTCTGGGGCTGAGGCCCGAGCGATAGTTCGCCCCCTCCGCCCCTACCCGTCCCGTACCAGCCTTCGGCTGCGGGTTCGTGGGGGCTTGTCGCGCGGTTCCCCGCGCCCCTTTTCAGGGCCGCGGGGAACTGCGCAATCTTTTAGCGGGGGTCTGGGGGCGCAGCCCCCAGGGACGGGACGGATAGGGGCGGAGGGGGCGAAAAACTCCCGCCTATCCAGTAATTAATTCGGCGCAGCTTCCCGCATTCTTCTGCCCGCTTTTTCCGTGCCTAAACGCAAAGATTTCGCGAAGGCCAACCGACGTAATTCGGGCAGATCTCGTGGCCATTACGTGGCTGTGACGCACTCCACACCCCGCCCGTTTCCTCCACTATTTCCGGATGAAAACGGGACTTATCGCCGTCGACTCACGCACCCTTCACGGGCGCGTGATAACACATGGGCGCGCCGCACGTAACCCCGATCGACGATGCAATTTGAACTTTCGCTCGGTAAATTCAATCCGCATGACCGCCGCCCACGCAGACCTGCAAGCGGAATTCCTGGAAATGCCGGAGGGCCTTCGGATCGACCGTCCGGAGGTGGCCGACGGGGCCGCGCTCTGGCGTATCGCCAAGGACTCCAGAACCCTCGATCTCAACTCCTCGTACAGCTATCTGCTCTGGTGCCGTGACTTCGCCGGCACGTCGGCGGTGGCGCGCGACGAGGAGGGGACGCCCGTCGGTTTCGTCACCGGATACATCCGGCCCGAGCGCCCGCGCACACTGCTCGTCTGGCAGGTGGCCGTCGACGGCGCCTACCGCGGACGCGGGCTCGCCGCGGCGCTGCTCGACGGGCTGACCGCACGGGTCGCCGAGGAGAGCGAGCACGCGCCGACCACCGTGGAGACGACGATCACGCCCGGCAACACCGCCTCCGAGCGCCTGTTCACGTCGTACGCGCGACGCCACGGCGCGACCGTCGAGCGCGAAGTCCTGTTCCAGGCCGGGCAGTTCCCCGACGGGACGCACGATCCCGAGGTGCTGTACCGCATCGGTCCCCTCTCCCCCGCCTCCCCCCTCTCCCGCTGACCTGCCCCGATCTTCTTCTCCCCCCACGCTTCGAGGAGCGATTCGCTGTGAGCATCACCCAGCCCGACCTGAGCGTCTTCGAGACCCTGGAGTCGGAGGTGCGCAGCTACTGCCGCGGCTGGCCCACGGTCTTCGACCGGGCGCAGGGCAGCCGGATGTACGACGAGGACGGGCACGCGTACCTCGACTTCTTCGCCGGCGCGGGGTCGTTGAACTACGGGCACAACAACCCTGTACTCAAACGGGCCCTCATCGACTACCTGGAGCGCGACGGCGTCACGCACGGGCTCGACATGTCGACGACCGCCAAGCGGGCCTTCCTCGAGGCCTTCCAGAATCTTGTCCTGCGGCCGCGCGATCTGCCGTACAAGGTCATGTTCCCGGGGCCGACCGGCACCAACGCCGTGGAGTCCGCGCTGAAGTTGGCGCGGAAGGTGAAGGGGCGCGAGGCGATCGTGTCCTTCACCAACGCCTTCCACGGGATGTCGCTCGGGGCGCTCGCCGTGACCGGGAACGCCTTCAAGCGGGCCGGCGCCGGGATTCCGCTCGTGCACGGCACTCCGATGCCGTTCGACAACTACTTCGACGGGCAGGTCCCCGACTTCCTCTGGTTCGAGCGGCTGCTCGAGGACCAGGGGTCGGGGCTCAACCAGCCCGCCGCGGTCATCGTCGAGACCGTGCAGGGCGAGGGTGGCATCAATGTCGCGCGGCCCGAGTGGTTGCGGGCCCTCGCCGACCTGTGCGCGCGGCGCGACATGCTGCTGATCGTCGACGACATCCAGATGGGCTGCGGACGGACGGGAGCGTTCTTCTCCTTCGAGGAAGCGGGCATCGTGCCCGACATCGTGACCGTCTCCAAATCCATCAGCGGGTACGGGCTTCCCATGTCCCTGTGCCTGTTCAAGCCCGAGCTGGACATCTGGGAGCCGGGCGAGCACAACGGGACCTTCCGCGGCAACAACCCCGCGTTCGTCACGGCCACCGCAGCCCTGGAGGCGTACTGGGCCGACGGCTCCGTCATGGAGAAGCAGACCCGTGCCCGCGGCGAGCAGATCGAGCAGGCGCTGATCTCCATCACCGAGGAGAACCTCGCCGACGTCAAGGAGTACCGGGGGCGGGGACTCGTCTGGGGCATGGAGTTCACGGACAAGGAGCGCGCTGGGCGTATCGCGCAACGCGCCTTCGAACTCGGGCTGCTCATCGAGACGTCCGGGCCGGAGGGCGAGGTCGTGAAACTTCTCCCGGCGCTCACCATCACCCCCGACGAGCTCGACGAGGGGCTGCGCACCCTCGCCCGCGCCGTACGCGAGACCGCCTGACCCACACCGAGCCACGAGAGAGAGGCATCGCACCACCGTGATAGTCCGTTCGTTCAAGGACATCGAAGGCACCGACCGGCATGTCAGGTCGGCCTCGGGCACCTGGGAGAGCAAGCGCATCGTCCTCGCCAAGGAGAAGGTCGGCTTCTCCGTGCACGAGACGATCCTGTACGCGGGTACGGAGACGTCGATGTGGTACGCGAACCACATCGAGGCCGTCGTGTGCGTCGAGGGCGAGGCCGAGCTCACCGACGACGAGACCGGGCGGAAGTACACGATCACGCCCGGCACCATGTACCTCCTCGACGGTCATGAGAGGCACACCATGCGGATCAAGGAGGACTTCCGCTGCATCTGCGTCTTCAACCCTCCCGTCACCGGACGGGAGGACCACGACGAGAACGGCGTCTACCCCCTGCTCACCGAACCCGAGGAGGTGTGAGAAGCGCATGACCACCCTCACCGATCTCTACCCCAGCCGCGGCGCCACCGAGGTGTCCGTGCCCCGCCAGGACCCGGTCGTGTGGAGCGCGCCGGGCGAGCCCGGACCGATCGCGGTGTCCGAGCTCCAGGCGTACGAGCGTGACGGCTTCCTCCCCGTCGAGGAGCTCATCGCCGAGGACGAAGTCGCCGTGTACCGGCAGGAGTTGGAGCGCATCGTCGGCGATCCGGCGATCCGTGCCGACGAGCGGTCCATCATCGAGCCGAAGTCCCGGGAGATCCGGTCCGTCTTCGAGGTGCACCGGATCAGCGAGGTCTTCGCCCGTCTCGTCCGTGACGAGCGCGTGGTCGGGCGGGCCCGGCAGATCCTCGGCTCGGACGTCTACGTCCACCAGTCGCGGATCAACGTCAAGCCGGGCTTCGGGGCCAGCGGCTTCTACTGGCACTCGGACTTCGAGACCTGGCACGCCGAGGACGGTCTGCCGAACATGCGGACCGTGTCCGTCTCGATCGCGCTGACCGAGAACTACGACACCAACGGCGGCCTCATGATCATGCCGGGGTCGCACAAGACGTTCCTCGGCTGCGCGGGCGCCACACCGCAGGACAACTACAAGAAGTCGCTGCAGATGCAGGACGCGGGCACGCCCTCCGACGAGGCGCTCACCCGCTTCGCCAACCGCCACGGGATCAAGCTCTTCACGGGCCGGGCCGGTTCGGCGACCTGGTTCGACTGCAATTGCATGCACGGCTCCGGGGACAACATCACCCCGTTCCCGCGCAGCAATGTCTTCATCGTGTTCAACAGCGTGGAGAACGCGGCCGTGGAACCGTTCGCGGCGCCGGTGCGCAGGCCCGAGTTCATCGGGGCGAGGGACTTTACGCCGGTGCGGTGACTCCGTTCCGGTCGGCGGAGCCGACCCGCGGCGAAGCCGCCATCAGACACAGCATCGGGGCGAGGGACTTCACACCGGTGCGGTAGTCGGCATGCGTGGCCCGGCACTTCACCTGAGTGCCGGGCCTACAGCCACGCCAGTGAAGCGGCCCGCTCCAGTACGTCCCTGATCGCGGCGTCGTCCCCCGCCGCGCCCCGGGGCACCTCGTCGGGTGCGTACCGCCCGCCCACCAGCAGGCAGAAGTCGACGGGATCCAGGGCGAGTTCGGCTCGTACGGGCTCGTCCTCGGAACCGAGCACCCACTGGGCGTCGGGCTCTCCCCCGGTCACCGCGAACAGCACCGGCGGTGCCGTGGGGCCCAGGGCCATGCCGAGGATGCGGACGGCCAGCCGGACGAGTTGCCACAGGTGTGGATCCGGGGGCGGGGGCACGGCGAGCCCGAGGGCCCGTCCGATGTCGTCGGTGTGGATCCATGCCTCGAAGGCCCGCACGACGAAGTGGTCTGCCACGGGCAGCCGTACGCCCATCAACGTGGTGGCGTGCGCGGCCCGTTCGGGATCCCTCGCCTCGGGCGTGGCCAGCAGCGCGGCGGCCTGCGCGGTCCACGCGGCAACGGTTTCCTCGGGCGTCCGCCGCTGCTCGTAGGCGATCACGGCGGCGGTCCGCGCGGCCCAGGCGTCCGCCCATCCCGTCCCCTCCGCGACCGGGGACTCCGGCACCCGCGCCGCCAGGCCCAGTCGTCGCGCCAGCGGCTCGTCCGCCGCGATCAGGTGCGCCACCGTGGCGTGCACGTCCCAGTCGTGCACGACCGGCGCACCCCAGGGACCATGACCGTCCAACTCCCGCAACAGGGCCTGGAGTCCGGCGACGGCGGCGGCGTACGGGGCGGCGTGCGAGGCCACCCGGGGTGCCGCGGGACGGGCGCGCAGGGCGACAGTGAGGACGCCGTCGATACCGGCCAAGGCACCGTTCGCCAGGGGCGGCCGTGGGGCGCCGCCCAGCAGTCGTACCGTCTCCCGCAGCCGTTCCGCCTCCGCCGCGCAGGACTCGCACTCCGCCAGGTGCAGGGGGACCGTCTTCTGGTCGGCGGGGGTCAGTGCGCCGACGGCCCAGGCCCCCAGCAGGTCCCGTACGCCTTCGTGGTCGGTGCTCATCACATGCCGTCCTTCCGGGCCACGGCCGGTATGGTGGCCGCGCCTCGCCCCGCTGTGGCCACCCTACGCACGCCCGGCACGGCCGGGCCCACTCGCGCCGCCATCACGCGCCCCTCTCCAGCGCCGGATCCGGTGGGTCGGCCAGGGATTCGGCGAGCTTGCGCAGGGCGGAGCGCAGCCGGGTCTTGGCCGTACCCTCGGGGATCCCCAGTTCCACGGCGGCCTGTCGGTAGGTGCGGCCCACGAAGTAGGCGAGGTGGACGACTTCCCTCTGCGGCTGCGGGAGTTCGGCGAGGGCGGTGTGCAGCAGCAGCGAGCGTTCGCGGTCGACGACCGTCTCGTCGGGGCCGGGTCCGGCGTCGGGGATGGCGTGCAGCGCCGAGTCGTCCGCGCGGGCGTCCTTGCGGTGCCGGGCCTCGCTGCGCACCCAGTCCACGGCCCGCCGGTGGGCCAGCATGGACAGCCAGGTGCGCAGCGAGCCGCGGCGCGGATCGAAGGCGTACGGCCTGCTCCACAACTGCGCGAAGACCTCCTGCGCCACATCCTCGGCCGCGGCCGGGCTGCGCGTGACCCGGACGGCGACCCGTCGCACGAGCCCGCCGTACGCGGCATACGCCTCGGCCAGCGCGGTCTCGTCCCCGTACACCAGCCGCCGATGCAGCTCGGCGTCCGTGAGCGTCGGATCCACCGGCACCACCACCTCGTGGTGCCTTCCTAGCGCCCTCCCGGACCCCGCGCCAGAGGGCGAGCCCCTCAGCCGGACAGGACGTCCAGCAGCCGGTCGACATCCGCGGGCGTGTTGTACAGGTGGAACGCGGCCCTCAAGTTGCCCGCACGATCCGACACTTCGACACCGGCGCGGCTCAAGTCGGGCTGATGATGCCCGAGTTCGGGTACGGAGACGATCGCCGAGCCGGGCGCGGGGATCGGTTCGTGGCCCAAGGCGTGCAGACCCTCGCGGAAGCGGTCGGCGAGAGCGAGGTCATGGGCGTGTACGTTCGCCACGCCCAGCTCCTCGATCAGGGCGAGGGAGTGCCGGGCACCGGCGTACGAGAAGAGGCTCGGGCTCTCGTCGAACCGCCGTGCGGAGTGGGCGAGTTCCTCGACGGGGCCGTAGCAGCTGTCCCAGGGAGCCTCCCCCGCGACCCAGCCCGCGAACACCGGGGTGAGCCCGCCGAGGTCCTCCGGGACGACCAGAAAGGCCACGCCCCGCGGGCAGACGAGCCACTTGAAGGCGACGGAGGAGACGTAGTCGTACGCGTCCGCCCGCAGGGGCAGCCATCCGGCGGCCTGGGACGCGTCGATGTACGTACGTGCCCCGTGCGCCCGCGCGGCGTCGCGGATCGCCTCCAGGTCGGCGATCCGCCCATCCGCGGACTGCGCGGCGCTGACCGCGACGAGCGCCGTGCCCGGGCGTACGGATTCGGCCAGCCGCTCCAGCGGTACGGCACGGACCTTGAGATCACCGCGGACGTGGAAGGGGGTCACGACGGAGCTGAAGTCCGCCTCGGCGGTGAGGACTTCGGCGCCCTGCGGCAGCGAGGCGGCGATCAGTCCGCTGTAGACGGCGACCGAGGCCCCGGCCGCCACCCGGTGTCCGGGAACCCCGACCAGCCGGGCGAACGACGCGCGTGCGGCCTCGACGTCCGCGAACATGTCGGCCGGCCTGCCGGCGGCGACGGACTCGACGGCGGTGCGCATGGCGGCCACCGTGCGCGCCGGTACGAGTCCGGTGCTCGCGGTGTTCAGGTAGGTGTTCTCCGGGGCGAACTCGGCACGTACGAGGCTCTCGAAGGTCTCCATGGGACCACTCTGCGGTCCCATGGATCCCCCGTCCATTGCCGATTTTTACGTGGAACCGCTAAGAGGCGCTTATATGTGCGCGCCGACCTGCGCTTTTCAGTTCTGCGGAACCGCGCATCCGTCCGGGCCGCAGGCCTCCGCGTCGGCGGAACCGTCCTGGATCAGCTTGAGCGGCGGCCGCTCGCCCCACGCCTGGGTCAGCGCCTGCGCGAAGACCTCGGCGGGCTGGGCACCGGAGACGCCGTACTTGCGGTCGAGGACGAAGAACGGCACCCCGTTCGCGCCGAGCTCGGCCGCCTCACGCTCGTCGGCGCGCACATCGTCGGCGTACGCGGACGGGTCGGCTATCACCTTGCGGGCGGCGTCGGCGTCGAGCCCGGCGGCGACGGCCAGCTCCACGAGCCGTTCGTCGTCGTCGAAGACAGTGCGCTCCTCGGCGAAGTTCGCCTTGTAGAGCAGACCGATCAGCTCGTCCTGCCTGCCCTGCTCCTTGGCGAAGTGCAGCAGGCGGTGCATGTCGAAGGTGTTGCCGTGGTCGCGGTCCCGGGTGCGGTACTCCAGGCCCTCGGCGGCGGCCTGCACGCCCAGGTTCTCCTCGCCGGCCTGCGCCTGCGCCTCGCTCATGCCGTACTTCTTGGTGAGCATCTTGATGACCGGCTGGATGTCGCCCTTGGCACGGCCCGGGTCGAGCTCGAACGAACGGTGCACGACCTCGACCTCGTCGCGGTGCGGGAAGGCGTCGAGCGCCTTCTCGAAGCGGGCCTTGCCCACGTAGCACCACGGGCAGGCGATGTCGCTCCAGATCTCGACGCGCATGTCTTCGGCTCTCTCCAGGTCGTACGAGTACGGGGTACGAGGACACCCTCCAAGGACGTCGTTGCGTGAACGTTCAAGCGGCTGGTTTCATTCCCCCCGTCTCCGTGACGGTCGTCCCCCCGTCACGGAGACGGTCATTCCCCGGTCACGGAGAAGCGCAGGTCCAGGTGGTGGTCACCCTCGGCCGGCGGGTTCTCCGGATCGGGGATCCAGCCGAGGCGGGCATAGAAGGCCTGGGCGCGCCGGTTGTCGACGTGCACGTCGAGGACGGCGGTGCGCTTGCCGTCGGCCTGCCACTCCTCGATGCAGGCGGCGTGCAGCGCGGTGCCGATGCCGCGCCGCCAATGGTCGGGGTCGACGTGGAACTGAAACAGCTTGACCGTTTCCGCGGGGGCGCCCTCGGGGGTGCGGAAGGAGGCGATGCCCGTGATCCGGCCCTCGTCGACGACACACAGCACATGCCCGTCCGGCCGCTCAATGACGCTCTGCCAGGCCGCGAGCCAGTCGGTGCCGTCCTGCGGGATCCCGTCCGGGTAGTACGTCGCCCGGGCCCGGGCATGCAGGGCGGCGATGGCCGCGGTCTCGGCGGGGAGCGCGGTCCTGATCACCCGGCCCACTCGGTTCACTCGGTCTTGGATCATGCAACCGAGGACGCTCCTGAGACGGCCTCAGTTCCCAGACGGTTGAACTGGGTGCGGTATGCACTCGGGGTGAGGCCGGTACGGCGGACCAGATGGCCGCGCGGGCACGGGCGGTCCCCAGGTAAGGACGGAGGGGGTGATCAGCTGCCGTCTCTCAAGTCCCGCGGCCAGTTCGGGCGGAACTCGATGCCGTCGTAGGTCACCACGCAGCCCTCGCCCATGGGCGACTGGGCCATGAAACCGACGAGAGCCGCCTCGGTCTCCTTCTCCTCGTCCAGCGTGAAGAGGCGGACGAAGGTCCAGCGCTCGCCGTCGCGCGAGGCGTGGAAGGCGAAGGCGCGGCCTGTGCGGCTCACCCGGAGCCACACGGAACTGCCGTCCACGGTGAAGGAGTTGGCGTCGTCGGAGTGCCCCCGGGTGACCACTGTGCAGACGGTGGGCACGTCCGGGGAGTACTCCAGGCACAGCTTCGCCCAGGCCCGCTCCCCCACGTGGACGTAGAGGACCCCCGCGTCGAAGGAGGCCGCGAAGCCCACCGTGACCCGGGCGATCAGCTGGAAGTCCCCCTCGGGCGCGCCGAGCAGCCGGGGCGCGTCGGAGGCGGGGTCCAGGCCCTCACCGGTGGGCGGCACGAAGCGGTCCTGGCGGGGTCCGGCCCAGCCGGTGAGCACTCCGTCCTCGTACGACCAATGGCCGTCGGGGCCGTAGGTGCGGAGGGGGAAGGGGAGTTCGGGGAGTTCGACGTCCATCCGGTGAGTCTCTCAGGTCCACACCCGCGCCCCGAAAGGGGCGCGGGGCAGTGACAGATGCGGCTCCGCCGCTCGGGTGCGACACGCCACGGACGGCCCGCAGCTCACGGACAAGCGAGAGTCCGACGGCGCGCCCGCCGGAGCGCTACCGCTCCAGACGGCCGTCGAAACGACGCGGCAACCCCAGCGGATTGTCGTCCCGCAGCTCCACCGGCAGCAGCGCCTCCGGCGCGTTCTGGTACGCCACCGGCCGCAGCCAGCGCTCGATCGCCGTGCCGCCCACCGACGTCGAGGTCGAGGTCGTCGCCGGGTACGGACCGCCGTGGTGCTGGGCGGGAGCGACCGCGACACCCGTCGGCCAGCCGTTCACGAGCACGCGCCCCGCGAGCGGCGTCAGCTCGGCGAGGATCTCCGCGCCGCGGCCCTCACCGGCGGCCTCCTCGGTGGAGAGCTGAACGGTCGCGGTGAGGTTGCCGGGGAGACGGGAGAGGACCGCGCCGGCCTCGGACTCGTCCTCGTAGCGCGCGACCACGGTGAGCGGGCCGAAGCACTCCTCCAGGAGCAGGTCGTGCTCGCCCTCGGTGGTGAGCTTCTGCGCCGGCACGGTCAGGAAGCCGGGGCTCACGGTGTGCTCGCCACCCGCGCCGGGGGTCACCGGGGACTCCACGTCGGGGAGTTCGGCGCGCGCGGCGACACCCGCGATGAAGTTGTCCCGCATGCGGTGGTCGAGGAGCACACCGGCGTCCGTGTCGCTGACCGCGTCCGTCAGCGACTTCACCAGGCGGTCGCCCGCCGCGCCCGCGGGCGCCAGCACCAGGCCCGGCTTGACGCAGAACTGGCCGACACCCAGCGTCATCGAGCCCGCCAGCCCGGTACCGATCGCCTCGGCCCGCTCGGCGGCGGCGGCCTCGGTGATCACGACGGGGTTCAGGGAGCCCAGCTCGCCGTGGAACGGGATCGGCACGGGCCGGGCGGCCGCCGCGTCGAAGAGGGCACGACCGCCGCGTACCGAGCCGGTGAACCCGGCGGCGGCGATCAGCGGGTGCCTGACCAGCTCGACGCCCGCCTCGAAGCCGTGGACGAGGCCGACGACTCCCTCGGGGATGTCGTGCTGGGCTGCGGCCCGGCGCAGTACGGCCGCGACCAGCTCCGACAGCGCCGGGTGGTCGGGGTGCGCCTTGACCACGACCGGGCATCCCGCGGCCAGTGCGCTCGCCGTGTCGCCGCCCGCGACGGAGAAGGCGAAGGGGAAGTTCGAGGCGGAGTAGACGGCGACGACGCCCAGCGGCACCTTGTAGCGGCGCAGATCCGGGATCGGCGGGGTCGCGGTGTCGTCGGGGTGGTTGATCACGACGTCGAGAAAGGCGCCCTCGTCGACGATGTCCCCGAAGGCGCGCAATTGGTAGCAGGTGCGGGCGAGTTCGCCGGTGAGCCGGACCGGGCCGAGCGCGGTCTCCGCGTCGGCGGCCTCGACGAGCTGGTCCTTGGCGCCTTCGAGCAGGTCGGCGGCGGTGCGCAGGAACGCGGCGCGTACGGTGCGGTCGGCGAGCGCGGGGCGTGCGGCCTGCGCGGCGCGTACTGCCTCGTCCACCTCCTGGGCTGTGGCCTCCACCGCAACCTGTTCACGCTGCTTCCCGGTACGGGGGTCGACACTCCAGACTGGTGCTGCTGCCACCGCGGATCCCTCCAGATATGTTGCCGCAGTTCTTCACCGCAGTTCTTACGTCACCCACCAGGGACGTTCGATATACTGAACGCTGTCTCTGTTGGTGAATATGATGCGGAGACTATTTCCCGTCCAACGAAGGGGTCAAGGGCGATGTCGGCAGGCGAGACAGGCGGCGGGGCGCAGGTCAAGTCCGCGGTACGGACCGTGGAATTGCTCGAATACTTCGCCGGACGGCCCGGAATGCACTCCCTGGCCGCGGTCCAGGAGGCCGTCGGATATCCCAAGTCCAGCCTGTACATGCTGCTGCGTACGCTCGTGGAGCTCGGCTGGGTCGAGACGGACGCGACGGGCACGCGGTACGGCATCGGCGTACGGGCGCTGCTGGTCGGCACGTCGTACATCGACGGCGACGAGGTGGTCGCCGCGGCCAGGCCCACGCTGGACCGGCTCTCCGACGACACGACGGAGACGATCCACCTGGCGCGCCTGGACGGCACGAACGTCGTCTACCTGGCCACCCGCCAGTCCCAGCACTACCTCCGCCCCTTCACCCGGGTGGGCCGCCGACTGCCCGCCCACTCGACCTCCCTCGGCAAGGCGCTGCTCGCCACCCACACCGACGAGCAGGTCCGCAAGATGCTCCCGGAGACGCTTCCCGCGCTCACCGAGCACACGATCACCGACCGGGAGAAGCTCATCGAGGAGCTGCACCAGGTGCGGGAGCAGGGCTTCGCGGTGGACCGCGAGGAGAACACGCTGGGGCTGCGCTGCTTCGGCGTGGCGATCCCGTACCGCACGCCCGCACGTGACGCGATCAGCTGCTCGGTCCCGGTGGCCCGTCTCACCCCCGCACACGAGCAGATGGTCAAGGACGCGCTGTTCGACGCGCGCGACCGGCTCACGCTCGCGACGCGCAGGCTCTGACCTGTCCGCCATGGATGTCACCCTGCGCGAGGAGTGCGGCTTCCGCGTGACCGCCCGGACCAGCGGTTACGCCAACGCCCGCGGCGCGGAGACACCCGAACTCGTGCTCACCCTGGAGGCCTGAGCACGACGTGGACCACGCCGGGCCCGGGGCCGGCTCGCCGCCGCCACACAGCACCGCGGCGACCGAGCCCCGCGGCGACGGGGTTCCGTAGAGGCGGGCGCCCACACCGCGCGGCGTGCCTCGGCGGTGCCGGGGCCCTCCGCACGGCAGACGGCCCTCCCCCGTCCGGCGGAGGCGGATCGTCGTCGCGCACGACGTGGGGCGAGGGTCCGCCACGGGAGCGTGGAAGCATGACGCAGACACTCGCCTCCGCCTCGGACACGCCCCCCGCGGGATCCGTGAGCGGCACCCGGCTTCGCCGGATCCTCCGCAACGTCGCCATCGTCTCGTGCGCGCCGTATCTCTCCCTCAAGGTCGCCTGGATCGCCGGGAGTCACCTCGGTATCCCGGAGGGGAGCTCGCTGCTGGAGCACCGGACCGGCATGGCCGTGGCCAACGGCGTCACCGTGCTGATGGACGGGGCCGTCATCGTGATCGCGCTGGTGCTGACCCGGCCCTGGGGACTGCGGGTGCCCGCGTGGCTGCCGGCCTTCCCGGTGTGGGTGGCCACCGGCCTGCTCACGCCGATCATGACCGGCTTCCCGCTCCAGATCCTGGTGAAGGCCCTCGGCGGCTCCGGGAACAAGGCCTTGGAGAGCGGGCGGGAGCCGTTCCTGGACGAGTGGGTGTTCGGGGTCGTCTACACCGGGTTCATCGTGCAGGGCCTCGCGCTGGGCACCCTGTTCGTGCTGTACGCGCGGGACCGCTGGGGGTACCTGTGGCGCGGGAGGGTGTGGGAGCTGCCGGTCAGCCGGGTGGGCGCGGCCCAGCGCGCGACAGCGGTCGCGGCGGCCGTACTCGCGCTGTTCCCGCTCACCACGCACCTGCTGTGGGCATGCGGCGGCACGGCGGGGCTGAGCGCGGGCCGGGTCGCGGACCGGACCAGCGACTTCTACGTACTGGAGGCCATGTACGTCGTATTCCTGGTGTCCACCGTCGCCGGCGCGTGGATGCTCGCCTTCCGGCGCGGGCGGGCCCTGCCCGTGACGGTGCCCCTCGCCCTCGCCTGGACCGGCTCCGGGGCGGTGGCCTGCTGGGGCGGCTGGCTGTCACTGGCCGGTCTCGGCGTGGAGGACATCGCCAAGCGCCCGACGGAGCTGATGGACCTCACCTACGCTGTGCACATGATCGTCGGCATGCTCGTGGTCACCCTCGGCGCGAACTTCTTCGCCGAGCGGACCGGCGCTGCCAGGCCGCCACGGCGCACCGCGTGAGGGAGTTCGCCCGGTTCCTGTTCGGACGGCGGGCGCGCCGGCGGTGGATCCATCTGATCCTCGGCGGCGCGCTCGCGATGCCGTACGTCCTCGTCGGTGAGGTCATCGTCGGCCCGGTCACCGACTCGCGTTACGTGTTCAACTCGCTCCCCCTCCAACTCATGTCCTTCGCCGTCGGGTTGCCGCTCGCCGCGATCACCGCGCTGTTTCCGCTGACCCGACCGATGTCGGTGGCCGGGGTGCGCGCGCTGTGCGGGGTCGACGGCGACGAGCTCGCCGACGGGCCCCCGCGCACCTGGGCGGCCCGTCGGCGCACCGCCGGCTGGTTCACGCTGCACCTCGGCTTCGGCGGGGTCATCAGCGGAATGTCGCTGGCCGTACCGCCCTTCGCGGCGGTTCTCATCGTGCTGCCGGTCGTCGCGGGGCTGCGCGACTCCCGGCTGGGGCTGCCCGAAGTCCTCGACCACACCTGGGCGTTGGCGCTGTCGCCGGTCGCCGGGGTCGCGACGCTGATCGCCCTCGCGGCCTGCGCCGCCGCCTCGGGGAACCTGCTGGCCCGCTGGGCGCCCGCGCTGCTCGGGCCCACGCCCGAGGACCGGCTCGCGGCAGCCGAACGCCGCGCCGCCGACCTCGCCGTACGCAACCGGCTCGCCCGCGAACTGCACGACTCCGTCGGCCACGCCCTCAGCGCGGTCACCCTCCAGGCGAGCGCCGCCCGCCGCGTCCTCGACACCGACCCGGACTTCGTCCGCGAGGCCCTCGCCGCGATAGAGGACACCACGCGGCGGACGGTGGGAGAACTGGACGCGGTGCTGGGCGTGTTGCGCGAGGGCGACGATCGTTCCACCGCTCCGGCCCCGACCCTCGCCGCCGACCTCGACGGCCTGCTGCGCCGCACCCGCGCCGGCGGCCTCCGCGTCACCGCCACCGTCGAAGTGGACCCGGCCGACCTGCACCCGCTCGTCTCCCGGGAGGCGTACCGCATCGTGCAGGAGGGCCTGAGCAACGCCCTCAAACACGCGGGCGCGCGAACACCGGTGGACCTGCGCATCGCGGGGAGCGGCAACGAACTGGAGATCACCACGGAGAACCCGACCTCGGCAACCGGCGCTCCCCGCCCGGGCGGCGGTCACGGCTTGCGTGGCATCGCCGACCGTGCCCGGCTGCTCGGCGGCACGTGCGAGGCGGGCCCGGCGGACGGAGTGTGGCGGCTGACCGTACGACTGCCCGTCGAAAGAATCGAAGGACCCTCATGACCAGCCCGCGCGCCGACTCCCTCCGCATCGTCCTCGCCGACGACGAACGCATGGTGCGCACCGCCCTGCGCGCGATCCTCACCGCCGAGCCCGACCTGGAGGTCGTCGGCGAGGCGGCGACCGGTGCCGAGGCCGTGTCGGTCGTCCGGGACCTCACACCGGACGTCGTCCTCATGGACGTACGCATGCCCGAGATCGACGGCATCCGCGCCACCGAGCAGATCCTCGCGACGCTGCCCGATCCCCCGCGCATCGTCGTGGTGACCACCTTCGAGAACGACGCCTACGTGTACGAGGCGCTGCGCGCCGGAGCCTCGGGGTTCCTGCTCAAACGGGCCGACGCGGATGCGCTCGTGCAGGCCGTACGGCTGGTCGCGCACAGCGACACGCTGCTCTTCCCGTCGGCGGTGCGGGCGCTGGCCGCCGAGCACGCACGGTCGCGGCCCACCCCGCCGCCATGGGTGGCGAAGCTCACCGCGCGGGAGCGCGACGTACTGCGGCTGATGGCCACGGGGCTCACGAACGCCGAGATCGCTGGGCGCATCGGGGTCGGCCCCGCGACGGTGAAGACGCATGTCGCGGCCGTCCTGGCGAAGACAGGCACCCGCGACCGCACCCAGGCGGTGATCGCCGCCTACGAAGCGGGCTTCATGAAGGAGTCATGAGAAATCCGGGCGGAAGGGAACGATCCGCACCTCTTCCCTCGTCCTTCTGAGCGGGATGAACAAGACGATCAGGCGTGCCGCCGTCTTCAGTCTGCTGCTCGTGCTCTCCCTGCTGATCAGGGCGACCTGGGTGCAGTTCTACGACGGCAAGGCGCTCGCGGAGAACAAGGACAACCGGCGGAACGCGATATCGCTGTACGCGAACCCGCTCGGGAACATCATCGTGGCCGGCGACGCGATCACCGGTTCCGCGCAGACGAAGGGCAGCGACCTCAAGTACAAGCGCACGTACAAGGACGGCAGTCTGTACGCGGCGGTCACGGGCTACAGCTCACAGGTGTACGGGGCGACCCAGCTGGAGGGCATCTACCAGGACCTGCTGGACGGCACCGACAGTCAGCTGAAGAACCCGCTCGACGCGATCACCAACAAGCGCGCCGACCCCGGTGACGTGATCACGACGATCGACCCGGATGTGCAGAAGGCGGCCTACGACGCGCTCGGCCACAAGAAGGGCGCGGCCGTCGCGATCGATCCCAGGACGGGCAAGATCCTCGCGGTCGTCTCGACACCGTCGTACGACCCCACGACGATCAGCGCGGGCAACGACAGCGTCTGGAAGAAGCTGAAGGACGACCCCGACAAGCCGCTGGTGAACCGCGCGCTGCGCCAGCCGCTGCCGCCGGGCTCGACGTTCAAGCTGGTCGTCGCGGCGGCCGCGCTGGAGGACGGGCTGTACTCGGACGTGGACGCGAGGACGGCCAGCCCGGACCCGTACACGCTGCCGGGCACGACCCGGGCGCTGTCGAACGAGAACCCGAACGCGCCCTGCAAGAACGCCTCGATCCGCGTCGCGCTGCAGTACTCGTGCAACAACGTCTTCGCGAAGATGGCCGTCGACCTGGGCCAGGACAAGGTCAAGGCGATGGCCGAGAAGTTCGGCTTCAACGACAAGACGCAGGACGTACCGGTCCGGGCGTACACCAGCGTGTACCCCTCGGACATGGACAAGTCCTCCACGGCACTGACCGGCATCGGCCAGTTCGACGTGACCGCGACCCCGCTCCAGATGGTCATGGTGTCCGCTGCCATAGCCAACGACGGCAAGCTGGTCTCACCGCACATGGTGTCGCAGACCAGTGACGCCGACGGCAATGTGCTGAAGAACTACGACGACAGCACGGACACCAAGGAGATCGTCAGCTCGTCCACGGCCCAGCAGCTCCAGTCGGCGATGCAGACGGTCATCGAGGACGGCACGGGCACGAACGCCCGGATCGCCGGCGCGACCGTGGGCGGCAAGACCGGTACGGCCCAGCACGGCGAGAACAACAGCAAGACGCCGTACGCCTGGTTCACGTCGTACGCGAAGTCCGACTCCAACGACAAGGAAGTCGCCGTGGCGGTCATCGTCGAACAGTCCGACGCCGCCCGCTCCGAGGTCAGCGGCAACGGCTTGGCGGCCCCGGTGGCCAAGGCAATGATGAAGGCGGCCCTGAAGAGCTAGGGGGTTTCTGATGGATCTCCGCGGCGTCCCGCTTCCCCGCGCCCTGTCCGGGAGCGCCCTGTACGGGAGCGCCCCGAAGGGGCGCGGGGAACCGTGCGACCGGCCACAACAAGCCCGCAGCCGAGCAACCAACCACCTGCGGAAGCCGCTTACTTCACGTTGAACAACTGCTCGACCGGGTCGATCGCGAAGTACACCAGGAACAGCGCCGAAGCGGCCCACAGCAGCCAGTGCACGTCCTTCGCCTTGCCAAGGACCGTCTTGATCAGGACGTACGCCAGGAACCCGGCACCGATGCCGTTGGTGATGGAGTACGTGAACGGCATCACCGCGATGGTCAGGAACGCCGGGATGGCGATCTCGTACTTGTCCCAGTCGATGTGCTTGACCTGGGTCATCATCAGGAAGCCGACCGCGACCAGCGCGGGGGCGGCGGCCTGGAGCGGGACGATGGTCAGCAGCGGCGTGAGGAAGAGCGCGAGGGCGAAGAGGCCGCCCGTGACCAGGTTGGCGAAACCGGTGCGCGCGCCCTCACCGACGCCCGCCGCGGACTCGATGTACGAGGTCGAGGAGGACGCCGAGGCCGCGCCGCCCGCGACCGCCGCCGCGCCGTCGATGAGCAGCACCCGGCCGAGGTTGGGCACCTTGCCCTCGTCGTCGAGCAGTCCCGCCTCGGCGCTGATGCCGACGACCGTGCCCATGGTGTCGAAGAAGTCGGACAGGATGAGGGTGAAGACGAGCAGGACGACGGTGATCGCGCTGGTCTCGCCGAAGGAGCCGAACAGGCTGAAGTGACCGAGCAGTCCGAAGTCCGGCGAGGCCACCACGTCGTCGGGGACCTTCGGCGTGGTCAGGCCCCAACTCTTGATGTCCGCAGCAGAGTTGATGATGATCGCCACGATCGTCATGGTGACGATGCTGATCAGGATCGCACCCTTGACCTTGCGCGCGAGCAGCCCGATGGTCAGCAGAACTCCGAGGCAGAAGACCAGAATCGGCCAGCCGGCGAGCGCGCCCGTGCCGCCGAGCTGCACCGGCACCGTCGTGTTCGCGACGTCCGGGATACGGGTGACGAACCCGGCGTCCACGAAACCGATGAAGGCGATGAACAGGCCGATGCCGACACTGATCGCCTGCTTCAGCGGCTGCGGTATCGCGTGCATGACGGCTTCGCGCAGGCCCGTCACCACCAGCACACAGATGAGCAGGCCCTCGAGGACGATCAGGCCCATCGCGTCGTCCCAGCTCATCAGCGGGGCGATCTGGAAGGCGACGACCGCGTTGAGGCCGAGGCCCGCGGCGAGCGCGAGCGGGAGGTTGCCGCCGACGCCCATGATGATCGTCATGACCGCGGCCACCAGGGCGGTGGCGGTGGTCAGTTGGACGGCGTCGAGCTGGTGGCCGAACTTGTCCTTGGCGCTGCCCAGGATGATCGGATTCAGGACAAGGATGTAGGCCATGGTGAAGAACGTGGCGAATCCGCCGCGTATCTCCCGGCCGAAGGTGGAGCCCCGGGCGGAGATCTTGAAGAACCGATCGACGCTGTTCCCTGCCGGTGGCGCGGCACTTGGCCGGTCGGTCACCTTCTGCGTTTCGGACATGGCGATACTCCTCGCTACCTGCGTGCTGGGTGTGCGGATGCTGGCTGGATTGTTCCCCCGTTGAACCGCTTTCAGGTTTTCCCCGTGTTACGGAATCGAGTTCGGCCTGCCATACGGTGTTCGAAGACCCGTACGGAACGCTGGTACGCTCTCGCATCTCGCCCCGCGCGAACACCCTTTCTTCACAGGTGAGATTCAGGGGCCGTATACGCACACACCTGCACCGGAACCGATAGCCGCAGCGAGGAGAGGTCGCCCGTGGGCACTGTCGTCGACGACGCCACCTCCGCGGAGTTCCACGCCTTCTTCGAACGGCACTACGCCGAACTGGCCCGCCTGGCACACCTGTTGACCGGCGAGGCGGACGCCGCCGACGATCTGGCGGCGGACGCGCTGCTCGCGCTGTGGCACCGCTGGGACCGGGTGCGCGCGGCGGACCACCCGGTGGCGTACGCGCGCGGCGTGGTCGCCAACCTCGCCCGCACCCGCATACGCAGCGCCGTGCGGGAGCGCCGGCGGATCACGCTGTTCTGGTCGCAGCGCGAGGACACGGCCGAGAACCCCGACGTCCCGGGCAGGATCGATGTACAGGAAGCGCTGCGCAGACTGCCGTTCCGCAAGCGCGCGTGTGTCGTTCTCCGGCATGCTTTCGACCTCTCCGAGAAGGACACGGCTCTCGCCCTCGGGGTCTCCGTGGGTACGGTGAAGAGCCAGACGTCGAAGGGCATGGCGGAATTGAAGCGGCTTCTCGGCACCGACGAGGCACCGGTGCGGGTGCACGCGGGAGTGCTGCCCACGGGCGGAGCCGGAGGTAGGGCCCGATGAGGAAGGCGCAGGACGTGCACGACGAGCTGCGCGCCGGGCTGCGTGAGGCGGCCGAGGCGCACGAGCCCGACCGCGCGCGCATCCTGGCCCGGGTCGAGCGCGGGATGGCCGGCGGCCACGAGCGGCGGCCCGTGCGGCGCGCGGCGCGTCCGCCGCTGCTCGGCTGGGCCCGAGTCGTGGGCGCCACGGCCGCGGTCGCGGGCGTCCTCGCGGTGGGCGGCTACGCGGTCGCCTCGGCGGTGAAGGACGACACCCCGGCGCAGCAGACCGTCGCGGTCTCGCCGACCCCCGATCCCTCGCCGGACGCGACGAGCCGGGCGCCGGTCGCCCCGGACCCCACGCACCGTTCCGGTGCGTCGAAGCACTCGGTGAAGCCGAGTTCGTCGGCTTCCGCAACCCCGACGCCCGGGCATTCCGCCTCCGCCACGGCACAGCCGCCCGCCAAGGGCAACCAGGACGGCCCGCTCTGGTCCGACGGCTCGGTCGACCCGCACAGCAACGAGTTCTGGGCGCAGAGCAATGTGACCCTGAAGCCGAGCAAGCAACTCGCCTCGCTCACCGTCGAATTGAAGATCAGGCAAACGGGCGGGGTCACCGACGCGGGCGCCTGGCGTTCGCTGCCCGAGGACGACTTCACCACGACGCTCACGGAGAAGGACGGCTTTCTCGTCTACACCTGGGTGCTCAAGCCGGACCACACGGTCTGGCCGGGCGAGTGGGTGTTCGCGGGCCAGTACGACCACGACCGCGGTGGCCGGGACGCGAAGGACGACAGCTACTCGGCGACGGCCACCACCACGGACGGCGACCAGTCCACCGTGACCGGCGACTTCGCGGCCCAGGGCGGCAACGACTCGGCCTCCGACGGGGATTCGTAGGAGAATTTCCGAAGGGGCGGCAACCCTCTCCTCGGCAGTGGCGACCAGGAGACGCAATGGTCTCCTCCCCACTCAAGGAACTCCGTTCATGACTGCACGAGTTGAACAGCGCGTCCGCCATCGCCGCCGGGTCACCAAGCGGCGTGCCGCGATCGGCGGCGTGGCCGCTCTCGGCCTCAGCGGCGCGGCGCTCGTCACCACGACGATGCTGTCCTCGGCCGGCGCGGCGTCGGCCTGGCCGACGGCCACGGGCAGCAAGGCCGTCCCGTCGACGATCCCGGTGTCCGGCACGTACGACGGCAAGCTGAAGAAGTTCTACGGCAGCGGCGAGCTCGGCACCGACAGCCAGGACGAGGACCAGGGCCCCCTCTTCGAGCTGGCCGACGGCGCCACCCTCAAGAACGTCATCATCGGCACCCCGGGCACCGACGGCGTCCACTGCCTGGGCAGCTGCACGCTCCAGAACGTGTGGTGGCTGGATGTCGGCGAGGACGCGGCGAGCTTCAAGGGCAAGTCGTCGTCGGCCGTGTACAAGGTCTACGGCGGCGGGGCGAAGAACGCCGACGACAAGGTGCTGCAGTTCAACGGCGCCGGCAAGCTCGTCGTCAGCAAGTTCCAGGTCGAGAACTCCGGCAAGCTGGTGCGCTCCTGCGGCAACTGCAAGACGCAGTACCAGCGCACGATCATCATCAACGACGTGGATGTCACCGCGCCCCTGAAGGCGATCGTCGGCGTCAACTCCAACTACGGCGACACAGCCTCCCTGCGCAGGGTGCGCATCCACGGCGACAGCGGCAAGAAGATCAAGACCTGCGTCCGTTTCCAGGGCAACAACACCGGCAAGGAACCCACTGAGCTGGGAACCGGCCCGGACGGCACGTCCTGCAGGTTCACGGCTTCCGACATCAGCTACGAGTGACGGAATCCTCTTGGGCCCCACCAGGCGTTCGTGCCGCGGAATGAACCACATGTTCGCTTTCCGCGTCCCTACCAGTGCGTGGCAGACGGACGCCGGGTACGACGTCCTGAAGCTCGACATCGTCAGTGGTTCGACCTGCTCGGCCAATCTCGGCCCGGGCAGGTCGTTCGACTGCGTTGACCTGCTGACCTGAGCCCCCCTCGGTCAGCAGAGGAACGCCCCCGCCGGTGACGACCGGCGGGGGCGTTCGTTCATGCGCGACGGGTCAGTTCATGGTCGAGCCGATGGTCGTGGAGCCCGTGGTCAGGAACGTCGTCGAGGGCAGTGAACCGCTCGACGAGCGGGCTCCGTACGCGGTCGTCGCGTCCGTCGACGTGAAGGCCGGCGTCGGGACGCCGCGGTCCCAGTTGTTGGCCGCGGAGACCGTGGCGGAGCCGAGCTTGTCCAGACCGCCCTTATTGCTCACCGCAAGGTTCCTGGCGAGCCGCGCCTTGCCCGTGGCGAAGTAGAAGCCGGCCTCGGTATTGGCGTACGCGGTGTTCCTGTTCAGCACGATCGCCCCAGTGTTGGAGTTCTCGGTGAAGCCGTTCAGTGTGTTGTCCCAGGCGGCGTTATTGTTCACGACGTGCGCGACGGCGACTCCGCCGCCGCCCAGCTTGAACCCGTTGCCGTTGCCCTCGAAGGCCGCGTCGTTCCAGCGGTTCTTGCCGTTGCCGAAGGCCCAGGAGTGCTCGATGGTGACGGGTGAGGAGAACTGCCAGAGATCGAGGCCGTCGTCCGAGTTGTTGTAGAGGCGCGCACCGGTGATCTTGTTGCCGGTGCCGGAGCCGAACTTGATCGCGATGCCGTCGGCGTTCTGGCCGTGGCCCGCCGTGTCGTAGTTGCCGTAACTGTCCAGGTTCTGCACGAGGTTGTTCGTCGTGTCGTCGCCGCGCAGGGTGAACCCGGAGTCGCCGTTGTCGGCGGTGACCAGGTTCTTGAAGATGCCGCCGACGGACGAGGTGGCGACGAAGCCCTGGGCGGGCGAGTTCTGCCAGACGATGTTCTGGACGGTCCAGTAGTCGCCGTAGATCCCGGCCAGCCAGGAACCGGCGGCGAGCTGGGAACCGTCGATCTTCACCTTCTCGCTGCCGTACGCGGTGAGCGTGATACGCGTAGAACTGGTGCCGTTGGCCGTGGACTTGAGCGTGGCCGTCGGGTAGTACGTGCCGCCTCGGACCTGGATGGTCGTACCGGCGGCCGCGTTGGCGACGGCCGACTCCAGCTGGGCGGTGGTGGAGACGGTGACCGTGGTGGCGGCGGCCTGGGCCGAGCCGTTGTCCGAGAGACCGAGGCAGACGCCACCCGCCCCCGCGGCGACGGCCACCGCGGCGGCGATCGAGAGCGTGCGGGTCCTGCGGTGGCGTCCGATGCTCTGACGCACGGGGCGTTCCTTTCCTGGGGGAATGGGAGCTGCCGCTCCTGGGGAGTCGGAGCTGCTGCGAAGCGGGCCGGAGGGGCCGCCCCGGCCCGCTTCTGCTCTCTGGTCGCCGCCGCGGCCAAAAGGGTTGCCAAGGTCCGCACGACAGAGACCGAAGGCGGGGACGGCACGCACCGGGAGACCACCGTCGACCGCCTGGAATTCGCCGCCGACGGGACGATTCTGCCGGTGGTGCCGACCCTGGGGTCGATCCGCCCCGTGCGGACCGACCGCTCCTGAAGAGGTTCAGCTGACGAAGTACGTCGGGTTCGGGAGCTTGAACGTCTTGTCGGCGTATCCCCCTTCGAGGTCGGAGTACTGGTCGCCGAAGTTGGCGACGATCTCGTACCCGAGGTCCTCGATGTGCTCGCGGGTGCCGGACTTGTACTGCACGGTCGTGCAGTTCCAGGCGGCGGCCGTGGCGCAGTCACTGAGGTAGGCCGGCGGGTTCGCCGCGTCCTTGAGGAACATGTGGTCGGCGTCGAGGTTGATGTCGGCGCCGACCTTCTTCAGGTTCTCGACCGCGGAGGCGCGCTGCGACTCCTTGAGGCCCGAGTTGTAGAAGACCTCGACACCCTTGGACTCGGCGTACTTGACGAGTTCGGGGGTGCCGAAGACGGCCGGACGGTCGGCCTGGGCCACGTACGCGGCCCAGGAGGCCGAGTTGTACGTGTAGTTGGTCTTCTTCTCGTAGTCGAGGGAGAGCAGCAGTGTGTCGTCGATGTCGAAGACGACCGCGGGGTTCTCGCCGTGGTGCTCGGCCTTGCGCGCCGCCTTGTCGATGTAACGCTTGGCGTCCGACTCCAGGTGCGCCAGGTCCTTGGCGTACTGGCTGTCCGCGGACGCCTGGTACACGCCGTTGCTGTCGAGCGTGGTGCCGTAATAGGTGTCGATGTCCTTGACCAGGAGCCCGATGTTGTACGGCTCGTGGGTGGAGTTCGCCGTCGACTGGCCGGCGGTGGCAACGCCGGTGCCGTACAGGGCAGCGCCGGCGACGACACAAGCGGCGCCTATGGCTGCCGCTCTGAGGGACTTCCGCATGGATTCTCCGATATCTGGGTGTGGTTGGATTCCGCACCAGGTCACGGATTGTCTACGCGCATCACGTACGCCGTGCGAGGGCCTTTATCCGATCGATACCTCCCTCATAGGAAAAGAGAAGCGGGCCGGTGTTCCGGCCCGCTTCCGTCTCCCTGGGCGACGTCAGTTCATCGTGGCGCCGATGGTCGTGAACCCCGTCGTCAGGAACGTGGTCGTGGGCAGCGAGCCGTCGGACTTGCGGGAGTTGTACGTGGTGGTGGCGTCCGTGGAGACGAAGGACGGGGTGGCGATGCCGGAGTCCCAGTTGTTGCCGGCGGAGGTGACCGAGGAGCCCTTGGAGACAGCGGCGGAGCCGTTGCTCACGGCCAGGTTCTTGCCGAGCTTCGCGGAGCTGGTGGCGAAGTAGTAGCCGTACTTGCCGTTGGCGTACGAGGTGGTGCGGTTGATGACGATCGCTCCGGTGTTGGAGTTCTCGGTGAAGCCGTTGCCCGCGTCGTCCCAGGCCGCGGAGTTGTTGACGACATGCGCGACCACCTCGCCGTCGCCGCCCAGTTTGTAGCCGTTGCCGTCGCCCGCGAAGGCCGAGTCGGACCAGCGGTTCTTGCCGTTGCCGAAGGACCAGGTGTGCTCGATGGTGACGGGGGACGAGAAGGACCAGAGGTCGATGCCGTCGTCCGAGTTGTTGTACAGGCGGGCGCCGGTGATCAGATTGCCGGTGCCGGAGCCGAACTTCACCGCGACGCCGTCCGCGTTCTCGCCGTGGCCCGCGGCGTCGTAGTTGCCGTACGCATCGATGTTCCTGACCGTGTTGTTGACGGTGCCGTCGCCGGTGAGCGTGAAGCCGGAGTCGCCGCCGTTGATGGTCTTGATGTTGTTCCAGTTCGTGCCGGTGCAGGACTGGCAGACGACGGCGCTGTCGGGCGAGTTCTGGAAGGTGATGCCCGAGACGTTCCAGTAGTCGGCCGTCAGCTTGAAGATCCAGTCGCCCGACGGCAGCGACAAACCGTCGATCTTCACTGTCTCCGAGCCGTATGCCTGCAGGGTGACCGGGTTCGACGAGGTGCCGTTGGCGGTCGACTGGAGAGTGGCCGTCGGGTAGTACGTGCCGCCGCGCACCTGGATGACGGTGCCGGCGGTGGCGTTCTTGATGGCGCTGGTGAGGTCGGCCGTGGTGCTGACGACAACCGTCGCCGCCTGGGCCTGGGTGGGGAGGACGGCGAGTCCGGCGCCGAGCGCCAGAGCCGCGGTGAGGGCGAGAGCGGTACGACGAGACATAGGAGTGCGGTCCTTTCGTCGATTCCTTCGGGGATGTGCCGAAGGCTCGCCGGCGCATCTCAGCACCCCTGCCCCGGGGTCCAGTCGCCGAGGTGCACCTGGCGGGTCGCCGACTCGGCTTCCTCGTCGGTGAGTTGGGGGCGGTTCGTCGGCACGCTGATCACGGCGCCAGGTCCCGTGTTGCGGTACTCGGCGAACCGCTGGCTCTGCCACGGGTAACCGGCCGACATATTGGTGTAGGGCGCGACCGCGTCGATCCCGGCGTCGAGGCGGGTGTCGCGGACGGTCAGCATCGGCCGGGCCGTGGTGTCCGAGCCGGGCACCCAGGGACGGGCCAGCTTGTAGGAGGCGTCCGGGGCCTCGCTGGTGATCCGGCTCCGGGTGACCAGGTAGCCGCGCGGGTTGGCGACGGCGGTGGACGGCGCGAAGACGAAGCCGTACGGGGCGGCGGCCAGGTCCGTGCGGTTCAGGGTGTGGAAGTGGCAGTGCTCGTACACCGCCGTCGCGCGGCCGAAGACGAAGTCGACGTCACCCTCGATGTAGCAGTCGCGGTAGTACTGACGGGCGAAGGTGCCGAGCGCGATGGAGTCGGCGTACAGCGTGTCCTGGTGCCCGAGGAACCGGCAGTGGTGGAACGCCGAGCGGTCACCCTGCACCTTGATGGCGACGGCCTGGGTGCCGGTGATCTCCGGATGGTCGGCGCGCAGCCAGTCGTTGGCGAAGGTGATCCAGCGGGCCGTGAAGCCGTCGGCGCGCACGGTGGTCGTGGCCGACCCTGTCGTGCCGTAGGTGCCCGAACCGTCCGGCTTCGGCGTGCCGTTGGCGTTGTCGTACACGACGACGACATCGCGCGGATCCTCCGAGGCGCCGATCCAGGTCATCCCGGTCCCCGCGGCGCCGGGCAGGCCCGTGACGGGGTCGATCACTCCTACGGAGACCGTCTCGCGGTACACGCCGGGCGCGATGACCAGGGTGTATCCCGCGCCGGTGGCGGCGGTCACCGCGGCCTGGACGGTGGTGTGGTCACCGGCGCCGTCGGGATGGACGTACAGCGTCCGGTCGGTTCGGCGCGCCGACGGCGACCCGTAGCGCCCGAAGGGGGATCGCTGTGCGGCGCGGGCGGGGGCCGCGAGCCCGAGAGCCAGCGCGGCTCCGGCGCTCGCGACGACGAACGCCCTTCGGCTGAGGGGGAGTTGGGCACTCATGGTCAGCAGATCTTTCCGGCGCCCGCGCGGTGGTCGACGATCCCCGGCACTGCCTTGGGCGAGTCGACATGGGTCCGCAGGGTCGGCGTCCACCCGGCGCCCGGCTGGAGGGTCTCGGCCGGGATCTCCGCGTTGTGCACGGCGATCAGGTCGGTCTCCGTGCCGTTGACGTAGTTGTCGTCGGCGGTGACCGGCGCCTCCTTCCACTTCTTCAGGACCTTGGCCGCGCTGGTCCCGTCGGTCAGCGTGAACGCGTTGTGCTCGGCGACGAGTTGGGACTCCATGCCGATGCCGAAGCTGTAGGAGTACGTGGAGTCGGCCACGAAGTGGTTGTTGTACGAGTCCACTTGGCCGAAGCGGACGCGTGGGGCGCGCTCGACCAGGCCGGTGAACAGGTTGTGGTGGAAGGTGACCTTCAGATGCCCCCGGTCGACGGCGGCGGTCGACGCGCTGTCGCTGTTGCCTATCAGGATCGTCTTGTCGTGGTCGGCGAAGACGTTCCAGGAGGCGGTCACGTAGTCCGCGCCCTTGACGATGTCGAGCTCGCCGTCGTGCTGCTCGTAGATCCGGCCGTAGTACGTCGGCAGCGTGCTGTCCGGGTGGTCCCCGTCGGTGAACGTGTTGTGGTCGAGCCAGATGTGGGTGGCCCCGTACACGACCGCGCTGTCGTACTCGGAGTTCCAGTTCCCGGTGTCGCCGTCGGTCGGGTCCCACTGCGGGAAGCAGTCGAGGGGGCTCTCGAAGGCGAGGTTGCGGACGATGACGTTGTCGACGTCCTTGATCTGCAGGCTCGCGCCCTTGAAGCCCGCCTGCTCGCCGATGCCGACGATCGTGGTGTTGGCGGGGACGTACGCCTTGATGGCGACGTCCTGGTGGGCGGCGGAGGCGGCGCGCAGATCCTCCTGTTCGCCGCTGACCACCTTGTCGTAGCCCCAGACCGCCGGGTCGTAGTCGGCGAGGTACTGGGCGAAGTCGTAGCCGGGAGCGGCGAAGGAGTCGCAGCCCTCGGCGTTGGCGTCGATCGTGCCCTTGACCTTGATGATCTTCGGAGCGCTGCCGCCGTCCGCCAGTGCCGCCTCGAACCCGTCCCAGGTGGTGACGGTGTGGACGTGCGCGGCGTCGGCGGCCGAACCGCCGGTGGTACCGGTGCCGTCGGAGGCCCAACCGTCGCCGGCGGCGAGGGTCTGGCGGGCGAGGTCGCGGGGCTGGGCCTGGGCGGTGGTGCCGATGACGGTGAGCACGAGGGCGGTGCAGCCGATCAGTGCGGCCGCTCGCGCTCCTCTTATGGCGTGCCCATGCCAAATCTGTGTGTTCATTGTGCGGCTCTCTCTTTCCATCGGGTCAGGAGGGTCGGGCGGTCGAACCGTCAGGCGGTCGGCCAGGTGATCCAGGACTCGGGGATCTCCTCGTCGAGCCGGCGCACGTCCCGGGCCGCGAGCACCCGGTGACGCAGCAGCTCGGCCGCGACGAGACGGGCCACGGCGATCGCGCCGGGCGGATTGAAGTGCGTGTCGTCCTGCTCGGTCGCCGTCCAGTTGAAGTACTTCTTCGTCTCCTCGACGCCGAGCCTCTGCCACAGGGCGAGCGACAGGGCCTGGATGTCGAGCAGCGCGACATGCTCGTCCTCGGCGAGGGCGCGCATCGCTGCCGGATAGTCGCCGTGGGTCGGCACGGCGTTGCCGTCCGCGTCGAACTTCCTGCGCTCGACGGAGGTGGCGAGCACCGGCCGCGCACCACGGGCCCGCGCCCCGTCGACGTACTGCCGCAGACAGTCCTGGTACGTCGTCCAGGGCTCGGTGTAGCGAGTGGGGTCGGCGCTCTTCTCGTCGTTGTGGCCGAACTGGACGATCAGGAAGTCGCCGGGGGCGATCACTTCGAGGATGGCGTCGAGGCGCCCCTCGTCGATGAAGCTCTTCGAACTACGGCCGTTCACCGCGTGGTTGGCGACCGGGACGTCCTTGCCGAGGAAGAACGGGAGCGCCATGCCCCAACCGGTCTCCGGGGCGGCGTCGGCGTACTTCTGGGCGGCGGTGGAATCACCGGCGATGTAGAGGGTGCGGTGCCTGCTGGGGGACGTCGCCGCGAAGGCGGGTGCCGACGCGGCGGCGAGGGGTAAGGCGGCGAGTGCCGCCGAGGTGACCTGTCTGCGGGTGAGGGACACGCGGGTGTGCCTTTCAACAGGAGGTGGGACCCGCGCCCCGAATCGGGGCGCGGGGAGCTGCGCGACCAGCCACGACGGCCCCGCAGCCACAGGTCGAGGGAACCACCCGAGCTCTCAGTGGTTCTGCTTCCAGTCGGCCTGCGCCTTGTTCAACTGGTCCGCCAGCGTGTCCAGGAACGCCTTCGCCGACATCTTCCCGAGCAGCAGCTTCTGGAAGTTCGGCTCGTTGTCGGCCTTGGAGATGGTGTTCCAGTCGGGCAGGTAGTACGGCAGCTGCACGATCTTCGTGTCAGCGCCGTTCAGCGCCTCCGCCGCCAGCTTGGTGGGCTCCGCCTGCTGAATCCAGGCGTCCTTGGCGGCATCGGTGTTCGCCGGGACCTGCCCGGCGGACTCGTTGAACGTGGAGTTCTCCTCGGCCGAGACGGCGAACTCGATGAACTTCCAGGCGGCCGACTTGTTCTTGCTGGACTTGAACAGGCTCAGCCCGTCGACCGGGTTGGAGATCTGCACACGGGTGCCGTCGTCCAGGGTCGGGTTGGGGATGCCCTTGAACTTGCCCGCGCCCAGCGCCTTCACGTGGTCCTGGTAGGAGCCGAGGTTGTGGCTCAGCATGCCGATGGTGCCGCTGTCCCACTGGGCGACCATCTTGGTGAAGTCGTTGTTGAGGTCGGCGGACGGGGTGTCCTTCTTGTACAGGGCGATGTACTTCTCGAGCGCTGACACGTTCTTCGGGTCGTTGACGGTGGTCTTGTCGCCGTTCCAGAACGAGGTGATGCCGGTCTGGCCGTACACCGCGTCCAGGGCCGGGGCGATGGACCCTTCGCCGCCCCGGATGGTGAAGCCGAACTTGTTCTTGCCCTTGTCGGTGAGCTTGTCGGCGGCCTCGTAGAACTTCGACCAGGTGGTCGGTGCGTCCAGACCCGCGCTCTTGAACAGGTCGGTGCGGTACCACAGCGTGCCGTTGTTGGCGGAGGTCGGCACCTGGTACAGCTTGTCGCCGCCGCCCGCGGCCTTGCTGACGTCGAGCAGGTTCTGGCTCAGTTTGCCGTTCAGCGAGCTCTTCTCGAGCCGGCTGTCCAGTGGCTCCAGCGCGCCCTGGACCCCGATCTCGGCGAGCATGGCGGTACCCACGCCGCCGACGTCGGGCAGGCCACCGCCCTGGATGGCGGTGTCGTACTTGGACTGGGCGCTCGCCGCGGGGACTCCGACGTAGTTGACCTTGATGTCCGGGTACTTCTTCTCGAAGTCGGCGATGATCTGCTTCCAGATGTCGGTGCGGACACCGCCGTTGTTGTCCCAGAAGGTGATCTCGCCCTTGCCGGAGCCCTCGTTGCCCTTGTCCCCGGCCGAGCCGCTGCCGTCGTCGCCGCAGGCGGTGGCGGTGAGCGCGAGCGCGGAGCCCAGGGCGACGGCCATGGCGGCGCGCCTGCTTCTACGGATGCTGATCTTCATTGCTCGGCTCTCTTCTTCTGGATCCAACGGATGGTGAAGCGGTGGGGGTCGGTGACCGGCACAGGAGCCCAGTCGTCGTTGCCGTTCAGGTGGTTGCGCAGGCCCGAACGGTCGGGTGGTCGGCGGGCACGCTCAGCACGGTGCCGGTCCGCTTCGCGGGCCCGAGATCGTGCGCACCGGCGCGGGCACGGCGGACGCCGGGTCCGGCCGAGGCCCAGGCTCGGTAAGCGCTTGCTACGGAGGTGCGTCATTGCGGCTCCCCACAGGCGTGCGGATGGCGGGAACTGACCCTCAGGGGGTCTCTGAAGCGGTGATGCGGAACTGCGTGAACGAGGCCGCGCCGGCGTGTCCTCCGCCGACGGGCGCGAGCGCGAAGAGCCCGAGCAGGGCGCCGACCCAGCGCCAGGGGGTGGCGGCGAAGACCTGACCGGAGCGCTGCCGGCCGCCGCCGACGTCGTAGGAGAAGCGGCAGCGCGCTCCCGCGCCGATCTCGATCCACAGCCGGGCCCGCCCCTCGGGCGCCGTCCGCGCATACGCGGCGTCCCGCTCCCGCTCGGCCACCGACTCGGCGAACCGGTGCACGAGCAGCACCGATCCGTCCGCCTCCCGCTGGAGCCCGATCCAGCTGAACGCGTCCCCGAGCACGGCGAGCCCGGCCCGTGCCCCCGGCTCCTCGCTGTCGAGCCGCAGCTCCACCTCGACGGTGGCGGCGGCGCCGGGCAGTCGCTGGGTGAGCACGCTCGGCAGCTTGCGCAGATCGTGCGCGTCGACCGTCCGTACGCAGCTCAGCCGCAGCCCGTCCCCGGAGTGCTGGGTGGCCCAGCCGTCCTGCGGATTGGCCGTCCACTGCCACTGGCGCCCCAGCCGGCCGCCGGGGAAGTCGTCGTCGGTGGCAGGCGCGCACGGCGGCTGCGACGGCAGATCCGGCTTCTTGTGTACGGCGACGGGGGTGCCCTCGTTCCCCAGGACCGGCCAGCCGTCCGTGCCCCAGCGCATCGGCTGGAGGTGGACGACCCGCCCGTAGGGGCCACGCTGCTGGAAGTGCGCGAACCAGTCCTCGCCGCTCGCCGTGCGCACCCAGCCGCCCTGATGCGGGCCATTGACCTCGGTGTCGCCCTGCTCCAGGACGATCCGTTCCTCGTACGGCCCGAAGAATCCGCGCGAGCGGAACGCGCCCTGCCAGCCCGTCCCCACTCCCCCGGCGGGCGCGAAGATCCAGAACCAGCCGTCGTGCCGGTAGACCTTGGGGCCTTCGAGGGTGAACCAGCCCGGGATCCTGTCGGCGTCGACGATCGCCTTGCCCTCGTCGAGCAGTCCGGTGGCGTCGGGGCGCATTCGGTGCCCGGTGAGCCGGTTCTTCACGCCCGCGCGGGACTTGGCCCAGGCGTGCACGAGATACGCCTCGCCGGTCTCCTCGTCCCACAGCGGGCAGGCGTCGATGAGCCCCTTGCCCTCCTTGACGAGGTGCGGCCGGCTCCAGGGGCCGCGGATCTCGGGGGCGTTGACCTGGAAGATGCCGTGGTCGGGGTCGCCCCAGAAGATCCAGAAGCGGTCGTCGTGGTGACGCAGGGAGGGGGCCCAGACCCCGCAGTCGTGCCGGGGCTTCCTGAACTCTTCCGCGGGCTCCAGACGTGGGAGGGCGTGTCCGACGAGCGTCCAGTTGACCAGGTCGCGGGAGTGCAGCAGCGGCAGACCCGGGGCGCGGCCGAAGCTGGAGGCGGTGAGGTAGCAGTCGTCACCGACCCGGAGAAGGTCGGGGTCGGACCAGTCGGCGTCGAGGACCGGGTTGCGGTAGGTGCCGTCGCCGAGGTCGGCGCTGAACGCGCTGTTCACGGGCTCACCGCCTTCCGTACGAGGGCCGCGGCCTCGGTCCGGTCGAGGGCGCCGTCCGCGACGACGGTGACGACCCTGCGTACGACCGTCTCCCCGGCCGGGATCGGCAGCCGCGCGTCGTGCGCGAGGGACGAGCCCACGCCCGGGTACTCGGCGGTGCGCACGAACCACGGGTCGTGCCGCGTGGCTTCGGTGGCTCCGGCGAACACGAGCGTCCAGGTGGCGCCCACGAGGGCGATCCAGTCGGCGCGGGCGCCGTGCACCGCCTGCTCGCCCTCGGTGGCTGCGGTGAGGACGCGCGGCGCCTCGGCCTCCTTGCGGGCGCGCCAGAAGAAGCCGCCGTAGGCCGCGCCGGGCCGGCCGTTGGTGGCGGGACTGCCGATCGACAGTTCCTGACCGGTCGTGTTCGTGAGCGAGAAGGTGAAGTCCAACGCCCAGGCGGATTCGGTGAGTTCGGTCGCCCCGACCGTACGGCGCTCGCGCAGCAGCTCGGCTCCCGCGGCCACCCAGCGCAACTCCTCCACGAAGCCGTCGGGGTCACGCAGCTGGAAGGCGGCGTGCCGCTGAGCGCCATGGTTGTCCAGCTCGGTGGGCCCCTGGTCACGCACATAGGTGCGCCCGCCCCAGAAGTTGTGCCCCTCGACGTCGGGAACGGCGACACCGACGCCGAGGTGGTGCGCGTGGTCGGCGGGGCTGAGCTCGGTGACGGCCGTGCCGGCCAGGGTGGTGACGGGGTGCAGATACGGACGCGGCGAGAGCCGGGGCGGCACTTCGGGCCGGGTGATGTACCGGGCGACCGGCCGGCCCGCGATGCGCAGGACGAGTGACTCGTTGTTCATCGGGTGCTCACCTCGTTCAAGGCGGTCCAGGGGGCGCCGAGCTCGGAGTAGAGGGCGAGGGTGTCGGCGGCCGCCGCGACGAGTCCGTCGATGCCGCGTACCACCCGGCGGTTCTCGCCGGGAAGCAGCTCCCAGGCCTCCTCGGGCAGCGCGACCGGGTCGGGCGCCTGCCGAATCGCTTCGACGACCTTCATGAAGGCGCCCGTCGACTCGGGCGTGACCAGCAGCTCGGTGCCGTCCGTCAGATGCGCGACCAGGTTCTCCAGCAGGTCCGTCCGGCCGTACTCGATCTCCTCCGGGCCGCGCCCGGACCGCTGCACCAGCGCGCGGTCCTGCTTGTACCAGAAGGTGATCCGTCCGCCGGTGCCGTGCACGAGGACGTACGGCTCGCCGGGCCGCTCGGCGCAGAGCGTCGCGGCGACGGTGACACGGCCCGTCGCGGTGGCGATGCGCACGCACGAGGTGTCGTCCGACTCGATGTCGTTGGCGCGCAGCAGCTCGGTCTCGATCGCTGTGACGTCCTCGGCGCGGGTGGAACCGTCCAGCGCGAGGGCCGTGGCGACCGCGTGGGCGAGGGGGTTCGTCAGCACCCCGTCGATCACGTCCATACCGTGCAGACGGCGCTTGCCCGCCCACGGCGCACGCCGGTAGTACGCCTCGTCGCGCGCCCAGGCCCCCGCCCCGCCGATCCCGGTCACCGTGCCGAGCGCGCCCTGGGCGATCAGCTTCCGGATCGCGGGCACGGCGTGCGAGCCGAGCGACTGGAAACCGATCTGGCAGACGACTCCGGCCGCGGCGACCCCGTCCGCCATCCTGCGGAACTCCTCGTAGGAGGGCGCGGGCGGCTTCTCCAGGAGCAGGTGTACGTCCCTGTCGGTGGCGATCAGCGCGAGGTCGGTGTGGGTGGGGATGGGCGTGCAGATCACGGCGATCGCGGGGCGGGCGGAGTCGAGGAGTGCGCCGAAGTCGGCGGACTGCTCCGGCGAGCCGAGCCCGTCCAGCTCCTCTTCGGTGAGCGGTGCCAGCTCGCAGATTCCCGCGAGCCGTACGAGCCCCTTGTCCTGGAGGCGGCGGATGTTGTCCAGATGCCAGCGACCGTGACCGCGCGCGCCCGCGAGGACGACGGGCACCGGGAAGGCGAAGTTCCGCGTGCTCATCGCACCCTCCCCGCACCGGTACCGCGCGCCACGTCGCGGCCGGCCTGCCGGGCACTGTCGATCGTCCCGTGCGGTGGGGGCGTCCAGCCTTCGTCGGCGGCCAGGGTGTCGCGGCCGATGTCACGCGTCTCGGCGCCCGCCGGGGTATTGAGCGCTGCCCCCAAGAGGCCGACCCGGGCCGCCGCTTGAAGAGTGCTTCTCGTCCCTCGAAGGCCTCTCATCCCTTCACCGCCCCCGCGCTGAAGCCGGTGATCAGCCACTTCTGGATGAACGCGAAGACGATGACGACCGGGACGGCGGCGATGATGCCGCCCGCCGCGAGCGCGCCCAGATCGACGCTGTCGGAGCTCATCAGGGTGTTGAGGCCGACGGGGATGGTCTGCTTGCTCTGGTCGCTGAGGAACATCAGGGCGAACAGGAAGTGGTTCCAGGCGTGCACGAAGGCGAAGGAGCCGACGGCGATCAACCCCGGCCGCAGCAGCGGGAGTACGACGATCCGGAACGAGCTGAAGCGATTGCAGCCGTCGACCCAGGCAGCCTCTTCCAGGGTGTACGGGACGTTCCTGATGAACCCGCTGATGAGGATCATCGACAGCGGCAGCTGGAAGACCGTCTCGGCGATGATGACACTGCCCAGCGAGTTGATCATCTGGAGCTTGGCGAAGATCTGGAAGAGCGGGACCAGGAGCAGCGCGCCCGGCACGAACTGGGAGCAGAGCAGCGCCAGCATGAAGCCGCGCTTGATCCTGAAGTCGAAGCGGGCGAGGGCGTAGCCGCCGGCGAGCGCGACGACGGTCGTCATCACCAGGGTGGCGACGGCGATGAGCACGCTGTTCTGGAAGTAGGTCCCGAAGCTGCGCTCGGTCCACACCTTGTCGAAGTGCTCGAAGGTCATGGGCCACGGGACGAGCGAGGTCGATCCTGCCGGGCGCAGCGCGAAGAGCAGGATCCAGTAGAAGGGGATCAGGGTGAAGAGGAGGTAGATCGAGAGGGGGAGGTAGATCTGCCGGCGCGGGACCTCGTCCCAGGCGCGCCGGCTGCTCCGCGGGCGCTGCCGGGGCTCGTCGGCCACCGGGGCGGGCGCCTCGGGAGCGCTGATCATGGCATCCTCGGTGATCACTTGTCCCCACCTCCGAACTTGCTCAGTCGCAGGTAGACGATCGAGCAGAAGAGCAGAATCACGAACGCGACCGTGGTCAGGGCCGACGCGTAGCCGAAGTTGTGCGCGTCGACGCTGGTGTTGGCGATGTAGAGCGGGAGGGTCGTCGTCTCGCCCGCGGGACCACCGCCCGTCAACGTGTAGAGCAGGTCGACGTTGTTGAACTCCCACACCGCGCGCAGCAGCGTGGACAGGACGATGGCGTCCTTCAGGTGCGGCAGGGTGATGTGCAGGAACTGCCGGAAGCGACTCGCGCCGTCGACCTCGGCTGCCTCGTACAGGTCCTTGGAGACGGACTGGAGATCGGCGAGGATCAGGATCGCGAAGAAGGGGACACCACGCCACAGGTCGGCGACCACGGCGGCCGGGAAGACGGTGGAGGTGTCGGACAGCCAGCTGGTGCCGTACTGCCCGATGCCCACGTCGGCGAGGTAACGCGTGACCCCCGTCTGGGAGTTGTAGAGCAGCACCCAGATCGCGGACGTCAGCACACCTGAGACGGCCCACGGGGAGAAGACCAGCGCGCGGCCGACCGCCCGCCCCACGAAGGTCTGGTTGACGATCAGCGCCAGCGCCAGCCCGAACAGCAGCTGCAGTCCGACCTCGACGAAGACCCACTTGGCGCTGAAGGTCAGCGTGTCCCAGAACTGCGGATCGTCGGTGAAGGCGTGCACGAAGTTGTCGAAGCCCGCGTAGCCGTTGCGCCACGGCTTGGTCGGGTTGTAGTTCTGCAGGCTGTAGTAGAAGACGCTGATGACCGGGTAGGCGATGAAGCCCAGCATCAGCAGGCCCGCCGGGGCGATCAGCAGATAGGGCAGTTTGCGCGGCGTCGCCGAGCCACGGCGCCGCCGGGGTGGCGCGGGCTGTTTCGCCACGGCTGCGGCTTGGGCCATGACTGTTCTCCGTTCTTACGGGTGCCGTGGAACGCTTGCTGTCTGTCGCACAGGAAGCGCTTGCTACATGCACATGGTTGTAGCGCTTCGCAGATGTGGTTCGGGATATCGACCGGAAGAGAGCGGTTCTCGCGAGCCGCTCTCACCCGGCGTAGGGGTCCTGCACCGTGCCCGGCCGGGCCAGGAACGCGAAGTCGCAGCCGGTGTCCGCCTGGGTGATCTGCTCGTTGTACAGCGCCCCGTAGCCACGCTCGTACCGCTCGGGCGGCGGCGTCCACTCCGCCCTCCTGCGCTCCAACTCCTTGTCTTCCACGTTGAGTTGGAGCGACCTCGCCTCGACGTCGAGGGTGATCGTGTCCCCGGTCCTGACCAGCGCGAGCGGCCCGCCGACGTACGACTCGGGCGCCACGTGCAGCACGCACGCGCCGTAACTCGTGCCGCTCATCCGGGCGTCGGAGATCCGCACCATGTCCCGTACGCCCTGCTTCAGCAGATGGTCGGGGATGGGCAGCATCCCGTACTCGGGCATGCCGGGCCCGCCCTTGGGCCCGGAGCCCCGCAGCACGAGCACACTGTCCGCGGTGATACCGAGGGACGGGTCGTTGATGGTCCGCTGCATGGTCTTGTAGTCGTCGAAGACGACGGCGGGACCGGTGTGCTTGAGCAGCTGCGGCTCGGCGGCGATGTGCTTGATGACCGCGCCGTCCGGACACAGGTTGCCGCGCAGCACGGCGACACCGCCCTCGGCCGCCACCGGGTTCTGCCGGGTACGGATGACGTCGTCGTTGTGGACGAGCGCGCCGTCGAGCTGCTCCCGCATGCTGTCGTACGACGCCGTCGGCCGGTCCAGGTGCAGCAGATCGGTGATCCGCGACAGGAACCCCGGCAGGCCGCCTGCGAAGTGGAAGTCCTCCATGAGGTACGTCCGGCCGCCGGGCCGGACGTTGGCGAGCACCGGCACGGTCCGCGCGATCCGGTCGAAGTCGTCGAGCGTGAGGGTGACACCCGCCCGCCCGGCCATGGCGATCAGATGGATCACGGCGTTGGTGGAGCCACCGAGGCCGAGGACGGTCGTCACCGCGTCCTCGAAGGCCTCCGCGGTGAGGATGTCGGACAGCTTCCGGTCCTTGCGGACGAGTTCGACGATCCTGAGCCCCGCCGCCGCGGCCATCCGGTCATGACCGGAGTCGACGGCGGGAATGCTCGATGCACCGGGCACGGTGACACCGAGCGCCTCGGCGGCCGCGGTGAGCGTGGACGCCGTACCCATGGTCATGCAGTGCCCCGGAGAACGGGCCAGCCCGCTCTCCAGCTCGGCCATCTCGCAGTCCCCGACGAGCCCGGCTCGCTTGTCGTCCCAGTACTTCCACATGTCGGTGCCCGAGCCGAGGACCTCGTTGCGCCAATGCCCCGGAAGCATCGGCCCGGCGGGCACGAAGACGGCCGGCAGATCGACGGAGGCGGCCCCCATGAGCAGCGCGGGCGTGGACTTGTCGCACCCGCCCATCAGCACCGCCCCATCGACCGGATAGGACCGCAGCAACTCCTCGGTCTCCATCGCGAGCAGGTTGCGATAGAGCATCGGGGTCGGCTTCTGGAAGGTCTCGCTCAGCGTGGACACCGGGAATTCCAGCGGGAAGCCCCCGGCCTGCCACACCCCCCGCTTCACGGCCTGCGCACGGTCGCGCAGATGCACATGGCACGGGTTGATGTCGCTCCACGTGTTGAGGATCGCGATGACCGGCTTGCCCAGGTGCTCCTCGGGCAGATAGCCGAGCTGCCGCGTCCGCGCCCGGTGACTGAAGGAGCGCAGCCCGTCGGTCCCGTACCACTGGTGGCTTCTCAGCTCCTCCGGGCGCTTCATATGGACCACCCCGCGGCGATGGCGGCAACTTCCGCGCGCTCGGACTCGGGCAGCGGCTTGCTCGGCGGGCGGACCTCCCGGCGGCACAGCCCGAGCGAGGCCAGGGCTTCCTTGACCACGGTCACGTTGTTGGCGGAGCCGTTGGCCGCGCGCAGTTCCTCGAACCGGCGGATCTGCTCCCACACCTTCATCGCCCCCGGATAGTCCCCGGATCGAAGCGCTTCGATCATGTTCAGCGAAACGGAGGGGGCGACGTTCACCAGGCCGGAGGTGAACCCGGTGGCACCCGCCGAGAAGTACGAGGGCGCGTACGGCTCCGCGAGCCCGGCCACCCACACGAACCGTTCGAGTCCGGCGTCCCGCGCGAAGGCGGCGAAGCGCGCGGCGTCCGGAACGGCGTACTTCACCCCGATGACGTTCGGGCATTCATCGGCCAGTTCGGCGAGCCGCTCCCCCGCGAGCAGCGGATTGCGGATGTACGGAACGACCCCCAGCTCGGGCACGGCCGCGGCGATGGCGCGGTGGTAGTCGACCCAACCGCCCTCCGACACATACGGATGCACGGGCTGATGGACCATCACCATCTGCGCACCGAGCTCCCGCGCGTGCCGCGCCGAGGCGACGGCGGTCGGCACGTCGTGCCCGACACCGACAAGAACGACCGCCCGGTCCCCGGTCTCCTCGATGGTCAACTCGGTGACGAGCTGCCGCTCCTCAGGCGTCAGAGCGTAGAACTCACCGGTATTGCCGTTCGGCGTGAGGGTCCTCACTCCGCCGTCGAGCAGCCGACGCAACAGGGCCCGATGGATGTCGCGATCGATCGACCCGTCTTCCGCGAACGGTGTCACGGGGATCGCCACGACCTCCGCGAGCGCCGCCCGCTGGGTCTCGTACGTCGCTGTCATTCCTGTCCATCCTCTTCCTGGCCCTGGGGGAAGGCCCGTTGCACGAACGACGCGATATGGGCGTGCAGCGCGCCCGCCGCACCGTCGGCGTCACCGTCGAGGGCGAGCCGCAGAATCTCCCGGTGTTCGCCCGCCTCACGCTCCCAGGACGGGTCGGCGGCCCAGGCGACCGCGGACACCAGGGCGGCCTGGTCCCGCACCTCGTCGAGCATCCGGCCGAGCAGCGGGTTGCCGCAGGGCACATACAGGGCGCGGTGGAACTCCCGGTTGGCGAGCGAGCGTTCGGCGGTGTCGGTGGCATTGTCGGCACGGGTCAGCGCGTCCCGAGCGGCATCGAGCGTGGCTCCGCGCCGCACGGCCCGGCGCAGCGCCTCCGGTTCGAGCAGCAGCCGCACGTCGTACACCTCGCGCGCCATGTCCGCGTCCACCATGCGCACCGTGACGCCCTTGTACTGGTTCATCACGACGAGTCCGGTACCGGCCAGGGTCTTGAGCGCCTCGCGCACGGGTGTCTTCGACACCCCGAACTGCGCCGCGAGTTCGGTCTCGACCAGGGCCTGACCCGGGGTCAACTGCCCGGTGAGGATGCGGTGTTTGATCCCCTCCAGCACGAACTGCGTGCGGGACGGAATCGGGGTGGGCACAGAGGTCATGCGCGCCTCTCGGATCTCACGTATCGGATCGCATGGACCAGATGCCGCCGGATCCTCGGATCCATCCCATCGGATCCATCGACCGCATCTGATCTCGCATATCGCGTCTCATATATGACGTACGAAGTACGACGCGTTGAAGGTAGGAGCGCGACAGTGTTTCGTCAACGCCTCTGACAAAAGAAGTTGGAGTGCCCGGCGGGTGGGCCCGATCCTCAAAGAGCCCTGCTGTCACCCTCACGAGCCGTGGCGGTCCGGCCGCCGAAGACGGCCGCGGCGCGCTCGGTCGCCGACTCCGGCGTGAGCGTCGGCCCTACGTGCGTCACGAGCAACTCCCCCGCACCCGCCCGCTCGGCGATCGCACCGGCATCCTCGGGTGTGAGGTGCACCTGGCGTTCGCTTCCGCGATGCCGGTCGATGTCGGCCTCGCAGAGGAAGAGGTCCGCGCCGACGGCGAGTTCGGCGAGCGCGGAGCACGGCCCGCTGTCCCCCGAGTACGCGAGAACGCTCCCCTCGCATTCGGCCCGCAGCCCGTACGTCTCGGTGTCGTGCACGACGGCACGCGTACGCAGCCGCAGTTCACCCACGCGCGTGTCGTGCCCGTCGTACAAGGTCCGGAAGTTGAAGACCCCACCCAGGAACCCGGGATCCGACTGCCCGAAGAACCCCGCGAGCCGATGCCCGAGCTCGGGCGGCCCGTAGACCGGTAGGGGCGCGGACGGAGTGAGCCCCCCGTACGCGTACCCGTACAGGGCGGAGACCAGATCCGCGCAGTGATCCGCATGCAGATGCGAGATCCAGATGGCGTCCAGCCGTGCCGGATCCGTATGCCTCTGCAATTCGGCGAAGCTCCCGGGTCCGGCGTCGACCCACACCTCGGCGCCCCCGCCGCTCAGCAGATAGCCGGAACAGGGGCGGCCGGGCTGCGGGTGTGGGGAGGCGGTGCCGAGGACGGTGAGGCCGAGAGACATGCGGGGAGCGTACGAAACGGCGCCCCGGCAGGCGCCCCCTTTTACGTCGTACGCCTACGCCCGCCCGCTACGGCTTCCAGCCCGGGTCGCGGCCGCTGACCCCGATCACGCGGTCGAGCAGTGGCGCGTCGTCCGGCACGGGCACCACGGGCCCGAAGAGGCCCCCGTCGCTGCTCGGATCCGCGGCCGCGGCGGCGAGGAGTGCGTACGACGCCTGCAGGGCGGCGGCATCGGGCTCGTACGCCTGGCCGGTGGCCCGGGCGAGATCCCACCCGTGCACCACCAGCTCGTCGGCGGCGACGGCGGCCGCCACCGCACCCGGCAGGGGCACCCCGCCCGCCCGGGTCTCACCGGTCCAGGCGGCCGGGTCGCGCCAGGCCTCGGCCAGCTCGTCGAGCGCCTTCGGCAGAGCCTCGCGCCAGCCGGGCTCGATGTCGGGCACGACTGTGTCCGGGCTGGTGTTCGTCGTAGGGCCCAGGTCCTTGCGCCCGGCGTCGCGGAAGGCGACCGCCAGCCCGGCCAGATGCCCCAGCAGGTTGTGCACCGCGTACTCCGGGCAGGGGGTCACGCCGTCGAGCCGCTCCTCCGTCACACCCTGCGCGAGGCGCGCCACGATCAGGGCCTGCGGCCCGAGGTCGAAAGTCTCGCCGGTCATTCCGCATCTCCTCAGAGCTCGTCTTCACTCATGAGGTAGACCGAGGCCGCGCCCGAAACTCATCGCTCGGGTCGAGGCGACGACCGGATGTGCGGGCACGGCACCCCCGACCCAACGGGCACGGCACGCCCCCCGACCCACCCGCAGGACCGCAGGCGACCCGCGCCCAGCCCTCCGGTGCCTCAGCCCAAGCCCGCCACCACCGACCGCACCACCTCCAGATCCCCATCCGACGCCAACCCGGCGTGATACAGCCGAAGTTCCGTCGCGCCCAGCGACACCGCGTGCTCCGCGTCGGCGGCCAGCGTGTCCGGCCCGCCCCCCATCCCCGACACCACGGTGAAGTTGGCGGCCAGGACCGGCGCGCCCTCCCGCCCCGCCTCCGCGAACGGCGTCAGCAGGCCCGCGCCACCGGTGCACGGCACCACGACACCGTCCGCCACGGACAGGATGTGCAGAGGGTCGACGCCGGCGTTCGCACCGCAGTGGTACGACACGGGATCGGCGTGCAGGAGCACCTGGAACCCGGCCGGCGCGGCAGTCCGCACCGCCGAGACCGCCGCCTCCTGGAGCGTACGAGCCACGCCGTCACGCCACACCCGCGTAGCCGCCGCAGGCTCGGCGCCGAGCAGCTTCTCGACCCCCGCCCAGCCACCGTCCGACGCCACCGCCCCCCGCCACACCGGGTCCAGCGCCTCCCGCACGGCGACCGCCAACTCCCCGCCGTCGACGCCCTGTTCCGCATAACCGTCGAGGCACACCGCACAGAAGCACAGCGACATCAGGTACTGCCCGGCATCCCCCAGCCCCACCCCGCCGATCTTGTCGTGCGCGTGCAGATGGGCCAGCCCGTACCACCCGAGAGACTCCAGCTCCGTACCACGAGCCCCGGGCCGCACCGCGGCCTCCGCCGCGAGGTCGACCAGATAGGCCCGCGTCTCGGGCTGCGCGATGCACGGCGCCCAGGGATACCGGTCCCCGTACGCGTTGACCACGGAGGTCGACGGATGCTCGGCCCCCATACGGGAGTTGTGCGCGAGGACCACCCAGGTGTGGACCTCGAGACCGGCCTCGGCGAGCTCGGCGGCAGCCGCCCCGTACGCGTCCCCGGCCGCCCACTCCCCCGCCGCGTACGGCCGCAGCGAACGCCCCTCCCACCGCGCCTCCTCCACGGGATACAGCACGGCGGCATGCGAGGCCGTCACGATCCGATGCCGAGGATGCCGAGGCGTCAACGCCCGTGTCGAGTGGTACGCGGAAGCGAGCGTCACCTGCGGCACCCCGAGCCCGGCCATCCGCGAGGCGGCCTCCGGATCCCCGTTGACGTCCCACGGGTACAGAAACGCGGACGCCTTCACGCACCCTCCCCAAGAAGCCCCACCCGCACGGTCACACGCCCTCCTCGATCAAGCCATACCCACGTTCGATCAACTGCGCGAGCTGCTTCACATGATCCTCGGCCGGCTCGTGCAACGGCGGCCGCACCTCACCCACGTCCAGCCCCCGCAACCGCACCCCCGCCTTGACGAGCGAGACCGCGTACCCCCGCCCCTGCGCCCGCAGATCGACGAACGGCCGGTAGAACCCGTCCAGCAGCCGGTTCACCACCTCGTCGTCCCCGGCGTTCAGCGCCCGGTGGAAGGCCAGCGCGATCTCGGGGGCGAAGCAGAACACCGCGGACGAGTACAGCGTGATCCCCACGCCCCGATACGCGAGCCCGGTCAGCTCGGCCGTCGGCAGACCGTTGAAGTACAGGAAATCCCCGGGGACTTCGCTCCGCACCGCGCTCACGATTCGCTGCATCAGATCCAGATCGCCGAGACCGTCCTTGAACCCGATGATCCCGTCGGTGCGCGCCAGTTCGACCACGGTCTCGGGCGTGAACACGGCGTTGTCGCGCTGATAGACGATGACGTCCAGCGAGGTGGCCGCGGCGACCTCGCGATAGTGCCGCAGCAGACCTTCCTGCCCGGCCACGACGAGGTACGGCGGCATGGCGAGCAGCCCGTCGGCCCCGGCTCCCTCCGCGAGGCGCGCGAACCGTACGGCGAGCGCGGTCCCGTACCCGGCACCGGCGACCACCGGCACACGCCCCTCCGCCGCCTCCACGGCCGCCCGCACACACGCCTCGAACTCCTCGGGTGTGAGCGCGTGGAACTCCCCCGTGCCGCAGCACGCGAAGACGGCCGCGGCGCCGGCCTCGACGCCGCGCCGCACATGCTCCCGGTAGACGTCGAGGTCGACGGAGCCGTCGGGGCCGTACGCGGTGACGGGGAAGAACAACGGCCCGCTGGGGACGCTGAGCCGAGCGGCGAGAGGGGCTGACGTCACGGACTCTCCCTAAACAGATGCCCACCGGTGCACGTTTCTGATCCACGTCTATATTTCTGAACGCGCCCACGCTAAGCCGCGACCTTGGGGCCGGTCAAGCACGCAAACCCGCAACACGAAGGCGGATTCTCCACCTCCGCGCGACACTTGACGCAGCACGTCAGCGATCCTTAGCGTGTCCATGCATGTGAATGCCGTACACGAATACGGCCACGCACGCCGACACGCCCCCTTACACAGCACGTGACACATCACGTGACACCCGCCCCACCACCCGCCGCACCCCGTCGCACCCCGCCGCACCCCCGTCGCGACCACCCGCCACGACGCAGAGCCCCGCACCGAGGAGACCCCCGCATGCCCGCTCCCCGCACCGTTCTGCTCACCGGCGCCGCCGGCGGACTCGGCACCCTGATGCGGGGACTGCTGCCGAAGTACGGCTACGAGCTGCGCCTCCTCGACATGCTCCCCATCGAGGGCGAGCCGGACGCGATCACCGCGGACCTGTCCGACAAGGCGGCGCTGCGCGAGGCGGTACGGGGCGTCGACGCGATCGTCCACCTCGCCGGCATCTCCCTGGAAGCCTCCTTCGAGAAGATCCTCAAGGCGAACATCGAGGGGACGTACAACCTGTACGAGGCGGCCCGTGAGGAGGGCGTACGCCGGATCGTCTTCGCCTCGTCGAACCACGCGGTGGGCTTCACCCCGCGCCCCCAGGGCGACGCCCCCTTCGACGACAGCGCCCTCATCCCGATCGACACCCCGCGCCGCCCGGACACCTTCTACGGCCTGTCCAAGTCCTTCGGCGAGGACCTGGCCCAGTTCTACTGGGACAAGCACGGCCAGGAGACGGTCTCGGTCCGCATCGGTTCCTGCTTCGCGGAGCCCACGAGCGTGCGCATGCTCTCGGTCTGGATGAGCCCCGAGGACGGCGCCCGCCTCTTCCACGCCGCGCTGACCGCCGAGGGCGTCGGGCATACGGTCGTCTACGGCTCGTCCGCCAACACCCGCCTGTGGTGGGACCTCTCGACGGCCCGGGCGCTGGGCTACGAGCCGCAGGACGACTCCGAGCCGTACGCCGAGAAGCTCATCGCCGAGCAGGGCGAGCTCGACCCGGGCAACCCGGACCACGCCCATCTGGGCGGCCACTTCACCACGCACCCGCCGATCTGGCCCTACTGACGGCACGGCGAGAGCAGCACACAGGGCGGACGGGCACCGAACGGGCCCGCCCGCTCCCGTGTTCGGGCACAGGCCGTGCCCGATCCCACCTCCCCACCCGCTCCGTCCCAGGTCCGCCGCGGGCACCCGTAGCGCGAAACAGGCACAGCCGGGCATCATCGGGCAAGTAACAGGCCTGGTCAGTGGCCGATACCCGCTGTAGAACTTCCCTCAAGGCCCCACCGGGCCCGAACGGGCAGAGTGCGACGGAGCGCGAGGGAGCAGGTGACGACCATGACGGCGATGACGGCGGAGGAACGACAGCGCGAGATCGTCCTGGCCGCGCGCCGCACGGGCTCGGTCGACGTCACCGCGCTCGCCGCCGAGCTGGGCGTCGCCAAGGAGACCGTACGGCGGGATCTGCGCACCCTGGAGGACCACGGTCTGGTGCGCCGCACGCACGGCGGCGCCTACCCCGTGGAGAGCGCCGGCTTCGAGACCACGCTCGCCTTCCGCACCACGAGCCATGTGCCCGAGAAGCGCCGGATCGCGGCCGCGGCCGCGGAGCTGCTCGGGGACGCCGAGACGATCTTCGTCGACGAGGGGTTCACTCCGCAGCTCATCGCCGAGGCGCTGCCCCGGGACCGGCCGCTGACGGTGGTCACCGCGTCCCTGGCCTCGGCGGGCGTGCTCGCCGAGGCCGACAACACGAGCGTCCTGCTGCTCGGCGGCCGGGTCCGCCCCGGCACGCTGGCGACAGTGGACCACTGGACGACGAAGATGCTCTCCGGCTTCGTCATCGACCTCGCCTACATCGGCGCCAACGGCATCTCCCGCGAGCACGGCCTCACGACGCCCGACCCGGCGGTCAGCGAGGTCAAGGCGCAAGCGATCCGGGCCTCCCGGCGCACGGTCTTCGCCGGCGTGCACACCAAGTTCGGGGCGGTCAGCTTCTGCCGCTTCGCCGACATCAGCGCCCTGGAAGCGATCGTCACGAGCACGCTTCTCCCGGCGTCCGAGGCACACCGCTACTCCTTGCAAGGCCCTCAGGTCATTCGCGTCTGAAAACCAAACCGCCCCCCACCCTCGCGTCCGAAAAGCCAGACTCGCGTACTTCGTAGGGCACCCCTTGCCCGCATGTACCCTCTATCTCCCCATACGTCCAGGAGTGATCCATGCGAACCCCGAGCCGACGGAGGCCGCGCGCACTGCTCGCCGCGGCCGCCGCAGGGACGCTGCTCACCCCGCTGCTCTCCGGCTGCTGGACCGGAGCGGGTGGCGCGGGCTCCGGAGGCAACTCCATCAACGTCCTGATGGTCAACAACCCGCAGATGGTGGAGTTGCAGAAGCTCACCAAGGCCCACTTCACCAAAGAGACCGGCATCAAGGTCAACTTCACCGTCCTGCCGGAGAACGACGTCCGCGACAAGATCAGTCAGGACTTCGCCAACCAGGCGGGCCAGTACGACGTCGCCACGCTGTCCAACTACGAGATACCGATATACGCCAGGAACGGCTGGCTGCACGAGATGGACTCGTACGTACGCCAGGACAGCGCGTACGACGAGCAGGACATCCTGAAGCCCATGCGGCAGTCCCTGACCGCCGACGACGGGAAGCTCTACGGACAGCCGTTCTACGGCGAGTCGTCCTTCCTGATGTACCGCAAGGACGTGTTCGCCAAGAAGGGCCTGACGATGCCCGCGCATCCCACCTGGGAGCAGGTGGGCACGCTCGCCGCCGAGGCCGACGGCGCCGAGTCCGGCATGAAGGGCATCTGCCTGCGCGGCCTGCCGGGCTGGGGGGAGCTGATGGCACCGCTCACCACCGTCGTGAACACCTTCGGCGGCACCTGGTTCGACAAGGACTGGAAGGCCCGCCTCGACTCCCCCGAGTTCGAGAAGGCGACGAAGTTCTATGTGGACCTCGTCCGCAAACACGGCGAGTCCGGCGCCGCCCAGTCCGGCTTCGCCGAGTGCCTCAACAACATGACCCAGGGCAAGACGGCCATGTGGTACGACGCCACCTCCGCCGCCGGTTCGCTGGAGGCGTCCGACTCCCCGGTCAAGGGCAAGATCGGCTACGTACCCGCGCCGGTCGACAAGACGCAGTCCTCCGGCTGGCTCTACACCTGGGCCTGGGGCCTGCAGAAGGCCTCGCACAACTCGGGCAAGGCCTGGAAGTTCATCTCCTGGGCCTCCAGCAAGAAGTACGAGCAGCTGGTCGGCGACACGATCGGCTGGTCCGACGTCCCGGCCGGCAAGCGCGCCTCGACCTACGCGAACGCCGCCTACGTCAAGGAGGCCGCGGCCTTCCAGGCCACGACGCGCGACGCCATCGAGGGCGCCCGGCCGCGCGACCCGGGGGTGCAGCCACGCCCCGCGCCCGGCATCCAGTTCGTCGGCATCCCCGAGTTCACCGATCTCGGCACCAAGGTCTCGCAGGAGATCAGTGCGGCCATCGCCGGACGCCAGTCCGTCGAGTCGGCCCTGAGCACGTCCCAGAAGCTCGCCGAGAAGATCTCCAAGGAGTACGAGGGACGATGACCGCCACGACAACGGCCCCGCTGGCCGCCCCCTCCGTACGCGCCGCCCGCCGCCCCTCCGGCCGGATGCGCGCCTGGGCCACCCGCGCCCCGCTCCTCCCCGCCCTGATCTTCATGATCGCCGTGACCCAGCTCCCCTTCGTGGCCACGCTGGTGATCTCCTTCTTCGACTGGAACGCCCTCTACCCGAAGGCACGCCACTTCACGGGCCTCGGCAACTACTCGGACGTACTGACCGATCCCGACCTGCGCCACTCCGTCTGGACGACGATCCTGCTGACCGTCACCGTGGTTCTCGTCAGCCTGGTCCTCGGCCTGGTCCTGGCGCTGCTCCTGGACCGGAAGTTCCGCGGCCGGGGCATCGTCCGTACGCTCCTGATCGCACCGTTCCTGGTGGTCCCGGTGGCCGCGGCCCTGCTCTGGAAACATGTGCTCTACAACCCCGAGTACGGCCTCCTGAACGGCCTGCTGCACTACGTGGGCGGCCCCCAGCCGGACTGGATCTCCCACACCCCACTGCTCGCGGTCGAGGCCTCCCTCGTCTGGCAGTGGACGCCCTTCATGATGCTGATCCTGCTCGCGGGCCTGCAGAGCCGCTCCCACGAACAGATCGAGGCCGCGAAGGTGGACGGCGCGAGCGACTGGCAGATCTTCCGCCATCTCACCCTCCCCCACCTGCGCCGTTACCTCGAACTGGGCGCGCTCCTGGGCTCGATCTACATCGTCCAGAACTTCGACGCGGTGTTCACGATCACCTCCGGCGGCCTCGGCACCGCGAACCTCCCCTACACCGTCTACCAGAGCTTCTACCAGGCCCACGAGAACGGCCTCGCCTCGGCCGCGGGCGTCCTGGTCGTCATCGGCTCGATCATCATCGCGACCTTCGCCCTGCGTGTGGTGTCGTCCCTGTTCCGCGAGGAGGTGTCCCGCGCATGAGCGCCACCGCGATACGAGTACGTCCCCGCCGCACCCGGGGAGCGGGCCTGGGCCTGGCGGCCTGGCTGGCCGGAGTCGTCTTCTTCCTGCCCATCGCCTGGATGGCTCTGACGTCGTTCCACTCGGAGTCCGACGCGGCGACCAACCCGCCGTCCTTCGGCGCCGCTCTCACCCTCGACGGCTACCGGGAGTTCTTCGGCACGGGAGGCGGCGCGAGCCCGTGGCCCGCGTTGATCAACTCGACGGTGGCGTCGCTGGTCTCGACGCTCTGCGTCCTCCTCCTGGCCTTCCCGGCGGCGTACGCGCTCTCCATCCGCCCGGTGAAGAAGTGGACGGACGTCCTGTTCTTCTTCCTCTCGACGAAGATGCTGCCCGTGGTGGCGGGGCTGCTGCCCATCTATCTCTTCGCGAAGAACACCGGAATGCTGGACAACATCTGGCTGCTGGTCATCCTCTACACCTCCATGAACCTGCCGATCGCGGTGTGGATGATGCAGTCCTTCCTCGCCGAGGTCCCGGTGGCGGTGATCGAGGCGGCTCAGATAGATGGCGCCAGGCTCCCCACGATCCTCGCGCGTGTGGTGGCGCCGATAGCCCTTCCCGGCATCGCCGCGACGGCCCTGATCTGTTTCATCTTCAGCTGGAACGAGCTGTTGTTCGCCCGAGTCCTGACCGGCGTGGTCGCGGAGACCGCCCCCGTCTTCCTGACCGGCTTCATCACGAGCCAGGGCCTGTTCCTGGCGAAGGTGTGCGCCGCGTCGCTCGTCATCTCCCTGCCGGTGCTCGCCGCGGGGTTCGCCGCCCAGGACAAGCTGGTCCAGGGCCTGTCACTGGGAGCCGTGAAATGAAGGCCGCCGTCATCGAGTCCGTGGGCCGCGCCGTCGTCGCCGAGGTCCCGGACCCGACGCCAGGGCCCCGCGAGGTCGTCGTCGAGGTCGCCGCCTGTGGCCTCTGCGGCACCGATCTGCACATCCTTCAGGGTGAGTTCGCCCCCAAGCTGCCGATCGTGCCGGGGCACGAGTTCGCGGGCGAGGTGGTCGGGGTCGGCACCCAGGTCACCGAAGTCTCGGTCGGCGACCGCGTGGCCGTGGACCCGTCCCTCTACTGCTACGAATGCCGCTACTGCCGTACGGGCCACAACAACCTCTGCGAGCGCTGGGCGGCGATCGGCGTGACGACCGCGGGTGGAGCCGCCCAGTACGCGGTCGCCCCCGTGGCCAACTGCGTCAAGCTCCCCGAGCATGTCCGCACCCAGGACGCGGCCCTGGTCGAACCGCTCTCCTGCGCGGTACGCGGCTACGACGTCCTGAACTCCCGCCTGGGCGCCCACGTCCTGATCTACGGCTCCGGGACGATGGGCCTGATGATGCTGGAACTGGCGAAGCGCACCGGGGCGGCGAGCGTGGACATCGTGGACCTCAACCCGCAGCGGTTGGCCACGGCCCAGCAGCTGGGCGTCTCCGCTTCCGCGGCCGCCGCCGACGAGCTCGAACGCCCCCAGGGCTGGGACGTCGTCGTCGACGCGACGGGCAACGCGGCGGCGATCCAGGACGGCCTGGGGCGGGTCGCCAAGGCGGGCACGTTCCTCCAGTTCGGTGTCGCCGACTACGCGACACGGGTGACGATCGACCCGTACCGCATTTACAACCAAGAGATCACGATCACCGGCTCCATGGCCGTCCTCCACAGCTTCGAACGCGCGGCGGAACTCTTCGCGACCGGGGTCCTCGACCCGTCCGTCTTCATCAGCGACCGCCTTCCCCTGACGAGCTACCCCCAGGCCCTGGAACAGTTCGCGTCGGGGGTGGGCAGGAAGATCGTGGTGGTGCCGTAGGGGTTTCTCGCCCCCTCCGCCCCTGCTCGGCCCGTACCTGGGGACTGCGCCCCCGAAAAGGGGCGCGGGGAACTGCGCGACAAGCCCCACTCACCCACAGCCGAAGGCTGGATACGGGACGGGCAGGGGCGAAGGGGGCGAAAACCACCCCACCCGCACCCCCACCAACAACTCCTTGGGTAAGGGAACGGTAAAGCGCCCCCGCTCGTTACCTCAGGCATGACAGCTATGACCCCCGGCTCGAACATCCCTCTCCCCGTCACCCGCGTGACGGTGGACGTCGCCGCCCCGGTGCGGCTCGACGTATCGAGCCTGCTGCTCACCGCCGACGGCAAGGTGCGCTCCGACGACGACTTCATCTTCTACAACCAGCCCGCCGGCCCGGGCGTGACGTACCGCTCGGGCGGCGGCACGGCCCCCGACGCGATCACGGTCGACACGACCTCCGTCCCCCCGGGCATCGAGAAGATCGTCGTCACGGCGAGTCCGGACGCGGCGGGCCAGACCTTCCAGGGCATCGAACCCACAGCCACCATCCGCAACGCGGACGACAACGCGGTGCTCGCGACCTTCACCCCGCCCCGGCTGGGCACGGAGACGGCCCTGGTGATCGTCGAGATCTACCTGCGCAACGGCGCATGGAAGGCCCGAGCGGTCGGCCAGGGCTACGCGAACGGCCTGGCGGGCATCGCCACGGACTTCGGCGTAACCGTGGAAGAACCGGCCCCGACAGCCGCACCGGCCCCGGTCCCCGCCCAGCCGATCACCCCGCCCGCCCCGACGATGCAGCCCCCGGTCACCCCGCCGGCCCCGCCCGCTCCCCCCGCCCCCGCGGCGGCAGCCGCCCCGGCGCCCTCCGGCAAGATCAACCTCGACAAGGGCCGGGTGAGCCTCCAGAAGAACCAGACCGTCTCCCTGGTCAAGGGCGGCCGCCCGCTCCTCTCCCAGGTCAAGATGGGCCTCGGCTGGGAGCCCGCGTACCGCGGCAAGGACATCGACCTGGACGCCTCGGTCATCGCGTACGGCCCGCAGCGCAACCACATCGACAGCTGCTACTTCGGCAAGCTGTCGATCGTGAACGGCGCGATCAAGCACTCCGGCGACAACCTCACGGGCGAGGGCGGAGGCGACGACGAGGTGATCGTGGTGGACCTCGGCCGTCTCCCCCAGGACGTCACCGGCCTGGTCTTCACGGTCAACTCCTTCTCCGGCCAGAAGTTCACCGAGGTCGCCAAGGCCTACTGCCGCCTCCTCGACGCCGCGACCGGCGAGGAACTGGTCCGCTTCGACCTCACCAACGCCGAGCCCCAGACCGGCGTCATGATGGCCAAGCTCATCAAGCAGTTCTCCGGCGAGTGGGAGATGACGGCCATGGGCGACTTCGTGAAGTCGCGCACGGTCCGCGGCATGGTGAAGCCGGCGGCTCAAGCGCTATAGGGCCTGTCGTCACATTCCCGTTGTCGCCCGAAGGGCGGCGCACGGGCGCGCCGAACGGCGCACAAGAGGCAGCCGGCGGTGGGGACTTGAGGTCACCACCGCCGTGCTTCATGTCCGGTGGCATCTCGCGCCGTTCCCCCTCCGCGGTACCCGCCATTGTCCTACTCTGCTCAGTCCGGGCACCCGGCGGCGGGCCACACCGAGGTGGCCGTCGTCCGCACGCACCTGACGGGGGGTAGATGGATCCCGCTGCCATTGGCGCTCGGCTCGCGTCGAGCGTGGTCGCACCGCTGATCAAGAAGTTGTTCGTGGCCGAGGGGCCCGGAGCGGGGCTGGTCGACAAGCCCGTACGCATCGCGAGCCTCGTCTCGTTCACGGGCGAGAAACGCGTCCTGTCCGACCTCGACCTGCAGAAGATCGCCAAGGAACTGGTCAGCCGCGGCACGCCGAGAGCACGCACCGAACGCCGCTCCTTCTTCCACGGAGATCCATCAGAAACCCCCTAGGGCCGCAGCCCCTCCGTCAGCAACGACACATACCGGCGAATGTACTTCCCCTGCCCATTCGCCAGCTCCGACGCGGTGGCCACCCCGTGCGCCAGCCGCAGTACCTCGATCGGCTCCACATCCGCCCGCAGCGTCCCCTCCCGCTGAGCCGCACCGACCAGCCGCGTGGCCGCGCCCTTCACCGAGTCCCCGCACGCGGTCAGCACCGGCGAACTCCCGTCCGTGACGGCCGAGCCGAGCAGCGCCTTCAGCCCGCGGATCTGGATCATCCCCTCGCTCAGCTCATTGAGCCACTCCACCAGCGCCTCGCCGGGCGACAGCTCCGCCGCGAGCTCGTCCGCGCGCGCGGCGATCGCCTCGATGGTGTCCACGTACACGGCCTCCAACAAGGCCTGCCGCGTGGGAAAGTGCCGGTACAGCGTCCCGGACCCCACCCCGGCCCGCTTGGCGATGTCGTCGAGCGACGCACCCTCCCCGTGCTCGGCGAACGCGACCGTCGCCTCCTTGATCAGCCGCTCATAGTTCCGCCGCGCATCCGCCCGCATCGGCCTGACCTGCGCCATTCAGATACTCCTTGCCAACCGGGGACTCTCTCCGTATCTTACCGAGGACTAAACGGAGACAGTCCCCGGTTATCCGGCGGGCAGTCCGCGCTGCCCGCACACACCCACTGGGGACACGAGACAGGGAGCATCCCATGTCCACCCCGTCCACCCCATCCGCCGGCACCAGCACCAGCCCGCCCAAGGCCCCGTTCCAGCAACAGCCGGCCAGGCTCGGCACCGTCCTCCTAGTCATCGTCACCGCCTACCTGATGGTCGGCGTCGACTCCACGGTCGTCAACGTCGCACTGCCCGACATCCAGAAGGACCTCCACTTCACCCCCACCGACCTCTCCTGGGTTCTGAACGCCTACACGCTCGCCTTCGGAGGCCTGCTGCTCCTCGGCGGCCGGGTCGGCGACATCGTCGGCCGCCGCCGCACGCTCACCATCGGCGTTCTGCTCTTCGCCACGTCCTCCCTCCTCGGCGGACTCGCCACGGAGAACGCCTGGCTGCTCGCGGCCCGCGCGCTGCAGGGAGTGGGCGCAGCCCTCACCGCGCCCAGCACACTCGCCCTGATCACCACCAACTTCCCGGAGGGCCCGCGCCGCCACCATGCCCTCGGCGTCTACTCCTCCATGGCGGGCATCGGCGCCTCCATCGGCCTGGTTCTCGGCGGCATGCTCACGTCGTGGGCGTCGTGGCGCTGGGCCCTGCTGATCAACGTGCCGATCGGCGTCGCGGTCGCGGCCGCCCTCCCCCGCTTCGTCACCGAGACCCCGCGCCACGCGGGCCGCTTCGACGCGGCGGGCGCGCTCACCGGCACGGCCGGGATGACCTCGCTCGTGTACGCGTTCATCCGGGTCTCGGGGGACGGCTGGGGCGACGCCCAGGCGCAGCTCGGTTTCGGCGCGGCGGCGGCCCTACTGGCGGGCTTCACCCTGATCGAGTCCCGCGCGGGCCAGCCGATCATGCCGCTGCGCCTGTTCGCCGACCGCGACCGCGCGGGCGGCTACGCGGGTGTCCTGCTGCTGCCCGCGGGCATGTTCGGGGCGTTCTACTTCCTCACCCTGATCTGCCAACAGGTCCTGGCATACAGCCCGTTGCGCGCGGGTTTCGCCTTCCTTCCGATGACCCTGGCGATGTTCACGACCGTACGCTTCGTACCGCGGCTCCTGGCCCGCTTCGGTGCCAAACCGGTGCTGCTCACCGGCATGGCCCTGCTCGTCACCGCGGCCGCGTGGCTGTGGCGGCTCCAGCCCGGCGACGGCTATCCGACCGGCCTCCTCGGCCCGTTGCTGCTGCTGGGCGTGGGCGTGGGTCTGAGCTTCATGCCGCTCAACGCGACGATCCTCGCGGGCGTCGAGCCGCGAGAGGCAGGCGCCGCGTCCGGTCTGCTGCAGACCCTCCAGTGGCTCGGCGGCACGCTCGGACTGTCCATCCTGGTCACGGTGTTCGGCACGGCGACCCGGCACACGACCGGATCACCGTCCGAGATCCTCACCCACGGCGCGGCCCGCGCCTTCGGCGTCGGCGCGCTGATCGCGCTCACCGCGCTGCTGGTGTCGGCGCTCGTGATCACCGGCACCAAGCCGAAGACCACCGCGTAGAGGCCCCCACCGCGCAGAGGACGAAGCCCCCTGCCGAGAGAAGACGACCGCCCGAGGCGGAGAAGACCACCGCCTAGAACAGCGCGCTGTACGCGTTCAACGCCGGCTGCCCGCCCAGATGGGCGTAGAGCACGGTCGACTCCCGCCCGATCTCGCCCCGGGCCACCAGATCCACCATCCCGGCCATCGACTTCCCTTCGTAGACGGGGTCGGTGACCATCCCCTCGGTGCGCGCCGCGAGTCGCATCGCCTCCAGAGTGACCTCGTCCGGAATCCCGTACGTGCCCGCGTGGTAGCGCTCGTCCAGCTCGACGTCCGCCTCCGTCAATTCCTTCTGTACGCCGATGAGTCGGCCCGTGCCGTGGGCGATCCGCGCGATCTGCTCACGGGTACGGGCGGGCGCCGCCGACGCGTCGATCCCCAGGACGCGCCGTGGCCGCCCGCCCGCCTCCTCCAGCGCGGCGAACCCGGCGACCATGCCCGCCTGCGTCGACCCGGTCACGGAGCACACCACCACCGTGTCGAAGAAGACGCCCAACTCCCTCTCCTGTGCGGCGACCTCGTACGCCCACCCGGCGAACCCCAGCCCACCCAGCGGATGGTCGGAAGCCCCCGCCGGTATGGCGTACGGCTTGCCGCCCGACTCCTCGACCTCCCGCAGCGCCTGCTCCCAGCTTTCCTTGAAACCGATCCCGAACCCGGCCCGCACGAGCCGTACGTCCGCGCCGGCGAGCCGGCTGATGAGGATGTTGCCGACCTTGTCGTACACGGAGTCGGGCCATTCCACCCAGCTTTCCTGCACCAGCACGCACTTGAGTCCGGCGCGGGCGGCGCAGGCCGCGACCTGACGGGTGTGGTTGGACTGCACCCCGCCGATCGAGACGAGCGTGTCGCAGCCCTTCGCGAGCGCGTCGGCGACCAGGTACTCCAGCTTGCGGGTCTTGTTCCCGCCGTATGCGACACCGGAGTTGCAGTCCTCCCGCTTGGCCCACAGACGGGCGCCGCCGAGATGCCTCGTCAACCGCTCCAGCGGATGCACGGGCGAGGGTCCGAAGAGCAGCGGGTAACGCTCGTACGAGGAAAGGGACATGGGTCCTCCCGGGTTCAGTGGGCCGCTTCGTCGACGAGCTCTTCCAGGCCCCGCCAGATCTCCTCCGTGACGCGGACGGCCTCGTCCACCTCACCGCCCGCACAGGCCTCGATCAGCCGCTCGTGCAGCCCGGCCGAACGGCAGTTGCCGCCCTCGCCGAAGCGTCGTCGCTCCAGTCGGCGGATGAGCGGGGTGTAGCGGGCGATGGTGGCCGCGGCGGCACGGTTGCCGCTGACCCGGACGAGGACGTCGTGCAGTTCGTCGTCGGCGCGCAGTGCGGCGTCGACGTCGCCGTCTCGTACGGCCGCGGCGAATCGCACGTTGGCGTCCCGCATGGCACCGACATGGTCCACGAGAAGCCGGGGCACCGCCGCCCGCGTGACCAGCTCGTGCATGGCGCCGACGACGGCCGCGGCGTCCCGCACATCGGCGGCCACCACGGGTGTCACCCGGGTGTAGCTCTGCGGCTTGGACTCCAGGAGACCTTCGTCGACCAGCCGCGAGAAGGCCTCACGCACCGGCGCCCGCGACAGCCCGAGCAGTTCGGCCAGCTCGGCGTCTCGCACCACCGCGCCCGGCGCGATGTCGCCGGCCACGATGGCATCCCGTATCGCCTCGTACGCGCGGTCCCGCAGCAGGGTCCGGCGCACAGGCCGTATCGCCTCCACGAACTGAAATGTTAGATATCAGCACGCGCTCCGCACAAGAGTGCGGCCCGCACCGAAGTACGGGCCGCACTCATCCGCTCACTTCCGGGGCCGGTCCGCTGTTCACTGCCAGGACCGGTCCGCTGCTCACTTCCAGGGCCAGTCCGCGTCCCGCGCCGACTCCAGGAGCGGCACCATCCGGAAAGCCGCGTCCGAGAGCCCACCGAACGTGTGCCTGTTCCCCTTCCCGGACGGGGCATGGCCCGCCCGGTACCCCGCCAGGTTCCACGTGTAGACCGGTACGTGCGCCGGGACCTGCTCGGTCGGGTCGCCGTAGTGGCTGTACGTGGCCTGCTCGTCGGTGACGATCAGCACCCGGTCGTGCTTCCTGTAGTGCTTGCGGACCGCCTCGCTCGTGTTGGTGCCGCCGAGGTCCCCGAAGCGCTCCAGCACCTTGAGCACCGACTCGCCCTTACGGAACTTCACGCGGTTGCTGCTGGTGCCGAACTCAACGAGATCCGCGTCCGCCGCCCGCAGTGCGAGCGCCGTGCCGAAGATCGCCGCCGCGTCCGCCCGGTTGAGCTCGGACCGGTCGGACAGCCGCGAGTAGAACATCGAACCGGACCGGTCCACGAGCACGAGCGTCCGCCCGGGCAGCGCCGGCACATTGGCCAGCGAGTGGCCGAGCGCCTGCTCCAGCGGGTACGACCAGCGCAGCGAGGGCGCGTGCTGGTACGCGGCGAGGTAGCGGAACGGGAACTGCCGCGAGCGCGCCACCTCCGCCGGGTCGCTGATCTTGGCGGCGACCTGAGCCGCCACCTCGTCGCTGACACCCGCCTCGTCGAAGTTCCGCAGGTTCCGCACGAGCGCCATCGCGCCCATGGACGGGATCACGGCCTCCCAGGCCGCCTTGTCCATCGGGCCCTGCAGCCAGCCGGCCAGCGCCTCCCAGGTCATACCGGCCTCCGCCAGGCGCTGCGCACCGTGTGCTCCGGTCACGACCTTGCGCCGCTTGGCGGGCCGCAGCGCCATCAGGTCACGGTGCGCCACGAGCACGGGCAGCGACTTGGGCACCACGGCCGTGTCCGGGTTGTGGCGCCGGTCCAGCGCGTACTGGAACAGCTCGCCCTGCCACGGCTTGCCGGGGTCCGGCGCCGCGTGCACCAGGTTGAGGATGTCGCCGAAGCGGTATCCCTTGGACGAGGTGTCGTACTTCAGCAGCGCCTTGCCGTTGTAGAGACGTCGTACGGCGTCGGCGATGCCCCGCTTGACAGGCTTGGGCACGTTGCGGCCGTACTGCGAAGTCCAGTAGGCGAGCAGCTCGCCGGGCTCGTCCGGGCGGCGCAGCACGGAGTCGATGACCTGGCGGTTGGCCGGGCCGTCGGTGGCGCCCGCGTCGAGACGCGCCTTCACGTACTCGGCGGCGCCCACGATCGAGGCCGTACGCAGGTTGCCCTCGCCGCGCAGCCAGCCCAGCAGGGCGGCCGTCCACGACGGGTCGGCGACGGCGAGCTCGCGCACCAGCGTGGCGAACCGGTCGTCGCGGGCAGCGCCGGACTCGTAGAAGGTCTGCTGCGAAACGAAGTTGGCGATCGCGAGCAGGAAGAGCTCGGAGCGCGCGTCGCGCTCCTGGCCGCGGCCACCCTGGTGTGTACGCAGTACACGGCCGGTCGAGGTGATCCGCGAGGTGGGCTGTGCCTTGGCCGCCTTGGTGTTGAATCGCGCCATGATGAATTCCCCCGAATTCGTCTACAACTTTCCAGTCGTGTTTCGAGGGGAGGCGCAGCAAATGGAGCGTGCCCGAGATCAGGAGTCGGCGACGGACTTAGCCAGATGCTCTACCGAATTGAGCTACACCGACCCGAAGTCGATGACGGGATTTGAACCCGCAACCGTCCGATCCAATGAAGTAACCGTTGCCTGCGCACCGGGCACACACCATGTGCTGCGCCTCCCGAGATCAAATCGGCGGCGGCGTGGATTCTTTGCGAGAGAAGTAGCCGCAGCCTGCGCACCGGGAGGTGCATGAAGTTGTGGTGTCCAGAGTTCAGGTCGGCGGAACCGACGTAGGTGCTCTAACCCCTGAGCTACACCGGCGCGTTGTACCGGTGGCGGGACTCGAACCCGCGGCCGCCCCATTATCAGTGGAAGTAGGTCCTGCCTTCGCACCTGGACGTGCACCACTTTAGGAGGATGGCCGCGGGTCGAGCCATTGAATTAATCAGCCGCGCTTCTGGCGCTTCCAGGGGCCGGTGATGGCGAGCATGATGCCCGGCTCCTGGATGTTGGCGAAGAGGGTCTTGCCGTCGGGCGAGAAGGTGACGCCGGTGAACTCGCTGTACTCCGGCGCCGCTTCGGTGCCGTTGTTCAGCTCGTTGCGGGCGATCGGGTACGTACGGCCGCTGTCGGTGGCGCCGAAGAGGTGCTGGATGCCTTCGCCGTCCTCAGCGATGACCAGGCCGCCGTACGGGGAGACGGTGATGTTGTCCGGGCCGTCGAAGGCGCCGTCGACGGACGGGTCGGGGTTGACGCCGATGAGAACCTTCAGCGTCAGGGTGCGGCGCTTGGGGTCGTAGAACCAGACGGCGCCGTCGTGCTGGACGGGGCTCTCGGCGCGGGCGAACGAGGAGACGATGTAGGCGCCGCCGTCGCCCCACCACATGCCTTCGAGCTTGCGGGCGCGGGTGACCTGACCGTCGGCGAACTGCTTGCGCACGGAGGTGGTCTTGGCGTCGCGGTCGGGGACGTCCACCCAGTCGACGCCGTACACGGTGCCGATCTTGGTGGCGCGGGAGAGGTCGTCGACGAACTTGCCGCCGGAGTCGAAGCACTTGAACGCCTGGAGCGCGCCGGCGTCGTCGGCGAGCGTGGCCAGCTGCCCGTGGCCGTGCTCGAAGCCCTGCGGGGGCGTCCAGCGGTACAGCAGACCGTTCGGGCCCGAGGCGTCCTCGGTGAGGTAGAGGCGGCCGCGCTGGGGATCGACGACGACGGCCTCGTGGGCGTAGCGGCCCAGCGCCTTGATGGGCTTGGGGTTCTGGTTGCGGCGGCGGTCCTCGGGGTCGACCTCGAAGACGTAGCCGTGGTCCTTGGTCATGCCGTTCTGGCCGGCCTTGTCCTCGGTCTCCTCGCAGGTGAGCCAGGTGCCCCAAGGAGTGTTGCCACCCGCGCAGTTGGTGGAGGTGCCCGCGATGCCGACCCACTCGGCGACCTTGTCGCCCCGCACCTCGACGACCGTGCAGCCGCCGGACGCGGCCGGGTCGTAGACCAGGCCCTCGGTGAGCGGCACGGGGTACTTCCAGCCGGCGCGCGGACCCCTGAGCTCGTGGTTGTTGACCAGGAGGGTGGCCCCGCGCGGGCCGCAGAAGGTGGAGGTGCCGTCGTGGTTGGAGGGCGTGAACTCGCCGGACTCCAGCTTGGTCTTCCCGCTGTAGGTGATGACGCGGTACGAGAACCCGGCGGGCAGCGCGAGCAGACCCTTCGGGTCGGGGATCAGCGGCCCGTAGCCGACACCGCCCGGCTTCGCCGACGTCTCGCCCGTGCTCTCGGTGTCGATGTCCGTCTCCGTGGACGCGAGGGCGTTGGGAGCGGTGGCGAGGGCGCCAACGCTGCCGGCCAGGGCGATACCTGCACCGGTGATCGCGGATCGTCTGGCGAAGTCCCTGCGGGTGAGCGACATGGTGTCTCCTGTGACGGTGGAGTGGGACTGTCGTGGGGGGCGGGTGGCGGTCCTCGGTTCGCGGCCACACCGTCCCGCCCGCGCCTGAACGGGAGTTGAACGCCCGGGAACTTCACAGGGCTCGCTTCCATGAATCCGTAAGGCTTCACCCACAGGAACCAAAAGCACCTCAGGCCCGAGAAACGCGATGGACGAATCGTGCGGTTCCGGACGAGCCCGACAGCGTACCCGTGCCCGTGCCCGTGCGCGTGCGCGTGCCCGTGCGCGTGCCCGTGATCGGCAAGGGCGGCGAGGGCGGCGCGCAGAAGCAGGCACGGCGGCCGGAACCCTGGGATGTACCGGGGAAGAGGTGGTCCGGCGTGACGAGCCGGCCGAACTGATGCGCGGGCCTACGGGCGGTCAGCCGAGCGACAGCTCGCGTCAGCGGGCACGGTCCGGCTTCCTGCGGCGCGAGGCGCCGCCGGCGTCATCGGCGTCTTCGGGGTCGGCGGCGTCGTCGGCGTCGGCGGCCACGGCGTGAGGCGGTCCGACGGAGAGCCCGTGCCCCGCGCACGCCGCGCGGGCGGCGGCTCGCTCGGCACCGCCCACCTGCGCCGTCGCGGCCGATCGCTGTCCCGGCGGTAAGGACGTGCCGTCACGGGGCGGCACCGTAGCGCCGCGGGACGGCATGGTAGCGCCGCGGCGCCGTGGCACCCAGCCCGCGGCCGCCGGCAGCGTGAGCCCGGCCGGGTCTCCGCCCGAGTGCCCCTCCGGCTCAACCCCCTTGCTGCGACCGCGCCTTGAACGCCGCCTTGCGGGCCTCCTTGGCGACCTTCTTGTCGGGGTGGAGACGCCCCATGGCTTCCAGGACGTCCGGGGTCGCCGGGTGGTCGACGCGCCAGGCCGTGGCGAAGAAGCCGCTGTGCTGCTGGGCCAAACCCTCCACGAGGGCCTGCAGCTCGGTGGAGTTGCCCTCGGCCGCGAGCTGCGCCGCCACGGTGTCGATGGTCAGCCAGAAGATCATCGCCGCGGATGGCGCGGGCACGTCGGTCGCACCGTGCTCGGAGAGCCAGACGCGGGCGAGCCCGCCCAGCTCCGGGTCGTCGAGCACCTCGCGCAGGGCGGGCTCGGCCTCCATGCCGACGAGGGAGAGCGCCTGCTGACAGCGCAGGCGGCGCAGCGGGGCCCCGGCATCGCCGCCGCGGGCGGCGGCGAGCAACTCCCGTGCGGCGGGCAGGGGTTCGCGCCGAGCGAGCCACTGCTCGGTCTCGGCCTGCGCGGCCGCCGGCGGGAACGCGGCCGTGCCGTCGAGCAACGCGTCGGCACCCTTGTCCACCAAGTCACCCACCGCGGGAGCGGACATGCCCGCTTCCAGGAGCCGCGCACGGATCCCGTACAGCCCGAGCGGAGTCAGCCGCACCATCCCGTACCGCGAGACGTCCGTGTCGTCGACGGCCGCCGCCGGCTCCTCGTCGGCGTCCACCATCAGGGCCTCGTCGACCGGCTGGAAGTCGACCAGCCCGACGGGCTCCAGCAGCCGGAACTGGTCATCGAGCCGCATCATCGCGTCCGACACCTGCTCCAGCACGTCGTTGGTCGGCTCCCCCATGCCGTCGGGAACGATCATCGACGCGGCGAGGGCGGGCAGCGGCACCGGCTCGTCGGCCGGTCCGCTCTCGCCCACGGTCAGCAGATAGAGATTGCGGAGCACCCCGTCGAGGAATTCGGCGTCCGCCTCGGGATCCCACTCCAGGGAGGAGAGGTCGACCTCACCGCCCTCGCCCATCGCACCGACGAGATCATCCAGGTCGGGCACGCTCGCGTCGGCCAGCACCGTCTCCAGGGCGCCGAGCCACACGCCCAGGACGTCCCGCGGCCCGCCGGAGGTGAGGAACGAGAGCTCCTCGCCCGCGGCGACCGTGCCCTCCTCCTCGTCGACGATCTCGACGAGCCCGGTGTCGACGGCCACCCGCCAGGCCTCACTGGCGAAGGCGGCCGCGCCGTCACCCGACAGCCCGAGTTCAAGAGCCGCCTGCGGAAGCTGCTCCTCGACGAGTTCGCCCCCGGCGCCGACCCGCGTGTCCGGACCCGCCCAGCGGGCCAGCCGCGCGGCGCGGGAGAGCAGCGGCGCGGCGAGCGCGTCCCGCGCCAGCTCCGCTTCGGAGTGCAGCCGCACCGGCGGCAGGGGAGAGCTGTCTGACATCGGCTGGGTTCTCCTCCGAACAACCAGGACAAGCAGATCAATCGTAAAAAGTGGTAACGATCAGTAGCAGGTAGTTACAAACCTCATCGACGCCGAGCCCGAGGGTCGTCCCGGGACGCGTGATCCCGAGGCCGTCCCGGAATTCCGCGCCGACGACTCAGCCTAGACGGATTTCCACCCATGCCGCCCGGTTCATGTCCCCGACAGCAGCCGTACACCCCTGAAACCTTGACAACTCCCCTGCCCACACACGAGATTGACGCGCGTAGAAGTCTGAGCGGCAACCTGTTCACAGGCTTCTACGCGCGTCATCGGCCCGCACACAGGTCACGCTCCCCCACTGCTTCACTCTCGTCCCGGCGCTCACGTACGTCCCCGGAGGGATTCCCTTGCCGAGCAAGAGAACCGCGCGCATAGGCGCGCTGACCGTCGCCGCGGTCTGTTCCACCCTGTCCGCCGTGGTACTCACCACGCCCGCCCACGCGGACACCGTCCACATCCACGACATCCAGGGCACCACCCGGATCTCCCCGCTCGCGGGTCAGAAGGTCACGGACGTGGCGGGCATCGTCACCGGCGTGCGGACCTACGGTTCGTCGAAGGGCTTCTGGTTCCAGGACCCGAACGCGGACGACAACCCGGCCACCAGTGAGGGCGTCTTCGTCTTCACCAGTTCCACCCCGAAGGTCGCCGTCGGCGACTCGGTCACGGTCTCGGGCACGGTCTCGGAGTACGTCCCGGGCGGCGCCTCCAGCGGCAACCAGTCGCTGACGGAGATCACCAAGCCGACGGTGACCGTGGTCTCCAGCGGCAACGCCGTTCCGGCCGCGACGGTCGTCGACGCCAAGTCCGTACCGGCCGACTACACCCCCGCGGGCGACACCGCCGCGAGCGGTTCGATCAACGGCCTGGCTCTGGAGCCGACGAAGTACGCCCTGGACTACTACGAGTCCCTGGAGGGCATGAACGTCCAGGTCTCCGACACCCGTGTGGTCACCGCCACCGACCCTTACAGCGAGCTGTGGGTCACGGTGAAGCCGCACGAGCACGCCAACCGCCGCGGCGGCTCGGTGTACGGCTCGTACACCTCGCAGAACACCGGCCGGATCCAGATCCAGTCCCTCGGCTCGACCGCCGACTTCCCGACCGCGAACGTCGGCGACGAGCTCGCCGGCGACACCGCGGGTCCGCTGGACTACAACCAGTACGGCGGCTACACGCTCGTCGCGAACCAGCTCGGCACCCTGGAAAAGGGTGGCCTGGAGCGCGAGACGACGAAGAAGCAGTCGCGCGGCGAGCTGGCCGTGGCGACGTACAACGTCGAGAACCTGGACCCGGGCGACACCACCTTCGACGCCCACGCGTCCGCGATCGTGAACAACCTGCAGTCGCCCGACATCGTGTCCCTGGAGGAGATCCAGGACAACAACGGTGCCAAGGACGACGGCACGGTCGCCGCCGACCAGACCGTGCAGAAGCTGATCGACGCGATCGTGGCCGCGGGCGGCCCGACGTACGACTGGCGCTCCATCGACCCCGTCAACGACAAGGACGGCGGCGAGCCCGGCGGCAACATCCGCCAGGTGTTCCTCTTCAACCCGGAGCGGGTCTCCTTCACCGACCGCGCGGGCGGCGACTCGACGACCGCCGTCGGTGTCACCGAGGTGCACGGCAAGGCGCAGCTGACCGCGTCTCCCGGCCGTGTCGACCCGGCCAACACGGCCTGGACGTCCAGCCGCAAGCCGCTCGCGGGCGAGTTCGTCTTCCGCGGCAAGACGGTCTTCGTGATCGCCAACCACCTCAACTCGAAGGGCGGCGACCAGGGGCTGACCGCGCAGTACCAGCCCCCGACGCGCAGCTCGGAGACCCAGCGTCACCAGCAGGCGACAGCGGTGAACTCCTTCGTCAACGAGATCCTCAAGGCGCAGAAGAACGCCGACGTGATCGCCCTCGGCGACATGAACGACTTCGAGTTCTCCGACACCACCAAGATCCTCGAAGGTGACGGCGAGCTCTGGTCGGGGATCAAGTCGCTGCCGAAGAGCGAGCGTTACACGTACGACTACCAGGGCAACCAGCAGGTCCTCGACCAGATCCTGGTCAGCCCGTCGATTCGCAAGGACTGCGACTTCGACTACGACAGCGTGCACATCAACTCGGAGTTCTCCGACCAGATCAGCGACCACGACCCGCAGGTGCTGCGGTTCCGGCCGTAGGCCTGTAGCGGGGTCGCGGCCGCCAAGGCCGCGGCCCGCACGACGAAGAGCCCGGCCCCGTCGTCCGGGGGGCCGGGCTCTTCGCCTGCCCGAAGCCGTCTCCGCCAGGCATCCTTAGGGCCTGTCGTCACATTCCCGTCTGCCCCGCGACGCCTGGCACGCTCCCCCACTGCCTTAAGGGCGTGGGCGGTGCCCCCACTCGCCGCACCGGGCGGTACTAGGCGCTGAACACCCCGTTCAGCCAGCCCTGCCAAGCGGTCTCGTTCCGCTTCGCGTCGGCATCGGCCGCGAAGTCGTGGACGCTGATGCCGACCGGCGCGCCCCAGTGGTTGCGACCGAAGAAGCGGATGAGGGCGTTGTCGGTGCGCAGCCCGATGAAGTACGGGTTGCGGTAGTCGACCACGGCGTCGAGGACCTGGCCGTCGGGCCCCTGGGCCTGAACCCGCGCTCCCTCGGCGGTGTCGTCCGAGAGGCCGAGCGCCCGACCGACCGCGGCGAAGGCGTCGGACGTCACGGACGCCCCGGGTCCGTCGAAGGTCGAGAAGGCGACGGGCCGACCCGCGAAGTGGGTCAGGTACTCGCGCAGGGTGTGCAGATAGAAGTCCGTGTGCTTGTCGGCGCCGTCGTACTGGTTGTCCCAGTCCTCGACGAAGATCCCGCTGTGCACGTAGCGCATCCAGGACCGGCGTCCGTCCTCGCGCGGCTCGATGGTCTCGTCGATCTGGTTGAGGGTCTGCTGGGAGATGCCCTCGACGTCCTCGACCAGGCTGGTCAGCCGGTGCGGCGGGTCCCAGTTGGTGAGCGTGGAGCCGAAGGGCCCGGCACCGCCCTGGCGCGGCTCGAACTCCATCGGCCACAGCCAGCCGCCAGTGCCGCTGGTGATGGCCTCCCACACCTGCTCCGGCGTGGCGTCGACCTCGAACTCACGGGCGATCTCGAATTCCTTGGACATGGTGATGGCTCCTGAGTGATCAGTGGGCGGCTTCGACGGCCGCGGCGGCGTCCGCGGCTTCGGGTTTGACCGTGGGGTGGACGGCGACGACGATCCGGTGCGGGCGACCGCCCTCCGCGTCCCCGTCGTGGTACTTGCGGATGAGCGCGCCGACGCCGGCCGTCAACTCCTCGATGAACGCGGCCCGGTCGGCGGCCGAGGCGAAGGTCACCTCGCCGTCGAGCGCGTAGGTCGCGAGCCGCTTGCGGGCCTTCGCCGCGCCGGTGATCAGCGAGCCGACGTCCCGGACGAGCCGGGCACCGAGCGCCAGCAGCCAGCGGGCGGACAGCTGGTCCCGGAAGCGGTCCGGGTCGGGCTGCACGGCGGCCAGCGCGAGCGGCGAGATCACGTACGACGCGGCGGTCGCGCGCATCAGCCGCTCGGTGACATTGCCCTTGCGGCGCTCGCCCGCGAGCTCGACCAGGCCGTGCCGCTCCAGTGCCTTCAGGTGGTAGTTCACCTTCTGCCGGGGCAGCCCGACCTTGCCGGCCAGCATGGCGGCCGACGCGGGCCCGGCGGCCAGCTCGGCCAGCAGCCGGGCCCGTATGGGGTCCAGCGAGACGGCGGCGGCCTCTGCGTCCTCGATCACGGTCACGTCCAACATGACTCCACCGTCTCACCGAAAACTTTTTTTGTCCAGACGGTCAGAGTTGTCGGAGTGGGACGAGCCGCCTCCGCACTTCGGTCCGACGAGGAGCCGCCTCCGCACTCGACCGACGAGGACCCGCTTCCGCGCTCGGCCGACGAGGGCGCGTCTCCGCGCCCCGCCCGGTCCGGCCGGCCGGACCTCACTCGGGCACGAGCCCCCACACATACGAGAACCGGCCGACCGTGGACCGCCTGACCCCGGGGTACGTCCGGACGCGCTCCCACTGCGGCGTGGGCGATCCGATGCCTTCGCCCGGGGCGGCCATGGCCTCGATGTGGGCCTGCGCGCTCTCCCACTCGGCGTAGTTGAGGACCTTCGTGCCGTCGGTGCTCAGATGGAAATGGGCGGAGATGCCGCCCGGTTGCGGGTTCGGCTCGCTCTCCAGGGCCTCGACGACGGCATCCACCCAGGCGCGCTGCCGCTCAGGGTCCGGCCCGTCGAACTCGACCTCGACGATGACGACGCAGCCGGGCACCCGCCGGTCCGCGGCGGAGCGGGCGACGCTGCGATACCGGCGGTACCGTCCGAGCCCGATCCGCTCGATCCCCGGCACGGCGTCGTCGATCTCGTCGACCCGATCCTGCCGGTGCGCGACGACGAACTTCTCGTACTCCTCTTCGCTCGTCCACCGCGAGTGATGCAGGAGCGTCGTGCCGTCCCGACCGGCGTAGACGTAATAGCCGAGGAGCCCCTCGGCCGGCCACGGCCTGCTCTCCCAGGTGGCGGCGATCGCCTCGACGACGGCGCCCTGGCGCTCGGGGGTGCCGACGCGCCATGTGCTGAAGAGCGGGGACGCGGTGCGGGAGTCGGCGATTTCGGGGTGGGCGGCGGTACGGCGGGGCATGGCGGCCTCCGGTGGTCGGTACGTGTCGCGTGTACCGGCCAGCCTCCGACCTCAACCAAGATTCAGGTCAAGGACGCGCCGCCTCCCACCGCCCCCAGACCCTCACCGGGGCTGCGTCCCGCCCTCGTCGAGGCGGGCCAACTGACTCTGGAACCAGTCGAGTCGAGCCTGCAACAAGGCCGCCTCGGCAACGAGTTCGGACACACCGAGATCGGCGGGCGCGACCACGGCAGCGCTCGCCGCCCGGACCCGCAACCCCTCCCCCGCCAGCCGCGCGAAGGAAGCGAGCGACAGGGACGTACGACCGCGTACGCATCCCGCGCACGCCGCCGCCAGTGCGCGCCAACCCGGCCTGCCCCAGCCCGCGTCGGCCAGCGCGCCGGCCACGGCGCCGCACGCGCACGGCTGCACGGTCGCGGTGCGCACCCGCTGCCGGGCGTACCGGAAGCCCTGTTCGAAGCGGATGTAGGCGCCGAGGACGGAGACTTCGAGGAGGACGGCCGCGCGATGCTCGGCGGTGCAGAGCATCGCCTCGGCGGCGGCGGAGTCGTGCACGCAGTGGAAGCCGCAGTCGCATCGTCGGTGCGGCGCCCGGTGCCGTCGCCCGTAGACACAGCGCGCCTCGTCCAGCACTCCGTACGGCAGCGCGCCGCCCAGCGATACGCCGGTGAACCCGGCCCTGGCGCCGTCCCGGGACAGCACCGGGTGGGCGATCTTGTATCCGGTCGGCGGCTCCGTCGGTCGTTCCTCGGGGAGCCGCAGCCTCATCGGCCGACCGGAGCCTCTTCGGACACGGACGCCTCCAACTCCTCGGCCATCTCGGGGAGTTCTTCTTCCTCCGTGTGAACCCGCTCTTCCGCAACTCCGGTGGCGAGTGCCTTGCCGAGCCTCATGACGCCTCCCGCGGTCTGCCGCCGACTTCCGTCCTCGCCATGGTGACCCATAAGGGGCTGATTTGGCACTAGGGCCTGTCCGGTGGATCAGGTCGGAGGAGAGCTGCGGCGCCTCATCAGCACAGGTGAGCGGGGCCTGGTGCGTCCAGCTGCAAGGCGGAGGAGGGCGACGACGCGATAGGGGTCCCCCTGCTCGGGCGAAGCCGAGAGCTTGGGGGAGTCGGGAACCGACGACAACGCCGCTGGGGGCACCCCCTCTGGGGGAGGGCGTGCCAGGCCCCAAGTCTCCGACATGATCCGCCGGACAGACCCTGGTGCCTCGGCCTCCCGGAAGGCTGGCCCCGCCTCCCGGAAGTCCCACTTCGTAGCATCCTTTGCCGGTACCTCGTAGAAGAATTAAGTGGAGCTTCACAGTGGGGATGTCGACACTACTCCCATGACCACCACGACCTCGGCGCCCGCCGCCGCCCCGTTCGGCCGCGCCCTCTGCGCGATGATCACGCCCTTCACCGAGGCGGGCGCGCTCGACCTCGACGGTGCCCAGCGCCTCGCCGACCGGCTCGTCTCCGAGGGATGTGACGGACTGGTCCTCTCCGGCACCACGGGAGAGTCGCCGACCACGACGGACGCGGAGAAGGCCGCGCTGGTGCGGGCGGTGCGGGAGGCGGTCGGCGACCGGGCATCGATCGTGGCGGGGGTCGGCACGGCCGACACCCGGCACACCGTGGAGCTGGCACTGGAGGCCGAAAAGGCGGGCGCGGACGGGCTGTTGGTGGTCGCGCCGTACTACAGCAGGCCTCCGCAGGACGCGGTGGAGGCGCACTTCCGCGAGATCGCGGACGCCTCGGGGCTGCCCCTCGCGCTGTACGACATTCCGGGCCGCACCGGCACGCGCATCGAGCCGGACACGATGATCCGGCTCGCCGAGCATCCGAGGATCGTGGCGGTCAAGGACTGCGCGTACGACCTCCTGGGCACCCAGAAGGTGCTGGCCGGCACCGAGTTGGCGTACTACGCGGGCTGTGACGAATACGTCCTCGCGCTGTACGCGATCGGCGCGAGCGGATACATCAGCACCGTCGCGAACGTGGCCCCCCGTCAGTTCCGGGCGATCCTGGACACGTTCGACGCGGGAGACACGGCCGAGGCGGCCCGCCGACAGCAACGGGCCGTCCCACTCATCGAGTTGATGATGTCGGCCGGTCTGCCCGGCGCGGTCACCGCGAAGGCGGTGCTCGGGGCTCTGGGGTTGCCCGCGGGTCCGGTCAGGCCGCCGCTGCGGCCCGCCGACCCGGCGAGGATCGACGGGCTGCTGGCGGCGTACGAGCGGCTCGTGGCCGCCTGACGTCGGAGCCGTCGGGGCCGTGGTCAGCGCTCGGCGAAGATCGGCTGCCAGTCCTGCCGGGAGAAGTCCTTGGCGGGCGCGTGAGGACCGCTCAGCTGGACGAACTTGTCGCTGCCGATCGTGACCAGGACGAGCATGGGCCGGTACTCCCCCGAGCCCGGAGCCCGCTCGTAGGCGATGAGCCGCTTGTCGTCCACCCAGGCGAGCAGCTCCGCTCCGCGCACCAGGGTGATCCGTTTGCCGGTGCGGGGATCGACGATCTCGGAGTACGACGTGTCGGGGCGTTCCTTGGTCAGTCCGACCGCGGCGAGCCTGCCGTTCGGGGACAGCCGTGCCGCGACGTCGGAGCGCAGGTACTTCTCGTTCGCGGGCGCGGCGACTTCGCGGCCGGCGAGGTCGTAGAACTGCTGCAGGCCGTCGTGGCCTCCGACGACGGCCGCGTACACCAGCCTGCCGTCGCGGCTGAAGGCGAAGTCCTGGCGCGCGTTGATGTCGCGGTCGGCCGGGACGCCGGCCCAGGAGCCCTTTCCGGAGGCCACGTCCAGGACGAGGAAGCCGGTTCTGCTCGACTTGCCGAAGCGCGGCACCCAGAGGAAGCCGGAGGGTTCCATCGGCTGCTTGTCGCGCAGATCCGGATTGTCGTGGTACGTCGTCGCGACGAGCTTCCTCCCGTCGCGCGAGAAGGCGAGCCCGCCGACCCCGCGGTCGACCGGGATCCACCGTTCGACCTTCCCGGTGGCGAGGTCGAGCAGGCCGATCCGCCGGGTGGGCAGGTTCTGTTCCAGGACGGCGGCGGTCCGCATGCCGGGGGCGACGGCGACGTAGGACCACTTGGTGGTCTTCCGGTACCTGCCCGTCTCGGGGTCGAGCAGCCAGTAGGAGCGGGCGGACACGCCGACGTCGTCCGTCTTCTTGACGATCTTCGCCGTGTAGTACGCGGCCAGCGCCACGTTCCCGGCCGAGATCAGGTCGCGCGGCGGCGACTGGTCCGGGTGTGCGTGGATCTCCTTGGAGTCCAGGACGCCCGACGGGCGCACGTCGTCCTTGCCGGAGTCCAGCAGCGGCACGGCCACCGCCACCGCGACCACGGCGGCCGTGGCGCTGGCGACGGACGCGAGCCTGCGAGTGCGGCGGCGCCGACGGGCCCCCAGTACCCGGTCGGCGAACCCCGGCCCCGCCGACGGCTCTTCGGCGGCCTGCTGCCGCAGGCAGTCGCGCACGAGTTCCTCGACGTTCACGGACGTACCTCCACGGGCGAGAAGTCACGGGACCGAGGCTGCGCGCCGTCCCCCCGGCCGAGCGCGGCCAGTTCGGGGGCGAGCGCCCGCAGCCGGGCGAGCGAGCGGTGCGTCGTGGACCGTACGGTCCCGACGGAGCAGCCGAGGAGCCGGGCCACGTCGGCCTCCGGCAGATCCTCGAAGTAGCGCAGCACGAGCACGGTGCGCTGGCGCGCCGTCAGCCGGGCGAGCGCCCCGCGCATCACGACGCGCAGTTCGGCGGCGGACAGGGCGTCCGCGTCGGGCGACGCCTCGGGCGGCTCGGCGACGCTCAGCTCCCGCCTCGGCCACTTCAGCCGCCAGCGGCTCACCTGCTGCCGGTAGAGGATCTGCCGTACGTACGCCTCGGGCTCGTCGATGCGGTGCCACCGCCCAGCGGCCTTGATGAGAGCGTTCTGCAGCAGGTCCTCGGCGGCGTGCCGGTCGCCGCCGCTGAGCAGCACGGCCGTCTTCAGCAGCGCGGACGACCGGTTCGCCACGAACTCCCGGAAGCTCTCCTGCGCTTCGGCATCCATCGTCACCTTCTCTTCCCCGGCGTTCCCTGTGGCCCGCCCCTGTGCCCCTTGTGACGCGCGTGCCCGCCTGCCGCTATGCCCCCGGACCGGAAACAATTTCCCGGCCTCCCCCGCTCGGTCTCCCTTACGGTGGCCTGGTGAGCCGACCGCTGCTGTTCCTCGACGTCGACGGCCCCCTGAACCCGTGGGCCGCCCAAGCGGAACGCCGGCCCGAGGGCTACACGACGATCCGGGTGGCCCTGACCCCCGGCAGACCCCTGCGCGTCTGGCTCCACCCCGACCACGGCCGAGCCCTCCTCGGCCTCGGCTACGACCTGTGCTGGGCGAGCACCTGGATGGACGCCGCGAACCGCTGGATCGCCCCCGTCATCGGTCTCCCCGAGCTCCCGTACGTCGACTTCGCCGGCGCCCTGTTCGCCGACCGGCCCGACGGGGTGCACTGGAAGACGGAACGGATCGTGGCATACGCCGAGGGCCGTCCCTTCGCATGGGTGGACGATGAACAGAGCCCGGCCGACGACGCGTACGTGGCCGCCCACCATCCCGGGCCCGCACTGCTCCATCACGTCAGTCCCCGACTCGGCCTGCGCGCGGACGACTTCACGCGACTGGCGGAGTTCGCCACGGCTCTGACGGCGGAGCGGTAGTTCGGCCGCCGGATCCCTCACGACCACCCGGCCCTAGGGCCTGTCGTCACATTCCCGTCGTCGCCCGAAGGGCGGCCCCGCGGCGTCTGGTGCGTGCTCTCGGCGTGCCGGGCGGAAGTCCTCGTACTGGACGTACTTGGGCTTTCGCCCGGTGCGGCGAGAGTGCGTGCCAGGCGTCGCGGGGCAGACGGGAATGTGACGACAGGCCCTAGACCGCCTCACGGACGGTCACGGCAAGGCCGGCAGCATCCACGCGGCGTGCATGCGCGCGGTGGACGTCATTCCAGCGGCAGTCGAGGCACGCGCCAAGCCGAGCGCCCGCGCTCCGTGAGGAGCGCGGGCGCGGGCGACTGCGCGAGCGGCCACGAACCCTGCGTGGCCGAGACGGACCGACTAGTTGTGGCTGTGCAGGACCTCGTTGAGGCCGCCCCAGACCGCGTTGTTCGGGCGGGCCTCGACGGCGCCGGAGACCGAGTTGCGACGGAAGAGGATGTTCGAGGCGCCGGAGAGCTCGCGGGCCTTGACGATCTGGCCGTCGGGCATGGTCACCTGGGTGCCGGCGGTGACGTACAGACCGGCCTCGACCACGCACTCGTCGCCGAGCGCGATGCCGACGCCCGCCTCGGCGCCGATCAGACAGCGCTCGCCGATGGTGATGCGGACGTTGCCGCCGCCGGAGAGGGTGCCCATGGTGGAGGCGCCGCCGCCGATGTCCGAGCCGTCGCCGACCACGACGCCGGCCGAGATGCGGCCCTCGACCATCGAGGTGCCGAGGGTGCCCGCGTTGAAGTTCACGAAGCCCTCGTGCATGACGGTCGTGCCCTCGGCGAGGTGCGCGCCGAGGCGGACGCGGTCGGCGTCGGCGATGCGGACGCCCTTCGGGGCGACGTAGTCCGTCATGCGCGGGAACTTGTCGATGGACGTCACCTGGAGGTGCAGGCCCTCCGCGCGGGCGTTCAGCCGGACCTTCTCGACGTCGTCGACGGCGACCGGGCCGAGCGAGGTCCAGGCGACGTTGGCGAGGTGGCCGAAGATGCCGTCCAGGCTCTGGCCGTGCGGCTTGACCAGGCGGTGCGAGAGCAGGTGCAGACGCAGGTAGGTGTCGTGCGCGTCGAGCGGCTTGTCGTCCAGGGAGGCGATGACCGTACGGACCGCGACCACCTCGACGCCACGGCGGGCGTCCGGGCCGACGGCCTTTGCCGCGCCCTCGCCGAGGAGCTCCACGGCCTGCTCGGCGGACAGCCGCTCGGTACCGGCCGGGCCGGGCTCGGCGGACAGCTCGGGAGCGGGGAACCAGGTGTCGAGAACGGTGCCGTCGGCGGTGAGGGTGGCGAGCCCGGCGGCGACGGCGCCGGTGGTACGAGAAGCAGTCGTGTCGGTCATGGGTGCAACCTAACTTGGCTGGGGCCGCCCGGGCGAACCGGTGCGCCCGGCATCTCACGTGCCGGGCGCACGGTACGGCTCCGGGCGGCGCCGCCCTCCGCGGGGGCGCGGCTCAAGCCCTCCGCCGAGCCGCCATGATCAGTCGATGATCCGCCTCAGCATGTCCCGCGCGTACTCCTCGTCGTACGAGGCGTCGGTGAGCAGCACCTGCAGACAGATGCCGTCCATGAGCGCGACCAGTGCCCGCGCGGTGACCGGCTCCGTGCGACGGGACAGCAGCTCGGCGAGGTCCTGGGCCCACTCGGCGGCGACGGGCCGCAGGGCGGGGCGGCGCAGGGCGGCGAGGTAGAGCTCGTATTCCAGCTCGACGCCGGTGCGGTCGCCGGCGAGCCACTCGCCCATCCAGCCGGCGAGTTCGGCGCCCAGATCGGTCCGCGGATCTTCCAGGCCGCCGCGCGCGGCGAGCACCTTGGCGAAGCCCTCGTTGGCCTGCCGCAGGGCGGCGACCATCAGTTCGTCGAGAGTCTTGAAGTGGTACGTGGTGGAGCCGAGCGGCACGTCGGCCTCCGCGGCGACGGAGCGGTGACTCAGCCCCGCGAGCCCCTTGGCGCCCACGACCCGGATCGCCGCGTCGATGATCCTCTGGCGTCGTTCGGGGTCGTACCGGCGGGCCATCAGGACTCACCGCCGGGCCCGGTGCGCGGCGCCATCAGTGCGCACCCCCCAGGTTCAGCAGCACGACACCGCCGATGATCAGCGCGATCCCGGCGACCTTCGCGGCGTTGAGCCCCTCCCCGAGGAACACCATGCCGATCGCGGCGATGACCGCGGTACCGACCCCGGCCCATATGGCGTAGGCCGTGCCGACGGAGACGGTCTTCAGGGTCTGCGCGAGCAGCGCGAAGGCGATGACGTAGCCGAGGAGGGTCACCAGCGACGGCCACAGCTTGCTGAAACCGTCGCTGTACTTCATGGCGGTGGTGGCCGCCACCTCCGCGGCGATGGCTCCGGCGAGCAGCACATATCCCATGTGTACAAGAGTACACATCGATACGTACACCCGTACACAAAACGCCGTGGGCACGCCCATAGGCACCACCAGCCCCACCGGATATCGTTCGCGATCACAGTGGGGCCGGAGTCGGAGACTCCCCGAGCATCGGAGCGCAAGAGGAATGTCGGACACATCGGGGTGGGGACCTTCGGGGCCGTACGGCGGCCCTCCGGGCGGCTGGGGATGGGCGCCGCCGCCTCCTCCGCCCAAGCCGGGTGTCATACCCCTGGCCCCGCTCGGGGTGGACACCGTGTTCGGCGGGGCCTTCGCCACGATGCGGCGGTACGGGCGGCCGCTGTTCGGGCTCGCCGTCCTGGCCCACCTCGCGCTGGGCGTCCTGATCGCGGGCGCGGCGGGCCTCGCTTACGTCGCCGTGGCCGACCATCTGCACACCATCTACGACACACCCCGTGGCGTGCACTGGACCGACGTCCGGCCCGTCGTGGTCGCGTTCGTCGCCATGTGGGCCTTCGGCATGGTGGCCACGCTGGTGACCAACGCCCTCATCCAGGCCTCGTGCGCGGCAACCCTGCACGATGCGGTGCTCGGGCGGCGGGTCACGCTCGCCCAGGTCTGGCGGCGCACCTTGCCGCGCACCCCGTCGGTGCTCGGGGTGACCCTGCTGATGGGCCTGATCGTGCTGATCCCGATGCTGCTGATCACCCTCGCGTTCTTCGGGCTGTTCCTGGCGGCCCTCTACCGGACTTCACTGCCCTTCGGTCTCTTCTTCCTGCTCGCGCTGCTCATGGTGCCGATCACGGTGTGGCTGTACGTCCTGTTCAGTTTCGCTCCGGCCACCGCCGTACTGGAGGCCGCGCGGCCCGTCCAGGCGATGCGGCGTTCAGTGCGGCTGATCCGGGGCGCGTGGTGGCGCACGTTCGGCATCACCCTGCTCGGCGGCCTGACCGTGCTGGTCGTGACGCTCGCGATCCGAATACCGCTCATGTTCGCCGCGCCCAGTCCGAAGCCGTACGACGCGTCGACGCCGCCGCCCACGGACATGGCGGACGCCTTGGCACAGACCCTGCCCGACCTGGGGATCTCCTTGGCGCTCTCGGTGGCCGGCAGTCTCCTCACCCAGCTGTTCGCCATGGTGTTCCTGCCACTGATCACGGCCCTGCTCTACATCGACCAGCGGATCCGCAGGGAGGGGCTCGCGGACATGCTGCTGCGGGCGTCCGGATCGTAGGGTCAGTCCACGCTCGTCCGATGTGCGCACACAGTTGATCGTGGTGGATAACTCGCAGGTTGCGGGAAGTCCGCGTCATCGGCGTATCCAGTCACGTTTCCCTCACCCGTGGCTCGGCGGTGGTCCTGCTTGGGCTTGACTCTGCCGAACGGGTCCTACGTCATGCCACGTCACAAGGCATGACGAGTAATCAAGACTTGTGGATCGGTTGATCTCAGTTTCGTTCGGGTGAGTTGATCGCGACGAGTTCGACTTCGAAGCCATCGTCGTTCTCCAGGTAGGCGGCGTAGTGCTGTCCGCCGCCGGCGTATGGATGCCGCTCGGGGAACATCAGGTGCCAGCCGTGCTGGGCGGCGCCGGCGGTCAGCTTCTCGACCGTGGTGGCGTCTTCGACGTGGAAGGCCAGGTGGTTCAGCCCCGGGCGGCAGCGGTCGTGCTGTTCGGCGGTGAGGGCCGACGACTGCTCGATGACCAGGTAGGTCGGCCCGAGCCGCCAGCTGCGGCCGCCGTCCCAGCTCTGGAAGAGGGCGTAGCCCAGCGCCTCCAGCAGCCAGCCGAGCGAGGCGAGCGCGCGATGGAGGTCCGGCACCCACAGCTCGACGTGATGCAGCGTGCCGTGCGACGGCTGGCTCATGCGGCCACCGCCTCGGCGCATTCGACGAGCCGGCCGCGTTCGAAGCGGGCTCCGGCCCGGACGAGGGCGACGAGGTGGGGTGCGTTCACGGCCCGCCGGCGGGCCTGGGCAGACTCGACGAGCTTGAAGACCATCACGAGCGCGGCGGCGCGGGAGCCGGCGCCGCGGGTGACCCTGGTCCGCAGCCGGACGGTGGAGAACGTCGACTCAATGGGGTTTGTCGTCCTGAGGTGGATCCAGTGCTCGGCCGGGAAGTCGTAGAACGCCGGCAGCTCCACCTGGTCGTCGATGATCTTCTTGACCGCCTTGGGGAACTTCGCCCCGTAGAGCTTGGCGAACGTCCTGATCGCCGCATGGGCGTGACCGCGGTCCTCGGCGTTGCAGATGTCCTGGAGCGCCTTCTTCGCGCCCGGCTGCGCGGACTTCAGCGTGGCGTCCAGGACATTGGCCGTTTTGTGAACCCAGCACCTATGCTCGCTAGTTTCGGGGAACACCTCGGCCAGGGCCTTCCAGAAGCCCAGTGCGCCGTCGCCGACCGCGAGGACCGGGGCGCGCATTCCCCGGCGGGCGCAGTCGCGCATCAGGTCGGCCCATGACGCGGCGGACTCGCGGTAGCCGTCCTTGAGGGCGACCAGCTCCTTGGAGCCGTCGGCGCGGACCCCGACAAGCACCAGGACGCAGGCTTTGGCCTCCTCCAGGCGGACGTTGAGGTGGATACCGTCGGCCCACACGTACACGTAGTCCACCTCCGAGAGGTCGCGGTCCATGAAGACGGCGTGGTCGGCCTGCCACTGCCGGGTAAGCCGGGTCAGCCGGGTCAGCCGGGTCAGCCGGGTCAGCCGGGTGATCGTCGCCGGGGACAGCCCGGCCGAGCTGCCGAGGAACTGCTCCAGGGCGGGCACGAAGTGAGCGGGGGACGCCGCCCGAAGCACGAGCGGGAGGTGCGACAGCGAGGGTTGAGCGGACGTCATCGGCCAGTGATCCACGCTGTGAACCCCGAACAGGCCGTAGCTGTCAGCAGAGTCAAGAGCTTCACGGGGATGCGCTGCACAGTCATGCGGAAACCGCCGATACGGATGTCCATGACCGGCGCATTCTGCTCTGGCTCCATTCGCTGACCCTCCATCAAGTCACTTGTAGAGCTGGAATTTCCTACACGTCTCTACCATCCCCAATTAGGTCCGAGAGAGTGCACTCGGGGTCGCCGACCGGACCCACATGTGGCACTGAGTGCCGTCAAACTCCATCCGCCACCCCCTTTTGTCGTGGTTCTTGAATTGCCGTGTGACCTTTTTGGCCCCTTTCACCGGCCGTTCGTCCGTCTACGCGAGAAGGTCATCCGCAGGAAGTTCTAGGAGGTAATCCCCCCCCCCGTGCCGCGGAAGCCCCGTACCCCCTGCACCATCCCTGGGTGCCCCGAGCTGACGAACGGGGGACGTTGTCCGAAACACGACCGCGAGGCGCAGCAGCAGCGAGGCACCAGCGCACAGCGGGGCTATGACGTGCGGTGGCAGCGCACTCGGCTCAGGTACCTGTACGCGCATCCGTGGTGCGTGCTGCGCAGCAAGGCGGCGACGGTCGCTGACCACTTCCCGGGGTCGCTCCGTGCGCTGGTCGCGAGCGGGGTTGCCGATCCGGACGCGTGGTCGCGTCTGCGTCCGCTGGGCACGTCATGGACCCGAAGTCCTTCTATGGCCTGCGGAAGAGGCTCGCCGGCTCAGAGGGCATCGCTGCCGACATGCCCGTTGTCGGAAACGGCGCCACCGACGCCCGAGCTTTCTTCGACAAGCTGGAAGAACTCGTGGACTCCGTACCCGGCCTAACCGGTTCTTGACGGTCTTGGGCTCGCGGACCGGCACGAAGCAGAGCCCGGGCAGTGCGTATTCGTCGGCGCCGATGACGATCTCGTCCCAGGCCTCGAACAGCACGCGCCAGTCGAGGACCTGACACCAGCAGCGGGCCTGTGCGGGCAGGTCGTGCGCGTCGACGAGGATGGGCCGGATGGACCGACTGGACCGGCTAGGCCCTGAACTCGGACGTCGTCACCAACTGACTTGCCACGGCCCCGGGTTCATGTGCTCGCACCAAGCAGTCGAGCATGCGCCGTTTGGCGTGGGCGGCCCGTCGCAGGACCTCCACGCGCCGGTAGCGCAGCAGTTCGGCGGGGTCCGGCTGGACGGCGCCGGCCAGTTCGTAGCCGTGCGAGGGTGAGCCGGTCCCCCCATACGTCGTCGCACAGGGCAATCTGAGCAGGCGTCAGCCTGGTCGCCCAGTTCCCCGCGCGCGAAGTGTCCAGCGCTCCGTGAGTGCGCCGGTGCCAGGTCTTCCGCGCGGGGACGGCCAACCCGGCCACCCGGTAAGGCTCGCTCATCTCGGGGACGTACTCCTCCCCCAAGAAGCCGCACACACCCCGCAGTTGGCCCTCGGGATCGGCCACCAGATCCTCGAAGCGCAGCTCGTGCCAGCTGCCGGAGCCCAGCCTGCGGGCGTACCCGCGCGTGGTGTCCATGACCTGCGACCACGTGGCCACGGCCTCATGGAATCCCCGGTGCCACCAGGGCATCCCCAGCAGCGAGGAGACGCAGTCCCGCCCGTCCCGTACGAGATGGATGAACTGCGCGTCGGGGAACAGCCGCAGGATCTCCGCCACGTGCAGGGCGTAGGCGGGCCGCTTGTCGCCCCACCGGATCTTCCCGTGCTCCTCGGCGTATGCCTGAAGCGCGATCGCGAGCGCCGATCCGAGCGTGGGCGGCCCCTCGGTGATCCGCTCGGCCACGTGCCCGGCGTCCACCCCGAGCTCGTGGAACCGCGTCTCCTTCCGCCCGGTGATCCACTGCGCGAGCCCGGCCCGGTTGCCGCGTTCCCGCAGATCACCGAAGCCCAGCCGCCTCTCGTAGGCGGGCAGCACGAACCGCGTCTCGGGCGGCAGCCCGATCCGCGGATGCGCGTGCAGCATCAGCTGCAGAAGGGTGGTCCCGGAGCGGGGACAGCCGAGGACGAAGACGGGTCGCACAGAATCAGACACGGTGCCACGCTGTCGCGCCCCGATGAGCCCGGTCTGGGATCGCGCTGAGAATGCCGTGTGAACGCGCCGTCGGGCGCCCGGCGCGCCCCGCGACGGGCCCACGCGAGGTTGCGCGAAGAGGCGAATCACCGGATCACCGATCACCGATCACCGATCACCGATCACCGATCACCGAATCAGTGGACCCGTGGATCAGTGGATCAGTGGATCAGTGGATCAGTGGACCGGTGGCTCAATAGGCAAACGACTGCTCAGAACTCATCATGTCCACTACTGTTTCACCAGTTGCGCACACGGCGTCCACGGCTACCGCCGTTCCGTGTGCCTGCGCCTCCCCCCTCTTCTCTTGTGCGAGGAACGCGCATGCCGGAAAGAACGCCCGCGCCCGGGCCCAAGGACGACCTGCCTGCCCCCTCCACGGAGAGGGCACCCTGGCGCCCGACCCCGCACGGCACTCCTTACCCCGTGCAGACGGATTTCGTCCCGGAACCACCGGCGCCCTGGGAGCCCGATCGCGTCGCGGACGAGGGCCGGCTGCCCGGGACTCGGCGGCTCTGGCTGGCAGGCGGACTCGCGGTGGCGGTGCTGATCGCCGCCGCGACCGCAATCGCCGTACAGGACAACGACACTGACACCTCGTCGGAGAACCGGGCCGACGAGACCGTCTCCGACACGGGCCTCCTGCTCCCTCCCGATCCGTCCGCCGCCGCGGGCGACACGACGGCGGCCCCGACGGGCAAGAGCGCGCTGTCCTCCCCCCAGTCCTCCCCCTCTGCCGCTCCGGGATCCGCCTCGCCCAAACCCTCCGGCCAGGGCTCCGACGACCGGCCCGTCGCCGGTCAGTCGACATCCGCCTCGGCCGGCAAGTCCCCCACATCCAAACCGGCCTCCGCGCGGAAGTCGTTCCAGTCGGTCAACTACCCCGACCGCTACTGGCATGTGAGCAACGGCTCGGTCCGGCTCGACCCGGTGGCTTCGGACAGCTCGGCCGCGACGCGGCAGGACGCCGGCTTCACGGTGGTCAAGGGACTCGCGAACTCCTCCTGCTACTCCTTCACCACCACCGACGGCGACTATCTCCGCCACCGCAACTTCTCCCTGCACGCCGACCGCGACGACGGCTCCGACCTCTTCGAGAAGGACGCCACCTTCTGCCCCAGGGAGTCGTCGTACACCGGCGCCATCATGCTGGAGTCGGTCAACTACCCGGGCCGCTACCTGCGTCACCGCAACTTCCAGCTCCGCCTGGACCCGTACGACAACAGCGAGCTCTACCTCGCGGACTCGGCGTTCCGTGTGGTGAAGGGCTGGGGCTGAGTCCCCGAGTTCCCGAGGGTTTACCCGGGTGTGCCGGGTTCCCGGGGCGTGTCACCATGCGCTCATGCGGCCGACGGTGCTCATCGTCGATGATCACCCGCCGTTCCGGGCCGCCGCGCGGGCGGTGCTGGAGGCGGAAGGTTTTGGTGTCGTCGGAGAAGCCGGGGACGCCACCGCCGCGCTGCTCGCGTGCGCCCGGCTGAACCCCGAAGTGGTGCTGCTGGACGTGCAGTTGCCGGGTCCCGACGGGTTCGCGGTCGCGGAGCTGCTCGCCGCGCAGCCGCGCGAGGGCCCCGCCCCGGATGTCGTCCTCATCTCCAGCCGGACGCACGGCAGTTACCGCGAGCGGCTGCGCACCTGTCCGGTCAAGGGCTTCCTCGCCAAGGACGAGCTCTCCGGGGCGGCGTTGCGCGCGCTGCTGGCCCGGGATCGGTGAAGCCGTGGACGGCTGGGACGTCTTCACCGGCTGCGCGCTGCTCGCGAGCGGTGCGGTGTGCGGGCGGCGACGGGCCGGCCTGCTGTTGATCGTGTGCGGGGGCTGCTGGTTCCTCGGTGATGTGGTGGGGTGGGCGGTGTTCGTCCACCGGGGGGTGCTGTTCTTTCTGGTACTGACCTACCCGGGCGTGCGGTTGGGGTCGGTCGGGACGGCGCACGGGGTGGCGGCCCGGGCGCGGAAGGACACGCTGCCGTCGGCATCGGGGGAACGGCCCTCGACCGTCACGCCGTCCCCCACTTCGGCGGGGCGGCTCCGGGCGATGGCGTCGAAGCTCGGCCCGCGGACGAACCTCAGAACGCTCGCGCCGGTGCTCGGCCCCGCCATGGTCGCCTGCTGCACCGCGCTCTATCCGCTCACCAGGATCGACGCGGTGGCCGTCGTCGAGGTCGCCGCTCTGGTCGGCGGCGCGGCGCTGCGGCTGCGCGCGACGACGGCCGGGGCGCATGAGCGCCGGGCCCGTGGTGTCTCCGTCGCGGCGGCGGTCCTCCTGGCAGGCGCGGTGCTGTGGGGCGTGGTGGCACGCCGGTCGGGCGTGGCGGGCGACCTCCCGGTGCTGCGGACGTACGAGCTGGTCGTCGCGGTGGTCGGCGGCGGGCTGTGCGCCGGAGTGCTGCTCTTCGGGTCGGCACGGGCCGCCCTCGCCCGTCTCGTCGTCGACCTGGGCGAGCCGGACGGCGGCGGCCCGCTGCGCGCCCGGCTGGCCCCGGTGCTGGGCGACCCCCGGCTGGAGCTCGGTTACTGGGTGCCCGAACTGCGCGGGTACGTCGACGAGGCGGGGCGCCCCGTACGGCTGCCGCCCACCGGGGCGGGCCGGGTGGTGACCCCGCTCGACCAGGACGGCAGGCCGCTCGCGGTCCTGGTGCACGACGGCTCCATGCCGCACGACCGTGTCCTGCTGTCCGCCGTCGCCGCGGTGGCCCGGCTGGCGGTCAGCAACGCGCGGCTCCAGGCGGAGATCCGCGGCCGGCTGGCCGAGCTGGAGTCCTCGCGGCGCCGGCTGGTCGAGGCTGCCGACACCGAACGGTGCAGGCTGGAACGGCAGTTGGACGAGGATGTGCTGCACCGGCTCGACCGGGTCGCCGACGTGCTGGCCGGGTCCGGCGACTGGGCCGGGCCCGTGCTCGACGCGTTGCGGGCGGCCCACGCCGAGCTGCGGGAGTTCGCGCGGGGCATCCACCCCGCGACGCTGGTCCGCGACGGTCTGGCCGCCGCACTCGCCGAGCAGAGCGCCCAGTGTCCGCTGCCGCTCACCCTCGACGTGGCGGAGGGCCGCTTCGACCCGGCGGTGGAGGCGGCCGCGTACTTCATCTGCTGCGAGGCGCTCACCAACGCGGTGAAGCACGCGCACGCCGGCCGGGTGAGCGTGCGAATCGCCGCCCGGCCGGACGGCGGGGTCGAGGTCGAGGTGCGCGACGACGGCACGGGTGGGGCGCGGCCGGAGCTGGGCACGGGGCTGCGCGGCCTCGCCGACCGGGCCGAGGCGCTCGGCGGCACGCTGCGCGTCCACGACGCGGCGGGCGGGGGCACACGGCTGTTCGCACGGATTCCCCAAGGGATAGCCCTGGGGGCGGGGGCACGGGATTCGGGGGCTGGCCCTGGTGTGCGCGAAGTGTCCGATCCGTACCGTCGTAACAGGTCGGAACAGTCGGCCCCGGGTGAGTAGCGCGGGGCGGGGCAAAGGGGGACGGCGGGCATGAACAGGGTCAGGGCGACGGCTTGGTCGCTGATCGCGGGGTTGACGCTCGTCACGGCGGTGGCCTGTTCCGACGGGGAGAAGGCACAGTCCGCAGGGGGGCCGGACGGGCGGTCGGGGGTTCCGTCCGTCCGGCCGAGCGGTGTCTACACGGTGACGACCACCCACGCCGACCTCGTCAAGGCCGGATCACCCGACGAGGACGTCCCGGAGAACTACGGAAAGTGGGTCTACGTCTTCAAGGGCGACCGGCTCGCCTTCACCCAGGAGAACAAGGACGCCTGTACATGGGCGTACGGAGAAGTCCGCTTCCACGGCCGGTACTTCGACTGGGAAATCATCGACGGAGGCTTCACCAAGGCACCCCACAACGCCTACAACAAGCCCGGTGAGCTGTTCACGTTCGGGATGAGCGTGTATCGGGACACGCTCACGCTGTCGAAGGGGAAGGGCGCGATCTCGCCCGAGAACTTCCTCAGCAAGCCATGGCACCGGATCAGTGGGACCCCGTCCGACAGGTACTTCAGCAAGAACTGCCCACCGCCGAAGCAGTGGACGACCAGCGGAAAGGGGGCGTGACGTCATGCGCGCACGCCGTACGGCCACCAGTGGTGCGCTGAGCGCGGTGGTGGGACTCGTCCTGCTCGCCGCCACCGGCTGCTCGGGCTCGGCCGCCGCCGACAAGGCCGGTGGCCACAGCGCGGCCAAGCCGGTCGAGCTGACCCTGGCGACGCCCATGGGCACGTCCGAGGAGTTCGATTCCTTCCTCCTCAACGTGAAGTTGCTGTCCCACGGATCGATCCGCATCCGGGTGGAGACGGACGCCCACCATCAGGAGGGACCCGACTTCGAGACCCGACTTCTCGACGACGTCAGGCAGGGGAGGGTCGACCTCGCCGCTCTCGGCAGCCGCGCCTTCGACTCCACGGGGGCCCGCGCCCTGCGTGCGCTGACCGCTCCCCTGCTGATCACCGGCTATGACGCCGAGGAGAAGGTGCTCGCCGCCCCGGTGGCGCGGCGCATGGTGCGGGAGATCGACGGCGACGGGCTGACCGCGATCGGTCTGCTGCCCGGCACGCTGCGTCGCCCGCTCGGCGCACGTACGGCGTTGCTCGGGCCGGCCGACTACAAGGGGCGCACGATCGGCGAGCAGCAGTCCGAGGTCGCGGACGCCACGCTGCGGGCGCTCGGCGCGAAGCCGGTGGCCTTCGCGGCGGGCGGGTCGGTGGACGCCTTCGGTGGGTACGAACAGCAGCTCGCCTCGGTCGACGGGAACCGGTACGACAAGAACGGCATGATCGCGTCGGCCAATGTCGTGCTGTGGCCGCGGCCGGTGGCCCTGGTCGCCGGCACCAAGGCCTTCCAACGGCTGAGCGGCGACCAGCAGGATGCGCTTCGCAAGGCGGGACAGCAGGCCGTGTCCGGCTCTGCCGCGGTGCTGCGCTCGCACGAGAAGGAGTCCGTGGGGAATCTCTGCCGCCGCGGTCAGAAGTTCGCCGCCGCGTCCCCGTCCCAACTGGCCTCGCTACGCAAGGCCGTTCAGCCGGTGTACGACGAGCTGGCCCGCGACCGGCGCACCAAGGAGTACCTCGACGCCATCACGTCACTGGTGCGGAACATACCGGCCGAGCCCACTGTGTCCTGCAAAGGCATGACATCCACGGTCGACTGAGGCTGGCCCGGATCCCGCACGGCTGCCACCATGCAGCCATGACACGGGCAGCCGCCGTGCAACTCCCGCTCTGGGTGGCCGGTTTCGCACTGGGACCGGCCACCTTCGTGCTGGTCCGGGCCCGCCCGGGGCAGGCCATCGCCGACACACCGCAACTGGCCGCGCTGGAACTCGCGGCGGGCTGGGGCCTGTTGACCATCGGGCTGATCGCGCGGCTGCGCCGCCCGGACGACCGCGGTGGTGTGCTGCTCGGGGCCGCGGGAGCCGGCTCGTTCCTCGCCGAATGGGCCAACCCTGGCATCACCTGGACACCCGCGTTCTCCGCGGGACTCGTGCTGTACGCGGCCGGACCACCCCTCGTGGCCCACGCGGTGCTGTCCCAGCCGTCCGGACGGACCGGCTCCAGGACCGTACGCGGCGTGATCCTGCTCGCGTACGCCAACGCCGTGCTGTGTCTCGGACTGCTCCAGGCGGTCGTGTACGACCCCTGGGGTGCGGGCTGCGTGGAGTGCCCGGGCAACGGTCTGCTGATCGTCGCGAGCCCCGGCACGCTGGACGCGCTCGGCCGCACCGGGATCGCGGTCGGCGCCACCTGGCCGTGCGTCCTCGTCGTACTGCTGGGGTGGCGCGCCGTCCGGTCCTCCCCCGCGCTCCGTCGGCTCGCCGCTCCGATGTGGGCCGTGGGCGCCGTGTACTTGGCTCTGGTCGCGGCCGACTACGCGCACAGCCTGCCGCGGCACATGCTGAGCAACGACCCGACCGACCGTCGGCTGTGGCTGGCCCAGGAGGTGGCACTGCTGCTGCTCGCGGCCGCCGCGGCCTGGCCGTGGCTCCAGCAGCGCCGGACCCGCGACGCCCTGGCCGACCTGGTCGTGGAACTGGCCGCCGCCCCGGCACCGGGCGGCCTGCGCGACGCCCTCGCCCGGCTCCTCGGTGACCCTTCGCTGACACTCGCGTATCCCCTGGCGGACGGCAGGCTGGTCGACGCGCAAGGGCGCCCGACCGGCCTGCCCCGCCCGCACGGCGGCCGAGCGGTCCCCCACCTTGACCAGTCGTCGTCCTCGCGCCGCGGCGCGACGGGCCCGCGCGGTGCCGTGCGCGGCGACGAATCTGCCTCGCTCGGGGACGAACCCGCCCCGCTCGGGGACCAAGCGGCTCCTTCCTCGGTCCCTCCGCCCAGACTCGCGCGGCGAGCTCGTCCCCCCGACCCCGTCAGCGCCTCGGGTGACACACCCCCCGCCCCCACCACGGTCACCGAACTGGTCCGCGGCAACCACACTCTCGCGCTCCTCGGCCATCGCCCCGAGTTGCTCTCCGAACCCGGTCTGGGCCCGGCCCAGGAGATCGCGAGAATCTCCCGGCTCGCCCTCGACAACGAGCGGCTGCACGCCGAACTGGCCGCGCGGATGGGCGACTTGCGGGCCTCGCAGGCGCGGATTGTCGCGGCCGGTGACGCCGAGCGCCGTCGGCTGGAGCGCGATCTGCACGACGGTGCCCAACAGCGCCTGCTGGCCCTGGCGTTGACGCTGCGCCTGGCCCGCGCGGGTGCCGTCGCGGCGTCCACGAAGGCCGACGAGGCGGAGCGCGGGCTGCGCGCGGCGGTGGCGGCGCTGCGTGCTCTGGCCCATGGGCTCTTCCCGGCCGTGCTGGCCGATGAAGGCCTCTCAGCCGCCGTCGGCGCACTCCTGGAGGAGACGCAGTCACCGGTCGAGGTGACGGCCCTGCCCGGGCGGCGACTCGGCCAAGCGGTCGAAGCGGCCGCCTACTTCACCATCGCCGAGGCGGTCGCGCACCACGCCACCGCGGTGAGTGCCAACGTCACGGACGGTCGACTGCTCGTCGCGCTCGACGGCTGCCACGGCCTCGACCTTCTGCGCCTCGCCGACCGGGTCGGCGCCCTCGACGGCACGGTCACGGCCCCCGAACCCCCGCACACCGCGATCCGTGTGGAGATCCCATGCTGAAGACCCCTCTGCGCGTGGTGATCGCGGACGACGAAGTGCTGCTGCGCGAGGGGCTGGAACGGCTGCTCACCGAGTCGGGTCTGGACGTCGTCGGCAAGGCGGGCACCGTACCCGAGCTGCTCGACGCCGTGGCGGTCACCGACCCGGACGTGACGATCGTCGACATCAGAATGCCACCGACCCACACGGACGAAGGCCTCGTGGCGGCAAGGGAGTTGGGCCACAAGCACCCGCGTGTCGGGGTCCTGCTCCTCTCCCATCACCTCGAGTCCACGTATGCGGTACGCCTGTTGGAACAGCACCCCGGCGGCGCGGGCTATCTCCTCAAGGACCGCATCCTCGATGTGATCGTCCTGGTGGACGCCCTGCACCGGATCGCCGACGGGGAGTGCGTGGTCGACCCGGCCATCGTCACCCGCCTGCTGGGCCGCCCTCGCCCCCGCTCACCCCTGCCGAAGCTGACGGAACGGGAGAGCGAGGTTCTGCGCCTGATGGCCGAGGGCCGCTCCAACCGGGGCATCTGCGCTCGGCTCCACATGAGCCCGAAAACCCTGGAAGGCCACGTCCGCAGCATCTTCGGCAAGCTCGGCCTCCTCGACTCCCCCGACGACCACCGCCGCGTACTGGCCGTACTGGCCTATCTCCAGGTCTCCGTGGACCGCGCGTGACCGTGCCCGACGGTCCCTGACCGCTCATCACCGCACAAAGCGATGGGCGACACCCCCAGTCGGGGGTGTCGCCCATCGCCAAGTGCGGAAGACCAAGGCGTACCGAAATACTCAGACGTTGAAGCCGAGCGCCCGAAGCTGCTCGCGACCGTCATCCGTGATCTTGTCCGGGCCCCACGGCGGCATCCAGACCCAGTTGATGCGCAGCTCGTTGACGAGGCCGTCCGTGGCGGACTTGGCCTGGTCCTCGATGACGTCGGTGAGCGGGCAGGCCGCGGACGTCAGGGTCATGTCGATCGTCGCGATGTTCGCGTCGTCGATGTGGATGCCGTAGATCAGGCCGAGGTTGACGACGTCGATGCCCAGCTCGGGGTCGACGACGTCGTACAGCGCCTCACGGATCTCCTCCTCGGAGGCCGGCTTCGTCGTCAGGGTCTCGTTCTCGCTCATGCCGTCTTCCTCTCGGCGCTCTCGCCCAGGGCCTGGGCGGTCGCGTCCTTCCACGCCATCCAGCTCAGGAGGGCGCACTTGACCCGGGCCGGGTACTTGGAGACACCGGCGAACGCGACCGCGTCCTCCAGCACCTCCTCCATCGCGTCGTCCGGCTCGATCCGGCCCTTGGACTGCATCAGCTCCAGGAAGGTCTCCTGGATCTTCTGCGCCTCGGACACGTCCTTGCCGACCAGGAGCTCGTTCAGCACGGAGGCCGAGGCCTGGCTGATCGAGCAGCCCTGGCCCTCGTACGAGATGTCCGCGATCCGCTCGCCGTCGTACTTCACGCGCAGCGTGATCTCGTCGCCGCACGTCGGGTTGACGTGGTGCACCTCGGCATCGCCATCCCGCAAGCCCCGCCCGTGCGGGTGCTTGTAGTGGTCCAGGATGACTTCCTGGTACATCGAATCAAGCTTCACGTCTCAGCCGCTCCTCAGCCGAAGAAATTCCGGACGTGCTCCAGGCCCTCGACCAGTGCGTCGATCTCGGCCGGCGTGGAGTACAGATAGAACGACGCTCGCGTGGTCGCAGGAATTCCGTACCGCAGGCAGACCGGGCGGGCGCAGTGGTGGCCGACCCGGACCGCGATGCCCTGCTCGTCCAGGACCTGGCCCACGTCGTGCGGATGGATGTCACCCAGCGTGAACGAGATCGCCGCGCCGCGGTCCTCGGCCGTGGTCGGGCCGATGATCCGCAGGTCGGGGACCTCGGCGAGCCGCTTCACCGCGTACTCGGTGAGCGCGTGCTCGTGGGCGAGGATCTTGTCCATGCCGATCGAGTTCAGGTAGTCGATCGCCGCGCCCAGACCGACCGCCTGCGCGATCGGCGGGGTACCCGCCTCGAACTTGTGCGGGGCCGGGGCGTACGTCGACGAGTGCATCGACACGGTCTCGATCATCTCGCCGCCACCGAGGAACGGCGGCAGGTCCTCCAGGAGTTCCTGGCGGCCCCAGAGGACACCGATGCCCGTCGGACCGCACATCTTGTGGCCGGTGAAGGCCACGAAGTCGGCCTGCAGTGCCTGCACGTCCATCGGCATGTGCGGCGCGGCCTGCGAGGCGTCGATGCACACAAGCGCACCGACCTCCTGCGCCCGGCGGACTATCGCCTCGACCGGGTTGACCGTGCCCAGGATGTTCGACACCAGCACGAAGGAGACGATCTTCGTCTTCTCCGTGATGATCTCGTTGATGTTCGAGAGGTCGAGACGGCCGTCGTCGGTCAGGCCGAACCACTTCAGCTTCGCGCCCGTGCGCTGCGACAGCAGCTGCCACGGAACGATGTTGGAGTGGTGCTCCATCTCCGTGATGACGATCTCGGTCTCGTGGTCGACCCGGTAGGGCTCGTCGGCCCAACCGAGCATGTTGGCCACGAGGTTGAGCGACTCGGAGGCGTTCTTGGTGAAGATCACCTCATCGCGGCTCGGCGCGTTGATGAACGCGGCGACCTTGTCGCGCGCGCCCTCGTACAGCGCCGTGGCCTCCTCGGCGAGCACATGCACACCGCGGTGGACGTTGGCGTTGTAGCGCTCGTAGTACTCACTGAGGGCGTCCAGCACCTGGCGCGGCTTCTGCGAGGTCGCCGCATTGTCCAGGTACACGAGCTTCTTGCCGTCGTGGACCAGTCGGTCCAGGACGGGGAAGTCCTTGCGGATCGCCTCGGTGTCGAGGAGGCCCGGCAGCTGTGTCACGCGGATACGCCACCCTTCGTGTAAGCCTCGTAGCCCTCGTTCTCCAGCTTGTCGGCGAGCTCGGCGCCGCCGGACTCGACGATCCGGCCGGCGGAGAAGACATGGACGAAGTCGGGCTTGATGTAGCGCAGGATGCGCGTGTAGTGGGTGATCAGCATGGTGCCGACCTCGCCGGTCTCGCGGACGCGGTTGACGCCCTCGGAGACGATACGCAGGGCGTCGACGTCCAGGCCGGAGTCGGTCTCGTCGAGGATCGCGATCTTCGGCTTGAGCAGCTCCAGCTGAAGGATCTCGTGGCGCTTCTTCTCACCGCCGGAGAAGCCCTCGTTCACGTTGCGCTCGGCGAAGGAGGGGTCCATGGAGAGGCGCTCCATGGTCTCCTTGACCTCCTTCACCCAGGTGCGCAGCTTGGGAGCCTCACCGCGCACGGCCGTGGCCGAGGTGCGCAGGAAGTTGGAGACCGAGACGCCGGGGACCTCGACCGGGTACTGCATCGCCAGGAACAGGCCCGCGCGGGCACGCTCGTCGACGGACATCTCCAGGACGTCCTCGCCGTCGAGGGTGACGGTGCCGCTGGTGATCGTGTACTTCGGGTGGCCCGCGAGCGAGTAGGCGAGGGTCGACTTGCCGGAGCCGTTGGGGCCCATGATGGCGTGCGTCTCGCCCTGCTTCACGGTGAGGTCGACGCCCTTGAGGATCTCCTTCGTGGCGTTGTCGGCCTCGACGGTGACGTGCAGGTCGTGGATTTCAAGCGTTGCCATGGGTTCCTCAGGACTCCTGGGTGAGGGAGACGAGTACGTCGTCCCCTTCGATCTGTACGGGGTATACGGGGACGGGGCGCGTCGCGGGAAGGCCGGACGGCTTGCCGGTGCGGAGGTCGAAGCTGGAGCCGTGCAACCAGCACTCGATCTGACAGTCCTCCACCTCGCCCTCGGAGAGCGAGACGTTCGCGTGCGAGCAGACGTCGTAGATCGCGAACACCTCCCCCTCGGTCTTCACGACCGAGACCGGCGTGCCGTCGAGTTCCACCCGCTTCGGGGTGTCCTCCTCCAGCTCGCTCAGCCCACAGACGCGTACGAAGGTGGTCATGCGACCGACGCCTCCAGCTCCTCTTCGATCTTGGCGATGAGGCGCTCCTCGATGTCCTCGACGCCGATCTGCTGGACCAGCCCGGCGAAGAAGCCGCGGACCACCAGACGGCGGGCCTCGTGCTCCGGAATGCCGCGGGCCATCAGGTAGAAGAGCTGCTCGTCGTCGAAGCGGCCGGTCGCGGAGGCGTGTCCGGCGCCGACGATCTCGCCGGTCTCGATCTCCAGGTTCGGCACGGAGTCGACCCGGGCGCCGTCGGTCAGAACCAGGTTCCGGTTCATCTCGTACGTGTCCGTGCCCTCGGCCTTGGCCTCGATGAGGACGTCACCGATCCACACCGCGTGCGCGCCGTCGCCCTGCAGCGCGCCCTTGTAGGCGACGTTCGACTTGCAGTGCGGGGTGTTGTGGTCGACGAGGAGGCGGTGCTCCTGGTGCTGGCCCGAGTCCGTGAAGTACAGGCCGAAGAGCTCGGCCTCGCCACCGGTGCCGGCGTAGGCCACACGCGGGTGGAGGCGTACGACGTCGCCGCCGAAGGTGACGACGAAGGACTTGAAGGTGGCGTCCCGGCCGATCAGCGCGTTGTGCTGGCCCACGTGCACGGCCTTGTCGTCCCAGTCCTGGACGGAGACGACGGTGAGCTTGGCGCCGTCGCCCAGGATGTAGTCGACGTTGGCGGCGAGCACGGCGTCACCGGTGTGGTCGATGACGACGACGGCCTCGGCGAAGGCTCCGAGCTCCACGACCTGGTGGCCGTAGGCGACCCCGCCCTCGCCGTGCACGGCGATGCGGATGGGCTCGGTGAGCACCGCCTCCTTGGGGACGGTGACGACACCGGCCTTCTCGAACGCCGAGTACGCCTGGGCGGCGATGCGGTCCACCGGGGTGCCGGCCTTGCCCAGCCGGGCGTCGTCGCGGCCGACGGTCTCGACGATGACGCCCTCGGGCGCCTCGATGCCGATCGTCACGCCGTCGCCGGTCGCGACCGCGGTGCCGTCGTGCAGCCCGCGCAGGCGCTCCAGCGGGGTGAACCGCCACTCCTCCTCGCGGCCGTGCGGGACCGGGAAGTCCGCCACGTCGAAGGACGGGGGCGCGCTCATGCGCGTGGCGACGGTCGACTCGGCGGCCACCGCGATCTGGCCGGCGGTGGTGGATCCCACCGGGATGTTCTGAGCCTCAGCCATGGCTGTCGTAGTGCTCGCTTTCTGAGTAAGACGTGTGCTGACCGATGGGGCGGGGTTAGCCGACCGCGCCTTCCATCTGCAGCTCGATCAGCCGGTTGAGCTCAAGGGCGTACTCCATGGGCAGTTCCTTGGCGATCGGCTCGACGAAGCCGCGCACGATCATCGCCATCGCCTCGAACTCGGTCAGACCACGGCTCATCAGGTAGAAGAGCTGGTCCTCGGAGACCTTGGAGACGGTCGCCTCGTGGCCCATGGACACGTCGTCCTCACGGACGTCGACGTACGGGTACGTGTCGGAGCGGGAGATGGTGTCGACGAGCAGCGCGTCGCACAGCACGTTCGACTTGGATCCGGCCGCGCCCTCGCCGATCTCGACCAGGCCGCGGTAGGACGTACGACCGCCACCGCGCGCCACGGACTTCGACACGATGTTCGACGAGGTGTTCGGCGCCATGTGGACCATCTTGGAGCCGGCGTCCTGGTGCTGCCCCTCGCCCGCGAAGGCGATGGAGAGGGTCTCGCCCTTGGCGTGCTCGCCCATCAGGTAGACGGCCGGGTACTTCATGGTGACCTTGGAGCCGATGTTGCCGTCGATCCACTCCATGGTCGCGCCCTCGTACGCCACGGCGCGCTTGGTGACCAGGTTGTAGACGTTGTTCGACCAGTTCTGAATGGTCGTGTAGCGGCAGCGGGCGCCCTTCTTCACGATGATCTCGACCACCGCGGAGTGCAGGGAGTCCGACTTGTAGATCGGGGCCGTACAACCCTCGACGTAGTGGACGTAGGCGTCCTCGTCGACGATGATCAGCGTCCGCTCGAACTGGCCCATGTTCTCCGTGTTGATGCGGAAGTAGGCCTGGAGCGGAATCTCGACGTGCACGCCCTTCGGCACGTAGATGAAGGAGCCGCCGGACCACACGGCGGTGTTCAGCGACGCGAACTTGTTGTCACCGACCGGGATGACGGTGCCGAAGTACTCCTTGAAGAGCTCCGGGTGCTCCTTCAGGGCGGTGTCGGTGTCCAGGAAGATGACGCCCTGCTCCTCCAGGTCCTCGCGGATCTGGTGGTAGACGACCTCGGACTCGTACTGGGCCGCGACACCGGCGACGAGGCGCTGCTTCTCCGCCTCCGGGATGCCGAGCTTGTCGTACGTGTTCTTGATGTCCTCGGGCAGGTCCTCCCAGGACTCCGCCTGCTTCTCCGTGGAGCGTACGAAGTACTTGATGTTGTCGAAATCGATCCCCGACAGGTCCGAGCCCCAGTTCGGCATGGGCTTCTTCTCGAAGAGGCGCAGACCCTTGAGGCGGAGCTTGGTCATCCACTCCGGCTCGCTCTTCTTCGACGAGATGTCCCGGACGACGTCCTCGTTCAGACCGCGCTTCGCAGAGGCGCCGGCTTCGTCGGAGTCGGCCCAGCCGTATTCGTACTTGCCCAGACCCTCGAGTTCGGGGTGAGCAGTCTCCGTGGGGAGAGTCATGCGGGGTTCCTCCCGGCCGTGCTTGCAGAAGTGTTATCGGTGTTCTTGGAAATCTTGGGGATGAACGTGGTGCACACGCCGTCGCCGTGGGCGATGGTGGCCAGCCGCTGGACATGCGTGCCGAGCAGTTGGGAGAAGATCTCGGTCTCCGCCTCGCACAGCTGCGGGAACTGTTCGGCGACATGGACGACCGGGCAGTGGTGCTGGCACAGCTGCTCGCCGACCGGTGCGCTGCGCGCCGTAGCAGCGTACCCGTCCACGCTCAAGGCCTTGGCCAGCGCTTCCGTGCGCTCCCCGGGGTCGGCGGCCTCGACGGCCTTGCGATACGCGATCGCCTGGGCGGCCATCCTGGCGCGGGCGAAGGCGACGACGGCCTCGTCCCCGCCCTCGCGTGCCGCGATCCAGCGCAGGGCGTCCGCGGCGAGCTTGTCGTAGGACTGGTCGAAGGCGTCCCGGCCGCAGTCGGTCAGGGCGAACACCTTGGCGGGACGGCCGCGCGTACGCGCTCCGTAGACCCGCTGCTCACGCGCTTCCACGACGTCGTCGGCGACAAGTGCGTCGAGATGACGGCGTACGGCGGCCTGGGTCAGTCCGAGACGTCCCGCGAGGTCGGCCACGGTCGACGGGCCGTGGTCCAGGATGGACCGCGCGACCCGGTTGCGGGTGGACCGCTCCCCGGTCGCGAGCTCCTCCTGGGGGGTACCCATGGGGGTCTCCCGAGCCTCGCCAACGTTTTTCACAACGCCATTGTTGCGTAATTCCTCAGAACCTGACAAGCCGCGTCCTGAGGGGTGGACGGTGCGCTGCATCACTTAGGTATACCTAATGTGACCTGCGGGAATGATCTTTGATCGATCAATTCGGTGGCGGCCGACCTGGCTCTCGGGGAGACTGCCGAACCATGCCGACACTCCCTCCGACCGGCCCACTCGTCACTCGGGACACAGTCGCCGCACACCTTCTCTCGCTGGGCATACACCCGGGAGAAACGCTTCTCGTGCACTCCTCCCTCAGCTCCCTCGGCTGGGTCAACGGCGGCCCGGTCGCCGTCGTGCAGGGACTGCTCGACGCACTCGGTCCCGAGGGCACCCTGGTGGTCCCGACCCAGTCCGGCGACCTCTCCGACCCGGCCCTGTGGAGCAACCCGCCCGTACCCGAGGAGTGGTGGTCGACCATTCGGGTGACGATGCCCGCCTACGACCCGCGCGTGACGCCCTCCCGCGGGGTCGGCGTGATCCCGGAGACCGTACGGAACTGGCCCGGAGCCCTGCGCAGCGCGCATCCGGAGACCTCGTTCGCGGCACTCGGCCCGCGCGCGGCGGCGATCACCGAGGGGCACGCGCCCGACTGCCGCCTCGGCGAGCGCAGCCCGCTGGCCCGCCTGGAGGCCGACGGCGCCCGGGTCCTGCTGCTCGGCGCGGGCTACGACACCTGTACGAGTTTTCATCTGGCCGAGTACCGCATCCCGTCGCCCGTCGTGGAGGTGGGGCGCCCCTCCCCGAGAGGCTGGGAGGTGGTCCGCGAGGTGTCGATCACCTCCGAGATGTTCGAGGAGCTGGGCTCCGACTTCGAACGGGACCGCCCCGTCGTGCGGGGCACGGTGGGCGCGGCCGACGCCCGGCTGTTCCCGGTGGCCGACGCGGTGGCGTACGCGGAGCGGTGGCTGGCGCTGCACCGGCCACGGGACCTGTACGTGGATGCGGGACCCGGCGCCCCCGACCCTCGACAGCGTCCTTAGACTTGCGCCTCATGCGAAGCGAGCCCGTGGTCCAGGTCCAGGCCCTGGTGAAGCGGTACGGCACGAAGACCGCGGTGGACGGCCTCGACCTGGTGGCCAAGGCGGGCATCACCGCCGTACTCGGACCCAACGGCGCCGGCAAGACGACCACGGTCGAGACCTGCGAGGGGTACCGGAGACCGGACTCGGGCTCGGTGCGCGTCCTGGGCCTCGACCCGGTCCGGGAGGCCTCGGCGCTGCGCCCCCGCATCGGCGTGATGCTCCAGTCCGGCGGCGTCTACTCGGGCGCACGGGCGGACGAGATGCTCCGCCATGTCGCCAAGCTGCACGCCCACCCGCTGGACGTGGACGCGCTCATCGAACGGCTCGGCCTCGGCAGCTGCGGCCGCACGACGTACCGGCGGCTCTCGGGCGGCCAGCAGCAGCGCCTCGCGCTGGCGATGGCCGTGGTCGGCCGCCCCGAACTGGTCTTCCTCGACGAACCGACCGCCGGACTCGACCCGCAGGCCCGCCACGCCACCTGGGACCTGGTCCGCGATCTGCGCGCCGACGGCGTCTCCGTCATCCTCACCACGCACTACATGGACGAGGCCGAGCAGCTCGCCGACGATGTCGCGATCATCGACGCGGGCCGGGTCATCGCCCAGGGCTCCCCCGAGGAGCTGTGCCGCGGCGGCGCCGAGAACACCCTGCGGTTCACCGGTCGCCCGGGGCTCGACGTGGGGTCCCTGCTGAAGGCCCTCCCGGCGGACTGCACGGCGGCCGAGCTGACGCCGGGCGCCTACCGGGTGGGCGGCAAGGTCGATCCGCAGCTGCTGGCGACGGTCACGTCCTGGTGCGCGCAGCACGGGGTGATGCCGGAGAAGATCTCCGTCGAGCGTCACACTCTCGAAGACGTGTTTTTGGAGCTCACCGGCAAGGAGTTGCGCTCATGAGTCCGGCCCACCCGTCTTTCGGCCGGGGGTCCGGCCCGCGGCGCCGCCGCAGTCGGCTGCGGCGTCCCCTGGGAAAGCACAGCCTTGAACCGACCGGCAAGGAGCTGCGTTCGTGACCATCGCCGGTACGTACACCCCGAAGCCGAGTGCGGCTCCGCTGCCCCGCATGATCGGCGCGCAGGCCGCCCTCGAGACGAAGATGCTGCTCCGCAACGGCGAGCAGCTCCTCCTGACGGTCGTCATCCCGACCCTGCTGCTGGCGCTGTTCGGCTCGGTCGACATCGTCGACACGGGCAAGGGCAAGGCGGTCGACTTCCTGGCCCCCGGCATCCTCGCGCTCGCGGTGATGTCGACGGCATTCACCGGCCAGGCGATCGCGACGGGCTTCGAGCGGCGCTACGGCGTGCTCAAGCGGCTGGCCGCCTCCCCGCTCCCCCGCTGGGGCCTGATGACCGCGAAGACGGCGTCCGTGCTGGTCACGGAGGCTCTGCAGGTGATCCTGCTGACGGTGATCGCCTTCGCGATGGGCTGGTCGCCGCACGGCAATCCGCTGGCTGTGCTGCTGTTGCTGGTTCTGGGGACAGCCGCGTTCTCGGGCCTCGGCCTGCTGATGGCGGGCACGCTGAAGGCGGAGGCGACGCTGGCCGCCGCCAACCTGGTGTTCCTGCTGCTCCTGGTCGGCGGCGGCGTGATCGTCCCGATGGACAAGTTCCCCGCCGGCGCCCAGGACGTCCTCGGCCTGCTGCCGATCTCGGCGCTCTCGGACGGGCTGCGGGATGTGCTCCAGCACGGTGCCGGGATGCCGTGGGGGGACCTCGGGATCCTCGCCGTGTGGGCGGTCGTGGGGCTCGGAGCCGCCGCCCGATTCTTCCGGTGGGAGTAGAGACCTCCCCCTCGTGAAGGCGTGCACAAGCGGCCCCTTACGATGGGGCGCGTGCCAAACGTGACCCGAGCCGACGCCCTGCGCGCGGTGCGCAACCCGCTCGTCCTCATCGCCGAACGCTGGACCCCGACGCCCCGGACGGTGCAGCGCGCGGCCCTCGCCGCGCTCGTGATGTCGGTGGTCATCGTGGTCACCGGCGGCGCCGTGCGGCTGACCGGTTCGGGCCTGGGCTGCCCGACCTGGCCCGAGTGCACCGACGGCTCGCTCACCCCCACCAGCGCGATGGACGTCCACAGCGCCATCGAGTTCGGCAACCGCATGCTGACGTACGTACTGTGCGCGGCGGTCGGCTGGGCCATCATCGCCGCTCGCTCGCAGAAGCCGTGGCGGCGGGACCTGACCCGGCTGGGCTGGGCCCAGTTCTGGATCGTCATGAGCAACGCGATCCTCGGCGGCATCGTCGTCCTGGTCGGCCTCAACCCCTACACGGTCGCCGCCCACTTCCTGCTCTCCACGGCGCTCATCACCGTCGCGACGCTCATGTGGCAGCGCACCCGCGAGGGCGACGCCGAACCGCGTCCACTCGTCGGCAAGTCGGTGCAGCAACTGGTCTGGTTCCTGGTCGCCGCCGCCGTGCTGCTGATCGCGGTCGGCACGGTCGTCACCGGTGCGGGACCGCACGCGGGCGACTCGAGCGAGGTCGACCGCATGCACGTGAACTGGGAGAACGTCGCCAAGCTGCACGCCGTGCTGGCCTGGATCGTGGTCACGCTGTCCTTCGCCCTGTGGTTCGTCCTGAAGGCGGTCGACGCCCCCAAGGGCCCGCTGAACCGCACCCGCGACCTGTTCCTCGTCCTCCTCGCCCAGGGCGGCATCGGCTACGTCCAGTACTTCACGGACCTCCCCGAGGCCCTGGTCGGCCTCCACATGCTCGGCTCCTGCCTGGTGTGGATCGCGGTGCTGCGCGTGCTGCTGGCGCTGCGCGAACGCCCGGGCGTCGTGGCGGACCTCCCCGGTCCTTCGACGGAATCGACGCTCACGCGCGCGTGAGTCCTTCATAGGCGGCGACAAGGCCGTCGATGGCGGGACCCAGATACGCCCTCGTGAGCTCCGCCCGGCGCGCCGTCCACTGCTCCGTGGGCGGCACGGGGTCCTCGTATCGCCGCCGCCTGATGTCTGCGACCACATCGACGGGCGCACCCAGTGCGGGGAGCGCCTCCAAGGCCTCCCGCTTCGAGATCAGGCGGCCCTCGCGCAGGGTGACGGTCGCGCGGGCGAAGGTGACCATCCCCAGGTCGACCCAGACGTTCTGCTTCCAGAGCCGGGCCTTGCGCACCGCGGGCCGCCAGAAGTCCTTCTGGTCCCGCACGACGAAGGCGTTCAGTTCGCGGTCCGGGGTGGGCGGGACGAGGTCCTCGGGCGGTTTGCCGTGCAGGACGAGTCCGAAGGCATGCAGTTCCCGCCGGGTGACCGGGGTGACCGGGCGCTTCATGAGGTGGTTGTGCGCCCAGGTGAGGTACGACCGCTCCGCGCCGGCCGCGGTGTCCGGCGTCGCATAGCTGCAGTGCAGCTGGTCGGCGAGCGGTTCGTCGGCACGCAGCCGCCGGTGCAGCCGCACCACCTTGCGCACGGTGCCGAGCGAGACCGGGCCCGCCAGGACCGCGATCAGGTCGAGATCGCTGCGCCCCTCCTGGTAGTCGCCGCCGGCGAGCGAGCCGTGCGCCCACAGGGCGACCGGGGCAAGGTCCCTCAGTTCGGCGAGGAAGCGGTCGAGGAGACGAGCTGTGGCGTCATCGGTCATGGGGTCAGAGTCTGACGGTCCTCACTCCACCCCGTACACCCGTCACTCCACCCCGTACACCCGTCGCGCGTTCCCCGCCGCGATCAGTCCCGCCACCCGCTGCGCGTCGGCCAACGACCAGGCCCCCTCGGCGACCCAGGCGCCGAGCACCCGTGCGAGCGCCTCGCGGAACAGGCGTGCCCCGACCACATGAAGTTCGGGCAGGCCGTGTGCCCCGCTGGAGAACAGGAGCTTGCCGAAGGGCGCCAGCTCCAGGATCTCGGCGAGCACGGCGGCCGCCCGCGCTCCCGTACGGACCAGGGCCGCGCCCAGATCGGCGTACACATGCGGGAAGACCCCGGCGAGATGGGCCGCGTGCCGGTGGTACGGGTAGCCGTGCAGGAGGACGAGGTCGGTGCCGAGGCCGGCCGTCGCGCGGGCGAAGTCGGTGAGCAGGACGGGGTCGGTGCGGTCGATGCGCAGTCCGGGCTCGCCGAGTCCCGCGTGGAGTTGGAGGGGCAGCCCCGAGGCCACCGCGATCCACAGCAGATGGCGCAGGAGGACGGGGTCGCTGAGCGGTCCGCCCACCCGACGGTCCGCCAGCCAGCGGCCCGCCGCGCCCCGCACCTCGCCCGGTCCCGGCGGCTCGGGCGCGAGCGCGAGACCGTGCCGTATCCCCGCCACGGAGGTGAAGGCGACGGCGTTCGCGGCGGCCCCGTGGACGGACTCGGCGAGATTGGCGAGAAAGGACTCGACGGTGCCGGAGGTGTCGGCGACCTGCTCGGCGAGGAGCTCCAGGCGGACGATCTCGTGCGCCTCCGCGGCTCCCGTGGAGGCCATCTCGCCCGGCCCCGTCAGATCGCCGGGCAGACCGGTGTCGACGAGATACGTCGTGATGCCGCTGCCGCGCAACAGCCTGCGGCCCGATTCCAGTACGCCGAGTTCACGACGCCGGGCCAGATAGCGGGCGGGCGGACAGTGCGGCTCCAGACCGAGCAACGGCGGACACCAGCGGCGTACGGCGAAACCGGTCTGCGTGTCGAAGAAGGTGGTGCCGGGGGCCGGTGGGCCCTCGGTTCTGGCGAGGTGGGCCTCGAAAGTGCCGAGGCCCAGCTCCGTCCTCAGTACGCCGTGGCAGTACTGGTCCACCAGGGACGGCGTTTCGATCATCCGGACTCCCCGCGACTGGACCGTGCGTTCTCAGGTCCTAACGGGTGAAGCGGGTGTCAGGTGTTGCTTCCCCTCACCCGGTGCGAAGGCGTTCCGCCGTTTGTGCGGTTCGGGGGGTGCGGGAAGTCGGGAATCGGTGGACCGTCCGTGGCTGGTCGCCGCGGACCGTCCGTGGCTGGTCGTGCCCCCGCGGAGCCGCGTGGGTCACACCCCCGCGCCCCTGCGGACACTCGCCTGACCTCGGATTCAGGCGTTGCTCGGGCCGCCCACCTGGATTCCCGCCATACGCGTCCACTCGTACGGACCCGTCTTCACCTTCGCCGCGAACTCGCCGTCGAACGCTTCGTGAACAGTGATCCCGGACTTCTTCACGGCTTCCTCGGCGATCGCGTAGGTGGGCGCCACGAGGTCGCCCCAGCCGCCGTCCTCGCCGACGAGCACGATCCGGGCGCCCTTCTGTCCGATGTACGCGACCTGTCCCTCGGCCCCGCCGTGCGCCTTGGAGAAGGCGGAGATCTGCTGAGCGAGCTTGGCGGCCTTGCGCTCGGCCTTGGCGTCCTGGGTGGCGCCGGTCGTCTCGTCATCCTGCTGGGTGTCTGCCATGGTCAGGATGCTACCGACGAGTAGATCAAACGGCGACGGGCGGGGTGCGTGGCCTTGACCACGCACCCCGCCCGCCATCAGGCCCTAGCGCAGGAAGGGGTCCACCGCGACGGCCACGAAGAGGATCGACACATAGGTGATCGACCAGTGGAACAGCCGCATCTCCTTGAGTTTGCCGCCCGTCACCTCGGCCTTGGCGCGGTTCTGCAGACCGTGCGCCTCCCACAGCCAGAACCCGCCGGCGGCGGCCGCGACCAGCGTGTAGAACCAGCCCGTGTAGCCGAGCGGGGTGAGCAGCAGCGAGACCGCGACCATCACCCAGCTGTAGATGACGATCTGGCGGGCGACCACCTTGTTACCGGCGACGACCGGCAGCATGGGCACGCCCACGCGCGCGTAGTCCTCCTTGACCTTCATGGACAGCGGCCAGTAGTGCGGCGGCGTCCAGAAGAACATGACGAGGAAGAGGATGACCGGCGCCCACGACATGGAGTTCGTGACGGACGACCAGCCGATGAGCACCGGCAGACAGCCCGCGATGCCACCCCACACGATGTTCTGCGACGTACGGCGCTTGAGGATCATCGTGTAGACGACGACGTAGAAGAGGAGGGCTCCGAGCGACAGCCATGCCGACAGCCAGTTGACGGTCAGGCCGAACAGGAGCGTCGAGACGACCGCCAGCGTGATGCCGAAGGCCAGGCACTCGCGGGGGCTGACCATGCCGGTGACCAGCGGGCGCTGAGAGGTGCGCTCCATCAGGGCGTCGATGTCACGGTCGATGTACATGTTCAGCGCGTTGGCGCCGCCCGCGGACAGATAGCCGCCGAGGCAGGTGAGGAGCACCAGCTTCAGGTCGGGCACACCCTGCTGGGCCAAGAACATCACCGGGACTGTGGTGATCAGCAGCAGTTCGATGATGCGCGGCTTGGTCAGCGCCACGAACGCTTTGACACGGGCCCCGAACGGCCGCTGGCCCCGGCTGCTGCTCGACTCGAGCACCCCCGCTGGACGGGATTCGACGGCCGTCACGCACACCCCTGACAGAGACATCCCAGCAAGCCCCCCGGTGTGAACTCCCCGTAAAGGCTCGCGCGTACCACGCCACTGTAGACGTTGCCCAGACCCCGACATTCGCGGGGGTGGGGTCGTGTTGAGCAGCACCGCTGGAAGAGCCGAGCAGCACTCGATTGAGCACTCTTACGAGCGGCTCCGTATTCACTTGCCGAACACGGAACGGGCCAGTCGGGAGGCGGATCCCGAAGAGTCCCGGCAGTCTGGAATGAGTCGAAAAAACGCACGTACTTACGGGGGTAGGCTCAACACCGCCGGTGGGCGCCCAGTGCGCCGGCATTCGACATGCGTGACATGTGGAGAGGAGCCCTGACCCAGGGTGAGCACCAAGCCGACCACCACAGACCTCGAGTGGACCGAGTTGGACCAGCGGGCCGTGGACACCGCCCGCGTCCTGGCCGCCGATGCCGTACAGAAGGTCGGCAACGGCCATCCCGGTACGGCGATGAGCCTGGCGCCTGCCGCGTACACCCTCTTCCAGAAGGTGATGCGGCACGACCCGGCGGACGCCGACTGGGTAGGACGCGACCGCTTCGTGCTGTCCGCGGGCCACTCGTCCCTGACCCTGTACACCCAGCTCTACCTGGCCGGCTTCGGCCTGGAGCTGGACGATCTGACGGCCTTCCGTACGTGGGGCTCCAAGACGCCGGGTCACCCCGAGTACGGGCACACCACCGGTGTAGAGACCACGACCGGTCCGCTCGGCCAGGGTGTCGCCAACGCCGTGGGCATGGCGATGGCCTCGCGCTACGAGCGCGGTCTGTTCGACCCGGACGCCTCCCAGGGCGAGTCCCCGTTCGACCACTTCATCTACTGCATCGCCGGTGACGGCTGCCTCCAGGAGGGCATCTCCGCGGAGGCGTCCTCGATGGCCGGGCACCAGAAGCTCGGCAACCTGGTCCTGCTGTGGGACGACAACCACATCTCGATCGAGGGCGACACCGAGACGGCCGTCTCCGAGGACACCGTCAAGCGGTACGAGGCGTACGGCTGGCATGTGCAGCGCGTCGCCCCGAAGCCGGACGGCGACCTGGACCCGCACGCCATCTACAACGCGATCGAGGCCGCGAAGAAGGTGACGGACAAGCCGTCCTTCATCGCGATGCGCTCGATCATCGCCTGGCCCGCGCCGAACGCGCAGAACACCGAGGCCGCGCACGGCTCGGCGCTCGGCGACGACGAGGTCGCGGCCACCAAGCGTGTCCTCGGCTTCGACCCGGAGAAGTCCTTCGAGGTCACCGACGAGGTTCTCGCGCACACCCGCCAGGCCCTCGACCGGGGCCGCGAGGCCAAGGCCGAGTGGGAGAAGGGCTACGCCGCCTGGCGCACCGCCAGCCCGGAGCGCGCCGCCGAGTACGACCGTATCGCCGCGACCGAGCTGCCGGCCGGCTGGGAGGAGAAGCTCCCGGTCTTCGAGGCGGGCAAGGGCGTCGCCACGCGTGCCGCGTCCGGCAAGGTGCTCCAGGCGCTCGGCGCGGTCATCCCCGAGCTGTGGGGCGGCTCCGCCGACCTGGCCGGTTCGAACAACACCACGATCGACAAGAACTCCTCGTTCCTGCCGGCCGACAACCCGCTGCCGGGCGCCGACCCGTACGGCCGCACGATTCACTTCGGTATCCGCGAGCACTCCATGGCCGCGGAGATGAACGGCATCGCGCTGCACGGCAACACCCGTGTCTACGGCGGCACCTTCCTGGTGTTCTCCGACTACATGCGCAATGCCGTGCGCCTTTCCGCGCTGATGCACCTGCCGGTCACATACGTGTGGACGCACGACTCCATCGGCCTCGGCGAGGACGGTCCGACGCACCAGCCGGTCGAGCACCTGGCCTCGCTGCGCGCGATCCCCGGCCTCAACGTCGTCCGTCCCGCGGACGCCAACGAGACCGCGATCGCCTGGCGCGAGATCCTGAAGCGCTACACGAAGGTGTTCGGCAAGGGCGCCCCGCACGGCCTCGCGCTGACCCGTCAGGGCGTGCCGACGTACGAGTTCAACGAGGATGCCGCCAAGGGCGGTTACGTACTGTTCGAGGCCGAGGGCGGCACGCCCGAGGTCATCCTCATCGGCACCGGCTCCGAGGTGCACGTCGCCGTCGAGGCGCGCGAGCAGCTGCAGGCCGCGGGCGTCCCGACGCGAGTCGTGTCCATGCCATGCGTGGAGTGGTTCGAGGAGCAGGACCAGGGGTACCGGGACAGCGTCCTGCCGCCGTCGGTCAAGGCGCGGGTCTCCGTCGAGGCCGGTATCGGTCTGACCTGGCACCGGTTCGTCGGGGACGCCGGGCGGATTGTTTCGCTGGAGCACTTCGGTGCTTCGGCCGACGGCAAGGTGCTCTTCCGCGAATTCGGCTTCACTGCCGAGAATGTCGCGGGTGCCGCCCGGGAATCGATCGCCGCAGCCCAGCGCTGACGCTGATATACGACACGTAGGAGATGCAATTTCCATGACAGACGCACTCAAGCGCCTCTCCGAAGAAGGCGTCGCGATCTGGCTGGACGACCTGTCGCGCAAGCGGATCACGTCCGGCAATCTGGCCGAACTGATCGACCAGCAGCACGTCGTGGGCGTCACCACCAACCCGTCGATCTTCCAGAAGGCCATCAGCAGCGGTGACGGTTACGAGCAGCAGCTCGCGGACCTCGCCGCCCGCAAGGTCACTGTCGAAGAAGCGATCCGCATGATCACGACGGCGGACGTCCGTGACGCCGCCGACATACTGCGCCCGGTCTTCGACGCGACCGGCGGCCAGGACGGGCGCGTGTCGATCGAGGTCGACCCGCGTCTGGCGCACAACACCAAGGCGACGATCGCCGAGGCCAAGCAGCTGGCCTGGCTGGTGGACCGTCCCAACACCCTGATCAAGATCCCGGCCACCAAGGCGGGCCTCCCGGCGATCACCGAGACCATCGGCCTCGGGATCAGCGTCAACGTCACGCTGATCTTCTCGCTGGAGCGCTACGGCGAGGTCATGGACGCCTACATCGCCGGCCTGGAGAAGGCCAAGGAGCGCGGCCTGGACCTCTCGAAGATCCACTCCGTGGCGTCCTTCTTCGTGTCCCGCGTGGACACCGAGATCGACAAGCGGCTCGACGCACTCGGCACCCCCGAGGCGAAGGCCGTCCGCGGCAAGGCGGCTCTCGCCAACGCCCGGCTCGCCTACCAGGCGTACGAGGAGGTCTTCTCCTCCGACCGCTGGGCCGCCCTCGACAAGGCGCAGGCCAACAAGCAGCGCCCGCTGTGGGCCTCGACCGGCGTCAAGGACAAGGCGTACAAGGACACCCTGTACGTCGACGACCTGGTCGCGCCGAACACGGTGAACACCATGCCGGAGGCCACCCTGGAGGCCACCGAAGAGCACGGCGAGATCATCGGAAACACCATCGCCGGTACGTACGAGCAGTCCCGCGCCGAGCTCGACGCGGTCGAGAAGCTCGGGATCTCGTACGACGACGTGGTCCAGCTTTTGGAGGACGAGGGCGTCGAGAAGTTCGCGGCGTCCTGGAACGACCTGCTCAAGTCCACAGAGGCAGTGCTCGAGCGCCTCGCCCCCTCGGAGGGCTGAAACCTTGTCAAGCAGCAACCCGCTGCGTGACCCCGCAGACCGACGGCTCCCGCGTATCGCGGGGCCGTCGGGCCTGGTCATCTTCGGCGTCACGGGCGATTTGTCACGTAAAAAGCTGATGCCCGCCGTGTACGACCTCGCCAACCGGGGTCTGCTGCCGCCGGGCTTCTCGCTCGTCGGTTTCGCACGCCGCGAGTGGGCCAACGAGGACTTCGCCCAGGAGGTCCACGACGCCGTCAAGGAGCACGCCCGTACGCCCTTCCGCGAGGAGGTCTGGCAGCAGCTCGTCCAGGGCATGCGCTTCGTGCAGGGCACCTTCGACGACGACGACGCCTTCGAACGGCTGCGCTCCACCATCGACGAGCTGGACAAGGCACAGGGCACGGGCGGCAACTTCGCCTTCTACCTCTCCGTGCCGCCGTCCGCCTTCCCGGTGGTCATCAAGCAGCTGAAGAAGCACCGTCTGGCCGAGCAGTCGAACGGCTCCTGGCGCCGCGCGGTCATCGAGAAGCCCTTCGGCCACGACCTCAAGTCGGCCGAGGAGCTCAACTCGGTCGTCCACGAGGTCTTCGCGCCCGACCAGGTCTTCCGCATCGACCACTACCTGGGCAAGGAGACCGTCCAGAACATCCTGGCGCTCCGCTTCGCCAACCAGATGTTCGAGCCGATCTGGAACCGGTCCTTCGTCGACCATGTACAGATCACCATGGCCGAGGACATCGGTATCGGCGGCCGCGCCGGCTACTACGACGGCATCGGCGCCGCCCGGGACGTCATCCAGAACCACCTGCTCCAGCTCATGGCCCTCACGGCCATGGAGGAACCCGCCTCCTTCGACGCGGACGCGCTCGCCGCCGAGAAGACCAAGGTGCTCGGCGCTGTGAAACTGCCGAAGGACCTGGGCAGGAGCACGGTCCGCGGGCAGTACGCGGAGGGCTGGCAGGGCGGCGAGCAGGCCGTCGGATACCTCCAGGAAGACGGCATCGACCCCAAGTCGAAGACCGACACATACGCCGCGATCAAGGTTGAGGTCGACAACCGCCGCTGGGCGGGCGTCCCCTTCTACCTGCGCACCGGCAAGCGCCTCGGCCGACGCGTCACCGAGATCGCGGTCGTCTTCCAGCGCGCCCCGCACTCCCCCTTCGACCACACGGCGACGGAGGAGCTGGGCCAGAACGCGATCGTCATCCGGGTCCAGCCCGACGAGGGCATCACGGTCCGCTTCGGCTCCAAGGTGCCCGGCACCTCGATGGAGATCCGGGACGTCTCGATGGACTTCGCGTACGGCGAGTCCTTCACCGAGTCGAGCCCGGAGGCGTACGAGCGCCTGATCCTGGACGTCCTGCTGGGCGACTCGAACCTCTTCCCGCGCACCGAAGAGGTCGAGCTGTCCTGGAAGATCCTCGACCCGATCGAGGAGTACTGGGACAAGCACGGCAAGCCCGCGCAGTACCCCGCGGGTACGTGGGGCCCCGTCGAGGCGGACGAAATGCTCGAGGCAGACGGACGGAGCTGGCGTCGCCCATGAAGACCGATCTCACGGACACCACGGCCAGCAAGATCAACAAGGCGCTGGTGCAGGGCCGCCGCGCCATCGGCACGCCCGCCGTCGGCATGGTGCTCACCCTCGTCATCGTCACCGACGAGGAGAACGCCTACGACGCCCTGAAGGCCGCCAACGAGGCCTCGCACGAGCACCCCTCGCGCACCCTCGTGGTCATCAGGCGGGTCTCGCGCTCGCCCCGCGACCGCACGAAGTCACGCCTCGACGCCGAGGTGCGACTCGGCGCGGAGGCCGGCACCGGCGAGACGGTGGTGCTGCGCCTGTACGGCGAGGTCGTCAACCACGCCCAGTCGGTCGTCCTGCCGCTGCTGCTGCCGGACGCTCCCGTCGTCGTCTGGTGGCCGGTGAACGCGCCGCTCGACCCGGCCAAGGACCCGCTCGGCGCGCTCGGCCAGCGCCGCGTGACCGACACCTACGCGGCCGAAGCACCGGTACGGGAGCTGAGCGCCCGCGCCGACGCCTACACACCGGGCGACACCGACCTCGCCTGGACCCGCATCACGCCTTGGCGCTCGATGCTGGCCGCAGCTCTGGACCAGGTCACCTGCGAGGTGGACGCGGTCGAGGTGGAGGGCGAGGAGTTCAACCCGAGCTGCGAGCTGCTCGCCATGTGGCTCGCGGACCGACTCGACGTGCCCGTCAAGCGCTCCCTGTCCTCCGGTCCCGGCCTCACCGGCGTCCGGCTGGACACGAGTTGCGGCCCGATCGTCCTGGACCGCGCCGACGGCTCCCTGGCGACCCTGTCCATCGAGGGGCAGCCCGACCGCGCGGTGGCGCTCAAGCGCCGCGAGACGTCCGAATTGATCGCGGAGGAGCTGCGCCGTCTCGACCCGGACGACACGTACGCGTCGGCGCTGCGGTACGGGGTGGACCGCCTGAACGCGTCGGAGGCGGAGAATTCCGCCTCCGAGGCCACCGCGACCGAGGCCTCCGCCAAGGCTCCGGCCAAGAAGGCCGCGGCCAAGAAGTCTCCCGCGAAGAAGGCGGCCGCGAAGTGAGCACCCCGCAGCTCGTCGTACACCGCGACAAGGAGCTGATGGCTCAGGCCGCCGCGGCCCGGCTGATCACGAAGATCGTGGACGCGCAGGCCTCGCGCGGCTACGCCTCGGTCGTGCTCACGGGCGGCCGCAACGGCAACGGCCTCCTGGCCGCGCTGGCCGCCGCGCCCGCGCGGGATGCCATCGACTGGGGCCGCCTCGACCTGTGGTGGGGCGACGAGCGGTTCCTGCCCGAGGGCGACCCGGACCGCAACGACACGCAGGCCCGCGCGGCGCTGCTGGACTCGGTGCCGCTGGACCCCGCGCGGGTGCACTCGATGCCGACGTCCGACGGTCCGTACGGCGCCGACGTGGACGCGGCGGCGGAGGCGTACGCCACCGAGCTCGCGAAGGCCGCCGGGCCCGAGAACCACGGTTCCGTGCCGACCTTCGACGTCCTGATGCTGGGCGTCGGTCCCGACACCCACGTGGCCTCGCTCTTCCCGGAGCTCCCCGCGGTGCGGGAGACGGAGCGGACGGTGGTCGGCGTACACGGCGCACCGAAGCCCCCGCCGACCCGCGTCTCCCTCACCCTCCCCGCGATCCGCTCCGCCCGTGAGGTGTGGCTGCTGGCAGCGGGCGAGGACAAGGCCCAGGCCGCGGCGATCGCCCTGTCGGGCGCGGGCGAGGTACAGGCCCCGGCAGCGGGCGCCTACGGCCGCTCCCGCACCCTGTGGCTCCTGGACGCGGCAGCGGCTTCCCAGCTGCCGCGATCGCTGTATCCGCCGGCTTCGGCCTGAGCCCGGAGGGTAGGGGCGGCGGGGTTTGATTCGCCCCCGCCGCCCCTACCCACTCCCGTACCTGGGGCTGCGCCCCCAGACCCCCGCTCCGCTCAAAAGACTGCGCGGTTCCCCGCGTCCCTGAAGAATTGCGCGAACAGCCCCACCCACCCGCAGCCGACAGACCGGTCCGGGGCCGGGTCATTTCACCGACCCGGCCATCACTCCCTGCACAAAGTGCCGCTGGAAGGCGAAGAACACGACCACCGGCACCACCAGGGAGAGAAACGCGCCGGGCGCCAGCACATCGATGTTGCTTCCGAACTGCCGTATCTGCGACTGGAGTTCAACCGTCAGCGGCTGCGAGGAGCTGTCGGCGAAGAGCAGCGCGACCAGCATGTCGTTCCAGACCCACAGGAACTGGAAGATGGCGAGGCTCGCGATGGCCGGCCGCCCCACCGGCAGCACGAGTCGCGTGAAGATACGCCACTCGGTGCCGCCGTCCATGCGCGCCGCCTCCAGCATCTCCCGAGGCATCTCCGCGAAGTAGTTGCGCAACAGGAAGATCGCGAACGGCAGCCCGTACGACACATGGAAGAGGACGACACCCGGAATCGTGCCGAACAGGCCCAGCTGGCCGAAGAGTTTCGCCACCGGGAGCAGACCGATCTGCACCGGCACCACCAACAGCGCGACCACCAGCAGGAAGAGCGGCTCGCGCCCCGGGAAGTCCAGCCATGCGAAGGCGTATCCGGCGAGCGCGGCGAGCACGACGACGAGGAAGGTCGCCGGGACGGAGATCAGTACGGTGTTCCAGAACGCCCGCGTCATCCCCGAATTGCCCAGCAGCGCCGAGTAGTTGTCGAAGGACAGCTGCCCGGGGCTCTTCAAGGCGGTCCACCAGCCCCCCTTCGCCGTGTCCTGAGCGGATCGCAGCGAGGACACGAAGAGTCCCGCGAGCGGGGTCAGCCACACCAGGCCCACGACGACGAGAAACGCCTGCACCAGGCTGTTGCCGAGCCCTCGCCTGAGCGCGTTCATCGTTGACTCCCTCGGAAACGGCGGACGTTGAAGACCATGGCGGGGATCACCAGGAGCAGGAGCAGCACCCCGAGTGCGCTGCCCAGGCCCTGGTTGTTGCCGCCGCCGAAGGACACCAGCCACATCTGGGTGGCCAGCACGGTGGCGTCCTCTTGCACCGGGCCCGGCGCGATGATGTAGACGAGGTCGAAGACCTTCATCACGTTGATGACCAGCGTCACGAAGACCACGGTGAGGACGGGCCCGAGCAGCGGAACGGTGATCCTGCGGAAGATCTGCCACTCGTTCGCCCCGTCGATCCGGGCCGCCTCCAGGGCGTCCCGCGGCAGCGCGGCGAGCCCCGCGCCGATCAGGACCATCGCGAAGCCGGTCCAGATCCACAGGTAGGCGCCGATGATGGCGGGCGTGACAAGCGCAGGGCCCAGCCAGGAGACGCCCTGGTACGGCGGCGCGAAGTTCGACGCGGGCAGCCGCACGGTGTACGAGCCCGAGCCGAGGCCCTGGAAGCGGAAGGAGCCGTCGTCCGCGGTGGTGGTGCTCGCGACGGTCTTCCCGTCGCGCACCGCCTCGACCTTCATCTCCGGCAGCCCGCTCTCCTGCCGGTCGACCTTGCCCTGCTGCCCTCCCCCGCCGCGGGTGAAGTCCAGATAGGCGACGCCGCGTATCTCGTCGACGGCCGCCTGCTGGGCCGCGGCCGGGTAAGCGGGCCGCGCGCCCTGCGGCAGGTCCTTCGGGAGGATGCCGACCAGGCCGAGGTCGACGGTGTGGCCAGGGGACGCGGCAGCGGTCGTACCGTACGAGCCGTCGGCGCCCTTGGTCAGGCCCTGGCCGTCACGGGCGCGGGCGGTCGGATACGACGAGGTCCCCTTGAAGGCGTCGTGCACGGAGACGACAGCGGCGTTCAGAACGCCCTTGTCCGGGTCCTCGTCGTAGGCGAGCCGGAAGATGATGCCCGCGGCGAGGAAGGAGACGGCCATCGGCATGAACAGCAGCAGCTTGAACGCCGTGGCCCAGCGCACCTTCTCGACGAGAACGGCGAGGATCAGGCCGAGCCCGGTGAGCAGAGCCGGTGCGACGACCACCCAGATCGCGGTGTTGCGGACGGCCTTGAGCGTGGCGGGGTCGCGGAACATCTCTGTGTAGTTGTCGCCGCCCACGAACCGGGTGCCGGAGGCGTCGAAGAAACTGCGGCCCACCGAGAACAGCACCGGGTAGACGACGAGCGCGCCGAGCAGGAGCAGGGCGGGGAAGACGAAGGCGAGGGCGATGACGCGGCCGCGTCGCCGGGCCCGCCGCCGGCGGTCGGCCATGGCGACCGGCGGCGGGCTCGCCTCTTTCAGGAGCGTGGCGGTCATGATGATCAGCCCTGGTATGCCTTGGCCGCCGCACTCTCCAGCTTGGCCGCGGTCCCCTTCGGGTCGGACGGGTCGCGCAGGAAGTCCTGGAGGAGCTTCCACTCACCGGCGCCCTTGGTTCCTCCGAACGCGGCAGGGGCCTGGTCGGACATGTCGAAGCGGACCGAATCCCCGGCGGCGACAAGGGACTTGGCAGTCTCGCGGGTGACGTCGTCGCCGTAGGAGGAGAGGTCGAGCTTCTTGTTCGGGGAGAGGAATCCGCCCGCCTTGGCCCACACCGCCGACGCTTCGGGGGTGGCCAGGTACTCCAGGAACTGCATGGCGGCCTTCTGGTTCTTGCCGTCCTTGAGGACGACGGCCGCGTCGCCGCCGCTGACCACGGGCGCCTTGCCGCCGCCGACCGCCGGGAAGGGGAAGAAGTTGGCGTCCTCACCGATCTTCTTGCCGAACTGGTCCTTGGCGACACCGGCCACGAAGTCGCCCTCGTAGACCATGCCGGCCTCGGGCTTGGGCCCGAAGACCTTCTCGACGGAGCCGGGGAAGTCGGTGTTCAGCGCCTCCTTCTGGCCGCCGGCTATCAGCTGCTTGTCCTTGAAGAGCTTGCCGAGGGTGGTGAGGGCCTCGACCACGGTCGGGTCGGTCCACTTGATCTTGTGGGCGGCCAGGGCGTCGTACTTCTCGGGTCCGGCCTGGGAGAGGTAGATGTTCTCGAACCAGTCGGTGAGCGTCCAGCCGTCCTGTCCCGCGACGGAGAAGGCCGCGAGGCCCGACTCGGAGACGGTGTGCCCGGCCTTCAGCATCGCGTCGTACGTCGTCGGCGGCTTGACGCCCGCCTGGTCGAGGGCATCGGGGCTGTACCAGACGGTCGACTTGTGGGCGGCCTTGAAGTACAGGCCGTACAGGGTGCCGTCGACGCTGCCGTAGTTCTTCCACACGCTCGCGTAGTTGCTGTCGACGGACTGCTCGGTGGTCTTGGACAGCGGCTTGAGCCAGCCCTCCTTCGCGAACTGCTGGAGGACACCGACCTGCGGGACCATCACCACGTCGGGGGCGTTGCCGCCCTCGATCTTGCTGCCGACGACGGTGGAGACGTTGTCGCCGGTGGACATGAACTGGGTCTTGGCACCGGTCTTCTCGGTGAAGGCGTCCAGGACCTTCTGGAAGTTCTTCTGCTCACTGCCGGACCAGACACCGGCCACGGTGATCGTCTGGCCGCTGAGCGACTTGCCGCCACCTCCCGCGGAGACGGGGCCGCCTCCGCAGGCGGTCGCGCCGAGGGCGAGGGCGAGGGCGGTGCAGCTCGCGAGCAGGGTCGTACGTCGTCGCATCATCGTTGATGTCCCTTCGAGGGCGGGGAAACTGACGGGCAAAATGACGGGCAATCGGCAATCAGGTGGGGGTGGGGCTCACCCGTCGGTGGGTCGTGGGGCTCAGGGGTTGGTGCAGTCGCTGATCCACCAGGCGGCCGTCGAGCCGGGCAGGACGCCGGGCGCGCAGGGGCCGCTGGACAGCAGCGGGGTGCCGGACACCGGCGCGGGCGTGGGCGCCGTACCGAAGTTGACGGCGCAGACCAGGCCGTCACCGCGGACGAAGCCGAGGACGCCGGGCTGGGTGTCCAGCCAGCGCAGCACGCCTTCGCCCAACTGGGGCAATCCCGCGCGCAGTTGGAGTCCGTCGCGGTAGAGGTGCCAGAAGGAGCGGGTGTCCGCGAGGGCGCGGTCGGTGGCGTACTCGGCGAAGTAGGCGGGCTGCGGGAGCCACGGCTTGGCGCTCTCGACGCCCGAGGTGAAGCCGAACGGCGAGGCATGTCCCGACCAGGGCAGCGGCACCCGGCAGCCGTCGCGGATCCTGGCGCGGCTGCCGGTCCGGCGGAAGATCGGGTCGGTGAGCACGTCGTCGGGCAGGTCGACGACCTCGGGCAGCCCGAGCTCCTCGCCCTGGTAGATGTACGCGGCTCCGGGCAGTGCCAGCATCAGCAGCGCGGCGGCACGGGCGCGGGCGGCGCCGAGGCCGCTGCCCTCGGTACCGAGTTCGCCGTACCGGGTGACGGTGCGGACCTGGTCGTGGTTGTTGAGCACCCAGGTGACCGTCGAGCCGGTGCCCGCGATGTCCTGCATGGCCTCGGATATGACCTTGCGGAAGGCGTCGGCGTTCCACGGCGCGCTGAGCAGGTCGAAGAAGAAGGCCTGGTGCAGCTCGTCGTGGCGTACGTACTGGGCGTGTTCGCGGGCGGTCCGCACGGAGACCTCGCCGACGAGCAGCCGCTCTCTGCCGTCCCGGCCGGTGTACTCCTCGCACACCGACCGCCAGTGGCGCCAGACGTCGTGCACCTCGGGCTGGTTCCAGGCGAGCGGGTTGACCGAGTCGCGGGTGCGGGCATCGGCCTCCGGGTCGGGCGAGTCCGGCAGGTCCGGGTGCTTGTAGAGCCCGGCGGCCACGTCGATGCGGAAGCCGTCGACTCCCCGGTCGAGCCAGAAGCGCAGCACGTGGTCGAAGTGGGTGCCGACCTCGGGATTGCGCCAGTTCAGGTCGGGCTGCTCGGGCGTGAACATGTGCAGGTACCACTGGCCGGGCGTGCCGTCCTGCTCGGTGACCCGGCTCCAGGCGGGGCCGCCGAACATGGCGTGCCAGTTGTTGGGCGGCTCGGCCCCGTCCGGGCCCCGGCCGTCGGCGAAGTGGAAGCGGGCGCGGGCCGCGCTGCCCGGCGCCGAGACCAGTGCCTCCTGGAACCACGGGTGCTCGCTGGAGCAGTGGTTGGGGACGATGTCCAGGAGCACCTTGACGCCGAGGCGCCGGGCGTCCGTCATCAGCAGGTCGAACTCGGCGAGGTCACCGAAGAGCGGGTCCACGTCGCAGTAGTCGGCGACGTCGTAGCCGTGGTCGTGCTGCGGCGAGGGGTAGAAGGGGCTCAGCCAGATGCCGTCGACCCCGAGCTTCTTCAGATACGGCAGTCCGGCCCGGACTCCGGCGAGATCGCCGATGCCGTCCCCGGTGCTGTCCAGAAAACTCCGGACGTACACCTGGTAGATCACTGCGTCGCGCCACCAGCGGTGCGTGTTGAGCTTCACCCGTTGACCTGTCTGTGCGTGCCTCCGGTTATGCATGCATGTTAAGTAGGCGTGTTGCAGGAGTGTCAACGAGTAGGTGTCACACGTCTGGGAGTTGGGTCTTTATATGCCGACTTTTCTACCGTGAAAACCGAAGATGAGACAGGCGCGTTACCTAACATGTAACTAGGAGCCGTCGAGTGCGGCGAAAAGAGGGCTCAGCCCCGACGCGAGATGTCCGCCAGCTCGCGGGCCAGCCGGCGCACCGCCGCCTCGGGCGTCTGGTGCCCGGTCAGCGCGTCGTGCACGACGGCCTGCACGGCCAGGCTGACCTGGTCGTACCGCGGGCTCTTGGGGCGCGGCGCGGCCGCGAGGACGCTCGCGCGCAGCGTCGGCAGATACGGGAACTCCCGGATCAGCGCCGGGTCCTGGTAGAAGTCGGCCCGTACGGGCGGCAGCGCGCCACGCGTGAGGACCTGCCGCTGTACCCGCTCGCTGGTGAGGTACGCGATCAGGCGCGCGGCCGAGTCGGGGTGCCGGGCATGCGTGTTGACCGCGAGATTGGAGCCGCCGAGCACGCTCGTCCCCGGCCCGTCGGGTCCGGGCAGCGGCACCGCGCCAACCTTCCCGGCGACCTCCGAGCCCTTGGCGGAGGCACTGACGTAGGCGTACGGCCAGTTGCGCAGGAAGAGGAGATGGCCGTCCTGGAAGGCCTGTTTGGACTCCTGCTCCTTGTACGTCAACGCCTTCTTCGGGATCCAGCCGTCGCGCACGCCGTCCGCGAGGAAGCCGATGCCCTCACGGGCCGCCGCGGAGTCGACCGTGACGCGCTCGCCCTCGTCGCCGAGGATCGTGCCACCCGCCGAGTAGACCGCCTCGGCGGCGTTCACGGTGAGCCCCTCGTAGGGCAGGAACTGGCCCGCGTAGCCGTCGAGTCCGTACTTCGGCGCGATGGTCTTCGCCTGTTTCTCCAGCTCGGCCCAGGTGCGCGGGGGCGCGACACCCTCCTTGGCCAGGATGTCCTTGCGGTAGAGGAGGAGGCCGGCGTTGGTGACGTACGGGACGGCGTACAGCCTTCCGTCGTACGTCGCCGTGTCCACCACGGGCGGCAGGAAACCGCCGAGCGGGAAGCGGCCGCGGGGCAAGGGGGAGATCCAGCCCGCGGCAGCGAACTCCGAGGTCCAGGCGACGTCGATGTTGAGGACGTCGAAGCGGCTACGGTCGCCACCGCGCAGGTCGGTGGTCATCTGCGCGTGGGTCTCGTCCGCGGAGTCCGGGAGTTCGACGAGGGTGACCTTCTCGCCGGGGTGGGTGCGGTTCCAGCCGTCGAGCAGTGGACCCAAATAGTTCGTGAGGTCACCGGCGGTGGCGAGGGTGAGCGGACCGCGGCCCTCGCCGTGCGCTCCGTCCGAGCGCCCGCCCGAGGCGACGTAACCGGACAGGACCACCGCCGCGACCAGGAGGCCCCTACCGGCGGCGCGTATCCACCGCATAGGTTCCTCCCTGTACACCGGCACCGGGCACCTTCGCCCGGAGTCAGAGGCCATGTATACCTGTTAGGTATGGGCGATACTAGAGCCTGCGGCACATTGGCCTCGGGCACCTGGGCCTGCGGCACATGACAAGGATGCGGGGAGGAGAGCACGAGTGCGGCTGTCCCTCCTGGCCCTGCTGGCGCGCGGACCCGCCCATGGCTACGAGCTCAAACAGGACCTTGAGCAACTGCTGGGTGCCGCGTACCCTCAGCCGAACGTCGGCCAGATCTATGTGACACTCGGCCGCCTCGAGAAGTCGGGACTGATCGCGGGCGAGGAAGTCGAGCAGTCGAGCCGGCCCAACAAGAAGATCTATCACCTCACCGACGCCGGGCGTGAGGCGCTGCGCGCCTGGTACGAGGAGACGGCGGACGAGCCGCGCGTACGGGACGAGTTCTTCATGAAGCTCGCGCTCGCACCGCAGACCGGTCTCGCCGATCAGATCGCCCTGATCAACAAGCAGCGGCGCCAGTATCTGAACACCATGCGCGATCTGTCGAAGCTCGCCGCGGCCGAGAGCCGGGACAACCGCATCTCTCAGCTGCTCATCGAGGGCGCCATGCTGCATCTGCAGGCCGATCTCGACTGGCTGGAGCGCTGCCAGGAGGAGTTGGAGGAGCTGGAATGAGCCGCACCCCTCCTTCGCCGCGCGCCGAGGACGCCCCCGTGCTGCGCGCCGAGGGCCTGGTCAAGACCCACCATGGCGAGGGCGCGCCCGCGCATGCCGTACGCGGCGTGGACCTCGCCGTGCAAAAGGGCGAGTTCGTGGCCGTCACGGGCCCCTCCGGTGCCGGGAAGTCGACCCTGCTGCATCTGCTCGGCGGGCTCCAGCGACCGGATTCCGGCAGCGTCTGGCTGGACGGCGAGTGCACGGACGCGTACAGCGAGGCGCGCTGGGCGGTCGAGCGCCGGCGCCGCATCGGCATCGTCTTCCAGTTCTTCAACCTGGTGTCGAACCTGTCGGTCGCCGACAACGTCGAACTGCCCGCCCTGCTCGCCGGGGTCTCCCCCAAGCAGGCGCGCGCCGAGCGCGAGGAGCTCCTCGCCGAACTGGGCCTGGAGGGCAAGGAGCGCAGCATGCCGGGCGAACTGTCCGGCGGCGAGCAGCAGCGCGTCGCACTCGCGCGGGCCCTGGTCAACCATCCGCCGCTGCTGCTCGCCGACGAACCCGCGGGCAGCCTCGACAGCAAGGGCACCCGCGAGGTGACCCGGCTGCTGTCCCGTTTCCACCAGCGCGGCCAGACCATCCTGCTGGTCACGCATGACGCACGGCTCGCGAGCGCCGCGGACCGGGTGATCAGCTTCTTCGACGGCCGCATCGCCGACGACGCGGCGCTCGACGGCACACCGTCGCGGGGCGTGGGGATATCCGGTGTGCTGGAACTGAAGGACTGAGCCGCCGTGCGCAAGCCTCTGTCGAAGACCTGCTCCCCCCTGTCCAAGCCTCTGGCCAGGGCCTGGCCCCTCGTGCGCGAGCCCCTGCCGATGCGCTCTTCCCTCGTGCACAAGCCCCTGCCCATGCATCCTTC
>NZ_BMMM01000007.1:210906-261172 GCF_014645835.1 Streptomyces albiflavescens
GCCACTCTGCGCTGGGCGCACGCCGATCTGCGGACGCATCGCGGTGAGGCGCTGTTCATCGTGCTGGCCACCGCCGGGATCGTCGCCTCGCTGCTGCTGGCCACGGCGCTCTTCGGGTACGCGACCAACCCCTGGCAACGCGACTTCACCCAGTCGCACGGTGCGCATGCATGGATCCACACCGGCCCGTCGGCCGATGCGCCGAGGCTCGCCGATCTGGACGGAGTCGAGTCCGTGGCGGGCCCGTACCCCACCACCGCCGCCACCGTCGAATCGCGCGGCACCCGCGCCTCCGTGGAACTGCGCGGCGCCGTCGAACCCCCCTCGATGGGTCGCCCACTGCTGACCTCCGGCCGCTGGCTCGACCCCGCGTCGCCGAACGGCGTGGTCCTGGAGAGCAGCCTCGCCCGCGCGCTGTGGGCCGAGCCGGGCGACACCCTCACCGTGCCCGGCACCGCACGGACCCTGACCGTCCTGGGCGTCGCCGACAGCGCCGAGCCGCGCTACAGCCCCGGCGAGCGCTCGGGCCTCGTATGGGCGCTCCCGTCCACCGTGCAGCACACCGCCGGGCGCGCCGGCCAGGTGATCGGGCTGCGGCTGACCGATCCCGACGACACCGACTATGCCGTCCAGCGGGCCGTCACCCTCCTCGGCGCCGGAACGGTCACCGAGGTCTCCAAATGGCAGCAGGCACGGGCCGAGGCACAGGGCGACAACCGGCTGCTGGGGCAGGTGCTGGGTCTGTTCGGCCTCGGCGCGCTGCTCGCCGCCGCGCTCGCCGTGCACGGCGCCATCGGCACCCGTATCCGCGGCCATCTGCGGGACATCTCGGTGCTGAAGGCGATCGGTTTCACCCCCGGCCAGGTGGTGCGCATCTTCCTGCTCCAGCACGTGGCGTTCGCGCTGCTGGGCGCTGTGCTCGCCGCCGCGCTCTGCGAGACGCTGGGCAGCCGGATTCCGGGACGTCTCGGCGACGCGGTCGGCGTATGGCAAGGGCTGCCGGGGCACACCGCGGCCCTCGTCGCGATACCCGTGGGCGCGATGCTGTTCATCGCCGCGACGACCGGACTCGCCGCGTGGCGCGCCGGACGGGTGCCGCCGGTGCCGGCGCTGCGGGCCGCCGCGCCGATCGGCGGGAGGCTGTCGGGCCTGGCGCGCGGGGCACTCGGGCTGCGGCTGCCGTCCGCGCTGGTCCTGGGCTGGCACAAGGCGTTCACGCGACGGCCGCGCTCGCTGGCCACGGTCGCCCGCCTCGCCCTGCCGCTGCTGCTCATCGTGGTGGCCATGAGCGCGTGGACCACCATCGACCGCTTCCACAGCAGGCCCGAGCAGATCGGTCTGACGTCGGCGCTCACAGTGCGGGCCGACGAGACCCTGAGCGATCCCGGCGTACGGGCCCTGCTGGCCCAGAACCCGCAGGTCACCGCCGTCCACCCGGGCGTCGAGGTGGCCGCGCTCGTCCCCGGCCAGACGGGCACGATCGCTCTGCGCGGCCTCGGCACCCGCCAGGATCCCTACCCCTTCTCGCTGGCCGAGGGCCGCCCCGCGCGCGGACGCGACGAGGCGGTGGCCGGTCAGGGACTGCTCGATCTGCTGGACGCGCGGGTCGGCGACTGGGTGCGGATAACGGTGGGCGCTCAGCCGCAGATCCTGCACATCGTGGGCCGCAGCATCGTGCCGGAGAACGGCGGCCGGGTCATCTCGACCTCGCTCGACACCCTCCGCGAGAACGACCCCGACCTCCGGCCGACCCTCTACCAGCTCCAGCTGCGTCCCGGCGCCGACCCGCACAAGGTGGCCACCGAGCTGGCCACGGCCGCGCACGGACGCTTCGACGTGCACACCGTGACCAACCCCGCCGACGGGCTCTCGCCACTGCGCGGCGTCGTCGTCGGGCTGATCGCCGTGCTGGCCCTGATCGGGCTCATCGAACTGCTCACCGCGATCGGCGGCACCGTGCGCGAGGGCGAGCGGGATCTGCTGGCGCTGAAGGCGATCGGGCTGACTCCGCGGCAGATCACCGCGGTCACCGTGACGGCGACAGGGTGCACGGCCTCGGCAGCGGTCGTCGTCGGGACGGCGCTGGGGGTGCCCCTCGCGCACTGGCTGATCGACGCCCAGGGCAGATCGAGCGGCATCGGCGCCGGCATCGCCCAGGGGCCGTCCCCCGCGCTGCTTCTGCTGTTCGGCTCGGCCGCCGTGCTGGGCGCCGCCGGACTCGCCGCCCTGCCCGCGGCGCGAGCGGCCCGACGGCGACTGGCGGACACCCTGAGCGCGGTGGCCTGAGCCCGGTCAGGACCCGTACGGTCCTTGGCCGTAGGGGTACGGGGGCGGGTTCTGCGGCGTCCCCGGCCCATAGGGGTTGCCCGGCGGGTTCGGGGCGTACGGATGTCCCTGTGGCGGGTACGGGGCGTACGGGTTCCCGGGCGGATACGGATTCCCCTGCGGCGGCACGAACCCGTTGGGCGGCGGGTACGCCGGCGGTTGCGCCGGGCGCGGCGCCGGCAGTGTCGCGGGATGGGCGCCCAGCCGGATCCCGTACCGGCGGCGGAGCCGGTTCATCTCCAGGGCTGCTATGGCCGTGACCGTCACCGGCGCACCCAGGATGAAGACGATGCCCAACGTGAAGCTGAGCCCGTGCAGGTCGCCCGTGAGCAGATCCGGCAGCGCCATGAGCCATGTCGTCACCGTGGCGAGCAGCGGCGGCAGGCACCGGTGGACGGCGGCCGTACCGAAGAAGTTCCCGGACACCTGCACCGCTCCGTAGGCCACCATGCCCAACAGCCAGAGCGCGATCATACCGAGCACCACAATCCCGGCGGCCGGGAGCGAGGTCGACCACAGCAAAAGGGACACCGTCCCGACGGCCGAGCCGATGAAGAACAGCAGCAGCTTGAGCGAATTGACGAGGGGCACCCGCAGCTGGCGGACGGTCCCGGTGCGCCGCCACACGAAGAGCATCACGGCGACCGTCAGTGGAGTGATGAGCAGCACGACGGCGCACGCCGTCAGCATGTTCTCCAGCACTTCCTCGAAGTCGAACTTGCGCTGCACGAAGGTGTACACGCCGAAGGCCGCGACCGCTCCGGCGATGATGCGCGCCTTCTTGAGCCGATCCACGGACGGATCGACCGATTCCGGGATCCACGCCGGGTGGTACAACGCCTGCGCCACCTGTTTCGGCTGCAGGATCGAGCGCAGCGTCAGCCTGTCACTCATCCAGTTTCCGCGCATACCGGCCAACTTCCACTCCCCCGAGTCGCCGCTGCGTGACCGACGGGGAGTCTACGGGAAGCGGACGGACTCCCGCCGCCCGCTTCCCACACCCCGGTTGGCCTACCGGCCGCGCAGCTCACGGTACTTGGCGACCAGCGCCTTGGTGGACTCGTCCAGCCCGGGCACCTCCGCGCCCTCGGTCAGGGCCGGCTCGACGCGCTTGGCGAGGACCTTGCCGAGCTCGACGCCCCACTGGTCGAAGGAGTCGATGTTCCAGATCGCGCCCTGGACGAACACCTTGTGCTCGTAGAGGGCGACCAACTGGCCCAGGACCGACGGGGTCAGCTCACGCGCGAGGATCGTCGTCGTCGGGTGGTTGCCCTTGAACGTCTTGTGCGGGACCAGCTCCTCGGCCACCCCCTCGGCGCGCACCTCCTCCGGCGCCTTGCCGAAGGCCAGCGCCTGCGTCTGCGCGAAGAAGTTCGCCATCAACAGGTCGTGCTGGGCGACCAGACCCGGCAGCAGATCGGCGACGGGCTCGGCGAAGCCGATGAAGTCGGCGGGGATCAGCTTCGTGCCCTGGTGGATGAGTTGGTAGTAGGCGTGCTGCCCATTGGTGCCCGGCGTGCCCCACACCACAGGGCCCGTCTGCCACTCCACCTCACGCCCGTCGCGGTCCACCGACTTGCCGTTGGACTCCATGTCCAGCTGCTGCAAGTACGCGGTGAACTTGGACAGGTAGTGCGAGTACGGCAGCACGGCGTGCGACTGGGCGTCGAAGAAATTGCCGTACCAGACGCCCAACAGGCCCAGCAGCAAGGGCACATTGGATTCGGCGGGCGCGGTGCGGAAGTGCTCGTCGACGAGATGGAACCCGTCGAGCATCTCCCGGAAGCGGTCCGGACCGATGGCGATCATCAGCGACAGACCGATCGCCGAGTCGTACGAGTACCGCCCGCCGACCCAGTCCCAGAACTCGAACATGTTGGCCGTGTCGATGCCGAAGTCCGACACCTTCTCGGCGTTGGTCGACAGCGCCACGAAGTGCTTGGCGACGGCCTCCTGACCGGCCTTCAGCTCGGTCAGCAGCCAGTTGCGCGCGGAGGTCGCGTTGGTGATCGTCTCGATGGTGGTGAACGTCTTCGACGCGATGATGAACAGCGTCTCGGCCGCGTCCAGGTCGCGCACCGCCTCGTGCAGGTCGGCGCCGTCCACGTTCGACACGAAGCGGACCGTCAGATCGCGGTCGGTGAAGGAGCGCAGCACCTCGTACGCCATGGCCGGACCGAGGTCGGAGCCGCCGATGCCGACATTGACAACGTTCTTGATGCGCTTGCCGGTGTGCCCGGTCCACTCACCCGAGCGGACGCGCTGGGCGAAGTCGGCCATCTTGTCGAGCACGGCGTGCACCGCCGGGACGACGTTCTCGCCGTCGACCTCGATCACCGCGTCGCGCGGGGCGCGCAGCGCGGTGTGCAGCACCGCCCGGTCCTCGGTGACATTGATCTTCTCGCCGCGGAACATGGCGTCCCGCAGCCCGAAGACGTCGGTCGCCGCGGCGAGGTCGCGCAGCAGCCGCAGCGTCTCGTCGGTGACCAGGTGCTTGGAGTAGTCGACGTGCAGATCGCCGACCTGGAGTGTGTAGCCGGAGCCGCGCCCGGGATCGGTCGCGAACAGGTCCCGCAGACGGGTGTCCCCGAACTCCTCGCGGTGCTTGGCCAGAGCGGTCCACTCGGGCGTCTGGTTGAGCCTGGTACGGCTTTCTGCGTTCATCTCGGACTTCCGCCTCTTTCCTGCGTGTGCTGCGTACCTTGCCCCGCTGCCGGTCCCAACCTAATTGATCAGGGCTTGACGTGAGCTGTCGTCGCGCCGTCGTCCGGCTCAACAACAGATACGTCCGGCTTGAGCGCAGGTATCAGCGAGCTGACGGCAAGGACGAAGAGCGCGGCCGCGCACAGTGCCGGACCGTTCAGCCCGTACGCCGCCGCCACCGTGCCGCCGAGCAGGGCGCCGAGCGGGGCCCCCGAGGTCGAGGCCGTGCGGAACGCGGAGCTGACGCGGCCCACCATGGATTCCGGGCTGCGCTGCTGCATCAGCGTGACCTGGTTGACGTTCCACACCATGTTCATCACGCCGAGCAGCATCATGCCCACAAGGAGAGCGCCCAGATGGCGGACGGTGCCCATGAGCACCAGGGACGCCGTCTGGACGCACCCCGCCAGGAGCAGGCTGCGGGCCCGCCCGATCCGGTGGGCGACACGCTGGGCGACGAAGCCGCCACAGAAGCTGCCCGCGGAGTACGCCGTCATCGCGGCCGCGTATCCCGCGTTCCCCGTGTGCAGCCAGCGCGTCACGGATAGCCGCAGGCCGTCACGGAGGCGATGACGAGCGGATCGTCGGTGAGCCGCACGGCGAGCAGCGGCAGCGCGCAGGGCGTCCCCGAACCGCGACACCACGGCCGCGGTCCACAACCGCCCGAATCCCCCGCGCCACGCGGGTGCCCGCACGCCCGCCACGTCTGCCGTCGTCACAACGCCCCCTACGGTTCCGCCACTTCAAGAACCGTAGAGGGCACCACTGACAATCGGCCCCGGCGGATCCGGTCACGGACGGCCGCGCGCCGCGAGAACCGTACGAAACGGCTCCGGCCAGGCACCCACAGGTGCCCGGCCGGTTCTCAACTTCTAGATCTCGCCCCGCAGTTTGGCGAGCGCCTCGGCGAGGATCGCCTCGCCGTCCGCGTCGCTGCGTCGCTCCCGTACATACGCGAGGTGCGTCTTGTACGGCTCGGTGCGCGGCGGGTCCGGCGGGTTGTCCCGGTCCTGTCCGGCGGGGAAGCCGCAGCGCGGGCAGTCCCAGGTGTCGGGAACCTGCGCGTCGCTGGCGAAGCTGGGCTGCGTCTCGTGCCCGTTGGAGCACCAGAAGGAGATGCGCAGCCGGGGTGCGGACTCGCCGCGCTCGGCCTCGCCCATCGGCCCCGCCCCGACCCGGCTTCCTCGGATCGCGTTGCCACTTGCCACGGTCGTAACTCCCTGCGTGATGGTGCCGCGAAGCGAGTCGGCGTGACGCTTCGCTGCGAGCGCCTCAGTCTACGTAAGGCCCAACGCGCGTCCAGTGATTGGAGTTACACCCCCGCCTCTAGACGCAAGCCCCATGATAGGCCGCGCCCGAGGGCGTGCACCGGACATGGGGCCTTACGTGCGGAATGTGCTTGCTTAATGTGCAGTTGTGCTGCCGTACCGATGTCAGCCGGTGATCAGTTGTTGACCTTCATCAGGATGCCGAGCACGACAATGCACGCGAACCAGAGCAGACCGATCACCAGGGTGATGCGGTCGAGGTTACGCTCGGCGACCGAGGAGCCACCGACGGACGACTGCATGCCGCCACCGAACATGTCGGAGAGGCCGCCGCCCTTCCCCTTGTGCATCAGCACCAGCAGCATCAGCAGCAGGCTGAAGACGATCAGGGCGATCGAGAACCCCAAAACCACGGCTGGACCAACTTCCTCGGAACTGGATGGACGACGGGGGCCGGGTGGTACACCACCTGGCCCCCGCAAGGGTACGACGGATCGTCGCTAGCGCATACTCACTGCTCGGCTCACTGGTCGCGGAACCGGACGATCTTGACGAACTCGTCGGCGTCCAGCGAGGCACCGCCGACCAGGGCGCCGTCGATGTCGGGCTTCGCCATGATCTCGGCGACGTTCCCGGACTTCACCGAGCCGCCGTACTGGATGCGGACCTGGTCGGCCAGCTCCTGCGAGTACAGCTCGGCGAGCTTGCCGCGGATCGCCGCGCAGACCTCCTGGGCGTCATCGGCGCCGCAGACCTTGCCGGTGCCGATGGCCCAGACGGGCTCGTACGCGATCACGATCGACTCGGCCTGCTCGGCCGGGAGGCCCTTGAGACCGCCCTCGACCTGCGCGAGCGTGTGCGTGACGTGGTTGCCCGCCTCGCGGACGTCCAGCTCCTCGCCGACGCACAGGATCGGGGTCAGACCGTGCTTGTAGGCGGCCTTGACCTTGGCATTCACCAGCTCGTCGGTCTCGTGGTGGTACTGCCGGCGCTCGGAGTGCCCGATCGCGACGTACGTGCACTTCAGCTTGGCCAGCATCGCACCGGAGATCTCTCCGGTGTAGGCGCCGGAGTCGTGCGCCGAGAGGTCCTGGGCGCCGTACTTGATCTTGAGCTTGTCGCCGTCGACCAGGGTCTGCACGGAGCGCAGGTCGGTGAAGGGCGGCAGGACGGCGACCTCGCAGGCCTCGTAGTCCTTGTCGGCCAGGGCGAAGGCGAGCTTCTGGACGTGCGCGATGGCCTCGAGGTGGTTGAGGTTCATCTTCCAGTTGCCCGCCATCAGCGGCGTGCGCGTGCTCATTGGGGTCAGTCCTCCAGTGCGGCGAGGCCGGGGAGCGTCTTGCCCTCGAGGTATTCGAGGGAGGCGCCGCCGCCGGTCGAGATGTGGCCGAATGCCTTCTCGTCGAAGCCCAGGATGCGAACGGCCGCGGCGGAGTCGCCACCGCCGACGACCGTGAAGGCCGGGGAGTCGAGAAGGGCCTGGGCGACCGCCTTGGTGCCCTCGGCGTAGTCGGGGTGCTCGAAGACGCCCATGGGGCCGTTCCAGAAGACGGTGGCCGCGTCGGCGAGCTTCGAGGCGTACAGCTTGCGGGTCTCAGGACCGATGTCGAGACCCTCCTGGTCGGCCGGGATGGCGTCCGCGGCGACGGTCGTGGGGTTGGCCGGGGCCTTCGTCTTCAGGTCCGGGAACTCCGTGGAGACGAGGACGTCGACGGGGAGGACCAGCTCGACGCCGTTCTTCTCCGCGCGCTCCATGTACTCCTTGACGGCCGGGATCTGGTCCTCCTGGAGGAGGGAGATGCCGACCTCATGGCCCTGGGCCTTGAGGAAGGTGTACGCCATGCCACCGCCGATGAGCAGCCGGTCGGCCTTGCCGAGCAGCTGGTCGATCACGGCGAGCTTGTCGGAGACCTTGGCGCCGCCGAGCGCGACCACGTAGGGGCGCTGGACGTCCTCGGTGAGCTTCTTCAGGACGCCGACCTCGGTGGCGATGAGGTAGCCGGCGTAGTGCGGCAGGCGCGCCGGGAGGTCGTACACGGAGGCGTGCTTGCGGTGCACGGCGCCGAAACCGTCGCCTACGTAGACATCGGCCAGGGCAGCGAGCTGGTCGGCGAACTCGCCGCGCTCGGTGTCGTCCTTGGACGTCTCACCGGCGTTGAAGCGCAGGTTCTCGATGACCGCGACCTGGCCGGGCTCCAGACCGTTCACGGCGCCGTGCGCGGCGGGGCCGACGGTGTCCTGGGCGAACGCGACGGGCGCGCCGAGGAGTTCACCGAGGCGCTCGGCGGGCTGCAGCAGGGAGAAGGCCGGGTCCGGCGCGCCCTTGGGGCGGCCCAGGTGCGAGGCGACGACCACCTTGGCGCCCGCCTCCGCGAGGGCCTTGATGGTGGGCAGAACGGCGCGGATGCGGCCGTCGTCCGTGATGAGGCCGTCGGCCAGCGGCACGTTCAGGTCGGCGCGGACGAAGACCCGCTTGCCGTCCACGCCTTCGGCGAGAAGTTCGTCGATCGTCTTCATGAGTGGGCTCCTAGGAATGCTCTTGTGATCCGAGAGGGCTGATCGATCAGTACGTGGCACAGGGCCCGGACAGCGCGGCCTTGCGCTGCCCGAGCCCTGTGCTCACATCGAGGTGCCTGCTCTGGGACTTAGAGCTGGTTGCCGACGAAGACCGTGAGGTCGACGAGGCGGTTGGAGTAGCCCCACTCGTTGTCGTACCAGCCGAGAATCTTCACCGAGTTGCCCTCCTGGACCATGGTCAGGGAGGAGTCGAAGGTGCAGGAGGCCGGGTCGCCGACGATGTCCGAGGAGACGATCGGGTCCTCGGTGTACGACAGGTAACCCTTGAGGTCGCCGTCGTCGGAGGCCTTCTTGAACGCGGCGTTGACCTCGTCCTTGGTGACCTCGCGCTGCAGGGTCACGACCAGGTCGGTGGCCGAGCCGGTCGGGACCGGGACGCGCATGGCGATGCCGTCCAGCTTGCCCTTGAGCTGCGGGAGGACCAGGGCGGTGGCCTTGGCGGCACCGGTCGTGGTCGGGATGATGTTCTCGGCGGCGGCGCGGGCGCGACGCAGGTCCGAGTGCGGGAAGTCCAGGATGCGCTGGTCGTTCGTGTACGCGTGGACCGTCGTCATCAGGCCCTTGACGATGCCGAAGTTCTCGTCGAGCACCTTGGCCATCGGCGCCACACAGTTGGTGGTGCAGGAGGCGTTGGAGATGACGTGGTGGTTCGCCGCGTCGTACTTGTCCTGGTTGACGCCCATCACGATGGTGATGTCTTCGTCCTTGGCCGGAGCCGAGATCAGGACCTTCTTGGCGCCGCCGGCGATGTGCTTCTCGGCGTCGGCCTTCTTCGTGAAGATGCCGGTCGACTCGATGACGATGTCGACGCCCAGCTCGCCCCACGGGATGTCGGCGGGGTTGCGCTCGGACAGAACCTTGATGGTGTGGCCGTCGACGGTGATCGTGTCGGCGGTGTGCGACACCTCGGCCTTGAGACGGCCCAGGATGGTGTCGTACTTCAGCAGGTGAGCGGTGGTCGCGGTGTCACCCAGGTCGTTGACAGCCACGATCTCGATGTCAGCACCCTGCTCCAGCAGCGCGCGGAAGTAGTTACGACCGATGCGGCCAAAGCCGTTGATGCCTACGCGGATCGTCACGAACCGATCTCCTCGTTAGGTGCGCCGACTCAGACGCCGGCGAGTTGTATGGGATGTCCCCGACCGCCTACGACCCTACCTCCCTGAGGCGTCTGTGGTGACATCGAGATGCCCCATACACGGCACGGTGTTCCGTACCCACCGGTAGGGGTACGGAACACCTCCGTGTTGACGAGCTCGTCACTCAGGGTCAACGACTCAGGGCCGTGAGCGCCTTCTTGATGAGGGCCGCGCGGTCGGCCGCCGCGGTGACGTGTTCCAGGCCGAAGCCCCACAGCACGGTGTCGTCCGTGGTGACTCCTCCGTATGTCTTGAACAGCTCGCCGTAGCGCGCCCAGTCCTTGAGGACGGCCGGGCTGCCCGCGGGCGGTCCGGGGACGCTCCAGGGACCGAGCGAGGACTCGAAGCCCTCGGTCCCGGTGGCGGTGCCGCCGACGACGAGGGAGGCGTTGTCGACAAGGAGGCCGTGGCCGCCCGCGCTCGGGTCACTGATGTAGCTGAACGAGACCTCGATCGACTTGCCGGCGTACGCGCTCAGGTCGAAGTTGACCTGCTGCCAGCCACTGGAGGCGCCGGTGAAGCTGTTCCACGCACCGCTGGTGCCGGTGCTGGTGCAGCCCGCCGAGTTCACGGTCAGGTAGTGCTTGATCCAGGGGTGTTCCCTGGCGAGGAACAAGGCCTCGCACTCCGTGGGGACGGTGGAGCTGGTGGCTCCGCCCGCCTCGGGGAGTGTCGTCCAGTCGTCCGCCCCGGTCGTGTGGACCTCGACGATCGCGTGGTCGTAGCCGGGCTCGGTGTCCCACAGGAGCTGCGAGCGCAGCGTCGGCTTGTCGGCCGCACTGACACCGGTGAGATCGATGGTCCGGGTGAGGCGCTTGTAGGCGTCGTCGGTGTGGACCGCGGCCGCCATGGAAGAACCCTCGTAGGGCCCGTACGGGTTGACGGTCCCGGCGAACTGCCCCGCTCCCGCGCTCGACCCGAACTGCGGGTACTGCGCGGCGGGCAGCGAGTCCGAGGTGACGCCGTAGGTGCCCGCCGCGTTCAGCGGGTTGCCGGGCGCGTCGCCGAGCGTCCCCGTGACGCCGGCGAGCTTCCCGGAGCCGGTGTAGCCGGTGGCCCCCGGAGTCGACGTACGGGAGTAAGCGCCCAGGTAGTACTGGCTGAAGTCGTTCGAGAAGGTGCCGCCGCCGAGGTCGACGCTGCCGCCGGCCAGCTCGCCCGCCTCGATCAGCTTGCCGCCCTCGTTGAGGAAGGCGCGCAGCTGGAGCTGCGTGGCATTGCCCGGCCGTACGGCGCCCGTGTAGTGGACGACCGTCCTGAAGTGGTCGAGCACGCCGAGCGCGTCCGGCGCGCCCAGGGTCGCGACGTCCCAGACGAGGGGCTTCTTGCCGTTGGCCTTCAACGCGTCGACGTAGGCCTGCGCCTGTGTGGCGGTCGCGCCCTCTTCGGCGACCACGAGCGTGTCGGCACGCGGCCGTTCGGCCACGGTGTACGTGAAGTGCGTGCTGGAGGTGGGCTTCCCGCTCTTCGTCTCGCCGGTGAACCAGACCTCGACCTTGTCGCCCGGGTCGCCGTCCTGGACCTTGGCGCGGTACTCGTCGAAGTAGAGGTTGTCCTTGCCGCCGTAGGTCTCCCCGCCCTTCCAGGCCCCGAGCGCCATGTCCTGTGTACGGCCGCCGTTGACGCGGTACTTGAGCTCCTTGTCACGTACGGACTTGCGTGCGACGACGGAGACCTCCTGGTCGGCGCCGCGGGAGTACGACGTCGAGAAGGCGGCCGGGGTGAAGTCGGGGGCGTCGATGCCGACCGAGGAGGACGGCCGGTCGGGGTGGGCCGCGGTCTCGGCCACGGAGAGCGCGAACGGGATGTTCTTCTCGAACTCCTGCTCAATCAGCTTCTCGTCGTCCGGGAAGGTGAAGACCGAGGCGCAGTCGGCCGCGTTCCAGGCGTCGCCCGGGTCGAGGTTCGACGCGGTCTGGCAGGTCGACATCTCGGGGGTGAACATCGCCAAGCCGTTGACGTTGCCGGCGTGACCGTCCGCCTCGCCGTTGGTGGTGTAGAGCTCCGAGGAGACCTGCGGGTGGTAGCCCGGGATCGCCGAGTTCTCGGGCGTCCCGGCGAGCGACTTGTAGAGCACGTCGTCGGGTGTCGGCGTCGCCACCTGCCAGCCCACTCCGTACAGGAGCAGCTCGGCGGCCGAGTGGTAGTTGATGCCGTACGTGAAGCCGATGCGCTTCTCGAAGGCGTCGAGGGCCTTGGTCTCGGGCTCGGAGGCGGGGCTCGTGCCGCGGTAGGTCTCACTGGTGGGGTTGGGGGACGAACCCTCGTCGTCGTAGCCCCACTTGTAGGCGAAGTTGCGGTTGAGGTCGACGCCGTCGCCGGTGGAGATGGCACCGTCGCCGTTCACGTCCCGCAGGTTCTTGCGCCACTGGCGCTCGTCCGTGCCCTTGAACGTGTAGTCGTAGCCGTCCGGATTGGCCGACAGGACGAACCACAGCTCGGTGGAGTCGACGATCTTCTTGATGCGCTTGTTCGTCGAGTAGTTGTCCAAGTAATAGTGCATCAGACGCCGCGTCATCTCGGGCGTGATCCACTCGCGCGCGTGCTGGTTGGACATGTACAGCACCGACGGCTTGGCGCCGTCCTTGGTCCTCTTCGCGCCCTTGGTCAGCTTGAGCGCCAGGATGTCCTGGCCGTTGACGGTCTTGCCGATGGAGACGACCTTGGTGAGGCCGGGGTGGGCCTCGCCCGTCTTGACGATCTCCTCCTGGAGATTGCCCTTTCCGCTGTAGGGACGGAACACGCCCTGGGCCGCGTCCTCGACGCGGTCCTCGGCCTTGGCGGAGAGCGTGTGCTCGGTGAGCTCGACGCCCTGCTTCTCCAGCTTCTCGGCCTGCTGGTCGGTGACGTAGACCTCGACGGTGCTCTTGCCGTTCTTCCAGGTCGTGTCGCCGAGTTCGTGGCCGTCCTGTCCGGCCGCGAGCAGCAGGGGTATCTGCTGCTTCGTGACCTCGGCGCGGAACACCTTCACGGCGTTCGCGTCGGGCTTGGGTGAACTGCCGCTCTGCGCCTGGGCGATGGGCGCCATGCCCGCACCGCCCAGCAGGAGCGCGCCCGTAGCGAGGATCGCTCTCGCTCTTCGTCTCATGAGCCCCCCTTGCACTGGTCCGCCACAGCAGCGAACAGATGCCAGGCTCATGACACTTCATGATCGAGTCAAGGGTGCCTCACGGACTCGCAAACGCCGGTGCCGACGGTCCAAGTGGGCGTCGGCACCGGCGTGTTGACTTCTTGTGGTCAATCGGGGGATCAGCCTGCGAGGTTGTCCGCCATCTCCTCGGTGAGGTTCGACTCCGTACCGGGGATGCCGAGGTCCTGCGCCCGCTTGTCGGCCATGGCGAGCAGCCGACGGATACGGCCTGCCACGGCGTCCTTGGTCAGCGGCGGGTCGGCGAGCGCGCCCAGCTCCTCCAGGGAGGCCTGCTTGTGTTCCATGCGCAGCCGTCCGGCGGCCGCCAGGTGCTCCGGCACCTCGTCGGCGAGGATCTCCAGGGCGCGCTGCACCCGGGCCCCGGCGGCGACGGCGGCGCGGGCCGAGCGCCGCAGGTTGGCGTCGTCGAAGTTGGCCAGCCGGTTCGCCGTGGCGCGGACCTCGCGGCGCATCCGCCGCTCCTCCCAGGCCAGCACGGACTCATGCGCGCCGAGACGGGTGAGCAGAGCCCCGATCGCGTCTCCATCGCGTACGACGACACGGTCCACGGTGCGCACTTCGCGGGCCTTCGCCGCGATCGACAGGCGGCGGGCGGCGCCGACCAGCGCGAGCGCGGCCTCAGGGCCCGGGCAGGTCACCTCGAGGGAGGAGGAACGGCCAGGCTCGGTCAGCGAGCCGTGCGCCAGGAACGCCCCGCGCCAGGCCGCCTCGGCGTCGCAGGTGGCCCCCGAGACCACCTGCGGGGGCAGACCGCGGATCGGGCGGCCCCGGCCGTCGACGAGCCCGGTCTGGCGGGCCAGCTGGTCGCCGCCCGCGACGACGCGCACGACATAGCGGGAGCCGCGGCGCAGACCGCCGGGCGCCATCACGATCAGCTCGGAGCTGTGGCCGAAGATCTCCAGGATGTCCCGCTTCAGGCGGCGCGCCGCCATCGCGGTGTCCAGCTCCGCCTCGATCACGATCCTGCCGCTCACCAGGTGAAGGCCGCCCGCGAACCGCAGAATGGCGGAGACCTCCGCCTTTCTGCAGCAGGTCCGGGTGACGGGGAGCCGGGAGATCTCGTCCTTCACCGCTGCCGTCATCGCCATGGGCCGATCCTTCCATGCATCCGAAAAATACGGTCGTACGCGGCGGCCAACAGCTCCGGGTCGTGCCGCGGAGATCCATCGGTCCTGGCCACCGGCGCCAGCTCGACCGCGGCGCCGAACCGCTTGGCGGCGTCGGTGAGTGAGTCGCGGTCGGGCACGGCGGCCTCGTCGGCCAGCACCACGTCCAGGGCGAGTTTAGGGGCGTGTCGTCCCAAAACCTCCAAATGACGCTGCGGGGAGAAGCCTTCGGTTTCTCCGGGCTGCGGAGCGAGGTTCAGCGAGAGTACCCGGCGCGCCTTCGTCTGGATGAGGGCGTCGAGCAACTCGGGCACGAGCAGGTGCGGGATCACCGAGGAGAACCAGGAGCCGGGGCCGAGGACCACCCAGTCCGCGTCGAGCACGGCCGCCACGGCCTCGGGGACGGCCGGCGGGTGGTGCGGCACGACGTGCACGGACTGCACCTCACCGGGCGTGAGCGCCACCGTCGCCTGCCCTCGTACCGTCTCCACGTCGTCCGGCCGCTCCGGGTCGTGTCCCTTGACCAGGGCCTGGAGCTCCAGAGGTACGGCCGACATGGGCAGCACGCGGCCGTGCGCGCCCAGGAGCTTGCCGACCAGGTCCAGGGCCTGGACATGGTCGCCGAGCTGCTCCCACAGGGCGACGATCAGCAGATTGCCGACCGCGTGCTCATGCAGGGCGCCCTGGGACTGGAAGCGGTGCTGGATGACACGGGCCCAGGTCTGGCCCCAGTCGTCATCGCCGCACAGCGCGGCCAGGGCCTTGCGCAGGTCGCCGGGCGGCAGCACGCCCAGCTCGTCGCGCAAGCGCCCGCTGGAGCCGCCGTCGTCGGCCACGGTGACGACGGCGGTGAGGTCGCCGGTGATCCGGCGCAGCGCGGCGAGCGAGGCGGACAGACCCATGCCGCCGCCGAGGGCGACGACCTTGGGCTGGGTGCCCCGGCGGCGCGGCTTCGCACCGCGCGCCTCGGCGGGCTTGCCACCGCGCCCTTCGGGGGTGACGCGGCGCAGCCTGCTCAGCCGCGGAGCAGCACGTCCGGTCACTCGCGCCCCATGTCCCGGTGCACGACCACGGTCTCCACGCCCTGGGAGACGAGACGGGCGGCGAGCTTCTCGGAGGTGGCGACCGAGCGGTGCTTGCCGCCGGTGCAGCCGACGGCGATGGTCACATAGCGCTTGCCCTCACGCCGGTACCCCGCCGCGATGAGCTGGAGCAACTCGGCGTAGCGGTCGAGGAACTCCTTGGCGCCGGGCTGGTTGAAGACGTACGCCGCGACCTCCTCGTTCAGGCCGGTGAAGGGGCGCAGCTCGGGGACCCAGTGCGGGTTGGGCAGGAAACGCATGTCCACGACCAGGTCGGCGTCGACCGGCAGGCCGTACTTGAAGCCGAAGGACATGACCGTGGCCCGCAGCTCGGGCTCCTCCTCGCCGGCGAACTGGGCGTCCATCTTGGCGCGCAGCTCGTGCACATTCAGGCTGGAGGTGTCGATCACCAGGTCGGCGTCGCCGCGCAGCTCGCGCAGCAGCTCGCGCTCGGCGTCGATGCCGTCGACGATGCGGCCGTCGCCCTGGAGGGGGTGCGGGCGGCGCACGGACTCGAAGCGGCGCACCAGGGCCTCGTCGGAGGACTCCAGGAAGACGATCCGCCGCGTGACGTGCTTCGACTCCAGGTCGGCCAGGGACTCGCGGAGGTTGTCGAAGAAGCGACGGCCGCGGACATCGACGACGACCGCGATCCTGGCCACGTTGCCCTGGGAGCGGGCGCCGAGCTCCACCATGGTGGGGATCAGCGCGGGCGGCAGGTTGTCGACGACGAACCAGCCGAGGTCCTCCAGACACTTGGCGGCCGTCGACCGACCCGCTCCGGACATACCGGAGATGATCACCAGCTCGGGGATGGCCGCCTCGGGAACCCCGGCCGATTCGTTACCCGTACCCACCTGTGCTCCGTCTTCCTGGGGTGCTTCGTGCTCCAGGTGATCTTCGCCTGTTTCCTTGTGCGCTTCGTGTGCGTCCTGTACTTCCTGGCCCTGTGTCGGGCGTTCCTCTTGGCGCGCGTCGTTCTCGGTCATCTCTCCTGCCCCCGTCGCTCGTCCGAGGCGCCCGCGGTCACGGGCTCCTCTGAGGAGCCCGCCGTCGTTTCGGGCTCCCCGTCTTCCTCGTCTCCCATGATCTCTCCAGTCGCCGTGTTCACGGCGGGTGCGGCCGGGGCCGCCTGGGCGAGGGCCACGGCGATCGTCTCGGCCGTCTTGCGGCCTATGCCGGGAACCTCACAGATCTGGTCGATTGTCGCGGATCGCAGCTTTTTCACCGAGCCGAAGTGCTTGATCAACGCCTGCTTGCGCGTCTCGCCCAGGCCCGGCACCTCGTCCAGCGGGCTCGACCTGAAGCGCTTGGCCCGCTTGGTGCGCTGGTAGGTGATCGCGAAACGGTGGGCCTCGTCACGGACCCGCTGAAGCAGATACAGGCCCTCGCTGGTGCGCGGCAGGACCACCGGGTCGTCCTCGTCCGGCAGCCACACCTCCTCCAGGCGCTTGGCGAGGCCGCATACGGCGATGTCGTCGATGCCGAGCTCGTCGAGGGCCTTCTTGGCTGCCGCGACCTGGGGCTGACCGCCGTCGACCACGACGAGCTGCGGGGGGTAGGCGAAGCGCTTGGGGCGGCCGTCCTCCTCGGTGAGCCCGCTCTCGCCGTCGGCCCACTCCCCCGTCTTCTCCTTCTCGGCGAGGTAGCGTCTGAAGCGCCGGGTGATCACCTCATGCATGGAGCGGACGTCGTCCTGGCCCTCGAAGCCCTTGATCTGGAAACGCCGGTACTCGCTCTTGCGCTGGAGCCCGTCCTCGAAGACGACCATCGACGCCACGACATCGTCGCCCTGGAGGTGCGAGATGTCGTAGCACTCGATCCGCAGAGGTGCGCTGTCCAGGTCGAGTGCCTCGGCGATCTCCTCCAGGGCACGCGAGCGCGTGGTCAGGTCGGAGGCACGCTTGGTCTTGTGCAGCGCGAGCGACTGGAGAGCGTTGCGCTGCACGGTCTCCATGAGCGCCCTCTTGTCGCCGCGCTGCGGGATGCGCAGCGACACGTTCGACCCGCGGCGCTCGGTGAGCCACTCCTGGACGGGCTCCACCAGGTCGGGCAGCGCCGGGACGAGCACTTCCTTGGGGACGGAGTCGCCCGTCTCCTCCCCGTAGAGCTGCTGGAGCGCGTGCTCGACGAGGTCACCTGTGGTGACGGCCTCCACCTTGTCCGTGACCCAGCCGCGCTGGCCGCGCACACGACCGCCGCGTACGTGGAAGATCTGCACGGCCGCTTCCAGTTCGTCCTCGGCGACGGCCATCAGGTCGGCGTCGGTCGCGTCGGCGAGCACGACCGCGTTCTTCTCCATGGCCTTCTTCAGGGCCTCGATGTCGTCGCGCAGGCGGGCCGCGCGCTCGTACTCCATCTCCTCGGCCGCGTCCGTCATCTGCTTTTCGAGTCGGCGGATGTACGTCCCCGTACGCCCGGCCATGAAGTCGCAGAACTCCTCGGCCAGGTCGTGGTGTTCCTCGGCGGAGACGCGCTCGACGCAGGGTGCGGAGCACTTGCCGATGTAGCCGAGGAGGCAGGGGCGGCCGGTGCGGGCCGCGTTCTTGAAGACGCCGGCGGAGCAGGTGCGGACCGGGAAGACGCGCAGCAGCAGGTCCACGGTGTCGCGGATCGCCCACGCGTGCCCGTACGGACCGAAGTAGCGCACGCCCTTGCGCTTGTGGCCGCGCATCACCTGCACGCGCGGGAACTCCTCGTTCATCGTCACCGCGAGGTACGGATAGCTCTTGTCGTCGCGGTACTTGACGTTGAACCGGGGGTCGAACTCCTTGATCCAGGAGTACTCCAGCTGAAGCGCCTCGACCTCCGTGGACACGACCGTCCACTCCACCGACGCGGCCGTCGTGACCATGGTGCGGGTGCGGGGGTGCAGGTTCGCCAGGTCCTGGAAGTAGCTCGCCAGGCGCTGGCGCAGGCTCTTCGCCTTTCCGACGTAGATCACCCGGCGGTGCTCGTCGCGGAATTTGTACACCCCGGGAGAGTCCGGGATCTGTCCCGGCTTGGGGCGGTAGCTGGAGGGATCGGCCATGTCTCACACCCTACTGGCGAGGGCTGACAGCGCGGCGACCCTGTGGACAAGGCCCGGGGCCCTGCCTCAGCGCGACTCCGGGTAGGTCGACTCCGGGTAGGTCAGGGAGGCGAGGACACGACGGTGGTCGTCGGGCTCCTCCTGGAGGCGGAGTTTCCCCAGGATGCTGCGAACGTGCTTCTCGACGGTGCCCTCGGTGAACACAGGCGGCGGCCGATTCCCGCGTTGGACCGGCTCCGGCCATGAGGGCGAGGACCTCGTGCTCTCGGGAGCCCAGGAAGGACAGCGGATCGGCACGGCGCCGGGCGGAGACCAGCTCCTGCACCAGGGAGGGGTCCACGACCGAGCCGCCCTGGTGGATCCGGTCGAGTGTCTCGATGAACTCGTCCACGACGGTGATCCGGCTCTTGAGGAGGTATCCGACCTTGCGGCCGCCGGACAGCAGCTCCAGGGCGCCCTCGACCTCCACGTAGGCGGACAGGACCAGGATGCCGGTGGTGGGACGCTGCTCGGATCGCGGGCCGCCTTGAGCCCCTCGGTCGAGTGGGACGGCGGCATCCTTATGTCGATGATCGCCGGATCGGGGCGCTCGTCGGCGACCAGCTCCAGGAGCCGCGCGGCGTCGCCGGCCTGCCCGATCACCCCGTAGCCGACGCGCTCGCACAGGCTCGCCAGACCCTCCCTGAGAGGACGTCGTCGGCGGCGAGGACAAGCCGTCCCCGCCCGGGCTGCCGCGATGCGTCCGTGGTCCCGGCTCCCCTTGCCCGACCCGTCCGGTGCGCCCCAACAGCCTGCCGGACCCCCGAGGTTACGGCTGGCCGGAAGCCGAAAGGGGTGCCGGCCGTGACGACACGGGGACCTTCCGGCGGGATGCTCGAACCAGTGCGGACGCACGGACCGCCAGTGCAGACGCACCGTCCGCCAGCACGGACCGCCAGTGCAGACGCACGGACCGCGCAGTGCGGACGCAAGGGACGGCCGCCCCGGGCGAGGGGCGGCGGGTCGGACGGACGGTCAAAGGGCTGCGGGAGACATGGCGGACACGGACGGATCGAGAAACGACGGCGGTCGGTCCGTGCCCGCCGTGATCCTCATCTCGTCGCAGTCCCTGGAGGACTTCCAGGAACTCGTCGCGGCCAGTTCGGCCCGCGGCTTCCTCCACAAGTCGGCGCCTTCGGTACGGGCGATACAGGAGTTGCTGGGGCCTGGTCACCACTGCGACCACCGGGCGGAGCGGGGCGAGTCCGCCCGGCAGCAGACGGGGCGCCCAAGGCCGCGCAACGCGTCTCGTCTTCCCCGGTCGCCCTTCTGCTGGGCCCGCATGGTGCTGTTCAGGCGCTTGTACGCGAGGGCTGTCGCAGCCGAGGCCGTGGCGTCCGGACTCTGCGGTGAAGCATGTTGAGCATCAGGTGTTGTCGGGGCTTGGTCAACACGCTTCAATGCGGGGGAACTCGGGGCGTGAACGGCGGCAGACGCCTGTGAACGGACCGCGCGCGCCGGCCTGGCGACCCCGACGACCCCGCACGAACGGCCTGACCAGCCGTAGTGAACATTCACAGAAAGGCCCCTGCATGCGCCACGGCACACAGCACGCGGACGTCGCCACGGCGGAGCTGGAGACGGCTCTGCGGGGCGGCCCCTTCCATGTCGCGCTGCGCGCCGCGATCGCCGCCCGCGGGCTGCCGCTGCAGCGCGTACAGCACCATCTGTCGCGGTACGGGGTCAAGGTCGGGGTCACGAGTCTGAGCTACTGGCAGCAGGGCGCCCGGCGCCCACAGCGCCCCGAGTCGCTACGGGCTGTCCGCGCCCTGGAGGAGATCCTCCAGCTCCCCGACGAGTCACTGATCCGGCTGCTTGCCAAGGCGGACGAGCACTCCGGTCCGGAACGCCCCGCGGGCCGTTCGTACCGCTCCTTCGTGGAGGCCTCCGGGGTCCTGGAGCGGCTCCTGGCCGAATTGGAGTCCCCCCTCGACGGCGGGCTGCACACCCTCGGTCACCACGAACGCGTACGGATCGGCGCGCACCGTGAGCTGCTGGGCCGCGAGTCGCACCACATAGTGCGCGCCCACCGGGACGGCGTGGACCGCTATGTGGCCATCCACCACGGAGACCCGGGATGCGCTCCGGAGCGGATGGCGATACGCGCCCTGGAGAACTGCCGTACGGGACGGGTGCGCTGGCACCACGACACCGGGGTGCTCGTGGCCGAGCTGCTCTTCGACACACGCCTGCGCGCCGGCGATACGTTCCTGTTCCGCTACGGCTTCGACGACGGTACGGCCGGTGCGTCCAGCGAGTACGTCCGCGGCTTCAGCTTCGCGGGCGGGCAGTACGCCCTCCAAGTGCGGTTCGCCGAGGAGGCACTGCCCGCACGTTGCCACCGGTTCACCCAGCACTCGGCGGCGGCTCCGCGCAGCGGCCGCCAGGAACTCATGCTGAGCGGTCGCCACCGCTCGGTGCATCTGGTCGAGGCGCGCGTGCGGTCGGGGATCCTGGGGATCGGGTGGGACTGGGAGTGACCGCTCCCGGGTCGGTGTTGCGCGGGCCTCTTCAGGCGCCCGGGCCCGCGACGATCTTCCCGTCCTTCGTCTCCACGGACAGCTCGTGCAGCGGCACGGTGGCCGGCGCCTGCAGCACCTTGCCCGTCGCGGCGTCGAACTCACTGCCGTGGCAGGGGCAGATGAGCGTCGTGCCCTGAAGCTTGTTGATGGCACACCCTGCGTGCGTGCAGATCGAGCTGAACGCCTTGAGCTCGCCGTTCTCGGTGCGGCTGACCACGACATTCCGATCCCGATACAGCTTGGCACCGCCCTTGGCGATCTCACTCTCCGCACCCAGCTCGACCGGCGCGGTCGGTGTCGCGGGTGTCCCGCCGCCGTCACCGCCACCGGAGCACGCGCTGAGGGCGAGTCCGGCGACCGGGGTGAGCGCCGCTCCCCGCAGGACGGTACGGCGGCTCGCTGACGGACGGCCGGACATGGCATCTCCACTGGTCGGGGGGTGGACACCGACACGGGTAGGGGCGGTGCACACCGACGATACCGGCGTGAATCATTCCGCTCGTGGCGGGGGGCCGCTCCACGATGCGCACGTAAACGCTTATGCAAACGTATGCGTAAACGTATGCGCAATCGCTTGCGCAGTCGCCTGCGTAAACGCTTACGCACGCATTGACGTAAGCGTTTACGTCTGCCGCCGGATGGGATACGTTCCCCTGCTAGCAACCGGTCCCAGGGGAGGCAGCGCCATGGCAACAATGGTCGACGTGGCCCAGCGGGCAGGCGTGTCCACCGCGACCGTCTCGCACGTGCTCAACGACACGCGCCCGGTGCTGCCCCGGACGCGCCAGGCAGTCCTCGACGCCATCGACGAGCTCGGGTACACGCCCAACACCCTGGCCCGTTCACTGGTCACCGCACGCACGCGGTCCATCGGGCTCGCGGTATCGGCTATCAGCAACCCGTACTTCACGGAGATCCTTCAGGGCGTCGAAGCCGGCGCCCTGAAGCACGGTTACAGCCTGCTGATCGCAGATCCGCACGACGATCCGCAGCACGAGCGGAAAGTCGTCCAGCTGCTGCACGAGCGACGTGTCGACGGCATGATCATCGCGCCCTCCGCGGCTCCGGCCGAGCTCCTCGGCTACCTGGAGCAGCACGACGTGCCCACCGTGTTCCTGGACCGACTCGTCGACTCCCCCGCCGAGGGCCCCCTCCGATTCGACCAGGTCTGCACCGAGAACACCGAGCCCATGACAAGGCTGGTCACCCACCTCGCCGAACTGGGCCATCAACGCATCGGGCTGGTCGCGGGCCTGCCCGGGCTCAGCACCACGACCGAGCGGATCACCGGCTACCGTCACGGCCTCGCCCACGCAGGACTCCCGTACGACGAGCGGCTCGTGGCACACGGCAACTCCCAGGCCGATGCCGCCGAGGAGGCCACCCACGCTCTGCTGTCCCTCGCCACGCGGCCCACCGCACTTGTCACCGCCAACAACGCCATGACCATCGGTGCGCTGCGGGCCGTGCGCGAGCGTGAACTGGCCGTGCCGGACGACCTGGCGCTGTGCTGCTTCGACGACTTCTCCTGGGCGGACCTGTTCACACCCCGGCTGACCGCGATCGCCCAGCCAAGCAAGGAGATCGGGGCCCAGGCCGTCCAACTGCTCCTGGAACGGCTGGCGTCGCCCGGCCGCGCGGGCCGTACCGTCCGGCTGCCCTCCGCCTTCGTCCATCGCACGTCGTGCGGCTGCCCCGAGAGCTCCAAGAGCCCCGAGAGGCCCGAGAGCCACAGGAAAGGACCCGAGTCGTGATCGTCGTCGCCGGTGAGGCCCTGATCGATCTGGTACCGCAGGGCGCGGGCGCCCTCGTGGGCCTGCTGCCGCGCCTGGGCGGCGGCCCCTACAACACGGCCGTGGCACTTGGCCGCCTCGGCTCGCCCACGGCCTTCTGCTCCCGGGTCTCGTACGACGCGTTCGGCGAGGCGCTCCTCGGCGGTCTCGGCGAGGCGGGCGTCGATGTGTCGTCCGTGCAGCGCGGAGGGGAGCCGACGACCCTGGCGGTCGCCTCGATCGGCACGGACGGCTCGGCCGCATACTCCTTCTACGTCGAGGGCACGGCGGACCGTCTCTTCTCCGCATCGGACCAACTCCCCGACGCCACCAGGGCGGTGTCCTTCGGCACCTGCTCGCTCGTCCTGGAGCCGGGCGCGAGCGCATACGAGGAACTGATGCGGACCGCCGCCACGCGCGGCGTGTTCACCGCGCTCGACCCGAACATCCGGGCCGGGCTGATCCCCGACGCGGACGCCTACCGGGCCCGATTCAAGAGCTGGCTCCCCTCGGTCTCGCTCCTCAAGCTCTCGGAGGAGGACGCCCGGTGGCTCGGGGGCACCCCACGCGACTGGTTGGCGTCCGGCCCTGCGGCCGTGGTGATCACCCAGGGTGGCGACGGCCTGACGGCGTTCACCCATGACGGGTCGGTCCACTCCGTACCCGGCGAACCGGTCGACGTGGTGGACACCATCGGCGCCGGCGACACGGTGAACGCGGCGCTGCTGCACGGCCTGGCCGCGCGAGACGCCCTGTCACCGGCGGCGATGGCAGCCCTCGGCACCGACGGCTGGACCCAGTTGCTGCGCTTCGCGGCCCGCGCGGCGGCGATCACCTGCTCACGCGCGGGAGCCGAACCGCCGTACGCCTCCGAGCTCGGTGACGTGTAGCGGGACGCTCGGCTCTCCTGGACGTGCAGTGCGACGAGCACAGGGCGGGGGACTGTGCCACGCGCGGCGCCCCACGGGGAGTTCCCGTGGGGCGCCGTATTTCTTGGACTTGTCAGGCCGTGCGCGGTCGTCCGATGGGGACCCTGAAGGCCTGTTCGAGTCAGGCCTTGCGCGCCCGCGTGGTCTTCTTCGCGGGGGTCGCCTTCTTGGTGGCCGTCTTCTTCGTGGCCGCGGCCGCCTTCTTGGTGGCCGTGTTGTTGACGGCCTTCGTGGTCGTCTTCTTCGCCGTCGCCTTGGCCGCCACCACCTTCTTGGCGGCGGTCTTGCTTACTGCCTCTACTACGGGGGCCGCGTCGCTGATCCGGTCGGCGCCGAGGATCTCACGCAGGAACTTGCCGGTGTGGCTGGTCGGAACGCCGGCGACCTGCTCGGGCGTGCCCTCGGCGATCACGAGCCCACCGCCGTTGCCACCCTCGGGACCCATGTCGACAACCCAGTCCGCGGTCTTGATGACGTCGAGGTTGTGCTCGATGACGATGACCGTGTTGCCCTTGTCGACCAGGCCGGACAGCACCGCGATGAGCTTGCTGATGTCCTCGAAGTGCAGACCGGTGGTCGGCTCGTCGAGCACGTACACCGTGCGGCCCGTGGAACGCTTCTGCAGTTCGCTCGCGAGCTTGACGCGCTGCGCCTCGCCGCCGGACAGCGTCGGCGCGGACTGGCCGAGCCGGACATAGCCCAGGCCGACGTCGTTGAGCGTCCTCAGGTGGCGGGCGATCGCCGGGACAGCCTCGAAGAAGCCGAGGGCCTCCTCGATCGGCATGTCGAGGACCTCGGAGATGGACTTGCCCTTGTAGTGGACCTCCAGGGTCTCCCGGTTGTAGCGCGCCCCGTGGCAGACCTCGCAGGGGACGTACACGTCCGGCAGGAAGTTCATCTCGATCTTGATGGTGCCGTCGCCGGAGCAGTTCTCGCAGCGGCCGCCCTTGACGTTGAAGGAGAAGCGGCCGGGCAGATAGCCCCGCACCTTCGCCTCGGTCGTCTCCGCGAACAGCTTGCGGACATGGTCGAAGACTCCGGTGTACGTCGCCGGGTTCGACCGGGGTGTCCGGCCGATGGGCGACTGGTCGACGTGCACGACCTTGTCGACGAGGTCGTCGCCCTCCACACGCGTGTGCCGCCCCGGGACGTTCCTCGCGCCGTTCAGCTCGCGGGCCAGGTGCGTGTAAAGGATGTCGTTGACCAGCGTCGACTTGCCGGATCCTGAGACACCGGTGACGGCCGTGAGGACGCCCAGCGGGAAGGACACGTCGATGTCCTGGAGGTTGTTCTCCCGGGCGCCGTGCACCGTGAGCTTGCGGCTCGGGTCGGCGGGGCGGCGGATGTCCGGGGTCGCGATCTCCTTCTTGCGCGACAGGTACTGGCCGGTCATCGATTCGGCGTTGGTGAGCAACTCCTTCAAGGGGCCGCTGTGCACGACCTTGCCGCCGTGCTCGCCCGCGCCGGGGCCGATGTCGACGATCCAGTCGGCGACCTTGATGGTGTCCTCGTCGTGCTCGACGACGATGAGCGTGTTGCCCATGTCGCGCAGCCGGACCAGGGTCTCGATCAGCCGGTGGTTGTCGCGCTGGTGCAGACCGATGGAGGGCTCGTCGAGGACGTACAGGACGCCCACGAGTCCGGAGCCGATCTGGGTGGCCAGACGGATGCGCTGGGCCTCACCGCCGGAGAGGGTGCCGGCCGCGCGGTTCAGCGACAGGTAGTCGAGGCCGACGTCGACCAGGAAGCGCAGCCGTTCGTTGACCTCCTTCAGGACGCGCTCGGCGATCTTCTTGTCGCGGTCGTTGAGCTTCAGCTCGCCCAGGAAGTCCGCGCAGTCGCTGATGGACATCGCGGCGACCTCGGCGATCGACTTCTCCATGACGGTGACCGCGAGGACCAGCGGCTTCAGGCGGGTGCCCTCACAGGTGGGGCACGGCACCTCTCGCATGTAACCCTCGAAGCGCTCGCGGCTCGCGTCGCTCTCGGCGTCGCTGTGCCGGCGCTTCACGAAGTTCACGGCACCCTCGAAGGACGCCATGTACACGCGCTCGCGGCCGTACCGGTTGCGGTAGCGGATCTGGATCTGTGTCTTGTGGCCGTAGAGCAGGGCCTTCTTGGCGCGCTGCGGCAGGCCCGCGAAGGGGATGTCCGTCCGGAAGCCGAGTGCGTCCGCGAGGGCGCCGATCTGACGGTCGAAGTAGTCCTTGGTGTGCCCGTGCGACCAGGGGTGGATGGCGCCCTCGTCGAGGGACTTCTCCTCGTCCGGGACGATCAGCTCGGGGTCGACCTCCATGCGCGTACCGATACCGGTGCACTCGGGGCAGGCGCCGAAGGGCGAGTTGAAGGAGAAGGAGCGGGGCTCCAGCTCTTCGAAGGAGAGGTCGTCGTACGGGCAGTACAGGTGCTCCGAGTACATGCGCTCGCGCTCGGGGTCGTCCTCGGGGAGGTCGACGAAGTCGAGCACGACCATGCCGCCGGAGAGGCCGAGGGCGGTCTCCACGGAGTCGGTCAGGCGGCGCTTGGCGGAGTCCTTCACCGTGAGGCGGTCGACGACCACCTCGATGGTGTGCTTCTCCTGCTTCTTCAGCGTGGGCGGCTCGGTGAGCTGGATGGTCTCGCCGTCGACCCTGGCCCGGCTGTACCCCTTGGTCTGGAGATCGGCGAAGAGGTCGACGAACTCTCCCTTGCGCTCGCGCACCAGCGGCGACAGGACCTGGAAGCGGCTCCCCTCCGGCAGCTCCAGGACCTTGTCGACGATGGCCTGCGGCGACTGGCGCGTGATGGGGCGGCCGCACTCGGGACAGTGCGGCTTGCCGATGCGCGCGAAGAGCAGGCGCAGATAGTCGTAGACCTCGGTGATGGTGCCGACCGTCGAGCGCGGGTTGCGCGAGGTCGACTTCTGGTCGATGGAGACCGCCGGGGAGAGGCCCTCGATGAAGTCGACATCCGGCTTGTCCATCTGACCGAGGAACTGCCGGGCGTACGAGGAGAGCGACTCCACGTAGCGCCGCTGCCCCTCGGCGAAGATCGTGTCGAAGGCCAGCGAGGACTTGCCCGACCCCGACAGGCCCGTGAAGACGATGAGCGAGTCGCGCGGGAGGTCGAGCGAGACATTCTTGAGATTGTGCTCGCGCGCTCCACGGACGATGAGACGGTCGGCCACGCCGGTCCGCACCTTTCTTGAGAGAAGTGACAGGGGCGGGGCCCCCGTCCTTTTCAGACTAGGGGGAGCCACTGACAGCGCCGGTTGGTTTCCCTGCTTCACAACAATTCCGGGCCATCCAGCATGCCCGACGCCGCGCCCGAGCTTATAGCACGGGTATTCGATTTGCGGGGGTGGTCGACCACCTTCACCCAAACGTGTGGCGGGGCTAGGGTCGGCCTCATGATTGATCATGTGCGCGACCTGGCGTCTGTACGTGACGCGACCGAACGGCTGCTCACCGCAGCCGCCACATTGGACAACGCGTCCGTGGCCGAGCCGTCACGGCTTCCCGGCTGGAGCCGTGGCCACGTCCTCGCCCACCTCGCCCGCAACGCGGACGCTCTCGTGAACGTCCTCGAAGGGCGCCCCATGTACGTCTCCGGCGACGCCCGGGACATCGACATCGAGCGGGACGCGCCACGCCCGCTGGACGCACAGCTCGCGGACGTGCGCGAGAGCGCGGCCCGCTTCCAGGAGGCGGCGGACGCGCCCGCGGACTGGTCACGCACGGTGGAGCTGCGCAACGGGGTCACGGACTCGGCGTCCAGGGTGCCGTTCCGGCGGTGGGTCGAGGTGGACCTGCACCATGTGGATCTGGGGATCGGGTACGAGCTCGAAGATCTTCCGGAGGAGTTCGTGGAGCGGGAGATCGAGTTCCTTGCCGACCGTTTCGCCGACCATCCCGAAGTGCCGACCACGCGGATCACGGACGGCACGCGCGCGTGGAGCACGGGGCGCGACGCGGAGGGTGTCCCTGAGGTCACCGTGAGAGGCCCGGCGCCCGCGCTCCTCGGCTGGCTCGCGGGGCGCCGTGACGGGGCCGATCTGACGGTCGACGGCGGCCTGCTTCCCACCCTCCCCCCGCTATAGGCTGCCGTCATGACGTACAGCGGAGCGGTGAAGGTCGGCGGCCCTGCCGATGTGCATGAGCTGCAGAACCTGATGATCTCCAAGGTGGCCGTGGGCCCGATGGACAACAACGCCTATCTGCTGCGCTGCCGGGCCACCGACGAGCAGCTGCTGATCGACGCGGCGAACGATGCCTCGACGCTGCTCGCGTTCATCGGTGACGACGGCATCGCGTCCGTCGTGACCACCCATCAGCACGGTGACCACTGGCAGGCGCTCGCGGAGGTCGTGGCGGCCACCGGTGCCCGCACCTACGCGGGCCGGGACGACGCCGAAGGCATCCCGGTGCCGACCGACGTCCTCGTCGACGACGGCGACACGATCCGGGTGGGGAACGTGGAACTCACCGCGCGCCACCTGGTGGGGCACACGCCGGGCTCGATCGCGCTGGTCTACGACGACCCGCACGGGCATCCGCATGTGTTCACCGGGGACTGCCTGTTCCCGGGCGGTGTGGGCAACACGCGTAAGGACCCCAAGGCGTTCGCCAGCCTCATCCACGATGTCGAGACCAAGATCTTCGGCGTGCTGCCGGACGAGACCTGGGTCTACCCCGGGCATGGCAACGACACGACGCTGGGCGCGGAACGACCGCATCTGCCGGAGTGGCACGCGCGCGGCTGGTGAGCCCGAGCGTAGGGCGCGTGTCCCTTGGGCACGCGCCCCACGCCTCGCCCATTGGGAGCGCGCCCCCCGCCTTCCCATGAGCGAGCGCCGCGCATGACTCATGCGCCGGCGCCCCTCCGCGTCTCCCAGCCGCGGCCCGCGCATTCAGGTGCACGCGCGTGAAACACGCGCCCCGTGTGAACCGAGCGCACGCGCCGGTGTCACGCGCGCGCTCCCGGCGCAGGCACTGGTGCAGTCCACTGAAGGCAGCCCCGCACAGGATGACGGCTCCTGTGCGGCAACGGGCCGCCGGCCTTCGATCCCCGCCCTCGGCCGGCGGCCCCGGCAGAGCTTCTTGTCGAGCACACGGCTTTGCTTCTCGTGGAGTGTTCACGGGACTGCGACACCCGTTCCCGCGGTGCGGACATGTGCCCGTGTGACCTCGACGGAGTCCGTGTGTCCGCCGCCCACCCCTCCGTCAGGCGTCCGCCTGCCCCGTGCCTGCCAGCGCCGCGACCCGCTCCACCGCGAACGCGTACCCCTGCACACCACAGCCCGCGATGACCCCGTCGGCGCGGAGCGAGACGTACGAGTGGTGCCGGAACTCCTCCCGCTGATGGATGTTGGAGATGTGGACCTCAACCACAGGAAGGCCGTCACAGGTGTTGAGCGCATCCAGGATCGCAACGGAAGTGTGCGAATAGGCGGCCGGGTTGATCACAATTCCCGCGTGGTTCAGGCGCGCTTCGTGGATCCACTCCACCAGTTCGCCCTCGTGGTTGGACTGCCGGAAGTCCACCGTGCCACCGTGTGCGGCCGCCGCCTTGGCACACAGCGCCTCCACGTCCGCGAGCGTGTCCGAGCCGTAGATCTCCGGCTGGCGCTGCCCGAGGAGATTCAGATTGGGCCCGTTGAGAATCATGATCGGGGCGTCGGCGAGGGTGCGGGGCACGGTTCCTCCGGTCCTTCGGGTCTGCCGGTCCGTTGAGGACCGCTGCTCGGACCCGGTTTATCACGGTGCACGGGAGTGTTGGCCGCCCGTACCCTCCCGCCCATGACCACTCCCTCGTACCCTCCCAAGCCGTCGCCCGGCGACCGGATAGCGGTGATCTCGCCGTCCACGGCGCTGCCGGGCCTGCTCCCGCTTCCGTACGAACTGGGCTTGGAGCGGCTGCGCAAGGAGTACGGCCTCGAACCGGTCGAGTATCCGACGACCCGGAAGATGGGCTCGACGCCGCGGGAGCGGGCGGACGACATCCACGCGGCGTTCGCCGATCCCACGATCAAGGCCGTCATCGCGTCGATCGGCGGCGACGACCAGATCACCGTGCTGCCCCTGCTGGACCGGGAGTTGATCCGCGCCAACCCGAAGCCGTTCTTCGGTTACAGCGACAACACGAACCTCCTCGCATACCTGTGGAACGCCGGAATCGTCGGCTACCACGGTGGAACGGTGATGTGCGAGTTCGGCCGCCCCGGCGCCATGGATCCGCTGACCGCAAAGTCGCTGCGGGCCGCGCTGTTCACGTCCGGGCCGTACGAACTGCGCCCCGCCGACCGCTTCCGGGACGTCGACGGTCCCTGGGACGACCCGGCGACCTTCGACTCCGAGCCCCCGACGGAACCGGGCACCGGCTGGACCTGGCACCGTCCCGACCAAGTAGTAGAGGCCCCGTCCTGGGGCGGCAACATCGAGATCCTGTCCTGGCTGCTGATGGCCGACCGTGAGATCGCCCGTGATCCTTCGGTGTACGACGGACATGTGCTGTTCCTGGAGACCTCGGAGGACATGCCCAAGGCAAACGACGTCTTCTGGATCCTGCGCAGCATGGGCGAGCGTGGCCTGCTGCAACGCTTCCCGGCGCTGGTGATGGGTCGCCCGAAGGCATGGTCGTTCGAGCAGCCCAACGACGCGGAGGCCAGGGCCCGTTATGTGCGAGAGCAGCATGAGGCGGTGCTCCGGGCCGTCGACATATATGCCCCGGACATGATGGTCGTCTTCGACGTGGACCTTGGCCACACCGATCCGCAACTCGTCATCCCCTACGGAGGCACGATCCGCGTCGACGGTCCTGCCCGGCGCATTACCGTCACCTACTGAAGCGGACCTCACCACCACGCGCCCCCGTAACCGTTGGTCACCGTGGGTAGTTGACGCGGCATGCACGACGTACGCACCGTAAGGGCGCCTTCCATGCTGCGGCTCGCGGCCGCCTCGCTCGCCGGCACAGCCATCGAGTTCTACGACTTCTTCGTCTACGGGACCGCGGCCGCGCTGGTCCTCGGGCCACTGTTCTTCCCGACGTTCTCACCACTGGCGGGGACGCTGGCGGCCTTCGCGACGTTCGGCGTCGGGTTCGTCGCACGCCCTCTCGGCTCGGTGCTGTTCGGGCACATCGGGGACCGGCGCGGGCGGCGCCCCGTCCTGGTCGCCTCGCTGCTGCTGACCGGCGCGGCGACCGTCGCCGTCGGCTGCGTACCGACGTACGACAGCATCGGTGTGGCCGCTCCCGTGCTCCTCCTTGTGCTGCGTTTTCTGCAGGGGCTCGGACTGGGCGGGGAGTGGGGCGGGGCCGTTCTGCTGACCGCCGAGCACGCGCCCGCCGAGCGGCGCGGGCTGTGGTCGAGCTTCCCGCAGATCGGACCTTCGCTGGGGTTCGTGCTGGCCAACGGCGTGATGCTGGTGCTGTCGGCGACACTGACCGACGCGCAGTTCGCGGCGTGGGGGTGGCGGGTGCCGTTCTGGGCGGCGGGGGTGCTCGCGGCAGCGGGGCTGTGGCTGCGCGGCTCGCTCGCGGAGAGCCCGCGGTTCCTGGAGATGCGGGACCACGCGCGCGTGCCGCTCGCCGAGGTGGTGCGTGACCACTGGCGGCTCGTGCTGCTGACGGCCGGGGGGCTCGCGGTCGGATACGCCGTGTTCTACGCGGTGACGACCTGGGCACTCGCCTACGGTGTCGAGCGGCTCGGTGTGAGCCGCACCGTCATGCTCACCTGCATCATGGCCGCCGTGGTGGTGAAGGGCTCTCTGACGCCCCTGATCGCCCTGCTCGGCGACCGCTACGGGCGGCGGCCGCTGTGCCTGGCGGGCTGCGCGGGCGCCGCGCTGTGGATGTTCCCGATGGTCGGGCTGCTGGCCACCGGCGAGCCCCTTCTGATGTTCCTCGGTTTCCAGGTGGCGCTGATCGCGTTCATCACGATGTTCGCCGTCATCGCCGCGTATCTCCCGGAACTGTACGAGCCCCGGGTGCGCTGCACGGGCGCGGCGGTGGGCTACAACCTGGGCGGGGTCCTCGGGGGCGCGCTCACGCCGATCGTGGCGACGGCGCTGGCGAGCGGAGCGCGCATCCCGTGGGGCGTGGCCGCGTATCTGACCGGGATCGCACTGCTCAGCCTGGGGTGTTTCGCGCTGCTGCCGGAGACCCGGCCCGTGACGCGGCTGGCGGTCGTCCAGGCGGCGGATTGACGGACCACGCCGCGCGAACGCCTGGGTGACCGCGTCAGGGGTTGATCGCCAATTCCAAATAGGCCGCGAAGAGCACCAGATGGACGCCTCCCTGAAGCGGTGTCGCGCGCCCCGGAACCACCGTCAGAGAGCTCACCACCACGGTCAGCGCGAGCAGCACCATCTGGGTGGCGCCGAGGCCGAGAACGAGCGGCCCGGAGAGCCAGACGGACGCCAGGGCAACGGCGGGGATCGTCAGTCCGATGCTGGCCATCGCGGAGCCGAGGGCGAGATTCAGGCTGGTCTGCACCCGGTCGCGGCGGGCCGACCGCAGGGCGGCGATGGTCTCGGGGAGCAGGACGAGCAGCGCGATGATCACGCCGACCACGGAGTGCGGCATGCCGGCCGCCTCGACGCCGGACTCGATGGTGGGCGACACGCCCTTGGCGAGCCCGACCACGCCGACGAGAGCGAGGCCGAGCAGCCCCAAGCTGATCCCGGCGTCGCGGGCGGACGGGACGCCGGCGTGCTCGTCCAGGTCGATCACCTCGCCCTGCCGGGTGATCGGTAGGAAGTAGTCGCGGTGGCGCACAGTCTGGGTCGTCACGAAGAGGCCGTACAGGAGCAGCGAGGCGAGCGCGGCGAAGGCGAGCTGGGCTGTGGAGAACTCCGGGCCCGGCTTGCTGGTGGTGAACGTCGGGAAGACCAGGCTGAGCGTGGCGAGCGTCGCGACGGTCGAGAGAGCGGCGCCGGTCCCTTCCGGGTTGAAGACGGCGAGCCTGTGGCGCAGCGAGGCGACGAGCAGGCACAGTCCGACGATGCCGTTGCACGTGATCATCACGGCTGCGAACACCGTGTCGCGGGCCAGGGTCGCGCTCTTGGCGCCGCCGTCCACCATCAGGGTGACGATCAGCGCGACCTCGATGATCGTCACGGCGACGGCGAGCACGAGTGAGCCGAAGGGTTCGCCGACCCGGTGCGCGACCACCTCGGCATGGTGGACGGCGGCCAGCACGGCCCCGGCGAGGACCAGCGTCACCAGCGCGACGACCGCCCCGGGCAGGTGACGGCCCCAGGTGAGGGCCAGCAGCACCACCGCGACCACGGGCACGACGGCCGTCCACTGCGTCACGGGTGACCGGAGCCGAGCGATCATGCTGCGATCGTCGCAGGCGTACACGGGCCCCGCACTCCGGTGCGCGGGCCCCGCACTCCGGTGGCACGGGGCCCGCTCCGAGACAGCTCCGAAGGAACCCGTTCGGGAACCGGTTCGCTACTTCAGTTCGGTCATCTCGCGTACGTCGCAGTCGGTGAAGGACGGTGGCCGGGTACACAGCGCGGCCATGTGCTCCGCCATCTTGGTCGTCTCGGGGTCGTTGCTGTTGCGCATGGCGTCCTCGTACGAATCGAACTCGATCGCTACGAGATAGCGGTTGGGCTTGTTGCGGTCCTGGAGGACGAGGCGGTGCGTGGGGCCGCCGCTGCGGTCGGCCATACGCTTGTCGGCCTCCTCGACCAGCTTCTGCATCTCATCGATGCGCTCGGTCTCGAAGTCGACGATCTGCACGAACTTCATGGATACCTCCACCCGGCCTGGGCGCCCCCCCGAGCAGGGGAACACACAGCACCCAAGCAAGCACCGGGAGCGGTGGTCGGCAATTCGCCGCGCACCGCTCCCGGGGATGGTTGTTCCTACGTCCGACGTGGTCAGGCGTCGATGCTGTCCTTCGGAGCGCTCTTGGCCTCGTCGAGCGCCGCCTGCCTCTTGGAGGCGATCAGGCTGGTGATCGTGGTGACCACCAGGACCGCGCAGATCACGCCGAGCGAGACCGGGATGGAGATCTCGGGGACATGGACCCCCGACTCGTGGAGCGCGTGCAGCACGAGCTTGATGCCGATGAAGCCGAGGATGACCGACAGGCCGTAGCTGAGATGGACCAGCTTCTTGAGCAGGCCCCCAATGAGGAAGTACAGCTGCCGCAGACCCATCAGCGCGAACGCGTTGGCCGTGAAGACGATGTACGGGTCCTGGGTCAGACCGAAGATCGCGGGGATCGAGTCGAGCGCGAAGAGCACGTCGGTGGTGCCGATCGCCAGCATCACGACCAGCATCGGCGTCATGACGCGCTTGCCGTTCTGCTGGATCCACAGCTTGGTGCCGTGGTACCGGTCGGCCACGCCGAATCGCCGCTCGGCGGCCTTGAGCAGCCGATTCTCCTCGAACTCCTCGTCCTCCTCCTCGGCCCGCGCTTCCTGGATCAGCTTCCAGGCGGTGTATATGAGGAAGGCGCCGAAGATGTAGAAGACCCACGCGAAGCTCGTGATGATCGCGGCACCCGCGGCGATGAACATCGCGCGCAGGACGAGGGCTATCAGCACACCGACCAGGAGCACTCGCTGCTGGTACTGCGAGGGCACGGCGAACTTCGCCATGATCAGGACGAAGACGAAGAGGTTGTCGACGCTCAGCGACTTCTCGGTGATGAAGCCGGCGAAGAACTCTCCGGCGGGATCACCGCCGGAGAAGACGAGCAGTCCGAGTCCGAACAGTGCGGCCAGGACGATCCAGACTATGGTCCAGATCCCGGCTTCCTTGACGGATACGTCGTGCGGCTTGCGGCCGATGAAGAAGTCGACGGCGATAAGGGCGGCAAGGCCCACGATCGTCAGGACCCACAGGGTCAGGGAAACATCCACTGCGCCTCCGGCAGTACGTAACGGCAGATGTCAGCGTCGTCGCTGCCGGAGGTCTCTTCCACCCGTGACGATCACGGGCCGACGCCCCGGGATCTGGCCAGATCCGTATTGACGGGTACGCCGCAGTAGGTAGGGAGTACTCCCCTCCGTACGGAGAACAGTACCCGAATCACCAAGGAAGGGTAAAGGGATTAGTAAAAGAAGAACCAAATCCCCTGGTCAGGAGGCTTTACTGACGCTTGGTGCGAACCCCGGGGTGACCGATGACATGTCAGCGGTTCCAGGGGCGGCGTGCCGCCGCCACCTGTGCGAGCACCTGCTGGAGCACCTGGCTGCCCGCCGGCACGAGCGCGGGCTCGTAGGTCCAGGCGTGCCCGACCCATGGATCGGCGAGGTGGTCGTCAGGCACGGGGGTGAGGCGCAGCAGCGAGCGCCAGAGCGGGTCGAGCAGCGGCCCGTAGGCGGCGGCGTCCTCCCGGTCGGCCACCATCATGAGATGGACGCCGACGGCCGGGCCCTCATCCGCGAGATAGCGCAGCTGGGTCACGGCGCGGTCGTCGAAGCCGTGCGGGAAGTCGTTGACGATCAGCAGTTGCTCGGCGGTATCGAAGCCCGGCGGCAGCGAGTCGGCCGCTCCGCCGCGCATCGCCATCTGCACCAGGTCGACGCGCTGGGTGAGCCGTGCCAGGACGTCGGCCACGCCCGCCGCGCCGGCGGCGGGCGGGCCGTCGAGCACCCCGGACTGCACCAGCGGCATGAGGGACGAGGCACCCGAACCGGCCGGGTCGATGACGTGCACCGTGAACTCACCGGCGGGGTACACGGCGAGCAGCCGCGCGGCATGCGCCACCGCCGTGTCCATGGCGAGGCGGCGCACTTCGTCGGAGTCGACGAGCGAGCCGTCCAGGCCGGCGCGGCCGCTGTCTATCCACAGGCCCCGCTCCAGCGGAAGCCGGACAAGCATAGGAATGCTCAGACCCTCGCTCTCGGGCAGATGGAGGTCGCCGAGGCGCAGTGCCATGGGGATCTCCATCGGTACCCGGTAGCCGTGCCAGACCGGGTTGTCCCAGCGCGCGTACGCCGCGGGCAACGCGGGCTCGACGACGTCGGCCTCGGCGGTGAGCTGTGCGAGGTCACGGTCGAGTGCCGCCCTGGCCTGGTCGACGAGCTGGGCGTGCTTGGCCTGGGCCGCCTCGCGCGCGGCGTCGCCCTGCCCGCCGATCCTGCTGCGCGGGTCGGACAGGACCTTGTCGAGCTCCTGCTCCATACGCGAGTCGGCGAAGTCGACGGCGCTGCGATACGCGGCAGCGGTGCGGGCCAGGTCCTCGAACATGCCCCACACCTGGTTGTAGAGCCGCTCCTCCATGGACCAGCCGGTCGCATCGCCCGCGACGGGCTGTGCGGGCTGCCCGGGCGGGGCCGGTGGCGCGGTCGGCGGGGGCGGGGGCGGGGCCGCGGTCTGCCGGCCGGGGTGGCTGTAGTTGATCGGGTCGCCTGCCGTGGGCGCGGCGGGCTGGGTGACCGCGGAGGGGTCCGGAGCGGGACTTCCCTGCGGCGCCGTGGTGCCTTGCGGACCCGCTGCATCGTACGGGGACGAAGACAGCGGGGCCGGCGCTACGTGTCCCGCGGAGCCCTGGGGCCCGGTGTACGGCTGGTCCGGTCCCGGCGCAGAGGTGGCCGCCTGCCGTGAGCGGTCACCGTCGGGTGTACGCGGCGGGGGTGCCGCCACCGAGCGGGCCAGGCCCTGGACCACCGCTTCGTTGATACTGCCCGCGAGCTGCTGGGCCTCGGGCAGGCCCTGGTCGGTGAGGAGTTCGGCGAGGCCGCCGGCGTATCCCTGGCCGACCGCCCGGACCTTCCAGGCGCCTTGCCTGCGGTAGAGCTCCAGGGCGACGACGGCCGACTCGGCGTCCAGGCCGGTGATGGTGTAGCTGGCGACCTCGGAGCCGTCGAGGCCGGTGACCGCGACGAAGGGGGCGGCGACGGCGCCGAACCGGACCGGGCCGCCGACCCCGGACGGCAGTGCGAGCAGCACACTGACCCGGTGCACGGTCTCCGGCAGGGCGTCCAGGTCGAACGCAAGGCGGTGGTCGGCCGCCGCCTGCTTGGAGACCTCGAGTCCGGGCAGTGTGGGCGCGCCCGGGTGGGCCACCCACTCCACACCGCGGACCTTGCCCTGCTCGTCGCTGAGCGTGGCCCCGGCCACGATCGGCTTGCCGGCCGAAACACGGACCTCAAGACGGACCTGGGAGAGCGAATGGTTCTGCCCCCGGACCAGCTCGGCCGTCATTGCCTTGTCCCCCTATGTCGCTTCTTGTGCTGCGCCGGCTGCCTACAGATGCGGCAGGATCGCGGGCATCAGGTCCTGGAACGTACGGCCGTTGGCCGGCGTGCCGAGGGCCGTCATCTGCCAGCCCGCGCCCGCGCGGTGCACCTTCGCCATGATCTGGGCCGTGTACTGTCCGCCGCCCGCGAGCGTGTAGCGGGCGAGCTCCTGGCCGTTGGTCTCGTCGACCAGACGGCAGAACGCGTTCTGCACTTCCTGGAACGTCTGGCCCGTGAAGGAGTTCACGGTGAAGACGATCTGGTCGATGTGGACCGGGATGCGCTGCAGGTCGACGAGGATCGCCTCGTCGTCGCCGCCCTGGCCCACGCCGCCGACCAGGTTGTCACCCGTGTGCCGTACGGAGCCGTCGTCGCTGACGAGGTGGCGGAAGAACACCACGTCGACGGGCTGCTTGTCCGCGAACAGGACGGCGGAGGCGTCGAGGTCGATCTCCCGGGTGCGCGAGCCGAACAGCCCGCGCCGGGGGGCCGCCTGCCAGCCGAGCCCCATGCGCACCGCGGTCAGGGTGCCCCCGTCGTTCTTCTGCAGACTGATGGCCTGACCCTTGGTCATGTTGACCGTCACGCGCTGTTCCCCTCTCGAACTGTCCCCTGTTGCCGCGGAGTCCGCGGATGACCAGAACCCTACGCAGCGGCACTGACAGTGCCGAACCCTGGGGCGCTCTTTGTGTCGGTCTTGCAACACAGCGCGCATATGCCGAGGTCCGGCACGGCCCGCGCGGGCGTCAGGCCAGGCCCGCTTCCTTCATCTGGCGCAGCTCCTTCTTCATCTCGGACACCTCGTCGCGCAGTCGGGCCGCGATCTCGAACTGGAGATCGGCCGCGGCGGCGCGCATCCGCTCCGTCATCTCCTCGATCTGCTCGGCGAGTTCGGCTGCCGGGCGGTCGGTCGGCACCGTCTCCTTGCCCTTGCCCTTGCCCTTGCCCTTGGCGGACTTGGCCGCCTTGCCGGCGAGCGAGGGCACGGGGGCCTTGGCGCCCTTGCCGTCCTTCGTCTTGCGGTAACCCGAGCCGAGCAGCTGCTCGGTGTCGACGTCCTCGCGGGCGATCTGCGCCACGATGTCGTTGATCTTCTTGCGGAGGGGCTGCGGGTCGATGCCCTTCTCCTTGTTGTACGCGACCTGCTTCTCCCGGCGGCGGTTGGTCTCCTCGATGGCCTTCTCCATCGCCGCGGTGATCTTGTCGGCGTACATGTGGACCTGGCCGGAGACGTTGCGCGCCGCACGGCCGATGGTCTGGATCAGTGACGTGCCCGAGCGCAGGAAGCCCTCCTTGTCGGCGTCGAGGATCGCCACCAGGGAGACCTCGGGCAGGTCGAGGCCCTCCCTCAGGAGGTTGATGCCGACCAGGACGTCGTACTCGCCGGCCCGCAGCTCGCGCAGCAGCTCGACGCGGCGCAGGGTGTCGACGTCGCTGTGGAGATAGCGCACCTGGATGCCGAGCTCCAGGAAGTAGTCGGTGAGGTCCTCGGCCATCTTCTTGGTGAGCGTGGTGACAAGGACGCGCTCGTCCTTCTCGGTGCGCTTGCGGATCTCGTGCACCAGGTCGTCGATCTGGCCCTCGGTGGGCTTGACGACGACCTCGGGGTCGATCAGACCGGTGGGGCGGATGATCTGCTCGACCTGACCGTCGGAGCGGGAGAGCTCGTACTGCCCCGGGGTCGCCGAGAGGTAGACCGTCTGCCCGATGCGCTCCTGGAACTCCTCCCACTTCAGGGGGCGGTTGTCCAGCGCGGACGGCAGTCGGAAGCCGTGGTCCACAAGGGTGCGCTTGCGGGACGCGTCGCCCTCGTACATCGCGCCGATCTGGGGCACGGTGACGTGCGACTCGTCGATGACGAGCAGGAAGTCGTCCGGGAAGTAGTCGATCAGTGTGTTCGGCGGGGAGCCGGGTTCGCGGCCGTCGAAGTGCATCGAGTAGTTCTCGACTCCGGAGCAGGAGCCGATCTGGCGGAGCATCTCGATGTCGTACGTCGTCCGCATGCGCAGACGCTGGGCCTCCAGGAGCTTGCCCTGCTTCTCCAGCTCGGCGAGGCGCTCCCCGAGTTCCTTCTCGATGTCGTTGACGGCGCGCTCCATGCGCTCGGGGCCCGCCACGTAGTGGGAGGCCGGGAACACATAGACCTGATCGTCGTCGCTGATGACCTCGCCGGTGAGCGGGTGCAGCGTGGAAAGAGCCTCGATCTCGTCGCCGAACATCTCGATGCGCACGGCCAGCTCTTCGTAGACCGGGAAGATCTCGATGGTGTCGCCGCGGACCCGGAAGGTGCCTCGGGCGAACGCCACGTCGTTGCGCGTGTACTGGATGTCGACGAAGCGGCGCAGCAGGTCGTCACGGTCGATCTCGTCGCCGACCTTGAGCGAGACCATCCGGTCCACGTACTCCTGCGGCGTACCGAGGCCGTAGATGCAGGAGACCGAGGCGACCACCACGACGTCACGGCGGGTCAGCAGCGAGTTGGTCGCGGAGTGGCGCAGTCGCTCGACCTCCTCGTTGATCGAGGAGTCCTTCTCGATGTAGGTGTCCGACTGCGGGACGTACGCCTCGGGCTGGTAGTAGTCGTAGTACGAGACGAAGTACTCGACCGCGTTGTTCGGCAGCAGCTCGCGGAACTCATTGGCCAGCTGGGCGGCCAGGGTCTTGTTCGGGGCCATCACCAGGGTGGGGCGCTGGAGCTTCTCGATCATCCACGCGGTGGTGGCGGACTTGCCGGTGCCGGTCGCACCCAGCAGGACGACATCCTTCTCACCCGCGCGGATGCGCTTTTCCAGCTCGGCGATGGCCGTGGGCTGGTCACCACTCGGCTGGTAGGGGCTGACGACCTCGAAGGGCGCCACCGAACGTTCGATCTTGGATACGGGCCGCATGGAATCCACCGTACGACCCCGCACTGACAACGGGGCCGGATCACCAGCTCTGCGGGGTGCGGGAGCTGCGGTGCCGCTGGTTCCGCTCGGTGCGGGACGCAGGACGGCGGCCGGGGTGCGGGACGTCGGGGTGGGCCGGGATGCCGGGCCGGTGCTCCTTGGGGGTCCAGTCGGGCCTTCCCATGACCATCAGCGGGTCGAACATCACGACGACGCCCGCCAGACACAGGAAGACCAGGGGGCCGATCATCATGGGCCCGAGGAGGGCGGCGGGCGAGTCGCCCCCAGGGGTGCTGGACGTGCCGTGGAGATGGACGCTGAGGGCGGCCATGCCCGTGTAGTGCATGCCGCTGACGGCGAGCCCCATGACGAGACTGGCGCCCACGCTCCAGAGGAATCCCCTCACTTGTCCCGCCGCCCACAGGGCGGCTGTGGCGGCCACGACCGCTATGACGACCGAAGCGGAAACCGTGAGGGTGTTGTATTCGAGTCTTCCGTTGAGGCGCATGCCGGCCATGCCCAGGTAGTGCATCGTGGCGACTCCCAGACCGGTGATGGTGCCGCCGGTGAAGAGTGCCGTTCCGCGGGCGCCGCGGTAGCCGACGATGAAGATCCCGACGCCGACCATCACGATGGCCACGCCCAGGCTCGCGAACGTCGTCAGCTTGTCGTAGTGGATCGGGGTCTCCTTGATCGTGAACCCCATCATCGCGATGAAGTGCATGGTCCATATCCCCGAGCCGATCGCGGCCGAGCCGAGCGCCAGCCAGCCTGGGCGCCAGGACCGGGCGACGAGCATCGATCTGGTGGTGCAGCGCAGACCCAGCGCTCCACCCAGGCAGGCCATGAGGTAGGCCACCAGCGGTGTGACGAGTCCGTAAGTGAAGCCGTCGACCGTGCCCTGCATGTGCGGCTGCCCTTCCCGCCCTGTTGCTCCTGAAATTCCCTGAAATACCCCCACCCTCGGGGCCGCAAGAGCGGACAGGGTCGAGGCAGAGAGTATGACTCCCACCGGAATGGTCGAACGATTTTCCGGCAAAGAATCACGGCCTCGCCCCACCTGTGCGCTGCCAGTGAGCGGACTTGGACAACTCCATTCAATCTGTGGCCATCTCGCACCCCTTCTCCGTTGACTCTCTGCTGTCACTCTTGTGCTGTCAGTGATCACTCGACGCTAGGAGAAGGAATGCACGCGCGCGTTGCTGCCGCCACGACCGCCGCGCTTCTAGGGGGCGCTGTTGTGATACTCCCCAGCCCGCACGCCCGGGCCGGGTCCCAGAGCACCGGCCCAGTGATCGTCTCCCATCGCGGCGCCTCCGCGTATGCCCCCGAGAACACCCTGGCCGCCATCGACAAGGCGGCGGCAATGGGATTCAACTGGGTCGAGAACGACGTCCAGCGCACCAGGGACGGTGAACTCGTCGTCGTGCACGACGCCACGCTGGCGCGTACGACCGACGTCGAGCGGGTCTATCCGAACAGGGCTCCCTGGAAGGTCAAGGACTTCACCGCCGCGGAGATCGCTCGCCTGGACGCCGGGAGCTGGTTCAGCTCCCGGTACACGGGCACGCGCGTGCCGACACTGAAGCAGTACATGAACCGTGTCTCGCACAACCACCAAAAGCTCGTCCTGGAGATCAAGAATCCCGCTCTCTATCCCGGCATCGAGCGAGAGACTCTCAAGCTCCTGAGCAACGAGGGCTGGCTCGATCCGGCGCATCTGAGGAGCAGCCTGCTCGTCCAGAGCTTCAGCGCGGACAGTGTGCGAACCGTCCACGACCTGCGCCCGGGCATCAGGACGGCCTTCCTGGGCAAGCCGTCGATCGCACAGCTCCCCCAGTACGCCCGATTCGCCGATCAGATCAACGCGGATCACACCTCCCTCTCGTCCGCCTACATTTCCGCGGTCCACGGAGTCCGGGGACCGCACGGCAGTCCGATGAAGGTCTTCGCCTGGACCGTGAATGACGCGAGCACCGCCAGGCGCCTGGCCGGATTCGGTGTGGACGGCATCATCACGAACGTGCCCGACGTCATCCGGAGGACATGGGGGTAGCGCCACGCAGCTCTCCCGCTCGTGGTGCGGACGTCTGCCCGCGTCCGCACCACGAGCGCTGTCAGTGGCGGGTCGTACGGTGGAGCGCATGGACAGCCCTGGGCAGTACGAGCAGCCGGTCGTGTGGACCGTCGTAGGCACGGACATCGGTCCACTGATGCTGGCGGCGACACGCCACGGCCTGGTGAACGTGGTCTTCCACGCCACGGACGAAGTGCGCGACAAGGCGCTCGACCGGCTCGCCTCCCGTCTGGGCACGGAGCCCGTCGAGGCGCCCGGATCGCCTCTGCTGGCCGAGGCGATACGTCAGGTCGTGGCGTACTTCGCCGGCGAGCGGCGTGACTTCGAACTGCCGCTGGACTGGTCGCTGATCTCCGGGTTCAACCGCCAGGTGCTGCGCGAGCTGGCGTCCGGCGTCCCGTACGGCGCGGTCGTGGGCTACGGCGACCTGGCCGGGCGGGTCGGCCAGCCGGGCGCGGCGCAGGCCGTGGGCGTGGCCATGGGCTCGAATCCGCTGCCGGTCGTCGTGCCGTGCCATCGGGTGGTCGAGAGCGACGGTGGTATCGGCGGGTTCGGAGGCGGTCTGGAGACGAAGCGGAAGCTGCTCGCGCTGGAGGGAGTGCTTCCGGAGCCGCTGTTCTGACAGCGGCCCCGAGAGCCGGGTGGTGGTGTCTCACCGCTGAGCCGGTGAAGTACACCTCGCTGCTGCGCCGGTGACCGCGTCAGAGGCTGATGTGGTACGCCTTGCGGAGCGTCTCGTGCACGGTCCAGGTGGTGCGGTCGCCCTCGCGCAGGATCGCCGCGTCGCCCGGGCCCACCTCGATGACGTCGCCGCCTTCGACCTCGATCGTGGCGCGGCCGCTCACGACGACGAAGAGTTCATTCGCCTCCGTGTCGGTCACCACGCCGGGCGTGATCTGCCAGACGCCGCGCAGCTGCTTGCCGTCGGCCGACTCCCACAGCACCTTGCCCGTCACGACCGGGTCGCCGGAAACGATCTGCCCCGCGTCCAGGGGCTCCGGTTCGAGCTCGGCGTCGGGGATGTGCACGGCGAAGGACGGGGTGGCCTGGGAGTTCATGGTCATGAGCGGTCACCTTAAGGGCATCCGGGAAAGACCTCACGCGGAGGGTGGCCGGAACGCGCGGCCGGTAGCAGACTCCGCCCTGCGCACAGCCGCTGGCATCCGAAGTCACGGAGCGTGAACCCGGCCCGTCCGGGGGCGGCCTATGGCTATGTCGACATGGGCGGCTGGGTCGGGGGTCAGGCCGAATACGCCATGGTCCCGTACGCCGACTTCAACTTGTTGAAGTTCCCCGACCGCGACCAGGCGCGCGAGAAGCTCCTGGACCTGACCATGCTGTCGGACATCTTCCCGACCGGCTTCCACGGTGCGGTCACCGCGGGCGCCGGGGTCGGTTCGACGGTCTACGTCGCCGGGGCGGGCCCGGTCGGTCTGGCCGCGGCCGCATCGGCGCAGCTCCTTGGGGCCGCCGTCGTCATCGTCGGGGATCTCAACGCCGAACGCCTCGCCCAGGCAAGGAGTTTCGGCTGCGAGACCGTCGATGTCTCACGTGGCGGCGTGGAGGACCAGATCGCGGAGATCCTCGGTGAGCCCGAGGTGGACGCGGCCGTCGACGCGGTCGGCTTCGAGGCCCGGGCCCACGGCCCGAACGCTGCGGAGGCACCCGCGACCGTGCTCAACTCGCTGATGGGCATCACGCGCGCGGGCGGTGCCCTGGGCATCCCAGGGCTGTATGTCACGGACGACCCCGGCGGGATCGACCAGGACGCACGGGCCGGAACGCTGAAGGTACGGCTCGGCCTGGGGTGGGCGAAGAGCCATCGCCTCACCACGGGCCAGTGCCCGGTGATGCGGTACCACCGGGGGCTGATGAAGGCGATCCTGCACGAGCGCGTGCACATCGCCAAGGCGGTCAACGCGACCGTGATCGGTCTGGAGGACGCACCGCGCGGCTACGCCGAATTCGACCAGGGTGCCAGCCGCAAGTACGTACTCGATCCGCATGGGGCGCTGGAGGGCGTGCGGCCCGTCTGACCTCGCGCCTGTCTCGCGAAGGAGGGGTGCTCCCGCGCGGGTGAGCACCCCTCCTCCACCTCCGAGGGCTACTCGTAGTGCCGTGCCTCGAAGACGTTTCCGTCCGGGTCACGGAAGTAGAAGCTGCGCTTGGCCATCCCACGGGCGCCGTAGGAGTCGTACGAGAAGCCCGAGAGGGGGACGGACCGCTCCTCCAGACGTGCCCGTAGCGCTTCGAATTCGCGTCCCGCCAGCGATAGGCATACATGGTTGACCGGGTGCCCGGCACTTTCGGCGCCTTCAGGGACCACGTTCATGTATTCGGCCAGAGGAAGGGGCGCGAGGTCGAAAATGGTCTCCTCATTGAGGCGTACCGAGGGGAACGACGCCTTTCCGGCGGCGAATTCGGTGACCCTCAGAGGCTCCAGGCCGACCGCCTTCTCGTAGAAGTCGGCCGAGACGACCGGATCGCGCACCCACAGGACGACATGGTCGAGACGTGTCGAATTGTCCGTCATGCCCCCAGGCTGGTGTTGTACGCCGCAGGTCGCAAGGGTTTGACCGGGCGCGCCGCTCGCCAGAGATGAGGAAAGACGACCGACAGGAGGCAGACGCGTGATCGTGGTGTCCGAAGAGGTGCGGGAGGCGCTCGACGCGCGTCGGCCGGTGGTGGCCCTGGAGTCGACGATCATCGCGCACGGGCTGCCCCGCCCGCGCAATCTGCAGGTCGCGCTGGAGCTGGAGGATGTCGTACGGCGGGAGGGTGCCGTCCCCGCGACGATCGCCGTGCTCGACGGGCGGCCCCATGTCGGTCTGGACAAGGAGCAACTGGAACGGGTCGCGAACGAGGACGGGATCCGCAAGCTGGGTCACCGCGATCTGCCACTCGCGGTGGCGGCGGGTGCGAGCGGGGCGACGACGGTGTCCGCGACGGCGCTGCTGGCCGCCCGTGCGGGCGTACGGGTGTTCGCGACGGGCGGGCTCGGCGGGGTGCACCGTGAGTGGACGGTGACGCAGGACGAATCGGCCGACCTGGGTCTGCTGGCGCGTACCCGGATCACCGTGGTCTGCGCCGGCGTGAAGTCGATCCTGGACGTGCCCGCGACGCTGCAGCGCTTGGAGACGCTGGGCGTGGCGGTGGCGGGGTACGGCACAGAGCGCTTTCCCGGCTTCTACCTCTCGGACTCGGGGTATCCGGTGGACTGGAGGCTGGACTCCCCCGAGCAGGTGGCGGATGTCATGCGGGCGCAGGACGCGCTGGACGCTCCCGAATCGGCGCTCATCGTCGCGAACCCCGTCCCCGAGGAGGAGCAGCTCGATCCCGGGCTCCACGCGCGCGTGCTCGCCGACGCGCTGCACGCGTGCGAGGCGGAGGGCGTGACCGGGCAGGCCGTGACGCCGTTCCTGCTCGACTATCTGGTGCGGCACACCGACGGCGCCTCGCTCAGCGCCAACCTGGCGGCGGTGCGCGGCAACGTACGGCTCGCGGGGCGGATCGCGGCGGCCTGGGCCGGGGCGTGAGCGGGGCGGACCACGGGGGTGCCGGGCGGAGTGCGGGGGTGCCTGCGGGCGCTCTGCTCGTCGTCGGGGACGTGGTCACGGACATCGTCGCCCGGCACCGCGGACCGCTCGCGACGAGCACCGACACGGCCGCCGCCATCCACATGCTGCCGGGCGGCGCGGGCGCCAACGTCGCGTGCTGGGCCGCGCACCGGGGCTGCTCGGACGTACGGCTGCTCGGCCGGGTGGGAGCGGAAGCGGCCGGGTGGCACGAGCGTGAGCTCGCGGCCTGCGGCGTACGTCCCCTTCTCGTCGTTGATCCGGAGGCGCCGACCGGGACGGTGATCTGCCTGGTGGACACGGGCGCTTCCGCGGAGCGCACGTTCCTCACGGACAGCGGGGCCTCTCTGCGGCTCGACCCCGGCGACTGGTCGCCCGCGCTGCTCGACGGTGTCGCGCGGTTGCATCTGTCGGGCTACTTGCTCTTCTCCGAGCCGAGCCGGGCGCTGGTGTCGGTGGCGCTGGAGTCGGCACGCGCGCGTGGCGTGCCGGTGAGCCTGGATCCTGCGTCGACAGGGTTCCTCACCGAGCTGGGTGTGGACCGCTTCCTCGAACTCGCCGAGGGCGTCGACATCCTGCTGCCCAGCCGTGACGAGGCGTACCTGCTGACCGGGCTGCCCGATCCGGCGGACGCGGCGGCCAAGTTGAGCCGCCATGTCCCCCTGGTCGTCGTCAAGCAGGGCGGTGCCGGGGCCCTGGTGGCGCGCTCGGGAACGGTCCGGGCCCATGTCCCGGCCGTGCCCGCCACACCCCGCGACACCACGGGCGCGGGCGATGCCTTCACCGGAGCGTTCCTCGCCGCCCTGCTGGCGGGCGCGGAGCCCGATGCGGCGGCGGCCGAAGGGTGCGGGGCGGGGGCGATGGCGGTGGAACGGGTCGGGGGGAGGCCACCGGTGGGCGCCTGACGTCGGCCGGACGAGGCACGTGGGTGAGCCGACGACGCCGGCTCGTAGGGCCGCTACGGAAGTGGGCCGATGGCGCCGCGGCGCGGTGCGTGATGCAGGCGGCGGCCGGGCGGGCGAAGCCCGACCGGGTGCGGCGGCACCCGGGGGCGACGACAGCCCGGCGCGGAGAGGCGACACTCGCGCGGGCAAAGACCGACCCGGTGCGGCGGCACCCGGGGGCGAAGTCCGACCCGGTGCGGCGGCACCCGGGGGCGACGACAGCCCGGCGCAAAGGCGATACGCGCGGGCGAAGCCGCGGGCGCCGCACCCCGGCGGCGCCGACCAGCCGGCGGACATGCAGGCGGGTAGGCGAGGCCGAGGCGGCGGCCGCGTCGCCGACCGCAAGCGATCGGCCGGCGGGCCGACTGGCGGCGGCTGGCTGGCTGGCTGGCCGGTCGGCTGGCTGGCTGGCTGGCTGGCTGGCTGGCTGGCACCACCGAACGCTGGGCCGACACCCGGGTCGACGGCCATACTCATGGCGCCCCGGGCCGCCTCCCCTCCCCCGATTACCCCTTGCGCCCCCACGCCGAGATCATCGGTGCCGTCGCCAGGTCCATGGAGCCGGTGGCGACGTTGGCCAGGTGGCGGTCGATGTCCTGGTGGGTGGCCAGGCCCGCGGTGACGAGCTGGTCGCGGATCTGGCGGATTGTCGCGGACTCCAGGGCGTCGCAGGCGGGCGAGGCGACGGGGAAGTACGCCTCGGCCTCCACGCCGCGCAAACCCGCCTGGCGGAGCAGCCGCGGGAGTTTGCGGCCGTACGCGAGGTCGGCGCCGCGCTCGGCGAGCAGGCTGCGAAAGCCGTTGCGCAGCCGATTCGCGAGCTGTTGCTCGGGGCCGTACTCGTCGGGGCAGAGCAGGGGCTGCAGCGCGGGGTCGGCGTCCTCGACGAGGAGCCGGCCACCGGGCCGCAGGGCCTTGACCATCGACTGCAACGCCCGCTCCCGGTCCGGCACATGGACCAGCACGAGCCTGGCATGCACCAGGTCGAAGCCCTCTCCCGGCGGTTCCTCGGTGCCCACGTCGTGGACGCGGACCTCGACCGGCGGGCGGGCGGCGGAGGCCGCCCAGGAGGTGTCGATGTCGGTCGCGACGACCCGCCCGGTCGGACCGACCTTCTTGGCGAGCCAGGACACCACGGACGCGCCGCCCGCGCCGACCTCCCAGCAGCGCCAGCCGGGGCCGATGCCGAAGCGCTCGATGTGCCGGAACGTCGTGGGGTCGAAGAGAGTGGCGAAGGCGTCAAAGCGCTGTCCCGCCTCGTCCTGCTGGTTGTCGAGGAGATACCCGTCGGATCGCGTCATGGGGCGATCATCCCAGTTGACCTTCTTGTCCGTAATCGCCGACGCTCCCGTTGTCGCCACCCGCGCGATCGGGAGAGGCCGGCCCGCACACTCGGGCGAGCGCCATCCGCAAACTCGGGCCGACGCCGTCCGCACACTCGGGCCGGCGCCGCCTGCGTGCTCAAGCACGTACGCCGGAACGGAATATTCCGTTCCCACAGGCTTTTCCGGCACTCGATCAGGCCTGGCAGACTGGCGCGCCAAGGCGCAAAGTGCGGCGCGAGGGGATCCACGCAAGGAGATCCAGATGTCCATGGCAGGGAATCTGCGGAAGGTCACGGCCTTCGGCGCGGTCGGCGGCCTCCGCAAGGTGGCGCAGCTGACGCGGCGGCGCGCCCGTGTCGACCTGAGTCACCCCGCCCGGTCTCCGCTGGGCTCCGCGGTGGTGAACTGCGTGGCGTACCAGGACGGCGCCCGCGTCCCGGGCGGCCGCGATCTGGTCGACACCGTGGAGCGGATCCGCAAGAGCGACGAGGGGTTCGTCTGGCTCGGGCTGCACGAGCCGACGGACCGGGAGTTCGCCGGCATCGCCGAGCTCTTCGACCTGCACCCACTGGCCGTCGAGGACGCGGTGGAGGCCCATCAGCGCCCGAAGCTGGAGCGATACGGCGAGACACTGTTCGCGGTGTTCAAGACGGTCTGCTACGTCGAGCACAAGGAACTGACGGCGACCAGCGAGGTGGTGGACACCGGCGAGATCATGGTCTTCGTCGGTCCCGACTTCGTCATCACCGTGCGGCACGGACGGCACGGTTCCCTGGGCCCGCTGCGCGAGGAGTTGGAGGCCGACGCGCAGCAGCTCTCCAAGGGACCGGCCGCGGTACTGCACGCGATCGCGGACCATGTGGTCGACGACTACGTGCACGTCACGGACTCCGTCCAGGCGGACATCGACCAGGTCGAGGCCGATGTGTTCGCGGAGAACGGCGCGCGGACGGACGCCGGACGCATCTACCAGCTCAAGCGTGAACTCCTGGAACTGAAGCGGGCCGTGGTCCCGCTCGCCCGCCCGGTCCAGGAGCTCTCCACCCGGCCGATACGGGTGGTCGACCCGGAGATACAGGCCTACTTCCGGGACGTCTCCGATCATCTGCTGCGGGTCACCGAGCAGATCGCCGCCTTCGACGAGCTGCTCAACTCGATCCTGCAAGCGCACCTCGCACAGGTGACGGTGGCGCAGAACGAGGACATGCGGAAGATCACGGCATGGGCGGCGGTCATCGCCGTCCCGACCATGGTCTGCGGGGTGTACGGCATGAACTTCGACAACATGCCGGAACTGCACTGGAGGTTCGGCTACCCCCTCGTCATAGGCGTGATATCCGTCGCCTGCCTCGTCCTGTACCGAGGATTCAGGCGCAACGGCTGGCTCTGACACGCATCTCGCCCGGCACGGCCGGCCGGACGAGAGCGCGCACACCAGGGAACGGCTGGACTGGGGGAACCATCGAATCGAGTGGGCAGGAAGGACGAGCCGGGTCAGCCCGTCCCGCTCCTCGAGTAGACACTCTCGACCCAGCCGGCGAGCTGTTCGTCCGTCAGGTGCTGAGCCAGGTCGGCCTCGCTGATCATGCCGACCAGTCGCTTGTTCTCGATCACGGGAAGCCGGCGGATCTGGTGCCCCTTCATCTCCTGGAGCACCTCGCCGACATCGGCGCCCGAGTCGATCCAGCGCGGTGTGCCCTGAGCCATCTCACCCGCGGTGATGCGCGCCGGGTCGTGACCCATGGCCACACAGCCGACGACTATGTCGCGATCCGTGAGGATGCCGCAGAGTCGTTCGTTCTCGTCACTGATGGGCAGGGCGCCCACGTTGAGCTCGCGCATCAGCTGGGCCGCGCGGTCCAGGGTCTCGTGGGCGGGAATCCACTGGGCACCACGGTGCATGATGTCTCCGGCGGTGGTCATGAAGTACCTCCCGGTGCCGGACGGCCGGCGCGGCGCGGAACACACCGCTAGTCCCGGCGCCCTACATTCTTGTCGTGTCCCCAGGGATACGCACCCGGAAGTCCGCGGTTACCGAGGTTGCCCGCCACGTCGGCCCGCCCCGGGATCAGGCCGAGAACCCGACGATCTTCTGCGGGACGACACGGATGATCACGCGGACCTCGTCGTCCTTCTCCGCCGGAGGGTCGATGCCGAGGTACTTGTGCGAGAGCTCGTAGGGGAGGCGCTTGGCATCGTCGGGGAGGATCTCGGCGGTACCGCGGATCTCGACCGAGGTGTAGGGGTTGGCGAGGTCGAAGACCGAGAGGCTGATGCGGGCGTCCCGTTGGAGGTTGCGCACCTTCTGTCGTCCGGCGGTCGAGGAGAAGAGGACGGTGTCGCCCTCGCGCTTGATCCAGACCACCGAGTTCTGAGGAGCGCCGCCGGGGCCGAGGGTGGCGACGCTGGCGAAGTTCTTGCCGTCGAGGAGGGCACGGACGGAGCCGTCGAAGGCGGCCGGGTTGTCGGCGGAAGTCGTCATGGACTCAGCGTAACTATATGCACATACACATAAAAGTGTCTGGGGAGCGGCACTTTCCCTCAGCCGTTCCACGCCGGGTGGCGCGGATCGTCGGCACGCACCAGGACGTCGGCCGTGCCACCCGGGTCCACCTCGGCCTCGTAG
>NZ_BMMM01000007.1:261283-302220 GCF_014645835.1 Streptomyces albiflavescens
GAGGGGGCCGTGCAGCAACAGGAGACCGCCGGGCGGGAGTTGGACGTAGGGGCTGCGGGTGGCCCGGTCGGTGGCCGGGTCCCAGAGGTCGGGCAGGACGCGGCCGTTGCCGCCCGCTTCGAGGGGACCGAAGACCTCGCGCCAGAGGGCGCCGGTGTCGACCCAGCCGTCGTAGTAGGCCTCGATGTCTTGGTGGCCGTACTCGAGCCGGAGCGACGCGGGACGCAGGAAGTCCGCGGTACCGACCACGAGGGAGGACCGGCCGTGTATGCGCAGCGCCTCCGAGACACGGTGGGCGAGGTCGCCGGGGCGTGCGGCCGGGGCTCCGTCGAAGGCGATGCGCGGCCAGGGGCTGCCGTCGTTCGGTTTCAGGTCGAGCAGACGCTCGGTGAGGAGGTCGCCGAGCCGTTCCCAGGTGATCGCTTCGAGTCGCACAGGCCCATGATGCCGCGATCACGAGGTGTTCTCGTGGGGCCGGCGGGTGCGAGGAGCTCAGGATGCTCGCACCCGCCGGCCCCGGAGGACGGCTCACGACCACGACTGACGCGCGCGGCTCACCGGCGGCGTAGATCCCGGGGCGGACGGGGGAATGAACCGCGTATGGCATCGATCGCAACTCCCCCGCAGCGCACCGGACTTCTCGTCATCCAGCCGCTCAAGAAGCGGCACTGTGCCGAGTGCCGGACCGGGCCACTGGCGCTGCTGGTGCTGGAGGAGGGGTTGCCGCGGTGTCTGGACTGCGCGGATCTGGGGCATCTGGTGTTCCTGCCGCGCGGTGACACGGCGCTGACGCGGAGGTCGAGGGAGGGCAGTGCGCTGTCGGCGGTGGTGGTGCGGTTCAACCGGCGGCGGAGCCGGTACGAGCGACAGGGCGTTCTCGTCGAGGAGACGGCGCTCGCCCGGGCCGAGAAGCGGTGCCTGGCGGACGCGGAGGCGCGGCGGCGACGCCGGGTGCGGGACGCGCGGCGGCGCGAGGCGGAGGATCTGCGGTTCACGGACACGTTCGCGCGGGAGATACGCCGGCTGTTTCCCGGTTGCCCGGCCGACCGTGCACAGACGATCGCCGCGCATGCCTCGGTGCGCGGCAGCGGGCGGGTCGGGCGCAGCGCCGCGGGTCGTGCGCTGTCCGAGGCCGCGGTGACCGCGGCGGTCCGCGCCTCCGTACGGCATACGGACACGCCGTACGACCAGTTGCTGATGAGCGGTGTGCCGCGGCATGAGGCGCGGCGGCGGATCGCCGGGGCCGTGGACACCACACTGCGGGGATGGCACGCGGGGCGTGCGCCGACGTGACCGGGCGCCATCGACGACTTCGGCCAATTCGCCACTACAGCCGCTTCACCACTTCAGCACTTCAGCACTTCAGCCACTTCAGCACTTCAGCCACTTCAGCCACTTCGCCACTTCGGCCGCACCGACCACACCGACCACACCGACCGCACCGACCTGTCGACCTGTCGGGCGGCAGCGCCGGGGTCGGCATCGCCCGGACAAGCCCGCCTGGACGCTCGCGTATGCGCCCGCACCCCTCGACCATGGTCACTGTCCCCGTACGGGATTTCACTTGTGGTGACGGTAGGGCGCCGTGCAGGATCTTTGATCTCGGGGATCGATGCGGGGGTTGTCATGATCGATGGGCCGTATTTCGTGCTGACGTTGCTGGGTGTGCTCGGCTGCGGGCTGGTGGCCGGGGTGTTCTGCGGGTTCTCGACGTTCGTGATGAGGGGGCTCGCCGAGCTGCCGCCAGCGCAGGGGGTCGCCGCGATGAACGCGATCAATGTCGCCGCGCTGCGCCCGGCGTTCATGCTGGTGTTCCTGAGCTCGGCAGGGCTGTGCGCGGTTCTCGCCGTGGTGACGTTCGTGCTGTTGCCGGACGACGGGACGGTGGAGCTGCTGCTGGGTAGCGCGCTGTATCTGTTCGGGTCGTTCGGGGTGACGGTCGTCGCCAACGTGCCGCGCAACGAGACGCTGCTCAAGATGGACCCCGGGACGCCGGAGGCGGCCGTGTACTGGCGTACGTACGTGCGCGAGTGGACGACGTGGAATCACATCCGCACGGTCGCGTCGGCCGCCGCGGCGATCTCGTACACGCTCGCCCTCACCTGAGGCACACGACCTCCCTGAGGGCGCGGCGCCGGAGCACCCGAGGCGGACACTCACCTCACTCGAGGGCGGCGCATGCGCGACGAGGAAGCCCAGCGGGAGCGACCCCTCAGCTGAGCGGCGACGCCCACGGAGGGGACGTATCGTGGCGGGAAAGGAGTGTCGCCCGACGGCCGTGGGCCGATCGTGTCCGACGGCCGCGCGCCTCCGTGCCCGTCGCGTACGCAAGGGAGACGGCCATGGCCGATCCCAAGGGATTCATGACCACACCGCGCGAGGAGTACCCGCGCCGGCCCGTCGAGGAACGCGTACGGGACTGGAACGAGGTGTACGTCCCCAGGGCGCTGCTGCCGATCATCAACAGGCAGGCCGATCGCTGCATGGACTGCGGGATCCCCTTCTGCCACGACGCCTGTCCACTGGGCAATCTGATCCCCGAGTGGAACGATCTCGTCTCGCGGGACGACTGGCGGGCGGCGAGCGACCGGCTGCACGCCACGAACAACTTCCCCGAGTTCACGGGGCGATTGTGTCCCGCGCCGTGCGAGGCGGGCTGTGTGCTCGCGATCAACCAGCCGGCGGTCACCATCAAGAACGTCGAGGTGGCCATCGCGGACCGTGCCTGGGAGGACGGTTTCACGCCACCGCGCCCGCCGGACCGGCTCTCCGGACGGACCGTCGCGGTCATCGGATCCGGGCCCACCGGGCTCGCCGCGGCCCAGCAGCTGACGCGGGCCGGACACACCGTCGCGGTGTACGAGCGGGCCGACCGGATCGGCGGGCTGCTGCGATACGGGATCCCCGCGTTCAAGATGGAGAAGCGGCACCTGGACCGGCGGCTCGAGCAAATGCGGGCGGAGGGAACGAAGTTCCGTACGTCGACTGCTGTCGGAACGGACATCCGCGCCGCCGACCTCAAAGCACGCTACGACGCGGTCATACTCGCCATAGGCGCCACTGCGTGGCGTGAACTCGACGTACCTGGACGGGAGTTGGCCGGCATCCATCAGGCGATGCAATATCTGCCGCTGGCCGACCGGGTGTGCGAGGGAGATCTGGAGGTCTCGCCGCTGTCCGCGGCCGGCAAGCACGTCGTGATCGTCGGCGGCGGTGACACCGGTGCCGACTGTCTGGGGACGGCCGTACGGGAGCGCGCGGCGTCCGTGACCCAGCTGGACATCTATGCCCAGCCGGAGGCGGAGCGCGACGAGGACGTCGAGCCGTGGCCGACGTACCCGAAGATCTATCGGCTCTCGGCCGCGCACGAGGAGGCCGGCGTGCTGGGGACGGCGCCCGCGGCGGACGCGGACGCCCGGCTCTTCGCGGCGTCCACGCTCCGCTTCACCGGGGACGCGGACGGGCATGTGCGCTCGCTGCACCTCGTCGAGGTCGACGAGCGGCGCCGCCCGGTCCCCGACTCCGGGCGGACCCTCCCCGCCGACCTCGTCCTGCTCGCCCTCGGCTTCTCGGGCCCCGACCGCCATGACGGCCTGCTCGATCAGCTCGACCTCGAGCTGAACCCGCGCGGCACGATCGCCCGCGACCCGGACTTCGCGACCAACGTCCCCGGGGTGTACGCAGCCGGGGACGCGGCCCGCGGCCAGTCCCTGATCGTCTGGGCCATCGCCGAGGGCCGCGCGGTGGCCGCCGCGGTGGATCGCGCCCTTTCGGGAGCGTCTCGCCTGCCGGCGCCGATCGGGCCGTACGACCGCCCCATGAAGGTGTAGGAATCCCGCCACCGAGCACCACCGAACGCCACCGAGTGCGGCTCAGTTCGGCACCGCGAACCGGGCCGTCGTGGTGCCTCGCCGTTGCGGCGGAACGGAGTTGTCGCTCATCGGTTCCGGTCGGAGGTCTCCGCGCGCAGCGGGGTCTATCGCTCGTCGGTGCCCGCCACCTTCGCCGTCGACAGCGCCACGCGATTCCATGTGTTGATCGTGAAGATCAGGGCCAGGACGTGAGCCAGTTCCTGGTCGTCGAAGACCGCGGCGGCCTGCGCGTACACGTCGTCGGGCACGCCCGCGTCGGCGACCCGCGTGACGGCCTCCGTCAGCGCGAGGGCCGCCTGCTCCCGGGGCGTGAAGAAGTGACGGGCCTCGCGCCACACCGCGACCATGTGCAGCCGGTCCTCGCTCTCGCCGGCCTTGCGGGCGTCGTTGGTGTGCATGTGAAGGCAGTAGGCGCAGTGGTTGAGGTGCGAGGCGCGGATCTGGATCAGTTCGACGAGGGCCGGGTCGAGCCCGTCGCGGGCCGCCGCGTCGAAGCCGATGAGGGCCCGGAAGACCTTCGGGGCGGACTTCGCGAAGTCGAGCCGGGGGTTTTCGGCCACGGACGCCACGCCCCCAGCAACACCAGCAGAGGCAGTAGAGGAGGAGGTTCCGGCCGTCGTGTGCATCGTGTTCGTCGTCATGACCATGAATCTACGGGCCGGAAAGACCGACTGTAGGGTGCATTTCCATGGCGGAATCATGGGTCAATTACGCGGAGCGCATCGGCGCCGACCTGCACCTGGAGCTGTCGGGTTCGGGCGGGCGGCGGGCCGCGCTGATCCGTGCGCTGCGCGAGGCCGTACGCAGCGGCAGGCTCGCCCCGGGCACCCGGCTGCCGCCGTACCGTTCGCTCGCCGCCGACCTGGGCGTCGCACGCAACACCGTCGCCGACGCGTACGCCGAGCTCGTGGCCGAGGGCTGGCTGACCGCCCGGCAGGGCTCGGGCACACGGGTCGCCGAGCGCGCCGTGCCGCCGGGCGCCCCCGCGCGCGTGCCGAAGAAGGCGTCTCCACGCGCGCGTGGGCCCCGGCACGACCTGCGGCAGGGCACGCCGGACACTGCCTCGTTCCCGCGCGCCGACTGGCTCACGTCGTACCGCCGAGCCCTCCAGCAGGCGCCCCACGAGGTCTTCGGGCCCGGCGATCCGGCGGGGCGGATCGAGCTGCGCGAGGCGCTCGCCGAGTACTTGGCACGCGCGCGCGGCGTACGCACGGAGCCCGGACGGATCGTGATCTGCTCCGGCTTCGCCCATGCCCTGCGGCTGCTCTTCCCCGCCGTCCTGCGGGGCCCGCTGGCTGTCGAGTCGTACGGTCTCGGTTTCCACCGCGAGCTGCTGGCCGCCGCGTCCGTACGGACCGTTCCGCTGCCCCTGGACGAAGACGGCGCCCAGGTCGCCGAGTTGGGCAGGGAGCGGGCCGTACTTCTCACGCCCGCACACCAGTTCCCGACCGGTGGTCCGCTGCATCCCGAGCGGCGCACCGCGGTGATCGGCTGGGCACGCGCGCGTGGCGGGGTGATTCTGGAGGACGACTACGACGGGGAGTTCCGCTACGACCGCAAGCCCGTCGGCGCCGTACAGGGCCTCGACCCCGAGCAGGTCATCCACATCGGCTCGCTCAGCAAGAGCCTGTCGCCCGCGCTGCGGCTGGGCTGGATGGTCCTTCCGGAGCGGTTCGTCGACGCCGTACTCGCCGTCAAGGGTGAACGGGAAGCCTGGGCCAGTGTGTTGGACCAGCTGTCGCTCGCGGACTTCATCGTTTCCGGGTCGTACGACCGCCACGTGCGGCGGATGCGGCAACGGTACCGGGCGCGGCGGGACCGTCTCGTGGCCGCACTCGCCGCGCGGGCACCGCACATCGAAGTCACCGGGATCGCGGCCGGGCTGCACGCGGTGCTGCGGCTGCCGCCCCGGACCGAGCGGTCGGCGGTCAAGGCCGCCGTCTGGCAGGGCGTTGCACTCGACGGGCTCGCCGAGTTCCGGCACCCGGCGGCGGTGACGGCCGCGCCGGACGGGCTGGTGGTCGGCTATGCGACGCCCGCGGAGCATGCCTACGGGGCGGCGCTCGACGCGCTGTGCGGGGTGTTGCCGCCGGGCTGACCGCAGTGCCAGGGTGACGCCGACCGCCTTGAGCTTCTCGACGGCGGCTGCCGACTCTTCCGGTGTGAAGTCGGCGGTGGCGTGGGTCATCATCGGATAGCTGCCGGAGGGCAGTTCGGACAGCAGCCGGCCGGTGGCGCTGTCCAGGAACTGCCGTACGCCGTTCTGGGCCGGCCTGGGGGTCCCCCCCAAGCGTTCATGGGGGTCCCCCCAGGCGTTCAGCGCTGGGGGAGCGTGGCACGGTGCATGAACGCGCGGTTGACCCGTGCCATCACCGGCACCCTCGGGTCGAGGACGAGCATCTGCCGCCCCATCTCCTCGTCGACGGGGTAGTTGTCCTTGCCGCCGAGATACCAGTCGTACATCCGCGCGGGATGCGGCTTGCTCGTGTCGATCTCGATGGGGAGCCGGCCGGTCATGACCGTCTCCGTAAGTCCGTGCCGCGGTAAGTATTCAAGTCATTGCCAAAATCAGGGAAGTGGGAAAAAGGGAGCACACATGGGTCAGGAGAGAAGGAAGTCCGCCTCTCCCGCCTTCGCGCCCTGGATGAACGCGGTCATCTCGCCCGGTGTGTAGATGAGGGCGGGTCCGTCGGGGTCCGCCGACTGGCGGACCGCGATGCGCCCGTCGGCGAGCTTCATCGCCTCCAGGCAATTGCCGCCGTTTCCGCCGCTCCACGGCTTGTGCCAACCCTCGTTGCCCAACTCGCGGGCAGGCATTCCGTTGTAGATGCGCACATTGCGTATCCGCGGCTTGATGCGTTCCATTCACAGCTCCTTGCGGAGATCCCGGAGGATCTCCTTCGTGCGATGTGCCGTAGCGGCCTGAGCCGCCATGCGGTCCATGACCTCGAGGTGGGTCGCCACCTCCGAGCGCGCGTCCAGGTAGACGGCGCCGGTCAGGTACTCGCTGTAGACCATGTCCGGGAGTTCCGGCATGGCAAAGCGGAACAGCACGAAGGGCCCATAGGTGCCGGGGTGCGGACCCGAGGAGAACGGGATCACCTGCAGCGTCACATGGGGCAACTTCGTGGCCTGGAGCAACTTGTCGATCTGCGCGCGCATCACCTCGGGACCGCCGATGGGGCGGCGCAGGGCCGTCTCGTCCATCACGGCCCAGATCCGGGGTGCGTCCTCACGAGTGAGCAGATCCTGGCGTTGCATGCGCAGCGCCACATGCCGTTCGATGTCCTCGGGTCTGGTCTGACCGATGGCGCCCGCCTTCAGGACACCGCGCGCGTAGTCCTCGGTCTGCATCAGACCGGGCACGAAGTGAGGCTCGTACGAGCGGATGAGCGCGGCCGCGCCCTCCAGACTCACGTGCATCGAGAACCAGTCCGGCAGGATGTCGTGGAACCGCTGCCACCAGCCCGGTTTGTTGGCCTCCTCGGCCAGTTGGACGAAGGCCTCGGCCTCCTCGTCGCTGACGCCGTACGACTTCAGCAGTAGTTGGAGGTACGGGATTTTGAGGGAGACCTCGGCCATCTCCATACGGCGGACCGTGGCGGGCGCGACACGCAGGATGCGCGCGGCCTCCTCACGCTTGAGACCCGCGCGTTCCCGCAGGTCCAGCAGGCGTCGGCCGAGGACGACCTGACCGACCGTCGGCGCGGACCGCGGTTCGCTCACGTCCCACCTCCACTGAGTCCGGACAGCCCGGGCGGCGCCGTTCGGGGTCTCTCTCGACTGCCCCAACTGGCGCCGCTCGACGTGCTGTTGCGAGCAGTGTGCCACGCGCCTTCACGGAGTCACACGGCACTCTGCATTTTTCAGAGTGACACTTGCCAAGTGTTCACGGCGGGGCGATAGTGGCAAGCGTGACTCCGTCCGCGCCGTTAGGAACAGACGCCGCCGAAGACCGGACCGACCTCCGTGCCGCCGCTGGGCTCCGCCCCGGCGCGGCCGCCGAGCGCCGGCTCCGCTTCGAGCTGGCCGCACACCCGGGATCCGTCGCTCAGGCCAGACGTCTGGCGCGTGCCCGGCTGTCCGGCTGGGCGGTGTGCGAGGACACCTGCGACACGGCGGCCCTCGTCATCTCCGAGCTGGTCACCAACGCGATCGTGCACGCCGCGGGCGAACGCGTCGTCTGCGAGCTGCACGACCGCGACGACATCGTGCGAATAGCCGTGCGCGACGAGGGATGCGCTCCGAGTGAACCGCATCCCTCGCCCCAGCGGCCCGAGGAGGAGCACGGGAGGGGATTGCTCCTCGTCGCGGCCGTGTCCAGGGCCTGGGGGGCCCAGGACACCGGGCCCGGCCTGCTGGTCTGGGCGGAGCTGGAGCGCGTGGCGGGCGGGGCGGACTCGGACACCGGAGCACACCCGGATCCAGGCTGGCGCGCGACGGACACCGAAATACGTTCCGACCTGGGCTGGAGCGCGAAGAAGCCACCGGCCGACGGCCGGGGCGCCGGGACGGAGGCGTTCTGGGGAACGGGAACCACGGGAGTCCCCCCGGTCGAACCGGGCCTCGATTGGGGGAAGGTGTGAGAGGTACCTCGGCAACGGGGCCTGGAGCGCAGGTCCTGAGCCTCGACACGCTGGTCCGCCTGAAGCGCGGGCAGCGGATGCCGGGGCCGCTGAGGCGTCTCCTCGTCCCCGAGGGCATGACCGCGCCGCTGGGCTGCGACGCGGTGTCGGTGCCCGCCCGCTTCGGACCTCTGCTGCTGCCGCGACTGCCCCGCGTGGGCTGTGTCTACGCCGACGGGGCGCACTGGTGGTGGATCGTGCCCTCCGACTCCGACGTCGCGCTGGAGTGGCCGGCGCCCGCGCGTTACGCCACGGGCGCGGTCGTACCGGACACGCCAGCCCCTCCCGGGCTCATCCACAAACCGGACGGCACGCTTCCGTACACCCCGCCGATCCCCCTCTATCTGGCCCTGTGCCAGGTCACCGGAACCACACCCGCTTGGTCGCGTCCGATCAGCGCGTAGGCGCTCAGGTCGGGCGCGGGGCCTCAGGCACCGCAGGAGTGTCCGAAGTGTGCCCGTCGGTGCGCCGGTCACCGCAAAACCCCGCTGCCACCGTGCGTGGAGCGGCGCGTTCCTGGGGAATGGACCGTTCGTCCATTCCTGGGGGAGGCCAACGGTGGGGAAGACCGCACGAAAACCGGCGGGGAAGAAGAAACACGGCGACGACGGGCCGCCGCCCTCCGACTCGGAACACCTGCTCTTCGGCGGTCCGCTCCGCTACGACATGGGCTGGTCCCAACATGCCGACGCGTTCCTGGAGTTGAACTTCCGCGCGATGGTGACCCGGCTGCCGTCGCTGCTCGCGTCCAGTTTCCGACTCGCCTGGAAGGCGGACCCACGCGCCGCCCGTGTCGTGCTGGTCTCCGAGCTGGCCCGCGGCGGAGCCCAGGCGGTCAGCCTGCTGGCGGTCAACAGTGTGCTCGGGCGGCTGATGACGAGCGGCCCGGTCGAGGACCGGTTACGCGGCGCGCTCCCCGCACTGGTCACCGTCGCCACCGTGATGCTGGTCGGCGCGTTGCTGCGGGCCGCCTCGACGTACGCCACCGGACGCCTGGAGCCGAAGGTGGAGCGGGTCGCGACCGAGCTGTACCTGGAACGGGCGGCGGCCGTGGAGCTGGCCGCGATCGAGGACGACGCCTTCCACAAACTGCTCGACACCGCGCAGTACGGCGCCCAGTCCGCCCGGCGCATGATCACCATCGCCGCCCGCGTCGTGAACGCGCTGATCTCGCTGTGCGCGGCGGCGGGCGTGCTGACGGTGCTGCACCCCGCGCTGCTGCCGCTGCTGGTCACGATGACGCTGCCGAGCGCCTGGAGCGCGCTGACGATCGCGCGACGCCGCTACGAGTCGTTCCACACCTGGGTGCAGCACGCCCGCGCCGGGCATCTGATCAGCAGTCTGCTCACCGAGCCCGCCGCGGCCCCGGAGATCCGCGTGCACGGCGTCGGGCCGTTCCTGCTACGCCACTTCCGCTCGATGTCGGAGAGCGCCGAGGCGGAACAGGCGCGCCTGGCCCGGCTCTCGGCCCGCACCGGTCTGATCGCCGCCGCCTGGACGGGGCTTGCCACCCTGGCGACGTACGCGACGCTCGGCGGGCTGCTGCTGGCCGGCGCCATGGCGCTCTCCGTCGCCGGCACGGCCGTGATCGCGATCCGCACCGGCTCCGCGAGCCTCGGCACGCTCGTCCTGGAGGTCAACTCCCTCCACGAGGAAGCCCTGTTCGTGGGCGACCTGCAGCGCCTGTACGTAGAGGCCGCCGAGCGCGCGATCCCGGTGGGTGGCGATCCGCTCCCCGACGACCCGAGTGAGATCCGCTTCGAGAACGTCACGTTCACCTATCCGGGCACCTCGACCAGGCCCGCGCTCGCGGACGTCACCCTCAACCTGCCGCTCGGCAAGATCGTGGCGCTGGTCGGCGAGAACGGCTCGGGCAAGACGACCCTGGTCAAGCTGCTCGCGGGCCTCTACGCGCCCGAACGCGGCCGGATCCTGTGGGACGGAGTCGACGCGGCGACCGCGGACCGGCATCAACTCGCCGAGCGCATCGCGATGGTGGCCCAGGACTTCAAACGGTGGCCCTTCACGGCGCGCGTCAACGTCGCGGTCGGCCGCACCTCGGCCCCGCTGACAGACGAACGCCTCACCTCGTCAGTCGCCGAGGCCGGCGCGGAGGACGTGGTGGCGGATCTCCCGCGTGGCCTGGACACGCTCCTCGCCCGCGGCTTCAGTGGCGGGCACGAGTTGTCGGGCGGGCAGTGGCAGCGCCTGGGCATCGCACGGGCCGCGTACCGGCGCGGGGCCATCCTGATCGTGGACGAGCCGACGGCCGCGCTCGACGCCCGGGCCGAGCTGGAGGTCTTCGAGAAGATCAGGGCCCTGGCGGGCACCGGTCAGACGGTCATCCTCATCACGCACCGGCTGGCGTCCGTGCGCCACGCCGATCTCGTGCACGTCCTCGACCAGGGCCGCCTCGCGGAATCCGGGAGTCCGGACGAACTCCTGGCCACCGGCGGCATCTACGCGGAGCTGTACGCACTGCAGGCGGAGCAGTTCACGACGCATCCGTCGTCACCGAAGGTGAGTTGACCTCATTCGGCACGCCGCACCCTGTGTCGCTCGGCCGTACCCCGGGTCTCACCGGACCGTTCGCCCGCATGTCACTCGCCGACGTCGACACCTCGTACGACGACCAGGAACGCGTCCGTGGAGAGGTCCATGACGACCTCAGCGGCCTGGCCCTCCTGGCGGCGCGCCTGTGCGAACTCCTCCGCGGGCCACGACCCGCGCGGCCCACCGGCGGGAAAGCGCTCCAGCACCGTTCGCCCGTTCACCCTGCACCTCCATGTAGCGCTGCTCTCCTAGAGTTAAACGCCCTCCATGGGGTGAACGGCTCGCGAAGTGACGGTACTGAGACGTAGTCGACACTTGGTCGCGGGTTCGCTGTGAGGGAATTCTCAGCTCCCGTTACCCGCCGTATCAGTCCTTGTACTCGTCGTGGTATCAGTCCTTGTACTCGTCGTGGTGTCAGTCCTCGTACTCGTCGTGGTGTCAGTCCTCGTACTCGTCGTGGTACCGGATCCGCTCGCTGCCCGCGGGCGCCCCCAGCGCGGATGCGCGCCCCTTGGGCTGCTCCCATTCCTCCTGCCGTCCCAGTGCGGTGAGGTCGAGGAGGCTGGTCGTGGAGCCGAGCCCGTCGAGGCCGCGTTCGTACGTGGAGTACGTGTGGAAGACGCGGTCGCGGTCCCGCAGGAAGCAGCTGACGCCCGGACGCTCGTACGGCTCGCCGCCGTCCTCCTCACCCTCGTCGCTTCCCATGAAGGACACCTGGAAGTCGTGGTTGAAGTCGCTGTCGTACGACGAGTACCAGGGCACCGTCCAGCCCATGCGCGCTTTGAAGGGTAGGATTTTCGTGTACGGCGCCCGGGACACGGCGGCGAACTCGGTCCCGCGGGCTCGCAGATGCGCGAGGTGCCCGATCTGGTCGAGGAACGCCGAACAGCTGCGGCAGCCCGCGTCCCATTCGGGCGCGAACATGAAGTGGTAGACCACGAGTTGGTGCCGCCCCCGGAAGAGGTCGAGCAGCGTCACCTTCCCGTCGCCGCCCTCGAACACGTACTCCTTGTCGATCTCGACCATCGGCAGCCCGCGCCGCTCCGCGTTGAGCGCGTCACGCGCACGCGTGGCGGCCTTCTCCTTGGCCAGCAGTTCCTCGCGCGCGGCGCGCCACTCCTCGCGCGAGACGATCGGCGGAAGCGTCATGTGCTCCTCCTGCGGAACGGTGCCTTCTGTGTAGTGACCGGCCGCAGAAGCAGAACTCATCGGCGTATCGCCGAGATATTTCTCAGTACGTCACCGGAAGCGCGAGCAGGCCGCGGGCGCGCAGGGAGGGCCGCCACCGCAGCTCGGCCGGGTCCCCGTCGAGCGCGAGGTCCGGGAGGCGTTCCAGGAGCGCGGACAGGGCGATCTCCATCTCCAGGCGGGCCAGCGGAGCGCCCAGGCAGTAGTGGATGCCGTGGCCGAGCGCGAGATGCCCGGAGGTGTCGCGGCCGAGGTCGAGGCGGTCGGGGTCGGGGAAGCGGCGTGGGTCGCGGTTGGCGGCGGCGAGGGACAGCAGGACGGTCTCGCCCGCGGGCACGGCGACCCCGCCGATGGTCACGTCCGCTGTCGGGAAGCGCCGGATGGCGAGCAGGGCGGGACCGTCGAAGCGGGCGAACTCTTCTATGGCAGACGGGAGTTGGTCAGGATCGACCGACCGACCGGGGTGGGTGAGCAGCCCCAGGACGGCGTTCCCGATGAGCTGCACCGTGTTCTCGTACCCCGCGAAGAGGATGAGGAAGGCGAGCGACATCAACTCGTCCTCGGTGAGCCGGTCATCCGCGTCGCGCACCGCGATCAGGTCGGACAGCAGATCGTCCGCGGGCTTCTTGCGCTTGGCCGCGAGGAGCCCGGTGAAGAACCCGAGCATCGCCACGATCGCCTCCTTCGCGGCCCCGGGGCGGGCCGGGTCGGGTGCGACGAGCGCGTCCGTCCAAGCTCGGAAGTCCCGCCGGTGTTCGTCCGGAACGCCGAGCAGGTCGCCGATGACCGTGATCGGCAGGGGCGCGGCGTACGAGGCGATCAGATCCGTACGGCCGTGCGGGCCGAGTGCGTCGAGAAGCCGGCCGGCGGTCTCCCGGACGGGCGCCCGCAGTTGCTCGATGCGACGCGGTGTGAAGGCCCGCCCGACCAGCCGCCGGATGCGGGTGTGGTCGGGTGGATCCATGTTCAGCAGATTGGCGTCGAGGGCCGGCGGGAGGGCGAAGCCCTGGTAACTCCCGGGCAACGCATGCCTCTTGTCGAGCGAGAGCAGCGGGTTCGCCAGGGCCTCGCGCACATCGTCGTACCGCGTGACCAGCCAGGCGGGGCTGCCGTCGGGTCCGGCGACGCGATGCACGGGCGCGGTGTCGCGCAGGCGTGCGTAGACGGCGTACGGGTCGTCGATGAGGCCTTCGGCGGGGTCCATGGTCTCCACCCTAGGCACGGTCGATCATGTGTCGTACTCCTGGATCCGCCCGCCGTGGCTCCGATCGACGAGCGAGGGAAGCCGCTCCCCCAACTCCCCCACAGTGGAAGGCAGATCGATGGTCAGCAGTCGCCGGTCCCGCATCAGCACCCGGCCGTCGACGATCGTCGTCCGTACGTCGCCGGCGCGGGCGCTGTGCACGAGCGTGGCGGCGAGGTCGTGCACCGGCTGGGTGTGCGGGCCGGTGAGGTCGACCAGGATGATGTCTGCTCGCCGCCCCGGCGCGAGACTGCCGATCCGCTCGCCCAGGCCGACCGCCCTGGCGCTCTGGAGTGTCGCGTGGTGCAGGGCTTGACGGGACGTCAGCCACCGTGGGTCGCCCTCGGCCGACTTCTGCACGAGGGAGGTGAGCGCCATGGACTCCCACACGTCCAGGGAGTTGTTGGAGGCGGCTCCGTCCGTGGCGAGCCCGACGGGGACGCCGATCCCGCGCAGGGCCCGCACCGGTGTCGGGCCCCAGGCGAACTTCAAGTACCCGCGCGGTGCGGTCGCGACCGCCACCTGTCCCGTCGCGCCTTCCAGCACGGGCAGGTCGCGGTCGATGATGCCGGTGCCGTGCGCGATGAGGATCTCCGTGTCGAGGAGCCCGGTGCGCTCCAGGATCTCGATCGGCGTACGCCCATGGCGCGCAAGGCTGTTGTCGGTCTGGTCGCGGCTCTCCGAGGCGTGGAGGTGCACGGGAAGTCCGTGCTCGCGGGCGAGCTCGGCGGTCGCGGACAGGTCGGCGTCGTCCACGGTGTACGGGGCGTGCGGGGCGAGTGCGGTGGTGATGCGCCCGTTCGCACCGCCCCGGTTCCGCAACGCGAACTCCAGTGACTTCTCCAGCCCTTCGGCGCCCTGCGAGGAGAAGAAGGCCTCCCCCAGGTGCGCGCGCAGCCCGCTCTCGGCCGTCACGGCGGCGACGGTGTCCATGGAGAAGTAGTGGTCGGCGAAGCAGGTGACGCCACCGCGGATCATCTCGGCGCAGGCGAGCCGCGCACCCAACTCCACGTCCTTTTCCTTGAGGTTGGACTCGATGGGCCAGATGAAGTCGTTGAACCACTCCTCGGCGGGCAGGTCCTCGGCGATGCCGCGCAGGGCGACCATCGCCGCGTGGGTGTGGCAGTTGATCAGTCCGGGCATCGCCACCTGACCGCGGGCGTCGATGCGCTCGACGGCGTCCAGGTCCCGTACGTCGTCGGTGATCGCCTCGATGACCCCGCCTCGTACGACGATCGAGGCGTCCTCGACGAACCCGATCTCCTCATGCTCGTCGTGTACGAGGGCGGTGCATCCGGTGATGATGAGATCAGCGGGAGACTGCGTCATTGCGTCACCGTACGACGGTGTCGTGACGCCGGGGGAGGTGAACCGCGCATCCCGTCCCAGCCCTGTCGCCGGGCCGTTCGCGCGAGCACCCTGGGCATCACGAAGCGTGCCTTCTGACGTCACCGACCCGCCTTCTGGAAGGAGCCGGCATGCTCCTCGGCACCTGGAACCTGGAGAACCTGTACCGGCCCGGCGGCCCCTTCGGACCCAAGGACAAGGCCGCCTACGAGACGAAGCTCGCCGCCCTGGCCGCCGTCATCACGGAACTCGACCCTACGCTGCTGGGCGTGCAGGAGGTCGGGGACCCGGACGCGCTCGCGGACCTGGCCGGAATGCTGGACGGCGAGTGGCAGGTCACGCTCTCCGGTCATCCGGACGACCGCGGGATCAGGGTCGGCTTCCTCAGCCGAGTGGTGCCGCGGATACTCGCCGACACCAACGTCTTCCCCGAGCTGCTGCGCCCCGTGCAGGCCGACGACACCGGGAGCACCGTGTCGCACGCGGGCCGCGGCCTCCTGGCCGTGGAGATATCCACCCGGGCCCTGACTCTCCAGGTGGCCGTCTGCCACCTCAAGTCGAAGCTGCTGTCGTACCCCGGCGGACGCTTCCAGCCGCGCGACGAGGGCGAGCGGGCCCGCTACGGCGCGTACGCCCTCTACCGGCGGGCCGCGGAGGCCACGGCGCTGCGCGCGCTGGCCGACAACCTCCTGGCCGGCGAGGGCCGCACCCGTGACGTGGCGGTGCTCGGCGACCTCAACGACGAGGTGCAGGCCGCGACCACCCAGATCCTCCTCGGGCCGCCCGGCTCCGAGATCGGGACGCCCGGGTACGACCGTCCCGACTCGGGCGACGCGACGCGCCTGTGGGACGTGGCCCCGCTGATCCCCGCCGAACAGCGGTATTCGCGGGTGAACTCCGGTCGCCGGGAGCTGATCGACCACATCCTCGTCAGCCATCGCCTGGTCCACCGCGTCACCGCCGCGGGTACGGGGCTGCCCGGCACGGAGCAGCCCACGCTCCCGTCGGTCGGCGCGGATCCGGGAGAGCGGCGCGGGGCGGCGGGGTCGGACCATGCGCCGGTGTGGGTGCGGGTGCAGCCGTAGCTTCTTGGTGCGGGCGAGCTCTGGTGCGGGCGAGCTCTGGTGCGGGTCAGACGGCAGTGGGGAGCTGGAGCGGCTTGGGTATCAACAGCCCTGCCCGGTCCCGGCGTTCGCCCAGCTCGTCGAGGAGTTCGGCGATCCGCTCGGTGTGGTGAGGTGTGAGCCGCCCGGTGTCGTCGAGCTGGACGGCGCACGCCGTGGTCGTGTCCACGAGCCGTTCGAGGGTGGCCGCGACCTCGCACGCGCCCTCGGCATGCCGTGCCAGGGCGGGGAGTTCGGCGGCGGCGAGGTCGATCGCGGCGCGGGCCTCGGCCAGCGCCCGATAGGCCTCGCGCCGCAGGATCCACCGGCCGACCCGGTCGTCCTTCGCACGGGCGTCCGTCCGACCGTCGGCCAACGTGCGGGCGTCCGTCCGACCGTCCGTCCGACCGTCGGCCGGCGTACGGGCGTCCGTCCCACCATCGACCGTTGTACCGTCGTCCGTCCCACCATCGACCGTTGTACCGTCGTCCGTCCCACCATCGACCGTCGTACAGGCTTCCGTCCCACCGTCGACCGTCGTACGGGCGCCCGTCCCACCGTCGACCGTCGTACGGGCGCCCGTCCCACCGTCGGCCGTCGTACGGGCGTCCGTCCCACCATCGACCGTCGTGCGGTCGCTCAGCACATGCGCGAGATAGGCGTCCGCCGCCTCCGTGGCGCGCACGAGCCGCGCCCGCACCGTCCCCCCACGCTGCCCAAGCGCCGGCAGATGCCCCACGAGCAGCACGATCGCGCAGGCCAGCAACGTCTCGCCGATCCGGCTCCAGGAGGCCTGCGGCTCCCCTCCCACCATGACGAGCGCGAGCACGAGGACGGTGACGACGGCGGTCTGCGCGGCGAAGTGCCGCATGGCGACGGGAATCAGGGCGCCGCTGATCGCCACCAGGGCGACGAGTCCTTCCGGCCGCGGCAGCAGCGCGGCGAGCCCCGCGAAGACGACCGCGCCGAGCACGGTCCCCGCCGCCCGGCACAGCACGCGCGAGGCGAGCGGCCCGAGATCGGGCTTGACGAGAAAGACGGCGGTGGCGGGGAGCCAGTACCAGTGCGAGTGGTTCCCGTACCAGCGGGCCTGATGCAGGGCCTGCGCCACAGCCGCGCTGGCGCCGAAGCAGAGCGCGACTCGAAGCCCGTACTCGCGGCCTCCGGAACCGAGCGCGGTGCGTACGAGGGATGCGGCGGTACGGCGCCGGGTGTGCAGGGCGTCCGAGGCGCCGCCTCGGTCGAAGGCGTCGGCCGCGTGCAACAGCGCGTCGTCGAGGGCGCGCAGCGCGGGGGCGGACCGGGTCGGCGCGGGCACCGGCCCCGTGTGGGTGCCGGTGCGGACGGCGACGGCCAGCCGCCGCGGTCCTTCCGCCGCCCGAGCGGACACCGCCTCGCCCGCCCAGGCCAGCGCCGTCGCGGCCTCAGCGAGCGGCAACGCGGCGGCGTACTGCGCGTGCAGCCGCCGCTCGGCCGCGGAACTGGCGTACCGCCGCAGCCGGGGCCCGGTGAGCGCGTCCTGCGCGTGATCGAGCGCGGCGGTCAGCGCGACGCGCCGGGCGGTGGCATGGGGGCCGCCGGCGGAGTCCAGCAGATCGGCGATGGCGTCGTAAACGGCGGTCACGGCGTCCCGCTCCCCGTCGAACCGATAGTCCCCGGCGGTGACACCGGTCGTCGGCAGCGCGAGCCGCAGCGCGAGGAGCCAGCTCGCCCCCGAGAGAAAGAAGACCGCACGCTGCCAGCTCGGCTCGGGAAGCGGCATCCCGGCCCCGATGGCCGAGGCGACCAGCACCTGCGTCCCGGCCCCGGAGGCGACGGGCCCGACGGCGCTGACGGCTCCGGCGACGAGCCCGAGTCCGGTGAGGAGGAGGGTGAGCACCACAGCATGGACATGCTGCCCGGCATACGACCCGACGAGCAGCCCACCGGCCCCGGCGAGGGCGGGCACCCCCAGCCTCCTGACGGCGGCCCGCCGGCTCCCCGGCCGGTCGTTGATCCCGGCGAGCATGGCACCGAGCGCGGCGACTACCCCGAGGGAGGTCCGCCCGGCGAGGACGGCCACGAGGAGCAGCGGCCCGGCGGCCAGCGCTCCCCGGACCACCGCACTCCAGGGCACAGGGCCGCGCTGCGCGCGCAGGGCATGGGCGAGCCAGGGCGGTACGGCGACGCTGGGGAGTGACACGGGGCGCACGGGGCTCCTGTCGGACGAGGGCGGGCGGGGTGCCTTCGGGCGACGTCGGCCGGGCTGCTGTGATGTCTACGGTAGATCGAGTTGCTGGAGGAAACGGAACGGGCACGTTTCCGCGATGTGACACTTCACGAGGAAGCCGCGTTCTTTATGAACGCAATCGAGAGGAACACAATCGAGTGGAACGCAATCGCGAGGTGCGTAATCGAGGGTGGTCGGTCGGCCAGGACGACCCGTGATCGTCACTGAACGCGGAGCGGGCCATCGAGCTGCGCGGACTGGACTTGAACCAGCATTTCGGCGCACCGGGGCCTGGGCCAGGTCGATCCGGCGATCGGCGGCGAATACTGAGTCTGGAGCAAGAGTCTGAGATTGATCGCGGTCTGCCTCTGCCGGTTGGGCTACCGCGGCACGGGATGAATGCCGCGGGGAGGAGTCGAACCTCCACTGGAACCGCTCAGTCACGACAAGCTTCAGCTTCAGCTTGCGCTCCTCGCGCACCCCGGCCGTCTTGCGTGGTGGCCGGGGAGTCTTCAAGGCTACCCGAACAGGTAGCCGAACACGGCGTCACCGACCCTCTGGTCGACGACGTCGACGCCATTCGCCTCTTCCCGCGCGAACTTCACGGCCTGCTGCAACTTCTCGACACGATCGAGGAGTTCGTTCACGCGGCGGGCGGGCAGAGCCCCCGAGAACTTCACCGTCGTCCAATACCCGACCGGAATGTCCTCGTAGTACACCTCGACCTGAGCCGGATGCTTCTCGGTGGCCTCGGCCTTCACGTGATTGCGAGGCACCTTCTTCGTACGGAGCGTCCGCACGGGCTCGGTCTTCCAGGCATCGGTGGACGGGTCCTGCACCCAGGACTCGGAGGCGTCGAGAACGGGCAACTTCCTCACGAACGTGTGGAGATCGGTGAGCTGCTTCTCGAGGAACAGCAGATACGACACCGGACGAGGCCGACGAGCACGAGGCGTGGGCGCGCGGCACCGGGCTCAGCCGACTGACCAGCCCGGCCCAGCTCCTGAACTCCTGGGACGAGTTCTTCCCTGCACTGGAGCGCCTGCCCCGGTTCGACCGCGACCTGCGCGCCCTCGACCCGAAGTGGTTCCGGTCCGTCCGCGACCTCCTCGCCGACCTGCAGTCCACGGCCGCCGACCACTGGCATCTCGACCGCTCACCCGAACCCGACTGGCAGAACGCGCACATCACCCCCGAGGCGCAGACCCGGCGCCACTTATGCACCTTTCCGGACCCGGACCTCGCCGGCCAGGACGCGTGCTTCTCCTGGCACGGCCGCATGACACCGGGCAAGGGACGGCTGTACTTCCGGCTGGTACCCGAGCGGAAGGCCTTCCGCCTCGCCTGCGTCGGCACGATGCCGGGGAGCGACCGTCTGTCCTGACAGTAGATTTGGATCACTTCGGTGGTGGGATGCACGTGGCTCAGGGGGCTGATGTCGTCGGAGCACCGGCGGCGTACTGAAGTCGCGGGATACTGAAGGGCGGTGGAGCACTTCAGCCCGCCCCAGCTCCCGGCCCCTCCCCGGCGCGGAGCACGCACATCGGAACGTGAGTGGGTCCGGACACACCTCCGCCCGCCGTCGAGGTGCATCGTCGGTGGGCGGAGGCGTCGTCCCGGAGGGTCACGAGCCGGGCTTGTCGGTCGAGGAGGACTGCTTGCCCTTCCCGGTCGGCTGATGGGTGAAGACGGCCAGGTGCCACGCACCCTTGTCCCGCGTCACGGTGAAGGTGTCCCGCAACGGCTTGCCCGCCTTGTCCTCCGCAACGAGGCGAGCCGATCCGGTGTCCGGGCCCATGTCGTGGTCGATCTGGACGTTCTTGATCTTCCACCCCCGCCCGCCTCTGTCCGCGAGGATCTGCGCGGCCTCCTTCCTCGACCAGCTCTCGTCCTTGACGCCGCCGACTTCGATCAGCCCGGTGGCGCTGCGGTAGTTGAGAGCGTCCACGTAGGCTTCGACGGCCTGGCGTGCCCCGTCGGAGGATGCCGAGCTGGAGGGTTCGGCCTTGTCGTCATGGGACGAGCAGCCGGTTGCGACGGCCAAGGCGGCCAGCACGGCCAAGAGTCGTCGACGTTCCACAGCGCGCTCCTTGTTCATCTGCGGGTTCTCCTGTGGGGGCAGCAGCCTGTCAGGTGCGGTGTGCGTACCACCAGGCACGAGGGTGGTCGGACAGGAGCTTGCGGAGGCTTTTGTTGTGGGTGTCACCGGTGTGGTAGGTCAGGTACGGAGTGCCCTGGTACTTCTTCGTGACGATCATCGAGTGGTCGATGTTGTTGTTGCGGGTCCAGTCCGCCTGGAGCACGTCCGACTTGGCCAACTGCCATACGTTGCCCAGGATCTTGGTCCTCTTCGCGTGCTTCTTCGCGAACCAGTACCAGTTCTCGGCGCCCGCCCAGGTGTAGCTGGTGAAGACCGTCGACGGCCCGTAGAACCAGTACTTGTTGCTCGTCCGCTGAATGAGGGCGCCGCCCTTGGGACCCCACCCCCCGGCCAGCATCGCCTGGGAGATGAAGTTCGTGCAGTCGTTGCCGTAGGTGCGGTACGCGCCGTTGTGGTGGTCCCAGTACCTGTCGGCGTAGGCCACCATCTTGTTGTAGTTGTACGCGGCCGAGACCGCCGGCTTGACGAAGTCGACCGTGCTGTCGGGCAGCGGGGTGGTGTCGGACGCGTCCTCCTTGCCACCCTCGTCCTCGTCCGGTGTGCCGCCCCCGTTGTCGGCAGTGGTGTCGGCGTCCGCGTCCGACACCTGTGTCGTCGGCGTCGGACCGCCCCCGGTGTCGGCCCTGTCCGACGCCAACAGCCACGCACCGTCGGCGCCTTGAGTGAACTTCACCGTGTGCGGGAGCGACAGCTCCTCGTACTCCGGCGCCCCTTCTTCGACCTCCTGCGGCGTGAACGGGAGGCGGAGGCGCGTGTGTTCCGTGAGCTGAAGCGTCGCCGTGTCACCGGTGACGGTCGTGTCGTCGACCTTCACGTCGACTTGCGCCTGCGTGTAGCCGCCGTCGACTTCCTTGTACCGCTTGCCCTTCTCCGCGAGTGCGGCGAGATCGTCCTGCGCCTCGGCCGCCATGGAACGCGTGGCCTTGACCCGGACGATCGCGGCCCTGGCCGGGTGCGGAGACGTCGTCAGCATGTCGGCCCGCTGTTGCAAGTAGCCCTCGGCGACCCCAGCCAGCTCCGTGGTGTCGGTGCTCGCCGACGACGGCTCGGCAGCGGAGGCGGAAGCGGGCTGGGCGCCGGCCGGTATGTCGGCGAGTGCGAGAATCGCCGCCGCTGTGGCCGCGACGACGACGTATCTGTGGTGCGCGATGCGCATGAGACCCCCTGATCATGAGCTGACTGGTCGTGGTCAGCCCTGCGAGTCAAGAGATCCAATTCGAACGGTGCGTTCCCATATGGCAGGTTCTTGATCTCGGAATGTCTGGTTCCTCGTAGGTGAACCGCCGCAGTCAAGAGTTCGAGTACACCGGCGAGCCCGTTCGGCGGCTCGGTCACAGGGGGCCGAGATACTCCACCACAGGACGGCCCACCTGGGTCAGCAGAGGCACGGTATCCGGATCCATGACGATGCCGGTGATGAAGAGCCCGCTTCCTGCAATGACATGCACAATGCAGCCCACGAGCATGCCATCCCCCGTCCAGTCGAGCGTCAGCCCCAGCCCGAGGTAGATCAGACCGGCGACCACCACACTGGCCACCACCACTCCGAGGTCAAAGGCGAGCCCCCACACGACCGCCGGCCCCGGATTGGCCGAATACATGGTGTGAAGAGCGGATCCCGCGATCGGCAGCGGAAGTCCCACGGCAAGAAAGGTCACGAACGCCATGGCCCGGCCCTGCGGGCTTAGCGGCTTCCGGGGCCGCGCGGGGCGGCTCTGCGCGGGGCCGCTTCCCACAACTGGACGCCCGCTCGCGCCCGCACCCACCTCACCACTGTTCGAGGGGATCCGGGTGTCCCTCTTGCCACCGTCGGCCGGCTCCCACAAGGCAGCCTCGTGATTCCCGCCCGCCTTTTCGTCAGTGTCGCCCCGCACGGTCTCGCCCACCAGGACAGTCGCTCGCCCCTCCGCCCCGTGCGACTTCATCTCATCGCTCAGTTGGCGAAGCTCATCGCGTACGGCACCGAGCTCCACTTCCGCCCGCTCCAAGAGCTGAGCGAACTGCTCCGTTTCCCTTTCGTCCCGCACCGCATCCGCGGGTTCACTCGGGACGCTGGAAGCTCGCTCGCGCTCCTCCGCCCGTCGCTGCCGCGCAAGCTCCTGCTGTGCCTGGGCCAGCAGGACCTCGGCCTTCGCCCGTTCCCCCTCGGCCTCCCGCATCATCCGCTGGGCCTGCTCGACGCGCAGCGCGGCGTCCTCCGGTTTCTTCGAGAACTCGGCATGAGCCTCGGCCCGCCCCTCGGCCTTCGCCCTCCTCGCTGCTCTTCCAACTCCTCGCAGCGTGCGGCCCATTCCCCTACCGCACGCGCCAGCACCTGGACCACAACGTCGGCGCGTTCCCGCGCCTCGTGGGCTGCTCGCCCCTGGTCTTCCACTGTGAGGTATACGTGCGTCACATGCTGGTCGCCGCCGGACTGGTACACCTGCCCATGCTCCGAGGCACGACCCCAGGCTTCGGCTCGTCCACGAGCACCGGAGCCCCAGTTCTCCAGTCCGCTCATCGCTCGGTGATGCGCTGGTCACGGACCGACTGGTAGATGCGGCTGCTCCCCTCAGCCCGCGCTTCCAGGTGCACGCCCCCGCTGATTGTCTGACCTCCGGATCCCTGCTGCAACCGGTCCAGCAGCCCGCGCAGCTCATCGGCCGCTCCGCTTCTTCGACGTGCCGTTGCGTGAATTGCCCGAGCCCGCACCCGCCTTGTCGCCCTTCTCGTAGCCCAGGTGCTCGGTCAGCTCCGCCTCCAGCGCGCCCTCCAGCACCAGTTTCACCAACCCGGCCAGCAGCCCGCCCTCGCCGACCAGGTTCACCCTTCCTGGCGGGCCCGCTCGATCAACTGCTCGACCAGATCCGGGTCCAGCTGGGCCGCTCGCGCCAACTCCGCACCCGTTCTCACGCTGTTCGCGACGCTCTCGCGCGGGCCATCGTCCTTGATCGCCATGGTGGATCCTTCCCGGCAGAGGCGACACCTCATGCCAGACGGGCCACACCAGGGCTTACACGAAATTCAGGACAGTCCCCGATGGCACCGATCCCGAGGCGTGGGCCAGGCTGCGGCAGCTCAACCAGCACCTGGCGAGCGGGCCCAGAGGGCAGGCCAGCTGATGATGCTCTCGCTCCGGTCGAGTTTCGGTGTGCGTCCTGGGCACATCCCTGGTGCACTCCGCCGCCGCACCGCAGCACGGCAATCTCCGAAGCCGTTGCTTGGAAGATCGCGTAACCGGATGTCGGGCCCGGCAACGTCGGCAAAATCGGGTGCGGGCCCCTTCGCAAGCGTCGCATGATCGGAAGGTTGCTCGTCGGTCGAACATCAGGAGTCATTGTGGTCCAGGTCCAGCGCGTCACCGTCCCCAGCCTCTTCGCACCGCCCGTCTACTCCCACGCGTCCGTCGTCGAGGCCGGAACGAAGCTCGCCTTCCTCGCCGGGTCCGTGCCGCTCGACGCCGACGGGAAGATCGTCGGCGAGGGCGATCCCGTACGGCAGGCCGAGCAGGTCCTGGCCAACCTTGACGAGCAACTGCGGGCGGTCGGCAGCGACATGGCGCACGTCGTGTCGACGGACGTGTACGTCGTCGGCAGTGAGCCGGCGGTGCTCTCCGCGGTCTGGGATGTCGTCGAGGCGTCCGGGCTCAGCATCGGCCCGCACTCGTCGACACTGATCGGGGTGGCCTGCCTCGGTTACACCGGTCAGCTCGTGGAGATCACGGCGACCGCCGTCGTCCCCGATCGCGCCACGGAGGCTGGGGCCTAGCCCGAGCCCCCGCACCCGCACCCGCCCGAACCCGATGCGCAGGGGCGGCCGAACCACCCCGGTCGCCCCCAGATCACCCCGCCGGAGGTGAGCCCTCCGCCCCCGGCGCCCCCCACGTCCGCCGCTTCGGCACCGGCCGCGCATATCCCCCCGCCCGACTCGTCGTCAGCCCCAGCGACACCAGCGACTCCGCGAGCTTGACCGCCGCGGCCACCCCGTCGACGACGGGCAGACCCAGCTTCTCCCCCACCGCGCGTTGCAGTCCGGTCATCCCGGCGCAGCCGAGGACCAGTACCTCGGCCCCGGCTTCCCGGGCGCGCTCGGCGGCGCGCAGGAAGGCGGCTTCCGTGCGCTGGGCGTCTCCCAGGTCGAGGACGCCGAGGCCCGTGCCGACGACCGCGGCGCAGTTCCGCCCCACCCCCGCCGCTTCCAGGCTGTCCTCGATCTGACCGCACGACCGCTCCAGGGTGGTGACGACGCCGTACCGGCGGCCGAGCAGGCACGCGAGATGAGCGGCCGCCTCGGTGATGTCGACGACCGGTACGTCGACCAGCTCGCGCGCTCCCTCGCGTCCGTGCTCCCCGAACCCGGCCATGACCACGGCGTCGTACGGCTCCTGGTACCTCCGCAGGGTGTCGAGGACGGCCGCCGCCGAGAGGTAGCTGTCGAGCCAGCCCTCCGCGGACTCGGGTCCCCAGGCGGGGGTGAGTCCGAGCACGGTGGTGCCCGGGCCTGCGGCGGCCCGGGCACCTCGTACGATCTCCTCGGTCATCTCCTGCGTCGTATTGCAGTTGGTGACGACGATGCGCACGCTCAGCCCTCCACAGGGACGGGGGCCGGTTCCACGGCGGCGCGCTCCGCGCGGCACAGCACCGCGTACAGTCCGGCCGCGAGCGCCGTCCCGATGAACCAGGAGTACGGGGCAACGTCGCTGAAGTCCTTCACCAGGGCGAGGACCGCCGCCACCGCCGCCGAGGGCAGGAAGGCCCACAGCGCCTTGGGGTTGACGCCCTTGCGGTAGTAGTACCGCGATCCCGGCCGGGCGTCGAAGAGCTGCTCCACGTCGACGCGGCCGCGCTTGACCCAGTAGTAGTCGAGCATGATCACGCCGAACAGCGGTCCCAGGAAGGCGCCGAGGCCGCCGAGGAAGTAGTTGACGACGGTGGGGTTGGAGAAGAGGTTCCAGGGGGTCACGACCAGCGCGGCGACCGTGCTGATCATGCCGCCGACCTTGAAGGTGATCTTCTGCGGCCAGACGTTGGCGAGGTCGTACGCCGGGGAGACGAAGTTGGCGACGATGTTGACGCCCATGGTGGCGATGGCGAAGGTCAGGGCGCCGAGGACCAGGATCCAGGTGTTGCCGACCTTGGCGACGAGCAGCGCCGGGTCGGTGATGGCCTCGCCGAACGCCTCGATGGAGCCCGCCGTGACGATGACCGACACGATCACGAAGGCCGTGGAGTTGATGGGCAGGCCCCAGAAGTTGCCTCGCTTGACCGTCTTGTAGCTGGGCGCGAACCGCGAGAAGTCGCAGAAGTTGAGCATCAGCGTGCCGTAGGTGGCGAGGATGAGCCCGACCGCGCCGAACCACTGGCGCCACTGCTCGCCGACCGGGACGGGGTGCGGGGTCGAGGTGAGCGAGATGCTCCAGCCGGCCTTGGCGAGGACCCAGATGGCCAGCGCGATCATCACGAGCCAGATGGCCGGACCGCAGAAGTCCTGGAACTTGCGGACCGACTCCATGCCCTGGCTGATGATCATCGCCTGGATCAGCCACAGCGCGAGGAAGGACGTCCAGCCGAGCGCGTCCAGGCCGAGGAAGGAGTGGTGGGTCCACGACTCCAGGCCCGGCCAGGCGGCGAGCAGCATGACGTTGACGGCGACCGAGGCCAGATAGGTCTGGATGCCGTACCACATGATGGCGATGATCGCCCTGATCAGCGCGGGGATGTTGGCGCCCCAGACGCCGAAGCTGATGCGGCTCACGACGGGGAAGGGCACGCCGGTGCGCTGTCCGATACGGCCCATCAGGTTCATGCCGCCGTAGATGAGCACGAAGCCGACGAGCAGCGACGTGAAGATCTGCCAGACGTTCATGCCGAGGACCAACAGACCTGCGGCGAAGGTGTAGTTGCCGAGGTTGTGGACGTCGGACATCCACATGGCGAAGAGGTCGAAGACCTTCCAGTTGCGCTTCTCGGCCGGCGCGAGGTCTTCGTTGGTGAGGCGGGGGTCGGGGACGAAGGCTGGTGCGCCGGTGGCTTCGGCGCTGTCGGCGAGGGACACGGGGCCTCCATGGGCGAGGGGACGGGGGGCGGCCTGATGGAGCGCGGGGCATCTTTGGTATACCAAACTGCCTCATGGTCCCCCCGTCAACCGTTCTGACCGATGTCCGATCCGTTACGGCTCCGTAAAACACCCCTCGCGTCGGCGAAGATGGCCCCATGACGAAGATCGAACCCCTCGGAGCGGAACGGGAACCCCTCGGCGCGGTGCGTGAGCGCGTCCTGGCCGCGCTGCGGCAGGAGATCATCGCGGGGCGGCTGGGCCCTGGCGACCGTCTGGTGGAGCGCGAGCTGGCCGAGCGTTTCGGGGTCTCCCGGGTTCCGGTGCGCGAGGCGATCCGCGCGCTGGTCGCCGAGGGGTTCGTTCTCTTCGAGACGCCGCGTCGGACCGTCGTACGCCGTCTGACTCCGACCGATGTCAAGGAACTCTTCGAACTGCGCGAGGCCCTCGAGGTCTACGCGGCCGGACTCGCCGCGTCCCGCGCCACGGCAAAAGCTCTCGCGGAACTGCAGGAGTTGCTCGACCACGCGGCGACCGCCACCCGCGCGGACGACGCGGAGGCGATCACCGACATCAACACCCGCTTCCACGACCGCATCCTGGCCATGGCGGGCAACAGCCTGCTGATCTCCGTCATGGAACCGGTCGACGGCCGACTGCGCTGGCTCACCCGGCAGAACGAGGAGTGGCCCCAACTCCTCACCGAACACCGTGAGTTGTACGAGTCCATCGCGTCCGGTGACCCGGAGCGGGCCCGCGCGCACGCGCTCGCGCACGTCCAGGCCAACTACCGCTCGACGGTGCGGCACCTCTTCGGGGACGAAAGTGCTGCTGTCATCGACGGCAACTAGACCTTCCTTGCCGCGTACTTGGCCGTAGCCGCCACCAGCGCGTCCACCACCCCGGGAGCCCCCGCGTTGTGACCCACGTCGTCGACGACGACCAACTCGCTGCCGGGCCAGGCATGGTGAAGGCGCCAGACGATGCCCAGCAGATTCCCGAAGTCGAGGCTGCCCTGGACCAGCGTGCCGGGGATGCCTTTGAGCAGGGGTGCGTCGCGCAGGACGACGCCCTCGTCGTTGCCCGCTCCCAGGAAGTGGTCGTTGCCCCAGTAGTGCGTGACCGTGCGGGCGAAGCCCATGCGGAAAGCCGGGTCCTCGTAGCGCTCCACCGACCGCGGCGGCGCGGGGACGATCGCCGTCTCCCAGTCGGTCCAGGCGCGTGCCGCCCGGGCCCGCACCTGCGGATCGGGCGACTCGATCAGCCTGTTGTACGCAGCCGCGAGGTTCCCGTCACGCTCGTCCTCGGGCAGCCCGGCGAGGAACCGCGCGAAGGCCTCGGGGAAGATCTGGCCAAGTCCCCGGGTCAGCAGGGCGACTTCGGCGTTCGAACCGGTGGTCACCCCGGTCAGCACCAGCTCGGACACGGCGTCCGGATGCGTCTGCGCGTACCGCAGCCCGAGCGCCGACCCCCACGAGACCCCCCACACCAACCACCGGTCGATGCCCAAGTGGCCGCGCAGCAGCTCCAGGTCCCGGATCACATGAGCCGTCGTATGGACGCTCATGTCCGTCTCGTACGCGCTCGCGCTGGGCGTGGAGCGGCCGGCGCCGCGCTGATCGAGCAGGACGATGCGGTACGCCTCCGGGTCGCAGTACCGCCGGTACCAGGCACCGCACCCCGAGCCGGGGCCGCCGTGCAGCATCACCGCGGGCTTGCCGCGCGGGTTGCCGCAGACCTCCCAGTACACGCGGTTGCCGTCGCCGACGTCGAGCATTCCGTGGTCGTACGGTTCGATCTCCGGATAGGGGCCCATCGCGCGAGGCTAACCCTCGTACGGTCGTGTCGTCAGCCCCGCCGCCCGGGCCGCCGTGCTCAGCACGTCCCGCAGCATGGCGGGGGTCAGCCGCCCGGTGAAGGTGTTCCGTTGGCTGACGTGGAAGCACCCGAAGAGTTCGAGCCCGTCCAGGGACACATGGGCTCCATGCGCGAAGGCGGGCCGCGGCCGGGGCACGGTCCATCCCGCCTCGGCGAACGCGGGCAGCGCGGCCTGCCAACCGAAGGCCCCGAGCACCACCACCGCCCGCAGCGAGGGCCGCAGCAGCTCCAACTCCCGTACGAGCCAGGGCCGGCAGGTGTCCCGCTCCCCGGGCGTCGGCTTGTTGGCGGGTGGAGCACAGTGCACGGGCGAGGTGACGCGTACGCCGTACAGCTCCAGACCGTCGTCCGCGCTCACCGATGTTCCCCGCGACGCGAGCCCCACATCGTGCAGCGCCGCGTAGAGCACGTCTCCGGACCGGTCCCCCGTGAACATCCGCCCGGTCCGGTTTCCGCCGTGCGCGGCGGGTGCGAGTCCGACGATGAGCAGCGAGGCGTCGGCCGGTCCGAAGCCCGGGACCGGGCGACCCCAGTACGTCTGGTCGGCGAAGGCGGCGCGCTTGGTGCGAGCCACCTCCTCGCGCCATGCGACCAGGCGCGGACAGGCCCGGCACCCGGTGATCCGCGCGTCCAGTTCGACGATGCCCCTGCCGTCCGGCCCGTCGCCGTCCAGGCCCCTGCCGTCCGGCCCGTCGCCGTCCAGGCCCCTGCCGTCCGGCCCGTCGCCGTCCAGGCCCCTGCCGTCCGGCCCGTCGCCGTCCAGGCCCCTGCCGTCCGGGCCGTCGCCGTCGAGGCCCCTGCTGTCCATGGCTTCACCGTACGACCGGAACGTCACGGGCACGACTACGTCATCACAGCCCCCGCCGCCACGAACCCGCAGATCAGCAGGAGGAGGATCGCAAGGAGCGGCCAGATGAAGCGGAGGTACTTGTCGTAGCCGACCTTGGCCAGGGTCACACCGCCGATGGTCACCGCTGTCGTGGGGACCCAGAGGTTCGTCCAGCCACTGGCGGACTGCCAGGCGGTGACGACGACGGCACGGGAGACGCCCGCGAAGTCGGCGAGCGGGGCGAGAATCGGCATGGCGAGAGTCGCGTGGCCCGAGGAGGCCAAGCGAGATGTCCGCGGCGGAGGAGGCCACGCCCGTCGGGGTGGTCCGTGCGGCGGAAAATCCGCGCGGCCCGGCCGCCACGGAGGACTAAGGTCGAGACATGGCTTCTGACGATGCGGACGTCGACAAGGACGACGAGCAGGACAGCACGGACGGTACGAGTGGCGCACGCGGCTCGGCCGACCCGGTCTCCGCGGCCCGGGCCGCGGGTCCGTCGAGCGGCGAGAGTGTGCGGGTCGACAGCTGGATCTGGTCCGTCCGTCTCGTCAAGACCCGCTCGATGGGCGCCACCGCCTGCCGAGGCGGTCATGTCCGGGTGAACGGCGAGCGCGTCAAGCCCGCATACGCCGTGCGCGTCGGGGACGAGGTGCGGCTTCGGCACGATGGCCGGGAACGGGTCGTCGTCGTGAAGCGCGTGATCCGCAAACGGGTCGGTGCTCCCATCGCCGCCGAGTGCTACGTCGACAACAGCCCGCCGCCTCCGCCGCGCGAGGCTGTCGCCCCCGCGGGCATCCGCGACCGGGGTGCGGGGCGCCCGACCAAGCGGGACCGGCGTGAGCTGGAGCGCTTGCGGGGGCTTGCCCTCGGCTCCTCCGGTTTCTCTGGTTCCTCCGGCTCGTCCCGCTCCTCCGGCCGGGAGGGCGACGCCGACGGTTCCTGAAGGCCGGCCGGGGTTCGTCCGGCCGGCCGGGTTTCGAGGCACCCGGGCCGCTGGGGCGCCGGTTCCGGGGCGCTGGGGCGCCGGTTCCGAGGCCGTACGACGTCGAGGGCTCCCCCTGTGGATCTGGGGGAGCCCTCCGCCGTGCACGACCTACGGCCACGGCCGTCACGCCCGTCGGCGTACCAGGCGGAGCAGTTCTGTGGTGTGACTCCGCCGGGCCCACGCGATCAGGGCGAGCGGCAGAATCAGGATCAGCGGGGTCGCCACGTACGGGCCGTGGATGACGGTGACGTTCACGATGAACGCGCCGACCATCAGCGCGCTGAGCGCCACCGCCGCCACGGAGTCCAGCAGCGGGACCAGCAGAGCGAGGCCTCCGGCGAGTTCGAGTGCGCCGATGATGTACATGCCCGTGTGGCCCCAGCCCAGCTTGTCGAAGCCCTCGACGGCCGACGGGTGCGCGATCAGCTTGGGGAGGGCGCTCGCGATCGCGTAGAAGAGACCGAGGACGACCTGCAGGGCCGTGAGGGAGATGCGGGCGCGGCGGGCCCGGGGGGTGCCGGAGGCGGGCGCGACGGGGGTGACGGAGGTGAGGGGAGCGGTGGTCTCGGACATGGGGAGTCTCCTGTGTCAGCGGTAGCCGGTGCTTTCACAGAGATAGACCTGGGGAGCCTGCGGAACTCATCGGTGGGGGACGGGATTTGTTTCGCCCGGGGTCTCTCCCCCCTCCCCCTCCCCTCCCCCTGACCCCCGTTCGTTGAAGGGCTCGTCCTCAAACGCCGGACGTGCCGGATGCTGTCACCCACAGCCGAAGCCTGCCGGACTGGCCGGATGCTGCCCCCTCAGCCGGAGGAGCCGGACGCGCTGGATGACGCCGCAAACCTGCGAGCCGACGCCCACACACGTGACACCAGCGCTGCGCGGAAATGGCTCAGCCCTTCACCGCCCTCACCCACACACCGTCCTCCGTCAGATACTGGTCCACCCGCAGGCCCGCCTCCCCCAGCGCCCCCTCGAACTCGTCCTTCGTCAGCGGCCGAGCCCGGAACGTCTGGGTCCAGGTGGCGTCCGGGAACTCGTACTCCGCGCGGACGGAGTTCACCCCGTCGCCCACCGGCTCCGCCGACACGATCCGTAGGGTGAATCCGGAGGGGTCGACCCGTTCGCGAGGCACGTTCGTGTGGTAGTCCGCCCCCTCGCGCTGGATCAACACGCAGCCTTCCTCGGTCACATGACGAGTGCACGTCTCCAGGAACGCCTGGCGCTCCGCGGCGTCCCCGGTGTGCACGAGGAACGACGCGAGCATCACGACGTCGAACGTCTCGCCCAGGTCGAGGTCCTCGACCGTACTGCGTATCGTGCGCGCTCCGCGGACCCGCTCCAGCATCTCGGCGGACTCGTCCACGGCCGTGATCGTGAACCCGCGCTCCAGGAGCGGGTGGGTCATCCGTCCGACCCCGCTGCCCAGTTCCAGGATGTGCGCGCCCGCGGGCACCGCCGCGGTGATGATGTCCGGCTCCTCCCCGATGGGCAGGCGCGCGTAGAGCTCGACCGCGCAGCCGTCCGGTGTGATGGCACCGGGTCCGGTTCCTTCGTGTCCCTGACGCTTCTCGATCCTCATATCCGTCCAACGGGCGGCCCTCGTCAGCCCGTTCCCGCCCCGCGCTCATTCACTCGTTCGAGTGGTGAACTACAGAGCGAACCATCCTTGCCCGCCGTACCAGTGCCCGCCGGCGCGCAGATGGTCCCCCACCGCCCGCTCGACGCTGTTGCGCCGGGGCAGCTCGTCCACCGGCAGCTCAGGATCGCCGAAGACGAAGCCGACGGGCACCCCGTCGTCCGGGGTCTTCTCCTCGTACGCGGCCTGGAAGCGGTCCTGGAAGCGGATGATGTTGGACTCGGCCGGCAGATACCGCTTGAGCTGCGGGTCGAGCAGCCAGGAGTGGCACACGGCGACTTCGTAGCGCTCGTCGGGGTAGTGGCGGGCGAAGAACTCCCGTGCCAGCGCGAGCGACCGGTCGCAGGCGGTGGGTGACAGGGGGCCGCGGAAGTCGGTGATGTGCAGGCTCAGGCAGGGGTCGCCGGGGCCCAGTCCCAGGCCGGCCGCCGCGACGGCCCCACCGGTGTGCCGGCCCAGTCGCGCCCGCTGGAACTGCAGTCGGCCAAGCTGGAAGAGCTCTCCGTGGAAGTGCAGGGCGATCCACCAGGGGAACAGCAACCCCGGCGAACCGATCCTTCTGTGGTGCACGGCCACATGGCGGCCGAGGTCGGCGAGGGTGTGCCGGGACACGTCCTCCGGGACGCCGCGCTCCCGGTGATAGGCGCGCACATACGGAAGCGCCGCGATGAAGACGTACGCATGGAAGCAGCGCCCGAGCGCACCCGTCGAGGCGGGGAACGCGGGCGGCTCCCAGCCCTTTCCTATCTCCCCCATGTCCCGTACGAAGCGTCCGACGCAGCGCGCGAGGAGCGTCATCGCCTCCGGGTCCGCCGCCAACCGGGAGCGCGTCGCGACGAGTTCATTGATGTGCTCGTGGGCCACGGTCAGGTCGAGCAGGACGTCGGGCAGCTCGTCCACGTCCGGAAGCACCGCTTCCACCTGGGGCGTGCCCTCGCTCTCCAGGTCCCTCAGCCACTCCGCGAGCCTCGCGTCCGCCCGCAGTGCCTCCAGCAGCACCGTCGCCTCCCCGCGTCGGTCGTCGGTCCGACCGCTCTCCCTTGGTGAACGTGCACCACGAAGAGTACGTTTCCCAGTAGGAGTAGTGATCCCGATGCGTACGGGCAGTGAACCGACGACAGCGCGCAGTGCTCTGCGGCTGCGCTTCTGGCTGAGCCTGTGGGGTCTGATCTGGGCGATCTTCGGGACGGCCGCGTTCGCGCTGGCCGGGCGGCCCGGGTGGGCGGTCGCGTGCGGCGTGCTGTGGCTGATTGTCACCGTGGACATGACGATGATCCTGCGGCACATCCACCAGGGGCCGCACTACCAGCCGGGCCGCGACGTCCCGCCCTACTCGCCGCCGGAGAGCGGCCTCCCGCCGTATCGGCCGAGGCAGCGCCGGCACCCGTAGCCGAGCGTCACGTCTCGAAACGCGCCGCTTCCAGGTACTGCGGCTTCGGGTCGAGCGCCGCCGCCAGCCTGAAGTGCCGCTTCGCCTGCTCGGGGCGGCGCTGGCGCTCGTAGGTGCGGGCGAGCGCGAAGTGCGCGAACGCGTTGTCCGGCTCGCGCTCCAGGACGATCGTGAACTCCAGCTCGGCGGGGCGCAGTTGCGCGGCGGCGAAGAAGGCACGCGCGCGCAGCAGCCGGGCTGCGGTGTTCTCCGGATGCGCGGCGATGACTGAGTCGAGCAGCTTCACCGCGCCCCGGGGGTCCCGCGCGTCGAGCAGTCGCTCGGCGGCGCGGAAGTCGATGACATGCGTCTCCGGAGTACGTCCGGTCGAACCGCTGGTCTCGGGCACGGCAGAGTCCTTCCCTCACTGCAAGGGTTCAACGCCCCCACAGGGGGCCGCTATTCCTGGGGCTGGTGGGCCCTGCGGACGAGATCGGTCCATACATCCCGTACGCGCCGCTGCAACTCCTCCAGGGGCACGTCGTTGTCGATGACGATGTCAGCGATCTCCAGGCGCTTCTCGCGCGGGGCCTGGGCGGCCATGCGCGCGCGGGCGTCATCCTCGGCCATGCCGCGCAGCCGTACGAGGCGGTCGAGCTGCGTTTCGGGGCTTGCGTCGACGACGATCACGAGGTCGTACAGCGGAGCGAGGCTGTTCTCGGCGAGCAGGGGCACGTCGTGGACGACGACGGCCTCTTCGGAGGCGGCGTCTTCGAGCTCGCGGGAGCGGAGGCCCACCAGGGGGTGCACGATCGAATTGAGGACGGCGAGTTTCTCCGGGTCGGCGAAGACGATCGAGCCCAGCTTGGGCCGGTCCAGGCTGCCGTCCGCTGCGAGCACGCCCTCGCCGAAGGCGTCGACGACAGCCGCGAGCCCGGGAGTTCCGGGTGCGACGACCTCCCGTGCGATCATGTCCGCGTCGATCAGCACCGCGCCGTGCTCGACGAGCAGCCGCGACACTTCGCTCTTGCCGGCGCCGATACCACCGGTCAGGCCCACCTTCAGCATGCCCAGCAGCTTAGGGCCTGCCGCTGACAGGCCCTTCGACAGGGAGCCCTGGAGCGACGCCTAGGCGTCGCCCTCCCGCTCCGCCAGGAACCGCTCGAACTCCAAACCGATCTCGTCCGCCGACGGGATGTCCACCGGTTCCGCGAGCATGTTGCCGCGCGTCTCGGCGCCCGCCGCGGCGTCGTACTGGTGCTCGAGGCCCTGGACGAGGGCGACGAGCTCTTCGTCGCCCTCCTGGATCTGGCGGTCGATCTCCGTCTGCGTGCGGTGCGCCTCCGTGCGCAGGGAGTGCGCGATACCGGGGAGCACCAGGCCGGTCGCGGCCGTGATGGACTCCAGGACCGTCAGCGCGGCGTCCGGGTACGGGGAACGGGCGATGTAGTGCGGCACGTGCGCGGCGACGCCGAGGACGTCGTGTCCGGCCTCCATGAGGCGGTATTCGACGAGGGACTCGGCGCTTCCGGGGACCTGCGCCTCGTCGAAGGGGCTGCGGTGGCCGGGCACCAGCTCGTTGCGGTTGCCATGCGGGGTGAGGCCCACGGGGCGGGTGTGCGGGACGCCCATGGGGATGCCGTGGAAGTTCACGGAAAGGCGGACGCCGAGCCGCTCCACGATCTGCTCGACGGCGGCGGCGAAGCGCTCCCACTCCACGTCCGGCTCGGGGCCGGACAGCAACAGGAAGGGCGCCCCCGTCGCGTCCTGCACGAGACGTACGTCGAGCGTGGGCTCTTCGTAGTCGGTCCAGCGGTCGCGCTTGAACGTCAGCAGCGGGCGCCGGGCCCGGTAGTCCACGAGACGGTCGTGGTCGAAACGGGCCACGACCTGGTGGGGCAGCGAGTCGAGCAGCCGGTCGACGATCTGGTCGCCGGTCTCGCCCGCGTCGATGTATCCGTCGAAGTGGTAGAGCATGACAAGACCGGCCGACTCCTGAGCGAGCGCCACGTCGACAACGGCCAAGCCCTTCGGCTCCCATGCGTACAAACCCTGCGGATCAAGCACTGTGACCGCTCCTCCTCGTGTTCGTACTGCACAACGTGGTGCGGAGCGCGGGCATTCCCGCCCGCGCTCCGCACCGCCGCCTCTTACCGACTTCTCAGCCGCCACGAGCGGCTGGAAAGACATCCGCGGACGGTTGCCGAGTCATCCACAGAGGGCCCTCGAGGCATCCACTGATGGCTACCAGGACAGCACGCGCGTGTTACGAGGACAGCACGCGCGCGTGCAGCGCGGTGACCGCCTTGCGGGCGGAGGTGAAGGCGCCGTGCTGCCAGGCATCGGTATAGCTGAGCCAGTCGCCCGCGAAGTAGACCCGCCCTGTGGGCTCGTTCAGCGGCTTGTAGCGGGCGTCGTCGGGCCCACCGGGGGTGTCGTGCCAGGCGGCCTCCAGGTGGGGCGTCTGGCGCCAGTGGTGCGAGAAGGAGGACGCGAGTTCGGTGCGGTACTTCTCGCCGTAGATCTTCACCCCCGCGGCCACCGCGCGCTTCTCGCGCTCCTCGGGGGTGAGTTTCGCGTACGAGTCGGCGTCGTCGCCGTAGTTGTAGTAGCCGATCAGCACACCGCGCTCGCCGTGGAAGCCGTACGAGGGGTGCCAGATGTGGGTGATGTCCTGGTCGGTCTCGGTGATACCGCCGTAGATCTTGTGATCAAGCTCCCACCAGCGCGAGCGGTACTCCAGACCGATCTTGGCCGCCGACGAGGGGGTGATCGCCTCCAGGGCGCTCTGCACTCCGGAGCCGAGGTTGTGCGGGATCTTGGCGAGGATGTTGGGCGGCAGGGCACCGATGCAGTAGTCGGCCTCGATGGACTTCGTACGGCCGCCCTGGGTGTAAGTGACGGTGACGCCACTCCCCTTGTCGGTGATTTTGGAGACCGCGGCGCCTGTCCGGATGCGGTGGGACCCGATCGCCTTCGTGAGCGCTTTCGGTATCTGGTCCATGCCGCCCACCGGTTGGAACATCAGCATCGCCTGGTCGAAGCCGAACTCGAAGGAGAAGTAGCGGCCGACGCCGGTGGCGAAGACCTCGGAGGCGGTGGGGATGTCGCCGAGGAGCACACCGGGGGTTCCCGCGGCGGCGGGGACGGTGGTGTAGCCGCGGCGCTCTCCGCCTTCGTAGGTCAGCTTGTCGCCGAGTTCACCGAAGTCCTTGAGGAACTCGACGAGTTTCTCCTGGTCGGTGGCGGTCAGCTCCTTGTCGAGAGCGCCCTTGCCGGTGGCCTTGGCGAGCAGTTCGGAGACGTAGCCGTAGACATCGGCCTTGGCGGTGCGATACCGCATCGGCTTGGTCATGCCGGTCGACTCGTTGTAGAGGTACGCGTCCGCGTTCGTGTTCGTGAACACCTCGATCGGGACGCCGAGTTCGCGGCAGTAGTCGAGGGTGACCATCCACTGTGGAAGGCGGGCGGGGCCCGCGTTCATGTAGTGGCCCTCGCCGAAGCGGGCCGTCTGCGTGTTGCCGTAGAGGTCGGTGGTCGTATCGCCGCCGCGCACCGTGAAGTTGCGGCCGCCGGTGCGGTCTCTGGCCTCCAGGACCGTACAGTCGTAGCCCGCCTTGCCGAGCTCGTACGCGGACGCGAGTCCGGCGATGCCGCCGCCGACGATGACGACCTTGGCGGCGCCGCGCCCGGTGAGCGTGAAATCGCTCGACTTCGGTGCATGGAAGGGCTGTTCACGTCCCGCGGCCTGCGCGGTGGGCGCGAGGCCGAGGGCGCCCATGGTGGCGAACATCGCGCCCGCCCCACTGGTGAGACCCACAGTGCGGAGAAAGGCGCGCCGGCTCGCATCGGTGGATCGTCGCTGTGCTGCCATGACTTCGGCTCCCCTCACGATCTTGAATGACCCGGGGATCCTGGCAACGCCCTGTTACAGCGCTGGAGTTACTCGTGTATCTGCCACGTTTCTCTCCCCGCACACCCGGACCGGTCCAGACCTTGACGCGGGCATGCAGCATCCGTACGTTCATGTAGGCACCCAGAGTTCACGTACGAGAACAAACTTCTATGCGAACCGACGGGAAGGTCCCCCCACATGCGTATCCGGCGCACGCTCCTCCTCCCCCTGCTCGCCACGACGGCGGCCACGGTCGGCGCAGCCCTGACCGCTCCACCGGCCGAGGCCGCCCAGGTCATCGAGGTCTCCACCGCCGCCCAGCTGAAGTCCGCGCTCACCTCGGCGTCCCCCGGCGACACGATCCACCTCGCCGACGGCACCTACACGGGCAACTTCAAGACGTCGAAGGCGGCGAGCTCCGGCTCCCGCATCACCCTCGCCGGGTCCTCGAAGGCCGTCCTCAGGGCAAGCGGCGGCTACGGCCTCCATCTCGACGGCGCCTCGTACTGGACGGTCCAGGGCCTCACCGTCACCGGCGGACAGAAAGGCATCATGATCGATTCGGCGAAGGGCGTCGTCGTCGACACGGTCACCGTCCACGGACTCGGCATGGAGGGCGTCCACTTCCGCAACTCCAGCACGGACGGCGTGATCAAGAACTCGAAGATCTACGACACCGGCAACGACGGCCGTGGCATGGGCGAGGGCGTGTACGTCGGAACGGCCGGCGGAACCTCCGACAAGAGCGACCGCATCCAGATCACCGGCAACACGATCGGCCCGGACGTGGGCGGGGAGAACGTCGACATCAAGGAGGGCACCACCGGCGCCCGCATCACCGGCAACACCTTCGACGGCAGCGGCCTCACCGGCGCCAACTACGACGACTCCTGGGTCGATGTAAAGGGCAACGACGTCCTTGTGGAGAACAACAAGGGCAGGTCCACGACGAACGACGGCTACGAGACCCACACCCAGCAGTCCGGCTGGGGCTGCGGCACGGTGTTCCGCGGCAACACCTCGGACCTGACGGGCGCGACCGGCGACAAACAGCTCGCGATCAACGTGACCAACTCCAGCGCGAGCTGCAGGACGACCGTCTACGCGTCGAACACGGTGACGGGAGGCAGGGGCCTCACCAACATCACGGTCACTCCATAGCGCCGTCCGGGTGAGCGCCCCCGCAGAGGCGCGGGAACCGCGCGATCAGCCCCCTCGAACCCGGGGACCCAACAAAAAGACGGTGGGCCGCACCCCTCAGGGGGTGCGGCCCACCGACCAGCTACTGCCTAGCGGAACCTACTCGGTTCAGCTCTGGCCACCCGCGAGCTTCTCGCGAAGCGCGGCGAGGGCCTCGTCCGACGCCAGGGCGCCGGAGGTGTCGTCCGACTCCGAGGAGTACGAACCGCCGCCGGCGGCGGCCGGAGCCGCACCCGCGTCGCCGCCCTCGGCCGCCGCCTGGGCGTCGGCCTCGCGGGACTTGATGACCTGCGCCTGGTGCTGCTCGAAGCGCTGCTGCGCCTCGGCGTACTGGTGCTCCCAGGCCTCGCGCTGGGTCTCGTAGCCCTCGAGCCAGTCGTTGGTCTCGGGGTCGAAGCCCTCGGGGTAGATGTAGTTGCCCTGGTCGTCGTACGACGCGGCCATGCCGTACAGGGTCGGGTCGAACTCGACCGAGGCCGGGTCGGCACCGAAGGACTCGTTGGCCTGCTTCAGCGAGAGGCTGATGCGACGACGCTCGAGGTCGATGTCGATGACCTTGACGAAGATCTCGTCGTTGACCTGGACGACCTGCTCCGGGATCTCCACGTGGCGCTCGGCCAGCTCGGAGATGTGGACCAGACCCTCGATGCCCTCGTCCACGCGGACGAACGCACCGAACGGAACGAGCTTGGTGACCTTACCCGGGACGACCTGACCGATCTGGTGCGTACGGGCGAACTGCTGCCACGGGTCTTCCTGCGTCGCCTTGAGCGACAGGGAGACGCGCTCGCGGTCCATGTCGACGTCGAGGACCTCGACGGTGACTTCCTGGCCGACCTCGACAACCTCGGAGGGGTGGTCGATGTGCTTCCAGGAGAGCTCGGAGACGTGCACGAGACCGTCGACGCCACCCAGGTCCACGAAGGCACCGAAGTTGACGATCGAGGACACGACGCCGGAGCGGACCTGACCCTTCTGAAGGGTGGTGAGGAACGTCTGGCGAACCTCGGACTGGGTCTGCTCCAGCCAGGCGCGGCGGGACAGGACCACGTTGTTGCGGTTCTTGTCCAGCTCGATGATCTTCGCCTCGAGCTCCTTGCCCACGTAGGGCTGGAGGTCGCGGACACGGCGCATCTCGACGAGAGAAGCCGGCAGGAAGCCACGGAGGCCGATGTCGAGGATGAGACCACCCTTGACGACCTCGATGACGGTACCGGTGACGATGCCGTCCTCTTCCTTGATCTTCTCGATGGTGCCCCAGGCGCGCTCGTACTGGGCGCGCTTCTTCGAGAGGATCAGGCGGCCTTCCTTGTCCTCCTTCTGGAGGACCAGGGCTTCGATCTCGTCGCCGACGGCCACGACCTCGTTCGGGTCGACGTCGTGCTTGATCGAGAGCTCGCGGCTCGGGATGACACCTTCGGTCTTGTAACCGATGTCGAGCAGGACCTCGTCCCGGTCGACCTTCACGATGACGCCGTCGACGATGTCGCCGTCGTTGAAGTACTTGATCGTCTCGTCGATCGCGGCGAGGAAGGCTTCCTCGTTACCGATGTCGTTGACCGCAACCTGCGGGGTGGTGGCGGTGGTCTCGGTGCTGCTCGTCATGTGGGAAAGGGCTCCGGTACGGACGGTGAGTCGTAGGTACTGCTTACGCCGGGAGCCCGTTTCGCTCTGCAGAAGGCCGGACAGCCAAGGAAGCGCCCGGCCTGGACGGTGCTTTTACAAACACACGCCAGTGGCGCCTCGAAAACCGAGGGGACATACATACAGATGCGAGCGCAGCCTGCTACGTCTGAGGAGCGCAGGCCCGCAGCGCAACTTGTAGCATACGGGGGCAGCCGGGCAGGGTCAATGCGCGAAGGCGCACACCCGGGGCGGATCCCCGCATACCCGGCACAAAACCTGTCTCATGAGGCCACGCGGGCCACGGCGCGTCTCTGGCGTGACATCCCGAGACGGGTTGGACGGAAGAGTACGACGAGGGAGCCGATCATCCAAGAGCCCGAACCGTTCGAGCCCGAAGCCACCCGACGCGAAGCGGGCGTCACGGAGAGTTCCCGCGCCAATCGTGGCTGGTGGGACCGGAACGCGGACGAGTACCAGGTCGAGCACGGCACGTTCCTCGGCGACGACCGCTTCGTATGGGGTCCCGAGGGCCTCGACGAGGTGGAGGCCGAGCTGCTCGGCCCGCCGGAGGATCTGAAGGGCAAGGACGTCCTGGAGATCGGTGCCGGCGCGGCCCAGTGCTCGCGCTGGCTGGCCGGCCAGGGGGCGCGGCCGGTGGCCCTGGACCTCTCCCACCGCCAGCTCCAGCACGCGCTGCGCATCGGCGGTTCCGTGCCGCTCGTGGAGGCGGACGCGGGCGCCCTCCCGTTCGCCGACGGATCCTTCGACCTCGCGTGCTCGGCCTACGGCGCGCTGCCGTTCGTCGCCGACCCGGTCCGCGTCCTGCGGGAGGTGCGCCGGGTGCTGCGCCCCGGGGGCCGCTTCGTCTTCTCGGTGACGCATCCGATCCGCTGGGCGTTCCCGGACGAGCCGGGCCCCGAGGGGTTGAGCGTCTCCGCCTCCTACTTCGACCGCACTCCGTATGTGGAGCAGGACGAGGAGGGCCGCGCGGTGTACGTCGAGCACCACAGGACGATCGGCGACCGCGTCCGCGATGTCGTGGCCGGCGGGTTCCGCCTGGTCGACCTCGTCGAGCCGGAGTGGCCCGCCTGGAACACCCAGGAGTGGGGCGGCTGGTCCCCGCTGCGCGGGAATCTGATACCGGGGACGGCGATCTTCGTCTGCGAGCGCGACTGAGGACACGGA
>NZ_BMMM01000007.1:302250-472558 GCF_014645835.1 Streptomyces albiflavescens
TGTCGCGCCGGTGCGCGTGGCGGGCCGTACGCGCGCGGAGGGTATTTCGACGCGCGTACGGGACTGGTACGACGTTCGTACGAGACTGGGGGCGTGATCCGTTACGACGCCCTGGACCCGCTGCCCGTACGCGGCGCGCTGCCCGGCCTGAACGACGCCCTGGAGGCCTGCGGCAGCGCGGTGCTCGTGGCGCCGCCCGGCACCGGCAAGACAACCCTCGTGCCGCTGGCGCTCGCCGGTCTGCTGGAGGACGGGCGGCCGCTGCGCCGGGTCGTCGTCGCCGAGCCGCGACGGATCGCCGCCCGGGCCGCCGCGCGGCGGATGGCGTGGCTGCTCGGCGAGAAGGTCGGCGAGAGCATCGGCTACACCGTGCGCGGGGAGCGGGTGGTCGGTCCTCACGCACGCGTGGAGGTCGTCACGACCGGTGTCCTGCTGCAGCGGCTCCAGCGGGACCAGGAGCTGGCGGGCGTCGACGTCGTCGTGCTCGACGAGTGCCATGAGCGGCATCTGGACGCCGACACGGTGGCCGCCTTCCTGCTGGACGTACGGGCCGCTCTCCGCCCCGAGCTGCGGCTGGTGGCCGCGTCCGCGACGACGGATGCCGAGGGGTGGGCCCGGCTGCTGGGCGACGCGCCGGTGGTCGAGGCGCAGGGAGTCTCGCATCCGGTCGAGGTGGTGTGGGCACCGCCGGTACGCCCGGTACGGCCGCCGCACGGGATGCGGGTGGACCCGGCGCTGCTGACGCATGTGGCGTCGGCGGTGCGGCGGGCGCTGGCCGAGCGGGAGGGGGACGTGCTGTGCTTCCTGCCCGGCGTCGGGGAAATCGCCCGGGTCGCCGGGCAGCTGGGAGACCTCGGCGAGGTCGACGTGCTTCAGGTGCACGGGCGGGCGCCGGCCGCGGTGCAGGACGCGGTGCTGTCGCCGGGTGTACGGCGCCGGGTGGTCCTCGCGACCGCGGTGGCCGAGTCGTCCCTGACGGTTCCCGGGGTACGGGTCGTCGTCGACTCCGGGCTTGCGCGGGAGCCGCGGGTGGACCACGCGCGCGGGCTGAGCGCGCTGACGACCGTACGGGCCTCACAGGCGGCGGGGCGGCAGCGGGCGGGGCGCGCCGGGCGTGAGGCGCCGGGAGCGGTGTACCGGTGCTGGGCGGAGGCCGAGGACGCCCGTCTGGCCCGTTTCCCCGCGCCGGAGATCAAGGTGGCCGACCTGACGGCGTTCGCCCTCCAGGCGGCCTGCTGGGGCGACCCGGACGCGACGGGGCTCGCGCTCCTCGACCCGCCGCCGGGTGGGGCGATGGCGGCCGCGCGCTCGGTTCTGTCCGCCGTCGGTGCGGTGGATTCCGCGGGACGGGCCACGGAACGGGGTGCGCGCATGTCCCGGCTCGGGCTGCACCCGCGGCTGGCCCGGGCGCTGCTGGACGCGGCGCCCGAGGTCGGTGCGGCCCGGGCCGCCGACGTCGTCGCCCTGCTGAGCGAGGAGCCGCCACGGGAGTACGGGGACGACCTCGCCGCGGCTTGGCGTGCCGCCCGGCGCGGGGGCGACACCTATGCCGGTCGCTGGCGTGCGGAGGCCCGGCGCCTGCGGGCCGGCGCCTCCACCGGCACAGACTTCTCCCTGCCGCCCACCCATGACTCGCTTTCGGGAACCGTCGCCGTCGAACCCCATCCCGGCACCACAGCCACCCACGGCCCACAGACCAGCGACGCGCCCTCCACACCCGCCTCCACCGCGACCGGGGCGGGTGGACGGGCACGCTCCGGGGACGACCGCGTCGTGGGTCTCGTCGCCGCCCTCGCCTTCCCGGAGCGGGTCGCGCGCGCTCAGGGCGGCTCGTATCTGATGGCCTCCGGGACCCGGGCCGAGCTCGGGGACGGCTCGGGGCTGCGCGGAGCGCCCTGGCTCGCCGTCGCGGTGGCGGATCGGCCGGTGGGCGCCGGGCACGCGCGTGTGCGGCTCGGCGCCGTCATCGACGAGGAGACGGCGCGACGGGCCGCTGGGAGCCTGCATACCGAGGGGGACGAGGTCCACTGGGCCGGCGGAGACGTGGTCGCGCGGCGGGTCGAGCGGCTGGGGGCCGTGGAGTTGGCGGTGCGCCCGATGAAGGACGCCGACTCCGGGCTCGTACGAGAGGCTCTTCTGGAGGGGCTCCGGGAGGAGGGGCTCGGGCTGCTGCGGTGGACGCGGGACGCGGAGGTGCTGCGGCAGCGGCTCGCCTTTCTGTACCGGCACCTCGGTGCTCCTTGGCCCGACGTGCGCGACGACGCCCTGCACGCGCGCGTGGAGGAGTGGCTGGAGCCGGAGCTGGGGCGGGCGCGTCGGCGGGCCGACCTGGGGAGGATCGATGCCGGTCAGGGGCTGGGCCGGCTGCTTCCGTGGGCCACCGGCGAGGCCGCGCGGCTGGACGAGCTCGCGCCGGAGCGGGTGGAGGTGCCGAGTGGGTCCAGAATCCGGATCGACTACCGGGATCCTGAACGGCCCGTGCTGGCGGTGAAGCTGCAGGAGATGTTCGGGCTGGCCGAGACCCCCCGCGTCGCCGGTGTGCCGGTACTCGTGCATCTGCTCTCCCCCGCGGGACGGCCCGCCGCCGTCACCGCCGACCTCGCCTCGTTCTGGGGAGACGGCTACAGGGCCGTGCGGGCCGAACTGCGCGGGCGCTATCCCAAGCACCCGTGGCCCGAGGACCCGGCCACCGCCGAGCCCACCCGGCACACCAACGCACGGCTCAGGCGTTGACCGGCTCGGGTTCCGCGACCTCCGTCGGCGCCGGATCGCCCGGGCGGCGGCTGCGGGCCTCCAGGCACAACGACAGCGACAACAGTGCGACGCCCAGGAACAGGAAGCCCCAGGGGAGGTAGGAGGTCATCAGGAGGACCAGAGTGCGGTTCGACTTGACCAGGTCGACCGTGTACTTGATGTAGTCCTCGCGCATCTTCACGTGCCCGGAGAAGGCGGTCACCTTGTCCCGGCCGCCCAGCAGGGTGCCGCCGCGGAGTTCCTCCTTGTGAATCTCCTCGCCGTAGACGGGCGCCCCCGTGACCGGCTCCACCCAGAACTTGCGGACCGTCGTGTACCAGATGCTCGTCCCCGTCTTGGCGAGCGACTCCTGGGTGATGCCCTTGACGGGCATGGCCTTGGGGAAGTGGACCTTGGTCCAGGGAATGGTCTGCTCGAAGTAGTAGACCTTGACTCCCCGGAAGTGCTGGGTGCCCTTGTAGTGGATGGGGTTGGTGGTGCGGGCCATCATGTCGAAGTACTCGTAGTCCCGCTTCTCCGTCATGAAGGGCCATTTGAACTCGATGCCCTCGCGTGTGACGGGGTCGCCGTCGACCATCTCGCCGGTGGCGTGGACGGGTTCTTGGCTGTGCGCGTCGAAGATGTAGCGCTCGGGGATCTTGGAGACCATCTTGCCGTCGGGGCCCTGGATATAGGAGAGGGAGTCCCAGACGACGACGTCACGGCCCGCGGTCTTCTCGATCTTCTCGGAGGCCTCGACGTTGCCCTTGAGGGTCTGTACGACGGTGACCTTGGGAACCTTCCTGGCCTTCATCGTGCCGTAGTCGATGAGGGTCGCGTCCTTCGCCTCCAGGACCATGTCCTGGTACTGGTTGGCGGGAATCTTCGCCAGGCGCGGGAAGGCGTACCAGCGCAGCAGTGGGGACAGCGCCGTGAAGAACACGGCGAAGGCGAGCAGGATCAGGCTTGCCTTGCGGCGCATCTCGGCGTCCCTCCCTGGGAGTTACGGGTGTACGGGTGCGGGGGCACGGTCTACGGGTGTTTGGGCACAGTGGTCAGCAGCGGCTTCGGTGACGTCTTTCCTGCCGGTGAGCCCATGGCCGTGATGGTCAGCACCAGGGCGAACGCCACGGCGAGTCCGATCGCGGCGGCGATGAGGGCACGCATGCGGCCTCCCGAGGGCCAGGAGCTGATAGGTCGTCAGGTCCGGCACCGTAGCAACGGCGGGGCGAGATGAGAACACGTTGCGCACACAGACGAGGGCGCCCCTCCGCCGGGAAGCGGAGGAGCGCCCTGGACGCGCGTATGAACTACGAGGTGGCCGCAGCCACCTTCAGCTCCACGGTCAGCGTCGCGCCGCCCGTGGTGTTGATGCGGAGCAGGAACGTGCCGGTGGTGTCGTCCGCGTACAGCTTCGGGAGCTTGAGCACACCGTCGGCGTCCGTGGTGAGGTCCGTGAGGGTGCGTACGGTCTTGCCGTCCGCGTCCTTGAAGTACGGGCCCTTGTCGTTCTCGGTCGCGTCGTCCGCCGACTTGATGAGCGTCGCGGTGGCAGCGACCTTGTCCGCTGCGGCGCCCTTGTAGGTGGCCTTCACCTCGACCTGGTCGGCGAACTCGCCGCCCGGCACGCAGGTCAGCGCGGTGTCGCTGGTGCGGGTGAGGGTGTCGGCCTGGCGCGGGGTGACGGTCGCCGTGTAGTCGAGGCCGGCCATGACGCGGCCGACGACGGTGGCGCGCACCGTGAAGTCGCCGGTCTTCTCGCCCGCGACGAGCGCGGGCGCGGTGGCCGTCCCCGCGCTGTTGGTGACGACCGTGGCGACGCTCTCGCCCCCGGTGAAGGTGGCGTCCGTGTCGTCGCCGACGATCGTGAACCGCACCCGGACCTTCGCCACCGCCTTGCCGGCCTCGGTCTCGGTCCGTACGGCGACCTTCTCGGCGAACGTGTCGCCCGCCGTCGCCGTGAGCTTCCCGGTGCCCGCGTCCTCCAGGTGATCCACGGTCTCGGTGGGGGTGGGCGGCGTCGGACTCGGCGACGGCGTCGAGGGGGTGGACGGCGTGGACGGGTCCGGGCTGGGGCTCGTCGACCCGCCGTCGCCCGGCTTGGGAGTGCTCGGCCTCGGGCTCGGCGTGGAGGGCGCGGTCGGCGTCGGACTGGGGCTCGCCCCGGCGTTGTCGTCGCTGTTGTGCGAGGGCAGCGTGCCCGTGCCGTCCGGCACCTCGTGGGTGCCCTTGCGGTAGTACTCCAGCCACGACAGGACTGTGTTCAGGTACGCCGTCGAGTTGTTGTAGCTGAGTATCGAGGCGTTCATCTGCGACTGGACCGACATGTCGTGGTCGAACCGGCAGAGGTAGTGGCCGGCCGCCAGCGCGGCGTCGTAGATGTTGTTGGGGTCCTTCTTGCCGTCGCCGTTGCCGTCGCGGCCCGCCCACTCCCAGGTCGAGGGGATGAACTGCATCGGCCCCACCGCGCGGTCGTGCGTCGAGTCGCCGTCGTACGCGCCGTTGTCGGTGTCGCTGATGTTCGCGAAGCCGTTGCCGTTGAGGACCGGGCCGAGGATCGGCGAGTACGTCGTGCCGCTCGCGTCGACCCGGCCGCCGCGGGCCTGGCCCGACTCGACCTTGCCGATGGCGGCGAGGAGCTGCCAGGGCAGGTTGCAGCCCGGCTTGGACCCACGCAGGGACGCCTCGGCCTTCTTGTAGGCGTCGAGGACGGTCGCCGGAATGCCCGCCTCGGCGTCACCCGTGGAAACGGGTGTTCCTGTGGTCGGCGACGGGTTCGGGCTGTCGAGCGGCGGCAGGTCGGTGTAGTAGCGCGAGTTGCCGGTCGCGGTGTCGTCGCCGCTCGGGTCCGGTGTGGCTTCGGCGCCGGTCGTCTGTCTGCCGTGGTCGTCGGTGGTCACTCCCGGGGCCTGGGAGGCGGACAGGGCCGCGACCGCGGCCGCGGCCACGGCGGTGGTAGCCGCCCCCTTGCGCAGCCTCCTGCCGAATTGCGCCGCCATTGAGTGAACCCCTCCCGTGGACGACCGCTTCCGCGCTTCGCCGTGCATTTCCTGCTGGTGTTCGACCGTGCTCCCAAGCACGGCAACCCAGGTGACCCTACGACAACTTGCGTCGCGCGGGCACCTGTTCACGCCCGATATTCACCGGTTGGCCATGTGTGATGATGCGCGAAATGCCGCCTCCGAGTGGCCCACTCAGCTGTTTTCACACGTCCCTCATACTGGGCGTCAGTGATCGCTTGGGGCGGACCTGACCCGCCCGACATCAGCCGCAGGGGGACGACTTGCCCTTCACGCTCAGCCATGCCGCGGCCGTACTGCCCGCCGTGCGCGGTGACGGAAGCGGTCGTGGCCGGCTGGTTCCGGCCTTCCTCGTGGCCGGTTCGTTCGCTCCCGACATGACCTATTACGCGGCGAGTGTGCTGCCCGGGGCGATGGAGTTCGGCACCTTCACGCACTCGTTCACCGGCGTGTTCACCTTCGACGTGCTCGTCGCGTGGGCGCTCGTGGGCGCCTGGCTGGTGCTGCGCGAGCCCCTGGTGGCACTGCTGCCCCCGGCCCGGCAGGGGCGTCCGGCACGGCTGCTGCGCTGCGGGACGCCACGCCAACGCCCGCGTCCGTCGACGGCCTTGTGGTGGTACGGCTCCGCTGTGCTCGGCGCGCTGACGCATGTCGTGTGGGACGCGTTCACGCATCACGACCGGTGGGGAGTGCGACTGCTGCCCGTGCTGGGGCGGGACGTCGGGGGCACGCCGGTGTTCTTGTTCGCGCAGTACGGGAGTTCGGCGGTGGCGGCCGTCGTGATCGCGGTCTTCGTGGTTCTCGCGCTACGCCGGACGCCCTCCGGCGAACCCGTGGGGGTACCGGTGCTGTCCGCTTCCGACCGGTGGCTGGCGGCTGCCGTTCTCGGGTGCTGCGCGCTGGTGGGGGCGGTGCAGCGGGCTTCGCGCTGGTGGGCCTATCGGGGCTCCAGCGCGAAGCCCTGGGAGTTGATCCCGTCGCTGTGCTTCGGCGCGGGCGCGGGCCTGGTGCTCGGACTCGGGCTGTACGCCGTGGGCGTCAGGGTGTGGCGTCCGACTCCGGCTCGTCCCAGCCCGGCAGCGGCTCGTACGGAGCCGAGCCGTCCGGCTTCTCACTGATCGCGCTCTCCGGGGTGGGGCCCTGGAACCAGCCGCGCCCCGGGTTCAGGCCGCGGTGCACGGCCTGGGCGATGCGCTCGATGGTGCGGACCCCGTACGCCATCGTCGGGTTGTCGTGCGACAGGACGACGATGCGGTACGTGCGGTTGGGGCCCGTGAACGCGCCGACGCTGTGCACCCGCCAGCCGTGCGTCGCCCGGGGCAGCCAGCCGTTCTTCACCTGGGCCGTGAGGCCTTTCGGCATGCCGGAGGGCACGCCCCAGCGCTGGTCGGTCCGGACCTGGCTCATCAGCTTCAGACCGTAGGCGCGGGTCTTCAGGAACGAGCGGGCGTTGGTGAGCACGTCCAGCAGCCGCATCTGGTCGGCGGCCGTGGTGCGGGTCAGGCCCCAGTAGCCGTCCGGGCCGAGCAGGGTGCCGGACGTCCCGACGCGGGCGAGGAGGCGATCGAGGTAGGCGTGGCCGAGATCGGTCCACAGCCGCAGGGCGGACGTGTTGTCCGACATGGTGATCATGGGGCGGATGTGGGCCAGTTCCCAGTCGGTGAGTGCGCGGCCGAGTTCCTCCGCCCGTCGCAGAGTGCCCTCCATGATCACGACCTTGGCGATGCTCGCCGAGTCGTACTGCCGTTCACTCGCGAGGGCGCAGGTCAGGCCGGTGTCGTCATCCTGCACCGCCACCGAGACGGTGCCCTCGCGGGACGACAGCGCCGCCTGGATGTCACGGGACAGCCGGGCGGCGAGCTCGGGGTCGCGGGGGGAGCGGCAGGCCGCGGGCACCTGGGCGGTGCCGGCTTCCGCGGCGACCGCGGGTATCGGCGCGAGAAGCGCCGAGACGACAGCTGTGGCCCCGAGGACGACGACGGTGGCCACGGCCGTGCGGCGGTGGAGCGTGCGTATACCCATGCCCGCATCCTTACGGCCCCCCTGGGCGGGGGGCGTCTTTGCGGGGGCCACGCGGGTGACGGGTCCCCCACCCGGGTTGGGCGGGGTACAGCGGGCCTGCGCTCAGCCGGGCATTACGGTGGGACACGAAGACCTCCGGGCGGTGCAGTCCTAGACAGCTCCACCACACCGGAGGTCTTCGCCATGATCAAGCCCTGCGAGTGTTGACAGCGCTCGTGATCAATACGCCTAGTGCGCCGCCGACTCCCAGTCCGCGCCCGAGCCGATGGACACGTCCAGGGGAGCCCGGAGGTGGACGGCGGACGCCATTTCGTGGCGGAGGAGCTTCTCGGCCTTGGCGCGCTCGCCCGGGGCGATCTCCAGGACGATTTCGTCGTGGACCTGGAGGAGCATGCGGGACTTGAGGCCCGCCTCCCGCAGCGCACGGTCCACGTTCAGCATGGCGATCTTGACGATGTCCGCCGCCGTGCCCTGGATCGGGGCGTTGAGGGCCATGCGCTCGGCGGCCTCGCGGCGCTGCCGGTTGTCGCTGTTGAGGTCCGGCAGGTAGCGGCGGCGGCCGAAGAGCGTCGCCGTGTAGCCCGTCGCCCTCGCCTCGTCGACCACGCGGCGCAGATAGTCCCGTACGCCTCCGAAGCGCTCGAAGTACGTGTCCATCAGCGCCCGCGCCTCACCCGCGTCGATGTTCAGCTGCTGGGAGAGGCCGAAGGCCGACAGCCCGTACGCCAATCCGTACGACATCGCCTTGATCTTGCGCCGCATCTCCGCGTCGACCGCGGACCGCTCCACGGAGAACACCTGGGAGGCGACGGTGGTGTGCAGGTCCTCGCCGGAGGTGAACGCCTCCAACAGGCCCTCGTCCTCCGACAGATGGGCCATGACGCGCAGTTCGATCTGGCTGTAGTCCGCGGTCATGAGGGACTCGAAGCCCTCGCCGACCACGAAACCGCGGCGGATGGCGCGGCCCTCGTCCGTACGGACCGGGATGTTCTGCAGGTTCGGGTCCGTGGAGGAGAGACGGCCGGTCGCCGCCACCGTCTGATTGAACGTCGTGTGAATGCGGCCGTCCGCCGCGATCGTCTTGATCAGGCCCTCGACCGTGGAACGCAGCTTCGCCTGCTCGCGGTGGCGGAGCATGATCACCGGCAGTTCGTTCTCGGTCTGCGTCGCGAGCCACGCCAGCGCGTCCGCGTCCGTCGTGTAACCCGTCTTCGTCTTCTTCGTCTTCGGCAGGGCCAGCTCTCCGAAGAGGACTTCCTGGAGCTGCTTGGGCGAGCCCAGATTGAACTCGTGCCCGGCGGCCGCGTGCGCCTCCTTCACCGCCTGCTGCACGGCGCCCGCGAACATCTGCTCCATGGCCTCCAGGTGGGCCCGGTCCGCCGCGATGCCGTACCGCTCCATGCGGGCCAGCAGCGTGGACGTGGGCAGTTCCATGTCCCGCAGCAGGTCGGCCGCGCCGACCTCCGTCAGCTTCTCGTCGAACGCCTCGCCCAGGTCGAGGATCGTGCGCGCCTGGGCCATCAGCGCATCGGCCTCGGCCTGTTCGTCGGTGCCGAAGGCGAGCTGGCCGTCGGCCGCGGCGGCGGGCCCCAGCTCCCGGCCGAGGTACTCCAGGGACAGCGCGTCGAGCGCGAAGGTGCGACGCCCGGGCTTGACCAGATAGGCGGCGAGCGCGGTGTCCATGGACACGCCCTCGATGCTCCAGCCGTGCTCGGCGAAGACCCGCATCGCGCCCTTGGCGTTGTGCAGCACCTTGGGCTTCTCGGGGTCGGCGAGCCACTTCGCGAACGCGTTCTCGTCGGCCTCGTCCAGCTGCGACGGGTCGAACCACGCGGCCGCACCGTCGGCGGCGGCGAGCGCGACCTCGGCCACCGAGCCCGTGCCCAGCGCCCACGCGTCGACCGTGGCCAGGCCGAGGACCGCCGTGCCGTGCTCGGCGAGCCAGGGCTTCAGCTCGCCCGCGCCCAGCACCGTGCCGTCGAGCTCCACGCCCTCGGCGACAGGCTGCGTCCCCTCGGCCTCCTCGCCGCCCGGGTCGACGGCGAGGAGCCGCTCCCGCAGCGAGGGATTGCGGATCTCCAGGGTGTCCAGGACCATCGCGACGGCCTTGCGGTCGTATGCCGCGCGCTCCAGGTCGGCGACCGTCCTGGGCAGCTCCACGTCCTTCACCATCTCGGTGAGACGGCGGTTGAGCTGCACCGCCTCCAGGTGGTCGCGCAGATTCTGCCCGGCCTTGCCCTTGACCTCGTCGACGCGCTCGACCAGCTCCGCGAACGAGCCGAACTGGTTGATCCACTTCGCGGCCGTCTTCTCCCCGACCCCGGGGATGCCCGGCAGGTTGTCCGACGGGTCGCCGCGCAGCGCCGCGAAGTCGGGGTACTGCGCCGGCGTCAGACCGTACTTCTCGAACACCTTCTCCGGGGTGAACCGGGTCAGCTCCGAGACGCCCTTCGTCGGGTACAGCACCGTCGTGTGCTCGGAGACCAGCTGGAAGGAGTCGCGGTCGCCGGTGACGATCAGCACCTCGAAGCCCTCGGCCTCGGCCTGCGTGGCGAGCGTCGCGATGATGTCGTCGGCCTCGAAGCCGTCGACCGCGAACCGCTGGGCGTGCATCGCGTCGAGGAGCTCGCCGATCAGCTCGACCTGCCCCTTGAACTCGTCCGGGGTCTTCGACCTGTTCGCCTTGTACTCGGTGAACTCCTCGGAGCGCCAGGTCTTGCGGGAGACGTCGAACGCCACCGCGAAATGCGTGGGCGCCTCGTCACGCAATGTGTTCGCCAGCATCGACGCGAAACCATAGATGGCGTTCGTCGGCTGGCCGGTCGCGGTGGTGAAGTTCTCCGCGGGCAGCGCGAAGAACGCGCGGTATGCCAGCGAGTGCCCGTCCATGAGCATGAGGCGCGGGCGGCCGCTGCCAGGCTTCTTCTCGGTCTTGTTCGATGCTGTTTCTGCCACGCCCCCGATCCTGCCACGGCGCACTGACAGTGCGGACCGTCCGGGACCTGGCACCGTCGCTGTCGGCGCCGCGTGCGAGGATCGATGGCCTATGAGAAGCCGCACAGCGACGTGCGCACGCGAAGGGGTTCAGCGATGGCCAGCAAGCCGCCGAAAAGCGATCCGGTTCAGGACGCGCCGCAGGTCGCCGAGCCGAAGCACGCCGCGGCCGGGCTGCCCGCCATCGGGCACACCCTGCGCATCGCACAGCAGCAGATGGGTGTGCGCCGCACCGCGCTGACCCTGCTGCGTGTCAATCAGAAGGACGGCTTCGACTGCCCGGGCTGCGCCTGGCCCGAGCCGGAGCACCGGCACACGGCGGAGTTCTGCGAGAACGGCGCGAAGGCGGTCGCCGAGGAGGCCACCCTGCGCCGGGTCACCCCCGACTTCTTCGCCGCGCACCCGGTGACCGACCTCGCGACCCGCAGCGGCTACTGGCTGGGCCAGCAGGGCCGCCTCACGCACCCCATGTACCTCCCCGAGGGCGCCGACCACTACGAGCCGGTCACCTGGGAGCGCGCCTTCGACATCATCGCCGAGGACCTGAAGAGCCTCGGCTCCCCCGACGAGGCCCTCTTCTACACCTCCGGGCGCACGAGCAACGAGGCCGCCTTCCTCTACCAGCTGTTCGCCCGCGAGCTCGGCACGAACAACCTGCCGGACTGCTCGAACATGTGCCACGAGTCCTCGGGGTCCGCCCTCTCCGAGACCATCGGCATCGGCAAGGGCAGCGTCCTGCTCGACGACCTCCACAAGGCGGACCTGATCATCGTCGCCGGGCAGAACCCCGGCACGAACCACCCGCGCATGCTGTCGGCCCTGGAGAAGGCCAAGGCGAACGGCGCGAAGATCATCACGGTCAACCCGCTGCCCGAGGCCGGCCTCGGGCGCTTCAAGAACCCGCAGACCCCCCAGGGCATGCTCAAGGGCGCCGCCCTCACCGACCTGTTCCTGCAGATCCGCCTCGGTGGCGACCAGGCCCTCTTCCGCCTCCTGAACAAGCTCGTCCTCGACACCGAAGGCGCCGTCGACGAGGAGTTCATCGGCGAGCACACCCACGGGTACGAGGAGTTCGCGGCCGCCGCCCGCGCCGCCGACTGGGACGAGACCCTCACCGCGACCGGCCTCACCCGGGAGAAGATCGACGAGGCCCTCCGCATGGTCCTCGCCTCCGAGCGCACCATCGTGTGCTGGGCGATGGGCCTCACCCAGCACAAGCACGCCGTGCCGACGATCCGCGAGGTCGTCAACTTCCTGCTGCTGCGCGGCAACATCGGCCGCCCCGGCGCGGGCGTGTGCCCGGTGCGCGGCCACTCGAACGTGCAGGGCGACCGCACGATGGGCATCTTCGAGCGCCCCGCCCCCGCCTTCCTGGACGCCCTGGAGCAGGAATTCGGGTTCGCACCGCCCCGCGAGCACGGCTACGACGTCGTACGAGCCATCCGTGCCCTGCGCGACGGCGAGGCGAAGGTCTTCTTCGCGATGGGCGGCAACTTCGTCTCCGCATCGCCCGACACCGAGGTGACGGAGGCGGCCATGCGCCGCGCCCGCCTCACTGTGCACGTGTCGACGAAGCTGAACCGCTCGCACGCGATCACGGGCGCGCGCGCCCTGATCCTGCCGACCCTCGGCCGCACGGAGCGCGACCTCCAGGGCAGCGGCGAGCAGTTCGTGACCGTCGAGGACTCCATGGGCATGGTGCACGCCTCACGCGGCCGTCTGGAGCCCGCGAGCGGGCAGCTGCTGTCCGAGCCGGCCATCGTCTGCCGCCTCGCCCGCCGGGTCCTCGGCCACGAATCCCGTACTCCCTGGGAGGAGTTCGAGAAGGACTACGCGACCATCCGCGACCGCATCGCGCGTGTGATCCCCGGCTTCGAGGACTTCAACGCGCGCGTGGCGCACCCTGGGGGCTTCGCGCTCCCGCACGCCCCGCGCGACGAGCGCCGCTTCCCGACGGCCACCGGCAAGGCCAACTTCACGGCCGCGCCGGTCGAATACCCGAGGCTCCCCGAGGGGCGCCTGCTGCTGCAGACGCTGCGCTCGCACGACCAGTACAACACCACGATCTACGGCCTGGACGACCGTTACCGGGGCATCAGGAACGGCCGCCGGGTCGTGCTCGTCAACCCCGAGGACGCGCGCGAGCTGAAGCTCTCGGACGGCTCCTACGTCGACCTGGTCGGCGAGTGGAAGGACGGCGTCGAGCGGCGTGCGCCCGGCTTCCGCGTCGTGCACTACCCGACCGCTCGGGGCTGCGCGGCCGCCTACTACCCGGAGACCAACGTCCTGGTCCCGCTGGACGCGACCGCCGACACCAGCAACACCCCTGCCAGCAAGTCGGTCGTCATACGTCTGGAACAATCGGCAACCGACTGAGCGTTTGCTCAGTGAGAGTGATCCACGACGAAGTGATCCACGACGAACGGAGCCCGGCCCGATGGGCGAGCAGCACACCGTGAAGTTCCCACAAGAGGTCATCGACGAGTACGCCGCACTCGGCGTCGACCTGCCCGCGCTGTTCTCCGCGGGCCACCTCGGCTCCCGCATGGGCGTGCAGATCGTCGAGGCCTCCGCGGACCGCGTCGTGGGCACCATGCCGGTGGAGGGCAACACCCAGCCCTACGGCCTGCTGCACGGAGGCGCCTCCGCCGTCCTCGCCGAGACCATCGGCTCCGTCGGCGCCATGCTCCACGGCGGCAGCTCCAAGATCGCCGTGGGCGTCGACCTGAACTGCACGCACCACCGCGGAGTGCGCTCCGGCCTGGTCACCGGCGTGGCCACACCCGTACACCGCGGGCGCACCTCTGCGACGTACGAGATCGCCATCACGGACGAGAACGACAAGCGCGTCTGCAGCGCCCGACTGACCTGCGTCCTCAAGGACCTTCCCACCCGCTGACATCGCACGGCACCCGATCCCCGGTGCGCGGCGCGGGAGTTCGCCCGCCCCCGCAGCACCGGGGCACCGATGTCGCGGTGCCGCGGGGAGGGGGCGAGCAGGCCGCGGCATCTCGCATGGCGAGACGACCGCCGAGCCCCCGCCGCACCGCACCCCACGCCGGCCATTGGCGGAGCCCCGCACTCCGGCATAGCGTGAAGCATGACCGGCATCGGGCCCGTCGAGCCGTACCACCCCGATGAAGCCGACGGCCCTCACGAGGACACGCCAACCGACCAGCTGTGGTCCAACTCCTCACGTTTCGCCACCCGTTGGGCCGCGCTCCCCCGCTCCCGCCGCCGCCTCCTGGCCTTGATCGTCGCCGCGGCCGGCACCGGCGCCTTCTTCATCCTGCGCCCCGCGCCGGTCACCCAGGCCACCCCGAACCCCTACCCGTGGCCGGCCGGCGTCACGACCCTCCACTACAAGGGACGCGGCCCCACCCCCTCGTCCTTCCGGTTCGAGGTCGACGTCGCCCGGGGGAGCCCCGTCACCGTCCACCAAGTCGGCGCCGGACTGCCCGAGTTGGGCGCCACCACCACACCCGGGCTGCCACTGACAGTGAAGGCCGGCTCCCCCCGCACGATCACCGTACGCATCTCCGTATACAAGTGCGCCGCCCTGCCGCCCGCCCTCGACCTCCCCCACCTCGACCTGCTCCTCAGCAACAGGACCGCACAGCAGCAGCAGAGCTTTCTCTTCGGCGGCGCCTACCCGCACGACCTGTGGACCGACCTGCGCGCCGCCTGCTTCCCCAACCCCGCCTCCCCCGCGTCCACTTCGCCGACCGGCACACCCGCCTCACACGGCGGTAACAGTCGGTTACCTCTGCCGTAATGAAGCAATGCTCGCACCCCGCGACCCTCCGCGGCGCGTGCGACGCAATGCCCCAGCCCACAGCCACAACAGCCGAACCCGCTCTGCCCCATGAACCGGAACAGGGCGTTCTCACGATGCGAACACGTAGCGACATCCCCGAACTGCATCCCAAAATGCCCGAATTGCCTATTCTGTACCCGCCAGGACATCCCCCGCATAACAAGAGCGTCACAGCCTTCCTTAGGCTCCTGTGAGCTCCCCCTACCTGCGCTTATAGTCACGGCCAGTCACCGCGCCGCCGGGCGCGTCTACTGCACGGCCTGTACCACCCAGTACGGCCCGGCGAGACTCACGGCCCCCACCCTGGGGTGCCGCGCCAGGGAGAGGATTCAACGTGCGACAGCGTTCTTTGGTCATACTCACCTCCGTGCTCACCACGGGAGCACTCACGCTGACCGCCTGCGGCTCGCGCGACGACAGCGGGGACGGCAAGAGCAGCAAGAAGACCGAGATCATCATCGGCGTGGACGCGCCGCTGACCGGTCAGAACTCCGCCACGGGCCTTGGCATTCAGGGCGGCGTCCAGATCGCCGTCGACGACGCCAACAAGAACAACACCGTGCCCGGCGTGACCTTCAAGGTCCAGGCGCTCGACGACAAGGCGATCCCGGCCTCCGGCCAGCAGAACGCCACCCAGCTCGTCCAGAACGACAAGGTCCTCGGCGTCGTCGGCCCGCTGAACTCCGGTGTCGCCACCCAGATGCAGCAGGTCTTCGCCACCGCCAACCTGGTCGAGATCTCGCCGTCCAACACGGCGCCCGAGCTCACCCAGGGCAAGAACTGGCAGACGTCGAAGTCGCGTCCGTTCAAGACGTACTTCCGCACCGCCACCACCGACGCCCTCCAGGGTGGCTTCGCCGCCGACTACGCGTACAACACGCTGAAGAAGCGCAAGGTCTTCGTCGTCGACGACAAGCAGACCTACGGTGCCGGCCTCGCCAAGCTCTTCAAGGCCGGCTTCACCAAGTCGGGCGGCAAGGTCGCGGGCCAGGACCACGTCAACACCGGCGACACGGACTTCTCGGCCCTCGTCACCAAGATCAAGAACTCGAAGGCCGACCTCGTCTACTACGGCGGCCAGTACGACGAGTCCGAGAAGCTCACCAAGCAGCTCAAGGACGGCGGAGCCAAGATCCCGGTGTTCGGCGGTGACGGCATGTTCACCCCGACCTACATCGAGACCGCGGGCAAGACCTCCGAGGGTGACCTCGTCACCTCCGTCGGCCAGCCCGTCGACTCCCTGCCCTCCGCCGCCGAGTTCATCAAGAAGTACAAGGCCTCCGGCCTCAAGGGCGACTACGGCACCTACGGTGGCTACTCCTACGACGCCGCCACCGCCATCATCAAGGCCATCGGCAACGTCGTGAAGGACGGCAAGATCCCGGACGGCGCCCGCGCCAAGATCGTCGACGAGGTCCAGAAGACGAAGTTCGACGGCATCGCAGGACCCGTCTCCTTCGACGAGTACGGCGACACCACCAACAAGCAGCTCACCGTCTACCAGGTCGTCGACGGCAAGTGGAAGGCCGTCAAGAGCGGCACGTTCAACGGCTGATCCTTCCTGCCGCTAGCACTACCCCAGGGCCGCGCGGCCAGACCACCCGTCACCGCGCGGCCCGTTTCATACGCCCTGCTCAACTCTCCCCACCACATGGAGGCCATGCGGTGAACACCCTGCCGCAGCAGCTGGCCAACGGGCTGTTCCTCGGCTCGATGTACGGGCTGATCGCCATCGGCTACACGATGGTGTACGGCATCGTCCAGCTCATCAACTTCGCCCACGGCGAGATCTTCATGACCGGCGGCTTCGGCGCACTCACGGTCTACCTTTACGTTCTGCCAAACGGCACATCCATGTGGATAGCCCTCCCGGCGATGCTCATAGGCGGCGGACTCGTCTCCGTCCTCATCGCCGTCGGGGCCGAACGCTTCGCCTACCGACCACTGCGCGGAGCACCACGCCTCGCCCCCCTCATCACCGCGATCGGCCTCTCCCTCGCTCTCCAGCAGGCCGTCTTCAACTGGTACCCGGACGCCAAGACCGACCTCAAGTTCCCGCAACTCCCCTTCGGTCCCTGGCACATCGGCTCCATCAGCGTCCAGAGCGGCTCCGTCTTCGTCATCATCGCCGCCCCCATCTGCATGGCGGCCCTCGCCTTCTTCGTCCGCCTCTCCCGCACCGGCCGCGCCATGCAGGCCACCGCGCAGGACCCGGACACCGCCCAGCTCATGGGTATCGACACCAACCGCATCATCGTCATCGCCTTCGCCATCGGCGGCTTCTTCGCCGCCGTCGCGGCCATCGCCTACGGACTGCGCTACGGCACGGTCAAGTACGACATGGGCTTCCAGATGGGCCTCAAGGCCTTCACCGCGGCCGTCCTCGGCGGCATCGGCAACATCTACGGAGCCATGATCGGCGGCCTCGTCCTCGGCCTCGCCGAAACCATGGCCACCAGCTACATCGACGGCATCCCCGGGATGCAGCAGCTCGGCGGCGGCGGCTGGTCCTCCGTCTGGGCCTTCGTACTCCTCATCCTCGTACTGCTGTTCAGGCCACAAGGCCTCGTCGGCGAACGCGTCGCGGACAGGGCGTGAGCACCATGGCAACCACCGAGACCACCACCTCCGTGCGCGGCCTGATCGCACTGCCGCAGGCCGCCGCCCGCGCCCTCATCGCCCTCGGCGCCGTCGCCACCATCGCCAGCACGTTCATGTCCTGGACGTACACGGCGGACTTCCCCGGCGACCTCACGTACTACGGCTCCCCCGCCGGTCTCCAGGTCCTCGACCTCGTCGCCGGCGCCCTCACCCTCCTCTTCGCCCTCACCACCTGGAACGTCCGCGGCCTCGGCTGGCTCAACCCGGCGGGCGCCACCCAGCCCGTCGTCCTCGCCGCCACCTCCGCGGTCGCCGTCAGCTGGTTCAGCGCCATCGCCATCGCCGTCGACCTCAAGGGCCTCGTCGCCCTCGACCCCGGCGCCTACATCGCCGCCGTCGGCTCGCTGATCGGCCTCCTCGGCGCCCTCGCACTCCCCAAGCCCGGTGACACCTTCAAGGACTACGTCACCAAGCCCGAGAACATCCCCCCGGCCGCCAAGCTGCCCGGCTGGGGCGAGCGCCTCGTCATCACCGCCGCCACCGCCGTGGCCCTGATCGTCTTCACCTACGGCATCGGCGTCGACCCCGACGCAAGCGAAACGTTCCTGGGCTACCTGCTCCTGGTCATCTTCGGCGCCTGGGCCCTGCTCACCGCCGGACTTTTCGACCGCTTCGCCGAACTCAACGCCCGCCACAAGGGATTCGCCACCTCCATGGCGTTCCTCGCCGCGGCGATCTTCCCCTTCGTCGAGAACAACGAGCACAACGCCAACCTCGGCGTGAACATCCTCGTCGTCGCCACCGTCGCCCTCGGCCTCAACATCGTCGTCGGCCTCACCGGACTCCTCGACCTCGGATACGTCGCCTTCCTCGGTGTCGGCGCCTACGCCGCGGCCCTCGTCTCCGGCTCCGAGTTCTCCCGCTTCTCCGGCGTCCAGTTCCCCTTCTGGGCCGCCATGCTCACCGGCATGGCAGCGTCGCTCGTCTTCGGCGTCCTCATCGGCGCCCCCACCCTGCGACTGCGCGGCGACTACCTCGCCATCGTGACCCTGGGCTTCGGAGAGATCTTCCGCATCTCCGTCAACAACATGGACGGATCCAGCGGACCGAACCTCACCAACGGCCCCAACGGCATCTCCATGATCCCGGACCTCAAGATCTTCGGGTTCAACTTCGGAAGCTCGCACGACGTCGGCGGAATGACCCTCGGCCGATTCGCGAACTACTTCCTGCTGATGCTCCTCATCACCGCGCTCGTCGTCCTCGTCTTCAACCGCGCCGCCGACTCCCGCATCGGCCGCTCCTGGATCGCCATCCGCGAAGACGAGACCGCCGCCACCGCCATGGGCATCAACGGCTTCCGCGTCAAGCTCATCGCGTTCGCGCTCGGTGCGTCGCTGGCAGGCCTCGCCGGTACGGTCAGCGCCCACGTCGGCTACAGCGTCAACCCGGCCCCGTACCAGTTCGCCGGCTCCGTGCCCCCGAACTCCGCCTTCCTGCTCGCCGCGGTCGTCCTCGGCGGCATGGGCACCGTCAACGGCCCCATCCTCGGCGCCACGCTGCTCTACCTCCTCCCCGAGAAGCTCAGCTTCCTCAAGGAGTACCAGCTGCTGGCATTCGGCGTCGCGCTCGTGATCCTCATGCGCTTCCGCCCCGAAGGCATCATCGCCAACCGCCGCCGCCAGCTCGAATTCCACGAAACCGGCCAACTCGACATCCCCGAACAAGGCCTGCCCGACACCACCGTCGGCGTCACCAAGGCAGGGGCGTGACCCACATGACCACCACCACGGCCCCCACCCCCGTCCTCGAAGCCAGCGGCGTCACCATGCGCTTCGGCGGCCTCACCGCCGTACGCAGCGTCGACCTCACCGTCAACAGCGGCGAGATCGTCGGCCTCATCGGCCCCAACGGCGCCGGCAAGACAACCTTCTTCAACTGTCTGACCGGCCTGTACGTGCCGACCGAGGGCAAGGTCTCCTACAAGGGCACGGTGCTCCCCCCGAAGCCCCACCTGGTCACCAGCGCAGGCATCGCGCGTACGTTCCAGAACATCCGGCTCTTCGCCAACATGACCGTCCTGGAAAACGTGCTCGTCGGCCGCCACACGCGGACCAAGGAAGGCCTCTGGTCGGCCCTCCTGCGCGGCCCCGGCTTCCGCAAGGCAGAAGCAGCGTCCCGCGAACGCGCCATGGAACTGCTGGAGTTCATCGGCCTCGACCACAAGGCCGACCACCTCTCCCGCAACCTCCCCTACGGCGAACAGCGCAAACTGGAGATCGCCCGCGCGATGGCGAGCGAGCCGGGCCTCCTGCTCCTCGACGAGCCCACCGCAGGCATGAACCCCCAGGAAACGCGAGCGACGGAAGACCTCGTCTTCGCCATCCGCGACAGGGGCATCGCCGTCCTCGTCATCGAGCACGACATGCGCTTCATCTTCAACCTGAGCGACCGCGTCGCCTGCCTCGTCCAGGGCGAAAAGCTCGTCGAAGGCACCTCGGAAGTCGTCCAGGGCGACGAACGCGTCATCGCCGCCTACCTCGGTGAACCGTTCGAAGGCGCCCCCGGCGACGAAGAACTCGCCGAAGTCGAAGCCGCGGAAGCCTCCGGCACCGCCGAGGCCTCGGACGCCTCCGACGCGCAGAGCACCACCAGCAAGGAAGGAACCGCCCAGTGACCGCACTGCTGGAGGTCGAAGACCTCAAGGTCGCCTACGGCAAGATCGAAGCCGTCAAGGGCATCTCCTTCACCGTCGAAGCCGGCGAGATCGTCACCCTCATCGGCACCAACGGCGCCGGCAAGACGACCACCCTGCGCACCCTCTCCGGGCTCCTCAAGCCCAGCGCCGGCCGCATCCTCTTCGACGGCAAACCCCTCTCCGGGGTCCCCGCCCACAAGATCGTCGCCCTCGGCCTCGCCCACTCCCCCGAGGGACGCCACATCTTCCCCCGGCTGACGATCGCCGAAAACCTCCAACTCGGCGCGTTCCTGCGCTCCGACAAGGCCGGCATCGAGAAGGACATCCAGCGGGCCTACGACCTGTTCCCCATCCTCGGGGAACGCCGTAAGCAGGCCGCCGGAACCCTCTCCGGCGGTGAACAGCAGATGCTCGCGATGGGCCGGGCGCTGATGTCCCAGCCCAAGCTGCTCATGCTCGACGAACCCTCCATGGGCCTCTCGCCGATCATGATGCAGAAGATCATGGCCACCATCGCCGAACTCAAGGCCTCCGGCACGACCATCCTCCTCGTCGAGCAGAACGCCCAGGCGGCGCTCTCCCTCGCCGACCAAGGACACGTCATGGAGGTCGGCAACATCGTGCTCTCCGGCACGGGGCAGGACCTGCTGCACGACGAATCCGTGCGGAAGGCGTACCTCGGCGAGGACTGAGTTCGCTCCGGGTGTACGAAGAGGCCCGCGCCCTTGTCAGGGGGGCGCGGGCCTCTCGCTGTACCGCAGCTCCGGGACTAACCCTTCGCGGACTTCTTCTCCTCGGCGTCCTCGATGACCGCCTCGGCGACCTGCTGCATGGACATACGGCGGTCCATGGAGGTCTTCTGAATCCACCGGAACGCGGCCGGCTCGGTCAGCCCGTACTGGGTCTGCAGCACCGACTTCGCACGGTCGACGAGCTTCCGCGTCTCCAGCCGCTGCGTGAGATCCGCGATCTCCTTCTCCAGCGCCTTCAGCTCCGTGAAACGCGAGACGGCCATCTCGATCGCCGGCACGACGTCACTCTTGCTGAACGGCTTCACCAGGTACGCCATCGCGCCGGCGTCGCGCGCACGCTCCACGAGGTCGCGCTGCGAGAAGGCGGTGAGCATGAGGACGGGGGCGATGGACTCCTCGGCGATCTTCTCCGCCGCGGAGATCCCGTCCAGCTTGGGCATCTTCACGTCGAGAATCACGAGGTCCGGGCGGTGCTCGCGAGCCAGCTCGATGGCCTGCTCGCCGTCCCCCGCCTCCCCTACGACGGAGTAGCCCTCTTCCTCCAGCATCTCTTTGAGGTCGAGACGGATCAGCGCCTCGTCCTCAGCGATGACGACGCGGGTCGTCAGCGGAGGCACGTGCGACTTGTCGTCGTCGGGCGCGTCTACGGGCTGGGGCGACTCGGGGGCGGTCACGGGGGCTCCTCGTTCAGGGCGCGGGGTACTGCTCCCAAGAGACTACCCAGCTGCGGTATGGTGGTGGCACGGCGGGTGACCGCTGACCTTCGTTTCGAAGGGGCCCCGGTAGCCCAGCGGTAGAGGCCATGGATTCAAAACCCATACAGCGTCGGTTCGAATCCGACTCGGGGCACTTTTCCTTGGATTTCAAGGTCGCCACAAAAAAGCGGATGTTCCCATTCTCGTGAACATCCGCTTTTTGCTACGTGTCGTAACGATCAGTCGCACAGGGTGTCCACATGTACGACGTGGGCACACGTAAGCGGGCTTTGGCGTTGGTGGCTCAAGGGCGCAGCCTGAACTCGGTGAGCAAGGAGACGGGCGTCTCTCGGGCCGCCATCCGCTCCTGGCAGAGCCGCATCGAACCTCGCAGACGCTCCGGCAGCCCCTGCCCCAGGTGCCAGGACGTACCGGCCCCGCCTGCGAACCAGGCGGCGTACGCCTACCTGTTGGGGCTCTACCTGGGCGACGGGTGTATCAACGCCCATCGGAGAGGCGTCTACTTCATCCGCATCGTGTTGGACAACGCCTGGCCCGGCATCATCGACGCATGCGAAGCCGCCATGCGATCCGTCCGCCCGGACAACAGCGTATGCCGCGTCAAGAAGCAGGGCTGCGTCGCAGTCACCGGCTCCAGCAAACACTGGCCCTGCCTCATCCCTCAGCATGGGCCCGGCATGAAGCACAACCGCAAGATCGCCCTCGAACCCTGGCAACAGGCCATCGTCGACACCCACCCCTGGGAGTTCATCCGAGGGCTCATCCACTCCGACGGCTGCCGCGTCACCAACTGGACCGAGAAGGTCATCGACGGCGAGCGCAAGCGCTACGAGTACCCGCGGTACTTCTTCACGAATCTCTCCGCGGACATCAGGCAGCTCTACACCGACACCCTCGGCAAGGTCGGTGTCGACTGGAAGCAACCTAACGCGCGCAACATCTCGGTCGCCCGGCGCGCCTCCGTCGCCCTCATGGACACCCACGTGGGCCCCAAGTACTGACCCCGCAATATGACCCGTCACTGTCTGCGCGGCCGTCCGTTGGGAGCTGCCCCAGATCGCGAAAGAACCGTTGACCGGAGTGACCGCCCGGGGCGATCTTCGGCCGCATGACTCCCATGAACCGACGAGGTTTCGTCGCGGCGGCCGCCGGTGCGGCTGCGGCGGCCGTGTCCCTGAATCCGCAGTCCGCCACCGCGTTGGATGCCCGTAGCGCCAGTACGGCGGACACCGGCGACTTCGAGGACGCCGACCGGGGGTTCATCGCCGCTCTGGAACCCGGAGTCGTGAAGAACGCCGCCGGCGACGTCGTATGGGACAACGACGCGTATGACTTCCTCACGGGGGACGCCCCGAAAACCGCGAACGCCGGCCTCTGGCGGCAGTCACAACTGACGTGCAAGCAGGGGCTGTACAAGGTCGCCGACCGGATCCATCAAGTCCGCGGGCTGGACATCTCCAACATGACGATCGTCGAGGGCGACACCGGGATTGTCGTCATCGACCCCCTGATCTCCGCCGAGACGGCCGCAGCCGCGCTGAAGCTGTACCGCGAGCATGTGGCCGACAAGGAGGTCACCGGGCTCGTCTACACCCACCCGCACGTCGATCACTACGGCGGCTGCCGTGGTGTACTGCCCGACGGGGCCGGGGACGTTCCCATCCTCGCGCCCGAAGGGTTCATGGAGCACGCCGTCTCCGAGAACGTCTACGCGGGGACGGCGATGACCCGCCGGTCGATCTACATGTACGGCGCCCATCTCGACAAAGGACCCGCCGCGCAGATCGGCTGCGGGCTCGGGCAGAACATCTCGGCCGGCACCATCGGGCTCCTGGAGCCGACCGTGTACGTCTCCACGACCGGGCACCGCGAGACCGTCGACGGGGTCGTCATGGAGTTCCAGATGACGCCGGGGACGGAGGCCCCGGCCGAGATGAACTTCCTCTTTCCCGAGCTGCGTGCCGTCTGTATGGCGGAGAACGCGACGCACACGATGCACAACATCGTCACCTTGCGCGGGGCGCAGGTCCGGGACGCCAAGCAGTGGGCCGCGTATCTGACCGAGTCGATCGGGCTGTACGACGGCCGGGTCGACGTCGCTTTCGCCTCGCACCACTGGCCGACGTGGGGCAACGAGGAGATCGTCGCGCTTCTCGAGCGGCAGCGGGATGTGTACGCGTACATGCATGACCAGACTCTCCGGATGCTGAATTCCGGGATGACCGGGCGGGAGATCGCGGAGGAGTTCGTGCTGCCTCCGGCGCTTGCCGAGGTGTGGGCGAACAGGGGTTATTACGGGTCTCTGAGTCATAACGTGAAGGGTATTTATCAGCGTTACATGGGGTGGTTCGATGCGAATCCCGCGCATTTGTGGGAACATCCGCCGGTCGCCGAGGCTAAGCGGTATGTGAAGGCATTGGGTGGGGTGTCTTCCGCTGTTTCGAAGGCGCGGGGATGCGTTCGGGATGGCGATCTGCGGTTTGCGGCGACTCTGCTCAATCATTGCGTTTTCGCGGAGCCGGATTCCGAGAGGCCGAAGGAGCTTCTGGCGCAGGTCTACGAGAAGCTGGCGTATGCGACCGAGAACGCCGTGTGGCGGAATTTCTATCTGACCGGTGCGATGGAGCTTCGTGAGGGCGTGAAGCCGCCTTCGGCCGGGTCGGACAGTTCGGATGTGAAGGCCGCGCTGTCCGTGGATCAGCTGATCGACGCGATGTCGGTGCGGGTGAACGGTCCGAAGGCGTGGGATCTGGATCTGGCGATCGACTGGTATCTGCCGGGGCAGGGCAGGTACTGGCATCTGCGGCTGAAGAACGGGGTGTTGACCCATACCTCCGATGCGAAGGCCGGTGCCGGCGCCGGGCTCACGCTCACCATGTCCAAGGCGCAGTTGTTGCAGCTGCTGGCCGGTAGGGGGCTGGGGTCGATCGGGACCTCCGGTGACACGGCGCTGCTCACGAAGCTGTTCTCGGTGATCGTGACGCCGACGGCGGACTTCAACATCGTCACGCCGTAGGAAGGCCCAAGGGGGCCCTCTTTGAGAAGGGCCCCCTTTGCGGCCTGCTCGGGGCTGTCGTCGCGTACTACTTGGGACTGTCGTCCTCGCCGATGTGGTGCACCCGTACGAGGTTCGTCGAGCCGGAGACTCCGGGCGGCGAGCCGGCCGTGATGACGACGATGTCGCCCTTCTGGCAGCGGCCGTGGTTGAGGAGGAGCTCGTCGACCTGGTCGACCATGGCGTCGGTGGAGCCGACGTGGGGACCGAGGAGGGTTTCGACGCCCCAGGTGAGGTTGAGCTGGGAACGGGTCGCCGGGTCCGGGGTGAAGGCCAGCAGGGGGATGGGCGAGCGGTAGCGCGACAGGCGCCGGACGGTGTCGCCGGACTGGGTGAAGGCGACGAGGAACTTGGCGCCGAGGAAGTCGCCCATTTCGGCGGCGGCTCGGGCGACGGCGCCGCCCTGGGTGCGGGGCTTGTTGCGTTCGGTCAGCGGCGGCAGCCCCTTGGCGAGGATGTCCTCCTCGGCGGCTTCGACGATGCGGGCCATCGTCTTGACCGTCTCGATGGGGTATTTGCCGACGCTGGTCTCCCCGGACAGCATCACCGCGTCCGTGCCGTCGATGACCGCGTTGGCGACGTCCGAGGCTTCCGCCCGGGTGGGGCGGGAGTTGTCGATCATCGAGTCGAGCATCTGGGTGGCGACGATGACCGGCTTGGCGTTGCGCTTGGCGAGCTTGATGGCGCGCTTCTGGACGATGGGGACCTGTTCCAGGGGCATCTCGACGCCGAGGTCGCCGCGGGCGACCATGATGCCGTCGAAGGCGGCGACGATGTCGTCGATGTTGTCGACGGCCTGGGGCTTCTCCACCTTGGCGATCACGGGGAGGCGGCGGCCCTCTTCGTCCATGATGCGGTGGACGTCCACGATGTCCTTGCCGCTTCTGACGAACGACAGTGCGATGACGTCGAAGCCCGAGCGGAGAGCCCAGCGGAGGTCCGCTTCGTCCTTGTCGGAGAGGGCGGGGACGGAGACGGCGACGCCGGGGAGGTTGAGGCCTTTGTGGTCGGAGACCATGCCGCCTTCGACGACGGTGGTGTGGACGCGGGGTCCGTCGACAGCGGTGACTTCGAGGGTGACCTTGCCGTCGTCGACGAGGATGCGTTCACCGGGGGTGACGTCGGCGGCGAGTCCTTGGTAGGTCGTTCCGCAGGTCTGACGGTCGCCCTCGACGCCTTCTTCGACGGTGACGGTGAAGGTGTCTCCGCGTTCAAGGAGTACGGGGCCTTCGCTGAAGCGGCCGAGTCGGATCTTCGGGCCTTGAAGGTCGGCGAGGATTCCGACGCTGCGACCGGTCTCGTCGGAGGCCTTTCGCACGTGGTGGTAGCGCTCCTCGTGTTCGGCGTAGGTGCCGTGGCTGAGGTTGAAGCGGGCTACGTCCATTCCGGCTTCGACCAGGGCTTTGATCTGGTCGTACGAGTCGGTGGCGGGGCCCAATGTACAGACGATTTTTGCTCGGCGCATGGTTCGAGCCTAGGCCTTACCGGTGGGTAGAGAATTGGTCGTGCGTGACTACCCAACAACCTTTGCGTGAAGAGCTATTGACAACTGTTGAATTGTGCGTGGGTCCGCTCCGATGAGCAGAGCGGGTTTTGGGTACGCCCCGGTCGCATTTATCCATTCATCCGCGAGCCTCCGCACAGGAGAAGCGTTCGGTCACCGACCGTCACATTCTCTACAACTGCGGTGGCGCCATCGTGAATCGGGCGTTGACCTGGGCGTAGACGTGTTGGCGCTGGGGTTCGAGGTCGAGGCCGGCGGCTTCGTCCTCGATGGGGCCGCCGCCATAGGCGGATCTGGCGCGCATGGCGCGGGAGGCCTGGGCTTCGAAGGCGTACGGCTGGGCGCTTTCGGCGCCGATGTCGGCGAGTTCGACGAGGGCGGAGAGGTGGGTCCCGAGCGCTTCGGCGTATTCGCGGGCGCGTTGGAGGGCTTCCCGGACGGCTTGCTGCCTGGCGGTGCGGTGGGCGGGTGAGTCGGGGCGCAGGGCCCACCAGGGACCGTCGACGCGGGTGAGGTCGCGGTCCGCGAGTGCGGTGGTGAGTTCTCCGAGTGCGGTGAAGTCGGTGAGGTCGGCGGTGATGTGGACGCGGCCGTGGTAGGTACGGACGCGTTCGCCGCGGCCGCGTCTGCTGAGTTCGGGGCTGATGGAGAAGGCGCCGGTTTCCAGGCGTTCGACCGCGTCGCCGTAGGACTTCACGAGGTCGAGGGCGGCGGCGTTGCGGCGGGTGAGGTCGGCGAGGGCTTCGCGGCGGTCCCGGCCGTGGGCCTCGACGGTGATGCCGATGCGGGCGATCTCGGGGTCGACTTCGAGGTGGGCTTCGCCTCGGACGGCGATGCGCGGGGATTCGGGTGTGCCGTAGGGGACGGCGGGTTGGGGTTCTTGTGGGGTGGAGTCCGCGGTGGGGGCCATACGTCCCACTCTGTCACCGGGAGAGCCGGTTGTGGTGCTCACAGGTCATCAGATCGAAACCTTCTGGACCTGTTGCGGGGTTGGCTGTTGGGCCAGAATCTACGCGCGTCGTTGACCCTTTCCCTAGGAGCCACAGAGATGCCGTTGAACCGCCGGAAGTTCCTGAAGAAGTCCGCCGTGACGGGTGCGGGAGTCGCGCTCGCCGGGGCGGCCGCGGCTCCGGCGGCGCAGGCTGCCGAGACCTCGGGAGGCACGAAGTCGCCGAAGCGGTACTCGCTGACGGTCATGGGCACGACGGATCTGCACGGCCATGTGTTCAACTGGGACTACTTCAAGGACGCGGAGTACACGGACAAGGCGGGCAACGCGCAGGGTCTGGCGCGGATTTCGACGCTGGTGAACGAGATCCGCAAGGAGAAGGGCCACTGCAACACGCTGCTGCTGGACGCGGGCGACACGATCCAGGGCACTCCGCTGACGTACTACTACGCGAAGGTGGATCCGATCACCGCCAAGGGCGGTCCGATCCACCCGATGGCGCAGGCGATGAACGCGATCGGGTTCGACGCCGCGGCGCTCGGCAATCACGAGTTCAACTACGGCATCGAGACGTTGCGGAAGTTCGAGTCGCAGTGTCACTTCCCGCTGCTGGGCGCGAACGCGCTGGACGCGAAGACGCTGAAGCCGGCGTTCCCTCCGTACTTCATCAAGGAGTTCTACGTCCACGGCGCCCCGCCGGTGAAGGTGGCGGTCCTCGGTCTGACGAACCCGGGTATCGCGATCTGGGACAAGGCCTATGTCCAGGGCAAGTTGACGTTTCCGGGTCTGGAGGAGCAGGCGGCGAAGTGGGTTCCGAAGCTGCGGTCGATGGGTGCGGACGTCGTGGTCGTGTCGGCGCACTCCGGCTCGTCGGGCACCTCGTCGTACGGTGACCAGCTGCCGTACGTCGAGAACTCGGCGGCGCTGGTAGCGCAGCAGGTGCCGGGTATCGACGCGATTCTCGTCGGGCACGCGCATGTGGAGATTCCCGAGCTGAAGGTCACCAACACGGCGACCGGAAAGACGGTCGTGCTGTCGGAGCCGCTGGCGTACGCGGAGCGGTTGTCGGTCTTCGACGTCGAGTTGGTCTTCGAGAAGGGGAAGTGGCAGGTCGAGTCGGTGGCGGCGACGGTCCGCAACTCGAACTCGGTGGCCGACGACCCGAAGATCACCAAGTTGTTGAAGGACGAGCACGACGTGGTCGTCGCGTATGTCAACCAGGTGGTCGGTACGGCGACCGAGACGCTGACGACGGTGGAGGCGCGGTACAAGGACGCCCCGATCATCGACCTGATCACCAAGGTCCAGGAGGACGTGGTCAAGGCGGCGCTGGCGGGCACGGCGTACGCGTCGCTGCCGGTGATCGCGCAGGCGTCGCCGTTCTCCCGTACGTCGGAGATTCCGGCCGGCGATGTGACGATCCGGGACCTGTCGAGCCTGTATGTGTACGACAACACGCTGGTCGCGAAGGTGATGACGGGGGCGCAGATCCGGGCGTACCTGGAGTACTCGGCGAACTACTTCGTGCGGACGGCGGCGGGCACGGTGATCGACACGGAGAAGCTGACGAACGCGAACAACCGCCCCGACTACAACTACGACTACGTGTCGGGTCTTCAGTACGACATCGACATCGCGCAGGCGGAGGGCTCGCGGATCAAGAACCTGAGCTACAACGGTGCGGCGCTGGACGACGCGCAGCAGTTCGTGCTGGCGGTGAACAACTACCGGGCCAATGGTGGCGGCGCCTTCCCGCATGTCGCTTCGGCCACCGAGGTGTGGTCGGAGTCGACGGAGATCCGTACGCGGATCGCCGAGTGGGTGACCGCGAAGGGCACGCTCGACCCGAAGGAGTTCGCTTCGGTGGACTGGAAGCTGACGCGGGACGGCACGCCCGTCTTCTAGGGCTGTCCGTCGTCCGGAGCGGTCCACCTGCCGGGCGGTTCGTCTTCCGGAGCGGTCCGTCTTCCGGAGCGGTCCACCTGCCGGAGCGGTCCACCTGCCGGGCGGTTCGTCTTCCAGAACGTCCGTCTTCCAGAGCGGTAGGTCTGCCAAAGAGCCATCAGGGATACGTCCACGGCGCCGGCGATGGTTTTCGCGCCGGCGCCGTGGACGTGGAGGCCGTCGCGGCTGTTGAACTCGTAGCGGATCCGGTCAGCCGGGAGTGGTGAACGCGCCTTCTTTACCGTCCCTCACCGAGAGGGGTGAGCGGCCGGCTGGTCCGGCGTGCGGGTGGGACCTGCCGATGCGGTTCGAGTCCGAAGGTGGTGAAGGCAGTTCGGCCGGGTAGCGGGTAGGGGTCCTTGCCGGTGAGCGAGTTGAGGATGGTGGCGCTGCGCCAGGCGGCGAGGCCGAGGTCGGGGGCACCGACGCCGTGGGTGTGGAGTTCGGCGTTCTGGACGTAGACGTGACCGGCGACGGACGGGTCGAGGACGAGGCGGAACTGGTCGTCGATGCGGGGGCGTTCGCTGCCGTCACGGCGCAGGTAGGGGTCGAGTCCGGCGAGGATCTGGCCGAGGGGCCGTTCGCGGTAGCCGGTGGCGAGGACGACGGCGTCGGTGGTGAGGCGGGAGCGGGCGCCCTGCTGGCCGTGTTCGAGGTGGAGTTCGACCTTGGTGGTGGCGACGCGTCCCGCGGTGCGAACGGTGACGGCGGGGATGAGGACGGCGTCGGGCCAACCGCCGTGCAGGGTGCGACGGTAGAGCTCGTCGTGGATGGCCGCGATGGTGTCGGCGTCGATGCCTTTGTGGAGCTGCCATTGGGCGGCGACGAGCCGGTCGCGGACGGGTTCGGTGAGGGCGTGGAAGTAGCGGGTGTAGTCGGGTGTGAAGTGTTCCAGGCCGAGCTTGGAGTACTCCATGGGTGCGAACGCTTCGGTGCGGGCGAGCCAGTGGATCTTCTCGTGGCCCGGGGGGCGGTTGCGCAGGAGGTCGAGGAAGACTTCGGCGCCGGACTGCCCCGCGCCGATGACGGTGATGTGTTCGGCGGTGAGGAACTGCTCGCGGTGTTTGAGGTAGTCCGCGGCGTGGATGACGGGCACGCCGGGGGCTTCGACGAGAGGCATGAGCGGTTCGGGGATGTGGGGGGCGGTGCCGACGCCGAGGACGATGTTGCGGGTGTAGGAGCGGCCGAGGGATTCGGCTTTCCCGTCGGTGTCGAGTTGGGTGAAGTCGACTTCGAACAGGGCGCGTTCCGGGTTCCAGCGGACGGCGTCGACCTGGTGGCCGAAGTGGAGTCCGGGGATGTTGTCGGCGACCCAGCGGCAGTAGGCGTCGTATTCGGCGCGCTGGATGTGGAAGCGCTCGGCGAAGTAGAAGGGGAAGAGGCGTTCGCGGGCTTTGAGGTAGTTGAGGAACGACCATGGGTTCACCGGGTCGGCGAGGGTCACCAGGTCGGCGAGGAAGGGGACTTGGAGGGTGGCGCCGTCGATGAGGAGGCCGGGGTGCCAGTCGAAGCCGGGGCGTTGTTCGTAGAAGACGGTGTCGAGTTCGACGAGGGGGTGGGCGAGGGCGGCGAGGGAGAGGTTGAAGGGGCCGATGCCGATGCCCACCAGGTCGCGGGGTGCTTCGGCGGCGGGACGTGGAGGGGTGGGCGTCGGGCTCATCGGAGTGTGTGTCCTTCCACCAGTTTCAGGAGCGCGGACAGGTCCCCCGGCCGGGTGTGGGGGTTGAGGAGGGTGGCTTTGAGCCAGAGGCGGTCGTCGACCGCGGCGCGGCCCAGGACGGCGCGGCCTTCGTGCAGGAGGGTGCGGCGTACGGCGGCGACGGTGTCGTCGGTGGCCCCGGCGGGCCGGAACAGGACGGTGCTGATGACCGGCCGGTCGTAGAGCTCGAAGCCGGGGTGGGCCGCTATCAGCTCGGCCAGCTCTCCCGCACGGGCGCAGACCTGGTCGACGAGGGCGCCGATGCCGTCCCTGCCCAGGGTCTTGAGGGTGACGGCGATTTTGAGGATGTCGGGGCGGCGGCTGGTGCGCAGGGAGCGGCCGAGGAGGTCGGGGAGGCCTGCCTCGGTGTCGTCGTCGGCGTTGAGGTAGTCGGCGCGGTGTTCGAGTACGGCGAGGTCGCTCGTTTCGCGTACCGCGAGGAGTCCGGCGGCAACGGGCTGCCAGCCGAGTTTGTGCAGGTCGAGGGTGACGGTGTGGGCGCGGCTCAGTCCGTCGAGCCGGGCGCGGTGCCGGTCGCTGAAGAGGAGTCCTCCGCCGTAGGCGGCGTCGATGTGGAGGCGGGCGCCGTGGGCGGCGCACAGGTCGGCGATGTCGGGCAGCGGGTCGATGAGCCCTGCGTCGGTCGTGCCCGCGGTGGCGGCTACGACGAAGGAGCCGCGCGGGCCGTGCAGCTCGGTGAGGGCTTCGTCGAGGGCGGCCGGGTCCATCGTGCCTGCCGGGGCGGGGACGACGACGGGGTCGGGCAGGCCGAGCAGCCAGGCGGCGCGGTGCAGGGAATGATGGGCGTTGGCTCCGCATACGAGCTGTACGCCGCCGTGGGCTTCGCGGGCGAGCAGGAGGGCGAGTTGGTTGGACTCGGTGCCGCCGGTGGTGACGAGTGCGGCGCCGTCCGCGTCGTACACCTCGTGGGCCAGTGTCCTGGTGACGAGGGCCTCCAGCTCCGAGGCGGCCGGTGCCTGGTCCCAGGAGTCCAGGGACGGGTTGAGGGCGGAGGCGGCGAGGTCGGCGGCGACGGCGACGGCGAGGGGTGGGCAGTGCAGGTGGGCCGCGCAGAGCGGGTCTGCGGGGTCGGCGGCGCCCTCGGCCAGGGCCCGCACGAGGATGTGCAGGGCGTCCTCGCTGCCCTGCCGGGGCAGGACGTCGCCGACCGCGTCCCGTACGCGCCGTGCCACCGCCTCGGGTCCTCCCGCGGGCAGCGGTCCTCCGCGGGCCGTGCCGCCCTGTTGGAGTGCGTCGAGGACGGTGTCGAGCAACGGCCGCAGTGCGCCGGGGGTTTCGGGGCCTGAGGCAAGGGGCTGCGTGCTCATGGGTGTCCTCCGGTGGGCGCGCGGCGAGGGGAATCCAAGGGTGTACGCATTTAGGGTCGGCGCGCCCGTATAGCACAACGATCGGACCCAAAAGGGGGTACTGCCGTGCGGGGGAAACGTGTTGGGGAGGCGGAGCTACTACTGAGCTCGAACCCGGTTTGCCGCGACTGGTCGGCGCCCCCCCAACAGCTACATCCTGTGGCTGGAATGCCGGAACCGGCGGCGGTACTCCGTCGGCGTCGTGTCCGCCGCCCCTACCCTCCCCCAAGCTCTCGGCTTCGCTCGAGCAGGGGGACCCCCAACGTCCCTGGGGCCTGCGCCCCAGACCCCCATGGCTTGTTCCTTTTGTGCGGGCCGGTGAGGGCTTGTCGCGCAGTTCCCCGCGCCCCTGACAGGGGCGCGGGGAACTGTGCGGTCCCTACGCCTCGCGCACTCGCAACGCCCTTGCCAGGTCGTCGAGTTGGTCGGCGAGCTTGCGGCGCAGTGCGGGGATGGGGTCGGCGTCGTGGAGGCAGGCCTCGCCGAGGGCGAGGGTCTCGGCGGAGATGGCGTGGACGGGGAACGCCCAGCGGCCCGCGGCCTCGGCGATGGCGGGGCCACGGCGGGCGGCGACGGACACGGCGTCGGGCCAGTAGCGCTCGACGTACTCGCGGACGAGGTCGGCCTGTTCGGGCTGCCAGAAGCCCTGGGCGGTGGCGGTGAAGAGGTAGTTGGAGAGGTCGTCGGTCGAGAACATCGCCTCCCATGCCGTCCGCTTGGCCTCGGGGTCGGGCAGCGCGGCATGGCAGCGTGCGGCGCCTTCCTGGCCGGTGGCGCTGGGGTCCTGCACGAGTTCGGCGTCGATGACGGCGTCGTCGACGGCGCCGAGGACGGCGAGCCGCCCGAGGATGCGCCAGCGCAGCTCGGGGTCGAGCTCGGGACCGCCGGGGACGGTGCCCTCGGAGAACCAGGCGCTGATGGTGTCGGGGTGGGCGGCCACGTCGATGAAGTGGCGTACGGCGGTGAGGCGCAGGCCGGGGTGGGAGCCGTCCTCGGTGCGGCGGATGAGGTCGCGGCACAGGGCGGTGAGGGTGGCGAGGGCGGCGGGGCGGTCCTCGGGGGCCAGGTAGCGGTCGGCGACGTGGGCGGCCGCGAAGGACAGGACGCCTTGGACGAGAGCGAGGTCGGTCTCGTGCGGGAGGTGGGCGCGGGCGGCGTCGATGTAGGCCATGGCGGGGAGTTCGCCGTCGCGTACGGCGTCGCGCAGGGCGTTCCAGACGACGGCCCGGGTGAGCGGGTCGGGCAGGCCGGAGAGGGCCGCGCTGACGGTCTCGAAGGACGCGGGGTCGAAGCGGACCTTCGCGTAGGACAGGTCGCCGTCGTTGAGGAGGAGCAGGGCGGGGCGCTTGCCGATCGCCGCCGGCTCGCTCTGCGGTACGTCGACGTCGAGGCGCTCGCGCAGGGTGAGGCGGCCCTCACCGGTGAGGTCCCGGTCGTAGAGGCCGACGGCGATGCGGTGCGGGCGGCTGCCGTCGTGCCGCACGGCGAGGGTGTGGGTGCCGTCGGCCGCCGCGGTGACCGTGGGGGTGAGGGTGTCGACGCCGGTGGTGCGCAGCCAGGCGTCGGCCCAGGCGTGCACATCGCGTTCGGTGGCGGAGGCGAGGTTGTCGATGAAGTCGGCGAGGGTGGCGTTCGCGAACTTGTGGCGGGCGAAGTGGGTGTTGATGCCGGCGAGGAAGTCCTTCTCGCCGAGCCAGGCCACCAGTTGGCGCAGGGCGGAGGCGCCCTTGGCGTAGGAAATGCCGTCGAAGTTGAGCATGGCGGACGCGGTGTCGGGGACGGCGTCCGGGTCGGGGGCGACGGGGTGGGTGGAGGGACGCTGGTCCGCGTCGTAGCCCCAGGACTTGCGGGCGACGCCGAAGTCGGTCCAGGTGTCGGTGAAGCGGGTGGCTTCGGTGAGGGTCTGGTAGCCCATGTACTCGGCGAAGGACTCGTTCAGCCAGATGTCGTCCCACCAGCGCAGCGTGACGAGGTCGCCGAACCACATGTGAGCCATTTCATGGGCGATGACCATGGCGCGGGTCTGCCGCTCGGTGTCGGTGACGGCGGAGCGGTAGATGAATTCGTCGCGGAAGGTGACGAGCCCGGGGTTCTCCATGGCGCCGGCGTTGAACTCGGGGACGAACGCCTGGTCGTAGGAGTCGAAGGGGTAGGGCTCGTCGAACTTCTCGTGGTAGCGGTCGAAGCAGGCGCGGGTGATGTCGAGGATCTCGTCGGCGTCGGCGTCCATGTAGCGGGCCAGGGACCGGCGGCAGTGGATGCCGAAGGGCAGGCCGCGGTGTTCGGTGCGGACGGAGTGCCAGGGTCCCGCGGCGACGGCGACCAGGTAGGTGGAGATCAGCGGGGTGGGCGCGGCCTTCCAGCGGCCCTGCCCGAGGTGCTCGGTGACGCCGTTGGCGAGGACGGTCCAGCCGTCGGGGGCGGTGACGGACAGGTCGAAGACGGCCTTCAGGTCGGGCTGGTCGAAGGCGGCGAAGACACGCTGGACGTCTTCCATGAACAGCTGGGTGTAGAGGTAGGTCTCGCCGTCGGTGGGGTCGGTGAAGCGGTGCATGCCCTCGCCGGTGCGGGAGTAGCGCATGGCGGCATCGACGCGCAGCTCGTGCTCGCCCGTGGTCAGTCCCTTGAGCGGCAGCCGGTTCTCGACGAGGGTCTCGGGGTCGAGGGGCTGCCCGTCGAGGGTGACGGAGCGCAGCTCGGCGGGCTTCAGCTCGACGAAGGTGTCCGCATCGGCACGGACGGTGAACCGGATGACGGTCAGGGAGTCGAAGGTCTCGTCCCCGCGGGTCAGATCGAGTTCGATCCCGTAGTGGTGGACGTCGAGGAGCTTGGCACGGGTCTGCGCTTCGTCGCGCGTCAGTACGGACATGGGGCCATGCTGCCTGATGCCGCTGACAGGGCACAGAGGTGGCCCGGTACACGCCTTATGTCCCTCGACAGCCGCAGGGGCAGGCACGCGTCGGCCACGAGGCGGGGACCTGTCGACCACGGGGCGTGTGCCCCTGTCGGCCACGCGGCAGAGACCCGTCGACCACCGGGCGTGTGCCCCTGTCGGCCACGCGGCAGAGACCCGTCGACCACCGGGCGTGTGCCCCTCTCGGCCACGCGGCAGAGACCCGTCGACCACCGGGCGTGTGCCCCTCTCGGCCACGCGGCAGAGACCCGTCGACCACCGGGCGTGTGCCCCTCTCGGCCGCAGGGTGCGGGCGCCCGTCGGCTACGGAGTGCTGTCCTGCTCCAGCTTCCTGTTGCGGACCTCGCGCGGGCCGGGGCCACGGATGTCCGGGTGCGGCAGGCCGGGGCCGGGGACGGGCGGCCTGTGCACCTTGGCCTGGGTGCGCAGTTCGCGCAGCTCCTGTTCGAGGGCCCGGTGGCGCTGGTGGGTGTCGTACAGGTAGCGGACCTTGGTGCGCAGCGCCCAGGGGTCGATGGGTTTCATGACGAGGTCGGCGACGCCGAGCCCGAAGGCGACGGAGGCGAGTTCGGCGTCCGGGCCGAAGCCGGTGAGCAGGATGATCGGGATGTGCTGGGTCTGCTCCACGCGCCGCATGTAGCGCACGACGTCCAGGCCGCTGACGCCTGGCATGCGCACATCGAGGAGGAGCAGTCCGACCTGGCCGCGCAGGACTTCCTTGAGCGCTTCGTCACCACTGGTCGCCCGGGCCACCTGGTAGCCGAGCGGGGCCAGGGCGCTCTCCAGGGCGTACAGCGTGTCCTCGTGATCGTCGACGATGAGGATCTTGGCATCCGACGGCATGGCCCGACGTCCCCTCGTGTGGACATACCAGCTGCTGCCCGTACCGACTCACGACGTGCGCCCGTGGTTGTGGCGGGAAGTGCCGGAGGCGAGTGCCCGGCGAAGAGTGCTCACGCAGCATGCACGCTCCGACCGCCCGGTGTCACTCCCCCGCGTCGGCCGCGCCGTTGCCCGCGCCGTCCGCGATGCGCTCGTGGTGGCGGATGACCTCGGCGATGATGAAATTCAGCAATTTTTCGGCGAAGGCCGGATCCAGCTTGGCGTTCTCGGCGAGCCGGCGCAGCCGGGCGATCTGGTGGGCCTCGCGGGACGGGTCGGCGGGCGGCAGCTGGTGTGCGGCCTTGAGGTGGCCGACCTGCTGGGTGCACTTGAAGCGCTCGGCGAGCATGTGCACGACGGCGGCGTCGATGTTGTCGATGCTGTCGCGCAACCGGGCGAGTTCGGCGCGGACAGCGGGGTCGACCCGGCCGCTTGCGCCGCCGGTCGCTTCGTTGGTGTTGCTCGTGGTCATGAGGTCCAACCCTACGTGGCGTACAGGGGCTCGATCATGGATCCCTATGAGGTGTTCAGCCGCTCGATCATCGGCGGATCGTCGGGGTCCGGTATCCGGTGGCTCCAGCCGCCGGGGACGGTTCGGCCCTGCTGCTCGCGGAAGCGGACGGGTGCCATGCCGACGCGGCGGGTGAACAGGCGGGAGAAGTAGGCGGGATCGTCGTAGCCGACGCGGCGGGCGACGGCGGCGACCGGGAGCTCGGTGGCGGCGAGGAGTTCCTTGGCGCGGCCCAGGCGGATGCCGAGGAGGTAGTCCTTGGGGCTGCATCCGGCGCCGCGACGTACGGCGATGCGCAGTTCGGCGGGGGTCATGCCGTGCCGGGCCGCGTGATCGGCGACGGACAGCGGCTGGAAGGCGTCGCGGGCGAGGGCCTGCAGCACCTCGTCGCCGTCGGGGGCGAGGTCGGCCCGGGCGCGGCGCAGGGCGACGAGGAGTTCATGGACGGCGGCGCCCGTCTCGACCTCCAGGAGGGGGTTGCCGCGGCGGGCGGCGCGGGCGATGCGGCCGACGACCGCCCGGGCGGCGCCCGCGTCGGCGAGGGGCACGACGGGCCGGTCCGGTTCGATGTAGCCGAGTTCGGTGTACGTCGCTGTCGCGGGCCCGGTGAAGTCGACGAAGCACTCGTCCCAGCTCGGGTCGGGCCCGTAGTGGTGCGGTATGCCGGGGGTGAGCCAGATCAGGGCGGGCGCGGTGACGGGGTGGCGGTGGCCGTCGGGGGTGCGGTACCAGCCGCTGCCCGCGCTGATCACGACGGCGACGTGGTGGTCGAGGGTGCGTGGCCCGACGACGGGCAGCTCGCCGTGCTGGAGGCCGACGCCGAGGCAGGCGAGGCCGAGCCGGTGGTGGGCGGGGGCGGGGGTGAAATAGCGCATCCAGGTGTGGTACATCCGCTTTCCTCCCGCCCGGCTCGGTGACTACGGCGTGTCTCCTCGCGTATGTGAGCGTCAGTGCGTTCCCGTACGCGTCTCTTGCGTCCAATCAGCGCTGATCTTTGTCCATGGACGCGGTCGCCGCCAGGGGGTGATCGTGTGCCCATGAGCGAGTTCACGGTGGGGGACACGGATTTTCTGCTGGACGGACGCCCGGTGCGGCTGCTGTCCGGCGCACTGCACTACTTCCGGGTGCACGAGGAGCAGTGGGCGCATCGGCTGGGGATGCTGCGGGCGATGGGGCTCAACTGTGTGGAGACGTACGTTCCGTGGAATCTCCACGAGCCGCTCCCCGGCACCTTCCGGGACGTCCCGCAGCTGGGCCGTTTCCTGGACGCGGCCCGCGAGGCCGGGCTGTGGGCGATCGTGCGTCCGGGGCCGTACATCTGCGCGGAGTGGGACAACGGCGGGCTGCCGCACTGGCTGACGGGTCCGATCCGGACGCGGGACGCCGAGTATCTGGGGCATGTGGAGCGCTGGTTCCACCATCTGCTGGGCGAGATCGTGCCGCGGCAGATCGATCGCGGCGGCCCGGTGCTGATGGTGCAGGTCGAGAACGAGTACGGCAGCTACGGCTCCGACCAGGTGTATCTGCGCCGGCTGGCCGAGCTGCTGCGCGCCGAGGGTGTGAGCGTTCCGCTGTTCACCTCGGACGGCCCCGAGGACCACATGCTCACCGGCGGTTCGATCCCCGGCATCCTGGCGACCGCCAATTTCGGCTCCCACGCGCGCGTGGCCTTCGAGACGCTGCGCCGGCACCGGCCCGAGGGCCCGCTGATGTGCATGGAATTCTGGTGCGGCTGGTTCGACCACTGGGGCGCCGATCACGTCGTACGCGATCCGGGGGACGCGGCGGACGCGCTGCGGGAGATCCTGGAGTGCGGGGCGTCGGTCAACATCTACATGGCGCACGGAGGCACCAACTTCGCCGGCTGGGCGGGCGCCAACCGGGGCGGCGGCGATCTGCACGAGGGCCTGCTGGAGCCGGACATCACCTCGTACGACTACGATGCGCCGATCGACGAGCTCGGGCGCCCCACCGAGAAGTTCTGGCGCTTCAGGGAGATCCTCGGCGCGTACGCGGACGGGCCGCTGCCCGACGTACCGCCGCCGCCCGCGCGTCTTGGGGCATGCGCGTCGGTCGGCCTTCGGGAATGGGCCTCCCTCGACGCCGTACTGGAGACGCTGGGCGGTCCCGTGGGCGAGTACCCCGTGCCGCCGACCTTCGAGGAACTGGACGTGGACCAGGGGCTGGTCAAGTACGAGGTGACCGTGCCCGGCCCCCGGCAGCCGTATCCGCTGACCCTGCGCGGGTTGCGGGACGTCGCGGTGGTGTACGTCGACGGCGTCCGGGCCGGAGTGGTCACCGAGGACGAGCCGCGGCTCAAGGAGCCCGTCGCGGGGCACGCGCGCGTAGAGCTGTGGGTGGAGTCTCTGGGAAGGGTGAACTACGGGCCGCGCACCGGCGAGCCGAAGGGCATCACGGGGGGCGTGCTGCACGAGCGGCAGTATCTGCACGGAGTGCGGGCGCGGGGGCTGCGCCTCGACGCCCTGAACGACATCGGGGATGTCCCCTTCCGGGAACTCCCCGAGGATGGCGCCCCCGGTCTGTACCGCGGCACCGTCGAGGTGCGCGGCGCCGGGGACGCCCTCCTCGAACTCCCGGGCTGGACCCGGGGGTTCGTGTGGATCAACGGGTTCGATCTCGGACGCTACTGGTCCGTGGGTCCACAGCGCTCGCTGTACGTCCCTGGTCCTGTTCTGCGAGAGGGCGTCAACGAGGTGTGGGTGCTGGAGCTTCAGGAGGCTCCGGTGTCTCAGGAGACCTCGGTGACCTCGAAGGAGTCCAGGGAGAACTCCGCCGTGCCGTCGTCACCGATCTTGCGCAGTCCGACCCAGGCCTCGCCGTCGGAGGGCGCGGTGAACTCGTAGGCGAGTTCGGCCGGTTCGGTGGCGACGGGCAGATCGGTGCGGTCGATCTCGCTCGTCGCCGCCCCTCGGTCGACGGCGGTGATCCAGGCGTACTGTCCGGCCTTCTCGTTCTCGTAGCGGAAGGTGACCCGGTAGCGCCTGCCCGGCTCGAACCGGACCGTGTGCGGCACCGTCCGGTAGACCAGGCCGTCGTTCTCACCGCGCGACTTCAGTGACTGGGAGCCGTCGATGACGTCGTCGATCGCCTTGCCGTTCCAGCCGCGCTGGGTGAACGGCGCATGCCGCTGGGCGACATGGGTGCGCGGGTCGGTGGCGCCGCCCGCGTCGCCCTTGACGAACGGTCCCCAGCCCTGGGGGACGTTCTCGAAGTCCTCGAAGACGAGGGCGCCTTGACTCGTCGTACGGCGTGCCGGCACGACCCGCACGTTGTCGAAGCGCACGCGCGCGTGCCCGGCGGCGGCGCGCAGGGTGAGGTCGACCCGGCCGCCGCCCTCGGGCACGGTGAAGTACGTGAACAGCCGCTGGAAGCGGGTGCCGTGCTTGCGGTCGGCGGCGACGTAGTTGCCCGCGGTGGACGTCTCCGTCCAGTTGGCGGCGGTGACACCGTCGGCCGTACGGACCTGGAGGGACGCCTTGCGGGTGTCGTCGGCGCTCTCGCCGACCTCGACCTGGACGGAGGCGGCGTACGGGCCGGGCCTCAGGCGGGTGAGCCGCTGGGAGACGGTGGCGGCGCCGCCGGAGGCGATCACCAGCTCGTAGTCGCCGAGTTCGCTAAGCTCGACGGATGCGGGTCCGCCGACCGTCCAGCCCTTCAGGGAACCGGAGTTGAAGCCGGGGTCGTGGAGCGGGGTGGCCTGGCCCCAGGCGGGGTCGGGGGCATCGGAGACGCGGGTGCGGTAGACGACGTACGGCTGCTTGGCCGCGGCGTCGAGGGTGATCCTGCCGTCGCGTACGGGGACGTACTTCAGGAACACCCGGCCCTGGTCGGTGAGCCGGTACAGGGCGACCCGGGACAGGGTCTCCCAGGCGCGCGGGAGCCGCCAGCTGCCGCTGCCGCCCGCGGGGTTGTAGTGGTACAGCTTCGTCGGCTTCTTCGGGTCCCAGGGGAGGAGATAGGAGCCCGCGTCGTAGACGAGTCGGCCGTCGGTGGTGATCCGGCGGGCGCCGTCGGCGTCGGAGACGGAAGTGGACCCCTCGAAGGTGATCTCGTGCTCGCCCCACGTCCTGATCGGGTACGCCTGGAGGTACTTGGCGGGCAGCGAGTGGGTCCAGATCAGGTCGTAGAAGGAGGTCCAGTCGGTCTTGCCGGTCCAGCCCTCGAAGTTGCCCATGCGGGCGATGCCCAGCAGGGTGGGCCACTTGTCGGCGAAGACGTCCTTCTGGTGGTGGCGGATGAAGCGGATGAGCTGCGAGTTGATGCCGCGGGAGGTGTCGGGTCCGTAGTCCGTCTCGGTCGCCCAGTGCGACCACAGGGAGGAGCGCTCCAGGCCGTGGCCCCACTCGGAGGTGACGTGCCAGCCCTGGTCGCGCAGGGCGCGCTGAAGGCGGTCGGAGGTCCACCCGGACTCGCGGAAGACGTCGATGTAGAGGGAGTTGAGGGCGGGGTGCGCGTCGGCCCGCAGATCCGCGAAGCGCTGGACGATGTCGCCGGAGACGAGGTCGCGGCGCTGGTCGATCCGGTAGGACTGGTCCAGCCAGTCCCACTGCTCGTTGGTCTTGTCGACGAGGGTCTCGGAGAAGGCGTGGGCGACGGGGTAGGACTCGGTGGCGTTGACGTGGACGGCGAAGTCGCTGTTCCACTTCTTGCCCTCGCCGACCAGGGTGTTGAGGTCGCCGAGGCCGCCCGCGCGCTCGTTGTAATGGCCCGCGTAGTCGGGGTGCGCGGAGTCGTGGCCCTCGGACTGGTAGCCCTTGAGGAGCGTGAACTGCCGCAGTCCGTCGGTCGCCAGGGAGATCCGCTTGACGTTGTCGAGGGTGGCGAGGAACGGATTCGTGGCCTGCGAGGCGAAGTTGAAGGGGATGTGCGGGACGACGCGCAGATACGTCTCGTCGGCGCCGAGCGGGGTGACCATGATGTCGCGGAAGGCGATCGCCGCGTCCTGCCAGTCGATCACGCCGTCCCCGTTGCGGTCGCCGGTGACGATGACCGTTGCGTACGGGAGGGGCTCGGTGTCGGTGGCGGTCGCCGCGCGGTGGGTCCACTGGCCGGGGGTGAGCTGCGCCTTGACGTAGCCGTCCTTGCGGACCGTCTGCCGCCACAGCCTGCCGTTCTCCCACGAAGTGGTGCCGTCGGGCTTGTCGTAGACCGTGTTGGTCTCCACCGCGGCCGCGAGTCGGTGGTGCGCGACGACGGCGTAGGCGCATCCGGTGGCGGTGTCGGCCGGACTGTCGGCGGTCGGGGTGAGCAGGGTGTCGCCACTCTTGGACTTGTCCAACTGGACACGGGCGGCAAGAAGTTGGGCGCCGAGCTGGTCGCTGCGGACGGAGAGCAGGGCGAGGCCGGGGATGCGGAGGGTTCCGACGGGGAGGGCCGCTGTGTCCGCGATCTTCGTGACGCGCCAGGTCACTTGGCGGTCCGTCACCGCGATCTCGACGTCGATCGTGGTGCCGCCGTCGAAGGCCAGGCGGTACGCGACCGAGGTGTCGCCGGCCGTGGCGGTGACCGTCGGGGTGTGCTCGACGTTGTCGACGAGGACGGAGGAGACCTCGTCCTCCTGGCCGTGCAGGACGGCGCCGGTGGCGCGGTCGGTGTAGGAGACGATTCGCGGGAAGGCGGCGGCGACGCGGACCTCGAGCGCGCGGGAGCGGATGACGAGGTCCTCACCGGAGGCGGCCGCCTCGGCGGAGGCCTTACCCGGTATGCCGAGTGCGGCCCCGATTCCGGCTGCGGCGCCCGCCGCGACGACGGCGCGGCGGGTGGGGACGAACGAGTCCGGGGGCAGGGTGTGTGAAGGCATGGCTGAGGGCTGCAAGGCACTCCTCCTGGGGACGGCGTTCCGTGTCGTCAGCCTGCGCCGGGAGGGGCGAACGTGCCCATGGACAAAGGAGGGAGAGGAGTTGGACTAACGGTCGTCGGTCTGACGGTCGTCGGTCTAACGGTCCGATGCCCGCAGCACCTTGTGGAAGTGCACGTCCTGGTGCCCGCCCGGGATTCCCTCCGTGCGACCCGTCTCGCGGTAGCCGTGCCTGCGGTAGAAGTCGGGGGCCTGGAAGGTGAACGACGAGACGATCATCTCGGCGCAGCCGCGCCGGGCGGCTTCCTCCTCGGCCGCCTCGAGCAGTTTGCTCCCCCAGCCCGCGTGCCGCTGGTCCGCACGCACCCACAGCATGTCGACCGCGCAGCAACTGCCCCACACCCAGGCGGTGAGCCCGCCGACGAGTTCGCCCGCGGTGTCGGTCACGCGGACCGAGAGCGGCACGGGCGCACCGGCACCGGTGGCTTCCGCGTTGAACGCGGTGAGCTCGTCGTCGAGCCGCTGCTCCAGAACGTCGTCCTTGGCGCCGACCTCCAACGATGCGGGGACGGGCGGCTGTCGGACAGGGTCGGCGGGGTGTTCTTCGATGGTCATGGCGCGGAGTATGTCAGCGTCCCGGGGCGACCGCCGAGCGCGTTTCCGGCGCCGGCACGGGACACGGTCGAGGGCGATTCCGCCGGCGGACGCGGGCCGCGGCCGAGGACAAGCCGTCACCGCGCACGGGCCGCGGCCGAGCGCGTTGACGCCGCCGGGCACCGCCGCGTCCTCGCCTGCCGGTCTTCTCGTACGGCAGCACCACGCGGACCTGCCGGCCACCCTACGGCGCGGGGCCGACGGCGCGGGGCCGGCGGTGAGGGGACCACCGAGGGCGGTAACGCGTTCGGTGAGGGTGCCACCGAGGGCGGCAATGCGTTCGGTGAGGCCGACGAGGCGCCGGGAGTCACTTCCAGGCCGTCGAGGCCGGACATCCGGATGCCGAGCAGGAGGCGGGGCGCCCGCAACCGGGGTCACGGGCGCCCGCACCTCATGCGTACGAGACGACGGCCTCGGCCCTCACAGCCCGGAGGCCGCCCGGGCTATTTCGGCCGCGAACGTCGAGACCTCGCTGTACACGCCGGGGTATCCGGGCTCGGCGCAGCCCTGGCCCCAGCTGACGATTCCGACCTGGATGTAGGCACCCGTGTTGTCCTTGCGGAACATGGGCCCGCCGGAGTCGCCCTGGCAGGTGTCGACGCCTCCCTGCTGGACGAATCCGGCGCAGATCTCGTCACCGGGGACGAGATCACTGCCGTACGCCTGCTGACAGGTGGCATCGTCGACGAAGGGAACGGTGGCCTTGCGCAGGTAGCGCTGCTGACCGCCGCCCTCGCGGGTGGCACCCCAGCCGGCGACGGTGAAGTTCCCGTTGTTGTACGCGGTGGTGGTGGCGATCTTCAGGGTGGGCTGCTCGATCGGCCTGGCGAGCTTGATGAGGGCCCAGTCCTTGCCCTTGCCGTTGTAGCCGGGGGCCTGGAGCACCTTGGTCGACTTGACCTTGATCGCGCTGCTGCTCTGCAGGTCGACGACGCCGACGGTGGCGGTGATGGAGGTGTTGGTGCCCGAGCCGTCCACACAGTGTGCGGCGGTCAGGACGATGCTCTTGGTGTAGAGGGCGCCGCCACAGCCCATGGACAGCCGCACCATGAACGGGAACTCGCCCTGCGCCGCCCGGGTCCCGCCGACGACAGGCGCGGGTGCGGCCTGCGCGGACAGCGGCTGGAGGGACACCGCGGCGAGCGCGACCGCGGCGACGGCGAGCGCTCTTCTTATGAAGCTGAATTTCTTGAGAGACTTCAACGCGCTTCCTTTCGTGGGGGGTTGAACGCGAGGCGAAGGACATGCAGAGGTGCTATGGCATGCCCCTGCCAAGCTGGTGCGGATTATGGGGACCGCCGCGCAGCCCGGGCAAGGGCCGCATTCCGGCCAGACACCGCTCCGCCCGCCCGCCCATCCCCGCCGCCGGGTGAAACCCCGCTTAGAGTGGAATCCAGTGCGGACGTCTTCAGGGGGTGCAGACGTGGCGAACGGCGGACCCGTCGAGCACGGCTTCCCGCATCTGGACACGGTGCGGGCGTCGATCACCGCGCTCTACAAGCGGCTCTCGTACGACACCATCCACACCTTCGCGACCAGCGTGGCCCCCGCCGACGTGGCCTTCGCCGACACCGACGACCTGCATCTGGGCGCGCAGCGCGTGGCCCGCGAGATGGTGCGGCACTACCGGCTGCCGGACGCCCGGATGATCATCGGCTTCCGCGAGATGACCCACGCGGCGAACGTCGAACTCGCCGCGGGCCCCGAGTACTTCATCGAACTCAACGACCGCTTCCGCACCCACCGCCGCGACATCGGCGCCGCCCTCGCCCACGAGGTGATGCACGTCTATCTGCACCGCCTCGACCTCTCCTTCCCCGGCACCCGCGACACGGAGATCCTCACGGACACGGCGGCGACCTACCTCGGCGCGGGCTGGCTCCTGCTGGACGCGTACCGCGAGGACGCGGCGTCCTCGCAGAAGCTCGGCTACCTCACCCCCGAGGAATTCGGCTACGTCCTCGCCAAGCGCGCCCTCGTCTTCGGCGAGGACCCCGCGATCTGGTTCACCAGCCCACAGGCGTACACCGCGTACACCAAGGGGATGGCGCAGGCCCGCCGCGACGAACAGCAGCCCCCGCTGACCGCCGCCGGGTGGGCCGGCCGCCGCCGCTATGCGAAGGACCGCCGCTACGCCCAGGACCACCACGCCCCCGGGTCCCACCTCGGCGCCCCCTACGCCTTCACCCCGGACACCCGCGGCCCCCTGCGCGTGTCGTTCCCCTGCCCGACCTGCCACCAGCGGATCAGGGTGCCGGTGCGGGGCCGGGTACGGGCCCGCTGTGCGCTGTGCCGGACGGTGCTGGAGTGCGACACGTAAGGGGTGGGGTGCATGGTGTGGGGTGCAAGGGGTGGCGCAAGGGGGGTGTGCGAGGTGAGGTGTAAGAGGTGAGACAGAACACCCCAAAAGCTTTTGCCTCCTGCGTCCTTCGCGAGCGAGGGTCGAAGGATGAGCACGAACGACCCCGCGGCGCGCCTCTTCACCGCTGTGTACGAGAGTGACGAGGACGCTGTCGTACGGCTGCTGCGCTCCGGCGTGAGCCCGGAGTCGGTGGACGAGGACGGCCAGACGGCGCTGTATCTGGCCGCGGTGAGCGACCAACCCGGCATCGTACGACTGCTGTTGGCGGCCGGCGCCACCCCCGACCGGCTCAGCCAGGGTACGGACGCTCCGCTGTGCGGTGCGGCCTGCGGCGGCCATACGGCGGTGGTGCGCGCGCTGCTCGCGGCCGGGGCCGGCCCGGACACGGTGGAGGAGTTCGGCTTCACAGCCCTGACGTGGGCGCTGCGGCGGGGCCACACCGAGGTCGCGGAGGCCCTCCTCGCGGCCGGTGCGGACCCGAACCGGCCCGGCCCGACCGGCCAGCCGCCGCTCGTGGCGGCCGCGCACCGCGGCTCGCCGGGGTGCGTGCGAGTCCTTCTCGCGCACGGAGCACAGGCGGCCGCCGAGGCTCTCGCCGAAGCCCGCCGGTGGCTGTCCTTGGACGTGGAGGCCGAACTCCACGCGGGCCTGGCCCGGACCCACGGCCCCGGTCACCCGTCCGCGACCCACCGCTACCCGGCGGAGGAAGGCGTCATCGTCGAGGTCCAACTCCTTGACGCGGAGGGCCGCCCGTTCGCCGCCGACGATCAGCAGACGGGGCACGCCGAGACAGCGGCGCTTCTGGAAACGGCCTTGCGGGCAGCTCCCTGAGCGGGGGCCGCTCCCGGGTTCTTGCGCCCCCTCCGCCCCTGCCCTCCCCCAAGCTCTCGGCTTCGCCCGAGCAGGGGGGCGCCGCATCGTCGCTTGGAGGCTCCGCCCCCACCCCCCGCCAAGGGGCTCCGCCCCCTGGACCCACGCAAGGGGCTCCGCCCCCTGCACCCCCATCGGCCTTGACGGCCTCGCCCTCAAACGCCGGACGGGCCGAAAGCGGCCCGTCCGGCGTTTGAGGAGCGGGGGTCCTAGGCGGAGCCCACAGGGACGATGCGGGTCACCCCTGATGCTCAGCCACTGCCCGCCGCGGCAGCGCCACACACAGCCCCGCGCAGAGCACGAACCCGCCCATCACCCAAGGCATCGCCGAGGTCAACGCCCCTGTCAGTCCACCCGACGCATGACCGAAGAACACGCTCCCGATCACAGCGGCACCCACAGCCCCACCGAACTGCTGAGCCGTGGAAAAGATGCCGGACGCCCCACCCGCGAGTTCACCGGGCACCGCGGACAGCACCACGTTCACCAGCGGCACCACCAGGAACCCCAGCCCCGCCCCCGCAAGCACCAGCCCCGGCACCAACGGCCATGCCCCGGTGTGCGCGGCGGAGGAGTCCTCGACCGCCGCCCAGATCCATCCGAAGCCCCCGGCCATCAGCAGCGCCCCCGCCCCCAGCACCAGCCGCCCGAACCGCACGGCCAGCCAGTCCGCCGCGGGTGCGGTGAGGAAGCCGCCGACCGAGAAGGCCACGGTCAGCACGCCCGCCTGGGTCGGGGTGTAGCCCTCGCTGCCCTGCAGCCAGATCGCGAAGATCAGGAAGAAGCCCTGCATCCCGACGGAGAAGATGAGTTGGACCAGGACGCCCACCGAGAACGCGGGAAGCCGGAAGGCGCGGGAGGGCAGCAGCGGCACCGTCACCGACCCGCGCCGACGGGCCTCGTACACCCCGAGCCCACCCACCGCGAGCACCCCGCCGGCGAGGCAGATCCATCCCCACAGCGGCCACCCGTTGCCACGCCCCTGCACCAGCGGAAGCACGATCGCGACGAGCCCGCCGGCCAGGAGCGCGCTGCCGAGCACGTCGGGCCGCCCGGTGGACCGCTCGCGCGTGGCCGGGACGAGGACGAGTCCCGCCGTGAACGTGCAGAGGGCGACCGGCACGTTCACCAGGAACACGGACCGCCAGCCCCAGCCGAACAGATCCGCGTCGGTGAGCACGCCGCCGAGCAGCAGCCCGATCGCGGAGGCGAACCCGGCGACGGCGCCGTACATCCCGAAGGCGGCTCCACGCTCCTTGCCCTGGAAGAGCGTGCGGAACGAGCCGAGCACCTGTGGCATCAGCACCGCCGCCATCACGCCCTGCACGGCCCGCGCGGCGATCAGTTGTCCCGGCGACTGGGCGATCCCGCACCCGAGACTCGCGAGCCCGAAGCCCGCCGTGCCGACGAGGAAGAGGGAGCGGCGCCCGAACCGGTCACCGAGATGCCCGGAAATGATCAGGGTCGCGGCGAAGCCCAGCAGATACGCGGAGACCAGCCACTGCAGGGCGCTCTGCGAGGCGTGCAGGTCACGACCCATGGACGGGATCGCGACGTTCACGATCGTCACGTCCAGCAGGTCCATCAGCGCCGCGACCATCATCACGACGGCTGCGGCCCAGCGGCGCGGATACGGCTCCGCGAGGGGTGAGGGGGGTGCTGTTGCGAGGCTCGTGGACATGGCGTCTCCCGTTGCTCCGGATTCATGCGACTCGGCATTTATTTCGTTCGGGCTAACGAAAGACTTGCATCACCACCACCGTGATCGCAAGTCCTTAGTTCGACCGAACGAAATATTTGTTAGCCTGAACCCATGAGCAGCGGAGACGAGGACGCCAGCGGAGACAAGGACGTCAGGGGCGACAGGGTCGACGGAGCCGCCGACGACCGGCGGGCCAAGGCACTGGACCGGCTCATGACCGTGGGCCGCGAGCACAGTGGCGTCACGGTGATGTTCCATTCGGCGGTCGCGGCCATGCAGGGCCTGAGCGCCACCGAGAGCAAGACCCTCGACCTGCTCCAGCGGTTCGGCCCGCTGACCGCGAAGGACCTGGCCGAACGCACAGGCCTGGCCCCCGCGTCCGTCACCGGCCTGGTCGACCGCCTGGAGAGCAAGGGCTTCGTCCGCAGAGTCAAGCACCCGACCGACAAACGCCGGGTGGTCGTCGAGCTGAACCAGGAGAAGATCGCCGAGCTGGCCGTGTTCTTCGACGACTGGGCGCGCGATGTCGTCGAGGCCTGCGAGGAGTTCAGCACGGAGGAGCTGGAGACCGTGAACCGCTTCCTGTCCGTCATGTCCGAGCGGCAGCGGAAGGCCGCCGCCCGCCTCTCCGGCTAGACAGGCGACGGCCTTCCGGCCCCTGTCCCAGCCGGGGCTGCCCGGTCCAGGGCCCCAACTCCTGGGTGCCGTACGCCGATCGCGCTACTACGCCCCGTACACCGCCCCCGGAACCTCTGCCTCCGCGAGCAGTTTCAGCGTCGCCTCGCCCGCCTCCGACGGCGTCCACCGCGCGCCCTTGTCCGCGGTCGGGCCCGGTCGCCAGCCCTCCATGACGGTGATACGCCCGCCCTCGGTCTCGAAGACCCGTCCGGTGACGCCCGCGCTCGCGGCCGACCCCAGCCAGACCACCAGCGGCGAGACGTTCTCGGGTGCCATGGCGTCGAAACCGGTGCCGGGCATCGCCATGGCCTCCACGAAGGTCCGCTCGGTCATCCGGGTGCGGGCCGCCGGAGCGATCGCGTTGACCTGGACTCCGTACCGCCCCATCTCGGCGGCGGCGACGAGCGTCAGCCCGACGATCCCGGCCTTCGCGGCGCTGTAGTTGCCCTGCCCGACCGACCCCAACAGCCCCGCTCCGCTGCTGGTGTTGACGACCCGGGCCACCGGCGTACGCCCCGCCTTCGCCTCCGCCCGCCAGTGCGCCGCCGCATGCTTGAGCGGCAGGAAGTGACCCTTCAGATGGACGCGCAGCACGGCGTCCCAGTCGTCCTCGTCGAGGTTGACGAGCATCCGGTCGCGCAGGAACCCGGCGTTGTTGACGAGCGTGTCGAGGCGTCCATACGCCTCCAGGGCGGTGCGGATGAGCGACGCGGCCCCCTCGGTCGTCGCGATGTCACCACCGTGGGCCACCGCTTCGCCGCCCGCCGCACGGATCTCGTCGGCGACCTGCCGAGCGGGGCTGTCCGGTCCCGGCATGCCGTCGAGGCCGACCCCGAGATCATTGACGACGACGCGCGCGCCCTCGGCGGCGTACGCGAGCGCGTGTGACCTGCCGAGTCCACGGCCCGCGCCCGTGACGATCACGACACGCCCCTCGCACAGCAGCGGTGTGCTCATCTCACTTCTCCTTGTTGGCGGTTGCGGCATCGAGGAAGGCGGGCAGCTCCCCGCCCCCGTGGACGAGCAGCGAGGCCCCGCTGATGTAGGCGGCGGCGTCCGAGGCGAGGAAGACGGCGGCCTCGCCGATGTCGGACGGCTGGGCGAGACGGCCCAGCGGGACGGTGCGCGCGACGGCGGCGATGCTCTCCTCGCCGCCGTAGTGCAGGTGCGCCAGCTCGGTGCGGACCATGCCGACGACCAGGGTGTTGACCCTGATGTCCGGGGCCCATTCCACGGCCATCGAACGGGCCAGGTTCTCCAGGCCCGCCTTGGCCGCCCCATAGGCCGCCGATCCGGGTGACGGTCGCGTCCCGCTCACGCTGCCGATCATCACGACTGAGCCCTTGGCGCGCTTGAGGTGCTCGTAGGCGGCGATCGACGCGGTCAGCGGGACGGTGAGGTTGAGCTCGATCACGCGCGCGTGCCGCTCGGCGTCCGCTTGCGTCAGCGGCCGGTAGGGCGTGCCGCCCGCGTTGTTGACCAGGACGTCGAGCCGGGGCAGCGCGTCGAAGAAGGCGTGCACGGCCGCCGCGTCGCGCAGGTCGACGGACACGAAGTCGGTTCCCTCCAGGGGCACCTCGGGCGGCCTGCGCGCACAGACCACGACCTGCGCGCCGGCCCGTGCGAACGTCTGCGCGATGCCGGCCCCGACCCCACGGGTGCCGCCGGTGACGACGACGGTCCTGCCTCCGAGATCCATGGCGTCCACGTTGTCCACAGTGCCTCCCGCGCGGATGCATTCGCTGCTAGCTTCGAGTCTGTACCTAACAAACGTTTGGTGGAAAGGTAGCTGATGCACCCATGGGTGTCTCCACCTCGTCCCCGGAAAAGGGGATTTCCGTCGTCACGGTCGACTTCCCGCCGGTGAACGCACTGCCGGTGCGGGGCTGGTTCGACCTGGCCGACGCCCTCCGCGCGGCGGGCCGCGACCCCGAGATCCGCTGTGTCGTGCTGGCGGCCGAGGGGCGTGGTTTCAACGCGGGCGTCGACATCAAGGAGATGCAGCGCGACACGGAGGGGCATCGCGCGCTCATAGGCGCCAACCGCGGCTGCTTCGAGGCCTTCGCCGCGGTGTACGAGTGCGAGGTGCCCGTCGTCGCGGCGGTGCAGGGCTTCTGCCTGGGCGGCGGGATCGGGCTCGTGGGGAACGCGGACGCGATCGTGGCCAGCGAGGACGCGACCTTCGGGCTGCCCGAGCTGGACCGGGGCGCGCTCGGCGCGGCCACGCATCTGGCCCGCCTTGTGCCACAGCACCTGATTCGCGCCCTGTACTACACCTCGCGCACCGCCACCGCCGCCGAGCTGCACGCGCACGGCTCGGTGTGGAAGGTCGTGCCGCGCGAGGAACTGCGCACGGCCGCCCTGGATTTGGCGCGCGAGATAGCCGCCAAGGACGGTCACCTCATCCGGCTCGCGAAGGCCGCGATCAACGGCATCGATCCCGTCGACGTGCGCCGCAGCTACCGCTTCGAGCAGGGCTTCACCTTCGAGGCGAACCTCGACGGAGTGGCCGACCGCGTCCGTGACACCTTCGGAAAGGAGGCCGCCCGGTGAGCGACAAGACCATGTCGGCCGAGGAAGCCGTCGCCCGGCTGGAGAGCGGGATGACCCTCGGCATCGGCGGCTGGGGCGCGCGCCGCAAACCGATGGCCCTGGTGAGAGCGCTGCTCCGCACCGAGATCACCGATCTCACCGTCGTCTCGTACGGCGGCCCCGACGTGGGCCTGCTGGCCGCCGCCGGACGGATACGCAAACTCGTCACCGCCTTCGCGACCCTCGACTCGATCCCGCTCGAACCGCACTACCGCGCGGCGCGCGAGAGCGGCGCCCTGGAGCTGATGGAGGTCGACGAGGCGATGTTCATGTGGGGGCTGCGCGCCGCCGCGAACCGCCTGCCGTTCCTGCCGGTGCGGGCGGGCATCGGCTCGGACGTGATGCGGGTCAATCCCGGCCTGCGGACGGTCACTTCGCCGTATGTCGACGAGTCCTCGGGGACAAGGGAGGAGTTCGTCGCCATGCCCGCCCTACGCCTGGACGCGGCCCTGGTTCACATGAACCGCGCGGACCGCCTCGGCAACGGCCAGTACCTGGGCCCGGATCCGTACTTCGACGACCTGTTCTGCGAGGCGGCGGACGCCGCGTATGTGTCATGCGAGCAGCTCGTCGAGAACATGGGCACGGCGGAGCTGACCAAGGAGGCCGCGCCGCAGACACTGCTGCTCAAGCGGTCGAGCGTGACGGGGGTCGTCGAGACACCGAACGGCGCGCACTTCACCTCGTGCGTGCCCGACTACGGGCGCGACGAGGCCTTCCAGAGGCTGTACGCCACCACACCGTACGCCGAGTTCGCCGAGCGGTTCCTGAGCGGGGACGAGCACGCCTACCGGAGCGCCGTCGAGGCCTGGCAGAGGGAGTGGAACCAGTGAGCACGACCCGAGCGGAGACCGGAGCGAAGGCGTCTCGCGCCGAGTACTGCGTGATCGCCTGCGCCGAGACCTGGCGGGGCAACGGCGAGGTGCTCGCCAGCCCGATGGGCGTGATCCCGTCCATCGGCGCCCGCCTCGCCAAGCACACCTTCTCGCCCGACCTGCTGCTGACCGACGGCGAGGCGATGCTCGTCGGCCTCGACGGCGCGCCGGAAGGCTGGCTGCCGTACCGGCAGCATCTGACGATGGTCACCGGCGGCCGCCGGCACGTGATGATGGGCGCGAGCCAGATCGACCGCTTCGGCAACCAGAACATCTCCTGCATCGGCGACTGGGCCAAGCCCAAGCGCCAGCTGCTGGGCGTGCGCGGCGCCCCGGTCAACACGCTCAACAACCCCACGAGTTACTGGATCCCGAAGCACTCGCCGCGTGTCTTCGTCGAGCGGGTCGACATGGTGTGCGGGGTGGGGTACGACCGTGCCGCCGCCGCGGGGCCGAGCGCCACGCGCTTCCACCGCATCCCGCGCGTGGTGACCGACCTCGCCGTCCTCGACTTCGCGACACCCGACCACTCGATGCGCCTCGCCTCGCTGCACCCGGGCGTCACGGTCGAGCGGGTGAGGGAGGCGACGGGTTTCGAGCTGACCGTCCCCGACGAGGTGCCGTACACCCGTGAACCGACTCAGGACGAGCTGGAGTTGATCCGCGAGGTCATCGACCCGACGGGCACCCGGGATCGCGAGGTCACCGAACCCAAGAGCACCCGGGATCGCGAGGTCCCGGACAGCGGCAGGGGCGGGCGCTGATGGAGACCGCGCTGACCCGGCTCGTCGGCGTCCGCCACCCCGTCGTGCAGACCGGCATGGGCTGGGTGGCAGGCCCGCGCCTGGTCTCCGCCACGGCGAACGCGGGCGCGCTGGGCATCCTCGCCTCCGCGACGATGACACTCGACCAGCTGCGGGACGCCGTACGAGAGGTCAAGTCCCGTACGGACGAGCCGTTCGGGGTCAATCTGCGTGCGGACGCCGGGGACGCGGGCGACCGGGTGCGGATCATCGTCGAGGAAGGCGTGCGGGTCGCGTCCTTCGCCCTCGCCCCCTCGCGCGAGCTGATCGCCGAGCTCAAGGAGGCGGGAGTGATCGTCGTCCCGTCCATCGGAGCTCGCCGGCACGCCGAGAAGGTGGCCGCCTGGGGTGCCGACGCGGTGATCGTGCAGGGCGGCGAGGGCGGCGGACACACCGGCGAGGTGGCGACCACCGTGCTGCTGCCGCAGGTGGTGGACGCGGTCGACATCCCGGTCGTGGCGGCGGGCGGCTTCTACGACGGGCGGGGGCTGGTGGCGGCGCTGGCGTACGGCGCGGCGGGCATCGCGATGGGGACGCGCTTCCTTCTGACCTCCGACTCGACCGTTCCGGACGCGGTGAAGGCGAAGTACCTGGCGGCGACGGTCAAGGACGTCATGGTCACCACGGCGGTCGACGGACTCCCGCACCGCATGCTGCGCAGCGAACTCGTCGACTCCCTGGAGAAGTCCGGCCGTACGAGCTCCCTTGTACGGGCCGTCCGCCGAGCCGCCGGGTTCCGGAAGATGTCCGGCCTCTCCTGGTCGCAGATGATCCGCGACGGCCTTGCCATGAAGCACGGCAAGGATCTCTCCTGGAGCCAGGTCCTGCTCGCCGCCAATACGCCGATGCTGCTCAAGTCCTCGATGGTGGACGGGCGTACGGATCTGGGGGTGATGGCCTCCGGGCAGGTCGCGGGCGTGATCGAGGACCTGCCGTCATGCGCGGAGCTGGTCGGGAGGGTGATGGCGCAGGCGCACGAAACTCTCGACGCGCTCCCGGTTCCGGGTGTTTCAATGCCCGGATGACTCAGTCGATCAGAGAGCCCTGGGGCCTCAGCGTGTTCGGTGCGGGAAGCGTACGGGCGGAACCTCAGCTGGTACGTGTGAAGCTGGCGGTGGATGTGCTGGAGCCTTCGCCCGACAAGGCGTTCCAGGAGGCGGGCACGTCGGTGTCCCGGCTGCGCGAGACGTTGCGTCGGCACGGCATACCGGATGCGTCGGTCTCCGGTTCCAAGCTGTCGCTCAACTCCGAGTACGACGGTTACGGAACCGGCCGGAAGTTCCTCGGCTATCGCTGCCAGGCGTCGTACGTCATCGAGACCGAGACGATCGACGACCTGCAGCAGCTCATCGTCGACGCGGTCGACGCCGGCGCCAACCGTGTCGACGACGTCGTCTTCGACGTGCGCGACAAGCCCGCGCTGCGCGACGAGGCCCGGCGCAGGGCGGTGGCCGCGGCCCGCCGGAAGGCGGAGATCTACGCGGAGGCGGCGGGCGTCTCGCTGGGCACCGTCCTCCATGTGCAGGATGTGGACGCCGAGTCGTGGGAGTTCCGCGGTCACCGCGGCCACGGCGGCGGTGGCGGCAGTTCCGAGGGCGATCTGGCACCCGGCATGGTGGAGGTTCACGCGGGCGTGCTGCTGGGCTTCTCGCTCGGCCGCTGACGTGCCCCTGGTGCGCGACGGCACCTCTTGGGTGTCGCCGCGCACCAAGGCCGGTGTCAGAGCCGCTCGATGATCGTCACGTTCGCCTGGCCCCCGCCCTCGCACATGGTCTGGAGGCCGAACCGGCCGCCCGTTCGCTCCAGTTCATGGAGGAGCGTCGTCATGAGCTTCACACCCGTGGCCCCGAGCGGATGGCCCAGCGCGATCGCGCCACCGTTGACGTTGACCTTCTCCGGGTCCGCCCCGGTCTCCTTCAGCCAGGCGAGGACAACCGGAGCGAAGGCCTCGTTGATCTCGATGAGGTCGATGTCGCCGATGGACATGCCGGTCTTCTTCAGGGCGTACGCGGTGGCCGGGATGGGGGCCGACAGCATACGGATGGGATCCTCGCCGCGCACCGAGAGGTGGTGGACCCGCGCGCGGGGCGTCAGCCCGTGTTCGCGGACCGCCTGCTCCGAGGCGAGCAGCATCGCGGCCGCGCCGTCGGAGACCTGGGAGGAGCAGGCGGCGGTGATGGTTCCGCCCTCGACGACCGGCTTCAGGCCGGCCATCTTCTCCGCCGAGGTGTCCCTGCGCGGGCCCTCGTCCACGGCGACCTCCCCGTATGCCACCGTCTCGCGCGCGAAGCGCCCCTCGTCGATGGCACGGATCGCCCGCTGATGGGAGCGGAGCGCGAACTCCTCCTGGTCACGGCGGCTGATACCCCACTTCGCGGCGATCAGCTCGGCGCCATGGAACTGGTTGACGGGCCGGTCGCCGTAGCGTGCCCGCCAGCCCTCGCTGCCCGCGAAGGGGCCCTCGGTGAGACCGAGCGGTTCGGCGGCCTGGCGGGAGGCGAAGGCGATGGGTATCTGCGACATGTTCTGGACGCCCCCGGCGACGACCAGGTCCTGGGTGCCGGACAGCACGCCCTGCGCGGCGAAGTGGATCGCCTGCTGGGAGGACCCGCACTGCCGGTCGATCGTGACGCCCGGCACCTCCTCGGGCAGCCCGGCCGCCAGCCAGCAGGTGCGGGCGATGTCACCGGCCTGCGGCCCCACCGTGTCCAGACAGCCGAAGACGACGTCCTCGACGGCGGCCGGGTCCACACCCGACCGCTCGACCAGGGCCTTGAGGACGTGTGCTCCGAGGTCGGCCGGGTGGACACCGCTCAGGCCTCCCCTGCGCCGCCCGACGGGTGTGCGGACCGCTTCGACGATGTAGGCCTCGGCCATGACAACTCCCTCGCAGACATGGGTTATTCGCGTACGGAGATCCCGTCGAGGACCATCGACAGGTACTGCCGGGCGATCTCCTCCGGGCTGTGCTGTCCACCGGGCCGGTACCAGGACGCGGCGACCCACACGGTGTCGCGCACGAACCGGTAGGTGAGCCGGATGTCGAGGTCGGCCCGGAAGACCTCGGCGTCGACGCCGCGCTCCAGCGTGCTCAGCCACGCCTTCTCGAAGTTGCGCTGCGACTCGGCGAGGAACGCGAAGCGCTGCTGGGCGGCGAGGTGCTTGGACTCCTTCTGGTAGATGGCGACGGCCGCGCGGTGCCGGTCGATCTCCCGGAAGGACTCGGTGACCAGGGCCTCCAGGGTTTCCCTGGGGCCCAGTTCGGCGTCCAGGACGGCGTCGTAGCCGTTCCAGAGCTCGTCGAGGAAGGTCCGCAGGATCTCCTCCAGCATCGATTCCTTGGAGTCGAAGTGGTAGTAGAGGCTGCCCGCGAGCATCCCGGCCTCGTCCGCGATCTTGCGGACGGTGGTGGCGTTGTAGCCCTGCTCGGCGAAGACCTCGGCCGCGGTGTCGAGGAGTTCGCGTCGCCGCTCGGGCGAGGCGGTCACCTGGGGCTTCTTCTTGGTAGGCACGGTCCCATTGTCGTCCTAGGCGTGCTGGCTGCTGACGGCGACGACCTCGCCCGTCATGTACGAGGAGTAGCCCGACGCCAGGAACACGATCACGTTGGCCACCTCCCAGGGCTCGGCGTGGCGTCCGAAGGCCTCGCGCGCGGTCAGCTCGTCGAGGAGCTCGGGCGTGGTGACCTTGGCGAGGTGCGGGTGCATGGCGAGGCTCGGTGACACGGCGTTGACCCGCACGCCGTACGCGGCGGCCTCGATGGCGGCGCATCGGGTGAGCGCCATGACGCCGGCCTTCGCGGCGGCGTAGTGGGCCTGGCCGGACTGGGCGCGCCAGCCGACGACGGAGGCGTTGTTCACCACGACCCCTCCACCGTCCTGCTCCTTGAGCCGCCGCAGCGCTGCCCGGGTGCACCGAAACGTGCCGTTCAGCGTGACGTCGAGCACCTTCGACCACTGCTCGTCGGTCATGTCGACGAGCGCCGAAGTGCCGCCCAAGCCGGCGTTGTTGACCACCACGTCCAGGCCGCCGTGCAGTGCGACGGCCGTGTCGAAGAGGGACTGGACCTGGGCCTCGTCAGTGACGTCGCAGGGCAGTGCGGCGACACTCGCGGCACCGAACTCCTCGGCGAGTGCCTGCTCGGTCTCCTTGAGCCGCCGTGTGTGCGCGTCGCTGATCAGCACGCGCGCGCCCTCCTCCAGAAACCGGCGGGCCGTGGCTCCGCCGATCCCGGCACCCGCGGCGGCGGTGACGACGGCGGTGCGCTCCTTCAGCAGCCCGTGCCCAGGTACGTACTCCGGACCCTCGACGTCTGTCATGACTCCACGCTAACCTACCAAACACTTGTTAGGGAAGGTTGCCACAGAGATCACCACCGAAAGGTGCCTCCGATGGATCTCGCCCACTCGCCCGCCGACGAGGCGTTCCGCGCCGAGGCCCGGGCCTGGCTCGACGCCCATGTCCCGGCCGATCCCCTCCCCTCGCTGGAGACCGAGGAGGGCTTCGCCGCGCACCGCGCGTGGGAGGCCGAACTGGCCGCGGACCGCTGGTCGGTGGTGTCCTGGCCGACGGTGTACGGCGGCCGGGACGCGGACATCGTCCGGTGGCTGGTCTTCGAGGAGGAGTACTACGCGGCGGGCGCGCCGGGCCGGGTCGGCCAGAACGGCATCAGTCTCCTCGCACCGACACTCTTCGACCACGGCACGCAGGAGCAACGCGCGCGCGTGCTGCCGTCGATGGCCACGGGCGAGGTCATCTGGGCACAGGCCTGGTCCGAGCCCGAGGCGGGCTCCGACCTGGCCTCCCTCACCTCGCGCGCGGCGCGTACGGCCGGCGGCTGGCTGCTGAGCGGGCAGAAGACCTGGTCGTCGCGGGCCGCGTTCGCCGACCGCGCCTTCGGCCTGTTCCGCAGCGATCCGGACACCCCGAAACCCCACCAGGGCCTGACCTACCTGATGTTCGACCTCCGCGCACCGGGCGTGACGGTCCGCCCGATCGGCCGTCTGGACGGCAGACCGGCGTTCGCCGAGCTCTTCCTGAACGACGTGTTCGTCCCGGACGACGACGTGATCGGCGAGCCGGGCCAGGGCTGGCGGATCGCCATGTCGACCGCGGGCAACGAACGCGGGCTGACGCTGCGCTCACCGGGCCGATTCCTCGCCGCCGCCGACCGTCTGGTGTCCCTCTGGCGCACCCGGGCGGACCCCACGGACACGGCCCTGCGCGACCGGGTCGCCGACGCGGTGATCGGCGCCCGCGCCTACCAGCTCTTCACCTACGCCCATGCCTCCCGTTTCCTCGACGGCGAGAGCATCGGCCCGGAGTCCAGCATGAACAAGGTCTTCTGGTCCGAGTACGACATCGCGCTGCACGAGACCGCGCTCGATCTCCTCGGCCCGGCGGGCGAGTTGACGGACACCGACTGGTCCGAGGGGTACGTCTTCTCCCTCGCGGGTCCCATCTACGCCGGCACCAACGAGATCCAGCGCGACATCGTCGCCGAGCGGCTGCTCGGCCTCCCGAAGGGACGCCGCTGATGCGTTTCCTCCTCGACACCGAGCAGCGCGCCTTCGCCGCCTCCCTGGACGCGATGCTGACCTCCGCGGACACCCCCGCGGCCGTCCGCGCCTGGGCCGCGGGCGACCATGACCCGGGCCGCGCCCTGTGGGCCCGCCTCGCCGACGCGGGCGTCTTCGCGCTGGCGATACCCGAGGCGTACGAGGGTGTGGGCCCCCTTCCCGTGGAACTGGCCGTCGCATTCACCGAGTTGGGCCGACACGCGGTGCCGGGCCCCCTGGTGGAGACGGTGGCGGCTGCCGCGCTCCTGTCCGCGCTCGGCGCATCGGGACCCGCCAAGCGCCTCCTGCCGACGCTCGCGTCGGGCGAGGCGGTGGCCACCCTGGTTCTGCCGGGCGGGGCGCCGTATCTGCTGGACGGGGATACGGCGGAGGTGCACCTGGCGGTGCGGAGCACGGGTGAGACCGCCGATGTGCACCTGGCACAGGCGCCGGTCCGCACATCCGCTCCGCTCACGACACCGCCGGCAGCCGACGACACCGAGAGCAGCGGCTCGCCGGCCGCATCGCGCGGCACGACAGAGCAGGCACCGGTCGGCAGCAGCCAACAGGCCGGCAGCGCCGGCGACGCAACGGGCGCGCCCGCGCCCGCGCCCGGACACGAGGCCTCGCGGATCTCCGGGACGCCCGGGACCTCCACGATGTCCGGGACCTCCGGAGCCCCCGACACCCCCGCGCCTCCCACACTCCCGACGGCCCCCTCACCCCCCAGGCCCTCCCCTCGCCCCTCCCCCGACCCGGCCCCTCGCCCCTCGCTCGACCCGGCCCGGCGGCTCACTCGTCCCCACCCGGGCGGTGAGCTCCTCGCCACGGGGCCCCAGGTGGCTCGCGCTGCCGCCCAGGCCCTCGTGTGGGCCCGGCTCGCCACCGCGGCCCAAGCCCTGGGAGTCGGGCTCGCGCTGCTCGACCGGACGGTCGGCCATGTGAAGCAGCGGAGCCAATTCGGGGTACCCATCGGCTCGTTCCAGGCCGTGAAGCATCGGCTGGCGGACGCGAAGATCGCCCTGGAGTTCGCGCGGCCGCTCCTCTTCGGGGCCGCCCTGTCGATGGCACCGGCCGATGTGGCCGCCGCCAAGGTCACGGCCTGCGAGGCCGCGTACGCCACCGCCCGGAGCGCGCTCCAGCTGCACGGCGCGATCGGCTACACGGCCGAGTACGACCTCTCTCTCTGGCTCACCAAGGCCCGCGCCCTGCGCACCGCGTGGGGCAGCCCGGCCGAGTGCCGGGCAGCGGTGCTGGCCGGTCTCAGTGGTGGTGGTCCTCGCCCGTGAGCTCCTGGTACTCCTCGACCGTCGGCTTCGGGATCTGCGTACCGGGTCCGTACAGGGCCCGGGCCAGCCGGGCGCGCAGCCGACGGGAGGGGCCCACCCGACGGACCACGCCGTTGGCGTCGACGAGCGGACCCACCTCGTACGGCGACGCCTGCTCGTGCTGAGTGAGGGTGAAGCGCTGCGCCTGCGAGAGCGGTTCGTGGACCTCGACGTACTCGCCGTGCGGAAGCCGCTTGATGATGCCGGACTCGCGCCCGTGCAACACCTTGTCGCGGTCGCGGCGTTGCAGCCCCAGACAGATCCGTTTCGTCACGACGAAGGCGAGCGCGGGCCCGACGAAGACGGCGATCCGGACGAACCAGGTGATCGCGTTGATCGAGAGATGGAAGTGGGTGGCCCACAGGTCGTTGCCGCCCCCGACCAGCAGGACGGCGTACAGCGTCAGCCAGGCGACGCCGAGCCCGGTGCGGGTGGGCACGTTGCGCGGCCGGTCCAGGATGTGGTGCTCACGTCTGTCCCCGGTGACCCACGCCTCGATGAACGGGTAGACGGCGATGGCGGTCATGATGAGCGGGAAGAGGGAGAAGGGGATGAAGACGCCCAACTGCAGGGTGTGGCCCCAGGCGTTGATCTCCCATCCCGGCATCACCCGGATCAGGCCCTCGGAGAAGCCCAGATACCAGTCGGGCTGAGCTCCGGTGGTCACCAGGTCGGGACGGTAGGGCCCGAAGGCCCACACGGGGTTGATCGTCGCGATCGCGCCCATGATCGACAACACCCCGAAGACCAGGAAGAAGAACCCGCCCGCCTTGGCCATGTAGACCGGCATGAACGGCATGCCGACGACGGACTTCTGGTCCCGTCCGGCCCCGGGGTACTGCGTGTGCTTGTGGTAGAAGACCAGGATCAGATGGGCGACGACCAGGCCCAGCATGATTCCGGGCAGCAGGAGTACGTGGATCGGGAAGAAGCGCGGAATGATGTCGTGCCCCGGGAACTCCCCTCCGAAGAGGAAGAAGGAGAGATACGTTCCCACGATCGGGATCGACAGGATGGCGCCCTGCGCGAAGCGGACGCCGGTGCCAGAGAGCAGGTCGTCGGGGAGCGAGTAGCCGGTCAGCCCGGTGATCAGGCCGAGCATGAGCAGGGTCCAGCCGAACAGCCAGTTGACCTCGCGCGGCTTGCGGAACGCGCCGGTGAAGAACACCCGCATCATGTGCACGAGCATCCCGGCGAGGAAGACGAGCGCCGCCCAGTGGTGGATCTGCCGGATCAGCAGTCCGCCGCGCACATCGAAGCTGATGTCGAGCGTGGACTCGTACGCCCGCGTCATGATGATGCCGTTCAGCGGCTTGTACGAGCCGTGGTAGACGACCTCGACGCCGCTCGGCTCGAAGAACAGGGTGAGATAGACGCCGGTGAGGATCAGGATGAGGAAGCTGTAGAGGCAGACTTCGCCGAGCATGAACGACCAGTGGTCCGGAAAGACCTTGCGCATATTGGCCTTGGCCAGCCCGTAGATGCCCAGCCGCCCGTCGGCCCAGTCCGCGAGCCGCTCCCCTTTGCCCGCCTCGCCCCGCCGCCCGGTACTGGAGGTCCCGACCTGTGAAGTCCCGTCAGTCCGGCTGGTGTTGACGTCTCGCACACCCATACGCCGCTCCCCTCGGCCCCCAGGGTGGCATGGCGCTCGGCCGAAGCCAACGGGGCGTCACGAGCCGGGCTCAGCCCCGTGGCACGAGATCGACGACAGCGGTGCGCCCCGTCGCACGCAGTTCGGCGTCCTCGCCGGTCAGCAGCGCGGCGTCGTACCGCCCGAGGGTCAGTCCGGCCACCTCGGCGGTCCCGTCGAGCGCGACGACCAGCACGGCCGGCCCCGCCGGGACGGCGAGGGGTACCCGGGAACGCACGACCTTGACGGCCGGGGCGGCCTCGCCACCCCTGCGCCACATGACGTTGAGGTTCACGACCGGGCCCCCGAGCAGGCGGCAGTCGGTCGGCAGGTCACCGGGGAAGCCTTGAGGAACCCATCGCGTATCGACACGACGATGTTCGGCCCCGACGGTCAGGTCCATCCCCTCGCCCTCGACCATGGTGAGGATCCGGTCCACCTCGGCGAACGCCGAGAACGGCCCGTCGGCGCCCACGTCGGCGAGGCTCACCCGCCACACGAAGTCGCTCATGTCCGCGCCCTCGGGCCAGGCCGCGATCTCACGGGTCACCCCGCCGCCGTTCTTCCAGGGCACGGCGACCCGCTCGGCGGCGGGCAGCGGTCGTACCGTCACCGCACGATCCCCCGCGCCCGCGCCGCCGCCAGCCACTGCGGGAACTCCCCCACCAGCCGGTCGTACAGCTCCCCGTCGGACACCTTCCGCGGATCCGAACCGGCGTGGAAGAAGCCGGCGTTGTCGAGGACCCGCTTCTGCGGCACGGCCAACTCGTCCAGTTTGCGCAGGAATTCGAACTGTCTGCTGTCCGGATCCCCGAACCCTATGAACTGCCAGAACAGCGGAAGCTTCGCGGCCTTGCACAAGTACCGTTCTGCGGCGAGCTTGTTGATCGGTCCGCCGTCGGTCTGGAAGACGACGAGGGCGGGGTCCTCGGAGCCGCTGTCCAGGTAGTGGTCGATGACGGCGTCCATGGCGAGGTGATAGCTGGTCTTGCCCATGTGCCCGAGCCCGGCCACGATCCGCTCGACGCGGCCCTGGTGGTTGTCGAGCGCGATGTCGGTGACGGCGTCGATGTCCGTCGAGAAGAAGACGACCGGCACCGATCCGTCGTCGTCGAAGTGGGCCGCCATCCCGAGCACCCGGTCGGCGAGCGCCTGCACACTGCCGTCCTTGTAGTACGGCTTCATCGACCCCGAGTAGTCGACCACCAGATACACGGCGGCCCGCTGCCCGTTCAGCCCGTGCTTGGTGAGGGACACCCCCGCGCTCTTGTACAGACTGACCAACGCGGGCGCGGTCTCCTCCACCTTGGTGAGGCTGATTCCGGCCATACGGGACTCCCAATCGCGCGAGGGGTACGGAGTGCCGAGATTACGTCACCCAGGCACCGCGGGCCCCTGCCGTCGCACCCGTACACCGGCGTTCGCTATTTTGTTCGCCGCCGACCCCACCGGCTGATCGTTCCCCCATTCCCGTTGCACTCCGAGGAGCCGGCCGTGGAGCCCGAGTCCGCCGTCACCACCTGCTATCGCCATCCCAAGGTGGAGTCGCATGTGCGCTGCACCCGGTGCGACCGCTACATCTGCCCGGACTGCATGCGCGAGGCGGCGGTCGGCCACCAGTGCGTGGAGTGCGTGAAGGAGGGCGCGCGCTCGATCCGCCAGGCCCGCACCGCCTTCGGCGGCCGGATCTCCACGGTGCCCCTGGTGACGTACGCCCTGATCGGTCTCAATGTGCTCGCCTATCTGGCCGAGTTGGTGCGTTCGTCGGTGGTGGACCGCTTCGAGATGCTGGGCGCCGGTCTGCTGGGGCCGGACGGCGGCCACTACGTGTGGCAGGTCCCGTACCCGTCGGACTTCCACCCGGAGGGCGTCGTCGACGGTGAGTGGTACCGGCTGCTGACCGGGGCGTTCCTCCATCTGCCGCCCACCGAGGGCACGTTCGGAATCCTGCACATCGTGATGAACATGGTCTCGCTGTGGAACATCGGCCGGGTCGTGGAGGCCCAGCTCGGCCGCGTCCGCTACATCACCCTCTACCTCCTCTCAGCGCTCGGCAGCTCCGTCCTCGTCCTGCTGATCGCGCCGGACACCCCCACGCTCGGCGCGTCCGGCGCGATCTTCGGCCTGGGAGCCGCGTACTACGTGATGGCCCGCCGTCTGGGCGCCGATATGCGGAGCGTCAACCGATTCATGACAGGGCTCCTGCTGTGGCTGGTGATCTCGGCGTGGATCACCTCCTGGCAGGGCCACCTGGGCGGCCTCCTCGCGGGCGGCGCCGTCACCCTCGCCTACGCATACGCACCCCGCGACCACCGCCGCACCCCCATCCAGGCAGCGGCCTGCGCGGGCCTGCTGATCCTGCTGGTGGTGTCGGCGGCAGCCAAGGCGATAGAGCTGAAGAACGGAACGGCGTAGCAGCGACCCCGGCCGGAAGAGACCGCACCCCCCACGCTCCCGCAGCCACGACGCACACCCCCACCCACCCGCACTCGCGACGCACGCCCCCGACGCACCCGCAGCCGCGACGCACGACCCCCACCCACCCGCAGCCACCACGCACAGCCCCCACTCACCCACAGCCGCGACGCACGGCCCCCACTCACCCGCAGCCGCCAGACCACGGAAGGGGCCGTGCCGGTACATCACATGCCCCGTCGCTTACGCGGTTGCCAACAAACAGGACCCTGCAGCCCAAGCGATCTGCCACCGGCGACGGGGCGGATGTACCGGCACGGCCCCGACCCACCCACCGGCGCAATCGCGGACCCACCCACCGGCGGAACGCGGACCCACCCACCGGCGGAACCCACCGGCGGAATCGCGGCCCCACCCACCAGGCGCGGAACGCGCGACGGCGGCCACAACCCGTGCCCACCCCCGCCGTACGCTGTGCGCCATGAAACGCGCTGGTTGCCTCCTGTTCGCCACCGCCCCGCTCCTGGTTACCGCGGCGGTCTACTTCGTCACGCCCGAGCACAAGGACGCGCAGAACACCAGGGGCAGCACGTCCGCCGCGGAGCAGGCACGTCAGGACGCCAAGTCGCACGCCGAGCGCGCGGCCGAGCAGGCGGCCGACGACGAGTTGATCGCGGATCTGCCGCCCGGCCTCGCCGCCCCGGCCAAGAAGGAGCTCGCGCAGCAGATCGTGGCGAGTGCCGAGAACTCCACGCTCCACTGGCGCAGCGCGTACGGCTACATCGAGGACATCGGCGACGGCCAGGGCTACACCGCGGGCATCATCGGCTTCTGCACCGGCACGCACGACCTGCTCACCCTGGTCGAGCGGTACACAAAGGCCCACCCGGCCAACGGCCTCGCCCGCTATCTCCCCGCCCTGCGCAAGGTCGACGGCACGGATTCCCACGAGGGCCTGGACGGCTTCCCGGCCGCCTGGCGCAAGGAGGCCGGTGTCACCGCGTTCCGTGCGGCGCAGGACAGCGAACGCGACCGCGTCTACTTCGACCCCGCCGTCCGCCTCGCCAAACTCGACGGCCTCGGCACCCTCGGCCAGTTCATCTACTACGACGCCATGGTCCTGCACGGCCCCGGCACCAGCCCCGACAGCTTCTACGGCCTGCGCGAACGCGCCATGCGCGAGGCCGACCTGCCCTCCCAGGGCGGCAGCGAGAAGTCGTACCTCGACATCTTCCTCGACATCCGCCGTACGTCCATGAAGTCCAAGAACCCGGACCGCGACACCACCCGCATCGACACGGCCCAACGGCGGTTCCTGTACGACGAGAACCTGGACCTGCACACACCGCTGGCCTGGAAGGTCTACGGGGAGACGTACCACGTGCCCTAGGGGGCTTCTGATGGATCTCCGCGGCGTCGCGACGCCCGGCACGCCGAGAGCACGCACCGAACGCCGCTCCTTCTTCCACGGAGATCCATCAGAAACCCCCGGGCGCGTACACCGAGGACGCCACGGTGAACTTCCAGGAAATGAAGGTGAGTTGACGAAACGCCAACGGCGCCCGCCAACGTCCGGTCGGGGACAAGGCGAGCGCCGTGGTTGTTCCGTACGCCTTTGTACGGGACGTTTTGAGTGACCGTCAGGTCACAGTCCGGGGGTCAGACCATCAGCGAGCGGTCCGTCGGACGGATCGGCGCCGGGAGGTCGCTGGCACCGGTGAGGAAGCGGTCGACGCCGCGGGCGGCCGAGCGACCCTCGGCGATCGCCCAGACGATCAGCGACTGACCGCGGCCGGCGTCACCGGCGACGTACACGCCGGGGACGTTCGTCGCGAACTCGGCGTCGCGGGCGATGTTGCCGCGCGCGTCGAGTTCCAGACCGAACTGGGAGACCACGCCGTTCTCGACGTCGGTGCCGGTGAAGCCCATGGCCAGCGTGACCAGCTGGGCGGGGATCTTGCGCTCCGTGCCCGGCTTCGGGGTCAGCTTGCCGTCGATGAACTCGACCTCGGTGAGGTGCAGCCACTGGACGTTGCCGTCCTCGTCGCCCTCGAAATGGGTGGTCGAGACGGAGTAGACGCGCTCGCCGCCCTCCTCGTGCGCGGAGGTGACCTTGTAGAGCATCGGGAACGTCGGCCAGGGCTGGCCCGGGTTCCGCTCCTCGCCGGGCTGCGGCATGATCTCCAGCTGCGTGACCGAGGCCGCGCCCTGACGGTGGGCGGTGCCCACGCAGTCCGCGCCGGTGTCGCCGCCGCCGATGACCACGACGTGCTTGCCCTCGGCCGTGATCGGGGGCGCCACGTAGTCGCCCTCCTGGACCTTGTTGGCCAGGGGGAGGTACTCCATCGCCTGGTGGATGCCCGTGAGTTCGCGACCGGGGACCGGGAGGTCACGAGCCGTCGTCGCACCAGCGGCGATGACCACGGCGTCGTACCGCTTGCGCAGGTCCGTCGCCTTGAGGTCGCGGCCGATCTCGATGCCGGTACGGAAGCGGGTGCCCTCCGCACGCATCTGCTCGATACGGCGGTTGATGTGCCGCTTCTCCATCTTGAACTCGGGGATGCCGTAGCGGAGCAGGCCGCCGACGCGGTCCGCGCGCTCGTACACCGCGACCGTGTGGCCGGCCCGGGTCAGCTGCTGGGCGGCGGCGAGACCGGCGGGACCGGACCCGATGACCGCGACGGTCTTGCCCGACAGGCGCTCGGGGATCCGCGGGGCGACATCGCCCGTGTCCCACGCCTTGTCGATGATCGAGACCTCGACGTTCTTGATGGTCACGGCGGGCTGGTTGATGCCCAGCACACACGCCGACTCGCACGGAGCGGGGCACAGGCGGCCCGTGAACTCCGGGAAGTTGTTCGTGGCGTGCAGGCGCTCCGACGCGGCGGACCAGTCCTCGCGGTACGCGTAGTCGTTCCACTCGGGGATCAGGTTCCCCAGCGGACAGCCGTTGTGGCAGAACGGGATGCCGCAGTCCATGCAGCGCGAGGCCTGCTTGGAGATGATCGGGAGCAGCGAGCCCGGAACGTAGACCTCGTTCCAGTCCTTGACGCGCTCGTCGACCGGGCGGGTCCTGGCGACCTCGCGGCCGTGGTTCAGAAAGCCCTTGGGATCAGCCATTGGTCGCCGCCTCCATCATCTTCTCGGTGATCTCGGACTCGGGGAGTCCGGCTCGCTCGGCGGCGTCCTTGGCGGCGAGCACTGCCTTGTACGTGCTGGGGATGATCTTGCTGAAGCGGTCCACGGAGACGGACCACTCGGCGAGGAGCTTCTCGGCGACCGTCGAGCCGGTCTCCTCCGCGTGCCGGCGCACCACGTCGTGCAGCCACTGCTTGTCGGTGTCGTCGAGCTCCTCGACGGCGCCCGTGTTGCCGACGTTCACGTTGTCGCGGTTCAGGTCGATGACGTACGCGATGCCGCCGGACATACCGGCCGCGAAGTTGCGACCCGTCTCGCCGAGGACCACCGCGCGACCGCCGGTCATGTACTCGCAGCCGTGGTCGCCCACGCCCTCGGACACGACCGTGGCGCCGGAGTTGCGGACGCAGAAGCGCTCGCCGGTGCGGCCGCGCAGGAAGAGCTCGCCGCCCGTCGCGCCGTACGCGATGGTGTTGCCCGCGATCGTCGAGTACTCGGCGAGGTGGTCGGCGCCCCGGTCGGGACGGACGATCACCCGGCCGCCGGAGAGGCCCTTGCCGACGTAGTCGTTGGCGTCGCCCTCCAGGCGCAGCGTGACACCGCGCGGCAGGAAGGCACCGAAGGACTGGCCCGCCGAGCCCGTGAAGGTGATGTCGATCGTGTCGTCGGGCAGACCCGCGCCACCGAACTTCTTCGTCACCTCGTGGCCGAGCATCGTGCCGACCGTGCGGTTGATGTTGCGGATGGCGACCTGCGCGCGGACCGGCTGGGCGTCGGTCGCGGAGTCCGCGGCCAGCGCGTCGGCGGCGAGCTTGATCAGCTCGTTGTCGAGCGCCTTCTCCAGACCGTGGTCCTGCTCGATGACCTGGTGGCGCACCGCGCCCTCGGGCAGCTCGGGCACGTGGAAGAGCGGGGACAGGTCCAGGCCCTGCGCCTTCCAGTGGTCGATCGCCCGCGCCACGTCGAGGGTCTCGGCGTGGCCGACGGCCTCCTCGATGGAGCGGAAGCCCAGCTCGGCGAGGATCTCGCGGACCTCCTCGGCGATGAACTGGAAGAAGTTCACGACGTACTCGGCCTTGCCGGCGAAGCGGTCGCGCAGCACCGGGTTCTGTGTGGCGATGCCGACCGGGCAGGTGTCCAGGTGGCAGACGCGCATCATGACGCAGCCGGAGACGACGAGCGGCGCGGTCGCGAAACCGAACTCCTCGGCGCCGAGCAGCGCGGCGATGACGACGTCACGGCCGGTCTTCAGCTGGCCGTCGGTCTGCACGACGATCCGGTCGCGCAGGCCGTTGAGCAGCAGCGTCTGCTGGGTCTCGGCGAGGCCGAGCTCCCAGGGGCCGCCCGCGTGCTTCAGGGAAGTGAGCGGGGAGGCACCCGTACCACCGTCGTGACCGGAGATCAGGACGACGTCCGCGTGGGCCTTGGAGACACCCGCGGCGACCGTGCCGACGCCGACCTCGGAGACCAGCTTCACGTGGATGCGGGCCTGCGGGTTGGCGTTCTTGAGGTCATGGATCAGCTGAGCCAGGTCCTCGATGGAGTAGATGTCGTGGTGCGGGGGCGGGGAGATCAGCCCCACGCCCGGGGTGCTGTGCCGGGTCTTGGCGACCCAGGGGTACACCTTGTGGCCGGGCAGCTGGCCGCCCTCGCCGGGCTTGGCGCCCTGCGCCATCTTGATCTGGATGTCATCGGCGTTGACCAGGTACTCGGACGTGACACCGAAGCGGCCGGAGGCGACCTGCTTGATGGACGAACGGCGCGCGGGGTCGTACAGCCGGTCCGCGTCCTCGCCGCCTTCACCGGTGTTGGACTTGCCGCCCAGCTGGTTCATGGCGATGGCGAGGGTCTCGTGCGCCTCCTTGGAGATGGAGCCGTACGACATGGCGCCGGTCGAGAAGCGCTTGACGATCTCGGACGCGGGCTCGACCTCGTCGATGGAGATCGCGGGGCGGTCCGACGTGAAGCCGAACAGGCCGCGCAGCGTCATCAGCCGCTCGGACTGCTCGTTCACACGGTCCGTGTACTTCTTGAAGATGTCGTAGCGGCCGGTGCGCGTCGAGTGCTGGAGGCGGAAGACCGTCTCCGGGTCGAACAGGTGCGGCTCGCCCTCGCGGCGCCACTGGTACTCGCCGCCTATGTCGAGGGCACGGTGCGCGGGCGCAATGCCGGAGGCCGGGTAGGCCTTGGCGTGCCGGGCGGCGACCTCCTTGGCGATGACGTCGAGACCGGCGCCGCCGATCTTCGTGGTCGTGCCGTTGAAGTACTTCTCGACGAAGGCCTGGTCGAGACCGACGGCCTCGAAGACCTGGGCGCCGCGATAGGAGGCGACGGTCGAGATGCCCATCTTGGACATGACCTTGAGGACGCCCTTGCCGAGCGCGTAGATCAGGTTGCGGATGGCCTGCTCGGACTCGATGGCCTGCAGGAAGGTGCCCGCGCGGACCAGGTCCTCGACGGACTCCATCGCCAGGTACGGGTTGACCGCCGCGGCGCCGAAGCCGATGAGCAGGGCCACGTGGTGGACCTCGCGGACGTCGCCCGCCTCGACCAGCAGGCCCACGTGGGTGCGCTGCTTGGTCCGGATGAGGTGGTGGTGGACGGCCGCGGTGAGCAGCAGCGAGGGGATCGGCGCGTGCTCGGCGTCCGAGTGGCGGTCCGACAGGACGATGAGTCGGGCGCCGTTCTCGATGGCGGCGTCGGCCTCGGCGCAGATCTCCTCAAGGCGCGCGGCGAGCGAGTCACCGCCGCCGGAGACCCGGTAGAGACCGGACAGGGTCGCGGCCTTCATACCGGGCATGTCGCCGTCGGCGTTGATGTGGATGAGCTTGGCCAGCTCGTCGTTGTCGATCACCGGGAAGGGCAGGGTGACGCTACGACAGGACGCGGCCGTGGGCTCGAGCAGGTTGCCCTGCGGGCCCAGCGAGGAGCGCAGGGAGGTGACCAGCTCTTCACGGATCGCGTCCAGCGGCGGGTTGGTGACCTGCGCGAACAGCTGGGTGAAGTAGTCGAAGAGCAGCCGCGGGCGCTCGGACAGCGCGGCGATCGGCGAGTCCGTACCCATCGAACCGATCGGCTCGGCGCCGGCCTTGGCCATCGGCGCGAGGATGACGCGCAGCTCCTCCTCGGTGTAGCCGAAGGTCTGCTGGCGGCGGGTGACCGAGGCGTGGGTGTGCACGATGTGCTCGCGCTCGGGGAGGTCGGAGAGCTCGATCTCGCCGGCTTCCAGCCACTCGGCGTACGGCATCTCGGCGGCGAGGCCGGCCTTGATCTCGTCGTCCTCGATGATGCGGTGCTCGACGGTGTCGACGAGGAACATCTTGCCGGGCTGCAGGCGGCCCTTGCGGACGACCTTCGCGGGGTCGATGTCCAGGACGCCGACCTCGGAGCCGAGGACGACGAGGCCCTCGTCGGTGACCCAGTAGCGGCCGGGGCGCAGACCGTTGCGGTCGAGGACCGCGCCGACCTGGGTGCCGTCGGTGAAGGTGACACAGGCCGGGCCGTCCCAGGGCTCCATCATCGTGGAGTGGAACTGGTAGAAGGCGCGCCGGGCCGGGTCCATGGAGTCGTGGTTCTCCCACGCCTCCGGGATCATCATCAGCACGGAGTGCGGGAGCGAGCGGCCGCCCAGGTGCAGCAGTTCGAGCACCTCGTCGAAGGAGGCCGAGTCGGAGGCGTCCGGCGTACACACCGGGAAGATCCGCTCCAGGCCCTTGTCGCCGAAGAGGTCCGAGACGAGCTGGGACTCGCGGGCGCGCATCCAGTTGCGGTTGCCCTTGACCGTGTTGATCTCGCCGTTGTGCGCGACGAAGCGGTAGGGGTGGGCGAGCGGCCAGCTCGGGAAGGTGTTGGTGGAGAACCGGGAGTGCACGAGCGCGATCGCGGAGGCGAAGCGGCGGTCGGACAGGTCCGGGAAGAAGGGCTCCAGCTGGCCGGTGGTCAGCATGCCCTTGTAGACGATGGTGCGCGCGGAGAGCGACGGGAAGTAGACGCCGACCTCGCGCTCGGCGCGCTTGCGCAGCACAAAGGCCTTGCGGTCGAGCTCGATGCCCTCCGAAGCCGACGCGCCGTCGGCCACGAAGACCTGGCGGAAGACGGGCATCGTCGAGCGGGCGGTGGCGCCGAGGAGTTCGGGGGCGACCGGGACCTCGCGCCAGCCGAGGACGGTGAGGCCCTCGTCGGCGGCGATCGTCTCGATCTGTGAGACGGCGGCGTCGGCGCCGTCCTCGGGAAGGAAGGCGATACCTACGGCGTAGGCACCGGCCTGGGGCAGTTCAAATCCGGCCACCTCGCGGAAGAAGGCGTCGGGAACCTGGGAGAGAATGCCGGCGCCGTCGCCGGAGTCGGGCTCGGAGCCGGTGGCACCGCGGTGCTCCAGGTTGCGCAGAACCGTGAGCGCCTGTTCGACCAGCGCGTGGCTCGCCTCGCCGGTGAGGGTGGCCACGAAGCCGACGCCACAGGCGTCGTGCTCGTTGCGGGGGTCGTACATACCCTGCGCAGCAGGGCGAGCATCCATGAAGGACCAGTTCTGGCCGTTCGTGGAGTGCTGGGACGGCTGGCGCGGCGTACGCATCGGCTCTCCCGTCGTCGTCGTGGCATATGACATCTGCCGAGGGACGACGTTGGCCCTCTGCTGGGGGTGCAAAATTTCACGCAGGTTACATGATGGAGCGATTCTCGGGAACCGGATACCGCGTTCCAACATGCGGACACCACGGGGGCGCGGTGGGGGGTATCGCGCACAGCGGTGGAAGTTAGGGGACCTAAGCGGACAGATCAGTGACCGTCGGTCCGTTTCGCGGCAGGCTTCGTCGCCCGCTACGAGTGGTGCGGAGCAGGCGTCATTGCCCGCGGTGCTTACGGCTCATGCCCAGTGGTTAAGGAATCGAAACCGCCGAGTAACGGCTACTTATGCAGTCCCATGCATAGGTGCTCGGTGCATCATCCTACGGCCGTACCGAACAAGCTGCCCAGGACATACGTCACACCCGCCGCGGCACCACCGAGAGCGAGCTGTCGCAGCCCGCTGAACCACCAGGACCGCGCGGTCACCTTGGCCACGACCGCTCCGCACGCGAAGAGCCCGATCAGCGCGAGCAGCAGCGCGGGCCACAGCGCGGTCGCACCCAGCAGAAACGGCAGCACGGGGAGCAGGGCGCCGAGCGCGAAGGAGCCGAAACTCGACACGGCGGCGACGGCCGGGGAGGGCAGGTCGCCCGGGTCTATGCCCAGCTCCTCGCGGGCGTGGATCTCCAGGGCCTGCTCGGGGTCGCGGGAGAGCTGCCGGGCCACTTCCAGCGCGAGCCCGGGCTCGACGCCACGAGCCTGGTAGAGCTCGGCGAGCTCGCGCTCCTCGTCCTTGGGGTGCTTGCGCAACTCCCTTCTCTCCACGTCGAGTTCGGCCTCGACGAGTTCACGCTGCGAGGCGACGGAGGTGTACTCGCCGGCGGCCATGGAGAAGGCGCCCGCGGCAAGACCCGCGAGCCCGGTGATAACGATGGTCTGATGGGAGACGGACCCGCCGGCGACGCCGGTCATGAGGGCGAGGTTGGAGACGAGGCCGTCCATCGCGCCGAACACCGCGGGGCGCAGCCAGCCACCGTTGACGTCACGGTGGGTGTGGTTGTCGCGGTGCGCCTCGTGCAGTGTCGCTTCGGTCTCGATGATGGCCATGCCGGTCCCCCTGGAGCTTCATTGGACTGTTTCCACTTTTCGACAACTACGAAAGTACGCCGAGAATTTCCGTCTCGCCAGCAAGGAAAGGCTGGGCTTACCTGCACCTTTACGCTGTTTCGCTCATCCGAGAACGATCATGCGCAGATGTCGACCGGGTGACGCTGAGGCTCGCGAGGCTCTTGTCAACCGCCAAGGTGGGACAGATCCGCAAAGGGTTCCGCGCGCCGAGCTCCGCGCACTGAGCTCCGCGTCCTGACAGGGGCCCTGAGAGGAGAGGCACGTATGGCTTCCATCGCCTGCATTCCCTCGGTCCCGGCGCCGGGGGACGCCGCCGATCTCCGCGAACGGGCGCGCGGTGCACTGCTCGGACTCGCCGTCGGGGACGCGCTCGGCGCGCCCGCCGAGAACATGAAGCCGTCGGAGATCCGTGCGAAGTGGGGCCGGATCACGGGGTACGTCGACGAGCATCCGGCCGGGACGGACGACACCGAGTACGCGATCTTCTCGGGCCTGCTGCTGGCCCGGCACGGTTCGGCGCTCACCGTGGCCCATGTCGAGTCGGCCTGGCACCAGTGGATCGCGGACCGTGACGAGGGCCCGTTCCGCGGCGCGGGCTTCAGTGAGCGCGGCACGCTGGAGAACCTGCGCCGAGGCCTGGCCGCCCCCATTTCGGCGCAGCACCGGCACGCCTGGAGCGACGGTCTGGCCATGCGCGCGGCGCCCTTCGGCGTCTTCGCGGCCGGCCGGCCCGCCGAAGCCGCCCGGCTCGTGGCGATCGACGGCTCGGTGAGCCACGACGGCGAGGGCATCTACGGCGGCCAGGCGGTCGCGGCGGGCGTCGCGGCGGCCATGGCGGGCGCCCCCACGATCGCGGTGGTCGCCTCCGCGCTCGCGGTGATCCCGGACGACTCCTGGACGGCCCGCTCCCTGCGCCGGGCGGTCGCCGTCGCCCATCGCGGCGAGCGTGCGGTCCGCTCCGCGGTCGTCATCGGCGGCTACCCCTGGACGGACCTCGCCCCCGAGGCCGTCGCCCTCGCCTTCGGCGCCTACGCGGCCGCGGACGGCAGCTTCACCGAGTCCGTGCTCACCGCCGTGAACATGGGCCGCGACGCGGACACGACGGCGGCGGTCGCGGGCGCGCTGGCCGGTGCCACACGTGGCGCCTCGTCGATCCCACCCGCCTGGGCGGCGGCGATCGGTCCGGCCCGGGGCAGCTGCCTGCCCTCCATGGAAGGCCACCACGTCCTGGACGTGGCGCAGCTGCTGACGCCGGGGGACGACGGGAAGTGGGCGGCCGGGGGACTCGTACGAGGTGCGGGTGGCGCTGCCTTCGTACGAGATCCGGGGGGCGAGTGGGCGGCTCCCGGCCCGGGCGGCTGTCTGCTGCCCGCCCCGGACACGTACGCCCTGCCGTACACGCAGGCGAACGCTCTTCCCGTGGCGGACGCCTACGTACTCGCCAACGATGACGACGAGGTACGACCGTGAGGCCCGGCCTGGTCGGAGACGAACCCGGGGAGGGCCCAGGCGAGGGAGCCGGCGCGGGGGCAGTCGCGGGGGCAGGCGCCGCGGTGGAGGCCGCGACAGCAGGACCAGCCTCGACGAAGCCCGGGACAGCGGAACCCGCGACAGCAGGACCAGCCTCGACGAAGCCCGGGACAGCGGAACCCGCGACAGCAGGACCAGCCTCAGCGAAGCCCGGGACAGCGGAACCCGAGGTGGCGGGCCCCGGGATGGCGGAGCCCGGGGCCGTGGAGCTCCTCCTGGAGGCGCTCGCCACGATGACGTCACGCTTGGCGGAATCCGGCTGCGCGGAATCCGGCGTGGCGGAAGCCCTCGCCGAGCCGCTCGGCACGGCGAGGCCCTGCTCGGTGGAACCCCATACGGAGGAGCTCCTCTCGCGTCGGACCAGCACGGCGGCACCCAGCACGGCGGCACCCGCCACGACGAGGCCCGCCACGACGACCCCCCGCTCAGCCGCGCCCCGCGCCAAGGAACCCCCCACGGCGGCGCTCCCCACAGCGGCACCCCGCGCCGAGGGGCTCGCCCCCGCTCTTCGCGCGAAAGCGCCGCGGACGCGCCCCCGCCGTATCGAGGGGCTCCTCCTCGGGCTCGCCGCAGGTGACGCCGCCGGGTGGCCCGCCGCGCGGCACCGGGCCGCGCGGATGCCCGAGTGGACGCGGCGGCTGACGCGGGAGCTGGACACGTTCGCGGAGCAGAACGCGACGACAACGCTGCCCGTGCCGATCGCGCTGAACCAGCCACCGGAGCCGCTGCGGCTCGGCCCGTCGGACGACGCGGAGTGGGCGGCGTTCGCGGCGGAGGCCGTGCTGCGAGCCGGGGAGGGCAGCGCCCTCGGGGACCTGAGCCGGGAGCGGCGGATGCGGGCGTCCATCGACCTGTCGTGGAACGCCATCGCCAGCGAGGTCGCGGCCGCGGCCGAGCGCGCCCCCGAGGTCGAGTCCGCGCTGCTCCCCCTCCGCGCCCGAATCTCCGTACGGGCCGGACTCGGCAACCTCGCCACCGGCCTGCGCCCGCCCGCCACCGGCCACGACAATCCCCATTACTTCGACGACGCGGCCTGCGTACGGGCCTGCGTGCTCGCCGTGGCGCACCCGGGCGACCCCCGACTCGCCGCGGAGCTCGCGGAGTTCGACGCCCGTTACACCCAGGACGGCGACGGTGTGCACGGCGCCCGCGCCATGGCCTCGGCACTGGCGCTCGCCCTGGCCGGGGCCGAGGTCGACGCCTGCGTGGACGCCGCCCTCGGCGAACTGCCCGAGTCGACGGAGATCGGTCGAAACGCCCGGCACGCGATCCAGCTCGCCCGCGACAGCGAGGGCACCTTCGCTCTCGTCCCCCTGCTGGAGCACCAAATCGTCGACCACGTCTACAGCTATGGCATCGCGGCCGCCGAAACCGTCCCCGTCGCCCTCGCCCTCGCCAGTGCCGCGCGCGGCCGGATCGCCGAGGCGGTGCCCGCCGCCGCGTGTCTGTCCCGGGTCGCCGACTCGGCACCCGCGCTCGCGGGTGCGCTCACCGGCGCGCTCGGCGGCGGCGACGCGATCCCCGCCGCCTGGCGCGACGCCTGCCGCACCCTCTCCGGCTGCGCGTTGCCCCGCCTCACCGGCACCGATCTCATCGGACTCGCCGATCTGCTGGAAGCGACGGAACTGGCCATCCCAGAGGGATGATTCGGGCATGATGCCCAAAGGAGAAGGAACCGGAACCCTCGACGAACGGATCATCGGAGCCCTCGTCGGAGCCGCTGTCGGCGACGCGCTCGGCGGCCCCGTCGAGGGGTACTCCCCCGAGCAGATCACCGAACGCCACGGCGGCCGCGTCCACGGCATCGTCGGCCCCTGGAACGGCGACGCCTGGCGCACGGCCCGCCCCATCGCCCCCTACCACAAGGGCGACGGGCACGTCACCGACGACACCTTGATGACCCATGCGCTGGTACGGGTGTACGCCACCGTCCGCGACCACCTCGACGCGTACGCCGTCGCCGAACACCTCGTCCCCGACCTGATGGGCGCCCCTCGCTGGATCCCTGAACTGGAGGCCGAGGCCCTCCCCCTCCAGCGGATCTTCCTCGCGGAGAAGTGGCTGGTGGCCCGCCTCCACTACGGCCATGTGGACCCCCGCGAAGCAGGCACCGGCAACATCGTCAACTGCGGCGCCGCGATGTACATGGCCCCGGTCGGCCTGGTCAACGCGGCGAACCCCCCGGCCGCGTACGCCGAGGCGCTCGACATCGCGGGCGCCCACCAGTCCTCGTACGGGCGTGAGGCGGCGGGGATCTTCGCGGCGGCGGTGGCGGCGGCCTGCACGCCCGGGGCGACCCCGGACTCGGTCGTGTCCGCCTGTCTGGCCCTGGCGAAGGACGGCACGCGTTCGGCCATCCAGGCGGTCTGCGAAGTCGCCGCCCGGCATACGGACTTCGAGTCGGCACTGGGCCCGCTACGAGAGGCGGTGGCCCCTTACGACACGGTGGGCCCCGACTACCGGTCCCCGTCCCTCGGCGCCCGCCGCCCGTCCCGCCTCCACTCCATCGAGGAACTCCCCATCGCCCTGGGCATGTTGGTGGTCTCCGGCGGCGACTACCGCCATGCCGTCCTCGGATCGGTCAACTACGGCCGCGACTGCGACTCCATCGCCACCATGTCCGGCGCTCTCGCCGGTGCCCTCGGCTCTCAGGTCCCCCACGACTGGGCGAAGACGGTCGCGGAGTCGAGCCGCCTCGACCTGGACGCCCCGGCGCGGACCCTCGCCGAGGTCACCCACGAGATCTTCGAACGGGACCTACGCCGTCGCCGCACCCACGAGTCGGCGTACGCGGCGTTGACGGGAACGTCATGCTCCGACTGACCTGGATCCAACCGGAGGACCTCCTCGGCCACGAACTCCACCAGGCGGCGCAGGACGGCCGCGAGCCGGGCGCCATCGCGAGGCGCTGGCGAGCGGCGGGCGGCCACGAGGCCCCGCTCCGCGCAGGCGCGTCCCCGACTCCCGCGTCCCCCTACCTCCGGATACTGGCAAAAGACCTCTTGGACGAACTGGCGGACCTGCCCGGCACCTTGGCGGACCACGAGCCGACGAGCCTGCGCAAGATCAAGGCCCGTTGCCCGCACTGGCCGGCCGCCGTGGCTGAGGGTGGGCACAGCGGCACCTCGCAAGCACCGGGCCGCGCGACCCGCCCCCGGGAAACCCCCACCCAGGCCGGCCTGGAAGCAGCCTGGCTGGGCAGAGCCGTCGGCTGTCTGCTGGGCAAACCGGTGGAGAAGCTCCCCCTGCAAGGGATCCGAGACCTGGCCCGAGCCACCGACAACTGGCCCCTGCACACATGGTTCACCGCACGCGGCGTCCCCGCCGAGCTGCTGCACACCTACCCCTGGAACAGACGCTCCGCCCCCACCTCCCTCGCCGAAAACATCGACGGCATGCCGGAGGACGACGACCTCAACTTCCCGCTCCTCAACATCCTGTTGCTCCAACGCCACGGCAGGACCTTCACCACCACGGACGTGGCGCGCCTCTGGCTGGACGAACTCCCGGCCGGCCGCACCTTCACCGCGGAACGCATCGCCTACCGCAACCTCCTCACCGGCATCGAGCCCCCACGCACGGCCCGTCACCGCAACCCGTTCCGCGAATGGATCGGCGCCCTGATCCGCGCCGACGTGCACGGCTGGACGAACGCCGGCGACCCGGCCGCCGCCGCGGAACAGGCTCACCGCGACGCCACCCTCACCCACACCGCCAACGGCGTCTACGCGGCGATGTTCACGGCAGCCACCATCGCCGAGGCAGCCACCGGAGCGAGCGACGCGCACGCATGCCTCCGCACCGGCCTCACCGTCGTCCCGCCGGCCTCCCGCCTGGCCCGGGCGATCCGTCACGCCGTCCAACTCGCCGGCACGACAGCGGACTTCGACACCGTCGTCGACGAACTGCACACCACCCACTCCGCCTACCACTGGGTCCACGCCGTCCCCAACACCGCCCTGATCGCGGCCGCCCTCACCCACGCGGACGGCGACTTCACCGGCTCCATCTGCCGTGCGGTGTCGGGCGGCCTGGACACGGACTCGAACGGCGCGACGGCCGGCAGCATCGCGGGCCTGCTCGCCGGCGCCCCCGGCGCCCTCCCCGACCGCTGGACAAGCCCCCTCAAGAACCGACTGGCCACCTCGATCGCCGACTTCAACGGCATCGGCTTCGACATGCTCGCCCACCTCACGCACCGGGAGACCCGTCGCCCATGACCCACATCGCCGTACTCGGCAGCACGAACATGGACCTCGTCGCGTACGTCGCCAAGGCCCCGCAGCGCGGAGAGACCGTGACGGGACGCGAGTTCCGTACGGTCCCCGGCGGCAAGGGCGCCAACCAGGCGGTGGCCGCGGCGCACGCGGGCGCCGACGTCTCGTTGATCGGAGCGGTGGGCGCGGACAGCTTCGGCAGCCAGCTCCGGTCCACGCTGGAGCACTCGGGTGTGGACACCGACCATCTGCGCACCACCGAGGGCCCGTCCGGCACGGCACACATCGTCGTGGACGACGAGGGCGGCAACGCGATCGTCGTCATCCCCGGCGCGAACGGCACCGTCACCGCCCTCGCCCCCGGCGACGAGACCCTCGTCGCCACCGCCGACGCGCTGCTGCTCCAGCTCGAAATCCCGCTGGACGCGGTCGTCGCGGGCGCCAAGGCCGCGCGCCGCCACGGCGTCCGTACGATCCTCACTCCCTCCCCCGCCCAGCCCCTGCCGCCGCCGCTCCTCTCCTCCATCGATCTACTGGTGCCCAACGAGCACGAGGCCGCGGCGCTCACCGGTGTCACGGACCCCCGCGAGGCCGCCACCGCGCTGCTCGACCAAGTCCCGGAAGTCGTCGTCACGTTGGGCTCGGCGGGCAGCCTGTACGCGGCCCGTGGCGCCGCGCCCCTCACCGTGCCCGCGCCCCAGGTGACCGCCGTGGACTCGACGGGCGCGGGCGACACCTTCGTCGGCACCCTCGCGGTGGCGCTCGCCGAGGGCCGGGAGATGTCGGAGGCGCTCGTGTGGGCGTCGGCGGCTGCCGCGCTGTCGGTGCAGCGGCCCGGGTCGTCGTCCTCGATGCCGTACCGCTCCGAGATCGACGCCCAGGCGGCGCAGCACACACAGCACCCGCGGCACACCTCATGAGCGGGCACCCCGAACGGAGCGGCCCGCTCACCGGTCTGCGCGTCCTCGACCTGGCGACCCTCTTCGCAGGACCGCTCGCCGCCACCATGCTCGGCGACTTCGGTGCGGAGGTCATCAAGGTCGAGCATCCGGCCAAGCCGGACCCTTCCCGGGGCCACGGCCCGTCGAAGCACGGCGTCGGCCTCTGGTGGAAGCTCCTCGGCCGCAACAAGCGCACGATCACGCTCGACCTGTCGAAGTCCGGCGGCCGCGAGACCCTGCTGCGGCTCGCCGCCACCACCGACGTGATCATCGAGAACTTCCGCCCCGGCACCCTGGAGAAATGGGACCTGGGCTGGGCGGAGCTGTCGGCCGCCAACCCACGGCTCGTACTCGCACGCGTCACCGGCTTCGGCCAGTTCGGCCCGTACGCGCACCGCCCCGGCTTCGGCACACTCGCCGAGGCGATGAGCGGCTTCGCGGCGATCACCGGCGAACCGGACGCCCCGCCGACCCTCCCGCCCTTCGGCCTGGCCGACTCGATCGCGGGCCTGGCGACGGCGTACGCGGTGATGACCGCGCTGACGGCCCGCGACCGCACCGGCGAGGGCCAGGTGATCGACATGGCGATCATCGAACCGATCCTGACCGTCGTCGGCCCGCAGCCGATCTGGTACGACCAGCTGGGCCACGTCCAGCCGCGCACCGGCAACCGCTCCGCGAACAACGCGCCGCGCAACACCTATCGCACGGCGGACGGTTCCTGGGTCGCGGTCTCGACGTCCGCGCAGTCGATCGCCGAGCGGGTGATGCGGCTGGTCGGGCGCCCGGACCTGATCGCCGAGCCGTGGTTCGCCTCGGGCGCGGACCGGGCGCGCCACGCGGACGTCCTCGACGGGGCGGTCGGGGCCTGGATCGCCCGCCGCACTCGCGCCGAGGTCCTGGAGGCCTTCGAGAAGGCGGAGGCGGCGGTGGCCCCCATCCAGGACGTACGGGACGTCATGACCGACCCGCAGTACGCGGCCCTGGACACGCTCACCACGATCGACGACCCCGAACTGGGCCCCCTGCGCATGCAGAACGTCCTCTTCCGCCTCTCCGCCACACCCGGTGCGATCCACTGGGCGGGCCGCCCGCACGGCGCGGACACGGAGACAGTGCTCGCCGAACTGGGCCTGACGGAGCCCGAGATCTCCGCCCTGCGAGCGGAGGGTGCCCTGTGACCGCGGAGTTCCCCCTCACGTGGCTCTACGTTCCTGGAGACCGCCCCGAGGTCGTGGTCAAGGCCCTCGCCTCAGGAGCCGACGTCGTCCTCGTCGACCTGGAGGACGCGGTCGCCCCGGACCGCAAGGAGTACGCCCGTGCGGCCACGGCCGACCTGCTCTCCGAGCCACCGCCCGTGCCGGTCCACGTCCGGGTGAACGCCCTCGACAGTCCCCTGGCCGGCACCGACCTCAAGACCCTGGCCCCGCTCCCCGGCCTGTCCGGTCTCCGCCTGCCCAAAGTGGGCTCGCCGGCCGACGTCGTACGGGTCGCGGAGGACGCCACCCCCGCGGAGGGTGGGGCGATCCCCGTGTACGCCCTCCTGGAAACCGCCCTCGGGGTGGAACACGCCTTCGCCATCGCCTCGTCGCACCGCGCACTGCGCGGCATCGCCATCGGGGAATCCGATCTGCGGGCCGACCTGGGCGTACGGGACGACGCGGGCCTCGACTGGTCGCGCGCCCGCGTGATCGTGGCAGCCCGCGCGGCGGGCCTGCCCCCGCCGGTGCAGTCCGTCTACCCGGACATCCGCGACGTGGAGGGTCTCGCCGCGTCCTGCGCCCACGGCCGCGCCCTGGGCTTCCTCGGCCGCGCGGCCATCCATCCCCGCCAGTTGCCCATCATCGAGCGGGCCTACCTCCCCACCCCCGCCGAGATCGACTCCGCCGAGGCCATCGTCAAGGCTGCCGCCAACGACTCCGGCGCCCAGGCCCTCCCCGACGGCCGCTTCATCGACGCAGCGGTAGTAGTCGGCGCCCACCGCACCCTCGCCCTGGCCCGCCGCCTGAGCTGACACCCCCACCGGTCAGGGACGCGGGAAACTGCGCGACAAACCCCCACCGGTCAGGGGCGCGGGGAACTGCGCGACAAGCCCCCACCGGCCCGCACAGAGTGAACAACCCAGGGGGTCTGGGGGGCGAAGCCCCCCAGATACGGGAACGGGCAGGGGCGGAGGGGGCGAAAAACCCTGGGGCCGGCAGCGGCGGGGGCACACGAAGGGGGCGCCGCGTCCTGGAACGCGGCGCCCCCTTCGACGTACTGAAAGCAGCCCGTCAGCTCTTCTTGGCCGCCTCGGCCTCGGCCTCGGTCTCCGTGACCGACTCGGCAGCCTCGACCGACTCGGTCGACTCGGCGGACTCGACCGCCCCCTCGCCCTCGGCGTCACCCGCCTTGTCGAGGTCGACGGAGTCACCCGCGACCGCACGCTCGTCCTCGCTGTCACCGCCACCGGACGCGTCCACGTCGGGCTCCACCACTTCCTCACGCCCCGGCCGAAGGCGCGAGGAGATGACGATGTAGAGCACCGCGAGGACGAAGACACCCATCGCGGTCCAGTCATTGAGACGCAGGCCCAGGATGTGGTGCGCGTCATCGACGCGCATGTACTCGATCCAGCCTCGGCCGACACAGTACGCGGCGACGTACAGGGCGAACGCCCGCCCATGGCCCAGCTTGAAGCGACGGTCGGCCCACAGGACGAGGAGGCCGACGCCGATGCACCACAGCGACTCGTACAGGAATGTCGGGTGGTAGTACCCCGGCACCCGCCCGTCGGTGGAGGACGTAATGTGCAGCGCCCACGGAACGTCCGTCGCCCTGCCGTACAGCTCCTGGTTGAACCAGTTGCCCCAGCGCCCGATCGCCTGCGCGAAGGCGATACCGGGTGCGACGGCGTCGGCCCACGCGGGCAGCGGGATGCCACGGCGGCGACACCCGATCCACGCGCCCAGCGCACCGAGCGCGATCGCGCCCCAGATGCCGAGTCCGCCCTCCCAGATCTTGAAGGCGTCCACCCAGTCACGGCCCTCGCTGAAGTACAGCTCGTAGTCCGTGATCACGTGGTAGAGCCGACCGCCGACGAGGCCGAAGGGGACGGCCCAGACCGCGATGTCGGCCACCGTGCCGGTCCGCCCTCCCCGGGCGACCCAGCGCTTGTTGCCGAGCCAGACGGCTACGAAGACGCCGATGATGATGCAGAACGCGTAAGCGCGCAGCGGAATGGGGCCGAGGTGCAGCACACCGCGCGACGGGCTGGGAATGAAGGCAATTTCCATGGCAAGGTCGACGCTACCGTGCCGGACACCACCCACGGCAAGCGGCCCGACAACGGGTCCATAACGTGCGGGTGCCCCCGGCCTGCCGACGGCCGGGGGCACCAGGGGCCTGCGAGGGACTCAGCCCTTGTTCTCCGCCTCCACCATCTGCTTCAGCTTGGCAGGGGTCATCGTCTGGTCCGCGTAGATGTTCTTGCCGCCGAACAGCACGGTCGGCGTGCCCGTGAGGCCGCTGTTCTGGAAGGCGGCGTACGACTTCGCGACCCAGTCGTCGTAGGTACCGTCGTTGACGCACTTCTGGAAGGTGGGGGTGTCCAGGCCGTCGACCTTGCCCGCCAGCTCGATGAGCTTGCTGTTGTTGCCGAAGGTGTCTTCGGTCTCCGCGGGCTGGTTCTCGTACAGCACGTCGTGGTACGCGGTGAACTTCCCGGCGTTCTGGGCGCAGGCCGCGGCGTTGGCGGCGCGCAGGGAGCCGCTGCCGCCCATCCTTCCGTCGATCAGCGTGACGAGGTGGTACTCGACCTTCAGCTGACCGGAGTCGACCAGCTCGTGGATCGTCGAGCGGTACTGCGTCTCGAAGGCCTGGCACGCCGGGCAGCGGAAGTCCTCCCACACCGTGAGGGTCGACTTGGCGCCGTCCTTGCCGACGGGGATCGCGAGGGCGTCCTTGCCGGTCGCACCCGAGGGCGACGCGACCGGGCCCGATGTGTCGCTCTTCTTCTCCTTGCCGGAGTTGGCGGCCAGCACCCCGACCACCGCGGCCAGGCCCAGGACGCAGACCACCGACGCCCCCACGATCAACGCCCGCCGGCGCTTCTCCGCGGCCCTCTGCTTCTCTCGCTCGACCGCAAGCCGCTCGCGGGCGGTGCGCTTTCCGTCACGGTTCTTCTCGCTCACATCCGGCAGAACGAACCGGGGAGGCGCAGCGCGCCTCCCCGGTCCCAGGTCCACCCGTTCGGGTGAGCGGATTGTCCGTTACGTACCCGCACGGATCCGGCGTACGTACCTGGACGGATCCCGCGTCACGCCGTTCCGCGCACGCCCTTCGCCAGGTCGGCCGCGAGCGCCCGTACGGCCTCCAGGCCCGCCGCCTCGTCCGGCGCGTCCAGCATCCGCTTCACGAAGGCCGAGCCGACGATCACGCCGTCGGCGAAGCCGGCCACCTCGGCGGCCTGGACGGCGTTGGAGACGCCGAGGCCGACGCAGACGGGCAGCTCGGTGGTCGCCTTGGTGCGCCGCACCAGGTCCTGGGCCTGGGCCCCGACCGACTCCCGGGTGCCCGTGACGCCCATCAGCGAGGCCGCGTACACGAACCCGCTGCCCGCCGTGGTGATCTCGGCGAGCCGGGCATCCTTGCTGCTGGGCGCGACGACGAAGACGGTGGCGAGGCCGTGCTTCTCGGCGTGCTCCCTCCACAGCGCCGACTCCTGGACGGGCAGGTCGGGCAGGATGCAGCCCGCCCCGCCCGCTTCCGCCAGCTCCGCGGTGAAGCGCTCGACGCCGTAGCGGTCGATCGGATTCCAGTACGTCATCACGAGGACGGGCTTGCCGGTGGCCTCGAACGCCTCGCGCACCGTCCGCATGACGTCGGCGATCTTCACTCCACCGCGCAGGGCGATGTCGTCGGCGGTCTGGATGACGGGGCCGTCGAGGACCGGGTCGCTGTGCGGCAGACCGACCTCGACGATGTCCGCGCCGCCCTCGAAGACGGACTTGATGGCGGCGATGCCACCGTCGACGGTCGGGAAGCCGGCCGGGAGGTACGCGATGAGGGCGGACCGCCCTTGCGCCTTGGCCCCGGCGAGGGTGTCGCTCAACAGCTGGATGTTACCGCTCACTTCACGTCCCCCTCGATCTCGGCGTTCTCGCTGTCGGCGTCCGCTGCCACGACGGCGTCGGCGCCGGTGTCGTACAGACCGAAGTATCGGGCGGCCGTGTCCATGTCCTTGTCGCCGCGGCCGGACAGGTTGACGATGATCAGCCCGTCCTTGCCGAGCTCCTTGCCGACCTCGAGGGCTCCGGCGAGCGCGTGGGCGCTCTCGATCGCCGGGATGATCCCCTCGGTGCGCGACAGCAGGCGCAGGGCCTGCATGGCAGCGTCGTCGGTGACCGCGCGGTACTCGGCGCGGCCGCTGTCCTTGAGGTAGGAGTGCTCGGGTCCGATGCCGGGGTAGTCGAGTCCGGCCGAGATCGAGTAGGGCTCGGTGATCTGGCCCTCCTCGTCCTGGAGGACGTACGACCGGGACCCGTGCAGGATGCCGGGCTCCCCGGCCGTCAGCGTGGCCGCGTGCTCGCCCGTCTCGACGCCGTGCCCCGCGGGCTCGCAGCCGACGAGGCGTACGTCGGTGTCCGGGATGAAGGCGTGGAAGAGCCCGATGGCGTTCGATCCGCCGCCGACGCAGGCGATGGCGGCATCGGGGAGCCGTCCGGCGCGCTCCAGGATCTGCCGCCGGGCCTCCACGCCGATGACGCGATGGAAGTCGCGGACCATGGCGGGGAAGGGGTGGGGTCCGGCGACGGTCCCGAACAGGTAGTGGGTGTGATCGACGTTGGCGACCCAGTCCCGGAACGCCTCGTTGATGGCGTCCTTGAGGGTGCGGCTGCCGGACTTCACGGCGATGACCTCGGCGCCGAGCATGCGCATACGGGCGACGTTCAGGGCCTGGCGCTGGGTGTCGATCTCGCCCATGTAGATGGTGCATTCGAGGCCGAAGAGCGCGCAGGCGGTGGCGGTGGCGACGCCGTGCTGTCCGGCGCCGGTCTCCGCGATGACGCGGGTCTTGCCCATCCTCTTGGTGAGAAGTGCCTGACCGAGCACGTTGTTGATCTTGTGGGAACCGGTGTGGTTGAGGTCTTCCCGCTTGAGGAAGATCCGGGCGCCACCGGCGTGCTCGGCGAACCGGGGCACCTCGGTGAGTGAGCTCGGGCGCCCGGTGTAGTTGACGAGCAGGTCGTCGAGCTCGCGGGCGAACTCGGGGTCCGCCTTCGCCTTGTCGTACTCGACGGCGACCTCGTCCACGGCGGCGACCAGCGCCTCCGGGATGAACTTGCCGCCGAACGCGCCGAAATAGCCCTCGGCGCTGGGGACTTGACCCTCCGGGTCGGGAATGAAGAACTCGCTGGGCATGCGGTTACCTCGCAGGGGCGACAGCCCCGGTTACAGGTCGGACAGGGGTCACGTTAGCCACGTACGCACGCGAACGCCTCCGGCACCGGGCCCCTCCTGGGGGCACCCTCGACTGAACCGCCCGGCCCCGCCGGGCGGCAGAGCCGCCCCCAGGTGGACGCAGGCAGTTCTCCCCGCCGCAACGGCGAGAAGTCCCGCTGCGTGGACCGACGGGTGCCCGACTCGGCTCAGCTCACCCGCAGGATGAACTCGGCCGGAGAGAGCGCGAGCGCGCGTACGCGCTCGGGCCATCGCATGCCGTTGACCTGCCCCGGCTCATCCCCGATGACATAGCGGACCCGGCGCCCGTGCACACGCCGTGCTGGCGCCCGGCAGCCCCGCGGACGACAGCCGCGGGCAAGGCGGGCATAGGGATCCCTGGCCGCCGCGGCGACCGGGACCGGCACGGCGCCCAAGCCCGGCGCCGCCCACCCCGTGCACGCCGAGCCACCGTCGGGGCTCAGGCCCGGACGGGGAGCGGCGGAGGCGGGGGGCGGCGTGGGCACCGGCGGGTCAGTCCCGTCCGTGGCGCAGCGCGGGGTGGGCCCCGGCCGCGACCAGGTCGGCGACCGCCGTCTTCGGGTCGCGTCCGGTGACGAGCGACTCGCCCACCAGGACCGCGTCGGCGCCGGCGTTGGCGTACGCGATCAGGTCGTGCGGACCGCGGACACCGGACTCGGCGACCTTGACGATGTGGGCCGGGATCTCGGGGGCGACACGGTCGAAGGTCGAGCGGTCGACCTTCAGCGTCTTCAGGTCGCGCGCGTTGACGCCGATCACCTTCGCGCCGGCGTCCACCGCCCGCTCGACCTCGTCCTCGTCGTGCACCTCGACGAGCGGCGTAAGCCCGATGGACTCGGCGCGCTCGATGAGGGACTCCAGGGCCGACTGGTCGAGGGCGGCCACGATCAGCAGCGCGAGATCGGCGCCGTACGCGCGGGCCTCCCACAGCTGGTACGACGTGACGATGAAGTCCTTGCGGAGGACCGGGATGTCCACGCGGGCGCGGACGGCCTCCAGGTCCGCGAGCGAGCCGCCGAATCGGCGCTGCTCGGTGAGGACGGAAATGACGGCCGCGCCGCCCGCCTCGTAGTCCGCGGCCAGAGCGGCCGGGTCGGCGATCGCGGCGAGCGCGCCCTTGGACGGGCTGGAGCGCTTGACCTCACAGATGACCTTGACGCCGTCACCGCGCAGGGCGGCCACTCCGTCCTTGGCGGCCGGAGCCTTCGCCGCGCGCTCCTTGAGCTCGTCGAGGCTGACGCGCGCCTGCCGCTCCGCGAGGTCGGCACGGACTCCGTCGATGATCTCGTCGAGCACACTCACGCGAGCGGCCCCCTTCCCTGCGGTGGACAGTTGAAGCGGTTGAGCAGCTGACCCGGGTTCACCGCCTCGGACGGAAAAGACGGGTCACTGCGATGGTATCCGGAGGAAGGCGTAGCCCTCACATCCGGTTGACGCCGGTCCCACTACCTGGACGTTTGCCACTTGATCAAGGATGCAACCAGCCGCCGAACGGTAGGTTCCGGACAACGGTGAAGACCAGCACCAACGCGCCCACGCTCCACAGGTGGACCGGCCCGAGATCCAGCCGCACCGGCCGTCCGCGCGCCGAACGGACCATCCAGACGGTCCACACCACGGCGAAGACCAGGTATCCCGCGACGGCCAGCGGGTTGTCGGTGAGCGCCGCCGCGAAGTCCCCGTGCACGAAGGCGTGTGCGCTGCGGAGGCCACCGCAGCCGGGGCAGTACAGGCCCGTGAAGCGCAGCAGCGGGCAGACCGGATAGTGCCCGGGCTGATTGGGGTCGACAGCCCCTACGTACGCGAAGGCGCCCACGACGGACGCGAGTACCCCGGCGGGGACGACGATCCGCCGCAGCACGGCGGGGCCCGCGTCCCGCGTCACCCTCTGGGTTTCGGCGTTCACCCCACGCATTCTGCCCCTCCCCCGCGTGCCGCGCCCGCCTCGCACACAGGAGAGGCGGCCCCGGCAGGTGCGCCGGGGCCGCCTCTCACGAAGCGCTGAGGGCTATCAGCTCTCGGCGCCCACGGTCTCGCCGACCTGGCGCGCGGGCTGCCCGTGCGTGTTCTTCGGCTGGCCCAGGCCCGCCGACCGCATCGCCAGGCCGACGACACCGCCGAGGGCGACGATGACCATGCCGGCCCAGAAGCCCAGCGGGTTGGCCATCACCATGAAGGCGCCCGCCACGCAGAAACCGATGAAGGCGATGATGACACCGGTCCAGGCGGCCGGGGTGTGACCGTGGCTGCTGCCCGCCATGACTTGCTCCTCGTTGCTGTGTGCGTGTGTGAGTCGGACACTCGATGTCCATTGTCCCGTACAAGCGCCCGTGCCGTGAGCGGGGGGTCTCCGCTTACGCGTCGGTTCCGCCACGTCACGACGTAAGTCCTGGGGCGAAGGTCCCTGCGGACGCGGGGACGGCAGGAGTTAAGTCCTGAGCCGGTCCGTTGGGCCGGTCCCGTGACCGGGTCCGTCGGGCCCTCTTGGGCCCGGCTGGATCTAGGTCCCGGCCGGGTCCGGCCCCGTCGGGTCCTCGCCGCGGTCGAGCGCCTTCCAGAGGTCCTCGGGGCGGTCCGGGTCGACCGGCTTGGCCTTGCGCGGCCGAGGCGTCCCGTCGCGCTCGTAGCGGCCCGACATCGCGGGCCACACTCGTCCGTAGCGAAGCGCGAGCAGTCCCGCGAGGAGGATCAGCGCCCCGCCCGCGGCCGCGACGTACGGCCAGGCGGTGTGGCTGAGCGCGTCCGCGGTGGCGGCGGTGTCGCCGGAGGCCGCCGCGGCCTTCTCGTCGAGCGCCGAGCTGTCGCTCGCGCCGAGCACGGCCGCGACGACCGTGCCCGCGCCGGAGAGCGCGAGCAGCGCGGAGACCAGGAAGCGGCCGGAGCGGCGTACGGCGAAGACGGCGACGAGCGCGGCGAGGCCCACTATGGCGAGCGCCGCGGGCACGCCCGTGACGTCGCTGCCCTTGGCGGTCAGCGGGAAGGCGCCGCCGGCCACCGTCGCGGTGCCCTCCGACCAGCTCTGCCGGGTGGACAGCAGGGCCACGGCCGCGCCGAGCGCGCCGCTGAGCAGGGCGACGCCGAGGCTGCGGCGGCCGGACCGGGCGGGCCCGGCGGCCTCGGATCGGGGTTGAGGTACAGCAGTCACGTACTCCACTATCGCCTGAACCCCGGGCGAACCGTCACCCGGGGTTCACGTGACTCTCGTCCCAGTACCGGGGGCAGTTGGCCGTCTACTGCCCGAGCCGGTTGGCCGTGTGCACCGCGCGGAGCACCGCAGCCGCCTTGTTCCGGCACTCGTTGTCCTCCGCGACGGGGTCGGAGTCGGCGACGATTCCGGCGCCCGCCTGCACATACGCGGTGCCGTCCCGCAGCAGGGCCGTACGGATGGCGATGGCGGTGTCGGAGTCGCCCGCGAAGTCCAGATAACCCACGCAGCCGCCGTACAACCCGCGCCTGGACGGTTCCAGTTCGTCGATGATCTGCATCGCGCGCGGCTTGGGGGCGCCGGAGAGGGTGCCTGCCGGGAAGCAGGCCGTCAGCACGTCGAAGGCCGTGCGGCCCGCCGCGACCCGCCCGGTCACGGTCGACACGATGTGCATCACGTGCGAGTACCGCTCGATGGACATGAAGTCGACGACCTCTACGGAGCCGGGCTCGCAGACCCGGCCGAGGTCGTTGCGTCCCAGGTCGACGAGCATCAGGTGCTCGGCGCGCTCCTTGGGGTCGGCGATCAGCTCGTCGGCGAGGGCCTGGTCCTCCTGGACGGTGGCGCCGCGCGGCCGGGTGCCCGCGATGGGGTGCACCATCGCCTGGCCGTCCTCGACCTTGACCAGGGCCTCCGGGGAGGAGCCGACGACGTCGAAGCCTTCGAAGCGGAAGAGGTACATGTACGGGGAGGGATTGGTCGCCCTCAGCACGCGATACACGTCCAACGCGCTGGCCGTGCACGGGGTCTCGAAGCGCTGGGAGGGGACGACCTGGAAGGCCTCGCCCGCCCGGATGCGCTCCTTGACGTCCTCTACGGCGTCCTGGAAATCGGGGCCGCCCCAGAGCGCGGTGTACTCGGGGAGCTCGGAGGGCGGCAGCGCGGCCGGCGGCTGCGAGACCGCGCGCGAGAGGTCGGCCTCCATGGCGTCGAGACGGGCGACGGCGTCCACGTAGGCCTCGTCGACGCCCGTGTCGAGGTCGTTGTGGTTGATCGCGTTGGCGATCAGCTGGACCGAGCCGTCCCAGTGGTCCATGACCGCGAGGTCGCTGGTGAGCAGCATGGTCAGTTCGGGGAGCTTCAGGTCGTCCCGCTCCCCGGGGCCGATCCTCTCCAGGCGGCGCACGATGTCGTAACCCAGATAGCCGACCATGCCGCCGGTGAACGGGGGCAGGCCCTCGCCGTGCGGAGTGTGCAACGCCTCGATGGTGGCGCGCAGGGCGGCGAGCGGATCGCCGTCGACGGGGACGCCGACGGGAGGCGTACCGAGCCAGTGGGCCTGCCCGTCGCGCTCCGTGAGGGTGGCGTGGCTGCGGACGCCCACGAAGGAGTAGCGGGACCAGGAGCGACCGTTCTCCGCGGATTCCAGGAGGAAGGTGCCGGGGCGCTCGGCGGCGAGCTTGCGGTACAGCGCGACCGGCGTGTCGCCGTCCGCGAGGAGCTTGCGGCTGACGGGGATCACACGGCGGTCGGTGGCCAGCTTGCGGAACGTCTCAAGGTCCATGGCGGCTGACCTTACTGATCCAGGGGCTGTACGTCGGACTCGGCGCCCTCGAGTACGGTCAGGATGTCGGCGTCGAAGCATGTGCGCGCGCCGGTGTGGCAGGCGGCGCCCACCTGGTCGACCTTCACCAGGACCGTGTCGGCGTCGCAGTCCAGGGCCACGGACTTCACGTGCTGGAAGTGGCCGGACGTGTCGCCCTTGACCCAGTACTCCCCTCGGCTGCGCGACCAGTAGGTGCAGCGGCCCGTGGTGAGCGTGCGATGCAGCGCCTCGTCGTCCATCCAGCCGAGCATCAGCACCTCGCCGGTGTCGTACTGCTGGGCGATGGCGGGGACGAGCCCGTCGGCACTGCGCTTGAGGCGCGCGGCGATCTCGGGGTCCAGGCCGCTGGGCCTGCCCTGCGGAGGCGTACTGGTCGAAGGCGTGCTGGTCATGGGTGCCATTGTGCCGCGCCGCACGGACGTGGCCCGCGGTTGTCCACAGGCCGGACCTCACCGTTGTCCACAGGCCGGGTCTCGCCGCCCTCCACAGGCCCTCCGTGCCGTCGTCCACTGGGCGGACCAGTGGGGCGGTCGTAGGCTGATTCACATGTCGACCCATGCCAAGCGTGAACGACTCCTTCTGGCCGATCTGTTGGAAGCGGTGGGACCGGATGCCCCGACCCTGTGCGAGGGCTGGAACACCCGGGACCTCGCCGCGCACGTGGTGGTGCGCGAGCGCCGCGCCGACGCCGCCGGCGGGATCCTGATCAAGCAGCTGGCACCGCGTCTGGAGCGCGTGATGGCGGAGTTCGCGGAGAAGCCGTACGAGGAGTTGATCCAGCTGATCCGCACCGGCCCGCCGCGCTTCTCGCCGTTCGCGCTGAAGCAGATCGACGAGGCGTCGAACACCGTCGAGTTCTACGTCCACACCGAGGACGTACGGCGGGCGCAGCCCGACTGGACGCCGCGCGAGCTGGACGGGGTCTTCCAGGACGCACTGTGGTCCCGGTTGGAGCGCACGGCCCGGCTGACCGGCCGCGGTGCCCCCACCGGGCTCGTGCTGCGCCGCCCGGACGGCCAGACGGCGGTCGCACACAAGGGCACGCCGGTCGTGACGGCGACCGGCGAGCCCTCGGAGCTGCTGATGTTCGCGCTCGGGCGGCAGAAGGCGGCCGACGTGGAGCTGGACGGCGACAAGGACGCGATCGCGAAGCTGCACGAGACGAAGCAGCTGGGGATCTGACCGCTACGCGGGGAGTTCGGCCCGGCGCAGGGGTCCGACGCACAGGGCGAGGACCCCGCCGAGCCCGCACACCGCGGCGCTGGTGACGAAGACGGGCCCGGTGCCCCACCAGCCGATCGCGGCGGCGGTCAGCGGCATGCTGAGCGGGGCGAGGCCCAGGCTGACGATCCCGGAGACGGCGCTGACCCGGCCCAGGTAGGCGGGGTCCGCCTGGGTCTGCAGCAGCGCTCCGCACAGGGCGCCGCTGAGCCCGGCGAGCAGCCCGATCACGAGGGCGACGCAGACGGCCGCGGCGACGGTCGGCACGAAGGCGAGCGCGCCGATCGCGACCGCGCCCCCCAGGATGGCCACGGCGGCCAGGCTCCCCGCGCGCGGCAGCCGCCCGCGCAGGGTGAGCAGCAGCGCGGCGGCTCCCGCGCCGGTCCCGAACGCGGCGACGACCCAGCCCATCCCGGACGCGCCCCAGCCGCGCCGGTCGGCCAGCAGGGTGAGTCCCACGTTCAGCGGCCCGACGAAGCCGAGGTCGCCGAGCGCGATGGCGGCGATGAGCGGGGCGAGGACCCGGTGGCCGCGGATGTAGCGCAGGCCGTCCCGCAAGTCGCGCCAGGCGGTGCGGCCGGCCTTGTCCGGTGCTTCGTCGGCGGGCAGCTCCCGCATCCGGCCGGCCTTGTCCGGTGCGTCGTCGGCGGGCAGCTCCCGCATCCGTACGGAGATCAGCAGCGGCACCGACACGGCGATCAGCATGCCCGCGAGCCCGAACGCCGCCGCCGAACCCCCGAGCGCCACGCCGAGGCCGCCGAGCGGTGCGCCCACCACGTTGGCGAAGCGGATCGCGAGGCCCCGCATGCCCTGCACCCGGGCGAGCTGGTCGCGGCCGGTGACGCGGGCCGGGAGGGCACCCACGGCGGGCATGAAGACGGCGTCGACGGTACCGAAGACGATGGCGAGCAGGGCCAGCAACCACAGCCCGGGGCCGGTCGCGAACAGCAGCGCGGCCACCGTGAGGACGGCCGCGCAGCGCACCGCGTCACTGCCGATGACGACCTTCCGCGGACCGAACCGGTCGGCGACCACGCCACCGCCCAGCATCAGCAGGGCACGCGGTACGGCACTCACGGCCATCACAAGTCCGGCCTGCGAGGGCGTGCCCGCCTGGACGGCAGCCCAGGACAACGCGATGTAGAAGACGTTGTCGCCGATCATCGACGAGGTGTAGGCACCGAGCCAGCGCAGGACGTTGCCGTCGCGGTGGGCGGGTCTGTCGATGGTGGGGGCGGAGGCCGGAGGTACGGCGGTCGTGGTCACGGAGCCAGGTCCTCTCAGACGCTGAGTCAGGCGCGGAACGGGAAGCCGTACAGATGCAGCGCGACGTTCTCGCGCCCTTCGGTGTCACCGGCCGCTTCGTCCTCGCGACCCTTCGCGTCGTACTTCCTGACGACGGTGAGCAACTCCTCGTTGAGCGCGGCCAGTTCGGCCGCCGTCAGCCGGAGTGTGGACTCGGAGTCGGAGGCGGCGGTGCTCCACTCGGGGCCCCAGGCGTGGCGCTCGTCCAGGTAGCGCCGGTAGAGGTCGGCGCGCTGGTCGACGAGGAGCCGGGAGAACGCGGTGTGCGCGGCCGCCGTCTCGGGCGCGCCCCGAAAGTCCTCGTCGCGGACGCTCACACCGTCCGACGCGGGCTGCCACCAGCGCTCGCGGCCGTCCTCGCTCTGTGGCTCGGCCTCCTCGATGAGCCCGTGCTCGGCGAGCTTGCGCAGGTGATAGCTGACCAGCGAGGGGGCCTCGTCGACCTGCTCGGCCAACTGCGAGGCGGTGGCCGAGCCCGCGACGAACAGGGCACGGTACAGCTGCATCCGCAGCGGATGGGCGATCGCCTTGAGCGTGCCCATGTCGGTGATCCGGCGGTTCTCCTTGCTTGCCATGTCCCCCACGCTAGATACGAAAGAAAAATTGTGCAATAAAAATTGCGCAACTTCTCTTTCACATCAGCCCAGAGCAAAGCCCCAGTCACCCAGTGACCGGGGCTCAGCGATACCCTTCGAAAAGACGGACGTCAGCGAACGGGATGTCCCGCCCCCCGCAACGTCTCCTTCACCTCACCGATCCGCAGATCCCCGAAGTGGAAGACCGACGCGGCAAGCACCGCGTCGGCGCCCGCGGCGATGGCCGGCGGGAAGTCGGCCAGCCGCCCCGCACCGCCGCTGGCGATCAGCGGCACGGTCACGTGCTTGCGTACGGCCTCGATCATCTCGATGTCGTAGCCGTCCTTCGTGCCGTCCGCGTCCATCGAGTTGAGCAGGATCTCCCCCGCACCCAGCTCCGCCGCCCGGTGCGCCCACTCGACGGCGTCGATACCGGCGCCCTTGCGCCCGCCGTGGGTGGTGACCTCGAAGGAGCCGCTCTCGGTACGCCGGGCATCCACCGACAGCACCAGCACCTGCCGCCCGAATCGCTCCGCGATCTCACGGATGAGATCCGGCCGGGCGATCGCGGCCGTGTTGACCCCGACCTTGTCGGCGCCCGCCCGCAGCAGCTTGTCCACGTCCTCGGCGGTACGGACGCCGCCGCCCACGGTCAGCGGAATGAAGACCTGCTCGGCCGTACGGCGCACCACGTCGTACGTGGTCTCGCGGTTGCCGGAGGACGCCGTGATGTCCAGGAACGTCAGCTCGTCGGCACCCTCGGCGTCGTACACCTTGGCCATTTCGACCGGGTCGCCCGCGTCCCGCAGGTTCTGGAAGTTGACGCCCTTGACGACCCGGCCGTTGTCCACGTCCAGGCAGGGGATGACTCGTACGGCAAGGGTCATGACTGCGCTCCTCGGAACGCCTCGACCTCGACCTCGACCACCAGCCGCGGGTCCACGAGGCCGGAGACGATGATCATGGATGCGGCGGGACGGACGTCGTCGAACAGCTCCTTGTGGGCGCGTCCGACCTCCTCCACGTCCCGGGCATGGGTGATGTACATGCGCGTACGGACGACGTCGGCGCGGCCGAGGCCGAGCTGCTCCAGCGACTGGATCGCGACGTTGAACGAGTTGACCGCCTGCTCGTACGGGTCGCCCCCGACGATCGCTCCGTCTATCACGGAGGTGCAGCCGGAGACCAGCACCAGGCCGTTCGGGAGCTCCACCGCGCGGGAGTAGCCGAAGGCGTCTTCCCAGGGCGCGCCGGTCGTGACGCGTCGTACGTCGCTCACCGGGCTACCGCCTCCAGTGCCTCTTCCAGCGTGAACGCCTTGGCGTACAGGGCCTTTCCGACGATGGAGCCCTCGACACCGAGGGGCACCAGCTCGGCGATGGCGCGCAGGTCGTCCAGCGAGGACACCCCGCCCGAGGCCACCACCGGGCGATCCGTCACCGCGCACACGTTCTTCAGCAGCTCCAGGTTCGGGCCCTGGAGCGTCCCGTCCTTGGCGATGTCGGTCACCACGTACCGCGCGCAGCCCTCCTTGTCGAGGCGCTCCAGCGTCTCGTAGAGGTCGCCGCCGTCGCGGGTCCAGCCGCGGCCGCGCAGCGTCGTGCCGCGTACGTCGAGGCCGACCGCGATCTTGTCGCCGTGCTCGGCGATGACCTTGGCGACCCACTCGGGGGTCTCCAGGGCGGCGGTGCCGAGGTTCACGCGGGTGCAGCCGGTGGCGAGTGCGGCGGCGAGCGTGTCGTCGTCGCGGATGCCGCCGGACAACTCCACCTTGATGTCCATCGCCTTGGCGACCTCGGCGATCAGCGCGCGATTGTCGCCGGTGCCGAACGCGGCGTCCAGGTCGACCAGGTGCAGCCACTCGGCGCCCGCGCTCTGCCAGGCGAGGGCGGCCTCGAGAGGAGAGCCGTAGGACGTCTCGGTCCCGGACTCGCCGTGGACGAGGCGGACGGCCTGGCCGTCGCGGACGTCGACGGCGGGGAGGAGTTCGAGCTTCGAAGCCATCAGAGGGTTCCGATCCAGTTGTTCAGCAGCTGCGCTCCGGCGTCGCCGGACTTCTCGGGGTGGAACTGCGTGGCCCACAGGGGGCCGTTCTCGACGGCTGCCACGAAGGGCTTGCCGTGCGTCGACCAGGTGACCAGGGGCGCTCGCATCGCCGGGTTCGCGACTTCGAGGGACCAGTCGTGGACGGCGTACGAGTGGACGAAGTAGAAGCGCGCGTCGGCCTCGAGCCCCGCGAAGAGCTGCGACCCCGCAGGCGCCTCGACCGTGTTCCAGCCCATGTGGGGCACGATGTCGGCCTGCAGCGGCTCGACCGTGCCGGGCCACTCGTCGAGGCCCTCGGTCTCCACGCCGTGCTCGATTCCGCGCGCGAAGAGGATCTGCATGCCGACGCAGATGCCCATCACCGGGCGGCCACCGGACAGGCGGCGGCCGATGATCCAGTCGCCGCGGGCGTGCTTCAGGCCCTTCATACAGGCGGCGAAGGCGCCGACGCCGGGCACCAGCAGGCCGTCCGCGTTCATGGCCGTGTCGAAGTCGCGCGTGATCTCCACGTCGGCACCCACGCGTGCGAGGGCGCGCTCGGCGGAGCGGACGTTACCGAAGCCGTAGTCGAAGACGACGACCTTCTTGGATGCGCTCAATTCCACACCTCCAGCCTCATGACGCCCGCGACCAGACACATCGCGGCGCCGATGGAGAGCAGCACGATGAGGCTCTTGGGCATCTGCTGCTTGACGAAGGAGTAGATGCCGCCGAGGAGGAAGAGTCCTACGACGATCAGGATGCTCGACAGGCCGGTCACAGTGTCTTTCCGTTCGCTTCTGCGCCCGCGCGGCGCGGCGGGGTGGGCATCTCCCCCAGTGCCTCAAGGGCCTGGGAGGTACCCCCAGTCGTCTGCGGCGCGGCGGCCGCGCGTGCTCCGCTCACAGCGCGCCCTTCGTGGAGGGGAGGATTCCGGCGGCGCGCGGGTCGCGCTCGGAGGCATAGCGCAGCGCGCGGGCCAGCGCCTTGAACTGGCACTCCACGATGTGGTGCGCGTTGCGCCCATAGGGCACGTGCACGTGCAGCGCGATCTGGGCCTGGGCGACGAAGGACTCCAGGATGTGCCGGGTCATCGTGGTGTCGTACTCGCCGATCATCGGCGCCATGTTCTCGGGCTCGGTGTGCACGAGGTACGGGCGGCCCGAGAGGTCGACGGTCACCTGGGCCAGCGACTCGTCCAGCGGGACCGTGCAGTTGCCGAATCGATAAATCCCCACCTTGTCGCCGAGCGCCTGCTTGAAGGCGGCGCCCAGCGCGAGGGCGGTGTCCTCGATGGTGTGGTGCGAGTCGATGTGCAGGTCGCCCTCGGTCTTCACGGTCAGGTCGAACAGACCGTGCCGGCCGAGCTGGTCGAGCATGTGGTCGTAGAAGCCGACGCCTGTCGACACGTCGACCTTGCCGGACCCGTCGAGATCGATCTCGACGAGGACCGACGTCTCCTTCGTCGTTCTCTGGACACGCCCTACGCGGCTCATGCGCTCTGCTCCTTCTTCAGTTCACGTACCGCGTCGAGGAACGCGTCGTTTTCGGCGGGGGTTCCGGTGGAGACCCGCAGCCACCCCGGCACGCCGTTGTCCCGGACCAGGACGCCCCGGTCGAGGATCTTCTGCCAGGTGGTGTGGGAGTCCTCGAATCGCCCGAACTGCACGAAGTTCGCGTCCGACTCGGTCACCTCGTACCCGATCGCACGCAGTTCGGTGACCAGCCGGTCCCGCTCGGCCTTCAGCTGCTCGACGTACTGCAGCAGCGTGTCGGTGTGCTCCAGGGCGGCCAGCGCCGTGGCCTGCGCGACGGCCGACAGGTGGTAGGGCAGCCGTACGAGCTGGACCGCGTCCACGACCGCCGGGTGCGCGGCGAGATAGCCGAGGCGCAGCCCGGCCGCGCCGAACGCCTTCGACATCGTCCGCGACACGACGAGATTCGGCCGATCTTCGATCAGCGGCAGCAGCGAGTCGCCGTGGCTGAACTCGATGTACGCCTCGTCGACCACGACCATCGACGGCTTGGCCGCCTGCGCGGCCTCGTACAGCGCGAGGACCGTCTCGCGCGGCACCGCGTTGCCCGTGGGGTTGTTGGGGGTGGTGATGAAGACGACGTCCGGGCGGTTCTCGGCGATGGCCCGCTCGGCGGCGGCCCGGTCGATCGTGAAGTCCTCGTTCCGGGGGGCCGAGATCCAGGCCGTGCCCGTGCCCCGCGCGATGAGCGCGTGCATGGAGTACGAGGGCTCGAAGCCGATCGCCTTACGGCCCGGCCCGCCGAAGGTCTGCAACAGCTGCTGGATGACCTCGTTGGAGCCGTTGGCCGCCCAGACGTTCTCCATGCCGACCCGGTGGTTGCCGGTCTTCGTCAGGTACTTGGCCAGCTCGGTGCGCAGCTCCACCGCGTCCCGGTCGGGATAGCGGTTGAGGTCGCGGGCGGCCTCGCGGACCCGCTCGGCGATCCGCTCGACGAGCGGCTCGGGCAGCGGGTACGGGTTCTCGTTGGTGTTCAGCCGTACGGGGACGTCGAGTTGGGGCGCGCCGTAGGGGGACTTGCCGCGCAGCTCGTCCCGTACGGGGAGATCGTCGATGCCAGTCACTTGCTTTCAGGAACCTTCCAACCGCTGAGCCCATTGTTCGGCTCCGCCAAAACGAGCCTTGATCGCCGCGCCGTGCGCGGGCAGGTCCTCCGCCTCCGCCAGCGTCACCACGTGATGCGCCACGTCGGCCAGCGCGTCCTTCGTGTAGTCGACGATGTGGATGCCGCGCAGGAAGGACTGGACGGACAGGCCCGAGGAGTGGCAGGCGCAGCCGCCGGTGGGCAGCACGTGGTTGGACCCGGCGGCGTAGTCGCCGAGCGAGACGGGCGCCCAGGGCCCGATGAAGATCGCGCCGGCGTTCTTCACCCGGTCGGCGACCACGGCGGCGTCGGCGGTCTGGATCTCCAGGTGCTCGGCACCGTACGCGTCGACGACCCGCAGGCCCTCCTCGATGCCGTCGACGAGGACGATCGCGGACTGCTTGCCGGCCAGCGCCGGGACGATCCGGTCGTCGATGTGCCTGGTGGCCGCGACCTGCGGCTCCAGCTCCTTCTCGACCGCGTCCGCCAGCTCCACGGAGTCGGTGACCAGGACGGCCGCGGCGAGGGGGTCGTGCTCGGCCTGGCTGATCAGGTCGGCGGCGACGTGCACCGGATCGGCCGTCGCGTCCGCGAGGACGGCGATCTCGGTCGGCCCGGCCTCGGCATCGATGCCGATCTTGCCGGTGAAGTAACGCTTGGCGGCGGCGACCCAGATATTGCCCGGCCCGGTGACCATGTTGGCGGGGGCGCAGGACTCGGTGCCGTACGCGAACATCGCGACGGCGGTCGCGCCGCCGGCCGCGTACACCTCGTCGACGCCCAAGAGCGCGCACGCGGCGAGGATCGTCGGGTGCGGCAGGCCCCCGAAGTCGGCCTGGGCCGGGGAGGCGAGCGCGATGGACCCGACGCCGGCCTCCTGGGCCGGGACGACGTTCATGACCACGGACGACGGATAGACCGACCTACCGCCGGGCGCGTACAGCCCCACCCGGTCGACCGGCACCCACTTCTCCGTCACCGACCCGCCGGGCACCACCTGGGTCGTGTGGGTCGTACGGCGCTGCTCGCGGTGGACGAGACGGGCGCGGCGGATGGACTCCTCCAGGGCGGCGCGCACGGCCGGGTCGAGCGCCTCCAGCGCGTCGGCGAGCGCCTGCGCGGGCACCCGTACGGATTCCAGCCGGACCCCGTCGAACCGCTCCGCGTAGTCGATCAGCGCCGCGTCGCCCCGATGATGCACGGCCTCGCAGATCGGACGCACCTTCTCCAGGGCGGCCTGAACGTCGAAGTCGGCTCGGGGCAGCAGGTCGCGCAAGGCGGAGCCCTCGGGGAGGGCGTCGCCGCGCAGATCGATTCGGGAGATCACGGTCCCAATTCTCTCAGACGGCGATAAGACGCCGGACGGCTGTATCAATGGCTGATACAACGCCTGGAGCCGTGGCCGACACAGCGCCGGGAACCGTGGCTGACCGACGCCGGGAACCGTGGCCGACCCGACGCCGGGAACTGCCGGCTGACCGACGCCGGGAACCGTGGCCGACCGACGCCCTGATCCGGCTGGTCAGTGGCTGATACCGGCCACCTTCGGTTCCGCGGAAGATCCCCTTCACCAGTAGCGTTCGGGCCGTCACTGAGCGGGCATTGGACGGTTGTACGAAACCCGCGAGTAGCTGGGGAGAAAGGGAAGTGCCGTGACCGAGGGTGCCGGCATCCGCAATGGGGACCTGCCGGACGAACTGACCGCCGCCGAAGCCGGGATGTGGCAGGCCTTCCGCAACGGCAGCGTGTACGACCTGCGCAGCAGGGACACGACCGTCGACGATCCGCACGGGGGCCATCCCTGGGGCCCCGAGCGCAGCGTCCGGGCACGGATCGTGGCGTGGCTGCTGCTCGACGGCCCTCCCGCACTCCAGGGCCGGGTCTCCTCCCTGAAGCTGACCGGCGTGCAGATCACCGACGTCCTCGATCTCGCGGGCGGCACCGTGATGCCGTACGTCGAGATGAAGGGGTGCCGGTTCGAGAAGGAGATCCTGCTGCCGGAGGCACGGTTCCAGACCGTGCGCCTGGTCGACTGCTCGGTGCCGCGCCTGGAGGCGGCCCGGGTGCACACCGAGGGCGATCTGCATCTGCCGCGCTGCCGGTTCCACAACGGCGTCCGGCTGACCGACGCGCACATCGGCACGGATCTGCTGCTCAACCAGGCCGTGGTCTACCGGGACCGGCGCGGGCGCTCGCTCACCTGCGACGGCATGACCGTGGGGCAGGACCTCCAGGCCGAGATGCTGGAGTCGCACGGTGAGCTGAGCCTGCGCGGCGCGACCGTCGGTGTCTCGCTGAGCCTGCGCGGCAGCAAGCTGAACAACCCCTACACACGCCTCGCCCTGAACGCCCCCCAGCTCACCGTGAACCGCACGCTCTACATGACCCCCGCGGGTGTCGGCAATCCGCTGCTGACCAGCGGCACGACCCCGGCGCGCGGCACGCTGGTCCAGCGGTTCGAGTGCCAGGGCGGGATCCGCCTCGACGACGGGCGCTTCGGGGACGCGGTCGACTTCGAGCAGGCCCGTTTCACCTTCGACGACGACCAGGAGCTGTCACTGCGCCGCGTCCAGACGCCCGAGCTGCGCTTCCTCGGGGAGAGACCCGAGCGCGGCAAGGTGGTCCTGTCGGGCGCGCGAATCGTCAACCTGGTCGACAGCGCGTCCAGTTGGCCGGGGCCCGGCAGCCTCCACATGGGCGGCTTCGTCTACGAGAGCCTCGTACCGCAGGGCGCGTTCCCGCTGACCCGGCGGCTGGAGTGGGTGACGGCGGCGACCGCCGAGTACAACCCGGAGCCGTACGAGCGCCTCGCCACCGTGCTGCGCAACTCCGGAGAGGACGAGGACGCGCGCGAGGTGCTGCTCGCCAAGCAGCGCCGCCGCCGCGAGACCCTGCCGCTCGCCGCCAAGCTCTGGGGGTACGCGCAGGACTGGACGGTCGCCTACGGGTACCGGCCCGGGCGGGCCGCGCTGTGGATGGCGGTGCTGTGGGCGGCGACGTCGATCGCCTTTTCACACGCCAGCCATCCGCCGATCAACAACGACGGGCATCCCCCGTGGAACGCCTCGCTGTTCGCCCTGGACCTGCTGCTGCCGGTCATCGACCTCGGCCAGGTCGGCTTCTGGCAGCTGCGCGGCGGCTGGCAGTGGTTGGCCGCCGTGGTGATCCTCCTCGGCTGGATCCTGGCGACGACGGTGGCGGCGGGGGCGACACGGCTGCTGCGGCGCGGCTGAGGTGCTGGCTTCCCGCACGGCTCACGGCTGACGCGGAAGCTGCCCTCACAGCTCGCGGCTGAAGGGACGGCTTCCCGCGCGGCTCGCGGCCGAAGCGGCCGCTTCCCGCACAGATATCGAACAGTGGAACAACAGTCAGCTTTTACTCCCCCTTGACCGCCCGGCATACAACCAATCGACGGTTACGAAAGCGTCACCGCACACCTCTGGCACAGCTCCGACCTGCGGATTTCAATGGTCTTCACCATGGCTCTGCTGCGCGCGTTCATCCGTACGGCCCGGATGGTCAGAAACACCTCGCGCCTCGCCGACGGACTGCCCACCGACGACGAGGTACTGCTCGACGCCCCTGACGAGCGGCTCGGTCCCGCGCTCGTCGCGGCGGGCCGAGGCGAGTACGGCCCCGCCGCCAAGCTGCTGGCCACCACGCGAGAAGCCGCCGAGTGGGAGAACCGCGACCGGTACGCGATGCGCCTCGCCACCTTCGCGCGCTCCCGGGACGAGTGGCTCCGGGAGTGGCAGGACGCCTCGGCGCACGATCCGGACGCGCTGCTCGTCAAGGCCGAGGTCGCGGTGCGCCGCGGCTGGGAGTCGCCCGCCCGCGCCGAGCTGCTGCGCCAGGTCGGCCCGCTGATCGTCGCCGCCGCCGAGGGCGACCCACGCGATCCCGTGCCCTGGCGGATCGCGCTCGACCACGCCCGGGGCACGCACGCCGGGCACACCGAGTTCGAGAAGCTGTGGGGCGAGGCCGTACGGCGCTCCCCGCACCACTACGGCTGCCATGTAGCCGCCCTGCAGTACCTGTCAGCCGCCTGGTACGGCTCGCACCGCGAGTGCTTCGACTTCGCCGAGCGAGCGGCGCAGGACGCGCTGCCGGGCTCCCTGGTGCAGGCGCTGCCGATGCGCGCGGCCTTCGCCTATCTGACCGAGGGCGGCGGTGCCGCGGTGCCGCGCGAGCGCCTCGACGCGGCGGCCGACCTCGCGATCGCGGTCTCCGCGACGTACGGCGCCGCCGATGCCTGGCCCGCGGAGGTCCGCAACCTCCTCACCTACGTGCTGATCAGGCTGGAGCGCTGGACGGACGCCCTGGAACAGCTCCGCCTGATCGGTCCGTACGCCACATCGTTCCCCTGGGACCGGGTGTCGGACGACCCGCTGGGCCAGTTCCTGGAGCTGCGCGACGGCGTCCGTCTGGAGGTCGCTTCCGGCATGCCCCTGAATCCACGGAATGGGCACGACGGACGCGCCCGCTCCGGCGACCATTAGGCTTTCGCGTCGTGACCACCGTCCGGCTCCCGCTCTTCCCCCTGAACTCGGTGCTGTTCCCGGGGCTCGTGCTTCCTCTGAACGTTTTCGAGGAGCGCTATCGCGCCATGATGCGCGATCTGCTCAAGACCCCCGAGGACGAACCGCGCCGGTTCGCCGTCGTCGCCATCCGCGACGGCCACGAGGTCGCGCCCACAGCGCCCGGCATGCCGGACCAGACCGCCGTGCCCCAACGCGGGCCCGCGGCCGGCTTCGGCGACGATCCGGCGAAGGCCTTCCACGAGGTGGGCTGCATCGCAGACGCGGCGACCATCCGGGAGCGCGCCGACGGCAGCTTCGAGGTACTGGCGACGGGCACGACCCGCGTACGGCTGCTATCGGTGGACGCGTCCGGCGCCTTCCTCACGGCCGAGCTGGAGGAGCTGCCCGAGGACCCCGGCGAGGAGGCCGGGGCGCTCGCCGAGGGCGTCCTGCGGGCCTTCCGCCAGTATCAGAAGCGCCTCGCGGGCGCCCGTGAACGCTCGCTCTCGACCGGCGCGGACCTGCCGGACGAACCGGCGGTGGTCTCCTACCTCGTCGCGGCCGCCGCGATGCTGGACATCCCGGCGAAGCAGCAGCTGCTCCAGGCCCCGGACACGGCGACGCGGCTGCGCGAGGAGCTGAAACTCCTGCGCGCGGAGACCGCGATCATCCGTAATCTGCCGTCGTTGCCGGCGTCGGACCTGACGCGCGGCCCGACGAGTCTGAACTGAGGCCGGAATCCTCGATGGCGAAGAAGTCGAAGAAACAGCAGCAGTCCGGGGGAACTCCGGCGACGGTGGCCCTGACCGCGGCGGGTGTCCCCTACACGGTCCACGCGTACGAGCACGACCCCGCGCACCCCTCCTACGGCGAGGAGGCCGCCGAAGCGATGGGTGTCTCGCCGGAGCGGGTCTTCAAGACCCTGGTGGCGGACGTGGACGGCTCACTCGTCGTCGCGGTGGTCCCGGTGGCCGGCTCCCTGGACCTGAAGGCCCTGGCCACGGCGGTGGGCGGGAAGCGCGCGGCGATGGCGGACCCGGCGGCGGCCGAACGCACGACGGGCTACGTCCGCGGCGGCATCTCGCCCCTGGGCCAGCGCAAGAAGCTCCCCACCGTGCTGGACTCCTCGGCCTCCGCCCACACCACGATCTGCGTCTCGGCGGGCCGCCGCGGCCTGGAGGTCGAACTCGCCCCCGCCGACCTGGCGGGCCTCACGGAAGCGGTTCTCGCACCCATCGCCCGTGCGTGACCCCTCGACGTCCGTCCCGTCCTCGGTTAAGCACAAGGGACATGTCGAAGAAAACACGGAAACGCAAGTGGCGCACCAAAAAGGGCCGCTCCAACCACGGCAGCCGCCCGGCGTAACCCACCGACCCGACTGATGACGCGGTTCCCCGCGCTCCTGAAGGGGCGCGGGGAACTGCGCAATCTTTCAAGCGGGGGTCTGGGGGCGCAGCCCCCGGATACGGGACAGGTAGGGGCGGAGGGGTGAAGAACCCTCCGCGGCCACTCCGACGCCGGATGCCTACTCAGCCGGAGGCGCAGGAGGCGCACCGTACGGGCTCTGGTACGGATCGGGGTCCCGCGGCCCGAACAGGGCGGTGAGACCGAGGTGGACCACCAGCCCCGCCAGGGACCAGGCGAGCAGCGCCCCCTTCGCCCCGAGCTTCAAGGGCGCGGAGAACGTCACTCCCTTGCCCACGGCCTTGGCATGCGCGACCACGTTCTGCGTGGGCCCGAGCCAGACCCCGACCCGCCAGGCCAGCAGCGACCCGAGCAACCCCCCGACGGCGAGCGCGACGACCAACGGCACACCCCCACGCCGCCGCACCAGGAAAACGACCAGCGCACTCACCGCGCCGAACCCCAGCGCAAGCAAAGTGAACGTTCCGTCGACCCCGATGGCCTGCTCACCCTCGGTGTCCTTCAGATACACCGCGCTGTCGTCCGCGATCAGCGGCACATGCGGCGCCAGCCACCACCACAGCACCCCGAGCAGCACCCCCGCGAGCGCCACGGCCACGGTGATCACAGCGGCTTCCCGCACTTCGGTCTTCATCCCGGGGCCGTCCTGTCCGTACGAGGCTTCATACGCGGCCGGATACGCGGGCGGAGCCCCATGTCCGGGTACGGGCGAAGCCTGCCAGGCATTGTGCGGGGAGTGTTCATGCGGCGGCGGAGGCGGAGTCAACGGAGCGGTCACCCTGACATCGTGCCAGGCCCGGCTGTCAACCGCGTCACCGGACGGCTGCCCGACGGTACGCCCAGGTCGCGAGGGCCAGCGAGGCCACCCCGACACCGGCGCAGACGGCAAGATCACCGAGGACGGCGGCCCAGTCGGGATGCGCGCCGAAGGTCCGCGCGAAGGCCTCCACCCCATACGTCGAGGGCAGTAGATCACGCCCGTACTGCACGACCGTGGGCAGCCGGTCCGCCGGCAGCACGCCCAGCAGCAGCGCCGCCGACATCCCCAACTGCCCGAGCAACGTGGCGAGTTCGGGCCGCGGAGCGAGCAGCCCGAACGCGGCCCCGAGGCCGGCGAGAGCAGCGCCCGCGAGCGGAATCACGGCGGCGAGCACCCACAGGTGCGCCATCGGCAACCCGAAGAGCACGCAGCCGAAGACGGCGGTGGCGACGGTCCCGGGCACGGTGAAGGACGCGTACGCGCCCGCCGCGCCGAGGACGACGGCGGCCGGCGGCACGGGCAGCGTCGCGTAGTGGTCGAGCCCGCCACTGGCGCGCAGCTGCCCGAAGTACTGGGCGAGGAGGTTGAGGGCGACGAAGGCCACGACCAGCACGGACGACCCGGCCACCACGGCCCGCGCCTCGCCCCCGCCGTCCACCACGCCCCGCATCAGGATCATGATTCCGACGGACTGGAAGGTGGCCACGAACAGCAGCGGGATCCGCGCGACGCGAGCCCGGGAGAGCTGCGCGCGGTACACGGCGGCCAGCGACGGCCACAGCCGCGCGCGCGGCCCCAGCTCCGCTGCGTCGCCGGCGTCCTCGGCCACGGGCAGCGCACTGCCCGGCAGAACTCCAGCGGGTACGACACTCACGTCGAGCTGCTCCCCTTCACTCCGGCAGCCGTCCTGTTCCCCACGCCCACGGTCTTCCCCGGGTTCCACACGCTCACGGCCTCCCCCTGCTTCCGCGCGCCTACGGCCTCCCAAGGGGTCCGCGCGCCCACAGCCTCCCGCGAGTCCCGTGCACCCACGGCCCCGCGCAGCTTCCGAACGCCCACAGCCTCCCGCGAGTCTCTTACGCCCACGGTGGCCTCCCCTGCCCCGACGCCCGAGGCGTCCATCCCCTTCCGTACAGCTTCCCGCACGGATTCCGCGCTCCTCGCGCTCACGCCTTCACCAGCCCTTGCGTGTTGCCCCCGAGCGCGAGGTACACGTCCTCCAGGCTCGGTGTGGCCAGGGTGAAGTCGTCGAGGGCGGCGAAGGCGGCGCCTCCGGTGACCGTGGCGACGGCCGCGCGGGCCTCCTCGGGGGCGAGCCGCAGAGTCCAGCGGCGGCCCGACTCGACGGCGCGGGCGCGCAGCGCGGCGACCTCGGGGACGTCGAGCGGAGCGCTCTCGCGCCAGACGAGTTCGACCCGCACCTCACCCGCGACCCGCTCCTTCAGCCCGGCCGGGGTGTCGCAGGCGATGACGCGGCCCTTGTCGAGGACGGCGACCCGGTCGAGGACGGTCTCGGCCTCGATGACGTTGTGCGTGACGAGCAGGACGGTCGTACCGTGTTCCGCGCGGCGCCGGTCGACGGCGGACCACACGGCGCGGCGGGCGAGGGGGTCCATGCCGGTGGTCGGCTCGTCGAGGACGAGCAGCGGCCGCTCCCCCACGAGCGCGGCGGCGAAGCAGGCGAGCCGCCGCTGTCCGCCGGAGAGTTTCTTCAGGGCGCGGGAGGCGAGCGGCATGAGGCCGAGTTCGTCGAGTACGGCGTCCCGCTCGGCCCGCGCCTCGCGCAGGTCGAGGCCGCGCAGCCGCCCGGTCGTCTCGGCGGCGAGCGACACCGTCAGCTCGTCGAGGGCGGTGGACTCCTGGCCGAGGTAGGCGAGGATCCGCGCCGCCCGCTCCGGGTGGCGCACGATGTCGTGCCCGAGGATTTCCACGCTGCCGCTGTCGGGACGCATCAGCCCGGTCAGCTGCCGTACCAAGGTCGACTTACCCGCGCCGTTCGGCCCGAGCAGCCCGAAGATCTCGCCGCGCCGGATGTCCAGATGTACCCCGTCGGTGGCCCGTACCTCGGGCGTCGCCGGGGTGCCCCGCCGTCCGCGCACCGCCGGATAGGTCTTGCTCAGACCGCTCACGGCGCACACGACATCACCCTTGTGTCCGTTTCGGACTGCCTGTGCCGTGCGCGTACTCACGAAGGACGAGAGTACGGGGTCCGATGCCCCGTTATGCGCTCGGGGCCTCGGCGCAGCCGCGGCGAGGGCCCTGACCCACGCTCGGCCAAGGCCCCGGCTCACTCCCCCGCGGGAGCGTGTTCCGCCGCCGTACGCACGTCGATCTCGCGCCAGAAGCCCGCCCGGATCGCGTACCGGTCGTGCTCGTCGATCTGATCGTCCTTGTGCGCGAGCAGCCCGAAGCGGGCCGCGTAGCGCAGCAGCTCGCCGTCCACCCGGTGCGGAATCCGCGGGTACATCGTGGACAGCTTCTGCAGATGGCTCGGCTCGGTGAGGCGCTCCATCCAGCGGCGCGCGAAGACCTGCCCCACCTCGTACGGATCGCCGCCGACGGTGGTGATGTCCTCCTCGCGGTCCGCCCACCGCTGCTCGGCGGAGGTGAGCTGGGCGAGCGTGGGCAGTGCGGCGGCCTCCGCGGACTCCGTGGCGCCTCCGGGGCGCTCGATCCAGCCCTTGTCGGAGGACCAGCGCAGCGTCGCGCTGGTGGGGTGCTGGGCGGGCTGTGTGCCGGGGCCGCGCAGCGCGGCCAGGTCCTTGGGCGTGGGCACGCCCTTGGGCGCGGGCACGCGCTCCTCGGTGCCGTTCTGCGACTCGGCCGCCGTGTGGTGCTCGGCCTCCTGGACGGGCCGCTCGGTCGCCGTGGTGAGCGCCGACTCGGGGAGCGGTGCGGAGAGGATCGCGGCGATCTCGGGGCGCGGCGCGGGCGGCGGCGCGCAGATCCCGCCGAGTTCCTTGGCGCGTACGGCCTTGGTGATCCAGGCCCGGTCGAGGACGCGCCGCTCGTCGGCCTCGGCGACCAGGTCCTCGGACTGGTTGTAGTCGCCGTCCGCGGCCTGCACCGCCCACAGGTGGACGGCTACTCCGTGCTCCTTGGCGGCCATCATGCCCGGCAGCAGATCTCCGTCGCCGGTGACCAGGACGATGTCGGAGCAGGCGCGGTTGCGGGCCAGCTCGGTCAGCTCGGCGTGCATGGCGGCGTCGACGCCCTTCTGCGCCCACCGCCCGTCGCTGCGGGTCAGGGCGCCCAGGCGCACCGTCACCCGGGGCATCACGCGCAGCCTGCGGTGCTCCGGTTGCGGTACGCGGTCGGGGGCGCCGTCGAACCAGTAGATGCGCAGCAGGGGCCGCTCCGTGTCGGACTCGGCGCGCTCGCGCAGACCCTGGATGAGGGCGGCGTGGTCGACGGTGATCCGGGAGCGCGAGGGTTCCCCGGCGAGAAGGCTGGCGGCAGCCCCGAGCAGATACCCGGCGTCCACCAGGACGATGCAGCGGTCCACGCGGTCCACCCTCTTTCCGGTTTCCGGGAGGTTTGCTTCGGGCTTCCTTCGAGTCTGCCCGACCGCGCGGAGGTTAACGGCCGGAACTCGATCTTCGGCGTGGCGTATCGGGAGAACACTCCCCGACAGGCCTTATTACGCACGGTAATTCTCTGAAATGCGTCTGTTGTCAGCCTATGTGAATCTGGTCGCGGCCCTGGCCCCTAGATCCCCCCCAGGAGGCAGATCACCATGGCCAAGAACAAGAACCGCAAGCAGGGCAGCCAGCAGAACCGCGCCTCGCAGGCCGAGCAGGCCCACGAGCAGGCGCAGCGCTCCTCGGCGGAGGCTCAGCAGTCGCCGATCACGCACGCTCAGGGCAGCCCCGCGGATGTTGCCCGTAAGCAGCAGAAGCGCTTCGGCCACAACTGAGGCCCTGCATGCGGGCTGTTGAAGCCCAGGCACACACCGAGGGGCGCATCCGTTGCGGATGCGCCCCTCGCGTACGTCGGTCGGCGACTGTGCCGGCCGCTTCTCCTTGTGTCAGCCCGCCAGGCAGGACGGGCCCAGCAGCACCTTCAGGTCGCCGAAGAGTGCCGGATCCGGCTTCACTCGGTGCCGGTCGAGCCGCAGCACCGTCGTCTTGCGCGGTCCCTGGAGCTTGATACGGACCTCGCTCTCGCCCTTGTGGTGGCTGAGGATCTCGCCGAGGCGGCTGACCATCGGCGGGGTGACCTTGACCGCCGGGATGGTGAGGATCACGGGCGCGTTGGTGCCCGCGTTCGACAGATCCGGGACCTGGAGCTCCATCGCGACCAGGCGCGGCACGTCCTCGCGCTTGTCGAGGCGTCCCTTGACGAACACGACCGCGTCCTCGACGAGTTGGGTCGACACCAGCTGGTAGGTCGCCGGGAAGAACATGCACTCGATGGAGCCCGCGAGGTCCTCCACCGTGGCGATCGCCCAGGCGTTGCCCTGCTTGGTCATCTTGCGCTGCAGGCCCGAGATGATGCCGCCGATCGTCACGACCGCACCGTCCGCGTGCTCACCGCCGGTGAGCTGGGAGATACCGGCGTCCGCCTTGTCGGACAGCACATGCTCCAGGCCGAAGAGCGGGTGGTCGGAGACGTACAGACCGAGCATCTCCCGCTCCTGGGCGAGCAGATAGGCCTTGTCCCACTCGTCGGTCGTGAACTCGACGTCGAGTCCGAAGCCGGGCTCGCTGGTCTCCTCCTCGCCCATGCCGCCGAAGAGGTCGAACTGCCCCTCGGCCTCCTTGCGCTTGACCTGCACCACGTTGTCGATCATCGGCTCGAACTGAGCGGTGAGGCCCTTGCGGGTGTGCCCCATCGTGTCGAACGCGCCCGCCTTGATCAGCGATTCCGTGGTGCGCTTGTTGCAGGCGACCGCCTCGACCTTGTCCAGGTAATCCGGGAAGGAGGCGTACTTCCCCTTGGCCTTGCGGCTCTTGATGATCGACTCGACGACGTTCGTACCGACGTTGCGGACGGCGGAGAGGCCGAAGAGGATCACGTCGTCGCCCTGCGCGGCGAAGTTCTGCTCCGACTCGTTCACGTTGGGCGGGAGCACCTTGATGCCCATGCGCCGGCACTCGTTCAGATAGATCGCGGACTTGTCCTTGTCGTCCTTGACCGAGGTGAGCAGGCCCGCCATGTACTCCGCCGGGAAGTTCGCCTTCAGGTAGGCGGTCCAGTACGAGACCAGACCGTACGCGGCCGAGTGGGCCTTGTTGAAGGCGTAGCCGGCGAAGGGGACCAGCACGTCCCACAGGGCCTGGATGGCCTCGTCGCTGTAGCCGTTCTTCTGGGCGCCGGCCTGGAAGATGGTGAAGTTCTTCGCCAGCTCGTCGGGCTTCTTCTTGCCCATCACGCGGCGGAGGATGTCGGCCTCGCCGAGCGAGTACCCGGCGATGATCTGGGCGGCCTTCTGCACCTGCTCCTGGTAGACGATCAGGCCGTAGGTGACTGCCAGGACCTCTTCGAGGGGCTCTTCGAGCTCCTTGTGGATCGGGGTGATCTCCTGGAGCTTGTTCTTGCGCAGGGCGTAGTTCGTGTGCGAGTCCATGCCCATCGGGCCGGGACGGTAGAGCGCCGAGACGGCGGAGATGTCTTCGAAGTTGTCGGGCTTCATCAGGCGCAGCAGCGAGCGCATGGGGCCGCCGTCGAACTGGAAGACACCGAGGGTCTCGCCACGTTGGAGCAGTTCGAAGGTCTTCGGATCGTCGAGCGGGAGGGCCAGCAGGTCGAGGTCGATGCCCTTGTTGGACTTCACCATCTTGACGGCGTCGTCCATGATCGTCAGGTTGCGCAGGCCGAGGAAGTCCATCTTCAGCAGGCCGAGCGACTCGCACTGCGGGTAGTCCCACTGTGTGATCGTCACGCCGTCCGTGTGCCGCACCCAGACCGGGGCGTGGTCGACGATGGGCTCGCTGGACATGATGACGCCGGCGGCGTGCACGCCCATCTGCCGGACCAGGCCTTCGACACCCTTGGCGGTGTCGATGACCTTCTTCACATCCGGCTCGTTCTCGTACATCGCCCGGATCTCGCCGGCCTCGCTGTAGCGCGGGTGCGAGGAGTCGGTGATGCCGCTGAGGTCGATGCCCTTGCCGAGGACGTCGGCGGGCATCGCCTTGGTGAGGCGGTCGCCCATCGCGTACGGGTAGCCCAGCACGCGCGCGGAGTCCTTGATCGCGTTCTTGGCCTTGATCTTGCCGTAGGTGCCGATCATGGCGACCTTGTCGGCGCCGTACTTCTCCGTCACATACCTGATCACTTCGACGCGCCTGCGCTCGTCGAAGTCGATGTCGACATCGGGCATGGAGACGCGCTCGGGGTTGAGGAACCGCTCGAAGATCAGACCGTGCGGGATCGGGTCGAGGTCGGTGATGCCCATGGCGTACGCGACGATCGAACCGGCCGCCGAACCACGGCCCGGGCCGACCGCGATGCCCTGCTTCTTGGCCCACATGATGAAGTCGGCGACCACGAGGAAGTAGCCGGGGAACCCCATCTGGATGATGACGTCCATCTCGTACTCGACCTGCTTCTGGCGGTCCTCGGGGATGCCGCCCGGGAAGCGGCGCTCCATGCCGAGGCGGACCTCCTCCTTGAACCAGGTGACCTCGGTGAACCCCTCGGGGATGTCGAACTTCGGCATGAGGTTCTTCGCCTCGAACATGCCGGAGGTGTCGATCTGTTCGGCCACCAGGAGGGTGTTGGCACAGCCCTCCTGCCAGGCGTCCGAGGAGTCGACGGCGTACATCTCGTCCGTGGACTTCAGGTAGTAGCCGGTGCCGTCGAAGCGGAAGCGGTCCGGGTCGGAGAGGTTCTTGCCGGTCTGAATGCACAGCAGGGCGTCGTGCGCGGTCGCCTCGTGCGCGTACGTGTAGTGCGAGTCGTTCGTCACCAGGGGCGGGATGCCGAGCTTCTTGCCGATCTCCAGGAGACCGTCGCGGACCCGGCGCTCGATCTCGATGCCGTGGTCCATCAGCTCCAGGAAGTACCGGTCCTTGCCGAAGATGTCCTGGTACTCGGCGGCCGACTTCAGGGCCTCGTCGTACTGGCCGAGGCGCAGCCGCGTCTGCAGCTCACCGGAGGGGCAGCCGGTGGAGGCGATGAGCCCCTCGGACCACTGGGAGATGGTCTCCTTGTCCATGCGCGGCCACTTCTGCAGCCAGCCCTCGGCGTACGCGTCCGAGGAGAGCCGGAAGAGGTTGTGCAGGCCCGTCTTGTTCGACGCCCAGATCGTCTTGTGCGTGTAACCACCCGAACCGGACACGTCGTCGCGCTTCTGGTGCGGCTGGCCCCACTGGATCTTGCGCTTGTTGCGCCGGGACTCCGGAGCGACGTACGCCTCGATGCCGATGATCGGCGTGACGCCCGCCTTCTTCGCCGTGTGGAAGAAGTCGTACGCCCCGTGGAGGTTGCCGTGGTCGCTCATCGCGATGTGCGTCATGCCCATCTCGTTGCAGGCATTGAACATGTCCTTGAGCCGCGCGGCACCGTCCAGCAGCGAGTACTGGGTGTGGACGTGCAGGTGCGTGAACGGCGGCTTTGACACGGCTTCGGCCTCCAAGAAGAACAATCGTCGACAGGCTGCGGACAGTCTGGGGGGACAGCGTCGAAGTCTATGCCGGGCCACTGACACTCCGCGGGGGATCACACGTACCTTCATCCGGGGTACTCGGATCCCACGGCGTACCGTCGTCGACGGAATCCGGGCACTCCGGCGGTTCGTCGTCCGTTGGAGGTGGACGGACCACCATGTCCCCAGGGGCGGCGCGCCCGTCCCCCATGTCACGCACCACCTGCACCAGGAGGCACCCAGCGATGTCGGTCCCGCAGCTCAGCGCCGAGCAACGCGGCGAGCAGATCCTCGCCGTCTTCGACACCGCCTTCGGCGAGCTCCTGGCCGCCGACCCGGCCGCGTTCCGCGTGAAGTTCCGCAAGATGGCGGCCTCCGCCTTCGCGTTCTACCGGGGCACGGCGGGCCTCTTCTACCACGATCTCGAACAGGACAAGCGGGGCGGACCATACCTGGACGAGCGGACCTCCCGGGTCTGGATCCACGGCGACCTGCACGCCGAGAACTTCGGCACGTACATGGACGCCCAGGGCCGTCTGATCTTCAATGTGAACGACTTCGACGAGGCCTACGTCGGCCCCTTCACCTGGGACCTCAAGCGCTTCGCGGCCTCCGTGGCGCTCATCGGCTACGCCAAGGCGCTCAGCGACGAGCAGATCACCGAACTCGTCAAGGTGTACGCGGCCGGCTACCGCGAGCGCATCCACGCCCTGGCCACCGGCGCCAAGAGCGACGAGGTGCCGCCCTTCACGCTGGACACCGCCGAGGGCCCGCTCCTGGACGCGCTGCGCGACGCCCGCTCGCTGACCCGCTTCGGGCTGCTCGACTCGATGACCGAGATCCGTGACTTCGAGCGCCGCTTCGCGCCGGGCGGCGGCTCCATCGAGCTGGACGCGGCCACCCGCTACAAGGTCCTCGCCGCGTTCGACGGCTACCTGGAGACGCTCCCGGAGTCCTCTCTGGCCCGCCCGGACTCGTACCGCGTGAAGGACGTCGTCGGCCGCCGCGGCATCGGCATCGGCTCGGCCGGTCTGCCGTCGTACAACATCCTTCTGGAGGGCAACAGCGACGCCCTGGAGAACGATGTCGTGATCTACATCAAGCAGGCCCAGACCCCGGCCGTCTCCCGGCACATCACGGACTCCGCGATCCGCGAGTACTTCCAGCACGAGGGCCACCGCACGGTGATCTCCCAGCGCGCGCTCCAGGCCCACGCCGACCCGTGGCTGGGCTGGACCGAGCTGGACGGCGCGGGCCAGCTGGTCGCCGAGGTGTCGCCGTACGCGGTCGACCTGGACTGGGGCGACATCGACGACTCCGAGGAGATCTCCGCGGTCGTCGCGGACCTCGGCCGGGCCACGGCCACGATGCACGCGGCGGCGGACGACGAGAGCGGCCACTCGGAGCTGGTCCCGTTCTCCACGGAGCGGGCCATCGACGCGGCGATCGCGGCCGACGAGGACGGCTTCGCGGGCCTCCTGGTGGACTTCGCGCACAGCTACGGCGCACGCGCGCGCGGCGACCACCAGATCTTCGTGGACCTGTTCCGCAACGGCCGGATTCCGGGCCTGTAGGCACGCCGACGACGGACTCACAACGCTCCCGTAACGCATAGGAACCCTTTAGGGAGCCCTTACGGGAGCGCGTGGGAGACTCTCCTCCGCCATGGACATATCCGGGACCCAGCTCAGAGCCGTGCGCGCGGCGCTGTTCACTGCTGTCGTCGTGACGCTCTCCACCGCGTCGCACGTGCTGCTGTCCCGGGTCCCGCTGCCGCTGAGCACCGTGGCCGCGATCGCCGCCGCCGTCTTCGTCATCGCGTACGCGCTGGCCGGCCGCGAGCGCGGCTTCGGGCGGATCGCGGCCCTGCTGATCCCGCTGGAGCTGGCGGCCGACACCGTGTTCACCACGGGTCAGCACGTCTGTTACGGCAGGGCGGGCGGCCCGGTCGCGGGCCCGCTGCGCTCGGTCGGCTTCGACGTGCTGTGCGGCGGCGGCAATGTGGGCACCCCGCTGGCACAGGTGACCGGCACCGACCGCGCGGCGGCCCTGCTCGCGCACGCCGACCCGGCCGCCGCCTGGCTGCTGCTCGGCGCGCACGTCGGCGTCGGGCTCCTCGCGGCCGCCTGGCTGCGCCGAGGCGAGCGGGCCCTGGACCAGCTGCTGCGCGCCGTGGCCGCCGCCACCTTCCGGCCGCTGCTGATCGCGGTCGCCGCGGTGACCGTACGGCTCGCTCCGGTCCGCCGGCTGCCGCGCCCCAACGGCCCGACGGCCACCGTCCGTACGCGCCTGTTCGTGCACTCCCTGGGACGGCGTGGACCGCCGTGCTCGGTCGCTTTCGCGTGAGCAAGTCCGCCTGAGCGGCAGCAGTCCGCCCCGGCGGCAGCACTCGCTGAGCGACAGCACCTGAGCACCAGCAGTCCCCCATACGTATCTCGCGTACGGCATGTGCGCGTCCCCCATGGAGATCACCACAATGAGCAAGCGGAACAGCCAGGCGGCGAAGGCGGCGGCCCGTGAGAAGCTGCGCCTGGAGCGCGAGCGCCAGGCCAAGCGCGACAAGATCAAGCGGCAGGCCATCGTGGCCGGCTCCCTCGTCGCCGTCCTCGCGATCGCCGGCGGCATCGGCTACGCCGTCGTACAGAACAACAAGCCCACCTACTGGGAGTCCGCCAAGGACGACAAGATCGTCACGCCGGCCAACACCACGGGCACGAACGGTACGACCGTCGTCCTCGGCAAGAGCACCGCGAAGAAGACCCTGAAGCTGTACGAAGACCCGCGCTGCCCGGTCTGCGCGCAGTTCGAGCAGACCGTCGGCTCGACCCTCAAGAAGGACTTCGACGCCGGCAAGTTCAAGATCCAGTACATCGGCGGCACGTTCCTCGACGGCGACTCCGACAAGAAGGGCAAGATCCAGATCGGCTCCCGCGGCGAGGGCTCCAAGAACGCGCTGAGCGCCCTGGGTGCCGCGCTGAACGTGAGCCCGGAAGCCTTCCTGGAGTACAAGACCGCGCTCTACTCGGCGAAGTACCACCCCGAGGAGACGGACGACAAGTTCAAGAGCGACGACTACCTGATCAAGGTGGCGGACACGGTCGGCGCGCTCAAGAACAACACGACGTTCCAGAACGCCGTCAAGGACGGCAAGTACGACGCCTGGGCGCTGGCCATGTCGGAGACGTTCAACACGAACAAGGACGACGTCACCGGCACGCCGAGCCTGGTGATGGACGGCAAGAAGCTCACCGGCTCCGACGGCAAGAACGCGCCGATGACGGTGGCCGAGTTCACCACGGCGATCGACGGGGCGCTCAAGGCCTGAGCCACCGGCACCGGGGCACCTGCCCCCGCCGACGGGCGCGTTGGGCGGCCAGTACTCGAAGAGCGGGCGAACTTTTGTCAGTTCGCCCGCTCTTGGCCTGTACTGATCGGTAACCTGATCGCCCGTGACCAGTCGATACAGATCTTCCGAGCCGCAAGACGTTCCGGGCGCCGTCAACTCCCGCGCCCCGCGCCGCCGTACGGTCGTCAAGGCCGCGGCCGCCACCGCGGTCCTCGCCGCCCCGCTCGCGGCAGCTCTGCCGGCCCGAGCCGCCGAAGCCCCCGCCTTTCTGCACGGTGTCGCCTCCGGCGATCCGCTGCCCGACGGCGTCCTGCTGTGGACCCGAGTGACGCCCACCTCCGAGGCGATACCCGGCTCCGGGCTGGGCCCGGACACCGAGGTCAGCTGGACCGTCGCCAAGGACAAGGCGTTCAACACGATCGTCGCCAAGGGCTCCACCACCGCGACGGCCTCCTCCGACCACACGGTCAAGGCGGACATCCGCGGCCTGGAACCGGCCACGGACTACTGGTTCCGCTTCTCCGCCGGCGGCACCGACTCGCCCGTCGCCCGCACCCGCACCGCCCCGGCCGCCGACGCCGCCGTGGCCGGTCTGCGCTTCGGCGTGGTCTCCTGCGCCAACTGGGAGGCGGGCTACTTCTCGCCGTACCGCCACCTGGCCGCGCGCGGCGACCTGGACGCCTGGCTGCACCTGGGCGACTACATCTACGAGTACAAGTCCGGTGAGTACGCGGCGCGTGGCACGGTCGTACGGCCGCACGCCCCCGCCAACGAGATCCTCACCCTCGCCGACTACCGCACCCGGCACGGTCGTTACAAGACCGACCCGGATCTGCAGGCGCTGCACCACAAGGCGCCTGTCGTCGCGATCTGGGACGACCACGAGTTCGCCGACAACTCCTGGTCGGGCGGTGCCGTCAACCACACCGAGGGCGCCGAGGGCACCTGGTCGGCACGTCAGGCCGCCGCGAAGCAGGCCTACTTCGAGTGGATGCCGGTCCGCCCGGCGGTCGCGGGCACCACCTACCGCCGGCTGCGCTTCGGCAAGCTCGCCGACCTCTCGCTGCTCGACCTGCGGTCCTTCCGCTCGCAGCAGGCGTCCACGGGCAGCGGCTCGGTCGACGACCCGGACCGTACGATCACCGGCCGGGCCCAGCTCGACTGGCTGAAGGCCGGGCTCAAGGCCTCCGACACCAGCTGGCGTCTGGTCGGCAACTCGGTGATGATCTCGCCGTTCTCGGTGGGCTCGCTCCCCGCGGACCTGCTCAAGCCGCTCGCCGAGCTGCTCGGACTGCCGAAGGAGGGCATCGCCCTCAACACCGACCAGTGGGACGGCTACACGGACGACCGCCGCGAACTGCTCGCGCATCTGCGTGCGAACGCGATCCGCAACACGGTCTTCCTGACCGGCGACATCCACATGGCCTGGGCCAACGACGTGCCGGTCGACGCCGGTACGTACCCGCTGTCCGCCTCGGCCGCCACGGAGTTCGTGGTCACCTCGGTGACCTCCGACAACCTCGACGACATCGTCAAGGTCCCGGAGGGCACCGTCTCCGCCGTGGCCTCGCCGATCATCCGCGCGGCCAACCGGCACGTCCACTGGGTCGACACCGACCGCCACGGTTACGGCGTCCTGGACATCACCGCCGACCGCGCGCAGATGGACTACTACGTGCTCTCCGACCGCACGGACCGGAACGCGACCTCGTCCTGGGTGCGTTCGTACCGCACGCGCACCGGCACGCAGAAGGTGGAGCGGACGTACGACCCGGTGTAAGGGCCGTTGGGCTCTGCGGACCGTCGGCGTTGTCGGGCTCTGCGGACCGTCGGCGTCGCAGGGCTCTGCGGACCGTCGGCGTCGTAGGGGCCTACAGACTGTCGAGGAAGCCGAGCGCCACCTTCCAGGTGGCCTCGGCCGCCTCCCCGTCGTAGTCGGGCAGGTCGGGGTCGGTGTACAGGTGACCGGCACCGGCGTACCGGTAGATCTCCACGTCGGCCCCCGCTCTCTGCATCTGGAGATACCAGGCACTCAGCCAGTCGTCCGTCTCGAACTGGTCGGGCTCGGCGACATGCAGCTGGACCGGCAGCTCGTCCACCGACGCGCTCTGAGCGATGTCCGACGTGCCGTGCAGGAGCAGCAGTCCGCGGGCCTTCTCGTCGCCGAGTGCCAGGGTCTGCGCGATGGAGGCGCCGAGCGAGAATCCCGCGTAGACCAGGCCGCGCTCGGAGTAGGGGGCGGCGGCCAGGACCGCGCGCTTGAGCAGCTCGTCCTTGCCGATCTCCTCGTTGAAGGCCATGCCCTCCTCCACGGTCTCGAAGGTGCGCCCGTCGAAGAGATCGGGCGTCCACACCTCGTGTCCCGCGGCGCGCAGCCGGTCCGCCGCGGCGCGCACCGCGGGCCGGGGCCCGTAGGTCGAGTGAAAGAGCATGATGTTCATGAGCCCCATGGTGCCAGCCGGGACCGACAACGCCGGGTGGCGGCCGTACCCACTTCCGTCCCGGCATCACATGTTCATCGTCGCCCGCGGCCGGTTACGGTCTCAGGCATGGTGAACGTACTGCGCCCGCTGATCGTCATAGGTGGCTCGGTCGTGCTCACGCTGCTCATCGGGTGGGCCGTGGACCACCTGCTGCGACGGGCCGACGACCGGCACCACGAGGCCACCCCGCTGTGGGGTCTGCTCCGACGCGGCCGTGTCCCCTTCCAGCTCGTCCTGTTCGCGGCCCTGCTCAGAGGCTCGTACGACCAGGCGAAGCTGCTGATGGAACACCGGGTCGGCGTCGGCCGGGCCCTGACGCTGACCCTCATCGGGTCCGCCGCGTGGCTGGTGGTACGCATCGCGACGGCGATCGTCGAGACCTCGTACACCCGCTACGCCGCCGCCCACCGCGACCCGGCGAGGGTCCGCCGGGTGCGCACGCAGGTGACGCTGATCCAGCGCGTGGTGTCCGCGATCGTCGCTGTGGTGGCGATCGCGTCGATGCTGCTCACGTTCCCGGCGATGCGCGCCGCCGGTGCCTCGCTGCTCGCCTCGGCCGGGATCCTCGGCATCGTCGCCGGTGTCGCCGCGCAGTCCACGCTCGCCAACCTCTTCGCCGGGCTGCAGATCGCCTTCGGCGACATGGTGCGCCTCGGCGACACCGTCGTGGTGGACGGCGAGTGGGGCACGGTCGAGGAGATCACGCTGACGTTCCTGACGGTACGGACGTGGGACGAACGCCGGATCACCATGCCGGTCTCGTACTTCACGTCCAAGCCCTTCGAGAACTGGTCGCGCGGCACTCCCCAGATGACCGGCATCGTCTTCTTCCACGTCGACCACTCCGCGCCCGTGGAGGCGATGCGCGAGAAGCTGCGCGACATCCTGCGCGAATCCCCGGCCTGGGACGGCCGCGACTACGGGCTGGCGGTCACCGACTCGACGCCGAACACCATGCAGGTACGTGCCCTGGTCACCGCGAAGGACGCGGACGACATCTGGACGGTCCGGGTCACGGTCCGCGAGCAGATGATCCGCTGGCTGACCGAGGAGCACCCCTACGCGCTCCCCCGCGTCAACACGGCGGAAGCGATGCTGCCGCCGGGCCGGGCACCACGTGCGGTGCGGGTCGAATCGGATGGAGCGGACGGGGCTGCGGCCCGTCCTGATCACGGTCGGACCCCGCACGAGCCACCACGGACGGGGCCGGGCCGCGGTTGACCCTCCGGCCGGACGGGCTAGGGGGCTTCTGATGGATCTCCGCGGCGTCGCGACGCCCGGCACGCACTCTCGCCGCACCGGACAAAAGCCCTAGTAGCTCCTCCCCCACGCTCGGCTTCGCTCGCGCGGGGGGACCCCCATCGAGGACTTCCGCCCGGCACGCCGAGAGCACGCACCGAACGCCGCTCCTTCTTCCACGGAGATCCATCAGAAACCCCCTAGGTCAAGCCGTTGCCCCGGGTCCCGGCGCGGAACGGGGGCTCAATGCCCGCGTTCCGCGCCCCCGTTGACCTGGATCACCTGCGCGGTGATGTGTCCGGCGCTCGGCGACGCCAGCCAGTGGAGAGTCCCGGCGACGTCCCCGGGCGTACCGGCCCGCCCCGTCGAGGTCTCCGCGACGAGCCGCTCCCGCCGGGCCGGTTCGATCTCGCCGCCGAAGAACCCGGTGTCCTCGACATAGCCGGGCGCCACCACGTTCACGGTGATGCCCCGCGGCCCCAACTCCCGGGCCAGATCGTAGGCGTACGGGTGCAGCGCGGCCTTGGACGCCGCGTACGCGCCGCTGCCGGATCCCCGGTAGGCGGCGATGGAGCTCAGGAACAGCAGCCGTCCGCCGGGCGAGGCCAGCCGCTCGCGCAAGGCCTCCGTGAGCAGGACCGCCGTCAGCGTGTTGAGCCGGAAGTTGACGGTCCAGTTGTGTGCGACGGCTTCGAGCGGGTCCTCGGTCTCGGCCTTCGGTTCCAGATTCCCGGCGCCGCCGGCACTGTGCACCAGCACGTCCACCGTGCCGAACTCGTTCCCCACGAACTCGGCGACACCGCGCACACTGTGCGGATCACTCAGATCGGCGGCGTACGTGAGCGCCCCGGGCACCCCGGCCTTCTCCAACATCTCGGCCCGCCGCCCGAGCAGCAGCACCCGATCTCCGTCCGCGGCGAACACCTGGGCCGCCGCCAGCCCGATCCCCGTACCGCCACCGCTGATCACCACGTTGCGCGCCATGAACCGATCCTACGAACCCGCACCCATCGACGGCGGGAACCACCCACGGAAGACCCGCACCAGTCAGCCGGTCAGAAGCAGGCTGTGCCCGGGCGGGCGAGCACCCGTCAACGCTCAGCGCGGCGTCACCGCAAGCTGCGTACGTCCAGGTGGCGCAACACCCGGTCCACGATCTCCGGATCGGCTCCCGGTTCACTCCGCGCCGACAACACCTCGTGCCGGGCCGCGCTCATCATCTCGCCCTGAATCCGCCGCATCCTCTTGACCCGCCGAGCCCGCTGCTCGTAGGCCTCCCTGCGCTCCTCGTCCCCCATGTCGGGACTGATCCGCACCCCGATGTCGAAGGCCCGCTTCAGCAACTGCTCGGACACCTCTTCCGGCAGTTCCTCGACCTCCTCGATCTCCTTCAGCCTCCGCTTCGCCGCCTTCGCGGCCCGGATCGCCAGCTCCTTCTCGAAGGCCTTCTCGACATCCGTGTCGGCCCGCACCCCGAGCTTCCTGACCAGCCAGGGCAGCGTGAGCCCCTGCAGTACGAGCGTCGCCATGATCACTCCGAACGCGATGAACACGATCTCGTCCCGGTCCGGGAACGCCGATCCGTCGTCCGTCTTCAGCGGAATCGCCAGCGCCAGGGCCACCGACGCGACGCCCCGCATCCCCGACCACCACATCACGACGGTCTCCCGCCACGAGGTCGGAATCTCCTCGTCGTAGTCCCGTTTCGCGTGCAGCCGTTTGGTCAGCCAGGTGGCCGGCAACAGCCACACCAGCCGTACGAGTACCACCACGACCACGATCGCCGCGGCCCACCCGAGCATCTCGCTCCATCGCCCGGCCGCCGTCCTGATCGCGTTGTGCAGCTCAAGACCGATCAGGCCGAACGCGACCCCGGTGACGAGCGTGTCCACCACATCCCAGAACGTGTATCCGGCGAGCCGCGTCATGACGTCGTCGGCGTCGGTGGCGTACTCCGCGAGGAACAGCGCGGCGGTGAGCACGGCGAGCACCCCGGACCCGTGCAGCTCCTCGGCGAGGACGTACGAGGCGTACGGCACGAGCAGCGTCAGCCCGATCTGCAGCGTGGCGTCGCCGAGCAGGTCCATCAGCTTGTTCGCGGCCCAGCCGAGTGCCACCCCGATGACCAGCGCGACGACAGCGGACAGCACGAGGTCGAGCCCGGCCTTCCACGGCGAGAAGGATCCGCTGACGACGGCGGCGATCGCGACGTGGTACAGCACGATGGCCGTCACGTCGTTGAAGAGCCCCTCCCCCTCCAGGATCGACACCAGCCGGCGCGGCAGCCCGAGCTGTCCCGCGACGGCGGTCGCCGCGACCGGGTCGGGCGGCGCCACCAGCGCTCCGAGCGCCACGGCGGCCGCGATGGGCAGGCCCGGCACGATCGCGGTGGCGACGACCGCCACGGCCGCGGTGGTGACGAACACCAGCGCCACGGCCAGCAGGAAGATCGGCCGCTTGTTGGCGGCGAACTGCCTCCAGGACGTCCGCCGCGCCGAGGCGTACAGCAGCGGCGGCAACAACAGAGGCAGGATCAGGTCCGGCCGGATGTTCACGTTGGGCACGAAGTCCAGCACGGCCAGCACGATCCCGAGAAGCGTCATCAGCACCGGCGCCGGCAGCCGGAGCCGGTCCCCCACCGGGACGCTCACCACGGCCCCGAGGAGCAGCATGAACAGCAGGGCCAGCTGGTCCACGGTCAGCGCTCCGGCGAGGTCTAGGCGATCAAGGGCGGCCAGACCTCCAGCCTGCCACGCGCTCATTCTTTCCGCCGCGACGGCCACCAGCGCGGCAGCACCTGACGGCGGGCCGGCCTGTGGGAAGGAAAACGCCCGCTACAGGCGCCCCCTGTTCCAGAGGGAGCCGCATCGCCCGGTCTACAGAGAGCGCCGCATCGCCCGGTCTACAGAGAGCGCTGCATCGCCCGGTGCGGAATGCCCGCGTCCGGGAACTCCTCGCCGTACGCCACGTACCCCAGCCGCTCGTAGAACCCCAGCGCGTGCGTCTGCGCGTGCAGGTCCACCGCGGCCAGTCCACGCGCGCGTGCCGCGTCCTCGATGGCGCGTACGAGGGCGGCGCCGACGCCGAGCCCGCGCGCCTCCCGCGTCACGGCGAGCCGACCGAGCGAGCCGACGGTGGGGTCGCCGTCGGTCTTCGCGGCCGCCGCCTCGCCGTACAGGAGCCGCCCGGTGCCGAGCGGCACCCCGTCCTCCCGGACCGCCAGCACATGCAGGGCGCCGGCGTCGTACGCGTCGTACTCGATGTCCTCGGGGACACCCTGTTCCCCGACGAAGACCTCTTTGCGCACCGCGAAGCACGCCTCGCGGTCGGCGGCGTCCTCGGCCACCCGCAGCACGTAGGAGCCGCTCCGCGCCTCGTGGGGCGCGCTCACGCGTAGCTCTCCTCGCGCACCTTGTCGAGCGCCTTCTGCAGGTCCTCGGGGTAGTCGCTCCCGAACTCCACCCACTGCCCGTCGCCGGGGTGCTCGAAGCCGAGCCGCACCGCGTGCAGCCACTGCCGGGTGAGGCCGAGCCGCTTGGCGAGCGTCGGGTCCGCGCCGTACGTCAGGTCGCCGACGCAGGGGTGCCGGTGGGCCGCCATGTGGACGCGGATCTGGTGCGTGCGCCCCGTCTCCAGCTTGACGTCGAGCAGCGAGGCCGCGCGGAACGCCTCGACCAGGTCGTAGTGCGTGATGGACGGCTTGCCCTCGGCCGTGACCGCCCACTTGTAGTCGAGGTTCGGGTGGCGTCCGATGGGCGCGTCGATGGTGCCGCTGGTCGGGTCCGGGTGGCCCTGCACGAGCGTGTGGTAGCGCTTGTCGACCGTGCGCTCCTTGAACTGGCGCTTGAGCGAGGTGTACGCGTACTCCGACTTGGCGACCACCATCAGGCCCGAGGTGCCCACGTCGAGGCGGTGCACGATGCCCTGGCGCTCGGAGGCTCCGGAGGTCGAGATCCGGTAGCCGGCGGCCGCGAGACCACCGATGACAGTCGGGCCCGACCAGCCGGGGCTGGGGTGCGCGGCCACGCCGACCGGCTTGACGATCACGACCACGTCATCGTCGTCGTGCACGATCTCCATGCCCTCGACGGGCTCGGCGACGATCTGCACGGGCGCGGGCGCCTGCGGCATCTCGACCTCGAGCCAGGCGCCGCCCTGCACCCGCTCGGACTTGCCGACCACCGAGCCGTCGACCGTGACCTTCCCCGCCGCGGCGAGCTCGGCGGCCTTCGTGCGGGAGAAGCCGAACATGCGGGAGATGGCGGCGTCGACGCGCTCGCCCTCCAGGCCGTCGGGCACGGGCAGGGTACGGATCTCGGGAATCGTGCTCACCCGTCGAGTATGCCGGACGGGTCCGACACCACTTGACCACTGCCCGAACATCAGTGCCCGCGGAGGGCACCTCGCGGGGTCAGTCCTGGTGGACGGTCCCGTCGGGGTCGAGCCCACGGAAGGACAGCAGCACGATCAGGATGCCGCCGCAGACGATCGCCGAGTCGGCCAGGTTGAAGACCGCGAAGTTCTTGGGCGCGATGAAGTCGACGACCGCGCCCTCGAAGACGCCGGGCGAGCGGAAGATCCGGTCGGTCAGGTTGCCCAGCGCACCGCCGAGGAGCAGGCCCAGCGCGATCGCCCAGGGCAGGCTGTAGAGCTTGCGCGCGAGCCGGGCGATGACCACGATCACGGCCGCGGCGATCACCGTGAAGATGATCGTGAAGGCCTCGCCGAAGCCGAAGGCCGCGCCCGCGTTGCGGATCGCCTCGAACTTCAGCCAGTCCCCGACGATCTCGATCGAGTCGTGGTGCTCCAGCTTCGCGACCACGATCATCTTGCTCACGAGGTCGAGGGCGTACGCCAGCACGGCGACCGTGAACAGGACAGCGATCCTTCGCTTGCCCTTCGGCCGCTCGTCCTTGGCCGGCGTCTCCTCCGCTCCGGAGTCCGCGGCCGAGTCCGCGCCGGACCGCTCGCCCGTGGCCGACTCGTCCGATCCGGACCGGTCGCCCGACACCGCGTTCCCGTCGGACTGCTCCGGACCGGCCCCCGCCGCTCCCGGGATGTCCGGCGTACCGATGATGCGCTCCGCCTCTGCCACGTGAGTGAGTCCCTCGACCTAGGTTCCTGACTGAGGACGAGGGTACGTCACACCCCCCGGGGCCCATGTGCTCAGGAGCCCTCCCGCGCCCTTCGGTGACGGCGATCCCGCTGCCGCTCGACCGTGGGTCGGCTAATGCCGTTCCTGCTTCTGCTTGCACTCGACGCACAGGGTGGCGCGCGGGAAGGCCTGCATCCGCGCCTTGCCGATGGGATTGCCGCAGTTCTCGCACAGTCCGTAGGTGCCCGCGTCGAGCTTCTCCAGGGCGCGCTCGGTCTGGATGAGCATCTCGCGCGCGTTGGCCGCGAGGGCCATCTCGTGCTCGCGCGTGATGTTCTTGGTGCCGGTGTCCGCCTGGTCGTCGCCCGCGCCGTCGCCGGAGTCGCGCATCAGGCCCACGAGGGCCTGCTCGGACGACGAGATCTCGGTGCGCAGCCGCAGCGCCTCCGACTGCAGCTCCGCGCGCGCCCCCTCGACCTCTTCCGGGGTCCAGGGATCCTCACCGGGGCGCACCGCGAGCTCGCCGGGTTCCGCAGCGGCGATCCGCGCCTTGGGGACCGGGGTGGGCTTCTTGGCCGCCGTGGCCGTGCCAGGAGGAGTCTTCTTCGCAACCACCGTCGTGGCTCCCGTCGTCTTCGCGGCCTGGGCCGCGCCCTCGGCCGCGGAAGCGACCGCCTTCTTGGCCGTACTGGTGCTCTTCCCGGCCGCGCTCCTCGCACCGGCCCTCTTCGTGGTGCCGCCCTTCGGCCCGGCGTCCTTCGCCGGCGCCGTCTCCTCCGGGAGGGTCCCCGTCGCGGCGGCCTTGGTTCCGGTGGCCTTGGTTCCGGTGGCCTTCTTGGCCACCACCTTCTTCGCCACCGCCGGCTTCTTCGCGTCGGCCTTCCTGACGACCGTCTTCGTAACCGTCGCCTTCGTAGGAGCCGTTTTGGTGGCTGCCGTTTTGGTCGCTGCCGTTTTGGTCGCTGCCGTCTTCGAAGCGGCCGCTTTGGTCGTCGCAGCCTTCGTAGTGGCCACCTTCTTGTTCACGGTCTTCGTGGCGGCCACCTTCTTGTTCACCGTCTTCGTCGTGGCCACCTTCTTGTTCACCGTCTTCGTCGTGGCCGTCTGCCTGCTCGCGGCCTTCGTCGCCGCCTTCGTCCCGGTCTCGGACGCCGTCTTGGTGGCCGCTTGGGAAGCCGTCTTCACCGGCTTGGCCGCGCCCGGCGCGGGCGCCACCCGCGCGCTCTTCTTCCCACCCACGTCCTTGGCCGCCGGACCCGTGGATCTGCTGGACGCCGACTGCTGTACGGCGGTCTTCTTCGCCACCATGGCCGCGGCCCCTTCACATATCGTGATCTCGCTCGCGAATCGTGCTGGGACGATAAATCGACTTCTGTCCCGCGGCAACGGGGCACACCCTCCGTTTGCCCGCCCCACGGGTCCCGCGCGCCGAGCCTGCATGCGTTGTGCCCAGCTCCCCGCCCGGTAATCCGCCGGGCCCGGCGTCCCAGGATCCGGACACCCGCGCCTCGCCATTCGGGTCACCGCGCAGGCCACCGGGGCACCCCGGAAAACCGGTCGGCCGCTGTCGCCGCGGCGCCGTACACTGGGCGGAGCGAGAAGCGTGGATGGGGACGAGTAGCGGCGAACGCGGCCAAGAGCGACCCGGGGACGGTGGAAGCCCGGGGGCAAGCGCGACGCGAAGATCACCCCGGAGCCGCCGGCAGAACACCCCCACGGGGGCCAGTAGACCCGGCATCGCGACCCCAATGAGGGGGCTCACTGGTGCACACGGGCACCGGGGAGCCAAGGAGGGTGGTACCGCGGGAGCGCGCCGCACACGGCGTCCGCAGCAGCTACGAGGTAGCAGCACAGGCTCTCGTCCCTCCGGACGGAAGGCAGAAAGTCCGCCGGAGGAAGCTCGCCGATGAAACCGACGCAGTACCGCCAGGTGCCCGCCCAGGTCGACCTGCCCGCCCTCGAGCACGCCGTGCTCGACTTCTGGCGCGAGCAGAAGATCTTCGCCAAGAGCCTTGAGCAGTCCGAGGGCCGCCCCGAGTGGGTGTTCTACGAGGGCCCGCCCACCGCCAACGGCATGCCGGGCGCCCACCACATCGAGGCTCGCGTCTTCAAGGACGTCTTCCCGCGCTTCCGCACCATGCGTGGCTACCACGTGGCGCGCAAGGCCGGCTGGGACTGCCACGGCCTCCCCGTGGAGCTGGCGGTCGAGAAGGAGCTCGGCTTCAGCGGCAAGCAGGACATCGAGGCCTACGGCATCGCCGAGTTCAACGCCAAGTGCCGCGAGTCCGTGACCCGCCACACCGACGCGTTCGCCGCGCTGACGAACCGCATGGGTTACTGGACCGACCTCGACGACCCCTACCGCACGATGGACCCCGAGTACATCGAGTCCGTGTGGTGGTCGCTCAAGGAGATCTTCAACAAGGGCCTGCTGGTCCAGGACCACCGCGTCGCCCCCTGGTGCCCGCGCTGCGGCACGGGCCTGTCGGACCACGAGCTGGCGCAGGGCTACGAGACGGTCGTCGACCCGTCCGTCTACGTCCGTTTCCCGCTCACCTCCGGTCCGCTGGCCGGCCAGGCCGCGCTCCTGGTGTGGACGACGACTCCCTGGACGCTCGTCTCCAACACCGCGGTCGCCGCGCACCCCGAGGTCACCTACGTGGTCGCGACGAACGGCGAGGAGAAGTTCGTCGTCGCCGAGCCGCTCGTCGAGAAGTCGCTCGGCGAGGGCTGGGAGACCACCGGAGAGACCTTCACCGGCGCCGAGATGGAGCGCTGGACGTATCAACGTCCGTTCGAGCTGGTGGAGTTCCCCGAGGGCACCGAAGCGCACTACGTCGTCAACGCCGAGTACGTGACGACCGAGGACGGTACGGGTCTGGTCCACCAGTCCCCCGCCTTCGGTGAGGACGACCTCAAGGTCTGCCGCGCCTACGGCCTGCCCGTCGTGAACCCCGTCCGCCCCGACGGCACCTTCGAGGAGGACGTCCCCCTCGTGGGCGGCATCTTCTTCAAGAAGGCGGACGAGAAGCTCACCGAGGACCTCCAGAACCGCGGTCTGCTCTTCAGGCACATCCCGTACGAGCACAGCTACCCGCACTGCTGGCGCTGCCACACCGCGCTGCTCTACTACGCGCAGCCGTCCTGGTACATCCGCACCACGGCCGTCAAGGACCGCCTCCTCCAGGAGAACGAGAAGACCAACTGGTTCCCGGAGTCGGTCAAGCACGGCCGCTACGGCGACTGGCTGAACAACAACATCGACTGGGCGCTCTCCCGCAACCGCTACTGGGGCACCCCGCTGCCGATCTGGCGCTGCGAGGACGACCACCTCACCGTCGTCGGCTCCCGCGCGGAGCTCACCGAGCTGACCGGCACCGACCAGTCGGGCCTGGACCCGCACCGCCCGTTCATCGACGACGTCACGTTCGCATGCCCTCAGTGTCAGCAGACGGCGACTCGCGTCCCGGAGGTCATCGACGCCTGGTACGACTCGGGTTCGATGCCGTTCGCGCAGTGGGGCTACCCGTACAAGAACAAGGAACTGTTCGAGAGCCGCTACCCGGCGCAGTTCATCAGCGAGGCCATCGACCAGACGCGTGGGTGGTTCTACACGCTCATGGCCGTCGGCACGCTGGTCTTCGACAAGTCCTCGTACGAGAACGTCGTGTGCCTGGGCCACATCCTCGCCGAGGACGGCCGCAAGATGTCCAAGCACCTGGGCAACATCCTGCAGCCGATCCCACTGATGGACCAGCACGGCGCGGACGCGGTGCGCTGGTTCATGGCGGCGGGTGGCTCCCCGTGGGCAGCGCGCCGCGTGGGCCACGGCACGATCCAGGAGGTGGTGCGCAAGACCCTCCTCACCTACTGGAACACGGTCGCTTTCCAGGCCCTCTACGCCCGCACCTCCGACTGGGCGCCCAGCCAGGCCGACCCGGCCCCGGCGGACCGCCCGGTCCTCGACCGCTGGCTGCTCTCCGAACTCCACGCGCTCACCGACCAGGTGACGCAGGCTCTGGAGGCGTACGACACCCAGCGCGCCGGAAAGCTCCTCTCGGCGTTCGTCGACGACCTGTCCAACTGGTACGTGCGCCGCTCGCGTCGTCGCTTCTGGCAGGGCGACAAGGCCGCGCTGCGCACGCTGCACGAGGTCGTGGAGACGGTCACGCGCCTGATGGCCCCGCTGACCCCGTTCATCACCGAGCGGGTCTGGCAGGACCTGGTCGTCCCGGTCACGCCGGGCGCCCCGGAGTCCGTGCACCTCTCCTCCTGGCCGGAAGCGGACCTGTCCGCCATCGACCCCGAGCTGTCGAGGCAGATGGTGCTGGTACGCCGTCTCGTGGAGCTCGGCCGTGCCACGCGCGCGGAGTCGGGCGTGAAGACGCGCCAGCCGCTGTCCCGCGCGCTGGTCGCGGCGGTGGGCTTCGAGACGCTCGACCGCGAGCTGCACGCGCAGATCACGGAAGAGCTGAACGTCAGCTCCCTCGCCTCACTCTCCGAAGTCGGCGGCTCACTGGTCGACACCACCGCCAAGGCGAACTTCCGCGCGCTCGGCAAGCGCTTCGGCAAGGGCGTCCAGGCGGTCGCGAAGGCCATCGCCGAGACGGACGCGGCGGCGCTGTCGCTGGCCCTGCGCGAGGGCACGGCGTCGGTGGAGGTCGACGGTGAGACGGTGACGCTGGCCCCGGACGAGGTGATCATCACGGAGACCCCGCGCGAGGGCTGGTCGGTGGCTTCCGACTCGGGCGCGACGGTCGCACTGGACCTGGAGATCACGGAGGAGCTGCGTCAGGCGGGTCTCGCCCGGGACGCGATCCGGCTGATCCAGGAGGCCCGCAAGAACAGCGGCCTCGACGTGGCCGACCGCATCGCGCTCCGCTGGACCTCCACGGACCCGGCCGTCATCGCGGCTCTGTCCGAACACTCCGACCTCATCGCCGACGAAGTCCTCGCCACGGACTTCGCCCAGGGCGAGGCCGACGACACCTACGGCACCCCGTTCACGGACGACTCCCTGTCCCTGACGTTCCGCCTCCGCAAGGCGTAGCACCGGGGGGCGGCGCAGGGCTTCTCGCCCCCCGCCGCCCCGCAAGGGGCGCGGGGAACTGCGCGACAAGCCCCCACCCACCCGCAGCCGAAACGCAACGCGGGGGCCAGGGGGCGCAGCCCCCAGGTACGGGACGGGCAGGGGCGGAGCGGGCGAAACAAACCCCGCCCCGCCCCACGCACACGCGAAGAAGGCCCGGGGCCGCCAGATATTTCTGGCGGGCCCCGGGCCTTCGGCGTTGCGTACCCACGCACAGATGCCCCAACGACCGCACAAAAGGGCGGGGCCCCCGGAATCCGGGGGCCCCGCCCTGAACGCTGCCGACGCCTAAGGCGTACTAGAGGCCGTCAGTTGTCGTCCTCGTCGATGAGGAACCCGCGCATCGGCGAGGGCGCCTGCTGCATCGGCGACGGCCCCTGGGGCCGCACCGGAGCCATCGGCTGGGTCATGGCCGGCGACATCTGCTGCTGCCCGCCGTAGGACGGCGCCGCAGGTGCCGGACCGCCACCCATGCCCTGGTTGCCGCCGTACGACGGCGCGCTGGCGCCTGCCGGGGCCATCGAGGGCGCGGAGGGCGACGGCAGGGAGGCCGTGGCCGGGGTGCGCGGCGGAGCGAGCGAGTCGTCCGCCTGCGTCTCCAGCTGGCGCAGCTGCGACTCCAGGTAGGACTTCAGCCGCGTGCGGTACTCGCGCTCGAAGCCTCGCAGGTCCTCGACCTTGCGCTCCAGCGTGGCGCGAGCGGACTCCAGGGAACCCATCGCGACGCGGTGCTTCTCCTGCGCGTCCCGCTCCAGGGCGTCGGCCTTGGCACGGGCGTCGCGCTCCAGACCCTCGGCGCGGCTGCGGGCCTCGCCGACGATCTTGTTGGCCTCGGAACGGGCCTCGGCGATCGCCTGGTCGGCGGTCTGCTGAGCCAGCGAGAGGACACGCGCGGCGCTGTCGCCACCGGGGCCCTGCTGCGGCATCTGCGGGCCGTGACCGCCCATGGGGCCACCCATGGGACCGCCCATCGGGCCACCCATCTGCTGCTGCATCTGCGGCTGCATCTGGCCGGGACCCTGGCCCATCGGCCCCTGACCCATCGGACCCTGGCCCATGGGGCCGGGACCCTGCGGACCACCCTGGCCGCTGGGGCCCGCGGGCAGCTGCGGCGCACCGCTGGGCAGCTGGGGCGGGCCACCCATGGGGCCGCCCATCTGCTGCTGCGGCGGGCCCGATATGCCGGCGGGCACAGGAGCGCCCGGACCGCGCATGCCCTGCGGCGGGCCCTGCTGCTGGTCCTGCTGCTCGGGCGGCTTGCGCATGCCCTGCTGTTGGTTCTGCGCGGCCGCGCGCGTGGCAGCGGCCAGCTTGGCGCGCAGGTCCTCGTTCTCGCGGAGCAGTCGCGTCAGTTCGGCTTCAACCTCGTCGAGGAAGGCATCGACCTCGTCCTCGTCATAGCCTTCTCGGAGGCGGACGGTCGTGAACTGCTTGTTCCGCACGTCCTCGGGGGTCAACGGCATCTCTTCACCTCAACGTAGTCGTCGGCATTCGGCAAGACCGTATCGTTCACAGCCGGCTCACGACGGAGATCAGGATGTAGACGATGATCATCAGTACGAAGAAGGACAGGTCGAGCGCCACGCCCCCGAGACGCAGCGGCGGAATGAACCGCCGCAGAAGCTTGAGCGGTGGATCGGTGACAGTGTAGGTGGCCTCGAGAACGACCACCATCGCCTTGCCGGGCTGCCATGAGCGGGCGAACTGGAAGACGTAGTCCATGACCAACCGGAAGATCAGCACGATGAGGAAACACATCAGCGCGATGTAGAGAACCTGCCCGACCACGCTCATGATCCGTGCTTCCCTCTCCCCTGTTTCCGTGCGTCATTCCGGTCCTGCGTCTCAGCTCTGGTTGAAGAACCCGCCCTCTGCGATGCGGGCCTTGTCCTCCGCCGTGACATCGACGTTAGCAGGCGACAACAGGAACACCTTCTGCGTCACCCGCTCGATGCTGCCGTGGAGACCAAACACCAAACCCGCCGCAAAGTCGACAAGTCGCTTCGCATCCGTGTCATCCATCTCAGTCAGATTCATGATCACCGGGGTGCCCTCACGGAAGTGTTCCCCGATGGTACGGGCCTCGTTGTAGGTCCGGGGGTGCAGCGTGGTGATCCGGTACGGCTCTCGTTCGGACACGACCTTGGGCATGATCACCGGGGCGTTCTTCTCCAGGCTTTGACGTTCTTGTGTGATGGACGCCACGGGGGCGATTCGCGCCGGACGCCCGGATTCCGCGGCGAGCGAAGCGGAATGGGGCACCGGATCGCGCGGCGCCGGAGGCTGCACCACTCGTACCGATTCATCCCGTAGAGACTGGTGTGCCTGATGTGACTGGTGCGGCGGCTCATGCCGCCGGCGGTCCCGCTCGGGCTCCGGATCAAGCTCGGGCTCGAAGTCGTCGTCGGGGTCGAATCCCCTGCCGTCGTACCCATCGTCCTCCACGAGGCCGAGGTAGACCGCCATCTTGCGCATCGCGCCGGCCATGCTCTGAGTCCTCCGCTCTGTGGTGGATCGGCTGACGACTTCCCAAGTGCCCGCGATCCACGAGGTCGTTATGCCCGCCTGTGGCGGTAATGACCATATTTTCTGCTGTGGTCCGACTTCTTGGCGACGTTACCCGAGCCTGGGTCGGACTCCGAGTACCGCAGTACCGACGCGTACATGTGTCGCTCCGGCTGCCACGGCCTGTTCGAGGTCCGTACTCATCCCTGCCGAGACCATGTTCGCAGCCGGATGGGCGCGGCGCAGGACAGTCGACAAATCCATCAGCCGCTCGAACGCCGCCTGTTGGCGCCCCGCGTACGGTCCGGTGAGCGGCGCGACGGTCATCAGCCCGTCGAGCCGGAGCCCTGGCGCCCGAGCGATGAGGTCGCCCAACTCTTCGATTCCGCCGGACCCTACGCCACCCCGCTCCCCTCTCCCGCTCTCCTCCACGTCCAGCGCGACCTGAATGAGACAGCCCACCTCACGCTCCGCCCGCACCGCCTCCTTCGACAGAGCCGTGACGAGCTTGGAACGATCGACGGACTGCACGAGATCCGCATAACCGACCACGGAACGCACCTTGTTGGTCTGCAACTGGCCGACAAAATGCCACAAGAGGGGCAGATCCGAACACTCCGCGGCCTTGGGCGCCGCGTCCTGATCCCGGTTCTCGGCGACATGACGCACACCGAGTTCCGACAGGATCCGCACATCGCTCGCGGGGTAGGTCTTGGTGACCACGATCAGGGTCACCTCTTCGCGCTTGCGCCCGGCGGCGATGCACGCCGCCGTGATGCGCTCTTCCACTTTCGCCAGATTTTCGGCGAGTTGAGCCTTACGGTCCGTCATGCCCCATCAGTCCAGCCAGACATAACCGGCGAGCCGCCCGGTGGTGCGGTCGCGCCGGTACGAGAAGTGGTCCCCCGATTCGAGCGTGCACACCGGCGACTGCTCCCGGTCGCGCACCCCGAGCCGTTCCAACTGTGCGTGCACTCCGGCGGTCACATCGACCGCGGGCGTGCCCCAACTGGTCTCGGCGTGCGCCGCCGGTTCGACGGCGGCGACATCGGCGCGCATCTGCTCCGGCACTTCGTAGCACCGCCCGCAGACGGCGGGTCCGGTGCGGGCGACGATCCGGCCGGGCTCGGCGCCGAGTTCGACCATGGCCCGTACCGCTGCGGGGACGACCCCGGCGATCATGCCGGGCCGGCCCGCGTGGGCGGCGGCCGCGACTCCGGCCACCGGATCGGCGAGCAGGACCGGCGTGCAGTCGGCGGTGAGAACGGCGAGGGCGAGCCCCCGTCGAACGGTGACGATCGCGTCGACGGACGGAATCTCCGAAGAGCCCCACGGCCCGTCCACCACCGCCACGTCCGGCCCGTGCACCTGGTTCATCCAGACCACCTGGGCCGGGTCAAGACCGAGCGCCTTGGCGGCCAGTTCTCGATTGGTCCGTACGGCGTCGGGGTCGTCGCCGACCGCTCCGCCGAGGTTGAGCTCCTCGTACGGAACGGCGCTCACCCCGCCCCACCGGTCGGTGAAGGCGAAGTGCGCGCCGCTCACTGTGCTCGTTTCGGAGCGCTGCCCTATCACTTGAGGAAGTCCGGCACGTCCAGCTCTTCGGCCGCGCTGTCCGAGTAGGCGCGGGACGGCGGGACCGGCGGGGAGGCCGGCAGCTCGTTCACCGGCTCCGGGGTCGGCTCCGGCGCCTCCTTCGGCGTGACGCTGCCGAGCGTGCCGAAGGACGGGCGGCTGTCGGGGGACCGTACCGGCGTGGGCTCCTCGCGCTGCTTGCCGGCCGAGCCGAGGACGTTGTCCCGCTTGGCCGGGGGCTGGCCGCCGTCGAATCCTGCGGCGATCACGGTGACCCGCACCTCGTCGCCGAGGGCGTCGTCGATGACCGCGCCGAAGATGATGTTGGCCTCGGGGTGCGCGGCCTCGCTGACCAGCTGGGCGGCTTCGTTGATCTCGAACAGACCGAGGTCGGAGCCGCCGGAGATGGAGAGCAGGACGCCGCGGGCGCCGTCGATGGAGGCTTCGAGGAGCGGCGAGGAGATCGCCATCTCGGCCGCGGCCACCGCGCGGTCGTCGCCGCGGGCCGAGCCGATGCCCATGAGCGCCGAACCCGCCTCGGACATCACGGACTTGACGTCGGCGAAGTCGAGGTTGATCAGACCCGGTGTGGTGATGAGGTCGGTGATGCCCTGAACACCGGAGAGCAGGACCTGGTCCGCCGACTTGAAGGCGTCGAGGACCGAGACCTGGCGGTCCGAGATGGACAGCAGCCGGTCGTTCGGGATGACGATGAGGGTGTCGACCTCTTCGCGGAGTTCGGCGATGCCGTCCTCGGCCTGGTTGGCCCGGCGCCGTCCCTCGAAGGTGAACGGGCGGGTGACCACGCCGATGGTGAGGGCGCCGAGCGAGCGGGCGATGTTGGCCACGACGGGTGCGCCGCCGGTGCCGGTGCCGCCGCCTTCACCGGCCGTCACGAAGACCATGTCGGCCCCCTTGAGGACCTCCTCGATCTCCTCGCGGTGGTCCTCGGCGGCCTTGCGGCCGACGGCCGGGTTGGCTCCGGCGCCGAGTCCGCGGGTCAGTTCGCGGCCGACGTCGAGCTTGACGTCGGCGTCGCTCATCAACAGCGCCTGCGCGTCGGTGTTGATGGCGATGAACTCGACGCCCTTGAGACCGACCTCGATCATCCGGTTGATGGCATTGACACCACCGCCGCCGACACCGATGACTTTGATGACTGCGAGGTAGTTCTGCGGTGCTGCCACGTCGAAGGCCTCTCGCCTCGAGTTACGTGTCGTCGCCTCGCACGCTCGCGATCCGACGACTGATGCCGAATGGGACGGTCCGAACGCCGACCCGAACCCTAACGCTGAAGTTTAGGGTTACCAGTGTGTCTGTTCCTTGGACTCTTCCGAACAGGACACTAAGTCGACAAGTGGCGCACGTTCAACGAACACGCCGAACCTCCCGTTTTTCTTTTCACCCTATGTGATCAGGCGTAGCGCTGCCCAACCAGGGTGCTGGCCTGCGCAGATGTGCGTCAACTCCCCGATGACGCAGGGGCGGTGGGAGCGCTTACGTCGAAGTGCCGGGCACCGGGAGCGGCTTTCATGAGAGCGGTAAGTGTCCTGGCCTTCGCGCGGCCCTTCTCGCCACTGCCCCACGCGACCGTGCGGCCGTCCTTCAACTCCAGCGAGATGGAGTCGTAGGAACGGACCTTGAGGGTACGGGTGTCACGGGCGACGGCGGCCGGAATGTCCCCGGCGACCCGCACCGCCTCGCGCACCAGTCGGTCGGTGCCGAAGCGGCGCAGCCGCGCCGACCGGGACACCGTCAATTCCAGTGCGGGCACACCCTTCGGAGCGTCGGAAACCGTAGCGAATCGCACGCCCTTGGCGTCCACTTCGATGAACTTTGCGCCCTTTTCGACAATCAGGACCGGCGTGCGTTCGGTCACTTTCAGGCCGATTCCATGCGGCCAGGAACGGACGACATCAACCGAGTCAATTCGGGGCAATTTCCGGCGCAGTCGTTCCCCAATGGCGTCGGTGTCGACGGAAATCAGTGGGGATCCGACCGGAACATCCGCCGCTTCTCGCACCTGCTCGGCCGTCAGCACCCGCATCCCGGAAGCCGACACACGCTCCACGCGCAGCCATTGCGAGCCGTACAGGACCCAGACCGTGGCGGCTCCGGCCAACACCACGGCGATCAAAAGGATGATGAGCGTACGAAGGCGACGCAGCCGCCCGAGACGGGGCGGCCGGGGCGGGCCGGACTCCAGCTTCTGCCGTTCGCCGCGCTCGGCGGTGTTCGGTCCGGCCACGCTCCCTGCCTTCCCTCATGCGGTGCTAGTGACGGCGAGAGGCGATCGCCTCGTACACCATGCCGACGAGCAGGTCGTCGGCGTCCCGGCGGCCGAACTCGCTGGCGGCACGGGACATCTCGTACAGCCGGTGCGGGTCGGCGAGCACGGGCAGCACGTTCTGCTGCACCCACTGGGGCGTGAGTTCCGCGTCGTCGACAAGGAGGCCACCGCCGGCCTTGACCACCGGCTGGGCGTTCAGCCGCTGTTCGCCGTTGCCGATGGGCAGCGGGACATAGGCGGCGGGCAGCCCGACGGCGGACAGTTCGGCGACGGTCATCGCGCCCGCGCGGCACAGCATCATGTCGGCCGCGGCGTACGCGAGGTCCATCCGGTCCACGTACGGTACCGGGATGTACGGGGGCATCCCCGGCATCTGATGCACCTGCGGCAGTTCGTTCTTCGGGCCGACCGCGTGCAGGATCTGGATGCCCGCCTGCTGGAGGTACGGAGCCGCCTGCTGGACCACCTCGTTGAGGCGGCGGGCGCCCTGCGAGCCGCCGGACACCAGCAGGGTCGGCAGCGCGGGGTCGAGGCCGAACGCGGCGCGCGCCTCGGGGCGTGCGGCGGCCCGGTCGAGGGTGGCGATGGAGCGGCGCAGCGGAATGCCGATGTAGCGGGCGTCGCGCAGCTTGCTGTCCGGCGTGGAGACGGCGACCCGGGCCGCGTACCGGGAGCCGATCTTGTTGGCGAGACCCGGCCGGGCGTTGGCCTCGTGGATCACGATCGGCACACCGAGGCGCTTGGCCGCGAGGTAGGCGGGCAGGGCCACATAGCCGCCGAAGCCGACGACCGCGTCCGCCTTGGTGCGCTCCAGGATCTGCTCGGCGGCCTTGATCGTGCCGCGCAGCCGTCCGGGGACGGTGATCAGCTCGGGCGTGGGCTTGCGCGGCAGCGGGACGGCGGGGATCAGCGCGAGTTCGTAGCCGCGCTCGGGTACGAGTCGGGTCTCAAGTCCGCGTTCCGTGCCCAGGGCCGTGATACCCACGGTCGGGTCCTGCCTGCGCAGGGCGTCCGCGAGGGCGAGCGCGGGCTCGATGTGGCCGGCGGTCCCCCCGCCGGCGAGTACGACATGCACCGAAATTCACCGCTCTCCGGACGAACGCGCCGCGGCGCGCCGTCGCATCGTGTTCCATCTCCGAGGCCCCGCGGCCCCCACGGAGCCTCTCACCGCAGCCCGCTTTCTACCAAAGCGAGGTTGCCGCATCGCGAGTGCCGCCCGCGCAGCGGGCTCGTCGCGCGCGAAGGCGATCAGCAGCCCGATGGCGAACATGGTCGGCAGCAGGGCGGAACCCCCGTAGGAGAACAGCGGGAGCGGGACTCCGGCGATCGGCAGCAGACCGAGCACCGCACCGATGTTGATCACGGCCTGGGCCGTGATCCAGGTGGTCACGCCTCCCGCGGCATACCTCACGAAGGGGTCCTCCGTGCGTCCGGCCACGCGGATACCCGCATAGCCTAGAGCCGCGAAGAGGGCGAGCACCGACAGCGTCCCCGCGAGGCCCAGTTCCTCACCGGTGACGGCGAAGATGAAGTCGGTGTGGGCTTCGGGCAGTTGGCCCCATTTTTCCACGCTCGCACCGAGTCCGGAACCGAAGAGGCCGCCGGAGGCGAGCGCGTAGATCCCGTGCACGGCCTGCCAGCACGAGGTGACGCCGGTGCCGGGTTCGGTGGCGCCGATGCAGGAGAACCGGGCCATGCGGTTCGGGCTGGTCTTGATGAGGATCACACCGAGCGTGCCGGCGATGGACAGCACGCCGACGAACAGCCGGGTCGGCGCACCCGCCAGCCACAGCAGTCCGAACAGGATCGCGGTGAGGATGATCGCCGTCCCCATGTCGCCGCCGAGCATGATCAGCCCGAGCAGCATGAACGCCACCGGGACGAGCGGCACCAGCATGTGCTTCCACTGCGTGAGCAGCCGCTTGTCCTCCTTGCGGGCGATCAGGTCGGCGCCCCACAGCACGAGGGCGAGCTTGCCGAACTCGCTGGGCTGGATCTGGAAGGAGCCGCCGAGGGAGATCCAGTTCTGGTTGCCGTTGATCGCCACTCCTATCCCGGGCACCTGCACCAGGATCATCAGGAAGACCGACCCGGCCAGCATCGGATACGCCAGCGCCCGGTGCAGCTTCACCGGCATCCGCGAGGCGACGAGCAGCAGCACCCCGCCGATCACGGCCGCCAGGAACTGCTTGCGGAAGAAGTACGACCCCGGCAGCGACAGCTGCAGCGCCGTGATCTGCGACGCCGAGTACACCATCACAAGCCCGAGCACGGTGATCAGCAGACTGCCGCCGAGGATCAGGTAGTACGCGGTCAGCGGCCGGTCCCAGGCCTTGCGGGCGCGGACGTAGAGGCGGCGTACGGGATTCTCGCGAGACGCGCGGGCGACGGGGGGCCGCCCGGTGGCCCGCTGCGCGGGAGGTCGGCCGGTACGGCTACTGGGCATCGGCGGCACCTGCCACGCTGTGGGAGGGCGTCCCGAAGGGTGTCCCCCCAGGCCGCTCGGGCACTGGAGGAGGGACGGGCCGGCACAGCGCCGTGCCACCGGCGGATAGCCGCCGACGAAGCCCCAGCCGGATCCGTGTCACGCGTCCCTCCCAGGTGTGCCCGGCGCCGTCAGGCGAGGCGGACCCGGGTCAGCCGTCGACGGCGTCGAGTTCGCGAACCGCCTCCGCGAAAGCGTCACCGCGCTTGTTGTAGTTGGCGAACATGTCCATGGAGGCGCAAGCCGGGGCCAACAGCACCGTGTCGCCGGTGTGGGCGAGCCCCCGCGCCTCCTGGACCGCCGCGAGCATCGCCCCAGTGTCGGTCCGCTCAAGGTCGACGACGGGTACTTCCGGCGCGTGTCGCGTGAGCGCTTCCCGGATGAGGGCACGGTCGGCACCGATCAGGACAACGCCCCGAAGCCGCTGTGCCGACTTGGCGACCAGCTCGTCGAAGGTCGCGCCCTTGGCGAGCCCGCCCGCGATCCACACGATCGACTCGTACGCCGCCAAAGACGCTTCCGCGGCATGGGTGTTGGTGGCCTTGGAGTCGTCGACATACGCGACCCCGTCCACGTCGGCGACGTGCGCGATGCGGTGGGCGTCCGGCTCGAAGGCCCGCAGCCCGTCGCGTACGGCCTGGGCGGGCACCCCGAAGGCGCGCGCCAGGGCCGCCGCCGCAAGGGCGTTGGCGATGTTGTGCGGGGCGGGCGGATTGACGTCCGACACCTCCGCCAGCTCCTGGGCGTTCTTCTGCCGGTTCTCGACGAAGGCGCGGTCGACCAGGATGCCTTCCACGACGCCGAGTTGGGACGGCCCCGGCGCGCCGAGCGTGAAGCCGATCGCCCGGCAGCCCTCCTCGACGTCCGCCTCGCGCACCAGATCCTCGGTGGCCTTGTCGGCCACGTTGTAGACGCAGGCGACCCGATTGCCTTCGTAGATACGGCCCTTGTCGGCGGCGTACGCCTCCATCGAGCCGTGCCAGTCGAGGTGATCGGGCGCCAGATTCAGTACGGCGGCGGAGTGGGCACGCAGCGAGGGCGCCCAGTGCAGCTGGTAGCTGGAGAGTTCGACGGCGAGTACGTCGTACTGCTCCTCGCCGAGGACCGCGTCAAGGAGCGAGACGCCAATATTGCCGACAGCAGCCGTGCGCAGTCCGGCCGCCTTCAGGATCGAGGCGAGCATCTGGACGGTCGTGGTCTTGCCGTTGGTGCCGGTGACCGCGAGCCAGGGCGCGGCGTCGGGGCCGCGCAGCCGCCAGGCGAGTTCGACGTCGCCCCAGACCGGGACGCCCGCCTCGGCGGCCGCGGCGAACAGCGGCTTGTCCGGCTTCCAGCCGGGCGCGGTCACGATGAGCTCGGTGCCCTCGGGCAGGGTCGCGCCGTCACCGAGGCGCACGGTGATGCCGAGCGCCTCCAGCTCCGCGGCCTGGGCCCGGGCGCGCTCGTCGTCGCCGTCGTTGACGACCGTGACGACCGCGCCGAGGCCGTGCAGCACCTTGGCCGCCGGGATGCCGGAGACGCCGAGCCCGGCGACGGTGACGTTCTTGCCCTGCCAGTCGGTCACTTCTTGGCTGCCCATCCTGCGTAGAAGAGGCCCAGACCCACAATGACGCACATGCCCTGAATGATCCAGAAGCGGACCACCACAAGGACTTCGGACCACCCCTTGAGTTCGAAGTGGTGCTGGAGGGGGGCCATGCGGAAGACGCGCTTGCCGGTCAGCCGGAAGGAGCCGACCTGGATGACCACCGACATGGTGATCAGGACGAAGAGACCGCCGAGCAGCGCGATCAGGAACTCGGTGCGGGAGCAGATCGCCAGACCCGCGAGCGCGCCGCCGAGAGCCAGCGAACCGGTGTCGCCCATGAAGATCTTGGCGGGCGAGGTGTTCCACCACAGGAAGCCGAAGCAGGCGCCCATCAGCGCGGAGGCGACGACCGCCAGGTCGAGTGGATCGCGCACTTCGTAGCAGGCGGCCGGGTTGGTCAGGGTCGTCGCGTTGGCGCAGGACTCCTGGAACTGCCAGACACCGATGAACGTGTACGCGCCGAAGACCATCACGGAGGCGCCGGTGGCGAGACCGTCCAGGCCGTCCGTGAGGTTCACGCCGTTCGACATGGCGAGGATCATGAACAGCGCCCAGACCACGAACAGCACCGGGCCGATGGACCAGCCGAAGTCCTGGACGAAGGAGAGCTTCGTGGAGGCCGGGGTGTTGCCGCGGTTGTCCGCGAACTGCAGCGAGAGCACCGCGAAGGCGATACCGACGGTCAGCTGGCCGGCCATCTTCGCCTTGGCCCGCAGACCCAGCGACCGACGCTTGACGATCTTGATGTAGTCGTCCAGGAAGCCCACCAGGCCCATGCCCGCCATCAGGCCGAGCACCAGCAGTCCGGAGAAGGTCGGCGGCTTGCCGGTGATCACCTTGCTCAGGAAGTACGCGATGAGCGTCGCGAGGATGAAGGCGATACCACCCATGGTGGGCGTACCGCGCTTGCTGTGGTGCTCTTTCGGCCCGTCGTCACGGATGTACTGGCCGTAGCCCTTGCGGGCTAGCAGCTTGATCAGCAGCGGGGTGCCGACCAAGGTCAGGAAGAGGCCAATGACTCCTGCGAACAGGATCTGCTTCATCATCGGGCGGCAACCTCACCCTCAACGCCACCGTCGAGCAGCGCCTGCGCCACCCGTTCGAGCCCGACCGACCTGGACGCCTTCACGAGTACGACGTCCCCTGGGCGCAGTTCACTGCGCAGCAGGTCGACAGCCGCCTGTGCGTCGGACACGTGCACCGACTCCTCACCCCACGAACCCTCGTTATATGCGCCCAGTTGGAGCCAGGACGCTTCCCTGCCCCCGACCGCGACGAGCTTGCTGACGTTGAGCCGGACGGCGAGCCGTCCGACCGCGTCGTGCTCGGCGAGCGCCTCGTCCCCGAGCTCGGCCATCTGACCGAGCACCGCCCAGGTCCGCCGCCCCTTGCCCATCGCCGCGAGCGCGCGCAGGGCGGCTCGCATGGACTCGGGGTTCGCGTTGTAGGCGTCGTTGACGACCGTCACGCCGTCCGGGCGCTCGGTGACCTCCATCCGCCAGCGGGAGAGGGAGCCCGCCTCGGAGAGCGCGCGGGCGATCTCGTCTGCGGACATGCCCAGCTCATGGGCGACGGCGGCCGCGGCGAGCGCGTTCGACACGTGGTGCTCACCGTACAGGCGCATGGTCACGTCACTGCACCCGGAGGGTGTGCGAAGGCTGAAGGAAGGCTGTCCAGTCTCCGTGAGACGGACGTTCTCGGCGCGTACGTCCGCTTCGTCGGACTCTCCGAAGAGGATTACGCGGGCCTTCGTACGGGACGCCATGGCGCGTACGAGGGGATCATCGGCGTTGAGGACCGCGGCGCCGTCCTCCGGGAGCCCTTCGACCAACTCACCCTTTGCCTGCGCGATTTGCTCGCGACCGCCGAACTCGCCGATGTGGGCGGTGCCGACGTTGAGGACGAGGCCGATCTTCGGCGGGGTGAGGTCCGCGAGGTAGCGGATGTGGCCGATGCCGCGCGCCCCCATCTCCAGCACCAGGAACTTGGTCTCCTCGGTGGCGCTGAGGGCGGTGAGCGGCAGCCCGATCTCATTGTTGAGCGAGCCGGGCGTGAAGACGGTCGGCGCCTTGCTCCGCAGCACCTGGGCGATCAGGTCCTTGGTGCTGGTCTTGCCCGCGGAACCGGTGAGGGCCACGAGGGTCGCGCCGAGCCGTTCGACGACCTGGCGCGCGAGAGCCCCGAGCGCCGCCTGTACGTCCGCGACGACGATCGCGGGCACGCCGACGGGGCGGGACGCCAGCACGGCGACCGCGCCGGCCTCGATCACCGCCTCGGCGAAGTCGTGGCCGTCCACGCGCTCGCCGGCGAAGGCGACGAAGAGGCTGCCTGTCTCCACCTCACGGGAGTCTCTGACGACCGGTCCGGTGACCTGTACCGCCGGATCCGGTATGTCGTACGTCTGCCCGCCGACGATTGCTGCGATCTCGGCGAGAGAGAGGGCGATCACAAGTTCATCCCTGGGTCTTCTGGATAGCTTCGCGAAGCACCTGGCGGTCGTCGAAGGGACGCACCACCCCGGCGATGTCCTGGCCCTGCTCGTGGCCCTTGCCCGCGACCAGCACGGTGTCGCCCGGCTCCGCGCGGGCGACGGCGGCGGCGATGGCTGCGGCCCGGTCCTCGAAGACCTGGACCTCACCGCGCTCGTGCGCCGGCACCTCGGCGGCGCCCGCGAGCATGGTCGCGAGGATCGCGAGGGGGTCCTCGGAGCGGGGGTTGTCGGAGGTCAGTACGGCCGTGTCGGCGAGCCGGGCCACGGCCGCGCCCATCGGCATCCGCTTGGTCCTGTCCCGGTCGCCGCCGCAGCCGAGCACTACGTGCAGACGACCGCTCGTCACCTTGCGCAGGGCGCGCAGGACCGATTCGACGGCGTCCGTCTTGTGGGCGTAGTCGACGACGGCCAGGTAGGGCTGGCCCACGTCCACGCGTTCCAGTCGGCCCGGGACGCCCGGTACGGCCGCGATGCCGTCGGCGGCGGTCTGCGGGTCGAGCCCGGCGACGGCGAGGGCGACGATCGCGGCGAGCGCGTTGGCCACATTGAAGGGGCCCGCGAGCGGCGACCTGGCGGAGATCCGCTCGCCCTTGGGGCCGACCGCGGTGAACGTCGAGTCCATGGGACCGACTTCGACGTCCTGGGCACGCCAGTCGGCGTCGGGGTGCCCCTCGGCGGAGAAGGTGACCACCGGGACGGTGGCCTCCTTGGCGAGCCTGCGGCCGTACTCGTCGTCGAGGTTGATGACGCCGAGTTTGCTGCGTTTCGGTGTGAACAGTTGCGCCTTGGCCCGGAAGTAGTCCTCCATGTCGGAGTGGAACTCCATGTGTTCCGGGCTGAGGTTGTTGAAGACGGCGATGTCGAAGACGCAGCCGTCGACTCGGCCGAGGACCAGCGCGTGGCTGGAGACCTCCATCGCGACCGCCTCGGCCCCGCGCTCGCGCATGACCGCGAAAAGGGCCTGGAGGTCGGTGGCTTCCGGGGTGGTGCGCTCCGACTTGATCCGCTCGTCGCCGATGCGCATCTCGACCGTGCCGATCAGGCCGGTGGAGCGAACCGTCTTCAGGCCGCCCTCGACCAGGTACGCCGTCGTGGTCTTGCCCGAGGTGCCGGTGATCCCGATCTGGAGCAGGTCGCGCCCGGGGTGACCGTAGATCGTCGCCGCGAGCTCGCCCATCCGTCCGCGCGGATCGTCGACGACCAGGACCGGCAGGCCCGTGGCGGCGCGCTCGGCGCCCGTCGGATCGGTCAGCACGGCGACGGCACCGAGACCGGCCGCCTGCGTCACGAAGTCCGCGCCGTGCAGGCGGGCGCCGGGCAGCGCGGCGTACAGGTCGCCGGGGCGCACGGCCCGCGAGTCATGGGTGATGCCCGTGACCTCCGCGGTTGACGCCGGGGCGGTGGCACCCAGCTGATCGGCCAGTTCCGCAAGGGGTGTGGCGGAGACGTGAACCGGTCGTGGCGGCCCCGGATATGTCACAGGAACGCCCTTCTGGGTGATTTGGGACTGATCAGCGTGTGGCACGGCGGTGAGCGTACCGGGCGCACCCCCGCCGGAGCGAAGCGAGGGGTTCGGCGGGGGCTGGTTCCCGGAGGCCGGGGTGATCGTTGTCACGAGCTGTTCCTGGTCCGTTGTGCGTGGGGGCTGATCAGGGCGTGCGGTCGGAGTGGATCACGGTGTGAAGCTGACGGGCAGGTTCGCGGCCTTCGCCCCGGTGGGCGGGACCTGGAGGGTCTTCAGGGCGAACTCCATGACCTGCTTGTAGATGGGTCCGCAGGTCTGGCCTCCGAAGTAGCTGCCCTTGGTGGCGTTCTGGATGGCGCAGTAGACGGTGACGCGCGGGTTGTCCGCGGGTGCGAATCCGGCGAATGACGAGGTGTAGCCGTGGTACTTGCCGGTGGCCGGATCCACGCGGTTGGCCGTACCCGTCTTGCCCGCGACTCGGTAGCCGGGGATACGTGCCTTGATGCCGGTGCCCTGCTCGTCGTCCACGACGGACTCCAGCATCTGGGCGAGGGTCTTCGCCGTCTTCTCGCTCACGACCCTTGTCTTCTTGGGGTGGGCGGCGGGGGTGAAGCGGCCGTCGGGCCCCTTCGTGCCGCGCACCAGCGTCGGCTCGATGCGTACGCCGCCGTTGGCGATCGTCGAGTAGACGGAGGCCGCCTGCATCGCGTTGATCGACACACCCTGGCCGAAAGGAATCGTGTACTGCTGCGAGGTCGACCATGTGTCGGGGGGCGCGAGGATGCCCGCGGTCTCGCCGGGGAAGCCGAGCCCGGTGTGACTGCCGATGCCGAACTTGCGCAGATACGAGTAGAGGACCCGGTTGGCCTCCTTCTGCGTCTTGCCGAGCTGGCCGGTCGCCAGGATCGTGCCGATGTTGCTGGACTTGGCGAGCACGCCGTTCAGCGTCAGGTGCCAGGTCGGGTGGTCGACGTCGTCCTGGAAGAGCCGGTCGCCGCGGTGCAGCCGGTTGGGCACGACCACATGTGTGTCGGGCGTGGCCACGTTCTCCTGGAGGACGGCGGCCATCGACATCAGCTTGGCGGTGGAGCCGGGCTCGTAGGCGTCCTGGAGGGCCGCGTTGCCCATGGCCGCCGAGTTGGCCTGGGAGAGGTCGTTCGGATCGAAGCCGGGCGAGTTGGCCATGGCGAGGATCTCGCCGGTCCGGGTGTCCTGCACTATCACGTACCCGCGGTCCGCCCTGGACTTCCTCACCTGCTCGGTGATCGCGTTCTGCGCGGCCCACTGGATGTCCCGGTCGATGGTCAGCTCGACGTCGGAGCCGGCCACGGCGGGCGTCTCGGTGGAGCCCGCGGTGGGCACCTGACGGCCGCCGGACTGGGCGTAGCGGATCTTGCCGTCCTTGCCGGCGAGTTCCTTGTTGAGCTGCTGCTCGACGCCGCCGCCGCCCTTGCCGTCGGCGTTGACCCAGCCCAGTATCCCGGCGGCGAGTTCGCCGTTCGGGTACACGCGCTTGCTGGCCGGGACCGCGAGGACGCCCGCGAGGACATTGACCGTGCTCTTGTCCGTCTCGGCCTTGGCTCCGAGCGTGGTCTTCAGGTCCTTGATCTGCTTCCAGACCTCGGGGGCCTGGCGATGCGCGAGCAGGGTGTAGCGGGTGTTCTTCGCCTTCAGCTTCTTGGCGACGGCGTCCATGCTCTGGCCGAGGATCGGGGAGAGCAGCGCCGCGGCCTGCTCGGGCGCGTCGCTCACCTTCGTCGCCGTCCGCGTGAACATCGTCGGATCGGCCGTGATGTCGTACGCGTCCACGCTCGTCGCCAACTCGATGCCGTTGCGGTCGGTGATCCCGCCGCGCTCGGCGGCCAGCGTGCGCCCGACGTACCGGTTCTGCTCGGCCTTCGCGGCATACGTGCTCGCGTCCACGGCCTGCACCTGGAGCAGCCGTACGACGAAGGCGACCATCACCAGGGTGAGCGCGAGGCTGACCATGCGCAGGCGGGGGCGGGGGCTGCCGAGCCGGATGACGCGGGGGCCGCTCGGCCGGAGTGCGCTCGGGCGGCGTGCGGGGCGGGCACCAGGGCCCGGGCGCCGCTGGCCTCCGGGGCGTACGGGCCTGGCGGGGCCGGGCACCCGGCGGCGCGGCGGTTCCCTGTCGGACACTTCCGTCACCTGCCAGGGGTCGTGGAGGGCTGTGCGGACGGGGCGGGGGCCGGGGGGACGGGGGCGGCCGCGGACGGCTGCGGGGCAGGCGTCGGAGCGGGACTCGGGGGCAGGCTCAGGGCGGGGGCGAGGGCCTCGGGCGCGAGCACCATCGGGGTGGTTGCGGAGGACTGCTGGGCGGCTCCCGGGACGCCCTTGACGGTGCCGTCGGGGTTGAGGAAGGCCGGGTCGCCGCCGGGGACCATGCCCAGTTCGCGGGCGCGGCGCTGGAGGGCGTCCGGGGCGGAGTAGGCGTCCACGTCCCGCTGCAGGGCCTGCTCCTCGTCGGTGAGGCTCTTGGTGTCCTTCTGCAGGTCGTCGAGGCGGAACGCTCCCTCGCTGAGCGCGGAGTTCAGCACGAGGAGCCCGATGAGACCGCCGCCGAGCAGGAGCACCACCAACAGGACGAAGGGGGTGCGGGCCGCCTGTCCGGCACCGGCCGGCAGCAGCCGCGCGAGCCGGGCGGCCCGCCCCCTGAGCTCCGGTTTCCTGCTCACGCGCCCTCCCTGCGGGTGTGGCGTCCCGACTGCACGGTCGCCTCTCGAGTCCGGCCTCCGGACCGCACGCTCGCCGCGCGGGTCCGGCCTCCGGGCTCGCCGAGCCCTCGCGGGTTTGGATCCCCACCCGACAACATCCCGTGGGTGTGGACATCCAACCCACGACACTTGGGGAGTTTGGGTTTCCGACTCACGCGCCCTCCCCCTCCCCGCGCCTCACTCGGCGTCCTCCCGGATGCGCTGCGCCCCCCGCAGCCGGGCGGGAGCCGCTCGCCGGTTCTCTGCCACCTCTTCCTCCGTGGGAAGTTCGGCACCGCGGGTGAGCAGCTTGAGCCGGGGCTGGTAGCGCTCGGGGACGACCGGCAGACCGGGCGGCGCGGTGGTGGCGGCGCCGGCCGCGAACACCTGCTTGACCAGCCGGTCCTCCAGCGAGTGGTACGACAGCACGGCGATGCGGCCACCGACGGCGAGCGCCTTCACGGCCGCCGGAATCGCCCTCTCCAGGACGCTGAGCTCGCCATTCACCTCGATGCGCAGCGCCTGGAAGGTGCGCTTGGCGGGGTTGCCGCCGGTGCGCTTGGCCGCCTGGGGCAGCGAGTCACGGATCAGCTCGACGAGCCGCGCGCTGTTGCTGAACGGCTCCTTCTCGCGCTCGCGCACGATCGCGGACACAATCCGCTTGGCCTGCTTCTCCTCGCCGTACGCGCGCAGGATCCGCACCAGCTCGCCGGCCGGATAGGTGTTGAGCACCTCGGCCGCGCTGATGCCGGTCGTCTGGTCCATGCGCATGTCGAGCGGGGCGTCCTGCGCATACGCGAACCCGCGATCCGCCTCGTCGAGTTGCATGGAGGAGACACCGAGGTCGAACAGCACGCCCTGGACGCGCGGGATGCCCAGGCGGTCGAGCACGTCGGGGAGTTCGTCATAGACCGCGTGCACGAGGGTGGCACGCTCGCCGAAGGGGGCGAGCCGCTCCCCGGAGAGGCGCAGCGCCTCCTTGTCGCGGTCGAGGGCCACGAGCCGGGCCTCCGGGAACCGGGTGAGCAGCGCCTCGCTGTGACCGCCGAGTCCCAGGGTGCAGTCGACGACGACGGCTCCCGGCTCGGTGAGGGCCGGGGCCAACATGTCCAGGCACCGCTGGAGCATCACCGGGACGTGTCGACTCTGGCTCAAGGGGCCCTCTCAGGTCCGGCGCGCCCGTACGCACCGCCGGGTCCCCACCCGCTCGAGAAGGGGAGGCCTGCTGGCGCCGGGTGAGTGGCGTCAGCCGACCGGGAGCGGGAGGAGGCCGAGCCGTACGTACGCGCCGCGCACGCGGGGAGACACCGGAAAATCGCCGGGTCTCCAGGGATAACACGAGCAGGGAGAGCCTCGTCTCCCGCTTCGCGTCACTTTAGTCCACGGTGTCTCGCGGTCAATCAACCGGCATGCGCGTCGCGAGGCCGGGAGCGTGCGAAGCGATAAATCGGAAAGAATCACACGGAAGGGTGCACTTCCGCCGCCCGTGTGGGTTACCTCACAAGAGGACGCGATGACGTTGTTCTCCCGATCTCACAGCAGGACCGGACCGCACGTGACCAGTACCGTCATAGCTATGACGACTTCTGCATCCGTTCCCACCGAGCCCCAAGACGCCATAGCCGGTGGCGGCACCGTCACGGACCGCCTCGTCGACGCGAACGAGCAGTACGCCGCCGCCTTCACCGACCCCGGGATGGACGCCCGTCCCGTCCTCCACGTCGCCGTGGTGGCCTGCATGGACGCCCGGCTCGACCTGCACGCCGCACTCGGCCTGGCGCTCGGCGACTGCCACACCATCCGCAACGCCGGCGGAGTCGTCACCGACGACGTGATCCGTTCCCTCACCATCAGCCAGCGGGCGCTCGGCACCCGCAGCGTGGTCCTCATCCACCACACCGGCTGCGGCCTGGAGTCCCTCACCGAGGAATTCCGCCACGACCTGGAGATGGAGGTCGGCCAGCGCCCCGCCTGGGCGGTCGAGTCGTTCCGGGACGTCGACCAGGACGTGCGGCAGTCGATGCAGCGCGTGCGCACCTCGCCGTTCCTCCTGCACACCGACGACGTACGCGGCTTCGTCTTCGACGTCACGACCGGTCTGCTGCGCGAGATCGACCCCGCCTGACCCGACTCCGCGGACCCCGTTCGCCCGCCCTCGACGCCTCGTGGGACTCTCTCTGCACGAAAAACCCCTGCCTTCCGGCGCCCAAAGGGCCGTAAGACCTGACATATCGCGGCCAGTTATCCACAGGCGAGTGACACGAACCGGTAACGGCAACAAGAATGCGGGTGTGGCATCACGCGGAACTATTCACGCGTGGTGTCCGTGTTTCGGGGTGGGCCGGTCCGCACAGGGCGTCGGCCCGAGAACGGGCCGAGGAGGGCCGGGTGACGACCTATGACGATCGAGCGAGCCTTACGGATCTGACCGCCACTGTGGAGCGTGTCCGCAGTTCGGTGGAAGGAGTGATCGAAGGCAAGCCTGAGGTCGTACGGCTTTCGCTGACCGTGCTGCTCGCCGAGGGGCATCTTCTGATCGAGGATGTCCCGGGCGTCGGCAAGACCATGCTCGCCAAGGCATTGGCGCGGTCCATCGACTGTTCGGTGCGGCGTATCCAGTTCACGCCCGACCTGCTGCCCTCGGACATCACGGGTGTGTCCATCTGGGACCAGCAGCGCCGGGACTTCGAGTTCAAGCCGGGCGCGATCTTCGCCCAGATCGTGATCGGCGACGAGATCAACCGCGCCTCGCCCAAGACGCAGTCCGCGCTCCTGGAGTCGATGGAGGAGCGCCAGGTCACCATCGACGGGCAGACCTACGAACTGCCCAGCCCCTTCATGGTGGTGGCCACGCAGAACCCGGTCGAGATGGAGGGCACCTACCCGCTGCCCGAGGCCCAGCGCGACCGTTTCATGGCCCGCGTCTCCATCGGCTACCCCAGTGCGGACGCCGAGTTGCAGATGCTGGACATCCACGGCGGGGTGAACCCGCTGGACGACCTCCAGCCGGTGGCGCACGCTCACGAGATCGTGAAGCTGATCGACGCGGTGCGCACGGTCCATGTCGCCGACCCGGTGCGGCGCTACGCGGTGGACCTGGTCGCGGCCACGCGCACGCACCCCGATCTCAGACTCGGCGCCTCGCCGCGTGCCACGCTGCACCTGCTGCGCGCGGCGAAGGCGTCCGCCGCCCTCAGTGGCCGGGAGTTCGCGCTGCCCGACGACATCCAGGCGCTCGCCGTGGCGGTCCTGGCCCATCGTCTGCTGCCCACGGCCCAGGCGCAGTTGAACCGCCGGACGGCCGAGCAGGTCGTCCAGGAGATCCTGCAGCGCACCCCGGTGCCCGCGGCTCCCCAGCAGCAGGCAGGCTTCACGATGGGCCGCGGCACGACCGCCTACGGCCAGCAGCCGCCCCGGAGGCTGTGATGACGCAAGGGGGCACGGGGCAGACCGCCGAGGAGGACAAGGGCGGGCTGCGCACCGCGCTCGCCGGGCTCACCACGCGCGGGCGCTCCTTCCTGGCCGCCGGAGTCGCCGCCGCGATCTGCGCGTACGTCCTGGGGCAGAGCGATCTGCTCCGGGTCGGCCTGCTCCTCGCGGTCCTGCCGCTGGTCTGCGCGACCGTGCTGTACCGCACCCGCTACCGGGTCGCGGGCAGCCGAAGGCTCTCCCCCGCGCGCGTGCCGGCCGGTTCCGAGGCCCGCGTCCATCTGCGGATGGACAACGTCTCGCGGCTGCCCACCGGACTGCTGATGCTCCAGGACCGGGTGCCGTACGTGCTCGGGCCGCGGCCCCGCTTCGTCCTGGACCGGGTCGAGGCGGGCGGCCGCCGCGAGGTGTCCTACCGCGTGCGCTCGGACCTGCGCGGCCGCTATCCGCTGGGACCGCTGCAGCTGCGGCTGACCGACCCCTTCGGGATGTGCGAGCTGACCCGTTCCTTCTCGACGTACGACACCCTGACGGTCATCCCGCGCGTGGAGGCGCTGCCGTCGGTGCGGCTGACCGGCGAGGCCAAGGGGTACGGCGACGGGCGCCAGCGCTCGCTGGCGCTGGCCGGCGAGGACGACATCATCCCGCGCGGGTACCGCTACGGCGACGACCTGCGCCGGGTGCACTGGCGCCTGACCGCGCGCTACGGCGAGTTGATGGTCCGCCGTGAGGAGCAGCCCCAGCGCTCCCGTTGCACGGTGCTGCTCGACACCCGGGGCATCGCCTTCCAGGGCGCGGGCCCGGACTCGGCCTTCGAGTGGGCCGTCTCGGGCTCGGCGTCGACGCTGGTGCACATGCTCGAACGCGGCTTCTCGGTAAGGCTGTTGACCGACACCGGCAGCTCGGTGCCCGGCGAGGGCGCCGACGGGTTCGCGGGCGCCAGCCAGGAGTCGGCGGACGCGGCCGGGATGATGATGGACACGCTCGCCGTCATCGACCACTCCGACGGCACAGGCCTGTCCCGGGCGTACGACGTGCTGCGCGGTGGGAACGAGGGGCTGCTGATCGCCTTCCTCGGCGATCTGGACGAGGAGCAGGCGTCCGTGCTCGGCAAGATGCGCCAGCGCAGCGGCGGGGCCGTCGCCTTCCTGCTCGACAGCGCGACCTGGGTGCGGGAACCGACGGACATCCCCGGCCCGTTGGACCGGAGCGAGGACCGATTGCGCATGCTGCGCGAGGCGGGCTGGACCGCCGTGATGGTGCCGCGGGGGGCGGGACTCGCCGACCTGTGGCGAGAGGCGGACCGACAGCGCACGCACATGGCGTCGACGGGGAGTACGACGGGGGGTGACGGCTCATGAGCGGGCGCGCGCGACTGGCACTGTGCGCGGCGGCTGCCACGATGATGGCTGCCTGCGCCCTGCTGCCACTGGTCGACCCGGCGACCTGGATCTTCCAGGCGGCGTTCCTGCTGGCGGTGCAGACCACAGCTGGGGCGCTGACCCGGCGGGTTCCGCTGGCCCGGCCGCTGACCGTGGCGGTGCAGGCGCTGGTGACGCTGATGCTGCTCACGCTGGCCTTCGCCCGGCAGCAGGCAGTCGTCGGGATCGTCCCGGGCCCCGACGCCTTCCACCAATTCGGGGTCCTGCTGCAGGCGGGCACCGACGATGTCGGGCGGTACTCGATTCCGGCGCCGCTGTCCGACGGCATCCGACTGATGCTGATCGGCGGCGTCCTGGTGATCGGGCTCGCGGTCGACGCGCTCGCGGTGACGTACCGCAGCGCGGCCCCCGCCGGGCTGCCGCTGCTCGCGCTGTACTCGGTCGCCGCGGGGCTCTCCGGAGGCGGCGCCGCATGGCTCTGGTTCCTCCTCGCGGCCGCCGGCTATCTGATGCTGCTGCTGGCCGAGGGCCGCGACCGGCTCTCCCAGTGGGGCCGCGTCTTCGGCGGGGCGCCCCGCACACCGGGCCCCGACTCCGCAGTCGGCGCCGTCGCACCGGTTCGCACCGGGCGGCGCATCGGCGCTGTCGCTCTGGGCATCGCCCTGGTGGTGCCACTCGGCCTGCCCTCCCTCGACGGCGGCCTACTGGGCCGCGCGGGAACGGGCGTTGGCACGGGCTCCGGGGGCGGCGGCACGATCTCCGCGGTGAACCCGCTGGTCTCTCTCCGCGACAGCTTGAACGTGGACGAGGACCGCCAGGTCATGTCCTACCGCACCGACACCGACGACACCCAGGACCTGTATCTGCGGATCGTCTCCCTCGACGACTTCGACGGCACCGCCTGGAAGCCCGCCCAGCGGCACATCCAGGCCGTGCCGGACACGTTCCCGACGCCGATCGGTCTCGGCAGCGACGTCCAGCGGGCCTCGATCCAGACCCGTATCTCGGCGGCCGACTGGTACGCGCAGGACTGGCTCCCGATGCCGTACCCGGCCAGCAAGGTGCAGATCAAGGGCAGCTGGCGGTACGAGCCCGTCGGACGCACGCTCGTCGGAGACCACGGCCAGAACACACGCGGCGCGCAGTACGAGGTCACAAGCCTGATCGTGCAGCCGACGGCGGCGCAGCTCGCGAGCGCGCCGGAGCCGTCGACGGCGCTGAAGCGCGAGTTCACCAAGGTGCCGGGGTCGTTGCCGCCGGTGGTCGCGGCGACCGCGCGCAAGGTCACCGAGGGCTCGACCAACCACTACGAGCAGGCGGTCAAGCTCCAGGACTACTTCGCCGTCAGCGGCAACTTCCGGTACGACACCCAGGTGCAGGTCGGCAGCGGCTCCGCCGCGATCGCGCGCTTCCTGAAGGAGAAGGAGGGCTTCTGCGTCCACTTCTCCTTCGCGATGGCCGCGATGGCCCGGACGCTGGGGATACCGGCCCGCGTGGCGGTGGGCTTCACGCCGGGCACCCCGCAGGCTGACGGTTCGATGTCGGTGGGGCTGCGGGACGCGCACGCCTGGCCCGAGCTGTACTTCGAGGGAGTGGGCTGGACCCGCTTCGAGCCCACCCCGAACCGGGGCACGGTGCCGCAGTACACCCAGACGGACACGCCCGGCACCGACGTTCCGAACGCGCCGAAGCCGACGCTGTCGACCTCCACGGCGCCCTCCGCCGCGCCGTCGGCCAGCGAGAGCTGCACGGCGCAGCAGCGGAAGCTGGAGGCGTGCCCGAGCGAGTCCTCGCCGGCGGCGGTGGGCTCCCACGACGACAGCTGGCCGTGGTTCAAGATCCTTGGGCTGACCTTGGCAGGTCTCCTGATCCTGGGAGTGCCGCTGCTGCCGATGCTCTGGCGGATGCGGCTCAGGGCCGTTCGGCTCGGCGGGCACGGCCGCACCGATGCGGACGCTGCGGCGTACACGCTGGGGGCCTGGCACGAGGTGACGGATACGGCGTGGGACCACGGGATCACGCCGGACGAGTCGCAGACGCCGCGCAAGGCCGCCGCGCGGATCGTCCGTCTCGGGGATCTCGATCCGACGGCGTCGGACGCGGTGCACCGGCTGGCCGCGGCCGTGGAGCAGGTGCTCTACGCCCCGCATCCGCGACCGGTGGCGGGCCTCGCGGACGACGCGCGGCGCATTGCGGACGCCCTGCGCACCTCCGCAAGCCGCGCCGGCCGCCTCCGCGCCCTCCTCGCGCCCCGGTCGGCCATCCGCATGGCCTGGGCCGCCTCGGCCCGCTGGACGGCCCTCAGAGCCCGTATGGCGGCCCGCAGGGAGACCTTGCTACGCCGCCCTTCGAGCCAGAACGGCTGATCGCCGGGCAGCATCCTGCGGCCCCCGTCCCGACTCGGGACGGGGGCCGCAGGCTGACCGCCACCACTGCGCTTTCGCCTGCGCTTCCGCCTTCCGTCACTGCTACCGCTACCGCTACCTCTGTGGGCCATCGCCCACGGGGAGATGGGGGTCCCCTGCTCGAGCAAAGCCGAGAGCTTGGGGGGAGGGTGGGCACAACCATCAGCGCAGGGTGCCGTTGCGACGAAGGTGCCCGGCACCAGGGCTGGGGTCGGTGGCAAACAGCGCGGCCCGGCGCTCTACGGAGTGCCGCTCTCTTTGGGACGGGTGCCGCCCCGGGCGGCGCGCAGGCGGGCGACGGCACGCCTACCCACAGCGAGGGGGACGAAGTCACCCGTGCCCGCGGCTGGGAGAGTTACGGCGCCGGGGGCTTCCGGGCATACGCGAGGGGTGTCCGCCCGGGTCGGGTGGACACCCCTCGCATGGTGTCTTCGGCTGCGGCGCTCGGAGGGCTAGTGGCCCTGTTCGTCGCGGCGACGCTGCCAGCGTTGTTCGATGCGGTCCATCACGGAGCGGCGCTGTCGGCCCTGGCGGCGAGCGGCGGGTGCGCCGGGCGCTGCCGGCTGTTCACCCGGCTTGGGAGCCTTGCGCCAACCGGTGACGGCAAGCACCGCACAGCCCAGCATGACGAGAAAGCCCACCACGCTCAGCCAGATCTGAACTGCGACCATTCCGGCCATGAGGAGCGCGATACCCACCAGGAAGCCCGCGACCGCCTGGTATACCCGTCGCCGGGTGTACGTACGCAGCCCGCTTCCCTCAAGCGCTGTCGCGAACTTGGGATCTTCGGCGTACAGCGCTCGCTCCATCTGCTCGAGCATTCGCTGCTCGTGCTCCGAGAGCGGCACGGAGTCCTCCTCATCGTGCAGTCGCCGGGGCGACCGGGGGTCCCCTTCAGGATAGGCAGGGAATCGCCCCCGTGAAACCCGCCCCTCTACGCCAATTCGCCAACCGGAACCCGCCATGGCACCCCGATCGACTGAGGCGTGCATTCCCCAGCGAACGGTCCGTCATGCCGGACGGTCTCCCTCGATCATACGGCGCCGAGCACCCGATCGGGGGGTCTGTGGCGTACTCCATCTGCCGACAAGCCCCTGATCAGCGGCGCACCACGGGAGGCGGCTCAGTCCTCGGCAGCCCCTCGCGTCTCACCGAGCACATGAAGCTGGGTCGCCACGGAGTGGAACGCGGCGAGCTCGGCCGCCGCCGCCTCCAGCTTCAGCAGCGCTTCCAGAGCCCCCGGTTCGGTGTCCACGAGGACCCCCGGAACCAGGTCGGCGAAGACCCGGACGCCGTGGACGGCAGCGACGCGAAGACCGGCGCCCTCGACCAGGGCGGTGAGCTGTTCCGCCGTGAAGCGGTGGGGTACGGGATCACTCTCGCCCCAGCGTCCGTCCGGGTCATCGAGCGCCTGCCTGGCCTCCTTGAAGTGCCCGGCCAGGGCGCGGGCCAGCACGGCTCCGCCCAGGCCCGCGGCGAGGAGGCTGAGCACGCCTTCGGGGCGCAGCGCGTCCACCACGTTGCGCACGCCCTCGGCCGGGTCGTCCACGTACTCCAGGACGCCGTGGCACAGCACCGCGTCGTAGCCACCGCGCTCGACCACGTCGAAGAGCCCGTGCGCATCGCCCTGGACGCCCTGCACTCGGTCGGCGACGCCGGCCTCGGCGGCCCGGCGCTCCAGCGCGAACAGCGCGTTCGGGCTGGGGTCCACGACCGTGACGCGGTGACCGAGGCGGGCCACCGGCACCGCGAAGTTGCCGCTCCCGCCCCCCGTGTCGAGGACGTCGAGGGACTCCCGCCCCGTGGCCTTGACCCTGCGGTCCAGAGCGTCCTTGAGGACCTCCCAGACCACGGCGGTACGGAGAGAAGCGCGGGGGCGCATCGGGTCCGACACGGCAGTTGACTCCTCGGCGCGGCACCGCCTCTTGCACGGCGGAGCGATCTTCGGGGCCTCCCGGTGGGGAGGCCGCGGGCGCCTCCACCCTATTGCCTCCGCAGCGCCCGCCGATCCTCCGTCTCACACGGCGGATCGTGGGGTGGGCGCACGGTCGCCGATACGTCGGCGCGCGGCTTCCGCGCCGGTCAGCCCGCGTCCGGCACCTCCTCGTCCGCGTCCTGTCGGGGCTGGGGCAGTACGGGCTGCAGCACGAGCATCCGCTCGACGAGGCGCAGGAACATCGCCACGTCCCGTATCAGGTCGTCGGCGTCGCGACTGCCGGCCGCGCCCTGGATGCCCGCCTCGGCGCGGGCGCGGCGGGTGGCTCCGGAGGCGAACAGGGCGCTCCACTCGGTGAGTTCGGGCGCGATTTCGGGGAGCACTTCCCAGGCGCTCCGAATGCGGGCCCGGCGTCGCGCCGTGGGCTCGGGGCGTCCCCGCGCGGCGAGGACGGCGGCGGCCGTGCGCAGGGCGGCCAAGTGGGCCGTCGCATAGCGCTCGTTGGGCGTTGGGAGGGCCGTCGCCTCCTCGAGTCCGGCGCGGGCCTGGGCGAGCAGATCGAGGGCGGCGGGCGGGGCCGTGGCCCGGCGCAGCACGGGGTGCACGTCGCTCGCCGGGCCGGTCAGTGAGGGGGCAGGGCCGGTGGCGCGGCGCCGGTGGGCGGCGGCTGCGGAAGAGCTGGCCATGACGAACCTCCTGTCGTCTGTGTGACGGCACTGTGGCCGTATGTGCCCATCGTGAGGTATGCCACTGACAATCCGTTCTGACCTGGGCTTTTGCTTCGATCGTAGGTTCGGGTTATTTTTGCACTGACCAGTCAGTTCAAAAGTAGTTCCAGGGGATGGGGAAGCGGTGGACGGTCCACAAGGACTGGGCGTCACGGCCGAGGGCTTCGGACTCGAGGGGCCCCGCGGCTGGGCGTTCCGCGGAGTCTTCGTCGACGCGGAGCCCGGCTCGCTGATCGCGATCGAGGGGCCCTCGGGATCCGGCCGTACGTGCCTGTTGCTCGCGCTCACGGGCCGGATGAAGCCGACCGAGGGGACGGCCGCCGTGGGCGGGTCGAGGCTGCCGAAGCAGATGGCCGCGGTGCGCCGGGCGAGCGCGCTCGCGCACGTACCCGGCGTCACGGACCTCGACCCGGCCCTGACCGTCGGGGAGCACCTGAGCGAACGGGCGCTGCTGCAACGGCGGTTCGGTGATTCCGTGCGCGGACTGCTGCGGCCGCGTGCGGAGCGGACCACCGAAGCGAAGCTGCGGATCGACACCGCTCTGGCCGCCGCAGGGCTCGACCGGGAGGCCCTGCCCAAGGGCTCCCGGACCGCCGTACGCGACCTGGAGCGGCTCGAAGCCCTGCGGCTGTCCGTCGCACTGGCCCTCATCGGCAGGCCGGGTCTGCTCGGCATCGACGACACCGACCTCAAGCTCTCCGACGCCGAACGGGCCGAGGCCTGGGCCCTGTTGAAGTCGCTCACCGAGTCGGGCACCACTGTCGTGGCGGTGTGCAGCGAGGCCCCGGAGGGCGCCACCGTCGTCAACCCCCAGAAGAACCCCCAGAAAAACCAGCAGCAGAACCAGCAGCAGAACCAGCAGAAGAACCAGCAGAAGGAGACGGCCGATGCGCTCGCCGAAACTGGCCGCGCTTGAGCTCAGGCGCTTCGGCCGGGGCAAGCTCCCGCGGGCCGCGCTGGCCGCGCTCCTGTTGCTGCCGCTGCTGTACGGCGCCCTCTACTTGTGGTCGTTCTGGGACCCGTACGGCCGCCTGGACCGCATCCCCGTGGCGCTCGTGAACGACGACAAGGGGGCGAGCGTCGCGGGCAAGAAGATCGCGGCGGGCGAGGACATCACCAGGGGGCTGCGCGACAGCGACACCTTCGAGTGGCACGAGGTGAGCGCCGCCGAGGCCCGCGAGGGCGTCGAGGACGGCACGTACTACCTGTCGTTGACCATGCCGGCCGACTTCAGCGAGCGGATCGCCTCCAGCTCCGGGAACACGCCGGAGACGGGCGCGCTCCAGGTGCGTACGAACGACGCCAACAACTACATCGTCGGGCAGATCTCCCGGACGGTGTTCAGCGAGGTGCGCACGGCCGCCTCCACCAAGACCTCGCGGTCGTTCCTCGACCGGATCTTCATCTCGTTCTCGGACATCCACGGAGCGACCGAGAAGGCCGCCAAGGGCGCCGACAAGCTCAAGGGCGGGATCGGCAAGGCGAAGCAGGGCTCCAAGGACCTCGCGGACGGCCTCAAGGAGGCCAAGAAGGGCAGCGGAAAGCTTTCCGGGGGCCTGAAGAAGCTCAACAAGGGCGCGGGTGACCTGGAGGACGGTTCGCGGCAGGTCGCGGACGGCACGCAGTCGCTGGCCGACAAGGTCAACGGGGTCGCGAACAAGGTGGGCCCCTTCCTGAAGGACAACGAGAAGTCGATCGGCGACACGGCCCAGCTCGTCGCCGACTCCGCCGCGGGGATCCGCCACAACCTCGACACCCTGGTGGAGACGGCCCCGGCCGCGGCCAAGGGTGCCCACACGGCCTCCACCGCGCTGAACGCCGTCTACAAGGCGCGCTGCGAGACCCTGCCGCTCCCCGACGCCGCGTGCCCCGACCTGAAGAAGGCCAAGGAGGCGGCCGCGGACGTGGCCGCGGTCGCCGACGACGTGAACACGCTGATCGACGACCAGGACGGCGATCTCGACAAGCTCGACAAGAACCTGGCCACGCTCCAGAAGCAGGCCCAGGCTCTCGCCGACCGCTCGCCACACCTCTCGGAGGACCTCGACGACGCCGTCTCCAAGATCAACAAGCTGAACGAAGGTGCCGAGAAGGTCGCCAAGGGGACCAAGAAGCTGCACACCGGGCTCGGCACGGCCAAGACCGGCGCGGCGGACCTCGACACGGGCGTCGGCAGGCTGAAGACGGGCGCGAACGACCTCGACGGCGGCATGTACAAGCTTGTCGGCGGCTCCGGGAAGCTCGCCGGCGGACTACACGACGGCGCCGATCAGATCCCCGACTACGACAAGCCCGACCGCGACCAGCGCACCCAGGTCATGGCCGACCCCGTGCAGCTCGCCTCCAGGGACCTGCACAAGGCGCCGAACTACGGCACCGGATTCGCCCCGTACTTCATCCCGCTGTCCCTGTGGGTGGGCGCCATGGTGGCGTACATGCTGATCCAGCCGCTCAACCGGCGCGCGCTCGCGGCGGGTGCCTCCGCGTGGCGCATCGCGCTGGCGGGCTGGCTTCCGGTGGCCGCCGTGGGCGTGCTGCAGACAGCGGCCCTGATGTCCGTGCTCCACTGGGCGATCGGCCTGGAGATGGCGCGGGCGGCCGGGACGGTGGGCTTCCTGTTCCTGGTGACGGCATGCTTCGCGGCGATCGTGCAGTGGCTGAACGCACGCTTCGGAGCGGCGGGCCGGATCCTCGTGCTCGCCTTGCTGATGCTCCAGCTGACGTCGGCGGGCGGCACGTATCCCGTCCAGACCAGCCCGGGCTTCTTCAACGCGATCCACCCGTTCCTGCCGATGAGTTACGTCGTCGAGGCCCTCAGGAGGCTCATCACGGGTGGCGGCCTGGGACCGGTATGGCAGGCGTGCGCCGTCCTGGTGGGCTTCACGGCGGGCGCCCTCGCGCTCACCGCCCTGTCGGCGCGCCGCAAGCAGGTGTGGACCCTCGACCGGCTGCACCCGGAGCTGAGCCTGTGACCGCTCACGCAGCCGCTCCTGTGACAATCGGGGCCATGGAAAGCAGCAGCACCACGGCGGGCGGCGGTGGCCGTCGCGAGGCGACCCGGCAGAAACTCTACGAGGCGGCCGTCACCCTGATCGCCGAACAGGGCTTCTCCGCCACGACGGTGGACGAGATCGCCGAGCGCGCCGGGGTCGCGAAGGGCACGGTCTACTACAACTTCGCCAGCAAATCGGTCCTCTTCGAAGAGCTGCTGCGGCACGGCGTGGGACTCCTCACCGCCTCCCTCCGGGAGGCGGCCGAGAAGACCGCGCGTGACGGCGGCAGCAAGGTCGACGCGCTGGACGCGATGATCCGGGCCGGGCTCGTCTTCATCGACCGCTACCCGGCCTTCACCCAGCTGTACGTGGCCGAGCTGTGGCGCACCAACCGGACCTGGCAGTCCACGCTGATGGTGGTCCGGCAGGAAGCGGTCGCGGTCGTCGAGGACGTGCTGCGCGACGGTGTGGCGAACGGCGAGCTCAGCGATGAGATCGACATCCCGCTGACGGCGTCCGCGCTGGTCGGCATGGTCCTGGTGGCGGCCCTGGACTGGCAGGCCTTCCAGCCGGAGCGCTCCCTGGACGACGTCCACGCGGCGCTGTCCCGGCTGCTCCAGGGGCGCGTCAGCGGCAACCGCTGAACCGGGACGCGGAGCGCGTACGAAAGCGCCGGTCCGATGTGGCCGCGTCCCCCGCGGGCCACCTCGAACCGGCGCTTCGCCGTACTCCCCCGTGCCTCCCCCTACACCCCCGTTGGGCCCCCGTTCGGTCGTCCCCGGGTTCCCCCGTGCCTCACTCCCGCCGACCGAGTCGGCGGAAGGAGCGGCCAAGGGCGCGAGATCCGTTCCGCCGCCCCGTGTCGGCGGTACCGGAGCCGCGCCCTCTTCCGTGCCTCCACTCTCTCGTTCGCGCAGGTCGGGCCCATCCGCGCGGGTACTCATCTCGCTCACTGAGTACGGATACTCAGTCCTGCGCACTCATGCCCAGGAAGCACCGTTGTCGACTGGTTACGATCGCGTCCGTGTCCGTACTCCCCCTGGTCTTCACCAGCGGCTGGGCCAGCGGCATCAACGCGTACGCGGTGGTGCTACTCCTCGGCGTCTTCGGCGCGACCGGTCTGAGTGACGACGTTCCTGAGTCCCTTCAGCGCCCTGAGATCCTGATCACGGCGGGCGTTCTCTTCCTCTGCGAGGCGGTCGCCGACAAGATCCCGTACGTGGACTCGGTGTGGGACTCGGTGCACACCGTGATCCGGCCGGTGGCGGGCGCCTGGGTCGGGGCGCTGCTCGCCGGGCAGAGCGGTTCCCTCTCGGATCTGGCGGCGGGCGCGATCGGAGGTTCGACAGCGCTCGCGAGCCACACCGTCAAGGCCGGGACGCGGATGGCGATCAACACCTCGCCGGAGCCGTTCAGCAACTTCGTGATGAGCACCGCCGAGGATCTCGGCGTCGCCGGGATCCTCACCTTCGCGATGTTCCACCCCGAGGCCGCGGCGATCATCGCGGGTGTCCTGCTGCTCGCCGGCCTTGTGGTGCTCTTCTTCCTCGTCTCGCGGATCAGGCGGTTCCTGCGCCGCCGGGCGCAGCGCCGGGAGGAGAGACGAGCGGCGCGGACGGGCGTACCACCTGACTGACCTCCGCGGACGGGACTGTCGGTGGCGGCCGATAAAGTCCCTGGCATGGCACGAATTGCGGTGATCGGCGCCGGGATGGGCGCGATGGCGACCGCCGCCCGGCTGGCCGTCGCGGGCCACCGGGTGGTGGTGTACGAGCGCGCGGCGACGTACGGCGGTGCGGTGCGCCGCTTCGAGCGCGACGGCTTCGCCTTCGACACGGGCCCGGGGCTGCTGCCGCTGCCCGCGGTCTACCGCGACCTGTTCGTCAAGACGGGCAAGCAGCCGCTGGAGGAGTGCGTCGAGCTGGTCCAGGTGGACCCCTCGTCGCGGCATCTCTTCGCCGACGGCACACAGATGTCCCTGCCGAACGCCTCGCGCGCCGGAGTCGTCGCCGCGCTGGACGAAGCCCTCGGGGCGGGCGCGGGCGAGCGCTGGGGCGACTTCCTGGTGCGGGCCCGCGAGGCCTGGGACCGCACGCGTCGGCCGCTCCTGGAGGAGCCGCTGTGGCCCAACTGGTCGGTGCTCGCCGACCGCGAGCCCTACCCCTCGGTCCCGCACAAGAAGCTGCTGCGCACCCGCCGGGCCACCACCCTCGCCGAGGTCGCCGCCTGGGAGCTGCGCGATCCGCGTCTCACGGCCCTCCTGGAGAACCACGCCCTCGCGTACGGGCTCGATCCGCGCACCGCCCCGGCCGGCGCCGCCGTGCTGCCCTACATGGAGCACGCCTTCGGCACCTGGTACGTGCGCGGGGGCATAGGGGAGTTGGCGCGCGCGATGTACGAGCGGTGCCTCGCCCGCAGAGTCGAGTTCCGCTTCGATGCCTCGGTGGCGCGGATCGCCGAGAAGAACGGCCGGGCGGCGGGCGTGGAGCTCGACGACGGCACGGTCGAGGACGCCGACTTCGTGGTCGCCGGCGTAGCGCCCGGTGTGCTGGACGGCCTGGTCCCGGGGACGGCGCTACGCGGGGCCGACGAAGTCCCGCCGCAGCGCGGGGCGTCGAGCCGGCTGACCGTGCTGCTGGCCCTGCGCGGTGGGCGGCCCGAGGAGGCGGCGCATCGGACGGTGGTCCACACGCCCGACCGCGAGGACGAGTTGAGCCGGCTCTTCGGTGAGCGCCCGGGACTCCCGGCCGCGCCCACCGTCACGGTGTCGCGCCCCGACGACCCCGCGCTGGTGCCGGACGCCGAGCACGAGGCGGCCACGCTGACCGTCACCGTGCCGTCGGGCCTTCCCGTGTCCGAGTCTGCAGTGGAGAGGGTCCTCGGCGTCGCCGAGCGCGCCCTGCCCGGCCTCCGCGACCGCCTGCTGTGGCACGAGGTGCGCACCCCGGCCGACATCGCGGAGGCGACCGGCGTGGACGGCGGCGCGGTCCCCGCCCCGGCGCTCGCCGCGGCGGACGGCCGTCTGCTGCACCCGTCGAACAGCACCCGTGTGCCTGGGCTGTTCGCGGTGGGCGGCTGGGCGCACCCGGGCGGCGGCCTCCCGCACTCGGGCATGTCGGGCGCGCTGGTGGCCGGACTGATCGTGGAGGGACCGGAGTTCCGGGGCTCGCAGTGAGCATGCCGGTGCGCCGATGGAGCGGCGGTCGCCCGGACGCCGACAGTCTCAGCGGTCCGGGCGGCAGGCCTCAGTACCGGTACTGCTCGTCGTACCCCGTGCCATTGCCATTCCCCTGGTACGGATACGGCTGCTCGGGCGGGAGTTCGCCGCCGTACGACTCGTCGGCGCGCTGCTGCGGCACCCAGACACCGCCGGACGGGGTCTCGCCGCCGTAGGTGCCGGTGGCGTACTGGTCCTGGCCGTAGCCCTGCTGCTGCATGTACTGCTGCTGATCGCCGCCGTACGTGGTGTCGTACGAGGCACCGGTGTACGTCTGCGTGCCGACGTACGGGTCGGAGTAAGCGGCGTACTGCTGCTGGCCGTTGTCGTAGGCGTACTGCTGCTGGTTGTAGCCGTCGTACGCGTAGGCCTGCTGGTCCTGGTTCTGCCCGGCCGTCGCGTAGGCCTGCTGGTCCTGGGACTGGGCGGCGCCGGCGTAGGACTGGTCGCCGGTCGCCGCGTACCCGGTGTCGCTGTAGATGCCGTACGAGCCGGTGTCGTCGGGCAGCGGCTGCGGCTCGTACACGGCGGTGGTCTCGGCGGCCGCGGGCCCGCCGGAACCCGTCGGCGTGTACCGGTCGGACTGCGCGGGCGAGAACACGTCGTCCTCGCCGGCGTACTCGTCGTCCTGCTGATAGGCAGCGCCGTCGGTCGCTTCGAGGTCCGAGACCTCCAACGTCGGGTCCTGGTACTCCGGCTCGCCGCGGCGCCGCTTGCTGGGCTTACCGGGCGCGGAGCGGCCGTTGATGGCCCAACCCTGGGCAAAGCCACGGCGGAACGACAGGGTGACGTACGTCTGGCCGAGAGCGAAGGCGGCCGCGCCCAGGCCGATGACGACCACGGAGGGCATCAGCACGCCGAGGACCACACCGAGGAAGCCGACGAAGGCGAGCAGCCGGTAGCGCAGCCGCGCCTTGTACTGCAGCAGCACCTCGCCTAGCAGCCACAGCGCGACAATGCCGAACGCGAAATAGAGGACCGTCCAGCCCATGTACGCCCCTCTCCCTGTGGCCGCTACGCAGTCTGTCGTACGCAGGTGCGACCGGTCTAGGCCCGCTGTGGGTGGTGCAGGCCCAGATTCTCGTAGATTTCCAGCGTCGCCGTGGAGTTGTTCAGCGTAATGAAGTGCAATCCGGGGACTCCCTCGGCCAGCAACCTCGCGCAGAACTCCGTCGCGAACTCGATGCCAATGGAGCGTACAGCCGCCGGATCGTCTTTGGCTGTGAGGATCCGCTCTTTCAGGGCGTCCGGGAACGAGGCGTTACTGAGCTTCGGGAGCCGCTCCAGCATCTTCACGCTCGTCACCGGCATGACCTCGGGGATGACCGGGGTCGCACAGCCGGCCGACGCGACGAGGTCGCGCAGGCGCAGATACGACTCCGGGTGGAAGAACATCTGCGTGATCGCGTAGTCGGCGCCGGCGCGGCACTTGTCGACGAAGTGCGCGACGTCCAGGTCCCATTCGGTGGACCGCGGGTGCATCTCCGGGAAGGCGGCGACGCCGACGCAGAAGTCGCCCGACTCCTTGATGAGTTGGACGAGTTCGGCCGCGTAGGTCAGGCCTCTCGGGTGCGGGACCCACTCGCCCATGGGGTCGCCGGGCGGGTCGCCGCGGACCGCGAGCATGTTGCGGATACCGGCGTCCGCGTACTGGCCGATGATGTTGCGCAGCTCGGCGATGGAGTGGTTGACCGCGGTCAGGTGGGCGACCGGCGTGAGCGTCGTGTCGACGACGATCTGCTGGGTCTCCTTGACCGTGCCCGCGCGTGTGGAGCCACCGGCTCCGTAGGTCACGGAAACGAAGTCGGGAGCGACGGCCTCGACCCGGCGGAGGGCCTTCCACAGGTTGCGCTCGCCCTTGGGGGTCTTCGGCGCGGAGAACTCGAACGAGTACGTCGTCTTGCCGGTCGCGAGCATGTCGCGCACGGTGCGTGCGCGATCAGTCCTGGTGGAAGCAGATCCGAGGGCCATACCCGCAGGTTAGCCAGGGGGCGCCGGTCCCCCAACCGAACCGATGGGATTTGTCCGATTCGTCGACTTCTTGTCCACCCCTCGGACACTTTTCGGACGGCGGAGCGGGACGGCCGCTCCGGACGGTCACCGGATGACTACCGGATGACTCCGGATGACTAGGCGTGACGAAGTCGCTTCGCGAACTCGTCGGCCGCCGCGCCCGGGTCGTCCGCCTCGGTGATCGCCCGTACGACGACGACACGCCGGGCGCCGGCCTCCAGCGCCTCGTCGAGATTGCCGAGGTCGATACCGCCGATGGCGAACCAGGGGCGGTCGGTACCCAGCGAGGCCGTGTAACGGACCAGGTCGAGCCCGGGCGCGTGGCGGCCCGGCTTGGTGGGGGTGGGCCAGCAGGGGCCGGTGCAGAAGTAGTCCACGCCCTCCTGGACGGCGGCGGCCGCCGCCTCGGACTCGGCGTGGGTGGAGCGGCCGATCAGGACGTCGTCGCCGAGGATGGCGCGGGCCGCGGGGACCGGGAGGTCGCCCTGGCCCAGATGGAGTACGTCGGCACCGATCGCGTGGGCGACGTCCGCCCGGTCGTTGACGGCGAGGAGCCGGCCGTGGCGTGCGCAGGCGTCCGCGAAGACCTGGAGGTGCTCCAGCTCCTCGGCTGCCTCCATGCCCTTGTCGCGCAGCTGCACGATGTCGACCCCGCCCTCCAGGACGGCGTCCAGGAACTCGGCGAGGTCACCCTGGCGCTTGCGGGCGTCCGTGCACAGGTAGACGCGGGCGTCGGCGAGCTGGGCGCGTGCGGTGGCGGCGGCGTTCTCGGGCATGCGTGTTTCCCCCGTTGTCGGTGCGTACGGACCGCGGTGGCCCGATGGCCTTTCGGCGCGTACGGACCACAGTGGTCCGTGGCTTCTCGGCGCGTACGGACCACGGCGGGTCCGTGGCCTTTCGGCGCGTACGGACCACGGCGGTCCGGTGGCCTTCGGCCGGGTGCTCGCCGTGGTCCGTACGCCGGACGGTTGTCAGGTCAGACGGCGAGCGCCTGGGCGCGGCGCTTCACCTCCGTGCCGCGATTCTCGCTCAGAGCCTGCGCGGGGGTGCCGGGCAGGGTCGGGTCGGGGGTGAAGAGCCACTCGAGCATCTCTTCGTCGGTGAAGCCGTCGTCCCGCAGGAGCGTCAGGGTGCCGGACAGGCCCTTGACGACCTTGTCCCCGTCGATGAAGGCGGCGGGGACGTGCAGCGCGCGGTTCTCACCACGGCGTACGGCGATCAGCTGGCCCTCCTTGACCAGCTGCCGGACGCGGGTCACCTCGACGCCGAGCTGTTCGGCGATGTCGGGGAGGGTGAGCCAGGCGGGGACGAGAGCATCGATCTTTGCGTCAATCTCGGTCACGGGACAAGCCTGCCATCCCGGACTGACACTCGGTACCCGAGTCCCGCCCTGGCCGGGGTATCGCGCTCCTGCGATCGGGTGGGTTTCGGCCGCTCGGCACCGCCGGAAAGGCCGCCGGACACCCGGTCGTGGCGTCACGCCGCGGCGCCGTCGCGCCGCGGCGATCTCCGGCTCCGCCGAATCGGGTGCGCCCTGCGCCGACGGTGAGGTCTCGGCTACACCGCCGTGGCCGCCTTCAGTGGCTTCGACGGGTCCGCCAGAAGTTCCGGGTTCATCGGGGTGCCCGCCTCGATGAGTCGGCGGCCCTGGGCCAGATCCCTGGGTCGGCCCACCGCCAGGAGGGCGACCAGGCGGGTGTCGCGCAGCCAGCAGACCGTCCAGGCGGCGCCGGAGGGGTCGCCGCGCCAGAGGGCCGTGTCGGCGGGGGCGTGGTGGCCGACGTACTGGACGAAACGGCCGAACTGCTCGGACCAGAAGTACGGGACGGGGTCGTACGCCGAGGGGGCCTCGCCGATGATGTTCGCGGCGACCGTGCGCGGACCCTGGAGGGCGTTGTCCCAGTGGTGGACCAGGAGGCGGTCCTCATACCTGCCCGAAGGGAAGGAGGCGCAGTCGCCGACCGCGTAGACGTCCGGTACGGAGGTGCGCAGATGGTCGTCGGCCACCACCTCGCGGTGGGCGCCGAGCGCGATGCCGGAGCCGGCCAGCCAGGCGGTCGCGGGGCGTGCGCCGATGCCGACGACCACGGCGCCCGCGGGTACCCGGGAACCGTCGTCCAGCACCACCGCGCCGGGCTCGATGCGCTCCACGCGCGCGTGCGTACGCAGCGAGGCACCGCTGTCCGCGTACCAAGCCGCCATCGGCGCGGCGACCTCGGCGGGCAGCGCGCCGGCGAGCGGCCGGTCGGCGGCCTCGACGACCGTCACCGCGCACCCCGCCTCGCGCGCCGCCGTGGCGAACTCTGCGCCGATCCAGCCGGCCCCGACGACGACGATGTCGTGCTGCTGGGCGAGGACGGGACGCAGCCGCTCGGCGTCGTCCAGGGTGCGCAGCAGATGGACCCCGGGCACTCCCTCCGCGCCCGGCAGCTGAATCGGTTCCGCGCCGGTCGCGATGACCAGGACGTCGTACGGCACGGGCCCGGTGGCGGTGTCCAGCTCATGGTCCTCGGGGCGCACGCCCAGCGCCTCGCGTCCGAGCTGCAGTTCGATGTCCAGCGCGTCGAAGTCGACGTCGAAGGCGGAGCCCTCGGCCTTGCCCAGCAGTACGGCCTTGGACAGCGGCGGCCGGTCGTACGGCTGATGAGGCTCCGCACCGATCAGCGTCACGCTGCCGGTGAAGCCCTGTTCGCGCAGGGCGACCGCGGTCTGCACACCGGCCATGCCCGCGCCCACGACGACGACTCGCCGTGCCGTACGCCCCTGCGCCTGCGTCTGCTCGCTCACCTGATCACCATAGACAACTGACAATTTGTCAGTCAGGGGACGTGCTCAGTGACCTGTTGCACACTGCACGTCCGCTGCTTCCACCGCTCACTCGTCCGCTTCTTCCACCACGCTCGTCCCGCTGCCCGTCTGCGACTCCCATTCCCAGGTCTCCTCCAGACGTACGCGCCCGTCGGGCAACTCGACCACGCGGGACACGCAGTGCCCCGACGCGGTGCTGCCGTCCCGCTTCAGCTGCACATACCGGAAGTCGAGGCGGTCCCCCTTTCGGGTACCCACGAGATGCCCGCGTACGACATCGCCGCCCGCGTAATCGGCCCAGATCTCGCCGTCCTTCTCGTGGTACGTAAACCGGGTGCGGGTACCCACCTGACCCGGCGCCTGGTCGGCGACCGGGGCGAGGACGAGGCCGTCGAGCGAGCGGGGCATGGACGGGGGCTCCCTTACTGAGACAGGTGGCGGCGGGCTAGGGTGGCCAACGTAAAGCACTCGCGGGAGCCCGGACGCACCGGGCTGAGAGGGAGGCTGGGACGGCCTCCGACCGTACGAACCTGATCCGGGTCATGCCGGCGAAGGGAGGGGCTGGACGCCCATGTCGCCTACACGTACGTCAGACGTTCTCGTCATCGGGGGCGGAATCATCGGGCTGGTGACGGCCTGGCGGGCCGCGCAACGCGGGTTCACGACCGCCCTGGTGGATCCCGAACCGGGCGGCGGAGCGGCCCAGGTCGCGGCCGGAATGCTTGCCGCCGTCACCGAACTGCACTACGGCGAGCAGACCCTGCTGGGCCTCAACCTCGCCTCCGCACGCCGCTATCCGGACTTCACCGCCGAGCTCACCGAGGCGACGGGCCAGGACCTCGGCTACCGCCAGTGCGGCACGCTGGCCGTCGCGCTGGACGCCGACGACCGCGCCCATCTGCGCGAACTGCACACCCTGCAACGTCAGTCGGGGCTCGACTCGGAGTGGCTGAGCGGGCGCGAGTGCCGCCGTCTGGAGCCGATGCTCGCACCCGGCGTACGCGGCGGTCTGCGGGTCGACGGCGACCACCAGGTCGATCCGCGACGACTCGCGGGTGCCCTGGTCACGGCGTGCGAGCGGGCCGGGGTGGTGTTCCACCGGACGTGGGCGGAGCGGCTGACCGTCGTACGGGACCGGGCAGCCGGAGTGGTCACCACGGACGGCACCGAGTTGACCGCGGGCCACGTGGTGCTCGCCGGCGGCAGCCTCAGCGGGCGCCTGGCGGGCGTACCCGACGACGTCCTGCCGCCCGTGCGCCCCGTGAAGGGGCAGGTGCTGCGGCTGACCGTGCCGCAGCGGTACGCGCCCTTCCTGAGCCGTACCGTCCGCGCCGTCGTGCGCGGAAGCCAGGTCTATCTGGTGCCGCGCGAGAACGGCGAGCTCGTCGTGGGCGCGACCAGCGAGGAGCTGGGCTGGGACACGACGGTGACGGCGGGCGGCGTGTACGAGCTGCTGCGCGACGCCCATGAGCTGGTGCCGGGGATCACCGAGCTGCCGCTCACGGAGACCCGGGCGGGGCTGCGCCCCGGCTCCCCCGACAACGCGCCGCTGCTCGGACCGACCGAACTGGACGGCCTCCTCCTCGCCACCGGGCACTACCGCAACGGCGTGCTCCTCACGCCCGTCACCGGTGACGCGATGGCGCACGTCCTGACCACCGGTGAACTCCCTGATGTGGCCCGCCCCTTCACCCCCCGGCGCTTCGGCGCCGCCGCCCTCACGGAGCAGCCCGCATGAACATCTTCGTGAACGGAGAGCGGCAGCGGATCGCCGCGGGGACCGCTCTCGACACGCTCGTCGCGGCCCTCACCGTCGCCCCGTCCGGCGTGGCCGCCGCGCTCAACGAAACCGTCGTCCCGCGCGCGCAGTGGTCGTCCACCGCCCTCTCCGAGGGTGACCGCGTGGAAGTCCTCACTGCCGTCCAAGGAGGCTGACCCATGGCCGACGATCCCTTTGTCCTCGGTGGTACGTCCTTCTCGTCCCGGCTGATCATGGGTACGGGCGGTGCGCCCAGCCTCGATGTGCTGGAGCGCGCGCTGGTGGCGTCCGGTACGGAGTTGACGACGGTCGCGATGCGACGCGTGAACGCGTCCGTGCACGGCTCGGTCCTGTCCGTGCTCGACAAGCTCGGCATCCGGGTGCTGCCGAACACGGCGGGCTGTTTCACCGCGGGCGAGGCCGTGCTGACCGCCCGTCTCGCGCGGGAAGCCCTGGGCACGGACCTGGTCAAGCTGGAGGTCATCGCCGACGAGCGCACGCTGCTGCCCGACCCGATCGAGTTGCTGGAGGCCGCGGAGACGCTCGTCGACGACGGGTTCACCGTGTTGCCGTACACGAACGACGACCCCGTCCTGGCACGGAAGCTGGAGGACGTCGGCTGCGCCGCGATCATGCCGCTCGGTTCGCCCATCGGGTCCGGGCTGGGGATCAGGAACCCGCACAACTTCCAGCTGATCGTGGAGCACGCGCGCGTGCCGGTCATTCTGGACGCGGGGGCCGGTACGGCGTCCGACGCGGCGCTCGCGATGGAGCTGGGGTGCGCCGGTGTGATGCTTGCCTCGGCGGTGACGCGGGCGCAGGAGCCCGTCCTGATGGCGGAGGCCATGAAGCACGCGGTGGACGCCGGGCGGCTCGCCCACCGTGCGGGACGGATTCCTCGGCGGCACTTCGCCGAGGCGTCGTCTCCTTCGGAGGGCTTGGCGCGCTTGGATCCCGAGAGGCCCGCCTTCTAGACGAGTCATTCCGATGTGATCAGTGGTCATAAGCGATCAAGGATCGTATGGCGGGCTGGCCG
>NZ_BMMM01000008.1 GCF_014645835.1 Streptomyces albiflavescens
ACCCCCATCGAGGACTTCCGCCCGGCACGCCGAGAGCACGCACCGAACGCCGCTCCTTCTTCCACGCAGATCCATCAGAAACCCCCTACGGCAAGCGCCGGGCCGCCTCGTACTGAACCAACCCCTCTGCCACCAACTCACGGTTGGACATCGCCCGCTCCCCGTCCGGCAGGACGAGCGTGTCCTCCAGGCCGATCCGGGTGGCGAGCCCCAGCCGCCCCGCCAGTCGCAGCACCGGCCAGGTGCCGCCCTCCATGCCGTGCAGCAGGACGGGACGGCCGTGGTGCGTTCCGAGGTCGGCGAGGAGAGCGCGGGCCGACTCCTGGGCCGTCCGGGGTGAGGCGTCCATGACCTCGGCCAGGACCCGCAGTACCCGGGGCGCGAGCGGTGACGCGGCGAACCGCGCGGCGCCCTCGGTGCTGGACCAGATGCCCGCCTCCACACCGATCCCTCGGTCGAGGAGCGCCGCCGTTACTTCCTCGGCGCCCGGCTCATGCCAGTTGACCGAGGCGTGGTCGGGCAGGACAGTCCAGGAACGCACGCGCTCGACGCGGGCGGCGGGATCCGGCTCGGCCCATGCGCCGGTGGTCACGCCGACGGGGACGCTCACCCGCGCCCGTATCGCTTCGAGCGTCGCCGTGACCGCCTTCGACGACAAGGTGTCCTGCCCGCAGGGGGACTTGGGATGGACATGGATGTCGGACGCGCCGGCCGAGACGGCGTCGGCCGCGGACTGGGCCATCGCGGCGGGTGACATCGGCACGACGGCGCCATCCGCCGTCCCGCGGGCTCCGTTCACACAGACCTGCACCATGCCTCGATGGTGCCAGGTGCCACCGACAACCAGGCGGGAGCGACCGGACGAGCGATCGGACGAGCGGCCGCGCGGGTGGCCGTGCAGGGGTCAGGGCACCGTGGGCACCCGCACGGGGGTGCGGCACCGTGGGCGCACCCCCGTCGTGCTCACGCCGATACGAGCAACCGTCCGCGCTTGGCCTCCGCCAGCGCCTCGGGCGTCAGAACGGGGCGGGGCACCACGATTCCGCAACGGGCGCACACCGGACCCGACGACGGTTCGTGGGCCAGGTCGTACTTCCATGTGAGGCGCTCCCCGGCGCACACGGGGCAGACCGTGCCCGGCTCGCGCTCCAGCGCGGCAATCAGCCGGCGCAGCGCCTCGGTCAGTGGTTCACGGGGGTGGATCCTCGGGTCGTCGCACCACGCGACCCCGAAGCCGCCCCAGGTCAGCCGGTGCCAGTCGTCCACACTGCCCGGGCTGCGCAGCCCGTCGTGCTTCTCCTTCTTGCGACGCTGGGCGAACTCGGCTTCGTAGGCGAGCCAGACGGAGCGGGCTTCCTCCAACTCATCCAGTGCGGCCACGAGCCGCGCTGGATCGGGGGACCGGTCCTCGGGACCGAACCCGGCCCGGGAGCACAGGTGGTCCCAGGTCGCCCGATGCCCGTAAGGGGCGAACTTCTCAAGGCACTTGCGCAGTGAGTAGCGCCGCAGTGCCAGATCGCACCTCGGATCTCGCACCTGTCTCGCCAGACTCCGGAAACCGGCCATCGCCCTGCACCTCCGTCACACCTGCACCTGAACTTCGGTCACTTCGGCGTCGTCGTACGGACGTCGCCGAATAGACGTATCGACAAGCGATTCGGCTCCATCCATTTTTCGATGACCGCCATAAGCCACCCGCCGAGTTGCCCCCCGGCCTACCTCCCGCCGCTGTCAGCCGCCTGTCGACGGCGCTGTCCGGACGCGATGAATGCCAAAAACTGACGCATGTTCATCTTCAAACTCGGGGATACCGGCGGTAACGTCCGGCCCACCCCTTCGGGAGGAGCTGCCATGCCACGGCGCACCCCACGCACCGCGCTCGACAGACTGAGAACTCCCCGCAGATTCCCCAAGTTCCTCAAGGCCGCATCCGTATGCGTGCTCATTGCCGGTCTTTTGTCACCGCTTTCCCAGGCGGCGGCCGCCGACACGTCGGTCACGGCCGCCGCGAACGACTACTGCGGCGGCCAGTGTTCCGACATTCTCCCGCCCGGTGAGAACGGCAACGCGACCCTCGCCCAGATCCTCCTCAACCAGGCCTTCGGCACCCAGCCGGACCACGCCGAGGACCAGCTCGCCCCCTACGGCAACCTGGCCTCCGGCTACTCCACGCTGACCGACAGCAAGATCAACGACTTCTTCAACGACGCGTCCTTCGGGGTCGCTTCGGGCCAGGTCGCCTCGACCGCCAAGCCGCGCAGTGACGTGACGATCGTCCGCGACAAGAAGACGGGCGTTCCGCACATCACGGGCACGACCCGGTACGGCACCGAGTACGGCGCCGGGTACGCCGCCGCCCAGGACCGGCTGTGGCTGATGGACGTCTTCCGGCACGTCGGGCGCGGCCAGCTGACCACCTTCGCGGGCGGCGCGGCGTCCAACCAGGGCCTCGAGCAGGAGTTCTGGCGCAACGCGCCCTACACCGAGGCCGATCTGCAGGCCCAGATCGACAACGCCATCGCCGGCAACGGCGCACGCGGTCAGCAGGCCCTGGCCGACGCCAACGCCTACATCGACGGCATCAACGCCTACATCGACGCCTCCGACAGCGGCCGCTACTTCCCCGGCGAGTACGTCCTGACCGGCCACAAGGACTCCATCACCAACGCCGGCACCATCGACCACTTCAAGCTCACCGACCTGGTGGCGCTGGCCTCCGTCATCGGCGCGCTCTTCGGCTCCGGAGGCGGCGGCGAGGTCAACAACGCCATCTCGCTGCTCGCCGCCCAGTCCAAGTACGGTGTGACCGAGGGCACCAAGCTCTGGGAGTCCTTCCGTGAGCGCAACGACCCCGAGGCCGCCCTCACCGTCCACGACGGCGAGAGTTTCCCGTACGCCTCGAAGCCCGAATCCCCGCAGGGCGAGGCCCTGCCCGACGCCGGTTCGGTGACCCAGGAGCAGCTGGTCTACGACCGTACGGGCGGCGCCGCCACCTCCACCGCCACCAGCGCCTCTGCCACGGCGGCCACCACCTCCCTCACCTCGGCCAAGCGCGGCATGTCCAACGCCCTCGTGGTGAGCGGCAAGTACACCGCCAGCGGCCACCCGATCGCCGTCTTCGGTCCGCAGACCGGCTACTTCGCGCCACAGCTGCTCATGCTCCAGGAGATCCAGGGCCCGGGAATCAGCGCCCGCGGCGCCTCCTTCGCGGGTCTGAGCATGTACGTCGAACTCGGCCGCGGCCAGGACTACTCCTGGAGCGCGACGACCTCCGGCCAGGACATCATCGACACCTACGCCGTCGAGCTGTGCCAGGACGACTACCACTACCTGTACCACGGCACCTGCACGGCCATGGACAAGGTCGAGCGGACCAACTCGTGGAAGCCGACCGTCGCCGACGGCACCGCCGCGGGCTCGTACCGGATGCAGGTCTACCGGACCAAGTACGGTCCGGTGGAGTACCGCGCGACCGTCGGCGGCAAGAAGGTCGCGTACACCACCCTGCGCTCTTCCTTCATGCACGAGGCCGACTCGATCATCGGCTTCCAGATGCTCAACGACCCGGACTACGTCAAGAGCCCGGCGACCTTCCAGAGCGCGGTGCAGCACATCAACTACACCTTCAACTGGTTCTATGCCGATTCCTCGCACACCGCGTACTACAACAGCGGTGACAACCCGGTGCGGGCCACCGGTGTCGACGCCGAGTTCCCGGTGTGGGCGCAGGCGGCGTACGAGTGGAAGAACTGGAACCCGACGACGAACACCGCCGACTACACGTCGGCGTCCGCCCACCCCAACTCCGTCGACCAGGACTACTACATCTCCTGGAACAACAAGCAGGCCAAGGACTACACGACAGCCTCCTGGGGTGACGGCTCGGTCCACCGCGGCAACCTGCTCGAAGACCGGGTGAAGAAGCTGGTCGCGGCGGGTGGTGTCACCAGGTCCGCGCTGGTGAAGGCCATGGCCGACGCGGCGCTCGCCGACCTCCGGGCCGAGGACGTACTGCCCGACCTGCTGAAGGTCGTCAACAGCTCGACGGTCACGGACCCGACGGCCGCGGCGGCCGTCGGCAAGCTGTCCGCGTGGGTGACCGCGGGTGCCAAGCGGACCGAGACCTCGTCCGGATCTCACACCTATGCCGATGCCGAGGCGATCCGCATTCTGGACGCCTGGTGGCCGCTGCTGGTGAAGGCGGAGTTCCAGCCGGGGCTCGGCAGCGATCTGTACACCGCGTTCGGCAACAACCTCCCCATCGACGAGTCGCCGTCGGCGGCGCACGGCCCGACCGGCTCGCACGCCGGAAGCTCCTTCCAGTACGGCTGGTGGAGCTATGTCGACAAGGACATCCGGGCGGTCCTCGGGGAGTCGGTGCAGGGTGGTCTCTCGCAGAAGTACTGCGGCGGCGGCAGCCTCAGCGCCTGCCGGGACACCCTGATCAGCACGCTCAAGGAGGCGGCCGGCAAGACCGCGTCCGACGTCTACCCCGGCGACGACCAGTGCTCGGCGGGCGACCAGTGGTGCGCCGACTCGATCGTCCAGCGGACGCTCGGCGGCATCAAACACGGCAAGATCAGCTGGCAGAACCGGCCGACCTATCAGCAGGTGGTGGAGTACACGTCGCATCGGTGACGGTGTCCATGGGTGTTGGCCAACGGGCGTTTTACCTACGCCTGTTGGTCAACACTCGTTGGCCAACGCCGGTTGGTCAATATCGGACGGCCGCCGCTGAGTGGTCAACATCGGTTGGCCAACATCAGATGGCCAACATGGGTTGGCCAACACCAGATGGCCAACGCCCGTTGGCCGCGGGTCACTGAATGCGGCCCGCCGCCAGCACCACCCGCGCCAGTTCCCGGTGGCAGATGTCGCTGTGGGCCCCGGACGGGGGACCGCCGCGCTTGACCACCGCCGCGGCGTCGATGTTCACGCATCCCGACGTCGGCAGCCGTGTGCTCAGGGCGTCGGCGAGCGTGTACGACTTCGTGCCCGCCACCGCCTGCACCCCGTCGTGGCCCATCGCACCCCACTTGGCGCCCAGGGCACGGCCGATGTCGAAGCCCGCGGCGACCGTCCGGGAGTCGCCCGCCATCCGCGAGGCCAGCGGATAGATCGTGCCGAGCGCCGAGTCGAAGTGGGAGTAGCAGCACACCAGGGGACCGTCGATGCGGTTCTGCTGGCCGTCCAGCACACCGCTTGCCCTTGCGTCGTGCGGCAGCCGCGCCGCGAACGCGTAGTGCGAGAAGGCCCCCTGGAGCAGCGTCACCGACTTCACGGTGCGCACGCCCTCGGGCAGTCCGCGCAGGGCGAAGGAGACCAGGCGCCCGCCGAAGCTGTGCCCGACGAGATGCACGCGCACATCGGGCGCCGCCTCGGCGAGTTGCCCGATCGCGCGCCCGAGCCCGCGCTCACCGACCGTGCCGGCGCGCCGCTTCATCGCGTAGTACGTGGCCTGGCGCAGCAGTTCGTGCGCGCCGTCCCACAGCCGTGGCAGCGCGAACGAGGCGGCGCCGGGTGTCTCCGCCTCCGCCAGCGCCTGCGCGAACTCGCCGCAGACCGTCGCCGTGTCCCCGAAGAGCATTTCGGGGTCGCTCTCCGGCACTCCCTCCGCCAGCGTGTCCGCGGTGAAGGCGGCCTGCGGCCCCTGCGGCCGGACCTCCACGAGCAGTCGTACGAGACGTCCGAACTCCTCCAGCGAGGCGCCCTCGTCGGGCTGTTGGTCCAGCAGCCGCGCGATCTGCTCGACCACCGTTGCGCGGCCCGGGAACACCTCCAGGAGCGCGTGCCGGGTGTTCTTGTCGAGTACGGGCCGAGCGGTCGCGGCGACGTCGGTGCCCACCGCCGCCGGGAAGTCGGGGATGGGCTCGTCCGAGAACCGCATCGAGGGCCACACCACGCCCACGTATCCCAGGCGAGCGGTCGGCGCGAGCCCCGGGACGGGCTCGAAGAAGCGGCTGTAGAGCCGGGTGGCACCCGAGCGGTCGTTGTTCCAGCCGTGCGCGAAGACGACCAGGTCACGGACCTTGCGCCGCGGTACCTCCTGCAGCAGCCGGTCCCGTTCCCGGCCGTCGACGTCCCCGTCCGCGTCGAAGGTGAGCTCCCAGTAGGGAGAAACACTCACTGCTGGATCGGCCATGACAAGCCCCCTCGTCCCCCATGGGCGGTGCGATCTGGGCGCATCGTCCTACCGGTGGCGAAGGTTGGCCATACGTCACGACTCATCCGTAACTCAGCCGTAGAGGAGGTACTCCTTCCGGACGCGCTGGAATGCCTTCAGTTCGTCCTGCCAGGCCGCCACGACCTCGTCGGCCGTCGCCCCCGCGTCGATCATCGTGCGCACCTGCGTCGAGCCGGTCAGCTTGTCGATCCAGTTGTCGGAGCGCCAAGCGAAGCCGCTCCAGACCTTCTTGGCGGTGACGAGGAGGGCGATGCCTGTGCGTACCGGGTCGTACGCCGCCCGGTCGTGCACATGGATCTGCACGCCCCCGATGGTCTTGCCCTGGAACTTGGAGAAGGTGGGAGCGAAGTACGCCTCCCTGAAGTGCACGCCGGGCAGGCCCAGTCGACCGGCTTCGAGGGCCCAGTGTCCGTCGATGCCGTCCGCTCCGAGCAGTTCGAACGGACGGGTCGTGCCGCGCCCCTCCGACAGATTCGTCCCCTCGAAGAGGCAGGTCCCCGAGTACACCAGGGCGGTGTCCGCCGTCGGCATGTTCGGGCTCGGCGGCACCCAGGGGAGTCCGGAGGCGTCGTAGAACTCCGAGCGCTTCCAGCCCGACATCAGTACGGTGTCCAGCGCCACCGGCGCGGCCAGGAACTCCCCGTTGAACAGCCGCGCCAGTTCCGCCACCGTCATCCCGTGCGCCTGCGCGATCGGCTGCCGTCCGACGAAGCTCGCGAACTCCTTGTGCAGGACGGGACCTTGGGCCGCCCGCCCGGTCACCGGGTTCGGCCGGTCGAGCACCACGAAGTGCTTGCCCGCGAGCTGGGCCGCCTCCATGCAGTCGTACAGCGTCCAGATGTACGTGTAGAAGCGCGCGCCCACGTCCTGGATGTCGAAGACGACGGTGTCCACGCCGGAGGCGGTGAAGATGTCGGCGAGCGGTTGCCCGCTCTTCAGGTAGGTGTCGTAGACGGGCAGCCCCGTCGCCGGGTCGTCGTAGCGGCCCTCCGAGCCGCCCGCCTGGGCGGTGCCGCGGAAGCCGTGCTCGGGGCCGAAGACGGCGACCAGGTTCACGCGGTCGTCGGCGTGCATGACATCGACGATGTGGCGTACGTCTCTGGTGATGCCCGTGGGGTTCGTGACGATGCCGATCCGCCGGCCGCCGAGTGTGGCGTAGCCGTCCGCCTGGAGGCGCTCGAAGCCGGTGCGGAGGCTGTGGCCGCGCTGCTCGGCCACTGTCGCCGCCAGCGGTGTCAGTGCCGTTGCGGCGGTGCCCGCGGCGAGCAGTGTGCGTCTCGACATGCGCATGGTGTGACCTCCGTGATCGCGGAACGGTGACAAAGGCACGCTAGGCGCTCCCGCCGGAAGTTCGTAGGCTGCGCGTCGGACCTGGCCTGTCGCGAGGTTCCCCGCGCCCCTGCGCGGGGCTCCCGCTCTGGGCTCGGTCACCCTTCCCTAGCTACATACCGACTGGTTAGTCTGACGTTGGAGCAGAGCCGATTCGCGTCGCGTCGAAGGAGACCGATGGTGGAAGCCGTGCAGGATGCCGGAGTGGTCGTCACCGGAGCGGGAGGCGGTATCGGGGCCGCACTGGCCCGCCGCTTCGCGGCCGAGGGGGCCAGGGTCGTCGTCAATGACCTGGACGCCGCCAAGGCCAGGGCCGTGGCCGACGAGATCGGCGGCATCGCGGTTCCGGGCGACGCGTCGGCGATCGTGGCCGAGGCCCGGGATGCCCTGGGCGGCAGGGTGGACGTGTACTGCGCGAACGCCGGCGTCGCCTCCGGCGGCTCGGAGGCGGCCGCCGAGAACGTCTGGGCGCTCGCCTGGGACGTCAACGTGATGGCGCACGTCCGCGCGGCCCAGGAGCTGCTTCCGGCCTGGCTGGAGCGCGGCAGCGGCCGCTTCGTCTCCACCGTCTCGGCGGCCGGACTGCTCACCATGATCGGTGCCGCGCCCTACAGCGTCACCAAGCACGGCGCGTACGCCTTCGCCGAGTGGCTGTCGCTGACGTACCGTCACCGGGGCCTCAAGGTCCACGCGATCTGTCCGCAGGGCGTGCGGACCGACATGCTCGACGCCACCGGCAGCGCGGGCGACCTCGTTCTCCAGCCGACCGCCATCGAGCCCGAGGACGTCGCCGACGCGCTCTTCAAGGGGATCGAGGAGGACCGCTTCCTGATCCTGCCGCACCCCGAGGTCGCCGGGTACTACCAGGTGCGGGCCGCCGAGCCCGACCGCTGGCTGAGCAATATGAACCACATCCAGCAGAAGTGGGAGGCGGGCCGGTGACCACCTACGCCGAGCGGCCCTGGGTGGCCCTGCTCAACGATGCCCAGCGCGGCCCGGTGAGCCCCGCCGACACCTTGGTGCACGCCCTCCGCGAGGTCGTGACGCACACCCCGGACCACACCGCGCTCGCCTACTTCGACGGGCGGCTGAGCTACCGCGAGGTGGACGAGCTGAGCGACTCGGTCGCGGGGCACCTCGCCGCCCACGGCCTGGAGCGCGGCGACCGGGTCGCGATCCTGCTGCAGAACTCCCCGCACTTCGTGCTGGCCCTGCTCGGTGCCTGGAAGGCGGGCGCGACGGTCGTGCCCGTCAACCCGATGTACAAGTCGGGCGAGGTCCGGCACGTACTCCACGACGGGGACGTGCGCGCCCTGGTGTGCGCGGACCGCGCGTGGGAGTCGTATCTGCGCGAGACGGCCGCCGACTCGCCCGTACGCATCGTGCTGACGGCCTGTGAGCTGGATCTCCAGACCCGCAACGACGCGCGCGTGCTGGGCTTCGAGCGGCTGCCGGTCGCGGAGGGCACCGACGATCTCGTGGCCGTCGCGCGACGGGGCCACAAGGCTCCCGAGGGCCGCGACCTCGGCCCCTCCGACATCGCGCTGATCAGCTACACCTCCGGCACGAGCGGCACCCCCAAGGGGGCCACCAACACGCACGGCAACATCATGTACAACGCCGAGCGGCAGCGGACGGGCCTGGGGCTGCCCGAGGTGCCCGTCTACTTCGCGATGGCGCCGCTGTTCCACATCACCGGGATGGTCTGCCAGCTCGCCGCCTGCCTCAACAGCTCGGGCACGCTGGTCCTCGCCTACCGCTTCGAGGCGGGGGTCGTCCTCGACGCGTTCGCCGAGCACCGGCCCGCGTACACGGTCGGCCCGTCGACCGCCTTCATGGCGCTGGCCGCGCACCCGGCGGTCACGCCGGACCACTTCTCCTCCTTCGTGATCATCTCCTCCGGCGGCGCCCCGCTGCCGCCCGCCCTGGTGGAGAAGTTCCGGGCCGGTTTCGGTCCCTACATCCGCAACGGCTACGGGCTCACCGAGTGCACCGCGCCCTGTGCCTCCGTGCCCCCGGGCCGGGAGGCTCCCGTAGACCCGGTCTCGGGGACGCTGGCCGTCGGTGTGCCGGGCCCGGACACGGTCGTACGTATCGTCGACGACCAGGGGCAGGAGGTGCCGTTCGGGGAGCAGGGCGAGATCCTCGTACGCGGACCGCAGGTCGTGCCCGGCTACTGGCGCCGCCCCGAGGCCACCGCCGAGACCTTCCCGGACGGCGAGCTGCGTACCGGTGACATCGGTTTCATGGACTCCGACGGCTGGCTCTACGTGGTCGACCGCAAGAAGGACATGATCAACGCGTCCGGCTTCAAGGTGTGGCCCCGCGAGGTCGAGGACGTCCTCTACACGCACCCCGCGGTCCGCGAGGCGGCGGTCGTCGGGATACCCGACGGCTACCGCGGAGAGACCGTCAAGGCGTACATCAGCCTGCGGCCGGGGGCCGAAGAGGACCCCGACGAGCTCGCCGCGTACTGCAAGGAGAGACTGGCCGCCTACAAATATCCGCGGGAGGTGGAGATCCTGCCCGACTTGCCGAAGACGGCGAGTGGGAAGATCCTCCGTCGGGAACTTCGTTCCCGGTCCCAGCAGACCCGGTAGAACGCTCCGGAACACCAGGACTGACTGGAGCGTTTCGGACGACAGCGATGGAAAGGCAGGTGGCGGCAGTGCCCAGGACGACGGACGGTGACGGCACGCCCGTCCCGCAGCGGCTCTTGGCCGCCGCCACCCGGCTCTTCGCCGAGCAGGGATACGACCGCACCTCCGTGCAGGAGATCGTCGAGGCGGCGGGCGTCACCAAGGGTGCGCTGTACCACTACTTCGGCTCCAAGGACGACCTCCTGCACGAGGTGTACGCGCGCGTGCTGCGTATCCAGCAGGAGCGCCTGGACGCCTTCGCGGACGCCGACGCGCCGGTCGAGGAGCGGTTGCGCGGTGCCGCGGCCGATGTCGTCGTCACCACGATCGACAACCTCGACGACGCGTCGATCTTCTTCCGCTCGATGCATCACCTCAGCCCCGAGAAGCACAAGCAGGTGCGTGCGGAGCGGCGTCGCTACCACGAGCGGTTCCGTGCGCTCGTCGAAGAGGGCCAGAAGAAGGGCGTCTTCTCCACGGCGACCCCCGCCGACCTGGTCGTCGACTACCACTTCGGCTCCGTGCACCACCTGTCGACGTGGTACCGCCCCGACGGCCCGCTCACCCCCCAGCAGGTCGCCGACCACCTGGCGGACCTGCTGCTGCGAGCGCTGCGGCCGTAACAGGGGATCGCGCAGTTCCCCGCGCCTCTTCAGGGACGCGGGGAACTGCGCGATCTTTTGAGCGAGGGTCTGGGGGCGTAGCCGCCGGCGACCATGGGGGTCCCCCTGCTCGAGCGAAGCCGAGAGCTTGGGGGACGGCAGGGGCGGAGGGGGCGAAAACCCCACTCCACCCTCACCCGCCCGCCCGACTCACACGTACTTCTTGATCTCCCGCCGTGCCAGCGAGCGCTGATGGACCTCGTCGGGCCCGTCCGCGAGCTTCAGCGTCCGCGCACTCGCCCAGAGTTCGGCGAGCGGGAAGTCCTGACTGACACCACCCGCACCGTGCAACTGGACGGCCTTGTCGAGGATGTCGACGACCGTACGAGGCGTGGCGATCTTGATGGCCTGGATCTCGGTGTGGGCGCCCTTGTTGCCGACGGTGTCCATCATCCAGGCGGTCTTGAGGACCAGCAGCCGGAGCTGCTCGACCGCCACGCGCGCGTCGGCGATCCAGTTCTGGACCACGCCCTGCTGGGCGAGCGGCTTGCCGAACGCCGTACGGGACACGGCCCGGCGGCACATCAGCTCGATCGCCCGCTCGGCCATGCCGATCAGCCGCATGCAGTGGTGGATCCGCCCGGGACCGAGCCGCGCCTGGGCGATGGCGAAGCCGCCGCCCTCCTCGCCGACCAGGTTGCTCACGGGCACCCGGACGTGGTCGAACACGACCTCGGCATGCCCGCCGTGGGAGTGGTCCTCGTACCCGTACACCTGCATGGCGCGCCGGACTTCGAGACCCGGGGTGTCGCGGGGGACGAGCACCATGGACTGCTGGCGGCGGATGTCCGCGCCCTGCGGGTCCGTCTTGCCCATCACGATGAAGATCTTGCAGTCGGGGTTCATCGCCCCGGAGATGTACCACTTGCGGCCGGTGATGACGTACTCGTCGCCATCCCGCTCGATGAGCGTGGTGATGTTCGTGGCGTCGGAGGAGGCCACCTCCGGCTCGGTCATCGCGAACGCCGAGCGGATCTCACCGGCCAGCAGCGGCTCCAGCCACTGCTTCTTCTGCTGCTCGTCGCCGAACTGCGCGAGCACCTCCATGTTGCCGGTGTCCGGCGCGGCGCAGTTCAGCGCGGTGGGCGCCAAGTGCGGGCTGCGTCCGGTGATTTCGGCGAGTGGGGCGTACTGGAGGTTGGTGAGCCCGGCCCCGTACTCGGAGTCGGGGAGGAACAGGTTCCACAGGCCCTGCCTGCGGGCCTCGGCCTTCAACTCCCCGACCACGGCGGGCGTGTCCCACGGCGAGGCCAGCTGTGCGCGCTGCTCCTCGGCGACGGCCTCCGCCGGATAGACATACTCGTCCATGAAGGCGAGCAGCTTCCGGCGCAGCTCTTCGGTGCGCGCGTCGAATGCGAAGTCCATGGCGGATCAGCCTTCCTGAAGGGTGGTCAGGCCGTGCTCGATGAAGAAGGGGACCAGCTCACCGATGCGGTCGAAGCCCGCGCCGACCGTCTGGCCGAGCGTGTAGCGGTAGTGGATGCCCTCCAGGATCACGGCGAGCTTGAACCAGGCGAACGCCGTGTACCAGGAGACGGCGGACACGTCGCGCCCCGAGCGCGCGGCGTACCGCTCGACGATCTCGGCCGGGTCCGGGTGTCCGGCGGCCGAAGCGGTCGTGCTGATGGGGGAGCTGGGGAGATCGAGCGGGGCGCTGTACATCACCAGCAGCCCCAGATCGGTGAGCGGATCGCCGAGCGTGGACATCTCCCAGTCCAGGATGGCCTTGATCCGGTCGTCGGTGCCGATCAGTACGTTGTCGAGCCGGTAGTCGCCGTGCACGACGGAGGGCGCCGGGGAGTGCGGCAGTGCGCGCCCCAGGGCAGCGTGCAACTCGTCGATCCCCGCGAGCTCCCGGTTCCTGGATGCGTCCAACTGCTTGCCCCAGCGGCGCAGTTGCCGGTCGAGGAAGCCCTCGGGCCGGCCGAAGTCCGCGAGGCCCACCTCGGCGGGGTCCACCGAGTGCAGCTCGACCAGTGTGTCCACGAGCCCGAGGACCGCGTCGCGGGTGCGCTCCGGGCCGAGCGGAGCGAGCTGCTCGGCGGTGCGGTAGGGCGTGCCGTCCACGAACTCCATGACGTAGAACGGCGCGCCGAGCACCGACTCGTCCTCGCACAGCAGCACCGGGCGGGGCACCGGCACGGCCGTCGGGTGCAGCGCGCTGATCACCCGGTGCTCGCGCTTCATGTCGTGCGCGGTGGCCAGCACATGGCCCAGCGGCGGCCGTCGGACGACCCACTTCGCCGTCCCGTCCGAGACCGCGTAGGTGAGGTTCGACCGTCCGCCTTCGATGAGCCGGCCGGTCAGGGGGCCGTTCACCAGTCCGGGCCGCTCACGGTCGAGCAGGCCGCGCAACTGGTCGAGATCGAGACCTGGCGGGTGGTCTGGGCTCATCATTGCTCCTACACACACGAATATGGGACGTGACCATGATGCCGACCAGTCGGTATGTCGTCCAGAGAGTGCGCCAAACGTGATCGGCGTCTCGCTCCGGAGTCGGGAATCCGGGGCGAGACGCCGATGGAATCGTCCTAGTGGTCGTCCCAGTGACCGTCGTGCGAGGCGTGCCGGTGGCCGTCGTGCAGATAGTCGAGGTGGTCGCCGTGCGCGACGGCGGGGTGGCCGCAGTCCTCGCCGTGCTGGTGGCCGTGCCCGTCGTGGGCGATGTGGCCGCTCGGCTCGCACTCGTCCCAGTGTCCCGCGTGCTCGCGGTGCAGATGGCCGTCGTGCACGTAGTCGACGTGGTCCCCGTGCCGCACCTCGGTGTGACCGCAGGTCGGGCCATGGGTGTGCTCGTGGGTGGGGTGTTCCTGGTGAAGGGTGGTCATGCTGCTCACCTTCGGAAGTGGCGTGGAAGGACGACTCAGGCTAACGCCGCAAAGTGCAGTAATTCCGCCTATTCCGGCTTGCGTGCCGCGCCAGTACCCCAGAGGGTCGAGGGCATGAAGGCGATCAGCTACAGCCGGTACGGCGGGCCCGACGTACTGGAGTACGGCGACGTCCGCGACCCCAAGGTCGGACCCGACTCCGTCCTGGTGAAGGTGCGCGCGGCGTCCGTGAACCCCGTCGACTGGAAGTGCCGCGAGGGCTACCTGGACGGGATCCTGGACCCCGTCTTCCCGGTGATCCCCGGCTGGGACGTGTCCGGCGTGGTCGTCCAGCCCGGCGCGGCCATCACCGAGTTCGCGGTTGGCGACGAGGTCATCGCGTATGCCCGCGAGGACGTCCTCTGGCGCGGCACCTTCGCCGAGTACGTCGCGGCACCCGTGCGCACTCTCGCCCGCAAACCGCGGAACCTTTCCTTCGAGGAGGCGGCGGGCCTGCCGCTGGCGGGGCTCACCGCGTACCAGATGCTCACCAAGGTCCTCGACGTGACGGCGGGCGACACCGTCCTCGTCCACGCGGCCGCGGGCGGCGTCGGGTCGATCGCGGTCCAGCTCGCCCGCCACCTGGGGGCTCGCGTGATCGGCACGGCGAGCGAGTCGAACCACGATTTCGTACGGTCCCTGGGCGGCGAGCCCGTCAGCTACGGCGAGGGTCTCGCCGAGCGCGTACGGGCCCTCGCGCCGGAGGGGGTGAACGCGGTCTTCGACACGATCGGCGGCGACACGATGAAGATCTCTGCCGAGCTGCTGGCCCCCGAAGGCCGGCTGGCCTCCATCGCCGACCCCGATGTGGTCGGCTTCGGCGGCCGCTACTACTTCGTCCGCCCGAACCCGCACGATCTGCAGAGCCTGAGTGACCTCGCCGAGCAGGGCGTCGTCTCGGTCCATGTCTCCGAGACGTTCCCGCTGGAACGGGCGGCGGACGCGCATCGGCTGAGCGCGGAGGGGCGTACGCGGGGGAAGATCGTGGTGACGGTGGACTGGGCGGACTGAACCCGCGCGGGCCATCCGGGGAGGCGGACTGAACCCGGGCCATCCGGGGAGGCGGACTGAACCCGGGCCATCCTCGGAGGCGGTCTCAACCCCGGCCCACCCTCACCGGCGGACCGAACCTCGGGGCACCCTCAGAACACGAGTGCCACCGCGCATACGGCCAGCGCGACCGTGCACAGGGTCGCCGCCGTCGCGTGGCGGGGCGTGAGCGCCGGGGGGCCCTCCGGGCCGGATGCCGCGAGCACACGGATACGACGATGGGCGATGGCCAGAAAACCCATCCAGAGCGCGCAGCAGACAGCGCAGGCGAGGACGCCGGCCGGCGAGCGGCCGCCGTGCAGGGCGGTCTTCGCGGCGAGCACTGCCGCGACGGTGCTGGAGAGGGTCGTACGGCGCCACGCGAGCCGGGTACGTTCCGGTTGCAGGCCCGGGTCGCGTTCCCGGATGGGCTCGGTCATCCTTCCCAGCCGACGAGTACGACGACGACCATCGCGACGGCGACGATCGCGACGGCGATGCTCAGCACGGTCGGGAAGCGGGACACCGGCAGGTCTTCGCCTCTCCGCATCGCCTGCTCGCAGCGGATCCAGTGATTGACGGCGCGCAGCGAGCAGAGCACACCCGCGCCCAGCAGAGCCAGGGCCAGACCGACGCGCCAGCCCCACCGGAGATCGGGCAGGAACTGGTCCACCGCGAAGCCGCCGCCGATCAGGGCGAGAGCGGTGCGCAGCCAGGCCAGAAAGGTCCGCTCGTTCGCCAGCGAGAACCGGTAGTCGGGCGTCCCGCCCTCTTTCCGGACCTCCTGGGGCGCGAACCACAGCCGGACATTCCGCACGAGTTCGATCACGTGCAGGACCCTACCGGGGCGCCCGGCACAGGACGTTGTCAGTGCCTCCCGTTACGGTTCGGGCCATGGATGTTCCCACGTCACTGGCCTCGTTCGCGCTGTCCGGGTACGGCATCGCCCCCGCCGAGCACCTGCTCGCGCTGCCCGGGTTCTGGCCGGCGTACTACGGCCCGACCTGGGACGGCTTCGCGGACGAGCCCGAGCTGTTCGGCGCGGACGCGGCGGATGTCGACGCCGCGGCCGAGGCGCTGTACGACGCGACGGAGATCTGGCCCGCGTTCTGCCTGCCGTTGGCGGGCGGGCACCTCGTGTGGATCGTCCAGGTCACCTTGTCGGACGATCCCGGCACCAGCTATCTGATCACTCACCCCGACTGGCGCAGGCACGGCCACCTCGCCTCGATCGAGGGTCACTTCAGCGGGCCGGGGCTGTCCTGGCCCGAGCTGGTGGCCGTCGCCGACTCCGCCCCGGCGGATGCCGAGGGTATACGCGACCCCGACCTGCGGCTTCTCCTGCTGCTCCCGGCGTTCGGCGACGCGGACGTGCCGGTGGAGGAGGCGGTGGAGCGGATCGCGGGCGCGCTCACGGCGGTCGGGGTGTCCCGGGCCGCTGCGCCCGCGGCGGCCGAGCGGTTCCTGGACCATCCGTTCTGGGACGGCCCCACCTGGACGGTGCAGGGCCCGAGCCCGCTCAGCGGCAGCGATGCCCGGCCCAGTCCCCTGGCCATGTGCGACGGCCGCTACAGCCCCAGAACGGTGCGGCTCGGGCCGGCCGTCACCCCGGACCAGGAGCGGGCCCTGGCCGACGCGCTCGCGGGCGGCCTGCGCCCGGGGGATCAGCCCTTCGCCCGGTAGGCCCTCAGCCGCTCGTACGCGGCCAGGCCGTCCGGCACCCAGGTCCACTCACCGAGCCGCCGCTCCACTTCCTCCTCGGACAGGAAGTCGTGCCAGGCGACCTCTTCGACCTGAGGGTTCACCGCGAGCTCGCAGCGCACCTCGTACACGGCCGACCACCAGCTCTGACCGGCACCGTTGTCGTACAGGAACGTGAAGAGGTGGGCGGGCCGGGGCAGCCCCGAGACGCCGAGTTCCTCCTCGGCTTCGCGGAGCGCCGCGTCGTCGTAGGACTCACCCGCCCCGACGACTCCGCCGACGAACATGTCGTAGAGGGAGGGGAAGACCAGCTTCGTAGGCGTCCGGCGATGGACGAAGACGCGGCCCCCGGCATCCCGGGCCTGAATGAACACACACCGGTGGCGCAGCCCACGCGCATACGCCTCCCCGCGTGGGGACTGACCGATGACCTGGTCCTTCTCGTCGACGATGTCGAGGATCTCGTCGGCGGCACTCGTGCCCCCGGCCGCGCTCGTGCCCGCATGCCCATCCACGCTCATGTCCCCATCCAAGCAGTCCCGAGTCCCGCGCGAGCGGCACCGCCCCGGCCACCCGGACCGGCGCCCTCAATGCCGCTGAAGATCCCGCGAGGGCTCCGCCTCCGCGGTCCCCGCCGGCATCGCCGGATGCAGCCCGAGCAGCACGATCCCCGCCACGATGGACGTGAGCCCCGCCGCCTGCCAGGCGAGCGCCCCCACATCCGTACGGAGCTGGTCGCCGAGAAAACCCACCCCGCAGACGATCCCGGCCAGCGGCTGGGCCGCGGTGAGCGCGGGCAGTGACATCCGCAGCGGTGCGGTCTCGAAGGCGCTCTGGACCAGGACCAGGCCCGTCACGCCGAGCACCAGCACCGCGTACGGCTGCCAGCCGGTGAGCAGCTCGCTCCAGCCGCCGGCACCGAACCGCTGCCCGCTGACCCGGGTGAGCGCGTCCTGGACGCCGTACAGCAGCCCCGCGGCCAGCGAGAGCAGTACGGGCCCGGAGCTCAGCCGGGACCGCTTCGCGTAGGTGGTGAGCACCAGCGCGAGGCCGACCATGATCCCGATGATCAGCCAGTGCCGAAGGGGGTCGGTGACGGCGTCGCCGGCCTGCGGCTGACCCGCCACGATGAACGCCGTGACGCCGCCCGCGAGCAGCACGAGCCCGGTCCAGCCCTGTCGCCCCAGCGCCTGCTTGGTCTGGTGGCGGGAGAGCGCGAGGGCGAAGAGCAGGTTCGTCGCGAGGAGCGGTTCCACCAGGGAGATCTCGCCCTTGCCCAGGGCGATCGCGCCGAGGACCATGCCGCACACCATGAGCCCGATGCCGCCCAGCCACCGGGGAACCCGGATCAGGTCCAGCAGCAGACGGGGGGAGAGGAAGTCGCTCAGCGGCGCGTGCGAGGCGGCGTTCTGCTGGAGCACGAAGCCGAAGCCCAGACAGCAGGCCGCGCTCACGGCGAGGATCAGAACGAGAACCGACACGCTGTGTACCTCGAGACGTCAGGCGGGCCACGGTTGCGTATCCGCCGACTGTAGTGCCAAGGGCCGGGGCCTGCCCCCAGGAGTACCAGGAACCAGGCAGTTGACTCGGTCACTCTTCTTGCCGAAGGATCTGACCGATCAGTAACAGGATGTGGCCGACCAGCACGGTCAACCACCACCAATGTCTCATCAACCAGCGACGCTGCCGATCGGTCGTGACAAACCTCATGACCACCCTTGCGGGGAACTTATGAGGGTCTCTCATGACGACACCGATCCGACCAGTCGGAATGCCGAGAGGACGGGCCCATGGCCTACGACGCAGATGTGATCGTGATCGGAGCGGGCCTCGCGGGGCTCGCGGCGACCGCGGAGCTCGTCGACGCGGGCCGCAAGGTGATCCTCCTCGACCAGGAGCCGGAGCAGTCGATCGGCGGCCAGGCGCACTGGTCCTTCGGCGGGCTCTTCTTCGTCGACTCGCCCGAGCAGCGCCGACTGCGGATCAAGGACAGCCACGCGCTCGCCCTCCAGGACTGGATGGGCACCGCCGCCTTCGACCGGCCCGAGGACCACTGGCCGCGCCAGTGGGCCGAGGCGTACGTCGACTTCGCGGCCGGTGAGAAGCGTTCCTGGCTGCACCGGCAGGGCGTGCGCTTCTTCCCGGTGGTGGGCTGGGCCGAGCGCGGCGGCTACGACGCCAACGGGCACGGGAACTCGGTGCCGCGCTTCCACATCACGTGGGGGACCGGGCCGGGCCTGGTCGCGCCGTTCGAGCGGCGGGTGCGGGCCGGCGTCGCCCGCGGCCTCGTGCAGCTGAAGTTCCGCCACCGCGTCACCGGCCTCTCGCGCAGCGCGGGATCCGTCGACACGGTCACCGGCGAGATCCTGGAGCCGTCCGGTATCGAGCGCGGTCGGGCCAGCAGCCGCGCGGTCACCGGTGCCTTCGAGCTCAAGGCCCAGGCGGTGATCGTCACTTCGGGCGGCATCGGCGGCAACCACGACCTCGTACGCGCCAACTGGCCGGAGCGGCTGGGCACTCCGCCGGAGCGGATGATCTCCGGCGTCCCCGCGCATGTCGACGGCAGGATGCTCGGGATCGCCGAGGAGGCGGGCGCCCACCTCATCAACCGCGACCGCATGTGGCACTACACCGAGGGCATCCAGAACTGGAACCCCATCTGGGCCAACCACGGCATCCGCATCCTCCCCGGTCCGTCCTCCCTCTGGCTCGACGCGCGTGGCAACCGGCTGCCGGTGCCGCTGTTCCCCGGCTTCGACACGCTCGGCACGCTCGAACACATCATGGGGACCGGGTACGACTACACCTGGTTCGTGCTCGACCAGAAGATCATCGGCAAGGAGTTCGCGCTCTCCGGCTCGGAGCAGAATCCCGACCTCACGGGGAAGTCCGTCAAGGACGTCATCGGGCGGGCACGCGCCGATGTGCCGGGGCCGGTCAGGGCGTTCATGGACAACGGCGTGGACTTCGTCGTCGAGAAGGACCTCGGCGCGCTCGTCCGCGGGATGAACGCGCTCACCAAGGAGCCGCTCATCGAGGAGGCGGAGCTGCGCCGGGTGATCGTCGCGCGCGACCGGGAGATCGCCAACCCGTTCACCAAGGACCTTCAGGTGACGGCGATTCACGGGGCCCGCAAGTTCCTCGGCGACAAGCTGATCCGCACCGCGTCCCCGCACCGCATCCTCGACCCCAAGGCGGGCCCGCTGATCGCCGTCCGCCTCAACATCCTCACCCGCAAGACCCTCGGCGGGCTGGAAACCGACCTCTCCTCGCGTGTGCTGACCGAGGGCGGCGATCCGCTGGAGGGCGTGTACGCCGCCGGAGAGGCCGCCGGGTTCGGCGGCGGCGGGGTGCACGGCTACCGGTCCCTCGAAGGTACGTTCCTGGGCGGCTGCCTGTTCTCCGGGCGTACGGCGGGACGGGCGGCGGCCAGGACGGTGGGCTGAGCCCAGGCGTCGCGCATCCTCTTCGGCGTGGCGGGTCGCGGGTTCAACTCCGCGAGCGGTGAGGGAAGTTGACACGTGTAGCGAATCGGTCGGCCCTTGACTTGAACCCTTGGCTGCGGGTTTGCTGTGCGTGATCAACTCCTGACGAGCCGCGCCTGTGAGGAAGCCCCCGCGGTGTCACCACCCCCGCCTCCCCTCGGCCGCGGTCGCAAGCGCGCGGCTCAGGCATTCGACGCCGCGCTCGACGACGCCGAACTCCTCGCCGCGCGTGCCTCGTTCAACCAGGGGCGATGGACCGCGGTCCGCGCACTGCTCGCCGCGACCGGCGACGACTGGGACCGGCGTGGCCATCGCGTCAGCGTCCTCGCGCAGGAGTCCGCCGCGCTCGCCTGGGCCCGCGACTGGCAGCTGGCCGAACCGGAGTCCGCCGACGCCGCCGTACTCCTCGGCTGCGCCGCCGTCCAGCGCGCACTGAAGGGCAAGGAGCGCCCGGAGCGCGCCCGCGAGGCCTGCCATGTCGCCGCGGCACTCGCGCCCGCCGATCCCACCCCCTGGCTCGGCCTGCTCGTCCTGGAGCGCTCCCTGGGCACGGAGGACGACGTGGTCCAGCTCTTCGACGAGGTGCGCCACCGCTACCCCGATCACCACCACGCCCACCACCTGATGGTCGCCCGGCTCGCCGAACGTCGCGCCGAAGCGGGGCAGGATCCGCTGCACGAGGTGTACGACTTCGCCAACTGGGCCGCCGAACAGGCCCCCGCCGACTCGCCGCTCGCCATCCTCCCGGTCGTCGCACACGCCGAGCGCTACCGAGTGCTGGCCACCGCCGGCAGTGAGCCCGCCGACCCGGTCGCCTCCGGGCACTGGGTCGGCCGTCGGGCCCGCCTGGTGATGAAGGCCGCCTTCGACTGGTGGCTGGAGTGGGAGCGCGACGACCATCCGCGCCGCTGCGTCGACCTCAACTTCCTCGCCCACGCCAAGTACTGCGAGGGCCGGGGCGCCGAGGCGGCCGCCCTGTTCCACCGCATCGGAGAGCACGCCACCCCGGCGCCGTGGTCGTACCCGGACCGCGACCCGTACCAAGCCTTCCGCGCCGCACGCGACAGCGCGCTCGGCACGGTGTGAACGACCACGCGCGACCAATCCAGACCCCCCCGACCACACCGAGATCCGAACATCCGAAAGGACAACCCCGCGATGACGACGGGCAGTTCGAGCACATCGAGTACGTCGAACACGGGCAGACCGGCCACCGACGGCGGCGGCATCAGCACCTTCAAGGGACAGGAGCGCGCCCTGCGCGCCGACCGGCTGGGCACGGGCGGTCTGCTGCTGTCCGTCCTCGCGGCGACCGCCCCGCTCATGGTGGTCGCGGGTGTCATGCCCACCACATTCGCGGTGATGGGCACCGTCGGACAGCCGCTGCTCTTCGTCATCCTCGGCGTCGTCCTCGTGCTCTTCAGCGTCGGGTACGCCGAGATGAGCCGGCACGTCCACAACGCGGGCGCCTTCTACGCGTACATCTCACGCGGCCTCGGGGGCACCGCCGGAGCGGGAGCGGCGCTGGTCGCCCTCGTCGCGTACAACTCCCTCCAGGTCGGCATCTACGGCATCTTCGGCTTTGAGGTGTCCGGGCTGTTCTCCACCTACCTGGACCTCGAAATCGCCTGGTGGATACCGGCGTTGGTGGCCGTGCTCGTCGTCGGCGCGCTCGGCTGGCTGAAGATCGACGTCAACGCGCGCGTGCTGGGCGTCCTGCTGGTCATCGAGGTGGCCCTCGTCGTCATCTTCGACATCGCCGCGGTCGCCGACCCGGCGAAGCAGGGCCTGTCGCTGCACGCCTTCAACCCGGACACCCTCACGGGAGCCGGCGTCGGCACCGCGCTCTGCTTCTGCATCGCCGCCTTCCTCGGCTTCGAACAGGCCCCCGTGTACGCCGAGGAGACCAGCCGGCCGCACATCCTCGTGCCGCGGGTGATGTTCCTCGCCGTCGCCGGTGTCGCCGTCTTCTTCGCGCTCAGCTGCTGGGCGCTCACCGTGGCCACCGGACCCTCGGGGATCGTCGGCGCCTCCCAGAAGCAGAGCGCGGGCCTGCTCTTCTTCCTCACCGAGTCACGGCTCGGCGGCACCTTCACGGACGTCCTGCACGTCCTGTTCGTGACCGGCATGTTCGCGGCGATGCTCAGTTTCCACAACGTCGTCGCGCGGTACGCCTTCGCCATGGGCCGCGAAGGACTGCTGCCCGCTGCCTTCGGGCGGACGACCGGCACCAGTGGCGCCCCCGGCACCGGCTCGCTGCTGCAGACCGCCGTGTCCCTGGTGTTCGTGATCGCCTTCGCGGTCGCCGACGACAAGCCGACCGGCGACCCGACCGCACCCGTGCTGCACCTGTTCACCTGGGGCGGCAACATCGGAGCGCTCGGTGTCATCGTGCTGATGGCGGCCGCCTCGCTCTCCGTCATCGTCTTCTTCGCCCGCCGGGGGGCCGCGCGGGCCCAGGCCTGGCGCCTTGTCACGTCCGCCGTCGCGGGCGTCGCGCTGCTCGTCATCGCGGTCTACACGGTCAAGGACTTCGACGTCCTCGTCGGCGCGGGCCCCGACTCGTCGCTGAGCTGGCTGCTGCCCGCCATCATCGGGGCCGCCCTGGTCATCGGCGTGATCCAGGGCCTGGTGCTGCGCGCCCGCAAGCCCGCGGCACACGCCCGGATCGGGCTCGGCAACGAGGCTTTCCAGCTGGACAAGGCGGCCCAGTCGGCCTCCTGAAGCGGCCGGACCGGAGCACGCTTGCCCAACGGCACGTAAGAAGTGATTACGGAACACTGACGGGCACCCGCCGCCGCTGGCCTTTTGGGGGTCGCGGGTGCTCGAATCAGTGTGTGAACCCTGAACAGCCCGAGGAGCGCGAACCGGAGCGATCCGACGAGCGCGCCCGGGAGCGACCCGCAGAGCGAAGCCCCGAGCGATCGGAGGAGCGAACTCCGAAGGACCGGAGTCCGCAGCGGCCCGAGGACCGGAGTCCGCAGCGGCCCGAGGAGCGTGGAGCCCCGATCGGCCGACGGGTGCTGCTCGGCACGCTCGGACTCGGCGCGCTCGGCGTGATCGCCGCGCCCCCGCTCCAGCGCGGCCTCGAATCCTTCCTCGCCGGCGCCTCCGAGAAGGACCCCACGGGCCTCACCGGTCTGCTGCCCAACGGCGGCGGCTTCCGCTACTACTCGGTGGCGTCCTCGGTCCCGCACAAGAACGAGACGAACTACCGCCTCACCATCGACGGCCTGGTCGACCACCCCAGGTCCTACACCCTCGCCGAGCTGCGAGCCCTGCCCCAGACCCGCCTTGTGCACGACGTCCAGTGCGTCACGGGCTGGCGAGTGCCGGGCACACCCTTCGAAGGCGTGCGCCTGTCCCGGTTGCTGGACGCCGCGGGAGTGCGCTCCTCGGCCGGGGCGATCCGGTTCACCTGCTTCGACGGGACGTACACGGAGAGCCTCACGCTGCGGCAGGCCCGCCGCGCCGACGTCCTGGTGGCCCTGCGCATGCAGGACAAGCCCCTCGGCCACAACCACGGCGGCCCAGTCCGCCTCTATGTAGCCCCCATGTACTTCTACAAGTCCGCCAAGTGGCTCTCCGGCATCACCGTCACCGAGGACGTCCGTCCCGGGTACTGGGAGGACCGGGGCTATGACGTGGACGCGTGGGTCGGCCGCTCGAACGGACGCGACGATGCACCCACGAGTTGACGACACCCAGGCCGTGTCTCCGCGCTCCGCCCGCGTGCGCCGCTTCAGCCGCGCCGAGCACTGGGTCCACCGCGTGACCGCCCTGCTGATGGGCGTGTGCGTGGCCACCGCGGCCTGCCTCTACATCCCCCAGCTCGCCGAACTCGTCGGCCGCCGCGAACTCGTGGTCAGGATCCACGAAGTGGCGGGCGTGATGCTCCCGGTGCCCGTCCTGGCCGGCCTGGCCTCCCGGGCCTTCCGCGCGGACCTGGGCTTCCTGAACCGCTTCGGGCCGCACGACCGGGTGTGGCTGCGCGCGGCGCTGCGTCGCGACAAGAGCCCGGAGTCCCGCCCGGCGGGCAAGTTCAACGCCGGGCAGAAGATCTACGCGGCCTGGATCGCCGGGGCCTCGCTGGTGATGCTGGGCACGGGCCTGCTGATGTGGTTCACCCATCTCACGCCTCTGATGTGGCGCACCAGCGCGACCTTCGTGCACGACTGGCTGGCTCTGACGATCGGCATCGTCCTCGCGGGCCACATCGGGATGGCGCTGGGCGATCCGGAGGCCCGGGAGGGGCTGCGGACGGGGTCCGTGAGCCGGCAGTGGGCCGAGAGCGAGCATCCGCTCTGGCGGCCCTGAGTACGGTTCGTCTGTGCACCGGGAGGGTCAGGGGCCGGACACAGCGCCTGTCGGCACTCCTGGGTGCGGTGGCCTGGGCGCGGGCCGCTGTCGTACGCATACGCCGCAGCCGGGTGCGGCCGCCCACGGAGTCGCCGAGGGCGAGCCGCGGCCGGGGGACGGGCCCCGAGCCGTCCAGGGCTGGGTCGCCGAGGACGCGAGATCAGGCGCACGGAGGTGCGCTCAGGAGGTGAAATCCAGCAGCACCTTGCAGGACGTGCTCCGGTCGGCGGCGAGTGCGAAGGCCGACTCCGCGTCCCGGACGGGGAGCACCGCGCTGACGAGGCCGTCGAACGAGGACTCGACCGCGAGCAGCGCGATCGCGTCGTCGAACTCCCCGTCGAAGCGGAACGCACCCCGCAGCTCGACCTCCCGGCTCACCACCAGGTTCCCCGCGAACGGGCTCTGCCCGGGCGGCAGCATGCCCAGCTGTACGACGACGCCACCGCGCCGCACAAGGCGGAGGCAGGTGTCGAGGCCCGCGGCGACACCGGACGCCTCGATGGCGACGTCGACCTCGTGGGGCCAGGAGGGATCGGCGGGATCGTCGGCCCGCACGACCGCGTCCGCGCCGGCCGAGACGGCGTACGACAGAGCCCGCGGCAGCAGATCCGTGACCGTGATCCGCGCGGCGCCCGCGGCCTTCGCGGCGGCCACCACGAGGCAGCCGATGGGCCCGGCCCCCGTCACCAGCACATGGCGGCCGGCCATGGTCCCGGCCCGGCGCACCGCGTGCAGTGCGACGGACAGCGGCTCGGCGAGCGCGGCCCGCCGGAGGTCCAGGCCCGCGGGCAACGCCCGCAACTGACCGGCCGGGACCACGACTTGGGCCGCGAAACCGCCCTGGACGTGCGGCGTGCGCGCCGCGCTGCCCAGGTAGCGCGTGTCACGGCACACGTTCGCGCGGCCGTCGGCGCACTCGGGGCAGACCCCGCAGGGCGTCGCCGGGTGCACGGCAACGGGCGTACCCGGCACCGGACCTGAGGTTCCGGCACCGTACGAGACGACCGTCCCGACGACCTCGTGTCCCAGCACCATCGGCTCCCGCAGCCGGAAGTCCCCGACCCCGCCGTGCCGCCAGTAGTGCAGATCGGACCCGCACACCCCGCCGTACCGGACGGCGACGAGCGCCTGGCCGGGGCCCGGGGAGGGCACGGGCAGTTCGTCGACCCGCAGGTCGCCCTGGCCGTGGATCACGCAACCGAGCATCGCCGACTCCCTTTCAGAGCACACTCGTCATGCCGCCGTCGACGTACAGCACCTGCCCACTGACGAAGTCCGCCGCGGGAGAGGCGAGGAAGAGCGCTCCGCCGACCAGATCGTCGGTACGGCCCCACCGCCCGGCCGGGGTACGACGGCGCACCCAGGCGCTGAACTCCTCGTCGTCCACCAGGGGTCTGGTGAGCTCGGTCTCGATGTAGCCGGGGCCGAGCCCGTTGACCTGCACGCCGTGCGGGCCCCAGTCCGCGCACATGCCCTTGGTGAGCATCTTCAGCGCGCCCTTGGTGGCCGCGTAAGGGGCGATGCCCGGGCGGACGACCTCACTCTGCAGCGAGCAGATGTTGACGATCTTGCCGTGGCCGCGCTCGGTCATCCGCCGCGCGGCCTCGCGGCCGACCAGGAACGCGCTCGTGAGGTTGGTGTTCAGGATCCGGTGCCAGTCCGCGTCCGTGAACTCCAGGAGCGGGGCGCGCAGTTGCATGCCCGCGTTGTTGACGAGGATGTCGAGCGGGCCCACCCGCTCCTCGACGTCGGCTATTCCCGCGGCCACCGAGGGTCCGTCGGTGACATCGAAGACCACTGTGTGGACGTCGCCGGGCAGCTCCGAGGCGGCCTTGGTGAGCCGTTCGGCGTCGCGCCCGTTGAGGACGACCGTGCAGCCGGCCTCCGCGAGCCCGCGCGCCAGCGCGAGCCCGATACCGCGGCTGGAGCCGGTGACCAGGGCCGTACGGCCGCTGATGTCGAAGAGAGGGTGAGCCATCGTCGTACTCCCGGGAAATCGGCTAGATCACGAGCGACAGGAGCAGGATCAGTCCACCGGCCACCACCGAGATGATCGTCTCCATGACCGACCACGACTTGATGGTCTGGCCGACGTTCAGACCGAAGTACTCCTTGACCAGCCAGAAGCCGGCGTCGTTCACGTGGCTGAAGAAGAGCGAGCCCGCGCCGATCGCCAGGACGAGGAGGGAGGCGTGCGCGGTCGACATGTCGGCCGCGAGGGGGGCGACGAGACCGGCCGCCGAGATGGTCGCGACGGTCGCCGAACCGGTGGCGAGCCGGATGGCCACCGCGATCAGCCAGGCGAGCAGCAGCGCGGGGATCGACCAGTCCTTGGATATGTCCAGGATCATCTGGCCCACACCGGAGTCGATCAGGGTCCCCTTGAAGCCGCCGCCCGCGCCGACGATCAGCAGGATGCCCGCGATCGGGGCGAGAGACTTCTCGACGGTCGTCGCGAGGCGGTCCTTGGTGAAGCCGGCCGCGCGGCCCAGCGTGAACATACCGACGATCACCGCGGCGAGCAGCGCGATCAGCGGCGAGCCGATGATGTCGAAGACGCGCTGCACCATGTGCGTGGGGTCGTCGATGATGATGTCGACCAGGGCCTTGGACAGCATCAGCACGACCGGCAGCAGCATCGTGGTGAGGGTGGCGCCGAAGCCGGGGCGCTTCGCCAGGTCCTCGGAGGCACGGGTCGGGATCATCCGGTCGGGAGCGGGGACGTCCACCCAGCGGGCCGCGACCTTCGAGAACAACGGACCGGCGACGATCACCGTCGGGATGGCGACCAGGACACCGAGCGCGAGCGTGATGCCGAGGTTGGCCTTGACCGCGTCGATCGCGACCAGCGGACCGGGGTGCGGCGGAATCAGGCCGTGCATCACGGACAGACCGGCCAGCGCCGGGATGCCGATGCGCATCAGGGAGTAGTTGCCGCGCTTGGCGACCATCAGGACCACCGGGATCAGCAGCACGATGCCGACCTCGAAGAACAGCGGCAGACCGATCACGGAGGCGATCAGCACCATCGCCCACGGCATGGCGCGCCCGCCCGCCTTGGCGAGGATCGTGTCGACTATCTGGTCGGCGCCGCCGGAGTCGGCGAGCAGCTTGCCGAGGATCGCGCCCAGCGCGATCAGGACACCCACACCGGCGACGGTCGAGCCGAGCCCGGTGGTGAAGCTGGTGATGGTCTTGTCGAGCGGTGCCCCGGCGAACGCGCCGAGGGCGAGCGAGCCGATGGTCAGGGCCAGGAATGCGTGCAGCTTGAACTTGGTGATGAGCAGGACGATGACGGCGATGCCCGCCAGCACGGCGATGCCCAGCTGGGCATGACCCGCCGAGGTGATCGGCTCGACGGCGTCCGCTGCCAGCATCTCCACGCTGAGTCTGGTCACGGTTGATCCCTTGCTTGAGAAAGGTACGAAGGGGGACGGGGGTACGGCGAAGGGTTACTGCGAGGGCTGGGCGAGACCCTGGAGCGCGGCCACGGCCCGCTCGGTGATCTCCCCGGGGTCGCCCGACACGTCCACGGCGACACCCGCCTCGTCCGCCTCCAGCGGTTGCAAGGTGGCGAATTGGGAGTCCAGGAGCGCCGTGGGCATGAAGTGCCCCTGGCGGTGCGACATCCGATCCTCGATGAGCTTGCGGTCACCGGTGAGGTGCACGAACACGACTCCGGGTGCCGCTGCCCGCAGCCGGTCCCGGTAACTGCGCTTCAGCGCCGAGCTGCTGACCACTCCGCCGAGTCCGGCCCGCTCGTGCGCCCAGGCGCCGATGGCGTCCAGCCACGGCCAGCGGTCCTCGTCCGTCAGCGGTGTGCCGGCCGTCATCTTGGCGATGTTGGCCTGCGGGTGGAAGTCGTCGCCCTCGGCGTACGGAACGCCGAGCCGGGTCGCGAGCAGGGGACCGATGGTGGTCTTGCCGGTTCCTGCCACGCCCATGACCACGACGACATGGGGGGTACGCGTCAGCTGCATCGTGCTCTCGCTGTCTTCATCGACATCTGATGTCGACGACACTGAAACTCATTAGGTACGACGAATTCAAGAGTCTGTGACATATAAGTCTGACTTTTTGTTCACAGTGAGGGCCTCGTACGCTGACCCCATGACCACACGGGGCCGGGGGCTGCACGGACATGTACTGGAAACCCTCGGGCCGGCGATCGCGGCGGGTGAGTACCCGCCCGGCAGCGTGCTGCGCACGGACGAGCTCGCGCAGCGCTTCGAGGTGTCCCGTTCCGTGATGCGCGAGGCGGTCCGGGTGCTCGAGTCCATGCACCTCGTCGAGTCCCGTCGCCGCGTCGGCGTGACGGTCCTCGCCAAGTCCGAGTGGAACGTGTACGACCCTCAGGTCATCCGCTGGCGGCTGGCCGGCGCCGACCGCCCCCACCAGCTGCGTTCGCTCACCGTGCTGCGCTCCGCCGTCGAGCCGATCGCCGCGGGCCTGGCCGCCCGGCACGCCACGGCCGAGCAGTGCGCCGAACTCACCGAGTGCGCGCTGGGCATGGTCGCCACGTCACGCGGGCACCAGCTGGAGGCGTATCTCGTCCACGACGTCGCCTTCCACCGGGTGATTCTCAACGCGTCGGGCAACGAGATGTTCGCCCGTCTCGGTGACGTCGTCGCGGAGGTCCTGGCGGGCCGTACCCACCACGAGGTCATGTTCGAGGACCCCGACCCCGCCGCCGTCACCCTGCACGTCCAGGTCGCGGAGGCCGTACGGGAAGGCGACGCGGCTCGGGCCGAGGAGCTCACGCGCGAGATCACGGTCGGCGCGCTCCAGGAGTTGGACATCCTGGCGCCCTAGGGGGTTTCTGATGGATCTCCGCGGCGTCGCGACGCCCGGCACGCACTCTCGCCGCACCGGACAAAAGCCCTAGTAGCTCCTCCCCCACGCTCGGCTTCGCTCGCGCGGGGGGACCCCCATCGAGGACTTCCGCCCGGCACGCCGAGAGCACGCACCGAACGCCGCTCCTTCTTCCACGGAGATCCACCAGAAACCCCCTAGAGGGCCTACTCCTGGAAGTCCCCATCCACGTACACCCACGCCCCGTCGACCCGCTCGAAGCGGCTGCGCTCGTGGAGAGAGCCGCCACGGTAGGAGGCCCGGAAGGTCACGGTCCCCACGGAGTGGAACGCCGACCCCTGACTCGTGCCGAGAATCTCCAACCCGGTCCACCGCATCCCGGGGTCGAACTCCACCCGCGCCGGCCGCGTCCGCGGATGCCAGGTCCGCAGCAGATACCCCTCGTCCTCCTTCACGAAGGCGCAGTACCGCGACCGCATCAGCGCCTCGGCGGTCGCCGCCGCGGCCTCACCGCGGTGGAACCGCCCACAGCACTTCGCGTACGGCTCGGAAAGCCCGCAGGGGCAGGAACGACTGGTCATGGCTGCCATTCTGCCTAGGCCGAGTCGGCGTTCGTCGGCGGGTAGGTGGGCCGGGTGGGAACCGGCGCGGCGAGCGTCGGCAGCGGCGGGAGGGCGGACTCGTACAGCCAGGCCGCGAACACGTCGTCCAGGGGCTCCGCCGCGTAGCGGGCGGCGTGCGCGGTGAAGGCCGCCGTGGTGACCGCTCCGCCCCGGTGCAGGGTGGCCCAGCCGCGCAGCATGCGGAAGAAGGCGTCGTCGTCCATCGCGCAGCGCAGCGCGTGCAGGGTGAGCCCGCCGCGCTCGTAGAGCCGGTCGTCGAACATCAGCTTGCGGCCCGGGTCGGCCAGCACCAGGTCCTGCGGCTGCGCGGACAGCTTCCGGTGCGCCGCGGCGGCCAGTTGCTGCGCCGGGCGCCCGCCGGACCGCTCCGACCACAGCCACTCCGCGTACTTCGCGAAGCCCTCGTTCAGCCAGATGTGCCGCCAGTCCGCGATGGAGACGCTGTTGCCGAACCACTGGTGCGCCAGCTCGTGCGCGATCAGCCGCTCCGAACCCCGCGCCCCGTCCACGTGGTTGGCGCCGAACAGCGACAACCCCTGTGCCTCGACGGGGACATCGAGCTCCTCCTCCGTCACCACCACCGCGTACTCGCCGAACGGATACGGCCCGAAGAGGTTCTCGAACAGCTCCATCATCGCGGGCTGCCGCGCGAAGTCCCGGGAGAACTCGGAGAGCAGATGCGCGGGCAGATGACCGGACTGCGGCACGCCACCGAGACCCGGGTCGCCGAGCAGCACCGTCTGGTGTTTCCCGATCGACAGTCCGACCAGATAGCTGGACGTCGGCGCCGCCTGCTCGTACACCCAGGTGGTGGTGGAAGCCTTCGTCGTACGCGTCAGCAGCCGGCCGCCCGCCACCACCGAATAGGCGGAGGGCGTGGTGATCGAGATCTGGTACGCGGCCTTGTCGGCCGGGCGGTCGTTGCACGGGTACCAGGAGGGCGCCCCGGTCGGCTGGCTCGCCACCAGCGCCCCGTCCTCCAGCTCCTCCCAACCGAGACCGCCCCAGGGACTGTTGACCGGCTTGGGGTTGCCCGACCAGTGCACCTCGATGGTGAAGGCGGCACCGGCCCGGATCGGCTTCGGCGGGCGTATGCGCAGCCTGCCGCCGCGGTGCGTGTAGTGCGGCGCCTTGCCGTCGACACGGACCCGGCCGATTCGGAAATCGGCCAGGTTCAGCTGGAATTCGGTGAGCGGCGCCCGGCCGGCAATGGCGTTGAGCCGAGCGGTGCCCGAGAGCCGGTTCGGGCCGGGGCGGTAGTCCAGCGCGAGCTCGTACCGGTGCACCCGGTAGCGGGGATCACCGTTGGCCGGGAAGTACGGGTCCGATCCCACTGTCTGCTGAACGCTCACCGCTGCGACTGCTCCCTGCCCTGTGCTCGTACGACGTGCCGCTGTACCGCCCTTCGTATCCGATCCGGTCATGTCTTCTATGAACGCCATGCCTCGATCGGGTTGCCCAGCCAGCGGGTGTCGTCGGGAACGGACTCCGCCGCCATCACCAGCGACGCGGGACCCAGGGTGGAGCGGGCCCCGACGGTGCTGCCGGGCAGGACGATTCCGCCCGGGCCCAGCGTGGCGCCCTCACGGAGGATTACATTATCCGTCCGCAAGATCCGGTCGTGGAAGAGGTGGGTCTGCAGGACACAGCCCCGGTTCACCGTCGCCGCGTCCTCCAGCGTCACCAGGTCGGTCTCGGGCAGCCAGTAGCTCTCGACCCAGGTGCCCCGGCCGATGCGGGCGCCGAGCCCGCGCAGCCACGCCGTCATCAGCGGCGTACCGGGCACGGATCCGGCCAGCCACGGCACGGCGACGACCTCGACGAATGTGTCCGCGAGCTCGTTGCGCCACACGAATCCGCTCCACAGCGGGTGCTCACCGCTCCGGTGCCGGCCCACCAACAGCCACTTCGCCACGATGGAGACGAGGCACGCGAGCGCGCCCACGGCGAGCAGCACCACCCCGGACAGCGCCCAGGCCCACGCCCCCAGCGCACTCAGCGCGGCCATCGTCAGCACGGCCAGCGCCGCCGAGCAGAACACCGGCACGATCCGGCACAGCTCCACCAGGCCCCGTGCCCACAGCAGGTGCGCGGGCGGGTCGTACGTCCGGCTCTGGTCGCCGTCCTGCGTCGAACGCGGCAGCTTCACCGGCGGCAGCCCCAGATACGAACTGCCCTTCTTCGCCTTCTTCGGCGTCGCCGACAGCACGCCGACCAGACCGCCGTCCGGCACGCTGCGGCCCGGCGCGGTCATCCCGGAGTTGCCGAGGAACGCCCGGCGGCCGATCTCGGCCCGCCCGATCCGCATCCAGCCGCCACCGAGCTCGTACGGCGCGGTCAGCGTGTCGTCCGCGAGGAAGGCACCCTCACCGACGGTGGTGAGGCTGGGCAGCGCGAGGACGGTGGAGATCTCGGCGCCCCGCCCGATCTTCATGCCGAGCAGCCGCAGCCACACCGGGGTGATCAGCCCGGCGTACAGCGGGAACAGCGTCTCCCGGGAGCGGTCCATCAGCTGGGTGACCGTCCAGGCCTGCCAGCCGATCCGGCTGTGCGTCGGATGCGTGCCCTCACGCAGCCCGAGGCTCAGCAGGCGTACGGCGATCAGAAGCAGCAGCGCGTACGCGAGCCCGAAGGTGAGCGTCGCCGGCACCAGGGCGACGGCGGCACCGCGCAGGGCCGTGCCGAGCCCGGCGTCCGCGCTCACGAACACCCGCGCCACGAGCAGCGCGGCAACGCCCGCCAGCAGGGGCAGTGCGGTCAGGGCGAACCCGGTCGCGCCGTACATCGCCCGCCAGTACGTGCCGCGCTGCGGCCGCTCCTTGGGCCACGCGCGCTTCGCCTTGCCGAGCTTGACCGCGGGTGCTCCGGCCCAGCGCTGCCCGGTGGGAATGTGTCCGGCCACGGCGGAACCGGGGGCCACCTCGGCCCGCTTGCCCACGCGCGCACCGGGGAAGAGCAGGCTGCGGGTGCCGACCACCGCGTGCGCGCCCACCTTCACCGGGCCGATCTCCAGCCGGTCGCCGTCCAGCCAGTGCCCCGACAGGTCCACTTCGGACTCGACGGCGGCGCCCCGGCCGAGCTTGAGCATGCCGGTCACCGGCGGCAGCGAGTGCAGGTCCACGTCCGAGCCGACCTTGCCGCCCAGGGCACGGGCGTACCGCTCCAGCCAGGAACCGGTGAGCGAGGTCGCGCCGCTGAACTCGGCGAGCCGTTCGGCCGTCCAGAGCCGGAGGTGGACGCTTCCACCGCGCGGGTAGCGCCCGGCCTTCACACCCCGCAGGAGCAGGCGCGCCCCGCCCGCCGCGATCGCGAGCCGCCCCGGCGGACTGAAGAAGACGAGCGCACCGGCGGCGACGAGCCACCACGACGCGCTCGGCGCCCACGGATACGGCCCGAACCAGTGCAGTACGTTCCCGAGCGCGGCCAGCGCCACGGTCCAGCGCAGCCCGAGCAGCGTGAACAGCGGGATCAGCAGAAGCAGCTGGGTCGCCTTGGTGCGCAGCGGGACCGGCGCGACGATCCGCTCGGCGCCGTCGTCCTGCGCGGACTTCTCCAGGTGCCGGGCCAGCTTGCGCAGGACGGGCTGCTGGTAGATGTCCAGGACCGCCGCGCTCGGATACCGGGTGCGCAGCCTGGTCGTGAGCTGGGCGGCGGCCAGGCTGCTGCCGCCGATCGCGAAGAAGTCGTCGGACGCGCCGGCGACAGGGATGCCGAGCACCTCGCTCCACTGCTCGGCGAGCCAGGCCTCGGTGCCGTAGAGCTGCTCCTTCGTGCCGCCGGTCTCCAGGCCCTCCAATGGCCAGGGCAGCGCGTTGCGGTCGACCTTGCCGGACGTCCGGGTCGGCAGGTCCTCGACCGGGGCGAGCAACGGGACAAGGGCAGCGGGCAGCTCGGCGCGCAGCTTCTCCACGGCGGTGGCCTGGTCCCAGCCGTCCTGGGTGACCACATAGCCGACGAGGAGCTGGTTGCCGCTGCGGGCGGTGCGCACCGCGGCGGCCGCGCCCGCCACTCCGGGCAGGGCCTGCAGGGCGGCATCCACTTCACCGAGCTCGATCCGGCGCCCGCCGAGCTTGATCTGCTCGTCGGCCCGCCCGAGGAAGATCAGCCCCTCCGGCTCGGCCTTGACCAGGTCACCGCTGCGGTACGCCCGCTCCCAGCCCAGCGACTCCAGCGGCGCGTACTTCTCCGCGTCCTTCTCGGCGTCGAGATACCGGGCGAGCCCGACCCCGCCGATCACGAGCTGGCCGCTGTCGCCCATGGCTACGGGCTCACCGGCCTCGTCGACCACGGCCAGCTCCCAGCCGTTCAGCGGCAGCCCGATCCGGATCGGCTCCTCGCCGGTCATGAGGGAGGCGCAGGCGACGACGGTGGCTTCGGTGGGCCCGTAGGTGTTCCACACCTCGCGGCCCTCGGTCACCAGCCGCTGAACCAGCTCCGGCGGGCAGGCCTCACCGCCGAAGATCAGCAGCCGGACCTCGTTGAGCGTCTCGGGCTCCCACAGGGCGGCCAGCGTGGGCACGGTGGAGACGACGGTGATCTCCTGCTCGACCAGCCAGGGCCCGAGGTCCGCGCCGCTGCGGACCTGCGCACGCGGCACCGGCACCAGACAGGCGCCGTATCGCCAGGCCAGCCACATCTCCTCGCACGAGGCGTCGAAGGCGACGGAGAGCCCGGCCATGACCCGGTCACCGGGCCCGATCGGGTCCTCGGTCAGGAACAGCTCGGCCTCGGCGTCCACGAACGCGGCGGCGCTGCGGTGACTGACGGCGACGCCCTTGGGCTTGCCCGTGGATCCGGAGGTGAAGATGATCCACGCGTCGTGCTCGACACCGGGCCGCGCGGCGGGAGCATCCGACCGGCCGTTGACGGTCAGCTCGTGCCCCGCCCCGACGACCGCGCGCACCTCCGCCTCGCCGAACACCAGCTCGGCCCGCTCGTCCGGGTCCTCGGCGTCCACCGGCACATAGGCGGCACCCGCGGCCAGTACGGCGAGGATCGCCACGTACAGCGCGTTGGTGCCGGACGGGACCCGGACTCCGACCCGGTCGCCGAGTCCGACCCCGGCGGCGCTCAGCCGCCGCCGCAGGGCCTCGACCTCGACGGCCAGGGCACGGTAGGTGAGACAGCGGTTCCCGTCGTCCAGCGCGGGCTCGTCGGGGTACGCCCGGACGGAGGCGTCGAAGATGTCGGCAAGGGTGCGGGGCGAGGCGGCGGAGGAGGCGGAGAAGCGTGCGGGATCACCGAACTCCGCGCGCACCTCCTCGTCGAACAGCGCGAGTGCGGGGCCTTGCTCGAGGGCTGCCATCGGGTCCTCACGTGTTGTTTCCCGGAGCGTCCGGGGCGCTGGTGGGCCCGCAGGTATGCCTGGGGATATTCCGGTCCAGCTCCAAACAAGCGTGAAATTTTAGTACGACGCTAGTCGCGGACCTGGTCGTCAGCCATGCGAGGAGACCTCCCGGGGCACCGGAACTGCCAGTTCCGCAGTCGTGACGGTGCTCTGACATGGGGATATGTCATCCTGACGAGATCTGCCCCACATCTGCCCGTAACACCCCGAACACGGCGAGCGAGGGGCCGGCCGACACCATGCGCGGGGGCGAAAGACAGGCAAGGGGCCGAAAGGCGCAACGAGCGAGGACCACGACCTGGTGGTCGCGGCCCTCGCTCGTTCGATGTGTCCGAGGGGGGACTTGAACCCCCACGCCCGATAAAGGGCACTAGCACCTCAAGCTAGCGCGTCTGCCATTCCGCCACCCGGACAAGGTGTCTGTCGCGCGGGTTTCCCTCGCGGCGACAGAGGAAACATTACCAGGCTTTCGAGGGCTCCTGATCACGCCCTGTTCCCGCGTGAACGGCGTGTGACGGGCCGGGACCGGCCTTGGGGAGGGGAAGGGGTCGGAGAGAGGATGAGGGGGACGACCACCAGCAGTGACAGTGGGAGGAAGCAGCGTGAGCGAGTCGAACACGGCCAGGAGCGTCTCTGGCGAGGACGAGGTCGTGGACCTCTGTCGCGAGCTGATCCAGATCGACACCAGCAACTACGGGGACCACTCCGGGCCCGGCGAGCGCAGGGCCGCGGAGTACGTGGCCGAGAAGCTCGCCGAGGTGGGGCTCGAACCGCAGATCTTCGAGTCGCACCGGGGCCGCGCCTCCACCGTGGCCCGTATCGAGGGCGAGAACCCCTCGCGGCCCGCACTGCTCATCCACGGTCACACCGACGTCGTACCGGCGAACGCGCTGGACTGGACCCACCACCCCTTCTCCGGCGAGATCGCGGACGGCATGGTGTGGGGCCGCGGCGCGGTCGACATGAAGGACATGGACGCCATGACGCTGGCGGTCGTACGGGACCGGCTGCGCAGTGGCAGGAAGCCCCCGCGCGACATCGTCCTGGCCTTCCTCGCGGACGAGGAGGCGGGCGGCACATGGGGTGCGCGGCACCTGGTCGACAACCACCCGGACCTCTTCGAGGGCGTCACGGAGGCGATCGGCGAGGTCGGCGGGTTCTCCTTCACGGTCAACGAGAAGCTGCGGCTGTATCTCGTCGAGACCGCCCAGAAGGGCATGCACTGGATGAAGCTGACCGTGGACGGCACCGCCGGTCACGGGTCGATGATCCACAAGGACAACGCGATCACCGAGCTCTCCGAGGCCGTCGGGCGGCTCGGCCGGCACAAGTTCCCGGTGCGCGTCACCAAGACGCTGCGGCACTTCCTCGACGAACTCGGCGACGCGCTCGGCACCGAACTCGACCCGGAGAACATGGACGAGACGCTCGCGAAACTCGGCGGCATTGCCAAGCTCATCGGCGCCTCGCTGCAGAACACCGCCAATCCGACCCAGCTGGGTGCCGGGTACAAGGTCAATGTGATTCCCGGGCAGGCCACCGCGCATGTCGACGCGCGTTATCTGCCGGGGTACGAGGAGGAATTCCTCGACGACCTGGACCGGATTCTCGGCCCGCGCGTGAAGCGTGAGGACGTGCACGCGGACAAGGCGCTGGAGACCAGCTTCGACGGCGCCCTCGTCGACGCGATGCAGAAAGCGCTGTCCGCCGAGGACCCGATCGCGCGTGCCGTGCCCTACATGCTCTCGGCCGGCACCGACGCCAAGTCCTTCGCGGACCTCGGCATCCGCTGCTTCGGTTTCGCCCCGCTGAAGCTGCCGCCGGAGCTGGACTTCGCGGGCATGTTCCACGGCGTCGACGAGCGGGTGCCGGTGGATGCGCTGAAGTTCGGCGTACGCGTGCTCGACCGCTTCATCGACGCGTCCTGAGGCGTCCTGATTCATCGACGCGTCCTGAATCGTCCGTCGGGCGTCCTGAATTCGCCCACTGAAACGAAACTTCAGTATTCGCCAGCCTGTGCGGACCCGACTGAGAAGAGTGAATGCGACCATAAGCTCGTAGCTCTACTACTCCTTCCTCGTTACAGGTGTCGTGATCCGCTGCTTGGGATCGCATGTGCCAACAAGGAGGAATAATGATCAAGAAGGTCGTCGCCGCTGTGGCCGCCACTGGTGGTCTGGTTCTCGCGGGTGCGGGCCTGGCCGTCGCCGACTCGGGTGCCCAGGGTGCCGCCGTGCACTCCCCGGGTGTCGTGTCCGGCAATGTCATCCAGGTGCCCGTTCACGTCCCGGTGAACGTCTGCGGCAACACGGTCTCCGTGATCGGGCTGCTGAACCCCGCCTTCGGCAACACCTGCATCAACAAGTGACGTTGTGCCTCACCCCATGAGGGTCTGAGCCCGTCGGCCCCGGAGTGCGCGCCATGCGCTCCGGGGCCGACCGGCTTTCCGCGCACGCACTGGGGGTGCGTGCGCGTTCCGAACGGTCCAAGACACAGGGCTAAGGCAGGGATACAGCTATGCGACAGGTCACCCGCAAGGGCCTGATGACCGTGGCGGCCGCGACCGGCGTACTCGCCGCGACGGGCGGCTACGCACACGCCGACTCGGGTGCGAACGGCTCCGGTTCGGACTCGCCCGGCGTGCTGTCGGGCAACACGGTGCAGGCGCCGGTGCACGCGCCGGTCAATGTCTGCGGCAACACCGTGAACGTCGTCGGGGTGCTCAACCCGGCGATGGGCAACACGTGCGTCAACCATGGCGGCGGCAGCGGTTCGTCCGGGGGTGGCTACGGCGACTCGGGCTCCCACTCCGGCGGCGGCTCCCAGGCCGGCGGTCACACCGGCGGCTCGCCGGGCGTGGGCTCCGGCAACCATGTGCAGGTGCCGATCGACGCACCGGTCAACGTCTGCGGCAACAGCGTCAACGTGATCGGCATCGGCAACGCGGCGGCGGGCAACGACTGTGCCAACGGGACGGGCGGCGGTCACTCCACCACTCCGCCCGGCGGCGGTCACGAGACGCCGCCTCCGGGGCACCCCGGCCACCCGGGACACCCCGGCCACCCGGGACACCCGGGACACCCGGGACACCCGGGCGAGCCTGGTGAGCCGAGCCGGCCGGGCACTCCCGGACACCCGGGCCAGCCGTCCCACCCCGGAGGCGGTACGCCGGGCGGCTCCTCGCACGCCAACCACCCGGGGGCGCAGTCCGTCGCCCAGCCCCAGGGCACCGCGCAGCTCGCCCACACCGGCAGTGACCTGCCGCTCGGTGTGGTCGTGCCCGTCGGCGCCGGCGCGCTGCTGGCGGGTGCCGTGCTCTACCGCAAGGCACGATCGGCGGCGTAGAGCGGTACAAACCTGATGACAACGCCACGAACTTCCCCGGTGGCGTGGAGAACGGAGCGGGCCCCGCGAGTGCGGGGCCCGCTCCGTATTCAGTCGCCTTCCGTCACCACGTGGCGCGCACCTGGCGGATGATCCGCCGGCGCAACCGCACCTTGCGGCTGCCATCGCGCAGCAGGCTCAGGCGGTCCAACTCCCAGTGTCCGTACTCGGCATGGTCCGTCAGCAGGCGCGTCGTTTCCTTGCGGGAGACCCCGCGCGGTACGTACACGTCGACAAATTCGTATTCCGGCATCGCATCTATTGTGCGGGCAGAGCCCGTGTACGGATAGCGTCTGCACTATGTCTGATGCTGTGCAGCCCACCGCTGCCGAGGTACGCGCCGCCGCCGAGGCGGTCAAGACCGCGCTGGACCGCCACCTGGCCGCGGTCGAGCGCAGGACGGGTGAGGACGACCCGGGCGTCTACGAGGCGTTCAATGAGCTGGCCGCCGCGGCCGAGGCGTACGACGAGCTCCTCTACGACCGCTACGACGAGGTCACGCCCTTCGAGATCCCTGGCAGCGACGACACGCTGCCGCCGTACACGGGCCCCGAGGAGCCGAATGCGCTGAGCGTACTGATCCGCCGGGACTACGCGGTGGTGGAGCCGCAGCGACTGCTGGCGCAGGCCCAGCGGGTGGAAGCCGTGGAAGAGGACGGTGCCACCGCCACCGCGGGCTTCGACGCGGCGGCCGGCACCATCCATGGGGCGCTCGGAGTCCTGTTCGGCGAGTTCGAACCGGACGAGATCGCCTCCCGGCACAAGGAGTTCGGCCTGGAGGAGGGCGACTCCACACTCTGGGTGACCGCCGCGGACGAACCCGCCGAGCCCGGTGAATGGCTGGAGGCCCCCTTCGATGCGATCGACCCGCAACGCGTGGTCTGCCGCTTCGACGTCAGCGCGGTCTTCGACGACGAGTCGGACGACGACGACTTGGAGGACGATCTCGGCTCCGACGGCGACCTGGAGCCGATGGACGCGGACCGCTGAGTTCTACCGCTGTGGCTCGGGCGCGGTGACGCGAGGGGCGCGTAGGCCACCCGCAGCGTCACGGGGTGAGGGGCATGCGGTGCGCGGTAGCAGCCGTCCCGGCCGTGAGCGATCACGCCGCCGGGACGGCACGCGTCCCACAGCGAGTGAAACCTCGTAAGCGCCGAGCAGCAGCTCACCAGCACGCGGCCGGGCCCCTCACCCGCCCCCGGTCCCCGGAGCCGGGGTGCCCACACAAGCGGTGGTGCACCCCGGCTCCGGGGTTCAGCCGGCGGCCGGTACCTGTGCCTTGAGCAAGGTCGGCAGGCGTGTGGTGCGCGGCTTCTGCGGCGCCTCTGCCACGGCCCGCTGCAAGGCACCCTCCACCCCGTGGACCACGGACAGATGACGCTCGGCGCGGCCGAAGGCCGTGTACACCCAAGGCCTGGTCAGGGACTGCGCGGCATCGCCGGGGAGCACCACGACCACGGCGGGCCAGCGCGAGCCCACCGCCTGGTGCGCCGTGAGCGCCCATCCGTGCCGCACGGACTGCTCCACGCGCTCCTTCGGTACGACGACGGGGAGCCCCGCGCACTCCAGGTGCAGCCCCTCGGCATCGGCCTTCACCACGTGCCCTGGCACCGAACGCCCCGGCGCGGGGGAGTACGCGATCCGGTCGCCCGGGTCGAAGCCGCCGAAGCGGCCGGGGCCGGGGTTCAGCCGCTCCTTGAGCGCGGCGTTGAGCGCGCGGGTGCCGGCCGCACCGCCGTGCCCCGGCGTGATCACCTGCGTCTGCTCGGCCGCGATGCCGATCGCACGCGGCACCGAGTCCGCGACCAGCTGCACAGTGCGGTGCACCGCCTCGCCGGCGTCGCGCACGGGGACGATCACGACCTCCTTGCCGGGCGCCTCGACCTGGTTCAGTTCACCGATCCCGACCCCGGAAACCAGCTCGCCGATCGGCCCGGGGTCGGGCGTGCGGGAGGCCACCTGCGGGCACGCACGGGCGGCGAGGAGGTCCGCGAAGACCCTCCCCGGACCCGCCGACCACAGCACCCCGGGGTCCCCGCTCAGCACCAGCCGCGCGCCGTCCGGCAGCGACTCGGCGAGCACGGCCGCCGTCTCGACGTCGAGCTGCGGCGCGTCCAGGACGACGAGGAGGTCGAGATCGAAGGCGCCGTCCGCGTCCCGTCCCGGCCCCTCGGCGCCGGAAAGGAGCCCGGCGACGGTGGCGACCCCCGTGCCCACGCCGTCCTCGGCGCCGTCCGGCAGGTCACGGAGGGCCGGCTGGGCCGTGAAGCGGTCGCGGCCGCCCGGAGTGTGCGTGGCGGCCCAGCCGCGCAGGCCGAGACCGCGCGCGGCGCCCAGCAGCGCCGCGGCTTCGGCCTGGGACGCGTCCCCGCCCGTGTGCAGGACCAGGCCGTGGCCCGCGACCGCGCGGATCAGCTCGGCGGCCGAGCGCGCGGCCGACGCGGCGGCCTGCTCCCAGTCGGCTGCCGAACCGTCCTCCTTCGGCACGGAGTTCATCACCCGGGCCAGTCCGTCGGCGAGGCTCTCCTCCGCCAGCGCGTATCGCTCCAGGCCCACCAGGACGCGGACCGGGCGCTCTTCGCCCTCCTCGGCGCCCTCCTCCTGGCCGGGCGCCGCCATGTCGAGGGCGTCCTGGAAGACCAGGGCCTCGCCCTCCGTCAGCGTGCTCTGCACGGCAGCGTCCGGGTCCGGCACCGAGCGCTGGGCGAGCGCGGCGATGAGCGCCGGGGCATCGAGGGCGGTGTGCCCGGCGAGGGCCGCCTGCTCCAGGAGCCAGACGGTGAGCGCCCGGCCGCGCCGCTCGTCGTTCGGGCCGCACTCCGCGCCGAGCAGCGCGCGGGCGAATCCGTCGGCCTGCTCGGGCCGCACCCCGGCGACGCGCAGCAACTGCCAGGGATCGACGCGCAGTTGCTCGTCGGCACCCTCGCCCAGGGCCGCGACGACCTGGGCCGCGAGCGCGTCGGGCGCGCCGCCCTCGGTCAGCACGGCCCGTACCGCTTCGACGGTCTCGGGTGCGGCGGCCGACGGTGCGGCGGCCGGGGAGACCGTGGGCTGCGGTCGCCGCACCGGTTCCTGGGCGACCCTGCGCGGCGTGGGCTCGGGCTCGCGGAACGCGGTGGCCACGGGCTTCTCGCCGCTCTCCACGGCCCGCACCGCCGCGAGCAGATCCGCGGCCTTCCCACTGAGCTTGGCCCCGGCCTCGATGGGCCCCTGCTTCTCGGCCTTCCGCCGCTCGATGCGCTCCCGCTCCAGGCGCTGGGCCGCCAGCTCGGCCTCGGCCTCGGACACCTGGGCGGCGCCTTCGGAGGCTTCGGTGCCCCCGGAGTCGTCCGCGTCCCCGCCCTCGGACGGCGCGGTCGCGTCGCCCGCGGCTGCCTCGGCACCTTCGGCGGCGCCGTCGGCCGTGTCCGCGCCCGGCGCCCCCGGCTCCGCTTCCTCCGTGGTCTCGGGCTCCGTGCTCACAGCGTGCTCCAGTCGTGATCGGGATAGTGGTGCACCGGCGCCGACACATCGTCGAGCGCCCGGCAGATCTCGTCAGGAAGACTAAGGGTCTCCACTGACAACGCCGCCGTGAGCTGCTGCGCGTTGCGCGCGCCGACGATGGGGGCGGCGACGCCGGGCCGGTCGCGGACCCAGGCGAGAGCCACCTGGAGCGGGGTCACGGCGAGACCGTCCGCTGCGGTCGTCACCGCGTCCACGATGCTGCTCGCCGTTTCGTCCAGGTACGGCGCGACGAACGGCGCGAGGTGCTCCGAGCCGCCCCGGGAGTCGGACGGTGTCCCGCTTCGGTACTTGCCCGTGAGCACACCCCGCCCGAGCGGCGAGGAGGGCAGCAGGCCGACGCCCAGGTCGAGGGCAGCCGGCAGCACCTCCCGCTCGACGCCGCGCTGGAGCAGGGAGTACTCCATCTGCGTACTGGCGAGGCGCGTCCGTATCCCGGGCACCGCGAGCTGCCAGGTCGCCGCCTTGGCGAGCTGCCAGCCGCAGAAGTTGGACACTCCCGCGTAGCGCGCGCGACCGCTGCTGACCGCGAGGTCGAGCGCCTGAAGGGTCTCGTCCAGGGGGGTGTCGGGGTCGTACGCGTGGATGTGCCACAGGTCCACGTAGTCCGTGCCGAGGCGGGCCAGAGAGGCGTCGAGCGCCGACAGCAGATGGCCGCGCGAGCCGTCGAAGCGGCGGTCGGGGTCGGGCACGCTCCCCGCCTTGGTCGAGATGACCAGGTCCCGGCGCGGCACGAGCCCTTCGATGAGGCGTCCGAGCAGATACTCGGCCTCCCCGTCCCCGTACACATCCGCGGTGTCGACGAGGGTCCCGCCCGCTTCCCAGAACACCTTCAAGAGGTCCGCGGCGTCATGCTCGTCCGTGCCCCGCCCCCATGTGAGGGTGCCGAGTCCGATCCGGGACACACGCAGGCCGGTACGGCCGAGATGCCTCTGCTCCATGGACGCCGAGATTACTGGCCAGAACTCGGTACGTGGGGGCCCTGTGGACAACGAGGTTCGGGCAAGCCCGAACCCGTTCCTGCCGCCGCGCCCACCAGCGCGCTAGGGTCTCCGGAACAAGGGACGTTACTGATCGGTAAGGGGATCGGCCATGCAGCTCGGGATCAACCTCGGCTACTGGGGCGCCGGAATGGACGCGGACAATCTCGCCGTCGCCCAGGAGGCCGACCGGCTCGGATATGCCGTCTGCTGGGCCGCCGAGGCCTACGGCTCCGACGCGGCGACCGTGCTCAGCTGGGTCGCCGCCCAGACCGAGCGCATCGATGTCGGCTCGGCCATCTTCCAGATTCCGGCCCGCCAGCCCGCGATGACCGCGATGACCGCCGCCACCCTCGACTCGCTGTCGGGCGGCCGCTTCCGCCTCGGCCTCGGCGTCTCCGGACCGCAGGTCTCCGAGGGCTGGTACGGCGTCAAGTTCGACAAGCCGCTGGCGCGCACCCGCGAGTACGTGGAGATCGTACGGAAGGCGATGACGCGCGAGCGCCTTTCGTACGAGGGTGAGCACTGGACACTGCCGCTGCCGGGCGGCCCGGGCAAGCCGCTCAAGCTGACCGTGCACCCCGAGCGCGAGCACATCCCGCTCTACATCGCCGCGATCGGCCCCAAGAACCTGGAGCAGACCGGCGAGATCGCCGACGGCGCGCTGCTGATCTTCCCGTCCGCCGACCACCTCGAGGACACGGCCATCAAGCACCTGCGCGCGGGCCGCGAGAAGGCCGGCAAGTCGATGGAGGGCTTCGACGTCTGCCCGACGCTGCCGCTCGCCGTCGGCGACGACAAGAACGTGACGGCGCTCGCCGACATGTTCCGCCCGTACACCGCGCTGTACGTCGGCGGCATGGGCAGCCGCAAGCAGAACTTCTACAACCAGCTCGCCCAGCGCATGGGGTACGAGAAGGAAGCCGCCGAGATCCAGGACAAATACCTGTCCGGCGACAAGGAGGGCGCGGCCGCCGCCATCCCGCACAACCTGATCGACCAGACCACCCTGCTCGGCTCCGTCGACCGCATCGCCGACCGTATGAAGGCGTATGCCGCCGCCGGGGTCACCACGCTCACGCTGGCGCCCGCGGGATTCACGCTGAAGGACCGGATCGCCTCGCTGCGGGCCGGTTCCGACGCTCTGGAGCGGGCGGGGCTCGCGTAACGCACGGAGTAACAGGTCGGAGGAGAGTTTCTGCGGCCGTGGTGGGGGCTCGGGGGGTCTTCCCCGCCACGGCCGTCACGGGGAACAACGCGTGGGAGCCCCCTTGGTTACGCGCCCGGGCCTCCCTCGTCATCCGTCGTTTGGCGGATTTGTCCGACACATCGGTTGCCGTGCCCCTGGCATCCCATTTGACTCGTTTTCTGCGTAACCCTGCAGAGAGGTGTCAGTGATGCTTTCGGCCAAGAGTCTGTTCCAGGAGATCCTCGACAACGACGAGTCGTTCCGCCTGTTCTGCTCCATCGCGGCCAGTGGGGAATCGCAGGGGGGCTGGGAGAACGCCCGGATCGCGGCGCTCGTTCCGCAGAGCGAGCGCACGCTCGCGCCGAAGATCGCTCGACACGGCGCCGACGAGGACAAGCACGGGCGGATCTTCAACGCCCTCATGAGGAAGCGCGGCCTCGAACCCGTCGAGATCCCCTCCGGCACCGACTACACCATGCTCCTGGAGCGGCACGGCATCGGCCTCGCACACGAGAAGCTGAAGGACGACCGGCCGCTCACCGTGCAGGACATCGTCTCGTATCTCGCCCACAGCCGGGTCACCGAGCAGCGCGCCTCCGAGCAGATGGAGTTGCTGCGCAAGCACTTCGCGGACCACCCGGACATCGGCCGCGCGGTGAAGATGATCTCCGCCGACGAGGACAACCATCTCGCCTACTGCCATGAGGAGCTGCTGCGTTTCGCGTCCGCCGGACACGGTCGCGCCATCCAGCAGACGCTGCGCGAGTGCGCGCACGCCGAGATCCGCATCTACCGGGACGTCAGCCTCGCCGTGATGGCCCACATGGGGCGCATCCTCGGCTGGCGCAGGGCCAAGGCGGCGACGCTCGCCGTGGGCATCCACGCCGTCTACGCCTACGAGCGGGCCATCGGCTGGCGCCGGATGGTCTCACTGAAGATGCCCGAGCGGCGCGACGCACTGGGCGGGCCCGCGGAGGCGGCACCGGAGTTCGCCTGACCGGTCACCGTGCTCGGGCAGGCCCCCCGCCGCGTGGCGCACACATGAAGGCCTCTCGCGTGGCATGCGCGCGTGCAGGCCGTCCCCGCGCTTCACGCGCCTGCAGGCCGTCCCCGCGCTTCACGTGCGCGTGCAGCGTGATCACATCCAGCCCCGCCGCTTGAAGAGCCGGTACAGCAGCACCTCCAGCGCGACCATCGCCAGCACCACCGCCGGATACGACCAGAACCAGTGCAGCTCGGGCATGTGGTCGAAGTTCATGCCGTAGATTCCCGCGATCAACGTGGGGACCGCGGCCATGGCGGCCCACGCGGAGATCTTCCGCATGTCGTCGTTCTGTCGCACGCTCATCTGCGCGAGATGCGCCGAGAGGATGTCCGAGACCAGCCGGTCCAGGGCCTCCACGGACTCGTTCACGCGGGTCAGATGGTCGTTGACGTCGCGGAAGAAGGGCTGCGCCTTCTCGTTCACGAAGGGCACCTGCGCGCTGGAGACGCCCTGGCCGGAGAGCCGTGTCAACGGCACCGCCAGAGGGACCGTGGCCCTGCGGAACTCCAGAATCTGCCGCTTGAACGTATAGATCCTGGACGCGGTGTACCGCGAGCCGCCGACGTTGGGCGAGAAGACCTCCGCCTCCAGTTCCTCCAGGTCGGTCCCCAGCTCCGTCGCCACCTCCAGGTAGTGGTCGACCGTGGCGTCGGCGATCGAGTAGAGCACGCCGGTCGGCCCGTGCCGGAGCATGTCGGGGTCCCCCTCCAGACGGTGCCGTACGGCCGCGAGCGGCGAGCCCACGCCGTGCCGGACGGTCACCACGAACGAGTCCCCGGCGAAGACCATGACCTCGCCCGTGGAGACGACGTCGCTGTCAGGCTCGTAGCAGACCGGCTTGAGGACCAGGAACAGCGAGTCGTCGTACACCTCCAGCTTCGGCCTCTGGTGCGCCTTCAGGGCGTCCTCGACCGCCAGTGGGTGCAGCCCGAACTCCTGGGTGACGAGGTCGAACTCCTTCTCCGTCGGCTCGTGCAGCCCGATCCAGACGAACGCGTCGCCCCAGGAACGCGCCTCGTCCAGGGCGTCGGAGAGGTCGTCGGGGCCCTCCGTCCGGTGCCCGTCGCGGTAGATGGCGCAGTCGACGATCACGGAGCGTATTCTTCCGCCGCTCGGGCGGTAGCGCACTCCGGATGTCGCCCTCCACAGGCCGGACCTCGTTTGTCGGGCCTCCGTTTACGCTGGGCCGCATGCCCACCCTGATCCTCGTCCGGCACGGACGTTCCACCGCCAACACCGCGGGACTGCTCGCCGGCTGGACGCCCGGCGTCGCCCTCGACGAGCGCGGCGCCCAGCAGGCCGCGGCGCTGCCCGGGAGGCTCGCCGGGCTGCCGATCTCCGAGGTCGTCACCAGCCCCCTGCAGCGCTGCCAGGAGACCGTCCAGCCGCTGCTCGACGCCCGCCCCGAGCTCAGGGCGCACACCGACGAGCGCATCGGGGAGGCCCATTACGGCGACTGGTCCGGCCGCAAGCTCTCCGAGCTGAAGGACGAGCCGCTGATGGAGGTCGTACAGGCGCATCCGTCCGCGGCCGCGTTCCCCGGCGGCGAGTCGATGCGGGCCATGCAGACCCGGGCCGCCGAGGCGGTGCGCGAGTGGAACGCACGCGTGGAGCGCGATCACGGCGGCGACGCCGTGTACCTCATGTGTTCGCACGGCGACATCATCAAGTCCCTCGTCGCGGACGCACTCGGACTTCATCTCGATCTCTTCCAGCGGATCTCTGTTGAACCGTGTTCCATCACCGCGATCCGTTACACACGCTTGAGGCCGTTTCTCGTACGCCTCGGCGACACCGGTGATTTCGCGTCCCTGGCGCCGCGCGAGGAACCCCCGGGCGGTGACGCTCCGGTGGGGGGCGGTGCGGGCGTACCGTGATCGTCGGCCGCAGTAGGGTGAAGCGGTCGAAGCAGCACAGTAGTTGTCAGCAGGTTCTCAGCAGCCGATGCGGGCCGACGCAGTCAGCCGGTCCTCATGTCGATTCAATGGAGACAGGACGTGTCCCGTCAGGTGTTCCTCTACGACCCCCCGGACCGCTTCGTGGCCGGTACGGTCGGGTTGCCCGGGCGCCGTACCTTCTTCCTGCAGGCCTCCTCAGGACCCCGGGTGACCAGCGTGGCCCTGGAGAAGACCCAGGTCGCCGCGCTCGCCGAGCGGATGGACGAGCTCCTCGACGAGGTCGTACGGCGGACCGGTGGCAGCGCGCCCGTTCCGGCCGTCGCCCCGACCGAGGTGTCCGACACCGCGCCCCTCGACACCCCTGTGGAGGAGGAGTTCCGGGTCGGCACCATGGCGCTGGCCTGGGACGGTGACGAGCAGCGCATGATCGTCGAGGCGCAGGCCCTCGTGGAGCTCGACGCGGACTCCGAGGAGGACCTCGCCGAGGCCGAGGAGCGGTTGCTCCAGGACGAGGAGAACGGTCCGCCGATGCTCCGGGTCCGGCTCACCGGCGCGCAGGCCCGGGCCTTCGCCAAGCGCGCCCTCGACGTCGTCAACGCGGGCCGGCCGCCCTGCCCGCTGTGCAGCCTCCCGCTCGACCCGGAAGGACACGTATGTCCGCGCCAGAACGGATACCGCCGCGGAGCGTGACCACGGCCGAGTTGCTCGCCGAGGGTGAGCTGAAGGTGCGCGGGCGGATCCGTGAGGCGTCGAACGCGGTGCTCTACTGCTCCGTGTCGTACGAGGGCCGGGAAGCGTTCTGCGTCTACAAGCCGGTCGCCGGGGAGCGGCCGCTGTGGGACTTCCCGGACGGCACGCTGGCGCAGCGCGAGGTCGCCGCGTACGAGGTGTCCGAGGCGACCGGGTGGGGGCTCGTGCCGCCCACCGTGCTGCGCGACGGGCCGTACGGGGAGGGCATGTGCCAGCTGTGGATCGAGGCTTCCCCGGAGGCCGAGCTGCTCGCCCTGGTGGACCGTGAGGAGCCCGAGGAGGGCTGGAAGGCGATCGGCTTCGCCGAGGTCGGTGAGGGGCAGACGGCGCTCCTGGTGCACGCCGACGATGTGCGGCTGCGGCGGCTCGCCGTGCTCGATGCCGTGATCAACAACGCCGATCGCAAGGGTGGGCATCTGCTGCCCGCCGGTGAGGGCCGGCTGTACGGGATCGACCACGGGGTCACCTTCAACGCCGAGAACAAGCTGCGGACGCTGCTGTGGGGGTGGGCGGGGGAGGCGCTGACAGCGGAGGCGGTGTCCGCGCTCGCGTCCCTGCGGGACGGCTTGGCGCCGGGCGGACCGCTGTCCACTCGGCTGGCCGAACTCATCACCGTCGCCGAGATCGATGCCACACGCGCGCGCGTCTCGGCGATGCTCGCCTCCGGCAAGCACCCGGAGCCGAGCGGCGAGTGGCCTGCGATTCCGTGGCCGCCGGTGTGAGGTGACCCACCCCGGGTGGGGAGTGCCGTCGGGGCAGGTGCGCGGCTCGGCGCCTACGGGGTGCCGCTCTCTTCGGGATGGGCGCCGCCCCAGCGGCACGATGGACCGCAGCCGGCAGGGCGCCGTGGCCAGGGGCGCACGGAACCGCGCGACCAGCCGGCGCGGCCCCGCAGTCGTCGAAGTACCGAATCCCCCGAGATCCAGGGGCCCAACAGCACACTGCCCGGTGTCGCGCAAGAGTGCCCTCTCGGCCATCACGTGCTGGCCGGTTCGTATACGGAAGTTCCGTCCGGTTAGGCTCATGACATGCATGCCTGGCCCGCTTCTGAGGTCCCCGCCCTGCCTGGTGAGGGCCGCGACCTCCGGATCCACGACACCGCGACCGGTGGGCTCGTCACCCTCGACCCCGGTCCCGTCGCCCGTATCTACGTGTGCGGCATCACGCCGTACGACGCGACCCACATGGGTCACGCGGCGACCTATAACGCGTTCGACCTCGTTCAGCGCGTGTGGCTCGACACCAAGCGGCAGGTTCACTACGTCCAGAACGTGACCGACGTAGACGATCCGCTCCTGGAGCGAGCAGAGCGCGACGGCGTCGACTGGGTGGGACTCGCCGAGAAGGAGACCGCCCTCTTCCGTGAGGACATGACCGCTCTGCGGATGCTGCCGCCGCGGCACTACATCGGCGCCGTCGAGGCGATACCCGGCATCGTGCCGCTCGTCGAGCGGCTGCGGGACGTGGGAGCGGCGTACGAGCTCGAAGGAGATGTGTACTTCTCCGTCGAGTCCGACCCGCACTTCGGTCAGGTCTCCCACCTGGACGCCGCCGCGATGCGCCTGCTGTCCGCCGAGCGCGGGGGTGACCCGGACCGTCCGGGCAAGAAGAACCCGCTCGACCCGATGCTCTGGATGGCGGCCCGCGAGGGCGAGCCGAGCTGGGACGGCGGCTCACTGGGCCGTGGCCGGCCCGGCTGGCACATCGAGTGCGTCGCCATCGCCCTCGACCACCTCGGAATGGGCTTCGACGTCCAGGGCGGCGGCTCGGACCTCGCCTTCCCGCATCACGAGATGGGCGCGTCCCACGCCCAGGTGCTGACCGGCGAGTTCCCGATGGCCAAGGCCTATGTGCACGCCGGCATGGTTGCCCTCGACGGCGAGAAGATGTCGAAGTCCAAGGGCAACCTGGTCTTCGTCTCCAAGCTCCGGCGCGACGGCGTCGACCCGGCCGCCATACGGCTCGCGCTGCTCGCGCACCACTACCGGGCCGACTGGGAATGGACGGACTCCGTCCTCGAAGAGGCGGTCGCGCGTCTGGAGAACTGGCGCGCCGCGGTGTCGCGGCCCGACGGCCCGTCCGCCGACGCGCTTGTCGAGGAGATCCGCGACGCCCTGGCGAACGACCTGGACGCGCCGGCGGCGCTCCTCGCGGTCGACCGCTGGGCCGCGCTCCAGCACGAGCGGGGCGGCACGGACGAGGGCGCCCCCGGCGTCGTGTCGCGCGCCGTGGACGCCCTCCTCGGAGTGGCTCTCTAACAACCGCAGCGGCACGACCGACAGCAACGGCCGGGCGCCGGGCGGGTTCTCACCCGTCCGGCGCCCTTTGTGCGGGGAGATCTCCGCCGCTACTTGTTCACGATGACGGCCTGGATGGCGCCGCTGGTGGAGTCGTAGATCCCGATGACCTGCTGCCCGTAGGCGAAGGCTTCCTGGACCTCGTCATGCGTCACCTGGTTGGGGTTGACCAGCCCGTGCCACACGTTGTTGATGAGCAGGTAGAGAATCGACGGCTGGCCAGGGAGCGGTGTGACGACGTCCCAGAAGCGCGTGGCCACGCCACTCGCCAGCGTCGCGCTCTCGACGGCGCTCGGCAGGACCAGCGGCTGGCCCAGCTGCTGTTGCTGCTGCCCGCCGAGCTGCTGGAGCAGTTGCTGGAAGGGCTGCTGCTGACCGAGCTGCTGGAGCTGCTGCTGCAGGTGCGGCGGAATCTGCTGCGGGTTCTGTTGCGACGGAATCTGCTGCTGGCCGATGCTCTGCTGCCCGAACGGCTGCTGCATCTGCGGCCCGAACGGCTGCTGCATCTGCGGCCCGAACGGCTGCTGCTGGCCGATGCCCTGCTGCTGCCCGAACTGCTGCGGAGGTGCCGTGGTCGGGCCCTGCTGGCCCATGTACTGTCCTTGCTGCTGTCCCAGTTGGCTCATCTGCGGGGTGGTGCTCATGCGGGTGCCACCTTCCCTCATTGGTTGAGCATTGGTTGGGTTCCGTCGGCTCGTGACGGCCGGCTCGTGACGGCCGGCCCGTGATGGTCAGCCCGTGACCACCAGGCCGACGATCTCGTCGTCCGAGAACCAGACACGTACGTCGGGCCGTCCCCCCGCGAACGCGGTGTGCACCGCCTGGCGGATCTCGGGGGACGGGTTGTTGAGGTTGCGCCAGGCGCCGGACACGTACAGCCGGAGCCTGGGCGGGAGTTCACGCGGATACGGCAGCAGTTCGTCCCAGTACCGTTCGGCCTGGCCCGAACCGACCGCCTCAGGCAGCAGACGGGTGACCGCCGCCTTGATGTCCGGCCGGTTGCCGATCCGCTGGGATGCGGGTCGGCCCGGCGCGTCCTGCTGCGGGGAGCCCGTGGCCCGCAGCACCGCGCGGGCACGCTCCGGGGACATCGGCTCCTGGCCCGCCGCCTTGAGCATGCCTTGCAGCGCGGCCAGGGCGCCGACCACCACCGGGGAGGCGGAGGAGGTCCCGGAGAACGTGTCCGTGTACCAGCCGATCTCCTCGGCACCGCCCTGCAGATCGCCGGGCCGGTCCCAGAAGCCGCCGGTGGTCGTGACCTCGCGTCCCCAGCCCTGCGCGTCCACGCGTGCCCCGTAGTTGGAGAACGCGAGCCGTGAGCGGTCCGGGCCGTGGTCGCGGCCGTGTGTGCCGGGCGGCGGTGCGCCCGCGCCGACCAGGACCGCGCCGGAGGACTGGTTGGAGGGGTTGAAGGGGTTGCGCCACCACTCAGGGAACTCGGCGGGGCGGCGCTCGTACACCGCGTCGTCCAGCGACTCGGCGCCGTTGCCGGCGGCCGCCACGACGAGGACGCCCTTGGCGGTCGCGTACCGGATGGCCGCGAAGTTGTCCGGCCACCACTCGATCGCTATGTAGCCCTGCTGGTCGTCGCGCTGTTCGAAGTCGAACCGCGGCCCCGGGGCGTGCAGTTCGATCAGGAGGATGTCGCCGGGTCCGAGCCGGTCGGCCGCCGCGTGGATCGCGGCCGCCGTGCCGATGCTCTGGAAGGAGGCGGCCGCGGTCACGGCGTCCGGCACGATGCCGGTGATGCCGTACTCGTTGCGGTCCCCGCCGATCACCCCGATGACAGCGGTGCCGTGGTTGCGCCAGGCGAGGTCCGTCAGCGGGGTGCCGACGACGACGCCGGCGAGCTTCGCGGCCAGGTCCTCGTGCCCGAGCTGCCAGGCGCCCTCCACGTCGATCACCGTGACGCCCTGGCCCGTACCGCCCGGCCGCTGCCAGGCCCAGTAGGCGTCGATGCCCTCGGGCGCCGGGCGCAGATAGCCCTGGCGGCTGGTGAAGTCGGGGGTGACGGGTGCCCCTTCCTTCACCCGCCGGTTGTCGTCCGCGCTCTCCTCGGTCCACCCGACCGACCCCACCGAGGCGGGAACGGCGCCGGGCTTCACGTACGCCGTGTCGATCTCCGGCAGCGCGGCGATCCGGGAGCGCAGTTCCTGGGCGCGGCTCTCGACGCCGCGCACCCGGTAGAAGAGCGCGAGGTCGGGCCCGGTCTCGGTGCCCGCCGCCGCGGACTGCTGCTGCGACTGCTGGAGTCGCTCCTCGCTGCCGAACAGCGGTTCCAGGGTGAGCTGTTCGTCGCTGAGGAACATGTTGAGGGCCGATACGTCGGCGCCCACCGCCGAGCGGACGCCCTCGGACCGGGCGCGGAGCCGGGCCTCGGGGCGTGCGACGACGATCAGCTCCTGCTCGGCTCCTCGGTAGGTGAATCCCGCTCCGTCGGGCCCCGGCCCGGACGTTCCCGGGCCCTGCGCCGGCTGTACCTGGTCGGTCATCGCGTACCGCTCCCTTCGGTCCATACGGGTGCCGGTCCATGCGTGTGCTCTGCCGTGCCTGTCTCCTGCCGTGCCCTGTCCACTGCCGTGCCTCGAGTCCTTGCGGTGCTCTGTCGCGGGACGACGCGGTGCCATGTCCCGTCTCCGGGCCGCGCCTTCGGGGCACAACCTGGCACGCCCACGGCGACTCGTCCACCCCGTCTTCGCCAACTTGGTTTGAAAACAAGTTGAATGGGGAACCCTGTGCAATCCGTCTTGAAACAGATGTCACGCCGCAATCCGGCCAAAGGCTGCGGAGGCGTATGTCATGTGATGGGGTGGCAGCGGCTGTTGACCCCTTGGCCGGCCCGCGCCGGCCCTCTGCGGAAGGACGCTCCATGCACCGTTCCTTCGCACGTCGAAGACTGCTCACCGCGACCGCCGCGCTCGGAGGAGCGGCGCTGCTGGGCAGTACCGCCCACGCGGCCGAACAACGTCGGCCCACCCAATTCCCCTTGCCCGATGGCTTCCAGCCCGAGGGCATCACCATCGGCGCCGCCCCGTTCGCGTACTTCGGGTCGCTCGCCAACGGCGACATCTACCGCGCGAGTCTGAACACCGGGCGCGGCGGCATCATCAGTAAGGGCCTCGGGGCCCAACACCCCACCGTGGGCCTCAAGATCGGCCGCGACGGCAGGCTCTTCCTGGCCGGCGGTGTCAGCGGCGAGCTGCGTACCGTCGACGCCCGCAGCGGCGAGATCGAGAAGGTGTACGCCGTCGGGGGCACCTTCGTGAACGACGTGATCCTCACACCGGACGCCGCCTGGTTCACCGACTCCTACCAGGCGCGGCTCTACCGGCTCGCGCTCGGCAGGCACGGTGAGCCCGAGGCTGTCACGACCGTGCCGCTCAGCGGCGACTGGGAGCAGGGCCCGGACTTCACCGCCAATGGCATCGAGCGCACGCCCGACGGCCGCGCGCTGCTCGTGGTGAACACGGTCGCGGGCGGCGGCGGACTCATGCGGGTCGACCCGCGTACGGGGGCGGCCACCGCCGTGGACCTGGGAGCGTCCCAACTCCCCAACGGAGACGGCCTGCTGCTCCTCGGCCGCACCCTCTATGCCGTTCAGCAGCAACAGAACCTGATCGACGTCTTCCGCCTGAACGCCTCCGGCACCAAGGGCACGGCGATCGCCCGGATCACCGACCCGCGCTTCAGGATCCCGACGACGGTCGCGGCCTGGGACGACCGGCTGTATCTGCCGAACGCCCGCTTCGACACCGAGCCGACGCCCGACACGGAGTACGACGTGGTGGCGGTCGACCGGCTCTGATGGGCCTCCGATGATTCAGGGGCGGTGCGCGTCGTGCGCACCGCCCCTGCTGGTTCAGTCCTCCGAGGAGTCCTCGGAGCCGCTCTCCCGGCCGTCCGCATCGGGTCCGGTGTCGGCCTCGGCGTCGGGTCCGGAGTCGGGCTCGGATCCGGCGTCCGTCTCCGGCCGCTGCGGCTTCGGCGGCCGGGTGCGGCCGCTGGGGCTGTCACGGAGGTACGAGGCGGTGTCGCCGCTCTCCATGGCATGGCCTCCGGCCCCGGCCGCCGGACCGCCGCCGTCCCGTCTGCGCAGATAGCGCTCGAACTCGCGGGCGATCGCCTCGCCGGACGCCTCGGGCAGCTCGGCGGTGTCCCGGGCCTCCTCCAGCGTCTGCACATACTCGGCGACCTCGCTGTCCTCGGCGGCCAGCTGGTCGACGCCGAGCTGCCAGGCGCGCGCGTCCTCGGGCAGCTCGCCCAGCGGAATGCGCAGGTCGATGAGGTCCTCCAGGCGGTTGAGGAGGGCCAGCGTCGCCTTCGGGTTGGGCGGCTGCGAGACATAGTGCGGTACGGCCGCCCACAGGGACACGGCCGGTACGCCCGCGTGCGTGCACGCCTCCTGGAGGATGCCGACGATGCCCGTGGGGCCCTCGTACTTGGTCTCCTCCAGGTCCATGGTGCGGGCCAGATCGGGATCGGAGGTGACCCCGCTGACCGGTACCGGACGTGTGTGCGGGGTGTCACCGAGCAGAGCGCCCAGGATCACCACCAGCTCGACACCCAGCTCGTGCGCGAAGCCCAGCAGCTCGTTGCAGAACGAGCGCCAGCGCATCGACGGCTCGATACCGCGGACCAGCACCAGGTCGCGGGGCTTCTCGCCGCCGACCCGGACCACCGACAGCCGCGTGGTCGGCCAGGTGATCTTGCGTACACCGCCGTCCAGCCACACCGTGGGGCGATTCACCTGGAAGTCGTAGTAGTCCTCGGCGTCCAGCGCCGCGAACACCTCGCCCTTCCACTCCCTGTCCAGATGCGCGACCGCGGTGGAGGCGGCGTCGCCGGCGTCGTTCCAGCCTTCGAACGCGGCCACCATGACTGGGTCGATCAGCTCGGGAACCCCCTCCAGCTCGATCACCCAGCGCCTCCTTCCGACGTGCCCTCGCGTACGCCCCAACCTTACGGCGTTTCGAGGGGGCGTCCGCAGCCCCCATGCACAGGGGAGTGAACGGATCACTGCCCCGCCGAGGGCCTGGAAAACTCTTGATCGCCACCCTGGACCACCCCTCAGTCATCCGAGCTGTCCTTGGTCAACTTCACCGCGGACCCTGGACGTTGTCGTGAGGCCGCGCTATACGTCGGATGACCGCGAGAGGTCCGATGTTCAGTGGGCGACAAGGGGCACGCATGGACGCGACCGTCACCGGCTTCGAGGTGCACGACATCCGGTTTCCCACTTCGGAGCAGCTCGACGGCTCGGACGCGATGAATCCGGATCCGGATTACTCCGCCGCCTATCTGGTCCTGCAGACCTCCGATGGATCGGAAGGCCACGGCTTCTGCTTCACCATCGGGCGCGGCAACGAGGTCGTGGCCGCGGCGATCGAGGCGCTGCGCCCGTATGTCGTCGGGCGCCCGGTCCCTCGTACCGCTGCCGATCTCGCCGCCGTCCATCTCGCGGTCACGCACGACTCGCAGCTGCGCTGGCTGGGGCCCGAGAAGGGGGTGATGCACATGGCGGCGGGCGCGGTGATCAACGCCGCCTGGGACCTCGCGGCCCGGCGCGCGGGGATGCCCGTGTGGCGCTTCCTCGCGAGCATGACCCCCGAGGAGCTGGTCTCCCTGGTCGACTTCCGCTATCTCAGCGACGCCCTCACCCCGGACGAGGCGCTGGCCGTCCTGCGGGCGGCCGCGCCCGGCCGCGCCCTGCGGACGGAGCGGCTGATCGAGGACGGCTATCCCGCGTACACCTCCACCCCCGGCTGGCTCGGCTACGACGACGCCAAGCTGGTCCGCCTCGCCGAGCACGCCGTCGCGGACGGCTTCACCCAGATCAAGCTGAAGGTCGGTGTGGACATGGAGGAGGACGTCCGGCGCATGCGCCTGGCCCGTAAGGCGGTCGGCCCGGACGTGCGGATCGCGGTCGACGCCAACCAGCGCTGGGACGTCGGGGCGGCGGTCCGGTGGATGGCGGCCCTGGCCCCGTACGACCCGTACTGGATCGAGGAGCCCACCAGCCCCGACGACGTACTCGGCCACGCGGCCGTACGAGCCGGGCAGCCGGTGCGCGTCGCCACCGGCGAGCACGTCGCCAACCGCGTCGTCTTCAAGCAGCTCCTGCAGGCCCGCGCCGTCGACTTCGTGCAGATCGACGCGGCCCGGGTGGCGGGGGTCAACGAGAACCTCGCGATCCTGCTGCTCGCCGCGAAGTTCCAGGTCCCCGTCTGCCCGCACGCGGGCGGGGTCGGGCTGTGCGAGCTGGTCCAGCACCTGGCGATGTTCGACTACGTGGCGGTCTCCGGCAGTCGCGAGGACCGGGTCATCGAGTACGTCGACCATCTGCACGAGCACTTCACGGACCCGGCGGTCGTCGTGGCGGGCCGTTACAGGGCACCGAGCGCCCCCGGCTTCTCGGCCCGGATGCGACCCGAGTCGATCGCCGCGCATTCCTATCCGGACGGGCCCGTCTGGCAGACGTCGAAAGGGAGTGGCACCCGATGAGACTGCGTACGACAACCGCGCTGGCCTGCGTCGCCCTGCTGGCCTCGACCGTGCTCGCCGCCTGCAACCGGGACTCGGGCGGCGGCTCTTCGAGCGACAAGATCGGCATCGACATGCCCCGCAACGACAGCGACTTCTGGAACTCCTACCAGGACTACGTGAAGAAGGACATCAAGGCCGACAAGCTCTCCACGCTGCCGCTGACCAACTCGCAGAACGACATCGGGCGGCTCGCGGCCAACGTCCAGACCTTCACCGACCAGGGCGCCAAGGCCGTGATCATGGCCCCGCAGGACACCGGCGCGGTCGCCGAGACGCTCAACACCCTTCAGGAGAAGAAGATCCCGGTCATCAGCGTCGACACCCGCCCCGACAAGGGCAAGGTCTACATGGTCGTACGGGCCGACAATCGCGCGTACGGCGAGAAGGCCTGCAAGTATCTCGGCGAGCAGCTGAAGGGGACGGGCAAAGTCGCCGAATTCCAGGGCGACTTGGCGTCCATCAACGGGCGGGACCGCTCCGAGGCGTTCAAGTCGTGCATGACCGAGAACTATCCGAAGATCAAGGTCTTCGAACTGGCCACGGAGTGGAAGGGCGAGGTCGCTTCGGCGAAACTCCAGTCGACGCTCGCCGCCAACCCGGACCTGAGCGGGATCTACATGCAGGCCGGCGGTGTCTTCCTGGAGCCGACCCTGGCCCTGCTCGAACAGAAGAAGCTGCTCAAGCCCGCGGGGACCAAGGGCCACATCACGATCATCTCCAACGACGGCATCCCGCAGGAGCTGGACGCCATCCGCGCCGGAAAGATCGACGCGACGGTCTCGCAGCCCGCCGACCTGTACGCCAAGTACGCGCTCTACTGGGCGAAGAAGGCCCTGGACGGCGGCAAGGTGAAGACGGGCGGGACCGATCACGACTCGACGATCATCAAGATCCCGAACGGGTACGAGGACCAGCTGCCCGCGCCGCTGGTCACCAAGGACAACGTGGACGATCCGAAGCTCTGGGCCAACCAGTTGGGCAAGTAGCGTGAGGGCGGCGGCAGTGCACGCGGAGGGTGTCCGCAAGCGCTTCGGGCCGACCCTCGCGCTCGACGGCGTCGACCTCGCCGTACGGCCCGGTGAGTCGCACGCGCTCGTCGGGCGCAATGGCGCGGGCAAGTCGACACTGGTGAGTGTGTTGACCGGGCTGCACCGCCCGGACGCCGGGTCCGTCCGCTTCGACGGGGAGCCGGCGCCACCGTACGGGGACACGGCGGCCTGGCAGTCCAAGGTGGCCTGCGTATACCAGAAGTCGATGGCCGTGCCGGAACTCACCGTCGCGGAGAATCTGTTCCTCAACCGGTTCGGCGAGCGGTTCATCCGGTGGCCGCGGCTGCGCTCGCGGGCCCGGGCACTGCTCGCCGAGTACGGCGTGGAGGTGGACCCCGGCGCGCGGGCCAAGGAACTCAGCGTCGAACAGCGGCAGTTCGTCGAGATCGCCAAGGCGCTCTCGTTCGGCGCCCGGCTGATCATCCTCGACGAGCCGACCGCACAGCTGGACGCGCGCGGCATCCAGCGCCTCTTCGACAAGCTCCGCGACCTCCAGGCGCACGGCGTCGCGTTCCTGTACATCTCGCACCACCTCCAGGAGGTGTACGAACTCTGCTCCACCGTGACCGTGCTGCGCGACGCCCGCCGGGTGCTGACGGCACCGGTGGCGGGCCTGGTCAAGGCGGACCTGGTCGCGGCGATGACGGGGGAGGAGGCGTCGGCCGTGGCCGACCGGGAGCCGCGAAGGACAGGCGGCGCCGACGTCGAGCCGCTCCTCGACGTCCGGGGGCTCGCCCTGGAGGGCGAGTTCGAGCCCGTCGACTTCAGGGTGCGCCCCGGTGAAGTGCTCGGTCTCGCCGGAGCGGCGGCCGGCGGGAGCACCGCGCTCGGCGAGACGCTGGTGGGCATGCGGACACCGACGGCGGGCGCGATCCGCGTCCGTGGACGAGCGATCCGGGCCGGTAGCGTGCCGCACGCCCTGGAGACGGGCATCGGCTACATCCCCGAGGACCGGCACCGTCAGGGACTCGTCACCGGCCGCAGCGTCGCCGAGAACGCCACCCTCACCGTCGCCGACCAGCTGGGCCCCTGGGGGACCGTCCTCCCGTCCCGTACTCGGCAGTTCGCCGCCTCCATGATCCGCTCGCTGGACATCAAGACCCGTGGACCCGACCAGCCCGTGTCGGGGCTGTCCGGCGGCAACCAGCAAAAGGTCGTCGTGGCCAGGGCGTTGGCCCGCCGCCCGCACGTCCTGGTGGCGCTGCGTCCCACGGCCGGGGTCGACGTCCGCTCCAAGGAGGCCCTGCTCTCCGTCGTGAGACGGGTCGCCGACGAGGGGCGGGCGGCGGTGATCGTCTCCGACGAGCTGGACGATCTGCGGGTCTGCGACCGGCTGCTGGTGCTCTTCCACGGGCGGGTGGTGGGGGAGTACGGCGCCGGGTGGACCGACCGGGAGCTGGTGGCCGCCATGGAGGGGGTGGGCGAAGGGGAGTCCCCTGCGGCCGGGCAGAAGGAGGGAGCATGACGGAGACCCTGCGGCCGCCGACCGCCGCCAAGGAACGATCCCTGCAGTTCGTACGGTACGTGCGCTGGAGCGACTTCTCGCTCGTCCCCGTGATCCTCGTCCTGATGGTGATCGGCTACATCGTCTCCCCGGTCTTCCTGACCTCCACGAACCTCATCAACGTCGTCCAGCAGTCGAGCGAGCTGAGCCTGCTCGTCCTCGGCCAGGCGCTGATCCTCATCTGCGGCCGGATGGACCTCTCCCTGGAGTCGACGATCGGCATCGCGCCGGTCATCGCCATGTGGCTGGTCCTGCCGACGCACGGGGGCCGTTTCGCGGGGCTCGGCCTGCTCCCCGTCTGGACGGCCATTCCCGTCTGTCTGCTCACCGGTCTGCTGATCGGTGGCGTCAACGGCTTCCTGATGCTCAAGCTGCGCGTCAACGGCTTCATCGCCACGCTCGGCATGCTCACCATGCTGCGTGGCCTCCACATCGGCATCACCGAGGGCAAGTCGATCACCGATGTGCCCGAATCCTTCCGGTATCTGGGTAAGACGGACTGGCTCGGGGCGCCCGCCGCCGTCTGGATCTGCCTCACGCTGTTCGCGGTCGGTGGCTGTGCGCTCGCCTGGTTCCGGCACGGGCGCGCGCTGTACGCGATCGGCGGCAACCCGGAGGCCGCTCGCGCGGCCGGAATCCGGGTCGACCGCATCACCTGGATCGTCCTGGCGGTCGGCGGCCTGCTCGCCGCCTTCGCCGGCGTCCTCTACACCGGTCACTACGGTTCGGTCGCGGCGACGCAGGGCAACGGCTGGATCTTCCAGGTCTTCGCGGCGGCGGTGATCGGCGGGATCAGTCTGAAGGGCGGCCGGGGCACGCTGTTCGGCGCGCTGACCGGCGTACTGACCCTGCAACTCGTCGTCAACGTCATGACGTTGGGCGGGGTGCCCGCGTTGTGGAATCAGTTCCTCAACGGGGCGATCATCATCGTGGCGCTGGTGATCTCGCGGTTCGCGAGCGGCGAGAAGCAGGACTGAGCCTTCCAGGGCACCATGAGCCCTCCCCGGGGACTACAGCGTCGAGCGCAGCCACTGCTCCACGCTGGCGATGTGGACGGTGGCCCAGGAGCGGGCCGCCTCCGCGTCGCGGTCCCGCAGGGCCGCGATGATCGCCCGGTGCTCGTGCAGGGTGCGGCTGACCGCGTCCTCCTGGGTCAGACCGCGCCAGACGCGGGCCCGGGTCGTGGGCCCGGACAGGCCGTCGAGGAGGGAGCACAGCACCGAGTTGCCGGAGCTCTGCACGATGCCCCGGTGGAACTCCAGGTCGCAGGCGACGAGCTCCTCCACCGAGGGCGCCGCGCCGAGGGCGTCCAACTGGGCGGTCAAGGCGTCCAGTTGTTGCTCGCTGATGCGCGAGGACGCCATCGCCGTGGCGGCGGGCTCCAGGATCCGGCGCACCGCGAGGAATTCCAGCACGGTGTCGTCGCGGTGGAAGTCGACGACGAAGCTCAGCGCCTCCAGCAGGAGTTGGGGGTCCAGGCTGGTGACATAGGTGCCGTCGCCCTGCCGTACGTCCAGGATGCGGATGAGAGACAGGGCGCGTACGGCCTCCCGCAGCGAGTTGCGGGACAGTCCCAGGTCGGCCGCGAGCTCGCTCTCCTTGGGCAGCCGATCGCCCGGACGCAGCGAGCCGGAGACGATCATTCCCTTGATCTTCTCGATCGCCTCATCGGTGACTGCCATGGCGGGCCTCCCTGTCGCTCAGACATCCGATGTCTCACGCCATTATGGGGGTTCAGTGGGCTGAACGGGGCGGAGAAGCCGATGTTTGATCAGGTGAGGGCGGTGAGGATGGCAGCGCGAGGAACGTCGAGAAGGGCGGCTCCCCCCGTGGGAACCGCCCTTCCGGTGCCGCCGGATGCCTACTTCTTGTCGAGCAGGTCCTGAACCTTGCCCCGCACCTCGTCCGTGGCAAGCCCGCGGATCGTCAGCGTCGTACGGCGACGCAGTACGTCGTCGGCCGTCTGGGCCCACTCGTTGTCCCGGGCGTAGGCGACCTGCGCCCAGATCTCAGGGGCGTCCGGGTGGACACGCTCGCCCAGCTCCGGGTTCTCGTTCGCCAGCCGGGCGATGTCGAAGGCCAGCGAACCGTAGTGCGTGGCCAGGTGCTTCGCGGTGTCCGCCGCCATGCGCGGGCCGGGCGCCGGGCCGTCGACGAGCAGTCGGTGGGCGACCGCGCGCGGGTTGGCCACGCCGGGAAGCGGGAGCTTCTTCGGCAGCTCGGAGATCGGCTCGAAGTCCTCGCCCAGCGGGTGGCCCGGCAGCGACTCCAGCTTCTTCATGACCGTACGGCCGATGTGCCGGAAGGTGGTCCACTTGCCGCCGGCGACGGACAGCATCCCGCCACGGCCTTCCGTGACGACCGTCTCGCGCTTGGCCTTCGACGTGTCGCCGGGGCCGCCCGGCAGCACCCGCAGACCCGCGAAGGAGTACGTGATCAGGTCACGCGACAGCTGTTGGTCCCGGATGGAGAACGCGGCCTCGTCCAGGATCTGGGCTATGTCCTTCTCGTTGACCGCGACCTCGCCCGGCTCGCCCTCGTACTCCTCGTCGGTCGTGCCGAGCAGCAGCATGTCCTCCCACGGGAGGGCGAAGGTGATCCGGTACTTGTCGATCGGGGTGGCGAGCGCGGCCTTCCAGGCGGAGGTGCGCTTCAGGACCAGGTGCGCGCCCTTCGAGAGGCGGATGGACGGCGCCGAGTTCGGGTCCTCCATCTTGCGCAGGTGGTCGACCCACGGGCCGGTGGCGTTGAGCACGAGGCGCGCGTTGACGCCGAACTCCTCGCCGTTCGTCCTGTCCTTGAGGTCCGCACCCGTGACCCGGCCCTTGGTGAAGCGCAGGCCGGTGACCTCGGCGTGGTTGAGGACGACGGCGCCGGACTCGACGGCCGCGCGGACCGTCATCAAGGCCATCCGGGAGTCGTTCATCTGGTCGTCGCCGTACACGGCCACGGCCTTGAGGTTGTCGGTGCGCAGCTCGGGAACGTCCTGCGCGGCCTTCGAGGGGCTGAGCAGGTGACCCACGCCGTCGCCGAACGCCGACAGGGCGGAGTAGGCGAAGACGCCCGCTCCGAGCTTCGCAGCGCCGTGCGGCCCGCCCTTGTACACGGGGAGGTAGAACGTGAGCGGGTTCGCCAGGTGGGGGGCCACTTGGCGGGAGACCGCACGGCGCTCGAAGTGGTTCTCCGCCACCAGCTTCACCGCGCCGGTCTGCAAGTAGCGCAGACCGCCGTGGAGAAGCTTGGAGGAGGCGGAAGAGGTGGCGCCGGCGAAGTCGCCGGCGTCGACCAGAGCCACCCGCAGCCCGGACTGCGCGGCGTGCCAGGCGGTGGAGATGCCCAGGATGCCGCCGCCGATGACGAGGAGGTCGTACGTCGCCTTGGAAAGCTGCTCCCGGGTCTCGGCGCGGCTCGGGTTGGAGCCGGAGGCCGGGTGCGTACCGAGGGCAGGCACGGACTGCAGGGTGGCTTGACTGGTCATGCGGGTTCTTACTCCTCGTCCTCGATCCAGCCCATGGTCCGCTCGACGGCCTTGAGCCAGCTCTTGTACTCACGGTCGCGGGTCTCCGCGGCCATGTTCGGGGTCCACTCCGCGGCCCGGCGCCAGTTGGCGCGCAGGTCCTCGGTGTTGGACCAGAAGCCGACGGCGAGACCGGCGGCGTAGGCAGCGCCGAGGCAGGTGGTCTCGGCGACCATCGGGCGCACCACGGGGGCGTCCAGGACGTCGGCCAGGGTCTGCATCAGCAGGTTGTTGGAGGTCATGCCGCCGTCGACCTTGAGGGCCGCGAGCTCGACGCCGGAGTCCTTCGTCATGGCGTCGGTGATCTCACGGGTCTGCCAGGCGGTGGCCTCCAGGACGGCGCGCGCGATGTGCGCCTTGGTGACGTACCGGGTCAGACCGGCGATCACACCGCGGGCGTCGGAGCGCCAGTACGGGGCGAACAGACCGGAGAAGGCCGGCACGAAGTAGGCGCCGCCGTTGTCCTCGACCGAGGACGCGAGCGTCTCGATCTCGGCGGCGGACTTGATCAGGCCCATCTGGTCGCGCATCCACTGCACCAGCGAACCGGTGACGGCGATCGAGCCCTCGAGGGCGTAGACCGGAGCCTGGTCGCCGATGCGGTAGCCGACCGTGGTCAGCAGGCCCGAGTACGAGTTGATGATCTTGTCACCGGTGTTCATCAACATGAACGTGCCGGTGCCGTACGTGGACTTGGCCTCGCCCTCGGAGAAACAGGTCTGGCCGAACAGGGCCGCCTGCTGGTCGCCGAGTGCGGAGGCGACGGGGATGCCGCCGAGCAGGTCGCCGAGCTTGCCGCCGGTGATCTCGCCGTACACCTCGGCGGAGGAGCGGATCTCGGGCAGCATCGCCAGCGGGACGCCGATGGACTCGGCGATCTTGTCGTCCCACTCCATGGTGTGCAGGTTCATCAGCATGGTGCGCGAGGCGTTGGTCACGTCGGTGACGTGCTTGCCGCCGTTGACACCACCGGTCAGGTTCCAGATGACCCAGGTGTCCATGGTGCCGAAGAGGATGTCCCCGGCCTCGGCGCGTTCGCGCAGACCGTCGACGTTGTCGAGCAGCCAGCGGGCCTTGGGACCCGCGAAGTACGACGCGAGGGGGAGACCCGTCTCACGGCGGAAGCGGTCCTGGCCCACATTGCGGCCGAGCTCCTTGCAGAGCGCGTCCGTGCGGGTGTCCTGCCAGACAAGGGCGTTGTGGACGGGCTCACCGGTGTTCTTGTCCCACAGCAGCGTGGTCTCACGCTGGTTGGTGATGCCGATGGCCTTGATGTCGTCGCGAGTGATGCCGGCCTTCTCGATGGCCCCGGCCACGACTTCCTGGACGTTGGTCCAGATCTCGGTGGCGTTGTGCTCGACCCAGCCCGGCTTCGGGAAGATCTGCTCGTGCTCCTTCTGGTCGACGGAGACGATGCGTCCGTCGCGGTCGAAGACGATGCAGCGGGACGAGGTGGTGCCCTGGTCGATCGCGGCGATGAAGGGGCCGGCGGTGTGTGCGTCGGTCACTGTGTGCTCCTGGAGGTTCCGTATGAGGGGGGCTGTATCGACGGCGCGTGCTGTGAGGCGGTGCTGTGAGACGTGCGGGTCTTCAGCGTGCTCCAAGCGGTGCTCGAGCGGTGTTCTTGCAGGTCGTGCTCTTGCAAGCGGTGCTCTTAAGCGAAGGCGACGTTGTATATGCCTGCGGCGATCGCTCCGCCGATCAGCGGACCGACGACCGGGATCCAGGCGTAGCTCCAGTCGGAACCGCCCTTGTTGGGCAGGGGGAGCAGGGCGTGCACGATGCGCGGTCCGAGGTCACGGGCCGGGTTGATCGCGTAGCCGGTGGGACCACCGAGGGAGAGACCGATGCTCACCACCACGAGCGAGGTGATCAGGGCGCCCAGGGTGCCCAGGCCGTTGCCGTTGTCGTTCAGGCCCTGGGTGAGGACCGCCAGGATGAGTACGACGGTGCCGATGATCTCGGTGGCGAGGTTCTGCACCACGTTGCGGATCTCGGGGCCGGTGGAGAAGATGCCGAGCACGGGGCCGGCTCCGGTCTCCTGGGCCTCGACGGCCTTGGTCTTGGTGGCCTGCGCGCCCGGACCGCCGACGATCTCGCGGTCGGTGAGGTGCGCGTGGAACTGGCCGTAGTAGGCGACCCAGACCAGCGTGGCACCGATCAGGGCGCCCAGCAGCTGACCGCCCCAGTAGGTGGCGACGTTGCTGAAGTCGTTGTCCTTGATCGCGAGAGCGAGTGTCACGGCCGGGTTGAGGTGCGCGCCGGAGAGGGGCGCCGAGATGTAGACCGCGGTCAGTACCGCGAAGCCCCACCCGAAGGTGATGGCGAGCCATCCGGCGTTGCGCGCCTTGGAGGCCTTCAGTGTGACGGCGGCGCACACGCCACCGCCCAGCAGGATGAGTACGGCGGTACCGATGGTCTCGCCGATGAAGATGTCGGAGCTGGACACCCGCGACTCCTTTGTCCTTCGTCCAGGGGAAGCCGAACCCCGGGTCCCTCCGGTGGTTCGTGCTCTCGGGGAGTGAGAGCGATCTCGGCCCTTGGCGTTGCCACACTCTAGCGCGTATTGCCGTTAGGTGTTCGACAATGTCGACCGATGGACGGGAGTCTTGCCGCCGCGTTACCAGCTCGTCAAGAGCTCTGTTCTCGAAAACACGATCGTTATTGATCCATGCGTGCTATCGATCTTGAGGGCGTACGACGAAGGCCGGGACGCCCTTGGCGTCCCGGCCTTCTCTTGTGCGAAACCCCAGAGAACCGCGGGCGTCAGAACCGCCCGGCACCCAGGTCCCGCGACACCGCGCGGGCGCAGTCCCGCACCGCCGCGATCAGGTCGGGACGCAGTTCCCCGTCCTTGCAGACCCGCTCCACGGCCCCCGTGATGCCCACCGCGCCGACGGGCATGCGCCGTCGGTTGTGGATGGGTGCGGCGACCGAGGCGACACCTGTCCAGGTCTCCTCGACGTCGTCGGCGTACCCGCGTGCGCGGGTCATGTCCAGCACGCCCTCGAACAGGTCCAGCTCGCTGACCGTCAGGGGCGTGAACGTCTTGCGCTCGGCCTCCAGGACCTCGCTGTGCGCCACCGGGTCGTACGCCGACAGCACCTTGCCCAGCGCCGTGGAGTGCAGCGGCTGCATGGCCCCGACCTCCAGGACCTGACGGCTGTCGTCGGGCCGGAACACGTGGTGCACGATCAGCACGCCCTGTTGGTGCAGCACGCCCAGATAGACGCTCTCGCCACTGGAGCGGGCCAGGTCGTCGGTCCACACCAGGGCGCGCGCCCGTAGCTCGTGCACGTCCAGATAGGTGGTCCCGAGGCGCAGGAGTTCGGCGCCGAGCTGATAGCGCCCGGAGGCCGTGTCCTGCTCGACGAACCCCTCCTGTTGAAGGGTGCGCAGTATCCCGTGGGCCGTACCCTTGGCCAGGCCCAGCGAGGAGGCGATGTCCGACAGGCCGAGCTGTCGCTCGCCGCCCGCGAGCAGCCGCAGCATCGCTGCCGCCCGTTCGAGCGACTGGATGTTCCGTGCCATCGCCGTGCTGCCTCCGTCCCCTTCGACCTTCGGCGTGCGCCTTCAACCGCCACCGTTCGGCAATGTCGAACACTACCGGTCGTTGCCGAGCTCTCGCTAATGGGTGGCCTTCATATGTTTCGTACGTCCCGGCGCAACCGGTATGTGCGCCACGCCCGTCCGCCCCGTGGACGCCCCTGACCCCGCGATGCCGCTCCGGGCTACCCTGACGGCGTGCGCCTTCCATGGGAAGCGCAAAGCCGACAGCCGTCGCACTCCAGGGAGCACCTTCATGGCCTCGTTGCCGAACCCGTCCCTTTCGTCCGAACTCGCCGAGAGCCGGAGCCGCATCGACGCACTCCGCCAGGCCCTCGCCACCCGTGTGGTGGTGGCCGACGGCGCGATGGGCACGATGCTCCAGGCGCAGGACCCGACGCTGGAGGACTTCGAGAACCTCGAAGGCTGCAACGAGATCCTGAACCTGACCCGCCCCGACATCGTCCGCTCCGTTCACGAGGCGTACTTCGAGGTGGGCGTCGACTGCGTCGAGACGAACACGTTCGGGGCGAACCACTCCGCGATGGCCGAGTACGACATCGCCGACCGTGTCTTCGAGCTCTCCGAGGCGGGAGCCCGGATCGCCCGCGAGGTCGCGGACGAGTTCGGCGCCCGTGACGGCAGCCGGCGCTGGGTCCTGGGCTCCATCGGCCCCGGTACGAAGCTGCCGACCCTCGGTCACGTCGGCTACGGAACCCTGCGCGACGGATTCCAGGCGAACGCCGAGGGCCTGATCGCCGGCGGTGCGGACGCCCTGATCGTGGAGACCACCCAGGACCTGCTCCAGACGAAGTCCTCGATCCTGGGCGCCCGGCGCGCCATGGAGGCGACCGGCGTCGACCTCCCCCTGCTCGTCTCGATGGCCTTCGAGACGACCGGCACGATGCTCCTCGGCTCCGAGATCGGCGCCGCGCTGACCGCCCTCGAACCGCTCGGCATCGACATGATCGGCCTGAACTGCTCGACGGGCCCGGCGGAGATGAGCGAGCACCTGCGCTATCTCACCCGCCACTCCCGCATTCCCCTGCTGTGCATGCCGAACGCCGGTCTGCCGGTCCTCACCAAGGACGGCGCCCACTTCCCGCTCGGCCCGGAAGGTCTGGCCGACGCCCAGGAGAACTTCGTACGCGACTACGGCCTCTCCCTCATCGGCGGCTGCTGCGGTACGACGCCCGAGCATCTGCGCCAGGTCGTCGAGCGCGTCAACGGGGTCACACCCCCCGAGCGGAATCCGCAGCCCGAGCCCGGCGCCGCCTCCCTCTACCAGACCGTCCCGTTCCGCCAGGACACCGCCTACATGGCGATCGGCGAGCGCACCAACGCCAACGGGTCGAAGAAGTTCCGCGAGGCCATGCTGGCCGGTCACTGGGACGACTGCGTGGAGATGGCCCGCGACCAGATCCGCGAGGGCGCGCACATGCTCGACCTGTGCGTCGACTACGTGGGCCGCGACGGTGTGGCCGACATGGAGGAGCTGGCCGGACGCTTCGCCACCGCCTCGACGCTGCCGATCGTCCTCGACTCCACCGAGGTCGACGTCATTCGGGCGGGTCTGGAGAAGCTCGGCGGCCGCGCGGTCATCAACTCGGTCAACTACGAGGACGGCGACGGCCCGGAGTCGCGCTTCGCCAAGGTCACCCGTCTGGCGCAGGAGCACGGCGCCGCGCTGATCGCGCTGACCATCGACGAGGAGGGCCAGGCCCGCACCGTCGAGACGAAGGTGGCGATTGCCGAGCGGCTGATCGAGGACCTGACGACGAACTGGGGCATCCACGAGTCGGACATCCTCATCGACACCCTGACCTTCACCATCTGCACGGGTCAGGAGGAGTCCCGCAAGGACGGCATCGCGACGATCGAGGCGATCCGCGAGCTGAAGCGTCGCCACCCGGACGTGCAGACAACGCTCGGCCTGTCGAACATCTCCTTCGGTCTCAACCCGGCCGCCCGCATCCTGCTCAACTCGGTCTTCCTCGACGAGTGCGTCAAGGCGGGCCTGGACTCGGCGATCGTGCACGCGTCCAAGATCCTGCCGATCGCCCGCTTCGACGAGGAGCAGGTGCAGACGGCTCTGGACCTCATCCACGACCGCCGTGCCGAGGGTTACGACCCCCTGCAGAAGCTGATGGCCCTGTTCGAGGGCGCCACCGCCAAGTCGCTGAAGGCGGGCAAGGCCGAGGAGCTGGCCGCCCTGCCGCTGGACGAGCGGCTCAAGCGGCGGATCATCGACGGCGAGAAGAACGGTCTGGACGCCGACCTCGACGCGGCGCTCCAGGACCGCCCCGCGCTCGACATCGTCAACGAGACGCTCCTGGACGGCATGAAGGTCGTCGGCGAGCTCTTCGGCTCCGGCCAGATGCAGCTGCCGTTCGTGCTCCAGTCCGCCGAGGTCATGAAGGCGGCCGTCGCCTACCTCGAACCGCACATGGAGAAGTCGGACGCCGAGGGCAAGGGCACCATCGTGCTCGCCACCGTGCGCGGTGACGTCCACGACATCGGCAAGAACCTCGTCGACATCATCCTGTCCAACAACGGCTACAACGTCGTCAACCTCGGTATCAAGCAGCCGGTCTCCGCGATCCTGGAAGCCGCCGAGGAGCACCGGGCCGACGTCATCGGGATGTCCGGGCTCCTGGTCAAGTCCACGGTGATCATGAAGGAGAACCTGGAGGAGCTGAACCAGCGCGGTCTCTCGGCCGACTATCCCGTCATCCTCGGCGGGGCGGCGCTGACCCGGGCGTACGTCGAGCAGGACCTGCACGAGATCTACCAGGGCGAAGTCCGCTACGCCCGGGACGCCTTCGAGGGCCTGCGCCTGATGGACGCGCTGATCGGGGTCAAGCGCGGGGTTCCCGGAGCGGTGCTCCCCGAGCTGAAGCAGCGTCGGGTGCGCGCCTCGGCCGACACGGTGGTCGAGGAGCGGCCCGAGGAGGGACACGTCCGCTCCGACGTCGCCGTCGACAACCCCGTGCCCAAGCCGCCGTTCTGGGGCACCCGCGTCATCAAGGGCATCCAGCTGAAGGAGTACGCCTCCTGGCTGGACGAGGGCGCCCTGTTCAAGGGCCAGTGGGGTCTCAAGCAGGCCCGCACGGGCGACGGTCCGACGTACGAGGAACTGGTCGAGACCGAGGGTCGGCCGCGGCTGCGCGGGCTGCTGGACAAGCTGCAGACGGAGAATCTGCTGGAGGCGGCCGTGGTCTACGGCTACTTCCCGTGCGTGTCCAAGGACGACGACCTGATCATCCTGGACGAACAGGGCAACGAGCGCACGCGCTTCACCTTCCCGCGCCAGCGCCGCGGCCGCCGGCTCTGCCTCGCCGACTTCTTCCGGCCGGAGGAGTCCGGCGAGCGGGACGTCGTCGGCCTCCAGGTCGTCACCGTCGGTTCCCGCATCGGCGAGGAGACCGCCCAGCTCTTCGAGTCGAACTCGTACCGCGACTACCTCGAACTGCACGGCCTGTCCGTGCAGTTGGCGGAGGCGCTGGCCGAGTACTGGCACGCGCGCGTGCGTTCCGAGCTGGGCTTCGCCGGGGAGGACCCGGCCGCCATCGAGGACATGTTCGACCTCAAGTACCGCGGCGCCCGCTTCTCGCTCGGTTACGGCGCCTGCCCCAATCTGGAGGACCGGGGCAAGATCGCACGCCTCCTCGAGCCGGAGCGCATCGGCGTCCATCTCTCCGAGGAGTTCCAGCTCCACCCGGAGCAGTCCACGGACGCGATCGTGATCCACCACCCCGAGGCGAAGTACTTCAACGCGCGCTGAGAGGTACGGCGACGGACGATGAGAAGTACCGCGACGACGCCGCGAAGGTACGTCGAGGTGCTCTGAGACGTGCCGCGACGCGCCCTGAGAAGTTCTGAGACGTGCCGCGACGCGCCCTGAGAAGTATGGGCACGCGTTCTGATCGGATAAGTCGTACACTGGTCGGTCCACTGCAGGCCGGTTGTCCCTTTGCCAAAAAGGGCAACCGGCCTGATCGTCCCTCAAGGAGGTGCGCCCGGATGACCAGTACGGTCCCCGCGCTCGGTACCCGTACGGCCGAAGGCTCTGCCCTGGAAGCCGTGCTCCTCGACATGGACGGCACCCTGGTGGACACCGAGGGCTTCTGGTGGGACGTCGAGGTCGAGGTCTTCAGGTCCCTCGGCCACGTCCTCGACGAGTCCTGGCGCCATGTGGTGGTCGGCGGTCCCATGACCCGCAGTGCCGGATTCCTCATCGAGGCCACCGGAGCCGACATCCCGCTCGCCGAGCTGACCGTGCTGCTCAACGACGGCTTCGAGGACCGTATCGGCCGCTCGCTGCCGCTGATGCCGGGCGCGGCCAGACTCCTCGCCGAACTGGCGGCGCACGAGATCCCCACCGCTCTGGTCTCCGCCTCTCACCGGCGGATCATCGACCGCATCCTGAGCTCGATCGGCCCCCAGTACTTCGCCCTGACGATCGCGGGCGACGAGGTGGAGCGGACCAAGCCCTTCCCCGACCCGTATCTGCTCGCGGCCTCCGGGCTCGGCGCCCTTCCGGCCAGGTGCGCCGTCATCGAGGACACCGCGACGGGCGTCGCCGCCGCCGAGGCCGCGGGCTGCCGGGTGGTCGCCGTACCCTCGGTCGCACCCATCGCCCCGGCCGACCGGCGCACGGTGGTGACGTCTCTCGAAGAGGTCGACCTGCCCTTTCTACGCGGCTTGATGACGGAAATGCGCTAGTCGTTCACCCAGCGTGCATACCGAATGCGCGGGAAAGCGGGATGGGGCTGCCGCAGGGAATTCGATCGCCACCGGATGGCCGAATTCCGGTACTCGCCAACCCAGTTGAACGTGTGACGTTCATCACTCGACGAGGGGTCGACATCGGGGTCGACGTGTGCGGTTGCCCCCTTTTTGGGGGTGATGAACGTGTCCTTGTGTCCCGATTGATGGAATGCTGTACGAATCCTTCCGCTGTCGGGTTATCGGTGCGTCCGCGCCCGGTTTCGCAGCGTGATGGAAACTCAACTCCGGTACCTGTGAGTCGTCCTGGTGGTGCGGACTAATCTCATCGCGAGAACATCGTCACAACCCCCGTGATCCGCAGCGACACCCCTGCATGCCGGGTACACGGACTCGACAGCTCTGGAGAAACTCGAGCATGAACCGCAAGACTTTGGTGCTGCCGGCCGTGGTCGGCCTGCTCGCCCCTGTGCTCGCCGCCTGTGGTGGGTCGGACGGCGGGAGCAACAGCGGCGATGCCATCGTTGTCGGTACCACGGACTCGTTCAAAGCGTCGAAGGAGGCCCCGGCTCCCCTGGACCCGGCATACGCGTACGACGTCGGTACCTGGAACATTCTCCGCCAGACCGTGCAGACCCTGATGGTCCAGCCGCGTGGCGACGGTGAGCCGGAGCCCGAGGCCGCCGAGAGGTGCGGCTTCACCGACACCGGCAACGAGCGCTACGCCTGCACGCTGCGCAAGGACCTGAAGTTCTCGAACGGCGACCCCGTTACCGCGAAGGACGTCAAGTTCTCGATCGACCGCGCGCTGCGCATCAAGGCGGAAGGCGGCCCGGTCGGACTGCTCTCCACCGTCGACACCATCGAGACGCAGGGCGACCGCGAGGTGATCTTCCACCTCAAGACCGCGGACGCCACCTTCCCGTTCAAGCTGTCGACCCCGGTGGCCGGCATCGTGAACCCCAAGGACTACGAGAAGGGCAAGCTCCGCGAGGGCTTCGCCGTGGACGGCTCCGGCCCGTACACCCTCGAGTCCGAGGTCAAGGACAACGCGCTGGTCAAGGCCGTCTTCACCAAGAACCCGAACTACAAGGGTCAGTTGAAGGTGAAGAATTCCAAGGTCGAGATGCGCTCCTACGAGAGCGCCGCCGACATGGGCACCGCGCTCGAAAAGGGCGACATCGACCTGATGACCCGCTCCATGACGCCGGACCAGATCAACAAGCTCCGCGGCGCCACGGACAGCAACATCAACCTGGTCGAGATGCCCGGCCTGGAGATCCGCTACCTGGCCTTCAACACCGACGCTTCGACGGTGAAGTCCCGTGCCGTCCGCCAGGCCATGGCCCAGATCGTCAACCGCGGCGAACTCATCGCCAAGGTGTACGGCTCGCAGGCCGAGCCGCTCTACTCGATGGTCCCGGCCACCATCACCGGCCACTCCAACTCGTTCTTCAACAAGTACGGGGACCCGAGCGTCAGCAAGGCCAAGTCGCTGCTGGCGGGTGCCAACATCACCACCCCGGTCAAGGTCACCCTGCACTACACGACCGACCACTACGGCGCGGCCACCAAGCCGGAGTTCGAGGTGCTCAAGAAGCAGCTCAACGCCAGCGGTCTGTTCGACGTCAGCATCACGGGCACGACCTGGGACAAGTTCATCCCGGCCGAGCGGGCGGGCGACTACGACGTCTGGGGCATGGGCTGGTTCCCCGACTTCCCGGACGCCGACAACTACCTCGCGCCGTTCCTCGACAAGGACAACTTCCTCAAGTCGCCGTACACGAACAAGAACATCATCAACAACCTGATCCCGGAGTCCCGGCGTGAGGCCGACCGCCTCACCGCGTCGAAGAGCCTCACCACCATCCAGGACGTCGTGGCCGACGACGTCCCGCTGCTGCCGCTGTGGCAGGGCAAGCAGTACATCGCCGCACGGGACGACATCACCGGTGCCGAGTGGGCGCTCAACTCCTCCTCGACCCTCCAGCTGTGGGAGCTCGGCCGCGGCATCGGCTGACCGGCCTCCCCACCCCGGGGCTGAAAATGCCCCGGGGTCCGAGACCCGACGACAAGGCACATGCTCGTGAACATGCGCAACCAGTGGCCAGTCCTGCCGATCGTGGCGGGTCTGGCCTCCGGCCTGCTCACCGGATGCGGCTCGGATACGGGCGATTCCGGGGGCAGCGGCTCCTCCGTGGTCATCGGGATGTCCGACGACGTCCTGGCCACGGACCCGGCCTCCGGATACGACCCCGGTTCCTGGCTGTTGTTCAACAACGTCTTCCAGTCGTTGCTGAGCTTCCCCAAGGGCGGCACCGAGCCGGAGCCCGAGGCGGCCAAGGAGTGCGCCTTCGCGGACGCCGACACCAAGGTCTACAAGTGCACGCTGCAGGACGGGCTGAAGTTCAGCAATGGTGACGCACTCACCTCGGAGGACGTGAAGTTCTCCTTCGACCGCATGCTGAAGATCAACGACGACGCCGGTCCCGCGATCATGTTCCCCATGCTCGACACGGTGGACACGCCGGACGCCAAGACCGTCGTCTTCCACCTCAAGTACGCCGACGCCACCTTCCCGAGCAAGATCGCCTCCGGCGCCGGCTCGATCGTGGACCACCAGCAGTACGCCGCCGACGGACTGCGCAAGGACGACGAGGCGGTCGGCTCGGGCCCGTACAAGCTGGACTCCTTCAGCAAGAACCAGGCCGTCTTCTCGGTCAACGGCAGCTACAAGGGCACCGCCAAGGTGCAGAACTCCGGCGTGACGCTGAAGTTCTTCCACGGTGACCAGGCCGGCCTGAAGAACGCGCTGCTCAGCGACCAGGTCGACCTCGCCTACCGAGGCCTCGCCGCCGACGACATCGCCGACATCGAGAACAACGCCTCCACCGGCCTGGGCGTCAACGTCGTCGAGGGCAGCAGCGCCGAGGTGCAGCACCTGGTCTTCAACATGGACGACCCGGTCGCCGGCAAGCTCGGCGTGCGCAAGGCCATCGCCTATCTGCTCGACCGCGAGGCCCTGGTCAACGAGGTCTACGACGACACGGCGACGCCGCTCTACTCGATCATCCCGGCCGGCATCACCGGCCACAACACGTCCTTCGTCGACACCTACGGCGCCCGCCCCTCGAAGCCCAAGGCCGAGGCCGCGCTGCGCGCCGAGGGCATCACCGGCAAGGTGAAGCTGACCCTCTGGTCGACGCCGTCGCGCTACGGTCCGTCCACCGACGCGGAGTTCAAGGAGATCGCCAAGCAGCTCAACGCCAGCGGGCTGTTCGACGCGAGCGTGAAGTCCGTCGCCTTCGACCGGTACGAGGCGGACATCGCCAAGGGCAAGTACGGCGTGTACGTGAAGGGTTGGGTGCCCGACTACCCGGACCCGGACAACTTCACGGCCCCCTTCTTCGGCAAGGGCAACGTGCTGAACAACAACTTCACCAACAGCACGATCACCGGTCAGCTCATCCCGAAGACGGCCGCCGAGAGCGACCGCTCCTTGACGGACGCCGACTACGGCACACTCCAGGACCTCGTGGCCGACCAACTGCCCATCATCCCGATCTGGCAGGCCAAGCAGTACGCCATCGTCCGCGACAACGTGTACGGCCTGGAGTACTGCCTCGACCCCTCGACCGTGTTCCGCTTCTGGGAGATCAGCAAGAGCTGACCACGGCCCAACACACGCCGAGGGCGCCCCCTTCCAGAAGGGGGCGCCCTCAACGTGTCTGCTGGGGTGGGTTACTGCGCGCCGGGGCGCACCAACCCGCTCTCGTACGCGTACACCGCGGCCTGCACCCGGTCGCGCAGCCCGAGCTTGGTCAGCACGTGGCCCACATGCGTCTTGACCGTGGTCTCGCTGACGAACAGGTCGGCCGCGATCTCCGCGTTCGACAGCCCGCGCGCCACCAGCTTCAGCACCTCGACCTCACGCTCGGTCAACGTGTGCAGCGTGTCCGGAACCGGCTCGTCGCCGGACGGCAGGTGGCCCGCGTACTTGTCGAGCAGCCGACGCGTGATGCTCGGCGCGAGCATCGCCTCGCCCGCCGCGACCACCCGGATCGCCTGCACCAGCTCATTGGCGGGCGCGTCCTTGAGGAGGAAGCCGCTGGCGCCCGCGCGCAGCGCCTCCACCACGTACTCGTCGAGGTCGAAGGTGGTCAGGACGAGCACCTTGGCCGGACCGTCCCGGCCGGGGCCGGTGATCTGCCGGGTCGCCTCGACACCGTCCATCCGCGGCATACGGATGTCCATCAGAACCACATCGGGTTGCAGGGCACGTACTTGGTCGAGTGCCTGGAGACCGTCGCCGGCCTCGCCGACGACCGCAAGGTCCTGCTCCGCTTCCAGGATCATCCGGAAGCCGGTACGCAGCAGCGGCTGGTCGTCGACCAGTAGGACGCGGATGGCCACGTAAGTCTCCTTCGCTAGTCCGGCCCCATTCTGCCCTGCTGCGTTCCGCCGGACTCCGGCGCCCTGACCGGGAGCGGATACGGCGGGGGAGTACCGCCGAATTCAGGACATACCGCTTGGTGGTCGCACCAGCCGCACAGCTTGGTGGGCCGGGGCCGCCAGTCACCGGTCTCGGTGGCCTGCCGGATTGCGTCCCACAGGGCAAGCAGCTTGCGCTCGACCCGCTCCAGGTCCGCGATCACCGGGTCGTACGTCAGCACGTCACCGCTGCCGAGATAGACGAGCTGGAGCCGGCGCGGGACCACCCGCTTCAGCCGCCACACCACGAGGGCGTAGAACTTCATCTGGAACAGGGCGCCTTCGGCGTACTCGGGCCGTGGCGCCTTGCCCGTCTTGTAGTCGACGATCCGCACCTCGCCCGTCGGCGCCACGTCGACCCGGTCGATGATGCCGCGCAGCTTGAGCCCGGAGTCGAGCTGCGCCTCGACGAACAGCTCCCGCTCGGCCGGTTCGAGCCGGGTCGGGTCCTCCAGCGTGAACCAGCGCTCCACCAACTGCTCGGCCTCGGTCAGCCAGCGCGCCAGCCGCTCGCCCTCCGGGTCGTCGGCGAACAGCTCCACGACCTCCGGCTTCGTCTCCCGCAGCCGGTCCCACTGCCCGGGGATCAACGACTTGGCGCGCGGCGCCGTCCGCTCCGTCGCCGGTGCGTCGAAGAGACGCTCGAGGACCGCGTGCACCAGCGTGCCGCGCGTGGCCGCCTCGCTCGGCTTCTCCGGCAGTTTGTCGATCACCCGGAACCGGTAGAGCAAGGGGCACTGCATGAAGTCACTGGCACGCGAGGGGGACAGGGACGCCGGCGGCACGGCGGGTGCGGGGGCCGGTGCGGCCGCTATGGCCTCGGCAGCGTCGGCCGGCTCGGACGCGACGGCCCCTGTCGGCTCCGTCGCCACGGTTTCTGTCCGCTCAGCCGGTGCGGCCGCCCCGGCGCTGTCGTCGCTGCCCGTCCCCGCGACACCCTCGGTGCTGGTCTCCATGACGACAGACCTTACGGCCCGCCACTGACAGTGACCCATCCTCGGTCCGGGCGACGGCGGGGAAAACGGAGGGGGTGCCGGGGCGGAACGCGTCGCGACGGCCGCATACCATCGACCACAGACCCTCCTGCTCCGCATGATCGGGGTGGGAGACGCTTCGAACGAGGGGACATCGTGGACGAGAGCGGCGGGAGCGGGCAGCCGCGGTCCGGTACCGATGAAGCGACCGACCGCCACGAGGGGCCCCAGGGCTCCACGGGCTCGGCCGCGGACAGCGCGCGCCCCGGACCGGCCCGACACGATCGCCCCACCGGGCCTGCGCCCACCGGCGATCCCGAGCCCCGGTCCGACGCCGACGCCGATGCCGACGCCTCGGACGAGGCCCGGCCCGGGGGAGAGGACGAGCCCGCCATCGGCGCCTCAGACGAGCCTGTCTCTGGTGTCTCGGACGAGCCTGTCTCTGGTGCTTCGGACGAGCCTGTCTCCGGTGCTTCGGACGAGCCCGTCTCTGGTGTCTCGGACGAGCCTGTCTCCGGTGCTTCGGACGAGCCCGTCTCCGGTGTCTCGAGCGAGCCCGAGGCGCACCCGGCTCGCCCGGACGACTCTCCCTTCGACACCGGCGCCGCCGAGGAAACCCTCGCCCAGGCCGCCCCCCAGCCACCGGGACCCGAGTCCACGCGGACCCTGGCCCAGTCCGGCACCAAGGGACGGCCGCCGCGGCGCGGCAGGGAGCCCGGCGGCGGGCTGCTCATGGGGCGGCCCTTCGGCGTACCCGTGTATGTCGCGCCCAGCTGGTTCCTCGTGGCCGCGCTGATCACCTGGGTGTTCGGCGGGCAGCTGGACCGTGTGCTGCCGGAACTCGGCGCCGCGCGTTATCTGGTCTCCCTCTTCTTCGCGGTGGCCTTCTACGCCTCCGTACTCGTCCACGAGCTGGCCCACACCGTCGCCGCCCTGCGCTTCAAGCTGCCGGTGCGCCGGATCCAGCTGCAGTTCTTCGGCGGGGTCTCGGAGATCGAGAAGGAGGCCGAGACCCCGGGCCGGGAGTTCGTGCTGGCCTTCGTCGGCCCGCTGCTCTCGCTCGTCCTGTCCGGCCTGTTCTATCTCGCCATGCAGACCGTCGAACCGGGCACCGTGCCCGGCGTCCTGCTGGCCGGCCTGATGATCTCCAACCTCATCGTGGCCGCCTTCAACCTGCTGCCCGGACTGCCCCTCGACGGCGGCCGCATGCTCCGCGCCGTCGTCTGGAAGATCACCGACAGGCCGATGAGCGGGACGATCGCCGCCGCCTGGGTCGGCCGCGCCCTCGCCGTCTCCGTACTGATCGGGCTGCCCCTGCTCACCCAGTCCGGAGCGCTCGGCGACACCTCGGACAACATCGGCGGCATGGACACCGTCACGGACGCCCTGCTGGCCGCCATCCTCGCCGCGATCATCTGGACCGGCGCCGGCAACAGCCTCCGGATGGCCCGGCTGCGCGAACACCTGCCGGAGCTGCGCGCCCGCTCGCTCACCCGGCGCGCGGTCCCGGTCGAGACGAACACCCCGCTCTCGGAGGCCCTGCGCCGCGCCAACGATGTCGGCGCCCGCGCCCTGGTCGTGGTCGACGCCGACGGCGAACCGCTCTCCCTCGTCCGGGAGGCCGCCATCGTCGGTGTACCGGAGCACCGCCGCCCCTGGGTCGCGGTCAGCGGCCTCGCCCAGGACCTCACCGACGGCATGCGCATCTCCGCCGAGCTCGCGGGCGAGGACCTCCTGGACACCCTGCGCGCGACCCCGGCCACCGAGTACCTGGTGGTGGAGGACTCAGGCGAGATCTACGGAGTCCTGTCCGCGGCCGACGTGGAGCGCGCCTTCGTGAAGGCGATGGCCCGCCCCTCCTAGTGGTCGGCGGCCCCTTCAGCTGCCGGTAGGCTGGTCACATGTCCGAACCGACCGGTGCCGCCCGCAGGCGCGGGCCCTTCAAGGTCGGGGACCAGGTTCAGCTGACCGACCCCAAGGGCCGCCACTACACGTTCACGCTCGAAGCAGGGAAGAACTTCCACACCCACAAGGGTTCCTTCCCGCACGACGAGCTGATCGGCGCTCCCGAGGGCAGCGTTGTCCGCACCACGGGGAACGTCGCCTATCTCGCGCTGCGCCCCCTGCTCCCCGACTACGTCCTGTCCATGCCCCGCGGCGCCGCTGTGGTCTACCCCAAGGACGCGGGGCAGATCCTGGCCTTCGCGGACATCTTCCCCGGCGCACGCGTCGTGGAAGCGGGCGTCGGCTCCGGCTCGCTCAGCAGCTTCCTGCTGAGGGCCATCGGCGACCAGGGCATGCTGCACTCCTACGAGCGCCGCGAGGACTTCGCCGAGATCGCCCGGCAGAACGTGGAGCGCTACTTCGGCGGCCCGCACCCCGCCTGGCAGCTCACCGTCGGTGACCTGCAGGACAACCTGAGCGACACCGACGTCGACCGCGTCATCCTCGACATGCTCGCCCCGTGGGAGTGTCTGGAGGCCGTCTCCAAGGCGCTCGTCCCGGGCGGCATCCTGTGCTGCTACGTCGCGACCACCACCCAGCTCGCGCGGACGGTCGAGTCCATCCGCGAGATCGGCTGCTTCAACGAGCCGACCGCCTGGGAGTCGATGATCCGCAACTGGCACATCGAGGGCCTGGCCGTCCGGCCGGACCACCGGATGATCGGCCACACCGGCTTCCTGCTCACTGCCCGCCGCCTCGCGGACGGCGTCGAGCCGCCCATGCGCCGCCGCCGCCCCGCCAAGGGCGCGTACGGCGAGGACTACGCCGGACCCAACGCCGACGGCGGCACCGCCCGCTGACGCATCCGTCGCTCAACTGTCCGCGACGTACCCAACGCATCACAAATGTGGCCGAGTTCCCGAAATCGCACGGGAACTCGGCCACACCCCTTTTCTGTTGACGCGCAGCCAGAAGTCCGGACCCCGCCGTTCCACCGCACTGTGACGTGTGGCACTATGCGGACACCCCCCACCGGCAACAGCCCTCACGGGAGACACTCCTAGTGCAGCAATCCGCCGTCCCGGAACTGGCACACACGCACACCAGCCCCATCCAGTGGGTCGCCACGGCCACCGCCATCGCCGGAGTCGTCGCGCTGTCCTCCGTCCTGCAGCCCGACCCGGCGCGGGCGGCCCAGCCCGGCCCCGGGGCGAAGCCGGCGGCGGCCGTTGCGGCTCCCGATCCAGCCGGTGTCGACTTCCCGATCGAGTGCGGCCCGGTGAAGGCCGTGGTGCAGAAGAAGGCGTCCGGCGACCTCGACGGTGACGGCCGACCGGAGACCGTCGCGGTGGTGCACTGCGACGCGGGCATGGGCACCCCGCCCGACGGCGTGTACGTCGTGACCCAGGGCGCTGACGCTGAGAAGCCCCGAGTGGTGGCCACCCTGGTCGCCCCGAAGGCCCGTGAGACCGTCACCGACTTCGCCGTGCGCGACGGCGCGGTGCTCGCGACGCTGCTCGGCTACTCGGGGGCCGACGTGCCGAGTTGCTGCCCGGACGTGAAGGAGAGCGCGAAGTGGCAGTGGAAGAACGGCGCGTTCGTCCGCTCCACTCCCGCCGGGGCGCAGAACGTCTGAGACGTCAGTCCGCGTCGGGCCCGTACACCTCGACCTTGTCCGAAACCCGGCGCACATGGATGCAGTCGCCGGGACACTCCTTGGCGGAGTCCACGACATCGGTCAGCAGCGTCAGTGGCACGGGCGTCGTCGCGCCCTTGTCCTGCAGAAGCTCGTCGCCCGGGCTCTTCACATAGGCCAGGCCGTCGATGTCCAGCTCGAAGACCTCGGGGGCGTACTGCGCGCAGATGCCGTCGCCGGTACAGAGATCCTGGTCGATCCAGACCTCCAGCGCGTCGCCGTCGACTGTGGCCTGCTGCTGCACGGTGATTTCTCCTGCTCCCGAGGGGTGTTGACCACTCCGACAATACAACCGCCCGCTACTGCATCACGTTGGGCGGGTATCCCTATGACGCCAGGGAGAACGCAAGGGCGAAGATCGGACACACCGTGACAGTCTTTGTGATCTTGGGGTTTCCACCGATACCCACGCAGGCAGGGAAGCTTCGTGCTCGCAGCTTCCAGTGCGCTGCCGGTGGCCATCGGTCAGGCCCGGGGTGCCGCCGACCGTCTGACCCGGCACCGCATCGAGGACGCGGAGGGGCGAGAGCGGCCGTCGCGAACCGGATCGACGGTGACGCACTCCATCCGTCCGGCCACTCTGCGTCAGGGGTGCCGGGCGGCGCCCGGCGAGCTCCGAGTCGCGGCGGCGGCCAACTCGGGCCCGATGGGACGGCTTTTGCCCAACCCGGCCCAGGAACAGTCCGCTTCTGAATCACGTTGAGTGGGTATTCACACGGCGTGAGGGTGAGCGCAGGGTGACCGACGACACACCTTGACAGTCTTTGTGATCTAGGGGTTTCAATCGAGACCCACCCAGGTAGGGTCTGGAAGCGTCCAGCTCCCCTTGGAGGAGGTGAGGACCGTGGCAGCCCACGACGACGACATGAACCGCGGCATCCGCCCGGGACGAGGGTCCGATGACCCCGCCGGGCAGATTGCCTACCTTGAGCAGGAGATCGCCGTCCTGCGACGCAAGCTCGCCGACTCTCCGCGTCACACGAGGATTCTCGAAGAGCGGATCGTCGAGCTGCAGACCAACCTGGCCGGCGTGTCCGCACAGAACGAGCGGCTCGCCAACACGCTCCGTGAGGCCCGCGACCAGATCGTGGCTCTCAAGGAAGAGGTCGACCGGCTCGCACAGCCGCCGGCAGGCTTCGGTGTCTTCCTGATGGCGAACGAGGACGGCACGGCGGACATCTTCACCGGGGGCCGCAAGCTCCGGGTGAACGTCAGCCCCAGCGTGGAGCTCGAAGAGCTCAGGCGCGGCCAGGAAGTGATGCTCAACGAAGCCCTCAACGTGGTCGAGGCCATGGAGTACGAGAGCGTCGGCGACATCGTCACGCTCAAGGAGATCCTCGAGGACGGCGAACGCGCCCTCGTGGTGGGGCACACCGACGAGGAACGGGTGGTACGGCTCGCCGAGCCGCTGCTGGACGTCACCATCCGCCCCGGCGACGCCCTGCTTCTCGAACCCCGTTCCGGCTATGTCTACGAAGTTGTCCCGAAGAGCGAGGTCGAGGAGCTCGTCCTCGAAGAGGTCCCGGACATCGGCTACGAGCAGATCGGCGGCCTGGGAAACCAGATCGAGATGATCCGTGACGCGGTCGAGCTCCCTTACCTCTACCCCGACCTCTTCAAGGAGCACGAACTGCGGCCGCCCAAGGGCGTGCTGCTGTACGGGCCGCCCGGATGCGGTAAGACGCTCATTGCCAAGGCCGTCGCCAACTCGCTGGCCAAGAAGGTCGCCGAGGTGACCGGACAGGCCGCGGGCAAGAGCTTCTTCCTCAACATCAAGGGTCCCGAGCTCCTGAACAAGTACGTCGGCGAGACCGAGCGGCAGATCCGCCTGGTCTTCCAGCGTGCGCGTGAGAAGGCCAGCGAGGGTACTCCCGTCATCGTCTTCTTCGACGAGATGGAGTCCCTGTTCCGCACCCGTGGATCGGGCGTCAGCTCGGACGTGGAGAACACCATCGTCCCCCAGCTGCTCGCCGAGATCGACGGCGTGGAGGGCCTGGAGAACGTGGTCGTGATCGGCGCCTCGAACCGTGAGGACATGATCGACCCCGCGATCCTGCGCCCCGGACGCCTCGATGTGAAGATCAAGATCGAGCGCCCGGACGCCGAGGCGGCCAAGGACATCTTCCAGAAGTACCTCACCGAGCGCCTCCCGCTGCACTCCGACGACCTCGGCGAGCACGGCGGGGACCGGTCGGCCACCGTCCACGGCATGATCCAGACCGCCGTGGAGCAGATGTACGCCGAGTCCGAGGAGAACCGCTTCCTCGAGGTCACCTACGCCAACGGCGACAAGGAAGTCCTGTACTTCAAGGACTTCAACTCCGGCGCCATGATCGAAAACATCGTGGGCCGCGCCAAGAAGGCGGCCATCAAGGCCTTCCTCGAACAGAACCAGAAGGGCCTTCGGGTCTCCCACCTCCTCCAGGCCTGCGTGGACGAGTTCAAGGAGAACGAGGACCTGCCGAACACCACCAACCCGGACGACTGGGCTCGCATCTCCGGCAAGAAGGGCGAACGGATCGTGTACATCCGTACCCTGGTGACCGGAAAGCAGGGCGCGGACACCGGACGCTCCATCGACACGGTGGCGAACACCGGGCAGTACCTGTAAAAGGCAGGGCGGCTGCGGGTGCCCTCACCGGGTACCCGCAGCCGACTGTTTTCCGGGTCACGGCTGGAGCAGAGCAATGACGCAAATGATCTCCCCACCAGCGCAGAGGCGTTCTAGGCTCTTTCGTACCGCCGAGTCGCGCGTTGCGGGGACGGGCACCGCACACGCACCGGAGCACCAGCGGTACTTGAGCAGCGTCCCCGACCGAGGGCGCCGCCGGGCAAGGAGGGCCGCATGACCGTACGGCGAGTAATGGGCATCGAGACGGAGTACGGGATCTCCGTCCCCGGTCACCCCAACGCCAATGCCATGCTCACCTCGTCCCAGATCGTCAACGCGTACGCGGCGGCGATGCACCGGGCGCGCCGCGCCCGCTGGGACTTCGAGGAGGAGAACCCGCTGCGGGACGCGCGAGGCTTCGACCTCGCCCGGGAGGCCGCCGACGCCAGCCAGCTCACCGACGAGGACATCGGCCTCGCCAATGTCATCCTCACCAATGGCGCGCGACTGTACGTCGACCACGCACACCCGGAGTACAGCGCCCCGGAGGTCACCAACCCGTGGGACGCCGTCCTGTGGGACAAGGCCGGCGAGCGCATCATGGCGGAGGCCGCGGAGCGCGCGGCCCAGCTCCCCGGCGCCCAGCCGATCCACCTCTACAAGAACAACACCGACAACAAGGGCGCCTCGTACGGCACGCACGAGAACTACCTGATGAAGCGGGAGACCCCCTTCTCGGACATCGTGCGGCACCTCACGCCGTTCTTCGTCTCACGCCAGGTCGTCACCGGAGCGGGCCGCGTCGGTATCGGCCAGGACGGGCACGAGCACGGGTTCCAGCTCAGCCAGCGAGCCGACTACTTCGAGGTCGAGGTGGGCCTGGAGACCACCCTGAAGCGCCCGATCATCAACACGCGTGACGAGCCGCACGCGGACGCCGAGAAGTACCGCCGGCTGCACGTGATCATCGGCGACGCGAACCTCTCCGAGATCTCGACCTATCTGAAGCTGGGCACCACGGCGCTGGTCCTGTCCATGATCGAGGACGGCTTCATCGCCGTCGACCTGGCCGTCGACCAGCCCGTACGCACCCTGCACCAGGTCTCTCACGACCCCACGCTAAAGCGGCTCGTCACACTCCGTAGCGGGCGTACCCTGACGGCCGTACAACTGCAGATGGAGTACTTCGAGCTCTCGCGCAAGTACGTGGAGGAGCGGTTCGGGGCCGACGCCGACGAGCAGACCAAGGACGTCCTGCTGCGCTGGGAGGACACTCTGAATCGCCTGGAGAACGATCCGATGAGTCTCTCCGGAGAGCTCGACTGGGTCGCCAAGCGGGAGCTCATGGAGGGCTACCGGCGCCGTGACGGCCTCGACTGGGACGCCGCCCGGCTGCACCTGGTCGACCTCCAGTACGCCGACGTACGGGCCGAGAAGGGCCTCTACAACCGTCTCGCGGCGCGCGGCAAGATGAAGCGCCTCCTGGACGAGGCGGACGTCGACCGAGCCCGCACCAAGCCGCCGGAGGACACGCGCGCGTACTTCCGCGGGCGCTGCCTGGAGCAGTACGCGGACGACGTCGCGGCGGCGTCCTGGGACTCGGTGATCTTCGATCTGCCCGGCCGGGACTCGCTCCAGCGCGTCCCAACCCTGGAGCCGCTTCGCGGAACGCGTAATCACGTCAAGGAGCTCCTCGACCGCTGCCGTACGGCCGAGGACCTGGTCAGGGTCCTGTCGGGCGGCTGAGCGGCCCGAGGAGCGCACAGGCCTGCCAGGGTGGAAAAAGGCGACGTCCGGGAATCATCGAGGTGGCCCCGGGACGTTGTAGCAACTGCGGGGCCGATGTCGGACCCTGCTTGTAGGGTCTGATCAAGAACGTCGAACCGAGCGGGGTGAGGGTTATGGCGACCAAGGACACCGGCGGCGGACAGCAGAAGGCAACGCGTTCCACCGAGGAGGTCGAGGAGACGGCGCAAGACGCGCAGGTCTCCGAGGACCTCAAGGAGCGGCAGGAGAAGCTGTCGGACGACGTCGACTCCGTACTGGACGAGATCGACGATGTCCTCGAGGAGAATGCAGAGGATTTCGTGAGGTCATTTGTTCAAAAAGGCGGAGAATAGGCTGGAATGTCCGAATTGGTCGAGGGGAAGGATTGCCCGCGGCGCGGTCGGCATTTGCCGCGGGCGGCCTTCGCCGAGAACAAGGCCATGCGGGACGGGCTTCAGGCGTATTGCCGGGAGTGCTCTGCGGAGTACTACCGGCAACGCCAAGGGGTCAAAGGCAGGACGGTTCGGGTCAAAGTGCCCGTGCCTCGCGGGCACAAGCGATGCCCTCAGTGCGGGGAAATCAAGGCCCACGCTGAGTGGGAGCTCAACGCGACAACGCCGGACGGCTACGCGAGCTACTGCAAGGTGTGCAGGGCTGATCGACATCGGCAGAGCTACTTCAAGCGCAAGTACGGCATCACCATGGCCGAGCGTGACGAGATGATCGCCTCTCAAAAGGGGCTCTGTGTGATCTGTTTGAAAGCTCCGGCTGTTCATGTGGATCACTGTCACGAGACGGGTAGGGTCCGTGGCGTACTGTGCTTCAACTGCAATTCGGCCATCGGCAAGTTGGGAGATGATCCCGACGCAGTTCGTCGGGCTGCCGCCTACTTGGAAGGATCCTCGTGGAAGCCAACACTCCTAGCACCGGGCGTCTACCGGCTGCCTTCCTGACGCCTGGGTCGTCGTCCTTCATGGACTTCCTGTCCGAGCACCAGCCGCAAATGCTCCCTGGCAAGCGGCAGCTGCCGCCCGTCCAGGGCGTGATCGAGGCCCCGCACGGCACGACCATCGTCGCCGTCACGTTCCCCGGTGGCGTAGTTCTCGCAGGCGACCGGCGGGCCACCATGGGGAATGTCATCGCGCAACGCGACATCGAGAAGGTCTTCCCGGCCGACGAGTACTCGGCGGTGGGCATCGCGGGTACGGCGGGACTGGCCGTCGAGATGGTGAAACTCTTCCAGCTGGAGCTGGAGCACTTCGAGAAGGTGGAGGGCGCCACGCTCTCCCTGGAGGGCAAGGCGAACCGCCTCTCCACGATGATCCGTTCCAACCTCGGCATGGCCATGCAGGGCCTCGCCGTGGTCCCGCTCTTCGCCGGGTTCGACGTGGACCGTGGCAAGGGCCGCATCTTCTCCTACGACGTCACCGGCGGCCGCTCCGAGGAGCCCGGCTACGCGGCCACGGGCTCCGGCTCGCTCTTCGCGCGCGGCGCGATGAAGAAGCTCTACAGCAATGACCTGACCGAACAGCAGGCCACGACCCTCGTCGTCCAGGCCCTGTACGACGCGGCCGACGACGACTCGGCGACCGGTGGCCCCGATGTCGCCCGCCGGATCTACCCCATCGTCACCGTGATCACCGAAGAGGGATTCCGTCGTCTCACCGACGAGGAGTCCTCCGAGATCGCCCGCTTGATCCTGGAGCGGCGCCTTGAGCAGCCCGACGGTCCGCGGGCCGCGCTGCTCTGAGTCCGGCTCTTTACCAAGGTGATCCAGTGACTTCGACAGAAAGGGACGGATAACCGGTGTCGACGCCGTTCTATGTCTCACCCCAGCAGGCCATGGCCGACCGGGCCGAGTACGCCCGCAAAGGCATCGCCCGCGGCCGCAGCCTGGTCGTGCTGCAGTATGCCGACGGCATTGTGTTCGTCGGCGAGAACCCGTCCCGTGCGCTGCACAAGTTCAGTGAGATCTATGACCGGATCGGCTTTGCGGCCGCCGGAAAATACAACGAGTACGAGAACCTGCGGATCGGTGGTGTGCGTTACGCCGATCTCCGTGGTTACACCTATGACCGTGATGACGTGACCGCTCGGGGTCTCGCCAATGTGTACGCCCAGACTCTGGGCACGATTTTCTCGTCGGCGGCCGAGAAGCCGTACGAGGTGGAGCTGGTCGTCGCCGAGGTGGGGGAGACCCCCGAGGGTGACCAGATCTACCGGCTGCCGCACGACGGGTCGATCGTGGACGAGCACGGCTCGGTCGCGGTCGGTGGCAATGCCGAGCAGATCAGTAGCTATCTGGATCAGCGGCACCAGGACGGGATGTCGCTGGCGGAGGCGCTGAAGCTGGCCGTGCAGTCGCTGTCGCGGGAGCCGAACGGTGGTGAGCGGGAGATTCCCGCGGAGCGCCTGGAGGTTGCGGTGCTGGACCGGACGCGGCCGCAGCAGCGGAAGTTCAAGCGGATTGTGGGGCGTCAGCTGGACCGCCTGTTGGAGGCGGGTGGCGCGGAAACGGCCACGGAGGCCGAGGAGTCCGACGACGAGGAGTGACCTCGGCGTTCTGCTTGCCCATCGCGCGCCCCGGCCCTGTATCGGCCGGGGCGCGCGTGGCGTTTCGGGGCGGCTGCGTGGCGTTTCGGGGCGGCTGCGGGGCGGGTGCGCCTGGGTGCGGCTGCCGGTGGCTGAGGGGGCGCGCGTGGCGTTTCAGGGTGGCTGCGCGGGGGTGCGGCTGTCTGTCGGTGGGTGGGGCCTGCGTGGGTGGGTCGGGGCCGCGCCGGTACATCCGCCCGCATCCGGACGGATCGGCTGTGAGGTCGAAGGGTGCTGTCTTTTTCGGATCCGTCCGGATGCGGGCATTCGATGTACCGGCACGGCCCCTTCCGTACGTCGCCGACCTCGGGTGCGTGGGGGCCGGGGCCCCGCCACTCGCCCGCGGGCACCATCCACCCCACCTCGTTCCTCTCAATCAGGACGAGACCGGAGAGGGTTCCCCATCCACCCCGGACGACACCATCCGGCTCGTGCGGACCGCCACTCCGGCATCCGGGACAAGTGCGTGGGGGCGGTGGCTAGTCGTGGGGCTGAGGGGGGCGTGGTGGTGCTGTGGAGCCTCGTACGACCAGTTGGACCGGGATGTCGCCCTGTGGAGGTGTGCGGGCGTCCAGGACGGCCAGGAGGGCTTGCATGCCGCGTTCGCCGAAGAGCTCGGCGTCGAGGCGGACGGTGGTCAGTTCGGGGTCGATGGCCCGGGCCAGTGCCAGATCGTCCAGGCCGGTGATGGAGAGGTCGTCGGGGATGTGCAGGCCCAGGCGGCGGGCTGCCTTGTACGCGCCGGCCGCGAGCTTGTCGTCGTCGCAGACCAGGGCGGTGGGCCGGGGGCCGGGGGCGGACAGGGCGGCTGCCGCGGCGGCGAGGGCGTCGTCGATGGAGATGGGGGCGCGGGTGGTGCGCAGGTCTGTGCCGGGTACAGCGGAGAGGCGGGTGGCGAGTTCGCGGGCCCGTACCTCGAAGGTCCAGGAGGCGATGTCGGCCGCCAGATGCAGGAAGCGCCGGTGCCCCAGGGCGAGGAGGTGCTCGGCGACCTGTCGTACGCCGTCCCTGATGTCGAGATTGACCGTCGCCGCGCCCAGGCTGCCCTCCGGGTCGCTGTCGAGCATGACCAGGGGGAGCTGGTCGCCGCGGATCGCCGTGAGGGCGTCGGCGGCCATGGAGGAGGCGATCACGCCGTCGAGGGCGGCCGCCGCCGAGCCGAACGGGTTGCGGGCGGGGCCGATGCCCTCGGGGGAGGGGTACAGGACGACGCCGAAGCCGTGCTCGGCGGCGACGCGCGCCGCGCCCGTGTAGACGCCCGCGAAGAACTCCGTGGTGAGCGCCGGGACCACCAGGAGGACCGTACGGGTGCGGCCCAGACGCAGATTGCGGGCGGCCAGGTTCGGGCGGTAGCCGAGCTCCTGGGCGGCCTCTCGGACGCGCTGCGCCGTGGCCTCGGAGACCCGGCCGCGCCACTTCTCGCCGAGCACCAGCGAGACGGCGGCCTGGGACACCCCGGCGGCCTGGGCGACGTCTCGGCTCGTAGGGCGCGTGCTACCTCGTGCCACCGTCGACCTGCTCCCTCGTCTGGACTCGCGGACAGCGCACATGGTACGTATGACCTAGGGCGTTATACGTAAAACTTGAGTTGCCGGGTCGGCTGGGGTGCTTCCGGGAGAAGGGCGGGACATGGCTGCGGGATACCTGGAGATCCTCAGGGCGAGGCACGCCGCACGGCTGCTCGTCGGCACGCTCACAGGGCGGCTGCCCAACGCCACCGCCGCCATCGCCATCGTGCTCTTCATCCGCGCGGAGGGCGGCACGTACAGCCTGGCCGGCGCGCTGGCCGCCGTCTACGGGGTGGCCAATGCCGTGGGCCAGCCGCTGCTCGGGCGGCTCGTGGACCTCTACGGGCAGCCGCGCGTCCAACTGCCGGCCGCGCTCGTCTCGGCCCTCGGAATGAGCGGCTTCGCGTTCGTGGGCACGGACCCGCTCCCGCTGGCGTATGTGTCGATGGCCGTCGCCGGGCTCTTCACCCCGCCTCTGGAGGGCGGCCTGCGTGCGCTGTGGCCCTCCGTCCTCCGAAAGGAGGAGCAGGTGCACACCGCGTACGCCATGGACGCGGTGGCACAGGAAGTCATGTTCACGGTCGGACCGCTGCTGGTGACGCTGTGCGTGTCGCTCTGGTCCGCGCAGGCCGCGCTGCTCGTCCTGAACGTCATCGGTGTCCTGGGCGCCCTCTCCGTGGTCGTCTCGCCGCCCTCGCGCGCGTGGCGCTCGGCCCCGCGCGAGGCGCACTGGCTGGGCGCGCTGCGCTCGGCCGGGCTGCTGGCCCTGCTCGGCGCGTTCCTGTTCGTGGGGATGGCCCTGGGCTCCATCACGGTCGCCGCGGTGTCGTACGCCGACGGTCACGGCGGGGACGCGGTGTACGGCTGGCTGATGGCGGGCATCGGCCTCGGCGCGCTCATCGGTGGCGCCGTGTACGGCATGCGGCAGTGGGGCGGCACGCCCGAGCGGCGACTGCGGGTGCTCGTCGCGCTTCTGGCGGTGTGTTACGTGCCGCTCACGCTGGTGCCCGGCCCGGTCGCCATGACGGGGCTCACCACGCTCGCCGGAGTCTTCCTGGCGCCCTGCATCGCCTGCGCGTTCGTCCTCGTCGACCGGCACGCGCCGACCGGAACCGTCACCGAGGCTTTCTCCTGGCTTGTGACGACGTTCACAGTGGGTGCCTCCGTCGGAACCGGCCTCGCCGGTCCCGTAGTCGAGTGGGGTGGAGCGGTGTGGGGCTTCGCCGTACCTGGCGCCGCCGGGGCCGCCGCACTGGTGGTTCTGCTGGCCACGGGGCGGGTCCTCGCAGCTACCGGGAAGGGTGCGGTCGTTGCGGTCTCATCGGAAAATGATCCAAACCGTGCCGTCGAACCCCGTTTCAGCTCAGGGGATCGGGCGTAATGTTCAGTCATGGACCGCCGCATTTTCGGGCTGGAGAACGAGTACGGCGTCACGTGTACGTTCAGGGGACAGCGCCGCCTGTCTCCCGACGAGGTGGCGCGGTACCTCTTCCGCCGTGTCGTGTCATGGGGCCGCAGCAGCAATGTCTTTCTGCGGAACGGTGCCCGCCTCTATCTCGACGTGGGATCACATCCGGAATACGCGACACCCGAATGTGACAACGTGACGGAACTCGTCACCCACGACAAGGCCGGCGAGCGCATTCTCGAAGGACTCCTGGTGGACGCCGAACGACGCCTGCACGAGGAAGGAATCGCGGGCGACGTCTACCTGTTCAAGAACAACACCGACTCGGCGGGCAACTCCTACGGGTGCCATGAGAACTATCTGGTGGCCCGGCACGGGGAGTTCTCCCGACTCGCGGACATCCTCATTCCGTTCCTCGTCACCAGGCAGCTCCTGTGCGGTGCCGGCAAGGTGCTGCAGACCCCGCGCGGCGCCGTGTACTGCGTCAGCCAGCGCGCCGAGCACATCTGGGAGGGCGTCAGCTCCGCGACGACCCGATCCCGGCCCATCATCAACACGCGGGACGAGCCGCACGCCGACGCCGAGCGCTACCGCCGGCTGCATGTCATCGTCGGCGACTCGAACATGTCCGAGACGACCATGCTCCTCAAGGTCGGCGCCACCGACCTCGTACTGCGCATGATCGAGGCGGGCACGGTCATGCGCGACCTCACCCTGGAGAACCCGATCCGGGCGATCCGCGAGGTCAGTCACGACATCACGGGCCGGCGCAAGGTGCGCCTGGCCAGCGGCCGCGAGGCCTCTGCCCTCGAAGTGCAGCGCGAGTACTTCGAGAAGGCCGTGGACTTCTGCGAGCGCCGCGGCATCCGCACCGGCACCGTCGAGCAGGTCCTCGAACTGTGGGGCCGCACGCTCGACGCGATCGAGGCCGAGGACCTCGACCGGATCGGCACCGAGATCGACTGGGTCATGAAGTACAAGCTCATCGAGCGGTACCGCGCCAAGCACAACATGACGATGTCGCACCCGCGGGTCGCGCAGATAGACCTCGCCTACCACGACATCCACCGTCGCCGCGGCCTGTACTACCTGCTGGAGAGGAAGGGGCAGGCCGCCAGGATCTGCAACGACCTGAAGATCTTCGAGGGCAAGTCCGTGCCGCCCCAGACCACTCGGGCGCGGCTGCGCGGCGACTTCATCCGGCGCGCACAGGAACAGCGCCGCGACTTCACCGTCGACTGGGTCCATCTGAAGCTGAACGACCAGGCGCAGCGCACCGTGTTGTGCAAGGACCCGTTCCGTTCCGTGGACGACCGGGTGGAGAAGTTGATCGCCGGAATGTGAGCAGGCTCCGGCCCGCTCGCGTGCCGATCGGTTCTGGATGCCCGATGCCCGGAGGTGTGACCACCTCCGGGCATCGGGCGTTTTTGGTGGTGCGGCGCCGGTTGTTGTCCACGGTGTGTACGTGACTGTGAGAGAGATGTCACGATTCCCCGCGTGGGACGGTCTGGGCGGAATCATCCCTTCCTGTCGGTGTTCAGGGCTGTCCGTCATGGCAAATCACCATGAAATGGTCGCCGTTCCTGGTTGTCCCTTTATCACGTGAGATCGAACAATCGTGCGCGACGCGCCGAGATCCAGGTCGGTCGGACTCATGCCCGGAGTGCCGTCCTGGCGGGAAATCCCCGGTCCGTCTTCTTTGTCTGCTGCTAGCTTCGAGCCTTCGGCATGACCATGACCAAATTGCCGATATCGCTGCGGAGTCCCCTGGCCGGGGGACTTCCGCGCTCGCAGCAACAACACATACCGGGGGCTCATTTTGCGCTCTGTCAAGACACACGGACGCGCGGCGCTCGTTCTCGCCACAGCGGGAACCGTGATCGCGACCGCCCTGGTGGGAGTGACCGCCTCGCCTGCCTCGGCGTACTGCCGTAGCGGCATGACGAAGTGGAACAGCACCTCCAGTGCAAAGACCATCGGCGTCAACACCACGTTCCCCAGCGGGCTGCGGAACGGCCTCAACGGCGGCCTGAAGCAGTGGAACCGCACCGGCTCCGCGCTGCGCTACAACTCGCCCGTCTACACCGCCGGCTGGCTGATCTACGCCTTCCGCGCCTCGTACAGCTACACCAGCCTCATGGGCAACGCGCCGGGGTACGCCGCAACCCAGGTGTCGGGAAGCACGCACAACGGCGGAACGCTGTACCTGTCCAACCGCTTCACCTGGGTGAACGCCAGCCAGAACATCAGCCAGAGGAAGGCCGACGTACAGACGGTCGTCGTGCACGAGGTCGGTCACTTCACCGGCCTCGCCCACCCGTGGCCCGGCCCCTGCACGGACGGGTCGGCGTATACGGCCGCCGAGAAGGGGTCGGTCATGACGACCATCAACACCGGGACCCGGCGCGCTCTGAACAGCGACGACATAGCCGGCGTCCGGGCCATCTACTGACGGGGGAAGCAGAAATGAGTGCAGTTCGCACAGTGCGGTCGCGCGCCCTGGTGCGTGCCTCGGCCGCTCTCGCCCTGCTCGCCCTCGGCGCCTCGGCGTGCGCAGGGTCCACCGGCGGGGAGCACGAGGGCACGGCGAAGAAGTCCGGCACCAAGGCCGTGCGCGTCATCGAGGGACACCCGTACGCCGTCGACAGCAGCCCCGCGGCCGCGATCGCGTTCCCGATGAACGAGAACGTCTTCGAGGGCACGGTCGTGGACCGGCGTCCCGATGTGCACGCCACGGACGTGCTCGACGACGGAACGAAGTTCGAGGTCGTGTACACGCCCGTCGTCGTCAGGGTCGACACGGTCCACAAGGGCGCGCTGAAGAAGGGCGCCGAGGTCGTCGTACGGTCCATGGGCGGCACCGCCGACGGGGTCCGGTACGCGATCGAGGAGGCCCCGGCCAAGAAGACGTTCGCGAAGGGCACTTCGCTGGTCGTCTTCGGCAGCGAGTACTCGGCCGTGGACTCGGAGAGCGGCCCGGCCATCACGCCCAACTTCCTCTACCGGGAAGCCGGCGACACGGTCGTCGACGCCACCTACGCGCGCGGTGCGTACGACGGGGGGCCCGCCGACCGGATGAACCGGGCGGAGTTCCTTCGCAAGCTCCGCCCGCTGTCCGCGAAGACGGCCTCCTGACAGACCGTCCGCGGGTCGCTCGGGACTGACAGTCGCCCGGACCGGTCACCGGTCCGGGCGACGGCGTGTCTCGCGTCAGACCGTACGGGGCGCACGTAGGTCGTAGAGTGGCGGCCATTGCCCCCCACCCCCGACTCCCAGTTGGACTGATGAACTACAACGTGAAACGACGTGCCGTGGTGCTCCTGGCCGTTCCCGCCCTGTTGTTCACCGCCGCGTGCGGATCGGACGACAAGAGTGACAGTGAGGCGGCGGCGGGCGTCGCTACGGTCAAGGGGAAGTTCGGGGCCAAGCCCGAGATCTCCGTGCCCAAGAGCGGGAAGCCGTCCGACAAGACCGTGGTCAAAACGGTCTCGACGGGCAGCGGAGCCGTGATCAAGGCCTCCGACTACGTCCGGCTGGACTGGACCGTCGAGAAGTGGGGGAGCAGTCAGGCGCTGGGTGGCACCTGGGCCTCGGCGACCGCCGGCTCCAGTACGCCACGGCAGCAGTCCGTCGACCAGATCGGCAAGCAGAGCCAGCAGCTGCCCGCCAAGGTGCTGGACGCCGTGAAGGGGCAGAAGACGGGCAGCCGGATCCTGGTGCAGGGCACCGCGGGCGACCTGATCGGCGCGGGACTGAACACCTCCTCCGGCATCACCGCCAAGGATGTGCTCATCTGGGTGGTCGACGCGGTCGGCTCCGCCGCCGTCGACGCCAAGGCCTATGTCAAGGGGACGCAGGCGGCACCCGACCCCGGCATGCCCACGGTGTCGGCCCCCGCGCCGAAGGCGGCGACCATCACCATCCCCAAGGACACCAAGGCGCCCAAGGACCTCAAGCAGCAGGTGCTGATCAAGGGTACCGGCAAGAAGGTGGAGGCCGGCCAGGGCCTCATCGCCCAGTACACCGGGGTGAAGTGGGAGGACGGCAAGCAGTTCGACTCCTCCTGGGACCACGGTGGCGCCACCGCCTTCCAGATCGGCACCGGCTCCGTGGTGGCCGGCTGGGACAAGGGCCTCGTCGGCAAGAACGTGGGCGACCGCGTCCTTCTGGTGATCCCGCCGTCCCTCGGCTACGGCGCCAATCCCAGCAGCGAGCTGGCCAAGAACACTCTCGTCTTCGTGGTCGATATCCTCGGAACGGTCTGACCACAGAGTCTGTGAGACTGTCCGGGACGATGGCCGTGCAACAAGGAGTAATGAAGTGAGCATCGAGAAGCCCGAGATCGACTTCCCGGGCGGCGAGCCCCCGGCGGACCTCGAGATCAAGGACATCTGGGAGGGCGACGGTCCGGTCGCCAAGGCCGGCGACTTCGTCAAGGTCCACTACGTGGGCGTGGCCTTCTCCACCGGCGAGGAGTTCGACGCCTCCTGGAACCGCGGCACCCCGCTCGAGTTCCAGCTCGGCGTCGGCCAGGTCATCAGCGGCTGGGACCAGGGCGTGCAGGGCATGAAGGTCGGCGGCCGTCGCCAGCTGACCATCCCGGCGCACCTCGCGTACGGCGACCGCGGCGCCGGCGGCCGTATCGCCCCCGGCGAGACGCTGATCTTCGTCTGCGACCTGGTTTCGGTCTGATCCGCCGCCGCGATCGGATTCCGGCCGATCATCACGGCCGGACTTCGGTCCGATCTTCGTACGCCGTGTGATCAGGGTCTGACCGGACCCGATCACCTGGGGCCCATGCCTGTCCGGGCATGGGCCCTCGGCTTTTGCCGCGACACTCCGGAGCGGTACGGTCATCGGTCGGAAGCACCATAGGGAAGGGCATCGATGGCCATTGCCAAGGCCGAGCGGCTGATGAACCTGGCGCTGTGTCTGCTCGGGACGCGACGGCCGCTCAGCAAGCGGGAGCTGCGTGAGTCCATCGAGGCCTATCTGGAAGCGGGCTCGGACGATTCCTTCAACCGGATGTTCGAGCGCGACAAGGACGATCTGCGCGAACTCGGCCTGGTCATCGAGACGGTGGAGAACCTCGACGGCGAGGTCGGCTATCTCGCCCGCCGCGACAGCAACCGGCTGCCGCCCATCACGCTCGACGCCGAGGAGGCCGCCGCTCTCGGTCTCGCCGCCAAGGTCTGGCAGCAGGCTCGCCTCGCCGGCGCGGCGAGCGGTGCCCTGCAGAAGCTGCGCGCCGCGGGTCTTCCCGAGGACGTGGACCCGTACGAGGCCCATGGCGCACTGGAGCCGCACATCCCCGTCCACGAGGCGGCCTTCGAGCCGCTGATGCTCGCCTGCCGCGACCGCCGCCCCGTCGTCTTCGACTACCGCAAGGCCACCGCGGCGCACCCCGAGACCCGGCACGTCGAGCCGTGGGCCCTGGAGTGCTGGCGCGGCCACTGGTACCTGGCGGGCTGGGACCGCGACCGCGGTGCCGAGCGCGTCTTCAGGCTCTCCCGGATCACCGGGAAGGTCCGCACCCGCGCGGGGCGGTACACGGCCGAGGTGCCCGACGTCGTCACCGTGCGCGAGACGGTCGCCGGCTGGGCGGGGGAGATCGCCGACCGCTCCGCGCTGATCCGGCTGCGCTCCGGCTCGGGCTACCCGCTGCGGGCCAAGGCCGTCTCCGTACGGGAACTGGGCGACGGCTGGGACGAGTTGGAGATTCCGTACGGGCACGGCCTGGACGCCTGGCTCGTCGAGTTCGGGCCCGACGTGGTGGTTCTGGAGCCCGCCGAGCTGCGGGCCGACGTCGTGGACCGGCTGCGCGCCGTGGCCAAGGGCTGAAGGGGAACGTAAGAAAGTGGTAGGAAAACCGGCCAGGCCCACGAACGCGATCGACCAGACCCGGCGGATGCTCTCGCTGGTGACCTATCTGCGCGAGCGCCCCGGCGCACGCGTCGGTGACGTCGCCCGGGCCTTCGGGGTCACCGAGGACGAGCTGATCTCCGACCTCGACGTGCTGCCGCTGTGCGGCACCAGCTTCCGCGGCGGCGATCTGCTCGACATCGACACCGACGGCGACCGGATCTGGTGGCACAACCCGGACGATGTCGCGGAACCCCTGAGGATCGCCGCCGACGAGGCGACCGCGCTGCTGGTGGCCGCCCGTGCGGTGTCCACGCTGCCGGGCCTTCGCGAGGGCGACCGGCAGGCGCTGCTGCGTGCCACCGCCAAGGTGGAGGCCGCCTCGGGCGAGGCGGCGGGCGCCAGCTCCCGGCTTTCGGTGACCTTCGAGTCCGAGGGCGGCGTCTTCGCGGACGTCGACCGGGCGATCTCCGAGCGGCGCAGGCTGTGGATCCGCTACTACTCGCCCTCACGGGACGAGCTCACCGAGCGCGAGATCGACCCGATCCGCCTGGTCAGCGTCGGGCACACGTACGTGGAGGCCTGGTGCCGCCGCTCCGAGGCACGCCGCACCTTCCGGCTCGACCGGGTCGCGGAGATCCGCATCCTGGACGAGCCGTCCGCGCCGCCCGAGGTCGAGCTGCGGGACCTCTCCGAGGGGCTGGTGCAGCCCGCCGCCGAGGACCCCGAGGTGGTCGTCGAGGTCGGACCGGGCGGGCGCTGGGTCGCCGAGTACTACCCGCACGACAGCGCGGATGAGCTGCCGGACGGCGGGTTGCGTATCACTCTGCGGACCCCCGATCCCGCGTCGCTGCGGCGGTTGGCGCTGCGCCTCGGCGGTGACGGCCGGATCGTGTCGCCGCAGGTCCTCGCTGACAGCGCCCGGCAGGCGGCCCGCGAGGCGCTCGCCGCCTACGACGGGCTCGACGGGCTGCAGGGGGATCAGGACGGGCCGTACGACAGGCAGGAGCAGGGCCTTTGAGCACGTCGTCGATGTCTGGGATGTCTGGTGCGCCGGAGCGGACCGGCACGTCCGGGAAGGCCGGTGCACCGTCGGGTGCCCCGGAGATGTCGGTGGTGACGGCCTTCGCCGGGATGAGAAGGGTGGTCGACGTGATGTTCAAGGCCGCCTGCCCCGACTGCCGGGCCGGCTTCGAGCTCACGGCGAGCGCTCTGCGGCTGGCCATCGGCGCCAGCAGCCGTACCACCTTCTACTCCTTCACCTGCCCCGAGTGCGGCGCCGCCGTGCGCAAGCCGGCGGGTGAGCGCATCGTCGAGCTGCTCACCGGCGGCGGGGTGCGGACCCTGCGCCTGCACTCCACCCTCTAGGGTCGACGTCATGTTCTGGCCGATGTTTGCGATCGCTGTGGGATTCGTGGGAATCGCCGTACTCGGCGTGCTCGCCGTCCGTGTCTTTCTGGAAGCGGAGCGTTTGGGCCGACAGGTTTCCGATTCCGCGCGCCGCATCAGCAGGGCCGCGGAGGATCTGGAGCGGGCGGCTGCGAGTACGGCGAGCTCCATGGATGCCCTGTGAGTCGTGAGCGCATTGCGCTTTGAGTGGCTTTCGCCCTGTCACCTTTCCGGCATCGGCAGGTACGCTGCTGGTCGCGGCCTGGAGAACGAGGCGCGGGTCGCGAACTGGGAGTACGCACAGGGATTGCCCCGCGTTTACCCCTGAGCGTTACGATCGCTGTCAACACGACGGTTGGACACATGTCCGACCGATCGGACAGCACCCCGACCATGCAGCCTCGGTGAGAAGGTAAATCTTATGTTCGGAAGGCTCGGAGCTCCCGAGATCATTCTCATCCTCGTCGTCATCATCCTGCTGTTCGGCGCGAAGAAGCTTCCGGACATGGCGCGCTCCCTCGGCAAGTCCGCACGCATCCTCAAGAGCGAGGCCAAGGCGATGAAGGACGAGGGCAGCACGCCCGCCCCGGCCGGCCCGCCGAACACCGACGAGCAGCCCCCCGCGCAGCGCACCATCCAGGCCGCCCCCGGCGACGTGACGAGCTCGCGCCCGGTCACCGAGCCGACGGACACGACCAAGCGCTGACGCAGGGCCGGTGACCTCCGGCCCGCCGCACGAGATGGGAACGTGGGTTGCTCAAGTCTGCCCGCAACAAGGAGAAGGATCCCGAGGGGCGCATGCCCCTCGCGGAGCATCTTCGTGAGCTCCGGAACCGGCTCGCGAAGGCGATGCTGGCCATCGTCGTCATCACGGTCCTGGCCGCCTTCTTCTACAACGACATCATCAACATCATCACCAAGCCCATCCTCGACTCGGTCGGCTGCGACAAGACCTTCGAGGAACTGGCGAAGTCGTCCAAGGGCCAGTGCGCGCAGATCACGGTCAACGGCCTGCTCACACCGTTCACGCTGGCGCTCAAGGTCTCCCTGATGGCCGGTGTCGTGTTCGCCTCGCCGGTCTGGCTCTACCAGCTGTGGGCGTTCATCGCGCCCGGCCTGCACCGGCACGAGAGGAAGTACGCGTACGCCTTCGTCGGCACGGGCGCCCCGCTGTTCCTCGCCGGCGCCTACTTCGCCTACTCGGTGCTTCCCACCACGGCGAAGGTGCTGATCGGCTTTACGCCCTCGGGTGTCTCCAACCTGCTGCCGCTGGACGACCTGCTCGACCTCGTCACGCGCATGGTCCTCGTGTTCGGTCTGTCCTTTGAGCTGCCCCTGCTCCTCGTCATGCTCAACCTCACCGGTGCCCTCACCGGCAAGAGGATGCTCGGCTGGTGGCGGGCGATGATCATGGGCATCACGGTCTTCGCGGCCGTCGCCACACCCAGCACCGACCCGCTGACCATGCTGGCGCTCGCCGGACCCATCTGGATCCTGTACTTCGGCGCCGTCGCCTTCTCGCTCCTCAACGACCGCCGCAAGCGGCGCCGCGAGGCCGAGGGCCCGGACGACGACGAGGCCTCCGACCTCGATCTCACGCCGGAGGACATCGGCGAGGTCGAGACCGTGTCGGCCAGTCGGGCACTGCCGGAGCAGGCGAGTTCGGACCGGGTCAACGGTTATGACGACGTGACCTGACGAGCGCTCGGACCTCGTAGGGTCAGGCCGTGACCAGCGAGATCACCCTCATCGTCAACCCCACCGCGGGACGCGGCCGGGGCGCCCACGCGGCGCAGCCGGCCGCTTCGGCTTTTCGGGCAGCGGGATTCTCCGTCCGCACGATCTACGGGGAGAACGCCGAAGACGCCCTCACGCGCGCGCGTGCCGCTGTCGAGGGCGGCACCGACGCCCTCATCGCCGTCGGCGGCGACGGCATGGCGAACCTGGCCCTGCAGGCCGTCGCCGGGACCCGCACCCCGCTCGGCCTCGTCGCCGTCGGCACCGGGAACGACTTCGCGCGGACGCTGGGCCTGCCCGTACGTGACCCCGCGACCGCGGGGCGGGGGATCGCCGAGGCCCTCAAGGGGGCGCGGCTGCGCGACGTCGATCTCGGGCGGGTGGGCGACACCTGGTTCGGCACCGTCCTCGCCTCCGGCTTCGACTCCCGGGTCAACGACCGCGGCAATCGCATGCGATGGCCCACAGGGCGCTTCAAGTACGACCTGGCCATGCTCGCCGAACTGGCCGCCTTCAAGCCCTTCCCGTACCGGATCACGCTCGACGACAGCGAGGTCCAGGAGATCGAGGCGACGCTCGTGGCCGTCGGCAACGGATCGTCGTACGGCGGCGGCATGAAGATCTGCGCGGACGCGGACCTCGCTGACGGCCTGTTCGACATCACGGTCGTCGGGGACTGCAGTCGCACGACGCTGCTCACGGTGTTCCCGAGGGTCTACAAGGGCACCCACCTCGACCATCCCAAGGTCACCGTGCACCGGGCCGCCAAGGTCGAACTCGTCGCGCAGGGCATCACCGGGTACGCGGACGGTGAGCCGCTCGGGCCGCTGCCGCTCACCGCGCGCTGCATACCGGCGGCGGTGCGGGTGGCGGTTCCCTGAGCTGCGGGGATCCCGGGTCTCACAGCATCGGATCCCGATATTGATCGTCCTGTTGTCAGTGCCTCCCGGTAGTCTCGAAAGCACGATGACAGAGGACCTCTCACCGGCCGAGCGGTATGCGGCAGCTCGACAGCGCGCTGTCGAGCAGGCCACCGCGCTCGCCTCCTTCCGCGAGATGTACGACTTCGGCCTCGACCCCTACCAGATCGAGGCCTGCCAAGCTCTTGAAGGGGGCAAGGGCGTTCTGGTGGCCGCGCCCACCGGCTCGGGCAAGACGGTCGTCGGCGAGTTCGCCGTCCACCTCGCCCTCCAGCAGGGCAGGAAGTGCTTCTACACGACGCCGATCAAGGCACTCTCGAACCAGAAGTACGCCGATCTGTGCCGCCGTTACGGCGCGGACAAGGTCGGCCTGCTCACCGGCGACAACAGCGTCAACTCCGAAGCCCCGGTGGTCGTGATGACCACCGAGGTGCTGCGCAACATGCTGTATGCGGGTTCGGGGACCCTCCTCGGTCTCGGCTATGTGGTCATGGACGAGGTGCACTACCTCTCCGACCGCTTCCGCGGCGCCGTCTGGGAGGAAGTGATCATCCACCTGCCGGAGTCGGTGACCCTGGTGTCGCTCTCGGCGACCGTGTCGAACGCGGAGGAGTTCGGCGACTGGCTGGACACCGTGCGCGGCGACACCCAGGTGATCGTCTCCGAGCACCGGCCCGTGCCGCTGTTCCAGCACGTGCTGGCCGGGCGCCGGATGTACGACCTCTTCGAGGAGGGCGAGGGCCAGAAGAAGGCCGTCAATCCCGACCTGACGCGCATGGCGCGCATGGAGGCCAGCCGCCCGTCGTACCAGGACCGCAAACGGGGCCGCGCCATGCGCGAGGCCGACCGCGAGCGGGAGCGCAGACAGCGCTCCCGCATGTGGACGCCGGGCCGCCCCGAGGTCATCGAGCGGCTCGACGCCGAAGGGCTGTTGCCCGCCATCACGTTCATCTTCAGCCGCGCGGCCTGCGAGGCCGCCGTCCAGCAGTGCCTGTACGCGGGCCTCCGGCTGAACGACGACGAGGCGCGGGCCAAGGTGCGCGAACTCGTCGAGGAGCGCACCGCCTCCATCCCGACCGAGGACCTGCACGTCCTGGGCTACTACGAGTGGCTGGAGGGCCTGGAGCGCGGCATCGCGGCCCACCATGCCGGCATGTTGCCGACCTTCAAGGAGGTCGTCGAGGAACTCTTCGTACGCGGCCTGGTCAAGGCCGTCTTCGCGACGGAGACCCTCGCGCTGGGCATCAACATGCCCGCCCGCTCGGTGGTGTTGGAGAAGCTCGTCAAGTGGAACGGCGAGCAGCACGCCGACATCACCCCCGGCGAGTACACCCAGCTGACCGGCCGCGCCGGGCGCCGCGGCATCGATGTCGAGGGCCACGCGGTCGTGTTGTGGCAGCGCGGCTTCAGCCCCGAGCACCTGGCGGGACTCGCGGGCACGCGCACGTATCCGCTGCGCTCCAGCTTCAAGCCGTCGTACAACATGGCGGTGAACCTGGTCGAGCAGTTCGGGCGGCACCGCTCGCGCGAGCTGCTCGAGACGTCCTTCGCGCAGTTCCAGGCCGACAAGTCGGTCGTCGGGATCTCCCGGCAGGTGCAGCGCAACGAGGAGGGTCTCGAGGGCTACAAGGAGTCCATGACCTGCCACTTGGGCGACTTCGACGCGTACATGCGGCTGCGCCGAGAGCTCAAGGACCGCGAGACCGAGCTGGCGAGGCAGGGCGCGTCGCAGCGTCGCGTCGAAGCGGCCGTCGCCCTGGAGAAGCTCAAGCCCGGCGACGTGATCCATGTTCCGACCGGAAAGTACGCCGGACTCGCGCTGGTGCTGGACCCCGGGCTGCCCGCGGGCCGGTCGAACGGCCACCGTGGCTTCGAGCAGCACGACGGCCCGCGCCCGCTGGTGCTCACCGTCGAGCGCCAGGTGAAGCGGCTGGCCTCGATGGACTTCCCGGTGCCGGTCGCGGCGCTGGACCGGATGCGGATCCCCAAGTCCTTCAATCCGCGCTCGCCGCAGTCGCGTCGCGACCTGGCGTCCGCGTTGCGCACCAAGGCCGGGCACTTCGTCCCCGACCGGCACCGCAAGAAGCGGTCCGAGGCCGCCGACGACCGCGAGATCTCCCGGCTGCGCACGGCGATCCGGGCCCACCCCTGCCACGGGTGCAACGACCGCGAGGACCACGCCCGTTGGGCCGAGCGCTATCACCGGCTGCTGCGCGACACCTCGCAGCTGGAACGCCGCATCGAGGGCCGGACGAACACCATCGCCCGCACCTTCGACCGGATCGTCGCCCTCCTCACCGAGCTGGACTACCTGCGCGGCGACGAGGTCACCGAACACGGCAAGCGGCTCGCCCGGCTCTACGGCGAACTCGACCTGCTCGCCAGCGAGTGCCTGCGCGCCGGAGTCTGGGAGGGGCTCAGCCCTGCCGAACTCGCCGCCTGCGTCTCGGCGTTGGTGTACGAGTCGCGGGTCGCCGACGACGCGATGGCACCGAAGGTGCCGTCCGGCAAGGCCAAGGCCGCCCTCGGCGAGATGGTCCGCATCTGGGGCCGCCTCGACGCGCTGGAGGAGGACTTCCGGATCACCCAGACCGAGGGCGTCGGCCAGCGCGAACCGGATCTCGGCTTCGCCTGGGCCGCGCACGAGTGGGCCTCCGGCAAGGGCCTCGACGAGGTGCTGCGCGAGGCCGAGATGCCCGCCGGTGACTTCGTGCGCTGGTGCAAGCAGGTCATCGACGTACTGGGCCAGATCGCGGCCGCCGCGCCTGCCTCCGGCGGCCAGGGCTCCACGGTCGCGAAGAACGCGCGCAGGGCCGTCGACGCGTTGTTGCGCGGGGTGGTGGCCTACTCGTCGGTGGGCTGATCCAGGGCTCGTGGCGCGCCGTCTCCTTGATGTTCGGGAGGCGGCGCGCCCTTTTTGTCCCTAGAGCACCGGTCGCTCGGGACGCGCCCGGAGGTACCCGCGCCAGCCGCCGTACTCCGTGATGTCCTTGGCCCCTTCGAGCGCGCCGGGCTCGCACAGGAAGCCGGGTACGTGTGTGCCGTCGGCCAGTTCGACCCGGCCCAGAGCCATCGGCCGGGGCAGGTCGGCGAGCAGGCACCCGAGGCCTTCGGCGGGCAGCCGCCACACCTCCGCCTCGATGGCGCTGCCGCCGGTGCCCACGTGGACCAGGCCGGGCTTGGGGGGAGTGGTGGACAAGGCGTGCAGACGGTAGGCGGGTGCCGTCGTGGTCGTCCGTTCCCACTCCGCTCCCAGGGAGAGGAGTTGGGTGTTGAGGGGCTGGCCCGACAGGTGTGCGCCGACGACGGCGATCCGCAGCCGGGGCTGGAGCAGCCGGGCGATCCGGGCCAGGCGCTCGTCCGTGAACGCGGGGCCGATCAGCATCACGCCGAAGGGAAGCCCGTCCACGGTGCCGCCGGGGACGGCGACCGCGGCCAGGTCGAAGAGGTTCGTGGAGTTGGTGAAACGGCCCAGGCGGGCGTTGGCGCCCAGCGGGTCGGCGGCGACCGCGGCGAGCGTGGGGTGGCCCGGCGTCGTCGGCAGCAACAGCGCGTCCGCGTCGCCGAGTTGGGTGAGTGCCCGGGTGTGGAGCTCGGCCAGCCGGTCCTGGTCCGTGTACAGCTGGTGGGCCGGGATGTCCCGGGCGCGGGTGATGATCCCGGCGACGGTCGGGTCGAGGCCCGCACCTCCTTCGGCGATCAACTTGTCGACAAAGCTCCCCACGGCGGTGTAGCGCTCGGCGACGAACGCACCCTCGTAGAGCATCGCGGCGGCCTCGGTGAACGGGGTGAGGTCGAGGGCGCGCACCTGCGCGCCCGCCGCCGCCAGCTGGGCCACCGCCGCCTCGTACGCCTCCGCCCAGCCCTCGTCCAGCTCTCCGAGCTGTGCCGCAGGCGCCACGGCGACGCGCCAGGGGCCGGGGGACCGCTGGGGGAGCGCCGGGAGGTCGCGGCCGGACGGGGTCGCCATGTATGCGAGGGCCTGCTCGGCCTCCGGGAGCGTACGGGCGAACACGGTCACGCAGTCCAGCGAGGCGCAGGCCGGGACGACGCCGGTCGTCGGGACCAGGCCGCGGGTCGGCTTCAGGGCGACGATGCCGTTGAAGGCCGCGGGGACGCGGCCCGAGCCGGCGGTGTCCGTACCTAGGGCGAAGTCGACGATTCCCAGGGCTGTGGCCACGGCCGATCCTGAGCTGGAGCCGCCGCTGACCCTGGTCGGGTCGAGGGCGTTGCGGACGGCGCCGTAGGGGGAGCGGGTGCCGACCAGGCCCGTCGCGAACTGGTCCAGGTTCGTGGTGCCCAGCACGATCGCGCCTGCCGCGCGCAGGCGGGCGACTACGGGGGCGTCTTCCTCCGGGGTGTACGCGTAGGCCGGGCAGCCGGCGGTGGTCGGAAGGCCCGCCACGTCGATGTTGCCCTTCGCGGCGAAGAGCTTGCCGGCGAGGGGGAGGGGCTCGCCTGCGGCGACGCGCTCGTCGATGGACCGGGCCTCCCGCTCGACCTCCGCCCGAGGGCGAAGGTCGATCCAGATTTCGGGACGGTCCGTGGCCTCGATGCGGGCGTACGCCAGGGTGACTCTGGTGAGAGTGGACATCGGTGCTCCTTGCTGTTCGGGTGCGGGCCGGTGGGTGGTCCCTGCCCACCCGTTCCGCCCTGCGGAACGTCTGCCCACAGACGGCCGGTAAGGATTCTGGGCACCGTCGTCCGTACTCAGGCTTCGTCCTGCGGAATGTCTGCCCGCAGACCGCCGGTGGGGATTCAGGGCACCGTCGTTTGTGCTCAGGCTTCGTCCTGCGGAACGTCTGCCCGCAGACCGCCGGTAGGGATTCAGGGCACCGTCGGCTCCGCGGGCGCCAGCACAACCAGTGGCGTGCCCGCCTCCACCTGGTCGCCCGGCTTCGCGAGGATCTCCTTCACCACTCCGTTCATCGGCGCAGGCACCCTCGACTCCATCTTCATCGCCTCCAGGGCGAGGAGGGGCTGACCGGTGGTCACCTCGTCGCCCGTTCGGACGTTCAGCTGCCACACCGAAGCGGCGAATTCGGCCTCCACGAGATGGCCGCCCTCCGGGACGGTCACCTCGGCCGCGGGAGCCGAGGGCGCGGTCGCCGCCTCCGCCCGCGCGAACTCGCCCGCCGCCTCCCAGGCGTCCCGTTCCGTCGAGAAGGCGGCGCCCTGCCGGGACCGGAACTCCGCGATGGAGTCCGCGTTCTCGGCGAGGAAGGCCTCGTACTCGGCGAGTGAGAACTCTCCCTCCTCGATCCGGGGGACGAAGCGCCCCGAGGTGATGTCGGCCCGCAGCTGCAACAGCTCCTCGGGCTCCACCGGGTACCACTTGATGCGGTCGAAGAAGCGCAGCAGCCACGGTGAGCCGAGCTCGAAGGCACCGCGCTGCTGCCAGCCCGACCACACCTGGGTCGTACGGCCGACGAACTGGTAGCCGCCGGGGCCCTCCATGCCGTAGACACAGAGGTATGCGCCGCCGATGCCGACCGAGTTCTCGGCAGTCCAGGTGCGCGCCGGGTTGTACTTGGTGGTGACCAGGCGGTGGCGCGGGTCCAGCGGTGTCGCCACCGGCGCGCCCAGGTACACGTCGCCCAGGCCCAGTACGAGGTATTCCGCGTCGAAGACCGTGCGGTGCACGTCCTCCACCGAGTCCAGGCCGTTCACGCGGCGGATGAACTCGATGTTCCACGGGCACCAGGGCGCGTCGTCGCGGACACCCGCCATGTAGCGGGCGATCGCCTCGCGGGTGGCCGGGTCGTCCCAGGAGAGCGGGAGGTGGACCGTGCGGGAGGGGACCACCAGCTGGTCGGAAGGAGGGAGCGCCGCGGCGATCGCCCTGACCGTGGCGAGGAGCGCGCGCTGCGGGAGCCGGCGCGGGTCCGTCTGGATCTGCAGCGAGCGAATGCCGGGTGTCAGGTCCGTGACGCCGTCGAGATCCGCCTCGGCGACCGCCTCCATCAGCGCCTGGACGCGCATCCGCAGGGCCAGGTCCAGCTGCATGGGCCCGAACTCGACCAGCAGGTTGTCGTCGCCGCTGCGGCGGAAGGTCACGTCGCCGTCGCGTGCGAGCACCCCGCCGTCCACGATCGCGGGCCGCGCCGAGCCGTCCTCGGCGAGCGGCGCGAAGCGCACCGTGTCACCGGGGCGGAACTGCCCGAGCTTCCAGCGCTCCGTGCTGACGACCGTTGCCGGGCAGACGAAGCCGCCGAGTGAGGGACCGTCCGGGCCGAGCAGCACCGGCATGTCGCCGGTGTAGTCGACCGCGCCCACCGAGTAGGGCGTGTCGTGGATGTTGGACGGGTGCAGGCCCGCCTCCCCGCCGTCCGTACGCGCCCAGCGGGGCTTCGGCCCGACCAGCCGTACACCCGTGCGCGCCGAGTTGAAGTGGACCTTCCAGTCGGCGGCGTAGAAGTCGTGGATGTCGTCCTCGGTGAAGAACTCCGGTGCGGCGTGCGGGCCTTCGAGGGCGCCGACCCGCCATGCGGACGCGAACACGGGCCGGTCGCCCAGGGGCACGGGCACCCCGTGATCCGTCACCGACCCGCCGTGCAGCACATCCCCGGTCCGCAGCGTCCGCCCCCCGTGGCCGCCGAACCGGCCCAGCGTGAACGTGGCCGCGCTGCCGAGGAACGCCGGCACATCCAGGCCGCCACCCGCGAACAGCACGTAGGTGCGCAGCCCGTGCTCGGCGGGGGCGCCCACCTCCAGTACGGCTCCGGCGGGCACCGCCACCGGCTCCCACTGGGCGACTGGCGCGCCGTCCACCGTGACCGGCGCGGGAGCACCGGTGACGCACACGGTCGTGGCGTGGGTGAACCGCAGCGTCGGTCCTCGCAAGGTGCATTCGAGTCCCGGCGCGCCCTCGTGGTTGCCGAGCGCGCGGTTGCCGAGACGGAAGGACAGGTCGTCCATCGGGCCGCACGGCGGCACGCCCACCTGCCAGTAGCCGGTGCGGCCGGGCCAGTCCTGCACGGTGGTGAGGGTCCCGCCGGTGACGACCTCGATGCGCGCCGTCGGGTCGGCGATCCAGGCCAGCGTCGCCGTCGAGTGCGTTGCCGCCCGGAAGGACTCCTCCGCGAGCGCCGCCCGCACCAGCCCCAGGTTCGTCTCGATGCCGTCGACCCGGGTCCTGGCCAGCGCCTCGTCGAGGCGTTCCAGCGCGTGCGCCCGGTCCGACCCGTACGCGATGACCTTCGCGAGCATCGGATCGTAGGACGTGGTCACCTCGGTGCCCGTCTCGACCCAGCCGTCCACGCGGACACCGCCGGGGAACTCGACCCGCGTCAACAGGCCCGCGCTCGGCCGGTGCTCGCGCGAGGGGTCCTCGGCGTACACGCGGGCCTCGACGGCGTGGCCGCGGGGCGCCCCCGGATCCCGTACGACATCCGATTCCCCGCGCGCCAGCCGCAGCATCCAGGCGACGAGGTCGATGCCGTAGACCTCCTCGGTGACCGGATGCTCCACCTGGAGGCGGGTGTTGACCTCCAGGAAGTAGGCCTCCTCGCGGGCGGCGTCGTAGACGAACTCGACCGTACCGGCCGAGCGGTAGTCCACCGACGCACACAAGTCGCGTGCCGACGAGGCGAGTTGATCGCGCACACGCGCGGGCAGCCCCGGGGCCGGGGCCTCCTCCAGCACCTTCTGGTTGCGGCGCTGGAGCGAGCAGTCGCGGTCGCCGAAGGTGACGACGTGGCCCCGGCCGTCGCCGAAGACCTGCACCTCGACATGGCGAGCGTGCTCGACCAGGTGCTCCAGGAAGACCCCCGCCGAGGAGAAGGAGGCCGCGGCGACGCGCTGCACCCGCTCCCATGCCTCGGTCAGTTCATCGGCAGAGCGACATGCCGACATACCGATGCCACCGCCACCGCCGGTGGCCTTGAGCATCACGGGATAGCCGATGCGGTCGGCGGCTTCCAGAGCTTCCGGCAGGCCGGGGAGGAGCCCCGTGCCCGGCGCCAGGGGCACCCCCGCCGCCTCCGCCGCCGCTCGCGCCGTGTGCTTCGCGCCGAACAGCTCCAGCTGCTGCGGTGTCGGCCCCACGAACACGATCCCGGCGTCCTCGCAGCGCCGCGCGAACGCCGCGTCCTCGGACAGGAAGCCGTACCCGGGGTGGATCGCACCGGCACCGGTGTCCTTGGCCGCCTTCAGAACGAGGTCGGCGTCGAGGTACGACTCCTTGGCGGGCGCGGGGCCCAGCCGTACCGCCTCGTCGGCGAGCCGGACATGGGGTGCGGAGCGGTCGGGGTCGGAGTACACGGCGACCGTGCGCAGGCCGAGTTCGCGGGCCGTCCGGATGATCCGTACCGCGATCTCGCCCCGGTTGGCGACGAGCAGAGTGTCGAAGGTCATTCCGGCGCCCCGATGGCCATCTCCACGGCGGTCGGCTCGAAGCCGTTGCAAGGGTTGTTGATCTGGGGGCAGTTGGAGACCAGCACGATCACGTCGCGCTCGGCACGCAGCGTCAGCTGCAGCCCCGGCGCCGAGATGCCGTCGACGATGCCGAGGGTGCCGTCCTTCTCGACCGGCACGTTCATGTACCAGTTGATGTTGGAGACGAGATCCCGTTTGCCGAGGCCGTACTTGGCACCCTCCGCGAGGAAATTGTCCACACAGGCGTGCTGGGACCAGGTGTGGTGTCCGTACCGCAGCGTGTTCGACTCCTTGGAGCAGGCGCCGCCGACCGTGTCGTGCCGGCCGACCTCGTCCGCCACGACGGTCATCAGCGGGGTGTGCTCGTTGGACATCAGCACACTGCCCGTGGTCAGGAAGATGTTGCCCTGCGCGTGGATCGTGTCGGGCGCGCTGTAGCGGACCGCGGTGTCATGGGCGTCGTACACCAGGAAGTCGACGGCCTGGTTGCCGTGCAGATCGGTGACGGTGAGCGTTTCGCCGGCGCGGACGACGGCCGACCAGGCGGCCCGGGCCGGAACAACGGTGCGGGTCATGCGATCCCCCTCGCGGCAAGGAATTCGGCGGTGTTCAGGAAGGCGCGGCGGCCCTCGGGCGTCGCCTCCCACAGCAGGTCGCCCGGCCTGGTCGCCTCCGAGCGCCACGCGAGCACCTCCAGCGGGGTGCTCACGTACTCAGGCCGGGGATCGGCCGGGTGCGGCACGTTCGCGATCAGTACGGTGACCTCCTGTTCGGTGCGCAGGGTCACGCTGCCGCCGGGCCCGGCCGAGCCGGTGAAGTCCAGCGAACCGTCGTCGCGGACCTCCACGCCCTGGAAGAAGGAGAGCGAGGGCGGAAGATCACGCGGTTGGAGCCCGTTCTTGGCGGCGGCCAGTGTGAACAGCTCGCGGCCGGCCGGGGAGGGGGACTGCGGCGTCCCGTCCCCGTACCGGTCGGTGTTCCGTACGAGCGTGGAGGTGCCGCACAGCGCGTCGTGCCGCCCGGAGGTGTCGGCGATCACCGAGGCCAGCACCCGGCCCTGGTCGGACAGGAGCAGCTGACCCTCGCCCAGGTACGCGTTCCACTGGACCTTGACCGTGTCCGCCACGTTCAGGCGCTCCCAGGGCCGGTCGGCGACGTACAGCAGGAGGTGCGCACACGCATCGCCGCGCAGGTCGGTCAGCCGCAGCTCGGTGCCGCGGGCCAGCACCCTGTGCGTGTAGTTGCCGCCCGACACCGTCTCCGCCCATACCAGGTGGCCCGCCTCGCAGGGAGGCGTGGGCCACGCGCCGGCGGGGACGACGGGCATGGCCTCGGCGTGGGTGCCGTCCTGGGATCGGGCGTGGTCACGGGCTCCGTAAGTGGTCGCTGTCGCCATCGCGGGACCTCCGGCTGTTGACGGCTCGGGTTATTTCTGTCGCGCGACAGAAATTAGGGGTGGGTCAGGTCGATGCCGTGTCTCGTGCGTTGCCGTCGGGTTACCGATCCCTCACGCCGGCGCCTGGGGGTGCCCCCCGACGGGGCGCGGGGAACTGTGCGACCGGCCACGGCGGACCCGCAGCTAGGATCGAACGCATGGGAACCGGTGGTGGACGGCGCGTCGGCCGGCCGCGCGCAGCGCAGCGGCCGGACAGCGGGCTGACCCCGCGCGCCGAACTGCTCGCCGCCGCCGCCGAGTTGTTCACCACACGCGGCTACGCGGCGACGACCACCCGTGCCGTCGCGGAGCGGGCCGGCATGCGCCAGGCCTCCATGTACCACTACGTCTCCGGTAAGGAAGAGCTGCTCGCCGAGCTCCTGGAGTCCACGGTCACGCCTTCGCTGACCTTCGCCCGCAAGCTCCTCGCGGACGACGCGGCCCCGGCGGGGAGTCGACTGTGGGAGCTGTGCCGTACGGATGTGGAGCTGCTCTGCGGTGGCCCGCACAACCTCGGCGGGCTTTATCTGCTGCCTGAGGTGCGCACCGAACGCTTCGCGGGCTTCCATGCCGTACGGGCCGAACTCAAGGACGCCTACCGTCAGTTGCTCGCCGCGACGCCGGCGGGGGGCGTGCTGGCCAAGAGTGAGCTCGATCTGCGCACGGATCTGCTGTTCGGGCTGATCGAGGGGGTCATCCTTGTGCACCGATCCGATCCGGAACGGCCGGTGTCGGCGTTCGCCGAGGCCACGGCGGACGCGGCGCTGCGGATCGCCGGAATCTGAGCCGGTTCCGAGCCGAAACCGAGCCGGATTCCGAGCCGGATTCCGAGCCTGAATCGGAGCCCGGGTTCCCGGAGTTCTCACCCCTCCAGGGGATGGCCTTCGTATGCCCGTACGTCGTCACGCACCGTGTGCGAACGAGGTCTCAGCGTGCAAATGAGGCCGAGGCTACTCCTGTCCCGAAGGCGTTTTCAGGTGCTTGCGGAATATGACACAGCGATGATCCGGTCGGACTAAGCTCGCCCGCAGCGCACCGAGTTGAGGTGTATTCGTGCGCTTGTTCCCAAAAGTTCCGAAGATTCAGTTTGACCATGCCGTTTCCCCCCAACCTTCCCCGACCCCCCAGTCGATTTGTCTCAGAGGGCATACATGGTGAGTGTTCAATCGCCTCCCGGTGGCCGTGAACTTCCCTACGCGCGCGTGCTGTTGCTGCCCGCCATACTGATGGCCGCGGCGACCGGAGCCGCCGTCGCCGTCGTGACCGACCCGGCCCGGGCCGCCGTCGGCTGGTGCGGCGGCATCGCGACGCTCCTGGTCATCGCGATCGGCGCCGAAGCCGTACGCCGCGGCCGCATCGCCCGCGACCTGCGCGCCGAACTCGCTCGACGCACCGCTGACGCGGAACAGCGCATCGCCGCCCACGACCAGGACATCGTGTACCTGCACGAGAACGTCCTGCCCGCCGCGCTCGACCAGCTGCGCGGCGGCGATTCCCCCGCAGAGGTGATTCGCACCCTGGGTCGCGACAACCCGGACCACCGCGGAATCCCCGAAGCGCAGCGCGATCTGCTGAAGACGCTGCTCAAGATCATCGACACCGAGGAGTCGATGCGCGACGCGGCGCAGCGCTCCTTCGTCAACATCGCGCGGCGCGTCCAGGCCATCGTCCACCAGCAGAACAATGAACTGCGCGAGATGGAGGAGGACCACGGGCGCAACCCCGAGGTCTTCGACGACCTCCTGCGCATCGACCACGGCACCGCGCTGATCGGCCGTCTCGCCGACTCCATCGCGGTCCTCGGCGGCGGCCGTCCCGGGCGCCAATGGCCCCAGCCCGTACCGCTGTTCAGCGTGCTGCGCGGCGCGATGTCCCGGATCCTCGAGTACCGCCGCATCGAGCTGCACAACATCGTCGACGTCGCCGTCAAGGGCGTATCCGTCGAACCGCTCATCCACGCCCTCGCCGAGCTCCTCGACAACGCCACGCGCTACTCGCCGCCGCACACCAAGGTGCACGTCACCGCCATCGAGGTGCAGACCGGCGTCGCCATCGAGATCGAGGACGGCGGCGTCAGCCTCAGCGACGAGGCCCGCGGCAAGATCGAGGAGCTGCTCCGACTGGCCGCGGCCGGCGTCGACCCGAACGTCATGGGGCAGGCCCCACGGCTCGGCATGGCGGTCGTCGGCCGACTCGCGCAGATGTACAGCATGCAGATCTCCCTGCGGCAGTCCGCGTACGGCGGCGTCCGTGCCGTCCTCATCGCGCCGCGCGACATGCTCACCACGGGCCCGGCCCCCGGTCTCGCGCACGGCGTCGGCGCGCCCTCCGTGACAGGTGTCGACACCGGCGGCGTCGAGGGTCCGGCGCGCAAGCCCAAGAAGCGCCGCCCGACCACCGGGCCCCGGATCCCGGCCCCGATCGGCGGGACCACGGACGACGACGTCCCCACGGTCACCGAGTGGACGGCCAACGGGCTGCCGCAGCGCCGCAGCCGGGTCAAAGTCCCGCTCAGCCAGCGGTACGCCGAGGCGGCACAGGCCGAGGCGGAGGCTGCCGAGGCGAAGGCGGCAGCGGCCTCCGCATGGTCACCCGAGCCCGTCCCGGAGGAGAAGGAACCCGAACCGGGTCTGTGGGTCGAGGCGTTCATGAACGGACTCAAGGGTGATCCGGACCCGACCGCATTCGCCAGGAACAACGAGGCGGCCCCTGCCGAGGCCGACGACGAGGGGGACCTCAAGTGATCCAGCAGCGAGCCAACTTCGACTGGATGCTCAAGGAGCTCGCCGACGGCGTTCCGGGCATCCAGCAGATCGTGGTGCTCTCCGCCGACGGCCTGCGCATCGCCCGCTACGGCGGTGACCCGGACGCCGCCGACCGGGTCGCCGCGGCCTGCGCGGGCCTGCAGAGCCTGGCCGGAGCCGTCGCGAACGAGATCCCCCGCAGTGACGGCCGGATGCGCATGGTCATCATCGAGATCAACGGCGGTTACTTCTATCTGATGTCCGCGGGACCCAACGCCTATCTCGCGGTGCTCGCCAACCAGACCGCGGAGCCGGGCCTGATGAGCAACCGCATGCGTGACCTCGTCGTACGGATCGGCGCCCATCTGACGAGTCCGCCGCGGCGCAACGGGCAGACCGTATGACTCCTCCGCAACGCCGGCGGCGCCACCCCAAGGAAGAACCCCCGGAGCCTCCCAAAGCGGCTCCCGCTCCGGCGGGCCAGGACAACCCGAAGGAACCCGAGCGCCTGTATGTCCTCACGGGCGGGGGAGAGGGCGGAGATCGGGCCGACATCGACCTGGTCACGTTAATCGTGGCGCGCGCCGACGTGCCGCCGCCCGCCATCCAGCCGGAGCAGTCGGCGCTGCTGCGGCTCTGCAAGGCCCCTCTGTCCGTGGCCGAGCTCTCGGCCTATCTCAACCTGCCGTTCAGCGTGGTGACCGTCCTGCTCACCGAGCTGCTGGCGGCCGAACTGGTACAGGCGCGCGCCCCGATCGTCCGTCGGGCGCTCCCCGACCGTTCCCTCCTCGAAGCGGTGATGCATGGACTTCAAAAGCTCTGACACCATCACGGGCCCTCGCGCCGAGGACCATCTGCCGCACACCGCGCAGGCGGCAGTGAAGATCGTGATCGTGGGCGGCTTCGGGGTCGGCAAGACGACCATGGTGGGCTCCGTCAGCGAGATCAGGCCGCTGACCACCGAAGAGACGATGACGCAGGCCGGCATCGGAGTCGACGACAACTACGGTTCCGAGACCAAGACGGCCACCACCGTCGCCATGGACTTCGGCCGCATCTCGATCACCGAGCAGCTGGTGCTCTATCTGTTCGGTACGCCCGGGCAGGAGCGCTTCTGGTTCCTGTGGAACGGCCTCTTCGAGGGCGCGCTCGGCGCGGTCGTGCTGATCGACACCCGCCGCCTGGAGGTCAGCTTCGACGTGATCGGCCGACTGGAGGAGCGCGGTGTGCCGTTCGTCGTCGCCATAAACGACTTCCCGGACGCGCCCCGTTATCCGGTCGAGGACCTGCGGGCCGCGCTCGACCTGTCCGAGGAGATCCCGATCGTGAAGTGCGACGCGCGCCGCAGGGCCTCCAGCCGGGACGTCCTGATGACGCTGATGCGCTTCCTGCACTCGCTGGCCATGTCCCGGGCGCGCGCCTGAGCTTCCCGTATCGACAGCAGCACACATACACCAACTCCCCATAAACCGGATCCCTTTCAGTTTCGGAGCGATCACCGTGACGCCTGAATCCCACTCCCCGACCGGTACGGACGACCCCACGCTCGGCCCGCCGCCCGGCTGCCCCGCCCATGGCCTCGGTCCCGGCGGGCTGCACCGCCTGTACGGACCCGAGGCGGAGGACCTGGGAGCCCTGTACGAGAAACTCCGCGCCGAACACGGCGCCGTCGCCCCCGCGCTGCTCCACGACGACGTGCCGATCTGGGTGGTGCTCGGCCACGGCGAGAACCTGCACATGCTGAGCAGCCCGGCGCAGTACGCGCACGACAGCCGCCTGTGGACCGCCGTCCAGGACGGCACGGTGAAGCCCGACAACCCGCTGATGCCTCTCTTCGCCTGGCAGCCCATCTGCGTCTACGCCGAGGGCGACGAGCACCTGCGGCTGCGCGGGGCGGTCACCGGCGCCATCTCCACCATCGAGTTCCGCAGCCTGCGGCGTCACATCAACCGCGCGACACAGCACCTCGTCAACCAGTTCTGCGAGCTCGGCACGGCCGACCTGGTCAGTCAGTTCGCCGAGCACCTGCCCATGGCCGTGCTCTGCGAGATCCTCGGCATGCCCGAGGACTACAACGAGCGCTTGGTGCAGGCCGCCCGCGACATGCTCAAGGGCACCGAGACCGCGATCGCCAGCAACGAGTACGTCATGAGTGTGCTGACGCGGGTCACCACCCGGCGGCGCGCCAAGCCCGAGGACGACTTCACCAGCCACCTCATCAACCACCCGGCCGGGCTCACCGACGACGAGGTCGCCCAGCATCTGCGCCTCGTCCTGCTCGCCGCGTACGAGGCCACGGCCAACCTCATCGCCAACGTGCTGCGCATGGTGCTCACCGACCCGCGCTTCCGCGCCCAGCTGAACGGCGGCCAGATGACGGTGCCGCAGGCGGTCGAGCAGTCCCTGTGGGACGAGCCGCCGTTCAGCGCCGTGCTGGGCTACTTCGCCAAGCAGGATACGGAGTTGGGCGGCCGGCGCATCCGCAAGGGCGACGGACTGCTCTTCGCGATGGCGCCGGGCAACGTCGACCCGCGGGTCCGCCCCGACCTCACCGCCAACATGATGGGCAACCGATCGCACCTCGCCTTCGGCGGCGGGCCTCACGAGTGCCCGGGCCAGGACATCGGCCGTGCCATCGCCGACGTCGGTGTCGACGCGCTGCTGATGCGCGTGCCGGACGCCGAACTCGACTGCGAGGAGCACGAGTTGCGCTGGAGGTCGTCGATTTCGTCGCGCCACCTGGTGGAGCTGCCCGTGCGGTTCGCGCCGAAGCCACCGCAGGACGTGATGCAGCGTCCCGCCGTCAACGCGGTGCCGCGCCAACGGCCGAACTGGCAGGTCACGACGGAGCAGGCCGAGCCGGTCGCGCCCGCACCGCAGCCGGTGGCCCCCCAGCCCGCGTCGACACCGGAGCCGGCCCGCCGCCTCGGCGCCTGGCAGCGCTTCCTGCGCTGGTGGCGCGGCTACTGAGAGGCCGCGCGGCGAGGGCCGCGGGCCCCTTCGGCGGGACCTGTTGCGGCCCCGGGGCGTACGACGCATACGCGCCATGGGTGCTTATGCGTCGGAGAGTACCTGTGTGTCAGAGGGTGCCTATCTGTCGTAAAGCGCCTGCATGTCGGAGAGCGCCTACGTGTCAGAGGGTGCCTATGCGTCGGAGACTGCCCGCATGTCAGAGGGTGCCTACGCGTCGCGGGACGCCCACGCGTCGTACGAGGCCCAGGCCTCCAACTCCCGCTCGCTGACGAACCGGTGCGCCTGCCCCGTGATCGGATCGGTGAACTCCAGTACCCGCGCCAGCAGTTGCAGCGGACGCCGGAAGTCACCGGCCGGCACGGGGCCGGTCACCACCGGGTAGAGCGGATCGCCGAGGATGGGCACGCCCAACGCGTTCATGTGCACACGGAGTTGATGGGTCTGCCCGGTGCTGGGTGTCAATCGGTAGCGCCCCACTCCGTCGCGGTGCTCGCGCAGCTCGACCCGGCTGACCGCGTTGGGCTCGCCCGCCACCTCCTGGGCGGCCAGCACCCCGCGCTCCTTCACGATCCGGCTGCGGACAGTACGCGGCAGCACCAGCTCCGCGTCGTACACGGCCACGGCCTCGTACTCCTTGCCGACGAGCTTGTCGCGGAACAGCGACTGGTACGCACCGCGTTCCTCGGGCCGCACGGTGAACAGCACCAGTCCGGCGGTGAGCCGGTCCAAGCGGTGCGCGGCGCCCAGCGGCGGGAGCTCCAGCTCCCGCCGCAGCCGGGCGAGGGCGGTCTCCGCGACATGGCTGCCACGCGGGGTGGTGGCGAGGAAGTGCGGCTTGTCGGCCACGACGATGTGCTCGTCGCGATACACCACGTCGAGCGCGAACGGCACCGGCTCCTCGTCCGGCAGCTCCCGGTGGAACCACACGCACATCCCCGGCACATACGCCGCGTCGGCGCTCAGCGGCCGCGCGTCCTCCCCGACGATCAGCCCCTCGCCGATCATCCGGTCGATCACCCCGGCCCCCGCCGCGAGCCGCTCCACCAGATGCTCGCGCACGGTGGCCCAGCCCCCGCCCTGCGGCAGCTTGATCCGCACGGGGTCGACCCCGTGGCGCTGCGGCAGGGGGGAGAGCGGGATCCGGGGCTTGCGTCTCACCTGGTCAAGCGTACGAGGCCCGGTGCCTGTCAGGCGTACGCAGGTGACTCCACCGCCATCGCCCGCGCCCTGTACGCCCGGTACCCCGCGCCCGCGACCAGTGTCACGCCCAGGAACAGCAGGGTGAACCACTGGAAGTACCAGTGCCCGCCCGCCGGGTCGTACACCGCGGCGCGGGGCCAGGCGAGGTTGACGGTCATGAAGAGGCCGTAGAGGAGGGCGATCGCGTTGACCGGGACGCCCCAGCGGCCGAGCGAGAACAGGGGGCGGCCCTCCTCGTCGACGCCGTCCGCGCCCGGGAACTCGCCGCGCAGGCGGCGCACCAGCAGGGGGCCGGTCACCATCGCGTACGCCAGGTACAGCATCACGATGCAGGTGGTGCCGATCGCCAGGAACGCGTCCGGGGAGACGAAGTCGAGGAGCAGCAGAGCGGCGGCGAGGATGCCGACGACCAGGGCGGGGGCGCTCGGCATGCCGGTGCGCGGGTTGACCTTGGCGAGGCGGCGGGAGAAGGGGAGCTGGTTGTCGCGGGCCATCGAGAAGAGCATGCGGCAGGCGGCCGTCTGGATCGCCAGCGTCGCCACCGCGATGGCCACCACCACGTCGGCGAGCAGCGCACGGCCGACCCCGTCACCGAGGCTGCTGGTCAGGACGTAGCTCAGGCCGTCGACACCCAGGTGCCCGTCCGTGAGGCTGGGCGCCGCCAGCAGTCCGCCGAGGACGATCAGCCCACCGAGCAGGCCCGCGGCGCCGAGCGCGGTGAGGATCGTACGGGGCGCGGTACGGCGCGGGTTGTGGGTCTCCTCGCTCATCTCGCCGGCGCTGTCGAAGCCGATCATCACGTACGCGGCCATGAACGACCCCACCATGAGCGCCCCGAAGAGGCCGGTGCTGCCCTCGCCGGTGTGGAAGGTGATGCCGGGGGAGCGCTCGGAGTGTGTGAGCAGCAGCACGATGATCAGGACCGCGCCGATGATCTCGGCGGTCACGCCGATCCTGTTGATCGCGGACATCACACGGTTGTCGACGACGTTGACGAGGGTGGTCAGGACCAGCAGGATCACGCCGAGCACGGCCGCGTTGGCGGCCCCGTCGGGACTCGTCGGCGCCGGATCGCTTCCCACCAGCTGGAAGCCGGACCAGATCGCCGGCAGCACCATCTGCAGCGCCAGCGCCGCCGCCGCGACCACCACGATCTGCCCGATCACCATGATCCACCCGGCGAACCAGCCGAACGAGAGGTTCGACAGGCGGGACGACCACTGGTAGATCGCGCCCGAGAGCGGATAGCGCGCGGCCAGCTCCGCGAAGCACGCCGCGACCAGCAACTGGCCCACCAGCACGGCGGGCCAGGTCCAGAAGAAGACCGGACCGCCGAACGCGTACCCGAAGGCGAAGAACTGGAAGACGGTGGTGAGGACGGAGATGAAGGAGAACCCGGCGGCGAACGAGGCGTACCGGCCGAGGCTGCGGTGCAGCTCCTGGCGGTAGCCGAACTCGGCCAGGGAGCGGTCCCCGGAGGACTCCGGAGGGTCGGGGCGTACGTCGGAGGGGGCGGTGGTGGTCACGGCGGCACCTGCCTTCGGCGCGGAAGGATGGGCGGGATCCTGGTGGGGCCCGGGCGGCCGCGGACGCGGCGCCGGGATTCCTGTCGGGTGACAGAAATTAGGGAGACCCTGTTTCGCTCGCGTGACGCGGCCATGTCGGCGGCGGGCCTAAGTCCTCACGCCCTTGCCATCTCCATCCGGACGCGATACATCGTGTCTATTGACTCCTGCTTCGGATACGCGATATGTTCGTCCGCGGATATTCGGGGGCGAGGTGAGATCGTCGTGGCGACGAAGCGCAGGAAGCTGAGCAATCCGCTGGCACTCGCGGTCATGGTGCTGCTCACCGAGCGGTCGATGCACCCGTACGAGATCGCCCAGACCCTGCGCCGACGTGGCAAGGATGCCAGCCTGAAGATCAACTACGGCTCGCTCTACACCGTCGTGCAGAACCTGGAGAAGCACGGCTTCGTCGAGGTCGCGGAAGTGCAGCGGCAGGGCAACCGCCCCGAGCGCACCCTCTACGGCATCACCGACGCCGGACGTGAAGAGGCCACGGAATGGCTGTCGGACCTCCTCGCCGTCCCGGCGCAGGAGTATCCGATCTTCGAGGCCGCGCTCTCACTGATGGGCGTACTCCACCCCGACGAGGTGGCCCGCCTGCTGGCGGAGCGGCTGAACATGCTGGAGGTGCGGGCCGCGAGCCTGCGCGGCGGCATGGAGAAGCTCTACGAGACGCTGCCCCGGCTCTTCCTGATCGAGTCCGAGTTCAAGCTGCACATGATCGACGCGGAGGCCGCGTGGGTCCGCGGCTTCCTGGCGGAGGTCACGGCGGGCACGTTTCCCGGAGTCAAGGAGTGGCGGACCTTCAACGAGACGGGGGAGGTCCCCGAGGAATACCGGAATCTGGAGGACGGCGACGTCGAGAGACCGTAGCCGAACAGAGAAAGACCCCGGCAGAGCTGTTGCAGCAGCCCCGCCAGGGTCTCGAACCCCGAACTGAATCCGCCGCGAGGCAGTTCCAGGCGATCGAGGTGCGGCACACCCAGGATAGCCCGGCGCTCTTCACGCGGATCGGCTCGGCCCTGCCCGAGATCACCCGCTCACACAGGAGAGCAGTCGTCATGAGTACCCGTGCGCCCGCAGTCGAGGCGCGTCAGCTGATCAAGACCTATCCCGGAGACGTCACCGCGCTCGGCGGCATGGACGTCACCGTCGAGCCCGGCACCGTCTTCGGACTGCTCGGTCCGAACGGTGCGGGCAAGTCCACCACCGTCAAGATCCTCACCACTCTGGCCCGCCCCGATTCGGGCATCGCGACCGTCGCGGGCCACGACGTGCTGCGCCACCCGGACCGGGTGCGCCGCGCGATCGGCGTGGTCGCCCAGAGCTCGGGCGCCGACCCGGTGGCGACCGGCCGGGAGAACCTCCAACTCCAGGGCAGGCTCTACGGATTGAAGGGTGCCGGGCTGCATCGCCGAGTGGATGAGCTCCTCGACCGCTTCACGCTTGCCGACGCCGCGAAGCGCCAGGTCAAGGGCTACTCCGGGGGGATGCTGCGACGCCTGGACGTGGCGCTCGGCCTGGTCCACCGCCCCGAGGTGCTCTTCCTCGACGAGCCGACCACCGGTCTCGACCCCGAGGCGCGCACCGCGATGTGGGACGAGATCGCCCGCCTCGCCGGCGACGAGGGCCTGACGATCCTGCTCACCACGCACTACCTCGAGGAGGCCGACCGGCTCGCCGAGCGCATCGCGATCGTCGACCGCGGCCGAGTCGTGGTCGAGGGCACCCCGGATGATCTGAAGGGCGAACTCCGCGGAGATGCCGTCCACGTGGAGCTGCGCGACGCGGTCGGCGAAGCCGGTCGTACGCTGCTGAGCGGCGCCCTCACCCGGCTGCCCGGCGTGCACGAGGCACTGTTCGACGGCCGCCGCATCAGCGTCCGCGCCGACGACGGGGCCGCCGCGGTGCCCGCCCTGCTCGGGGCGCTCGAGCGCGCTGGGGTCGGCGTCGTCGCCGCCACCGTCGCTCGCCCCTCGCTCGACGACGTCTATCTGCGCTACGCGGGCCGCCGTTACTCCGAGGCCGAAGCGGAAGGCGCCGACAGCCTTGTCCTCACCGGAGGTGCCCGATGAGTACCGCCGTCTCGCAGACCTGGTACATGACCCAGCGTCAACTCATGGTGTTCGTACGGCAGCCCGCGTACCTGCTGATCACCTTGATCCAGCCGGTGGTCTGGCTGTTCCTGTTCGGCAACCTCTTCAAGAAGGTCGTCGAGCTCGGCGGCTTCGGCACCACCTCGTATCTGGACTATCTCGTACCCGGCGTCGTCGTGATGAGCGCGCTCAGCTCCAACATGTGGGCGGGCATGACCACGCTCGACGAGATCCAGCGGGGCACGCTCAACCGGTTCCTGACCACGCCCGTCAGCCGGGCGGCCCTGATGAACGGCAATGTCGTCAACAACGGCCTGGTCACCGCGTTGCAGTCGGTCATCATCGTGCTGCTCGGACTGCTCGGCGGCGCCGACTACCCGGGCGGGATCGGCGGCGTCGCGATCTTGATCATCGCCTCGGTGCTGCTCGGCACGATCTTCGGGGCGCTCTCCAACGCGCTGGGCATGCTGGTCCGGGAGCGGGAGTCCATCATTGGCATCAACACTTTCCTGCTGCTGCCGCTGACGTTCCTGTCCTCGGCCTTCATGGCCCCGTCCCAGATGCCCGGCTGGATGCGGCACATCGCCGACTTCAACCCGCTCAACTGGGCGATGGTGGCGGGCCGTTCGGCGCTGTCCGCCCACCCGGACTGGGGTGACGTCTTCAGCCGGGGCGGCGCGCTGCTCGCTCTCGCGGTGGCGGCGGTGTGGCTTTCGATCCGCACGTTCCGGTCGTACCAGCGGTCGGTGTGAGGCGGTTGACCAGGAGACGGCCATCAAGCGGTTGACCAGAGGGGCGGCCACGGGGCCGATGACCAGGAGGCCGCCACCTGACGGTTGACCAGGAGGCGGCCACCGAGCAGGTGGCCGCCTCCTGTCACTCATGTCCCCGAGCGCTTACGCGGACGCCTCCTGCTCGGCCTCCACCTGCGCGTTCCACTCGCGCTTCGCCGCCTGCCAGCCGTCCTCGTTGTGCCCGAGACGCCAGTAGCCGGTGATCGACAGGTCCTCGCGCGGGATCTCGCGCTCGACCCGCAGCAGTTGGCGCAGCTCCTTCACGAATCCCGCCTCGCCGTGCACGAACGCGTGCACCCGGCCCTCGGGGAACGCGAGGGCGCGGACGGCCTCGACCAGGGCTTCGCCAAGGGGCCGGTCGCCGCGGTGCAGCCAGACGACCTCCACGTCGGAGTCGATCTTCTGCTCCTCCTCGGGGCCCGAGACCTCGACGAAGGCATGGGCCACCGCGCCGTCGGGCAGCGCCTCCAGAGCGGCCGCGATGGCGGGCAGCGCGCTCTCGTCACCGGCCAGCAGATGCCAGTCGGCGCTCGCGTCGGGCGCGTACGCACCGCCGGGGCCCATGAACCGTACGACCTCGCCCGGCTGGACCCGGGCGGCCCACGGACCGGCCAGACCCTCGTCGCCGTGAATCACGAAGTCCAAAGTCAACTCGCGCACCTCGGGGTCCCAGGCACGCACGGTGTAGGTCCGGGTCACCGGCCACTGGTCGCGCGGGAACTCCTCGCGAACGCGCTGCATGTCGAAGGGCTCGGGGTAGGTGACACCCTCGGCGCCGAACAGCAGCTTCACATAGTGGTCGGTACTGCCGCCCGCGGTGAACTCGGCCAAGCCGTCGCCGCCGAGCACGACCCGCTGCATGTGCGGGGTCAGTCGCTCGGTCCGCACCACCTGCGCGGAGTGGGGCTTCCGGGGCTTGCGTGCCGGGCGCTCTGCCATGACGGCCTCCTAGTTCACATGCTTAGGCTTACCTAAGTTAGCACCCTTCCCTCTGCGCGACCTATGCGTGAAGCGGTACTGCCTATGCCTGAAGAGTTCATCTATGTCTGCAGAGTCGAGAGCAACCGCTGCAACGAGCCGCCCAATCCCCAGCGTACGGCGAGTTCGTCCACTGCGGCCGGGTCGCGCGGCGCGTGCGGCAGCACTGTGTCGACGTCCGGCAGGGGGACGTCGCCGGCGACCTTGACGACCTTGGGAGCGACGGCGACATACGGCCGCGACTCGTCGAGGCGCTTGCGCTGCGAAGGAGTCAGCTTGGCCTTCGGGTCGTCGACCGCGGCCATGATCCCGGCCAGGTCGCCGAATTCGGCGAGCAGCTTGGCGGCCGTCTTCTCGCCGATGCCGGGCACGCCGGGCAGACCGTCGCTCGGGTCGCCGCGCAGCAGCGCCAGATCCGCGTAACCCGGGCCGTCCACGCCGTACTTCTCGCGCAGCCAGGCCTCGTCGGTGAGCTGGAGCGTGCCGACGCCCTTGAGGGGATACAGGACGCGCACCCCCCGCTTGTCGTCGACGAGTTGGTAGAGGTCGCGATCGCCGGTGACGATGTCGACCGGGCCCGTGGCCCGCCCGGTGAACGTGCCGATCACATCGTCCGCCTCGTACCCCTCGACCCCCACACGCGCGATGCCCAGGGCGTCCAGGACGTCCTCGATGATCGGTACCTGCGGCGACAGTGTGTCCGGTACCTCTTCCTCGTCCGGACCCACCTCATGCTCCTCGGCCACCCGGTGCGCCTTGTAGGAGGGGATCAGGTCGACCCGCCACTGCGGGCGCCAGTCCGCGTCCATGCAGGCCACCAGGTCGTCGGGGTGGTGGTCCTTGACCAGGCGGTCGATGAATTCCAGCAGCCCCCGCACGGCGTTCACGGGTGTGCCGTCCGGGGCCTTCACGGATTCCGGGACGCCGAAATAGGCGCGGAAGTACAGCGAGGCGGTGTCGAGGAGCATGAGTCGTCGAGTCTGCTGTGTCACGTTCCGCATCATGCCGTACGCCACTGACAGTGACCGTCTCGTACGCCACCGACCGCGACTTACGCCACTGACAGTGACCTGAACCACTCCTGTGTTTGCTCCGCGTAAGCGGGGGCAGGCGCGGCACCGGGGCGAACCCCGTTGTTCATTCAACCGTTCGCCTCGGTCCAAGCGTACGAACGAGAGGCACACGTGTCAGCCAGGCTAGAGGCCGAGCATCTGTACAAGGTGTTCGGGAGACGACCGGAACAGGCGGTGGAGCGGCTCCGGCAGGGAGCCGACCGTGAGGAACTGCGCGCCGACGGCACCACCGCCGCGGTGATCGAAGCCTCCTTCACGGTGGAGCCGGGCCAGATCTTCGTCGTCATGGGCCTGTCCGGATCCGGCAAGTCCACGTTGCTGCGGATGCTCAACGGACTTCTGGAGCCGACCGCCGGGCAGGTGCGCTTCGACGGCCAGGACCTGACCGCGCTCAGCGCCCGTGAGCTGCGCGAGGTCCGCTCGAAGAAGATCAGCATGGTCTTCCAGCACTTCGCGCTCTTCCCGCACCGCAGCGTCCTCGAGAACGCGGCGTACGGCCTGGAGGTCCAGGGCGTGCCGAGCGCCGAGCGCAAGGAACGCGCCACCAAGGCTCTCGAACTGGCCGGGCTCGCGGGCTGGGAGAAGTCCTGGCCCGACGAACTGTCCGGCGGTATGCAGCAGCGCGTGGGCCTGGCCCGCGCGCTCGCCACCGACGCCGATCTGCTGCTGATGGACGAGTCCTTCAGCGCGCTCGACCCGCTGATCCGCCGCGACATGCAGGACCAGCTGATCGAGCTTCAGAAGAAGCTCAAGAAGACCATCGTCTTCATCACGCACGACCTCAACGAGGCGATGCGCCTGGGCGACCGGATCGCCGTCATGCGAGACGGCCGTATCGTGCAGATCGGCAGCGCCGAGGACATCCTGGTCCGCCCGGCCGACGACTACGTTGCCTCCTTCACCCAGGACGTCGACCGCTCCCGCGTACTGACCGCCGGCGCCGTCATGGACACGGACGTACACGGCGACGAGGCGGACTGCGCCTGCCAGACGGCCACGCCCGACACCTCCTTCGTGGACCTCTGCGCCCTCAGCGCCCGCCTGTCGCACCCGATTGCTGTGCTCGACAAGACCCGAAAGCTCGTCGGAGTCGTCCCGCGGCAGCGGCTCGTCGGCTTCCTAGGAGACGAGCAGGGCACGCCCGAACGCTGTGCCAGCCCGCGTGACCAGCGCGACGAGGCGGTGAAGGCCGGTGCCTAGGATCCCCTTCGGCGACTGGGTCAACGACACGGTCGACTGGCTGCTGCACCACATGGCGTGGCTCTTCGACTTCTTCAAGACCGTCTTCCAGGGCACCTACGAGGGTATCGACGCCGTCCTCCAGGCCCCTGAACCGCTCCTTCTCGCGGGCATCTTCGCGGTGATCGCGTTCTGGCTGCGCGGCACCTCCGCCGGTGTCCTCGCCTTCGTGGGATTCGCCTTCATCGACTCCCTCGAACTGTGGGAGGACGCGATGGTGACCCTCTCGCTCGTCCTGGTGGCGACGATCATCGCGCTCGTCGTCTCCGTGCCCGTGGGCATCTGGGCCGCGCGCTCCGACCGGGTCAGCGGCATCGTCCGGCCCGTGCTCGACTTCATGCAGACGCTGCCCGCGATGATCTACCTCATCCCGGCCATCCTGTTCTTCGGCACCGGCGCCCCCGCGGGCATCGTCGCCACCCTGATCTTCGCGCTGGCCCCCGGCGTCCGCATGACCGAGCTCGGCATCCGCCAGGTCGACAAGGAACTCGTCGAGGCCGCCGACGCTTTCGGCACCACACCCCGCAACACCCTGCTGCGCATCCAGCTCCCGCTGGCCCTGCCCACTGTCATGGCCGGCGTCAACCAGGTCATCATGCTGGGCCTGTCCATGGCCGCCATCGCGGGCATGGTCGGCACCGGAGGCCTCGGCGGCGACGTCAACGAGGCCATCGGCCAGCTGAACGTCGGCCTCGGCTCCGAGGCGGGCGTCGCCATCGTGATCCTGGCCATCTATCTGGACCGCATGACCAGCGCCCTGGGCACCCAGGTCTCCCCGCTCGGCCGCCGCGCGGCCGCCAAGCTGCGCGCCGCGCAGGGCCTGAGGATCTGGTCCTACCGCCCCCAGCCCGTCGTGGCCATGGTCGGCGTGGTGGTGCTCGCCCTGGTCGCCGGCGGGATGGGCATCTTCGGTTCCGCCACCGGGGAGTCCACCGCGGCCGACGGCGAGAACGTCGGCCAGGGCAAGAAGGTCACCATCGGCTACATCCCGTGGGACGAGGGCGTCGCCTCCACCTTCCTGTGGAAGGAGATCCTGGAGCAGCGCGGCTTCCAGGTCGACACCAAGCAGTACGACGCGGGTCCGCTCTACACCTCCCTCGCCCAGGGCGACATCGACTTCGAGACGGACTCCTGGCTGCCGACCACGCATGAGCAGTACTGGAAGAAGTACGGCAAGCAGCTCGACGACCTGGGCTCCTGGTACGGCCCGACGTCCCTGGAGCTGACCGTCCCCTCGTACATGAAGGACGTCAACTCCCTGGAGGACCTCAAGGGCAAGTCCGGCACCTTCGGCGGCAAGATCACCGGCATCGAGTCCAGCGCCGGAATGATGAGCCTGCTCAAGAGCAAGGTCCTGGGGGAGTACGGCCTCGACAAGGAGTACAAGGTCGTCGACAGCTCCACGCCCGCCATGCTGGCCGAGCTGAAGCGCGCGTACGCCCAGCAGGAGCCGATCGTCGTCACCCTCTGGTCGCCGCACTGGGCGTACAGCGACTACAAGCTGAAGAAGCTCAAGGACCCGAAGGGCGCCTGGGGCAAGGGCGACGGAGTGCACACCCTCTCCCGCAAGGGCTTCGCCCAGGACAACCCGGTCGTCGGGAAGTGGCTCAAGGACTTCCGGATGACCGAGAAGCAACTCACCGGCCTGGAAGCCGAGATCAACCAGGCCGGGAAGGGCAAGCAGCAGGACGCCGTGCGCGCCTGGCTGAAGAACAACCCGGGCGTCGTCGACAAGCTGGCCCCGGTCAAGAGCTCCGCGGCCACCTCCCCGGCCGAGGCGAAGCGCGCGCTGGACGTCGCCTGGTTCCCCTGGGACGAGGACGTCGCCGTCACCTATCTGTGGAAGAACGTCCTGGCCCGGCGCGGCTACACGCTGAACCTCAAGCAGATGGACGTCGGCCCCGTCTACACGGGTCTGGCCTCGGGCGACCTCGACCTCAACTTCGACGCGTGGCTGCCCTACGCCCAGGCGAACTACTGGGATCAGCACAAGAACGACCTGAGAGATCTCGGCACTTGGTACCGGCCGACCTCCCTGGAGATCGCGGTGCCCTCGTATGTGAAGGACGTCAAGTCCCTCGCCGACCTCAAGGGCAAGGCCGGCACCTTCGGCGGGAAGATCATCGGCATCGAACCGGGCACAGGCGAGATGAACCTCCTCAAGACGAAGGTGCTTCCGGGCTACGGCCTGGACAAGGAGTACAAGGTCGTCGACGGCTCCACGCCCGCGATGCTGGCCGAGCTGAAGCGCGCCTACGCCAAGAAGCAGCCGGTCGCCGTCGTCCTGTGGTCCCCGCACTGGGCCTACAGCGAGTACAAGCTCACCAAGCTCGCGGACGACAAGAAGCTGTTCGGTGAGGGCAACACGATCCGCACCATCTCCAGCGCGAAGTTCCCCGGCCGGTATCCGCAGCTGACCAAGTGGATCAAGAACTTCAGGATGAGCGAGGCCGAACTCGGCAGCCTGGAGAGCGAGATCAAGCAGCGCGGCCAGGGGCACGAGGAGGACGCCGTCGCCGCGTGGCTGAAGGAGCACCCGGACATGGTGGAGCGGATGACTCCGCAGTAGTACGCCGGCAGGTCCCGAGGGGTGGGTATCGCCGCACGGTTCGCGTGCGGCGATACCCACCCCTCACGGCGTCCCCAGGGCCCGCGAGGATTCCGTACGTCCACCACACGCGCCTCGGCGACGGCCGTTTCCACGCGGCCCTCGCCACCTCCGCCGACCTGCGCGCCCGGACCCGCCCCGCAGGTCCGCCGGCCGCCGCCTCCGAGGCCGCGGCCGAGACCACCGCGCCGGCCGACTTCGGCGCGGGCACCGGCCGGCCCGCACTCGTGCCCGACGACACCGGTGGCTACGTACTGGCGTACGAGAAGGATCCGGACAACCACATCGCCGTACGCGGCTACGCCGATCTCGACGCCCTCCTGTCCGGCGACGCCGCCCATGGGTGCGACGCCCCGCGCACCCTCTCGCGCTGTGCCGAGGGCACGCCGGACATCACCTCCGTGCACGACGGCACGGTCGAACTCACCGGCCACTACCGGGCCGAGTGCGACATGCACCGCCAACTCCGCGCCATGCTGGGGGACTTCACGACCGACGCCGCTCACCGATCCGGACGGGCATCCGGCCCTGCTGGTCAGCCTTTTCGTGCCGCGGGAGGGGGCGGCGCCCGGGGAGTCTGAGCGGCTCGTGCAGTGGCGAGAACTGTGACCCTCGCGCTCCTTCGATGTGTCAGCGATGTGACGGGTGCATGAAACGGTTTGCCGAACATGCGTAGGGTGCAAACAACTCATCAGAAGTAGTGGACCGAAGAAGCCGAAGATTCAGCGGACCGACGACGCAAGGGAGGGAGCCGGAGCGATGGGCGACCACAAAGAACAGCCCCTTCGGGTGGGCGCGGCCGTCCGGCGGCGGCGCCGGGCACTGGAGCTCACCCTTGCCGTCGTGGCCGAGCGCAGCGGCCTGTCGGTCCCCTTTCTCAGCCAGGTCGAGAACGAGCGGGCCCGGCCCAGCAAGAGCTCCCTGGAGAGAGTCGCCGACGCACTCGGTACCACCGCCGGCGAGCTGCTTGCCGCCGCCGACCCGGCGTGCAGCGTCGACGTGGTGCGCGCGGACGGCGCGGATTTCACGCCCGAGGCTCGGGTGCGCCCCCTGGTGCGTGGTCACCACCAGTTGCACGCCACCGAGTTCACCGGTGACCACGAAGAGGGACGCGAACTCCAGCACCGCAACGACAAGTTGATGTACGTCGCCGACGGTGCCGTCGAGGTCGAGGCGGAGGGCTGCGCCCATCGCCTCGGACGCGGCGACACGCTGTATCTGACGGGCGGTGTGCGCCATCGGTGGCGGGCGACCGTGGCGGACACCCGGGTGATCGTCGTCGAGGTCGCCGACCACATCGACGCGGTGGAGGACCGGCACGGGTTCGGCAAGCGCTGACCCCTCCACGGAGGGCCGGTACGTCCAAGAGCCGGTACACCCTCGGGGGTACCGAGCCGTCCGTTGAGGCCAGTACACCTTTGGGTGGCGCTGCCCCGTCCACGGCGGATTCGTGCCGGGCGGCACTGCGATACTGACGCCATGTCCGGCATCTCCGGTTACGCCTTCGACAACACCTCCGAGCACGCCGGCGGGCGCTTCGACGCCCTGGAGAGCTGCTACGACCCGGTGTCCTTCGCCCGCCTCGCCGACCTGGGCGTCGGCCCCGGGATGCGCTGTCTGGAGCTGGGCGGAGGCGGCGGCTCGGTCGCCGTCTGGCTCGCCGACCGGGTCGGCCCGACGGGTTCCGTCCTCGTCACCGACATCGAACCGCGCTGGATGGACGGCCTGCCCGGGCGCGCCAACCTGCGTGTCATACGGCACGACATCGGCGCGGAAGAGCTGCCGGAGGGCGGCTTCGACCTGATCCACGCCCGGCTCGTGCTGCTGCACGTGTCCGAACGCAATGCGGCCCTGGACCGCCTGGTGCGGGCGCTGCGCCCCGGCGGTCTGCTGGTCCTGGACGAGTTCGACTGCGGCTGGATCCCGGTGCTCGCGTCCCCCTCGCCCGGGTCGGCCGAACTGTTCGAGAAGACGCACGAGGCGGTGATGGGCATCATTACGGCGGCCGGCGCCGACATGCGCTGGGGCGCGCACGCGTATGCGGCGCTGCGCCGGGCCGGTCTGACCGACGTGGCGTCCGCCACGTACGCGGAATCCTGGCGCGGCGGCTCGCCGGGCGCCCGGTTGCATCAGATCAACATCCGCCAGCTCGGCGGCCGACTCGTCGAGGAGGGCCTGACGGAGGAGCAGCTCGAGCAATGTCTGCGCCTCCTGGACGACCCCGGCTTCGCCGTCAACTCGTATCCATTGATCACGACTTGGGGCGTGCGGCCATGACGCGTTCCCTGCCTCGCGTGGTGTCGCTCGTACCCTCGCTCACGGAGGCGGTGGCCGTCTCCGTACCCGGTGCCCTGGTCGGCGCGACGGACTGGTGCAGCCATCCCGCGGATCTCGAAGTCGTACGGATCGGGGGCACCAAGAATCCCCAGGTCGACAGGATCGTGCGGCTCGCCCCCGACCTGGTCGTCGCCAACGAGGAGGAGAACCGCGAGCCCGATCTGACCGCCTTGCGTCAGGCGGGCATCGACGTACTGGTCACCGAGGTGCGGGATGTGCCGAGTGCCTTCCGGGAACTGGAGCGGGTACTGGGCGCGTGCGGGGCGGCGAAGCGGCCGCGCTGGCTCGACGAGGCGGAGACGGCGTGGGCCGAGCTGCCCGCTCCCGACCTCCGTACGACCGCGATCGTGCCGATCTGGCGGCGGCCCTGGATGGTCCTCGGCCGGGACACCTTCGCCGGGGACGTGCTGGCCCGGCTGGGCGTGGACAACGTGTACGCGCGTCACGAGGACCGCTACCCCCGCATCCCGCTCCCCGAGCTCAGGGCGGCGGACCCGGACCTGGTGGTGCTGCCCGACGAGCCGTACCGCTTCACCGCCGACGACGGCCCCGAGGCCTTCGAGGGCGTGCCCTGCGCTTTGGTCGACGGTCGCCAACTGACCTGGTACGGGCCCTCGTTGGCGCAGGCACCCCGTCTGCTCAGCGAGGCGCTGCGAGCAGCTCGCCGCTGACCAGACCGCGGGCCGTGCGGACGCCGGCCACGGACCAGGCGGCCACGAGCAGTACGTACAGGGCGACCGCGAGCACCTCGAAGGCGACGAGCCCCGTGTGCCGGGCCAGCGCCTCGGCGCCGGTCACACAGGTCCCGACCGGGAAAGTGAACGCCCACCAGGTCATCGCGAAGCCCATGCCCCGGCGGCGGGCCCGCAGCACCATCGCTGCCGCCAGTCCCAGCCACAGCAGCGCGAAGCCCATCACGGGGACGCCGTAGAGGACGGCGAGGGTGCCGAAGCCCTGCTCGTAGGGTGCGGGCACCACGCCGGGTGCGAAGTCCGCGAACTTGCCGACGGCGGTGGTCGACTGGCCCAGCGGGCCGAGCACGAGGAACAGGGCCGGGGTGAGCGCGAGCGGCAGCGGACCCGTGGTGATGAGCCGCGCGAGGATCATCGGCATCATCACCATGACGGCGAGCAGGCTCAGCCCGAACATCGCGACACAGGCGAACAACAGGGTCTCCCGCGGCTGCCCGGCGGGGAGATGGGGGACGAGCGGGGGGCCGAGGGCCGCCGAGACCATGGGGGCGACGAGGGGGAGCAGCCATACGGGGCTGGCCTGGCCGGGCTCGATGCGGTGGCGGACGACCATGAGGTACGGAACGGCCACGGCGGCGACGAGCCCGATCGCGGTTCCGGCGCTGAACAGGACGAAGTCCAGGGCGACCGCCGTTCGTGTCCCGATCCAGTCCTGGCCGACGACCAGGGCGCCGCCGCCGACGGCCAGCAGTGCCATCGAGAGGCAGCCGTAGAAGGGGGCCACGGCCGGATCGAGGAGGTGTGCGCGGGCCTGGTCGCGGTGGTACGCCCAGTGCAGGGCGCGGGCGGCAAGCAGGGCCAGGAGGATCGTCAGCGAGAGCGCCCATACGGCCGTGCAGGCGGTTCGCAGACCCGGCACGTGCCCGGGAAGTCCGGCGCCCGCTGTCGCCACGATCGCGGTGCCCATCACTGAGGCGTACCAGTTCGGACCGAGGTGCCGGACGGCGGCGGCGCGGGAGGTACCCGCCTTGCGGAGGGTGAAGGGCTGGGCTGCGGTGACCATGCGTCCACGGTCGCGCGATGATGCGGTGCCCACCAGGGAGCATGGTTCTATGAGGACATAAGCTGGGTTTATGGGTAAGGCGGAAGAGGCGGCACGGGCGACAGGGAAAGGGCCGACCGGAACAGGGGTGGTCGGGACAGGACCTGCCGGGACAGGACCTGCCGGGACAGGACCTGCCGGGACTGAGCCGGTCGGTACGGGACCGGTCGGAACGGGGCCGGTCGGGAGCAGGGGCGAGGAGCCGGCCGTGATCGGGATCGCGCACCGGGTGCCGGATCTGGGCGCGCTGGAGCTGTTGCTGGCCGTGGCACGCCTCGGGAGTCTGGGGCGAGCCGCACGCGAACTGGGGATCACTCAGCCGGCGGCCAGCAGCCGTATCCGCTCCATGGAGCGGCAGCTCGGGGTGGCGCTCGTCGACCGCTCACCGCGCGGGTCCCGGCTCACCGACGCGGGGGCGCTCGTCACGGACTGGGCGCGGCGGGTGGTGGAGGCGGCCGAGGCATTCGACGCCGGGGCGCAGGCGCTGCGGGACCGTCGGGACTCGCGGCTCCGGGTGGCGGCGAGCATGACGATCGCGGAGTATCTGCTCCCTGGCTGGCTGATCGCGCTGCGCGCGCAGCGGCCCGACACGGCGGTGTCGCTCCTCGCCGGGAACTCCGCCGCCGTCGCGGAGCGTCTTCTCGCCGGCGAGGCGGATCTCGGCTTCGTCGAGGGCCTCTCGGTTCCGGCGGGCCTGGACTCGGCGACCATCGCCCACGACCGGCTGATCGTCGTGACGGCGCCCGGGCACCCGTGGGCGCGTCGCCGCTCGCCCCTGTCCGCCGCGGAGCTCGCGGCTACGCGGCTCATCCTTCGCGAGGAGGGGTCGGGCACGCGTCAAGTCCTCGACACGGCGCTCGGCGGTCTCGCCCGCCCGCTCATCGAGCTCTCCTCGACCACGGCGGTCAAGGCGTCGGCGGTCAGCGGTGCCGGACCCGCCGTCCTCAGCGAGCTGGCCCTCGGCGAGGAGCTCTCCGCCCATCGCCTGGTGACCATCCCGCTGGCCGACGTCCAACTCGACCGCGCCCTGCGGGCGGTCTGGCCGACGGGGCATCGACCCACCGGCCCGGCCCGCGACCTGCTGTCGCTGACACGCGGGGTGTAGTGGCCGGGTGGGGTTTCTTCGCCCCCTCCGCCCCTGCCCGTCCCGTACCAGGCCCTCGGCTGCGGGCCGGTGGGGGTTGTTCGCGCAGTTCCCCGCGCCCCTCCAGGGACGCAGCCCCCAGGTACGGGAACGGGCAGGGGCGCAGGGGGCGGAACAACCCCCTGCCCCGCACCCACGTCCGGTGGCTCAGGAAGCGGCACGCACCAGTGCGCGCATGACCCGCAGATCCTCGCCCATCTCCGGGTGCCACTGAACCCCCAGCACCCAGGCGGAGCCGGGAAGTTCGATCGCCTCCACGGTCCCGTCCACCGCGTGCGCCGAGGCAAGCAGCCCCTCGCCGAGGCGATCCACCGCCTGATGGTGGTACGTGGGCACGGCGCAGGATTCCGGCACGACACCGGCGTAGAGAGTGCCCGGTACGGGTGACACCTCGTGGTGCCCGAAGCACCCGACGTCCTTCACATGTCCCTCGATGTGCTGAACGAGCGTGCCGCCCAGGGCGACGTTCAGGAGCTGCATACCCCGGCAGATGCCGAGCAGCGGCGTGCCGGAGGCCAACGCGGCGTGGATCAGGGCGAGTTCCCAGGCGTCGCGCTCGGGCGCGGGCGCCCCCGTACGCGGGGAGCGCTCGGCGTCGTAGCGAGCGGGGTCGACGTCCGGGCCGCCGGCGACGACCACCCCGTCGAGGCGGGCGACGGTCGCGGCCGCGTGCGCCGGATCGTCCGGCGGCAGCATCGCGGCGAGTCCGCCCGCCCGCTGCACGAGCCTCGGGTAACCGGCCGGAAGCAGCGCCGCCTCCAGCTCCCACACGCCCCAACGCGCCCGGGACTCCAGATACGTACTCACACCGATCAGCGGGCCGCCCACGCTGCTCTCCCTCGGATCAACCAGGTCTACCGGGCCTAATGGAACACACTCATACCTTTGCGGTGCGGACGCGGAAGGAGCAACCCCACGCGTCACATCGGCTCACGTCAGGAACCCCCGCAGCAGCGCTGCCGTCCCGGCGCAGTGCTCGCGCATCATCTCCCGCGCACCGTCCGCGTCCCCGTCGAGCACCGCCTCCACCAGTGCGGTGTGCTGGCGCTGGGAATGCTCCAGGTTTCGTACCAAAAGGGGGATGCAGTCGAGGAGGTCATTGACGGAGGCACGGACGGCCGCGTACTGGGCCGTCAGCGACGGGGAGCCGCACAGTTCCGCGAGGGTGAGGTGGAGCATCGTGTCCAGGCGCCGGTAGTCGCCCAGTGGCGCGTCGTGCGTGCGGGCGAGCGCCTCGCGCAGGCGGTCCGCCTGTTCGTCGTCGAGCCCGTGCGTGGCGCACAGCCCTGCCGCGCCCACCTCCAGCACCTCACGGAAGCGCAGGACATCCTCGACGTCGACCTCGGCGATCCGGCGCCGCAGCTCGTGCTCGCCGGGCGCGTCACTCCTCGGCAACACGAACGTTCCGCCGTACCGGCCACGCCGGGACTCGACCAGGCCCTGGTCCTGGAGGACCTTCAACACCTCGCGCAGCGTCACCCGGCTGATCCCCAGCCGCTCCGCCAACTCCCGCTCGGCGGGCAGCCGTTCGCCGCCGGGCACCAGGCCGAGCCGGACGACCTGGAGGATCTGCTCCAGCGCCTCCTCGAAACCGTTGCCCGCCCGCACCGGCCGCAGCACCGGCGTCAGCCGGTCGTCCACTGTGCCGTCGGGTTCCGTCTGCGTCATCCGGTCGTGCCCCCTTCCCAAGCAATGGTTCTCGGCAATACCTTATGGCTCTCGGCTGACCCAAGGAGGCTTTTCCGGTGGCAGACCGCACACCCCCGCTCGCCGTCGAGGAGCTGCACGCCCTCGTCGCGGGCGGTGAGATCGACACCGTCGTCCTGGCCTTCCCCGATATGCAGGGGCGGCTCCAGGGAAAGCGGTTCGCCGCGCGCTTCTTCCTCGACGAGGTCCTGGAGCACGGCACGGAGGGCTGCAACTACCTCCTGGCCGTCGACACCGAGATGAACACGGTCGACGGGTACGACATGTCCTCCTGGGACCGGGGATACGGCGACTTTGCCATGCACCCCGATCTCAGCACCCTACGGCGCGTCCCCTGGAACGAGGGCACCGCCCTGCTCATCGCCGACCTCGCCTGGAACGACGGCTCCCCGGTCGTGGCCGCACCCCGCCAGATCCTGCGCCGCCAGCTCGACCGCCTTGCCGCGCTCGGCTACACCGCACAGGTCGGCACCGAGCTCGAATTCATCGTCTTCAAGGACACCTACGAGCAGGCCTGGGACGCGCATTACAAGGGCCTGACGCCAGCCAATCAGTACAACATCGACTACTCGGTCCTCGGCACCGGACGCATCGAGCCCCTCCTGCGCCGCATCCGCAACGAAATGCAGGCCGCCGGGCTGACCGTCGAGTCCGCCAAGGGTGAGTGCAATCCCGGCCAGCACGAGATCGCGTTCAAGTACGACGAGGCCCTGGTCACCTGTGACCAGCACGCCATCTACAAGACCGGCGCCAAGGAGATCGCCTCCCAGGAGGGCGTCTCGCTCACTTTCATGGCGAAGTACAACGAGCGCGAGGGCAACTCCTGCCACATCCACCTCTCACTCGCGGACGCCGACGGCACGAACGTCATGGCGGGCTCCTCCCGCGACCCGGGTGGCATGTCGGAGGTCATGCGCCACTTCCTCGCCGGGCAGCTCGCCGCGCTCCGCGACTTCTCGCTCCTCTACGCGCCCAACATCAACTCGTACAAGCGCTTCCAGCCCGGCTCCTTCGCGCCGACCGCCGTCGCCTGGGGATACGACAACCGCACCTGCTCCCTCCGCGTCGTCGGCCACGGCCGCTCGATGCGCTTCGAGAACCGGCTCCCCGGTGGCGACGTCAACCCACACCTGGCCGTCGCCGGACTCGTCGCGGCCGGCCTGTACGGCATCGAGCAGAAGCTGGAACTGCCGGAGCCGTGCGCGGGCAACGCGTACACCGCCGATTACGCGCACGTGCCCACCACCCTGCGGGAGGCCGCCGAACTCTGGGAGAACAGTCCCATCGCCAAGGCCGCCTTCGGTGACGAGGTGGTCGCGCACTACCGCAACCTGGCGCGCGTCGAGCTGGAAGCCTTCGACGCCGCGGTGACCGACTGGGAGCTGCGCCGCTCCTTCGAACGCATGTGAGGCCCTTCTTGTCCGCGCAGTCACAGCAGTCACAGCAGTCACAACAGTCACAGCAGTCACAGCAGTCACAGCAGTCACAGCAGTCCGAGCTGTCCGAGCAGTCCGATCAGTACGTCGCACCGTATGAGCTCCAGGTACTCAATCCCGCGACCGAAGAGGTCATGGCCACTGTCCCGGGAGCCACCCCGGAAGACGTCGACACCGCCGTCGTACGGGCCGCGAAGGCGCAGTCCCGGTGGGCCGCCCTCGCGCCGGGCGAGCGCGCCCGGCTGCTGCGCCGCTTCGCCGTCGTCGTGGACGAACACCTCGAAGAGCTGGCCCGGCTGGAGGTCCGCGAGGCCGGCCACACCCTCGGCAACGCTCGCTGGGAGGCGGGCAACGTCCGTGATCTGCTCGACTACGCCGCCGGGGGAGTGGAGCGGCTGACTGGCCGTCAGATCCCGGTGCCGGGAGGTCTCGACGTCACGATCCTCGAACCGCTCGGCGTCGTGGGGATCATCGCGCCCTGGAACTTCCCGATGCCGATCGCGGCGTGGGGCACGGCACCGGCACTCGCGGCCGGCAACGCGGTGATCCTCAAGCCCGCCGAGGCCACACCCCTGACGGCTCTGCGTCTGGCCGAACTCGCCCTGGAGGCGGGCCTGCCCGAGCACCTGTTCCAGGTGCTGCCGGGCGCGGGACCCGTCGCCGGCAACGCCCTCGTCGAGCACCCGGGCGTGGCCAAGATCGTCTTCACCGGGTCCACGACCGTGGGCAAACAGGTGTTGGCGAAGGGGTCGGCCCTCCTCAAGCGGGTCACCCTCGAACTCGGTGGCAAGAGCCCCAACATCGTCTTCGCCGACGCCGACATCGAGGCCGCCGCGGCCGCCGCCCCCATGTCCTTCCTCGACAACTCCGGCCAGGACTGCTGCGCCCGCACCCGTATCCTCGTCCAGCGCTCCGCCTACGACCGCTTCCTCGAACTCCTCGCCCCGGCCATCGAGTCCGTCCTCGTCGGCGACCCGGCCGACGAGCAGACGCAGATGGGCCCGCTGATCTCCCGGGCGCAGCTGGAGCGCGTACGGTCCTACGTCGCCGCCGACGCGCCCGGTATCCGGGGCAAGGCCCCCGAGAGCCCCGGTTTCTGGTTCCCGCCCACCGTCCTCACCGACGTCGAGCCGCACGCGCGCGTGGCCGTGGAGGAGGTCTTCGGTCCGGTCGCGGTCGTTCTCCCCTTCGAGGACGAGGCGGACGCGATCCGGCTCGCCAACGACACGTCGTACGGCCTCTCCGGCTCCATCTGGACCCGTGACGTCGGCCGGGCGCTGCGGGTGTCGGGTGCCGTCCGTGCCGGGAACCTGTCCGTCAACTCCCACTCCAGCGTCCGCTACTGGACTCCCTTCGGCGGTTTCAAGCAGTCGGGGATCGGCCGCGAACTCGGGCCGGACGCGCTCGCCGCCTTCACCGAAACCAAGAACGTCTTCATCAGCACGGAGGGCCCCGCACAGTGACCGCATCGACTGACGACATCATCTGCCGCCGCCTGGTCGGCCGCACCGCCGTCATCACCGGCGCCGGCAGCGGCATCGGCCTCGCCACCGCGCGCCGGCTCGCCTCCGAGGGCGCCCACGTCGTCTGCGGCGACGTCGACGAGCAGCGCGGCAAGGCGGCCGCCGAGGTGGTCGGCGGGACCTTCGTGAAGGTCGACGTCACCGACCCCGAGCAGGTCGAAGCGCTCTTCAGGACGGCGTACGAGACCTACGGCTCCGTCGACATCGCCTTCAACAACGCGGGCATCTCGCCGCCCGACGACGACTCCATCCTGGAGACGGGCCTGGAGGCCTGGAAGCGCGTCCAGGAGGTGAACCTCACCTCCGTCTATCTGTGCTGCAAGGCCGCGATCCCCTACATGCAACGCCAGGGCAAGGGCTCCATCATCAACACGGCGTCGTTCGTGGCCCGGATGGGCGCGGCGACCTCGCAGATCTCGTACACGGCCTCCAAGGGAGGTGTGCTGGCCATGTCCCGCGAACTGGGTGTGCAGTTCGCCAGGGAGGGCATCCGGGTCAACGCCCTGTGCCCCGGACCGGTCAACACCCCGCTCCTCCAAGAGCTGTTCGCCAAGGACCCGGAGCGGGCCGCGCGGCGGCTCGTGCACATCCCCGTCGGACGGTTCGCCGAGGCCGACGAGATCGCCGCGGCGGTCGCCTTCCTCGCCAGCGACGACTCCTCCTTCGTGAATGCCACCGACTTCCTGGTCGACGGCGGAATCTCGGGCGCGTACGTCACGCCTCTGTAGGTCGCCCGGGTATACGGTCCACATTTCATGCGATACCGACACGTTTTCGCGTGGACCCTGGCCGCGGCCGCCGCCCTGGCGGCCGCGCCACCCGCTGTCTCGTCCCACCGCACGAACTGCCCGCAGCTGGCCGGGAGTTGGTACGGCGACAATCGCGCCCGCCTCCAGCGGGCGATCGACGAGCGGGGCACCTGCGCAGGACACTTCGGTGGTCACCCCGTCGCCGCCTTCGACTGGGACAACACGGTCACCAAGAACGACGTCACCGACGCCACCCTCGCCTACGCCCTGCGGCACGACAAGATCCTGCGCCCGGCGAGCTGGAAGGCCACCAGCGAGTGGCTCACCGACGCGGCGGACACCGCGCTCACCGCCGCCTGCGGCACGGACGTACCCGTGGGCGCGCCGCTGCCGACCGCCACGAACGCCCGCTGCACGGACCAGATCTTCGAGATCCGCGCGGAGGGGAGGACGATGAGCGGCGCCGCCGCCTTCGCCGGAGACTGGAACCACCGGCGCACCGTCCCGCAGTACGCCTGGGTGCCCCAGCTGTTCGCCGGACACACGATCGCCGAGCTGACCTCGTACGCCCGCCGGGCCCGCGCGGAGGCCCTCGCGGCGCCCGTCGGCTCGACGCGGACCCTCGGCACCCACACCGTCCCGGCGTACGTCCGCTACTACGACCAGCAGCGCGAGCTGATCCGTACGCTCCAAAGGGCCGGATTCGACGTCTACATCGTCTCGGCGGGCTCCGAACCCGTCACCGAGGTCTGGTCGCGCGGCGTCGGCATCGACGCGCGGCACACGCTCGCGATCCGCTCCGTCCTCGACCGGCACGGACGCATCACCACCTGGAACCAGGGCTGCGGGGACGTACCGGTGAGCCGGGGCGAGGTCATCCCGTACATCGACGGGAAGCGCTGCTGGATCAACCAGGAGATCTACGGTGTGCGCGGCGCCGCGGCCTGGCAGCGGCAGGACCGGCGCCATCGCCCCGCGATCGCGGCCGGCGACGCCGACACCGACGTCACCTTCGTCGACGACGCCGTCGGCGCGCACGTCGTCCTCAACCGCAACAAGAGCGAACTCATGTGCCGGGCCTACGACGACGCCGACGGCCGCTGGGTGATCAACCCGATGTTCATCGACCCGCTGCCGCGCAAGCGGGATCCCTACCCCTGCTCGACGAGCGCCTACAACGCGCCCGATGGCAACAAGGGGCCCGTGCGCAGGGCGGACGGCTCGGTAGTGCCCGACCAGGAGGACGCCGCCTACTGAGCGCCGTGCAGGGAGCGGCTGAGCACCATCTTCCGGGCACCGTGTACTGATCTTCGGGGCTCGTCCTAGAGTGCCGGGATGAGCATGACGCCACCGCCCGGCTGGTACCGCGACCCCTCGTATCCCCTCACCGAGCGTTGGTGGGACGGAACCGCCTGGACCGACCACCGGCGCCAGCCCGAGGTACCCCAACAGCCCTTGGCGCAGCCGGAGTCGCCCGGAACGGGCGGTTCCGGGCGTGCCAAGGCCGTCGCGCTCACCGTGGCCGCGGTCGTCCTCGTCGCCTCCATCGTCACCGGCGCCGTCCTCCTCGGCCGCGACGGCGGCGACGGCGACGCGGCGGCGAAGACCACCCCGACCGGCGCGTCCCCCGCCCCGCCGGAGACCGGCACCCCATCCCCCTCGGTGTCCACGTCCGCCCCCTCGACGGACGACCCGTCCGTCGTCGTGGACGAGCTCAACGGCATCACCCTGCCCCTGCTGGACGGTTGGGCCAGACCGCAGTACGTCGCCGAGGACGACGTCGTGATGACGACTCCGGGCACCTACGACTGCCCGGGCGACCCCGGCCTCTGCCGCCATGGCCGGGTCATCTCGCGCACGGTCACGGCGAACGACGAGAAGTCCCCGAAGGCCCTCGCCGAGCAGGACATCGAGGACGCCGCGAACAACGCGTACGACCGCGACCTCGTCGACAGCCGCCCCTACAAGGGCATCAAGTCCCACCAGTTGGTGCGGGCGGGCTCGGTCGCCGTGGCCGGGCGCGCCGGATACTTCGTGCGCTGGAAGGTCAGGACCGGGGTGGGGCCCGGGGGGTACGTCGAGTCGCTGGCCTTCCCGTCCAGCGTGGGCTCCGAGTCACTCGTCATCGTCCGCTTCGCCTTCGACGCGGGCGCCGACGGGCCGCCGCTGTCCGACCTGGACAAGATCATCAAGGGGATCCGGCCGCTGGGCGACGGGGACACGGGCGGGGGCGTGGGCAGCAGCATCGGCCCGTCGAAGTGAGGCCGCCGGACCGGCTCCCGAGGCGCGACGGGATTCAGAGGCCCGACGGGATCCGGAGGTCCGACGTGCTTCAGAGGCCCGACGTGCTGCAGAGGCCGGACCGGCTTCAGAGGCCCGACCGGCCCTAGAGGAAGGTGTGTCCTTCCCCGCGATACGTCGGGACGGCGGCCTTCACCGTTTCGCCCTGCACCAGATGGAGCGTGTCGAACCGCTCGCACAGTTCGCCGGCCTTGGCGTGCCGGAACCACACGTTGTCGCCGATGAGCAGATCGTCCGCGGGGGAGCCGAGCAGCGGAGTCTGCACCTCACCGGGGCCCTCCTGGGGGTCGTACTTCAGCCCCTCGGGAAGGTAGGGGACGGGCAGCCGGTCGCGGCCGGGAGCGCCGGAGGCCGGGTAGCCGCCGCCGAGGACCGTGACGACCCCGACGCCCGGCCTGCGGACGACGGGCTGGGCGAACAGCGCGGCCGGACGCCCGGTGAACGAGGTGTAGTTGTCGAAGAGCCGCGGCACGTAGAGCCCCGAGCCCGCCGCGATCTCGGTGACCGAGTCCTCGGCGGCGGTGTGCTGGACGCTGCCGGTGCCGCCGCCGTTGACGAATTCCAGGTCCGGCTCCACGGCCCGTACCGCGCGCACGACCTCGGCGCGCCGCTGGGCGAGCTCCTTCCGGGCGGTGGCCTGCATCAGCCGGACGGCACGGGAGCGCAGGGGCCGCCCCTCGACCGCGTCACCGACGCCCGCGATGTGGCCCTCGTACGCCATGATCCCGACGAGTTTGAACCCCGGCCGCCGGGTGACGGCGCGGGCCATCTCGGCGACCTGGGCGGGTGAGTACAGCGGCGAGCGCAGGGCCCCGACCCGGACCCGGCCGCCGAGCAGCTTGAGGGAAGTGTCCAACTCCAGGCAAACGCGCACGACTTCGGTGCCGCCCTGTCGCGCCTCGTCGATGAGACGCAGGTGAGCCGGGTCGTCGACCATGACGGTCACGGCGTCGGCGAGCTTGGGGTCACTGGTCAGCTCGGCGAACGCCTTGCGGTCCGCCGACGGATAGGCGAGCAGCACGTCGTCGAAGCCGGACCTGGCCAGCCACAGGGACTCGGCGAGGGTGAAGGACATGATGCCCGCGAAGCCGTCCCGGTCCAGGACGCGTTCGAGCAAGGCGCGGCAGCGCAGGGACTTGCTGGCGACGCGGATCGGCTTGCCGGCGGCTCGGCGGACCAGATCGTCCGCGTTCGCGTCGAAGGCCTCCAGGTCCACGATCGCGACGGGGGCGTCGAGGTGAGCGGTGGCCCGGTCGTAGCGGGCCCTGTCTGCGGCGCGGGCAGTCATGACCGAAGCCTGCCAGACTCGATTACCGCAGGGTAGGGGGACGTTCCGGGCAGATGCCCCGGGCCCCCGGACTGGTTCCCTCCGGGCCGGGGTCAACCCGTAGAGTGACGCGGACGCAGGAGGAACGACCTTGCCCCGGCGGGCCATGCCCGGGGTGACGGTGCACCGGTACGGGTATGCGTGCCCGTGGCGGGGTTCCCTTCCGCACAGGTGAAACGGCCCCGCCGAGCTCCGAGGCGGTCCGTCGGCCCGGGTACGAGGAAACGGGGGGTCCATGAGCACGGAAGCGCGCCGCGCCTCCCTCCCCCCGCGCCCCACGACGCCGCCCGCCTCCACGCGTCCGCCGGAGGCCACGCCGCCGTCAGACACCACGACCCTGTCGGACACCACGACCCCGTCGGACACCACGACCCCGTCGCGCGACGAGGCCCTGTCGAGCGCGGAGTCCCTGACGCCGCCCCGTCCCACGACCCCGCCCCCCGGCTACGCCCCGCCGCGGCCCTCGCGGGATCCGCTGCCGGGCGACACCGCGCCGCTGCCGTCCCGCCCGACGACTTCGCCCGCGGGTGAGACCTCGTCGCCCCGCCGGACCGATCTGCCGCCCCGCCCGGTGGAGCCGCCTTTCGGCGAGGCTTCGTCGCCCCCCGCACGGGATCTGGTGTCGGGTGACGTCCCGTCGGTTCCGCCGCGCCCCGCGACGGTGCCGGTCAGCAACGCCGCGCCGTCGGCCGAGCCGACCGGCGATGCCCCATTGCCCCGGCCGGTGGACGCTGCGCTGCGCGCGGCCTCGCGGTCGAGCGGTGCCCCGTCGCTGCCGTCCCGCCCCGTGGAGCCGCCTTCGGCGGGGGAGGACTTCGGTTCGCCCTCGGCGGGCGGTGACGGTCCCCGGGTGACCAGTGCCGGCGCGCTGTCCCGTGCGGGGCGCGTGCCCTCGCCGTCGAGGTCCTTCGACTTCTTCGACTCCTCGGCAGATACGTCGGATGTGCCCGATACGTCACCTTCGGCGGCGGAGGTCACGCGTGCCCCGCGGTCCTCTGTGCCGGAGGCCCGGCGGTTCCCGGAACTGCGTCCCGAGCGGCGGTCGAGTGAGATGCCTCCGCCTCCGCCCGCAGCCTCCGCACGGTTCCCGGACGCGCCCCCGGCGCCCGCCGAGCGGCGTGCCGCCGTGCCCCGGGAGAGGCCCACGGAGACCACCCGGCGGCTGCGCCCCATCCCGGCCGCGGAACCGGCGGAACGCCCCGTTCCGCCACCCCCGTCGAACACCCCGAGCGTGGAGCGCCCCTTCGTATCGTTCGCGCAGCCCGAGACGTACGACGACGACACCGCACGGCCGCGCCCGCTCGGCAGCCGTACCCGGCTCCGTACCGTGGCGGCCGCGGCCTGTGTCGTGCTCGGGTTCGGCCTCATCGGCGGTGCGCTGACGGGGAGCTGGCTGACCGGCGACAGCACGGACGGGCCCGGCTCGCGAGGCGCCTTCGCGGCGGCCGCAGAACTCTGGCACAGCGTGCCCGTGGACCAGCTCTTCCCGCCCACCGTGCGGGGCGTGGGCGCGGGCCCCGGCGGCTCCGACCGCACCTGGACCCGTATCGCCGTCGCCCCCGACCGCGGCTGCAAGGACGCCTTCGACCCGCTCCTGCGCAAGGCCCTGGCGCCGGTCGGCTGCCTGCGCCTGCTGCGCGCCACGTACACGGACGCGACCCGCAGCCATGTCACCACGGTCGGGCTGCTGTTCACCAAGGCGGACGCGGCGGCCATGACCTCGCTGAAGGCCCGCTTCCAGAAAGAGGGCCTGGACCGGCGCACCGACCTGATGCCCCGCCCGTACGCCGCGAAGGGCACCGACGCGGAGGACTTCGGCGACGCCCAGCGCGCCTCCTGGACGGTGTCGTTCCTCACCGACGCCCCTGTCGTCGTCTATGCCGTCTCCGGCTTCGCCGACGGCCGCATCGTCACCGCCCCGCAGCCCGCCGCCGACGCCATGGAACCCGGCGCGACCACGGCCCCGGCCCAGGCGGGCCTCGGCCACGAGGCACAGGGCCTCGCCGACCGCGTGGAGCGAGGCCTCCGCAAGACCGTCACCTCGGCCACGGAGAAGCCGTCATGACCCGTACGGCCGGACCGCCCCGCAGGGCCGGTCTCCTCGGCGTCCTGCTGGCCGCCTCTCTCGCCCTGGTGCCGCCGACCGCCGCGCACGCCGACGGCATACGCGGCCAGCAGTGGGCCCTCGACGCGATGCACACCCAGGAGGCCTGGCGCACGACCAAGGGCAAGAGCATCACCGTCGCGGTCCTCGACACCGGCGTCGACGCCCGACACCCCGATCTCGCGGGCAACGTCCTCACCGGCAAGGACATGGTCGGCTTCGGCGCGAGCCGCGGCGACCGGGCCTGGGCCCGGCACGGCACCGCCATGGCGGGCATCATCGCGGGGCACGGCCATGGCGCGGGCGACGCCGACGGCGTCATGGGCATCGCTCCCAAGGCCAAGATCCTCCCCGTCCGGGTCATCCTCGAAGACGGCGACTCCGCCCGTACAAAGGCCCGCAACACCCGTGGCAACGCGCTCGCCGAAGGCATCCGCTGGGCCACCGACCACGGCGCCGACGTCATCAACCTCTCCCTCGGCGACGACTCCAAGTCCGCGCACCCCGAACCCGCCGAGGACGAGGCCGTCCAGTACGCCCTGAAGAAGGACGTGGTCGTCGTGGCCTCGGCCGGCAACGGCGGCGAGAAGGGTGACCACGTCTCCTACCCGGCCGCCTATCCGGGCGTGATCACCGCGACCGCTGTCGACCAGTACGGCACCCGCGCCTCGTTCTCCACCCGCCGCTGGTACGCCACCGTCAGCGCCCCCGGCGTCGACGTCGTCATCGCCGACCCGGACGACCGGTACTACGAGGGCTGGGGCACCAGCGCGGCCTCCGCGTTCGTGTCCGGCGCGGTCGCGCTCATCAAGGCGGCCCACCCGGGCCTGTCCCCGGCGCAGATCAAACAGCTCCTCGAGGACACGGCCCGCAACGCCCCCGCCGGCGGTCACGACGACTCCCGCGGCTTCGGCTTCATCGACCCCGCCGCCGCGATCAAGGCGGCCGACCGCCTCAAGCCCGAAGGGCTCCACTCGGCGGCGTACGGACAGAAGTACTTCGGTTCGGGCCCCGACACCCCCGCGGACGACGAGAATTCCTTCGGCTGGGCGGGCCCCCTCGCGGGCGGCCTCGGCGCGGTCCTGCTGGCGACGGCGGTCGTGCTGTGGCGCGGTCGCAGGGGCGCACGCCGGTACGGCTTGTAGCGTCGCCTTCGAGACAGGCGTATGGCCGAACCGTGTGTTTTCCGCCCCCGCCTGCACGACCGAGGCGCGCACGCCCCAACTGTCGGCGGCCTACGGCCTCAGTTGTCGGCCGTGTCCTGGAAGGCGGAGACCGCCGCCTGCGCCGCCGCCTCCACCAGTGAAATCCCCTTCGCCTTCGTCGAGTTGCCGTTCGACAGCGTCGCCACCAGATAGTCGTGTCCGTCGACCGTGACCCGCCCGATGCTGTTGATGTCCCAGAGCCCGGTCGTGCTGCGCGCCAACCACCCGTTCTTCAGGGCCCACTCGGAGCCGTCGGCCGCGGCCGACACCCCCCAGTGCTGATCGGCGGCGATGCCACCCATGAGCCTCTGAAGGTATGTCCGCGAACTCTCGCCGAGTTCCGAGTTGTCCCCGAACACCTGCCGCAGCAAGGTCAGTTGATCGGCCGCGGTGGTCTGCGTCAGACCCCACAGCATGCCGTCCCCGCCCTCTGTACCGGTCAGCCCGAAGCGCTTGTTGGCGGCGGCGAGGCCGTCCGCCTGCCCGATCGTGCGCCACAGGGCGGACGCGGAGGTGTTGTCGCTGTTCTCGATCATCGAGGTGGCGTACGTCTTCTCCTGGGCCGTCAGATGCCGGTCCGCGTCCTGGGCCTGGAGCAGCAGCGTGGCCAGGATGTCGACCTTGACGATGCTCGCGGTGTCGAAGGTGCCCTCGCCGTACGCGGCGCTCTCACCGGAGTCGAGGTCGAGAACCGCGACCGACAGCTCGCCGCCGTCCTCCGCGGTCACCGCCTTCATCGCCTTGGTCAGCAGCGCGTCCCGGTCCACCGCGGGCTCCGCCACTGGTTCCACCGAGGCCTCCTCGCTGACGGTCGGCGATACCGAGGACGATACCGAGGACGATGCCGAGGTCGGGGACGACGATACGGGGCCAGGGCCGTCGTGCGCCTGTGCCTTCACGTACACCGTTCCGGCCGCCGTACCGCCCACAAGGACGGCGGAGGCCACCAGAACATGGAGGACTGGCTTGCGTCGGGAAGGTCGGGCGCGGCGCCCGCGGGCTCTGTGACGGTCCATCCCGCGATGCTGGGTGCCGGGCCTGTGCCCGCGGTTAGACGAATGTTAGATGTGTGTCAGCGAAGGCTGAGAAACGCATGAGTCCTGTCACCGCGAGGTTTCAGGGGCCGCACAAGCGCAGCAGCATCCCCCCGATAGGGTCGGGGACCGTGGCGAACAAGAACATTCCCGACTCCGGCTTCTCCGACGACGACGGCTCCGCCGACCCCGGGCTGAGCGCGGCGCTCGCGGCCTGGGCCGAGGACCGCACCGCCGTGCGGCCGGTTCTGGAGGCGCTCAAGGGGGCCCGGCTGCTCGTACCCGTCGTGGCCGTCCTCGGCGAGGCCGAGGAGGACGAGAACGGCCTCCGCCATGAGAAGACCAGTGACATGGCGGTGCCGACCCTGAAGGCCGGCAGCCGCACGGCGCTGCCCGCCTTCACCTCCACCGAGTCGTTGGCCCGCTGGGACCCCGAGGCCCGCCCCGTCGCCGTACCCCTGCACCGGGCCCTGCAGGCGGCGGCGCACGAGAAGGCCGACACGATCGTGCTGGACCTGGCGGGCCCCGTGCCCTACGAGCTGACCGGCCCGGCCCTGCTGGCCCTCGCCGAGGGGCGCACGTCCGTCGACCCGCTGGCCGATCCGGCCGTCGTCGCAGCGGTACGGGCCGCGGTCGCCGCGGAGCCCCTGGTGGTCCGCGCCCACCTCGGCCCCGGGCAGGCCGACGGCACCCTCGCCCTCGTACTGGACCCGTCCGCCGCCCCCGCCGAGACCGCCCGCGCGGTCGCCGAGCGGCTCGCGGCCGACGAAACGCTGAGGGCCCGCCTGGTGCGCGGCCTCGACCTGGCACTGCTGCCGGCCGGGGCGACGCCGCCGGGCGAGCCCTTGTACGTACGTTCCTGAAGATCTAGCCGTACACCGGACCCGTGTACTTCTCGCCCGGGCCCTGGCCGGGCTCGTCCGGGACGATCGACGCCTCGCGGAACGCCAGCTGCAGCGACTTCAGACCGTCGCGCAGCGGTGCCGCGTGGAAGGAGCTGATCTCGGTCGCGCTCGCGTCGAGCAGACCGGCCAGCGCGGTAACCAGCTTGCGCGCCTCGTCGAGGTCCTTGTACTTGTCGCCCTCCTCGGTCAGACCGAGTTTCACTGCGGCGGCGCTCATCAGGTTGACGGCGACCGTCACGATCACCTCGACCGCGGGGACCTCGGCGATGTCGCGGGCCATGGTGTCGTAGTCGGGCGTCTGGGGAGGGGTGTCACTCATGCCCCACACGATAGGCCCCGGCGCGCCCGCCCCGTGCGGGGGAGTCCGGTGCGCACTGTCCGGTGCACACCGGTTCGCGCCTCCCCCGGGGAGCTGCTAGCCTTGTGTAACGACCGGCCGGAGACGTATGTGTCCGGCCCACAAGTGGAGGCTCCGATCTCCCACCTGACCGTCCTTCGGGACGGCGGGTCACCCCGGTCAGGCGGCCACCACCGTTCCGTACGGACGGTGGAGTCGCCCGAAAGTGCGCCCCGCGGTTCACCGCGGCGGTGCTCCGGTATTCCTTGGAGCCCCGCCTGTGTACCGTCCGGGGCATTTTTCATTCCCCGCGGTGGTTGGTCCACATGTCATCAGAGACATACGCGGCTGTCCGCCAGACCGCCGTGTGGTGCTACCGAGGAGGATCCATCAGCGCCGAGCCCCGCATCAACGACCGGATTCGCGTTCCAGAGGTGCGACTTGTCGGTCCCAGTGGCGAGCAGGTCGGGATTGTTCCGCTTGCCAAGGCCCTGGAGCTTGCGCAGGAGTACGACCTCGACCTGGTCGAGGTGGCCGCGAACGCGCGCCCGCCGGTCTGCAAGCTCATGGACTACGGGAAGTTCAAGTACGAGTCGGCCATGAAGGCCCGTGAGGCGCGCAAGAACCAGGCGCACACGGTCATCAAGGAAATGAAGCTCCGGCCGAAGATCGACCCGCACGACTATGACACCAAGAAGGGTCACGTCGTCCGGTTCCTCAAGCAGGGCGACAAGGTCAAGATCACGATCATGTTCCGTGGTCGCGAGCAGTCCCGGCCGGAACTCGGCTACCGACTGCTGCAGCGTCTCGCGTCGGACGTCGAGGACCTCGGTTTCGTTGAGTCGAACCCGAAGCAGGACGGCCGAAACATGATCATGGTTCTCGGTCCGCACAAGAAGAAGACCGAGGCGATGGCCGAGGCCCGTGAGGCCCAGGCGGCTCGCAAGGCGGAAGCGAAGGCCAACCCGGGCCGCTCGCAGAACGCCGCCGAGACGGCTGACGCCGAGACGACCGACGCCGAGACCGCCGAGGCCCCGGCCGAGGCTTCCGCCGAGGCCTGATCCCAGGGCGAAGGCCCCGGGTGTCACGGGCGAGAGTCCGTGGAGTCCTGGGACACCCGTCCAGGGATGACAACCGATACATACATGACGTTCCACCGTGCCCGGTTTAACGACCGGGCATCGGAACGCCACTGACGAGGAGAGAACGGCGCTATGCCGAAGAACAAGTCGCACAGCGGTGCCAGCAAGCGCTTCAAGGTCACCGGCTCCGGCAAGGTGCTCCGTGAGCGCGCCGGCAAGCGCCACCTGCTCGAGCACAAGTCGTCGCGCCTGACGCGCCGCCTCACCGGCAACGCCGAGATGGCCCCGGGCGACGCCAAGAAGATCAAGAAGCTTCTCGGCAAGTGACGTATCGGCGCCTGAGCGCCGTACGTCTGGACCGGGACCCAATCGATTTCGGGCCGTGTGACGACCACCACGGCCCCGCTACAAGGAGTTAACAAGTGGCACGCGTCAAGCGGGCAGTCAACGCCCACAAGAAGCGCCGGGCGATTCTCGAAGCCGCCAGCGGCTACCGCGGTCAGCGTTCGCGTCTGTACCGCAAGGCCAAGGAGCAGGTCACCCACTCCCTGGTCTACAACTACAACGACCGCAAGAAGCGCAAGGGCGACTTCCGTCAGCTGTGGATCCAGCGCATCAACGCCGCTGCCCGCGCCAACGGCATCACCTACAACCGCTTCATCCAGGGTCTGAAGGCCGCGAACGTCGAGGTCGACCGCAAGATCCTCGCTGAGCTGGCCGTCAACGACGCCAACGCGTTCGCCGCGCTCGTCGAGGTCGCGCAGAAGGCGCTGCCGTCGGACGTCAACGCGCCGAAGGCCGCGTGACGCTCGCGCTGGCTTGAGCCGGACGTAGCTGTGGACCCGCTTGCCTCGCGGCTTGCGGGTCCATGTGCGTTTGGGCCGCGCTTGCTCTGTGCGGTGACCGGCCGGCTGTGTGACACCACAGTCAGCTCCGGCTGCGCGGGCCGTGCGGGCGTGGGCCGGCCGCCGTGCGGCGCGCGCAAGGTGGCGGTCGCTTCGGCCGCGGGGGCCGTCTCCGGCAGGGCTGGGGACCGTACGTTGCGCGTCGCTCCGCCCGGTTCCATCTCTCTGTATCGATCTCTGTATCGCCGGAGTCGGCCGTCGCGGCTGACCGCCGTCGCGGCGGGAAGAGGCGGCTCCGCGGCAAGGAGCTCACCCGCCACGGCGGAAAGAGACCGCACCGCAGACGGGAAGCGTCACCCGCTGCTGTGGCGCGACATGCTCGCCCGCGCCGCGGCGCGCGGCCGTGGGCGAAGCAGCCGCGGGAAGTTTCCGCGCGCCCCCGGGCCAGGGCGGGGCTCCCGGCTCACCGCCGCTGCTGAAGGCGTCGGTCGTCGCCGCGGCTGACGCCTCAGGCTCTCCGGATACTGGCCCGCAGTCGCAGTCGCAGTCGCAGTCGCAGTCGCAGTCGCAGCCGTAGCCGCGGTGGCGGTGGGCAGTCGGCTGTCGGCAGTCGGCTGTCGTGCTCGGCAGCAGGTGCGAGACCCTCCGTCTTCCCCGTCGTCGGTTCAGCCCCGCGCGGCGGCCGTTGAACAAATCTCCGTAACCCACCGAAGGTGAACCCATGGCTGCCGCCCCCGAGTTGATCTCCCCGCGCTCGCCTCGTGTCTCTGCCGCGCGGCGGCTGGCGAAGCGGAACTTTCGGGGGAAGGAGCAGCTGTTCCTCGCCGAGGGGCCGCAGGCCGTCCGGGAGGCGGCGGCGCACCGGTCCGGCGGCGCCACCACCCTGGTGGAGCTCTTCGCGACCGTCGAGGCGGCGGAGCGGTACGCCGACATCGTCGGGGAGGCCCGGGACGCCGGGGCGCGCGTGCATCTCGCCGACGAGGCGGTGATCGCCGACATCTCGACCACCGTGACCCCGCAGGGGCTGGTCGGGGTCTGCCGTTTCCTGGACACCCCGTTCGAGGAGATCCTCCGGGCCGCGCCCAAGCTCGTCGCCGTACTCGCGCACGTCCGGGACCCCGGGAACGCCGGGACGGTGCTGCGGTGCGCGGACGCCGCGGGCGCGGAGGCCGTCGTCCTCACCGACGCGTCCGTCGATCTCTACAACCCCAAGGCTGTACGGGCCTCGGTCGGCTCCCTGTTCCATCTGCCCGTCGCGGTCGGCGTGCCCGTCGAGCGGGCCGTGCAGGGGCTCAAGGATGCCGGGGTACGGATTCTCGCCGCCGACGGCGCCGGTGACGACGATCTCGACGACGAACTCGACAAGGGGACCATGGGCGGGCCCACCGCCTGGGTGTTCGGGAACGAGGCATGGGGGCTTCCGGAGGAGACCCGCGCGCTGGCCGATGCCGTCGTGCGCGTTCCGATTCACGGAAAGGCCGAGAGCCTGAACCTCGCCACGGCCGCCGCCGTATGTCTCTATGCATCCGCCCGTGCACAGCGCGCCTCCGGAGGGTGCCGTTCCGTCACCGACAGCTAGTAGGGTGACGGGCTCGGGGCCCACTGCCAGACGAGAGGTGGGGTACGGGGATGAGTGTCGGCACGAGCGGTGCGCAGAAGGCGCCGCGAGCACGGGACGTGCGCGGTACACCCGCGTCCCGGCGCGGTGAGCGCGCCGCCGAGCGCGACGCCGCACTCGGAGCCGACACCGCGGTCGACCCCGGTACCGAGCTCGGAGCAGAGCTGGGCATCGACCCCGACGACCTGCCCGACGGACTCGTCGTCGCCGACGAGCAGGGCCGGGTGATCTGCTTCAACGCCGCCGCGGCTCGTATCACCGCCGTTCCTCCCGCCGAGGCCCTCGGCCGCCCACTCGAGTCCGCCCTCCCCCTGGAAGACCTGGAGGGCCGCCGCTGGTGGCAGCTGACCGACCCGTACAGCGGTCTCGCCATCCGCAACGGCCAGCCCGAGCGCAATCTGCTGCTGCCCGGCGGCCGTGAGGTCCTCGTCTCGGCTCGCTATGTCCGGACGCACCCCACCGGCCCCGTCCACCGCGTCGTCGTCTCCCTGCGCGACACCGAGGCCCGCCGCCGCACCGAGCGCAGCCACGCCGAGCTGATCGCCACGGTCGCCCATGAACTGCGCTCGCCCCTCACCTCCGTCAAAGGCTTCACCGCGACGCTGCTGGCCAAGTGGGAGCGTTTCACCGACGACCAGAAGAAGCTCATGCTGGAGACCGTCGACGCCGATGCCAACCGCGTCACGCGGCTCATCGCCGAGCTGCTCGACATCTCCCGCATCGACTCCGGGCGCCTCGAGGTGCGCCGCCAGCCCGTCGACATCGGCGCCGCCGTCGGCCGCCACATCCAGGCCTACGTCACCTCGGGCCAGCCCGCCGACCGCTTCCTGCTCCGCATCGAGCAGCCCCTGCCCGCCCTCTGGGCGGACCCCGACAAGATCGACCAGGTGCTCAGCAACCTGATCGAAAATGCGGTGCGCCACGGCGAGGGAACCGTCACGATTGATGTAGCGCCCTCGGCGTCCCCGCGCGAGCGGGAGGACGGCGAGTACGCGGCCACGTCGGTCACCGTGAGCGACGAGGGCACCGGCATCCCGGAGGAGTCCATGAACCGCGTCTTCACCCGCTTCTGGCGGGGCAGCAAGCGCGGCGGCACCGGGCTCGGGCTCTACATCGTCAAGGGCATCGTCGAGGCCCACGGCGGCACCATCACGGTCGGCCGCGCCCCCGGCGCCGGCGCCGAGTTCCGATTTACGTTGCCCGTGAGCACCCCGGCGTATCTGCTGTAACGCCGAAGAGGCCCCACGGGCGCACGCGCACCGGAGCCACCCCTTGGACTGCGCGTCCGAGGCAGGCTCCCACCCCGTTAGACTCGGCCTTTGGCACCTTTGCGTCCCTCAATGTGGACGATTCGTCTCCGAGTCGTCGACGGGGACCATCCGCCAGCAACCGGAAGCACGGGAAGAGATGTCGGCACCGAATAAGTCGTACGACCCTGTAGAGGTCGAGGCCTTGAAACCGGAAGAGATCGAGCGCATGCGGGACGAGGCGCTCGCCGCCTTCGCGGCCGCCGGTGACCTCGACGCGCTCCAGGAGGCCAAGGTCGCCCACACCGGCGGCACCTCGCCGCTGGCCCTCGCCAACCGCGAGATCGGCGCCCTGCCCCCGCACGCCAAGGCCGAGGCCGGCAAGCGTGTGGGCCAGGCCCGCGGCGCCGTGAACAAGGCCTTCGCCGCCCGCCAGACCGAGCTGGAGGCCGAGCGCGACGCCCGGGTGCTGGTCGAGGAGGCGGTGGACGTCACGCTGCCCCACGACCGCGTACCGGCCGGCGCCCGCCACCCGCTGACCACCATGATGGAGCGGGTCGCGGACGTCTTCGTGTCCATGGGGTACGAGGTCGCCGAGGGCCCCGAGGTCGAGGCGGAGTGGTTCAACTTCGACGCCCTGAACTTCGGCCCGGACCATCCGGCACGCCAGATGCAGGACACCTTCTTCGTCGAGGGCCCGACGGGCGACCACGGCGAGTCCGGTGTCGTGCTGCGCACGCACACCTCGCCGGTGCAGGCCCGCGCCATGCTCGACCGCGAGCCGCCCGTCTACATCGTGTGCCCGGGCCGCGTGTACCGCACGGACGAGCTGGACGCCACGCACACCCCGGTCTTCCACCAGATCGAGCTCCTGGCCATCGACGAGGGTCTGACCATGGCCGACCTCAAGGGCACCCTGGACCACATGGTGCAGTCGCTCTTCGGCTCGGACATGAAGACCCGGCTGCGCCCGAACTACTTCCCCTTCACCGAGCCGTCCGCCGAGATGGACATGCTCTGCTATGTCTGCAAGGGCGAGTCCGTCGGCAACCCCGACCGCCCCTGCCGGACCTGCTCCAGCGAGGGCTGGATCGAGCTGGGCGGCTGCGGCATGGTCAACCCGCGGGTCCTTGTCGCCTGCGGCGTCGACCCACAGAAGTACAGCGGATTCGCCTTCGGGTTCGGCATCGAGCGGATGCTGATGTTCCGCCACAACGTCGAAGACATGCGAGACATGGTCGAGGGTGACGTCCGGTTCACCCGGCCGTTCGGGATGGAGATCTGATGCGGGTCCCGCTTTCTTGGCTGCGGGAGTACGTCGACCTGCCGGCGACGGAGACCGGGCGCGACGTCCAGGCCAAGCTCATTGCCGCCGGTCTCGAGGTCGAGACCGTCGAGCAGCTCGGCGCCGACCTCAAGGGCCCCCTGGTCGTCGGCCAGGTGCTGACCATCGAGGAGCTGGAGGGCTTCAAGAAGCCCATCCGCTTCTGCACCGTCGACGTCGGCACCGCCAACGGCACGGGTGAGCCGCAGGAGGTCGTCTGCGGCGCCCGCAACTTCGCCGTCGGCGACAAGGTCGTCGTGGTCCTGCCCGGCGCTGTCCTGCCCGGCAACTTCGCGATCGCCGCGCGCAAGACGTACGGCAGGACCTCGCACGGCATGATCTGCTCCGGCGACGAGCTGGGCATGGGCGACGACGGCAGCGGCGGCATCATCGTCCTGCCGCCGGAGCACGAGGTCGGCACCGACGCCATCGAGCTGCTCCAGCTCGTCGACGAGGTCCTCGACATCGCCGTCACGCCCGACCGCGGCTACGCCCTGTCGCTGCGCGGTGTGGCCCGCGAGGCCGCCATCGCGTACGGGCGGCCGCTGCTCGACCCGGCGCTGCTCGACGTACCGGGGCCGAACGCGTTCGGCTACCCCGTGCAGGTCTCCGACCCGCTCGGCTGCGACCGCTTCGCGGCGCGCACGGTGACGGGTCTCGACTCCGAGGCACGATCCCCGATCTGGCTGAAGCGGCGCCTGCAGAAGGCGGGCATGCGCCCGATCTCGCTCGCCGTCGACATCACCAATTACGTGATGCTGGAGCTCGGCCAGCCCCTGCACGCGTACGACCGCTCCCGCGTCCAGGGCGCGATCGGCGTGCGCCGGGCCGCGCATGGCGAGAAGCTCACCACGCTCGACGGGGTCGTGCGCACGCTCGACGCCGAAGACCTGGTGATCACCGACGACCGCGGTCCGATCGGCCTCGCGGGCGTCATGGGCGGCGCCCACACCGAGATCGACGACACCGAGGGCACCACCACCGAGGTCGTCATCGAGGCCGCGCACTTCGACGCGATCTCCATCGCGCGCACGTCCCGTCGGCACAAGCTGGCCTCCGAGGCGTCCAAGCGCTTCGAGCGCGGCGTCGACCCGCTGGCCGCCTCCGCCGCTGCCCAGCGGACCGTCGACCTGCTGGTGCTCCTCGCGGGCGGCACCGCCGACGCCGGGGTCACCGAGGTCATCGCGCCCTCCGCGCCGCACACCATCAGCATCCCGGCCAACCACCCGGACAAGGTGGCCGGTGTCGACTACGGCCGCGAGACCGTCGTACGCCGTCTCCAGCAGGTCGGCTGCGACGTCTACGGGCAGGACGAGCTGATCGTCACCGTGCCGTCCTGGCGGCCCGACCTGACGGACCCGAACGACCTCGCCGAGGAGGTCATCCGTCTCGAGGGCTACGAGAACCTGCCCTCCACGCTGCCCAAGCCCCCCGCGGGCCTCGGCCTCACCGAACGGCAGCGGCTGCACCGCCGTATCGGCCGCGCCCTGGCCGGTGCCGGATACGTCGAGGCGCCGAACTACCCGTTCATCGGCGAGCCCGCCTTCGACCAGCTCGGCCTGGCCGCCGACGACCCGAATCGCAAGGTCGTCAAGCTGGTCAACCCGCTCTCCGACGAGGAGCCCGCGCTCCGCACGACGCTGCTGCCGGGCCTGCTCCAGGCCCTGCGCCGCAATGACGGGCGGGGCTCGCACGACCTGGCGCTCTTCGAGACGGGCCTGGTCTTCCACCCGCAGGAGGAGCTGCGGATCGCCGGGCGGCTGCCCGTCGACCGCCGCCCCACCGACGAGGAGATCGCGTCGCTCACCGCCGCGCTCCCCGTCCAGCCCCGGCACGCCGCCGTCGTCCTCGCGGGCGCACGGGAGCAGGCCGGCTGGTGGGGCAAGGGCCGCCCGGCCGACTGGGCCGACGCGATCGAGGCCGCGCGCACTCTGGCCCGCGAGGCGGGGACCGAACTCCTCGTCCGCTCGGGTCAGTACGGCCCGTGGCACCCGGGCCGCTGCGCCGAGCTGGCGGTCCGTGTGGGCGGCGCGGAGCAGGTCATCGGCTACGCCGGTGAGCTGCACCCCGGTGTCCTGAAGACCCTGGGCCTGCCCGCGCGCACCTGCGCGATGGAGCTGGACCTGGATGCGCTGGAGCAGGCGAGCGAGGGCCTCCCCAAGGGCCCGAAGATCTCGACCTTCCCGGTCGCCACGCAGGACGTCGCGCTGGTTGTCGACAAGGTCGTCCCGCACTCGGACGTCGAGGCCGCGCTCCGCGAGGGCGCGGGTGAACTGCTGGAATCCATCCGGCTGTTCGACGTCTACGAGAACAGCGAGCAGCTCGGTGAGGACAAGAAGTCCCTCGCGTACGCGCTGCGGTTCCGTGCCGCCGACCGCACGCTGACCGTGGACGAGGCGTCCGCGGCCCGCGACGCGGCGGTGTCGCTTGCCGCTGAGCGCACGGGGGCGGTGTTGCGCGGAGCCTAAGGGCTCCGCCGGTTGTGCCGGGGAACTGCGGGTCGTTTGTCGGCTGCGGCTACGTCGTGGCTGACCGCGCAGTTCCCCGTGCGCCTTTCGGGGCGTGGTTGTCGGGTGGTGGCTGGTCGCGCCCACGTGGCGGAGCCGCAGGATGTCTCGGCCTCGCGCGCCTTTCGGGGCGTGGTTGTCGGGTGGTGGCCGGTCGCGCCCACGCAGCCGAGCCGCAGAATGCCACAGCCCCGCGGCCCTTCCAGGGGCGCTCCCCCCGGCATCTACCTGCATAAATGCATGTATCCGAGGGCACCTCACTCATTCGGGTGACAACTCCGGGCGATCTGGCTCGATCGGGGCATGCGGTCGACAGAATCGGACCAGCCTCTCGGAGGCCGTCTGCGCTGTCAGGGCCTATTGGGGGGCCAATCGGCATGATCCGTATCAAGGCTGGGGCTCCCTGCAGGGCAACGCCCCGGACGCATTCACGGGTGGCCCGGGCGGGCCTCGGGGCACGGAGCCGAGGCGACGCCCTGCGGGCCGGGCTCACTCGGGCGGTGCGGGGAGCAAGACCCCGGCTGGTCCGCGGACGTGTCCCGCGTGGCGGCCTCGACCGCACGGTTCGCCGGGCCGAGCGCCCACCGCTGCACAGGGCGCTCGGCATGGGTCTGCCCATGGCCTGGGGCGCGATGGCGATCACGTACAAGTTGACCTGCCCGGTGGCGCAGCAGAACGGGCTCGGCGCCCGGATCGTCACCAGCGCCGTCTTCTTCGCGGTCGGCACGGGCCTGATACTCCACATCAGAAGGGCGCTGCTGCGGGAGCTCAGGCAGATCCGCAAGGTCGCGGGCGCCGCCCAGAACGTGCTGCTGCGGCCGTTGCCCCCACGCATCGACGGGCTGAGCGTCGCCGCGGCCCAGCTGTCCGCCGACCGTGGCGCGAGCGTCGGCGGTGACCTGTACGAGGTGATCGCCACCGAGCACGGCGTACGGATCGTCATGGGCGACGTCCGTGGACATGGCATCGGCGCCATCGGAACTGTCGCCGCCGTCCTCGGCAGCTTCCGAGAGGCCGTGCACGACGAGCCCGAACTCGGCTGCGTACTGAGGAGACTCGAGCGCGCGCTGGCCCGGCATCTGCGCGAGCGGGCCCGGGCCGAGCACCCCTCGTCCGGGCTCGATCCCGACAGTCCGGTCGCCGAGGAGTTCGTCACCGTGCTGCTGCTGGAGATCCGCCGCGACGGCGAGGTGTACGCCCTCAACTGCGGTCATCCGTGGCCGTATCTGCTCAGCGGCGGCCGGGCCGATCCACTCGTACGTGCCGACCCGCTGCCCCCGCTGGGGCCGTTCCCGCTTCCGGACGAGCTGCCTGTCGAGCGCTGCGGCCAACTCCTGCCCGGCGAGTTGCTGTTCCTGCACACCGATGGTGTCGAGGACGCACGCGACGGCCAGGGCCGCTTCTTCCCACTCCCGGCCGAACTCACCGCAGCCGCCCGTACTCAGCCCGTCTCACCCCACTCCGTCCTGCGCGCAGTCCTCACCGGGCTGCTGCGTCACACCGACGGCAGACCCGCCGACGACGTGGCTGTGCTCGTGCTCCGCAACGACCGCAGTCGTGTCGCCCTGCAGCAGGGGCACGCCGTGGCCCACCACGCGCCCCGTTAGGGGCGCGCGGCCGTGCAACCGGCGCAGCCGTCCGCCCCGCCACGGAGTGTCGGGCAGGCAGCTGGGCGGACGGCGCGGAATCGGGCCGCCGCACTGTACGAGGGGGAGCCGGCGGCCCGGCCGGCCTCTTGCGAGGCATTTCAGTCAACCGGCCAGAAACGCTCTGCGACAGTGCGCGTACTGCCTGGATACGGGCACTCGTTTCACACCCCGTGTGAAACGGGACACACTAGTCTGTCGGCACCGAGCCACCCGGGGGGCCTTCATGCAGCCCAACACTCTGCTCGACGCGATTCTTGACGAGGCCGGCATCTCGCACGCGGGACTCGCCGCTCACGTCAATCAGGCGGGGAGAGCGCGCGGTCTCGCGCTCAGGTACGAACACACCGCCGTGGCACGCTGGTTGAAGGGACAGCGCCCGCGCGGTCAGGTGCCCGATCTGATCTGCGAGGTGCTCGCCGGCCGGCTCCACCGGCCGGTCACGCTCGACGACATCGGCCTCGGCGTGCCCGGCGAGCCGTCCACCCCGCACGGCACCTCGCTCTCCGGCTTCGTCGAGCGCGCCACCGCCCTGTGGCGCTCCGACGAGCAGCAGCGCCCGCACATCCTCGGCGCACCGGCCGTCACGGGAACGCCCGCCGTGATGCCGGTGTGGGAGTGGGAGAACCCGCCCGAGGACGTCGACGTCTCGCGCGGCGGACGCCACCACGTCAGCATGGCCGACATCGAGATGCTGCGCGCGGCCCGCGCCCACTATGAGCAGATGTACCGCAAGGCCGGCGGCATCGCGACCCGCACCCGGATCGTCGGCTTTCTCAACTCGGAGACGGCACCTCTGCTGCGCGGCAGCTACACCGACGCCACTGGCCGCCAACTCCACCGCGCGACCGGCGGTCTGGTCGCCATCGCGGGCATCTGTGCCTACGACTCCGACGCGCACGGACTGGCCCAGCGCTACTTCCACCAGGCGCTGCGCCTGGCGAAGGCCAGCGGGGACAGGGGACTTGGGGCCTATGTCATAGCCCTGCTCGTCAACCAGTCGCTGTTCATGCGTGAGTACCGGCAGGCCGTCGCCTTCGCCGAGGCCGCGCTGCGCGCCGCGGGCCGGCACATCACACCGGCGCTCGCCTCGGACCTCTACGCGATGCAGGCCAAGGCGTACGCGCACCTCGGCGACGGCAGCAGCGCGCTGTCCTGCATACGGCGTGCCGAACAGGCCGCCGAGCGCATCCGTCGGGGCTACGAGCCCGACGAGACCGGTTATGTCCAGCCGGGCCTGGTCAACGTACAGGTGGCGGAGGCGCTGCTCAGCCTCGGCGATCTGGTGGCGGCGGGGGAGCACGCCATAGCCGCTGTCGACAACCCGGCGCACGACCGGGGACGGGTGCACCGGCTCGCCATGCTCAGCCAGATCGAGCTGCGCCAGGGCAACGCCGACAAGGCGGTGGCCACCGCGGTCCAAATGGCCGAACAGGCGCGGGGTATGGAGTCGCAGCGCCTGCGTGACAGACTCCGCGCGGTACGCGAACACCTGGTGCGCAGCGGCTGTGCGGGCACGGCCGAGGCCGCCGAACTCATCGACGGGGCACTGCGCGTACCGCTGTAGACAAGTGCTCCGGAAACATCGCGTACCGCTCCAGAACACCGTGCCTGCGCTGCCGCTGCACCGTGCCCCGACCGCTGTGAGCCTGCTGTGAGGACCCTCCTGCTGCGATATTGCCATCTACTCGGCGGAAGGTGGCAGAACCGTGCAGTGGACGAAACAGAACGAACAAACTGTGTACGCAAACCGCTGGTTCAGCGTCAATCTCGCAGATGTGGAGCTGCCGGACGGTCGGCACCTCGATCACTTTTTGATACGGATGCGGCCTGTGGCCGTGGCCACTGTGGTGAATGAGGCCAATGAGGTACTGCTCCTGTGGCGGCACCGCTTCATCACCGACAGCTGGGGGTGGGAACTCGCGGCGGGCGTCGTCGAGGACGGTGAGGACATCGCCGTCGCGGCGGCCCGTGAACTGGAGGAGGAGACCGGTTGGCGGCCGGGACCCCTGCGGCATCTGATGAGCGTCGAGCCCTCGAACGGGCTCACCGACGCCCGGCACCACATCTTCTGGGCCGATGAGGGCGCGTACATCGGACACCCCGTGGACGACTTCGAGTCGGACCGAAGGGAATGGGTTCCCTTAAAGCTCGTCCCCGACATGGTCGCCCGCGGCGAGGTCCCGGCCGCCAACATGGCTGCCGCACTGCTCCTTCTGCACCATCTCAGGCTCGGGCAGGACGCGTTGCCCTGATCCGTCCCCCCCCATGCGTCCTGGGGCCTAGTGGCCCAGAGCCTGCCAGACCGCCACGGCCAGCGCGCCCACGGCCGCGACGGCCGCGAGGGTGGGCAGTGGCCAGCGGGTGTGCTCGAGGGCGACGACCCGTGCGCTCAGGTCGTCGAGATCCTTGGCGGTCTGGTCGTCGCGCTGAGTGAGCAGCGCCAGTCCGCCCTCGATGCGGGTGAAGCCCACTTCGAGCGACCGGCGTAACTCTGCGAGTTCCCTTGGGGCCACGGGATGCTCGGGGTCGGCGGTCACGAGTCCGCTCCTTTCCGTAGTCGTCACATCCCTTACATGCGCACGGAAAGTCAACTCGCCTGGTGGACAGGTGGGGAGCGTGTGCGAGGGGCATATGCGAGCCCGGCGCGCACACGGTGTGTGAATGGCGCGGGCCCGGCACCGAAAAGAGTGCCGGGCCCGCGCTTGCCCGAGATATACGCACCGTAGTCAGCGCTTCGGTATCACTGGCCGTACGTGTAGAAGCCCGAGCCCGACTTCCGGCCCAGGCGTCCCGCGTCCACCATGCGCTGGAGCAGCGGGGGAGCGGCGTACAGGGGCTCCTTGTACTCCTCGTACATCGAGTACGCGACCGAGGCCACCGTGTCGAGCCCGATCAGGTCGGACAGCTTGAGCGGGCCCATCGGGTGGGCGCAGCCCAGCTCCATGCCGTTGTCGATGTCCTCGCGGCTCGCGATGCCCGACTCGAACATCCGGATCGCGGACAGCAGATACGGGATCAGCAGCGCGTTGACCACGAAGCCCGAGCGGTCCTGGGCGCGGATCGCGTGCTTGCCGAGCGCCTTCTCGGCGAACAGCTGGGCGCGGCCGAGGGTGCCCTCGGAGGTGGTCAGGGCCGGGATCAGCTCGACGAGCTGCTGCACCGGGGCCGGGTTGAAGAAGTGGATGCCGACGACCTGGTCGGGACGCGAGGTGGCGACCGCGAGCTTCACCAGCGGGATCGAGGAGGTGTTGGAGGCGAGGATCGCGTCCTGCCGGGTCACCACCTGGTCCAGCACCTGGAAGATCTCGGTCTTCACCTGCTCGTTCTCGACGACGGCTTCGATCACCAGGTCGCGGTCGGCGAACTCGCCGAGGTCCGTGGTGAAGCTGAGCCGGTCCTGGGTGGCCTTGAGCTCCGCCTCGGAGATCTTTCCGCGGTCGGCCGCCTTGGAGAGAGAGTTGAAGAGCCGGGTGCGGCCGATCTCCAGGGCTTCACCGGTGGTCTCGGCGACCCTGACGTCCAGACCGGCGCGGGCGCACACCTCGGCAATGCCCGCTCCCATCTGGCCGCAGCCCACGACTCCGACGCGTTCGATGTCGGTCACATCGTCCCCTTCGCTGATCTACGGCACTGGCAGGAGCCCCGTTGTTCGGTGCCTGCTCCGATCGTGCACGTTACTCCGAAGTATCGATGATCGATCGTCCGGGTCCGGCATGCTGGGCGCGGAGACGATCCGTGACGGCGCGGATCCGATGGGTATCGGGGGTGCGGAGATGGGGCGACTGTCACGTCGGGCGTTCGCGGTGGCGGCAGTGGCGACGCTGTCCGGGCTCACGACGGCGGGGGATGCCGCGGCATCCCCGGGCCCGAGCTCCCGGGGCCGCGACCGGGCGCGGGCCGCGAGCGAGCTGCGCGGGATGTGGCTGGCCACCGTCTCGTACCGCGACTGGCCGTCGGGCCCGGGCCTGACCGCCGCCCAGCAGCGCGCCGAACTCCTCGGCCATCTCGACACCGCCGTGCGCCTCCGCCTCAATGCCGTGATCTTCCAGGTGCGCCCCACGGCCGACGCGTTCTGGCCCTCACCGTACGAGCCGTGGTCCCAGTACCTGACCGGCGTCCAGGGCGAGGACCCCGGCTGGGACCCGCTGGGCACCGCCGTCACGGAGGCCCATGCGCGCGGCCTGGAGCTGCACGCATGGTTCAACCCGTACCGGATCGCCAACCACACCGACCCGGCGAGGCTCGTGGCGAACCACCCCGCCCGAGAGCACCCCGATTGGGTCGTGCCCTACGGCGGGAAGCTCTACTACGACCCCGGGCTGCCCCAGGTCCGAGGGTTCGTCCAGGACGCGATGCTCGACGCCGTGCGGAAGTACGAGATCGACGCCGTGCACTGGGACGACTACTTCTACCCGTATCCGGTCGCCGGCCAGGCCTTCGACGACGACGCGACGTACGCGGTCCACGGCGCGGGCTTCCCGGACAGGGCCGCCTGGCGGCGCGACAACATCGACTCTCTGGTCCTGGAGATGGCCGCGCGCATCAAGGAGATCCGGCCCGCGGCACGCTTCGGGATCAGTCCCTTCGCGGTGTGGCGCAATGCGGGCACCGACGAGCTCGGCTCGCCGACCCGGGCGGGCGTGCAGACGTACGACGATCTCTACGCCGACACCAGGAAGTGGGTCCGGGAGCGCTGGATCGACTACATCTGCCCGCAGCTGTACTGGAACATCGGTCTTGCCGCCGCCGACTACGCGCAACTGCTGCCCTGGTGGTCGGCGGTCGCCGAGGGCACGGGCGTGCTGTTGTACGTCGGTGAGGCGCTGTACAAGGCGGGCGATCCGGCGCAGCCCGGGGCCTGGCAGGACCCCGCCGAACTCTCTCGGCACCTCACCCTCGCGCGCGACTACCCGCAGGTGCGCGGGCACGCCTTCTTCTCGGCCCGGGAGGTCGGCGCGGATCGCATCGGCGCGATGGCACGGGTCGTCGCCGACCACTATCAGCGGCCGGCGAAAACTCCGTGTTGAACTCCTGCCTGCGGGCTACCGCATCCTGTCCTTGTGGCGGATTTCGGTGTCGGGGCCCGGTGAGCACACTCCCTCGTGCCCGTCCTCGAACTTCACGCGGTACGGGGGACTGCCTTCCGCTCCCAGGACCTCGGTGATCTCCCCGACCTTGTCGTGCTGCCCGACAACCCTGCCGTGCTGCACGAGCTGGTCGCCCTCGGATGCACGCATCTGAACGGTCTCCTCGTCGTTTACGGGAGTAACGGTCCGTGGCCGCGAGTCTACGGCCGGTGGCGCCGGTTGGCCCGGCCCGTGCGTGCCGGTCAGCCCCGCGCTCGTTGAGTGAGTGCGATGCACACCAGAACGGCGGCGGCCGTCAGAGGTGCGGCCGGTGTGAGCTGCTCGCCAAGGAGCAGTACCGACCACACCAGTGTGAGCAGCGGCTGCGCCAGCTGCAACTGGCTGGCCTTCGGAATTCCGATCGATGCCATGCCGCGGTACCAGACGACCAGGCCGAGGAACTGCGACACGACCGACACCCACAGCAGTCCCGTCACGCTGTGCATGGTCAGCTGCACGGGCTCCTGCGACAGCGCGATCAGCGCGCCCGGCACCGACAGCGGCAGACACAGGACCAGCGCCCAGCCGATGACCTGCCAGCCCGGCATGACGCGAGCCAGTCGGCCGCCCTCGGTATAGCCCGCCGCGCAGATCAGCAACGCTCCGAACAGATACGCGTCCGCGCCGGTCAGCGCGCCACCGCTCTGCTGCACGGTGAACGCGATCACCGCGGCCGCGCCCGCGACGGCCGCCAGCCAGAACATCCGCGAGGGCCGCGCCCCGGTGCGCAGCGTCGAGAACAGCGCGGTCGTCAGCGGCAGCAGCCCGACCACCACGGCCGCATGGGCGGTGGTCGATGTCTGCAGCGCGAGCGTCGTCAGCAGTGGGAAGCCGAGCACGACACCCGCGGCGACGACGGCCAGCCCCGCCAGATGGCGTCGGCCCGGCACGGGAACACGCAGCGCCAGAAGGCAGCCACCCGCGATGACCGCTGCCAGAACACTGCGGACGGCCACCAGAGACCAGGGACCGAAGCCCTCCAGACCCCAGGCGGTGGAGGGGAAGGTCAGGGAGAAGGCCGTGACGCCGAGGGCGGCTTGGAGCGTGCCCGAGCGGCGGGCCGTCGCAGCGGTCCGAAGGGTGTCGTTCGCGGCGCTCCGAGCAGTCTCGCTCGCGGCGGTCCCGGCGGTGACAACTGCTATCGAAGTCTCGGCGGTAGCGCTATCCTGTGTTCTCATGCAAGAGCGTAGCAGTGTGGGAGATCTGGCGAATCAGCTGCGCCGGGAGTTGGACCGCTACTCACCCGGTGGAAAGCTGCCGTCGAGTCGGGCACTCGTGGAGCGGTTCCGGGTGAGCCCGGTGACGGTGTCCCGGGCGCTGGCGCAGCTCGCCGCCGAGGGTCTTGTGGTCACCCGGCCCGGCGCCGGCGCGTTCCGGGCGCAGCCGCGTACCGCCCCCGCTCCGGCCGGGGACACCGCCTGGCAGGAGCTCGCGCTCAGCGCGGACGCCACGGCCGAACTCGTACCACGCACGGTGGACGCGTCCGGTGTCCTCGTCTCGCTCGCCGCCCCGCCGCCCGGTGTCGTCGAGTTCAACGGCGGCTATCTGCACCCGTCGCTGCAGCCGGAGCGGGCGATGGGCGCGGCCCTGTCCCGGGCTGGGCGCCGTCCCGGGGCCTGGTCCAGGCCGCCCATGGAGGGGCTCGCGGAACTGCGCGAGTGGTTCGCGCGGTGGATCGGGGGAGCGATCACCGCGGCCGAGGTGCTCATCGCGGCGGGCGGTCAGTCCGCGCTGACGACCGCCCTGCGCGCGCTCGCGCCGCCCGGGGCGCCGGTCCTGGTCGAATCGCCGACCTACCCCGGCATGCTGGCGATCGCCCGCGCGGCCGGACTGCGCCCCGTGCCGGTGCCCGTCGACGCCGACGGCGTGAAGCCGGAACTGCTCGTCGACGCCTTCAGGGCGACCGGCGCCCGCGTCTTCGTCTGCCAGCCGCTGTTCCAGAATCCGACGGGCGCCGTCCTCGCGCCCGCGCGGCGGGGCGAGGTGCTGCGCATCGCGCGCGAGGCCGGTGCGTTCGTGGTCGAGGACGATTTCGTACGCCGTCTGGTGCACGAGGACTCGGGCCCGCTGCCCAGGCCGCTGGCCGCGGAGGACCCCGACGGAGTCGTCGTGCATGTCGGCTCGCTGACCAAGGCGACCTCGCCGAGCTTCCGGGTGAGCGCACTGGCCGCGCGCGGTCCGGTACTCGAGCGGCTGCGCGCCATCCAGGTCGTCGACTCCTTCTTCGTACCGCGCCCGCTCCAGGAGGCTGCGCTCGAACTCGTCGGGTCACCCGCCTGGCCCCGCCATCTCCGCGCCCTGAGCGCCGAGTTGAAGGCTCGCCGCGACACGATGACCTCCGCGCTGCGCCTGGACCTTCCCGAACTCTCCCTCCCCCACATCCCGTTCGGCGGCTACCATCTCTGGCTGCGCCTGCCCGACGGCACGGACGAGTCCGCCCTGGTCACCGCCGCCCTCCGCGCGGGCGTCGCCGTCACTCCCGGCCGCCCCTACTTCAGCGCCGAACCCCCGGCCGCCCACCTCCGGTTGAGCTTCGCGGCGGTGGCGGGGGCGGAGGAGATCACGGAGGGGGTGCGCAGACTGCGGGCGGCGTGCGCGGAGGTGTTGTAGCCGGCCCGCGCCGGAGATCTTCGGACCGTCCGGCGTTCGAGGACGAGCACGCAGCGCGATGCGGCAAGCCGCGGCGCGGGGACGCCTTGGGCGAAGCTCGGCTTCGAGCCGCTCGACCGCCCCGACCAGTGGATGGCGCTCAGGCTCCCCTCGGTCCGCATCGGCGCGCCCGCCTCCGGCAGGTCCGCAATCGGCGAGCGCGCCTCCGGCAGGCCCGCACCGGCGAGCCCGCTCCGCGTACCCGCTCCGGCAGGCCCGCACCGGCAGGCCCGCACCGGCAGGCCCGCACCGGCAGGCCCGCTCCGCGTACCCGCTTCAGTGAGCTTGCGGATACCCTGCGTAACCCCCCTTGACCTGCGGAGTCCCGCGCTCCACCATCTCCGCATGCATCTTCGGGTCACGTTCGTCGCCGCCGCGCGCAGCTCCTCGCTGCTCGCGGAGCGCTTCCAGGACGAGCGGCCGCTGGACCAGGCCGGCTGGGACGAGGTGCAGCGCGCCGCCCCCGAGCTGGTGTCGCTGGCGGCGTCCGAGCTGCGCTACTGCTCGCCGACGCCACGCAGCCGTGCCACCGGCGACGCCCTCGGGTACGGGCCGCTCGTCCAGCTCGCGCTGCGCGACTGCGACATGGGCCGGTGGCGGGGCTTCACGCTGGGCGAGGCGATGGCCCGTGAACCCCAGGCCGTCGATGCCTGGCTCGCCGATCCCCGGTCCACGCCCCACGGCGGCGAATCGCTGCTGGCCTTCATCGCTCGCGTCGGCGCCTGGCTCGACACCAGGCCCGCCGACGACGGCGGGCGCATCGTCGCCGTGGCCGAACCCTCCGTGATCCGGGCCGCACTGGTCTACGCCCTGAAGGCGCCGCCTGCGACGTACTGGAACATCGATGTGCGCCCGCTGTCGACGACCACCGTCACGGGCCGGGCCGGTCGCTGGAACCTGCGCTTCGACGGAGCTTTCACTCAGTCCACGCGCGCGTAGTCGGTGGTGAGTACCAGGTCCTTCGCGGGCCCCCGCACGCGCCACACGGTCCGCCACCGGTTCTCGTCGCGGACGGTGAACTCGCCCCGGTAGAGGTCCGCCACGCACGGATGGTCGGCGATGTGCCGCCCCGTGGTCAGGTCCAGATCGTGAAAGGGACGGCCGTCGGAGAACCGGACGGCCGCGCTGCCCGGGCGCTCTCCCGGCAGGAACCACAGCGTCCGCTCGGCGGGCCGGGGCGTGCCCTGCCAGACGAAGGTCCCGGACTCCTGATGGAGGAGGCCGTCGCCGCCGTCCTCAAGTGGCGAGAAGACGGTCGTCCCCGTGAAGCGTCCCTCGGCGCCGCTCGCCAGATCCCGCACCGAGCGCTCCACCCGCCACTCGCCGGTCAGGTAGGCCAGCACATCCGTCACTGGCCAGAACTCGCCCATACCGACCCGCTCTCCGTCCCGTCCGATGCTGCGCGACCCATTGACGCACTCCGGCCCCCTCCCTATCTTGCCGTTCGAAGTATTGATCGACGTCTGATATTTCGAACAACTCAACACTACTGAGCCGCGGAGTATCCATGTCACTCACCCGCACACGCTGGAGACTCGGACTCACGGCCACCGCGCTTCTGGTGGCCTCCACCGTCCTGTCCGGGCCCGCTCCGGCGAGCGCCGCCGCCGACGTCACCGACTATGCGATCACCGTCGACCCGAAGGGCTCGGGCGCGAAGATCGACGACACCATGTACGGCGTGTTCTTCGAGGACATCAACCGCGCCGCGGACGGGGGCCTGTACGCGGAGCTCGTACAGAACCGTTCCTTCGAGTACAGCACCGCCGACAACAACTCCTATACGCCGCTCACCTCCTGGGCCGTCTCCGGCACCGCCAAGGCCGTGAACGACGACGGACGGCTCAACGCCCGCAACCGCACCTATCTCTCGCTGGACGGGGGTTCGTCCGTCACCAACTCCGGTTACAACAACGGGATTTCGGTCGAGAGCGGCAAGGCGTACGACTTCTCGGTCCGGGCCCGCGCCGATGCCGCTTCGGCCGTGACCGTGACGCTGCAGGACTCCGAGGGCACGCTCGCGGAGGCCCGCCGGGTCACCGTGCGCGGCGGCTGGGCCAAGTACCGGGCGACGTTCACCGCGACCCGCAGCAGCACCGGCGGACGCCTCACCGTCGCCGCGGCCGACCCGGTCGCGCTCGACATGATCTCGCTCCTGCCCCGGGACACGTACCAGGGGCACGGTCTGCGCAAGGATCTTGCCGAGAAGATCGCCGCCCTCCATCCCGGGTTCGTGCGCTTCCCGGGCGGCTGCCTGGTCAACACCGGGAGCATGCGGGGATATGACGAGGCGTCGGGCTATCAGCGCAAGCGCTCGTACCAGTGGAAGGACACCATCGGCCCGGTCGAGCAGCGCGCCACCAACTCCAACTTCTGGGGCTACAACCAGAGTTACGGCCTCGGCTACTACGAGTACTTCCAGTTCGCCGAGGACATCGGTGCGATGCCGCTGCCCGTCGTGCCCGCGCTGGTCACCGGTTGTGGGCAGAACAAGGCCACCGACGACGACGCGCTGCTCAAGCGGCACATCCAGGACACCCTCGACCTCATCGAGTTCGCCAATGGGCCGGTCACGAGTGAGTGGGGCAAGAAGCGGGCGCAGATGGGCCACCCCAAGCCCTTCCACCTCACGCACCTCGAAGTCGGCAACGAGGAGAACCTGCCGAACGAGTTCTTCGCCCGCTTCCAGCAGTTCCGCGCTGCCATCGAGGCCAAGTACCCGGACGTCACGGTGATTTCCAACGCCGGTCCGGACGACTCCGGCACCACCTTCGACACGGCCTGGAAGCTCAACAAGGACGCGAACGTCGACATGGTCGACGAGCACTACTACAACAGCCCGCAGTGGTTCCTGCAGAACAACGACCGCTACGACGCGTACGACAGGAACGGTCCGAAGGTCTTCCTGGGGGAGTACGCCTCGGGCGGCAACACCTTCAAGAACGCCCTCTCCGAGGCCGCCTACATGACCGGCCTGGAGCGCAACGCGGACGTCGTGAAGCTCGCCTCGTACGCCCCGCTGCTCGCCAACGAGGACTATGTGCAGTGGCGTCCGGACATGATCTGGTTCAACAACCACGCCTCATGGGGGTCGGCCGACTACGAGGTGCAGAAGCTCTTCATGAGCAACGTCGGCGACCGGGTGGTGCCCAGCAGCGCCACCACCACACCGTCGCTCAGCGCGCCGATCTCGGGCGCCGTCGGCCTGTCGACCTGGGCGACCACGGCGGCGTACGACGACGTCAAGGTCACCGGCGCGGACGGGACCACGCTGCTCAGCGACGACTTCAGCGGTGACGCCTCCCAGTGGACCCATACCGGCACCGGCAGCTGGAGCCTCCAGGACGGGCAGTACGTGCAGACCGACGAGGCCGCGACCAACACGATGGTCCAGGCGGGCGACCCGGCCTGGCACGACTACGACCTGCAGGTGAAGGCCACCAAGAAGTCCGGCAAGGAGGGCTTCCTCGTCGCCTTCGGGGTGAAGGACACCGGCAACTACTACTGGTGGAACCTCGGCGGCTGGAACAACACCACCTCGGCGGTCGAACAGGCGGTGGACGGCGGCAAGTCGACGCTGATCTCCAAGGCCGGTTCGATCGAGACGGGTCGTGCCTACGACATCGACATCAAGGTACGAGGCCGTCAGGTGACCCTCTATCTGGACGGCCAGGAGTGGGGGAGCTTCACGGACGACAGGCCCGCGGAGCCGTTCCGGCAGGTCGTCACGCGGGACGCGAAGTCCGGTGACCTCATCGTCAAGGTCGTCAACGCCCAGTCCGCGGACGCCCGTACGGCGATCGACCTGGGCGGGGCGACGGTGGGCCGCAAGGCCGCCGTCACCACGCTGCAGGCCGCGCCGGACGCGGTGAACTCGGAGACGGCCACGGCGGTCGCCCCGGTGAGATCCACCTTCGCGGGGGTCGCCGACAGGTTCACGTACACCTTCCCGGCGAACTCCGTGACCTTCCTGAGGATCAAGCGGAAGTAGCCCCTCGAGAAGGGTCCGACGACGTGGTGGGCTGCTGTCCGACGGGCAGCAGCCCACGCTCGGCGAACACCTTCTTCGCCGCGAACGTGGCGTTCAGCGCCTTGGGTATGCCGCAGTACACCGCGGAGTGCAGCAGCGCCTCGACGATCTGCTCCGGTGTGAGGCCCACGTTCAGAGCGGCGTTGACGTGCACGTCGAGCTGGGCCTCGCAGCCGCCGAGTGCGGTCAGCATGCCGAGGGTCACCAACTGCCGGTCGCGCGGGGCGAGTCCGGGCCGGTCGTAGATGTCGCCGAAGGCCCAGGCGACGATCTGGTGACCGAGTTCGGGGTTGATGTCGGCGAGTGCGTCGATGACCCGCTGCCCGGCCTCGCCGTCCACTCGCCCGAGGACCTCCAGGCCGTGCTCGAAGCGCTCCTCGCGGGTGGTGGCGTTGCTCAGGGCGGTGGTGTTGCTCATGTGAGGTCGTCCGATCCCGGCTGGTCGAGCAGCCGTTCGTAGTGGCCGATCTTGTCGTCGAGGGCTGCCGCGTTACGGCGCAGCGCGTGGATGCGGTCCGCGAGATCGGCGCGGTGCTCCCGGAGCATCGCGAGCCGGTCGGGGACCGTGGCGTCGCCCCGGGCCCGCAGCTGTGCGAACCGCTGCATGTCCGCGATCGACATGCCCGTCTCGCGCAGCCGGATCAGGAACTCCAGCCAGGCCAGGTCGGCCATCGCGTAACGCCGCTGGTTCCCGGTGGTCCGGCCGACCCGTTGGATCAGGCCGGCCTTCTCGTAGTACCGCAACGTGTCGTGCGAGAGTCCGGTGCGCTCGACGACCTGGGCGATCGTGAGCGTCGGCTCCTGGCTGTGCGGGAGGGGCTGTCCGCTGGTCATGACAAGAACGGTAGAACCTGGAGCGCGCTCCAGGTCAAGCGTCGTCGGCGATCACCCTGCGAAGAGCCTTCGGCTCCCGTCGCGATCAGCCTCCGAAGTAGCGCTGAGCTGCGCGGACACCCTCGGCCAGAGCGTCGACCTCCGCCGGGGTGTTGTACACGTAGAAGCTCGCGCGGGTGGTCGCCGGGATCCCGTAGCGTCGTACGATCGGGCGCGCGCAGTGGTGGCCGACGCGTACGGCGACGCCCCGCTCGTCGAGGATCTGACCGACGTCGTGCGGGTGGATGCCGTCGACCGTGAACGACACCGCGGAGCCGCGGGCGGTGAGCCCGCCGGGGCCGACGATCCGTACTCCGGGAATCTCGCCGAGCAACTCCAGTGCCTGTGCGGTGAGTTGCTCCTCGTGCGCCGCCACCTCGGCCATGCCCAGCCGCTGGAGATAGTCGACAGCGGCCGCCAGGCCCACCGCCTGCGCCGTCATCGGGACACCCGCCTCGAAGCGCTGGGGCGGCGACAGGAACGTCGTACGGTCCATCTCGACGACCTCGATCATCGAACCACCGGTGAGGAACGGCGGCAGATCCGCGAGGAGCCGACGCCGCCCCCACAGCACGCCGACACCACTCGGCCCGAGCATCTTGTGGCCGGAGAACGCGAGGAAGTCGGCGCCCAGCTCGCGCACGTCGACGGGCCGGTGGGGGACGGACTGGGCGCCGTCGACCACGACGAGCGTGCCGAACGCGTGGGCCCGGTCGGCGAGTTGGCGTACGGGATTGAGGGTGCCCAGCACATTCGACTGGTGGGTGACGGCGAGGACCTTGGTGCGCTCGTCGAGCAGTTGGTCGATGCGGGTCAGATCGAGACGGCCCTCGTCGGTGAGCCCGAACCAGTCCAGCGTCGCACCGGTGCGCTCGGCGAGCTGCTGCCAGGGGACGAGGTTCGCGTGGTGCTCCATCTCCGTGACCACGATCCGGTCGCCCGGACCGATGCCACGTGAGTTCTCGAGCGCGTAGGCGACGAGATTGATGCCCTCGGTCGTGTTCTTGGTGAAGACGATCTCGTCGTCCTCCGCACCGATGAAGCCTGCGACAGTGTGCCGCGCGCCCTCGTACGCCTCGGTCGCCTCCCCGGCCAGCTGGTGCGCGCCGCGGTGTACGGCCGCGTTGTGCGTGAGGTAGAAGTCCCGCTCGGCGTCCAGGACCTGGAGGGGTTTCTGAGTGGTGGCGCCGGAGTCGAGGTAGACGAGTCGGGCACCGCTCTCCACCGTCCTCTCCAGGATCGGGAAGTCCTTGCGGAGCGCGTCCACGTCGAAGGCCACGGCGGCTCACCTCTCACGGGTTTGTTGTCCATTTGCCATGAGGGACGGTAGGCCTCCTCACGGAGAATCGCAAGTATTCCCGTGAGAGCCGTGGATCGTTAGCATGAGACGCGTGGAACACGAAGCCCCCCACTACCTGCACCAGCTGCCGGTCCCCGGCGAGGAGCGCTATGTCTCGCTGGCCCTGGTCAACACGCGTTTCGCGCTGAGCCACGGCCCGGTCGACCTGCTCGACGACGCCGAGGCCGCGCACCTCTGGCTCGTCCGGCACGAGCTGTTGGCGGACCGGGTGGCGCTCAACGGGCGGCAGTTCGGCCGGCTGCTCGGCCTGCGCGAAGCACTGCGCTCGCTCTTCGAGGCACGCGACGCCCGCTCCGTACCGCCCGGCGAGAGCCTCGACACCCTCAACTCCGCGCTGGCCGCGGCTCCTTCCACACCCCGGCTCGCCTGGACGACCGACGGCCCGCACCGCGCCGACGCACCGGACACCGGCAATCCGGCGGGGGCCGCCCTCTCCCTCCTCGCCGACGACGCGACCGAACTCCTCACCGGTCCCGAGTCCCCGCAGCTCGCCCCCTGCGCGGCCGCCGGCTGCACCCGGTGGTTCCTCCGCTCGCACGCGGCCCGCCGGTGGTGCACCACGAAGTGCGGCAACCGGGTGCGGGCGGCGCGGGCCTATGCGGCCCGCAAGGGGCGGTAGTCCGCGCGGCGCGCGAACGCCGCCTCCGCGCGCGACCCCGCGGGGCCGGTCCTCGGCATGATCGACGCCTCGGCGGTCGCGTACCTCATCCATCCCGAGCGCGGTGGCACCGGCATCGCGCCCGGTCGGTACCTCGTACGCCGTCAGCGCGAGCGCGACGCCGAGCGCGGCGCGTGGCCGGGCAACCGGATGATCGCCGACTGAGGCACGGAGGTCAGGAGCGGCGGCGGGGCTTGCCGCGCTTGGCTCCGCCCTTGGCCCCGCCCTTGGCGGATCCCGAACCGCCGCCACGTGCGCTCTTGCCGCCCGACCTGCCCGCCGCGGGCTTCCGCCGGGCGCCGCCGCCCGTGTCGGAGCGCTTGGCCGCGGGCGGGGACTTCGGCTGGGCGGCGGCCGGGGTGCGACCGCGCGTGCTGTTGACCGTCCGGCCGCGGACGATCCCGATGAAGTCCTCCACCAGGTCGGTGGTCTCGTCCTGTGGCCAGGACAGTGCGACGCGGGACTCGGGGGCGTCCGTGACCGGGCGGTAGGTGAGGTCCTTGCGGTGGTGGAGACGGGCGAGGGACTGCGGGACGACGAGGACCCCGATGCCCGCCGCCACGAGTTCGATCGCGTCCGCCGTCGTCGCGGGGCGCTCGAACGCGGGTTTCCCCGGCAGGCGCTCCCAGGCGAGGGTGTCGTCGAGGGGGTGCAGCACGATGTCGTCGGCCAGATCCTCCGTGGAGACCTCGTCGACTGCCGCCACGACGTGGTCCTTCGGGACCACGACCACCGTCGTCTCGGTGTACAGGGGGATCGCGCTGAGGTCGGTTCGGTCGACCGGCAGCCGTACGAACCCCGCGTCGGCGCCACCGGTCCGCAGCAGGCCGAACGCCTCGGCGGCGGGTACCGCGACGAGGGCCAGCGGGATGGCGGGGAACCGCTCGTTCCAGGTCCGTACCCACTTGGCGGGCGTGACCCCCGGGACGTACGCGAGCCGGAACGAGGGGGGTGCTTCGGAGCCAGTCACTTCGTCAGGTTACCGGTCGTGGTCGTCGGCGCCTTACCGGTCGTGGGCGGGGGTGGCACCAGGCGCGGTCACGAACGCTCGAGCGGTTGCCGGTGTGGGCGTCGTGGGCGGCGCACCGGCGAGGGCGGGATGCCACCCTCGCGAGGGCCGGGCGCCGGACTCGTGTGGTCGGCGGTGGCTCACATGCTCGATACCCTTGACCCCATGAGTTCGCAGCAGACCACCCAGACAATGAAGCCCGCGACCGCGGCCAAGAAGCTGGGTGTGTACCTCGAGGCCACCCCCGCCGAGTTCCAGGAGGGCGTCGTCTCGCGTGCCGAGCTGAATGCGCTGCAGGCCGACCCGCCCGAGTGGCTGCGGGAACTGCGCCGCAGCGGTCCGCACCCCCGGCCGGTCGTCGCGGCCAAGCTGGGCGTCTCCATCGCGGGGCTCGCCCGGGGCGGGGTCACCGAGGCCCTCACCACCGAGCAGATCGAGGCACTGAAGGCGGACAACCCCGAGTGGCTGCAGAAGGAGCGCGCCACCCAGGCCGAGGTCCGGAAGGAAGCGGCCCGCATCAAGGAGAAGAACGCGGAGCGCGCGGCCCGCTCCGGCGACCCGCTCTGACCCCAAGCCCCCGTCGGCACGGCCCGGTGGCCCGTCCCGGCATCTGAGGACGGCCGACGGATCGGCAGGTAACCGGCCGACGGATCGGCAGGTAACCGGCCGACGGATCTGCGATTCGGGAGACCGAGGTGCTTCGGCCCTGCTGTGCGGCGCGGGGGCCGAAGGGGTGCCGTCCTCGCTCCCACTCAGGTCACCGGATTCCGGTGGCTCAGGTCACCATGTGGTGATGACCGGCGCGTCGGGTTCGTGCTGCCGCCAGGCCCCGCTGAGGCGCGCGAGCCGGTCCGCGGCGGCGATGCCGCGCAGGGACGCGACCTTGCCGTCGCTGACCTCGAACGCCACGGCGCCCACGACCCGGTCCTCGATCACGGCGAGGACGGCCGGGGAGCCGTTGACCAGCGCGATGTGGAACGCGGGGGAGCCGCCGGCCAGCCGCCGCTTCGCCGCAGTGGGCTTGAAGCCGGCCCGCACGTAGGAGGCGATGCGCTCGCGCGTCGTGTACCGCAGCAGCCGCCTGGCCAGTCCGGCGCCGTCCGAGACCGCGGTCGCGTCGGCGGTGAGCATCGCCACCAGCCGTTCGGTGCGCCCCGACGTGGCGGCGGCGAGGAACTCCTCGACGATCCGGCGCGCGGACGCGGGGTCCACCTCGTCGCCGCCTCGGCGCTCGGCGGCGACCCGGCGTCGGGCCCGGTGGACATGCTGCTGGCTCGCGGACTCGGTGATGTCGAGGATCCCGGCGATCTCGGCGTGGGGGTACGAGAAGGCCTCGCGCAGGACGTAAGCGGCCCGCTCGACCGGCGAGAGGCGCTCCATGAGGGTCAGTACGGCCAAGGACACCGATTCGCGCTGCTCGAAGGTATCGGCAGGGCCGAGCATCGGGTCGCCTGCGAGAAGTGGCTCGGGCAGCCAGTCGCCGACAGCGCGCTCGTGGCGAGCCTGCGCCGAGCGGAGCCGGTCGAGGCAGAGATTGGTGACGACCTTGGTCAGCCACGCCTCGGGCACCTCGATCCGTTCCCGGTCTGCCGCCTGCCAGCGCAGGAACGTGTCCTGCACGGCGTCCTCGGCGTCGGCGGCCGAGCCGAGCAGACGGTACGCGAGCGAGGCCAGCCGGTCCCGGCTGGCCTCGAACCGATCGATGGCTGCACTGTCCATGCGGAGCAGCCTAGGCGGCGGCCCTCACACCGCCCCGGTCGGGCGCCGTGGCCAGGCGGCGCTTGCGCTTCGGCATGCCGAAGGTCGGGTGGACGATGCTCCACCCGGCCCCCTTGAGGATGCCCGCCTTGAGCCACGTGGCGGTCCGGCCGCCCAGGTACCAGGACTTCGACCGGACGTCCCCGTCCACCATCTGGAAGATCGCGTCCCGCCGCCCGAGGCTGATGTGGTTGCCGTGGTACTTCAGCCCGGTGGTCGGGACCTCGCTGCCCGTCAGGCGCGCGATGATCGCGGCGGTCGCCTGCATGTTGGTGTAGCCGGCCGAGGCGCAGGACATCGGCAGCGGCCGGCCGTTCTCGCCGATCGCGTAGGCGCAGTCACCGGCGGCGTAGACGTCCGGGTGCGAGACCGAGCGCATGGTGCGGTCGACGACGATCTGGCCGGTCCCGGCGACCTCCAGGCCGCTGGCGGCCGCGATGGGGTGCACGGCGAACCCGGCCGACCACACGGTCACCTCGGCCGGGATGGACGTACCGTCGGCGGCCATCGCCCGCGTCGGCTCGACGGCTTCGATGCCGGTGTGCTCGTGGACGGTGATGCCGAGCCGGTCGAAGGCCTGGCGCAGGTGGCGGCGGGCCTTCGGGGAGAGCCAGGCGCCCAGCTCGCCGCGGGCGGCGAGCGCGACCGAGAGGTCGGGCCGGAACTCGGCGAACTCGGTGGCGGTCTCGATGCCGGTCAGCCCCTCACCGACGACCAGCACCGTGCCGCCCTTGCCCAGGCCGGCCAGGCGCTCGCGTAGACGCAGCGCCGAGGACCGGCCGGTCACATCGAAGGCGTACTCGGCCACGCCGGGGACGCCATGGTGGGCGACGGAGCTGCCGAGCGCGTAGAGAAGCGTGTCGTACGCGAGTTCACCGTCGCCGTCCTCGCCGGTCACCGCGACGGTCCTGCGCTCGGGGTCGATGCCGGCGACGCGTGCCAGGCGCAGCCGCACCCCGGTACCGGCGAACACGTCGGCGAGCTTGCGGAACGCGAGGTCCTGACCGATCGCGAGCTGGTGGAGCCGCATCCGCTCGACGAAGTCGGGCTCGGCGTTGACGACGGTGATCTCGGTGTCGGCGGGGGAGAGCCTGCGGGCCAGGTTTCCGGCGGCGAAGGCCCCGGCGTATCCGGCGCCGAGTACGACGATGCGGTGCTTCATGGCGTTGCTCCTGTCTCGTTCGCGTGCCCCTTGAACGAGACGGCGCCCCGATTGCTGACAGCAGCCGGGTGTGACGCGGGTCACCGAACCAAGATGAGCGGCTGAACGTCCGGCAGGCGCTTGGGACTGCCTTGGGTGGTCGAAACGGGGCGCCGGCCACCTACGGATCGAGATGGCCAACTGTCGATCGGCGTCACACCAGGGCAACGGCGCCTCGTATCGGGATTGCATAAACGTGCAGCGATACGTATAGTCATGCCATCCAAGAGGAGGGTTCCATGACGGTACGTGCGGCAGTTGCGGGAGCGAGTGGGTACGCGGGCGGGGAACTGCTGCGTCTGCTCCTGGTGCACCCCGAGATCGAGATCGGCGCCCTGACCGGCAACTCCAACGCGGGCCAGCGCCTCGGCGCGCTGCAGCCGCATCTGCTGCCGCTCGCGGACCGTGTCCTCCAGGAGACGACCCCCGACGTGCTCGCCGGGCACGAGGTCGTGTTCCTCGCGCTGCCCCACGGGCAGTCCGCCGCCGTCGCCGAGCAGCTCGGCCCGGATGTCCTCGTGGTCGACATGGGAGCCGACTTCCGGCTGAAGGACCCGGCCGACTGGGAGAAGTTCTACGGCTCCGCGCACGCCGGGACCTGGCCGTACGGCCTCCCCGAACTGCCGGGCGCCCGCGCGGCGCTGGAGGGGTCCAAGCGCATCGCGGTGCCCGGTTGCTACCCGACGGCCGCCTCGCTGGCCCTCTTCCCGGCGTACGCCGGGGGGCTCGCCGAGCCCGAGGCCGTGATCGTCGCCGCCTCCGGGACGTCCGGCGCCGGCAAGGCGCCCAAGGCGCACCTCCTCGGCAGCGAGGTCATGGGGTCGATGTCCCCGTACGGCGTCGGCGGCGTCCACCGGCACACCCCCGAGATGATCCAGAACCTCGGCGCCGCCGCCGGTGAGCCCGTCACCGTCTCCTTCACGCCGACCCTCGCGCCGATGCCCCGCGGCATCCTCGCCACGTGCAGCGCCAAGGCGAAGCCCGGCGTCACCGCCGAGTCCGTACGGGACGCGTACGAGAAGGCGTTCGCCGACGAGCCGTTCGTGTACCTGCTGCCCGAGGGGCAGTGGCCCGCCACGGCGTCCGTCTACGGTTCCAACGCCGTTCAGGTCCAGGTCGCGTACGACGCCGCCGCGCACCGCATCATCGCGATCAGCGCCATCGACAACCTGACCAAGGGCACCGCGGGCGGTGCCGTCCAGAGCATGAACCTCGCCCTCGGGCTCCCCGAGGACCTGGGTCTTTCCACGATCGGAGTCGCACCGTGAGCGTCACGGCAGCCAAGGGATTCCAGGCGGCGGGCATCGCCGCCGGGATCAAGGAGAACGGCAACCCGGACCTGGCCCTCGTGGTCAACGACGGTCCGCGCCGCGCCGCCGCGGGCGTCTTCACCTCGAACCGCGTGAAGGCCGCGCCGGTGCTCTGGTCGGAGCAGGTCCTCAGGAGCGGCGAGCTGACGGCAGTCGTCCTCAACTCCGGGGGCGCCAACGCGTGCACCGGACCGAAGGGCTTCCAGGACACGCACGCCACCGCCGAGAAGGTCGCCGAGTCCCTCACCACCGCGGGGACCGAGGTGGGCGCGGGCGCGGTCGCCGTGGCCTCGACCGGCCTCATCGGCGTCCTGCTGCCGATGGACAAGCTGCTGCCGGGCGTCGACCGGGCCGTCGCCCGGCTCAGCCCGCACGGTGGCGAGAAGGCCGCCATCGCCATCAAGACCACCGACACGGTCCACAAGACGTCGGTCGTGACGAAGGACGGCTGGACCGTCGGCGGCATGGCCAAGGGCGCCGGCATGCTCGCCCCCGGCCTTGCCACCATGCTCGTCGTGGTGACCACGGACGCCGACGTGGACAGCGAGACCCTCGACAAGGCGCTGCGCGCGGCCACGAAGGTCACCTTCGACCGCGTCGACTCCGACGGCTGCATGTCCACCAACGACACCGTGCTGCTGCTCGCCTCCGGCGCCTCCGAAATCACCCCGGAATACGGGGAGTTCGCGGAGGCCGTACGGGCGGTCTGCGACGACCTCGGTCAGCAGCTCATCCGCGACGCCGAGGGCGCCAGCAAGGACATCAAGGTCGAGGTGATCAACGCCGCGACCGAGGACGACGCCGTCGAGGTGGGTCGCTCGATAGCCCGCAACAACCTCCTCAAGTGCGCGATCCACGGCGAGGACCCCAACTGGGGCCGCGTCCTCTCGGCAATCGGTACGACCCGGGCCGCCTTCGAACCCGACCAGATCAACGTCGCCATCAACGGCGTCCGGGTCTGCAAGAACGGCGGCGTCGGCGAGGACCGCGACCTCGTCGACATGCGCTACCGCGAGGTGCACATCGTCGCCGACCTCGCCGCGGGCGGCGAGACCGCGACGATCTGGACCAACGACCTCACCGCCGATTACGTCCACGAGAACAGCGCGTACTCCTCATGAGCAATGTGACCAGGAAACACACCGCTCTGCCCAAGGCACAGATCCTCATCGAGGCGCTGCCCTGGCTGACCCGGCACAACGGCAAGACGGTCGTCGTGAAGTTCGGCGGCAACGCCATGATCGACGAGGAACTGAAGGCGGCGTTCGCGCAGGACATCGTGTTCCTGCACCACGCCGGACTGAAGCCCGTCGTCGTGCACGGCGGCGGCCCGCAGATCAGCGCCGCCCTCGACCGGCACGGCATCATCAGTGAGTTCAAGGCGGGCCTGCGCGTCACGACCGAGGACGCCATGGACGTCGTACGCATGGTGCTGGCCGGACAGGTGCAGCGCGAACTGGTCGGGCTGCTCAACCAGCACGGACCGCTCGCCGTCGGCCTGACCGGCGAGGACGCGCACACCATCACCGCCACCAAGCACCAGCCCGAGATCGACGGCGAGCTGGTCGACATCGGGCGGGTCGGCGAGATCACCGGCATCGACACGGGCGCCATCGAGGCGCTGCTCTCCGACGGCCGGATCCCGGTCGTCTCCTCGATCGCCCGCTCCCAGGACGACGGACATGTCTACAACGTCAATGCTGATACGGCGGCTGCGGCACTCGCTGCGGCGCTGGGGGCCGAAACCCTCATGGTCCTCACGGATGTCGAGGGCCTCTACGAGGACTGGCCCGACAGCGACGAGGTGATCAGCCGCCTCACCGCTTCAGAGCTGGAGAAACTGCTGCCCGAGCTGGCCAGCGGCATGGTGCCGAAGATGGAGGGCTGTCTGCACGCCGTGCGCAACGGCGTCACCACGGCCCGCGTCATCGACGGCCGGGTCCAGCACTCGATCCTGCTGGAGATCTTCACCGACGAGGGGATCGGCACGATGGTCGTGCCGGACGACGAGGAAGCGGGGGACGACGCATGACCGGCAACGAAGAGCTCACCCAGCGGTGGCAGGGCTCGCTCATGGACAACTACGGCACGCCGCGGCTGCCGCTCGTCCGGGGAGCCGGCACCAAGCTGTGGGACGCCGACGGCAAGGAGTACCTCGACTTCGTCGGCGGGATCGCGGTCAATGCGCTCGGCCATGCCCACCCCGCGATCGTCGAGGCCGTCGGCCGGCAGATCGGCTCCCTCGGCCATGTCTCCAACCTCTTCGTCGCCGAGCCGCCCGTGGCGCTCGCCGAAAGGCTGCTGCAGCTCTTCGGGCGTGAGGGCAGGGTGTACTTCTGCAACTCGGGCGCCGAGGCCAACGAGGGCGCCTTCAAGATCGGCCGGCTCACCGGCCGGACGCACATGGTCGCCACCACCGGTGGCTTCCACGGCCGCACCATGGGCGCCCTCGCGCTCACCGGCCAGCCCGCCAAGCAGGAGCCGTTCCTGCCGCTGCCCGGCCACGTCACGCATGTCCCGTACGGCGACGCGCAGGCCCTGGCCGAAGCGGTCACCGAGGACACCGCCCTGGTGATCATCGAGCCCATCCAGGGCGAGAACGGCGTGGTCGTGCCGCCCGCCGGCTACCTCAAGGCCGCCCGGGCGATCACCGCCGCCACCGGAGCCCTCCTCGTCCTCGACGAGGTGCAGACCGGAATCGGCCGGACCGGGCACTGGTTCGAGTACCAGGCCCACGAGGGAGTGCTGCCGGACATCGTCACGCTCGCCAAGGGCCTCGGCGGCGGACTGCCGCTCGGCGCCACCGTCGCCTTCGGGCGGGCCGCCGCACTGCTGAAGCCCGGTCACCACGGCACGACCTTCGGTGGCAACCCGGTCGTCTGCGCCGCCGGACTGGCCGTACTCGACACGATCGAGTCCGAAGGACTCCTCCAGAACGTGAAGCGCACGAGCGAGAAGCTGCGGGACGGAATCGAGTCACTCGCGCACCCGTTGATCGACCATGTCCGGGGTGCGGGGCTGCTCCTGGGTATCGTGCTCACCGAGCCGCTGGCGCCCCAGGTGCAGAAGGCGGCTCAGGACGCCGGTTTCCTGGTGAACGCGCCCGCCCCCGATGTCGTACGGCTGATGCCGCCGCTGAACCTCGGCGAAGACGAAGTGGACGCGTTCCTCCAGGCCCTTCCCGGTGTCCTCGACGCAGCCAACGGGGATGGACGATCCTGAGAAATGGGACGACGACGATGAGTCAGGCGCAGGACCACGAGCACGCAGGGCCTGCCGTGCCGCAGACCCGCACCGCACGCCACCGCCGGATCGTGGACATCCTCAACCGGCAACCGGTGCGTTCCCAGAGCCAGTTGGCGAAACTTCTCGCCGACGACGGGCTGAGCGTCACCCAGGCGACGCTCTCCCGGGACCTGGACGAGCTGAACGCGGTGAAGATCCGCAACAACGACGGCGACCTCATCTACGCGGTACCGAGCGAGGGCGGCTTCCGCACGCCGCGCGCGCCGCTGGGTGAGTCGGCGAAGGAGGAGCGGATGCGGCGGCTCTCCGCGGAGCTGCTGATCTCCGCGGAGGCCTCTGCGAATCTTGTGGTCCTGCGTACCCCGCCCGGGGCCGCGCAGTTCCTGGCCTCGGCCATTGACCAGGCGGAGCTGCACGACATCCTCGGCACCATTGCCGGCGACGACACGTTGCTGCTGATCAGTCGTCATCCGTCCGGGGGCCAGGCGTTGGCCGATCATCTGCTGCGGTTGGCTCAGAACCATCACTGAGGTGTACGGGAGTGGGGGGGGGCNGCGTCTGGTGCGTGCTCTCGGCGTGCCGGGCGGAAGTCCTCGTACTGGACGTACTTGGGCTTTCGCCCGGTGCGGCGAGAGTGCGTGCCAGGCGTCGCGGGGCAGACGGGAATGTGACGACAGGCCCTAGGGGCCTCAGCCCAGTCTTTGAGCCAACCCCCCGGTGCACCTCACCTCGTCCCCCGCCGTGATCAGCAGGGCCTCGATGTCGGGGAGGGATTCCAGCCAGTCCAGGGCCTGGCGCGAGCCCATCGCGAAGGCCGCCGTCGCCCAGGCGTCGACCCAGGTCAGGCGGGGGCCCACCACGGTCACGGCGACCAGGTCGGTGACCGCGGACTTGCCGGTGCGGGGGTCGACGATGTGGGCCCCCCGCTCGGCGGTGCCGGAGGTGGCCACGGCGAGCTCGTCGACGCCGGCCGCGGAGACCACGGCGGCGAGCGAACCCGGACGCAACGGGTCCGACACACCGACCCGCCAGGGCCGGTGCGACCCGGGGACGCCGTACAGCTGGACGTCGCCGCCGCCGTTGACGCTCACTCCGCTCGCCCCGGCCGCCGCGATGAGCCGGGCCGCACGCTCGGTCGCCCAGCCCTTCACGATCCCCGTCGGGTCGAGCTCACCCTGGTACGTCGTGCTGAACCAGCCCTCGCTCAACCGCTCCGCCTCCGCGCCCAGACCGAGCACCTCGGCGACCTCCGGATCGCACTCCTCGACCGTCAGTTCACCGCGCGCGAGACGCGAGACCTGACTGTCCTCGCGGTAGGTGCTGAACACCTCGTCCACGCGGTGGAGCTGGGCGAGCGCCTTCTCCAACGCCGCCTGCACGGCCGCCGGTTCCCCTCCCCGTACGTCGAACGAGAAGACCGTGCCCATGACCTCCTCGGCGTGGCGCAACGCGGGCGGGGCCTCCGCGGGCTCAGCCACCGGCCTTGTCCAGGGCCGACTGCAGGGACTGCTTGTATCCGCCGCTGGTGTAGGTGGCGCCGGAGACGGTGTCGATGTCGGCGCTCCCGGCGGCGACGGCTTCCTGGTTGAGTTTGGGTATGGCCAGGGCGGTCTTCTGCGTGCTGGTTCCGCCGCTGGGCGCCTGGACGGCCTCGGCCTTGGTGATCTTGTCGCCGGTGAGGGTGAGGCGTACCTGGACGGGCCCGTACTGGGTCTGGGCCACGTTTCCGGTGACGATGCGGGCCTGTGCGGCGGGGGCCTGCGGCGACGAGGAGGCTCCGGCCGCACCCGAGGAACCCGAGGTACCGCCGGCGGCCTTCGCCTTGTCCAGGGCCGACTGCAGGGACTGTTTGTATCCGCCGCTGGTGTAGGTGGCGCCGGAGACGGCGTCGATGTCGGCGCTCCCGGCGGCGACGGCTTCCTGGTTGAGTTTGGGTATGGCCAGGGCGGTCTTCTGGTCGCTGGTCCCGCCCTTGGGCGCCTGGACGGCCTCGGCCTTGGTGATCTTGTCGCCGGTGAGGGTGAGGCGTACCTGGACGGGCCCGTACTGGGTCTGGGCGACGTTTCCGGTGACGCTCTGCGAGCCCGTCTGCGACGCGCTGCCGCCCTGGGGCGACTCCTGCCCGGCCGCCGTCTGCTGGGGCGCCGCTCCGCCCGCGGCCGATGCCGCGGCCGGATCCGAGGCAGGCTTCAGCGACAGCAGCAGGACGATCCCGGACACGGTGGCGGCGGTGGCGAGCACAACGCGCCGCATGGGGTGGCTCTTCTTCATCGCTCCTGACTCCCGTCGCTCACATCTCGAACGACTCGTGATGGATGCGGCGGGCGGGGACTCCCGCGCCGCGCAGTGCTTCGTACACCTGCTGCGCAAAGCCGGGCGGCCCGCACATGAAGACGTCGTGGCGGTCGATGTCCGGCAGCTTGCGGCGCAGCGACTCCGCCGAGATGTCCGGGCGCTCCCCTTCGGGGCTGTTCACCGCGTACATCAGACGGGCCCCGCGCTCCTGGGAGATGGCGGCGAGCTCGTCCCACAGGGCCAGGTCCTGGGTGCTGTTGGCCCGGTAGAGCAAGGTCAGGTCGCCGGACGCGCCGGGCAGCGTCTCGAAGAGCGCGCGCATCGGCGTGATGCCGACGCCACCCGCCACCAGGAGCACCTTGCCGCGGCTGCGCTTGCCCGCCGTCAGCGCCCCGTACGGGCCCTCCGCCCAGACCCGGGTGCCCGGTTCCAGGTCGCGCAGCGCGGCGCTGTGGTCGCCGATCGCCTTCACGGTGATGCGCAGCATGGTGGGGCGGGGCGCCGCCGACAGCGAGTACGGGTGGGAGCTGAGCCGCATCCCCGGCGCCAGGAAGCGCCAGCGGAAGAACTGACCGGCCTCCGCGCCCATCCGGTGCAGCTTCTGCCCGCTGATCAGCACCGACACGATCCCGGGCGTCTCCTCGATCACCGCCTCGACCCGCATCCGGTGCTTCAGGTTGAGCCGGATCGGCGCGAGGATCCGGTACCAGACCACGAGCGCGGTCACCGACCCGTACAGCCCGTACCAGGCCGTCTTCGCGGCGGGCTCCACGGCGAAGTCGTTGCCGGTGGACAGCTGGTGCCAGAACGTCAGGAACACGGCGGCGTACGTCAGCAGGTGGACGTGGTACCAGGTGTCGTACGGGATCAGACGGCGGACGCCGCCGATGGAGATGAACCCGATGAGCACCAGCAGACCCGTGCCGATCGCGGCCTTGCCCATGTCGGGCAGCTGGTTCACCGAGTCGATGGTCTGCTGCACGATCCCGCCGAGCCCTTTGCCGGACTGCAGGGCGTAGCCCCACATGGTCAGGAAGAGGTGGGCCAGGACCAGACAGATGGTGTACCGGCCGCTCATGGCGTGCCAGCGCGCGACCCGGTCGGAGCCCACCCGGCGCTCCAGGGCGGGAACGCGGGCCATCTGCAGCACCACGAGCGCCATCAGATATCCGGCGAGCAGTCCGGTGATCCGGCCCGCGTTGAGGATCTTGCTGTTGTCGTCCGCGATGGACGGGGTGTTGTTCCACCACAGCCAGATGACCCCGGCCGCGCCCGCCCAGACGGCGAGGAGCAGCGGGACGGCGGGCGAGCGGCGAGGGCGGATACGGCGCATGGTCTGGCGCCGCGCGGCGCGACCACCGGCGATCGTGGACACGGTTCCTCCGTGTTCGTCCGTGGGGACGGGGCAAGGGGAGTGGTCCCCTGGCCCAGAGATACGGTCCACGACTGCAGTGCGTTCAGAGGCCCGCCGAGTCCAGTGCCGACTGGAGGGACTGCTTGTAGCCGTCGCTGGTGTACGTGGCTCCGGACACGGAGTCGATCGAGGCGCTCTGCGCGGCGAGCGCCTCCCGCCTGAGCTGGGGGATCGCGTAGCTGTTGATCTCCTGGTCCTTCGGATTGTCCGAGGGGTAGGCGACCGCGGTGACGTCAGTGATCTTTCCGTTCTTCAGCGTGATGCGCACCTGGACGGGACCCCAACGGGTCTGGACCGTGTCACCGGTGACGGTCTTGGTGCCCGTGCTCTTCTTGCTCCCGGAGGAGCTCCCGGAAGTGCTGCCCGAGGAGCTTCCCGGAGACGGAGTCTGGGTCTGGGTCTGGGGCTGGGTCTGGGACTCGCCTGCGGACGAGGACGCCTGCTCCTCGGTCGGCGGCGTGTGCGGCTTCAGCGACAGCAGCAGGACGACACCGGTGACGGTACTGGCGGCCGCCAGTACGACGCGGCGCAGCGGACGTTGCTTCTTCAGGGCGTGCACGGCGGCCTCACAGTTCGAACGACTCATGGTGGATACGGCGGTCGGGGACACCCGCCGCGCGCAGCGCCCCGTACAGGTCCCGCGCCATCGCGGGCGGGCCGCACAGGTAGACGTCGTGCGCCGCGATGTCGGGCACGCTCGCCCGCAGGGTCTCGGCGTCGAACCGCGGACGCGTTCCGTCGGCGCCGTTGACCGCGTACAGGACGCGCGCACCGCGCCATGTCGCGATGGCCTCCAACTCGGCGCCCAGCGCGAGGTCTTCGGCCCTGCGCGCCCGGTAGAGCAGGGTGACCTGGCCCGGCAGGGTCTCGAACAGGGCGCGCAACGGCGTGATGCCGACGCCGCCCGCGATCAGCAGCGCCTTCGGCGAGGTGCGCCGCTCGGCGGTCAGCGAGCCGTACGGGCCCTCCGCCCACACCCGGGTGCCGGGCCGCAGCAGCCCCACCGCGGCACTGTGGTCGCCGAGCGCCTTCACGGTGATCCGCATCCGGTCGGGCCGGGGCGGCGCCGACAGCGAGTACGGCGTGGAGGTCCACCGCATCCCGTCCGAGAGGAACCGCCAGCGGAAGAACTGCCCCGCCTGGGCGTTCAGCTCGTCCAGCCGCTCCCCGCGCACGACGACGGAGAAGACCCCCGGCGCCTCGCGGTGCACGGACTCCACCCGCAGCCGGTGGCGCAGATTGAGCCGCACCGGGACGAGCAGCCGGAACCATACGACGAGTGCGGCCGTGCCCAGGTAGAGCACGTACCAGGCGGCCTGGGCGAAGCTGTTGCCGACGAGATCGGAGCCGAGCGCGAGCTGGTGGAAGAAAGCGAGGAAGACCGCCACGTACGTGAGCAGGTGCACGTAGTACCAGAACTCGTGGGGGATCCGACGGCGGGCCGCACGCGCCGAGGTGATCCCGACGGCGAAGAGGGTGAGCGTGCCGATCGTGGCCTTGAGCATGTCCGGGTAGTCGAACACCACGCTCAGCGTCTCGTGCACGATGCCCGATCCGTCCTGGGCCGCGTACCCGAAGAGGATCAGTGTGACGTGCGCGAGGAGCAGGCAGATCGTGTACCGGCCCGCCATGGCGTGCCAGCGGGCCACCCGGTCGGAGCCTATGCGCCGCTCCAGGAGGGGGACCCGGGCCATCAGCGCCACCAGCACCGCACAGCTGTAGCCGCAGAGCAGCCCGGAGATCCGCCCGGCGTCGGTCAGCCATCCGGCGAGGCCCACCACCGACCGCGTATCGGTCCACCACAGGGCGACGACGGCAGCCGCTCCGGCCCAGAGCAGGGCCAGCAGCGGCCCGGCGGGCGAGGGCCGGGGCCGCCTGCGTCCTCGGGTGGGGCGCGGGACCGTCGCCCGCTCGTACACCGTGGTCATCTGTCCGTCCTTCCGGCTGTCCGGGAGGAAACACTGCGTCCGGAACTTCTGAGGAAGCTCTGAACAGCGGCGTTCAGCGCGGACTCACAGGAAACCGAGAGCTCCGAGGACAGGTGACCCACGGGAAACCGAGAGCTCCGAGGACAGGTGACTCACAGGAAATCGGGAGCGCCGAGGACAGGTGACCCCCGGGAAACCGGGAGCGCCGAGGACAGGTGCCCCACAGGAAACCGGGAGCGACGAGGAGAGGCGACTCAGAGGAAACTCAGAGGTGCTCGGGGAGGGTGCGGCCTCCGGGAAGAGCGATGCTGGAAGACAACATGAACACTCCCCGCTCCCGAGGAAACGGCCGGCCCGCGCTCACCCGGCCCGACGGCACCCCTGTACGCGTCCTCGTCGTCGACGACGACCCGGATCTGGCCGAGGTCCTCTCCGGGGCCCTGCGCTACGAGGGCTGGGAGGTGCGCACGGCGGGCGACGGGGCCTCGGCCGTCGCCGAGGCGAGGGAGCTGCTGCCCGACGCCGTCGTCCTCGACGTGATGCTCCCGGACACCGACGGCTTCCACGTGCTGCGCGACCTGCACACGGTGAAGCCCGACGTCTGCGTCCTCTTCCTCACGGCACGGGACGCCGTGGAGGACCGGATCGCCGGCATCACAGCGGGCGGCGACGACTACGTGACGAAGCCGTTCAGCCTGGAGGAGGTCGTCGCCCGGCTGCGCGGGCTGCTGCGCCGCGCGGGCATGGCCCGGCAACAGGACGAGGGACCACGGCTGGTCGTCGGCGACCTGGTCATGGACGAGGAGGCCCGTGAGGTGACCCGGGGCGGCGAGCTGATCGAGCTGTCGCCGACCGAGTTCGAGCTCCTGCGTTTCCTGATGCGCAACCCGCGCCGGGTCCTCAGCAAGGCGCAGATCCTCGACCGTGTCTGGTCGTACGACTTCGGCGGCCGGGCCCATGTCGTCGAGCTCTACATCTCCTATCTGCGCAAGAAGGTGGACGCGGGCCGCGAACCCATGATCCACACGGTGCGCGGCGCCGGATACGTGATCAAACCGGTGGCGGGTCGATGAGCCCGCGGGTGTGGCCCTGGGCGAGTCGGCGGTGGTCGTGGGTGAGGGGACGGTGGGCGTGGCTGCGGGCGGGCGTGCGCGGACTGCCGCGCCCCCGCACGATGCGGGCCCGCCTCACCGCCGGGCTCGTGGTGCTGCTCGCCGTCAGCTGTGCCGCCGTCGGGGTGGCCGCCGTGTACGAACTGAACGGCTTCCTCACCGGCCGCCTCGACCAGCAACTGCACGATGTGGGGGCGCGCTTTCCCGCGAGCCTGGAGCACGGCGCCGTGAAGCCGTCCGACCACGACGGCGACGAGCACGGCGACACACGCAACCAGAGCGCCGGGACCCTCGGCGCCCGGCTGGTGGGCCAGGACGTCACCAACGCGGCGGTCGTACCCTCCGGCGGCAGGGCGACCGCCGCGAACGTACCCGTGACAGCCGCCGACAAGAAAGCCCTCTCCGGGGTCCCGCTCGACGGCGGGGGACACACCATCTGTCTGTCGGCGGTGGGCGAGTACCGGGTGACGGCGGTGCCGGGCCGCGACGGCGACGTCCTGGTCACCGGGTTGCCGATGGAGCCGGTCACGGCCGCGGTCCACCGTCTGGAACTGGTGGCCTCCGCCGTCTTCGGCGCGGCTCTCGCGGTCGCCGGTGTCGCCGGCGCCCTCTGGGTGCGCTGGTCGCTGCGCCCGCTGAGCCGGGTCGCCGCGACCGCGACGCGGGTCAGCGAACTCCCGCTCGCCAGCGGCGAGGTGGCGCTGCCGCCGCGTGCGCCCGAGTCCGACCCGCGCAGCGAGGTGGGCAGGGTCGCCGGTGCCTTCAACCGCATGCTCGGCCATGTCGAGGACGCGCTGACCAAGCGGCACGCGAGTGAGGAACGGCTGCGCAGCTTCGCCGCCGACGCCAGCCATGAGCTGCGCACCCCGGTGGCCTCGGTCCGCGGCCATGCCGAGCTGGCGCTGTTGCACCCGGGCCCGGTGCCCCCCGAGGTGACCCGCGCACTGGAACGCATCGCCGCCGAGTCGGCCCGCATGGGGGAGATGGTCGACGACCTGCTGCTGCTCGCCCGCCTCGACGCCGGCCGCCCTCTGGAACGGCTCCCCGTCGACCTCACCCACCTCGTCCTCGACGCCGTCACCGACGCCCGGGCCGCGGGCCCCGACCACCGCTGGACGCTGGAGCTGGCCGAGGAGCCGGTGACGGTGACGGGCGACGCGCACCGACTCCAACAGGTGTTGGCCAACTTGTTGGCCAACGCGCGTTTGCACACGCCCGTTGGCACCAAGGTGACGGTGTCGCTGGAGAGCGACGACAAGACGGCCGTCCTGACAGTCCACGACGACGGCCCGGGAGTCCCGGAGGATGTCCGGCCCGGCGTCTTCGAACGCTTCACCCGAGCCGACCGTCGCCGCACCGAGGGGGCGGGCGGTGGCGCGGGGCTCGGCCTGTCGATCGTGGCGGCAGTGGTGGAGGCGCACGCCGCAAGCGTGCGATTGGAGAGCCGTCCGGGATCGACGACGTTCACTGTGCGGTTTCCGGTCGGTGCGTCAGGGGCGCGGGGAACCGCGGGACCGGCCACCGACGACCGATAGCCACGAGACGGCCCACACCCCTACGGAGCAGCCGTGTCCTCGACGCGGGCGCCGCTCGCACGGCGCTCAGACGACAGATGGCGGCAGTGGCAGCGGCAACCCGGGAAGCCCGTCCAGGCTCGTGGCGATGTGGTCCTTCTTGGCGAAATACGCGTCGAGCGAGGCGTCGTCCTCGCGCGCGAACCGCTTGGCGTGCAGCTCGCGATCCTCGTCGTACGTCATGAAGGGCACCGCGTAACCACAGGTGTCACGGACGAGTTCGGCGGTCACCACGATGATCGCGCGCAGTCCGTGCGGGGTCGGGTCGATGTCCGGGAAGTGGGTGAGCAGCTCCCCGAAGCGCGGATCGTCGCGGAAGACGGGCTCACCGTGGCCGTGCACCCGGACGATGTTGGGCGGGCCCTGGAAGGCGCACCACATGAGAGTGATCCGGCCGTTCTCGCGCAGATGCGCGATCGTCTCGGCGTTGCTTCCCGCGAAGTCCAAATAGGCCACGGTCAGCTCGTCGAGCACGGCGAACGAGCCGCTGAGCCCCTTGGGGGAGAGGTTGATGATGCCGTCCCCCGACAGGGGCGCGGTCGCGGTGAAGAACAGGGGCTGCGCCTCGATGAACGTACGGAGGCGGCCGTCTATGCGCTCATAGGTCTTTCCCATGTCTAACGATTATTGGGGAAAGCCTTTCGTCTGTCTAATGAATTGAGGGTTCCGGTGGGTCTGTGGCCGCCCCGGTCGGCACTCCGCGGGGCGGCCACAGCACCCGTCACCTCACTTGGTGAGATGCAGGCTCACTTGGTGAGCGTGCAGGCGGCGAGGGAGTCCAGGCCCTGCGGCTTGGCCGCGGTGCGGCCGATGGAGATGGCGATGCGGTCGATGGTGGAGACCCGCTTGTCCTTCAGGGGGCCGAGGATCGCGTTCTGGACGAAGTGGGGTCCGCCCTGTCCGACGGTGTTCGCCAGCCGGGTGTTCGCCTCGGAGATCTGCGTGTTCAGCAGCGCGAGATTGCGGTCGACCTCCGCCTTGGCGGAGGCGGGGATGGTGGGCAGCTTCGACGCGACGTCGGGGCAGGAGATGGTGCCCGCGGCGTTGGTGCTTCCCGCATTCCCGGTGTTGCCGCCCGCCTGGGCGGTCGCCGTCGCGCTCGCGGAAGCGGCCGAGCTCGGCGCCGTGGCGGCCCCGCCTCCTGCCGAGTTCAGCGTGCACGGCGCCAGGGCGTCCAGCCCCTGCGGCTTGGCCGCCGTGCGCCCGATGGCCGTCGCGATGCGATTGATGGTGGCGACCCGCTTGTCCTTGAGCGGGCCGAGGATCGCGTTCTGGACGAAGTTCGGTCCGCCTTGGCCGACCGTGTCGACCAGCCGCTTGTTCGCCTCGGAGATCTGGGTGTTCAGCAGGGTGAGGTTGCGGTCCACCTCGGCCTTGGCGGAGGCGGGCACCGCGGGCAGGCTCGGCGCGACGGCCGGGCAGTTCACCGTTCCCGGGGAGGCGGCCTTCGTCGTGGCGTTCTGGCCGCCGCTCTTGGACGTCTCCCCGGCCAGGGCGGAGCCGGCGATCACCGCTCCGGACAACACGACCGCGGCGGCGCCGCCGATCATCACTGCGCGGCGCTTGTGGTACTTCGGAAGAGCCCTGGACATGCGGAGCCTCACTTGGTCGGGAGTGGGTGCACGGACGTGGGTTGACAAACGCGGCGCCTGCGTTCGGAGTGAAGTACGAGAAAGCGGTTTCCCGCGTTCAATCGCCCCCGAGATTTCGGCGGCGCCTCCCCCTGGATTGACGAATCATGCAGAGCGCTGCATACTCATGCATGTCAGCGAATGCAGTGTGAGGAGAACCCCGTGGCCGAGCGCGTCGTACTCGCCTACTCGGGCGGTCTGGACACCTCCGTCGCCATCGGCTGGATCGCCGAGGAGACGGGCGCCGAGGTCATCGCCGTCGCCGTGGACGTCGGCCAGGGCGGTGAGGACCTCGACGTCATTCGCAAGCGCGCGCTCGCCTGCGGTGCCGTCGAGGCCGAGGTCGCGGACGCCAAGGACGAATTCGCCGACGAGTACTGCCTTCCGGCGATCAAGGCCAACGCCCTCTACATGGACCGCTACCCGCTGGTCTCCGCCCTGTCCCGGCCGACGATCGTCAAGCACCTCGTCGCCGCCGCCCAGAAGCACGGCGCCACCACGGTCGCGCACGGCTGCACCGGCAAGGGCAACGACCAGGTGCGGTTCGAGGCCGGCATCGTCGCCCTCGCCCCCGGCCTCAAGTGCATCGCCCCGGTCCGCGACTACGCGATGACCCGGGACAAGGCGATCGCCTTCTGCGAGGAGAAGCAGCTCCCGATCGCCACCACCAAGAAGTCCCCTTACTCCATCGATCAGAACGTCTTCGGGCGCGCCGTCGAGACGGGCTTCCTGGAGGACATCTGGAACGCGCCGATCGAGGACATCTACGAGTACACCTCGAACCCGGCCACCCCGCGTGACGCCGACGAGGTGATCATCACCTTCAAGCAGGGCGTCCCGGTCGCCATCGACGGCAAGCCCGTCACCGTCCTGCAGGCCATCAGGGAGCTCAACGAGCGAGCCGGACAGCAGGGCATCGGCCGGATCGACATGGTCGAGGACCGGCTCGTGGGCATCAAGTCCCGTGAGGTGTACGAGGCTCCGGGCGCGATCGCGCTGATCACGGCCCACCAGGAGCTGGAGAACGTCACGGTCGAGCGTGAACTGGCCCGCTACAAGCGGCAGGTCGAGCAGCGCTGGGGCGAACTGGTCTACGACGGCCAGTGGTTCTCGCCGCTCAAGCGTGCCCTGGACGGCTTCATCGACGAGGCCAACCAGCACGTCAACGGCGACATCCGGATGACCCTGCACGGCGGCCGCGCCGTCGTCACCGGCCGACGCTCCGACACGTCGCTCTACGACTTCGATCTGGCGACGTACGACACGGGCGACTCGTTCGACCAGGCCGCGGCCAAGGGCTTCATCGACATCTACAGTCTGTCGTCGAAGATCGCCGCCAAGCGGGACCTCGCCTAAGCAGTAGCGTGATGGCCACCTCCCTGACCGCCGGTCGGCAGGGAGGCGGTCGCACGGGGTCTGGGGTGTCCCCCCAGAAAACACAGCCACCACCTCCGAGGAGCACAGCAAGTGAGCAGCAACAGCGGTGACGTACGGCTCTGGGGCGGCCGTTTCGCCGACGGTCCCGCCGAGGCCCTGGCCAAGCTGTCCGCGTCGGTCCATTTCGACTGGCGCCTGGCGCCGTACGACATCGCCGGTTCGCGTGCCCATGCGCGCGTGCTGCACAAGGCGGGCCTGCTCACCGAGGACGAGCTGACGCGCATGCTCGCGGGCCTGGACCGGCTCGAAGCGGACGTGGCCTCCGGCGACTTCGTGGGCACCATCGCCGACGAGGACGTGCACACCGCCCTGGAGCGCGGCCTCCTCGAACGCCTCGGCCCCGACCTCGGCGGCAAGCTGCGCGCGGGACGGTCGAGGAACGACCAGGTCGCGACCCTCTTCCGGATGTATCTGCGCGACCACGCCCGCATCATCGGGGGCCTGATCGCTGACCTCCAGGACGCCCTGATCGGCCTGGCCGAGGCCCACCCGGACGTCGCCATGCCAGGCCGTACGCACCTCCAGCACGCCCAGCCGGTGCTCTTCGCCCACCACGTCCTCGCACACGTCCAGTCCCTGTCCCGGGATGCCGAACGCCTGCGCCAGTGGGACGAGCGGACGGCCGTGTCGCCCTACGGCTCGGGTGCGCTGGCCGGTTCCTCCCTCGGCCTCGACCCGGAGGCGGTCGCCAAGGACCTCGGCTTCGAGCACGGCAGCTCCGCCAACTCCATTGATGGCACGGCCTCCCGCGACTTCGTCGCCGAGTTCGCCTTCATCACCGCGATGACGGGCGTCAACCTCTCCCGGATCGCCGAAGAGGTCATCATCTGGAACACGAAGGAGTTCTCCTTCGTCACCCTCCACGACGCGTTCTCGACGGGCTCGTCGATCATGCCGCAGAAGAAGAACCCGGACATCGCCGAGCTGGCGCGCGGCAAGTCGGGCCGTCTGATCGGCAACCTGACCGGCCTGATGGCGACGCTCAAGGCGCTGCCCCTCGCGTACAACCGCGACCTCCAGGAGGACAAGGAGCCGGTCTTCGACTCCTGCGACCAGCTGGAGGTCCTGCTCCCCGCCTTCACCGGCATGATGGCCACGCTCACCGTCCACCGCGAGCGCATGGAGGAACTGGCCCCGGCCGGCTTCTCGCTCGCCACCGACATCGCCGAGTGGCTGGTCAAGCAGGGCGTGCCGTTCCGCGTCGCGCACGAGGTCGCGGGCGAGTGCGTCAAGGTCGCCGAGGCCGAGGGCAAGGAGCTCGACGGTCTGACCGACGAGCAGTTCGCGAAGATCTCCGCGCATCTGACGCCCGAGGTGCGGACCGTCCTCAACGTCCCGGGCGCCCTGGCCTCACGCGACGGCCGTGGCGGCACGGCGCCGAGCGCGGTCGCCGTACAGCTCGCCGAGGTCAAGTCGGACGTGGCGGCCCAGCACGCCTGGGCCACGGCCAAGCAGAAGAAGTAGCGGGTCGCGTACGCGAGGAGCATCGCGGGTTACGTTGGTCGGGAGCCGTAACGGAGCCGACCGAACGGAGCCCGCGATGCCCTTCGCCCGCCTGGCCGCAGCGACGACTCCCACCGCCCACATCGGCCTCGGCCTGGCCGCCGTCGGCCGCCCCGGCTACATCAATCTGGGCCGTGAACAGGACCTCCCGGCCGACCGCAGTGTCGACGCCCTGCGCGAGCGCACCCACGAACTCCTCGAAGCCGCCTACGCCCAGGGCGTGCGCTACTTCGACGTCGCCCGCTCCTACGGCCGTTCCGAGGAGTTCCTCGCCGACTGGCTGAACCACCGGCCGGACATCGACGACATCGTGATCGGCAGCAAGTGGGGCTACACCTACACGGCGGACTGGCACATCGACGCCGAGGCACACGAGGTCAAGGACCACAGCCTCGCCACGTACGAGCGACAGCGGGCCGAGACGGCGGAGCTGCTCGGCGACCGGCTCGACCTCTACCAGATCCACTCGGTGACCCCGGACAGTCCGGCCCTCACCGACAAGGAACTCCACGCCAAGCTCGCCGAAGCGGCCGCGCAGGGTCTCTCGATCGGCTTCTCCACCAGCGGGCCCGCCCAGGCCGAGGCCATCCGCGCCGCCCTCGCGGTCACGGTGGACGACGAACCCCTCTTCCGCACGGTGCAGGCCACGTACAACGTGCTGGAGACCTCGGCCGCGCCCGCGCTCGCCGAGGCCCACGACGCCGGACTGACGGTGATCGTCAAGGAGGGCGTGGCCAACGGCCGGCTCGTGGAGCCGTATGCGCCGGACGCCCTGAAATCCGTCGCCGCGGAGACTTCCCTGGGCTCCGACGCGGTGGCCCTGGCGCTGATCCTGCGGCAGCCCTGGGCCGGCGTCGTGCTCTCCGGGGCGGCCACCGCCAACCAGCTCGCCTCGAACCTGCACGCAGCGGTCGTCGACCTCGACGACGACCAGCTGTCCCGGCTCGCCGCGCTCGTGGAGGACCCGCAGGCGTACTGGGAGCGGCGCGGGCAGCTGCCCTGGCACTGAGGACCTTCCGGCCGGCACCCGGTCAGTGAGACTCACATGTATTCGATGAGACAAAGATGTCTCACGTGGTCTACCATTGTCTCATGGCCGTCGACCGTGATCACGTGCTGCGCAGCGCAGCCGCCCTGCTCACCCGCAAATCCACCGCCACCATGGACGAGGTCGCCAAGGCGGCCGGGATCAGCCGGGCCACGCTGCACCGCCAGTTCGCGGGCCGCGACGCCCTCGTACGGGCGCTGGAGTCGCTCGGCATCCAGGAGTGCGAGGCGGCCCTGGATGCCGCCCGCCTCGACGACGGCACCGCCCAGGAGGCCGTGCGCCGCCTGGTGAAGGAGCTCGAAGCGGCGGCTGGACTGCTCGCCTTCCTCTACACCGAGAACCAGCTGTTCGAGGGTGAGGAGCAGAACGAGGGCTGGGCCCGGCTGGACGCGCGGATGGCCGCCCTGTTCCGGCGCGGCCAGGAGAGCGGCGAGTTCCGCATCGACCTCACCCCGGCCTGGCTCACCGAGGCGCTCTACGGACTGATGGCCTCGGGGGCATGGGCCGTGACCGAAGGCCGGGTCGCCGCCAAGGACTTCCACTACATGATCGTCGAGCTGCTGCTCGGCGGCGCACTACGGAGAGAGGAATCATGACCAGCACCCTGCAGCCGGTATCGACGGTGGCGGTGGAGAAGCGCCCGGGCCGTTGGCCCGCGCTCGCGGTGCTGATCCTCGCCGTGCTCCTGGTGGCCGTCGATGCGACCGTCCTCGGTCTCGCGACCCCGTACATCAGTGAGGACCTGAAGCCCTCGGGCACGCAGCTCCTGTGGATCGGTGACGTCTACTCGTTCGTCATCGCCGGCCTGCTCGTCTCCATGGGCAGCCTCGGCGACCGCATCGGCCGCAAGAAGCTGCTGCTCCTCGGCGCCACCGCGTTCGGCCTGATATCGGTGCTCAACGCCTATGCCACGACACCGGAGTTGATGATCCTGGCGCGGGCGCTGCTCGGCGTCGCGGGCGCGACGCTGATGCCCGCCACGCTCGCCCTGATCCGCAACCTCTTCCACGACCCGCGCGAGCGCAGCCTCGCCATCGGCATCTGGGGCGCAACCGCCTCCGCCGGTACGGCGGTCGGGCCGGTCGCCGGCGGCTTCCTGCTCGAACACTTCTGGTGGGGTTCCGTCTTCCTCATCAACCTCCCGGTGATGATCGTCCTCGTCCTTGTCGGCAGCAAGCTGCTGCCCGAGTCGAGGAACCCGAACCCCGGCCCCTGGGACCTGTCCAGCGTCACCCTCTCGCTCGTCGGCATGATCGGCGTCGTGTACGGGGTGAAGGAGGCCGCCGCGCACGGTCTCAGCTGGCAGCCGGTGGCCACCGGCCTGCTCGGTGCCGCCGCCCTGTACTGGTTCGTACGCCGCCAACTCACGCTGCCCGCACCGCTGTTGGACGTACGGCTGTTCCGCAACCGGGGCTTCTCCGGAGCCGTCCTCGCCGACCTGTTCACCGTCCTCGGGATGTCCGGGCTCGTCTTCTTCCTCTCCCAGTACCTGCAACTCGTACAGGGCAGAGGGCCGTTCGAGGCGGGGCTCGCCGAAGTCCCCGCCGCCGTCGGCGCGGTGGCGACGGGTCTGGTCGCGGGCACGTTCGCTCGGCGGTTCTCGGTGCGCGCCGTGGTCTCCGGCGGTCTCGCCGCGGTGGGTCTGGCGCTCGGTTCGCTCACCCTGCTGAGCCAGAGCACCGGCTATCCGCTGCTCGGCGCCGCCCTCCTGGTCGTCGGCGTCGGCGCCGGCTTCTCGTTCACCGTCACCGCCGACGTGATCCTCTCCAGCGTGCCCAAGGAGCAGGCGGGCGCCGCGTCCGCGGTCTCCGAGACGGCGTACGAACTCGGCGCCGCCCTCGGCATCGCCCTGCTCGGTTCCGTCGTGACCGGTGTCTACGCGGGCTTCACCGGCCCGGCGGGCACACCGGCCGAGGCCCACGCGTCACTGGGCGGCGCCGTCGAATCGGCGGCGGAACTGCCCGCCCACACCTCCGAGGCCATGCTGAGCGCGGCCCGGGAGTCCTTCGTCGACGGCCTCACCCTCGCCTCGGGCGCCGGTGCGCTGGTGCTGCTCGCGACGGCGGTGGCGGCATGGTTCCTGCTGAAGGGACAGCGCCTGGAAAGCACCCCGTAGTGGAGCGCCCCGCAAGGGGCGGCAGGGGGCGCGGGGGACTGCGCGTGCGACGAACGAAGAGCCGCACACGCCGGACGGCCGATGTCCGAGGGCGCTGTGCGGCTCTTCGTTCGTCGCTACGCGGCCTTCGCCTTCGTGGCGTACATGTCCACGTACTCCTGCCCCGACAGCCGCATGACCTCGGTCATGACGGAGTCGGTCACGGCCCGCAGCACATACCGGTCACGGTCCATGCCCTCGTACCGCGAGAACTCCATCGCCTCACCGAAGCGAACCGTGACGCGGCCGGGCCGCGGCATCCCCGCCCCGCCCGGCTGCAGCTTGTCCGTGCCGATCATCGCGAACGGCACGACCGGGGCGCCGGTCATCAGGGTCAGCCGGGCGATGCCGGTGCGGCCGCGGTACAGCCGGCCGTCGGGGGAGCGGGTGCCCTCGGGATAGATCCCGAAGACCTTGCCCTCCTCCAGGATGCGGCGGCCGGTCATCAGCGCCGCGACACCGCCGTTCGCGCCGTCCCGGTCCACCGGGATCATGCCGACGCCGGTGAAGAACCAGGCCATCAGGCGGCCCTTGAAGCCCTTGCCGGTGACGTACTCGTCCTTGCCGATGAAGAGCACCTGCCGGTCGCAGACCAGCGGAAGGATCATCGAGTCGATGAAGGTGAGGTGGTTGCCGGCCAGGATGACCGGACCGTCGCCCGGGATGTGCTCCACGCCCTCCACCCGTGGGCGGAACATCAGGCGCATGATCGGTCCGAGCACTGCCTTGATGAGCGCGAAGCGGGACAACGGGCCCTCCGGTGTCAAGGGATCGGTATGAAGTCTGTGCAGGTGAGGACGATACTCGCGCCCCCCGGGGTATTGCACATCGGGCACATCGGGTTCACCGAGGTCTTACGCACTGTTGACGCAGCTTTACCTGCGGTGTCGCTCCGTCGGCCGCGCGTAACGTGACCGCCACGATGTGACGGACATCGCCCGTCAGGCCCAGTGGGCACGCACCCGCACATCGCCCGGGGGCCCAAGAGGCGCGTACCCGATCCGATCCGACCCAAGCCGACGGATTGTCAGATCTCCGATCCCGTACGACATCCAGCGTCACCCCCGTGTTCCCGACGGCGTCTCCCGCCCGTCATGGGCACGCCCCTACGATCGGCCCGCACTGGCGAAGACTGGACGACGGAGGCGCTCATGGGAACGCAGGAGTCGGACGAGCGGACACGCGGGACCGGACGGCGAGCGCTGCTCGGCGCGGTGGTGCTCGGCGCGGGCGTGGCGGCACTGGGGACGGCGGGCACGGCGAGAGCCGCGGACGCGCAGCACGGCGGCGGCCTGAAGAGCCTGCCCGTGCCGACGATCATCGGACACCGCGGGGCCAGCGGCTACCGGCCGGAGCACACCTTCGGCTCGTACCAGCTGGCCCTCGACATGGGCGCGGACATCGTCGAGGCCGGCGACCTGGTGCCCACCAAGGACGGCCACCTCGTATGCCGTCACGAGCCGGAAATCGGCGGGACCACCGATGTCGCGGCACACCCCGAGTTCGCCGACCGCAAGACCACCAAGACCCTCGACGGGGTCGCCACGACGGGCTGGTTCACCGAGGACTTCACGCTCGCCGAGCTGAAGACCCTGCGCGCCGTCGAGCGCATCCCGGCCAACCGCCCGCACAACACCCTCTACAACGGCCGCTGGGAGATCCCCACCTTCGAAGAGGTGCTCCGCTGGCAGGACGAGCAGACCCGCAAGCGCGGCAAGCAGGTCTGGATATACCCCGAGACCAAGCACCCCACCTACTTCCGCAAGCTGGGCCTCGGCCTGGAGGAGCGGGTGGCCAAGCTGCTGCACAAGTACGGCAAGGACAAGCGGGACTCGCCGGTCATCGTCCAGTCGTTCGAGCCGACCAGCATCCAGCGGCTGAACGAGCTCGTCGACAACCCCCTGGTCGTCCTGCTCTCCGCCGCGGCCAGCCGCCCCTGGGACTTCGTCGAGGCGGGCGACCCGCGCACGGTCGCCGACCTGATCACCCCCAAGGGCCTCAGGGAGATCGCCGGCTACGCGCAGGGCATCGGCCCCACCCTCGACCTGATCATCCCGAAGGACGCGAGCGGCAACCTCACCACGCCGACCTCCCTCGTGGCCGACGCGCACAAGCGGGGTCTGATCCTGCACCCGTACACCATGCGCAACGAGAACCCCTTCCTGCCCGCGAACTTCCGCAAGGGCACGGACCCGACCGCCTACGGCGACGCCTTCGGCGCGTTCAAGACCTACTTCGAGACGGGCATCGACGGTGTGTTCTCCGACAACGCGGACACCGCGCTGCTGGCCCGCGCCGACTTCCTCAACGGATGACCCGCGTCAACGGATGACCCCGCCACCCCGATTGGGGTGACAGTCGGCCGCCCCGGCAACCTCACGCCGGGGCGGCCGCGTCGTGCCGCATATGACCCACGACATGGTGGCCACGTTGCGCCCACTCCTCGCCGCCGAGGCCTCGGCGGAGGCATATGCGTCCGGCGCCGAGCAGAGCGACCTGGAACAGGCCGTCTGGCTGCGCCTCCTGGAGCGACTCGACATCGACGGCCCACCGGTCGATCCGCAGGGCTGGCTGCGCCGCGCCGTGCGCCTGGAGGCCCGCCGCAGCCGACGTACGGCCCGCATGGAACAGCCGTATGGCGCCGAACCCTCCGACGACTGCGATCCCGGCCCGGAGCAGGAAGCGATGACCGCCGACCGCCGGCGCGCGCTGCACGCCGCGGTACGACGGCTGCCCGGCCGCTGCCCGAGCCTGATGGCGGCGCTGCTCTCCCCGAAGGACCTCACCTACCGGGAGATCGCAGGGGAGTTGGGTATCTCACAGGGCAGTCTTGGTCCGGAACGCTCCAGATGTCTGGGATGTCTACGGCGATTGCTTGCGGCGGAGGTTGCGGCCCGCTGACGGCGGGGATAGGAGTGAGGGACATCCGGTGGAACAGGTGAGCGGGAGGCATGCACACATGGGCATGAGCGTGACCATCTCGGCGGCGACCGAGCAGGACGCAGAGCAGATCCTCAAGCTGCAGTACCTCTGCTACCAGAGCGAGGCCGAGCTGTACGGCGACTACGGCATCGAGCCGCTCACCCAGCCGCTCGACTCCCTCAGGGCGGAGCTGGCGGGGGGCACCGTCCTGGTGGCCCGGCTCGGAGAAGAGGTGGTGGCCTCGGTCCGCGGCGTCGTCGACGCCGAGGGCACGGCCCGCATCAACAAGCTCATCGTCCACCCGCGCATGCAGCGCCACGGCCTCGGCGGACGCCTCCTCGCCGCGATCGAGGCCCGGCTCGGCGAAGACGGCTCGGCCAAGTCCTTCCAGCTCTTCACGGGCCACCGCAGTGACCGCAATCTCCGCCTCTACCGCAAGCACGGCTACGCCCCGGTCTCCCAGGAGCGCGTCGACGAGCGACTCACGCTGGTGACTCTGGCGAAGGGCGTCGAGGCGGGCGCGTTCGTGGCGAGCGCATAGCCCCGACTGAAGGTGCGGTCACCGGGCCGCGGTCACCGGGCCGTGGTCACCGAACTGCGGTTGCCGAACCGCGGTTGAACCGCGGTTACTGAACCGCGCTTGCCGAACCGGCCGTACGCGCCTTGCGCAGCCAGTACATCGCCGACAGTGGCAGCAGCACCGGAATGAACAGATAGCCCATCCCGTAGTCCGACCACACCGTGGCGTCGGGGAAGGCGGACGGCTCCACCAGCGTCCAGGTCCCGACGGTCAGCACGCCGGCGAGCTCGGCGGCGCAGCACACCAGCGCCGCCTTGCGGGCCGTCTCGCCGCCGCGCACGAGCGAGTACGTGATGAAGCCGTAGACGACGCCCGCGACCGCGGACAGCGAGTAGGCGAGCGGGGCCTTGTCGAACTCGGTCGAGATCTGCACCGCCGAGCGCGAGACGGCGCCGACGACCATCACGCCGTACAGCCAGAGCAGCAGCATGCCCGGGCCGCTGATGAGCCGCGTCCGCCTGTTCTTCGCCGGTTTCTCTCCCGCCGGATTCTCTCCCGCCGGCTTCTCGTCCGCCGGCTTCTTCTCCTGAGGCACGGTCCCGTTCTCCTCCGTGGCCGTCATCTCAGCCTCCCCAGATGTCATAGAGCCGCACCTCAAGGACGGCGAGGACGATGCCGCCGGCCGCCACCGTGACCGAACCCCAACGGGTGCGTTCCGCCAGCGACATGAAACCCGCGGCCGGAATGCACGCGAAGGCGCCGAGCAGATACGCCACGAAGATCGTCGTGCCCTGCTCCGGCTTCTCGCCGCGCGCCAGCTGGACGATCCCGATCACCAGCTGGACCACGGCGAGCAGTGACACCACGGCCATGCCGATGAAGTGCCAGTCCTTGGTGGGCTGATCACGGTAGGCGGCCCAGCCGCACCAGGCGGCGAGCGCGAGCGCGGCGACGGCAGTCGCGACCGTCAGGGCATCAAGCATGCCGCGACCCTATTACGGGCCAAAAGACCTGATGCCCGCACCCCCGGGGTGCCCCGTAGGGTCGAGGGCATGAAGATCCACGCTGAAGCCCTGCTGTTCGACAACGATGGAACGCTCGTCTCATCCCTTGAGTCGGTCGACCGATGCTGGACCCGATGGGCGCAGGAGTACGGCGTCACGGCGGAGGACTTCGCCCGGATCGAACTGCACGGCCGCCCCGCCGTCGAGATAGCCGCCGACCTGCTGCCCGCCGACATCGTCCCCGAGGCCCTCGCACGCATCGAGCAGCTGGAGGTCGAGGACGTGCCGGGCGGAGTCGAGGCGCTGCCCGGCACTCTCACGCTGCTCGACGCCCTTCCCGCCGAGCGCTGGGCCGTCGTCACCTCCGCCACCCGGCGGTTGGCCGAGGCCCGGCTCGACGAGGTCGGCATCCGCCCCAAGACGCTGATCGCCGCCGACGACATCACCCGCGGCAAGCCCGACCCGGAGCCCTACCTCCTGGCCGCCCGCGAACTGGGCGTCGACCCGTCCCGCTGTGTCGTCTTCGAGGACGCCCCCGCCGGGCTCCAGGCGGGCCGCGCCGCCGGCATGACCACCGTGGCGTTGGCCACAACCCACCAGGCCCACGAGCTGGACGCCGACCTGGTGGTCAAGGACCTCTCGGCCCTGTCCGTACTGGTAACGGCCCAGGGCGTGGAGATCTCCACCGGAGCCTGAGGGGCGTCCACCGCTGTCCGCTATTCGGACAGCGGTGGCAGGCCCCTCCTGTGGGTCTGCTTTACTTCATCCCATGACCACGACGAGCAGCCGCACCTTTGCGACCGAGGCGACCATGACGCCCGGTGCTCGTTGTATGTGTCGAATGTGCGCCTTCTAGAGGGCCCCCGCACCACCGCCTGGTCTCGCGCCCCGAAGCGAGACCGCCGCGCCCTGTCCGTACCGCGTACGTGACTGAGGCTGCCCCGCGCACACGTTCTCCTTCCGGTTCCATCGCCATCGCGAGAACCGTGCCGCGTTCCCGACCGAATGCACCCGTGCCCGGCGCACACCCACGCCCTGCACTCGACAGTGACGGAAACCCCAGTGATCACGACAACGGGCCTCACCAAGGTCTACCGCTCGCGCGGCCGTGAAGTGACCGCCCTCGACGGCGTCGATCTGCATGTCCGCGAAGGCGAGGTGTACGGCGTCATCGGCCAGTCCGGCGCCGGCAAGTCCTCGCTCATCCGCTGCGTCAACCTCCTGGAGCGTCCCACCTCCGGCACGGTCACCGTCGCCGGACAGGACCTCACCGCCCTCGCGGGGCGCGGCCCGCGCGCGGGCAGGGAGCTCCGCAAGGCGCGCAGTCGCATCGGGATGGTCTTCCAGCACTTCAACCTGCTGTCCTCGCGCACCGTCCAGGACAACGTCGAGCTGCCGCTCGAAATCCTCGGCGTCTCCGGCAAGGAGCGCAGCCGCAAGGCTCTCGAACTCCTCGACCTGGTCGGCCTCTCCGACAAGGCGAAGGTCTACCCGGCACAGCTCTCCGGCGGTCAGAAGCAGCGCGTCGGCATCGCCCGCGCGCTCGCCGGCGACCCGAAGGTGCTGCTCTCCGACGAGGCGACCAGCGCCCTCGACCCCGAGACCACCCGCTCCATCCTCCAGCTGCTGCGCGACCTGAACCGGCAGCTGGGACTGACCGTCCTGCTCATCACCCACGAGATGGACGTCGTCAAGACCATCTGCGACTCGGCCGCCCTGATGGAGAACGGCAGGATCGTCGAGTCCGGCACCGTCAGCGAACTGCTCGCGACGCCCGGCTCCGAACTGGCCTCCGCGCTCTTCCCGGTCAGCGGCGACGCCACCGGCGACGACCGCACCGTCATCGATGTCACCTTCCACGGCGAGGCCGCCACCCAGCCCGTCATCTCGCAGCTCGCGCGGACGTACAACATCGACATCTCGATCCTGGGCGCCGCGATGGACACCGTCGCGGGCAAGCAGGTCGGCCGGATGCGCATCGAACTGCCCGGCCGCTACGAGGAGAACGTGGTGCCGATCGGTTTCCTCCGTGAGCAGGGCCTGCAGATCGACGTCCAGGGCCAGGAGCCCGTGCTGGTGAAGGAAGGTGCCAAGTGACCTGGTCCGAGATGCAGCCGCTGCTGTCCCAGGCGTGTTGGGACACGCTCTACATGGTCGGCTGGTCCACCCTCATCGCGATCGTCGGCGGCCTCCCGCTCGGCGTCCTGCTCGTCCTCACCGACCGCGGCGGACTCCTCCAGAACGTCGTCGCGAACAAGGTCATCGGACAGGTCGTGAACATCGCCCGCTCGATGCCGTTCATCATCCTGATGGTCGCGCTGATGAGCTTCACGCGCACGATCACGGGCACGACGATCGGTCGTGAGGCGGCGATCGTGCCGCTCGCCATCGGCGCGATCCCCTTCTTCGCGCGGCTCGTCGAGACGGCTGTCCGCGAAGTGGACGGCGGGCTCGTCGAGGCCGTGCAGTCGATGGGCGGCAACACCTGGACCGTCGTTCGCAAGGTCCTCGTACCGGAGTCGCTGCCGTCGCTGATCTCCTCCGCGACCACCACGATCGTCGCCCTCATCGGCTACTCGGCAATGGCCGGCACGGTCGGCGCCGGAGGCCTCGGCGACATCGCGATCCGCTACGGCTACCAGCGCTTCGAGACCGGACTGATGTGGATCACGGTCGCCGTCCTCGCGGTCGTCATCGCCATCATCCAGTTCGCCGGTGACTACGCCGCCCGTGGGCTGCACCGGCGCGGCGGGCACTCCGGAGCCGTGCCGAAGCTGCGGCTGCTGAAGGCCAAGGCGCCGGCCGCCGAAGTCGCCACGGCCGAGACCGGCAAGGTCTCCTGACCCCCTCCCCGAACTCCCCGTATCACCCAAGACGGGGTCGCTCCACCCATAAGGAAAGGCACTTTTCGTGCGTAACACCGCCAAGATCACCACCGCCGTCCTCGCCGCCGGAGCCCTCACCTTCGGGCTCACCGCCTGCGGCTCGGACAAGGACTCCGCCTCCTCCGACACCAGCGGTCCGCTGATCGTCGCCGCGAGCCCGACCCCGCACGCCGAGATCCTCGACTTCGTCAAGAAGAACCTGGCGAAGAAGGCGGGCCTCGACCTGGAGGTCAAGGAGTTCCAGGACTACATCGTGCCGAACACCGCGACCGAGGACGGCTCGGTGGGCGCCAACTACTTCCAGAACCAGCCGTACCTGGACGACTTCAACAAGAAGCGCGGCACCCACATCGTGCCCGTCGTCACGGTGCACCTGGAGCCGCTCGGCCTCTACTCCCACAAGGTGAAGAGCGCCGACGCCCTGAAGAGCGGCGCGACCATCGCGGTCCCGAACGACGCGGTCAACGAGGCGCGTGCCCTGAAGCTGCTCGCCGCCAACGGGCTCATCACCCTCAAGGACGGCGCCGGCAGCGAAGCGACCCCGCAGGACATCTCCAAGAACCCGAAGAACCTCACGTTCAAGGAGGTCGAGGCGGCTCAGACTCCGCGCTCCCTGGACGACGTGGACGCCGCGGTCGTCAACGGCAACTACGCCATCTCCGCCGGCCTCAAGCCCGCCCAGGACGCCCTCGTCCTGGAGTCCGCGAAGAACAACCCATACGGCAACTTCCTCGCCGTCAAGAAGGGCAACGAGGACGACCCGCGCGTGAAGAAGCTCGCCAAGCTCCTCACCTCGCCCGAGGTCAAGAAGTTCATCGAGGACAAGTACGCCGGCTCCGTCATCCCGTCGTTCTAGCCGGTCCAGTCGTTCACAAGGGGGGCGAACGCGATGCGCAAGCACGTCATCTCCGCGGCGGCAGCCGCACTGGCCCTCGGCCTCACGGTGAGCGCCTGTGGCTCGGGTTCGGACTCCGGCAGTGGTGGTGGTGACGGCGACGCCCTGGTCGTCGGTGCCACCGCCGTCCCGGCCGGCGAGGTCCTGTCGTACATCAAGAAGGACCTCGCCGAGAAGGCCGGGCTCAAGCTGGAGATCAAGGAGTTCACGGACTACGTCCTGCCGAACACCGCACTCCAGGAGGGCACGCTCGACGCGAACCTCTACCAGAACCAGCCCTTCCTGGACGAGTTCAACCAGTCCAAGGGCACCGACCTGGTCTCGGTCGTCAAGGCGTACCTGCCGCCCATGGGCGTGTACTCGAAGAAGGTGAAGGACGTCTCGAAGCTCGCCGACGGATCCACCGTCGCCGTGCCCAACGACACCACCAATGAGGGCCGTGCCCTCAAACTCCTCGCCTCCAAGGGCCTCATCACGCTCAAGGAGGGGGCGGGAACGACCGCGTCCCCGGCGGACATCTCGGCCAACCCGAAGCACCTGAAATTCAAGGAGCTCGACCCCGCCCAGCTGCCGCGCTCGCTCGACGACGTGACGGCCGCGGTCATCAACAACAACTACGCCCAGGACGCGGGGCTCAGCCCCGCGCGGAACGCGATCCTCCTGGAGTCCGCGAAGGACAACCCCTACGCGAACCTCCTGGCCGTCAAGAAGGGCAACGAGGACGATCCGCGGGTGAAGACGCTCGCGAAGCTCCTCACCTCGTCCGAGGTGAAGACGTTCATCGAGGACAAGTATCAGGGGTCGGTCCTGCCGGTCACCTCCGGCTGACGCGCGCCTGGTCACCGCACGGGGTCCACTCCCTCACTTGGAGTGGACCCCGTGGTGCAGTTCAGTGCTTTCATGCTGCATGCTGGGCAGTTCAGCGGGCCCGAAGGATTCCGAGGGCCCAAGTCCCCGACGGTTACGGAGCGGCGCATGACGAGCACCTTCCCCGACATCTCCATCAGCACGGAGCGGTTGGTCCTGCGTGCGCTCGACGAGGACGACGTACCCGCCCTGGCCGAGATGATGAACGACGAGATGGTGGCGGCCTGGACGTCCGTGCCGCAGCCCTTCACCGAGGACGGCGCCCGCACCTGGATCACCGAGTACGCGCCCACCGAGCGTGCCGCGGGCCGTGGACTCGACCTCGCGGTCACCGAGTTCCTCACCCAGCGCCTGGTCGGCATCATCCAGCTCGGCAAGACGAACTGGCATGTGCGGTCCACCGAACTCTCGTACATCGTCGCCCCCTGGGCGCGCGGCGAGGGTTACGCCTCCGAGGCGGCGCTCGCCACCGCCCAATGGCTCTTCGGAGACCAGAAGTTCGAGCGCATCGAACTGCGTACGGCGGCCGACAACACCGCCTCGCAGCAGGTCGCCCAGAAGATCGGCTGCATCAGCGAGGGTGTGCTGCGCAACGCCTGTATAGCGCGCACCCGCACCGAGGACGGCGGCTGGGTCGATCTGCGCACCGACTTCATCGTGTGGAGCCTGCTCCCAGAGGACCTCGACGGTGTCGGCGACCAGCTCGCCGACACCGGTGGTTTCACGTCGTTCTCCGACTGGAACTGAGAACTACGGGAGCTGCGCCCCGGGACCCTGGAACCGCCTACCTGAATCCGCGGGACCGCTCCCATGCGCCGGAACCCGTCGCGGCACCGCCCAGCCGTACCAGGTACCCTCACGGAGCCCGCTCTCGGGCTTCCCTCTGACGACCTGCGAAGACCTTCTGGAGACTGACGACGATGGCCGACCGGGTCACGGTGATCGGCTGGGACGGCTCGCCGCTGACCGCCGCGGCGCGCTCCGCACTCGGTGCCGCCACGCTGGTGGCCGGCGCGGCCCACCACCTTGCGCTCCCCGAGGTGCCGGCGACCGCCGAGCGCATCCGCCTCGGCAGTGTCTCCCTCGCCGCCCGCCGGATCGCGAACCACCGGGGCACCGCCGTCGTCCTCGCCGACGGGGACCCGGGCTTCTTCGGTGTCGTACGCACCCTGCGGGCCCCCGAGTTCGGCCTGGAGGTCGAAGTGGTGCCCGCCGTCTCCTCGGTGGCCGCCGCCTTCGCCCGCGCCGGAATGCCCTGGGACGATGCACAGGTGGTCGTCGCACACCCCCGCACGCTGCGACGCGCGGTGAATGTGTGCCGAGCCCACACCAAAGTCGCCGTTCTCACGTCGCCGGGCGCCGGCCCCGCCGAACTCGGTCTGCTCCTAGAAGGAGTGCACCGCACCTTTGTCATCTGCGAGGAACTCGGCACCGCCCGCGAACAGGTCACCGTCGTCACCTCCGACAAGGCCGCCGACCACACCTGGCGCGACCCCAACGTCGTCATCGTCATCGGCGCCTTCATGGCCGCGGCCGAGGGCGGCGGGTGGATCGCCGGACGCGACCCGGGCAACGGACCGCGCGGCTGGGCGCTGCCCGCCGAGGCGTACGGCGGTGCGCTCGGCGAAGGCGAAACGGACCTGCTGCGCGCCGCCCAACTCGCCCGCCTGGGCCCCCGCGTCGGCGACCTCGTGTGGGACATCGGCTCCGGCAGTGGCGCGTTCGCCACCGAGGCCGCGCGTACCGGCGCCGCCGTCATCGCGGTCGACCGCAACCCGGGGTGCTGCGCCCGCACCGAGGACTCCGCCCGTCGCTTCGGCGTCCAGATGCAGATCGTGCACGGCACCGCGCCGCACATTCTCGAGAACCTGCCCGAGCCCGATGTCGTACGCGTCGGCGGCGGGGGAGTGGCGGTGGTCTCGGCCGTCGCCGACCGCCGTCCGCAGCGCATCGTGACGCACGCCGCCACCCGCGACGCGGCCGAACTCATCGGCCGGGACCTGACGGAGCACGGCTACGAGGTCGAGTGCGCCCTCATTCAGTCCGTCGAACTCGATACAAGGGCCTGGACGGAGAAGGAACGGAGCGTCGCGTTCCTGCTCAGCGGCCGTCTGCCGGATCGCGCCCCGTGATCCTGTTGTCGTACTGCGCGCGGTAGGCTGGCCGATCGTTGTACCGCTCCCGGGTGATCGGCCTTTCGTAGGCCAATGTCCGGAAAACGTGCCCGTTTTGAGGCGTGTGTGGTACGGCAGAACCGGAGGACGCGCAACGTGGCGCAGTCCACAGCGGGCCCTCGCGGATCAAGGTGTCGCGAAGGCGGGACGACCGGGACAATGCCTGTTAATGGCTTTGTCGTCTTTGTTGGCCGGTCGTTCGTGCCGCTGGGCGCGCACGCTCGTTCTTCACAGTGGGGCGGTCAGTGCGCCGTTCCGGGCGAGCTGGACTTGGAAGCACTAACCGATGGGCGAGGGGTACGCATGACCGACACCGGCCAGGTCCCGGGCGAGGGACTGCCGGAGAACGCAGGCATGGTGGAGCAGCCGGGCGTCACCACGCCGGGCGCGTACACCTTCCTCGACCCCTCCGAGAACCCCGCCGAGGACGACGACCTGCTCCTGATGCCGGGCGCGCCGGGAGCACAGGGTGCGTGGGGCAACGAGGTGCCGCCGCCGGCCCCGATGCCGTTCGTCCACGAGCCGGGCCCCCACGAGATGGCCGGACGCGACAGCGGCTCGGTCGACCTCGGCGGTGTCCGCATGCCGAACGCGGCGCCCGCCCCGCAGCCGACGCCCCGCCGCCCGCTGCATCTCGGCCCGCCGACGCCCGACGGCTCCGCGAGCCCGGTGCGCTCGCTGGCCGACCGCGGCCCGGCGGGTGTGCCCGTTCCCCCCGGTGCCCCTGTGGCCGCCACTCCCGTAACTCCCGTACGGCACGCGGGTCCGCCGACGGTCGGGCCCGAGTACCTCGATGTGTCGCAGCTCGGTGAGACTTCGCCGCAGGGCGCGGTGCCGTGGGGCGCTCCGCCGGTGGCCTCCGAGGTGGGTGCTGCAGAAACGGTCGTCCCGGAGGCGGGACAGCCGCCCGAGTCCGTGCCGACCCTCGATGCCGGGTCGGTCCCCGAGGCGGCCCAGGTTGTGGATGCGCCGCAGTCCGCGGACGCGACGCAGGCTCCGGAGGTCGCCGAGGTCCCGGGACTCGCGCAGGCTCCCCAGGTCCCGGAGGTCGCCGAGGTCCCGGGACTCGCGCAGGCTTCCCAGGTCCCGGAGGTCGCCGAGGTCCCGGAGATCAGGGAGGTTGCCGAGGCTCCGGCTCAGGCACCGCAGACCCCGGAGGGTTCGCTCGCCTTCCAGGAACCGGCGGACGCCCAGGTTCCCGACGCGGCCATCCTGGACGGTTCGCAGGCCCCGCACACTCCGGAAGTGAGGCTCTTCCCGGCCGCCCCGGAGATTCCGCACACCCTTCAGGCGACGGACGACACCGGATACGCGGGCGCCGCCCAGGCACCTGCGCATGATGCCGCGCCGCCGCAGATCCCGTCGGACGGCGAGCACTTCACGCCCGCGCAGCACCTCGCCCCGGCTCCGGACCTCGTCTCCGAGCAGGCGGCGCAGGCCGCGCACGTGACCCCGCCGCAGATCGGTGCCGGGGCCACCGTCGACCCGGTCGCCCACGGAGCCGAACCGGCCGAGCCCGCGGCCCAGTTCCCCGCTCAACCCGCCCAGTTCGCGGATCCCGGTGTCCACATCCCGGAACCGGCCGCCCAGTTCACGGACGCGGGATCCCACGCGGAGGCCGCGCAACCGCTCGCGGCGGCCGCGGTGCACGCTCCCGAGCCCGCGCAGGCCGTGCTCTCGGCGGACGCCTCGCACGGCCGGGCGGTCCCCGGCCTCGAAGCCTTCCCGGTCCAGCAGTTCGCGGACCAGGCCGCGTTCTCCGAGACCGGTGCCGCCGAGGCGTCGCACGGCGTCCCGGTAGGTGTGGCCGCCCACGCGGAAGCCCCACAGGCGTCCGTGGGCCGGCCCCACGGCGAGCAGCACTTCCCCGGTGCCGCCGGGGGCGACGCGGCAGGCGCCTCGGGACTTCCGGGCACCCCTCCGGAGTCCCACGCGGACCAGCCCCTCGGCCAGTTCGTGCCCGTAGAGGGCACGGTGCCGACAACCCCGCACCTGGCCCCCACCCCGCCGCACGCCATGACCGTGCCGCCCCTCCCGACGGAGGAGCAGCCCACGGCCGAGGAGTCCGCGGAGGAGACGATCGTCGTGGCGCCCGCCCCGGTGGAGGAGGCCGCGGAGGAACCCTCGGAGACTCCCGCCGAGGAAGCGGAGCAGATCGCTCCGGCAGTCGTGCCGGCACCCCGAGAGCCTCACGGCGAGACCGAGACCGAGACCGGGACACCCCCGGTACCGGAGCCGCTGCCCGCGGACCCGGAACCCGTAGTCGCACAGCAAGCGGACGACCTGGACACCCAGGGCGCCGACCAGGAAGAGAGCACGGCCGCAGTGGAAGACGTACGAGAGTCCACCGGCCCGGCGGCCCCCGGTTACGACGACGCCGAGCGCGAGGCCGTGCTGCGCGTGATGCGCGAACGCCGCGACATCCGCAACGGCTTCCGCAGCGACCCGATTCCGCACGACGTGCTGCTCCGTGTCCTGGAGGCCGCGCACACCGCGCCGTCCGTCGGCCACTCGCAGCCCTGGGACTTCGTCGTCATCCGCTCTGCCGACACCCGGCGGAGCATGCACGAACTCGCCCAGCGCCAGCGCGAGGCGTACGCCAAGTCGCTGCCCAAGGGCCGTGCGAAGCAGTTCAAGGAACTGAAGATCGAGGCCATCCTCGACACCCCGGTGAACATCGTCGTCACCGCCGACCCGACCCGCGGCGGCCGCCACACCCTGGGCCGGCACACCCAGCCGCAGATGGCCCCGTACTCCTCCGCGCTCGCGGTCGAGAACCTTTGGCTCGCGGCCCGCGCCGAGGGCCTCGGCGTCGGCTGGGTCAGCTTCTTCGACGAGCGCGAGATGGTCCGTGCCCTCGGCCTGCCCGAGCATCTGGAGGTCGTGGCCTACCTCTGCGTCGGCTACGTCGACGAGTTCCCGGACGAGCCCGAGCTGATGCAGGCCGGCTGGTCCAAGCGCCGCCCGCTGTCGTGGGTCGTGCACGAGGAGACGTACGGCCGTCGCGCGCTGCCCGGCGAGGAGCCGCACGACCTGCTCGCCGAGACGGTCTCCAACATCCGGCCGCTGGACGCGAAGGCGCTCGGCGAGGCGTGGGAGCGCCAGAAGCGGATGACCAAGCCCGCAGGCGCGCTCGGCATGCTGGAGATCATCTCCGCACAGCTGTCGGGCCTGTCGCGGATGTGCCCGCCGCCGATCCCGGAGCCCGCCGCCGTCGCGATCTTCGCTGGTGACCACGGCGTGCACGCCCAGGGCGTCACCCCCTGGCCGCAGGAGGTCACCGCCCAGATGGTGGCCAACTTCCTGGGCGGCGGCGCGGTCTGCAACGCGTTCGCCAACCAGGTGGGCGCCGAGGTCTGCGTCATCGACGTGGGCGTCGCCTCCGACCTGCCGGCGACCCCGGGCCTGCTCCCGCGCAAGGTCCGCGCGGGCACCTCCGACATGACGACGGGCCCCGCGATGACCCGCGAAGAGGTCACGGCTGCCATCGAGGTGGGCATCGAGACGGCCAGGGACCTGGTGGCGGCGGGCAACAAGGCCCTCCTGACGGGCGAGATGGGCATCGCCAACACCACGGCGTCGGCGGCCCTGATCTCGGTCTTCACGGACACCGACCCGTCCGAGGTGACGGGCCGGGGCACCGGCATCAACGACGAGACCCTGGCCCGCAAGACCGAGGTCGTCCGCCGCGCCATCGAACTCCACCAGCCGGACCCCGCCGACCCCATCGGCGTCCTCGCGGCCATCGGCGGCCTCGAACACGCCGCCATGGTCGGCCTCCTCCTCGGTGGCGCCTCCCTCCGTACGCCGGTCATCCTGGACGGCGTCAGCGCCGGCGCAGCGGCCCTCGTGGCCCGCGCCATCGCCCCCGAGGTCCTCGCGGCCTGCATCGCCGGCCACCGCAGCGCGGAACCCGGCCATGTGGCAGCCCTGAACAAGCTGGGCCTGCGCCCCTTGGTCGACCTGGATCTCCGCCTGGGCGAGGGTACGGGCGCACTCCTGGCCCTCCCAGTGGTCCAGAGCGCGGCAAGGGCGATGCACGAGGTGGCGACGTTCGATTCGGCAGGGGTAACCGAAAAGTAGACGTCCGGCGGTTGTGCTCAGCCGTTCCGCGGGGCGGCTGAGCACAACCGCCCACGGCCCGCGGACGAACGGGGGTCCGGGGCGCAGCCCCCGGTTTCGGGAAGGGGCCGGCTTGGGGAAAGAAAACCCCACCCACCCCGACCACCCACCGGCCCGCACCCTAGAATCCGCACGTCAGGGGCCTTTCCAAAGCCGCAGGGGCCCCGCCTCGCACAGCCCGCAAGAGGAGTCGCACCTCCCATGGCCGAACACCCCGCCTACCCCGTAGGCCTCCGCCTCACCGGCCGCCGCGTCGTCGTCCTCGGCGGCGGCCAGGTGGCCCAACGCCGCCTCCCGGCGCTCATTGCGGCAGGTGCGGACGTCCACCTCGTCTCGCCGGAGGCCACCCCCTCCGTGGAGGCGATGGCGGACGCGGGCGAGATCACCTGGACGAAGCGCCCGTACGAAGAGGGCGACCTGGCCAACGCCTGGTACGCACTGATCGCCACCAGCGACCACGAGGCGAACACCCGGGCCTCCGCGGAGGCGGAGCGCCACCGCGTCTGGTGCGTCCGCTCCGACGACGCCGACGCGGCGACGGCGTGGACCCCGGCGACGGGCCACAGCGAGGGCGTGACGGTCGCGGTCCTGACGACGGACGCCCGGGGCAGGGACCCCCGCCACACCGCGGCGATCCGCGACGCCGTGGTGGAGGGCCTCCGCGACGGCACCTTGGTGGCCCCGCACCACCGCACACGTACCCCCGGCGTCGCTCTCGTCGGCGGCGGCCCCGGCGACCCGGACCTGATCACGGTCCGCGGCCGCCGCCTGCTCGCCGAGGCCGATGTGGTCATCGCGGACCGCCTCGGCCCGCGCGACCTGCTCGCCGAACTCCCGCCGCACGTCGAGGTGATCGACGCGGCGAAGATCCCGTACGGCCGTTTCATGGCCCAGGAGGCCATCAACAACGCGCTCATCGAGCACGCCAAGCAGGGCAAGTCCGTCGTACGACTCAAGGGCGGCGACCCGTTCGTCTTCGGCCGGGGCATGGAGGAGGTGCAGGCACTGGCCGAGGCGGGCATCGCCTGCACCGTCGTGCCCGGCATCTCCAGCTCGATCTCGGTCCCGGGCGCCGCGGGCATCCCCGTCACGCACCGCGGGGTCGCCCACGAGTTCACGGTGGTCAGCGGCCATGTCGCTCCCGACGACGAGCGCTCCCTCGTCGACTGGCCGTCCCTCGCCAAGCTCCGCGGCACGCTCGTCGTCCTCATGGGCGTCGACAAGATCGGCAAGATCGCCGACACCCTCGTCGCGCACGGCAAGCCGGCAGACACCCCCGTCGCCCTGGTCCAGGAGGGCACGACCGCCGCGCAGCGCCGCGTCGACGCGACCCTGGCGACCGTCGCCGAGACCGTACGGACGCAGGACGTGAAGCCGCCGGCGGTGATCGTCATCGGCGAGGTCGTGAACGTGGGCGTGCAGAGCCCGCCGAAGACATCCGAGTAACCACGGGTAACCCAACCCGTTCCCAGCCGTTGGCACCGCACCCAGGACAAGGCAGTATCACCCTGTGGCCGATCTCATCACCGTTGAGAACCCCGACGACCCGCGTCTGCGCGACTACACGGGCCTGACCGACGTGGAGCTGCGCCGCAAGCGCGAACCCGCCGAGGGCTTGTTCATCGCCGAGGGCGAGAAGGTCATCAGACGGGCCAAGGACGCCGGGTACGAGATGCGTTCGATGCTGCTGTCCGCGAAGTGGGTGGACGTCATGCGCGACGTGATCGACGAGCTTCCGGCCCCCGTGTACGCGGTCAGTCCGGAGCTCGCCGAGCAGGTCACCGGCTATCACGTGCACCGCGGCGCGCTCGCCTCGATGCAGCGAAAGCCGCTGCCGACGGCGGAGGAACTCCTGCAGTCCGCGCGCCGGGTCGTCGTGATGGAGTCGGTCAACGACCACACCAACATCGGCGCGATCTTCCGCTCCGCCGCCGCCCTCGGCATGGACGCGGTCCTGCTCTCCCCGGACTGTGCGGACCCGCTCTACCGCCGCTCCGTGAAGGTCTCCATGGGGGCCGTCTTCTCGGTCCCGTACGCGCGCCTCGACTCCTGGCCCAAGAGCCTGGAGACGGTCCGCGACGCCGGCTTCAACCTGCTCGCGCTCACCCCGGACGAGAAGGCGAAGTCCCTCGACGAGGCGGCCCCGCACCGCATGGACCGGGTCGCGTTGATGCTGGGCGCGGAGGGCGACGGCCTGTCCACGAAGGCCTTGATGGCGGCGGACGAGTGGGTCCGCATCCCCATGGCCCACGGCGTCGACTCGCTCAACGTGGGCGCGGCGGCCGCGGTCGCCTTCTACGCGGTGGCCACGGGCCGCCCGCAGCCCTGATGCCCTGACGGGCGACCGCCCTAGGGGGTTTCTGATGGATCTCCGTGGAAGAAGGAGCGGCGTTCGGTGCGTGCTCGCGGCGTGCCGGGCGGAAGCCCTCGATGGGGGTCCCCCCGCGCGAGCGAAGCCGAGCGTGGGGGAGGAGCTACTAGGGCTTTTGTCCGGTGCGGCGAGAGTGCGTGCCGGGCGTCGCGACGCCGCGGAGATCCATCAGAAGCCCCCTAGCCGTCCTTGTGGACCTCACTCCGGTACCGCTGGGACATCAGCTCCCCGGTGGGCAGCGGTGCGTACGACTGCTGCTGTCGTACGTCCTTGTGGGTGCCGCCGTCGGGCAGCCCGCGCGCCCGTCCCTGGCACCCCTGGGCCGCCGCGATGCCGAGCGCGACGAGCAGCGTCACGACGACGAACACGAAGAGCCGCTGGCGCAGCAGTCGCGGGTTGGCGGGCCGCCGACCGGTACCGGTCGTTCGGGGCGCCGGACGCCCGGCACCGCTGCGGGGCGCCGGCCTGTTGCCGGAGCGGCCGGTGTTCCGCACGGGCGTGGGACGCGGACCCGACTGCGCCGACCTCGTGCCGCCGTTCGTCCCGCCCGTGCGGGGCGGGGGAGTGCCCTGCGGACGCCGCTGGGTGCGCTGCTCGGCGTACTGCTCGGCCAGGCGACTCGTCGGCCGGTCGGGGTCCGTGCGCGGCGCGGGCGGCCGCACATCCGCCAGGCCCTGTGCCTCGCGGGCCGCGATCTCCTTGAGCCGCAAGGACAGTTGGAGGGTCGTGGGCCGCTCCTCGGGGTCCTTCGCGAGACACGCCCGTACGAGCGGGGCCAGGGCGTCCGGAACACCGTGCAGTTGGGGTTCCTCGTGCACCACCCTGTAGAGCATCACTTCGGAACTGCCTTGCCCGAAGGGCGAGTCCTGGGTCGCCGCGTACGCGAGCGTGGCGCCGAGCGCGAAGACGTCCGTGGCCGGTGTGACGGCGGCCCCGCGCACCTGCTCGGGAGCGAGGAAGCCGGGCGAGCCGACAGCAGTACCGACATGCGTGAGCGTCGAGGCGCCCGTTGCCCAGGCGATGCCGAAGTCGATGATCCGCGGCCCCTTCGGGGACAGCAGGATGTTGGACGGCTTGAGATCACGGTGGACGACACCGGCCTCGTGCACGGCGACGAGCCCCTCGGAGAGGGCGGCACCGACGGCGGCGACATCGGCCGCCGACAGCGGGCCTTCCTCGGCGACCTTGTCGTGCAGGGAGGGTCCGGGCACGTACTGCGTGGCGAACCACGGCCGGTCCGCCTCGAGATCGGCGGCGACGAGCCGCGCCGTGCATCCGCCCCTGATGCGCCGGGCCGCCGACACCTCGCGTGCGAACCGCGAGCGGAACTCCTGATCCTCCGCCAGATCAGGTCGGATCACCTTCAGCGCGACCCGCTGGCCACGTCGGTCGGAGCCCAGGTAGACAACGCCCATCCCGCCCGCGCCGAGCCGTCTGTGAAGCCTGAACGAGCCGACGACACGGGGGTCCTCGCGCCTCAGGCGCATCATCGCCATGTCCATCCCCGCTGCCCGGTCCGTTTGACGAGCCACAGCTTACGTTTCCGCGGCCGAGTGCGCGCAGAGGCCGCGCCCTCTCGGCCCGATCGATTGTCAGTGCCGAGTGGGAAACTTGAAAGGTGGTCAGGGACCGTGCGAACAGGACTGCCTTGGGCTGCCTGTGATCCCAACCATCCGTCAGAGAAGGGGGATTGGGCCCGTGAAGGGTGACCGTGTGGAGATAGTCGTGGACGCCGGGGACACGACGCGTACGTACGAGGTGGTGGCGAGCAGGGCGGGCCGCCGGGTGGAGACGGCGGTACGTCGAGGTGTCGTGGAAGTGAGCGAAGTCACCCGAAGCGGATCAGTGGTGCGCACCGCCCGCTTCATGGCGACCCGGGTGCTGGCGCTGGTCGAGCAGCCGGTACCCAGGGAGGACAGCTCGGAACAGTCGGGGCACACCGGGCGCCCCCTCCGGGAAGACCCTGAGACCTAGGTCCTCATCTCCACCCAGGGGAGTACTCCGCAGGTCATCGCTCATCCTCCGGGAGGCCCGCCAATCGGTACGAGGGCATGACGACCCACCGCCGCCGCGCGCCTAGATTAGAGGTCAAGCGGCGGGTGCAGCACTCGTCCCCCGAGGTCAGACACCCGCCGCTGCCAACCACAACAGAAGCTCGGTCAGGAGAGGGACCATGGCCCACACGGCACCGCGGACAGCGCTCCGCACGCAGGGACGCAAGGCGTACAGCGCCGCGTTCGGCACCCGCCGCCAGGGTCAGCGCCACCCCTTGGTGGCGACAGCGATGGTCCTTCCCCTGGCGGCCCTGCTCGTAGTCGTCTTCGGCGGCTGGGACGCGGTGGTCACACAAGCGTCGTCCGTGGGCGTGATGCTGGGGCGCTGAGCGGCGCCCCAGGCCCGGAAGAGCGGTCCGGGCGGGGACATCCGGCCATGAAACCCCGTGGGGACGGGGGTGCGGCGGACGGCACAAAATGCCCGCGCAGCTGGGGAGCTGCGCGGGCATTTTTATGCACGAACGCAGCCGGGCGATGCCCACCGGCCCGTCCGGACCGCGGGCATGGGTGCCGCCGGACCGGGCCCCTCCCGCCATAGCCGGGGCGCCCATCACGCTGCTGCGCGGAGCTGCGGGCATGCATGCCGCGCCGGTGTGTATGTCGCCGCCCCCAGCTGCGGGCATGCGTGCCACGCCGGTGTGTATGTCGCCGCCCCCGGTTGCGGGCATGCGTGCCGCCAGGGGCGGCACGGGTGGGCGCAGCGGCACCCCGCAAGCGCCGGGCAGCGCACCACCCCAGAGTCCAGCACCCGCGCCGGGCACCCTTCACCTACGCCGGCGCCCCACACCCACGCCGGGTACCCGAGCGTCACGGCACCCCACCTGCGTACGCTCACCCCAGACGCCGTACACCCAGGGGGACCCGTGACCGCAGACACCCTGCTGCCCGCACTCACCGCCACGGTGCGCGGCGCGGTCCACCCCGTGCCGGGCCCCTGCCCCTGCGGGACCAAGGACACCGTCCTCGCCGACCGCGACGACGGCACCGTCGTCCGCCACGGCGACATCGTCGCCAAAGCGCACGCCCCCGACGCGGCCCCCGCGGAACTCGCCGCCCGCCTCTCTGTCGCCGCCGAACTCCCCGGCGTCCTTCTGCCCCCGCAGGCGCCCACACCCGTCGACCTGCACGGCCGCCTGGTGACCTTCTGGCCGTACGGCAGCCCGGTCGACCCCGAGAACCCCGAGGCGGCCCCCTGGGAGGCCGCCGCCACCCTGCTGGCCCGTCTCCACCGGACCCCCGCGCCGCACGACCTGCCGCCCATGCGCGGCCCCGCCAAGGCGGCCCGCGCGATCGCCCGGCTCCGGGCGGCGGGTCCGCACCCGGCCACCGCCCCGGTCCTGCGCGCCTGGGGCGGCCTCCCGCCCTGGGCTCGCGCCGAGGCCCCGATGCCGGACGCCACGACCCTGTGCCACGGCGACCTGCACCTCGGCCAGCTCGTCCGCCACCCCGCGCCGAACGGCCCCTGGCTCCTCATCGACGTCGACGACCTGGGCGTGGGCGCCCCGGCCTGGGACCTGGCCCGCCCTGCCGCCTGGTACGCCTGCGGCCTGCTCCCGCCCGACGAGTGGCTGCGGTTCCTGACCGCCTACCAGCGCGCAGATGGCCCGGCGGTCCCCGCCACCGGTGACCCCTGGCCCGCCCTGGACGTCGCGGCCCGCGCCCTCACCGTGCAGACAGCGGCCCTGGCGATCGCCAAATCCGTGGCCGCCGGGCACCCGTTGGACGAGGTGCAGCAGGCCGTGATCGACGCCTGTGACCGAATGGGCACCGCCCCGCCCGAGTTGGCGCACGGTTTCGCGACGTAGGGTGCAACCGACCGAAGCCGGGCGGAGTCTGTCCTGGCGGAAGCAGTACCGACCGGCGAGGAGTTGAGCCGAGCATGCAGTGTCCGAAGTGCCATGCGCCGATGCACACATTCAACCGCAATGGCGTCCAGATCGAGCAGTGCAGCGGCTGCCGCGGGATATTTCTCGACTACGGCGAGCTGGAGGCGCTGACCCGCCTGGAGTCCCAGTGGCAGCAGCCCGCGCCGCCGCCCCCGGCCGCCCCGCAGGCGTACCCGTCCGCGCCCGCGCCCGCCTGGGGCGCCCCGCAGCACGGCGGTCACGGAGGCCACGGCGGTCACTACGGCGGCCACCACCGCCACAAGAGCTTCGGCCACATGCTCTTCTCGTCGTGACGAACCGAACGGTCTGAACGACCGAAGGGGCCCTCTTCCTCGGCGGAGGGGCCCCTTCGTCGTACACACGGTCGCAGCCATGGAGACGACGAAGCCCCCGACCGTACGAGACGGCCGGGGGCTTCGGCTGGTGCGCGATACTGGGATTGAACCAGTGACCTCTTCCGTGTCAGGGAAGCGCTCTCCCGCTGAGCTAATCGCGCAGGTCACGCGGCCGAAGCCACGCGTACTGCCGGTACTGCGTGCGCGATACTGGGATTGAACCAGTGACCTCTTCCGTGTCAGGGAAGCGCTCTCCCGCTGAGCTAATCGCGCGGGTTCGGATCTTGCCGTACGTGCTGGAAGATCCAGTGGACGATACTGGGATTGAACCAGTGACCTCTTCCGTGTCAGGGAAGCGCTCTCCCGCTGAGCTAATCGTCCTTGGAGGTGGAGACGGGATTTGAACCCGTGTAGACGGCTTTGCAGGCCGTTGCCTCGCCTCTCGGCCACTCCACCAGGAGCGTAGGGGTTCGGGAAGATCCCCCACTTCCTGCGAGCGGACGACCAGGTTCGAACTGGCGACCTCAACCTTGGCAAGGTTGCGCTCTACCAACTGAGCTACGTCCGCTTGTCGTTTCCGTTCGGCTTGCGCGTCCCGGCGACGTGTTGAACTCTAGCGGATTCCGGGGCCAGCACAAAAACGCGTTTGTGCAGCGTGCTGCGGTCTGTCCGCCCAAGGACATGGTCAGGGCGCCCGCAGGTCACCCGCCATAGACTCGACTGCGTGCTCGACCTCCCTCCTCTCGCCCGCTTCGGTGGCCTCGTCGCCACCGGTCTCCTCGACGTCACCAGCGACCCCGCGGCCCTGGACTCGACCGGTTTCTGGGCCGTCTCGGCCGACTTCGAAGGGCGTCTGATCTGCGCCCGCTTCCAGGACGTACGCGAGGAGCCCGTGCCCGCGCCGGTGCCCGGGCAGTGGCGGGGACCGGCGCCCGATGACTGGAAGTCGTCCCTGGACCGCGCCGCGTACACCGAGGGCGTGCGACGGATCCGTGAGCACATCGCGGCCGGCGAGGTCTATCAGGCGAACCTCTGCCGGGTACTGTCCGCGCCGATCGCCCCCGACGCGGATGTGGACGCGCTGACCTCGCTGCTCGCCCGAGGCAACCCGGCGCCCTATGCAGGAACGATCCGGCTGCCCGCGCACGGCGTGGAGATTGCTACGGCCTCCCCGGAACTCTTCCTGCGACGCGACGGCCGGATCGTCGAGTCCGGCCCGATCAAGGGCACTGGACGCACCGAGGCGGACCTTCTGGAGAAGGACTACGCCGAGAACGTGATGATCGTGGACCTCGTCCGCAACGACATCGGCCGGGTCTGCGCCACCGGCAGCGTGACCGTCCCCGACCTGTGCGTCGTCGAGAAGCATCCGGGCCTGGTCCACCTCGTCTCCACGGTCCACGGCGAGCTGCGGGAGGGCGCCGGCTGGCCCGAGCTCCTCGCCGCCGCCTTCCCGCCCGGCTCCGTCACCGGCGCCCCCAAGTCCAGCGCCCTGCGGATCATCGAGGCCCTGGAGACCGCGCCCCGCGGCCCGTACTGCGGAGGCATCGGCTGGGTCGACGCCGATCGCGGCACCGGACAGCTCGCCGTCGGCATCCGTACCTTCTGGATCGACCGGGAGGAAGGCGTCCTGCGGTTCGGGACGGGCGCCGGCATCACCTGGGGTTCGGACCCCGAGGGTGAGTGGCGGGAGACCGAGCTGAAGGCCGCGCGACTGCTCGCGGTAGCGTCGGGAGCGTACGAGGCGAGTGGAGGGACCTTTACGTGAAGATCTGGCTCGACGGTGGGCTGCAGGACATCGAGACCGCCCGCGTCTCCGTCTTCGACCACGGACTGACCGTGGGTGACGGCATCTTCGAGACCGTGAAGGCGGTCGACGGGCGGCCGTTCGCGCTGACCCGCCACCTCGACCGGCTGGCACGCTCGGCCCGCGGCCTGGGCCTGCCCGAGCCCGACCTCGACGAGGTGCGCCGCGCCTGCGCCGCGGTCATGGACGCCAACCCGATGCCGCTCGGCCGTCTGCGGATCACGTACACCGGCGGCCATGGGCCGCTCGGCTCCGACCGCGGCGAGCACGGTCCGACCCTGGTCGTCGCCCTCGGCGGGTCCTCCCGGCGCCCCGACTCCACCGCCGTCGTCACGGTCCCCTGGACCCGCAACGAGCGCGGCGCGCTGACCGGCCTCAAGACCACCTCGTACGCCGAGAACGTCGTCGCCCTGGCCCGTGCGCGCGAACACGCTGCGTCCGAGGCGCTGTTCGCCAACACGGTCGGTCAGCTCTGCGAGGGCACCGGGTCCAATGTCTTCGTCGTCCTCGACGGCGAGATCCACACGCCGCCGGTCGCGTCCGGCTGCCTCGCCGGCATCACGCGTGCGCTGACCGTCGAGTGGACCGGTGCCAAGGAGACCGACCTGCCGCTGGAGGTACTGGAGCGCGCCGACGAGGTCTTCCTGACCTCCACGCTGCGCGACGTGCAGGCCGTGCACCGGGTCGACAGCCGTGAACTCCCGGGCGCGCCGGGCCCGGTGACCGCCAAGGCGATGCGGATCTTCGACGAGCGGGCCGGGGACGACCTCGATCCCTGATCGCTCGCTCGATCTCACGATGTCCCGACGGCTCGATCGCCTGATCGCTGAATAAATTCGGCTGACCTCGGACTCCGCAGCGGGTACAACACCCCTGATGACCACCACCCTGCGGCCGACCGAGCCGCTTCAGCAGGCTGCCGACGGGACGCGTTCGCGCCGTTACCAAGTGTGTGTGAACAGCCGTCCCGTGGGCGCGATACACCTCGCGACGGACCCGCGCTTCGGCCCGTCCGTCGCCAAGATCCGCGAGCTCCGCATCGAGGAGTCCGACCGCGGACGCGGCCGGGGCGCCGTGGCCGCCCTCGCCGCCGAGGAGGTGGTGCGCGGCTGGGGCTGCAAGCAGATCGAGGCGACCGTCCCCGGCGACGCCGAGGCCGGGCTCCGGCTCACCAAGGCGCTCGGGTACGTCACCCGCAACCGCGGCATGGAGAAGGCGCTCGGCGACACTCCGCCCGAGCTGCCCGCCGGGAGCGTCGGCCGGCCCATGACGCAGGCCGAGTACGAGGCCTGGGACCGACGCGGCAGGGAGGAGTACGCGCAGGACTGGATCCGGCGCGGGGTGCCGGAGGCGGAGGCGTACGCCAAGTCGCACCGGGACCACGACCAGTTGTTGCCGCGGGGGCTGGCCACAGAGAACATGCTGTTCACCCTTCTCGAACACGAGGGGACCCCGGTCGGCGACCTGTGGCTGGGGGAGCGCGCCGGAAGCGCCTTCGTCTACAACGTCGAGGTCCATGCCGCGCATCGCGGCCGCGGCCACGGTCGTACGCTCATGCTGCTCGCCGAAGCGCAGGCGGTGGCCGCCGGGATGAACCGCATCGGTCTCAACGTCTTCTCGGGCAACCTCCCGGCCGAGCGGCTCTACGAGTCACTCGGCTACGAGACGACGGAGTACCACCTGTACAAGGACCTGCTTTGAGCAGACTGTTGGGGGCCTTGGGGGCCTTGGGGGCCTTGGGGGCCTTGGGGACCACAGGGACCACAGGGACCACTGGCACCACGGGGTCCCTGGGGACCTTTGGGTGTCAGGCCTCCTGCTCGCCCAGCAGCCGGTCGGCGATCTCCTCGATGCGCTCGCGCAGGCCCTCCTGGCTCTTGCCGCCGTCGAGGCGTTCGCCGCCGATGACGTATGTCGGGGTGCCGGTCACGCCGATGGCCTTGCCCTCGGCCTGGTCGGCGTCGACGATCAGGATGTGCCGGCCGTCGATCAGGGCCGTGTCGAACTCCTCGGCGTCCAGACCGAGCTGACGGGCGACCTCGACCAGGAAGGGCTCTCCCTTACGGTCCAGCTCCGCGACGCGGCCGAGCACCGCCTCCACGTACGGCCAGGCCTGGCCCTGCTCCGCGGCCTCCTCGGCGGCCTGCGCCGCGGCGAAGGCGTGCTTGTGCTTCTCCAGGGGAAAGTGCCGCAGCCGCAGCTCCAGACGGTCGCCGTAGCGGGCGTGCAGCGCGCGCAGGTCGGCGAGGGCGCTGCCGCAGTCGGGGCACTGGAGTTCGCACCAGACGTCCAGGACGACGGCGGCAGGGCGGGCGGAGGAGGAGTCGTTCATGGAGACCAGTCTCCCAGCTCCGCCGGGGGCGCCCCAACCGGGACCTGGGGAGGACGCCGACCCGGAGATGTCCCTGAGGTCCGCCCGGAGCATGGCATACCGGGCGTCGGGCGGTGCAGGATGGAAGGGACGAACCGACCCTGCCCGACCTCGCCCTGCCCTGGAGGACCGGATGATTGCCGAGACTGTCTGTTCCGCCGTCTCCGCGGCCGGCCTGGGCATCGCCGCGGTCACGGCCTACCGCAAGCGCTTCCTCGCGGCCGCCCGCATCGCCGCCTACTCGCTCGTGCCGGTCGGCCTGGTGATGACCGGGGTCGTCGGCTGGCTGGCCGACACCGCGTTCAGCCCGACCGCGTGGGCGGGCTTCGTCCTGCTCGGCGGAGCCTGGCTGCTGTTCATGACCACGCGGGCCATAGAGCGGCGCGGTGGCGGGACACGAAAGGAACGCAAGGCGGCGAAGGCCGCCGCCCAGCGCGAGTCGGTGGCCCCGGCGGCCTCGGCGCCCTCGCTGGGCCAGGGGTCCCGCCCGGCCACGCGCCCCGCGGCGACGCCCCGTGCCACCGGCTCCGGGGACGACTTCAGTGACATCGAGGCCATCCTGAAGAAGCGCGGCATATGACCCGCACATGACCAGCTGAAACGACACAAAGCTTCACGGGGGCCTCGTGGAGTGCTCGAAAGCGTTCACGTTCGAGCGCTTCCGCCCCAAGATCCGGCGAACTCCCGCATTTTCCGGGCGTGTTGATCGCGCGAGGGGTGTCGGCTGCGTCATCATCGCCGCGAGATGCTGGACACAACCCAGAGCGACACCGCCGCTCCCTCCGAGGAGCGGCGTGGTTGTCTCTTCGCGCTCTCCCAGCCGCCGCTGATGATCTTCCTTGCGGTGATCGGCTGTCTGCTGCTCATGGCTTCGCTGCACGACCTGCTGCTGCTCTGAGCCGTACACGGAGCCCCTGGCGTCACCCGCCGAGGGCTCCGTCAGTCCGCCACCTCCTCGTGCCGAGCGTGGCGGGGATACGTCCGTCAGCCCGCCGCTTCCTTCCGGCGTGCCCGGTACGCGGCGACGTGGAGGCGGTTCCCGCAGGTGCGGCTGTCGCAGTAGCGGCGGGAGCGATTGCGGGAGAGGTCGACGAAGGCGCGCCGGCAGTCCGGGGCCTCGCAGCGGCGCAGCCGCTCCTGCTCCCCGGCGACCACGAAGAAGGCCAGCGCCATCCCGCAGTCGGCCGCGAGATGGTCAGCGACGGAGGCACCCGGCGCGAAGTAGTGCACATGCCAGTCGTAGCCGTCGTGGTCGGTGAGCTGGGGTGTGGTGCCCGCGGCGGCGACCAGTTCGTTGATCAGCGCGGCGGCGGTCCGCGGGTCGTCGGCTGCGAAGATCCCGGAGAACCGGTCGCGAACCCTGCGCACGGCCGCGAGATCGTGCTCGGACAGCACGCCGACATCGCTGATCTCGTGCTTTCGTACGAAATCGGCGAGGGACGCGACATCCGCGAGCCCGTCCGTCGTCGGCTCCTCCGGCGCGGTGTTCACCAGATCCACCACGGCGTCGAGGGCGCACCGGGTGTCGTGGGTGATCAGCACGTTTCGCTCCCTGGCCTGGGGGGTGGGGCGGGCGCCCGCCTGATGCTGGCCGATGGTAGTGGCTTCGCGGGGCGCAGAGCGGTCGCGGGGGAGCGGTGAAGCGGCCACGGGCGGGCCGGGCAGACACATCGGCGCCGCCGCCGCGGTGGTCCGCGGCGCCGGCGCCGATGTTTGTGCCCTATGCGGTTGTGCCCTATGCGGTTGTGCCCTATGCGGTTGTGCCCTATGCGGTTGTCTAGGCCCGAGCCATCTCCCCGAGTGGACGGCGCCGGGCGGCTCTGTGATGCCTCGCTAACTCTCCGCCAGGATGTGTGAGAGCTCCGTGTCGAGATCGAAGTGCCGGTGTTCCGTGCCGGGGGGCACGGCGGCGTCTGTTCGCTTGAGGAACGACTCCAGGGCCCGCGCCGGGGCCTCGAGCAGTGCCTCGCCCTCCGGGGAGCTCAGGGCGATGCATACGACGCCCTGGCCATGGCTACGGGACGGCCAGACTCGGACGTCGCCGGTACCGGTGGGCCGGTGCAGGCCCTCGGCGAGGAGGTCGCGGGCGAACACCCACTCGACGGTTTCCTCGGCTCCGGTGTGGAAGGTGGCGTGCACGGCGTAGGGATCGGCCGTGTCATACCGCAGTCCTGCGGGAACAGGCAGTGAGGACTCGCTCGACACAACGAGGCGCAGGTGCAGCTCGCAGCTGACCGTGGTGTTCATAAGCGCCAGGGCCTTTCGCTCAGTGTGCGCTCGGGGATTCGCACGTCGGCGAAATCGACATGCCACCTACGGTGCCGTTGTAAACCCCTCTGAGTGTTTTGCGTGCCTTTACGTAACTCATCCGGCCGAGAGACCGTTCGCCGGATACGGCCATTCCGGTGACTGGTTTCTCTCGGGTAGGGTTTGGCCGTATGAATACGGGGAGTGACGGGCCGGGCGAGGTTGCCATGGCTGACGACGGAGCGAAGGGTGAGCGAGCGCTCGGTTCGCGAGCGCCGGAATTCATCAAGGCGCGCCGCGCGCTGCACCTGAGCTGGCAGGTGGGCGTTTTCATCGTGGGGCTCGCGGTGGTCGTCGCGGGCGTGATCATGCTTCCGCTTCCCGGGCCGGGCTGGCTGGTGATCTTCGGCGGCATGGCGGTCTGGGCGACCGAGTTCGTCTGGGCGCAGTTGGTGCTCCGCTGGACGAAGCGCAAGGTCACGGAGGCGACTCAGCGGGCGCTCGATCCCAAGGTGCGGCGTCGCAACATCATCCTCACGACCGTCGGCCTGGTGATCGTCGCGGCCCTTGTCGGCGTCTACGTCTGGAAGTTCGGCCTCGCGATGCCCTGGAACATCAAGGAGTGACGGAGCCCGCTCAGGCGCCGCTCTGAGGCTCTTCGGCTGGTCGAAGCCATCCCCTGACATGGGGTAATGTTCTTCCTGCGCCCGGGCGATTAGCTCAGCGGGAGAGCGCTTCGTTCACACCGAAGAGGTCACTGGTTCGATCCCAGTATCGCCCACGTATGCGAGAGGCGACCGTGGTCCATGGAATGCGTGGACCACGGTCGCCTTCGTCGTTCCCGCGCGCGTGGCGGGCTGTGCCGCGGGGCGTTGAGGCCGTGGGAGCGCCGGGGTGTGCGGGCGTGGTGTTGACCCGCTGGGAGCACTGGAGTTGACGTCGGTCGGAGGCGTCGAGGGGTTGTCCGGGCCACGGAGTGCCGGTGCCGGGACAGTTGCTGACGTGGAAGCCTGACGGCGCGCGTTGTTGAGACCTGGAAGCCCGACGGTCTGCCTTGCTCGGACGTGGTAGCCCAGCCGTCCGCCGCGCTCAGGCGTGTAAGCCCCACGGTCCGCTGTGCTCAGGCGTGCAAGCCCCACGGTCTGCCTTGCTCGGACGTGGACGCCCGACTGTCCGCCTTGCGCAGGCGTGGAATCCCGACCGTATGCCCTACTCAGACGTGAAAGCCTGACGATGCGCTACGGCCGCCGGTGCCGGAGTCGGCGGGCGCCCGCAGGGGGCACCGAGGCCGGCGCCGTCGCACCCCTTCGAGAGAACGGACTACTGTCCGACGACGTCGGCGGGCGAGTGCACGACGACCTCGCATGGCCTTCGAGCAAGCGGGCGGGTGCCCGACGACCTCGCATGACCTCCGAGCCGACGGGCTGCTGTCCGACGCCGCCGCCGATCGCCCGCCGTCCTGCGCCGAACTGGGCTTGACCGGCGTGGGCCGACAGGCCTCCGGCATCCGCTGTCGATCCCTGTGAACACCCTCTCCGCGCACGGACCTTGAGCCCGACTCGGGTCATCCGAGGTGCCCGGCTCTCGCTTCGGCTGATCCTCTCGGGTGTCTCCGGCCCTGTTCGAGTTGAGCCCTTCGCCGTGTCCCGCCCCCCTCCGAGCCGAGCCTGTCGCGCAGCTCGCCCGGCTCCGCCGCAGCCCAGGCCCCCGCCGCTCACCCTCAGTTCCCCACCTCCGCCCAACCCCCGCGACCCGCAGTACTTTTCGGCCCCGCTCTCACCCCGCTCGACGCACCGCATCACGTCCGACAGTTCGACCGCGCGCCTCCGACCTGCGCATTCGCACCCTCACACGCGAGCCGCCACCCCGTCCCCGCCGCCGTGCGGCCAAACCGCATCCCATCAATTCCTGTCCGAATCATTGACGTGCCCGAAAGCCCTCCGTACCTTGTGCCAGCAAGCGCTTACTTGAAACGATTCATGCAGGCGGCGACGACGTTGCGGGGAGGCCCGACTGTGGGAAACAACGGGAGTGTCGAGAGGCGGACGGTCCTCAAGGCGGCCGGAGCTTCGCTGGCCACGCTGGGACTGGCCGCGACGACGGGTTGCGGCGGGGACGGCGGCAGTTCCGGAGATGGGACGGTGACGCTCCGTTACGCATGGTGGGGCGGCGAGCCGCGCACCATCGCCATCAAGAAGACGATCGCGCTCTTCGAGAAGAAGTACCCGAAGATCAAGATAAAGCCCGAATTCACCGACTACGAGGCGTTCTGGGAGAAGTTCCAGACGCAGGCCTCCGGTGGGAATCCGCCGGACGTTTTCCAGAATGCGGTCGGATTTCTTCGCAAGTACGACAAGCGCGGCGTTCTGATGGATCTCAAGACGCAGGCGGACGCGGGGAATCTGAGCCTGGAGAACTTCCGCAACGGCGTTCTGGCGAACGGTCAGGTCGACGGCAAGCAGATCGGCATCCCCGTCGGTGCCAACACCATGTCGCTCGTCATCGACCTCAAGGCCTTCAAGAAGGCGGGCGTGGAGCCGAAGTTCGGCTGGACCTGGGACGAGTACTTCGACGCGCTGCAGACGATCCAGGACAAGCTGAAGATCGCCGGTGACACCGGCTACTTCGCCATCATGTACCTCTACGACCTGTACCTGCGTCAGAACGGCAAGGCCTTCTTCTCCGACTCCGCTCTCGGTTTCACCGAGGACGATGTGACGCAGTGGTGGGAGGACGGCTACAAGCGCGTGAAGTCCGGGCTGGTCGCCGACCCGAAGAAGATCGAGCAGGTCAAGCCCAAGTCGGGCCTGTCGGCGGGGCTCGCCGCCTCCGAGTTCACCTGGGACAACTTCTCCATCCGCTACGAGGGCGAGGGCGAGTCGGACTACGGGCTCGCGCCGATCCCCACCACGGACGGCAAGCAGACCGGCCAGTACCTCGGTTCGCTGATGCTCAGCGCCTTCTCCGGGACCAAGCACCCCAAGGAAGCCGCCCAGTTCATCGACTTCATGGTCCACGACCCTGAGGTCGGCAAGATCATGGGCTACGACCGCGGCATCCTCGCCACGACCGAGCAGTACGAGGCGTTCACGCCCACCGACGCCAACAACAAGGGTGTCGCGGCATACGAGGACGAGGTCGCCAAGGCGGGCGTCCTCGGGAAGATCACCCCGCACCCGTCCGGCGCCGACATCATCGAGGCGGCGTTCCTGCGCATCGGCGGCGAGGTCGCCCAGGGCAAGACCAAGCCGGCCGACGGTGCGAAGACGCTGTTCAGCGAGGCCAAGGCCGCGTTCGCGGGCTGAGGGGACGTACCACCATGACGCTCGTCAAGGAAGCGTCCGTGCGCCCGGCCGGGAAGCGGTCCGCCGTTCCCGCCGCCGGGCGGCGCGGGCGGCGCCGCGAGAACCTCGCCGGTTATCTCTTCATGTCGCCGTGGATCGCGGGGTTCCTGCTGCTCACGGCGGGGCCGATGATCGCGTCGCTGTACTACGCGTTCACCAGCTACAACCTGTTCACGCCGCCCCAGTGGGTGGGGCTCGACAACTTCACGACGATGTTCCAGGACCCGCGCTGGCAGAAGTCGGTGCAGGTCACGCTGAAGTACGTCGTCGTGGCCACCCCGCTGAAGCTGCTGCTCGCGCTCGGTGTCGCGCTGCTGCTCGCGCAGAAGCGGCGCGGACAGGGCCTGTACCGGGCCGCGTTCTACATGCCCTCGCTCATCGGCGCCAGCGTCTCCGTCGGCTTCGTCTGGCGGGCGCTGTTCTCGGACGACGCGATCGTGGATCGTACGCAGAAGGTCTTCGGGCTCGACGTGGGCGGCTGGATCGGCAACCCGGACTACGTCATCTATGCCCTGGTGGCCCTGAGCATCTGGCAGTTCGGCGCGCCGATGGTCATCTTCCTGGCCGGTCTCAAGCAGGTCCCGCGGGAGCTGTACGAGGCCGCCGAGATGGACGGGGCCGGTCCGATCCGGCGGTTCTGGAACATCACGCTGCCGATGATTTCCCCGGTGCTGTTCTTCAACGTGCTGCTGGAGTCCATCCACGCGTTCCAGGTGTTCGGCTCCGCGTACGTCGTCTCCGACACCCGGTGCGGGCCCGCCGACGCCACACTCGTCTACACCTGTTACCTCTACCAGAAGGGCTTCAAGGAGGCTCAGATGGGCTTCGCCTCCGCGATGGCCTGGACGCTGGTGGTCGCGGTGGCGCTCGTCACGGCGGTCCTGTTCTGGTCGCAGAAGAAGTGGGTGCACTACGAGGAGGCCGCCAAGTGACCAGTGCCACCAACCCTGTTGTGCGTACTGCGGGCGAGCGACGGCGCACCGGATCGATCGCCTGGCACGTGGGCGCGCTCGCCGTCCTCGCGGTCGTCCTGTATCCCGTGATCTGGGTCGTCGGTGCCGCGTTCAAGCCGAGCAAGGACATCATCGCCAGCATCGACCTGCTGCCCGCCAAACCGGTCTGGGCGAACTTCTCCGGGCTCGCCGACGGCATCTCCGGCATCTCCATCAGCAGCTTCTTCATGAACTCGCTGATGTACGCGGTCCTGGCCGTGGTCGGTGTCGTGGTGTCCAGCTCGCTGACCGCGTACGCCTTCGCCAAGATCCGGTTCGCCGGGCGGAACCTGCTGTTCACGCTGATGATCGGCACGCTGCTGCTGCCGTATCACGTCCTGCTCATCCCGCAGTATGTGATGTTCCGCAAGCTGGAGTTCATCGACACGCTGGTGCCGCTCGTGGCCGGCAAGTTCCTGGCCACGGAGGCGTTCTTCGTCTTTCTGATGGTGCAGTTCATGCGTGGGCTGCCGCGCGAGCTGGACGAGGCCGCCAAGCTCGACGGCTGCGGGCACCTCAGGACGTACTGGTCCATCGTGCTGCCGCTGTGCCGCCCCGCCATCATCACCAGCGCGATCTTCACCTTCATCAACGCGTGGAACGACTTCATGGGGCCGTTGATCTACCTCAACACCCCCTCCAAGTACACCGTTTCGCTCGGCCTGATGATGTTCCGCGACCAGGAGGGCATCTCCAACTACGGCAGCATGATCGCGATGTCGCTGGTGGCACTGGTGCCGGTCATCGCCTTCTTCATGGCCTTCCAGCGGTACCTCATCGACGGTATGGCGACGTCCGGACTGAAGTAGGGAAGCTGAGGCGGTCACCATGGCGCAAGCGCGTGCAAAGGCTCGTAAGGAGTCCGTGTTCGGCGAGCGCTTCGCGATCTTCGCCGAGGCTCTGCTCACCGGCGTGTGGATCGCCGTGGCCTGCCTCGGGGGCGTCACCTACCCCGCGGCCTTCGCCGCCGGCGCACGGCATCTGCGGCGTCGTACGGCCCACGAGGGCGGTGGCTGGCGGGAGTTCGCCGCGGACTTCCGGGCGGCTCTGCGCGGGGGGTGGGTCGTCGGGCTCGTCGGCTGGGCGGTGGCCGCCGCGGTCTGGGTGGACGTGCTGGCCGCGCGGGCCGGCATTCCCGGCGGGCCGTTCGTCGGGGCCGTCGGCCTGTTCGCGCTGATCGGGCTGGCCGTCGCGCTGTTGCGGGCGGCGGCCGTCTGGACGCCGGGCGCCTCCTGGCGGGCGCTGCTCGCGGACGCCGGGCGCCGGACCGTGCTCGACCCCGCCGGGTCCTTCCTGGTCGTCGGCGGGCTGGGTGTCGTCGCCCTGTCCGCGTCGTTCATCGCGCCGCTGGCGGTTCCCGTCCTGGGAGCCGTCGCGGCGGCGGCCGTCGCTGTGGAGGAGCGGCACCGGCGCCGCTGACCGGCGGTCTCTCACCAGGTGGGCGCTCCACGTGAAGCGCCGCACCTCTCTCTGTCATGCCCCTGACTTCCCCGCACGGAAAGGAAAGGCCATGTCCCCCATTCCCCGCAGGTCCCTTCTCAAGGCGGCCGCCGTCGCCGGAGCCGCCGCCCAGTTCAGCTGGGCGCTGGGCAGTACGAACGCGCAGGCCGCCCCCGGAGCGGAGGCCGCGGACGCCGACCCCGTGACCCTCGACTGGCTGGAGAACGGTGGGCTGGGCGCCGCACCCGGCTCCACCCTCGGCGTGCCCTGGCCCAAGGGCACCTACCAGGAGGACCAGAACTTCGCGCTGACGGACATGGACGGCAAGTCCGTCCCCGTGCAGTCGTGGCCGATCGCCTACTGGCCGGACGGGTCACTCAAGTGGACGGCCCACGCGGTGAGTTCGGGCTCCGGCAAGCTCACCTTGAGCGCCGGTGAGGCCGCCGTACCCGACAAGAAGGTCACCGTCGACACGAGCGGCGGGACCATCGACGTCTCCACCGGTGTCATCACGGCGAAGATCGGCAAGGACGGCTCCACGCTCGTCAAGTCGGTCACCCGCGGCTCCACCGAGATCGCCAGGAACGGCAAGCTCGTCCTGATCCGCCAGCCCGAGATCGAGGACGAGGACCAGGGCTCGGTGAAGACCGAGCGCTTCGACGGCGCCATCTCGTCGGTCACCGTCGAGCAGGAGGGCCCGGTCCGTGCCGTCGTCCGCATCGACGGCAAGCACCACAAGGGCGACCGGAGTTGGCTGCCGTTCTCGATCCGGCTGTACTTCTACGCGGGTGCCGACTCCTTCCGCATGGTGCACACCATCACCTTCGACGGGAAGCAGGAGCCGGGGAAGGCGAGCGGCGACTTCGTCCGCGGGCTCGGCGTCCGCTTCACCGTGCCGATGCGAGATGCCTCGTACGACCGCCACATCCGCATCGGCGGCGACGGGACCGGTCTGCTGCGCGAGGCGGTCAAGGGCATCACCGGGCTGCGCCGCGACCCGGGCGCGGCCGTGCAGGCCGCCCAGTTCGCGGGGGAGAAGCTGCCCGACCCGTCGACCTGGGACCAGCGGGTGACCACCCGGCTCCAGTACATCCCCGAGTGGGGCGACTACACCCTCGCCCAGCTCTCCGCCGACGGCTTCACGCTGCGCAAACGGACGACGAAGGGGTACGGCTGGATCGGCGCGGGCGGCGGACGGCGCGCGTCGGGCTTCGGTTACGTCGGCGGTCCGAGCGGCGGATTCTCCTTCGGGCTGCGGGACTTCTGGGAGAAGTTCCCGGCGCAGCTCGACATCCGGGACGCCCACACCGACGAGGCCGAGGTCACCCTCTGGCTCTGGTCGCCCGAGGCCCAGCCCATGGACCTGCGCTTCTACCACGACGGCATGGGCCAGGACACCTACGCCGAGCAGCTCGAAGGCCTCAACATCACCTACGAGGACTACGAGCCCGGTTTCGGCACCCCCTACGGCATCGCCCGCACCTCCGAACTCCTCTTCTGGGCCAACGAGTCGACGCCGACCCCCGAGAAGCTCGCCGAACAGGTCGAAGCGGTACGGGTGTTGCCGCAGCTCGCCGCCCCGGCGAAGCAGCTCATCAAGGCGAAGGTCTTCGGCCCCGGCCTCTACTCCGAGCCCGACCGCACCACGCCCGCCAAGGCGAAGATCGAGGACCACCTCGACTTCCTCTTCACCTATTACAAGGACCAGGTGGAGATGCGCCGTTGGTACGGCTTCTGGGACTACGGCGACATCATGCACTCGTACGACCCGGTCAGGCACCAGTGGCGATACGACGTGGGCGGCTATGCCTGGGACAACTCCGAGCTGTCGCCCGACCTTTGGCTGTGGTTCGCGTACATACGAAGTGGCCGCTCGGACATCTTCCGCTTCGCCGAGGCGATGACCCGGCACACCGGCGAGGTCGACGTCTACCACCTCGGCCAGTGGGCGGGCCTCGGCACCCGGCACGGCGTCCAGCACTTCGCCGACAGCGCCAAGCAGCAGCGCATCGCCAACACCACGTACCGCCGCTACTACTACTTCCTCACCGCGGACGAGCGGGTCGGCGACCTCATGCACGCCAACGTCGACTCCGACGAGACGTTCCTGGTGCTCGACCCGATCCGCAAGATCCGCACCGAGCCGTACACGCCCGACCGGCATGCGCTGTCGATCGGTTTCGGCACGGACTGGAGCGGGCTCGTGTCGGCGTGGCTGACGGAGTGGGAGCGCAAGGGGCCGAAGTGGGAGAAGGCCAAGGCACGCGTGCTGTCGACGATGGAGACCATCGCCGCCCAGCCCAATGGATTCGTGCAGGGCAGCGGGCTGTACGACCTCGACACGGGCAAGTTCGCGATCGCCACGACGCCCGTGGTCGGCGTCTCGCACCTCTCGGCGGTCTTCGGGCTCAACGAGCTGTGCGCCGAGCTCATCGACCTCGTCGACATGCCGAAGTTCAAGGACGCGTACCTCGACTACTGCCGTTACTTCAACGCCACCAAGGCCGAGCAGGCCGCACGCTACGGCTCCCATTTCGGCACGCTTCTGCTCTTCCAGGGGCACTCGCGCCTCGACGCGTACGCCGCCGTACAGACCGGCGACGCGAAGCTCGCCACGCGCGCGTGGAGCAAGTTCTACAACTCCGACGGCTACACGGAGTCCTCGCCCTGGAAGACGGAGAAGCTGAGCGGTCCGGTCACCCTGGTGCCGGGCAGCGAGGCCAACTGGGTCTACACGAACGACACCGCGCTGTACGGCCTCGCCGCCATCGAGAACCTGGCACTGCTGGGCGACAAGATGCCGTAGCCGTACGCCCTTCGAGGACGTGCCAGGGCCTGTCGTCACATTCCCGTCGTCGCCCGAAGGGCGGCCCTGCGGCGTCTGGTGCGTGCTCTCGGCGTGCCGGGCGGAAGTCCTCGTACTGGACGTACTTGGGCTTTCGCCCGGTGCGGCGAGTGGGGGCACCTCCCACGCCCTTAAGGCAGTGGGGGAGCGTGCCAGGCGTCGCGGGGCAGACGGGAATGTGACGACAGGCCCTAGTCCATCCTTCCCAGCACCTCCCGCACCCGCCGCGCGTCGCGGATCCGCTGCTCGTACGTCGCACCCAGTGCGAGCAGCAGCAGACCGGCGAGTGCGGGAGGTACCCAACGGGGCAGCGCGTCGACCACCTGCACGATGTACGGGGCGAGTTCGTGCAGCGCGTCCAGCGCGAGCACGGTGCCGCCCAGTACGAGCGGCGCCTGGAGACGGTTCCGGGCGCCCACGAGGGTGACCAGGAGCGCCGCCGCGCCGAGCAGCAACGGACGCGACCAGTGGGCGTCGCCCCACGCCGCGAACAGGCTCGGCACGAGTGTGGCGGACAGCCCCGGTCCATACGCCGTCCACGACGAGACCTGGGGATCCTTGCGGCGCCTGACCACCCCCAGCAGCAGCGCCGGGACGGTCACCGGGAGGGTGTACGCCTCCGGGGAGTCGATGCCCCAGGCCGCCAGACGGACCCAGGTGGCCGACACGAACAGGGCGGCGGCCGCGTATCCGACGGAGCGTCGGTCCTCCCGTACGGCAGTGCCCGTGGCGATCACGCCGCAGAGCGCCAGCACCAGGGCCAGCATCGGGGGATCGGTGACCGTGAGCGCGATGGCGAGCAGACCCGCGACGGCTCCCGTCACCTCCACCGGCACGGCCACGGACGCGGCGTTCAGGCGCGCCGCGAGGAGGGCCGCGCCGACCGGCACCACGAGGACGAGCAGCGCGGTGTGCTGCGGCAGCCAGCCGAGGGAGCCTCCCGCGGCGCAGGCCAGGGCGGTGGTGTACGCGAGAGAGGCGGGCGCCGCGATCGGGCCGAGCCCCGGGCGCCACGCCGCGGCCGCGAACAGGACGGTCAGTGCGGCGAGGACGGTGAGGGTCGCACCCTCGGTGGCCAGCGAGAGGAATGCGAGGCCGAGGGAGGTGAGGAGGGCCAGCAGGAGCGGGGGCGCCTGGGTCCGGGCCGCGCGGGCGGCGCACACCAGAGCGGCCACCGTCGTGAGACCCTGCGCCGACAGACCTGCGACGTAGGGGAGTTCGAGAGCCGCGGGGAGCACGAGCACCGTAGCCCAGGCCAGCGTCAGCGCGCAGGTCAGGGCCTGGGGACGCCAGGCGGCGGCGCGGACCGCCACCACGAGGACTCCGGCGACGAGCGCGAGGACGAGGGGTGCCGTGGCCGCGTCGGCGGGCCAGGGCAGGTCCGTCGTCACCGCGTCCCGGGCGGACGTCGGCGCGCCCGACCAGATCTTCTCTGCCCAGCCGACCGGGCCCAGGAGGGCGATGGCGACCAGCGGCAGCGCCCACACCACCGCCACGGCCTGCACGGACCCGGAGGCCCAGGCCAGGCCGCGTCGCACCGGCTCGGGCAGGCGGGTGCGTACGGCGGCCAACAGGGCCATGCCGCACGCCAGATGGCCGGGAACCGTCCATTCGTCGGGCAGCGACGGGCGCAGGACGCCGCCGAGCGCGGCGACGGTGATGAGTCCGCCCGCCAGGGCGAGGCCGGTCGCGGCGTTCGGCTTCGGGGCGTGCCAGGCCGCCGCCAGGGCGATCGCCGCGGCAAGGAGGAGGAGCGCCGCCGCACGGGCGGCGGCGCTCGGGCCGGAGGCTGTCCAGGACAGCCAACCGGCGGCAAAGGTGCCCCAGCCGCCCAGCCCGTACGCGCCGACGGCGGCGACCACACGGACGGACGTCACGGGGATGCGCAGCGCGACCAACGCGTCGAACGCTGCCGTCACCAGCAGCGCGGCCGTGACGGTGCGGGCGCCCGCGTCGGCCGCCGCCGCCCAGAGGAGCAGCGGGAGCTGGGCCGCGGCCACCGCGGTGGGCAGGGGCAGTCGCAGGGGGAGCGTGGGGAGACGTACGCCGGTGGTGGCCTCGCGCTCTCCGGCGCCTGTGGTGTCTGTCCGCTCTCCCGCACGGGTGGTGCCCGTCCGCGGTCCGGCAGGCCGGTGCAGCGCGCCCACGGCGAGACCGTACGCCGCCCACACCACGGCCAGCACCGCCGACGCGATCGCCGCGTACCCGAGTCCGTCGGTGTCCGTCAGTGCGACCTCGTGCAGCGCGTAGACATCGAGGACCGTCAGCGCGAGGCCGAGTCCCGCCACCGACTCGGCCGTAGAGCGCAGTCCGCGGCCGAGGAGGAGCACGGGCGTACCGAGCGCGGCCAGCGTCACCGCGCCGAGAACCAGTGCCCGCCCGGCGATCCCGAGGTGCCCCCAGCTGACGACCGTGAACGCGACGGCGGCCACGGTCAGCAGGATGCCGCCGAGCAGCAGGAGCACGTTCTGGACGCCGGGTGCGGTGGTCTCGGGCCGACGTACGGGGACGGCCTGGGGTGCGGGGACGGCGCGGGGTACGGGGACGGCCTGGGGCGCGGGCTGTGCGGGGGCCGGCCGCAGGGCCGCGACCAGCCAGGCGCGGCGTGCCAGCAACAGGGCTCGGCGCGCGTCGAGTTGCCGCAGCTCGGCGTCGAGGAGTCGCAACTCCTCGGCCGGGGGCGGGATGTGGGTCATGCTGCGGAGTGTGGTCCCGGTCACGTTCGCCGGCATGAGTGCGCGTACTCAGGACGTACTCAGATCCGCGGACGGGCGCACTCGGTACCGAGGGCGGGCACACTCGGTCCATGGACTGGAGCCATTACCGCTTCCGCAGCGTGTGGGACCTGGCCGCGCCGCCCTCCGCCGTGTACCTCGTGCTGCAACAGGCCGAGCACTATCCCCGCTGGTGGCCCCAGGTGCGCGAGGTGATCCCTGTCGACGAGCGCAGCGGGGTCATCCGGATCCGCTCGGTGCTTCCGTACGACATGACGTTCACCGGGCGGGAGGTGCGGCGCGACCCGGCAGGCGGCGTCCTGGAGATCGCGATGTCCGGCGACATCGACGGCTGGGCGCGCTGGACGCTCACCGCGGACGGGCCGGGCACCCGTGCCCAGTACGACCAGGAGGTCGTGGTGAGCAAGCCGCTGCTGCGGCGGTTCGCCGTACCGGGGCGGCCCGTCTTCCGTGCCAACCACGCGCTGATGATGCGGGCGGGGCGGCGCGGACTCAGGGCCTACCTGGAAGCGGTTTGAACGAGACCCGCCGGGACCTGTATGGTTCAGTGCGTTCCCGGGCGATTAGCTCAGTGGGAGAGCGCTTCGTTCACACCGAAGAGGTCACTGGTTCGAACCCAGTATCGCCCACCCGGAGAAGACCGGTCCGTCACAGACGGACCGGTTTTTCTGTGCTCACGGACCGATGTCTCCGTTCCTTCACGCCGCTGCCGCGGGAAGGTCCGGACGCAGCGGCCAGGCCGGATCCACCGCCTCCTCCGAGCCGCTGCGCGCGAACCAGGCCTGCAGTCCGCGTGCCTGTGCCGCGTGCCACACCGCTTGCAACGTGTGTAGCTCGGCCGGGGTGAGCCGCTCCAGGCGGGCCGCGAAACGGCGCCCCACCGCGCGTACGACCTCCATCGCGGCCAGCGCGTCGGCCGCCGCGTCGTGCGCCCCCTCCAGGACCACGTCGTAGTGCGCGCACAGGTCGGTGAGGGTGCGGCGGCCCTTGCGATAGCGGTCCAGATGTTTGTCTAGGACCCGGGGGTCGAGCACGCGCAGCGGCGTCGTCTCGAACCAGCGGTCCAGGGAGGAGGCGCGATGACGCCGCAACTCCCGGTCCAGCAACGTCAGATCGAAGGGCGCGTTCATCACCACGAGCGGACGGCCCGCCGCGGCCTGTTCGCCCAGCTCCCGGGCTATCTCGTCCATCACCGGCGACGGCCAGCGGCCGTTGCGCTGCAGATGTTCGTCCGTGAGCCCGTGCACTGCCGTCGCCCCCGCGGGCACCGGCACTCCCGGGTTCACCAGCCATCGGGTCACCCGCGGACGGGAACCCGGGGCATCCTGGACGACGACGGCGGCCGACACGATCCGGTCGGTCTCGACGTCCACGCCCGTGGTCTCCGTGTCGAACGCGGCCAAGGGGCCCTCGTACCAGCACGTCATACGTACACAACTCCTTGTTCACCCACGGCAGCTGACGTACCGTCTTCTGCCCGTTTGGTGATACCCGGGCTGTTTGCGCCGTACGCCGGGGGGAGACAACAGAGGTACGGGTCTTTGCAGTTCAGCGGCCCGTCGCGGGGAAACACTTGGTTTGGAAGGCTGTTGGACTCATGGCACTCGCGCAGCCCGAACGGGGCGGGCTGCTGCCCCAGCGGACGGCACCCCATCGCGGCACACTCGCCACCACCGCCTGCATGGAGACCTTGCAGGTGGGCTACTTGCACGCCGTCGCGGCGGCGGCGGGCTGCTCGCTGTCCCAGCCCTTTCCGGACAACGGCATCGACTGGCACGTCAGCCACAGCGCCCCCGGGCACACGGTCGACGACGAAGTCACCATCAAGGTGCAGCTCAAGTGCACGTACCAGATCCCGCCGAACCCGCCGGGGCCCGCCTTCTCCTTCACGCTCGACAACGAGCATCTGGCGAAGCTCGCCCGCACCCCGGTCTCGGTGCACAAGATCCTGGTCGTGATGCTTGTGCCCAGGTCCCAGGACGACTGGCTGCGCGCCAGTCACGACCGACTCGACCTGCGGCACTGCTGCTACTGGACCAACCTCGCCGGGCACGCCATCACCGGCCGGCGCAGGACCACCGTCCGAATACCGACTTCCCGGATCTTCGACGACCGGGCGCTCTGCGAGATCATGACGCGGGTCGGGACGGGAGGCAGACCATGACGCACCGCCCGATCGACGAAGCCCTTCGGCCGGTCAGAGAGCATCCGGCCGAAGCCCTCTGGAACGAGCCGCCCGCGCCCGGGCAGGTCGACCCCGCCGTGCTCAGCGCCCTGCTGCAGCGGCACGGCTGGCAGCGGCGCGGAGGCGCGCCGGGACGGTACGGCCGGTGGACCCCACCCGGGCCCGGTGGCGGCGGCACCAGCCTGCTGGTGCCGGAGAGCCGGGCCTTCCCCGACAGCGACGACCTGCTCGGCGAGGCGCTCGTCGCGCTCTCCCGCAGCGGTTCGCCATCCGCGCGCGACGTGCTCGTCGCGCTCGCCGTGCCCAGCGACGAGATCCGCTGGTGGCGCGACGTCCCGACCGGGCCGGTGGGCGCCGCGCCCTGGACCGTCGAGGAGCAGCTGCGTGCGGCCGCCCGCCAGATGCTGCTCGCGGGCGCGCTGGCCACGCGCGCGCGTGCGGGCTACTACGGTGCCCGGCACCGCAGGTCCGCCTCCGCCTCCCTGGAGAACGTCCTGGTCGGCGCCGAACCCGGCGGGCGCAGACTCACTGCCTTCGTGCCCGTCGACACCGGGCGGCCGATCGCCGTCCGCCTGCACCAAGCGCTGTACGCCGCCCGCGAGGCCATCGACTACCAGCGGGCCACCGGCGGCATGGACGCCTTCGACGCGGCCGTCGAGGCGGGCGTCAGCCACGAGCTCATGGAGGCCCTGGTGGCCCTCGTCCGTGGCACCGAGGGCGCCCGGATCGCTGTCGAGTGGGCGCCCGCCGCCGGTGTCCCCGAGGGCGGTGCGACACCCGCCGAGCCCGTCGAGTTCTCGCCCGGCGACCTGCCCGTCCTGCGCGAGGCCGGAGCCCGCTATCTGCGCGAGGAGCCGTCCGTGCCGGTACGGCTCACCGGCGCCGTGGTGCGGATGCGCAGGTCGGGGCCGCGCGGCGATGGCACCGTACGGCTGCGGGTCATCGCGGGCGCCGAGGTCCCGCACGTACGCATGACGCTCGACGAGGAGGCGTACCGGATAGCGGGCCATGCCCATCTCGTCGGACTGCCGGTGCGGGTGCACGGAAGGCTGGAGAGCCGCGGCGGCTTCCGCAGGCTCACGGACGCCTCCGGAGTCGTACCCGTGCAGGTGGACGAGGCCGAGCGGGACCGGCTGATGAAGTCGCTCCAGGAGAACCTGGACTTCTTCGAGGAGGCGTGCAGCGGGGACTGAGGTGGGGCCGTGGATATCCGTTTCGCGAACGGGACCCCGGGCTCGGTACGATTCCTGTCTGCGTACGCGAGTCGCGGCGCGCCCACCTTCAGGCAGGAGAGTCCGGTGTCAGACGTCCGTGTGATCATCCAACGCGATTCCGAGCGGGAAGAGCGCGTGGTGACGACGGGCACTACGGCCGCCGACCTTTTCGACGGCGAGCGCACCATCGTCGCGGCCCGCGTGGGCGGCGAGCTCAAGGACCTCGCGTACGAGCCGAGGGACGGCGAGACCGTCGAGAGCGTGGAGATCTCCTCCGAGGACGGCCTCAACATCCTGCGCCACTCCACCGCACACGTGATGGCCCAAGCCGTGCAGGAGCTCTTCCCCGAGGCCAAGCTGGGCATCGGCCCGCCGGTCAAGGACGGCTTCTACTACGACTTCGATGTCGCCGAGCCGTTCACGCCCGAGGACATCAAGCGCATCGAGAAGAAGATGCAGGAGATCCAGAAGCGCGGGCAGAAGTTCTCGCGCCGGGTCACCACCGACGACGCCGCCCGCGAGGAGCTGGCCGGCGAGCCCTACAAGCTGGAGCTCATCGGCCTCAAGGGCAACGCCGCGCAGGCCGCCGAGGGTGCCGACGCCGAGGTCGGCGGCGGCGAGCTGACGATCTACGACAACCTCGACGCCAAGACCGGCGAGCTGTGCTGGAAGGACCTCTGCCGCGGTCCCCACCTGCCCACCACCCGGAACATTCCGGCGTTCAAGCTGATGCGCTCGGCCGCCGCGTACTGGCGCGGCAGCGAGAAGAACCCGCAGCTCCAGCGCATCTACGGCACCGCGTGGCCGACCAAGGACGAGCTGAAGGCGTACCTGGACTTCCTTGTCGAGGCGGAGAAGCGCGACCACCGCAAGCTCGGCGCCGAGCTGGACCTCTTCTCCATCCCGGAGGAGCTGGGCTCCGGCCTCGCGGTCTTCCACCCCAAGGGCGGCATCGTCCGCCGAGAGATGGAGACCTACTCGCGCAAGCGCCACGAGGACGCGGCCTACGAGTTCGTCAACACCCCGCACATCTCGAAGGAAAACCTCTTCGTGACGTCCGGGCACCTGCCGAACTACGCGGACGCGATGTTCCCGCCGCTGGAGTTCGACGGGCAGAACTATCGCCTCAAGGCGATGAACTGCCCCATGCACAACCTGATCTTCAAGGCGCGCGGCCGCTCCTACCGCGAGCTGCCGCTGCGGCTCTTCGAGTTCGGCACGGTCTACCGCTACGAGAAGTCGGGCGTCGTGCACGGCCTGACCCGCGCCCGCGGCTTCACGCAGGACGACTCGCACATCTACTGCACCAAGGACCAGATGGCGAGCGAGCTGGACTCGCTGCTCACCTTCGTCCTGGACCTGCTGCGCGACTACGGCCTGAACGACTTCGAGCTGGAGCTGTCCACCCGCGACGACTCCCCGAAGTTCATCGGTGAGAACGCGGAGTGGGAGGAGGCCACCGACGCGCTGCGCCAGGCGGCCGAGAAGCAGGGCCTCCCGCTGGTTCCCGACCCGGGCGGCGCCGCGTACTACGGCCCGAAGATCTCCGTCCAGGCCAAGGACGCCATCGGCCGCTCCTGGCAGATGTCCACCATCCAGGTCGACTTCCAGCAGCCCAAGCGGTTCAACCTGGAGTACACGGCCGCGGACGGGTCCAAGCAGCAGCCGGTCATGATCCACCGCGCCCTGTTCGGTTCGATCGAGCGCTTCTTCGCGGTGCTCCTGGAGCACTACGCGGGCGCGTTCCCGGCGTGGCTGGCGCCTGTCCAGGCGATCGGCATCCCGATCGGCGACGCGCACGTGCCGTACCTGGCGGAGTTCGCCAAGAAGGCCAAGGCGGCCGGACTGCGCGTCGAGGTCGACGCGTCCTCCGACCGCATGCAGAAGAAGATCCGCAACGCGCAGAAGCAGAAGGTGCCCTTCATGGTCATCGCGGGCGACGAGGACATGACGGCCGGCGCCGTCTCCTTCCGCTACCGCGACGGCTCGCAGGAGAACGGCATCCCGGTCGACGAGGCGATCGCCAAGATCGTGCAGGTCGTCGAGGAGCGCGCGCAGGTCTGACGCCCACGGTTCGAGGCGTACGGTCCTGAAGGCATACGGTCCTGAAGGCATACGGCGTTCTTCCGTTCTTCCGACACGTACGTGATCCGTTTCTTCCGACACGTACGTGATGTGAGGCCCCCGGAGAGCTCAGCTCCCCGGGGGCCTTTCGTCGCCCTCACGGGAGAACACCTGCAGCAGCCACGACGAGAACGACCCCGTCACCGCGCCGAGCAGCGCCAGGCCGCACCCCATCAGCCCCACTGCGATCGTGCGCCCCATCGTTGTCACCGGTGTCACATCGCCGTACCCCACCGTCGAGAGCGTGGAGCAGGTCCACCACACCGAGTCCCCGAAGGTCAGGATCGTGGCGTGCGGTGCCGCGTGCTCCACCTGGTAGACGGCGAGGGCTCCCGCGAAGCCGATCAAGGAGACCGAAAGACTCGAGTAGACGATCACGCGCGCGTGCAGCGCGAGCCGGGGCTGTCCATGACGGCGCTGTACGGCCTCGTAGACCTTGACGACGCGCAGCGGGCGCAGCAGGGGAAGGACGAGCACCAGGGTGTCCAGCCAGTGCGTCCGTACGAAGCGGAGGCGCTGCCCGCTCAGCCGCCAGCGCACCGCGTAGTCGACCCCGAACAACGCCCAGGCGGCGAGCATCGCCGCCAGACAGGCGTCCCGGACGGCAGCGGGCAGACCGTGACCCAGGACCAGCACCGTGTACGAGGCGAGAAACACCAGTGCGGTCACGGCGAGCGTGACCTCGGTGCGCCGCTCCCAGCGGGCCTGTGGGCTGTCGTCGTCCATCGCCCCAGCTTGGCCGGGGGCCCTTTTCGGCGGCACCCGCCGACACGCCGCGAACGGGCGAAGTCATATGCTGCACAACATGACGAGTGAGCCGGAGCAGCAGATCGGAGTGGGAACGCAGGACGCGTTCCAGCGCTTGTGGACGCCCCATCGGATGGCTTACATCCAGGGCGAGAACAAGCCCACCGGCCCGGGGGCCGACGACGGCTGTCCCTTCTGCTCGATCCCGGCCAAGTCCGACGAGGACGGGCTGATCGTCAAGCGCGGCGAGCAGGTGTACGCCGTCCTCAACCTCTACCCGTACAACGGCGGCCACCTCATGGTCGTTCCTTACCGCCACGTCGCCGACTACACGGACCTGACGGACCCGGAGACCGCCGAACTGGGCGAGCTGACCAAGCAGGCCATGACCGCGCTGCGCACCGCCTCGGGCGCGCACGGCTTCAACATCGGCATGAACCAGGGCACGGTCGCGGGCGCCGGCATCGCCGCCCATCTCCACCAGCACATCGTCCCCCGCTGGGGCGGCGACACGAATTTCATGCCGGTCGTGGGCCACACCAAGGTCCTGCCCCAGCTCCTGGCGGACACCCGCAAGATGCTGGCGGAGGCCTGGCCGACGGCTGCCTGATCCCGGCGGGCGTCTCCGGTGCCCTGCCGGGCACCGGAGCTCGGCCGACGAAGGCGCTACGCGTCGTACAGGTCAGCCTTCCGAGGCATCGGGTCCTGGACCGCCGTGCTGAGGAACGCGGAGCGGGTGCCGAACTTCTCGGTGTTGACGCCGTTCTCCTCCAGAACCCTGATCGCCGCGGCGTGCACCACGCGCAGGACCGGCGTCGCGGCCCGCAGCGCGTCGTCCGCCATGAAGCGGTGCCGCCACGGCTGATCGGCCCAGGCGTGCCGCAGCCCGAAGGGCTCGGGCAGCGTCAGGGTCCCGCCGAGCCAGTTGAGGAACGGCGGATACCAGGTGAAGGGCGCCCGCGCCGTGAGCCGTACCACCTCGTCCGTGGTGACCAGCGGCAGATTCACCTTGCGGGTCTCCCAGAACTTGACGGCCTTCGCGACCTCCTTGGTCGGCGCCTCCGGCTTCGTCGTGAAGAGCGGGTTCACCGGACCCAGCGCGTGCCCCGTGACCTCGATGCGCAGTGTCTCGTGCAGCACCGTCACGGTGATCAGCATGGTGATGATCAACTGGCCGTCCCAGAGCGTCCATTGGACCCCGAGGTAGTGCCGGTCCCCGCTGCCGAACTGCTGCTTGTTGCAGATGTCCTGTATGGCGTGGGTCTTGATCGTGTACGCGTCCACGTCCGTCCCGGCCGGCCGGGACACCGCCTTCGCGTTCTCCCCGATCGGCGTGACGACCCAGTGCTTTATCGAAGGGGCGGGGAAACCACCGGTGTTGAGCGGGCCGCGCTCCAGCATGCGCAGCTGGTCGTGGATGGACCGGATGACGTCCCAGCTGCGGAACGGGTGGATCTCCTTGTCCGCGTCGCGCGCCACCAGGTCCTCGGCGAGCTGCCAGGCGCCCCAGCGGGTGCCCATGCCGAGTATGCCCTTGGGGCCCGCGTAGAAGACCGAGTTGGACTGCTGCTCGGCGGTGAGCCGGGCAAGGGACTGGCGCAGCCGCTCTGCCGCCGTCTCACCGGGACTGCCGGGCACGGCCTCGGGGATCTTGGCGCCGATGCCGCCGCCGGACAGCAGGCTGTCCCAGCGGTCGCGCAGGTCCTTGGCCGTGCGCTCGCAGATCTGCTTGGCCCAGAGCCAGCCGACGACGGGGAGCAGGATCGCCGCGCGCGCGTACCAGGCCCAGAAGCCCGTGAACGGCATGCGGATGAGGAAGAGCACGGCGAGGGCGCCGACGGCGACGAGGAGCGTGGTCGCCAGGGCGGAGGCGCGCTTGTCCTCGCGCTTGGCGATCTGGGTGCGGATCTGGAAGACCAGCAGCCAGACCAGCAGTCCGGGCAGGAAGAGCAGCCCGCACAGCACCATCACGGCCGACAGCCAGTTGTCGCGCTCCCTGCGGATGCGGTTCGCCGCCAGGCAGTGCTCGACGACGACCTGCGGCTCGGTGCCGAAGGACTGGATGAGCGGCTTGCGGCCCACGCCCAGCATGCGGTCCTGCACGGCCCGTGCGAAGGCCTCGCCCAGGTTCGGCGCGAACAGCTTGATCTTTCCGGGCTTGACGGTGGACTTGTGCCAGTCGTTGTCCGCCTTGAGGATCTCCTCGACCGCGTTGTCCCGGTACGCCGCCGAGGCCAGGGCGAAGGTCGCCGCCGTCTGGCCCGCGGAGCCCGAGAGCGGCACTTGCGCCCCGGGAGTGAAATCGAAACCGTCGAATGCCACTTCCGCCCCCATCGCCGCCGCGCCCGCTCCTGCGGCCTTTCCCGACTTCCCTGCCCCGCACACCTGTTGATCAGGTCATCGTCTTGATCAGGTTCTCAGAGTATCGGCCGCGACCGACATTCGTCGGCGGACGGCCGAAGCCGCCCGCCGACGGATGAGGCGCCGAACCCTCAGGCGTCCTGGGTCTGTTCGCGGATCCTTTCGGCGATCTGAGGCGGCATCGGCTCGTGGCGCGCGTAACTGCGGTTGAAGCGGGCGGTGCCGTGCGAGAGAGAGCGCAGATCGACCGCGTACCGCCCGATCTCGATCTCCGGGACCTCGGCCCGTACGAGGGTGCGTCCGCCGCCCGTCTGCTCGGTGCCGACGACTCGGCCGCGCCGCCCCGACAGGTCGCTCATCACGGCGCCCACATAGTCGTCGCCGACCAGGACGGTCACCTCGGCCACCGGCTCCAGGAGATGGATCTTGGCGTCGGCGGCCGCCTCGCGCAGGGCGAGCGCGCCCGCCGTCTGGAACGCGGCGTCGGAGGAGTCCACGGAGTGCGCCTTGCCGTCGAGCAGCGTGATCCGTACGTCGATGAGCGGATAGCCCGCCGCCACGCCCTTGGAGGCCTGGGCGCGGACGCCCTTCTCGACGGACGGGATGAACTGCCTTGGCACTGCGCCGCCGACCACCTTGTCGACGAATTCGATACCCGAGCCGTTCGGCAGCGGTTCGACCTCGATCTCGCAGATCGCGTACTGGCCGTGCCCGCCCGACTGCTTCACATGGCGGCCGCGCCCGGCGGACCTGTCCGCGAACGTCTCCCGCAGGGAGACCTTGTGCGGGACCACGTCGACCTGGACGCCGTAGCGGTTGCGCAGCCGCTCCAGGGCCACGTCCGCGTGGGCCTCGCCCAGACACCACAGGACGACCTGGTGGGTGTTCTGGTTCTGCTCCAGGCGCATCGTGGGGTCCTCGGCGACCAGCCTGCCGAGGCCCTGCGAGAGCTTGTCCTCGTCGGGCTTGCTGTGCGCCTGAATGGCGAGCGGAAGCAGCGGGTCGGGCATCTGCCACGGCTCCATGAGCAGCGGGTCGTCCTTGGCCGAGAGGGTGTCTCCGGTCTCGGCCCGGTTCAGCTTCGCCACGCAGGCCAGGTCGCCCGCGATGCAGTGCGTGAGGGCGCGCTGCTGTTTGCCGAACGGCCTGGACAGGGCCCCTACGCGCTCGTCGACGTCGTGATCCTCGTGGCCCCGGTCGGTCAGCCCGTGCCCGGACACATGCACCGTCTCGTCGGGACGCAGGGTGCCCGAGAAGACGCGGACGAGGGAGACCCGGCCCACGTACGGGTCGGACGCGGTCTTCACGACCTCCGCGACCAGCGGCCCGTTCGGGTCGCAGGCCTTCACCCCGCGCGACGCGCCGTCCGGTGTGGTCACCGTGGGAGCCTCGCGCTCCAGCGGGGTCGGGAAGCCGCCCGTGACGAGCTCGAGGAGTTCCACCGTACCGAGGCCCTGACGGGCGCCCTCGGCGGCCGGAGCGGCGGCCAGCACCGGGAAGAAGGTTCCCCGCGCCACAGCCCGCTCCAGGTCCTGCACGAGCGTCTTGAGATCGATCTCCTCGCCGCCGAGATAGCGGTCCATGAGGGTCTCGTCCTCGCTCTCGGAGATGATCCCCTCGATGAGCCGGTTACGCGCCTCCTCGATGAGCGGCAGCTGCTCGGATCCCGGCTCCGCCTCCTTGCGCTCCCCGGAGGAGTAGTCGAACAGCCGCTGGGACAGCAGCCCGATCAGACCCGTCACGGGCGCGTGCCCGTCGGGGCCCTCCTCGCCGTGCAGCGGCAGATACAGGGGCAGTACGGCGTCGGGGTCGTCCGCGCCGAAGGCCTCCGCGCAGATCCGCGTCATCTCCTCGAAGTCCGCTCTGGCGGCTTCGAGGTGGGTGACCACGATGGCCCGCGGCATGCCGACGGCCGCGCACTCCTCCCACACCATCCGGGTCGAGCCGTCCACGCCGTCCGAGGCCGAGACGACGAAAAGGGCCGCGTCCGCCGCTCGCAGACCGGCCCGCAGCTCCCCGACGAAGTCGGCGTATCCGGGGGTGTCCAGAATGTTGATCTTGTATCCGTCCCAGTCGACGGGTACCAGGGAGAGCTGCACCGAGCGCTGCTGCCGGTGCTCGATCTCGTCGTAGTCGGATACGGTGCCGCCGTCCTCCACGCGGCCCGCCCGGTTCACTGCTCCCGCGGTGAGCGCGAGAGCTTCCACCAGAGTCGTCTTGCCCGATCCGCTGTGGCCGACCAGCACCACATTCCGTACGGACGCGGGGTGGTCGGCCGCCGTAGCCCTGCCGGCGGCTCCGGGGTGTGCGTTCGCCTTGTCGCCCATGGCCTTGCCTCCCGTGCACGGTGAGGTCTCTGTGGGCGCGGGCAGACGGATCCGCGTGCGGTGCGGCTCCGATGACGCCCGCGGTGTATTCGAGCTTTGCACTCACGTCACGGTGCGTCCATACGGCGGACTCGATCGAGCCGTGACACCGGCGGCATCCCGTCATGACACGGGGTGCGGGTGCCCGACCGTCGCACACTCGCGCGCCTGGCTACGATGGGCCAGCCGGTGGCCAGCAGGGGCCGCCCGGCGACACCGACCCTCGGGAAGGCCATGCTGAACAAGTACGCGCGTGCATTCTTCACGCGTGTCCTCACACCGTTCGCCGCGTTTCTCATCCGCCGGGGGGTAAGCCCCGACACGGTCACCCTCCTGGGCACGGCCGGAGTCATGGCGGGCGCGCTGGTCTTCTACCCCCGGGGAGAGTTCTTCTGGGGCACGATCGTCATCACGCTCTTCGTGTTCTCGGACCTCGTCGACGGCAATATGGCGCGCCAGCTCGGCCGCTCCAGCCGCTGGGGCGCCTTCCTCGACTCGACGCTCGACCGGGTCGCCGACGGCGCGATCTTCGGCGGCTTCGCGCTCTGGTACGCGGGCAACGGCGACAACAACGCCCTGTGCGCCGTCTCGATCTTCTGCCTGGCCAGCGGCCAGGTGGTCTCGTACACCAAGGCCCGCGGCGAGTCGATCGGGCTGCCGGTCGCGGTCAACGGACTGGTGGAGCGGGCCGAGCGGCTGGTGATCTCGCTGGTCGCGGCCGGCCTCGCGGGCCTGCACAAGTTCGGCGTGCCCGGCATCCAGGTGCTGCTGCCCATCGCCCTGTGGATCGTCGCGGTCGGCAGCCTCGTGACGCTGATCCAGCGTGTGGTCACGGTGCGCCGCGAGTCCGCCGAGGCGGACGCCGCATCGACCCAGAACAGCGGGGCCACCTCGTGACGAGTCTCCAGGACCGGCTGGTGGACGGGGCGTACGCGTTCGGCTGGAGCACCGTCAAGAAGCTCCCCGAGCCTGTCGCCGTGCGGCTCGGCCGGACCATCGCCGACCTCGCCTGGAAGAGGCGCGGCAAGGGGATACAGCGCCTGGAGAGCAACTACGCGCGCGTGGTGCCCGACGCGACGCCGGAGCGGCTCGCCGAGCTCTCCAAGGCGGGCATGCGCTCGTACCTGCGCTACTGGATGGAGTCCTTCCGGCTGCCCGCCTGGAGCGAGGAGCGCGTGAAGACGGGCTTCGACCCGAAGGACGTGCACCACCTCACCGACGCGCTCGCCTCCGACAAAGGCGTGATCCTCGCCCTCCCACACATGGGCAACTGGGATCTCGCGGGCGCCTGGGTCACCACAAAGCTTCGGACGCCGTTCACGACGGTCGCCGAGCGCCTCAAGCCCGAATCGCTGTACGACCGATTCGTCGCCTATCGCGAGGGCCTCGGCATGGAGGTCCTGCCGCACAGCGGCGGCACCGCGTTCGGCACGCTGGCCCGGCGGCTGCGCGACGGCGGGCTGATCTGCCTGGTCGCCGAGCGCGACCTGTCCTCGTCCGGCGTCGAGGTGGAGTTCTTCGGCGCGGCGACCCGGATGCCCGCGGGACCGGCCCTGCTCGCCCAGCAGACCGGCGCCCTGCTCCTTCCCGTGACGCTCTGGTACGACGATTCGCCCGTGATGAAGGGGCGCGTGCATCCCCCCATCGAGGTGCCCGAGACAGGCACCCGGGCGGAAAAGACGTCTGCCATGACACAGGCGATGGCCGACGCCTTCGCCACGGGGATCGCCGACCATCCGGAGGACTGGCACATGCTGCAGCGTTTGTGGCTCAAGGACCTCGACCCGGGGAAGAATCCTGACAACACCGGGAAGGTTTCCGAGAACTCCGAGAAGGACCCTGAGAAAGGGACCCCGTGAGGATCGGCATCGTCTGCCCCTACTCCTGGGACGTGCCGGGCGGCGTCCAGTTCCACATCCGCGACCTGGCCGAGCACCTCATCCGCCTCGGCCACGAGGTGTCCGTCCTCGCCCCCGCGGACGATGACACGCCCCTGCCTCCGTACGTCGTCTCGGCGGGCCGCGCGGTCCCGGTGCCGTACAACGGCTCCGTGGCCCGCCTGAACTTCGGGTTCCTGTCGGCGGCCCGGGTGCGGCGCTGGCTGCACGACGGCACCTTCGACGTGATCCACATCCACGAGCCGGCCTCGCCGTCGCTCGGGCTGCTCGCCTGCTGGGCGGCGCAGGGTCCCATCGTCGCCACCTTCCACACCTCCAACCCGCGCTCCCGGGCGATGGTCGCCGCGTACTCGATTCTCCAGGCCGCCCTGGAGAAGATCAGCGCGCGGATCGCGGTGAGCGAGTACGCGCGCCGCACCCTCGTCGAGCACCTGGGCGGCGATGCGGTCGTCATCCCGAACGGTGTCGACGTCGACTTCTTCGCCCGCGCCAAGCCCAAGGCCGAGTGGCAGGGCGACACCCTCGGCTTCATCGGCCGCATCGACGAGCCCCGCAAGGGCCTGCCGGTGCTCATGAAGGCCCTGCCGAAGATCCTCGCCGAGCGCCCGGGGACCAGGCTCCTGGTCGCCGGACGCGGCGACGAGGAGGAGGCGGTGGAGTCCCTGCCCGCCGAGATGCGCTCGCGCGTCGAGTTCCTCGGCATGATCAGCGACGAGGACAAGGCCCGCTTCCTGCGCAGCGTCGACGTGTACGTGGCGCCGAACACCGGCGGCGAGAGCTTCGGGATAATCCTGGTGGAGGCGATGTCGGCGGGGGCGCCGGTGCTCGCCTCCGACCTCGACGCGTTCACCCAGGTCCTCGACCAGGGCGCGGCGGGCGAGCTGTTCGCCAACGAGGACGCCGACGCGCTGGCCGCTTCCGCGCTGCGGCTCCTCGGCGACCCGGAGCGCCGTGCCGAACTGCGCGAGCGGGGGAGTGCCCACGTACGGCGCTTCGACTGGTCGACGGTCGGGGCGGACATCCTGTCCGTCTACGAGACGGTGACGGACGGGGCGGCGGCGGTTGCCACCGACGAACGGACCGGGTTGCGGGCGAGATTCGGGCTGGCGCGGGACTGAACGTGCCGGACACGTCGGGCCGGGGAGCGTCGTGCTGCGCACCCGCGCGCGGGGAGGTCGGTTCACTTTTCCAACTGGCCTCCGTCCCCGGTCCGCGCAGTGATCGCGGATCCGGGCACGACGTCTCTGCCATCGAGCTGCCGGCCGGCGAGTTCCGCATGGGCGACGCCTTCGGCGAGGGGTATCCGGACGATGCGGAGGGACCCGTCCGTACGGTGGCGGTGGAGTCCTTCCGGATCGACGCGACCGCCGTCACCAACGCCAGGGTCGCCGAATTCGTACGGGCGACCGGCTACCGGACGGAGGCGGAGCGGTACGGCGGGTCGCCGCCCGGTCCCGGAACACGCCCGACTTCTCGACCGGGCACGGCGGTTTCCGTTGTGCCTGGGACCTCGTAGTGAGGTGACCGTACCCGGGTAGCCTTGCCGCCCGTGACCGCAACCCTCATCTGGATCCTCGTCGGCCTCGTCGCGATCGGCCTCTACCTGAGCTGGACCGCCGGGCGACTGGACCGGCTGCACTCCCGCATCGACGCCGCCCGCGCCGCTCTCGACGCGCAGTTGCTGCGCCGAGCCTCCGTGGCACAGGAGTTGGCCACGTCCGGGGTCCTCGATCCGGCCGCCTCGATCGTGCTGTACGAGGCGGCGCACGCGGCTCGGCAGGCCGAGGAGGAGCAGCGGGAGGTGGCCGAGAGTGAGCTGAGCCAGGCGTTGCGGGCCGTGTTCGGAGAGGTGGCCCAGGTCGAGGCCGTGCGGGAGGCTCCCGGCGGTGACGCGGCGGCGAGTGAACTGGCGCAGGCCGTGCGGCGGGTGCCGATGGCCCGGCGCTTCCACAACGACGCCGTACGCGCCGCCCGCGCACTCCGCCGCCACCGCAAGGTCCGCTGGTTCCGCCTCGCCGGTCATGCGCCGTTCCCCATGGCTTTCGAGATGGACGACGAGCCCCCGACGGCTCTGGCGGACCGCCCGACCAGTTGAGGCAGGGTCTGTTCGCACCCTCCGCCCCGACAAAAGACTGCGAGTTCCCCGCGCCGACAATGCGCAGTTCCCCGCGCCACCGGAAGGTGGGCGGGGAACTGCGCGACAAGCCCCCGCCCACCCGCAGCCGCACGACTGGTAGGGGACGGGTAGGTGCGGAGGGGGCGAAAAAAATCCACCGGCTCTTCATTGGCCCTTGCTGTGGCCTGCTCCCCTCACGTTTCCTCAGTGCTGCACAAACCCTCTTCCACCGAGTGAGGTCAACCCGTGTCCAGCACGCTCTCCAACTCCGCCCAGACTCCCGAGACCGGCACCGCCCGCGTGAAGCGCGGCATGGCCGAGCAGCTCAAGGGCGGCGTGATCATGGACGTGGTCAACGCCGAGCAGGCGAAGATCGCCGAGGACGCCGGCGCCGTGGCCGTCATGGCTCTGGAGCGGGTCCCCGCCGACATCCGCAAGGACGGCGGCGTGGCCCGTATGTCGGACCCGAACATGATCGAGGAGATCATCGACGCGGTCTCCATCCCCGTCATGGCCAAGTCGCGCATCGGCCACTTCGTCGAGGCCCAGGTCCTGCAGTCCCTCGGCGTCGACTACATCGACGAGTCCGAGGTCCTCACCCCGGCCGACGAGGTCAACCACTCCGACAAGTGGGCGTTCACGACCCCCTTCGTGTGCGGCGCCACCAACCTCGGTGAGGCCCTGCGCCGTATCGCCGAGGGTGCGGCCATGATCCGCTCCAAGGGCGAGGCCGGCACCGGCAACGTCGTCGAGGCCGTCCGCCACCTGCGCCAGATCAAGAACGAGATCGCCCGCCTGCGCGGCTACGACAACAACGAGCTGTACGCCGCCGCCAAGGAGCTGCGCGCCCCGTACGAGCTCGTCAAGGAGGTCGCCGAGCTGGGCAAGCTCCCCGTCGTCCTCTTCTCCGCAGGTGGCGTGGCCACCCCGGCCGACGCCGCGCTCATGCGCCAGCTCGGCGCCGAGGGCGTCTTCGTCGGCTCCGGCATCTTCAAGTCGGGCGACCCGGCCAAGCGCGCCGCCGCCATCGTGAAGGCGACCACCTTCTACGACGACCCCAAGATCATCGCGGACGCGTCCCGCAACCTGGGCGAGGCCATGGTCGGCATCAACTGCGACACCCTCCCCGAGACCGAGCGCTACGCCAACCGCGGCTGGTAAGGCACACCACCCATGAACACCCCCGTCATAGGCGTCCTGGCACTTCAGGGCGACGTACGGGAGCACCTCATCGCCCTGGCCGCGGCTGATGCCGTGGCCAGGCCGGTGCGGCGCCCCGAGGAGCTCGCCGAGGTGGACGGCCTGGTCATCCCCGGTGGCGAGTCCACCACCATCTCCAAGCTGGCCGTCCTCTTCGGAGTGATGGAGCCCCTCCGTGCGCGCGTGCGCGACGGTATGCCGGTCTACGGCACCTGCGCGGGCATGATCATGCTCGCCGACAAGATCCTCGACCCGCGCTCCGGCCAGGAGACCATCGGTGGCATCGACATGATCGTGCGCCGCAACGCCTTCGGACGACAGAACGAGTCCTTCGAGGCGGCGGTCGACGTCCAGGGCGTCGAGGGCGATCCTGTAGAGGGCGTGTTCATCCGCGCCCCCTGGGTCGAGTCCGTGGGCGTGGAGGCCGAGGTGCTCGCCGAGCACGAAGGCCACATCGTCGCCGTACGCCAGGGCAACGCGCTCGCCACGTCGTTCCACCCGGAACTGACCGGCGACCACCGCGTGCACGGCCTGTTCGTCGACATGGTGCGCGCGAACCGGACACCGGAGTCCTTGTAGGATCTGGGGGTCCCCCCAGAGCCTTAAGGTCTGGGGGAGTTCGTACGGGATGGGTTACGCGAAGGAGACAGGCAGATGTCCGGCCACTCTAAATGGGCCACGACGAAGCACAAGAAGGCCGTGATCGACGCCAAGCGCGGCAAGCTCTTCGCGAAGCTGATCAAGAACATCGAGGTCGCGGCGCGCATGGGCGGCGTGGACCTCGAGGGAAACCCGACGCTGTACGACGCCGTGCAGAAGGCGAAGAAGTCGTCGGTTCCGAACAAGAACATCGACTCCGCGATCAAGCGTGGCGGCGGTCTCGAGGCCGGTGGCGCCGACTACGAGACGATCATGTACGAGGGTTACGGCCCGAACGGTGTCGCGGTGCTCATCGAGTGCCTCACCGACAACCGCAACCGTGCCGCCTCGGACGTCCGCGTCGCCATGACGCGCAACGGCGGCAACATGGCCGACCCGGGCTCCGTCTCGTACCTCTTCAACCGCAAGGGCGTCGTGATCGTCCCCAAGGGCGAGCTGACCGAGGACGATGTCCTGGGTGCCGTGCTCGACGCGGGTGCCGAGGAGGTCAACGACCTCGGTGAGTCCTTCGAGGTCATCTCCGAGGCCACCGACCTGGTCGCGGTGCGCACCGCGCTCCAGGAGGCCGGAATCGACTACGACTCCGCCGACGCCAACTTCGTCCCGACCATGCAGGTCGAGCTGGACGAGGAGGGCGCCCGGAAGATCTTCAAGCTGATCGACGCCCTCGAGGACAGCGACGACGTGCAGAACGTCTTCGCCAACTTCGACGTGAGTGACGCCGTGATGGAGAAGGTCGACGCCTGAGGGCATTGACAGCACGACGGGCCGACGGGACACACTCCGTCGGCCCGTCGCTTTGTCAGTGGCACCCGATAGCCTGCACAAACATGCGGTCGAAGAAGGGGGGACGGGGTGCGGGTACTGGGCGTTGACCCCGGGTTGACCCGGTGCGGAGTCGGCGTGGTCGAAGGAGTCGCCGGCCGACCCCTGACCATGCGCGGTGTCGGTGTCGTACGGACCCCGGTGGACGCCGAGTTGGGCCTGCGCCTCGTCGCCATCGAGCAGGGCATCGAGCGGTGGCTCGATGAGCACGAGCCCGAATTCGTCGCCGTGGAGCGGGTGTTCAGCCAGCACAACGTGCGTACGGTGATGGGCACCGCCCAGGCCAGCGCCGTCGCCATGCTCTGCGCCGCCCGGCGTGGCATCCCCGTCGCCCTGCACACCCCGAGCGAGGTCAAGGCTGCCGTCACCGGCAACGGACGTGCCGACAAGGCCCAGGTGGGCGCGATGGTCACGCGCCTGCTCCGCCTCGACGCGCCACCGAAGCCCGCCGACGCCGCCGACGCCCTCGCCCTCGCCATCTGCCACATCTGGCGCGCGCCCGCCCAGAACAGAATCCAGCGGGCAGTCGCGCAGAACCGGCTCCAGCAGGCCGCCGCCCTGCACGCATCGAAACTCGCATCGAAAGGCCGTACCGCATGATCGCCTTCGTCAGCGGCCCGGTCGCCGCCCTCGCCCCCGACTCCGCGGTGGTCGAGGTCGGCGGTATCGGCATCGCCGTCCAGTGCACGCCCAACACGCTCTCCGGGCTCCGCATGGGACAGCAGGCCAAGCTCGCCACCTCCCTCGTCGTCCGCGAGGACTCGCTGACCCTGTACGGATTCGCGGACGACGACGAGCGGCAGACCTTCGAGCTGCTGCAGACCGCGAGCGGCGTCGGCCCGCGCCTCGCGCAGGCCATGCTCGCCGTGCACACCCCGGACGCCCTGCGCCGTGCGGTGTCCACCGGAGACGAGAAGGCGCTCACCGCCGTCCCCGGCATCGGCAAGAAGGGCGCCCAGAAGCTCCTCCTGGAGTTCAAGGACCGGCTCGGCGAGCCCCTCGGCACCAGCACGGGAATCGGCGCCCCGGTCAGCAGCGGCTGGCGCGACCAGCTGCACGCCGCGCTCATCGGTCTCGGGTACGCGACGCGCGAGGCCGACGAGGCGGTCTCCGCGGTCGCCCCGCAGGCCGAGGCCGCCGAGGGCACACCCCAGGTGGGCCAGCTCCTCAAGGCGGCCCTGCAGACCCTCAACAGAGCGCGCTGAACCACCCTCAGCCCTGAGCACCGATCGATCCACCACACCGCGAGGCACACGTAATGAACTGGGACGACACGACCGACGAGACCGCCGCCGAGCGGCTCGTCGGCCCCGCCGCGGAGCGGCTGGTGGACTCTGTCGCCGACCGCGAGGACCAGGCCGTCGAGGCCGCCCTGCGTCCCAAGGACCTGGACGAGTTCATCGGCCAGGAGAAGGTCCGCGAGCAGCTCGACCTCGTCCTGCGTGCCGCACGCGCGCGTGGTGCCACCGCCGACCACGTGCTCCTCTCGGGCGCCCCCGGACTCGGCAAGACGACCCTCTCGATGATCATCGCTGCCGAGATGGGCGCCCCGATCCGCATCACCAGCGGCCCCGCGATCCAGCACGCGGGAGACCTCGCCGCGATCCTCTCCTCCCTCCAGGAGGGAGAGGTGCTGTTCCTCGACGAGATCCACCGGATGTCCCGGCCCGCCGAGGAGATGCTCTACATGGCGATGGAGGACTTCCGCGTCGACGTCATCGTCGGCAAGGGTCCCGGTGCCACCGCCATCCCGCTCGAACTGCCCCCGTTCACCCTGGTCGGCGCCACCACGCGCGCGGGCCTGCTGCCGCCCCCGCTGCGCGACCGCTTCGGCTTCACCGCGCACATGGAGTTCTACGAGCCCGCTGAGCTGGAGCGCGTCATCCACCGCTCCGCCAACCTGCTCGACGTCGAGATCGGCTCCGAAGGCGCCGCCGAGATCGCGGGCCGCTCCAGGGGCACCCCCCGTATCGCCAACCGCCTGTTGCGCCGCGTTCGCGACTACGCGCAGGTCAAGGCCGACGGGATCATCACCCGCGAGATCGCGGCGGCCGCGCTGAAGGTCTACGAGGTCGACGCCCGCGGCCTCGACCGCCTCGACCGGGGCGTCCTGGAAGCCCTGCTCAAGCTCTTCGGCGGCGGCCCGGTCGGCCTGTCCACGCTCGCCGTCGCGGTGGGGGAGGAACGTGAGACCGTGGAGGAGGTCGCCGAGCCCTTCCTCGTACGGGAGGGGTTGCTCGCGCGTACTCCCCGTGGCCGGGTGGCGACACCGGCCGCATGGGCGCATCTCGGCCTCACCCCGCCCCGCCAGTCAGCTGGTGGAAACGGACAACAGGACCTGTTCGGGGCGTGACGGCGCGGGTACATGCGGGGACAGGAACCCCGGTGCCATGCTGAGCGTTGTTCCATGCGTGCGGACTCGCTTAGACTCCGCCGATGCCGCCCTTGTGGGCGGCGCCGACCAACCCCCATCCACCAGGCCGCTCTCATCCCGCGGTCGTGCGAAGGAAACTCCGTCCCGTGAATATCGTGACCCTCCTCCCGTTCATCGTGCTCATCGGGGCCATGTTCCTGATGACCCGCTCGGCCAAGCGCAAGCAGCAGCAGGCCGCGTCGATGCGTAATGAGATGCAGCCCGGCGCCGGCGTCCGCACGATCGGGGGCATGTACGCGACGGTGAAGGAGGTCAACGAGGACACGGTCCTCCTTGACGCTGCCCCGGGCGTCGACCTGCTCTTCGCGAAGAACGCGATCGGCGCCGTCCTCACCGACGACGAGTACAACCGCATCGTCCACGGCATCGAGCACGACCTGAAGTCCGACGGCACGGTCGTTCCGGACGACGCCTCCTCCCTCACCGAGACCGACGCGCCCGCCGCCGCCGCTTCCGACGACAAGCCCATCGACCTCGGTAAGAAGGACGCGGCGGACGAGCCGGCCGACGAGCCCGCCGAGGCGAAGGCCGACGAGGCCGACGAAGCGGAGCCGAAGAAGACCGACGGCGAGGCCGACGCGAAGTAGTCACGACCCGGGAGGAGCACGGCGCGACCCGCTCGCGCCCCGTGTTTCCCGGGACGTGCTGTTCTCGCACGGAGTCCCGACACCATGCCATGGCCGCCCGCGCGCTCACCCGGCGCACGGCGGCCCGAGAGGGAGTACGAGAAGGTGGCAGCACCGAAGAAGGGCCGGAGCGCGAGCGCCCAGAGCAGGCCGGGGCGCTCACTGGCCCTCATCCTGATCGCCATCGCGGCGCTCACCGGGGGGATGTTCGTCTCCGGGCACCCCACTCCGCGTCTCGGCATCGACCTCGCCGGCGGCACGAGCATCACGCTCACGGCGAAGAACGAGCCGGGCCAGCCCAACGCGATCAACAAGACCAACATGGACACCGCGGTCGACATCATGAACCGCCGTGTCAACGGTCTCGGCGTCTCCGAGGCCGAGGTGCAGACCCAGGGATCCGACAACATCATTGTCAACATCCCCAAGGGCACGAACTCGAAGCAGGCCCGGGAGCAGGTCGGCACCACCGCCAAGCTCTACTTCCGCCCGGTCCTGGCCACCCAGGCCTCCGGGTCCGACGCGTCGGCCAGCCCCTCGCCGAGCGCCTCCAGCAGCTCGTCCGGCAACGCCAACGACAAGGCGAGCTCGTCCTCGTCCCCGTCGAGCTCCGCGACGCCGTCGGCGACTGCCACCTCCCAGGGCCGCGCGGTCACCGACGCCCTGAAGGCCGACTCCACGCCGTCGGCGAGCAGCTCCGCAAGCGCCTCGCCCTCCTCCAGCGCCTCGCCGTCCCCGAGCGGCAGCGTGGACCCCGCGACCGCCAAGCTCCAGGCCGCGTACGCCGCACTCGACTGCACGGACAAGGCGGTCCGCGCCAAGACCGGCGAGGGCGTCAAGCCCACCGACCCCACCGTGGCCTGCGGCAAGAACTCCTCGGGCCAGTGGCAGAAGTACGTCCTCGGCCCCGCCGAGGTGTCCGGCACGGACATCAAGAAGGCCGCCGCCGTCTTCGACACCCAGAGCGCCGCGGGCTGGAAGGTCACCATGGACTTCACGTCCAGTGGCTCCAAGAAGTTCGCCGACATCACCGGCAAGCTCGCGAAGAACCAGACCCCGCAGAACCAGTTCGCCATCGTCCTCGACGGTGAGGTCGTCTCCGACCCGTACGTCAACCAGGCGCTGACCGGCGGCAACGCGGAGATCTCCGGCAGCTTCAGCCAGACCGAGGCCCAGGACCTGGCGAACATGCTGAAGTACGGCGCCCTGCCGCTCACCTTCAAGGAGTCGAGCGTCACCACGGTGACCGCCGCCCTCGGTGGCGAGCAGCTGCACGCCGGTCTGATCGCCGGCGCGATCGGCCTCGGCCTGGTCGTCATCTACCTGGTGATCTACTACCGGGGTCTTTCGATGATCGCCATCCCGTCGCTGCTGGTCTCCGGCGCCCTCACGTACGTGCTCATGGCGTTGCTCGGCCCCACCATCGGCTTCGCACTGAACCTGCCGGCCGTCTGCGGTGCGATCGTCGCGATCGGTATCACGGCGGACTCGTTCATCGTGTTCTTCGAACGCATCCGGGACGAGATCCGCGAGGGCCGCTCCCTGCGTCCGGCCGTCGAGCGGGCCTGGCCGCGCGCCCGGCGCACCATCCTGGTCTCCGACTTCGTGTCGTTCCTCGCCGCGGCGGTGCTGTTCATCGTCACCGTCGGAAAGGTCCAGGGCTTCGCGTTCACGCTCGGTCTGACCACCCTGCTCGACGTGGTCGTCGTCTTCCTGTTCACCAAGCCGCTGATGACGATCCTCGCCCGCAGGAAGTTCTTCGCGAGCGGCCACAGCTGGTCCGGCCTCGACCCGAAGCGACTGGGCGCCAAGCCGCCGCTGCGCCGCACCCGTCGCCCCTCCGCCCCCGTCGACACGAAGGAGGCGTGAGATGTCGAAACTCGGCACCCTCGGCGCCCGACTGCACCGCGGCGAGATCGGCTACGACTTCGTCGGCAAGCGCAAGATCTGGTACGGCATCTCGATCCTGATCACCATCACGGCCATCCTCGGCCTGACGGTGCGCGGCCTGAACATGGGCATCGAGTTCCAGGGTGGAGCCGTCTTCACCACCCCGAAGCACATGAGCGTCTCGGTGACCCAGGCCGAGACGTACGCCCAGGACGCCTCCGGCCACGACGCGATCGTCCAGAAGCTCGGCGACGGCAGCCTGCGCGTCCAGATCGCCGGTATCGACACCGACAAGTCCGACCAGATCAAGGAGACGCTCTCCAAGGATCTGAAGGTCGACTCGGAGAAGATCAACGCCGACCTGGTCGGACCCAGCTGGGGTGACCAGATCGCCAACAAGGCCTGGGAGGGCCTGGCGATCTTCATGGTCCTCGTCGTGATCTACCTGGCGATCGCCTTCGAGTGGCGCATGGCCGTGGCCGCGCTCGTCGCGCTGATTCACGACATCACCATCACGGTCGGCATCTACGCCCTGGTCGGCTTCGAGGTCACACCGGGCACCGTGATCGGTCTGCTCACGATCCTCGGTTATTCGCTCTACGACACGGTCGTCGTCTTCGACAGCCTCAAGGAGCAGACGAAGGACATCACCAAGCAGACTCGCTACACCTACAGCGATGTCGCCGACCGCTCGATCAACAGCACCCTGGTCCGCTCCATCAACACCACGGTGGTCGCGCTGCTCCCGGTCGCGGGCCTGCTGTTCATCGGTGGCGGCGTGCTCGGCGCGGGCATGCTCAACGACATCTCGCTGTCGCTGTTCGTCGGCCTCGCGGCCGGTGCGTACTCCTCGATCTTCATCGCCACGCCGCTCGTCGCCGACCTCAAGGAGCGCGAGCCGCAGATGAAGGCCCTGCGCAAGCGCGTGCTCGCCAAGCGCGCGCAGGCCGCCGCGACGGGCGAGTCCCTGCAGTCCCGGGTCAGCGAGGAGTCGTACGACGACGAGCCGGAGGACGCCGCGCCCGCGGTCGTCGGTCCGCGCAACCAGCCCGCGTCGCGCAGCCGCGGCCGCGGCCGTCCCTCGGGGAAGCGCCGATGACGGACATCGAAGCGCTGCTGCTCAGCCGTATCCGCGACGTGGCCGACCACCCGGAGCCGGGGGTGATGTTCAAGGACATCACCCCGCTCCTGGCGGACCCTTCGGCGTTCACCGCGCTCACGGACGCGCTGGCGGACATCGCCGTCCGCACCGAGGCGACGAAGATCGTCGGTCTGGAGGCCCGCGGCTTCATCCTCGGTGCCCCGGTCGCCGTCCGCGCCGGGCTCGGCTTCATCCCCGTACGCAAGGCGGGCAAGCTCCCCGGGGCGACCCTTTCGCAGGCGTACGACCTGGAGTACGGCTCCGCCGAGATCGAGGTGCACGCCGAGGACCTGGTCGCGAGCGACCGCATCCTGGTCGTCGACGACGTCCTCGCCACCGGCGGCACCGCCGAGGCCTCGCTCCAGCTCATCCGCCGGGCGGGCGCCGAGGTCGCGGGCGTCGCCGTGCTGATGGAGCTCGGATTCCTGGGCGGCCGCGGCCGTCTGGAGCCGGCCCTGGACGGTGCTCCGCTTGAGGCGTTGCTCAAGCTGTGAGAATCGAGGTCTGAGGGTGGCGTCCGAGCACCCCGGGGAAAGCCCCGGGAAAGCCTCGGGAAAGGCCTGAGACACCCGTAGGACACCGCGGAGGCGGGCCCGGAGGAATCCGGCGCCCGCCTCTGGCGTTCCTCCTGTACGAGGCCGTCCCAGCGGCCGAAAGAGAGTCCGACACTCAGGATCGCTACCATGGGTTCTCCGGAGCCTGACCGGGGGACCCGGAACGCGCACGAGGAGCCCTCTTGCCAGACGAGGCCCAGCCACTCATCGCCGCCAAGCCCGAGCCCGCCTCGGCCCCGGCGGAGAAGCCCGCGAAGAACGCCACGCGCGGGCCGGTCGAGCACGCCCAGTCCGCGCCCGACGACAAGGCGGCCGGGCCCTCACGCCCCAAGCCGGCCCCTCCCGAGCGGCCCGCGAGCACCCCGGCGATCCGGCCGGCGGCGGGCCAGCCCGCCCGCACCGGCGGCTCCTCCAACCGTGTACGGGCCCGCCTCGCCCGTCTCGGTGTGCAGCGCTCCAACCCGTACAACCCGGTCCTGGAGCCGCTGCTGCGGATAGTGCGCAGCAACGACCCGAAGATCGAGACGGCGACGCTCCGGCAGATCGAGAAGGCCTACCAGGTCGCCGAGCGCTGGCACCGCGGCCAGAAGCGCAAGAGCGGCGATCCGTACATCACCCACCCGCTCGCCGTGACGACCATCCTCGCCGAGCTGGGCATGGACTCGGCCACGCTGATGGCGGGCCTGCTGCACGACACGGTCGAGGACACCGAGTACGGCCTGGACACCCTGAAGCGGGACTTCGGCGACCAGGTCGCCCTCCTCGTCGACGGCGTCACCAAGCTGGACAAGGTCAAGTTCGGCGAGGCCGCGCAGGCCGAGACCGTACGCAAGATGGTCGTCGCCATGGCCAAGGACCCCCGTGTCCTGGTCATCAAGCTCGCCGACCGCCTGCACAACATGCGCACCATGCGCTACCTCAAGCGCGAGAAGCAGGAGAAGAAGGCGCGCGAGACCCTCGAGATCTACGCGCCGCTCGCCCACCGGCTGGGCATGAACACCATTAAGTGGGAGCTGGAGGACCTCGCCTTCGCGATCCTCTACCCCAAGATGTACGACGAGATCGTCCGCCTGGTCGCCGAGCGTGCGCCCAAGCGCGACGAGTACCTCGCCATAGTGACCGACGAGGTCCAGTCCGACCTGCGCTCCGCCCGTATCAAGGCGACCGTCACCGGCCGCCCGAAGCACTACTACAGCGTCTACCAGAAGATGATCGTCCGCGGCCGCGACTTCGCGGAGATCTACGACCTGGTGGGGATCCGCGTCCTGGTCGACACCGTCCGGGACTGTTACGCCGCCCTCGGCACCGTGCACGCGCGATGGAACCCGGTCCCCGGCCGGTTCAAGGACTACATCGCGATGCCCAAGTTCAACATGTACCAGTCGCTGCACACGACGGTGATCGGCCCCAACGGCAAGCCTGTCGAGCTGCAGATCCGTACGTTCGACATGCACCGCCGCGCCGAGTACGGCATCGCCGCGCACTGGAAGTACAAGCAGGAGACCGTCGCCGGTTCCTCCAAGATCCGTACGGACGTGCCCCGGGCGGCCAAGGGCAGCGCGGGCCAGGACACCGTCAACGACATGGCGTGGCTGCGCCAGTTGCTCGACTGGCAGAAGGAGACCGAGGACCCCTCGGAGTTCCTGGAGTCCCTGCGCTTCGACCTGTCCCGCAACGAGGTGTTCGTCTTCACGCCCAAGGGCGACGTCATAGCGCTCCCGGCGGGCGCGACCCCGGTGGACTTCGCGTACGCGGTCCACACGGAGGTCGGCCACCGCACGATAGGCGCACGGGTCAACGGACGCCTCGTCCCGCTCGAATCCACCCTGGACAACGGCGACTTGGTGGAGGTCTTCACCTCCAAGGCGGCCGGCGCGGGCCCGTCCCGCGACTGGCTCGGCTTCGTCAAGTCCCCGCGCGCTCGCAACAAGATCCGTGCCTGGTTCTCCAAGGAGCGCCGCGACGAGGCGATCGAGCAGGGCAAGGACGCCATCGCCCGCGCGATGCGCAAACAGAACCTGCCGATCCAGCGCATCCTCACCGGCGACTCCCTGGTCACCCTCGCGCACGAGATGCGCTACCCCGACATCTCGTCCCTGTACGCGGCGATCGGCGAGGGCCATGTCGCCGCGCAGAGTGTCGTGCAGAAGCTGGTGCAGGCCCTCGGCGGCGAGGAGGCGGCCACCGAGGAGATCGACGAGGCCGTTCCGCCCGCGCGGGGGCGCGGCCGCAAACGCCGGTCCAACGCCGACCCGGGTGTCGTCGTCAAGGGCGTCGACGACGTGTGGGTCAAGCTCGCCCGCTGTTGTACGCCCGTACCGGGTGACCCGATCATCGGCTTCGTCACCCGCGGCAGCGGCGTATCGGTGCACCGCAGCGACTGCGTCAACGTCGAATCGCTCTCCCGCGAGCCCGAGCGCATCCTCGAGGTCGAGTGGGCGCCCACCCAGTCCTCGGTCTTCCTGGTCGCCATCCAGGTCGAGGCCCTGGACCGCTCCCGGCTCCTGTCGGACGTCACCCGCGTCCTGTCGGACCAGCACGTGAACATCCTGTCGGCGGCCGTCCAGACCTCCCGCGACCGCGTCGCCACCTCCCGTTTCACCTTCGAGATGGGCGACCCCAAGCACCTGGGTCACGTCCTGAAGGCCGTACGGGGCGTGGAGGGCGTGTACGACGTGTACCGCGTGACGTCGGCCCGCAGGCCCTGACCTGGGGACTGGCGACGAGGGAAGGGCGGGGGACGGGGGACGGGATGAGCGGTCACGGAGACGATGAATTAGCCGGTCAGGGGCTGGTCGCGGAGCGTTACCGTCCCGTGCGGCTGCTCGGGCGCGGCGGCATGGGCGTGGTCTACGAGGCCGAGGACACCCTCCTCGGCCGCCGTGTCGCCGTGAAGCTGCTGACCGCCGTCGAGGGGCTGTCCGAGGACAACGAAACCCTGAGCCGCTTCCGGCGCGAGGCCCGCGCCCTGGCCAGGATCGACCACCCCGGCGTCGTCACGCTGTACGACAGCGGGGTGCACGAGGGCACGCCGTACCTCGTGATGCAGGTGCTCGACGGGATGAGTCTGGCGGACCTGGTCGCGGCGACGGGACCGCTGGCGCCGGCCGCGGTGTGCTCGGTGGCCCTCGGTGTCGCCGCGGCGCTCGCCGCGGCCCACGAGGCCGGGGTGCTGCACCGCGACGTCAAGCCCTCCAACGTCGGCATCGGCAGGGACGGACGGGTCGTCCTCCAGGACTTCGGGCTCGCCCGCCTCGCCGGTGAGTCGGTGATCACACGCACCGGAGTACTCATCGGGACTCCGCAGTTCATCGCGCCGGAGACCATCCGCGGGGTGCTGCCGGGGCCGACCGCCGACCTCTACGGTCTCGGGGCGTGCATGTATCTGATGATCACGGGCGAGCTGCCATTCGGCGAGACCATGGACGTCGGTGCCGTCGTGGAGCGGGCGCTGGGAGTCGGTGTCCCCCGGCTGAGCGGCCGTGAGCTGCCGTATCCGGCGGACCTGCGTCAGCTCGTGGACCTGCTGTGCGCGCAGGATCCCGGCGACCGCCCCGCCCTCGCATCCACCCAGTCGCGGCTCGAACACCTGGCGGGAGACGGCACGGACACGCTCGCCGGCCTGGTGGCGCTGCACATCCGCGCCGACGCCGTCCACACCGCCCTCGCGCCCAGGCCCAGCGTGATCGAGGCACCCGAGTACGACTGGGCCGAGGCACGCCCCGGTCCTCCGCCGGAAGCCGCTCAGCCCGGACCGTTCCGGCCGCCGACCCTCAGTGACGCCACCCGCCGAATCGTCCTGAGCAGCATGACCCCGCAGAACGCCCTGTCCAGGCAGCGGGAGGCGGTCAACCTGGTGCTGCGCGGCGAACTCCGCGAAGCGGCACAGATGTTGTCGGTGATCGTGCCGGTCTGCCTGTCGTCGCTCGGCCTCGCCCATCCCACCACCCTGACCAGCCAGTACTGGCAGGCGGTGTGCCTGGCACGGCTTGGCGCCGGAGGCGAGGCACTGGAGCTCTTCTCCCGGGTGAACAAACATGTCGGCCGAAGAACGGACGGAACCGATGACTGACTTCGTCGCGGGGATCGCAGCGATCCCGGCGGCCACGGGGGCCGTGGCGGCACCGGGCGCCGAGGACGAACTCCGCTCCCTGCTGCGCTGGTTGCACGAGGACGAGACGCTGGACGTACGTGCCCGGGTCATGGGCGAGCCGCCCTCCGCACACCACATGGGATCGGGCTTCGATCTGCTCCAACTCGCCGTCGGCAGCGGGCTGTCCACGGCCTCGCTCGTCGTCTCCGTGCTCCAGTGGCAGACGTCGCGGGGTAGCCGCCCCGCCGTCACGCTGCGCCGCGGCGAGATCGAGGTGCACCTGACACGGGACACGGCACGCGACGAGGAGGCGCTGCGCCGGATCGTCGAACTCCTCGACCGGGAGGACACCGGGCGTGACCTCGACGCTCCCTGACCCGACGCGCTCCCGGGCCGTCCTCATAGGGACCGCCTCCTACCGGCACCTGCCGCAGCTGCCCGCCGTCGAGGCCAATGTGGTGGACCTGGCCGCCGAACTGTGCGACGCAACGGTCTGGGGACTCCCGGTCCAGCACTGCACCGTCGTCACCGACCCGCAGAGCCCCCCGGCCATGCTCGACCCCGTCCACCAGGCCGGCGAGGAGGCCACCGACACCCTGATCGTGTACTACGCCGGGCACGGCATGCGCGACTCCGAATCCGCGGACCTGTACCTCGCGCTCGGCGACTCCCGCGACCACATGGGCTACACCGCCGTCGCCTACCAGCACCTGCGGTCCGCCCTGCGCGCCTCCCGCGCCCGACGCAAGGTCGTCGTCCTCGACTGCTGCTTCAGCGGCCGCGCAGCCCGCACTCTCGTGGGCGGCGATGTGCTCGCCGCGCAGGCGGCCGTCGACGGCGCTTTCGTGCTCACCGCGTCGCCCCGCGACCGGGTGGCACTGGCGCCCGACGGCGAGCGCTACACCGCGTTCACCGGCGAGCTCCTGACGGTCCTGCGGCACGGCGTCCACGACGGACCCGAACTGATCGACCTCGACACCCTCTACCGCGTCCTGGAGGAACGCCTGCGCGCCAAGAACCGCCCGCTGCCGCAGCGCTCCCAGGAGAACGCCGTGGGGCGGCTGCCGCTGGCCCGCAACAAGGCCCGCGCGGGCCGCCACGCCCCCGCCGGCCCCGTCCTCGCCGCCGACGTACGCGCCGCCATGGTCGCCACCGGCCTCAACGTCGCCCGGGCCCTGCGCGCCGCCGGCAACACCCGCGACGCCCTCCCCGTGCTGCGGCTCGCCCTCCAGGAGCAGATCGGCGACGGACAGGGCGATCTGCTCGCGCTCGACATCGCCGAGCAGGGCGGCCGGCGAACCCCCTCATGAACGCGGAGCGGCCCGGCGGTGGGAAACCCACCGCCGGGCCGCTCCGAAGGGAAACCGGGCCGCGTCGCGGCGACCCAGCGGTCGTCCGATCAGCCGCCGAACTCCTGCAGGCCCTTCAGAGCCTGGTCGAGCAGCGCCTGGCGGCCGTCGAGCTCCTTCTGGAGCTTGTCGGCCTTGGAGGTGTTGCCCGCGGCGCGAGCCGCCTCGATCTGGCCCTGGAGCTTGTCCACGGCAGCCTGGAGCTGACCGGTCAGACCCTCGGCACGCGCGCGTGCCTCCGGGTTGGTCCGGCGCCACTCGACCTCCTCGGACTCCTGGAGGGCCCGCTCCACCGCGTGCATCCGGCCCTCGACCTTCGGGCGGGCGTCGCGCGGCACATGGCCGATGGCCTCCCAGCGCTCGTTGATCGAGCGGAAGGCGGCGCGGGCCGCCTTGAGGTCCTGCACCGGGACGAGCTTCTCGGCCTCCTCGGCCAGCTCCTCCTTGAGCTTGAGGTTCTCCGACTGCTCCGCGTCGCGCTCGGCGAAGACGGAGCTGCGCGCCGCGAAGAACACGTCCTGGGCGCCGCGGAAGCGGTTCCACAGGTCGTCCTCGTGCTCGCGCTGGGCGCGGCCCGCGGCCTTCCAGTCGGCCATCAGCTCGCGGTAGCGCGCCGCCGTCGGACCCCAGTCGGACGAGCCGGACAGCGACTCGGCCTCGGCGACCAGCTTCTCCTTGGTCTTGCGGGCCTCCTCGCGCTGCGCGTCCAGCGAGGCGAAGTGCGCCTTGCGGCGCTTGGAGAACGCCGAGCGCGCGTGCGAGAAGCGGTGCCACAGCTCGTCGTCCGACTTGCGGTCGAGTCGCGGCAGCCCCTTCCAGGTGTCCACAAGGGAGCGCAGCCGCTCACCGGCCGCCCGCCACTGGTCGCTCTGCGCCAGCTCCTCGGCCTCGACGACCAGCGCCTCCTTGGCGTGCCGCGCCTCGTCGGACTGTTTGGCCCGCTGGGCCTTGCGCTCCTCACGGCGCGCGTCGACCGTCTCGACGAGCTTGTCCAGCCGCACCTTCAGCGCGGCGAGATCGCCGACCGCGTGGTGGGCGTCCACCTGCTCGCGGATGTGGTCGATCGCGGTCTGGGCGTCCTTCGCCGACAGGTCGGTGGTCTTCACTCGCTTTTCGAGGAGGCCGATCTCGACAACCAGGCCCTCGTACTTGCGCTCGAAGTAGGCCAGCGCCTCATCAGGAGAGCCGGCCTGCCAGGAACCGACGACCTGCTCGCCGTCGGCCGTACGCACGTACACGGTCCCCGTCTCGTCGACGCGGCCCCACGGGTCGCTGCTCACAGCGCCTCCTCCACATGATGCCTGCGAGGGGCTTCAGCGCCCCCTGGCATCGTCCACAGTTTCGTCACGGCCAACATAGGCGACCAGCGGGTTGCCTGTCCGCATCCCGCGCGTCCGAAGTTCCCCGGTTGACGGTCAGGATTTGGTGATGGTCGCCTTGTTGATCACCACGGTCGCGTTCGGCGCGGTGTTGCCCGTCTGAGGATCAGCGGCCTGCGCACCGGCGGCGGCGATCTTCTTGAGGACCTTCATCCCCGCATCGGACACCGTGCCGAACGGTGTGTAGTCGGGCGGTAGCTGACTGTCCTGGTAGACGAGGAAGAACTGGCTGCCACCGGTGTGGCGGCCCTGCTTCGTCTGGGCGTTGTACTGGTTCGCCATCGCAACGGTGCCCGCCGGATACACGTTGCCCTTCAGGCTTTTGTCCTTCAGGTTCTCGTCCGGGATCGTGTAGCCGGGACCACCGGCGCCGGTGCCCTGCGGGTCGCCGCACTGCAGCACGTAGATGCCGTCGGTGGTGAGCCGGTGGCACTTGGTGTGGTCGAAGAACCCCTTGGCCGCAAGGAAGTTGAACGAGTTCACGGTGTGCGGGGCCGCGGCCGCCTTCAGCGCGATGTCCATGTCACCGCACGTCGTCGCCATCTTCATCGTGTAGTCCGCGGACTTGTCGATGGTGATCGCCGGCTCCTTCTTCCAGCTCAGCGACTTCACCTTGCCCGCCGCGGCCTTCTCGCACGGATCCGGCGCCTTGCTCGTCGGAGTGGCGCTCGGGGTCACCTCGGCGCCCGCGTTGGCCTTCTTGTCGTCGTTCTTGAAGACCCCGGTCGCGTACGACACGACGCTGCCGATCACGACGACCCCGAGGACCGAGGCGACCACCGCGTTGCGTGCGTTCGTCTTGCGTCGCGCGGCCGTGCGGCGCTGCTGCTGTCGCAAGAACTTCTCCCGGGCGAGCTGACGCCGCCGCTGTTCCTGGCTGACCACCGGGTTTTCTCCTCATGCGTCTCGTCGTCAAGTGGGACGCGTGCGTCTTGTGAGCCGACCGCCTGCGTGTGCCCCGTACCGTATATGGGTTCGCTGAGGAATCGGCAGCGCCGGTAGGCTCTGATCCACAGCCACCCACCCTGTACGAGACAACCGCGTACGCCACCACGAAGGACGATCGTGCTCATTGCCGGGTTCCCCGCCGGGGCCTGGGGGACCAACTGTTACCTGGTCGCCCCCGCCGCGGGTGAGGAGTGCGTGATCATCGACCCGGGCCATCAGGCCGCCCAGGGAGTCGAGGACGCACTCGAGAAGCATCGGCTCAAGCCCGTCGCGGTCATCCTCACGCATGGCCACATCGACCACGTCGCCTCGGTCGTCCCGGTGTGCGGAGCGCACGACGTGCCGGCCTGGATCCACCCCGAGGACCGGTTCATGATGAGCGACCCCGGGAAGGCGCTCGGCCGGTCCATCGGAATGCCGCTGATGGGCGAGCTGACCGTGGGGGAGCCCGACGACGTGCGGACGCTGACCGACGGCGCCGAGCTGAAGCTGGCGGGTCTCGACCTCTCCGTCGCGCACGCGCCCGGCCATACGAAGGGGTCGGTGACCTTCCGGATGCCCGAGAGCGCGGACATCCCGTCCGTGTTCTTCTCCGGGGATCTGCTGTTCGCCGGCTCCATCGGACGCACCGACCTGCCCGGCGGCTCCCACGCCGAGATCCTCGACTCGCTGGCCCGTGTGTGCCTGCCGCTCGACGACTCGACCGTGGTGCTGTCCGGCCACGGCCCCCAGACGACCATCGGCCAGGAGCGCGCCACCAATCCGTACATGCGGCAGGTGGCCGCCGGCCTGGGAGCGGACCCGACCTCCGCTCCTCGACGAGGAATGTGACGAGAGACTTCCGTGAGCACCTTCAAGGCCCCCAAGGGCACGTACGACCTGATTCCGCCGGAGAGCGCGAAGTACCTCGCGGTGCGCGAGGCGATCGCCGCGCCGCTGCGGAACTCCGGCTACGGCTACATCGAGACCCCCGGCTTCGAGAACGTCGAGCTGTTCGCGCGCGGGGTCGGTGAGTCCACCGACATCGTGACCAAGGAGATGTACGCCTTCGAGACCAAGGGCGGCGACAACCTGGCCCTGCGTCCGGAGGGCACGGCCTCCGTGCTGCGCGCGGCTCTGGAGGCCAACCTGCACAAGGCGGGCAACCTCCCCGTCAAGCTCTGGTACTCGGGCTCGTACTACCGCTACGAGCGTCCCCAGAAGGGCCGTTACCGGCACTTCTCCCAGGTGGGCGCCGAGGCGATCGGAGCCGAGGACCCGGCGCTGGACGCCGAGCTGATCATCCTGGCGGACCAGGCGTACCGCTCGCTGGGGCTGCGCGACTTCCGGATCCTGCTGAACTCCCTCGGCGACAAGGAGTGCCGCCCCGTCTACCGGGCCGCCCTGCAGGACTTCCTGCGTGGCCTGAATCTGGACGAGGACACCCTCCGCCGCTCCGAGATCAACCCCCTGCGCGTCCTTGACGACAAGCGCGACGACGTCCAGAAGCAGCTGGTGGGAGCACCGCTCCTGCGGGACTACCTCTGCGATGCGTGCAAGGCGTACCACGAGGAGGTGCGCGAGCTGATCACGGCCGCGGGCGTCTCCTTCGAGGACGACCCGAAGCTGGTCCGCGGGCTCGACTACTACACCCGTACGACCTTCGAGTTCATCCACGACGGCCTGGGATCGCAGTCCGCGGTGGGCGGCGGCGGCCGCTACGACGGCCTGTCCGAGATGATCGGCGGTCCCGCGCTGCCGTCGGTGGGCTGGGCGCTGGGCGTCGACCGTACGGTCCTCGCGCTGGAGGCCGAGGGCGTCACGCTCGAACTGCCCGCGTCCACCAGTGTGTTCGCGGTGCCGCTCGGGGAGGAGGCGCGGCGGGTGCTGTTCGGTGTGGTCACGGCGCTGCGCAAGGCCGGGGTCGCGGCGGACTTCTCCTATGGTGCGAAGGGGCTCAAGGGCGCGATGAAGAACGCGAACCGGTCCGGTGCGCGGTACACCCTCGTCGCGGGTGAGCGGGATCTCGCCGAGGGCGTGGTGCAGCTCAAGGACATGGAGTCCGGCGAGCAGACCGCGGTGCCCGTTGCCGGGATCGTGGCGGAGCTGGAGTCGAGGCTGGGCTGAGCGGTGGCGGTGGCTGGGGTGAGGTTTGTCTCGCCCCGGCCACCCCCGTAAGGGGCGCGGGGAACTGCGCGACCAGCCCCCACCCACCCGGGCGCGGCCCTCAGGTACGGGACCGGTAGGGGTGGAGGGGGCGGCTGCAATCCATCGGCGGCTCCGCCGCGGGCCTCACTCCAGCAGCCCGAACCGCATCGCACTGGTCACCGCGGCCGTCCGGTCATCTACCCCCAACTTCCCGAAGGCCCGCAGCAGATGGGTCTTCACGGTGGACTCCCCGATGAAGAGCCGACGGCCGATCTCGGCGTTGGTGCACCCCTCGGCGACCAGCCGGAGCACCGCGGTCTCACGCTCCGACAACCGCGGCCGCTCCGGCTTCGTACGCAGCTGGTCCACGAGGCGCGCGGCAACGGACGGCGCCAACACGGTCTCCCCACGGGCCGCGGCCCGAACCGCGTCCGCGAGTTCCGCCCGCGGCAGATCCTTCAACAGATAGCCCGCCGCCCCCGCCTCCACCGCCCGCAGAATGTCCCGGTCCGTCTCGTACGTCGTCAGCACGATGACGCGGCACGACAACCCCGCCTCCGTCATGCGGACGATCGAGTCGACGCCCCCACCCTCCGGCATCCGCAGGTCCATGAGGACGATGTCGGGCCGCAGCTCGGCGGCCAGTGCCTCCGCCTGCGGACCGCTGGACGCGTCGGCGATCACATCGAGGTCGGGCTCGGCGCTGAGCATCGCGCGCAGCCCTTCGCGTACGACGGGGTGGTCGTCGGCGAGGATGATCCGTATCACGAGTCGCTCCTGGGGACGGGCAGGCGCACGGTGACGGTTGTGCCGGTGCCGGGCGTACTGCGTACCTGAGCCGTACCGCCCACCTCGGCGGCCCGCGCGCGCAACCCCGCCAGACCATAGCCGTCGGCCGGCGCGGCGGGGTCGAAGCCGCAGCCGTCGTCGCGCACGGAGACGGCCAGCGCATCGTTGGAGTAGGTCAGCACGACCGCCACCGCCGCCGAACTCCCCGCGTGCTTGCGGGCGTTCGCCAGCGCCTCCTGGCAGGAGCGCAGGACGACGACCTCGGGCCCGGCGGGCAGCGTGCGCACCGGGCCGGTCACGTCGACCGTCGCGTCATGGCGGGTGGCGAGTCGGCGCAGCGCGTCGGGCAGCGAGGCGCCGTCGAGGTCGGCGGGCGCGCCGCCTGCGACCAGGGCACGCGCCTCGGCGAGGTTCTGCCGGGCGGTCTCGGCCATCAGGGTCAGGTGGCGGCGGGCCTGTGGCACATCGTGGTCCAGTTCGGCGTCGACGGCCTGGACCAGCATCAGCAGACTGGTGAAGCCCTGGGCGAGGGTGTCGTGGATCTCCCGGGAGAACCGCTCCCGTTCGGCCAGCGCGCCGTGCGCGGCCGAGAGTCGGGAGACCTCGTGGCGGCTGGCGTCCAACTCGGCGATCAGCTCGGCCCGTTCCCGACTCTGCTCGATGATGCGGATGACCCAGCTGCCGAGGACCCCGGAGAAGACGAGCGTGACCACGGCGAAGACGGTGTTGAAGAAGACGTCCTGGTCGCTGGGCCACCACAACAGCGCCCAGCCCACCACCGGCGCGATGTTGATGACGGTCACGGCCGTCAGCGCCCGGCGAAGGCCAAGACCGATGAAGCACTGCGGAACCAGTGCGAACGTCATCAGGCGGGTCTCGCCGACCAGGATGCCGGGCGGCAGGAACAGCACGATCGCGCCCGCGATATAGCCGAGGGCGCGGCGCTCGTCCGGGCTCTCGGCCGTGAGGATGGGGCGCCCGACCGCCAGATACCAGGGAATCAGCAGCAGAAGCACTGCACCGGCCGCGACGCGGATGTGCCACCCCGGATGGCTCGTGCCCAGCACGAACACCAGGGTGGCCAGCCAGACGATCGCGAAGTACGCGTCCCACAGCCGGAACGAGCGGTCCCAGGTGTTCGACTCGCGTGCTCCGGCCGGATCCGTCATCCGTCGCGCCGGTTCTTCCACCGGAATGTCAGCAGACACAGCAGCAATCCTCCGACGCACCAGGCCCCGAGCACCAGCGCGATCCGCCCGAACTCCCAGCCACCCGCCTGTTCGAGGACCTGCGCCGACTCGGGCAGGAACACCCCGCGCAGCCCCTGGCACATCCACTTCAGCGGGAACAGCGCGCCGATGTTCAGCATCCAGTCCGGGATGGTGTCGATGGCGATGTACACCCCGGAGATGAACTGGAGGACCAGGAACGGCAGTACGACCACCGACGTGGCGCTCTTTCCGGACTTGGGGACCGAGCTGATCGCGATGCCGAGCAGGGCACAGGCCGTGAGGCCCAGGACGAAGATCCAGGCGAAGTCCGCCCACTTGCCGAGGTCCGAGGGCAGGTCCACGTCGTAGAGCGTTGTGCCGACGAGGAGCAGGATCGCGGTCTCCAGGGCGCCGGTCACCAGAACCAGCCAGATCTTGCCGAGGAAGTACGCGGCCGGTGGCATCGGTGTGCCGCGCAGCCGGCGCAGCACCTTCTCGTCCCGTTCGATCGCGATCGAGATGCCCAGGGACTGGAAGCTGGTGGACATGATGCCCGCCGCCATCATGGCGGGGACGTACAGCTGGGAGGCGGTGATGCCGGCTCCCTGGACGTCGTCGCTGAAGATCGAGGCGAAGAGGAAGAGGAAGACGACCGGGAAGGCGAAGGTGAACACCACCTGGTCGCGCTGGCGGAAGAACTGCTTGATCTCCAGGGCGCCTCGCTGGAGGCCGAGCCCCCAGGCACCGGGCAGCCTGCCCGACGAGGTCTCGCTGTGCGCGCGTACGGCGGTCGTGGTCATCGCGCGTCCTCCTGTCCGGTCAGCCGCAGATAGACGTCCTCCAAGGTGGGCCGGCTCACCCGCAGCCCCGGGATCTCGCCGTCGAAGCGGTGCATGAGCTCGGCGACGGTCCTGGTGGGTGTGTCCGTGCGCTCCTCGCGCGGGGTGCCGTCGGGCTCCGTCCACTCGACGGTCGCCTCGGTGCCGAAGCGCTCGCGCAGCGCGGACGGCTCGCCCTCGGCGACCACCCGGCCCTTCGCGATGACCGCGAGACGGTGCGCGAGCGCCTCCGCCTCCTCCAGGTAGTGCGTGGTGAGCAGGATCGTCGTGCCCTCGTCGGCCAGCTTCCGGATCAGTTCCCAGAACTGCCGCCGCGCGGACGGGTCGAAGCCGGTCGTCGGCTCGTCCAGGAGCAGCAGCTCGGGACCGCCGATCACACCGAGCGCCACGTCCAGCCGCCTTCGCTGGCCGCCGGAGAGCGCCTTGACGCGGCTGGCCGCCTTCTCCTCCAGACCGACCAGGCCCATGACCTCCTCCGGGTCGCGGGGCTTCGGGTAGTAGCGGGCGAAGTGCCGCACGGTCTCGCGCACCGTCAACTCGGCGGGCGCGGATTCGTCCTGCCAGACGATGCCGACGCGCGAGCGCCACGCGCGCGTGCCCGTCGCCGGATCCGAGCCGAGCACCGAGACCTCGCCGTCGTCCCGGCCGCGGTTGCCCTGGAGGATCTCCACGGTGGTGCTCTTGCCCGCTCCATTGGGTCCGAGCAGGCCGAACACCTCGCCCTGCCGTATGCCGAGATCGATGCCGTCGACGGCGGTCACGTCCCCGTACCGCTTGCGCAGTCCCCTTACGTGCACCGCGAGTTGGTGCGCCTGTGTGGTCATGCCGACGAGCTTCCCGCCGAATCGAACCCTCCGGGACGACCGTGCGTACCTCCTTATGTCCATCGAACGGTGGACACGGACGCAGGTGCGGCACAATGACCGTGCCCCCAGGCCCCTTCGAAGCTACGGAAACGGCGTGATGAGCAAGACGACAGTCAAGGACGTCTCGGCCGACCAGGAACGCGTCGCCGCTCCCCGGACGGTCGGCGGCAGCCGTGGGCTCGCCCTGCTGCTGGTGATCACCGGTGCGGCCGGTCTCCTGGCCGCGTGGGTCATCACGATCGACAAGTTCAAGCTGCTGGAGAACCCGAACTTCGTGCCCGGGTGCAGCCTGAACCCGGTCGTCTCCTGCGGCAACATCATGAAGAGCGAGCAGGCCTCGGCCTTCGGGTTCCCCAACCCGATGCTGGGCCTGGTGGCCTACGGCATCGTCATCTGCGTCGGCATGAGCCTGCTCGCCCGGGCCACCTTCCCGCGCTGGTACTGGCTGACCTTCAACGCCGGCACGCTCTTCGGGGTGGGCTTCTGCACCTGGCTGCAGTTCCAGTCGCTCTACCGCATCAACTCGCTGTGCCTGTGGTGCAGCCTCGCTTGGGTCGCCACGATCATCATGTTCTGGTACGTGACCTCGTCGAACATCCGCAACAACTTCCTGCCCGCCCCGCGCTGGCTGAAGAGCTTCTTCGGCGAGTTCACCTGGGTCCTGCCCGTGCTGCACATCGGCATCATCGGCATGCTGATCCTGACCCGCTGGTGGGACTTCTGGACCAGCTGAGCCCCGCCGATCCCTGGGATTTCCCGGGCCGGACGGCGTTGTCAGTGGCGTGACATAGGGTTTTGCACGTGGAGCCCGACCTGTTCACCGCCGCGGCAGAAGAACGCCAGGAGAAGGACCCGTCCGCCAGTCCCCTGGCGGTACGGATGCGCCCGCGCACCCTCGACGAAGTCGTGGGCCAGCAGCATCTGCTGAAGCCGGGATCGCCCCTGCGCAGACTTGTCGGCGAGGGGAGCGGTGGCCCGGCCGGACCGTCCTCGGTGATCCTCTGGGGCCCGCCAGGCACCGGCAAGACGACGCTCGCCTATGTGGTGTCCAAGGCCACCAACAAGCGCTTCGTGGAGCTGTCGGCGATCACCGCGGGCGTCAAGGAAGTACGCGCGGTCATCGACGGAGCACGCCGTGCCACCGGAGGCTTCGGCAAGGAGACCGTCCTCTTCCTCGACGAGATCCACCGTTTCAGCAAGGCCCAGCAGGACTCCCTGCTGCCCGCGGTCGAGAACCGGTGGGTGACCTTGATCGCGGCGACCACCGAGAACCCGTACTTCTCGGTGATCTCCCCGTTGCTCTCCCGATCCCTCCTGCTCACCCTCGAACCGCTCACGGACGACGACCTGCGCGGCCTCGTCAAGCGCGCGCTCACCGACGAGCGCGGCCTCAAGGACGCCGTCACGCTTCCCGACGACACCGAGGAGCATCTGCTGCGGATCGCCGGCGGGGACGCCCGCCGCGCCCTGACCGCCCTGGAGGCCGCGGCCGGCGCCGCGCTCGACAAGGGCGAGACGGAGATCGGCCTCCAGACCCTGGAGGAGACCGTCGACCGCGCCGCCGTGAAGTACGACCGCGACGGCGACCAGCACTACGACGTGGCGAGCGCGCTCATCAAGTCCATCCGCGGCTCGGACGTGGACGCGGCACTGCACTACCTGGCACGGATGATCGAGGCCGGTGAGGACCCCCGCTTCATCGCCCGCCGACTGATGATCTCCGCCAGCGAGGACATCGGCCTCGCCGATCCGAACGCGCTGCCCATAGCCGTGGCCGCCGCCCAGGCCGTCGCCATGATCGGCTTCCCCGAGGCCGCGCTCACACTCAGCCACGCCACCATCGCCCTCGCCCTGGCCCCCAAGTCCAACGCCGCGACGATGGCGATCGGCGCCGCCATGGAGGACGTACGCAAGGGGCACGCGGGTCCGGTGCCGATGCATCTGCGAGACGGGCACTACAAGGGCGCGGCCAAGCTGGGGCACGCCCAGGGCTACGTCTACCCGCACGACCTGCCCGAAGGGATCGCCGCGCAGCAGTACGCCCCGGAGGAGCTCAAGGACCGCGAGTACTACACGCCGACCCGGCACGGGGCCGAGGCGCGGTACGCGGACGCGGTGGAGTGGACCAGGAAGCACCTCGGCCGGGGAAGGCCCTGATGCCTCCGGGCAGGGACGCTGTGGCCTCTGGTCGCTAGCGCTCCTGATCCCCCTGTAAGATGACCTGAAGCGCTGCGTCCCGTGTCCGGCTCCGGTCGGCACCACCAGAACGGGACATCCAGCCGGAGCCCCTGCCAGCACGGAGGGATTCCAGGAGCGTCGCGCACCGTCGAAGGTGTCGCGGGCAGCCCACCACCACCCGGTCTTCCGGCACGGTCGGTGGGCCACTCGCGTGCTGCACGTATGTGCCCAGACCAGGGAGCGGCTGCCCAGCAGGTCCGAAAGGGCCCGCAGGGTTTCCCAGGCTGCGGATTGCGACCTCCCCTAACCCTGGTGAAGCCGTATTCGCATCAGAAACATGAGGTGTTTGGTTCATGGCGAACCAGTCCCGCCCCAAGGTCAAGAAGTCGCGTGCCCTCGGTATCGCGCTGACCCCGAAGGCCGTCAAGTACTTCGAGGCCCGCCCCTACCCGCCGGGTGAGCACGGCCGTGGCCGCAAGCAGAACTCGGACTACAAGGTCCGTCTGCTCGAGAAGCAGCGTCTGCGTGCGCAGTACGACGTGTCCGAGCGCCAGCTCGTCCGCGCCTACGAGCGTGCCGCCAAGACTCAGGGCAAGACCGGTGAGGCCCTGGTCATCGAGCTTGAGCGCCGTCTCGACGCCCTGGTCCTGCGTTCGGGCATCGCCCGCACGATCTACCAGGCCCGCCAGATGGTCGTTCACGGCCACATCGAGGTCAACGGTCAGAAGGTCGACAAGCCCTCGTTCCGCGTCCGTCCCGACGACGTCGTGATGGTCCGCGAGCGCAGCCGCGAGAAGACCCTGTTCCAGGTCGCGCGTGAGGGTGGCTTCGCCCCCGACGGCGAGACCCCGCGCTACCTCCAGGTGAACCTCCGCGCCCTGGCCTTCCGCCTGGACCGTGAGCCGAACCGCAAGGAGATCCCGGTGATCTGCGACGAGCAGCTCGTCGTCGAGTACTACGCCCGCTGATCTTCCTGCGGACGTAGCACCACCTGCGCGTCAGCCCGTCGTCTCCCCACCTTTCGAGGTGGGGAGACGACGGGTTCTCGCTTTTCCGGGGGAAGCCCGCGCGGCGAGGGCACCGCACCGAGCATGCGGCCGCCGCGGGCCGGCCTCAGCGCCCGAGCCACCGCCGCCTCCTGTCCGAGCCGCGCCCCGGCGCGCACGCCCTCCGCGTACCGCTCGTCGCCCAGCCGCTCCCGGGCCATGTCCTCGCACCGCTCGTGCGGCGCGTTGTAGTAGGCCGAGCCGAACAGCGGCAGACCCACCGACGGCCACATCCGGGACGCCGCCCCCTGTAGCACCGCGGCCTCTGCAAGATCGCCCTCCACCGCCGTGACCAGCACGAGCAACGCGGGAACCGAGTCGCCCTGGAGAACCGCCACATAGCCGAGCACCCACAAGGCCTTCAGCCGCGACTGCTCCTGCGTCCCGTCCGGGACAGCAGCTGCGCGGGGGAGAGGGTGCTCAGCCGCCCCGCCGCCAGTTCGATCGCGAGCGGGATCCCGTCCAGGCGCCGGCACAGTTCCCGTACGTCGGACCGGTTGTCGTCGTGCAGGGCGAACCCACAGACCCGGGCCGCCGCCCGCTCCGCGAACAGCTCCACCGCCTCCGGCTCGGACAGCGGTGCCAGCGGGAACAGCCGCTCGCCCCCGACCCCCAGCGGTCTGCGCCCCACGGCCAGCACGCGAAGCCCGGGCGCGCTCCGCAGCAGTTCGCCCACCAGCGAGGCGCACACGTCCGCCAGATGCTCGAACCCGTCCAGGACGAGGAGAAGTTGACGCTCGCCGAGATGAACGCGTCGAGTTCCAGGGGCAGATTGCCGGGTGCCGCAGGGTCGGCGCGCTGAGAACCTCGCATGGGACACGGAGCGTACTGACCCGTAAGCGGTCCGTACAATCACTTCGCGCAAGTCGGCTGTGGGCGGCCGTTAATGCGGTACGGAGCCGCGGCCCCGGCGCGATAGGCTCGGGGGACGACTTTTCGATGTTCAGGCACGTATGAGGGAGCGGGTGCACAGTGTCCGGTGGAGAGGTGGCCGGGATCCTGGTGGCCGTCTTCTGGGCGATCCTGGTCTCCTTCCTCGCCGTCGCGCTGGCGAGGCTGGCCCAGACGCTCAGGGCGACCACCAAGCTTGTCGCGGACGTGACCGACCAAGCCGTCCCGCTCCTCGCCGACGCCTCCGCGGCCGTGCGCTCCGCACAGACGCAGATCGAACGGGTCGACGCCATCGCGTCGGACGTCCAGGAGGTCACGTCGAACGCGTCGGCGCTGTCGTCCACCGTCGCCTCCACCTTCGGCGGCCCCCTGGTGAAGGTCGCGGCGTTCGGCTACGGCGTGCGCCGGGCCATCGGAGGCCGTCGTGAGAATGTGCCCGACAAGGCGTCCCGTCGTACCGTGATCGTGGGCCGCACCGTCCCGTCCGCGCGACGCGGAAAGCGGAAGAAGGACTGACGCAGCGATGTTCCGCCGTACGTTCTGGTTCACCGCCGGCGCAGCCGCGGGTGTGTGGGCCACCACCAAGGTCAACCGCAAGCTCAAGCAGCTGACCCCCGAAAGCCTCGCGGCACAGGCCGCGAACAAGGCGATCGAGGCGGGCCACCGGCTCAAGGACTTCGCGCTCGACGTCCGCGAAGGCATGGCCCAGCGGGAGGCCGAACTCGACGAGGCGCTCGGGCTCAACACCCATCCCGAGCTGCCCGCCCCGCGGCGCGTCGCCGCCATCGAGAACAGCGACAACCCGAAGTACAGCAAGAACCCGACGTACGTCGAGAGGTCGACGTACTCGTACAACCGGAATGAGGACCACTGATGGAGTCGGCCGAGATTCGTCGCCGCTGGTTGAGCTTCTACGAGGAGCGCGGTCACACCGTTGTCCCTTCGGCGTCGCTCATCGCGGACGACCCGACTCTGCTCCTGGTCCCTGCCGGCATGGTCCCCTTCAAGCCGTACTTCCTCGGCGAGGTCAAGCCGCCGTGGTCGCGCGCCACCAGCGTGCAGAAGTGCGTGCGCACGCCCGACATCGAAGAGGTCGGCAAGACCACCCGGCACGGCACGTTCTTCCAGATGTGCGGCAACTTCTCCTTCGGCGACTACTTCAAGGAAGGCGCCATCACCTACGCCTGGGAGCTGCTCACCACGCCCCAGGACAAGGGTGGTTACGGGCTCGACCCCGAGCGTCTGTGGATCACGGTCTACCTCGACGACGACGAGGCCGAGACCATCTGGCGCGACAAGATCGGCGTCCCGGCCGAGCGCATCCAGCGCCTCGGCAAGAAGGACAACTACTGGTCCATGGGCGTCCCGGGCCCCTGCGGCCCGTGTTCCGAGATCAACTACGACCGCGGCCCCGAGTTCGGCGTCGAGGGCGGCCCGGCCGTCAACGACGAGCGGTACGTGGAGATCTGGAACCTGGTCTTCATGCAGTACGAGCGCGGCGAGGGCACCTCGAAGGAGGACTTCGAGATCCTCGGCGAGCTGCCCAGCAAGAACATCGACACCGGTCTCGGCATGGAACGCCTCGCGATGATTCTGCAGGGCGTGCAGAACATGTACGAGATCGACACCTCCATGGCCGTCATCAAGAAGGCCACCGAGCTGACGGGTGTCGAGTACGGCGCCGCCCACGACTCCGACGTCTCGCTGCGCGTGGTCACCGACCACATGCGCACGTCCGTGATGCTCATCGGCGACGGCGTGACTCCCGGCAACGAGGGCCGCGGCTACGTGCTGCGCCGCATCATGCGCCGCGCCATCCGCAACATGCGCCTGCTCGGTGCCACCGGTCCGGTCGTCAAGGACCTCATCGACGTCGTGATCGAGATGATGGGCCAGCAGTACCCGGAACTCGTCACCGACCGGCAGCGCATCGAGACCGTGGCCCTCGCCGAGGAGGCCGCCTTCCTCAAGACGCTGAAGGCCGGCACGAACATCCTCGACACGGCCATCACGGACACCAAGGAGTCCGGCGGCACGGTCCTCGCCGGCGACAAGGCCTTCCTGCTCCACGACACGTGGGGCTTCCCGATCGACCTCACCCTCGAAATGGCCGCCGAACAGGGCCTCTCGGTGGACGAGGACGGCTTCAGGCGCCTGATGAAGCAGCAGCGGGACCAGGCCAAGGCCGACGCCCGGGCCAAGAAGACCGGACACGCCGACCTCGGCGCCTACCGGCAGATCGCCGACGCCGCCGGTGAGACCGACTTCATCGGCTACGACCGCACCGAGGGCGAGTCGACGATCGTCGGCATCCTGGTCGACGGTGTCTCGTCGCCCGCCGCCACCGAGGGCGACGAGGTCGAGATCGTCCTCGACCGCACCCCGTTCTACGCCGAGGGCGGCGGTCAGATCGGCGACACCGGCCGCATCAAGGTGGACACCGGTGCCATCGTCGAGATCCGCGACTGCCAGAAGCCGGTCCCCGGGGTGTACGTCCACAAGGGCGTCGTCCAGGTCGGCGAGGTCACCGTCGGCGCCAAGGCCCAGGCCTCCATCGACGTACGCCGTCGCAAGTCCATCGCCCGCGCCCACTCGGCCACGCACCTCACCCACCAGGCCCTGCGCGACGCCCTCGGCCCGACGGCCGCCCAGGCCGGTTCGGAGAACCAGCCCGGCCGCTTCCGCTTCGACTTCGGCTCCCCGTCCGCCGTACCGACGGCCGTGATGACCGACGTCGAGCAGCAGATCAACGAGGTGCTCGCCCGCGACCTGGACGTCCAGGCCGAGATCATGAGCATCGACGAGGCCAAGAAGCAGGGCGCCATCGCCGAGTTCGGCGAGAAGTACGGCGAGCGGGTCCGCGTCGTCACCATCGGCGACTTCTCCAAGGAGCTGTGCGGCGGCACGCACGTCCACAACACCGCCCAGCTCGGCCTGGTGAAGCTGCTCGGCGAGTCGTCGATCGGCTCCGGCGTCCGCCGCATCGAAGCCCTGGTCGGCGTCGACGCCTACAACTTCCTGGCCCGCGAGCACACGGTCGTCGCCCAGCTCCAGGAGCTGGTCAAGGGCCGCCCGGAGGAGCTCCCGGAGAAGATCTCCGCCATGCTCGGCAAGCTGAAGGACGCCGAGAAGGAGATCGAGAAGTTCCGCGCGGAGAAGGTTCTGCAGGCCGCCGGCGGTCTCGTCGAGTCCGCCAAGGACGTGCACGGCGTGGCCCTGGTCACCGGCCAGGTCCCGGACGGCACCACCGCCGACGACCTGCGCAAGCTGGTCCTCGACGTGCGCGGCCGCATCCAGGGCGGCCGGCCGGCCGTCGTCGCCCTGTTCACCGTGGCCAATGGCAAGCCGCTCACGGTCATCGCCACCAACGACGCCGCCCGCGAGCGCGGCCTCAAGGCCGGTGACCTGGTCCGCACGGCTGCCAAGACCCTCGGCGGCGGCGGTGGCGGCAAGCCGGACGTCGCTCAGGGCGGCGGCCAGAACCCGGCCGCCATCGGCGAGGCCATCGACGCGGTCGAGCGCCTGGTCGCCGAGACGGCCAAGTAAGGCTCGGGGACATGCGTAGAGGACGTCGTCTCGCCATCGACGTCGGGGACGCCCGTATCGGGGTCGCCTCCTGCGACCCCGACGGGATCCTCGCGACACCGGTGGAGACGGTCCCGGGGCGTGACATCCCGGCCGCCCATCGTCGGCTGAGGCAACTCGTCGAGGAGTACGAGCCGATCGAGGTCGTCGTCGGACTCCCCCGCTCCCTCAAGGGGGGCGAGGGCCCGGCCGCGGTCAAGGTCCGCGCCTTCGCCCAGGAGCTCGCCCGGGGAATCGCCCCCGTTCCGGTGCGGCTCGTGGACGAGAGGATGACCACAGTGACGGCCAGCCAGGGACTGCGGGCCTCGGGCGTGAAGTCCAAGAAGGGCAGGTCGGTGATCGACCAGGCGGCCGCCGTTATCATTCTGCAGCAGGCCCTGGAATCCGAACGGGTGTCAGGTACGTCTCCCGGCGAGGGCGTCGAAGTGGTCATCTGATCGCGATACGGTAACGTTCCGCGCGATGCGGCGGTGTTCGAACAGCCGCCGCACAGCAAAGAGGCGGACGGGAGCCGTGCCACAAGCGCCAGCAGCCACCGCCTCGCGGCTCGTAGGGGATCGATGACTGAGTATGGCCGGGGCCCAGGCTCCGAACCGTGGCATCCGGAGGACCCGTTGTACGGGGACGGCGGATGGGGAGGACAGGCTGCCGACGGCCAGTCCCCCTACGGCGGCCAGCCGCAGCACCATCCGCAGCAGCCGCAACAGCAGCAGGCGCAGCACGGCGACTGGGGCACGGGCCCGCAGAGCGCCTATGGCCAGGGCCAGCAGCAGTATCACAACCAGGGCCAGCAGCAGTACCAGAACCAGGGCCAGCAGCAGTACCAGAACCAGGGCCAGCCGCACTTCCCCGGTCAGGGGCACCCGCCGTACGTGGACCAGGCGCAGCACCAGTACAACGGCCAGGGGCAGCAGCAGTACGTCGACCAAGGACAACAGCAGTACGGCGGTCAGGGGCAGCAGCAGTACAACGACGGCGGCTGGAGCACGGGGACACACCCGCATGTGCCCTACGCCGCTGATCCGGCCGATCCCTACGCGGGCCAGTACAACGGCGAGCAGCCCGACTTCTACGGCACCCCCGACGCCTACCCGCCGCCGGAGCCGCCCGCTCGTCGGCGCGCCGAACCCGAGCCGGAGACGGACTGGGATCCAGGTCCCGACCAGGGCGAACACGCCTTTTTCGCCGGTGGTGGCGACGATGACGACGACTTCGACGACGACGATCCGCAGGCCGGTCGCGGCCGTGGTGACCGGCGCGGCAAGGGTGGCACCAAGAGCAAGAAACGCCGCAGCGGCTGCGCTTGCCTGGTGGTCGTGCTGGTCTTCGTAGGCGGGCTCGGCGGAGTCGGATATTTCGGGTATCAGTTCTACCAGAATCGTTTTGGCCCGGCTCCGGACTTCGCGGGCAACGGCACCGGCGAGAACGTGAACGTCCAGGTGCCCAAGGGGGCGGGCGGCGCGGAGATCGGGCGCCTCATGAGGGATGCCGGCGTCGTCAAGAGCGTCGACGCGTTCGTGTCGGCGTTCACCCAGAATTCCAATTCGGGTTCCATTCAGGCCGGCGCGTACACCATGAAGAAGGAGATGTCCGCCGCGAGCGCCGTGAAGTGGATGCTCGATCCCAAGAGTCAGAACAACCTCACGATCAGTGAGGGAGAGCGTAACTCCGCGGTCTACGCGGCTATCGACAAGAAACTCGCACTCCGTGGCGGCACCACCAGCAAGGTGGCCCAGAAGGAATACAAGAACCTCGGACTACCGGACTGGGCGACCGCAAACAAGTACGTCAAGGATCCGTTGGAAGGGTTCCTCTACCCGGCCACGTATCCGGCCGCCAAGGGCATGAAGCCCGAGGACGTCCTGAAGAAGATGGTGAGTCAGGCCAACCAGAGGTACACGGAGCTGAACCTCAAGGCGAAGGCCAAGGCGCTCAACCTGGACAGCCCGTTCCAACTGGTCACGGTCGCGAGCCTGGTCCAGGCCGAGGGCAAGACGCACGATGACTTCCGCAAGATGGCCGAGGTCGTCTACAACCGCCTGAAGCCGACCAACACGGAGACCAACCGGCTGCTGCAGTTCGACTCGACCTTCAACTACCTGAAGAAGCAGAGCAACATCAACATCAGCGAGTCGGAGATCAACAGCAACAAGGACCCGTACAACACGTACACGCGCAAGGGTCTGCCGCCCGGCCCGATCGGAAACCCGGGTGACGAAGCGTTGCGGGCTGCGCTCAACCCGACGGACGAGGGCTGGATCTACTTCGTGGCGACCGACGGCCAGGACAACACCGAATTCGCCAAGACCTACGCCGAATTCCAGAAGCTCAAGGAAAAATTCAATGACAGCTCGGGCAAGAACTGACGCCCGTCGGGCCGCTGTCCTGGGTTCCCCCATCGCGCACTCGCTGTCCCCGGTGCTGCACCGGGCCGCGTACGCGGAACTGGGTCTCAGCGACTGGTCGTACGACCGTTTCGAGGTCGACGAGGAGGCGCTGCCCGGGTTCTTCGGCGAACTCGGGCCGGAGTGGGCCGGGCTGTCGTTGACCATGCCGCTCAAGCGCGCGGTGATTCCGCTGCTCGACGAGATCACCGACACGGCGGCCTCGGTCGAGGCGGTCAACACGGTGGTGTTCACCGAGGACGGCCGACGCGTGGGCGACAACACGGACATCCCCGGGATGGTCGCCGCCCTGCGTGAGCGAGGGATCGAGGAGGTGGACTCCGCCGCCGTCCTCGGCGCGGGCGCCACCGCCTCCTCCGCGCTTGCCGCGCTCGCCCGAGTCTGCACCGGCGAGGTCGTCGCCTACGTCCGCAGTGAGGCACGCGCCGCCGAGATGCGGCAGTGGGGCGAGCGGCTCGACGTCGAGGTGCGGACCGAGGACTGGGCGCACGCGGAGCAGGCGCTGCGGGCGCCGCTGGTGATCGCCACGACCCCGGCCGGTACCACGGACGTGCTCGCCGCCGCCGTCCCGGAGCGGCCCGCGACCCTCTTCGACGTGCTGTACGACCCGTGGCCCACGGCCCTCGCCGCACGCTGGTCCGCGTACGGCGGTGCCGTGGTCAGCGGTCTCGACCTGCTGGTGCACCAGGCGGTGCTCCAGGTCGAGCAGATGACCGGGCGTTCGCCGGCGCCGCTCGACGCCATGCGGAAGGCGGGCGAGCACGCGCTCGCGGCGCGTTAGTCGGCACAGACAGCCGAACGGCCGGGGGAACGGCGCGCTGTACGAGGTGAGTTCGGCGAGCGGGCGGACGTGGATCGTCGTGCAGTTCTCCCGCGTGTACCACCGTTCGCTGACCCTGTTCGGGCCGGCGGAGACCACGGCCGACCGCTGCTTCACCGTCGATTTCCCGTCCACGATGTCCCGCACGACGCAGCCTCGTATCACCGCGCATGATTCCGGCGAATCCTGTACGGATGTGGCGGCGAAGGTCGTTTCGAGAACGTGAGGTGCAGCTGACGGGCGGATCCTGCACGCTCTATTGAACAGAGGGCTTACCTCCGGTAATGATCTCCCGGCGGCCCGACGACGGCGACGGGCGCGTGAACGGAGCCCTCATGACTGGACACGCCCGGCGCACCTTCCTCACCTACCTGGTGGCCGCGCCCGCCTTGGCCGTTGTGACCAGGATCGGTCTGGACGCCGTCGACCCCGACACCGCTCAGGCGGCGATTCCCACGCCGCCGGCACCGGCCGATCTGGTCGACCTCGGTGATCTGCTCATCCTGGCGGGCAAGCCCACCGCGGGCATGCTGGTTCTGAGCGTGGACGAGGACGGCATCGTGCACTTCCGGCTGCCGCGGGAGGAGGTCGGGCAGGGCCTGACCACGGCGGTGGCCATGCTGGTGGCTGAGGAGCTGGACACACCGCTCGACCGCGTACGCGTGCAACTGGAGGACGCCCGCCCCGAGTTGCTGTTCAACCAGCTGACGGGCAGCTCCAACTCCATCCGTTCACTGTACGACCCCGTACGGCACACGGCAGCGGCCGCGCGGGCCCGTATGGTGGGCGCGGCCGCGAAGCAATGGGGCCTGAGTGCCGACGACTTGACGGTCCGTCAAGGAGTGGTGACAGCACCGGACGGCCGCACCGCCCCCTACGGCACGCTGTCGACGGCTGCCGCCTCCCTCGACCTGGGCTCGCTGATCGTCACGCCCAAGAAGGAGTCCGAGCACACCCTCGTCGGCGCCCCCACCTCTCGCATCGACGCCCGCGCGCTGGTCACCGGCGGGCAGGTGTACACCCTCGACCTCGACGTCCCCGGCGCCAAGCCCTGCATGGTGCGCCGGCCCCCGAGCATCAACGGCACGGTGAAGTCGGTCAACAACGAGGCAGTCGTACGTGCCATGCCCGGCGTCCTCGACGTGGTCGTCATCGACGCCGGTGTCGCCGTGGTCGCCGAGACCTTCGGTCAGGCACTCGACGGCAAGAACGCCCTGGACGTCACCTGGGGCGGCGGCACCGTCGACGCGCTCTCGGACGACGACATCCGGGCGAAGCTGAAGGCGGCGACGCCGTCCCTGGATCTGCTCGGGCTGCTGGTGAAGAAGGTGGACGCCGAGTTCGACTTCGCGTTCGTCAGCCACGCGCCGATGGAGACCAACTCCGCCGTGGCGGACGTACGGGCGGACGGCGCCGAGATCTGGTCGGGCATGAAGTCGCCGATCGCCGCCCAGGCGGCCATCGCGCAGGCCATCGGGCTGCCGGTGAGCAAGGTCAAGGTCCATGTGGTGCAGTCGGGCGGCTCCTTCGGGCGCCGACTGTTCTACGACGCGGCCCTGGAGGCCGCCGTGGTGTCCAAGAAGAGCGGCCGGCCGGTACGGCTGATGTGGTCGCGCATCGACGACACACGGCACGGGCGGATGCGGCCCGCGACCCACCACCGCGTCCGCGCCACCTACGCCGCCGGTCAGGTCCTCACCTTCGTCCACCAGGTGGCCGCCGTGGAGACCGACTTCCGGCACGGCCTCGGGGACGCGATCACCGCCGCCGCTGCCGGACTGCCCACCGGCCTCGGCAACGCGACGTTCGCGCAGACCTTGTTCCTGACCACGGTGAAGTCCCCGTACAACTTCGGTGTCACGACCCAGGCGCTCACCGAAGTGCCGTTGGAGATGCACACGGGATCGTGGCGCTCGGTGTACTCGGCCAACACACGGGGCGCCGAGGAGATCGTCGTCGACGAACTGGCGGCGAAGCTCGGCCAGGATCCGGTCGCCTTCCGGCGCTCCTTCCTCAAGACGGACCGGCAGCGTGCCGTGCTCGACAAGGTCGCCGAGGAGGGCGGCTGGGGGCGGACCCTGCCGTCCGGCTGGGCCCAAGGCGTCGGGTTCCACGACGAGTACACGTCCTGCACCGCCTGCCTCGTCGAGATCGACGCCACCGATCCCAGGAAGCCGCGGGTGACGAAGGCGGTCATCGCGGCGGACGTGGGGCGGCCGGTCAATCCGCGTGGACTGGAGGCACAGCTGCTCGGCGGACTCACGGACGCGATCTCCACCACGCTGCGGGCTGGGCTCCACATCGACAAGGGTCTCCCGCTGGAAGCGAGCTACTCGCAGTTCCACTACGCACGGCAGAAGGACTCCCCGAAGGACGTACGGATCTTCGTCCTGCCGACGGACCACGAGCCGGGCGGTGCGGGTGAGCTGGGTGTTCCGGCGGCCGTGGGCGCCATCGCCAACGCCTACGCGCGGGCCACCGGCACCAAGCCGCGCAGCTTCCCCGTGAACTTCGACGTCGACTTCACCCCCTTCCCGCGCTGACCCCCGCTTGCCGCCTGCCGTCCCTTCGCCTTGAGGAGCACGAGCTTCCATGCCCTCCCACACCTTCAACGTCAACGGGAAGACCGTCACCGTCGACGCCCCCGACGACCTGCCCCTGCTCTGGGCGCTGCGTGATCTGCTCGGCGTCCGCGGCCCCAAGTACGGCTGCGGCATCGACGTCTGCAAGGCCTGCACCAGCCATCTCGACGGCGAGGCGGTGCGCCCCTGCGTGGTTCCGGTCGCCGAGGCCGCGGGCCGTGAGGTCACCACCATCGAGGGCCTCGCGGACGGGGACCGGCTGCACCCCGTCCAGGAGGCCTGGCTGGAGCAGGACGTGGCCCAGTGCGGCTACTGCCAGCCCGGTCAGATCATGGCCGCCGTCGCCCTGCTGAAGCGCACGAAGAACCCCACGGACGCCGACATCGACGAGATCGCGAACGTCTGCCGCTGCGGCACGTACTTCCGCATCCGCGAGGCGATCAAGAGCGCGGCGGCACGAATGGCGTGACGGCGACGGCTCGACATGGCATGGCGCCGGCGGCGTGGCTGAGGCGATGCCGAGGCGCACACCGGGCCGCGGTACCTGACAAGGTCCGTCCGCCTGATGGACCTGCGACAGGATCCCGGGCCGGGACGTGGGAGGATCGGAGGTGGCGGGCCAGGGCCGCGCACGCGGTCGCGCCGTCGCCGTACGCGAGGACGCGCGTACGCAGCAGCAGTACCAGGGCGCGAGCATGAGGAGCACCGTTGAGCAGGTTGCGCTGGCTGACCGCGGGGGAGTCCCACGGTCCCGCACTTGTCGCGACGCTGGAGGGCCTTCCCGCCGGCGTGCCGATCACCACGGAGATGGTGGCGGACCACCTCGCCCGGCGACGCCTGGGCTATGGACGCGGCGCCCGGATGAAGTTCGAGCGCGACGAGGTCACCTTCCTCGGCGGCGTACGGCACGGCCTCACCCTCGGCTCGCCGGTGGCCGTCATGGTCGGCAACACCGAGTGGCCCAAGTGGGAGCAGGTCATGGCGGCCGACCCGGTCGCCCCGGAGATCCTCGCCGACCTGGCCCGCAACGCCCCGCTGACCCGGCCCCGGCCCGGCCACGCCGACCTCGCGGGCATGCAGAAGTACGGCTTCGACGAGGCCCGGCCGATCCTGGAGCGCGCCTCCGCGCGGGAGACCGCCGCCCGCGTGGCCCTTGGCGCGGTGGCCCGCTCGTACCTGAAGGAGACGGCCGGGATCGAGATCGTCTCGCACGTCGTCGAGCTGGCCGCGGCGAAGGCGCCGTACGGCGTCTACCCGAGGCCCTCGGACGTCGAGAAGCTCGACGCCGACCCGGTGCGCTGCCTCGACGCCGACGCGTCGAAGGCGATGGTCGCGGAGATCGATCAGGCGCACAAGGACGGCGACACGCTCGGCGGCGTGGTCGAGGTCCTTGCGTACGGCGTGCCGGTGGGCCTCGGCTCGCACGTGCACTGGGACCGTCGCCTCGACGCCCGCCTCGCGGCGGCGCTCATGGGCATCCAGGCGATCAAGGGCGTAGAGGTCGGCGACGGCTTCGAGCTGGCCCGGGTGCCGGGCTCCCAGGCGCACGACGAGATCGTCCACACCGAGGACGGCATCCGGCGCACCTCCGGGCGCTCCGGCGGCACCGAGGGCGGGCTGACCACCGGTGAGCTGCTGCGCGTCCGCGCCGCGATGAAGCCGATCGCGACCGTGCCGCGTGCGCTCGCCACCATCGACGTCGCCACCGGCGAGGCCGCCAAGGCCCACCACCAGCGCTCCGACGTCTGCGCGGTCCCGGCCGCCGGCATCGTCGCCGAGGCGATGGTGGCGCTCGTCCTCGCGGACGCGGTCGCCGAGAAGTTCGGCGGCGACAGCGTCCCGGAGACCCGCCGAAACGTCCAGTCGTACCTCGACAACCTGGTCGTGCGGTGACCGCTCCGAGCGTCGTCCTCGTCGGCCCGATGGGGGTCGGCAAGTCCACGGTGGGCGCGCTGGTCGCCGAGCGGCTCGGCTGCGCCTACCGGGACACGGACGACGACATCGTGGCCGAGCAGGGCCGCACCATCGCCGACATCTTCGTCGACGAGGGCGAGCCGGTCTTCCGCGCGATCGAGAAGCTGGCCGTGCACAAGGCGCTCGCCGAGCACGACGGCGTCCTCGCGCTCGGCGGCGGCGCGATCCTGGACGAGGACACCCGCGCGCTGCTCGCCGGACACCGGGTCGTCTATCTCTCGATGGACGTCGAGGAGGCGGTCAAGCGCACCGGCCTCAACGCCGCCAGGCCGTTGCTCGCCGTCAACCCGCGCCGGCAGTGGCGCGATCTGATGGAGGCGCGCCGCCACCTGTACACCGAAGTCGCCCGCGCGGTCGTGGCGACCGACGGCCGTACCCCCGAAGAGGTCGCCCAGGCGGTCCTCGACGCACTGGAGTTGAAGGAAGCATGAGCGAGGCAGTGACCCGTATCCAGGTCGGCGGTACCGCGGGCACCGACCCCTACGAGGTCCTGGTCGGCCGTCAACTCCTCGGCGAGCTGGGCGGGTTGATCGGCGACAAGGCCAAGCGCGTCGCGGTGATCCACCCCGAGGCGCTCGCCGAGACCGGCGAGGCGCTCCGCGCCGACCTGGCCGGACAGGGCTTCGAGGCCGTCGCCATCCAGGTGCCGAACGCGGAGGAGGCCAAGACCGCCGAGGTCGCTGCCTACTGCTGGAAGGCCCTCGGCCAGTCCGGCTTCACCCGCACCGACGTCATCGTCGGCGTCGGCGGCGGTGCCACCACCGACCTGGCCGGCTTCGTCGCGGCGACCTGGCTGCGCGGGGTGCGCTGGATCGCCGTCCCCACCACCGTGCTCGCCATGGTGGACGCGGCGGTCGGCGGCAAGACCGGCATCAACACCGCCGAGGGCAAGAACCTGGTGGGCTCCTTCCACCCGCCCGCGGGCGTGCTCTGCGACCTGGCCGCGCTCGACTCGCTGCCGGTCAACGACTTCGTGTCCGGGCTCGCGGAGATCATCAAGGCCGGTTTCATCGCCGACCCGGTGATCCTGGAGCTGATCGAGGAGGACCCGGGGGCCGCCCGCACCCCGGCCGGCCCGCACACCGCCGAGCTCATCGAACGCTCCATCAAGGTGAAGGCCGAGGTCGTCTCCGGCGATCTCAAGGAGTCCGGGCTGCGCGAGATCCTCAACTACGGGCACACCCTCGCGCACGCCATCGAGAAGAACGAGCGCTACAAGTGGCGGCACGGTGCGGCCGTCTCCGTCGGCATGCACTTCGCCGCCGAACTCGGCCGTCTGGCGGGCCGGTTGGACGACGCGACCGCCGACCGCCACCGCACGATTCTCGAGTCCGTGGGTCTCCCGCTGAGCTACCGCTACGACCAGTGGCCCAAGCTCCTGCAGAACATGAAGGTCGACAAGAAGTCCCGTGGCGACCTGCTGCGCTTCATCGTCCTCGACGGGCTTGCCAAGCCGACGGTCCTGGAGGGGCCGGACCCGGCCGTGCTGCTCGCCGCGTACGGCGAAGTCGGGGAGTGACGGCCCCCGGCGGGCTGGGCGGGTAACTCCCGAGGGGCCCACCCTTGGCCCGTTTTGCCCCTCGCCTACGGGCACTTCGCACGTTCCCCGGCCGTTCACACAACGGCGGCCGGGGAAGGTACCGTTCGGTAGCGAGCGGGACCGAGGCCCCGTTCGCCCAGCGCCCATTGCCTGTCGCGAGTGAGCCGAAGGGACGCGTCGGCGTCGAGAGCGCGAGCGCGCGGAGGCCCGAAGGGCTGAGCACGGTCGGGCTTGTCGACACCGGCTGAGGCGGCCCTGAGGCGAATGAGCCAGAAGACACGAGACGGAGTGGCACCGGATGCAGCACGCAGTGGGGGCTCCGCTGCCGCCGCCCCACCAGCCGGGGCACGGACCGGTCGCCGACTGGTCACCGGCCGGACAACACCCGGGACACCCGGGTCCCGCACCTGCTCCCGGTTTCACCGGAGCGCCCTTGCCTCCCGGGGTTCCTCCCACCCAGGCAGCGCAGCACATGCCGCCGCACCGCGCCCCCGCGCAGCCCGCACATCACGCTCCCGTGCCTCCCACGCCGGACACGACCGGGCATGTGCAGCTGCCCCCGGGCGGCCCCGTCGCGATGCCGTCGCCGCCGCCCACCACAGGCGGGTCCGACGCCACGGCCACCACGCTCGCGGTGCTGCTCATCGGCCCTGCGGGCGCCGGAAAGACCAGCGTCGCCAAGTACTGGGCGGACCACCGCCGGGTCCCCACCGCGCACATCAGCCTCGACGACGTACGCGAATGGGTGCGCTCGGGTTTCGCGGACCCGCAGTCGGGATGGAACGATCATTCGGAGGCGCAGTACCGCCTGGCCCGCCGCACCTGCGGCTTCGCCGCGCGGAACTTCCTGGCCAACGGCATCTCCTGCATCCTCGACGACGCCGTCTTCCCGGACCGCCCGGTCGTCGGCCTCGGCGGCTGGAAGCGGCACGTCGGTCCCGGCCTGCTGCCGGTCGTCCTGCTCCCGGGCCTGGAGATAGTCCTGGAGCGCAACGCCGAGCGCTCCGGAAACCGCCGCCTCACCGACGAGGAAGTCGCCCGCATCCACGGCCGGATGGCCGGCTGGTACGGCTCGGGGCTGCCCATCGTCGACAACTCGCAGCTCGACGTACCGGCCACGGCCCGCGTCCTGGACGACGTGCTCGCCCGGTCGATCGCCAGCCCGCCCCAGTGGTAGTGCCCACACCCCCACCGCCCGTCCGGCCCCGCTGAACCGGCGACATCCGGCCACCGCTCGTAGGCTCGATTTATGCCAGAGGTGTACGCGGCCCGCAGAGAGCGGATCCGAGAGTGCTGTACGGCGGGCGGCAGCGCGACGGCGCTCGTCACTCGCCCCGCGAACGTGAGGTATCTCGCCGGCGCGGCGCCGCGGGGTGCCGTGCTCCTGATGGGCAGGGGCGAGGATCTGCTGCTCTGTGCCGGCCCGCCGAGCGGCGAGGTCGGCGAAGGACGCCCCGACGAGGCGCTGCGCGTGCAGGTCCTGCCACGCGCCGGCGGTGATCCCGCCGTCGCCGCCGCCGATGTCGCCGTGGCCCAGGGCGCCGAGTCCCTCGCGGTCGAGGAAAACCACCTGACGGTGACCCGGCACCGCGCCATCGGCTCGGTGGCGCCACGGCTGCGCCTCGGCGACCTGGGTGGTGCGGTGGAGCAGCTGCGGGTGATCAAGGACGAGGAGGAGATCTCCTGTCTGCGGATCGGCGCCGAGATCGCCGACCAGGCCCTGGGCGAGCTCCTAGAATCCATTCTGGTCGGCCGCACGGAACGCCATCTCGCGCTGGAGCTGGAGCGCCGCCTCGTCGACCACGGCGCCGACGGCCCGGCCTTCGCGACCTCGGTCGGTACCGGCCCGAACTCGGGTCGGCGCGGCCACCGGCCCACCGACCGGCGGGTCGAGGAGGGCGACTTCCTCTCCGTCTGCCTGGGCGCGACCTATCGCGGTTACCGCTGCGAGATCGGCCGTACCTTCGTGATCGGCACCTCGCCCGCCGACTGGCAGATCGAGTTGTACGACCTCGTCTTCGCCGCCCAGCGCGCCGGACGGGAGTCGCTGGCGCCCGGCGCCGCATACCGTGACGTGGACCGCGCGGCCCGCCAGGTACTGGACTCCGCGGGCCATGCGGAAGGTCTTCCACCGCTGACCGGGCACGGTGTGGGGCTCGAAATCGACGAGGACCCGCAGCTGGCCCCCGCAGCCATGGGTAAACTGGACGCTTGCGTGCCGGTCACCGTCGAACCGGGGGTCCACCTCCCGGGCCGGGGCGGTGTCCGGATCGATGACACGCTCGTCGTACGCCCTGAGGCGGACGGCGGACCCGAGCTACTCACCATCACGACCAAGGAGCTGCTCGCGCTCTAGCTCTTCGAGCTACGCGCGTGCGCCGGGGTCGTCCACGTCAGTCCAGGAGATTCCGCAACCGTGGCTTCCACGAACGACCTCAAGAACGGCCTGGTGCTCAAGCTCGAAGGCGGCCAGCTCTGGTCCGTCGTCGAGTTCCAGCACGTCAAGCCCGGCAAGGGCCCGGCCTTCGTGCGCACCAAGCTGAAGAACGTGCTTTCCGGCAAGGTCGTCGACAAGACGTTCAACGCCGGCGTCAAGGTCGAGACGGCCACTGTCGACAAGCGCGACATGCAGTTCTCGTACATGGACGGCGAGTACTTCGTCTTCATGGACATGGACACGTACGACCAGCTGATGATCGACCGCAAGACCGTCGGCGACGCCGCCAACTTCCTGATCGAGGGCTTCACCGCCACCGTCGCGCAGCACGAGGGCGAGGTGCTCTTCGTCGAGCTGCCGGCCGCCGTCGAGCTCGTCATCCAGGAGACCGAGCCGGGCGTCCAGGGCGACCGCTCCACCGGTGGCACCAAGCCCGCCACCCTGGAGACCGGCCACCAGATCCAGGTCCCGCTCTTCATCACCACCGGTGAGAAGATCAAGGTCGACACCCGCACCAGCGACTACCTCGGCCGGGTGAACAGCTAACCGTGGCTGCCCGCAACACGGCCCGCAAGCGCGCCTTCCAGATCCTCTTCGAGGGCGACCAGCGCGGCGTGGACGTCCTGACGGTCCTCGCGGACTGGATCCGGCACTCCCGGACCGACACCCGGCAGCCGCCGGTGAGCGAGTACACGATGCAGCTGGTCGAGGGCTACGCCAAGAAGGCGGCCCGGATCGACGAGCTGCTCGCGCAGTACGCCGTCGGCTGGACGCTGGACAGGATGCCGGTCGTCGACCGCAACATCCTGCGCCTCGGTGCCTACGAGCTGATCTGGGTCGACGAGACCCCGGACGCCGTGGTGCTCGACGAGGCGGTGCAGCTGGCGAAGGAGTTCTCCACGGACGAGTCGCCCTCGTTCGTGAACGGCCTGCTGGGTCGACTGAAGGACTTGAAGCCGTCGCTCCGCCGGGACGAGGCGTAGGCGCTCCACTGGGAGGGCGGCTGGTGAACGGGGAACCGTTGGCTCCGCCCCCGGAAGCCGTCACGGAGGGCCCGCAGCAGACGCTGCGGGCCCTCCGGCATTCCCGTACCCATGAGGCTTCCGAGGCCCGCAGAAAGCCGCCGGGGTGGCCGGAACCATGAAGTTCCGGCCACCCCGGCGGCACGTTTCTGCTGAGTTGCCCGAAGGGGTCAGCCCTCGTCGTGGGAGACGGCGCGGCGCGCGTCCGCGTCGAGGACGCCCCAGCTGATCAGCTGCTCGGTGAGGACCGAGGGCGACTGGTCGTAGATGACGGCGAGGGTGCGCAGGTCGTCCTGGCGGATCGACAGCACCTTGCCGTTGTAGTCACCGCGCTGGGACTGGATCGTCGCCGCATAACGCTGGAGGGGACCTGCCTTCTCGGCCGGTACGTGAGCCAGCCGCTCCAGGTCCAGGACCAGCTTCGGCGGCGGCTCGGCGGCCCCGCCCGGCGTGGTGCCCGGCAGCAATTCCTGCACCGGGACCCCATAGAAGTCCGCCAGCTCCGCGAGGCGCTGTACGGTGACGGCGCGGTCGCCGCGCTCGTACGAACCGACCACGACCGCCTTCCAGCGTCCTTGGGACTTCTCCTCTACGCCGTGGAGGGAAAGGCCCTGCTGGGTACGGATGGCGCGGAGCTTGGCCCCGAGCTGTTTGGCGTATTCGCTGGACATATAGCTCCCCGGACGCTGTATCAACGTGCGGCTCCGCCGCGCGGCTGGTGACTCTTGTGACTCACAGTGAGGTTACGCAGCGTTACTCTCCCCCGTCAAGCCGAATGGTCCGGACCGACCCTTCCGTGGGAGTCACCGGACGTGGCTTGAAGGGTGGTGATCAGGCGCGTTGCCGGGCTGGTACCGTGGATGGCGCAATTCCGACGTCCTTTAATGATCCGTCCCGTGAGGCGGAGAAGGAGGTCCGTTTCGTATGGACACAGAGCAGTACAAGCAGCAGTACGAAGCCGACGCTCGGCCCGTGCTCGAAGCCCCCGACATCGCGCGGGTGCTGACGCGCATCGCCCACGAGATCGTCGAGCGCGCCAAGGGCGCGGACGACGTGGTGCTCCTCGGCATTCCGACCCGAGGCGTCTTCCTGGCCCGCAGGCTGGCCGACAAGCTCGAAGAGATCACCGACCGCAAGATCCCGGTCGGCTCCCTGGACATCACCATGTACCGCGACGACCTGCGCATGCATCCGCCGCGTGCGCTGGCCCGCACCGAGATTCCCGGTGACGGCATCGACGGCCGCCTGGTCGTCCTCGTCGACGACGTGCTCTTCTCCGGCCGCACCATTCGCGCGGCGCTCGACGCGCTGAACGACATCGGCCGCCCGCGCGCCGTGCAGCTCGCGGTCCTCGTCGACCGCGGTCACCGCGAACTGCCCATTCGCGCCGACTACGTCGGCAAGAACCTCCCCACGTCGTTGCGGGAGACGGTCAAGGTCCAGCTCGCCGAGGAGGACGGTCGCGACACCGTGCTGCTCGGTGCGAAGCGGACCTCCTCGGGCGCGCAGCAGTAGCCCTCCGGCGTACGCCGCTGTCGTACGTCCCCGAGTGCGCCCTGCCTGCCCGAATCCTCCCGAACTGAACTGCCTTACGGAGCCTGACAGATGCAGCGTCATCTCATCTCGGCCGCCGACCTCACCCGCGACGACGCCGTCCTGATCCTCGACACCGCCGAGGAGATGGCCCGGGTCGCCGACCGGCCGATCAAAAAGCTGCCGACCCTGCGCGGCCGCACCGTCGTCAACCTCTTCTTCGAGGACTCGACCCGCACCCGGATCTCCTTCGAAGCCGCCGAGAAGCGCCTGTCCGCGGACGTCATCAACTTCACCGCCAAGGGATCGAGCGTCTCCAAGGGCGAGTCCCTGAAGGACACCGCCCAGACCCTCGAAGCCATGGGCGTCGACGCCGTCGTCATCCGGCACGGCGCCTCCGGTGCCCCTTACCGGCTCGCCACCTCCGGCTGGATCGACGCCGCCGTCATCAACGCCGGTGACGGCACCCACCAGCACCCCACGCAGGCCCTGCTCGACGCCTTCACCATGCGCCGCCGTCTGGTCGGCCGCGACGCCGGGGTCGGCCAGGACCTCTCCGGCAAGCGCATCACGATCGTCGGCGACGTCCTGCACAGCCGCGTCGCCCGCTCCAACGTCGATCTGCTGCACACCCTCGGCGCCGAGGTCACCCTCGTCGCTCCGCCGACCCTGGTGCCGGTCGGCGTCGAGACCTGGCCCTGCGAGATCTCGTACGACCTCGACACCACGCTCTCCAAGTCCGACGCGGTGATGATGCTGCGCGTGCAGCGCGAGCGGATGAACGCGGCGTTCTTCCCCACCGAGCGCGAGTACTCGCGGCGTTACGGCCTCGACGGCGACCGCATGGCGAAGATGCCCGAGCACGCCATCGTGATGCACCCCGGCCCGATGGTCCGCGGCATGGAGATCACCGCCGAGGTCGCCGACTCCGATCGCTGCACCGTCGTCGAGCAGGTCGCCAATGGCGTCTCGATCCGGATGGCCGTCCTGTATCTGCTCCTTGGCGGCAACGAGCCCGCCGTCACCCACACCCGCCCGCCCGTCTCCCACCACCACCCTTCCAACGAGCGCTCCGCGCACACCATTTCCGCGGACGAGGAGAAGTAAGAATATGAGCAAGATCCTTATCCGTGGTGCGAAGGTGCTCGGGGGCGAGCCGCAGGACGTCCTGATCGACGGCCGGACGATCGCCGAGGTGGGTGTCGGTCTCGGCGCCGAGGGTGCCGAAGTCGTCGAGGCCGAGGGCAAGGTGCTCCTTCCGGGCCTCGTGGACCTGCACACCCATCTGCGCGAGCCGGGCCGCGAGGACTCCGAGACCGTGCTCACGGGTACGCGGGCCGCCGCCGCAGGCGGTTACACCGCCGTGTTCGCCATGGCCAACACCTTCCCGGTCGCCGACACCGCCGGCGTGGTCGAGCAGGTCTACCGGCTCGGGCAGGAGCACGGCTACTGCGACGTGCAGCCCATCGGCGCCGTCACCGTCGGCCTGGAGGGCAAGAAGCTCGCCGAGCTGGGCGCGATGCACGAGTCGGCGGCCGGCGTCACGGTCTTCTCGGACGACGGCAAGTGCGTGGACGACGCGGTGATCATGCGCCGCGCGCTGGAGTACGTGAAGGCCTTCGGCGGCGTGGTCGCGCAGCACGCGCAGGAGCCGCGCCTCACCGAGGGCGCCCAGATGAACGAGGGCATCGTCTCCGCGGAGCTGGGGCTCGGCGGATGGCCTGCGGTGGCCGAGGAATCGATCATCGCCCGGGACGTCCTGCTGGCCGAGCACGTGAGCTCGCGCGTCCACATCTGCCATCTGTCCACGGCCGGTTCGGTCGAGATCGTCCGCTGGGCCAAGTCCCGCGGCATCGACGTCACCGCCGAGGTCACCCCGCACCACCTCCTCCTCACCGACGAGCTGGTGCGCACCTACGACCCGGTCTACAAGGTCAACCCGCCGCTGCGCACCGAGCGTGACGTGATGGCGCTGCGCGAGGCGCTCGCCGACGGCACGATCGACATCGTCGCCACCGACCACGCGCCGCACCCGCACGAGGACAAGGACTGCGAGTGGGCCGCGGCCGCCATGGGCATGGTGGGTCTCGAAACCGCGCTGTCCGTCGTCCAGCAGACGATGGTCGAGACCGGGCTGCTCGACTGGGCCGGCGTCGCCGACCGCATGTCCTTCAAGCCCGCGCTGATCGGCCGGGCCGCGGGCCACGGCCGTCCCGTCTCGGCAGGTGAGCCCGCGAACCTCACGCTGCTCGACACGGCATACCGTGGACCCGTGGACCCCGCGGGCTTCGCCTCGCGCAGCCGCAACACCCCCTACGAGGGCCGTGAGCTGCCGGGCCGGGTCACGCACACCTGGCTGCGGGGCAAGGCCACCCTCGTCGACGGGAAGCTCGCGTGACACCTCTCATCTCGATGGCCGCCGAACAGAAGTCGGCGCCCGTGACCGACTGGGCCGGCCGGATCGGCTGGCTCGTCGGGCTCGTCCTCTTCGTCGCCCTCGTCTACTGGCTGATGCGTGAAGGCTGGAAGTGGCGCGCCACCCTTCAGGGGGACCTGCCCGAGCTGCCTACCGCGCCAGAAGACCTCGGCCCGGTGAAACTGAGCATGAGCGGCCGCTACCACGGCTCCACCACCGCAGGGCAGTGGCTCGACCGCATCGTGGCGCACGGCCTGGGCACCCGCAGCCGGGTCGAGCTCACGCTGACCGACGCGGGACTGGATGTCGTACGCCCCGGAGCCACCGACTTCTTCATCCCGGCCGAGGCGCTGCGTGAGGCCCTGCTCGGCAAGGGCATCGCCGGCAAGGTCCTCACCGAGGGCGGACTCCTCGTCGTCACCTGGGCGCACGGCGACAAGCTGCTCGACTCCGGCTTCCGCTCGGACCGCGCGGCCGAGCACAACGAGTGGGTCGACACCCTGAACAACATGATCAACAAGAGCATCGACACGGAAGGCGCACGATGACGACCTCCACCAGGGGAGCTGCCAAGGTTCCCGCCGTACTCGTCCTGGAGGACGGCCGGATCTTCCGCGGCCGTGCCTACGGGGCCGTGGGGGAGACCTTCGGTGAAGCGGTGTTCTCCACCGGCATGACCGGCTACCAGGAGACCCTCACCGACCCGTCGTACCACCGCCAGGTCGTCGTGATGACCGCCCCGCACGTCGGCAACACCGGCGTCAACGACGAGGACCCCGAGTCGCAGCGCATCTGGGTCTCCGGTTATGTCGTACGCGACCCCGCGCGCGTGCCCTCCAACTGGCGCGCCAAGCGCTCGCTGGACGAAGAACTCCGCCACCAGGGCGTCGTCGGCATCAGCGGCATCGACACGCGTGCGCTGACCCGCCACCTGCGCGAGCGCGGCGCCATGCGCGTCGGCATCTTCTCCGGCAACGCGCTGCCCGACGAGGGCACCATGCTGGCCGAGGTGCGCCAGGCCCCCGAGATGAAGGGCGCGAACCTCGCCGCCGAGGTCGCCACCAAGGAGACGTACGTCGTCCCCGCGATCGGCGAGAAGCGCTTCACCGTCGCCGCCGTCGACCTGGGCATCAAGGGCATGACCCCGCACCGCATGGCCGAGCGCGGCATCGAGGTGCACGTGCTGCCCGCGACGGCCACGGCCGAGGACGTGTACGCCGTGAACCCCGACGGCGTGTTCTTCTCCAACGGCCCGGGCGACCCGGCCACCGCCGACGGTCCGGTCGCGGTCATGCAGGAAGTGCTCTCACGCAAGACGCCGCTCTTCGGCATCTGCTTCGGCAACCAGATCCTGGGCCGCGCGCTCGGCTTCGGCACGTACAAGCTGAAGTACGGCCACCGCGGCATCAACCAGCCGGTGCAGGACCGTACGACCGGCAAGGTCGAGGTCACCGCGCACAACCACGGCTTCGCCGTCGACGCCCCGCTCGACAAGGTGTCCGACACCCCCTACGGCCGCGCCGAGGTCTCCCACGTCTGCCTCAACGACAGCGTGGTGGAGGGCCTCCAGCTGCTCGACCAGCCGGCCTTCAGCGTCCAGTACCACCCCGAAGCGGCAGCGGGCCCGCACGACGCCGCCTACCTGTTCGACCGCTTCGTATCCCTGATGGAGGGCCAGCGTGCCTAAGCGCACCGATATCCAGTCCGTCCTGGTCATCGGCTCCGGCCCGATCGTCATCGGCCAGGCAGCCGAGTTCGACTACTCGGGCACCCAGGCGTGCCGCATCCTGCGCGCCGAGGGCCTGAGGGTCATCCTGGTCAACTCCAACCCGGCGACGATCATGACCGACCCGGAGATCGCCGACGCGACGTACGTCGAGCCGATCACCCCGGAGTTCGTCGAGAAGATCATCGCCAAGGAGCGCCCGGACGCGCTCCTGCCCACCCTGGGTGGTCAGACGGCCCTCAACACGGCCATCTCGCTGCACGAGGCCGGAACCCTCGACAAGTACGGCGTCGAGCTGATCGGTGCCAACGTCGAGGCCATCAACAAGGGCGAGGACCGCGACCTCTTCAAGGGCGTCGTGGAGGCGGTGAACGCGAAGATCGGGCACGGCGAGTCCGCCCGCTCCGTCATCTGCCACTCCATGGACGACGTGCTGGGGGGCGTCGAGACGCTCGGCGGCTACCCCGTTGTCGTCCGCCCCTCCTTCACCATGGGCGGCGCCGGCTCCGGCTTCGCGCACGACGAGGACGAGCTGCGCCGCATCGCAGGTCAGGGCCTCACGCTCTCCCCGACCACCGAGGTGCTCCTGGAGGAGTCCATCCTCGGCTGGAAGGAGTACGAGCTGGAGCTGATGCGCGACAAGCACGACAACGTCGTGGTCGTCTGCTCCATCGAGAACTTCGACCCGATGGGCGTGCACACCGGTGACTCGATCACCGTCGCCCCGGCGATGACCCTCACCGACCGCGAGTACCAGATCCTGCGCGACATCGGCATCGCGGTCATCCGCGAGGTCGGCGTGGACACGGGTGGCTGCAACATCCAGTTCGCGGTGAACCCCGAGGACGGTCGCGTGATCGTCATCGAGATGAACCCGCGTGTGTCGCGGTCCTCGGCCCTGGCGTCGAAGGCCACTGGCTTCCCGATCGCGAAGATCGCCGCCAAGCTGGCCGTCGGCTACACGCTCGACGAGATCCCGAACGACATCACCGAGCAGACCCCGGCGTCCTTCGAGCCGACGCTCGACTACGTGGTGGTCAAGGCCCCACGGTTCGCGTTCGAGAAGTTCCCGTCGGCGGATTCGACCCTGACGACCACCATGAAGTCGGTCGGCGAGGCCATGGCCATCGGCCGCAACTTCACCGAGGCGCTGCAGAAGGCGCTGCGGTCGCTGGAGAAGAAGGGCTCGCAGTTCACGTTCGTGGGTGAGCCCGGCGACAAGAAGTTTCTCCTCGAAGAGGCCATCCGGCCGACCGACGGGCGCATCAACTCCGTCATGCAGGCCATCCGCGCGGGCGCCACGCCCGAGGAGGTCTTCGAGGCGACGAAGATCGACCCGTGGTTCGTCGACCAGCTGTTCCTGATCAAGGAGATCGCGGACGAGCTGGCCGCCGCCGACAAGCTCGACCCCGAGCTGCTCGCGGAGGCCAAGCGACACGGCTTCTCCGACGTGCAGATCGCCGAGATCCGCGGGCTGCGTGAGGACGTCGTACGCGAAGTGCGGCACGCGCTGGGCGTGCGCCCGGTGTACAAGACGGTCGACACGTGCGCCGCCGAGTTCGCGGCCAGGACCCCGTACTTCTACTCCTCGTACGACGAGGAGACGGAGGTCGCGCCCCGCGAGAAGCCCGCGGTGATCATCCTGGGCTCCGGCCCGAACCGTATCGGCCAGGGCATCGAGTTCGACTACTCCTGCGTCCACGCCTCCTTCGCGCTGAGCGACGCGGGCTACGAGACCGTGATGGTCAACTGCAACCCCGAGACCGTCTCCACGGACTACGACACCTCCGACCGCCTGTACTTCGAGCCGCTGACGCTGGAAGACGTGCTGGAGATCGTCCACGCGGAGTCGCTGGCCGGTCCGGTCGCGGGTGTGATCGTGCAGCTCGGCGGCCAGACCCCGCTGGGCCTGTCGCAGGCGCTCAAGGACAACGGCGTGCCGGTCGTGGGTACGTCTCCCGAGGCCATCCACGCCGCCGAGGACCGCGGCGCCTTCGGGCGGGTCCTCGCGGAGGCGGGCCTCCCGGCTCCCAAGCACGGCACCGCCACCACCTTCGCCGAGGCCAAGGCCATCGCCGACGAGATCGGCTACCCCGTGCTCGTACGGCCCTCGTACGTGCTCGGCGGGCGCGGCATGGAGATCGTGTACGACGAGACCCGGCTGTCCTCGTACATCGCCGAGTCGACCGAGATCAGCCCCTCCCGGCCCGTTCTGGTCGACCGGTTCCTCGACGACGCGATCGAGATCGACGTCGACGCCCTGTACGACGGCGAGGAGCTCTACCTCGGCGGCGTCATGGAGCACATCGAGGAGGCCGGCATCCACTCCGGCGACTCGGCGTGCGCGCTGCCGCCGATCACACTCGGCGGCTTCGACATCAAGCGGTTGCGGGCGTCCACGGAGGCCATCGCGCGCGGAGTGGGCGTGCGCGGACTGATCAACATCCAGTTCGCGATGGCCGGCGACATCCTGTACGTCCTCGAAGCCAACCCGCGTGCTTCGCGCACCGTGCCCTTCACCTCGAAGGCGACCGCGGTGCCGCTCGCCAAGGCCGCGGCCCGGATCTCGCTCGGCGCGACCGTCGCCGAACTGCGGGCGGAGGGGCTGCTGCCCGCCCAGGGCGACGGTGGCACGCTGCCGCTCGACGCGCCGATCTCCGTCAAGGAGGCCGTCATGCCGTGGTCGCGCTTCCGCGACATCCACGGGCGTGGCGTGGACACCGTCCTCGGCCCGGAGATGCGCTCCACCGGTGAAGTCATGGGCATCGACTCGGTGTTCGGGACGGCGTACGCCAAGTCGCAGGCGGGCGCGTACGGTCCACTGCCGACCAAGGGTCGCGCCTTCATCTCGGTCGCCAACCGTGACAAGCGCTCGATGATCTTCCCGGCGCGCGAACTCGTCGCTCATGGGTTCGAGTTGCTGGCCACGTCCGGCACGGCCGAGGTGCTCAAGCGCAACGGCATCAACGCCACGATCGTGCGCAAGCAGAGCGAGGGCGAGGGCCCGAACGGTGAGAAGACCATCGTCCAGCTCATCCACGACGGCCTGGTCGACCTCATCGTCAACACGCCGTACGGCACCGGGGGCCGCCTCGACGGCTACGAGATCCGTACGGCCGCCGTCGCCCGGTCCGTGCCGTGCCTGACCACGGTCCAGGCGCTCGCCGCCGCCGTCCAGGGCATCGACGCGCTCAACCACGGTGACGTGGGCGTGCGTTCACTCCAGGAACACGCCGAGCATCTGACCGCGGCCCGCGACTAGCAGCCCTGAGGGGGACATCGGAAACGGTGTCCCCCTCTTCATGAGGACACTGAGATGTACAAACTCTTCTTCAACCTGGTCTTCAAGCGGATGGACCCGGAGCAGGCGCACTACCTGGCCTTCCGCTGGATCCGGCTCGCCGTCCGCGTCCCCGTCCTGCGGACCTTCATCGCCGCCGCGCTCGCGCCCCGCTACAAGGAACTGCGCACCGAGGTGTTCGGGCTGCGGATGCACGGCCCGTTCGGGCTCGCGGCGGGATTCGACAAGAACGCCGTCGCCATCGACGGGATGTCGATGCTCGGCTTCGACCACATCGAGATCGGCACGGTCACGGGGGAGCCGCAGCCCGGCAACCCCAAGAAGCGGCTGTTCCGCCTTGTGCCGGACCGCGCGCTGATCAATCGCATGGGGTTCAACAACGAGGGCTCCGCGGCCGTCTCCGAGCGTCTGGCGGCCCGTACGCCCGTTTTCAGGACCGTCGTGGGCGTGAACATCGGCAAGACCAAGGTCGTCCCCGAGGACGAGGCGGCCGCCGACTACGTGAAGTCGACCGAGCGGCTGGCCGCGCATGCCGACTACCTCGTGGTCAACGTCAGCTCCCCGAATACACCCGGTCTGCGCAATCTCCAGGCCACTCAGTCGCTGCGACCGCTGCTGACCGCGGTCCGCGAAGCCGCCGACCGTGCCGTGACCGACCGGCGCGTGCCGCTGCTCGTCAAGATCGCGCCCGACCTCGCGGACGAGGACGTCGACGCGGTCGCCGATCTGGCCGTCGAGCTCGGCCTGGACGGGATCATCGCCACGAACACCACCATCGCGCGCGACGGACTCGGTTTGAAGTCCGAACCCTCTCTGGTCGAGGAGACGGGCGGACTCTCCGGCGCACCGCTGAAATCGCGCTCCCTGGAGGTGCTGCGCCGCCTCTACGCGCGCGTGGGCGACCGGATCACCCTGGTGGGCGTCGGCGGCATCGAGAACGCCGAGGACGCCTGGCAGCGCATCCTGGCCGGCGCCACGCTGGTCCAGGGCTACAGCGCCTTCATTTATGAGGGCCCGTTCTGGGGCCGCGCCATCCACAAGGGACTCGCCGCCCGCCTTCGTACGAGTCCGTATGCCACTCTCGCCGACGCCGTCGGCGCCGACGTGAGGAAGTCCGCATGAGTCTGGCACCCTTCGGTGCACGTCTTCGCCGCGCCATGGACGAGCGTGGCCCCCTGTGCGTGGGCATCGACCCGCACGCCTCCCTGCTCACCGACTGGGGCCTGAACGACGACATCGCGGGCCTTGAGCGCTTCAGCCGCACCGTCGTCGAGGCGCTGGCCGACCGGGTCGCCGTCCTCAAGCCGCAGAGCGCCTTCTTCGAGCGCTTCGGGTCACGGGGGATCGCCGTCCTGGAGAAGTCGGTCGAGGAGGCGCGGGCAGCCGGCGCGCTGGTCGTGATGGACGCCAAGCGCGGCGACATCGGTTCGACCATGGCCGCGTACGCGGAGACCTTCCTGCGCAAGGACGCGCCGCTCTTCTCGGACGCGCTGACCGTGTCTCCGTACCTCGGTTACGGCTCCCTGAAGCCCGCGGTGGAGCTGGCACGCGAGAGCGGGGCCGGGCTCTTCGTCCTCGCGCTCACCTCCAACCCGGAGGGCGGCGAAGTGCAGCACGCGGTCCGCGCGGACGGCCGGAACGTCGGAGCGACGATGCTCGGGCACCTGGCCGCCGAGAACGCGGGGGAGGTACCCCTGGGTTCCTTCGGCGCGGTCGTCGGGGCCACGCTGGGCGATCTCTCCTCGTACGACCTGGACATCAATGGACCGCTTCTCGCGCCCGGAATCGGCGCTCAGGGGGCGACGGCGGCCGATCTGGCGGGTGTCTTCGGCGCGGCGGTGCGCAATGTCGTCCCGAACGTGAGCCGGGGTGTCCTGCGGCACGGTCCCGACGTGGTCGCGCTGCGGGAGTCCGCGGAGCGCTTCGCGGAGGAGATCAGGGCCGCTGTGGCGGCCGCCTGAGCCCTCGGACAGCCGCTCGACAGTCCTCCGATGAGTGTCTTCGGAGCGCCCTGAGTCTGAATACATCCTCAAATCCAGGGCAGTATGTCTGAAATGTCCGACTCCAGGGAGGCTGACCAGGACTTTTCCGCTGTTCTCGCTGACTCTGGCGGACTTGCCCGCTAGTCTCCGTCGAGTGAGGGCACCTCCCACGCCCTCAAGGCAGTGGGGGAGAACGGGCAAGCGTGTTGCTCGTGGCTCCCCAGGTGTGGGGCGACTAGGTTCCTCACCGGTCCGTATCCGACAGTTCGACATCCGAGGTGACGTAGGCGTGGCTCTTCCGCCCCTTACCCCTGAACAGCGCGCAGCCGCGCTCGAAAAGGCCGCCGCGGCTCGCCGGGAGCGGGCCGAGGTCAAGAATCGACTCAAGCACTCCGGCGCCTCCCTTCACGAGGTCATCAAGCAGGGCCAGGAGAACGACGTCATCGGCAAGATGAAGGTCTCCGCTCTCCTCGAGTCCCTGCCGGGCGTGGGCAAGGTCCGCGCCAAGCAGATCATGGAGCGACTCGGGATCTCCGAGAGCCGTCGTGTGCGTGGCCTCGGCTCCAACCAGATCGCCTCCTTGGAGCGCGAGTTCGGCGGCTCCGGCGCCTGAGTCCTGGGCACTCCGGGATTGCTGGAATAATCGCTGCATGAGTGAACGTCCGCGGCTGACCGTGCTCTCCGGCCCCTCAGGGGTCGGCAAGAGCACGGTCGTCGCCCATATGCGCAAGGAACACCCCGAGGTCTGGCTCTCGGTGTCGGCGACGACCCGCAAGCCGCGCCCCGGTGAGAAGCACGGAGTCCACTACTTCTTCGTCACCGACGAGGAGATGGACAAGCTGATCGCCAACGGTGAGCTGCTGGAGTGGGCCGAATTCGCCGGCAACCGCTACGGGACGCCGCGCAAGGCCGTCCTGGAGCACCTGGAGGCGGGTGTGCCGGTCCTCCTGGAGATCGACCTCCAGGGTGCCCGTCAGGTCCGTGAGTCCATGCCGGAGGCCCTGCTCGTGTTCCTGGCTCCTCCCTCCTGGGAGGAGCTGGTGCGCAGGCTCACCGGGCGGGGCACCGAACCGCCCGAGGTGATCGAGCGCCGCCTGGAGGCGGCCAAGATCGAGCTGGCGGCCGAGCCGGAGTTCGATGTCACCCTGGTCAACACCTCCGTCGAGGACGTGGCGCGCGAGCTGCTAGCCTTGATGGACGTTGTGTGATCTTCACTGATCAATCCCACCTTTCGGAAGGCCAAGCGTGTCCTCTTCCATCACCGCGCCCGAGGGCATCATCAACCCTCCGATCGACGAGCTCCTCGAGGCCACCGACTCGAAGTACAGCCTCGTGATCTACGCGGCCAAGCGTGCCCGTCAGATCAACGCGTACTACTCGCAGCTCGGCGAGGGTCTCCTCGAGTACGTCGGTCCGCTCGTCGACACCCACGTCCACGAGAAGCCGCTCTCGATCGCCCTGCGTGAGATCAACGCGGGTCTGCTGACGTCCGAGGCTGTTGAGGGCCCCGCGCAGTAGTCATCGCTTCTTTCCTTCATCCCAGGCCCGGCAGCGCGACTGTCGGGCCTGTGGTGTGTCATGGGGTTGTACGTTTTCGAGTGTTGGGGAGGCCCGGTGGAAAAGCCGAAGGTCGTTCTGGGGGTCAGCGGCGGCATCGCCGCCTACAAGGCCTGTGAGCTGTTGCGTCGTTTGACCGAGTCCGGTCATGACGTACGGGTCGTTCCCACCGAGTCGGCGCTGCACTTCGTCGGCGCCGCCACCTGGTCCGCGCTCTCGGGCCATCCCGTGTCCACCGAAGTCTGGTCGGACGTCCACGAAGTCCCGCACGTGCGCATCGGGCAGCAGGCCGACCTGGTGGTCGTCGCTCCCGCGACGGCCGACATGCTCGCCAAGGCGGCCCACGGCCTGGCCGACGATCTCCTCACGAACACCCTGCTCACCGCCCGCTGTCCGGTCGTCTTCGCGCCGGCGATGCACACCGAGATGTGGGAGCACCCGGCCACGCAGGAGAACGTGGCGACGCTGCGCCGCCGCGGCGCCGTCGTCATCGAGCCCGCGGTGGGCCGCCTGACCGGCGTCGACACCGGCAAGGGGCGGCTGCCCGAGCCCGCCGAGATCTTCGAGATCTGCCGCCGGGTGCTCGCGCGGGGCGTGACCGAGCCCGATCTGGCCGGCCGCCACGTCGTGATCAGCGCGGGCGGTACGCGTGAGCCGCTCGACCCGGTCCGCTTCCTCGGCAACCGCTCCTCCGGCAAGCAGGGATACGCCCTCGCCCGTACGGCGGCCGCGCGGGGCGCCCGGGTCACCCTGATCGCCGCGAACACCGCACTGCCGGACCCGGCCGGTGTGGACGTCGTGCCGGTCGGGACCGCCGTGCAGTTGCGCGAGGCGGTGCTGAAGGCGGCCTCCGAGGCCGACGCCGTGGTGATGGCCGCGGCGGTGGCGGACTTCCGTCCGGCCACCTACGCGGCCGGAAAGATCAAGAAGAAGGACGACCAGGAACCGGAGCCGATCGTGCTGATCCGCAATCCGGACATCCTCGCGGAGATCTCGACGGACCGCCCGCGCCCCGGCCAAGTCGTCGTCGGCTTCGCCGCCGAGACGGACGACGTCCTCGCCAACGGCCGTACGAAGCTGGAGCGCAAGGGCTGCGACCTCCTCGTGGTGAACGAGGTGGGGGAGCGCAAGACGTTCGGCTCCGAGGAGAACGAGGCCGTGGTGCTCGGGGCCGACGGCAGTGAGACCCCGGTGCCGTACGGGCCCAAGGAGGCCTTGGCCGAGACCGTGTGGGACCTGGTGACACGCCGTCTGCGGTGAATATCTCATTCGCCTCAACGGATGCCTCCATCCGCGCGAAATAGGGTGTGCCGAACCTGGTGAAGACCGATCGTCATGGCGCAGAATGCCCGTGCCGCAGGTCACAGCGCTTCCGAGAAGCGAGACAGGGGGGCCTGCGGGCGAGCGCGACCGATAAACTGTTCTCGGACGACGCCGGGCGCAGCTCCCGTCCCGTCCGCCAATGATCAGCCAGCAGCCGCTGCAACCACAGGGAGCGTTGTGTCCCGTCGCCTGTTCACCTCGGAGTCCGTGACCGAGGGTCACCCCGACAAGATCGCTGACCAGATCAGCGACACCATTCTTGACGCGCTTCTGCGGGAGGACCCGACATCCCGGGTCGCCGTGGAGACGTTGATCACGACCGGCCTGGTGCACGTGGCCGGTGAGGTCACGACCAAGGCGTACGCGCCGATCGCCCAGCTCGTGCGGGACAAGATCCTCGAGATCGGCTACGACTCGTCGAAGAAGGGCTTCGACGGCGCGTCCTGTGGCGTCTCCGTGTCCATCGGCTCGCAGTCGCCGGACATCGCGCAGGGCGTCGACACGGCGTACGAGAACCGGGTCGAGGGCGACGACGACGAGCTCGACCGGCAGGGCGCGGGCGACCAGGGCCTGATGTTCGGTTACGCGACCGACGAGACGCCGAACTTGATGCCGCTCCCGATCCACCTGGCGCACCGCCTCTCGCGCCGCCTCTCCGAGGTCCGCAAGAACGGCACGATTCCCTACCTCCGTCCCGACGGAAAGACCCAGGTCACCATCGAGTACGACGGTGACAAGGCGGTCCGCCTGGACACGGTCGTGGTCTCGTCCCAGCACGCTTCGGACATCGACCTGGACTCGCTTCTGGCCCCCGACATCCGCGAGTTCGTGGTCGAGCCGGAGCTGAAGGCCCTCCTCGACGACGGCATCAAGCTGGAGACCGAGGGCTACCGCCTCCTGGTCAACCCGACCGGCCGCTTCGAGATCGGCGGCCCGATGGGCGACGCCGGCCTGACCGGCCGCAAGATCATCATCGACACGTACGGCGGCATGGCCCGCCACGGCGGCGGCGCCTTCTCCGGCAAGGACCCGTCCAAGGTCGACCGCTCCGCCGCGTACGCGATGCGCTGGGTCGCGAAGAACGTCGTCGCCGCGGGCCTCGCCTCCCGCTGCGAGGTCCAGGTCGCCTACGCCATCGGCAAGGCCGAGCCGGTCGGTCTCTTCGTCGAGACCTTCGGCACCGCCAAGGTCGACGCCGAGAAGATCGAGACCGCCATCGCCGAGGTCTTCGACCTCCGCCCGGCGGCCATCATCCGCGACCTCGACCTGCTGCGCCCGATCTACTCCCAGACGGCCGCGTACGGCCACTTCGGCCGCGAGCTGCCCGACTTCACGTGGGAGCGGACGGACCGCGTGGAGGCGCTGCGCAAGGCTGCCGGTCTGTAGGACGAGCTGTTCGGCGAGGCCCGGTGCCCCTTCGGGGTGCCGGGCCTCGCCGTTTTCGCACGCAGCCGAAATCGACTGGTCCGGGCGGCCGGAGGTTCGTACGCTGGTGATCTCCCGGTGCGATGGCCGCGGTTACTTCGGTGGAGTGCGCCCATGGCGCGCGGTGAATCTGGAACATGGTCCGCTGCCGCTCTGAACTCGGGAGGTGCTGACGTCGTGGTGCCCGGTGCGATGGTTGCGGGTACTTCCGGGTGATCTCCTTCGCAGGTTCGAATCCTGCTGCCGGTCCTGGACCGGTATGGCCGAGTGGTCTATGGCAGAAGCGCCTCAGGGCGTTCGCGATCCGCGGCCGGCTTGATCTCGGGCGCGCGGCGGTGTCAGTGGGGTCTGGTAGGAATGTTGCTGTGAGCAGCGCGAATGGGCGGGATGAGGGTGGCGCGGAGGGTGCGCCGCCCGAACAGCTTGCGCTGATTCGCGAGGGGGTGCGGCAGGCCAAGGTGCCCAAGGCGAAGCCGCGGACCTGGCGGGGGGCGGCCCTGGCCAAGGAGCTTCCCGTCGCGCGGGTGCTGGTCGACAAGGGTGTGCTGCATCTTGATCGGTACTTCGACTACGCCGTGCCCGAGGAGCTCGATGAGGCGGCTCAGCCCGGCGTGCGCGTCCGGGTGCGGTTCGGGGCCGGGCGGCATCGCGTGCGGGAGGGCCGGCGTGAGGGCGGGGGGCTGATCGACGGGTATCTCGTCGAGCGGCTCGCCGACTCCGACTACTCCGGGCCGCTCGCCGCGCTGGCCCAGGTGGTGTCTCCCGAGCCGGTGCTCGGGCCCGAGTTGCTGGGGCTGGCGCGGGCCGTCGCCGATCGGTATGCGGGGAGCCTCGCGGATGTGCTGCAGCTCGCCGTGCCGCCGCGGAACGCGCGGGCCGAAGGGAAGCCCTCGCCCGAGCCGCTGCCCGTTCCCGGGGCGCCCGAGGTGGGGTCCTGGGCGCGGTACGGGCGTGGGGCCGCCTTTCTGGAGTCGCTCGCGGCGGGCGGGGCGCCGCGAGCCGTGTGGAACGCGCTGCCCGGGCCCGATTGGACCGAGGAAATAGCCAGAGCCGTGGGCGCGACGCTCGCCTCCGGGCGGGGCGCCCTCGTCGTCGTACCGGACGGGCGGGCCGTGTCCCGGGTCGATGCCGCGCTGGCCTCGGTGTTGGGGGAGGGGCGCCATGCGGTGCTCACCGCCGAGGCCGGGCCCGAGAAGCGGTATCGGGAGTGGCTCGCCGTCCGGCGTGGGTCCGTGCGGGCCGTCGTGGGGACCCGGGCCGCCATGTTCGCGCCCGTGCGGGATCTGGGGCTGGTCGTCATCTGGGACGACGGGGACGACAGCCACAGTGAGCAGCACGCGCCGCAGCCACATGCGCGGGAAGTGCTGCTGCTGCGCGCCGCCCATGACAAGTGCGCCTTTCTGCTGGGGAGTTGGGGCTGCACGGTGGAGGCCGCGCAGCTCGTCGAGAGCGGCTGGGCACTGCCGTTGGTCGCGGAGCGGGAGCAGGTGCGGGGGGCCGCGCCGCTCGTGCGGACCGTGGGGGACGGGGATCTGGCGCGGGACGAGGCCGCGCGTGCCGCGCGGCTGCCCACGCTTGCCTGGCAGGTCGTCAGGGAGGGACTGAGGAGCGGGCCGGTGCTCGTGCAGGTGCCGCGACGGGGGTACGTGCCCCGCATGGCCTGTGCGCAGTGCCGGGCGCCCGCGCGGTGCCGGCACTGTGCCGGGCCGTTGGAGGCGCAGGACGCGGGGGCGCTTCGATGTACGTGGTGCGGGCGGGACGAGGCGGCCTGGCACTGTCCCGAGTGCGGCGGGTTCCGGCTGCGGGCGCAGGTCGTGGGGGCGCGGCGCACCGCCGAGGAGCTGGGGCGGGCGTTTCCTGCTGTGCCGGTGCGGACGTCCGGGCGGGAGCAGGTGCTGGACACGGTCTCCGAGGCGCCCGCCCTGGTCGTCAGTACACCGGGGGCCGAGCCCGTCGCCGAGGGAGGGTATGCCGCCGCGCTGCTGCTCGACGGCTGGGCGATGCTCGGGCGGCCCGATCTGCGGGCCGGTGAGGACGCGTTGCGGAGGTGGATCGGGGCCGCGGCGCTGGTACGCCCGCAGGGAGCCGGGGGCACCGTGGTGGTCGTCGCCGAGCCGACCCTGCGGCCCGTTCAGGCGCTGGTGCGGTGGGATCCTGTCGGGCACGCGGTGCGCGAGCTCGCCGAGCGGGCGGAGCTGGGGTTTCCGCCTGTCTCCCGGATGGCGGCCGTCTCCGGTGCGCCGGAGGCTCTCGCCGGGTTTCTCGCCGTGGTCGAACTGCCCCGCGACGCCGAGGTGTTGGGGCCAGTGCCGATGGCCGTCACGGAGGCGGGGCGGCCGCGGCGGGTGGGCGCGCCGCCTCCGGGTGAGCGCTGGGAGCGCGCCCTCATCCGCGTGCCGCCCGGGGGCGGTGCGGCGCTGGCGGCTGCGCTGAAGACCGCGCAGGCGGCGCGGATGGCGCGTGGGGGGAGCGAGCCCGTACGGGTTCGGATCGATCCGCCGGACATTGGGTGAGGGTGCGTCAGCGAAGCGGTGATCCCGGGGCTGCCTCGGCGCGGGCTGCCTCACCATCAACCTGCCTCCCGGGCCGGTCGGCTCCGGGAGGCAGCGGAGGAGTCGGTCAGCCGTTGCGCGGGCCCGGGAACGCGGTGGGCCTGGCGTCCTCTCGGAGGGTTGGGCTGCCCGCCGTGGGCTGGGTCGGCATCGAGCGGGCCGCGGGGACCGTCGGCACCGTGGGGATGCCGGTGTCGACGGCTACCGTACGGGCGCCCGACGTCTCGGTGGAGCGCTCGGCCTCGGCCGCTGCCTGGGCGGCGGCGCGGCGGGCGCCGTAACGGCGGTGCACAGCCTGCTTGGTGACTCCGAGGGCCGAGCCCACCGCGTCCCACGAGAAACCGAGTGAGCGGTCGAAGTCCACGGCGGCCGTGACCAGGGTCTCGACGCTGTCCCGCAGCTCCTGGGCGAGGCGGACGGTCGGGGCGGGGGCGCGCCCGTAGACGACGAAGCCCGTGGAGGGGCCGGAGCGGCGCGGGCGGTAGACGTTGCCCAACTGGGCGGTGAGCGTGCGCAGTGCGTCCACCTGCCGGCGGACCCGCTCGATGTCCCGCACCAGCAAGTGCAGGCTGGCCCGAGCCTGGGCGTCGTGGGTTGCGTGGTCGGCCATGAACAAGCCTCTCGAACCGGCGTTGAAAAGGATCGGGCCGCGATTGCGGCCCGTTGTGGTCAACTCTTTCTTGACCAACGCGTTTGCGCTCCGCTGGTCACGCATCAGGTGCGTACGGGCATATGCACGGGGCGCATCTTGGTGCGTACGCCCCCGGTGGGGACTCGCCTCGGCCTTCGGCCTTGGCTCGGGTGTTCTCCCGCCCGCGCGCCGCCCGTGCGAGTGAGGTGTCAAGTGCGGGTCTCCCGTGGGGGCGGGTCGCCGTAGGCGGCTGCGGGTTGGGGCCGCGCGTGGCCGTTGCGAGGTGGTGGCGGCGGATTGGGCCCCGTGAGTGTGGTCCTGCGGGTGCGGCCCTGCGCGTTGGCGGTTGCGAGTGTGGTCTGCGAGGTGGTGGCTGCGGGTTGGGTTCTGCGAGGCGAGGGCTGTGAGTGTGGTCCTGCGAGGTGGCGGTCCTGAGTTGGGTTCTGTGGGTGTGGGCGCTGCGAGTTGCGGGGGCGGTAGGCGCGGAACCTGCGAGCCCCCGAGTGCCCGCGGCGCATAGACTGGTGCGCTGCCCCGTGCCTCGCCCCACCCGGCAGGTGTGCGGGGGCTCAAGAACTCCCGCCCGAGAGGCCAACCGCCACCCATGAAGCTTGTCTTCGCAGGTACCCCCGAGGTCGCCGTTCCCGCTCTGGACGCCCTGATCGCCTCAGGGCGGCACGAGGTGGCCGCTGTCGTCACGCGGCCCGACGCGCCGGCCGGGCGGGGGCGTCGGCTCGTCGCGAGTCCGGTCGCCGAGCGGGCGGAGGAGGCCGGGATCGAGGTGCTGAAGCCGGTGAAGCCGCGGGACGAGGAGTTCCTTGCCCGGCTCAGGGAGATCGCGCCCGACTGCTGCCCGGTGGTCGCGTACGGGGCGTTGTTGCCGCGTGTCGCCCTCGACGTCCCCGCCCACGGCTGGGTCAATCTGCACTTCTCGCTGCTGCCCGCCTGGCGCGGCGCCGCTCCCGTGCAGCACGCGATCATGGCCGGGGACGAAATCACCGGTGCGTCCACGTTCCTCATCGAGGAAGGGCTCGACTCGGGGCCTGTGTACGGGACCGTCACCGAGGAGGTCCGGGCCACCGATACCAGCGGCGACCTGCTCACGCGGCTCGCCTTCGCCGGCGCCGGGCTGCTCTCCGCGACGATGGACGGGATCGAGGACGGCAGCCTCAAGGCCGTGCCGCAGCCCTCCGACGGCATCACCACGGCGCCGAAGATCACCGTCGAGAACGCCCACATCGACTGGGCCGCCCCGGCGCTGCGCGTGGACCGCGTGGTGCGCGGGTGCACCCCCGCCCCCGGCGCGTGGACCGTGTTCCGGGGCGAGCGGCTCAAGCTCATCCAGGTCGCGCCCGTGCCCGACCGCGCGGACCTCGCGCCGGGCGAGCTGTCCGTCGGCAAGAACAACGTGTACGTCGGGACCGGTTCGTACGCCGTCGAGCTGCACTGGGTCCAGGCCCAGGGCAAGAAGCCGATGCGCGCCGCCGACTGGGCGCGCGGCGTGCGGATCCACTCCGGGGAGCGCCTCGGGGTCTGACCGGCGGACGCGACCCGCGGGGGCCGCCCACGCCGCGCCCCCGCCGACGTCCGCCTCTGCGGGCACTCCGCGCAGGCGACGCGCGCCCACGCCCGCCCCGGCGTACGCCGCCCGCAGGGCTCCACGCGCCCGTCCGGACGTAGGCTGGACGGGTCGAACCATCCAGAATCCGGAGCACCTTTTTCGTGAGTGAGCAGTCCCGTCGGCCGCGCAAGCCCGGCAAGCCCTACCGCCGTCCGCAGAAGGACCCGGTCCGCATGCTCGCCTTCGAGGCGCTGCGGGCCGTGGACGAGCGGGACGCGTACGCGAACCTCGTTCTGCCGCCGCTGCTGCGCAAGGCGCGCGAGAAGGGCGACTTCGACGGGCGGGACGCGGCGCTGGCGACCGAGCTGGTCTACGGGACGCTGCGCCGGCAGGGGACGTACGACGCCGTCATCGCGGCCTGTGTCGACCGGCCGCTCAGGGAAGTCGATCCGCCGGTGCTCGATGTGCTCAGCCTCGGTGTGCATCAGCTGCTCGGGACGCGGATTCCCACGCACGCCGCCGTCTCGGCCTCCGTCGAGCTCGCCCGTGTCGTGCTCGGCGACGGGCGGGCCAAGTTCGTCAACGCCGTACTGCGCAAGGTCGCGCAGCAGGATCTCGACGGCTGGCTGGAGCAGGTCGCGCCGCCCTACGACGAGGACCCCGAGGACCATCTCGCCGTCGTGCACTCGCACCCACGCTGGGTCGTCTCCGCGCTGTGGGACTCGCTGGGCGGCGGCCGTGCGGGCATCGAGGATCTGCTCGAAGCCGACAATGAACGGCCCGAGGTGACCCTTGTCGCCCGGCCCGGACGTTCCACCGCCGATGAGCTCCTCGACGTACTCGGGGACGAGTCCGCGCTGCCCGGCCGTTGGTCGCCGTATGCCGTGCGGCTCACCGAGGGCGGCGAACCGGGCGCCATCGACGCCGTACGGGAGGGCCGTGCGGGCGTCCAGGACGAGGGCAGCCAACTGGTCGCGCTCGCTCTGGCGAACGCGCCGCTCGACGGACCCGACAGGGCCTGGCTGGACGGCTGCGCCGGACCCGGTGGCAAGGCCGCCATGCTGGCGGGGCTCGCCGCCGAGCGCGGTGCCGTCCTGCTCGCCTCGGAGAAGCAGCCGCACCGGGCGGGCCTGGTGGCGAAGGCGCTCGCCGGCAACCCCGGGCCGTATCAGGTGATCGCCGCCGACGGCACCCGTCCGCCGTGGCGGCCCGGCACCTTCGACCGCGTGCTCATGGATGTGCCCTGCACGGGTCTGGGCGCGCTGCGCCGCCGTCCCGAGGCCCGCTGGCGGCGCCGCCCCGAGGACCTGGACGGCTTCGCTCCGCTCCAGCGCGGGCTGCTGCGCACGGCGCTCGACTCGGTGCGGGTCGGTGGTGTCGTCGGGTACGCGACCTGCTCGCCGCACCTCGCCGAGACCCGCGCGGTCGTCGACGACGTGCTCAAGCACTACGACGACGGCTCCGCCGAGCTGCTCGACGCCCGCCCGCTCCTGCCGGGCGTACCGGCCCTGGGCGACGGCCCCGACGTACAGCTGTGGCCGCATCTGCACGGCACGGACGCCATGTACCTGGCGCTGATCCGCAGGACCGGCTGACCTGGCCCCCCGCCCGTCCTAGTCGGGCTGCGGCGCCGGTTCCGGAGCCTGTGACGGCGTCGCCGCCGGCCGTCCCGAGCCACCCTCCTGGGCCAGTCGGTGCGGCCACCACACCTTGGGTCCCACGTCCAGGAACAGCGACGTCACCAGGATCGACCGCACGACGAAGGTGTCCAGGAGGACGCCCAGGGCCACCGCGAAGCCGATCTCGGCGAAGGCGACCATCGGGAGGGTGCCGAGCGCGGCGAAGGTGCCGGCCAGGACCAGTCCCGCGGACGTGATGACCGCGCCCGTCGCCGCCAGGCCCGTCACCACACCGGCCCGGGTGCCCTGGCGAGCGGCCTCCTCGCGGATCCGGGTGGTCAGGAAGATGTTGTAGTCGATGCCGAGGGCGACCAGGAAGACGAAGACGAACAGCGGGAAGTCCGTCTGCTCGCCCGCGTAGTCGAAGATGTGCCGGAAGGCCAGCGCGCTGGCGCCGAGCGCTGCCGCGAAGGACAGCACGACCGTCCCGATCAGCAGCAGCGGCGCCACCAGGGCACGCAGCAGCACGCCCAGGATGAGCAGGACGACCAGCAGGACCGCCGGGATGATCAGGATGTTGTCGTGGGTGGTCGCCGCGTCCATGTCGAGCAGGGCCGCGGTCCCGCCGCCCACCCGCGCGTCGGCGTCCGGCACGGCGTGCACGGCGTCCCGTACACGCTCGACCGTCCGTTTCGCGGCCTCGCTGTCGGCGGGATCGGTCATCGTCGCCTCGAACAGCACCTTGCCGTCGTACGACGGTTTCGTACCGGCGGGCACGGTGATGCTGTTCGGCACCACTCCCTTCGTACCGGCCACCGCGCTGCGCACCCGTTCGCCGCGGGCCTGGCTGGAGACGATGACCAGCGGATCACCGCTGCCTGCCGGGAAGTACCGCTCGGAGATCTCCTGGCCGGTGATCGAGTCCGGCTTGCCGGTGAACGCGTCCGCGTTGCTGATCCCTTCGGCGCGGATCTGCAGCAGGCCGAGGGAGAGGGCCGCCAGGGCGAGGGCGGTGGCGCCCCAGACGACGCGCGGGCGGCGGGCGATACGGCGGCCCATCCGGGCCCAGACGCCGCTCGCGGTGGGGTCGGACGAGCCGAAGTGCGGGATGGCCGGCCAGAAGATCCAGCGGCCGAAGACCAGCAGCAGGGCCGGGAAGAGCGTGACCATGGCGAGGAGGGCGACGGCCACACCGATCGCGGCGACCGGGCCCAGGCCCCGCGTCGAGTTCATCTCGGCGGCCAACAGCACCAGCATGCTCAGGACGACCGTGGCCCCGGACGCCAGCACCGCCGGGCCCGCACGGTTCAGGGCGAGGGCCATCGCCTCGTGCCGGTCCTCGTGGCGGCGCAGCTCCTCGCGGTAGCGGGCGACCAGGAGGAGCGCGTAGTCGGTGCCCGCGCCGAAGACGAGGACCGTGAGGATGCCCGCACTCTGCCCGTTGACCGTCAGGCCCGCGTGTTTCGCGAGGAGATAGATCAGCGCCTGGGACGTGAAGAGCGCGGCGACCACACCGATCAGCGGGACGAAGATCAGGGTGAGACTGCGGTAGGTGAGCAGCAGCATCACGATCACGACGCCCATCGCGGAGAACAGCAGCGTCGAGTCGATGCCCTCGAAGGCCTTGGAGAAGTCGGCGGAGGTGCCGCCCGGGCCCGTGATGTGCACCGCGAGCCCGCCGCCGCCCTTGCCGGCCTGGTCACGGATGGAGTCGACCGCGGGCGCGATCTCCTCCCAGCCCTTCTTGTCCATCGTGATCGGCACGTAGATCTGGGCGGCTTCGGGGGCGGTCGGGTTGTTGTAGACGGGGCCGCGCGTCTCGGCGCCGCGTACGCCGTGTGCGGTGAGCCCCTTGATCCGCTGGGCGCCCTGGGCGATCGCCTGCTTGTCCTGGGCGGTCAGGCCGCCCTCGCGGGCGTACACGACGACCGCGGGGATCTGCTCGGGCCTGAACTTGTTGGACGTGTCCAGGACTTGGGTGGACTCGGCGGATCCGGGCAGCCAGGAGGCCGCGTCGTTGTCCTGGGCGTCGGTGAGCTTGGAGGCGAGCGGCGCCGCCACCACGAGCGCCACCAGCCACAGGCGGACGATCAGCCACTTGCTGCGCCGCCCACACACGAATCCGATGAGTCCCTGGCGCACATGGCGCTCTTTGCCGTCCGTCATGGCCACCCCCGTAGCCGTATCTGGAGCCGGTCGGCGGCCCAGCATGGCATGTCGGGCCGCTGTACAACATCCGTAGAACGTCCTAGGTCTGGACCGAGGAGAGCAACCGGTGCCGGGCATGGCAGTCTTGGGGCATGGCCGTGCAGATCAACCCCAGCATCCTGTCCGCCGACTTCTCCCGTCTTGCCGAGGAGGCAAGGGCGGTGGAAGGAGCCGATTGGCTCCACGTCGACGTCATGGACAACCATTTCGTACCGAACCTCACGCTCGGTGTGCCGGTCGTAGAGTCGCTGGTCCGTGCGACGGACACGCCGCTGGACTGCCATCTGATGATCGAGGACGCCGATCGGTGGGCCCCCCAGTACGTGGAAGCGGGTGCCGGGTCCGTCACCTTCCACGCCGAAGCGGCCGCCGCGCCGGTGCGACTCGCCCGCGAGATCCGGGCCATGGGTGCCCGCGCCTCCATGGCGCTCAAGCCCGCGACACCCATCGAGCCGTACGAGGACCTGCTCCCCGAGCTCGACATGCTGCTGATCATGACGGTCGAGCCCGGCTTCGGCGGCCAGGCGTTCCTCGACATCATGCTCCCGAAGATCCGCCGCACCCGTGAGCTGATCAGCAAGCACGGCCTCGAACTGTGGCTCCAGGTCGACGGCGGTGTGTCGGCGTCCACCATCGAGCGATGCGCGGAGGCGGGAGCCGATGTCTTCGTCGCCGGGTCCGCGGTGTACGGGGCATCGGACCCGTCCCAGGCGGTACGTGCATTGCGCACCCAGGCACGGGAGGCGACGGCTCATGCGGCGTGGGCGTGCGACCACTGAGCCAAGGGAACGTGAACGCCGCCCATCCGGGCTGATCAAGTACGCCGGATCTGCAAGGATGAACGGCGAATCCAGAGTGTGAACAGCAGTGAGGAGATCGCCGTGTCGGGTATGTCGGCGGGCCGGTCAGCCATGCGGATGGGACCCGCTGAGCTGGTGCAGGCGGCGGCCATGGCCCGCCGCTTCTACCTCGAGGGCAAGTCCAAGATCCAGATCGCGGAGGAGTTCGGCGTCAGCCGCTTCAAGGTGGCCCGGGTCCTGGAGACCGCTCTCGAACGGGATCTGGTGAGGATCGAGATCCGCGTGCCCGCCGAGCTGGACGCGGAGCGCTCCGACGCGCTGCGTGCCCGCTACGGCCTCCGGCACGCCGTTGTGGTCGAGTCCCCGGCCGAGGCCGAGGAGTCGCCCGATCCGGAGAACCTCGGAGAAGTGGCCGCCGACCTGCTCGGCGAGCTCGTCAACGAGGGCGATGTCCTCGGCCTCGCCTGGGGCCGCTCCACCATTCACATGGCGGCCGCGCTCGACCGGCTCCCGCCGTGCACGGTGGTGCAGCTGACGGGCGTGTACGACGCCGGGACCGCCGAGCGCGGTTCGGTGGAGGCGGTGCGGCGAGCCGCCCAGGTGTCGGGCGGGGACGCCCACCCCATCTATGCGCCGATGCTGCTGCCCGACGCGGCCACCGCGGCCGCGCTGCGCAACCAGACCGGGATCGCCCGCGCCTTCGAGTACTTCGACAAGGTCACGGTCGCGTGCGTGTCCATCGGTTCCTGGGAGCCGGGCATCTCCACGGTGCACGACATGCTCAGCGACGAGGAGCGCGCGCACTACGCGTCGCTCGGTGTCGCCGCCGAGATGTCCGCGCACCTCTTCGACGCCGAGGGCCGACGGGTCGGCCGTGACCTGGGCGAACGCTGCATCACGGTCGAGGCCGACCGGCTGCGGCGGATCCCGGAGGTCGTCGCCATCGCGGGCGGGCAGCGCAAGGCGGCCGCCATCGACGCGGTGCTGCGTTCCGGGCTCGTCACCAGCCTGGTGACGGACACATCGGCCGCGGACTATCTGATGACGGCGGGGCCGACGCCGCGACCGGCACTGAACCGGGCGGACCCCGACGGGTCCTGAGGGTTCCGCACGGCGCGCCGCGAGGGGGCGGCCGTGGCAGCATCGACGTCATGCTGCTGCGGTCCGTCCCTCGCGCGTTTGCGGGCCTGTTCCTGTGCCTCGGCGTGCTGCTGTCGGGCTGCTCGTCGACGGACGCGAGCGTCTCCGACACCCGTGCCTCGACGGCGGCCCCGTCCTGGGCCGGCGGCATGCGGACCGTCACCGAGGCCCAGCTGCCCGCCGAGGCCCGTCAGACCCTCGCCCTCATCGACAGGGGCGGCCCCTTCCCGTACGCCAGGGACGGCATCGTCTTCGGCAACTTCGAGCGGCTGCTGCCGAAGCAACCCCGCGGTTATTACCACGAGTACACGGTCAAGACCCCCGGCGAGCGAGACCGCGGAGCCCGGCGCATTGTCACCGGGCAGGGCGGTGAGATCTACTACAGCGATGATCACTACAAGTCGTTCAGGGCGGTGCTGAGATGACTCACGGGCCCTTCGCGGACGTGTGCCGCGCGGCCGGATGGGAGGTCACGGAACTCGACCTCACCGGCGTCGAGGACAAGAGCGCCTTCATGGAGCGCTGCGTCCGCGCCCTCGACCTGCCCGGGTGGTTCGGCCGGAACTGGGACGCGCTCGCCGATGTCCTGGGCGACCCCGACTGGGGGCCCGCGACCCCGGGCCGGCTGCTCGTGGTGAGCGGCTGGCGACCCTACGCGGTCGGGCGCCCCGACGAGTGGGAGATCGCCCAGGAGGTCCTGGCATCGGCCGCGGGGCACTACCAGGAGCACAACGCGACGCTCGCCGTCATGCTCTCCCTTGGAGGATCCGACCAACTGCCCTCCGACCAGCCTGGATGATCTGTCCGGGCAACGCATACAGGCCGACATGGGACAATGAAGTACGTGCTCTTCCCCCTGGCTGACCTGTCCGGGGGCCACCTCTGATCGACTGGGATGTGCAGCACGTGCGTTTCCTCAATGACATCCAGCCCCCGTACGACCTGACGTACGACGACGTCTTCATGGTGCCCAGCCGCTCCGCGGTCGGCTCGCGTCAGGGCGTGGACCTCGCTTCCCCGGACGGCACGGGCACCACCATCCCGCTCGTCGTCGCCAACATGACCGCCATCGCGGGCCGCCGGATGGCCGAGACCGTCGCCCGCCGCGGTGGCCTCGTCGTCATCCCGCAGGACATCCCGATCGAGGTCATCACCGAGGTCATCTCCTGGGTCAAGGGACGCCACCTGGTGCTCGACACCCCGATCGTCCTCGCCCCCCACCAGACCGTCGCCGACGCGCTGGCGCTGCTGAACAAGCGCGCGCACAACGCCGGCGTCGTCGTGGAGGAGGACGGCCGCCCGGTCGGCGTGGTCACCGACGCCGACCTCACCGGCGTGGACCGCTTCACGCAGCTGACCGAGGTCATGTCCCGGGACCTGCTGCTCCTCGACGCCGACATCGAGCCGCGCGAGGCCTTCCACACGCTCGACCACGCCAACCGCCGCTACGCCCCCGCCGTGGACGCGGACGGCAAGCTCGCCGGCATCCTGACCCGCAAGGGCGCCCTGCGCGCCACGCTGTACACCCCGGCCACCGACGCGAACGGCAAGCTGCGCATCGCCGCCGCCGTCGGCATCAACGGCGATGTCGCGGGCAAGGCCAAGCAGCTGCTCGACGCGGGCGTCGACACGCTCGTCATCGACACCGCGCACGGCCACCAGGAGTCGATGATCAGCGCGATCAGGACGGTGCGCGCGCTCGATCCGCAGGTCCCGATCGTCGCGGGCAACATCGTCGCCGCCGAGGGCGTCAAGGACCTCATCGACGCGGGCGCGGACATCGTCAAGGTCGGTGTGGGCCCCGGCGCCATGTGCACCACCCGCATGATGACCGGCGTCGGCCGGCCGCAGTTCTCGGCCGTCCTGGAGTGCGCCGCCGAGGCCAGGAAGTACGGCAAGCACGTGTGGGCCGACGGCGGTGTCCGTCACCCGCGCGACGTCGCCATGGCGCTGGCCGCCGGTGCGTCCAACGTGATGATCGGTTCCTGGTTCGCGGGTACGTACGAGTCCCCGGGCGACCTTCAGCAGGACGCCGACGGGCGCCTGTACAAGGAGTCGTTCGGCATGGCGTCCGCGCGCGCGGTGCGCAACCGCACCAGCGAGGAGTCGGGGTACGACCGTGCCCGCAAGGCGCTGTTCGAGGAGGGCATCTCCACTTCGCGCATGTTCCTCGACCCGACCCGTCCGGGCGTCGAGGACCTGATCGACTCGATCATCGCGGGCGTCCGCTCCTCCTGCACCTACGCGGGCGCCAACTCCCTGGAGGAGTTCGCCGAGAAGGCCGTCGTCGGCATCCAGAGCGCGGCCGGCTACGCCGAGGGCAAGCCGCTGCACGCCAGCTGGAACTGACGCGCTCGCTCCGCTCGTCGCGGCCCCTTTTCCCGGCGGGAAAAGGGGCCGTACGTGTGCGGGGCGCTCGCTAGGGCCGTCGTCACATTCCCGTCGTCGCGGGGCAGACGGGAAGGTGACGACAGGCCCTAGGCTCGGCCGGATGAGAATTGAGGACTGCTCGGTCGAGGACCTCGCGGTCCTTGACCACTTCATGCCGTCGAACAGCGTCGACGGCAACCACCGGGCGCGTTTCGCGCGCCAGGAGGCCGGTGACAGTACCTATCTGATTCCCTGGCTCGACGATCGGCCCGTGGGGCATGCGGAGATCCGCTGGACCGGGTGCGCGGCGCCCGAGGTGCGGGCAGCGCGGCCGGGCTGTCCCGAGCTCAACGGGCTGCTCGTGTGGCCCGAGTCGCTGCGCTCCCGGGGCATCGGCGGTGCTCTCGTGCGTGCCGCCGAGCAGAGGGCGATCGCGCGCGGCATCGGGCTCATGGGGCTCGGCGTCGGCGAGGACAACCCGCGTGCCGCCGCGCTCTACGCACGGCTCGGCTACCGGCCCACCGCGGCGTATGTCGACCGCTATGCGCACCTGGCCGCCGACGGTGAGCGGCACGAGTGCGCCGACCCCTGTGTGTTCCTGGTCAAGGAGCTCTCCCTCCCCGGGCGCAGCGTCAAGCCCTCTTGACGTCAAGCCTGCCTGACGCGACGCTGCAGGCATGACGACGACACCGCAGAGCATCGAGCCGCAGTACACCCTGCTGACCGCCGTGGCCCGCCTCGACGAGCTGCGTGTGCGGGAGTCGCTCGCCGGGGCCGGGAGCGATGCCGAGGCGCTCGGCCGGGCCGAGCTGCTGGAACTCCTCGCGCTGAGCGAGGTGGTCGCCCGCAAGGCGGCGTACGGCCGTCAGCTCACCGTCCGCGCCGCCCGCGAGTCCGGCGCCTCCTGGTCGCAGATTGGCGCGGCCCTCGGCACCAGCAAGCAGGCCGCCTGGGAGGCCCACACGCGCTGGATCGACGCGCAGGCGGCGGCGTACGGGCGGCCCGGGCAGCTGGGTTTCGACGAGGAGGACGTGGCGCAGGCGCGGGCGATCGCCGGGGGGCCGGACGAGGGCTGACGCCGGGGCGCGGCTCCGCGCGCCGGCAGGGACGTCACACCGTCTTCCGTATCGCCACTGGGCCGAAGACGTCGGTCATCAAGTCGGCGTCGAGCGAGGCAAGTTGCTCGGCCGGGGGTGAGGTTCGCCGCGTGCCGCGTGCCGCGTGCCGCGTGCCGCGTGCCGCGTGCCGCGCCTGGCCGAGGCTGACCGTGTCGACGCCGCGTGCGCGTCCGGCGATGGCGGGCCGGGCGAGGTGCGGGCGGGGCGCCGCCCGGCCCTCGACGATCGAGTCGCCCTGGACGAGCCGGCGGGGGGCGAACGGGAGCGGGCTCGATCGTGCCCGCGTGCGTGTTCTCGGCGTTGCGGCCGCGGCCCTCCGTGCCCGGCAGCGCGGCGACCCGCGGCGTCCAAACGGCCCCGGACGGAACGGGGTTGACACGTATTCGGCGCGGCCCGAACTCCACGGCCTCCGTACTGGACCGCGAGCGACGTGTGCCGCAAGGGTGCCGCTCTCTTCAGGGCTTCAGTACGCCGATCCCGTACAGGACATCCAGGTCCACGCCGTGCCTCGCGTATCGAGTGGCGAGCACCATGAAGCAGAACTGACGAGGCGTCAATCCGGGGGCTTCCGGAACCTCGCTCAGGGGCGGAAAGGCGCCTTGCGCAACCATCGAAAGGCCCCGCGCAACGAACATGCGCCGAGATGCGATGAACGCAACGAACTTGCGGAGATGCGCAAGGTTGCTGCATTACGCCCGTGAAGGCCGGACTCATAGGGTCATGCGCTGTACATAGGCGTGGCGGGGACCCCGCTCGGTGGGTTCCTGCTCGCAGGGGTGCCGCCGGTCCCCGCCGTCCCGACCGGCAGCGATGAAGGAGCCAGCGCGTGCTCGACCAAGGCGCACCCCCGCAGTCCCGCACTACATCCTCCCCACCGTCCCCGGGGATCGGCGCGCGCCTCATGCGCCGCAAGCCCGTGGAACGCCTGGTCGCCGAGGGTGGCCAGGGAGAGGGCGGCAGCCTGCGGCGCTCCCTCGGCCTGTGGCAGCTGACCATGATCAGCATCGGTGCCACGCTCGGCACCGGCATCTTCGTCGTCCTCGGGGAGGCCGTCCCCAAGGCCGGGCCCGCGGTCACCCTGTCGTTCGTGATCGCCGGTCTCACGGCGCTCTTCTCCGCCCTCTCGTATGCCGAGCTGGCGGGCACCATCCCGGTGTCGGGGTCCTCGTACTCGTATGCGTACGCAACGATGGGCGAGCTGATCGCCTGGATCTGCGGCTGGTGTCTGGTCCTGGAGTACGGCGTGTCGGTGGCCGCGGTCGCGGTCGGCTGGGGCGAGTACCTGAACGAACTGCTCGACGGCACGATCGGCGTCACCATCCCGAACGCCCTGTCCGCGCCGCCCGGCGACGGCGGCATCTTCAACCTGCCCGCGCTGATCGTCGTGTTGCTCGCCATGGCGTTCCTGCTCGGCGGGGCCAAGGAGTCCGCGCGCGCCAACACGATCATGGTGTGCGTGAAGATCGCCGCGCTGGTCCTCTTCTGCGCGATCGGCATCCAGGGCTTCCGGTCCGGCAACTACGAGCACTTCATGCCGCTCGGCATGGCGGGCGTCAGCGCCGCCGGTGCCACGCTCTTCTTCTCGTACATCGGCTTCGACGCCGCCTCCACCGCCGGCGAAGAGGCCAAGGACGCGCAGCGCGACCTGCCGCGCGCGATCATGCTCTCGCTGGTCATCGTGACGGCCCTGTACGTCCTCGTCGCGGCCGTCGCCGTCGGCGCGAAGCCCTGGCAGCGGTTCAACGACTCGGAGGCCGCGCTCGCCGAGATCATGAAGGACGTCACCGGGCAGACCTTCTGGGGCACGCTGCTGGCCGCCTGCGCCGTCATCGCCATCGCGAGCGTCGTCCTGACCGTGCTGTACGGCCAGACCCGCATCCTGTTCGCGATGTCCCGTGACGGGCTCGTGCCCAAGGTCTTCGCGCGAGTCAACCCGAAGACGGGTACACCCCGCGCCAACACCGTGATCGTCTCGCTGTTCTGCGGTGTCCTCGCCGCCGCGATTCCGCTCGGCCAGCTCGCCGACGCCACCAGCATCGGTACGCTCTTCGCCTTCGCGCTGGTCAACATCGCCGTCGTGGTGCTGCGCCGGACACGCCCGGACATGCGGCGCACCTTCCGGGTTCCGCTGTCGCCCGTGCTGCCCGCGATCGGCTTCGTCCTGTGCGTGTGGATGATGGGCAGCCTGTCGACCGTCACCTGGGTGGTCTTCGGGGTCTGGATGGCCGTCGGGCTCGTGTTCTACTTCAGTTACGGCTACCGCCGGTCCCGTGTCGCCACCGGGGAAGCCGCAACCGCAGAACAACTCGCAGAAAAGTGAATCACCCGCAGTGCTGAACGATCTCGACGAACGCATCGTGCACGCCCTCGCCGAGGACGCCCGCCGCTCCTACGCCGACATCGGCCAACTGGTCGGCCTGTCCGCGCCGGCCGTGAAGCGCCGGGTGGACCGATTGCGTGCCACCGGCGCCATCACCGGATTCACCGTTCGGGTGGACCCGGCGGCGCTCGGATGGGAGACCGAGGGGTTCGTCGAGATCTACTGCCGCCGGAACACCTCGCCGGAGACGATTCAGCGGGGGCTCGAGCGGTACCAGGAGGTCGTGGCCGCCTCCACCGTCACCGGGGAGGCGGACGCGGTCGTGCAGGTCTTCGCCTCCGACATGCGGCACTTCGAGCGGGTGCTGGAGCGGATCGCGGGCGAGCCCTTCGTGGAGCGGACGAAGTCCGTGCTGGTGCTCTCGCCGTTGCTGCGCAGGTTTTCTTCCGGGTCGCCTACGTAGGCCTTCCGGGTCGCCGGCGTAGGCGCCTGTGGCCGATGTGATCGCGGCCGCGGGTTGTGGGTGGCTGATCGCGCGGTTCCCCGCGCCCCTTTGGGGCGCCGGTGCTCACTCCGCCGTTTTCCTCGCCAGTGCGTTGTTACCGATCGAGTTGTGCACGCTGAAGCTCACGGCGTCCGAGCGGTAGCGGTCGTCGGACCACTCCACCGGGCGCCCTTCGCGTGTGGTGGTGACGCGGCGGACGCGCAGGAGCGGGCTGGTGCGGCGGACGCCCAGGAGGTCGGCGTCCTGAGCGCCGGCCGCCACCGCGTCGATGACGTGCTCGCCGTAGGCGAAGACCAGCCCGGTGTCCTCGAAGAGCCGCTGGGTGACCGAGGGGCACTCCGGCTCGATGGCCTCGACAGCGGGGGAGATCCAGCCCGCGTACACGGTCCGCTCCAGCAGGACCGGTTCGCCGTCCAGGCCGCGGACGCGCAGGACGTGCAACACGGGTGTCTTCTCCGGGAGTTGGAGACGTACGGCGTCCTCCGCGGTGGCCGGCTGATATTCCTGGGACACCACATGGCCCGTCGCCTCGCGCCCCATGGCGCGCGCCCACTGGGCGAAGCTGCGCAGTTCGGCGAAGCTCTGGCTGCGGCGGCTGGCCAGAACCACGCGGCGGGCGCCCTGGCGGGAGCCGATGAGCCCCTCGGTGGTCAGGGCCGCCACCGCCTGGCGGACCGTGCCGCGTGAGACGCCGTAGTGGGCCGCGAGGTCCGTCTCCGCGGGCAGCAGACTGCCCACCGTGTACTCCTCGCGGTCGATCGCCCGCCGCAGCTCATCGGCGATCTCCTCGTGTCGCGCCGCCATGCTTCCCCTCTGATTCGACTGTTGTGCACAGCGTGACCAGCCTAATCGAGATACGAGGGTGATCGGAGCGGGCCGGGATTGTGCAGGGAATCAGAGGTCACGGTTTCGCCAAAGTTTACGAACAGGACACCATCGCCGGGCCTACTGGGGCCAACTTGTTCAAACAAGTTCTCCGTCCCACCACACCCTCGTGCGTACTCCTGGAGAGACCGTGACCGTGTTCCTGCCGAGGACCGCCGTCCTCACCGGCGGCCTCGCCGTCGCCGCCGCACTCGCCCTGAGCGCCTGCGGCGCCGCTCCCGACGACAAGGCGACCACCGCCAACGGCAAGAGCGCGGCCACCGCGACCTCGGCCGCGGACTTCGGCGGCCTCGACGCCCTGGTCAAGGCCGCCAAGAAAGAGGGCACGCTGCATGCGATCGCGCTGCCCCGCGACTGGGCCAACTACGGCGCCCTGATCGACGGCTTCAAGAAGAAGTACGGCATCAAGGTCGAGGTCGAGAACCCCGACGGCGCCAGCCAGGACGAGATCAACGCCGTCACGTCGCGCAAGGGCCAGGACCGTGCGCCCGACGTCCTCGACCTCGGCAGCTCCTTCGCTCTGAGCGCCGCCCAGCAGGGGCTGCTCGCGCCCTACGAGGTCGCCTCCTTCGGTGACATCCCCGAGGGCCAGAAGGACCCGAAGGGGCGGTGGTACAACGACTACGGCGGCTACATCTCCATCGGCTGCGACGCCAAGAAGGTCAAGGAGTGCCCGACGACCTTCAAGGACCTGCTGAAGCCGCAGTACAAGGGTCAGGTCGCCCTCAACGGCAACCCGACCAAGTCAGGTTCGGCCTTCGGCGGCGTCTACGCGGCCTCGCTCGCCGATGGCGGTTCGTTCGACGACATCCAGCCCGGCCTGGACTTCTTCGCCAAGCTGAAGAAGAACGGCAACTACACGCCGGTCGAGTCGACGCCGGCCACGGTCGAGAAGGGCGAGACGCCCATCAGCATCGACTGGGACTACCTGAACGCCGGTTACGCCGACGAGTTCAAGTCCAAGGGCGTGGACTGGAAGGTCACCGTCCCGACCGACGGCAAGTTCTCCCAGTACTACTCCCAGGCCATCAACAAGGGCGCCCCGCACCCGGCCGCCGCCCGCCTGTGGCAGGAGTACCTGTACAGCGCCGAGGGTCAGAACCTCTGGCTCAAGGGCTACGCCCGTCCGGCCCTGATGACCGCGATGGAGAAGGCCGGCACGCTCGACAAGACCGCCGCCGCCAAGCTCCCCGAGGTCTCGGGCACGCCGAGCTTCCCGACCGAGGCCCAGCAGAGCAAGGCCAAGGGCGTCCTCGCCCAGGGCTGGGGCAAGGCCGTCTCCGGATGACCACCGTCCTCACCGAGGCCCCGGCCGACGTGGCGCCCGCCGCTGCTGACCAGCAGCGGCGGCGCCGCGCGCCCGGCTGGCTCGCCGTCGTCCCGCTGCTCGTCGTCGTGGCCGTCGCCTTCGGGATTCCCGCGCTGGCCATGCTGAACGGTGCCTTCACGGTCAAGGACCAGGCCACGGGCGCCACTTCCTACAGCGCGGCCAACATGACCGACTCCGTGCAGGGTGCCTACCTCACCGCCCTCCTCGGCAGCGTCAAGCTGTCCGCCGTCTCCGCGGGCATCGCGACCGTCCTCGGACTGCCGCTCGCCCAGGCGGTGGTGACCTCCCGCTTCCGAGCGCTGCGGGAGGCCGTGCTCACCGCCTCCGGCGTCCTCGCCAATTTCGGCGGCGTCCCCCTCGCCTTCGCCTTCGTCGCCACCCTCGGCAACGCCGGTGTGCTGACCACCCACTTGGGGCTCAAGGACCATGGCTGGAACCTCTACAGCTTCTGGGGACTGACCCTCGTCTACCTCTACTTCCTGATTCCGCTGATGGTCCTCACCATCACACCGGCCCTCGACGGACTGCGTTCCCAGTGGCGCGAGGCGGCGCAGAACAACGGCGCCACCACCGTCCAGTACTGGCGCCATGTCGCCCTGCCCGTGCTCGCGCCCTCGCTGCTCGGCGGTCTGGTCCTCCTCTTCGGCAGTGCCTTCGCCGCGTACGCCACCGCCGCGGCCATGGTGGGCAGCGCGGTCCCGCTGGTCACCCTGCAGATCGCCGACGCCATCTCCGGCAATGTGATGGTCGGCCAGGAGAACGTGGCGCTCGCCCTCAGCCTCGACATGGTCCTCATCGCGGGCCTGGTCATGGCCGTGTACCTGCCCCTGCAACGACGGAGTGCGCGATGGCTCGCCTGAACCTCTGGCGCTGGGTCGTCCTCGCCCTCGCCGCGGTGTACTTCCTGGTGCCGCTCGCCGCGTCCGTGATCTTCACGGTCGACGTGCCCGGCCAGGGGATCACCTTCGACGCGTACAGCCGGATCATCGGCGCCGACGGCTTCGTCTCCAGTCTGCTGCTCTCGCTGGAGCTGGCCGCCGCCACCATCGCCGTGGTGCTGCTGCTGATGGTGCCCGCCATGGTCGCGCTGCGGCTCGGCGCACCCCGGCTGCGGCCCGTCGTCGAGGTGGTCTGCTCGCTGCCGCTGGTCGTGCCGCCGATCGCGTTCGTCGCCGGGATCAGCACGGTCCTGAAGTGGGGACCCGAACATCTCTCCCGTACGCCGCTGTTCCAGACGTTCGTGGCGATCCAGAACCCGGACTTCCCGTTCGTCCTCGTCCTCGCGTACGTCGTGATGGCGCTGCCGTTCGTGTACCGGGCGCTCGACGCCGGACTGCGCGCCGTCGATGTACGCACCCTGGTCGAGGCGGCCCGCAGCTGCGGCGCGGGCTGGCCGCAGGCGCTGGTCCGGGTCGTGCTGCCCAATCTGCGCGGGGCGCTGCTCAACGCCTCCTTCCTCACCCTGGCCCTGGTCCTCGGCGAGTTCACGGTCGCCCAGTTGCTCGGCTTCCAGCCGTTCGCCGTGTGGATCTACAGCGTCGGCGGCTCGCAGGCCCAGCTGTCCGTCGCCGTCTCCGTGCTCAGTCTGCTCGTCACCTGGGCCCTGCTCCTCTCGCTCGCCGGGCTCGGCGGGCGCTCCCGTACCGCTTCCCGGGGATGAACCATGACCGTCACCACGCTTGAGAAGGCCGCGGGCGCCAAGGCCGCCACCGTTGAATTCCGGGGTCTGCGCCGGGAGTTCGGCCCGACCGTCGCCCTCGACGGACTGGATCTCACCGTTCAGCCCGGAGAACTCCTCGCTCTGCTCGGCCCGTCCGGCTGCGGCAAGACCACCGCGCTGCGCATGCTCGCCGGGTTCGAACACCCCGACTCCGGTGAGGTGCTGGTGGACGGCGAGGATGTCACGCGCGTCCCGGCACACCGCCGTGACGCCGGCATGGTCTTCCAGTCGTACAGCCTCTTCCCGCATCTGAGCGCCCTCGACAACGTGGCCTTCGGACTACGGATGCGCAAGGTGCGTACGGCCGAACGGCGAGCCCGCGCCGCCGAGTTGCTCGACCTCGTGGGTCTCGCCGACAAGGGCGAGCGGTTCGCGCACCAGCTCTCCGGTGGCCAGCAGCAGCGCATCGCGCTGGCCCGCGCGCTCGCCCTGCGGCCGCGTGTGCTGCTGCTCGACGAGCCGCTCTCCGCACTGGACGCCAAGGTGCGGCTCAATCTCCGCGAGGAGATCCGCCGTCTCCAGCAGGAACTCGGCATCACCACCCTGTTCGTGACGCACGATCAGGAAGAGGCGTTGTCCATGGCGGACCGGGTCGCGGTCATGCGGGCCGGGAAGCTGGAACAGTGCGCCGCGCCCGCCGAGTTGTACGGGCGTCCCGCCACCGCATTCGTCGCCGAGTTCGTGGGCACGATGAGCCGGATTCCGGGACACCTGGACGGCGAGACGGTCGAGGTCCTCGGTCAGCGGCTGCCGGTGGACGGGGACGCGCCCGCCGTACGGGAGGTGGATGTGCTCGTACGGCCCGAGGCGGTGGGGGTGCGCCCGGACGACGCCGGTGACGCGCGTGTCGTGGCCACCGCCTTCCTCGGGGCGGCCACCCGGGTCTCCGTGCGGCTGGCGGACGGGACCGAGGTCAAGGCCGACCTGCCCACGCACGAGGCCGCGGTGCTCGGATCGGGTGCCGCCGTAACGGTGAGCCTGCCGGAGCGGGCGGTGCTGGTCGCCGAGCGCACGAACTGAAGAAGGGCCGGGTTTCGCCCGTCGAAGCCCGGCCACCGACACCCCCCACCGACGAAAGAGAGCGCCGTGACCCACCGCACCACCTCCCGACTCACCCTCCAGGCCGTCCTGTTCGACATGGACGGCACGCTCGTGGACACCGAGCGACTGTGGTGGGAGGCGGTGGAGCAGGTGGCCGACGGGCTCGGGCGTCCGCTGACGGGCGCCGACCAGGCCGAGGTGCTCGGTCGGCCCGTCGAATACACCGCGGCCTGGCTGGGCGGGATCACGGACGCTCCGGCCGAGGAGATCGCCGCCGAGCTGCACAGGGAGTTCGCGGACCGCGTCCGCACCGGCATCGTGCCCCGGCCGGGAGCGCTGCGACTCCTCCAGGAACTGGTGCACGAGGGCGTCCCCACCGCCCTCGTCACCGCCTCACCGCGCGCGGTGGCCGACACCGTGCTCGAGGCCCTCGGCGCCGGACACTTCGCCGTCTCCGTCACCGCCGACGACACCGAGCGCACCAAGCCCGCCCCCGACCCGTACCTCGCCGCCTGCCGCGCCCTCGGGGTCGAGCCCGCCGCGTGCGTCGCCGTCGAGGACACCCAGACGGGCGTCACCTCCGCCGAGGCGGCGGGCTGCGCCGTGCTCGCGGTGCCCTCCCTCGCGCCGATCGCCCCCGCGGCCGGGCGCACCGTCCTGGCCAGCCTGGAGGAGGTCACCCCGGCACGGTTGCGCGCCATGGTCGCGCCGCGTGAGCTGCGGGTGATGAGCTGGAACCTCTGGTACGGCGGCACCAAGGTCGACGACCACCGCGAGAAGCAGCTCAAGGCCATCGCGGAGACGGGCGCGGACGTGGTCGGCCTCCAGGAGACGTACGGGAACGCGGCGGAGGAACTCGCCGAGGCCCTCCGCTGGCACCACCACCGGGCGGGCGAGAACCTCGGCGTCATCAGCCGCTACCCGATCACCGCTCGCCTCGGCGATCCGGACGTCGGTTTCTACGGGGGGACCGGCGTCCGGATCCGGCTGGACGGCGGGCAGGAGGTCGACGTCTGGACCGCCCACCTCGACTACACGCCGTACGGGCCGTACGAAGCCGCCTTCGACCGGCTCCCGGCCAACGAGCTCATCGCCCACGAAGCCGTACGGCTGGAGCAGATGCGGGAGATCCTCCGAGGGATCGCCGAGTCCGCCACCGACGCCACCCCCGTGGTGCTGGTCGGTGATTTCAACGCGCCCTCGCACCTGGACCGGCCGGACGTCGAGTGGCCCGTGACCAAGGCCGCCGAGGAGGCGGGCCTGCGCGACTCCTACCGCGAGGCCCACCCCGACCCCGTACGGGATCCGGGGCACACCTGGTCGCCGATCCATGGGGAGCACGAGGACGGCAGCGGGCGGCCCGAGCCGCAGGACCGGATCGACTTCGTCCTGCATCGCGGGCTGCGGGTGCGCGACTCGCGCACGTTCGTCAGCGGCACCCCGCGTCCCTGGCCCGACGTCGCCGGCAACCACTGGCCGTCGGACCACGCCGCGGTTGTCACCACCTTTGACGTGCCCCGGGCCGACTGACCGGGCGCGCACCGCGCGTCGATCGAACCGAGCACTCCCCGCGTGTTGAACAGAGAGGCAGTGCAGGAATCCATTGCGGTCCGGGTGCGCCATCCCGTAGGTTGATCCGCGCTCGCTACCAGCGGGTAACACCGATGGGTAACCACACGTCGCCCGGCCACCCGACCGTCCTGCTGTCCTGGGGAGACCATGCGCTGGCCCTTCGGCCGTCCCGCCACGGTCCGTACGCGCATCGTGGCGCTCGCGCTCGCTCCGGTGATCGCCCTCATGGCGCTGTGGAGCTTCGCCATGGTCTCCGTCACCGGCGAACTGCGTGCGCTCGTCCGGGTCCAGGGGGTGTACGACGACTTCGGCACACCGGTCGACACGGCGGTCGGCCAGATCCAGATCGAACGGCGGCTCGCGGCCGCGTACTTGGGGGCGAACCACGGTACAGCGGCGGCCCTCGACCTGATGGAGCAGCAGCGCCGCACCGACCGTGCCGTGACCGCCATGCGGGAGGCGATCGGGGAGGGGGACCGAGGCAGGCTCTCCGACCGGCAGCGACAGGTGCTCGACGCCATGCTCGATTCCGTCGACGGACTGGAAGGGCTGCGGGAGCGCGTGCTGTCCCGCGACATCTCCTGGGACCGGGCCGTCAGCGAGTACGGCGCCCTCGTGGAACCGGGCTTCGACGTCCAGTCCGCGCTCACCGCGCTCCAGGCCGGACAGCTCGCGCGCGAGGCCCAGGTCGTCATCGAGTTGGTGCGGGTACGGGAGTTCGTGTCGCGCGAGGACGCCCTCGTCGCGGGAGCGCGGGCCGCCGGATCGCTCACCGACCGCCAGTACGACACGCTGACCGCGACGATCGAGGACCGCCGGGTCTTCGAGCGGACCTATGTGCCCGACCTGCCCGCCGACTCGCGCGGGCTCTTCGAGGAGTTCCAGCGCGGGGACATCCACCGGCAGTTGACCCGCGGCGAGGACGCGCTGCTGCGGGCGGGCGCGCAGCGTGCGGGCGAGGCCGTCGCGGCCGGCTCCTGGCGCACCACCACCGACCGGGCCGTCAAGCGCTACATGCAGCTGTGCACCCGTTCGGCCGTCAACTCCGCCGATCGCGGACGGGAGTTCGCCTACCGGGAGTTGGCCAAGGCCGCGATCGTCGGAGCGCTCGGCCTCGCCGCCGTGGCGCTGTCCCTGTGGCTCGCCGTGCGCGGCGCCCGTCGTATCTCGCGCCGCCTGGAAACCCTGCGGGACGCCGCCGACCTCCTGACCTCGCGCCAACTGCCGGACGTGATGCGGCGGTTGAGTGCGGGCGAGGACGTGGACGCCGCCGCCGAGGCGCCGCCCCTCGCTGACGGGCCGGCGGGTGCCGACGAAATCGGCCAGGTCGGCCGGTCCTTCAACACCGCCCGCCTCGCGGCCGTCGAGGCCGCCGTCAAGCAGGCGACGCTGCGCCGCGGGCTGTTCGCCGTGCTCCTCAACATCGCCCGCCGCAATCAGGCGCTCGTGCACCGCCAGCTCAAACTCGTCGACACGCTGGAGCGGCGCACCAACGACCCGGACGTCCTGGAGGACCTGTTCCGGATCGACCACCTCACCACCCGTATGCGGCGCCACGCGGAGAGCCTGATCATCCTCTCCGGCGCGGCGCCCGGCCGCAGATGGCGGCGGCCCGTACCCATCGCCCACGTGGTGTCCTCCGCGGTGAGCGAGATCGAGGACTACGCGCGCGTCGTGATCCCGCCGATGCCGGAGGTGGGTGTCGCGGCGGACGCCGTCGCCGACGTCGCCCATCTGATCGCCGAACTCGTCGAGAACGCCACCGTGTTCTCGCCGCCCCACACCCACGTCACCCTGCGCACCGGCAGGGCCGGGGGCGGTTTCGTCCTGGAGATCGACGACCGGGGCCTCGGCCTCGAGCCCGAGCAGATCGACGAGGCCCACCGCACCCTCACCACGCCGGACGACTTCGACCCGACCCGGCACGACCGGCTCGGGCTGTACGTGGTGGGGCGGCTCGCCGCACGGCACGGCATCGAGGTCACGCTGTGCCGGTCGCCGTACGGCGGTACGACGGCGGTGGTGCTGCTGCCGGAGGCGGTCCTCGCACCGGTCGAACCCGAACGGCCGGAGGCGGTGGCGGACACGCGGCTGAGGGCGCTGCCGTCCCGGAGGGGAACCGCCGTCCTCCCGGAACAGCGCGCGCAGGAGCAGGGGCGGGAGCAGGACCTGGGCCCGAGCCTGGGCGGTACCCCGGAGAGCGGTCCGGCACCGGAGTCGCCCGCCCTGCCCACCCGCGTCCGTCAGACCTCCCTCGCCCCCGAGTTGCGCACCGCGGTTCCGGATCCCGACGGGACGGCGGAGCGCGAGGTCACGCCCGACGAGATCCGCGCGGTCTTCGGCGCCTTCCAGCGCGGCCTCGACCGCGGCCGCAAGGGCCTGCCCACGGAACCCGGCCCCGCGCAGCGAACCGACACCGAGGAAGGAACGGCCGCCGACGATGCGCCCTGACCAGACCCCCGAGCATCCCGCCCACTTCTCCGAGCCTGCGGGCACCACCTCCGATGCGCCCGGCACCACTCCCGACCGCCCCGGCGCGGACCTCGGCTGGCTGCTCGACGATCTCGTGTCCCGGACCGACCACGTCCGCCAGGCCGTGCTCCTCACCGCCGACGGCCTGCCGCTGAGCTGCTCGGACGGCATGCGCAGAAGGGACATCGAGCACCTCGCCGCCGTCTGCTCCGGCTTCCACAGCCTCGCCCGGTCGGCCGGCGAGCGCTTCGACGCGGGGGAGGTGCGCCAGACCATGGTGATGCTCGACGACGCCTACCTCTTCATCACCCCGGCGGGGAACGGCAGTCGGCTGGCCGTCCTGAGCGAGGTGCAGACGGACGTCGGACAGCTCGCCCACGAGATGGCGCTGCTCGTCCGCCGCGTCGGACGCCACATGGCCGCCACTGTACGGTCGACCGCCGACGCCGCGGGTCCCTGATCCGGCCGTGACCGACGACCACTGGTACGAGGACGAGACCGGCTCGATGGTGCGGCCCTACACGGTGACGCGGGGCCGGACCCGGCCCTCGGACCGGCACACGATCGATCTGATGTCGCAGGTCACGGCCGTGCGGACGAACGAGGGGCAGCCGGGCGTCGACCACGCCCGTGCCGCCCTGCTCGACCTGGTGCGCCGCGGACCCCGGCCGGTCGTCGAGCTGGCCGCGGACGCCGACCTGCCCCTGACCGTCGTACGCGTGCTGCTCGGCGACCTGGCCGAGGCCGGCCTGGTGCGCGTCGACGCACCGCGGCGGACGGCGCCGGGCGGGCCGGCGGCCGATCCGGAGCTGCTGCGCGAGATCGTGGAGCGGCTGCGCGAGCTGTGAGAACCGGGCCCGGCACTAGAACGCGGGCCGCCAGGGCACGACCGTGTAGTCGCCCGTGCCCTGCTTCACCTTCTCGAAGGGTGCCGAGCCCACGCACTTCGGCAGGTCCTTGGTCTCCACCGGATTGCCGACCGATGCCCAGCTGTAGCCGAGCCGGTCGTGGTGGCCGAGGTCGTGGACCGTGATGCCCACCCGCCTGCCCTTCGCGCCGGGCAGGTCGGAGTCGGTGATCACGCCGGAGACGATGGCCACCTTGCCCCCAGTGAGCAGACAGTCGACCTTGGCCTTCGCCCAGGCCCCGTCGCCGTCGATGTAGTGACTCCAGGCGAAGGTGCCGGTGGCCTTCAGCGGGTTGTCGTTGTCCTCGGCCGCGAGGTGCGCGTCGAAGGAGAAGGTGATGTCGTCGCCCGCCGACCGGTACAGCTTGGCGGTTCCGGTGAGCGCGGCGGCCTCCCGCTCCCCCTGATGCCCCGTGCCGGACGCCTGATGCCCCGTGCCGGACGCCGCGGCGGATCCGGCCGCCCCCGCGGAGAGAAGCACGGCGGCGCTGAGCGCGATGACCTTCGTACGACGGTTGAGGCGGCTCATGACGGTCCTTTCCGACGGTGAAGCGCTGGTGAAACGGTCACCATCACTGTTCCGTCGCGGCCGGCCCGGCACATCGTGCCGAGGGCGTCACCGTCCCTCCGCCGCCCGGCGGGGGCCACGCCTGTGACCTGCGCCTCAAGGGGGATCCGGGCTCCGTCCGAGGGTGCGCAACGAATCGCCGCCGGGCCCCCGGGGCACGCAACGATTCGTTCAGTGGCGCGCAACGGGTCCTTCTTGTCCGGCCGAGCCCGCCGACCGTACCGTCTATCTGGCCCCCCAAACCCTCCGTACCGGTGAGGAACACGCATGCGCACAGCCCTGCTCCAGAGCTCCGGCCGCCCCGGCTCGGTCGTCGAGAACCTCAAGGTGCTCGACGAGGCCGCGGGCCGTGCCGCCGGCGCCGGCGCGGGGCTGCTCGTGGCGCCGGAGATGTTCCTGACCGGGTACGCGATCGGCGACGACATCGCCCGCCTCGCCGAGCCCGCCGACGGCGAGTCCGCGGACGCGATCGCCGAGATCGCCACCCGGCACGGCGTGGCCGTCGCCTACGGCTACCCGGAGCGCTCCGGCGAGTCGGTGTTCAACTCCGCGCAGCTGATCTCCGCCGACGGCACCCGTCTCGCGAACTACCGCAAGACCCATCTCTTCGGCTGCTTCGAGCGCGACCACTTCACGCCCGGCGAGCAACCGGTCGTGCAGGCCGAGCTCGGCGGCCTGCGGGTCGGCCTGATGATCTGCTACGACGTCGAGTTCCCGGAGAACGTCCGCGCGCACGCCCTCGCCGGCACCGACCTCCTGCTCGTGCCGACCGCGCAGATGCACCCGTTCCAGTTCGTCGCCGAGTCCGTCGTCCCGGTGCGCGCCTTCGAGAACCAGATGTACGTCGCGTACGTCAACCGCACCGGGCCGGAGGGGGAGTTCGAGTTCGTCGGGCTCTCCACGCTGGCGGGGCCCGACGGGGTCGCCCGCGCCCGGGCCGGCCGCGGTGAGGAACTGGTCTTCGCCGACGCCGACCCCGGCTTCCTCGCGGCCTCACGCGAGGCGAACCCGTATCTGAAGGACCGCCGCCCCGGCCTCTACGGGTCGCTGATCTGAGTCCGGCCGCCCTCTCCCCTCAAACAGCTTTCGCGCAAGGAGTCCGTACCCCATGACGTCCACGGTGCCCAACGCCGTCCAGCACGCCGATGTGCAGCAGCCGCCGATCACCATGTTCGGCCCGGACTTCCCCTACGCGTACGACGACTTCCTCGCGCATCCGGCGGGCCTCGGCCAGATACCCGCGACCGAGCACGGCACCGAGGTCGCGGTCATCGGTGGCGGCCTGTCCGGCATCGTGGCCGCGTACGAGCTGATGAAGATGGGCCTCAAGCCCGTCGTCTACGAGGCCGACGAGATCGGTGGCCGGCTGCGCACGGTCGGCTTCGACGGATGCGACCCCTCGCTCACCGCCGAGATGGGCGCCATGCGCTTCCCGCCGTCCTCCACCGCCCTCCAGCACTACATCGACCTGGTGGGCCTGGAGACCCGGCCGTTCCCCAACCCGCTGGCCGAGTCGACGCCCTCGACGGTCGTCGACCTCAAGGGCGAGTCCCACTACGCGACCACCGTCGACGACCTGCCGCAGGTCTACCGCGACGTGATGAACGCCTGGAACGCCTGCCTCGAAGAGGGCGCCGACTTCTCCGACATGAACCAGGCCATGCGGGAGCGCGACGTGCCGCGCATCCGCGAGATCTGGGCCAAGCTCGTCGAGAAGCTCGACAACCAGACCTTCTACGGCTTCCTCTGCGAGTCCGAGTCCTTCAAGTCCTTCCGGCACCGCGAGATCTTCGGCCAGGTCGGCTTCGGCACGGGCGGCTGGGACACCGACTTCCCGAACTCCATCCTGGAGATCCTGCGCGTCGTCTACACCGAGGCCGACGACCACCACCGCGGCATCGTCGGCGGCTCCCAGCAGCTGCCCGTGCGCCTGTGGGAGCGCGAGCCGGAGAAGATCGTCCACTGGGCGTTCGGCACCTCGCTGTCGACACTGCACGACGGCGCCCCGCGCCCGGCCGTGACCCGGCTGCACCGCACCGCGGGCAACCGGATCACCGTGACGGACGCGGATGGTGACATCCGTACGTTCAAGGCGGCGATCTTCACCGCCCAGTCCTGGATGCTGCTCTCCAAGATCGCCTGCGACGACTCGCTCTTCCCGATCGACCACTGGACGGCGATCGAGCGCACGCACTACATGGAGTCGAGCAAACTCTTCGTGCCCGTCGACCGGCCGTTCTGGCTGGACAAGGCCGTCGACGACAGGGGAAATCCGACCGGCCGTGACGTCATGTCGATGACGCTCACCGACCGGATGACCCGAGGCACCTACCTCCTGGACGACGGTCCGGACAAGCCCGCCGTCATCTGCCTCTCGTACACGTGGTGCGACGACAGCCTCAAGTGGCTGCCGCTGTCCGCGAACGAGCGGATGGAGGTCATGCTGAAGTCGCTCGGCGAGATCTACCCGAAGGTTGACATCAGGAAGCACATCATCGGCAACCCGGTGACCGTGTCCTGGGAGAACGAGCCCTACTTCATGGGCGCGTTCAAGGCCAACCTGCCGGGCCACTACCGCTACCAGCGCCGCCTGTTCACCCACTTCATGCAGGACGTGCTGCCCGAGGACAAGCGGGGCATCTTCCTCGCCGGTGACGACATCTCCTGGACGGCCGGCTGGGCCGAGGGCGCCGTGCAGACCGCGCTGAACGCGGTCTGGGGCGTCATGCACCAGCTGGGCGGGACGACCGACCCGTCCAACCCCGGGCCCGGCGACGTCTACGACGAGATCGCGCCGGTGGAGCTGCCCGAGGACTGAGGCCGGATCGGGTTCCGCGGGCGGTCGTCAGATTCCGGCCGCCCGCGCCGCCGTGTACACCTCGGCGGCCAGGTCCTTGAGTTCCTCGGCGTCCCGTGGGGTGTCGGTGAAGTCGAGGAAGAACTCGTCGAGGCCGACCTCGGCGTGGGCCGCGAGATCGGTCACGATCTGGTCGATGTTGCCCTGGAAGGGGGCGCGGTCCGAGCCGTCGTACGCCTTGGCCGTGTACCGGAGGTTCACCCGGCCCACCGACTCGATCGGCTTCGTGCGTCCCCGCTCGGCCGCGAAGTTCCGTACCCCCTGCCACTGCGTGGCGAGCTGCTCGGCCCCCATGGCCACCGGCATCCAGCCGTCGCCGCGCTCGACCAGCCGGGACAGCGACTTCTTGGTGAAGGCGGGCAGCAGGATCGGGATCGGCCGGGCGGGCTTGGGGGCGACCACGGCCGACGCGATCTTCGTCAGACGGCCCTCGTAGCGCACCGGGTCGGCGCCCCACACCGCGTGGCAGACGTCGATGACCTCGTCCAGGACCTTTCCGCGCTCCTCGAACGGGGCCACGCCCGCCGCCGCGTACTCGTCGAGCGACCAGCCGGTGCCGAGGCCCGCCACGACCCGGCCGCCACTCGCCGCGTCCAGCGTGCCGAGGGTCCTGGCCAGCTGGAACGGGCCGTGCAGCGGGGCGACCAGGACACTCGTGCCGAGCCGGGCCCGCCGCGTGGCCGACACGGCCAGGGTCAGTGTCACCAGCGGTTCGGCCAGGCCGCGGTACGCGTCGGGCCAGGGCACTCCCGGCATGTCGTACAGCCCTTGAGTCGCGGGCTCCGGGAACAGGGCACGCTCGAACACCCACAGGCTCTCGTAGCCGATCTCCTCGGCCGTGCGGGCCACGTCCGGCACGTCGCGTCCGATGTCGTACTGGTGCGTCTGCGGAAGACTCAGGCCGAGCCGAGTGGCCATGCTGGTGCTCCTTTGCATCAGGCGTATCGATCAGCAACGTATCGCTTGTTACGTCACGTTCCGCTCTGTACGCGGTGATGTGGCTGGATCAGTCCGGCAGCGGGGTGAGCAGCATCCGGCCGGCGAAGCCCACCGCCGCGTCGAGGCGGTCGCCGAACTCCTCGGCCAGGTCGGGCAGGCCGCGCAGCGCCCACAGGGCCCGCGCCGCCGACCAGGTGGCGTCGCGTGCCCGCTCCAGGCTCCACGAGCCGAGCAGATGGGTGAGCGGATCAGCGATCTGGAGCAGGTCGGGACCCGGCATCAGATCTTCGCGGATGCGTTCCTCCATCGAGACGAGGAGATCGCCCACGCGGTCGAACTCGTCCTCCAGATCGGCCGGTTCGCAGCCGAGCGTACGACAGGTGTCCACGACGGCCAGCGCCAGATCGTGCCCGATGTGCGCGTTGATGCCTGCCAGCGCGAACTGCAGCGGACGTACACCGGGATGGCGGCGGAACTGCAGCAGCGGCCGCCAGCAGGCGGGCAAAAGAGAGGGGCGGCCCGAAGGGCCTTCGTCAAAAGGGTGGTGGTGGGAGACGGGCGGGCCCTCCTCGGCCACCGTCAGGTAGCGCTCCGCGAACCGCACGTCCAGCGTGATCGCGGCCTCGGGGTCGGGGAACGCACCGGCGTCCAGGTGCCGGTCGACCTCCTCGGTGACGGCGAGGTAGACGCGGTTGAAGACCGCGACCCCGTCCCGCTCGGGCAGGGTCGCGTCCAGGGCGCGCATACGGGAGACGACCGTGTCCACGGGGGTAATCGACTGTGCCAACTGCGCCATGGGGGCAGCGTCCCAGTCCTAGGCTGGCCGCAGTGCCGCCGTGCCGCACGCTTCCCCAGAACGGGGGAACGCGCCCGTGGCGGGAGGGGGGAGCAGTACGTGTCAGGCTTACGTGCCCAGCGTCTGGCCGAGCGCAGGGCCGAGCGCAGGCGGGCCGCCAGGCGCGGTGCCATGGTCGCGGCGGCCTCGGTCGTGGTCGCGGTCGGTACGGTGACCGGGATGGTGTCCGCGCTCGACGACGGGCGCCCTTCCGACGACGCCAAACCGCTGGTGACCCGCTCGCCCAGCCTCCGTCCGCTGCCCGCCGTGCCGACGCCGCCGCCCACGTCGGCCTCGCCGTCCCCCTCGAAGTCCGTGTCCCCGAAGCCCAGCCCGAAGCCGTCCGCGAGCCGGAGCAAGCAGGAGACCGTGGCCGCTCCCGCCCTGCTCTACCGTCATCCCGACTCCCAGGTCCTCGACTGGGTCAAGGCCCATCCCGGTGACGCCCGGCGCGACGTGATCGAGTCCCGGATAGCCGACCGCCCGGCCGCGGTCTGGTTCGCGGACTTCACGCCGTCCACCATCACCGCGCGGGTCAGGGCGGTGACGTCGGCCGCCGCCGCGCAGGGCCGGGTCCCGGTCGTCGTGCCGTACGCCATCCCGCAACGCGACTGCGGCGGCGCCTCGGAGGGCGGGGCGCCCGACCTCGCCGCGTACGACGGCTGGATCGACAGCTTCGCGGCGGGGCTCGGCTCCGGTGAGGTCATCGTCGTCCTGGAGCCCGACTCGATCGCCCAGTCCGACTGCCTCACCGAGGGCGAACAGGCCGACCGCTTCGCCTCGTTGGCCCGCGCGGGCCGCGTCTTCAAGGCCGCGAACCCCAGGGCCCGGGTCTATTACGACGCCGGCCACTCCGACTGGAACCCCGCCGCCAAACAGGCATCGCTGCTCGATCAGGCGGGCGCCGCCTCACCCGCCTCTTCCGACGGCATCTTCACCAACGTGTCCAATTTTCACCGTACGAGCGACGAGATCGCGTACGCCCGACAGGTGCTGTCCGCTCTCGGCGGCCCGGCGAGCCTGGGCGCCGTCATCGACACCAGCCGGAACGGCAACGGCGCGCCGGCCGACGGGCAGTGGTGCGATCCGGCGGGCCGCAAGATCGGAGAGGCGCCGACCCTGAACACCGGAGCGGCCAGGATCGACGCCTATCTGTGGGTGAAGCTGCCGGGGGAGTCGGACGGCTGCAAGGGCACGCCGGGGACCTTCTCGGCGGAGTACGCCTATGAGCTGGCGCGCTGATCCTCGACCTCGTCGTACGAGGAGGTGCCCTCGTCCAGCAGTGGCTCCTGCGTCTTGAGGTGGGCCGGAGCCATCGCCCGCAGCGCGTGGTAGCCGGTGATCACGACGAGGGTGCCCAGCGCGATGCCGTTCAGCGAGAAGTTCTCCGTGAACTTCAGCGTGACGCCGCCGACGCCGATGATGATGCCCGCGGCGGCCGGCACCAGGTTCAGCGGGTTGCGCAGGTCGACCCGGGCGTTGAGCCAGATCTGGGCGCCGAGCAGGCCGATCATGCCGTACAGGATGACGGTGATGCCGCCGAGGACGCCGCCCGGGATCGCGGCCACGACCGCGCCGAACTTGGGGCAGATGCCGAAGAGGAGGGCGAAGCCCGCGGCGGCCCAGTAGGCGGCCGTGGAGTAGACGCGGGTCGCGGCCATCACGCCGATGTTCTCGGAGTAGGTGGTGTTGGGCGGCCCGCCGACCGCCGTGGAGAGCATCGAGGCGACGCCGTCCGCGGAGATCGCGGTGCCCAGCTTGTCGTCCAGCCGGGTGCCGGTCATCTCGCCGACGGCCTTGACGTGACCGGCGTTCTCGGCGACCAGCGCGATCACGACGGGCAGTGCGACGAGGATCGCCGACCACTGGAAGGACGGCCCGTGGAAACTGGGCAGCCCGATCCAGTCCGCCTTGCTCACGCCCGACAGATCGAGCCGCCAGTGGTCGGTGAGTTGGCCGCTCGCGTCCACCGAGTGGATCTTGCCGAAGATCCGGTCGAAGGCCCAGGAGATCCCGTACCCGAAGACCAGTCCGAGGAAGATCGCGATCCGTGACCAGAAACCGCGCAGGCAGACGACGGCCAGTCCGGTGAAGAGCATCACCAGCAGTGCCGTCCACTGGTCCTGCGGCCAGTACGTGGACGCGGTCACCGGTGCCAGGTTGAAACCGATCAGCATGACGACCGCGCCGGTCACGATCGGCGGCATGGTGGCATGGATGATCCGTGCCCCGAAGCGCCGCACGGCGAGTCCCACCAGGAACAGGGCGATGCCGACCACGAACACCGCGCCCGTCACCGTCGCGCTGGTGCCGCCCTGGGCCCGGATCACGGCCGCCACGCCCACGAAGGAGAGCGAGCAGCCCAGGTAGCTGGGCACACGGCCGCGGGTCGCGAGCAGGAAGATGACCGTGGCGACGCCGGACATCATGATCGCGAGGTTCGGGTCGAGGCCCATGAGGACGGGCGCGACGAAGGATGCCCCGAACATGGCCACCACGTGCTGGGCGCCGAGCCCGATCGTGCGGGGCCAGGAGAGGCGTTCATCGGGGCGGACGACCGCTCCGGGTGCGGGCGTGCGCCCGTCGCCGTGCAATGTCCAGCGCACGCCGAGGTCCATGGTGTGGCTTCGCTTTCTCTGTACGTGAATCTGTCCGGACCATTGTCAGGGGTAACCAGCCGCCCTACGCTCGCACGGTCCTACTCATGAACTGCGTTCATATTTCTGATCGGAGTGCTCGATGAGTGCAAGACCCCGACTGGGTGTGGTCCTGGCGGCAGTGATCGCCCTCACAGCCGCCGTCGTTCCCTCCGCCGCCGCACATGCCGCGCCGAAGGTCCCGCGGACCGCGGTGCTCGACGGCGCGCGCCTGCAGGAGACGAAAGCCCGTCTGCAGCACGGAGATCCCCAACTCAAGCGCTCACTCGAAAACTTGACGGCCCGCGCCGACAACTGGCTGGACCAGGGCCCCTGGACGGTCGTCGACAAGCCGAAGCCCGCACCCGGCGGCGACGTCCACGACTACCTCAGCCAGGCTCCGTACTGGTGGCCCTCGCAGCCCAAGACCGCCGACAATCCATGGGGTTGCCCCTACGTCCAGCGTGACGGCCAGCGCAATCCCGAGGTCGACACCGGCACCGACCGCCAGGACGTCGAGAAGGTCTTCGACTCGAGCTACGACCTCTCGCTGGCCTGGTACTACACGGGCAAGAAGCAGTACGCGGAGAAGGCCGCCACTGTCCTGCGCACCTGGTTCCTCGCCTCGGACACCCGGATGAACCCGAACCTGGACCACGGGCAGTTCATCCCCTGCAAGTACGACGGCCGGGCCATCGGCATCATCGACTTCTCGCAGTCCTACACGAGCGTCCTGGACGCCCTCGCGATCCTGGAGACGGGCGCCCCGGGCTGGTCCAAGAACGACCGCACCGCGATGCGCGCCTGGAACACCGACTTCCGCGACTGGCTGGCGAACAGCGCCTTCGGCAAGGAGGAGGGCGCCGCCAAGAACAACCACGGCACCTTCTACGACATGCAGCTCGCCGCCCTGGCGTACGCGACCGGCGACAACGACCTTGCCCGGCGGACCGTCCTCGACGCGCGCGCCCTGCGCATCGATCCGCAGATCGCCGCCGACGGCAGTCAGCCCCAGGAGCTGGCCCGCACCCGCAGTTGGCACTACTCGACCTTCGACCTGGTCGCGTACACCCGCCTCGCCGCCATCGGCCGGCATGTGGGCGTGAACCTCTGGTCGTACCAAGGGCCGGACGGCCAGAGCCTGTTCAAGGCGGTCGACTATCTGCTGCCCGCCGCGACGGGCGCCGAGCCGTGGGCCCACCCGGAGCTGGAGTTCCACCGGTTCGCGGCGAGCGACGTCGTGCACGCGGCCGCCGACGCGGGGGACAGGGCCGCGAAGGCCGCCGTGCCGAAGCTCGAAACGCCGCCCGGCGGTGACCTGTGGGCGCTGCGACCGGCGGCGGAGCAGTTGGACTCCATAGCGGGCTGACCAGCCCCGCACCGACAGGGGCTCCTGAGCGGCTGCTTAGGATGGGATGACCCCACCGTCCTGTCCGGCACCTTCAGGAGCCCCGCCCGTGACCGCCGAAGCACCACCCGCCGCACCCGTCCCTGCCTACGGGCGGCTGATACCCGTCACCGTCCACTTCGACGACCTGGACGCGCTCGGGCTGCTGCACAACGCCCGCTACCCCGTGATGGTCGAGCGCGCCTGGACGGCGCTGTGGAACGAGCGCGGCTTCGGATTCGAGGGCGACTGGGAGGCGGCGGGCGACTTCTGCAACGCCGTCAAGGAGCTCCGGATCAGTTACGAGGCCCCGATCAACCGGCCGGGCGCGTACGCCGTCCACCTCTGGCTGGAGCGGCTCGGCAACACCGGACTGACGTACGGCTTCCGCTTCTGCTCGGCCGACGGCTCGGTGACGTACGCGCACGGCACCAGGGTCCTGGTCCGGCTCGACGCGGGGACGCTGCGCCCGACGCAGTGGAGCGACCGGTTCAGGGCCTTGGGTCGGGAACTGCTGCGCTCGCGGGGCTGACCTTCGGCCGGTTGCGATCACCCGCGCGCAGCACGCCCGCGAACGCGACCAGCCCGCAGGCCAGCACCGTGACCAGCCCGAACGACACCACCAGGCTCGTCGCCTGCGCCAGCGTGCCGATCGCGCCCGGCGCGACCAGGCCCGAGGTGTACGTGATGGTGGCGACGCCCGCGATGGCCTGGCTGGGGTTGGGGCCGCTGCGTCCGGCCGCGGCGAAGCAGAGGGGGACGACGACGGCGATGCCGAGACCCAGCAGGGCGAACCCGCCCATGGCCACGGCCGGGTTTCCGGCCACCACGACGAGCAGCCCGCCGAGCGCCGCGCAGAGGCCGCCGACGCGTACGGTGCGCACGGCGCCGAAGCGATCCACGATCCTGTCGCCCGCGATCCGCGCGAGGGCCATGGTGAGCGTGAAGCCCGTGGTGCACGCCGCTGCGCGACCCGCCGAGGTGGCCAGCCGGTCGCGCAGATAGACCGCGGACCAGTCCAGGCTCGCGCCCTCCGCGAACACCGCGCAGAACCCGACCGCACCGATCAGCAGCGCCGACCTGGGCGGCAGGGTGAAGCGCGGCGGGGGCTCCTCGTCCTCGGTCGGCTTGATGTCCAGCACCCACTGGCAGGCCACCAGGCCGAGGACGGTCAGCACCGCCGCCGCCAGCGCGTGGTGCAGGCGAGCGTCCGAGCCCAGGTGCGCGGCGAGGGTGCCGGCCGCCGAGCCGATCAGGGCGCCCGCGCTCCACATGCCGTGCAGCCCGGACATGATCGACTTGTCGAGGCGGTTCTCGACCTCCACGCCCAGGGCGTTCATCGCGACGTCCGCCATGCCCGCCGTGGCGCCGTAGGTGAAGAGCGCCAGGCACAGCGTGTACAGGTTCGGTGCGAGCGACGGCAGGATCAGGGCCAGTGTCCACAGCGAGATCAGGCCGCGCAGTGCCGTGCGGGCGCCGAAGGTGTGGCTGATCCGGCCCGCGAGCGGCATCGCGACGGACGCGCCGATCGCCGGGAACGCGAGCGCGATGCCGAGCTGGCCCGCGCCCACCGAGGCGTGGTCCTGGATCCAGGGCACGCGGGTCGCGAACGAGCCCGTCACCGCGCCGTGCACAGCGAACACGGCCGCCACGGCGTACCGTGCCCGCTTCAACCCGCGCATGTCGTAGACCACTTCACCCATGGTGCCCCTGCCCCTCCCGGACGTCCCTCCCCGTACTGCCGTCGTAAACTATCAGGAACCCTGCCTGATAAATAGCGGAATTAAGGCCGGGGGTAACGCCACCCCACTGATCCGGGAGGAGCCTGTGGTCTGGGACGAGCCTGTGGTCTGGGACGAGCCTGTGGTCCGGGTCGAGCCCGTGAGCCGGGTCGAGCCCGTGGTCCGGGTCGAGCCCGTGAGCCGGAAGGAACCCGTGATCTGGAAGGATCCCCGCATGCCCGCATCACCGAGCACCGCCCGAGCCATCAACGACCGGCTCGCCCTGCGGCTGCTGCAGCAGGAAGGCCCTTTGACGGCCGGGCAGTTGAAGCAGCTCACCGGACTGTCCCGGCCCACGGTCGCCGACCTCGTCGAGCGCCTCACGGCGGCCGGGCTGATCTCCGTGGTGGGGGAGTCCGGGGAGCAGCGGCGCGGCCCGAACGCCCGCTTGTACGGGATCGTCGCCGACCGGGCCCACCTCGCCGCCCTCGACGTGCGTACCGAGGGGGTCTCCGTCGTCGTCTCCGATCTCCTCGGCGCGGAGCTGGCCCGGGCGTCGGTGCCCATCGCGGACGACACCGGCACGGGGCCCGCCGTGGAGCAGGCGGTCACGCTGGTGGAGCGTGCGGCGAAGGAGGCGGGGGCGGAGCGACTGCACACGGTCGGCATCGGCGCCCCCGGCCTGATCGACCCCGCCACCGGTGAACTCCGCGACTCCTCCGGCCTGCCCGAGTGGCACCGCCGCCTGGTGGCCGCCCTTCAGGAGCGCCTGCCCGCCCGTGTCCTGGTCGAGAACGAGACGAACCTCGCCGCCCTCGCCGAACAGCGCGACGGCGCGGCGCGCGACCGCGACACGTTCGTGCTGCTGTGGCTGGGGCACGGCACCGGCGCCGCGGTGATCCTCGACGGCCGGCTCCGGCGCGGCGCCTCCGGCGGCACCGGTGAAATCGGCTTCCTCCCCGTGCCCGGTACTTCGACCCTCCCCTCGGCGACCGACTGCGAGGGCGGCTTCCATTCGCTGGCGGGGGCGGCGGCCGTCGCCGGGCTCGCGGCGCGCCACGGCGTCGCGGCGGAGCCGGTTCCGCATGAACCACACGCGGCGGCGCTGGTGAGGCAGGCCGTGGCAACCCCCGACGCCCCGGACTCCTCCCGCTTCCTCGACGCCCTCGCCGACCGTCTCGCCATCGGTGCCGCCTCCGTCATCGCCGTACTGGACCCCGGCTGCGTCGTCCTGGGCGGCGAGGTCGGCCGCGCCGGCGGGGACGTCCTCGCCGCGCGGGTCGAACGACGGCTCGTGCGGATGTCGCCGCTGCCGACGGAGGTGCGGGCGAGCGCGTTGGGTGGTGGCGCGGTGCTGCGCGGCGCCCTGTTGACCGCCCGGGACGGCGCCCAGGACGAACTCTTCGCACCGCCGTCGCGGTAACCCCCGAGGGGCGGGCGGGGCTTCTTTCGGAGGCGGGAACGGGTCGAGCCCCGGCCCGGGTTGGAGACCCGGCGGCGGGGCAAGGGCCTCCGTCACCGCCGCCGGGTCGATCGGGGGCGACCATTCGGTGTCGACAAACCGGTGTCGACGACGCGATGATCGCCGACATTAAATGGACTAGACCATAGCGTCAATAGGTGTGGACCATCATCAAGGGCGTGCGCCGGAGCGGGAGTTGACCGGTCGCGCGTCGCGCGAGAAGTCCATCCGAATGGCCTGTGAGCCACCCCACAGGCGTTCGCCCGCATGGGCGTCGATCAGGCGTGGCACACTGGCCCTGTACCAGAAGCAGCGCACTCCGGGGTCGGTGAAATTCCGAACCGGCGGTTACAGTCCGCGACCCGGTCGCTTCCAGCGGCCGGTTGACCAGGTGAAATTCCTGGACCGACGGTTAAAGTCCGGATGGGAGGCAGTGCGCGGCGGGCGGGCATTCGTGCGCGCCGCCGTTTGTTGCGACTTGTCCTAGGGGACGAGTCTCCTTTCGGCGTCGCTCCCGGTGTCGTCGTCCGCTCATGCTGTCGTCATCGACAGGCCCCGGAGTCCGTGCCCCATGAGGCAGGAGGACCCGGGAAGTGTTCACCGGAATCGTCGAAGAGCTGGGTGAGGTCACCGCCGTCGAGAATCTCGACGACGCCTCCCGTTTCCGTCTGCGCGGCCCCGTCGTCACGCAGGGCGCGCAGCACGGCGACTCCATCGCCGTCAACGGCGTCTGTCTCACGGTGGTCGACCACGAGGGCGACGAATTCACCGCCGACGTCATGGCCGAGACCCTGGACCGCTCCAGTCTCGGCGTCCTGACCGTCGGCTCCCGCGTCAATCTGGAACGCCCCATGGCCGTGGGCGAGCGACTCGGTGGGCACATCGTGCAGGGACACGTCGACGGCACGGGCGCGGTCATCGAGCGCAAGCCGTCCGACAACTGGGAGATCGTCAAGATCTCGCTCCCCGCGGACCTTTCCCGCTATGTGGTCGAGAAGGGCTCCATCACCGTCGACGGCATCAGCCTGACCGTGGTCGACGCGGGCCCCGACTACTTCACCGTCAGCCTCATCCCGACCACCCTGGCGCTGACCACGCTCGGCCTCAAGCAGCCCGGCGACCCGGTCAACCTCGAGGTCGACGTCATCGCCAAGTACGTCGAGCGGCTGCTGGGCACGCAGGGAGCAGCCAAGTGAACTGGCTCAACTCCGAGGCCTTCGTCCTGTTCGACCAGCACATCAAGTGGTCGGACATGATCGGCAACGTGATCGGTCTGATCGCCCTCGCGCTCGGCTGGCGCCGCTCCATAGGGAGCTGGCCCGTCCAGTTCCTGTCCGGCGTCATCCTCTTCGCGGCCTTCGCGACGGCCCACCTCTCCGGCAGCGCCGGCAAGCAGGTCGTCGTCATGATCGTCGCGGTGTACGGCTGGTGGCAGTGGAACCGCGGCAAGGGGCAGACCGCGGACGGCTCCATCGCCGTCCGCTTCGCCACCTGGCGCGAGCGCGGCTACATGCTCGGCGCCGCGGCCGTCGGCACCGTCGGGGTCGCCGGCCTGTTCTTCGCGTACCCGTCCCTCTCCTGGGACCCCTGGCCGGACGCGTACATCTTCGTCGGCACCATCGTCGCCATGTACGCCCAGGCGCGCGGCATGGTCGAGTTCTGGTTCGCCTGGCTGCTGGTCGACCTGGTGGGCGTGCCGCTCAACTTCGCCAACGGCTTCGCCTTCTCCGGTTTCGTCTACGTCCTCTACGGCGCGCTCGTCCTGTGGGGCATGCGCGACTGGTGGCTGCGCTCCCGCAAGGCCGGGCAGCCCGTCCTGGAAGGAGCCCCGGCATGACCTCCCACCCGTCTCCCACCACCACCCTGAACGAGGCTCCCCCAGAGCCGAAGGCCTGGGGGGACCCCCATCGCGCCGCCCCCGTGAGCGCCGAAGTCTGGTACAGCACCGACAACATCGAGGACTTCGCGCTCGACCCGGTCGAGAAGGCCATCGCCGACATCGCGGCGGGCCGCCCGGTCGTGGTCGTGGACGACGAGGACCGGGAGAACGAGGGCGACCTCGTCATCGCCGCCGAGAAGGCGACCCCCGAGATCGTCGCCTTCATGATGAGCGAGTGCCGCGGGCTGATCTGCGCGCCCATGGAGGGGGACGAGCTGGACCGGCTCCGGCTCCCGCAGATGGTCGACGACAACACCGAGTCGATGAAGACCGCGTTCACCGTGTCGGTGGACGCGTCCGCCGCCCACGGTGTGACCACCGGCATCTCGGCGTCCGACCGTGCCACCACGCTTCAGCTGCTCGCCGACGGCAGGGCTCAGGCGGACGACTTCGTGCGCCCCGGCCACATCTTCCCGCTGCGCGCCAAGCCCGGCGGCGTCCTGGTCCGCAACGGCCACACCGAGGCCGCTGTCGACCTGGCCCGTCTCGCGGGCCTGCGCCCCGCCGGTGCGATCGTCGAGATCGCGGGCGAGGACGGCCGTATGCTCCGCCTGCCCGAGCTGATCCCCTTCGCCCGCAAGCACGGCCTGACGATCATCTCCATCGAGGACCTGATCGCCTACCGGCACTCCGCCGAGCCCACCGTCCGCCGCGAGGCCGAGGTCCACCTGCCCACCGCCTTCGGCGAGTTCACGGCGTACGGCTACCGCTCCACGGCCGACGGCGTCGAGCACGTCGCCCTCGTCCACGGCGAGATCGGCAACGGCGAGGACGTCCTCGTCCGTGTCCACTCCGAGTGCCTCACGGGCGACGTCTTCCACTCCCTGCGCTGCGACTGCGGCCCCCAGCTGCAGACGGCCATGGAGCGCATCCAGGCCGAGGGCCGCGGCATCGTGGTCTACCTGCGCGGCCACGAGGGACGCGGCATCGGGCTGCTCTCCAAGCTGCGCGCGTACGAGCTTCAGGAGCAGGGCCGCGACACCCTCGACGCCAACCTGGAGCTGGGCCTGCCCGCCGACGCCCGGGACTACGGCGCCAGCGCCCAGATCCTGGAGGACCTCGGCGTGCACAGCCTGCGCCTGATGACCAACAACCCCGACAAGACTGACGCGCTCGTCCGGCACGGCCTCAAGGTCACCGAGCGAGAGCCGATGCCCGTACAGGCGGGCGAGCACAACCTCCGCTACCTGCGCACCAAGCGGGACCGGATGGGGCACGACCTGCCCTGGCTGGACACGACCGCCGTGTCCGCCTGCGGCAACCAGTAACAACGGCAATACCAGTAACAACGGCACTATCGGCAACACAGCACAGCGGCACTGAGGAGAGACGTGAGCGGCAAGGGTGCACCCGAACTGTCCGTACGGAACTGCGGCGACCTGCGCGTCGCGGTCATCGCGGCACAGTGGCACGAAAAGGTGATGGACGGCCTCGTCGACGGCGCGCTGCGCGCCCTGCACGAGCTGGGGATCGACGAACCGACCCTGCTGCGGGTCCCCGGCAGCTTCGAGCTGCCGGTCGTCGCCAAGGTCCTGGCGGGCCGCGGCTACGACGCGATCGTCGCGCTCGGCGTCGTCATCCGCGGCGGAACGCCCCACTTCGAGTACGTGTGTCAGGGCGTCACCCACGGCCTCACCCAGGTCTCCATCGACACGGGCGTCCCCGTCGGCTTCGGTGTGCTGACCTGTGACACCGAGGAGCAGGCCCTGGACCGCGCGGGCATCGAGGGCTCCAACGAGGACAAGGGGCACGAGGCGGTGACGGCCGCCGTGGCGACCGCGGCCACGCTGCGCTCAGTATCTGAACCCTGGCGCTGAGGAACCTCCGTGAGCGCGTAGGGTGGGCAGCACCATGTCCAAGAAGACGTTCGAGGAGCTCTTCACCGAGCTCCAGCACAAGGCCGCCAACGGCGATCCCGCCACTTCGCGCACCGCCGAGCTGGTCGGCAAGGGTGTCCATGCCATCGGCAAGAAGGTGGTCGAAGAGGCCGCCGAGGTCTGGATGGCCGCCGAGTACGAGGGCAAGGACGCCGCCGCCGAGGAGATCTCCCAGCTGCTCTACCACGTCCAGGTGATGATGGTCGCGCGCGGGATCTCCCTCGACGACGTGTACGCCCACCTGTAGATCCCGCTGTTCCCCCAACCCCTTCACGCAAAGGAAGCCGACCTCATGCTGCGCATCGCCGTCCCCAACAAGGGTTCCCTGTCAGGCCCTGCGGCGGAGATGCTGCATGAGGCCGGCTACCAGCAGCGCCGGGAGTCCAAGGAGCTGAGGATCGTCGACCCGGAGAACGAGGTCGAGTTCTTCTACCTCCGCCCCCGCGACATCGCGATCTACGTCTCCTCCGGCCGCCTCGACATCGGCATCACCGGCCGCGACCTGCTCATCGACTCGGGCGCCAACGCGGAGGAGATCCTGCCGCTCGGCTTCGCCCGCTCGACCTTCCGCTTCGCCACCAAGCCGGGCACGGCGAGCGGCATCGCGGACCTCTCCGGCATGACGGTCGCCACCTCGTACGAGGGCATCGTCGCCAAGCACCTCGCCGACCACGGCATCGACGCCTCCGTCGTCCACCTCGACGGCGCCGTCGAGACGGCCATCGAGCTGGGCGTCGCCGAGGTCATCGCCGATGTCGTCGAGACCGGCACCTCGCTGCGCAACGCGGGCCTCGAGGTGTTCGGCGACCCCATCATGAAGTCCGAGGCCGTCGTCGTCCGCCGGGTCGGCGCCGGCACCTCCGAGGACGCCGAGCCCAAGGTGCAGCAGTTCCTGCGTCGCCTCCAGGGCGTCCTGGTGGCGCGGACGTACGTGATGATGGACTACGACTGCCGCGCCGAGCACCTGGAGAAGGCCGTCGCGCTCACCCCGGGCCTGGAGTCGCCGACCATCTCGCCGCTGCACAACGAGGGCTGGGTCGCCGTGCGCGCCATGGTCCCCGCCAAGGAGGCCCAGCGGATCATGGACGACCTGTACGCGCTCGGCGCGCGGGCCATCCTGACCACGGCCATCCACGCCTGCCGGCTCTGACGGGACCGTCGGACATGTCAGACCTTCCCGCTCTTCCCGTCACCTTCCGCCCGTCCCGCACCCGGGCCGTGCTGCTCACCGCGGGCGTCGCGATCTTCGTGGTCATCACGACGGTCGCGATGCTTCTGGAGCAGCTCAGCCCGGGGGAGCGGCTCAGCTTCATCTTCACCGCGGCGCTGCTCTTCGGGGTGCTCCTGCTGCTCTCCCGGCCCAAGGTCGTCGCCGACGAGACCGGGGTCACGGTCGTCAACATCGCCAGCAGGCGGCACCTGGAATGGGCGGAGATCCTCCAGGTCAACCTGCGCCCCGGTGACCCCTGGGTGTTCCTCAACCTCAGTGACGGCACCAGCCTCCCCGCGCTCGGCATTCAGCCGGGCATCGCCAAGCAGCGCGCGATCGAGGACGCCCGCGCCCTGCGTGCCCTCGCCGAAGCCCGCTCCATCGGCGACCCCGAGAAACATGAGGGCTGACTCTCAGCCTTCCACCCTGCCCCCTGGGACCATGTCTTGATTAATCTGTTGGCGGAGGCGTTTTCGTGGCGCCTCCGTCTCTGATGTGCCACCCGGCCTTCAGAGGCCCCCTGCTACCCGAGGAGTGACTCCCTCCAGCGATGGACGGATCGTCCTGTAGTACCTGCGCCGCCCCCTCCCGACATATCGAGGCGGCGGCATGACCATCCCCCTGCTGCTCCTTGGGGCGGCGTTCCTGCTGATCCTCGCCAACGGCTTCTTCGTCGCGGCGGAGTTCGGCCTCGTCACGGTCGAGCGCCCCGACGCCGAGCAGGCCGCGGCCGACGGCGACCGACGGGCTCTGACCGTCGTGAACTCGCTCAAGGAGCTGTCCTTCCAGCTCTCCGGCACCCAGCTCGGCATCACCATCACCTCACTCGTCGTCGGCATGCTCGCCGAACCGGCGCTCGCCGAGCTGCTGCACGGCCCGTTCACCGCGATCGGCATCCCGGAAGGCGCCGTGTCCGGTGTCGCCGTGGTGGTCGGCATGCTGCTCGCCTCGGCCGTGCAGATGGTCATCGGCGAACTCGTGCCCAAGAACTGGGCGGTGTCCAAGCCCCTGCAGGTCGCCCGCTTTGTCGCGGGCCCGCAGCACGTCTTCTCGCGGTTGTTCCGGCCGGTCATCGCCGCCCTCAACGCGGTTGCCAACCGGCTCGTACGCGCCCTGGGCGTCGAGCCCGCCGAGGAGCTGGCCTCCGCCCGCACCCCCGGCGAACTCGTCTCGCTCGCCCGGCACTCGGCGCAGGCCGGTGCCCTGGAGCAGGACACCGCGGATCTCTTCGTGCGGACCATCTCGCTCGCCGACCTGACCGCGCAGCACGTCATGACCCCGCGCGTGAAGGTGAGCGCGCTGCAGTCGTCGGCGACCGCCGAGGACGTGGTCAACCTCACCCGCGCCACCGGCCTGTCGCGCTTCCCCGTCTACCGGGAGCGGATCGACGAGATCGTCGGCATGGTGCACCTCAAGGACGCCCTCGCGATCCCCTCGCACGACCGGCTGCGCACCCCCGTCGGCCGGATCGCGCAGCCCCCGCTGCTCGTCCCGGAGACGCTGCCCGTACAGCCCCTCCTGGAGCAGCTGCGCAGCGAGCAGCCGATCGCTGTCGTCGTTGACGAGTACGGCGGTACGGCGGGCGTCGTCACCCTGGAGGACATCGTCGAGGAGCTCGTCGGCGAGGTCCTCGACGAACACGACGGGCAGGATCTGCCCGAACTCGCGGCGGCGCCGCCCGAGGACGGACGGCCCGCGTGGGACGCCGACGGCAGCTGCCGGGTGGACGTGCTGCAGCGCATAGGCCTCGACGTGCCCGAGGGCCCGTACGAGACCGTCGCGGGGCTAGTCGCCGATCTGCTCGGCCGGATCCCCGCCCCCGGCGACAAGGCCGAACTCCCGGGTTGGCGCCTGTCGGTGCGCCAGGTCGGGCACTACCGCGCCGAACGCGTCCGTCTGGTGCGGACCGCGCCCGCTGCGGAGGCCGTCCGATGAGCGTGCTCCAACTGCTGTTCGCCGCGTTGCTGGTGCTCGCCAACGGCTTCTTCGTCGGCGCCGAGTTCGCGCTCGTCTCCGTGCGGCGCAGCCAGATCGAACCGCTCGGGACCGCGCGGGCCCGTCAGGTCCTGTACGGCCTCGAGCGGCTCCCGCAGATGATGGCCGCGGCCCAGTTCGGCATCACCGTCTGCTCACTGACGCTCGGCGCGGTCGCCGAGCCGACCGTCGCCCAGCTGCTGGAGCCGCTCTTCGAGGCGATCCATCTGCCGGACGGGCTGATCCACCCCCTCGGATACGTCATCGCGCTCGCCTTCGTCGTCTTCTTCCACCTCGTCATCGGCGAGATGGTGCCGAAGAACCTGGCGATGGCCGCGCCCGAGAAGACGGCGCTGTGGCTGAGCCCCGGCCTCGTCGCCTTCGCGCGGCTGTGCCGACCGGTCACTGTCGGCCTGGGCGCCTGTGCCCGCCTGATCCTGAAGCTGTTCCGCGTGGAGCCCAAGGACGAGGTCGAGGCGGTCTTCACCAGCGAGCAGCTCAACCGTCTGGTCGAGGACTCGGGCCAGGCGGGCCTGTTGGAACCGGAGGAGCAGGAGCGCCTGGAGGACGCCCTGGAGCTGGGTTCGCGCCCGGTCACCGATGTCCTTCTGGATCGCGACTCCCTGGTGACCGTGGGGCCCTCGGTCACCCCGGGCCAGGTCGTCGCGCTCACCGCGCGCACCGGGTACTCCCGCTTCCCCGTGGTCGCCGAGAACGGCGCCTTCATGGGCTATCTGCATGTGAAGGACGTACTCGACCTGGAGGAGTCCGAGCGGGCGGTGCCGCAGCAGATCTGGCGCCCGATGACGACCCTGCGGTGTGAGCTTCCGCTGGACGACGCGCTGACCGTGATGCGTCGCGCCGCGACGCACCTCGCCCAGGTCGCCGACGCCTCGGGCAAGGTCCTGGGGCTCGTGGCCCTGGAGGACGTCCTGGAGCTGCTGGTCGGCGAGGTACGCGACCCGGCACACCGGGAAGCTGCGCCTCTGCGCGTCTCGGAACCCCGTCCGAGCGAGGCCCCGGAGGAAGTGCTGGCCAGCTGAGCGGAGGGTTCTTCGTCCCCTCCGCCCCTACCCGTCCCGTCCTTGGGGCTCCCCGCCCCAGATCCCGTTCGCGGAGTTCCCCGCGCCCCCAAGAGGGGCGCGGGGAACTCCGCAATCCTTTGGCGAGCTGAAGGTTGAGGGCTGGGGGCTGGGGGCTGAAGAGGCCGGAAAGCTCCCTGGAGCCGGCCCCAGTCACATCGTCGACGGATCCTGTGGCCCCCGCCCCGACAGGACCTCACCGTATGCCTGCATCAGATCCGGCAGCCGCAGTGTCGACAAGTCGTCGCGGGACAGCGTTCCGGGATAGAGCGACAGCCGGAGGTCGCGGTACGCGCAGCTCTTCTCGTACAGCGTGCGCAGAAATCGCCCGTTGCCGAGCTCGTCGATCCACCCCTGGTCGACGACATGCCCGGCGATCGAGCGCAGCTCGTCCAGCGCCTCCTCGTCCCAGATGTCGCCGTTCTCCGCGGCCAGCACCTCGCCGATGGAGGTGAGTTCGAGGGGCCGGTAGGAGGGGAAGTCGACGCGGGTGGTGAAGCGGGAGGAGAGGCCGGGGTTGGCGGCCAGGAGGCGGTCCATGCCCTCCGGGTAGCCGGCGAGGATGACGACGAGGTGGTCGCGGTTGTCCTCGGCCCGCTTGAGGAGCACCTGCAGGGCCTCGTCCCCGTAGGCGTCGCCCTTGCCGTATCCGGAGTTCGCCAACGAGTAGGCCTCGTCGACGAAGAGGACACCGCCGATGGCGGAGTCGATCAACTCGTTCGCCTTGACCGCCGTCTGGCCGAGGTACTCGCCGACCAGGTCCGCCCGCTGCGCCTCCACCAGATGATCGCCGCCGAGCAGCCCCAGCGCGTAGAAGACCCGACCGAGAATGCGGGCCACGGTGGTCTTGCCGGTGCCGGAGGGGCCCGAGAAGACGAAGTGCCGCTTCGGTGGCTGGACCGGGAGACCCTGGCCGGCGCGCAGCCTCGCCATGTTCAACTGCGCCGACAGCGCCTTGACTTGGCGTTTCACGGGCTCCAGGCCCACCATGCGCTCGAGCTCGGCGAGCGCCTCCTCGAGTAATACGGGGTCGGTCGGCCCGGCGGGCAGCGGCTGCACCGGCAGCACGGCCTTCTCGCGCACCGCGTCGGTCTCCGGGGGCAGCCCGCCCGGCGGCGCGAGATCGGGCTCCGAGAGCTTCAGGTCCCGGCCCTCGGCACCGAACAGTGGATCGACACCGTCCGGGCCCTCCATCACGTCCTGCCCGACCCCGGCGAGCGTGATCGCCGCCAGGTCGGCGGCGGCATCGTCGTACCCGTCGCCCTCGGAGATCGCCGCGAGCCGTGCCGAGGTGTCCATGAAGGAGGGGTCGACGCGGTGCACCGCCCGGTACAGGGGCAGTGCGGCGGCGGACCGCCCGGTGCCCTCGTGCGCTCGCGCCAGCCAGTATCGCAGTTCCTTGCGCTGCGGCTGCTCGCTGCGACAGCGCATCAGCGCGGAGGACAGCAGCGGCTCCGCCTGGCCGTACATCTCCAGGCGGACCCGGGCCATCCCGCCGAAGAGGCCGGCCTCTATGCCCAGCATGGGATCGTCGATCAGCGGATCGGTGTGCCGGACCAACTGCTCCCAGTCCTTGACCAGATAGGCGCGACACGCGTGCAGGAACCGCACCTGGGGGTCCGCGTCGACGGGCGGCAGCCCCGCGAGCGCGCGGTCCAGCTCCGGGACATGACGTCCGTCGAGCCAGTGCGAGGCGTGCGCGAGCAGCAGATCGCGCGGGCTCTCCAGCACGGGCTGAACCCACCAGCCCAGCCAGTACCAGGAGTTGAGGGTGCGCCGATGCCGGGTGCGCTGCTCCCCGAAGCGCTCCCGGTGCCGGAACATCCGCAGCAGCGCGGTCGTCGTGTCCACCCGCAGCGCGTGCAGTCCGAGCCAGCCGTCCGCCATGCCCGGGTCCATCCGGACCGCGGCGCGGAACTCCTCCTCCGCCTGCGGATAGGCGCCCATCGTGTAGGCGTCCACGCCTCGCATCCAGGCGAGGTCGGCCGGGGCCTCGGGGCCCTGGGTGCCGAAGTCCATCACGTCCCCCACAAACCGTGCCCCCGATGGTCAGGGAGTGCCTAGTCGATCAGGACACTCCCTCGCCGCCGGGCCGGTGCCCGTCGGCAGCCTTGCTCGAACCGCCGTGCCGCGGACGGGAGTTGCATCGGTGCGAAGAGCAGCCGTCCGAAGGTCGCACCGAGAGGCATCGTACCTGCGGTACATACGCGGGCCGAAGGGTGCCGCACACCCCGTTCCACGAGGTGGGAGCAGATGGGGCGCACTTCGCACGGTGACCGAGGGTGAGCGAATCACGGCGCGCAGCGCCCGGAAAGCGTGGGTGTGGGCAGAACGAAGCCCCCGATCACGGGGGAACAACCGGGGGCTTCGCGACTGCGGGCGGCTTCGAAAGACCGCACATTCAGAACGTAAGTCCTGTACGGCCCCCCGGTCAAGCCGAGTTGAAGCACTGAGAGAACTTCTCACGCAAGGGTCTTCACAAGTTCAGCACACTGCGGATGGTCCGTCACGGTGAGTGATGGCGTGGTCCGATTCTCGGGTCTCATTGGGCCCCACAAACACCTCATATCCCTCGGAACACTGGCGCACCAGAAGGTCGGCGAACGGTCTTGAGGGGTCCTTGGCGAAGTGTTGGCGCTCGGCGTGGACCCATCCGGCCCAGAACTCGCTCTGTGTCTCCCCGTCCCGCAGTCGCCCGCGCGTCCATGCCTCGTCGTGCGGCAACTCCATCCACAGCAGTCGCGTGAGGAACGGGCGCAGCGCGCGACGGCCCGCGCCGACGCCCTCCAGGAGGATCACGGGCGCCGGCGGCAGCGCACGGGCCGGGCCGAAGCTCCGGGTGATCCAGTCGTACGGGGTGTAGTGCGCGGTCTCGCTCCGGCGCAGCGGCTCGACCACCTGGCGCAGCAGCCGCTCGGTCCAGGCGAAGAGCTCCTCGTGCGTCGCGATGTCGTCGAGGTGCAGCACGGGCGCGTCGCCCAGTGCCGCCGCCAACTGCCCGGCGAATGTGGTCTTTCCTGAGCCGGCGTGCCCGTCGACGCCGATCAGGCGGACGGGACCGCAGGAAGGCGGCAGTCGGCGCAGCTGCGCGGCGAGGTCGTGAATGGGGCTTCCCGGGGTGCGATGAGATGTCGGCATATTCCTGGGGAACATTCTATCCGGAGGGCGTTCAGGGAGTTTCTGCGGGTACCGAATAGTGCCGCATTGAACTATTCATTGAACAACCCTCAAGAACTCCTTTCGCTCCCTCCATAACCATGGACCATGCGGAAGCAGGTATTTCGCAAACGCCGTTCCGGTTCCCCTTGATGCTGAGTAGGGTGCCTGTTGCGCAACTGCGAAGCGCCGTACGGGGACGGACAGGGGAAGATGGCCGCGGGGTTATTCGAGGGGCAGTATGTGTGGCATCCGGCGGCCGACGACCGCAGACTCGCGAGTGTCTGCGTGGATGTCCGGGCCGGCCGCTATCTGAGCGCCCACGAAGCCCTGGCGGAGACCCGAGGCGACTTCGGACTGCGTGCCCACCGTTCCCTGGTCCTGGCTTCCGAGGCCGCCGACTCCGACCTCGCCGAACGCTGGCTGGCCGAGGAGCCGGCCCCCGAGGCCGCGCTGATGTGGGCGCGCGTGGCCGTGCTGCGGGCGCTGCGCGCGGCGGACGCCAAGGACGACCGGGCCGAGGCTCTGGAGCGCATCGCGCTGACCGCGTGCGACCGGGCCGCGAGGCTGGCTCCCTCCGATCCCACGCCCTGGGTCGCCAAACTGGCCATGGCCCGGCTGCACGATCTGCGCGACCCCGCCCCGCAGGGCCTGCTCACACAGCCGCCCGGCCCCTGGCAGCTGTTCTCGCACATCCTCCGCCTCGACCCCTTCAACCGTGAGGGCCACCACCGCTTCCTGGCGTTCTTCTTCACTCGGTACGGCGGCTCGGTGAACGCCGCCTGGGACGTCGCTGCCTTCCTGAGCCAGCGCGCCCCCGCCTCCTCGCCGCTGCGGCTGCTTCCGCTGGTGGCGCTGGTGGAGAGCTACAACCCCTCGCAGCTTCTCGTCGACCGCACCTGGGAACAGCCGCAGTGGCGCTCCACCGCGCTCGCGATCTATCAGAACTGGCTTCCCGAGGTGCCGGGCTACCGGTTCACGCCGGTGCTCGACCTGGCGTATCTGGCCCACGCGCTGTTCATGGCCCAGCGCGAGTTCGAAGCGCGCGCGGTCTTCATGGCCATGGGGCCCTACGCCTGCCGGATGCCCTGGACCGTGTTCGGCGAGCCCGAGGAACAGCTTTCCCGCGCCCGCCGCTCCTGCGGCCTGCCCGTGCCGAGAGCCGCCTGAGCCCGCCCGGACCGGCCGTCCGGCCCGCCCGGACCAGTCTCCCGGCCATCCCGAGTCTTCCGGTCAACTCCCACAGAAAGGTCAGCTGTGTCAGAACGGATATCGGCCCCGCGAGCGAAGGGCCACGTCGAGGATTCCGCCGCGCTCGACGACGACGCGACACTTCATGCGATGGGATATCCGCGAAAGCTCACACGCCGATTCCAGGCGTTCGACAATTTCGCGATCTCCTTCACCATCATCAATATCATCTCGGGAATCTTCTCGTCCTTCGGATTCGGTATGAATGCCGGTGGTCCGCGCATTCTCGTCTTCGGCTGGATCGGCGTCTCCGTCATGGTGCTGTTCATCGGCGTCGCCATGGCGGAGGTGGCTTCCGCCTATCCGACCAGTGGGGCGCTCTATTTCTCCGCCGGAAAGCTGGCGAAGCGCCACAAGGGTGCCTGGTCCTGGTACACGGGCTGGCTGAATTTCGTCGGCCAGGTGGGCGGCACGGCCGCCACCGGTTACGCGGCCGCCACCTTCATCCAGGCCTTCATCGCCTTGCAGTGGCACTCGTACGAGCCGACCGCCCAGCAGACGGTCATGATCACGGCGCTGATCATCGTGCTCCAGGGTCTGGCCAATACCTACACCGTGCAGTTGGTCGCGCTGCTCAACCGGATCTCCGTGTGGTGGCTGCTGATCGGGCTCCTGGTGATCGTGAGCACACTGATCGTGATGCCCGACGACCATCAGTCGGCCTCGTTCGTCACGCATTTCGTGAACAACACCGGTTTCACGAACGGCCTTTACGGCGGCATGCTCGGCCTGCTGGTCACCAGTTGGACCTTCACGGGCTTCGACGGCAGCTTCCACATGTCCGAGGAAACGGTGCGGGCCACGGTCAACGCGCCCAAGGGGATCACGCGGGCGATCGGCTATTCGGCGATCACCGGACTGATCCTCATGCTCGCCCTCGTGTACAGCATTCATGACTATGCCCAAGTGGCGAGCTCCTCGGCGCCGCCCGTGCAGATTCTCATCGACGGGCTTGGCATGGGCACAGCAAAGGCCATCCTGTTGATCGTGATCGGGGCCATGCTCTTCTGCGGTCTGGCCAATCTGACCAGCAACACCCGGCAGATCTTCGCCTTCTCCCGGGACGGCGCGATGCCGGGCTCCCGCTGGTGGCACTCGGTCTCGCCGCGCACCCGTACCCCCGTCAAGGCCGTCTGGCTGGCGGTTGCCTGCTCGCTGGCCCTTGTCGTCCCCGGCTGGTGGTCGCACACGGCCTTCACCGCCATCGTCAGCGTCAACGTCGTCGGGCTCTTCCTCGCCTACGCCGTGCCGATCTTCCTGCGGCTGCGGCTCGGTGACGAGTTCCAGCCCGGCCCCTGGAACCTGGGGCGCTGGAGCAAGGTGATCGGCTGGGTCGCCGTGATCTGGATCCTCGCCAGCAGCGTGCTGTTCATGTTGCCGCAGGTGTCGCCGATCACCGGCGACACCTTCAACTACGCGTCGATCGCCCTGGCCGTCGTGCTGATCATCGCCACGGTGTGGTGGTTCGCCACGGCACGCCGCCGCTTCCAGGGGCCGATCAGCTACGGGCGGCCCGACGAGGTCGCGGCGATGGACCTCATCTGACAGCTCCCCCTTCGGCCCCGGCGTACGGCACTGCCGCGCGCCGGGGCCGAGCATCGCAGGTCATGCCAGTGGTCCCGACCAATATTGGTGGGCGCGACGCGGGCCGAAGTGCTGGCAGAAGTCGGTCCCCGGCGTCCATAGTTGGCCCACGGCCATGTACTGGACAACGTCTGAACCCGCCGCTTGCAGCCGTGCGCCTGAACCGTCGCTTCCGGACGAACTGGGGGTCACCCACCCATGACCAGAGCTTCAGAGCCGTCCCGCAGAGCCGTCCTCGCCGCGGCGGTCGCCGCGGCGACCGCCGGTGCCGCGGGCCCCGCGGCCGCGGCCACCCCGGCCGGGTCGGCGGAAGCATCCTCATCGCTCGTGGACAACCGTGCCTGGACCTCGTACACCGACTGGCGAAGCGGCAGTGCGCAGGGCACCCGTGCCGTGTCGGGCGCCCGGCCGGGGCTGGTGATCGCTGCCCCGGCCGGCACCTCCGAGTACACCGACCCGCACACCGGCAAGACCGCCGGCTGGGAGTACGCGACCTGGACCTCCCCGGTCCACCGGCTCGCGGTCCCGTCCACCGAGGCCATCGCCTCCTGGAACGCGCACACCCCGGCCGGCACCTGGCTCCAGGTCGAGCTGACGGGCACGTACTCCGACGGCACGGACACGCCCTGGTATGTGATGGGGCGCTGGGCGGCCGGCGACCAGGACATCAGGCGGACCTCCGTGGACGACCAGAGGGACGGCAAGAGCAGCATCTGGACGGACACCTTCGCCATCGACGACGCCGCCTCGGGCCTGCGCCTCGTCTCCTACCGGCTGCGGCTCACCCTCTACCGCACCCCGGGCACCAGGATCACCCCCACGGTGTGGCGGCTCGGCGCTATGGGCTCCGACATCCCCGACCGCTTCACCGTCCCCGCCTCCACAGCGGGCCTGGCCCAGGAACTGGGCGTCCCGCGCTACTCGCAGGAGATCCACGCGGGCCAGTACCCCGAGTACGACAACGGCGGCGAGGCCTGGTGCAGCCCCACCTCCTCGCAGATGATCATCGAGTACTGGGGCCGCAAGCCGACCGCGGAGCAACTGGCCTGGGTGAACCCGGACTACGGCGACCCGCAGGTGTGCCACGCGGCCCGGTTCACGTACGACTACCAGTACGCGGGGTGCGGCAACTGGCCCTTCAACGCCGCCTACGCGTCGACGTACAAGGACCTTCAGGGCGTGGTGACCCGCCTCGGCTCGCTGACCGACCTGGAGACGCTGATCGCGGCCGGAATCCCGGCCATAACGTCCCAGTCCTTCCTCAAGTCCGAGCTGACGGGGGCGGGTTACGGCACCTCGGGCCACCTCATGACCGTCATAGGGTTCACCGCGGACGGCGACGTGATCGCCAACGACCCGGCGTCGCCGAACGACGACGCGGTACGCCGTGTCTACAAGCGGCGTGAATGGGAGAACATCTGGCTGCGGACCAAGCGGTACAACGCCTCCGGGAAGGTCGTCTCCGGTACCGGTGGCGTCTGTTATCTGTACTTCCCGGCGCAGCCGTCGGCGCGGCAGCGCAAGGCACTGGCGGCTGTGGGGGTTCGCTGAAGGAGGGCGGCCCCTTCCCGTGCAGGGGCCGCCCACCCGCTCAGCTCTGGACAGGATTGACCACCCAGTCGGGGTGGTTCGGCATCGGCGGGGTCTTCGCGCCGTACAGCCACGGCCGCAGGAAGCCGTCGAGGTCCTGGCCGGAGACCTTAGACGCCAGGTCGATGTAGTCCTGCGTGCCGGCGATCCTTCCGCGGTACTGGGTGACCCAGGCGCGCTCGATCTTCCCGAACGTCTCCTGTCCGACCTTCTCGCGCAGCGCGTACAGAACGAGCGCCGAGCCGTCGTAGCGCATCCGCTTGAAGAGGTTCGGCTCGGTCGGCTCGGCCGGGGCGCCGTAGTCGTGGCGCCACTGGTCGTGGCTCGCGTAGGCGGTCTTCATCGTGGCCTCGAAGCTGTCGCCGCCGTGCGCCTCCGAGTACAGCCGCTCGTAGAAGCGGGCGTGGCCCTCGCTCAGCCACAGGTCGGACCAGGTCTTGATGCCGACGCTGTCACCGGTCCACTGGTGGGCCAGCTCGTGGACGAGGTTCCGCTCGGCGCTGACCTGGTCGCCGAGGAGGTCGGCCTTGGGGATCAGGGAGAGCGTCTGCGTCTCCAGGGCCACTCCCAGGTCGGTGTCACCGACGAGCAGGCCGTAGCGGTGGAAGGGGTACGGGCCGAGCCGCTCCTCCAGCCAGTCGATGTGGTCGGCGGTGAGCTTGCGGTACTGCTCGGTCGATGCGACCAGGTCGTCCGGGACCACATCGCGGATCGGCAGTCCGTGCGGGCCTGTGCCGTCGACGAAGGTGAACTTGCCGATCGCCAGCTGCGCGAGCTGTGTCGCGAGCGGCTGCTCGGATTCGTACGTCCACTTCATGCGCCCGTCGGCCTGCTCGGTGCGGTCGGTGAGCCGGCCGTTGGCGACGGCCTTGAGGTCCGGCGGGGTGGTGATGCGGAAGGTGATCGGCGCCCGTTGGCTCGGATGGTCGTTCGACGGGAAGATCATCTTGGCGCCGTCGGGCTGCGGATACAGCACAGTGCCGTCCGGCGTGGGGATCCAGCCGTAGTCCTCGATGGCGTCGTCGCGGTGGCGGATCTGGGTCGGGTCGGCGGTGTAGGTGACCTTGACGGTGAAGGCCTTGCCCTGCGCGAGCGGCTTCGCGGGGGTGATCACCAGCTCGTCGCCGTCGCGTTCCGCGGCGGCCGGCTTCCCGTTGACGGTCACCGTGTGCAGGGTGTTCCCGGCGAAGTCCAGGTCGAAGCGGGACAGCGCCTGGGTGGCGGTCGCCTTGATCGTCGTGGCGGCCTCGAAGGGCGTCTTCGGCGCCTGCCAGTCGAAGTCGAGGAGGTAGCGGTCGACCTTGTATCCGCCGTTGCCGTCGAGCGGGAAGATCGGGTCGCCGAGGCCTGCCGCTCCCGGGGACGGGGCGTCGGCCGTGGAGGGAGCGGCATCCGAGGGCGTGGAGGAAGCGGCTTGCGAGACCGGACCCGTTAAGGCGGCTGCCACGGTGATCGCCGCCACCAGGGCCGGGCGAGCTCTGCGGCGAGGCGTCCGGAACGTGCTCATCAGAGACCTTTCGGTTGACTGACCACTGTCGTGTGGGGAGACGCACAGGTCCCGCCCACCGTTGTGGAATCCCGCGGCATTCGAGGCACGTCGAAGTGATCGGCGCTCGGGGCGTGACCAAGGTCTCTACCGCGGAAACCCGCTTCGGTGGCAAGGTGGTGGAGTCGGTGGGGAGCCGATGTGAGGCGGGGGGACCACACCGCACCACTACGTCAGCGAGATGCCATGACCGCGACCTCCGCCACCGCCACCCGTCTCCGTGCCCGCACCGGCGGCCCCAAGGACGACGGCCCCAAGATCCTCGAACATGTCGCGGGCTGGACCTTCGTCGTGGTCCTGGCCATGCTCGTCACCCAGCTCGGCCTTCTGTGAGCTGAGCTCTGGGAAGGCGGCCCTCCACAAGGCAACGTCCGCACGGTCGAGGCAGTCGATCGGAGTCGAACGAGCAGGTGGCACAGGTCTGCCATACTGCCGGTGTCCCGCCGGCAGTTGGAGACCAGGTCCGAAATTGAATAATAGTCAACAGCGCGGCGTCGACCGCCCTCGGGCGCGCGGCACCGACCGCTCACTGGCACGCCGCGCCGAACTCATCGCCATCGGACGGAAGTTGTTCGCCGACACGTCGTACGACGCACTGTCGATGGACGGCATCGCACGGCAGGCTCATGTTGCCAAGGGGCTCATCTACTACTACTTCAAGTCCAAGCGCGGCTACTACCTCGCCATCGTCGAGGACTCGGTCGCGGACCTGATCTCGCGGGCGGCCGGCGGCCTCGAACTGCCCCCGGTGGAGCGGGTGCACCGCACCATCGACGGCTATCTGCGCTACGCCGAGCACAACCAGGCCGCGTACCGCACGATCATCACCGGGGGTGTCGGTTTCGACACCGAAGTGCAGTCCATACGCGAGGGCGTGCGCGAGGTCATCGTCGAGACCATCGCCGAAGGCGCCTACGGCAGACGAAAGATCGGGCCGCTGCCCCGCATGGCGCTGCTCGGCTGGCTCTACAGCGTGGAGGGCGTCACCCTCGACTGGATCGGCCACCCGACACTGCCGCGCGACACCGTGCGCGAGCTGCTGGTGAAGACGCTGGGCGGCGCCATGCGTGCCGTCGAGGAGCTCGACCCCTCCTACCCGGCGCCGCCGGACGCGCGGCGCGACGCATGAGCGAGGGGCGGGGATCGCAACCGACCCCCGCCCCGAAGTCCTTGCGGATGTGGCTAGTTGATCGACTTGATCAACTCGCCGTTCGAAGTGTCACCGCTCAGCTCCCAGAAGAACGTGCCGCCCAGGCCCTGCGCGTTCTTGTAGCTCATCTTGCCCGCGATGGTCGACGGGGTGTCGTAACTCCACCAGTTGTTCCCGCACTTGGCGTACGCGGTGCCGCCGACCGTGCCGGTCGCCGGGCACTTCGTCTTGAGCACCTTGTAGTCGTCGATGCCCTGCTCGTACGTTCCCGCCGCGGGGCCGGTCGCCGTGCCGCCGGGCGCCGCCTGTGTGACACCGGTCCAGCCGCGCCCGTAGAAGCCGATGCCGAGCAGCAGCTTCGAGGCCGGAATACCGAGGCCCTTGAGCTTGGCGATCGTCGCGGAGGTGTAGTAACCCGCCTTCGGGATGCCGGTGTACGAGTTCAGCGGCGAGTGCGGGGCCGTCGGCCCGGTGGCGTCCCAGGCGCCGAAGAAGTCGTACGTCATCGGGTTGTACCAGTCGACGTACTGCGCCGCGCCCGCGTAGTCCGCCGCGTCGATCTTGCCGCCGGCGGTGGCGTCGGCCGTGATCGCCGCGGTGACCAGGTTGCCGCTGAACTTCGCCCGCAGCGCTGACATCAGGTTCTTGAACGCGGCCCTGCCGCTGGTGTCGCAGGTGTTGCCGCAGGCGTTCGGGTACTCCCAGTCGATGTCGATGCCGTCGAAGACGCCCGCCCACTTGGAGTTCTTCACCAGGTCGTAGCAGGACTGGGCGAACGCGGCCGGGTTCCTGGCGGCCTCGCCGAAGCCGCTCGACCAGGTCCAGCCGCCGAAGGACCACAGGACCTTCAGCCCGGGGTGCTTCTTCTTCAGCTTGAGCAACTGGTTGAAGTTGCCGCGCAGTGGCTGGTCCCAGGTGTCGGCGACGCCGTCCACGGACTGGCCGGCCGTGTACGCCTTGTCGGTCGCCGCGTAGGAGTCGCCCATGGCGCACTTGCCGCCGGTGACGTTGCCGAACGCGTAGTTGATGTGGGTCAGCCTGGCGGCCGAGCCGGAGGTCTCGATGTTCTTGACGTGGTAGTTCCGGTCGTAGACGCCCCATTCGGTGAAGTAACCGACGACCTTGGAACCGGCCGCGGCGGCTTGAGGGGTGCCGGTCCCCGGGGTTGCGGTCGCGGTGCCGGCGCCGGCCAGCAGCCCCGCGCCGAGGATGGCGCAACAGGCTGCGGAGAGGAGCGCCCGGAAGCGGGCGCGGGGGCGGTGCGTACGGAGCATCGGTGTCTCCTCGTGGGGGAGAGGGGAACGGGTGCCGTTTGGCATGAACGCGGTAACGCGTGGGGGAAGACTAGGAGGACTAGACCAGTGCGTCAATGGTTCGGACCAATTTCCCTTTCTTTTAGTAAGCGGTCGTTAACTGGTGACGCGATGCCTCCGATCGGGCATACTCACAGCGCCACAACCGCTGATCAGCGCCTTCCGTAACCCGGAAGGGGAGCATCGGCTGAGGCCCGTGAGACCCCGGCGGAGTCGCCCCACCCAAGGCGTGCGTCCGCCGATATGCCCGACAGGGAGGAGAGCGTCGCCATGCCCGACCGCGCCCCGCAGCCGGTGGACCGTCAACTGCCCACGGACGAGGCCCGGGATCTGATCTCGCTCGTCCGCGACATCGCGCAGCGCGAGATCGCCCCGAAGGCGGCCGAGGAGGAGGGCGCCGGGCACTTCCCGCGCGAGGTCTTCGGCCTGTTGTCCGAGTCGGGTCTTCTCGGACTGCCCTACGACTCCGAGTACGGCGGCGGGGATCAGCCGTACGAGGTCTACCTCCAAGCCCTCGAAGAGCTCGCCGCGGCCCGTCTCACCGTCGGCCTCGGCGTCAGCGTGCACTCCCTGGCCTGTCACGCCCTCGCGAACTACGGCACCAAGGAACAGCAGGTCGAGCACCTGCCCGCGATGCTCGGCGGCGGTCTCCTCGGCGCGTACTGCCTCTCCGAGCCGTCCTCGGGCTCGGATGCCGCCTCGCTGCGGACCAAGGCCGTACGTGACGGTGACGACTGGGTGATCACGGGCACCAAGGCGTGGATCACACACGGCGGCATCGCCGACTTCTACACCGTGCTCGCGCGCAGCGGTGGCGAGGGTCCCCGCGGCATCACGGCCTTCCTGGTGCCCGGTGACGCCGAGGGGCTGAGCGCCGCGCCGCCCGAGAAGAAGATGGGCATGAAGGGTTCACCCACCGCCCAGGTCCACTTCGACGGGGTGCGCGTCTCAGACGACCGGCGCATCGGCGACGAAGGCCAGGGCTTCGCCATCGCCCTGTCCGCGCTCGACTCCGGGCGGCTGGGCATCGCGGCCTGCGCCATCGGTGTCGCCCAGGCGGCCCTCGACGAGGCCGTGGCGTATGCCACGGGCCGACAGCAGTTCGGGCGGCCGATCTCGGATTTCCAGGGGCTGCGCTTCATGCTCGCCGACATGGCGACGCAGATCGAGGCGGGCCGGGCGCTCTATCTGGCCGCGGCACGGCTGCGCGACGCGGGCCGGCCGTTCTCCAAGCAGGCGGCCATGGCCAAGCTGCTGTGCACGGACACGGCGATGAAGGTCACCACGGACGCCGTCCAGGTACTCGGCGGCTACGGGTACACCGCCGACTTCCCGGTCGAGCGCTATATGCGTGAGGCCAAGGTCCTCCAGATCGTCGAGGGCACCAATCAGATCCAGCGGATGGTCATCGCCCGTCACCTCGCGGGTCCCGACTCGCGCTGAGCTACCCGGCGCTCCGTGAGTCGCGGCTCGCGCCGAACGGCCCCTCGTCCCGTGGGTCCCGGCCGATGCTGAACTCCCCGTACCCGTACATCGCCGGGGGCGCCGCCAGCCGGACCCACTCCGGGTCGTGGCGCCCCGGCAGCATGCGTCCGCGGTCTGCCCAGGTGCGCATCAGGGCGCGGTAGATGGGGGGATCCTGGGCCGATGCCGGCCCCTGGCGAACCGATTCTGCCGGAGCGGAGACGATGATCCGGCGCTGACGCCCGGTCGCGGAATATGTGGGGGTCATACCGAGGAAACGCGCGGGCGGGCGCGCAGGTCACCCGCCCGTGAATTCGAGCGTGAGTTCGTGTCGGGTCCCTACGGGGGAGGCCGTTCCGAGGCGCGATATCTGGCCTCGGGCGGATATCTGACGTACCGTCAACTTCGCGCCGTCAGGGCCGCACCCCTTCGGATGGTGTCAACTGCCGTGCGTCCAGGGAGGCCTGCCGTGCCCGACGACCGCCCCGTTGCACTCGACGAGTACCCCGTGCACCAGGTGCCCCTGTCCATGAAGCATGTCGCGACCGGGGACCGGAACGCGTACGACCGCTGCATCTTCCACGTCTTCGACCACCAGGGCCGGGCGCTGTTGATCCTGGGCCTCGGCGTCTATCCGAACATCGGAGTGATCGACGCGTACGCCACCCTGCGCCTCGGCGACCGCCTGCAGGCCGTACGCGCGTCGGACGCGCTCGGCGACGACCGGATGAACCTCGCCGTAGGGCCGCTGCGCATCGTCGTGGAGGAGCCGCTGCGCCGCCTGCGCCTCCAGTCGGACGACGCCTCCCTGTCGTACGACCTCACCTGGACCGCAGACTTCCCGGCCCTCTGGGAACCGCACCACCTCCAGCGCCGCGGCGACCGGCTCACCCTGGAAGGGCGCCGCTTCGTCCAGGCGGGCGGCGTCGAGGGGCTCATCCGCGTCGACGGCGACGAGATACCGGTCTCGGCGGGCGAGTGGACCGGCACCCGCGACCGCAGCTGGGGTGTGCGTCCGATCCCGGGGGAGGAGGGCGGCCGGCTCGCGGAGGACAACCCGACCGAGGGCTTCCACTGGCTCTGGTGCCCGGTCCGCTTCGACGACCGCTTCCTGATGGTCATCACCCAGGAGGACGCCGACGGCCACCGCTCGCTCAACGACGCCACCCTCGTACGCCCTGGGGTGCGGGACCTCCAGCTCGGCTGGCCCCAGACCGACATCACCTATCGCTCCGGCACCCGCCACCCCTCCTCCGCCGTCATCCACCTCATGGATCCGGTGGACCGCAAGCCCCTGGAACTGGGTGTGGAGGTGTTGACCTCGTCGCCGCTCGCGGTCGGGGCGGGCTATCCGCCCGCTGACGACTGGCAGCACGGCACCTGGCGCGGCCGCGACTGGACCGACCGGCGCGTCTATGACCTCTCCGACCCGGCCGCGCACCCCCTCGCCGCATACGGGGTGATCGACCATGCCGCCCGCTTCACGCTGGACGGGCAGGTCGGTTACGGGATCTTCGAGCACGGCTCGTTCGGCCGTCACGACCCGAGCGGCTTCACCGGGTTCGACTCGGTCGCGCCCTGAGTCCCGGTGGGGCCTCGATTCCCGTTCACGCCTTGATTGGAGTGGTGGCATGGCCACGGCACCGCGCCCCCGTACGACCACACGTGATCCGGAGGAGCTCGCACATCGGCTGACGGCCTGGCTCGCCGCGCGACTGCCCGGCGCCAAGGCGGTGAACGTGACCGTCCCAGCGTCCAACGGCATGTCGAGCGAAACCCTGCTCTTCGACATCGAGCACCCCGAACCGCCTCTGCGCGCCTGTGCGTTGAGACTCACGGCCGACCCGGCGGCGTACACCGTCTTCCCCGTCTACGACATGCCACGGCAGTACCGCACGATGCGCCTCGTCGCCGAACACACCGATCTTCCGGTGCCGCGCGTGCTGTGGCTGGAGGAGGACCCCGGGCCGCTCGGGGCGCCGTTCTTCGTCATGGAACGGATCGAGGGGCGCGTGCCCCCGGACGTCATGCCCTATACGTACGAGGGGAATTGGCTGCACGCGGCGAGCGACGAGGAGCGCGACTGCCTGGAGGTGGCCTCCACGGGACTGCTCGCACGGCTGCACGATCAAGTGCCGGTGCGAGAAGCCGACTTCCTGGCACTGCCCGGCGACGGCAGCCCGCTGCGCCGTCACGTCACCGCCCAACGTGACTACTACGAATGGGTGGTTGACGGGTTGTCACGCTCTCCCCTCATCGAGAGCGCCTTCGACCGGCTCGACCACCTGTGGCCGAGCGACGAGGGCGAGGCGGTGCTCAACTGGGGCGACGCGCGCATCGGGAACGTCATCTACGACGGATTCGACCCCGTGGCGGTGCTCGACTGGGAGATGGCGGCGCAGGCCCCGCGCGAGGTCGACCTCGGCTGGACCGTCTACCTGCACCGCTTCTTCCAGGACCTGACGGTGAGCTTCGGCCAGAGCGGACTGCCCGACTTCCTGCGCCGCGACCGCGTGGAGCGGCGCTATGCCGAACTCACCGGCCACATACCGCGCGACATGGACTTCTACACGCTGTACGCCGCGCTGCGGCACGCGATCGTGATGCTCCGCGTCGCCTATCGCCAGGCGCACTTCGGCGAGGTCGCCGTACCCGCGGATCCGGACACACTGATCCTGCACCACGGCAGCCTGCGAGCCATGGTGCAGGGCAGCTACTGGGAGGGACCGGGCGTCGGTCGCTGAGGGCGCGGACCGGTCAGGCGGCCTGGCGCCGCATCTCGGGGACCCGCATCGGGCGCGAACCCGGGCCGCCGACGTGTGAGAACGGCTGCGTCCGCCAGTCGAGGCCCTGAGGGAGCGTCAACAGGAGGGCCGTGTCCTGCTCCTGGAGTTCGGCGGACTCGTCCGCGGGCCGTGCGTCGGCCGCCGTGCGGCCCGTACCGGAGCAGACCGTGAGCCCGAACGGGTTCCACGGCGAGGCGCACAGTGCGTGCTCCGGCAGAACCTCCTCGTCCGCCAGCAGCGCGATGGGCTGCGCGCAGTCCGGGCAGATGACCCGGTACATCTCGAAGGTGTCGTACGCGTCGAACTCCTCGCCGTCCAGGGCGTCCGGTTCGACGCCCTCCGGCTCGGGCTCGAGAACGGGCTGCTGCCGCTTGGACGCGGTACGACCAGGGCGCTTAAGACTCTGCATGGGTTTCTCCCCCTCGGGTGGGCCGACAAGGCGCTGCGGCCTCGACCACAGCAAGCACTTCCCGTCCGGTCTCTGCGGTAATCACGAGAACATCACGGACCCGGTTGTGGCACTGTGGCGTTCGTCACATGCCGCCCGCAGGTGCCCGGCGTGGTGGATTTGTCCCCCTGACGGCTCACAGGACGCTCTCTGCCACATCACAAACCGGGTATGACCTGCGCCGCCGAGGTACCCGGGGAGATCAGGGGCCCTGTAGGTTCTTGCGCCATGGAGGAGCTGGACCGACAAATTGTGCAGCTGCTCGTCGCAGACGGGCGGATGAGTTACACCGACCTGGGCAAGGCCACGGGCCTGTCCACGTCCGCCGTGCACCAGCGGGTGCGTCGGCTGGAGCAGCGCGGCGTCATCCGCGGCTATGCCGCGGTCGTGGACCCCGAGTCCGTCGGGCTGCCCCTGACCGCCTTCATCTCGGTGAAGCCGTTCGACCCGAGCGCCCCGGACGACATCGCGGAACGTCTTGCCGGCGTCCCCGAGATCGAGGCCTGCCACAGCGTCGCGGGCGACGAGAACTACATCCTCAAGGTGCGCGTCTCCACCCCGCACGAACTGGAGGAGCTCCTCGCCCGGCTGCGCGGCCTCGCGGGCGTGTCGACCCGCACGACGGTGGTGCTGTCCACGCCGTACGAGGCACGGCCGCCCCGTATCTGACCGCAGCCGCTGAGGGCGATCGCTCCGCCGGCGATGGGGGAGGGTGGGCACAGGCGACAGCGCCGGAAGCGCTGCAAGCGAGCCCCAAGTGCAGCACCGGTGGGCTCGGGCGGGAAACTGTCCGTTATGAGTGAACGCACCGCCCCATCGAAAACGGTCCTGCTCCGCCGCGGCGAAGTCCACAGCCCCGCCGACCCCTTCGCGACCGCGATGGTCGTCGAGCGCGGGCAGGTCGCCTGGGTCGGCTCCGAAGGCGCGGCCGACGCCTTCGCCGACGGGGTCGACGAGATCGTGGATCTCGAGGGAGCCCTGGTCACCCCGGCGTTCACCGACGCACACGTGCACACCACCTCCACCGGGCTCGCGCTCACCGGCCTCGACCTGTCGGACGCCTCCTCCTTGGACGCGGCCCTCGCCCTCGTACGTGACTTCGCCGCCGCCCGCCCCGCCGACCGGGTCCTGCTCGGCCACGGCTGGGACGCGGCCCGCTGGCCCGGCGGCCGCCCTCCGGCGCGCGCCGAACTCGACGAGGCGGCCGGCGGGCGCCCGTTCTACCTCTCCCGTATCGACGTGCACTCCGCCGTGGTCACCACCGCGCTCCTGGACTTGGTCCCAGGGGTCACCGCCCGCGCCGGGTACTCGCCCGACGGACCGCTGACCCGCGACGCCCACCACGCGGTCCGTGCCGCGGCTCTGGGCGCCGTCAGCCGTGAGCAGCGCACCGAGGCGCAGCGCGCCGCACTCGCGCATGCGGCCTCGCTCGGCATCGGCTCCGTGCACGAGTGCGCCGGCCCCGAGATCTCCTCCGAGGACGACTTCACCGGGCTACTGCGGCTCGCTGCCGAGGAGCCGGGCCCCCGCGTCGTCGGGTACTGGGCCGAACAGGCCGAAGAGGGTGTGGCAAGGGCCCGGGCGCTCGGCGCGATCGGCGCCGCGGGCGACCTCTTCGCCGACGGCTCGCTCGGCTCGCACACCGCCTGCCTGCACCAGCCGTACGCCGACGCCGAGCACACCGGCACGGCCTACCTCGACACCGCGGCGGTCGCCGCGCACGTGGTGGCCTGCACCGAGACGGGCCTCCAGGCGGGCTTCCACGCCATCGGGGACGCCGCGGTGACCTCCGTGGTCGAGGGCGTGCGCGCCGCCGCCGAGAAGATCGGCCTCGCCCGCGTCCGAGCCGCCCGGCACCGCGTCGAGCACGCCGAGATGCTCACCCCGGAGACGATCGCCGGATTCGCCGAGCTCGGTCTCACCGCCTCCGTGCAGCCCGCCTTCGACGCGCTGTGGGGTGGCGAGGACGGCATGTACGCCCAGCGCCTGGGCGCAGAACGGGCCCGCATGCTCAACCCCTTCGCGGCCTTGCTGCGCACCGGCGTGCCGCTCGCCTTCGGCTCCGACAGCCCGGTCACTCCCCTCGACCCGTGGGGCACGGTCCGTGCCGCCGCCTTCCACCGCACGCCCGAGCACAGGGTGTCCGTACGCGCCGCGTTCACGGCGCATACGCGTGGCGGCTGGCGGGCGATCGGACGGGACGACGCGGGTGTCCTGGTGCCCGGCGCGCCCGCCGACTACGCCGTGTGGCGCACCGCCGAGCTCGTCGTACAGGCTCCCGACGACCGGGTCGCACGCTGGTCCACCGATCCCCGCTCCGGCACTCCCGGGCTGCCGGATCTGACCCCGGGCAACGACCTGCCCGTCTGTCTGCGCACGGTGGTCGGCGGACGGACGGTGTTCGTACGGCCCAACGAGTGATGTCCTGGGGTGGCGCGGTCCCCATCGTCGCCCGCCGCCGCGTCGCGCGACCTGCGTATCCTCCGCACTGACCAGGTGAGGGAGCAGAAAGCGGCAGCTCAGGCGGCTGTTGACAGCTGGCCTCAGGTGGCCGGTAGGTTCGGCCGGGTCCACCACCGGACGTCCGACCGGGGAACTTTCCGCGCGGCCTCGAAGTGCCGCTGGGTCAGGGGTGGTGTGCCGCACCGGCGCACCACCACTGGGAGCCAGGCCCAGTGCCCGTGCAACGAGGCGAGGGAACGTTCCGACAAGTCGGCAGGTGTGACCCGGGTGGGGCCCGGACGTTCAGTAGACAACGGCCTTCGGTCGATCCGCAGCCAGCGGGTCCCTGGTCGGCCCGAAGGGCGCCGGGCCCCGATCCGCAGCACTCGAATCCCGCAGCCGGAAGCATACGATTGCGTCACCGGGTGCCCGGTCTTACCCGGCTCTTGCCGAATCGACACCCCTGTACTAACGCGGCGACGCAACAGCGCAGGTTGAGCGCACTATGGTGGACCCCTGCGTACGGACACGAAGGGGCAGCAGTGAACGACGGTGACGGGACCCTCGCGGCAGGAGCCCAAGCGAGGCAGTTCGGCCCGCTCGGCACGACCTTGGTGATCATTCCGACCTACAACGAGGCGGAGAACATCAAGAAGATCGTCCGCCGGGTGCGGTCCGCCGTGCCCGAGGCACACGTCCTGGTGGCCGACGACAACAGCCCCGACGGGACGGGCAAGCTCGCCGACGAGCTGGCTGCCGAGGACGAGCACGTCCAGGTGCTGCACCGCAAGGGCAAGGAAGGCCTCGGCGCCGCCTACCTCGCGGGCTTCCGCTGGGGCATGGAGCACGGCTACGGCGTACTCGTCGAGATGGACGCCGACGGCTCGCACCAGCCCGAGGAGCTGCCCCGTCTGCTGACCGCCCTCAAGGGCGCCGACCTTGTGCTCGGCTCGCGCTGGGTGCCGGGCGGGCGGGTCGTGAACTGGCCCAAGTCCCGCGAGTTCATCTCCCGCGGCGGCAGCCTGTACTCCCGCGTCCTGCTCGACGTGCCGATCCGGGACGTCACCGGCGGCTACCGGGCCTTCCGCCGCGAGACCCTCGAAGGCCTCGGCCTCGGCGAGGTCGCCTCCCAGGGGTACTGCTTCCAGGTCGACCTGGCCCGCCGCGCCGTCAAGGCCGGCTTCCACGTCGTCGAGGTGCCGATCACCTTCGTCGAGCGGGAACTCGGCGACTCCAAGATGAGCCGCGACATCCTCGTGGAGGCGCTGTGGCGGGTCACCACGTGGGGCGTGGGGGAGCGGGTCGCGCGGATCACGGGCCGCAAGCCCTCCTGACATCGGACGGGGCATGAGCCCTTGATTCCACCTGACGTCGCACGGGGCATGAGCCCTTGAGCCCTCCTGGCGTCGCACGAGGCATGAGCCCTTCAGCTCTCCTGACGTCGCACGAGGCGCAGGCCTTTCACCATTTCCGACATCTGAGGCGTCTCAGGCGTCTCAGGCGGCTCGGGCGTCTCGGGCGGCTCGGGCGTCTCACGGGTCGAGAGGCCTTCCGGCGCCCGGTCTCGATCCACAGCTGCCGCCGTTCCCACAGCCGCTGTTGATCATCCCCTTATCCCGTACTGAGCCGCGCCCAGGCACACTGGGTGCATGACGACTGGCGCTCCGACTCCCACCTATCCCGCCCGCCCGCGGCGCTCGCGGCTGCGTACCTTCCTGCCGCTCGGCATCGCCGCGTGGCTGGTGCTGGAGATCTGGCTGCTGACCGTGGTCGCGGGCGCGGCGAGCGGCTTCACGGTCTTCCTGCTGCTGGTCGCCGGGTTCGTCCTCGGATCCGTGGTCATCAAGCGGGCCGGACGCCGGGCCTTCCGCAACCTCAGCGAGACACTGCAACAGCAGCAGAGCGGCACCGCCCCCACGACCGGCGGTGGCAACGGCAACGGCCTGATGATGCTCGGCGGTCTCCTCCTGATGATCCCCGGCCTCATCTCGGACGCTGTGGGTCTGCTCCTGCTGATCCCGCCGGTCCAGAAGGCCCTCAGCCGCTACGGGGAGCGCACCCTGGACCGCAAGATGCGCGAGGCTGCCCCCGGTACCTTCGGCGATGCGTTCCAGCAGGCCCGCATCCATCGCCCCGACGGCAAGGTGGTCCAGGGCGAGGTCATCAGGGACGAGGATCGGCGGGGCCCGACGTCGGAGCCGGGACCGCACCCGCCGCTGAACCGCTAGCCCTCAGCCCTTCTCTGGCTCTCAGCCTGTCCCCGGGGGTGCAGCCCCCAGGGACGGGCCATTGCCAGACGGGCCATTGCCGCGAGGCCGCACTGAACGCGCGAAACCGCGAGCACCGGTACACATCGTGTACGGCGCCCGCGGTCACGTGCGTGCGTTGTATGCCGCCCAATCCCCGGAGGGACTACGCGGACTTGCGACTGTCCCGCGGATGCACCGCGATGTTCATCGCGCCGGAACGGAGAACGGCCAGGCGCTCCTCGAGGACCTCTTCGAGCTCCTCGCGAGTGCGCCGCTCCATCAGCATGTCCCAGTGCGTACGCGCGGGCTTCGCCTTCTTTTCCTCAGGGCCGTCGCCGTCCACGAGAAGTGCCTGGGCCCCGCAGACCTTGCACTCCCACTCCGGCGGAATTTCGGCCTCCACCGAGAAGGGCATCTCAAAGCGATGTCCCTTCTCGCATGCGTACTCCACGGCCTGGCGCGGGGCCAGGTCGATGCCGCGGTCCGTCTCATAGCTGGTCACTACGAGGCGTGTGCCGCGAAGAGCTCGCTCACTCATGAATCGTGCCTCCCGGGCTTGTCGCCCACAGGACAGGTGTCGCTGTCGTCGTCATCCGGTCAACGTCCGGTCGGCGGTAAAGATTCCCGTTCCGGGTTCATGCGTCGCCGTCGTAGCCGCCCCTTGTTGTACCCACCGGCGCCCGGTTTGTCACATCTGGCAGCAGATGTCACCCAGCGTTTCGGCATCTTTGACGCGCAGTAACGGTACGCCTGGCAGGCCAAACGCGTACACTACCGGCCTTTGGCCCCGGGTGCTAAATCCTGTCCGGTACGGGATTTCCCGCGTCGCGCACCGCCTGCCGCACCGGCACCCGCGCGAGCAGCACGAATCCGATGACGAAGAAGGCCACGAGCGAGATGATCGCGTCCCGATAACTTCCCGTCAGCTGGTAGGTCAACCCGAACAGAAGCGGGCCCAGCCAGCTCATGCCGCGGTCGCTCATCTCGTACGCCGAGAAGTACTCGGCCTCCTTGCCGCTGGGCACGAGATGCGAGAACAGGGAGCGCGACAACGCCTGGCTGCCGCCCAGGACGAGGCCGATACCGGCGGCCAGGACGAAGAACCAGACGGGCGCGCCGGCGGGCAGGAAGTACCCGGCGCCGAGCGTCACCGTCCAGGCGACGAGCGAGCCGAGGATCGTACGTTTCGCGCCGTACGTCCGCGCCAGTCGGCCCATCCCGAGCGCACCCCCGACCGCGAGCACCTGGACCAGCAGCACGGCGACGATCAAAGTCGACTGGCTGAGGCCCAGCTCCTCCGATCCGTAGACGGAAGCCTGCGAGATGACCGTCTGGATGCCGTCGTTGTAGATGAGGTACGCGAGCAGGAAGGCGAGCGTGAGCGGCTTGCCGCGCATGTCCCGGACCGTGGCCGCCAGCTGCCGCCATCCGTGCGGGGGCGCCGTCCCGGCAGTCGCAGCGGGGCGATCGCGCAACCGCTTGAGGGGGACGAGGGTGAAGGCGCCCCACCAGATGCCCGCCGAGGCGAGACAGATGCGGACGGCTGTCGACTCGGAGACGCCGAAGGTGTCGTGGGCCGTGAACAGGATCAGGTTCGCGACCAGCACCAGCGAGCCCGCCGCGTAGCCGAAGGCCCAGCCCCGGGACGAGACGGCGTCGCGCTCCTCGGGCGGGGCGATCTGCGGCAGATAGGAGTTGTAGAGGACCATCGACACCGCCACGGAGGCGTTGGCGACGATCAGCAGCAGACCGCCCAGCAGATAGCGGTCGCCGTCGAGGAAGAACATGCCCGTGGTGGCCGCGGCGCCCAGGTAGGCGGCGGCCGCGAGCAGTGGCTTCTTGCGGCCCGTGCGGTCGGCGGCCGCGCCCGCCATCGGCATCACGAAGATCGACAGGATGACAGAGGCGGAGACCGCGTACGCGAAGAAGGATCCGGCGCGAATCGGGATGCCCAAGGGGTGCACAAAACCGTCCGCGTCCGCCGCGTGCTTGGCGACCGACGTCAGATAGGGGCCGAGAAAGACGGTCAGCACGCTCGTCGAGTAGACGGAGCACGCCCAGTCGTAGAAGTACCAGCCGTGTTGCTCGCGCCGCCGCTCGGCGGCCTCGTCGGCCGGCTGTGCCCGCACGGTGTCAGTGCCCACCCGTGCCCCTCGCTTCCCCGTGAACGGACCGCGCGAGGAGGCTCAGAACCAGGTGCCCCGGTCTTCCAGGACCTTGCGCAGTGTGTCGATGTGATCGGTCATGATGCCATCGACTCCCAGGTCCAGGAGCCGGTGCATACGTTCCGGTTCGTTCACGGTCCACACATGCACCTGCAGCCCGCGCGCGTGGGCGGTCTGGACGAAGCGACGGTCGACCACCGGCACGCCGGACTGGGACTCGGGAACCTGCGCGGCGATCGCCGAGCGGCGCACGGCGGCCGGTATGCCCCAGGAGCGCAGCCGCAGATTGAGCACACCGCGTGTGCCGTACGACGTCGCCAGGCGTGGTCCGGCCAGGTGCTGGGCTCGGGCGACTCGTGCCTCGGAGAAGGAGCCGACGCAGACGCGGTCCCATGCGTCGGTGCGGCCGATCAGGTCGAGCAGCGGCTGGAGGGCGGGCTCGGCCTTGACGTCGATGTTCCAGCGCACCTCGGGGAAGGCGTCGAGCAGCTCCTCGAAGAGGGGGACCGGTTCCTTGCCCCCCACGCGCGCGTGGCGCACGTCTTCCCAGGGGAGGTCCGCTATCCGGCCGGCCCCGTCCGTCACCCGGTCGAGGGTCACGTCGTGGAAGGCGACGAGCCTGCCGTCCGCCGTCGCGTGGACGTCCGTCTCGATGTAGCGGTAGCCCGCCGCCACCGCGCGCCGGAACTGGGCAAGGGTGTTCTCCAGACCGTCCGCCGCCCCACCCCGGTGCGCGAAGGGGATCGGGCCGGGATGGTCGAGGTACGGGTGACGTATGCGCGTGCTCACCCGGGCAGTATCGCGCGCTCCGGTTGACCGGCGGCAACGATGGTGCTGCCGCCCGGTGCCGGGCGGACGGCGAACACCCGCAGGAAGAGCTGGGCGAGGGGGCCGATGGCGACGGCGTACAGCACCGTGCCGATGCCGACCGTGCCGCCGAGTGCGAAGCCGGTCGCGACAACGGCCACTTCGAGGACGGTGCGGACCAGACGGATGGAGCGGTCCGTGCGCCTGTGCAGGCCTGTCATCAGGCCGTCGCGCGGGCCGGGTCCGAAGCTGGCCGAGATGTAGAGGCCCGTCGCCACCCCGTTCAGCACGATGCCCGCCATGAGGAGCGGAATCCGTACGGCCAAGGTGTGCGCGTCGGGCACCAGGGCGAGCGTGCCGTCCATGGCGATGCCGACCACGAAGACGTTTGAGACCGTGCCGAGACCGGGGCGCTGGCGGAGCGGGATCCACAGGAGCAGCACCGCCGCGCCCACGATGATCGACACCACGCCGATCGTGAGGCCGGTCAGTTCGGCGAGGCCCTGGTGCAGCACGTTCCAGGGCTCCAGCCCGAGGCCCGACTCCACGAGCAGGGCCGAACTTGCGCCGTACAGAGCCAGGCCTACGTAGAGCTGGACGAGGCGGCGGGGGAGCCGTCTGTACTCCGAGCGTGTGGACATGAAAGTCCCCCCAGTGGTGGTAGTGGCCTGACGCATGACACTCTGTGGCTTGGGAAGAAATGTCATCCATGGCCAATTCGGGGAAGGTGGACTGGGAATCATGGCGCAGTGGACTTCGGCGGTGGGTGCCGCACAGCTGGCCCGGCTCCTCAACTCCCAGCAGGAGCGCCCCGCCGGGCCGGGCACCCGCCGTCCGCCCGCCTATCGGGCGCTCGCCGACGGCATCCGGCTCCTGGTGCTCGAAGGCCGGGTGCCGGTCGCCGCACGGCTGCCCGCCGAGCGGGAGCTCGCGCTGTCCCTGTCGGTCAGCCGGACAACGGTCGCCGCGGCCTACGAGGCGCTGCGGGCCGAGGGGTTCCTGGAGTCCCGGCGCGGCGCGGGCAGCTGGACCGCGGTGCCGGCCGGGAACCCGCTGCCCGCGCGCGGCCTGGAACCTCTGCCGCCCGAAGCCCTCGGGTCCATGATCGACCTCGGCTGCGCGGCGTTGCCGGCACCGGAGCCATGGCTCACCCGCGCCGTGCAGGGCGCCCTGGAGGAGCTGCCGCCGTACGCGCACACGCATGGCGACTATCCCGCCGGGCTGCCCGCGTTGCGCTCGATGCTCGCCGAGCGGTACACCGCGCGCGGCATTCCGACCATGCCCGAGCAGATCATGGTGACCACCGGGGCGATGGGCGCGATGGACGCGATCTGCCACCTCTTCGCCGGGCGCGGCGAGCGCATCGCGGTCGAGTCGCCCTCCTACGCCAACATCCTTCAGCTGATGCGTGAGGCCGGGGCCCGGCTGGTGCCCGTCGCCATGGCCGAGGGTCTCGCCGGCTGGGACATGGATCGCTGGCGCCAGGTCCTGCGGGACGCGGCGCCCCGTCTCGCGTACGTCGTGGCCGACTTCCACAACCCCACGGGAGCCCTGGCCGACGAGCATCAGCGGCGCGGGCTCGTGGACGCGGCTCGTTCCGCGGGCACCGTGCTGGTCGTCGACGAGACGATGAGCGAGCTGCACCTGGACGAGAGTCTGGACATGCCGCGCCCCGTGTGCGGCTTCGACCCCGCCGGCTCGACCGTGATCACCGTCGGCTCCGCGAGCAAGGCCTTCTGGGCCGGTATGCGGATCGGCTGGGTGCGGGCCGCGCCCGATGTGATCCGCAGCCTCGTCGCCGCGCGCGCGTACGCCGACCTGGGCACGCCCGTGCTGGAGCAGCTGGCCGTGAACTGGCTGCTCAGCGCCGGGGGCTGGGAGCAGGCCGTGGAGATCCGGCGGGGCCAGGCCCGGGAGAACCGCGACGCGCTCGTCGCCGCCGTGCGGCGGGAGCTGCCCGGGTGGGACTTCTCCGTACCGAAGGGCGGGCTCACGCTGTGGGTGCGGACCGGGGGGTTGTCGGGGTCGCGGCTCGCCGAAGTGGGGGAGCGGGTGGGGGTGCGGGTGCCGTCCGGTCCTCGGTTCGGCGTGGACGGGGCCTTCGAGGGGTATGTGCGCTTGCCGTTCACCGTGGGGGGCGCGGTGGCCGAAGAGGCGGCGGTGCGGTTGGCTGCGGCGGCGCGGTTGGTGGAGACGGGGGCGAACGGGGGGAACGAGGCGTCGCGGATGTTCGTGGCGTAGGGGTTTCGCCCAACGCCGGAGGGGCTGAAGATCAGCCCCTCCGGCGTTGGGCGAGCGCGGGTTTGGGGGCTGAGGGGGCGAAAACGCCCCGGCTGGACTCAGCCCTCAGCCCTCCGCCACCACCGCCTTCGCGGGCAACGGCTCCGCGGGCAACGGCTCCGCGGTCAACGGCTCAGCGTGCGGCGCCTCTGCGGGCGGCGGCTCCGTGTCGCCAGGAGTCGTCCGCTCCGGCAGGAGGTCCAGAACCGCCCGCCGATGGGTCTCGCTCGTGGCGTCGTCATACGGGTCCGGCGTGGCCGGGACCTGGAGGCGCAGAACGGCACCGGTGCCGAGGCGCGCGTAGCCGCGGCCGGGCGGCATGTCCCGGGTGGGGGTCGTGTGCGGGGGCGCGCCCAGGATCGTCTCCAGTTGGGCGGAGGAAGCCGGACCGAGCACCACGCGCGCGCGGGTGTGCTGGCGAATCGCGTCGCTGAGCAACTCCAGGCCGTCGAAGTGCTCGGCCACGACCACCGTGACGCCCGCCGCGCGCCCGTGCCGGAGGGGGACCTGAAGGAGGGCCAGCGGATCCTTGCGCCCGTCGGCGGCGGCCAGGTGGCCGAGCGCGCTGGGCCGGTCCAGAAGGATCCACAGCGGGTTCTTGATGTCGTCCGGCGGGGGATGTCCCGCCTGGCGGGCACGGTTCGCGGCGATCAACCGCCGTTCCGTCTCGTGAGCGGCCCATTCCAGACTGGCGAGTGCCCCCGCCAGGCCGCACTCGACGGCCAGCACTCCCTCCCGGCCGGTCATACAGGCGTACTCGCCGGTGCCGCCCCCCTCGACGACGACGACATCGCCGCACTGAAGAGCCTGCACGGCGATGGAGCGCAGGAGGGTGGTCGTGCCGCTGCCGGGATCGCCGACCACCAGCAGGTGCGGCTCCGTGGAGCGGATCCCCGTGCGCCAGACGACCGGGGGAACGTCGCGCTGTTCGTCACCGTAGGTGAGAGGGAGTGTGCGCTGGACGTCGGCCGGGTCGGTGAAGCCGAGGACGGTCTCGCCCGGCGCGGTGACGAAGCGCTGGGCGGAGATGTCGGTCGGGAGGGGCGGGAGGACGGTGACGGTGAGTTCGTTGCCCTCCTCGTCCCAATCGAAGTGGTACTCGCGGCCACGCCCCGACTTGGCGTGCAGGAGTTGCTCGATGCGGGCGCGGGACTCCGTTTCGCCGTCCGTGAAGTAGGCGGGATAGCGGATGAGGAGTCGGGAAACGCGTCCGTCGTCGTCGAAGTCGTACGAGGAGAAGGCCTTCTCCCAGTCGCCGCTGTGGGCGTAGAGGGGATCGGGATCCTCGGCCGCCGAGAAGTACGGGACCAGGGCCTCGTACAGCGACTTGAGCCGCCCGGTCTGCGCCTCGTCGGGGCCCGTGGGTGCCGACGAGGCGCGGTCGCGGCCTGCCCAGGCTGCCGCCGCCATCAGGCTGATGACGGCGAGCAGCGGCCCGTACGGCGCCAGCGCGACGACCAGGATCACCGAGGCCACCAGGAACAGCAGCGGCCCACGCCGGTCCTTGGGAGTGGCGGCCCACTTGCGCCGCCCGGCACCTGCCAGCCGGCGCAGTCCACGGGTGACCGTGATCAGCGGGTGGAGAACGTCGGTGGCGCTGTCGGCCGCCGTCCGGGCCAGCTCCCGGCTTCGGGCGATCTGTGCGCTGCCGTTGCTCAGAATGCGGGGGAGAGGGCGCCGGGCCACTGCTGTCTCCTGGAGGTGCGTACGGACGTGAGGGGCGGGATCAGAATTTGATGCCGCCGAGGAGGCTCGCCAGGCTCTCGCCGCCGGCCTTGATGCTCGGGGCGATGGCCGTGCTGGCCAGGTAGAAGCCGAACAAGGTCGAGACCAGGCAGTGCGACGCCTTGAGCCCGTCCTTGCGGAAGAAGAGGAAGACGACGACGCCGAGCAGGACCACGCCTGACATGGACAGGATCATTTGAGTTCTCCTGGTTCGTGGGGACAGTCACCGTTCGTGGGGACAGTCACCATGAGTACTTCCAGGATCACAGGATGTATCCATACGATAAAAGGTGCAACTGGGTGAATTTCCGATGATTTCACCCACATGGCGGAGTCGTCTTGGGCCACCTGGGCAGGTCTGATGCGTCCGGCGGGTCTGCTGTGATCATTGCCGAGGACGGTGCCGGTCATGTCCCGACGGAGCCAGTACGCTGTCGATTCACCCGAACGGTTGTAGTGAGAGGCGGTCCGGCCGATGAGTGAAGCCCCCGACCCCGAGGTCGTGGAGCTGGCGACCAAGATCTTCGATCTGGCGCGCCGTGGCGAGACCGAGGCGCTCGTCGCGTACGTGGACGCTGGCGTTCCGGCCAACCTCACCAACGACCGCGGCGACTCGCTCGTGATGCTCGCCGCCTACCACGGCCACGCCGAGGCGGTACGCGCCCTCTTGGAGCGCGGCGCCGAGGTCGACCGCATCAACGACCGGGGCCAGACGCCGCTCGCCGGGGCCGTCTTCAAAGTCGAGGAGGGCGTGATCCGGGTGCTCCTGGACGGCGGCGCCGATCCCGCCGCTGGTACCCCCTCGGCCATCGACACGGCACGCATGTTCGGCAAGACGGAACTGCTCGAATTGTTCGGCGTGCGATGACTCGAACGTCCTGACCAGGCGAAACGCAGGAAAAAAGGGAGGCGGAACGGGGCCGCCGGAAATACGGTCGCGGCAGGAAGAACTGCCGAGTCATCATGACGTCGTGATTCACGGACGCGATGGCTGGGCAGGTGTTGCCGCACCGCGCGGGCCGTGATGCGGCCCGCATGGGCCACCGACGAGAGGCAGAGGAAGATGGTCTACAGCAAGCAAGAAACGGCGGGCGCTCCGACGTGTTGTCACGCGGCCAGGTAATGCAGGTTCCCGGTTGCGTCGACGCTTGATGTGAGGCTGTTTCCCATGTTCGATCCGGTCATAGCGCCCAGCGGAACGCTGCTCGGCCTGCTCCAGCGGGGCCGTGGCGACGGCACGCTGCACGCGCTCACCGCACCGCGGGCCGAAGCGCTCGCGGCACTGAACCACTGTGTGCTGCGCGATCCCCGCCACGACTGGCAGGTGGAGAACCGCTCCCTGTACTACGCCCGTCTCTTCCTCGATCTGAGCGGTGAGCTCGACGAGATCGAGCGGCACCTCTTCGACGCCGAGGACGTCCTCGACACGTGCGAGTCACGCACCGGGCTCGCCCTCGCGGTCCTCGGGCACCTCGCCTCGTACGGCAGGCGCGACGCGCTCGAACTGCTGCGCAGGTACGCCGCCTCCGGCACCAACTGGGCCTGGGCTCTCGACGAGCTGGCCCTGCGCGACGACGACGCGGGTCTGCGCGCCCTGGCCGCGCCCGTACTCGCCCGCTTCCCGGCCGACGCGGAGGGCGAGGCGGAACTCGCCGCCACCGTGCGCGACGCCTTCGAGCCACGGCCCTGGCGGCTGTGGGCCGACGATCCGCGCGAATCCATCGGCACGCGCGTGCGTGCCGCCCAGGAACAGGGCTCCTTCGACCGCTGGCAGCGCCAGATGCGACCGTCCGGGCCTCGCCCCGGGTGGAGCGTCCAGGCTGTCTTCGAGTGGGCGCAGCAGGGCATCGACCGCGGCGCCGCGCTCCATGTCCCGGCCGCCCGCTGCCTCACCGCCGTCGCCGGCCCCGAGGACCGGCCCGAGATCGTCGAGGCCGCCCGCGGCGGCGGCGACGGAGCGCGCTGCACCGCCTTGCGCTATCTCGCCGACAGCAACGATCCGGACGCCCTCGACCTGATCGCGGGAGCGGTCGCCGACGGATCGACGACCGTGGCCGAGGCCGCCGTCGACGCCTTCGAGCGGATGCGCAGTGTCGCCGCCGTCGACCGGGCACGAGGGTGGGCGCACCGGCCCGACACCCTGGGAGCCGCCTCGGGACGGATGCTCGCCTGTCGGGGCGGGGCGCAGGACAGCGAACTGGTCCTGGGCGCGCTGCGGGAAGCGGTACGGGGCGAAGGCCCCGACGCGCCGACCCTGTGGACCCTCGTCGACGGCACCGGACGGCTCGGCATCGCCTGTGCCGCACCCGTGCTGCGGCACATCTACCGCGAGACGGCGTCATCCCATCTGCGCGGGCGCGCCGCCCGCGCCCTGGCCACCACCGACCCCTCCTTCGCCGCCGGCTTCGCCGTCGAATGCCTGTGGGACTGCGAGGAGACCACGCGAGAGGTGGCCGCACGGCACGCCGAGACCGGTGATGCCCGTGTGGTGGATCAGCTGCGCCGGCTGGCGGCGGATCCGGCCGAGGAGGCGGACGTCCAGACAGCGGTCCGGAGCCGGATCGGGCCCGACATGCCGGCAGTATGAACGTTCGGTGACCCCGGAGTCAGGAGGGCATGGACGGGGGCCGACCTGCTCGGGTGTGCAGCGCAACGCTCATGGGACGTTCACCGTTCGCAAAGATCCACGTTGACGCGGCCACGTCCAGTACGGCGACAACACCGGTATGCGTGTCGTCATCGTGACCGAATCCTTTCCCCCCGATGTGAACGGCGTGGCCCACTGCGCGCTCCAGACCGCCCGGCACCTCGTCGATCGCGGTCACGCTCCCCTCGTCGTCGCCCCGGCCACCGCGGCCGGGAGCGGGCCCGACGCTCTCGCGCCGTGCCCCGTCGTCCGTGTCCCCTCCCTACCGCTCCCGGGCTACCCCCAGGTCCGCGTCGCCCTCCCCAGCCGACGCGTCGCCGCGGCGATCACCGAACACCGCGCCGACATCGTCCACCTGGCCAGCCCCTTCATCCTCGGCGTCCGCGGCATGGCGGCCGCCGCCCGGCTCGGCATCCCCGCCGTGGCCGTCTACCAGACCGACCTCGCCGGCTACGCCCGTACGTACATCAGCGCGGGTGAGGCCACCGCGTGGCGGCGCATACGCTCGGTGCACGCCGCCGCCGACCGGACGCTCGCCCCGTCCAGCGCGGCCCTGCACGACCTGGAGGCACACGGTGTGCCCCGGGTACGGCTGTGGCCGCGCGGTGTGGACACGGTCCGCTTCCGTCCCGACCGCCGGGACGAGGCGCTCCGTCGTGAACTGGCGCCGAACGGCGAGCTGATCGTCGGCTACGTCGGCAGGCTCGCCCCCGAGAAGCAGGTCGAACTGCTCGCCGGGGCGTGCGGACTGGACGGCGTGCGCGTCGTCGTGGTCGGCGACGGGCCGAGCGAAACCACCCTGCAGAGCGCCCTTCCCGGCGCGGTTTTCCTCGGACGTCGCACCGGCGACGAACTCGCCCGGATCTTCGCCTCCTTGGACGTCTTCGCGCACACCGGCCCCTTCGAGACCTTCTGCCAGACCGTGCAGGAGGCGATGGCGAGCGGGGTGCCCGTCGTCGCGCCCGCCGCGGGCGGACCGCTCGACCTGGTGGCCCACGGGCGTACGGGGCTGCTGGTGCCTCCGCGCGACGCGGACGCCGTGCGCGACGCGGTGTGGGCCCTGGCCTCCGATCCGGCTGTCCGGGCCGCCTACGGGGCCGCCGGGCGTGCCATGGTCGAGGGCCGCACCTGGGCCGCTGTGGGCGACCAGCTCATCGGGCACTACGCCGATGTGCTCTCGGCGCGGAAGCTGGTGGCGGCATGAGTCTGCGCATCGTACGGCTCGCCAACTTCGTCGCCCCCGCGTCCGGCGGCCTGCGCACCGCGCTGCGGGAGCTGGGCGCGGGCTACCGGGCGGCCGGGCACGAACCGGTGCTCATCATCCCCGGTGAGCGCGCGAGCGACCGCGACACCGAACAGGGCCGGGTGATCACGCTGCCCGGGCCGCTGCTGCCCGGGACCGGCGGCTATCGCGTGCTCACGGACAAGCGGCGAGTGGCCCGGCTCCTGGAGTCGCTCGCACCCGACCGCCTCGAAGTCTCCGACCGGACCACCCTGCGCTGGACCGGAGTGTGGGCACGGCGCGCCAGGGTGCCCGCCGTGATGGTCTCCCACGAGACCGCCGACGGAGTGCTGCGGACCTGGGGTCTTCCCGAGGGGATGGCCCGGCGGACCGCCGACGCCCTCAATGTCCGTACGGCCCACACGTATGCGCGGGTCGTGTGCACCACGGAGTTCGCCGAGCGCGAGTTCGTCCGCATCGGCGCCCGCAATGTCGTACGTGCCCCGCTGGGTGTGGATCTGGTGGGCCGGCACCCCGCGCTGCGGGACCCCGCGCTGCGCGCCCACTACGCGCGCGCGGACGAGGCGTTGCTCGTGATGTGCTCCCGGTTGTCCGTCGAGAAGCGGCCGGGCACGGCACTCGACGCGCTGGAGGCGCTGCTGCGGCGCGGACAGCGGGCCGTGCTCGTCGTCGCCGGGGACGGACCGCTCAGGACCCGGCTCGAACAGCGCGCCCAGGAGCGGAGGCTGCCCGTCACCTTCCTCGGGCACGTCTCCGACCGTGCCGTGCTCGGTGCGCTGCAGGCCTCCGCCGATGTGTGTCTGGCCCCCGGGCCCGCCGAGACGTTCGGGCTCGCCGCCCTGGAGGCGATGGCCTGCGGTACGCCCGTGGTGGCCAGCGCGCTGTCCGCCCTGCCGGAGGTCGTCGGGTCCGCCGGGGCCACCGCCGGGGACAGCGGGGACTCCTTCGCGGACGCGGTACGGCTGCTGCTCGGGCGTCCCGAGCGCGAGCGCAGGCGGGCCGCACGCGCGCGTGCCGAGTGCTTCGGCTGGGGCGCCGCGGTGGAGGGCTTCCTCGCCGCGCACGACGCGATGGTTCCGGTGCGGCCGCGCGCGCAGGAGGGCGTCGCATGAGACCGCTGCGGTTCGTGGCCCTCGGGGACTCGCTGACGGAAGGCGTCGGCGACCCTGTCGGGGAAGCTTGGCGCGGGTGGGCCGCACTGCTCGCGCAGGGGCTGGCCCCCGCGGACACTCCCGTGGATTTCACCAACCTCGCGGTCAGCGGGGCGCAGACGCGGGACGTGCTGGAACGGCAGACACCGGCGGCGCTGGCCTCGGAGCCCGACGTCGTCTCCGTCGTGATCGGTGTCAACGACACCCTGCGCTGCACCTTCGACATTCACTCCGTGGCAGCGCGGCTCGACAAGGTGTACGCGGCGTTCCGGGCTCGGGATGCGGTGGTGATGACGGCCTGTCTGCCGGATCCCGGCTCCATGCTGGGACTGCCGGGCGCGCTGGCACGCCCGCTGGCCCGGCGGCAGCGGGCCGTCAACACGGTCGTGCACGCGCTGTCCGAGCGGCACGGGGCGGTGCATCTGCATGCGGCGGAGGAGGAGTGGCTGACGGACCGTGCGATGTGGAGCGCGGACCGGCTCCACCCGGGGGAGCAGGGGCACCGGCAACTCGCCCTGCGCTTCCACGCGCTGCTGGCCGAGCAGGGCGTCGCCACCGGGGCCGCGCCCTCGGCCGAGCCCGAGTTTCCCGCACCCACGCGGTCGGCCAGTCTGTTGTGGCTGGCCACCGCCGGAACGGGGTGGGTGGCCCGGCGGTGCACGGACCTGCTGCCGCAGCTGCTCACCCTTGCCGCCGCCGAGGTACGCCACCGGGCGCGCGGCACCAGCGCGCGGCTCGACCTCAGTGCCTCGCACGCCGTCGCGTCCGCGCTGGCCGCGCTGTCGGTGGCCGAACAACCGGACGCGGCATGACGGTTCAGCTGCTACGCGGAGGCGCTCAGCGGCGGCGTACGGCCACGAAGCGGACCGGCGTGCCCGGGACCGCCTGAGCGGCCGCGGGGAGGTCGGTGGAACGGACGACCGCGATCACCGGGTACCCCCCGGTGGTCGGATGGTCGGCGAGGAAGACGACCGGGCGGCCGTCGGGCGGTACCTGGACGGCGCCCAGAACCATGCCCTCACTGGGGAGTTCGCCGGAAACGGCCCTCTCCAGTGAGGGCCCGTTCGTCCGCAGGCCTATGCGGTTGCTCGCGGACGACACCCGGTAGGCGCCGGTGGTGAGGGTGCGCACGGCCGACGCCGTGAACCAGTCGGCGCGGGGGCCCGGCGTCACGCGCAGGACCAGTTCGGCGGGCGGAGCGACGTGCGGGACGACGTCCACGCGCGCGTGGAGCGTGTCCGGGCGGCCCAGAGGCAGCACCATGCCGTCGGAGAGCGGCGGGGGACCGAGGCCCGAGAGAAGGTCCGTGGAGCGGCTGCCGAGGACCGGGTCCACGGCCACTCCGCCGGAGACGGCCACATAGCCGCGCAGCCCGGCACGCGCGTGGCCGACGTCCAGCAGTGCTCCGGCGGGCACGTGGACGGGCGCCCCCCAGGCGGCCGGACGCCCGTCCACGGTGACCGGACAGGGCGCTCCGGCCACCGCCACGGTGACCGCGGAACGCGGCCGCAGGGCGCACCCGTTGAGGGTCGTCTCCAGAACGGCCGCTTCGGCGGGGTTGCCCACGAGCCGGTTGACCAGCGCCGCCGCGGGCCCGTCGAGGGCGCCGGAGCGCGGTACGCCGAGGTGTGCGTGGCCGGGACGGCCCTGGTCCTGGACGGTGGTCAGGAGACCGGCCCGGACGACGGAGAGGGCACGGTCGGTCATGAGCGCCTCGGTGATGAGAAGCGGGACGTGGCGGTCACGAGCACCTCGCCGGTACGAAGCGGACCAGGGCGCCCGGAGCGAGCAACGCGGCCGGCACGCGCGCGTGGTCCCACAGCACCGCGTCCGTCGTCCCGATCAGCTGCCAGCCGCCCGGCGACGAGCGCGGGTACACGCCCGTGTACGGGCCCGCCAGCGCCACGGAACCCGCGGGAACCGTCGTACGCGGAGTCGCCCGGCGCGGGACGTCGTACCGCGACGGCAGTCCCGTGAGATAGGCGAAGCCGGGCGCGAACCCGCAGAAGGCGACCCGGAATTCGGCCGCCGAGTGGATCTCGGGCACCTGGTGCTCGGGCACACCCCACAGAGCCGCCACATCCGCCAGGTCGGGACCGTCGTACCGTACGGGGATCTCGATCGCCTCGTCCGTGCGCGGGGGCATCGGGGGGATGTCCCATGTGGGGAGCCGCTCCGCCAGGCGCGCGGGGTCGTCCAGGCCGTCCAGAAGGACCGTGCGGGCCGCGGGGACGATCTCCCGTACGGACAGGGTGCCCTCCCCGCGGCGGCGCAGCAGTTCGGCGTGCAGGGCCTGGGCCGCGTCGCCCGAGGAGACTTCGACGAGCAGGGCATGGTCGCCGACGGGCAGCGCCCTCATGCCTTCGCCGGCAGACGGAGTCCTCATACCGTCCCCGGCAGGCAGAGCGCTCATACGAACGCCTCCACGCGGACGCCGGACGACTCCAACCGGGTGCGCACCCGGCGGGCCAACTCCACCGCGCCCGGAGTGTCCCCGTGCAGGCACAGGGAGCGGGCGCGGACCGGGATGCGCTCCCCGGAGTGGGAGGTCACCGTGCCGAAGCGGGCCAGGCCCACCGAGCGGTCGACCACCGTGTCCGCGTCCGTGATCACCGCGCCGTCCCGGGTGCGCGGCACCAGGGTGCCCTCCTCGGTGTACGCGCGGTCCGCGAACGCCTCGGTGACAGTGGCCAGTCCCGCCTGCTCGGCCAGCTTCAGGAAGCAGGAGGAGGGCAGGCCGAGGACGGGCAGGCCGGCGTCCGCGAGCAGGACGCCGTCGACGACCGCCCCCGCCTGTTCCTCGTCGTGCACGACGCGGTTGTAGAGCGCGCCGTGCGGCTTCACGTACGACACACGCGTGCCCGCCGCGCGCGCGAACACCTCCAAGGCGCCGATCTGGTACGCCACTTCGGCGGCCAGCTCGTCGGGCGGCACGTCCATCGCGCGCCGCCCGAACCCCGCCAGGTCCCGGTAGGAGACCTGGGCGCCGATCCGCACGCCGCGCTCGGCCGCCAGCTCGCACACCCGCCGCATGGTGGCCGCGTCCCCGGCGTGGAAACCGCAGGCCACATTGGCGCTGGTGACGACGGACAGCAGCTGTTCGTCGTCGGTCAGGCGCCAGCGGCCGAAGCCCTCGCCGAGGTCGGCGTTGAGATCGATCGGGGTCATGAGGTGCGGTTTCTCCTTCGCCTGCCGTGATGTCGTCGGCTGTTCTCAGGCCACGCGGTACTGGTCGTCGCGGGTGTCCGTGAGGAACATCCGGCCGGGCGCGTGGGTGATCGCGAAGGGCGGACGGGACGCCATCACGGCCGCCTGTGGTGTCACTCCGCAGGCCCAGAACACCGGGATGTCGTCCGGTGCGGCATCCACCGGATCGCCGAAGTCGGGGCGCGCGAGATCCTCGATGCCCAGCCCCGACGGCTCGCCGCAGTGCACCGGGCTGCCGTGCACGGCGGGCAGCAGACTGCTCTCCCTGATCGCCGCGGCCAGATGCTCGGGCGGGACGGGGCGCATCGACACCACCATCGGTCCGTGCAGCCGCCCGGCCGGACGGCACTGGCGCCCGGTCACATACATGGAGACGTTGCGGCCCTGCTCGATGTGGCGCATCGGGACGCCCGCCTCGGCCAGCGCCCACTCGAAGGTGAAGCTGCACCCGATGAGGAACGAGACGAGGTCGTGGCGCCAGCGGTGGACCACGTCGGTGGGCTCGTCGACCAACTCACCGTGTTCCCACACCCGGTAGCGCGGCAGGTCGGTGCGCAGGTCGGCGCCCGGAGCGAGCGGAGTGGTCCAGGAACCGGCGTCGGTGACATCGAGGACCGGACAGGGCTTCGGGTTGCGCTGGCAGAACAGCAGCATGTCGTACGCCCAGTCGGCGGGCACCGAGATCAGGTTCGCCTGGGTGTGGCCCGCGGCGACTCCGGCGGTGGGGCCCGAAACGCCCGAACGGAACCGGGCGCGCGCCTCGTTGGGGGTCCACGCGTGCGCGTGGCCGTCGATTTCCAGCAGGCTCGACGGGCGGTCCTGGACGGTGTCGTTCACAGGAGCTCCTTCCCACGCGTCTCGGGGAGCCCGATGAGGGCCAGCGCGGCGAGGGCGTAGCCGATCGCGCCGAAGACCAGCGCGCCGCCCACGCCCCAGCTGTCGGCCAGGAAGCCGACGGTGGTGGGGAAGGCGGCGCCCACGGCGCGTCCCGTGTTGTACGTGAAGCCCTGCCCCGTGCCGCGCACCGCCGTCGGGTACAGCTCGCTGAGGAACGAGCCGAAGCCGCTGAAGATCGCCGACATACAGAAGCCGAGCGGGAAGCCCAGCACCAGGAGAAGGGTGTTGGCGCCGCTGGGGATGTTCGCGTAGGCGAGGATGCACGCCGCGGAGAGGATCGCGAAGAGCAGGATGTTGCGCTTGCGGCCCAGTTTGTCGGTGAGATAGCCGCCCGTGAGGTAGCCGATGAAGGCTCCTGAAATCAGGAACGTGAGATATGCGCCGGTGCCGACGACCGACAGTCCGCGCTCCGTCTTGAGGTACGTGGGCACCCAGGTGGCCAGCGTGTAGTAGCCGCCCTGGACTCCCGTGGAGAGCAGGCCCGCGAAGACCGTCGTCCGCAGCAGCCCGGGCGCGCCGGCCCTGCCCGGCTTGAAGATCGCCGCGAACGAGCCCTTCTCGGTGCTGTCCGCGCGGCGTTCGGCCGCCTTCGGGGCGTCATGCACCTGGCGTCGCACCCACAGGACGAGCAGCGCGGGCAGCGCGCCGGTCCAGAACATCACGCGCCAGGCCAGATCGTCGTCCAGGAACTGGAAGACGAGCGTGTTGACGAGTACGGCGAGGCCCCAGCCGACGGCCCAGGAGCTCTGGATCGCGCCGAGCGTGCGGCCCCGGTGTTTGGGGCTCGCGTACTCGGCGACCAGGATCGCGCCGACCGCCCACTCGCCGCCGAAACCGAGGCCCTGGAGGGCGCGGAACACCAACAGCGTCTCGTAGTTGGGCGCGAAGCCGCAGGCCACGGTGAACAGGGCGTAGGTGGCCACGGTGATCATCAGCGCCTTGACGCGTCCGATCCGGTCCGCGACGACACCGGCGACGGCGCCGCCGACCGCCGAGACGACCAGCGTGACCGTGGTGAACAGGCCGGTCTGGCCGCTGTCCAGGCCGAAGTACGCCGCCAGCGCGACCATGCTGAGCGGCAGTGTGAAGTAGTCGTAGGAGTCGAGGGCGTAGCCGCCGAACGCGCCGGCGAAGGCGCGGCGCCCGCGGGGGCCGAGCGCGCGCAGCCAGGCGAACGCGCCTTCCTGAACGGTGAGTTCACCGGTGCCGGGCGGGGTGTCGGCCGTCAGGGCCTGGGGCGGAGGGGTCGTGCTCATGGGCACCTCACAGTGAGGGACGGAGGGTGCTGGGACTGAGCCGTGCCGTGCGGGAGTGGAGAACTGAGCCGTGCCGTGCGGAAGCGGTGGGCGCCGCGGCCGCGCAGAGGGATGCGGTGCGGTCGCGCTGCCGGCGCCTGACCGTCAAGGTAGAGGATCGTTGAACGATCCCTCAATACCCATGTTGTTTCGTTCTTGTATCTGCGATTGAATTCCGGGCATGGCAGAGCTGACGGGACTGGCCGACGATCGCGCCCTGCTGGGCCGCACCAGCACCGCCGAGCGGGTCTCGGACATCCTCAGGAGTCGCATCGCCGAGGGCTTCTTCCCGCCCGGCACGCGGCTGTCCGAGGACAGCATCGGTGGGGCGCTCGGCGTCTCGCGCAACACCCTGCGCGAGGCGTTCCGGCTGCTCACGCATGAGCGGCTGCTGGTGCACGAGCTCAATCGCGGGGTCTTCGTCCGGGTACTGACCGTTGAGGACGTCGAGGACATCTACCGCACCCGCGGTCTCGTCGAGTGCGCCGTGGTCCGCGGCCTCGGCGAGCCGCCGTACGCCGTGGACGGCCTCGCCCGGGCCGTCGCCGACGGGCGGCGGGCGGCACACGAAGGTGACTGGAAAGGAGTCTCCACCGCCAACATCCACTTCCACCGGGAGCTGGTCGTGCTCGCCGGAAGCGCCCGCACCGACGAGCTGATGCGCAGCGTCTTCGCCGAACTGCGCCTCGCCTTCCATGTGGTGGACGACCCACAACGCCTCCACGAGCCGTACCTCGCCCGTAACCGTGAGATCCTCCAGACCCTCCAGGCGGGCGACCGGGACGGAGCCGAGCGGCTGCTCGCGGTCTATCTCGACGACTCCCTCAAGGGGCTCGTGGAGGTGTACGCGCGGCGGGTGGCCGACGGCGGGCAGGGGATCGGCTGAGGCGTGACGGGACGAGCGCGGGGCACGGGGCGACGACTCGTTCCCCGGCTGCGCGGCAAGGTCGCCGCGGATCGGGCCGCGATCATGAGGCAGCGGTGACCGCCAGGGCCTTCTGCGCCGTTTCGACCGTTGTCAGACCGAGGACCTAGTCTGTGCACCGTGACTTCGCCTGCATCGACGGACAGCGTTCCGCCCCAGCTCAGCGCGGGGCCGCGCCCCGCTCCGGGCCCGGCCGCCGACGAGGGCCTGGCGCGGCGGCTGCGCGCGCTCGCCTGCACCGCGCCGCTGCACGACCTCGACGTACGCAAGGCGAACCTCGCGGGTGAGTACACGGTGTACGGCATGGCGGAGGTCGCCCTCGCCGCCATCGATCTCGTCACACTGAACATGGACTTCGACACGGGCGCCGACCACGACCAGATAGTGGCCAGGCTCATCCCGCGCATCGCCGCCCAGGCCCCGCGGCGGCCCGTCGCCGAGCACGAGCGCGTGGCCCGCTGGGTGCTGGAGAACCTGATCAACGTCGGCAGCGTCGACCGCGGCTTCCGCGCCGTGTACGGCACCTTCGCGCCCGACGGCTCCTATGTGCGCCGCGACTACGACTTCAAGCTGATCGAGGAGGTGCCCGGTTACGGGGGGAGCGTCTATCTCCGGACGACCGACGAAGCGGTGAACGTCCTCGTCGGCGCCCTCGACACCGACGTCACCAGTGCCCAGATCGCCGCCGAGGTCAAGCTGGAGGTGCTGATCAGCCGTGGCCGGCTCGCCGACGCCCAGCTCGCTGCCGAGCAGGCCCGCTACCGGACCGTGCAGTACTCGGAGACGCTCAGGAAGGCCCTCGACGCCACCCGGCGCAATGTGCGCGCAGTCGACTGGCTCCAGGCCGTGCCCGACATGATTGCCGAGGCTCTCGACCACGTCGCCGACCGTTACCGCCACGAGAACGCGATCCTCACCAACATCCGCAAGGCCCGCGACGAGTCCGAGGACCCCGAGCAGAAGCGCCGTGCCGCCGAGCTCGTCGACATCGTCAAGGACTGCATTCGCAGGCATACGCAGCTGCAGTCCCGGCTCCTGGAGGCCGGCCCGCTGTTCCGCGCCGAGCAGGACCGGCAGGCCTTCGCCACGCCCATGACGACCTCGGGGATAGACCTCTACGGGCATCTCGTCGGCCCCGTACTGCCGCTGCCCGTGGAGCAGGCGCTGCGCGTGACGGACGCGTTCTTCGCGCACGGCACCGGTTTGCGTACGCCGGTGGCGGTACGAGTGGGGGACCTGGTCGACCTGCTCCTGACACCGCCGCTGGAGCGGGAGCACCTCGGGGCGGAGATGCCCGAGCCCGATCTCATCGCCACCCCCGACGACAGTCGGTTCAGCGAGGAGCAGCTCGCGAGCGCGATGGAGTTGCTCGACCTGCCGGCCGATGCGCCGCGGCGGCTGTCCGGGCTGCTGGCCGAGGCCCGGCGCCGCGACCCTGAACTGCCTTACCTCGTCGCCCTGTTGGCCGTCCACGCGGCCAGTCCGCCGGTCGGTACCGCGTACCGGCAGGGCGAGGAGAAGCTGCTGTTCGCCGTGGACGACGGGACCGAGCTGGACGATCCCGAGTTCGGTGGGGCGGATCTCATAGTGGGGACGGCTCTGCTGGATGCGGCCGGGATGGCGGCGGGCCGGACGGAGGCGGCGTGAACGCTGTGCCGGGAGAGCCGGGCAACCACGGGTTGCCTTCGACCCGCAGATCGTCCGTGGCTCGTCGCGCCCACGCCGCGGAGCCGCACTGTGCCACGCCCCGCGCCCCTGTCAGAGGCGCTCTTGCCCCCGTATGTGAGATCAAGGAGCCCCAACCGTGACCGAGCACGTCGAGTGGAGTGAGCCGGAGGCAGTCGCCGCTCCGGCGAACGCGCCCGTCACGCCCGCCGACGCCGCCGACGCGGCGCGGCTCGTCGCCTTCGGGCTCCAGCCCAAGCTGCAGCCCGCGCGCGACCAGGAGTACGCGGAGCTGCTGCGGCGCTACCGCGAGGACCCGCCGTTCGCGCGGCTCGCCGACGCCGTGGCCGCCGGGCTCGGGCTGGTGGTCCTGGAGGTGTCCCCGCGCGCGGGCATGGCCGTGACCGCCGCGGAGGACTCCGTGTTCGCCGTCCGGATGGGCGACTACGCGCGTCGCGCGTCGGCCGACTCGGGGGACCGCTTCCTGCACGGGCTCGCGCATCTCGCCGTCGCCGCCATGGCGTTCCCGCGCCCCGAGGACCTCGCGGACGACGGGTACATCGGGCGCGTCTCGGTCAACGGCGTCGACGCGTTCGTACGGCAGGCCTGTCGTCGCCTGGAGGAGCGGGCCGAGGAGCAGGGCGAGAACACCGACCCGGCCACAGACGCGCCCGGACTGGAGGCGGCCTGGCGGATCTGGGCGCGGCGCAGCTCCACCGGTGCCACCAAGGACGCGCGAAGACTGGCCGGTTCGACCACCGGCATCGTCGGCAAGGCCGTGGCGTTCCTCACCGACTCCGGCTTCCTGCAGCGCACCGGGGACGACGGTGGAGGGACGTACCGGACGACGGCCCGCTATCAGCTTCAGGTCCGTGACATGGCCGGCAGTGCGGCCATGGCCGAGCTCCTCGAGCTGGGCATCGTCCCGGTGACCGACGGCACAGCGACGCTGCTGCCCGCCGAGGACACCGACGACCTGGAGCTGGCGGCCGGAGCCGGACTGCCCTTCCACTCCTGACAGGCCGCACAGCCTGAACTTCCTCGATCCTCCCCAGACTTACGACGAGAGTCCGCCGCCATGTACGAGCTGTCCCGGGTCCGCCTCTACTCCATCGGGCCTGCCGGTGCGCGCTACGCCGACACCGTGCTTGACCTGCGGGGTGTCGGCGAGCCCGTGCCCGACCCCGCGCCCACCCAGGCGGAGTTCTTCGAGGAGGAGCCCGTCGGGCCGCCGCGCCGGCCCGCGCCCGCGGGCGTGCTCTTCCTGGAGAACGGCGGCGGCAAGTCGGTGCTGCTCAAGCTGATCTTCTCGGTGATGCTCCCGGGGCACCGGAACACGCTGGGCGGTGCCAGCTCCGGTGTGCTGCGCAAGTTCCTGCTCGCCGACGACTGCGGGCATGTCGCGCTGGAGTGGCAGCACACACTGACCGGCGAGTGCGTCGTGGTCGGCAAGGTGAGCGAGTGGCGGGGGCGGCAAGTCTCCAACGACCCGAGGAAGTTCGCCGAGGCCTGGTACTCGTTCCGGCCGGGGCCGGGGCTGAGCCTGGACAATCTGCCCGTCGCCGAGGCCACCGCGGTGCGCCCGCCCGTCGAGGGGACCTCCGGCGCGCAGGGGCGGCGGCGCACCATGAAGGGCTTCCGGGACGCGATCAACGAGGCGGGCAAGGCGTATCCGCACCTCGAAGTGCATTGGGAGGAGATCCACGACCGCTGGAACGAGCATCTCGGCGACCTGGGCCTCGACCCCGAACTCTTCCGCTACCAGCGAGAGATGAACGCCGACGAGGGCGAGGCCGCCGGTCTCTTCGCCGTCAAGAAGGACTCCGACTTCACGGATCTGCTGCTGCGTGCCGTCACCGACACCCGGGACACGGACGGGCTCGCCGACCTGGTCGGCGGCTTCGGCAACAAGCTGGGGCGGCGCGCCGAACTGATCGCCGAGCGCGATTTCACGGCGGGGTCCGTGGATCTGCTCGGCCGGATCGTCGACGCCGCCGGGGCACGGGCACGCGCGCGTGACATCCACGCGGGCGCCGAGCGGCGCACCCGGACGCTGGCGCGGCGGCTGTCCGCGCGGGCTGTGCAGGAACGCGTGCGCGCCGGTGAACTCGCACAGCGCGTGACCGCCGCCGCGTACGCCGTCACGCACGCCGAGGGTGCCCGCGCGCGCAGCGCGCTGGTCGCCGCCGAGCTCGCCTACCGACACGCCTCGTTGGCGCTCGCCGGCGCGGAGAAGTCCGCCGCGGCGCAGAAGCGGGAGCTGGCCGACGCGCGCACCTTGCACTCCGCCTGGCAGGCCGCCGAAGCCGTGCTGCGGCACCGCGCCGCCGCCGACCGCTCCGCGCGCGTGGCCGCCGCGATCCGCGAGGCCGAGCGGGACGCCGCGCCCGCGCTCGCCGCGCGGGCCAAGGCCGCCGTCGACCTCGTACGCGCCCTGCACCGCGCCGCCGAAGGCGCCGAGGCGCTCGCCAACGAAGAGGAGGAGCGGTCCGCCGGGCTCCAGGAGGTCGGCGAGACCGCGTACGCCGACTCGACCGCGGCGGCCACCGCCGCGCAGCGCGCCCGCAGTGAGGTCGGGCATCTGCGCCAGCGGCTGACCGAGGTCGAGCAGGAGACCGCCGAGGCGGTCCGCGCGGGCTGGCTCGACGACAGCGCCCCCGACGCCGACCCGGCCCGCGCCGCCCTCGCCGCCAGCGACGCCGAGAAGTCGGCCGTCGCCGCCTGGGACACCGCACGCGAGGCCTCGCGACGCGCTTCGGAGCATGCACGGGAGGCGGCGTCCGCCGAGTCCCGTGCGGAGCTGACGGCGGCGCGCGCGGCCGACGCGGCGACTGCCGCCGAGCGGGCGCACGACGCGGAGTGGCGTACGGCCGAGGCGCTGGCGGGGGAGGAGCGGCTGGCGGAGCTGCTGAGCCTGCCGGGCACCTCGGGCGCCGGGCGGGGCGGCGTGCCGGCGCCGCGAGCGGGAGCCGACGGTTCGGGCGGGCGCGGGGCTGCGCCCGATGACATCGGCGATGACAGCCAGGGCGGTGCCCGCACGACGCGCCATCCCACCGGCGCGGGTGACGGCACCGATGGCGGCGCGGCCGGAGCCGATGAACGGGCTGCCTCCGGTCGGCAGGCCGGTGGCGCGGTGGGCGCAGGCTCGGGCAGCGGCCGGCGGACTGTCGGCGCGGCGGCCGACCGCCCGGCAGGCGGTTCCGGCGAGGCGGGGCCCGATGCCTGGCCCCCGGCCGAAGGCCCCCTCACGCCCGAGCAACTGGACCACTACGCCGACGAACTCCGTGAGCTCCTCGACGACGGTGTCGCCTCCGCCGAGCGCCAGCTCTTCGAGCTGCGGACCGCCGCGGCCGACGACGCACGCATCCTGGGAGCGCTCGGTGACGGCGGGCTGCTGCCGCCCGGGCCGGATGTCCTGGCCACCGTCGAGTACCTCGGCGAGCACGGAATCCCGGCGCTGCCCGGCTGGCGCTACCTCGCGCAGGCCGTCGACCCCGCCGACCACGCGCGCGTGCTGGCCGCCAGGCCGGAGCTGGTCGACGGCGTGATCATCACCGACCCGGACACGCACACCCGGGCCCGCGAGGCGCTCAGCGAGGCCGCACTGCTGCCGCGGTCCGCCGTCGCCGTCGGTACGGCCGCCGCACTGCTCGCCCCGACTCCGGCGCCCGGCGCGGGCGACAGCGGCGTATTCCTCGTACCGCCGAACCCCGCCATGCACGACGAGCACGCCGCCGACGAGGAGCGGCAGGCGCTGCGCGCCCGCGCGACCCGGCGGGACGAGGAGATCCGGGCGCTCGCGGCCCGGCTGGGCAAGGACCGAGAGCTGGCCGCGCGGCTGGCGTCCTGGCGGACCGGCTGCCCCGCGGGGCGGCTCGTCGAGCTCGCCGCGGCCGCCCGGGACGCGCGCGCCTTCGCCGAGGAGGCCGAGACCGAGCTCGCCGAGGCGCGCACCGTCCGGGCGGAGGCCGACGAGGCGGCGGCCGAGGCGGCCCACGTACGGGACGAGCGGCAGGAGGCCGCCCAGCGGGCCCGGCGCGCCGCCGACGCCCTCGCCGGGCTCGCCTTCCGGCTGCGCGAGCGCGCCGGCTGGCAGGTCAAGCTGCGCGAACTGGCCGACGAGGCAACGGAGTCGGAGGCCCGCGCCCAGGTCTGCCTGGAGCGTGCCCGCGCCGCCGACGAGGACCGCCGCGCCGCCCAGCGCGCCGCCGACGACGCCCGCCGTACGGCCCGCGCGCTGCGTGCCGAGCGCGCGGAGATCGCCGGTGCCCCCGACGACGTACCGGAGGACGAGGCGGGCGCGGCGAAGTCGTCGCTGCCCGCCCTGCGTGAGGCCTACCGGGCCGCATCCCAGCTGTACGAGAAGGTCGGCGTCGGAGCCGACCTGCGGGCCGAGCAGGCGCGGGCCGAGAGCGACGAGAGCGCCGCGCTCGCGGAGCTGGACCGGCTCAGCAACAAGGTGCGCACCCGCGCGGCGCAACTCCTGGAGTCCCCGGACGGTTCCGACGGGCCCTCCCGGCAGGCCGCCGCCGCGCGCGCCGAGGAGCTCGTGCAGCTCCTGGAGACCCGCATGTCCACCGCGAGCGAGCAGCTCGGACGGCTGCGCGGCGAGGCCGAGCGGCACGCGCCCGAGGATGGTGAGGCCCACACCGAGCTGTCGCAGGAGCTGGTCCCGCGCGACGCCGAGCACGCGCAGAGCCTGCTGCGTACCGCGACCGCCGAACTCGCCTCCCGTACGGAGGCGTTGAGCCAGGCGCGCGAGGCGCATGCCGAGCTGCTCGACGCCCACCGCGCCGCCGAGGACGCGGCCGGCGGCTTCGACGAGACGGCCGCCCTGCTCAGGGACCTGCTGCGGGAGCACGGGGAGGAGGAGCAGGAGGAGCCCGAGCCTTATCCCGGCACCCTCGAAGAGGCACGGCACTCCGCCGCCGAGACCCGCCGCTCCCTGCGTGGCTGCGCCGCCGACCTCTCCGCCGCCGAGGCCGCGGTGCGCGAGGCGAGCGACGTCCTCGTACGGCATGCGAACTCCACGCGGTACGAGCAGGTGCGCACACCCGCCCGGCAGCAGATCCGCGAGCTGCCCGCCTCCGCGTTGCCCGAGCACGCGCAGAAGTGGGCGGACGCGTTCGCGCCCCGACTGCGGGTCCTCACCGACGAGTTGGAGCAGCTGGAGCGCAACCGGGACTCGATCGTCGACCGGTTGCGTGGGCTCGTGGACTCGGCGCTGGCGACCTTGCGATCCGCTCAGCGACTCTCCCGGCTTCCCGAGGGGCTCGGTGAGTGGTCCGGGCAGGAGTTCCTGCGCATCCGCTTCGAGGAGCCCGACCAGGCGACGCTCACCGAGCGGCTCGGCGAGGTCGTCGACGAGGCCACCCGCGCGGCGGTCAAGAAGAACTCCGACATGCGCCGCGACGGCATGTCGCTGCTGCTGCGCGCAGTCGGTGCCGCCCTCCAGCCGAAGGGCGTCGCCGTCGAGATCCTCAAGCCGGACGCCGTGCTGCGCGCCGAGCGTGTCCCCGTCGGACAGATGGGCGACGTCTTCTCCGGCGGCCAGCTGCTCACCGCCGCCATCGCGCTGTACTGCACGATGGCGGCGCTGCGCAGCAACGACCGGGGCCGCGACAAGCACCGGCACGCCGGAACGCTGTTCCTGGACAACCCCATCGGGCGCGCCAACGCCACGTATCTGCTGGAACTCCAGCGGGCCGTGTCCGACGCGCTCGGCGTCCAACTCCTCTACACCACCGGCCTGTTCGACACGACCGCGCTCGCCGAGTTCCCGCTGGTCATCCGCCTGCGCAACGACGCCGACCTGCGCGCCGGGCTGAAGTACATCAGCGTGGAGGAACACCTCCGACCGGGACTGCCTCAGCAGACCCCGGCCGGGGAAGGCGGCTCGGTGCACAGCGAGATCACGGCAACGAGGATGTTCAAGAGGCCTTCACCTCAAGGCGCCTAGGGGGTTTCTGATGGACCCGCAGGACACGGTCACCTCGCGGCGGGCGCTGCGGCACTGTGAGGACGTGACCTGGAGGGGCTTCTCCTGGCCGCGGCCAAGCGGAGCTCCTCCTGGCCAAGCAGCCCGCACCTATGAGTGCGACAGCTGCCCAGCTCCGCCCTTGCGATGTATTCGCTCCTGCGCACGCTCCGCTGCCCGCGCCTGTCGCCTGGCCTTGCGTCGCTCGCGTCGCAACGCCCGCGCGGTGCTGCTCGGTACCGACACCACTCCGTTCCGCTGGTTCCACACCTGTCGTGTGACCCAGACGTCGAGGGCTGCCCAGGTAGCCACCACCGTGCCGGCAACGCTGCTGAGGACCATGGGGAAGGCCAGCCAGGATCCCGTGACGGTGCACAGGAAGGCCACCACCGCCTGTGTCAGGGTCACGGCGATGATGAGCACCGCCCGCACGGCCGCCGTACGCACCGGATCGGGCAACCGCCGCCTGCGTGCGGGCTCCTCGATCCACAACGGAGGGTAGTACGCCTGCTCTTCGGCTTCTTCCGCTTCCTCCGCCGCCATGCCCTGCTCGGGAGCCCGGCCGCGCACGCTCGTGGCCGCGCGCTGCCCGTCCGCCCGGTCGCGCCCACCCATGGCCTCGCGCAGATCGTCCGACTGATCGTGACCCTCCGCCGGAATGTCGCGATCCGGTGCCTGAGAGGCCGGTTGCGCCGCCTCGGACGTCGCAACGCCTGTCCCGGGCGCCCCGCGCCGCTCCGCCGTGCCCATCAACACGTCACTCCCCACCGCCCAGCAGGCCCCTCGCACTGGTGTCATGCGACACCGGCTCCCCAGTGGCTGCCCGGCTTGCGCTCATTTACGCCGCCTGGGCGCGGCATGTGGCCCCTGTGGCCGATTCCGCCCCCATTTCCCGTACAGAACGACGAACGACGTGCCCCGAAGATTCCCACCGAGCGAAGAATTCCGGCCAACTGACCAAGTTCACCAGTCCGATGTGATCCGGCCCCAAGTGCCGGATTCGGGGAGGCAATCTCCCCCAATGAACGGACAACTGCCCATGTCTCGTTCCCCTCGCGCGGGGGCTGCGCCCGGACGCGTCTTCGAGTTACCTGTGGGTCGGTAGTAGGCTCACGCCGTTTGTTGACGCACATGTGTACCCCCGGCCGGAGGGGGTCAAGCTGGGGGAGGCCATGCGCTTTCGCGGGACGTCCATCCGCCGGAAGATCGTGGCGCTGCTCCTCGTGCCGCTGGTGTCCTTGACCGCGATCTGGGCCTTCGCGACCGTGCTCACGGGCCACGCGGCCAACCAGCTGTTCAACGTGTCGGACATCGTGGAGAAGATCGGCTACCCCACCGAGGACACCGTCCGCGTCCTCCAGCAGGAACGCCGCCAGACCCTCGTCTATTTGGCCGATCCGCGCGCCTCCGACGGGCTTGCGGCGCTCAAGCGCAGCAGGACCGCCACCGACCGGGCCGTGGCGAAGATTCGTATGAACGCCAAGGACGAGGACCTGCGCGAGGAGATGGGCGAGGGCACCGCGGGGCGCCTCACCTCCATCCTGGACGGCGTCGGCGGCATCGACTCGCTGCGCCGCAGCGTCGAGGACGGAACGGTGACCCGCGCCGAGGCCCTCAACCAGTACAACCTTCTCGTGGACCCCTGCTATGCCCTCCTGGCCACTCTCGACGGCGTCGACAACGTGGCGATGGACAAGCAGGCCCGCGCCCTCCTCAACGTCACCCGCGCCCACGAACTGCTCTCCCGTGAGGACGCCCTCCTCGGCTCCGCCCTGGTCGCGGGCCGGGTCTCGCGCGACGAGATCCGCGACATCTCCGATCTCGTGGCCCAGCGCACCCTGCTCTACGACATCAGCCTGCCGCTGCTGCCCTCCTCGGAGCGCGGACGCTACGAGCGCTACTGGAAGAACGCCGACACGGCGCCCCTGCGCGTGGCCGAACAGGCAGTCGTCACCTCCGCCGCGGGCTCACCCCGAGGCGTCACCGCGAAAAGCTGGGACAGGGCGGCCGGGCACGTTCTCGACGAACTCGGCGACCTCGACGACAAGGCGGGCGACCGCTATCAGGACCGGGTACGGCCCGTGGCCATGGGCATCATCGTCAAGGCGGTCATCGCGGGCGTCTTCGGGCTCATCGCCCTGCTGGTCTCGCTCATCATGTCCGTACGCATCGGTCGGAGCCTCATCCGCGATCTGCGACGACTGCGCCTGGAGGCCCACGAGGCGTCCGGCGTCCGGTTGCCCAGCGTCATGCGCCGCCTTTCCGCCGGTGAACAGGTCGACGTCGAGACCGAAGTGCCGCGCCTGGAGTACGACAAGAACGAGATCGGCGAGGTCGGCCAGGCCCTCAACACCCTTCAGCGCGCCGCCGTCGAAGCCGCCGTCAAACAGTCCGAACTGCGCGACGGCGTTTCCGAGGTCTTCGTCAACCTCGCCCGACGCAGCCAGGTCCTGCTCCACAAGCAGCTCACCCTGCTCGACACGATGGAGCGCAGGACCGAGGACACGGACGAACTCGCCGACCTCTTCCGCCTCGACCACCTGACCACGCGCATGCGCCGCCATGCCGAGGGCCTGGTCATTCTCTCCGGCGCCGCCCCGTCCCGGCAGTGGCGCAAGCCGGTCCAGCTCATGGACATCGTCCGCGCCGCTGTCGCCGAGGTCGAGGACTACGAGCGCATCGAGGTACGGCGCCTTCCGCGCGTCGCCGTCACGGGACCAGCGGTCGCCGACCTCACCCACCTGGTGGCCGAACTCCTGGAGAACGCCACGGTGTTCTCACCCCCGCACACCGCCGTCCAGGTCATCGGCGAGCGCGTCGCCAACGGCTTCACCCTGGAGATCCACGACCGTGGCCTGGGGATGGCCGCCGAGGCGCTCCTCGACGCCAACCTGCGACTCGCCGAGACTCCCGAGTTCGAACTCTCCGACACCGACCGGCTCGGCCTCTTCGTCGTCAGCCGGCTCGCCCAGCGGCAGAACGTCCGTGTCTCCCTCCAGCCCTCCCCGTACGGCGGCACCACCGCGGTCGTGTTCATCCCCGACGTGCTGCTCACCGACGACGTCCCGGACACCAACGGCATCGGCTTCCGTCTCGATCGCGCGCTGCCCACCAAGCAGGGCGAGACCGACGAGAACCGCGACGCCGCGCTCGCCCAGGTGCCCGTGCGGCTCCCGGGGCTGCCCGCCTCGATCCTGGACGGTCCGGTCGAACTGGAGGCGCCCGTCAACCTGGACCGGGGGCTCGACGCCCTCACCGGTTTCCCGGGCGCCCTCGACGACGAGGACAGCGAGCGCGGCGGTCTGTTCCGGCCGCGCCGCTCCGTCGTCGGCGTCCCTGGGGAGCAGCACCAGCAGGCGGGCGACAGCCGTGGCGAGCCCGCCCGCTCCGGCGACGACGACGTTCCCGCTCCCGTTCCGCTGCCGAGGCGCCGGGCCCCCAAGCTCGTCACCTCGCACGGCCGCCCTGTGACCCAGACGAGGTCGCGGCGCGACGAGACGGACGAGGAACTCGCCGAGGAGTTCGCGTCACTGCAGAGTCAGAGTCTGGAGCCGGTGCAGAACCTGGAGCCGGCGGAGCGCGGCGCGCTCGAGCTCGAGGGCGCGAAGCCGCTGCCGGCCCGGCGCGGTGAGCGCGGAGAGACCCCGGCACGGCGCGGCGGTGAGCGCTCCGAGGCCCCCGGCCTTCGCGAAGCCTCCGGCGCGCGAGAGACCGCTGGTCTGCGTGAGGCTCCCGGTCTGCGTGAGACGCCGCCCGGCCTTCGCGATGCCCCCGCCCTCCCCAAGCGCACCCGTAGCACCCCCGCGTCGCCGAGTACGGGCGAGACCACCCCGCGCTCCGACGCCGTGAGGGGGGAGGCAGAATTGGCTGTGAGCCCGCTGCCCCGCCGCGTCCGACAGGCCAATCTGGCCCCGCAGTTGAAGGCAGGCCCCGAACGCCGAACGGAGCGGGACAAGGCTCGCAACGGCATCGGAGCGGACGCTGCCGACCGCGATGCCGACGAGGTACGCAACCGGATGGCTTCGCTCCAGCGGGGCTGGCAGCGAGGCCGCCAGGAGAACGCCGCGGGCGACGAGGCCCAGGACGGCACAGCACCAGGAACGACAAAGGGGGACGGTCGATGACCGCACCGAAGGCCGAAGGGCCCACCGCGACCAGCAATGCGTCAGGCGAGCTGAACTGGCTTCTCGATGAACTGGTCGACCGCGTCGCCAGCATCCGCAAGGCAATCGTGCTCTCCGGCGACGGCCTTCCGACCGGGGCGTCCAAGGATCTGACCCGGGAGGACAGCGAACACCTGGCCGCGGTCGCCTCCGGCTTCCACAGCCTCGCCAAGGGCGTCGGCCGCCACTTCGAGGCGGGCAGCGTCCGGCAGACCGTCGTCGAGCTCGACGACGCCTTCCTGTTCGTCACGGCAGCCGGTGACGGCAGCTGCCTCGCCGTCCTCTCGGACGCCGACTCCGACGTCGGGCAGGTCGCGTACGAGATGACGCTCCTCGTCAAGCGGGTCGGCGTACATCTGGCAGCCACTCCACGCACCGATCTGCCTTCGGGCGGGTAGTGGGATGACATGAGCGGAGACGGTCAGGGAAAACGCCACTGGTTCGACGACGAGGCCGGACCGGTGGTCCGTCCGTACGCCATGACACGCGGCCGCACCACCAGTCCGGCCCAGCACCGCCTCGACCTGATCGCGGTGGTCGTCACGGAACCACACGCCTACGACCCGGAAGCGGACCAGACGCTGTCCCCGGAACACGTGGACATCGTCGGACTCTGCCGCGACGCCCCCCAGTCGGTCGCCGAACTCGCCGCCGAACTCGACCTGCCCATCGGAGTGGTACGGGTCCTCATCGGGGACCTGGTCGATGAGGAAATGGTCCATGTGACACGCCCCGTACCCCCTGCCGAACTACCGGACGAGAGTATTCTGCGCGACGTGATCAACGGCCTCCGGGCGCTCTGAGCAGGGCGGAAGCGGGGAACAGACGTGACAGGCTGGCAGTTCTGGGTCGACCGAGGCGGCACCTTCACCGACATCGTCGCGCGGCGCCCGGACGGCCGCCTGCTCACGCACAAACTGCTGTCCGAGAACCCGGCCCGATATGCCGACGCGGCGGTCGCGGGTGTCCGCGAACTCCTCGAAGAGGGCGGGGAGATCGAGGCCGTCCGGATGGGCACCACCGTCGCCACCAACGCTCTCCTGGAACGCAACGGCGAGCGCTCCCTCCTTGTCATCACCGGTGGCTTCCGCGACGCCCTGCGCATCGCGTATCAGAACCGCCCCCGCATCTTCGCCCGCGCGATCGAACTGCCCGAGCTGCTGTACGAGCGTGTCATCGAGGTCGACGAACGGATCGCCGCCGACGGCACGGTCCTGCGCGCCCCCGACCTGGACACCCTCGCCGGGTCCCTCCAGGAGGCGTACGACTCCGGGATCCGCGCGGTCGCCGTCGTCTGCCTGCACAGCCACCTCCACCCCGCCCACGAACAAGCCGTCGGCGAGCTGGCAGCCCGCACCGGCTTCCCGCAGATCTCGCTCTCCAGCGAGGTCAGCCCGCTGATGAAGCTCGTCCCACGCGGCGACACGGCCGTCGTCGACGCCTATCTCTCGCCCGTACTGCGCCGCTACATCCAGCACGTCGCCGACGAACTCCAGGGCGTGCGGCTGATGTTCATGCAGTCCAACGGAGGTCTCGCCGAAGCGGGCCAGTTCCGCGGCAAGGACGCCATCCTGTCCGGACCTGCCGGCGGCATCGTCGGCATGGCCCGGATGTCGCAGCTCGCCGGCTTCGACCGCGTCATCGGCTTCGACATGGGCGGTACGTCCACGGACGTCTCGCACTTCGCGGGCGAGTACGAGCGGGTCTTCACCACCCGGATCGCCGGGGTCCGGTTGCGCGCGCCCATGCTGGACATCCACACCGTCGCCGCGGGCGGCGGCTCGGTGCTCCACTTCGACGGCTCCCGCTATCGCGTGGGCCCCGACTCGGCGGGCGCCGACCCCGGGCCCGCCTGCTACCGCGGCGGCGGCCCACTCACCGTGACCGACGCCAACGTGGCCCTTGGCCGGATCCAACCCGCCCACTTCCCAAGGGTGTTCGGCCCCGACGGCGACCAGCCCCTCGACGACGCGCTGGTCCGCGACCGGTTCGCCGCCCTCGCGCACGAGATCCGTCAGCGGACCGGTGACGACCGCACCCCGGAGCAGGTCGCCGAGGGCTACCTCCAGATCGCTGTGGCCAACATCGCCAACGCCGTCAAGCGGATCTCGGTGCAGAAGGGCCATGACGTCACCCGGTATGCGCTGACCACCTTCGGGGGCGCGGGCGGCCAGCACGCGTGCATGGTCGCCGATTCGCTCGGCATCCGTACCGTCCTCGTCCCGCCCATGGCAGGTGTCCTGTCCGCCCTCGGCATCGGACTCGCCGATACGACGGCCATGCGGGAGCAGTCCGTGGAGGCGCCCCTGAAAGCCTCCTCGATGCCCAGCATCCTCAAGACGGCCGACGACTTGGAGTGCGCCGCACGTGCCGAACTCCTCGCCGAGGACGTGCCCGAGGGCCGCATCCAGGTCACCCGCCGCGCCCAGCTGCGTTATGACGGCACGGACACCGCGCTCACGGTCGAGCTCACCGAGCCCGACACCATGACCCGCGCCTTCGAAGAACGTCATCGCGCCACCTACTCCTTCACCCTCGATCGTCCGGTCGTCGTGGAAGCCCTCTCCGTGGAAGCCACCGGTCTCACCGAACCCCCCGATCTCTCCGCCCTCGCTCCCTACGAAACGGCCGTCGAAGGCCGCTCCGCCGCTTCGGAGACGGCCAGCCTGCACACCGGTGGTGCCTGGCGCGACGTCCCCCTGCATCGCCGCGAGGAACTGCCCCCGGGCAATATGGTCACCGGGCCCGCGATCATCACCGAGGCCAGCGCGACGACCGTCGTGGACGATGGCTGGCGGGCCGCGGCGACCGACGACGGGCATCTGGTCATGGAACGCGTCGCGATTACGGAGAGTTCCGATCTCGGCACGGAAGCCGACCCCGTTCTCCTGGAGGTCTTCAACAACCTCTTCATGTCCATCGCCGAACAGATGGGCGCCCGCCTGGAATCCACCGCCCAGTCGGTCAACATCAAGGAGCGCCTCGACTTCTCCTGCGCCCTCTTCGATCCTGACGGCAACCTCGTCGCCAACGCCCCTCATATCCCTGTCCACTTGGGTTCGATGGGCACGAGCGTGAAGGAAGTCATCCGGCGTCGCGGCGCGAGCATGCGCCCGGGCGACACATACGCGGTCAACGACCCGTACCACGGAGGCACCCATCTCCCGGACGTCACCGTGATCACCCCGGTCTTCGATTCGAAGAGCACAGAGGGCACAGAGGGCACGGAGGGTGAGCGGATCCTCTTCTATGTGGCCTCGCGCGGCCACCACGCCGAGATCGGTGGCATCGCGCCGGGCTCCATGCCCGCGAACAGCCGCACCATCGACGAGGAGGGCATCCTCTTCGACAACTGGCTGCTCGCCGAGAACGGTCGCTTCCGCGAGGCCGAGACCCTGGCCCTGCTCACCGAGGCACCCCACCCCTCGCGCAACCCGAAGACCAACCTCGCCGACCTGCGCGCCCAGATCGCCGCCAACCAGAAGGGCGTCGACGAAGTCGGCCGCATGATCGAGGACTTCGGGCTCGACGTGGTCCAGGCGTACATGAGGCACGTCCAGGACAACGCCGAAGAAGCGGTGCGCCGCGTCATCGACGCCCTTGAAGACGGTGAATTCGCCTATGAGACCGACTCCGGGGCCGTCATCCGAGTCCGCGTCCGCGTAAACCGCGGACAACGCTCCGCGACCATCGACTTCACCGGTACGTCCCCGCAGCTCACCACCAACTTCAACGCACCCTTCGCCGTGGTCAACGCCGCGGTCCTGTACGTCTTCCGCACCCTGGTCGCCGACGACATCCCGCTCAACGACGGCTGTCTGCGGCCCCTCGACATCGTGGTGCCGCCGGGATCGATGCTCGCCCCCGAGCCCCCGGCCGCCGTGGTCGCGGGCAACGTGGAGACGTCCCAGGCGATCACCGGCGCCCTGTACGCGGCCCTGAAAGTGCAGGCCGAGGGCTCGGGCACCATGAACAACGTCACCTTCGGAAACGAGCGGTACCAGTACTACGAGACCGTGGCCTCCGGATCGGGCGCGGGCGACGGCTTCCCCGGCGCGCCCGTGGTTCAGACCCACATGACCAACTCGCGACTCACCGACCCCGAAGTCCTGGAGTGGCGACTGCCGGTCCGGCTCGAAGAGTTCGCGGTCAGGCGCGGCAGCGGTGGCGCCGGACGCTGGCGTGGCGGTGACGGTGCGGTGCGCCGCGTCCGGTTCCTCGAGCCGATGACCGTCTCCACGCTGTCCCAGCACCGCCGGGTGCCGCCCTACGGCATGGCGGGCGGCGCGCCCGGAGCGCTCGGCGCCAACCGTGTCGAGCGCGCGGACGGCACAGTCACGGAACTTGGCGGAAGCGACTCGACGGACGTCGGCCCCGGCGACGTACTCGTCATCGAAACCCCCGGCGGCGGGGGCTACGGCCCACCGCCGCACGACCCCCATCAAGCAGGAGAAGAGATCGATGATCTTCGGGCGTTCTGAGCGCGGCAAGCCCCCGGTCGAGCCCGTCACGCTCAAGATCCTCGTGGCCGGCGGCTTCGGCGTGGGCAAGACGACCCTCGTCGGCGCGGTCAGCGAGATCAAGCCGCTGCGCACCGAGGAGGTGCTCACCGAGGCGGGCCGGCCGATCGACGACACCAGTGGCGTGGAGGGCAAGCACACCACCACCGTCGCCATGGACTTCGGCCGCATCACGCTCCGCGAGGACCTGGTGCTCTACCTCTTCGGGACTCCCGGCCAGGACCGCTTCTGGTTCCTGTGGGACGAGCTCGCCACCGGCTCGCTGGGCGCCGTCGTACTCGCCGACACCCGCCGCCTGGAGGACTGCTTCGCCGCCGTCGACTACTTCGAGCGCCGTTCCATACCCTTCGTGGTCGGCGTCAACTGTTTCGAGGGCGCTGCCCGTTACCCCGCCGACGACGTCCGCCAGGCCCTCGACCTCGACCCCGGAGTACCGGTCGTGCTCTGTGACGCGCGGGACCGGGAGACCGTCAAGGAGGTCCTCATCCGGGTCGTCCAGCACGCGATGGCGCACGCCGCCGACCGCCGCCAGGCGGTCACGACCTGACGCACGGCTGCAGTCCCCGAGAGTCATGGCCTGATGCACGGCTGCAGTCCCCGAGAGTCATGGCCTGATGCACGGCTACGGCCTGCAGAAGTCATGATCTGATGCAGGGCTACAGCCCGCAGAGGTTATGACCTGACGCATGGCTACAGCTCGCAGAAGTCATGACCTGATGACGCACGGTACGGCCCGCCGATACACAGGTACGGCCCGTACCCCCGCCGACCGGGGTACGGGCCGCAGTCATGCACGCGCGCGTGGCTCACGCGAGACGCACGCGCGCGTGGAACCCTGATTCAGCCGACCTCGTCCTCGTGCCAGCCGAAGCTCTTCTCCACCGCCTTGCGCCAGTTGTGGTACTCGCGGTCGCGCACGGCGGCCTCCATGGCGGGCGTCCACTCGACGTCCTTCTGCCAGTGCGACTTCAGCTCGTCCAGGTCGTTCCACACACCCGTCGCGAGCCCGGCCGCGTACGCGGCGCCCAGGCATGTCGTCTCGGAGACCTTCGGACGGATCACCGGCACTCCGAGGACATCCGCCTGGTGCTGCATCAGCAGATTGTTCTTGGTCATGCCGCCGTCCACCTTGAGGGTGGTGATCTGCACCCCGGAGTCCTGGAACATGGCGTCCACGACCTCACGTGTCTGCCAGCTCGTCGCCTCCAGGACCGCGCGGGCCAGGTGCGCCTTCGTGACGTACCGCGTGAGCCCGGTGACGACACCGCGCGCGTCGGAGCGCCAGTACGGGGCGAAGAGGCCCGAGAACGCCGGCACGATGTACGCGCCGCCGTTGTCCTCGACGCTCGCCGCCAGTGTCTCGATCTCGTCGGCGCTGCGGATGATGCCGAGCTGGTCGCGGAACCACTGCACCAGTGCCCCGGTGATCGCGATCGACCCTTCGAGGCAGTAGACCGGTGCCTCGGTGCCGATCTTGTACCCCATGGTCGTCAGCAGCCCGTTCTTCGAAGGAACGGGCCGGTTACCGGTGTTGAGCAGCAGGAAGCTGCCCGTACCGTATGTGTTCTTCGCCGTGCCCACGTCGTAGCAGGCCTGCCCGAACACCGCCGCCTGCTGGTCACCGAGCGCCGATGCGACGGGGACGCCCGAGAGCTGGCCCACGGCGGTGCCGTACACCTCGGAGGAGGACCTGATCTCGGGGAGGACCGCTTCGGGGACGTTCATCGCGGAGAGGATGGACTGGTCCCACTGGAGCGTCTCCAGGTTCATCAGCATGGTGCGCCCGGCGTTGGTCACATCGGTGACGTGCTGACCGCCGTCCGTGCCGCCGGTCAGATTCCAGATCAGCCAGGAGTCGATGGTGCCGAAGGCGATCTCACCGCGCTCGGCACGCACGCGCAGCCCCGGGACGTTGTCGAGCAGCCAGGCCGCCTTGGGCCCGGAGAAGTAGCTGGCCAGCGGGAGTCCGGTCTGCTCGCGGAAACGGTCCTGTCCGTCCGAGCCGCCCAGTTCGTTGCAGAGTGCGGAGGTACGGGTGTCCTGCCAGACGATCGCGTTGTGCACGGGCTTGCCGGTGGCGCGGTCCCACAGGACAGTCGTCTCGCGTTGGTTGGTGATGCCGAGCGCGCTGACCTGGTCGGCGCGCAGACCGGCCTTGGCGATCGCCCCGGCGACCACGGCCTGCACCTTGGACCAGATCTCGGTGGCGTCGTGCTCCACCCAGCCCGGCTTCGGGAAGATCTGGCGGTGCTCGCGCTGGTCGACGGCGACGATCGCGCCGGCCTGGTTGAAGATGATGCAGCGGCTTGAGGTGGTGCCCTGGTCGATTGCGGCGACGTACTTCTCGGCATGGTCCGTCATGACGTCCCCTTCGTCAGAAGGCTGCGTTGTAGATCGCGGCCCCGATGGCGGCACCCGCGATCGGGCCGACCACCGGGATCCAGGAGTAACTCCACTCCGAGGTGCCCTTGTTGGGAATCGGCAGCAGCGCGTGGGTCAGGCGCGGCCCCAGGTCGCGGGCCGGGTTGATGGCGTACCCAGTGGGGCCGCCCAGTGAGAGGCCGATGCCGACGACGAGGAGGGAGATGAGCAGGACGGGCAGGCCCGCGTCGCCGATGCCCGCGACGTGCTTGCTCCCGCCGACCAGCCCGAGGATGGGCAGCATCAGGGCGGCGGTGGCGATGATCTCGGTGATCAGGTTCTGCACGGGGTTGTTGATCTCCGGCCGCGTCGAGAAGATCCCCAGCGTCTCGATGGCCTTGTCCTCTTCGGCGTTGAGGTTGAACTGGCCGAGGTAGAGCAGCCAGCAGAGCGTGGCTCCGATGATGGCTCCGGCGAACTGCCCGAGGATGTAGAAGGGCACGTCCTCCCACTTCGTGGAGCCCTCGATCGCGAAGCCGATGGTCACCGCCGGGTTGATCTGTCCCCCGGACAGCGGTGCCGAGGTGTAGGCACCGGCGAGCACGCCGAAACCCCACCCGAAGGCGATGACCACCCAGCCCGCTCCCTGCGCCTTGGACTTGTTGAGCGTGACAGCGGCGCACACACCCGCGCCGAACAGGATCAGAATTGCGGTGCCGATCAACTCGCCGACAAAGATGTCTCCGTTGCTCATGGCGGCTCCTAGGCCCTCGCCCGGGGCGATCGGCCCCGGGCCACCGTGCAGGGTGCGTTTCCCATGGCTACTTCAGCCGAAGGCAGGGAGGTCCCGCGCCCCGCCCGGCGTCCGTGACGAGCGTGCCGTCGCAGCGGAATCGCCCGTGGGGGACGGCCCGTGGGTACAGGTCGGAAACCCGGGCGGCGCGGTGCCTGTAGACGCCCGAATGCGGCGATGCCGATTGACACCCGGAAGTGTTCACCGGTGCCCAGGGGGCGTCAAGGTCGCGGACTGCAACGGTTCGAAGGCCGCAAAGGGGACGTGCGGCGAGAGCCTGCCGTGACCTCGCCCTGGGCCGGGCTCGGGCAAGCGGCAGGCCCCTCGACTCCCGACGGCGAACCGCCGAGCCCAGTCGGCGCCGACGCGCCGAGGCCCGGTGTCTGACCGGCTTTGTTGACCATCGCTGGGCTCGTGCACCACCGCTGGCGGAGAGGCGGAGAGGCGGAGAGGCGGAGGGCGGCGCGGCAGCGGATCGAAGGGTCCGGCGGTCAGCCGGACGACGGGTCGGCTGTCAGCGGCCCGGCGGGTCGGCGGTCAGCCAGTCCCTGGGCCGAGCGGCCAGTCCGTCAGTCCGTCAGTCCGCCCGTTCAGTCCGTCAGTCCGTCAGTCCGCCCGTTCAGTCCGTCAGCCCGTCAGCCTATGCCCGGACGGCTGGCGCGGTGCCGCCCCCGAGCCGCGGCGGATCTCGTGGCCCGGCAGACCCGCGCGACCCAGCACCCAACTCGCCCCGTTCAGAGCCTTCGCGGCCTGCTTGAGGGGCGCCAGGCAGGCGGCCGCCTGCCGGTGGTCGCTCACGCTGCCTGGCGTGCACAACACCGTGGCCAGCGACAGCGTGACGATGCGTCCGCCCGCCGACCAGGGCGTGTCGAGCACCGAGTTGGCCAGCAGGTCCAGGGTGTCCGGGTCCGCGAGGACCAGGAAGTCGTCCCCGCCGATGTGCCCCACCCGTGTGGCCTCGGACGCCGCGTGCTGCAACGCCCGCCCGACCGCCCGGATCAGCTCGTCGCCCGCCGCGAACCCCGCCCCGTCGTTGACCTGCTTGAAGTGGTCGACGTCCAGCCAGCTCAGCGCGAACACCCGGCCGTCCGCGATCCGTCGGTCCACCTCGCCGGTGATCGCGTCCGAACCGGGCAGCCGCGTCAGTGGGTTGAGTCCCGCCGCCTCCTCGACCCGGCTCTCGGCCAGCGCACGGACGAGATCCGCCAGACGTACGACACCCACGCACCGCCCGTACCGGTCGACGACCGCGACATCGTCGGACGTGCGGTCCCGTTCCCCGTCCGCGACCACGTCGAGAACCTCCCACGCGGTGGCGTCGACACCGACCGTGCGCGGCGGATCGCCGAGCTTGGCGGCCGGCCGATCGGCGTACAACGCATGCCCGTAGCGCCCCGACATCGACAGCAGGAACCGCGACCGGTGCAGCGACCGGACCGGGATCCCGGAGGAGTCCACGAGCATCACCCCGGACACGTCGGACGAGCCGGTGAGCAGCGCCCGCACCTGCCCTGCGGAGGCGGCGGCGGGCAGCAGCGCCGCCGGCCGCACGAACTGCCGTACGGACGGCCCCGACGGGGGCGTCGACGCGACGCCGGGGGAGAGGGCCGGAACGTATACATCAGCTGCGGGCAGCCGAGCCGGCGGCGCGAACAGCTCGCCCTGAGCCAGCTGTGCGCCGGCCGCCACCGCGGCCGCGCACTGCAGCTCCGTCTCGACCCCCTCGATGGACAGCAGTGCGCCCAACTGCTCGCACAGCGTCCGCATCGCCCCCACCGCCGCGGGCCTCGTCAGCAAGGACACGTCGAGCTTCATCAGCTCGGGCGTGAGGTCCGTGAGCAGTCGCAGGGGTACGTCGCCGTCGCCCACCCCGTCCGCGCAGATCCGGAAGCCCTCGCCCCGCAGCGCGGCCACCGCCTCCAGCAGAGCGTGTTGCGGCACGTGGGTGTACGGCGGCCCGATGTCGACGGTCACCTCCCACGGCAGTCGCCCGGCTTCGCGCACCGCATCGCGCATCGCCGCGAGCCCGCCGAGGTCGGCCAGGGTTCCGGCGAACACGTTGACGTGCAACGGCAGCAACGTCTCCTTGCGGGCCGCGGTACGGATCGCCAACGCGGCCAGCCGCCCGTCGAGTTCGGGGTCACGGCGGGCCTGTGCCAGGATGTCGCCGGCCTCCGGACGGGCGAGTATCTCCAGCGCCGCAACCCCGCCGGTTGTCAGATTGACGACGGGTTGGAAGGCGAAGCGGACAGTATCCGTCCAGGAGGGCACGGCAGCATGATGGCGCCGCCCGCGCACACCCGGGCGCGATTCATAAGCTGTTCACGCAGGATTCCGAGCTCGTCACACTGGGTGCGTACGGCCGTCGGGATGAAGGCATTCGGCCGGTCACCGAACCCACAACGAACACACGCGGCCGGTCGCGGAGGTCGGGACGAGCGTACGAGGACGATTGCCGACACACGCGCTCGAAGGCGGTTGCCGGCACCAGCGCTCGAGGACGATTGCCGACACCAGCGCACGAGCACGGTGGCCGGCACGAGCGCGCGAGGCGATGCGCCGGTACGACTGCACTGCCTATGAACGCCTGCCGATTCAGCGTACGGCGACGACCGACGACCCGTGTCCGAAGAGCCCCTGGTTCGCGGTGATCCCCACGCGTGCCCCGGCGACCTGCCGGTCACCCGCGCTGCCCCGCAACTGCCATGTCAGCTCGCACACCTGGGCGATGGCCTGCGCCGGAACGGCCTCACCGAAGGAGGCCAGTCCACCGCTCACGTTCACCGGTATGCGCCCGCCGAGTGTCGTCGCGCCCTCCCGCAGCAACTTGGCCGCCTCGCCCTCTCCGCACAGCCCCAGGTCCTCGTACCACTGCAACTCCAGGGCCGTGGAAAGGTCGTACACCTCGGCCAGTGAGAGGTCCTCGGGGCCGATACCCGCCTCCTCGTACGCCGCGCGCGCGATCGACGCCCGGAAGGTTTCGGCCGCAGGCTCCTGCGCGACCGCGGAGTCCGTGGCGATGTCGGGCAGATCGAGCAACGTGTTGGGGTAGCGCGGCGTCACCGTGGACACCGCACGGATCCGCACCGGATCCGCCGCCCCGTGCCGGCGCGCGAACTCCATGCTGGACAGCACCACGGCCGCGCCGCCGTCCGAGGTCGCGCAGATGTCGAGCAGCCGCAGCGGATCGGAGACGATCGCGGACCCGGCGACCTCCTCGGCGGTGACCCTCTTCCGGTAGCGCGCGAGGGGATTCAGTGCCCCCAGGGCAGCGTTTTTCACCTTGACCTGCGCGAAGTCCTCCGGTGTGTCCCCGTACAGGGCCATCCGCCGCCGTGCGTACAGCCCGAAGTACGTCGGATTCGTCGCGCCGAGGACACGGAACCGCAGCCAGTCCGGATCGTCCTGCCTGTCCCCGCCCGCCGGGCGGAAGAACCCCTTGGGCGCCGCGTCCGCGCCCACCACGAGGACGACGTCCGCGAGGCCCGAAAGGATCTGCGCCCGAGCCGTGTGGAGAGCCTGAGCCCCCGACGCGCACGCCGCGTACACGCTTGAGACCCGCGCCCCCTGCCAGCCCAGCGCCTTGGCGAAGGTCGCCCCGGCCACGTACCCCGGATAGCCGCCACGCACGGTGTCCGCGCCCACGATCGAGCCGATGTCCCGCCAGTCGACTCCCGCGTCGGCCAGCGCGGCGCGCGCCGCCACCACCCCGTACTCGACGAACCCGCGTCCCCACTTGCCCCACGGATGCATACCCGCTCCGAGCACCGCCACGTCGCCGGTCATGCCGTCACCCCCGTACGCCACATGCCCTTCATGCCGTCACCCCTGTCGGTCGCCAGTGCCACGTCGTCCAGGTCGTCTCCGCGTCCTCGTTCAGCACACCGGGGACGACCTCCACCTCCATGCCCACCGTCAGGTCGGCGACGGTGACACCGGGAACCGCCTGGCCGAGTACCACGATTCGCTCGGATTCCAGCTCCACGGCGATCAACGCGTAGGGCTGCCAGGAGAGTTCCGGATCGGTCACATACGGTGACGGCGGCCGGTACCGGCTGTCCGTGTACGACCAGACGCGGCCGCGCCGGGACAGCGGCACCTCGGCCAGCTCTCCGCCAGGGCAACCGGGATTACGGCAGAAGGTGTCCTCGCGGGGGAAGAACACCGAGGAGCACGCCGAGCAGCGCGTACCGAGGAGACGGAAGTCCTCCCCTTCCCCGGCGAACCACCCGGCGACCACAGGCGTGCGTGTGCGCGACAAGGTCCCTCCATGGCACTGGATCTGACGGAACGTCAGAAGTGTGCCATGGGCAACGGGAATTGGGCAGGGCGTCGGGACGAACCACAGGCGCCGCTCGGGCGTCGCGGCACTGGGGGACGGCAGGGGCCCACGGGGGTGGTTCCGTCCGTTCCGCCGTACGCAGGAGCGCGCGCTCTGCTAACGACGTCCGTCCAGTGATCGGATACAGTCCGCGGCGTGTCCGCAACCCCGCACCCGCCCGCCGACTTCGCGCCGGACTCGCACTGTTCGAGCTGTGGCGCACCCTACGGAGAGGCTGTCTCCGGCTGGCCCCGCACCTGCGCCGCCTGTGGCACGGTGGCCTACCGCAATCCGCTGCCGGTCGCGGTGGCACTGCAGCCCGTGTACGACGCCAGGGGAACGTCCCTGGTCGTCATCACCCGGACCATCGCCCCCGCGCGCGGCGGCATCGCCCTGCCCGGAGGGTTCATCGACCATCGGGAGGACTGGCGGCACGCCGTCGTGCGCGAGCTCAAGGAGGAGACGGGCATCGACGCGGCGAGCCGGGAAGTGCGGCTCGCCGACGCGATGAGTTCTCCCGCCGGGCATCTGCTCCTCTTCGGACTCCTTCCGGAGCGCCCGGCCGCCGAACTGCCGCCATCCGCCGCCACCGACGAGACGGAGGGCTGGCACCTGCTGCGCAGACCGGCCGAACTCGCCTTCCCGCTGCACACCTTGGCGGTGCGGGCATGGTTCGAGGGGCGGTACGTCTGAGGGGTCCGAGCTCCTCGCGACACGCTCGGGACCCGCGCAGATGAAGCCCGTCGCGTATCCGTACGCCTCAAGGCGTGCTCGGGATGCTCAGTGATCCGTCACATGTGACCCGAGCCCGCGCACCCGAACGGGATACGGCGGCTCGCCCGGGCCGCCCTCGCCCTCCCGCCGCACCACCACATCCCGCCCCTCCCAGCGCGTGACATAGCGCTCGATCTCCGGCTCCTCCCACCCGTCGCCCGCGTCCGGCACGACGAGCCCGCCCCCGCCGCGTCCGCGCGCGGGAGCCCATACCTCCAGCTCCAGACCGCCGTCGGCTCCCCGTACGGGCACGACGGCGCCCGCCCGTGCCAGCACCGGAATCCGCGACAAGGGGGCGTCGAGCAGCACCTGCCCCGGCCCCTCGAACGCCTCCTCGGTGACGGTGTCGTACCAGCGTCCCCGCGGCAATTGCACCGCCCGCCGGTCCGCCCCGTGGTCCAGTACGGGCGCCACCAGGAGACAGTCGCCGAGCAGGAAGGCATCCTCGCAGTCGCGCAGGGCCCGGTCCTCGGGCGCACCCCACCACACCGGTCGTACGTACGGCGCACCGGTTCGGCGTGCCAGATGCGCCAGTGTCATGAAGTACGGGAGCAGCCGCCGCCGTTCGCCGAGCGCCACGCGCGCGTGCTTCAGGACTTCGTCGCCGAACTCCCAGGGCTCCCTGCGCCCCGCGCGCAGACTCGCGTGCGTACGGAACAGCGGGAGGTACGCGCCGAGCTGGAACCACCGCAGATACAGCTCGGGCGACGGGCTTCCGTCGAAGCCGCCCACATCGGGTCCGGAGTAGGGCACCCCGCACAGCCCGAGCCCCATCACCAGCGACAGCGAGGCCCGCAACCCTGGCCAGCCCGTGGCCACATCCCCGGACCAGCTTCCTCCGTAGCGCTGCATTCCAGCCCACCCGGAGCGCGAGAAGAGGAACGGCCGCTCCTGGGGCGCCAGTTCACGCAGACCCTCGTACGCTGCGCGGGCCATCCCGAGCGCGTACACGTTGTGCGCCTCGCGATGGTCTCCTCCGTGCCCCTCCAGGGAGTGCCGTGCCGAGCGGGGCAGCGTCGACTCCCCGAACGCCGTGAAGGACGTCGGCTCGTTCATGTCGTGCCAAAACCCGGCGAACCCCTGCGCGAGCCGCTCCTCGTACAGTCCGCCCCACCAATTCCGCACGCGCGCGTGCGTGAAGTCCGGGTAGACCGACTCTCCAGGCCATACGACACCCCGCACGAGCCGCCCCGAGGCATCCCGCACGAAGGCGTCCTCGGCGAGCCCACTGTCGTACACGGTGTTGCCGGGCTCGGCCTTGACCGCCGGGTCGACGATCGACACCAGGCGGATGCCATCGCGGCGCAGCTCCTCGGCGAGCACGGGCAGCTTTGGGAAGTGCTCCCGGTCGACCGTGAACACCTGGTGCGCGTCGTAGTGGTCGATGTCCAGGTGGACCGCGTCGAGCGGAAGACCGCGCTCCTGATAACCCGCGACGATCCGCCGCACCTCCTGCTCGCTGCCGAAGCCCCACCGCGCGTGATGGTGCCCCAGCGCCCACGCGGGCGGCAGTGCGGCCGCTCCGGTGAGCGAGGCCCACGCGTGCAGCACCCGCGCGGGGGTGCCCACTATCACCCAGCAGCGCAGGGGGCCGCCGTCCATCCGCAGCTCACACGTCCCGGCGCGGTCGTGCCCCGAGCCGGCACCCTCCTCGCCCTCGCGCAGCGTCACCGCGCCGTCCCAGGACGTGTCATGGAACACGAGGTGCGTGGCAGCGTCCGCGACCACCATCTGCACGGGCATGGTGAGGTACAGCGGATCGTCGCCGGGCCCGAAGGCCTGGCCGGGGTCCGTGTTCCACAGCCGGTACTGCCCGTCGCGCAGCCGGGGACCCGCCGCGCGCCCGCCCAGGCCGAAGAACCGCGCGTCGGCAGCCACTTCGGAACGCTGCATCCAGCGGGCCGCGCCACCAGCGACGGGCTCCCACCAGCGAGGCGGCAGATCGCGGCGCAGGATCACACCGCCGGGGGTACGCACCTCGACCGCCCCGTGCCGCGAGACGACGACGGTCGCCCGTTCGGCCACCACCCGCCAGCCGCCGTCCTTGTCCGGCTCGAGGACGGCGCGCGGGTCCGGCTCCGGGCAGCGGCCCGCGAGCGCGTACGACGGCTCCGGGCCGACCCCGTCCCAGCCCCAGAACACCGCTCCGTTCACCGCGACCATGATCCGCAGCTCGGACCGCGTGAACCGGACGACACCGCCGCCGGGCCCCGGCTCCACACCGCGCACCGGCCCGGGCACCCGCGCGCGCTCGGCGCCCCGCCGCGGCAACCCGGTGGCATCGGCACGCCTCCTGCGCCACGCAGCCCGCATCGTGCGCAACCTTTGAGTGGCACCCCCCGAACCGACCGACTTCACCGAACGCACCAGGTCACGACCGTCCATGCTGCTCACCCTGCCATTGCCGGCGCCAAATGGGTGAGTCGTTCAACTCCCGTTCACCCGTGGCGGCGCCACATCTTCACTCTGCCGACTATGTGTGGCGCACCCTGGTGCAGAAGTCGATCACATGGCATCGTCCGTGTCAGCCGCGTGACGCGCACACCCCTGCTCGTGCGCGACAGACGCACACGACGCGCACAGTCCGGGAGCCGCCCCATGTCCACCGCGAACCCCTCACCGCTCTGGCAGCCCACCGAGGAGCGGATCGCCCAGGCACAGATCACGAAGTTCCAGGCCTGGGCGGCCGAGCACCACGGAGCGCCGTCCGACGGCGGCTACGCGGTGCTGCACCGCTGGTCGGTGGACGAGCTGGACTCGTTCTGGCAAGCCGTGACCGAGTGGTTCGACGTACGGTTTTCGACGCCCTGCACGCGCGTGCTCGGCGACCGCTCCATGCCTGGCGCCGAGTGGTTCCCCGGGGCGACCCTCAACTACGCGGAGCACGCCCTCCGTGCGGCGGAGTCCCGCCCGGACGAGCCGGCCCTCCTCCACGTCGACGAGACCCATGAGCCGACCCCGGTGACCTGGTCCGAGCTGCGCCGCCAGGTCGGCTCGCTGGCCGCCGAGCTGCGCGCCCTCGGCGTACGCCCCGGAGACCGTGTCAGCGGCTATCTCCCGAACATTCCGCAGGCCGTGGTCGCCCTGCTCGCGACAGCCGCCGTGGGAGGCGTCTGGACGTCCTGTGCCCCCGACTTCGGCGCCCGTAGCGTCCTCGACCGCTTCCAGCAGGTCGAACCCGTCGTGCTCTTCACGGTCGACGGGTACCGCTACGGCGGCAAGGAGCACGACCGCCGCGACACTGTCGCCGAACTGCGCCGGGAACTGCCCACCCTGCGCGCCGTAGTGCACATCCCCCTGCTCGGCAACGAGGCACCCGAGGGCGCTCTGGAATGGTCCGCCCTGACCTCCGCCGACGTGGTGCCCGTCTTCGAGGAGGTGCCCTTCGACCACCCCCTGTGGGTGCTCTACTCCTCCGGCACGACCGGCCTCCCCAAGGCCATCGTCCAGTCCCAGGGCGGCATCCTCGTCGAACACCTCAAGCAGCTCGGCCTGCACTGCGACCTGGGCCCCGAGGACCGCTTCTTCTGGTACACGTCCACGGGCTGGATGATGTGGAACTTCCTCGTCTCCGGCCTGCTCACGGGCACCACGATCGTCCTGTACGACGGCAGCCCGGGCTATCCGGACACGGGTGCCCAGTGGCGCATCGCCGACCGCACGGGGGCGACCCTCTTCGGCACCTCCGCGGCGTACGTCATGGCGTGCCGCAAGGCGGGCGTCCACCCCTCCCGCGACTTCGACCTCGCGCGCGTGCAGTGCGTCGCCACCACCGGCTCGCCCTTGCCGCCCGACGGCTTCCGCTGGCTGCACGACGAGGTCCGCGAGGATCTGTGGATCGCCTCCGTCAGCGGCGGCACCGACGTGTGCTCCTGTTTCGCGGGAGCCGTACCGACCCTCCCGGTGTACATCGGAGAACTCCAGGCACCCGGCCTCGGCACCGACCTCCAGGCCTGGGACCCCAGTGGAAAGCCCCTCACCGACGAAGTCGGTGAGCTGGTGGTCACCAACCCGATGCCGTCCATGCCCATCCGCTTCTGGAACGACCCCGACGGCAGTCGCTACCACGACAGCTACTTCGACACGTATCCCGGAGTGTGGCGCCACGGCGACTGGATCACGGTCACCTCACGCGGCTCCGTCGTCATCCACGGGCGCTCCGACTCCACGCTCAACCGCCAGGGTGTGCGCATGGGGTCGGCCGACATCTACGAAGCCGTCGAACGCCTCCCCGAGATCAAGGAGTCGCTCGTCATCGGCATCGAACAGCCCGACGGTGGCTACTGGATGCCCCTCTTCGTGCACCTCGCCCCGGGAGCCGTGCTCGACGAGGCCCTCCTGCAGCGCATCAAGCAGACCATCCGCGAACAGCTCTCCCCGCGTCACGTCCCCGACGAGGTCATCGAGGTACCCGGCGTGCCCCACACCCTCACGGGCAAGCGGATCGAGGTCCCGGTCAAACGTCTCCTCCAAGGCGCCTCCTTGGAGAAGGCGGTCAACGTCGGCTCCGTGGACAACGTCGAACTTCTGCGCTTCTACGAGGACCTGGCCCGCAAGCGCGCCTGATCATCCCCCGTAGGTGGCCTCGGACTCGCCGAGCACGGCAGCGAAGTCCGAGGCCAGCCGCACCGCGTCGGCGGGTTCGAGATCAGCGACCGAAATCCGTACGCCGGGTCCGGAAGCGAGCCGGAAGCGCGCACCAGCCGCCACCCACCACCCGTACGACCTCAGCCCGTTCACGACGGCCGACTCGTCCCGCACGGGCACCCAGAGGTTCATCCCGCTCACACCATGGGTCTCGATCCCGCGCCCTGCGAGCTCCCGGACGAGGGCGACGCGCCGCAGCCCATACGTCTCCTGGGCACGCGCCACCAGCGCGCGCGTGCCGTCGTCCGTCATGAGGCCGTACACCGTCTCCTGCAGCAGATGACTGACCCAGCCCGACGTCAACAGCAGCCGACCGTCGTGCCGAGCCAGCGTCGTCGGATCACAGGCCGCGGCGGCCCACCGTAGATCCGTCCCCAGGAACTTGCTCACGGTCCGTACGTGCACCCAGCGCCCCAGATCGCCCATGGTCAAAGTGCGCAGAGGCGCATCCGCGACGGCGGACGCGTGATCGTTCTCGACGACCAGCACATCGGGCTCCTCCTGAAGGACCTCGACAAGCGCGTCCCGGCGCTCCGTCGAGAAACATCCGCCGTACGGATTCTGCGCCCGCGGACTGCACACCACGGCGCGTACACCCGTCCGCAGGGCACTGCGCAAGGCCTCGGGGAGCATCCCCTCGTCGTCCACCGCGACCGGAACGGTTCGCAGCCCCAATGCCGTGACCAGATCAAGCAGATGGTGATATCCGGGGTCCTCCATGGCAACGGCGTCCCCCGGCCGCAACTCCACCGACAGCAGCCGCCCGATCAGATCCAGCGCACCGTGCGCGAACGTCACGTGGTCCGTCGGTACCCCGTCGGGCCCCAGCCAGTCCCGTACCGCGTCCTCCAGCCGCGCCAGCCGCGGCGTGCTGCGATGCGACCGCGCACCTGGGGATAGCCGCGAAGGCGGCACCAGATGGGGCAGCAGTTCGGGGTCCGGATGCCCGCCCGCCAAGTCGCGCAGTCCGGCCGGCACTTTCGGCGGCCGCCGCGCCGCCACCGAGGGCGCGGCGGCGACCACGGTCCCGCCGCGTCCCCGAGTCACCACGATCCCGCGCCGCCGCAGCTCCTTGTAGGCCGTCGCGACCGTCCCCGGACTCACGCCGAGTTGGTCGGCGAGTCCGCGCACCGGAGGCAGCGCCGTCCCCGGCTCCAACGCGCCGTCGGACACGCCTCGTTCGACGGACGAGGCAATTCCCTTGGCCGTCGTGCCACTGATCCCATATTGTGTTGCCACGTTGCTAAGTATGTATCAATACATAATGTGAGGCAAGGGGGAGCAGTGAGTCCGATGCGCCGCGCAGCCGCATGGTCGACCCACATTCCAGGAGGCCGCGACGGCCGCAGAATGCTCTGGATCGCCCTCGTCGACCGGATCGGCAGCGGGCTGTGGGCATCCGTCTCCGTCCTGTACTTCACTTACGTCACCGGTCTCTCCGTCGCGGAGGTCGGGGCCCTTGTCGCCGTGTCCGGAGCCGTGGGCATCGCCGGAGCACCGCTCGGCGGCCGTATCGCCGACCGCCTGCCGCTCACCCACGTTCTGATCGCCCTCCAGCTCCTGCGAGCCCTGGCCTCCTTCGCGCTGCTGACCACCGACAACTACGCCCTGCTGCTGGCCTTCTCCGCCGCCGGCAGCCTTGGCGATCGCGCAGCCAACGTCCTCACCAAGCTGTACGCCACCCGCGTCGCGGGCCCCGACCGCGTCCGCTACCAGGCGGTCAACCGCACCGTCGCCAACGTCGGCTGGGCCATGGGCGGTCTCGCCGCCGCCGGGGCCCTCGCCATCGGCACCACCGCGGCGTACCAGTGGCTCCTGGTGGGCGACGCCCTCTCCTTCGTCGCCGTCGCCCTCGTCACCACGGGCTGCGGCGAACCGCCATCGGTCAGCCGCACGATCACCACATCGACGGACCCCGCCCCCGCTACCCGGCCGGCCAGTCCCTGGCGCGACCGCACTTACCTCGCATACGTCGCCACCGAAACCGTCCTCTTCCTCGACGACGCCGTGTTCAAGGTCGGACTGCCGTTGTGGATCGCCCACTCCGACCACGCACCCCACGGACTCGCTCCGCTGCTCATGGTCCTCAACAACGTGATGGTGGTGGCCCTTCAAGTGCCCCTCGCCCGGTTCGGCGCCACCACAGCCGCGGCGTGCGCCCTGCTGCTCCCGCTCTCCGCGGTCTTCGCCCTGGGCGGCGTCGCCATGGCGCTCTCCGCCACGGGAGGAGCCGTCACCGCGACCGTGCTTCTCACCGCCGCGGCCGCCGCCTTCACCGTCGCCGAGATGCTCCACGCCACCGTCTCCTGGGAACTCTCCGTCGCCCTCGCCCCCGACACTGCCCAAGGCGCCTACCTCGGCGTCCACGGACTCGCGCAGTCCGCCCAACGCAGCGCCGGACCACTGGCCGTCACCGCGGCCATCGCCATCGGCCCCCTCGGCTGGACCGCATTCGGCGCGGCCATAGCCGTGACCTGCCTGTTTCAGCACCGCCTGGTGCGCGACCACCTCGCTCGCCCGGCATTGTCAGTGCCGCCAGTTACTGTGAGTGAGCATTGATCGACTGTGCACAGGGGGAAACATGGCGCACACCCAGCACCAGACCATGCGACGCGTTCTGCGCCGCGAAATCGCCGGCACCATCGGCCTGTTGACCGACGAACAGGACTTCACGGCGATGCGGCGCTACCGCACCTTCGCCTTCGACGACCACACCACCTACCTCCAGCAGGTGGAGGCCTTGCTCAGGACCCTCGCCGCCCAGGGCAGCCACACCACGGTGGCACTCTTCGACCCCGAGGAGTACGCCGAATTCTGCGCCGAAAGCGGCCTGGAACCCGACGCCCCGGCCAGCCGTACGCGCTTCACCGCCGAGCTGGCGGCCATGGGCCCCACCGTTCCGTACGACGGACAGCCCCTCGCCGAACTCGTCCCGGACCTCGTCGACGAGGCCGTCCGAAAGGCCACCTGGGAGTACGCGACCACACTCCTGGCCCGCATCGGCAACTGCGCGTCCTGTGGTGAGGACATCGGCCGAGTGTCCTTCGCCCGCGCCTCCCACCTGCTCGCCCGCATCATCGACACCGCGGGCCACGGCGACCTGCACCTCGTCTGCAGCGTCTCGGCAGCCCCGGAGACGCTCGTCGCCGCACTCCGGGTCGATGGCGGACCAGAAGGCGGCACCCGCCTCGACGAGACAGAAGCGCTCGAATTCACCACCGTGCTGGCCCTCGGCATCGCGACACGAAGCGCCGGAGGACTGGTCATGCGCACCACCGCGCCCGACACCACCGACTGCGTCTACGGATGGCGCCTGCGCGGCGAGGATCTGGAACCCCTGACCGCCGCGGAAGTCTTCGACGCCTACTGCACCGATGCCGATTCCGGAGACCTCGTCTCCCCGGAATCGGGAGTCAACTACTGCGTGCCACCCGACCTCGGAGACGAAGGACAAAGGACCGGTCACACGCACTGAACGCGATGGGGCGCCCCACCGTGGGTGGAGCGCCCCTGCACACCGGTCGAGCGACAACGCGGCCCGGTTACTCGCCGGACAGCACCGCCTGCGCCGCCGTACGTGCCTCTTCGGCCGTGTCCGCGGCACGTGCGGCCGCGGCCGCACGCTCGCACTGGGCCAGCGTGTACTTGGCCAGCGTCGTCCGAACATAAGGAATCGACGCGGCACCCATGGAAAGGGAGGTGACGCCCAGACCGGCCAGCACACACGCGAGCAGCGGGTCCGACGCGGCCTCACCGCAGACACCACAGCTCTTGCCCTCGGCCTTCGCCGCCTCGGCGGACAGCGCGACCAGGTCGAGCAGCGCGGGCTGCCACGGGTCCTGCAGACGGGACACAGCACCCACCTGTCGGTCGGCGGCGAAGGTGTACTGCGCGAGGTCGTTGGTCCCCAGGGACAGGAACTCGACCTCCTGCAGGATCGACCGCGCACGCAGCGCGGCCGACGGGATCTCCACCATCGCGCCGAACTTCGCCTGCAGCCCGGCCGCACGGCACGCGTCCGCGAACGCCTTGGCGTCGGTGCGGTCAGCGACCATCGGAGCCATCACTTCGAGGTAGACCGGCAGCCCCTCCGAAGCCTTCGCGAGGGCGGTCAGCTGCGTACGCAGCACCTCGGGGTGGTCGAGCAGCGACCGAAGGCCCCGCACACCCAGCGCCGGGTTCGGCTCGTCGGCCGGAGTCAGGAAGTCGAGCGGCTTGTCCGCGCCCGCGTCGAGCACGCGAACCACGACGCGGCCTTCGGGGAAGGCCGCGAGCACCTGGCGGTACGCCTCGACCTGCTTCTCCTCGGTCGGCGCGTTCTTGCTGTCGTCCAGGAAGAGGAACTCGGTACGGAACAGGCCGACACCTTCGGCGCCGGCCTCGACAGCGGCCGGCACGTCCGCCGGACCGCCGACGTTCGCCAGCAGTGGCACCTTGTGACCGTCGGAGGTGGCACCCGGACCCGTCGACGCGGACAGCGCCGCCTTGCGCTCCGCCGCCGCGGACTCCAACTGCACCTTCTTCTCCGTGCTCGGCTCCACGAAGATCTCACCAGTGCTGCCGTCCACGGCGATCACCGTGCCTTCGGCGAGCTCACAGGCACCGGGGAGCGCGACCACAGCAGGGACGCCGAGCGCGCGCGCCAGGATCGCGCTGTGGCTGGTCGGCCCGCCCTCCTCGGTGACAAAACCGAGCACCAGAGTCGGGTCGAGCAGCGCCGTGTCCGCAGGGGCGAGGTCACGAGCAATAAGGACATACGGCTCGTCGCTGTCCGGGACACCCGGCATGGGCACCCCGAGCAGCCGCGCGACGATACGGTTCCGTACGTCGTCGAGGTCAGCCACGCGGCCGGCGAGGTACTCACCGGCGCCGGCCAGCAGCGCGCGGTAAGCGGCGAACGCGTCGTAGACCGCGCGCTCGGCCGTGCTGCCGACAGCGATACGCCGTTCCACGTCCGCCATCAACTCGGGATCCTGGGCCATCATGGCCTGGGCCTCGAGCACCGCCTGGGCTTCGCCTCCCGCCAGATTGCCGCGCGCCATCAGGTCGGCCGCCACAGCTTCCACGGCCTGGCGGGCACGCCCCTGTTCGCGCTCCGCGTCCTCCGTGGGGATCTGCTTGGCAGGCGGCTCAAGAACCGCCGTTCCCATGTGCCGAACCTCGCCGATCGCCACACCGTGGCTCACGCCGACGCCTCGCAGCGTTGTCTCCATCTCACCCGTCTCCGATTAGTGCGGCGGGGTCCCGCCGCCGCGGTGGTTGTCCAAGTCGCCGTCTCTGACGGCCCTGATGTCAGCGCCAGGTGAAGAGGACGTCGCCGGCCTTCGTGTCGCCGTCCTCCTGGAGGTCGGAGAGGGAGTCGGCGGTGGCTTCGAGTGCCACGATCGGGCACACCGGGGACTTGCCCGCCTCCTCGACGACGGCCGGGTTCCAACGCACGATGCTCTGACCCCGTGCGACGGTGTCACCCTTGTTGACGAGCAGCTCGAAGCCCTCACCGTTGAGCTGTACGGTGTCGATGCCCAGGTGCGTGAGCACACCGTGACCCTCGCTGTCGACGACGACAAAGGCATGCGGGTGAAGCGAGACAATCACTCCGTCCACGGGGGCGACAGCCTCCGAGGGCTCGCGCACCGGGTCGATCGCCGTGCCGGGGCCCACCATCGCCCCGGAGAACACAGGATCAGGTACCGCGGCGAGTCCGATGGCGCGTCCTGCAATAGGGGACGTCACGGTGGTCATGGGAAGCCTCCCAGGGGTGGAGATCTATATGGGCCGTCACTGCCTGTCCCGGACGGCGCACTGCTGAGCAGGGTATGTCATATGAACTACCCGTTCCGCATGGGCCGTCCGGGTTGGCGGCCGTAGAGCACAGCCCAAACGATTTGCGCCTGCTCCCGGGCCCCATGTAGAGTCGTACTCCTGCCTTGAGGCCGAGCGACGCGACCAAGCGTCCTTGCCTGGCAGCACCCAACTTGTCAGATCCTATCTCGGGGTCTCGTTCTGCATGTCCGCAGGACGGTGGTCAGAGAGACGGAAAAACACTGATAGAGTTTGAAACACCGAAGGGAAGCGCCCGGAGGAAAGCCTGAGAGAGTCTCTCGGGTGAGTACAAAGGAAGCGTCCG
>NZ_BMMM01000009.1:0-241942 GCF_014645835.1 Streptomyces albiflavescens
CTAAGCCTTACAGCGCCGATGGTACTGCAGGGGGGACCCTGTGGGAGAGTAGGACGCCGCCGAACAATTATTCAAGGAGCTGGTCCCCGAACTTCGGTTCAGGGACCAGCTCTTTTTTGTTTTGCGTCACTTGGCGTTCACATTACGCGACGAGCATCCGCACCATGAGTACTGCTGCAATGCTCAGCGCCGCGGGTGTCCGAGCCGGTGACGAGGTCATCGTGTCGGCGTTCGGGAACGTCGAGGTCGCCGAGGCCGTGACGCAGGCCGGTGCGACGGCCGTGTTCGCCGACATAGACCCGGCGACGTACTGCCTCGACCCGAACGCGGTCGAAGGTGTCATAACTCCCCAGTCGGTGGCTCTGGTTGTCGTCCATCGCTTCGGCCGGTCGGCCGACATGGCGCGGCTGCGGTGGATGGGACAGCGGCACGGGCTCCTGGTTCTGGAGCAGGGCGAGTCCGAGGCACCGTACGACGAGATCGCGCAGCGTAGGGAGCGGGCCGCCTACCTTGACGGGCGGTTGAACGGTGTACGGACGCCCGACGGCGGTGACGGGCACACCTACCAGCAGTATGTCGTGCGGGTGCCGGGCAATGGACGGCCGGACCGGGACGCGTTCGCACGGGCCGTGCGAGCCAGGGGAGTTGAGTGCCGGGTGCCGGTGAAGACTCCCGTGCACCGCATGCCCGCATTCCGTCGGGACGTGCATCTGCCGGAGACCGAGCGGGCCGCGGACGAGACTCTGTCGCTGCCGGTCGACGCCTCTCTGACCAAGCGCGAGATGCAGCGGATAGTCTCCGCGTGCAACGCGCTCGGTGGATTGCTTCAGCCGGCCTTCTGACCCAATGAGCGTGGTTGGGAACATGCTTCTGTTCGGGGTATGATCTATTCCGTTGCCGCGAGGGAAACCTCGAAAAGGCAACTGGCCCCTATAGCTCAGTCGGCAGAGCGTCTCCATGGTAAGGAGAAGGTCAACGGTTCGATTCCGTTTGGGGGCTCCATCAAGAAAAGGCCTCCGCCCTTACGGGCGGGGGCCTTTCTCGTACCCCAAGGCGAAGTCGGGCCTCAGTCCTTGTGGAGGCCGGGAACCCGCATCGCCAGAATCGCCATGTCGTCGGAGGGGGCGTCGGACGCGAAGCGCTCGACGGCGCGCATGATGCGAGCGGCGACCGCGCCCGCCGTGAGGCCCGTGCACGTGGTGAGGACGTCCGTGAGACCGTCGTCGCCGAGCATGCGGGTCCCCTCGCGGCGCTCCGTGACGCCGTCCGTGACGCACAGCAGGACGTCGCCCGGATCCAGCGTGACCGTCTGCTCGTACAGCTCCAGGTCCTCCATGACGCCGAGTAGCGGCTGCGGTTCGGCGGCCGGTTCGACCGTGCCGTCCTGGCGCAGGCGCAGCGGGAGCGGGTGGCCTGCGCACACCACCTTCAGCAGGGCGCTGCCGTCCTCCTGGGGCCACAACTCGCCGTACAGAAGCGTCAGGAAACGGCTGCGGGCGCCCTCGTCGAGGATCGCGGAGTTCAGGCGCTCCAGGACGGCCGGGCCGCCGTAGCCCTCGCGGGCCAGCAGCCTGAGTGCGTGCCGGGCCAGTCCGGTGACCGCCGCTGCCTCCGGGCCCGTACCGCAGACGTCGCCGATGGCGAAGCCGTACGCGCCGTCGCGGATCGGGAAGAGGTCGTAGAAGTCGCCGCCGACCTCGTTGCCCTCGCCGGCCGCTCGGTAGATGACCTCGACCTCGACGCCCTCGATGTGGGGGAGTTCGGGGGGCAGGAGGCTGCGCTGGAGGGACTGGCTGATGGCCATGCGCTCCGAGTACAGGCGGGCGTTGTCCAGCGCCAGGGCGGCTCGGCGTGAAAGGTCTTCGGCCAACTCCAGGATCTCCTGGCGGAAGTGTTCGTCCGACGGCTTGCCGAGCGTCAGCATGCCGATGACGCGGTTGCGGGCGACCAGGGGGAGTACGACTGTCTCGCCGCCGACCGCCGAGGCCGTCGCCAGTGTCGTACCGATGCCGGAACTCACCGGCGGGGACTCGCCCAGGCCCAGGCTGCGCATGGACGTGCGCAGGGCGGCCTCGTGGGCCGCTTCGGCGGGTGCGGACCAGACGCGGGCGCCCGGGGTGGGGACCGGGTCGGGTGGGGCGATCTTGGAGAGCAACGCCTTGAGGCCGTCGATGCGTTCCTCGTCCTCGTGCAGGACGTAGGAGAGATACGGATCCGAGGCCTGGTCGGCGATCGTGTAGACGGCGCACCAGGTGGCCAGGGTCGGGACCGTCATCTGAGCCATGAGGGCCAGGGTCTGGTCGCGGTCCAGGGTGCCGGCGAGGAGGTCGGAGGCCTCCACGAGGAAGGACAGCGAGCCGCGGCGCAGGCGTTCCAGTTCGCCCAGTCGGGCCGATTCCACTGCCAGCGCGATGCGGTCGGCGGCGAACTGGAGGCGCAACGCCTCCTCGTTGGAGTATCTGCTGGGCGACTCGGCCGCGACGCCGAGCGAGCCGGTGAGGCGCCCCTCGACCTTCAGCGGGACCGTGACGACCGAGCGCATGCCGGTGCCGCCCAGCAGCGGGACGGCGCCGGGGACGACCGTCAGGTCCTCGTGTACGGCGGGCATACGGGCCGAGCCGTAGCGACCGGGGCCTGCTTCGACGGGGACGCGGGCGAAGCGCTGGCGGGCGGAGGGCAGGCCCGTCGAGGCTCGTACCTCCAACTCCGTTTCGTCGTCGGTCGCGAGGAGCAGGAAGGCGGAGTCGCCGTCGAGCATGTCGCGGGCGCGCTCCACCGTGCGCTGGAGGAGTCCGTCGAGGTCGTCGGGCGCGGGCGAGCCGATGAAGACCTCGAAGGGGTCGGAGGCCTGGCCCTCGGAGCTGGTGGTCGTGTCGGTGGCGTTGACGCGCAACGGGGTCTGCAGGACCGCGCGTTCGTGGTCGCGTACGAGAAGGCAGACCGTGGAGGGTTCGCCACCGGTGTCACGGACCCGAAGGTGTGAGGCGTAGACGGGGGTTACGCGCCCGTTGGCGCCGCGGATGCCGTAGCTGCCTTCCCAGCGGGAGAGTTGGAGGGCCTCGACGATGCCGGTGCTGGTGCCGGGGGTGTGCGGCCAGGCGGCGAGGTCGGTGAGCGGTTTGCCGGTGACGTGCTCGGCGGCGTACCCGAAGAGCTCCTCCGCGTCCTCGTTCCAGGCGTTGATGGCGCCGGCGCGGTCGATCTGGACGACCGCGACGCGGACGCGGCCGTCGGCGAGGGGGAGGAGATCGGCGGGGAGGGAGGGGCCGGCGGTGCGAGTGCCCACGGGACGCTCGGGGAGGATGAGCTGGAACCAGACCTGCTTGTGGGTGGGCGTGTACTCGACACCCCAGCGGCCGGCCAGCGCCGCGCACAGCTGGAGGCCGCGGCCGCCCTCGCGGTCGGGGCTGCCCATGTTCACAGCCGTCGCCTGGAGTGGAATTTCACGTTCCGGGTAGCGGTCTGCCACCTCGATGCGTACTCCGTCGTCGCTGCGCAGACAGAGAACGTCCGCGGAGGTGCCCGCATGCACAACGGCGTTGGTGACGAGTTCGCTGGTGAGGACCACGGCATCGTCGACGATGTCGGCGAAGCCCCAGCCCTGGAGGGTGTCACGGACAAAGGAGCGCGCGGTCGCGACCGATCGCCCCACGGGATCGAAACTGGCGGCCGCGCGCGCGGTGATCACAGAACTCCTTGTCCGGTTGTCGGCGTGCAGGGCTCCGTGGCCGACCCGCTCCTGCTGCGGCAGAGCGTGGTTCCCCGTCGGCCGGGGATCCTGGGGCGCTCCCCCAGGATGCAGTCCGGTGGTCATGGTGCGGCGCCCCTCCGATGCCTGCCCGCTCGTGCTTGTGCCACCGCCCAGGCCGGACGGGACCGGCACGGCTGGACAGCCGCATGCAAGGTTACTTACCTTCGCCGTCCATGCGGATGCCGGTCGCCTGTGTTTCCGTCCGGAGAGTGTGCGGACGATGTGCGAAGCTGCCGAACTGTTATGGCCTGGTTCAGCCAGGGTGAAACACTGGGCAAGCTCCAAGAGACGGTCCGGGCAGGCTGATGAGTGCCTTCCAGCACGCCGAGCAGAAGTACCCGAGTACGCCGAGCAGTAATGGTCGACCCTTGCGGGAGGGACACAGTGGAGTCTGGCGCAGCGACGCGGGGCACGAAGACGCGCGCGAAAGGCGGACAGTCCCTGAACAACGAGCGCACACCGCGCAATGGCACCACCGAGGTGGACACGGCGGCTCTGAACCGGCTGCTGGCGGCCCTGGTGTCGATGCGGGACGGCAACTTCCGCAAGCGGCTCACGGTTTCCGGCGACGGAGTGATGTCCGAGATCGCGGCGGTCTTCAATGAAGTGGCCGACCGCAATCTCCACCTTACGGGTGAGCTGTCGCGCGTACGTCGCATGGTGGGACGTGAGGGAAAACTCACGGAGCGGCTGGAGGCGGGCTCCTGCGAGGGCTCGTGGGCAGCGGCGATCGACGCCTCGAACGCGCTCGTCGACGATCTCGTACGGCCTGTCTCCGAGGTCGGCCGGGTGCTGTCCGCGGTCGCGGAGGGCGACCTGTCGCCCCGTATGGAGCTGCGGGCGCAGGCGGCCGACGGCAACGGGCATCCGCTGCGCGGGGAGTTCCTCAAGGTCGGACGGACGGTCAACAATCTGGTCGACCAGCTGTCGACGTTCACCGACGAGGTCACGCGGGTGGCCAGCGAGGTGGGCACCGAGGGCAAGCTGGGCGGGCAGGCGCGAGTGCGCGGGATGTCCGGTTCGTGGAAGGACCTCACGGATTCGGTCAACACCATGGCGTACCGGCTGACGGCCCAGGTACGTGACATCGCTCTCGTGACCACGGCGGTCGCCAAGGGTGACTTGTCCCGGAAGGTCACGGTTCACGTGGCCGGCGAGATGCTGGAACTCAAGAACACCGTCAACACGATGGTGGACCAGTTGTCCTCCTTCTCCTCCGAGGTGACGCGAGTCGCGCGCGAGGTGGGCACCGAGGGCGAGCTCGGCGGCCAGGCGCAGGTACCCGGTGTGGCCGGCGTGTGGAAGGACCTCACCGATTCGGTGAACCTCATGGCCGGAAACCTCACGGCCCAGGTGCGCGGGATCGCTCAGGTGACGACAGCGGTCGCGAGCGGTGACCTGTCGCAGAAGGTGACGGTTTCCGCACGCGGCGAGGTCGCGCAGCTCGCCGAGACGATCAATCAGATGACCGAGACGCTGCGGACGTTCGCCGACGAGGTCACGCGCGTGGCCAACGAGGTCGGCGGCGAGGGGCGGCTTGGCGGCCAGGCGAATGTGCCGGGTGCGGCGGGGACGTGGAAGGACCTGACGGATTCCGTCAACACGGTCTTCCGGAACCTCACGACTCAGGTGCGCGACATCGCCGCGGTGACCACGGCCGTGGCCAACGGTGACCTCTCCCAGAAGGTCACCGTCGATGTGGCCGGCGAGATGCTGGAGCTGAAGAACACCGTCAACACGATGGTCGACCAGCTGTCGTCGTTCGGTGCCGAGGTCACGCGCGTGGCGCGCGAGGTCGGTGTCGAGGGTGAACTGGGCGGCCAGGCGCAGGTGCCGGGTGCGGCGGGGACCTGGAAGGACCTGACGGACTCGGTCAACACGGCGTTCCGGAACCTCACCGGACAGGTGCGCAACATCGCGCAGGTGACGACAGCGGTCGCCAACGGCGATCTGTCGCAGAAGGTCACCGTCGATGTCTCCGGCGAGATGCTCCAGCTGAAGAACACCGTGAACACGATGGTGGACCAGCTCTCCTCGTTCGCCGACCAGGTGACCCGGATGGCCCGTGACGTGGGTACGGAGGGCCGCCTCGGTGGTCAGGCCCGCGTGGACGGCGTGTCCGGCACGTGGAAGGAACTCACCGACTCCGTCAACTTCATGGCGGGGAACCTGACTTCGCAGGTGCGGCAGATCGCGCAGGTCACGACGGCGGTGGCCCGGGGCGACCTGTCGCAGAAGATCGACGTGGACGCGCGCGGCGAGATCCTGGAGCTGAAGAACACCATCAACACGATGGTCGACCAGCTCTCCGCCTTCGCCGACCAGGTGACCCGGGTCGCCCGCGAGGTGGGTACCGAGGGCCGCCTCGGCGGTCAGGCGCAGGTGCCCGGCGTCGCCGGTGTGTGGCGCGACCTGACCGACTCCGTGAACGGCATGGCCGGCAACCTCACCGCCCAGGTGCGGAACATCGCGCAGGTCGCGACCGCGGTGGCCCGGGGCGACCTGTCGCAGAAGATCGACGTGGACGCGCGCGGCGAGATCCTGGAGCTGAAGAACACCCTCAACACCATGGTGGACCAGCTCTCGAACTTCGCCGAGCAGGTCACGCGGGTGGCCCGCGAGGTGGGTACGGAGGGCATGCTCGGCGGGCAGGCCGAGGTGCAGGGTGTCTCCGGCACCTGGAAGGACCTCACGCAGTCCGTGAACTTCATGGCCAACAACCTGACCATTCAGGTGCGCAACATCGCCGAGGTCACGACGGCGGTCGCCAAGGGCGACCTCTCGAAGAAGATCACCGTCGACGCCAAGGGCGAGATCCTCGAACTCGTCACCACCGTCAACACGATGGTCGACCAGCTGTCCAACTTCGCCGAGCAGGTGACCCGGGTGGCCCGCGAGGTGGGTACCGAGGGCAACCTGGGTGGTCAGGCGCGGGTGCCGGGTGTCACGGGCATCTGGAAGGACCTGAGCGACAACGTCAACGTGATGGCCAACAACCTGACCAACCAGGTGCGGAACATCTCGCAGGTCGCGACAGCGGTGGCCAACGGCGACCTCACCAAGAAGGTGACGGTCGAGGCGAGCGGCGAGGTCGCCCAGCTGGCCGACACCGTCAACACCATGGTGAAGACGCTGAGTTCGTTCGCCGACCAGGTCACCCGGGTGGCCCGCGAGGTGGGCACGGACGGCATCCTCGGCGGGCAGGCGCGCGTACCGGGCGTGTCCGGTACGTGGAAGGACCTCACCGAATCCGTGAACGGGATGGCGTCCAACCTGACCGGCCAGGTGCGCAACATCGCGATGGTCACCACGGCCATCGCCAAGGGCGACCTGACCAAGAAGATCGACATCGACGCCCGCGGCGAGATCCTGGAGCTGAAGACCACCATCAACACGATGGTCGACCAGCTGTCCTCCTTCGCCGAGGAGGTCACCCGAGTGGCCCGCGAGGTGGGCACCGAGGGGCAGTTGGGCGGCCAGGCGCGCGTGCGGGACGTCGACGGCACCTGGCGGGACCTCACCGAGTCGGTGAACGAGATGGCCGGGAACCTGACCCGGCAGGTACGTGCCATCGCGCGCGTGGCGACCGCGGTGACCCGCGGCGACCTGAACCTGAAGATCGACGTGGACGCCTCCGGCGAGATCCAGGAACTTCAGGACTACATCAACAAGATGATCGCCAACCTGCGCGACACCACCATCGCCAACAAGGAGCAGGACTGGCTCAAGGGCAACCTCGCCCGTATCTCGGCGCTGATGCAGGGGCGGCGCGACCTCGACGACGTGGCCTCGCTGATCATGAGCGAGCTGACGCCGGTCGTCTCCGCGCAGCACGGTGCGTTCTTCCTCTCCATGCCACTGGTCGACGGCAAGGAGGCGAGCGGTCACGAGGACGCGTACGAGCTGCGCATGCTCGGGTCGTACGGCTACTCGATGGGCTCCATGCCGACCTCCTTCCGGCCCGGTGAGGCGCTGATCGGGACGGCGGCCCAGGAGAAGCGCACGATTCTTGTGGAGAACGCGCCGAGCGGCTATCTGAAGATCTCCTCCGGACTCGGCGAGGCGCCTCCGGCGCAGGTCATCGTGCTTCCGGTGCTCTTCGAGGGGACCGTGCTCGGCGTCATCGAACTGGCGTCGTTCACGCCCTTCACGCAGATCCAGAAGGACTTCCTGAACCAGATCGCCGAGATGATCGCGACGAGCGTCAACACCATCTCCGTCAACACCAAGACGGAGGTGCTGCTCCGGCAGTCGCAGGAGCTCACCGAGCAACTGCGGGAGCGTTCGGCGGAGTTGGAGAGCCGGCAGAAGGCGCTCCAGGACTCGAACGCGGAACTTGAGGAGAAGGCCGAGCTGCTGGCCCAGCAGAACCGCGACATCGAGGTCAAGAACACCGAGATCGAGGAGGCCCGCCAGGTCCTGGAGGAGCGCGCCGAGCAGCTCGCGGTCTCCATGCGCTACAAGAGCGAGTTCCTGGCGAACATGTCGCACGAGCTGCGTACGCCGCTCAACTCCCTGCTCATCCTGGCCAAGTTGCTCGCCGACAACGCGGACACGAACCTCACTCCGAAGCAGGTCGAGTTCGCCGAGACGATCCACGGCGCGGGTTCCGACCTGCTCCAGCTGATCAACGACATCCTCGACCTGTCGAAGGTCGAGGCCGGCAAGATGGACGTGTCGCCGACCCGCATCGCGCTCGTCCAGCTCGTCGACTACGTGGAGGCCACCTTCCGCCCGCTGACCGCGGAGAAGGGTCTCGACTTCTCCGTACGGGTCTCGCCGGAACTGCCCGCCACGCTGCACACCGACGAGCAGCGGCTGCTCCAGGTGCTGCGGAACCTGCTCTCCAACGCGGTGAAGTTCACCGACTCCGGAGCGGTCGAATTGGTGATCCGGCCCGCTGGTGCGGACGTTCCGGTGGCCATCCGGGAGCAGCTCCTGGAGTCCGGTTCGCTGCGGGACGCGGACGCCGATCTGATCGCGTTCTCCGTGACGGACACCGGCATCGGGATCGCGGCCAGCAAGATGCGGGTCATTTTCGAGGCCTTCAAGCAGGCGGACGGCACGACGAGCCGCAAGTACGGCGGTACGGGTCTGGGGCTGTCCATCTCGCGGGAGATCGCGCGGCTGCTGGGCGGTGAGATCCACGCGCAGAGCGAGCCGGGACGCGGCTCGACGTTCACGCTGTATTTGCCGCTGCACCCGAGCGAACTGCCGCCGCAGGGCTACGGGCAGCTCGCGCCGGCGCTGGAGGCCGGGGAGCTGCTGGCCTCCGAGGCGGAGCTGTCCGGTGCCGGCATCGAGACGCCGGCCGAGGTGAAGTCGTACCAGGAGACGCAGAATGGGCCCGCCGCGCTCTTCAGGAGGCGCCGCAGGGCGGTGTCAGCGGTCGAGCAGCGCGGCGCGCTGCCGGGGCAGCCGAACGGCGCCGCGGGGACGGCTCAGGAGCAGTGGGCGGCCGCGGGCCGGCAGGACGCGGAGTCGCAGCCGCGCCGCGGCATCCGGTTCGAGGGCGAGAAGGTGCTGATCGTCGACGACGACATCCGCAATGTGTTCGCGCTGACCAGCGTCCTCGAGCAGCACGGACTTTCGGTGCTGTACGCCGAGAACGGCCGCGAGGGCATCGAAGTCCTGGAGCAGCACGATGATGTGACGGTTGTCCTGATGGACATCATGATGCCCGAGATGGACGGCTATGCCACAACGACGGCGATTCGCCGGATGCCGCAGTTCGCCGGGCTGCCGATCATCGCGCTCACGGCGAAGGCGATGAAGGGCGACCGGGAGAAGGCCATCGAGTCGGGTGCCTCCGACTACGTGACGAAACCGGTCGATCCCGATCACCTGCTCTCCGTGATGGAGCAGTGGATGCGTGAGGAGTGACGGACTCATGTCCGGCGAGCCGGTCGTTACGCGGTGTCAGCGACCGGAGCGCCGGGCGTGCGCGCCGAACCAGTGGCGCGACGGGCCCGACGTCGGATAACTGACTGTGGCCGAAGCCGTGTAGAAGCGCGGGATTCGGGGAACCTTCTGGTCTCCCGCTACGTTTCTGCTACGTGCACAGTGACATCGCGGTGACAGGGTGTGGCGACAGGCGGGGTGCGGCTACCATGACCGGCACAAGGACGGGCGGCGCAAGGGAGTCGTCCCCTGGGGATGCGCCCGGTGCTTCCCCAAGTCCTGCGGACAGGGGAGGCCCCATGCCGGGGCGAGGAGGGCGGGCCATGGTGCAGAAGGCCAAGATCCTCCTGGTCGATGACCGGCCGGAGAATCTGTTGGCGCTGGAGGCGATCCTCTCCGCGCTCGATCAGACACTGGTGCGGGCATCGTCCGGGGAGGAAGCGCTCAAAGCACTGCTCACGGACGACTTCGCGGTCATTCTGCTGGACGTCCAGATGCCGGGGATGGACGGTTTCGAAACCGCCGCGCACATCAAGCGGCGAGAACGGACCCGGGACATCCCGATCATCTTCCTCACCGCGATCAACCACGGCCCGCACCACACCTTCCGGGGGTACGCGGCGGGTGCGGTGGACTACATCTCCAAGCCCTTCGACCCATGGGTGCTGCGCGCCAAGGTCTCCGTCTTCGTCGAGCTCTACATGAAGAACTGCCAACTCCGGGAGCAGGCGGCCCTGCTGCGGCTCCAGCTGGAGGGCGGCGGCAAGGCGGCGCTCGGCGACACCAAGGAGCCCGCCGGACTTCTCGCCGAACTCTCCGCGCGGCTCGCGGCCGTTGAGGAGCAGGCCGAGGCGCTGTCCAAGCAGCTCGACGACGACTCGGCCGACGCGGCGGCGGTGGCGACCGCGGCCCATCTCGAACGCAAACTCACGGGATTGCGCAGGGCGCTGGACGCGCTGGAACCGGGCACGGGGAGCGGGGCGCCTTCGGTGCCGTCGCAGAACTGAGCACTGCTCCAGCGGAAGTGAGTGCTGCTCCGCCAGAACTATGCTCCGCCCCGGCAGAACTGTGCTCCGCTCCGGCAGAACTGGGCGCTCCAGTCGCGGAACTCGGCGCCCTCGAACGCTACGTCCCGCGTGAGTCGGCGTCAGTTTCCGTCCTCGGCAAGGGCGACACGAACGGGTGAAGCACTGGGCACACGTGTCCGCTGTCGTCTCCACCGGTAACCTCACACACATGGCCTCACGTCAGTCCGCAGCCAAGAAGCCGCCCGCGAAGAAGGCGGCCGCTCCGACGAAGGCTCCGGCGAAGAAGGCCCCCGCGAAAAAGGCAGCCGCCAAGAAGGCGCCCGCCAAGAAGACCGCGGCGAAGAAGGCCGCTCCCGCGCCGGCGCCCAACCCGACCGCGGGCGTGTACAAACTCGTACGCGCCGTGTGGCTGGGCCTCGCGCACGCCGTCGGAGCGATGTTCCGCGGCATAGGGCGGGGCGCGAAGGGACTCGACCCGGCGCACCGCAAGGACGGTCTCGCGCTCCTGCTGCTCGGCCTCGCGCTGATCGTCGCGGCGGGTACGTGGTCCAACCTGCGGGGCCCCGTGGGTGACCTCGTCGAGTTGCTGGTGACCGGCGCCTTCGGCCGCCTCGACCTGCTCGTTCCGATACTGCTCGGCGTCATCGCGACCCGGCTCATCCGGCACCCCGAGAAGCCCGAGGCCAACGGCCGCATCGTGATCGGCCTGTCCGCGCTCGTGATCGGCGTGCTCGGCCAGGTCCACATCGCGTGCGGGGCGCCCGCGCGCAGCGACGGCATGCAGGCGATAAGGGACGCCGGCGGACTCATCGGCTGGGGCGCGTCCACCCCGCTGACGTACACGATGGGCGACGTCCTGGCGGTACCGCTCCTCGTACTGCTCACGATCTTCGGGCTGCTGGTCGTCACGGCGACCCCGGTCAACGCGATTCCGCAGCGGCTGAGACTCCTGGGGCAGAAGCTGGGCATCGTCCAGGCCGACGTCGACGAGGATGAGTTCGGCGAGGACGACGAGCGTTACGACGAGCAGTGGCGCGAGGCGCTCCCCTCGCGCTCCCGGAGGCGCTCGCGCGCCCCCGAGGGGTACGACCCCGACAGTGCCGAGCAGGAGGCGCTCACCAAGCGCCGGAGCCGCCCCAGGCGGCCCGCGGTGCAGCAACCCGACATGCATCGGCCGATGGACGCGGTGGATGTCGCCGCGGCCGCCGCTGCCGCGCTCGACGGTGCCGTCCTGCACGGCATGCCGCCCTCGCCGCTGGTCGCCGATCTGACGCAGGGCGTCTCCGTGGAGCGCGACGGGTACGAGGAGACGACGCCGGTACCGGCCGCGCGCTCCAAGAGCGCCAAGCCGCCCAAGCAGGAGGCCCTGCCGGTCGAGACCGTCGTGCCCGACCTCACCAAGGCCGCGCCCGACGAGCCGCGCGAGCTGCCCCCACGCGCCGAGCAGCTCCAGCTGTCCGGCGACATCACCTACGCTCTGCCATCGCTCGACCTGCTGGAGCGCGGCGGCCCCGGCAAGACGCGCAGCGCCGCCAACGACGCTGTGGTCGCCTCGCTCCAGAACGTCTTCATGGAGTTCAAGGTCGACGCCGCCGTCACCGGCTTCACCCGCGGTCCGACGGTCACGCGCTACGAGGTCGAGCTCGGCCCCGCCGTGAAGGTCGAGCGGATCACGGCGCTCACCAAGAACATCGCGTACGCCGTCGCCAGTCCCGACGTGCGGATCATCAGCCCGATCCCCGGCAAGTCGGCGGTCGGCATCGAGATCCCGAACACCGACCGCGAGATGGTCAACCTCGGCGACGTGCTGCGGCTCGCGGACGCGGCCGAGGACGACCACCCGATGCTGGTCGCGCTCGGCAAGGACGTCGAGGGCGGCTATGTGATGGCCAACCTCGCGAAGATGCCCCACGTACTCGTCGCCGGAGCCACCGGTTCCGGTAAATCCTCGTGCATCAACTGCCTGATCACGTCCGTCATGGTCCGCGCGACCCCCGACGACGTCCGCATGGTCCTCGTCGACCCCAAGCGGGTCGAGCTGACCGCGTACGAGGGCATCCCGCACCTCATCACGCCGATCATCACCAACCCCAAGCGGGCCGCCGAGGCGCTGCAGTGGGTCGTACGGGAGATGGATCTGCGCTACGACGACCTCGCGGCGTTCGGCTACCGGCACATCGACGACTTCAACGAGGCCATCAGGAACGGCAAGGTGAAGCTGCCCGAGGGCAGCGAGCGTGAGCTTTCGCCGTACCCGTACCTGCTGGTGATCGTCGACGAGCTGGCGGACCTGATGATGGTCGCGCCGCGCGACGTCGAGGACGCGATCGTGCGTATCACGCAGCTCGCGCGTGCGGCCGGCATCCACCTGGTGCTCGCCACGCAGCGACCCTCCGTCGATGTCGTCACCGGTCTGATCAAGGCGAACGTGCCCTCCAGGCTCGCGTTCGCCACCTCCTCGCTCGCCGACAGCCGGGTCATCCTCGACCAGCCGGGTGCCGAGAAGCTGATCGGCAAGGGAGACGGGCTCTTCCTGCCGATGGGGGCCAACAAGCCGACCCGTATGCAGGGCGCCTTCGTCACCGAGGACGAGGTCGCGGCGATCGTCCAGCACTGCAAGGACCAGATGGCGCCGGTCTTCCGGGACGACGTCACCGTGGGCAGCAAGCAGAAGAAGGAGATCGACGAGGACATCGGCGACGACCTCGATCTGCTGTGCGCCGCCGCCGAGCTGGTCGTCACCTCCCAGTTCGGGTCCACCTCGATGCTCCAGCGCAAGCTGCGTGTCGGATTCGCCAAGGCCGGACGGCTGATGGACCTCATGGAGTCCCGCGGCATCGTCGGTCCCAGCGAGGGCTCCAAGGCACGTGACGTTCTTGTGAAGGCCGACGAGCTGGATGGAGTGCTCGCCGTGATTCGTGGGGAAGCTGAAGCGTAAGGAAAACGGGACAGGTCGGTCACGCCACGGGTGAGTCGGCGGCAATAAAATAATCGAACGTGACTCACCCGTAAGTGATCGGCAGGCAACCGTTTCCCGTCGTCGTACGTCAAGTTGAGCGAGGGGACACGTACATGTCCCAGCATCAGGATGACCGGCCATTCTGATGGCGTACAAAGTGCTACCGCCCGGTTGCCCCACCCTTTCGTACCCCCCCTAGACTGAACCTCCAGCACAGGTGGCTACACGCTCGAAAGGCGCCCCCGTGTCCATCGGCAACTCCCCTGACGGCAACTCCCCTGAAGACGAGCGTCCGTTCGAAGACGACCGCGCAGCCGAGGAAAATTCGATCGGCCGTGCCCTGCGGCAGGCACGCGTCGAAGCCGGGCTGACCGTCGACGACGTCAGCAACGCCACCCGGGTCCGCATCGCCATCGTCCAAGCGATCGAGCACGACGACTTCGCTCCCTGCGGCGGCGACGTCTACGCGCGCGGTCACATCCGGACCCTGGCACGCGCCGTGCATCTCGATCCGGCCCCGCTGCTCGCCCGCTACGACGCCGAGCACGGCGGGCGCCCCGCACCGACGCCGGCCGCCCCGCTCTTCGAGGCGGAACGTATCCGCCCCGAGCGGCGCGGGCCGAACTGGACGGCTGCCATGGTCGCCGCGATCGTCGCGGTGATCGGCTTCGTCGGATTCACCGTGGTCAAGGGCAGCGACAGCGGGGACGACACGAAGACGCGGGTCGCCGAGGGGTCCACGCCGACCACCAGCAAGCCCGTGAAGACCAAGCCGACCGAGACCAAGCCCGCCGACCCGAAGCCGGACCCGTCCGACAGCGCCATCGCGGCCGCCCCGCAGGACAAGGTGACCGTGCAGGTCAGCGCCGCGGACGGACGCAGCTGGATCTCCGCGAAGGACCACAACGGCCGCATGCTCTTCGACGGGCTGCTGAAGCAGGGCGAGTCCAAGACCTTCCAGGACAGCTCGAAGATCAACCTCATCCTCGGTGACGCCGGCGCGATCCAGCTGTACGTGAACGGCAAGAAGATCGAGGACGACTTCCAGCCCGGCGCGGTCGAGCGCCTCACGTATACAAAGGGCGACCCCCAGGTCGGATAACGGTCCCAAGGGGTATGCCGGTACGGGGTTGGCCAAGATCGGCCAACCCCGTCGACGTGGGCTGTCAGTGAGACAAAGTAGTCTTGAGCCCATGCCTGAACGCCGTACCGTCGCACTCGTCACCCTTGGCTGCGCCCGTAACGAGGTGGACTCGGAGGAGCTCGCAGGCCGCTTGGAGGCGGACGGCTGGCACCTCGTGGAGGACGCCGAGGAAGCGGACGTCGCCGTCGTCAACACCTGTGGCTTTGTCGAGGCCGCCAAGAAGGACTCCGTCGACGCCCTCCTCGAAGCAAATGACCTCAAGGGACATGGCAGAACCCAGGCCGTCGTGGCGGTGGGCTGCATGGCCGAGCGGTACGGCAAGGAGCTCGCCGAAGCGCTGCCCGAGGCCGACGGCGTGCTCGGCTTCGACGACTACGCCGACATCTCCGACCGCCTCCAGACCATTCTGAACGGCGGCATCCACGCCTCCCACACCCCGCGCGACCGGCGCAAGCTGCTGCCGATCAGCCCGGCCGAGCGGCAGAGCGCAGGCGAGGAAGTGGCCCTTCCCGGTCACGGTGCTCCCTCGGACCTCCCCGAGGGCGTGGCCCCGGTGTCAGGCCCCCGCGCGCCGCTGCGGCGCCGCCTCGACGGCTCGCCCGTGGCCTCGGTGAAGCTCGCCTCGGGCTGCGACCGGCGCTGCTCCTTCTGCGCCATCCCGTCCTTCCGCGGCTCGTTCATCTCGCGCCGCCCCAGCGACGTGCTGAACGAAGCCCGCTGGCTTGCCGAGCAGGGCGTCAAGGAGATCATGCTGGTCTCCGAGAACAACACCTCGTACGGCAAGGACCTGGGCGACATCCGTCTCCTGGAGACCCTGCTGCCGGAGCTCGCCGAGATCGACGGCGTCGAGCGCGTGCGGGTCAGCTATCTGCAGCCGGCCGAGATGCGCCCCGGACTCATCGACGCCCTGACCTCGACGCCGAACATCGCGCCCTACTTCGACCTGTCCTTCCAGCACTCCGCGCCCGACGTGCTGCGCTCCATGCGGCGCTTCGGCGACACCGACCGCTTCCTGGAGCTGCTGGACACCATCCGTGCCAAGGCCCCGCAGGCCGGCGTGCGGTCCAACTTCATCGTGGGCTTCCCCGGCGAGACCGAGGCCGATCTGGCGGAGCTGGAGCGCTTCCTCACGGGTGCGCGCCTCGATGCGATCGGTGTCTTCGGGTACTCCGACGAGGAGGGCACCGAGGCGGCGACGTACGAGAACAAGCTCGACGAGGACATCGTCGCCGAGCGCCTCGCGCGTGTGTCCCGGCTCGCCGAGGAGCTGGTCGCGCAGCGCGCCGAGGAGCGCGTCGGCGAGACCGTGTACGTGCTCGTCGAGTCGATCGACGACGAGGAGGGCGCGGTCGGCCGCGCCGCCCATCAGGCGCCCGAGACGGACGGCCAGGTGCTGTTCACCAGCCGCGAGGGCTTGACCGTCGGCCGTATCGTCGAGGCCAAGGTGGTTGGTACGGAAGGTGTCGACCTGGTGGCCGAGCCGCTCCTGGGCTCGCTCCCGTGTGCTGAGGAGGCGGCCAGATGACCGGAGTCCCGGCATCCGCGGCGGGCGGCTCCCCCAGCGCGAAAGGTGCGGCGGGCGCTCCCGGCGCTCCGGGGGGCGCGAAGCCGGCGCGGGGCGGGAAGCTGGGCGCTGCGGCCGTCAACCAGGCCAGCCTCTGGAACATCGCCAACATCCTGACCATGATCCGGCTCGTCCTCGTGCCGGGCTTCGTAGCGCTGATGCTGGCCGACGGCGGGTACGACCCCGCCATGCGCGCATGGGCCTGGGCGGCCTTCGCCGTCGCCATGATCACCGACATCTTCGACGGCCATCTGGCGCGCACGTACAACCTGGTCACCGACTTCGGGAAGATCGCCGACCCCATCGCCGACAAGGCGATCATGGGAGCGGCCCTGATCTGTCTGTCCTACCTCGGCGATCTGCCCTGGTGGGTGACGGGCGTGATTCTCGGGCGCGAGCTCGGTATCACGCTGCTGCGCTTCCTGGTGATCCGTTACGGGGTCATCCCGGCGAGTCGTGGCGGCAAGATGAAGACGCTGGCCCAGGGCGCGGCCGTCGGGATGTACGTTCTGGCGCTGACGGGGCCGCTGGCCACCCTGAGGTTCTGGGTGATGGCCGTGGCAGTCGTCCTGACCGTGGTCACCGGGCTCGACTATGTGAGACAGGCCATTGTGCTGCGCAGGCGCGGAATCGCCGAGCGGCGGCCGGCGGCCGAGGAGGCGGAGCGGTGAATTCCCTGGCCACTGAAGTGCTGCGACTACTCATGGTGAGGGGCGAGACGCTCGCCGTCGCCGAGTCGCTCACCGGTGGTCTGGTGGCGGCGGAGATCACCGCGACGCCGGGTGCCTCCAAGGTCTTCCGCGGCTCCGTGACCGCGTACGCCACTGAGCTCAAGCACGAGCTGCTCGGTGTCGACGCCACTCTGCTGGCGGAGCGCGGTGCGGTGGATCCGCAGGTCGCGGCTCAGATGGCGGTCGGGGTGCGCAAGGCTCTCGGAGCGGACTGGGGGATCGCGACCACGGGCGTCGCCGGTCCCGAACCCCAGGACGGGCAGCCGGTGGGCACGGTCTTCGTGGCCGTCGACGGGCCGTTCCCAGCATCTTTTCATCCTGCCGGTGGCGGGAAAGTGATACCGCTGAGGTTGAACGGCGACCGGGCGGAAATCCGTATGGAGAGTGTACGGAGCGTACTCGCACTGCTCCTGAAGGGGCTTGCGAGCGAACAGACTGGGAATGAGCGGGCACAGGATACGGAACAGAACGGGGGGTTTTGATGTTTGCAGCCCTGAGTGAACACGACATCGCTCCCCGCACGGCCGCGGCGCGAGGCGGTACGGTGGGGCGTGAAGGATGCGGCTACGCGGTCCGAGGAGGGAGCCACCGATGATTCTGCTCCGTCGCCTGCTGGGTGACGTGCTGCGTCGGCAGCGCCAGCGCCAGGGCCGTACTCTGCGCGAAGTCTCCTCGTCCGCCCGAGTTTCACTCGGCTATCTCTCCGAGGTGGAGCGGGGGCAGAAGGAGGCATCCTCCGAACTGCTCTCCGCGATCTGCGACGCGCTGGACGTACGGATGTCCGAGCTCATGCGGGAAGTGAGCGACGAGCTCGCTCTCGCCGAGCTGGCACAGTCGGCTGCGGCCACCGAACCGGTGCCCGCACCGGTGCGTCGCCCGATGCTCAATTCCGTATCGGTGACCGGTGTGCCACCGGAACGGGTCACGATCAAGGCGCCTACCGAGGCGGTCGACGTCGTCGCCGCCTGACGCTCACGGGTTCGCGCTCATGAGCTGAGGATGCGTAGGAGAAGCCCCGGCCGGGGCTTCTCCGGGGAAACCCGGAGGAGCGCGGCCGGGGTTTTTGCGTTGTACGGGCGTCCCGTATGGGTCCGTTTGCCGGTATCCGGTGTGGCGGCCATGGTGGAGGGGCAGGGCGGGGCCGGCCGGCGCATTGCCGGTTGTCACGTCATCGACTGTTACGTCGCGATCATCGGCATGGTCGCGGTCGTCACCATCGGAGGATGCGGATGTACGTCGTGAAGAGTCCCTTGTCCGACGCGGACCTGAAGGCCGTGGCCGATGCGCTGCAGGGCGCGCTGGTCGACCTGATCGACCTCTCCCTCGTGGCGAAGCAGGTCCACTGGAACGTGGTGGGACCGCGTTTCCGCTCCATCCATCTCCAGCTCGACGAGGTCGTGGACAGCGCGCGGCTGCACTCCGACGCCGTGGCCGAGCGCGCCTCGACTCTGGGTGTCTCGCCGGACGGCCGGGCCGCGACCGTGGCCGCCAAGAGCGGCATCGGGGCGACGCCCGAGGGCTGGGTCAAGGACACCGACGCCGTGAAGACGCTCGTGGACGCCCTGGGTGCGGTGATCACGCGGATGCGGGAGCGGGTGGCGACGACCGCGGACCCGGATCCGGTGAGCCAGGACATCCTCATCGGGATCACGGCCGACCTCGAGAAGCACCACTGGATGTTCCAGGCGGAGAACGGGTGACCGCCCTCGGGTGCTGTCCGCGATGCGCCTGTGTGCCGCTGGTGCGCCCTGCCGGGGCGTGAGGTCGCGGTCTAGCGTCGGGCTGGAGGTGGGCACCATGGCAGGGCGGACAGTGCGCTGGGGGGCCGCAGTTGGGTTCGGTGCGCTGTGGTGGTGGAGCGTGCTCCGGCTCTCGCTGGTGCCCGATGCCGGGGTGCTGGAGGGGGCGGTCGCGGCCGGGGGATGGGGGCTGAGCCTGCTGCCGGTGCACTGCGTGCCGAAGGCCCGGGCCGTGAGGGCCACGGGGTCGGATCGGTGACGCGCGTCCTCGCAGGAGTCATGGCGGCGGAGAGGGCGGCGCGGGGGGCGTGCGCGGGGCGCGGGTAGGGGGTGGGGGCGCGTGGCCGGACGTGGTGGAAGAGAGGCCGGTCAGGAGGCGGAGGCTCCCGGGGATCCCGCGGGCAGGCATGCCGGGGGCTCGGGGGAGCCCAGCAGCAGCGCCCGGATGTACGGGGGCGCCCGGGCGTAGGGGTGGGAGCGGCGGCGCGCGAGTGAAGGTCGGGGCTACCAAGGCATCGCCACACCTCCATTGGGGCGGAGGATCTGGCCAGTGGTGAACGTCGAGGCGTCCGAGGCCAGATGGAGCACGGCGTGGGCGATGTCCTCGGGTTCACCGACCCGTCCGAGCGGTGACAGCCGCGCCATGAAAGCCTCCGTGTTCGCCTGTGCCTCCCCGTGGCGGTTGGTCATCGGCGTACGGATCCAGCCGGGCGCGACCGCGTTGACGCGGATGCCGTGCGGGCCGACCTCGGTCGCCAGGGTCTTCGTCAGCTGCACGACGGCCGCCTTCGCCGCGCCGTAGCAGAACAGGCCGGGGCCGCCGGTGTCTATGGCGCCCGACGCCATCGTGATGATGCTGCCGCGGACACTCTTCGCGATCATGAGCCGGGCGGCTTCCTGGCAGGCGTACAGCACGCCCTTGAAGTTGACGCTCAGCACCCGGTCGAGATCCTCGTCGCGGGTCTCCAGGACCGGGCTGCTGTGCATGATCCCGGCGACCGCCGCCATGACGTCGAGGCGTGCGCAGGAGGCGACGGCCTGTTGGACCTGGTCGCGGTCGGTGACGTCGAGCGGGTGGGTGTGGGCGGTGCCGCCCCGGCCCTTGATCAGGGTCGCCGTCTCGTGCAGGCCCTGCGCGTCACGGTCCGCGCAGTGGACGTCGGCGCCCGCCTCCGCGAGCAGAACGGCGGATGCGCGGCCGATGCCGCTGGCGGCGCCGGTGACGAATGCGGTGCGTCCGGTGAGGTCGTACGCCTTGAGGGGCATGCAGGGACGGTACGAGGAATTCTGACGGGTCGTCAATTAGCCGTACGCCGGGGACCTGTACGGGGTAGGGCGGCACCCGGCGGCGGCGTGGGCCCCCTTTGGCACGTCGGGCACCAGTAGGTGGGGCGCTCGCGGGAACCGTCGCCCTGGTCCGCCGAGCGGATCGGGGTGCGGCAGCGCAGGCAGGGGCGGGGTGTGCGGCCGTAGACGAAGAGGTTCTGGTCGCGGCGGCCCGTGGTACTGCGCGCTGGACGGTCGCGATTGACTTCGAGGAGCTTCTTGGCGAGGGCGGGCAGTTGGGCGGCGCGGTCGGCGGGCAGGTCGCCCACGGGGAGCCAGGGGGTGACGCCGAGCAGGAAGCAGAGTTCGCTCTTGTAGACATTGCCGATGCCGGCGAGATTGCGCTGGTCGAGCAGGGCCTCGCCGAGGGGGCGGGCCCGGTCGCACAGAAGGTTCTCCAGCGCCCGGTCCGGGTCCCAGTCCGGGCCCAGGAGATCGGGGCCGAGATGGCCGACCGCACGGTCCTCGTCGGTGGTGCGGAGCAGCTCCAGCACAGGCAGCCGGTAGCCGACGGCCGTGCGGTCCGCGGTGCCGAGGATGGCCCGGATCTGATGCGTGGGACCGCCGCTCCAGCGCTGGCCGTTCGTGTACACCTTCCACGAGCCGTCCATCCGCAGATGCGAGTGCAGGGTCACTCCGCCCTCGAACCGCGTGAGCAGGTGCTTGCCGCGCGGCGTGACGTCCAGGACCACGCGTCCGGTCAGGTCGGCGGTGGCGTATCTGGGCACCCGCAGGTCGCAACGGGTCAGCACCTTGCCCGCGAGGGCGAGGTGCAGCCGCCTCGCGGCCTGCCAGACGGTGTCTCCTTCGGGCATGGGGTCAAGGGTGGCACGGGTTGTGCGGTACGCGTCGGGCCGCACGTCCCCGGGGCTTACGCGCGAAGGCGCAGTCCGCGGGGTGTCGCGATGAAGCCGGCCGTCTCCAGGAGGGTGCCCAAGGGGGAGGTCAGCGCGGAGGCGCCGTTGACGCGCTCCACCGTGACCGTGCCCAGGGAGCCCGCGCGGGCCGCCCCGGCGAGGGCCTCGGCGGCAGCGCGCAGACGTATGTCCTCCGTGACCGACCCCTCCGGGTCGGAGGGCCAGGCCAGCAGGGTCTTGCCGCCGCGCTCCATGTACAGGGTCAGCTCACCGTCGACCAGCACGACCAGGGAGCCCGCCTTGCGGCCCGGCTTGTGCCCTGCCTCCGTCGGGGGGTCGGGCCACGCCAGGGCCGCGCCGTAGGCGTTGGCGGGGTCGGCCGCGGCGAGGACCACGGCTTGGGTGGTCGCCCGGGTGCGGGGGCGGTTGTTCGAGAAGGCGGGGCTGCCCGGGAAGGCCGGGCCCGGCGGCTCGGCCGAGAAGGCGGAGTCCGCCGCGAACGTGTGGTCGGCCGTGAAGGTGTGGTCGTCGGCGAAACCGGTGCCGCTTCCGAAGCCGTCGTCGGCGAGGTCCGGGCTGTCGGGGAAGCCGTGGGCATGGTCGAAGACGGGGCTGTCCGGGAAGCCGTGGGCATTGCCGAAGCCGGATCCGTCCGGGAAGCCGTGGGCGTGCCCTGGGCCCTGGTTGCCGGGGCGGTCGTTCGGACGGCCGCCGTCGGCCGGGAAACCGTGCGAGCCCGGGAATCCGTTCGTGAGGTCCCGATCGGACAGGGCCTCGCCCCGGTCGCGCGCGTTTGCCGCGGCGCGCAGGCGGTCCACCGCGCCGTCCATCGCGAACTGGGCGGCTCCGAGGCCTTCGACCACATAGCCGCGGCGCGCCTGGCCACTGTCCTCGAAGGCGGACAGGATGCGGTACACCGCCGAGAAGCCGCCCTCGACGCCCTCCGCGGCGACGGCGCCCCGGGTCACCACGCCGTGCCGGTCGAGCAGGGTGCGGGCCAGGGCGTGGGCGCGCACGGTGGAGTCGGGCTCGCGCCCCGGCAGCAGCGACCAGCGGCCCGCCACGGTGGGCGGGCCCGTACGGGACTGGGGGCGCGCGGCGCCGGTCAGGGAGCCGTAGCGCCCGCGTGGGACCGAACGCTTGGCGCGATGGGCCGTGGACCCGGCTGTACGGCCCGAGCCCAGGAGGGAGCGCATCGGCGCGAGCGTGTCGTTCGTGAGGCGTCCTGACCAGGCCAGGTCCCAGACGGCGTCGGCCAGTTGGGGATCGGTGGCGTCGGGATGCGTGGTGGCGCGCACCTGGTCGGCGATCTGGCGGAAGAAGAGGCCGTAGCCCCCGGAGAGGGTGTCCAGGATCGACTGGTGAAGCGCGGTCAGTTCCAGCGGGTGCGGGGCCGGCAGGAGCAGCGGGGCCGCGTCGGCCAGATACAGCGAGACCCAGCCGTCCTTGCCGGGCAGTGCTCCTGCACCGGCCCAGACGACCTCCCCGGCGGCCGTGAGCTCGTCGAGCATCGCCGGGGCATAACCGGCGACCCGGGCCGGCAGGACGAGCTTCTCCAGCGCGGACGCGGGCACGGACGCGCCCTGCAACTGCTCGATGGCGCGCACCAGTCCGTCGATACCGCGCAACCCGTGCCCGCTGCCCACGTGCTGCCACTGCGGCAGGAACTGCGCGAGCGCGGCGGGCGACACCGGCTCCAGCTCATGGCGCAGGGCCGCGAGCGAACGGCGCCGCAGCCTGCGCAGCACCGCCGCGTCGCACCACTCCTGGCCGATGCCCGCCGGATGGAACTCTCCCTGGACGACACGGCCGTTCGCGGCGAGTCGCTGCAGCGCTCCGTCCGTGACGGCCGTACCGAGACCGAAGCGGGCGGCTGCCGTCGTCGAGGTGAACGGGCCGTGGGTGCGTGCGTATCGCGCGAGAAGGTCACCGAGCGGGTCCTTGACCGGCTCGGTGAAGGCCTCGGGGACACCGACGGGGAGCGCCGTACCGAGTGCGTCGCGCAGTCGGCCGGCGTCCTCGATCGCCGCCCAGTGGTCGGCCCCGGCGATCCTGACCCGGATGGCGCGGCGCGCGGCGGCCAGTTCCTGGGCCCACTGCGGCTCCGCGCCCCGCTCGGCCAGCTCGGCATCCGTGAGCGGGCCCAGCAGGCGCAGCAGGTCGGCGACACCTTCGGTGTCCTTGACGCGACGGTCCTCCGTGAGCCACTGGAGCTCCCGCTCCAACTCGGCCAGGACATCGGCGTCGAGGAGCTCGCGCAGCTCTGCCTGGCCGAGGAGTTCGGCCAGCAGCCGCGAGTCGAGCGACAGAGCGGCGGCGCGGCGCTCGGCCAGCGGTGAATCGCCCTCGTACAGGAACTGGGCGACATATCCGAACAGGAGCGAGCGGGCGAAGGGCGAAGGCTCCGGTGTGGTGACCTCGACGAGGCGCACCTTGCGGGACTCGATGTCGCCCATCAGCTCCGTGAGGCCAGGGACGTCGAAGACGTCCTGGAGGCATTCGCGGACCGCCTCCAGGACGATCGGGAACGAGCCGAACTCGCTGGCCACCTGGAGCAGTTGCGCGGCGCGCTGCCGCTGCTGCCACAGGGGGGTGCGCTTGCCGGGGTTGCGGCGCGGCAGCAGCAGCGCGCGGGCGGCGCACTCGCGGAATCGCGAGGCGAACAGTGCCGAGCCGCCCACCTGGTCGGTGACGATCTGGTCGACCTCGCCCTTGTCGAAGGCGACGTCCGCCGCGCCGACCGGCGCCTGGTCCGCGTCGTACTCCGTGCCCGCCTTCATGGGGGTCTGGTCGAGCAGATCCAGGCCCATCAGGTCGGCGTCGGGCAGTCGCAGCACGATGCCGTCGTCGGCATGCATGACCTGGGCGTCCATGCCGTACCGCTCGGAGAGCTTGGCGCCCAGGGCGAGGGCCCAGGGGGCGTGGACCTGGGCGCCGAAGGGAGAGTGCACGACGACTCGCCAGTCGCCCAGCTCGTCGCGGAAACGTTCCACGACGATGGTCCGGTCGTCCGGGATGTGCCCGCACGCCTCGCGCTGTTCGGCGAGATACGACAGCACGTTGTCGGCGGCCCAGGCGTCCAGGCCCGCGGCGAGCAGCCGGAGCCGGGCGTCCTCCTTCGGGAGGGAGCCGACCTCGCGGAGGAACGCGCCGACCGCGCGGCCCAGTTCGAGCGGGCGGCCAAGTTGGTCGCCCTTCCAGAAGGGCAGCCTGCCCGGGACCCCGGGCGCGGGGGAGACCAGCACGCGGTCGCGGGTGATGTCCTCGATGCGCCAGGAGCTGGTGCCCAGCGTGAAGACATCGCCGACGCGGGACTCGTAGACCATCTCCTCGTCGAGCTCGCCGACCCGGCCGCCGCCCTTCTTGGGGTCGGCCCCCGCCAGGAAGACTCCGAAGAGTCCGCGGTCGGGGATGGTGCCCCCTGAGGTGACGGCGAGGCGCTGCGCACCGGGGCGCCCGGTGACCGTACCGGCGACGCGGTCCCACACCACGCGGGGCCGGAGCTCGGCGAAGGCGTCGGACGGATAGCGGCCCGCGAGCATGTCGAGCACGGCGGTGAACGCCGACTCCGGGAGCGACGCGAACGGGGCCGCCCGGCGGACCGTGGCGAGCAGGTCGTCGACCTGCCAGGTGTCGAGCGCGGTCATGGCGACGAGCTGCTGGGCCAGCACGTCCAGAGGATTGGCGGGGACCCGGAGGGACTCGATGGAGCCGGTGCGCATCCGCTCGGTGACCACGGCCGCCTGGACCAGGTCGCCGCGGTACTTGGGGAACACGACGCCCGTGGAGACCGCGCCCACCTGGTGCCCCGCGCGCCCCACGCGCTGGAGCCCGGAGGCCACGGACGGCGGTGACTCCACCTGGACGACGAGGTCCACCGCGCCCATGTCGATGCCCAGTTCGAGACTGGAGGTGGCGACCACCGCGGGCAGCCGGCCCGCCTTCAGGTCCTCCTCGACCAGGGCTCGCTGTTCCTTGGAGACGGAGCCGTGGTGGGCGCGGGCGATGACGGGCGGAGCCCCCTGGGCCGCGCCTGAGCCGCCCATCAGCTGGGCCGGGGTGTGCGCCTCTTCGAGGGGCTCGCCGGTCGCCCGCTCGTACGCGATCTCGTTGAGCCGGTTGCAGAGGCGCTCCGCCAGGCGGCGCGAGTTGGCGAACACGATCGTCGAACGGTGGGACTGGACGAGGTCGGTGATCCGCTCCTCGACATGCGGCCAGATGGAGGGCTTCTCGGCGCCCTCATTGCCATCGGTGACCGGGGAGCCGCCCAACTCGCCCAAGTCCTCCACCGGGACGACCACGGAGAGGTCGAACTCCTTGCCGGACGGCGGCTGGACGATCTCCACCTTGCGCCGGGGGGACAGATAGCGCGCGACCTCGTCCACCGGACGGACCGTCGCGGAGAGGCCGATGCGGCGGGCGGGCTTGGGCAGCAGCTCGTCGAGTCGCTCCAGGGTGAGCGCGAGATGGGCGCCGCGCTTGGTGCCGGCGACCGCGTGCACCTCGTCCAGGATCACCGTCTCGATGCCCGTCAGCGCGTCGCGCGTGGCCGACGTGAGCATCAGGAACAGTGACTCGGGGGTCGTGATCAGAATGTCCGGCGGGCGCGTGGCCAGCGCTCGGCGCTCGGCGGCGGGGGTGTCGCCGGAGCGGATGCCCACCTTCACCTCCGGCTCGGGCAGGCCGAGCCGCGTCGCCTCCTGCCGGATGCCGGTCAGCGGGCTGCGCAGATTCCGCTCGACGTCCACCGCGAGAGCCTTCAGCGGTGATACGTAGAGGACCCGGCAGCGCTTCTTGGGGTCTGCCGGGGGCGGGGTCGAGGCCAGCTGGTCGAGCGCGGCGAGGAACGCGGCCAGGGTCTTGCCGGAGCCCGTCGGGGCGACGACCAGGACGTCCGAGCCCGCACCGATGGCCGCCCATGCCCCGGCCTGGGCGGCGGTGGGCGCGGAGAAGGCCCCCGTGAACCAGCCGCGGGTCGCGGGGGAGAAGCCGTCGAGGGCTCGGTGTGCGGAGCTGACCATGCGTCCATCCTGCACCCGGCCACTGACAAAGCGCCTGACCTGCGGAAACGACTTCGGGCGGGGGGGTGGGGGGTGGGCGGTGTGCCCCGGGGGCTCGCATGTGCGCCGCCGGGAGGTGGGTCGGGGCCGTGTCGGAGCATCCGTCCTCGGTCTGGCGCGGAATGGGTCGGGTTTCAGGGACCGGCGTTGACGCGCCATCCGCTGCGGGCGGACGTTCCGGCACGGCCCCTTCCGTGCGTGGGTGGCTGCGGGCCGGGAGGGGCGCGGGCGCAGGGGATTCGGCTCCGCCACCACGGCCGGGGCGCCGCGCGTCGTGGCGGAGAATGAGGGCATGGCAGGTTCCGGGGAGCGGGCGCGGCATTGGCGGTATGAAGAACTGCCCGGTGTCGATCTGCTGCGGGCCAGCTACGTCGAGAAGATCTTCGTGCGGCACACCCACGAGAACTTCGTCATCGCCGCCATCGCCGACGGCGTCGAGGTCTTCCACCACGGCGGTGCCGATCAGTACGCGGGCCCCGGCGCCCTGGCACTCGTCAATCCGGACACTCCGCACACCGGCCGGGCCGGGGTCCCCGAAGGCTGGCGGTACGGGGCCGTGTACCCGTCGCCGGAACTGGTGGCCGAGATCGCCGCCGAGACGACCACCATCCGCGGCACTCCCGGATTCACCAGTCCGGTGCTCGATGATCCCTACGCGGCGGGCCTGGTCCACCAGGTACTACGAGCCGCGGAGGAGGGCAATGCGCTCGCCGCCGACACCCTGCTGCGCGTGGCCGTGACCCGGCTGCTGCGCCTGAACGGAGGCCCGCTGCCGCAGCGGGCCGTGCGTACGGCAGGAGCTCGCATCGCGGCACGCGCGCGTGCCGCGCTGGAGGAACGGATGGCCGAGCCTCCGACCCTGGAGCGGCTCGCCGCCGACCTCGGCACCAGCCCGTTCGCGCTGCTGCGCGCCTTCCGGGACGCCTATGGCATGCCGCCCCACACCTGGTTGACCGACGCCCGCGTACGCCGGGCACGTCACCTCCTGGACGCCGGCGCCGCGCCCGCAGAGGCGGCCGTCGCCGTCGGCTTCACCGACCAGCCGCACCTCAATCGGCACTTCACCCGGATCGTGGGCGTGCCCCCGGGCGCCTACCAGCGCGAGCGCAAGAACGTACAAGACGGTGACGGGGGACTACTCGTACCGTCCAGGGCGTGGCAGAACAGACAGCTCTCGCAGACATACGCGGTGACGACGGTGAAGGCGGCGGACGCAGTGACGACGGTGAAGGCGGCGGACGCGGTGACGACGGTGAAGGCGGCGGACGCGGTGACGACGGCGGACGCCAAGGGGACGGCGGACGCCAAGGAGACGTCGGACGCCAAGGAGACGTCGGGAAACCCGACGCCGCCGTCGTCCGGGACGCCCTAGGGGTCGGGGTCGCCGTCGGGCTGTCCGGTTTCGCGTTCGGGGTGACCTCGGCCGGCAGCGGGCTCACGCTGCTGCAGACCTGCGCGCTCAGCCTCCTGGTGTTCACCGGTGCCTCGCAGTTCGCCCTCGTGGGCGCGCTCGCGGCGGGGGGCAACCCGTTCACGGCGGCCGCGGGCGCCTTCTTCCTCGGGGTGCGCAACGCCTTCTACGGGCTGCGCCTGTCCCAACTGCTCGCCCTCCCGCGCGTGGTGCGTCCGTTCGCCGCGCAGTGGGTCATCGACGAGACCACGGCGGTCGCGCTCGCCCAGCCCACCCGCCGCAGCGTCCGCATGGGCTTCACCGTCACCGGGCTCTCCCTCTACGTGCTGTGGAACCTCACCACCCTGCTCGGCGCCGTCGGAGCCGAGGCCATCGGTGACACCGACACGTGGGGGCTGGACGCCGCCGGGCCCGCCGTCTTCCTGGCGCTGCTCGCGCCCATGCTGAAGACCACCACAGAGCGCGCGGCCGCGGGTATCGCGGTTCTGCTGGGGCTCGGTCTGCTGCCCGTGCTGCCCGCCGGAGTTCCCGTGCTGGTGGCCGCGCTGGCCGCTCCCGCCGTCCTCTACGCGGAGGGGCGCCGCAGTGTGAAGACAGCCAACGACGCACCAAGGGACGACCGTTGAACATCTGGATCGCCATCGGCGCGACCGCCGTCGGTTGCTACGCCGTCAAACTCATCGGACTGCTGGTCCCCGCCGGCGTACTGGAGCGGCCGCTCGTCCAGCGTCTCGCCGCCCTGCTGCCGGTCGCTCTCCTCGCCGCCCTCACGGCCCAGCAGACCTTCGCCGACGGGCGCGTCCTGGTCGTGGACGCGAAGGCCGCGGGACTGGCCGCGGCGGCCGTCGCACTGATTCTGCGGGCTCCCTTCCTGCTTGTCGTCGCCGCAGCAGTGGTGGTGACCGCGGGGGTGCGGGCGATGACCGGCTGACGTCGGGGCACGCAATCGGTCGGTACGCGCGCGTGCGAACGGAACCCATCGCCCTGTCCGAGGGCGCGCAGCGTGCCTGGGTACGCGGGCGGCACTGCATGCCTGGGTACTGTGACGCGTCACAAGCCGCCCGTATGCCCGTAGGAGCCCGTCGTGACCCTCTCCGCAGCCGCCAGGGCGCTCGCGCTGCGCTGCGAGCCCCGGGCCAACGAACTGGCCCGGCGTATGGCCCGCGACTCCTTCAAGGCGCTCCCCGGCTACGCGGAGCTCCCGGACGACGTGAAGGACCTGGAGATCGCCGCGACGGCCCGGTACGGCATCCGCCTGTTCCTGCGACATGCCGGCGATCCGCACCGCGCGCACACCAACCTGCGCCTGTTTCGCGAGCGGGCCGCTCAGCGCGCCGAGGAGGGCATGCCACTGCACCTGCTGCTGGGTACGCACTCGCTCGGCGCGTACGAGCTGTGGCGGGCACTGCGGGAGGCGGCACAGCCCGGAGAGGAGGCCGCCCTCGTGGAGCTGGTCGACCTCCTTCTGGAGTCGCACCACAGGGTCGTGGGCGCGGTCGCCGAGACGTACATCGACGAGCGCACCGCTCTGGAGGCCGACGCCCGCGCCCACCACCGCTCCCTGGTACGCGGGCTGCTCGACGGAGTGCTCAAGCCCGGCCACATCCTCTTGGACGAACTGCGCCTGGAAGGCCCGGCCCTGGTGCTCGCCCTCGACCTCGGGGCATCCGCCGGGGGTTCCGTAGGCGAACGGCGGCGACGGCGAAGGGCGCAGACCGTCCTGGATCATGCCTTCGGTACAGAGGTGGCGGCGCTCCTGGACACCCGCCCGGGCCGTGCCGTCGTTCCCACGGAGTGCGAGCCGCCGGACGACCTCGCGCAGCGGCTGAGCAAGGCCCTGGGGACACCGGTCAGGGTCGCGCACGTACCGGCCGCCGGGCCCGTCGACATCCCGGAGGCGGCCCGCACCGCGACGGAGATCCTGCGCGTCACGCGCGCGTGCGGGCTGCCGCCCGGACTGCATCGCCTGGAGGACGTCCTTCTGGAGTTCCATCTCTCGCGCCCCGACCCCAGCAGCCACAAGATCGCCGCACTCCTCGATCCGGTCGCCGACCGTCCCGAACTCCTGGAGACCCTGCGGACCCACCTCGCCCACCAGCAGGACCGCAGGGCCACCGCCACAAAGCTGGGACTGCACCCGAACACCGTCGACAACCGGCTCGCCAAGATCGGGGAACAGACCGGCATCGACCTGCCGTCGCCCCGAGGAGCGGCCCTGGCGATCGCAGCGCTGCTCCTCAGAGACACCCGGGACACCCGGGACACTCCGGGCGACGGCCCGTACTCGCGTCGCTGAGCGTCAGCCGATCGGCCGTCCGTACGCCCGGAGCGTGCGCAGCGCCTCGATCGTCACCATGGGGCGGCATTCCAGGGCGGTGCCCGGCGCCCACTGACGCCAGCGGATCGGCCAGCCGCCGTCCTCCTCCTGTGCGTCCGCCAGGTGGTCGAGCGAGCCTGTCATCTCCTCGTCGGTGAACCACGCGCGGGCGAGTGAGCCCGGAGCCTTCGCGTAGTCGTGCGGGAAGTGGTGCTCGCCCGGCGCGTAACCGGGCGCGACCGGAAACGACTCGAGGCGCTTCGGGTCCAGCGCCGCGAGCCTGTGCTCACGCACCAGGCGGCCCAGACGGTCGGCGGCCGCCTCCGCGCGCGGACGGTCGGGCGCGGAGTCCAGGAAGGCGACGGCGGCCTCGATCTCGTACGGATGGGACTTCTCCAGGGACTCGACCGCCTGCCAGCAGAAGTCGGTGGCCCGGAACAGCCACGCGTGCCACACCTCGTTGCGGTGCAGCAGGCCCACCACGGGCCCGGTGGCGAGGAGTTCGCTCGGCGGGTCGTCGACGACCGGCACGAAAGGAGCCGTCGGATAGCCGCGTTGGCCGGGATGGATCGCGGGCAGCGCGCCCTCGGCCGTCGACACGGAGGTCAGATAGCGGCACACGCGCTCCACGCGCTGTCCGCCGCACCGGCCGATCGAGTCCAGTACGCGCAGCGCGTGCGCGGTGTGCAGCGGCTGGCTGACCGGGCCGCGCAGATCGGGTTCGAGTGCGTGACCGTACCCTTCGTCCTCGTTGCGGTAGGCGGCCAGCGCGGTCTCCACCGCGTCGGCGCCACCGCCGAGGAAGTGATATTCGAACCGGCGCTGCTCCAGCACGCGCGCGGTGAGCCAGATGAAGTGCTCGGCGCGAGAGAGCGGGGAGCGCGCCGGGGGCGTCGGGGGGAGTGGGGATGCTCCTGTTTCGGCCATGCGTCAGACCGTAGGACGGAAAGCGGTCTCGGCAAGCGGTCCCGGCTCGGGCCCACTCTCAGGGGCGGGATACTGGAGTCATGCGGTTGACGGTCTTCTGGCAGCGGATGGCGGATCACTTCGGTGCGGGGTACGCCGACACCTTCGCGCGCGACCACGTGATGACGGAACTCGGCGGGCGCACCGTGCACGAGGCGCTGAACGCCGGCTGGGAGGCCAAGGACGTGTGGCGCGTGGTGTGCACGGCCATGAACGTTCCGTACGAAAACCGCTGACGGGTCACGAAGATCCGGGGGCGGGGGTCGATTGTCGGCGACGTGGGCGAGACTTGCACCGTGGCCCCGACAGACGAGACCGCGCAGGTCGCCCAGCAGGCATCACCGTTCGGCACGACGCCGCCCAGCGGCCCCCCGGCCGGGGACACGGCCGTCCCGAGCGGGCGCATGCCGCGCTGGCTACCGCGCGCCATGGTGCTCGCCCTTGCGCTCGTCGCCGTCTTCCAGCTGGGCAGTTGGGCGTTCCACCAGCTCACCAGCCTGCTGATCAACATACTCATCGCGTTCTTCCTGGCACTCGCGATAGAACCCGCGGTGAGCTGGATGGCCTCGCGTGGCATGCGCAGGGGGCTGGCCACCTTCCTCGTCTTCTTCGGCGCGATGATCGCGATCGCCGGATTCATCACGCTGCTGGGCTCGATGCTCGCGGGCCAGATCATCAAGATGATCGAGGGCTTCCCCGACTACCTCGACTCGGTCATCAGCTGGATCAACACCCACTTCCACACCGACCTGAGACGGGTGGACATCCAGGACAGCCTGGTCCACTCCGACTGGCTGCGGAAGTACGTGCAGAACAGCGCCACCGGCGTCCTGGATGTGTCCGCGCAGGTGCTGGGCGGCCTGTTCAAGCTGCTGACGGTCGCGCTGTTCTCGTTCTACTTCGCCGCCGACGGACCGCGGCTGAGGCGCGCGCTGTGCTCGGTGCTGCCACCGGCCCGGCAGGCCGAGGTGCTGCGCGCGTGGGAGATCGCCGTCGACAAGACCGGCGGCTATCTGTACTCACGCGGTCTCATGGCGCTGATCTCCGGCATCGCGCACTACATCCTGCTGGAGTCCCTGGGCGTGCCCTACGCGCCCGTGCTCGGCGTCTGGGTGGGCCTGGTCTCGCAGTTCATCCCCACCATCGGCACCTATCTCGCGGGCGCCCTGCCGATGCTGATCGCCTTCACGATCGACCCCTGGTACGCGCTGTGGGTGCTCATCTTCGTCGTGATCTACCAGCAGTTCGAGAACTATGTGCTGCAGCCCAAGCTGACCGCCAGGACCGTCGACATCCACCCCGCGGTCGCCTTCGGGTCGGTCATCGCGGGCACCGCACTCCTCGGTGCCGTCGGCGCGCTGATCGCCATCCCCGCCGTCGCCACTCTGCAGGCCTTCCTGGGGGCGTATGTGAAGAGGTACGCCGTCACGGACGATCCCCGGGTGCACGGGCACCGGACAAGGGGCCAAGGCCGACTCTTCGCGCGCGTGCGGCGGCTGTTCAGCCGGTGATGTTCACCAGGTGAGGACCGCCCACACACCGGCGCCCAAGACGGCCGCCGCGTAGCAGCCGACCGCGGCGTACATGACCCGCTGCCTGATGCGTTCGCTCCAGGACGTACGGGACAGCAGCCAAGCCAGGGCGGGCAGCACCAGTACGGCGTGCAGGCTCACTCCGTGCAGCGGCTTGAGCGGGGCCGTCGAGTGGTAGGCCGCATCCTGGTGGCCGGTGCGGGTGAGGACCACCCCGCGCGCGATCATCGCGGCGCCCGACGCCAGTGCGACCAGCAGGATCGCGAATCCGGAGCGCAGCGCGAGTGGCATGCCCAGAGGGCCTGTGGGCCGGTTCCGGAACGAGGCGACCGCGAACACGGTGAGCAGCACCACGAGAACCCCGCCGCCCACCGCGAGCGTCATGGACACCGCCGTGTCGAAGCCGGTCTCCATGTTGAGATGCGAGGGCACCCGGCGCCACGCTTGCAGGGTGATCCCGCCGACCTCCACGACACAGTCGGCGGCGAACACGACGAGCAGCTTGGTGCGCAGCCGCGTCCCGACGCGCAGATACGAGGTGACCCACGTGATCGCGATCAGGGTCAGCCCGAAGGAGAGCCCGAAGGTGATGGGCTTGCGCCAGGAGACGGGCCCGTCCCAGGGCCCGCCGTCGACGCCGAAGATCACCAGATGCGCGAGTCCCGAGACGACGAGCAGCGCGCCCGTCGCGTAGCAGAGCCGCTCGGCCGGACGGAGCGTGAGCTTCAAGGGCGTCCGCGTGAGCTTCAAGGGCGCCAGGGACCGGGACCTCGTGGTTTCCATGGCACAAGCCTCGCGGGCAGGCCCCACGCCGTCGTCGTACGGCCGAAGGCCCCCGCCGTACGCCCGGGAGAGTAGCCCGGTGTCGGACCCGTGCCGACGGGAACCCGGGGCGGTGTCAGACCGTGAACGTACTCTCGGAGATGCCGTGTGGTGCGCTTGACACGAAAATCGAACATCCATTCTCATGGAGGTTCCGGCGGGGCTCTCGACGGGGATTTCGTCAGGGTTTTCATGGAGATGTGCCCGAGTTATCCACAGGCCGGACGGGCGTCGGGGCGCATTGTCAGTGGCAGGCGTTAGCGTCTTTGACGTGAAGCGATCGACTCAAGCAAACCGGGTGGAACCCATGGCAGGAACCGACCGCGAGAAGGCGCTCGACGCCGCGCTCGCACAGATTGAACGGCAATTCGGCAAGGGCGCCGTGATGCGCCTGGGCGAGCGGCCGAATGAGCCCATCGAGGTCATCCCCACCGGGTCGACCGCGCTCGACGTCGCCCTGGGTGTCGGCGGCCTGCCGCGAGGCCGAGTGGTGGAGGTGTACGGCCCGGAGTCCTCCGGTAAGACGACGCTGACGCTGCACGCGGTGGCCAACGCGCAGAAGGCCGGCGGCCAGGTGGCCTTCGTGGACGCCGAGCACGCCCTCGACCCCGAGTACGCGAAGAAGCTCGGCGTCGACATCGACAACCTGATCCTGTCGCAGCCGGACAACGGCGAGCAGGCTCTGGAAATCGTGGACATGCTGGTCCGCTCCGGCGCACTCGACCTCATCGTCATCGACTCCGTCGCCGCCCTGGTGCCGCGCGCGGAGATCGAGGGCGAGATGGGCGACTCGCACGTGGGTCTGCAGGCCCGTCTGATGAGCCAGGCCCTGCGGAAGATCACCAGCGCGCTCAACCAGTCGAAGACCACCGCGATCTTCATCAACCAGCTCCGCGAGAAGATCGGCGTGATGTTCGGCTCCCCGGAGACCACCACGGGTGGCCGGGCGCTGAAGTTCTACGCCTCGGTGCGGCTCGACATCCGTCGCATCGAGACGCTGAAGGACGGCACCGACGCGGTCGGCAACCGCACCCGCGTCAAGGTCGTGAAGAACAAGGTCGCGCCGCCCTTCAAGCAGGCCGAGTTCGACATCCTCTACGGGCAGGGCATCAGCCGCGAGGGCGGCCTGATCGACATGGGCGTGGAGCACGGCTTCGTCCGCAAGGCCGGCGCCTGGTACACGTACGAGGGCGACCAGCTCGGCCAGGGCAAGGAGAACGCGCGCAACTTCCTGAAGGACAACCCCGACCTCGCCAACGAGATCGAGAAGAAGATCAAGGAGAAGCTGGGCGTCGGTGTGAAGCCCCAGGAGCCCACCGCCGAGCCGGGCGCGGACGCGGCGGTCTCGGCCGCCTCGGACGACGCCGCGAAGACGGTGCCCGCTCCGGCGGCCAAGGCTGCCAAGTCCAAGGCCACGGCGGCCAAGAGCTAGCCCATGACGCGACGAACCGACTGGGCCGAGTACGCCTACCCTGTCGCCCCGGAGGGGCCGGGGCAGGGGTACGACGGGGGCAACGACGGCTCGGCCGGAGACGGTGACAGGGGATACGGCGGCGCCGGGGCGTACGGGGGTGGGACGTACGGCGCCGACGGGCTCTACGGCGGGGATACGAACGGCGAAGGTTCGCCGGGTGAGGGCCCGCGCCGAGGCGGGGGTCGGCGTGGTGACGGCGGGCCGCGTGGCGGACGAGGGCGTCGGAGGCGTGCCGGTTTCGGCGAGCCGTCGGGCGACCCACAGGACGGAGGCGCCCCTTCCTCGTCGAGGGCCGAGAAGGGGGAGCCCCCAGGGGACCCGGCTGAGCGGGCGCGGGCGATCTGTCTGCGCCTGCTCACCGGGACCCCGCGCACGCGAAAGCAGCTCGCGGACGCACTGCGCAAGCGCGAGATCCCGGACGACGTGGCGGACGAGGTGCTGTCACGGTTCGAGGAGGTAGGCCTGATCAACGACAGTGCCTTCGCGGACGCCTGGGTGGAGTCCCGCCACCACGGCCGGGGTCTGGCCAGACGGGCGCTCGCGCAGGAGCTGCGGACCAAAGGCGTGGACGCGACGCTGATCGACGAGGCCGTCGGGCAACTCGACTCAGAGCAGGAGGAGGCGACCGCGCGCGAGATGGTCGCCCGCAAGCTGCGCTCCACGCGCGGCCTCGACCGCGACAAGCGGCTGCGGCGCCTCGCGGGCATGCTCGCCCGCAAGGGCTACTCAGAGGGCATGGCCCTGCGCGTGGTCCGCCAGGCGCTGGAGGAAGAGGGCGAGGACACGGAGGGGCTCGGGGACGAGGGGTTCTGACCCTCTCGGGGGTGACGCGTTTCTGAACGGCCTCGGAGACAAGAGAGTCTGACCCTACGCATGCCCGGAGAACGTTGGTCGAGAGTTCCCGGCATGTCCCAGAACCCGGGAACCCAGAACCCGGATCGACCGGGGCGCCGTAGTCCGATCGCGGGCCCTGAACACGGTAGACGCGCGGGGGCGCCGATCGCGTTCAGGGCCCGGACGGCTGCCCGGGGCAGAGGGCGGCTCAACTTCCGTTCGCCGGGGTGGGGTTAACCCCCGGCTGAAGACGCCGGGCCGCCGCAATGCACAGACACCTGTGCACAGACGACTGTGTACGCATGGCACAGGAACCCGGCGCGGAAGCGGAAGTCCCCCCGAAGGCGCCGCACGCCCCCATCGAGCTCTCCGAGCTCGCCGCGCTCAAGGCCCTCGCGCAGCCCCGTCGGCAGCGCATGCTCCAGCACCTCACCGTGCACGGCCCCGCCACGTCGGCGACGCTCGCCCGAGCGCTGGGACTGAACACGGGAGCCACCAGCTACCACCTGCGCGAGCTCGCGCGGTACGGCTTCGTGGAGGAACAGGTCGAGGGCGACGGCCACGGCCGGCAGCGCTGGTGGCGGGCCGTCCCCGGTGACCGGCGTTTTCCGCCGCGCAGCCGCCAGAGCCCCGAGATGCGGCTCGTCATGGACGAGCTGAACCACCACGCGTACGCCGCCGACCTCGAACTCTTCGAGCAGTTGCAGCTCCAAGGAGGCGCGGGCGATGACCCCTGGGCCGATGCCTTCCCGTACTCGCGCGGCAGCATCCGGCTGACGCTCCCCGAACTCCGTGCGTTCTTCGAGGAGTACATCGCTCTCCTCAACCGCTACAAACGCCCGGAAGTCGACACCCCACCCGACGCGCGAACGGTACTCACCCGGTTTCTTGCCTTTCCGGCCCCTGACGCAGAGCCCGACAGCCGTCCGGCGCCCCACGACGGAGACCAGAACGCACACCACAACAGAAGAGAGAGCGACCCTTCATGATGCTGCGCTACGCCCTGCAGACCGTCCGAGCCCGCAAAGGCGGCTTCCTCGGTGCCTTCCTCGCCCTGATGTGCGCGGCCGCCCTCATCACGGCCTGCGGCACCCTGCTCGAGACGGGCTTGCGCGGGACGATCCGCACCGAGCGGTATGCCGCGACCCCCGTCGTGGTGTCGGCCGACCAGAACGTCCACCAGACCACCGTCAAGCACAAGAAGGGCAAGACCAAGGTCAAGCACAAGGCCAAACCCATCGCCGAGCGGGCCTGGCTGTCGAGCGACCTGGCCACGCGGCTCCGCCGGGCCCCCGGGGTGGACCGAGTCATTCCCGAACTGACTTTTTTGGCCCAGCCGTTGACGCCCATCGGAAGCGTCGACAAGAACCGGCCCGCCTACGGTCACGCCTGGGACTCCGCCGCGCTGACGCCGTACACGCTCACCACTGGAACCGCCCCCAGGACTGACGGCGACCTCGTCGTCGACCGTCAGTTCGCGGAGCGGGCCCACCTCGAGCCGGGCGATCGCCTCACCGTCCAGTCGACGCAGTCGCCGCGCACCTATCGGGTCACCGGAGTCGCCGAGCCGGCCAGGGCCGTACTCCACCAGACGTCCCTCTTCTTCTCTCCCTCCGAGGCCCGGCGTCTGGCCGCGCACCCCGGGAAGGTCACCGCCTTCGGCGTGCTGCCCACCAAGGGCACGGACATGGCCACCCTCAAGCAGTCCGTGGCCCGGGCGCTGCACGGCACCACCGCGCAGGTCAGCGCGGGAGACGAGCGTGGCCCGGTCGAGTTCCTGGACGCGGCCGCCGCTCGGACGAAGCTGGTCAGTATGGGCGGTGCGATGGGCGGTACCTCGCTGCTCGTGGCCGTGCTGGTGGTCGTCGGCACCTTCGCGCTGTCCGTGCAGCAACGCCATCGCGAACTCGCCCTGCTGCGCGCCATCGCCGCCACGCCGGGCCAGATCCGCGCCCTCCTCGGCAGGGAGGCCCTGATCGTCGGGGCGGCCGCCGGTGCGTTCGGCGCGCTCGCGGGACTGCCGCTGGGCAGTTGGCTGCACAGCCGGTTCGTCGCCATCGGCGCCGTCCCGGCCACGCTTCAGCACACCGTCAGCGTCTTCCCGTTGTTCGCGGCGGTCATCGCCACTCTGCTCGGCGCCTGGGCCGCCGCGCGTATCTCGTCCCGCCGAATCACCCGGATCCGCCCGGCCGAGGCGCTCGCCGAAGCCCAGGTCGAGCGCACTCGCCCCGCATGGGGACGCGTCCTCGCCGGTCTCGCGCTGCTCGCCGGCGGCGCCGTCCTCGTCGCCGTGCTCAGCGTGCTGCGTACCGAGCCCGCCTCAACCCCCGTGACCTTCCTGGCCGTTGTGGTCCTCGCCTCCGCCGTGGCACTGCTCGGCCCGCTCCTGGTCAAGGCGGCCGCGGCCGTACTCGCGGGTCCGCTGCGGCTGACCGGTCCCGGCGGCCGTCTCGCACGCGCCAACCTCCGCGGCAACGCGGCTCGCATGGCCTCCGTCGTCACTCCCCTCACCCTCCTCATCGGCATGACCTGCACCGTTCTCTTTGTCCAGCCGACCCTCGGCGACGCGGCCCGCACCCAGGCACGCGAGGGCATCCGCGCCGACTGGGTGCTCGCCGCCCAGGGCCCCGGCGTCCCGGCCGAGGCCGCGCGGCAGCTGCGTACGCACCACGACGTCGTCACCGAAGTGGTCCGCACGACCGTCCGCGTGGGCCTGGACAAGTACGCGGCCCAGGGCGTCACGCCTGCCGGACTGACCCGCACGTGGGACCCGGACGTCACCGCGGGCTCCCTGAGCGACCTCAAGAACAGCACCGTCGCCGTCAGCGAACTAGCCGCGGACCAGCTCCACTTGAAGCCCGGCAGCACCCTGAAGCTCACTCTCGGCGATGGCACGCCCGCCACGCTCACCGTCGCCGCCGTCTACGCCAAGGGTCTCGGGTTCGGCGATCTCACCTTCGCCTATGACGTGGTCGCCCGCCACGTGGACAATCCGCTCGCCACCTCCGTCCTCGTCAGCACGGCTCGTACACAGACACAACTCGCGACTACTCTCCGTAAGTTCCCGGCGGTCCATGTCCTCGCTCCGGCCGCCGCCGATTCGATCCAGGCCGCGCGTCAGCAGGCGAACGCGGAGGTCAACTACCTCGCCATGGGGCTGGTCCTGGCCTTCACCGCCATCGCCGTCGTCAACACGCTCGCCATGTCGGTCTCCGAGCGGGTGCGCGAGTTCGCGATGCTCCGCCTCGCCGGGGCGACCCGCAGGCAGGTGCTGAGGATGCTGCGGACCGAGGCGCTGTCGGTACTGCTGCTCGCCACCGCGCTCGGCAGCGGAATCGCGCTCGCCGTCCTGACCGCCTTCAGCGTCGGGATGACGGGCAGCGCGGCGCCGGCGGTCACGCCACTGGTGTACGTGACGGTTGTCGCCGTCGCCGGAATGCTCGCCCTCGTCGCCACGGCGCTGCCGGGCCGGGTCGCGTTGCACGTCCGCCCCGTCACGGTGGCCACGGCCAAGGAGTAAGGGGCAGTACGCAAGGGTGGGCGCCCCTTACATCAAGGGGCGCCCACCATCACGTAGGACGTGAAGAACCTTCCGTAAGCGGTGAAGAGCGCTCTGCGCGACTTGAAGGACCCTCCGGACGCCTGAGGAATTCTCTGCGCGGCCTAGCCCGCGGTCACCGGGAAACCGGCCGCCTTCCAGGCCTGGAATCCTCCGACCAGATCGGTGGCGCGTTGCAGTCCCAACTGCCGCAGGGACGCGGCCGCGAGGCTCGACGCGTAGCCCTCGTTGCAGAACACCACGACCCGCAGATCGTGGCTCGTGGCCTCCGGAGCGCGGTGGCTGCCCCGGGGGTCGAGCCGCCACTCCAGTTCGTTCCGCTCGACGACGAGGGCGCCGGGGATCAGCCCGTCGCGCTCGCGCAGGGCGGCGTACCGGGTGTCGACCAGGAGCGCCTCGCCCGCCTGCGCGGCTTCGTAGGCTTCCCTGGCCTCCACACGATCCAGCCCCTCGCGGACCTGTTCCAGCAATTCGTCGATGCTCACGGGGTGTTGGGTGCTCACTGCCAGTCCTCCGGACGTTCGACATGTTCCAGGCGCAGCACCTGGCCCGTACGGCTGTAGCGGCGGATCTGCGGGAGCGGCGGGTAGTAGGCGTGGACCGAGATCGCGTGCTCTTCGGTGGATGCGTTGAACACCTCGTGCACATGGTGGCGGTCGAAGGAGCGGCCCTTGCCCGCCGGTAGTGTCCGCTCACGGTCGACGCCTTCGGCGAGCTCCAGGGTCTTCCAGCCGTCGGCGGGCAACCGGGCGGCGAGCGAGTTCTCGTTCAGTGCGCCCGACGCCGTGAGGAAGGCACCGACCGACTCGGCGTGGTCGTGCCAGCCGGTTCCGGTGCCGGGAGGCCAGCCGATGAGCCAGGCCTCACTGCCGCCCGGGCCTTCGAGGCGCACCCAGGTACGGCCCTCGGGGTCGAGTGGGAGCGAGGCGATCAGCTCGGCGTCGGCGGCCGTACGGCGTACGAATTCGAGCAGGTCGGCCTGGGTGGGAGCTTGTGGGGGTGCGGAGACAGAGGGGGACACAGACACTCGTACCGTCCTGGGGGTTCGCGTGGGAGCGCGCGGCAGAGCACGGGCGGCGCGCGGAGGTGATGGGATGCGAATTCAGCAGGACGGGCGACACACGCAGCCCGCATAGCGGACGAGGTCCATATGGACCCTCCGCCACAGGCGCACACAGGTGTCGGTCACGATCCGGAGTACACCATGGTGGTGCAGACCGGTCAACTCACCGTCACTATGTGGACGCACGGTGACCGTGCGGCCGGCCGATGGCCTTGGGTCCGGCCGGAGCGTCGGGCTTCGACACCCCAGGCTCGGACTGTCACCGCGGCTGGTACGGCCCCGGTCTCAGGCGGTGCCTCCGACAACCCCCACGGGCTCGAACGACGGCGATCCCCAGCGGCGTCCCCGACTGTCGCCGCGGGCTCGGGCGACCCCACCCCCGAACGCCCGGACCGTCACCGCCGGCTCTGCCCGCACTCCGTCACCGCCGGCTCCGCCCGGCCCCCCCTCACGGCGGCCTCAGCCCGTACCCGCAGTAGCCTCCGTCTTCGTCGGGCCGCCGAGCGTTGCCTCGGCCGCCTCGTACAGATCGGCCGGGCGGACCCCGCTGTGCGCGCTGACCAGGTGGCCGTCGGGGCGGACGAGGAGCACGGTGTGCGCGGCCGCGCCCGGGTAGCTCTCGGCGACCAGCAGCTCCGCAGGGTGCGGCAGCGCGGTCACGGCGGCCGCGAGCCGGGGCATGATCCCGGCGGTCACCCAGTGCTTGCGCTCCCACACCCCCGTACCCGGTGCGACGAGCACGACGAGCAGGACCCCGCGCCCGAGCCGTTCCCGCAGTCGGACGAAGGAGCCGTCCTCCGCTGTCACCCGCACATCGGTGACCGGCGCGCCGGGTGCCGTGTCCACCGGGGCGGTCGACTCGACGTAGGGAGGTGAGAGCGGCGAATCGGCGTACGCACCCGGCGCGCCCAGCGGGCCACGCCCCAAGTGGCCGTCAGTGAGGAGTGCGTCGTGGCCGCGGGAGGACCCGGGCATGTACGAGCGCAGGCCTCCGCCGCCGCGCAGCAGCGGCAGCGCCTGGTCGGCGGCGCGCAGCCGGGCGGCGACGACGGCGCGCCGCTCCACCTGGTAGCTGTCCAGCAGCGTCTCGTGCGGCCCGTGGTGCCAGCTCAGCGCCAGTTTCCAGGCGAGGTTGTCGGCGTCCCGCAGACCCTCGTCCAGGCCCTGGCTGCCGAGCGCGCCGAGCAGGTGCGCGGCGTCCCCGGCGAGGAAGACCCGGCCGACCCGCCATCGGCGGGCGAGGCGGTGGTGGACGGTGTGGACTCCGGTGTCGAGCAGCTCGTACGGCGGTGTGGAGCCCCCGCTCCAGCCTGCGAGGGTCTCCCGGATGCGTGACAGCAGCAGGTCGGGCGTGACCAGGTCCTTGCCGGGCGGCAGCAGCCAGTCCAGGCGCCATGAGTCGTCGGCGAGGGGGCGCGCGGTCACCTCCCCTGCCGAGGGGCCCGACGTCCGCCACGGCGGCATCCGATGCAACAACGCCTCGCCGGGCCACGGAAGTTCCGTGCGCAGTGCTGCCACGGCGTGTCGCTCGACGGCCGTGCGTCCGGGGAACCGGATGTCCTGGAGCTTGCGCACCGTCGAGCGCGGTCCGTCGCAGCCGACGAGGTAACTGCCGTGCCACCACGTGCCCTTGGGGCCGCGGGTGTGTGCGGTCACGCCCGACGTCTCCTGCTCGATGGAGTCCAGGCGGCTGTCCACGGCGACCTTGATCAGCCGCTCGTGCACGATGGCGTCGCGCAGGGCACCGGTCAGCGCGTGCTGGGCGATGTGCAGCGGGGCGGGTACGTCGGCGCGTTCGTACTCGGGTGCGCCGCTGTGCGAGCCGTGCGCGCTGTCCCGGGCGCCGTGCGTGGCACCCTGCGAGCCGTCGGCGAAATCGATCTCGCGCATCACCTGCTTGCGACGCATCGACCGCCATCCGGCCCAACGGAAACCGGCCTCGGAGAGGGGAAAGCCCGTCAGCCGCTCGACGAGCGCGGCAGTGTCCTCGCGCAGTACCACCGTCCGCGCGAGCCGCTGTTCATCCTTGCCCGGACCCTCGTCGAGGACCACGGAGGGAACCTCCTGGCGGGCCAGCGCCAGGGCGAGCGCGAGCCCCACGGGCCCCGCTCCGACGATGATCACCGGGTCCACGGCGCGCTGCCCCCTGCCCGGAGCGGTGTCCTGAGGGACGTACGGGAACAGGCAGTTGGAGCGGGGTGCACGATCACAGAACGTATGCAACCCATTGCCGGTGCTTGCGTCAAGTGACGGGGGCAGTGGCGATCGGGCCGCTGCACCCGGGCCGTCCACCCTTACCTACGCCGCGTTTCCGGCTGTCGCGCCGCGTGCGAGCCATGCCACGTGAGCGGCGTGAACTCGCGTGGGGACGCTCAGCTTGGAGCGTATGGCCCGGACATGGTCCTTCACCGTCTCTGGGCTGATGAAGAGGCTGCGCGCGATTTCCCGGTTGGACATTCCACGACCAAGGAGGTGCAGAACTTCCTGCTCTCTGTGGCTCAAGCGGTGAACTCTTTCGCGGGCAGACTGTTCCTGCGGCGTCATCGACGAGGATCCGAGGTATTCGCTGATCATCGATTCGGCGATCTCGGGTGAGAGCGCGCGGCAGCCGTTCGAGATTGCCGGAATAGCCCATGAAACATGCTGTGCAGCGGTCTCCTGGAGGAGGATCCCGGCTGCGCCCATGGTCAGTATTCGGCGAATTTCTCTCTCTGAGACCCGTTCGGCGATAACGAGGACGGGAATTGCGGGATTCGCTTGCGCGGCGACGCGCAGAACTTCGGCGGAGTCGCGCCCGTGAACGTGGCTGCTGACAATGATGTCGAGCTGTGTTCCTTCGACGGCGACGGTCAGGAACGGCTGGGAATCCAGTGCTGCGCGGAGATCCCCGCGGAATAAATTCCCTTTATCAATGATTCCAATTCGCACCTCACACCCCCGGTAGTTTTCTGCGATATGCGGAATCGTTTTGCTCGGCCGCCTGGTCAGGACTGCCGATTCCGCTTATCTTTTCTCTGGAGTCGGTGCGGCGTCAAGGTGTTCATTCTTGGCGGCGGGTGATTTGAGGATTTCTTGAGGTGCGCCGACGATTCCGTGATCGGGTAGCGACCTCGTTTGTCGCGAATGCCCGATTGGATCGTGATGTAGCCCCCCCCGAAAGGGGATACCGAGGGGTGGGCGGCTCGGGTTGAATGATGCGCGGTTCGGCAAGGTGTCGAATCGGATGTGCTCGATACGAAAAATCGTCCCTGGAAGGGTGATGGGGGATGCGCTTGTCAGTCTCGGAAAGTCGGCCACTGAAGTCCTTGGCCCGGCGTGGCTCGATGGTGCTCGCCGGTGCCGTCCTGGTCTCGTCGGCCGCGGTGGCCACAGCGACCCCGGCGGCCGCCGCCGGTTGTGGTCGGCCCCAGCTCAAGGTCTGGTACGACTCCGATCAGTTCGGAACGTACCTGAAGGCCTGGTTCAAATCTCCCGCCGGCTGCAGGACGCAAGTGTTCAGTCTGAAGGGCCAGATCTACTGCGGGGACCCTGTCAAGAAGGTCTATGACAAAACCACCTCTGGAAGGGCGCCCGTCGAGACGGAGACGAAAGCACTGCCGCCCAAGAGCAAGTGCAAGAAATTCGTCGCGACTGCCAAGATCGTTTATTACCCGGACGTTGACTTCACCGACACGTGGACGTGGAAGTGGGGCGACTACCCGGCGTGATCCGACGACGAGGGGTCGCCGCTCCGCGTGACCCATTCACCGTAACGAACAAGGAGTCATCGATGGCCCTCACGCACCGCAAGGCCCGTGCAAGAGTGTTGGCCCTGGGCGCGACCCTGGCGGTGGTCACGAGCGCCCTCGCGGCGGCGCCCGCTTCGGCGGACGACGTCGACGCCATCTACCTCGGCACGCGCAAGGGGAATGTCGACGTTCTTGCGACCCCGACGAAGTGGAAATACGAGGACAAGCAGTACCGCAGCCTGATGATGAGCAACACCCGGAACCACTACATTCACGTGTCTTACAGGGGATGCCAGAAATGGCGCGTGCGCGTCTCGGCGGCCCATCCACAGGGTGGTTACACCGATGACGAGACGACCGTGGAGGGATGCAACAAGACGGCCGTGGTCAGCATAATAGGCAAGTTGCACGCCAACGTCACCCTCTCGGTGACCCTTCCGGCCTCCGGGGACACCCGGAGCGTCTCGATCACGCCCATCAACTGACCGACCGGCTTCACTCCGCTGAAGCCGTGTCAGGCCTCGTCAAAAGGTTGCTCCACTGAGCCGCCAGCCCCGGCGCCGCCCATTCTTTGAGGAGGTGCCGGGGCCGACTCGTGTCAGCTCGAAGCCGGTTAATGGATGCGTAAACCCGGAAACACCGCAAGGGGTGGCGCCATCATGTGCGCCACCCCTCGTGCGAATCCGAGGATCGCTCAAACCTATTCCTTGATGTCGCTCCCCGGCCCAGGCGGTGCATGCCCCACAGTCTCGAGGTCCTCGATCATCTCCACTCCGACCACCGCGCCCGTGCTCTTCTTGCTGCGCCTGAGCCGACCCTCCAGCCAGCCCGCGAAGGTCGTGAGCGAGAAGTTGAGCGCGATGAAGATCACGGCGACAACCGTGAAGCTGGCGATGGTGTTGCCGTAGTAGCCGATCATCGTGTTGGCCGATGCGAGCAGATCAGGGAAGGTGAGCACCGCGCCACCGATGGCGGTGTCCTTCACGATCACGACGAGCTGGCTGACGAGGGCCGGGAGCATCGCGGTGACCGACTGCGGCAGCAGGATGAGCCTCATCACCTGGCCCTTGCGCAGACCGATCGCCATCGCCGCCTCGGACTGGCCCTTCGGCAGGGCCAGGATGCCGGCCCGGACGATCTCCGCGAGAACCGAGGCGTTGTACAGCACGAGTCCCGTGACGACCGCGTACAGCGGACGGTCATCCGAACTGACGTTGGTGTACTTGGCGAACAGTGCAAGCCCGAAGATCATCAGGACCAGCACCGGGATGGCCCGGAAGAACTCCACCACGATCGCGGCCGGTATGCGGATCCAGGCGTGGTCCGAGAGCCGGGCGATGCCGAGGACGGCCCCGAGCGGCAATGCGATGACCATGCTGAGCGCCGCGGCCTTCAGGGTGTTCTTCAGACCCGGCCAGATGTACGTGGACCAGGCCTCGCTGGTAGTGAACGGCTTCCACAGCGCCCAGTCGAGCTGACCCTTGTCGTTGAGTTGGGTGTACACCCACCACAGGACCGCTGCCAGGGCGGCGAGAAAGACTGCCGTGTACAGGAGGTTGCGCCGCTTGGCACGCGGCCCCTGAGCATCGTAGAGAACGGAAGTCATCGCTTAACCGCCACCTTCTTGCCCACCCAGCCGAGGATCAAGCCGGTCGGGAGCGTGAGGATCACGAAGCCGAGGGCGAAGATCGAGGCGATCGGGATGAGTTGGGCCTCCTTTTCCACCATCGTCTTCATCAGGGTCGCCGCCTCGGCGACGCCGATCGCGGCGGCCACCGTGGTGTTCTTCGTGAGCGCGATCAGGACGTTCGTCAGCGGGCCGACCGCCGATCGGAACGCCTGAGGCAGCACGACGAGCCGGAGCACCTGGGTGAAGCTGAGGCCGATCGCACGGGCCGCCTCAGCCTGCCCGACCGGCACCGTGTTGATGCCGGCCCGCAGTGCCTCGCACACGAAGGCCGAGGTGTAGGCGGTCAAACCGAGCACAGCGAGCCGGAAGTTGATTGTCTTGAAGTCGTCCGCGCCGAGGCTGATGCTGAGAGTCTGGTTCAGGCCCAGCGAAGTGAACAGGATGATCACGGTCAGCGGGATGTTCCGCACGATATTCACGTAGGCGGTGCCGAAACCGCGCATCAGGGGCACTGGGCCGACGCGCATGGCAGCCAGCAGGGTCCCCCATACCAGGGAGCCGGCCGCGGCGAGCAGGGTGAGCTGCACCGTCGTCCAGAAGGCCCCCAGCAGGTCATAACCTTCAAGAAAGTCGAACACGATCTCCCGTGCTTCCGCGTGTAGGGATGCCCAGGTGCGCCGCCCCGGGAGACGGCGCACCTTTCAGGCACTGCTTCAGCTCTTGACGTCGCCGATCTTCGGCGCGGGCTCGTTCTTGTAGTTCGCCGGGCCGAAGTTCTTCTCGACGGCCGCCTTCCAGGAGCCGTCGGAGACCATGTCCTCCAGGGCCGTGTTGATCTTGGCCTTGAGGTCGCTGCCCTTCTTCACGCCGATGCCGTAGTTTTCGTTGGTCATCTTGAAGCCGCCGAGCTTGAACTTGCCCTTGAACTGGGACTGAGCGGCGTAGCCGGCCAGGATGGAGTCGTCCGTGGTCAGCGCGTCGATGGCCCCGTTCTGCAGACCGGTGAGGCACGCCGAGTACGTCGGGTACTGCTGCAGATTGGCCTTGGGGGCCAGCTTGTCCTTGACGTTCTGCGCCGAGGTCGAGCCGGTCACCGAACACAGCTTCTTGCTGTTGAGGTCCGACGGCGACTTGATCGAGTTGTCGTCGGCACGGACCAGGACGTCCTGGTGGGCCAGCAGGTACGGGCCGGCGAAGTCGACCGACTTCTCGCGCTCCGGGGTGATCGAGTACGAAGCGGCGATGAAGTCGACGTCACCGCGCTGCAGCATGGTCTCGCGGTCGGCGCTCTTCGACTCCTTCCACTGAATCTGGTTCGCGCTGTAGCCGAGCTTCTTGGCGACGTACGTCGCGACGTCGACGTCGAAGCCGGCGTAGCCCTGGGGTGTCTTCTGACCGATGCCCGGCTGGTCGAACTTGATGCCGATGGTGATCTTCTTGCTGCCGCCCGAAGGGCTGCTGCCGCTGTCCTTGTCGTTGTCCGAGCCGCAGGCCGTGGCGGCGAGCGCGAGGGCGAGCACAGCAGCTGAAGCGGCGGTGACCTTGCGGAGCTTCATGGTGAACATCCTTTGACTGGTGAAGAGATGCGGGCCCGTCAGGGGCGGGTGACGCAGGTCGTCAGAGACGCGAGGGGGTCGTCAGTGGTGCAGGATCTTCGACAGGAAGTCCTTGGCCCGGTCGCTGCGGGGATTGCTGAAGAACTGGTCCGGCACAGCCTCTTCGACGATCCGACCGTCGGCCATGAAGACCACTCGGTTGGCAGCCGAACGAGCGAAGCCCATCTCATGGGTGACGACGATCATGGTCATGCCGTCACGCGCGAGCTGCTGCATGACCTCGAGGACCTCGTTGATCATCTCGGGGTCCAGTGCCGAGGTCGGCTCGTCGAAGAGCATGACCTTGGGGTCCATCGCCAGCGCTCGCGCGATCGCGACGCGCTGCTGCTGGCCGCCCGACAACTGCGCGGGGTACTTGTCCGCCTGATTGGCGAGGCCTACGCGGTCGAGCAGCGCGCGGGCCTTCTCCTCGGCGGCCTTCTTGTCGGCCTTGCGGACCTTGATCTGTCCCAGCATCACGTTGTCGAGCACCGTCTTGTGCGCGAAGAGGTTGAAGGACTGGAAGACCATGCCCACGTCGGCCCGCAGCCGGGCGAGCGCCTTGCCCTCCGCGGGCAGCGGCTTGCCGTCGATCGAGATGTCGCCCGAATCGATCGTCTCCAGGCGGTTGATGGTGCGGCACAGGGTGGACTTCCCGGACCCGGAGGGTCCGATGACCACGACGACCTCGCCACGGGCGATCGTCAGGTCGATGTCCTGGAGCACGTGCAACGCGCCGAAGTGCTTGTTGACGCTCTTCAGGACGACCAGTTCGTCGGTCGCGGCCACGGCGTCCTTGGCCACCGATACTTCGGTCATCGCTCTTTGGCTCCGTCCTCCTCGGTTTCGGAGGACAGTAGTAACCCCGTACGACCAGCGTCATTACATCTGAGGGGAACTTGAGCATCACGATCCGATAGCAATCGGACACGTGTCGTAGCAGCCGGTGCGCGACCGCGTACCGGCTGGATAACGGAAGCCTTCCGCAACCCGAAGGCCCTTGACGCCGTCCTTGTCCATCGGCGTGACTTCCATGGTGCACCCGCGCGTGCACCGCGTTCTACAAGCTGAGACCGTACGACCGATGAACCGGAGGGGGCCGGCATGAGACTGCTTCTCGTCGAGGACGACAACCATGTCGCCGCCGCCCTGTCCGCGGTGCTGGCGCGGCACGGCTTCGAGGTCACGCACGCCCGCAGCGGCGAGGAGGCTCTGCAGGCGCTGGTCCCGGAGAGTGACGGGTTCGGCGTCGTCCTGCTCGACCTGGGCCTGCCCGACCAGGACGGCTACGAGGTCTGCGGCAAGATCCGCAAGCGGACCAGCACTCCGGTGATCATGGTGACGGCGCGCGCCGACGTACGCTCCCGGATCCACGGGCTCAACCTCGGCGCCGACGACTACGTGGTGAAGCCGTACGACACCGGGGAGCTGCTCGCCCGTATCCACGCCGTCAGCCGGCGCAGCGTCCCCGACGACGCCGCGGCCCCCGGCGACACGGCGCTGAAGCTCGGCCCCGTGCACATCGAACTCCCCAACCGGCAGGTCACCGTTGACGGTTTGGTTGTCCAACTGACCCGCAAGGAGTTCGACCTTCTCGCGCTGCTGGCCCAGCGCCCCGGAGTCGTTTTCCGTCGGGAACAGATCATCAGCGAGGTGTGGCGCACCAGTTGGGAGGGGACCGGGCGCACCCTGGAAGTGCATGTCGCGTCCCTGCGCTCCAAACTGCGTATGCCGGCGCTGATCGAGACCGTGCGCGGCGTCGGGTACCGGCTCGTCGCCCCTGCGTCGTAGCGGGCACGGGTGCGCACTCGCCTTCTCCCCCTGCTCATCGTCCTGATGGCCGCGGTGCTGCTCGCGCTCGGACTTCCACTCGCTGTGAGCGTCGCGGCCGCCGAGCAGCAGCGGGTGGTCGTCGACCGTATCGACGACACGGCGCGCTTTGCGGCCCTCGCCCAGTTCGTCACCGATTCGCCGACCGGCTCCCAGACGAACAACACGGACGAGCGCCGCGAGACCCTGAACAAGGAACTCGCCCGCTACTACGGCGTGTACGGCATACAGGCCGGCGTCTTCTACCGCAACGACAAGCCCATGGCCAACGCCCCGACGAACTGGTTCCTGCCCAAGACCGGTGAAGGACGCGACGCGTTCAACGAGGCGCTCTTCAGCCGCCGCAGCCACGACCCGGAGCAGGTCTGGCCCTGGCAGCGCCACCGTCTCGTCGTGGCCTCCCCGGTCATCAGGGACGGCGACGTCATCGCCGTCGTCGTCACCGACTCACCCACCGGGCAGATGCGTTCGAAGACCCTGCGCGGCTGGCTGCTCATCGGCGCGGGCGAGGTCGCGGCGATGCTCATCGCCCTCGGCGCCGCGCTGCGCCTCACCGGCTGGGTGCTCAGACCCGTACGCGTCCTCGACGCCACCACCCACGACATCGCGACCGGACGCCTGAAGTCCCGGGTCGCGGCCGCCGGCGGTCCGCCGGAACTCCGGCGCCTGGCCCGGTCGTTCAACGAGATGGCGGACAACGTCGAAGATGTGCTGGAGCAGCAGCGTGCCTTCGTCGCCGACGCCTCGCACCAGCTGCGCAACCCGCTCTCGGCGCTGCTGCTGCGCATCGAGCTGCTCGCCCTCGAACTGCCGGAGGGGAACGAGGAGATCGCCTCGGTCCGCACCGAGGGCAAGCGCCTCGCCCAGGTCCTCGACGACCTCCTCGACCTGGCGCTCGCCGAGCACGCCGAGGCGGATCTGCGGCTCACCGACATCGGCGCGCTGACGGCCGAGCGCGTGTCGTCCTGGCAGCCGGTCGCCGAGAACAAGGGCGTACGGCTGGCCGGGACCTGCCCGGCCACCACCGCCTGGGCCGACCCGGTCACGCTGTCCAGCGCCCTGGACGCGGTCATCGACAACGCGCTGAAGTTCACGCCCGAAGGGGAGAGCGTCGAGGTGAAGGTCGCCTCGAACGGCGAGGTCTCGACCGTCGTGGTCACCGACGGCGGCCCCGGCCTCAGCGACGAGGACCTGGTCCGCATCGGCGACCGCTTCTGGCGCAGCGCGGGGCACCAGAACATCAAGGGCTCGGGCCTCGGCCTGTCCATCTCGCGGGCGCTGCTCGCGGCGGGCGGCGGCTCGATCGCGTACGCACATCACGAGCCGCACGGCCTGCGGGTGACGGTGACGGTGCCCAGGTCGAGGCCGGCCTCTTGAGCCCCTCAGCGGATAGCGGCCGCGGGGTGCCGGCGGCTACGGCTTGATCGACCGGTAGTAGCGTCGCGCGCCCTCGTGCAGCGGCAGCGGATCCGTGTAGATGGCCGTGCGCAGGTCCACCAGCTGCGCCGCGTGCACCTGGGCGCCTATGTGGTCGCGGCTGGCGATCACCGTCCGGGTGAGCTCCTCGGTGAGCTTCGCGTCCGCGTCCTCCCGTGTGATCAGGTAGTTCGCCACGGCCAGCGTCTGCACGGACGAGCCGCGCTGCGCCCTGGGATAGGCGTCGGCGGGCATCACCGCGGCCCGGTAATAGCGGGAGGCGCCGCCTTGCTCGTGCAGCTTCTTGATGAAGTCGCTGCCGATCGGCACCAGCCTGATGTCGAAGGTCTTGGAGAGCTCCAGCACCGCACTCGTCGGCAGGCCCCCCGACCAGAAGAAGGCGTCGATCTTGTGCTGCTTGAGCAGGCCGGGCATGGTCGCGATGCCGTCGGCCAGCGGCTTGATGTCCTTCTCGGAGTCGAGTCCGGCCGCCTGGAGCACATGGTTCGCTATCAGCCGCACCCCGGAACCACTCGGTCCCACGGCGACCGTCCTGCCCCGCAGGTCCGCCACGGATTTCACGGACGACGAGCGCGGGACCACCAGGTGCACATAGTCGTCGTAGAGCCGCGCGCAGCCGCGCAGCCGCCCCGCTCCCGGCTTGTTCTCCAATATGTACGTCTCCACCGCGTCGGCCGCCGCGATGGTGAAGTCGGCCTTCCCCGTCGCCACACGCCGTACGTTCTCCTGCGACCCGTCGCTGTTCAGCAGCCGTACGTCCACGCGCGGCATGTCCTTGGCGATGGCGCCCTGAAGGAGTCTGCCGTACGTCTGGTAGACGCCGGTCGGCGTGCCCGTGCTGAAGGTGATCGTCCCGCTGGGGGACCCCTCGCTCGGCACCAGCCACCACAACAGCAGCCCGAAGACCGCGAAAGCGGCCGCCGAGCCGAGCAGCGCGTGGCGCCGGCCGATACGGGGGAGTGCCTGGAACATGCGCGCGATCCTGCCAGTTCGGGGGCAGTCCTGACCAGGGCCGGGCTCATCGACCGGGGTCGTCGGGGGACCTCGGCCGATCGATAGGCTTCGGCGGATGCAGCCCTCTCCCGCCTCCCTGGTCCGTCAATTCCACCTCGCTTTCGGCCTCGACGCCCGCACCGTGCCGACAGAGGTCTCCCCGGCGCTGGCGGCCCACCGCGGCGAACTGCTCGCCGAGGAGGCCGCTGAAGTCGCCGAGGTCTCGGTCACGGGCCCGCTCGACCGGCTGGCGCACGAACTGGCCGACGTCGTGTACGTGGCGTATGGGACGGCGCTCGTCCACGGGATCGACCTCGACGCGGTGATCGCCGAGGTCCACCGGTCCAACATGACGAAGCTGGGCCCCGACGGCAGGGTCGCCCGCAGGGCCGACGGCAAGGTCCTCAAGGGGGACCACTACCGTGCCCCGGACGTCTCGGAGGTCCTGCGACAGCAGGGCTGGAGTACGGCTGACGCGTAGCACCGCGTCGCTGTCGCCTTCGGCTGTCGCCTTCGGCTGTCGCCTTCGGCTGTCGCCTTCGGCTGTCGCCTTCGGCTGTCGCCTTCGGCTGTCGCCTTCGGCTGTCGCCTTCGGCTGTCGCCTTCGGCTGTCGCCTTCGGCTGTCGCCCACGTCGTCGCTGCTCGTGGTCCGTCGTCCGCGTGCTGTGGCTCGGCCACGGCGCGCGGACGACCCCGTCGGCTCAGCTTGCCTGGAGGACCGCGCACGTCGTCGTCCCGTGCGCGTACAGCTTGCCGTCATGTGTGCCGATGACCTGCGCCTCGGCGGTGGCCGTCGTCCGTCCGACGTGCAGCGCCCGGCCTTCGCAGCGCAGCGTGGGCGTGTCGGACATGACAGGCCGGACGAGGTGCACGCCCAGCTGGACGGTCGTGTACGCGGCCCCGGCGGGCAGTCCACTCATCACGGCCGAGCCGAGTGCCGAGTCGAGGAGCGTGGCAAGGAATCCTCCGTGCACGGTGCCCATCGGGTTGAGGAGATGGTCACCGGGGTCGCCCTCGAACGCGGTGAAGCCGTCGCCGACATCGGTCAGCCGGAACCCGAGCGTGCTCATGATCGACGCCGGCGGAAACATCCCGTCGAGCGCGCCCTGAAGGATCTCGCGACCGGTCATCGTCAGGATGTCCGGCGTCATCTCGGGGCGGGGCTCCCAGGAGTGGGTGCGGGAACGGGTGGCGGAAGAGGTCTCGTACGTGGTCATGCGACCGACCCTAGGAGGGGGCATCCGCTACGCGCAGGAGTCGGATCCGGCAGGTTCGATATCGTTTCCGACATGAAGGTCGCCGTGCTCACCCTCGACGGAGTCTTCGATTCCGGACTGTCCGCGGTCCTCGATGTCCTGCACTCGGCCAACGCGCTGCGGGACCAGCTGGAGACGCCTCCACCGCTCTTCGACATCGACACGGTGGGGGTGCGCCGACGCGTGCGGACCGGACTCGGCCACGTCGTCGAGACCACCCCCGTGCCGCCCACCGGTGGTCTCGACGGCACAGACCTGCTGGTCCTGCCCGCGCTCGCCGAGCGGCGCCCCGACGCGCTCGTCGCTGGCGTCGCGTCGACGGAACACCAGGCGGCCCGGAAGCTGCTCGCGCGGGCCCGCGCGGAACGGGTCGCGCTGGCCTCGTCCTGCACCGGTACGTTCCTGCTCGCCGAGTCGGGCGTGCTGGACGGGCGGCGAGCCACTACCAGTTGGTGGCTCGCGCCCGTCTTCCGCAGCCGCTACCCCGCCGTCACCGTCGACGACACCCGCATGGTCACGACCTCCGACGGCATCACCACAGCGGGTGCCGCCTTCAGCCATGTCGACCTCGCGCTCGCGATCGTGCGTGCGCACAGTCCGGCCCTGGCCGACGTGGTCCGTCGCTTCCTCGTCATCGACGACCGTCCCTCCCAGGCGGCGTACACGATTCCGAGCGCGCTGGCGGCGTACGACCCGCTCGTGTCGTCCTTCGAACAGTGGGTCCGCGCCCGCCTCGCCGACCCGCTGTCCATCGCCGCGGCCGCACGCGACCTCGGGGTGAGCGAGCGCACCCTCCAGCGCGCGGTCGGCCGGACCCTGGGCTGCTCACCGATCCGCTTCGTCCAGGACCTCCGTGTCGAGCGGGCCCGGCACCTCCTGAGCACCACCGACCTGCCCGTGGCGACGGTGGCCCGCCGCGTCGGCTACGAGAACCCCGGCGCCCTGCGCACCCTGCTGCGGGACCGGGCCGGCTTGACGGCCCGCTCACTACGGGGGTGAGCCCGCACCGGGACAGGACCCATTCCCACTCCCGCTACCGCCTGGCACAGGACCGTTACGGGATCACCGGCCGAATACGAGCGCCTGAAAGGCGTCCCGTATGCGCATGATCGGTTCCCTGTCCCGGGAGAAGTAGACCTTGTTGGTCAGGAGCACGGCCCACAGGCCGTCGGTCGGGCGAAGCCACATGCCGGTGCCGGTGAAGCCGTAGTGCACCCAGAGGCCGTGCTCCGGGGTGGTGTTGAACGGGGGGAACCACAGCAGACCCCAGTCAGGTCGCAGTCGGCCGGTGTGGATGCGCAGCGATTCGCGCACCCAGTTCTGGCCGAATCCGGGACTGCCGTCCGGGACGGCGGTCGGGGCGAGGACGTAGCGCAGGAAGCGGCCGAGGTCGGCGGCGGTGGAGAAGACGCCGGCCGCTCCGCACGAGCTCCCGAGGGCGCGGGCCGAGAAGTCGTGGACGTATCCCTGGAGATGGGAACCGTGCTCGGCGTCGTACTCCGTGGGTGCGCAGCGGGCCCGCTGTTCGGCCGACAGGGGGCCGAAGCGGGTGTCGTGCATGCCGAGGGGCTCCCAGAGCCGGTCGCGGCAGTAGTGCCCCAGCAGGGTTCCGGTCAGGCGCTCCACGAGGAAGCCGAGAATCAGGGCGGCGCGGTCGGTGTACTCGACGGCTTCGCCGGGAGCGCGGCGGAGGGCGTCGTGCAGCACGCCGTGCTCGATGGCCTCGCGGCGGGGACCGTACAGGGGTCGGAGATTGGCACGCAGTGGCAGCCCCGCGGTGTGAGTGAGGAGGTGGCGTACGGAGACCCGGCCGAGGGGGCGGTCGCGGAGGTCGGGCCAGTGGGCGTCCAGGGTGTCGTCGAGGCCGAGGCGCCCGTCCTCGACGAGGCAGCCCACCGCACCCCAGGTGGCGACGATTTTCGTCAGGCTGGCGAGGTCGAACACGACGTCGTCGGTCATCGCACGACCGGCTCCCGACGCGTCCCGATGTCCGCAGGCGCCGGTCACTTGGACACCGTGGACGTCACCGACCGCCCACACCGTCCCCGGGTAGATCTGCTCCGCCACACCCGACCGCACCACGCGCTCGATCCGCTCGACCAGCGCCTCCGACACGCCTGTCGTCATCGTCATGTCCCCCAGCTCCCCACCGAGTTCATGCTGTGCAGGCGACGCACCAACCAAGTCCCCTGGCCTGTGCGGAATCTGATGTCTGATCAATTTAATTGGTGCAGAGCCAAGTGGAATGTCATGTGTATGATCAGTGCTCTATTGGGCGCTGACCAGTACGTCATTGGCTGAACGCTGTCGTGTCGTCCCTGGCTCTGCAGACCGGGGTTTCGACTACCTGACATCCCAGCGCCCCTGCCACCGTTGATGCGTCGCGGTGGACGGCAGCGTTTGCTGAAGCACGGGGGTGCTAGGAAGTTGGTGGACATAGGTCTTCTCCCCAAGGGGAAGACGATCCACTTCGTGGGTATCGGGGGCTCCAGCATGAGTGGCCTGGCCATCATGCTCCATCGGTTCGGCTATCGGGTCTCCGGATCGGACCGCGAGGAGAACGCGAACCTGCGAGCGGTTCGGGAGGCGGGGATCTGCTCAGCGGTGGGACACCGCTCCGGCAACGTCCATGAGGACGTCCGTCTCATCGTGTCGACTCCGGCCATCCGCAAGGACAATCCCGAGCTGCTGGCCGGTCGGACCCGGGGGCTTCCCGTGGTGGACCGCGGTGAGGTGCTCGGCCGGATCATGGGTGGCTACGCGCAGGGTATCGCCGTCGCGGGGACCCATGGGAAAACCACGGTGACGTCGCTGATCACTGCGATGCTGACGGCTGCGGGGCTCGACCCCGGCGCCTCGGTCGGTACCGCGGCCACGTCGGACGGGGGCAACCACCGGATGGGAAGCGGGCCGCACTTCGTGGCCGAGGCGTGCGAATACCACCGCAACTTCCTGCACTTGAGACCGTCGACCGCGGTGGTGCTCAACGTCAAGGCTGAGCACAGCGACTACTTCGCCGGGCTTGACGACACCATGGACGCCTTCCGCGGCTTCGTGGACGGGATCCGCCCCGGCGGCACCCTGGTCGCTTCCGCCGACTGCGCACGCGCCCGGACCCTGACGGTGGGGCCGGGACGGCAACGGGTCAGCTTCGGTGCCGCGGCCGACGCGGACGTCCGGGCGGAGGGTCTGACGTGGGACGACGGCCGTCCCCGGTTCTCCGTCACCTACCGAGGTGAGAAGCTGGGCGACCTCGCGCCGCGCCTGCTGGGCCGGCACAACGTCGACAACGTCCTGGCCGCGGTGGCCGTGGGGCACCTGTGTGGGCTGACGCTCGACGACATGCGCGCGGGCATCGAGTCCTTCGGGGGAGCGCCGCGGCGTGTGCAGGGCAAGGGGACACGGAACGGCGTCCAGGTCTACGACGACATTGCTTGTCATCCAACGGAGATTGCGGCAACGATGGACGCGGTGCGCGGCGCCGCCCGCGGGGGACGGATCCTCGTGGTCCTGCGGCCCAACTCGTACGTTCGCGTACGAGACTTCATGGAGCAGTACGCCGACTGCTTCGCCGCTGGGGAGACCGTGGTCGTCACCGACATCTTCGCCGGCCGGGACACGGAGGAATACGGAGTCCACTCCCGCGATCTTGTCCGCGTCATGCGGTCGGCCGGCCGGGATGTGCGCTATATACAAGATTTACCCGGAATATGCGCCTTCGTGGATGAAGCGCTGCGAGCCGGAGACACCCTGGTGACCATCGGGCCGGGTGACATCGGATCCGTGGGCGAGACCTGGCTGGCCGGTGGATGTGATCGGAGTTGATTGTGAAGCTGAGTGAACTGCTGGACGGATTCGATCACGAAATCGTCCACGGCAATACCGGGGTCGAGATCACTGGTGTCGCCTACGACTCGCGCAAGCTGAACCAGGGGGCGCTGTTCATCGCGGTGCGCGGCTTCAGCGTGGACGGGCACCGGTTCGTCGACCAGGCAGTGGAACGCGGCGCGACGGCGTTGCTCGTCGACCGGGAGATCGGGGACGTACCTGCCGGGGTGTGCGTGGTGCGTGTGGCCGACACCCGGATCGCGTCGCCGGTGGTGGCTTCGCGGTACTTCGGGGAGCCTGGCCGTGAGATGGACGTCGTGGCCATCACCGGCACCAACGGCAAGACTTCCGTGGCCTTCATGCTGGAAGCCGTCCTGCGGCGGGCCGGCGCGCGGGTCGGGGTGGTAGGAACCGCCGGCAACCGCATCGGCGAGGAGCCGATCGCGCTGGAGAAGACGACGCCGACGACGCCGGAGGCGGTGGACCTGCAGTACCTGCTGCGGTACATGCGCGACGAAGGCGCCGTGCACGTGGTGCTGGAGGCGTCGTCCATGGCACTCGAACTGCACCGCGTGGACTGCTGCTCGATCGACGTCGGGGTCTTCACCAATTTCACCCAGGACCACCTGGACGACCACGGCACGATGGAGAACTACAAGAACGCCAAGCTCAAGCTCTTCAAGGGGCTGTGCCGCCATGCGGTGATCAACGCGGACGATCCCGTCAGCGCAGAGATCGCTGCCCTGATGCCGGGCGCGATCACCACGTTCAGCATGGGAGACCCCGCTGCCGACTTCTACTCCTCGGACCTTGAGGTGGACGCCGAGGGCACCCGCTTCACGCTGCACCGCTCGGGTCGGCAGTACCAGGTCTCGCTGCCCGTCCCGGGCCGCTTCGCGGCGCAGAACGCGCTGGCCACGCTGGCGATCTGCCAGTCTCTGGGCCACGACCTCGACGAGGTCGTCGCGGCGCTCGCCGATCTGCCGCCGACGCCCGGCCGGTTCGAAAGCTACCGGACGCCCGCCGGGGTGCCCGTGATCGTGGACTACGCCCACTCGCCGGACGCTCTGGACAATGTCCTGTCCACCATCCGCGACTTCACTCGCGGCCGGGTGATCACGGTCTTCGGGTGCGGTGGCGACCGGGACGCCACCAAACGGGCGCCCATGGGCGAGATCGCCGGCCGGTACTCGGACTTCTGCGTGCTCACCTCGGACAACCCGCGCAGCGAGGACCCGGAGAAGATCCTCGACGACATCGTGCCCGGCATCAGCCCGACCGGCACGTCCTTCGAAAGGATCTCCGACCGGCGCGAGGCGATCCGTGTCGCGCTGAGCACCGCGCGGGAGGGCGACACCGTGCTTGTCGCGGGCAAGGGCAGCGAGAACTACCAGATCATCGGTTCGCGGACCATCCACTTCGAGGACATGGAAACCGTACGCGAGCTCGCGGCGGAGCTCGTCGGCCAGCGGTAACCAGGCGCCGCCGGCGCCCTGTTCGTCACACGATTGCGCCGCCTTCCTCCCGTATCCGCGGGTGGAAGGCGCGCCACCGCACCATGCTTCGCACCCCGGGGCCCGTCGACCCCGGCCGTCGAAGCGTTGATTCACCACGGGGGCTCGATGCTGATACTCGACGATGTCACAGTGCTGGTCATAGGACTCGGCACCAGCGGCGTGAGTGCGGCCGCCTGCTGCGCCTCGCGCGGCGCGGCGGTGACGGTCACCGATCATCGCCCGGCCGACCAACTGGGCGCGGGACGCGACGCGCTGGCGTCCCACTCCATTACGTACGCCCTCGGGGCACAGCCCCCGGACCCGGAGAACTTCGACCTGATCATACGCAGTCCGGGGGTTCCCAACGACCTGCCGGTTCTGGAGTCCGCCCGCCGACTGGACATTCCTGTGTGGAGCGAGGTCGAGCTGGCTTACGCGCTGTGCCCCTGCCCGATCATCGCGATCACGGGCACCAACGGTAAGTCGACCACGACCGTCCTCATCGGCGAACTCCTGCGCGCCGCCGGTCGCACCACGCACGTGGCGGGCAACATCGGCCGGCCGTTCACCTCCGCGCTGACCGGAATGGCGGCCGATGACGTGGCAGTCATCGAGGTGAGCGCCGGCCAGTTGGAGAACAGCCACCGGTTCGGGCCCCTGACCAGCGTGCTCACCAACGTCCGGCCCGAGCACATGGACCTGTACGGCTGGGACTACTACATCTCGCTGAAGTCCCGCGTCGTACGCAACCACACGGCCGACCGGACCACCGTCGCCAACTACGACGACGACCTCTGTCGTTCCATTGCGGCGAACGCCCCAGGCAGGGTCCTGTACTTCACCGCTCACGGTGAACTCCCGGCCGACACTGAGGGGGTCTTCCTCTCCGGCGACTGGATCACGGCCCGGTTCGACGGCATCTGCCGCCCGGTCGCCAGGCTCGACCGCCTGCGGGTGCGGGGCGCCACGGCGAACATCCTGGCCGCCGTCGCCGTCGGGCTGTTGTGGGGCGCCGCCGTCGAGGCGGTCGACGCGCTGATCGCCGGCTACACGGGGCGCGAGCACGTCATCGAGTATGTGGCGACCTTCGACGACGTCGCGTACTACAACGACTCCAAGGCGACCAACCCATGGTCCGTGCTCCATGCCGTCGAAGCGTTTCCCGACCGCCCCGTGGTGCTGATCACCGGCGGCAAGGACGACAAGAACGCTGACTTCGACGGGCTGTGCGCGGCCTTCGCGGACCGCGTCGCGCACGTGGTCACCATCGGTGAGACGGCCCCGAGGATCGCGGCCGCGGCGCGGCAGCACGGCTACACCGCGGTCACCGCCACGCACTCGCTGGAGGAGGCCGTGGCGCTGGCCCGCCGCCTCGCCGTCCCTGGGCACGCCGTCCTGTTCAGCCCCGGTGCGAACAGCAAGGACATGTTCACCGACCACCGCACGCGCGGCGAGCTGTTCAAGCAGGTCGTCGAGCGGCTGCACGCCTCCACCGCCCTCTTCGGTACGGCACCGGGAAGCGATCGGTGAGTCCGGCCAACCGCGTGAGGATGGAGATCAGCGAGGCTGCCGTTCTCGCCAACATCGCCTCCGTCCGTCGTCTCGTCGACCCGGCCACCGTCCTCATGGGCGTGGTCAAGGCGGACGCGTACGGGCATGGTCTGGTGTCGTTCTCCCGGCTGCTCGTCCGGCACGGCGTCGAGCAACTGGCCGTCGCGCACGCAGAGGAGGCGTTCCGGCTCCGGGACGCGGGCATCGACGCTCCCGTCCTCGTCCTCAACCACGCGCCGACCGCCGACCTGCCCGGGCTGCTCCGCGCGGGCATACGGCAGGCGGTGTACGGGGAGGCGCAGGCCCGCGCGGTGAGCCGGGCGGCCCGAGCGCTCGGGTGCCCGGCGCGCATCCACGTCAAGGTCGACACCGGCCTGAGCCGCTTTGGCTTCTCCTCGGGGAACCTGGCCCCCCTGGCCAGGATCGCCGCACTGGACAACGTGGTCGTCGAGGGATTTCACACTCACCTGGCGAGCGCCGAGGAGGATGTGGCCGACCGGCAGCTCTCCCTGTTCGACGACGCGTGCCGCCGCGCGACCGGGCTTCTCGGGTACCGGCCGACGCGACACGCTTTGGCCAGCGCGGCCATCGCCGCGGGACTGCACGGCCGAGCTCCCCTGGAGATGGTCCGCCCCGGCATCCTGCTGTGCGGCCTGCCGCCCTCCTACACCGCCTCGGACGTGCCGGGAGACGCGGGGCGATTTCAGCCGGTGCTGTCGATGACCTCCCGGATCGAGCAGATCCGGAGCGTCGCCGCCGGCACCCGCATCGGCTACGGCGCCGCCCATGTGACGTCAGCGCCCGCCACCATCGCCATCGTGCCCGTCGGGTTCGCCGACGGCCTGCCCCGGGCCCTGGCCGACAGCGGACGGGTCATCGTTGCCCGCCGCTACGCCCCGATCGTCGGCCCGGTCGGCATGGGCCACCTCACCCTCGACGTCACCGGGATCCCCGGCGTCTCAACCGGCGACGAGGTGGTCCTCCTCGGCAGCGACGGCCATCGCCGACTGGGCATCCAAGACTGGGCGGCGGCCGCCGGAACGATCAACACGGACGTCCTCGTACGCCTCGCCTCCGCCGCACCCAGGGTGGTACGGCCACTGTCCGAGGTCATCGAACAGGAATGCTACGTATGAGTTCCCCCACCATCCCCGTACCGCTGGGCACGAAAGCCCAGACCCTGGACCGGCTCCGCTCGCTCGTCACCACCGCCGTGGTGCTCGACCAGATGACCGTGACCTTGGCCGACTGGCGCCGGAACCGCGGGAACTGCCTCCAGCTCATCCGATCCCGCTTCCCCGGGCGGCTCGTCGTGGTCCGCAGCAGTGCCCCGACCGAGGACACCGCCATGGAGTCGGCGGCCGGCGTCTACGACAGCGTCCTGGGCGTGGACACGGACGCCGCCGATGCCCTGGCGGGTGCGCTCGACACCGTGGTGCGCAGCTACGAGAGCAAGCCCGTGAGCCCCGGGTTCGACCTCGGCAGCTTCGAAATCCTGGTTCAGCCGATGCTGCCGGATGTGACGCTCAGCGGGGTCGCCCTGTCCCGCGATCTGCACAAGGAAGGTCCCTACCTGGTCGTCAACTACGACGAGGGCGGGCGGACCGACACGGTGACCGCCGGGACCGGGGACACCCAGCGTGTGGTCCGCGTGCATCACCGTACGCCGAGCTCGGAGCTGAAAGCCCCCCTGGACGCCGTTGTCGCCACCCTGCGTGAGCTGATCACGCTCACCGGACGGGAACACCTCGACATGGAGTTCGCGATCAGCGGCGGCCGGCTGTACGTCTTCCAAGCCCGCCCCTTGGTCCTCCCGGAGAAGGACCGCACCGATGCGGACACCTTCGTGGACACGACCATCAAGCAGGTCAAGCGGGTCATCGAGGACCGCGACCGGCCCCGTGCCGGGCTGTACGGTTCCCGCACGGCCTATAGCGACATGACCGATTGGAACCCCGCCGAAATCATCGGCACCCGGCCGCGACCGCTGGCTGTCTCTCTGTACCGGCGCCTCGTCATGAAGGAGATCTGGCGGGAGGCGCGGGGCCGGCTCGGCTACCACGACCCCTCACCGCACCACCTCATGGTGACCCTGGCGGGCCACCCCTATGTGGACATCCGCAACGACTTCAACTCCTACTTGCCTGCCGACCTGGGCGACGCTCTCTCCCACAAGCTGATCGACTACTACCTCGACCGCTTGCGGCAGTACCCCGAGCTCCACGACAAGGCCGAGTTCGACATCTGCGTGACCTCCCTGGACTTCGACTTTCCGGTCCACGCGGAGCGGCTGGTGGACGCCGCCTTCACGACGGAGGAGATCGCCGAGCTGCGCGAGTGCCTACTCCGGCTGACCACCCGGGTGGTACGGGGTGGCGACGGACAGTTCCAGGAGATGGAGCAGCGGATCCAGCGTCTGGCGGCCCGCAGGTCCTGGCTGCTGTCCCAGGCGGACGTCGAGGACCCGCTGCACCTCGCCGAAGCCCTCCTCGACGACGCCGCCTGCTATGGAACCCTGCCGTTCTCCGTGATCGTCCGCGGCACCTTCATCGCCACCGCGTTCTGGCGATCTCTGCTCAACACCGAGACGATCACAAGGCAGCAGCACGATGACTTCCTCGCCGCGGTCGAGACCGTTTCGACGCACTTCACCGCCGATCTGGAGCGTTGCAGACGGGGCCGGCTGACGCGCGAGGAGTTCCTCGACCGCTACGGTCATCTCAGACCCGGTACATACGACATCACCGTACCGACGTACGCGGACGAACCTGACCGGTACCTGGCCACGCACACCGGCGACCGCACCCGCACGTCGGCGCGGCGTGCCTACTCCCTGCCGGGCGCGGCCAGGGGACGCATCCAGCAAATGCTGGAGGAATTCGGCTTCGATTTCGGCGTGGACGTCCTTCTGGAATTCGTCCGCGAAACACGTGTACTGCGTGAGCTGTACAAATTCGAGTTCACGAAGAACCTGAGCCGGGCCATGGACTTGATCGTCGCCTTCGGGTCACGGCACGGTCTGTCACGGGACGAGTTGTCCTTCCTGTCCGTCGAGGATGTTCTGGCACTCGCGAACAGGGAGATCACCGCAGAGGACGTCGCCCGACTGCGGAGACTCGCCGCGGCCAACCGACAGTCGTACGAGCTGAATGGGCTGGTGCATCTGCCGGACGTCATCACCGGCGAGCGTGACGTGGTGGTGATCGAGAACCAGGTCCGCATCCCGAACTTCGTCACCAGCCACCGGGTGACCGCGCCAGTGGCCTTCGTCGACTGCGTCGCGATGCGGCGGTCCGCTCCCAGCCTGGCCGGACACATCGTATTGGCCGAGAACGCCGACCCCGGTTACGAGTGGCTCTTCTCCCACGATATCGCCGGGCTCGTCACCAGGTACGGCGGAGCGGCCTCCCATATGACCATCAGGTGCGCTGAGTTCGGCATACCGGCGGCGGTCGGCTGCGGGGAGACGATCTTCAACACGCTCGCCCAGGCCGGAACCGTCACCCTCGACTGCGGAGAGAGAAGAGTCTTCGCCCTGGACTGAGCCGGGCGCTGCCGCGCCAGGTGTGCGCCGGACAGGAACGCTTGGCCAAGCGTGTCTGGGGACCGCCTACCCTTGAGACATGACCAGCAGCAGCGACCGGAGCCAGGCAGTGGACGTTCAGGAACCCAGAACCTACGAAGTGCGCACTTACGGGTGCCAGATGAACGTCCACGATTCCGAGCGGCTCTCGGGGTTGCTCGAAGACGCCGGTTACGTGCGCGCCTCCGAAGGTTCGGACGGCGACGCGGACGTGGTCGTCTTCAACACCTGCGCCGTACGGGAAAACGCCGACAACCGGCTGTACGGCAACCTCGGCCGCCTCGCCCCGATGAAGACGAAGCGCCCCGGGATGCAGATCGCCGTCGGTGGCTGTCTCGCGCAGAAGGACCGCGACACCATCGTGAAGAAGGCGCCCTGGGTGGACGTCGTCTTCGGGACGCACAACATCGGCAAGCTTCCGGTCCTCCTGGAGCGCGCCCGCGTACAGGAAGAGGCGCAGGTCGAGATCGCCGAGTCGCTCGAGGCGTTCCCGTCGACGCTGCCGACCCGCCGCGAGAGCGCGTACGCCGCCTGGGTCTCCATCTCGGTGGGCTGCAACAACACCTGCACCTTCTGCATCGTCCCGGCGCTGCGCGGCAAGGAGAAGGACCGCAGGACCGGCGACATCCTGGCCGAGATCGAGGCCCTGGTCGGCGAGGGCGTCTCCGAGATCACGCTGCTCGGGCAGAACGTAAACGCTTACGGCAGCGACATCGGCGACCGCGAGGCCTTCAGCAAGCTGCTGCGGGCCTGTGGCGAGATCGAGGGCCTGGAGCGTGTGCGCTTCACCTCGCCGCACCCCCGCGACTTCACCGACGACGTGATCGCCGCCATGGCCGAGACGCCGAACGTGATGCCGCAGCTGCACATGCCGATGCAGTCCGGTTCGGACACCGTCCTGAAGGCCATGCGCCGCTCCTACCGCCAGGATCGCTACTTGGGGATCATCGAAAAGGTGCGGGCCACCATCCCGCACGCGGCGATCACCACCGACATCATCGTGGGCTTCCCCGGCGAGACCGAGGAGGACTTCGAGCAGACCCTCCACGCGGTCCGCGAAGCCCGCTTCGCGCAGGCCTTCACCTTCCAGTACTCCAAGCGTCCCGGCACCCCGGCGGCCACCATGGAGGGGCAGATCCCCAAGGAGGTCGTCCAGGCGCGCTACGAGCGTCTCGTCGCCCTCCAGGAGGAGATCTCCTGGGACGAGAACAAGAAGCAGGTCGGCCGCACCCTGGAGCTGATGGTCGCCGAGGGCGAGGGCCGCAAGGACGGCGCCACCCACCGCCTCTCCGGTCGCGCCCCCGACAACCGCCTGGTCCACTTCACCAAGCCCGACGAAGAGGTGCGCCCCGGCGACGTCGTCACCGTCGAGATCACCTACGCCGCCCCGCACCACCTGCTCGCCGAGGGCGCCGTCCTGGATGTCCGCCGCACGCGCGCGGGGGACGCCTGGGAGAAGCGCAACGCAGCCGAGGCCGCGAAGCCTGCGGGCGTCATGCTGGGGCTGCCGAAGATCGGAGCTCCGGAGCCGCTGCCGGTGGCCACGGGCAGCGGGTGCGGCTGCGACTGACCGGGCCGAGCGTTGACGACGGGGGACGGGCGAACGGCTCGATGGGCACTGCTGCTGGACAAACCACCCGGTGAGGGGCCGTTGCGCAGGCAGTACGAACTGATGGCGACGGTCGACGGCACGCACGAGGAGGCCGTGACACGGTTCGGTGAGTTCGTACGGCTGTACCGCCCGAAGCACCCGCTCTACCCGGTGCGGATGCGGCGGTACCGCACCGGTGACGGCTGGATGGTCATCGGCGACGGCTCGGCCGGCGGCGTGTTCACGTACCACTTCCTGCTCACCGAGCTGGAGTGGGATTCGGGACAGATCACCTACTGAGCGCGTTACGCTGCCGATCATGCTTGTAGCCGCCGCAGTCTGCCCCTGTCCGCCGCTGCTCGTCCCCCAGGTCGCCGCCGGTGCGGCGCCCGAACTGGATGCCGCGCGCGCGGCATGCACGGACGCCCTGGGCTTGCTCGCCGCCTCCCGCCCCGACCTGCTGGTCGTCGTGGGCCCCGCCGAGCAGAGCGGGCGTGGACCGCACCCACAGGGCACGCGGGGCTCGTTCCGCGGATTCGGTGTCGATCTCGACGTACGCCTCGGGGAAGACAAGCCGGGTCCCGGGGCCGCGGAGCGTTCGGCACGTGAGCTTCCGCCCTCGCTCGCCGTCGCCGCATGGCTGCTGGAACGCACGGGTTGGTCCGACGCTCCCGTCGAAGGTCTCGGGGTGGGGGAACCTCTCGAGGCCGAGCGGTGTATCCACGTCGGAGGGGAAATCGCTGGTCGGGCCGAGCGGGTGGCACTGCTGGTGATGGGCGACGCCAGCGCGTGCCGGACGCTCAAGGCGCCGGGCTATCTGGACGAGCGCGCGGCGGGCTTCGACGCGGAGATCGCTCGTGCGCTGGGCGCGGCGGACGTGGCGGCCCTCGAGGCGCTGGACGCCGAACTGGCCCATGAGCTCAAGGTTTCGGGGCGAGCCCCCTGGCAGGTCCTCGCGGGCGCGGCCGAGGGCGCGGGGCTGGGCGGCGCGCTGCTCTACGACGATGCGCCGTACGGGGTGGGATATCTGGTGGCGGCCTGGTCGTAGCGGGCCTTCTCAAGAAAGTCGCGGCTCTTTGAGCCGTGCGGGTCCGAAGACGGCGAGACGGCCCCAGGCACCGTTCTGGGCCGCTCCGCCCGCATGCGGCCCTGAGCGGATTGGGTCCCGGGCCTGGACACGGTTCGGAGCGGACTCGACCCTCCGGGGCTGCCGGGGACCGGACCTGAGCACGGCGGACGGCCGGGAGCCCTGGATGCTCCGCGGCAGTCCGCCGATGTGTGTCGTTCAGGAGGCCGGAGGCGTTGTCGGCGTGTCCGGCGGAGGCGTGACGCCGTCACTGTCCTTGTGCGCGAGTCGGTCCATGGCGCCCTTCGCCTTGCCCGTGCCCGTCTGGATCTTGTCGCTGTACTTGTGCTTGGTCTTCTCGTCGACCACCTTCGCGGCCTTGTCGAGACCGTGAGTGACCTTGTCGCCGTGTTGCTGCGCGAGGTCCGAGACCTTGTCCTTGGCAGGCGCCAGCTTGGCCTTGAGATTCTCCAGGAGACCCATGGTTCACCTTCCCTCGCGGGGCAGTTACTTGCGGGCGCCTTCGCCGGCCTCGTTGTCGGCGGCCTTCTCGGCGGTCTGCTGCTGAGGGATGTCGACGTCCTCCGTGGTGGCGGCCTCGGCGGTCTCCTCCGCGGTCGCCTCGCCCTCGGTCGGGGACGAACCCTTCGCCTGCTCCGCCACCTCCGCCTCGGTCTCGGCCGTCTGTGCCTCGGCGGTTGACGCCTCCTCCGTAGCCTTCGACCTCCGGAGAAGTCGTGCAAAAACGCCCATATCCACTCCATACGTTACTCGTGAGGGCGAAATCCCGCGTCACCCGGTGCGTCCCATTGCGTCGCCCGGGTCACCGGTCCTGGAAAACCGGCGGCTGGAACCTCGCAACAGGCAACGACGCGGGAAGCGTGCCGTCACGTAACTCGTTCGAGGAGGGGCTGTGGGGTTTGCGAGACTGGGACGGTGAGTAGCGCACCCCCCGCCCCCCGGGTCATCGCAGTCGTCGGACCGACCGCGGCAGGAAAGTCCGATCTGGGCGTTTTCCTCGCCCAACGTCTCGGAGGAGAGGTCGTCAACGCCGACTCCATGCAGTTGTACCGAGGGATGGACATCGGCACCGCCAAGCTGACGCCCGAGGAGCGCGGAGGGATCCCGCATCACCTCCTGGACATCTGGGACGTGACGGTCACGGCCAGCGTCGCCGAGTACCAGCGGCTCGCCCGCGCCCGCATCGACGCGCTGCTCGCCGAGGGCCGCTGGCCGATTCTGGTGGGCGGCTCAGGGCTGTACGTCCGCGGGGCCGTCGACAACCTGGAGTTCCCCGGCACGGACCCCGAGGTACGGGCCCGGCTGGAGGAGGAGCTCACGCTGCGCGGCTCCGGCGCGTTGCACGCGCGTCTGGCGATGGCGGACCCCGAGGCCGCCCACGCGATCCTGCCGAGCAACGGCCGCCGTATCGTCCGCGCCCTCGAAGTCATCGAGATCACCGGCAAGCCCTTCACCGCGAACCTCCCGGGCCACGACTCGGTGTACGACACCCTCCAGATCGGCGTCGACGTGGCGCGTCCCGAACTCGACGAGCGCATCGCGCGCAGGGTCGACCGGATGTGGGCGGCGGGGCTCGTCGACGAGGTGCGCGCCCTTGAGACGCAGGGCTTGCGTGAGGGGCGCACGGCATCACGCGCACTCGGATATCAGCAGGTCCTTGCGGCGCTCGCGGGGGAGTGCACCGAGGAAGAGGCGCGCGCCGAGACCGTACGCGCCACCAAGCGCTTCGCCCGCCGTCAGGATTCGTGGTTCCGGCGCGACCCTCGGGTGCATTGGCTCAGTGGGGCTGCGGCGGACCTCACGGAACTCCCGGAGCTCGCAATGGCGTTGGTCGAACGACCGGTCACAGCCTGATCACGTCATGGCATCGGGACGCTCCGGCCGTCATCCCGGCCTATGGTGGCGTGCCATCATCGAGCTTCGATCGACCAGTGAAGTCCGAGTTGGGAGGGCGCGTGGCGATGGAGGCCGGCCCTCGCGACACTGCACGAGACGCTGAGCACGGTGCCGATCCGGACGGAGATCGTCTGGGCATCGATCCGGGTGACGAGACAGGTCTGGGCGGGGAGCGTCTGAGCTCCGACGGACCCGAGGACACCCCGGGAGGGGTGACCGCCGATGGGCCCGAGCCCGGCGAGATGTCCCCGGGGCCCGAGGTCGAGGTCGAGCTGCGCCCGCAGCGCCGGCTGCGCATCTGGCAGCTGGCGCCCATCGTGACGCTGGCCGCTACCGGCTCGCTGATGTTCGCCTTCCCGTTGGCCTTCGAGTTCGGTGACGGCGGTGCCGTGGTCGCCATGCTCGGCCTGCTGATCTGCTCGTGCGCCGCGGGCTGGGGCATGATGGCCGCCCGCCGGGTCGGCTATACCTGGCCGGGGTTCCCGCAGCGCGGCTCCGGCAGCCGTCCGGACTGGCGCGTGGTGATCGCGTACGTCGTGGTGGTCGCGGCGGTGGCGGTGCTCGCAGTGTGGCGCGTGGCCCGGCTGCGCTGACTCCGAGGCACGGCCCGGCTGTCGTGGCCCCGAGGCAGAGCCCGACTGTGCCGATCCGTCCTCCTGGCCCGATCCGTCCTGGTGGCCGTACTCCGCAGACGCTCCCACGTGGGCCGGAGTGCCCTACTGACCCCGTACGATCGAGGGATGAGCACGCGGATCGCCTTCCTCAAGGGCCACGGGACCGAGAACGACTTCGTGATCATCCCCGACCCCGAGAACGCCATCGACCTGCCCCCGACCGCCGTCGCGGCCCTGTGTGACCGTCGCGCGGGCATCGGTGGTGACGGTCTGCTCCATGTCGTACGGTCCGCCGCGCACCCCGAGGCCAAGGAGATGGCGGCCGAGGCGGAGTGGTTCATGGACTACCGCAACGGCGACGGCTCGATCGCGGAGATGTGCGGCAACGGAGTCCGTGTGTTCGCGCACTACCTTCAGCGTGCCGGTCATGTGGCCGAAGGGGACATCGCGATCGCCACGCGCGGGGGCGTGAAGAACGTGCACCTTGTCAAGGAAGGTGACGTGACGGTCGGTATGGGCAAGGCGCTCCTCCCCGGAGGGGACGTCACCGTGAGTGTCGGCGAGCGCAGCTGGCCCGCGCTCAACGTCAACATGGGCAACCCGCACGCCGTCAGCTTCGTGGACGACCTCGCGCACGCCGGTGACCTGTTCACACCGCCGCCGTTCAGCCCGGCGTCGGCGTACCCGGACGGGGTCAATGTCGAGTTCGTGGTCGATCGGGGTCCGCGTCACGTGGCCCTGCGCGTCCACGAGCGCGGCGCCGGAGAGACCCGCTCGTGCGGCACGGGCGCGTGTGCCGTGGCCGTCGCCGCGGCCCGCCGCGACGGCGCCGACCCTGCCGTGACCGGGGTTCCTGCGACGTACACGGTCGACGTACCCGGCGGGCGCCTGGTGATCACCGAGCACGCGGACGGCGAGATCGAGATGACGGGACCCGCGGTGATTGTCGCCGAGGGCGAGATCGACGCGGAGTGGCTCGACGCCGCGCGCCACTGAGCGTTTCCGGGGCACGGCGCCGCGCACCCCTGGGCGCTCCCGCTTGTCGCGCCGGGCATTCCTGAGCGCTCCCGGTGTGGCGTCGCGCGCTCCTGATCGTTGCCGGTGTGTGGCGTCGCGCGCTCCTGATCGTTGCCGGTGTGTGGCGTCGCGCGCTCCTGATCGTTGCCGGTGTGTGGCGTCGCGCGCTCCTGATCGTTGCCGGTGTGCAGCGCCGCGCACTACTGAGCCTCCGCCAGATTCGGCGCGCACCTTCCGGCCCACGATGCGGCCCGCGCCCGAGCCCCGCGGTTTTGACGCCGCGCACCCCTGAGGTTCTGTGGCGTCGTACCCCGCTTCACCTCCCCCGAGCCAGGTGTGGGCCCTCCCGCCCGTTCCAAAAGTTCGAAACCGTAAACCCCAGAACCTTCGCTCGAATGGGTGATCCGTTTCACGCTCGGCGAGAGGCGGTCAGCCGAGCGTGGTGGGCTCGGTAGCATCAAGCACCGGCCCGGACGGGGGATCGACGCCATCCCCTGAGCCGTGTTCGCCATGGGGCACCCGTCCGCCGGTCTACGCAGCCGGAGGTGCCCATGAGTGCGGAGGCGACGAATCCCGCGACGCCAGGTCCTGCCACGCCCTCCCCCAAACTCTCGGGCTCGCGCGAGCAGGGGGTACCCCCATCGCATCGCAGGAAGGGCCTTCCGCGGATCGATCTGCGCCGTCTGGGCCGGGCCGCGCTGCTCGGCCCCGCGGCACGCGACCGGCTGCCCGACGCGATCGGCCATGTGGTCGAGGCCCACCGCGCCCATCACCCCGACGCGGGCCTGGAGCCACTGCGCCGGGCGTACGTCCTGGCCGAGTCCTCGCACCGCGGCCAGATGCGCAAGAGCGGCGAGCCGTACATCACGCACCCCCTCGCCGTGACCCTGATCCTCGCCGAACTCGGTGCGGAGACCACGACATTGACCGCCTCCCTGCTCCACGACACCGTCGAGGACACGGAAGTGACGCTCGACCAGGTGCGCGAGGAGTTCGGCGACGAGGTCTGCTACCTGGTGGACGGCGTCACCAAGTTGGAGAAGGTCGACTACGGGGCCGCCGCCGAGCCGGAGACGTTCCGCAAGATGCTGGTCGCGACCGGCAACGACGTCCGCGTGATGTCGATCAAACTCGCGGACCGGCTGCACAACATGCGGACCCTCGGCGTCATGCGCCCCGAGAAACAGGCGCGGATCGCCAAGGTGACCCGGGACGTCCTGATCCCGCTCGCCGAACGGCTCGGCGTCCAGGCGCTCAAGACGGAGCTGGAAGACCTCGTCTTCGCGATCCTGCACCCCGAGGAGTACGAGCACACCAGGGAGCTGATCGCCGACAACGCGGCACGCCAGGACGATCCGCTCGCGGAGATCGCCGAGGAGGTGCGCACGGTTCTGCGCGACGCCGGGATCCAGGCCGAAGTCCTCATAAGGCCACGCCACTTCGTCTCCGTGCACCGCGTGTCGCGCAAACGCGGCCCCATGCGCGGGGCCGACTTCGGACGGCTCCTCGTGCTGGTGAACGAGGACGCCGACTGCTACGGAGTCCTCGGCGAACTGCACACCTGTCTCACGCCGGTGGTCTCGGAGTTCAAGGACTTCATCGCGGTCCCCAAGTTCAACCTGTACCAGTCGCTGCACACGGCCGTCGCGCGCGGCGACGGCGAGGTCGCCGAAGTCCTCATCCGCACCCACCAGATGCACAAGGTCGCCGAGGCCGGGGTCATCGCGCTCGGCAATCCCTACGCTCCTCCTTCGGAGGAGCCGGCGGACGGCGACGGGGAGCGCCCCTTCGACGGCGAGCGCGCCGACCCCACCCGTCCCGGCTGGCTCTCCAGGCTCCTCGACTGGCAGGAAGGCGCCCCGGACCCGGACACGTTCTGGTCCACACTGCGCGAAGACCTCGCCCAGGACCGCGAGATCACCGTCTTCCGCGCCGACGGCGGCTCGTTGGGCCTTCCCGAGGGCGCCAGTTGTGTCGACGCGGCGTACGCGCAGTACGGCGAGGACGCCCACGCCTGCATCGGCGCCCGCGTCAACGGCCGCCTGGCGACGCTCAGTACGGTCCTGCGGGACGGTGACACCGTGCAGCTCCTGATGGGTCAGGACCCCGCCTCCGAGCCCTCCAGGGAGTGGCTGGAGCACGCGCACACACCCGCCGCGCGGATCGCCATCCAGCGCTGGATCGCCGCGCATCCCTCGCCCAGCGGCACCCCGGCCCAGGAGGCCCCCGCCGCGACTCCTCGGCGTGCGGTCGACGTGCGCGCCGCACGGCCCGCGGCGAACGCCGTCGTCGACCAGCCCGGCGCGACCGTACGGCTCGCGGGCTGCTGTACGCCCGTACCGCCCGACGAGGTGACCGGCTTCGCCGTGCGCGGGGGAGTGGTGACCGTCCACCGCGTGGAGTGCGCCGGAGTGGCGCGCATGAAGAACGCTGGGCGCGCGGAGGTCGGCGTGCGCTGGGGTGAGACCACCGAGTGCCGCGTCACGCTGGTCGCCGAGTCCTTCGGCCGCCCGCATCTGCTCGCCGACCTCACCGAAGCCATCGCCCTCGAGGGTGTCGCCATCGTCTCGGCGACCGTCGAACCCCCCAGTCAGCAGCGCGTACGCCACACGTACACGCTCCAACTGCCGGACGCGGCACGCCTTCCCGGGCTGATGCGGGCCATGCGCAACGTGCCGGGGGTGTACGACGTGAGCCGGGCGCAGCATCAGGCGGCGGCCGCCCACTAGGCCTCCCTGGGCTTTCCCCCGTCTCCCTGTCGACCCGTTGGCCGCCCTGGCGACCCGTTCGGGTGGGCCCGGCGCGAGTCGTCACCGCTGGAGGGGCGCGCGCTGGTAGCGGTGGTCCATGCTGCTCATCCCCCGCCCAAGGCCCCCACGCCCCCGGACTCGCCGTACCAAGGCGGCCCTCCTCGCCTCGGCCGCCTCGGTCTGCCTGATCGCCGCGAGCGCTCCCAACCCGGCCGCGTCCCTCGGCATCGGTGACCGCCTCTTCCCGAACCTGGGGAACCCCGGATACGACGTCGAGTCCTACGACCTCGCCTTCACCTATCCCGGCACCAACACCAAGCCGCTCACCGCCGTGACCACCATCGACGCCGTGACGTCCTCCCGGCTCGAACGCATCAATCTCGACTTCGCACGCGGAACGGTGGGATCGGTCCAGGTCAACGGGGCACCCGCGGCGTTCACCCGCGACGGTGAGGACCTGATCGTGACGCCGGAGAAGCCGGTGCCCGTCGGCAACTGGATGCGCATCACCGTGCACCACACCAGCGACCCGGTCGCCGCCAAGGACCAGGACGGCGGTTGGGTGCAGACCAAGGACGGCCTCGCGATGGCCAACCAGGCCGACGCCGCGCACCTGGTCTTCCCGTGCAACGACCACCCCTCCGACAAGGCGAAGTTCACCATCCATGTCACCGCGCCCAGCGGGTACACGGCCGTGGCCAACGGACTGCCGGCCGGAGCGGAACGGGCCCGCCGGTCCACCACCTGGACGTACCGCACCGAGCACCCCATGGCCACCGAGCTGGCCCAGGTGTCCATCGGACGCTCCAGCGTGCTGCACCGGACCGGGCCGCACGGTCTGCCCGTACGCGATGTGGTGCCCACCAAGGACCGTGAGCAGCTCGAGCCGTGGCTCAAGAAGACGCCCGACCAGATCGCCTGGATGGAGGGGAAGGTCGGCCGGTACCCCTTCGAGACCTACGGGCTGCTGATGGCCCAGGCCCAGACCGGCTTCGAACTGGAGACACAAACACTCTCGCTCTTCGAGAAAGGGATCTTCACCGAGCCCGCATACCCGAAGTGGTACGTCGAGTCGATCATGGTGCATGAGCTCTCCCACCAGTGGTTCGGCGACAGCGTCAGTCCGCACACCTGGTCCGACCTGTGGCTCAACGAGGGGCATGCCACCTGGTACGAGGCTCTGTACGCCGAGGAGAAGGCGCACAAGCCCATGGAGGACCGGATGAAGGCGGCCTATCGCGCGTCCGACTCCTGGCGGGCGGCGGGAGGGCCGCCCGCGGCGCCGAAGGGGCCGAAGCCCGGCCAGAAGATCAGCATCTTCCGGCCGAACGTCTACGACGGAGCGGCGCTGGCCCTGTACGCGCTGCGTCAGGAGATCGGGCGCCCCGCCTTCGAGCGCCTGGAGCGGACCTGGGTGAGCGTCCACCGCGACGGCGTCGCCTCGACGACCGACTTCGTGGACCTCGCTTCCGCCGTCGCCGCTCGCGATCTGAGCGGGTTCTTCCAGGCGTGGCTGTACGGCGAGAAGACACCGCCGATGCCGGGGCACCCGGACTGGAAGAGCGACCCCCCGAAAGCGCGCAAAGGCTCCTGACGAGCGCGTACGGGCCCGGCGGTAACTCGCGTGACGAGACGGGCCGTGCCGTGCGACCATCTTCGGGTCGGCGGCGCGGCCCCTCGGGGGGTTGGCCCGGCGGAATCCGGGAATCTCCCGGAGGCCTCGGACGTTGTTCCGATTGGCGGTGGCATCCGTCGCCGCACTGCTGTCCCCCATCGACGTAAGGATCCAATGACCTCCTCTTCTTCCCCTTCCCAGGACGCGCAGAGCTTCGCGCAGAACTACCCCGAAGGTCTTCGGGCCGATGCCCTGATGGAAGAGGACGTCGCCTGGAGCCACGAGATCGACGGAGAGCGGGACGGCGAGCAGTTCGACCGCACCGAGCGTGCGGCGCTGCGCCGTGTGGCGGGCCTCTCCACCGAGCTCGAGGACGTCACCGAGGTCGAGTACCGACAGCTCCGCCTGGAGCGCGTGGTGCTCGTCGGTGTCTGGACCACGGGAACCATCAGGGACGCGGACAACTCGCTCGCCGAGCTGGCGGCCCTCGCGGAGACCGCGGGCGCGCTCGTCCTCGACGGCGTCGTCCAGCGCCGCGACAAGCCCGACGCGGCCACGTACATCGGATCCGGCAAGGCCTATGAGCTGCGGGACATCGTCCTGGAGACCGGTGCCGACACCGTGATCTGCGACGGTGAGCTGAGCCCCGGCCAGCTGATCCACCTCGAAGACGTCGTCAAGGTCAAGGTCATCGACCGTACGGCCCTGATCCTCGACATCTTCGCCCAGCACGCCAAGTCCCGAGAGGGCAAGGCACAGGTCGCGCTCGCGCAGATGCAGTACATGCTGCCGAGGCTGCGCGGCTGGGGTCAGTCGCTGTCGCGTCAGATGGGCGGCGGCAAGGGCGGCGGCCTCGCCACCCGTGGTCCCGGTGAGACCAAGATCGAGACGGACCGGCGCCGTATCCGCGAGAAGATGGCGAAGATGCGCCGGGAGATCGCGGACATGAAGACGGGCCGCGAGATCAAGCGCCAGGAGCGCCGACGCAACAAGGTGCCTTCGGTCGCCATCGCCGGTTACACCAACGCCGGCAAGTCTTCCCTGCTCAACCGCCTCACGGGCGCGGGCGTGCTGGTCGAGAACGCGCTGTTCGCGACCCTGGACCCGACCGTCCGCAGGGCCGAGACCCCGAGCGGGCGGCTGTACACGCTGGTCGACACGGTCGGTTTCGTACGCCACCTGCCGCACCACCTGGTCGAGGCCTTCCGCTCCACCATGGAGGAGGTCGGCGACTCGGACCTGATCCTGCATGTGGTGGACGGTTCGCACCCGGCGCCCGAGGAGCAGCTTGCCGCCGTGCGCGAGGTGATCAGGGACGTCGGCGCCACCGACGTACCGGAGATCGTCGTGATCAACAAGGCGGACGCTGCCGACCCGCTGGTGCTCCAGCAGCTGATGCGGATCGAGAAGCGTTCCATCGCGGTCTCGGCCCGAACCGGCCAGGGCATCGACGAGCTGCTCGCGCTCATCGACAACGAGCTGCCGCGCCCCTCGGTCGAGATCGAGGCGCTCGTGCCGTACACGCACGGCAAGCTGGTCGCCCGTGCCCACACCGAGGGCGAGGTGATCTCCGAGGAGCACACCCCGGAGGGCACGCTGCTCAAGGTGCGGGTGCACGAGGAACTGGCGGCGGATCTCGGACCGTACGTTCCGGCGCCGGCACTTCGGTAGCGACACACGTACGCACTCGTACGACGCGGGAAGGCCCGCCCCCTGTCGCAGGGGGCGGGCCTTCCGCACGCGTACGTGCGGGCCTTCCGCACGTGTACGTGGACGACGGTGCCTACTGGCCGCCGTACTCCTTGCTCATGTTCTGGTAGAGCGCCTCGGCGCCCTTGCCCAGCTGCGGTCCCGCCAGCCAGGTGTTGTCGGACGGGCCGATCGACGTGTTCGAGACGAGCTTCGTCTCGCCGTCGACGACACGGAACCAGCCACCGCCGGACGAACCTCCGGTCATGGTGCATCCGATGCGGTACATCGTCGGCAGGGTCGGGTCCAGCGACAGACGGCCCGGCTTGTCGACGCACTTGAACATGCTCAGACCGCTGTACGGCGGTGCGGCCGGGTAGCCCCACGCTCCCATCGTGCTGACGTCCTGGGCGGACGGCGCGGAGAAGTCCACGTCCAGTGCGTTGCCGACCGTCTCCTCCAGCGATTTGCTGCCCTGCTCCGGCTTCACGTGCAGCACGGCGTAGTCGTACGGAGCGCCCGCGCCGCCCGTCTCGTCGCCGCCCGAGATCCACTCGTTGGAGGTGGCGGCCCAGTCCGCCCACCACTGACCGTACGGGGCGATCTCCGACGCCGCGGCGTTGCCCAGCTCGGACTCGGACTTGCCGAGGTCGTTGTAGGACGGGACGAACGCGATGTTGCGGTACCAGCCTCCGCTGCCGCCGGCGTGCACGCAGTGGCCCGCGGTCCACACGAGGTTGGACTTGCCGGGGTGGTTCACGTCCTTGATGACCGTGCCCGAGCAGACCATCGAGCCCTCGGGGGAGTCGAAGAAGACCTTCCCGACCGGAGCGGCGTGGTCGTGGTACGGGGTCTTCTCGGCCTTGGCCTCGACCGGCGCCGGTTCCGGGTCGCTGACGCCCTGGTCGGCCGCCGCGTCCTTCGCGGAGATCGTCTTGTCCGGGTCCTTGGCGGACTTCATCCGCTCGGGCTTCCACAGCCCCTCGATCACCGGGTTGACGAAGTCCTTGGCCTCACTGAGCCACTTGTCCTTGTCCCAGTTCTTCCAGCCGCCGTTCGCCCACTGGTCGACATCTATGCCGTGGTCTTTGAGCTTGTCCTTGATGTCGTCCGGGATCTTGATCTTGTCGTCGCCGCCCTGCGACGCGGAGGCGGTGGACTCGTCGCTCGCCTTGTCGTCGCCCGAGTTGCAGGCGGTGGCGGTCAGTGCCAGAACCGCCACCAGGCCGGTGGCGGTGAGGAAGGTGCGCCGGCTTCTTGAGGAACGCATGGTGGTGTAACCCCCGTTGGAGCTCTTGTGTCATGTGCTTGTCAGGCGTGGGGCGGCTCTCCGTGAAGCCCGCCCGGACGCGACACCCCACTATGCCTGCGCAGTTGGGGACGAACGACGGTGGGCCGGTGAAGGTTCCTGTGACCAGGCCCACCGTCGTCTGTCCGAACCCTGTTACGTCGCGTGCATCACTGTCCGGCGAACTTCTTGCTCACCGAGGCGTACACACCCTTGGCCACATCACCCAGGCGCGGGCCCGCCAGCCAGCCGAACTTGACCGGCCCGATCGAGGTGTTGGACACCAGCGCGGGCTTGCCGTCCGACCCCGTGGCCACCCAGCCGCCACCGGACGAACCACCGGTCATGGTGCACCCGATGCGGTACATCGTCGGGTCGGACTGCGCCACCGACAACCGTCCCGGCTTGTCCGTGCACTGGTACAGCTTCTGACCGTCGAACGGCGCCGCGGCCGGGTAGCCGGTCGCCGTGATGCTCGACACCTTGGGCACGGCCGGAGCGTTGAAGTTCACCGGAAGCGCCGAACCGACCGTCTCCTCCAGCGACTTGCCGCCGCTGCCCTTCTCCGGGGTCACATGCAGCACGGCGAAGTCGTACGGGGCTCCCTGGCCGCCTGTGGAACCGCCCTGCTCGATCCACTGGTCCGAGGTCTGCGCCCAGTCGCTCCACCAGACACCGTACGGAGCGACCTCCTGGCGGGTGGCCTTCTCCAGCTGGGCGGCCGTCTTGCCCGAGTCGTTGTACGAGGGTACGAAGGCGATGTTGCGGTACCAGCCGCCCTTCTTGCCGGCGTGCACACAGTGGCCCGCGGTCCACACGAGGTTGGACTTGCCCGGGTGCGCCGGGTCCTCGACCACCGTCGCCGAGCAGACCATCGTGCCCTCGGGGGAGTCGAAGAACACCTTGCCGGCCTCGGGCACATTGGCGTGGTACGCGGTCTTCACGGCCTGTGCGGTCACGGGAGCCGGCTCGGGGTCGGTGACGCCCTGGTCACCGGAGAGGTCGTTGTCGTCGACGCCCTTGTTCTTGTCCGGGTCGTCGGCGCCGCGCATCCGATCCGGGTCCCACAGCCCCTTGATGATCGGGTTGATGAAGTCGTCGGCCTCGCGCAGCCAGTCGTCCTTGTTCCAGTTCTTCCAGGCGCCGTTCTTCCACTTGTCGACGTCGATCCCGTGCTGCTTGAGCTTGTTCTTGATGTCGTCCGGGATCTTGATCTTGTCGTCGCCGCTCTGGGTGGCGGACGCGGTGGGCTCACCGCTCGCCTTGTCGTCGCCCGAGTTGCAGGCGGTGGCGGTCAGAGCCAGCGCCGCCGTGAGGCCGACGGCGGCCAGCACGGGGGAGGTTCTGCGGCGCGCGCTCCTTCCTCGGCGAGCGGCGAAGGGCGGGCGTATGGATCGCATGGTGTAACTCCCCCTGGGCGTATGAGAACTGTGCGCTGATGGGCGCCGATCAGCCTTGATCGATCGGTACGGCTGAACGGCACCAAAGACTATGCGGTCGCTGTGGGGGACATCCGACGGAACGGCAACGGTTCCGTCACGGCAAGGATCTTCGACTCACCCGCTTCCCCGTGCGATCCGCGTCGTTGGTACGTACGGGGGACCTGCCGCCTGCGTTCAGAGCCCCTTGCCAACTCGCCTCTGGACAGCGGGAGGACCTGAAGTCGTGGCCGTGACCGAGTCTGCGGTGGTGCCGGTGGGGGCGCCCGGGGTGTTCGAGGGGGCGCGGGAGGCTGTTCCTGGCGCTTCTGAAGGGGCGCGCGCGGCGCACGAGGGGATTCTGCGCCGCCAGTCGGCGCGTGAGTCGGCGGCGCGCACCTACGCGCGTGCCCTTCCGATCGTTCCGGTGCGGGCGCGCGGGCTGACGATCGAGGGCGCCGACGGGCGCCGCTATCTCGACTGCCTCTCGGGTGCCGGAACGCTGGCCCTCGGGCACAACCATCCAGTGGTCCTGGAGGCGATCAGAAAGGTCCTCGACTCGGGGGCGCCGCTGCACGTCCTCGACCTCGCCACGCCCGTGAAGGACGCCTTCACCACCGAGTTGTTCCGTACCCTGCCGCCCGGGTTCGCCGACCGCGCGCGGGTCCAGTTCTGCGGACCGGCCGGGACCGACGCCGTCGAGGCCGCGTTCAAGCTGGTGCGCGCGGCGACCGGACGCACAGGGATGCTCGCCTTCACCGGCGCGTACCACGGGATGACCGCGGGGGCGCTCGAAGCATCCGGGGGCGCGACCGAGGTACGTGTCGCGCGCCTGCCGTATCCGCAGGACTTCCGCTGTCCGTTCGGTGTCGGCGGCGCGCGGGGCGCCGAACTCGGCGCGCGCTGGACCGAGACGGTGCTCGACGACAGCAAGTCCGGTGTGCCGCGTCCCGCCGGAATGATCCTCGAACCCGTGCAGGGAGAGGGCGGGGTGATTCCCGCGCCCGACGCCTGGATGCGCCGGATGCGTGAGATCACCGCGGCACGTGACATCCCCCTGATCGCGGACGAGATCCAGACCGGAGTCGGCCGGACCGGCACCTTCTGGGCCGTGGAACACAGCGGGATCACACCGGACGTGATGGTCCTGTCGAAGGCCATCGGCGGCAGCCTGCCGCTGGCCGTTGTCATCTACCGCGACGACCTGGACGTGTGGCAACCCGGCGCCCACGCCGGCACGTTCCGCGGCAACCAGCTCGCCATGGCCGCGGGGGCGGCGACCCTCGCGTACGTCCGCGAAAACAGTCTTGCCGAGCGTGCGCAGACGCTGGGTGCCCGGATGTTGGCCCAACTCCGCAAACTCGCCGACGAGTTCCCCTGTGTCGGCGACGTACGCGGCCGAGGATTGATGATCGGCGTCGAACTCGTCGACCCCGAAGCGCCCCCGCATCCCGCGGCCGAGGGCCCCCGACCTGCCGCCCCCGAACTCGCCGCCGCCGTCCAACGAGAGTGCCTTCGCCGCGGCCTGATCGTGGAACTGGGCGGCCGCCAATCGAGCGTGGTGCGTCTCCTCCCTCCCCTGACCATCAGCGACGAACAGACAACCGCGGTGCTCGACCGGCTGGCGGACGCGGTGGGGGCAGTGGCCGGTGGGGACTTGGGACGTGGCGGAAATGAGCCTCGTGTCGGTGAGCCTCGCCGTGCCGATGGGGGTCGCGGTGAGGGCGAGCTTCACGGCGACGGACGGGAGCCGGGGCGCCGGCGGACGCCGTAGTGCCGGAGGGCCGGTCGGTGAGCGCCGCGCTGAAGGGCGTCAGGCGGGTGTCGGCTCCGGAAGTCCGGCGCACGGCCTCGGGCCGCGGGGCCCTTGCCTTCACCCAGCGGAGACCGCCCGGTCAGGCACATCCGACGTGAGCCGCATTCGCCCGCTCGGCTCCAGCCCGGTCGACACCCTCTCACGCATGGGGGTCAAGCCCTTACATACAGTCAACGACCCCTATCCGAAGCATCCCGCTCCCACCCGAATCAACCAGGAACGCCGAAGGCCCCACGTACCGACCCGGTTCGTCCCCGCACGAGCCGGAACGACCCCACAAGGAACTCCCGTGAACGCCACTCCCGCACCCGACGGCCGACCCCACATCCACGAGCGAGCGGCCCGTGGCACGCAGACCCCGCTCGTGTCGGGGGCCGAATCGGTCCCACGGCAGAAGGAAGGGGCCCGGGAGTCAGAGCGGCTGCGCGGCGCCACTGCCGACCTGCTGGAACACCCCGATCCGCAGACCGCAGCCCAGGCGGCGGCCGTGGAGAACCTGCTGCGCTGCTGGGTACGGGAGAACAACCTGCCCGTCCCCGACGACGGCACCCTCCGCATCCTCCTTCCCGCCAGCGGCATGACCCTCCTGGCCCGCGTGCACTACTGGTCCGCCACCGGCTGGCACCGCTTCGGCCTGCCCTACCTCGCCGATGGCCCGGACGAGGCGCCGCCCGCCGACGCGGTCACGGTGGCGGCGCTGCTCTCACGGCAAACGGCGACCGGCAGCTCGACAGCCGCGCATGGCGACTCGGCTCTCTCCGCTGTCGACCAGGGTCCCAGCACCGTCGGCCTGGCTCCCCCCACCGCTCACACGACGCCCAGCACCGTCGACCCGGTGGCCACCACGTCCCGCGCAACCGGGCCCAGCGGAACGCTCCTCGACGCCGCCGCGATGCGCCCCGAACCTCCGATGGCCCCGCACAGCCCGGCCGGTGACGGCTCCGACCTCGTCGGGCGCGTCGCCGACTCCGTACGGCGCACCGCCGTGTTCATCCGCGATCGCAGGGAACACCCCGCCGACGAGCCCGACCTCTTTCTCGCCGCCGAGCAGGCCCTGCTGCTGGGCCACCCGCTGCATCCCACACCTAAGGGCCGCGAGGGACTCTCCGAGGCCGAAGCCCGCCTGTACTCACCCGAGTTGCGCGGCTCCTTCCCCCTGCACTGGATGGCGGTCGCACCCTCGGTGCTGGCAGCCGACTCGGCGTGGACGGAGCGCGGCCGTCCTGTCGCGGCGGAGCAGCTCACCGCACGGCTGGCCGACGCGGTGCTGTCGCTGCCCGAGGGCTATGCCGCCCTGCCGCTGCACCCCTGGCAGATGCGCGAGGTGCGCCACCGTCGGGAGGCCGCGGCCCTGATGGATGCCGGGCTGCTCCAGGACCTCGGCCCACAGGGCTCCCCGTGGCACCCCACCTCCTCGGTCCGCACCGTCTACCGCTCCGGTGCCCCCGCGATGCTCAAGCTCTCGCTGGGCCTGCGTATCACCAACTCCCGGCGTGAGAACCTCCGCAAGGAACTCCACCGTGGTGTGGAGGTCCACCGTCTGCTGCGCAGCGGCCTGTTCAAACAGTGGCAGGCCGTCCACCCGGGCTTCGACATCGTCCGCGACCCGGCCTGGCTCGCTGTCGACGGCCCGGACGGCAGCCCTCTGACCGGGCTCGACGTGATGATTCGTCACAACCCGTTCAGCCCGACGGACGACGCCGGTTGTGTGGCCGGACTGGTCTCGCCCCGGCCGCACGCCCAACCCGGCGCACGGAACCCCGCAAACGGCCGGCCCCTCATGCGGTCCCGGCTCACCGAGATCGTCACAGGTCTCGCCGGACGCACCGGCCGCTCACGCGGCGCGGTCGCCACCGAGTGGTTCCTGCGTTATCTGGAGCAGGTCGTACGCCCCGTGCTCTGGCTGGACAGCGAGGCGGGCATCGCTCTGGAAGCGCACCAGCAGAACACCCTGCTTCTGCTGGACGCCGAGGGCTGGCCGAAGGGTGGCCGCTACCGCGACAACCAGGGCTACTACTTCCGCGAGTCACGGCGCGCGGAACTCGACGCGCGGCTGCCCGGCATCGGCCAACACAGCGACACCTTCGTCTCCGACGAGGTCACCGACGAACGCTTCGCCTACTACCTGGCCATCAACAACGTGCTCGGCCTCGTCGGCGCGTTCGGCTCCCAACGCCTGGCCGACGAACGGCTGTTGCTCGCCGCCTTCCGCCGCTTCCTCGTCGATGTGGCCACCGGCCCGGCTCAATTGCGTACGTCTCTGCCCGCCCACCTGCTCGAATCACCCGTCCTGCGGTGCAAGGCCAACCTGCTGACCCGGCTGCACGGCCTCGACGAACTCGTCGGTCCCGTGGACACCCAGTCCGTCTACGTCACCATCTCCAACCCCCTTCATTCCTGAGGAACATGACCCACCCCGTCTCCTGAGAGGAGCGTCGCCGTGCCTCCCACCGATGCGAGCACCGACGCCGGTACCGCCCCCGCCACCGAACTCGCCACCGACACGGGGCCCTGCTCGGGTCCCGGTTCGGGTTCCGGCACGAGCACCGACGGCGAGGACACCCTTGACCTGCGCCTCCCCGACGAGCTCATCGCGCTTTTCGCCGGGGAAGCCGGGACACGCGGCGGGACGACCGGTGACGCCACGCGGGAGGACGTGATCGACGCCCTGGGAGGAGACGTGATCGACGCCCCGGGAGGGGACGTGGGTGACGCCTCGGGAGGGGGCACGGGAGAGCGTCGGCACGTGGCGGAGAACCCCACCGTCGCTCCGGCCGACGACGACCTGCTCGACCGCGTCGGTGGCTGGGGGCCCACCGCTACGCCCGTCGGTGTCTTCCACCTCGTCCCCGTACGCATCGAACGCGATCTCCCGCTCATCGCTCGCTGGATGAACGACCCTGCCGTCGCGGCGTTCTGGGAGTTGGCGGGGCCCGAGTCCGTGGCAGAGGAGCATCTGTGCCGCCAGCTCGACGGGGACGGCCGGAGTGTCCCGTGCCTCGGAGTGCTGGACGGCACGCCGATGAGCTATTGGGAGATCTACCGCGCGGATCTCGATCTCCTGGCTCGCCACTACCCCGCCCGACCGCACGACACCGGAATTCACCTCCTCATCGGCGGTGTCGCCAACCGCGGGCGTGGCCTCGGCTCCACCCTGCTCAGAGCTGTCGCCGACCAGGTACTGGACAAGCGCCCGTCATGCGCTCGCGTCGTCGCGGAACCCGACCTTCGCAACACCCCCTCCGTCTCCGCCTTTCTGAGCGCCGGCTTCCGGTTCTCCGCCGAGGTCGATCTGCCCGACAAGCGGGCAGCCCTCATGGTCCGAGACCGGGCCCTGCGCGATCTGTTGTAGCGCTGTCACTCTTGGTACACCGCTCGTCCCGATCCGGTTCCCTGTCGAGGAGTCCCCGTGTCGAATCCGTCCGCCGCCCCGGCATCCGGAGAGCCGCCCAGCCTCTACGATCCGCCTGAGCTGCGCAAAGAGCGGTGGGATCGGGCCGGTCGCCGCCTGCTCGCCAAGATGATCGGTGAGTTCGCGTACGAGGGGATCATCGAGCCGGAGCCGGAGCCGGAGCCGGAGCCGGAGCCGGAGCCGGAGCCGGAGCCGGAGCCGGAGCCGGAGCCGGAGCGGGACGTCATTCGGGCCTCGGCATCGGCAGTCCCAGAAACGGACCTGTCCTCGGTCCCCTGCGCGAACACGGAGAGGAAATCGACTGCGGCCGACAGCCGTCGAGCCCACTACATCCTCCGCCTCGACGCCGGCGGCAACCTGTCCTTCCGCGCCCGCCGTACCGCGTACGGCAGTTGGCGCGTGGATCCTGATTCGCTCACCCTCACAGAGGGAGGGGCGGAGCCCCGGCCCTTCACCGACCCGGTCGGCTTCCTCACCCGTGCCCGGGGCACGTTGGGGCTCGACGGAGCGACGCTCGGTCATGTCATCCGCGAGCTGAGCACCACGATCGCCGCGGACGCGCGCCTCGACCACAATGCCGTCTCGGCCGCCGAGCTGGCCGAGCTGGGATACGCGGAACTGGAGGGCCACCAGACCGGGCACCCCTGGATCGTGCTCAACAAGGGGCGCCTCGGCTTCTCCGCGAGGGACGCCGCCCACTGGGCGCCGGAGGCCCGCCGAGCGACGGCTCTTCCGTGGATCGCGGTGCACACCACGCTCGCCGCCTACAGGGGTGTCCGGGGCCTCGACACCGCGGAACACCTTTACGCGCGCGAGCTCGCCCCCGCCACGAGGGAATCCTTCGACGAGGTACTCCGCGCGCGCGGGCTCACGCCGGAGTCGTATCTCTATCTGCCCGTTCACCCCTGGCAGTGGGACGACGTCGTGTTGCCCCTCTTCGCGCCCCACGTCGCCGTGGACCTGATCGTGCCGCTGCACTCGGACGGAGATCTGCGCCTGCCTCAGCAGTCGATCCGTACGTTCCTCAATGTCTCGCGGCCGGACCGGCACGCCGTGAAGCTGCCGCTGTCCGTCCTGAACACGCTGGTGTGGCGTGGCATCCCGACGGAACGGACCCTCGCGGCCCCCGCCGTCACCGCCTGGATGCACGGCTTGCGCGACGCCGACCCGTTCCTGCGTGACGCCTGCGGAGTGATCATGCTCGGCGAGGTCGCGTCGGTGACCGTCGAACATCCGGTGTACGACGGCCTCCCCGAGGTGCCCTATCAGTACAAGGAGCTGCTCGGAGCGATCTGGCGCGAGCCCATCTCCCGACATCTGGCCCCTGGCGAACGCGCCCGCACTCTGGCCGCACTCCTGCACACCGACCCGGAGGGGCGTGCCTTCACGGCGCAGCTGGTCGCCCGCTCGGGGCTGACACCGAAGGTCTGGCTGCGCCGTCTCTTCGCGGCGCTGCTGCCACCCTTGCTGCACTGTCTCTATCGCTACGGCACTGTGTTCAGCCCACATGGAGAGAACGCGATCGTTGTCTTCGACGGCCACGACGTACCCGTGCGGCTCGCTGTGAAGGACTTCGTGGACGACATCAACGTGAGCGCGGAGCCACTGCCCGAGCATGCCTCCATGCCGGAGGGCGTGCGGCGTGTGCTGCTCACCGAGCCGCCCGCGTTCCTGACCCAGTTCATCCATTCCGGGCTCTTTGTGGGAGTTTTCCGCTATCTCGCACCACTCTGCGAGGAGCAACTGGGAGTTCCTGAGGGCGAGTTCTGGTCCCTCGTACGAAAGGAGATCGTCCGTCACCAGACGCGTTTTCCCGAGCTCAAGGAGCGTTACGAGATGTTCGACCTGCTCACTCCCCGTATCGAGCGCCTATGTCTGAACCGCAATCGACTGCACCTCGACGGTTACCGCGACCGCCCCGATCGCCCGCACGCCGCTGTGCACGGCACCGTCCCGAACCCCCTTCACCAGCCTTGATCACGCGGCCGGTACTCGTCTTGATCACGCCCGTCGCCCCCACCTTGATCGCCCGATTGTCGGTGGCGCCCCGTAGGGTGGCAGCGCTATGACAAAGCCCTCACTCCCCGAACTCCTGCATGCCGCTGTCACCGCCGTCGGCGGCACGGAGCGCCCTGGCCAGGTGACCATGGCCGAAGCCGTCGCGGACGCCATCGACGACAGCTCCCACCTGCTGGTCCAGGCGGGCACCGGCACCGGAAAGTCGCTCGGATACCTGGTGCCCGCGCTCGCGCACGGGGAGCGCGTGGTCGTGGCGACCGCGACCCTGGCGCTGCAGCGCCAGCTCGTCGAGCGTGACCTGCCGCGCACTGTCGACGCGCTGCATCCGCTGCTGCGCCGCCGCCCCGAGTTCGCGATGCTGAAGGGCCGGTCGAACTATCTGTGCCTGCACCGCCTGCACGAGGGCGTGCCGCAGGACGAGGAGGAGGGCCTCTTCGATCAGTTCGAGGCGGCCGCGCCGACCAGCAAGCTGGGCAAGGACCTGCTGCGGCTGCGGGACTGGTCGGACGAGACCGAGACCGGCGACCGCGACGACCTCACGCCCGGCGTCTCCGACCGTGCCTGGGCCCAGGTGTCCGTGTCGTCCCGGGAGTGCGTCGGGGCCACCAAATGCGCCTACGGGGCGGAGTGCTTCGCCGAGATGGCCCGCGAGCGCGCCAAGCTTGCCGAGGTCGTCGTCACCAACCACGCGCTGCTCGCGATCGACGCCATCGAGGGCGCGCCGGTCCTTCCGCAGCACGAAGTGCTGATCGTCGACGAGGCCCACGAACTGGTCTCCCGGGTCACCGGCGTCGCGACCGGCGAACTCACCCCGGGCCAGGTCAACCGCGCCGTCCGCCGCGCCGCGAAGCTCGTCAACGAGAAGGCCGCCGACCAGCTTCAGACCGCCGCCGAGGGCTTCGAGCGCCTCATGGAGCTGGCGCTGCCGGGGCGCCTGGAGGAGATCCCCGAGGACCTCGGGTATGCCTTGATGGCGCTGCGCGACGCCGCTCGTACGGTGATCTCGGCGCTCGGCTCCACGCGCGACAAGTCCGTCCAGGACGAGGACGCGGTACGCAAGCAGGCCCTGGCCTCCGTGGAGACCGTGCACGACGTGGCGGAGCGCATCACCAACGGCTCCGAGTGGGACGTCGTCTGGTACGAGCGCCACGACCGCTTCGGCGCATCGCTCCGCGTCGCTCCCATGAACGTGTCCGGACTCCTCAGGGAGAAGCTTTTCGCCGACCGCTCCGTCGTCCTGACCTCCGCGACGCTGAAGCTCGGGGGCGACTTCAACGGTGTGGGAGCATCGCTGGGGCTCGCGCCCGAGGGTACGGAGGGCGAGGATCTCCCGCAGTGGAAGGGCGTCGATGTCGGTTCGCCCTTCGACTACCCGAAGCAGGGCATTCTCTACGTCGCCAAGCACCTGTCGCGCCCAGCGCGGGACGGCGACCGCGGGGACATGCTGGACGAGCTCACCGAGCTGATCCGGGCTGCCGGTGGGCGCACGCTGGGACTGTTCTCCTCGATGCGGGCCGCTCAGCTCGCGGCTGAGGAGCTGCGCACGCGCATCCCCGAGTACCCGATCCTGCTGCAGGGCGAGGAGACGCTCGGCGAGCTGATCAAGAACTTTGCGGCCGATCCCAAGACCTGCCTCTTCGGCACACTCTCGCTCTGGCAGGGCGTGGACGTCCCGGGCCCCAGCTGCCAGCTGGTCGTCATGGACAAGATCCCCTTCCCACGCCCCGACGACCCACTGATGAGCGCCCGCCAGAAGGCGGTCGAGGACAACGGCGGCAACGGCTTCATGGCGGTCGCCGCCACCCACGCCGCCCTCTTGATGGCCCAGGGCGCCGGCCGCCTCGTACGAGCCTCGGGTGACCGGGGCGTGGTCGCCGTACTCGACCAGCGTCTGGCCACTGCCCGCTATGGCAGCTACCTCAAGGCCTCACTGCCCGAGTTCTGGTACACGACGGACCGCAATCAGGTCCGCAGGTCACTCGCGGCGATCGATGAGGCGGCGAGGAAGACGGAGGAGGCGTAGCGCCTGGGCGGCGGCCCCGCGGGGGTGGATCGGCCTGGCCCAGAGTGCGCCGGCCACGTTCGCCCGCGGTGCGGCGTCAGTCGTGCGCGGGCCGGGAGCGAGGTGTCGTGCCCGGGCGACCCGGGCAGGCGCTCCGCAAGCAGGGCGTCCGACCCGTCGTGTTCATCCGTTTCGGCGCGCGCCCAGGTCTGCTCCTTCGGAGCGCGCCGCCCATTCGGCGGGCGAGCCCCGCAGTCCTCCGCAGGACGGCCCAGCGTGCGCTCACATCGGGCGAGCGGCATGCCAATCGGCGGGGGTTGCCGGTCACTTCCGTCGACCGGGGAAGCCAGCGTGTTCCCGAACCGGTCACCGGAGTCCGAGATCCCCGACCCGGGAATCGCACCCCCACACAAGGCCCCCATCGTGTGGAGCGCACCCCACGCAGAGCCGTTGCTCCAAGAAGCGCACCCCATACCCAAGGCCCCAGCCCAGGAAGCGCACCCCTTCGCAAAACCCCAGCCGAGCAACCCCATATCCCCGCCAAGGCCCCTGGCCAGAAAAACGCAGGGCCCCGGAACCGGCGCAGTTGGTCCCGGGGCCCGGTCAGGGGCGGGGCGGCGTGTCCCGCCCTTCGCAGGTGGTCAGACCCGCCGCAGCACTGCCACGACCTTGCCGAGGATGGTCGCCTCATCGCCGGGGATCGGCTGGTACGCGGAGTTGTGCGGCAGCAGCCACACGTGCCCGTCCTCGCGCTTGAAGCGCTTCACCGTGGCTTCGCCGTCGAGCATCGCGGCCACGATGTCGCCGTTCTCCGCGACCGGCTGGCGGCGGACCGTCACCCAGTCTCCGTCGCAGATGGCGGCTTCGATCATCGAGTCGCCGACGACCTTGAGGACGAACAGCTCGCCGTCACCGACCAGCTGGCGGGGGAGGGGGAAGACGTCCTCGACCGACTCCTCGGCGAGGATCGGGCCTCCGGCGGCGATCCGGCCGACCAGCGGGACGTACGACGCGGCCGGCTTGCCCGCCGTGTCGGTGGGCTGCACCGAGGACTGGTCGGAGCCCCGGACCTCGTACGCGCGCGGGCGGTGCGGGTCGCGGCGCAGGAAGCCCTTGCGCTCCAGCGCCATCAGCTGATGCGCGACCGAGGAGGTGCTGGAGAGGCCGACCGCCTGTCCGATCTCCCGCATCGACGGTGGGTAGCCGCGTCGCTGCACCGAGTCCCTGATCACCTCGATCACCCGGCGCTGCCGGTCCGTGAGCCCGGAGCTGTCCGCCCGGATGCCTGGAGGTCGGCCCGGCAGGGAGCGCTTGGGTCCCTCATGATTCACGGCTTCGTTCATCGCATGCACCGGCTCGAGTCGGCCCTGGGAGCGGTCCTGGGCAGTGATGGTGGCACTGTCTGCGGTGGTGGTCACGTCGGCCCCTCTCGATGGTCTCCCTGCTGGACAACGGTAGTTGCTTTCGAAAGGTTGCGCCAAACACACGTTCGAGTGAAAAAACGCGGATTGCCTGCCGTGATCATGTGTCTGGGTGTATGGCTAACGCTGCACCTGGCGGACAAAGGGGCGTATTGCTGTACTCTTCACCGCCGGAGCGATGACCGTGCCGACAGATGTGGGCCGCGACCCAGTCTGCCATCCGGCACCCGGTCAACCGGGTACCGACCCCCCAATCTGCACGGCCACCACGGTATCTCCGTGTGTCGGGGATCGGTATGGCCGTGCGGCACATGCCAATACGTGTGCGACACGCGCTTCGTGGGTCAATTTTCGCGCCGATCCCCACATCTAGTGGTTGGATTGCAACAGCAGCCCAAGTGTTGTGGTCCCCCGGGTCTTCGGGCCTCCGGCCATCGCCTATGCTTGGGGCTGCTTCGAGGGGCCCAAGGGGTCTCGCGAGGCCTATGAGTCGTGCTGTGAAGGAGGGTTGGAGCCATGCACTGCCCCTTCTGCAGGCACCCCGACAGCCGCGTCGTCGACAGTCGTACGACCGATGACGGCACGTCGATCCGCAGGCGCCGCCAGTGCCCCGACTGCTCCCGTCGTTTCACGACCGTGGAGACGTGCTCGCTGATGGTGGTCAAGCGCTCCGGCGTGACCGAGCCCTTCAGCCGTGCCAAGGTCATCAACGGCGTGCGCAAGGCGTGCCAGGGGCGGCCTGTCACCGAGGACGCACTCGCCCAGCTCGGCCAGCGGGTCGAGGAGGCGGTGCGGGCCACCGGAAGCGCCGAACTGACCACCCATGACGTGGGGCTGGCCATACTCGGCCCGTTGCAGGAACTCGACCTCGTCGCCTATCTGCGGTTCGCGTCCGTCTATCGGGCGTTCGACTCGCTCGAGGACTTCGAGGCCGCCATCGCGGAACTCAGGGAAGAGACGAGGCAGCGGCCCACCGCGGACGAGGCGGACGACGAAGACGCCGCCGCGGAGCGCCCGGAAAGTGACCGCGGGTCCGGAGAGACCGTCCAGGTCCCCGTGCCCGCCAGCGCCGCCGACTGAGGGGAAGGCCGACTCGAGTCGGCTCATCGGCGGCGACCACAGACCTGCTGCGGGCGGTCGCGCACACGACGCGCGCAGCACCAGACACACACCGTGCCACGGGAAGAACGAGGCACTTCAGGGCGTTTTAGCCCGATACAGGGAGGCGGCATGACAGAGACGGCGAGCGGTCCGGCACGAGGTTCCCGCGCCAAGGGCACCAAGGCCAGCAAGGGACTGCGCATCGAGCGCATCCACACCACCCCCGGCGTGCACCCGTACGACGAGGTGGAGTGGGAGCGCCGTGACGTCGTCATGACCAACTGGCGCGACGGCTCGATCAACTTCGAGCAGCGTGGCGTCGAGTTCCCCGGCTTCTGGTCGGTGAACGCGGTCAACATCGTCACCAGCAAGTACTTCCGCGGTGCTGTCGGCACCCCGCAGCGCGAGGTGAGCCTCAGGCAGCTCATCGACCGCATTGTGAAGACGTACCGGAAGGCCGGCGAGGACTACAAGTACTTCGCCTCGCCCGCCGACGCCGAGATCTTCGAGCACGAGCTGGCGTACGCCCTCCTGCACCAGATCTTCAGCTTCAACTCCCCGGTGTGGTTCAACGTCGGCACGCCGCAGCCCCAGCAGGTCTCCGCCTGCTTCATCCTGTCCGTCGACGACTCCATGGAGTCGATCCTCGACTGGTACAAGGAAGAGGGCATGATCTTCAAGGGCGGCTCCGGCGCAGGCCTGAACCTCTCCCGCATCCGCTCCTCCAAGGAGCTCCTCTCCTCGGGCGGCAACGCCTCGGGTCCCGTCTCCTTCATGCGCGGTGCCGACGCGTCCGCAGGAACGATCAAGTCGGGTGGCGCCACGCGCCGCGCGGCCAAGATGGTCATCCTCGACGTCGACCACCCCGACATCGAGGACTTCATCGAGACCAAGGTCAAGGAGGAGGAGAAGATCCGCGCCCTGCGTGACGCGGGCTTCGACATGGATCTGGGCGGCGACGACATCACGTCCGTCCAGTACCAGAACGCCAACAACTCGGTCCGTGTGAACGACACGTTCATGAAGGCCGTCGAGTCGGGCGGCAAGTTCGGCCTGACGTCCCGCATGACCGGCGAGGTCATCGAGGAGGTCGACGCCAAGGCGCTGTTCCGCAAGATGGCCGAGGCCGCCTGGGCCTGCGCCGACCCGGGCATTCAGTACGACGACACGATCAACCACTGGCACACGTGCCCGGAGTCCGGCCGTATCAACGGCTCGAACCCGTGCAGCGAGTACATGCACCTGGACAACACGTCCTGCAACCTCGCCTCGCTGAACCTGATGAAGTTCCTGAAGGACGACGGCAAGGGCCACCAGTCCTTCGACGTCGAGCGCTTCTCGAAGGTCGTCGAGCTGGTCATCACCGCGATGGACATCTCGATCTGCTTCGCGGACTTCCCGACTCAGAAGATCGGCGAGAACACCCGCGCCTTCCGTCAGCTGGGCATCGGCTACGCCAACCTCGGCGCCCTCCTGATGGCGACCGGCCACGCCTACGACTCCGCCGGTGGCCGCGCCCTCGCCGGTGCCATCACCTCCCTGATGACGGGTACGTCGTACAAGCGATCCGCCGAGCTCGCCGCGGTCGTCGGCCCGTACGACGGCTACGCCCGCAACGCGCAGCCCCACCAGCGCGTCATGAAGCAGCACGCCGACGCCAACACCACGGCCGTCCGCATGGACGACCTGGACACCCCCATCTGGGCCGCTGCCACGGAGGCCTGGCAGGACGTGATCCGCCTCGGCGAGAAGAACGGCTTCCGCAACGCGCAGGCTTCGGTCATCGCCCCGACCGGCACGATCGGTCTCGCGATGTCCTGCGACACCACCGGTCTCGAGCCCGACCTCGCGCTGGTCAAGTTCAAGAAGCTGGTCGGCGGCGGCTCGATGCAGATCGTCAACGGCACCGTGCCGCAGGCCCTGCGTCGCCTGGGTTACCAGGAGGAGCAGATCGAGGCGATCGTCGCCCACATCGCCGAGCACGGCAATGTCGTCGACGCCCCGAGCCTCAAGCACGAGCACTACGAGGTCTTCGACTGCGCCATGGGCGAGCGCTCCATCTCCGCGATGGGTCACGTCCGCATGATGGCCGCGATCCAGCCGTGGATCTCCGGCGCGCTCTCCAAGACGGTCAACCTGCCGGAGACGGCGACCGTCGAGGACGTCGAAGAGGTCTACTTCGAGGCGTGGAAGATGGGCGTCAAGGCGCTCGCGATCTACCGCGACAACTGCAAGGTGGGCCAGCCCCTCTCCGCGAAGACCAAGGAGAAGGAGAAGGCCGAGGTCACGGCCAAGGCCGAGGAGACCATCCGTACGGCGGTCGAGAAGGTCGTCGAGTACCGCCCGGTCCGCAAGCGTCTCCCCAAGGGCCGTCCCGGCATCACCACCTCCTTCACGGTGGGCGGCGCCGAGGGCTACATGACCGCCAACTCCTACCCGGACGACGGTCTCGGCGAGGTCTTCCTGAAGATGTCGAAGCAGGGCTCCACCCTCGCGGGCATGATGGACGCCTTCTCGATCGCCGTCTCGGTGGGTCTGCAGTACGGCGTGCCCCTGGAGACGTACGTCTCGAAGTTCACGAACATGCGCTTCGAGCCGGCCGGTATGACGGACGACCCGGACGTGCGGATGGCGCAGTCGATCGTCGACTACATCTTCCGTCGCCTGGCGCTGGACTTCCTGCCCTTCGAGACCCGCTCCGCGCTCGGTATCCACTCCGCCGAGGAGCGTCAGCGTCATCTGGAGACGGGTTCCTACGAGCCCGCCGACGACGAGGTCGACGTCGAGGGTCTGGCCCAGTCCGCGCCCCGCGCGCAGGAGCTGAAGGCCGTCGCCGTCCCGAAGGCCGAGGTCGAGGCGGCCAAGCCCGCCCCGAAGCAGGCCCACACCAGTGCCGAACTGGTGGAAATGCAGCTGGGCATCCAGGCGGACGCCCCTCTGTGCTTCTCCTGCGGTACGAAGATGCAGCGGGCTGGTTCCTGCTACATCTGTGAGGGCTGCGGTTCCACCAGCGGTTGCAGCTGATCCGAAGCCCTGAAGGGCGGCACGGCCACCGGCCGTGCCGCCCTTCGGCGCTTTCAGGCCCTACGGAGAGTCGGATTCGGGTGTCACGGTGCTTCGGGGAGGCCCGTTTCCGGAATGCGGTCTCCAGGGAGTGCGATTCAGGCGTCCTGAGGGCTGCCCATGACCCTGGCGAAGGTCGCCGGGTCCGTGTCGTAGCCGTGGATGCCCGGGTGGAAAGTCCACTCGCCCGAGTCGTCGCGCACGAACTCCCCGACGGTCGCGGCGGTGGCCCCCAGCACGTCGTCGAATTCGTCCTCCGCCAGGACGGTGTAGCCCTCACGCATACGGAAGGCGGGGTTGAGCACACCCACGAACGTCTTGTGACCGGCGCGCTGTTGGATCAGGACGCCGACCACCACGCGCGCGTAGCGGCTGTCCAGGCGGTCGAGCTCCAGTGTCATGACCTCGTCCCAGCCGAAGCCCTTGCCGTCCTTGCTGTCCCGGTTCAGATAGATGGTGCCGTCCGGGGAGCGGCTGTCGAAGTGGACAACGTAGGCCGGTTCTTCGCCCGGGGCGGCCGCCAGATAGGTCGCCGCGATGATGTCGAGATCGGTCGCGGGCTGCCCCACGGGACTCGGATCCCACTTCACCGCCAGCTCGACCTTGCGGATGCCCTTGTTGAGACCGTTCACCAGATCTCCCCTCCCCGTTCCCCATCTGCTTCCTGGCCCAACAACCCTGCGGTCAGGGCCGGTTGTCCATCGTGCCATGCGCGCCGGGGCGCTCGCGCGGATGTACTCTGCCGGAGCGTGACCGGCGCCACGCTCCGTGGCCTTACGATGGCGCGGTGCTGGTCAAGTGGATTCGCTGCACCGCGGTGGACCGCCGCGGTTTCGAGCGGGGGCAGCGAAAGTGGGCGGGGCTTCTGGGGGAGCCGGGATTCCGGGGACAGGGCGGGGGATGGAGCCGGGGGCGGTCCGGCGTCGCACACATCTTCGCCTTCTGGGAAAGCCGTGCCTTCTACGACTCCTTCATGGCCCGCTCCCACGACCGGCTCGCCGCCGCTCAGTCGGGCACCTTCAAGGACTCCCAGGTCAAACTGTTCGATCATCGCTTCGACGTGAAGACCGGCTTCGAACCGCGCTTCACGGACGCCGACCTGGTGCGCGTGGCCCACTGCCGGATCCACGAGGAGCGGGCCGAGCACTTCGCCTTGATGCAGGAGAAGGTCTGGAACCCCGCGATGGCCGGCTCGCCCGGCATGGTGCGCGGCCTGTTCGGCGAGGCGCCCGGACATGAGTTCCTGATCCTGTCCATGTGGCAGTCGGCGGCCGAGCACGGCAAGTACCGTGCCGAGCGGGTGGAACGGCTCGCGTTGCGGGCCCAGATCGAGGCCGACGTCGCGGCCCTCGCGGGTGACATCGTGGAACTGGAGCCCGGCTGGACGGTCTGATCGGGCCACGTGACGTGGTTCTGTGCGCGGGGGCTGTGTGACCTACACCGTATGGAGCCCGTACGAGTGCTCGATCAGCCGCGAGACGATCTAGGGTCATTGGCATGGCACGACCACGGCGCATCGTTCTTGTCCGGCACGGCGAGTCGGTGGGCAATGCCGATGACACCGTGTACGAACGCGAGCCCGACCATGCTCTGGCGCTCACGGAGAAGGGGTGGCAGCAGGCGGAGGACACGGGCAAACAGTTGCGGGAGCTCTTCGGACGGGAGCGCGTAAGCGTGTACGTGTCCCCGTACCGCCGCACGCACGAGACGTTCCGCGCCTTCCACCTCGACCCCGAGCTCATACGGGTGCGCGAGGAGCCGCGACTGCGCGAGCAGGACTGGGGCAACTGGCAGGACCGTGACGACGTACGCCTCCAGAAGGCCTACCGGGACGCGTACGGGCACTTCTTCTACCGCTTCGCGCAGGGCGAGTCCGGGGCCGACGTGTACGACCGCGTCGGTGGCTTCCTGGAGAGCCTGTACCGCAGCTTCGAGGCCCCCGATCACCCGCCGAACGTGCTCCTGGTGACCCATGGCCTGGCCATGCGGCTGTTCTGTATGCGGTGGTTCCACTGGACGGTCGCGGAATTCGAGTCGCTGTCGAACCCGGGGAACGGGGAGACGCGGATGCTCGTTCTGGGGGAGGACGGCAGGTACACACTTGACCGGCCTTTCGAGCAATGGCGTGATCCGGAATCGTACGGAGTCACCGGATAGAGTGGCAGGGCGATGACCGCTGACTCCTCTCCCGACAGGCGCCTGGACCGCGCCCTGGCCGGCCTGCGTGGACTCGCGGTGGGGGACGCGCTGGGCTCGCAGTTCTTCGTGCCCGCGAACTACCCGCTGCTCAAGCGCCGTGAGCTGCCGCCCCGCCCCTGGCAGTGGACCGACGACACCGAAATGGCCTGCTCCGTCGTGGCCGTTTTGGCCGCGCACCACCGCATCGACCAGGACGAACTGGCCCGCTCCTTCGCCGAGCACCACGACTTCGACCGGGGCTACGGGCCCGCGGTCAACAGACTGCTGCGACTGATCAGGGAAGGCGGCGACTGGCGCGAGCTGGCATCCGCCCTCTTCAAGGGGCAGGGCTCGTGGGGCAACGGCGCCGCGATGCGGATCGCCCCCCTGGGTGCCTGGTACGCCGACGACCCGGAGCAGGCGACGCACCAGGCGGAGATCTCCGCGTACCCCACGCACCAGCACCGCGAGGCCGTGGTCGGCGCCATGGCCGTCGCCGCGGCCGCAGCGCTGGCGGCCGACCCGGCGGGCCCACCGAGCGCCGAGGCGCTGCTCGACGGCGTCGTCGCGCTCGTACCGCGCAGCGCCGTCGGCGCGGGTCTGCGGCGCGCCCGGGACATGCTCGACTACGGGGACGCCGCGACCGTGGCCGCCGTCCTGGGCTGCGGACGACGTACGTCGGCGCACGACACCGTGCCGTTCGCGCTCTGGTCGGCGGCCCGGGCCCTCGGCGACTACGAAGAGGCCTTCTGGGTCACCGCCCAGGTCGGCGGCGATGTGGACACCACCTGCGCCATCGTGGGCGGGGTGGTCGCCGCAGGAAGGGCGGGAGCGCCACCGGCTGCCTGGGTGGAGCGTACGGAGGGGCTGCCGGACTGGGTGCCGGGTCCCGCGTACGGGCGTACGGCGAGCGGCGCGTAGGGCGGCCGCGTGGGGCGCGCTGCCCCGCGTGAAGTCCCGGAGGTGTGTCTCGGGAGCGGGCGGCCGCCGGTCATGCCGGTCGCCTCTGTCACAGGCTTGCTACAGCACGGCCGCCACTCCCTGAGGCGCCTTGCCCATGCATACCCTGTCCGCCACGCCGCCTGTTGATCACTACGGGCGTGCGCCGACGAGACACCGGTCAGCAGCCGTCCGCCACCGTGGCGTGTTGTGGGCTGCCCAGGGGCCGGCTGGGAGGGGGTGCCCGTGTCCGACATACCGTCCGCGTCCGAGCCGAGAGGCCAGAGACCGGCGAAGCCGAGGGATCCGGAGGCCAAGGAGCCGAGGGAGGGGGAGGAGCCAAGGCAGGCCACGGGGCGGCCGCAGGAGGCGACGGAGCCGACGGCTCCCACCGATCCGACAGAACCCACGGCCTCGCAAGATCCGGGGGAACCGGAATCGACGGGGCCCAGCCCCGAATCCGGCTCCAGGGGGGATGCAACCGAGGCGGAAGAGGAAGCGAAAGAGGAATCCGACCGGGCCTACCCGTCGCCCGCTCCCGTCCCCGGGTTGTCCGGGCTTCAGGTCCGGTCACCCGCCCCGGTGCGTACGGCCACCCTGTGGGCCGCGCTCGCCACCGGCGTGCTCAGCATGCTGCTCCTCGATGACGGCCTGGCGCTCAATCTCCTGTTGGTCGCGATCCCCGCCGCGCTCGCCGCGTACTTCGCCGCCCAGGCCGCGGGACGACGCACGCGCGCGTGGACGCTGGTATGGGGCATCGGTGGCATCGGTCTGCTCATCGTGCCTGCCCTGCGCGACGCGGACTGGCCTTCGTTCCTCGCGATCGTCGCCGCGGTTGCGCTGGGCTCGCTCGCGCTGCACGGCGGCCGCACCTGGCCCGCCGTCCTGCTCGGCCCCATCGGCGTGTTCAACGCCCTGGTCACCGGCCCCACCTGGGGCTGGCGCGGGCTGCGCGAACGGTTCGGCGGCGCGCGCCGCCGCGTGGGTGCGGGGCTGCGTGCGCTCGCCGTGACGGCTGTCCTGCTGCTGGTCTTCGGAGCGCTGTTCGCGGGGGCCGACGCCGCCTTCGCGGATCTGCTCGGCGAACTGATGCCGGACGCGTCCGTCTCCGGCGGTCCCTGGCGCGTTGTGCTTCTGGCCCTCGGCCTGGTCGGAGCGCTCGCGGCGGCTCACACGGCCGCCGCGCCCGTCCAGTGGGACCGGGTCGAAGTGCCCAAGGGCCGCCCGCGTGGCCGCTTGGAGTGGGCGCTGCCGCTGATCGTGCTCACCGTGCTCTTCGCGGCCTTCAACGCAGTCCAACTGGCCGTGCTGTTCGGCGGATACGACGCCGTACTGAAGAAGACCGGCCAGACGTACGCCGAATACGCCCGTCAGGGCTTCTGGCAGCTGCTGCTTGTCACCCTTCTGACCCTGCTCGTCATCGTGTTCGCGCTGCGCTGGGCGCCGCGCGACGAGGCGCGCGACCAGAAGTTGGTGCGGGGTGTGCTGGGAACTCTGTGCGCGCTGGCGCTCGTTGTCGTCGCATCGGCGGTGCGGCGTATGGACATGTATGTGGAGGCCTACGGGCTGACGCGGCTGAGGGTCTCGGTGGTGGCCGTGGAGCTCTGGCTCGGCCTGATCATCGTGCTCATCATGGCGGCCGGGGTCTGGGGCGCCCGCTGGCTGCCGCGTGCCGTCGCGGCCAGCGCGGCGGCGGGAGTGCTCGCGTTCGGACTGATGTCGCCCGACGGTCTCATCGCCGAGCGCAATGTTCAGCGGTACGAGGACACGGGCAAGTTCGACCTCGAGTACGCGCGTAGCCTGTCCGCCGATGCCGTACCAGCCCTCGACAAGCTGAAGGAGCCGTTGCGTTCCTGCGCGCTGGGCTCGGTCGCAACCGAACTCGGGGAGGACGAGGGCCCCTGGTACGCCACCAGTTGGGGCGAGGCACACGCGCGGGACATCCTTCGTGACCGGCCGCCGTCGAAGGACCCGGACTGGAGCGCCTGCAGCCGGGTGGTGGACGACCAGATGTACCGGTGAGCGCCCGTTCCCGCCCTTCGGTCCAGGGGCGCGCCCTGGCTGTCGTATAGGTGTGTACTGCGGATGGCCGGACCGGCGACCTCGCCGTCTCGGGTCCCCCGGACCCGGTCCGGCCATCCGCAGCGCCCCCGTCAGCCTGCGGCAGGGCCTGATGTGCCGGCGAGGGCGTCCAGGTCGCTCTTGCGGACCCGGATCACCAGGGCGGCCGTGATCAGGGCCAGCACGGCCATCGCGGCCGCCGGTATGAAGGCGGTCGAGATGCCCTCGGCGAGCACCTGATGGCCCCAAGGGGCGGGCAGCTGGTGCGTCTTGGCGAACTCCGCCTTCTGCTCGGCCGACCCGTCCGTCAGGAACTTCGGCATCTGCTTCTCCGCCTCGTCACGGCTGGCCGAACCGAAGACCGTGGTGAGGATGGAGAGGCCGAGTGAACCGCCCACCTGCTGGGTGACGTTGAGCAGCCCGGAGGCCGCGCCCGCCTCGTGCTGGGCCACACCCGAGACCGCGGTGACTGTCAGCGTCACGAAGTTCAGGCCCATGCCGAAGCCGAACAGCAGCATCGGGCCGAGCACTCCACCGACGTACGAATTGTCCGAGCTGATGAAGGTCAGCCAGAAGAGCCCGAGTGCGACGAGCGTCGAGCCGACGACCATGAACGGCTTGGGGCCGAGCACCGGCAGGAACCGCTGCGACAGACCCGCGCCGACCGCGATCGCGACCGTCACCGGGAGGAACGCCACACCGGCCGAGATCGGGCTGTACCCCAGCACGTTCTGCACGAAGAGCACGATGTAGAAGAACATGCCGAACATCGCCGCGGCGAGGGTCAGCATGATCACATACGTGCCCGAGCGATTGCGGTCGGCGAACATCTTCAGCGGGGTGATGGGCTCCTTGGCCCGGGTCTCGATGACCCCGAAGGCCAGCAGCAGCACCACGGCCGCGCCGAACGACCCGATGGTGAGGCTGTCCCGCCACCCCTCCTCCGCGGCGCGGATGAAGCCGTACACCAGGGACGCCATTCCCGCCGTCGAGGTGAGCGCGCCCGCGATGTCGAAGCGCCCGGGATGGCGTTCGGACTCGCTGATGTACATCGGTGCGAGCACGGCGATCAGGACACCGATGGGCACGTTGACGAAGAGGACCCACCGCCAGTCGAGCCACTCCGTGAGCATGCCGCCGGCAAGCAGACCGATGGCACCGCCACCGGCCGATACCGTGGCGAAGACGGCGAATGCCCGGTTCCGCTCCGGGCCCTCGGGGAACGTGGTGGTGATGAGCGCCAGTGAAGTGGGCGACGCAATCGCGCCACCTACGCCCTGCAGGGCCCGTGCGGCCAGCAACTGCCAGGGTTCCTGGGCGAGTCCGCCGAGCAGCGAGGCGAAGGTGAAGAGCAGGATGCCGGTCATGAAGATCCGGCGCCGACCGAGGATGTCACCGGCACGGGCGCCGAGAAGCAGCAGGCCACCGAAGGTGAGGGTGTACGCGCTGATCACCCATGTCAGGTCGGTCGTGCTGAAGTTGAGCGCGTCTTGAATGTGCGGGAGCGCGATGTTCACAATCGTCGCGTCGAGTACCACCATGAGTTGGCAGGCCGCGATGACGGTGAGCGCGATGCCGGGATGCCCCTCCCGGCGGGCCGCTCCTGGCGTTGGGTCCTTAATCAACTGAGAGGTTGTCACTATGGGTCCCCCACAAGTGCGTTAGTGAACGCTCGCGTTCACTGTCGCGTCAACGGTAGTGAGTCCCCGACAGTGAACGCAAGCGTTCACTGAAGTCGCTGCCGCGTGGCGTCGAACGCGATCGCTCGTTCCTCCCCGAAAATCCCGCTCCCCCTGCACAACGGAGACACTCAGATGGTTACTTCGCGTTGGACGACCGCCCCCGCTCAGGCGGCCTCCTCGCGCCGACGCGGTGCCGTACTCGAGCGCGCGATCCTGGAGGCCGCGCTGGAGCAGCTCGGCACGGTCGGCTGGAACGGGCTCACGATGGAGGGTGTCGCCGCGCGCGCCCAGACCGGCAAGGCCGCGGTCTATCGTCGCTGGCCGTCCAAGGAGGATCTTGTCGCGGATGCGCTCCAGGCCGGACTCCCGAGCCCGGTGGAGGCGCCCGACCTCGGGAGCGTCCGGGAGGACCTCCTGGAGCTGTGCCGACGGGTGCGTGATGCGATGTTCTCGCAGCCCGGATTCGCTCTGCGTTCGGTGCTTTACGAATGCGACGCGGTCCAGGCCGAACGTTTTCATCGGGTGATCCTCGGCGGGGTCATCGAGCCGAACATGCGTCTGCTCAGAGAAGTCATCGACCGCGGAATCGAGCGGGGGGAAGTCCGTCCCGACGCCGCGAACGCCTATGTCTTCGACGCCGTCCCGGCGATGATGATGTACCGCTCCAAGGTGTGCGCGAGTGAATGGAGTGAGCGGGACCTGGCGGAGATGATCGACCACCTGATGGTCCCGCTGCTGCGGCGGTGGCCCGCCTGATCGACTCCCGCACGGACACCCTGGTTGCTCCGGGAAACCCGGGTGTCGCGAGGGACTCCGGGCGGCGTAGGCTGAGGGCGCCATGCCGTACGAACCACCCACACACACCGTCGAGCGCTCCCTCCGCGCAACGACCGGAGCGAAGATCATTGCCGGTGTCGACGAGGTGGGCCGCGGCGCGTGGGCCGGCCCGGTCACCGTCTGTGCCGCCGTCACGGGACTGCGCCGTCCGCCCGAAGGGCTCACCGACTCCAAGCTCCTGACCGTCAAGCGGCGTACCGCTCTCGCCGCGGAGTTGGAGAAATGGGTGACGTCATACGCCCTGGGGCATGCCTCTTCGGAGGAGATCGACGACCTGGGGATGACCGCAGCGCTGCGCCTGGCGGCCGTACGCGCCCTGGAGGCCTTGCCGGTCCGCCCCGACGCGGTCATTCTCGACGGGAAGCACGACTATCTCGGCGCTCCCTGGCGGGTCCGTACGGTGATCAAGGGCGACCGGTCCTGTGTCGCCGTCGCGGCGGCTTCGGTGATCGCCAAGGTTCAGCGCGACAAAATGATGGCCGAACTGGGTATCGACCATGCAGACTTCGGTTTTGCGGCCAACGCCGGGTACCCGTCACCGGTCCACAAGGCCGCGCTGGAGGAGCGGGGCCCCACCCCGTACCACCGGTTGTCGTGGGCGTATCTTGATGCGCTGCCCCAGTGGCGGCACCTCAAGAAGGTCCGCAGCTGGGCGGACGGAAGCGTTCCGGAGATCGAGGGTCAGCTCGGCTTCGATTTCTGACGATTCCGCTCGCACTCATGTGCCACCCGCCGACGCGAGTCGCACCGGCGTTTGATAAATATCAGCTCATGCCTCTCATTCCCGAGGAGCCTCAGATTCACGAGAGTGCCCAGGGTCCCCGCGCTACTCCGGCCAGTGGCCGCACCGCGCCGACCCCCCGCCCCGTACCCGGCCCCCGTCCCGCGGCTCCGCCGCGTCCCGGCCGTCCGGGTCCTGTCCGGCCGATGCCGACCCAACGCACCCCGCGCGAGCCGGTCGTGGCCTCGCCGGGACCTTCCGCACCGGCTGCCGCACCGGCTGCCGTCACCCCGCAGATCCAGTTGATCCCGGCCTCGGCCCAGGGCGCGCTGGACGCTGCCGAAGAAGCCGTCGACTTGCTGTTGGAGTCGGGCCGCGCCCCTGGTGAGGTGCTGGTGATCACCACCGGCGAACCGCACCCGTGGGCCGCGCACGAACTCTCCTTCGGCGAGGCCGCGTATTGGGCGCAGCACGACGTGGGCGACGACGTCTTCTACGCCGATGCCTCCGTCGCGGGCCGGGCCGCGTCCCGTCCCGTGGTCCTGGTCGCCGTCAACGGCGGTCCCGACGCTGCCGCCGCCTCGGCCCTGCCCCTGGCCCTCAGCCGGGCCGGCGCCCTGCTGATCGTCTGCGGCGACCCGCGGCAGATCAACTCGGTGCTGGGCGCGGGCGTCTGAGCGGGCTCCGGACACCGTCCGGGATTCGTTCGGCGGAACGCTGAGGGTGCCGCTGCGGCGGCACCTGCACGGCGGTCACCTCGGCATGCCTGCAGTGCGTCCGCGTGCGCGCAGCGCCTTCGTGTGTTCCTGCTGCTGTGCGCGTCCGCTGTGCGTGTCTGCTGCCTGCGTCCTATGTCTGTCGTACGTTCCCGGGGTGGGCGTGATGCGCGAGGCCGGCCCACCGATCGTTGGATCACCGCTGCGTTGTCTCACCCTTGCTCGGCTGCTCGGCTGCTCGGCTGCTCGGCTGCTCGGCGTGAGGTGGCACTGCCGTGTGAGCGGGCTGCCCCAGCCTGCGGCGGCGCCTTGGGGCGGGCGTCTCAGCGGGCGGCTGCCCGGCGCAGTACCTCCGACGTGGCGCCCCCAGCGCGCGGCAGCGGTGGCGGCGCCTCGGCCGTGGCGAAGGGCTCCGGCAGCGACTCCGAGTTGGGACGGCGTCCACCGCGGCCCTCGCCGAGGACCTGCCAGCCGTCACGCGTCAGGGTGATGTACGCCCCACAGCGCAGCCCATGGAGTGTGCAGGCGTCCCGCAAGCCCCACATCCACGCCCCGTCCTCCTCGGTCCAACGCGCATCGCCGTCGCGACAGTAGAGCAGCACCGCCGTACGCACCGGAGTGCGGCGCCGCAGGTCGTGCGGGATGACCCGGCGCAGCTGCGCGAGCAGCGCGTTGCGGAACAGCCAGCCGTCGGCCGGGGCGGGACGCCGGATGAAGGAAGCGCTCGCCGCCAGCCGCTCGTCCTGGTCGAGGACAGCCACGACCGCGGTGGAGGGCCTGGGCCGGTGCCGTGCGTGGAGGCCGCTGACGACTTCCCGAGGATTGCGCAGCAGCGGAATCCCGGCCGAGGCCCACTCTGCGGGTTCGAGCATCCGAGCCACTGGGTTGGCGGAAGCGGCGGACAGGTCGGCTGACGTCGACAAGGATGCCGCCGAGGACGGAGCGAATCCGAAGGTCACGGTCCTCCCTTCGGCTACGCGCCCACACTGCGGGCGGGGTCGGACTTGGGGGAGCGCACGCCGCAGCAGAGCCCTACCGGACCACGGGCGAACCGTGCGGGGAGCGGACCTCAATTCTTCCTGTCGAACTTGGTTGCGGCAACGAGCAATTGGGGCCACAGACCGGTTTCGGGCGATGCGTCGGCTATATCCCTGCCCAGAGTTTCGCTCGGCGATGCGTGAGTCACGACTGTACGGCCAGGACCAGCGGCAACACCCCCTGTGCACCGGCTCGGCGAAGCATGCGGGCGGTCACGGCGAGCGTCCAGCCCGTCTCGGTCGCGTCATCCACGAGCAGGACCGGACCGCCCGCTTCCTTCAAGACGGCGGCCAGCTCAGGGGGGACGGTCAGGGCGCCGTCGAGCGCCTTCAGCCGCTGGGCGCTGTTGCTCCGGGAGATCGGTGACCCCTCGCCGACGTACTCCACGGAACCCAGCAGCGGCAGCCGGCCGATCTCCGCGATCCGCGCGCCCAGCGACTCGATCAGCCGTGGCCGCGTACGGGAAGCCACGGTCACGACGCCGACCGGGCGCGGCTGCGCGTCGGGCTGTCCGGAGGCCCAGCCGCCGGGTCCCTTGGCCCAGTCGGTCAGTACGCCGATCACGGCCTTGGCGACATCGTCCGGTACGGGTCCGTCCGGGGCCTGGGGTGCGAGCATCGGTCGCAGCCGGTTGCCCCAGCCGATGTCCGAGAGCCGCCCCAAAGCGCGCCCCGGAGCGGCCTGCTCACCGGCCGGAATACGTCCCTTCAGGTCGACTCCGACCGCCGGCAGACCGGTCGGCCACATCTTCCGGGGCTCGACCTCGACGCCCGCTCGGCCCAGCTCGCCGTTGGCCGCGTTCAGCGCCTCGGGGGACACGGACGCCTCGAACCGCGCTCCCGCGCAGTTGTCGCAGCGCCCGCACGGTGCCGCCCCCTCGTCGTCCAGCTGCCGCCGCAGAAACTCCATCCGGCAGCCGGTCGTCGTGACGTAGTCCCGCATCGCCTGCTGCTCGGCAGCCCGCTGCTTGGCGACCCAGGCATAGCGCTCGGTGTCGTACGTCCACGGAGTGCCGGTGGAGATCCAGCCGCCCTGAACCCGGCGCACCGCCCCGTCCACGTCGAGCACCTTGAGCATGGTCTCCAGACGTGATCTGCGCAGCTCGACCAGTGGTTCCAGCGCGGGCAGCGAGAGCGGCCGTTCGGCCCTGGCAAGGACGTCCAGCGTGCGGCGCACCTGCTCCTCCGGAGGGAAGGCGATCGAGGCGAAGTACTCCCAGATCGCCTGGTCCTCCTTGCCCGGCAGGAGCAGCACCTCGGCATGCTCCACGCCGCGGCCCGCGCGCCCCACCTGCTGGTAGTAGGCGATGGGGGACGAGGGCGAACCCAGGTGCACCACAAACCCCAGGTCGGGCTTGTCGAAGCCCATGCCCAGCGCGGACGTGGCGACCAGGGCCTTGACACGATTGGCGAGGAGGTCCTCCTCGGCCTGCTGGCGGTCCGCGTTCTCCGTCTTCCCCGTGTACGACGTCACCGTGTGCCCGCTCTGGCGCAGGAAGGCCGTGACCTCCTCGGCGGCTGCCACCGTGAGCGTGTAGATGATGCCCGAGCCCGGCAGGTCCTTCAGATGCTCGGCCAGCCAGGCCATCCGGTGGGCGGCGTCGGGCAGCCGCAGTACGCCGAGGCTCAGGCTCTCCCGGTCCAGCGGCCCGCGCAGGACAAGGGCGTCCGTGCTGGCTCCGGTGCCCAGCTGCTCGGCGACATCGGCCGTCACGCGCGCGTTGGCCGTCGCTGTGGTGGCCAGGACGGGCACGCCGGGCGGGAGGTCGGCGAGCATGGTGCGCAGCCGGCGATAGTCCGGCCGGAAGTCGTGGCCCCAGTCGGAGATGCAGTGCGCCTCGTCGACCACGAGCAGGCCGGTCGCCGCTGCCAGCTTGGGCAGCACCTGGTCGCGGAAGTCCGGATTGTTGAGCCGCTCCGGGCTCACCAGGAGAACGTCGACCTCGCTCGCGGCGACCTCGGCCTGGATCGTCTCCCACTCCTCCGTGTTGGAGGAGTTGATCGTCCGCGCGTGGATTCCGGCCCGGGCGGCCGCCTCAACCTGGTTGCGCATGAGCGCGAGCAGCGGCGAGACGATCACCGTGGGCCCGGCGCCTCGCTCGCGCAGCAGCGCGGTCGCGACGAAGTACACCGCGGACTTGCCCCAGCCGGTGCGCTGCACGACCAGGGCTCTGCGCTTGTCGGCCACCAGCGCCTCGATGGCGCGCCACTGGTCCTCGCGGAGCCGGGCCTGGCCGGCCTGGGCGCCGACGAGACGGGCCAGTACGGCATCGGCCGCGGTACGGAGGTCTTCGGTGACTGTGGGTCGCGGGTCTTCGTTGGTCATGGCCCCATGCAACCCGATGGCTCGGACATTGCGCGAACGAGCCGGTCGAGCTGTGGACAACTTCTGACGTGGTCATGGTCGTGGTTATCCACAGGGCGAAGCGGAATTCTGCGATCCGCGGGATGGTCACGGCATGACGAATCACGACGAAGCGGCCGGCAGGTCCGGCGACGAGGACATCTGCGGGCTCGGTCGGCAGGACGGGCAGGGCGGACACGACAGCTGTGGCGGAGGCGGTGAGCGCGACGGGCGGAGCGGGCCGGGCGGTCGGTCCGGGCCCGCCGGGCAGGACCTGCCCGGCGGGCTTCCCGGGCAGAGCGAGTTCGGCGGGTGCGTAGGACGTGATGCGCCTGCGGATCGGGCGGGACGGGGCGAGCTCATCGGGCAGGTGGGGCGTGATGGCGACGGTCACGTCGGCCATGGCCGGTCAGAACGGTACGTGGGTCACGGCGTCCCCGGTACCCCCGGTGGTCCGGGCGGTCCCGATGGCGAGCATCAGGTCACGTTGCGCACACCGGCCGAACTGGCCGACGCTCTGCCGTACTTGCTCGGGTATCGGCCCGAGGACAGCATTGTGCTGGTCGCCCTGCACGACCGGGAGCGGCGTGGGCGGTTCGGCGGCCGTGCGCGGATCGGTATCCCCGCCCAGGCGGGGGATTGGCCGTCGGTGTCCGAGCAGCTGGCACAGGGGCTGGTCAGGGGTAGTGAGCGCCGAGGCGCCCGGCCGGAGAGCATGGTGGCGTACCTCTGCCAGGAACCGGGGAGCGGTGAATCGGCGCGGGAGGTCATGGAGCGTCTGCGCCCGCTCGCGCAGCTGCTGCGCAGGGCGTGCGGTCGCCTCGACGTCCCCGTGATCGAGGCCCTCTGTATCTCCGACGGCCGCTTCTGGTCGTACACCTGCCCGGGTCAAGGGTGCTGTCCGCCCGAGGGTGAGGCGATGGGGCTGCCCGGGACGTCCGTCCTCGCCGCCGCCGCGACGTACGCGGGCATCCAAGTGCGTGGATCCCTACGGGAATTGACGGCCAGGTTCCTTTCCTGGGAGACGGCGGCCGCCGTGGAGCAGGAGGTCGCGCTCGATACGGCGAGCATGGCTCTGGTCCCGAGGATCCTGGACGGCGAGAGCCGTGCCGATGTGGCCGAGGAGGCTCTCGAACTGGCCGGGCGGATCATGGGACGCCTCGCCGACGCCCCACCGGTGTCCGGCACACGTCCGGCGGACCTGCGTGACGATGGACTCCTCGAACACGAGGAAGCCGCCATGTTGATCCTCGGCCTCCAGGACCGCACGACCCGCGACCGTGCCGCTGAGTGGATGGAGGGCGCGGAGGCAGGCCCCGCCCTGCGTCTGTGGCGAGCGCTGGCCCGCCGCTGCGTCGGCCCCTACCGCGAGCACGCCGCCGCACCCCTCACCCTCGCCGGGTGGGTCGCCTGGTCCACGGGCGACGAACTGGAGGCCCGGGAGGCCCTCGCCATGGCGCTCGGTGCCGATCCCGACTATCTCTTCGCCCGCCTCCTGCACCAGGCGTGCAACGAGGGCCTGGACCCGGAGTCCATCCGCCGTTGCCTACGTGCGGAGCGCACCGGCCGTGCCCCCGCGGAAACGGAGCAAGCCACCGGTCTCGAGGCGCCACTCGGATCGGTCGCACCTACGCCGGACCCTCGGCTTCCGGGCGCCGGGACCGCCACCCGGCGCCGACGCCGTACGCGCCCGGCAGGGAACGGAGCAGGTCGTCCAAGCCGACGAGGCCCAGGGACAGCGGGCGTCCGCCGACGCCGACCCGCCGACGAGGCCTCGCCCGCCGGGGAAGGACCGGTCCGCGCCGCCGAGGGCACGAGCCGTCGGCCACGAGCACGCCGCGAAGCCAATCGGCACGGGTTGGGGGAGGACACGTGAGTGTCGGGACCGGGCTGGTGCGGGGCGGATCGAATCGGGTGAGGTGGGGCCTGGACCTGGCGCGGGGTTTGGCTTCGGGGCGGTCGAGCGAGCGTGCGCCCTGGGCGAAGGGGGCTCCGGCCGACCCGTCACCCCACCGCCATCCGGTCGGCTTCCCGGGCCGAGGGCGTGACCCCGGGCAGGGCCGCTCCGTTCACCTGAGTGGCGGAACCCGTGACCGGGCCGCGCCGCCGCAAAGGCCCCGACCCTACGGAGCCCCCCACCCGGCGCCGAGCGCGCTCCAGACGCATCGAGCGCGGAGGAAATGCCTCATGCCCTTGCCCAGCCCGTCTTCGGCCCCCGATGGCGACCATCCGCACGTGCGCAGGACCGTGCAGTCCGTCATGTGCCCGGGCGACCCGCCGGCCCCGCTCCCGGGACTTGACAGCTCCGCGTCCCCCTTCGGGGGACTGGGCGGCCTCACGGCTTCCCAACCGTCGCTTCTGACACCGCGCCGGACCGTGGACCTGCCGCCCGCTCACACGGCCCTGATCTGCGTTGCCCTGCCGGGGCTGGCGATCTCGACGGAGCAGGGGCAGTTGACCGGCCAGGGGCTGGAGGGGTTCTACCGAGCGGGGCGACGCATGCTCTCCCGCTGCCAGGTGAGGGTCGCCGGCCGGGAACCGCTCGCTGTGCAGGCCAGGATGGTCGCGGCCGACCGAGCGCGCTTCGTGGGGACGCTGCGTGCGTCCCCCCACGCGGGCCCGGATCCGGACGTGGTCGTCGAACGGACGCGGTACGCGGACGGCACCGAGCGGATCACCCTGCAGAGCGCGGCCCCTCGTACCCTGCGCCTGCCCGTCGAGGTCGCGCTCGGCACGGATCTTGCCGGACTGGGTGCGGTTGCCTCGGGCCGGGCCGGACCCGAATTGCCTGCCAGCGTCCACGACTCCGGCCTGCGGTGGTCCTGCCCTACGGGGCACTCGGCCGTCACCGCCGACCCGCCGCCCAGCGACGCCCTGGCCTCCGCGGGGCTGCTGCGCTGGGAGCTCGAACTGCCGCCGGGTGGTACCCGGAGCGTGGAGCTGCGCGTACGGCCGGACGGTGCCGGGCCCATCGGCGTGCTGGGACGCGGCGCGGCGAGCCCGTTCGCTCCGGCCCGGGCAGCGGGCGACGACCCCAGAGTCGGCGCATTCCTGCGCACCTGCGTCGAGGATCTCCAGGCGCTGCTGCTGCGCGACACCCGGCACCCGTCCGACACACACCTCGCGGCGGGGGCTCCCTGGCGGTGTGGCCTGGCGCCGGGGGAGGCGCTCGCGGCGGCGCGGATGACGCTGCCGCTAGGAACTCGCCTCGCCGCGGGCACCCTGCGGACTCTCGCCCGCACTCAACTCGCCGGTCCGGGACCGCGATCCGGCCTGATTCCAGGACCGCGCCGGGACGGAGGGCCGCATCTGCCGCCGGGCTGCACGGCGACCGAGGCGACGCTGCTCTTCCCCGTGCTGCTCGCGGAGGCCCGCCGTTGGGGGCTTGCGGAGCAGGAGGTCGAGGAGTTGGTGCCCGCGGCCGAGCGGTGCCTCGAGTGGCTGCGGACCACCGTCGGCGACGGCATCTATCTTCCCGATCCACACCCCGGCGGGCCGCTCCGCTGCGAGACACAGGCTCACGCCCACCGGGCGGCACTGCTGGGCGCCGATCTGCTCGACGCGCATGGCCGGCCGGGGGGTGCGGGGCTGCGGCAGTGGGCCCAAGAGCTACGGACGGCGTTCCGTGACGACTTCTGGGTCGAAGACCGGGGAGGCGGCAGACCGGCGGGCGCCCGGGCTCCGGACGGGCGGCTCGTGCCACACCTGGGCTCCGGCACCGCCCACCTCCTCGACACCGGTCTGCTGGGTTGCGGAGTGCTGGCTCCCGGCCTGCTCGACAAGGTGCAGACCGAGCAGTTGGCGCGGCTGTTCGGCGGCCCGACCATGGACTCGGGCTGGGGGTTGCGCAGCCTGGAGACGAAGGAGGCGGCGTACAACCCGTTCGGTCATCGCGGTGGCGCCGTGCGCGTTCAGGAGACGGTGGTCGCCGTGGCGGGGCTGGCCGCCGCGGGCTACGAGAAAGAGGCGAACTCGCTGCTGCGCGGCGTGCTCGCGGCGGCCGAGGCCTTCGGCCATCGGCTGCCCGAGATGTACGCGGGGGAGCCGCGCACGGAGGGGAGCGTCCCGCTGCCTCATCCCGCGGCCTGCCGACCGGCGGCCGTGGCCGCGGCCGCCGGGGTGCTGCTGCTCACCTCCCTGGCCGGGATCCGCCCCGACGCCCCGGCCGGAACGGTGACGCTGTGCCCGGTCCGTGGTGCGCCGCTGGGCGAGATCGGGCTGACGGGACTGCGGATCTCGGGCGCGCCCTTCTCCGTACGCGTCAGCAGGCTCGGCCTCGCCATGGTCGAGGAGGCGGCCGACGGACTGCAGTTGGGGGTGTGACCTTGTGAGACGCGTCCTCGGACCGCGACCCGCGGCAGCTGGTGCGCTCCGTACCGGGCGGAAGTGGATCAACTCTGGGAGCGGCTGACGAAAGGAGTGTTTATCGTCAGGCAGACGACTATGATCGCGACATGCCCTACGACCCGTCGGCCTTTCCGCCCTTTGCCGTGACCGTGGACCTGGTCGTGCTGACCGTGCGCCGCCATGCCCTGTGCGCGCTGGCGGTGCGGAGGGGTGAGCAGCCCTTCCAAGGGCGCTGGGCGCTGCCGGGCGGCTTCGTACGGCCCGACGAGGATCTGGCCCAGGCGGCGGCGCGTGAGCTGGTCGAGGAGACCGGGCTGTGTGCCCACGACCCGTCCGCCCCCGCGCAGGACAACGGCGCGCACCTGGAGCAGCTCGCGACGTACGGCGACCCCAAGCGTGACCCGCGGATGCGGGTGGTCAGCGTCGCTCATCTCGCGCTGGCTCCCGATCTGCCGGCGCCCCGGGCGGGTGGCGACGCCAAGAGCGCGCGCTGGGCGCCCGTCGAGGAGCTGCTGCAGCAGGGTGGTTACGGACGCGACGGGGAGCAGGCTGCGCCGCTCGCCTTCGACCACGCGCAGATCCTCTCGGACGGTGTGGAGCGTGCTCGGTCCAAGATCGAGTACTCGTCGCTGGCCACCGCCTTCTGCCCGACCGAGTTCACCGTCGGCGAGTTGCGCCGCGTGTACGAGGCGGTATGGGGCGTGGCGCTCGACCCGCGCAACTTCCACCGCAAGGTGACGGGCACGCCGGGCTTCCTGGTGCCCACGGGCGGCACGACCACGCGCCAGGGCGGCCGCCCCGCCCAGCTCTTCCGCGCGGGCGGCGCCACGCTGCTCAACCCGCCGATGCTGCGCCCCGAGGTCTGACCTGGGCGGGATCACCGGTCGCGGCCGAGGCGGCCGGGATCTGCTCACCAGAGGTGTGAGGCCTTCCCGAGGCGAGCCCCGAGGTGCCCGGAATTCCGGAAATATCGCGCTATCTTGCTTCGGGTGATCCAGGCCATCGGACTGACCAGCAACCCTCGCAAGGAGCTTCCGCCCGCTGTCGACGACGTGTCCTTCGAGGCGCGCGCGGGCCACGTCACCGCGGTCCTCGGAGTCCCGGGCGCGGGCAAGACGACTGCGCTGAAGCTCATGCTTGAACTCCAACAGGGCCGCGGAATCACCTACTTCAGAGGCCGCCCGCTGCATCGGATCGCCCATCCGTCGCGTGAAGTCGGGGTGCTCCTGGGGGAGGTGCCCGGTCACCCGGCGCGGACGGTCCGCGGCCAACTCCGCATGCTGTGTGCCGCCACTGGTGTGCCCGTGGGACGCGCGGACGAAGTACTCGATGTTGTCGGGCTCGTCAGCCTCCGCGACGAACGCCTGGGCACGCTCTCGCGCGGTATGGATCGCCGCCTCGGCCTGGCGTGCGCACTCCTGTCCGACCCGCACACCCTCGTCCTCGACGCCCCTGCCGAGGGACTCTCCGCCGGCGAAGGCCGCTGGATGCACGGAATGCTCCGCGCGCACGCGGCCCAGGGCGGCACCGTGCTGTTCACCACGGACGACCCCAAGGAGGCCGCGCGAACCTCCGACCGGGTCGTCACGCTGGAGGAGGGGCGGCTCGTCGCGGACCAGGAGGTCGCGGAGTTCGCCCGCACCCGGCTCCGCCCCCGGGTCGCGGTCCGCAGTCCGCACGCCGTCCGGCTCAGCGCCCTGCTGGCCAAGGAGGCACGCACCGCACAGCGCTCGATCGAGGTCGTCCGCGAGGACGGCAACCGGCTCTTGGTGTATGGCAGCACATGCGCCGACGTCGGCGAGACCGCCTTCCGGCACGGCGTCCTCGTACATCAACTCGCCGACGAGACCGGCGACATGGGGCCCGCCGCTTCGCCGTCCGCCGAGGGGGACGCACACGCGGCGGAAGGGCCTCGTCCGGCCGAGACCCTGGCCTCGACCACCCTGCCTCCCCTCCCGCCCCCCATCGCCGTACGTCAGGCCCCGAGCCCGCTGCGTCCCCTGCGCTATGAGCTGCGCCGCGCCGCCGGAGTGGGCACCGGCTACCTCACGGCGGCCGCCGTTCTCGTCACGTCGGCCCTCCTGTCCGTCCTCCTGGCCAGAATCGGTCACACGCCCCAGCCGCGTCTCCTTGCCGCCTGGCCGCGGGAATTTCCGCTGCCGCCCGCCGCGCTCGGCGCGGGTCTGCTCGGCGCCATCGCCTTCGGTGACGAATTCCGCCACCCTGCTCTGGCCGCGGACCGCGGGACTGTCCCCCGACGCATGGGACTGCTCGCCGCCAAACTCCTCGTCGCCTCTGCCACGGCGCTGACGCTGGCCTTCCTCACCGTGGGATGCGACCTCGAAATGCTGTACCTCGTCTACGGACGGGAGCTCACCGATGTTCCCGCGGACTGGCTTGCTCTGAGTGCGAGTTGGATCGGCCTCGTGGTGGGCTGCGCCTGGGCAGGTGTGCTGGCCGCGGGAACCTTCCGGTCCACGACCGCCGGGCTCGCGGCGGTGGTCGCGGTGCCGGTCCTCGTCGTACCGCTCGTACAGAAGACCTTGGAGGGGCCGTCTGTGCGGACCGCGGCAGGGTTCCCCCTGAGGCTGCGCGAGCTGGTGCTGATGCAGTGGCCGTTCGGGGGCGAACGCTATCTGGCGGCCGTCGTGCGGGTGATCGCCCAACCCGTGGGCGGTGCACTGATGTTGTCGCTGACCGCCCTGCTCTGCGCATATCTGCTCACGACCCTGCGGAGCAGGGTCCGATGACGACCGTCCGGACCCTTCCGTTCCCGCCGTGTGCACAACTCCCCGAAGAAAGCCCATTTCTTTCCGATAAGGCGTCAATTGCGACGGGGTGAGCGATCACCCTTTCGTGTGCTTTTCACCAAAGACCTCAAGGGAGTTGGAGCCAACGCCGACAAAGGATCCGTGAGTACCCTTGCGCAGACCATGATGACCGCCGCCCGCTCCGCCGACTCCGGCCTGGCCGGCCCGGGCGAACTCGACCGCTACCCCTATGCCGAGGCCTCTGGTGCCGACCGCGTGGGCGCCCCCGCGTGGGAGAGCGCGGACCCGGAGCTCGGCCGTGTGGGCCGACGCGCCGCGGGCAGCCGCGGACGCGGGCTGCACGGCCAACTCGTCCAACAACTGGGCCAGATGATCGTCTCCGGCGACCTGGGCGCGGACCGCCCACTCGTCCCCGAGGAGATCGGCCAGCGGTTCGAGGTCTCCCGCACCGTCGTCCGTGAGTCTCTCCGGGTCCTGGAGGCGAAGGGGCTCGTCAGCGCCAGGCCGAACGTCGGCACGCGCGTGCGCCCCGTCAGCGACTGGAATCTCCTAGACCCGGACATCATCGAATGGCGGGCCTTCGGGCCGCAGCGCGACGATCAGCGACGTGAGCTGAGCGAGCTGCGCTGGACCATCGAGCCGCTCGCTGCGCGCCTCGCGGCCGGGCACGGCCGCGAGGAGGTCCAGCAGCGGCTCAGCGACATGGTCGAGATCATGAGCCATTCCATGGCGCAGGGTGACTCGCTCACCTTCTCGCGGGCCGACGCTGAATTCCATTCGCTGCTCATCCAGCTCGCGGGCAACCGGATGCTGGAGCACCTCTCAGGGATCGTGTCGGCGGCCTTGCAGGTCTCCGGCGGCCCCGTCACCGGCTGTGACCGGCCCAACGACGTCTCCCTGGCGCACCACGCGCGCATCGTGGACGCCCTCGGCGCGTCGGATGGCGCGGCGGCGGAGACGGCCATGCGTCAACTGCTCACCGTGCACCCCGAGGTGGAGCGCGTGGTGCCCGCGCCGCGCGAACACTGACCGCGCACCGAGGGCGGCGCGGTCGGGGGCGTATGCCCTCTGGTGCCATCGCTTGGCCGGCTGGTGCCATCGCTTGGCCGGCGAACCATCTCCCGTCGGACCCCTGTCGGATCCTTCGTGGACCCGGCGGGGTCCGGGGGCGCGATGTGGCGGAGGCCATCGACTGACCCCTTTCTTCCGTATCTGCCTGCTTTTGGGCGCTTACGGGGTGTGACTCGGGCCACGCAGATTGGGCGTAACGCTCTTCGGAACAGCGCGATGACCTAAGAGGTGACAGCCGAGGAGGGAATACGGACGCCGTTTACGGCGCTGTGTATCTTCCCGGCCCCCGCCCGCGCCGTCGGCCCATCCCCAAGCCGGCGGTCGTCGGTTCCTGTCCACGGTGGACGGGGCCGGAAGCCGTTTTCCAACGTTCCGAGAGGTTGTTCGTGTCGGCCAGCACATCCCGTACGCTCCCGCCTGAGATCGCCGAGTCCGTCTCTGTCATGGCGCTCATTGAGCGGGGAAAGGCTGAGGGGCAGATCGCCGGCGATGACGTGCGTCGGGCCTTCGAAGCTGACCAGATTCCGGCCACTCAGTGGAAGAACGTACTGCGCAGCCTCAACCAGATCCTCGAGGAAGAGGGTGTGACGCTGATGGTCAGTGCCGCGGAGCCCAAGCGCACCCGAAAGAGCGTCGCAGCGAAGAGTCCCGCCAAGCGCACCGCCACCAAGACCGTGGCGGCGAAGACGGTGACCGCCAAGAAGGCCACCGCCACCGCTGCTCCGGCAGTGCCTGTCGCCGACGATCCGGCTGAGGACGCGTCCGTCCAGAAGGCCCCTGCCAAGAAGGCGACCGCCAAGAAGGCCGTCGCCAAGAAGACGGTCGCCAAGAAGACGGCGGCCAAGAAGACCACCGCCAAGAAGGACGACGTCGAGCTGATCGACGACGAGGCGGTCGAGGAGACCCCGGGCAAGCCCGGTGCCGAAGAGCCCGCCGAGGACGGCGCTCAGGGCTTTGTGCTGTCCGACGAGGACGAGGACGACGCGCCCGCGCAGCAGGTCGCTGCTGCCGGTGCCACCGCCGACCCCGTCAAGGACTATCTCAAGCAGATCGGTAAGGTCCCGCTGCTCAACGCCGAGCAGGAGGTGGAGCTCGCCAAGCGCATCGAGGCCGGTCTGTTCGCCGAGGACAAGCTGGCCAACGCCGACAAGCTCGCCCCCAAGCTCAAGCGCGAGCTGGAGATCATCGCCGAGGACGGCCGCCGCGCCAAGAACCACCTCCTGGAGGCCAACCTCCGTCTGGTGGTCTCCCTGGCCAAGCGCTACACCGGCCGCGGCATGCTCTTCCTGGACCTCATCCAGGAGGGCAACCTCGGTCTGATCCGTGCGGTCGAGAAGTTCGACTACACCAAGGGTTACAAGTTCTCCACGTACGCCACCTGGTGGATCCGCCAGGCGATTACCCGCGCCATGGCCGACCAGGCTCGCACCATCCGTATCCCGGTGCACATGGTCGAGGTCATCAACAAGCTCGCGCGCGTGCAGCGTCAGATGCTTCAGGACCTGGGCCGCGAGCCCACCCCGGAGGAGCTGGCCAAGGAACTCGACATGACCCCGGAGAAGGTCATCGAGGTCCAGAAGTACGGCCGCGAGCCCATCTCCCTGCACACCCCGCTGGGCGAGGACGGCGACAGCGAGTTCGGTGACCTCATTGAGGACTCCGAGGCCGTCGTCCCTGCCGACGCGGTGAGCTTCACGCTCCTTCAGGAGCAGCTGCACTCCGTTCTCGACACCCTGTCCGAGCGCGAGGCGGGCGTCGTCTCGATGCGCTTCGGTCTCACCGACGGTCAGCCGAAGACCCTCGACGAGATCGGCAAGGTGTACGGCGTGACCCGTGAGCGGATCCGCCAGATCGAGTCCAAGACGATGTCGAAGCTGCGTCACCCGTCCCGCTCCCAGGTCCTGCGCGACTACCTCGACTAGGTCTCGGCCATACGTCACTGAGGGCCCGACTCCCACTGGGAGCCGGGCCCTCGGCGCGTACGCGGAATGCGTGCACGCGCGTGCTGGATCACTCTGGGTGTTCCATGACCATCCCAGAGTGAGGAGCGCCCATGCGCCGTCCCTTTGCCTCAGTGCTGGCCCTCGCGGCCACCGCAGCCGCGATACCGCTGGCGGCCCCCGCCCCGGCGGCTGCGGACAGTGTCGTCATAGGAGGCTTTCCGGTCGAGATCTCCGCGAGTCCGTGGACAGTGGCGCTGTCCAGTCGTGACCGGTTCGGGGGTACACGGGCGGGGCAGTTCTGCGGAGGAGTGGTGATCAGCCCGTCCCAGGTCCTGACCGCGGCCCACTGCCTGGGCACGGAGGTGCTGGGGGCGCCGCCTGAACAGACGCGTGACCTGAAGGTCGTCGCCGACCGCGGGGACCTTCTGTCGAACGACGGCAAGGAGATTTCCGTACGCGACATCTGGGTCAACCCGGGTTACGACGCCCATACGAACGCCGGAGACTTCGGCGTGCTCACGCTCGCCACCCCGCTCCCCGAGAGCTCGGTCATCCGTATGGCGCCTTCGGGAGACCCGGCGTACGAGCCAGGTACGGATGCCGTTGTCTACGGCTGGGGGGACACGACCGGTGGTGGAGACTACGCCGGCAGTCTCAGGGCCGCGCGCGTGAACGTACTTCCTGATGCCGCCTGTAAGGCGGCCTATCCGGGCGACTCCGACGGCACGTATCAGGCTGCGTCGATGCTGTGCGCCGGGGAGACCGAGGGCGGGCGGGACGCCTGCCAGGGGGACAGCGGCGGACCGCTGGTCGCCCAGGGGCGGCTCATAGGCCTGGTGTCCTGGGGGAGCGGCTGTGGGCGGGCGGGGAGCCCGGGGGTCTATACGCGGGTCTCGGACGTGGTCCGGACTCTGGGGAAAAAGAAACGCTGAACGCCATATGTGATCGCCGACCGCGACGTACTGACGCGGGCTGGGAGCCGCTCGAGGCTCCGTCCTGACGCGTGACGGGGGCCGCTGGGGGCAATGTCTCTCACGCGCGGCGGGAGGCCCTTGAGTGGAGTGGGGGTGCGGTACGAGTATGGGCGGCCACTCTCTGTGTCCAGAGAGTGGCCGCCCGCTCGCCGACCTATGCCGGCACTCGCTCGTCGTTGATGCGAAGTGTCAGCGCTCTTCGTCGTTGACGCTTTCGGGAACGGATGTCAATCGCTCCGTCTCGTCCTGTATCTCAGCGGCGATCTTCTTGAGTTCCGGCTCAAACTTGCGACCATGGTGGGCGCAGAAGAGCAGTTCTCCGCCGCTCAGGAGGACGACGCGCAGATATGCCTGGGCGCCGCAACGGTCGCAGCGGTCAGCGGCCGTCAGTGGGCTCGCGGGGGTCAGAACAGTAGTCACGTCGCCTCTTCTCTAGCTCGACGAGCTGTCGTACCAGGGTCAACATCCAACCAGGCCGAAAACGTTCCCGCTCGTGGCTTTCCCTCGAAAATTTCTCTTCGGGGCGGCTGTCTGCTGCCGGGTGGCGGCGAATGAGCCGTATTGCGTGTGTTCGCGTCTTACGGGTTCGCGCAGTCTGTCAGGGTCAGTCCTCCCGGCGGGGTGCCGGTTGTTCATGAGGACGTGCCCCGAGGCTAAATGGTTCATGCCTGGAAGGGAACGTGATATGTACTTCACTCCATCGAGGGATCGAACACCCATGCGACTCTGGACTAGTCTGAGTTCTTGCGAGGGTGGCGTTACAAAGGCTCTACCAGGCCTCGGTACCCTCTGAGCGGCGACCGAAGCCGGGCCCTTACCCAAAAGGGCCCCATCTGAAATTCAGCGAGGAGCGAACCGCGTGACCGCCGAAACGTCCGTGCCGTCCACAGCGCTGCTGGCAGGAGCAGACCGGGACGGTTCCAACTACACCGCGCGGCACCTGCTCGTCCTCGAGGGGCTCGAGGCCGTACGCAAGCGCCCGGGCATGTACATCGGATCGACCGACAGCCGCGGTCTGATGCACTGCCTCTGGGAGATCATCGACAACTCCGTGGACGAGGCCCTTGGGGGCTACTGCGACCACATCGAGGTGATCCTGCACGACGACGCCTCGGTGGAGGTGCGGGACAACGGCCGCGGTATCCCGGTCGACGTGGAGCCCAAGACGGGCCTCTCGGGTGTCGAGGTCGTGATGACCAAGCTGCATGCCGGCGGCAAGTTCGGCGGCGGCTCTTACGCGGCCTCCGGCGGTCTGCACGGCGTGGGTGCCTCCGTGGTGAACGCGCTCTCCGCCCGTCTGGACATCGAGGTGGACCGCGGTGGCCAGACCCATGCGGTGAGCTTCCGGCGCGGTACTCCGGGTGCGTTCAAGTCGGACGGTCCTGAGGCCGCCTTCGACGCGACCAGCGGGCTGCGCAAGATCAAGCGGATCCCCAAGACCCGCACCGGCACGCGCGTGCGTTACTGGGCCGACCGCCAGATCTTCCTCAAGGACGCCAAGCTCTCCCTGGAGAACCTGCACCAGCGCGCCCGCCAGACCGCGTTCCTGGTGCCCGGCCTGACCATCGTCGTTCGTGACGAGTACGGGCTCGGCGAGGGCGGCAGCAAGGGCGAGGAGTCCTTCCGCTTCGACGGCGGAATCAGTGAATTCTGCGAGTACCTGGCCACCGACAAGCCTGTCTGCGATGTCCTCCGCTTCTCCGGGCACGGCACCTTCAAGGAGACGGTCCCGGTTCTCGACGACCACGGGCAGATGACGCCGACCGAGGTCACGCGTGAGCTCGGTGTCGATATCGCGCTGCGCTGGGGCACCGGCTACGACACGACCCTGAAGTCGTTCGTGAACATCATCGCCACCCCGAAGGGCGGCACCCACGTCGCGGGCTTCGAGCAGGCCGTCGCCAAGACGATGAACGAGGTGCTGCGCGCCAAGAAGCTGCTGCGTGTCGCCGAGGACGACATCGTCAAGGACGACGCTCTCGAGGGCCTGACCGCCGTGGTCACGGTGCGTCTCGCCGAGCCGCAGTTCGAGGGCCAGACCAAGGAGGTGCTCGGCACCTCGGCGGCCCGTCGCATCGTGACGAATGTGGTCTCCAAGGAGCTCAAGGCGTTCCTGACCTCGACGAAGCGGGACGCTGCCGCGCAGGCGCGCGTCGTCATGGAGAAGGCCGTCGCCGCCGCCCGTACGAGGATCGCCGCCCGCCAGCACAAGGACGCCCAGCGCCGGAAGACGGCCCTGGAGTCCTCCTCCCTGCCCGCCAAACTCGCAGACTGCCGCAGTGACGACGTGGAGCGCAGTGAGCTCTTCATCGTCGAGGGGGACTCCGCGCTCGGTACGGCCAAGCTCGCCCGGAACTCCGAGTTCCAGGCGCTGCTGCCGATTCGCGGCAAGATCCTCAACGTTCAGAAGGCGTCCGTGACGGACATGCTGAAGAACGCCGAGTGCGGCGCGATCATCCAGGTCATAGGAGCCGGGTCGGGACGGACGTTCGATATCGACGCGGCGCGCTACGGGAAGATCATTCTTCTCGTCGATGCCGATGTCGACGGCGCGCACATCCGCATTCTGCTGCTGACGCTGTTCCAGCGGTACATGCGACCCATGGTCGAGGCGGGGCGGGTGTTCGCGGCGGTGCCGCCGTTGCACCGTATTGAGCTCAGCCAGCCCAAGAAGGGTCAGGACAAGTACATCTACACGTACTCGGACCGTGAGCTGCGGGAGACGCTGCTGGAGCTGCAGCGCAAGAACGTGCGGTACAAGGACTCGATCCAGCGTTACAAGGGTCTGGGTGAGATGGACGCCGATCAGCTGGCCGAGACGACGATGGATCCGCGGCACCGGACTCTGCGGCGGATCAACATCTCCGACCTCGAGGCGTCCGAGCAGGTGTTCGATCTGCTGATGGGGAACGATGTGGCGCCGCGCAAGGAGTTCATCTCCAGCTCGGCGGCGACGTTGGATCGGTCGCGGATCGACGCGTAGGCGCTGCTGCTGGGCTGGGCGATTCGCTGTCTGTCTGTCTGTCTGTGGGTGGGGCGGGGCCTGGCGGTGGGTGGTTCCGCGTTTCCGCCGGTGGGCGGTTCCGCGTCCGCCGTTGGGTGGGTCGGGGCCGTGCCGGTACATCCGCCCCGTCGCCGGTGGCAGATCGCTTGGGCTGCAGGGTCCTGCCTGTTGGCAGCCGCGTAAGCGACGGGGCATGTGATGTACCGGCACGGCCCCTTCCGTGGTCTGGCGACTGCGGGCGCGTGGGGGTGCGCCGCGTCGATGACGGCGGGTGGGCGGGGCGTGCGGCAGCCGTTGCGGGTGGGCGGGGCGTGCGGCAGCCGTTGCGGGTGGGGGGTGTGGGTTCGGCGGTGGGTACGTCCCATCGTTCGCCCGCTCGCCGGCCCTCCACTCTGCCGGCACCATTCGGCCGCCCGGCGTTCGACGACGGGGCCGTCAGGTCTAGGGGGCTTCTGATGGATCTCCGCGGCGTCGCGACGCCCGGCACGCTCCCCCACTGCCTTAAGGGCGTGGGAGGTGCCCCCACTCGCCGCACCGGATAGAAGCCCTAGTAGCTCCTCCCCCACGCTCGGCTTCGCTCGCGCGGGGGGACCCCCATCGAGGACTTCCGCCCGGCACGCCGAGAGCACGCACCGAACGCCGCTCCTTCTTCCACGGAGATCCATCAGAAACCCCCTAATCGCGGCCCTGGGGGCCGCCGCCCCGAGGGTCGGGATGGGTAGGGGCGGAGGGGGCGAAAGGCCCTTGGCCTGGCCACCCGGCCTCGGTGGCCGGAAGCGGGTCTCCACCCGTGGGTGGAGGCGTGGGGCGGTGGGGGATCCACCCACGATCCACCCCGGCTCCGATCTGCTGACCAGCCGATTTCCGTAGCGTCGAAGGCGTCGGCAGTTCCCGCTGTCGGTACCCGCCCTTCCTCGCCCACGGAGGCTGTGATGTCCGGGCTCGCCAATGCCTTGGTGATCTGCGCCGTTGTCGTACTCGTGATCGCGCGCCAGTTCCGCACCCGCAGGATCAGCACGGACAGGCGCTGGTGGATCGTGCCCGCCGTCCTGGTCTTCATCGCTGTGCGGGAGCCCGGATTGATCGACCCCCACCACCGGACCGAGGCCATCCTCCTGCTCGGCACCGAACTGCTCATAGGCCTGGCCATCGGGGCCGGCTGGGCATGGACCACGCGGACCTGGGCGGAGCCGGACGGCTCGGTGTGGAGCAAGAGCACCAAGGCCAGCGTGGCCGTATGGATCGTGGGCATAGGTCTGCGCGTGGGCCTGTTCGGCATCGGAGCGCTGCTCGGCGTCCACCAGGGCTCCTCCGCTCTGTTGCTCGCACTCGCCGCGACCCTGCTGGTGCGCACCGGTCTCCTGGTCTGGCGCTCGCAGTCCCTGAGCTCGGCGATCGGGCAGGGCACGGCGTACGGTGACGGCGTGCCCCTGGGCTCGCGGAAGGAGCACGTGTGACCGAGAACGCCTGGAATCGCTGGCCTTCCCGCGAGGCGCTCTCCCGAGAGGGAGTGCCGAGGGCCCGGCGCGCGCTCGCCTGGACCACGAGGGCCCTCGCCCTGGGTGCGCTCATCGCGTCGACCTTCGCGAACAGCCACTTGCACGCTTGGGGTGCGGCGGCGGGCGTTGTGGGAATCCTCGTGTGCGCAGTCGCCGCGCGGGCCTTCTGGCGGACCACGCTCGAACACCGCCTGCTGCCCTCCCTGGGGCTCCTCGCTCTCCTGCTCGCCATCGCGACCGTGGGGCAGGGCATGGGCTTCCGGGTACCGGCTCTGGTCCTCTGGTGCGGGTGCGCCATCAGCGCCATCGAACGGCTGCCTCTCGCGGCGGCACTGCCCGTCGCCTCGGTGGCACTGGGCGCGTACGCGGCGGTCAACAACGATGTGTGGCTGACCACGGTCGCCACGACGGTGGGGCTCGTCCTGGGCGGTTACGTGTTGCGCCTGGACGCGGAGGCTCGCGGCAGCGCCCATCGGCTGCTGGCCCAGGAGCGTGCGGCACGGCTGGCCGAGGCGGAGTCGGCGGCGCTCGCCGAGCGGACCAGGATCGCCCGGGAGATCCACGATGTGCTGGCCCACAGCCTCTCGGCGCAGCTTGTGCATCTCGAGGCGGCCCGGCTGCTCATCGAGCGGGGCGCGGACCGGGAGACGATTCTCGAACGGGTCGTGGCGGCACGCGGCATGGCCCGTGAGGGGCTCGCGGAGACCCGGCAGGCGCTCTCCGCGCTGCGCGGCGAGATGTCCCCGGTGGAGGACTTCCTGAGCGAGCTCGTCGCCACGGCCGACGGCGCCGAGGTCACCGTGACGGGCGAACGGCAGGCGCTCCCCGCCGAGGCCTCGCAGGCAGTACGCAGAGTCGCGCAGGAAGCTCTGACGAACGCGCGCAAGCATGCTCCGGGCGCCAAGGTCCACGTGCGGCTGGTCTACGGCGAGCACGAAGTGACCTTGGACGTACGGGATTCGGGCGGGCCGCCGGGCGAGCTCAGCGGCTCGGGAGCCGGGTACGGTCTGCTGGGCATGCGAGAGCGTGCCGAGTTGCTGGGTGGCTCGTTGGACGCCGGGCCTGACGAGGAGGGGTTCGTGGTGACGCTGAAGGTGCCCGTATGACAGAGACGGAGGAGGCGGGCAGGAAGCCGGCGCGGGTCGTGGTGGCGGACGACCAGACCGTGGTGCGCGAGGGCATTGTGATGCTGCTGGGGTTGTTGCCCGGGATCGAGGTCGTCGGAGCGGCCGGCGACGGGGACGAGGCAGTGGAGCTTGTCGCCGAACTCGCTCCGGACGTTGTGCTGATGGACCTGCGCATGCCCCGTTGCGACGGTGTCGAGGCTACTCGGCGCATCCGAGCCGAGCACCCTGGGACGCAGGTCGTCGTGCTCACGACGTATGCGGACGACGAGTCGTTGTTTCCCGCGCTCAGAGCAGGGGCTCGTGGCTATCTGACCAAGGACGCGGGGGGCGACGAGATCGTACGGGCGGTGGAGAGTGTGCTGTCCGGAGACGCGGGGCTCTCACCGAGCATTCAGCGGCGACTGCTGGAGCGGCTGTCGGAGCCGAAGGCGGAGCCGGCCCCGTTCACCGAGGCGCCGGACGGGCTCACCGCACGCGAGACCGAGGTGCTCCTGCTGATCGCGGAAGGGCTCAGCAATCAGGAGATCGCTCGCAAGCTGCATGTCTCCACGGCCACGGTGAAGACCCACATCAACAACCTCTTCGCCAAGACGGGACTCAAGGACCGAGCTCAGGCAGTCCGTTACGCCTATGGAAAGGGCCTCGTACGGCCACCGGTGGACTGAGTCACCTGATGGGGTGAAGAGCACGGGGAGAAGAGTCCGGGATCTTCCCGATCTGCCCATCCTTGGGCACGCGGCCGAAACGGGCTGCGGACAAGGAGAGTTCGGTGGAGAAGCACGACGGCGGCGACACCGGGAAGGTCCGGTTCGACGACCCCTGGTACGACGCGCTCGCCTCCGGCTGGGGTGAGTTGGACGGCACGGGTGCGCCCGCTTCTGCCGTGCCGGCCGCGCGCCCGGAGTACGAAGGGCGGATGGGCGGGACGGCCGACGTCTATCTGGAGGTGCAGCGCAGCGCCGCCTTCCAGGAAGTGCGCAGGCGGTACCGGAGGTTCGTGGTCCCTGGCGTCGCCCTGTTCTTCACCTGGTATGTGGGCTATGTGGTGACCGCGACGACGGCGCCCGGGTTCATGGCCAGGCCCGTCGCCGGTGCTGTGAACGTGGCGCTGCTCGCGGGGCTCGGGCAGTTCCTCACGACGTTCCTGTTCACCTGGGCGTACGCGCGGCATGCGCGGCTGCGCCGGGACCGGGCCGCGCTCGATCTGCGCTGGGACACCCAGGAGCTGACGCGGAACGTCAGAGGTGGTGAGCGGTGACCGGCAACCATCAGACGCTGGCGCTGCTGCTGTTCAGCGTGTTTGTGGCAGTGACTCTGGCGATCACGACATGGGTGAGCCGTAACCGGCATGGTTCGGCGGAGGAGTTCTATGCCGGCGGGCGGTTGTTCTCGCCGATGGAGAATGGTTTTGCCATCTCCGGCGACTACATGTCGGCGGCTTCGTTCCTGGGTGTCACAGGGCTCATCTCGCTCTATGGCTACGACGGGTTGTTGTACGTCGTGGGGTTTCTCGTGGCCTGGCTCGTGGTTCTCTTCCTGGTGGCCGAACTGGTGCGCAACTGCGGACGGTTCACCCTCGCCGACGTGGTCGCGGCCCGGATGAGCGAGCGACCGGTGCGGATCGCGGCGGGAACCTCCTCGGTGACCGTGTCCGTTCTGTATCTGGTGGCGCAGATGGTGGGAGCGGGCAGCCTGGTCGCTCTGCTTCTCGGGGGTACGAGCGAGGCCGCACGGAACTGGACGGTGATCGGCGTCGGCGCGCTCATGGTGATCTATGTGTCGTTGGGAGGGATGAGGGCCACCACATGGATTCAGATCGTCAAGGCTGTGCTGTTGCTGAGCGGGGCGATGGCGCTGACCGTGCTGGTCCTGGTGCGTTTCCACGGGGACTTCAACGAGCTGCTGCGTTCGGCGGCGGACCGCAGCGGGCATGGTGAGGCCTTCCTCGCGCCAGGGCTGAAGTACGGCGGGAGCTGGACCGCGCGCTTCGACTTCATCAGCCTGGGCCTGGCTCTGGTGCTCGGCACGGGCGGGCTGCCGCACATCCTGTCCCGGTTCTACACGGTGCCGACCGCGCGGGCCGCGCGCCGTTCTGTGGTCTGGTCGGTCGGGCTCATCGGGGGCTTCTATCTGATGACGATCGTGCTGGGCTTCGGTGCGGCCGCGCTCGTCGGCCCGGAGGCGGTGCGTGGGTCGAACGCGGCGGGGAACACGGCGGTTCCCTTGCTGGCACTCGATCTGGGTGGCGGCGTGAATTCCACGGGGGGAACGGTTCTGTTCGCGATCGTCGCCGCCATCGCCTTCGCCACCATCCTGGCGGTTGTCGCCGGAATCACCCTCGCCTCCTCGGCGTCCGTGGCCCACGACCTGTACGCGTCGTTGCGTCGTCGGCACGCGAAGCCGCGCAGCGAGGTGGCCGTGGCACGTGCGGCGGCTGTCGGGATCGGCGTCGCCGCGATCGCGCTCGGGCTGCTCGCCCGCGATCTCAACGTGGCCTTCCTGGTGGGTCTCGCCTTCGCGGTCGCCGCGTCCGCGAACCTGCCGGTGCTGCTGTACTCGCTGTTCTGGCGGTCCTTCACGACGCGCGGCGCGGTGTGGGCCGTATACGGCGGCCTGGTGCCCGCGCTGGCGCTCGTGCTCCTTTCACCGGTGGTGTCGGGGAGCCCCGAATCGCTGTTCCCGAGTGTGGACTTCCAGTACTTCCCGCTGCAGAACCCGGGTCTCGTCTCGATCCCCCTGGGCTTCCTCGCCGGCTGGCTCGGCACGGTGACGTCCGCGGAGCCGCCCGACGAGGCCAAGCACGCCGAGACCGAGGTGCGCGCGCTCACCGGAGCCGGGGCCGTCTGAGGGCGCCTCCAGAGACGTACGCGGCGAACCGGGGAAGCCGAAGCCGCCGCGCACGGACCGTCCGGGCCTATGGAGCAACCCACGCGTACCGATGCTCGGGCCGCCCCGTGTCTCCGTACTTGAGTGAGAGACGCAGACGTCCGGCCTGTTCGAGGTGGCGCAGATACCGCTGGGCGGTGGATCGGCTGAGGCCGGTCTCGGCGGCGACTTCGTGCGCCGAGAGCGGGTGGCTCGCGCGGTGCAGTACGTCGCAGATGAGGTCTGTGGTCGGCTCCGAGTGACCGCTGGGCAGCCCCGGTGACGAGGGCGCGGGCGCGGTGCGCAGGGCGCCGAAGATGCGGTCGACCTGCTCTTGGCCCGCCACGCCGCGGCCGCCCACCCGGTCGACAGTACGGCGCAGGGCGGCGTAGGACTCGAGGCGGGTGCGCAGGGCCGCGAAGGTGAACGGCTTGACCAGATAGTGCAGGGCGCCCAGGCGCATCGCTGCCTGCACGGTGACCACGTCACTGGCCGCGGTGATCATGATGACGTCGGTGCCATGACCGTGCTCGCGCATCCGGTGGACGAGTTCGAGGCCTGTCCGGTCGGGCAGATAGTGGTCGAGCAGCACCAGGTCGATGGGCGCACGCTCGACGGCGGCCATGGCCTGGGCAGCACTGTGTGCGCGGGCGGCCACCCGGAAGCCGGGAACCTTTCCCACGTACTTGGCGTTGATCTCGGCGACGCGGAAGTCGTCGTCCACGACCAGGACGTCAATCATCGGGCCTCTTTTCCCTCAAGGCCTGGCGAGCGTTAAGCCCGTGTTTCGGCTCCGCTGTTGTAGCGCGAGCAAAAAGAGCACAACAGGCTGTTGCAAGCAAAAGAACTCCATGTGCCCAGAAGACTGATGCTGTGGCCCGCGCCACATCTACCGTCCCCGGCCATGAGCGCAGACACCAGCCCCGCCATCGAGCTACGGGGCGCGAGCAAGATCTTCAAGACCCCGTCAGGGGGTCTGCACACGGCGGTCAGGGAGCTGGACCTGACCATCGGCCAGGGCGAGTTCGTAGCCGTCGTCGGCCCCACCGGTTGTGGGAAGTCGACCACGCTGACCCTGGTGAGCGGGCTCGAAGAGCCCACCGAGGGCGAGGTCCTGGTTGCCGGTGAGCCGGTAGCCGGCGTCGGCGACAAGGTCGGCTTCGTCTTCCAGCAGGACGCCACGTTCCCCTGGCGTACGGTCCTGTCGAATGTGATGGCGGGCCCGCGCTTCCGCGGTGTGCCCAAGGCGGAGGCGAAGCGGAAGGCGCGCGAGTGGCTGGCCAGGGTCGGGCTCGCGGCCTTCGAGGACCGTTATCCGCACCAGCTCTCCGGCGGCCAGCGCAAGCGTGTCGCCCTCGCCGCGACCTTCGTCAACGACCCCGAGATCCTGCTGATGGACGAGCCCTTCTCGGCGCTCGACGTGCAGACCAGGGCCCTGATGTCCGACGAACTGCTCGAACTGTGGGAAGGCACGGGCGCCTCGGTCGTCTTCGTCACCCACGACCTGGAGGAGTCCATCGCGCTCGCCGACAAGGTCGTCGTGATGACCGCCGGCCCCGCCACCGTGAAACACGTCTTCGACATCGATCTGCCACGACCGCGCAAGGTCGAATCAGTGCGCCTGGAGCCGCGCTTCATCGAGATCTATCGCGAGATCTGGGAATCGCTCGGCGAAGAGGTCCGCATCACCCGCGAGAGGGGTGCGGCGAATGTCGCCTGACATCATGCCCGAGGCCGTTGTCGCCCTGACGATGACCGAGCCCGGCAACAAGGGGCGTACACACTCCCGCGCCCAGGCCGCACGCAGACGCAAGGCCATCGTCGCCGCTGCCCGCGCACTGCTTCTGGTCGCCGTGCTCGGCCTGTGGGAGGTGTTCGCGCGGGCCAAGGTCATCGATCCGTTCAACTTCTCGATGCCGTCGAAGATCTGGGACCAGATCTACACGTGGGTGATGCACGGGACCGCGCTCGGATCGTTGGGGGAGCAGGTCTGGTACACGCTCCACGAAGCGCTGCTCGGTTGGGTCATCGGTGTGGTCGCCGGTGTGGTCTTCGGTATCGCGCTGGGGCGGATCGCCTTCCTCGCCGATGTCTTTGGTCCATACATCAAGGTGCTCAACTCGATACCGAGGATCGTCCTTGCGCCCATCTTCGTGATCTGGTTCGGGCTCGGGCCGGCCTCCAAGGTGGCCTCGGCCGTGGTGCTGGTCTTCTTCCCGGTCTTCTTCAACGCCTTCCAGGGCGCCCGGGAGGTCGACCGCAATCTGGTGGCCAACGCCCGGATCCTCGGCGCCAGCGACCGCCGGGTGACGCTTCAGGTCGTCATCCCGTCCGCCACCTCGTGGATCTTCACCAGCCTCCATGTCAGCTTCGGCTTCGCGCTCATCGGCGCCATCGTCGGCGAGTACATCGGCGCCACCAAGGGCATCGGCCTGCTCGTCGCCCAGTCGCAGGGCACCTTCAACGCGGCCGGTGTGTACGCCGCGATGGTCATCCTCGCGGTCGTCGCCCTGCTGGCCGAAGGACTGCTGACCTTCGCCGAGCGCCGCATCTTCCGGTGGAAGCCGTCGGACTCCGACCGCTGACCCGTCGTCGCAGGTACCAACCCTCTTCTCTCACAAGGACGTGACCCACCATGCGCAAGACCGCCAGATACTCCGCGCTGGCAGCCGCCGGTCTGCTCGCCCTCACCTCGCTCACCGCCTGCGCCAACGACGCGGCCAGTACCACGGCCGACTCCGGCAGCAATGGGGGTGGCGGCAAGGGTGAACACGTCAAGATCATGGTCGGCGGCCTGGACAAGGTCATCTACCTGCCCGCGATGCTCACGCAGCGACTCGGCTACTTCACGGACGAGGGCTTGGATGTTCAGCTCCTGAGCGAGCCCGCCGGTGTTCAGGCCGAGACCGCCCTTGTCTCCGGACAGGTGCAGGGAGCCGTCGGTTTCTACGACCACACCCTGGATCTGCAGACCAAGGGCAAGTCGGTCGAGTCCGTCGTGCAGTTCTCCCACGCGCCCGGCGAGGTGGAGATCGTCTCCAACAAGCAGGCGGACGACATCACTTCGCCCAAGGACTTCAAGGGCAAGAAGCTCGGCATCACGGGACTCGGCTCCTCGACCGACTTCCTCACGAAGTACCTGGCGGTCAAGAACGGCGTGAAGGTCAGCGAGTTCACACCGGTCGCCGTCGGCGCCGGGCCGACGTTCATCTCCGCCCTCCAGAAGGGGGCCATCGACGGCGGCATGACGACGGACCCGACCGTCGCCACGGTCATGCAGAAGAACCTCGGCAAGGTGCTCATCGACATGCGTACGCCGCAGGGGTCGCAGGAGGCGCTCGGCGGGCCGTACCCCTCGTCCAGCCTCTACATGCAGACGGACTGGGTGAACGGCCACAAGGAGACGGTCCAGAAGCTGGCCAACGCCTTCGTGAAGACCCTCAAGTGGATGTCCACGCACAGCGCGTCCGACATCGCCGCCAAGATGCCCGCCGACTACTCCCAGGGCAACAAGACCCTCTACGCCGGGGCGATCCAGAGCACGCTGCCGATGTTCACCAAGGACGGCGTGATGCCCAAGGACGGCCCCGAGACGGTCGAGAAGGTCCTCAAGGCGTTCAACCCCAACATCAAGAACGCCGATGTGGATCTGAGCAAGACGTACACCACGGAGTTCGTGCAGAACGCCACCGGCTGAGTCCGCGAGGAAGGCCGGCGACGGCCTTCCTGAACAAGCCACCGGCTGAGCTCTCCTCGCGCGCGTACGGCTGTGCTCCCCTGACAGCCGTACGCGCGGTGGTGCGCGGCCGCTTCCCCCGCACTGCCGGCTGTGCACTCAGGCGCGGGTCGCCCAGACGTAGCGATGCTCCGGGCGGCCCGCGTCGCCGTACTTGAGGGTCAGCCTGGCCCTCCCGGTGCGCTCCAGGAGCTTCAGGTAGCGCTGGGAGGTCTGCCGGCTCAGCCCGGTCTCCTCCGCGACCTCCTGGGCCGACAGCGGGCCCTCCGCGTTCATCAGGGCGCGGCGTACCAGCTCCGCGGTGGTGGGGGAGTGGCCCTTGGGCAGATCCGGCTCCGCGCGCGCCGACAGGGCGCCGAAGATCCGGTCCACCTCGGACTGTTCGGCCTCACCGCCGCCGTCGAGGGTGCGGCGCAGATCCGCGTACGCCTCCAGCTTGGCGCGCAGGCCCGCGAAGGCGAACGGCTTCACCAGGTACTGGAGCGCGCCCTGCCGCATCGCGGCCTGAACCGTCGAGATGTCACGGGCCGCGGTCACCATGATCACGTCGGTCTGGTGGCCGCGTCGGCGCATCTCCTGGACGACCGCGAGGCCCGTCTCGTCCGGCAGATAGTGGTCCATGAGGACCAGGTCCAGGTGGGGCAGCGCCTCCATCCGGCTCAGCGCCTCGGCCGCGCTGTGCGCCTCGCCCGCGACATGGAAGCCCGGAACCTTCTCCACGTAGGCGGCGTTGACCCGCGCGACCCGGGTGTCGTCGTCCACGACCAGGACTTCGATCATCGCGACTCCTCCTTGGCGTCCGTGGCGTCCATGGCAGTGGTGGTCTCCGCAGAGAGGGACGGGCCCGGCACGAGGTGGGGCTCGGGCGCAACGGCCGCATCAGGTGTCGTCGGACCCTGGGGCTCCGGGGCGAGCCCCGGCTCGGTAAGCGCCTCCGGCAGAACGACCGTGAACTCCGCGCCCCCGCCGTCCGCCTCGGTCACCGCGGCGCCGCCGCCCTGCCGCTCGGCGAGCCGGCGCACCAAGGAGAGGCCGATCCCGCGCTTGCCGTGCGCCGGAGGCTTCTTGGTGGTCCATCCGTCGGTGAAGATCAACTCCCGCCGCTCCTCGGGGATTCCGGGGCCGGTGTCCCGTACCCGCAGTACGGCGGTACGCCCCTCGGCGCGCAATTCGACCTCCACGCGCGCGTGGGGCGTGCCCGCGACGGCGTCCAGCGCGTTGTCGACGAGATTTCCGACGACGGTGACCAGTCCTCTCGGGTCGATCAGCCGATCGGGCAGCAGGGTCCGGTCCGAGATCCACAGGGCGACACCGCGCTCGGCCGCGACGGTCGCCTTGCCGACCAGCAGGGCGGCGAGCAGCGGGTCGTGGATCTTCTCGGTGACCTGTTCCGCGGTCACCCTGTGGTCGCCGACCACCTCTCCGACGAATTCCACGGCGTCGTCGTACATCTCCAGTTCGAGCAGCCCGAGGAGCGTGTGCATGCGGTTGGCGTGCTCGTGGTCCTGGGCGCGCAGTGCGTCGATCAGACCGCGTGTGGAGTCGAGTTCGCGGCCCAGCTGCTCCAGTTCCGTGCGGTCGCGCAGGGTGGCGACGGCGCCGCCGTCGTTGGTGGGCATGCGGTTGGCGACCAGGACGCGCTGGCCGCGGACGGTCAGCAGGTCGGTGCCGGTGACGCGTCCGGCCAGGACGTCCGCCGTACGACCCTCGCCCAGCGCCTCGTCCAGGGACTTGCCGACGGCCTCGTCGCCGATGCCCAGCAGCCGCCGTGCCTCGTCGTTGAGCAGCCGGATGCGGCCGCCGCGGTCGAGGGCGACCACGCCCTCCCGGATGCCGTGCAACATCGCCTCGCGCTCGGCGAGCAGCGCCGAGATGTCGGAGAAGGCCAGGTCCCGGGTCTGCCGCTGCACCCGCCGGGAGATCAGCCAGGCTGCCAGCGCACCCACCGCGAGAGCACCGCCGGCGTAGGCGAACAGCCCCGGGATCGCGCTGATCAGCCGGGCGCGCACGCTGTCGTACGCGATACCGACCGAGACGGCCCCGATGATCCGGTGGTCGGCGTCGTACAGGGGCACCTTGCCACGGGCCGAGCGGCCCAGGGTGCCCTTGTCGATCTCCATGACCTCCTTGCCGGCCAGGGCGTCGCGCGGGTCGGTGGAGACCTGGCGGCCGATCTCGCTGGGGGTGGGATGCGACCAGCGGATCCATCGCCGGTCCAGCACCACGATGTATTCGGCGTTCGTGGCGTGCCGGATCCGCTCGGCCTCCTTCTGCACCGGGCCGTTCCTGGTCGGCGGGGTGTTCTGGACGCCTTCGGCGATCTGCGGGTCCTGTGCCGTGGTCTGGGCGATGGCCAGGGCGCGGCGCATGGCCTCCTGGTCCAGCTGCTTGCTCAGCGGCGCCAGGAACAGCCCGGTGGCGAGCACGGCGACTCCCGCGGCGATCGCCACCTGCATCAGCAGCACCTGGGAGAACACCCGGCGCGGCAGACCGAGGCGCAGTCGTCGCGCGGGGGGAGTGGGGCTCATACGTAGACGGTACGGGGGCGTGCGGGCTCCGCCGTAGGGGTGTGGCATGGATCTCTTGATCGTCCGGAGTGGGAGCAGTCGCAGCGCTCGGAGGACGTGCGGGCATCGTGTCGGAGCTCAGCCGGTCGTGCGGGCGTCCCATCGGGAGGAAGGCGCATCGACGGGACAGCATCGACGGGACAGCGTGGAGCGGCCCGGTCCGGGATCCGCCGTCAGCAGGGCACGGCGAGCGCCGACCGCGCCAGTTCCCGCACCGCCACTACGTCCATCCGGGCCGGCGACCCCAGGGCCGAACCGCAGCTCTCCGGGCGGGGCGGCAGCGAGGCGCCCCGCGCGACGATCACGCGCCACAGGCGGCCGTCGGCGTGGGCGACGGTGACTTCCCAGCGCGGGGCGGCGCCATCCGTGCGAACCACGGTCAAGGCATCGGCGGCATGCTCTCCGGTGGCCGTACGCACGGCCAGCTCGGCCGCCTGGCCCGGCCGCTCCCAGGCCGAGCTCCCGCGGCATCCCTCGGTGATCACACGCCCCTCCTGGACGCCCTGGAGGATCTCCTTGACGGCGTGGGCCTCGGCGCGCCCGTACGCGTATCCGTACGGCAGGACGAGCAGCGTGGGTGAGAAGCGGTGACCGCCGAGGTGGGTGACCTCCCAGGTGCCCTCCACCCCGGAGGCGGCCAGCTGGGCCGCGAGGGGGCGTCCGAGCAGGGCGCAGCAGCGGTCGCGCTTGCCGTTGGTGCAGACGAGGGCGAGTGGGCCACCTATGTGGGGCCGACCCTGGAGAGCCGTGTCGAACGTATGGGGGTCACCCATGCCGAGCGCGGCGAAGTCGAGGTTGAGTGCCTGCTCCGGGTCGGATGTTGTGGCGCTGTGCAACCACGCGTTTCCCGGAGTGGTGTGGGCCGCATACACCTGGCGCTCGGAGGGCGTACCGCAGTCGGCGTGCCGTCCGGGGCGGCGGATGAGTGCGATCCGTACGCCGGTGCCCTCCGCGGCCGCTTCGAGAGCGCGGCCGAGCACGGGGTCCAGGTGGCTCGAAGTGAGCGCCTTCGCACCCCAGGGACCGGGCTGCTCGATCAACAGCCAGGTCCTCGCGGTGGCTGCGGTCCCCGCGAGGGGCTCGTCGAGGTGCCGCGACGCGGTCGTGCACGTACTCACAGAGGTGAGCCTAACCTGACTTGGGGCAGGGTGGCTTCCAGCCGCGCGGACGGGGGCGCATTTTGGGCGCTCTCGGCGCGCGGCAGGGCATGGGGGCGCTCACCCGGGGAGCGCCCTCCCTGCCTGCGCCCCTTGCAGCAGACCGCCTCAGCCGGGCAGGGGCTGTGGTGGGCGCGCGCCCACGTACCGACCGCTGGGGCGCATGCGCAGCGGGTGCTCCTCGTACTCCTCCAAGGTGTGGGCGATCCAGCCCGCCGTGCGGGCGATGGCGAAGACCGTCTCGCCCGCGGAGGCCTGCATGCCGGAGGAGACGGTGAGGACCGCCAGGGCCAGGTCGACGTTGGCGTGCAGGTGCGTGTGGCGGGCGGTGGTGGTGACGATGTCGTGGGCCGCCGCCAGCGCGGGCGCCGCGCCGGGGACCTCCTCCAGGAGGGCGAACAAGGCACGCGCGCGTGGATCCTCGCCGGGGTAGATCCGGTGGCCGAGCCCCGGGACGCGGCGTCCGGCGCGCAGCTCGTCCGCGACCACGGGAGCCGCGGTGCCGCGGTCCAGCACGTCGAGGAGCAGCCGGTGCGCGAGTCCGCTGGCCGCGCCGTGCAGCGGGCCTTCGAGCACGCCCAGGCCGGCCGACACGGCGGCGTACGCGTGGGCCCGGGCCGACGCGGCGACCCGGACCGCGAGCGTCGAGGCGGCCAGGTCGTGGTCGACGAGCAACCCAAGTGCCGTGTCCAGCACACGCAGTGACGCGTCGTCGGGCGTACGGCCGGTGAGCCGTGCCCACAGGCGGTGGGCCAGCGGGCCCTCGTCGCGGTGGTCGTGTCTCATGGGCGGCAGTGCGGCGACGAGCGTGGGGATGAGGGTGCGTCCGGTGCCGAGGACGGCATCCTCGGAGAGGTCGAAGCGCAGCGGGTCGGCGGTCGCCGCGGCGATCGTGGCGACGCGCAGCCGGTCCGTCGGGCCGCTGTGCTCGGGCAGCGCGTCGACCGCGCGGCGGGCGACGGCGACGGACGCCTCCGGGGCGGTGAACGTGACGCCGGGGCGCAGCTCTCCGGTCCACAGCCATTCGGTGATCTCTTCGTAGGAGTACCGCGCGGCCAGTTCGGTCGCGTCGACGCCACGAAAGTAGTACCGGTCCTTGTCGATCAGGGTGATGCCGGTACGGACCGAGAGTTCGCCGCCGGTGCTCGAACTCCCGCCGCTCTCCCGTCTGTTGCGCCGCGCGAGCGCCTCGACTTCCTTGGCGTCGAAGGTGCTCCCACGCCCTCCGGGTTCGCGCCGGCTGCTGAGCTGACCGCGGCTCACATACGCGTACACGGTCTCCGGCTTCACCCCGAGCAGCTCGGCGGTCTCCTTGGTGCTGAGCCGTCGGCCCTCGTGCCCTGGCGCTGCCGCTTCTCGATCCCTCATGGCGTCACCGTATCCATGTATCGGCACATTGATTTAATCAACATTGACAGAAATTGAGTCAAGCATGGACAGTCGAATCAAGTCCAGGGAGGAAACATGCCGATCAACCGGGCCGCGACCGCATCCATGGCGCCTGTCGACGTACCGCGAGGACTCGCGGGCGTCGTCGTCACCGACACCGAGGTGGGTGACGTCAGGGGGCTGGAGGGCTTCTACCACTACCGCCAGTACTCGGCCGTCGAACTCGCGCAGAACCGTGGCTTCGAGGACGTCTGGCATCTGCTGGTCCATGGCGAACTGCCCGACGCGGCTCAGCGCGCCGCCTTCACCGCGCGGACCGCGGAGCTGCGCGGACTGCCGCGCGAGGTGCGGGCCGCGTTGCCCGCCATCGCCGCGGCGACGGGGCTGTCGGGGCCACTCGCCGGACTGCGCACCGCGCTTTCGCTGCTCGGCGCCTCGTTGGGGTTCCGGCCGGTGTACGACATTGACGCCGACCGGCGTCGAGCGGACACCCTGGCGGCGTCCGCGGCCGTACCGACGTTGCTCACCGCGCTGTACCGGCTCGGGCAGGGGTTGGAGCCGGTGGAGCCACGTGACGACCTCGCGTACGCGGCCAACTATGCGTACATGTTGACGGGTTCGGAGCCGGACGCCGCGCGCGCCCGTGCGGTCGAGCAGTACTTGATATCGACCATTGATCACGGATTCAATGCATCAACATTCACGGCACGGGTGATCACGTCGACGGGCGCGGATGTGGCGGCGTGCCTGGTGGGCGCGGTCGGTGCCCTCTCGGGGCCTCTCCATGGCGGCGCCCCCAGCCGTGCCCTCGACACACTGGACGCGATCGGCACCCCCGACCGCATCGACCCGTGGATCCGTGAACGTGTCCTCGCCGGCGATCGCATCATGGGCTTTGGTCACCCCGTCTACCGCACGGAAGACCCCCGTTCACGTATGCTCCGCGGCATCGCGCAGCAGTTCGGGGGCCCGTTGGTCGACTTCGCCGTCGAGGTCGAACGTCGGGTGGAGGCAATCCTGGCCGAGCTCAAGCCGGGCCGCGAACTCCACGCGAACGTCGAGTTCTACGCCGGCGTGGTCATGGAGCTGTGCGGCCTGCCCCGCGAGATGTTCACCCCCACCTTCGCCGCCGCCCGCGTCGTCGGCTGGAGCGCCAACATCCTGGAACAGGCGGAGGACCCGAAGATCATTCGGCCGGTGGCTCGGTATGTGGGGCCGGGGGCGCCGGTGGCGGTGCCGCAGGTGGCGTGAGACATGCGTGAGGTCCGGCACCGATCAGTGCCGGACCTCGCCAAGCTCTCATCGAGCGCCCCTGGCGGGTGGACGCCGGGCTGCTCGATCTGTCCCTGCGCGGCGGGGATGGTGCACGTGCGCGGGAGGGGAAGGTTCGGGAGGGGAAGGGGGAGGTCGCGGGCTGCGCGGACGCGTTCTCTGGAGGTGGGCCTCAACGGGGTGACCGGGTGGACCTCAACAGTGGACGAGTGTGTCCATGCGCGGCCGTGCGGCCTCTTCAAGCGTCGGGGATATCGGCTTTCGCGCGCACGAGCGTTTCCCGGCTGACGATGACGATCCGCTCGTAGTCCGCTCTCGCGGCGTCGTCGGGAAGCTCACCGTCGAGCGCCGCTGTGGCTTCCGTCCCGATGACGGCGAAGTTGCCGTCACTGAGCTCGAAGATATCGGGGCAGGTTTCGCCCGACAGACTGCCGCGTTCGCGGGGGGACGCACCGATGCGGCGCACGATCTTCAAGGTTCTGGTCCTCGCCTCTAGACGTGAAGGACCCCGGTCCTCACGCTGCTGGGCAGGCGAAGGCCGGGGGCCAGGGTAGCCCGATACGGGCGGGGTCAGGGTAAACCTTTGATTGTTTCTGTTGTGGGAAGTCCGGCGTTACTCCTCAGGTGGTTCACCCACGACCCACCATTGCTCGGTGTCTGATTCATCCAGATCATGGATGAGCGCGTCCACCATCTGACCTACTCGGGCCTCCTCCGAAGTGCGCTTGAGGCTCGCGCGATGATGGCGCGTCGCGTCCCAGTAGTCGCGAAAGATCGCGCTCTGGCAGATCACCCGAAGATGCCCATGCAGCTCTTCCCAGTTGACGACGCCGACCCGGTAGGCGAGCAGGGCATTGGTGTACATCGCGTTGGCGAAGAGGTACTGGCGCCGCTTGGTCGGATCGACCTCGTCGATGGTGCTCAGGACCTCGGCGAGATCCGGATCGCCCAGAGCCTTGTCGAGCAGGTACGCCTGCAGGCGTTGTTGCTCCGCAAGCCTCGCGTCCCGATCGTTGGTCCGTTCCACCTGTGCGACCCGCAGGCGCAGTGCTTCGAACCGACGCTGTTGAGCGGCCAGGACCACGAGGACCCCGACCGCGAACGTGAGCCCTGCCGTCGCGGCAGAACTCAACCCCCGTACCCCAAAATTCTGTGTGGCCATGTCAACCCCCGAATCAGGCGACCGTCCGCCGGTCGTCGGGTGTGGGCGACAGGGAGCGGACCGGCGAGCGGTGGGCGGCGCGCTTGCCGTCTCCCAGTTTTGCCGAGCGGCTCTGATCGGCAGGGAGGCGGAGAGGAGGCGCACGGAGGGAAGTGCGGGTCGCGTGTCCCGGCGCCATGTCCAACGTGTGCCCCGCGAGCGCCGCTAACAATCGTTCACTTCGCGGCGATTCCTCCCGCTCGTATCCTGGGTCGGCATTGATTCCTCGTAGGAGTGCCGGTGCGTGAGCCGCTCTCCTGCGGGAGCCGGTCCGTGAACCGGCGTACGCACCGGTGTGAAAGAGGTCGCCCGTTGAGCCAGCCCAGTCCGCAGCCGATCCCGATGGACCAGCTCCTGATCGAGCGGAGCGCGACCCAGCAGATCCCGGTCGTCGTCCTCGCCGGATTCCTGGGCGCCGGCAAGACCACCTTGCTGAATCATCTGCTGCACCGCAGCGGCGGCAGTCGGATCGGGGCCATCGTCAACGACTTCGGCGCCATCGAGATCGACGCCATGGCGGTGGCGGGAGCGCTGGGCGATTCCACCGTCTCCCTGGGGAACGGGTGCCTGTGCTGCGCCGTCGACGCCAGTGAGCTCGATGAGTATCTGGGGCGGCTCGCTCAGCCCTCGACCGGTATCGACGTCATCGTCATCGAGGCGAGCGGGCTTGCCGAGCCCCAGGAGCTCGTGCGGATGGTGCTCGCCAGTGAGCATCCGCGGATCGTGTACGGCGGGCTTGTGGAAGTCGTCGACGCCGTCGAGTTCGACGGTACGCGCGAGAGGCATCCGGAGATCGACCGGCATCTCGCCCTCGCCGATCTCGTCGTCGTCAACAAGGCCGACCGGGCGGAGGATGGCGAGCGGGTGCTGCGCGTCGTCCAGGAACTCGCCGATCGCGCCGCCGTGGTGCCCGCCACCTACGGCCGGATCGACCCCGAGTTCCTTTTCGACTGCAGGCCGAGCGAGGAGCGCATCGGGCAGCTGTCCTTCGATGATCTCCACCGGCACGAGGAGGACCATCATCAGGAGCACCGCGACCATCTGCACTCCGCCTACGACACCCTCTCCTTCAGCTCAGACGTGCCCCTCAGCGCCCGACGGGTGATGGACTTCCTCGACACCAGGTCCGAGGGGCTCTACCGCATCAAGGGGCACGTCGATTTCGGCGTCCAGGACAGCCTCAATCGGTACGCCGTGCATGCCGTCGGGCGGTTCCTGCGCTTCTACCCGGAGCCCTGGGGCCGTGCCGAGGCGCGTCTCACCCAGCTCGTCCTCATCGGCTCCGGCATCGACACGGCGGCTCTGACCAAGGAGCTGGAGGCGTGCAAGGACAACGCCCCACACGCCGACGAGCACAGCATGTGGGGCGTTCTTCGCTACGTGCAGGACAGCCACGCAGTGCGGGACAGCGACGTACAGGGCGAGGAGCCCGAAGGCCTGGAAGAGGCCGGCTGAGCTACACCGGGCCCGCCACCACCGAGACCGTCTTCGCCAGTGACACGCCCGAGCCGTCGCGGCGCGGGTCCATCTCCGGCAGTTCGGCGGGCATGCCGTTCTTCTGTGCGGCCCGTGCAGGTGCCTCGCCGGCCCAGGCCAGCGACAGGCAGTCCTCGCCCTTCAGGAACCGCTGGCAGCGCACACCACCCGTGGCGCGGCCCTTGCGGGGGTACTGATCGAAGGGGGTCAGCTTGGCCGTGGTCTGGACGGAATCGTCCAGAGTGCCGCGCGAGCCCGCCACCGTGAACACCACCGCGTCCACCGCCGGGTCGATCGCCGTGAAGGAGATCACCTTCGCGCCGTCGGCGAGCTTGATGCCCGCCATGCCGCCCGCCGCACGGCCCTGCGGGCGCACCTGCGAGGCCTGGTAGCGCAGCAGCTGGGCGTCGTCCGTGATGAAGACGAGGTCCTCCTCGCCGGTGCGCAGCTCGACCGCGCCGACGATCCGGTCGCCGTCCTTGAGCGTGATGACCTCCAACTCCTCCTTGTTCGAGGGGTAGTCGGGCACCACGCGCTTGACGACACCCTGCTCCGTGCCGAGGGCCAGACCCGGCGACGACTCGTCGAGCGTCGTCAGACAGACGACCGTCTCGTCCGGCTCCAGGGAGGGCAGGAACTCCGAAATCGGCGCGCCCCCGGAGAGGTTGGGCGCCGCCGCCGTCTCGGGCAGCTGCGGGAGGTCGATGACGTTCAGCCGGAGCAGGCGGCCCGAAGAGATGACCGCGCCGACCTCGCCACGGGCCGTCGCGGGCACCGCGGAGACGATCACGTCATGCTTGGTGCGCTTGGCGTCCTCGGCTTCCCCGAAGGGGTCGCCGTTGGCCGTGCGGGCGAGGAGACCCGTCGAGGACAGCAGCACCCGGCACGGGTCGTCCGCCACCTGGAGCGGGACCGTCGCGGCGGGGGTGCCCGCGGACTCCAGGAGCACCGTGCGTCGGTCGGTGCCGAACTTCTTGGCCACCGCGGCCAGTTCGCCGGAGACCAGCTTGCGCAGCTCCGCGTCCGACTCCAGGATGCCGGTCAGCTCGTCGATCTCGCCGTTGAGCCGGTCGCGCTCCGACTCCAGCTCGATGCGGTCGAACTTGGTCAGGCGGCGCAGCGGCGTGTCCAGGATGTACTGCGTCTGGATCTCGGAGAGGGAGAAGCGCTCGATCAGGCGCTCCTTCGCCTGCGCCGAGTTGTCGCTGGAGCGGATGAGGCGGATGACCTCGTCGATGTCCAGGAGGGCGACGAGCAGGCCCTCGACCAGGTGCAGCCGGTCGCGCTTCTTGCCGCGGCGGAACTCGCTGCGGCGGCGCACGACGTCGAAGCGGTGGTCGAGGTAGACCTCCAGGAGCTCCTTGAGACCCAGGGTGAGCGGCTGGCCGTCCACCAGTGCCACGTTGTTGATGCCGAAGGACTCCTCCATCGGCGTCAGCTTGTAGAGCTGCTCCAGGACCGCTTCCGGCACGAAGCCGTTCTTGATCTCGATGACCAGGCGCAGGCCGTGCGCGCGGTCCGTGAGGTCCTTCACATCGGCGATGCCCTGCAGCTTCTTGTTGCCGACCAGGTCCTTGATCTTCGCGATCACCTTTTCCGGGCCGACGGTGAAGGGCAGTTCGGTGACGACGAGGCCCTTGCGGCGCGCGGTCACGTTCTCCACCGACACCGTGGCGCGGATCTTGAAGGTGCCGCGCCCCGACTCGTACGCGTCCCGGATCCCGGAGAGGCCGACGATCCGGCCGCCGGTGGGCAGGTCGGGGCCCGGGATGTACTTCATCAGCGTCTCGAGGTCGGCGCCCGGGTACCGGATGAGGTGGCGGGCGGCGGCGATGACCTCGCCGAGGTTGTGCGGCGGCATATTGGTGGCCATGCCCACGGCGATGCCGGACGAGCCGTTGACCAGCAGGTTCGGGTAGGCCGCCGGGAGGACGTCCGGCTCCTGCTCCTGGCCGTCGTAGTTCGGCGTGAAGCCGACCGTGTTCTCGTCGATCGACTCGGTCATCAGTGACGTCGCGTCGGCCATCCGGCACTCGGTGTAACGCATGGCGGCCGGCGGGTCGTCGTTGCCGAGCGAACCGAAGTTCCCGTGCCCGTCCACCAGCGGCAGGCGCATCGAGAAGGGCTGGGCCAGGCGCACCAGCGCGTCGTAGATCGACGCGTCTCCGTGCGGGTGGAGCTTACCCATGACCTCGCCGACGACGCGGGCGCACTTCACATAGCCGCGGTCGGGGCGCAGGCCCATCTCGTTCATCTGGTACACGATGCGGCGGTGCACGGGCTTGAGGCCGTCGCGTGCGTCCGGCAGGGCTCGCGAGTAGATGACCGAGTACGCGTACTCGAGGAAGGAGCCCTGCATTTCGTCCACGACGTCGATGTCGAGGATCTTCTCCTCGTACGAGTCGTCGGGCGGCGGGGTCTTCGTGCTGCGGCGGGCCATCGCTGCTGCGGCTCCTTCACAGTCTCTGCCGGGGCATGAACGGGATCTGACACGGTCCATTGTGGACCGCCCCACTGACAACGCGGACCGCGACCCGTGCATAGCGGGCCTCGGGAGGCCTCCCGGGACGCGGTTGTCACCTACGCGAGTCTCGCTCTCGGCGTACGAGGCGCGGGAACTTCGCCAGCTGTCGACGCGCTTGCATACAGTGGCAGGACCGACAGGAAATACGCAGTTTTCCGCGATCGAAGGGACGTACATGCCCATGGGTCACACGGCCACAGCTGAGGCAGGCTCCGGCGGCCTGACAGCGACCGAGCACCGCCTGGCCAACGGCCTGCGCGTGGTGCTCTCCGAGGATCATCTGACCCCGGTCGCGGCGGTGTGCCTCTGGTACGACGTCGGCTCGCGCCACGAGGTCAAGGGCCGTACCGGCCTTGCTCACCTCTTCGAGCACTTGATGTTCCAGGGCTCCAAGCAGGTCCACGGCAACGGCCACTTCGAGCTGGTCCAGGGCGCGGGCGGCTCGCTCAACGGCACGACGAGCTTCGAGCGGACCAACTACTTCGAGACCATGCCCGCCCACCAGCTGGAGCTCGCGCTCTGGCTGGAGGCCGACCGCATGGGCTCGCTGCTCGCGGCGCTCGACGACGAGTCCATGGAGAACCAGCGGGACGTCGTCAAGAACGAGCGCCGGCAGCGGTACGACAACGTGCCCTATGGCACCGCGTTCGAGAAGCTGACCGCGCTGGCGTACCCCGAGGGCCACCCGTACCACCACACCCCGATCGGGTCGATGGCTGACCTGGACGCGGCCACCCTGGAGGACGCCCGCGCGTTCTTCCGCACCTACTACGCGCCCAACAACGCGGTGCTGTCGGTCGTCGGTGACATCGACCCGGCCCAGACGCTCGCCTGGGTCGAGAAGTACTTCGGTTCCATCCCGGGGCACGACGGCAAGCCCGCTCCGCGTGACGGCGCGCTGCCCGAGACCATCGGCGAGCAGCTGCGCGAGGTCGTCGAGGAAGAGGTCCCCGCGCGCGCGTTGATGGCCGCCTACCGGCTCCCGGAGGACGGCACGCGCGCGGCCGACGCGGCCGACCTGGCGCTCACCGTCCTCGGCGGTGGCGAGTCCTCCCGGCTCTACAACCGGCTCGTACGCCGCGACCGCACCGCCGTCGCGGCCGGGTTCGGCCTGCTGCGGCTCGCCGGAGCGCCCTCCCTGGGGTGGCTGGACGTGAAGACGTCCGGCGACGTCGAGGTCCCGGTCATCGAGGCCGCCGTGGACGAGGAGCTCGCCCGGTTCGCGAAGGAGGGCCCCACGGCCGAGGAAATGGAGCGTGCCCAGGCCCAGTTGGAGCGCGAGTGGCTGGACCGGCTCGGCACCGTCGCGGGACGTGCCGACGAACTGTGCCGGTACGCCGTCCTGTTCGGTGACCCGCAGCTCGCCCTGACCGCCGTGCAGCGCGTCCTGGAAGTCACCGCCGAGGAGGTCCAGGAGGTCGCCAAGGCCCGTCTGCGCCCCGACAACCGCGCGGTGCTCGTCTACGAGCCGATCGCCCCCGAAGACACCGACGCCGCTGACGACACCGACGAGGAGACGGCGAAGTGACCGAGCTCGCCACCATGGACTTCCACCCGCAGCCCCAGGCCGGCGAGGCCAAGCCGTGGGCCTTCCCGTCGCCCGAGCGCGGCACGCTCGACAACGGCCTGACGCTCCTGCGCTGCCACCGCCCCGGCCAGCAGGTCGTCGCCGTCGAGGTGATCCTCGCCGCGCCCCTGGAGGCCGAACCGACGGGCCTCGACGGTATCGCCACGATCATGGCGCGTGCCTTCTCCGAGGGCACGGACAAGCACTCCGCCGAGGAGTTCGCCGCCGAGCTGGAGCGCTGCGGCGCCACGCTCGATTCGCACGCCGACCACCCCGGCGTACGCCTGTCGCTCGAGGTGCCCGTCTCGCGCCTCCCCAAGGCACTCGGTCTGCTCGCCGACGCCCTGAGGGCACCGGCGTTCGCGGACAGCGAGGTCGAGCGACTGGTCCGCAACCGCCTGGACGAGATCCCGCACGAGACGGCCAACCCGGCCCGCCGCGCCGCCAAGGAGCTCTCCAAGGAGCTGTTCCCGGCGACCTCGCGTATGTCGCGCCCGCGCCAGGGCACCGAGGAAACCGTCCAGAAGATCGACTCGGCGACCGTGCGCGCCTTCTACGAGAAGCACGTACGCCCCGCGACGGCCACCGCCGTCATCGTCGGTGACCTGACCGATGTCGATCTCGACGCGCTGCTCGCCGACACGCTCGGCTCCTGGACCGGCTCGTCCGCCGAGCCGCGCCCCGTGCCGCCGGTGAGCGCCGACGACACCGGCCGCGTGGTCATCGTGGACCGCCCCGGCGCCGTCCAGACGCAGCTGCTCATCGGCCGCGTCGGCGCCGACCGCCACGACCGCGTCTGGCCCGCTCAGGTGCTCGGCACGTACTGCCTCGGCGGCACCCTCACCTCACGCCTGGACCGCGTCCTGCGCGAGGAAAAGGGCTACACCTACGGTGTGCGGGCGTTCGGCCAGGTGCTGCGCTCCGCTCCGGACGGCACGGGTGTCGCGATGCTCGCCATCAGTGGCTCGGTGGACACGCCGAACACTGGTCCGGCGCTCGACGACCTGTGGAAGGTGCTGCATACGCTCGCCGCCGAGGGCCTGACGGACGCCGAGCGCGACATCGCCGTACAGAACCTGGTGGGTGTGGCGCCCCTCAAGTTCGAGACCGCGGCGGCCGTAGCGAGCACGCTCGCCGACCAGGTCGAGCAGCACCTGCCGGACGACTACCAGGCGACGCTCTATCAGCAGCTCGCCGCCACGGGCACCGTGGAGGCCACCGCGGCCGCCGTGAACGCCTTCCCGGTGGACCGTCTGGTGACCGTCCTGGTGGGTGACGCCGCGCAGATCGAGGAGCCCGTCAAGGCGCTCGGAATCGGTGAAGTGGCCGTCGTCCGGGCCGAGTAGAACAGCGCGACTTCTTGAGGACCCAGGTGACTGAAGAGTCACCTGGGTCTCCTTTTGCCCCGGCTTCGTGCCTCTTTCGTCACTTCATCACCAAGGTGTCCGTATTGATAGGGAGGTTGCCTGTCTGCCCTGTGGCATGCGCTACAAAAGCCGTGATCCGTTTGTTGATTGAAAGATGCCCCGTTTAGCGTCGATCCGGCTGTTCGTCATGCGCCGCGCCCGCGGCACCGGACAGTCATCGCCGAGTCCCCGTACGGCGCGAGCCAGGGGAGCCGGGGACCCATACGCAGTCCCTGGGGTGAATCGGATCGCCCTCCCCGGAGGGAGTCCGTAGGAGACCTTCCTGCTCCGAACCCGTCAGCTAACCCGGTAGGCGAGAAGGAAGGAAAGGACCAGCCCCTACATGGCGTTCACCTGTGGCACAGGGAAGCACCGCCGCCCGAGCCGCGTGAAGCGCACGACCACGAACGCCGTCGGCGTCGCGGCGCTCACCACCACCGGCGTCATCGGAGCCCTGGCCGCCCCGGCGCTCGCCGCGGACACCGCCGCCGAGCAGACCGGGCTGACCCCGATCATCACCATCGGCGACACCCTCGCCGAGAAGATCGACGCGCAGGCCGTCGCGCAGCAGCACGCGGCCGACGAGGCCGCCGCGGAGAAGAAGGCCGAGGAGGCCGCTCGTAAGGAGGCCGCGGAGAGGGCCAAGGAGGCGCGCGAGGCCAAGGAGCGCGCCGCCCGCGCGGCCGAGCGCAAGCGCCTCAACACCTTCGTCCTGCCGATCACCGGCTCGTACATCTCCACCGGCTACAAGGCCGGGGGCAGCCTCTGGTCCTCCGGCAGCCACACCGGCGTCGACTTCCACGCCGCGTCCGGCACCTCGGTGCACGCCGTCGGCTCCGGCACGGTCGTCACGACCGGCTGGGGCGGCGCGTACGGCAACCAGGTCGTCATCAAGATGCACGACGGCACCTACACGATGTACGGGCACCTGTCGTCCATCGGCGTCTCCGTGGGGCAGACGGTCACCCCGGGCGGCCAGATAGGCCTCTCCGGGTCCACCGGCAACACGACGGGGCCGCACCTCCACTTCGAGGCCCGTACGACCGCGGAGTACGGCTCGGACATCGATCCGGTCGCGTACCTTCGCTCGCACGGTGTGAACGTCTGACGAGCGCTTCATCAGTTCCGATGCCCCGGCTTGCCGAGCCGGGGCATCGTCGTTTCACGCTGCCGTGTGTCCAAAAAATATCCATGGATTCCGGCCTGCCATCGGAAATTCCGGCTCCCTGCAATAGAGTCACTGAACAAGCGTCAATCGATGGCGTTTCGCGGGGATTAAAGCGGAGGTCCGGTCATGCGTATTCCGGCGCACTCGGTATGCACGGCGATCCGTGACGACATCGTCGCGGGTGTCTACGAGCGAGGCGGACGGCTGACCGAGGAACTGCTCGCGCGCCGGTACGGCGTCTCGCGCGTCCCCGTGCGCGAGGCGCTGCGCACGCTGGAGGCCGAGGGTTTCGTCGTCACCCGCCGGCACGCGGGCGCGTGCGTCGCGGAGCCCACCGAGCAGGAGGCCTCCGACCTGCTGGAGATGCGTATGCTCCTTGAGCCGCTGGGCGCCGCGCGGGCCGCGCAGCGCCGTACCGAGGCCCACCTCAAGGTGCTCCGAGGCCTGGTCAGGCTGGGTCAGGAGCGGGCCAGGAGGGGTCACAGCGAGGATCTGCGCTCGCTGGGCGGCTGGTTCCACGAGACCCTCGCGCAGGCCTCCGGAAGCCCTGCGCTCACCTCCACGCTCGCCCAGTTGCGGCACAAGATCGCGTGGATGTACGCGGTGGAGGCGCCGGCCAACCCCGCGGAGTCCTGGGCGGAGCACGGCGGCATCGTGGACGCCGTGGCGCGCGGCGACAGCGAGCGGGCCCGGGCGATCACGTCCCTGCACGCCGAGCGTGCCGCGGCCGCGCACCGCCTCCGTTTTCCGGGCGGCGGAGATCGTCCGGACCGTGTGAGGACTTCGCAACCTCCCGTAAACATGACGGGCCCGCGGCATTAACACGGGCACCGTATACAAAGAGGGATATTCGGCAGGGGTCTATTTCCACTTCCCCTCTTTTCGTGTGCCGGGAATTCCGGTGCGCGCTATTTCCGTGGGTGTGACGCGGGGTGCGCGGTGACATGCGCAGAATTCCTGGGCAGCGTACGGAAAACGGCTGAGCCGCACCGCCCGGGAATGGGCGACGCGGCTCAGCCGCATGCTGTCCGAAATGCTCAGACGGTCTCGGGGAGCTCCTCGAGACCCTCGGCGACCAGCTTCGCGAGACGGTCGAGGGCGGTGTCCGCACCCTCGGCGTCCGAGGTGAGGACGATCTCCTCGCCTCCCTGGGCGCCCAGGCCGAGGACGGCGAGCATGGAGGCCGCGTTGACGGGGCTGCCGTCGGCCTTGGCGATCGTCACGGGGATACCGGAGGCCGTCGCGGCCCGGACGAAGATGGAAGCGGGGCGGGCGTGGAGGCCCTCGGCCCAGCCGACGTTGACGCGGCGCTCAGCCATGTGATGCTGCCCTTCAGGTTTTCAGGGTTGTCTAGACCAGTGTCCCATATCGTGAAGCGTCTCCGGAGCGGTCCTTCGTCCCCTCCGGAGTGTCGTCGGATCGCGGCCTCGATCCGACTTCCGTTCCCCACAGACTGCCTCGCGCCGTTGTCGGACGCGAGCCGTACTCTGGGGCCCATGCAGACCTCGTCGGACCGGCACGAGTACCCCGCTCACTGGGAGGCGGACGTGGTGCTGCGTGACGGTGGTACCGCACGCATCAGGCCCATCACCATTGATGACGCCGACCGCCTGGTCAGCTTCTACGAGCAGGTCTCGGCCGAGTCGAAGTACTACCGCTTCTTCGCGCCGTACCCGCGACTGTCCGCCAAGGATGTCCACCGCTTCACGCACCACGACTTTGTGGACCGGGTGGGTCTCGCGGCCACGGTGGGCGGCGAGTTCATCGCCACCGTACGCTATGACCGCATTAATGCCGAGGGCCTGCCCGCCTCCGCGCCCGCCGACGAGGCCGAGGTCGCCTTCCTCGTGCAGGACGCGCACCAGGGTCGCGGGGTCGCCTCGGCCCTCCTCGAGCACATCGCGGCGGTGGCCCGCGAGCGGGACATCCGCCGCTTCGCCGCCGAGGTGCTGCCCGCCAACACCAAGATGATCAAGGTGTTCACGGATGCGGGTTACCAGCAGAAGCGGCACTTCGAGGACGGCGTCGTACGCCTGGAGTTCGACCTCGAACCCACCGACCGGTCGCTCGCCGTGCAGCGCGCGCGGGAGCAGCGCGCCGAGGCGCGGTCCGTGCAGCGGCTGCTCGCACCCGGCTCGGTCGCCGTCATCGGCGCGGGCCGCACACCCGGCGGTGTCGGCCGCAGCGTCCTCACCAACCTCCGCGACGCCGGATTCACCGGCCGTCTGTACGCGGTGAACAAGGCGCTCCACGAGAAGGAGCTCGACGGAGTCCCCGCGCACCGCTCCGTCCGCGACATCGACGAGCCCGTCGACCTCGCCGTCGTCGCGGTGCCCGCGCCGCTCGTCCCCGAGGTCGTCGCCGAGTGCGGCGAGCACGGGGTGCAGGGGCTCGTGGTCGTGTCCGCCGGGTACGCCGAGAGCGGGCCCGAAGGGCGTGAGCGCCAGCGCGAACTCGTGCGCCAGGCACGTACGTACGGCATGCGCATCATCGGCCCCAACGCCTTCGGGGTCATCAACACCTCCCCCGAGGTGCGCCTCAACGCCTCGCTCGCCCCGGAGATGCCGCGCCCCGGGCGGATAGGCCTGTTCGCCCAGTCCGGCGCGATCGGGATCGCCCTGCTGTCCCGGCTGCACCGGCGCGGCGGCGGTGTCACGGGCGTGACCGGTGTGTCGACCTTCGTCTCCTCCGGGAACCGGGCGGACGTGTCCGGCAACGACGTACTCCAGTACTGGTACGACGACCCGGACACCGACGTCGCCCTGATGTACCTCGAATCCATTGGCAACCCACGCAAGTTCACACGCCTCGCACGGCGGACGGCGGCGGCGAAGCCGCTGGTCGTGGTCCAGGGGGCGCGGCACGGCGGGGTGGCTCCCCAGGGGCATGCCGTACGGGCCACGCGGTTGCCGCACGCCACGGTGTCCGCGCTGCTGCGGCAGGCGGGCGTGATCCGGGTCGACACGATCACCGAGCTCGTCGATGCGGGGCTTCTGCTGGCACGCCAGCCGCTTCCTCGCGGGCCCCGGGTCGCGATCCTCGGGAACTCCGAGTCGCTCGGGCTGCTCACGTACGACGCGTGTCTTGCCGAAGGGCTTCGGCCGCTTCCTCCGCTGGACCTGACCACGGGGGCGTCGGCGGAGGACTTTCATGCGGCGCTGGTGCGGGCCTTGACCGACGACACGTGCGATGCCGTCGTCGTGACCGCCATACCGGCGGTGGGGGAGACGTCCGCGGCCGACGAGGCTCTTGCCCAGGCCCTCCGCTCCGCTGCCGCGGAAGCTCCGGCCAAGCCGGTACTGGTGGTGCATGTCGAACTCGGCGGGCTCGCCGAGGCGTTGTCCGCCGCGGCCAGTACCGCACCACAGGTCGGTTCGGCGGCACCCGGCGCCGCGGGCGGTGCCCACCATCCCCCGCTCTCGGCTGCGCTCGAGCGGGGGGACACCCGTCGCCCTGCGGAACGCCTGCCCACCGCGGGAGCGGGTGCTGGAGCGTCGCGCCCGCCTGCCGCGGGATCGGGCACGGCGCAGCCGCCGATCTCCGGCGCGGCCCAGTCGTCCGCCCCGGACGCCACCCGGCCGTCCGTCGCAGGCGCGACCCCGCCCGACTCCCGTCTCATCCCCGCCTACCCCGCCGCCGAGCGCGCCGTCCGTGCGCTCGCGCAGGCCGTCATGTACGCCCAGTGGCGGCGCGACGCCGCCGAGCCGGGCAAGGTGCCCGAGTACGAGGACATCGACGAGAAGGGGGCAGCCGAGCAGATCGACGGGTTGCTCGCGCGGGGCGAGGGGCTGACGCTCGGCGAGGAGGAGACCTGCGGGCTGCTCGGGCGGTACGGCATCGACGTACGCCGTGCCCTGCCCGCGCCCACGCCGGACGACGCCGTGGCGGCCGCGCGCGCCCTCGGCTACCCCGTGGCCCTCAAGACCACCGCCCCGCACCTGCGGCACCGCGCCGACCTGGGCGGCGTACGGCTCGATCTGGCGGACGAGGAACAACTGCGGCGACAGTACGCGGAGTTGACGGAGCTGTTCGGGAGGCCGGCGGAGCTGCGGCCGGTCGTGCAGGCCATGGCCCCGCGCGGGGTCGACACCGTCGTACGGGCGGTGATCGATCCGGCGGCCGGGGCGGTGCTCTCGTTCGGGCTCGCCGGGGCCGCCTCGGAGCTGCTCGGGGACACCGCGCACCGGCTGATTCCGGTCACCGACCGGGACGCGACCTCGCTGGTCCGGTCCATTCGGACGGCGCCGCTCCTGTTCGGCTGGCGGGGCTCCGCGCCGGTGGACACCGCGGCCCTCGAGGAGCTGATGCTGCGGGTGTCCCGGCTGGTCCACGACCACCCGGAGGTCGTCGCGGTCTCGCTGGAGCCCGTGGTCGTCGCCCCGCACGGTCTGAGTGTGCTGGGTGCCACCGTACGGCTGGCCCGCGCCCCTGTCCGCGACGATCTCGGCCCCCGGACTCTCCCGGTCGTCTGAGCCGCCGCCGACCCTGGGCTGGTGGGCTGTGCGCCCCACGCTCCGATCCTCACGCACTGATCGTCACGCCCTGATCCCTACGCGTATCTGTTCCGTCCACGACAGACACCCGCGAGCGGTGCCTCGCAGTCAGTGGGCCCCCGTAGGATGGACTTCATGGCCAAGACCAGTACGACGACCCAGGGGCTGCGAGCGGCGATCGAGCGCAGCGGCTACTACCCGGCCCTCGTGGCCGAGGCGGTGGAGGCCGCGATCGGCGGCGAGGCCATCCGGTCGTACCTGGTCCACCAGGAGACCACGTTCGACGCGAACGAGGTGCGGCGGCACGTCACCGTGCTCGTCCTCACCGGCAACCGCTTCATCGTGAGCCACACCGACGAGCAGAACGCGGACACGACGTCGCCGACGCCGTACGCCACCACGTCCACCGAGTCGGTCAAGCTCGGCCGGATCTCGTCGGTCGTCGTCAGCCGTGTCGTCGCCAACCCCGAGTCGTACGCGCCGGGCACGCTGCCCCGCGAGGTCGTCCTGACCATCGGCTGGGGCGCGGTCTCCCGCATCGACCTGGAGCCCGCCGCCTGCGGTGACCCCAACTGCGAGGCGGACCACGGCTACACGGGCAACTCGACGGCGGACGACCTGAGCCTGCGCGTCAGCGAGGCCGGGGACGGCCCGGAGACCGTGCGTCAGGCTCTCGCCTTCGCGCAGTCCCTCTCCGAGGCGACCGCGGACATCACGCACTGATGGCACTGTCCACCTGGGACAACCCGGAACCGCTCGCCGTCGACTCCGCGCCCGTCCCCGAATACGGCACCGGCTCGCTGGCCGACCTGCTGCCCACGCTCGCCGCGGGCATGGCCGTGCCCGGCGTGACCGCCGCGATACCCGAGCTGACCGAGGCCGACCGGAACTGCGTCTTCCTGATCGACGGTCTCGGCTGGGAGCAGCTGAAGGCGCACCCCGACGAGGCGCCCTTCATGACCTCACTCCTGGCGTCCTCCCGCGGAGGCACCGGTCGGCCGATCACCGCCGGCTACCCGGCGACCACCGCGACCTCCCTCGCCTCCGTCGGCACCGGCCTGCCGCCCGGCGCACACGGCCTGCCCGGTTACACCGCGCGCAACCCGGAGACCGGCGAGCTGATGAACCAGCTCCGCTGGAACCCGTGGACGGAACCACGCGCCTGGCAGCCCTACCCCACGGTCTTCCAGCTGGCCGAAGCGGCGGGAGTGCACGCGGCACAGGTCTCGTCCCCCACCTTCCAGAACACCCCGCTCACCAAGATCGCGCTGAGTGGCGGAACGTTCCACGGGCGGCTGTCCGGCGAGGAGCGCATGGACCTTGCGGCCGAGCAACTGGCCGCCGGGGACCGCTCGTTGGTCTACACGTACTACGCGGAGCTGGACGGCAAGGGCCACCGCTTCGGCGTCGACTCGGACCCCTGGCGCGGCCAGCTCATGTACGTCGACCGCCTGGTCCAGCGCCTGGCGGAGCAGTTGCCGCCACGCAGCGCCCTGTACGTCACCGCCGACCACGGCATGATCGACATCCCCTTCGACGAGCAGCACCGCTTCGACTTCGACGAGGACTGGGAGCTGCGCGCCGGCGTCGCCCTGCTCGGCGGCGAGGGCCGTGCCCGGCATGTCTACGCGGTGCCGGGCGCCGAGGCGGACGTCCTGACCTGCTGGCGCGAGGTGCTCGGTGAGCAGTTCTGGGTGGCCTCGCGCGACGAGGCGATCGCGGCGGGCTGGTTCGGCCCGCACATCGACGAGCGGGTGTACGCCCGGATCGGCGACGTCGTCGCGGCGGCTCGCGACGACGTCCTGATCATCGCGACGGAGCGGGAGCCGAAGGAGTCGGCGATGGTCGGCAACCACGGTTCGATGACCCCCGTCGAGCAGCTCGTACCTCTGTTGCAAGTACGCTCCTGAAGCCACACCCCTCCTGATCTTCTGTTGCCGAAAGGTACTCAACTCCCCATGCCCGAGCTGGTGTTCTTCTCCGGAACGATGGATTGCGGGAAGTCGACGCTGGCTCTCCAGATCGAGCACAACCGCTCGGCGCGGGGCCTGCAGGGCATGATCTTCACGCGCGACGACCGCGCGGGGGAGGGGAAGCTCTCCTCTCGCCTGGGCCTGGTCACGGACGCGGTGGAAGTGGCGGACGACCAGGATCTGTACGCGTACCTCGTCGAACACCTTTCCCAGGGCGGCCGGGCGGACTACGTGATCGCGGACGAGGCACAGTTCCTGGCGCCCCGGCAGATCGACCAACTGGCCCGTGTGGTGGACGACCTGGGCATCGACGTCTTCGCCTTCGGCATCACCACCGACTTCCGCTCCAAGCTCTTCCCGGGCTCCCAGCGCCTCGTGGAGCTGGCCGACCGGGTCGAGGTCCTCCAGGTCGAGGCCCTGTGCTGGTGCGGCGCCCGCGCCACCCACAACGCCCGCACGATAGGCGGCGAGATGGTCGTCGAGGGGGCTCAGGTCGTCGTCGGCGACGTCAACCAGTCCGAGGACATCGGCTACGAGGTCCTGTGCCGTCGGCACCACCGTCGCCGTACGACGGCCGCGACGGCGCGCGCGGGCGCCCTGTCGCCGGACGTGCTGCCGATCGCCTCGGCCTGATCCCAGGGGCCCCCGAAGGCCTCAGCGGACGGTGTGGATCAGCGAGAACATCGCGCCTTCCGGATCCGCCACCATCGCCACCCGCCCGTAGGGCGAGTCGTGGGCGGCCTTCAGCAGGTGTCCGCCGAGCTCGACGACACGCTCGACCGCCTCGTCCACGTCCGCGGCCTCGAAGTACGTCATCCAGTGCGGGCCCCGGTCGCGGGGCAGGCCGTGGCCGACGCCGTGGATGCCGGCCACCGGGCGGCCGTCGACGTACAGGGTCACGTAGTCGAAGTCGGCCGAGACGACCGGCTCCAGCCCGTAGCCGAAGACCCCCTGGTAGAACTTGACGACGCTCTCGGTGTCGCGGGTCACCAGCTCGTTCCAGGCGGGGGTGCCCGGCACACCGGTGATCCCCGTGCCCAGGTGTGCCGCCGCCTGCCAGATGCCGAAGACGCCTCCGGTCGGGTCCGACGCGATCGCGAGGCGCCCCGCCTCGGCGGCGTCGAGGGGACCGACACCCACGGTGCCGCCGCTGTGCCGTACGGTCGCGGCGGTCAGGTCCACGTCGTCCGAGGCGAGATATGGCGTCCAGGCCACGGGCAGATGCCGGTCGGGCGGCAGCTGGCCGATCCCCGCCACCTCGTGGCCGTCGAGCAGAGCCCGCACATACGGGCCGAGCTGCTGCGGTCCCGGCCGGAACTCCCAGCCGAACAGCCGTCCGTAGAACTCCTGGGTCGCGGCCATCCCGTGCACCATCAGGCTCACCCAGCAGGGTGTGCCGGGCGTGTGCCGAGCGTGCGTTGTGCCGTTCAGGCCGGCCGACCCCCGTGCCTCGGTCATCGTCACTCTCTTCTCGGCCCCTCGCGGTGGCCGGTCACCTTCCGCCTACGAACACGCGTACCGCGGTCGCGTACGTCCACGCCCCGTGCCGATGTTCGCACCACCGGTCGCACCGCGCGTCCCGGCCGCGCCGCCCTCAGCGGCGCACGGCCGGAGGATGCCCGGTGAGCCGTTTCCCATCCGTTTCGGCGTGATTGCCGCGTGGTGTCCATCGTCTGTACAGCATGTGCCCGATCCCATACGCCTCGTGATCGGACCTGTCCGGCCGAGCAGAGTAGCCGGAGCTGGACGACGCGGCCACCCCGTGCGCAAGGATGGGGGCCATGAACGCCATCATCTCCGCATCCGAACTCGCGAGCGATCTGGCCGGACCGACCCCTCCGGTCCTCCTCGACATCCGCTGGCAGCTGGGTGGCCCGAACCTGCGCTCCGACTACGAGAAGGCGCACATTCCAGGGGCCGTTTTTGTTGATTTGGATTCCGAACTTGCTGGTCCGGCGGGTTCGGAGGGCAGGCATCCGCTTCCCGATCTCGAGGTCTTCGGGGCGGCGATGCGGGCAGCGGGAGTGTCCGAGGACCTCGACGTCGTTGTGTACGACGGCGGGCAGGGCTGGGGCGCCGCGCGCGCGTGGTGGTTGCTGGGCTATACGGGTCATCCCTCGGTACGCGTGCTTGACGGCGGGCTCGCGGCCTGGAGCGGGCCGGTGTCCTCGGAGGTCCCCACGCCGGCCCCCGGGACCTTCGTGCCGTCGCCCGGTGCGCGGCCGCTGCTCGACGCGGACGGGGCGGCGGCGCTCGCCCGCACGGGGCTGCTGCTGGACGCCCGGGCCGGTGAGCGCTACCGGGGCGAGGTCGAGCCGATGGACCCCGCCGCCGGGCACATCCCCGGTGCGGTCTCCGCTCCGACCACGGGGAACGTCACCGACAACGGAGAGTTCCTGCCCGCCACCGAACTCGCCGACCGCTTCAAGTATCTCGGGGCGACCGGCACTTCCGAGGTCGGCGTCTACTGCGGCTCGGGTGTCTCCGGCGCCCACGAGGTGCTCGCGCTGGCCGTCGCGGGCATCCCGGCCGCTCTGTACGTGGGCTCCTGGTCGGAGTGGTCCCGGGACGGCAGCCGCCCGGTCGCGGTGGGCCCCGACCCGCAATAGCGTCGCTTCGGGCCGCGGCTCCGCGCACAGGGACCCGGCCCTCGGAAGCGGCGATGGGGCCCGCGCCGACCTGCCGCCGGCCCCGAGCGGCGGTAACGAAAAGAGGGTGCGCACCGAACCGGCGCGCACCCTCTCCTCGTGCAACTGACTAGTCCTGCTTCTTCCGCCGCGTGCCGAAGACGATCTCGTCCCAGCTCGGGACCGCCGCTCTGCGGCCCGGGCGGACGCCGTCGGCCTCGGCCTGGCGGTCGGTCGCGCCGACCAGACGGTCGCGATGGCTGCCGACCGAGCGGGGCATGAGGACGTCCGCGTAGGCGGAACCGGCGCCGGCCGAGGCGGCGGGGGCCGGGGGCTCCTCCGACTCGGGCTCGGGGGCTGGCTCCTCCACGGCGGGACGTTCCGTGGTGGAGGGCCGCTCGGGCACCACCATGTCGCCCCGGAAGCTGGGCACCGCCTCCAGGAGACTGGTCAGCGAATCCCGGTCGCCCGTGGACTCCTCGACCGGCTCCGGGGACGGCGCCGGAATGCTCGGCCTCTCCATCTGCCGGTCCAGGGCGCGGTCCAGCGGACGGTCACGCGGCAGGCGTGCGATCCGCGGCACGAACGGGAAGCTCGGCTCGGGCGCCGCGAGATCGTCGGACTCGCCGATCAGTGAGCGTGCCTCGTCGTCGACGGCCTGTACGAGCCGCCGCGGTGGGTCGTACGTCCAGCTTGCCGAGTGCGGCTCGCCCGCGACCCGGTAGACCAGCAGGACTTCCCAGGTGCCGTCGTCGCGACGCCACGAGTCCCACTGGACGGTGTCCTTCTCGGCACCGCGCAGCAGCAGTCGCTCCTGAACGGCCTCGCCGAGCTGGGGTCCGGCGTTCTCACCGGGGCGGCGGACGGGAGTCTTCCTGGCGCGCTCGGCCATGAAAGCGCGCTCGGCGAGCACGGGCCCCTCGAAGCGGCGCACGCGATCGACGGGGATTCCGGCGAGTTGGGCGACTTCCTCCGCGGAGGCACCGGCACGTATACGCGCCTGGATGTCTCGGGGGCGGAGATGGCTCTCCACCTCGATCTCGATCTGGCCGAGGCGGGGACGGTCGCCGCGTACGGCGGCGCGCAGACGCTCGTCAATCGGAAGCGTGTACTCCGTGCTGTCCGCAGCCTTCAGCACCAGCCGTGTGCCGTCGTTAGAGACGGCCACGACACGCAGTTCGGGCATGGGGACCTCCCGGGTGGTGCCTGCCGACGTCACGTGCGTCGCTGCTTCCGCTAGTCGAGTGTGGCCTGCCCGGGTGCAGCCTGCCACAACCTTGCCGAGTTGCCCGGCGTGTCGGGCACGGGCCCGGGATCGCCGTTATGGCACGGTTACCTATTCGCAACGCTAAGTGACGAACTCCATCACCCTGTGCAACGAGCCCCCTCCCGGCGGACCTGCAAGGCCCCGGACACCCTGGCGGGAGTCCGGACCCAGGGCTCGCAACAGTACTCCATTCGGACCACGCGCGTGGATCGGCGCGCCGCCCAACTTCTGGCGGGGGGTGGTAGTTGGCCGTCCGATGTGCCGTTTTCGTGACCATGAAACGTGGCGTACTTCACGCAATCGCCAGAAATGGAACGAATCGTTTCGCCTGTACGTCCCTCTCTCGTGCAGTCGGTCGATCACGTGCGGGAAGGTCGATCAAGTTCGGAAAGGCAGGCAAGGTCCGGGGATGCGTGAGAAGTCGGATGCCGAGAGGGAGCCGAAGAAGAAGCGGGTGGATCTGAGCGTTCCGCAAGTGGCGGGCAGCGCCGTGGCCGCGGTGGTGGCGGCCAAACTCGCCTCCTACTTCGGGGTGTACGGGACGATCCTCGGCGCCGGAGTGGTGAGCGCGATCGCCACCTGCGGAGGCACCGTCTTCCAGCACTTCTTCAAGCGCACCGGTGAGCAGATACGCGACGTGACCGTCCAGGCCAAGCCGAAGACCCAGCAGGCGGCCGCCTTGGGCGAGTTCACCGAAGGAACCGTCTATCGCGCGCGGGTCAAGAGCTGGAAGCGGCCGGTCGTCGCCGCGGCACTCGTCTTCGGCGTCACGATGGCGGGCATCACCACCTACGAACTGGTGTCGGGGCAGAGCTTCAGCGGCGACGGCAGGAGTACGACCGTGAGCGACGCCTTCAAGAGCAGCGGCTCCGGTTCCGACTCGGAGCGTTCCGAGCCCGGTACGACGCCTTCGACCGGGTCCTCTTCCCGGGAGCCGTCCTCATCCGGCGGCAGTGCCGCCCCTCAGGACGACCGCGACAGCGGTACGTCCCCCACGCCGACACCGCGTTCCAGCGCATCTTCGGCCGCGGAGGCCGGGGACGCCACCCCGACCCCCACAGCCGGCGCGCCTACGAGCCCAGCACCCGACGCAAGTAGTCATTCGCAAAGCGCCGATCCGGGTCGAGTCGATCCCTCAGGGCAGTGAACTCGCCGAAGCGCGGATAGACCTTGGCGAAGTACTCCGCGTCACGGGTGTGCACCTTGCCCCAGTGCGGTCGCCCCTCGTGCGCGGTGAAGATCCGTTCGGCGGCGGTGAAGTACGCCTGATAGGGGGTGCCCCTGAACATGTGGACGGCAATGTACGCGCTGTCCCGCCCCGAGGCCGTCGAGAGCGCGATGTCGTCGGCAGGGGCCGTGCGTACCTCTACCGGGAAGCTGACCCGCAGGGTCGAGCGGTCGACCATCGCCTTCAGTTCGCGCAGTGTGTCGACCAGGGCCTCGCGCGGCACGGCGTACTCCATCTCCACGAAGCGCACCCGGCGCGGAGAAGTGAAGACCTTGTAGGGAATGTCGGTGTAGGTCCGCGCGGACAGCGCGCGGCTGGAGATCTTGGCGATCGTCGGGATGGTGGCGGGCAGGGCGCGGCCGAGCAGATTGGCCGCGTGGAAGACGCCGTTGGAGAGGAACTCGTCCTCGATCCAGCCGCCGATCGGGCCCACCGGCTTCTCGGGACCCGCGCTGCGGTTGTTGCGCTTGGTGTTGCAGTTCCCCGTGTGCGGGAACCAGTAGAACTCGAAGTGCTCGTTCTCGGTGAAGAGTTCGTCGAAGTCGGCGGTGACCTTGTCGAAGGTCATCGGTTCCTCGCGGGCCGTGAGCAGGAATATGGGCTCCACGGAGAAGGTGATCGCGGTGACGATCCCCAGGGCGCCGATTCCGATCCGGGCCGCGGCGAAGACCTCCGGGTTCTCCGTCTCGGAACAGGTGAGCACCGAGCCGTCCGCCGTGACCAGCTCAAGTCCCTTGATCTGCGCGGCGATCGACGCCGAGTCGCGCCCCGTGCCGTGAGTTCCGGTGCTGGTCGCCCCTGAAACCGTCTGCTCCATGATGTCGCCCATGTTCGTGAGCGACAGTCCCTCGCGCGCGAGAGCGGCGTTGAGGCGCTTGAGCGGGGTGCCCGCTTCAACCGTGACCGTGCCGGCCTCGCGATCGATCTTGCGGATGCCGGTCAACAGTTGAGGGCGGATCAATACGCCGTCGGTCGCGGCTGCGGCCGTGAAGGAGTGCCCGGCGCCGACGGCCTTCACCTTCAGACCGTCGTCGGCGGCCTTCCGCACCGCTGCGGAGAGTTCTTCGACCGAAGCGGGGACGACCTCCCGTACCGGACGGGCGGTGACGTTCCCCGCCCAGTTACGCCACGTGCCGCTCTTCCCGCTCACTGTGGTGCTCATGGGACCCTCCCCGCTGCGGAGCCGGCCTGCTGAGCCGGCGATACCCGAGGAAACCGACCGCGACCGCGACGGCTCCGGACACCGCCGGAACCCCGTACCCGGCCTTCGCACCGGCGGCGTCGATCACCCAGCCGGCCACGGAGGAGCCGAGCGCGACCCCGACCGCGAGTCCGGTGCTCACCCAGGTCATGCCCTCGGTCAGTTTCGCGCGTGGTACGTGCTGTTCGATGAGGGACATCGTCGTGATCATCGTGGGAGCGATGGAGAGTCCCGCAACGAACAGCGCCACGGCCAGGAACGGCAAGTTTCCGACCAGTAGGAGGGGGATCATACTCACGGCCATCGCGCATATGCCCAGCAGCCACCGACGTTCGGGCGCCCCCCTGAAGTGCAGCAGTCCGAACACGGCTCCCGCGACACAGGAGCCCGCTGCGTACAGCGCCAGGACGATGCTCGCGGCGCCCTTGTGACCCTGCTCCTCGGCGAAGGCCACGGTGACCACGTCGACGGCCCCGAAGATCGCCCCGGTCGCCACGAACGTGGCCACCAGGACCTGGAGTCCGGCCGAGCCGAGCGCCGAACCGCCGGTGTGCTGCTCGCGCGGATGCGGCACGGGCTCGGTCGCGCGCTGGGAGGTCAGCCAGAAGACGCCGGCCGCGAGGAAGCAGGCGGCGAGCAGCGGCCCGGCCTCCGGGAACCACACCGTGGACAGCCCGATGGAGATGATCGGCCCGAAGATGAAGCAGATCTCGTCGACCACGGACTCGAAGGAGTACGCGGTGTGCAACTGCGGCGTGCCCCGGTAGAGGGCTGCCCAGCGGGCTCTGATCATGGCGCCGATGCTCGGGACGCAGCCGATGCCGGCCGCGCAGACGAACAGCAACCAGTCCGGCCACTCGAAGTGCGCGGTGAGCAGCAGCCCGGCGGCCGCGGCGAGCGCGAAGAGGGTCACGGGGCGCAGCACCCGCCGCTGCCCGTACTGGTCCACCAGACGAGAGACCTGTGGGCCGAGGACCGCGGCGGCCAGCGCCATGGTCGCCGACAGCGCCCCCGCGAGCCCGTACCGTCCGGTGAGCTGGGAGATCATCGTGACCACGCCGATGCCCATCATCGAGAGCGGCATCCTGCCGAGGAAGCCCGCGGCGGAGAAGCCCTTGGAGCCGGGGGCGGCGAACAGGGCGCGGTACGGGCTGGGCACGGGGGTCTCCGTCGGCTCGGCTCGGCCGCCCGGTCACCACGGGCGGTACGAACTCGGGTAAGGCGTGAAGCTGGCCGATACAGCTTACAGGTTAGGTGACCCTAACGCACGCCCTCCGCGCCCTCCCCGTGCACCTTCACACCTGCCCGCCCCAGGCGTCGCCGCGCCCCTTCGCGCCCGCCGTCGCCCGCGTCCCCGAGCGCCCGCACGCCGCCCACCCCACACCCTCCCGACACTCTCCTGCGTGCCATCCCGCCGGGGGACCTGCCCTTCCCGTCCCACCCCCGCCGTTTTCCGCCTGTCAGTGCCGGGTGGCAGGATCGGAGGCATGCCAGATGCGCTCGATGCCACCCCCTACGACGCCCTGCTCCTGCTCTCGTTCGGCGGCCCCGAAGGCCCGGACGACGTCGTTCCGTTCCTGGAGAACGTGACGCGGGGGAGAGGCATCCCCAAGGAACGGCTCAAGGAAGTGGGGCAGCACTACTTCCTGTTCGGCGGGGTCAGCCCCATCAACGACCACAATCGCGCCCTGCTCGACGCCCTCCGCAAGGACTTCGCCGACCACGGCCTGGACCTGCCCGTCTACTGGGGCAACCGCAACTGGGCGCCGTACCTGACCGACACCCTGCGCGAGATCGTCACCGACGGCCGCCGCCGCGTTCTCGTCCTCGCCACCAGCGCCTACGCCTCCTACTCGGGCTGCCGCCAGTACCGCGAGAACCTCGCCGAGTCCCTGGCCGCGCTCGAGGCCGAGGGCCTGGAGCTGCCGAAGATCGACAAGCTGCGCCACTACTTCAACCACCCCGGCTTCGTGCGACCCATGATCGACGGCGTCCTGAAGTCCCTCGCCGAACTGCCCGAGGACGTACGCGAGGGCGCGCACCTCGCCTTCACCACGCACTCCATCCCGGACGCGGCCGCCGACACCTCCGGACCGGTCGAGGACCACGGGGACGGCGGTGCGTACGTCAAGCAGCACCTGGACGTCGCCCGGCTGATCGTCGACGTTGTGCGCGAGGAGACGGGGATCGAGCACCCCTGGCAGCTCGTATACCAGTCGCGCTCCGGAGCCCCGCACATCCCGTGGCTGGAGCCCGACATCTGCGACCACCTGGAGGAGCTGCACGGCGCCGGCGTCCCGGCCGTCGTGATGGCACCCATCGGGTTCGTCTCGGACCACATGGAGGTCCTGTACGACCTCGACACGGAGGCGAAGGCCAAGGCCGAGGAGCTGGGTCTGCCGGTGCGCCGCTCGGCCACCGTGGGCGCCGACCCGCGGTTCGCCGCGGCGATCCGTGAACTCGTCCTGGAGCGCGCCGTGCGGGAGAGCGGGCAGCGGGTGACCCCCTGCGCCCTCGGCGCGCTCGGTGCGAGCCACGATCTGTGCCCGGTGGGCTGCTGCCCGGCCCGCGCCCCCAAGCCCGCCGCCGCGGGCGCCGACAGTCCGTACGCATGAGGAGCCCCGTGACCGAGCCCCTGCACACCGAACTGCTCCAGCTCGCCCAGGAGGCTGCCCGGCGCGCGGGTGAACTGCTGCGGGACGGCCGCCCGGCGGACCTCGCGGTCGCCGCGACCAAGTCCAGCCCGATCGACGTCGTCACCGAGATGGACATCGCCGCGGAGAAGCTGATCACCGACCTGATCTCCGAGCACCGCCCGGACGACGGCTTCCTCGGCGAGGAGGGCGCCGCCACGGAAGGCACCAGCGGCATCCGCTGGGTCATCGATCCGCTCGACGGCACGGTCAACTACCTCTACGGACTGCCGACCTGGGCGGTGTCCATCGCCGCCGAGCGGGACGGCGAGGGGATCGTCGGAGTCGTCGCGGCGCCGATGCGCGGCGAGACGTACCACGCGGTGCGCGGCGGCGGAGCCTGGGCCCTCGGGGCCCGGGAGGGGGAGCGCCGGCTGACCTGCAGGCCGGCGCCGCCGCTCGACCAGGCGCTGGTGTCGACCGGCTTCAACTATGTGTCCGAGGTCAAGGCCCACCAGGCTGACGTCGCCCAACGCCTCATCCCGCTGTTGCGCGACATCCGGCGCAGCGGTTCGGCGGCGGTCGACCTGTGCGACGTCGCGGCGGGCCGCCTGGACGGCTACTACGAGCGGGGCCTCAACCCCTGGGACCTCGCGGCGGGCGACCTGATCGCCCGTGAGGCGGGCGCCCTGACCGGTGGACGCCCCGGGGAGCGCCCCGCACGCGATCTCGCGGTCGCCGCCTCACCGGGTGTCTTCGAGCCCCTCCAGCGGCTCCTGGAGGAGTTCGGCGCCTGGCACGACTGACGGCGCCCGCGAGGGGCGGCGCGTACAACAGGCGGCAAAGGGAGCGGGGCCCCGGCACTGGATCGATACCGGGGCCCCGCTCTCGTACAAACTGATCAGACGCGTGTCGCGCCGACCTCCACACCGTGCTCGGCGGCAAGGCGGTGCAGGTCGTCGAGCTCGGCCTGCTCGACCTCCGCGAGGAAGTCGTCGCCCGTTTCGCGAGCCCGCGTCAGGTCGGACTCGGTCGCCCTTATGCGCTGCAGAAGTCCTGCGGTGAATGCGTCCATGCTGCGCCCCCTCGTCCTGGGTCGTGGGTCGGTGGCACGGGGGTGTGCCGTTCGGAAGGGGCGATCACGTCTCCAGATGGGTGCCCAGCGCTACCCAGGCTGGGCGGCGACGGTGCCGGACACCCACGCCCGCTCTGCGGAAGCGGTTGGACGTACCACAAGGTGGCTTGCCACATGCAGAGCGTGATCGCGGGGTGTAAAGCCGTCCTCCCCCCGCTCCCTTCCGTGGAAACCTCAACGCGACGAGAAAATCTCGCATTCCCGGGCCCCTGGACCGTCTTCTCGGGTGCCTCACACCGCCTTACAGCCGGTTTATGGCCGAAAAGGGCAGGATGGAGGTCTCATCCATGACAGACCTGCCCGCGTGGTGCCCTGAAGCGCTGCGCGGGTGGACAGAGGAAGGACAAGCGACGTGCGCGTACTCGTCGTCGAGGACGAGCAACTGCTCGCCGATGCGGTGGCCACCGGACTGCGCCGGGAGGCCATGGCCGTCGACGTCGTGTACGACGGTGCGGCCGCTCTGGAGCGCATCGGCGTCAACGACTACGACGTGGTCGTCCTCGACCGCGACCTCCCGCTCGTGCACGGCGACGACGTCTGCCGCAAGATCGTCGAGCTCGGCATGCCGACGCGCGTGTTGATGCTCACGGCCTCCGGCGACGTCAGCGACCGCGTGGAGGGCCTGGAGATCGGCGCCGACGACTACCTCCCCAAGCCGTTCGCGTTCAGCGAGCTGACGGCACGCGTGCGTGCCCTCGGACGCCGTACGAGCGTGCCGCTGCCGCCGGTCCTGGAGCGCGCCGGGATCAAGCTCGACCCCAACCGCCGCGAGGTCTTCCGCGACGGCAAGGAGGTCCAGCTCGCGCCGAAGGAGTTCGCCGTCCTGGAGGTGCTGCTGCGCAGCGAGGGCGCGGTCGTCTCCGCCGAGCAGCTCCTGGAGAAGGCCTGGGACGAGAACACGGACCCCTTCACCAACGTCGTACGGGTGACGGTCATGACCCTGCGCCGCAAGCTCGGCGAGCCCCCGGTCATCGTCACCGTGCCCGGCTCCGGCTACCGGATCTGATGCACCGTGGCCGCGACCCCAGCGCCCCCCGCGGCGCCCCCCAAGCCCACCTGGGACCCCAGAAGGCCGGAGCCCCCGTTCCCCTGGCTGCGCCCGACCATCCGCATACGGCTCACGCTGCTCTACGGTGGCATGTTCCTGATCGCCGGCATCATGCTGCTGTCGATCATCTACTTGCTCGCGGCGCAGGCGCTGAACACGGGCAACGAGCCGCTGTTCAAGATCGTCGGCGGTAGCGCGATCAAGGTCACCAGCACCACCTGCCCCGCGGTCGACGGGGGCAACAATGTGCCGCTCGACGAGTTCAACAACGCGATCAGCCACTGCATCGACCAGCAGCGCCAGGCCGCCCTGGACAACCTGCTCAGCCGCTCGCTGCTCGCCCTGCTCGGCCTCGCCATCATCGCCTTCGCCTTCGGCTACGCGATGGCCGGCCGGGTGCTCTCGCCGCTCGGCCGGATCACCCGCACCGCGCGCGCCGTGGCGGGCTCGGACCTGTCCCGGCGGATCGAACTGGACGGCCCGGACGACGAGCTGAAGGAGCTGGCGGACACCTTCGACGACATGCTGGAGCGGCTGCAGCGAGCCTTCACCGCCCAGCAGCGGTTCGTCGGGAACGCCTCGCACGAACTGCGCACCCCGCTCGCGATCAACCGCACGCTCCTGGAAGTGCATCTGTCCGACCCGGGCGCGCCGACGGAGCTGCAGCAGCTCGGCAAGACGCTGCTCGCCACCAACGAGCGCAGTGAGCAGCTCGTCGAGGGCCTGCTGCTGCTCGCCCGCAGCGACAACCAGATCGTGGAGCGCAAGCCCGTGGACCTGGCCGAGGTCGCCTCGCAGGCCGTCGACCAGGTGCACGCCGAGGCCGAGGCCAAGGGCGTGGAGATCCGCGGGGAACGCGCCGCGGCGGTCGTGCAGGGCAACGGCGTCCTGCTGGAGCGGATCGCCCTCAACCTCGTCCAGAACGCCGTCCGGTACAACGTGCCGGAGGGCGGCTGGGTCGAGGTCACCACACAGGTCCAGCACGGCCAGGCGGTCCTGGTGGTGTCGAACACGGGTCCCGTGGTGCCCGCCTACGAGATCGACAATCTTTTCGAGCCCTTCCGGCGGCTGCGTACGGAGCGCACGGGCAGCGACAAGGGCGTGGGCCTCGGCCTTTCGATCGTCCGGTCGGTGGCCCGCGCCCACGGGGGACACATCGTCGCGGAGCCGCGCGAGGGAGGTGGGCTCGTGATGCGCGTCACCCTTCCGATCTGAGACCATGGCGCCGACACGCGACGATGTTCGCTTTGCGCGGAATTTTCTGGTCACCCACCAGGGAAGCCCGTGTGTGATCGATCACAAGGGCGATTTTCTCGCCATCTACTCTCCGTGATCATGCAAGCTGCCGGAAAGCCGGGAAAATCCGGGTTTTCGGGGGTCTTGATCACGGGAAGTACACGGTGGGACGCCTTTGAAGTGCGACCTTCGGACCGTGTACGGTCCGCATCGCCATCCAAGCCGATCACTCTTGAGGAGTCCGGTTGGGTGTCGATTGAGTAACAGACCTTGATGTGAGGCAAAATCTCCGCCTCGGGTCGGGCACAAGTCCGGCCTCTCACGCGTTACGTGCGCTGGAGACACCGCAGACACCCAGAGGGGGAGAGCGACATGGCAACGGATTACGACACTCCACGCAAGACCGACGACGACGTCGACTCGGACAGCCTTGAAGAACTGAAGGCTCGCCGGAACGACAAGTCCACCTCGTCCGTCGACGTAGATGAGTTCGAGGCCGCAGAAGGCCTGGAGCTGCCCGGAGCCGACCTCTCGAACGAGGAGCTGGCCGTCCGGGTCCTGCCCAAGCAGCAGGATGAGTTCACTTGCATGAGCTGCTTCCTGGTGCACCACCGCAGCCAGCTGGCCCGCGAGAAGAACGGTCAGCCGATCTGCCGCGACTGCGACTGAGGCAGGGTCGGCCGTGACTGGCTCGACCCCTCCTTGGAAGCGCCGCTTCCCCGTGCGGGAGGCGGACGAAGGGCCGTCCGACGGCTCTGAAGGCGTGCGTGACGACGAGCGGGGCTCTTCCGAACCGGGATCAGCCTCGCTCGAGCGGGCGCCCGCCACAGGCGGCCTACCGGCCTCCGCGGGCACTCCCGCGCCCGTCGCCAGGCGCCGCGCCGCAGTCCTCCGGGACGGGGTCAGGAAAGGCGTCCGGAAGGGCGGCAGCCGGGCCAGGGCGGGCCTGGGGTACATCGCCGACCGGATCATCGACATGGCCCCGCGTGTGCCCGTACGGGACCTCGCGACCCTTCGCAGGCAGTTCCCGGGCCTCGGCCCCGAGCAGCTCGCGGACAAGCTCGTCGCGGGCGCGGCCGCCGCGACGTCCACGGTCGGCGCCGGGATCGGCGCGGCCGCGATGCTGCCGGTGCCCCCCGCCATGCCCACTGAGCTGGCCGCCGAGATCACCGGCGTCGCCGCGATCGAGCTGAAGCTGATCGCCGAGCTCCATGAGGTCTACGGCCTGCGGCCGCCGGGCACCCTCACACAGCGCAGTACCGCGTATCTGAACTCCTGGTCCGGGGAGCGCGGGATCGAAGTGACGAAGCCGTCGACGATCAACGCCGCGTTGGGCGGCCAGATGAAGCGCGAGCTGCGTCAGCAGATCATGAAACGGATGGTTCGGGATCTCCCCAACCTGATGCCGTTCATGGTCGGCGCGGCGGTCGGGGCGGTCATGAACCGCCGCGACACCAAACGCCTCGCGGGGCGCATTCGCAAGGACCTGCGCAAGGCCCAGGTGCCATGGGACGCGCTTGCGGAACTGCCTCCGCTGGAGAAGCCCGTGGATCCCCTGCGGATGGGGGAGATCCCCAAGGAGCTGGGGCGCTAGCTGTGGTGTGCGCCGCTCGCCCTGCGAGTGAATTCTCCCGGTGGTTGCACCGATTTCGGCACCGCCGGGCAGCCTCGCAGTGGCGGATCGCCGATGGGGCGGAGAAGGGCGCGGAGCCCCTCACCTCATGTGCTTCCTCCGGAGCCGGGGTGTCCGCAGGAGTCCGCGCGCCAACGCCGGACGTGCCTCGTGGGCACCAGCGGGTTCCCGGCGGGTGTGCGTCTCCGCAGCCCCGTTCGCCTTTCCGCCGCCGGATCTGCGCCTCCGCAGGCGCCCCTGCACTCCCGCCCGAGGCGGGCCATGGGGTTACGCCGTCGCTCGTGCCGCCTCCAGCGCTGCCGCCAGGCGCTGTGGCTCCCTCGTCGACAGGTACAGGTACGGCGTCGGGTCCTGCGGGTCCGTGACCTGGACGCGCAGGGCGGTGGGGATGTAGGCGCGCAGGAGCATGAAGGCGCGGGGGTCGGCCTTGTACGTGCGCCAGGCGCGCGCCTCCTCCTGGTCCATGATCTCGGCGTCGCCCAGGGCCGTGACCGGGATCTTGGCGTCGCCCGCGATCAGCGAGTCGCCCACGACGCGGATGCGGATCGAGCCGTACGAGCTGGCCACGACCGCCGACACCGCGGTGCCGCCGACCAGGGCGCCCAGCAGCGGCAGTGTGCCGAACGGGAGGAAGATCAGGGCCATCGCGACACCGACCAGGAAACAGATCGCCCACCAGGTGCGGGGGGCGGTGAGGCGTTCTTCGTACGGCGAGGCGGAGAGCTGCATGAAGTCAAGCTTGGCACGGTGCCAACAGTTGGTGGACGCGCGGGTAAGGTCTGCGGCTGTGAGTGGTACTTCCGCAGCTCTGACGCCCCCCGCAGACGCCGTCGCGCCGGTGCGGCACCCCGACGCGCCCGCCCCCGGCGAGCTCCTCGGAGCCCACTACGAACAGTGTTTCGGGTGTGGCGGTGAGCAGCCGCATGGACTGCACCTGGAGGCCCGCGCGGGGGAGGGGGTCCGGATCACGGCGGAGTTCACCGTGCGGCCCGCCCACCAGGGCGCCCCGGGCCTCGCGCACGGCGGCGTCCTCGCCACCGCGCTGGACGAGACGCTCGGTTCGCTGAACTGGCTGCTGCGCACGATCGCCGTGACCGGACGGCTGGAGACCGACTTCCGCCGCCCCGTGCCCGTCGGCAGCGTCCTCCACCTGGAGGCCGAGGTCACCGCAGTGGCGGGGCGGAAGATCTACTCCACCGCCACCGGGCGGCTCGGCGGGCCCGAAGGACCCGTCGCCGTCCGTGCCGACGCACTCTTCGTCGAGGTGAAGGTCGACCACTTCATCGACAACGGCCGCCCGGAGGAGATCCGGGTCGCCATGAACGACCCGGACCAGATCCGGCGTGCCCGCGCCTTCGAGGTGAACCCGTGACGAGTCAGCCCCGTCAAGCGATCGCCGTGCTGATCCAGCGCGTCGACCCGGAAGTCCCGCTTCCCGAGTACGCGCACCCCGGTGACGCGGGAGCCGATCTGCGCACCACCGAGAGCCGCGAACTGCAGCCCGGTGAGCGGGCGGTTCTGCCCACGGGAGTGTCCATCGCGCTGCCCGAGGGGTACGCGGCCTTCGTGCACCCGCGTTCCGGGCTCGCCGCCCGCTGCGGTGTCGCCCTCGTCAATGCCCCGGGGACGGTTGATGCCGGGTACCGTGGGGAGATCAAGGTGATCGTGGTGAATCTCGACCCGCGCGAGTCCGTGCGGTTCGAGCGCTTCGACCGGATTGCCCAACTGGTCGTTCAGCAGGTCGAGAAGGTCCGCTTCCAGGAGGTCGCGGAGCTTCCGGACTCGGCGCGGGCCGCAGGGGGCTTCGGGTCCACTGGAGGTCATGCCGCCGTGGGCAGCACAACGGGTGGGAATCGATACGCTTCGGTCGTATCCGACCGGGAAGGACAGTGACGTGTTCGGACGTCGCAAGAAGGGCAGTGCCGCCGAGGACGCGGCGGGCGAGGCCGAGCAGGTCGTCGACGAGTTCGACACTGAGGCGGACGAAGAAGCCGAGCGCGAGCGCGTGCGGCTCGAGCCGGAGCCGCGGCCCGACGGGCCCTGGGACAGCTCCGAGGTCCGCGATCCGGCCGAGGGCCGGGTGGACCTGGGTGGGATCTTCGTGCCCGGAGTCGACGGCATGGAGCTGCGGGTCGAGGTCGCGGGCGACGCGATCGTCGCGGCCACCGTCGTCCTGAAGGACAGCGCGGTCCAGCTGCAGGCCTTCGCGGCTCCCAAGCGCGAGGGCATCTGGGGCGAGGTGCGCGAGGAGATCGCCTCCGGCATCACCCAGCAGGGCGGTGTCATCGATGAGGTCGAGGGCCCGCTGGGCTGGGAACTGCGAGCGCAGGTGCCGGTGCAGCTGCCGGACGGCACGGGTGGTTTCCAGGTCGTGCGGTTCGTCGGTGTGGACGGCCCCCGCTGGTTCCTGCGCGGAGTGATCTCCGGGCAGGGCGCGGTGCAGCCGCAGGCCGCGGGTCTCCTTGAGCAGATCTTCCGGGACACGGTGGTCGTGCGTGGTGAGGGTCCGATGGCCCCTCGCGACCCGATCGTCCTGAAGCTGCCGGACGACGCGCAGATGGTGGCCGAGGGTGTCCAGCAGGAGGAGCAGAGCGGTTCCCGCTTCTCCGGCGGCATGGGGCAGCTGCAGCGCGGACCGGAGATCACCGAGGTCCGCTGACGCGCGAGTGGCCGCGCGTGGGGTTCACGCGGGCTGCGTCGACACACGAGTCGCGTCGACACACGAGTCGCGTCGACACACGAGTAGCGGGGCCGCACTCCTTCACCACGGGGTGCGGCCCTTTCGTATGCCTGGGGCCGGCCAAGTTCTCATCCGTGAACGGCAGTTGAGCTGCGGGTCTTTCTTCAGGCCTTGACGGAAGTCTGGTCTGTACCTATGGTCACCGGCCAACGCGTGTGTTCAGTCCCCAGTGCGTCGTTCATATACGAGAACGGATGGCCCCCCACATGCCCGACACCCCCGCAGCCCACCGGCGCAGACGACGCCCGGCCCTCCTCGTCACCGTCGCCGCCGCGACCGCCGGCCTGGTCGCCGGATTCCTCTCCTGGCCGGGCGCACACCCGGCCGAGGCCGCCCCCACCACCTTCGTGCACCCCGGAGTCACCGTCTCCAAGAGTCAGTTGGACTTCGCCCGCGGCAAGGTCAACGCCGGCGCCCAGCCCTGGAAGGGCGCGTTCGACCAGATGATGGCGAGCAAGTACGCCTCGCTGAGCCGCACCGCGACGCCTCGCGCGACCGTCGAGTGCGGCTCGTACTCCAACCCCAACTACGGCTGCACCGACGAGCGCGAGGACGCGATAGCGGCGTACACCGACGCGCTCGCCTGGTACATCACCCGTGATGAGCGGTACGCGAAGAAGTCGATCGAGCTGATGGACGCGTGGTCGGCGGTGATCAAGGACCACACCAACAGCAACGCGCCGCTGCAGACCGGCTGGGCGGGCTCCTCCTGGCCCAAGGCCGCCGAGATCATCAAGTACACGTACACAGGGACATGGGCCAACTCCGGCCGCTTCGCGACCATGCTGCGCAACGTCTACCTCCCCGAGATCATCAACGGCTCCAACTCCAACGGCAATTGGGAGCTGTCGATGATGGAGGCCGCCATCGGCATCTCCGTCTTCCTCGAGGACAAGACGTCGTACGACAAGGCGATGTCGAAGTTCCGCACACGGACGGCCGCGTACGTCTACCTGTCCTCCGACGGCTCCGTGCCGAAGACCGTGCCGAGTCAGAACCTCGACACCACGGCGAAGATCGTCAACTACTGGCAGGGGCAGTCCACCTTCGTCACCGGTCTTACCCAGGAGACCTGCCGCGACTTCACGCACACCGGGTACGGCATCTCCGCCATCTCGCACGTCGCCGAGACCAGCCGGATCCAGGGGCAGGACCTGTACGGCACGGACGTCGGCGAGCGGCTGCGGCAGGCACTCGGCTTCCAGTCCAAGTACCAGCTGGGCGAGGCGGTGCCGAGCTGGTTGTGCGGTGGGTCCCTCAAACTCGGGCTCGGTCCGATCACCGAGGTCGGGTACAACGCCCTGCACAACCGTCTGGGCATCGCGATGACCAACACCCAGAAGCTGACCGAGCAGAACCGCCCGGCCGGCAGCAACAACCTCTTCGTGGCCTGGGAGACGCTGACCCACGGGGACAACCCCAGCTGAGGTCCGCGCGGACAACCCGGGCTGAACCCCACGCGGACAACCAGAGTCGAGCCGACCCATTGCCCGGCCGGGCGCCCGCTGGACATACTGGCGCCCGGCCGACGGGGGAGGGTCATGAGTCAGGTCGTCACGGACACCATGGTGCGCGTCGAGAACGTCCATCGCTCGTACGGCGCCGGTGCCGCCGCCGTGCACGCGCTGCGGGGTGTCTCCTTCGATGTACCGCGCGGAGAACTCGTCGCCCTCAAGGGGCGTTCCGGATCCGGCAAGACGACGCTCCTCAACCTCGTCGGCGGGCTCGACGCGCCGGACGAGGGGCGCGTCACCGTCGACGGCCTTGATCTCTCCACGCTCGACGAGAGCGGGCTCCTGGGACTGCGCCGCGACCGCATCGGCTTCGTCTTCCAGTCCTTCGGGCTGATTCCCATCCTGACCGCCGCCGAGAACGTCGGCGTTCCGCTGCGGCTGCGCCGGGCCGATCCGCGCGAGCGCGAGGAACGCGTCGATCTCCTGCTCTCTCTCGTCGGTCTCGCCGATCACGCGGCCCAGCGCCCCGGCGAGCTGTCCGGCGGCCAGCAGCAGCGTGTGGCCATCGCCCGTGCCCTCGCCAACAACCCCTCGCTCCTCATCGCCGACGAGCCGACCGGACAGCTGGACGCCGAGACCGGCATCGCCGTGATGGAGCTGCTGCGTGCCGTCGTCCGCAGCGAACGTGTCACCGCCCTGGTCGCCACCCATGACGCGACCCTGCTGGGCCTGGCCGACCGTGTCCTTGAGCTGAGCGACGGGGAGATCGTCGAGCACTGACGCGCTGCGGTGGCGGCGGTCACGGCACGAGGCATCAGGGTTGCGTCAAAGACGCCCCCGGCGACTCCCGGCGTCCGTTTTGTCGAGATTCTTGGCCGTAAGGTCGACGCTGCGTACATAGTGGCGACAGGAAGACAATAAGGGTCATGGGACGCGGCAAGCTTCGGATCTACCTCGGTGCGGCACCGGGCGTCGGCAAGACGTACGCGATGCTCTCCGAGGCGCACCGGCGCGTCGAGCGGGGGACCGACTGTGTGGTCGCTTTCGTGGAGCACCACAATCGGGCGCGCACCGAGGTGATGCTGCACGGCCTTGAGCAGGTTCCGCGCAAGGAGCTGGAGTACCGGGGTTCTGTCTTCACCGAGATGGACGTGGACGCCGTACTGGAGCGCGCCCCGGCCGTCGCCCTGGTGGACGAACTCGCGCACACCAATGTCCCCGGTTCGCGCAACGAAAAGCGCTGGCAGGACGTGGAGGAGCTGCTGGCGGCCGGTGTGGACGTCGTCTCCACGGTCAACATCCAGCACCTGGAGTCGCTGGGCGATGTCGTCGAATCGATAACGGGCGTACGGCAGCGGGAGACCGTGCCGGACGAAGTGGTGCGCCGAGCGGACCAGATCGAGCTGGTCGACATGTCGCCCCAGGCGCTGCGGCGGCGGATGGCACACGGAAACATCTACAAGTCCGACAAGGTCGACGCGGCCCTGTCGAACTACTTCCGGCCCGGCAATCTCACCGCGCTGCGCGAGCTGGCACTGCTCTGGGTCGCCGACCGCGTCGACGAGTACCTCACCGAGTACCGCAGCGAGCACCGGGTCTCGAAGATCTGGGGATCGCGGGAGCGGATCGTGGTCGGACTCACGGGTGGCCCGGAAGGGCGCACGCTGATCCGCCGTGCCGCGCGGCTCGCGGAGAAGGGCGCGGGCGGCGAGGTGATGGCCGTCTACATCGCCCGCAGCGACGGGCTCACCTCGGCCTCGCCCAAGGAGCTGGCCGTCCAGCGCACCCTGGTCGAGGACCTGGGCGGCACCTTCCACCACGTCGTCGGGGACGACATACCGGCCTCCCTGCTGGACTTCGCGCGGGGCGTCAACGCCACCCAGATCGTGCTCGGCTCCTCGCGCCGCAAGACCTGGCAGTACGTCTTCGGGCCGGGCGTCGGCGCCACGGTCGCCCGGGAGTCGGGCCCCGATCTGGACGTCCACATCGTCACCCATGGAGAGGTCGCCAAGGGGCGAGGTCTGCCGGTGGCGCGCGGGGCACGGCTCGGCCGCTCCCGGATCATCTGGGGCTGGCTGGTCGGCGTGGGCGGCACGGTGATCCTCGCGCTGCTGCTGAACACCGTCGACCTCGGCCTCGCCAACGACATGCTGCTCTTCCTGTCGCTGACGGTGGCGGCGGCCCTGCTCGGCGGCCTCTATCCGGCGCTGGCGTCGGCGGCCTTCGGCTCGCTGCTCCTGAACTACTTCTACACGCCGCCTCTGCACCGGCTGACGATCGCGGATCCCAAGAACATCGTCGCCATCGCGATCTTCGTCGGCGTCGCCGTCTCGGTGGCGTCCGTGGTGGACCTGGCGGCCCGCCGTACGCACCAGGCGGCACACCTGCGTGCCGAGTCGGAGATCCTCTCCTTCCTGGCGGGCAGTGTGCTGCGCGGCGAGACCAGCCTGGAGGCGCTCCTCGAACGCGTCAGGGAGACCTTCGGGATGGAGTCGGTCGCGCTGCTGGAGCGGGAGAGCGACGTCGAGCCGTGGACGTGCGCGGGCAGTGTGGGGCCGGGGCCCTCGGTCCGCCCCGAGGAAGCGGACGTGGACATGCCGGTCGGGGACCACATGGCGCTCGCCCTGTCCGGACGCGTGCTGCCCGCCTCCGACCGCCGGGTGCTGGCCGCCTTCGCCGCGCAGGCGGCGGTGGTCCTGGACCGCCAGCGCCTCCAGCAGGAGGCCGACCAGGCGCGCACGCTGGCCGAGGGCAACCGCATCCGTACGGCCCTGCTCGCCGCCGTCAGCCACGATCTGCGCACGCCGCTGGCCGGGATCAAGGCCGCCGTGTCCTCGCTGCGGTCCGACGACGTGGCCTGGTCCGAGGAGGACCGGGCGGAGCTCCTCGAAGGCATCGAGGACGGCGCGGACCGCCTCGACCACCTGGTGGGGAACCTGCTGGACATGTCCCGGCTGCAGACCGGCACGGTCGCCCCGCTGATCCGCGAGATCGACCTCGACGAGGTGGTCCCGATGGCGCTCGGCGGCGTGTCCGAGGACAGCGTGGAGCTGGAGATCCCGGAGAGCCTGCCGATGGTCGCCGTCGATGCGGGCCTGCTGGAGCGCGCGGTCGCCAACCTCGTCGAGAACGCCGTCAAGTACAGCCCCGCCGACGAACGGGTCCTGGTCTCCGCGAGCGCCATCGCCGACCGCGTGGAGGTGCGGGTGGTCGACCGCGGCCCGGGCGTCCCGGACGAGGCCAAGGACCGGATCTTCGCGCCCTTCCAGCGCTACGGCGACGCCCCGCGCGGCACCGGAGTCGGCCTCGGCCTCGCGGTCGCCCGCGGCTTCGCCGAGGCGATGGGCGGCACCCTCAACGCCGAGGACACCCCCGGCGGGGGACTCACCATGGTGCTCACGGTCCGGGCGGTGGCCGGCCGGCCCGACCTGGCCACGGCAACAACAGCAGCAGCGGAAAGGCAGGTCTCATGACCCGGGTCCTCGTGGTCGACGACGAGCCGCAGATCACCCGAGCCCTCGTGATCAACCTGAAGGCACGCAAGTACGAGGTCGACGCGGCCCCCGACGGAGCCACCGCGCTCCAGCTCGCCGCCGCCCGCCACCCCGACGTCGTCGTGCTCGACCTCGGCCTGCCCGACATGGACGGCGTCGAGGTGATCAAGGGGCTGCGCGGCTGGACCCGGGTGCCGATCCTGGTGCTGTCCGCCCGGCACTCCTCGGACGAGAAGGTCGAGGCGCTCGACGCGGGCGCCGACGACTACGTCACCAAGCCCTTCGGCATGGACGAGTTGCTCGCCCGGCTGCGCGCCGCCGTCCGCCGCGCGGAGCCCAACGGGGGCGGCGAGGACGACGTGATCGTCGAGACCGACGACTTCACCGTCGACCTGGCCGCCAAGAAGGTCAACCGCGCCGGGGGCGACGTCCGCCTGACTCCCACGGAGTGGCACCTCCTGGAGGTCCTGGTGCGCAACACGGGCCGCCTGGTCAGCCAGAAGCAGCTGCTCCAGGAGGTATGGGGCCCGTCGTACGGCACGGAGACGAACTATCTCCGGGTCTACATGGCACAACTGCGCCGCAAGCTGGAGGTGGACCCCTCGCATCCTCGGCACTTCATCACGGAACCCGGGATGGGATACCGGTTCGAGAAATGACTTCGAGTAATGGCTCCGAGGAATCGCACCGAGGAATCGCACCGAGGATTGGCTCCGAGGATTGGCTCCGAGGATTGGCTCCGAGGCTTGGCCGCGGCCTTCACGGGCGAGGAGCGAGCGGTGATTGAGGGGGCGGTGCCGCGGGTACGTCGCTGTCGGCGCACCCCGGTAGGCTTTCGGTATGAGTGCTGTTCCTCGTTCCGAAAAGCCGGCGGGCCGGTTCCGGCGCATGATAGACCGGCTCTCCTCGTCCCAGGAGGACCTGGAGTCCGAGGAGCTGCGGGAGGACGCCGAGACCGCGGGCTGTACGCGTATCGGTGACTGCCACGACCGACAGATCGTCACGGTTACTGGTACGTTGCGCACGGTCACTCTACGACCACGGGCCGGTGTCCCGGCCCTGGAGGCCGAGCTGTTCGACGGCTCGGCCGCCTTGGACGTGGTCTGGCTCGGCCGGCGCTCCATCGTCGGGATCGAGCCGGGGCGCAAGATGATCGCCTCGGGCCGCATTTCGATGAGCCGGGGCCGTAGGGTGCTGTTCAACCCGAAGTACGAACTCAGACCGCTTGGACGGGAGTAGCCGGTGACGTCGCTCGACAAGCCGACCGAAGACGCCCAGCAGGATTCGAGGGCGGTGACCGAGGCCGCGCTCTTCGAGGCGTTCGGCGGTGTGCGGGGCATGGTCGAGACAGTGGTGCCCGGCCTCCTCTTCGTCACCATCTTCACGATCAACAAGGACCTGCACTGGTCGGCGATCGCCGCCCTCGGAGTGTCCCTGCTGCTCGTCGTGGTCCGCCTCGTGATGCGGGACACCGTCAAGCACGCCTTCAGCGGCGTCTTCGGCGTCGCCTTCGGCGTGGTCTTCGCGATGATGACGGGCAACGCGAAGGACTTCTACCTGCCGGGCATGCTCTACACGCTCGGCCTGGCCATCGCCTACATCGTCACGACCCTCGCGGGCGTCCCGCTGATCGGCCTGATCCTCGGCCCGGTCTTCAAGGAGAACCTCTCCTGGCGCACCCGCAACCCCGGCCGCAAGAAGGCGTACGCGAAGGCGAGTTGGGCCTGGGGCCTGATCCTGCTCGCCAAGTGCGCGGTCCTCTTCCCGCTCTACTGGTGGGCCGACACCACCAAGTTCGGCTGGATCCTGATCGCCCTCAAGATCCCGCCGTTCCTGCTCGCCGTCTGGCTGACCTGGGTCTTCCTGGCCAAGGCGCCCGCCCCCATCGACGTGTTCGCCGAGATGGAGGCCGAGGAGAAGGCGGAGAAGGAGCAGGCGGAGAAGGAGCGGGCGGTCGCCGTCGAGGGGAACGAGACGACAGCGGCCCGGCACCGTCGAGAGGCGTAACCGGCACACGTGTCGGCGTCGCTGGGGCCCTACCCCCAGACCTTCGTATCGGCCTGACCAGACCTTCGTATCGGCCTGAACGGCCTCGTCCACGGACGCCGGACGGACTGAAAATGGGGCACCCGGAGATTTCCGGGTGCCCCATCGTTCGTACGGCCGCGATCAGCTCGTCGCGTCCTCGCGACGCACCGACAGCAGGTCCTCCAGCTGCTCCTCGCGGGCCTGCGCGGCCACGAAGAGGAGTTCGTCGCCCGCCTCCAGGGAGTCCTCCCGAGAGGGAGTGAGGACGCGGGTGCCGCGGATGATGGTCACCAGGGAGGTGTCCTCCGGCCACTCGACGTCGCCCACCGTCGTGCCGGCCAGGGCGGACTCCGGCGGCAGGGTCAGCTCGACGAGGTTGGCGTCGCCGTGGCTGAAGCGGAGCAGGCGGACGAGGTCGCCGACGCTGACGGCCTCCTCGACCAGGGCCGACATCAGACGCGGGGTGGAGACGGCGACGTCGACGCCCCAGGCCTCGTTGAACAGCCATTCGTTCTTGGGGTTGTTGACGCGGGCGACGACCCGCGGGACCCCGTACTCGGTCTTCGCGAGCAGTGAGACGACGAGGTTGACCTTGTCGTCACCCGTGGCCGCGATGACCACGTTGCAGCGCTGCAGCGCGGCCTCGTCCAGGGACGTGATCTCGCAGGCGTCGGCGAGCAGCCACTCCGCCTGCGGGACGCGCTCGACCGAGATGGCGGTCGGCGCCTTGTCGATCAGCAGAACCTCGTGGCCGTTCTCCAGGAGCTCGCCCGCGATCGAGCGGCCCACGGCGCCGGCACCGGCAATGGCGACCCTCATCAGTGACCGGCCTCCTCTTCAGGGCCCTTGGCGAACGCCGCCTCGACCTTGTCCACCTCGTCGGTGCGCATCATCACGTGCACCAGGTCACCCTCCTGCAGCACCGTCTGGGAGGAGGGCAGGATCGCCTCGCCCAGCCGGGTGAGGAAGGCCACGCGCACGCCCGTCTCGTCCTGGAGCCGGCTGATCTTGTGGCCGACCCAGCCGGCGGAGGTGTGCACCTCGGCGAGCTGCACGCCGCCGGTGGGGTCGCGCCACAGCGGCTCGGCGCCCGAGGGCAGCAGCCGACGCAGCATCTGGTCGGCCGTCCAGCGGACGGTGGCGACGGTCGGAATGCCGAGGCGCTGGTAGACCTCGGCGCGGCGGGGGTCGTAGATCCGCGCCGCGACGTTCTCGATGCCGAACATCTCGCGGGCCACCCGGGCTGCGATGATGTTCGAGTTGTCACCGCTGGAGACGGCGGCGAACGCGCCGGCCTCCTCGATGCCCGCCTCGCGCAGGGTGTCCTGGTCGAAGCCGACGCCGGTGACACGACGGCCGCCGAACCCGGAGCCCAGTCGTCGGAAGGCGGTGGGGTCCTGGTCGACCACGGCGACCGTGTGCCCCTGTTGCTCCAGGGTCTGGGCAAGAGCGGAGCCCACTCTTCCGCAGCCCATGATGACGATGTGCACGACCGTCCTTCCGCATGTGAATGGTTACGGCTCAGGCTAAACAGGGTCTCAGACCGCCGCCCAAGCTACACAAGCGCGGTCTGTCGGGGGCACCCCTGTGCACGTTCGCCTGCGGGTTTTCCTCGGCCGACCGCGAGTGGGGAAGATCAGCGGCGTGTGATGCTGCGAACGCTGGCGATGGTCAGGATTCCGAGGCCGATGAGTCCTGCGGTGGCGCCGATGAGTTCAGCGGTGGCGTGCATGGAACCTCCAGAGCCGGTCAGAGATGGGGACTTTTGTCATATAGGCATGCGGATGTCCCCGGCCGTGGAATCCGCAGCGGGAGCCGTCCCTGTTTTCACCCGGAGAGCAGATCGGAAGCTCATGCGGGACGGCGGGTGGGCGGCCAGCCGTTCGAACGCTTACGATCCTCTGCGTGTCCAAACTGACCGACGTGCCCAAACGGATCCTGATCGGGCGCGCACTGCGCAGTGATCGGCTCGGAGAAACGCTCCTGCCGAAGCGCATCGCACTCCCCGTCTTCGCTTCCGACCCGCTCTCCTCCGTGGCCTACGCGCCCGGAGAAGTGTTGCTGGTCCTCTCCATCGCGGGCGTGTCGGCCTACCACTTCAGCCCCTGGATCGCCCTCGCGGTGGTCGTGCTGATGTTCACGGTGGTCGCCTCCTACCGGCAGAACGTGCACGCGTACCCGAGCGGCGGCGGCGACTACGAGGTGGCCAACACCAACCTCGGTCCCAAGGCCGGACTCACCGTCGCCAGCGCCCTGCTCGTCGACTACGTCCTCACCGTCGCCGTCTCCATCGCCTCCGGCATCGAGAACCTCGGCTCTGCGATCCCCTTCGTGGTCGAGCACAAGGTGGCCTGCGCCGTGGCCGTCATCGTGCTGCTCACGCTGATGAACCTGCGCGGAGTCAAGGAGTCCGGAAAGCTCTTCGCGATTCCGACGTATGTCTTCGTGGCGGGCGTCTTCATCATGATCGCGTGGGGCGCCTTCCGCGGACTCGTCCTCGACGACACCATGCGCGCACCCACCGCCGGCTACCACATCAAGGCCGAGCACCAGGGGCTCGCCGGGTTCGCTCTTGTCTTCCTGCTCCTTCGCGCCTTCTCCTCCGGCTGTGCCGCGCTCACCGGCGTCGAGGCCATCTCCAACGGTGTCCCCGCCTTCCGCAAGCCGAAGTCGAAGAACGCCGCGACCACCCTCGCGATGATGGGCCTGCTGGCCGTCACCATGTTCTGCGGCATCATCGCCCTGGCCATGACGACCAAGGTCCGGATGGCCGAGAACCCGGCCACCGACCTGATCCACAACGGCGTCGCGGTCGGCGCGGACTATGTCCAGAACCCGGTGATCTCGCAGGTCGCCGAGGCCGTCTTCGGCAAGGGCAGCTTCCTGTTCATCGTGCTGGCCGCCGCGACCGCGCTGGTCCTGTTCCTGGCCGCCAACACCGCGTACAACGGCTTCCCGCTGCTCGGCTCGATCCTCGCCCAGGACCGCTACCTCCCGCGCCAGCTGCACACCCGCGGCGACCGCCTCGCCTTCTCGAACGGCATCGTGCTGCTCGCCGGCGCGGCCATGCTCCTGGTCGTCATCTACGGGGCGGACTCGACGCGCCTCATCCAGCTCTACATCGTCGGCGTGTTCGTCTCCTTCACGCTCAGCCAGACCGGCATGGTGCGGCACTGGAACCGCCACCTCGCCACCGAGAAGGACCAGGCCAAGCGGCGACACATGGTCCGCTCCCGGGCGATCAACGCCTTCGGCGCCTTCTTCACCGGCCTGGTGCTGGTCGTCGTCCTGGTCACCAAGTTCACGCACGGCGCCTGGGTCGCGCTGCTCGGCATGGTGATCTTCTACGCGACCATGAGCGCGATCCGTAAGCACTACGACCGGGTCGCCGAGGAGATCGCCGCCCCCGAGGGCCCCTCCGACGACAGCGTCCGCCCCTCCCGCGTCCACTCCGTCGTCCTGATCTCCAAGATCCACCGTCCGACGCTGCGCGCCCTCGCCTACGCCAAGCTGCTGCGCTCCGACACACTCGAAGCGCTCAGCGTCAACGTCGACCCGGCCGAGACCAAGGCCCTGCGCGAGGAGTGGGAGCGGCGCGGCATCGACGTACCGCTGAAGGTCCTCGACTCGCCCTACCGCGAGATCACGCGGCCGATCATCGAGTACGTGAAGGGCCTGCGCAAGGAGTCGCCGCGCGACGCGGTGTCCGTGATCATCCCCGAGTACGTGGTCGGGCATTGGTACGAGCACCTGCTGCACAACCAGAGCGCCCTGCGCCTCAAGGGACGACTGCTGTTCACGCCGGGCGTCATGGTGACCTCCGTGCCCTACCAGCTGGAGTCCTCCGAGGCGGCGAAGTTGCGGGCCCGCAAGCGGCAGGACTGGAACGCTCCGGGTGCGGTGCGCCGGGGACCGGCGGAGGAGCGGCCGAAGGAGCCTTCGGCTTCGGGATCCGCCTCGAAGTCCTCGTCCGGTCCGTCTTCCGGCTCGTCCTCGGGGCCTTCGAAGCGCTGACGGTCTCGTGTCGATCGGCCGGGCGACGTCCACGTAGACTGGTGGGCTGTTGTCCGGCCGTTCCCCTTTGCTCGCCCCCCTTCTCAACTGGAGTCACCCCACCATGCAGGCAGAACCGAAGAAGTCGCTGGTGGGGGAGGAGTACGAGGTCGAGATCGGTCCCGTCGCGCACGGCGGGCACTGCATCGCCCGTACGGCCGAGGGCCAAGTCCTGTTCGTCCGGCACACCCTGCCCGGCGAGCGCGTCGTCGCGCGCGTGACCGAGGGCGAGGAGGGCGCGCGCTTCCTGCGCGCGGACGCGGTGCAGATCCTGGACGCCTCGAAGGATCGTGTCGAGGCCCCCTGCCCGTACGCGGGCCCCGGCCGCTGCGGCGGCTGCGACTGGCAGCACGCCAAGCCGGGCGCGCAGCGCCGCCTCAAGGGCGAGGTCATCGCCGAGCAGCTGCAGCGCCTCGCGGGGCTCACTCCCGAGGAGGCGGGCTGGGACGGCACGGTGATGCCCGCCGAGGGCGACAAGCTGCCGGCGGGCGAGGTCCCGGCCTGGCGTACCCGCGTGCAGTACGCGGTGGACGCGGACGGCAACGCCGGCTTGCGCCGCCACCGCTCGCACGAGGTCGAGCCGATCGAGCACTGCATGATCGCGGCACCGGGCGTCAGCGAGCTGGGCATCGAGGAGCGCGACTGGTCAGGCATGGCTGCCATCGAGGCGATCGCCGCGACCGGATCCCAGGACCGCATGGTCATCCTGGAGCCCCGCCCCGGCGCCCGCCTGCCCCTCGTCGAGCTCGACAGGCCCGTCTCCGTGATGCGCGTCGAGGAGAAGGACGGCGGCATCCACCGCGTCCACGGCCGCGCGTTCGTGCGCGAGCGCGCCGACGGCCGTACGTACCGCGTCGGCAGCGGCGGTTTCTGGCAGGTCCATCCGAAGGCCGCCGACACCCTGGTGCTCGCCGTGATGCAGGGCCTGCTGCCGCGCAAGGGCGAGATGGCGCTCGACCTGTATTGCGGCGTCGGCCTGTTCGCCGGTGCCCTCGCCGACCGCCTCGGCGACAAGGGCGCGGTCCTCGGCATCGAGTCCGGCAAGCGCGCGGTGGAGGACGCCCGCCACAACCTCGCCGACTTCGACCGTGTCCGCATCGAACAGGGCAAGGTCGAGACGGTCCTCCCGCGCACCGGCATCACCGAGGTCGACCTCATCGTCCTCGACCCGCCCCGCGCCGGCGCCGGCAAGAAGACGGTCGAGCATCTGTCGTCCCTCGGCGCCCGCCGCATCGCGTACGTCGCCTGCGACCCGGCGGCGCTCGCCCGCGACCTGGCGTACTTCCGCGACGGCGGCTACAAGGTGCGGACGCTGCGGGCGTTCGACCTGTTTCCGATGACGCATCATGTGGAGTGCGTGGCGATCCTGGAGCCGGTCGCCAAGGGGGCCTGACCTGCGGTTTTGTGCGTGCGCATGATGTGGGGTGTGGGCGTTACGGTCGATGTCTTGACGCTGAAATGACGCTCGTGACGTTCATTTGACGCTCGTTTTGATGGGGTGTCAGGTGTGCTGCTGTGCTGGTCAGCCGTCGGGGTTGGTGAAGAGCCGCTGGAGGGCTGCCTCACGGTACGCGTCTGGCCACCTCGCGGGATCCTCTGAACAGACGTCGATGCCCTCGATGCGGACGTTGAAGGTAGCGCGGGCGGCACGTTGGCCGATGGCTAGACCCAGTGCGCGCTGGTCTGCTTCTTCGAGGTTGACGATGTTGGCGGCTTGAAGGCGGTTGGTGAGATCGCCGCCGTAGAACACCCCACCCTCAAGAAGATCGTCGATGAGTGGTTGAACTGCACCCATGAGGACGGTCTGCAGGCGGGCGAGAGCCCATCTGATCCAAATGAGGGCGCCGTGGACGCATATCTCGGCAACCTCGTCGGTGATGTCGTGGACCACAGCGCGGCCGTGACCGGTGCCGTAGCGGTTGCGCAATTCACGGAGTTGGTCAGCCATCTTCTTTGCCGCAGTGGGTACCTGCCGCAGAGGGTCGTTGGCGACGAGGTCTGGTCCTGGCCCGTGACAGAGATGCGGCAGGCTCCTTCGTGCCGCGGGCTACGGTGCTGGTGCTCAACGCGGGGCGTGTTGTCGTAGAGCAAACCGATCTCGGCAGTGCCGGAGTTCTCCGGGCAACTGATGGTGGCGTTCGTCGAGCGGGAGGTGCTCTCTTTGGTGCGGAGCGTGGCGTGCAGGCTCCAGAAGGTCTGCTCGATCGTCATGTACGTGGTGATCGGGCCTCGGTTTCTGCCTTCAGGTATGTGGCTGCCCTGGCTCGGGGACAGGTGCACGCGCCAAGTGCCGGTGACCCAGGGCTGGCCGGTGAATCTGTGGATGCCGGGCCAGTGCCAGGCCCACTTATCGAAGACGACCACGCCGTATCCGACACCAGCCGGGATGCAGGCGAACAAGTATCGGAACTGCGATGGATACAGGCCCAGCACGAGCAGGATGACTGTGTAGAGAGTGGCGATGCTGCATCCGCAGCCAGGAGCGGTCCTCCTAGGTGGCGCCGAACTTCACACCCCTCAGCCGTAGTTCCGACGCGGCAGATGCCTCACCGTTCCACGGACGGGCGTGAATGAGCGCGGTGTCCAGCAGCGAGTCCCAGTCAGTGGTCGAGAAGTGCTCGGCCTGCGGCGAGGACTGCCACATCGTCCACCACTCCCGCGTGCGCTGCGGCTAGTCTCCCTCACTGGCAACTCCGGCAGTACGGCCTGCTCGAAACCGCCGGCTGGTCTGCGGCGCCGAGTCAGCGTTGCGGCGGGCGCGACGAGCGGGGCCACGGCCAACCATTGCCACCCCCTCCTGCGACGAACGTCCTTCGCGTCGTAACGCCCAGTGGTAATCTCATCGTGGCCTTCAGGGGGCCTGTCCTGACGCTGAGTTGCCCCAGTGCAGCGTCATCCACGGGATGAAGAAGCCTTAGCTTCACCGGGTTCGATTTGTGTGTCCGATTGCACCTTTACAGGGTGCGCCGATCAGTCATCGGGCGCTTTGGGGCAGCAGCGTTCGAGGACGGATCGTGCTGTGTCTGCTGGCGGACGCCTCTCCACCCTGGTTCGGACTCGGATTACCTACACCGGTGAGTCGTATCAATTCGCTCTAGAAGCCCTCAAGAACGCGGGTAACCCCACGCCTTTGCCGGACTCCACAGGCGATCAGGCGCTGCTTGAGTCACAGGTCTTGTCGAAACTCGGCGACGGCGGATCCTGGTCTGCTCACCCCGTGGGTATCGCTGGTGTACGTCTGAGCCCAGGCCGGCCCACCGTGGCCTATCTCGACAGTCACGTTGAGCTTTCCCAGGGCGAGGACTATCCCGTGGCATGGCACGCCCTCGATCGCCTCTTGCCGTACACCGAAGCTGACATCCAAGTAGGCGGCGTCTTGGGGCTGCGCATCGCTGCAATCCGTGGGAACGATCTCCACCTCACTCTGGCGGAGACTGAGAGTCGCCTCATCGTCCGCGGCGTCCCCGGCACCAAATGGGAGGACTACCTCGACGACCGATGGAAGGACCTGGTCAGGGCCCACGCCGCGCCCCTGTGGCAATCCCCCTCATTCACCGATCTCGAACGGCAGGACGAGCAGTCGCACCCGCTAGTCCGGGGCACGGAAAAGGACATTGCGTGGGTGGGCGCGGGTTTGCTGCGCAGGATCGCGCTGTTCCACTCGTCCAGCTCTGCCTACTCCACACGATCATGGATAACCGGCAGCGAGTGGATCTTCGAACTGGACACGCGCCGTGACGTGCGTCTTGATCACGACACCCTGCTTGCCAGGCTCACCGACCCCGTTTGGGGGCTGCCACTCCGTGTCGCCGAGCGTCACTGCACCTGTGACGACCCGCCTTTGGAGAACGACCGGTATATGCGGCAGTGCACTTACGAACTGGCGCACAGCGACGGCCCGGGATGCGGGCTCCAGTTCCGATTCCGATGGGGCCGCGCCGCATACGGCAAGGACGCCAGGAAACAGCTCGAAAGGCTCGGCGCCGACACCGGCTGGCTCGATCGTGTACTTCCGGGGGATACGCGAGGCTCTCGCGCGGAGGCGGCCTCGTGAACTGGGACACCATCACGCTTTACGTCTTGGCCAGCTTCGGCGTCGTTCTTCTCGTTCTAGGTCAGCTCCGCGAGCTGTTGGGAAAGGTCGCTGAGGTCGTCAGCGCCTGGCACGAACTTCGGAGCAGCGTGCGCCGGAGTTCCGACCCCCAGTGCACGCCGTCTACCGCGCAGCAGAGCCTCAATGATCAGCGATCCCCACATGCCCAGACCCGTACATCTACCCAGCGGCAATACGCTTGCGGTGTCCGGGCCGCCAGGGGGAGGACCTCCTCCCCTCCCGGGTCGTGAAGCGCAGGACGCTCACGCACTCGGTCGTCGACGTCGACGTTGGCTTCGACGAGCTCCTCGAGGTGCTGCGGCTGCCGGCGCCTGACAAGCCCTCAATTTCCGTGCGAAGGATGGGCTACCAGGGCGGGCAGACCTTGTTGTACCGCTATCTGGGCACGGCCGCGCCGACGCGCCTACCCACTGCCAGGGTACGCAGGCCGGCGAGGGGGGTGCGTAGCTCGTGGGAGGCGTTGGCGACGAAGTGGCGTTGGGCGTCGATGCCGCACAGGCCCAGCACCCGGCCGTCCTCCTCCAGCCGGTGGTAGACCGCACTCCACTGCCGATTCCTGAACGGTGAACGCGTCCGGGTGGTACCCGTGATCGACAGCGCGCGGGGCTGACCGTCATCCAGGACCATGCGCAAGATCTCTTCCGAGCGGTGGATGCCCGGCAGTACTTCGGCCATGGTCCGGCCGTGGAACATCGCCTGTGGCACGCCGCCCATCCGTGCCATGGCGGGGTTGACGTACCGGAAGCGCAGCTGCTCGTCGATGACGGCCACCGCGGCCGACGTTCCGTCCAGGACGTTCCGCAGGATCCGATATTCACGCGCTTGCTCCACCGCCTCCGTGGGAGCGTCGGCCGTCGCGGACACCAACGCGTCCTCGGCGCCAGAGAAGAGCCACCTCAGCGGGAACTGGTCGAAGCCCATGCGGATCCTCCTCATCCGCACCCGGATGTGAACACATCAATCCAGTGTGTCGCCCCCGGCACGGTGCCGCACGCGGGGACCGGTGCCGCCCGGGAGATCGAACATGTCCTTCGTCCCGAGAGCGGGCACATTCTGACGGCGGTCAACCGTCTGCCCGCCGAGTGAGGCAGCGCCGCCACGCTGACCATGCGGCGGTCGCCACCTGCTGGTTCGGGTGTCCATAGGTCGGCCGCACCGGCATCCAACGCGTGACGTACACGTGCAGTGCCTCCGAGGCCAGGCTTTCGTCGATCAGTCGGGGGCTTTCTCACCTGCCCTGGTGTGCGGCGACACCTGTCTGTCGGCACATGTACTCGGCGGAACGCTGTGGAACGGCACAGCTGTCTCTGCGCTGTGCGCTGTCATGCTGGCAATTGGTTCAAGCCATCGCATGGAAAGGCAGCGGATTCCTGATGTCCGAAGCTCGGCTCTCGCCCTTGAAGCTCACGGCGGTCGACACGAACACCGCGGAGTGGGAGCAGCTTCCGCTGACGGAGATCGGTGCGGGGGCGACTACCCGGCCGGCAGCTTCGTCTGGTTCCCGGTGGGCGGCACCATGACCCACGGCGCCACCGAGGACGGCGACTGCACCTTCCTGTTCATCACCAACAAGCCGTTCGACATCCAGTACGTGGATCACTGAGCGGTCCCCCACGCGCCAGTCCGGCGGAGGAGGTTTTCATGGTCAACCTTGATGTGTTCAGCGATCTGATCTGTCCCTGGTGCTACATCGGAGGGCGTCGGCTGCAGAAGGCCGTCGACATCGTGCAGGAGCGCACCGGGCTGGAGTTCCGCATCCGTCACCACGCGTTCGAACTGAACCCGACGATGCCGGTGGCCGGGATGGACCGGCGCGCCTACCGGAGTGAGAAGTTCGGTAGCTGGGAGCGTTCGCGGCAGCTCGACGCCGGTACGGTGCTCGCCGGCCGGGACGAGGGCCTCGTCTTCGACTACGAGGCCATCGCCAGGACGCCGAACACCCGGGCCGGGCATCGGCTGATCGCCCTGGCGGAGCGGGAGTCGGGGCAGGGAGCGGCGATGGCCGACCGCCTGCTCGTGGCCTACTTCTCCGAAGGGCAGGACGTCGGCGACATCGCCGTACTGGCCCGGCTGGGCGAGGAGTCGGGGCTCGGTGACGATGTGGCCGCGCGGTTGGAGGACCCGGCACTGGAGACCGCCGTACGGGAAGACGAGCAGCTTGCCGAGTACCTGGGCCTGCGCGGGGTCCCGTTGCTGATCGTGGGCGACGAGGCGATCAACGGGGCGGTCACGACCGAGGCGCTCGTCGAGATCCTCGAACGCCATGCCACCCAGGTGCCGGACGGAGCCGCGTGCGAGGACGGGGTGTGTTCGCCGTGAGCACAGTGCCGGACATCGAGTCGGTCGGCGTCGTCGGTGGTTCGCTTGGTGGTCTGTTCCAGGCGGTCGCACTAGCGGAACTGGGGCTGGACGTCACGGTCTGGGAGCGGTCCGCGGGCCGCCCCGACGACCGCGGCGCGGGCATCGTGCTGCAGCCGAGTGTCGCTTGGTTCCTGAGCACCTTCTGTGACGTCGACCCCGACCGGATCAGCGTCCCCGTCACCCACCGGCAGTTCTTCGCCCGGGACGGGCGAAGCCACCACACGCTCATGCGGCAGCAGATGATCTCCTGGGGAGCGATCTACAAGTCACTGCGGGACCGCCTCGACAGCGCTCGCTACCACGACGGGCAGTCGGTCACCGCCCTCACGCCCCGCCGTGACGCCGTCGACATCCACGTCGGCGACGCCGTCCACTCCGTCCACTCCGTCGACCTCGCGATCATCGCGGACGGCTCCGCGTCCCGGCACCGCGGCCTCGTCGCGCCCGACAGAGCACCGCATTACGCCGGGTACGTCGCCTACCGGGGCGTGATCGACGAGACCGATCTTCCCGCGGAGCTGAGCGCGGTCTTCCGCGACCGGTTCAGCTTCTACGACGGAGAGCACACCCAGTTCCTGTGCTACTTCATTCCGGGCGACTTCGGCGCCGTCGCGCCGGGCAGCCGCCGTATGAACTGGGTGTGGTATGTACGGGCCGACGCGGCCGGCCTCGACCGCATCACCACCGACCGCGACGGCACCGCCTACGGACTGTCCCTGCCCCCGGGTCTGATCGCGCCGCAGGTGCACGCCGAACTCCTGGACCGTGCACGGACGTTGCTGCCCGAGCCCCTACGGCGGCTGGTCGAGGGCACCCGTGAGCCGTTCGCGCAGGCGATCCTCGACGGCAGGGTGGGGCGAATGCGCCAGGGCCGGATGCTGCTGACCGGGGACGCCGCGTTCGTCGTACGGCCCCACACGGCGGCCAGCGCGGAGAAGGCAGCCGCCGATGCCATCACCCTCTTCACCGCCCTCCAGCAACTCCCCTCCATGGACGCGGCCCTGGCCGCATGGGAGAAGAACCGGCTCGCAGAGGGAACTGCCCTCTACCGGCACGGCATCGACCTCGGGCAGCGGCTCGGGCTCAACGACCCCACACCGACGACGGCTACCGGCGCCGGCCGGACCCTCTGACGTCCGGCATGCGCTCCTCGTGCCGCCGCTCGCGGCGGTCGGTGATGCCCCAGCCGATGTCCCGGCTCATGTCCTGCCACCCCCCTTCCCGCTGAGGTGCTGCCGGCGTCGCTCCGTCGCTAAGATGAAGCAAATCGATGGGTTGCATATGGTGATTGGATAGTTCGATGGATGTGACGTTGCGGCAGCTCGGTGTGTTCGTGGCGATCGCCGAACATGAAGGGTTCGGTGCTGCGGCTGCCGCGCTCGGCATGAGCCAGTCCTCGGTGTCGCACTCGCTCGCCGCACTGGAGCGCACGGTGCAGGGCGAACTCGTACACCGCGCCGCTCCGGTCCGGCCGACGCCGCTGGGCGACGTACTGCTGCCGCACGCCCGCGCCACCCTCTCCGCCGCCCGCGGCTTCACCGCCGCCGCGACGGCGCACCACAGCGCCGCGGCCGCCGGGTCGATCGGGCTGGCGGTCCCGCCGACGGCCGCGCGCGGGCTGCTGCCCGGACTGCTGCGGCTGTGGCACGAGCAGTTGCCCCACGTCGAGATCACACTGTTCGAGGGCCTCGACGAGGAGGTCGAGGAGTGGCTGGAGAGCGGCACGGTCGACGCGGCGATCCTCATCGACCCGGACCCGCTGCCCCGTGGCGCGCTGCACCTGGCGACCGACGCCTACGAGGCGGTGGTGCGCAGCGACCATCCGCTGGCGGGGGAGAAGTCCATCGAGCTGGCAGACCTGCTGGAGGACCCGCTGCTGGCCACCACCTCCGGCTGCGAGACCCAGGTCAAACACCTGCACTCCCTGGCCGGCCTGCCCTACCGGCCCACCCAGCGCATCCGCGAACTCACCACGCTGCTGTGCATGGTGGAGGCAGGTCTGGGCGTCGCCATCGTCCCGTCCCTCGCGGCGAGCATGCTGTCCGACACCCTCACCCTCATCCCGCTGCGGCCGCGCCTGGAGCGCCGACTGGTCCTGACCGGCCCGACCGGCCGCCCCTGGCACCCGAACGTCACGGCCGTCCGCGACCTGTCCGATAAGCGCGGCGCCGACACATCCGCACCTGCGCAGGGTTGATGCCGGCCTCAGGCCGCCCCTGGCGCCCGGCCGCCCCTGGTATCCGAATACGGCCGTGCTGCCGCCCGATGCCCACACTCCTCCGGGTGAGCATCATCGGGGAGCCGGAGGAAGCCGCCGCCAGGGCCAGGCCCATCGATTTTCTGCATCACCCGATGGCGATGATTCATTTGACTCATGTCGGTGGCGCTGGACAGGCTGAAAGCGGCACGAGGGCACAGCCGGGGGCGGTGCATCAGATCGGCCCCCCAACCCTCCATCGACAGAAGGGCGCACCATGTCCATCAGCTACCGTCAGCTCGGCAGCTCCGGTCTGACCGTTTCCACCGTGGGGCTCGGCTGCAGCAACCTCGGCAGGCCGAACACCGCCAGCGCCACCCAAGACGGCAGCACCGCCGTGGTGAGGGCCGCTCTGGACGCCGGCATCACTTTCTTCGACGTCGCCGACACCTATGGCACGCCCCCGGGACTGAGCGAACAGCTCCTCGGGGAGGCGCTGAAGGGCCACCGCGACGACGTCGTGGTCGCCACCAAGTTCGGCATGGACGCCGAGGGAGCCAACGGCCGTGACTTCGGAGTCCGGGGCTCGCGGCGTTACATCACCCGTGCCGTCGAGGAGTCGCTGCGTCGGCTGGGCACGGACCGGATCGACCTGTACCAGTTCCACACCCCCGACCCGGTCACGCCGATCGAGGAAACCCTGGCCGCGCTCGACGCCCTGGTGCAGCAGGGCAAGGTGCTCTACATCGGCCACTCCAACTTCGCCGGATGGCAGATCGCCCAGGCCGAGTACCTCGCACGCCAGCTCGGCACCACCCGCTTCATCGCGTCGCAGAACCACTACAACCTGCTCGACCGCCGTGCCGAGCTCGAAGTCCTGCCCGCCGCCAGGGAGTTCGGCCTGGGCGTCCTGCCCTACTACCCGCTCGCCAGCGGGCTCCTGACCGGCAAGTACTCCTCCGGCAAGGCCCCCGAAGGAGCACGCCTGACGCACTTCCGCCAGGACGACCTCGACAACGCCGACCTGGACCAGCTCGCGGCCTTCGGCGACTTCGCCGCGAAGCGGGACCTCGACGAGGTCCAGGTCGCCTTCTCCTGGCTCGCCTCCCGCCCCACCGTCGCCTCGGTCATCGCCGGCGCCACCCGACCCGAGCAGGTGACCCAGAACGCCGCCGCCGTCGGATACGAGTTCAGCGCGGACGACCGCGCCGAGCTGGACGAGATCTTTCCCCCGCTGCCGCCCATCGCGCTCTTCTGACCAGTCAGACAAGGAACGGACATTCCACGGGTCTTGGCGAGGCACAGGTCTTCTCACGGCCCTTGAGGCCACCGAGGCCCGCGCCCTCCTTATGCCCCCGACCCTTATGCCCCCGACCCTTATGCCCCCGACCCTTATGCCCCGGACAGGGGTCGGACCGTGAGGATCTGCTGGGCGTGTCCGACCGGGCCGTCGACGTCGTGCAGGACCGTGCTGGTGAGGCCCTGTCCGGAGGGGCCGAAGGTGACCGTGGTGTCCAGTCCCGTCCAGGTGCCTCGTGCTTGGCGGTGGAGGTGGACGGTCAGGTCGACGTTGGGGAACATCCACTCGGTGGGCGGCTGCCGGACGGCGATGCCGTTGGCGGTGTCGACCAGGGTGAGATACGACGCGAGCGGGCTGACCGGAACGCCGGCGACCAGATCCAGTGGGGTGGAGACCCAGGCGGTCGTACGGCCCGGCCGGGGCGGTGCGACCGGGCGGACGTCCAGGGAGGCGATGTAGCCGCCGGGCCAGACGTCGGACATCGGCCACGAGGCGAGTGACTCCGGCGGGGTGAGGCGGTCTTCCGCGCCGCCCGCGACCGCGGTGGTGTCGACGGCGGACAGGAACCAGGCGCGGGCCCGGACGACCGGGCGGTCGGCGATCCGCACGACCGCTTCGAGAAGCTCGATGGTCCGTCCGGGGCGGACGGTCTCCACCTCGATCTCGCACTCGTCCAGGGCGAGGCGGCCGAGGATGTCGTAGCTGATCCGGGAGAGAACCAGGCCGTCGTCCGGCCGGGCGGCCCTGTGGCGGTCGATGGCGTGGACGACGAGCCCGCCCAGCGGACTGAAGTGCTGCTCGTCCGGGTCCCAGGCCCCGCTCGCGTGCGGCGTCGGCTTGTAGCGGTGGTCGTCGATGGGTTCGAAGTAACCGCCCCGGGGTGCGGTGGAGCTGGGCAAGGGTCGTTTCTCCTTCGGTGCAGGGGGCTTCGAGGGGGGGGAGCCGGAGCCGTCGTCACGTCAGCTGGTCAAGACGCTACCGACATCCGATCGTCTCGCTGGGTGAGAAAGTGCACAGTGCAATTACTGCGTCGGTAGGCGGGTCAGGCGCAGGCGTTGAGCAGCACGACGTACACGGCCGTCCCTGCGCCGACGCTGAGGATGGTGCGGCGGCCGAAGGCCAGGTGGACGCCGACCGTGACGGCCACGGCGAGCAGCGCGTACCAGGTGCCGTGCGCGTCGGCCGTGATGGTGCCGTGCAGCGCGGTCACGGCGAGGATGGCGAGGATGCCGACCGGCATCCACACCGCCAGCCGCTGCACGATCGCCGAGCCGCGCAGTCGGCCCAGCACGGCGAAGGGGACGGCGCGCAGGGCGAGCGTGATGCTGAAGACGATCGCCAGTACGGCGATGAGATACGCGGTGCTAGGCATGCGCGGCCTCCTGGCTGGTGCGGCGGGCGGTGACGGCGTGGCGCACCAGGAGCAGGCCGACGAACAGCAGCAGCGCGGTGAACATGGCCATGCCCGGGGTGAGGACGAGCGCGACGGTGACGCTCCCACCCGCGAGCAGCAGGGACGGAAGCTCCTTGCGGGAGCGGAACGCGTCCAGGGTGAGCACGGTGAACAGGGCGCACAGGGCGAACTCCAGGCCCTTGATCGGTGCGGGCAGGGCAGCGCCCAGGGCGACGCCGACCAGTCCGCCGCCGACCCAGTACGTCTCGCAGGCGATCTGCATGGCCAGCAGCCGGGGCGCCGAGCGCTCGTGCTCGGGCAGGGAGGCGTTGACGGCGTACGCCTCGTCGATCATTGCGTAGACGGCGTAGGCCTTGGCCACCGGGTGCTTGACCAGGTGGAGCGGGAAGGAGAAGGCGTAGAAGACATGCCGGAAATTGACCACGAGCACGGTCAGGGCGACCGCGGCGAGCGGTGTGACGGTCGCCATCATGCCCACAAGCAGCAGTTCCAGGGAGCCGGCGAACGCGGCCAGGGACAGGGCGGGGGTGAGCCACCAGGGCAGTCCGGCCTGGATGATCAGCAGGCCGAGGGCTATGCCCAGGGGGAAGATGCCGAGGCCCGCGGAGAAGGAGTCGCGGACGCCTTCGGCCAGCTGCGTCCGGCGGGTCGTCGGCGCCGGTGCGGCCGAGCGGGTGAGTACGTCTTGTTGCACGGGTCCATCGTCTCGTAGAAGCCGTGACATGTGGTTGCGAATATTGCTCTGACTGGCTGCTGGCGTGCAATATTCTCACTATGGATGCCATCGACAAGGCAATTATTGGCGAGCTGGAGCGGGACGGTCGGCTGACCAACGTGGAGCTGGCGCAGCGGGTCGGGCTGACCACAGGGCCGTGTCTGCGCCGGGTCCAGCGGCTGGAGGCCGAGGGCGTCATCCGGGGCTACCGGGCCGTGATCGACCCTGCCTCCGTGGGCCGTTCCTTCGAGGTCCTGATCGACCTCAGTCTCGAGACGCAGGACGCGGAGACGGTCGAGCGCTTCGAGGGGACCCTGGCGCAGGCCGAGGAAGTGCTGGAGCTGCGGAGGCTGTTCGGCAGCCCCGACTACTTCGTACGCGTGGCCGTCGCCGATCTGCCCGCCTACGAGACCTTTCTCAGCAGGCGGGTCATGACCATCCCCCGGATCAAGAACGTCACCTCGCACTTCACGATGAAGACTGTCAAGCCGGGCCCGTAGGGGAGGACGGGACCGGCTCGACGGCCGTCATGATGTGGTCAGTCGTTGGTGAGGACCACCTTCAGCGCGCCGGTCTCGGCGCTGCGCGTGAACACGTCGTAGCCGTGCATGGTCTCGCTCAACGGCAGTCGGTGGCTGATGAGCCGGGGCGGCGGTGCGTTCGACGACGACGATGTTGCGCGGGGAGAACAGCCTGGCGGTGACGGTCGCGGACAGGCCCACCGGTCCGGCCCCGACGATGACGACGGTGTCGCCCGGTCGCACCCCGCCGTTGAGGACGCCGACCTCGTAGCCGGTGGCGAGGATGTCGGTGAGGAACAGCACCTGTTCGTCGGTGAGGGCGTCGGGGATCTTGTAGACGGAGTTGCGGGCGAAGGGGATGCGGGCGTACTCCGCCTGGACGCCGTCGATGGCGTGGCCGAGGGCCCAACCGCCGTTCACGCACTGGCCGTACATGCCGGTCGTGCAGAACCGGCAGTAGCCGCAGGCGCTGACGCAGGCGGCGAGGATCCGGTCGCCCGGCCGTACGTTCGTCACCGACGAGCCGACCTCCTCCACCACCCCGGTGGCCTCGTGGCCGAGGACGGTGCCCGGCTTCACCGTCGGTACACCGCCCTTGATGATGTGCGAGTCGGTACCGCAGATCGTGGTGTGGGTGACGCGCATGAGGAGGTCGGTGTTCTCGGTCGGCGGTGGGTCCGCGCGCGGCCGCCATCGGATGTGTGGATCCACAGCGATCCCTCACTAGCATGGGTGGCAGCACAGCTCAGTCATACGAGGAGGCACCGATGGCGTTGTCCCCGATCTCCGCCCCGCCGGATCTCCTGCGCTGGATGAGCGCCATCGACGAACTCGCCATCGCCGTGAATCAGCAGCGGGACCTGCCCGGCCTGCTCCAGCAGATCGCCCGCACGGCCTGCGAGTTGCTCGGCTATGAGAGCGCGGCCGTGCTGCTGGTGGACGACGAGCGCACGGCCTTGCGGATCGAGGGCTCCTGGGGCCTGAGCGACGGCTACCTGCGACTGGTGAACGAGGAGTCGCCGCTGCTGCTGGCGCCGTCGGACACCTTCGTCGGCAGCCCGTCCCGGGGCGCCTTTGTCGACAGCGCGCCCGTCATCGTCGAGGACATCTCCCGCGACCCCTCCTACGGCCCGTGGGCCAAGGCGGCCCAGGAGCACGGCCACCGCTCCATGGCATCCGTCCCGCTGCGCAACCAGGGCGAGACCGTCGGCACCCTGAACGTCTACGGCAGTGATCCGCGCCGACTCGGACCCGGCGGCCTGGAACTGCTCCAGGTCCTCGCCAGTCACGCGGGTATCGCCCTGGAGACCGGCGCGCAGTTGGAGCGCGACCGCCGCCGGGTACGGGAACTCAGTTCCCTGAACGAGCTGCTGCGGCAGCACGCAGCCATCCACGACCGGTTCATCGGCGTCGCCCGGCGCGGTGGCGGCGTCACCGACATCGCCACCGCGCTGGCCGAGATTACGGACCGGGCCGTCGCCGTCCAGGACGTCTCCGGACAGACCCTTGCCGCAGTGCCGCGCGCCGGGGTGTCGGTCCGGCCGCCCGACTGGCTGTCACGGCCCGAGCAGTGCGGCGGCGACTCACTGCCCGACCTCCTCGTGCACGCCACCCCGGTACTGTCCTCCGAGTCCTTCCCCGGCCTCCTCGCCGGTCCGGTCCGGGTCGGCGCGGAGACGCTCGGCGTGCTCTGGCTGGCAGGAGACAGCACGGACGACGACCTCCACCTGCGTGCCGTCGAACAGGCCGCCGTGGTCCTCGGCCTGGAGATGCTGCGCCGCCGGGCCGTCACCGACGCCCAGTGGCAGCTCAGGGGCGACCTGGTCGCGGAACTGGCGGGCGGGACGCTCGCCGACCCCGAGGCGGTTGTCGCGCGCGCCGATCGGCTCGGCAGCGACCTGCGGCTGCCCCAGCGCGTCCTCGCCGTGCGCCACGAAGAGGCCGAACAAGCCGGAGAGTCCGGCACCGCCCAGCTCCTGCGCCTGGTCCAGTCCCTGGTCCTCGCCCGTCCCCGGCCCAGACCGCTGCTCGCCCTCCGTGACGGCGCCATCGTGGTCGTCGCACCGGCGGCCCACCCGCAGGGCGTGGAGGAGTTCGCCCGGCACATCCGGACTGTCGCCGCCCAGGCCATGGAGGGAGGCGTGCGCGTCGCCGTCAGCGAGACGTGCCCGACGCCCGACCAGCTGCCCGGCGCCTTCCGCCTGGCCCTCGGACTGCTCCGGCTCGTCCCGTATGCCCCTGACGAAGACGTCCTCACGGTCACCTCGGCGGGCATGATCGGCATGCTGCTCGCGGACGTCGACCCCCAGCGCATGGGCGTCCTCGCCGAACGCTGGATCGGCCCCCTGCGCGACTACGACCGCCGCCGCGCCACCGACCTCGTCACCACACTGCGCAGCTACCTCGACCACGACCTGAACACCAACGCCACCGCCGAGGCCCTCTTCATCCACCCCAACACGGTCGGTCTGCGCGTCAAACGCATCGAGAGCCTGCTCGGGGTCTCCCTCACCAGCGTCGGCGATCTCACCACCCTGCGCGCGGCGCTCGCCATCGACGACATCACCCGCAGCGTCTGACCTGTTTCAAGAACCAGCATCTGCGGCAAAGAGTGTGCGGCGGCACAGCTCGCCTCCGGCACTGTGACCTCGAGCATGTCCTCACCCAGCAACGACGCGGGGAGGACCCATGGACGACCCACGCGGCCACGGCGTGGCTACCCCGGCACCCGAACCGAAACCCGCACCAGGCACCACCACTCCGTCCGCCGGCGCAACGCTGCTGATCGTGGCAGCACTGTCGTCGGCCACCTGGTGGCTCTTCATCGACCCCCGACGGGGAGTCCTGGACGTCTACGGCAACCCGGCGAACGCGGTGATCTTCTGGACCCTCTTCGCCATCGTCTGCCTGGGGGGAGAGAGTCCTGGCCGCTGACCCGCACAGACCGCCAATCCTGAACGCGCACCGACCGCACATCCTGAATCCGGAGAACGCAAACCCATGGCCGACACCCACTCCGACCCCCAGATCCGGGTCGTGCACCACGACCAGCTCGACGGCAACACCCCGCAGACCCCGGGACTGATCCGCGAGGTCGCCTTCGACGGCCGCAATCCCGGCGCGGCTCACCTTTCCGCCTTCCGCAGCACCGTACGGCCCGGCGCGGCGACCGGCGCCCACCACCACGGCGACCAGGAGACCGTCCTGTACGTGATCAGCGGCACCGCCCGCTACCGCTGGGGCGACAAGCTGGAGAACGTCGCCGAAGCCGGACCCGGCGACTTCGTGTTCATCCCGGCGCACGTCGTCCACCAGGAGATCAACGCCTCTCCGGAGTTCGAGACGGTCTGGGCCGTCGTCCGCTCCGGCGTCGACCCCGTCGTCGTCAACCTCCCCGAACTCGACGAGTACGCCGAGCCCGCGGCCGTGCACTACACCCACCCGTGACAGACCCGTCAAGGGTTCACGAGCGGCTCCGACAGTGTCGGTTTCTGGAGCGGCGCCGCCGGTGTCGGCCCTCAGGTTTGCCGGACGCGGGCCGTGCCGAATGCCGCCGGCAGGCGCACATGCCCCATGCCGGAGCGAACGTGTTCGTTACGGTGGGCTCGTGACTCCTGGAACCCCCGCACCCCGCAGCCGCCGTGAGCGGCCGGCCAAACCCGCCCTCACCTACGAGGGCATCGTCGCCACCGCGGTCCGCCTGATGGAAACCGAAGGACTGCAGCGCGTCACCATGCGCCGGCTCGCCCAGGAACTCGACACCGGCCCCGCCTCGCTGTACGTGTACGTGGCCAACACCGCCGAACTGCACGCGGCGATCCTGGAGGAGCTCCTGGGGGCCGTCGACCTGTCCGCGGCAACCACCGACGGCGACTGGCGCGACCGGCTCACGCGGTTGCTCGGCTCCTACACGCACGTGCTGTTCGAACACCCCAGCCTGGCCCACTCCGCGTTGGTCGCCCGTCCCTCGGGCCCCCACTACCTGGCCGTCGTCGAGGCCGTCCTCGTGCTCCTGCACGAAGGCCGGGTACCCGACGCCCAGGCCGCCTGGGGCGTGGACGTGCTGCTTCAGGTGGCCACCGCCACCGCCGCCGAGCAGTCCACCCGCAGCCAATCCGTCGACGCCGAAGCCGAACACAACGCCTTCGTCGCCGTCCTGCGCCAAGCCTCCTCCGAGACGTATCCGCGCATCGCCGCGCTCGGCGCCGACCTCTTCTCCGGCACCCCCGAGCAGCGCCTCGCCTGGATCTTCCACGCCGTCATCAACGGCACCCTGACCACGCCGCGCACCGCGCCGTGATACATCCGCCGACCGGTCGACGCAGCGTTCCCGCGATGCGAGCGCGGACCTGAGCCCATCCTTACTCCTCCCGCCGTCAGGCCGCCGCTCTCTCTCGGAGCAGGGCAGCCTGCTGCTCCGCCCTCGCGCACTTCACCGGTCGGGCCCCTGAGGCACTTCACCCGATCGGACGGGCCCGCGTGGCGGCGTGCCGGAAGGAGACGGAGGCTCGAAGTCCCCCGGCGTTCGCCGCAGTGGGCGAACCCGCCGATACCACGCAAGGGGTCGACCATGAACCAGGACGCCTCGCAGCCGTCGGGCACTCCGCCCGGCACCGGTACGGGAGCACAGCCGACCGGTGAGGGCAGACCGGTCTGGGGAGAGCAAGGACAGCAGGCCGGGAAGGCCACGGGAGCGGGCGGCCCAGGAGCGCCGCCGTCGGCGAGGAGCGCCTGGGCGACCGGGGGCGTCACCTTCGCGGGCGTCCTGCTGCTGGTGAACGGCATCCTCAACGTCCTCCAGGGCATCGCCGGGATCGCCAAGGACGAGGTGTACGCGCTCGTGGACGACTACATCTACCGCATCAACCTCACCGGCTGGGGCTGGATCCTGGTGGTCCTGGGTGTCGTACTCGCCGTCACCGGCGCGTTCATCCTCAAGGGCGCCGAATGGGCACGCCTCACGGGCATCGTGCTCGCCTCGCTGAGCATCATCGCCCAGTTCATGTTCCTGCCGTACGCGGCCCTCTGGGGTCTCATCATGATCGCCCTCGACTTCTTCGTGATCTGGGCGCTCGCCGTGTACAAGCCCGACGCCGCGCAGGCATGAGCCCGCGCTCTTCACCCCTCGCGGTTCGCCGCCCGCGCGATTCCCCGCCCCCTGGGCAAGGAGCCTGTCATGGCAGCTCACCCCGACCCCTCGGTGCTCGACGGCAGCTGGACCGTACCGCCTCCGACGCCGAGGAGCTGACCGTGCCGGACATCGAGGTGCGCCATGGCTGACGCGGCCGACGGGCCGGACACACAGCAGGAGCTGGCCGAACTTCGGTCCCGGATCGCCGAGTTGGAGAAGCGCGGCGGTCCTGCGGCCCGGGCCTCCAAGCACCGGCTGCGGTCACTCGTCGCCGCCCTGCTGATCTTCCTCGCCGCCGTGCTCACCCCGTTGAGCGCGGTCGCGGCTTGGGCGAGCGACGAGATCGGGGACACCGACCAGTACGTGGCGACCGTGGAGCCCCTCGCCTCGGATCCGGACGTGCAGGCCGCCGTCGCCAACCGGGTGACCGGCGCGGTGATGCAGAGGCTCGACCTGAAGACACTCCTCGAGTCCGTCGCCCCCGAAGACCGGCCGCGGCTCGCCAAGGCCCTGGACGCGCTGAGCGGACCGCTCACCAATGGGCTGGAGGGCTTCGTGCACAGCACGGCCGAGAAGTTCGTCAGCAGTGACGCGTTCGCCACGCTGTGGACCCAGCTCAACCGGAGGGCACACGCCGCCGCCGTGAAGGCTCTGACCGGGAGCGGCGGTGGTGCGGTGAAACTCACCAACGATGCCGTCGTCATCGATCTCGCGCCCGTCATCGACCAGGTCAAGCAGGCGCTGGTCGACAAAGGACTCAACGTGGCGTCGAAGATCCCCGAGGTGCACACCGACTTCACGGTCATGACCTCCGACGCCGTCGGCAAGACCCAGAAGGGCTTCCGGCTGCTGCAGCTCGCCGGATTCTGGCTCCCGTTGGTGACTCTGCTGCTCGCGGCGGCGGGCGTGTTCACCGCGGTCCGCAGACGCCGAGCCCTGGTCGCGGCAGCCCTCGCCGTGGCGGTCGGCGCCGCTGTCCTCGGACTCGGGCTCTGGGTCGGCCGCGCTCTCTACCTCGACAGTCTGCCGGCCGAGGTCTCCCAGCCGGCCGCGGGAACGGTCTACGACACGCTGGTGCGCTATCTGCGGACGACCGTACGCATGGTGATCACGCTCGGTGTCGTCGTGGCGCTGGCCGGCTGGCTGACCGGCGAAGGCCGGGCGGCCTCCAAGGTCCTGGCGGCGTGGACCGGTGGCATCACCGCCGTGCGCGACGCGACCGGCTTCGACGCCGGAGCCATCGGAGGATGGGTGCACCGGGCCAAGACCTGGCTCAACTGGACGGTGGTCGCCGTCGCCGCCGCCACCCTGATCGCCTGGGACCACCCCACCGGCGCCGTCACCCTCTGGATCGCGCTCGGAGCCCTGCTGGCCCTGGCCCTGATCGAGTTCGTCGACGACCGGGCACCGCACCTCGCGAACTCCATCGGGAGCGGTCAGCGCGGCGCGGACGGCGGTGTGGGGCGTACCAGGCCCGACTGATAGGCGATCACGACGAGTTGGGCGCGGTCCCGGGCGTTGAGCTTCGTCATGGCGCGGTGCACATGGGTGCGTACGGTCAACGGGCTGACGACGAGCTGCTCGGCGATCTCGGTGTTGGACAGGCCCTCGGCGGCCAATGCCATCACCTCGCGCTCGCGGGCGGTGAGCGCGTCGAGGGACTCGGGGAGCGCCAGCGGGCTGCCGGGTGCCGGGGTGGTGAGGAAGCGGGTGATCAGGGCGCGGGTGGCGGCAGGAGAGAGCAGGGCGTCTCCGCAGGCCACGGTACGGATGGCGTCCAGGAGGGCGTCGGCGCCCACGTCCTTGCCGAGGAAGCCGCTCGCGCCGGCGCGCACGGCCTGCGCGACGTACTCGTCGATCTCGAACGTGGTCAGGATGAGGACCCGCTTGGCCGACAGGTCCGGGTCGGCGCAGATGGCGGCGGTGGCGGTGAGACCGTCGGTGCCGGGCATACGGATGTCCATGAGGACGACGTCGGGGTGGTGCACGCGGGCGAGTTCGATCGCTTGCCTGCCGTCGGTGGCCTCGGCGACCACCTCCAGGTCGTCGCAGGAGTCGATCAGGATCCGGAAGGTGGCCCGCAGCAGGGCCTGGTCATCGGCGAGCAGGACGCGGATGGTCATCTGGGGCGGTCTTCTTCCGAGGTGGGGGGCAGGGGGACCGGCGGACCGGCGGGAGCGAGGGATCCTCGGCTCCCGGTGCGGATCGGCAGTTCGGTGGTGACGGTGAAGCCGCCCTCGGGGCGGTGCCCCGCCTGGAGCCTTCCACCGACCGACTGGGCGCGCTCCCGCATCCCCATGAGACCGAAGCCGCCACTCGGAGACGGGGCGGCGGGGGCCGGGGCGTCGCCGTCGTCGCTGACCGTGATGGTCAGGTGGTCGTGGGTGTAGGCCAGCCTGACGCGCGCCGTCTTCGCGGCGGCGTGCTTGGCGACATTGGTGAGCGCCTCCTGCACGATCCGGTACGCCGTGAGGTCCACGCCCGGTGACAGCGGCTGTTCCTCCCCTTCGGTGGTGACGGTGACCGTGAGCCCGGCGGCCGCGAACGCGGTGGTGAGGTCGGAGAGCTGACCGAGTCCGGGGGCCGGTTCCAGGGGCGCGTCGGGGTCGTCCACCTGGCGCAGCAGGCCGACGGTGGCCTTGAGTTCGCGCAGCGCCGAGGACGTGGTGCCGGCCAGGTCGTCGAGGATCCGCTGGACCTGGTCGGGACGGGTCCGCGCGAGGTGCGCGGCGGTCCCGGCGAGGGCGTTGGCCAGCGCCATGTGGTGGGCGACGACGTCGTGCAGCTCTCGGGCGATGCGCATGCGTTCCTCGTCGACCCGGTGCCGTGCTTCCTCCTCACGGGTGCGCTCGGCGTACTCGGCGCGGGCGTGCGCGGCCTCCAGGTAGGCGCCCCGGAGCCGCGTCGCGGTGCCCACGGCGACCGGCGCCAGCACCCAGAAGGCGGGGCCGATCGTCTTGAGCGGCCAGGGATGGCCGTAGTGGTCGCTGGTCATCGCGGTGATCACCAGCAGGGCGACGACCACGACGAGGGCGATGCGTGACGTCCTGCGGTCGGTGTATTTGGCGAGCGCGTAGAGCGCGAGCATGAGCGGCGCGAGCAGCAGGGGTGTGATCAGATAGCCCACCGCGCTCGCGGTGTTGGCGAGGACAGCCGTCACCGCCACGACGGTGCGCGGATGGCTACGACGCCACCACAGGGCCACGCAGCCGGCGCCGCCCAGGATCGCGCCCGGCCACCAGGGGATCTGGTCGCCGGTCGGTTGCTTCAGGCTCGTCGCGCTGCCGAGGGCGGCGAGGAGCCACACCTGAATGATGACCATCACATCGACGACGCGGGGATGGTCCTCCACGTATCGCTTCAAGCTGGTGATCATCGGGTCTCCCGGTCGGGTGAGCTGCGTCCATGGTGGGCGCCTTGGTGCGGAAACGGCCAATGAGGGCCGCCCGCGCTGCCACGGGCGGCCCTCGGTGCGGGCGGGGGAGTGGTCAGACGCGAGCCGATTCCGGTTCGGCCGCGTCGTCCCGCGCCGGGACGGTGGAGGGGTGACTGAGCCCCTCGCCCTCCACGTCGACCTTGGGCAGCAGCTTGTCCAGCCACCGCGGCATCCACCATGCCGCCTTGCCGAGCAGGGCGAGCACCGCCGGCACGAGCGCCATACGGACGACGAACGCGTCGAAGAGTACGGCGATGGCGAGCCCGAAGCCGATCATCTTGATCATGGCTTCACCGGCGCCGATGAAGCCGGAGAACACGGCCATCATGATCAGCGCGGCGGCCACCACGACACGGGCGCTGTACCGGAACCCGGAGACGATGGCCTGCCCCGGCCGGTCCCCGTGGACATACGCCTCCCGCATCCGCGCTACGAGGAACACCTCGTAGTCCATCGCGAGGCCGAAGACGATCCCCACCAGGAAGATCGGCATCATGCTCATGATCGGCCCGGTCGTCTCGACGCCGAGGAGATCGGCGCCCCAGCCCCACTGGAAGACCGCGACGACGGAGCCGAGGGCGGCGAGCACCGAGAGGAGGAAGCCGAAGGCCGCCTTGATCGGTACGAGGACGGAGCGGAAGACCACCATCAGGAGCAGGATGGCCAGACCCACCACGACGACGAGGTACGGGATCAGCGCGTCCTGCATCTTCTGGGCGACGTCGATGTTCAACGCGGTGGTGCCGGTGACCTCGAACTCCGCTCCGGTCGAGGCCTCGGTGGCGGGACGCTCGTCGCGGATGGTGTGGACGAGATCCTTCGTCTTCTCACTGGTGGGCGCCTCGGCCGGGACCGCGGAGAAGACAGCGGTGTCGCCCGAGCTGTTGAACCGGGCGGCCGAGACGGAGACGACTCCCTCGGTCGCGCCGATCTTCTGCTCGATCGACTGCACCGCGGCCTTCGCGTCATCGGCACCCTTGGCGTCCACGACGATGGTCAGCGGGCCGTTGAAGCCGGGGCCGAAGCCCTTGGCGAGGTCGTCGTAGGCGCGGCGCTCGGTGGTGGACGTGGGCTTGGCCTCGTCTCCGCTCATGCCCAGTTGCAGGTCCATCACGGGTATGGCGAGCACGCCCAGGCCCACGACCGAGGCGAGGAGTACGGGGAGGGGGCGGCGCAGCACGAAACGGGCCCAGCGGGTTCCCCCGTTGTTCTCGCCGGCTTCCTTGATCCGGCCGCGCTTGCGGGCGGAGCGGGCCAGCACGGCGTTCGGCCAGAAGCCGAGCACGGCCGGGACCAGTGTCAGGGCGACGGTGACACCGATGGCGACCGCACCGGCGGCGGCCAGGCCCATCTTGGTGAGCATCGGCACGCCGACGACCGAGAGACCGGCCAGCGCGATGACGACGGTGAGTCCGGCGAAGACGACCGCGGACCCGGCGGTGCCGACGGCGAGCCCGGCCGCCTCCTGCGGCGGGTGGCCCTTGGAGCGCTCCTCGCGGTACCGGGAGACGATGAACACGGCGTAGTCGATGCCGCACGCGAGGCCGAGCATCGTGGCGAGCGTGCCGGTGGTCGACGACAGGCCCAGGGCACTGGCCAGAGTCATGATCGAGGCCATGCTGACGCCGACGCCGATGATCGCGGTCAGCAGCGGAAGCCCGGCGGCGGCCAGCGAACCGAAGGTGATCAGCAGCACCAGGGCCGCGATGGCGATACCGATCGCCTCCGCCGACCCGCCCGCGGCGGGCTGGGTCGCCAGCGCCGTGCCTCCGACCTCGACGGTCAGGTCCGAGCCCTGGGCCTGCTTGATGGCGTCCTCGAGGCGGTCCTTGCTGACGTCGGTGAGGTCGTCGGAGTTCACCTTGTAGGTGACGGTCGCGTACGCCGTGGAGGCATCCTTGCTGACCGCCTTCGCACGGAAGGGGCTGACCGCACTGGCGACCTGCGATCCGTCGGCCGCCTCGGACACGAACTTCTCGATGACCGCCCGGTTGTCGGACGCGGTGACCTTCTGCCCGTCGGGAGCGACGAAGACGACCCGGGCGCTCGCGCCGTCCGCCTTCGCCCCCGGGAAGCGCTGCTCCATCAGGTCGAACGCCTTCTGCGACTCGATGCCCGGCATCGAGTTGCCGGTGTCGGGGGCGGCGGGCGCCGTGGCCGCGCCGAAGCCGGCAGCGGAAAGCACCGCCACCCACAGGAGGGCGACGAGCCAGCGTCGCCGGAAGGCCAGTCGGCCCAGTCGATAGAGAAAAGCAGCCACGGGCAGGGGTCTCCACATCTGATCTCGGATACGCCCCAAGGCTCCCGGGGGCGGGGGTGTCCTGTCGTCGTGCGCCTGCCGACAATCCGGACTACTGAGAACGCAGTACACGCGGCGGGGCGTATGGTCCCCGAGCACGACGGGGCCCGCCCCGCGGGCATGCGGTGCGCGCGGGGGCGGGCCGGGTGGAACCACGGCTACGGTGCGGGGGCCCACGACGCGTCGTCGAAGGTGACGACCACCTTCTCGGCCGCCCCGGCGTCAGCGTGAGCGCGAAGGCGTGCCCGGCCTCGGCGAAGGGGACGCGGTGGCTGATCAGCTGGGCGAAGCGCTCGTGGTGCTCGGCGATCTCCTGGGTGACCTCGAAGATCTCCGTGGGGCAGCCCTGGGAGGCGATGAGGGTCAGTTCGCTGCGCGGCATGCCGCCGAGATCGACCGCGTCGGACTTCTTCTGTACGGCGACCATGACCATCCTGGCGCCCCACTTGGCGGGCGTCGGCGAGGCCTGCCCCGTGAACAGTCAGACGCTGTAGCCCCCGTCGACCCCCAGCGCCTGGCCGGTGATGAAGCCCGCGCGGTCCGAGGCCAGGAACGCGACCGCTTCGGCGATGTCCGTCGCCTCACCGAAGCGGCGCAGCGGGATGTTGCGCCGGGTGATGTCCAGCGCCGCGTCGTCCAACTCCCCGGAGTTGATGAGGCGCGCGGCGATGCCGTCGGTCAGCATGCCGGGGCCGACGCAGTTCACGCGGACCCCGTACCGCCCCTCTTCCGCGGCCAGCGCTCGCGCGACCGCCTCGACCGCCCCCTTTGTGCCCGACGAGAGCCCGTCGCGGACCGGGAAGCGTCGGGTGGCCACGGTGGTGACGGCGACGATTCCGCCCCGGCTCTTCCGCAGCCGGGGCAGCGCGGGATGGACCAGGTTGAAGAACGCCCCGGCATCGGCGTCGAGTTGGGCGCGGTACTGGCTCGGTGTGACCTTGCTGAGATGCACCATCGGCACGTGCGGGCCCGCCGCGTACACGAGGGTGTGGATACCACCGAACGTCGAGTCGGCCTCGGCCACCGCCGCCGCCGTCGCCCGCTCGTCGCTCAGGTCGAGCCGCAGAGTCAGGACGTGACCCCCGTACTCCTTGACTTCACCGGCGAGTGAATCGGCCGCGGCCTGACGGGCGCGATAGGTGAACGCCACGTCGCTGCCCCGCTCGGCCAGCATCCGCACGATCGCCGCGCCGATGCCGCCCGTGCCACCGGCGACGAACGCGGCCCCTGCCCTGCCGGAGAAGTCAGCCATCGAAGTACCTCACAGTCCCGGGGAGTCGGCGGCAGCCGTGCGATGGGGCACTTCAGCATGTACCCCTGCCCGTGGCTCGCCCACCGCGCCGTCAGGGACTGAGCTGCGACAGATGGACGTCCTTGCTCGACAGGGTCATCGGTGTCGCCGATACGGCCCGGACGCGGATGCGGGTGCCGGCTTTCGGGAGGGTGAACCTGCCGTCGGGTGGCAGGAGTCGGTAGCTGGCCGAGCCATGGCCCGGGAGCGTGGCGGGGCCGGCCGCGATGGACCAGTAGCGGCTCATGCCCTGGCCCGTGGTCAGAGTGAAGTGGGGGGCCAGGGCCGTGCCACCGAGATTGGTGACGCGGACGGTGAGTTCGGTGACGGCTCCGGTGGCGCGGCGGGCGCCGACGACGTCCATACGAAGAGGCGGTGTCCCCGTGACCGCCAGGGTCACCGCTGCGGCGGTCGGGGCCAGCAGGAGCGCGGCCGCGGCCACCCGGGCCCCTCGCTTGTGCCGGCCGCGCAGGAAGGCGGGGCGGGGCTGCCACGCGGTGGTGAAGGACTGCCAGGGGGCGGTGACGGCCGCGGCCAGCCACAGCGGAGTCATCATCAGGTAGTAGCCGTCCTGCGAGCGCGTCGCCACATAGAACGCGCACCAGGGCAGCACCGTCGCCGCCGGCCCCAGCCGCCGAACGAACAGGACGAAGAGGCCCAGCAGTCCGACGGCCAGCAGCAGACTCGCGTGGGAGTACCAGGTCAGCCGGTCGCTGCCGTCGGTGAAGTAGAGCGCGAGGCCGACCAGGCCCTGGCCGTGGATGTTCGCCTTCTGGGTGAGCGGGAGCGCGATGCCGGAGATCCATGAGCGGGGCTCGCTCACGATGAAGTAGGCGTTGATCAGCAGCCAGGTCGTGGCGGCCACGCCGACGATCCGGCCCACGGCGACCGCGGCGGCGCGCGGGCCCAGCTCACCGCGGCGCAGCGCGTAGACCCCGGCCAGCAGGAACGGCGTGAGGAACCAGGGCAGTTGCTGGGCCGCGCAGGCCGCGCCCAGGCACGCCGCCCGCAGCCAGTCGCCGCGGCCGCCGCCCCCCATCCGCGGCCAGCCCGTCACCACCGGGATGAGCAGGGCGCAGGCGACGATCGCCGGGTAGCCGAGCCGGGCGTACGCGGGCAGCAGACCGAAGCCGAGGCAGACCAGGGTGGCCGCGGAACGCCACTGCACCGGCAGCATCCGCCACATCACGATCGCGCCCAGGATCAGCGCTCCGGCGCTGACCGTGATCGCCGCGGCCGGGCCGTGGCCGATCCAGAGCAGCGGCGCGGTGAGCATCAGGGTCAGCGGCGGATAGCCGTACGTGTAGTCGTAGCCGCCGTTCATCGTCGCGGTGAGGGCGACGCCGTGACCGAAGAGCCAGGGCCACGGCCGCCCGTAGACCTGGTGCCCGGCGAGGAACTCGTGGGCGGCCTGTGTGGTGAGGACCGACTCGTCGCTGCCGCTGTGGTACATGACAAACCCGCACACGGCGAGCGTCACGGCGGTCACCAGGACGCACAGGTCGAGCCGGGCCAGCGTACGGCCCCTGCGCACGACCAGGGTCAGGACGCCCGTCACGAGGATCGAGGCGTAGCAGAGCGAGACGATGGCGGCCACGACGAGACGGTGGCTCGCGGCCTGCGCCCACAAGGGGCGCGTGCCGATGAAGAGGCTGATGTCGGCGAGCAGGGTCAGGACACGATGCCACTGGGCGGGCGCCTCGTCCGGGTGCCACTGCGCGGGCGCCCCGTCGGGCGAGGCTTTCGAAGGGGCCTGCCGACCGGTGGGCGACAGTCTGGTTTCTGCCAAGTACACGGCTCCAGACGCTAATTCCTGCAGGTGAGCGGCGCGCCGCCGGACGTGAAGAGTCCGGTGTGAGGCGGGTAAGAAGCGCGACCGTCCATGCCGCGTCTCATGCGTTGGACAGGGACACCTCGGTGGACTTGACGAGCGCCACGACCTGGGAGCCGGCGGCCAGACCGAGCTCCAGAGCCGCGTCCTTGGTGATCGCGGAGGTCAGCTCGCCGCCCGCGACCTCGACCTTGACGCGGGCCATGGCTCCGCCGGTGGTGACGTCGGTGACCGTGCCCGGTAGCTGGTTGCGGATGCTCACGCCGTCGACCGGGCCGGTGGCCAGGGACACCTCCGTCGACTTGACCAGGGCGCGCACGCTGGACCCGGTGGTCAGCCCCAGGTCCTGTACGGCCTCCTGGGTGACGGCCGCGGTGATCTCCTGGCCGCCGTCGAGACGGACCTTCACCGTCGCCATCACCTCGCCCGGAGTGACGGAGCTGACGGTGCCGGGGAGCTGGTTGCGGATGCTCAGGCTCATGGGGGAGGCCTCGATTGCGGTGAGGGGTGGCGAGTTTGGTCGGCTATGTGCAGTTTGCCGTAACCAGCGCTCCCGCGACCGCGTCGCGGACCGTGTCGCTGTTGGGCCGAACGGGTGACCATGCGTAAGAATTGCCCGGTGCAGACAACGAGTGCGAGCCAGCAACAAGAGGTGTGGCGCGGAGCGCCTCGTTCAAGGGTGGCGATGGGCGACGGGTGGGAGGTCCGGTGAACGGCCACGACGTCACCGACGAGCAGTGGGAGGGGCTCGCCCAGGTCGTGCCGTTGCGGGGCCGCGACGCGTGGCCGTCGGCGGTCGACCACCGGTCGATACCCGAGGCCCCGACCGAGGCCCGCCGCCGTTTCGTGGTCCTGCGGGTCAATGTGTTCGCGGACGCCCGCGACGTCGCCGAGACGCTGATGGCGGGCATCCCCGTGCTGCTCGACCTGACCTCCGCGGAGACCGAAGTCGCCAAGCGAGTCCTGGACTTCAGTACGGGTGTGGTCTTCGGGCTGGCGAGCGGCATGCACCGGGTCGACCGGAACGTGTTCCTGCTGACGCCGCCGGGGACCGAGGTGCGGGGGCTGATGGAGGGGGCGGGGGTTCCCGGGGTCTGATCTCGCGGCCGAGGCGGCGATCGTACGGCGGGACGGGGCCCGGGCACGGGCGGCGCGGTCCCTCGATCGTAGGAAGGTCTCCCGGGTGGAACGGTTCGCCTGATGGCGGAGGCCTACCTTCCGGATATGACCGTGTCATCTCCGGAGGCCCCAGCGGCGCAGGCGCGCCCCGACCGCCCGGGCGTCACCGAGCTGCGGCTCGCCGCCTTCGCCACACACCGCCGCGTCCGGTTCCCGCTCGGACCGCTCACCCTCGTCGCCGGCCCGAGCGGCAGCGGCAAGACCGTCGCCCTGCGGGCGTACGAGGCCCTGGCGCGGCTCGGCAGCGGCGCCGAGCTCGCGGAGGTGTTCCCGGACCCGGTCACCTGCGTACCGGAACGGGCCCGGCCCGACGCCCAGCGTCGACGCGGCTTCCGTATCGGCTGCACAGTCGACGGCCCCGAGGGCCCCGTGCGGCTCGACATCGCCGTCCAGGCCGAGCCCGAACTGCGCATCGTGGGCGAGCGGTTGACGGCGAGCGGGCAGATCCTGCTGGAGACCGCGCTGCGCGACCCGGGGCGCCCGGTCGTGCAGGCGGCCTGGCACACGGGGGGCTCGTCCGTGGTGACCCGGGGCCCGCTCCCCGACGATCGCCTCGGCACCGCCCTCCTGCCCCTGCGTGTCGCGGGCCGCACGGACGGCGAACGCCAAGTCCTCGCCGCCGCCGAGCAGATGGTCCTCGCACTGCGCTCCGTCTACGCCTGCGACCCGCGCCCGCGCCGTATGCGCACACCCGTTCCGGTCGGCTCCGGCCGCCTGCTGCGGGGCTGCGACAACCTGGCCGAAGTGCTCTGGCGTACGAGATCGGAGTGCGGCCACCGCTATGCGCATCTGGTCGCGGCGGTACGGGCCGGATGCGCGGGCACGGTCACGGACGTACTGGCCGAACCGCTCGGCGACGGCACGGTCCGCGCGCTCCTCGACCGCGGCGACGACGTGCGGACGCACCTCGGGCTGCTCGGAGACGGCGAGTTGAGGTATCTCGCGCTGGCCCTGGTGCTGCTCACCGGGCCCGGCGTGCTGGAGGTCGACCAGGCGGGAGAGGTCCCCGCGGCGCTGCAGTCGCTGACGGTCCTGGCCGACGGCTTCGACCGTTGCCTGGACGCCCGGCAGACGGGCGCGCTGGTGCGGCTGGCGGCGCGGATGTGCGAGCGCGGGCACATCCGGCTGGTGGGAGCGGTGAGCGACGCCTCTTGGGCCTTCGGGGTGGCCGGGGTCACGGTGGTAGACCTTGAGCCGTGACAGAACTGGACGTAGCGAAGCTGCAGCGCAGACTGGCCGAGTTCGCGGCCGCGCGGAACTGGCAGCCGTACCACACCCCCAAGAACCTGGTCGCCGCGCTGAGCGTGGAGGCCTCCGAACTGGTCGAGATCTTCCAGTGGTTGACGCCGGAGGAGTCGGCCCGGGTCATGGACGACACGGACACCGCCCACCGCGTCACCGACGAGGTCGCGGACGTCCTGGCGTATCTGCTCCAGCTGTGCGAGGTGCTCGGCATCGACCCGCTCGCCGCGCTCGACGCGAAGATCGACCGGAACGAGCAGAGGTTTCCGGCGCCGGGGGGCCGTGAGGCGCCGTGAGGCGCTGCAAGGGGGCCGCCGCGGGGTGAGGAGCAAGCAGGTTCGTCACTCTATGGAGTTGGTGAGTTGTCCACATCCAATTCCGTGTCCACAGATTTCGGGCTTCCTCTGGCTTTTCGTCCCATCGAGCTTCACTCTGGGTAGTGGACAACGGAGTTCGGGCAGACGTGCGACAAACGCGTCGGGAAAGACGGGGGCAGCCCATGGAGGCGGTGCGGCTCATCGTGGCGAGCAGGCGTGCCCTGGCGGAGAGGGGCGACACCCGGGAGGTGATGGCGGAAGCGTGGCAGGCGCAGTCCCTGGCCCAGGCGATAGGCAGCCGCCTCGCCGTCTCCGGACCCCCTGAACTCCGAGGCGAGGCCCTTGGCCTGACCGAGCTGGCGGGCCGGGGCTGCGGAGTCCTCGACACTCCCGCCCTCGGCCTGGGTGCCTTACGCGCAGCCCAGCTCACCGAGTTGGGCGACGCCCGCGAGGCGCTGCTCAGCCTCGGCGGTCTCCTCGGCGAGGTCGGCATTGCCCTCGTCGGGATCGCCTGCGCGGCGGACGACGAGGGGACGTACTGGCAGTGCATGGAGGCCATCGACGCGGCGGACGAATCCCGTGACCGGGTACGGGAGATGCTGAGACGGCTGGCGGTGCGGGACGAGAAGAGGGTCGTGGAACCGGATTCGGCGGCGGGGTAGCTGTGTTCGCCCCTTGCGCACGTACCTGGGGGCTCCGCCCCGCAAGGGGCGCGAGGAACTGCGCGACCAGCCCCCACCCAGCCGCAGCCGAAGGACCACGCGGGGGTCTGGGGCGGAGCCCAGGTACAGGACGGGTAGCGGCGGAGGGGGCGAAAACCCTTCTGAGCCTCAGCCGTGGTCCACCTCGCCCGATCCCCTGGCCCGGCCGCCCGAAAGTTCCGCGTCCAACTGGGTCAGATCCGCGTTGAGCGCAGCCATCAGCTCCTCCATCTGCTGGAGCAGCCCCTTCGGCGGTGCGGACGCGCCCTGTTGCGGCACGGCTTCCTGGGACACGACGGCCTCCTCGGCCCGCCCCGGGGGAGGGCCACTGACAAAGGTGACGCCCCGGCGACCGCCGGCGACGGGCGCCGGGCGGTCCGGCTCCGCCCGAGCCAACGATCACCACCGACCCGAGTCACTGGCACGGACCCGCCCACCCGTCGGGTTGACGGATTTTCACCCGACCGGGGACCCAAGTTCCGGCAGGACGGCGGGGTTGACTCGGCGCTCGGTGCTCTACCCGAGCTGGGACATCACCTCGGTCGCGATCAACTCCAGGTGATCCAGGTCGTCGAGGTCCAGCATCTGAAGGTACATCCGCTGCGATCCAGCGGCCTGGTACTGAGCGATCCGCTCGACCACTTCTGCGGGCGAGCCCGCGAGCCCGTTCGCCTTCAGTTCCTCGGCGTCACGCCCAATGGCGTCGGCCCGACGCTTCACCTCGCTGTCGGTCTTCCCGACACAGGCGACGAGCGCGTTGGAGTACACCAGCTCGTCCCCCTTGCGCCCGGCCTGCTCGGCCGCCGCGCGCACCCGGGCGAACTGCTGCTCCGTGTCCGCGACGGACGCGAAGGGGATGTTGAACTCGTCGGCGTACCGCGCCGCGAGCGCCGGTGTCCGCTTGGCTCCATGTCCGCCGATGATGACGGGCACCCTCGACTGCGCGGGCTTCGGCAGCGCGGGCGACTCCTTGAGCTGGTAGTACTTCCCGTCGAAGGCGAACCGCTCGCCGACGGGCGTGGCCCACAGACCGGTGACGATGGCGAGCTGTTCCTCCAGCCGGCCGAACTTCTCCTTCGGGAACGGAATGCCGTACGCCTCGTGCTCGGCCTCGTACCAGCCGGACCCGAGGCCGAGCTCCACGCGCCCGCCCGACATCTCGTCGACCTGCGCCACGTGGATCGCGAGAACGCCGGGCAGCCGGAAGGTCCCGGCGGTCATCAGCGTGCCGAGGCGGATGCGGCTGGTCTCACGGGCGAGTCCGGCAAGCGTGATCCATGCGTCGGTGGGCCCGGGGAGGCCGCTGACGGATCCCATGTGCAAGTAATGGTCCGAGCGGAAAAAGGCTCCGTAGTTGAGGTCTTCAGCGGCCTTGGCGACGCGGAGCAGCGTCTCGTAGGTGGCGCCTTGCTGCGGTTCTGTGAAGACTCGAAGATCCATGCATCCATCATGCACCGGTCACAACTGCCGTCCCGCCTTGAACCGCTGGCACACCCGCAACCATGGACCGACTTCGGCTCGGGGCAGGTGAGGCACCCTAGGTGGCGGGCTCTGCGGGCTCCGCGGGCTCGGCGGTCCAAGTGATCCGAGGGGGCTCGACCCGCGCGCACAAGGGGTTGCCGCATGCGTCGGTCAGGCCGAGGCGTCCGACCAACAGGCCCTCGCGCGCCGCCGCGGCGAGCACCTCGGCGGGGACGGAGTCGAGCATGAGCTTGGCGCGACGGAACATCGTGAAGGTGCCGGACTCGTCGACCGTGCCCCACGACAGGTAGATGAACCGGCGGCCCAGACGGTTCTGCACATAGGGGCCCTGCACATCGGTGCCGGTCGGCGAGGCGGTCGCGGTGCACTCCAGGGTCCAGGTCGCGGACGCGGCGTCGCCCGGCTGTGGTTCGAGGAGTTCGGCCGGACGGTCGCGGCGTTGGACGGCGACATGGATGTTGTCGTACGCGGAGACGTTGCCGTCGGCGGGGGCAGGGCAGGTGAGTCCGGGCAGGTCGACGGCGTCGATACGGATGCGCATACCGGCCATCATCCCCGGGGCGGGCGGCGTGGTCGTACGCGGCTCACCTGTTCTCGACCGCGGGCCGTTCGCCGTGGAGCCGAATTGCCGAATCGGCAACAAGCCTCGCGAGGGCCGCGCGAGTGTCACAGCATCGGGAATCGATCCCGGCCAGGACAGCCGGCGAAACGTGGAGGATTCATGTCGCAGCAGACCGTGGACGTCACCCACCGGATCGTCTCAGCCCCCGCGGGCCGGATCCACCTCGTGGAGCAGGGCGCTGGGCCGCTGGTGCTGCTCGTGCACGGGTTCCCGGAGTCCTGGTACTCCTGGCGCCGTCAGCTGCCGGTACTGGCCGAGGCCGGGTACCGCGCGGTCGCCGTCGACGTGCGCGGTTACGGCCGTTCGTCCAAGCCCGATGCCACGGACGCGTACCGCATGCTCGAACTGGTCGAGGACAACGCGGCGGTGGTACGGGCCCTCGGTGAGCGGCGCGCGGTGATCGTCGGGCACGACTGGGGGGCGACCATCGCCGCCCACTCGGCCCTGGTCCGACCGGACGTGTTCCGCGCCGTGGGGCTGCTCAGCGTGCCCTACGCTCCTCCTGGCGGGCCGCGGCCCAGCGAGGTCTTCGCGCGGATGAGCGGGGGCGGGGGAGACGAGTTCTACGTCTCCTACTTCCAGGAGCCCGGGCGCGCCGAGGCCGAGATCGAGCCGGACGTACGCGGCTGGCTCGCGGGTTTCTACGCCGCCCTGTCCGCCGACACCATGCCCCGACCCGGCGCGCCCGACCCCCACTTCGTGGGCCGGGGCGGGACGCTGCGCGCCCGGTTCCCCGCCGGTCCGTTGCCCGCCTGGCTCAGTGAGAAGGATCTCGCGGTCTACGCCGAGGAGTTCGAGCGGACCGGTATGACCGGGCCGCTCAACCGCTACCGGAACATGGACCGGGACTGGGAAGACCTCGCCGACTTCGAGGGCGCCCCCATCACCCAGCCGTCCCTCTTCATCGGCGGGGGCCTGGACGCCTCCACCACGTGGATGGCCGACGCGATCAAGGCCTATCCCGCCACCCTGCCCGGCCTGGTCTCCTCCCATGTCCTCGAGGGCTGCGGCCACTGGATCCAGCAGGAGCGTCCTGCCGAGATCAACCGGCTCCTGACCGACTGGCTCGCGTCCCTGCCGTCCTGAGGGATCCTGTCCATCAATGGCCCCAGGCCTCCGTTTCCGGAGGCCCGGGGCTTTGTCGTCGGGCCCCCGACCACGCGTCGGCTCGGCTTGGCGGAATACGGGTGGGGGTATACGCTGCTGCAGATGGATACCCCCCCCTGGTATCTGACGTGAGGAGGAAAGCACATGTACTTCGTGGAGACACTGGCGACGGAAGGCCTGGGCAACCGGTCCTACCTGGCCGGTGGACGGGAGACGGTGGTGATCGTCGATCCGCCGCGCGACATCGACCGGGTGCTGGCCGCCGCCGCCCGCCGCGGAGTGCGTGTCACGCACGTGGCCGAGACCCATGTGCACAACGACTACGTCAGCGGTGGACTCGAACTGGCACGGATCACCGGCGCCGCGTACCTGGTTCCCGCCGGAGCTCAGGTCGCATACCCGCGGGTGCCGGTCGCCGACGGCGACCGGGCCGCGATCGACGACGGTCTGATGCTGCGGGCGGTGGCCACGCCCGGCCACACGCCGCACCACACCTCCTACGTCCTGTACGACGGTGACGCCCCGGTGGCCGCGTTCACCGGCGGGTCGCTGCTGATCGGGTCGGTCGGCCGACCCGATCTGGTCGAACCACGGCTGACCGAGCGCCTCGCCCGCGCCCAGCACGCCTCCGCGCACCGGCTCGCCGAACTCCCCGAGGACGTACGGGTGTTGCCCACGCACGGCTTCGGGAGCTTCTGCTCCGCGGTTCAGGCCGACGGCGAATCGAGCACGATCGGCCGGGAGAAGGTCCGCAACACCGCGCTGACCAGCGACGTGGACACGTTCGTCGCCGAGCTGCTCGCCGGTCTCGACGACATACCCGCGTACTACGCCCACATGGGCCCGGCCAACGGCGCGGGCCCCGCACCGGTCGATCTCACCGCTCCGCGGGTGGCGGATTCCGCCCAGCTCGCGCACCGGCTGGCCGTCGGGGAGTGGGTGGTGGACCTGCGCAACCGGGTGGCCTTCGCGGAGGGCCATCTGGCCGGGTCGCTGAACTTCGACGGTACGGGGCAACTGGCCACTCACCTCGCCTGGCTGATCCCGTGGGGCAAGCAGGTCACTCTGCTCGCGGACACCGCCGAGGGCATCGCCGCCGCGCAGCGCGAGCTGGTGCGCGTCGGCATCGACCGTCCGGCGGCCGCCGCCACCGGCCCGGCCGATCGGTGGGCGGCCGAGGGTGAGGAGCTGCGCTCCTTCCGGCGGGCGGACTTCGCCGACCTGGCGGCGGCTCGCGAACGCGGTGAGGACCCGGTGATCGTGGATGTGCGCCGCACGAGCGAGCGTGCCGCCGCCGGGTGGGTGACCGGGGCGGTGCACATCCCGCTGCATGAACTTCACCGGCGGATCGGTGAGTTGGCGTCCGGCACCGTGTGGGTGCACTGCGCCGGAGGGCTGCGTGCCGCGATCGCCGCGTCGTTCCTGGACGCCGCGGGCCGCGAGGTCGTCGCCGTTGACGACGGCTTCGACCACGCGCGCGACCTTGGCCTCGTCGCCGTACGGGGCTGATCACGTGGTGGGCCTGATCGCGCGCCCGGTCCGATCCTGCGGACGGCCTGATCGTCCGACTCGTCTCCTCGTGCGGACACCCTGATCGTCCGACTCGTCTCCTCGTGCGGCCGCTTCGGTCGTCCTGTCTGCGCCCCGGGCCCGGCGCCCTGCCGACGTGATCGCTCGGCCGGTCCGATCGTCCGGCCCGCCGGTCGGCTGGTCCACCTGATCGTCCCGCGCCCGCCCGCAGTCCCGCGCCCGCCCGCGGTCCCGTGCCCGCCCGCAGTCCCGCGTACGACCAAGGAACCTCGCCATGACCTCCGTATCCGTCCGGTCCACAGCTGTCGGCCCCGTCCCGGAACCGTCGGCACTCCCGGTGGGTTCCCGTCGCCGGTGGCGGGCATGACCGTCACGGTTCTGGCGCTGGTGGCCGGGGCGCTGGTCGGGCTCGTGCTGGGCGGCCTGGGTGGCGGTGGCAGCATGCTGGCCGTGCCCGCGCTGGTCTACCTGTTGGGGTTCAGTCCGCGGGAGGCCGCCGGCGCCGCGCTGGTCATCGTGGCGCTCACCTCGGTCGGCGGGCTGCTCGCCCATCTCCGTACCGGCACCTGTCGTTGTCGGGCCGGGGCGTTGTTCGCCGTGGCCGGGCTGCCGTTCGCCGCCGCGGGGGGACTGGTCTCCGCGCGGCTGCCCGGAGGTCTGCTGACGGCGGGGTTCGCTGCCGTGGCCGCGCTCGCCGCCTGGCGGATGCTCCTCCCCGACGGGTCCGTACGTGCCACCCGCGCGAGCCGTGGGCGGGTCGCCGCCACCGGCGCCGGTCTGGGGACGCTCACCGGGCTGCTCGGCGTGGGCGGCGGCTTCCTGGCGGTACCCGCCCTGGTCTCCGTACTGGCCTTCCCGATGGCCGAGGCCGCCGGTACCAGCCTGCTGGTGATCATCGCCAACGCGCTCGCGGCGCTGGCCGGCCGCTCCGGGTCCCTGGCCGGACTGGACTGGGCGGTGATCGGTCCGTTCACCGGCGCCGCCGTACTCGGCGCGTGGGACGGCAAACGGCTCGCGGCGAGATTCTCCGGAGCCGCGCTCCAACGCGCCTTCGCGCTGGTACTGCTCGCGGTTGCCGCCCTGATGTTCCTGGACGCCGTCCTGTGAGCTCCCCCTTCCCCGTCTGTTCCCCAACCCGAGTAGTGGAGTGATGTGTGATGTTCGGTTTCCTGCGCGGTGGCCCCGGCCGTGTGACCCCCGCTGGGGCCCATGAGCGTACGAGCACGACCGAGGCCGTCCTGCTCGACGTACGCGAGAAGTCGGAGTGGCGGGCCGGGCATGCTCCGACCGCCGTTCATCTGCCGCTGGGCAGCCTGCTGGCCGGGGCCTCGCTGCCGAAGGCGGCGCAGGGCAGGCCGGTCGTGGCGATCTGTCGCGGTGGGCACCGTTCCCGCCAGGCCGCCAAGGCGCTGGCCGCGCGCGGTGTGGACGTCGTCGACGTCAGCGGCGGCATGAGTGCCTGGCAGCGGGCCGGGCTGCCGGTCGTGGACGATCGCGGCAGGCCCGGCACCGTCGCCTGACGCCTGACGCCTGACGCCTGTCGCCTGTCGCCTGTCGCCTGTCGCCTGACGCCTGACGCCTGACGCCTGACGCCTGACGCCTGACGCCTGACGCCTGACGCCTGACGCCTGATCTCCGCGTACCCCCGATCGCATACGGGTGGGGGTATCCCCTCGCCCTGACCTCATCAATACCCCCATGGGTATCCAGACATGTCCAGCGGTATCCCTCAAGGAGTCCTCCATGACCAGCACCGACCGGGTCGCCGCCCCGCGCGCGGCCACAGAACCCACCGCCCCCGGCGGCTCTCCGCCCGGCCCTCTCGGCCGTCTGGGCCTGTGGTCCGCCGCCCATCTGCGGCTGGTCGCGGTGATCTGGCTGGCCCTGGTCGCGGGGCTCGGCGCGCTCGCCCCCTCGGCGACCTCCGCGCTGGCGGGGGCGGGCTGGCAGGCCGACGGTTCCGACTCCGTCGCCGTACGCGAGCTCGCGCAGAAGCACTTCGGCGGTAACTCCTCCGCCGCCCTGCAGGTTGTCGTCAAGGCCGATCGGCCAGTCACCGATTCGGCCGTGCGGGACGTCATCGGCGAGGCGACCGCGCTGCTGAGGGCCCACCCGGACATCTCCGAAGTCGTCGCCCCGCAGCCCGGGTCCACCATCAGCCGCGACGGCAGGACGGCGATCATCCTGGGCGGCGCGGGCGCCGACACCAACGAGATGGTCAAGGCCGCCGAAGCCCTCAAGGGCCCGCTGACCGCCCTGTCGACCGACGGCATCCAGGTGAGCGCCACGGGCTCGTCCATGATGTGGAGCGACTTCAACACCGCCAGCCACGACGCGATGATGAAGTCCGAGATGCTGTCCTGGCCGGTCACGCTCGGCATCCTCGTGCTTGCCTTCGGCACGCTGGTCGCCGCCGGACTCCCGCTGCTGCTCACCGTGGCGGGGCTCGCCGCCTCCGCCGGGACCCTCGTCCTGCTCGATCACGTCACGCCCGTGTCGATCTGGGCGATGAACTTCGCGATGATGTTCGCCCTCGCGCTGGGTATCGACTACGCGCTGTTCCTCGTCGTGCGTTTCCGGGCCGCCCTCGCCCGGCACGGAGATGCCCGGCAGGCGGTGGGCGAGACCATGGACACCGCGGGCAAGGCCGTTCTGTTCTCCGGGATCACCGTCGTGGCCAGCCTCGGTGTCGTGCTGCTCGTGCCTTCGCCCGCCTTCCGGACCATGGCGCTGGGCATCATGCTCGCCGTCGCCTTCGTCCTGGTCGCCACGCTCACCCTGCTGCCCGCCGTGCTCGGCAGGCTCGGCACCAAGGTCAACTCCGGTGCCCTGCCCTGGCGTCGCGGGAAGACCGAACCCGTCGGCGGGTCACCGCGCTTCGGCTCCTGGGGTGAGCGGCTGTGGGCATACCCACTGCGTTACGGCATCCCCGCCCTGGTCGTGCTCGTGACGCTGGCCGTGCCGATCGTCGGCCTGAAGGTCGCGATGCCGTCCATCGACGTCGTCCCGGACGACTCCTCCTCGCACACCGGCTACACCGCCGTACAGCAGGCGTTCGGCGACGGCGCCGCCGGCACGCTGCAGATCATCGCCCCCGCGGCCCAGGCCCGGGCCACCACCGCCGTACTGAAGGACGACTCCGGGATCGCCGCCGTGATGCCCGCCGTGGGCGCGGCCGACGACTCCGGACTCGTTCTCATCCAGGCGGTCCCCGCGGTCGACCCCTCGGACGCCGCTCTCTCCTCCACTGTCGACCAACTCCGCGACGACCTGCCGGACCGGGCCCTTGTCGGCGGCGCCGCCGTGGAGAACCTCGACCTGCAGCGCGTCCTGGACGAGAAGACCCCGCTCGTCATCGGCACGATCCTCGGCCTGGGCTTCCTGCTGCTGCTCTTCGCGCTCCAGGCCCCGCTGGTCGCGCTGCTCGGCACCGTCACCAACCTGCTGGCCACGGGGGCCGCCTTCGGTGCGGCCCGGCTGATCTTCCAGGAGGGCCACGGTGCGAGCCTGCTCGGCTTCACCCCGCAGGGCTTCATGGACGGCTGGGGGCCGGTCTTCTTCTTCGCCATGATCTTCGCGATCGCCATGGACTACACCGTCTTCCTGCTGTCCTCCGCTAAGGAGCAGTACGAGCGGACGGGCGACCCGCGCCAGGCCATGGTGGGCGCGCTGGCCCACTCCGGGCGGGTCGTCTTCGCCGCGGCGGCCGTCATGGTCGCCGTCTTCTTCACCTTTGCGCTGTCGGGGCCGCTGCCGCCCAAGGAGATGGGCATCATCCTCGGCCTGGCGGTGCTCCTCGACGCCGCCCTCGTGCGACTCGTACTGCTGCCTGTCCTGCTCCGGCTGACCGGACGCGCCGCTTGGTGGAGCCCCGCGTGGCTGCACAAGGTGCTGCCCGACATCAAGTTCTCGCACGACTGACCCGGCCCCTCGTGATCGGTGGCCCCGGGCTCCGCTCGGGGCCACCGATACCCCAGGGGGTACCATGGCGCAAGGAAGAACCCACCAGGAGGACCCACTCATGGCCATGTCCGTCGACGAGGAAGCCAGCACCGCCATCCTCAACCGCCTGCGCCGCGCTCAGGGGCAGCTCGCCGGCGTCATCGCCATGATCGAGGCCGGCCGTGACTGCAAGGACGTCGTCACCCAACTCGCCGCCGTCTCCCGGGCCCTGGACCGGGCCGGCTTCAAGATCGTCGCCAGCGGTATGCGCCAGTGCATGGCGGCCGCCGACGAGGACACACCCCCCATGACCGAAGCGGAACTCGAGAAGCTCTTCCTCGCCCTCGCCTAGGTCCTGTCGTCACATTCCCGTCGTCCGCCCGGAGGGCGGGCCCTGCGGCGTCAGGTGCGTGCTCTGGGGGTCCCCCCGGCCGAAGGCTGGGGGAGTGCCGGGCACAGGCCCTCGTACTGGATGTACTTGGGTCTGTGCCCGGTGCGGCGAGAGTGCGTGCATGGCGTCGCGGGGCAGACGGGAATGTGACGACAGGGCCTAAGAGCCCCCGCCTGTCGGCTTCGAGTTCGTCCCACCCGGCATCGACCGGGGCGAGCGAGGGCTGGGGTGGAAAAATGCCTGAGTATGGCCAGGGTGTTCGCTGTACGTTGTGCGGGCGCGCCGACAAGGGGCGCCGCGCGGGGGGCCGACCGCGTCGCGGCGCATGCACCGCTACGAGGGCGAGGAAGCGCCTGGAGCAGTGATCGCCAGGGCGCGTACTCCTTCAGCTGTGGTCCACCGGATTCCGGCGTGTGTGCACGCGATGTGCACGGCGTTGCCGCACGGCAAGTATCCGCAGCTCAGCATACGTTTCGAGGCAGACCCACTGTGTTCCTGACGATCAGTACCACCGGTACTCCAGAGCGCCCCGCGACCGACCTCGGCTTTCTGCTGCACAAGCATCCCGACAAGGCGCAGGCGTTCTCGACCTCCTACGGCACGGCACACGTCCTCTACCCGGAGGCGTCCGTCGAGCGGTGCACGGCCGCGCTGCTGCTCGAGGTCGACGCGGTGGCGCTGGTCCGGCGGGGCAAGGGCAAGGGGCGCGGAGGCGCGCCCGACGCCGCGCTCGCGCAGTACGTCAACGACCGCCCGTACGCGGCCTCCTCCCTGCTCGCCGTGGCGCTGAGCGCTGTGTTCTCCAGCGCGATGAAGGGCCAGTGCACCGCGAGGCCCGAACTGCCGGAGCAGCCCAGGCCGCTGCGGATCGAGGTGCCCGCGCTGCCCGCCCGCGGCGGCGCCGACCTCGTACGGGCGCTGTTCGAGCCGCTCGGATGGACGGTGACGGTCGAGGCCGTGCCGCTGGACGAGCAGTTCCCCGAGTGGGGCGACTCCCGCTATGTACGTCTGGAACTGGAAGCGACGCGGCTGACGCTCGCCGAGGCCCTGCGCCATCTCTACGTGCTGCTCCCGGTGCTCGACGACGCCAAGCACTACTGGGTGTCGTCCGACGAGGTCGACAAGCTGCTGCGGGCCGGTGAGGGCTGGCTGCCGGACCACCCGGAGCAGAAGCTGATCACCAGCCGGTATCTCTCGCGCCGCTGGTCGCTGACCCGTGAGGCGATGGAGCGGCTGGAGCTCGTACGGCTCGCCGAGGCCGACGACACCGAGGTCGAGGAGATCGACAACGCGGTCGACGAAGAGACGGACACCGAAGAGAAGCCGGTGCCGCTCGCCGTGCAGCGCCGGGACGCGATCCTCGCCGCGCTGCACGCGTCCGGCGCGGGCCGCGTCCTCGATCTCGGCTGTGGACAGGGCCAGTTGGTGCAGGCGCTGCTCAAGGACACGAGGTTCACCGAGATCGTCGGCGTCGACGTGTCGATGCGCGCGCTCACCATCGCTTCGCGGCGGCTCAAGCTGGACCGCATGGGCGAGCGGCAGGCCTCGCGCGTACAGCTCTTCCAGGGCTCGCTCGCCTACACCGACAACCGCCTCAAGGGGTACGACGCCGCCGTGCTCAGCGAGGTGATCGAGCACCTCGATCTGCCCCGCCTTCCCGCCCTGGAGTACGCGGTGTTCGGCTCCGCCCGCCCGAGGACGGTCCTCGTGACGACGCCGAACGTCGAGTACAACGTCCGCTGGGAGACCCTCCCGGCCGGACACTCCCGGCATGGCGACCACCGCTTCGAATGGACGCGGGAGGAGTTCCGGACCTGGGCGCGGACGGTCGCCGAACGGCACGGGTACGAGGTGGAGTTCACGCCCGTCGGACCTGACGACCCCGAGGTGGGCCCGCCCACGCAGATGGCCGCATTCACGCTCACCGCCCCGAAGGAGGAGAAGGCCGCATGACGAACGAGACGCACACCAAGGCGCGCACCCTGCCCGTGACCGACCTTTCCCTCGTGGTGCTGATCGGCGCGTCCGGCTCCGGCAAGTCCACCTTCGCCCGCAAGCACTTCAAGGCGACCGAGGTGATCTCGTCCGACTTCTGCCGCGGCCTGGTCGCCGACGACGAGAACGACCAGAGCGCCAGCGGCGACGCCTTCGACGTACTGCACTACATCGCGGGCAAGCGGCTCGCGGCGGGCCGCCGAACGGTCGTGGACGCCACCAACGTTCAGCAGGAGAGCCGCCGCCAGCTGATCGAACTCGCCAGGAAGTACGACGTGTTGCCCATCGCGATCGTGCTGGACGTGCCGGAGGAGGTGTGCGCCGAGCGCAACGCCGCCCGAACCGACCGCGCCGACATGCCGCGCCGCGTCATCCAGCGCCACATCCGCGAACTCCGCCGCTCTCTGCGCCACTTGGAGCGCGAGGGGTTCAGAAAGGTGCACGTCCTGCGTGGCGTGGAGGAGGTCGAGAGCGCCGAGGTCGGCACCGAGAAGCGGTTCAACGACCTGACCCACCTCACCGGCCCCTTCGACATCATCGGCGACATCCACGGTTGCGCCTCGGAGCTGGAGGCCCTGCTCGGCAAGCTCGGCTACGTCGACGGGACGCACCCGGCAGGCCGTACCGCCGTCTTCGTCGGCGACCTCGTCGACCGCGGCCCGGACAGCCCGGGCGTACTGCGCCGGGTGATGTCCATGGTCGGCTCGGGCAGCGCCCTGTGCGTGCCCGGCAACCACGAGAATAAGTACGGGCGTTACCTCAAGGGCCGCAAGGTCCAGCACACGCACGGCCTCGCCGAGACGATCGAGCAGATGGAGGGGGAGAGCGAGGAGTTCCGGCAGCAGGTGCGGGAGTTCCTCGACGGACTCGTCAGTCACTACGTGCTCGACGGGGGCAAGCTCGTCGTCTGCCACGCCGGTCTGCCCGAGAAGTACCACGGGCGGACCTCCGGCCGGGTGCGCTCGCACGCGCTGTACGGCGACACGACCGGTGAGACGGACGAGTTCGGGCTGCCGGTGCGCTATCCGTGGGCGGAGGAGTACCGCGGCCGCGCGGCCGTCGTCTACGGTCACACCCCGGTGCCGACGGCCACCTGGCTGAACAACACCATCTGTCTGGACACGGGTGCCGTCTTCGGCGGAAAGCTCACCGCACTGCGCTGGCCGGAGCGCGAGCTCGTCGACGTACCGGCCGAGCAGGTCTGGTACGAGCCCACCAGGCCGCTCGCCTCCGAGGCGCCGGGCGGCCACGAGGGCCGTCCGCTCGACCTCGCGGACGTGCACGGCCGGCGGGTCGTCGAGACACGGCACGCCGGACGCGTGTCGATCCGCGAGGAGAACGCGGCGGCGGCCCTGGAGGTCATGAGCCGCTTCGCCGTGGACCCGAGGCTGCTGCCGTACCTGCCGCCGACCATGGCACCGACCGCGACCTCGCACATCGAGGCCCGCGGCGGAGCCGCTGATGAACACTTCCTGGAGCATCCGGCCGAGGCCTTCGCGCAGTACCAGGAGGACGGGGTCGCCCGGGTCGTGTGCGAGGAGAAGCACATGGGCTCGCGGGCGGTGGCACTGGTCTGCCGGGACGCGGGGGTGGCACGCGAGCGCTTCGGCGTTGGGGGCACCTCCCGCTCGAGCGCAGCCGAGAGTGGGGGAGGTCCCACCGGTTCGCTCTACACCCGCACCGGCCGTCCCTTCTTCGACGACGCCGCCGTCACGGAGGAGATCCTCGGCCGGGTGCGGGCCGCCGCGACCGAGGCGGGGCTGTGGAAGGAGCTCGAGACCGACTGGCTGCTGCTCGACGCCGAGTTGCTGCCCTGGTCGCTGAAGGCGTCCGGGCTGCTGCGCAGTCAGTACGCGGCGGTCGGCGCCGCGTCCAAAGCCGCGTTCCCGGGAGCGCTGGCCGCGCTCGAAGGGGCCGCGGAGCGCGGGGTCGAGGTACGGGACCTGCTGGCGCGCCAGCGTGGACGCGCCGCGGACGCCGAGGCGTTCACGGACGCCTACCGGCGCTACTGCTGGACCACGGAGGGCCTGGACGGTGTCCGGCTGGCACCCTTCCAGATCCTCGCCGTCCAGGGCCGGAGCCTCGCCGGCCTGCCGCACGACGAGCAGCTCGCGCTGATCGACCGGCTCGTGGAGCACGACGGGAGCGGGCTGCTGCAGACCACCCGGCGGCTCTTCGTCGACACCGGTGACCCGGAGTCGGTGCGGGCCGGCGTCGACTGGTGGCTGGAGATGACGGGCCGCGGGGGCGAGGGCATGGTCGTCAAGCCGGTCGGCGCGGTGGTGCGCGGCGCGCAGGGGCGTCTCGTGCAGCCCGGCATCAAGTGCCGGGGGCGTGAGTACCTGCGGATCATCTACGGTCCGGAGTACACGCGTCCCGAGAACCTCGCGCGGCTGCGTGGGCGGTTCCTGAACCACAAGCGGTCGCTCGCGATACGGGAGTACGCCCTGGGGCTCGAAGCCCTCGACCGGCTCGCGGAGGGTGAGCCGCTGTGGCGGGTGCACGAGGCCGTGTTCGGGGTGCTGGCGCTGGAGTCGGAGCCGGTGGATCCGAGGCTGTGAGGGTTTCGTCCCCGCCGCCCGCAACCGCGACGGGTAGGGACGGAGGGGGCGCAACCCCCACGTCACTCCACCAACCGCAGCCGCACCCCCGCAATCCCCACCCGCACCGTCTGCCCCCACACCAGCTCCACCGCGTCCCCCTCCATCCCGTCGCCGAACACGATGAGCCGGTCCGATTCGACGGTGAGGGACAGCCGGGCGGAGGAGGTGAGTTCGCCGGCCACGAGGGATGTTCCGGTGGCCGGGGACGGCCAGGCCTCGCGGACGAACCAGAGGAGGCGTTCGTCCGTGGGGCCGGGCAGCGGCAGTTCGCCGCCCCGCTCCTGCCACACGGAGCGGAGCCAGCCGCTGGCCCCCGTCCCGGTGCCGACCAGGACCCCGGAGGAGGCCTGGGGCTCGACGGCACCCCCGTACTCGTCGAGCCCCAGCCGATAGCGGGCCGTCTGATGGCCCGCGGCTCCCAGGTAGATCTCGTTGAGCGCGACCAGCCGTTGCGTGTCGTCCGCGACCGCCTCGACCATGGTCAGCTCGTCGACCCGGCCGCCGTGCGCCGAGGCGAGCAGCGCGCCCGCGTCCTTGGGGCGGTGCCGCACCAGCACCCCCGGGTTGCGCCCGGGATCGGTGTCGATGCCCACCACCGGCTGCCCGGTCACGTACTTGGCCACGTTCGCGACCAGCCCGTCCTGCCCGACCACGACCACGATGTCCTCCGGCGCGAACAGGAAACGGTCCAGGTCCGCGCGCTCCACCCGGGCCTGACGCCAGGTCAGCGGAACCGCCGACACCACCTCGGCCAGTGCCTCCCGCGCCCGCCGGTGCCGCTCGGCCACCTCCCCGATGTCCCGCCCCCGGGAGGAGAGGAAGAACGCCGCCTGCCCGTGTGTGCCGTGCCGGGCCACCAACTCCTCGTACTCCGTGGTGCGATGGACGAGGACGACCCGCGGCGCGAGACTCACGCCGGTTCCCCGGAGGCCCCGTTGCCCAGCTTGGCGAGCAGTCCTGTCAGGACGTCCGGCGACACCGTGACGCTCTCGATCCGCGGCAGGTTCTCCGCGAGCCGCGTGCCCGTCAGGGCGTGCAGTGTGGCGACGTCCACGTCCCCGTGAACCCGCAGCCAGGCGGCCTGCGCCTCGGCCCGCGCCGCGCCGACCTCGCGCGCGGCCTGCGCCTCGGCCCCGGCCAGCCGCACCTTGCGGGTGGCCTCCGCCTCGGCGAGGCGCAGCGACCGGGTGGCCTCCGCCTCCGCGAGGCGGACCGTGCGCGCGGCCTCCGCCCCGGCGCGCACCGCGTCCGCCGCCGCGTGCTCCTCGGCCTCGCGCCGCGCGTTCGTGCCGCGCTGGTCGACCAACTGCTCCTCGCGCCGGGCGAGTTCGATCTGGCTGGCGAGTTCGTTCTCGGCGATGGCGCGCTCCCGCTCGACGGCGACGGCACGGCGTTCGTACGTCGCCTTGTCCGCGTCCTGCTGGATCTGCTCGCGGGCCGGCGTGCGCAGTGCCCGCTCCACCTCGGGCTCCGGGCGCAGCGCGACGACCCGTACGGCCACCACCTCGATCCCCGTCGCGGGCAGCCGGGGCTCGGCGGCGAGCCCGCCCGCGACCCGTTCCCGTACCGCCGCGACGCCGTCGACCAGGGCGGCCGCCAGCGACGTACGGGCGAGGACGTCCAGCGCGTGCTGCTGGGCCGTCTCGGTGAGCAGGGTCGAGAGCTGCTCCAGGGGAGCGCCGCGCCAGGCGCCCGTGTCGGGGTCGATGGAGAAGTCCAGGCGCGCGGCCGCGATCGCCGGATCGCTGATGCGGTAGGTGACCGTCGCCTGTACCGCGACGTCCTGGAAGTCGGACGTACGGGCGTGAAAGGTCATCGCCAACTCGCGGTCGTCGACCGGGACTTCGGAGAGCGCGGCGGTCAGGGAGCGGTACCAGAAGCTCAGTCCGGGGCCGTCGTGCACCAGGCTGCCGGAGCGGTGGTGCCGGACGTGGGCGGTCGGCGCCCCGCGCAGATGGCGCCAGCCGAGACGCCGGGTGATGTCGGCCATGAGTACCCCCTTGTCGCCGGGCGATCCCGGCGACCCCTCGTTCGTCTTTGTCGTCACTAAGACGATAATGGCGGGGCTCGCTTATCGTCAAGGGGACGAAATGAATGATGCGCAGGTCCCGCGATCGGCGGGTGAACAGGCGTCCGGATGGTCAGGATGGAGGCATGGGATTCCACGTCGACTCCGAGGCCGGGCGGCTGCGCCGCGTCATCCTGCACCGGCCGGATCTTGAGCTCAAAAGGCTCACCCCCAGCAACAAGGACGCCCTGCTCTTCGACGACGTGCTGTGGGTGCGCCGGGCGCGCGCGGAGCACGACGGGTTCGCCGACGTACTGCGCGACCGCGGGGTCACCGTCCACCTCTTCGGTGACCTGCTCACCGAGGCCCTGGAGATCCCGGTGGCCAGATCGCTCGTCCTGGACCGGGTCTTCGACGAGAAGGAGTACGGGCCGCTCGCCACCGACCACCTACGGGCCGCCTTCGAGACGCTGCCCGCCCCGGAGCTGGCATCCGTGCTCGTCGGCGGCATGACCAAGCGGGAGTTCCTGGACGCCCATCCGGAGCCGACCTCCGTGCGCTTCCATGTCATGGACCTCGACGACTTCCTGCTCAGGCCGCTGCCCAACCACCTGTTCACCCGGGACACCTCCGCCTGGATCTACGACGGGGTCTCCATCAACGCCATGCGCTGGCCGGCCCGGCAGCGCGAGACCGTGCACTTCGAGGCGATCTACCGGTACCACCCGCTCTTCCGTCACGAGACCTTCAATCTCTGGTCGGAGGGGCAGATCGACTACCCGTCCACCATCGAGGGCGGTGACGTGCTCGTCATCGGCAACGGTGCGGTCCTCATCGGCATGAGCGAGCGGACCACGCCCCAGGCCGTCGAGATGCTCGCGCACAAACTGTTCGCGGCGGGCTCGGCGCGCACCATCGTGGCACTCGACATGCCCAAGCGGCGGGCCCTCATGCACCTCGACACCGTGATGACGATGGTCGACGGCGACATCTTCACCCAGTACGCCGGGCTCGGCATGCTCCGCTCGTACACCATCGAGCCGGGCGCGGAGGAGAAGGAGTTGAAGGTCACCGACCACCCCCCGGAGCACATGCACCGTGCTATCGCCGCGGCGCTCGGCCTGAACGAGATTCGTGTCCTCACCGCCACCCAGGACGTGCACGCGGCCGAGCGGGAGCAGTGGGACGACGGGTGCAATGTGCTCGCCGTCGAACCGGGTGTCGTGGTCGCCTACGAGCGGAACTCCACCACCAACACGCATCTGCGCAAGCAGGGCATCGAGGTCATCGAGATTCCGGGCAGCGAGCTGGGGCGGGGGAGGGGCGGGCCGCGCTGTATGAGCTGTCCGGTCGAACGCGAGGCGGTGTAGTCCCCGTATAGAAATTCTGGGCATCGTATAGAATTCCAATGCCCCCGTCTTCGTAACCTTGGAGCGCCCCCCATGGCGACAGTCCCGACCGCCCTCGCCGGCCGCCACTTCCTCAAGGAGCTGGACTTCACGGAAGAGGAGTTCCGCGGTCTGATCGAGCTGGCCGCCGAGCTCAAGGCGGCCAAGAAGGCCGGGACCGAGACCCCGTACCTGCGGGGCAGGAACATCGCGCTGATCTTCGAGAAGACCTCCACGCGTACGCGCTGCGCGTTCGAGGTCGCGGCGGCGGACCAGGGCGCCTCGACGACGTATCTGGACCCGTCCGGCTCGCAGATAGGCCACAAGGAGTCCGTGAAGGACACCGCGCGCGTCCTCGGCCGGATGTTCGACGCCATCGAGTACCGGGGCGACAGCCAGGCCTCCGTCGAGGAGCTGGCCGCGTACGCCGGTGTGCCCGTCTACAACGGTCTGACCGACGACTGGCACCCGACCCAGATGCTCGCCGACGTGCTCACGATGACCGAGCACTGCGACAAGCCGCTCGGTGAGATCGCCTTCGCCTACCTCGGCGACGCCCGCTTCAACATGGGCAACTCGTATCTGATCACCGGCGCGCTGCTCGGTATGGACGTCCGTATCGTCGCCCCGCAGGCCTACTGGCCCACCGACGAGATCGTCGCCCGAGCCCGCAAGCTCGCCGAGAGCAACGGCGGGCGGGTCACCCTCACCGAGGACATCACCGAGGGCGTCCAGGGCGCCGACTTCGTCGCGACCGATGTCTGGGTCTCCATGGGTGAGCCCAAGGAGGTGTGGGACGAGCGCATCGGTGCCCTCTCCCCGTACGCGGTGACGATGGACGTGCTGCGCGCCACCGGCAACCTCGACGTGAAATTCCTGCACTGCCTCCCGGCCTTCCACGACCTGGGCACGAAGGTCGGCCGTGACATCCATGAGACCCACGGTCGCGACTCCCTCGAGGTCACCGACGAGGTCTTCGAGTCGGCGCACTCGGTCGTCTTCGACGAGGCCGAGAACCGGCTGCACACCATCAAGGCGATCCTGGTCGCCACGCTGGCCTGACGGGCGTTTCCGGCGTGCCCTGTGGGTGCGGCCGGCGTTTCCGGCGTGCCCTGTGGGTCCGGCCGGCGTTTCCGGCGTGCCCTGCGGGTCCGCCCGGCGTTTCCGGCATGCCCTGCGGGTCCGACCGGCGTCGCGTCGGGCCTGTCGGTCTGCCCCACACGGCAGGCCTTGCCGGTCCGGCCCATGTCCCAGCAGGCCTTATCCTGACCGGCGGTCCGGAACCACCCCTTCCGTGGCCGTCGCGCGATCTACCCCGTCGCACTCGCACCACCAGAAACGAGCACCACCCGCATGCCCGCTCCACGGATACCTCGTATCAAGTCCCCCGAGCTGCTCATCGCCGAATCCGGCACGGACCTCGAAGGCCATGGCCTCAAGCGCACCATGGGCCTCTTCCAGCTCGTCTGCTTCGGCGTCGGCGCGATCGTCGGCACCGGAATCTTCGTCGGGCTGTCCGACTCGGTCGCCCAGGCCGGACCCGCCGTGGTCGTCTCCTTCATCCTCGCGGCGATCACCTGTGTCTTCACCGCGTTCGCGTTCGCGGAGCTCGGCGGCGCGATCCCGGTCTCGGGATCCTCGTACTCCTTCGCCTACGCCGGACTCGGCGAGAGCACGGCCTTCCTGGTCGGCTGGTGTCTGCTCCTGGAGTACGGCGTCTCCGTGTCGGCCGTCGCCGTCGGCTGGAGCCAGTACGTGAACGAGCTGCTCGACAGCCTCACCGGCCGGCAGCTCCCCGCCGCGCTCTCCTCGGGACCGACCGACGGCGGAGTCATCAACGTTCCCGCGGTCATCGTGATCGCCCTGGCCTCGGTCCTGCTCATGCGCGGCGTGCGGGAGAGCGCCCGGGCGACCGCCGCCATGGCCGTGCTCAAGCTGGCGATCCTGGTGCTCTTCTGTGCGATCGGGTTCAGCGCCTTCAAGGACGGCAACCTCACGCCGTTCTCGCCGGCCGGACTCGGCGGCATCGGCGCGGGCACCACGGCCGCGTTCTTCTCGTACATCGGCTTCGACGCGATCACCACGGCCGGCGAGGAGGCCAAGAACCCGCGTCGCAACATCCCGATCGCCATCATGATCTGCATCGGCCTGGTCACGTTGCTGTACTGCGCCGTGGCGCTGGCCGCGATCGGCGCGATCGGCGGGGACAAGGTCGGCGGTCAGCCGGCCGCGCTGTCGTACGTCGTCAACGAGGTGACGGGCTCCACCGTCGGCGGCGGGGTCATCGCCTTCGGCGCGGTCGTCGCCATCGCCTCGGTCGTGCTCGCGGTGATGTACGGCCAGACCCGCATCCTCATGTCGATGTCGCGCGACGGACTCATCCCGCGTGTCTTCGAGAAGATCTCGCCGAAGACCTCGACGCCGGTGGCGGGCACCTTGATCGTCGCGGTCGTCTTCGCCGTCCCTGCGGCCTTCGCCTCGCTCGACGCCGCGGTCAACCTGTGCACCATCGGCACGCTCGCCACCATGGCCGCGGTCAATGTCGCGGTGATCGCGCTGCGCCGCCGGGAGCCGGGCCTCGCCCGCACCTTCCGGGTGCCGCTCTACCCCGTCGTACCGCTGCTCGGTGTGGGCTTCTGCCTGTACCTGATGTACGAGACGGGCTGGACGACCTGGGTGCAGTTCGCCCTGTTCCTGGTGGCCGGATTCCTGGTGTACGTCCTCTACGGGCGCCGCCATTCCCGGCTGGCCGCGCGGGCGGAGGCTACAGCGGCCGTCGCTGAGCGGGAATCACAGGCAGTCTGAACCAGACCGCCTTGCCGGAATCGGTCGGGCGGTGGCCGCAGGACGAGCTGAGGGTGCGGATCAGCAGCAGGCCGCGCCCGTGCTCCTGCCAGGGGTCGGGTTCGCCGGCCTGGTGGGGGACCGTGAGATTGCCGGGCGGCGCCGGGTCCGGGTCGTGCACCTCGACCTGGCAGCCGGACGGCATCAGTTCGACGACCAGCTCCAGGGGACCGTCCCCGGCGGTGTGCTCCACGGCGTTGGCGACCAGCTCCGCGGTGAGCAGCTCAGCGGTGTCGCTGTCGGCCGCGTGCTCCAGCTCCGCCAGCGCGGTGCGGACCAGAGCACGGGCGACGGGCACGGCCGCGACGGTGTGCGGCAGTGCGATGCGCCAGGAGGCGGGGGCTGGGGTGTTGTGCAAGGCGAGTCCGTTCATGGAGCAGGCTGTCCTGCTTTGAGCCGTATGCATCGTACGGGGCCCCCATGCAGAGGCGCTCAGCGGGCTATTTCGGAACATCGGCGGATGCCTCTCGGGACGTTCGGCCCGGCGTTCGGCCCGACATAGGGCTGCGTACCCAGACGAACGGCCCACCCCGCACGGTCTGCTCCCACCGTTACGGAGCTATCGATGATCCGTGACTCGGTGACGGCTGCCGGTGACCCGGTGGCGTCGGCCCGGGACGTGGAAACAGGCTCTCCGACCCCTGGCGTATCGCGCACTCATGACGACAGTCACAGAGAAGTGATAACTTCATGGAGTAGCCGCAGAGCGTCGCCCCCGCCCGAGGAGGCCGCACGTCATGAGTCCCTTCACCGGCTCCGCCGCCCGCACGCCCGACTGGCAGCACCTGAGGTGTGAGGTCGCGGACGGGGTCGCCACGGTCACCCTGGCCCGCCCCGAGAAACTCAACGCGCTCACCTTCGGCGCCTACGCCGACCTGCGCGACCTGCTCGCCGAGCTGTCCCGCGAGCGATCCGTACGCGCCCTGGTGCTGGCCGGCGAGGGCCGCGGCTTCTGCTCCGGAGGCGATGTCGACGAGATCATCGGCGCGACCCTCTCGATGGACACCGCCCAGCTCCTCGACTTCAACCGGATGACCGGGCAGGTCGTACGGGCGGTACGGGAATGCCCGTTCCCGGTGATCGCGGCGGTGCACGGCGTGGCGGCGGGCGCCGGAGCCGTGCTGGCGCTGGCGGCCGACTTCCGGGTCGCCGACCCTTCGGCCCGCTTCTCGTTCCTCTTCACCCGCGTCGGGCTGTCCGGCGGTGACATGGGTGCGGCCTATCTGCTGCCCCGGGTCGTCGGGCTCGGCCACGCGACCCGGCTGCTGATGCTCGGCGAGCCCGTGCGCGCGCCCGAGGCCGAGCGGATCGGCCTGATCAGCGAACTCGCCGACGAGGGCGGCGCCGACGAGGCCGCACAACGGCTGGCCCACCGCCTCGCCGAGGGCCCGGCCCTCGCGTATGCGCAGACCAAGGCGCTGCTCACCGCCGAACTTGACATGCCGCTCGCGGCCTCCGTCGAACTGGACGCCTCGACCCAGGCGCTGCTGATGAACGGCGAGGACTACGCCGAGTTCCATGCCGCTTTCACGGAGAAGCGGCCGCCGAAGTGGCGGGGGCGATAGCCGTGGCGGCCGGCGACGCGGCGGTGCCGACGGGCGAAGGATCGGTGCCGGCGGGTGGGCACGGACGCCAGGCGGCGGGCGCGCGGACGCCGGAGGGCGGGCGGGTGCCGGAGGTCGCGGCCACCGCCGCGCGCACAGCTCTGCGCGTCGCGGTGATCGGCGGCGGTCCCGGTGGCCTCTACGCCGCCGCCCTCCTCAAGCGACTCGATCCCGCGCGCGAGATCACCGTCTGGGAGCGCAACGCCCCCGACGACACCTTCGGCTTCGGTGTCGTGCTCTCCGACGAGACGCTCGGCGGCATCGAGCACGCCGACCCGGTCGTGTACACCGCGCTCCAGGACGAGTTCGTGCGCTGGGACGACATCGACATCGTGCACCGAGGAGTGCGTCGCACCTCGGGCGGCCACGGCTTCGCGGCGCTCGGCAGGCGCCGGCTGCTGGAGATCCTGCACGAACGCTGCCACTCGCTCGGCGTCGAGCTGCGCTTCCGTACGGAGGCCCCGCCGGTTGCCGAGCTGATGAGGGCGTACGACCTCGTCGTCGCCGCCGACGGTGTGCACAGTCTCACGCGCGGGGCGTACGCGGAGGCCTTCGGGCCGTCCGTCGAGGAGCATCGCTGCCGCTACATCTGGCTCGCCGCCGACTTCGCCTTCGACGCCTTCCGCTTCGAGATCGCCGAGACCGAGCACGGCGTGATGCAGCTGCACGGCTACCCGTATTCCCGCCCGTCGTCCGACCACCACCCCTCGACGAGGCCCGCCGGGCCGCAGAATCAATGCGGCGCCTCGACCGTCATCGTGGAGATGCGCGAAGAGGTGTGGCGGGCGGCCGGGTTCGCGGAGCTCGACGAGCAGGGGTCCGTCGAGCGGTGCGCGAAGATCTTCGCGGACGCGCTGGGCGGACGCCCGCTGCGGTCCAACAAGTCGGCGTGGACCACCTTCCGGACGGTCGTCAACGACCGCTGGGCGCACGGGAACCTGGTCCTCCTCGGCGACGCCGCGCACACCGCCCACTTCTCCATCGGCTCCGGCACGAAGCTGGCGGTGGAGGACGCGCTCGCGCTGGCCGCCTGTCTGGAGGAGCACGCCGATCTGGCGCAGGCCCTCGGCGCCTACGAGGAGGAGCGGCGCCCGGTCGTCGCGTCCACCCAGCGGGCGGCGCGCGCGAGCCTGGAGTGGTTCGAGAACCTGGACCGTTACCTCGACCAGCCCTCACACCAGTTCGCCTTCAACCTCCTCACCCGCAGCCGCCGCGTCACCCACGACAATCTGCGGCTGCGCGACGCGCATTTCACCGAGTCCGTGGAGCGCGAGTTCGGATGTCCGTCGGGTACGCCCCCGATGTTCACGCCGTTCAGGCTGCGCGGCCTCACCCTGCGCAACCGGGTCGTCGTCTCGCCCATGGACATGTACTCGGCCGTGGACGGGGTTCCCGGCGACTTCCACCTCGTCCACCTGGGCGCGCGGGCACTCGGCGGCGCCGGACTGGTGATGACCGAGATGGTGTGCGTGAGCGCGGAGGGCCGCATCACGCCCGGCTGCGCGGGGCTCTACACCGGACGGCAGGCCGAGGCCTGGCGGCGGATCACCGACTTCGTCCACGCACAGGTGCCGGGCACCGCGATCGGCGTGCAGCTCGGTCACTCCGGGCGCAAGGGATCGACCAAGCTGATGTGGGAGGGCATGGACGAGCCGTTGGAGGACGGCAACTGGCCACTCGTGGCCGCGTCCCCGATCCCGTACAAGCCGGGGAACCAGACGCCCCGCGAGCTGTCGCGCGCCCAACTCACCGACATCCGGGAACAGTTCACCGCCGCAGCATGGCGGGCCGCGCGCGGCGGCTTCGATCTGCTCGAACTGCACTGCGCCCACGGCTACCTGCTCTCCGGCTTCCTGTCGCCGCTGACCAACCGGCGCACCGACGCGTACGGCGGCTCGCTCGCCCGCCGGCTCCGCTTCCCGCTCGAAGTGTTCGACGCCGTGCGGGCCGTGTGGCCCGAGGAGCGGCCGATGACCGTCCGCATCTCCGCCACCGACTGGGCCGATGGCGGCACCACCGGGGACGACGCCGTGGAGATCGCGCGGGCCTTCGCCGCGCACGGCGCCGACGCGGTCGATGTGTCGACGGGCCAGGTGGTGGCGGACGAGCGCCCCGAGTACGGGCGCTCGTACCAGACGCCGTACGCCGACCGGATCCGCCACGAGACCGGCCTGCCCGTGATCGCCGTCGGCGCCATCTCCTCCTGGGACGACGTCAACTCCCTGATCCTGGCCGGACGCACGGACCTCTGCGCGCTCGCCCGGCCGCATCTGTACGACCCGCACTGGACGCTGCACGCGGCGGCCGAGCAGGGATACGAGGGTCCGGGCGTCGTCTGGCCGATGCCCTACCGGGCAGGCAGCCGGCGCCCGCAGACCGGACGCACCGATGCCCCCAAACCCCGGCTCACGCTGGGGACTTGAGGGCATCCGTGCTGATCATGTCGCCGCGCGCGACATCGCGCGCGTCGGCCAGGCGCAGCGTCAACGACTGGGGCGCGTACGCCGTGTCGGCGTCCTCGCCGAGTACGTCGATGCCGACGATCTCGGAGGTCTCGCCGGACGGATGGACGGTGACGCGGTCGCCGACGCGCAACTCTCCGGACACCAACTGTCCCGCGTAGTGGCGGACTTCGTCGTGCCGGATGACGTACTGCACCGGGAAGCGCGCCGGAGCGGTCGACGCGTCGGAGCCCACCGGCACGGTCTCCAGGAACTCCAGCAGAGCCGGACCCTCGTACCAGCCCATGTGCGCCGAACGCTCCACCACGTTGTCGCCGCACAGCGCGGAGACCGGGATCGGCGTGAAGCCGGGCAGGTCCAACTCGGCGGCATGGCCCGCGAAGTCCTCGACGATGCGCTCGAACTCCGTCTCCTCGTACCCGACGAGGTCCATCTTGTTCACGGCGAGCACGACGTGCGGGACGCGCAGCAGCGCGGCGACGGCGGCGTGCCGATGGGTCTGCTCGACCACGCCGTGGCGCGCGTCGACCAGGATGATGGCCAGGTCGGCGGTGGAGGCGCCGGTGACCATGTTCCGGGTGTACTGCACGTGTCCGGGGGTGTCGGCCAGGATGAAGCGGCGGCGTGGGGTGACGAAGTAGCGGTACGCGACGTCGATGGTGATGCCCTGTTCGCGTTCGGCGCGCAGGCCGTCGGTGAGGAGGGCGAGGTCGGGCGCGTCCTGGCCGCGGCTGGCGGACACGCGCTCGACGGCTTCCAGCTGGTCCGTCAGGACGGACTTGGAGTCGTGCAGCAGACGTCCGACGAGCGTGGACTTGCCGTCGTCGACGGAGCCCGCAGTCGCGAAGCGCAGCGTGTCGACGGCGCCGCTGCTGATGACGGTGACGGTCATGTCTAGAAGTACCCCTTGCGCTTGCGGTCTTCCCGTCCTGTACGGAGGCGACGTGCAGGCGCAGACCGTGCTTCTGGACGGTGCGGTCGCGGTACTCGAGGACCTCGGGGAAGTTGTGCCCGGTGTCCACGTGCAGCAGCGAGAAGGGGATCGCCGCGGGGGCGAACGCCTTCAGCGCGAGGTGCAGCATGACGATGGAGTCCTTGCCGCCGGAGAACAGGATCACCGGCCGCTCGAACTCGCCCGCGACCTCGCGGAAGATGTGGACGGCCTCGGACTCCAGCGCGTCCAGGTGCGACAGCGCGTACGGGCTGGACTCCTCGGAATCGCCGGCTGCCGCGGAGACAGTGGTTGCGGTCGTCATGCGAGACCCCTCTCGGTGAGCAGCGCATGCAGCGCGGCCGCGGACTCCTCGGGCGTCTGCAGGTGCGTCTCCAGCGTGAGCGCCGGGTCGAGCGGCGGCTCATACGGATCGTCGACACCGGTCAGGCCCCTGAGCTGCCCCGCGGCCTGCCGGGCGTACAGCCCCTTCACATCGCGCTCGCCGCACACCTCGACCGGGGTGGCGACATGCACCTCGATGTACGGCGTCCCGCTCGTTTGGTGGCGCTTCCGGACGGCCTCGCGGCTGTCGGCGTACGGGGCGATGACGGGCACCACGGCGAGGACGCCGTTGCGCGCGAGGACCTCGGCGACCAGGCCGATGCGCTGCACATTGGTGTTGCGGTCGGCACGGGAGAAGCCGAGGCCGGCGGAGAGGAAACGGCGGATCTCGTCACCGTCGAGGACCTCCACGCGGTGCCCCTCGGCCTTCAGACGGCTGCCCAGAAGGCGCGCGATGGTCGTCTTGCCCGCGCTCGGCAGGCCCGTGAGCCAGACGGTGGCTCCCTGAGCCCTGGACGTGGTGGTCATACGTGCTGTCCTCTTCCTGTCCTGGCGTGCGGCTCACGACGCTAGGTAAGAAACATGAGAAGAGGGACGGAAGAGCCTGAGGGTTCCCTTAGCGCCTCATGATGTAAAAGAGGTCACACATCGTCGGAATGCCGGAAGTGCCCGGGCACGCCCGCGAAGACCGCCCCGGCGTCACGCAACCGCTCGTGCAGTGCCCGGAAGACGGTGGCCGAGCGGGCGCCCGGCCAGTCCTGGGGCAGCAGGGCCGCGGGCAGTCCCGGGTCGGTGTACGGGAGGTGGCGCCAGGAGTCGAGGGCGAGCAGATAGTCGCGGTACGCCTCCTCCGGCGGGGTGTCCGCGCGCCGCTCCCAGGCGTGCAGCACGGGCGCGTGCTGGTCGAGGAACTCCTCGTGCTCCTTGGCGATCGCGGCCAGGTCCCACCAGCGGGCGACCGCGTCGGCCGTCGCCGCGAAGCCCAGGTGCTCCCCGCGGAACAGCTCCACGTAGGGGTCGAGCCGTAGCCGCTCCAGGGTGTGCCGGGTCTCCTCGTAGAGCCGCGCCGGGGCCAGCCACACCCCGGGGGCAGCCGTCCCGAAGCCGAGACCTGCGAGCCGAGAGCGCAGCACGTGCCGCTTCTGGCGCTCGGACTCCGGCACGGAGAAGACGGCGAGCACCCAGCCGTCGTCCTCGGGTGGCGCCGTCGCGTACACCCGCCGGTCGCCGTCGTCGAGCAGCTGTCGCGCGTCCGCCGACAGTGCGTATCCGGCGGCGCCGGCCGCCGTGCGTGCCGGCTCGAGGAGGCCGCGGCGCTTGAGTCGTGACACCGACGACCGTACGGAGGGCGCGTCGACGCCGACCGCGGCGAGGAGCCGGATCAGCTCGGCCACCGGCACGGGGCCGGGCGTGAAACGGCCGTACGCGCCGTAGAACGTGACGATGAGGGACCGGGGGGCGTGCTGCTCTGACACGTTGATCACTCTAGTGCTCGAAGATCACTTGGGATCGCCGCCTGTGGACAACTCACTCTCCGGGGCGGGTGGCGGCATGACGTCCGGACCGGCGTCTTTGCGCAGCCGGAACCGCTGGAGCTTGCCCGTCGCGGTGCGCGGCAGCGCGTCCAGGAAGACGATTTCGCGGGGGCATTTGTACGGCGCCAGCTCGGACTTGAGGAAGGTGCGCAACGCCTCCGGGTCCTTGCGTGAGCCCTCCCTGAGGACCGCATACGCCACGACGACCTGCCCGCGCGCCTCGTCGGCCTGCCCCACGACCGCCGTCTCGACCACGTCCGGGTGGCGCAGCAGCGCGTCCTCGACCTCCGGGCCCGCGATGTTGTACCCCGCCGAGATGATCATGTCGTCGGCGCGGGCGACATAGCGGAAGTAGCCGTCGGGATCGCGCACATAGGTGTCGCCGGTGATGTTCCAGCCGCCGCGTACGTACTCCCGCTGCCGTGGGTCGGCGAGATAGCGACAGCCGACCGGGCCGCGCACGGCGAGCAGCCCGGGCTCGCCGTCCGGCACGGGTTCGCCGGAATCGTCGACCAAGCGCGCGTGCCATCCCGGTACGGGGACGCCGGTCGTGCCGGGGCGGATGTGCTCGTCGGCCGCGGAGATGAAGATGTGCAGCAGCTCGGTGGCGCCGATGCCGTTGATGATGCGCAGGCCGGTGCGGGTGTGCCAGGCCCGCCAGGTCGCGGCGGGCAGATTCTCGCCCGCGGACACACACCGTCGCAGCGACCCGGTGTCGTAACCCTCCAGCTCCGTCAGCATCGCCCGGTACGCGGTCGGCGCGGTGAACAGTACGGAGACGCGGTGCTCGGCGATCGCGGGCAACAGCTGCTTGGGGCCCGCCTGTTCGAGCAGCAGGGAGCAGGCACCGACGCGCATCGGGAAGACGACGAGACCGCCGAGCCCGAAGGTGAAACCCAGCGGGGGACTGCCCGCGAAGACATCGTCCTCATGTGGCTGCAACACATGCTTCGAGAAGGTGTCCGCTATCGCCAACACATCGCGATGGAAGTGCATACAGCCCTTGGGGCGACCGGTCGTGCCCGAGGTGAAGGCGATCAGGGCGACGTCGTCGGCGGCGGTGTCGACGGCGGCGAACGGCTCGTCCGGTGCGCCCGTGATGCGCAGCAGCAGGTCGTCGGGTGCGTCACCGCCGTACGTGGTGACCCGCAGCCCCGGGATTTCCGCCTTGACCAGGTCGTCGACGGACCGTACGTCGCACAGCGCGTGCGTCACCCGAGCGATCTCGCACATGGTGGTCAGCTCATGCGTGCGCTGTTGCGCCAGTACGGTGACGGCGACCGCGCCGGCCTTCAGCACCGCCAGCCAGCACGCGGCCAGCCACGGTGTGGTGGGGCCGCGCAGCAACACGCGGTTGCCGGGGACGACGCCCAGTTCGCCGGTCAGCACATGGGCGATGCGGTCGACCCGGGCGAGAAGCTGTCCGTACGTCCACAGGTCGCCGGAGGCCGTACGGAAGACGGGGCGCTCGGGCCGGGCGTGGTCGAGGAGCTCGGCGGCGCAGTTCAGCCGGTCGGGGTAGCGCAGCTCGGGCAGATCGAAGTGGAGCGCCGGCCACTGATCGCGCGGCGGCAGGTGGTCGTGCGGGAAGGTGTCGACGTGGGCCGAGGTCGTCGGCTCCGCGGTGTCCCTGGGGTCCATGGCGGTTCGCCCCCTTGTCGTGGTGGGCTCGCACCAGGAGCGTATCGTGTTGGTGACGACAGTCAACGGTTCGCGATAACGTGGAAGGGTGACCCGGCGGGCTCCGATGTACGGCCCGGCGGGGGAGAGGGGACCGGCAATGACCGCATTCTCGCTCGATCCGGCGCGAACCGCCTGGTGTGCCGAGCTGCGCACGCTCGCCGCGGAGCAGCTGCGCCCACTGGCGGAGAAGGGCGAGCCGGGCCACGTCAACCGTCCCCTCGTCGCCGAACTCGGCCGCCTCGGTCTGCTCACCCGTCTGTTCACCTCGGGCGCGCTCGACCTGTGCCTGATGCGCGAGTCCCTGGCCCAGACCTGTACCGAGGCCGAGACGGCGCTCGCCCTTCAGGGCCTGGGCGCGCATCCGGTGCACGCGTACGGCACCGCTGCCCAGCGCGACCGCTGGCTGCCCGGCGTCCGCGACGGCGCACTCGTCGCCGCCTTCGCCCTCAGCGAGCCGGGCGCGGGCTCGGACGCGGCGGCGCTGGCGCTGCGGGCGGAACCGGACCCCGACGGCTCGGGGCACTGGCGGCTCACCGGTGAGAAGTGCTGGATCTCCAACGCGCCCGAGGCCGACTTCTACACCGTCTTCGCCCGGACCGTCCCCGGTGCCGGGGCCCGCGGCGTCACCGCCTTCCTCGTCCCCGCCGACCGGCCGGGCCTCACCGGCGCCCCGCTCGACATGCTCTCGCCGCACCCCATCGGCACCCTCGCCTTCGACGCCGTACCGGTGACGGCGGACGACGTGCTCGGGGAGCCCGACCGCGGCTTCCGGGTCGCCATGCACACCCTCAACCTCTTCCGGCCGAGCGTGGGCGCCTTCGCCGTCGGCATGGCGCAGGCGGCGCTGGACGCGACCCTCGCGCACACGGCCGGGCGGGACGCGTTCGGCGGCAAGTTGAAGGACCTTCAGACGGTGGCCCACCAGGTCGCCGAGATGGCGCTGCGCACGGAGGCGGCCCGCCTGATGGTGTACGCGGCCGCGGCGGCGTACGACGAAGGGGCCCCCGACGTACCCAAGCGTGCCGCGATGGCGAAGCTGCTGGCCACCGAGACGGCCCAGTACGTCGTCGACGCCGCGGTCCAACTGCACGGCGCTCGTGCCCTGAGCCGGGGGCATCTCCTCGAACACCTCTACCGCGAGGTCCGCGCACCCCGGATCTACGAGGGCGCGAGCGAGGTTCAACGGGCGGTCATCGCCAAGGAGTTGTACAGGGAGGCGCCCACGCGCCCGGACGCCGCCGTGGAGGACCAGTGAGCATCGAGACCGTGGAGGCCCAGTGAGCACCGAGCGCGTCAATCCGCCCGACCTCTCCCCGCCCACCGGCTTCTCCCACGCCGTCGTCGCCACCGGCAGCCGCCTCGTCTTCCTGGCGGGCCAGACAGCGCTCGACACGGACGGGAAGGTGGTCGGCGAGACGCTGCCGGAGCAGTTCGAGGTGGCGCTGACGAATCTGCTGACCGCGCTGCGGGCCGCGGGCGGCGCCCCGGCCGACCTCGCACGGGTCACGGTCTACGCCACCGATGTCGCCGACTATCGGGTCCGGGCTCCCGAACTCGGCCGTATCTGGCGGACGTTGGCGGGCCGCGACTACCCCGCGATGGCCGTCATCGGCGCCGCCCGCCTCTGGGACGAACAGGCCCTGGTCGAACTCGACGGCTTTGCGGTGCTGAGCTAGGGGGCTTCTGATGGATCTCCGCGGCGTCGCGACGCCCGGCACGCTTCCCCACTGCCTTAAGGGCGTGGGAGGTGCCCCCACTCGCCGCACCGGACAAAAGCCCTAGTAGCTCCTCCCCCACGCTCGGCTTCGCTCGCGCGGGGGACCCCCATCGAGGACTTCCGCCCGGCACGCCGCGAGCACGCACCGAACGCCGCTCCTTCTTCCACGGAGATCCATCAGAAACCCCCTGGCGAAGGATCAGGCCGCGACGGCCAGCCGCTCGACGAACACCCTGAGCGGAGCGACCACGCTGCCGTCGGGCAGCAGCTCGCCGCTGTCGTCGAAGACGATCGCGCCGTTGCACAGGAGGTTCCAGCCCTGCTCGGGGTGGGCCGCCACGATGTGCGGGGCGTTGGAGTCCGCGGACGGGCACGAAGACTGGTGTGAACACATGGCGCACCTCCACGTCGGATGCGATGGGTCTCGGCGGCGGTGTCGCCGCCCTCGCACATAGAGACCATGCGCGCGCGGCGAACTCATCGGAACAGCCGGCCGTGAAGCGTGACAACACGAGGACAACTCTCGGACCTCGCCGAGACGGACGGTGCCAACTCGCCACCGAAGGGGTGACGATCACCGCCCTCGGGACGCCGGACCGGTACCCATGGAGCCCTCCTTCCAGGCCCCCCGTTCCAGGAGGTACTTCCATGTCCTTGCGCCAGGTCATCGGCGTGGCGGCCATCGGCGCCGCCCTGCTTGTGCCGGTCGCCCCGTCCGCCGTGGCCGTGTCCCCCTCGTACGAACCGTCCGAGCAGGTGACCGTAGACCCGACCGGTCATGTCGCGGCCGACGGAACCATCACCCTCTCCGGCACCTACCGCTGTGTGAGCGCCGCCGGGCCCGTGTTCGTCTCCTCCTCGGTGTGGCAGGGCGATCCCCGCGTGCGCCATGGCATCGGCGGCACCGTGGCGGTCTGCGACGGCGCGCAACACCGCTGGACCAACTCGGAGAAGCGCGAGCTCGGCACCCTCACGGCGGGCAGCGCCCACGTCGAGGCCACCCTGATGGAACTGAGCACCGAGTCGGGCCTCCCGCTGCCGAAGTTCCACGCGACCCGGGAGCAGGACATCACCCTGATCGAGGGGTGAGCACAGACACGGAGCCGCCATCCCGGTGAGGGGTGGCGGCTCCCGTGATGTCCGGCGGAGGGGGGAGCGACCCCGCCTCCCGGAGGACATGCGCGCGGCGCAGTCAGCTGTGGCTGAGGACGTTGACCACGCGGCCGTTGGGGTCCCGGACGAAGAAGCGGCGTACGCCCCACTCCTCGTCGGTCAGCGGGTGCACGATCTCGGCACCGCTCCCTCGCACCTCGGCGTACACCGCGTCGACGTCCTCGACCTCGATGCTCATGTCGGGTGCCACGGGGGCGGTCGCGTCGTCGGTCATCAGGCTGACCTGCACGGCGGGGTTCTCGGCGGAGGCAAGGGTCACGATCCAGCCGTGGTTCATGACTTCCTCGAAGCCAAGCAGGCCGTAGAACTCGGAACTTTCCTTCAGGGCGACTGACTGGACGTTGGGTACGACCCGTCGAACATGCATCTCGCGGCTCCGGTGGTCAGATCGGATGCGTCTGAGGACCGAGTCAGCGTATCGGAGCGCCCTGCCGGTCGCAGTCGGGACGGGAGTCCGGCGTGGATCTTTCGACGGTCTGTCCGGGGACGCCGACAGGGCGCCGCGCGGCAGTTGGATGGTCCCGGAACCGAGACCCCCAGGCGTACGGGAGGCGCGATGCGGTTGACCACATCCCAGGGCGAGAGTGTGCCGGAGCGTGCTGTCACTGAGCTGCGGCAGCGGCTGCGTGGCCCCGTCATCACCGAGGAGGATCAGGAGTACCCGGCCGCGAAGGCCATCTGGAACGCCTACTTCGAACGTCGTCCCGGAGCGATCGTCCGGGTTCAGGGCGCGGCGGACGTCATCACCGCCGTGCGGTTCGCGAAGGAACACGGGGTGCTGCTCGCGGTGACCGGCGGCGGGCACTGTTTCGCGGGCACCGGCAGCTGCGAGGGCGGGCTGGTCGTCGACACCTCCGCGCTGCGCGGCATCAGGGTCGACCCGGGCCGACGGACGGTGCAGGCCCAACCCGGGCTCCTCCAGGGCGACTTCGACGCCGAGACCATGCACTTCGGGCTGGCGGTGACCGGCTCCCAGGAGTCGTACATCGGCATCGGGGGCATGACGCTGGGCGGCGGCCTCGGGTGGCTGGGCCGCCATCGCGGGCTGCTCGTCGACAACCTTCTCTCCGCCGACATCGTCCTCGCCGACGGCGAGATCCGCAGGGCCAGTCCCCAGGACGACCCCGACCTGTTCTGGGCGATCCGGGGCGGCGGCGGCAACTTCGGCGTGGCCACCTCCTTCGAGTACAAGCTCCACCCGCAGGGCGACTGCCTGGCCGGGCTGCTGGCCTTCCCCGTTGCCGAGACGGGTGCCGTGGCCCGCGGGCTGGGCGAGTTCAACAAAACCGCGCCGGACGCGCTCACCACCTCGTTCGCCTTCCTCACCGTGGAGGGCGAACCGGCGGTCGGCCTGGGCTATGTGCACGCCGACCCGCCGGCCGGCGCGGAGGAGGCGGTGGCACCGCTCGCGGGCCTGGGCAGGAAGCCCCTGCTCAACCACGTCGGCGCCATGCCCTATCTCGCCGTGCAGCGGATACTGGACGACAACACCGTGGCAGGGCGGCGGCTGTATGCCCGCTCCTTCCATATGGACGAACTCCATCCGGAAGCCCTCGACATCCTGGGCGACGGCTATGCGAGCAACCCCTCTCCGCTTTCTCTCGTCGGCGGCGGTCTCATGGGCGGAGTGATGGCTCAACTTCCCCCGGACGCAACAGCTTTTCCGCACCGCGACGGATATCTGGTCAGCGTTCTCAGCCAATGGGAGGACGAGAGCGAGGATCAGCAGAACATCGACTGGACCCAGAACGTGTACGAGCGCGTCCTCCCGTACACCACGGGCGGGGTGTACGTGAATCATCTCGGGGACGACGGTCCCGAACGCGTGGCCGATGCCTACGGCGTGAACTATCCGCGGCTCAGGGCACTCAAGACCAAGTACGACCCCGAGAACCTCTTCCGCGTGAACCACAACATCCTTCCGGCCGACTGAGGGCCGGTCGA